>JAXMBA010000001.1:0-1543 GCA_046350095.1 Gemmataceae bacterium
CGTCGTCTTCGGCGGCGGCGCCCGCGTGCCGGTGGCGCTCGACCCCGGCCACGCCGAGGTCGACCCCGCCCTCACCCGGAGCCAGTCGCGCTGGCTCCTCCGCCTCTGCCCGGCGCTCGCCTCGGCGACCGTGATCCGCACCTGGTCGGGCTGCGAGGGCTATCTCTCGGACATGCTGCCCGTCATGGGCCCGTCCGGCACCACCCCCGGCCTCTTCCACGCCTTCGGCTTCTGCGGCCACGGCTTCCAGCTCGGCCCCGCCGTCGGCGACGCCATGGCCGAGCTGATCGCGACCGGCGCCTGCCAAACGCCGCTCGCCGACTTCGACATCAAGCGATTCGGCCTGGGAATGGACGCGAACTGAACCTCATTCCGGCTTGACGGATTCCGCTGCATTCTCTAGCCAATGCTCACTTCGCGGGTATGGTGTAATGGTAGCGCCCCAGCCTTCCAAGCTGGTCGTGCGGGTTCGATTCCCGCTACCCGCTCCAGGTCGCCTGTCCGGCGATCTTGCCGAGCCGGCCCCGGACCTTCCTGGACATCGTCGACTCGAATGCCGGCGCGCCCGACGAGCACCCCTCGTTGCTCCCCGACCGCCCCTTGTTCGCGCGCTTGGCCTCGTGCTCTAACCCGGAGGCGCAGCCGAGGGGCCCCGATGACGCAGAGCTATCCAAACCACGGCCGCATCGACGGTCCGGTCGTCATCATCGGCTTCGGCTCGATCGGGCAGGGAACCTTGCCGCTGATCGAGCGGCACTTCACCTACGACCCGCACAAGGTCACCGTCATCGAGCCGTCCGACGAGCACCGCACCTTCCTCGAGCAACGCGGCGTCCACTTCGTGCATTCCGAGGTCACGCGAGAGAACCACGGCGCGTTGCTGACGGAGTTATTCCCGGAACACAAGGGGTTCTGCGTCAACCTTTCGGTCGATACCAGCTCGCTCGAGCTGATGCGCTTCGCCCGCGCGCTCGGCGTGCCCTATATCGACACCGTCGTCGAGCCCTGGGCCGGCCACTATTTCGACCTCGCGCTGCCGCCGGCCGACCGCACCAACTACGCGCTGCGCGAGGCGCTCCTGGCCGAAAAACGCGCGAACCCCGGCGGCCCGACCGCCGTGAGCTGCTGCGGCGCCAACCCCGGCATGGTCTCCTGGCTCATCAAGGAGGCGCTGCTGCGGCTCGCCGCCGACATCGGCCAGCCGGCAGCCACGCCGCAGGACCGCCCGGGCTGGGCGCGGCTGATGCAGTCGCTGGGCGTCAAGGGCGTGCATGTCGCCGAGCGCGACACCCAGGCAGGACGCGGCGCCAAGCCGTTGCATACGTTCGTGAATACCTGGTCGGTCGACGGCTTCGTCTCCGAGAGCTTCCAGCCCGCCGAGCTCGGCTGGGGCAGCCACGAGCGCTGGTTCCCCCCGAACGGCCACCGGCACGCCCGCGGCTGCAAGGCCGCGATCTACCTCGACACCCCCGGACTCCTGACCAAGGTCCACACCTGGACTCCGGAGGCCGGCCCCCAGTACGGCTTCCTCGTCACCCACAAC
>JAXMBA010000002.1:0-2353018 GCA_046350095.1 Gemmataceae bacterium
ATGTCGCGGGTTCAAATCCCGTCAGTCACCCTGGTTCGAAGTCCTAGTCAGCGAAGCACTTCCGCTTACCGCCGGGCGTTCCGGCGTGCCGCCTCGACTGCCCCGTTTCGCGGGAAGTCTCGCAATTCGGACCCGTCGCCAAGGCGCGCCCCCGCAACGCGTTCCCCAAGCCCCGCCGTCACAAGGGTGCCTCAGTCGTCGACTTTTACGACGGTCAGCAGCGCCGCACCATCACCCTCGGCCCGTGGGGCTCTGACGTGCTGACGGCGGTGTAAAGGCGTAGCGCGTGGCGGGGCAAAAGTGCAGCGCTGGATTGGGATGACAGTGTATGCGGGAGGCCGTCCGAAAGCCGCTCCTCGAGTTCGCTGGCGGACGGGGTCGATTGCTGGGATGTGGTCGGTCGCGGGTCGCTTCACTCCGGTTCCGCCCCGTCGGCCCGCCCTTCGGGAGGGGGTCGGCGGGGCGGAACCTCCTCCCGTCATGCCAAAGCTACCCGCCTCCGCGGCCGGACGAGCCAGCTCCCGAGCCCGGCTGCCGCTCCGATACCGCCTCCGACCGCGACGGCAGCCCACCAGAAGTACAGCAGCATTACCGTGGCGTTCACGGCGGCCGCGTCCCACCCCGGCGGCAGCAGGGGATGCCGCCAGTTCACGCCCGCGGTCAAGCCCCACCACGCGCCGTACCCGGCCAGGGCGGCCAGGCCGAGCGTGATCCCAGTGGCGGCGCCGATGGTTGCCCGGTGCATGGTTGTCTCCCGCGGGTGGCTATCCACAGGGTCAACCGCAGGGCCGGGTCGGAGGACAACTCGTGTGGCTGAGGCACGTGCCTGACGATCCCGCCGGGGGAGGCGGTCCTCGCCCTGGCCGTGCAGGAGAAGGACAAGGCCGCCCGGACGTCCTCGGGCTCACCGCCCGGGTCGTGGAGTGAAGCCGGTGGGAACGACACACGTCAGTCCGGCGGACGGTCGGAAATGAAAACAGCCGCCCGGCCCGGGCGGATGACGAGCGACTTAGCCTGATAGCCACGGCAGGCGGGCGTGTACCGCTCAGTCGCCTGACGCAATCCGCTGCCGGGCCATTTCCTCCGCCAGCGCGCCGAGGAACTCGTCCAGCCCGGCCATGTCTCCGCGGACCAGCCCGAGCTTCGTCCCGTCCCGGAACCGCAGCTCGTAACCACGGTTCGAGGTCTTCATCATCGCGTCGAGGATGGCGTTCTCCAGCGGCCCCATCAGCTTCGAGTTCAGGGGCAGGGCGTCCACCAGTTCGCGGACCGGCTTCTCCCTGATCCTTCGGGTCAGCAAGCCTCGCCAGCGGATCGTGTCGCCGTCGAGCTCGACCCAGTGCACGCTCGAGGACATGGCGTAGCTGACGACGACGACGAGGGCGACGACACCGAGGGCGACCCAGACTGAGATGCTCAGCGGGGCGAAGATCAGCACCACGAGGGCGACCCCAAGTGGGACGACCAGGAAAAGTGTCACGCAGCCCATCGCCAAGACGACGAAGACGGGGCGGAGGCGGACGCGGGGGTATTCCATGCGCCGGAGAGGGCAGGTGGGAGGAAGGCGATGGCCGACGCGGGGGATGCCTGTCGGCCCGGGGCCCGCGCGCTACGCGGCTGTCGTGCTGCGCCCCGCCTCTCGGCCGCTCCGAGGCGACCCGCGTCTCGTTCCTGGAGTACGATCAGCGGGCCTCGTCTGCAACCGTGGCGCCAATCGGCCCACAGTCGGCGGCAGCCTGCCCACACCCGCCGCACGCCTGCTGGAGTAGCGCGGCGGGTGTCACGGCCCTGCACCCCGCGGGCCCTGGCGGCCGGCCCTACCGACCCGCGAGGAGGAGCTCGACCGCCTCCCGGACCCACCCGCTGTGCCAGTCGTGCCGACGGGCCGGGCCGTCCCGGTACTCGTGGCTGACGCCCAGCCGGTCCAGCAGGGCGTGGGCCTGCTCGTGCTCGGCCCGGAAGTTCCCGTACCCGAGGAGGATCAACCGCTTCCCCTTCCGGAGCCCGTCCGCCTTGTCCGCCAGCAGCTTGCCGACCCGGTAGCCCTCGAAGTTGTCCGCCGTGCCGAACACGTCGCCGCTGCCGTACCGGCCCGGCCGGTCCATCATCAGAGGGGCGTCCCACGCCGCGGCCCGGCCGAAACGGTCGGGGTGCCGCAGCAGGAGCGACCAAGCCCCCCACCCCGACTTGCTGAACCCGAGCAGCAGCCGCCCGTCCGCCGCCGCCCGTACCGGGTAGGTCCGGTCGACGAACGGTACGACCACGTTCAGGAAGTAGCTCTCCTGCCGGACCTCGCGCCGGGCCGGGTGGTCGGCGTACCACGGCAGGTGGGAGAACGTCGGGGCCACGAACACCGCCCCGGGGGTGTTGTGCAGGCCGAGCCGCTTGACCTCCTTCAGCCCGTCGCCGTAGCGGCTCTCGGTCCCCGCCTCGACCGGCAGCACGTAGACGACTGGGTACGCCTTCCCCTTCTCGGGCGTGTCGGGCCGCAGCACGCGGATCTGCGTGGCGCCAGCCTGGTAGGGCGACCGGACCTCGTGGGCGAGGAAGCCGTCGGCGTCCGCCTTCGCCTCGGAGACGGCCACGGGGTCGTCGGCGCTCGCGGTCGGGAGTGCGAGCTGTGCCACGAACAAGCTGATGCCGGCCACGGCGTTCACGGGTCGTCCTCCGCAGTCAAGTTACGGAGTCGCCGGGCCGCCCGCTAAGACGTCCGGTCGGGGCTTCGGGGTCCGGGGGGGGTGGACGAATGCCGCCGGTCTGCCACGACAGTTTCGCGAACACCGGCTGCGGCCCCGCCCAGTTCTTGCTGCCGAGCAACGTCTCGCCCCGCTCGGGGTACGCCCGGAACGACATTCGATCGACGTGGCCCCACGACGCCAGGGCCTCGCCGTCGGCCGTCTTGGATTCGTCCGGCTCCAGCAGGACCGCCCGCGCGTCCTTGCCCCCGCCGAGCTTCGCCACCGCCACGAACTCCTGCTGCTCGCCCCGGTACGGCCGGAAGACGTTCTCCGTCAGCACGACCACGAGGTCGTTCGGCCGGTCCGCCCGGACCGCGAGCCGCTCCCCGGCCGGCCCCGCCACTTCGGGTCCGTCACCTTCCGGTTCGAGAATTCCCAGTGGTGGGGCTTGTCGGCGGACATCGCGTCCCAGTCCCGCCAGCAGCCGGCGATGACGTCGGTCACCGGGGCGGTCCTGTCGGTGGCGGGCTCCCGAACCGCCCCGGATCTCGGCGTGTGTCACCTCGATCGCCGCGACCAGCCGACCACGCCGGGTTTCTCCCTCGGACGGGGCGCGGGTGGCCCAGGCGTGATTCCCGGACTCGGACACGTCCAGGGCGGCGCACATCCAGGCGACCGGCCACTCGCCGGCGTGGTCGGCGATGAACCGGAACGTCAGGTCGGCGGGTTGGCGAAGTAAGCAGCGACCATTTTTACAGGTCCCGCTCCGCCCGGGAGCGGGCGCGTCCGGCCCGCAGCCGGCGGAGTTCGTCATCGGCCGGGCTCGGGTTGCGGTTCCTCGGCAAGGCGGACACGCCGTGCTCCGCGGCGGCCTCCCGCCAGGCCCGGACGGACCCCCTCGGTGACGCCGAGCCGGCGGGCGACCTCGACGACCGAGAGCCCTTGCTCGGTGAGCAGTTTCGGCGCCTGGAGCTTGAACTCCCGGGTGTAGGTCGTGCGGGCCATGGGTGTGCTCCTCCTTCGGAGTCTACACCGTTAACTCGCACTCCACGACTTGTGGGGAAGCCCAGACCTCAGAGCGAATGGAGAAGTGGTGAATCGCTCGACGCGGACGCGGATCATCTGCGGGGCGACAGCGTCCTGCGACCGGACGCGGCTGGCTGGCCGGTGCGAGCGCAGTTTTCGCTGGCCCGTGCCGCCCGGTCGTGACATCATGCTCGGGCGAAACCTGAGCGACCTGTACGGCTTGGCCGCCTGCTCGTCCGGTCGTCCGTCGGCTGTCGTTCGCACCAGGAACTCGTCATGAGCAACAAATCCGGCCTTGGCGGCGTGTCCCGGCGGGACTTCCACCACCTGTCCACCGGCGCCCTGGTAGCCCCGTTCGTCGGCCCGGCGGCCGTGCGTACGGCCCCGCAGGACGCGAACGCTCCCCCCGCGACCGGGGGGCGCGAGCGCGGCTTGAACATCCTCTTCGTCTTCACCGACCAGGAGCGCTACACGGCGAAGTGGCCCGCGGGGCTCACCCTGCCGGGCCACGAGCGGCTGCTGCAGACCGGCGTGACCTTCACCCAGCACTACACCAGCGCCGTGATGTGTACGCCGTCGCGCTCGGTCCTGATGACCGGGTTGCAGACGGCCGACAACAAGATGTTCGACAACTGCGACTGCCCCTGGCAGCCGAGCCTTTCTCCCAAGGCCCCCACGATCGGCCACCTGCTCCGCAAGGCCGGCTACCACACGGCGTACAAGGGCAAGTGGCACCTGAACAAGGAGTTCGATTCGCACACCCCGACCCGACTGTTCACGAAGGAGATGGAGGAGTACGGGTTCGCCGACTACGCCTCCCCCGGCGACCTCGTCGGCCACGACCTCGGCGGGTACGAGTTCGACCACCTGATCGGCGGCAGTGCGATCACGTGGCTGAGGCGCAAGGGGCGGCCGCTCTCGGACGCGGGGAAGCCCTGGAGCCTGTTCGTGAGCCTCGTGAACCCCCACGACATCATGTACTTCAACACCGACGAGCCGGGCAAGCCGGTGCAGGACACGGGCAAGCTCCTCAAGCGCGCGACGCCGGCGCCCAACCACGAGTTGTACCGCAAGGTCTGGGACGTGCCGGTCGCGAAGACCCTCCGCGAGCCGCTCGACGCCGCCGGCCGGCCCAGGGCGCACGGCGAGTACCTCAGGGTGTGGGACAGCGTCCTGGGCCACGTCCCGCCCGAGGAGGACCGCTGGCGGCGGTTCAACGACTTCTACATCAACTCGATCCGGTCCGTGGACGTGCAGCTCCGGGCCATCCTGGCGGAACTCGACGCGCTCCGCCTGGCCGACCGGACGGTCGTCGTCTTCACCGCCGACCACGGGGAAATGGCCGGGGCGCACGGGCTCCGCGGGAAGGGGCCGTTCGCCTACGAGGAGTCGATCCACGTCCCGTTCGTGGTGGTCCACCCGGACGTGCGAGGTGGGCAAGCGTGCAAGGCCCTGTCGAGTCACATCGACGTGGCCCCGACGCTCCTCTCGCTGGCCGGCGTCCCGGCCACCCGCCGGAGCGAGTCCGCCGGCCGCGACCTGCCCGGGAAGGACCTCGCCCCGGCCCTGGCGAAGGGGGCCGCCGCCGACGTGCACGCGGCCCGCGCGGGCGTCCTCTTCACCTACAGCGCGCTGCTCTGCAACGACAGCGGGCTCATCAAGGCGTGCGGCGAGGCCATCGCGGAGGGCCGCGACGCCCGGGCGGCGCTCCAGGCGAGCGGGTACAAGCCCGACCTCAAGAAGCGCGGCAGCCTGCGGACGGTGTTCGACGGGCGGTACAAGTTCTCGCGCTACTTCGCCCCCGTCGACCGGAACCGGCCGGCGACGCTCGACGACCTCTACAAGGCGAACGACGTGGAACTCTTCGACCTCCGGACGGACCCGGAGGAGGTGGTAAACCTGGCCGCGGATCGTGCGACGAACGCGGACCTCATCGCCGCCATGAGCGCGAAGCTCGAGGCCGCGATCAAGGCCGAGATCGGGGTAGACGACGGCCGCGAGATGCCGGCCCTCGACCGGGTGACGTGGTACATCGACTCGGCGGACCTGTAGGCCGTTTTGCGGCGGCGCCGTCGACGTGGCCCTCCACGTTCGGCCAGCCGTTGTTCTCGGTCGATTCCAGGTTCGGCGTGAGGATGGTCGGCACCGGCTCGCTCACGCCGGCCCTCAGCGTGACGAGCGCGTCGTCCGACGGGTGAAGGAACCGCTCGGCGCGGGCCTGGCCGCGGTAGGCGCCGGCGTTGCCCGAGGCGGCCAGCCGGCTGAACGGCAGGACGGTCGGGTTCAAGGGGTTGAAGATGTCGAACTGTAACCCGGCCGCGAACCGCCAGTCCTGGTTCTTCAAGTCGGCGTAGGCCTGAATCGGGAGGAGGCCGTAGCGGTCCACGACATCGGAATCGTTGTACAGGGTCAGGGCGACCAGGCCGCCGCTCTGGAAGTCGCCGATTCAAGGGCCCACGACGTTCGCCAGCAGGGTCGTCTGCCGGGCGTTGGCGTCGAACGTGGCCTGGTTGAACCCCAGGACCGGGCCGGGCGCGAGGAAGACCGGTGTCCCGGGGTCGACCGGCCGGCCGCGGTTGTCGAGGAAGTCCGCCGTGGCCGACCCGCCCAGGATCAGCTTGACGTCCTCGCACGCGGTGACCACGGCAAGCCGCTTGGTCAGTTCGGTCCTCGACTGCTCGAGGGCGGCCAACCGACCACACGCCGGCTGAACAGATCCTCGACGACGGCCGAGTACAGCCGACCCTCATGCGTCGCCATGTACGACACTTCCGCGACCCACGATTTGGTCGGCTGGTCCGGGTCGAAGTCCCGAACGAGGACATTCTCGGCTACCGGGTACGAGTGAGTCGCGTCGGTCGTCGGGCGGAATTTCCGCTTCGTCTTGGCGGTGATCCCGGCCTCCCGCATCACCCGGGCCACCGGGTCCACGGAGCAGTCGTGTCCCCGAACACGACAGGCGATCCGGCTCGATCGAGGATCAATCCGCGCAACGGTCGGTAAGAAAGCATGTAAGCGGCCAGAGCCGCCGACGGGCGGCGGGGGCCGCGCGCGGTCCCGGCTGGAGCCCGCGAATCACTCCGGAGCGAGGGCATGGACAAGATCACCGTGGCCGAGGCCCGCAAGGTCGAGGCGGTCGGCCGGCACGTCCGCCTCCAGGGCTGGGTCCGCACCCGCCGCGACTCCAAGGGCGGGTTCAGCTTCATCGAACTCAACGACGGCTCCTGCCAGGGGAACGTCCAGGTCGTCGCCCCCGGCGAACTCCCGAACTACGAGTCCGAGGTCAAGCACCTCCACACCGGCGCCAGCGTCGCCGTCGACGGCGAGGTGAAAGCGTCGCCGGCGAAAGGGCAGGCGACGGAGGTGCTCGCGGGCCGCGTCGAGCTGGTCGGCGACGCCCCCGCCGAAACCTACGCCCTCCAGAAGAAGGGTCACACGTTCGAGTTCCTCCGCGGCGTCGCCCACCTCCGCCCGCGGACCAACACGTTCGGCGCCGTCGCCCGGCTGCGCCACCGCGTCTCGAAGACGATCCACGATTTCTTCGACGAGCACGGCTTCCTCTACGTCCACACCCCGATCATCACGGCGAGCGACTGCGAGGGGGCCGGGGCGCTCTTCCGCGTCACGACCCTCGACCCGGATAACGCGCCGAAGGCCGAGGGCAAGACGGACTACACGAAGGACTTCTTCGGCAAGCCGGCGTACCTGACCGTGAGCGGCCAGCTCCAGGTCGAGACGTTCGCCTGCGCGCTGGGCAAGGTGTACACGTTCGGGCCGACCTTCCGCGCCGAGAACTCGAACACCCCGCGGCACCTCGCCGAGTTCTGGATGATCGAGCCCGAGATGGCCTTCTACGACCTGGACGACAACATGACGCTGGCGGAGGCGTTCCTCAAGCGGATCATCAAGGACGTGCTCGCGCACTGCGCCGAGGACATGAAGTTCTTCCAGGAGCGGGTCGACAAGGAGGTGCTGACCCGGCTCGAAAGCGTGCTGAACAACCCGTTCAAGCGGCTCCCGTACACCGAGGCGGTGGACATCCTGTTGAAGTCCGGCAAGGCGTGGGAGTTCCCCGTGGCGTGGGGCACCGACTTGCAGAGCGAACACGAGCGGTACCTCGCCGAGGAGTACTTCAAGGGGCCGGTCATCCTCTACGACTACCCGCGGACGTTGAAGCCCTTCTACATGCGGGTCAACGAGGACGGGAAGACGGTGCGGGCGATGGACGTGCTGGTGCCCGGCGTGGGCGAGATCATCGGCGGCAGCCAGCGGGAGGAGCGGCTCGACGTCCTCGAAGGGCGGATGCGCGAGCAGGGGCTCGACCCGCACGGGTACGAGTGGTACCTCGACCTCCGCCGGTACGGCACGGTGCCGCACGCCGGGTTCGGGCTCGGCCTCGAGCGGGTGATGTTGTTCCTCAGCGGCATGGCGAACATCCGCGACGTGATTCCCTTCCCGCGTACCCCGGGGAGCGCGGAGTATTAACCCCGCCGGGCGGCCGGGCCGACATCCGGCCCGGCCCGCTCGACCCGCTACTTCGGCTTCAGCACCGTCAACGCCCGGCGGTAAATCGTCGTCCCGTGCGCGACGTAGAGCACGCTGTGGTCCGCGCCGCCGAGGACGCACGACGTCAGCGGCTGGCCGGCATCGACCTTCGGCAGCACGCCACACGGGCGGCCGGTCGGGTCGAAGACCTGCACGCCCACCGCACTCGTCACGTAGAACCGCCCGGCCTTGTCGACGGCCATGCCGTCGCCCAGTGAGGACTGGACGTACGGCGGCGGCTCGTTGAACTTGAACTCGCCCTTCGCGTCGATCGGCAGCCGCATCGGCATCGTCGGCATCTTCGCGTCCAGCACGCCGCCCGCGTTCACCCGGAACGTCCAGGTGTGCGTCCCGCCGTAGTCGGACACGGCCAGCGTGCCGCCGTCGTTCGACAGGACGATGCCGTTCGGCTTGCTGATACCCGTGTCCATCACCTGTTTGCCGCCGGACCTCGGGTCGATCCGCGTCACCCGCTTTGCCGCCGTCTCCGTGATGAGGATGAATCCGTCCTTCGTGACGGCGAGGTCGTTGGGCTGGACGCTCGACGCGATCATCTTCACCGCGCCCGTCGCGGGGTTGATCGCGACGACGCGGTTCTTAGCCCCCTGGCAGCCGTACAGGACCGACTCGTCCGGGCTGAACTTCAGGCCGCTCACCGCCTCCTTGCAGATCTCCTTCCGCGTGCCGTCCGTGCCGATGCGGACGACCGACGGGGCCTTCATGTCGCAGAAGTACACGTTGCCGGCCTTGTCGGCGCAGAGCGCGTCGGCAAAGCCGACGCCCTTCTCGACCACCTCCCACGACCGGTCGCGGACCAGCAGGTTGAGGAGCGTCAGGTCGCCGCCGAGGTCGCCGCGGGTGTCGATCACCGGCGTGTGCTTCTCCTTGCGCCAGAGCCACCGCATGGCGTCGGGGAACTTCGACCCGCCGAAGTCGGCGTTGTGGGCGTAGCCCTCGGCCCAGTCGAAGCGGGCGTCGTACCCCATGTACGTCAGCGACGACGCCATCAGCTGGTTCGCCCACGGCCAGCTGCCGAAGGCGTTGTCCACGTCGCCGCTGGTGTCGGCCATGTAGACGCGGATCGGCTTCGGCTCCGTCTTGCGGACCAGCGACGGGTAGACGTTGCCGCCGCGCAGGTTCGTGAAGCTGCCGACGCTCGAATACACCCGGCGGAAGTAGTCGGGCCGCTCCCACGCGGCGGTGAACGCGCAGATGGCGCCGGAGCTGGAGCCGCCGATGGCGTGCATGTCGGGGTCGTCCGTGATCGCGTACCGCTTGCGGACCTCGGGCAGAATCTCCTCGGTCAGGAAGCGGACGTAGCGGTCGCCGAGGCTGTCGTACTCGAAGCCGCGGTTGGAGTGCCCCCCCTTCACCCGCTCCTTCCCCTTCTCGTGCCCGGGGTTGATGAAGACGGCGATCGTCGGCGGCATCTCCCCCCGCGCGATCAGGTTGTCGAAGACGACCGGCACCCGCCAGCGCCCCTTCTCGTTCTTCATCCCCTCGCCGTCCTGGAACACCATCAGCGCGGCGGGCTGGTCGGCCTTGTACTGCGCGGGCACGTAGACCCACCAGTCGCGGGTCGTGTTCGGGAACACCTTCGACTCCAACGTCGGCATCGCGACGACCGTCCCCTTCGGTACGCCGTCCTTCGCCACGGCGTCCGGGTGCGGCGTCCATTCGGGCCTGGTCTCGACGTGCGGCAACTTGGTGCTCTCAGCCTTGCTGTCCCACAACCAGCGGAGCGAGTCGGGGAGCATGTCGCCGCCCCACTTGCCGCTGTGGCCGCCGGCGGTCATGTCGAGCTTGTACGTGTACCCCGCGAACTGCAGGGCCGTCGCCAGGTCCTGGTTGCCGAGCGGCCAGTTGCCGTGGAGGTTGTTCAGGTCGTCCTTGCCGTCCTGGAGATACACCTTGATCGGCTTCGGGTTGGCCTTCGTCTTGCGCACGAGGCCGGGGTACGCCCAGCCGCCGCGGATGTTGGTGAAGCTGCCGATGTGGCTCATCACCAGCCCGAACTGGTCGGGCCGCTCCCACGCCACAGTGAACGCACAGATGCCGCTCGACGAGATGCCGCAGGCCGCCCGCCTCGCGGGGTCCTTCGTGACGTTGAGCCCCTTGAGCGCCACGGGCAGGAACTCGTCCACGAGGAACGTCGGGTAGCGGTCGCCGAGCGAGTCGTACTCGAACGAGCGGTTGCTGCGGCCGGCCGCCCCCGGCATCGTGGCCGGCACCGTCCCGGGGTTGACGAACACGGCGATCGTGACGGGCATCGCCTTCTTGTGGATGAGGTTGTCGAACACGACCGGCACGCGGAACCCGCCCTTGGGGTTGGCGTACCCGCCGCCGTCCATGAAGACCATGAGCGCGGCCGGCTCGTCGGCCTTGTACTGGGCCGGCACATAAACGCTAAAGTCGCGCGTCGTCCCCGGGTAAGCCTTGCTGTCGGCGAACGTCCCCGCGGTGACCTTCCCCTGCGGCACGCCGGGTTGCACGACCCGGTCGGGGTGCTCCTGGGCCGCGGCCCAGGCCGGTGTGAGCGCCAGCGCGAGCGCGGAACAGACGCAGCTGTGCAGGAGAGGCTTCATCAACGGACCCCTGGATCGTTGGTCAGCTCGTCGGTCGTTGGGCTTGCTTTACTACTTCGCTCCGCGGGTCGCCGCCAACAGGGCCGCCAGCTCGGCCACGCGCTCCGGCTGGCGCGCGGCGAGGTTCGTCGCCTCGGCGGGGTCGTCGACCAGGTTGTACAGCTCCGGGCCGCCCTTCTTCTTGCCGTCGGCCGGGATCAGCTTCCACGGCCCCTTGCGGACCGCCAGCAGCCCGCCGCCGGACTGGTGAACCAGCGACTCCCGGCACGCCCTGGTCGGTCGGTCGGAGCGTAGCGCGGGAAGGAGGTTCACGCTGTCCGGCCCGGCCCCCGCCGGCAGCGGGCGGCCGAGGAGCGCGGCCACGGTGGCGAGCGTGTCCACGTGGCAAATCAATTCGTCCGAGGTCCGCCCCGCCGGGACCGTGCCGGGCCACCGGGCCAGGAACGGGACGCGGTGGCCGCCCTCGTACAGCCCGCCCTTGTACCCCCGCAACCGGCCGTTGCAGTGGTGGCCGCTGGCGTCGTCCCCGGTGCCGTCCACGTACCCGTCGTCCATCAGCCCGCCGTTGTCGCTGGTGAAGACGACGAGCGTGTTCCCGGCCAGCCCGTGCCGGTCGAGCGCGGCGAGCAGCTGGCCGACGCACCAGTCGAGCTCGACGATGGCGTCCCCGCGGAGGCCGTGGCCGCTCTTGCCGCGGAACCGCGGGTGCGGGCAGCGCGGCACGTGGGCGTCGTGGGTCGGGAAGTAGAGGAAGAACGGCCGGTCCTTGCTCCGGTCGATGAACGACACGGCGCGCTTGGTGATGTCGTCGGCCATGTCCTCGTCCTTCCACCGGGCCGCCTTCCCGCCGGTCATCCAGCCGATGCGGCTGATGCCGTTGACGATGGTCATGTCGTGCCCGTGGCTCGGCCGCTGGTTGGTCAGCAGCTCCGGGTTCTCGCGGCCCGTGGGCTCGTTGCCGATCTTGGCCGTGTAGCTGACGCGGATCGGGTCGGCGGGGTCGTAGTTCAAGACGCGGCCGTCCTCGACGTACACGCACGGGGTGCGGTCGCCGGTGGCGGGGACGATGAACGAGTAGTCGAACCCGACCTCGCGGGGGCCGGGGGTGATGGGGCGGTTGTAGTCCGTCTCGCCGGCGCCGAGGCCGAGGTGCCACTTCCCCACGACCGCGGTGGCGTACCCGGCCGCGCGGAGGAACGACGCCACGGTCACGCGGTCGGTCGGGATCGACAGCGGGGCGACGCCGCTGAGGATGCGCGAGCCGGGGGCGTGCCGCCAGGCATACTGGCCGGTGAGGAGGGCGTACCGGGTCGGGGTGCAGACGGCGGCCGGGGCGTGGGCGTCGGTGAAGCGCAGGCCGTCCTTCGCCAGCCGGTCGAGGTTCGGGGTCGGGATGCGGGTCGAGCCGTAACTGCCGAGGTCGCCGTACCCCACGTCGTCGGCGAGGATGTAGACGACGTTCGGCGTCCGGGTCGCGGCGGGCTGCGCGGCCGCCGGGCCGGCGCTGGCGGCGAGGATTGCGGCGGCGAGGAGTTGGCGCATCGGGAATCCTCCGGAGATAGGGACGAGCCTACGCGCCAGGAGCCCCGACCGCAACCGGCCGGCGGCCGACATCCCCCGAGCAGACCGTCGGCCGCGGGCTGCGGCTGATGTTCCGCGACGGCGGGTGGAATTCCCCGCGGAAAGTGGACAGCGTTTAGCGGTGGGTCGGGTTATACGTCCGCTCGTACTCGGCGGGGGCGACGTACCCCAGCGTCGAATGCCGCCGGACGCGGTTGTAGAAGGCCTCGATGTACTCGAAGATGCTCGCCCGCGCCTCCGCTCGCGTGGCGTAGTCTTCGTGGTGGACCAACTCCTTCTTGACGGAGCCGACAACGACCGGCGCTCGACGAACCCGTTGTCGGGCCGGATACAACAGCGGTGATCATGTGCCCGTAGGCCTTGCTCGCGGTTGCCCGCTTCTGTCAGGAGTGCCGCGCCCGCACCGGAGGACCCGCACCATGTCCACCCGCCCCACAGCACCCCCCGCGCCGGACGACAGCTCCGCCGGTCGAACCCCGGTGGGAGGACCTGCCGACCCAGCAACAGGAGAAGCTGCTTCGACGCCTCGGCCGCATGCTCGCCGAGCGGCTGGCCGCACCCGGACCCGTTTCCAGCTGACCCGGCCGCCGCGCACCGGTAAACTCGGCGGTTATGGCCGACGTCACCCATCTGCTCGACGCCGCCGCGGCCGGTGACCGCCGGGCGGCCGCCGACCTGCTCCCGCTCGTCTACGACGAGTTGCGGAAACTCGCCGCCGCCCGCATGGCCGCCGAGTCGCCGGACCACACTCTCCAGCCGACCGCCCTGGTCCACGAGGCCTACCTCCGGCTGGTCGGCCCGGCCGAAGCGCGCCGCTGGGACAGCCGCGGCCACTTCTTCGCCGCCGCCGCCGAGGCCATGCGCCGCATCCTGGTGGAAGCCGCACGGCGAAAGGGGGCCGGGAAGCACGGCGGCGACCGCCGGCGGGTCGAGTTGACCGACGTGCCGGCCGAGCCCGAGGTCGACGGCGAGCGGCTGATCGCCCTGGACGCGGCCCTCACCCGGCTGGCCGCCGAGGACCCGGTCGCCGCCCGTGTGGTCGAGCTCCGGCACTTCGCCGGCCTGTCGGTCGAGGATGCGGCCGACGCCCTCGGCCTGTCCCGGGCCACCGCCTACCGCCACTGGACCTACGCCCGGGCCTGGCTCAAGGATGCCGTCGCCGGGGCCGACCCGGGCTGACGAACTTTTCCCGGATTCAGTGAGACGAACGGGCGGAGTCCTCGCATTGGGGGATGAACCCGAACCCGGAGCGCCCATGCCCGCCGACCCGAAGCGCGTCAAGGAGGTCTTCCTGGAGGCGGCCGGACTGCGCGACGAGGCGGTCCGGTCCGCATTTCTCGACCGCTCCTGTGGGGGCGATGCCGACCTTCGGGGGCGGGTCGAGGCGCTGCTCCGGTCTCACGACCCGGAGGGGAGTTTCCTGGGCACCCCGGCGGCCGTGGTCCCGGACCCGGACGCCGCCGCCACCCGGGCGTTCGACCCGGACCCGGAGCATGCCGCCACCCGCACCGGCGGCGGCTCCGCTTCCCCCGACGACGAAATCCCGCTCGGCTTCCTGGCCCCGGCCACCCGACCCGACTCGCTCGGCCGCATCGGGCACTACGAGGTCCTCCAGGTCCTCGGCCACGGCGGGTTCGGCATCGTCTTCCGGGCGTTCGACGACGTGCTCCACCGGGTCGTCGCGGTGAAAGTCCTCTCCCCGCAGATGGCGTCCACCTCGCCGGCCCGCAAGCGGTTCCTCCGCGAGGCCCGCACCTCGGGCGCGATCCGGCACGAGCACGTCGTGCAAGTCCATGAGGTCGGGGAGGAGCCGCTGCCGTACCTGGTGATGGAGTTCATCCCGGGCGAGACGCTCCAGCAGCGGCTCGACCGCATCGGGCCGATCGAACCGGCCGAGGTGGTGCGGATCGGCCGGCAGATCGCCGAGGGGCTGGCGGCCGCCCACGCCACCGACCTGATCCACCGGGACATCAAACCCGGCAACATCCTACTGGAGGGGAGTCAGCAGAAGGTGAAGATCACCGACTTCGGGCTGGCTCGGGCGGCCGACGACGCCAGCATCTCGCAGAGCGGGATCATCGCCGGCACGCCGATGTACATGGCCCCCGAGCAGGCGCTCGGCCACAAGCTCGACCAGCGGGCCGACCTGTTCAGCCTGGGCAGCGTGCTCTACCAGATGGCGTCCGGGCGGCCGCCGTTCCGGGCCAACGGCACGCTGGCGGTCCTCAAGCGGGTGGCCGAGGACACCCCGCGGGACATCCGGGAAATCGTTCCGGAGGTGCCGCAGTGGCTGTGCAACATCATCGCCAAGCTACACGAGAAGAAGCCGGAAGACCGGTTCCAGACGGCCCGCGAGGTGGCCGACGTACTCGCCGACTGCGAGGCTCAGCTCAAGGCGAACGCGAAGCTGAAGGACTTCTCTCGCATCCCGCGCGGGACGCCGGCGCCCAGTCGCCCCCGTGTGCGGGCGGCGGCACTCGTGTTCGGTGTGGTCGCGGTGTTGCTTGCGCTGGTCGGGATGTGGGTCGGGCCGTCGGTAGCGAGATACGCCGCGAACCAGGGCGTGCTGGAAATCCAGCCCGGCGAGGGCCTGGTGTCGGTTATCGTGCTGCACAACGACGAGGGGGTGCTCGACGGGAACAAGCTCCACGCCCCAGCGACCGACTGGCTCGGAATGAAGCAGATACAAACGCTGACACTGCCGCCGGGGCGATACCAGCTGAACGTCGGGACGTATCCAGCCGGGACGGACGTGTCGCAGTGGGAGGTCACCACGTCGGGCGTGTTCGCGAGTAGCCGGGGCAAGGTCCCGGTCGTGCAATCGTCGGCGATCGTCACCGTCGGCCGCGGCGAGCGGTTAACGCTGCGGCCGGTCATGCGCACCGCCCCGCCGACACCCCTTACGCCACCTCAGCCACCCCCCGGCGCGAACCAGAACCCGACGCCGCCCACGTACACGAACGGCATCGGCATGGAGTTCGTGCGCGTACCGAAGGGCAAGTCCTGGCTCGGCGGCGGCAAGGACCGGCCGGGCGACCGGGAGGTGGTGATCCCGGCCGACTTCTACCTGGGCAAGTACGAGGTCACGCAGGGGGAGTGGGAGGCGGTGATGGGCGAGAACCCCAGCTACTTCTCGCGCAACGGCGACGGCAAGGACGCGGTGAAGGACCTCACCGATGCGGAACTGAAGCGGTTCCCGGTGGAGAGTGTGTCGTGGGAGCAATGCCAGCTCTTCGTGGCGAAGCTGAACCAGCGGGAGAAGGAGACGGGCTGGGTCTATCGGTTGCCAACGGAGGTGGAGTGGGAGTACGCCTGCCGGGGTGGCCCGATGGCGGACAAACTGGACAGTGCGTTCGACTTCTATTTGGCCAGGCCGACGAACACCCTGTTGCCAGGGCAGGCGAACTTCGGGCCTGAGGTGGGACTGAACCGGACGTGCAGCGTGGGCAGATACGAGGCGAACCGCCTGGGATTATTCGATATGCACGGGAACGTCTGGGAATGGTGCGACGACACGGTGAAAGACGATCACGGAGCTTCGGCTCGAGTGCCCCGCGGGGGTAGCTGCTACGGCGACTCCACGGAGCAATGCCGTGCGGTGAATCGCCACGTTTATCCGCCATCGAACCGGTACGCCGACCGCGGCCTGCGTCTGGCCCGAGTTCCGGTCGGCGTTGCTTCGCCCGAAGCGAAAACGCCGCCGCTGGCCGTCGCCCCGTTCACGGATGCCGACGTGAAGCGGATTACCGCCCTGCCGGCCGAGCAGCAGGTCGAGGAGGTGCGGAAAGAGTTGATGCGCCGCAACCCGGGCTTCGATGGCAAGGTGGAGCACAAGATCGAGGACGGCGTCGTCACGGAACTCAGGATCGTAACCGACAAGGTGACGGACATCGCCCCGATTCGAGCCTTCAATGCCCTGCGTGTGCTCAAGTGCAACGGTACGTGGACCGGCTGGCCCAAAGGGCTACTGGAAGACCTGACGCCGCTCGCAGGGATGAAGCTAGCGAACCTGACGTCTCTGGACCTGGCCTGCACGAAGGTGACCGACGCGGGGATGGTCCACTTCAAGGACTGCAATCGCTTAACGGACCTCGTCCTGGAGTGTACTAAGGTCGGCGATGCGGGCGTGGCCTGCTTTAAGGACTGCAAGAACCTGACGAGGCTGAATCTGGCGGGAACGAGCGTGAGCGACGCGGGACTGGCTCCATTCGAGGGCTGCGATGGCCTGCTCACCCTTGCCCTGTGGGATACGCGGGTGGGCGACGCGGGACTCGCGCACTTCAAGGGTTCCATGAAACTGGAGAGACTGTACATGGGCCGCACGCAGGTCGGTGATGTGGGCCTGGCCCAGTTCAAGTCCATGCCTCTCAGGGGGTTGAGCATTGATGCCACCGCGATTACCGACCTGACTCCTCTGGAAGGCCTGGCGGTGGAAGACTTCCGCCTGACGCCGAAGAACATCACCAAGGGCCTGAACACCCTCCGCGACATGAAGAGTCTCAACACAATCGCCGTCGACTTGGGACAAGACTTGCCGGCGGTGGAGTTTTGGCAGCGCTACGACAAGGGTGAGTTCGGCTTCGCTCCTCTCACCGACGCCGACGTGAAGCGGATCGCCGCGCTGCCGGCCGCCGAGCAGGTCGAAGAAGTCCGTAAGGAGCTGTTGCGCCGCAATCCCGGCTTCGATGGCAAAGTAGGGCAGAAGATCGAGCAGGGCGTCGTCACCGAGCTGCGGATTAACACCGACAAGGTGACGGACATCTCTCCGATCCGGGTGTTCAATACCCTGCGGGTGCTCAACCTCGGCGGTACGGCGACCGAAGGGCGGCCGAACGGCCGGCTGGCGGACCTGACGCCGCTGCGGGGAATGAGCCTGTCGGGCCTGACGATGTTGTCGCTGGCGAACACGCGAATCGACGACACCGGCCTGTCGTACTTCAAGGACTGCAAGAACCTGGAGATCCTGTGGCTGAACTGCACGCCGGTGACGAACGCCGGCGTGGGACTCTTCAAGAGCTGTACGGCCCTCAAGTCCCTCACCCTGAACAACACGCGGGTCGACGACGCAGGGTTGGTCCATTTCAAGGACTGCAAGGGGTTGACCGGCGTCGATCTGGGCGGGCTGGCGATTACCGACACGGGGCTGGCCCACTTCAAGGACTGCAAAGACTTGACGCACCTCGTCCTGTACGAGACGCGGGTGACCAACGCGGGCCTCGCTCAATTCAAGGACTGTAAAGACCTGACTTTCCTCCACCTGAAACAGACAAGCATCGGCGACGCGGGGTTAGCCCACTTCAAGGACTGCAAGAAACTGACCTTGGTGGATCTGGCGGAGACCGAGATCACCGGCGCGGGCCTGGCTCACCTCAAGGACATGCCCCTGAAGGCATTATTGGTCTACGACACCGGCATCACCGACCTGACTCCTCTGCAAAGTATGCCGCTGGAAGACATCCGGCTGAGCCCGAAGAACATCACCAAGGGATTGGACATCCTCCGCGGGATGAAGAGCCTCAAAACCATCGGCATCAGTTGGGACCAATCCTGGCCGGCGGCGGAGTTCTGGGAGCGGTACGACAAGGGGGAGTTCATCCGGGCGATGCCCCCCGACCGCACCGCCGCCGAGTACGTGCTGTCCGTCGGGGGGACCGTCAAACTCAACAGCGACGAGAAGGAACTCAAAGTTGCGGCCGACCTGCCCAAGGCGGCATTCCGGCTGGCACAAGTCGCGTTCCGCGACAACGACCGGGTGACCGATGCGGGGCTGGCCGTCTTCGAGGGTTGCAAGGACGTGACCCGCCTCGACCTGTTCCGCACGCCGGTGGGCGACGCGGGTCTGGCGCACTTCCGGGGCTGCAAGAACCTGACGCACCTCGACCTGTGGGAGACCAAGGTGACCGACGCGGGGTTGGCTCACGTCAAGGGCTGCAAGAGCCTCGAGGTGCTCGCCCTGTCCGGCACGCCGGTGACTGACGCGGGGCTGGCCCATGTCAAGGACTGCCCGAAACTGGCGGTCCTCCATCTGGCCGGCACGCAAGTGGGCGACGCGGGGCTGACCCACCTCCGGGAACGGAAGAGCCTGACACAACTCTTCCTCGACAGCACCCAGATCACCGACACTGGGCTGGCCGATCTTGGCGGGCTGGACCAGTTGACCGAACTGAACGTGGCCAACACCAAGGTGACGGCCAAGGGCGTAGAAGCGCTGGCGAAGGCGCTACCGAAGTGCAAGATCACCTGGGACGGCGGCACCGTCGGGGCGACGGCCGCGGCGATCGGGGCCGCACGCCGGGGGTCGGCGGCCGGCCTCCATGAAGTACCGCCGGGCGTGCACCCAGCGGACGCAATCGCGACTCTTCAAGCCACCCTTGCAATTCCGTTCTGGATGTCGCGGGTTCAAATCCCGTCAGTCACCCTCGCAAGTCCTGGAATTGTAGTGATTTAAGCAGGCGAGACGATCGAGCAACTATACTACCGACCCGAGTCTGCGGAACTTGCTCCCGAGACTCGGGTCGGTTTCTCCGTCCAGGGGTGTCTGCCCGGCGCCCGGGCCGAACAGCCCCTCGCCGCCGGCCACGGATTTCTCGACTCGCCTCGCCCGGAGTCTACTCACACCCGCCCCCATTCGGTGGGGGCGGGCTACCGGAAATCCCGATCGCAACCAGCAACACCACGGGTTAGAAAATACCCCCGGGTCCGCCGCCGAACCCGCCGCCGGGGGCGAATCCGCCGCCGGGGCCGAAGGGGCTGCCGAAGCGGCCGGGGAGGGTCTTCCGCAGGCCCGGCACCGGCTCCCCGGTCATCTCCCGCCACTTCGCCCGCTGCGCGTCGGTGAGGACCGCCATCATCCGCTCGTCGGCCACGTCCCGCAGGCGCAGGCCGAGCGGCTGGTCGGCGGTGTCGGCCCGGTGGGTCGTCACCAGCGCCTGCAGCCGCTCAGCGTCGTCGCCGATGGCCGCGAGCCGCGCCGTCTGCTCCGCGGTCAGCCCGAGCGTCTTCGCCACCTCTTCGGCGGTGATCGCGAGTTCGAGGTTGCTCGCAGCCCGGACCTGATGAGCGACCTGCGGGAGCCGCTTCTTCTGCTCCGCCGTCAGCACCTTCGTCGCGGCCTGCTCGAACTCCTCGATAGCCGCCGTCAGGGTCTTCGTTACGGCCTCGAAATCGGGCGCGGGTCCACCTCCCCCACCGAACGGCGGGCGTACCTCGCTCACGGTCTTCTGGTACTTCTCGGCGGCCGTCTGGATCGCCCGGGTCTGCTCCGGGGTCAGCCCGAGTGCCGCGGTCGTCACCGAGTCGCGCCCGATCAGGATCCCAAGGGTCTGCGTGGCCCGCGGCAGGGCCGTGGCCACGGGGGCCGGCGTGTAGGGAGCGCCGAGCATCTTGGTGATCGCGGCTTTCTGCTCGGCCGTCAGCACCTGCGCCGGGGCGTTGCCGTCGAAGAGCGACTTCTTCTGCTCGGCCGTCAGCTTGATCGCCTCGGCCACGCCGGGGTAGGCGACGGCCGACGGGACCGTCGTGCTGATTCCTCGGCCCGCCCGTGCGGTCGCGGCGGTGCGCTCGCGGGCCTGGAGCATGATCTCGCGGAACCGCTTCGCCTGGTCGGCGGTGAGCAACTTCTTCAGCCCGGCCTCGACGGCCGCGGACCGGTCGGCGTAGGACTTCTCGAACCCGTCAGGGTCGGAGAACAGGGGCCGCGTCGTCTTGAGCAACTCCACCCGGATCTCCTCCGCCTGCTTCACCTGCTCCGGGGTGAGCTTCAACTCGGCGTGGAGCGCCTTGTCGCGCCCGAGTTGCGTGAACTCGGTCGTGTACTTGCCGAACGTCGCGGCACGCATCTGCTCGACGTTGAGCCCCGTATTCCGGAGCGAATCGAGGGCCGTGCTCCCCGTGAACGGGGCGCCGAACGTCTCGCGGACCTTCGCGGTCTGGGCGGTGGTGAGGACGCCCTCGGCCTTGGCCCGGCGGGCAGCGGCGAGCGCCTTCACCTTCGCGTCGATCGCCTCGACCGGCCCGCCGGCCTCGAACACCTTCGCCGCGTCGCCCCGGAACGCCGCCCAGATACCGTCGATCGCCGTCACCTGCTCGGCCGTGATGTCGAACTCCTTCGCCGTGGCCGCGGTCTTGTAGAAGTCCTCGACGTGCGACTCGGCGGTCACGGTCCCGAACCCTTCGAACCCGCGGCCGGTCTGACGATCGATCTGCTTCAGGCGAGTCGCCTGCGCCGGCTGGAGGGTCGCGGCGAGCACCTTCTCGGTCTCGGCGAGCAGGGCGGTGCCGACGGCGACCGCCTCCTTCGGGCTCAGGTCGGCGGTGCGGCCGGCGCTGAACTTCGTCCACTTCTCGCGGACGGCGGCAATCGCCGTGGCCTGATCTTCCGTGATGGCCGCGTCCGCCCGGACATCCTTGGCCCCGAGCAGGCTGATCTCCCGCGGCTGGGTCGGGATGGCGTTCAGCCGCGCGTCGCTCTTGGCGACCCACCGCGCCTCCAGAACCGGCCCGAGGAACTCCTTCACGCTCGCCTGCTGCTCGGGCGTGAGCGTGAACCCGCCGAACGTGCCGCCCCCGGCCTTTCCACCAATGCCCTTGCCCAGCGGGTCGGTGAGCGTCTTCTGCTGGGCGTCGGTCAGCTTGATCACGCCCGCGAGTTCAGGGTAGCTTTTCAGCATCGCCGCCGTCACCCGCGGCGAGAAGCTGACGGGAACGCCGGCCTTGGTCTTCACGCCGAACGCCGGCCCCGAGACCACGCGCTGGGCGCCGATCTGCACGGCGCGCTTGTACTGGGCCTCGGTCAGCGTCTTCTTCAGCGCCGCGTCTGTGGCGGCGACCCGGGCGGCGGCGTCGGCCTTCGCGGGGGCGGTCGTGTACACCTCGTCCCACACCGCCTGCCGGCGGGCGACGAGCGCCTTCACCTGCTCGTCGGACAGCTTCAGTTCGGCGACCAGGGCCGGGTCGTCGATCCCGTTCAGGACGAGGACCGCGAGCGGGGTCGGGGTCTGGGCCTTGGCCGTCGGGAACTCGAAGCCCCCGGGCTGGGTTCGGGCCTGGCTCGTCACCAGCAGGGCGAACCCCGCGGCGAAAAGGAGGGCGGCGCGGACGCGGATCATGGGCAACCTCGAAGAGGAGGAACGGACCCGGCCGCACGACGGGCGCGGCCGCACACACCAACCACCCGCGCGGGCTACTCGAGTAGCCCGCGGAGTTCCTGCCGGAGCCGCTTCAGCACCCGGCTCTTGGCCAGCACGACGGCGTTCACCGTCAGCCCGAGTTCGGCCGCGGCGTCGGCGGGCGGGAGGCCGTCGATCACCTGCCGGCGGAAGGCGGCCCACGTGGCCGGGGCGAAGTCGCCCTCGACGACCCGCATCGCCCGGGCGGCGTGGTACTCGTCGTGTTCCCGGTCCCACAAACGGGACGCGGCGCTGTCCTCGGAAGCGAGGGCGTCGAGGTCCACGGCCGGGTTCGACCGGCGGGTGCGGAAGTACTTCCGGGCCTGGAGGACGACCACGCCGCGGAGCCACGCCCGGAACGCCCCCGGCCCGCGGTGTTCGAACTCCGCGACCCGGCGGACGACGACGATCAGCACCTCCTGCACCACGTCGTCGCGGTCGGTCGGCGGCACCCCGGTCCGGGCGAGCCAGCCGCGCAGGAGCGGGCCGTACCCGTCCACCAGCCGGGCCCAATCCGGGTCGGACGGGGCGGAGGCGAGTCGGCCGAGCCAGGTGAGCGAGGTTTCCATGGGTCGCTCACGGCCCCGGGGGAGTCGGAACGCGGACCACCCGCAGGCCGGCGTCGATGGCGAACAGCATCACCCGGCCGTCGGCCGATGCGGCCATGCGCCCAATCGTGCCGCCCGGCCGGTAGTCGGCGAATGCGGCCCCGGTGGCGGTGGCCACGAACCGCACGGCCGAGCGACTGTCGCCGCGGTAGCCCACCACCCGGCCGCCGAGCAGGTACTCGCTGAAGTCGGTTGGCCACGGGGACGGGACCGGCACTGCCCGCACCGGCTCGCCGGTGGCGACGGCCCAGCGGCCGATCATGCCCGCCCCGCCGTCCCCGACGTAGTCGGCGACCAGCTCCCGGCCGTCGGCCGAGAAGGCGTTGCCGCAGCCCAGCGCCCCGGCCACGTCGATCGTCCGCACCAGCTTCCCGGTGGCCGCGTCCCACAGCCGGATCGCGCTGGCCGCCGGGGTGGTGTCGGTGGTCGCCAGCAGCGTGCCGTCGGGCGAGAAGCGCGGGGCCATGCCCAGGATCGAGCCGGGGTGGAGCGGATTCAGCCGGAACCGTTCGGCGCCCGTGGTCAGGTCGCGGACCACGATCCGGTGGCGGCCGTACCCGCCGGCGCCGTCGAGGAGCCACAACGCGGCCGCGGACCCGCCGGCTGGTAGGGGAGCGAATGTGGAGTTCACCGGCACCTCGAACAGGTCGGCCCGCTTCACCCCGGTCGCACGGTCGTGCCGGCCGAGTCGCAGGTCGTCGGACACGAGCAGGTCGCGGCTGCCGGGGATGAAGTGGGCGCACACCAATTCCCCGGCCGGCATGGGGCAGCGGCCCGTCTCCTTCCCCGTCGCGGTGTCGAAGATCACGGCCTCACGCTTGCCGCCGGCGGTTGTGAACGCCAGGAACTCGGCGCCGTCGGGCGACACAGCCGACCACCCGGTCGGGGCGAACGGGATGCGGTGAAGTTCCGCGGCCGCGCCGACGGCCGCCGGGACCGGCGCGGCCGCCGGGGGCAACTCCCACACGAACACCCGGCCGTCGTTCCCGCCGGCCGCCGCCCGCCGCCCGTCGGCCGACACCGCGGGGGTCACGGAGTCCAGCCCGTCGCCCACGAGCCGGAAAAGCCGGCGGTCGGCCACGACGTCCCACACCCGCACGGCTGCGGTGTGTGCGGCGAGGAGGAGCCGGCCGTCCGGGGCGGTCGTCAGGTGGGTGCCCGCCGGGCCGCGGCTCTCTGTGGTCGTGAGAGTCCGGTCGAGTTGCCAGGTGCCACGGGCATACGCCCGTACCACGCCGTCCCACCCGGCCGTCAGTACGTGACTGCCGTCCGGCGTGAACGCGATGGTCGTCTGCCCACCGAGGGCGGTGACGCGGTGGACCCGCCGGCCAGTCGCCACCTCAGACACCACGAACCCGTCGTCGCCGGTAACCGCCAGAAGCTTCCCGTCCGGCGACCATGCGACTGAGTACGCCGGCGTCGATTCGACAGCCGTGAAGGCCCGCACCAGCTTCCGGCCGGCGACGTCCCACAGCCGGACCATGCCGTTGAGGGCGACGGTGGCCGCCGTCGTGCCGTCCGGGCTGGGTGCGACTGTACACAGGTGCTCGGTGGCGGGATGTTCCGGGAATCCTTCGACCTCCTTCCCGGAGGTGGTGTCCCAGGCGCGGAGGCGGAACGGCGGTCGGTCGGCGTGCGCGATCGACAGTAGCAGCTTTCCGCCATCGACGAGGGCGATCGAGAGCAGCCGCACGCCGTGGGCGAACGCCCCATGCTCCCTCCCGCCGTCCACGTCCCAGACGCGGACGAACCCGTCGAAGCCGGCCGAGTACAGCGTCTTCCCGTCCGGGGCGAACTTCACCTCGCGGACGGTCTTGTGGTGCCCGGCGAACACGCGGAAGGGACGCACGTCGGTCGTCGCAACCAGCGGTGCGACGGGCGCGGCGGTCGGCGGAACCGGCGCCGCGGCCGGGGCGCGGCGGATCGTGGCGACGACGGCGCCGGCCCGCCGCAGCACCAGTGGCGTGCCGTCCGGTAGGTCGAGTGTCAGGTCGCCGCCGTCGGGCGCGAGGCGGGCGTTCTTCGCGTCCAGCTCCCACGTCTTCTTGGTCTTCGCGTCCACGATGCGGATCACCTCGCCGTTCCGCCGCATCGTCACTTCCACGTCCGGGTCGTCCGTCTCAACCGTGATGACCTCGTTGCCGCGCCGGACCTCGTAGGCGACCACCCCCACCGCAACGCCGGCCAGCGCGAGGATGCCGACCGCGACCGCCGTCATGACGCGCCGCCGGGGTCGCCGGGGCAGTTCGGGGACTTCCCCGCGGGCGAACGGCTCCAGCGCCTCCGCGACCTCGGCGGCGCTCGGGAAGCGGTCCTCCGGCCGGCGGGCCATCATGCGCGCCACCACGGCCGCGAGCGCGGGCGGCACCCCCGTGAGTGGATCGGCGGTTGCCGTCCGGTGAGCGTCGAGCTTCTTCAGGACCGACCCGCCGGGGAACGGGACGCGGCCGGACAGCAGGTGGTACAGGGTGCAACCGAGGCCGTACACGTCGGCCCGGGCGTCGGCCGTGTGGGCGTCGTCGGCCTGTTCGGGGGCGATGTAGTCGGGCGTCCCCATGACGACGTTGTCGCCGGTCAGCCCGGCCGGCCGGTCGTCGTCGGTGACGAGGCCGAAGTCGAGCACCTTCGTGACGCCGTCCGGGGTGCGGATCAGGTTGGACGGCTTCACGTCCCGGTGGACGAGGCCGGCGGCATGGGCGTGGGCCAGCCCGCGGGCCGCGTCCCGGGCGACCCGGCAGGCGTCGGCGACCGAGAGCGGGCCGCCGCTCACCACCTCGGAGAGCGGCTCGCCGGGCACGAACTCCATCACCAGCAGGCATGCCCCGGCGGCCTCCTCGGCGTCGAACGCGGCCACGATGTTCGGGTGGTGGAGGCGGGCCGCCGCCCGCACCTCGCGGACGAACCGCTCGGCGGCGAGGGGCCGGGCCAGG
This sequence comes from Gemmataceae bacterium, assembly GCA_046350095.1. Taxonomy (GTDB): domain Bacteria; phylum Planctomycetota; class Planctomycetia; order Gemmatales; family Gemmataceae; genus Urbifossiella. The sequence goes on from JAXMBA010000002.1 coordinate 25,121, forward strand.
AGTTCCGGGCGGATCACCTTCACCGCTACCTGCCGGCCCATGACCGCGTGCTCGGCCAGCCACACGCTCCCCATCCCGCCGACCCCGAGGCGCCGGACGGGGCGGTAGCGCGGGTGCCCGACGAGAACGGCCGGGGGGGCGTCGGGCCCGTCGAGCGTGGCCCCCGGCCCGGCACCCGGGAAGCCCCGGGGCGGCACTCGCGACGGACTGTCGCCCGCCGCGAGCGTCAGGGTCGGGCCGCCGTCGGGGGCAGGGGTCGGGTCGGGCCGGGCGGCCGCGGCGGCGAGGAGTTCGACGAGGGTGTCGGGCGGGCCGGGGTCGGTCGCCCGCGCGAGGCAGTCGGGGCACTCGGCGAGGTGGGCTTCGACGGCCGCGTCGTCCGGGTCGCCGAGCCGCCCGAGGGCGAAGTCGCGGAGGGCGCCGTCGGGCGGGTGTGTGCCGCGCATGGGCAGTCGTCCACGGGGCCGAGGGTACAGGCTGCAATCAGAATGCGCCGTCGGGGGGCGAGATGTCACGAATCATTCTTGAAAATGCACTCACGACCGACGACCGCCGCCCGCGCGCCCCTGACCGGGTGCGGGCGGGCCAAAACTGCCGGGAGGAGGGTGACACGACGTGAGCCAGCCGGTCCGAGTTCTCGGCCGGTCTTCGGGTAGCCGTATGGCTCACACGGTGAGCCAAGTAGCATTCGCCGAAAAGCCTACGCAGCACGACGCAGACGGGCGGTTACGGGCGTGCGAACACGGCGTCGAGCCGGAGGTTCAGCTCCAGCACGTTCACCAGCGGCTCCCCGGCCAGGCCGCCGAGCGGCGAGAACGCCGCCGCGGTCAGGATGCCGTCGATCCGCGCGCGGGCCGCGGCGGCGTCCCCGGCGCCGGCCCGCGCGGCGGCGACGCGGCCGAGCTGCCAGCGGGCGTTCCGCAGCGTGATGTGCGGGTCCAGCCCGGCCCCGGACGCCATCACGAAGTCCGCCGGCACCGGCTCGATGTCCGCGACCTTCGACCGGTTCGCCGGGTCTTGCAGCCAGGCGTCGAAGAACTCCGCCGCGACCACCGTTCCCGGCTTCACCGCCGCGGCGCGGTCCGGTGCGGCGGCGACCCACGCCTCGACGTCGGGAGCGACCAGGGCGCCGCTCTTGTAGCGGACGAGCGGCCCGAGCTGCCGGGCGGCGCGGTCGCGGAGCTTCGGGTTGGAGGCGCCCCAGTTGCTGCCGCCGGCCGCCGCGGCGTTGTACCCGGCGGCCGACGGGCGCGGCCAGAAGTAGCCGTCGCCGGTGAACGCTTGCGCGACCTGCGTCGAGCCGACGACGGAGCCGTCGGCCTTCGTCACGAGGCTGCCGTTGGCGCGGGTCGGCACGACGGTCTGGGCGAACGCCCAGAGCACGGCCGGGTAGAGGACGCAGCACAGGCCGACGCTCGCGGCGATCAGGACGGCGTTGGCGCGGATGTCTTTCATTGTCGTCTTTGGGGTTTGGCGTGTGGCGTCCGGGGTCACGCCGCCCCCAGCGCGGCGAGGCACAGGTCGATCAGCTTGATCCCGACGAACGGCACCAGCACACCGCCCAGGCCCCACACGAGGAGGTTGCGGCGGAGCAGCGCGTCGGCGCCGACGGGGCGGTAGGTCACCCCCTTCAGCGCGATCGGGATGAGGCACGGGATGACCACGGCGTTGAAGATCACGGCGCTCAGGATCGCCGACGTGGGCGACGCCAGGTGCATGAAGTCGAGCGCCTTCAGCCACGGGAGCGTGCCGGCGAACAGCGCCGGGACGATGGCGAAGTACTTGGCCACGTCGTTGGCGATGCTGAACGTCGTCAGCGCCCCGCGGGTCATCAGCAATTGCTTGCCGACCTCGACGACCTCGATCAGCTTCGTGGGGTCGCTGTCGAGGTCCACCATGTTCCCGGCCTCCCTCGCGGCCTGGGTGCCGCTGTTCATGGCGACGCCGACGTCGGCCTGGGCCAGCGCCGGGGCGTCGTTCGTGCCGTCGCCCATCATCGCCACCAGCCGGCCGCCGGCCTGCTCCTTGCGGATGTAGGCGAGCTTCGCCTCCGGCGTCGCCTCGGCGATGTAGTCGTCCACGCCGGCTTGCGCCGCGATGGCCTTGGCGGTAAGCGGGTTGTCGCCGGTCACCATCACGGTGCGGATGCCCATCCGCCGCAGCCGGTCGAACCGCTCGCGGATGCCGGGCTTCAACACGTCCTCCAGCACGACCATGCCGACGACACGGTTCCCCTCGGCCACCAGCAGCGGCGTCGCCCCCTGGGCCGCGACGGCGTCCACCTGCTCCTTCAGGAGGAGCGGGGCCGCGCCGCCCTGGGCCAGGACGTACCGCAGCACGGCGTCGGACGCCCCCTTGCGGATCGCGGGGCCGGCCGGCAGGTCCACGCCGCTCATCCGCGTCTGCGCGGTGAACGCCACGAACCGGGCGTCCGGCGGCGGGGTCCACGGCCCGGCCCCGGGCGTGCGGCGGTACAGCTCGACGATGCTCTTTCCCTCGGGCGTCGCGTCGGACGCGCTCGCCAGCGCCGCCAGCCGGCCGACCTCGACCGCCGACACGTCGGCCAGCGGCAGGAACTGCGTCGCCTGGCGGTTGCCGATCGTGATGGTGCCGGTCTTGTCGAGCAGGAGCGTGTCCACGTCGCCGGCCACCTCGACCGCCTTGCCGCTCTTGGCGATGATGTTCGCCCGCAGCGCCCGGTCCATGCCGGCAATGCCGATGGCCGCGAGCAGCGCGCCGATCGTCGTCGGGATCAGACACACGAGTAGCGCCACCAGTGTCGGCACGTCGGTGCCGAGACTCCGCACGCCGGCCGCGCCGACGTACCCGGCCATGTAGGCCTCGGCGTGGACGGCCATCGGCCACAGCGTCGCGGTGACGATGAGGAAGATGAGCGTGAACGCCGCGAGGATCAGTTGCAGCGCGATCTCGTTCGGCGTCCGCTGCCGCGCGGCGCCTTCCACGAGGGCGATCATCCGGTCGAGGAACGACTTCCCGGCGCCGGCGGTGACGCGCACGAGGATCATGTCGGACAGCACCCGCGTCCCGCCGGTGACGCCGCTCCGGTCGCCGCCGGCCTCGCGCACGACCGGCGCCGACTCGCCGGTGATGGCCGACTCGTCCACGCTCGCCACTCCCTCGACGACCTCGCCGTCGCCGGGGATGACCTCCCCGGCCTCGACGACCACCAGGTCGCCCGGGTTCAGCATGGTGGAGGGGACGGCCTCGATGTCGCGGGGGTTGCGGAGGAACGACGCCGACGTGCCGGGCGGCACGTGCGAGGTGTCGACGACCCGCAGCCGCCGGGCCGGGGTGTCCTGGCGGGTCTTGCGGAGGGTGTCGGCCTGGGCCTTGCCTCGGGCCTCGGCCAGCGCCTCGGCGAAGTTGGCGAACAGGAGGGTCAGCACCAGCCAGACGTCGAGCGCGATCAGGTAGCCGAGCGGCGCGGCGGTGCTGTCCGGGTTCACAGCCTTGACCGCCGTGTAGGCGATCGAGAGGACGGTCCCGGCCTCGACGACGAACATGACCGGGTTCTTCCACACCCGGTCTGGGCGGAGCATGACCACCGCCTGCCGGGCGGAGGCCCGGAGCAGGTCCGGGGCGAACAGCCCCTGCCGGCGGCTCTGGCGGCGGGCGATCTTGGGGTCGGCGGTGGACACGGGTTCCTCGGGGTGAACCGGCCGGGGCGGCCCGGCCGGGTGGTGGTTCGATCAGGGGTCGGGGAGTCACCCGCCGAACGGGATCGGCCCCAGGTGCTCGGCCGCCGGGCCGAGCGCGGCCACCGGTAGGAACATCAGCGCCCCCAGCAGGAGGATCGTCCCGAACAGCACCAGCCCGAACGTCACGGTGTCCGTCCGCAGCGTGGCGGCGGTGAACGGCGTCGGCTTCTTCCCCGCCAGGCTCGCCGCGAACGCGATCGGCGCGATGATCGGGATGAACCGGCCGAACACCATCACCAGCCCGCAGGCGATGTCCCAGTGCGGGGCGTAGGTCGCCGGGGTGCTCGGGTTCGCTGCCGGGTCGTTGAACCCGTAGGTGTCGCCGAGCCCCTCAAACCCGCTGCCGTTGTTCGCGCTGGACGAGCTGAACTCGTACAGGATCTCGCTGAACCCGTGCGGCCCGGGGTTGTTCGTGGCGCCGGTGCCCCAGTCGAGTGCGGCGAACAGCCCGGTCGGCACCAGCACCAGCACCGGGTGGACGAGCAGCGCGATCGCCGCCAGCTTCATCTCGCGGGCCTCCACCTTCTTGCCCAGGTACTCCGGCGTGCGGCCGACCATGAGCCCGGCCAGGAATACGGCCACGATCAGGTAGATCAGGAAGTTGATCAGCCCGACGCCGATGCCGCCGAAGTTGCAGTTCAGCCACATCCCGGTGAGCGGGGTGAGCCCGGCCAGCGGGTTCAGGCTGTCGTGCATCCCGTTCACGGAGCCGTTGCTCGTGCAGGTCGTGACCGCCGCCCACGTCGGGGTCGCGGCGCGGCCGAAGCGGAGCTCCTGCCCCTCCTGGTTGCCGGCGGACTGGTCCACCGGCAGCCCGACGCGGGCCGGCACGTCGAGCACCTTCTCCTCGGCCGTCCCGTCGGCGGCGACGGCGCGGAGGCGGTACGACTTCCCGTTCGCGTCCACGAGCGCGGCCCGGTCGGCGAGGGCGGGGTTCGGCGCGGCCGAGTCGGTGGCGACGCCCCAGACCGTCAGCCCGACGAGGTACGTCAGCATGACGGCGAACACGACCCGGGCGTGCGGCATGTTCCGCAGCATGGCCCCGAACATGACCACGCAGGCCATTGGGATGAGGAGGATGCACACGCACTCGACCACGTTCGACAGACCCGTCGGGTTCTCGAACGGGTGCGCCGAGTTCGGGCCGAAGAAGCCGCCGCCGTTGGTGCCGAGTTGCTTGATCGCCACGACGGCCGCGACCGGCCCGCGGGCGATCACCTGCTCGGTCCCCTCCAGCGTCGTGACGGTTACGTTCCCCTGGAACGTCATCGGCACGCCCGAAAGGATGAGGACGGCGCCGACGACCAGGCTCAGCGGCAAGGCGACGTACACGAGCCCGCGCCACAGATCGAGGTTGTAGTTTCCCAGGTGCGTGTCGCCGCGCAGCCCGCGGGTGACGGCCAACAGCGCGGCGAGCCCCACGGCCGGCGTCAGCATCTGCTTCAGCAGGATGCCGAAGACCTGGCTCCCGTAGCTGAGGTGGACCTCGCCGCTGTAGTGCTGGAGGTTCGTGTTCGTCAGGAACGAGCACGCGGTGTTGAAGATGGTGGTGGGCGACAGCATCCCCTTCCCGTCCGGGTTGAGGAACGCGGGGTGCCACGGCTGCGTGGCGAGGACCAGGTAGCCGAACACGAAGATCAGCCCGTTCGACCCGAGCATGGCGAGGGAGTACTGCTTCCAGGTCTGCGGCCCTGTGTCGAGGAGCCGCTCGAAGGCGTTGCGGGCGCCGCCGCGGTCGAGCACCCGGGCCATGTACCGGCCGAGAGGGATCGACAACAACACCGACAGGCCGATGATGAGGACGGGGAGGAACAACACGACGGCGACCTCGGGTTAGAACCGCTCGGGCCGCAGCAGGGCGGCGAGCAGGTAGGCGAACAGGCACAGGGTGACGACGACGGTCAGCCAGATCACGGCGGCCCTCCTACACTCGGTCGCAGGCTTCGACGAACAGGACCATCAACCCCAGGGCGCCGAGCCCGAGCGCGACGGTCAGCGGGATCCAGACGGCCAGGTCCACGGGCTGCTCCTTGAGGGTTGTGGTTTGGTCCGCGGTGTGCGAAAACGCAACGGCTGTGCCAGCGCGCCGGAATCACCGATTCCCCGGGATTACCAGGGAGTTTTCGTGTTCGGGCGGCTGAGCGGGCCGGGCGGCGGTCGTGCAGAACGCCGCAATCGTCGTGCAGGTTGCACGACAGGCGGACTTCCGCGTGTGTCAATCGGACCAAGTCGCTCGTCCCGGTGTGTCAGGACGGACCATGAACATCCTCGTGGTGGACGACGAAAACACCCTGCGACGGACGATCCGTACCACGCTCGAGGCGCAGGGGCACCGCGTGCACGAGGCGGCGACCGGCGCGCAGGCCGCGGACCGCGTCCGTCAGGCCCGGCCGGACCTCGTGCTGCTCGACCTGAAGCTCGGCCGCGAGAACGGCCTCGACGTGCTCGCCGAGCTGCACCGCGTCACGCCGGGCGTCGCGGTCGTCGTCGTCACCGCGTTCGCCAGCATCGACACGGCCGTCGAGGCGATGCGGCGCGGGGCGCTCGACTACCTGCCCAAACCGTTCACCCCGAAGCAGCTCGCCGAGGTCGTGGGGCGGTGGGGTAACCGACCCGACGCCGACGCCGACGAGGCCGTCCTGACCGGCACCGACCCGGCGACGCGGCCGGTGCTCGACACCCTTTTCACCGTGGCGGCGAGCGACGCGACGGTGCTGCTGCGCGGCGAGAGCGGCACCGGCAAGGGCGTGCTGGCGAAAGCGGTCCACGCCCGCAGCCGGCGCGCGGCCGGGCCGTTCGTCACGGTTCACTGTCCGAGTCTCTCGGCCGAGTTGCTGGAGAGCGACCTGTTCGGCCACACGAAGGGCGCGTTCACCGGCGCCGTCCGCGAGACCGCCGGCAAGGTCGCCGCGGCAGCGGGCGGCACGCTGTTCCTCGACGAGGTGGGCGACCTGCCCCTGCCGCTCCAGCCGAAGCTCTTGCGGCTCGTCCAGGACCGCACCTACGAGCGCGTCGGCGAGGCAGTCGTGCGGACGGCGGACGTGCGGATCCTCGCGGCGACGAACCGCGACCTGGAGGCGGAGGTGGCGGCCGGCCGGTTCCGCGAAGACCTGCTGTACCGGCTCAACGTGATCGAGGTGACGGTGCCGCCGCTACGCGACCGCCGGGCCGACCTCCTGCCGCTGGCCGAGCACCTGCTGGCCCGGTTCGCCGCGCGGGCGGCGCGGCCGGCGGCCGCGTTCACGGAGGCGGCGCGAGACGCGATCCTGCGCCACCGCTGGCCGGGGAACGTCCGCGAGCTGCGGAACGCGATCGAGCGTGCGGTCCTCCTCGGCAAGGGGACGACCATCGACGCGGCCGACCTACCCGCGGCGGTGACGAGCGCGCCGCCGGCCCGGGTGGCGGTCGGCGAGGGTGTGCCGATCGACGCCGTGGAGGTCGAGCACATCCGCCGGGTGCTGGCGACGAGCCCGACGCTGGAGGACGCGGCCCGGACGCTCGGTATCGACCCGAGCACGCTGTACCGAAAGCGGAAGAAGTACGGCCTGTGACCCGGGGGGCGGCCCGCGATGTCGTTGCGCTACCGGCTGTGGCTGGCGTTCGGCCCGGTCCTCCTGCTCCTCACCGCGCTCGGGGCCGGGGCCGTGTACGCCCTCGACCTCGTCGGCGGCCGCATCGACGCCATCCTCCGCGAGAACTACCGCAGCGTGGACGCCATGAACGGGCTGAACGAAGCGACCGAGCGGATCGACTCGTCGTTCCAGTTCGCGCTCGCCGGCCGGCCCGGGGCGCGGGCGCAGTACGACGACTGGTGGGCCGCCTACCGCCGGCACCTCGACTTCGAGCGGTCGAACATCACCCTGCCCGGCGAGGCCGAACTGGTCACCCGGCTGACCGAACTGACCGCCCACTACCGCGTGCTCGGCGACCGCTTCTTCGGCGCCGCCCGGCCGGCCGCCGACCGCGCCGCCGACTACTACGCGTCCGACGGCGGCCCCGGCCCGCTCCAGGTCGCGTTCGCCGACATCAAGCGCGTCACCGCCGACATCCACCGGCTGAACCAGGAGAACATGGAGCGGGCCAGTGCCTCCGCCCGGCAGACCGCGGCCGCGGCGCGGTGGTGGGCCGGCCTCGGCCTGGCGCTGTCGCTGGCCGCGACCGGCGTCGTCGCCTGGCGAACCACCCGCGCCGTCCTCCGCCCGGTGGACGACCTCACCGCCTCCGCCCGCGCCGTCGGCGACGGCCGGTTCGACCAGCTCGTCACGGCCGAGACGACCGACGAGATCGGCGAGCTGGTGGCGGCGTTCAACCGGATGACGGCGCAGCTCCGCGACCTGCGGCAGACGCACGCCGCCCGCCTCCTCCGCGCCCAGCAGGCCGGGCAGGCCGCGATCGACGCCTTCCCCGACCCCGTCCTCGTCGTCGAGCCCGGCGGCGGCGTCGAGCTGGCGAACCCGGCCGCGCGGCGGGTGCTCGGCGTCGTCCCCGGCGACGACGCGGCCCGGTGGCACCCGCCCGACGCCCTCCGCGAGCCGCTCGCCGCCGCCCTCCGCGAGCAGCAGGCGTACACCCCGGAGGGGTTCGACCTCGTCGTCACCTACCGTACCGGCGGCGAGGACCGCGTCTACGCGCCGCGGGTGCTGCCCGTCCGCGACCCCTACGGGGCCACCCTCGGCGCGGCCGTCGCGCTGACCGACGTGACGCGCTTCCGCATCCTCGACGAGTTCAAGAGCGACCTCGTCGCCACCGCCAGCCACGAGCTGAAGACGCCGCTCGCCGGCCTCCGCCTCGCGGTCCACCTGCTGCTCGAAGAAGCCGTCGGGCCGCTCACCGACAAGCAGACGGAGCTGCTGATCGACGCCCGCGAGAACACCGAGCGGCTGGTGCGGATCGTCGATCACCTGCTGTCGCTGGCCCGCCTCGAGCGCGGGCGGGAACCGCTGGCCGTGCGGCCCGAGGACCCGTTGGAGTTGCTGCGCGCCGCGGTCGGGCGCGTTGGGCCGCTGGCGGCCGGGCGGCGCCTGAGCGTCGAGGTCGGCCCCGACCCGCTCCCGCCGGTTGCGGCCGACGCCGAGCGGCTCGGCCACGCCCTCGACAACCTGCTGGTGAACGCCGTGAATTACACCGACCCGGGCGGGTCGATCACGCTAGCGGCGCGGCCGGCCGGTCCGGGGCGCGTCGAGCTGTCGGTCGCGGACACCGGCGTCGGCATCCCGGCCGAGCACGTCCTGCACGTGTTCGACCGGTTCTTTCGCATCCCGGGGCAGACCCGCGGCGAGGGGACCGGGCTGGGGCTGGCGATCGTCAAGGAGGTGGTCGCCGCCCACGCGGGGGGGGTAACGTGCGAGAGCCAGTCGGGCCGCGGCACCACCTTCCGCATCACGCTGCCGGCGTGGGGAGGCGCGTCATGACCGTGGCGGACGATCCCACCGGTCGGGCGGAGCAGTTCCTCAGCCTGATCCGCCGGCAGCAGCGCGGGCGGCTGAAGGTGTACCTCGGCTTCGCCCCCGGCGTGGGGAAGACCTACGAAATGCTCCAGGAGGCGCACCGCCTGAAGAAGCTGGGCGTGGACGTGGTCGTGGGCGTCGTCGAAACGCACGGCCGGGCCGAGACGGCGGCGCTGCTGGCGGGGCTGGAACTGGTGCCGCGGCGGCGCGTCGAGTACCGCGGCATCGTACTGGACGAACTGGACACCTCCGCGGTCCTGGCGCGCCGGCCGACGGTGGCCCTGATCGACGAGCTGGCCCACACCAACGCCCCCGGCGGGGAGCACGCCAAGCGGTACGAGGACGTGGAGGAGCTGCTGCGGGCCGGCATAAACGTGCTGAGCACACTCAACGTGCAGCACCTGGAGAGCCTGCACGACGCGGTCGAGCGGTTCACCGGTACGCGGCAGAAGGAGCGGGTACCGGACGCCGTGCTCCAGGCGGCCGACCAGGTGGTGAACGTGGACCTGCCGGCCGAGGACTTGCAGGAGCGGTTGCGGGCGGGGCTGGTGTACCCGCCGGAGCGCGCCGCGCGGGCGCTGGCCGGGTACTTCACGAGCGCGAACCTGGAACAGCTGCGCGAGCTGGCGCTGGAGCACCTGGCGCACCTGCTCGACCGCCGCCGGCAGGAGCGACAGACCGGCGGCGAGCCGGGCGGGTCCGAGCGGGTGATGGTGTGTGTGTCGAGCCGCAGCCCGAACGCGCCGCGGCTGCTGCGGGCGGGCGCCCGGCTGGCCGACCGGCTGGGCGCGCCGTGGTACGCGGTGTACGTGCAGACGCCGCGGGAGCGCGCCGAGCGGATCGACGCGGCGACCGAGCGGCGGGTGGCCGACACGCTCGAGCAGGCCCGGCTGGCGAACGGCATCCCGATGCAGTTCCGGGGGGCCGACGTGGCGGCGGCGGTCGCCGGGTTCGCCCGCGAGTACGGGATCACGCACGTCGTCGTCGGCCGGAGTGCCCGCCCCCGGTGGCGGGCGTGGTTCGGCCCGAGCCTGCTCGACCGCCTCGTCCGGGCCGTCCCGGCGGCGACCGTGGTGGTAATCGGAGAGCCCTAGCGCGGCCGGTCGCCGCAGCCGCGGTAGAGTGAAGAACAGGCCACAGTGTTGCACGCGTCGGGCGTAAGATTCGGGAATGGGCCGACCGCCGACCCCACCCCCGCGTGACCGGATGACACCGACCCCCGACCGCCGCGTCTTCCTCGCCGCGTCCGCCGCCCTCGCCGGCGCGTGGGCCGCGCCCGCGCAGGACACCCCGCGGCCGACCGGCCTCGTCACCGGCCACGCGGACGGCGCTGCCGCGGGGAACGCGGTCCTCGCCGCGGGTGGGAACGCGGTCGATGCGGCCGTCGCCGCAGCCCTCGTGGTCGGGGTGACGGCCCTGCCGTCCACCGGCATCGGCGGCTACGGCGGGCACCTCGTGCTGGCCCGGCCGGACGGCACCACCGCCGCCATCGACTTCAACACCGCCGCCCCCGCGGCGGCGACCGCGGACATGTTCCGCGCCGACGCCGCCGGCCGCGTCGAGGGGAACGCCCACCTGCACGGGTGGCGGGCCGTCGGCGTCCCCGGGGTGCTCGCCGGGTTGCAACTCGCCCTCGACAGGCACGGCACGAAGCGGTTCCCCGAGCTGGTCGGCCCGGCGGTGCGGAAGGCGCGCGACGGGTTCCCGGTCACCCGCGGGGTCGCCGCCGCGGTCCGCGCGTCGGCCGCGCTGCTCGCCCGCGACCCGAGCTCGGCGAAGCTGTACCTCAAGAACGGCGAGCCGCTCGCCGAGGGCGACACGTTCCGCAACCCGGACCTCGCCGCGCTCCTCGACGGGCTCGCCGCGAAGGGCCGGGTCGATGACTTCTACATCGGCCGTCCCGCCGCCGCGGTCGCCGCCGCGTTCCGCAAGAACGGCGGGCTGGTGACCGAGGCCGACCTGGCCGCGTACCGGGCAGTCGAGGTGGCGCCCGCGGCGGTGGAGTGGCGCGGGAAGACAGTCCACACGCCGCCGCCGACGGCCGGCGGGTTAACGGTGCTGCAAACCCTCTCGGCCCTGAAGGCGCTCGGCTGGGAGCGGCTCGACCCGGCCGACCCGGCGACAACCCGGGCGAAGGTCGAAGCGCTGCGGGTGGCGTGGACCGACCGGCTGCGCCTGCTCGGCGACCCGGGGCGGGTCGAGGTTCCCGTCGCGCGCCTGCTGTCGGAGCAGTACGCCGCCGACACCGCGGCGCGGGTCCGCGCGGCGCTGCGGACCGGCCGCCCGGTCGACGGGGCGTCCGACGGGCGGTCGGCCGGCGGCACGATCCACCTGTCGGCCGTGGACCGCACGGGGATGACGGTGGCGCTCACGTACACCCACGGCGAGTCGTTCGGCGCCCGCGTCACAGTGGATGGGCTCGGGCTGACGCTCGGGCACGGGGTGAGCCGGTTCGACCCGCGGCCGGGGCGGGCGAATTCGGTCGGCCCCGGGAAGCGGCCGCTCCACAACATGTGCCCCACGGTCGTGACCGCGGACGGCAAGCCGCTCCTCGCGGTCGGTGCCACGGGCGGGCGACGCATCCCGAACAGCGTGTTCGACGTGCTCGCGTACCGCGTGGGCGCCGGGCTGCCGTTGGCCGAGGCGGTGAAGGCGCCGCGCGTCCACACCGAGGGGGACGCGGTGGTGACGCTCGAAGCCGGCTGGCCGCGGGCCGTCGGGGAGCACTTCCGCGCCGCCGGGTACGAGGTGCGGACCGGCCCCGCCGCGAGCCTGAACGCGATCGAACGCGACCCCGCCACCGGCGTGCCGACCCCCGCCGCCCGGTGACCACGGACTGCCGTACCCGGACCGCCGTTACCTGCGACCGCGACGACGCGTATGCCCGCGACGCGACCCCCGACGGGTGGCGAATCTGCGGCCGGTCAGGGGTGTTCAGGACAACGCAGGTCAGATGACCTGCACCGGCGTCTCGAGGCTGTCCGCCTCGTTCCCGGCCGCGTCGATCGCGCGGGCCGTCACCAGGTAGTCGCCCGACGTGCCCGGCGGCAGGGCGTAGGACCACGCCGAGAAGTCGCCACCCGTCGAGTCGTCGGTCGCGGCGAAGAACCGCGGGGAGTTGCTGGTGAAGTCGCCGGTCGCCTCGTCGAAGTAGAGCCCACCCGCGGCGGATTCGCGGAGGCCCACCAGCACCCGCGCCACGCCGGACCCGCCGGCGTCGGTCGCGGTGCCGCTCACGCCCCCCGTGCCGGCCCCGGCCACGGTCGCGGTCGGGGCCGAGCCGTCCACCACGAGGACGAACACGGCGGAGGGGGCACCCACGTTTCCGAGCGCGTCCGTGGCGACGGCGGTCACGGTGTACGCCGCGTCGGCCAGCGCGTCCGGGCCGGTCAGCGACCAGGCGCCGGTTGTCGCGTCGGCCTCGACCGTCCCGAGCGACACCGGCCCGGTCCCGTCGTCGGCGAGCACCTCGACCGTGCTACCCGCCTCGGCGGTGCCCGTGAAGGTCGGCTTGGGGTTGCGCGTCACGCCGTCGGTGTCGGAGGAGCCGGTGTCGGTCGCCGGGTCGAGCCCGGTGACTGTCGGTGCGTCGGGCCCGGTGTTGTCGGCCGTGAAGGTCGCCGACGGGCCGGCCGCCGGGGCAACGTTCCCGGCAGCGTCCGTCGCCGTGCCGGTGGCGATCAGGATCCCGACGGCGCCGTCCCCGGTCACGCCCGAGACGGTGACCGTCCACACCAGCCCGGACCCCGAGACGGACGCCGTCCCGCCCGCGGTGCCGGTGGTGTCGAGCGACACGTCGGCGTCGGTGAGCGTGACCGTGGTCGCCGAGGCGTCGGCGTAGGTGACGGTGAACGTGACCGGGCCGCCGGCCGTCAGCGGCACCGACGGCCCCGAAATCGTGACCGTGGGGGCGGTGGCGTCCACGACCAGCCCGCCGGTGAGGGTCGTGGTGTTGCTGTTGCCGAGAACGTCGGTCGCGGTCACGACAACGTCATAAGTCCCCTCGTCGAGCGCCTCCGTCACGACGGCGGACCAGCCGGCGCCGGTCACCGTCGCGGCGTAGGTCTGACCGTTCACCACGACGGCGACGGTGGCGGTGGTGTCGTCCACGGTGCCGGTCAGCGTGGGCGTGGGGTTGTTGGTGGTGAGCGGGTTCGCGGTCACGACCGGGCCGGCGGAGTCGAACGTGCGCGTGACCGCGGCCGACGCGGTGCTGGCGTTCCCGGCCGCGTCCGTCGCCGCGCCGGCGGTCACCGTCACGGACACGACCCCCTGAGCCTGCGGGGCCACGCCGAACGTGTAGGTGTGGGCGTCCTGCTGCGTGAAGCCGGCGACGACGCCATTCGTCACCGTCAGGCCGGCGGTGCTGAAGCCGGTCACGTCCTCGCTGAACGTCACGGTGAACGGGATCGGCGAGGTGCTCGTCGGGTCCGCTACCGTGGTCGTGACGGTCGGGGTCGGGGCTGTCGTGTCGATCACCAGCGTGCCGGTCGCGGACTTCACGTTCCCGACGGTGTCGGTCGCGGTCGCGGTGACGGTGTACGTCCCCTCGGCCAGGGCGGTCGGCAGCGTGACGGACCAGGTCGTGCCGGCCACGGTCGCGGCCACCGACTGGCCGCCGACCGACACCGAAACGGTCGCCGTGCTCTCGGCCACGGTGCCGGTCAGCGTCGGGGTTGTGTCGTTGGTGGTGAGCGCGTTCACGGTCACGGCCGCGCCGGTCGCGTCATACGTGCGCGACACCGCCGCGGACGCCGTGCTGGCGTTGCCGGCCGCGTCCGTCGCCGTGCCGGCCGTGACGGTCACGGTCACGACGCCGTCGGCCGCGGGGGTGACGCTGAACGTGTACGTCTTCGAGTCCACGCGGACGACGCTCGACGCGGTGCCGTTCGTGACCACGACGTCCGCCGCGGTGAACCCGTTGACGGCCTCGCTGAACGTGGCGGTGAACGCGAGCGGCGAGGTGCCGGTCGGGTTCGCCGCGGTGGTGGTGAGGGTCACGGTCGGGGCGACAGTGTCCTGCGACGCCCCGGTCATCAGCCCGCCGCCCGGGGGGGTGGCCAGCTGCGCCACCGTGCGGGCGTCGAACGCCTTCGGGACCGAGCCGTCGGAGGTGACGACGTCGAGGGTGCCGTTGCCGTCGGAGTCGGCGAGCGTCGCCTGCACCCCGTTGCGGAGCTGTTCGCCGTACGCGAAGAAGTTCGCCACCACGGACCCGTCCGCGCCGCTGAACAGCGACACCCGCGGCCCGCCGAGCGGGCCCGCCGACACGAGAATGTCCGCGCGGCCGTCGCCGGTCGCGTCGCCGGCCGACACGCCGACGCCGCCGGTGAACGTGGCCTCGAACGCGAAGAAGCTCCGCACCTGGGCGTCGGTACGGCCGTCGAACACGACCACTTGCGGGCCCCCGCCCGGGCCGGCGCCGGCGATCACGTCCGGGACGCCGTCGCCGGTCACGTCGGCCGCGGCCACGCTGACCCCTCGCGCGCCAGTGAACGGCGTGTACCCGTGGAGCACACGCAGGTCGGAGAAGCGGTACACCTGCACCAGCGGCTGCCCGTTGCGGACCGCGCCGACCACGATATCGGCGAGGCCGTCGGCGTCGAAGTCGGCGGCGGCCACGCTCGCGCCGGCGCGGGAGGTGTCGTCGCCGGCGGCGATGGTCTTGAGCAGCGAGCCGTCGGTCCCGCTGTAGACGTTCACGAGGGGGCCGCCGCCGGCCGCGGCTCCGACGATCACGTCGGCGGTGCCGTCGCCGTTCACGTCGCCGATCGCCAGATTCAGCCCGCCGGTGAACCCGTCGAACGGCGAGAGCACGAACTTCTGCGCGCGGGTGGCGGCGTCGAACACCGTCACCGACGCGGGCGCCCCGGCCGCGCTCGGCACGGCGAAAACGGCGGCCGGCGTGACGCGGTCTTCAAGCCCCTCGACGCACAGCACCGGCCGGCGGGCCCGGGCTGCGGCCGCCGCCATCTTCCTGTATGCGAGCTTCAGCCAGATCGAACCCAGCATCGTGAACTCTCCCGAAGTGGAACCCGGTTGCTCTGCTGCTGACGAGGCGCGCGGCGGCGCGGATTCGTAAGAACGGCCGGCGGCGCGGCGCGAATCCGGTTGCTGCGGTACGGTGGTTGCGGGAGGCGGTTGGCAAACCGGGTGCCGTCCGGCGGGCCGCGCGCGGCGGGTGGGCCACCCGCCCACCACCGGGCCGCCCCGCGGGCGGTCGCGAACCCGCAAATAACCCTGAAAACCCCGGTTGTCGGCGAGGTGACAGGGGGGTGTCACCACGTCCCACCGGCGGTACGACCGATACAAACGGAATGAGGCCGCGGGCCGCGACTTTCGCCGCGCGGGCCGCTCCCGTCGTGTCCCCGGCCGAGGTGTCCGGCACCTGCACAGCGGTGTCCAGAGTCCGCACAGGAAGGAGCCGGCGTGAAGCCCCGACTGGTCCCTCGGCTGCTGCTGCCGGTGCTCGCGCTCAGCGTCCTGCTGCTGGTCACGGCGGTCGGGTCGGCGTGGTACCTACGGAGCATCCAGCGGCAGCTCTCGACGGCGCTCGAGGAGAACGTTGCCAGTGTAGTGTCGGGGCAGCGGCTGGAGAGCACGGTCCGCGAGATCGACGCCTCGCTCGACCGCTACCTCATCACCGGCGACCCGGCGCACCTGGAGGCCGTGCCGGACCTGGCGGAGCGCGGCCGCGACGCACTCCACGAGGCGGAGGCGTGGGCGTTCACCGACCGCGAGCGCGAGCTGATGGCCCGCGCCCGCGCCGGGTACGTCCGGCTCGCGAGCGGCGCCGGGGAAGCCGCGCGGACCCCGCGGGCGCCGGACACCCGCAGCCGTGTCGCGGCCGTGGCTGTGCTCCCCGAGAGCGAGATCATCGGCCCGGCCCGCGAGTACCGGCGGCTGAACGAGGACGCCCTCGCCGCCACCAGCCGCGCCACCCACGAGCTCGCCGACCGCCTCACCATCGTGCTGCTCGCGCTCGGCCTGTGCGGCGCCGGCGGCGGGCTCCTCGGCGGCTGGGTGCTCACCACCGGCCTCCGCCGGTCGATCGAGCGCACCGAGGGGAAGATGCGCGGGGCCGCCGCCCGGCTCCGCTCCGTCGTTGCCGTCCCCGGGGCCGACGGCGACCCGGCCGAAGCCGTGGAGGTGTCGGTGACCGCGGTGCTCGACCGACTCCGGCAGGTGGAGCGCGACGCCCTCCGCGCCGAGCAACTGGCCCTGGTCGGGCAGATGGCCGCGGGCGTGGCGCACGAGGTCCGCAACCCGCTGATGGCAATCAAGCTGCTGGTGCAGGCCGCGGCCGACCCGCACCGTGCGGCCCCGTTCCGCCCGCGCGACCTGGCCGTCATCGAGGGGGAGATCGTCCGGCTCGAAGGGATCGTGTCCGGCTTCCTCGACTTCGCCCGCCCGCCGGCCCCGGACAAGCAGGTGGTCGAGCTGGCACCACTCGTGGCCGGCGCCGTCGCCGCGCTCCGCGGCCGGGCCGAGCTCCAGGCGGTCGCGTTCGTCGTGGACGTGGCGGACGCTCCCGCCGTCCACGCCGACCCGAACCAGCTGCGGCAGGTGCTGCACAACCTCGTCGGCAACGCCCTCGACGCCCAGCCCGGCGGCGGCGAGGTGCGCGTGACCGCGGCCGCCGCGCGAAGTGACGTGGAGTTGCGCGTGGAGGACCGCGGCGGCGGCCCGCCGGCCGACCTCGGCGAGCGCATCTTCGACCCGTTCGTGAGTTCGAAGCCGACCGGCGTCGGGCTCGGGCTGTCGATTTGCCGGCGGATCATCGAGTCGCACGGGGGCGCGATCCGCGCCGTCGCACGGCCGGGGGGCGGGGCCGTGTTCACCGTCCGTCTGCCGCGCCCGGGCGGCGCCGAACCGACCACGGAGGGGCCGTGCCGAAGTTGCTGATCGTCGACGACGAACCCGCCCTGCTCTACTCGCTCGAAGCCGGGCTCGGCACCGACGACCTGGAGGTCGTCACCGCCCAGACCGGGCGGCAGGGCGTCGACGCCGTCCGCGCCCACCGGCCGGATGCCGTCGTACTCGACGTACGCCTCCCGGACATGACCGGCCTCGAAGCCATGTCGCTCATCCGCGAGGCCGACGCGCGGCTGCCGGTGGTCGTCATCACCGCCTTCGCCGCCACCGAGACCGCCATCGAGGCCGTGAAGCGCGGCGCGTTCGAGTACCTCCTCAAGCCCGTGGACCTGGCCCAGCTCCGCGAGGTCGTCGGCCGCGCCGTCGCGCTGCGGCGGATGCGCAGCGTCCCTGCGGTGCTCGACGGCGGCGGCGAGACCGGCGACGAGATCGTGGGCCGCAGCCCGGCGATGCAAGACGTGTACAAGACGATCGGCCGCCTCGCCCCGGAGGACGTGACCGTCCTCATCCTCGGCGAGAGCGGCACCGGCAAGGAACTGGTGGCCCGCGCCGTGTACCAGCACAGCCGGCGCGCCGAGGGGCCGTTCCTGGCGATCAACTGCGCCGCCATCCCGGAGACGCTGCTGGAGAGCGAGCTGTTCGGCCACGAGAAGGGCGCGTTCACCGGCGCCGACCGGCAGCGCGTCGGCAAGTTCGAACAGGCCGACGGCGGCACCCTGTTCCTCGACGAGGTGGGCGACATGAGCCTCGCCGCGCAGGCGAAGCTGCTCCGCGTGCTGCAGGAGCGCCGGTTCGACCGCGTCGGCGGCAGCCGGGCCGTGGCGACGGACGTGCGTGTCATCGCGGCGACGAACCAGGACCTGGACGCGATGGCAGCCGGCGGCCGCTTCCGCCGCGACTTGTTGTACCGGCTCAACGGCTTCGTCCTGACGCTGCCGCCGCTGCGCGAGCGTGCCGGCGACATCGCCCTGCTCACCGGCCACTTCCTCCGCCGCGCGGCAGAGCGGCTCGGCAAGCCGCTCCGCGGCGTGTCCGCGGCGGCACTGGCGGTGCTCGAGCGCTACCCGTGGCCGGGGAACGTCCGCGAGCTGCAGAACGTGATCGGCTTCGCCGCCATCCACGCCGCCGGCGACGAGCTGACGCCCGAGTCACTGCCGGCGGCGCTGCGCGGCGGCGTCCCGCCCGCAACCCCCACGACCGGCGAGGGGCTGGCGGACGTGCGGCGGCTCGTCCGCGACCTGATCTCCGCCGGCTCGCTCGACATCTACCGGCGCGTGCTCGCCGAGGTGGACCGGGCCGTACTCGCGGACGTGCTCGCGCACGTCGGCGGCAACCAGGTCCACGCCAGCGAGTTGCTCGGGATATCGCGGACCACCCTTCGCGCCAAGCTCCAATCGATGAACGGCCCGAACGCTGGCCCGGAGTAATGCTCCCGCCGCACCACACACCGGGTCCCGGAAACCTGTCACGCCGTCACCTCGACACTGGTTTCCCAACGACTTCGCAGCCCACCACGCTGTTCAGACGGTGGACAGTGCTGTCCACGTTCTGCACCGCGACATCGACGTATCTCCTTGTCAGTCATCTTGTTTTGTCGATGGCGCCACGGTAGTTTCCCGCCCGTCGAAGCTCAGCGACGCCCGCAAGGAGGTTGAGATGCAACGCGGTTTCGGATGGGTGATCGTCATGGGTGCGGTCCTGGGTCTTCCGGGGCTCGGTCGGGCCGGCTGGCTCACGCTCGCGGCCGGTGTCGCCGGCTCGGCCGACCCGGTTGCCACGGCCGAGGTGTGGTTCAACTTCCCGGCCGGGATGCCGACCGTGGCGGTGACGCAGGTGCAGGGGACCGGAACCGTGCAGGCGAACGCCGGCGGCGCCGTCACGTTCTTCGGCGGGCTCGGCGTCCCCGTGCTGCTGAGCGTGGGCGACGGCTCCGCCTACCTCGCGGCCGGCGAGTTGCCGTCCGGCGCGACGGCCCGCCCCCCCACGGGGATCACCGGCGGGCCGGCGTCGTCCGTGGCCCCGGTCACGGGCGCACCGGTGCCGTCGAACGCCGTGCTGCTCGGCGTGACTCCGGCGGACGCCGGCCTGACCTTCACCCTCACGGACGGCTCCGGCGAGGTGCTCGGCTCGAGTACACTGGCCGTCCCGACGGGTGGGTGGTGGGTGGCCGGCCTGGGGGCGGACGCGAAGCCGAACAGCGGCCCGATCGACCCGCCCGGCGACCCCGACCCGGTGCCGACGGAGCCCGGCGAGCCGACCGACCCAGGCACGGTGCCGGGCGTCCCCGAGCCGACGGCGTTGGTGCTCGGCCTGGTCGGTGCGGGCGGGGTGGTGGTCCGGCGCCGCTGGTTCCGCCCGGCGGCCCGGGAGTTGCGGCGGGCGTGACAACGGGGTGTCACGCCCCGTGGACGCTGGCCAGCGCCTGAATGGACCGGATCAGGTGCCGCGCTTCGGCCTCGGCACGGCGGCGCCCCCGGCCCCCGGCCGCCGACGCCACCAGATAAGCGTGCGCCCCGAACCGGTAGTAGTACACCAGCCCCTCCGCCGTCTCGTAGGCCACCCGCACGTTCTCGCCCTGCCGCGCCGGCCGGACGTCGGCGGACAGTTTGGCCATCGCCACCGGGAACTCGTCCACGCACGCCCGCCACCGGGCCTCGTCCAGCGACGGCCGGGTCGCTGTCGTCGCCACCCGCTCGCCGCCGCACACCACGACGTAGCTCACCGCCGACAGGCCCCGCGTCACCCCGTACTCGACCGCCTCGCGGACGCCGGCGAACACCTCGCGCCGGCCGTAGACCCGGCACAGCAGCCCGGCAGCCATGCACCCCACCGCCACCGCCAGCAGGCCCAGCCGCAGGCCGCCGAGCGTCCGCAGGTCGAGGTGAACGCCGGTCGCCTCCAACACCCCCGGCACGTCCACGCCGTTGTTCGCCAGCAGCTCCACCGCGTGCGGGTACTGGCGGACGAGTTGGCCGAGCACGCCCCACACCGACAGGAACACGCCGGAGCACTCGAACGCCAGCAGGTAGGCCCGGCGGTTCCGCAGCGCCGCCCGCAGCCACTGCCGGGAGTGCCGCTTCACCCACGGGACGAGGACGTACAGGGCCGTGCCGGAGACGGCCAGCAGGGAGGCGGCGGTGTCGAGTGCGACGGCGAACCAGTACACGGGGTCACTCCACGTCGGCGGCGCGGTGGGCGCTGGTGCGCAGGGTGATGGCGCGGACCAGGGCGCGGACGTCGCGGTCGCACGAGTCGTCGTTCATCACCGCCTGGTCGAGCGTCGCCGCGAACAGGAAGCGGGTCGGGTGGATGCGGGTGAAGAAGAACCCGCCCATGTCGACGTCGAACACCGCCCGCACGTTCTCGCCCTGGCCGGTCGCGGTGAACGCGCGGTCGAGCCCGGCCAGCCCGGCGTGGAGGTGAACCGCCGCCCGGTCCCACTCGGCCACCTGCGCCGCCGCGGCCGTGTCGTCGGCGTCGGCGGTCACGAGGGCGAAGCGGCGGAGGTGCCGGCCGAGGTGCGGGTCGGTCGAGTACAGCACCTTCACCGGGCCGTCGGGCGTCACGTCGAACAGGGCGGCGTACTCGATCGCGTCCGACCACTGCACCACCTCCTCGAACGCCTCCGGGAGCGTGAGGTACTCCTCCCGCGCCCGGTGCGCCAGCCCCGACAGGCCGGCGACCAGCCCGACCGCGCCGCCGACCCACATCAGCTCCTCCCACGCCGGCAGGACGAACGCCGCGGCCAGCGCGGCGCTGATGCCGAGCGGCCAGAACAGCCGGTTCTGCGTGCGGTGCAACATCCGCGACGGCATCGCCGCCAGCCACGCCACGCCGAGCACGCCGCACCCGGCGGCCAGGTACAGGACGGCCAGCTGGGCCGGCGGCACGGCCCCGAGGATGAAGAGCATGAGCCCGACGACGCCGGTCGGCCCGGGGGGCACGAACCGGAGCCAGGCGAGCGGCGGGACGCGGAGGAGGAACATCACCGGACGACCGGGGTGGGTGGGACGGGGCTATTGAACCGCGGGCGTGCTAGCGGGCAGGCGGCCGGCTCTGCGGGGTGATTCGCCCGGCGCAGTACGGGATTGTGTCGGCTCACGTGCCCACTTCCTGGTCGCACTGTCCAGCGGCTGAACGTCGCCCCGAACGCCACGGCGCCGCAACCACCGCTCGCGCTGTGACATCGGACTGTCACACGCCGAGCGGCACCGGGATTGCCTGTTTACTGCTCGACACATCCCCGCCCGCGCCTCCTTGGGAGAACCTGTCATGTGCCGCCTCCTGCTAGCCGTCCCGCTCGTACTCGTGCTCCTCCCCCTCGACGCGCCGCGGTCGTTCGCCCGGGCGCCGGCGCGGCCGGTCGAGGAGGCGTTCACCACCGCCGACGGCGTGCGCCTCAAGGGGCTGTTCCACCGCAGCCCGCGCGGCGACAAACAGGGCGACGCGGTGGTCGTGCTCCTGTACCCGCCCGGCCCCGACCGCGACATGCTGAAGGGGAGCTGGGACGACCTCGTCGGTCGGCTCAACGCCGAGGGGTTCCACGTCTTCCGGTTCGACTGGCGCGGCCACGGCGGCAGCACCGACGTCGTGGACCCGCTGGGCGACAACACCCCGTTCACCGGGTTCTGGACGAACACGATCACCGGCGGGTGGAACCAGCGCTACGTCCGCGGGTACAACCGCCGGCCGGCCGGGAACGAGCTGCGCGTCAAAACGGACGTCAACCAAAGCCGTTATCTCCCGGTGTACGTCAACGACCTGGCCGCGGCGCGCCTCCACCTCGACCAGAAGAACGACAACGGCGACGTGAACACCAGCTCGGTCTACCTCGTCGGCGCCGGCGAGACGGCGACGCTCGGCATGATGTGGCTGGCCGCCGAGTGGGCCCGGCCGGCGGTGGCGCCACTGCTGCCGAACGGCCTCCAGTACAAGAGCGTGCCGCAGTCCACGCTGTACGCCCCCGACCCGCCGGCGGGGGCCGACGTCGCCGGCGCGGTGTGGCTCACCGCCGACCGCCCGGCGAGCGTCCCGGAGCCGACGGTGCGGGCGTGGGCGCGGTCCGCGGCGAAGCTGCGCGACAACAACAAGATGCTGTTCCTCTACGGCGCCGACGACGGCGAGGGCCGGCGCGACGCGGAGTGGTTCTACCACAAGGTGCTGGTCGCCGACGGCAGCCGCGGGCAGTCGCCCGTCGAGCAGACGTTCCTGTTCCCGGTGGCGAACACGCGGCTGGACGGCATGAACCTCCTCGGCCAGGCCGGCCGGCGGGTCACGCCGCCGCCGGAGGCGACGGTGCTGGACTACCTCGCGGCCCGGCAGAAGGACCGCGTGACAATGGTCCGCAAGACGCGCAACTACGTCACCCCGTACTACGTGGACGTGAATTACTACCTCGGCCTGCGGTGACGTCTCGGACGGCGAGAGGCCGGTGAGAGGTGTGTCAAACGGTCGCCGCGACCGGCTCGCGGAGCACGGCGTCCAGGTCGGCGGCTCGAACCGGCTTCGCCAGCAGCGGTGTGCGGGTGAGGCGGCGGAAGGCGGCGACGGAGTACGGCGCCAGACCCGCCGACATCGCCACCCGGGCCAGCGCCGGGGCCACCGCGCCGAGCCCGGCCAGCACCCGTGCCCCTTGCAGCCCCGGGAGTTGGAGGTCCACCACCGCGGCGCGGAATTCGGCCGGCCGCTCCTCGCACAGCCGCACCGCCGCGGCCGCGTCCTCGGCCACGCACACCCGCCAGCCGCGCTCCTCCAGCTCGCGCCGGAGGCGGTCGCGCTCCAGGGGGTCGGGGTCGATCAGCAACACGCCCGGTGCCTCACTCATCGCGCCCCCAGGTGAACGACGTGACTCGTCTCCGCCCGGCCCGGTGGCGGCAGCCCAACCACCGCGGCGCCGCACAGGTTCGCGGCCAGGCGGTGCAGCCCCGCCACGAACTCGTTCTGGTCCGCGACGCGGAGCCGGGCCGCGGCCGGCGCCTCCGGGCCGACGCCGACCGTCAGCCCGCCGCGGGCGTTGACCGCCGCGACCGCCTCCTCGTCGTTCGCCCCGTCGCCGGCGAACACGACCAGCGCGTCGGAGCCGGCCAGCCGGCCCACCGCGTCGCCCTTCGTCCACGCCCCGGCGAGCGCCACCTCCAGTGCTTGCGTCACCTCGCGGACACGGAGCGGCGGGCAGTCGGGGGCCAGTTCGGCCAGCGCCTCGCGGGCCTCCGCGACGAAGCCCACCGCCTGCAGCTGCGTCAGCTGCCGGTAGTGGACCGACAGGCACCCCGGCTTCCGCTCCACCCACGCCCCGGGGAAGCCCCGCACCGGCGACGACAGCGCAGTCACCAGCGCATCGGCGATGACGTCGAACGCGGCCAGCGCCGGGTCGATCGCCTCTTCGGCACCGAACGAAAGGTGCATCCCCCCGGACCCGGCGTACCGGAGGCCGGGGAGGCCGATGAGCTCGCGGACGGAGGCCAGGCTCCGGCCGCTCACCACCCCGACGGTCGCGCGCGGCAGCGCGGCGAGGCCGGCGAGCGCGTCGCGCGTCGCCGGGGGGAGGACCGCCAGCGCCGGGAGCGCGGCGATCGGGGTGAGTGTGCCGTCGTAGTCGAACAGCAGGGTCAGCGGGCGGCCGGCGCGGTACCCCGCCGCGGCCGCCGTCGCCCAGTCGTGCGCAGGCATTCGGGGCACCTTCACGCGGGGTGGGTGAGGACCGGGGCGGGGGCGAAGCGGGCGGGCGCGGCGTCCGCGGGGACGTACACCCGCGGCACGGCGACCCGCGGCGCGGCCGGGCGCGGGCCGTGGTCCATCAGCCCCGACGCCTCGCTGAGCATCGTGCCGGCCCAGCGGTAGATGTTGTGGTCGGCCACCTGCGCCCTCATCCGCCGCATCCGCCGCTGCCGCTCCGCCGGCGGCATCGTGAGCGCCGCCAGCAGGCCGTTCGCCAGCCGGTCCACGTCGAACGGGTTCACCAGCACGGCGTCCGTTAGCTCGCGGGCGGCGCCGGTGAACTCGGACAGCACCAGCACGCCCTGCTCGTCGTCGCGGGCGGTCACGAACTCCTTCGCCACCAGGTTCATGCCGTCGTGCAGCGAGCTGACCACGCACCCGGCGGCGGCGCGGTACAGCGGGTAGATCAGCTCCGGCCCGGCGTGCTCGTTCACGAACACCACCGGCCGCCAGTCGGGCGTGCCGTGCCGCTCGTTGATCCCCGCGGCCAGGCCGTGAATCTCCTCGGTCAGCGCGCGGTACTCGGGAAGGTTCGTGCGGCTCGGAGCGCCGAGTTGCACGAGGTGGAACCGGCCGACGAGGCCCGGGTGCAGGTCGAGCAACCGGGCCACGGCGCGGAGCCGCTCGGGGATGCCCTTCGTGTAGTCCACGCGGTCCACGCCCAGCAGCAGCAGCCGGTCGCCGAGGTCGTACTTCCGCCGCAGCGCCGCCACCGGCGCCTCCCAGTCGCCGGCGAGGTGTTCCGCGGCGAGGTCGGGATCGACGCTGATCGGGAACGGCCGGACGCGGGTGGTGCGGCCGCCGCGGGTGACGCTGAAGCGCTCGCGGCAGACGCGCGACTCGACGGTGCGGTCCACCGACTCGAGGAAGTTGTTGCAGTGGTACTGGGTGTGGAACCCGAGCAGGTCGTTGCCGAGCATCCCGTCGAGCAGCTCGGCGGCCCACGGGCAAACTCGGAACGTCTCCGGGTTCGGCCACGGGATGTGCCAGAACTGTGCCACCACCAGGTCCGGCCGGGTGCGCTTCAGCAGCCGCGGAAGGAGGGCGAAGTGGTAGTCCTGCACGAACACGAGCGCCGGGCCGCCTCGCGCTTCCTCGAGGACGGCCGCGGCGAAGAGGTCGTTCACCTCCTGGTACGCGGCCCACTGGGCCGGGTCGAACGTCGGGCGGTGGTAGACCTGGTGGCAGAGCGGCCACAGGCTGCTGTTGGCGAACCCGTAGTAGTAGCCGTTCTCCTGCTCGGGCGTGAGCCAGACGCGGCGGAGGGTGTAGCTCGGGTCGTCGGGCGGCACGCTGACCCGGCCGCGGGCGTCGGACGCCAGGCGGTCGGCGCTGCCGGACCCGTGCCCCACCCACGTCCCGCCGCAGGCGCGCATCACGGGGTCGAGCGCGGTCGTGAGGCCGCCGGCGGGGCGCATCAGTTCGACCGCCCCGTTGCGCAGGTTGTGGATGTACGGCTCGCGGTTGGCCACGACGATCAGCTTCGCCCCGCCGAGGCGGGTGCGGGCCACGTCTTCGAGACGGTCCTTGGTCCAGGCCACGCGGCCTCCGGGGTGCGGAAACGGGACGAAGCCGTACTCCGGCGGCGGTCCGGGCATTCCAGTTGCGATGAGCCGTTAGGCAACGACCGTACCAGAGGCCGCGAACCCGCCCGCCGCGGCCCGTGATCGGCCCCGGAAGAACCCGGCCGCCCGGCCGCAACACACTGCCCCGGCAGGTGCTTAAGATGACCTCGTGTGTGTGGGGACGGTCCCGGCCGGGGGCCGCGTCTTCGGCCGAATTTTGAACAACCACCCGGAATTCGGGTTGGACCGGAAGTGGGCGCCGAGCCCGGATTCTGTTCAGGAGCCCGCGTGAGCATGCAGCCGCGAGTCTGGACCGGCATCGCCGCCCCGGTCGCCGTCGTCAGCGTTCTGCTGCTGGTCGTCGCCGTCGGCACGGCGTGGTACGTCCGCAACATGCAGGCGACCACCGCCGGCATGCTCGCCGAGAACGTCACCAGTATGCGCGCCGCGCAGGATCTCGAGGTGAGCGCCCGCAACCTGCGGAGTCAGGGGGTGCGCTACCTCCTGGCCGGCGACCCGAAGATGCTGGAGCCGATCCCGCGGCTCCGCGAGCACACGATGAAGGCGCTGGAGGAGGCCGAGCGGCTCGCCACCACGCCCCCCGAGCAGGCGCTGATGCGGCGGACCCGGGCCGGCCTCCAGGCGTTCATCGTCGAGTACGACCGCATGACCAACGGCCGGCCCGACCGCGCCGACTACGCCAAGACGCTGGAACTGGTGGACACCCTGCTGGCGAACGAGGTGATCGAGCCGACCCGCGAGTACCTGCGGCTGAACGAGGGCGGGCTGGCCCGCGCCAACGCCGAGAACGAGCGCGCCGCGTCCCAGCTCACCACCGGCCTGATCGTCCTCGGGCTGTGCGGGTCGGTCGGCGGGCTGCTCGGCGGCTGGGTGATCGCGGCCGGGCTGCGGCGGGCGATGGCCCGAACCGAGGAGCGGCTGCGGACGACCGCCCGCCAGCTGGACGAGGCCGCCCGCACCGCCGAGGACAACGCCCACCGCGCCGGCAAGTCGGCCGACGCCCTCGACGACGTGGCCCGCAGCGCGACTGCCGTGCTGGACCGGCTGCGGCAGACCGAGCGCGACGCCCTCCGCGCCGAGCAGCTGGCGTGGGCCGGAAGGATGGCTGCCGGCATCGCCCACGAGGTCCGCAACCCGCTGATGGCGATCAAGCTGCTGATCCAGGCGCTGGCCGACGGCCGCACCGACAACCGCCTCCGCCCGCGCGACATGGAGGTGCTTGAGGAAGAGATCATCCGGCTGGAGCAGGCCGTCGGGTCGTTCCTCGACTTCGCCCGCCCGCCGCGGCCGGACAAGAAGCCGGTCGAGATCGGCCCGCTGGTCGAGCAGGTCGCCGACCGGGTGCGCGGCCGGGCGGCGCTCCAGCGGGTGGCCGTCGAGGTGAGCACGCCGCGCCGCCCGGTCGTCGCCGAGCTCGACCCCGGCCAGTTGCAGCAGGTGCTGTACAACCTGCTGTTCAACGCCCTGGACGCGCAGCCGACCGGCGGGCGGATCGCGGTGACGGTCGGCGCGGAACACGACCGCGTGGTGCTCCGCGTGGAGGACGACGGGCCGGGGCTGCCGGCCCGGGTGCGCGACCGGCTGTTCGAGGCGTTCGTGAGCACCAAGGACGCCGGGATGGGGCTCGGCCTGTCGATCTGCCGGCGGATCGTCGAGACGCACGGCGGCGAGATCAACGCGGCCGACCGCCCCGGCGGCGGGACGGTCTTCACCGTATACCTCCCGGTGAGCGCGGGCCGGCGCGTGTCGGGCCTGCCCGCCACCGCCGCATCGTGAGGTGCCCATGCCCCGGCTGCTGCTGGTGGACGACGAGCCGAACGTCCTCTACACCCTCGAACTCGGCCTCGCCGGCGACGGGCTCGAGATCCTCACCGCGCGCACGGTCCGCGACGCGACCGGGCTGGTCCGCTCCGCCGCCCCCGACGCGATGGTCCTCGACCTGCGCCTCCCCGACGGCGCCGGCCTCGACGTGTTCGACGCCGCCCGCGCCATCGACCCGCACCTGCCGGTCGTCGTCATCACCGCCCACGGCACCACCGACACCGCCATCGAGGCGATGAAGCGCGGCGCGTTCGAGTACCTCCTCAAGCCGGTGGACCTGCACCAGCTCCAGGAGGTCGTCGGCCGGGCGCTCGCCGCCCGGCGGATGCGGGCCGTCCCGGCCGTCCCCGACCGCGACGACGCCGACCCGGACGCCGACGTGATCGTCGGCCGCGGCCCGGCGATGCAGGAGGTGTTCAAGGCCATCGGCCGGATCACCGCGCAGGACGTGAACGTCCTCATCACCGGCGAGAGCGGCACCGGCAAGGAGCTGGTGGCCCGCGCCGTGTACCAGCACAGCCGCCGCGCCGACCGGCCGTTCCTGGCGATCAACTGCGCCGCCATCCCGGAGGCGCTGCTGGAGAGCGAGCTGTTCGGCCACGAGAAGGGCGCCTTCACCGGCGCCGACCGGCAGCGCGTCGGCCGGTTCGAGCAGGCCGACGGCGGAACCATCTTCCTCGACGAGGTCGGCGACATGGCGCCGGCCGCGCAGGCGAAGGTGCTGCGCCTCCTCCAGCAGCAGCAGTTCGAGCGCGTCGGCTCGGGCGAGACGCGGACGGTGGACGTGCGCGTCATCGCGGCGACGAACCGCAACCTGGCGGCGATGGCGACTGCCGGCACGTTCCGCGAAGACCTGCTGTACCGGCTCAACGGGTTCACCATCCACCTGCCGCCGCTGCGCGACCGCCGCGAGGACGTGCCGCTACTGGCCGAGCGGTTCCTGCGGGCGGCGAACCGCAAGCTCGGCAAGGCGGTGCGCGGGTTCGCCCCCGAGGCGCTGCGGCTGATCGAGGGCTACGGCTGGCCGGGGAACGTGCGCGAGCTCCAGAGTGCCGTGCGGTACGCGGTGGTGCAGGCCACGGGCGAGGCCGTCACGCCGGACTGCCTGCCGCGGTCGGTCCGCGGCGCCGGCCCCGAGCCGGCGGCGGTGGCCGACCCGGGCCTCGACGTGACCGGACTGACGCGCGATCTGCTGGCCCGCGGCGAGGAGAACGTCTACGAGAAGGTGATCCGGGCGGTGGACCGCGCGGTGCTGGGCGTGGTGCTGGGCCACGCCGACGGGAACCAGGTGGCGGCGAGCCAACTCCTCGGCATCTCGCGTACGACGCTGCGAGCCAAGCTCCAGGCGCTCAAGCTGGTGATCGAGAAGCACGTCCGCCCCGACGGCCCGACGGACGGGTGAGGCATCGGGCCGCACCGGGTCCAGAAACCCGCTGGCGTGAGCCACCGCGGTTCGCCACAATCGGCGGTTGGGCTCGCGCCCACCCACCACCCCGGGGACGCCCATGACCCGCCCGTCCCGCCGCCAGCTGCTAAGCGTCGGCGGCCTGTCCGCGCTCGGGCTCGGGCTACCCGCCCTGCTCCAGGCGCGCTCTCCCGCGGCGACCGCCGGCCGCACCCCGGAGCGCTCCTGTATCTTCGTCGTGCAGTACGGCGGGTGCAGCCACATCGACAGCTTCGACCCCAAGCCCGACGCCCCCGCCGAGACGCGCGGCCCGTACCGCGCCGTGCCGACGCGCGTGCCCGGCGTGCGCCTCGGCGAGCTACTGCCCCGGCTCGCCGACCGCGCCGACCGCTTCCTGCTGGTGCGGTCGATGACGCACCGCGACCCCGGCCACGACGGCGGCATGCACGTCGCCATGACCGGCCACTCGGCCCCGACCGCGGACACGCCGTACCTCGGCAGCGTGGTGGCGAAGGTGCGGCCGGCGTCGCGGAACGTGCCGTCCTACGTGTGGCTCCAGAACCTCGCCGGCGACGTGCAGCCGCGCTACCTCGGCGGTGGCTTCCTCGGCCCGGCCTACGGGCCGTTGAGGGTCGGCACCGACCTCGACAACCCGGCCACGCCCGGCTTCCGCGTCCGCGCCCTCGACCCCGCCGCCGACGTGCCCCACGACCGCATGACGGTTCGGAACGAGTTGCTGAACCGACTCGACCCGCGGCCCACGTCGGCCGGCCCGGAGGCGGCGCTGCGCGGATTTCAGGAGCGCGCCGCCGACCTGCTGACCGGCCCCGAAACGCGACGCGCGTTCGACCTGAATCTGGAACCGCTCGGCGTCCGCGACCGCTACGGCGCGCACCCGCTGGGCCAGAACCTGCTGACGGCGCGCCGGCTAGTCGAGGCCGGGGTGCGGCTCGTGAGCGTGACGGCGTGGGCGGGAACGCCGCGGGGCGAGGCGTTCAAGAACGTGCAGACGTGGGACATGCACGGCGAGGGCGCCGGCCTCGGCAGCATGTTCGGCACCGGCGCGTACGGCCTCGGCTGGGCGCTGCCGAACCTCGACCAGGCGGTGTCGGCGCTACTGGACGACCTGGCGATACGCGGCCTGCTGGAGAGCACGCTGGTGGTGGTGGTCGGCGAGTTCGGCCGCACCCCGCGCATCGAGCGCGCCGGCCGCGACCACTGGCCGGCGTGCTACTCGGCGCTGCTGGCCGGCGGCGGCGTTCAGGGCGGCCGCGTGTCCGGCGCCTCGGACCGGGCCGGCGGCTACGTCAAGGACGACCCGGTGTCGCCGGAGCGGTTCTCCGCAACCGTGCTACACGCGCTCGGGGTGCCGCCGGAGACGCGGCTGGGGGCCGACCGCTTCACGCGCCCGGCGAGCACCGGCGAGCCGATCCTGAGCTGGTTCGCGTGACCCACGGGTGGAGGGCGGGCCGTGGCAACACCCGCAGCGGAGGGTCTGCGCTTCGTCCCGAGCGCGGTTTACGGCCCGCCGGCCGTGACCGAAGTCACGGTACTCCCCGACCGGCTCGAACTGTTGTCCGACGGCAGCGCCGTCGTCGTGCGCTTCCTCGACATCGCCCGGTGGCACTGGCGCGGTTGGCTGTACGCGCCGCTGGCACGGCTCGGCTTCCGGGTGCGCGGTTGGCCGGCGGTCGCGGACCGCGACTGGTTCCACCCGCCGGCCGGGCGGTTCTTCCGCTTTCACTGTGTCCCGCCGGTCACGGTGTACTTGCCGGACGAGCCGGCTGACACGCCCTACGGGCAGACGCTGTTCCGGCGAGTCCAGGACGTACTCGCCGCGGGCGGGTTCAGTACGTTCGATCTGGGGTAATGCGGCCCGTCGAGCCGAGCGGAGTACGAGGTATGGACGACGAGGTCGAGCCCGACGACCGCCCGCGGCGCCGCCGGCGCCGCCCGCCGCCGGACGACTTCGACACCAACGACCTGCTCGTCCCCGCCGGCAGCACCTACGCCCTCGTCGCCCTGTACGTCGGGCTCATCGGGCTGTGCCTGCCGTTCGTCGGCATCGTGTTCGCCGTGCCGGCGTTCGTGTGCGGGGTCGTCGCGGTGCGGCGGTGGAAGAAGGCCGACTCCTACGGCGGCGTCACGAGCAACATCCGGGCGGTGCTCGGCCTCGTCGTCAGCGGCGGCGCAATTCTCCTCTGGGGCACGCTCGGGGTGATGATCGCCCTGAAGCAATAGGGCGCCCGCTCAGCGCGGGGCGTACTTGTCGGCGAAGCGGTTGCGGAACACGCCGGACGGGTCGTGCTGCTGCCGGCACGCGAAGAACGCAGCCGCCCCCGGGTAAGCCGCCACGAACTGCGCCGGGGTCGGGTGCGGCCGGTACGGCAGGTAGTACCGCCCGCCCACCGCGAGCGCCGCGTCCACCAGCTCGCGCGTCGTCGCCGCGTCGCGCTCGTCCGAGGCCGGGTCGCGGCCCTGATTGAACAGCATCACCAGCGCCACCAGGTCGCGGTCGGCGTAGCGCAGCGCCGTGTCCGCATCCTCGCTCACCGTCCGCACGGTCACGTTCATCAGGTCGGCGCCGTGCCGCGGGATCACCTCCCGCGCCGCGGTCAGAAAGGCTTCCAGCCGGTCGGGCGGCACGAAGTACTCGTGCAGGATGTCGGTGCGGTCGGCGTTCCGCTCCTGGTACACCTCGGCGCCCTCGTTCAGGAGCTGGTTCCGCGAGAAGAACGCGCCCGCCAGCCGCTCGGCCACGGCCGTCTCGGCGCGCCAGCGGACGGCCTTGCCGGCGTCGCTGCCGATCTGGGCGCGGAACACCTGCCGCCGCAGGCCCGCGAACCCGGCGGCGTTCAGGACGGGAATCTCGGCCCGGCCGCACGGCGCCCGCCGCCATGCTGTCAGCACGGCTTTCCGCAGGAAGTCGTCGCCCGGCACCACGCACAGCCGGCCCTGCACCATCCCCGCGTCAGCCGCCGCCTGCCGCAGCCGCTCGACGTACCGGTCGGTGGACACCACCTCGGAAACCGGCGTGTAGCGCTCGTTCGGCACCACGCGCAGCTCGGCGTCGAGGATGACGCCGAAGAGCCCGTAGCCGCCGAGGGCGTGGCGGAAGAACTCGGCGTTCTCGGTGCGGCTGCACCGGCGGACGGTGCCGTCCGCGGTCATGAGGCGGAACGACTCGACGGTACTGGCGATCGGCGGCTTGTCGTGCTGCCAGCCGTGGCAGTTCACGCTCAGCGACCCGCCGACCGAAAAGTCGTTGTTCGACTGCATGACGGCGACGGACAGCCCGTGTGCGTCGAGGAACGGCACCACCTCCGACCAGCGGGCGCCGGCCCCGGCGCGGAGGACGTTGCGCCCGGCGTCCAGTTCCAGCCGCTTGAACGGGAGCATGTCCACGACCACGCCGTCGGCGGCGATGGTGTGCCCGCCCATGCTGTGCCGGGCGCCGGCGATCGACACGTGGAGCTTCTGCTCGTGCGCCCGGCGGAGCAGGTCGCGGAGTTGGGCCTCGGCGGCGGCGGGGTCGGCGGGCACCGGCCACACCTCGGCGACGGCGGTGCGGTTCATCCGGCTCGCGTCGTCGGCGAAGCCCGGCGGCACCGCATCCGAGACGGGCCTGTCACGCACCCAGGCGCCGACCCACAGAATGGCTGGTTGGGCGCAGCAGCCGACCGCCGTGACGGCCGTGAGGAGCAGCGCCCAGCGAGCGGCGCGGCGGAGGCGGGAGCGGGGGGCGGCGGACATGGTCAGATGATGACCGAAGTGCGGCGGCGCGGCAAGCCGAGCCGCTTCAACGGGCCGACGAGACGGGGCGCCCGGCCGTGAGGCCGGGGCGCGAGCCCGCCGTCACCGCCGGTACACACGGCCGACGGCCAGCCCGGTCGGGTCGCGGTACTCCCACACCACCTCGCGCTCCGGCGTCACCTCGACGGCGCGGCCGGCGTTCACCGACGCGATCAGCGTGTTCCCGTTCACCAGCCGCTGGACCGACGTCGGGTTCGGCGTGTCGTACGTCCACCCGGCCTTGCCGTCCGCCGGGTCGTACTCCACCACCTTGTCCTGGTGGCAGGCGAGCAACTTCCCCGCCGGCGTCACGTCGATGCCGACCATCACGGTGTTGAAGAACCGGGGCAGAGTCTGCGGCGTGCCCACCGGCTTCAGGTCGGCGTCGAGCCGGAACAGGTTCGGGCCGATGGTGCTGGTCAGGTACACGACCTCGCCGTTCGGCAGCCGGGCGCCGGTCACGATGTCGTACGCCATCCCGCCCGGCTGGTTCGGCGGCGGCGGCCGGGTGTGCGACTTCACCACGCTCGTCGGCGCCCCGCCGCGGCCCGGCTTCACCTCCGCCACCATCGACCGGGCCACCACCAGCCAGTTGCCGTTCGGCAGCGGCTCGGCGGTACACGGGGGCGAGTTGCCGCTGTACGTGCTCACAACCGCCCCGGCCTTCTCACGCTCGGTCACGCGGTTGTAGTTCTGCTCCGTCAGCAGCAGCCGGCCCGACGCCAGCCAGCGGAGGTCCGTCGGCATCGTCTGCTGGTCCTGCTTCAGCCGCCAGACTTCCTTCATGTCCGGGCCGAGGGTGTACGTCGTGTACTGGCCGAAGGCCGGGTTCTGCACCAGCACGTCGGTCAGCCCCAGGACGCGCGGCGTGAGGTCGACCTTCGCCAGGTCGACACCGCCCTTGGCCCACCACGCGGCCCAGGCGTCGCGGGCCTTGCCGAGCGCCTCGGCGTCCTTGCCGAACCGGCCGCCGGGCGGGTGCTCGCCGGCCAGCCGCAGCAGGAGGTCTTCGACCTGCCACAGGCGGCCGCGCGGCAGCACGGGGATGCTGGCGATCAGGTCCGGGACGTACTCCTTGTCGCGGGTGGTGTGAACCAGCGCCCACAGCCCGCGGAACTTCGCCTCGCCGTCGGCGTCGCGGCGGACGGCGGCCTTCACGGCGTCGAGCGCGTCCGGCGCGCGAACGCCCTTGCCGCCCGGCTCGCCCTCGACGAGTGCGAGGTACGCCGCCGTCCGGCGGAGCGGCGCCGCGTCGGCCAGCGCCGCGACCAGCGCCGGGTCGGCCTTGCCGTTCTGCACCGCGAGGCCCTTCAGCGCCGCGCGGATGTCGTCGGCGACGGCGTCGGAGTCGGCCAGCGGCAGGAAGCCGAGCAGCGCCGCAGCGGCGCCGGCGGGCTTGAGCCTGGCCACGCCGCGGACGGCGGCGGCGGACACCTTGGCGTGATCGACCTTTTGAAGCTTCTTGAGGACGAGCCCGGCGCGGTAGGCGATTTCGGGGTCGCCGGCCTTGTCGTCGGCGGCCTTGCGGAGGGGGCTGATGGCGAGGGGGCCGAGCTTCTCGGCGGCGGCGGCGGCGGCGAGCCGGTCCTCGAACTTGTCCGCGGCGAACCGGCGGATGATCTCGTCGATCTTCCCCTGGTCGGCCTGCGAGACGGTGCGGAGCTTGAGGTAGCCGAGCAGGCCGGCGGCGTCGGCCGGGTCGAGGCCGACGGCCTTGAGCACGTCGGCGTCGGTGTCGGCGCCGTCGGACGGGTCGTCCGGCGGTTGGGCGGCGCCGGCGGCGGCCAGGACGAGGAGGACGGCGGCGACGGGGAACCGCGGCATGACGGCCTCCGGGACGTACTCCGACCCGGGCGCTCGCCCGGGACCACGGGCCGAACGGACGGTTACTTGCGGTGCCGGATCTTGGCCCGCATGCGCCGCTTCTTCCGCCCCACCTTGCGCCGTCCGCTGCCGCGCCGCGCCCCCATGTGCCGCTCCTACTGGGTGTCCCGTGTTCGGTCCGAAGGAAGGGGCATTCTAGCCCCCCGTCCCGGCCGGGCAAGCCCCGCGGCACGGCGTCAACCGTCGCCCTTGGCCGGCCGCCGGCCGAACAGCGAGAACGCCCCGCGCCCCTGCTCGGCCTCGCGGAACAGCACCGCCTCGCGGCGGAACTGCACCACCGCCGCCCACAGCGCCAGCCCGATGCACGCGGTCATCGACACCACCACCGCCGGCACGTGCTGCCACGGGAACGGGTCCGGCCGCACGCTCAGCAGCCGCTGCTGCACCAGCAGCGCGTTCGTCACCGGCACCCAACTCATCTGGGCGTCGAGCTCGATCCCGGGGGCCATGCTCCAGTACGCCAGCGGCAGCACCAGGAAGAACATCGGCACCATGTAGTAGTTCCCCTCCTTGGTGCTGCGGGCGAACACGCCGAGGGTGATGCACCCGGCCGCGAGCAGCAGCGCCACCGGCAGCGCCGCCACGACGCACCCCGCCAGCCCGGCCATCGACAGCAGCGGGTACGGGAACAGCACCTGCGCCACGCCGACGGCGAGGACCATCAGCAGCACGTTCCACACGGCCGTGCCGAACGCCAGCCCGGAGACGGCGAGGAACTTCCCGGCCACGATCTCGGTGCGCTCGGCGGGGCTGATGAGGAGCGTCTCCATCGTCCCGCGCTCCTTCTCGCCGGCGGTCATGTCGATGGCCGGGTAGATGGCGCCGGTCAGCACCCACATCGTCAGCAACAGGGGGATCACCTTGACCAGCACGTCGCGGAGCTCGTCGGCGAGCTTCTTGTCCACCGGCTTGTCGGACTGCGGGTCGCGCAGGTCCACGGGGCTGTCGAAGTCGGCTGGCAGCCCGGCGCGGGCGAAGCGGGCGGCCTTCACGGCGGCGGCCCACTTCCGCAGCACGCCCATGACCCGGCGGACGGCGAGCTTCGAGTTCTCCTCGCCCTCGCGGCCCATCACGCGCACCGCCGGCCGCTCGCCGCGCTCGAGCCGGTCCGCGAGCCCGGGATCGACCACGACCACGACGTCGACCTCCCGCGACGACAGGAGTTCGTTGAGCGCCGCGTCGGGGGCGGGGTCGAGGCGGGTGACGGTCAGGCGGCCGGCGGCGGCCTCGGGGTCGTCGGGCAGGTCGGGGGTGGCGTAGGCGTCGGCGAAGCGGTCGCCGGCGAACAGCGGCGGGTACGGGTGCGGCCCGGGCCGGCCGGGCTGCGGCAGGTGCTCCGCGCCGACGACGCCGACGACGAGCTGCTTCCCCTTCAGCATCGACACGAACACGGTGCCGACGCCGACGAACAGGGGGTACATCAGAACCGGGAGGCCGAGGATCAGGAACATGGTGCGGCGGTCGCGGAGCTGGTCACGGGCTTCGCGGACGGCGATGAGGCGGACGACGCTCCGGCGCATGGACGGTCTCGGGTGGGGGCGACCTTCCGGACCAGTGTACGGCGGCGGGCGGCGGCCAGCCGGTCGCGGGCCACGTCGGCCTGAAACAACTCGGGAGGGGAGACGAGCCCGGTCCTGCGGGCGAACTTGAGCGGCTCAGACGATGGACCGCATTCCGAACACGGGTCCAACGGCCCCAACACCCAGCCCGGATCACGGCTGCGCCGGCTGCGCCGGGACGGCCCGCAGCACCGGCCGCGCCAGCTGCGCGGGGGCGACAAGAGGCGCGGGGGCGGCCAGCGGGGCCACGCGGATGATCGCCGGCTTGACTTCGACGGCCGGCGCCGGGGCGGGGGTGGCTGGTGCGGCGCCGGCGGCGGCCAGATTCTCGGACGACACCAGGACGAGCAGGTCGCCGCGGAACGGCTGAAGGTGGACGGCGTCGGGGAACCGGCCGGGGGCGACCAGCACCAAACCGCCGGCGCGGAGGCGACGCACGGCCTCGTCGCGGGGCACGATTCGGCCGGTCAAGTCGTACGCGTCGAAGCCGACCTCGTTGAGCGGCCGCACCTGCTGGCCGCCGCCGTTGGGCATCGCATACCCGCCGTCGTCGAGCATCAACTGCGCGCCGTTCATGATGACCATCCGGCCGCTGGTGTAGTAGCGGGCGCCACCCGGCTGCGTGCTCACCCGTACGGTGCCGTCGGGGCCGGTCGTCAGGAATGTCAGCCGCGGCGCCGGCGTGTTGGCGACGCCGCGCGTGTTGCTGATCGGCTGCGGCGGGGCGGCCGCCCCGGCGAGTGCCTTCGCGGCCACGACGACGGTATTCGACCCGACCGCCTTCAGCCAGGCCCGGTCGACCGACTTGCCGTCGGCCGAGATCAGCACCGTGACGCCGTCCTTGGCCCGGCGGAGGAGTTCCGCGGTACCGACCGGCGTGCCGTCGGCGGCCGCGACCGTGCCGCTGAGGTCGGCGAGCGACACCTGCGTGTGCTGGACCGTCTGCACGTCCACGACCTGCTGCTCGACCACCTGCTTGCCGTTGACCTGCTTGACCAGCTGCCGCGTCTGCTTGACGGTGACGGGCGTCTGGACGAGGAGGCGGAGTTGGTTGGCGTCGTCGGTCTTGAGGTGGACAACCCACGGGGCGGGGCCGGCCGGGGCGGGGACGGCGGCGGCCGGAACCGGGGCGGCGGGGGCGACCGCGGCGGCGACCAGGAGCGTGGCGAACATCACGGGTCTCCGGGCGTCCGGGTGGGAAAGTGTAATGTACCCGACGCCCGGGCCGGCGTCAAAGGGCGGTCAGAGTTTTCCCCGCGACACCGGCGGCTCCGGCCAGTTTCCGGACGGCCACGACAAATCCTTCACCGGCGCCAGCAGCGCCTGAACGTCCGCGAGCAGCGCCGCGTCGATGGGCTCCGCCAGCGCCCGTAGGTTCGCCGCCAGTTCGGCCGCCTTCGCGGTGCCGGTGATCGTGCTGGGGATGCTCCCCTCCGCGTAGCAGAACTGCATCCCCAGCGTTGCCAGGTCGGCCCCGCGGCTTCGGCACAACTCCGCGGCCGCGGCGCACGCCGCCTTCACCTCCGGGGGCGCGGGGTTCCACGGCTGCGGCCCGCCGTGCGTCAGCAGCCCCAGCGCAAGCGGCGACGCGTTCAGCACCCCGACCCCGCGCGCCTCCGCGGCCGGCATGAAGTCGGACACCAGGCGGGTGTTTTGCAACGTGTAATGGGCGTAGCTGACGACGACGTCCAGCTCGCACCGCTCGACCGCCCGCCGCAGCAGCCCCAGCGGGTAGCACGACATCCCGACGAAGCGGCACTTCCCCTCGCGTTTCAGGGCGTGCAGCACGTTGGCGGTCTCGTCGAAGACGCGCTCGAAGTCGTCGGCGAACTCGATGTCGTGCGCCAGCAGCACCTCGACGCGGTCGGTGCGGAGGCGCTTCAGCGACGCCTCGAAGCAGCGGCGCATCCCGGCGGCGGTGAAGTCGAAGACGGCGCGGTCGAGGCGGCCGGCCTTCGTGCACAGGTGGACGCGGTCGCGGAGGCCGTCGGCGAGGGCGGTGCCGATCATCTCCTCGGACAGGCCTTTTCCGTAGTACGCGGCCGTGTCGATGAGGTTGACGCCGGCGTCGACGGCGGTGCGGATGACGTCGGTGACCTCGGCGGCCGACACGGGGCCGTACTGCTGGCCGATGGCGGCGCCGCCGAGGGAGAGGTGCGAGACGCGGAGGCCGGTGCGGCCGAGCGGGCGGAGTTCCACGGGGTCGGGTTCCTGAGTCGGGTGTGTACGAGTCGTCACGGGCGCCCCGGCCGCACGCCGAGCTGCTCCGCCGCAGCCAGCGCGCCGGCGGCGCGGCTGCGGACCTCGTCCGGGAGCGCCGGGTCGGCGGCCGACGGGGCGATCACCCGGACGGCCTCGGCCAGGATTAGTCGCTCCATCCGGCCGGGCGCGGGCGGCCCGGAGAACCAGCCGACCGCGTCGCAGGCCAGGTGGAGGCGGGTGTGGTCGGGTACGCCCGGGCGGTACGCCTCGACCGCCCGTTCCCAGTGGCGGGCAGCGGCGTCCCGGTCGCCGGCGGCCTCGGCCATCGCGGCCTCGACGAGGCGCCCCTTCGCCCGCTCCTGCGGCCCAAGCGAGGTAGACACCTCGAAGACCAGGGCGTGCATCCGCTCGCGGTAGTCGCCGTCGGCCCCGGGCGCGAACCGGCCGGCGTCCATCCCGCGCGAGACCGCATCGAACACGACCGGCAACAAGTCCCGCGCCCGGCGCTCCCGCGCGGCGGCGGCCGCCGCCCGCTCGCCGCCCAGGTCGGCACCGGAGACAAGATACGCACCCAGCAAGAGCACCGCCCCGAGCGCCACCCCCCCGCCGCCGAACAGGGCCGCCCGCCGGGTGGCGCGGCGGGCGACGCGCTCGGCCCGGTCGGCGGCGTCCGCCGCGTCGGCGAGTTCGGCCTGCCGCCGCAGCTGTTCGGCCTTGGCGAAGGCGTCGTGGACGGCGGCCGCGACCTCGCCGGCGTGGGCGAACCGGTCGGCCGGGTCGGGGGCCAGGCACTTCCGCGCCAGCCACGGGAACCGCCCGGCCCCAACGACCTCGTCGAGGCGCGCGGCCGCGTCGTCCAGCTCGGCCGCCGCCGCCTTCCCGAGCACCTCGTGGCCGCTGCCCCCCTGGTACGGCGCGGCACCGGTCAGGATCGCGCACAGGACGCCGCCGAGGGCGAACACGTCGGCCCGCTCGTCGACGCGGTCGTTCTCCCCGCGGGCCTGTTCCGGCGGCATGTACGCCGGGGTGCCCACCACGTCGCCGACGCGGGTCCGGTCGTCCGGGCCGTCGCCGGGCTCGGCCCACCTGTCGGGGCGCGAGCCGGCCGGCGCCGCCAGCTCCTTGGCGATTCCCCAGTCCATGACCTGCACCTCGCCGAACGCCCCGACCATGACGTTCTGCGGCTTCAGGTCGCGGTGTACGACCCGCCGGGAGTGGGCGAAGGCGACGGCCAGGCACACCTGCTCGAACGCCCGGAAGAGGCGGTCGCGGTGGTCCACGGCGTCGCGCTCGCGGTCGTCGTCGAGCCCGGCCGGGCCGACCTCCGCCCGGCCCGACGGCCGCGGGGCGGCGGCGATCTCGTCGGCCAGGGTGCGGCCGCGGATCAGTTTCATGACCAGGTACGGGTTGCCGTCCGGCAGCACGCCGACCTCGTGAACCGGCGGGATACTCGGGTGTTGGAGCCGGCCGGTGATGCGGGCCTCGTCGAGGAACCGGTCGGCGGCCGGGGTGCCCGCCAGCCGGGGGGCCAGCAGCTTGATCGCCACCTCGCGGTCGAACGCCCGGTCGGCGGCGCGGTGGACGACCCCCATGCCGCCGCGGGCGAGTTCCGGCCCGAGCGCGTACCGGCCGGCGACGAGTTCCGGGGCGGCCGCCTCCAGGTCCGCGTCGGGAAGCGGGACGTAGGCGTCGGTGGCGTTGGTGGCGGGGGTGGCGAACCGGGCCGCGTAGTCCGCCTTCTCGGTCGCACCGACGGCGGCCCGCGGCGTTTCCACCTCGGCGAGCGGGACCGCCGGCGGGTCGTCACGGTCCGGAGGAACCGGCGGTCGGGCGCGGAGTCGGCGGGAGCCGCGGCCGCCGCGATCCACCTTGACGCGGATCACGCCGGCGCAGTGGTAGCAGCGGGTGGCGCGGGCGGACATCGGCTCGCCGCAGTCGGGGCACTCCCGGGCGGGGCCGTCCGCGGCCGACCGCGGCCGCCTGGGGGCGCGC
Organism: Gemmataceae bacterium; assembly: GCA_046350095.1. Taxonomy (GTDB): domain Bacteria; phylum Planctomycetota; class Planctomycetia; order Gemmatales; family Gemmataceae; genus Urbifossiella. The sequence goes on from JAXMBA010000002.1 coordinate 65,120, forward strand.
CGCGTGCCGAACCCGATGGCGAGCATCAGCCCGCCGACGACGACGCTGGCGGCCGCGGAGGCGTAGCCGACGGCGGGGCTGTGGGTCGCCCGGCGGGCTCGGCCGTCGTAAACGGCGGCCCACTGCTCACGCTCCTGTTCCGTCTCGTCCACGATGCGGAAGATGTACCCCATGCCGAGGCCGCCGACGACTGCGGCCAGGCCGGCGACGATCAGAAGCCAGCCGACGACCGGGCGTGCCATTGCGGTTCCCTTCGGCCCGAGCCGCTTCCTGGATCGACCCGCCGGCCCGGCTCACCCCGACACGAGCACGACGCGGAAGCCGATCGACTCGGAGCGCGTGTCGGGGGCGTACGCCCGGCGCGCCGCCGAGCGGCAGTCCGGCGAGGGCATGTTCCACGCACCGCCGCGGGCCACCTTCGTCATCCCCCGCGGCGGGCCGATCGGGTCGTCCGGCGGGCTCTCACTGTAGAAGTACTCGTCGTACCAGTCCATCACCCACTCCTGCACGTTGCCGTGCATGTCGCACAGCCCCCAGGCGTTCGCCGGCTTGCCGCCGACCGCCGCCGGGTGCTTCGGGGCGTCGCGGGCCCCCGTGTTGAAGACCGCGTCCGCCGCCGTCAGCTTCGGGCCGAAGGCGAACGGCGTGGTGCTCCCCGCGCGGCAGGCGTACTCCCACTCGGCCTCGGTCGGCAGCCGGTACGACCGGTGGTGGCCCGCCTCCTCGGCGCGGCTCGACAGCTTCGCGCAGAACTGCTCGGCGTCGTGCCACGAAACGTTCTCGACCGGCTGGGACTCGCCCCCCTTCGGGTGCTTCGAGGGGCTCTTCCCCATAACCGCGTGGTACTCGCTCTGCGTCACCGGGAAAACGGCCAGGTAAATCCGCCGGCTGACCTGCACCGCGTGCGCCGGCGCCTCGTGCTCGCGGTGCCCGTGCTCGTCCGGCTCGGAGCCCATCTGGAAGCTGCCGGGGGCGATGCGGACGAAGTTCATGCCGACGGAGTTCTTCACCATCCGCAGCCCGCCGGTGTTCGACTTCGGCCCGGCCGCGGCGACGGCCGACCCGCCCAGCGACGCCAGGAGGGCCGACGCCTGAACGGCGGTCGCGTCCGGGTCGAATGGCCGCCCCCCGGCCGTCGCCACGACCGTCGTCGAGGGCTTGTTCGTCGGCGCCCGCGCCGCCGGCGTCGCCAGCAGTCGCGAGCCGTCGGTGCCGTGGTCGGCGGTGACGGTGCCGATCGTGACACGGGACAGCAACTCGGCCAGTTCGACGGCGTTCTTCGGCCGCTTGTCCGGGCGGGTGGCGAGGCACGCCTGCAACACCTTCGCCTGGCTGTCGGAGAAGCCGCGCGGCCGCAGTTCCTCGACCCACTCGTTGCCGACCGGGGCGGCCTCGGCCGGGTCACGCTTCAGCAGTTGGTACCAGATGACGCCGACGGCGTGGATGTCGTCGGTCGGCGCCGGCGGCTCGCGCTTCATCTGCTGCGGCGAGGCGTAAATCTCGGTGGCGGCGCCGCGGCGGGCCAGGCGCACCTGTTCGCCGCGCGGCCCGGCCTTGGCGAGTTCCAGCGACCGCACGGCCTCGATCTCGCCCCACCCGAAGTCGGTCACCCACATGGTAAACTTGCCGCCCTCGGTCGGGTGCAGAAGCACGTTCGAGGGCTTCAGGTCGCGGTGGGTGACGCCGCGGGCGTGGGCCGCGGCCAGAATGCCGGCGAGGCGGCGGATCAGCTTCAGCGCGGCCTCCGGCTTCGGGCCGTCGTACCGGTGCCGCCACTCGAGCATGACGCCCGCCAGGTCGTAGCCGAACACGAACGGGGCGTCGAGGCACGGCGGGTCGGACTCCAGGTAGACGGAGCGCAGCGGCAGGACGCCGGGGATCTCGTTGAGGGTAAAGACCTTCTCGAACAGGGCGGTGCCGCCGGTGACGCGGGTGCGCGTCTCGGGGTCGATGGCGAACTTCAGCGCCGCCGGCGAGTCCTCCGGCCGGTCGGGGTCTTCGGCCCGCCACACCTCGGAGCACTCGCCGAGGCCGCGGAGCTCGGTGAGGGTCCAGTTGTCGAGGTGCGGGGGCCGCTCGCCGGGTCGGAACCGCGCCGGCCGCGGCGGCAGGAAGCGTAGTAGGTCTTCGGCCTTGTTCAGGAGCATCCCGTCCGGGGCGGTGGTGCCGGCCGGGTCGGTGGGGCGGCGGAACGTCTGGCGGACGGTGGGCGGGAAGCCGCGGAGGTAGTCGGCGAGCGCCTCTTTGGGGACGTGGTGCGCCTCGGCGAGGTCGGCGATGAGTTCGCCGACGCGGCGGTCGAACTCGTGGTCGGGGCAGGCGGCGCAGTCGGCGAGCGCGCCCACGAGGTCGGGGCCGGGCAGCTTGCGGTGGGCGAGGTCGAACGCGGTCCTCGCGGTGTCGAGGATGATGTCGGCGTAGGGCCACTGGCCGCGGAGGGCCTTGCGACCCTTCTCGCAGAGTGCCTGGCCGACGCATTCGAGGAGGGCGTGCAGACGTGGCACGGGCGGGCCTCCGGTGCGGAGGGTGGGGAGAGTGAGTGAGCAAACCGTGGCGCGAGTCGTGTTGGAGTGTAAACCCGCCGGCGGCCCGACTCAAGGGCGCGTGCGCGGTTGTTGCCCGGAGCCGCGAACCCGCACGGCGCCGGGGCCGTCGGTACAACACCCCCGGAGGCCGGCCGTGACCAAGACCCTCATCGCGAGCCGCGACGACGTGTTCACCGTCCGCGGCGTCCTGAGCCCCGCCGAGTGCGCGGAGTACGTCGCCCGGAGCGAGGCGGCCGGGTACGGCGACGCGCCGATCAACACCTACGGCGGCCCCGTCGTGAACAAGCGGATGCGCAGCAACGAGCGCGTCATGGTGGACGACCCCGCCACCGCCGCGGTGCTGTGGGAGAAGCTGCGGCCGCTGGTGCCCGAGCGGTTCGGCAGCTGGCACGCCGTCGGGCTGAACGAGCGGTTCCGCTACTACCGCTACGACCCCGGGCAGCTGTTCGACTGGCACTTCGACGGCCACTACGAGCGCACCCCGGACGAGCACAGCAACCTGACGGTGCTGCTGTACCTCAGCGGCGGCTTCACCGGCGGCGCGACGGAGTTCAACTTCCTGCTCTCCGGCCGCTTCGACGACGACGACCCCGTTGTGTCGGTGGTGCCGGAGCCGGGGATGGCGCTGGTGTTCGCGCACCGCATCCTGCACCGCGGGGCGCCCGTGGAGAGCGGCCGGAAGTACGTGCTGCGGACGGACGTGATGTACCGGTGGGGCGACACGGGGTGACGGCGGCGTGTGCGTCCTGTGAATTCCCGCGGCAGTCCTCGCCCGGCCGCGGCTGGCGCGTACTCCTATCCTCGACTTGCCACCGCCCCGGGTTGCCAATGCGCCTCCCCCTCGCACTCCTGCCGCTGTTCGCCCTCGTCGTCGGCACCGGGGCCGTCGCCACCGGGCTCACCCGCGCCGCGCCGCCGCCGGCGGCCCCCGCCCCGACGGCGGTTCCGCCGCGGGTCAAGCTCGCCGTGCTGGTCATGTTCGACCAGCTCCGCGGCGACTACCTCGACAAGTGGCGGCCGCTGTTCGGCCCCGACGGCTTCGCCCGCCTCCAGAACGACGGCGCGTGGTTCGCCCGCTGTCACTACCCCTACGCCACCACCACCACCGGCCCCGGCCACGCCTCCGTGAGTACCGGCGCTAACCCCGTGCGGCACGGCATCGTCAACAACAACTGGCACGAGAAGGGGAAGGACACGTACTGCGCCGCCAGCGACCGCTACACGTTCGTGCCGCCGCCGCCGCGCGAGGTGGACGCCAAGACCGGGAAAGAGGTCAAGCCGCCCGACGCCGGCAACCCGGAGCGCCTCCGCGCGGTCACCCTCGCCGACATGATCCGCCGGGCGTTCGGCGAGCGGTCGAAGGTGTTCGGCCTGTCGCTGAAGGACCGCTCCGCCATCTTCCCCGCCGGGATGCGTCCGAACGGAGCGTTCTGGTTCACCCAGCGGTTCGTCACGTCCACGTACTACACCGAGCGGCTGGAGCGGCCGGTGCCGGCGTGGGTGAGGGCGTTCAACGACGAGAAGGTCGCCGACCGGTGGTTCGGCCGCGACTGGGCGCGGTTCGCCCCCGCGCTCGACTACGGCCCCCACAGCGGCGACGACGACGCGGCCGGCGAGGGCGGCGGCAAGCAGGGCCGCACGTTCCCGCACCCGCTCACCGGCGGCCTGAAGGCGCCGGGCAAGGCGTACTACGAGGCGCTGGCCAACTCGCCGTTCGGCAACGAGATGCTGCTCGAACTCGTAAAGCGGTGCGTCGTCGAGGAGAAACTGGGGGCCGACGACGCGCCCGACCTGCTGACGGTGAGCTTCAGCTCGAACGACCTGATCGGCCACACCTGGGGGCCGGACTCACAAGAAGTGCTCGACGTCACTCTCCGCTCGGACGCGCTGGTGGCCGAGCTGCTGGGGTTCCTCGACCGGCAGGTCGGCCGCGACAACTACGCCGTGGCGCTGACCGCGGACCACGGCGTCTGCCCGCTCCCCGAGTCGCCGACCGGCCGGGCGCGCGGCGCGAAGCGTGTCGATCTCTCGGAGATGCAGAAGGGGATGGAACGGCACCTGGCGGCGGCGTTCGGCGGCCCCGACCCGAAGGAGAAGAAGACCGCCTGGATCGAGGCCGTGAGCGCCCCGTGGGTGTACCTGAACGACCGGCTCGTCGCCGCGAAGCAGACGACCAAGGCGGAGGTGGCCCGCAGCCTGGCGGCGCACCTGGGTACGTACCCGGACGTGGCGCGGGCGTTCACCCGCGAAGACCTGGCGCGGCCCGGCCCGGCGGACGCCCTGACGGAGCAGGTGCGGCGGTCCTATTACGCGGAGCGGTGCGGCGACGTGTACCTGCTGCTGAAGCCGTTCGACCTGCCGGGGAAGGCCGGCAGCACCGGCACGACGCACGGCACGCCGTACCCCTACGACACGTGGGTGCCGCTGCTGGCGTACGGGCCGGGGGTGAGCGGCGGTCGCCGTGAGGAGTCAGTCACGCCGCAGGCGGCGGCCGCGATTCTGGCGCGGTTCGTGGGATTGCCGGCGCCCGACGATGCCGAGTACGGCGCGCCCGAGTCGCTCGGGCGCTGACCGACAAGCGGCGACACTACTTCCCGCCGAACATCCCCACCACCCGCGCCCACAAGCCCTGCTTCGCCGGCGCCGCGGCGGCCGGCCGCCGCGGCGCCGGCGTCTGAATCGCCACCGAGGGCAGCCCGAGCGCCGCCCACTCGCCCATCGGCAGCCACGCCCGGAACGCCGCCGCCACTTCGGCGGCCGTCTGGAACCGCGCGTGCGGGTCCTTCGCCCCCATTTTCTCGACGAGCGCGTCGAGCTCGCGCGGCACCCCCGGCCGCACCAGCGACGGCTTCGGGACCCCGTGCAGCTGTCGCTCCGTCATCATCTCGTTGGCCGACCCCGGGAACGGGAACTCGCCCGTCATCAGGTAGTACGCCGTGCTGCCGAGGCTGTAGATGTCGGAGCGGGCGTCCAGCTCGCTGCCCCACGCCTGCTCCGGGGCGATGAAGGCGATCTCCTCCGCGTACTCCTTCAGGTTGATCCGCTTCGTGACCTTGGCCCACGGGTTGTCGAGCATGTGCGTGAGGCCGAGGTCGAGCAGTTTCACCCGGCGGTCGGGGAACACGGCGATGTTCGCCGGCTTCAGGTCGCGGTGGAGCAGGTTCTTGCCGTGGGCGTGCATCAGCGCGACGGCCGCCTGCGCGATCACCTGCCCCGCGAGGTGCGGGCTCAGCGGCCCCTTCTCGGCGACCACCTTGTCGAGCGTCGGCGCCGGGACGTACTCGCACGCCACGTAGTGCGTGCCGTTCCACATGCCCACGTCGAGCACGCGAGCCACCGTCGAGTGAACGACCTTCGACGCCGCCCGCGCCTCGGTCAGAAACGGCCGGTAGACGGTGTCGTCGCTGACCCGGTCGGTCGGCAGCACCTTCACGACGACGGTGGCCTTGGTGTCGGTGTCCTCGGCGAGGAACACCATCCCGACGCGGTCCTGGCGGAGCCCCTGGGTGATCTTGTACTGGCCGAGCACGAACCCGTGCGTGCGGCCGCTGAGGAGCTGCATCGCCTGGAACTTCGTGAGCAGCTTCTTCCGGACGAGGAAGGTGGCGAGTTGGAGCGGCTCGGCGGCGGCGATCTGGTCCGGGTCGTACGCGGAGAGCACGCCCACCAGATCGTCCGCGGCGAGGAGGCCGCTCTTGAGCACGGCCTGGAGGAACGGCGACCGGAGCTGAAGCCGGGTGCTGGTGCTCACGGGGTGCCCCGCCGGGTAAGGGAATCACAACAAGTGCGTAAACCTAGGACACATCGACGAACCGTTCCGCGGCTCTTCACGTCCGAGGCGACAAATCGGACGGGTGGCGCCGGATAATCCGACAGTGCTGCGAGCTCTGCCGTTGCGGGCCGGGTGTTGTGGGTGCGGGTGCCGTCGCGTAAGCTCCCGACATGGCCGCCGTGACCGAAGTACTGGCGGCCGCCGCCCGTGGAGACATGGGGGCGGCCGCCGAGTTGTTGCCGTTGGTGTACACCGAGCTGCGCCGGCTCGCGGCGGCGCGGCTGGCGCAGGAGCGCCCCGGCCACACGCTCGACCCCACAGGGCTGGTTCACGAGGCGTACCTGCGGTTGGTGGGGAATCAGACGTTCGACGGCCGCGGCCACTTCTTCGCCGCCGCGGCTGAGGCGATGCGCCGCATCCTGGTGGATGCCGCCCGCCGCCGCGACACGATGAAGCGCGGCGGCGACCTGGAGCGCGTCGAGATGCCCGACGTGGCGGCGCAGGCAGGGGTACCGGCCGACGAGTTGCTGGCGCTTGACGCGGCGCTGGACCGGTTCGCGGCGGAACACCCCGAGAAGGCGGAGCTGGTGAAGCTGCGCTACTTCGCCGGCCTGACACTGGATGAGGCTGCGGCAGCGCTCGGCGTGTCGCCGGCGACGGCGAAGCGGCACTGGGCCTACGCGCGGGCGTGGTTGTTCCGCGCGGTGAGCGGCGGTACGCACAACCCTTGACAGCAGAGGCGCGATCGTGAACGCCCACCTCCGCGTCGCCCGGCCGACCGACGACCTCGACGCGCTCGTCGCCTTCTACCGCGACGGCCTCGGGTTCGACGTGCTGGCGTCCTTCCGCGACCACGACGGGTTCGACGGCGTCATGCTCGGCCGAGCGGGTGGGGGCTACCACCTGGAGTTCACGCGGCGCCCCGGCCACCGGGCCGGCGGCGCCCCGAGCGGCGAGCACCTGCTCGTCTTCTACCTGCCGGACGAGGAGAAATGGCGGGCTGCGGTCGCGCGGCTGGAAGGGCTCGGGCACCGCCCGGTGCCGGCGGAGAACCCGTACTGGGACCGCCGCGGCCGCACCTTCGCCGACCCCGACGGCTACCGCGTCGTGCTGCAGAACGCGGCGTGGCCGACATGAGGGGGCTACAGGCCGCCGCAGTCGTCGCAGCCGAGGACCGGCCACGACCGCGGGCCGAGCGGCGAGAGCCAGCCCGGGAGCTTGAACCAGTGGTGCGGCGGGCACTTCGTCCCGCACGGCGAGCCGCAGCCCCCGTGGCCGTGCGCCGCCGGAAGCACCAACGTGTCGCCCGGCAGCACCAGGATGTTCTCGCGCGGGTCGCGCAGCGCCTCCGCCAGGTCCACCCGGATCGGCAGCGTCCGGTCGCAGCCGAGCTTTCGCACCACCGTCACCCACCCGCACGCCGGCGCCGGGCAGCCGGCCCGCGACAGCGCCTCCACCACCCGCAGGTCCGCGTCCCGCGGCAGCGGGTGCGAGCCGCAGCCCGTCCCGCCCACCACCGTGTAGCCGTCGTCCGCGTCCCGCGCGAACACGTGCAGCGTGTCGCCCTCGGCGAGCGTGATGTCCGCTTCCGTCAGCGCGAGCGGCTGCCCGTGCGGCACACGAAGCGGCACGCGTACCGTCAGCTGGTTCGGGTCGCTCACGTTCGGCCCGCGGCGGACCAGCACCTCCGGCTTGCCGTTCGGCCCCGGCAGCCCGCCGGTCCGCGTCAGCGCTTCGAGCACGTCGGACCGGTCGGCGTCGAGCAGCAGTGAGGCGCCGCCGGCGCCGGGGTTCAGGTCGTCGCGCACCACCAGCACCCGGACGCGGCGCTTCTGTAGCAGGTCGACCGAGACGCGCTCCTTGCCCGGGACGATGAGCTTCTTGTCGACCGTAATCGCCTTCGCGACGGCGTCGCGGACCTCGGGCAGCGTCTTCCCCTTCACCGGGATCGGCGGCACCTCGGGGATACTCAGCGTGCCGTCGTCGGCGACCATGACCGGGTAGCCCTGCGCGGCCGGGGTCGGGGCCGAGGGGTTCGGGTTCGGCTGAACGGGAATCTGGTTCCGGACGCCGAGCACGTCCTCGGCGAAGACCGCGAGCACGTCGCCCTTGTCGACGCGGTACGCCGGCTCCGCCTGCCTGCGGAGGAGCGGCAGCGGCACGGGTTCGAGCCCGCTCTTGGGCCGCCCGAGTACCTCGGCGGGGAGGCGGCGCACGGGGATGCCGTCCGCGACCGGCTGCGGCCCGCCGGCGCATCCGCCCGCGAGCGCGACGGCGAGGACGGCGAGGGCGGCGGCGGGGCGGGTCATGGGTCGCATCCGTCGGGGACGAAGTCCGGTTAGCGCGTCGGGTCCGGGTGAACGACCGGCATCGGCATCGGCGCGTCGTGGTCCGGGCGGAACAGCGGCAGGTCGTCGGTCACCGGCGGCGTCGGCACGTGTGCGGGCAGCGTCGGCACCGCGGCCGGCGGCTCGGGTAGGCGCGGCACCGGCAGGCTCACCGGCAGCGCGGCCGGGGTCGGCGCCGGGGCCACCGACTCCGGGAACTTCGACAGCGACCGCCCCGGCGGGTCGGCCGGTCGGTCACTCTTGGGCACGGAGTTCGGCGGCGGCAACGGCTGAGGCACCGGCGCGGCTCGGTCCGGCGGCGGCGGCGCGGCCGGCGTCACGACGTCGGGCATCGGCGCAGCGACTCCGTCGGGCACGAGCACCGGCACCGTCAGGAACTGGCGCTGGCCGGTCGCGGCGGCCACGTCGGCGCCGTACTTGAAGCCGAGGAAATAGTCCTTCAGCAGGACGTGCCCCTCGGGCGTGAAGTAGCGGGCGTGGCGGGTGTACCGCAGCGGCGGCGTCGGCGGCGGGGTGCCGTCGCCGCCGCGGTCGAGGTGGTCGGAGTAGCCGTCGAGGAAGCCGTCGTGGAACTCGGCCGTAAAGCAGCGGCGCGGGTACTCGGCGCGCACCGCCTTCCACGCCTCGCGGGCGTCGGCGCGGATGCGGTGCTCGATCGCCGCCTGGGTGTGGGCGACCAGCCCGCCGGACGGCAGTTCCGGCACGCCCGCCGCGCCGGGGGTGTGGCACCCGCCGAGCGCCGGGGCCAGCCAGCCCGCCCAGACCACCCGCTTCCACCTCATAACCGCCCTCCCGGTCGTCCTTTCTCATCGGCCGTCGGCCGCACCCGAGTTAACCGGTTGTGCCGGCCCCGCCGGGTTTGACGGTCGCTCCGGCGGTAACCCGCGGGACGGCGGCAACCGGCGCAATTTCCGTTGGCCGACGCCCGGGCCGCGGACGATGGTCCGGTAACGACCGTTCCGGTTCCGGCGGTCGGGCCGATCGCACGTCCTTTCTCAGGAGATTTTTCGATGGCGACTGCGAAGAAGCCGGCGGCCAAGAAACCCGCCGCCAAGAAGCCCGCCGCCAAGAAGCCCGCCGCCAAGGCGGCCCCGGCGGCGAAGAAGGTGACGAAGAAGCCCGCCGCCAAGAAGGCGCCGGCCAAGAAGGCCCCCGCGAAGGCGGCCCCGGCCGTGGCGCAGGTGAAGAAGAAGCCGGTCGCCAAGAAGCGAGTCGTGGCCAAGGCGCCGGCCGCCGTCGTGGCCCCCGCTCCCGCCCCGGAGCCGATCGTATCCCCGGCCCCGGCTCCCGCTCCGGAACCCACGCCGGAGCCAGCTCCGGTGGTCTGATCCGCAGATCTCTGCCGCTCGTGGTGGTGCCGCGTCCCACCGCACTCCCGCGAGCGGCGGCAATGCGGCCTGTATCATTTCGCGGCACCCTCGCCCGACGCCGCAGCATCGCTTCGACTCTCGCCCTCACATCACGCCGACTTCACACACGGCAAACTCTCTGAAATCATGTAGTTACGACAACCTTGCGCCGAATCGGGAACGCGGCACCGCGGTTGCCTCTCACAAAGTCGTGGCACGCGGTGAACCCGCAAGCTACGGTTGGAAGAGCGAACTCCCACCCCCTGCCCCGTGCGGCGGGTCGGCCTGGAACACCGACCCCATCCGTTCGGCGGCCCCTCCCGCGCGGCCCGTCCGCGCACCCGACCCGCTCGGGCGGCCCCGGGAACCCTCCCGGGAGCTTCACCCGACGGCCATCGGCCCACAACAGCCGCCGGCTAAACTGCCCCGGCACCGACCCGTCGGCCCGCGCCGCCGGTTGGGGACGCTGTTCTCCTGGTATCCGGAGACTCTCCGCGTGACGATCCGCCTCCGCGTACGCTACATGCTCCCGACCGCGGTCTTCGCCGCCGTGGTGGTCTTACATCCCGGCCTGGCCCGCGCCGCCGGCGTGGACTTCTGGAACCTCACCGACGCCCGCGCCGAGTTGGCCACTGAGGAGCAACACTCCGACGCCCTCGCCGACCGCGACGATGCCATCCTGCGACGAATCGTCATCAAGGAAGATCTCATCGGTCAGCTCCTGGCCGGGCACACGGACCTGGCCGCCGTCACGCACCAGTTCCTGGAACTGTCTGCCGACGAGCCGTCGTACCTGTCGGTGCTCCGCACGTCCGCTCCCGGAGACTCGGACCTGGAGTTGGCGGCCCGGAACGTGATCGACTACGCCACCGCGCGGGCGTCCGCCGCCGAGCGGGCCGCCGTACTCGACCGGCTGGAGGCCGAGCTGACGCGGATGCAGGACGCGGACCACCCCGCAGTGCGGTAACTTCTCCCGCGCCGCCCCCTCTCGGCGGCGCATCTCCCTCCCCTCTCCACTCCGTAACCGACCCGGCCGCAAGGCCGGGGCGTGACCCGTTTCGCTTCCGAGGAGCCCGTTATGACCGCCCTACACCGCCGCCCCGGGATCGCGTCCGTCGCCACGCTGGCCGGCATCGTGCTGACCCTGGGGGTGGCCCACGTGGTTGCCCCGGAGTGGTCGCGGGCCGCCGGCCTGGACGTCTGGAACGCCGGCGACGCGCGGGCCGAGTTGGCCGCGACGCTGGCCCGGGGCGACGACCTCGAAGTGGAACACGAGTTGGTCACGACCCAGATTCGCGGCTCGCTCGGCGTGGTGACGCGGCTGGCCGACGGCCGGCTGACGCTCGACAGGGCGGTCGACGAGCTGATCGTGCTGAACCAGGGCCGCACGGCCTGGGCGGACGGCCTGGAGTACGCCCACCCGACCGCCCCGACACACCGCCACCGGGTGGCGCGGTACGCGATCGAGAAGCTGGCCAACGAGTACCTCGCCGACCCGGCGGCGTGGGCGGAATTGTCGGCCCGCCTGGAGGCGGAGTACCGGGGGCTGCCGGACTGACGCCGGGCCGGAAATTGGATTTGACCCGGGCCGGGTGTCGGCGGACACTGAAGGACAGCCTTCCCCCGCCGCCCCTCAACCGGGTCGCCCCATGTTCGAGGTCGGCAGCTTCCGCTCCGCCCTGCACGGCGGCGTCTCCCGCCGGGCGTTCCTCGCCGCGTCAGCGTCCGTCCCCTTCGCCGGGACCGCCGCCGCGACCCCCGGGCGGGCGCGGTCGGTCATCGTGCTGTGGTTGTGGGGCGCGCCCAGCCACATCGACACGTTCGACCCCAAGCCGAACGCCCCGGCTGAGGTCCGCGGGCCGTTCGGCACCATCCCCACCCGCACCGCCGGCGTCCGTTTCACCGAGCTGTTCCCGAAGACGGCCGCGCGCTCGGACCGCTTCGCCCTCGTCCGCTCGAACGTCAACTTCGACGGCGACCATCTCAAGGCCGGGTCGATCGGCCTGACCGGCGTGTTGGACGGGAAGGACGGCGCGGCGCCGAACTTCGGCTCGGTGGTGGCGCGGCACCGCGGCGGCGGCGACTTGCCGGCGTTCGTGGCGCTCGGCCGCGGCAACCCGCGCGACGTGGTCGGCCCCATGAAGGGGTTCGGGGGCGGCACCTGGGGCCGCAACTACGACCCGTTCCTCGTCGGCTGTTCCCCGGCCGGAGAGGCCGACATCCCCGCGCTGCGCCTGCTCGACGGCCTCTCCCCCGCCGCGCTCGACGACCGCCGCCGGCTACTCGCCGAGTTCGACCGCGTCGCCCGCGCCGGCGACGCCGCCGCGCCCGGTCGCTGGGACGCGGCCACACGCCGCGCCTACGCGCTGCTCACCACGCCCGACGCCCGCGCCGCCCTCGACCTGAGCCGCGAACGCAGCCAGACGCGCGACGCCTACGGGCACACGTCGTTCGGCCAGAGTTGCCTCCTGGCCCGCCGCCTCGCCGAGGCCGGCGTGCCGTACGTCCAGGTGAACTGGAGCCAGTACGTCGAGGCGATGACGCCCAACTGTGACTTCGGCTGGGACACCCACGTCTTCAACTTCGACCTCCTGCCGGACCGGCACGGCCCGACGTTCGACCGCGCCTACGCCGCCCTGCTAGACGACCTGCGAGACCGGGGGATGCTCGACAGCACGCTGGTGCTGGCGATGGGCGAGTTCGGCCGCACGCCGCGGGTGAACGGCCAGGCCAGCCGCGACCACTGGCCGCAGTGCTATTTCTCGCTGTGGGCCGGGTGCGGCGTCCGCGGGGGCACCGTCGTCGGCGAGAGCGACCGCACCGGCGCCGCGCCGCTGACCGAGCCGATCACGCCGGGCATGGTCGGGGCGACGGTGCTGGAACTGGCCGGCGTCGATTCGCAGGCGCGGGCCGAGCTGCGGGTGCTGCCGGGGGCGAGGGCCATCCATGAACTCTTCTGAGCCCGTGCGCCTCACCACCGACGGCGCCGCGAAGTTCGACCCGGTCGTGCTGCCGACCGGCGACGTCGTCTACACCGTGCTCGAAAGCGCCGTGCAGATGCGGCTGATGAAGCTGCGCGGGACCACGGCGACGCCGCTCCACCCGGACGCGACCACGAACGAGTTCGAGGCGACGTTCACGGCCGACGGCGCGGCGTACGCCTTCGTGCAGAGCCGCGGCAACCTGAACATGAAGCTGGTGATCCGCGACGCCGCCGGCCGCGAGTCGGTGTTCGACCCCGGCGGCGGCTTCGCGGCGGTGCGGCGGCCGAGTTTCCACCCGCGCGGCGAGTCCGTGTGCTTCGCCATCCCGGCCACCACCGGGCAGGAGATCGCGCTCGTGGGGGCCGACGGCAAGAACCGCCGTACCTTGACCGCCGGCGGCATCAACAACTGGCCCGCGTACTCGCCGGACGGCGGCCGGATCGCCTTCTGTTCGAGCCGCGACGGCGCCTTCGACCTGTACGTGATGGCGGCCGACGGCACGGGCGTGCGGCGGGTGGCGGTACTGGAGGGGATGCAGGCGCGGCCGGCGTGGTCGCCGGACGGCCGGCGGCTGGCGTTCACGTGGAACCGCGGCGGCGTCTACGAGATTCACGCCGTGAACGCGGACGGTGGCGGGCTGGTGAAGCTGGCCGCCGCCGCCGAACGGAGTGACTACCCGACGTGGACGCCGGACGGCCGGGCGGTGGTGTTCGTCGGCGAGCGCGCCGGCCGGTTCGACCTGTACCGCGTCGGGGTTTGAGCCACTTGCTGAGCATCCCCCGGCGCGGCGAGCCGGGGGCGTCGGCCCCGATTCTGCCTCGCGATTCCACACCCCCCGGGCGGCCGCGCGAGCGCCACGTTCAAGCCCGACCGGTTGACGCGCCCCGCGCGGCCGCGTACCTTCCGGGCATCCCACCGGCCCGGAGCCCCTCCCATGCTGACCCGCCGCGACGCCCTCGCCCTCTGGTTCGCCGGCCTCGGTACCGCCGCCCTCGGCCAGGACGCCGACCCCACCCGCCTCCCCGCCGACGCCCGCGGGCCGGTCGACCCGCGCCGCGGCGCCCCCAAGACGCTCAACGGCGACTTCCCGTTCGTCGTTCCGAAGACGCGCGAGGAGTGGGCCGCCCGCCGGCAGGCCGTCCGCGAACAGGTGCTCGTCGCCAACGGACTCTGGCCGCTACCCGAGAAGACGCCGCTGAACGCGGTCGTTCACGGGAAGATCGAGCGCGACGGGTACACCATCGAGAAGGTGTTCTTCGCCAGCACGCCGGGCCACTACGTCAGCGGCAACCTGTACCGGCCCGCGGGCAAGGGCGGGACGAAGTCGCCGGCCGTGCTGTTCGCCCACGGGCACTGGGCCAACGGCCGGTTGCACGTCGCCACCGACTCCGCCGCGGCCGCCAGCGTGAAGGAGAAGGGCGAGCCCGACCTGGAGCGCGCCCGCTACTTCATGCAGGCCATCCCCGCCACCCTCGCCCGGCTCGGGTTCGTCGTCTTCCAGTACGACATGGTCGGCGTTGCCGACAGCACCGCGATCCCCCACGGCGGCGGCTTCACCGACGCGGCCGCCGAGTTGCGGCTCCAGTCGGCGATGGGCTTGCAGACGTGGAACAGCGTCCGCGCCCTCGACTTCGTGTGCGCCCTCCCGGACGTGGACGCGACGAAGGTCGGCATGACCGGCGCGAGCGGCGGCGGCACGCAGACGTTCATCCTCGCCGCGATCGACGACCGCCTCGCGGCGGCGTTCCCGGCGGTGATGGTGAGTACCGCGATGCAGGGCGGCTGCCAGTGCGAGAACTGCTCGTACCTGCGTGTCGGCACCGGGAACGTCGAGATGGCGGCCGTGTTCGCGCCGAAGCCGATGGCGCTGAGCGCGGCGAACGACTGGACGAAGGACATCGACACGAAGGGCGCCCCGGAGTTGAAGGCGCTCTACACGCTGCTCGGCTCGCCGGACAACTTCGCCGCGCGGGCGTGGCTCGAATACGGGCACCAGTATAACCTCCACGCCCGGCAGATGATGTACGCCTGGTTCCGCCGCCACCTCCAGGGCGTGCCCGAGGCGCAGGCCGCCCACGCCGAGCCGCCGTACACGCCGGTGCCGCCCGCCGAACTCCGCGTGTACGACGCCGCCCACCCGCGCCCGGCCGACGAACTCGACGCCCCCCGTCTCCGCGCCGCGCTCTCGGCCGCGTCCGATGCTCAATTGGCGAAGCTCGCAGGGAGCCGTGACGAGTGGCGGCGCGTCGTCGGTACGGCGTTCCGGGTGATGCTCGGCGGGGTGCCCGGGCAGGCCGCGGTCCGCTCCGGGCCGCACGAAACGAAGATCGACGGGGCCGTGCTCCACCGCGCCGTCATCGGCCGTGTCGGGGGCACGGACGCGGTGCCGTCGGTGGGGATGCTCACTCCAGGGTTCCGCGGCGAGACGGTCGTCGTGTGGGTTCACCCAGACGGCAAGAGCAGCCTGGTCGCGGCGAACCGGCCGGCCGCGGCGGCGCTGCCGGTCCTCGCCGCGGGCGCCGCGGTGCTCGCACCGGACGTGCTGGGCGTCGGCGAGGCGACACCGGCGAAGCCGGTGCCCGTGGACGCCAAGTTCGCCGGCTACACGTTCGGCTACAACCTGCCGCGGCTCGCCGAGCAGGTGCGCGACGTCCTCACCACGGTCGCCTTCGCCCGCACCGTGCTGAAGGCCCGGCGCGTGCTGCTGGTGGGGTGGGGGGCGATGGGGCCGGCCGTGGCGCTGGCCCGGAGCGTGGCCGGCGACGCGGTGGCGCGCACGGCCGCCGACTTGAACCGCTTCCGCTTCGACAGCATCACCGCCACCTCGGACCCGATGCTGCTGCCCGGGGCTGTGAAGTACGGCGGCCTCGGCGCGGCGCTGGCGCTGGCGGCGCCGGCGGACGTGTTCGTGCACAACCACACGGACACGGGCATCGGCCGGCTCGCGGAGGGCGCCTACGACGCGGCCGGGGCGAAGGACAAACTGGTGCGGCACGCGGAGAAGCAGGACGACGCCGCGGTCGTCCGCTGGCTGCTGTCCTGAGCGGGTCGGCCGGCCCGGCGGTTCGCCCTTCCGCCGCCGGGCCGGCTGTCGTAGCATGTCCCAACCCGCGGCCGGTCGTGCCGCCCTCCCCGCCGGTCGGAGATGCCCCATGCCGATCACCCTGGGTTGCCCGTCGTGCGGGAAGCGGTTCCGCGCCCGCGACGAGTCCGCCGGGAAGCGGGTGAAGTGCCCGTTCTGCCAGGCCGCCGTCCCCGTCCCCACGGCCGAGGAGTCGGCCGCCGCCGGCGCCCCCACCGAGTCGCTGTCGGCATCCGCCCCGCCGCCGCCGGCCCGCAAGCCGGCACCGTCGTCGCCCGAGTTCTCGCTGCCCCCGGTAGACCCGCCGACGCCGCCGCCCGTGCCGAAGCCGAAGCCCGTTCCCGTGGCCCCGGCCCAGGCCGCCGACTGGGGCGCCGACCGGACGGCGTCGCAGCCGCTGCTGCTGGAGGTGGAGTCGAGCCCGCCGGCGCAGGACCGCGAGCGCCCCTGGCCGCACCGCCCGGCGGTAACCGACGAGCCGACGTACACCCCGCCGGACCGCACCGAGAAGAAGGGCGGCAAGAAGCCGCGCCCGGCCGACGCCGAGAGCGTGCCCGGCTGGCGCGCCGCCTACCGCGGGCTCCGCTGGGTCACGGTCGGGCTGTTCTTCCTGGCCCTGATCGGCATGGTGCCGTTCGGCAAGCTGGTGTACGAGCGCGCCGTCGGCGAGTTGCCCAACGGCCCCGGCTGGCTGAAGATCGACGGTTACCTGAACACCGAGGGTGTGGACGTGATCCACACCACCCAGCGCGAAGACATCGACGTGCTGGCCTACGGCCTGCCGGTGCTACTGGGCGGCTTCCTGATGGTGTTCGGCCGGGTGATCGCCGGCAGCGCCCCCGGCGGCAGCGGGGCGAAGGGGCTGTTCTTCTTCTCCGGCCTGTTCACCCTCGCGGCGCTGGTGGGGGCGCTGTCGATCCCGGTGTGCGAGAAGGTTCACTTCTACGACGCCGGCAGGTACGCCCAGACGGCGTTCGTGGTCGGCGGCGCGCTCGCCGAGTTCTGGTTCCTGATGGCCCTCGGCAACGCCGCCGGAGCGGTTCGGAAGCCGGCCGCGGCGCGCGCCGTCGGCCGCTTCGCACTCCTCATCGGGCTGGCGTACCTGGTGGCAACGGTGGGCTGGGAGCAATACGTGAAGCACGGCTCCGACGTCGGCCGCCCCAAGCCGCTGGACGCCGACTGGAAGTTCATGGAGGAGGCGGCGAAGATGCTCGGCTGGCTGCTCGTGTTCGGCTGCTACGCGCGGGCGGTCGGCGCCGTCCGCGGCGGCATCCGTACGTACATCGAAGACGTGCAGGACGGCAGGCCGGCGCGGTGACGGTCAGCGCGTCCGCGTCTCGACGCGGCCGTCCTCGTGCTGCACGATCACGCGCTCGGCCATGCCGAGGAACAAGCCCGTGTCCACGACGCCGGGCACCGCGTGCAGCGCCCGGTCGAGCGCCGCGGGGTCGGCGAGCGGGCCGACCCTCGCGTGCAGGATCGGGTTGCCGTTGTCGCTCAGAAACACGTCGCCGCCGGACGTCCGCAGCGGCTCGGCCGGGTAGCCGAGCTTCGCCAGCCGGTCGGCCACGAGCGGCAGCGCGAACGCCACCACCTCCACCGGCAGCTTGCCGCGCGAGCCGAGCGCCGGCACCAGCTTCTCCGCCGCCCGCTCCGGGCCGACCAGGATCACCAGCCGGCCCGACGCCGCGGCCACGACCTTCTCGCGTACGAGGGCGTTGCCGTACCCCTTCAGCAGGTTTAGCTGCGGGTCCACCTCGTCGGCGCCGTCGAAGGTGATGTCGAGGGGCAGACCGTCGGCCAGCTCGACGAGCGGCACGCCGACGCGGGCGGCCAGTTCGGCCGACCCGCGCGACGTGGGGACCCCGCGGACGCGGAGGCCGGCGCGGACGCGGTCGCCGAGCGCGGCGATGAACTTCTCGGACGCCTTCCCGGAGCCGAGGCCGAGGGTCATGCCGTCGGCCACCAGGGCGAGCGCGGCTTCGACGTTGGTCACGGGCGGACTCCCGGTGAAGTGTGCGGTGGCCCCTCATACTACATCCGGGTCGCCGCCGCCGCCCGGGAGAAATCGTGCCCGCCCTCCCCCGCCCGCTCGTCGTCGCGCTCCTGGCCGCCGCGTTCGCCGCCGCCCACACCCAGGCGCCGCTGTTCTACTCGAACCAGAACCAGTACCTCCTCCACGGCCTGGCGGCCGCCGGCTACGGGCGCCTGGCGGCCGACTGGCTCTCGACCACCGCCGACCCGACGCCGCTGTTCTCGGCCGGCGTCGCCGCCGCGTACCGCGTGGCCGGTCTGTGGCCGCTGCACGCCGCGTACTTCGCGCTGCTGATGGGCTACTTCGCCGCCGCCGCGTGGCTCGCCGGCCACGTCGCGGACCTGACGACGACGCCGCGGCTACTGGCGTGGGCGGCGCTGTTCACGGCGGCGCACGCGGCCGTGCTCCGGGTGCTCTCGGTGTGGCTGACCGGCGTCGACTACCCGTGGAACTTTCAAGCCGGCGTCGCGGGGCAGTATTTGCTCGGGCCGGGGATTCAGCCGTCGGCGTTCGGCGGGTTCCTGCTGCTGTCGGTGGCCGCGTTCGCCGGCGGGCGCTCGGTGCTGGCTGGGGCGCTCGCCGGGGCCGCGGGGCTGATGCACGCCACGTACCTGCTACCCGGCAGCCTGCTCGTGGCGGGGTATCTCGTCACGCTGTTGCGGGAACGACGTGCGCGGGCGGCTCTGAATGTCGGTGCGGTGTCACTGCTGGTCGCGCTGCCGACGCTGACCTACGCCGGCGTGACCTTCGCGCCGGACGACCGCGCCGCGTTCGCGGAGGCGCAGCGCATCCTGGCCGAGGTGCGCATCCCGCACCACGCCGTCGTGTCGCGCTGGTTCGACGCCGTCGCCGCGGCACAGCTCGTGTGGGTCGCGATCGGGTTGTTCGAGCTACGCCGCACGCGGGTATTCCTGCCGCTGACCGTCGCCGCCGCCGGGGCACTGCTGCTGACACTGGTGGTGACGGCGGTGCCAAACCCCTCACTGATGCTGCTATTCCCCTGGCGGTTGTCCGCGCTGCTGGTGCCGGTGGCGACACTCGCCCTCGCCGCCCGCGCCGCGGCGTACCTGCCGGCCGGCGTGTCGGCGGTGGTGTTGGCGTCGATGGCCGCGGCCGGCGTGTGGGTGATGGCGGCCCGGGTCGGCTACGCCACGAACACGGCCGAGGAGCCGCTGCTGGAGCACGTCCGCACGCACGCGGGCCCTGGGGACGTGGTGCTGATCCCGACGCGGTTCCCGGCCGTGGGGACCGGCCGTGGTTCCGTCTCGACGAGCTTCATGCCCCCGCCGCGACCGCGGCCGGGCTCGAACCTCATTCCCGTGGACTTGCAACGGTTCCGGCTGGCGACCGGCGTACCGATCTACATCGACTTCAAGTCGGTGCCGTACGCCGACGACGAGGTGCTAGAGTGGCACCGCCGGGTGGCGTGGGCCGAGGCGTGGTATGCGGCCGCTCCCGACGCGGCCGCGCTGCGGCGGGCGGGGATCACGTTGGTCGTGTCACCGCGGGACAAGCCGCTGCCGGCGCTCGGCGAGCCGGTGTACGCGGACGAGGCGTACCACCTGTACCAGGTGAGGTGAGCATGGTCGCTTTCGATTCGCTGCTCGGTCAACTGGTGGCGGTACTGTTTGCGTGGGCGCTGCTGTGGCTCGCAGCGCTCACGGCGGCGATGGTCCGGCCGCCGGGCGACTGGGGGCGGGCGTTCCTGGTCATGAGCGGCCTGTGGGCGGTCATTGACGGCGGCATCGCGTGGTACGCTCTGGTGGCACCGCCGCCGGCCGACCTGGCGACGCTGCTGAAGGTGAACGCCGGCCTCGATGTGCTGTACGTGCTGACAGGCGTCGCACTGCTGACACGCCGGCCGGCACGCCTGAAGGGGTTCGGCGCGGCGGTGGTCGTGCAGGGTGCGTTCCTGTTGGTCGTGGACGTGACGTTTTGGCTGCGGGCGGGGTAGGATGGCAGGATGCGGCTCGGCATTCTTTCCGACACGCACGACGAGTTCGACCGCACTCGCGTCGCCGTCGAAATCCTTCGCACCGCCGGCGCGGAGGCGCTGATCCACTGCGGCGACTTGACGGGCGTGCCGGTTCTAGCCGCGTGTGCGGTCCTGCCCTGCTGGTTCGTGTTCGGCAACCACGACTCCGACGCAACACCCTGGCTGCGCCAGGCCGCGACCGACCTCGGGGTCGAGTGCTTGGGGTGGGGCGGTGTCGTTGAGATCGAGGGGAGCCGCGTCGGTGTTTGTCACGGGCATCTGACCAGCGACCTGCGCCATGTCCTCGCCGACCGGCCGGATTACCTGCTGACCGGGCACACCCACTTCGCATTCGACCGGACCGAGAGCGGCGTCCGCCGCATCAATCCAGGGGCACTACACCGGGCCGACCTGTTCACCGCGGCGCTGCTCGACACAGAGACCGGCGAAGCGCGAACCATCACGGTGCCGGAGTGACGATTGACTCAGCACTCCTTTCGTAAGTCGCGGTCACCTCAGCGAGGAAATCGAGCCAGTCGGGCGCGGCCAGCGCCGCCGCGGGGGCGCGCCACGTCCAGTTGCCGCTCGTCGTGCCGGGGGTGTTCATCCGCGCGGCGCTACCGAGACCGAGCAAGTCCTGCAGCGGGCACACGGCCAGGTCCGCCACCGACGCCCACGCCAGTCGGATCAGCGCCCGCACCGGGTCTTCTGCCCCCGGCGCATAACGGGCGAAGTCGGCGCGCTCGGCGGCGTCCAGATTCTCGTACCACCCGGCGGTCGTGTCGTTGTCGTGCGTGCCGGTGTAGGCCACGGCGTCGGCCGTGAAGCGGTGCGGCCGGAAACGCGGCTCCACCGCGCCGCCGAACGCGAACTGCAAAATACGCATCCCCGGCAGGCCGAAGCCCGTCCGCAGCGCGTGCACCTCCGGCGTAATGAAGCCGAGGTCCTCCGCGATGATCGGCAGCGTGCCGAGTTGCGACTTCAGAGCCGCGAGCAACGCCGCGCCGGGGGCCGTTCGCCAGGTGCCGTGCTCGGCGGTCGGGTCGCCGAACGGCACGGCCCAGTACGCTTCGAGGCCGCGGAAGTGGTCGAGGCGGATCAGGTCCACCTGCTTCAAAATGCCGCGGACCCGCTTCGCCCACCACGCGAAGCCGTCGGCCCGGTGGCGTTCCCAGGCGTACAGCGGGTTGCCCCACAGCTGGCCGGTCGTGGCGAAGTAGTCGGGCGGCACCCCGGCCACGTGCGTCGGCGTGCGGGTGGCGTCGAGTTGGAACAGGTCGGGGTTCGCCCACACGTCGGCGGAGTCGTGGGCGACGTAGATCGGCAGGTCGCCGACGAGCCGGACGCCGAGCCCGGCCGCGTGCCGGCGTAGCGCCGACCACTGGCGCGAAAACAGAAACTGGCCGAACCGGTGGACGGCGACGTCGTCCGTGCGGTGCGCGTTGCTCCGCCACTCCCACCACGGGGCGCCGCGGTGGGAGTCCTTGATCGCCGCGAACACGGCGTACTCGTCCAGCCAATCCGCCTCGGCCGCGGCGAACGCGGCGAACTCGCCTCGCAACTCCGGCCGCCCGTCGCCGGCCTCGAACCGCTCCCAGGCGGTGCGCACCAGTCGTCGCTTACGCGGTATCACGTCGGCGAACACGACCGGGCCGTCGGTCGGAAGCTCGCACGCGGCAACGTCGGCGGCGGACGCGAGCCCGTCGGCGGCCAGAGCCTCGGGGCTGAGCAGGTTGAGGTTCCCGGCGAACGTGGACGGCGACTGGTACGGCGAGTCGGCGTAGCCGGTCGGGCCGACCGGCAGCACCTGCCACCACGTCTGCCCGGCGCGGGCCAACAGCTCGACCCACCGGCGCGCGGCGGGGCCGAGGTCGCCGACGCCGAACGGCCCCGGCAGACTCGTCGGGTGGAGCAGTACGCCGGCGGCGCGGGTGAGGGACATGGGGAGGTGTGAGTGCAATCGACGGACCGTTCCGCCGCGAGCGGCGTCGCAACGCCGCTCGCGGCGGATCCATTAGTGGTGGTGGTCGTGCCCCGCGCCGAACAGCCGGTGCCGGGCGTCGCCGGCCGCGCGCACGTACGCCAGCAGGTCCAGCACCTCGTCGCGGCTCAGCCGGTCGAGCAGGCCGCGCGGCATCATCGACGTGGCCGCCTTCGTCCGGCTGGCGATGTCCGCCACCTTCAACTCCTTCGGCGTTGCCGCGGCCAGCGGGTTCTCGATTACCTTTACGACCCCGTCCTTCTCGCTCAGAACCATCCCCGTAACCACCGTGTCGTCCGTCTTCACGAACCGGAACGTGGCGTACCTGTCCTCGACCCGCAGCGACGGGTCGAGGACGTGGCGCAAGTGCTCGGTGGCGTTCGGGAACACCTTGGCGTCGAGCTTCGCCAGGTCGGGGCCGAACTCGTTCCCCTGGCCGCCGAGCTTGTGGCACGCGGCACACGTCGCCACCGTGAACAACTGGCGGCCGTTGGCGAAGCTGCGACCGCCGGCCTTCTCCATCTCGCCGACGGCGCCGGCCAGGTCGTCGAACTTCCACTCGGTCCGCGGGCGGATGTGTTTGAGCAGGTCGTCCTTCGCCTCGGTCGGGTTCTTCGCCAGGTACGCTTCCGGGTTCTCCAGGTAGGCGTCGAGGTCGGCCACGACGTACAGCGCGCCGTGCATCCGCCGCCAGTGGCCGGGGTACGTGCAGACGTACGGGTACACCCCCGGCGCGGCCGGCGCCTGGAAGCGGAGCTGCTGCGCCTGCTGCGGCGCGAGGAGGTTGCTGGCGAGGAGGATGCTGCCGGGCGGCGCCGGCGGTACGTAGTGCTTCTCGGCCGCGCCGGGCTGCGTGGCGAAGGCTTCCGCGAGATTGCCGACCTCGGCCAGCGCCCCGGGCCGGGTGATCACGAAGTTGTGCGGCATGATGTCCGTGTTCTCGAACACGAACTCCACCGGCCGGCCCGCCTGCACCACGAGCCGGTCGGTGCTGTAGAGCATCTGGTCCGTCAGCGTGCCGACGCGCACGACGCGGACGCCGATTTCGCCCAGCTCGCGGCGGGCGCGGCGGGCGTCGTCCGGCGGCAGCAGGCCGGCGAGCGCTTCGCCGAACTGCATGGCGTCGAGCGCGGCGGGGGTCGTCTTCTGGTCCGCGGGGAGCACGCGGATGCCGGCCATCACCGCGTCGAGCAGCGGCTTCGCGCGGTCCTTCGGCCACTCCTTCGCGGGGATGCGCAGCAGCGCCGAAACGGCCGCGGGGCGCTCGTCGGCGTCCGCCACGAACTTCGAGATGGCGGTGAAGGCGTCCGCCTCCTTGCCACGCACGCTCGCCAGCGCCAGCATCGCCGACCGGCGGACGACGCGCTCCGGGTTCGCGGCACCGACGGCGATGTCGATACTCACCTTCGGCGCGGGATTCTTCAGCTGCTCGAAGGCGACGCCGCGGTCGGCGTCGAGCACCTTCAGCGTGAAGTTTTGCAGCCGGCTGCCGAGGCTGCCGTCGGTGCGGTTGAAGACGCGGACCAGCTCGATGGGGTACTCCTTGCCGAGGTCCACCTCCCACCACGCGTTGTCAGTGCCCTCCTGGGTGTGCGTCGAAGCGCCGGCGCCGTACTCGCCGGCGGTGTTGCCGTCGACCGCCCGCGCGGCGACGCCGCCGTAGCCGGTGTTCACCTGCTTCGCGGCCTTCCGCAGCGCCACGTTCTTGCCGTCGGACAGCACCTCGACCTCGGCGAGCGTCAGCGTCCGCTGCTTGCCCGGCAGCTCGACGCGGACGAAGCGGCCGCGGACGGTCTTGCCGCCGTCGGACGTCTTGAGGGCCGGTGGGAGGCCGGCCAGGAGCGATTCGACCTTCGGGTACAGCGCCGCACGCTGCCCCGGGTCGCGGACCAGCGGCGTCGCGGCGACCAAATCTTGGAGCGACTTCACGGAGCCGGACGCGGCCGCCCACGTCGGTTCGACGGTGCCGTCGATCGTGATCTGTGTGGCGAGCGCCAGCTGCCGGGTGAGGGCGTGCTTGCCGCGGGCCGCGAGCCCCGCGGCCGCGGCACGAAGTTCCGGCGCCTCGGCCGCGGTCGGCGTGAGGAGGCGGAACAGGTCGAATGTGACCGCGTCGGCGGCGGTCTCGCGGGCGTCGTGGTCGCGGATGGCCTCGATCACGACCGACGCGAGGGGCCGGCCGGCGCGCGCCGCCAGGTCGGCGGCGGCCGCACGGCGGGCGTCGTCGCGGACCCCGGGGCGCGACAGCAGCTCCGTGCTCACGGCCGCGGTCTTCTCCATCCGCAGCAACTGCTCGGTGTCCACGGCGCGGAGGAAGTAGCGGGCACCGGCCGGCGTGGTGAACGCGATCGGCCGCTTCTCCGCGACCGCGGCCCGCACCAGTGGGTCCAGCGCCTTCATCGTCTCGCCCATCAGGAATGTCAGGTACTGGTCGGTCGGCTTCTCCTGGGCGATGAACACGACCTCCGCCGCCTCCGCGACGGGGAAGTAGCTCGCGCCCCACACGGCCATCAACCGCACACGCGGGTGCTCGTCCGCGGCGGCCGCCTTCAGCCGGTCCAGGGCGTCGGGGATGCGGTCGCGCTGGTACGTCAGGATGCGCACGGCGGCGGCGCGGGCGCGGAAGTCAGGCGACCGCAGCACGCGGCCCAGCGCCGAAGGATCGGCGACGTTGTGGTTCTGCCGCAGCCACGCGGCTTCGAGCAGCGCGTGTTCCAACTCCTCGCCCCGGAGTTGCACGGCTCCCGTCGTGATCATCCGCTCCCAGTCCTTCAGCGCCAGCATGACCGCGTCGGTGTCGCGGGCGCCCAGCTCGCAGCGAACCCGGCTGCGGACGCGGTCCTCGGGGTGCGTCAGCAGCGGCAGCAACTCGGGAATCGGCCGACCCGCGACGGCGGGCGACTTCGACGGCTCGCGACCCTCGGCGGTCACCTTGTAGACGCGGCCGTGCGTCTTGTTCCGGCTCGGGTCGCGGAGGTTGTGCTGCATGTGGCCGATGATCGGGTTGTGCCAGTCGGTGAAGTACACGGCCCCGTCCGGGCCCACGCGCAGGTCGCTCGGGCGGAAGTTCGGGTCGGTGCTGCTCACCAGCGGCGTCTGCTCCTCGGCGCCGAGGCTGCTGCCGCTGTCGGTCAGCTTGTACCGCAGGATGCCCTGGAAGCCGATCACGTTCGTGACCAGTAGGTTCCCCTCGTACTCCGGCGGGAAGTGCCGGCTCGACAGGATCTCGATGCCGGCGCACGGCCGCGTCTTCTGCTGGTACACGTGCGGCGGGTTGCCGTGCTTGATCGGGAACGGCAGGTGGCCGCTGAACAGCGGCGCGTGGAACGGCACCGCCCCGGTGCCGTCGATGACGATGTCCTGGCCCCAGCGGTCGAAGACGTGCCCGTGCGGGTTGGCGAAGCCGAACGACACGTAGACGTCGAACCGCTGCGTCCGCGGCTCGTAGCGGAAGACGGCACCGTTGGCGACGCGCTTCGGCGGTCCGTAGGGGTCTTCCACCTGCGAGTGGTGGAACGTCCCTTCCTGGAAGTAGATCGCGCCGCCAGGATCGGTGACGAAGCTGTTCGCCGTGTGGTGCGTGTCGGCGGTGTCGAGGCCGTGGAGCACCCGCTGCCTCACGTCGGCCTTGCCGTCGCCGTCTGTGTCCTTCAGGAACAGCAGGTCCGGGGCGCCGGCGAGGAGCACGCCGCCGTTCACGAAGTCGAACCCGGTGGGGTTGTGAAGCCCGTCGGCGAAGACGGTCTGCTTGTCGGCCTTGCCGTCGCCGTCGGTGTCCTCGAAGACGAGGAGCTTGTCGTTCATCGGCTGGCCCGGCGTCCAGTGCGGGTACGTCGGCCACACGGCGACGTACAGCTTGCCGTCCGGGGAGAAGGCCATCTGCACGGGGTTAATCAGCTCCGGGAACGCCTTCTCGTCGGCAAACAGCGTGACCTTCAGGCCCGGGGCCACGGTCATGCTCTTGATCGACTCCTCGCCGGTGAGGAACAGGTGCGAGCCGCCCGGCCCCTTGCCCGGCTTGTTGGTGACGACCGGAATGAGCGGGGGGAGGTTGGAATCGTCGGCCTTCACGACCTGTCCGCGGGCCGCGGCCCACACCACCTTGTCGCGGTTGCGGACCATCTGGTCGATGACTTCGAGCTCGCGCTGGGCCACCTCGTAGTTCGTCTGCCCATTGACGAACTTCAGCCACGCCCGGCCGCCGAACACGCTGTAGCCGTCGGTGGCGCGGTAGCGCTGGAAGAAGAGCGCGTTCTTCTCCACCACCGCGGATCGGATGCGGTTCAGCATGTCGTCGGGCGGCGGGGGGGACTTGCCGGCGGTCGGGAAGAGTTGCTCGTCGCTGAGGCGGGC
The DNA here is from genome assembly GCA_046350095.1 of Gemmataceae bacterium. GTDB lineage: Bacteria > Planctomycetota > Planctomycetia > Gemmatales > Gemmataceae > Urbifossiella. The sequence goes on from JAXMBA010000002.1 coordinate 91,545, forward strand.
GAGGACGCGGTTCCCGTCGTCGGTGAAGTGGACGCCGTTGATCGTCAGCCGCTCCTTCCCCTCGGCGAAGTGGGCGAGCGTGGGCGTGTAGAGATCGACGACCGGCACGCGGGCGTTCGCACCGACCTCCTTCACGGCGGCGGCGTACAGGGCCAGGTGCTTGTTGCGGTCGTCGCCGCGCGGCAGGTTCGGGCTCTTGTGGTTCTCGACCGCCGTCGGCGTGAACAGCACCACCCGCGGGGCCGTCTTGCCGTTGTAGCGCTGGGCGCGGACGTGCTCGACGAACTCGCCGAGCTGCTGCTTGAACTGCGGCAGCCCGGCCTCGCCGGCCCAGCTCTCGTTCGCGCCGAAGAAGGCGAAGATCACGTCGGCGTTGGTGCCGACGTTCTCGAAGCGGTTGAGCTTCACCGCGGCCTTGTCGCCGACCGCGTTCGGGTTCGGCACCGGCGCCGCGCCGGCGAGCCACTGGTCGGCGGTACCGAAGTCCTGCGACCGGAGCCGCTTGTTGAACTCGGGCTGCGCCGTGTAGCCGCCCACCTCGTCACCGCTGAAGCCGAGGTTGCGGATCGTCAGGTCGTGTTCCGGGTGGCGGGCGTGGAGGTACGTTTCGAGCCACCCGTCGTGCTGCATCCGCTCGGCGAGCGTGTTGCCGATGATGCAGACGTGGTCGCCGCGTTCCAGACGGAAGGCGGGAGCCGGCTGCGCGACGGCGGGCTCGGGGCGGAGCCACACCGCGACGGCCGCGGCGACGAGGGGCAGGACGACGAGCAGGGCGCGGACACGACCGCCGGGCATGGGAGGGCTCCGGGGAGGGGGCGGGGTGGGAGCCGTTGTACGCCACGGCGGCTGGGCGGGAAAGCCGGGGGGTGCTGGCGTGCGAACGCGGTCGACCCTTACGGCCGAGTGAAAGAAGACTCGCGGCGCGAAGCCCCAACGCAGTCGATCGTCACATCGTTTGATACACTTGTTTCCGCGACCCGGTGGGGGGGTCGGCCGAAACAATAATCTCGACCAAACTGTCGTTCCCGGCCGGTTCGCCGCTTGACAACGGCCGGATCGTGGGGCGGGATATGCGGCGCGACCGTCGGTGACGCCAACGCTTGTCTGGTAGGATACCGTCCACCCCGTGAGGCGTCGTCATGCCGGACCCGTTCGCTGCCGCACGCCGGGCGATGCGCGACGAGTTCTTCGCCAAGCTGTTCCTCCTCGGCGGCTGGGTCGGCGGCACCGACACGTACAAGCGCACCATGTGGGCCGCCGTGCCCGACGTGGCCCTGCAACCGGCCGCGTACCACCTCACGTTCCGCAAGCCGCTCGCGGAACCCGGCGCCGGCAACCGCCTCGTCATGGCCGGGCACGAGGCCATGCTCGCGCAGTGGTTCCACAGGCCGCTCCACCGCGCCGACGTGGAGCTGGCCCGCCGCTGGTACGCCGAACACTCCGCGGTGAAGGCGTTCCCGCACGAGGTGTGGGACGCCGTCCTCGCCGCGACCCCCGGCGACGACCTGACGCTTCCGCTCGACGTGTGGGGCTTCCCCGGCGGGCAGACGTTCGTGGCCGGGGTGCCGTGCCTGTCGTTCGAGGGGCCGGGCGGGCTTGTCTCGTACCTCGAACCGGCCATGTGCCGCTACTTCGCCCCCGTCATCCAGGCGACCAAGGCGCGGCTGATGGCGGCAGCCACGCCGCGGGACGCCGAGTTCGGCCTCCGCAGCGCCCCGGCCGAGGTGAACAACCTCGTGCTGCTGCTGGCCCGCTACGTCGGCGGCGGCGGGCAGCTCACGAGCAACGACACGGCGGAGTTCCTGTGGCCCGAACTGTTCCGCAGCGTCGGCACGATCGGCCACGAGATGATGTGCGCCGCCCAGCGCTTCGACCGCACCCTGGCCGACGCCGAGTTCGAGATGATGGACCGCTACGTGAGCCGCATGGGCACCGCGTCGCTGCTGTGCGACCTCGTTGACGCCGAGACCGTGGGACTCGAAAACGCCCTGCGCGTGATCCGCGCCCACCCGGAAACCGACCGCGTCGGCGTGCGGGTGGACAGCGGCGACATCGCGGCGCAGTGCGTGCTGTACTTCGAGCGGATCGCCGCGCTGGGCGTGCCGCCGCGGACGATCGTGTTCGAGGACGAGGTGACGCCCGAACAGGTCCGCCGCGTCTACGACGTGTTCCGCCAGCGGACCGGCACCGAGCCGACGATGCTGTTCCCCGGCGCCGGCGGCTACTGGTGGCGGCTCGTCCACCGCGACAGCGTGAGCGCCGCGTTCAAGCGCGGGGCGACGGCGGGGCTGCCGAACATCAAGTTCTCCAACTCGCCGGGGAAGGAGAGCCTCCCGGGCACGGTGCGGGTGTACGCCCGCGGCGACGTGCTCATCGCGGCCGACGCCGGCGAGGAGATCGACGGCGAGCCGCTGTTCGTGAAGCTGGTGGATCAGGGCCGCATCGTGTACCGCGAGGACTTCTCGGAGCAGCGCGCGCGGGCGGAGCGGACGTGGGGCCGGTTCGTACGCTGGGAGCCGTCGCCCCGCGTGGCCGGGTGGCTGGAGCGGTTCCGGGCGATGCGCGCGGCCGAGGTCGCCGCCGCCCGCGACCGGCTCGCGGGCGGCGGCTAGAATGCCCCGGTTCCCCGGGAGCCGTGTATGCGTCGGTTCGCGCTCGTACTTGGGGTCGGGCTGCTGGGCGTGCTGCCGGGCCGCGCCGTGCTGTACTCCCCCGACGACCCGATGGTCGTCCCCGTCCGCCCGGACGGCACCGCCGAGGCGCTGCCGTTCGACGTACTCCGCCTCCGCCTCGCGCAGCTCGGGAACGTCGCCAACCCGCAGCCGGGGCCGAACGGGCAGCCGAACCCGGACCGGTCGAAGGTGCTGAAGCGCGTCCAGGACCGCCCCTCGGCGAAGACCGCGGACGACGCCGCGGCCCAGGCCGCCGACCTGATCCGCCTCGGCAACGGCGGGCAGGTGGCCTACGCCGACCACGCGCTGAAGCTCCTCTACCCCTTCCGCGGCGGCCGGCAACCGAACTACTTCGTGTTCACCACGCTCGCCGCCGTGTACGCGGCCCGCGGCGAGTGGCGCATGGCCGAGGAGGCCCACGCCGCCGCGTTGTTCGACGCCGAGATGCCCGCGGCCGTGAAGGGCTGGAGCGGTCCCCAGCGCGACTGGCTCTGCAAGTTCGACGACACGTACCTCCCGCACTACTACCGCCTCCAGCGCACGGAGTCCGAGTTGAAGCCGCGGCCGGCGCCCGAGGCCGAGCTGCCGACGCCGCTGTTCCCACTCCCGGACAAGGACGGCAAGGCGAACCTGGTGCGGTTCGTGAACAACGCCGGCGTCTACGAGCCGGGCACGCTGGCGGCCGCGGAGAGGGCGAAGCTGCCGCCGGACGCGCTGGCGGTGGCGCAGCAGATGATGATGCTGTTCCCCGGCGACACGCGGCTGTACTGGCTGCTGGCCGAGCTGTACGCCGCGGACAACAAGCTGGACGAGGCGGTCATCATCCTCGACGAGTGTGCCTGGTCGCGGCAGTACGGCAACCGCGTGGCGTTCATGGAACACCGGGCCGCGATCCGCTCGGCGATCGACGCGCGGCCGAAGCCCGTCGAGCCGACCCCGCCGATCAGCCTGCCGATGATCTTCGTCTACTTCGCGGTCGTGGTGGTGATCGGCGTGGTGGCGCTGGTGCGGGCGCTGCGGAAGGGCGGGCCGCGGGCCGGCTGCGGGCTGTTGGGCTGCGGCTGACCGGGTCAGTTCAGCGTCACCAGCGGCCGGCCGGTGCTCCAGCGGCGCTCGGCCGGCTGCGTCCGTACCACCTCGTGGTACAGCGTGTCGCGCTCCACCGGCACGCGGCCCGCCTCCTGGATCATCCGCCGCAACTCCGCCACGCTCAACTGCTGCGGCGAGTCGCTGCCGGCGGCGTGATAGATCGTCTCGTGCACCACCGTGCCGTCGATGTCGTCGGCGCCGTACCTCTGGGCCACCTGCGCCGTCTTGATGCCGAGCATCTGCCAGTACGCCTTCACGTGCGGGAAGTTGTCCAGCATCAGCCGCGAGATCGCCATCGTCTTCAGGTCCATTAACCCGCTCGGCTTCGGGATGTCCTTCCCCAGCGGGTTATTCGTCGGGTGGAAGGCCAGCGGGATGAACGTCTGGAACCCGCCCGTCTCGTCCTGGAGGCCGCGCAGCCGCAGCAGGTGGTCGATGCGGTGCTCGGGCTTCTCGATGTGCCCGTACAGCATCGTGGCGTTCGACTTGCCGCCCAACTCGTGCCACTCGCGGTGGACGCGGAGCCACTGGTCGGCGTCGGCCTTGTAGTCGCAGATGACGGTGCGCACGTCCGGGTGGAAGATCTCGGCCCCGCCGCCGGGGAGGCTGCCCAGGCCGACCGCCTTCATCTCGGCGAGCAGGTCTTTGGTGGGGCGCTTGGTGAGCCGCTCGAACCAGTCCCACTCGACGGCCGTCCACGCCTTCAGGTGGAGGGCGGGGAATTCGCGGTGGATCACCTTGATGATGCCGAGGTACCACTCGTACGGGAGTTGGTGGTGGAGCCCGCCGACGACGTGGAGTTCGGTCGCGCCCTGCTCGGTCGCCTCCCGGGCGCGGGCGAGGATCTGCTCGCCGTTCATCACGAACGCGGTCGGCCCCTTCAGGTCGGAGCGGAACGAACAGAAGGTGCAGCGGTAGACGCAGACGTTCGTCGGGTTGAGGTGCTGGTTCACGTTGTAGTACGTGACGTTGCCGTTCTTCTGCTCGCGGACGTGGTTGGCCAGTTCGCCGAGGGTGAACAGGTCGGCGCTGGCTTCGAGGGCGAGGCCGTCGTCGAACGTGAGGCGGTCGCCGGCGAGAACCTTGTCGCGGATCGCCGCGAGGGCGGGGTCGGTGGGGGTCATGGCGGTCCCGGGTTGCGGTGCGGGGTGTTTTAGCCGCACACTTGGTTAACCGCAATTCGCGGGGCGGGGCAACCCACCGATCGCACTCCGGGCCTGCCGAAATCCCCGAGAGGGCCTACCTTACGAGCCCGCCGGCTTTTCCTCACGCGGCCGGCCGCAGGGGTCGATAATCGATCCGGGTGCGTGGCCAGGAGGGCCGGCGAATGCCGCGTTGGGCGTGGGTGGCCGGTCCGGTGCTGGCGATGGTCGGGGCGTCGGCCCCGGCGGTCGCGCAGCCGCTTCCGCCCGCCGACCCAACGCCCGCCCGTCGCGCCGTCAGCGCCGAACCGTCGATCCTCGGCGCGCCCGTCGCCGTCGCCGGCTTCCCCGTCCGCAGCACACCCGAACCCTCCCCGGCACCCGCTCCGCCCACTCCCGTGGAACCGCCGCGATCGGCGCGGGTAGCTCTCGGTGCGCCGTCGGTGGTGGGCGGCGAGCCGGTCGGGGCGGTCGTTCCGGCCGGGGCCGCGGAGACGGTCCGCACCGCCCGGCCTGACGCCGTGCCTGCCGACCCGGTGAACGACTTCCTCACCCGCCGCGCCGGCCCCCCAGAAAAGGAAAAATCCGCCGACCCCGGCCGCCGCACGTCGGGGAAGTTCGGCGACCGCATCCACGACATCATCGGCGACCGCGACGGCTGGTTCTGCAGCGACCACGCGTTCGACGGGTTCATCTCGCCGGTGACGAACCCGTTCCTGTTCGAGGACCCGCGCTCGGTCACCGAGGCCCGCCTGATTTACTTCTACCAGCGCATCCCGGGCGGCCAGCCGGACACCGGCGGCGGCAGCGTCAGCTACCTGGGCTTGCAGGCGCGGCTGGCGATCACCAACCGGTTATCGTTCACCATCAACAAGTTCGGCGGCACGTGGTTCAGCCCGTCGAGTGACGTCGTGGTGCCCGACAGCGTCGGCTTCTCGGAAATCTGGCTCGGGCCGAAGTTTACGTTCATCCGCAACGAGGAGACCGGCAGCCTGCTCGCCGGCGGGTTGCAGTTCCAGATTCCGATCGGCAGCGGCAGCGTGTACCAGAACACCGGCTCGCTGTCGATCGTGCCCTACGCCACCTACGCGCAGAACTTCTTCAAGGACGCGTCGTTCGGCGGCATGAACGCGATGGCGAACGTGGCCTACGCCTTCAGCACGACCGACGCCCGCAGCGACTACCTGTCGCTCAGCGGCCACCTCGACTGGGACGTGATGAACTGGCACCGGTTCTACCCGCTGCTGGAACTGAACTACACCCTCGTGACGACCAACGGCACCGCCCGCCCGCTGGTCGGGAGCGAGGGCCGCGACGCCTTCAACCTCGGCGCCGCGGCGCAGGGGCACGGCCTGCTGTCCGGGGCGATCGGGGCGCGGTACAAGTTCACGGAGAGCGCCCAGATCGGTGCCGCGTACGAGATTCCGCTTGCCGGCCCGCGCGACTTCTTCAACTCGCGGTTCACCCTCGACTTCATCCTGCGGTACTGACGCGGCCGGCTCCGTACACTGGGCACCATGCCCGTCGAACCGCTGGCCAACGTCCCCAACCTCCTTTCGTTCGCGCGCATCCCGCTCGCGGTCGTGCTGTTCGTGTGCGTCGTGCAGCGGTGGTGGCTGGCGGCCCTGCTGCTCTTCCTCGTCGCGGCGTTCACCGACTGGCTCGACGGGTGGTGGGCGCGGCGGTACGGCCCGCTGACGCTCGTCGGCCGCAACCTCGACACGGTGACGGACAAGGTGCTGGTGTGCGGCACGTTCGTGTACCTGGCCCCGGTGCCGGAGGCCGGCATCCCGACGTGGGCCGCGGTGTTGGTGCTGAGCCGGGAACTGATCGTGACGGCCGTGCGCGGGGTGATCGAGTCGACCGGCCAGAAGTTCGGCGCCGACTGGTTCGGCAAGCTGAAGATGGGGTTTCAGTGCGCCGTGCTGGTCGGCGTGTTCCTGATCCAGTGGTGGCGAGCGGAAGGCTTCTCGGCGGACGTGCTGGCGCTGCTGGAGCCGGTGCAACTGGTGCTGTTCTGGCTCATGGTGGCGACGACGGTCGGGAGCGGGGTGCAATACCTGGTGAAGGGCCACCGGATGCTGCACACCGCGCCCGACCGGCGGGACTGAGGCGGAGCAGAGGGACAAGGATTCGAACCCCCTGCGAAAACCCGAACAAAACCCAACGTTCGGGGCAGCGAGGCGCAGAATCCGGCGCAGCGGGGTTAGCAACCGCTAGCTTCGCACCCGAACTCGCTGCGCTCATCGACGCCTGGCCGCGCCTGTCGGAGCCGATTAAGGCCGGCATCCTGGCGATGATCCGTGCGGCCGGTGTGTGAGCCTGGCGCGACTCGCACCTCGGCCGGTTGGCCCGCGGCCCAGCGGCGGTGCCATCGCGCCGGAGGCGGAGTCGTTGTCCCGTCCGACGGGCGGTTGCGTCAACGACCCCGGCAGCTGAACTTGTGAACCGCTACCCTAGACAACTCGTACCGATGGCGGCGGTCGTTACCCCAGCGCTCAGGGGCAGCTCTTGAGCGGAGTTGTTCGTCGAGTGAGGGGCTATTGTGTTCTCCCCGGGTCCAGGGCCAGACGCGGTCAAGCTCACGGGCGGTCTGCCGGGGACGGCCACGTTCGTGTACCGGGGGCCGGGCGACTCCCTTGTCATCGAACTGTACGACCACGGTCCGCAGTCGGAGAGCAGCTTCGGGAACGACGTGGCGTTCCTGATCCACGTCACCGCCGAGCACAAGCCCCGGGTGCTGGCGCTGCTTCGCGCTCCCGGGGAGGCTCCGACGGCCGGTGACGATGCGAAGTTGTACATGCTTCTGAGGGAGCGGTTCCGCGACTACTACGAGGTGCAGCGCTGGCTCGACGCAAACAGCATCCCATACCGCAAGAACTTCGATAGTTGGGCTTAGGTCGCCATTGCCGTCGCCCGGCTGAACGCCCGCGATATCCTCCCCGCTGACCAGTGCGACAGCTGACCGTGGGGCTCTACGGAACCCGATTACGCAAGGCGGCAAGCGCGTCCGCGATTTCCCGGCCCTTGCTCTCGATCAGGTCGAGGAGGTCCGCTGGCGTGCGCGTGTCCGTGACCGCCTTGCGGTTCGGGTTCACCGCCTTCAGGTCGTAAACGGCGTTCTCGATGGCCTCGGCCTTCGCCGTAGCCTCGCGGAACTCCTTCAGGATCGTCGCGAGCTGCACCTCGGCTTCCCCGACCGCCCCTTCATCCCGCGGCTTGGCCTTCTTCAACTCGCCGAGCCGCGCCCTCAGCACCTCGGCCTCGTCGCCCTTCGCGCGGGCCGTGTCCTTGAAGGGTTGTGCGTCTGCCGCGGCCTTCTCCTTCCGGGCCGTCAGGTCGATCGTCCACGAGCGCTCGGAGTCGTCGCGCGTCGGCAGGCGAGCGAAGAAGTCGTCGAAGTTCTTCACCGTGAGCGGCGTCTTCTTCCCGACCTTCACGTCGAGAGGTCGTAGTACCAGATGCGGCTCCGTCGGCTGCCCCTTCGTGAAGAACAGGAGGTTCGTCTTCACCCCGGCAGCGCGGTGAGGAACACGCCGCCGGGCAGCGACGACGCCAGGGTCGCAGTCGTCGGTGAGCTTCCGCTTCGTCTTCACGAAGGCGTCTTCGTTCGTGCGGAACAAGACGCCCTCGTCGATCACCATGCCGCAGCGCCCCGCCGTCCGCAAGCGGCTCCGACGACGTGTTGCAGGAACAGCACCTGCGTCGCGGCTCGTCTGTAGTCGAAGAGATTCTGCATGCCGATACCCTCCTTGCCTCCGAACGGCGGATTCGTCAGGATCACGTCAAACTGGCGCGGGTTGCCGACGAACAGGCCGTCGTAAATCGCCACGTCGGTGAGCGCGTTGCCGTGCCACACGTTCGGCCGGTCGATGCCGTGCAGGATCAGGTTCGCCAGTCCGATCGGGTAGATCAGGTTCTCTTTCTCTCGCCCCCAGAACGCCTTTTGCTTCAGGTGTTCGAGCTGGTCGCTCAATTTCGCCAGCGGCCGAATGTACTCGTAGGCTTGCGCCAGGAACCCGCCGGTGCCGCAGCAGGGGTCGTACACCGTCTCTCCCGGCTTCGGGTCCACCACCCGCACCATCGCCCTCACCACCTCCCGCGGCGTGAAGAACTGGCCCGCGTCGGACCCCTTCTCCCCCATCTTCAGCAGCAGCCCCTCGTACACCTGCGACAGCGGGAAGACGTGGGTGTGGTCGATCCCCTCCGCCGAGATGGCGTGTACCTTGTCGAGCACGTCGAGCAGGTTCTTCTCGGTGTCGATGCGGACCTTCTCGACGCCGGACAGGATTTCGGAAATGACCTTCTGCCGCGCCGTCGCGCGGGGCTTGTCCTTGAGCCCCTTGAGGTGCGGGATCAACTCGCCGTTGACGAAGTCGAACAGGGCCTTCGCCTTCGCAGCCAGTTCCTTCCGCTTGTTTGTCCAGTCCGGCGGCGCGTCCTTCGGGGCGGGAGCGGCCCAGTCCCGCCAGCGGTAAGGGGCCGCCAGCGACGGGGTGAACCGCTGCCCCGTGGCGTCGGCTTCGAGGGCTTCGCGGTCCTCCGTCTCGTCGAGGATGCGGAGGAAGAGAATCCACGTCAGCTCGGGGACGTACTGCAGCGCGGACGCCACGTTCCCGCGGCGCATCACGTCGCAGACCGACCAGATGGCCGCGTCCACGCTCTGCTGGGTGGTGTGCTTCTTGCCGCCGGCCGCGGCCTTCGTGCGCTTCGCCATAATGTCCGGGTCAGTGGGCGGTCTTCTCGACCTCGGCGGCGAACTCCTCGGCCCGCGAGTACGGAACGAACTGCACCTGGAACTCGTTCAGCACGTCCGCGAAGTGCGTCTCGGTCTTCTTGTCCGCCCCCGGGTCGGCGGACACGACCACGAGCTTGGCGTCCTCGCCCTCGATCTTGTGTTGGTAGATGAGTCGCCCGTCGAAGCCGAGCAACGGCAGCCGCTTCTCGGCCTTGCCCGCGTCGGCGAGGGATTGCGGAAGGACGAGGTTGGTGCGACCGTTCTGGTACGCGAGCGGGATGGTGAGCTTCCGCCGCGTCTCGGGGATGGCGACGCGGCCCGGCCGCCACACCTTCTTCTCGGCCTCCAGGCGGCCGAAAATCTCCGCCAGCCGCACTGGAAGCGGGACCGCCCGCGCCGCCCGCTGCCGCGCCGCCGGCAGGTCGCCAACGAGCTCCGCGTACAGCTCCGCCAGCTCCGCCTCGGGGTCGGTCACGACGACGAGCCGCGGGGCGGTCAGGCGCACCGCGGTCGCCCCCGCCGCGGCGTACCGGGCGAAGTCCTCCTCGGACTGGAACTCACCCTTCGCCGCCTTCAGGTGGAGGGCCGCCGCCTTCACCGCGTGCTCGATAGTCTGAAGATCGTTCCGATCCGGCCGGAAGAACTGCCGAACCCGGGCGAGACTGGGCGACGGCTTGACGTCAACGGCGCCGGTCTCGGGCACGAACAGGGCCACGCCGACGTTCGCAGCCTCGGCCCGGCTGCCGTCGGGGACGTACTGTAACACGCTGTAGAACGCTCGCGTCCGGCGCATCGCCGTTACTCCGCCGGGGGCCGACGCCATCCGGCACCCCAACCCTGTTCTAGCTTTCCGACGAGGTAGGCGGCCCGGCGGGTGAGGAAATCCACGAGCGCGGCCCGCACGGCGGCGCCGACCTCCCACTCGGCCGGCACCTCGTCCACGATAGCGCGGACAGTGTCCGCCTGCAAACCCCGCAACGTACTCTCGCACCACGCCAGTGCGCCCGGGTCTATGAACCGAAGGAACTCTGGGAACAGCCCATAAACCCCATCGTCCCGCACCTTGTCGATGTCGGCAATGTGCGGTGTCAGCGTGCGGCCGCGGTCGAAGCAGTGGGTGTGGTCGATGGCGAGCAGGCGGTACTGCCCGGGCCGACTTGTGGTCGCCATGTGGACGTTGCGGTAGTTCGGCTTCCGCGAGTCGTCGGCCGGCGGGTAGCGGTCGCAGTTGCGAACCCAGGTGTCGAACACCACCAGCCGCGTCACGTCCGCCTTGTTCACCAGGCCGTCGAGGTCGTCGTCGTTGCGGGCCATCGGCCGGCCGCGCTGCTCGCGGCTGACGAACGCCGGGCCGGGTATAACCTTCGCCCCGCGCGGGAGCGGGTAGCAGTCGGTTTCGGTCATGGGCAGGACGGCGAAGTCCGGGACGGACAGCCCGAACCAGTGGGCGAGCGACGAGGCGACGAGTTCGGTCGCCAGCGCGTGCAGCCCCTCCCGGTTCCCCATCGCCTTGAGGTATCCGTAGGTGGCGTCCGTCTTCACCCGCGCCGTGCCCATCGACGTGTCGAACGGAGGTTCCGCCAGCTTCTTGAACAGGGTCGGCCGCCACGCGCATTGGGACAGGGGCGTATCCGTCATGGCTGACTGTCGTTCGGGGTGGACCCGAACGCCTCCCGCAGCAGCGCCGCCGGCAGCGCCGACACCGCCGCCACCTCCTCCCGGCACCGCGCCGCCACCGCCTCCGCCGCCCCCAGCCGCGCCCCGAGCTCCGCCGCGATGCGGTACTGTTCGGCCAGGGGCGGAATGGGAACGGCGAGCGAACCGACCTTGTCCACGCTCAGCGTGAATAGCCCGCTGGTGCTGCGAGCCTTCTCGACCATCTGACGCTTGCCGGCATCGCTGTTGAGGTACAGGGCAACGAACTCCGACTCGGCACGAGAACGGTCGAGGCGCACACGGATGATGTGGTTCTGGTGAATCCACTCCTCGCCATCGAGGTTGAAGACGGCGTTACGGCCGATGTGGTCCACGCTCCCATTTCCTTCGACGATTAGAATGTCACCCCGCTGGAGTCGTAGCCGTTCCAGCTCCGCGGGCGTCAGCTCGAATCGCTCGGTTTGGGTCAGGTCGAGATACCCACGCTGGACGTTCCGCACGGTCAGATACGGCCGATGATGTGCGTTCGGTGCCCGAGCGGGCGTCTTCTGAATGCCGCCGCCGATCGCAGCAATCGCGTTGAGGGATGCGACCTCCCAGCCGTCCGCGTCCGGCCCTTCGAACACCTCGCGGAGGTATGCCGCGGGGAGGGCTTCGGCGGCGGCCAGGCGCTCATCCGTGGCCTGCCGGGCGCGGTCCACCGCCGACAGCGCCGATGTCAGCACCGCCGCGATTCGCTCCTGCTCGGCGAGCGGAGGCAGCTCGATCTCGACGGCCGCGATTTCCTCGACGCTGATTCGCGGCAGCTGGCCGGTCGTGGTGGCGTGGGCCGCACGTTGGAGGAACAGCTCGCTACGCATGAAGGCGGCGATGTAGCCCGTACAAGCAAGCTCGCCGCGCACGTCGAAGGCGAATTGATCCACCGACGAGCAGCCGTCGAACTCGGCGACCCACACCTTGTTGAGGTACGGGCGCAGGTAGCCATACACGATCTGACCCGCCCGGAACGTCGGCTTCCGGCCGGTCATCTTGCCAAGGTCGATCATCGCCGACCCGATGCGACGGCCGGTGTTCGCTTCGATATGTTCCAGCCCGACGAATACGGCTTCGCCGGTGCGGTCCCCGGGGTGGATGATTTCGTTGTGCCGTCGCAGCAGTTCGCCGAGCTTGTGGCGCCGGGACGTCGCGCTCATGCGGTGAACATCCTCTCCTTGGTCTCGCGCAGCAGCTTCTTCGGCTCGCCGGCGGCCAGCAGCGCCTTGAGGCCGCCGGCGGCGAGCACGGCCGGCGTCTGCCAGATGAGCGTGTTCTCCAGCCCGTCGGTGCCGCCGTCGGTGAACTGGTCGGCGATCGCCTCGATCACCGCCCGCGCCCCGCCCGGCAGCGCCCCGAGCCAGCCCTGGTGCTTGTACCGGAAGGCGAACGAGCGGTCGGCCCGCGTCCGCGGCGCCGCCCCGTAGCCCAGGTCGGCCAGCACGTCGTACAGGTCGAACTCGGTCATGTCTTCGAGCATCCGCAGCACGCTCGGCGAGTACCCCGCCTCCACGACGGCCGTGATGACCTCCTCCCGCTTCGCCGGCTCGATCCAGCGCTGGCGGAAGGCGTCGAGCGTGGGGCACTCCTTCGTCAGCCGCGCGGACATGCCGGCCTTGTAGTCGGCGACGGGGACCGGCACCGCCTGGCCGTTCACCGGCATGACGACGTACCGGCCCAGCGGGCTGATGTGGACCTCGAACCCGTCCACGGTGATGGGCGGGGGCGGCGGAGGCGGCGGGGGCGGCGAGGGGCCGTCGCCCGGCGTCTTCGGTTCCGGGGCGGGCTTGGTGACGAAGCCTTGCCCGAACAGCCGGGTAGCGCCGGTGTAGTCGAAGACGCGGAACATGAGCTTGCCGCTCGGCTCGTCGATGCGGGTGCCGCGGCCGATCATCTGGTAGAAGGTGATGGGGCTCTTCATGTAGCGGAAGAAGGCGATGTTGCGGATCGCCGGCACGTTCACGCCGGTGGTGAGGAGGTCCACGGTGGTGGCGACGAAGAACGAGGTGTTGGAACTCTTGAAGTCCGGGAGGTCGTCGCTGCCGCCGCTCGCCGCGGTGCACTTGAAGGCGTAGGGCTCGCGGCGCTTCTGGCCGTTGCTGGCGCACCAGTGGGCGTAGATGTTGTTGAGGGCGGCGGCCACGGCGTCGGCATGGCGGTCGCGGGCGCAGAAGACGATGGTCTTCTGGAGCGGCCCGCGCTCGGGGTCGGCCTTGAGGAGCTGGTGGAACAAGTCCCAGCACATCGCGTTCACGCGGTCGGGGAGCAGCAGCCTGTTTTCGTAGTCGGTCTTCTCGTAGAGCTGGGCGATTTGCGTGGCGGAAACGGGCTGCCCGGTGTTGGCGTCGCGCGGGTTGCGGGCGACGATTTCGGCGACCGTCAGCCCGGTGGCGTCGAGGTTGACCTGCGCGAGCTCGATCTCGCACATGGCGAGGTAGCCGTCCTCCATCGCCTGCGCGAGGCCGTACTCGTACACCGGCTTGCCGAAGTAGGCGAGGTTGTCGGCGGTGATTTTTGCGTCCGCCCTCGCCTCGGGCGTGTCCTCGCCGCAGTCGAGCTCGCGCGGCGTGGCCGTAAGCCCGATCTGGACCGCGGCCGGGTTGCGGGTGAGCACGGCCGACCACTTCCCCCACGCCGAGCGGTGACACTCGTCGATGACGACGTGAGTGAAGTAGTTCTCGGGGTAGTGGCGGGTGAGGAACGAGGCGTCGGCGCCGGGCGTGTCGATGCCGAGCGTCTGGTAGGTGGCGACGTGGACGCGGGCGTTCTTGGCGTTGTTGTTCCCGTCGGCGTCCTCGAACACCTCGGCGGCGTCACCCCCGAAGCCGCCCTGCATGTCCTTGAGCCCTTGCTTCCGCAACTCGTCGCGGTCACAAAGGAACAGCGCCCGCCCGAGCTGCCCGGCGTCACTGATGCGCTTCAGGAGGTTCACGGCGATGAACGTCTTCCCGGTGCCCGTGGCGAGCGCGAGTAGCGCGCGGGCCGGCTGGCCGGTTTCGCCGCGGCTGGCGATCTTCTCGAAGACGGCGCGGATGGCGGCGTCCTGGAAGTAGCGGCGCTGCCCCTCGCCGCCGGCGTAGGGCTGGAGCAAGGGCTTGGCGGCCGGGGCGGAGAGGGCGAACCCGACCGCCTTCTCGTAACGGGCGCGGAGGTCGTCGGGGCTAGGGAACTCGGCGAGCGGCCGTGGCTCGGAGGTGAGGCCGGTGGTGCGGTCGAACTCCACGAACAGGTGGCCGTTGCTGGCGAAGACGAAGGGCACGTTGTGCTGCGACGTGCGGGCGTAGCCGCGGGCCTGGTCGAGGCCGTGGCCGGGCGGGAGCGCTTCCTTCTTGGCTTCGAGCAGCGCGACGGCCACCGGCTGCGCCGTGGGGGTCACGCGCACGCGGAGGACGTAATCCATGCGGCCGCGGGCGCGCCGACGGGCCTTTCCGGCAACGATCTCCACGGCGCCGGCCGTTTCCTCGCGGCGGATGTGCTCTTCGGTCCAGCCGCGAGCGTGGATGGCGGGGTCGATGTGCTTCGCCCGGGTGTCGGCTTCGGTCAACGTGCTCACGGAATCACCCGCGGTCGCAGCCGGAAAGTGTGGCAGGGAACGAGTTCAGAGTAGGTAGTCTGATCCACGGTGGTGCGAATTGCAATGACGGGAATCCGATCCGCACCTGCCGTCTCGGGGTAGGCGATATCCTGGGGCAGCGGCGAACGGCCGCCGGGAGCGACGGCGCACGCCCAAATGATTTTGGCAGAATCTGAGGCGACGATGGGCGGACCAGGGAGCGGCTACACCTACCGCATCGCGACGCGGAAGCACACCGTCGAGGAGTCGCTGACGCTGGCGATGCGCGACATCCGCAAGCGGCTGTTCGCCGGCACGGCTGGCTCGTTGACCTGGACGTGGCGGAACGGCGGGAGTTCGTCGATCAACTACTTCGTGACCCGGAACGAGGACGCGCCCGCGGTCACGCTGTCGTACCGATGGGGCGATGCCGAGGACGTGCGGGTCCGGGTGGCGCTGCAAGCGACGCCCACGCAGTTCGGCGGCTCGCGCTGGTGGTTCACCTGCCCGCTGGTCGTTCGCGGGGTGGCGTGCAACCGCCGCGCCGGCAAGTTGTACCTTCCCCCCGGCGCGAAGTACTTCGGCTGTCGCGTGTGCCACGTCCTGACGTACCGCAGCTCGCAGGAAGCCCACCAGACTGAGCGGGTCCTCGGGCGCCTCGGGCTGGACGCTGAAAGCGCCCGCCAACTGGCCTCGCGGTTGGGCATGGGGGGTGGATAGTCTGGAGTGAAGGGACGGCACATCGGGTTGCAAACCGGGGTGCCAAGCGGCCGGGGCCGGCGCGGGGGTAATGCCTTTCACCCGCCCGGTCCCGGCCGACCCGACACGAAAGGCACTCGATGGCGGACACGTCTCCGCTGGACGCCCCCGGCACGTCCGTGGGCCGGCCGGCCGTATCCCTGCCGCCGGGGATCGACACGACGCCGAAGGTTCCCGAACCGCCGGCCAGACACATCGACCGCGCAGCACGGGCGATTCCCGGCATCCTGGCTGACGTCCCATCTCAATACGACGGAGCGATCGAACTGGTCGCGGCGCAGCTGGTGAAGCGGCTACAAGACGCCGGCCACACTTCAGTCGCGGCGCACTGGGCGATTCACCAGGCCGTCCTGGCCGGCCGGCTACGCGCCGGGCTTGTCGAAACCGCAGCCCCGATGGTCCTTCCCCTCTGGTCGAGTGGGGGCGGCCATGCACCCCACCGGCAAGGCGTCAGGCGGGCGACGAAGGCCATCCCGAAGGGCAAGCCGGCACCCTTCGATTGCTTCAAGGTGGCGGCAACGCCAGCGCTCTGGGACTGGTGGCGTGTTGTGGAGTCGCCCGACCCCGTCGTGGAGAAGCCAGCGGCGGAAGGCTCAGGCCAACGAGAGGAACCTGCCTCGGTCGTCCCCCGCGTCTCCCGATCTGTGACTCGTGCCAAGAAAAGCACCGAACGAGGGGAGGCGCGGTTAAAGCTCATCGCAGCGCTGACGAAGCACCACCGGTACGCGGAAGATGGCACCTTGAACCAGGAGCCCATCAACAACAACGCACTGGCGCACGCCGCGGGGGTGTCGCGTTCAACCGCTTCCGCCTTCTTCGAGAAGCAGTTTGAGGGTCACGCAAAGTACCGGGCCATCTGCCGGAAAGTGCATGAACTTACTGCGTCGCTGAAGCTCCTGAACAACGAGTTCGCCCCGCACCATCTGTACGGCGGTGCTCCGATCGAGCGCGGCCCGCGGTCTACCCGCACAGAGGACGACGACACCGATTAGCCGTCGTTCGGTGTTCGATCGTTCGGCACCGCATGCCGAACGGCTGCAAAATCTGCCATACCTCGCAACTGCCTGCGTTTCCTTTCAATTCGCCATCTCGTCACGCCTGTTCGGCATCTCGCTACCGAACGCCACGGCGACGCCTATGCGAACCGCACAACGCGGATCGCAGACAGCTGGAGCCGCGATCGATGGAATCCGACACCACCCACCCGCCCCTTGCCCTGCGCCCCCGCGACGCGGCGAAGGCGTTGGGCATCTCGACCCGGACCCTTTGGGAGTGGACCCGCGCCGGCCTCGTGCCCTGCGTCCGCGTTGGCACCGGCAAGCGCTGCGCCGTGCTTTACCCCACCGCTGAGTTGCACGCCTGGCTGAACCGTCAGGTCGAAGCCGCGAAGGGGGGCGACCATGACGCCCGCTGAAACGCTGCTGGCGAAGTTGCCCGGCGCGGTGCCGTCCGGCAAGGGCTGGGCGGCGAAGTGCCCGGCCCACAAGGACCGCCGTGCGAGCCTGAGCGTAGCTGAGGGCGACGACGGGCGGGCGTTGGTCCGCTGCCACGCCGGCTGCACCGCCGAGGCGGTCACGGCCGCCGTCGGCCTGTCGCTCCGCGACCTGATGCCCGAACCGACGGTTCGGCGGGTGAACCGGAGCGTCAAGCCGCGGCCCAGCCGCCCTGCCAAGCCGGCGGGCCGCGCCTACGCCACCGCGGAGGAGGCGTTGGGGGCGTTGGAATCGCAGCTCGGCCCGCACACCGCCTTGTGGAATTACCACGACGTCAGCGGCAAGCTGGTCGGATTCGTGGCGCGGTGGGACCGCACCGACGGGGGGAAGGAGATTCGGCCGGGAGCCCTGCACGCGGACGGGTGGCGAGTCAGCGCCATGCCCGAGCCGCGGCCGTTGTATCGGCTGCCGGAGTTGGCCGCCGCGACCCGGGTGGTGGTGGTCGAGGGCGAGAAGGCCGCGGAAGCCGCGCGGTCGCTCGGCCTCACCGCCACGACCTGCGCCGGCGGCTCGCTGGCGTCGGGTAAGGCCGACTGGATGCCGCTGGCTGGAAAGGACGTGTGGCTCCTCCCCGACAACGACGCCCCGGGCCGAAACTACGCCGAGGCCGTCGCCAATACCCTGGCAGGGCTCGCCCCGCCGGCGGTGGTAAGGGTCGTCGAGCTGCCCAGCCTGCCGGACAAGGGCGACATCGTGGAGTGGATCGAGGAGGCGCACGGCGACGCCGCCGAGCCGGAGGCGATGCGCGGGGAGTTGGAAGCGCTGGCCCTGGCCGTTCCGCCGTGGCGAGTCGCTGGCCCGACCGCAGGGGCTACGTCCGCGGGGTGGTCCGACCCGGTGCCGCTCACCCCCGCGTTCGACCCGCCGCCGTTCCCGATCGAGGTGCTGCCGGAGTGGGGGCGGTCGTTCGCAGAGGCGGTCGCCGAGGAGAAGCAGGTTCCCGTCGATCTGCCCGCGCTGCTCACCCTCGGCGCCGTCGCCGGCGGTATCGCCCGCAAGGTCGTGGTGACGCCGTGGGACGGGTGGAACGACGAGCCGACCAACCTGTTCGTGATGTGCGCGCTCCCGCCCGGTGAACGCAAGAGCCAGACGTTCGCGGCGGTGTTCGCCCCCGTCTGCACCCTCGAACGGCTGCAGCGCGAGGCCGCCGAGCCCGGCGTGCGCGAGGCGGAAGGTCAGCTCAGCGTCGCGCAGAAGCGGGTGGATCACCTCGAAGGCAAGCTCGTCAAGGCAGAGGACGCCAGTGAGCGCGACCGGCTGAAGTCCGAGCTCCGCACGGCGCGGGAGGAACTCGCGGCGGTGACGGTGCTCGTCATGCCATTGTTGCGTGTGGACGACGACACGCCCGAGATGCTAGCGAAGGAACTGGTGACGCAGCGCGGGCGGCTCCTCGCCGCCAGCCCCGAGGCCCGCACCATCGAGAACATCAGCCGCTACTCCGACTCGCCGAACATGGACGTGTTCTTGAAGGGGCACGCCGGCGACGACCTGCGGAGTGGCCGGGTCGGCCGCGGCCGGGATGCGATCGACCGCCCGGCCCTTACCTGCGTCTTCACCCCGCAGCCGTGCGTGTTGGAATCGCTGGGCGAGACGGCGGAGTTGCGGGGGCGTGGGTTCCTCGCGCGCTGGCTGTACTCGCTGCCGAAGTCGATCGTGGGCTACCGGAAGCCGCAGGGCACGCCCGTGCCGAGGACCGTGAAGATGCGGTACGAGGCCGCGCTCACGGCCGCCTGGCGTCTCGACTACGCCGACGCGGCCAACGACACGCCGCACGTGCTGCACTTCACCCCGGCGGCCGTTGAGGTGCTGCTGGAGTTCGAGCGGTGGAAGGAGGACGAGTTGCGGCCCGGGGGGCTGCTCGCCGGCGGGGAGGGCTGGGGGAACAAGCTGGGCGGGTTGTGCGTCCGTCTGTGCGGCCTGTTCCACGTCGCCGACGGGTTGCCCGCCACCGACACCCTGACGGCCCCCATCGGTGCGGACGTTGTTCGCCGGGTGGTCGCGCTGTGCAAGGACTACGCCGTCCCGCACGCCCGCGCCGCGTTCGCCCAGATGGGCGACTCCCCCGCAGTGGCCGGGGCGAAGAAGGTGCTCAAGTGGCTGGGGTCGCGCGACATTCCGACCGCCGGTTTCAGCAAGCGCGAGGCGTTCAACGGCTGCCGAGGTACGTTCCCGACGGTGGACGAGTTGCAGCCCGCGCTCGACCTGCTCGAGCGCCACTACCTCATTCGACCGCAGCAACTGTCCCCGGCCGCGCCGGCCAGCCGGGGGCGGCCGGCGTCCCCGGTCTATGAGGTGAACCCGGCCGCGTTCCGGGCAGCGACCGCCGCGCAGAATGCGCACAAACCGCAGTAATCCGGCCGACCGATCCGCGAGAGGATTTCTGCGAATTGTGCGAATTGTGCGCGGGCCGGTGCCGTCAACGCACGTTGAAGTCACGGGTGTCGTAGACGAAGCTTCAGAGACGCCAGAACCATTCTCACGGAGTACAGACGTGGCATCCATCGCCGACGACCCGAACGGACGGCGCCGTATCCTGTTCGTCGCGCCGGACGGCAGCCGCAAGACCATCCGGCTGGGGAAGATCGACCGGAAGGGCGCGGAAAGCATCTGCCGTCACGTCGAGATGCTGTTGGGCACGAAGATCAGCGGGCAGCCCATGCCGCGCGACACGGCGGCGTGGCTCGGCGGGATCGGCGCGACGCTCCGCGACCGGCTAGCGGCTGTCGGCCTGGTTGACGCGCCGAGTCGGGCACTCCTGGGCGAGTTCCTGAAGACGTACATCCTCTCCCGCCCCGACGTGAAGCGCGCCACCCTCGAAGTGTGGCAGCAGCCCTGCCGGAATCTGACGGAGTTCTTCGGTGACGACAAGGCGCTGCACAGCATCACCGTGGGCGACTGCGACCAGTTCAAGGCGTGGCTGATGACGCAGGAGCTCGCCGCGGCCACCGTGGCGAAACGCCTGGGCTTCGCCCGGACGTTCCTCCACGTCGCCCGCCGGCACAAGCTGATCGACGAGAACCCGTTTTGCGAGGTGAAGATCCCGACCGCCAACGTGAGCGCCCGCCAGCGGTTCGTCGGCCGCGACGCCGTCGGGAAGTTGCTCGACACGGCGACCCCGACCTGGCGCACGATCATCGCGCTGGCGCGTTTCGGGGGGCTTCGCTGTCCATCGGAGGTGCTGTCCCTGGAGTGGCGCCATGTCGATTGGGACCGCGGCCGCATCACCGTCCCCTCGCCGAAAACGGACCGCTACGACGGCAAGGGGAGCCGCATTGTCCCGCTGTTCGCAGACCTTCGGCCGCACCTAGAGGAGGCGTTCGAGCTGGCCGGCCTTGGTCAGACGCACGTCGTCGGCGGGAACCTCCTGGCGAGGGCCAGCGGGCCGACCGGGTGGAAGAACTGCAACCTCCGGACGACGTTCGAGAAGCTGGTGAGCAGGGCCGGGTTGGAGCCGTGGCCGCGACTGTTCCACAACCTCCGGTCGAGCCGCGAGACGGAACTGCTGGAAGAATTCCCGGTCCACGTCGTCGCGCAGTGGATGGGACACGACGCCAAGGTGAGCCTGAAACACTACGCCCAGACAACGGAGGATCACTTCGACCGGGCGACGCGCGGCGCAGAATCCGGCGCACAGGCGGCGCAGAATCCGGCGCAGCAGGCAACTGCAGGGACTCGCAGCGTGGAGAAGGAGTGGCCGAAAAACGCAGCAGGGGAAGCGTTTTCTGCTTCCCCTGGCGAGTCGTTGCGAGATACTGCACAAGCGTTTAGCAGAGGGACAAGGATTCGAACCCTGTGAGGCGGCTTTGGAGGCCGCGTGCTCTCCCAGGAGCATCCCTCTGTGTCAGGCGGCAGTGAGGGGAGTCGAACCCCGCTCCTCGGCGTTCACAGCGCCGCGTGCAAGCCGTTACACCACACGCCGCATGTGCCCCGGGTGGGGCAGTGATCCCGGGTGGACTCGAACCACCGCTCTCCTCCGTGTCAGGGAGGCGTCGTCGCCGCTGGACCACGGGACCAGACGGGGTTGATGATTTGCGATCGAGGATTGATGAGTACCGGCCACCCAGTTGCATTCATCAATCCTCGATCGCAAATCATCAACCCCGAAGTACCCCGGCCAGGAGTCGAACCTGGATCCCCACCTTCGGAGGGTGGTGTCGTGATCCGTTGGACCACCAGGGTGTGCACCGTCAGCGGAAGGAGAGGGAGTCGAACCCTCACGCCCTTACGGGCCCCGACTTAGCAGGCCGGCGCGTTACCAGTTCCGCGCACCCTTCCGTTCTCGAACCAGTGGAGCCGCGGGGAGTTGAACCCACGCGTCCGTGTTTGCAAGACACAGCCCCCGCCCGCGGGCGGCCCCGTAGTGCGGCCCCTGCCGCAGTGACCCCGGTGGGAGTCGAACCCACACGCCTCTCGGCACCGGCTCTCAACCGGTCCTGTATACCTGTTCCAGCACAGGGTCGGTCAGTTGCGGACCTAGGAGTCGAACCCAGCCTCCAGGCTTATGAGACCCGGCCGGGCGCCCGCCCGTCCGCAATACACATCCAGTGGTGAAGGTGGGATTCGAACCCACACTGTCCACGTTCTGAGCGTGGCGACTCCTACCAGTTGGTCTACATCACCAGTCGGGAATGCAGAGTACAAAGCGAAGAACGCAGCATACACGACCTCGGTGTTCGGCAGTCTGCACTCCGCGTTCTGCTTTCTGCATTTTCCCAGCGACCCGTGGGGGAATCGAACCCCCGTTTCCTGGTTGAGAACCAGGCGTCCTGTCCGCTGGACGAACGAGCCAACACCGACAGCGACTCGTCGGGGAGTTGAACCCCGGCCTCCAGGTTGACAACCTGGGATCCTGACCACTAGAAGAACGAGCCGTAACTCCGACAGTGCCCCGGGTGGGAATCGAACCCACATTGCCCCAATGGGCGGCCGCTTTACAGGCGGCCCGGCGGACCACCGCACGTCCGAAGGCAGTCCCACTGTGACACGGGTGGGAGTCGAACCCACAAGCCCCGGAGCTTAAGGCCGGTCGCTATACCAGTTCGCGTACCGTGTCGAGTTTCGTCATTCGTCATTCGTCATTTGCAAGAGCCCCCGGTGGGAATCGAACCCACGCTTCCGCCATACCAAGACGGCAGGCTCCCGTTACAACACGGGGGCGTTTCTCACAGAGCCTCCGGTGGGAATCGAACCCACGCTTCCGCGTTACGAGGGCGGCTGGCTCCCACTACAACACGGAGGCATTGCCTGCATCATTCCGAGAGCGCCTGGCGGGGGTCGAACCCGCACCGCCGACTTGGCACGCCGACGTGCTCCCATTAACACCACAGGCGCGATCGTTCGTCATTCGTCGGTTCCGAGAGCACCCGGCGGGGCTCGAACCCGCGTCACCGTCGTGGGAGGGCGGTGTGTTCCCGCTACACCACGGGTGCAGATCAACCAGTGGGACCAGGAGGGCTCGAACCTCCACCCGTGGGATTAAGAGTCCCCGATGCTGCCGCTAGCACCTTGATCCCGTGTACGATCCACAAACGCCCACCGGCCGGGGGAAGGCCCCCGGCCGGCACGCTGGTCGCGTTCCGACGTAGGGGTTATCCGCTCTCACCCGCCAGCCACAACCCGGGCGCCCGGCTGCCGGCGGCAACCGTGTCGAGCGTCAGGGGATAACCGTCGTGGCGGGTCATGGTATTCTTGTGACGTTCGAGCCCGGTCGTTGGTTCACCATTTTTTCGCGTCGGTCGTCGCCGCGGTGGTGATGGTAGATGGACGTGCCACCCGACGGATGGTTCGCGCCCCCGCTCGGAATCTTTCAGGATTCCTCGTCCGGCTCCGGCTCAGGGGCCGGCTCCGCGTCCATGGCGTAGGCCGCCAGCGCAAACAGCACATGGAGGTTCGGAACTTCCGCGGCCGGCTTCACCGTGGCCCACGGCAGCCACTTCCTCTTCTGCGAGATGCCGACCTGCCCCTGGGCGACGGTCAGCTTGCCGACCTCGTGCCACGGCAGGAGTTGGCCCTTGTGGTGGATGCCCAGCAGGTTCACGTCGAGTTTGCCGAACGTGAGCGTGCGGCCGTCGCGGTAGCGGCGGAAGGCGTCGCGCCACAGCGGCGGGAAGGTGCGGCGCTGCACCTCCTCGGCGAGCTCGGCGTAGCCGGTGAGCACGGGGCTGAACTCGGCCTTTGTCCCGTCGTCCCGCACGACGGTCAGACCGGCCGTCCAAACCTGCACGTCGGGTACCTCGGCCGGGAGCCAGCACGCCTGCGGCTCGCCGTCCGGTCCGCGGACCAGCACCGGCGAGTCCACCCGCTTCGTCTTCAGCCGGACCTCGGCGACCTCGTCCCACGGGAACGACTCGACTTCGCCGTGTCGCAGCCGCAGCAGGCCGGTCGGGTAGATGAGAACGTGCAGCCCGCGCTGCCGGTACAGGTTCAGGATGAGGCCGCCGCCGGCCAGCAGCGGCCAAATGATGAAGTGGAACAGGTGCTGCAACAGCTTGAACCCGAACACCACGGCCAGCCCGACCGCGGCCACGCCGACGCCGACCAGGGCAAGCCCGACGAGAAGCTTGGTGCGGTACCAGGCCGGGTTCACCTGGTAGAGCGAGTCCGGGTCGCCGAGTTCCTCCCGGGCGCGGGTCAGGTCGTCCGGCTCGGTCATGCGGCCCCCGCTGCGGGTCGGATCACCCTCGTATAGTACCAGCCCGGAGTTGGGTGACAGGAGACCGGTCCGATGCTCGTCGTCATGCAGTCGCGCGCCACCGCCCCGCAGATCGACCGGGTGGTCGCCGTCATCACCTCGCAGGGGCTCACCCCGCACGTCCTACCGGGGGCCACGCGGACCGCGATCGGCATGACCGGCAACACCGCGGCCGTGGACCCGGGCCTGTTCGAGGGGCTCGACGGCGTCGAGCAGGCCATCCGCGTCACCAAGCCGTTCAAGCTGGCCAGCCGGGAGATGAAGAAGGACGACACCCGCATGACGATAGCGGGTGTGGAAGTCGGCCCGACCACGTTCACCGTCGTCGCCGGGCCGTGCTCGTGCGAGAGCGAGGCGCTCGTGATGCGCACCGCCGAGTTCCTCGTGAGCCAGGGCGTGAAGCTCCTCCGCGCCGGGGCGTTCAAGCCGAGGACGAGCCCCTACGCCTTCCAGGGGATGGGCCTGGACGGGCTGAAGCTGCTGGCGAAGGTGCGCGAGAAGACCGGCGTCGGCATCGTCACCGAATTGATGGACACGGAGTACGCGTCGGCCGTGGAAGAGGCGGCGGACGTGATCCAGATCGGCGCCCGCAACATGCAGAACTTCTCGCTGCTGAAGCGGGTCGGCAAGTGCCGCAAGCCGGTGCTCCTGAAGCGCGGCATGAGCGCGACGCTGGATGAGTGGCTGATGGCGGCCGAGTACATCCTCGCCGGCGGGAACTACGACGTGATCCTGTGCGAGCGCGGGGTGCGGACGTTCGCCGACCACAGCCGCAACACGCTGGACCTGTCGGTGGTGCCGCCGGCGAAGGCGCTGAGTCACCTGCCCGTGTTCGTGGACCCGAGCCACGGTACCGGCAAGCGCGCGTACGTGCCGGCGATGAGCCTGGCGGCGCTGGCGAGCGGGGCCGACGGCCTGCTGGTGGAGGCGCACCCGGAGCCGGACAAGGCGCTGTCCGACGGCCCGCAGACAATCGACTTCCCGACGCTGGAAAAGCTCCTCGGCCAGCTCCGCCAGCTCGCCCCGATCCTGGGGCGGACGGTGTAGCTACAATTCCCGACGATGCTTTTCTCTTGGCTCCGCGACCGCCGTCGAAGGAAGCTCCTCGCCGAGCCGTTCCCCGTCCGCTGGGAGCGGTTCCTGGCCGAGAACGTCGGCCACTTCGCGCGGCTCACGCCCGACCAACAGGCCCGGTTGCGTGAAGCTACGCAGGTTCTCGTCGCCGAGAAGCAGTGGGAGGGCGGGCCCGGCCTGTTCGTCACCGAGGAGATGAAGGTCACCATCGCCGCGCAGGCGGCGCTGCTGCTGCTCGGCGACACGCACGACTACTTCCGCCGCGTCGACTCGGTCGTCGTGTTCCCGACGGCGTTCCGCAACCCCGTCCGCGAGGACGACTGGGACGACGAACTGCTCGCCGAGGGCGAACGCGACGGCGAGACGGGGCACCGCGGGCCGGTCATCCTGTCGTGGGACAACGTGCTGGCCGAGGCCCGCGACCCGACGTGCGGCTACAACCTCGTGCTACACGAGTTCGCCCACCAGCTCGACCTCCTCGACGGCGAGCTGAACGGCACCCCGGCCCTCCCCGACCGCGAGACCGAGACGCGCTGGAAGTACGTCATGACGGTGGCCTTCCGCGACCACCGGCGGGCCGTGGACCGCTTCGAGAAGGGCGGCGAGGAGCCGTTCTTTTCCGACCAGGCGGCGGAGACGGAGGACGAGTTCTTCGCCGACGCCACGGAGGCGTTCTACTGCCAGCCGCACGGCTTCCGGTCGGAGTTCCCGGCGGTCTACGAGCTGTTCGCGGCGTATTACAAGGTGGACCCCGTCCGCTGGTTCCCGGAGCCGCCATGAAGTACGCCGCGAGCATCGAGTACATCGCCGACGCCGAGAAGGTGAACGCCCACCGGCCGGCGCACCGGGCGTACCTGATGAGCCTGGTGGAGAAGGACCAGCTGTTCGCGTCCGGCCCGTTCGACGACGCGCCGGGGGCGCTGATCGTGTACGAGGCGGAGTCGGCGGCGGCGGCCGAGGCGCTGCTGCGGGCCGACCCGTTCCACGCGGCGGGGGTGTTCGTGCGGTGGACGATCCGGCCGTGGAAGGTGATCTTCGGCAACCCCCGGCTGCTGCCGTCGGCGTAGCCAGGATTATTGTTTCCGGCGCCTCCCCCACCGGGTCGCGGAAACAATTTGATCGGTCAGATCGACAGGCGTTTCCGAGTGAATTTCGGACGCAAGCGATTCGCCAGCAGCATGTTCCGTCCGGGCGTCACATCAGCGCCGGCTCGGCGGGGTCCACGGCGATGACGCCGGGGAAAGATCGCAGCACCTCGACGACCGTGTGGAAGTCGGCGAGGTGCTCGACGAACGGGTCCGAGGTGTCGCTCCACACCTCGACCCGGCGGTCGCACCTGGCGAGCCCCTGGCCGTCCTCCAGGCCGGCGATCCGCTCGGCCAGCTCGACCGACTCGGCCAGCACGGTCGGGTCGGCGTTCAGCAGCAGTTGGATCTCCCAGTCGCCCTTCTGGACGGTCACCTGGGCGCCGGCCTGTGTCACCACGGCGTCCGGGAAGCGGGCACGGAGGCGGGCGGCGGCTTCCTCCAGGTTGAACGGGTTGCCGGGCGGGAGGAGTCCGTAGGCGCGGTACATGGGAGGCTCGCGGGAGGCGGAGCGGGTTCGCTTCCGGTATACCCGATTCGCACGAGGGCCGGTAGCCACTACCCGCGCTGTTGCGGTGGCCCTGTCAGGTGGGGCCGGCCTCCCGCCGGCCGGGGGGAAGCAGGCCGGCGGGACCCCGTTCCCACCAAACCGAGACACCACATGGCATTGTGGGACGCCTAGTAAGCTGTTGCGCAACCGGCTTACCCGCTGTAGAGTGCCACCAATCAATCCGAGGTTCGCCCATGCTGTTCACCGGACGCGATATCTGGCAACAAATTGATCAACTGCGCGAGCAAGAAGGACCGCTCAAGGTCGCCGTGGCGTTCCTGTCCTCGAACCGGCGGTTTCGGCTGAGAAGTGGTGACATTGCCATCGTCAACGCGACTGACGGGGCGATTCGCACTGGGCAGACATCGGCAAGGGTACTCGCCAGGGCAGTACGCGACGGCGCGTCAATCTACAGCAATCCCAAGCTCCACGCGAAGGTGTTCATTGCTCCTAACGTGGTCTTGGCGGGTTCGGCAAATGTCTCGGACAACTCCCCTTCTCTCGACGAAGCCGGGATCGTTTCCGCTGACCCGCTTGATGTGGCTTCGGCCCGAAGTTGGTTCGACGCGTTGTTGACAGGGAGCGTTCCTGTCAACGAAGTCTTCCTGCGGCGGATCGAGGCAATCCCAGTCGTCCGCAGCGGGAGGGGACGCCATCGAAACCAAACGCTGGCCCAGGCGTTGCACGCAGAGTTACCCTTGCTGAAGGACTACTTTTTTGGATGGCACGAACGGTCGAGCCGTGTTCGACAACGAGTCGTTCGAGACGAGGCAATCGAGCGCGGAGTAATCGCGCCTGGCACGCCGCGGAATGCCTGGGACTGGTACGAATGGGAATTCGAGCCGGGCCTGCTGGAGATCGTTCGGGCAGAATGCCGAGGGAAGCCGGGAATCGACTTCGCTGCCAGCCGCGACCGTGATGGCACGATTGGGAGATTCCTCTCGCTTGACACCCAAACCTGGAACTTCATCGACGCATTCGAGGTTGTATCAGGCGGCATCAGGTCCATCATCCTGTTAGTTCTTCGGCAAGGCTCTCCCGGATTACGGCTAGCGCGCGATCCGTGGCACCGGCAACTCCTTGCTCGACTGAATCGCGGGTTGCGAGCGGATGCGCGGGTTCGAGATGAAATCAGCGACAGGCGCTCGGGACTGATTGAGCCGGAGCAACTGGTCAGGCTTTATCGGGCCGGAGCGAGATAGTCACCTGAACCACCAAGCTCCGGCAACTGATGCTCGCTCACTTACCCGCCCACCTCACTGCCGTGCGGCGCCCTTCGTCTTCATTTTCACCGCGTACAGGCTCTTGCCCGTCGTGATGAACAGCGTCCGCATGTCGGCGCCGCCGAAGCACACGTTCGTGCAGCCGCCGTCCGGCGTGTCGATCTGCGCGATCTTCTTACCGGCCTTGTCGTAGACCTGCACGCCCCGCGTCGTGAAGTACACGTTGCCGGCGTCGTCCACCGTCATGCCGTCCGACGCCTGGTTGCAGAACACCCGCCGGTTCTTCAGCGTGCCGTCCGCCTCGATGTCGTAGGCGTGCGTCTTGTTCACCCCGAAGTCGGCCACGTACAGCGTCTTCCCGTCCGGCGTGCCGATGATGCCGTTCGGCTGCTTCACGTCCCCGTCCGCCTTCGCCAGCGTCCCCTCCTTCGACAGGAAGTACACCGCCTGCGGCTGCTCCTGCGGGCCGCGCTTCCAGTACGGCCGCTTGTAGAGCGGGTCGGTGAAGTACGCCCCGCCGTCGGGCCGCACCCAGATGTCGTTCGGGCCGTTCAGCAGCTTGCCGGCGTGGTCCTTCACCACCACCGTCACCTTCTTCGTGGCCACGTCGATCTTCCACAGCTCGTTCTTCTCGTCGGCGCAGGCCCACAGGGTGCCGGCGGCGTCGAAGCAGAGGCCGTTCGACCGGCCGCAGGGTTCCATGAAGGTGGAGAGCTTGCCGTCGGTGCTCCACTTGTGGATGCGGTCGTTGGGCTGGTCGGTGAAGTAGACGTTGCCGGCGGCGTCGGGGGCCGGGCCTTCGGTGAACGCGAACCCGCCGGCGAGTTTCTCGGGGACGGCCCCGTCGGCCACGGGCGACACCGGCGGCGGGAGCTGCGCGGCGGTGGGGAGGGCGGCGAGCAGCAGCGCCGCGAGGGGGAGGAAGCGCATGGGGAGGTTCCGATTGCGTCGAGCGGTTGTCGTTCGGCCGACGGGGCGTATCCTATACGCTTTCGCCCCCGGGTTCACCAACCGACTGATGCACGGCGCGCCCGCGCCGGATCGCAGGTCGGCCGGGGCCAACACCAGAGCCGCCGCACAAAGGCGGGAGCGTTCCCATGTCGCTGGGTCTGATCGGGTACAAGGTTGGCATGACACAGTACTTCACCCCCTCCGGGGCGGTGGAGCCGGTCACGGTCCTCCGCGTCGGACCGTGCCCGGTACTGCAGATCAAGTACCCCTCTACCAAGGAGGGGAACCGCGAGGTGACCAAGGACGGCTACACCGCCGTGCAGCTCGGGTTCGACGACAAGCCGCGCAAGAACGCCACCCGCCCGGAGCAGGGGCACGTGGCCGCGAACCTGAAGTCGAAGCGGAAGGAGGCCCGCCAGAAGGCCGGCGTCAAGATTCCGCCGAAGGCCGACGTGGAGCCGCAGCGCCACGTCCGCGAGTTCCGCCTCGACCGCGTCGGGGCGTTCACCCTCGGCGTGAAGTCGGCCGACGCCGAGTCGGCGACGGTGACGGTGGAGCGAGTCAAGAGCACCGGCAACGTCTTGAAGCCGCACGAGGGCTACAAGGAGGACGTGACGCTGAAGGTGGGCCAGAAGCTCACCGTGGCCGACGTGTTCAAGGACGTGGTGGCGGTGGACGTGATCGGCACCACGAAGGGCCGCGGCACGCAGGGCGTCATGAAGCGGCACAACTTCGCGGGTCTGCCCGCGGCGCACGGTGCGAAGAAGGTCCACCGGCAGGCCGGTTCGACCTCGTCGCTGGCGTCGAACCGCGGTAGCGGCCGGCCAAAGAAGGGCCTGAAGCGGGCCGGCCGGTACGGCAACGAGCGGGTGACGATCCGCAACCTGGTGGTGGTGAAGGTGGACGCGGAGAACAACCTGATCCTGGTGCGCGGCGGCGTGCCGGGCCACCCGAACGCGGTGGTGATGGTGCGGCCGACGAACAAGGTCGGCCCGGGGTCGCCGCGGGCGAAGGCGAACAAGAAGGAGTCGGCCCCGACGGGGAAGAAGAAGTAAGCTCGTCGGAAGCCCGGGGACGGCTGTCCCCGGGCTTTCCCGCTTGCGTACACTTCCGGCATGTCCGCCGCCCCGGCACTTCTGGCCGCGATCCGCGACCGCCCCGACGACGACACCCCGCGCCTGGCCTACGCCGACTGGCTCGACGACGCCGGCGACGCGGCCCGAGCCGAGTTCGTGCGCGTGCAGGTGCGACTGGCCCGCCTCGCCGACCACGACCCCGCCCGCCCCGCGCTGGAGGACCGCGAGCACGACTTGCTGGCGGCGCACGAGCCCGCGTGGCTCGGCGTGCCGCTGGGGGCGCTCACCGAGTGGGACTGGCAGCGCGGGTTCGTGAACGAGGTGACGTGCGGGCCAGAAGTCCTACGGGAGTTCGTCGGCCGCGAGCTGTTCGAGGCGCATCCGGTCCGACGCTGGCGGCCGGCCGACCCCGGCCCACGGGAAGGCGCGTTGGCCGCGGCCCTGTCCTCCTGGGCCTACCGGATCGAGGCGCTGGACCTGAACGGGCTGAATCTCTCGGTCGCCGAACTCGCGCCCTTCCTGAGGCGTGCGCCGTTCGGGCGGCTTCGCGAACTCGAACTCGGCATGGGCGGCGGAGGGCTCCACGCCGCACCGGGGCTGCTCGCCATGTGCCCGTTCCGGGCCACGCTTGAGGTCGTCGTTCTCGGCGACCGGCAGAACCGTGGCGAGACGATGGTCAACGCCCGTGCGATCGGCGACGCGTTGAGCGAGGCAGCACTCCACACGGTGGGGCTCACCGGGGTCCGTGTTGATTCCTCGGCCCTGGCCGACTTCCTGGCTCGGCGTTGCGCTACGACCATCTCCCGCCTCGCACTCCCGGATACACACCTCTCACCCGACGCCATCCCGGCGTTCGCCCGCCCCACGCCGGCCCTCACCGCCCTCGACGTGTCCGGCACCCCCCTCGCCGGGTTCGCGCTCGAACCGCTGCTGAACGCCCCCGCGCTCGCCGGGCTGCGCGAGCTCGGCGTCAACCGCTGCGGGTCGGCCGCCGCTGTGGTGCGGGCGCTGCTCCGGTCGCCGTTCTGGCGGCAGGCCGACGCCCTCCGACTCGCCGACGCCACCGCCCCCACGCGGCTCGTCGAGCCGCTCTTCGCCGCCGACGGCCCGCCGGCGCTCCGCACCCTCGACCTGTCGAACAACTTCCTCTACGACGCCGGCGTCGCCGACCTGTGCAACGCCACCTGGGCCGGCTCCCTGACGTGGCTCGGCCTCGGCCGCAACTACCTCACCGACACTGCCGCCGAGCGGATCGCCGCGTCCGGCCGCTTCCGTCAGCTGCGGACGCTCCACCTCAGCTACAATCACCCGCGCTGGCTGGAAGACAACGACTTCGACGGCCGCGTCACCGACCGCGGCGCGGTGGCGCTGGCGTCGAGCCCCGGGCTGGCCGCCCTCCGCGTGCTGACGCTCACCGGCGTCAGCCTCACCGCGGCGGGGGTCGATGCGCTGCTGAACGGCCCGTTCTGGCGGCTGTCGGGTTTGGGCCTCGGGCGCTGCGAGCTGACGGCGGAGGCGGTGCAGGTGGTGGCGCGGTCGCCGCGGCTGGCCCGGCTGTCGTTCCTCGACCTGAGCGGTAACCGCGACCTGCGCGGGGAAGCGCTGCGCCCGCTGGCCGAGAGCCCGTACCTGCCTCCGCTGCTGGAACTGGACATCCACGGCTGCGGCGCGGCGGACGCGGTGGCGAACGAGTTGCGGCTGCGGCTCGGGCGGCGGCTCGGGGCGTGACCGCGTGCCCAACCGTCATTGCCCCGAACCCGCGTTCCGGGGTAGCGTGTGGGTATGGACACCCTCGCGCTTAACCCTACCTCGATCACCCCGTTCGACGCCCCCGCCGGCCTCTACGCCGACGTCGTCTTCGACCGCCCGCTCGACCACCCGTACACGTACGCCGTCCCGGCTCCCCTCACGGGGAAGGTCGGCGTCGGCAAGCGCGTGGAAGCTCCCTTCGGCCGCGGCGGGCGCACCACGTCCGGCTTCTGCGTCCGCGTCGGCCACAACCCGCCGGCCCGCGGCGAGACGAAGGAACTGGCCCGCGTCCTCGACGATGACGCGCTCGTGGACGAGCACCTGATGAAGCTCACCCGCTGGATGGCGGACTACTACCTGTGCGGCTGGGGGCAGGTGCTGCACGCCGTGGTGCCGGCCGGGGTGCGCGACAACGCCGGCACCCGGCAGGCCGTGTTCGTTGAGCCGGTGGCGAAGGCCGAGCTGCCGAACCCGCTGCCGACGATCACCGCGCCGCAGAAGGCGGCGCTCGACGTGCTGAAGAAGGAGGGTCGCCCGCTGGAGCTCGGCCAGCTCGCGCGGCTGGCGAAGTGCGGCCCCGGCGTCGTCGCGGCGCTCGTCAAGAAGCGGCTGCTGAAGAAGTTCACCGAGCGTGTGGAGAGTGAAGGCCGCGAAGCGCCGGAGGCCGATGACAGCCCGCTGTCACCGCCGACGCCGATCGCGCTGAACGCCGATCAAAGCGCCGTGTGGGGCAAGCTCGGCCCCGCGCTGCACGACGGCTTCCACGCCTTCCTGCTGCACGGCGTCACCGGCAGCGGCAAGACGGAGATTTACCTCCGCGCCATCGAGGAGGTCGTGAAGCAGGGGAAGGAGGCGATCGTCCTCGTCCCCGAAATCTCGCTCACGCCGCAGACCATCGAGCGGTTCCGCGGCCGCTGCGGGAACGTCGCCATCCTGCACAGCCACCTCACCGACGCCGAGCGCGGGGCGTACTGGCGGCGCGTCGCCACCGGGCACGTGCAGGTCGTGGTCGGCGCCCGCAGCGCCGTCTTCGCCCCGACGCGCAAGCTCGGGCTCATCGTCATCGACGAGGAGCACGAGACGACGTTCAAGCAGGAGGCGACGCCCCGCTACCACGCCCGCGACGTGGCCGTCATGCGCGCCCGGCTGGAGGACATCCCGATCGTCATGGGCTCCGCCACGCCGAGCCTCGAAAGCTGGGCGAACGCGAGCCGCGGCGCGTACACGCTGCTGGAGCTGCCGAGCCGCGTCGAGAACCGGCCGCTGCCGCCGGTCCACGTCGTGGACCTGCGGCACGAGCCGAAGCCGCCGCACGGCCGGCCGGGGGCGATCAGCCCGACGCTCGAAGCCGCGATGCGGTCCACGCTCAAGGCGAAGGGGCAGATCATCCTGCTCCTGAACCGCCGCGGGTTCAGCACGCACGTCCACTGCCCGGGGTGCGGCCACGTCGCTCAGTGCGCCCACTGCGACCTGGCGCTGACGTTCCACCGCACGAAGGCGGCGCTGGTGTGCCACTACTGCGGCTGGGAGACGGCCCCCTACGCCAAATGCCCCGGCTGCGGGCAGGCGGCGATCCGCTACCAGGGCCTCGGCACCGAGAAGCTCCACGCCGAGGTGGAGGAGAAGTTCCCCGGCAGCGTGTGCCAGCGGATGGACTCGGACACGATGGGCAAGCCCGGCAGCCACCAGCGCGTGCTCGACGCCTTCCGCGACGGGCTGGTTCAAATCCTCGTCGGCACCCAGATGATTGCGAAGGGGCTCGACTTCCCGAACGTCACGCTGGTGGGCGTGGTGAACGCCGACGTGGGGCTCCACCTCCCCGACTTCCGCAGCGCCGAGCGGACGTTCCAGCTGCTGGCGCAGGTGGCCGGCCGCGCCGGCCGCGGCGAGAAGGGCGGGCGGGTGCTGGTGCAGACGTACACGCCGGAGCACCCGTGCATCACGCTGGCCGCGGGCCACGACTACGCCACGTTCGCGGCCCAGGAGCTGGTCCACCGCAAGCAGCACAAGTACCCGCCGTTCGAGCGGATGGCGCGGCTGATCGTGCGCAGCGAGAAGGAGGAGGCGGCCGGCGCCTTCGCCGACACGCTGGCGGGCGCCTTCCAGAGCGCGCTGGCGACGCACGCGCGCGGCTCCGACGGCAAGCCGGCGCCGGTGCGGCTGCTCGGCCCGGCGGAGTGCCCGGTGTTCCGGCTGAAGAACTTCTACCGCTTCCACTTCCAGGTGCAGGCCGACAGCAGCGCGGCGCTGCACGACGTGCTCCGCGCCGCGCTGGCGACCGCCCGCCCGCCGAGCGGCGTCGAGTTCCAGGTGGACATCGACCCGTACAGCATGTTGTGACGGGCTCGTTCGCCCCGGCTCGCCGGGCAGAGGCTCGACCGGCTCGTGTCGCAGACACCCCGGTGTCGCAACCCGGGCGGCGGATGGTATGATGAAACCCGTCTTCTCCGACCATCACACTTAACGCCCGGATTATGAGGCTCGACGAACTCGGCCGCACCCTCCGGGAAACGGACCCGGCCGCCGTCCTCGTGGACCCGCCGGTCCTCGCCCGCGTCGCCCAGGCCGAGGCCGGCATCGGCTGGGCCTTCTGGGCCGTCCCCCACGACCACTGCTGGGTCGTGGACCGACAATCCCTCTTCAAGCACGTCGAGCGCGACGAACTCCTCCTGCCGCCGGACTACGCCGTCCCCGACACGGTGCTCCTGCTCGCCAAGCCGACCGCCGCCGAGCTCGACGGCCCGCCCGGCGACCTCCTCGGCAAGTACTGGCGGCTCCTGTTCCACGCCGCCGCCCACCGCGAACTCAACCGCACCCTCGCCGGCATCACCCCCGCCGCGCTCCGCGAGCGGGTCGAGCGCGTCGGGCCGGCCGCGTTCGAGGAGGCGCGGAACGTCCTCGTGCAGGACAACCTCCTCGCCCCCAAGGCCGACGACAGGGCCGCCTACGCCGAGTTCGCCGCGGTGTTCCTGGAGATGCGGCTGTTCAACCCCGCGCACGTGGCCGTGTACTTCCCCAGCCTGCCGCCGGCGGCCGCGGTCGAGGGCGTGCTCGCCGCCGACGTCGACGGCCCCCGGCTGTTCGCGGCCACGCGGCCGGCCAACGCCCCGACCCCGGCCCCAAAGTCCGACGACCAGGCCGACGAGTCGTACGACTTCTACTACCGCCTCCGCCGCCAGGCCACCCGCGCCGCCGCCCTCGGCGACACCGTGGCCGCGGCCATCTCGCACACCCGCGCCGCCCGAGTCGCCCCCGGCAACCTCACCGCCTCGGCGCAAGACGCCGCCCGCAACGACCTGTTCGCGCTCGTCCGCCGGATGCAGCTGGCGCTCGGCGTGACCGACGACGAGGCCCAGGGCTGGAAGGCCGTTCTGCCGCGGCTCCTCGACAAGGCCGACCAGGGGAACCGCACCGTCGAGGCGGCGCTGCTGCACGACCTGCAGCGCGCCTGCCGCGAGCACGAGCTGCCGACCTACGCGCTGGACGCGGTCGAGTACGCGCTGTCGGCCGGCCGCACGAAGCTCCGCCGCGAGCTGAAGGGCCAGCCGTACGTGCGCGTGCCGGCGCACCTGCGCCTGGCCGCGCGCCGCCTCGCCGCGGCGCGCCTCACCGACGCCGACCGGCAGGCGCTCGGGTCGCTCATCCAGGGCGCCATCGCCCGCGCCGA
The DNA here is from genome assembly GCA_046350095.1 of Gemmataceae bacterium. GTDB lineage: Bacteria > Planctomycetota > Planctomycetia > Gemmatales > Gemmataceae > Urbifossiella. The sequence continues at coordinate 126,746 of JAXMBA010000002.1, forward strand.
GACGCGCCTCCGCGAGCAGTTCCGCCCCATCCTCGCCACCGCCCTGAAGGACGCGGGGCTCCAGCCGAGCACGGTCCCCGAACAGGCGGCGCTCGCCAAGACGGTCGAGGAGTTGCTCGACCGCGTCTCCGCGACCGGGTTCCTCGGCTTCGGCGACGTGCGCGACGCCATCGCCCGCGGGCAGATGAAGCTGCCCGACCTCGGCGGCGCCAACGAGTACGTCCGCGGCGACCCCCTCCTGCGGCTCGACAGCCGGCTCGCGGCCGAACTGGACGGCGTCTACCGCCGGGCCGAACTCTACACCCGCGGGCTGGAGCAACTCACCGCCATCGGGTTCGGCACCGAGACCGGCCGGCGGCTGACGCGGAACGTGTTCCTGCCGTTCGGGGCGGCCTTCCTCGTCGCCCAGTTCGTCTGGCTCATGGTGTTCGAGTACGGCCCGCACCCGAGCGGCCCGGAGGCCGAGCAGGCCGGCAACTTCCTCGGCGGCTGGAACCAGCAGACGTGGTTCCACCTCAGCTGGCTCGGGCTCGGGGGCTTCTTCCTGCTGGTGATCCGGTCGGCGGCGGTGCGGCGGGTGCTGCACGCCGCCGGCCGGAAGCTGTACCGGGCGGCGCGGTTCGTGTTCTGGGAGGTGCCGTACCGGCTGTGGGCGAGCCCGTGGGTGCAGCGCCTGATCGACAGCGTGCCGGTGCAGTTCCTCTGGAACTTCGTGGCGAAGCCGGCGGCGCTGACGGGCGTACTCGTCGCAGCGTTCCAGCCGCACCTGTGGGACGCCGGCGGGGCGCCCCAGTCGCTCACGTTCCTGGCGTCGGTCCTCGTCGTGAACACGCGCCCCGGCCGGGTCGCGGGTGAACTGCTGCTCGAAGCCGCGCGCCGCCTCATCGACGTCGCCCGGTCGTTCCCCGCCCTGCTCCGCTGGATCAACGACCTGTTCCGCGACCTGGTCGACTTCCTCGAGTGGGTGCTGGCCCGCGTCGAGGACTGGCTGCGCCTCCGCGGCAACGGGGGGCGGGTAGCGGTGGCCGTGCGCGCCGTCGCCGGCGTGCTGTGGATGCCGGTCGAGTTCCTCATCCGCTTCTACACGGTCGTGCTGATCGAGCCGATGATCAACCCGCTGAAGCTGCCGCTCTCGATCCTGTTCGCCAAGTTCGTGTACCCGCTGCTGGCCATCCTCGGGCTGTTCACCCTGTCGCCGCTCGGCTCGCCGCTGGTCGAGAAGCTGACGCCGGCGGTGCCGTTCCCGGTGGCCTGGCTTCTGGTGGTCGGCACGTTCTACCTGCTGCCGGACGCGTTCACCTTCCTGTTCTGGGAGATGCGCGAGAACTGGCGGCTGTACCGCGCCAACCGGCCGACGGGGCTGCGGCCGGTGTCGGTGGGGCCGGGCGGCGAGACGGTGAAGGGGCTGCTCCACATCGGCTTCCACTCGGGGACGGTGCCGCGGCTGTACGCGCGGCTGCGGGCCGCCGAGCGCGAGGCGGCGCGGACCGACGTGTGGCAGGAAGTCCGCCAGCACCGCGCCTCGCTCCGCGACGTGGAGGAGGCGGTGCGGCGGTTCGTGGCGCGGGACTTCCTGGCGGTGCTCAACAACCCGCAGTCGGGGTGGACCGGGCCGGTGCTGTCGGTCGGCGAGGTGAACCTGGGCACGAACCGCATCCGGCTGGAGGTGGTGCCGCTGGAGGGCACGCCGGCGTGGCTGGAGTGGGAGGACCGCAGCGGCTGGCTCGTGGCCGGGTGGGCGAACCCGGGCTTCCTCACGGGGCTGCCCGACGACCAGGCGGGGGCGCTGGCGAACGCGCTCGGCTACCTCTTCAAGCGGGCCGGCGTGGACGTGGTGCGGGAGGAGGTGCGGGCGGCACTGCCGAAGGACGCGGCCCACTTCGACGTGGGGCCGGCGGGGCTGCTGGTGTGGTACGGGGCGCGTGAGGGCGAGCCGGTGATCTACGACCTCGGCGACCCGGGGGCCAAGTTGCGGCCGCTGACGGCCCGGCGGCGGGCGGCGTCGGGCGAGTTCCTGGAGGCGGACCGGGTGGCGTTCGGCCGGCGGCCGCTGACGTGGTCGCAGTGGACGGGCGTGTGGCCGGCGACGCCGGGCGCGGCACCGACGGAGCGGGACCTGGCGCTGCTCCCCCCGCGGCCGAAGCCCCACTAGTTTTGCATCGAGAGTGGGGCACGTTCGATTCAGCAGGCCGGGGCGCAAGCCCCGGCAGGTGCGACCCGCACCGGGGCTGCGCCCGGCCGAACAAGTACCCGACCCCGCCAACGAATGACGCCCGCCCGGGGTCCATCCCCGGTCGGGCGTCGTGGTGTTAGTTCAGTTCGCGGTAACGGCTCAGTACCGCCGCCGCCGCCGCCGTAGCCGCCGCCGCCGCCGTAGCCGCCACGGCCGCCGCCGCCGTAGCCGCCGCCACCGCCGCCGCCGCCGTAGCCGCCACGGCCGCCGCCGCCGCCGCCGTAGCCGCCATGGCCGCCGCCGCCGCCGCGGTCCTCACGCGGCTTGGCCTCGTTGACCGTCAGGGTGCGGCCCTGGAAGTCCGCCCCGTTGGTCCGGCGATCGCCTCCTCGGCGACGCTCGACATCTCGACGAACCCGAACCCCGGCTGCGGCCGGTCTCGCGGTCGGTCACCACCGACGCGCTGGCGACCTCCCCGAACTGGCTGAACAGCTGGGTGAGGTCTTCGTTGGTGGTCCCGAACGACAGGTTTCCGACGTACAACTTCTTCACGAGTCACCTTCTGCGGCCGGCTGCCCGGCCGCGGCTACGGATACGGCCCCCGCGCCGACGGTCGGCCGGGGGCGGCGAGCGAACCGGGCGGGGGGAACGGCCCCTCTCGCCGGGCGGCAACATCGGTCGGTCGATCCTGGGGGGCGGCTTCGGGAGGTGATCTCGGAGCACCGACACCAAGACGGGCGCGAGTGACGCTGCGGGTTCGTCGTCGGGGCGGGCCGGACGTCGGCCCGCCGTACCAACACGATACCCGGTGCAAATCGGAAAGCTAGACGATTCCGAAAAAATGACGGGCGGGCGCCCGTTGGGACGGGCTACCCGCGGATGCGGAACGTGATGCGGCCCTTCGTCAGGTCGTACGGGGAGATCTCGACCTTCACCCGGTCGCCCGGGATGATGCGGATGTAGTGCTTCCGCATCTTGCCGCCGATGTGGGCGGTGATCTCGCCGCCGATGTCCAGCTCCACGCGGAACGTGGTGTTCGGCAGCGCCTGCTTGACGCGGCCCTCGACCTCGATCGCCTCCTCCTTGACCTTCTGCGACATACCGCCTCCGAACGGGGAAAGATGGACCGCGGGGCACGGCCCCGGGCGTTCGGGCATTCTAACGCGGCCGGCGCGGTTTTGCGACGGGAATAATGTCCGTTCAGGCCGAGGGCGCCGACAGCGCCCGTCGGGGTTCCGGCACCCGACGGGGCTGGCGCCCCGGCTTGACGGCTGACAGCCCGCCGACGCTCACTTCTTCCCCGTCAGCTCCGCGACCAGCGCGTCGGCGTCGTACACCTTCCGCAGCGCCTCCACGATTGCCCGGCTGTCCACGCTCACCGCGCGGGCTTCCGTCTCGTCGTAGATGAAGTCCAGCACCAGGCTCTGGATGTTGCCGTCGAAGATCAGCCCGACCACCTCGCCGGCCTTGTTCACCACCGGGCTGCCGCTGTTCCCGCCGATGATGTCCGCCGTGCACACGAAGTTGAACGGCGTCTTCAGGTCGAGCTTCGCCTTCCGCTCCTCCCACCGCTTCGGCAGCTCGAACGGGCCGGCGTTGCCCTGCTCCTTGCTCCGGGCGTACAGGCCGTCCATCGTCGAGAACGGCGCCACCGCCTTGCCGGCCTCGGTGTACCCCTTCACGGTGCCGAACGCCAGCCGCAGCGTGAACGTCGCGTCCGGGTACACCTGGTCGCCGTCCATCGCGTAGCGGGCCTTGGCCAGCGCCGCGTGCGCCTGCCGCTTCGGCTCCTCGACCTCCGTCTCGAACCGCCGCCGCACCGCCCGCGACGCCGGATCAACCAGGCGCGCCAGCTCGATCATCGGGTCCGCGGCCGCGTCCACCGCCGCCTTGCCGCCGTCGAACATCTTCTTGCGGAACTCGGGGTCGCGGACCTTCGTCTTGCTCACCACCTCGTAGGCCCGGTCGCGCGGCGACTTGCCCGCGAGCACCTTCTTCACCAACTCGTGGTCCGGGCCCAGGCTCGTGGCGAGGAACGTCAGCCCGTCGGTCAACTTCACGGTCTCCAGGTCCTCGTGGATCGGCTCGTCCGAGAACAGCTGGAACTTCAGCGACGGCAGGCGGGCGTCGCCGAACTCGCGGAGCCGCTCGGCGGGCGCCTTCGGCAGTTCGTCGGCGGCGCGGGCCAGGGTGCGGGCGATGCCGAACGACGCGCTGTTGAACCCGGCCGCGTTCTCCAGCAGCGTCAGGTCGCGGATCAGCGCGGCGCGAATCTTCTCCGCCTTCTCGACCTCGGTGAACGCCCCCTCGGCGGCCTTCACGTCGGTGTTCATGCTCTTGCCGATGAACTCGCGGAGCCGCTGCTCGTCGGCGACCTTGCGGCCGAACAGCTTGGGGTCGAGCAGCCCGGCGAGGCCGCCGAGCCGGGCCTTGCGGCTGTTCTGGATGCTGAACAGGTCGTCCTCGGCGCGGCGCATGTTCTCGGCCGTGCGGCCGCCCCACGCGCTCAGCAGCACTTCGAGCCGCACGAGCCGTTGCAGCAGGTACGGGTAGCCGGTGTCGCGGAGGTACTGCAGCTCGGCGATGGTGTTCTGCCGGTTGGTGCGGCCGGGGTGGCCGGACACGAACACCAGTTCGTTCTCCTTGGCGCCGTCGGCGCTCCACTTCAGGAAGTGCTGCGTCTTCAGCGGCGCGCCGTTGTCGTAGACGCGGAAGAAGCACATGTCGAGGTCGTAGCGCGGGTACTCGAAGTTGTCGGGGTCGCCGCCGAAGAAGGCGATCCCCTTTTCGGGGGCGAACACGAGGCGGATGTCGGTGTACTTGCGGAACGTGTACAGGTGGTACTGCCCGCCGGCGTACAGGCTCACCACGTCGGCGCGGACGTTGGCCTTCTCGTCGGCGTTGGCCTTCTCGATCTCGGCGATGCGGGCCTGCCGGGCCTTGAACGCGTCGGCCGGGCCCATGCCCTCCTTCACCGCGGCGTTCACGTCGTTGGTCACGTCCTTGATGGCCAGCAGGACGTTGAGTTCGAGCCCCTTGCACTTGATCTCGGCGTCGCGGGTCTTGGCGTGGAACCCGTCGCGGAGGTAGTTGTTCTTCTCGTCCGACAGCTTGGCCAGGTCGTCGGCGCCGACGTGGTGATTCGTCATCACCAGCCCGTCGGCGGACACGAAGCTGCCGGACCCGCCGGAGTTGAACCGGACGGACGACAGCCGCAGGTGGTCGAGCCAGTCGGGGGTGGGCTCGAACTGGTACTTGGCCTTGAGCTGGGCGGTGGGCGGGTTGCTGAACAGCCACATCCCTTCGTCGGCGAAGGTGGGGGTGGCGGCCATGAGGAGCACTCCGAGTGCGGCGGTCAGTCTGCGAGTCATCGGTCGCTCTCCGTGAGGGACGCGGGGAGGGGGCGCCGGCGGGTGATGGTTTAGACGCGGCGGGCGCGAACGCCCACCGGGCGGGGTATACTGGCCGGGGAGGAGGGCGCGGCGATGCCGATTCACGACTGGACGCGGGTGACGGCGGGGACGTGGCACGCGTTCCACGTCAGCTGGATCGGGGAGCTCCAGCTCGCGCTGAACGACGGCGGCCTTCCCACGGGGTACTACGCCCTGGCCGAGCAGGACACCGGCCCGTTCGGGCCGGACGTACTCACCCTCCCGGAAGCCCCGATCGACCCGTCGGACGGGCCGGAAGCGACCGCCGGGACGGTGGCGGTCGCGACGGCGCCCCCCCGGACGCGCATCACCGACACCGGGGAGATCGAGTACGGCCGGCGGAAGCGACGCACGCTCACCGTCCGCCACACGAGCGACGACCGCGTCGTGGCCCTGATCGAGATCGTCTCACCCGGCAACAAGGCCGCCCGCCGGCCGTTCGCCCAGTTCTTGCGCAAGGCGGCGGAGTCACTCAGGCGCGGGTTCCACCGGCTCGTGGTCGATCTGTTCCCGCCGACCCGCCGGGACCCCGAAGGGATCCACCAAGAGATCTGGGTGAAGGTGCGGCCGAACGGGATCGCCACGCCGCTCCCGCCGGACGAGCCGCTGACTCTCGCGTCCTACGTCGCCGGCCCGAACCTCACGGCCTACGTCGAGCCGGTCGCGGTCGGGAAGTCGATGATGGACATGCCGTTGTTCCTGACCGCCGAGCGGTACGTCAACGTGCCGCTGGAGGCCACATACGCCGCCGCGTTCCGCGGCGTCCCTGCGAAGTACAAACGCATCCTCTCCTGACCCGCCCGCCGCTTGCGGCGTTGCCGCCGCGACGGTACGCTCAACCCATGACCCCGCATACCCCCCGCAGCCGCCGCGACTTCCTCTACGCCGCCGGCGGCGGCCTCGGCGGCATCGCCCTCCACGCGCTCCTGAACGAGGCGCGGGCACAGCCCGCCCCGCCCCTGGCCGCGAAGAAGCCGCACTTCGAGCCGAAGGCGAAGCGCGTCGTCTTCATCTTCGCCGTCGGCGGGCCGAGCCAGATGGACCTGTTCGACCGCAAGCCCGAACTCGAGCGCCGCGCCGGCCAGCCGCTGCCCGAGACCGTCGGCCGGCTCCGGAGCCAGTTCACCACCGGCAACGAGGTCATCCTGCCGAGCACGCGCCGCTGGCAGCGCTACGGGACGAGCGGCATCGAGCTGTCCGACCTGATGCCGCGCACCGCCGCGTGCGCCGACGACATCTGCTACCTGCGGGCGTGCTGGTGTACGTCCACGGTCCACGCCCCGGCGATGTACGAGCTGCACAGCGGCCGCACGCTCATGGGCTTCCCCAGCCTCGGCAGCTGGGTCACCTACGGCCTCGGCACCGAGAACCAGAATCTACCCGCGTACTGCGTCCTGCCGCAGCCCGAAGGCGTGCCCGAGGGCGGGGCGCCGTGCTGGGGCAGCGCCTTCATCCCCGCGGTGTACCAGGGCACGCTGCTGCGCCGCGGGGCGAGCCCGGTCCTGAACCTGCGGCCGCCGCCCGGGACCGGCCCCGAACAGAACCGCCGCTCGTTCGAGCTGGTGCGGCGGCTCAACGAGCTACACGCCCCGCCGGGCGACCCCGACCTCGACGCCCGCACCGCCAGCTACGAACTCGCCTTCCGCATGCAGCAGCACGCGCCGGAAGCCGTGGACCTGACGCGCGAGACGGCCGAGACGAAGGCGCTCTACGGCACCGACGACGCCAGGACGGCGGACTTCGGCACGCGGCTGCTCCTGGCGCGGCGGCTCGTCGAGCGCGGGGTGCGGTTCGTCACGGTGTACAGCGGCGGCGGGCCGCTGGTGACGCAGTGGGACGCGCACGACGACATCAACGGCAACCACGAGACGATGTGCGGCCACGCCGACCGCCCGGTGGCGGCGCTGCTGACGGACCTGAAGCGGCGCGGGCTGCTGAAGGACACGCTGGTGGTGTGGTGCAGCGAGTTCGGGCGGACGCCGAACAGCCAGGGCGGCCGCGGCCGCGACCACAACCCGCTCGGCTACACCATGTGGCTGGCCGGCGGCGGCGCGAAGGGCGGCACCGTCGTCGGCGCCACCGACGAGTTCGGCCTCCGCGGCGTCGAGGACCGCGTGAGCGTGAACGACTTCCACGCGACGATCCTGCACCTCCTCGGCTTCGACCACGAGAAGCTGACGTACCCGCACGACGGCCGCGACGAGCGGCTGACGGACGTGGCCGGCCGCGTGGTCGAGAAGGCGCTGGCGTAACAGGGGGGTGGAAAAGCCGAGTATCCACAGAGTCACAGAGAGCACAGCGGGAAGACTCAAGGCGAGGAAGAATGAAAACCTTGTTTTTGAACAGGATTTCCGCTCGGCTTTGTGTCTTCCCTCTGTGCTCTCTGTGACTCTGTGGTTAATCTGCCTCCTGGATCCCGCCCTCAGACTCTCCCGGAGCCCCGTCCCATGTTGCGCGTGTTCGCCGCGCCGGCCGCCCTCGCCGCCGCCGCCCTCGTCGCCCTCGCCCCCGCGCCGTCCGCGGCGCAGCCCGGCGAGAAGAAGGCCACCATCGGTAGCATCGAGCGCAAGCACGCCAAGATCGACGACCTCCTCCCGAAGGACGCCGTCATCGAGGTGCTCGCCGGCGGGTTCAAGTGGACCGAGGGGCCGGTGTGGGACAAGAAGGCCAAGCGGGTCCTGTTCACCGACATCCCCAACAACCGCGTCATGAGCTGGTCGCCGACCGACGGCCTCAAGGAGTTCCTGAAGCCGAGCGGGTACACCGGCACCGCCCCGTTCACCGGGTACGAGCCCGGGGCCAACGGCCTCGCGTTCGACAAGGACGGCGCCCTCGTGCTGTGCCAGCACGGCGACCGCCGCATCTCGCGGCTCACCGCCGACGGCAAGTTCCAGACGGTCGTGGACAAGTACAACGGCAAGCGGTTCAACAGCCCGAACGACCTCGTGTACCACCCGAACGGCGACCTGTACTTCACCGACCCGCCGTACGGCCTGCCGAAGCAGATGGACGACCCGGCGAAGGAGCTGGACTTCCAGGGCGTCTACCGGCTGAAGGCGGGCGGCGAACTGACGCTGCTGACGAAGGAGATGAGCCGGCCGAACGGCATCGCCCTGTCGCCGGACCAGAAGACGCTGTACGTGGCCAACTCCGACCCCGCGCGGGCCATCTGGATGGCCTTCCCCCTCGGCGCGGACGGCACGATCAGCGGGCCGGGCCGGGTGATCTTCGACGCCACGCCCGAGGTGGTGGCGAAGAAGCCGGGCCTGCCGGACGGCATGAAGGTGGACACGAAGGGGAACATCTTCGCCACCGGCCCCGACGGCGTGTACGTGTTCGCCCCGGACTTCACCTACCTGGGCAAGATCGTAATCGGCGACAAGAACGCCAACTGCGGCTTCGGTGACGACGGTTCGACGCTGTACATCTGCGCCAACGACAAGCTCGTCCGCGTCCGCACGACGACGCGCGGGCTGGGGTTCTAGGCAGAAAGACGATTTGACCACAGAGTCACAGAAAGCACAGAGGGAAGGCGGAAAGCCGAGGGAAGAACAGAATTTGGTTTCAAACTCTGCTTCGACTCGGTCTTCTGTCTTCCCTCTGTGCTCTCTGTGACTCTGTGGTTAATCCAGGTTTCGGGGCGTAATCATGACTTCTCCCACCCGCCGCGACGCGCTCCGGGGCGCCGCACTGCTGCCGCTCGCCGGCGCCGCGTCCGCCCGCCAGCCGGCCGCGGAGCCGTTCCGCGGCATGATCGTGCGCATGCACGAGCCGCGCAACCTGGAGATGCCGCCGTCCGGCTTCGCCCACGCCGTCACGCCCACCGACCAGTTCTTCGTCCGCAGCCACTTCGCCACGCCCGAAGTTGACCCCGCGACGTTCAAGCTCGTAGTCGAGGGGCACGTCGAGAACCGCCTCGAACTGACGCTCGCCGAGGTGGCGCGGCTGGCGAAGGCCGAGCAGACGCTGACGGTGGAGTGCGCCGGCAACGGCCGCGTGTTCCTGGTGCCGCAGGCCCGCGGCCTCCAGTGGGCGACCGGGGGCGTCGGCACCGCGGCGTGGGCCGGCACGCCGCTCGGCGCCGTGCTCGACCGCGCCCGCCCGAAGGCCGGCGCCGCCGACGTGGTGCTGTTCGGCGCCGACCGCGGGGCCGTCACCGCCGACCCGGCCAGCCCCGGGCCGATCCACTACGGCCGCGGCCTGCCGCTGGCGAAGGCCCGCAAGGACGAGGTGCTGCTCGCGGCCACGATGAACGGCGAGCCGCTGACGCGCAGCCACGGGGCCCCGCTGCGGGCCGTCGTCGGCGGGTGGTTCGGCTGCGCCTCCGTGAAGTGGCTGACCCGCATCGTCGTCACCGACCGGCCGTACGCCGGGTTCTGGCAGACGATGGACTATTCGCTGTACGCCCGCGGCGCCGGCGGCGAGCCCGAGACGGTGCCGCTCACGACGATGCTCCCGAAGGCGGTAATCGCCAACCTCGGCCCGCAGGAGGTGATCCCCGCCGGCCGGCCGTTCACCGTCCGCGGCGCGGCGTGGGCCGGCGAGTCGCCGGTGGCCAAGATCGAACTCAGCACCGACGGCGGCACCACGTGGACGGCGACGAAGCTGGATTCCGACGCGAAGCCGCACCGGTGGGTGTTCTGGTCGTTCGAGTGGACGCCGGCCCGCGGCCCGGCGCGGGTGGTGGCCCGCTGCACCGACGCCGCCGGCGCTACCCAGCCGCCGACCCGCGACCCGGACCGCCGCTCGTACCTCATCAACCACCTCGTGCCGGTGGAAGTGACGGCGCGGTGAGCAAAGTCCGGACGGTAGCAGGCACACTCCGTGTACCTGCTACCGTCCGGACGCACTCGGACGCCGGCCCGCCGCTACGGTACCCGCCGCAGCGTCTCCTTCTTCCCCTTCGCGTCCTCGGTGTGGAGTTCGTCCGCGGTCAGCCGCGTCACCACCACCTCCTCGTTGATCGTCTTCTCGCCGACCTTCAGCGCGATCTTCAGCTTCGGCCCGGCCACCGCGTACGTCCCCTCGTACGTCTCCGTCTTGCCGCCGGCGCCGAGCCGGAACGTCACCTTGTTGCCGGTCTTGAACTCGACGATCGACACCTCGTCCCTTTTCTTCTCGGCCGGCGTCCAGCGGCCGATCAGCTTCGCCGGGTCGAACGGGGCGTCCTTCTCCTGCCCGGCCGCGGCGCCGGTCAGCGTCAGCAGCACCGCCAGGCCCATCCCGCACGCGAATCGAGTCATGTCTCGTCCTCCGGAACGTGGGCGCCCTCGGCCGGCGGTGCAACCGGCGGGCCGCCGACGCCGAGCCGGCGCACCACCCACGGCAGCGTCAGCCCCTGCCCCACCAGCGTGGCGAAGATCACCCAGAACGTCAGGAACTGGATCAGGTCGCGGCCGTGGAACGGCCGGCCGTCGGCCGCGACGGTCGGCAGGGCCAGCGCCGCGGCCAGCGACACCACCCCGCGCATCCCCGTCCACCCGACCACGAACACCGCCCGCGGCGGCGGGTACGGCGTCGTCGGCAGGCCGAGCCGGCGGTCGACCCAGCGCGGCACGTACGCGCCGGGGAACACCCACACGAACCGCGACAGGATCACGGCCGCACTCACCGCCGCGGAGTACCACAGCAGGTCGAGCGGGTCGTGGTTGTCGCTCAGCTGGTCGAGGACCGGGCGCAGCGCGAAGCCGATCAGGATGAAGATCAGCGCGTTCAGCACGAACTCGACCCACTCCCACACGGCCCGCGCCTCCTCGTACAGCGCGTGGCTGAACACCTGCTCGCACCGGCCGCCGACCCACAGCCCCGCCGTCACCGCCGCCAGCACGCCGCTCACGTGCAGGTGCTCGGCCGGCAGGTACACCGCGAACGGCGTCAGCAGGGTGACCGTGATCGTCAGCTTGGCGTCGGCCCGCTCCTTCCGGTCGAGCCAGGCGTGCAGTTTCACCGCGAGCCACCCGCCGGCCAGGCCGAGGGCGACGCCGCCGGCGGCGACCACGAGGAACTGCACCCCGGCGTCGGCCACCGAGAACGACCCCGCGCTCACCGCCGCGACCGCCATCCGGAGAACGACCAGGGCGGTCGCGTCGTTCACCAGGCTTTCGCCCTCGAGCAGCGTGGTGATGGCCGGCGGCACGCCCAGGCGCCGCGTGACGGCCACGGCCGCAACGGCGTCGGGCGGCGACACGATCGCGCCGAGCACGAACGCGCACGGCCACGGCAGGCCGACGACGGCGTGCGCGACCACGGCGACGACCGCGGTGGTGAACAGCACGAGCCCGACGGCCAGGAGCACGATGGGGCGGAGGTTCAGCCGGAAGTCGGCCCACTCGGTCTGGAACGCGGCGGCGTACAGGAGCGGCGGCAGGAACAGGAGGAACACGACCTGCGGGTCGAGGGCCACGCTCGGCGCCCACGGCTGGAGGCCGAGCAGCAGCCCGCCGACGACCAGCAGGATGGGGTACGGCACGCGCATCCGGCGGGCCACGACGCCGAGCCCGACGGCGACCGCGACGAGGGCCAGGACGAGCTCGACCGGGTGGAACACGGGCGCGCCTCGGGGGTCGGGACCGATCTATCGTTAGGGGGCGGCCGGCACGAAGCCCACCCGTGACAACGCGCCCGTGGGGGGCCGCTGGCAACCCGGGCAAGCTGCGTCGCCCTTTCGGCCGCGCCGCGCGCGGAAAACCGCCGCCGGCCGCGGCGGGAAATTGATGCCCCGGGCGGCGCGGGGTACAGTAGACGGTACCCCGCTCCCCCGAGCCCGCGGATGCCAGCCCCGCCCGACGACAACCCCACGGTCGCCCGCCCGCCGGTCGCGCCCCACCCGGACGACGAGGACGGGCGCACCCGCACCGCCGCGGGCTGGCGCGACTTCGTGCACGTCACGCTCACCTGCCCGCCCGTCGGCCCGGGCCCGTCCGGGCCGCCGTCCGGCCTCGCCATCCGCGAACTCGACCGGTGGGTCGATCAGAACCGCGGCAGCATCGACGTCGGCGAGTACAAGCTCCTCCGCTCCATCGGCACCGGCGCGTTCGGGTCCGTGTGGGAGGGGCAGAACTTCGACACCGGCGAGCACGTCGCCATCAAGTTCCTGTCGGCCGGCGACGACCGCTGGGAGGCGATGCTCGGCGAGGTCAAGCTGCTGCAGGCGCTCGAGGGCACCGGCGGCATCGTCAGCGTGAAGCAGGTCCGCAAGGGCACCGAGGCGCAGCCGCCGCACTACGTCATGCCGCTGGCCAACGGCGGGTCGCTGGCCGACGTCGTGGGCGCCGCGAAGAAGGCGGCCCGGCCGGGCGACCCGGTCGTGCCGGTGGCCGAGGCGGTGCGCGTGTTCACGCGGGTGGCCGAGGCGCTGGCCGCCGTCCACCGCCGCGGCATCCACCACTGCGACCTGAAGCCGCGGAACGTGCTGCTCCACACCGCCGACCCCGCCCACCCGCCGCAGCCGCTCCTCGCCGACTTCGGGCAGGCGCACCTGGCTACCGACGACACGCCGGCCCTCGGCACGTTCTTCTACATGCCCCCGGACCAGGCCGACGCGGCGCTCAAGAAGGCCCGCTCCGACAGCTCGTGGGACGTCTACGCGCTCGGCGCCCTGATGTACGAGCTGCTCGTCGGCGAGCCGCCGCGCCGCGACGAGGCGCTGCGGAAGGCCATCAAGCAGACCGAGCACCTCGACACCAAGCTCAGGGCCTACCGCGACGGCGTCACCGCCGCGCCGACCCCGACCGCCCACCGCCGGCTCGTCGACCCGCTGCTCGCCGACATCGTGGACCGCTGCCTGGCGACCGACCCGGCGGCCCGCCCGCGCGACGCCGGCGAGGTGGTCGACCTGCTGAAGAAGCGGGCGTGGTGGCGGCACGTCCGCGCCCCGCTCGGGGTCGGCGCGGCGGCCACGCTCGCGTTCATCCTGGTGATCGCCAGCATCAGCGCGTTCGCCGCCGAGCGGGTGTACCGGAACACGACCGAGGAGGTCGGCCGCGAGATCGACGGGAGCCTGACCCGCACCGCGTGGTACGGCAAGGGGGCGGTCGAGCGGACGCTCCACGACCACGTCGCGTTCGCCGAGGAGCACGCGCGGGTGGCGCCCGAGCTGCGCGACCGGCTGACCGCCGCCGCGGCCGCGGCCGAGAAGGCGGGGGGCGACGCGGCCCGGGCGCACGACCTGATCCCCGACCGGGCCGCGTTCGACGCCCTCGTCGGGCACGTCCACCGGGACGCGCAGAAGCGCTGGCCGGCGGTGGAGGGGCGGACGGTGGCGCTGCTGGTTGTCGCCGGCGACACCCCGGCCGGCGGCCCGGCGCGCGGGTTCACGCTGGCGCGGGAGAAGGCCGGCACCCCCGCCGCGGCCGACCGGGCCGACCCGGCGCAGGCGAAGAACTACCGCACCGAGTGGTCGTTCCGCGACTACTTCACCGCCGCCGGGAACCGGTTCGACGAGCAGGACCGGCCGCACCCCGTGGTCCGCCGCACGCACATCTCGCAGACCTACCAGTCGCGCCGCGACGGCACCTGGCGGCTCGACGTCGTCACCCCCGTGTGGGCCGCCGACGGCCGGGTCGTGGCCCTGCTGTCGGTCGGGCTCGACGTGAACCAGCACCTCCGCAACCTGATCGACATCCCGGACGACCTCCTGGCCGACCGGCAGGAGATCGCCAAGGCGCTGGACGCCTTCGTGGTGAACGACCGCGGGGCGTGGGTGTGGCACGAGGACGGCATGGCGGCGCTGGAGGCCGACGCCGCCCGCCACGTCTTGCGCGACCCCGAGAACCTGACCGAGCTGGCCCGCCGCCACGCCCCGCGGCTCGGCCGGAGCCCGGACGAGCTGGTCCCGTGGCCGTCGGCCGACCGCGGCATGGCGGACGGCCCGGACCGGTACGTGGACCCGGTGTCACTCGACACCCCCAACGGCGGGGCGCTCTTGCTGGCGCACACGCTCACGTTCCGCCCCTACGCCCACAGCCGGTACGAGGAGAACCGCGACCGGGCCTGGGGGTTCGTCGCCCAGATGCCCGAGACGGCCGCCCTGGCCCCGGTCCACCGGTTGAAGGCGCAGCTGACGCTGGCCGGGTCGATCCTGGTGGCGACGCTCGCGGCGCTGGCGGTGGTGCTGTGGGTGTGGCTGTTCCGGCTGCTCCGCGGGTGGGAGTTCGCCGGACACGGGTGACGCCCCCGCCCCGCCGGCTGTAGGATGACGGGGTGGCGGGTGTTCGGCGGACGGAGGGATCGCGGGTCATGGCTGAGCTGGAAGCGATCACCGACATCCGGCCGACGAAGGACAAGCCCCACGTCCCCGCGGCCCAGTACAGCCGCCGGTTCGCCCTCACGCCCGGCAAGCAGTTCCGCCTCGGCCGCGACGAGGCCAAGATGGACTTCGCCGTCCCCGAGGACGACCAGGTCTCGCGGTACTACGCCAACGTCACCTTCGAGCTGAACAAGGTCCGCGTGGACCGCCGGCCGCCCGTCCCGCCCGACTACCCGGACGCGCCCGTCAACAAGATCGTTGTCCGCGACCCCAAGGCCCGCGACCGGTTCCTCGACGTCACGGGCTGGGACGTGGGGCCGGGGGAGAGCTTCTGGATCGGCCAGACGCAGTTCACCCTCCGCGGCGACGGCGACACCGGCCCCGAGTCGCCGATCGACGCCACCGTCGCCGCCCGGCAGGAGGAGCGGACCCGGGCGCAGCTGGAGGAGATCGCCTTCACCAACCCGGCGACGGTGCTGAAGGCGATGGAGCAGCTGCCGAACACCATCCGCGCCGCGGTGAACGAGCAGGGCCTGTTCCGCCAGATGCTCCGCGTCATCATGGAGGCGCTGCCGCGGGCCGACGCCGCCGGCATCGTCCGCATTCCGCCCGACAACCCCGCCGGCGAGCGGCGGCTGGCGGTCGTGGAGTCGAACGTGCGGCCGACGGCGGCGCTCGGCGGCGGCTTCGCCCCGAGCCGCCGGCTGGCACACAAGGCCATCCTGGAGCGCCGCCGCAGCTGCCTCCACTGCTGGTCCACCGACCCGACCGAATCCGGCAGCGCCCAGGAGATGACGCTCGCCGCCCCGCAGGGGATGCAGAACCAGACCCCGTGGGCCATCTGCACCCCGTTCCAGGACAACTCGAAGTTCGCCCTCTACGTCGCCGGCCGCGTCTCCGGCCAGTGGGGCGCCCTCGGCAAGGCCGGGCAGGACAAGGTCGTCAACGACCTGACGCAGTACCAGAAGACGGTCGAGCTGATCGTCGGCCTGATCGAGACGACGCTGCGGATGAACCGGCTGGCGAAGCAGAACAGCGTCATCAAGCAGGCGTGGCACCGCGAGCTGTGGCCGTTCATGGACCGCCCCGAGGAGCTGGAGCGCGTCCTGGAGCCGGGGGTGAAGGAGGTCACGATCCTGTTCTGCGACCTCCGCGGCTACTCCAGCGACGTGTGGAAGACGAAGGACGACCTGCTCGGGGCGTGGCGGAACATCTCGCTGGCGCTCGACACGATGAGCAGCACCGTGACCGACCACGGCGGCGTGGTCAGCGGCTTCCGCGGCGACGCCGTGCTGGCCTTCTGGGGCTGGCCCGAGCCGAAGGACCGGCAGGTGGAATCGACGTGCCAGGCGGCGTTCCGCATCTGGGACAAGCTGACGCAGAAGGGGATGAAGTGCGGCCTGGGCGTGACCCACGGCCCGACGCTCGCCGGCCGGCTGGGGGCGCACGACCTGGCGGTCGTGGACCTGTACGGCCCGGTGGTGAACCTGGCATTCCGGCTGGAGTCGATGACGAAGGCGTTCGGCGTGGGGGCGATCTGCAGCGGGCCGGTGGCCGAGAAGCTGACCGCGTCGAGCGGCGGCCGGCAGCTGCGGACGCGGAAGCTCGGGAACGTCATCGCCAAGGGGTTCCCCGACCCCGTGCCGGCGTTCCAGCTGTACTCGCTGGACAACCCGCCGATCCACGAGTTCCAGGAGTTCGACTGGTCCTCGGCGGTGGACCAGTTCACCGACGGCGACTGGGCCGGGGCGTACAAGCAGCTGGAGGAACTGTTCCCGGACGACCCGGCGAGCCAGTGCCTGCGGCGGGTGATGACCAAGCTCGGCACCGGCGACGACGACCTGAAGCCGCCGCCGGACTGGGCGAAGCACCGGTCGTACGTGCCGGTCGAACCGTAGTCGGGTGACGGGTTCGGGAGATGAAGGGGTGAAGGGTGAAGGGGTGAAAGGGTGAACCTTCCGCTCCTTTACTCTCTCACCCCTTCACCCCTTCACCCCTTCATCAGCAGAGGAGACGTGATGGCCGAGGCCCGCCGAAAGTGGTTCCAGACGACGGCGATCGACTACCCGAACAGCCGGCCGCACATCGGCACGGCGTTCGAGAAGGTCGGCGCGGACGTGCAGGCCCGCTACCGGCGGATGGAAGGGTACGACGTGTTCTTCCTCATGGGGAACGACGAGAACACGCTGAAGGTCGCTGACCGCGCCAAGGAACTGGGGCTTGAGCCCCAGGCGTACTGCGACGACATGGCCCGCCAGTTCCGCGAGGTGTGGGACGCGCTGGACATCAGCTACGACGTGTTCGTGCAGACCAGCTCCGAGCGGCACAAGGCCTGCGCCCGTAAGTTCGCGCAGCAGGTGTACGACAACGGCCACATCTACAAGGGCGACTTCGAGGGCTGGTACTGTGCCGGCTGCGAGGAGTTCAAGAGCGACAAGGTCCACGCCGCGAACGACGGCCTGTGCCCGAACCACAAGCGGCCGCTCGTCCGCCGGACGGAGCCGTGCTGGTACTTCCGCCTGTCGTCGTTCAAGGACCGGCTGCTCGCGTACCTGAAGGACAACCCCGGGTTCGTGCAGCCGGACAGCCGCCGCAACGAGATGATCGGCTTCATCGAGGCCGAGGGGCTGGAAGACCTGAACATCTCGCGGCACGGCGAGGAGTGGGGCGTGCGGCTGCCGTTCGACCCCGACTTCACCATCTACGTGTGGTTCGACGCGCTGCTGACGTACATCACCGGCATCGGCTACGCCGACGACCCGGCGCTGTTCGCGCGGCTGTGGCCGTGCGACACGCACTTCATCGGCAAGGACATCACGCGGTTCCACGCCCACATCTGGCCGGCGATGCTCTGGGCCGCCGGGCTGGAGGCGCCGCGGCTGGTGTTCAGCCACGGGTTCGTGAACAACAACGGCGAGAAGATGGGGAAGACGCTCGGCAACATCGTGGACCCGGTCGAGCTGATCTCGAAGTCGAGCTCGGACGCCTACCGCTACTTCTTCATGCGCGAGTGCCCGTACCCGAGCGACGGCGACTACAGCGGTCAGCGCTACGAGGAGGTGTACAACTCGGAGCTGGCGAACAACCTCGGGAACATGCTGAGTCGCGCGCTCACACTCGTGACGAAGAACTACAGCAGCGTTTTCCCGCAGAGCGCCGGGAAGGCGCCCGAGCCGGTGGTGCCGGGGCTCGACCTGGCGGCGTTCGTCGAGTCGGTTCGCGGGCACGTCGAGGGGTGCCGGTACAACCTGGCGCTGCAGGCGATCGTGCAGGACTTCCTGACGCCGACGAACCAGTACCTCGAAACCCACGCCCCTTGGAAGCTGGTGAAGACGGACAAGGACGCGGCGGCGCGGGTGCTGTTCAACGCGGTGCAGTCGCTGCGGGTGGCGAGCATCCTGATGAAGCCGTTCATCCCGCGGGCGGCCGAGGCCATCTACACGAGCTTCAATTTCCCGACGCCGTGGGCCGAGGTAAAGTACGCCGACGCGGCCACGCTGGCGGCGCAGCCCGACGACCTGCGCGTGACGGCGGAGCTGGTGGACGGCAAGCCGAAGCCGCTGTTCCCGCGCATCGCGTGAAACGAGTGCTTGTCCGAGCCGACCCCTGACGGGGCCGGCTCGGATGATCCCGCTACAATTCTCACGCCCTCCCCGCCCCGCCGAGTCGAGTCATGCCCACCCGCCTCGCCGTCCTCGCGGCGCTTGTCGTCGCGTCCGCGGTCGCCGCCCAGCCCACCGCCCGGCCCGGTCTGCGATTCACCGTCAGCATCGACCCGGCGCTGCCGGCGCAACCCGGCCGCCTGCTCGTGGGTGTCGGCCCGAAGAACGGCGTCCCCGACTTCACCGAGTACAAACCGCCCGTCCTCCCCGTCCTCGGCACCGACCTCGCCGCCGGCCGCACCGCCACGCTCGACGCCGGCTCCGACGTGTTCCCGATCGCCCCGGCGCTGAACGACCTGCCGGCCGGCGAGTACACTGTGCAGGCCATCCTCGCCACCAACCGCGACATCGACCTCCCGGACGCCCCCGGCAACCTCTACTCCGCGCCGGTGAAGGTGAAACTCGACCCCGCGGCCGGCACCACGGTGAACCTCACGCTGGACAAGACCTTCGCCGAGCGGAAGCCGAAGGACACCGCGACGCACAAGTTTCTCGCGCTGCCGTCGAAGAAGCTGTCCGACTTCCACGGCCGGCCGATGACGTACCGCGTCGGCGTCGTGCTGCCGCCGGGCTTCGACACCGACACCGACAAGAGCTACGGCCTGATCCTCGACGTGGGCGGCTTCGGCACCCGCTACACCGACGCGCGCCGCACGCAGCCGGACAAGCGGTTCGTGCAGGTGGTGCCCGACGGCGCCGGCCCGTTCGGCGACCCGTACCAGGTGAACTCGGCCAACAACGGCCCCTACGGCGACGCCCTGATCCAGGAGGTGATCCCCTTCCTGGAGAAGACCTACCGCTGCGGCGGCGCCGGCAAGCGCTTCACGTGCGGGGCCAGCACCGGCGGCTGGGTGTCGCTGGCGCTGCAGGTGTACTACCCGGACGTGTTCAACGGCTGCTGGAGCCAGTGCCCCGACTCGCTGACGTTCGAGCGGTTCGAGCTGATCGACCTGTACGGCGAGAAGAACGCCTTCGTGAACCGCTTCGGCTTCGAGCGGCCGAGCACCCGCACCCTCGACGGCGACGTGGTCTCGACGGTGCGGCACGAGGCGCAGCTGGACCGCGTGCTTGGCAAGGGCGGCCGCTGGGAGCTGGGCGGCCGCGACTGGGCGAGCTGGAACGCGGTGTACGGCCCCCGCGGCGCCGACGGGCTGCCGGTGCCGGTGTGGGACGGCAAGACGGGGGCGATCGACAAGACGGTGCTGGAGCACTGGAAGAAGTACGACCTGACCAGGCACGTCGTGGCGAACTGGAAGGAGCTGGGGCCGAAGCTCGCCGGCGGGAAGGTGAACGTCTGGGTGGGCGACGCCGACGACTACTACCTGAACGCGGCGGTGCACCGGTTCAAGGCGGCGGTGGGGGTGCTGCGCGAGCCGGCGTTCGACGGGCGGGTGCTGATCGAGCTGCGCGGCACGCACAAGAGCGGCGGGTGGACGCGCCGCGAGCGGCTCGACGCGATGGCCGCCCGCGGCGGGCTGTGACGGAACGAAGAGTTTTCGACGGGATAACAGGATGAACAGGATACCGAACCAAGACGGGTTCTTGCCTTTGGCTCGGTCATCCTGTTCATCCTGTTATCCCGTCCAACTTCTCGGTCCGGCTCTGGCGTAAAATACCCGCATGGCTCGCACCCTCCGCCTGCTGCCGTTCGCGTCCGCCGACGGGGCCACCAACATGGCCGCCGACGAGGCGCTGCTCGAGTCCGCCGCCGCGGGCGTCGCCTCGCTGCGGTTCTACACCTGGACCGAGCCGACGCTCTCGCTCGGGTACTTCCAGCCGGCCGAGGCCCGCGCCGCCACGCCGGGCGTGCCGTGGGTCCGCCGCTCCACCGGCGGCGCGGCCATCCTCCACCACCACGAGCTCACCTACGCCCTGGCCCTGCCGCCGGCCGCCGAGTGGCACGGCGGCGAGCCGTGGGTCTGCCGGATGCACCACCTGCTGCGCGACGAACTGGCCGCCGCCGGCCTCGCGGCGAAGGCCGTGGTGTGCGGCGAGGAGCAGAAGCTCGGCGAGGTGCTCTGCTTCCTCGACCAGACGGCCGGCGACCTGCTCGTGGAGGGGTCGAAGGTGGCCGGCAGCGCCCAGCGGAAGTGGAAGGGGGCACTGCTGCAGCACGGCAGCATCCTGCTGAGCCGCAGCCCGCACGCCGCGCACCTGCCCGGCATCAACGACTTCGCCGGCCGCGAGCTCGTGACCGCGGAGAGCTTGGCGGCGCGGCTGACGGGGCGGGTGGCGGTCGCCGCCGGCTGCGCCGTGGCGGCCGACGACTGGACGCCGCTCGAACGCGCCCGCACGGCGAAGATTCGGGCCGAGAAGTACGCCGACCCGGCGTGGAACGGCAAGCGCTGACGCGACCACGCCCGCCCCCACTCTGAGCTCGCCCCACCTCCTGCAACCCGGCGCGCCCGGGCGGTTTGCGTCCGGCCCGAAGGTGTTCTACCGTTGCGGCAGGAATTCCGCCCCCGCCCGAATTCGTTCGGGCGGCCTCGGGACCCACCCCCTCAGCGCGCCACGGTGCCCGAATGTCCGTCCCGAATTCGGTCGAAGAACTCGTCCAGCTCATCCGCAAGAGCGGCATGGTGGACGAGGGGCGGCTGTCGAACTACCTCGACCGCCGCGAGTTCGCCCGCGGGCTCCCCGCCGACCCCCGCGAGTTCGCCGAGGACATGGTCCGCGACGGCGTCCTCACCAACTTCCAGGCGGAGCAGTTCCTGCTCGGGAAGTGGCGCGGGTTCACCATCGGCAAGTACAAGCTGCTCGAGCGCGTCGGCGTCGGCGGGATGGGGCAGGTGTTCCTGTGCGAACACATGTTCATGAAGAAGCGCGTCGCCGTGAAGGTGCTGCCGCCGGCGAAGGCCGACCAGCCGGCGGCCCTCGGCCGGTTCTACCGCGAGGCCCGGGCCGCCGGCAGCCTCCAGCACCCGAACATCGTCCGCACCCACGACGTCGACCAGGACGGCAACCTCCACTTCCTCGTCATGGACTACGTGGACGGCACGAACCTGCTGGACGTGGTCAAGAAGTTCGGCCCGATGGACCTCGGCCGCGCCGCCAGCTACGTCCGCCAGGTGGCGCTCGCGCTCGACACCTCGTTCCGCGCCGGCATCATCCACCGCGACATCAAGCCGGGCAACATCCTCATCGACCGCCGCGGCACGGCCAGGCTGCTGGACATGGGGCTGGCCCGGTTCTTCCGCGACCACACCGACCAACTCACGATCAAGTACGACGACAAGATCGTCCTCGGCACCGCGGACTACGTCGCCCCCGAGCAGGTGGCCAACAGCCACGCCGTGGACATCCGCGCGGACATCTACGGCCTCGGCGCGACGTACTACTTCCTGCTGGCCGGCCACCCGCCGTTCCCGACGGGCACCGTGTCGCAGAAGCTGCTGTGGCACCGCACGAAGGAGCCGACGCCGATCAAGGAGGTCCGCCCGGACGTGCCCGACGACGTGGCGGCGCTCATCGCCCGGATGATGGCGAAGGAGCCGAAGGCCCGCTACCAGACGCCGGCCCAGGTGGCCGCGGAACTGGACGGCATCGTGCCGGAGGTGGTGCCGCTGCCGGCGGCCGAGGAGATGCCGGTGCTCAGCCCCGCGGCGACGGAAGGGGCGCAGCCGGAGGACGAGGCGCCGGAACCGGTCGGCGTGGCGGCGGACGAGGAAGCGGTGGCCGGGGCCGCGGCCCCGGCGGCGCGCACGCCGTTCGGCCCGGCCCCCGCGCCGTTCGCCCCGGCCCCCGTGCCGGGGAACCCGTGGGGGCCGGCGTCGCCGCCGGCCAGGCGTTCGGGGTCGGGGGCGCGGCCCGGACTGCCGCCGCGGCTGCCGGCGGCCCCCCCGGCCGGCGAGACGGTGGCGGCGCGAGTGGAGCAGACGCCGGCGGGGATGCGGCCGGCGGGGGCCTCGCACCCGTTCCGGGCCGACGTGACCGAACCGGCGCCGGCGAAGGTGCCGTGGCGGATGATCCTGGCCGCGGCCGGCGGCGCGGCCGTGGCCGCCGCCGGGATGGTTCTGATGAAGCTGCTCGGGTAACGGGCCCGCGGGGCCGGCGCCGGCCCGCGTCTTACCCCACCAACTCCGGGATCGGCCGGCCCTGGTCCAGCAGGTACGTCGGCCGGCCGCTGAAGTCGGGCAGCGACGCCGATACCGGGTCGATGCCGAGGGCGTGGTAGATCGTCCCCACCACGTTCTGGAACGTCATCGTCCCGCTCACCGACCGCTCCGCCCGCGCGTCGGTCCGGCCGATCACCTGGCCGACTTTCATCCCGCCGCCGAACACGATCGCGCTGCCGGCGTCGGCCCAGTGCTCGCGGCCGGGGCCGGGGTACGTCACCTTCGGCGTCCGCCCGAACTCGCCGAGCACCACCACCAGCGTGTCGTCGAGGAGGCCGCGGTCGTCCAGGTCGGTCACCAGCGCCCACACGCTCCGGTCGAGCGCCGGCAGGCACATGCGGTACGACAGAAAGATGTCCGACTCCGCGCCGCTGTGGTGGTCCCAACTCCCCACCTGCACCGTCACCACCCGCACGCCCGCCTCCACCAGCCGCCGCGCCAGGCCGAACGGCTTCACGTCCCAGTCGTAGACGAGCGACTTCACCGTCTGGTGGGTGAACTTGCCGCGGCCGTAGCGGTCGACGTTCTTCCGCGGCTCCTTCGACAGGTCGAACGCCTCGCGGGCCTGCGGCGAGGTGACGAGTTCCAGCGCCCGCGCCTGGAAGCGGTCGAGCGCCGCCGCCTGGCCGGTGGCGTCGAGCTCGCGGCGCATCCGGTCGAGGCCGGCGAGCACGGCGCGGCGGTCGTTCAGCGCGTCCGGCGAGCGGACCGGGCGGAGGTCGTCGAGGGCGTCGCCGAACGGGCGGAACGGCGCGTGCTGGGAGCCCGCGTAGTACGGCCGCTCGTAGTCGAACCGGTCGTACCCCTCGACGCGGTGGAGGCTGACGTAGGCCGGCAGCCGGGCCGACGTGCCGAGCAGCCGGCTGGCGGCCGAGCCGAACGCCGGGCGGTTCCCCGCGCCCCGCGGCAGGCCGGTGTACACCTCGCTCAGGTAGTGGTCGTTCTCGACGGACCGCACGCCGTTCAGGACCGCTGCCTTGTCGAGGATGCTCGCCTGCATCGGGAACAGCTCGCACAGCCGCACGCCGGGGAGCCGCGTCGGGATGGTGCCGAACGGGCCGCGGAACTCGGCGGGGGCGTCGGGCTTCGGGTCCCAGGTGTCAATGTGGCTCGGGCCGCCCGACAGGACGACGTAGATCACCGACTTCGGGCGGGCCGTGGAGTCGGCGCGGGCGTCGTTGCGGAGCAGCGCGGGGAGCGTCACGCCGGCGACGCCGAGCCCGCCGGCGCGGAGGAACTGGCGGCGGGTGGGTGGGCCGGTGGAGATGGTGAGCACGGGCGGGTCTCGGACGGGCGGGGCCGGCGGGTACGATTAGGTATGCCCGACCGGCGGGCGGCGGTCAAGGCTCGGCCCGGGAAGGCGTGCCCCTTCCCCGCGCCCGCCGCGTGGGGTACGCTACCCCCACCCAGCCCCGAACTCCCTCCCACCCCCCGCAGCCCATGCGCCACCTGTTCGCCGCCGCCGCCCTCGCGCTGGCCGCGTCCCCCGCCGCCGCCGCCGACCGCTGGCCCGCCTTCCGCGGCCCCACCGGCGACGGCGTCGCCGACGCCAAGAACCCGCCCACCAGCTGGTCCGAGAAGCAAAACGTGCTGTGGAAGGCGCCTGTCCACGGGAAGGGCTGGGCGTCCCCGGTCGTGACCGACGGCAAGGTGTGGGTGACGACCGCCGACGAGGTGCGCGGCAACGAGAAGGTGAAGGTGCCGACCACCGGCGGGCCGCACAAGGGGGCCGTCAAGCACGTCACCTTCTTCGCCGTCTGCCACGACCTCGCCACCGGCAAGGTGCTGCACGACGTGAAGCTCGGCGAGGAGACCGACCCGGCCTTCTGCCACGACTTCAACAGCTACGCCTCGCCGACGCCGGCGCTCGACGGCGGCAAGGTCTACGCCCACTTCGGCAGCCACGGCACGTGGTGCCTCGACGCGGCCAGCGGCAAGGTGCTGTGGGAGCGCCGCGACCTGAAGTGCGACCACTTCCGCGGGGCGGGGTCGTCGCCGCTGGTGTACGAGGGGTGGGTGTTCCTCATCTTCGACGGGTTCGACCAGCAGTACGTCGTCGCGCTGGACAAGAACACCGGCTCGACGGTGTGGCGGCAGGAGCGCCGCATCCGCTACTCCACCGACAACGGCGACCTCAAGAAGGCCTACGCCACGCCGCGCGTCCTCACGGTGAACGGCAAGGCGCAGCTGGTGTGCCCGAGCGCCGAGGCCACGATCGCCTACGACCCGAAGGACGGCGCCGAGCTGTGGCGGTTCCACCACCTCAAGAAGGGGACGATGAACGTGGCCGCGCCGCCTGTCGCGGGGTTCGGGCTGACGTTCCTCGTGAGCGGCTACCCGGGGCAGCTGATGGCGCTGAAGTCGGACGTGACCGGCACGCCCGGCAAGGACGCGGTGGCGTGGGAGACGGACAAGAACGTCCCGACGCGGCCCAGCCTGCTGCTGGTGAACGACCTGCTGTTCATGGTGAGCGACGGCGGCGTGGCGACGTGCCTCGACGCGAAGACCGGCAAGCAGCGGTGGACGGAGCGGATGAACGGCCAGTACACGGCGTCGCCGGTGACCGCGGCCGGGCTCGTCTACCTGTTCAACGAGTCGGGCAAGGCGACGGTGATCCGCGCGGCCGGCGACTACGAGGTGGTGGCGACCAACGACCTCGACGCCGGCTGCATGGCGTCGCCGGCGCTGGTCGGCGACACGCTCGTGGTGCGGACGAAGACGCACCTGTACGCCATCGGGAAGAAGTGACGCGCGGCGGGCCGGGTTTCTCGTTGCGTTCGCCCGGCCCGGCCGCTACGCTTCCATGACTCGATGTTGCGCCCCCTGCTACGATCGATCCGCGGGTGGGTGGTGGCCGTCCTCGCCGCCGCCGCCGTCGCCTCCACGCCCGCCGCCGCAGCGGCCGGGTGTGGCGACTACGTCGTGATCCGCGACGGCACCGAAGCCACCGACCACCCGGCCGCGCCGGAGCCGTGCCACGGGCCGGGCTGCCACGGCGCCCCCACCCGAGCCCCGATCGCCCCCGTCGCCCCGCCGACGACCGGCAGCCCGAAAGACGCCGTGACCCTCGGCACCCTGGACCCGCCGGCCGCCGACGGCTCGCCCTTCCCGCCCCCCACCTCCGACGCCTGCCCCGACGGCCCCGCCGCCGGCGTGTTCCACCCGCCGCGCGCCGGCTGACCGCGCTCCCGCGCCGTCTGCCTGCGCCCCGCTGCGGGGTGCTCCCGGTCGTATTTCATCGGCCCCACCCCGACGCGCGGGGTGCGGACCGTTCACCGCCGTCCGTCGCTCCGTCGGAGGGGATCATGTCCCGCCGCGCCTTCACACTCATCGAACTGCTGGTCGTCATCGCCATCATCGCCATCCTGATCGGCCTGCTGCTGCCGGCCGTGCAGAAGGTCCGCGAGGCCGCCGCCCGGGCCAAGTGCCAGAACAACCTGAAGCAGATCGGCCTCGCGATCCACAGCTTCCACGACGCCAACAACCGCTTCCCGAACGGCGGGCTGCCGATCGCCCCGAACCCGTCCGGCGTGTTCTCCGTGCTCACGCAAATCCTGCCGCAGATGGAGCAGGACAACGTCTACAAGCTCATCAACTTCAACCTGCCGATCAACGACCCGGCCAACGACGCCGCGCGGAACACCGTCCTGCCCGGGTTCCGCTGCCCGTCCGACCGCGACAACCCGATGCCGTCGCTCGGCGGCGCGACGAACTACATGGCCAACACGGGCTCGATGACGCCGTTCGTCATCCCCCAGCCGCAGCTGGCCAACGGGCCGTTCTACGTGAACTACTTCTCGCGCTTCGCCGACGTGATCGACGGCACCAGCAACACCGCGTTCTACAGCGAGCGGCTGCTGGCCGACGGCAGCAACTCGATCATCAGCCCCACGGAGGACGTGTTCTTCAACCCGTCGGACCCGGCCGACGCGCTCGCCGCCTACACCACCTGCCAGGGGGTGGACACGAGCAACCTGGCGAACCAGTTCCCGCTGTTCATGGGAGCCCCGTGGATGAGCCACCAGCACCGGTACCAGCACATCTCGCCGCCGAACGGCCGGTCGTGCGGGTTCTTCGTCGTCGGCAAGTCCACGATGCCGCCGAGCAGCCGGCACACCGGCGGGGTGAACGTGCTGTACGGCGATGGCACTGTCCGGTTCGCCAAAAACAGCATCGACCTGACGACGTGGCGGGCGCTCGGCAGCCGCAACGGCGGGGAGGTGGCGAGTGACAACTAAGCGCCTCGCGGCCCTCGCCGCGCTCTTCCTCGCCGGCTGCTCCGTCGGGCCGCCGGTGGCCGCGCCGGTGGTGCCGGACACGGCCCGCGCCGCCCTCCGCACGGCGCTCGACGCCTGGAAGGCCGGCCGGCCGATCGGCTCGCTGGCCGACGCCAGCCCGCCGATCGTCGCCCAGGACTTCGACTGGATGGCCGGGGCGAAGCTGGACGACTACGCCGTCCTCGACGACGGCAAGGCGGAGGACGCGAACCTGCGTGTGAAGGTACAGTTGAGCCTCCGCCCGGCCCAAGGCTCGCCGGTGAAGAAGACGGTGAGCTACGTCGTCGGCACGGACCCGAAGCTGACCGTCTTCCGCGCGATGGAGTGACCCGATGCCGCACGTCAGCCTGCCCGGCGGCCAGCCGGGCATCATCGGCCTCCTCGCCGCCTTCCGGGCGTCCGAGCGGCCGCTGAACGACCTCGCCAACGCCGTCATGCACGGCCCCTCGACGCTCACCGCCGCCGAGCGCGAGCTCATCGCCGCGTTCGTGTCGCACGGCAACGAGTGCGAGTTCTGCTGCAACTCGCACGCCGCCGCCGCCCGCCACCTGTACGGCAGCCGCGCCGCACTCGTGGACGCCGTCCTCGCCGACCCCGCCGCGGCCGACCTGGACGACGAGATGCGGGCGCTGCTGGCCATCGCCGCGAAGGTGCGGCGCGACGGCCGGCTCGTCACCGCCGCCGACGTGCAGCGCGCCCGCGACGCCGGCGCCGACGACCGGGCGATCCACGACACGGTGCTGATCGCCGCGATGTTCTCGATGTTCAACCGCTACGTCGACGGCCTCGCCACCGTCGCCCCGGCCGACCCCGCCGTGTACGACGAGATCGGCGCCCGCATCGCCACGAAGGGCTACGGCAGCCAGTTCCGCACCCCCGCCCCCGGAGGCACGTCATGAGAGCGATCCTGACCCTGCTCCTGCTCGCCGGCGTCGCCGGCGCCGCCGACCCGCCGGTGGCGCTGCCGAAACTCGACCCCGCCCAGTACGCCGACGCGAAGGCCGCCGCCGCGACCGCCGCCGAGATCGAGAAGGCGTACGACGACAAGCGGAAGCCCGAGGCCGTGAAGATGCTGCTGGCGATCCTCAAGGGGTCGCAGATGGGGCCGGGCGAGGGCTGGTTCGGCCCCGCCAGGAGCCGCTACACCTGGAAGTGGCTCGCCGCGAAGCACGACCTGCCGCCGGACGCCACGGGGCTGCCGCGCGCCAAGTTCGCCGGCCCGCCCGAGCTGTTCGCCCGGCTCGACCGCGACGGCGACGGCACAGTCACGCCGACGGACCTGGATTGGTCCGACCGCAACCCCTACGTCCAGCAGATGGGCATGGTGAACCGCCTGTTCCGCCGCATGGACGCCGACGGCGACTCGAAGCTGTCCCGCGAGGACTTCGACGCTTTCCTCAAGCGCGCGACCGGCGGCAAGGACTTCCTCACCCCCGACGACTTCCGCGCCGCGCTGCTGTCGGCCGGCCCCGGCGGCGCGTTCATGCCGGGCGACGGGCCGACCATCCCCATGCTCGTGAAGGGGCTGTACGGCAGCGAGGTCGGCTCGCTGCAGGAAGGCCCGGCCGTCGGCGACACCGCCCCCGACTTCACCCTGAAGACGGCCGACGGCGCCGAGACGGTGACGCTGTCGAAGCTGGTCGGGCCGAAGCCGGTGGTGCTCGTGTTCGGCAACTTCACGTGCGGCCCGTTCCGCGCCATCTTCCCGGAGGCGGACGCCCTCGGCGAGCGGTACAAGGACAAGGCCACGTTCGTGATGGTCTACGTCCGCGAGGCCCACCCCCTCGACGGGTGGAAGATGGAGTCGAACACCCGCGTCGGCGTCGCCGTCAAGCAGCCGACGACCAACGCCGAGCGCGGCAAGGTCTGCGAGCAGTTCCAGGCGAAGCTGAAGCCGGGGATGAAGGTGCTGGTGGACGACATCGCCGACACCGCGGGGAACCTCTACAGCGGCATGCCGGCGCGCTTCTACGTCATCGACACGAAGGGGAAGGTGGGCTACCAGAGCGGCCGCGGGCCGTTCGGGTTCAAGGCCGGCGAGATGGAACAGGCGCTGTGCATGGCGCTCCTCGAAGCCTCGCCGCCGAAGGACGTGCGCGGCGAGCTGGGCCGCCTGCCGCTGCCGGGCTGGGCGAAGCAGCTGGCCGGGCCGATGCCCAAGACCACCGCGAAGATGCTGGAGCTGGACTACCTCCACCGGGCCGACAACCCGCTGGGGAACGTCCTCGCCGCGCGGGTGCGCCTGGCCTGCGCCGACGCCCTCGGCAGCAAGTACGGCGTCGCCACCGCGAAGGGCGACCTCGACCGGATGGGCGTGTCCGGCGAGCCGGGCGTGGACGCGCCGGCGGTGGCGTTCGCCCGCAAGCTGACGAAGGAAGGCCACGCCATCACCGACGCCGAGTTCGCGGCGGTGCTCAAGCAGTACGGCCCGGAGCGGACGACGGCGCTGGTCCACACCGTCGCCTACTGCAACTTCCACAACCGCCTTGTGTGCGGCCTCGGCACCGAGCCGCGCGCCGACCCGCCGCTGCCGGTGGCCTTCGACCCGGCACTCCTTGCGGCGACGACCAGTCCGGCGCGGCCGCCGTGGGACGACGTGAAGACCGCCACGCACGCCGGCCCGCGGATCAGCCCGGCGTGGTCGAAGGGCGACGCCGACGCGCTCGGCTCGGCCCTGAAGGCGCAGCAGGAGCGGAGCCTGCGCATCCCGCTGCCGGGTAAGGAGCGGTTCGCGGGGCTCGCCGGCCGCGAGAAGATGCAGGCGGAAACGATCCTGTGGAACACGGTGAGCAGCGGCTACCAGCCGGTGATGACGCGGGCGTGGTTCGCCTGCCTGGGCGAGTTCTACGGGGAGTCGAAGGTGGACCGGGTGTTCACGAACACCATGTTCTGGGTGGTGACGCGGACCAACGACTGCTTCTACTGAATGGGCCACAGCGAAATGCTGCTCGCGGTCGCGGGCTTGAAGCAGGACGAGGTGGCCGCCCGGGTGCGGCGGCTGGCAACGGGCGACTGGTCGGACTTCCCGCCGGCCGAGCGCGCGGCCCTGGGGCTGGCGTACAAGCTGAGCAAGGAGCCGGCGGCGTTCAGCGCCGCCGACCGGGCCGAGCTGGTGCGGGTGTTCGGCGCCGACCGGGCCGCCGACCTGACGTGGTACGTGTGCTGGTGCAACTACATGACGCGGGTGGCCGACGCCTTCCAGCTGCCGCTGGAGCGCGACAACGTGTTCACCCCGGCGCCGAAGAAGTAAACTCCCCAGGACCCGCGGCGGGGCCGCCGCCGCGACCCCGGAGCCCGGACGTATGACCACGACCCAGCCCGCCGCGGGGCGCACCGTCGCCGTCGTCGGCGACGTGTACCGGTTCCTGGCGACCGGGGCCGACACCGGCGGCCGCTACGCCCTGTGGGAGGCGTGGGTGTCGCCCGGCGGGGGGCCGCCGCCGCACGTCCACTCCCGCGAGGCGGAGGGGTTCTACGTCCTGGAGGGCGAGGTCACGTTCACCGTGGCCGGCGAGCGAACGGTCGCCGGGCCGGGGGCGTTCGTCAACGCCGTGCCGGGGATCCCGCACGCCTTCAAGAACGAGGGCGACCGGCCGGCGCGGATGCTCATCTCGGTGGCACCAGCGGGAATCGAGGAGATGTTCTTCGAGGTCGGGGTTCCGCAGCCGGACGGGGTCACGACCGCCCCGCCACCGGCGCCGGACGAGATCGCCCGGCTGCTGGCCGCGGCCCCGCGGTATGGCCTGACGATCTTTATTCCGGACCACGGCTGACCGCGGACCGGTAACGAAAAACGCCCGGGGGGTTCGCCCCGGGCGTTCGCGTTTCAAGGGCGCAGTCGGTTAGATCCCGTACTCGCCGCCGAAGCCGATCTTGCCGCCGCCGCCGCCGAACCCGCCGATACCACCGATACCGCCGCCGAAGCCCCCGATCTGGCCGCCGCCGCCGAAGCCCCCGATCTGGCCGCCGAAACCGCCGATCTGACCGCCGCCGCCGAAGCCGCCGATCTGGCCGCCGAAGCCACCGATCTGGCCGCCGAAGCCACCGATCTGGCCGCCGCCGAAACCGCCGATCTGACCGCCGCCGCCGAACCCACCGATCTGGCCGCCGCCGAACCCGCCGCCGCCGAGGCCGCCGCCATTACCTAGGTAGCCGCCGGAGATGGTCGGGAACTGGCGGATGCCGCCCGAGCCAACGCCGAGCCCGCCGCCGCCGGCGATCTGGCCGCCGCCGCCAAACCCGCCGCCGCCGAACCCGCCGATCTGCCCGCCGCCGCCAAACCCGCCGCCGCCAAACCCGCCGATCTGCCCGCCGCCGCCGCCGAAGCCCCCGATCTGCCCGCCGCCACCGCCGAAGCCCCCGATCTGCCCGCCGCCGCCCTGGATCTGACCGCCGCCCTGATTCTGACCGCCGCCCTGGATCGGGCCACCCTGGGCGCCCAGATAATTCTGGCCCGGCCGCAGGGCGCCGGGCGTCTGGTACGGCAGGAACGACCCGCGGAAGTTGCCGTTGCTGTTCTGGGCGCGGGCCGCCGACGGGCTGACGAGCCCGGTCAGCGGGAGGACCGACGCCAGCCCGAGCCCGAGGGCCAGGTAGCCGAACGGCCGGTGGAGCGAGCGGAACATGGCGGAGTCCTCGGCGGTGCGCGGGGTGTGTCGGCCCGGAGGGCGGGGCCGTCCGTATCATCCAGGTTACCCACTCCGCGGGCGGATGCAACCGCGGAGTTGGCGCCTCACCCGGTAGCGGGGCGGGGTTCCGTCCCTCGGGGCCGGGGGTAGGGGTTGCGCCGGCGGGTGAAACGTCACCCCGGGCCGGGCGTCATCCGTACAACGCCCCGGGGCGGCTGGGGTTGGCGCCGCCGCCGAAATTCTCGTCCGCCCCCGGCGAATCCCCGTCCAACGCCCGCACCCCGAGGGGTCCTTATGCCGCGCACCGCCGTCCGGCTCGCCCTACCCGCCGCGGCCCTCGCCGCCGGGTTCCTGCTGCTCCCCGCCGCCGCGCAACCGCTGCCGGCCGGCTCGCCGTTGCGGTACGTCCCCGCCGACGCCGCCGTCTTCGTCCACGCCGACGCGGCCGCCCTGTGGGCCGGCCCCGTCGGCGAGGCCGCCCGCAAGGCCGCCCCGAAGGAGGCCGGCGAGCTGACCGCCAAGGCGAAGGAGCTCTTCGGGGTCGCCCCCGACCAGCTCAAGACGGTGACGGTGTTCTGGCCGAAGGTCGCCGGCCCCGCCGACACCATGTCCGCTGGCGTCGTCCTCACGTTCAAGGCGCCCTACGACCGGGCCGCGTTCCAGAACGGCCTCGCCAAGAACCTGCCGCCCGAGGCGCCCGTCCGCTTCGTCCCGAAGGACGCCACCACGGCCGTGCTGCTGATCGGCCGGCTGGACGACAGCTACGGCAACCCGCGGCCGGCGAGCGACACCGGCCCGCTGACGCCGTACCTCCGCGAGGCCGCGACCGGCGCCCACCTCGTGGCGGCCGGCCTGACGCAGGCTAACCTCCCGCCCGACATCCGCGGCAACGACCTGCCGCCGGACGTGGAGCCGTTCCGCCCGTTGTTCCACGCCGACGCCGCGGCCGCGTTCCTCGACGTGGGCAAGGAGCTGGCGCTGGAGGTGCGGGTGAAGAGCAAGACGGCGGCGAAGGCGGCCGACGCCGAGAAGGCGCTCGGCGTGCTCCTCGGCCTGGCCCGCGAGGGGCTGAGCCAGATTCCGGCGAAGGAGCTGGCCGACCCGGCGATGAAGAGCACCACGGCCCTCGTCGCCGCCCTGAAAGGCGGGCTGAAGGACGCGAAGGTCACCACGACCGCGACCGAGACCCGCGCCCGGGTGGCGCTCCCCGGCGACCTGCCGTTCGCCCAGGTGGCGGCCGAGGCGACGGTGAAGCTCCGCGAGGCCGCCGCCCGCGCCGAGTCGTTCAACAATTTGAGGCAGATCGGCCTGGCGATGCACAACTACCACGACACGCTGGGCAGCCTGCCCCCCGCGGCCGTGGTGGACCGCGCCGGCCGCCCGCTGCTGAGCTGGCGGGTGCTCATCCTCCCGTACATCGAGCAGCAGCAGCTGTACAACCAGTTCAAGCTCGACGAGGCGTGGGACGGGCCGACCAACAAGAAGCTGCTCGACAAGATGCCGCGCATCTACGCCCTGCCGCCGCAGTTCGCTACCAAGGCCAAGGCCACGGAGACGCACTACCAGGCGTTCGTCGGCAAGGGCGCCGCGTTCGACGTGTTCAAGGGGCCGCGCCTCGTGGACTTCTTCGACGGCACCTCGAACACGGTCCTGGTCGGCACCGCGGCGACGCCGGTGCCGTGGACCAAGCCCGACGACATCGCGTTCGACCCCGCCGCCGACATGACGACGAAGCTCGGCTTCTTCCCCGACGTGGCCCACGTCGCGTTCGGCGACGGGTCGGTCCGGGCGCTGCGGAAGACCATCAGCCGGCAGACGCTGGCGGCACTCATCACCCGCAGCGGCGGCGAGGTGATCGGCAACGACGACTTCTAGCAGGCCGTTCCGCCCGCGTGTTGATTCCGCCGCCCGCTCGCCGGTTGTTCGGTTGCTCGGTTGTCCGGCCGGGGCGCGAGCCCCGGTCCTGCCTCGACCCCACCGGGGTTCGCGCCCCGGCCTCGCGCTCTGGAGACCCCCGCATGACACTCCCCCGCCTGGCCCGGCGCACCGCGGCCGCGGCCGCCGTACTCGTCGCGGCCGTTGTCGCGTTCAGCCCCACCCCCGAGGCCGCCGCCCAGCCCGCCGGCGGCGCCCCGGAACTGGCCCTCGTCCCGGCCGACGCCGCCGGGTTCGTCCACGTCCGCGCCGCGGACGTGTGGAAGAGCGACGTGTTCGCCGAGCTCCGCAAGACGTTCGAGCGGGCCGGCGCCAAGGCCATCGCCGACCTGGACAAGCAGTTCGTCCCCGCCCCGACCAGCCTCGCCCGCGCCACCGGGTTCGTGTTCATGAGCGCCGAGAAGGGGCCGCAGCCGGTCGGCATCGTCAGCTTCTCG
Organism: Gemmataceae bacterium; assembly: GCA_046350095.1. Taxonomy (GTDB): domain Bacteria; phylum Planctomycetota; class Planctomycetia; order Gemmatales; family Gemmataceae; genus Urbifossiella. The sequence goes on from JAXMBA010000002.1 coordinate 160,651, forward strand.
GCGCCGTTCAACCCGGCCGACGTGGCCAAGACGTACCTCCCCAACGGCCGCGCCCGCAAGTCCGGCGGCAAGACGATCTACACGTCGCCCGGCGGCGACAACGTGGCCCTGTACATGCCCGACAACCAGACCGTCGTGATCGCCGAGAAGGAGGCGATGACCGAGTACCTATCGCGGCCGGTGGCGAAGGACGGCGCGCTGGCCCCGGCGCTGAAGCTGGCCGCGTCCGGCAAGGCGGTCGTGGCCGCGGCGAACGTGGCCGCGCTCCCCATCCCCCCGGGCGCGTTCGGCGACCTGCCGCCGGGCGTCGAGCCGATCCTCAAGGCCGACACCGTCGTCGTCACCCTCGACCTGGGGAAGGACGCGGTCATTAGCGTGAAGGCCGGGTACAAGGACGCCGCCGCCGCCGACGCCGCCCAGACCGCGGTGAAGGACCTGGTGAAGCTCGGCCGCTCCGAGCTGGCGAAGGCCAAGGTCGAGATGGAGAAGAAGCTGAACGACCCCGACGCCGAGCTGCCGCGGAAGGCCGAGGAGCTGCCCGAGGTGCTCGGCGCCACGTTCGCGCTCGGCGCCATCGGCCGGGCCGACGACTTCCTCGCCGACCCGAAACTGGTGACGCGCACCGGCAACGACCTGGCCGTGACGGTGACGGTGCCGAAGGAGTTCACCGGCATCGGCGCCGTGAGCGCGATCGGCCTGGGGTTCGCGCTGCCGGCGGTGCAGAAGGTGCGCGAGGCGGCCGGCCGGGCCAGCAGCTCGAACAACCTGAAGCAGATCGGCCTGGCGATCCACAACTACCACGACGCGAACGGCAAGTTCCCGGCCGACATCAAGGACAAGACGGGCAAGGCGATCCTGAGCTGGCGCGTCGAGCTGCTGCCGTACCTGGAGCAGGAGGCCGTGTACCGGCAGGTGAAGCGCGACGAGCCGTGGGACGGGCCGAACAACAAGAAGCTGGCGATGACGCAGATGAAGGTGTTCATGAGCCCGAACGCGACGAACGTGCAGGTGGAGGGCGGCTACGGGGTGACACACTACCGGGGCGTGAAGGGGAAGGGGATGGCGTTCGACCCGACGGTGAAGTCGCTGAACTTCGCCGGGTTCACGGACGGGCTGTCGAACACGATCATGGTGGTGGAGAGCGGCGACCCGGTGGCGTGGATGAAGCCGGACGACTTCGTGGTGCCGGCGAAGGGGGCGATCCCGCGGATCGAGGTGCCGGGCCGTCCGAACCAGTTCAACGCGCTGTTCGGCGACGGCTCGGTGCGGTGGATGAACCGCGCCGGGATGACCGACGACACGCTGCGGGCGTACTTCACCCGCAACGGCGGCGAGGTGATCCAGCCGTAGGCTGAGGCACGACGCGCGAAGCCCGGGGGCGGGTGCCCCCGGGCTTTTTCGTTGGCGGCCCCTCTGGTCACTCCTTGCGGCGTTGAAGGTCCGCACGCAGGCGCGTGAAATCCCACTTCCGGACGGACCCGTCATCACCGATTGTCACGAGCGCGTTTCCCGTCGGCGAGAGGGCAAACTCGGTGCCACCAGCATCGTCCAGCCCCACGCGTTGAGCCAAGTCGCCAGTGACGACCGACCAGACGAGAAGCTCGATCCGGCGCACCGGATTCCGCCCGCCGGTAGCGGCCTTTCGATCGTCGACGGTCATCGTGACCACGTACTTACTATCCGGAGTGAAGGCCAATTGGCGCACGTCGGAAACGGAACCCGCGGCGCACACGTGCCGGATTCGCTTTGCCTCACAGTCCCAAATATGTAGCTGACGCTCCCCGCCATCGTTTAAGATTCCTGCGGCCAGTACACGGCCGTCGGGGGAGTAGCGGACGCTGGTGTAGGCGCCACCCTCGCTGTCGAACACGTCAGCCCGCATCGCGGTTATGGTATCGTAGACTTCGATCCGCGGTGCCATGAACGCCACCGCCAGGTTCTTTCCGTCCGGTGACAGCGCAATCCCGCCGAGCAAGACGGTACTTTTCGGCAGCGGGGTGGCCTTCTTGGCATCAACGTCCCAAAGCCGCGGCATGCCTGACGAACTACCGGCGGCCACTCGCTTGCCGTCCGGAGTGGCGGCCAACCAGAACGCGGTACTCCGCGACGGGTCGTTCGGGAACGATGCGACTTCAGCCAAGGGGCTACCCGAAAAGATGCGGAGCCCGTCGTCCCAACCGGCAGTCAGCAATCGATCGCCGCGACCCAGGAAAGCGATCGTCGAGACGCGCGACGGCTGATCGAGGGTCTGGATCAGCCGGTTCGAACCGGTGTCGTAGATGTACAGGCGCCCGTCGCGCATGAGTTGCCGCTTGTGGACGGCGGTAATCGCCACGACAGACCCATCCGGGCTGAAATGGGCGGTCTGACCAAGCATGCCCGGCGGGAGGTTGTACCGGTGAACGAGTGGCATCCCGCGGTCCGGCTGGGCGGAGGGATTGGAGGAGCTCGACGCGCACCCAACAGCGGCCACCGTCAAGAGCATGACGGTGCGTGTGTACGGGATGCCGTAGAGCGGGTATACGTCAGTCATCTGTTACGCCCATACGATTCGGATGGTGTAGGTGGCGCCCGTAGAGACGCCCGCCGAATGCGAGTGTTCATTCACGGCTGTGGGTGCCGGACGACCCACGGGTCGTTGGAAGTGTTCCACCCGTCATCCCAGGCGGCGACCGGGCGGTTCGGGCCCCACACCCGTACACGCAGGGCGTCGGCGAGTGCTTGCATGTTCTGTAACCCGGCTGCGTTGGCAGCCGCGTTGCACGACTGAAGCTGAACGTTTGCGTTTGGAGCGAACGAATCGATGATCTGTTGCTTCGACGCGGCGGCACCTGGCGTGTTGAGGGCAGCGGCGTTGAACTGGAAGTTCAAGTCGAGAAAGCAGGCGTTGGGGTTGCCGTGTGCGTTGAAGATCAGCTCGAGAACGCTCCCCTTCGGGAGTTTGGCCAGCTCGTTCCCGAGGTCTGCGACACTGTGTACGTTCGTAATGATGTACGCACTCGCGCCGTAGTGCCGCCGGCCCGAATTGATCCAATGGGCCTGCTCCGCGGCATCTTTGCCGCCCATGATGATCACTTGAAGGCTACTGCTCGCCGGCGAAATCGTAGGATTGTCGGTGACTACCACGTCACGGAGAAGTTGATCGGATGTGCGTCGACCGTCTTGCACAACCCGCGCACTCTGACCGGTGTCACTCGTGAAGCTGGCTTCGAGTTCTGTACCGAGGACAGCCAGGATGCCGGAGGCGACTGAAATCGTCGCGATCCCATTCACGCCCAGTACCGCGGTTCCGAGCGCGGTAGACGTGCCGTCCTGATGGTAGGCTGTGAACCCGACCGTTCCGCTGGGCGGTGGCGAGTACGGGTCCACATTCGATACCAACACGCCCACGTCGATGGCGACACCCCCTGAGTGGGTGTCGTCATCGTGCGAGTGGAAAAGCGACTCTTCGGTGTTGCACTCGCTGAGCTGGAAGTCCAGGAATTCGATCAACACGTCCGAGGGCGCGGGTGGGCTGTCGTTGTCGTGAAGCGTCAGGTTGGCCGTCGTCTGCGGCCCCATCGGGTACATCTGGTACCGCTGCACCATCACCGTGGCCGTCTCGTCTCCCTCGACATCGGTGTCGTCGGTAGCCGTTACGGTCACCGTCGCCGTCTGGCCGGACGCCGAAAAGGTCAGGTAGATGAGCGGCGCGGGGCTGGCTGTGTAGTCGGTGGTACTCGACGCGGTGACGCCGGTCACGTCCCAGATGGCGTACACGGCCGGCGTGAAGTCCGCCGCGTCGCCCGTCGCCGTCACCCGGAACTGTGCCGCAGCACCACCCTCGGTGGCGTCGCTCAACTTCTCGATCCCGAACGTGACGGCCGGCACGTCGCGGCCCTCCAGCGACTCCAGCCCGAGGCGGGCGGTGCGGTGGCGGTCACGCCGGGACACCGGACGCGCGAACAGCTTGCCGATCAGACGTACAAGGGGGGGGGCGACCATCGAGGCGACTCCTGGGAGAGCGAACACGGGCGGCCGGTCCTGTCGCGGCCGCGGGAGCCAACGTGCGATCAAAGTGCTCCCACACCTTAGCCGGCGCACGAGCCCGCCACAAGTGACAAAATCGATATTGCCGGAACGGCAGCACGGGCGCTAGCTTGAGTCGCATGACTCTTTCGACGCGCGACCGAACGCCATTGCACGGCGAGCGACGCGGCCTCAGCCCGCCGGTGAGACACGTGAAGGAATTGGGGTGTAACTGACCGGCGGCCGCCGCGCCGCTCGCCAAGACGTGACTTGCCAATCACTTGCGGCGCAGGCCATCGATCGCCCGCATGTCGATCCGACGGCGTGACATGTTTCCGCGACCCGGTGGGGGAGGCGGCCGAAACAATTATTTCCGCCGGAACGACCTCAGTACTGCAGCACCACCTCGGCGAAGGCGCTCAGCAGCGGGTCCACCCGGTCGTTCTGCTTGTTGTACAGCTGACGGAAGCCGCCCCCCGGCAGGAACATCGACAGCCCCCCCAGCACGATGGCGTTGTTGTTCAGCCGCGGCCGCCACTCGAACCCGCTCGACAGGTCGAACCCGATGTCGCGGTCGATGTTGCTCTGGAACACGAACGTCTCCAGCGTCGCCGTCTTGTCGTACAGCATGTAGTTGGCGTTGTTCACGATCCGGAACCGCGGCGTGACGTCGAAGTCCACGCCGGTGTTGATGAGCCACAGGCCGGGGTTCACGAAGTTGCTCTGCCCCTGGATGCGGCTCGACCGGAGGTTCGTGTACAGGCTCTGGTCGTTGGTCAGGCCGACGCCGAAGAGCGGGATGCGGTTGCGGCGGAAGAAGCTGAACTCGCCGCCGAAGTTCGTCTGGTCGAGGATGCCGTCGAAGCCGGTGGCGCGGCCGTTGTTCGGGTTGCCGTCGCCGCTGGCGTAGAAGCCGCTGACGCGGAACCGGGCCCAGTCGCGGTCGTAGCTGAGTTCGACGGCGCCCATCGCCGCCGAGATGCTCTGCGGCGTGCCGGCGAGGGGGTTGCGGCTGTCGCGGCCGACGGCCCAGTACGCGGCGTGCGAGATGTTGTACCGGCCGATGTGGCCGTCGCCGGCGAGGCCCAGGTAGTACGCCTCGACGCGGTGCGGCTGGAACGTGCCGACGGGGTCGGGGCGGGCGAGGAACCGGTTCTTGTCGAACAGCACGTCGGGGCCGTCGTTGTTGTAATGGAAGCTGGCCTGCGCCGTGTACCCGGGGAACAGGAAGTCCTGCCGGTAGACGTTGGCGATGGCGATGTTCTGGTTGCGGTCCTCGAACGTGTTGAGGCCGCTGTTCGTGTCCTTCTCCTGCTGCCGGAAGTACACCAGGTTGTACTGCGTGCGGTTGCCGTCGTAGTTCCCGAAGAGCCGGACGCCGCGGTTCGTGTCGCTGAAGATGAAGCCGCGGAAGTCGGACACGAACGGCTGCGACCCGGCGCGGACGCTGACGAAGTCGTACTGCTCGCTCAGGTCGGCGAGCTTGTACTCGGCGAACCACTCCTGCAGCGCGCCCCAGGTGCGGTTGCGGATGGTGCCGGCGCGGACGTCCGGGCTGACGACGGCGAGTTCCTGCACGCTTAGCACGTTGACGTTGAACGCCGGGGTGAGCTTGATCCGCCAGTCCACGGGCTTGAACGCGGCGTCGCCGCGGAACAGGTCGAACGACAGGGTGTACAGCTCGTTGTGGAGGAACTGGCCGGGGCGGGCGAAGAAGTCGAGCGTGCCGGGGCGGGCGGTGCTCTCGAACGCCGTCGTCGCGGTCGGCAGCGACCGCCCCTCGGTCAGGTAGACGGCGGTGCCGGTCATGTTCAGGAAGACGTGCTGCCCGAGGATCGGGTAGTCGCCCTTGAGCACGTTCTGGTTGTACGGGTCGAACCAGCGCCCGGGGCGGTACGGGTAGTCGAACACCTGGGGGTAGCCGAGGCCGTACCGGTCCCACTCGGGGAAGCCGATGCGCCAGCGGTCCTCGATCGTCTCGTACTCTTCGTTCCACCCCGATCGCGGGATCACGCCGCTCGGCCCGGCGAACCCGATCGTCGGCAGCGCGGGTGCCTTTTCGGTGACGGGCGGCGGCGGCTCGGCGGCGGCGGGCGTGGGGCGGGTCGGTTCGAGGAGGCGGTCGATCGGGTCGCGCGGCGGCGCCGGCGGCGGGTCGGTCTGCGCCAGCGCCGGGTTGGCGGCGAGGAGCAGCAGGCCGACCCCGGCGGCATGGCGGACGCGGCGGATCATCGCACCCCCCGGCAATCGACGGACCCGACCCCGCGGCGGGTCGTCTCTCACAAGATCGGCTGCCGGATGCGCCGGGGATGAGGAAAACGCCGGTCGTGCGGGCGGGAGCGGTTGGTGAAGCGGGGCAAGCTGCGCCGCGACGACCTGAACGGATGTGCGGCTGATCCGGGCGGCTCCGCTTACAATGGGCTTGCCCACCCCGCCGGAACAGCGCCATGGACGAGCCCGCCGCCGCGCCGACGCCCGCCGACAAGGTCCGCACCTTCCCCGCCGCCCCGGGCGTTTACCTGATGAAAGACGCCGCCGGCACCGTGATCTACGTCGGCAAGGCGAAGAGCCTTCGAAGCCGGGCGGGGTCGTACTTCCTGGCGCAGGCCAAGACGGACCCGCGGGTCAAGGACTGGGTCGGGCTCGTGGCTGACGTGGACTACATCACCACCGAGGACGAGATCGCCGCGCTGCTCACCGAGGCGCGGATGGTGAAGGACTTGAAGCCGCGATTCAACAAGGACCTGCGGGACGACAAGACATTCCCCTACCTACAAATCCGCACCCGCGAGGAGTACCCGCGCGTCGAGATCACCCGCACCCCGCGGCGAAAGGGCGTGCGGCTGTACGGCCCGTTCACGAGCGCCGGCGCCCTGCGGCAGGCGGTGCAGGTGCTGCAGCGCGTCTTCCAGTTCCGCACCTGCACGCTGAACATCCGGAGCGGCGACGACCGCTGGCGCTGGTTCCGCCCGTGCCTGCTCCACAGCATCCGCCAGTGCACGGCCCCCTGCAACTTCCGCGTCAGCCGCGACGAGTACCGGCGACAGGTGAAGAAGCTGATCCTCGTGCTGGAGGGGAAGAAGGGCCGGCTGGTCCGCCGCATGACGAAGGAGATGGAGGGCGCCGCCGCGGACTTCAACTTCGAGAAGGCGAAGCGGCTGCGCGACGAGATCGCCGCGCTGCAGAAGCTGGAGCTGCGCGGGGACGTGGACAAGGACGTGCAGCCGGAGGTGTTCCCCATCGACCCGAAGAAGGGGCTCGTGGGGCTGAGGAAGGTGCTGGGCCTGGCGAAAACGCCGCGGACGATCGAGGGGATGGACATCGCCCACATCAGCGGCACTGACACCGTCGCGTCGCTCGTGAGCTTTCTGGACGGGTTGCCGTTCAAGGCCGGCTACCGGCGCTTCAAGATCAAGAGCGTCGAGGGCGTGGACGACTTCGCCTCGATGCGCGAGGTGGTGACGCGCCGCTTCCGCCGCCTCGCCGACGAGGACGAGTCGTTCCCGGACGTTCTGCTGATCGACGGCGGCAAGGGGCAACTGAACGCGGCGGTGGCGGCGTTTCAGGCGCTCGGCGTTGAGCCGCCGTGCGTGGTCTCGCTGGCGAAGCAGGAGGAGGAAATCTTTCGGCCGGGGGAGGCGGAGTCGATCAAGCTGAGCCGGCACTCGGCGGCCCTGCGGCTCTTGCAGTACGTGCGGGACGAGGCGCACCGGTTCGCGCAGCACTACCACCACATGCTGCGGCGGAAGCGGCTGACGGGGGAGTGAGCCGGCTACCACCCCTCGTCCACGAGCACGGCGGCCGCCGGCCGCTCGCGCCCCTCGCCGGTCCGCAGTTCCCGGGCGTACCGGTTCACCACGAACCAGTAGCGCCCCCACACCACCAGGGCCATCGGGTACGTGAAGACCGCCGGGTAGACCAGACACCCCGTGGCCAGCAGCGTCAGCAGCGTGAGCCCGGAGGTCCGGCCGTAGTCGGCGTCGGGGGCGTCGAGGCCGCGGGCGCGGGCCTCGTTCCGCAGCGACTCGGCGACTAGCACCACGGTCACCGGCGCCCACACCAGGTTGAAGACCGGGATGAAGTTGAGCCACACCTGCCCCGGCTCCATCCGCCGGAGGTCGGGGTGGACGCGGCGCAGCGCCCGCTGCAGCGCCGAGAAGAAGCGGAACAGCAGCACCAGGCCGACGGCGAAGCCCACGACGAACACGAAGAAGAACAGGAACAGCAGGTCGTCGCCGTCCACGGGAGCCCCCCCGTCACCAGCCCTCGTCGACCACGACCGGCTCGCGCGGGCCCTCGCGCATCCGCTTGGCGTAGCCGTTCAGTTGCACCCAGTACACGATCCCGTACAGGAACGCGAACGGGAACGTGACGATCGCCGCGGGGGCGAGCACGAAGAACACGCCGAGCAGCACCAGCGCGATGAGGCCGGACGTCTTGCCGAAGGCGTCCTTCTTCTTGACGAGGCCCCGGGCCGCGAGTTCGTTGCGGATCGACTCGCCGACCCGCTCCACGGTCACGACCGGCCACACCAGGTTGACCACGGGGATGAGGTTCACCCACACCTCGCCCGGTTCCATCCGCCGGTTCTCGGGGCTGACCCGGCCGAGCACCCGCGTGATGGTGGCGAGCAGCCCGACCCACAGGATGAACCCGACCACCAGGAACAGACAGGCGAACCCGTCCATGTCCAGGCGGTCGAGGTCGCGGGCCAGCCGGTCGAAGTACATCAGCATGGCGAGCGCCCGGCGAGGGTTAGCGGGTCGCGGCCAGCTGCCGGAGCACGTAGGGCAGGATGCCGCCGTGCAGGTAGTAGAGCACCTCCTGCGGCGTGTCGATGCGGCACACCGCGGAGAACTCGACCCGCGACCCGTCCGCCCGCACGGCGTGGACCGCCAGCTCCTTCGCGGCGCCGGCGAAGTTCACCTTCAGGCCGTCCACCAGCCCCTTGATGTCGTAAATCTCTTCGCCCGTCAGCCCGAGCGACGCCGCGCTCTCGCCCGTCCGGAACTGGAGCGGGAGGACCCCCATCCCGACGAGGTTGCTGCGGTGGATCCGCTCGTAGCTCTCGGCCAGCACCGCCTTCACGCCGAGGAGGTTCGTCCCCTTCGCCGCCCAGTCGCGGCTCGACCCGGAGCCGTACTCCTTGCCGCCGATCACCAGCAGCGGCACCCCCGCCGCCTGGTACGCCATCGACGCCTCGAAGATCGTCGTCGCCTCGCCGTCCGGCAGGTGGCGGGTGAAGCCGCCTTCGGTGCCGGGGACGAGCTGATTCTTGAGCCGCACGTTCGCAAACGTGCCTCGGACCATCACGTCGTGGTGGCCGCGGCGGGCGCCGTACTGGTTGAAGTCCTTCGGCGTCACCCCGCGCTCGATCAGGTACTTCCCCGCCGGCGAGTCCTTCTTGATGCTTCCGGCCGGCGAGATGTGGTCGGTCGTGATGCTGTCGCCGAGCAGCGCCAGCACCCGCGCCCCGGTGATCTCGTTCACCGGCGGCGGTGTCGCCGTCATGCCGACGAAGTAAGGCGGGTTGGCGATGTAGGTGCTGGCCGCGTCCCACTGGAACATGTTGCCGCTCGGCACGCTCAGCGCCTTCCAGTTGGCGTCGCCCTCGAACACCGAGCCGTAGATGCGGCTGAACGAGTCCTGGTGGATGGCCCCGGCGATGGCCGTCTGCACTTCCTCGTGCGTCGGCCAGATGTCGCGGAGGAACACGGGTAGCCCGTCCGACCCGGTGCCGACGGGCTCGGAGTCCCAGTCGATGTCGATGCGGCCGGCGAGGGCGTAGGCCACGACCAGCGGCGGCGACGCGAGGTAGTTGGCCCGTACTTCAGGGTGCACGCGGCCCTCGAAGTTGCGGTTACCGCTGAGCACCGCCGACACCACCAGCTGCTCGACGCGGATTTCCTCGCTCACCGTGTCCGGCAGCGGGCCGCTGTTGCCGATGCAGGTGGTGCAGCCGTAGCCGACGACGTGGAACCGCAGCTTCTCCAGGTCCGGCAGCACGCCGGCGTTCGTCAGGTAGTCGGTCACCACCTTCGAGCCGGGGGCGAGGCTCGTCTTCACCCACGGCTTGCTCGTCAGCCCGCGGGCGACCGCCTTCTTCGCCAGCACGCCGGCCGCCATCATCACCGACGGGTTCGACGTGTTCGTGCAGCTGGTAATCGCCGCGATGACGACCGAGCCGTCCTTGAGGACGCCACCCGGGACTTCCACGGGGTCGGCGACGGCGGGGCCGGTCATCGGCAGCGACGGCACCGGCTTCTTCGCCGCCTTCAGCTTCGGCAGCGCCTCGGCGAACGACTTCTTCACGTCCTTGAGCGCCACCCGGTCCTGCGGCCGCGTCGGGCCGGCGAGGCTGGGCTCGACGGTGCCCAGGTCGAGTTCCAGCGTGTCGGTGTAGTCGGCTTCCGGCGTGGCGGCGTCGTGGAACATTCCCTGATCGCGGTAGTACGCCTCGGCGAGCACGACCAGTTCCTCGGGCCGACCGGTGGCGCGGAGGAACTTGAGCGTCTCGGCGTCCACCGGGAAGATGCCGCACGTGGCGCCGTACTCGGGGGCCATGTTGGCGATGGTGGCGCGGTCGGCGAGCGGCAGCTGCGCCAACCCGGGGCCGTAGAACTCGACGAACTTCCCGACGACGCCCTTCTTGCGGAGCATCTGCGTCACGGTCAGCACCAGGTCGGTGGCGGTCGCGCCTTCCTTCAGGGAGCCGTGCAGCTTGAAGCCGATCACCTGCGGGATGAGCATGCTGACCGGCTGGCCGAGCATCGCCGCTTCCGCCTCGATGCCGCCGACGCCCCAGCCGAGGACGCCGAGGCCGTTAATCATCGTGGTGTGGCTGTCGGTGCCGACGAGCGTGTCGGGGTAGGCGGCGCCGTGCTCGTCCACGAACACGCAGCGGGCCAGGTATTCGAGGTTCACCTGGTGGACGATGCCCGTCTCCGGCGGCACCACCTTGAAGTTGCGGAAGGCGTTCTGGCCCCAGCGCAGGAACTGGTAGCGCTCCTGGTTCCGCTCGTACTCCAGGTGCGTGTTGTTGGCGAACGCCTGCGGGTTGCCGCTGTCGTCCACCTGCACCGAGTGGTCGATGACGAGCTCGACGGGCACCAGCGGGTTGATGCGGGCCGGGTCGCCGCCGAGCGCCTTCATGGCGTCGCGCATCGCGGCGAGGTCCACGACACACGGCACGCCGGTGAAGTCCTGCATCAGCACGCGGGCGGGGGTGTAGGCGATTTCCGTGGTCGGCTCGGCCTTCGGCTGCCAGAGGGCCAGCGCCTCGATGTCGGCCTTGCGGACGGACAGGCCGTTCTCGTTGCGGAGGAGGTTTTCGAGCAGGACTTTCAGCGAGAACGGCAGCTTCTTGGCCTGCGGGTGGACTTGCTCCAGGACGGCGAGGCGGTGGACGGAGTACGCCTTCCCGCCCACCGGGAGGGTGGACAGGGTTCCGAAGCTGTTCGGCATGGGGCACCTGGGGGGTCTGATGGTGTCATTCTTGAAGGGCGCGGCGGGTGCGGCAACCGGCCGCCGAATGACGAATGACGAATGACGAATGACGACCACGGGGTTTCGTCATTCGCGCAGCAAGTACACTTCCCCCATGCACCCTCGCGTCCTCGCCTTCGCCCAGCTCCTGCGCCTGCCGAACGTCTTCACCGCGTTCGCCGACACCGCCCTCGCCGGCTGCGTCGGTGCCGCGGTGTACGCCGACTGGCAATCGGCCGCGTACCTCACCTCGCTCGTGCTGCTGGCGCTGGCGTCGGGCTGCCTGTACCTCGCGGGGATGGTCTGGAACGACGTGTTCGACCTCGCCGAAGACAGCCGCGACCGGCCGTTCCGGCCGCTGCCGTCGGGCCGCATCACCGTCCGCACCGCCGGCCTGCTCGCCGGGGCGCTCACGCTCGTGGGGGTGGGCCTCACGTTCGCCGCGGGGTCGCCGCTGCTCGGCGTCGGGCTCGGCGTCAGCGTGCTGCTGTACGACGCCTGGCTGAAGCGCACGCCGCTCGGGCCGGTGGCGATGGCCGCGTGCCGCTTCCTGAACGTCCTCCTCGGCCTGTCGGCGATCCCGGCCGACGCCTTCCCGCTGCCGCTGAGGCTCCACACCGCCGGCGTCGTCGGCGTGTACATCGTCGGCGTGACGTGGTTCGCCCGCACCGAGGCCACCGAGAGCAGCCGCCGGCACCTGACCGCGGCGGCGTGTGTCATCGCGCTGTCGCTGGTGCTGGCGCTGGTCCTGCGGGCGCGGGTGCCGGTCGAGCCGGGGCCGAGCGCGCTGCTGTTCCCGTACCTGCTGGTGGCGTTCGGGTTCGTCGTCGGCCTCCCGATCCGCCGGGCGATCCGCAGCCCCGGGCCGAAGGAGGTGCAGGCGGCGATCAAGCGCTGCGTCCTCGGCCTGGTCGGGCTCGACGCCGTGCTCGCCGTCGCGTTCGTGGGGCTGCCGGGGCTAGCGATCCTTTTGCTGTTGCCCCCGGCGCTGCTGCTCGGAAAATGGGTCTACTCGACGTAGTGGACCGTGGGCAGTGGCCAGTAGACAGTGAATCCCGGGCGAGTGCCCGCCCTCATCGCGGAGAGCTGTTATGAGCCCCGACCGCCGTTCCTTCCTGCTCGCCGGAGGCGCCGCCGTGGCCGGTCTCGCTACCCCCGCCCTCGCCGCCCCCGACGACGACGCCAAGAAGTTCATCGCCGACCACGAAGCCCGCGTCAAGCCGCTCGAAATCGCCGCGGGGCACGCCTGGTGGCGCGCCAACATCAGCGGCCGCGACGACGACTTCAAGAAGAAGGAAGAGACGCAGAACGCCATCGACGCCGCCCTCGCCGACCGCGCTACCTTCACCCGGCTGCGGGCGCTCAAGACGGCCAGGGACGCCAACCAGATTCAAGACCCCATCCTCGCCCGGCAGGTCGAGCTGCTGTACCTCGCGTACCTGGAGAAGCAGGTCGCCCCGGAACTGCTCCGCCGCATCACCGGCAAGGCGAACGCCGTCGAGCAGCAGTTCAACGTCTTCCGCGCGCGGGTGGACGGCCGCGAGCTGTCGGACAGCGACGTGCGGAACGTCCTGAAGAACTCGAACGACTCGGCGCAGCGGCAGGCCGTGTGGGAGGCCAGCAAGCGCGTCGGGGCCGTCGTCGAGAGCGACCTCAAGGAGCTGGTCGGCCTGCGGAACGAGGCCGCGAAGGCGCTCGGGTTCGCCAACTACCACGCCCTGCAACTGAAGCTCAGCGAGCAGGACGGCACCGAGCTGATCAAGCTGTTCGACGACCTGGACACGCTCACGAAGGGGCCGTTCGAGGCGGCCAAGGCCGAGATCGACGAGCGGCTCGCCAAGCGGTACGGCGTCGCGGTCAACGCCCTCCAGGCGTGGCACTACCACGACCCGTTCTTCCAGGAATCGCCGACCGTCTTCGAGGCCAACCTCGACGCGCCGTTCGTCCGCGCCGACATCGTCAAGCTGTGCTCCGACTTCTACAAGGGCATCGGCCTGCCGATCGACGACGTGATCGCCCGCAGCGACTTGCAGGAGAAGCCCGGCAAGAGCCCGCACGCCTTCTGCACCGACATCGACCGCGAGGGGAGCGAGGTGCGGGTGCTCGCCAACATCCAGCCGAACGAGTACTGGATGGGCACGATGCTCCACGAGCTGGGGCACGCGGTGTATTCGAGCAAGAACATCCCGAACAAGCTGCCGTACGTGCTGCGGGCGGAGGCGCACATCCTCAGCACCGAGGGCGTGGCGATGCAGTTCGAGCGGTTCAGCAAGTCGCGGGCGTGGATCGAGAAGATGGGCATCCCGCTGGCGACGCCGGTGGCGTTCGAGGAGGCGGCGAACCGGACGCGGCGGAACCAGCTGCTGATCTTCAGCCGGTGGTGCCAGGTGATGCTGCGGTTCGAGAAGGGGATGTACGAGAACCCGGCCCAGGACCTGAACAAGCTGTGGTGGGACCTGGTGGAGCGCTACCAGGGCGTGAAGAAGCCGGCCGGCCGCAACGCCCCCGACTACGCGAGCAAGATTCACATCTGCTCGGCGCCGGTGTACTACCACAACTACATGATGGGCCAGCTGTTCGCGTCGCAGGTCCACCACGCGATCGCCCGCGACGTGTACAAAGAGCCGGACCCGAAGAAGGTGATCTACGTCGGCGACCTGCGGGTCGGGCAGTTCATGAAGGAGAAGGTGTTCGCCCCCGGCCGCACCCTCGACTGGAAGGGGCTGACGCGGTTCGCCACCGGCGCGGAGCTGACCCCGGCGGCATTCGCGCGGGACTTCGAGGGGCGGTAAGGTTGCCTGTCTTGGCGGGGAGTGACCCACGCGGGGACGACCCCGCGCCCGTCAACAACTCGGTGGGGACGACCCCGCCCGCACGCGGAGGCGTGTCATGGCGTGGGTCGTTCTCCTGCTTGCCGGTCTGTTCGAGATCGGCTGGGCCGTCGGGCTGAAGTACACGAACGGGTTCACGTGGCTGTGGCCGACGGTCGCCACGGCGGCGTCGATGGCCGTCAGCCTCGGGCTGCTCGGCGTGGCCCTGCGGACGCTGCCGCTCGGCACCGCCTACGCCGTGTGGACGGGCGTCGGCGCGGTCGGCACGGTGGTGCTGGGGATCGCGCTGTTCGACGAGCCGGCGACGGCCGGGCGGCTGGCGTGCGCGGGGCTGATCGTCGGGGGTATCGTCGGGCTGAAGGTGCTGGCGCCGGGGTAAGTGTGGTCGGCGGCGTGGCGCGAAACCGCTCGCGGCTTCGCGCCACGCCGCTACTGTGCTACCCCTCGCCCGCGCGACCGGTATAGACTCACTCCCCATGACCGACCACGCCGCACTCCTCGCCGCCGTCTGAGACCGCCCCGACGACGACACCCCCGCCTCGACCTCTTCAGCTAGTAATCCACACCGATTGACCACACTGGCGTTAGCCCTGACAAGGCGAAAGCAACCAGGCCGCCAATTCGTTTTTGTCTTCGCTTGACTATCGCTGCCGTATCGAAGACCATTCTCTGCGTCTGACAGCTGGCAGTTCCTCACTTCCAGGCGGAGACAACCATGAAGTGGACGCACCGTGCATTCCTGCTGACGGTCGCCCTCGGCCTCGTGCCGATGCTGATGGCGCCCTGCGTCGCCTCCATGACGATCACGCCGAACCCGGCCCCGGCGCCGACCGCCAACAAGCTGAAGGGGCAGGGTTTCTATACCGTGGGCGCCAACGAGATGTTCGGCTTTATCAAGTTCGAGACGACCCTGAAGGGGACTACGCAAGTCACGTCCGCGACCGCCAACACGAACGCTGGGCTCAAGTCCTGGGACTCCACTCTCCAGGTCGCCGCGGGGACGTACAACCCGACCAAGGCCATCGTGCATTACCTGGACGCCAACATGAAATCCCAGACAACCGTCACCACCAGCATCGACGACCAGATCGTGAAGTGAGCGCGACCGAGACTCTGGGCTCGGTGCAGCCGAGCCGGGTCCAACCAGGAGCAAGCATGACGCAGACCCGCAAAGCAATGACGCTGATCGAGATTCTCGTGGTCATCGCAATTGTGGCCGTCCTGATCGGTCTTCTACTGCCCGCGGTCATGAAGGTCCGCGAGGCCTTTCTCCGCCAGCGGAGCATGAACAACCTGCGGCAGTGCGCGCTGGCCGTCCACCACCTGGCCGAGTCGCGGAAGCCGCTTCCGGGGCTCGACGGGACTCACAGCAACTCCATTTTCCCGCTCATGGGCGAAATGCTCCCCTATGTCGAGGAGGGGAACTACTACCAGCAATGCATCGCCGACCGCTCGGGCGGCTCGGCGCACACTGTGCGGCAGTTCCTCAGCCCGGCCGACCCGACCGTAGACTGGAGCGAGAAGGGGTCGTCCCTCACCAGTTACGCCGCGAACGGCTTTGCCCTCCACCCCGAGTTCCGACTGTCCTCCAACGTTCCCGACGGGCTGTCGCAGACCATCCTGTTCGCCGAGCACTACTCCTGGGGGTGCGGCGGGAACAACATCTCGTTCGGCTGGGCCTTTACCCGGTCGAATGCGTTCGAATACTCCGGGGTCGGGGTCGTCCGCTCCCGCCGCCCGACGTTCGCGGACCCACCCGGTCTGCTATCGGACTTCGGTGTTCCGTACACGCCGTTCGACGTGTATCCCGTGACCAGCGGGAACCCGCCGGTCGCCGCGGGGTCGGAACCCGGGCTCACCTTCCAGACTCGCCCGTCGATCACCGACTGCGACCCCCGCCTCGCCCAGACGCCGCATGCGTCCGGGATGCTGGTGGCCCTGTTCGACGGGAGCGTACGCATCCTGGCTCCCGGTACGTCCGCGTCCGTGTACTGGGGGATGGTCACCCCCGCCGGCGCCGAAGTTCTGTTGGAGTGATGTCGGGGAACCGCCGCGTGTGGCGGGGACGGGGCACCTACTGTGCTACCCCTCGCCCGCGCGACCGGTATAGACTCACTCCCCATGACCGACCACGCCGCACTCCTCGCCGCCGTCTGCGACCGCCCCGACGACGACACCCCGCGCCTCGTCTTCGCCGACTTCCTCGACGACGCCGGCGACCCGCACCGCGCCGCCTTCGTCCGCACCCAGGTCGAACTCGCCCGCGCCCCCGACTACCACCCGCTCTGGGCCAAGTGCCGCCACCTCGACCCCGACGTGTTCCGCGGCTGGGGCATGGCCCACACCCTCCCCAAGCCCCTCCCCGACGGCCTCACCTGGCGCACCCACCAGTTCCGCCGCGGCTTCCCCTGGCTCGTCGGCGCCCTGTCCGCCGAGGCCGTCGCTGGCGGCGGTGACAGACTGCTGTCACTCGCCCCCGTGCAGGCCGTCGCCTTCGACGACCGCGCCCGGCCCGACCTGCTCGAACTCGCCGGCGCGCCGGTTCTGGCGCGCCTCCACCGGCTGGAATTCACCACCTTCCCGCTCGACGCCGACGACCTACGGCCGCTCGCCCGCTCGCCGCACGCCGTGAACCTCGAAGAGCTGGCGTTCGAGCACCAGGGGGTCAGCCCCGGCGGGCTGGCGCTTTTGGCCGCGTCCGACCTGTTCCCCCGGCTGCGGGCGCTGACGCTGCACAACAACGCCTTGCCGCCGGCGCTGCTCGTGGACGCGCTCGCCGCGGCCGACCGGCCGGGGCAGTTGCGGCACCTCGACCTGTCGCTCGCCGACCTCCCCGCGGCCGACGCGGCGCACCTGTTCGCGCTGCCGCTGATGGCCGCCGTCGAGCACCTCGACCTGAGCGAGAACAAGGGGCTGAAGACCGACGGCGTGGCGGCGTTGGTCGAGAGCGGCGTCGTGAAGCGGCTCGAGGTGCTGGAGCTGGCGGGGACGCTGCCGGGCGTGCCGGGGGTGAAGGCGCTCACCTCGACGGGCGGGTTCGCCGGCGTCCGGCGGCTCGACCTGTCGGACAACCGGCTGGGGCCGAGCGCGGTGCGGGTGCTGGCCGAGAGCCGGAACGCCCGCGGCCTGCGCGTGCTGGACCTGTCGGGGAACCCGGTGGAGGACCGCGGCGCCGAGGCGCTGGCGGCGAGTCGTCACCTCGCGGGGCTGGTGGAGCTGAACCTGAAGGACTGCGGCATCACCGACGCGGGGGCGCTCGCGCTGGCGGATTCGCCGCACCTCGGCGAACTGGTACGGCTGGAACTGCGCGACCGGGGCGCGGCGGCGCGGCCGCTTGGGGCGGCGGCGCGGGACGCGCTACGCGGGCGGTTCGGGCGGGCGGTGTCGTACAACGAGTGAGACTGTGGGGGCGAAGGACTGTGGGGAGCGGACGCCCCCTCCCCCGCCGGTCCCACAGTCCCACAGTCCCACAGTCCCGAACAATGCCCGAACCCTACCGCAACATCTACTCCTGGGTGTGGCCGGCCGCGGTGCTGCGCCGGCTTCAGCGCATCCTCGTCCTCACCACCGCGTACACCGCCGCCGTGTACTTCCTGTACCCCTCCGACCACGACATGCAGGGCGGGTGGCTGGCGGCCACCAGCCTCATCAACAGCCTCGTACTCGGCGCCCTCGTCGGGTTCCGCACGAAGGCCGCCTACGACCGCTGGTGGGAAGGGCGCTGCCTGTGGGGCGAGCTGACGAACCACAGCCGCAACCTGTGCCTGAAGGCGGTCCGCCTCGCCGACCCGCCCGCCGCCGACCGGCGCGTGCTGTTCGACCTCGTCGCCGGCTTCCCGTTCGCGCTCATGCGGCACCTGCGGGAGGGGGTAAAGCTCCAGGAGGTGCCCGGGTTCGAGACGGACGCCGCGACGCCGGCGCACGTGCCCGCGGAACTGGCCGGGCGCGTCCTGGCGTTGATCCGCCGGTGGAAGGCCGAGGGGCGGATCGACGGGTTCGGCCAGCTGGCGCTCGACCCGCACGCGACCGCCTACATGAACGTGTGCGGGGCGTGCGAGAAGGTGCGGAACACGCCGCTGCCGGGGACGTTCCTGGCGCTCCTGCGGCACGGGCTGCTGTTCAGCTTCTTGCTGCTGCCGTGGCACCTGGTCCACGTGTTGGGGGCGTGGGCGATGCTGGTTCAAGCGGTGATCGTGTACTTCCTGCTCGGGATCGAGCTGACCGCGGAGGAGGTGGAACAGCCGTTCGCGTACGACCCGGACGACCTGCCGCTGGAGCAGTTCTGCGCCACCGTGCGGACGAACGCCGCCGAGATCCTGGGCGTGGGGGCGTCGGGTGCCGCGTAGTGCCCGTGCGGCGGGCGGTGCGTGACCGCCGGTCACCCCGGCTTACCTGCGGCTCGCGGCGCCCGAAGCGCCTCCAGCGCCGGGGGCAGCCGCACCCCGTTGGCCGCGTCGCGGGTCAGCGCCTCCGCCACCGCGTGCGCCAGGTCCGGGTGCCGGTACAAGAAGCCCTGCGTCCACACCACTGCCGGCGGCGGGCTTCCCTTGTCCGCCTTCGCCTTCGCCACGCCGGCCGGGATCGGCAGCGCCAGTGCCGCCTGGAACGCGGCCGTCGACTCCTTCGCCGCGTCCGGGTGCTTCGGGTCGCCGTCGCGGTACGCCAGCACCACGCCGCGTCCGAGTTTCCCCGCCAGCTTCGCCTCGGCCGTCGCCACCGGCAGCACGAACGGCGCCTTCTCCAGTTGTTCGAACCGCGCGTCGGCGTCGTCCAGGCGGCCTTCGCGGAGGGACAGGAGCGCCAGTTCGATCGCGGCCGCGTTCCACTCGTCCGGCGGCGTCTTGCGGCGGTCGAGCGCCACAACCAGTTCGCGCTCCCGGGCGGTGGTGATCCGCTCGAGCGGCCGCACGTCGGGCAATCCCACCAGCGGCGGCGGCATAGGCCGGGTCGGCGGCACCGGCGGCGGGTGAAGGACGGCGTACCCTGCCGCCCCGCCTGCCGCCGCGAGCGCCGCCAGGAGCCCCGCCGCCACCCACCGGCCCCACCGTACCGGCGGCGCGACCGGTACCACCCCGGAGAAGCCGAGTGTCGCCGCCGACCCGCTCACCGTGCCCGACAGCGTCAACGCCGTCGGCTGGGGGCCGGACGGCGTCGGCGTCAGCGGCGCCCCCGGCGGCCGCGCCGGCAGGCCGACCGCGAGACCTTCCTTCACCCGCGCCAGGTCGCGAAGCACCTCGCGGGCCGACTGGTAGCGGTCGCCCGGCTCCTTCGCCATGAGTTTGTGGACGAGGCCGCACAGGTCCGCCGGCAGGTCGGGGCGCAGCCCGGCGAGCGGCAGCGGGCGGTCGGTGACGTGCTTCAGCGCCACCTCGACGGCCGTGCTGCCGCGGAACGGCGGCTCGCCGGCGAGCAGGTGGTACGCGGTGACGCCGAACGAGTACAGGTCGCTGCGGTGATCGACGGCCTTCCCCTGAGCCTGCTCCGGCGACAGGTACAGCGGCGTGCCGAGGGTGACGCCCGACTGCGTGAGGTTGAGCGCCTCGCCCGGCGCGAAGAACCGCGACAGGCCGAAGTCCGTCACCTTCACCTCGACGCGCTTCGTGACGAGGATGTTCTCCGGCTTGATGTCGCGGTGGACGAGCCCCTGCTCGTGGGCGCGGGCCAGCGCCGTGGCGATCTGCCGCATCATGCTGAGAGCCACGGCCAGTTCGGGCGGCCCCTTCCGCGCGAGGTACTCGCGGAGGTTGCGCCCCTCGACGTACTCCAGCGCCATGTAGCGGAGGCCGTCGTGCTCGCCGAACTCGTAGACCTGGACGATGTTGGGGTGGTTCAGCTTGGCGACGGCGTGCGCCTCGGCCTCGAAGCGCTTGAGCGCGGTGGGGTTCTTGGTGAGGTCGGCCTTGAGGAGCTTGAGCGCGACGGGCCGTTTGAGCGACAACTGGCGGGCGAGGTAGACCTGCCCCATGCCGCCGCTGCCGATGCGGCGCACGACCTGGAAGCCGCCGAGGGTGCGGCCGGACAGGTCGGCGGGCTCGGCGGCGCGGGTGGCGTCGGGCGGCAGGGTGTGGTCGGACGGGGCATCCGGCATCGGTTCCGGCTCCGGCGGCCGGGTCATCATACCCTGCCGGCCGGGCCGCGGCGGCGCTGAAGTTGACCAAGCCCCGGGCTTCGGCTATTCGCCCGGCCCAACCGGAGGGCCTCGGCTGATGCGCACGATCGCGTACTGGGTGACGACGGCGCTCCTCGCGCTGGGCTACCTGGCTGGTGGGTTCGGCGACCTGGTGCAGCCGGCCGGCTTCGACGAGGAGACCGCGAAGCTCGGCTACCCGTCCACGTTTTTCCGCATCCTGGGCTTCTGGAAGCTGGCGGGGGCGGTGGTGATCCTTCTACCGGGCCTGCCGCGGGCGAAGGAGTGGGCGTACGCCGGGTTCGTGATCAACCTGACGGGCGCGCTCGTGGCCCACGCCTCGATCGGCGACCCGCCGGGGGAGTCGGTCCCCGCGGCGGTGTTGCTGGCGTTCGTGGTGGCGTCGTGGGCGCTGCGCCCGGCGTCGCGGCGCCGTGCGTGTAGCGGAAAAACCTCCCGAGCTGGGTCAGAACGCCGCGCGGTACACGCCTTCGATCTCGGCGGCGGACTGCGGCGTCCGCGGGTTCACGCGCATCAGCCGCTTGATGGCGAACGCCTTTTCCGCGAAGCCCGGCAGCATCGCCTCCGTCACGCCGATGTCACGCAGCCGCGTCGGGATGCCGATGTCCTCGCGCAGCTTCGCCACCATCGCCACCGCCCGCACCGCCGCGTCCTCGTCCGACTCGACGTCGTCCGGGGCACCCAGCAGCGCTGGCAGCTTCGCCAGCGTCCGCACCGCCGCGGGCCGGTTGAACTCCATCACGAACGGCAACAGTAGCCCGTTGCCGGCGCCGTGCGACACGTGGACGGCGCCGCCCACCGGGTACTCCATCGCGTGGACCAGCGCCACCCCCGCGTTCGAGAACGCCAGCCCGCCGAGCGTGCCGGCCAGAGCCATGCCGTCGCGCGCCTCCAGGTCGTCGCCGTTGGCCACTGCCCGCCGCAGGTACTTACCGACCAGCGTGATCGCCTCCTTCGCCATCACGTCGGCCATCGGGTTCTTCCCCTGGTACACCGTCTTCTCGCCGCTCGGCAGCGGGAACAGGTCGTTGTCGATCGCGGTGAACGCCTCGATGGCGTGCGTCAGCGCGTCGATGCCGCTGTCGGCCGTGACCTTCGGCGGGCACGACGCGCTCAGGAGTGGGTCCACGACCGCCGCGTCGGGCCGCAGGAACGGGCTGAGGCAGCTCACCTTGATCTGCCGCGCCGTGTCGCCGAACACGGCCGCGGCCGACACCTCCGAGCCGGTGCCCGCCGTGGTCGGGACGCCGATCGTGGGCAGCACCGGGCCGGGGACGCGGCAGTCGCCGGTATAGTCGAGCGGGTCGCCTCCATGCGCCAGCACCAGCGACACCAGCTTCGCGACGTCCATGTTCGACCCCCCGCCGAGGCCGAGGACCACGGCCGGCGCGGCCGCCCTCGCCTTCGCCGCCGCGGCCCGCACGACCTCCACCGCCGGCTCCGGCTTCTCGACCAGGAACGTGTCCACCATCATCCCCGCGGCGAGAATCGGCTTGACCACGGTGTCGAGGGTGCCGACCTTTTGGAGGGTGGGGTCGGCGACGACGAACACGCGGCCGGCGCCCAGGCCGCGGGCGACGTCGGGGAGGTGCCCGGCCGCGCCGCGGCCGAAGAGGAGGCTGCCGGCCGACTGGAAGGACCAGGTTCTCATCGGGAGGATTCGGGATTCAGGATTCGGGATTCAGGGCGAACCGCCCCGCGGGTGGGGCTAGTATACCGGGAGCCGGGTCGCATTCGGCTCCGCCCGAATCCTGAATCCTGAATCCCGAATCCTATGGCAATTCGCGTCGGCATCCTCACCGTCTCCGACCGGGCCAGCCGCGGCGAGTACGAGGACCGCGGCGGCCCCGCTATCTTCGACGCCCTCGCCGAGATGCTGTCGTGCAAGTGGGAGCCGGTCCGCCGCGTCGTGGCGGACGAGCAGCACATCATCGAGCTGAACCTGACCGAGCTGTGCGACCAGGAGGGCTGCGCGCTGGTGGTGACGACCGGCGGCACCGGCCCGGCCCCGCGGGACGTGACGCCCGAGGCTACCGAGGCGGTGTGCGAGAAGCTGATGCCGGGTTTCGGCGAACTCATGCGGGCGGTGTCGCTGCGGAGCGTGCCGACGGCGATCCTGTCGCGGCAGACGGCGGGGATTCGCGGCAAGACGCTGATCGTGAACCTGCCGGGGAAGCCGGCGGCGATCCGCGAGTGCCTCCTGGCGGTGATGCCGGCGGTGCCGTACTGCGTGGACCTGGTCGGCGGGGCGTACCTGACGACGAACGAGGCGGTGGTGAAGGCGTTCCGCCCGAAGGGGGCGTGAGACGGCCGCGGCGATTCGCCCCCCCACGTCGGGTTCACCCGACCCGGCCGCCCCCGATGACACCGATGACCACCCCGAGCGCCGAGCCGACCGTGACCGCGGCGGTCCCACCCGCCGCCACCGCCGCCACCGCCGCCTGGGTCGCCGGGCCGACCGCCGACCCGGGGTTCGACGAGGAGCTCCGCCGCCTCCTCCGCTCGCGCCTGCTCCTCGTCCAGGTGCTCACCATCGCCTACGCGGCCCTCCTCCTGGCGATGACGGCCCTCACCCCGGACGACTCGCAGGCCCACCGCGACCGGATCGGTGACACGCTCTGGGTCATGCTGGTCCTGGCCGGGGTCGGGGCCGCCGTCGTCGGCCGTGCGCCGCGGATGTCGCTCCGGGCGCTGCGGGGCTGGGAACTGTTCCACTTCGGCACCCAGGCCGCCTACTGCGGGCTGTTCCGATACGTGACGCTCGTCCGGGCGACGACCGAGATGCCTTCGGTCGAGGTCGGGTTCCGGGGCGCCATCACGCTGTTCGGCATCACCACGCTCATCCTCGCCTACGGCGTGCTGATCCCGAACACGCCGCGGCGGAGCCTCGTGGTCGTACTCGGGCTGGCCGCCGTCCCGTTCCTCGCGCTCGCCGCCGCCGTGGCGGCCAACCCGGTGCTGCGGTGGGAGCACGCCCCGCCGCTGGCCCTGCAGGCGGCGGCCAACCTGCTGATCCCTGCGGCCATCGCGGTGTTCGCCGCCGCCCGGGCCGACGCCCTGCAACGGCGGGCGTTCGAGGCCGAGCGGCGGGCCGAGCGGGTCGGCCAGTACGCCCTGAAGCGCAAGCTCGGCGAGGGCGGGATGGGCGAGGTGTGGCTGGCCGAGCACGCGCTGCTCAAGCGGCCGTGCGCCGTCAAGTTCGTCCGCCCCGAGGCCGCCGCCCACCCGGCCGCCGCCGCCCGGTTCGAGCGCGAGGTGCGTGCCGTGACCGGGCTGTCGCACGTCAACACGGTTCGCGTCTACGACTACGGCCGGGCCGACGACGGCAGCTTCTACCTCGTTATGGAGTACCTCGACGGCCCGACCCTGGAGGCCCTGGTTCGCGACGCCGGCCCCCTCCCACCGGGGCGGGCCGTGTACCTCCTGCGGCAGCTGTGCGGGGCGCTGGCGGAGGCGCACGCGGCCGGGCTCGTCCACCGCGACCTCAAGCCCGGGAACGTCATCGTCGCCGCCCTCGGCGGGGAGCGGGACGTGGCCAAACTCCTCGACTTCGGGCTGGTGCAGGACCTCGCGGCCGACCCGGACGCCCGGCTCACGCGGGCCGGCACGGTCATGGGGACGCCGGCGTACATGAGCCCGGAACAGGCGGCCGGCGAGGCGGACGTGGACGCCCGGAGCGACGTGTACAGCCTGGGGGCGGTGGCGTTTTTCGCTCTCGCCGGGCGGCCACCCTTCCAGGCGAAGGGCCTCGGGCAACTCCTGGCCGCGCACCGCTCACAGCCCGCTCCGCCCCTGGCCGACGTGCGGGCGGGCGTGCCGGCCGACCTGGCCGCGGTCGTCGCCCGGTGCCTGGCGAAGGCTCCGGCCGAGCGCTTCCCGTCGGCTGCCGCGCTGGGTCAGGCGCTGACCTCGTGCGCCTGCGCCGGCTGGTCTCCGGACCGCGCCGGCTGACCCGAGTCTTCACCCCAGCTTGTACGGCGCCCGGTACTCGTAGCTCAGCAGCCGGTTGCTGTCGGCGTCGTTCGTGATCCGCTCGGCCTTCGCGTCCCACTGCAGCGTCTTCCCTTGCATCAGCGCCACCCGGGCCAGCAGGGTCGCCGTCGTCGAGCGGTGGCCGACCTCCGCCGGGCACGTCGTCGGCGTCCCGGTCTTCACGCCGTCGAGGAAGCTGCGGGCATGGAGCGGCGTCGGGTCGCCGGCGGCCCTGCGCGTGTCCGGCATCCGCGCCTGGCGCGACGCCCGGCCCTGCTTCGCGTTCGCCTCGCGCTCCAGCGGGCTCAGTGCCGGCAATTCTTCCGTGCGGACGTTCTCGGGGAGGATCTCCAGCACCGTCGCGGCGTCGTTGAGGACGAGCGTGCCCTGGGTGCCGCGGAACTCGATCGTGCCCGACTTCACGTTCCCCGCCGCGGCGTTGCAGTTGAACTGGCTGAACGTCACCAGGCACTTGTCGTACTGCCACACGGCCTCGAGCGTGTCCGGGATCTGCCGGTTGTCCTCGGTGCCGAACCGGCCGCCCAGGCACGCCACCTCCTTCGGCGCCTCCTGGTTCAGCGCCCACTGGATGACGTCGAGGTAGTGCGTGCCGAAGTTCGTGAGCTGGCCGCCGCTGTAGTCCCAGAACCAGCGGAACTTGTACAGCACCTTGTTGCGGTTGAACGGCACCTTCGGGGCCGGCCCGAGCCACAGGTCGTAGTCGAGCCCGGCCGGCGGCTCGCCGTCGGCGGGGGCGCCGATCCCCATCGGCGTCTCGTTGCGGTGGTGGTAGCACTTCGCCACCGTCACCTTGCCGATGGCGCCGTCGCGGATCAGCTTCACCGCCTCGGCGACGAGCGGCGAGCTGCGGCGGTGCAGCCCCACCTGCGTGACGCGGCGCGTCTGCTTGGCCACGTCGGCCATGCGGCGGCCTTCGGAGATCGTGAGGCTCAGCGGCTTCTCGCAGTAGACGTGCTTGCCGGCGTGGCAGGCGTCCACGAACTGGAGCGCGTGCCAGTGGTCGGGCGTGGCGATGACGACGGCGTCCACGTCGCGGCGGTCGAGGACGCGGCGGTACTCCTTCACCGTGGCCGGCTCAGAGGCGCCGGCCTTCGCCACCTTCGCGGCGGCGGCGGGGAGGTACGGCGCGTTCACGTCGGCGATGGCGACGACCTGCTGGTCGCGGTGGGTGAGGAAGGCGTCGAGGAGCTGGTCGCCGCGGTTGCCGACGCCGATGCAGCCGAGACGGACGCGGCCGTTGGCGCCGGGGATTTGCGCGTAGCTGGCGGCCGGCAGCGCGGCCGCGGCCGCGGCGAACGCGCGGCGGGAAACGCGAGGCATGGCGGAACTCCAGAAGAGGATTGGCCGCAAAAAGGCACAGAAAGCACAAAAAGGAAGACCGATCAAAACCTGATTTCAATCCTGGCTGGGTCTTCCTTTTTGTGCTTTCTGTGCCTTTTTGCGGCCATCATGTCTTGGTTTATCTTGCGGCTCGCACCTCGTTCGCCGACAACACGGTGAAGTACGCCCCGTGCGGGTTGTCGCCGTTGGACACCTTCAGCAGCACGGTGTTCTTCCCCTTCGTCAGCCGCACCGCCGCCGTGTGCTGGCCCGGCGCCGCGGCCTGCATGCCGGTCTGGCGGAACACCTCGCGGCCGTTCACCCACAGCACCGCGCTGTCGTCAATGCCCAGCAGCACCTGCGCGTCCTGCTCGTCCGGCGAGTCGATCTCCGCGTACAGGTAGCTCGCCGACTGCTTCCCCGCGTTGCCGTGCAGCGCCGCCAGATCGACGTAGCCCTTCGCGTCCGGGCGGATCGTCCGCCACGCCACGGCGCCGAACTTCGCCGCCGGGTCGAACGCCCCCTTCTCCGGGCCGAACTCTTTGCCGTGCGCCTCGGCCATGCTCGCCGCCGGGAACGGACCCGCGACGCGGAACTGCTCGGGCGTGTACGCCGCCGTCTGGAGCGTCTGCAGGTACGTCACCAGGTCCACCAACTCGTCGGCGCTCAGCGCCGCGACCACGTCTTGCGGCATCAGCGACACCTTCGACTTCCGCACCTCGCCGTCGATGTCGCCCTTCGGGATCGACGTGTCCTTGCCGTTCGCGTCCCTCAGCGTGATCGCCTGCGGCGTCTCGCCGACGAGCAGGCCGCTGACGGTGACGCCGGCCGCGGTCGTCACCTGGTGCTGGACGTACTGGTCGGCGATGGCCTTCGACGGGTCGAGGATGCTGTCGAACAGGTTCTCGCGGCTCGCCTTCTTGCCGATCATCGACAGGTCCGGCCCGACCTGCCCGCCGACGCCGCGGACGGTGTGGCACTTGGCGCACTGCGCCGCGCCGGTCGCGCTCGCCTCCCACACGGCCTTGCCGCGGGCCGCGTCGCCGCGGCGGGCCACCAGCTCCGTCATCGGCGGCAGGTTCTTCAGGTCGAGCCGGCCGGGGGCGGGGAACAGCACCATCGCGCGGTTCCGCTCGGCCTGGAACGGCGAGTTGCGGAGCAGCTGCCCGGCCTCGGCGACGAGCGCCGTCGGCAGCTTCTTCGCGGCGTGCTGGTCGAGCAGCCAGACGGTGCCGGCCCGGCTGCCGGCCAGCGCCCCGAGCGCGGGGCGCTGCACGCCGGCGTTCGCGTCCCCGACCAGCTCTTGCAGCGCCGTCAGCGCCTTGGTGCCTGTGTCGTCGAGCTTGGGGCTCGTGCCGATGAGCGCGCCCAGCGAGTTGACCGCCTCGTCGCCGCGCTTCGCGCCGCCCTTCGCCAGCCGGTTCAGCAGATCGACCGACTCGGCCGAGCGGAGCTTGCCGAGCGTGCGGACGGCCTCGGTGGTCACGTCGTCGGGGTTGGCGTCGGCAGCGATGCGGGCCACGGCCAGCGCCCGGTCGGTGGCTCCTGCGGCGGCGACGAGCTGGAGCCCGGTGACGCGCGTGGCCGGGGCGGCGAGGAGGCCGTCGATCGCGGTCGCGAGGTCGGGGCTGGTGCGGAGGCCGCTCCACTTCGTCGGCAGGAACAGCCGCAGCTGGTCGAGGGCGCGGGCCTTCACCTCGGGGGCGGCGTCGCCCTTGAGGACGGCTAGCAGCGCGGCGCCGGCCTTCGGGTCGTCGCTGGCGGCGAGGATGTCGATCACGCGCGCCTTCTGGGCGGCGGTGAGCTTCGCGTCGGTGAGGAGCCCCGGCAGCCGCGGCAGGACCGACTTCGGCCGCAGCTCCCACACGAGGTCGGCCGTCTTGTCGTCCCACGTCGGGAAGTGCTTGTCGAAGTCGGCGAGGATCGCGTCGCGGCGGGCCGGGTCGGTGCCGCACGCGATGTTCAGCGCGGCGCGGTAGAAGTGGTCCTGGCCGTCGTACAACTTGGCGTACTTGAAGAACTGGTCTGCGAGGTCGCTGGTAGAAGTCATTGTCGCGTACTGAAGCTGCAAGCTCAGCTCTCTGCGGACGGCCGCACTGTCCTTCGTCACGTCGATCGGGAATGCGATGCCGCCGCACCGGAGGTCGGCTCGATAGGCCAACTGCTGCAAAAGGTTGTTCTCCTGGTCTCCCCACCGGCCCAGCAGTGGGCCGGTATCCAGTTGGTTGTTCCGGCTCATCTTCTCACGGTGAAACACGACGCCCCACATCCCGCGGGTAGCCAGGAGGAGGTCGTTCGTCTGCGTGGCCGCAACTCGCGCCGTGTCGAGGCTGGCCTTCGGTTCCATCGCCTTGAGGACTTCAAACGCCAGCGCGTGAGTCGCGCTACACGGCGACTTCAACGCCGTGAACAGTCCCTCCTTCGTGTCCAGCTTCACGTCCGGCACCTTGTACCCCGTCGTGCCCTTCGGGGTGATGCGGAAGACGCGGCCCATCTTCCAGTCGCCCATGCCGTGGCCGCCGACGCCGGGGTCGTACCAGTCGCACACGAACACGCTCCCGTCCGGCGCCACCCGCACGCCGCTCGGGCGGAACCAGTTGTCGGTGCTCGTCAGGATCACCTCCTTGTCCAGCTCGTAGCCGGCGCCCTTCGGCTTGCGGAAGAACGCCCGCACCTCGCGCGGCCCGGCGTCGCAGTGGAGGAGGTGGCCGCGGTACTTCGCGGGCAGAAGCTCCCCTTCGTAGAACGTGATCCCCGTCGGGCTGCCGAACCCGGTCCGCAGCGCCTTGTGGACGATGCCCGGTTGCTCCTCGTGCCAGTGCGTCTGGCCGGGGCCGCGCGGGTGGTAGCCGTAGTTCCCGCCCGGCATCACGTAGCAGATGCGCGTCTGCTGGTTGCCGTCGTCGTCGTTGTCGCTCAGCCACACCTCGCCGAAGGAGTCGACGCACGCCTCGTAGTTGTTGCGGAAGTTGTGGGCGACGAGTTCGAGGTTCGTGCCGTCCTGGTCGCAGCGCCACACGGTGCCGGCGCGGCAGTCGGTGCTGTTCGACTCCCACTTCCGCCCCTTGCCGTCCTTTGACTGCAACCCGCCGACGCCGCTGTCGCCGACGGTGAAGTACAGCTTGCCGTCCGGGCCGACGGTTAGGCCGTGGACGCCGTGGTCGTGGTCGAAGCCGCGGAAGCCGGTGAGGAACTTCGTCGGCGGGCCGTCGGCCTTCAGGTCGCCGTCGCGGTCCCAGAATTCGAGGATGTCCGGCGACTGGCAGACGAGCACGCGCAGCGCCTTGCCGTCGGCCTGCGGGATGACCGTGACCGACAGCGGGCCGTACAGCTCCGGCCCCTGGTAGAAGGTGACCGCCTTCGTCGCCTTCCCCTGCCCCTCCTCGTCGATGAGGACCTGGATGCGGTCCCCCTCGGGGCGCAGCATCGGGCGGCCGAACCCCTTGCGGCGGTAGTTCACGGCCTCGGCGACCCAGACGCGGCCCTTGTGGTCCACGTCGAGGTTGGTCGGGTTGATGAGCATCGGCTCGTGGGCGAAGAGCTCGACCTGGAGACCGTCGGCGACCTTCATGGAGGCGAGGGTCTTTTCGGGCGGCAGCTGCGCCGCGGCGGGGCCGGCGGCGACGAGCAGGAGGGCGACGGCGGGCCAACGGGTCATGGGGAGGTTTCCCGGGAGGCGCGGGGGGCAGGACGGGTAGTGTACCCGAAGAGCGGGGGTGGTGGGAGATTCGGGGTCGGCAACCCGTTAGGCCGGGGCGCAAGCCCCGTCGGGGTTCAGACGCCCGACGGGGCTTGCGCCCCGGCCTAACGGGTTGCCGACGTCCGCGGCCTTCACCGCACCGGCCACAGCACGCGGCCCGGCGTGGTCGTGCGGGTCGAGTACAGCACGCCGCCGCCGGTGACGTACAGCGTCCGCAGGTCGGCGCCACCGAAGGCGCAGTTCGTCACCTCGTCCGTCGGCACCGGCAGGAACGCCAGCTGCTTGCCGCTCGCGGGGTCGAAGACGTAGATGCCGCCCTTCACGTCCGTGGCCGGCTCGGCGGGCGGGTTCGGCTTGTTCAGCCCGCCGGCGACGTACAGCCGACCCTTCGCGTCCTGCTTCACGCCGTCCGGGCCGCGGCCGCTGCCCCAGTCGTGCAGCAGCGTCTTCTCGCCGACGGTGCCGTCCGCCTTCAGGTCGAACCGCCACAGCTTGCGGGCGCCGCCGACGCTGTTGTTGTTGTCCGCCACGAACAGGAACTTGTCGTCCGCCGACACCAGCACGCCGTTGGCGCGCTCCACCTCGCGGCCGATCACTCGATGCACCGTGCCGTCCGGGTCGATGCGGTAGACGCCCTCGATGGTGTTGCCGGCGGCGTCGCGCTGCTGCATGTCGTCGCGCGGGCCGTAGCGCGGGTCGGAAAAGTAGACGCGGCCCTTGCCGTCCACGGTCAGGTCGTTCGGCTGGTTGTACTTCTTGCCGCCGAACGAGTCGGTGAGCACCGTCACCTTGCCGTCGCGGTCGGTGCGGGTGACGCGGCGCGCCACCGGCTCGCAGGCGAGGAGCCGGCCCTGGCGGTCGAACAGGAGGCCGTTGGTGCCGGCCTTCGCGCGCCACACCGACGAGGCGCCGTCGGGCGCGAGGCGGTGGATGCCGCCGTGGCCGCTGGTGAGGAGGCCGAGTTCGGGGTCCCACGCCGGGCCTTCGCCGGCCGAGTCCTTCGCGGCGAGCACGGCGAGCCTGACGCCGGGCTCGAAGATGGGGTCGGCGTCTTGCGCCAGGAGACAGGAGGCAGGAAACAGAAGACAGGAAGCATGCACCAGAACGCCCAACAGATCAAGCCGCCGCGTCATGTTGTGTCTCCTGTCTCCTGGCTCCTGTTCCCTGTCGGAGTGTATCCGCTCGGGCCGCAGTGTGGTATCGTGTCCCCTTCTCCCAGGAGTACGCGATGGGACAGCCGGGGCGGGTGCCGGGCCGGGCGTGGGTGGTCACCGGGGCCGGCGTGGCGGTGAACCTGTGCCTCGGCATCCTCTACGCCTGGAGCGTCTGGAAGGGCGCGCTGCTGGCCCCCGCGGGCGTCTCGCCCGGCGACCCGATGACCGGCGCGAACGCCGGCTGGGCCTACCTCTCCGACTCGCAGGCGAACGTCGCCTTCTCGCTGTGCGGGTTCCTGTTCGCCGTCGTGATGATCCCCGGCGGCAAGCTCCAGGACCGCTACGGCCCGCGCGCCGGCGCCACGCTCGCGGGGCTGTGCCTCGGCGGAGGGTGCGTCCTGGCCGGGCTGATGCAGAGCTACCTCGGTCTCATCCTCGGGTTCGGCGTGCTCGGCGGCGTCGGCATGGGGCTCGGCTACGCGGCGGCCACGCCCGCGGCCGTACGCTGGTTCGGGCCGCACCGCCGCGGGCTCATCGTCGGCCTCGTCGTCGGCGGGTACGGCGGCGCCGCGGCGTACATCGCGCCGCTGGCCACCGAGCTCATCAAGGGCGGCGGCCTCACCACCAGCTTCGTCGCGCTCGGGACGATGTTCGGCTCCGTCATCGTGGTCGCGGCACAGTTCCTCAAGATGCCGCCGGCCGGGTACGTTCCCCCGGGTCCGCCGGCGAGCACCGCGGTGAAGCCGGCGACCGCGGACGTACCGGCGGCGGGCGTGCTCCGGACGTGGCAGTATTACGCGCTGGTGGGGCTGTTCGTCGGCTCGGCGCAGGCGGGGCTGCTGGTGATCGGCAACGCAGTGCCGATCATGAACTCGACCGCGAAGGCCTACGCCCTGTTCGCGGCGAACGCCTGGCTGCTGGCGGCGTTCGGCGGCGTGGTGAACGCGAGCGGCCGGGTCGGCACCGGGTCGTACTCCGACCGCGTCGGCCGGGTGAACGCCTTCGGCCTGAACGGCCTGGCCGCGGCCGCGTGCCTGTTCGCGCTCCCGGCGGTCATCGCCGACAAGAACGTGTGGCTACTCTTCGTGCTGGTGGGCGTCGTGTACTGGCAGTACGGCGGGACGCTGGCGCTGATGCCGGCGTGGACGGCCGACTTCTACGGGTCGAAGAACCTCGGCCTGAACTACGGGCTGGTGTTCCTCGGCTGGGGAATCGCGTTCTTCGTCCCGCAGCTGGCCGCCGGCATCAAGGACGCCACGGGCAGCATGGACGGCGCGTTCTACCTCTCGGGCGGGCTGCTGGTCGCGGCGGTGGCGGGGAGCCGGTTCGTTCGGAAATGACCAATTCCCAATGACCCAACAATGACCAAGGAAGATGGCCGGCTCCGCCCTTGGTCATTGGTGGGTCATTGGGAATGGTGATTAGCAAAATTCTAGGGCACAGTTTGGGTCGGAATGGTGGGCCGGATCATGCGGTCGTACAGGAGGTCCATCAGATGTTCCCCGCGGTGGTTGTACCGGAACTCGTACTCGGCCAGGTACAGCGGGAAGTTCCCCGAAGTCCACCCCGTGGACGTGCCGGTACAGCCGCTTGGCGAAACTCCAGAACCCCTCGATCCCGTTGATGTGCGCCCGCCCCACGGCGAACGCCTCCTGGTGGTTGACCGGGACGTGCTTGCCGTGCCGCTGGACATCGTTGTAGCTGGTGAACTCGTCGGTGTAGAACACCGACCCCTTGACCGTGGCCGCCTCGATCTTGGCCATCAGGGTCTCCTTCTTGCAGTCCGGGACGGCCACCGTGTACACCCGCCCGGCCCGCTCCAGGATGCCGAACACCGCGACCTTCCCGCCCGCCCCGCGGCCCCGCTTCCCCTTCCGCTTGCCCCCGAAGTACGACTCGTCGAGCTCCAGCTCGCCGAGCAGCGGTCGCTTCTCGTCGTCGGTCACGGCCTGGAGGGTGAGGCGGAACCGGGTGTACGCGGCGTAGGCCGTCGGGTAGCTGCACCGGACCACCCGGGCGGCGTGGTGGGCGGTCGTGCGGAGGGCGAACGCGCGGAGCAACTCCCACTCCGCCTTGCGCCGGTGGTAGCTCCACTTGGCCCGACACCCGGGGCACTGCCGCTGCCGCCCGGAGCTCCCGTGGGTGGCCCGGTGGCACCACCAACAAAGCTGACCGATCAGATGCCGTTCGTACTCTTCGAGGGTCATGGCAGCAGCCTATCTGCTGCCCTAGAATTTTGCTAATCACCTTGGGAATTGGTCATTCGTGGGGAGGCTTCTCCCCAAGCAACAAATACCCGTAGTCCCCGCCGCCCGTCGTGTGAATCGTCCGGACGTCCAAGACGCGGAAGCCCGCTTCTCCGAGTAGCCGCACGGCTCCGCGGCGGGTGAAGTGGTGGAGCGTCAGCGGGCCGCCGCTGTACGCCTGCGGGCTCGTCACGTCGCCGGCGCCGGGGTGGCCCAGCAGAGTGCGCCAGCGCTGCCGCCACACCTCGCGCCACCCCAGGCCGAAGAAGAAGCGGTTGTGGACGTGCAGCACGAACCGCCCGCCCGGCTTCAGTAGGCGGAAGGCGTTGGCGACCACCTTCGCGCGGTTGTCGGCACCGCGGACCATGCCCAGGGTGCTGAACAGGCACGCGGCGTAGTCGAACGAGCCGTCCGGCAGGTCGCCGAGCTCGACGAGGTTCGCCGCTTTCCAGTCGCAGCTCACACCGGCCGCGGCAGCGTTCGCGCGAGCTTGCTCCAGCATCGGCTCCGACAGGTCGACGCCGACGCTGTCGTACCCCTTCGCCGCGAAGTGGACGCTCAGCCGACCCGTGCCGCAGCCGAGGTCGACCAGGCGGGCGGGCGTCGGGAAGGCGCGTTCGCAGAAGGCGATGTCGGCGCGGGCGAGCGGCGACGCCGCCATCTGGGCGTCGTACCCGGCGACCATGTCGGCAGCGCGGAGGTAGTCCCAGAGGCCGCGGTCGACGCCCGGGGGGAGCTGCCAGTCGGGAATCATCGAAATCCCTCTAAGAACGGCGGGCCGGTCCGAATTACGGATAAGCCTGTCGCCGCCCGGCGGCACCATTCGATCCCCCGCCCCGGGGTGCCGCCGTGGACGACCCGGCCCACTGGTTCGCCGTGACCGAACAGGTCCACAACGCCCTGGAGTTGGCCGACCAGAAGGTCGTCGGCATCCTGACCCTGAACACCGCGGTAATCGGCGGGCTGTTGCTCCTCATCCGCAGCGCGCTGTACGCGCGGCGGTGAGAGTGGTGGGTCGGGCTCGGGGCGTGCGGGGTGTTGGTCGTGACGATCCTGATGGGGGCGTGGGTCGTCTACCCGGTCGGCATTCACACCAACGCCACCCGCGGCCCCGGGCTCGTGGACCAGTACCGGATCGTCCAGTACGCCACGCCCGCCGAGTACGTCGCCGCCACGGACCGGGCCGAGAAAGCCGAGCACGTCCGCCAGTTGAAGGAGCTCGCCTACGACTACAGCCAGACCCACCGGCGGAAGTACTTCTGGCTCCGTCAGATGGTCGCGCTGTCGGCCGTCGGCTGGCTCGCCGCCGGGTACTGCTGGCTGGCGCTGAACGTCCGCCTCCACCTCCGGGCGCAGACCGTCCAGCCGGAGATGCCGGCCTGACCGCCGCTTGCGGTGTTGTAACGCCGCAAGCGGCGGGTAACGTCACTCCACCGTCACGCTCTTGGCCAGGTTCCGCGGCTTGTCAACGTCGCAGCCGCACAGCAGCGCGACCTCGTAGGCCAGCAGCTGCAGCGGGATCGCCGTCACGATCGGCTGCAAGAATTCAGGCACGTCGGGGACCGGGATCACGTCGTCGGCCACGACCGCGACCTCGTGGTCGCCGGGGCTCGCCACCGCGATCACCGGGCCGCCGCGGGCCTTGATCTCCTGCATGTTCGACATCACCTTGTCGAACACCGCCCCGCGCGGCACCAGGAACACGCTCGGCGTCTGCTCGTCCACCAGCGCGATCGGCCCGTGCTTCATCTCCGCGGCCGGGTAGCCCTCGGCGTGGATGTAGCTGATCTCCTTCAGCTTCAGCGCGCCTTCGAGGGCGCCCGGGTACAGGTACTGCCGGCCGAGGTACAGCACGTTCCGCGCGTCGGCGTACTTCGCGGCGATGGCCTTCACCCGGTCGTGACACCGCAGCGTCTCGCGCAGGATGTCGGGGAGCGCTTGCAGGTCCGCGATGATCTTCTCGCCCTGCGCCGCGGACAGGTGCCGGCTGCGGCCGAGGTACAGGGCCAGCATCGCCAGCACGGCGCACTGCGACGTGAACGCCTTCGTGCTCGCCACGCCCACCTCGGGGCCGGCGTGGAGGTAGACGCCGCCGTCCGCCTCGCGGGCGATGCTGCTGCCGACGACGTTGCAGATGGCGAGTGTGGTGTGCCCCATCCGCTTGCTCTCGCGGAGCGCGGCCAGCGTGTCGGCCGTCTCGCCGCTCTGCGTGATGGCGAAGATCAGCGTGTTGCGGTCGATCGGTGGGTTCCGATAGCGGAACTCGCTGGCGTACTCCACCTCCGCGGGAACGCGCGCGAGCTCCTCGAACAGGTACTCGCCGACGAGGCCCGCGTGGTAGCTCGTGCCGCAGGCGGTGAAGATGACGCGGTCGATCTGCCGCAGCTGCTGCGCCGACAGGTTCAGGCCGCCGAAGTGGGCCGTCGCGTCGGCCACGTCGAGCCGGCCGCGCATGGCGTTCTCCAGCGCCTCCGGCTGCTCGTAAATCTCCTTCAGCATGTAGTGCGGGAAGTCGCCGAGCTCGGCGTCGCCGTCGCCGAGGTAGTGGCCGA
Source organism: Gemmataceae bacterium (assembly GCA_046350095.1). GTDB lineage: Bacteria > Planctomycetota > Planctomycetia > Gemmatales > Gemmataceae > Urbifossiella. The sequence goes on from JAXMBA010000002.1 coordinate 196,088, forward strand.
TGTCGTGTGCGGGCACGTCGACGGCGTCGAAGTCGCGGGTGCGGACGACGTACCCCGCCTCGTCGAGCTGCACCACCTGCCGGTCGCCGAGGTGAACGACCTTCTCGGCGAGGCCCGCGAGTGCGGAGGCGTCCGACGCGAGGTAGTGGCCGTCGGCGCCGATGCCGACGACGAGCGGGCTGCCGAGCCGCGCCCCGACGATGACGCCGGGCTCGGCCCGGCTCATCACGGCGATGCCGTAGGTGCCCTTCACCAGCGATGTCGCTTGCAGCACGGCCTGGAGCAGGTCGCCGTCGTAGCAGCGGGCGATGAGGTGGGCCAGCACTTCCGTGTCGGTGTCGCTGCGGAAGGCGACGCCGTCGCCGACGAGCTGCTGCTTCAGCGCGGCGTAGTTCTCGATGACGCCGTTGTGGACGACGGCGATGTCGTGGTCGGTACTGAGGTGCGGGTGGGCGTTGCGGTCGGTGGCGCCGCCGTGCGTGGCCCAGCGGGTGTGGCTGATGCCGTAGCACCCGGGCGCCGGCCGGGCACTCACCTCGCGGGCCAGCTCGGCGAGGCGGCCGGCCTTCTTGCGCAGGTGGAAGTCGGCGCCGGTGCCGGTGACGAGGCCGGCGCTGTCGTAGCCGCGGTACTCGAGGCGGCGCAACCCTTCCAGCAGCACCGGCGACGCCTCCCGCGTGCCGGTGAACCCGACGATCCCGCACATGACGTGGCTCCCTCCGCGTTGGGCGCGGGGGGAGTGTAACCCGGTGCGATTCGGCGGCGAAAGGTCAACCGACCACGCGCGGCAGGAACGGTTCGAACCCCGGCACCGGTTCCGGCCGCGTGAACAGGCCGTACTTCTTCATCTTCTTGTACAGCGTGACGCGGCTCACCCCGAGCAGCTGGGCGGCGCGGGTGCGGCTCTGCCCGGCCTTCTCCAGCGCCCGCAGGATGTTCACCCGCTCCGTCGACTCGCGGCTCTGCTTCAGGGTGCCGCCGTAGCTCGCCGTCGTGCCCGGCGGCGGCGTCGTCACGTCCCCGCGGGTGTGGACCAGCGGCGACAGGTGGTGCAGCTTCAACTCGTTGCCGCTGCTCGTCAGCACCGCCTGCTGGACGACGTTTTCGAGCTGCCGGATGTTCCCCGGCCAGGTGTAGCCCTCGAGCGCCCGCATGGCCTCGGGGCAGACGCCGAACAGCCGCTTGCCGAACTTCGTGCCGTAGCGGGCCACCATGCCGCGGACCAGCGGCCCGATGTCCTCGGGCCGGTGCCGCAGCGGCGGCAGGTGAAAGCTCAGCACTTGCAGCCGGTAGTACAGGTCGCGGCGGAAGCTGCCGCGCTCCACGGCGTCGGACAGGTTCCAGTTCGTCGCGGCGATGACGCGCGCCCGGCTGATCTGCGTCTCGTTGCTGCCGACCGGCTCGAACTCGCCGGTCTCGATGACCCGCAGGAGGTTCGCCTGGTGGTCCAGGCCCAGGGTGTCGATCTCGTCCAGCAGCAGGCTCCCCTCGCCGGCGGCGGCGAACTTGCCGACCTTCGCGCCGTCGGCGCCGGTGAACGAGCCGCGGGCGTGGCCGAAGAACTCGCTGGCGATCAGGTGGCCGCTCAGGGTGCCGCACGACACCACGAGGAACCGACTGCCGCGCCGCGGCGAGCCGTCGTGAATGAGCCGCGCCAGGAACGTCTTGCCGGTGCCGGTCTCGCCCTCGATCAGGACCGTCACGTCGTGGTCTGCGGCGATGCAGAGTTGGTCCACGAGCGCGGTCAGCGAGGGCGTGTGGTTGACGAGCTTGCGGCGGATCGCCTCGGCGGTCGTTTCGGTTGCCGGGTCGGCGAACGGGACGCCGCCGGGCGTCTGCGCCTGCCGCGCCCAGGTGGTGAGCTCGCGGAGGTGGTGCGGCCAGGCCCACTTGCCGGCCAGGTACGGGGCGAGGTGGTCGAACGCCCGCCGGCCCGCGACCGCCTCCGACTCGAGGACGCCGAGGCCGGCCGGCGACAGTTGCACCTTCGCCTCGCGGACGACGGTCTCGATCGGGCCGGCGTCGGCGGGGTCGGAGGCGACGAGGAGGAGGTCGCCGTCGGTGTCCGGCGCGAGCAGTTGCGGCACGTCGTCGAAGCGGACGACCGGCACCGAGAGCGCGAGGGTCCGGCCGAGGTGGGCCTGCACCGTCTGGGCGAGGCGCGGGTCGCTGGCGGCGAGGACGAGCCGGCGGGTGGGGGTCATGGGGCGTGGTCCGTTACCGGCCGGTGTTGCCGTGCCCGAACGCCGTGCGTCCGGGCCGACCGACCGTTAACCAATCGAAGTTTACGATCCACGCCGGTGCAACCGGTCGGGCCGAAGATGCCGAGAATTCCGACGGCGCGAGTCGAACGTTCGCGCGGGGGCGGAACCGGTGGGGGGAATTGTGCCGCGGGCCGAAACGCGCCCGGCGGGTGCTGCCGCGGCCTACAATCCGGGGGTCCGGCCCACCGGGGATTCGCACCATGCGCCGTGCTCTGCCGCCGCTCGCCGTACTGCTCTTCGCTGCCACCGGGTCCGCGCAACCCCCGGCCACGCCCGGCGAGCAGGCTGCGCTCAAGTCCGCGACGCTGGCGAAGGCGTCGGCCGGACTCGACCCCACGCTCCCGGTCGGCTCGCGGGTGTCGGTGAAGTTCCTCGCCACCGGCGACGGCGCGCTCGTCACGCTGGCGAAGCACAAGGAGGTGGGCGAGATTCAGATTCTCGACGCCACCGCGTGTACCTCGAAGGGCTTCGCCGCCCTGAAGGCGCTGCCGAATCTGCGGCGGTTGAAGCTGAACCGCTCCGGCGTGACCGACAAGGAGCTGGTCGAAATCGCCGGGCTGACGCAGTTACGCGTGCTCATCATGCCGGAGGCGCAGATCACGGACAAAGGCGCCGCCGAGTTGGAGAAGCTGACGCGGCTGGAGACGCTCGACCTGTCGGACAACCCGCGGCTGACGGACAAGGCGATGGCCCACGTGCGGACGCTGGTGCGGCTCGAAAACCTGTACCTGACGAAGACCGGCCTGACGGACGCGGGGCTTGCGGAGCTGAAGACGCTGGAAGGCCTGCGCGACATGACCGCGGCCGGCACGCGGGTGACGGCGAAGGCCGCGGAGGCGTTCGCCGACGAGATGCCGAACCTCCGCCAGGTGCGACGCTGAACATCGATCAAGAATTTAGACAGGATAACAGGATGAGCAGGATGCCGAACCAAAGCCAGGGCTTCTGTCTTGGTTCGGTATCCTGCTCATCCTGTTATCCTGTCTGAATTCTTCTTGTCCCAAGGAGCATAACTGATGCCCGACGCGCTCCCCGACCGGCTCGACGTGCTGGCCGTCGCCCCCCACCCCGACGACCTCGAAATCCTCTGCGGCGGCACCATCGCCAAGCTGGTGAAGCAGGGCTACAAGGTCGGCATGGCCGACCTGACCAGCGGCGAACCCACGCCGCGCGGCAGCCTCGACACCCGCAAGAAGGAAGCCGAGACGGCCCGCGTCGCGCTCGGCGGGCCGCTGCGGATCAACGTCGAGCTGCCGAACCGCGTGCTGATGGACTCGCCGGAGAACCGCTTCAAGCTGGCGACGGTGTTCCGCACGTACCGGCCCGGCATCCTCATCGTCGGCGCCGGCCGCACCCCCGCCGCGTCGCCGGACCACCACCAGGGGCACCTCCTCGGCGAGGCGGCGCGGTTCTACTCGCAGCTCACGAAGTGGGACGATCGCTTCGACGGCACGAAGCCGTACCGGGTGCCGCACCTGGTGTACTGCCCGTTCCCGTTCGACGCCGAGCAGCGGAACTGGCACAGCACCTTCGTCGTGGACATCTCGGACACGTTCGACGCGAAGCTGGAATCGATCCGCGCCTACGAGTCGCAGTTCGACGCGGAGCGGTTCGAGCGGGTGAAGCACATGATCGGCTCGGCGAACGGCTACCACGGCGCCCGCTGCGGGTTCCGCTACGGCGAGCTGTTCGCGCTGCCGCACCCGGTCGGGGCGCCGGACCTGGTGACGCTCGTCCACGGCAGCAAGCCGACGGCCCCGCCCGACGTGCCGGTGGGGCAAGGGCACCTGCCGATGGGGTGACATCGGGACTGACCAATTCCCAGTGACCCACCAATGACCAAGGTAACCCGGGTGTTCCGCCCTTGGTTAATGGTGGGTCATTGGGAGTTGGTCATTCGGGCGCGCAAAATCCCCTTCCCCCGCATTTCCCGCCCACGCTACACTGCGGCCCCGCAAGGACGCCGCCGATGCCCCTGTTCGCGCTCCGCCCACCGACCGCCCCCGCCGCCCGGCTCCGCCTCGCGTTCGTCGCCGCGCTGGCGCTGTTGGTCGTCGGCATGAGCCTGAAGTACGCCGCGAAGGCCGCCAAGCCCGCCGACAACGGGCAGCAGACGCGGAGCGCCTTCCTCCGCTGGCGGGCGATGATCCACGAGGTGTTCGCCGGCGGCAACGTGTACGTCGGCGTCCACGAGTACCCGAACCCGCCGGTGATGGCGGTCGTCCTCAAGCCGTTCGCGGACCTACCGCCGCTCGCCGGGGCGCTGGCGTGGTTCTACGCCAAGGTGGCGATGGCGGTGCTGGCAGCGGTTTGGGTGTTCCGATTGATTCAGCCGACCGGGACGACCGCGCCGGCGCTGACCGCCGCGCACGCCCTCGCGGTGCTCCTCGCGTTGCCGCCGCTGCTCGGCGACCTGTCGCACAACAACGTCAACATCTTCATCCTGTTCCTCGTCGCCGCGACGCTGGAGCTGCACCGCCGCGGCCGCGACGTGGGTGCCGGCGTTGTGCTCGCGCTGGCCATCGCCTGCAAGGTCACGCCGCTGATCTTCGTGGCGTACTTCGGCTGGAAGCGGCGCTGGCGCGCCCTTGCCGCGACCGCCGCCGGACTCGTGCTGTGGCTGGCGCTCGTGCCCGGGGCCGTGTTCGGCTTCGAGCGCAACGCCGAGCTGCTGACCGACTGGTACAAGCTGATGGTGCGGCCGGCGCTGGTCGAGAACCGCGTCACGAGCGAGCACCCGAACCAGTCGATTCCCGGCGTCGTGTACCGGCTGCTGACGCACAGCCCGTCGTTCGTGGAGTACCCGGACAACATCCCGACCGGGGTCGCGTTCCACAACGTCGCCGACATCGGCACCCCCGCCGCGCGCCGCGTCGTGCAGGGCTGCATCGTTGCGTTCGGCGTCCTAGTTGTGTTGCTGTGCCGTGCCCCGCGGGCCGAGCGCGGCGGGCCGTGGGTCGCGGCCGAGTGCGCGCTGATGGTGCTCGGCATGTTGCTGTTCAGCGAGCGCACCTGGAAGCACCACGCGGTGACGCTGTTACTGCCGTTCGCGGTACTGACGACGTGGTTGTTCGCGCCGGAAACGTCGGCCGCCGTGCGCCGGTGGCTTGTCGGCGTGCTGGCGGCGGTAGCGGTGCTGACGACGGTGCCGGGAATGCTGACCGAGGACGCGGCCGACCTGGCGCTGGTGTACGGCACGCACACGGCCGCGTTCCTGCTGCTAACCGCCGCAGTGTGTGCCTGCCTGGTCGCGGCCCGCCTCAAGGCGAACGGCGCGACGTGAGTCCGCCGGTGCCGCCGCCAGTCACTTCCAGGACGCGCCCACTGGCGCACCCCCGCAGGTGATCGGCGGCGGCACCGGCGGACTCGCGTCGCGCCGTTCGCCGTGTTCGGCCTACGCCAGTTTGAAGCCCGACGTGCCGGCGGTGGCGAAGTCGTACACCTCGCGGGCCGTCGACTTCATCGGCCCCTTGTCGCCGGCCCAGCACAGCAGGTTCTTCATCACGTCGAGCTTGGCGTCGTCGGGGACGACCACCTGAATTTCCTTGAGCACGGCGTCGTAGATCTTGCCGTTGGCGGTGTACGTGTGCTTCTGCGACGTCGCGTACGGCACCAGCGACACCGCCACCGGGGCGTCCTTCACCGGGAACGTCCGGTGGTACATCGTGATCTTCATGGCTCTCCCGCGCTGTCCCGCCCTAGGGCGGGCGACGGCAGTGTCGCCCGACGGGTCGCTCCGGCATTGTACGCACACCCCCCCCGCCGGACGACGCCGAACCGCCCCGCGGCCCGCCGCGACTGTCACCGCTTTGTCACAACTTCTATCAGCACCCGTTAACGAACCCCGCGTTACAGTGTCTTCCAGGTAGCCGCCGCGTGCGGCCCGGAGGATACTCTGATGCGTTCCGTACTCGCCGTCGTATGCCCCCCAGCCGCCGTCCTCGTCGCCGGCGCCCGCTCCGAGCTCGTCGCCAACGTCGCCCTCACTTGCCTCTTCTTCCTGCCCGGCGTCGTCCACGCCCTCGGCGTCGTGGACCGCACCACCACGGCCCGGCAGTACAGTTCGGTGATGCGGGCGATGGAACGAGCCGGCGCCTGATTCGGCCGCAACTGCCCGCCCCGCCGCACCTTCCGCCCGGTGAGCCGCCCCGCCTTTGCTCTAGCACTAATTCGTGTCTTTGACTCAATTCGTGCCTCGACCCCGGGGGGGGGAGCCGTACACACAATGCGTGCGGTGCGAATGTCGTCCCGATTTTCCCTCCCGCGGCCGGCCGCGGCGTGCGACAATCGCGGCTCCCTTTCCCCGGAGCCGACCATGATCCGCCCGTTCGCCGCAGCCGCCGCCGCGGCCCTCGCCGTCGCCGTCGTCCCGCAAGTGCCTGCCGCCCAGCCCGCTGACGGCTGGGTGTCTCTGTTCAACGGCAAGGATCTGACCGGCTGGGGCTACAAGGCCGGCGACAAGTTCGAGTCGTTCGACGGCAAGACCGCGGCGTCCGACGGCCGGTACACGGCGAAGGACGGCGTCCTGACGGTGAACCCCGGCAAGGGTCTGAAACAGTTGTGGACGAAGGAGGCGTTCGGTACCGACTTCGAGCTGAGGGTCGAGTTCCGCGCCGCGGTGAACGCCGACAGCGGGCTGTTCGTGCGCGGGCCGCAACTCCAGGTGCGCGACTACCCCGTGGCGGGGCCGTACAAGAGCCTGACGAAATACAAGGCCCAGGACTGGAACGAGGTCGTGGTGGTGGTGAAGGGGCAGAGCGCGCACTGCACGTGCAACGGCGAGGTGCTGGAGGCGGCGCTGAAGTTGCCGCCGACCGGGCCGATCGGCCTGGAGGCCGACCGGGGGCAGATGGACTACCGCAACATCCGCATCAAGCCGGCCGCGGGGAAGTGACGCCGAGGCTGGTCGCCACAGGCTTCGGCCTGCGGCGACTCGCACCAGACGTCTCGCCAGTCGCAGCAAAATGACGAACGCCCGGGGTCCTCCCGGGCGTTCGCGTTCACACCGGTCGCCTCCCGCTTACCCCACGAACACGCCGCCGCTGAAGCCCGGGAGCAGGTCGATGCTCTGGAGCAGGCCGAACCCGTCGCCGTTGTACGCCTCGGCCCGCGACCCGCCGCCCTCGCCGGCCCCGATGAGGAGGTCGGTGAACCGGTCGTTGTTCAGGTTCTTGGCCGCCACCCGGACGCCGCCGCGGTTGTTCACGTCGCCCAGGAAGCCGTTGAACAGCGGCGCAGACAGAGCCGCCGCCGTGCCCCGCTGGAGCATCGTCACCGAGTCGAGGATGAGCACCCGCGGGCCGCCGCCGGGGCCGGCCCCGCCGATCAGGTCGGCGAACCCGTCCCCGTTCACGTCGCCGACGGCCACGTAGGCCCCGTTCCGCAGCGCCTCCTCGAAGAGGAAGAAGTCGCCGATGACGTTCAACCGCGTGCCCTGGGCGAGGGCCGCCCCGTCGTAAATCGAGATGCGCGGCCCGCCGCCGAACCCGGCACTCACCACCAGGTCGGCGAACCCGTCGCCGTTGACGTCACCCATCGCGGCGCGGGCGCCGCCGCGGAAGTTGACGTCGTCGATGCCGAAGAAGTTGGCCACCTGGGTGAAGGTGCCGCCCTTGATGATGGTCACCCGCGGGCCGCCACCCTGGTCGGGGGTGATGACGATGTCGGCGATGCCGTCGCCGGTCAGGTCGCCGGTGCTGACGAACACGCCGCCCTTGAAGTCGGCGAAAGGCCGCAGCGTCAGGATCGGCTTCTGGGTCGCCCCGTTGTACACGATCACCGTGGCGGTGATGGTGGGGCCGGAGCCGATGACGTAGTCGGCGATGCCGTCGCCGGTCACGTCGGCGACCGACACGCGGATGCCGCCGGTGAACCCGGGGCTGCCCGCGTCCACCTCGCCGGCGAAGCCCGGGGGGAACGGCAACAGCGTGGTCAGCTGGCTGCCGTCAGGGTTGAAGACGCTCACGAACGGCGAGCCGTCCTGGATCACGTTGCCGAAGGCGTCGCGGACCGAGGCGTCGGTGGCCGCGGCGAACACGCCCGTCAGCCCCTCCGTCGGGCTCGGTCGCGGCGGCTGGGCGGCCACCACGAACGTGCCCGACGTGCCGTTCAGCGCCCCGGACGTGACCGTGACCGCGTACGAACCCGGCGTGCCGTAGACGACGGTGAACGTCGCCCGGCCGTCGACCAGCACCGGGGTGGCGGGCGAGACCGTGCCGGCCCCGCCGGGGTTCACCGACAGCGGGCCGTCCACGTCCACGAGGTTGCCGCTCGCGTCGGTCACCGTGACCGTGAACGTGATCGGGCTGCCGGCGGTAAACGGCCCGCTGCCGACCGGGGTGATGGTCACCGTCGTGGCCGACCCGGGGTTCACGGCGATGGTCGCCGTGTTCGACGCGATCGTGCCGGTCCCCGGCGACGGCCGCGGCACCGTCGCCGTGACCGTCACCGTGCCCGTCTGTTGCGTCGTCACAACGAACGTGTTCTGGCTCGCGGCCGTGTTCACCGGCACCGCGGTCGGGCTGCCCGGCGCGACCGCCGCACCGCCGTAGGTGATCGTGGCCGTGCCGGCGTAGTTCGTCGGGTTGTTGAACTGGTCCTGGAACGTCAGCGTGTAGGTGACCTGGCCGGGCGAGTTCACGGCGGCCGCGGACGGGCTCAGGAACGCCTGGGTCGCCACGTCGGCGTTCACCGTGGTGGTGAACCCGGTCGCGTTGACCGCGCCGGCGGTGGTCACCTGGATCGGGTACGCTCCGGCGACCGTCATCCGGATGTAGAACGTCACGATGCCGGCCGACAGCTGTGGGTTGGTGAGCGGTATCGTCCCGGCCGCGTCCTGGAACAGCTGAATGGTTCCCGGGCCGGAGGTCGAGACGTTCAGCACGCCGGTCGCGGTCGTATCCCGCGTGCCGTTCGGGTTCTTCTGCTCGATCGTCACCGGGCCGATCGTGCCGGCCGTCAACGTGGACGGGAACGCCGTCGCCTCCAGCCGGTCGGACACGGCGTCGAGGACGATCTGCTGGACGTACTGGTCGCCCTGCGGGCTAGGGCCGGGCTCGCCGTTGGTGGTGTTGCCGTTCTGGTCCATCCGGTTGCCGGACGGGTCGGTGATCGTCGGCACCTGGTTGCCGGCCGGGTCGTACCCGACCGTCAGCTGGTACCGCTGCGTGGTGCTCGCCGTCTGACCCTGGAACGACACCTGATACCGGTTCGCGATCCCGGTCGGCGTGATCGAGAGGATGGGCACGTCGCCGGTCGGCACGCCGCCGACGATCGGCTGGAGGCGGAAGTTCTCCGGCCGTAGCGTGGCCGCGTCGACCGGGCCGTTGAACTGCACCTCGATCACCGAGATGGTGGTGGTGCTGCCGCCGGGCTGGGTCGGGATGCTGACCGCGGTGACGGCCGGCCCCTTGACGAAGGCCGTCGGGGGCAGGTTGTCGCTGAGGCGGATGGCCCAGCTGCCGCGGCCGTAGGTCGAGGCTAACAGTAGGTTCAGGCCGCCGGCCTCGTACGAGCCGCTGGTCCGGTTCAGGTTGCCGATCGACAGGTCGAGGTCGGTCACCTCCACCGTCGGCAGGTACCCGCCGTCGGCCGTGGACCCCTCCTTGGTGATGGACGGGAACACCCGCCACGTCGCCCCGAAGTCGTCCGACTTGAACACGCCGCCGACGCCGCCGACGTACAGATCCGGGGGGGTGGCCGGCACCCCGGGCCCGCCGAGGGTCTTGAACCGCCAGTCGACGGCCAGCGTGTTGATGGCCCGGTTGGTGGCCGTCGCGGTGGGGAGCACCGGCACCTGGTCGGAGGTGTCGCCGAACGCCGCCTTCGTCAGGCTGAACAGGTTACCGGTGATGTTCGTCCACGGCGTCGCGGTGTCGAGGCCGTCGGCCTTGTAGTACACGCCGGCGTTGGTGACGACGTACACCTCGCGGCTCGGGGCGGCCGGGTTCGGGACGATCTTGCGAATCGGCGTGTTGTCCGGCGACGCCAGCTGGGACCAGCTCGTGCCGCCGCTGTTAGTGACGAACACCGTGCCGGCGTTGGTGCCGACGTAGATGAAGTTGTTCACCAGACTCGGGTTGGACGAGTTGAACGCGCCGAAGGCCAGGGCGCCCGGGGCCGCGTTGCCGAACACGCCGGGGGCGCCGATCTCCAGCCAGCTCTGGCCGCCAGTCGTGGAGCGGAACACCCGCCCGGCCGACGACTGAATCACCAGTGCGTTCGGGTTCACCGGGTTGACGGCGAACGTCACCCCGCCCTGGACCAGCCACTGCCCGCCGAACCCGGTCGGCGGGGCGAAGTCGCCGGTCTGGATGAGGCCGTTGGTGCGCGGGATGCCGCCGCCGAACGCGGGCTCGCCGCTGACCCGACCCGGGATGAACTCGCGCAGGAATTCCTGCGGCAGGCCGCCGGTGACCGGGTTGCTCAGCACGTACCCGTCGATGCCGTAGTCGCTCGGCGACCGGTACTCGAACGCCCGGCCGGACCCGCCGGCGTCCACCTCGACCCACGCCCCGTCGCCGGCCGGGCCGCGCCAGTTCGTGTTCCCGTTGGACAGGATGCGCGGGTCGGACACCAGGAACCCGACGTCCTGGGCCATGCCGTAGAACAGCGCCCCGGCCACGTCGGCGGCCAGCTGGCTCGGCTGCACCGCCCCGCTGTACAGCTGGGTCAGCTGGAGGTTGCCGTTCCGGCTCCCGGTCACCAGCTGGTCGAACCCGGACGCCAGGGTCAGCGTGCCGTCGCCGCGGTCCACGCCGGTGTAGACGCCCTGGTCGCCGGCGTAGATGAGCCGCGTCTGCCCGGTCACCGGGTCGAGGAGCGGGAACACACTGTGGATGTTCGAGAGCCCGGTCCGCTCCTCGAGGAAGGTCGTTCCGCTGCGGATGACCCCGGGGTCGAGGATCTCGAAGAACGGCTGCCAAAACACGTCCGTGCCGTCGTTCGTCATCGTCGAAACGTTCGCGACCTGGAGGGTCGAGTTCGTCGTGAACGGGTTGCTCGGGTCGCGGGACGCGTTGATGAAGTCGGTGCCGTACGTGTTGCCGGTGAACCCGCGGTAGAGCCGGCCGGTGCCCCCGATCCCGTACCGCGGGACGAGGCCGCCGGTGGTCGTGCCCTGCGTGCCGCCGCCCGCGTCGCTGTTGTTGAAGTTGGCGAAGTTCTGCGTGTCCTTGATCTTGGTCAGGTCGAGCTTGATCGTACCGGACGACAGCACCGACCCGGCCCCGACGCCGCCCGCCAGCGCGCCGGTCGTCGCGCCGCCGACGCCGACGCCGGACAGGTAGATGACCGCCGGGTTAAGCGGGTCCACGCTGATCGACAGGTCGTAGTTGCCGGAGGCGAAGATCGGCTCCTGGAACAGGTCGTAGTCGGCCCGCGTCTCGTTGTTGGTGCCGAACGTGGAGACCAGTGGCGGCACGATGGGGATGCGAACGCGGGTCCAGTTCTGGCCGGCGTCCTTCGTCTGGTACAGCCCGACGATTCCGCCGTTCGCATTCACCACGACCGCGTACAGCCAGTCCTTGTAGTAGAAGTTGCGGACCGGGTCGCTGGTCAGGGCCGGGGCCGAGATGGCGATCCGCCCGCCGGCGACCCCGTTCGGCGTCAGGCCGGCGGTCTGGACGTTGGTGCCCACAACCCACCCGGACGTCGGCGTGGGCGGGAACCCGTTGGGGGCCGGTTGTACGTCGCGGACGTTCGGCAGTTGGCCCGCCTGGTTCCCGGTCATCAGCGCCAGCCCGGCCGCGCTCGGGGCCGAGTCGGTGAAGAAGACGCCCTCGCCCCGGAACGAGGCGTACAGCCGCTGGAGGTTGCCGTCCGTGATCGTCTGCTGGGTGATCGGGTCGAAGGTGGTGGCGCTGCCCGCGCCGAGCACGATGTCGGTGGCGTCGCCGGCCCGGACCAGGTTCCAGGTCAGGCCGCCGTCGGTGCTCCGCCACACGCCCTGGGCGCCGGGCGCGCCGTTGCTCACGGCCATGTACACCAGCACGCCGCCCTCCGGCGTGCGGTTCGGGTCGACGACCACCTTGTACCCGTTGGTGCCGACGAACAGCCGGTCGCGGCCGGGGTCGGACACCTTGCCGACGGTGCCGGGGAAGGCGTTCGGGTCGGTGCTTCGGTTGTTGGTGCTGTCGAGGACCGCCCACGTCTTCCCGCCGTCCGTCGACCGCAGGAGGCCGACGCCGGTGGACGTGCGGCCCCGCCCGGTCAGGCCGGCGCTGGACAGCCCCTCGGTGTTCCCCTCGCCGGTCATGGCGAACACGATCGTCTGCGCCGGGTCGTTGTTCTGCGGGAACAGCGCCAGCGACTGGATGTGGATGGCCGTGGTCGGGCCGAAGTCCGTGAGCGGCACGTAGTGCGGCCCGTCGATGTCGGTGGTGAGGAAGTTGGTCGTCTTCCACACGCCGCCGCTGGCCCCGGCCACGTACACCGTGTTGCCGCTCGGGTCGGACGGGTCCACGACCACCGAGGTCACCCGGCCGGCGGTGGCCGTCTCGTTCGACGACGCCGACACCGGGGTCCACGCGTCACGGCTCAGCTCGTTCGTCGCGGCCGTGGTGAACACCCGGAACCCGGCCTGGAACCGGTCGGCGACTCGCTCGCCGAGGCCCGACTGCGGGACCGACCGCGGGAGGGTCAGCGTCCAGTTCGAGATCTGCCCGGACACGCTCGCCGTGCCGCGGTTCGTCACCCGCAGCACCCACGTCCCCTTCGCCGAGAACGGCCGGGTCGGGTCCGCCAGCACGCTGAGCGGCGTCTGCGGGTTGTACCCGTCCGGCGACCCGAACGGGGCGAAGCTGTCGAGGATCGACGGGTACCGCGACGGGTCGTTCGGGTCGAGCCGGTCCACGAGCAGGGTGTTCGTGAAGTTCGCCCCGCCCGTCTGGTTCGCCGGCGCGTTCGGCGGCCGGTCGTCGATGCCGCTGTACAGCAGGATCGAGCGGATTTGTTGGTCCGCGGGAACCCCGGCCTGGGGCGGCGGCACCAACTCGACCGTCAGCTTCCACACGTCCGGGTACTGGATGTTCAGGAGCACCTGAATCTTGTTCAGCTGGTCCTGGGTGATGACGAAGTCCTCGTTCACCACGATCGCCATCTCGGCGGTCGTGCTCGTCACCGCGTTCGGGTCGTCCGCCGTCGGGCTCGCGGTCGCCGGCGTGATCGCCACCGGGCCCGACGCCGACGGGAAGTTCCGCTCGACAACCGCCGCAGTGGCGGTCGCCCGGCCGGTGGTGATGGCGACGCCGGCGTTCAGGTTGTTGTCCACCGGCAAGCCGCTGCCGGCGACGCGGATGTTTCGCGCGGCCGACTCGGTGAAGTCGATGACGTACTGGCCGGTCGGCAGCGTCGCCGCGAACGTCAGCCGGTACGTGGTGCCGCTCACCAGGGTGAGGGAGGTCGGCGTTACCGGCCCGGTCGGGCCGACGACCCGGAGCACGTCCGCGAGCGTGGGGGCGCCGGTGACGGACGAGAAGCTCACGTCGATGAAGTTCTGGGCCGCGGCCAGGACGCCGACGAACTGCGGCCGGTCGGTGGCGCGGATGGCCGCCAGGGTGTCGTCCGGGATCGCCGGGTTGCTGCCGAATTCGATCGCGTACGGGCCGGACAGCCGAACCCCGCTGCCGACCACGGCCACGCCGCGGAGCGAGGCCGGGTCCAGCTGGATGGTGTACGTGCCGGGCACCTGCGACGTCGGGAACGTCAACGTGTAGTTGAGCGGGCCGCCGCCGAGGGTGGCGCCGCTGAGGCTGATCGGCAGCCCGTCCGGCCCGAACACCCGGGTCACGTCGCCGATCGTCAGCGTCCCGTTCGGCGGCGCCGCCGCGAGGGTGAACGGGATGGTCGTGAACGCGTTATTCTGCGAGCTGGCGATCGTGTTCGGCGTCGCCGTGAAATCGATGGTGTACGTCCCGACCGGCAGCGGCGTGGCGAACGTCAGCGTGTAGCTGGTGCCGGAGTTCCGGACCAGCGCCGCCGGGGTGATGACCCCGTCCGGGCCGGTCACCCGGACGTCGGCGAGCGTCAGCGGGCCGACCGTCGGCGTGGCGACGAGGTTGATGGCCACGCTCGACTGCGGCGCGGTCACGTTCACCACCAGCTGCGGCTGGTCGAACGTGACCCGGAACAGCCGGGCGGCCGGGGCGTTGGCCGCCAGCGGCACGCGGGCGTCGTCCACCGCGGTGACGCTGACCCCGGCCAGCGACACGGCGCCCGTCGGGCCGGTGATCCGCAGCACGTTCCCCGGCGTGAAGCTGGCCGGGTTGATGTAGCGGTCGAACCGGACGAACACCTCCCGGATCGTCGAGTTCAGAGCCGTTTCGTCCACGACGAAGACGCGGCTGTTCAGCGTGACGAGGTACGTCGCCCCGGTCTGGAGCGTGCCGCCGGCGAACTGGATGTCGAACGTCTTGCTCCCGCCGTCCACCGGGCTGACCGCGAAGACCTGGACTCCCGGCGTCACCGTGATCGTGCCGTTCGGGCCGACCACCGACGCGATCGCGTCGCGGGTGAAGGTGGTGATGTCGACCTCGCGGTCGAGGACCACCCGCAAGGTCGAACCGGAGGTCGCGGTCGCCGAGGTCGCGCTCGCCAGCTGGCCGCCGGCGTAGGTGCGGACGACGTGTGCGCCCGGCGCGACGATCGGCCGGCTGGCCGTGTCGAACGGCCCGGTGAACGGCGCCCCCGCCAGCGACAGGGGGACCGAGTACACGTCCTGAGTGGTCTCCTGCTGGATGCCGTCGGCGTCCTGATCCATGCCGTTGCCGAGCCGGTTGATCGTCAGCGGGTTGCCGGCCGGGTCGCGGAATTTCAGCGTCCAGGCGTTCAACGTGCCCGTGCCGCCGCCGCTCAGGTCTTCGACCCGGAGCGTCCAAACGCCGCTGAGGGGCTTGCCGCCGAACGCGCTGGCGAGCGTCCGCCCGGTGAAGAACGTTTCGGACGGCTCGTAGATGCCGTTGAAGTTGTTGAACGGGTTGGTGATCGGGTACGGGCTCGGGATGCCGCCGTCGGCGATCCGCGTGTTGACGAGGTTGGCCCGGTTGCCGCCCTCCGTGTCGACCAGAATGAGTTCGGTGCCGTCCGGGGCGACGAGGGTGATCACCAGCTGCCCGACCGACGGGTGGGTGACGTTTAGCCCGACCTGGAGGTTCTGCACCGTCAGGTTCCCCTCCAGCGGGGGGATGACGATCTGCGACTCGACGATTCCGGGGTCGGCCAGCGTGGTCGGGGTGTCGGCGGACACGAACACGGCCGACGTCTGCGACCGGACGCGGTCCGACACGGCGGGGCCGACGGCGTAGCTGTACGTGCCGACGGCCGTCTGCGGCGTCTGGAACTGCACGAAGAAGGCGGTGGCGAAGTACGACCCGCTGTCCGAGTACCCGCCGATCGGGCGGACGCCTGCCACCGGAATGAGCGCGCCCTGGGTGGCCGTGTCGATCACGTTCGACGGGTCGCGGAACCGGACCTGCACGTCGTCGGCGCCGAACGCCTCACTCAGGTTCACGGTGTCGGGGGTGGTGGCGTTCGGGCCGAAGTAGACCGGCCGGTCGAACACGATGCGGAAGCCGTCGATCCGCCGCGTCCCGTCCGCGGCGAACGTGTCGTTGTACGTCGTCCGGGCGTTCCCGAACGCGTCGGTGATGACCCGCTGGAAGTCGTTCTCGTCCAGGATCAGGGCCGTGCCGTCGTCGGTCCCGGTGTCGCTCCGCTCCGACACGGAGCCGAGGTCGCTCTCGATCACGCGCGGGCCGGCGGTGGTCCGCACGTTGGCGGAGAAGATGGACTGCCCGCCGGAATTGGCGTTGCCGGTCCAGAACGCCTTGATGACCCCGTCGAACGCCACCACCGCCTGCCGCACCCCGGTTCCGCCGTACTGGTAGGCCCCGCCGTTCAACGTGGTCATGGCGCCCACGTTGGTGGGGACCGGCTCCAGGTTCACCCGCTTGCCGGTGATCGCGTCGATGGCGAACTTCTGGGTGTTGATCGGCGCGTTCGCGCTGAACGTGTTGCCGCCGTCGATGCTGGTGGCCATGTACGTGGCGACGCGGGTGTTGCTGGCGTCCGTCCGGGCGTCGTACCACATGACCACCACCGTGCCGGTGGCCGGGTCCACGGTCACGGTCGGCTGGTACTGCGACCGGATGCCCTCGGAGAAGTTGTCCGCGGCCGAGTCGTCGTTCACCTGGACCGGCCCGCTCCAGCTCGCCCCGTTGTCGTCCGAGTAGGTGAGGAACACGTTGGTGTTCGTCCCCGCCCCGCCGGTGTAGGCGAGGTACATGCGGCCGGCGTACGGGCTGAACGACCCGAGGCTGTTGTCGTAGGCCACGGTCACGCCCGGCCCGATGCCGAACGTCGGCGACACGCCGGCGACGCCGGCCACCGTCGGGAACGTCTGGTCGCCGCCGAGCGGCCCGGTCGTGCTCGTCGCCAGGTTGGTCATCGGCACGGTGCTGACTCCGGCCACGAACTGGTCCGTGCCGAGGCGGCCGCCGGCGTCCGAGTTGTCCAGCCGCGAAGTGAACGTCAGCGACCAGAACTGGACCAGCTGGACCGGGTCGACCGGGTTGTTGTTGACCGTGATGCGGTCGTCGCGGGTGTCGGTGATCACCAGCCGCCAGTAGGCGTTGACGCCACTGTTCAGCCCGCTGGCGGACCGGCCGTAGAACTGCGACAGACTACCGGCCTCGGGGCGGTAGGAGCCGATGTAGTTGGCCGGGTTGTTCGGGTCGAAGACCCACCGGGCGGCCTCGGCGCTGAACACCGTGCCGACCGGGTTCCCGGGGATCGCCTGCGGCTGGTTGGCGAAGTTCCCCTGAAT
This sequence comes from Gemmataceae bacterium, assembly GCA_046350095.1. GTDB lineage: Bacteria > Planctomycetota > Planctomycetia > Gemmatales > Gemmataceae > Urbifossiella. Next base: position 213,173 of record JAXMBA010000002.1, read on the forward strand.
GCCGGCCGCGACGCCGAGGTCAGTTCCGGCGAGGCCCGCGTTGACCCCGCCGACGGTGTTTACGCTGTTGTCCCCGTTCACCCGGTTCCGCACCAGGGTGACCGTGGTGCCGTCCGGGGCCACGAGCTGGATCCGCAGGTGACTCAGGTTCGGGTGCGAGAGGGCAATCGTGACGTCGAAGTCGTCGAGCGTCGTGAACTGCCCGCCGTTCCCGCCCGCCGCGGTGAACGGCGTCAGATCGACGTTGCGGAGCTCGAACGTGGTGACCCCCGGGATGTCGGGCCCGGACGAGGGCGCGAAGCCGTCGGCGATGAAACTTGAGCCGGCCGTGGAATCCGGGAAGTCGTTCGAGCGGAACGTGTAGCTCGACGAGCCCAGGTTCGCCACGCCGCCGCTGTCCACGAGGTCGACGGTGCTCTGGACGACCCGGGCCCCGGCGGTGCCCCAGGTCACCGTCATTTTGCCCGGCGTCACCATCCCCTCTCGCACCGTCGCCGGGTTGAACGAGACGGTCGGGGCGGCACCGCTGTTGTTGGTGTTCGCCCCCAGGTTGCCGGCGCCGATGAAGTGGCCGCCGTCGTTCACCGGCACCGGCGTCGAGAACAGGAACGCGGCCTGCCGCGGGTTCGAGGCACTCACCGGCGCGTTCGGGTTCGGGCGGTCGATAAGGGCCACCGGGTCCACCCGGCCGACGGCCATCATGACGGCGTTCGGCACGAACCCGAGCGCGGCCTGGCTGATCGGGCCGACCGAGTCCACGGACGGGGCGCTGGACACCATGTTCCAGGCCACGAAGATGGTGTCGCCGCCGCCCTGCGACACGAACGGGTCCTGGATCGTTTCGCCGGTGGCCGGGTCGGTGTACGTGCCGAGGTTGGTGTCGACGCCGATCGACGGGTTGGCCGGGCGGTTGATCGTGGTGCCGGTGTCGACCCACTGGTACAGGACGTAGGCCCGGTTGTCGAGGTTGCCGTTGGCGTCGCGGAGTGTGGCCGTGTCCCACCGCTCGCTCGCCGGCGTGGACGGGTCGTTGTCCCAGTCCCGCGCCCGGTCGAGGTCCACGTAGGTAAACGTCTCGGCCGTGCGGTTGATGTCGAACCGCTCGACCACCAGGGCGCCGCTGGTCTTGTCCAGGTTGTGCTGGAGGTACGCGATGTACACGCTCCCCGACCGCGTGAACGCGACGGTCGGCTCGGAGGCATTCGTGTACGCCCGCTGGTCGCGGGTGAGCCCGGCGTTGAGCGGCCGGGTCGGGTCGATGAGCATGCCGCGGGAGGCGTCGCCCGAGGACGTGGACGGGACGTTGTTCGGGCTGGCCGAGTTGGTGTCGCGGAGCTTCGTCCACGACACGCCGCCGTCGAAGCTGACCTGCGCCAGGATGCCCTGCGGCTGGGCCACCACCATGGCCAGGGTGTTCGGGTTGGTCGGGTCCACCACCACCTGCGGGGTGAACCCGCCGCCGGTGTTCGGAACCGCGATCTGGGCCGAGGCCGTGACCGCCGGCGTGGTCGCGGGGACCACGCGCGTCTCGACTTCCTCCAACCGCAACTTGGCCGTCGGCCGCGGGGCCGAGACGCGGCTGCCACGGGCGACCCACTTGCGGAGGAGTTGGGCGAGCGTCTGGCGGGACTTATTCGACATGTTGCGCGTCCTGTACCGGGGCCAGTGTGGCGAACCGCGTCCGAGGCGGCCCGGGGCTGACCCGGGGTGAAACGGCCGGCGGGCGACCCGGGGGCCGCCGCTCTACTTCACGACGGGGCGGAGCCCCGCAAAGTTTTCCGTGGTCGGGCCGGAAGTGACCGGTCCCCCCACTGTGCGGCGCGGGTCGCGCCTCCGGCGCAACCCGTGCCGCCCGTCACGCTCTCGGGCGCAACCCATCCGTGGGGGTACGTGTTCGGAACCCTACCCGCGCCGCCCCGCCGTGCAACGCGGGGCGGGCCGGAACCGCCGGCTTCCCGGGCAGGGCGGTGGGCATGGCGCCGGTCCTCCGGGTCGTTCCCGGCCGGAACCTTGTGTCCGTCCGACCGGTTGCGCCACCCGTCGCGCGGTATGATGAGGAATTCCGCCGAGTTCCGCTCAACCGCCGCCGACACGGGCCGGAGCGGGCGGCGGGCTTTTTGCTTCCAACACGCCACGCCGGCGCCTACGATCAGCCGTGCGAACCGTCGCCCTCCCCACGCCACCGAGAACCCACCAATGCTCACCCGCCGCGACCTGTTCCGGACCACTGCCGCCGGGGCTGCCGGCCTGGCGTTTCCCGGCCTCGCCGCCGCCCAGCCGAAAGGCCCCTTTGAGCTCGCGCCGCTGCCGTACCCGGCGACCGACCTGGAGCCGGTCATCGACGCGGAGACGATGACAATTCACCACGACCGCCACCACCAGGCGTACGTGACGAACCTGAACGCGGCTCTGGCGGGCGCCCCCGACTGGGCCGCCCGACCGATTGAAGACATCGTGCGCAACATCGCCACCGTGCCGGAGGCGATTCGCACCGCCGTCCGCAACAACGGCGGCGGCCACCTCAACCACACGTGGTTCTGGCGGATGATGGCCAAGCCCGGCACCGGCGGCGCGCCGTCGGCCGAGCTCGGCGCCGCGATCGACGCCAGCTTCGGCAACATGGACGGCTTCAAGAAGGCGTTCACCGCACGCGCCCTGGGGCAGTTCGGCAGCGGCTGGGCCTGGCTCGTCGTCGGCGGGGCCGACGGCAAGCCGCTGGGCGTGAGCAGCACGCCGAACCAGGACAGCCCGCTGATGGAGGGGAAGCACACGCTGCTCGGGGTCGACGTGTGGGAGCACGCGTACTACCTGAAGTACCGGAATGTTCGGGCGAAGTACGTCGAGGCGTGGTTCCAGGTGGTAAATTGGAACCACGTGAACGAGCAGTACGCCCGGCGGCCGAAGGCGTGACACCCCACGAAGTCCCCACCCGCCGCGGCGGGTGGGGGTTACTCGCGCGAGTAGTCCGACGGACCGCCCGGCACCAGACACCAAAATGCAAACAGTGAATTGACACCGGCAGTCCGCCCGGCGACAATGCTGACGGGGTGGGATAGACGCGACGCTTCCGCCCCCCACGTGCCGGTTTGTGCTATACCCAAACTACCGGCCGGTTCGCCCCGGCCGGCGCCCCGCCGCAAGGACCCGGCTCATGCGCAGCGTCACATTTCTCGTGCTTGAGGGCGTTGACAAGGGGCGTGTCTACAAGGACCTGCCGATCCCGGTCACGATCGGCCGCGAGGAGGGGAACGGCCTGCGGCTGAACGACGAGCGCGTCAGCCGCTACCACGCCAAAATTCAGATCGAGGACCAGGACATCATCCTGACCGACCTCGACAGCACCAACGGCACGCGGGTCAACGGCGCCGCGGTGCAGATTCGCCGCCTGCGGCCGGGGGATCAGGTGTCGATCGGCCGCAGCATGTTGCTGTTCGGCACGATGGAGGAGATCGCCGCCCGCCGGGCTACAACAGTGCCGGCCAACGGCGGAGCCCACGCCCAGACGATCCGCGCCGACGAGTTGGCTGCCGCCGCGGGCCGGGCGCCCGCCGCTGCCCCGCTCGACCCGGAGGCGACGCCGAAGCCGTGGTCGGCGTTCGACGACGACCTGCCGCCGCTGCCGCACAAGCTGACCCCGGCCCAAGCCGCCCGGCTGAGCGAGATCTTCGACTACCTCCACCGCGGGCTGACGAACGCCGTCGAGAACATCGACGCCAACGAAGACGGTACCGAGGTCAAGCTCGGTTTCAACGAGTGGCAGACGGTGCAGGCGGTGCAGATGCTGTTGGCCCGTTACGGCCGCACCATCAGCGAGCCTGAACCGATGCGGTAGGCGGGGCCAGGCCCACCCGCCGCGGCGGGTGGGCGTTCGGCTATCCAACACGCACGACCCGCCGCCCTTTCCCAGCTTCCCACCCCACTTCCCTACCCCGCCCCAACCGCCTGAACTGGTGCGGACCGCACCGTCGATTCGTCCCTCGGGGGAGGACGACGGATGCGCCGGCTGCTGCTCGTCGGGGTGCTCGCGTCCGCGGGGTGTCAGACGCTCCTCGGCCCGCCGCCGCCGGAGTTGGCCGCGCCCACCGACGATGATTCGCTGACACTCGCCGCCGAGTGCCTCCAGCGCGGCGAACAGGCCGCGGCGGCGACGCACCTCGAGGCGCACGTGAGCCGGCACCCGGACCAGCCGATGTTCCGGGCGCACCTCGCCGAGCTGTTGTGGAAGCTGGACCGCCCTGCGGAGGCGCGGGGCCACTTCGAGAGGTTCGTCGCGGCGGCGCAGGACGGGTCAGGTTCGGTTCGTGGGCACCTTGTCCACTGTCACACGCGGCTGATGCAGATCGCCCGCGACGACGGCGACTGTGCGGCCGAGGCGTTCCACCGCGGCGCGGGTTTGGTGCGCCTCGCGGAGCAGCCGGGGGCCGACGAGGTGGAGCCGCCCGAGGAGGTGCTCTGTCAGGCGGTGAAGGCGCTGGCCGAGGCCCGAGACTTGCGCCCCGGCGATGCCCGCCCGCTGGCGTACCTGGCGCTGGCACACGAGCGGGCGGGGAACCCCGGTGCGGCGGCCGCGGCGCGGGCGGCGGCGCGGGCCGCGTCGCCGGCGGGGCTGACCGCCGCGGAGCGGCGGCAGTTAGCCCTCGCGCTTCGGGACTGACCGCCGCGCGACCACGACCCCGCCGGCCGCGAGGGCCATCGTACTCACGGCCGCGTAGAGCGTGACCTCCTCACCACTCACCGCCCCCGGGCCGGGCCGCCTCCCGAATCGCTCGATCGGCGGGTTGGGCTCGTCCGACGGGACGATGACGGTCAGAGAACCGGCCCAGAAGAATAACGCGACGACCAGGAACGTGCCGAGCACCGCCGCCGCGACCATACGGTTGGAGCCGCGCGACCGGACGAGCCAAACCAACCCCGTTACCACCGCCGCGACCGCGGCGACGCGAACCACCTGCGACGCCAGTTTCGCCCGGGTGTAGCCGGGGTCGCTCGGGTAGTAGATTGTCGCTACGTTCGCGGCCGCGACCGTCGGCCACGCCAGCACCACGACGCCCGCCCACAACGCCGCACGCATCACGCCTCCGGCTGAAAAGACACCGGCCCCGGCGGGGTCGCCGCCGGGGCCGGTCGGGGTCGTAGTTGAGCCCGCGCCGCGGCTCAATGCCGGAACAGGAACTCGCGGGTGTTCACCAGCGCCCACAGCACGTCTTCCCAGGCCTTCCGCTTGTCGGCCCCGCGCTCGACGTGCGCCAGCGCCAGCCGCCGCTCCTCGCTCGACGGCCCCCGCGACAGCGCCGCGAAGTACAATTCCGTCAGCACCTCGTCGTTCGACTTCTTCGCCTCCAGCAGTTTGCCGAGGCGGTTCGCCGGGTTACGAATCTTGTCGTTCACCGTCGGGCCGTTGATCAGTTGCAGCGCCTGGGCGAGGTTGCCGTCGCTCTCCCGCTCGCACTCGCACGCCAACTCCCGAGCCGGCTGGCCGAACGTCTTCAGGAAGGCGTTGTTCACCTCGCCGTCCGGCAACTGAATTGCCCGCGTCCCCGCCGGCAGGCCCGGGAACTTCTCCGGCAGACCCGTCACGTCGCACAGCGCGTCGAGCAGTTGCTCCGCGGTCAGCAGCTTCGTCACGGCGTGCGAGAAGTACTTCGTGTCGTCGCGGTTGCTGTCGTTCGGCTGCGCCGACAGCTGGTACGTCCGCGACTTCATGATCGTCTTCACGAGCGCCTTGTGGTCGAACTTGCTCTGCACGAAGTCCTTGGCCAGGGCGTCGAGCAACTCGTCGTTCGCGGCCGGGTTCGACTCGCGGAAGTCGTCCACCGGGTCCACGATCCCCTTCCCCATCAGGTGGAACCACACGCGGTTGGCCACCGACTTGGCGAAGAACGGGTTGTTCGCACCGGTCAGCCACTCGGCCAGCTTCTCGCGGCGGTCCACGCCGGCCGGCACGGTCGCGTCGCCGACGCCGATGTAGCGCGGCGCCATCGTCTTGCCCGTCCGCGGCTGGGTCACCTCGCCGTCGCGGCTGACAAAGACCACCTCGGCGGCTCCGGCCGGCGCCGCAGGGCGCGTGCCGATGACGCCCTCGGGCCGCTGCTTCACCCGCGCGAACCACGCCGCCATGCCGTAGTAGTCGTCCTGCGTCCAGCGCTCGAACGGGTGGTTGTGGCACTTCGCGCACTGCATCCGCACGCCGAGGAACAGCTGGGCCGTCGTCTCGGCGAGGCTCTGCGGGTCCTTGGCGATGCGGTAGTAGTTGGCCGGCGGGTTGGCGTAGGTGTTACCGGTGGACGTGATGATGTCGCGCACCACCACGTCGAACGGCGTGTTGCGGACGAAGTGGCCGCGGAGCCACGCCTGCATCCCGTAGCTGCCTTTAATCTGAATCGTCTTGCGGCTGCTTCGGAGTACGTCGGCCCACTTCAGCGCCCAGAAGTCGGCGAACTCCGGCAGCTCGACCAGCCGGTCGATCAGCTTCTCACGCTTCTTCGCGTCGTTGTCCGCCAGGAAGGCCCGGCTCTCGTCGGGCGTCGGGATGCGGCCGACGGCGTCGAGGTAGGCGCGGCGGACGAACTCGTCGTCGGTGCAGAGCTCCGACGGGGCGATGCTCATCATCCGCAGCTTGTTGAACGTGTGCGTGTCGACGTAGTTCACGGCCGGCGGGTTGGGCCAGCTGAAGCCCTCGCGCGGCTCCAGGTACGTCAACCGCACCGCGACCATCTCTTCGAGGTAGCGGCACAGGATGGCCACCTCGCCGGGCCGCTTGAACTCGACCAGCCCGCTCGGCGTCACGTCGGCGACCGACGGGTCGGAGCTGCTGAAGTTCGTCAGCCGGGTCACGTCGCGGCTCTTGTTGTCGGTGAAGGTGGCGACGACGGCGAGCTGCTGCCACTTGGCCGGGGTCTTGAGCACGCGACCGCCGCCGGCGACCTCCACCTTCTTCACGCCCTGCAGGGCCGGGGCGTCGTCCTTCAGCCCCTCGGCGATCCACGCCAGCACCATCTCGCCGGGCACGCTCGCCATGCCGAAGCGCTGGCCGCCCTCGTGTGGCACGGCGCCGACGCCCTTCAGCAGCAGCAGGCTCTGGGCCGGGCTGTGCTTGTCGGTGCGGCGGCCGAACTGCTCGCGGGTCAGCATCAGGTAGTCGGCGGCGGGGTCGAACCCCCGGAGCGACAGCTTGAAGCCGTTCTTGCCACTCGGGGTGCCGTGGCAGGCACCCATGTTGCAACCGCCCACGTTCATCGCCGCGATCACGTGGTTGCGGAAGCTCACCGGCGACGGCTGGTCCATCGCGGCGACCGCCACCGGCACCTGCACCGTCTTGCCGCCGACGGCCAGCGTCAGCGTCGCTGCGCCGTTGGCCTTCGGCCGCAGGTACAGGCCGTCCTGCACGTCCACGACCGCGGCGTTGTTCACCGTCGCGGTGGTGACCGTCGTCAGGTCGCGGACCGTTCCGTCGGCGTAGCGGCCGGTGACGACCAGCTGACGGGCGTCGCGAACGCCGTCGAGGGTGACGCTGGCGGGCGTCACTTCGACGGCAGTGGGCGCGCCGGCGACCTCGGCGCGGCTCGCGGGGTCGGACGGCGGGGCGGCGGCGGCGGGCGACGCAAGTGCGAGCAGTACGGCAACGGCCGGAACGAGGCGGGTCATGGAGCCCTCGCGGGAGGCGAGCCGGGGCGAACCCCGGTGGGTGGGAAAGCGGTGCTGGCGGGAACGTATCAACAGTTAGGGTAACTGATCCGCGACCGGAGGGCGAGAGAATTTCGTATCCTGCCGGGGTTCCAACCTTCTTCGGGGGATCGCGATGGGCAGGCGGTTGATCAGCACAGGCTCGCCGTTCGAGGCCGAGATCGGCTACTCGCGGGCGGTCGTGGACGGCGACTGGGTGTTCGTCTCCGGCACCACCGGGTTCGACTACGCCACCATGACCATTTCCGACGACGTGGCCCAGCAGGCCGAGCAGTGCCTCAAGAACATCGCCGCCGCTCTCGCCCAGGCCGGAGCTACTTTAGCGGATGTTGTGCGCGTCACCTACATTCTGCCGGCGGCCGCCGACTTCAAGCCGTGCTGGCCGGTGCTGCGGAAGTACTTCGGCGACAGCCGCCCCGCCGCGACCATGTTCGCTGCCGGCCTCACCGACCCGCGCATGAAAATCGAGATCGAGGTGACCGCCCGGTTGCGGGCGGCCTCGTAGCATCACATCGGCACTGGACAAGTGTGAGCTAGATTTTGGGATCGTCCAGTGAATTTGTTCCGATCGCCCGAACTCGTTCACGGTAAAGCGGTTTCGCCCGGCTCTGAGCTCGCGCGGATGCACCGATTACGCCGGACGCAATGGCGAAGATCGAATGAATCTGCGGGCCGTGCCCCCCTGTGCGGGTCGCGCCGGTTCGGAGAGTGCGGTAGAATGGGGGCATGACGACCTTCCCGCGGCTCGCCGGACCCGGCCGCCCGGTCCGGATAGCCGTCACCGCCGACCTCCACTTCGGCCCGCGCCACCCCGGCGGGGTCGCCGCCATCCATGCCCTCGCGGACGACCTGTTCCGCGACCCGCCCGACCTGTTCGTCATCGCCGGCGACGTCGGCGCGGGCGACGAGTTCGGCCGATGTCTCGATCTGTTCGCCGAGCTGCCGTGCACCAAGGCGCTGGTGCCCGGCAATCACGACATCTGGGTCCGCTCCGACGACCCCCGCGGGGACTCCCTCGACGTTTACCACCACTACCTCCCCGCCGAGGCCGCGGCGCGCGGGTTCCACTACCTCGACCACGGTCCGCTCGTGCTCCACGAGGCCGGGCTGGCGGTGGTGGGGTCGATCAACTGGTACGACTACTCGTGGGGCGTGGACCGGCTCCGCGACTTTACCCCCGACTGGGCCGACCGCCTCCGCACCAAGCGGTTCACACGCGGCCGGCACAACGACGCCAACTTCGTGAAGTGGCACTACGACGACGCCGGGTTCGCGAGCGAGGCGGTCGAGACGCTGAACGACCACCTGGCGCAGGCGCTCGGGCAGGTCCCGGCGGCGCTGGTGGTCACGCACCACCCGCCGTTCCGCCGGCTCAACTACCCGAAGCCGGACCCGCCGGACCTGGACGCGCTGCTGTGGGAGGCGTTCAGCGGCAACGCCGACCTGGAGGACGTGCTGGCGAAGTACGCCGGCCGGGTGCCGCTGGCGTTCTGCGGGCACACCCACTTCGCCCGCGAGGCGACGTTCGGCCCGACCCGCGGGTACAACGTCGGCGGCGACTACGGCTTCAAGCGGCTCTTGCGGGTGAACTGGCCGGCGGCGACGGTGACCGCGGTCGAGTACAGCGGGGCCGGCGAGATGGCGGGGCGGTGAAGCGCCCCGCCGGTCCCGCCGATCCGCTCACCCGCTCGGCAGCGGGTTCCGCGCGAACACCCATTCCTCGACCGGCCGCCCGCCCACCAGGTGCTCTTCGACGAATCGCGGTACGCGGTCGGCGGTCATGCCCGCGTACCACGTCCCTTCCGGGTACACCACCATCACCGGGCCGCCCTTGCACACCCGCAGGCAGCCGACCTTCGTGCGGTAGCACGCCGCCGGGCCGGCCGCCAGCGACAGGTTGCGGTCCTTCAGCTCGCGCTTGAGGGCGTCCCACGCCGCTTCGCCGGCCTCGGACGCGCAGCACGTCGGGCCGATGCACAGGAAGACGTGACGGTGAAAATGTCCAATCAGCAGCTTGTCGGCGACCGCGGCGAGTTCTTGGCGTTCTTCCGGGGTCATAGCCACACCAGGGACGAAAACTGCGATACAGCCCGGAATGACCAATGACAAATGACCCACCAATGACCACGGAAGACACCGTTGGCCTCCTTGGTCATTGGTGGGTCATTTGTCATGACCGCGGAGCCGTCGGGCGACTTCGGCGAACGCCAGCACACTCGCCGTGCTCACGGCGATCACCAGCCAGTCGATCACCCCCAGCGGCTCCACGTTGAACACCGCCCCGCCGACGGTCACGATGAGCACCTGGCCGATCACCGTCAGCGACGCGATCAGGAGGAACTGGGGGTTGGCGAACAGCTTGTAGAAGCCGCTCTCCTGCGGGTCCAGCGACCGGCAGTTGATCTGGTTCCACACCTGGAAGAACACGTACACGCAGAAGAAGATCGTCGCCTGCCGCATCGTCAGTTCCGGGAACTCGGGCGACCGCGGGCTGTCGCCGGCGAACCAGCCCCGGTGCTCCATCCCCAGCAGCAGGGCGATCATCACCACCACGAAGAACGCCGCGGTGACGAGGATGTTCCCCGCCATCGCCCGCGTGACGATGCTGTCGTCGCGCCGCTTCGGCTTCGCCCGCATGAGCCCCGGCCGCGGCGGCTCGCTGCACAGCGCGATGGCCGCGAACGTGTCCATGATGACGTTAATCCACAGCAGTTGCAGCACGGTGAACGGCGGCTTCAGCCCCAGGAACGGCCCGAGGAACGCGATCGTGAGGGCGCTGACGTTAATGGTCAGCTGGAACTGCACGAACCGCTGGATGTTCTCGTACAGCGACCGGCCCCAGCTCACCGCCTTCACGATGGTGCCGAACGAGTCGTCGAGGAGCACGATCTTGCTCGCCTCCTTCGCCACCTCGGTGCCGGCCACACCCATCGCCAGGCCCACGTCGGCCTTCTTGAGGCTCGGCGCGTCGTTGGTGCCGTCGCCGGTCATCGCGACGACGTGCTGCTGGTCTTGTAGCAACTTGACCATGCGGTACTTGTCGAGCGGCCGGGCGCGGGCCAACACACGCAGGTGCGGCAGCTTCGCCTTCAGCTCGTCGTCGGACAGCTGGTTGAACTCGTCGGAGGTCATGGCGAGTGCGGTCGGGCTGTCGAGCAGGCCGCAATCGCGGGCGATGGCGCGGGCGGTCTCGATGTTGTCGCCGGTGATCATCTTCACCTCGATCCCGGCGCCGCGGCACTCCGCCACGGCCGGCGGCACCTCGGGGCGGATTGGGTCGCGGATGGCCACGAACCCGGTGAAGATGAGGCCCTGCTCGATCTCGTCGCGGCGGTCGTGGATGGCGTCCTCGTCCTGCGGGAAGCCCGGCGGCAGCACGGCGTGCGCGAACGCCAGCGTCCGCATCGCGTCGCCGGCGGCGCCCCGGAGGCCCATCAGGAACCGCTCGCGCACCTCGGCGAGCGGGCGCACCGAGCCGTCGGCCGCGAGGTAGCGGTCGCACTGCTCCAGGATCATTTCGGGTGCGCCCTTCACCAGCGTCACCAGCTTGTCGCCGGCGCGGGTGACGGTGGTCATCCGCTTCCGGTCGGACGAGAAGTGGAGCTGGTACAGAACCGGGTGCGCGGCTCGCAGCGTGGCGTAGTCGATCGGCGGCCCGCCCGGCACCCACGCCCCGCCGCGGAGCCACGTCAGCAGCGCGCCCTCGGTCGTGTTGCCGACGGTGAGCGTCTTGCCGTCCTTCTCTTCGAGGCTCGCCGTGGAGTTGACGGCGCTGTTGAGCACGAGCCAGCCGAGCGGCGTACCGGGGTCGGCAGAGGCGCCGGCGAACCCGTCGAACGACTCGCCCTCGATCCCGACGCGGGACACGGTCATCTTGTTCTGCGTGAGCGTGCCGGTCTTGTCGGAGCAGATGACGGTCGCGGAGCCGATCGTCTCGGTGGCGACGAGCTGGCGGACGAGGGCGTTGGCGCGGGTCATCTTCCGCATGGCTAGCGCCAGCGACACGGTCACGCTCATCGGCAGCCCCTCGGGCACGGCCACCACAACGATGATGACCATGTACACGAAGTAGGACAGCAGCGCCCGCACGCTGCCGAGCAGCACCGGGCCGGCGGTCTCGTCCGCGCCCGGCCAGCGCACCTCGCCGACGTACAGCCCGCGGGCCAGTAGGGCGACGAAGATGGCGACCGCCGCGATGTAGCCGACCTTGCTGATCAGGTCGGCCAGGACCGTCAATTTTTCCTGGAGCGGGGTCGCGGCCTTCGAGATGGTGAGCTTCTGCTGCACGCGGCCTTCCGCCGTTTCCGCCGCGGCCTCGTCGCCCTCGGGCTCGCCGGACAGCCGGCGGGCGATCTGGCCGATCATGGTGTCGTCGCCGACGTTACCGACGACCATGAGGCCGACGCCGTCCACGACCTGGGTACCGCGGTAGACGCACCCCGCCTGCTCGGGGCCGTCGGCCGCGTCGTCCTCGCGCGCGGCCGTCTTCTTCACCGGCTCGCTCTCGCCGGTCATGAGCGACTGGTCGAGCATCAGCTCGTTGGCCCGCAGGACGCGGCCGTCGGCGGGAATTTCGTCGCCCATTTCGAGCACGACGAGGTCGCCGACGACCACGTCTTCGAGGCCGATGGCGTGGACGGCGCCGCCGCGGGTGACCTTCACCTGCACGGCGTCCTTCGTGGCGTTGAGCTTCTCGAACTCGTTGTCGGAGCGGTACTCGCTGTAGAACGCCACGCCGGTCGCCAGCGCGACCGCGACCATGACGGCGAGCCCCTCGTACGAGGGGTGGCCGACCAGCACGCTGACGCCGACGAGGAGCGCGGCGAGGCCGAACAGGATGGACGGCACCCAGTCGCCGAGCCCCTTCACGACCGCGGCGGCGGCCAGGACGGCGACCACGGCCGCGAGCGCCAGCCCGCCGGCGACGGGGGAGGCGTCGAACAGGTCCACGACGATCTTGAGGAGCGACGCGGCGAGGAGGATCTTGATGATCGGCTCGTCGAACTTCTCGAGGAACTTCTTCCAGACGGGCTCTTTGGGGAGCGGGGTAAGCCGGTTGGCGCCGAACCGGCCGCGGCTGGCGGTCACCTCGTCCGGGGTGAGGCCGGCGTCGCGGGCCTTGGGGAACAGGTCGGCAACGTCGCGGAGGGAGCGCATGGGTTGTCGTCGCCGGGTCACTGCTCCATCACTTCCTTCTCCTTCTTCGACCCGAGGTCGTCGATCTTGCCCTCGTAGAGCTTGAGCAGGTCCTGCACCTTCGCCTTCCCCTTGTCGCGGTCGTCCTCGGTCATCGTCTTCGCCTTCTCGGCGTCGTCGAAGTGCTTGTTCCCGTCGCGGCGGATGTTCCGGCAACTCACCTTTGCCGCCTCCGCCTGCTTCTTGATCTGCGCCACCAGCTTCTTCCGCTGGTCGCCGCTCATCGCCGGCAGCGACAGGCGGATCGTCTTCCCGTCGCTGTTGGGCGCGAGGCCCAGGTCGGACGACCGGATCGCCTTCTCGATGTCTTTCAGCACCTCGGCCTGGTACGGCTTGATGACGATCGTCGCCGCGTCCGGGCAGGACACCGACGCCATCTGCTCCAGCGGCGTGGGGCTGCCGTAGTAGTCCACCCGCAGCGGGTTAACGAGCGCCGGTGAGGCGCGACCCGTCCGCAACCCCTTCAGGTCGTTGCGGAAGACGTCGAGCGCCTTTTCCATCCGGTCCTCGGCGTCCTTGAGGATTTGCGCGCTGCTCATCGGGGCACCTGCGGTGCGGGATTCGGAACCGTTCAGAGGTGTCAGTCTATTTGGCGGGCCGGCGGCGTCAGCCGGCCACGATCGTCCCGATCGGCTCCCCGGCCACGGCCCGCTCGATGGCCCGGTCGCGCTTGTAGTTGAACACCAGGATCGGCAGCTTGGCCGTGCGGCACATGTCGAACGCGCCCATGTCCATCACCCGCAGGCCGTCGCGCATCACCTTGTCGTACGTCAGCCGGTCGTACTTCTCGGCGAACTCGTTCACCTCCGGGTCGGCGTTGTACACGCCGTCCACGCGGGTCGCCTTCAGCACGACCTCGGCGCCGAGCTCGGTGCCCCGCAGCGCGGCGGCGGTGTCGGTGGTGACGAACGGGTTGCCGGTGCCGCCGGCGAGGATGACGACCCGGCCCTTTTCCAGGTGCCGCAGCGCCCGGCGGCGGATGTACGGCTCGGCGACCGTCTCCATCCGAACGGCGCTCTGCAGCCGCGTCTCGACGCCCATCGCTTCGAGCGTGTCCTGGAGGGCCAGGCCGTTCATGACGGTGGCGAGCATGCCCATGTAGTCGGCGGTGGCCGGCTTGATGGTCTCGCCGCCGGCCGAGAACTGCGCCCCCCGGAGGATGTTGCCCCCGCCGACGACCACCGCCAGCTGCACGCCGCGGGCGACGACGCGCTTCAGCTGCTCGCCGATGGCCGCGGCCTCGTCGAGGCTGATGCCGCTCTTGCCGCCGTGGCCGAGCGCCTCGCCGCTGAGCTTCAGCAGCACGCGCCTGTACTTCGGGGTCCAGTCGGTGTCGGGCATGGGGTATCCGTCTCACTTCGGTATCGGGATGGAATAGGAACTCTGCCGCACCGCTTGAAGGGGTGAAGGGGTGAACGGGTGAACGGGTGAGAGTGACACTCCAAGTCACCTCTCACCCGTTCACCCCTTCACCCCCGGCACCCCGCCGCCGCCGCCACACCCGCCGCCGACGCCGAACACCAGGAAGATGATGAGCATCTGCGCCCCCAGCACCACCGTGCCGAGGATGCGGCGCACCGTCGTCTGCTCCGGCATCATGTAGCCGAGGCTGCCGGCCATCAGGAACAGGAACCCGAACATCATCCCGTACATCTCGAACCACCGGGCCCGCTTCGTGCTCACCCGCTCGTAGGCCGCGCCCTCCTCCACCCGCAGGCGGTCGTGGTCCTTGTCGAACTTCTCGCGGGCGGCGTCGATGTCGGGCTGCTGCTTGCCGTCCTTACGGAGCTTCCGCTCCGTGGCGGTCCACTCCAGGTCCATCCGCTCGCGCGTCCCCTCGGCCCGGCTCACCGCGGCGGTGCCGATGATCGGCTGGAACAGGAACACGATCACCAGGAACGCCCCGAACCCGAACAGCAGCGACGCCACCCCGCCGAAGTCCTTGAACACCTTCAGGGGATCGAACGACATCCCGCCCCGCGCCGGCCGGCGGCGCGGCCGGTCGTCGACGTCGTCGAGGTCTTCGACGGGGCGCGGCGGGGGCGGCGGCCGGGTGCCCGAGGCCGTCGGCGGGGGCGGCTCGTCGAGGGCCAACCCGGCGTCGGTCACGGTCAGGCCGGTCTGGCACTTCTTGCAGCGGATGCGGCGGCCGACGTCCTTGGAGGCGACGTTGTAGACGGCCCCGCAGGTCGGGCAGGTGTTGTTCACGGGGGCGTCCGGGAAGACCAAGGTTCTGGCAGCGGGATTGTAAGACCCGCCGGACGGGCCGCAAGCGGTCGATAGGATGAGCCCGGCACGGCGGGGCACCCCCGCCGCCCGCGGGGACCACCATGACCACGCCGCTCACCGTCGTCATCTTCGGGGCGTCCGGCGACCTCGCCGCCCGCAAGCTCATCCCGGCCCTGTACAACCTCGCCCGCAAGAACCGCCTGCCGCCGGAGGCGAAGATCGTGGGCGTGGCCCGCTCCGCGTTCACCGACGACGCCTTCCGCGCGAGGATGAAGGAGTCGGTGGCGGCGCACAAGGAACAGTGGGACGAGGGCGTCTGGGACCGCTTCGCCAAACAACTCTACTACGTCTCCGCGGACATCACCGGCGAGGGTGGCCCGGGGCCGCTCAAAGCCTGGTTCGACGCCAACGAGGGACCGGCGGGCGGCCGCCGGCTGTACTACTTCTCGGTCAAGCCGGAACTGTACCCGGAGCTCAGCGCCGCGCTCGGCGACGCCGGGTTCAGCCAGGAGAACGGCGGCTTCCGGCGCGTGATCGTGGAGAAGCCGTTCGGCCACGACCTCGAAACCGGCAAGGCGCTGAACGCCGCCCTGCACAAGCACTGGAAGGAAGAGCAGCTCTACCGCATCGACCACTATCTCGGCAAGGAAACCGTCCAGAACATCCTGGTGTTCCGGTTCGCCAACACGCTGTTCGAGCCGCTGTGGAACTACCAGTACATCGACCACGTGCAGATCACCGTGGCCGAGACGGTGACCGTGGGCGAGCGGCTGGCGTACTACGACACGTCCGGCGTCATCCGCGACATGATCCAGAGCCACCTCCTCCAGGTGATGGCGCTGGTGACGATGGAGAGCCCGGTGCGGTACACCGCGGACACGCTCCGCAACGAGAAGATGAAGGTCCTCGACAGCATCCCGGTGCCGACCGTCGAGGAGGCGGAGCACCTGGTTTCGGTCGGCCAGTACGCCGGCTACCGGCAGGAGTTGGCGAAGCTGAAGGCCAAGCTGACGGCCGCGGGGAAGCACGAGGAGGCGGCGGCGATCAACCCGAACTCGAAGACGCCGACCTACGCGGCGGTGCGGCTGACGGTCGAGAACGGGCGGTGGAAGAACGTGCCGTTCTACATCCGCTCCGGGAAGGGGATGACGAAGCGGTACAGCGAGATCATGATCCAGTTCCGCTGCCCGCCGCACCTGATGTTCCCGCTCCCGAAGGGCGAGACGCTCCAGTGCAACCGGATGACGCTGGTGCTGCAGCCGAACGAGGGGATCACGCTGAACTTCCAGACGAAGGTGCCGGACACCGACGGGACGAAGCTGAGCCCGCGCGACCTGTCGTTCGACTACCGCGAGGGGTACGGGGACAAGGCGCTGCCGGAGGCCTACGAGCGGATGCTGCTGGACGCGATCCAGGGGGACGCGAGCCTGTTCCTGCGGAGCGACGAGATCGAGCGGGCGTGGGAGATCATGGACCCGATCATCGCGGCGTGCGAGCGGGCGGCGGCCCCGGACCCCGAGGAGTACGCGATCGGCAGCCACGGCCCGGCCGGGGCGGACCAGTTCCTGCTGAACGAGGGGCGGAAGTGGCAGCCGATCGGGTGACCGGTCGCGCCTTGGCTCGGGTTTTGCCGCTTGCGGCGTAGCGCTGCTGGGGCAGCGCTACGCCGCAAGCGGCACCTCTTCTCGCCGGAGCCCCCGATGCACTCAGTCGTTGCCGCGCTCGCCCTTCTCGCCGCCCCGTCCCCCGCCAACCCCGCCGACGGCGACAATCCGTTCGCCAAGCACGGCAAGCTCCGCGTCGCCAAGGCCGGCACGTACCTGGAGCACGCCGACGGCACGCCGTACTTCGTCCTCGCCGACACCTGCTGGACCGGCCCCGCCCTCAGCACCGCCGCCGACTGGGACTTCTACCTGAAGGACCGAAAGGCCAAGGGCTTCACCGCGGTGCAGTTCAACTGTGTCTCGCCGTGGCGGACCGCCCCCACCGACGCCGCCGGCCGCACCGCCTACGACGTCAAGGACGGCAAGCTCGTCCCCAACTCCGCCTACTTCGAGCAACTCGACGCGCGCCTCAAGGCGGTCAACGTCCACGGCCTGCTCGCCGTGCCGGTGCTGGTGTGGGCGCACAAAAAGGGCGACGCCGGCGTCGAGCTGACCGAGGCGCAAGTGACCGACCTCATCAAGTTCGAGGTGGACCGGTACAAGGGGGCGCACTGCCTGTTCGTTCTGGCCGGCGACGCCCGCTACAACCCGGCCGAGACGGCGAAGTGGAAGGCCGTCGGCCGGGCCGTGTTCGGCAACATCGGCGGCCCGCTCGTCACCACGCACCCGACCGGCATGAACTGGCCGTGGCAGGACTGGGCCGACGAGAAGTGGCTGACCGTGCTCGGCTACCAGAGCGGCCACGGTGACGACGCCAACACGGCGAAGTGGATTCACTCCGGCCCCGTGGCCGCGTTCGCCAGGAAGCAAGACCCCACGCGGCCGGTGCTGCGGCCCGAGGGGCCGGTGCGGCCGATCCTGAACCTGGAGCCGCCCTACGAGGACCACTTCGGCTACCAGAGCCGCCGGCCGCACTCGGCGTACAGCGTCCGCCGGGCCGTGTACTGGAGCCTCCTCAGCACGCCGGTCGCCGGCGTCACCTACGGCGGGCACGGCGTGTGGAGCTGGCACACGAAGCCCGGCGAGGAACCGACCGACCACAAGGGGACCGGCCCGGCCAAGACGTGGAAGGAGGCGCTGAGCCTGCCCGGCGCGGCGCAGATGAGCCACGTCCGGAAGCTGTTCGAGTCGCTGCCGTGGACGCGGCTCGAACCCGCCCCGGAGTTGGTGACGCAGGACCCGAAGGGCGACCCGTTCACGTTCGTCGGCTGCGCCGCGACGCCGGACCGGAAGGTGGCGGTGCTGTATTTCCCGGCCGGCACAAAGGGGCTCGTCGCGCCGCCGGTGGCCGCGGGCGCGGAACTGGCGTGGTTTGACCCGCGCACCGGCGAGAGCCGGCGGGCCGTGCTGACGACGCCGCCGGACGCGGAGGACTGGGTGTTGGTGATCCGCAGACGCTGACCGGGCGAAGCCCGCGGACGGCCTCCGGGCTTTGTGGTCCCCCTCTGGACTTCTCCCCTGCTTCTGGAAACAATCGGGTGTCCCGTAGTCCGCCCGGAGGACCCCCGATGCCGCCACCCCCGAGCCGGTTCGCCCCCGGCGACCGCGTTCTGGCGCCGTGGGAGCCGATGTGGCTCTACCCGGCCACCGTCACCGACACGGACGAGTACGAGGAACTCGCCGCCGTCGCGTTCGACGACGGGGACGCCGGCCGGGCGTCGTTCGTGCTGCTGCGGCCGATCGCGCTGGCCCCCGGCGAGTTCGTCGCCGCCCGCCGCGACCGCGACAAGAACAAGTACGACCCGGCCACCGTGGTGGACGTGGACGGCGAGACGGTCCGCGTCGAGTACGAGGACGGCCGCAAGGACAGGATGAGCGTCGAGTACCTGCGGGTGCCGGTGGCGGGGCCGCTGGCGCAGGGTTCGCGCGTGTTCGCCCCGCGGGAGCGCGGCTGGCTGTACCCGGCGACGGTCGGCGGCATCGTCGGCATGGTGGCCGACGTGGAGTACGAGGACGGCACCGCGGCCGAGGTGATGGTGCCCGACCTGCGGCCGCTGATGCTGATCCCGGGGCAGCTGGTGTGGGCGCGGCGGGAGCGGCTCGGCGAGAAGTACGAGCGGGCGGCAGTCGTCCGCGCGGCGGGCGGGAAGGCGATGGTGGAGTACGACGACGGTGAGGAGGCCGAGCTGCCGTTCGCCCGCGTCCGCCTGCCAGTGGCTGAGGCGTGACCGTCGGAACGCGCGTTGAACCCGGCCCTCGGTGACAGTACGCTGTCATTACCCCACGAGGCCGCACCCATGACCCGCTTCCGCCCGTCGCTGTGCGCCCTGGAGGCGCGCGAGAACCCGGCCACCGCCTTCACCGCGTCCGGGGCCATCGCCGGCGGGCTGCCGCTGGTCGAGGTCGTGAACCCCGGCGGCACCGTCATCAGCACATTCCAGGCGTTCGAGAGCACGTTCACCGGCGGCGTCCGCGCCGACACCGGCGAGCTCGACGGCAACGCGGCCACGGTCGAGGTGGCCGTCGCGCCGGGGCCGGGCGGCGGGCCGCGGGTGCAGGTCTACGCCGTCCGCATCGACACCGGCGCCACCACCAAGATCGGCGACTTCTTCGCCTACGAGGACACCTTCCGCGACGGCGTCCGGATCGCCGTCGGCGACATCGACGGCGTCGGCGGCGGGCTCGACCAGATCGTCGTGGGTGCCGACCAGAACGGCGGGCCGCGGGTGCGGGCGTTCCGGTTCGAGGGGCTGACGCCGACGCCGCTGACGACGCCGCTCGGCAACTTCTTCGCGTTCGAGGCGGAGTTCCGCGGCGGAGTCCGCGTCGCGGCCGGCGAGATCGACGGGAACCTGTCCAACGGCGACGAACTGGTCGTGGCGGCCGGCCCCGGTGGCGGCACACGGGTGCGCGTCCTCCGCGGCGACGGCACCGCGGTCGACGACTTCTACGCCTTCGCCCCGACCACCACCGCCGGCGTGAACCTTCAGTACGACGTCGTGACCGGGCTGGTCCGCTACGACCTGGCGGCGGACGACTTCTCACAGCGGAGCGCCCGGCTGAACGCCCCGATTCTCGCCGCACTGGCGGCGGCCGCGTCGGGCTTCAACCAAACCGGGACGACGGGCTTCAACACGGGTGCGACGGGCTTCACGATCGGCCAGAACGGCGGCACGACGACGACGACGACGAGCGGCTCGTTCGGGCCAGGTGGCTCGACGACGGGGGCCACCACCGGCACCGGCACCGGCAACGGCCTGACGTTCTGAGCCGCGGCCGCGTCACACGACGCCGCCGTAGCCCACGTCCGGAATGTAGTTCTCGTACCGCATGTACTCCTTGAGGTACGTCAGCGTCACCTCGCCGGTCGGGCCGTTCCGCTGCTTGGCGATGATGATCTCGAGCACCCGCTCCAGTTCCGGCTGGCTCTTGTCGTAGAGCGCCGGCCGGTGCAGCATCAGCACCGTGTCGGCGTCCTGCTCGATGCTCCCGGACTCGCGCAGGTCCGACAGCCGCGGCTTGTGGTCCTGCCGGTCCTCGGAGCCGCGGTTCACCTGGGCCAGCGCCACCACCGGGATCAGCAACTCGCGGGCGAGAATCTTCAGCCGCCGGCTGATCTGCGCCACCTGCTCCTGCCGCGGGTCGCGGCGGCTTTCGGGCTCGATGAGCTGGAGGTAATCGACCACGACCGCCCGCAGGCCGCCGTTCTTCTCTTCCTTCTTCATCAGCCGCCGGGCCGTGGCGCCGATCTGGAGCATGGTGCGGTTCGGCGTGTCGTCGATGTACAGCCGGCCCTTGCGGAGCACGTCGCCGGCGTCCATCAGCTTCTGGATGTCGTCGGCGCCGAGGTGCCCCTTGCGAATCTTGTGGGCGTCCACCCGCGACTGGCACGCCAGGAGCCGTTCCGCCAGCTCCACCCGCGCCATTTCGAGGCTGACGAACAGGACCGGCGCCTGCTCCTCGGTGATCATGTGGCGGACGACGTTCAGCGCGAACGCCGTTTTGCCGACGGCCGGCCGCGCCGCGATGATGGTGAGCTCCGACTTCTGGAACCCGGCCGTCAGGTTATCCAGGTCCACGTACCCGCTCCCCAGGCCGCTGACCGCCAGGTTCTCCTTGCCCACCCGGGCGTCGATGCGGTCGAACGCCTCGCGGACCGTCTCGGCGAGCGTCTTCGTCTCGCCGATCATGCCGGCGCGGGCGATCTCCATCACCTTCCGCTCGGCCGTCGCCACCAGCTCGTCGGCGCTCTGGGTGCGGTCGTAGGCGTCGCGCAGCACCTCGTTGCCGGCGTGGATGAGGCTGCGGATCATCGCGCTGTCGCGGACGATCTTGGCGTGGTAGTCGGCGTTGGCCCCGGTCGGCACGCGCTCCCACAGGTCGGCGAGGAACTTCGGGCCGCCCACGTCGTCCAGCTGCTTGTTCTTCCGCAGCCGGTCGTGGACCAACACCAGGTCGATCGGCTGGTTGTCGTTGTAAAGGTCGATGATCGCCTGGAAGACCTTCTGGTGGGCGTCGAAGTAGAAGTTCTCGGGGCGGATGATCTGGAGGACCGACGACAGCACGTCCGGGTCGCGCAGGACGCCGCCGATGACGCCCTCCTCGGCGTCCTTGCTGTGCGGCGGCAGGCGGTCGGTCATGGGGTCGGGCATCGGCGGCTCGCGGGGCGGACCTGACAGGGCGTACACCGGTCACCCGTCGGGTATACCCCGCCGCGCCGCCCGCGGGAAGGCCGGTCCGGCCGGCATTGCCCGCCGCGGCCGCCGACGCTATTCCCCGGGGTCATGTACGCACTCGTAGCGCTCCTCGCGGCGGCGCAGCCCGCGCCGGCCCTCCACACCCCGACGCCCGTCGCCGCCCGTGGCGACGTCAAGGCCGGCCCGCCGCTCGTGCAGGCGTTCGAGCTCACGCACCGCGGCGCGGCCGGGAAGCTCACGATTCTCAAGGTCGAAGCCGGCTGCGGCTGCGTTCGGCGCGGGCTGAGCGCGGAGGCGCTGCAGCCAGGCGAGACGGCCCGGCTCGCGGTCGAGATCAACACCCTGACGCAGCCCGACGGTCCGAACCGCTGGCAGGTTGCGGTCTGCTACCAGGTGGAGACGCCGGCCGGAGCCCAGCCCGGCGAGCTCGTGCTGACGCTGACCGCGAATCTTTCCCGCGAGGTGGTGGTGAGCCCGCCGCAGGTGGCGTTCTCGACCGCCGGCGGCGCCGCGCAGACGCTCACGATCACCGACAGCCGGCCGACGCCGCTCACGGTGCTGCGGGCCGCGTCGAGCAGCCCGCACCTGTCGGCCGTGGCCGCGGCACCCGTCGTGGGCGCGGACGGCGTGCGGCGGCAGGCGGTGACACTGACACTGGCTCCGGACGCCCCGGCCGGCGAGCGCGAGGAGACGGTGGTGCTCCAGACCGGCGACGCGGCGTACCCCGAGTTCCGCGTGCCGGTGCGGGTGCGGAAGCGGGCGGCCGCCGGCGTCGTGGCGTCGCCGGAGGCGGTGGCCGTGCGGCTGACCGCGGCAACGCCGGAGGTGTCGGCGCTCGTGCAGTTGCGGAGCCCCGACGGCACGCCGATTCGCGTGCTGGGGGTGGTGAGCGATTCGCCCGAGGCGACGGCGCGCTGGCCGGACGCGGCGGCGCCCGTGACGGCGGTGCGCGTCACGGTGACGGCGACGCGGCCGGGCGAGGCGCGGCTGCGGGTTCGGCTCGCCGACCGCCCGCCGGGCGAAGAAGTGGTCATCCCGGTGTCGTGGGCCGTGACCGGGCGCAGCCCCTGACGACGGGCGGATCAGCCCCGCGCCTCGAACGCCGCCTTCACCGCCGGGTTCACCACCCAGTCCGCCGGCCACACCCCCGTGATGAGCCGCGCGATCGCCTCGCCGGCGGCGCGCGCCATGTCGTCGCGGCTCAACAGGTCCACGCCCGCGGTGTGCGCCGTCATCACCACGTTGTCCAGCGTCAGGAGTGGGTTCGCGCCCGGGGGCTCGTTCTCGAACACGTCCAGCCCCGCGCCGGCGATGCGCCTGTTCGTCAGCGCGTCGTACAGGTCCGGCTCGCACACCACGCCGCCGCGCGCGGTGTTGATCAGGAACGCCGTCGGCTTCATCAGCCCGAGCGTCCGCGCGTTCACGCACTGCTTCGACTCCGGCAGCATCGGCATGTGCAGGCTCACCCAGTCGGCCCGGCGGAACACGTCGTCCATCGGCAGCAGCTCGATGCCGTTGGCGGCGCAGTACGCGGCGTCGGCGTAGGGGTCGAAGCCGATCACCGTCATTCCGAAGTTGCGGCCGACGCGGGCCACCGCCTTGCCGATGCGGCCGAGCCCGAGCACGCCGAGGACGGTGCCGCGGATCGGCCGGTTCGTCTGCCGCGGCCAGCCGCCGGCGGCGATGCCGTTGTGCTGGCGGATCAGGTGCCGGGCCAGCGCCAGGATCAGCGTGAACGTGTGCTCGGCCACCGACTCCTGGTTCGTGCCGGGGGCGAACGTCACGGCCACGCCGTGCTCCGTCGCGGCCGCCAGGTCGACGGCGTCGTACCCGACGCCGGCGCGGGCGATCACCTTCAACCCCTTCGCCGCCGCGGCCGCGATCACGGCGCGGGTGTACGGCTCGGACCCGGCCAGCGTCGCGACGCAACCGGGGAGCACCTCCAGCAGCTCGGCCTCGGACAGTTGGTGAGGCTTGCCCGGGAACACCAGCTCGGCGCCGGCGGCGGTGATCGCCGGGCCGTAGACGTGCTGAATGTCCTGGAGCGGGGCGGGGGCGATGAGGACGCGGGGCTTCATGGGCAGGTTTCTGGGAAAGGCGTGGGCGGCGGACCGGGCCGGGTGTACACCAGTTGTTCACCCCTGTCCGGGCGCGACGCCGGTAGAATACGGACGTGGGGCGAGACGAACCCGGTCCTAGTGGCCGGTGTCCGATCGCCAACCCCACACCGGGCCGGGCGGGGCGAGAACCCGCGCCGGCCCGGTCCGGTTGTAGTGAACGGGGGGCGTGTTCCGCCCCCGGCCCGAAGCGCCCGAGATCCCGACGCAGGAAACGCGACGTGCTTCTTGATTCTTGACCGAACCGGGGCGACGATTGGGTAGTGGGTGCGGGCCTGGCCGCGCCCCCGCCCGTCGGCCTGGTTTGTCCCCCCCGGAGGCGACCCACGAGCAACAGGCACCTTACACCTGTTCCCCCGCGGCACCCGCTTCCGGAGGCACCCCCGCCATAAGGAGGCTCCTTGAACGCCGCCGCCGCCACGCTGACCGCGGTCCCCGCGGTGTCTCCCCCCGTCGCCCTCCCCACCGCCCTCTCCCGGGCCTGTTTGGCCGCCCGCACCGCCGCCGACAACAAGGGCCAGGACGTGCTCGTCCTGGACATGCGCGGCCTGACCCCGCTGTTCGACTTCTTCGTCATCGCCACCGGCACGAGCCGCCGGCAGATTCACACGGTGGCCGAGGAGATCGACGAGGTGCTCCGGGGCGTGGGCGACACGCGGCAGGGGATCGAGGGGTACGACGCGAGCAAGTGGGTGGTGCAGGACTACGGTGACGTGGTGGTTCACGTCTTCGACCCCGACACGCGCGACTACTACAAGCTGGAAGAGCTGTGGGCCGACGCGCCGAAGGTGGACTGGCGGGACGAGGAGTAGGCGCGACGAGCCGGGGCGGCTGTCCCCGGCCGCCCTTGCTCCGGCGTGGGGTTCGGGTTCGTGAACCAGGGGTCAACCGACCGAGCACCATGAGCGACACCGAGAAGCCCACCAAGCCGTCGCCGGCCGAGCGGCAGACGCTGACCTACCTCCGCCGCCTGTTCGACGCCTTCGGCCTGGAGGCGAAGAGCAAGCTCGGCCAGAACTTCCTCATCGACCTGAACCTCCTCGACCTGATCGTCCGGGCCGCCGAACTCGACCGTACCGACGCGGTGCTCGAAGTCGGCACCGGCACCGGCTCCCTCACCGCACGGCTGGCCGACCACGCCGGCGTCGTCACCAGCGTCGAAGTGGACAAGACGCTGCAACCGGTCGCCAAGCAGATCGTCGGCAACCGCAAGAACGTCCACTTCGTGCTCGGCGACGCGCTGGCGCGGAAGAACGAGTTGAACCCCGACATGCTCGCCGCGTGGGACGCGTCCGCGGCGGCGTTCGGCTGCACCCGCCGGAAGTTGGTGGCGAACCTGCCGTACGTGATCGCCACGCCGCTGGTCAGCAACCTGCTCATCTCCGGGCTGCCGGTCGAGCGGATGGTGGTCATGGTGCAGTGGGAGATCGCCGAGCGGATGCGCGCGACGGTGGGCACGAAGGACTACAACGCCCTGTCGGTGCTGGTGCAGGCGGTGGCCGACGTGGAGGTGGTGCGGAAGGTGATGCCGGGCAACTTCCACCCGCGGCCGAAGGTGGATTCGGCCATTGTGAAGATTATGCCCAGCGCCGAGAAGCGGGCGAAGGTCGGCGACGTGGCCCGGTTCCGGGCGTTCCTGCGTGACCTGTACGTCCACCGGCGGAAGAACCTGCGGCAGGCGCTGGCCGGCTGGCCGAGCGGCCGCAAGGACAAGGACGAGGTGGACGCGAAGCTGAAGGAGCTGGGCGTCGACGGCACCGTCCGCTCGGAGGCGCTCGACGTGGAACAGCACCTGCGGCTGTGCGCCGCGTTCATGCCCGCGCCGCCCGCAGCGTAAGGTGGACGACCTCCGCCGGCGCCCGGACGCGCAGCGGGAACCAGTTCCCCACACCGTTCGACACCACCAGCGCGTTACCGCCGGGCTTCCGGTACAGCCCCGACCAGTAGCGGAACATCACCGGCCCGAACCCGACCGACTCGCCGGCCATCAGCTGGCCGCCGTGCGTGTGCCCGGACACGGTCAGGGGCAGTCCCGCCTCGGCGGCCGCGTCGAACGCGTGCGGGTGGTGCGCCAGCAGGATCGGGAACGCCCCCGCCGCCACGGTGCCCGCCAGCTGGCGGACCGCCTCCGCCGACCGCCGTTCGTCGCGGTCCCACGGCAGCCCGAGCAGCTGCACCGGCACGCCGCGGACCGTGACCGTCCGCGACTCGCCGACCAGCAGCGGCACGCGGGCGCGCGTGCGGCGGACGAATTCGACGCCGTCCTGAATCAGGTCGTGGTTGCCGAGGCACAGGTACGCCCCGTGCCGCGACTGCATGTTGCTCACGGCGTCGAGCGCGGCCCCCAGGTCGGCGAGGGCGCTGTCGATCAGGTCGCCGGGGAGCAGGATGAGGTCGGCGTCGAGCCGGCTCGTTTCCTCGACGACGCGCCGCACCGTCTCGCCCGTGGTGAAGGTGCCGACGTGCAGGTCGGACACGACGGCGACGCGGACCCCGTCGAGTTCCGGCGGCAGCGCCGGCAGCGCCACACTCACCTCGCGGACGCGGAAGCCCTGCACCTGATCCCGCGACACCACCGTCCCCGCCCCGGCGAGCAGCGCCGGCGCGGCGGTGGTGAGCATCCCGTGGAACTCCCGTCGCGTCGGCTCCCCTGCGCCGGCTGGCGGCGCCGGCCGCGGCACCGCGCGAGCGACCGACCGAGCTGCGGCTGCGACCGCAGCGACGACGGCGATGGTCGGCAAGATCAGGAGGTGCCACAGAAAAGCGACGGCGGCGAGGAACTGCGGCGGCCGGCCGACGCCGGCGTTCGGCTCGATGCGGCCGCCGATCACCCAGAAGACGAGCGAGATCTGCCCGCCGAGGAACAGGGCCACGACCCCGCGCCACGCGGCTGCACGGGGCCACGTGCGGGCGCGGCGGTCGGCACGCCACCAGCACACGGCGTCGGCCGTGAGGACGGCGAGGAGGATGAGTAGAACCAGCGGCGGCATCGGCGGCAGCCCTCGGGACGGGACCGTGCTACGGTAGCGACCCCGCCCGTCGGGCGGCAGGGCGCGGCCGACCCGGCTTGCCCGGCGCCGGCGTGCGGGTTACCCTCTCGCCCCCGCTCGCCCCGCGGGCCGAGAGGACACGAGATGGTTCGTTCGCACCCTGTTCTGACAGCCTGTGTGATCGCCGTCCTGCTTCCCGCCGCCGCGAATGCCGGGCCGATCGAGTGGGACGTGTCTGCCCGGCTGGCCCGCGTCGGCGACGCCGGCGGCCCGTGGGCGTACGTGATCACCCCCGAGTACGTCGGCGGCGGCGTCACCATCCACGAGCAGACGTTCAGCCGGCTCGCCGCGGAGGGGCCGCACACGGGTTGGGGCTGGCAGTCGTTCCGCGTCGGCTCGCTGTTCCCCGACGGCCTCCGCCTCGACCCGAACCACTACGCCCCCGGCACGTTCGGGGTGGACGTGACCGTCACCGACCGCGCCTCGGGTCAGGCCGGCACGGCGACGTTCGGCGGCGTCGGATGGGAACAACTGACGCAAGACCTGGACCACATCGGCTGGCTGTTGTCGCGCCGCTCCCACGCCGAGCTCCGCGGCGAGACCCAGCTGGCGCTGACCCTCGGCGGCACCGACTACGTCGTCGGCCTCCGGGCGGTCGACCGCGACGGCATCGTGGACTTCTTCGCCGAGGTCCGGGCCGGTGGCGTAACGGCTACCCCCGAGCCGGGCACACTGGCGCTGGCGGGGCTGGGCGTCGCGGCGATCGGTCTCGGGGGGCGGCGCCGGGGTTAACCTTCCGGCGGGTCCGTGTCCGGCTTGGGCGTGCGGAGCCCCTGCACCAACTTGGCCAGCCCGTAGCCCGCGGCCAGCGCCGCCACCACGCCGACGCCGCCGGCCGTCAGCATCAGCATGTCGCGGCGGTTCAGGTCCAGGAGCGAGCGGTCGTCCGGCACCTTCACGTACACCGGCGGCGGCGGGGCGGCCGGCGGCGGCGGCGCGGCCGTCACCAACTCCACGTCCACCAGGTCGTCTTCGTCGGCGGGCGGGGGCGGTGCCGGCGCCCGCGCCGCCGGCTGCCACGACGGCACGGCCGTCGCCGTCCCGGCACCGGTCTTCAACGCCGGCGCCGGCCGCGTACCTGGTTTCGGCAGCGGCGGCACGGGCAGGTCGCCCTCGAGCTGCGATTCGGTGTCGAGCCACTTCTGGTACGCCGGGTTCACGCCCGACTTCGCCGGCGCCGCGCCGCCCGCCTGGAACGGCTTGAGCGCCTTCGACGCCTCCTCCGGCGTCTGGAAGCGGTCGTTGGGGTTCTTCGCCAGGAACCGGTCGAGCACCGCCTGTAAGCCCGGCGGGGCGTCGGCCGGGAGCGGCGGCGGGGAGTCGGTCGCGTGGCGCAGCAGTTGCGCCGTCACCGACGACTCGGTGAACACCGGCCGGCCCGTCACCAGATGGAAGAGCACGCACCCGAGGCTGTACAGGTCGGAGCGGATGTCGCTGCTGCGGGCGTCCTTGGCCTGCTCGGGGCTCATGTAGTCCGGCGTGCCGACGACCGCGCCCTCCACGGTCAGCTGCGTCGCCGTCTGGTCGTCGGGGCCGACGGCTTCCTCGAACAGCTCGCGGCCGAGGCCCACGTCGAGGATCTTCAGCGTGGCGTCGAGGGTGGTGTCGGGGCCGTGCTTCGGCGGCGGCGGCACCACCATCAGGTTGCTCGGCTTGACGTCCCGGTGAACGGTCCGCCGCTCGTGCAGGTGGGCGAGGCCGTCGAGCGCCTGGCGCACGAGCCGCACGGCTTCCGGCACCGGCAGCTTCTTGCGGCGGTCGAGCACCTCGTCGAGCGTCTCGCCGTCGAGGAACTCCATGGCGATGAAGTGCCGGCCGCCGCTGTTGCCGACCTGGTAGGCGCGGACCACGTTCGGGTGGTCGAGTTGCGTTAGCAGCCGGGCCTCGCGCTGGAACCGGGCCAGCAGCCGCGCGTCCCGCGCGCGGCTGGCCGGCAGAATCTTCAGCGCCACCACCTGCCCCAGCGCGTGCGAGGCTTTGTAGACCCCGCCCATCTGCCCCTTGCCGAGTTGTTCCAGAATCTTGTACCCCTCGACGAAGAACCCGTCGGCCCGGCCGCGGCTCAGCAGCGCCGCCTGCCAGTGGGTGATGACACCCTTGCGGCCGGAGATCGACTTCACGAACCCGTCCACGTCGCCGTCGGCGTCGGGGTGGTCGGCCTCCCAGCGGCGGCGGACGGCGTCCACCTCGTCGGGCGTCAGGAGCTTGCTCTTGGTCAGCAGTGTGCAGAAGTCGCGGACCGACAAGACCGGGGTCGCCATGAGGGGGTCCGCGCGGGTAGGTGACTGGGGGTACTCTACAGCATCTTGGGGACGCATGAAGGGGTGAAGGGGTGAAGGGGTGAAGGGGTGAGAAAACGAGAAAGCCCACCCGTCACAACGGGTGGGCCGCGCCTCTTCAACTCACCCCTTCACCCCTTCACCCCTTCGTCCCCACGGAAGTAGTGCTGCAGCTTTCGCACCGCCTTGTACTTCTCGTCGCTGACGCGCTCGGCCGTCGTCCCCAACTCGCCGGCGATCTCGGGGACGGCCCACCCGGCGGCCGTCAGCTCCAGGATGCGCCGCTGCCGCGACCCCAGCACCTGCCGCGCCGCCTGCGCCACCGCCTCGCGGTCGTCGCGCGCCGTGTTCGACCCGCGCCGGTCGGCCACCTCCGGGCTCAGCGGCGACACCTTCCGCGCCCGCTGCACCCGCTTCTTCACCGCGTCGATGGCCCGCAGGAACTCGCGCCGCTCCAGCGTCTCGTCGTCCTTCAGCACCGTCTGCCACTTCTCCGACTCGACGCGCTCCAGCAGCCGCGTGAACACCTCCTGGGTGCAGTCGCCCCAGCGGTCGGCGGGCAGTCGCGCGTTCCGCCAGCAGGCCTGGCAGTAGCGGCTGATGTCCTGCACGGCGCGGGCGTCCGGGGCGGCCGACGCCTCGCCGGCCGTCAGCGCCGTTCCCAGCACCACCGCCACCATCATCGCCCGCGACCGCCCCGCCGCCGTCGGCACGAACCGCTTCATGAGTGCTCCGCCTCCAGGTGCAGGTTCCCATTCTACCGGACTGGGACCCACCTGCCCCTCGCCAACCCCCGCCGAAATTACCCGCCCACCGCGCCACGCTCAAGCCCGGTTCAGTGTTTCCACGCCACCCCGACACGGGGTCGCTGGAAGCATTGAGTCGCCTGGAAGGATTACCATCAGATCGACACACCTCCGCAGACACTTACTGAGTAACAGGTTGCGTCGATTCGGACGCAGCGCGAATCGGGCCGGCGCGAACTGGTTCGCGCCACAACCGAAACCCCGGCCGGCGGTTGCGGCAGGCGACTGGTGTCCTACAGTTGTGCGTGGCTTTCCCATCCCGGACGGGCCGCGGCGACCGATGACGACCAAGACCGACGACCCGCTCCCCGACCTCCTCCGCACGCTGCGCGGCGCGGCGCCGGTCGACCGCGCTCGTGCGGCCCGCGACCTCGGCCGCCTCGGCTGGCTCGCCCGCGACGCCATCCCGGCGCTGGTCCGCGCCGCCGACGACGCCGACGGAAAGGTCCGCGAGGCGGCGACGCAGGCGCTCGGCCAGATGGGGCCGGACGCCATTCCGCCGCTCAAGGTGATGTTGCGGCACGACGACAAGTACGTCCGCCGGCAGGCCGTGTGGGCGCTGGGCCGGCTCGGCCCGCTGGCCCGGCCGGCGCTGGCGGCGGTGTGCGAGGCGCTGCGCGACCCCGACCCGCGGACGGCCAGCGGGGCGGCGCAGGCGCTGGGGAACATGGGCGCCGACGGCGCCGACGCGGTGCCGGCGCTGGCAGAGGCGATGCGGGGGACGAACATCGTGCTGTGCCGGCTGGCGGCGAAGGCGCTGAGCCAGATCGGCTTTCCGGCGCTGGCGACGCTGATCACACACCTCCAGCACACCGACCCGTTCGTGCGGGGGGAGTCGGCGCTGGCGCTGGGGTGGATGGGGGCGGCGGCGCGGCCGGCGGTGCCGTACCTGGCGAAGCTGGTGCGGGGCTCGTCCGGCCGGGGGCTGGCGGACACGCCGCCGCCGGCGGGTACGCTGTCGGGGTTCGGGTCCGGGAGCGGCACGGTGACGCCGACGGCCCCGGCGACCTCGACGGAGGCGACGGCGGACGACACGTGCCGGGTGTACGCGGCGCAGGCGCTGGGGAAGATGGGCGCGGCGGCGGCGGCGGCGCTGCCGGAACTGACCGCCGCGTCGCGGCACGGCCCCGACCCCCTCCGCGACGCCGCCCGCCAGGCGGCGCGGCTCGTGGAGGGGGCGTGAGGCCCGGCTGGCTTCCAACAGGCCGGGTCACCCGACAACCGGTTGGAAGCCGGACACGCACTCACTCCTTCCGCGGCCGCAACTCCGGCGGCCCGTCGCCCGCCTCCCAGCCCGCCGGCACCTCCAGGTCGAACCGCTTCGCGTCCACCGGCACGTCCCACTCGTAGCGGTCGTCCGTCACCGTGTACGGCACCGCCACCACCTTCCCGGTCGCGTCCGGCAGCTTCACCGTGCCCGTCGCCTCCAGCTTCACCGGCCAGCCCGTCCGCGGGTCCACCCACAGCCGCACGTCCTGCGGGTCGTCCTTCCGCTCCACCCTGAGCTTGTAGCGGTCGGCCTTCACGCCGCGGACGTCGTCGGTGCCGTCCTTCGCCCCGCGGCTCGCCACGAACCGCTCGTACTGCGCCAGCGGCGGTTCCATCTTCGCCGCGGTCTTCAGCCGCCACACGTACTTCTCGCCCGGGTACAAGAACACGCCGCGGTTCGCCGCGTAGTCCGCCACGCGGACGTGGTCCGCCGCCTCGAACCGCGCCTGCGAGCCCTGCCAGTACACGGTCGTCGTCTGCGGCGTCATCTCCGGGTGCTTGACGTCCAGCACGCTGACGAACTTCACCGACCTGGCGTGCCGCGCCTTGTCGAGCGCGGCCTCGAGCGCGGACGCCGGCGAGCCGGTGCCCAACACGACGGCCACGGTCACGGCGGCGGCCAGGGCGGCGGTCGCCCCGACGGTGCGAATCAGCTTCATACGGCGTCTCCTGGTGACAAGAGCGGTGTCGGCCGCCGCCAGCGCCGCGACGGTCGCGGCGGCGAGGTCCGACGGGACGGGGGGCGCGGGCGTGTCGCGGAGGGCGGCGGCGGCGCGGTCGAGCGGGTCGGTCATGGCTGTTCTCCCGCAGGGTCGAAGGCGCGGAGCCGGGTGCGGAGCGTGGCCCGGGTGCGGTGCAGGAGCACCCCGGCGTGGTTGGCGGTGATGCCGAGCGCGGCCGCGGCCTCGGCGTTGGTCAGGCCGTCGAGCGCGACGTGGCAGAACAGCTCGGCCGGCAGCGGGTCGAGCTCGGCGAGCGCGGCGCGGAGGTGCGCCGCCAACTCGCCGGCCACGAGGTCGCCGACGGGGTCGGCCGGCCGCGGGTCGGGGGCGTCGGTGAGTTCGGCGGCGCGCGCCCGGTGGCGCTTCCGCAGCAGGTCGAGGGCGCGGGCGGTGGCGAGGCGGCGGAGGGCGCCGCCCCAGTGGCGGACCGGGCCGGCGGCGGCGAGCCGGACGGCGGCGAGGAACGCCTGCTGGTAGCAGTCGGCGGCGTCGGCGGGGTTGCCGGTGAGGCGGTACGCGGTCCGCCACACGAGCGGGCCGTACTCGCCGACGACGGCGGGCCAGTCGGTCATCGTGCCCGTCAGTCGCCGGCGGGGCGGATGGGATTACAGAAGGTGATTAGCAAAATTCTAGGGCAGCAGATAGGCTGCTGCCATGACCCTCGAAGAGTACGAACGGCATCTGATCGGTCAGCTTTGTTGGTGGTGCCACCGGGCCACCCACGGGAGCTCCGGGCGGCAGCGGCAGTGCCCCGGGTGTCGGGCCAAGTGGAGCTACCACCGGCGCAAGGCGGAGTGGGAGTTGCTCCGCGCGTTCGCCCTCCGCACGACCGCCCACCACGCCGCCCGGGTGGTCCGGTGCAGCTACCCGACGGCCTACGCCGCGTACACCCGGTTCCGCCTCACCCTCCAGGCCGTGACCGACGACGAGAAGCGACCGCTGCTCGGCGAGCTGGGCTCGACGAGTCGTACTTCGGGGGCAAGCGGAAGGGGAAGCGGGGCCGCGGGGCGGGCGGGAAGGTCGCGGTGTTCGGCATCCTGGAGCGGGCCGGGCGGGTGTACACGGTGGCCGTCCCGGACTGCAAGAAGGAGACCCTGATGGCCAAGATCGAGGCGGCCACGGTCAAGGGGTCGGTGTTCTACACCGACGAGTTCACCAGCTACAACGATGTCCAGCGGCACGGCAAGCACGTCCCGGTCAACCACCAGGAGGCGTTCGCCGTGGGGCGGGCGCACATCAACGGGATCGAGGGGTTCTGGAGTTTCGCCAAGCGGCTGTACCGGCACGTCCACGGGGTGGACTCGGGGAACTTCCCGCTGTACCTGGCCGAGTACGAGTTCCGGTACAACCACCGCGGGGAACATCTGATGGACCTCCTGTACGACCGCATGATCCGGCCCACCATTCCGACCCAAACTGTGCCCTAGAATTTTGCTAATCACCTTACAGAAATGTTCGGCGCAGTGGTCCACCACTCGATGTCGGGTGCGCGTTAGGCCAGCGCAAGCCCCGTCGGGCTCCGACTCCCGACGGGGCTTGCCGCCCCGGCCTAACAGCTCGCACCACGGCTCGCGGGCGAAGCCCGACATCGAGCGGTAGACGGACCACTACGAGAGCCGGATCACACGACGCCGGTGGCCAGCTCGCCGGGGTACACGGGCGGGTCGTCGAGCGACACCAGGTAGCCCTCGCCGGTCGTCAACTGCTGGCGGAAGCGCTTGAGCGAGCCCGTCTCCTCCGACTCGGCCGTCACGAGGAAGTAGCCGAGCTGGGCGTCCATCACGGCCCGCACGTCGGCGCCGCCGCGGTCGTCCTCGGCGCCGGCCAGCACCCGTTGCAACTCCGCGCCGGTCGGCCCCGCGAAGACGGCGATGACCGGGCCGCCGCCGACGCCCGCGCCGGTCAGCACCTCGGCCTTGCCGTCGCCGTCCAGGTCGGCGGCGGCCACCGTCACGCCGCCGCGGGCCGAGTCCTCGAAGGCCATGAACTCGTACCGCATCGACCCGCCGACGCCGTCGAACACGCGCACCCGCGGGCCGCCGCCCTCTCCCGAGCCGACGATCAGCTCGTCCTTGCCGTCGCCGTCCAGGTCGCCGACGGCGACGTTGACGCCGCCGCGGAAGTCGTCCTCGTAGGCGAACAGGTTGGCCAGCTCGGCCCCGGTGGCGCCGTCGAGCACCCGCACCCGCGGGCCGCCGCCCTTCCCGGCCGCGATCGCCGCGTCGAGCGCGCCGTCGCCGTTCACGTCGCCGACCGCGACGGACACGTCGCCGTCGAACCCGGCGAAGGCGACGGTCGAGCGGAGAACCTTGCCGTAGGTGTCGCGCCACTCCAGCGTGGACTGGTTGACGCCCGGCGTGACGCTGAACCCGGCCGGCTTCGTGGCCGTCCCGCCCGGCACCGCGACCGGCGGCGGCGACGCCGGCGGGGGCGGCGACGCCGGCGGGCTCGTCGGGTCGGTGGCCGGCGGCGGCAGCGGCGAACTCGACAGGCTCGCCAGGTCCACCGTCCAGGCGTTGTTCGTCTCGTCCGCCTCGGGCACGGTGCCGGCGGCGTCGAGGCGGACGCTCAGCTGCGTCGCCCACGCCGGGGCGGTCAGGCCGCGGGCACTCACCACGAGCCGGCCGGTGTTCCAGTACACCGGGACGTCCAGGTCGGCGGCCTGGGTGCGGCCGGCGCCGTCGCTCCACACCGCCGTCACCCGCGCGGCCGCCGCCGCGTGCGACGCCGCACTCATCACCTTCCCGGTGACGCCGACGGTGAAGTCGGCGCCGACCGAGCCGTCGGCCGCCCGCGCCGCCGCGGACGACACGAACGCCAGGTCGGTGGCGGCCGGGTTGGCGTCGGCGAGGATCACGGACAGGTCGGCGGTGCTGCCCGAGGCGCCGGTGAACGTGGCGCCGAGCGACATGTCGGACACGTCGAACGAGCCGGCGCCGGCGAGCGGGCCGATCGGGCGGTTGCCGCTGCCGCTCGTGGGGGTGAAGTACGCGGCCCCGCCGGTGAGCGGGCTGGTGACGTTGATCACGCCGCTGGCGTCCTCGAACCCCAGCTGCGCCTGCACGATCTGCGCGAAGCTGACGCTGGTGTCGTGGGGCGCCGAGCCGCCGGGGGCGGGGGCGGGGGCGGTGACGACGAGGCCGTCGCCGCTGCCGCTGCCGGCCACGACCGCGGTGCTGATCGAGCCGGCGGTGTTGCTGGTGTAGTCGATGTGGCCGGTGATCGTGACCTTGTTGTCGGTGGTGGTGGGCGTGCCGCCGGCGACGGGGTCGGTGGTGGTGAGGGTGCCGAGGGCGGTAAAGTCGAGCGGGCGGGCGGTGGTCGTGCTGGTGACCGTGCTCGGGACGACTCGGTCGTCGAGCCGGTCGAGGGCGAGCCGGGCGCGGGCGGCGGGTGTGGACATGGCGACCTCACGGGCGGTACGCCGCGCGCGGCGCGGCAATCGGTGCCGGTCGTATCGGTCGTGCGGGGCGGCGGAATAAACGGAAAAGTCGGCGGCGGGGCCGCAGCCGGGGCGGGCGACGTTGCCCAGCCCCCGCGGACCGCCCCGCTGCCCGGGTGTGTGACGAGAACGCGGGAAGAGAGGGAAACTGGGGTGGGGCTACCCCACGAAGACGCCGCCGGCGAGCGCCCCGCCGCCGAACACGGACAGGTCCTGGAACGTGGCCGGCTCGCCGGCCGTGGTGAAGTTCTTGCCGAGGTACGCCCGCAGCGCCGCCGGCCGGGCCTCGCCGCTGCCGGCCACCACGTCCGCCTTGTTGTCGCCGTCCAGGTCGGCCACGGCGACGCGCACCCCGCCGCGGTCGGCGGCGTTGTTCGCCACGAAAAAGTTGGCCACCGGCGCCGCCTGCGCCCCGGCCACGTTGCCGCTGGCGATCAACTGCCCACTCAGGATGAACACCCGCGGGGCGCCGCCGGGGCCGCCGCCGAACACCAGGTCGGCGAACCCGTCGCCGGTCACGTCGCCCGCGGCCACGAACAC
The DNA here is from genome assembly GCA_046350095.1 of Gemmataceae bacterium. GTDB lineage: Bacteria > Planctomycetota > Planctomycetia > Gemmatales > Gemmataceae > Urbifossiella. Next base: position 248,807 of record JAXMBA010000002.1, read on the forward strand.
GCCGTTGCGCAGCCTCACGGCGTCGTCGCCGGGGAAGGCGAAGAAGTCGTTCACGAACCGCGTCGGCGTGGCGAGAACCGTTCGGCCGGCGAACAGGGCCACTCGGGGGCCGCCGCCGAAGCCGGCCGCCACGGCCAGGTCCGGCCGGGCGTCGCCGTCCACGTCGGCGACGGCAACCCGGGCGCCGCCGCGGAAGTTGGCGTCGTCGATCCCCAGGAAGCTGGCCCGCACCACCGTCGCGCCGGCGGCCGTGCGGCCGTACAGCACCACGCGCGGGCCGCCGCCCTGGTCCGGCGTCAGCACCAGTTCCGCCCTGCCGTCGAGGTCGAAGTCGCCGGCCGCGACGAACCCGCCGCCGGTGAACTCCTCCGTGTACGGGGCGAACGGCGCGACCAGGAGGGTGGCGTTGTCCTTGCCGCTCACCACCGCGACGCGGATCGGCACGCCCGGGCCGGTCACCAACATCGTGTCGTCGGTGCCGTCGCCGTCGTAGTCGCCCACGGCGGTGCGGACGTCGGCCGTCGTGGTGCCGAACGCCGCCAGCGGCGCCGTCGCGGTGTTCGGTAGCGTGCCCGCCGGCGTCGGTACGTACACCGCGGCGGCGCCGGTGGCCGGGCCGCCCACGCCGACGCGCTCGCCCTTCTCGACCGAGCCGATGAGCCGGGCGACGGCGATGTTGCCGTCCTGCGACGTGCTGCCGGCGACGACCACGCGGCCGTTCGCGTCCAGGGCCACGCCGGCGGCGCCCTCGTCGCCGCCGAGGTCGACCTCGGTGGCGAAGGCGGTGCCGAACGACCCGTCGAGCGCGGCCCCGTCGGCGAGTACGCGGGCGACGCCGAAGTTCCCCGGGCCGGCCAGCGTTGCCGCGGTGCGGCCGACGACGACGACCCGCCCGCGGGAATCGAGGGCGAGACCGGTCGCCGGGTTGGCGCTGTTCGCGGTCCGGAAGACGAACTCCAGCCGGCCGGAGGTGCCGAACGTGGCGTCGGCCGCGCCGGCGGCGGTGAGCTGGGCCACACCGGCGTCCGTCGCCCCGCCGGCGGCCACGGCCCCGGCCAGCACCACCCGGCCGTCGGCCCGCACCGCCACCGCGGCTGCGGTGTCGTCGCCGCCGAAGTCCGCCGTGGCCCGCCCGTCGCCGTCGAACGTGGCGTCGAGCGCGCCCGCGGCCTTGGACAGGCGCGCGACGGCGAAGTCGTGGACGTTCGCGGCCACCTCCGCGTACCCGCCGACGACGATGCTCCCGTCGCCGGCGACCGCCACGCCCGTGGCGCGGTCGTCGTTGGTGCCGCCGAGGTTGAACGCCACCGTGCGGCGGCCGTCGCCGTCGAACGCGGCGTCCGGCGTGCCGTCGGCGGCGAGGCGGACCACGCCGAAGTCGAAGTCGGTCGCGCTCACCTGCACGGAGCCGACGACGACGATCTTGCCATCCGTCTGGAGGGCGACGCCGGTCGCGCGGTCGGCGTTGGCCCCCCCGAGGTCGAACTGCACGACCTGCTTGCCGTCGCCGCTGAAGGCGATGTCGAAGCCGGTGCCGTTGGCCAGGATGCGGACGACCGAGAAGCCGACGGACCCGCCCACGTCGGTGGAGCCGACGACGACGATGTTCCCGTCGGGCTGCACGGCTACGGCCGTCGCCGTGTCGAGGCCACCAGGGATTCCGGGGCCGCCGGTCGAAAAGCGGGCGACGCCAGTGCCGTTGAAGGAGCTGTCGGGCGTGCCGTCGGGGTTGAACCGGTACAGGGCCAGGTCGTTGTTTACCGACGTGGTGCCGACCACGACCACCTTGCCGTCGGGCTGCACGGCGACGGCCGCGGCGGTCTCGGTGCCGCCGAGCGACGCGGTGGCGACGCCGGCGGCGCCGAACGACGGGTCGAGGCCGCCGACGACGGCGGGCACCTCCCGGGCTTCGAGCAACTCGGGGCGGAGCACGGGAAAGGTCATGCGGCGGTCCTGTCGGTCGAGGGGCGTGACGGCCCTGCGGATCGGCCGACTATTTTACCGGATTGAGGATGGCTGAACAGCGGGCCCCAGGGCAAGGGGGCCGGATGGGAATTCTGGGAAGAATGGGAAGAACGTTCCGGCCGCGCCGGCGTGTCTCAGCGCCGCAAGTTGTCGAGCCAGCGCGCCCACCAGCTCGCGTTCGCCGGCCGCGGCGCATGGAATTCCAGCGTCAATTCGCCAGTCTCCCCGGCGACAGGCGTGGGCGGCGTCTCCGCCTGCGGCCGCGACCGCAGGATCCGCCGTGTCGGCGGCGGCGGGGTGATCGACGGCTCCGCCCCCGACTCGGTCGGCGGACCGGCGCCATCCCCGGCGGTCGTCGGCGGGCGGAACAGTCGGGCCGGGAAGTGCGGCCCGGGGTCGGCCCACGGGGCCAGCGCCGCCGCCACCGCCGCCGGCGTGGGGTAGCGGTCCGCCGGCCGCCGCGCCATCAGCCTCGACACCACCTCGGACAGGCCACGCGGCACGTCCGGCCGCAGCGCCGTCAGCCGCGGCGCGTCGGCGTCGGACTTCAGCGCCAACTTCCGCCCCAGGTCCGGCTCGGGGTACGGCGGGTGCCCGGCGAGCAGGAAGTAGAGCGTCGCCCCGAGGCCGTACTGGTCCGCCGCCGGGCCGACCGCCGAACTGTCCTCGGCCTGCTCCGGGGCCAGGTAGTCTACGGTTCCCACCACCACGGCGGACGCGAGCCGGCGGGAGAGCGGGTCGGTCTCGAACCGGGCCACGCCCAGGTCCAGTACCTTCACGCCGCCCGTTCGCGTCAGCAGCACGTTCGCCGGCTTGATGTCGCGGTGGACGAGCCCGACCGCCGCCGCCGGCGTGAGTGCCGCGGCCACGCCGACGCCGACGGCCGCCGCCTCCGGGGCCGCGAACGTGCCGTGACGGGAGACCGCCGCCTGGAGGCTGACGCCGTCCACGAATTCCATCACCAGGTGCGGCGGGTCGTGGTCCGGTTCGGCGGCCAGGACGCGGACGACGTTGGGGTGGCGGATCGCGGCGCCGGCACGGGCTTCCTGCCGCAGCCGGGCGCGGGCCACGGGGTCGTCGCGGAGGCCGGCGGCCAACACCTTCACGGCCACGAGCTCGCCGTCCGGGGCGGCGGCGAGGAAGACGCGGCCCATGCCGCCGCGGCCGAGCTCGTCCAGGACGCGGTACGGGCCGACCCACAGGTACGGCCGGCCGGAGCCGATCTCGTCCGACTGGAACCGGGTGAGGAGCCCTTCCTCGACCATCAGGGCGAGGACGCCGGACGGCGACAGGCGGGCGTCGACGTGGCCGCCGCCGAGGCCGGTCCGCGCGAACAGGTCGAGGAACCGCCGCAGGTCGTCGGGGTCCACCAGCCCGCTGCGGCGGACCAGGGCGACGGCGTCGTCGAGGGTGTCCGGCCGGCGCATGGCGGTGCGGCAGGTGGGCGGCCGCCGACGGCGGCCTGTACGGAAAACCTAGTACAGGCCGGTACCCCGGGGGCCGCCGCGAGCGGATTCGCCGCGGTTCGCGCCGCGGCCGAATCGGGGAGCTCGTCGGCGGGCCGACGTGGGTTTTCGGCCGCCGGCGGTTGCACGGGGGGTGCGCTGTTCTACGGTTGAAGCGGGGACGGTCCGCCCGCCCCGCCCGCCGAGGGAGTTCCGATGCGCCTCCGTCCGATCAGCCTCCGCCGCCGTTCCGCCAGCCCCGTCGTCCGGGCCGGGGTCGCCGCCGTCGAGATGGGCTGGACGTTCGCCGTCTTCATCGTCCCCCTGATGATCGGCATCTGGGAGGTCGGGCGGATGGTTCAGGTCCAGCAGATCGTCAGTAACGCCGCCCGCGAGGGCGCCCGGCTGGCGGCCCAGGGCACCACCATCCGGTCGGACGGCACGACCATCCAGATCCGCACCAGCACCGGCAACCCGAACGTCCGCGACGTGGTGTACCAGTACCTGCTGGCGTCCGGGCTGAGCAACCTGCAGCTGTCGGACATCACGGTCACGTTCGCGTTCACCTCCGGCGGCGGGACGGAGCCCTACGAGGGGGTCAAGAACCAGCCGTTCGAGGTGAGCGTGAGCGTGAACTGGGACAAGGTGCGGTGGGTGAACCTGGGGTTCATCCGGCCGCAGCAGCTGACGTTCAAAGTGGCCTGGCGGATGCTCGTGGACGACCCGTTCAGCGTGAACGAGGCCCTGCCGTCGTTCTGACAGGGGACTGGTACCAGGACGGAGGGGTCAGTCCGAACTGGTGTCTCCTGGCACGTGGCTCATGGCTCCCGACTCCCGACTCCCGAGGCTCCCATGCGTCTGACGACCCGCCCGACCCGCCGCCGCGGCTCCACCCTGGTCGAGTCGGCGCTGGTGATCGGCGTGTTCCTGCTGGTGCTGTTCGGCATTTTCGAATACTGCCGGTTCCTGATGGTGCTCCACGTCACCAACAACGCGGCCCGCGACGGCGCCCGGTACGCCGCGGTGAACGTGAACTGCCCGTCCGAACAGGTCGCGTCGAAGCAGGCGGCCATCGTGGCGTACACGAAGGCCCGCCTCGGCGGCATCGACAAGCACGTCCAGGGGTGCCAGATCGCCGTTTACTCCTGCGACTCGTCGGGGTTCGCCAGCAGCCCGCCGAAGGTGGTAGCGAAGTCCAACCCGTCCGGGACGACGGTGGACCCGTTCAAATCGTACTCCGCCGGGAACCCGGTCGCCGACTGGAACGCGGCGACGTTCACCGACCGGATCGCGGTCACGGTGAAGGGGACGTACCGGCCGATCATCCCGCTGAACATCGACATCGGCCGGCTGAAGCTCAGCATCATCCCCGACAACATCCCGGTCGACGTCACCGCGGTGATGGGGAGCGAAGGGTAATCGGCCCGCCGCGTGCGGCGGGCCGCCGCCCTACACCACCAACGGCTCCCGCCCCACCCGCGCCCGCATGCGGTTCACCGCCGCCAGCACCGGGCGCCGCGCCACCAGCCACCAGGCGAACCGGTCCTTGCCCGGCAGGTCGATCAGCATCACCCCCATCAGGATCGTCAACACGCCCTGCCCCGGCACGCCGGGCAGCGACAACACCACGCCCAGCACGACCAGGAAGTAGCCGAGCAGGTTGCGGCCGACGACCAGCAGCACGTGCGTGACCGGGTGTCGCTTCACGTACCCGGCGCGGGCCGCGGGGTTGACGAAGTAGTCGGCCGGCAGCCGGGCCAGTACCGCCCCCACGGCGAACACGCTGACCACCGCCGACGCCACGCCGAAGACCGTGGCCGCGACCGTCACCTCCCACCCGGTCCAGCCGGCCGGCAGGAGCTCGTGCAACCACGCGGGCATCGGCGGTCCCCCTGACGGGTGGCATTCTACGCCGCATGAGCGACCGGTGAGAAAAGTACACCCGTGCAGCCCGCGGGGCGTAAGACGGAAAAAAATCCCACCACCGGGAAGCCGACCGATGACGCAACCCGCGTTCCACTTCGACCACGTCCTCGGCACGTCACTCGACCTGTGGCTCACCGCCGCCGACCCGGACCGCGCCGCGGCCGCGGTACTCGGCGAGGTCGAAGCCGTCGGCCGCGTGTTCAGCCCCCACAACGCCGACAGCGAGCTGGAGCAACTGAACCGGGGGTCGGTGCCGGGTTCCGCCTCGCTCCGGGCCGTGCTCGACGGCTACGACCGCGTCGCCCCGCGGGCCGGCGGCGCGCTCAACCCGCTCGTCGCGGCACTGGGACGGGCTTGGAAGGATGCCGAAGCGTCGGGCCGCGAACCGACCGCCGACGCGCTGGCCCGGCTGGCCGCGGACCTCCAGTGCCGTGGCTGGGTGGCGACGGCCGACGCCGTGACCCGCGCCACGCCGCACCCGCTCGACCTGAACGCCGGAGCGAAGGGGTTCGCCCTCGACCGCGCGAAAGCGGCCGCCCTCGCCGCCGGTGCCACGGCGGGGCTCGTGAACCTCGGCGGCGACCTGATCGGCTGGGGCGGTGCGGCCCACGTCGTCGGCGTGCAGAACCCGTTCGCCCCGGCCGAGACCGCCCGCCCGCTCGGCGCGTTCCGACTCCGAAACGCCTCCGTCGCCACCAGCGGCGGCTACCAGCGCGGCTACGCCGTCGGCGACGCCCGGCTGTCGCACATCTTCGACCCACGCACCGGCCGCCCCGCCGACCGCGTCGCATCCGCGACCGTCATCGCCCCCGACAGCCTGACGGCGAACCTGCTCGCCACCGCGCTGGCCGTGCTCGACCCGGCCGCCGGCCTGCGGCTCGTCGCCGATTTCCCCGCCGCGGCCTTCATCGTCGACGCCGACGGCCGGCAGTACCGCAGCCCCGGCTTCGCGCTCGAAGCCGTCGTGCGGGCGCGGCCGAGCTACCGTAAGGCCGTCGCCGCCGGCGCCCTCACGGCGATGTTGTTCGGCGCCGGCGGCGCCCCGGACACGCCGCTCGGCCCGGCCGCCGCCGTCGCCCAGGACGCGAAGGGCGAGCCGTGGCCGGGCGGGTACGGCGTCACCGTCGCGCTGGAGTTGCCCAAGATCGAGAACGCCCGCAAGTACCGCCGGCCCTACGTCGCCGTTTACGTCGAGGACGCCGGCGGCAAGGCGGTCAAGACCATCGGCGTGTGGGGCAACGAGGGCCGCTGGCTGAAGGACCTTTCGGACTGGTGGAAGATCGGCAAGCTCGACGGCGAGTTGGTAAAGACGGTGACCCGCGCCACCCGCGGCCCCGGCAAGTACGAGCTCGCCTGGGACGGCAAGGACGAGAAGGGCGTGCCGGTGCCGCGCGGCGAGTACACGGTCCGCGTCGAGGTGCACCGCGAGCACGGCAAGCACGTCCGCCAGGTGGGCAAGATCGCGCTGAAGGGCGAGCCGGCGACGCTGAAGCTGGCCGCCAACGAGGAGACCGGCGAGACGGTCGTGACGTACGGCCCGGGGAAGAAGTAACCGATGTCGCCCGCCCACCGCCGGCTGCTGAAGTTCGCCCGCGCCGCGCACCTGTACCTCACCCTCGCCGGGCTGGCGCTGATCCTGTTCTTCTCGGTCACCGGGTTCATGCTGAACCACGAGGCGTGGTTCCTCCCCGACGAGCCGGTGACGCGCACCGCCGAGGGCGTGGTCCCCGAGGCCACGAACCCGTCGGCCGACCGGCTGGACGTGAGCGAGGGCGTGCGGCGGGCGTTCGGCACCCGCGGCGAGGTGAAGTCGTACCGGGCCGACGACGACACGGTGGAGGTGGAGTACCTCCGCCCCGGCGAGCGGACGCTGGCCGAGGTCCGCCGCAGCGACGGCCGCGCGACGGTGGCGGTGGAGTCGCGCGGCTGGGCGGCGGTGGCGGTGGACCTGCACAAGGGGAAGTACAGCGGCCGGGCGTGGATGCTGCTGATCGACGTGGTGTGTGCGGTGCTGCTGGTGATCTCGGCGACGGGCCTGGTGCTGTGGTGGTCGCTGAAGTCGCGCGGGAAGTGGGGCGTGGCGCTGCTGCTGCTCGGCGGCGCCGCGGGGGTGGCGGTGTACGCGTGGCTGGTGCCGTGAGCGGCGTCAGAAGTCGTCGGCGATGAGCCGGTCCTGGGCGGCGTGGCGGACGTGGTGAACGTTCACCACGCCACCGTCGATTGTGAACAGAATTCGGAACACGTGCGGCCGCCGGCCGTGTAGCAATTCCCGCAGTGGGAGTCCGAGTTCGGCCGCCTCGTCGGCTTCGGGGCAGCGCTCGGGGTGATTCGCAAGGGAGGCGATGGCAGTCTTCGCGCGGGACAACCATCGGTCCGCCGAGCGCTTCGACACGTTGCTGGCCATCCACCCGGCGTTCTGCAGCAGCTGGCCGAAGGCGCGAGGCGAAACGATGACGGTGTGCGTCACCCCTCCGCCTCCGCCGGCAGCCCGAGTTCGGCCCGGATGCGGGCGAAGGCTTCTGCGACCGGCGTCCCTTTCACCCCGGCCCTCATGTCCGCGACCGACTGCCGCAGGCTCGCCAGGAACTCCTCGCGCGTCTCCGTCTCGGACGGCGGCGGGACGCGGGCCAACTCGTCCCACAGTTCGGCGTCGTCCGCCGACTCGACTCGCACCCGCGTTCCCTCGGGAAGCGGCGGCGGGGTGTCGAACACGACCGTGCCGTTCACCAGCGTTCCTTCCCACGTCATCGGCGGTCCTCCCGGTGGGGGATTCTACGCGAACACCTCGGCGATCGGCTTGCCGCGGGCGATCGGCAGCGGGCGGTTCAGCTTGTCGCGCACCTCCGCCTCGGGGTCCAGGCCCAGCGCCGCGAACATCGTCGCCGCGAGGTCTTCCGGCCGCGCCTGGCCGAGCGTCGGGTACGCCCCCAGCCGGTCGCTGGCGCCGTACACGAACCCGCGCTTCGCCCCGCCGCCGGCGATCAGCGCCGAGTAGCACTGCGGCCAGTGGTCGCGGCCGCCGTTCGAGCTGATCCGCGGCGTCCGCCCGAACTCGCCCACCCACACCACCATCACGTCGCCCAACATCCCGCGCTCCTCCAGGTCCGTCAGCAGCGCCGGGAGCGTCTGGTCGGCGATCGGCAGGAGTTCGTTCAGCCGCCCGACGGTGTCCTCGCCGCGGAAGCCGTGGTAGTCCCACCCCTGGCCGAACCCGCCGATCGAGCGCGCGTAGTAGACGTTCACGAACTTCGCCCCCGCCTCGACCGCCCGCCGCGCCAGCAGGCAGCTCTGGCCGTAGGTCGTGCGGCCGTACCGGTCGCGGACCGCCCGCGGCTCCTTCGACAGGTCGAACGCCTGCTTGAAGCGAGGTGAGGTGAGCATCGCCACCGCCTTCTGGTACGTCTCGTCCAGGCCGCGCGCCACGAGCGACGTTTCGAGCAGGTCGGACTGTTCGTCGATGAGGCGGAGGATGTCCCGGCGGTTCTCCAGCCGCTCGACGGGGAGCGTGTCGGGGAGCGTGAGTTCCGGCAGGCGGAAGTCGGCGCGGTTGGGGTCCTGGTTGACGAACAGCGGGTTGTGGGCCTTGCCAAGGAAGCTGGCGTGCTGCCCCGGCGTGATCGACCCGTCGGCGATGACGTGCGGGAACGACACGAACGTGGCGACGCCGCGCGGCGCCGGGGCGAGCTTGTCCACGATGCTGCCGTAGGCGGGGAAGAGTTCCAGCGTGTCGCGGAGGCGCTGGTCGTCGGTCGGCGGGGCGACGCCGGTGAGGGAGTAGTAGCCCGCCGAGTTGTGGTTCTTCATGCCGTGCTGGAGGCAGCGCACGACGGTGACCTTGTCCGCCATCGCGGCGATGCGCGGGATGCGTTCGCCGAAGATGACGCCGGGGAGGCGCGTCTGCGTGGCACCGAACCAGCCGCGGACGTTGTCCGGGGCGGCCGGCTTGGGGTCGAACGTCTCGTGCTGGCCGGGGCCGCCCCACTGGTGGAGGAAGATGACCGCCTTCGCCGTGGCACGGCGGGCGGCCGACGGCGACGCGGCCGCCTCGTGGAGCTGTGGGTAGCCGAGGCCGAGCAGGCCGGCACCGCCGATGCGGAGGACGGCCCGGCGGCTGGGGTGGGTGGTCACGAGCGGCCTCCACGACGAGTGAGCCCTATTCTCCCGCATTCCTGCCGCCGGTGGTAGTGGCCGGGCGGCGATTCCGCCGGGAGCGGCGCGCGTTTCGCCTTTAATCTCCCGGGCGACGGCGGTATCCCCCGGTGGGGGAATCCCGCACCAATCCGGCCGGGGCTCCCTCGAATAACGTAGAGGGGCGGCCGGGGCGAACCCGCCGCCCGGAATCCGGGTCCGTGCGACACCCCGTCGGGCGGAACCCGACCTAGAATGACAATACGGGGCGGTGACACGCCCCCTGAACCGGGAGCCCACATGAGCAACACCCCGAACCGCGCCGGTAACTCGGCCGGGAAGCCCCGCCGGACCCGGGACGAGGCCACCCTCGACCTGCCGACCGCCCGCCTCATGCTGCCCCTGGTGCGGAGCATCGTAACGGACATCGTGAGCTCCCGCACCGCCCTCTCCCGCCTCGTCCCCGAGCAGGAGCGCCTCGACCGCCACCGCCGCGACCTCGTCTGGCAGGAGCGGCAGCGGAGGTACCAACTGTCGGAAGAGATTCGCACGGCCGAGACGGCCCTGACGAACGCCTCGGCCGAGCTGTCCGCCCTGGGCGTCGGGCTGGTGGACGCCGACGCCGGGGAGGTGGACTTCCCGACCCGCATCAACGGCCGACCGGCCGCGTTCAGCTGGAAGCACGGCGAGGACGCCCTGGGCCACTGGCGGTACGCCGGCGAGCAGCAGCGGCGGCCGGTGCAGGCCGACAGCGACGCGCCCGCCGCGACGCCCGTTCGGTTCCGCGGCAGCCCGTGACCGCGGCGCGAACCCGACACAATAACGGCCGGCCCCCTCGACCGCGAGGGCGCCGGCCGTGAGTTTTTCCGGGAAGTTTTCGCCGCGGCCCGGCCGTGACGGGGGTGCTGTGCGGGTGCGCGAGTGCGGGCGGGTTTTCCCGCTTTTTTCGCCCCGCCGGTTTGCGTGCCGCCGCTTCGTGGGCTAGGAATTGGGTGTCCGCGGGGGTACGAGCGAAACGCAGTCCTCCCGGCGGTCACCGGGCCGCAGTTTTCGTGCGGCCCGGCCTCACCGGCGGTCCGGTACCCCCGGCCCGCCGCGCGTCGGCTTTATCCGTTCCGAGGGGGGAACGGTTAAGGCAGCCAGACTTACCGAAGGGATGGACGGGACCCGTAAGTTCGACTGGCACCCGGGGGGTGGGAACACCCCCCGGTTTTTTTGCGCGCGGCCCCCGGCTACTTCTTCTTCAGCATCGTCTCCAGGTGGGCGTTCCCGACGTCCCACATGTAGTGCCCGATCTTGTACCGCTCGACCGCGGCCTCCAGGTGCTCCTTCGTCTTGGCGGCGTTCCCCTCGCTCTCGAAGTACAGCGCGACGTACAGGTTCGCGTAGAACCGCGCCTCCTTCTGGTCCTCGGCGTCCAGCTTCGCCGCCTCGGCCGCGCCGAGGACCTCGGCGGGGGTCGCCTTGCCGGCGAAGAGCTGCAGCACCTCCTTCATCGGCACGCGGGTGTCCTTCGTCACCGGGATGAGGTCGGCCCGCGCCTGCTTCAGGCTGCTCGCCTTGGCGTTGCAGAGGTAGTGCCACACCGAGTTCTCCACGTCCTCGGGGTTGACGGTGCGGTGGTGCTCGAACTGCTTGCGGCCGTCGTCGAACCGGCCGACGTAGTAGAGGGCGATGCCCCGCCGCCAGTGGTCGGCGGAGTCCTTCGGGTTCGCCGCGAGGTACACGTCGAAGTCGGCGACGGCCTCCTTGAACAGGCCGAGCTTGAGGTACGCGTCGCCGCGGCGGTCGTGGGCCTCGGCCAGCTTCGGGTTGCGCTCGAGGGCCGTGGTGTACGCCTTGACGGCGGCGAGGTTGTCGCGGAGCTGGCCGTAGGCGGTGCCGGCGACGAACGGGGCGTGGAAGCTCTTGGGGTCGGCGGCGGCGGCCTTCTCGGCGAGCGCGGCGGCGTCCTTGAACTGCCCGGCCTTGTAGGCCGCGCGGGCCTGATCGAGCAGCGCCGGCCCGTCCTGCGCGGCCGCGGTGAGAGTGACGCCGAGGCTGAGTAGTGCGGCGAGAACGGGTCCGCGGGCGGGCATGTCCGAATCCTCCGGTGGTGGGCCGAATCCTACCCGCCGGGCGGACCCGCGGCAACGCCGGCCCCGGGCGCATACAATCCCGGTGCCCCCACCCTCCCCGGCGCCCCGCCATGCGGACCTGGCTGTCGAACGTGTTCCGCGCCGCCGCCACGCTCGGCGCCGGGATGCACGTCACCCTGCGGACGTTCGTGCAGAGCTACCGCCGGCGGGCGTTCACCGAGCACTTCGAGTACCCCGAGCGGCCGGTGCCGGTGCGGCCGCGGTACCGCGGCTTCCACCGCTACGACCTCACCACCTGCATCGGCTGCGACAAGTGCGCCCGCGCCTGCCCCGTGGACTGCATCTACATCGCCAAGGAGAAGGCCGCCCCGCCGCTGAAGGGGTTCGTCGTCACCGGGTTCGCCATCGACTACACGAAGTGCATGTTCTGCGCCCTGTGCGTGGACCCGTGCCCGGTGGACTGCATCTTCATGGGCTCGAACCACGACATCAGCACGTACACCCGCGACGGCTGTGTGGTGGACTACGCCAAGCTGCCGCTCGAAGTGGCGTGGGGCCAGGCGACGCTGAACCCGACCGCCGTCCACGAGTCGAAGCGGGTGGCGCTGCCGGTGTGGACGAAGTCGGCCGAGCCGGCGAAGCCGGCGTGACGGGGGTCTGACATGACCGAGTTGGTTCTCCTCGTCGTGATCTTCGTCACCGCCGGCGCCGCGCTCTTGCTCGGGCCGCTGGTGATGGGCCGGCTCGTGCGGCCGGACCGGCCGAGCCCCGAGAAGGCCGAGGTGTACGAGTGCGGCGAGCCGGCCGTCGGCTCGGCGTGGGTGCAGTTCGACCTGCGGTTCTACGTGGTGGCGCTGCTGTTCGTCATCTTCGACGTGGAACTGGCGTTCTTCTTCCCGTGGGCGGTCGTGTTCGGCACGGCGAACCGCGCCGCCGACCCGACGCTCGCCGCCGACCAGCGCGCCGCCGCGGTCGCGCAGCTGGCCCCGGGCGCCACCGCAGCCCCGGACCCGGCGGTGATGCACGACGTGGCCCGGCTGGCGTTCGCGGACATCCTGGTGTTCTTCGGCGTGCTGTTGGTGGGGTTCGCGTACCTGTGGCGCCGCGGCGACCTGGAGTGGGTCCGCAGCACGGCGGGGCAGACAAGCGAGATCACGGCCCCGGCACCCACCGGCTCGGTGCTATAGCCCGGAGGGCGTCGGCGAGTAGCCCCGGGTGGAACCCGGGGCGGCCTACGGCGCCCACCAGGAATCGACGGAGAGCGGACACCGCCGACGCCGCCCCGGGATCCACCCGGGGCTACTCGCCGACGCCCCTGCCGGGGCTGAAAACCGATCGACCCCCGGAGTCGCGATGGGCCTCTTCGAGAACCGGTTCGAGGACGGGTTCGTGGTCACCAGCCTGGAGCAGGCGGTGAACTGGGCGCGCGAGTCGTCGCTGTGGCCGATGACGTTCGGCCTCGCCTGCTGCGCCATCGAGATGATGGCCACCGGCGCCCCCCGCTACGACATCGACCGGTTCGGCGCCGGCGCCTTCCGCGCCACCCCGCGCCAGGCCGACCTCATGATCGTCGCCGGCACCGTCAACCTGAAGATGGCCGACCGCGTGCGGCGGCTCTACAACCAGATGCCCGACCCGAAGTTCGTCATCGCCATGGGCGCCTGCACGTGCGGCGGCGGGCCGTACTACAAGTACGGCTACAACGTCGCCAAGGGCGTGGACCTGGTCGTGCCGGTGGACGTGTACGTGCCAGGCTGCCCGCCGCGGCCGGAGGCGCTGCTCGAAGGCCTGATGCGCATCCAGGACAAGGTGCGGCGGATGAAGGACTACCACAAGGGTCAGCCGGTGGACGTACCGGTGCCGGCGCGGACCGGGAGCGTGATGCTGCCGGACGAACTGGCGACGCCGGAACTGGTGGCCGCGTTCGCGGCCGAGAACAAGGAGCGGGCCAAGCCGGCGAAGTGACTTTAGAGCGGTTCCCGTACCCCGACCTTCGGGCATAGCGCGTTCAGCGCACACTCCCCGCACCGCGGCTTCAGCGCGTGGCACACCGCCCGGCCGTGCAGGATCAGCTGGTGGCTCGCCAGCGTCCACCGCTCGCGCGGCCACAGCGTCATCAGCACCCGCTCCACCTTCACCGGGTCGATGTGCCGCGTCCACCCGAGCCGGCGCGACAGCCGGCCGACGTGCGTGTCCACCGTGATACCCGGCGTGTCGAAGGCGTTGCCGAGTACCACATTCGCCGTCTTTCGGCCCACGCCTGGCAGCTCCACCAACTCTTCCAGCGTGCCCGGCACCTCGCCGCCGTGGCGGTCCACGATCAGCCGGCAGCACGCGCGGATGTTCTTCGCCTTGCTCCGGAAGAAGCCGGTCGTCTTGACGTACTCTTCCAACTCGGCCGGGTCGGCGTCGGCGTAGTCGGTGGCGGAGTGGTAGCGGGCGAACAGTGCGGGCGTCACGAGGTTCACGCGCTTGTCGGTACACTGCGCCGACAGGATGGTGGCGACGAGGAGCTGCAGCGCGTTCTGGTGGTCGAGCGCCGTTTCGGGTGCGGGGTAAAGGTCGTCGAGGAGCGCGAGCACGGCCGCGGCGCGCTCGGCGCGGGGGGGCAGCTTCGGGTCGGTCATGCCGGTATGGTAGTCGGCCGGCGGGTGCGGGCGGCGACCGGCCGGGGCGCGGAGAGGACGCCCGGAGCGCGCCCGAACGCGGTCAGCCACGCGGCCAGCGCGGCGACGGCGTCGGGGTCGGCGCCGGCGTGCGGGACGAGCGTCGGGGGCGCGAGGCACACGCCCACGGTGCGACGGTCGCGGGCGCAACCCACCCGGTGCGACGGGTGGGCGTGCCGGCTCACGACGGCGACCACGCACCGCCGCCCGACCGCGGGCACTTCCCCGTCGGTGAATACCAACGCCGCCCGGCCGAAGCCGTCGGCCGTCACCCGACCGCGGGCCTGTTCGGCCTCCAGCGGCGTCACGAACCCGCGGGCCAGCGCCGCCGCGATCCCCGCATCGACGGCATCCCGGTCGGGCGCCACCACCCGGCCGCCGCGCAGCGCCGCCTCCGCCGCGAACCGCGCCGCCTCGGCATCGCGGCTCAGGAGCCCGATCACCGCCGGCAGCGGCGGCAGCGGGTTGAGCGTCGGCCGCGGCGCCGCCGGCACCACGGCCGCCGGTTCCGCCGCGGCGAACGCCCGCCGCTCGTCCGCCAGCCCCGCCAGTTCCACCCGCCGCCGCGGCCGCCAGCCGCGGCGTTCGAGCGTGTCCAGGAACGTCCGCAGCTCGATCTTCCCGCGCCGCTCGCAGAAGGCGTGATCGACCAGCCCCAGCCGCACCGCCTCGCGGCCGGACAGCGTGCGGCCCGTCGTCAGCAACTCCGCCGCGGCGCGTCGCCCGACGAGCCGCCGCAGCCGGGCCGCGCCGCCGAGGCACGTCGGGCCGGCGAACCCGAGGTGCGTGGTGACGCGCGACAGCACGAGGCGGTGGTCGCACGCCAGCGCCAGTTCGAGGCCGGCGCCGAGGACGGGGCCGTCGAGAAAGGCCACGGTCGTTTGCGGCAGGTCCGCGAGCCGCCCGGCGACGCTCTGGCCGAAGGCTGCGAACGCGGCGCGGTCGGTCGGGTGCGTCAGGCCGAGGTTCGCGCCGAGCCCGGCGCAGAATCCGGCGGCGCGGGCCGAGCGGAGCACCACGATGTCGGTGCGTGTGTCGGCGGCGAGGGCGGCGAGGGCGGCGTCGAGGTCGGCGAGGCGGGCGCGGTCGAGGGCGTTGACCGGCTCGCCGGGGAAGTCCAGCCAGACGGTGGCGGTGCCGTACTCGGTCGTAACCCGGACGTGCCCCATGCCCCCTCCGTGGTGCGCGTCGGGCAATCGTCCCGCATCCGGCCCCGCGGGTCAACCCGGATCGGCCCGCCCTACAATGCCCGCACCACCGGCCCCGGGCGAGCGATGTTCTGGCGCCTGTTCGCCACCTACCTGCTGCTCGTCCTCACCGCCGTCGGGTTGGTCGGCGTCCTCGTCTTCCGGCGCCACGACACCCTCTTCTTCGAGATGGCCGACGACGTGGCCGTCGCCGGCGCGTTCGTCGTGCTCCTCGCCGCGGTGCCGGCGTGGGTCATGGCCCGGCGGTTCGCCCGGCCGCTCGGCGAGCTCACCGCCGGCGCCCGCCGCCTGGCCGACGGCGACCTCGGCCACGTCATGCGCGTGTCCGGCGGCCGCGAGCACGCCGGTGTCGTCGCCGCCCTCAACGCCATGAGCGGCCGCCTCGCCGACACCTTCGACCAGCTCGCCCACGACCGCGAGCAGCTCCGCGCCATCCTGTCCGGCATGGTCGAGGGCGTCGTGGCCATCGACCCCGACCAGCGCGTCGTCTTCGCCAACGAGCGGGCCGGGGTGCTGCTCGAGTTCGACCCCGCCGCCGCCGTCGGCCGCCGGCTGTGGGAGGTGGTGCGGCAGCGCGGGTTCCAGGAGATCGTGGACAAGGGCCGGGCCGCGGCCGACGAGCACCGGGCCGAGCTCGACTGGAAGGGGCCGGTCGGCCGGAGCCTCACCGTGTATGTGTCGCGCCTCCCCGCGCCGGCCGCGGCCGGGGCCGTCGTCGTCGTCCACGACACCACCGAGCTGCGCCGCCTCGAGCGCCTCCGGCAGGAGTTCGTGGCCAACGTGTCGCACGAACTCAAGACCCCGCTGGCCGTCATCGCCTCGACCGTCGAGGCGCTGCAGGACGGCGCCGCCGACGACGCCGAGACGCGCGACGTGTTCCTGGCCCGGGTCGCCGACGAGGCGGCCCGCCTGATGGCGCTCATCACCGACCTGCTGAGCCTGGCGCGGATCGAGTCGGCGGGGCAGGTGCTGGCGGCGGTGCCGGTGCGGCTCGACCGGGCCATCGCCGAGTGCCTGGAGCGGCTGTCGGCGCGGGCGGAGGAGAAGTCGCTGACGCTGGTGGAGAAGCCGCCGGCCGACGGCCCGGCCGGGGTGGAGGCGCTGGCCGACGCCGGGGCGCTGCGGCAGGTGCTGGACAACCTAGTGGACAACGCCATCAAGTACACGCCGGACGGCGGGCGGATCACGGTGCGGTGGTCGGCGGCGGGCGGGCAGGCGTGGTTCGAGGTGGAGGACACGGGGATCGGCATCGGCCCGGCCGACCTGCCGCGGGTGTTCGAGCGGTTCTACCGGGCGGACAAGGCCCGCAGCCGCGACGCCGGCGGCACCGGGCTGGGGCTGGCGATCGTGAAGCACCTGGTGCAGGCGATGCGCGGCACGGTGCGCGCGGCGAGCCGGCCGGGGAAAGGGACCACGTTCCGCGTGGCGCTGCCGCGGCCGGGGTGAAGCGATTCTCCCGCCGCACCCCTACCGGGTCGCTGGGCTTTGCAACGATGGTCCCACTTGCAGCGATGGGCCCCGGGGTGCAGCGATAGGTCAAAGCCGGAACGAGAAGAGGTAGTTCCCCGCCTCGCGCCAGATGCCGACGTACTCCCCGTCAATCTCCACCCACTTCGCATAAACGGGGTTGCCGTCCCTCGCGCTGTTCGTGCCTTCGTAGTAGTGGCCCTTCTTGCTCCCGACGATCAGGTAGGGGGTTTCGCCGCCGACAATGTCCAGCACCATCTCGCTGTCACGGAGGACGACCGATCCGCGAAGGTCGCAGTCGGTGAAACCGAAATGGATGTTGTCATGTCTTGGTGTTGGCTTCGGCTTCGCTGGCATCGGCCTACCTCTTCGGTGGTGTCCGCCCCAGCATGACCGATCCGCCGTTGGGTGCAAGGGGGTGGGAAAAACGACGCGGGCCGCCAGCGCCAAGAAGGCAGCGGCGCTTCGGAAGTCAACTTCCTGACTCCGGAGAGTGCCTCGTGAGCAACACCAACAAGCCGGCGCCGCCGGGCTACCGCTGGGTCCGCAAGTGGGAGGTGTGGCACGTCCGCAAGAGCGCGGAATCCGCCGCCACGACGGGCTCCAGTTCGTGTTCCTGGTTCGCTGCCGGTGACAACCCTGCCCCCAGCCCGGGACACCTACCGGGCGGGGGTCACGACTCCGGATCGCCGCGGTCCACCCCCGCCGTAAGCCCGCCCGTGTCCCCCCTCCGAAATCGCTCTCACACTCTTTTGTGGCATGGACTCAATTCGTGCCTCGACCCCCCGGGGGGGTCGGTGACACACAATGACCGTGCCCCGAACGTCGCGGCCGGTTGGTCGGCGGCGGCGGGCGGGCGTAGAATCGCCGTGCCCCGCGCCCCCGGCCGAACCGTATGACCCTGAACCAGTTGCAGCAGCGCATCCGCGACCTGTACGGCTCCAAGGACGGCGCCCGCGGCACCGACGGCACCTTCATGTGGTTCATGGAGGAGGTCGGCGAGCTGGCGGCGGCCCTCCGCGGCGGGTCGCACGCCGAGCGGGTGCTGGAATTCGCCGACGTTCTCGCCTGGCTGGCGACCCTCGCCAACATCGCCGGCGTAGACCTTGAAGAGGCGATGGCCAAGAAGTACGGCGGCGGCTGCCCCGGCTGCGGCCGCACCCCCTGCGCCTGCGGCACCGCCGAGAAGCCGTAGCCAACTCACCCCCGAGCCCTCCGACATGCCGGCGGCCCCCCGCTTGCTCCTCGCCGCCGCCGCCCTCGCCGCCCTCGCCGGCCCGGCACGCGCCGACACGCCGACCGTCACCGCCGTGCGCGTCGGCCTCCCCCCCGCCGCGGACGACGCCCCGCCCGTCGTCAAGTTCGCCACCTGGGCACCGGTTTACGTGGAGCTGACCGGCGCGGAGCCGGGCGACGAACTCGTGGTCGAGTCGCCGGACGCCGACGGCGTGACGGCGGCGCTGGCGGTACCGATCGACCCGGCGGCGCGGCGGCACCTCACCTACGTCCGTCCCGCCGCCGGCGCCGCCGACACGGTCGTGTTCGTGCGGCGGAACGGCGCGGCGGTGTCGGCGCCGTTCCGCGTCACCGGCCTGCGGCCGCGCGACCCGCTGACGTACGTGGTGCTCGGCCTGGGCAGCCGCCTCCCCGGCTTCGACCTGCCGCGGCCCACCGCCGACGACGAGGCGCCGCAAACCGGCCCGCTCCGCGGCGGGCGGGTGGACGTGGCCGCGATCACCGAGCTGGCGCTGCTCCCCGACCACTGGGTCGGCTACGACGCCGCCGACCTCGTGGTGCTGACGACCGCGTCCGGCGATTTCTTCGAGCAGTTGCTGTCGCCGGCCGGCGAGCGGAAGCGGGCGGCGCTGCTGGAGTGGGTCCGCCGTGGCGGCCGGCTGGTCGTGAGTGCCGGGGAGAAGGCCCGGCTGCTGGCCGGCCTCCGCGAGCTTCTCCCGGCGGTGGCGAAGGCCGCGGAGCCGACGCGGAACTCGAACCGGCTGGCGCTGTACTGGTCGGCGCGAGAGTCGAGCCAGACGAGCACGATGGCCGGCAACCTGAACGCCCGCGGCGCCGGCTTCCCGGTAGCGAATCTGGAACTGAGCCGCCCCGGCCGCGTCCTCATCCCGCCGCCATCGCGGCAGGCCGATGAGAAGGACCTGATCGCCGCGCAGGGCGGCTACGGCCTCGGCCGCGTGACGGTGATCGGCTTCGACCTGGACCGCTCTCCGTTCACCGAGTTCGCCTCCAAGGCCGAGTTCTGGGACTGGATTCTCCGCGAGGCCGGCGCCGCCCGGGCGTCGGTCGGCTCCGAAGGCAAGCCGCGGCCGCCGAGCACCGGCCCGACCGACGACGAGGACGAGCTCGGCGTCGCGCTGCGGACGCACGTGGACACGTTCGACGGCGTGCCGGTGGTGTCGTTCGGCTGGGTGGCGGTGCTCATCGTCTTCTACCTGCTGCTGGTGGGGCCGGTCGAGTTCTACCTGCTCCGCCGGGTCATCGGCCGGGCCGAACTGACGTGGGTCACCTTCCCCGTCATCGTGCTGACGGTGTGCGTGCTGGCGTACCTGACCGCCGACGCCATCAAGGGCCGCGAGCTGCGGGTGAACGCCGTCGAAGTGATCGACGTGGTGCCGGAGTCGGGGCGGGTGTACGGCACCGGCTGGTACGGCGTGTTCAGCCCGCGGATCGACAGCTACTCGGTCGCGGTGTCGCCGGCGGAGAAGTGGGCGGCACCCGGCGCGGACGGCGACCCCGTTCTAAGCTGGACCGGCAGCCCGCGCGGCGGCCGGGCGAGCCTGCTGCGCCGCCGCTACGAGGTGCGCACCGGGCCGGGCGAAATCGCGAAGTCGCTGGCGGGCGTGCCGATCCCGGTGTGGTCGTCGCGGGCGTTCGCCGGGAACTGGTCGGCGCCGCTGGACGCGGCGGCGCCCGTGGCCGAGTCGCGGCTCGAACACCCGCCGGGCGACCCGTCGAAGGCGGTAGGGACGTTCGTGACGCGGATGCCGCTGCCGGAGCTGACGGACGCGGTGGCGTTCTACGCCGGGCAGGCGTTCCCGCTCGGCACGCTCGTGCCGGACCAGGAAGTGCGGCTCGTGCTGGACCGCGGCCAGCCGGCGACGCAGTTCCTGCAGGAGCGGGCGACGCTGCAGGAGTTGCTGGCGCGGGTGCCCGGCGCAGACCGCGGCGCGAAGGCGCCGCCGCCCGGGGCGCCGGGCCACGCCCTGCCGCTGTGGGGCGTGCTGTTCCACGAGGCGGCGCTGCGGAACGACGAGGGCGTGATCCCGCGGAACGCGTCGCTGCGGCGGCTCGACCAGTCGTGGCGGCTGAGCCCGGAGAACCGCCACGAGGTGATCGTGGTCGCGCGGGCGCCGGCACTGGCGGGGCCGAGCGCCGACCTGACCGGCGGGCCGTGGTCGGCAGCCCGGCTGTGGCTGAAGCCCGGCGCCGCGCGGCCCGCGGTGCCGGGGATCGGGCGGACGGAAACGTACGTGCGGCTGTACCTGCCGGTGAAGTGAAACAACCCGGATCGCCGGGGGCCAGAGGTTCCCATGATCGAGACTAGCGACCTGACGAAGAAGTACGGCGACCTGTACGCCCTCGAGCGCCTCACCATCAAGCTCGGGCAGGGCGACGTGTACGGCTTCATCGGCCCGAACGGCGCCGGCAAGACGACCACCATGCGCATCCTCGCCACGCTCCTCAACCCGAGTTGGGGCGAGGCCAGCGTGTGCGGGTACAGCATCTACACCGGGTCGAAGGAGATCCGCCGGGCCATCGGCTACATGCCCGACTTCTTCGGCGTGTACGACGACATGAAGGTCACCGAGTACCTGGAGTTCTTCGCCGCCGCGTACCGCATCCAAGGCCCGGCCCGTCGCAAGAAGGTGGACCAGGTGCTCGACTACGTGGACCTCGGCTACAAACGCGACGCCCTCGTCACGAGCCTGAGCCGCGGCATGACGCAGCGCCTCGGCCTGGCCCGGGTGCTGCTGCACGACCCGCAGGTGCTGCTGCTGGACGAGCCGGCGAGCGGCCTCGACCCGCGGGCGCGGATCGAGATGCGGGAGCTCATCAAGCGGCTCCGGCAGGAGGCGAAGACGATCATGGTGTCGTCGCACATCCTCCCGGAGCTGGCCGACATCTGCAACAAGATCGGCATCATCGAGCGCGGCAAGCTGATCTTCAACGGCTCGGTGGACGACGCCATCCGGCAGGTGCGCGGCAACGCGACGTTCACCGTGAGCGTGGGCGACCACAACGCCGAGGCCGAGGTGAAGCTCCAGACCTACCCCGAGGTGCTGCTGGTGAAGGCGGACGCGAAGACGGGGATGCTGGACGTGCGGCTGAAGGACGGCCACGAGGACGGCAGCTTCCTCCCCGAGCGGCTGATCCGCGACGGCTTCCGGCTGAAGGCGTTCAAGGAGAAGGAAGTGAACCTGGAGAACGTGTTCATGGAGATCACGAAGGGGATCACGAACTGACGCCGGCGGCGGACCGGACCGCGTGCAGGTACACGTCCGCCCCGCTCGCCTCCGCCGTCAACTCGCCCAGCCGTTGGGCCGCCGCCAGCGTCTCCGCCCCGCGCCCGCCCGTCGCCCCGGGTGCCGCCACGCCGCCGACGAGCAACGGCGCCACGAACACGTGCAACTCGTCCGCGGCGCCGGCGTCCAGGAACGCCCCGTGGACCGCGGCCCCGCCCTCGACCAGGACGTGCGTCATCCGCCGGCGCCCGAGCTCGGCCAGCACCGCGTCCACTGACAGCCCGTTGTCACCCGACGGCAGCGCCACAACCTCGGCCCCGTCCGCCGCCCACCCGGCGAGCCACCCCTCGTTCCCAGCCGCGGTGAAGACCAGCACGGGGGCCTCACGCGCCGTCCGGCGCAACTGACACCGCTCCGGCAGCCGGCCCGACGCCGTGAGTACCACCCGGGTCGCGGTCCGCGGCCCCGGCGGGCGCGCCGTCAGGAGCGGGTCGTCGGCCTCGACCGTGCCGCGGCCGACGACGACCGCGTCAACCCACCCACGCAGCCCGTGGACGCGCCGCCGCGACTCGGGGCCACTGATCCACTGCGAGTCGCCGGCGCGCGTGGCGGTCTTGCCGTCAAGCGACATCGCCCACTTGAGGTGGACCCACGGCCGGCCGGTGGCGAGGAGTTTGAGGTACGCCGCGTTGAGCCGCCGCGCCTCGGCCTCGCCCACGCCGACCTCGACCGCCACGCCCGCCGCCCGTAGTTGGGTCACGCCGCCGCCGGCGACCTTCGGGAACGGGTCGGCCATCGCCGCGACGACCCGCGCGACGCCGGACGCGAGGACGGCGTCGGTGCACGGGGGCGTCTTGCCGTGGTGGCAGCACGGCTCCAGTGTGACCACGAGTGTGCCGCCGCGGGCACGTTCCCCGGCTTCGGCAAGGGCATGCACCTCGGCGTGCGGGCCGCCAAAGCGCTGGTGCCACCCTTCCCCGACGACCACGCCCCCGGCGTCGAGAACGACGGCGCCGACCATCGGGTTCGGCTCGACGGCGCCGCGCCCCCGCTCCGCGAGGGCGAGGGCGTGGCGCATGCGGGGTTCGAGGGGGTGCGGCGTCACGGGCGCGAACCGGGTACGGCAGGCGGTGTCTGTGGCACTGTACGACCCGTTCGTCTACCGGGCCGAGGACGCCGGTTTTTCACACCGGAGGACGGGGTTCGACTCCCCGACGGGTTATTCGCGGAAGGCGGTTGAAAGTGTCCGGCCGGCCGCTAGAATTCCGATGCTAGACACGGCCGCACCCATAGCTCAACTGGATAGAGCATCGGTCTACGGAACCGAAGGTTGAAGGTTCGAATCCTTCTGGGTGTACTCGACTTACGACGACGCTGACGGCTCTGTCCGCGATTCCTGTCCGCGAAAGCGAAAAACCCCTCCGGACGCTGCAACATCCGGAGGGGCCGCAACTCACGAACCTCATCGGCCCGCGAGCGGTGGATCAACCGTGGTCCCCGTTGAGGTTCCTCCCATGGCCAAGTTCCGTAAGCCGTTTTTCAAGAAGTCCCACGCCGCGTGGTACGTCCAGCTCGACGGCAAGCAGGTCCGCCTCCACGAGGAGGAGGGGCCGGCGTTCGAGCGCTACCACGAGCTGATGGCCGCCCGGAAGAAGGCGGCGCGGTTCGTCACCCCCGGCCTTCCCGCCGCCTACAGCCTGGGCCGCCTGTACGCCGAGTTCCTGCAGTCCGCCTTCAAGGACCGGTCCGAGAAGACTCGCGGGTTCTACCGCGAGAAGCTCGACCCGCTCGTCGCGCACCTCGGGGACGACTTTCCCGCCGAGGAACTCAAGCCCCTTCACGTCGAACGCTGGGTCGCCCTCCATCCGGCCTGGAAGAAGGGGACGGTCCGGACCGTGTGGCAGGCCGTCCAGCGGCTCATGCGGTGGGGCGAGAAGAGCGGGCGGACTCGGCACTCGCTCGTCTGCGACTACCAGAAGCCCGGGGCCACCCGCCGCACCGTCGTCATCGCCCCGGAGCAGTACCGGGAGGTCATCCTCCCGAACATCCCGGGGCAGCACTTCAAAGACCTCGTGACCGTCGCCTGGGAAGTCGGGGCCCGGCCGCAGGAGTTCCTGAAGGCCGAGGCCCGGCACTACGACCCGGCCGGCAAGCGGATCGTCTTCCCGCCCGAGGAGGCGAAGGTCGACAAGTGGCCGCGGGTCGTCTACCTCACCGACCGGGCCGACGCGGTCGTCGGGCAACTCGTGGCCGAGCACCCGACCGGCCCACTCTTCCGGAACGCGAGCGGCCGTGCCTGGACCAACAGCTCGGTCAACTGCGAGTGGGTCCGCCTCCGGCACCGGCTCGGGTTCGCCCGGATGAAAGCCGAGGGGTTCGAGCCGGGCGAGGCGGACCTCGCCGCGAAGCTCCGGACGCTCAAGGCCCGCCGCACCGACGGCCGGGAGAAATCCCCGCAGGAACTCCGCGAGGAGGCGCGGCTCAAGTGCCGGCAGGCGATGGCCGCGAAGCTCGCCCCGAAGTTCTGCCTCTACCACTTCCGCCACTCGTGGCTCGACCGGATGCTCAAGGCCGGCACCGACGCCCTCACGTGCGCCATCCTCATGGGCCACCGGGATCCTTCGATGGTTGCTAAAACTTACCAGCACCTCGCCCAGTCCGGCGACTATTTGCGGGCGGCGCTGAACAAGGCTGCGGGGTAGGGGGTCATTCCCCGCCGATCCACCCCACGTGCTGTACCGCTTCCGTGTCCTTCGCCGTCAGCCGGAAGGGTACGTCCCAGAGCGGGTGCGGCTCGGCCAATTCAGGCCGCGGGAACAGGTACTGGTTCTCGGCGAAGAAGGCCTCCCACGCCCGCCGCTGGTCCGGGGTCTCGAAAACCGGCTCGATGTTCCCGCACCGGGTGTGGTGCCACATCGAGACCTCGAACGCCCACGCGTACGACCGGGTCTCCGGACCGTAGCGGTTCCCGTCCTCGTCGGTGACCGAGACGTCGCCGTCCGACGCGCCGAACTTCATCACTTCCCGGAGGGTCAGCGTCTGGCCCGGGCCACCCCCGTCGAGAAAGGCGACAAGCCACTCGGATGCTTCGGTCGCGCGGGTCCGGCTGCCGTACCTGTGAAAGCCGAGCGGGCGGCCCTCGCTCAGGAACTCCTCGCCGCGCTCGGTGAGGGTGATCCGGAAGTCGGGCTCGCCGTCGGCGAGCGGCGTCTGTTGGAAGACGATCGAGACTACCCCCAGGTCCTCAAGCTGCCAGGCGCCTTCCTCGACGAGGATGTGGCAGTACTCGACGAGCGAGTAGTCGCCGGGCCCCTCGTAACCGCTCTCGTTGCCAGTCCTCTCGACGTGCCCCCAGAGGGCGGCGGCGAGCGCAACGTCGCAGCCGCGGTCGAGGTTGTAGAAGCGGCTGTAGTTCACCGCCTTTTCCGCGGCGAGGACGTCCAGCAGGTGGTGCCCGGCCGCCCGGATGCCGCACAGGGTGTATGCCACGTGAATCTTCCAGGATGAGAAGAGGGGCGGTCGGCCCGGGTCGGTCACCGTCGAGCGGCGCCGAGGAGGGCTGCCGGGTGGGCCTCCGTGCTTTTCACAGTGCCCTTGGCGAGGTACTCGGTGATGGCGT
Organism: Gemmataceae bacterium; assembly: GCA_046350095.1. Classification (GTDB taxonomy): domain Bacteria; phylum Planctomycetota; class Planctomycetia; order Gemmatales; family Gemmataceae; genus Urbifossiella. The sequence continues at coordinate 273,790 of JAXMBA010000002.1, forward strand.
CGGGGGGGACGAGCAGCTTACCCCGCCCGACGCCGACGCGAACGTGGCGCAGCTTTTTCGCCGAACAGAGCGAATAGACGGTGGCGGCCGAGCACCTGAGTTCCGCGGCCGCCTCCTTCACGGTCAGAGGGCGGGAGGTCATGGCAGTAGGTCCTCGAATGAAGGGCCTCCGTGCCCGGAATCGTTCAAAGCAGGTCAAGAATGTCCGAAACGGTAGGCCAGTCGGCCATCATGAGGCTGCGTCGGGAAGCCTCCGGCACCAACTCATCGGCCATCACCCGCCGCGCGCGGGCTGCAGCCACCGGCACAGTGGAGATGGCTGGCATCTCGTCGTACGGGCGGCCGTCGAGGAGTCGGCCGGTCAGCATCTTGTTCCGGCCGCCGTTCTGCTTGTGGAAGAACTTCGCCCCCGCGGCCAGGCACTGGTCTCGCACCGCGAGCGCCCACTCCGGGTCGAACGGGCGGGCTCGCGGGCCGGACTCGCCACCGGTGATGACCCAGTCGATCCCCGAGAGGTCGAGCGTCACGGGCCCGAGGAGCGGCTCGACGGAAAGGAACTTCAGTTTGGCCGCGGTCCGCCGGAGGTGGTCGACCCGGTCCGCGTACGGCTGGCTCTCGACCGACACCCCCATCCACACATTCTCGGGCCAGTCGATGTCGGCCGAGAGTTCCTCGAGCCGCTCGGCACGCTTTGTCAGCACCTGGTAGGTGTGCCACGGGGTCGCCCGCATGACGGCGAACGCCCGCTGGATGAAGGCGAGCGGGACGTCCTTGTGGAAGAGGTCGGAGAGGGAGTTCACGAACACGCGCTTCGGGCGGGTCCACTTGAACGGGAGGCCGAGCCGCTCGGGCAGCAGCCGGACTTCGCCGGTCCAGTTCAGTACCCCGTTGTCCTGCCGGTAGGCGAGCCCGCAGTTCGCGGACGCGACCTTCTCGTTCGGGTTCCCCGCCATCCGCAGCACTTCCTTGCACGCGTAGCACCCGGCACAGCCGGGCGAGATCTTCGCGCAGCCGAGGAGGAAGTTCCACGTGCAGTCGGTCCACTCGATTTTCGAGACGTCGCTCATGGGTTCTCCAGGTGCGTGTCAGTGAGTTAAACTCTCTTGTAACTTCGGGCCGTGAAAATGTCGTCGCTCGGCTAGGGTCAGAAGGGGATGTCTGGGTCTTTGGTGCCCTCGAGTTCACGTCGGGCCTCCGCGGAGGCGAGCGCCTTCTTGCAGTCTCGCTCGAACTCCACGCTGTAGGTCACGTAGCCCTCGATCGCGTCGTACACGAGCCACGCGACCTTCCGGCAGACGTCATCGTTCTCCTCCATGGTCAGCTCCGTGGGCGCGTACCGGGCGGCGATGATGTCTGCCGCCCCGAACGCGCAGTTTTCGGCGATCCTTCGGTCGAGCGCGTCGAACCGGACGGTGGCCGGGCGGTGTCCGAGAACGAGCACCCGGGCCGCCATGCGGAAGCGGTTGATAAGTCGCGCAAGGGTTGTCCTTGCGAGGACGCGGATCGGCCGTCGCGGCGTCTTGCGGTCGCGGACGGGTTGGGGCGGGGCCGGGGGGCCGGCGCGGAGGAGCTGGTAGCGTCGGATGGCGTCGTACGCCTCCCTGGCCGCGTCCAACTCCACTTCGAGCCGCATCTCCCCCTCGGTCTCCGGGGCGAGCTTCGCCGCGGTCCGCTCGCCGGCGGTCCAGGCCGCGGTCCACGCGTGGTCGAGGTCGGCGCGCTCGGCGAACGCGGCCTTGAGCACCACTCGCCTCATTCTCTGCCACATGGCACCCCCCTTTAGAGCGTCTTGACGTGTTGCGTGGTGCCGACTTCGATTACGTCCCCGTCGAAGAGCCCGCGGGTGACCTCGTTCCCGAACACCACCCAGCCGTGCGCCGCCCGCCTCCCGAATAACTCCAGGTACGGCCCCGGGCTGACTCGCTCGACGAGCCGGCGGACGGCCTCGGGCTTCCCCGAGTGGTCGTGCCGGTCGGCACAGAGCCAGCTCGGGATGGTTCGGTCGAGGAAGGTGAGCTCGCCCTTCACGCCGAGGAGCAGGAACTCCGCGGCGCTTCGCCAGTAATGGCCGGTCCCGATCTGCGGCTTCACCCAGACGAACGCCGCCTTGTACGCGAACCCCCAGGAGTCCATGACCTGCTTTGCCGCGAAAAGCATGGAATGCGTCGTCCACAAGTGCAGGTGGCAGGCGTCGGCCGCGAGGTCCGCGACCGGGAGCGCCGCAATCTCGTCGGTCGAAAGGGTCGGATAGTGGCGGGCCGCGGCCCCGCGGGGCGTGCGGTCGTAGCGCCACGGAGGGTCGGCGTAGATGCAGCAGAACCGACACCCGCGGTGGAGAAGCACCGCGAGGTCAGTCACCACATGGCCAGCGGCGGCTGGAAGCAGGGACACGATCGCTTACTCCACGCGCGGTTCGGGATCCTGCTCGGCACTGGTCGCGTCCGCGAGGCACGGCTTTCCGAGGCGGGTCCGCTCGCTCTTCAGCCGATCGGCGAACTCGCGCAGAGCTTCGGCAACGAGCGGGTAGACCTCGTTCATCGCCTCGACTTGCTCCTCCTCGCGAAGGAGCGGTGCAAAGACACGCACCACCTTCTGGCTTGTCGCAAAGGCGACGTCGTTGCTGATCGCCTGAACTCCCATGACGGTTCCCCCGAAACGATGCGGGGCCTCCTTGCCCCGCGGTTGCAGTGGGTGGTTAGCGCTGGACCCAGTAGGTGCCGACGCGGCCGTTGGACATCCGGTAGGTGACAAGCACGTAGGTCGGCTGCTGCACCTGGGGCTGCTGCACGAGGACCGCCTGCGGCTCTGCGACAGGAGGAGCCGCTGGGGCAGCCTCTTGTACGGGAGGAGCTTCTGCCGGCGGTGCCGCCTCGGGTGCCGGAGCTTCCGGGGCAACCGCTGCGGGCCGCTCGGGCGGGGCATCCGCCTTCCGCTCCATCGCGTCCTTCAAACTCTCGACCCCCTTCGTGAAGGCGTCGAAGTCCTCCGCGTAGGCCGCGATGTGGTCGAAGAGGGCCGACAGCCGCCTGTCGTCGAGGGTGGTGGGGAAGCTCGCAAAAGTTTCTTCCCAACGTTGATGCACGACGCCATACCGCCGCATGTTGTCGATGGTCTCGGCGAGCGAGGTGGCGTTCGCCCGCCGCCGCCGGGGGCCCATGCCAGTGTCGACAGGCGGGACGCCGAAGATCTCTTCGTGCCGGCGCTCGCAGAGCACGGCCGCCGCCTCGCACAGTTCCGCCATGGCGAGGTAGCTCCGGCGCTCAAGGTGGAGGGTCGCCTCGACCTGGTACCGCCGCCGCTCCTCGGCCATCGCGCGGTAGAGGGCGGGCGCTTCCTTGAGCCGCCGGTCGAAGCGAGTAAGGGACCCCGCCACCTCCGCGTCGTAGACCCGGATGATGGCCTTGTTCCGTGCCCCCATCGCCTTGTTCACGGCCCGGGCCGCTTCGACCGAGCGGTCCAGCGCGGTCCACTTCCGTCGGTCGCCCTCGAAGCCCTTCATCGCCTCGGCGAGCCGAAGAAGGCCATCCTGAACCGAGGCGTCGAGCGTCTCGAGCTCCGAGCGGAGCGCCTCGCCCTGGGCCGCGAGCTCGGAGGTGGAAGGGAGCTTCGGCCGGGCGGACCCGCCCTTCGGCGGGAGCTCGGGCGCGGCGTCGACCGGGAGCGACGTCGGGGTGGTCTGCACCGGGCGCGCCTCACCCACCGCTTGCGCGGGCGCCGCGGTCTGCGTCTTGTCGCAGCCGGTGAGCGCCGCGGCCGACAGGGCGAGGAGGCCGGCCCGAAAGAGGGCCGACACGCCGCCCAACCGAGTCACTTGCATTCTCATTACGGTCCTCCGTCACATGGGGTTAAGACACCTGGCTCACGAACACGACCGACTGCATGGCGGGGGACCTACGGGCTCAAGGCGCGCAGCGACTCCACAACCCCGCCAGGGGCGGGGAGCCAACGAGGGTCACGTTCCTTCAGAAGGAGGGAAGTTTCGAGTCACACGGCAGGGGGGCCTGCTTAGCGTAACCCGCCGATGCTACCGATGCGTCGTCACGTCGCGTCTCGCCGGAGGTCCTCATCCAAGGCCGGGCATCGCCCGGCATCTACTAATCCGCTTGAGGTCGATTTGTCCCAGAATTCTCCCGTTTTCTTCCGGCCAAACGGTTTCCAGCCGATTCTGCGGCAGGTGCGAGAGGAGGCGGAGTTGGGGTTGGGGGCCCCTGGGTCGCGGGGCCTGTTGCTGCGATGGTTGTAGAGGTCGGTCTAGCGGCTGAGCCGGAGCCGCTTGAGGTCCGAAGAATCCCAGACGCGGAGCACCATGTCTTTCGGGTCGCGGGGCGACGGCGGCGCCACCGGCGGGCCCTTCGGGAAGAACTGGGCGACGAGCGTCGGGATGTCGATCCGAAACTTGAAGGGCTTAAAGGGGATGGTCGCCATGATCCCCTCGATCACCGGGTTCCCTGGGGTCGGGACCGGGAGCGCTTGGATTTCGCCGGGGGTGACGTTCTCGAGCGTCGTGAAGTTCTCGGCCCAGCCGTGCGTGACAGTCGAGCCCTGCCCGCCGCCGCCCCGGGGCGTTGCGATGCTGCTCGAATCGATGCGCAGAAAACCCTGATGGCTCGCGAGGCGCTTTGCGGCCCATGCCGCATCAGCCTCGTCGGGGAGGTTCATCACGACGAAGGTCTTGAGCGTGCTGACTGCCGCGTCGAAGCGGTCCTTCGAAAACGCGACCCGCGCCATCGTGGGGCTCTGGTACGCGAAGACCGGGCACCACCCGGCTTCTCTGCCCTTGATGCTCCCGAGGCTCAAGTCCACGCCCTTCGGGATGAGGGCAAGTTCGTCGAGGAGCACCACGGCGTAGCGGTGTGCGAGGTTCTCGGCGAGTAGCGTTTGCTGGAGCCGAACGAGGATAAGTCTGGTGAACGCGGCAAGCGTCTCGACTGACTTGTCGTCGTAGGGGAGCGAGAAGTACGAGAAGCGGTTCTTCAGGACTGACCGCACCGAGACCTTCCGCCCCTTGGTGTTACTTCCCTGGAGCGCCGCGATCGTTCGGAACCGCGCCATCTCGTTCATGAGTGTTGCCAACACGCTCAAGCCCACCTCGTTATCGGTGACCATCGCGAGAAGCCCCTTGGTGAGCGGGTGGCTGCCCAAGACCATCCGCGTCCGCTCGGGGTCGGTCGACGACAGGACGAGGTCTCGAAAGTCCGCGACGCTCCACGCGTACTCCCAGTGCCGCGTTGTGACGCCGTCCTGGATGAGCCGCGCCGCCTGCGGGAAGAACGGCTGGCTCGAGTTGGTCGAGATGTCGATGAGCTGGGCAACGAGCTCCCAGATGTCGCGCGGGTCGTCGATGTCGCCGAGCAGATCGTAGATGTCCGCCCAGACGAACGGGTTGACGTCGAACACCGGACAGAACGGCGGGAATGCGCGCTGGATCCCGTACAGGTCGCGCTTGCTGTCGAAGTCCACGATGTGCAGATCAAACCGCGGGCGCATCTGCATGAGCCGGATGAGGCTCATGCGGAACGCTTTGAGAATCAAACTCTTGCCAGAACCAGGCGAGCCCACGATCTGCACCCCGTGGCGGAGCGCTTCGAGCGCGAGATCGATGACCATCCACACCGTCGGGGGCGTCTGCGGCGTCACGAGAGGTCCTCCTCGTCAGAGTCCTTGGCGGGTGGGGTAAAGAGGCGTAGGTGGTCGCGCTGCACCTTTTGAGCGTCACCGCACTCGGGCCCGCGGTAATTCCGGTACCGCGGCGGGTAGCGGAAGGTCCCGCACCAGATGACAAGCGCGACCAGCGCGATGAACACGATCTCCACGGCGAAACTCCTTAGCGGTAGAGCCCCGGCGCCTTCGGCCGCTCCGCCGAAAGACACGCGTAGGCGAGGCAGGCGAGGTACACGAACGGGTGGGGGCCCAGGACGACGCCGGCCGCGAACGACTGAAGGAGTGCCCCAGCCTGCTCCCAGTTCGTGGGCGAGTTCCAGAGCAGGTACGTCGCCGCAATCGCCGTGATCGGCCCCGCGTAGCCGCGGAGAAACACCTCCTTCACCGGCAGCCGCCTGGTGAAAAAGAGCGCGTACGCGAAGACGCCACACCCCGCGACCGTCGCCGGCAGAAGCGGCGACAGGTTCGGGTCCCGCGGAAAGAACAGGTACACCGCAGCCGCGCCGTGGAGGCCCGCGACTACGCGGACGAACCGGCTCGGGATCTCGAAGGTTGTCACAGCTTCATCCCCCCTTTCTGTTGCGCCAGTTGGTGCTCCCGAACCTTCGCCACCTCGGCCGACGCCCGGGTGTGCTGCGCGATGAGCGCCGCGTACTCCTTCGCCCCGGGGCCGGTCAGGATGAACTTCGCCCCGGCCTTCTGCGCCGCCTCGGCGAGCCGCGTTACGGCCTTGGCGTCCGAGGCGTCAGGGGCCGACATCACGACGAGCGCGCCCTTGCCGAGCTTCGTGTGGCTGTCCATGCGGATCTTCGCCGCGGCCCAGAGCTTGTGGGCGAGGGGACCGGGCGTGTGCATGCCCCGCCAGAGAGACTGGAGGTAGGAGGTGCGGGTCAGGGCCTCGGCAAGCCCGTGGGCGGTGAGCGGGTGGACGTCCAGGGCCTTCCCGGCCTGCGCCCCGACCGCGTACACTTCGCGCCCCTTCGATCGGTAGAGTTCCGCCGTGTGCCGCAGCGCATCCTTGTCGAGCCTTGGGGCAACAACGAGTTGCGGCCCGCCGGCAAGCTCCTGCACGGCGGCGAACGTTTCGGCGCCGAAGCCGCGCGCCGCGAACGCCTTGGCGATCGTCTTCCGCGAGAGGCTGCCGCGGTCCTTGTGGGTCATGGACCAGAGGGCCGCGCCCGCCTTCTCCTCCGCCCGCATGTCCTTGATCGAGCTGTAAAGGACGTTCCCGTCCCGGTAGGCCTTCACGGCCGCAGCCCCGACCCGCTCCGGCGTCTGGGTGAGGCGCTGAAACTCCCTGTCGAACACGGAGGCCCGAACGCGGGGGAGTGCGAGGTGGGCGCCCGCGGCGTACGCATCGGCCGACGAGTAGCGGCGGGCGTTCTCGTTGCAGTACTGGAACCCGAGCTTCACGCAGCGCCTGGCGTAGCGCGTCTCAGCCACCCGCCGGTACACTTTGACCGTCCGGTGGAGCCGGCCCGTGACCTCGGTCTTCAGTGCTTTGACGGCCGCGCCCCAACTGGTTTTGGGCTTCGGCCCGCGGGTCTCCTTGGCCGCGCGTTGCCGCGCCGCGTTCCCGTGCTGGCGGTTCTTCTTCAGCTTCTCCTTGATCTGCTTCGAGCGCTTCGTTTTCGTCTTCGCGCCGAACGCCATGAACGAGTGCCCCTTCGGCCCGCAGAGAATCCCGGCCTTCTTCGCCAGGGTGTTCGCGAGCGACAGGTGAAAAGCGCTCTGGATCTTCTGCTGGGCGTTGAGGAGCGGGGTGAGGTGCAGCGCGTAGCGCTTCCCCGACTTCGCCTGGACTGACGAGAAGAGCCAGACGTTCAACTGAAGTGCGAGTTCGCCGGAGCGATTTGTGTACCCGGCGAAGGTGGCGTATCGGAGTTCCGCCTTCACCGGGGTGCCGCCGGTGGTCCGGCCGAAGGTGTGCTGGTTTGCGACCTTCATCGCCTCGCGGTAGGCGGGACGAAGGAGCTTGAACGCCTTCCGCTGATCGTCGAGAAGCCCCGCCACCTTCATCGCACCAGCGATGTTCGCGGGCACGGTGAGCGAGAGAAGCTCGCCTTGCGACGCGCGGGGGTGGGGGCGTCTCAGCTTCTCGCCGTTTAGCCCGATGCCGCGCGCGAACTGGATGAACTGTAATCTGTTCACCCGGCCGATGAGGGTGCCGTCGCCGCGGCGGATCTTCACCGCCTCTGCAAATCCCAGATCCAGGTGGTCCTGCATCTGGTAGTCCCACGCGGCCCCAGCGGTCCGGTGGTTGTGCCGTTTCGTCACGATGCGCGCGCCCATGATTCGGTTCCCCTTCAGCGCTGGTTCAGGAGCTTGACTGCGTCCGGGTTCACTGCCCGTCGCTTGGGTGGTGGAAGCTCTGGGAACTCCGGTGGTGGCGCTGCCTTCTGCGAGGCACCCCATCCAGGGTCCGCAACGGCCGAAGGTGGCGACGCACGTAAAGGCTCTGGCTGTGGCCGGTCGAACCCGCCACGCGGCAGGAGGCAAACAGCAGCGACAAGCGCCACGACTCCGATGAGCCCGACATTCTGGGTGCTTGCCCAGGCCTTCACCTGCCGCCACCACGCGCCAAGGGGCGCCGCGACAAACGGCAGGGGCAGACCCTGCGCGGCGGGTTTCTCTTCCGGCGTGTCCTTAAGCGCTGCGAGCCACTCGACCGGCGACGGCCGATTTTTCGGGTCGCCCAGAAACGCACGCTCGAAGAGGGTTCGGAGCTCGGAGGGAATCCGGTAGTACGCCTCCTCCACCTGGTCTGGAACCCGCGCCCCCTTGGGCATCGAGATGACCGCGAACTCCTTTCGCTCGACGCGCTTCTCCGCCTCGGGCTCTTCCCCCACGTAGTCGGTGTGCTTGCCGCCGGTCAGAAGCTCGAAGAGAAGACACGCGAGCCCGAAGCGGTCGGCCTCGCGCGGGATTTCAAACCCCTTGAGGCCAAGCCTCCGGCGCTTCAGGTGGTGGAGTTCCCAGGCGACGTACTCCCAGCGCGCCTTGTCGGTCCCGTGGTAGACGTTCTTGTGCCAGAAGCTCACGGCCAACGTGTCGACCCGGCAGACCCTGGTCGGGGTGCCGTCGGCCGACCACTCGACGAGGTACTGCCCGGGGTGCGTGTCGTTCTGGCAGAACCCCTGGTATTCGGAGAACGCGAAGAGCTTCGTGACCTCCCGCGCTACGATCCGAAAGTCGCGTGTGTCCCAGTGCAGGCCGTGCGACTCGCGCTCCCCGGGGTAGAGAAGCTCCTCGAGCGTCGCCCCCGGAACCCGCGCGAGTAAGATCGCGACCGGCGTCGTGAAGCCCTTCTCCTTCGGGCAGTAGAGGACTTCGAGCGGGAAGGCGAAGTTCTTGTGCTTCAGCCCCTTCTCGATGATGACCGCGGCCTTCTTGAAGTACTCGTCCCGGTCCTCCGCCTCGACCGGCACAAGGGCGACGCGGGACGAATCGTTCTCGACCGAGAACAGAGCCGACTGACCCCCCGCGACCCCAGTCGGGAGGAGGAAGAACACGGCATTCGACTGCTTCGAGGTCGCGATCAGTCGGCCCTGGCTCATGGGTTACTCCTCACACCGCCCGACGGACGGGATGGACCGTCGGGCGGTGGCTGGGCGCTACGAAATGGCCCGGGTGACCTCGCGCCCGAGCTGCCCAGCCTCCGGGTTCTTCTGGGACACGCGAACAACCGACTGGCTCAGCACCCGGAACAGGTTGGCGAAAGAGACCTTCTTCAGGTCCACCACCTCGGCACCACCGGCCGCGAACTGGGCCGCGGTCTGTAAGGAGGCGTCCCCGAAGACCGCCGGGATGACGGTGACGAGCGGGTCCTTCTTCGCCCACTCCATGAAGCGCGCGAGCGGCTCGCGGTAGTCGTCGCCGAAGCAGAAGTCCGAGCAGATGAGCACCACCTTCTCCCGGACCTGGATGCCGCGCCTCCCGAGGTGCGCGACGTAGGTGCGAAGCGTGCTCTCGATCCCCTCGAGCCAGGGTTTCGAGTTGGTGCCGCTCCCCCACGGAATTTGACCCGCCGGGAAGACGAAGTCCTTCCCCGGGCCGACGGAGAGAACCCGGAAGCCCTCGTCGCCGAGAGCGTGGACGACGTCGATCTGGTTTCGCGCCGCGAGCACCTTTCCGATCTCCTCGGGGATGCTCCGGCAGCCCTCGACCCACGCTTGCTCGTGCGGCATCTCGCTCCCCGACACGTCCTGGAGCACGAACACGCAGATGCGCGACTTCGTGCCGAGGGCGAGGAAGTCCCGGCGGGACAGAAGCTCCTCCACCTTCTGGTCGAGCGACGTGGCCACGGCGGCCGGGCTCGCCTCGACGGTGAAGCGCTCACCGGTGTAGGCAGCGGGCGGCGGCGCCTCGGGGATGAACTGCTGCTCCGCCTCCGGGAGAAATGAGGTGAGTTCCCCGGGTTCCTTCGGGCCCTTCTTGTTCTTCGAGCCCGGCGGGCGGCCCCGGCGCTTCGGAGCGCTCTCGGGCGCGCGGCCGTTCTCGTGCAGGTGCTGCTCGGCGTCGGAAATCACGCGGTCAGTCATGGGACTTGGCTCCAGTCAGAGGGTGACGCTCGCCCGATGCGGGCGGGTGCGTCGGGGGGACTTCCGGGCTTGAACGCGCGCAGCGACTCCACAGCCCCGCCTGTCGCGGGGATGGAAGGTGGGTCACGTTTCTTCAGCAGAAGGAAAGCTTTCAGTCACACGGCAGGTGGGCCTGCTTTGCGTGACCCGTCGAGTTACCGATGCGTCGTCACGTCGCGCCTCGCCCGAGGTCTTCACCCAGTGCCGGGCATCGCCCGGCGTCTACTAATCCGCTCGAAGCCGATTTGTCCCAGGATTCTCCCGTTTTTTTCCGGCCACACGGTTTCCAGCCGATTTTGGCAGAGCGGTTCGCCGAGAGGTGAACTTCGGGGGTCGGGGTGCTCTCGGGACGGGGCGTGTTGCCGCGACGGTCGAGGAGGGGGTACTCGCCGCGGATTCGTCAGCCACGGACGGCGCGAGCACGGAGACGAGTCATACGAGGTAGGCTGCTACGTCACTCGAACAAGAAAAGTACTCATAAATGTGCTAGCGTCAAAGCGGCTCGTGCTGGGTCCGAGCCTCTGGAAGGGTTTGTGAGGAAGTAATGACAGCTGCAAGAGATTCAAGAGTGGAAAGCACAAGACAGGACGCAACCGGCGTGGCAGGGAGCGGCAACCCGAGTAGCGATCCGACTGGAGTTAACGCCTTGGGAGTTCCTTCTCCTTCTTCTGTGGGACTGGGGCAGTTGCGCGCCGAAAGCCCTGGGCAACCGTCGGAGGGCGACATCGCTCGCGCCGAACAGCAACCAGGCGAGCCTCGCGCGACTGGTACTGCAACAGCGATGACGTTCGAGGTAGCCAGGGACTTCGTGATCGACGGGCTGGTCGCCGCGTCGGACGAGATGAGCCGGACCGGGGTGTTCGTCATCCCGGACGGGTTCCGAGAGCCGGCGATTACAACCCTCAGGCTGATTGCGGCGGATCCCCAGAGGATGGGGGATTACTTCCGCCGCTTCGAGAAGAAGGTCGAAGGAAAGCAGTGGATCTCAAGCCCCTTCGGCGATGATGTCGCCGCGCAGGCCTTCGATGACGACTGCATCCGGGATGGCCTGAGCATCCTGACCGACCAGGAGTTGGTCGCGGTACTGATCTGCCCGAGCGCCGTCAGCACGCTGGCCACGGTCATGCGAGAGCACTGGGACCACGGCGAGGCCGGTCCCTACTGGAGCGAGGCGATCGAGAAGGACGGCCCCGCGGTGTTCCCCCACCACGCTCAGATGCTCGCATTGGTGCTCGGTCCGGATGGCGTTAGAAGTATGCGAGAGAAGCTCTTGCAATACCTGAAGTCCGAGAAGGCTTAAGAGGGTGCCAACGGGATCTTGCTTGTTGAGGGTTAAGTCGTCAGGGGGAAGGTGTGTCACGGCAGGTGCCCATCTCTCTCTGAGATGTAGGTACGTGCAGTGACCCGCCTTGCCCCCTTCATACCCTAGGCGGGTAGTCTCACCGTTACGCTATGGCGGGGTGTGGACGGCTCCGCGGACGAGCCGGGTCAGGTCGGAAAGGCCACACTTGCCCACTCCTCGACGAGTCGCTAGCACTGCCCCTGCCTCTGCGCCCCCACGGCCCAATCGACTCGCCGGCATGACCGACCGAAGCGCCGAGCCGCAGGAATCCCCTTGGCTCCCGGGGAAGCCACATCGGTGGCCGCCCCGAGACGAGGATCTCGACCGCCTCTGGAACGCGATCCGCCGCGAGATCGACCGCCGGTGTCAGAGCTGGGGGGCAACTCAGGTCGAAGCGGAGGAAGTGGCGGCCGAGGTCACTACGAGTCTGGTGCGGCACCTGAACAATCCCGACTTCCAACAACTGAACAGGCTAAGGGCGTTCATCAAAACGGTTGCCGAGAGAGTTTTTCCAAGGGAACGGAAGAAACGAGTGACCTCGCTGTCACACGATCCACCCGAGCGACCTACCGATAATGCGTGGATCTATCTTCAGGAATCCTTCGACATGCCCCCGGAGATTCCGCCAGAAAAGCACATGGATTGGGTCTTAGACCACTTAACGGACGTCGAGCACCGGGCCGTCCTCCGCGACAGCTTTGCTGACGGGAAGTCATTGAGGGAGATCGCGGCAGAAAGGGGTTGGTCAAAGAATAAAGCCAGTAGCCGGTATCGACAGGCCATAGCCATTCTGTGGGGGATCTTTGTCCGTGGCTAAAGCGTCCAGCGGCACCGCCTCCTACACTCCGTTCATCGACAAGCTCGGCGCAGCCTTGGCAGCGCTGTCGCCGAATGGCGTTTTCAGCTTTCCACACGCCCTCCGAAGTGAGGCGGAAGCTGTCCTTTGCGCGGTTATGACCGATGCTCGCGAGCTTCGCCAGTACCTGAATGCCGTCGCCGAAGTGACGAAGCAGAAGGGCTGGAACGAAGACCCCTTCGGTCCCGATGGTGAGGAGCGGGTGTTAGACGACGAAGTGCTCGAGCACGGACCGGAGAAACTCTCCGATCAGGATCTCGCGGCGACGCTGTGCAGTCCGAGTCTCTTACTACTGCTCAAGAAAGTTTTGGTGGATGAGGACGAGGCCGGAAACCTCGGAATGTTTTGGCACCGGGCCATCATCGCCGCCGGGGAAGCCGCGTTCCCTGGTAGCGGCTCACAGGTCTATGAGAGAAACCGCACCGAAATCGAGTCGATCCTCTCGCGAAACGAGACGACAGTTCCTTCGCATCAGGTCAAGGCAAACCCGCTTCGATCCGTCTCCCGAGCCGCTGCCGTTGCCGTAGCTGCCTCCCTGCTGATCGCCCTGGGCCTCGCCATCGGTCGTAGCACGGCCGAGCGCGAGGTGGCTCTCGCCGCCCGTGTCGCCGGCACTCACGATCCCGCTCGCGGGCCTGACACCGTGGCCGGTGTGAGTGTCGAGAACACCTCGTCCCGCACCGGCTATGTAACCGTCGTCGGTCTCTCCCCCTCCCGCAGGCCTGCGGTCCACTACCTCGAGCAGGATCGGTTCATCTCGGTGGGTCCGGGACAGAGCCGCACCGTCAGAAGCCTTCCCACCCAGTTCGACGGCTGCCCCGTCGCACTCGTCGTTCTGACCCCCACGCCCGCCGGCGAGGTCGTGCGGAAGCTGAGCGAGGAGCCGGTTCCACCTGACCAGGCCGAAGCGTTTCGAGAGCGGCTGAAAGCTGGGCTCGAAGAGCTGGGCTACCGCGGTGTCGGTATCATTACCGTGCGGATAGAAAAGTAGAGGGATCGTTCCTGTCTTCGGAGCGATGCCGACCTGCGCCTTAAAACTCCGCGAGCTCGCCCATGTCTGGTTTCAAGAGCTGGTGGGTCGCACTCGGCTTCGTAGTCACCATCGCGCTGACAGCCGGACTGACCGTCCTCGTCACGCGCCCGAAGGCCGAAGTACCGGTTGAAGTAGTCGCACCTCGCGAGCATCAGCCGCCACCTCCCGACCCAGACACAAGAAAAGCTGCACCGGAGGTAGCACCTCGCGCCGACCTCTTCCCGTACAGGCGGGTCGTCGCCCTGGTCGTCGGGATCGACCGCTACCCGACGCTTCTTTCCGCCGGTGACTTGACCTGTGCTGTCAGAGACGCCGAGGCGGTCGGCGAGGTGCTTTCCAAAGGCTACGGCTTCGAGGTGGTGAAGCTTCTGAACGGTCTCGCGACGAAGAGCGCCATCGAAGCGACCATCCAGAAGTACTGCTCCGAGCTCGGGGACCGCGAGGCGCTGGTCGTCTTCTTCGCCGGGCACGGTCAGTCGGTCGAACTCCCGGGGAGCGGCGAGACGAGCTACCTCGTTCCGGCCGACGCAGCACTCGACTTCCGAGACAAGACCGACGTGGCTCGCTGGGCTGCGCAAGGCCTCGACATGCGGAAGCTCGCCGACACGATGGAAAAGGCATCTGCCCAGCACGTCCTCCTCATCGCCGACGCCTGTTGCAGCGGCTCGGTCCGACACCGAGGTGCCCTCGCGCGCTGGGAGTTGAAGACGCTCTTCGGCGACCGCTCCCGGGCCGTGCTCACCTCGACGAACCGTCGCCAGCAGGCGAGCGAGAATCCGACCACGAACCACGGCGACTTCACGACAGCGCTCCTAGCCGAATTGAAGAAGGAAGAGCCCGCGAGCGTACTCGACCTCTACTACCCGCTGTCTCGCACCGTGCCGAACGCAACCAGTGGGCGGATGACGCCCCAGCTCGCGCAGTTCGGCGACGGAGACGGGATGTTCGTCTTCGTCCCAGTGTCGGTTCCCAAGGACGAGCGGGTCAGCGCCCTCGACGGCGTCGCCCTCTCGCCCGAGCGGCCGAACCGCCTGGCCGACGTTGCAAAGCGCGTGGGCGCGTTTTCCCAGCAGTGGACCACGCCTGCCGAACTCTACGCGCTCATCGACGGCACGTGGGGCTGGATGGCCCGCTTCGACGAGGACCGCCGGCGCGACCAGACGGCCCGTTTCGAGCGGTTCTTGAGAAACGCGAGGGCCGGCGACGCGACTGCCAAGGTCGCGGTCAGCTACTGCTACCAGAACGGGCTCGGCGTCGAGAAGGACGCCAAAGAAGCGCTCTACTGGGCGAGGCGCGTTGACGAGGAGAACACGCCGCCCGGCGCGGGGCGGTACCTCCTCGGGCTGTGCTACGAGCTCGGCATCGGCATCCAGCTCCCGGCCGATCGGGCGAACGCCGAGGCCGACAGACTCTTTGCGGAAAGTGCGAAAGCCGGCTTCCCGCCCGGCCAGCTCGCGCTCGCCGAAAAAACCGTGAAGAAGACCATCAACGCCGCCACCATCAAGACTGCGCGGGAGCTTTCCGAGAAGGCGGCAGCCGCCGGACTGCTCTCTGGGAAGGTGGTGCTCGCCCAGCTCATGGGACCAGACGAGAACGCGAAAGCACGGGCGCTCCTCGCGGATGCCGCGGGAAAGAACTCCCCGATCGCACACCTCTACCTTTCGCGGGCTCACGTCCTCGGGAGCATCGGCTATCCGCACGACGTCCCGAAGGCCCAACACCACCTTCGCCAGGCGGCAGACATGGGCATGCCCATCGCGCTTGTGGCCCTCGGGACGCAGTACGCGAGCGGCAAGGACGGGCTATACGGACTCCCGCTGGACGAGCGCGAGGCCCTGCGCCTCTACGAGATGGCCGCGGAACTCGGTGAGCCGACCGGGATGATTTACAGCGCGAAGATGCTGGCGAACGGGGGCGCTGTCACGAAGGACGTGACCCGCGCCAAGGAGCGGCTCGAGAAGGCGGTCGCGATGGAGTGCCTTGACGCCTTCCACATCCAGGGGGAGTGGTACCGATTAGGAAAAGTGTATCAGGCGAGCACCGAGAAGGCCCTCGAAGCGTACGTGAAGGGCGCAAACCGTGGCCATGCACAGTGCTGCTTTTGGGCCGGGGCGCTTTACCTCACGAGTCACGGGCCGAAGGTGGTCGTCGGGCCGCTCGGGCCACGCCGGGACACCGGCCCCAGTTTCCACGACGACTACCACCGCGCCCTCCACTACCTGGCTCTCGGCCACAAGAGCGGGCAGCTCTCCGCGAACAACCAGAAAGAGTGCGACAAGGTCATGGCGAACTTCGTGGAGTTCCTGGAGGGCGGGAGCTTCAGCAAGGAGATCGACAAGCTGCTGAAGGAGCGGCCCCGCGATGTGCTCGACCAGTTCGGCAAGGAGAGTGATGTCAAATCCGGTGCCCGCGGGCAGCGCAGGCGGATCACGTTCGAGGGAGTCGTCATGCACGGGGAGTACATCGTTCGCTGCACCGAGCTCGCGGCCAACTGGCGACAATCGTACCCCGAAAGCTTCCGCTACTTCTGTGACCGCTACCGCATCGACCCAATGACTCTCGAGGTCCGACCAGAGTCCGCGAAAGAGCCTCCGGGGTAGGCAGCCGGCGCCTCTTTTCGCCGGACAGTTAGTGGAGGAATGCCTTGAGAGCGTGACCGGCAAGTGGCGCCGGAAACCGTCAGGTCGTCGGCTCTTGTGCGCGAGACAGTTGGTTCGTTCCGACCGAGTAGAACCCCACGGTGCTCCGGGGTTGGCACGTCATCGTTGGGCTGATGGAGGCTATACCTTGTTCAACGAATCCTTGAGGTCTCCCTCCTTGACCACCGGGTGAATAGGGTCATACTGAAGCACCTCGTTGGCGATGTCGTTCGCGGTGGCTTCCGTCAGGTGCGCAAATCCGTCGGGCCCTCTCGTGCCAAGCGCCTTCTTGAGTTCAGTTGCCAGGTGTGGCCCGCGGTGACGGAAAGCACTCTCCGCGGTCCTTACCCGCTCGTGGAGCCGCAGAAGGAACGGGAGTTCCATCAAAACGAGCACCACCTCACGGTTCTCGGGCTTTACGCCGCCGTCCCCCGCGAGGTACTCGGCTGCCACCTTGACACGCCCCGGCTCGAGCCGGTTGGTGATCAGCACGTGGGCCATGAGCCGCTTGTCCTTGTTGAAGAGGGCGCGCGCGGCCCGAAGCTTGTCGATGTAGTCCTTGATCTTCCGGTACTCGTCGCTGCTCAAGTCATAGGGCTTCGCGGTCTCGGCGAGCTTCGCGTCGTAGCTCCAGGTCCAGAGCTTGCCCTCGCGGTAACTCCCGTCGGGGTACCAGGGAAGCCCGACGAACCCGTCTGGCTCGGCCTTTCCCTCTCGACCGAGTTTAATCGTCTCGGGGAAAAGTCCACGGAGCACGTTGAACACGTCGGTCTCGAATTCCTTGTCGGTGATGCCCGTCTTGTCCCGCAGGTCCAGGGAGGACCGCTGCGCGCTCTGGAAGACCCTCCGCGAGTGGTCGCGCTGGAGGTCGTCCATCAGTGTTTTCAGCCTGCCCACCGCCTCGGTCCGGATGGCTGGCGTCTCGCTCGCGGCTAGCAGATACGCCAGGCTGATGTTGCCGACGCCCGCGCTGTCGAGGAACACCGTCCGGTCCGCTATCCGCGGTTTGACGTGCACGACCGCCCGCGACGAGCGCTCAAGCCTCGACCGGAACTTGTCGTCCATGACGTCGCGCCTGACCAGCGCCGCGAGCTGCCGGATCCCCTCGGCGTCGGTACCAGCGAGTTGGTAGTACTTCGTCTTCTCGAACTGCCGCTCCTCGCTCCCGAGTTCCCAGCCTGCGTCTCGGAAGAACGACTCCAGGAGTTCGTGGACGCGCTTCGCGTTCGGGAACACGCGGACCACCGAGTGGGCGGTGAGTGGGACGCCGCACTTCGCGCAGTTTGTCTTCTTGGGGTCTGGTTGATTCTTGCGGAAGTGGCCGCACTTCGCGTTCCGGCAGACCCGCACCTCCGTCGCCCGCGTCGTGAGAAAGCCCGTCTTGAGAAGCTCGTCGTAGGCCGTCTTTTGGTACGGGAGCACTTGGTCGACGGTCTTGACCTCGAGTAGGTAGCCGTACACCCCCTCCTGGCCCATCGTCATCTTGGACGGGTCGATGGGGCGGTTCAGCGGGACATCGAACGTCTCCCGAAACGCTTCGCGGAAGTTGTCCTCTGTCGTCGGATCCCAGTCGGTGTTGTCGAAGGTCAGCGTGATGTAGCCATTTCGCGATCGCTCGACGCCGATGGTGGCGGTGGCGGCTCCGAACGCGAGGGTCAGCTGTTCGAGGTCAAGAAGACTTCGGAGCTGGACAATTCCACTCGCCTGGCACGCAGCGAGGTCTTCGCGGATCGATGCCGCGTGCGGGGCGACTTCGATCGAGACGGGCGCTTGGTTCGGAAGCGCCGTGCGGCGGAACTTGATTCCCGTCGTGAGAAGCCCACTCGACTCGGGATACTCGGCGAGGAGCGCTTTGCCGAGCTTATCCGGGTCGTACTCGCGGAAGACGTTCCGGGTTGAGAGCTGGAGCTTGGTCCCGAGCGCGGAATTCAAAACGGGAAGTACCGCGTTTGCGACCGCCTGATTCTTCAGCCGGAGCTCGATCCGGTTGGAGTGGGGGAGAACGCACAGTACGATCCGCCCGCAGTGGAAGTGGACCGTGTACTGCTTGTGGTAGTCGGGCCGCACGACGCCCGAGAACTGCCGGTCGAAAGCGATTACGGTGACGCCTGACCGGAGTGTCTGAATGCCGTTTAGCCGGATGGGGCGATCGCTCAGTGCCGCCTTGATCGCGTGTTCGAGGGGTCCAGCCTTGTCGTGTAGCCGTTTTGCCGCGTCCGCCGCGAGCTTTCCCGTTTCGGGCTCGAAGTGAAACGACGCCGCAGCCCCGCGCGAGAGCTTCAGAAAGTAGATCTCGCCGAGCGCCTTCGGTTGGTTTCGGTAGAGGAGCACGAGCTTCGTGAAGGTCTTGAGCTGCTCCCTGGAACTACCGAGCTGTCGCACGGACGCCTCGTGCTCGCGTCGCTTCCCCTCAGGGAAAGTTGTGGCGTAGGTCTCCTCGGTCACTTCGAGTCGCTTTTGAAGAAACTCCCGCAGATGGATGAGCGTGTTCGATGGGGAGGCAGCGACTAAGCGGTTTGTAAGCGCCGACTGGTCGTCTGTGTCGGCCCGCGGGATCTTCGCCTGTTCGCAGAGGAGCCGAAGGTTTCCTACGCCAAGCTGGGAAAGGGCGGTCCTCACCTTACGTTCGAGGTCCTCTCGCTGGCTTCTCTCGGTGAGCCCGCCCGGGAAGATGCCGAGGCGGCCCCAGTACTCGTCGGTCTGCGGATCCACCAAGTTCGGGACAGTGGCCGTCACCATGCCGGGCAACTCCGACCGGTCCGGGAGGAAAGAAGGGATTCCCTTCCAACAATCGTATCTCGCAGACTGAACGGGGGTACTCCTCATCCCTGGATAAAGTCCTGCTACCGGCCGAGGGTGGTGTGAGGTGTTCCGGAGCGGGAGGTCGCACCTCGTCAGCGATCGCGTTCGTTGCCGCCTCGGTCTCTGATGCCTGAACGCTGCAATTCCGGCACCGCGTGGGCCTTCACCGCGATAGGCAATTCAGGGCATTCACATAGTCGCTCAATCGTAGCTCCGCGGGTCCGGGAACCGAAGCAGCTTCGGCCGCCGGGAGTGGGCCGAGCATGAACTGAGCGGTTCGTCGCAGCACCGATCGACTGCGACTGGGTTTTTCGTGACTGCCCTGCCGACTCGTGCGACCGCGAGTCGTCCGAGGTGTTCGTCATGTCACACCGAGGCCAAAGCAGACCATAATCGTGTTAGTGCAAAGCGGCAGGCGAAGGATGCCGGGCCGGGGAGAGTGGTTGCGGGGCAGTGATGGCGGCAGGGAGAGCTACGACAGGCGATGGGAGCGAGCAAGACGCTGCGGTGGGTCGTGGTCAGCGGCAAAGCGACCCGACAGGAGTGAATGCACTCGATATGCCAGCGACCGTATCGGTGTCGCCCACCTCATACGGAGAGTTCGTCGAACGGCTCGCGGCGCTGATTCAAACGCCCCGAGAAGGTACTTTCGCATTCCCCGGAACGTTTCGTGAGGAGGCGACGGCGGTATTGTTTCGGCTCGTCATCGAACCTCTTGAACTACAAAAGTATCATGACGCTCTCTCGGCTGTGGCAAAGGGCAATTCGTGGAATGAGCGCCCATTCGGACCAGAAGTTGGGGCGCGTGTTTTGGATGAAGACGTCCTTCGCCAGGGCTTATCAGTGGTGTCGGACGAAGAACTTGCAGCAGCTTTATGCAATCCGGGGCGACTAAGCCTTCTTAAGGGCATTTTCCGCGAAGAGCTCGAGGGGGGAACTCTCGGGCCATACTGGGACCGGGCAATAGCGAAGGCCGGGGCTGAAACTTTTCCGGGTCTGGCGTCACAGCTCTATGAAAAGCACCGGGCCGAGATCGAGGCGTACTCCGCAAGCCCGGCCCAGACAGAGGCCACCCCGCCCCCTTCTGAAGGTAAGAAAGCCGCTACGTTGGTGGATCAGGAGGAGGCCGAGGATGATGAAGATTGGGACTTCGACCCTCCCGAAATGTGGCAGCAGCAGCGGACCGAAACCTCTGACCAGGACAGGGCCGCGCAAATCGCTCAAGCCGAACAGAGTGCACGTTCAGTTTTAGCAGATGTTGATCCGGTCGAATGGAGACTGGGCAGCGGCGACAGTCGCCCAGAGTACTCCATGGCCCCCGACTGCGTAGATGTTTTCTTCGTCGTCAAACTTGAAGGGGAAGGCAGGAAAGGCTACGCAAGGCTCGAAGTCACAGTCAATATCTTCACGGGCGTCCCCGAGGGCGACGTGGGCCTATCGATTTATGTTAACAAAGAGAGAACAGAGATAAGCGGTGGCTACGCAAATGATCTCTACAGCGAGATCCGCGCAAGTTGGCTCAACCCTGAAGAAGATTAAGCAGACGCTCCGCGCGGTCCAAAGAGACGTGACTTTTCATCTTTGCAAGATCCGTGGTCGAAACCGCGGCGGGCCTTCTCGTCGGACGTGTCGCGAGTCTGCTCCGCCAGAGCCCAAACAACACTTGTAACTCTCTAGCCGCTGTGGTCATCTGGTAACGATAACGTTCGCGCGTGTCATCCAGTACCGGATATAGTCGGCGACCTCATCAGCGCTGAACACGTCTACGCCAAATAGGTCTGGCACGTGACCGAGGAGCTTCCGAACCAAGCCGAGGCTCCGGATCCCAGTGAGCACGGCGAGAAGGAAGCCCTCGCGCGAGGTCTGGGCGTCCTCGCGCCGCCACACCGCCTTGATGGCTAGAGCCGCAGTCTGGAGCCGCGCGATGGGAGGCGTGAGCTGGTTTCCGAGCGGCGCCATCACCTGAGGGACTGGCCAACGGGACATGTCCCAATCGGCGAGCTCGGCCGCGGACACGAGGGTTGCGGGACTCATCTGCATTCCGTTGAAGTGCCATCCCACGAGCTTTGCTGTCGCCCGCTCGTACTCCACCGGCGTCAGCCCTCCTTGCGCGAGAAGGGTCCAGAGGATCGCCTGGGTCCAGACCCGTTCGGTCCGAAAGTCACTCTGGGCGATGATCGCCACCACCCCGTCGTCGGTCCAGAGCGCCGCGCCCTGTTCGGCCCCGAGCATCATTGACTCGAGCCCCGACCTCCCGAGCACCTCGTCGATCTGCTCGCGCTTTCTCGGCGGGAGCCCGGCTGCCGCGGGGCACGGGCGGATGAGGCAGGATTGTTTGATGGCAGCGGGGATGGCATGCACAAGGCGGGCGTGCTCTTCGAGCTGTTCCGGCGTGCTCTCGATGACCACCAACTGGTCGTCGTGAAGCGCCATCGTCTTTCGCTCGCGCGGGTCTCGCTCCTCGCTGTCCTCAAGATCCCGGAAGTGGTCGTAGGTCGCCTGCGAGACCACGAACTTCCACTGCCGACTGCCGAGGACGCGCAGCAGGTCGAGACGCGCCAGAGTGTGAAGCGCTGAGATGTCGAGCACCACCGTCCCGCGGTCACGAGTTCGCTCGAGCCCCGCGCGCAACTCGTCGCGGTGGCCCGTGCAGCAGCGAAATCCAAGGCGCGGCGACGCCAGGTGCTCCCACGCGGCGAACTCGTCGGCCCCACTCCACCGCGTGTATGTCGAGACCGGGAGGGGATGGGCCTGGTAGAGGTCGTCGATTTGCCGGATGTGCTCCCGGCGATCCTGAAGGCTCTTGACGAACGGCGTTGGGTCGAAGGCCTCGCCCATCCCGGCTCGCACCAACTGGCAAGCAGACGAGTCCGGGAAGTTAATCTGAAACTGATTGAGGCAGGTCTGAAAGCGGTACACGAAGCGGTGGAGCACTTCGCAGATAGTGGCAGTGCGATCCTGTACCGCACCAGACGACAGCACGACGGTGTCGCCCACCTTTCGATCGAGAAACGCCTGGGCAAGGTGGTGGTCGGGCGGGAATTCGTTCCGGCCCCCGTCCGGGGTTGGTCCGGGCTCGATAACGACCCACTGGTCCGGTGCCTCCTCCGTCTCCCGGTAACGGACCGCCGTTCCGACTGCTACGGTTGGAGCAACTCTGAGTCCGGAAACGTGGGGCGAGAGAATGTGAAAGTACCAGAGGTACTGTCCATGTGCGGTTTCCTCGCCGAAGTGCTCGCGGAGTAGCTCGTAAGAGAACCGGAGCGCCTCGTTGAACTTGCCCGTCGTCCGCAGCACGACGACCGCCATCTGGCCAAGCCACGGGTCGAGTTCTGCCGGAGGCGGCATCCGGCCCGGCTCGGCGACGACGACTTCGGGCCGCTCAAGTCGGAACGCCAGGTGCGACCGCCACAGGGTAACGTGCTTGTCGTCCGGGTGGCCCGCGAGGTACTCCTCCGCGACCCGGAACGCCTCGCTCACGTCGTAGAGCTGGAGCACCTGAATCTCGGTGCGGATGAGCCGCGGGTCGGTTTCACCGGCAAGCCGCAACTCCCGACAGATCCGCTGGACGATGTCATGTCTCCGAAGTCGAAGGGCACAGTCGAGGAGCCGCCGCCCGTCGGTGTCGAACACGCCAGGAGTCGCGCACCGCTCAAGGAGCGGGAGGGCCGCGTCGTCCTCCTTCCTCACGAGATACACCTGGGCGAGGAGCCGGAGGAGTTTGGCCGGTGAGCCAGCTTCGACGGCAACTGCCGCGGCACGCGCCTCCTGCTCGGCCGTCTCGGCATCTCCCTGCTCGTGCGCGAGCCAGGCCAGCAGCGCGTGGTAGGCGAGGGGAGAGCTGGATGCGAGCGCCGACCCGCGAATGATGTCACTGGCAGTCTTGGGTATCTTGTCCTCGACCGCCCACTGGGCGATGAGTAGGTGCGCATCCACCCAGCGGTCTGATGGGCCGGCTGCGATGATCGCCCCGAGCGCCGTCCGCGCTGCGGGCCGGTCGTCACCCGTGTTTCGCCCGTGCCGAGCGGCCGCTTCCAGAAACCGCACCTCGGCTTCCGTGCGATCGGCAATGCGGCCGATCTCTCGCAGGGCGTCAGCGTACCGCTCGCCGTCGATGAGAAAGCCTGCGTACTGGAGCCGAAACTCGGGCTTGGGCGAACGGTCCGCCGCTGCCGCCAAGTCGGCCTCAGACCGCGGGTCGTCGCGGAGCCTGCGCAAGATCGCGCGGTTTACGAGCGCGGTCGCTTCGAGATCGGCGAGCTTCTGGGTGCGGCAAAGTTCGATGGCCCGGTCGTACTCGGGCTCGGCGCTGGCGAAGTAGTCCAGGCGCCTCGTTCCACCTGCCTTTCGCCCTTGGTCGTGACGAGCGAGCGCAAGTTGGAAGTGCCCCTGAGGAGCGTCTGGGTCCTTCCGGGTCGCACGCTCTGCGTACCCCGCGGCCTTTTCGGACTGGCCCGCGACAAGGCCGCGATGGGCGAGGGCGAGAAGCAGCTCTTCCTCCTCGGGCAGCGAGCCCCCCTCGGCTTCGAGGTCGGAATAGGGTGTGGCTTCGGGCGCAGTCCGAAGCCAGATCGCGAGCGGCCTGGAGGCGTGGGAAAACTCGGTCCGAAGTGCGGTAGCTAACTCGTGGGCTTTTCCTTTATCACCCAGCAGCTCGTAGGCAAGTGCCTCGTTCACCCGGGCGCGCTCCGTCGCGGGCTGGTGGCGCTTGGCATCAAGGAGAATGGTTCCCGCGCGCTCCCATTCCCCCTCACGCATACGGAGCGTGGCCCGGATAGCCTTGATGCGGTACCACTGCCCGTCCGACAACTTGTCGGCGTAACGCTTTTCGACCTTGTCGAGGATGTGTGCGGCCACCTCCGTGTTGTTGGCGTCGGCGGCCGCCTTGGCGGCGTCGAGTTCTGCGTCGAGCGCCGACTCGGAGGAGTAGAGCGGGCTGTCGAAGTGGGTCGTGAGGACCCCGGTGAGCGTCGTCGAGAGAACCCGGGCACTCCGGCCCGTGTGGCCGCGAAGCACCCAGTCAGTTGTCGCCTCGTCCATCGTCGAGAGGTAGCCTTCGATCTCGGCCCACGTCCACAGGGCGACCTTGAATTTACCCGTAGCCGCGTGGTCTTGGTTCAGCCGAACGACAGCCTTCTGGCTGTGTACCGTCTTCCGAGCCGTGGTCAGCACGTAGTACTCGCCCAAGGCGAAGCCCGAGCCCAGGGCCTTTGTGACCTCGGCCTCGATCTCCGCCGGCGGGATAGTCTTGTCCGGTTCGTGGTGCTTACACTGAACGGCCCGCAGCGGCAGGTTCCCTCCCTCGTCGATGAGGTCGATCCCGTCCTGCCGCTCTCCCCGCTTGCCGTACTGCGCGAGCGTCGGGCATTTCCACAGCTCGCGAAGGAGCCGCAGGCAGAAGTGTTCGAAGTCGTCCTCGTTGCTCGGCTGCGGGTAGCGAAAGGACATGGGCGAATCCGTGGAATTCTGCGCGCGCTGTTCCAACCCTCACTTTACTCCTCGTGGCAACGTCTCCGAAGGTCAGTAGCGGGCCGCGGATCCCTGTCCGAACAGGTGCGGTCTGCCCGAGCACACGAACGGGAGGTATGGCCGCTCCGATAGCTGCCGACCGCCAACCAGATTGCGGTGACGGGGTAGCGTGGCTGAAACGGAGCCGAGAGATAGCGATCGAGGCAGGGGACCGCGGGGCTCATCGGCGTGCCAGAAGATCTGGCTACGGCTTCGAGGTGGGTTTTGGGGTGACCGGGTCGGCTGGTGGCGTCAGCTTCTCGAGCACGCGATCGGCCGTTTGCCCCAACTCATCCGGACTCGCCGACAAGAGTCGTATCGCCTCGGAAAGCTCTGCCCCGCCAACGGCGTCCTGTTTATCGTGCTCCTGGGTAACTCTGGTTTGTTTCGGGTGATCGGGTGTCATACGGCTCCTCGTCTGAAAAGAACTTTCTAAACTTTATGCGGGCTAACCCTCGCGGCGTGACGTAGCGGAGTGCAGCATGCCTTCAGTCGAAGAGCAACTGCTCGAAGGGGTGCGGGTCCTCGACATTCCGGAGCCCGTCCTCTACGCCGAGGCGTGCGCGTCCTTCGAGGCGGCCGGGGTCGAGGTGCCGATGTATTCGGCTGACCCGCTCGGCCGGCTGCTCTTCGCCCGAAAGCAAGCAGAGGTGCTCCACGGCGGGGATCTGAAGGCCCGCTACCAACTCGAGGGCGCCGGGGCTTCTCAGGATGTGAGCACTTACGCAAAGCGCCACTACGGCTTCGGCGTTCACTTCGGGCGTGGTGTGGGATGAAGGGGCCGCGTGCGGGGGCTCCCAGAAGCTCCTTCTTGGGGGATGTCGAGGGAGCCACCCAGCATGGTCAGCCGGGCCTGGCATCGGCCCCGGCTGACGCGCATCACGTCAGTTCGGCGGCGTCTTGGTGAAGGTGCCGCTCGGCCCCTCTAGCCTGGCCGGGTCTTGGCCGCCTGCCTCGACCGCCAACCACAGCGCCTTCGGCGACACCACCACCCGGTCCTTCGGCGTCACCCGAACCAGCCGCTCCTTCACGTTGGTCTCGACCTTCGCCACGCCCGGCACGGCCGCCACCTTCGTCGCAACGCCCTTCGCGCAGTTCGGGCAGTCCATGTCCGGCACGGAGATCGTGGTCACCAGGGAGGAGGGGGCCGGGGCCGGCTGGCCCTGGGCCGACAGCACCAGCAGGGCCGTCAGCACGGCCGCGGCCGCCGGCCGAGTCATCGTCATCTGCATCGCCTGCTCCTTGCTCGGAATGAGGTGTTCGTCTGCCCCGAAGTGGGGCGGACTTCTACTTCTGGCCTTCGATCGCCGGCGGCTCTTTGCCGAACTTCGTTCGGTACTCGGCGGCGTACTTCTCTTGCACACCCGGGTTGCACTTAAAGCAGCTCGTCTTCACCCGGTTGTGTTCGCACCAGTTCCCCTTTGCCTTCTCGGCGTTGCGGTACTTCCTGCTGCACAGGTCGCACACCTCCTCCGGGAGCCCGTGCTCGTTGCACCACCACCCGCTGTGGTCGTCGGCGGGTTCGGTCTTCCCGTTCCCCTGAGCAACCACCGTCGGACCCTTGCCCGTATCCTTCGCGGCCTCGGGCGCCTTCCCGCAGCCGGCGAGCACCACGAGGCCGGCAAGGAAGGCGAAGAGCGGGCCGCATCGCGACCGAGAGTTCATCTGCGTTGTCATCCTTCACACCGTGGAAAGGGGGACTGGTTCGCGCGCGGACCCGTTCCGCGCGTCGTCTCCATCTGCCTCGTCGCCGAGGACTTCCGCGTCGAGCCCGAGCAGTGCCCGGGCCGTCTCGTCGCCTACCCGTAATACCCGGGTGAGGATCCAGTGGGTGGCTCGCGCGAGTACGTCGAAGAACACGTAAAGCACGCGAAGGACAAGAAGCGACATCACCATCGCGCCGACCACCCCGCCGATGACGACCGTGGCGAGCGGCCGCTGAATCTCGGCGCCCTGGCCCGAGGAAAACGCCATCGGAAGAAACCCGAGGCTCGCGACGAGGGTCGTCATGAGCACCGGCCGCAGGCGAGTGAGTGAGGCCTCGCGGATGGCGTCTCGGACCGGAACCCCGCGCTGGCGGAGTTGCCGGACGTGGGACACAAGAATCATGTCATCGAGCACGGCGACGCCCGAGAGCGCGATGAACCCGATGATGGCCGAAATCGAAAGCGGCATGTCCCGGAGCCAGAGGGCGACGATCCCCCCGACCCAGCCGAAGGGCACACCGGTAAAGACGCGGAGAGCGTCGACCACGTTGTGGTAAGTGAAGTAGAGGAGAACGAAGATGAGCGCGACCGCGACCGGCACGACGATCGTGAGCCGCCGCCTCGCCCGCTCGTAGTTCTCGAACTGGCCGCCGATCTCGATGCGGTACCTCCCCTTCGGAAGCCCCGCTTCGACGGCGTGGAGCCGGTCCTTCACTTCGGCAACAAAGCTCCCCATGTCACGGCCGCGGATGTTCGAGGTGACGGTGATCCGCCGCTGCCCCCACTCGCGGGTGATGGTGCTCGGGCCCTCCGCAAGGCGGATGTCGGCGAGCCGGGAGATGGGAACCCGTTCGCCCGCCGGCGTGGAGATGAGGATGGCGCCGATCGCCTCCGGGTTTGCACGCCACCGCTCGGGCAGTCGGACGACGAGCGGGAAGCGGAGTTGTCCTTCCGTGATCTCGCCCACCCCGAGCGTGCCGACGGCCCGGACAAGATCGAGGACAGTCTTTGCTGCCACGCCATATCTGGCGATCTCATCCTGGCGAACCTGGACCTGGAGTACCGGCTGGCCGGTTACCTGTTCGGCGGTCACGTCCGCGCTCCCGGCGGTGGCCTTCAGCGCCGATTCGATTTTCGCGCCCTCCTTCACGAGGACGTCGAAATCGTCCCCGTAGAGCTTGACCGCTACGTCCGACCGGACCCCAGAGACCATCTCGTTGATCCGCATCTCGATTGGTTGGGAGAAGGCGAGCTTTTGCCCGGGGAACCGGCGCATCTCCCGGTCGAAGAGGGTGGTGAGTTCAGCCTGGGAGCGTGCCTTCATCCAGCGATCTCGAGGGTAGAGCGTGACGAAGAGGTCAGTGAGTTCGATCCCCATCGGGTCTGTCGCCACCTCCGCCGTGCCGACCCGGCTCCAGACGTGCTTCACCTCGTCCGGGAATTTCTCGAGCAGCATCCGCTCTAGAGCCGTGTTCCCAGAGTTTGACTCCCCGAGGTCGGTCCCGGCGAGGCGGATGACGTTCACGGTGATGGCCCCCTCGGAGAGCTTCGGCACGAACTCCGAGCCGAGGTGAGGGGCGATGAGCCCGAAGGCGAGCGCGAGCGAACAAAGGGCGAACGCGACGACCGGGAGGGGGTAGGCCATGCTGAAGTGGAGCACGGGCCGGTATACGGCGAGCGCGAGCCGCATGAGGAGCGGCTCGCGCTCCGAAATTCGCCGCGGGAGGGCGAGGCTCGCGAGGACCGGCATGAGGGTAAGGGAGAGCAGCATCGAGCCGAGGAGGGCGAAGATGACCGTGAGGGCCATCGGCCGGAACAGCTTCCCCTCGATGCCTTCGAGGGTGAGGATGGGGAGGTAAACGATCATGATGATGAGTTCGCCAAACAGCGTCGGCTTTCTCACCTCGACGGCTGCCTCCCGGACGACGTCGATCTTCGGCCGTCTGCGGAGGTCGCCGTGGGCGATGTGCCGGACGCAGTTTTCGACCATCACGACCGAGCTGTCGACGACCATGCCGAAGTCGATGGCGCCGAGCGAGAGGAGGCTCGCGGCGATGCCGAATCGCCACATGCCGGAGAAGGCAAAGAGCATCGAGAGAGGGATGGCGAGGGCGACGATCGCGGCCGCACGTAGGTTGCCGAGAAACCCGAAGAGGACGGCGACGACGAGGAGCCCCCCCTCGAACAGGTTCGTTCGGGCGGTGTTGACCACCACGTCGACGAGTTCAGTCCGGTCGTAGACGACGGTCACCTCGACGTCGGGTGGAAGAGTCGGCCGGACCGCATCCAGCTTCCGCTTGAGCGCCGCGGTAACGACCTTGCTGTTCTCCCCCATCGTCATGAAACAGAGCCCGAGGACGGCCTCCCCGCGGCCTTGGGCAGTGACGGCCCCGCGCGGAATCTCGTGACCGATTTCGACGTCGGCCACGTCGCCCACGCGCACCGGGACGCCGCCCTTCGTCGCGACGACCACGCCACGGATCTGCTCAACGGTCACCGTGCGGCCGATGCCGTGAACGATGACGAACTGGTTGTTCTGCCGGATCCCGCCGCCGCCCACATTCTGGTTGTTCCGCTCGAGCGCTTCGATTACTTCGGCGAAGGTGAGGCGGTGCTTCAGCACCCGCTCGGGGTCGATGCGGACCTGATACTGCTTTTCGTAGCCGCCCCAGGAATTCACCTCGGCGACGCCGGGAACGGTTCGGAGCGCGGGCCGGATCACGTAGTCGTGGACGGACCGAAGATGGGTGAGTTTTTCCTGCTTCTCGGCGTCGCTCGCGGCTCCCGCGTCCCAGCCGCGGACGCTCACGATGTAGTGGAGCACCTCGCCGAGTCCCGTCGAGACCGGCCCGAGCCGCGGCCGCTCGACCCCCGCCGGGAGCTCGACGGCGTTCAGCCGCTCGGTGACGAGCTGGCGAGCCAGGTAGATGTCCGTGCCGTCGGCGAATGTGACGACCACCTGGGAGAGGCCGAACTTGGAGACGGAGCGGAGGGCGTGAACCCGGGGCAGGCCGGAAAGTGCCTGCTCCACCGGGAAGGTGAGCTGTTTCTCGACTTCCTCGGCCCCAAGCGAGGGGGCGGTGGTGTTGATCTGGACCTGGGCCGGGGTCGTGTCCGGGAATGCGTCAACGTCGAGAGCGGAGAGCGCGAAGATCCCGGCAACCGCAAACGCGATAGCGCCGAGGACGACGAGGAGACGGTTCTTGAGCGCGGTCTCGATGACCCAATTCAGCAAGGGAGAACTCCTGCTTCGGCTTCGGAGTCGGTCGGCCGCGTCACTTCCCCGCGCAGCACGCGCAGCCTTCGCCGAGGTTGTTCTTGAGGAGCTCCGAGCGGAGCGCGCCGCTCCCGGCCGAGGCGACAACTTCGCCCGGAAGAAGTCCGGCCGCGATCTCGACGAGCGGCCCCGCGGGCGAGTCGCTCCGCGCGCCGGGGCGGACCGTGCGGACGTGGAATACCTTGGGCGCCCCGGGCCGCTCGTAGTTCACGTCGCGCACGAAGACCACGTGGCAACACCCTTCCCAGTGGACGGCATTCGCGGGGACGAGTACGGTGTTCGGCTCTTCGCGGAGTACCACCTCGGCAGCACCGAAGGTGTTTGCGTGGTGGCGGTCGGACGGGCTCAGGAGCTCGGCGAGTACCGGCACCGTCCGCGAGCGCTCGTCCGCGGCGGGGCTGATCCACGTGACGCGGGCCGTGTCCCACGCGGTGGGTCCGAGATGACCGGTGTGTCGGAATCGCACGGCTTGCCCGGGTTTAATTCGGTTCGCGTCCTCGGGCCGGACGCGGACGGTGAGCCTCATGCGGCCGGTGTCGGCGATGACGAAGAGGGGCCGCGTCGGGTCGGTCGCCTCGCCCGGAACGGCTGACCGAGTCACGACCTCACCGTCGTGCGGGGCGTAGACGGGGAGAAGCGTGCTCGACTCGGGCCGCCCCGCGAGGTCTCGCTTGAGTGATTCAGGGAACCCGAGGGATCGAAGCCGCTCGGCGAGCTGAGCTGCCGACAGCGCGCGGACCTCCGCGGCCTGAATTGGGAGGCCCAGGGTGGAGAGTAACTCCTCCGCGGCGACAAGCCGGACTTCGGCTTCCTCTGCCGCGGCCTCGACGGCTTGGACATCCTTTTCCGCCACGGTCGCGCCCGCCATCGGCCGGAGCTTCGCGAGCGTCTCGCGGCGGAGGTCGAGTTGAACGAGTGCCTGCTGGAACTCAGCCTTCGCCCGCCCGACCTCGGCCGAGTCGACAACGGCGAGGAGGTCGCCCTTTTGTACCTTGTCCCCGAGTTGCTTCTCGACCCGAAGGACGGTGCCGCTCGCGCGAGAGGTGACTCGTGCGACCCGCGTCTGGTCGTAAGCGACTTCTGCGGTTGCCGTAACCACTTCACGCACCGGGCCGCGCCAGGCGGGCACGAATGCGAGACCGAGGCGGGAGGCGAGTTCGTCCGATCCGAGCTGTATGCGACGAAGGTGAAGCTTGCACTCCGGCTCGTTCCCGACTCGCGCGGAGAACGCGAGCGCGTTTGCCGCGACCACGAGTTCCTCTGGTGTCGCCGCGCGACGCACGGGGAGCTGCGCGACATCAGGCCGGCAGAAAGGGCAGTCGTGGACGCCGTGCTCCTCGCACCAGTCCTTCTGCCGCCCGTTACGTGAGTAGCCGATTGCACGCGGAAAGAGGTCCGGGCGGCACTCGACGCAGCCGGAGAGTGGCACCCCGTGCTCCTTGCACCAGTCCTCTGCCTCGGCGGGCGGATGCCCGAGGACGGCAGACGCTCTCGGGAGTTTCCATCCGGTTGCTTGGGCTAGCGCGACGAAGCCCGCGACGCAGGCCGCGGCGAGAGCCACTGCGATGAGATGCCGGAGGCCCCGGCCGAAGAGCGAGCGGACCGACGTCTGGGATTTGGCGCCTCCGGGCGAGTCGCCCGACGGTTTCGTTCCGGGTGCCGCCGGAGTCGGATCGAGGAGCGTGGACATAGAAGCTCCGTTCGTGTCGCCTGTGGTTCCGTCAACGGCCCGCGGCCGCGCGTATGAGGGCGCCGAGGAGAACCGCGCTCCCCTTGGTCGAAACAACGTCCCCGGCGGCGAGTCCGGAGAGTACCTCGGTGTTCAACTCGTCTCTCCCGCCGGGCTGAATGACGCGGGCAGAAAACGCCTTAGCCCCGTTCGGCGTGAGAAACGCTGAGTCGCGGACGAATACGATCGACTCCCCGCGGAAGGACTGAACAGCCCCGCGCGGGATGAGAAGCGTCTTTGAAGTCTCGCGGAGAACGACCCGGCCGCGGCCGAGCGTGGAGGCGCGAAGCGTGCCATCGGCGTTATCCGCCGCAGCGCGGACCGGGACCGTTCTCGTGCTCTCCTCGGCCGCCGTCCCGACCGAGATCACTGTTCCCGCGTGTTCGTTTCCCCAGCCGTCTGGGCGGAACCATGCCTTTTGCGAGACGGCGACGCGCCCCGCGTCCACGCTCGCGACGTGGATCGTGAGAACCACCTGCCTCGGGTCGACCACCTCGAAGAGGGTCTTCCCTCCCTCGACGACTTCTCCGGCGACAATTTCCGCGGAGAGCACCACCCCGGGGAACGGCGCGCGCACGGGAAGCAGATTCGCAGGAAGTGTTGTCCGCTCCGCCTCCGGAACGTCTTCGAGCCCGACGAGGCGCAGGCGTGCCGCGGACTCGGAAGGAGAGAGATGTTGGTAGTCCTCGCGCCGGACGGGAAGGCCGAGGTTGGTGAGGGCTTGTGCGGCCGAGTGCGCCCGCACGTTCGCGTCCTTTGCAGCTGCTTCGACCTCGCGGAGTTGGGCCGGGGAGGTCACGGCCTGTGCGGCACGCAGGTCGTCACGCACCCGTTCACGAAGGCGCGACTGGACGAGGGCTTGCTGGAATTCGGACCTGGCTTTCGCCACCTCGGCGGACGCGATGAGGGCGAGAAGCTCCCCGCCCCGCACTTGATCGCCGGTGGTCTTAAATACCCGGTACGCTGCCCCGCCGACTCGTGAGGGCAGGCGGACCGTGCGAGTCGGGTCAAAGCCGACCTCGGCCGCTCCGGTCACTTGCTCCGTGAGACTTGCTTGCCAGGCAGGCGCAACCTCTACGCCCGCTTCCGTGACGGCGGCGGACGACTCGAACTCGATTCGCGTCTCGTGACCGGGGAGCGGGTGTCCCAGCTGAACGGCCGAAGGGGTGAAGCGAACGACGGGGGCACGACTTGCCTGCCGCGTCTCGTCGGATGAGCGTGTTTCCGCACCCGGTAGCTGCCAGCCCGTGCGGTGCCCCCAGAACGCGACGCACGCCAGGCCGCCGAGAACGACCAGCGGAGCGAGTGGCGCCGCGACAGCGCGGAGTGTCACAAGTCTACCCGACCCGGCGCGGTGCGCCGGAGGAACTGAATTTGGTGCGGACGTGCCCATGACCTCACACTTCGGGAAGGCGCGTACGTGCGACGGCAATTGCGACAGATGCCCCGCAAGTCGCCGGGATGGTGCGTGACGCAGCAAGCGCACGCGCTGCCCTTCGACGAGCGTGTGGATCGAGAGTGTCGGATCAGATCAGAAGGGCGCAGTGCGAAATGAAGAGCGGAGGTGAGGTCGCAATGTCGTTCGGGCGGTCGCGGAGCGTCGCGACTGGAATCAAGAAGGATACCGGCGGAAGCAGGTCGCAGAAGGCTTGCGCGACATCAGTCGGGACTTCGGCCGAAGGGGCGAGCAGCTTGTTCGGCATGTCGCCGAGGGCGGCCGGACATCCCGGGGCGTGCTTCCCCGGCGAGGAGGGGCTTGGAGCTCCCTCGGAATTCAGTGGGTCGTCCCCGTCGGGGCGTTCGGCTTGGGTTCGGCAGGATTCGCACTGGCACGACGCGCGGTGAATGCCCGAGTCTACGGACACGACCTGCATCCTAGGACCGGGAGCCGATGTGGAGGCGAACGCACTCCGGAGCGGCGCGGCCTGACAGATACACATGCTGGGCGGCATGAGTAGCTGAACAGAGACCAGAGCCGTCACGAGCGTGCGAAACATCAGGCTCCCGGGAAGTTCGAGCCGCACGAGCGAGTGAATGATACCGACCACGTTTCGCCGGGGCAATGCGACGTTCAGTTCGGGCCGAAGGTCGCTGCACCGACGAGCCCGGGCAGCGGCTACCGCCGGAGCAACCGGAGCGCGTTAGCGACGACAAGGAGCGTCGCCCCCGAGTCCGCAGCGACCGCGGCCCACATCGACGAATACCCGACGAGGGTCAGGACGACGAACACGGCCTTCACCGCGAGGGCGAAGATGATGTTCTGGCGGATGATGCCGAGTGCGTGACGGGAGTGCCGAACGAGCCAGGGAAGCTTCGAGAGGTCATCCGACATGAGCGCGATGTCGGCCGTCTCGATGGCAGCGTCCGTGCCGACTGCACCCATCGCAAGCGCGACCGTGGCCCTCCCCATCGCCGGGGCGTCGTTCACTCCGTCCCCGATCATCGCGACCGTGCCGTACTTTCCAACCAGTTCCTCCACCTTGGTCACCTTGTCGCCGGGAAGGAGTTCCGAATGGATCTCGTCCACCCCGGTCTCGGCCGCGATCGCCTCGGCGGTCCCGCGGTTGTCTCCGGTGAGCATGACCACGTGCTCGACGCCGGCCGCGCGGAGGTCGGCGACGGCCTGCTTCGCCTCGGGGCGAACGGTGTCGGCTAGCGCGATAAAGCCGCAGACGTGCTTGTCGTTCCCGACCACGACGACGGCCTTCCCAGCCTTCGACAGGGCTTCGAGCTGCGCGTGGACTTCCGGCGTCTCCTGGTTTCGTTCCTCCAGGTAGCGGTGTGACCCGACCCAGTAGAGAGTTCCCCGAATCCGTCCCTCAGCCCCCTTCCCTGGGAGATTCTTGAAGCCTTCCGCGGACGGGATGCTCACCCCGCGTTCCTTTGCGTAGGCGAGGACGGCGTGGGCGAGGGGGTGGGTGCTGTGCTCTTCGAGTGCAGCCACCCGCTCAAGGAGTTCCGATTCGGTGTGACCACTTAGCGGCACGACCTGAACCACGGAGGGCTTTCCGAGGGTGAGCGTCCCCGTCTTGTCCATCGCGATCGCCTTTAGCTTCCCCGGGGCTTCTACGAAGATGCCGCCCTTGATGAGGACACCATTCCGCGCGGCCGCAGCGAGAGCCGCGACGATACTTACCGGCGTTGAGATGACGAGTGCGCACGGGCAGGCGATGACGAGAAGTACGAGTGTGCGGTAGAACCACTCCGCCCACGGCTGACCGAAGACGAGGGGCGGGACAAGGAGGAAGAGGACCGCGAGCGCCATCACGGAGGGGGTGTAGTACTTGGCGAAAGTCTCTACCCACTGCTCGGACGGAGCGCGGCGGGACTGCGCCTCGCCGACCATCCGGGTGATGCGGGCAAGCGTCGTCTCGGACGCTGGCTTCGTGGACTCGACGGTGAGTGAACCATCCCCGTTGATGGTGCCGGCGTAGACCTCGTCGCCCGGGGACTTCTGCACCGGCACGCTCTCCCCGGTGATGGGGGCTTGGTCCACGCCTCCGGTTCCGTCCACGACCTTTCCGTCGAGGGGGATGCGGTCGCCCGGCCGCACGCGGAACTTCCCGCCGACCGGCACCTTGTCCGGGGAAACGGTTTCCTCCCGCCCGTCGGGGTTGACGAGTCTTGCCTCAGGTGGCGAGAGGGCCATGAGCGCCGCCACCGCCCGGCGCGCCCGCCCGACGCTCCAGGCCTCAAGCGAGAGCGAGAGCGCGAAGAGGAAGGCGACAGTCGCTGCTTCGAGCCACTGCCCGATCGACGATGCGCCCACGACGGCAACGACCATGAGGAGGTTCATGTCGGGCCGGAGGTGCTTTGCGGCGATCCAGGCCTTCGGAAGCACCGTCCACACACCGGCCAGGATGCCGAGAAGGTAAAGGACGATGGAGACTGCGGGTGGCGAAGTGCCGTCCTCGAGGAAGGCGGCTCGAAATCCTGCGAGTGCGGCGTGAACTCCTCCCCCGGCGAGAAGGAACGCACCGCTCGCCACGGTGAGAAGCGTCCGTCGGTTTCGCTCCCAGAAGCTCTCCTCAGCGAGGGCCGATTTCTCGTCTCGCCACGGCTCGGCGGACATGCCGGTCTTTGCAACAGCCGCCTGGATCTCCTCGGGAGGAAGGGTTGATGCCACTATCATCTTCGCGTTCAGCACGTCGAAGGAGAGGTTCGCCTCGCCGACGAGCGGGCCGAGCTCGCGCTTCAGAGCGGCAACTTCTTCGGCGCAGTCGAGACCGCGCACGCGGTAGGTTTGAGTCGGGTTGTTTGTCTCAGCCATGTGCCACCTCTGGTTGTCGCTTGTATCCGCGAAGCAATCGTCGCAAGAGCCCACACCATCACCGGCCTGACGTCAACAGCCCGTCGGGCCTGTCACCGACCGCTGCCTGATCCCTGTTCGAGTCCCGGTAGAACGGCAAGGACGGACCCGCTCACTCCTTAAGAGCCAAGCGTTGCCGAGTTCTCCGCGCTTTGGGGTTCCACCCCACAGGCTGCCAGCCCTGTAGACGCACGCCGTCCGACGAAAGGTTTCCGAGAACCCGATCGAAGTAGGTACTGAGCGCCGAGCCGCGGAGCGCGACTCCCGACCGCTGGCTGACCGGCGCCTTGAACTCAAGCCGGGGGTGCTCATCCGTATTGAGCGGCCTACCTGGCCGGGTCGGCCAGTACCCGATGAAGAGGCCGGGGAGGTCGCTCCAGTCGAGGAGTTCTGGGTCGACAACCGTCTGGATCTCGCCCTGAGCGGCTGTGCGGGCCGCGAGCCGGTCGCGGTCCAATTCCAACGTGTCGTTCGTGCCGACAAAGGCCACGATCGGAAATCGCGGGTCTAGTTGACCCCACCAGAGGGAGACGGTGGGGAAGGCAGCGGCGAAGCTGTCCGCGATGAGTTCGAATTCCTCGGGGCCGACCTGATAGAGAGCGAGCCACTGGCAGAAGAGCCCCCCGGGTTTGAGGCGACTCCGCACCGTCTCGTAGAACTCGAAGGTGTAGAGGTAACCGGCGCGGCTCTCCCAGGGGACGAAGAGGTCGGAGACGATGACATCGAAGCGGCGATCGGTGCGGCCGAGGTAGTGTCGCGCGTCGTCAACACGGACCTCCACCTTCGGGTGGTCAACAACGCCACGGTTCGCGGACGAGAGGAGCCGAGACGCCTCGACCACTTCCGGAATGAGCTCGACAACGACAGCGCGTTTCACGTCTTGGTCGGTGACGACAGGGGCGGCGGAGAGCCCAGTGCCGAGCCCGAGGAAGGCAACATCGGCCGGCTTCGGATGGAGGAGGAGCGGGAGTCGCCCCTGGCGGTATTCGCGCGTCGCCGAGCTTCCTGTCGAGCCGTGCCGGTAGTGCAGATTCTGTCGCACGGTAAGAGCGTCGGTTCTGGTGTTCCGAACGACATCGATCCACCCGTAAGCGCTGTTCCATCTGCGGACGAGTTCTTCGCCGGGTGCCTGTGGCACGAGGGCTTGGGCGGAGGCGGCAAGCGTCACCGAGGCCGTGGTGACGACACCAGCAACACCCGCAACGACCGTGCGTCCACACGCGTAGAGGATGAGCGTTCCTGTCAACCCGAAGAGGAGCGCGAAGACCCCAAACGATTCCCACAGGCCGAGCCAACGCGGGAGGAGGAGGCCAGCCACAAGTGCACCGGCAACCGCGGCAAGCGTGTTCAGGGCAGAGAGTCGACCGATGAGTCGCCCGCTTCCGCAGGACCCGGAGAGTACTGAGGGGAGTAGCATGCCGAGAAGTGTCGCAGGCGGGAGAACGACTGCTGCGACGAGCCCAAGCGCGTGAGTCAGGTACTCGGCAAAGGTCTCTCCGGTCGAGAAATACTTGAGCCCGGTGAGCCGCAGGAACAGAACAAGTGATGTGGTAATGGCCGCAGCACCGAGTGTGGTGGCAGCGGCAATGCTCCCTCTCTGCGTGGCCCACGAGCCGAGTGCGGAGACGAGCACCGCTCCAAGCGAGAGGCCCATGAGGAAGACCCCGACGACGGCGCCGAAGGTGTAGGAGCTGTTGTGAAACACGAGGGCGAAGAGCCGGGTGTAAAGAACTTCGAGGCCGAGCGTCCCGAAGCCTGAGACAGCGGCGAGAGCGAACCAAAGAAATGGCCTGCCCGGAGGCGAGGCTTCGAGCTGCGAAACTATGACAGGCGAACTCCCCCGTGACGTTGCGCATAGGCACGCCACGAGCCCGCAGACAGCCGACACCCCCGCCGCCGAGTACCCTGTGGCACGAACGCCTACGGCGACGAGAAGAAAGGCTGTCGCCGCGAACACGCCGACGAGCCCACCTGCCGTGTTCAGTCCGTAGGCGAGTGCCACCTGCCGCCCGCGCACGCCCCTGGTTGCGAGGTGTGCAGCCATAAGCGGGAGCGTCGAGCCGAGCGCGGCCGTCGTCGGGAGGAGTATCAGAAAGCACCATGCGGCGCGGGCCGCTGGTGTGACCTCGTCAAGAAATCCGCCTTCCATTCCGCCGAGCGAGAGCAGCGTCGGAACGAGCGCGGCCCATCCCGCGGCGAGAAGTTCCGCGACCCCGTAGCCGAGTAGCGGGCGGATGCGGCCCGAGAGAATGCCGCCGATTAGTTGTCCGGCGGCGAGCCCGGCGAAGTACCCAGCGAGGACGAGCGCCGCGGCATCGGCAGTGTTTCCGAGGACGAGCCCCACAAGTCGTGACCACGACGCCTCATAGGCAAGCGCGGCCACGCCGGAGAGAAAAAACAGAGCGTGGGGAAGAACAACTCCCCGCATCGTCCCGGTCGGAAATGAGCCCGCATTCGCCATCCGTTTTGACCCCACGCGGTATTCGCATTTCGGAAGACACGTCACGAAGCCGGCCTCGGGCGAGGCCTCGCGCCTTGGGCACGCATCCGGAGCGTTTCCCAGTCGAGGACTAAACGGCCGCCGCCGTCCTGGTGCTGCTTCTCCCAGGTGACGAGAAGGGTCATGCAGGCGTGGTCGATGTAGCCGAGCCCACGGATGTCCAGGTAGAGCGTCTCGCCCGGCGGCACCGTCTCCAGAGCCGCCGCGAGTTTGGGCAGGCGGAGGAACGTGGCCGTGCCTTCGAGGACGAACGTTGTCCGCCCCGCCGTCGATGATTGCCGCCGGCGAACGCGGAGCCGGGAGAAGGTGTGAACAAGCCTCCCCACCGACAAGGCGACCCCGAGGGCAACGCCCGAGAGAAGGTCGATAGAGACAACCGCCACCGCGGTCGAAAGGCAGATGATCCCCTCGGCACGATTCTCCCGCCACAGGGCGCGAATCGCGTGCGCGCCGACGAGTCGCACACCGGTCAGCGCGATTATCGCCGCGAGGGCAGCTGTCGGGATGAGCCGGAGGAGGCCCGGGACCGAGAGGACAAACACGAGCACCCAGAGGCCGTGAAACATGGTCGCGTAGCGCGTCCTCGCACCGGCCTGGACGTTCGTGACACTCCGCACGATCCCGCCCGCAAGGGGGAGCGAGCCGAGAGCACCACAGACGGCGTTCCCGATCCCCTGGGCCGTCAACTCCTGGTCGTAGCGGGTGCGGGTCCCACGATGCATCCGGTCGACAGCCACCGCACTAAGGAGTGA
Organism: Gemmataceae bacterium; assembly: GCA_046350095.1. GTDB lineage: Bacteria > Planctomycetota > Planctomycetia > Gemmatales > Gemmataceae > Urbifossiella. The sequence continues at coordinate 312,484 of JAXMBA010000002.1, forward strand.
CTCCGCACTTGCAACGAGTGCGACAACCGCAGCGGCAAGCCAAATTGAACCGTCCGCGAGAGTTGCGGGAATTGCTGTGACATCGGGCAAACGGATGCCGGAGGAGAGCCCCGAAAAAGCGACCCGTTGGACCTGCCAGTTCAAAGCCGAAGCGACCCCCGTCGCGAGAACGACTGCGGCGAGTACTGCCGGGATCACCCGCAGTCGCGTCGGCACCACGACTTTCCAGACGACAAGAACGAGCAGCGTGAGAAGGCCGACGGCGGCCGCCTCCTGGTGCTCGGGGTGCCCGTCGTGGGAGTCGGTGAGCCCGTTCCAGGCCGCGGCGGGGATGGTGGCGATGTTCCGCCACGGCTCTCTGGCCGGCGGGTCATCAACCATGACGTGGAACTGTTGGGCGAAGAGCACGACGCCTATGCCAGCGAGCATCCCCATGACGACAGCAGGTGAAGCAGCTCGAAACCACTGGCCGAGGCGAAGTGCGCCAGCAGCTATCTGGAAGAGGCCGGCTATCGCGACGACGACTCCGAGCCGCTCGAGCCCGTACTTCTGCACGATGTCGAGAAGGATCACGACGAGGCCGACCGACGGCCCGCTCACCTGGAGGGGACTTCCAGCGAGCGATCCGACCAGTAACCCCCCGATGATGCCGGTGATAAAACCCGCTTCAGGGGGAACGCCCGTCGCCTTCGCGATGGCGAGGCAGAACGGGAGGGCGACGAGAAAGACGACGAGTGAGGCCGGAAGGTCATGGCGGAAAATGCTCCGCCAGTCCCAAGCGGCCGACGAGGGCGGTGAAAACTCCGCGGGGACTTCGCTCGAAACGCCGAGCGCGGGCTCGCAGCACCCCTGCGGGACGGGGACGGCGGGGTGTACGCTCGGCATGTCGAGCAGTGGCGTGAAGCGATTGCCATGCGGGTCATAGGCGAGGACATCGCCCGACTCGAAGCGAAGAACCCAGGCGTGGAGGCGAAGGGTGCCCGCCGCGAGTCCGGCTGCAACCACGGGGTGTTCGGCGAGGTTTCGTAACTGGACGAGGACATTCACCTCGACGGCACGATCCCATTGCCCCTCCCCGGCGAGTTCCGGGTGCTCCCGGTCCATGACGTCTTTCGTGCCCGCGGCGTGGGCGAGCCAGCCGCGGACCTCCGGCATGCCGCCGGCGTCGTCAGGGTGGAGGAGTGCCTTGACCGCCCCGCAGCGGTAGTGTCCGCAGACGACGATGTCTGTGACCCCGAGGGCTCTGACGGCGTACTCGATAGTCGCCGCCTCGCCGGTGGGTGAGCCGGGCGGCGGGACAAGGTTTCCGGCGTTCCGGTGGACGAAGAGATCCCCGGGGTCTGCCTGCGTGAGCTGGTCGGGCAAGACCCGCGAGTCGGAACACGTGACGAGCATGGCGAGGGGCTTTTGCCCCTTCGCGCTCCGCTCGAAGACTTCTTTCCGCTCCCAGAAGACGTGCTCCCGGAAGTGCCTGAGGCCTGCGATCAGCTTGTCCATTGCACGACCTCCCGGCTGTTCGAGTCCGACGTTTCGCCGGGGCGGGCGTGCTGCCGAAGTGACTGGCAGAGTGCGGTAAGTGACGCGAACGGCTTGTGGTAGACCCCGAGCGCACCGTCAGTGACTAACGCCGCGACGGTCTCGGGCCGGTGGTCCGCCGTCATGAAGCAGCAGCGGACGTCGGGTGTTACCGACCGCAACTCGGCGAAGGCCGCCGGGCCGCTCAAGTCCGGCATGTTCACGTCCATCAAGACGAGGTCGATGAAGTCGCTTAGCAGGGTGTAGAGCCCGACGGCTTCCCGACCGCCCGCGGCGAGCCAGACGGCGAAGCCGCGCTTCCTGAGTTCGCGCCCGAGTACGGTGCGAAGGGCGGCGTCATCGTCGACGACGAGGATGCCCGGTGGGGCCGCGGCCGGTCGGATGCCGACTGGGTCAGAGAGTGAGACTGAAGGGATCATCGGAAAGCTCCGCTGTGTGATCGGAAGAAGTCACTTTGGCGTGGTCCGCCGTCCGCCAGGTGGTGGCAGGCGAATTCGCACGGTCTGTGGCACGGGCCGAGTGGGCTACTCGGCTACGAGCGAGCTGTGTCTTCCGAGTCAGCAGCGGAGGATGTGGAAGGAGTAGAGGAGGTCCTCGGTGGTCACGAAGGGCGAGCCGGGAGCAAGCCGAATGCGGGAATGCGAGGCGCTTTCCGGCACTTGGCCGCAAACGACGGAAGGCGCGGGGAAGTTCGGTAAGTCCTCTCCCGGGGCGGAGCGGGTCGCGGGTCGGGCCGCAACGAGGGTACCGGGTCCACACTGGCAGCGGCACGGAGCGCTCGAATCACGGGAGCTCGAATCGCCGGGCGAGGGTTCATCAAGGTTCTGTTCGGTTGGGTGTGGGACGTCGTGCGGAACGCAGCCGCACGGGAGAGATGCGGCTTCGCTCGCGAGCGTGCCCCGGGAGGAGCACTCCTCACCTGCGACAACGCAGGGGCAGAATCTCGGCCCGACCACGGTGGCAACGACCAAGTACCCAAGGAGTAGGCTTCGCATCACCCCGTCCCCCCACAGTGCAAGCACGGAACGGCTCCTCGCATTCGAGCGGAGCCGGGTATCGGTTTGCCTTCAACCGATGGACTTCAGAAGGCTCGGGGGAACGCGCCGAATCAATCGCGGGCGCGCGTTTCCCCGCTGTCGGACCGCTCTTTTCGTGCGGTTACCGATGCGGTGGAAAGAGGCGCGCTTAGTTGCGAAGAGTCAGGAGCGAAATGAAGAGAGGAACGTTCGGTGGGGGGCTCTGCGGAATCGGTACTAGAGAACGGTGGGCCGACTCAACCACCGGCGAGAACCACGTTGGGAGGATCTCGCTGTCGAGAGTGACTACCTCGTCTGCCGTTTGGGAAACGATAGCCTCTTCGCCCGCCGCCCAGGGATTTACGACCGGGCAGTCTGGGTCGTGCTCACCGCCGGCGGGGCGGGAGTGGTCGGAGGACTTATGGCTCGCGGTCGCGTCTGATTTCTCTCGCTGGCTGTCTGCGTGACGACACCGGGAGTGGCTCCCGCACCCCGGAGCGGCAGGAAGTGCAGGTTCCGCAGCGAACGTAGCGGTCGGGGACGGGGACGTTGCGGAAGCTGCGCAGGTGCACACCCTTACGGGGACAGGCCCCGCAACGAGCAGCACGACGAGCAGCAACCGGAACAACATCGGCGACTCCGAATCACCAGCATTATGCCTCGGAACGCTCCCTGGTCAATACCGTGCGGCGGCTTGGGACAGGCGTTTAGCCGTGATTCCGCGCTGGGTTTACAACTCGCGCCGGCGGCCGATTGCGGTTCGCCCGATCGCAATCGGCGCGTCGCGAGGTTCGAGTCAGAACGCTGCCTGTCCGGAGTCTCGGAAGAAAAAGAACGAGTAGAAGAGAGTCTGGAGCAGCCAGGTTCGGAACTCCGCAGCGTGGGCGATCATGCCCGCGTCGGACGGGCGGAACGAGTGCGAGGTCTCGTTCCGAAGCCTGTAGGCAAGCAGGAATCGCTTGGCGAGTGCGTCCGCATTCGGGACAGCCGCAACAAGCGTCGTAGTGTCGAGGTAGGTGTGGACTGCTGCGATCGGAACGGAATTAAAATCCTTTACCGAGTCGAAGCCGGCGTCGATTCCGGCGATAAGGTCGTTCTCCTTCCGGACAGAGTTCCAGAAGAGACCCTCGGTTCGGACGAGCCGCTTTGCGAGGTCAGCGTGCCGTGCGCCGTGGTGGTAGTGCATGTGGTGGACGACGCCGCCGAGCATCGGACTGTCGGCGAACTTGTTCCGGACGGCGACGTCTGGGTGCCCAAGGCCGATTCGCTTGAGGAGCACCTCGGTGAGGGTCGCGAGATCCCGTAGGCAGGTGAAGCGGACGGACTGAGCGACGTAGTCGGAGCGGCCCTCGAAGCGGGTGAAATTCACGACCCCAGCCAAGAGATTCAGGTCTCCCTGGCCAGCGAGCGCCCGGAGGAATCGCATCACGTCGGGGAACCCGTAGGCCGTTCCGAGCTGAGCGTTGACGAAGTCGAGAACGGCGCTGGGGATCGACGGGAGCAGTTGTTGTTTCACCCACTGCCCGAAGATGCCGTCGTCGCTCAGCGCGTAGCTGTCGTAGACCGTCGGAACGCGGTTGAATCGCACGTCTTCGTTTGCGGACGCGAGGAGCCACGAGAGCCCGAGCTCGAACTCGCTTTGCTCGAAGTAGGCGATCGCGAGGTCTGCATAGAGGGCGCCGCGGTGGAGGTCTGTCCCCGTGTCGGTGCAATGCTTGTCTGCCAGGCGCGCCGCGACGGCGTAGATGCGGTGTGCAAGTCCCTTGAAGCCCGTTTGCTTGCGGAGCATCTCGGCAACGACGATCAAAGGCGAGGCGTAACTGTCGTAGTCCTGTCCCGCTGGATTCGCCTTGTCTGGCGCCTTCGCCGTGACGAGGAAGTCTTGAGTCCACCGGGCACCGATCTCATCCACAAGACTCCCGACATCGCCCACGGCCCGCATCAGGTCACCGAGTTGCGCTACATACGGGTGCTGCTTCTCCTGCATTACCTGAACGAGCTTTGCGATTTCCGCCATGTCGCTTGAACTGCTCACTCCATCCTCCGGTCGGTTGTTCATGCGTTGGGGTAGCTACTCAGACTGAGTGGCTACCTGGAAGCACCGGTCTTCGATCACTGCACGGCTACTTCCTCGACGCCGGCCTCGGCGAGTAAATCGTAGAGCGCACCGATGTTCTTCCGTGACTGCATCGCGACGGCCCGCCCGCCCGATCGCTGCTGCCTCTCTCGCTTCGCGCAGTAGGTGAAGAGCACCCGTTTCCTCGCGCGTGAGAAGGCGACAAAGAACGCCCGCCGCTCCTCGTCCGACTGGTTCGCGAAGTTCCACAAGGCGGAGTCCTCAAGTCCCATGAAGACGACCGAGTGGTACTCGAGCCCCTTACTCTTGTGGACGGTGATAATCGGGAGGGCGTCCTTCCCAACGAAGTGGGTGAGCGCCTGGGGCCAGCTGCCGCATTCCGCAAAGTACTTCCAGAGGGCGTCCGTGAATTTGCCGAACAGATCGCTAGTGAAGTCGTCCTGGAGATACTGCGGGTGCATCCGTCGGAAGGCGTCAAGCCCGAGAAACTCGAAGAACCTCGAGAGCTGATCGGCCAGCACCTCCACAGTACTCCCGTCCGCCCCGATTGCGTCCCGGATGGTGTTGCAAAACGAGTTCAGCTCGTTCTCCACCCGCCGCAGCCGTGGGTCTGACTCGTCTAGCCCGCGGAGTTGTTGCAGAAGGCCCATGAGCGAGGTCCAGGCGATCCGGTCGCTCTCCCGGACAGAGAGGGAGAGGATGTCGAGCGACACCTGAACCAACGGCTCGACGAGGAGATCTTGGAGTTCGGTTTCGACGCGAGCCCGGATGCCGCGAGCAGCCAACTCCTTGATGAGGAAGCCGGTGTACTCGTCCGGCTTATTCCGGGTCAGGACGCAGATGTCGCGCGGATGGAGCTTGTCGGTCAGAACCCACCCTGCGGCGAGTTCGGCCAGGTGCGAGGCCTCCCTCGCGTGATCGGGGTAGAGCAGCACGCGGCAGTCGCCTTCGCCGTAGGTTCCGTCGTCGGCCGGCGTGGGCGGCGGTGTTCCGGGCTCGATGGCGGCAATGAGTGTCTGCTGGATTTGGACGAGCCTCGGGGCCGAGCGGTAGTTCATGACGAGGTCGTGCCGCGTCGCCCCGAAGTCTCCCGTAAATCGCTCGAAGATGTTCTCGACTGCTCCCGCCCAGGTCATGATGCGCTGCTTCGAGTCGCCGACGGCAGTCACGACCGCCGGGGTGTTTCGGAACATGCTCCGAGTCAGCGCGTACTGGATGGCCGTGGTGTCTTGGAACTCGTCCAGGAAGACGTGGGAGTAGGTCTGCCGGAGCGCCTTCATGAGACGCGTGTTGCTGCGGAGGAGCAACTCGGCGAGCCGGCTGATCATCCCGAAGTCGAGCTGGGAGCGCTCCCGGCCCGTGAGGAACTTCTGCCACATGGCTGCCGCCGCGCGGTCCGAGACGGACTGGGGTGCGGCCGAAGGGATGGGGAGCGCTCGCCCGAGGAACTCTCGTTTGTAAAAGACGCTGTCGCTGATCCCGGAAACATCCGCCATCGTGAGGCCGGTCGCGCCCCCGACCAACTGGTCGAGCCAGTCGCGCATTCGCTTCTGGATGTCGAAGTTGATCTGGTAGTCGGGCGTCGGGCGATACCCGTCCGGAAGAGCTTGCCCAAACCGGTCAATGAGCCCCTTCGCGAACGCGTCGAAGGTGAGGGAGTGGAAGCGACCGGCGAGTTCTGCGCCACATCGTTTCTCCACGCGGGCGCGTAGGTTCGCCGCCGCATCCTTCTTGAAGCTGATGGCGAGGATTTGCCTGGGTGAGCGGCAGCGGCCGGTCTGGAGAAGGAAGCACGCGCGCTGGGCGAGCAGCTCCGTCTTCCCGGCTCCGGGACCGGCCACGACGAGTCCGTTTGCTTCCTCGCGCACCGCGCGGTCCGCGTTCGGCTCAAGCCCACTTACTCCGACAGGCTTCCAGTCAGTGACCGGCAAGAGCCTTCTCATTGGCGGTCCCTCTTTACTTGAGCAACTCACGAATCCGCGTCACAAGCCGCTTGAGCCGCTTCGGTGCCCGGCTCCACAACTCTCCTTCGGGGATCTCGTTTAAGGCAAGGATGTGCGTCGACGGCTTTCCACGACCGAGAAACAAGTGCTGATACCAGATGAATGCGTGTTTTTGGTCGTCGTCGAACGTCGTGCCTGTCGCCGCGGCGCTCTTCAGTACCGCCTTGCACGCCGCTTTCACGCGGGCCGAGTACCGCTTGGGGTGGGTCTTCTTGTCTGGAATTCGAGGCCCGTTCCCGGACTTCGCTTTCTTGTAGGCCGCCGGAAAGCGGCGCAGCATCGCGAAATCGAGGTCGAGCGGGTGGGAGACGAAGACGTCGTACCCTTCAAGGAAGTCGAGCCAGCTGGTAAGCTTCGTCTCCTCCAGCGGCCAGGTCTTCATCCCCTCGAATTCGTCGTCCGTAAGAACTGCCTTCTTGACGCCAGTGCCGACTTCGAGCAGCTTTTTGCGCGATTGACCGACGGCGATCAGTTGTTCGACCAAGTAGTGGACTCGACTCCACCCTCCGAACTCGCGTTCCCGGTCGAGGTCGATCAAGGTGACGTAGGGGATCGAAAGGTCACTGAGGAGCCGCCAGAAGTGGTTCACGTGCCGTCCACCGAGCGGGACGACGGAGACGAAACTCGGGTCCACGCGAACGTCCGCCTCCTCGCAGAGCCTGGGTAGGACGATCTCCTCGCTCGCGCCCTCGCAGAGAACGACCAGTCGAGCGAAGTACAGCTCGGGGTAGGCCCGCACGGCCTCTCGAACGTATTTGTGGGCCGCCCCGGTTTCGGCGGGAAGCGTGATGGCCTTCACGATCGTCTGATGCGTCTTCAGGTTCAGCCGCAGGTGCCGCACCGTGGTCGGGTCGATTCGCTTCAGAATCGCCGGCGAATGGCTGGTAAGAAGCACCTGGGCGCGGGGCGATCCGGCAATATCCTCGAGCAGCGCCAGGATGCGGCCCAGGTAGTGCGGCGCGAGGTGGTTCTCCGGCTCTTCGATGGCGAGCACGGTAAGAGAGGGCACGTCGAGCTCCGCCCCGCGGAGCGGCGAGTCCTCACCCGAGTCGCTCACCGCCTGGTCCTCGGTGTGGAAGACGGCCGTGATGAGTGTCAGGTAGAAGAGCGAGCGCAGGCCGTCGCTGAGCCGGTCGGCGGGCTGCTCGGCGTCCCCCTCACCGGGGCTGAAGACCATCTCGACCTGGCGGAGCAAGTCCTCGAATTGCGGGTTCAGCGGGCGAAAGTGGACGTTCCTCAAGATGGCGAAGTCGTGCAGCGCCGCCCAGTTCTTGTTGATCATCTTCTCGATGACTGCGACGCCAGCCTCTTCGCGGAAGGCGGCGTTCGACTCGCGCGAGGCGGTCTCGACCTGCTCCCGCAACTCGTCGGACCACCGGATGGCGCTGAGGAGGCGGTGAAGGAGTGTGCCGGCGGCCTGACGGAGCTGGCGGAGCGGATCCCTCGTCGCGGGTACGTAGAGCACGTGAATCCGCGACCGCTGGTCCCCGGTGACTTTCGTCTTGTCCTCCTCTGCAACCGCTTCTGACGCGGTGTTCACCCACGAAAGGTTCTCTTCGACCTCCCCTTCGGGGAGGGTGGTCCTCGTCCACGTCGCGTCGAGCCGAACACGACAGTGGAGCGGCCCGTCCGGGACATCGACCTTCATCTGCCGGAAGAACGTGGGAACTGAATCCGCCGCGGTGTCTCCGTCGAGCTCGGGGAAATCGATCCGCGCTTCGATGAACAGCGTCATCTCCGAGACAGTGATGGGGTCTTTGTCGGGGGGCAGGTGGAAGTCGCTGCGGCGAATCCCGCGGTCACCGGGAGTGACACCGAACAGCCGCGCGAGCGCACCGAGTGCGGCGGTCTTCCCGCACGCGTTCCCGCCGACAAAGGTCGTCATCGCGTCCAAGTCGATGCGGGTCGGCGTCTCCCCGAAGCAGCGAAAGTTTGAGATCGTGAGGCTCGAGATCCGCATGGGCGAGTACTTTCTTCCGTCACGAGGTCTATCGAATACATCCCATTATGCGCAACTGCGGCGTTCGGGCGAAGGTCACCATCGGAAGACCTTGTCTGATTTCGGGCGAGCTCCGACTGTCCCGAGGCGGCAACCAGGGGCCACCTCGGGTAGGCTCACATCCTTGCCTCTCACGGGGCCTTCCGCTCGATCCGCCGGAGCGCTTCGGTCGCACTCCGCCGCACGTCCTTGTTCCTGTCCTTCGTGAGAGGCGTCAGGGCGGGAACCGCCTCCCGGGCCTCCGACCCGATCCCACCGAGTGCTTCGGCGGCCTCGGCCCGCAACGTCTTGTCGTCGCTCTTGAGCCCCTCCACCAGTATCGGGAGAGCGTCCTTCACCGCAGTTCGGTCGACTTTTACCAGTGCCTCGGCGGCGTGGACCCGGATGCCCGAGTTCTCGTCCCGGAGCGCCGCGCGGAGGGCGGGGAGGGCGTCCTTGGCAGGTGGGCCAATCTCACCGAGGGTGTGGGCGGCGTCCCCACGCACGAACGGGTCCTCGTGCTTCAGGCCTTCGGTGAGGACGGGGAGAACCAGCTTGATGTTGCCGTCGATCTCGTAGACCGCCTCGGCCGCGTGGACCCGCACCCCGTGGTCGGCGTCCTTCAGCATCTTGGTCAAGGCGGGCACGGCGGACTTCGCTTTCTCCTGGAAGGTGGCAAGCGCGTGGGCGACATCCCCGCGCACGCCCGCGTGCATGTCCGCGAGCGCGGCGGTGAGAGCGGGCACTGCGGTTTTGGGGTCGGCCCCGAGCTTGCCGATGGTTTCTGCGGCCTGCCCGCGGACCCCTTCGTCGCGGTCTTTAAGGAGCGAAACGAGGGCGCGGTCAGCTGACTTCGCGTCGCTGCCAAAAACGCCGAGGGACGCCGCGGCATTGAGCCGGACTTCGGCGTCGGGGTCTTTGAGGAGTCCGATGAGGCCGGGGATGGCCCCCTTGGCCGCGGGGCCGACTTCCCCGACCCCAGCCGCGGCGGATGCCCGTACCTGCTCGTCTCGGTCCTTGAATAGCCCGACGAGGTCCGGCACGGCCGCCTTTGCGTCGTCGCCGAATCCGCCGAGGGCAAACGCCGCCTTCGCCCGCACTTCAGGGATGGAGTCCCGAAGGAGTGCCCGGACCGCGGGGACGGCCGCCTTCGCGTCAGGGCCGATGAACCCGAGAGCTTCTGCGATTTCCCCGCGGACGATCGCGTCTCGGTCCTTCAGCGCTTCAACCAGCGCCGGCACGGCCGCGACGAAGTCGCCGTCTCCGGCCTTGCACAGGTCGCTAATGGCCTCCGCCGCCTTCCGTCGATCGGCTGGGTCCGTCTTCCGGAGGTTCGCCAGGAGTGCTTTGACGTCGGCCTCGTCGGCCCCGGGCGCCCGCCGGGCCGTGGCGGCGAGGCCGAGAACGAGAAGAAGTAGCGCACACGCGGTCCGGCTCATGGTGCCTCTGTGTTGGATCGGGTGGAGAGCAGGCGGGCGCCGAGGGCGGCCCGCCGGGTGTGGGTGTTGTGTGAGCGTGCCGAGGTGCCAACCGGCTAGCGCCGGCCATGGTGCCCGCGGTGGGTGAGTGCTCCGCGGTAGCCGCCGCGGATGCTCGGGGTGTAGACCCCGTAACGCCGCAAGTTCGAGTAGGCCGCGCGCTGCCGCTGGTAGGCGCGTTGCTGGTAGCGGAGGGCGGCCGTGTAGGGGTTTGTCCCATAGGCTCGGCCGACACCGGAGCGGTGACGGAGCGGAACCCGGTAGCCGACCCGCCCGCCACGGGTGTAGGTCCGCCCGCGGTTTGCAGCGGCGCGAGCACTTGCTAGTGCCGCGGACTCATAGCGCTCGAACTCGGCGTGGCTTATCTTCCCGTCCTTGTTCGCGTCCCAGGCGTCGAGGAACGCGTGGTCGGGGTGTATCTCCTTCGCGCCTACCTTGTCGGCGATTACCTTCGCGGTCGGGCCGCGGAAGGCTCGCGCGAGCTCGGCGGCGTCGAGGAAGCCGTCCTTGTTCCGGTCGGCCTGGTTGAAGGACGCGTCGAACCGGTGCCCGCCGGGCTGCGCGGACGCGCCGCCGCCGCCGAGGAGCGCGAGGGTGAAGGCCGCCAGGGCGGATGGGGTGGCAAATCGCATGACGTACTCCGGCCCCGTAGGGGTGCGTGAACCGGGCCGGGAGGACGGGGTGGCCTTCCCGCTCGGTCGGGGAACGAAGACCTCGCGTGACGAAAGACGGCGGGAGTGCCGCAAGCTCGCACCCTCTGTGCGAAGAGCCGCGGAACAGGACGTGGTTACCGGCTAAATGAGGAAGGCGCAGTGGCGGACAAAGAGTGGAGGAGACGGAGCTGGAGGTTTCTCAGCCGTCGGCCGGGGAGGTGCTGAGCGTTCCGGCCACCACGCGAGGACGTGCGGCATCAGGGCCAGACAGTCGGCAGACCCGCAGTCGGTCGCGGGTGTCAGCTCGGCAGGCGCCACCGCAGCCGCAGTCAGGCAGGACGGGTCGTGGGGGAGCGGGGGAGGACAACGGTGATCGTCTGCGGAAGAGCTCGCATGAGTAGGAGTTGCTACCTTGCAGCTGCACGCTTCACGCTCGTCACTCGGGGCGGCTTTATGGCTCGCGTGAGCCGAGACGGGGTGATCCGGGCAGGCACGCGGGCCTCCCTCGCAGGTGCAGACGCCACCCGGCGCCAGCATCAGCAGTGAGAGAACCAGTGACAGCACGGGTCGCATCACGACAGTAACCGTACCTCCGCGATCGCGAGTTTTCAAGGCAATCGCAGTGCGGGTCGGGCCGGTCCTGCGGGCCGCTCACGTTTTTCCTTCGATTGCGGCCGCTGCGGGGCCGATGAAAGAGGGGACGCACGAGGGTTCGTCGCCGCCTTCCACCCGAGCAGCCGGTCCATGCGGGCGCTTGCCACGATCATCGCCGCGGTGCTGTCGGTCACGACCGGCGGGCCGCTGCGTTGCCCGTGTCAGTTCCTGCCGCAGGTTCGCGCGGCGTCCGCCGAACGAGTCGCCACGCCACGCGCGGAAGTGTCGTCGTGCAGGGGATGCGGATGTCGCGCGCACCAGGAGAAGGAATCTCCTCCGCCAGCTCCCGCCGATTCACCACCCCAAGAGCGAAACGAAACGCCCCACGCCCCATGCCCGCACGGCCCCGGGGTTGATCTCACGGCGCCGCCCGGCGGTGTCGAGATGGGCGACTCTGAGGCGGGTACGGACCAGCCCGTGTTGGTCAGCGGTGGCAATTATGCCCTGACCCTGTCCGCCCTCGACTGCGTCGCGCCTCACCCGCCTTCAGCTCCGCCGTCAACTTGCCAGCACCTCCGTTTCTGCCACGCCTTCCGCTGCTAACATCGACGCCGGCCCAGGTCGGTGTCGGATCGCTCACCCCCCAATCGGTGCGCCCGGAAGGGCGGCGGAGAAGGACCATGCTGAGATCCGAGCGGGCTCGTCGCGTATTCCCGTTTAGCCGCCTCGCGAGCGGCCTCTTCCTGGCGGGCTCGATCGGCTGCGCTGCCGGGCCGCCGGCGTATGACCCGTCGGTGATACGCCCGTATGCTCCCCAGGCGCAGCGGGCAGCCGATTCACCAATCCTCCCGGCGGTTCACCAGGAGCCGGCCAAAGAGAAGGAAAAGACTCCCGCCCCGCCGGCCGCCGCGGCTCCCCCGGTCCGGGTGGACGACCTCGTGCAGCTCGCCGTCGGTGGTAACCCGCGGCTCGGCCGGGCAACCTTCGCGATCGACGCAGCGCAGGGCCGCCAGGTGCAGGCCGGGCTCTACCCGAACCCGACCCTCGGGGCGAACTGGGACGAAATCGGGGACCGGACCGGGCCGGGCGGTATTCTGAACGTCCCCCGGGTGACGCAAGAAATCGTCACCGCCAAAAAGCTCAGTCTGTCCCAGGCGGTGGTTGCGCGGGAGGTGGACCAGGCGGTGCTCGGCCTTATGCGCGAGCGGTACGCGCTCATCGGCTCGGTCCGCGGGGCGTTCTACGACCTCTACGCTCTGGAAAAACGGATCGCGGCCCTCGACGAACTCGTGGGCCTCGCAGGGGAGGCGACGAAGACCGGGCAGACCCTCCTCGACAACAAACAGATCGCCCGACTCGACCTGGTGCAGCTCGAGGTCGAACTCGCCCGCTTCCGCTCGCAGGCAGAGGCCGCTCGGCGGGAACTCCCGGGGGCGAGAAAGCGGCTTGCCGCGGTCGTGGGGGACCCGCGGCTCCCACTCGGGTCGGCCGAAGGGCCGTTCGATGTGCTCCCGCCGTACGACCCCGACCGGACACTCGAGATCGTCCTCGCGACGCACCCGGAGGTGCGCTCGGCTAGGGTCGGAGTCGACCGGGCGCAGGCGGCGGTCCGCCGGGCCGAGGTGGAGCCCATCCCGAACGTGACCGTGACCACCGGCTACGTGAAGCAGTACGAGAACCGGTCGCACGACTTCTCCTTCGGCCTCTCGGCGCCGATCCCGACCTGGAACCGGAACCAGGGGAATATCCGCGCGGCGAAGGCCGAACTGGGGATGGCGATTCAGGAGGTAGGGAAGACCGAGAACGACTTGGCCGAGCGGGTGGCAGTCGCCCACCGGACTTATGCCGCGGCCCTGAAGCTCGCCGAGCAATACCGGACCGACATCCTCCCGAAGGCGGAGGAAACGTACCGGCTCTCCCGCGAGGCGTTTAAGGGCGGACAGTTCGAATACCTCCGGGTGATTCAGGCCCAGCGCGCGGTCGCCGAGGCCCGGCTCGAATCGGTGCGGGCACTGGGTGAGGCGTGGCGGGCGGCGGCCGATCTTTCGGCTCTGCTCCTCGAGGAGTGGTGGCCCGGCCCTCCCCCGCCGGTACCGGGTCCTGGGGCGGGGCCGGTTCGTCTTCCGCTCCCGCAGCCCGAACCCCAGCGCAAGGACGGGGTACAACCGCGTTAGTCTTGACCCTTGGGCGGCCGGACGGATAATGCGTCCGTCCGACGGAGGCGCGCATGCTCGTGCGGTTGCTACTCGCGGTGCTGACGGTGGCGGGGCCAGTCCCCGTCCGCGTCTGCACGTGCGCGGCAACCGCGAGCGAATCGCCCGCTCCGGTCGTCCCGGCTGCTCAGCCGGAGCCGACCCAAGGGTGCGGCTGCAAGCGGCATCAGGCAGAAACCCCGAAAGAGGTTGAAGCGTCCGCCCGGACGTCTGGTCACGGCCTTTCTGACTTCCACCCCTCCCAAGACCCCGACCAGCACGAGCGCGGCTGCCCGTCGGCGAGCCCCCGGCCGGTCATGACGGAAGGGGCCGCGACGGGGGTGGATTACCCGGCGGAAGCCGTCGTTGATTCGCTGCTTCCGCTCGCCAAGATCTCTGGCAGCCGGCTTTTGATGCCGACTGACCGTAGCACCTCCCGGCTACCGCTCCCGATCTACCTGTCTCTGCTCTCAATCCGCATTTAGCCGCCACTCCTTGGCCGACGTGACGTGGGCTCAACCCCCGCGCGCCTCCGTCGTCTCGTTTCGTTTGCCGTGAAATTGCCAATTGGTCTTCCCCGAGGGCGTCATGAGCCTCCGCAGGGTCGTCTCCCCGCTCGTCACGCTGGTCGTACTCGGCGCGGCCGGGTACGCCGCGTACCTGACCCAAGACCGCTGGGTGCCATTCGTCTTCCCGGCCAAGGCCGCAAAGCCCGCCGACGGGCACGGGGGGCACGCCGAGGGCGGCGAGGGGCACGATGGGCACGACCACGGAGCCAGGGGCGACCGCGTCACCCTCTCGGAGCAGGCCCAGAAGAACTTAGGCCTCGACGTCGACCAACTCACGCCCCAGGAGTACTGGCGGACCATCCTCATCCCGGGGGTCGTGGTGGACCGCCCGGGGGAGACCGACCGCGGCGTCACCTCGAAGGTCGCCGGGGTTGTGACAGCAATCAACGCCCGGCCGGGGAACACGGTCAAGGCTGGCGAATCGCTCTTCACCCTCCAGCTCGCGAGTGAGTTCCTTCAGAGCGCCCAGACCGACCTCGCCAAGACAGCCAAGGAGCTGGACTACGCCACCCTGGAGCGGGACCGGATCTCGAACCTCGTGAAGAAGGGGACCACGGCCGAGACCGAGCTGTTGAAGCAGCAGAGCGTCGTGGACCGGCTCGCCACCCAGCTCTACGGCGCCCGCCGGCAGCTCCAGGTGTTTGGCCTCACCCCGATGCAGGTGACGAAAGTCGAAAAGGGCGAAGTCATCACCGAGGTCACGATCCCGGCCCCGGCTCCAACCGTGACAAAGGGCGAGGGGAGCCCCGCGCCGGTGCTCTTCGAGGTGCAGGAGCTGAAGGTCAATCTCGGCGATCAAGTGACGGCAGGGCAGACATTGTGTCTCCTCGCAAATCACCAGAAGCTCTTCGTCGAGGGACGCGCGTTCCGGTCGGAGGCCGACGCCCTCGCCGCCGCGGCCGAGCGAAAGACACCGGTGAAGGCAGAGTTCGCTGACGAGGTGGCGGGCGCGTGGCCGCAGCAACCACCACTCACGATTCACCACCTGGCCAATCAGGTGGACTCGGCCACCCGAACATTCGGGTTCTACCTGCCTCTCGAGAACCTGCCGCGGACGTTCGAGCGGGACGGGAAGACCCACTTCGCCTGGCGCTACCGGCCGGGGCAGCGGGTGCGGCTGTACCTCCCGGTCGAGAAGCTCGTCACCCTCGCCCCCGACGGGAAGACCGAGATGCTCCCGTTCGTGCTCCCGGCCGGGGCCGTAGCCCGGGAGGGTGGGGAGGCGTTCGTGTTCGTCCAGTCCGGCGACTCGTTCCGCCGCAAGCCGGTCCGGGTGCTGTACGCCGACCGGTCGGACGTCGTGGTCGCAAACGACGGGAGCGTGACGGAGGTCGAGTACGTGGTCCGCAACCAGGCCGCGGCGCTAAACCGCGCGGTGAAGGCCCAGTCTGCCGGCGGTGGTGGTGACCCCCATGCTGGCCACTCCCACGACTAACCGGAGCCGACCGTGCTGAACGCTGCGATCAAGTTCTCGCTCCGCCACCGGCCGCTCGTCGTGGTCGCGTGCCTCGTCGCGCTCGGGTACGGCGGGTTTCTCGCCGCCCGGATGCCGATCGACGTGTTCCCGGACCTCGACCGGCCCCGCGTCGTGGTGATGACCGAGTGCCCCGGCCTCGCGCCGGAAGAGGTCGAGACGCTCGTCTCGTACCCGCTCGAGTCGGCGCTCCTCGGGGCTACCGGCGTGCGCGACGTGCGGAGCCAGTCCGGGTTCGGGCTGTCGGTGGTGTACGTCGAGTTCGGGTGGGAGGTGGACATCCGCACCGCCCGTCAGACGGTCCAGGAGCGGCTCACCACGGTCGCCGGCGACCTCCCCGAGGGCGTCCGCCCGCAGATGGCGCCGATTAGCTCGATCATGGGCCAGTTCATGATCGCCGGGATGCGGCGGCAGCCGGGGCCAAAGGGCGGTGAACTTGCAGCCGTCTCTGATACCCCATTCTACGCCGAGCGGGTTCCCGGCGCAGACGGAGCAGAGCCCTCGCTCTTTGCGTGGAAGGCGGGTGACCGCCGCGACTTCTCGACATGGGAAGCGGTACCGGTCACGGTGCCGGCGTGGCTGCCGGCCGCACCCGACGGGTCGCGGACGGCGCGGGCGACCATCGGCGGGCAGTCGCGGGAGGTAGTGTTTCAGTCCGACCCGCAGCGCCAACTCGCACTCCGCACGCTCGCCGACTGGGCGGTCCGCCCGCGGCTCTTAAAGACGAGCGGCATCGCCCAGGTCATCACGTTGGGTGGCGGGCGGAAGCAGTACCAAGTGCTCGTCGACCCGGTGAAGCTCTCCGAGTACGGAGTTTCGCTCCAAGACGTGGAAGAGTCGCTCCGCGCGAACAACGTAAACCACACCGGCGGATTCTCGGTGGCCGGCGGGTTCGAGACGCCCATCCGCGTCATCGGCCGGCTCGGGCCGGACACGAAGCAGGTCGTCTCAGACCTCCAACTCATCACCGTGAAGCCGCCCGAGAAGCATGAGCCGGGCCGGCCGCTCGGCCGCCCGGTGCTGCTCCGCGACGTGGCCCGGGTGACAGAAGGCGCACAGGTCAAGCGCGGCGACTCGACCATTAACGGGTTCCCTGCTGTAGCGCTTACCATCACAAAGCAACCGCACGTCGACACGCGCGACCTGACCGACCGGGTGAAGGCGGCGCTGCGCGACACGGAGAAGACCCTCCCGCCAGATGTCTTGGTCGAGACCGACCTGTACCAACTCCGCGACTTCATCGACCGCGGCGTTTTTAACGTGGGCGAGGCGCTGGTCGTCGGTGCGGTGCTGGTGCTCATCATCCTGTTTCTGTTCTTGATGAACCTCCGCACCACGTTCATCTCGCTCACGGCCATTCCGCTGTCCCTCGCGATCACGGTGCTCGTATTCAAGTTGGTCGGTCTCCTCACCGGCACCGAGCTGTCGATCAACGTGATGACGCTGGGCGGCATCGCGGTCGCGATGGGCGAGCTCGTCGACGACGCGATCGTGGACGTGGAGAACATCTACCGCCGGCTCGGCGAGAACAGCCAGCTCCCGAACCCGCGTCCCACCCTGAAGGTGATCTACGACGCGAGCGTCGAGATCCGCTCGGCCATCGTCTTCGGGACGGCGCTCGTCATCCTCGTGTTCCTGCCGCTATTCGCGCTCTCGGGCATCGAGGGCCGGTTGTTCACTCCGCTCGGGATCGCCTACATCGTTTCGATCCTGGCGTCGCTCGTTGTCTCCATTTGTGTCACGCCGGTCCTCTCGTACTACCTCCTCGGCCGCTCGACGTCGGCTCACGCGCACGGCGACGGATTTCTCCTCCGCGTGCTCAAGTGGTTCGGCGCACACCTCATCCGGTTCAGCATTCGGCGGCAGGGGGCAATCCAGCTCGTCACCTGGCTGCTCGTCGGCTACGCGGCGTGGCGGCTCACGACTATTGGGGCGGACTTTCTTCCGCCGTTCGACGAGGGGACGGTCCAGGTGAACGTGACGCTCCCGTCCGGGGCGTCACTCGACGCCTCGAACGCCGCGACCAAGATGGTGGACGACAAGTTCCGATCGCTCCAGAAGTCGGCCGCGAACCCAAAGGGCGAGATCCTCGCGTTCCTCCGCCGGACAGGGCGGGCGGAGATGGACGAGCACGCCGAGCCGCCGAACGCGAACGAATACTTCGTAGTCATTAACCCAGACAGTGGTAAGCACCGGAAAGAGATCATCACCCAACTCCAGGCCGACGTGAAGGCCGAGGTGCCGGGGGTGGACGTGGAGGTCGAGCAGCCACTCGCCCACCTCATCAGCCACATGATCTCAGGCAGCACGGCGCAAATCGCCATCAAGCTGACCGGCGACGACCTCGACACGCTGGAGAAGGTGGCGAACCAGATCAAGGCGGCGGTCGCCGGCGTCCCCGGTGTGAGTTCGCTCGCGGTCGAGCCGATGCGGAAAGTGGACGAGGTCCACGTGAAGCTCAGGCCCGAGGCGCTCGCGTTCTACGGTGTGGACCGCGCGTCAGTCGGGAACTTCGTTCAGATAGCGCTAAACGGCGAGGTGGTGTCGCAGGTGGTCGAGGGACAGCGGCGGTTCGATCTGCTCGTGCGGTTGGAGGAGCCGTACCGAGCAGACGTTGCAAACCTCGGCGAACTCCGGTTCGACCTGCCCGGCGGACGGGAGCAGGTGCGGTTGAAGGATCTCGCAGACATCACCCCCACGACCGGCGGCGACGCCGGGGCGAATCAAGTGAAGCGGGACAACGCCCGCCGGCGGATCGTAATCCGGTGCAACGCCCTCGGCCGCGACCTGGCCTCGGTCGTCGGCGACATCGAGCGGGTCGTCTCGTCGGACGTCACGCTCCCTGAAGGCTACTCGGTCGAGTACGGCGGGCAGTTCCAGAGCCAGAAGGAGGCGACCCGGCTCATCACCGTCCTGTCGGCGGTGTCGGTCGTCGGGATGTTCTTCGTGCTCTACATGCTCTTCCCGTCCGGCCGGATTGTGGCGCAGATTCTCACAGCCGTGCCAACCGCGTTCGTAGGAGGTGTGTTCGCGCTGGTCTTAAGCGGGCAGACGCTGACGGTCGCGAGCCTGGTCGGGTTCATCTCGCTCGGCGGGATCGCGGCCAGAAACGGCATCCTGCTTGTCACCCACTACCTGCACCTCATGCGCCACGAGGGCGAGAAGTTCGACGAAAAGATGGTGCTCCGCGGGAGCCTGGAGCGGCTCTCGCCGGTCCTCATGACAGCGCTCACGGCCGGGATAGCACTCGTGCCGCTGGTGGTGGTCGGGCAGGAGCCGGGGCGAGAAATCCTGTACCCGGTGGCGACTGTCATCCTCGGCGGTCTCGTCACCTCCACCTTCTGCGAGTTCCTGATCCGTCCTGGGCTGTTCCTCAGGTTCAGCGGGAATGATGCGGTGGCGCTCGCAAATACTGACGAAGCCGCAGACGGCCTAGACGACGAAACACACCCCGTGTCGGCCGCGCAGCACGCGCACGGTCCACACGGCGAACACACCCCGCCGGCGCCAGCCGCGGGGCACGAGACGCGGCCCCACCCGGGGCCGTGATGGCGGTAGCACCGAGATCCCACAGGAGGACGGACGTGACGATTCGCAACGTGTTCGGGCTGGTCGTGGCCGCTGGCATCGGCCTGCTGGCGGTGGCAGGGGCGGGCGTGCAGGCCCAGGAGGTCGGGCCGAACAAGATGCCGGTCGCGGAGTGGGGTGACGAGGAGTACCACGTCGAAGTGATCCCGGACGCCAAGGCCGGGACGGTGACGCTGCTCGTCTTCGGGAACCACGACGACCTGCACAAGGCGAAGCGCAAGGCGATCGACGCGAAGGGGCTGACGGTCGCCTTCAAGAGCCCGGCGCTGACCGTCAAGGCCGCCCCGTCCCCGGACAAGGGCGACCCGGCGGGGAAGAGTAGCCGGTTCGTCGGCAAGGCCGACGGGCTGGAAAAGCTGACCAAGATCGAGGGCACGGTCAGCGGCAAGGTCGGGCCGAAGGTGTACTCGGGCGACTTCAAGCAGAAGTGATTCGGAGCACTCGACACGTGCTCAGGTGACGTGGTACCCGCGAGGGTGCCACGTCCCGTTGAGGAAAAACCGATGCCGCACGACCACACACCCCAAACTTCGTCCGCCGCCGGACGAAACGAGAAACGCCTCACCCTCGTCTTCGGCCTTACCGCGTTCTACCTCGTGGTGGAGGTGGTCGGCGGCTTGCTCACAAACAGCCTCGCGCTCCTGGCCGACGCCGGGCACATGCTGACCGACGTCGCGGGCACCGGTCTCGCTCTTCTCGCAATTCGCTTCGCAAAGAGGCCGGCGTCGGCCGAGCGGACCTACGGCTACTACCGGGCCGAGATCCTCGCGGCACTCGCGAACGCGGTCGTACTCATCGGGGTCTCGCTCTACGTGCTCTACGAGGCCTACCGCAGGTTCCGAGAGCCACCGGCGGTCGAGAGCGGGGCGATGCTCGCCGTAGCCGCAATTGGCTTAGCCGTGAACATCGTGTCGGTCTTCCTCCTCCGCGCCGGCTCTACGGAGAGCCTGAACCTAAAGGGTGCCTATTTCGAGGTGCTCTCGGACGCCCTTACCTCGGTCGGGGTCATCGTCGCCGGCCTCATCATGCTCGCGACCGGCTGGTACTACGCCGACCCGCTCGTCTCTGCCGGCATCGGCCTCTTCATCCTCCCCCGGACCTGGAGGCTCCTCTCGGACGCCGTCGGGATACTTCTCGAAGGCACTCCCTCCGAAGTAAACCTGCCCGCTGTCCGCGAAGCGGTTTCAGGAGTTCCTGGAGTTGCTGGCGTTCACGACCTCCACGTCTGGGCGCTCACCTCAGGCGTGAACGCGCTAAGCGTCCACGTGGTCATGGCGGCCGGCGGGACCCTCGCAGACGTGCTGAGCGCCGTCCACGAGCGGGTTCGCACGGGCTTTCCGATCTCCCACGTCACCGTCCAGGTCGAGCCACCCGGTTGGGCGGAAACCGAGACTCACCTATGAAGTCAGCCGATCACCGCGGAAACGGGTCGGACTCCCGGAACGCGTACAGCGCGTCCTCCGCTTCGGCCCACTGGCCCGCGCGCGCTTTGTCGATGCAGGCTCTGACCGCCTTGTGACACCGCTCGGACACAACCCCGTCTTCAAGGCGCTTGTCCCAGAGGTTAGAGTCTTTCTCCAACTGCTTTCGGTTCTTCACGGTCACTGCGGTGAGCACCGCGTCGACGACCCGCCGGTTCTGCCGGGCGTCCTCAGACGGCTTCCCGCATCCGACAAACACGAGCGAAACGCTCGCGGCTAACGCCACAGCCACCAGGCGGCCGAGTGTGGCGCGAGGGCGATTAGAAGTCGTCACTGACCACCTCCCCGCCGTTACGGCTGCTCATGGCCTGAAAGACAGAGAAGCGGGCGTTGTCTCGGTAGAAGCGAATCGAGCCATCGCCCATCAAGAGGTTCGCCCCGCCGGTGTGCTGGGCGTGCATCTGGTCGGTGTGGCCGCCGGGCCAGTTCGGCGGGTGGATGATCTGCGGGTCTTCGTAAATAGACGGGCCGCTGTTGGCCCCGACGTAGCTTCCGGCGTTGTCGTAGTTGATCCCGGTCCCGCCGGTGCCAGAACTCGCGAACTCGTTGTAGGAGTAGTGCTTGGCCCCTGGGACAACTCCAGCCCACACCCCGTCTGCCAAGTAAGGCGTCCGCTCACCGGCGAACACGGTGGAACTCAACCCGTCTGTCACGTCGGCTGGCCGGACCTTCGAGTTCCGGTACATCACGCCGTTACACCCTTTAGCGGAGTCCTCGTAGTTGGTCGTCGCGGGGGACGACCAGATGTCGTTCCAGCCGATGTTGTGCACGTAGTTCGCGCGGGCGAAGACGGCGTTGTTCAAGGTGTTCATGTTGATGTCGGTGACCCCGACCGTCGGCGTGTTTCCCGTGGCCGACGGGCAAAGAAAAATTGGCACCGGCACCTTCACCTGGTTCGCGTTCGCGGCGTCCCAGCACGGCAAGTCCCACCGGAGCGACTGGAAGAGGTTCCCCTGTTCGACGTAAGGGAGGAGGATGGCGAGCCACCCCCACCCAGGCCCCCAGTCACCCGTCTGCGGATCCTGGTAACCGACCCCGGGGGTGCTCAAATACCCCGCCGGGTAGCGGCCGTTTGCGACCTCGTAGTTGTGGACGGCAAGACCGATCTGCTTCAAGTTGTTCTGACACTTCGCCCGTGCCGCGGCCTCGCGGACCTTCTGGACTGCGGGGAGGAGAAGGCCGATGAGGATCGCGATGATGGCGATCACCACCAGCAACTCGATCAGCGTGAACCCCGAACGCCCTGCACGGGAGACTTGCGAGCGCACCATCGGATGCCCTCAGGAGTGGGAATGCTCTGGCCTTGCCAACAGAACCGCGTGGCGGAAGGCCGTTAGTCGAGACTAATTCGAGATTGTAGCGTCGGCTAATTCGCTGTCAACCGGCGTTTCTGCTCTGGCCGGCTTTTGCGAACCGGGTGTCGATAAGCCGGCTTCACGAGAGCCGAGCATGAGCGTGCCAACAAGAAGCATTGCCTTCCGAATCAGGAAGTGCAGGCTCCACCAAAGAGGTCGTCGCCCCGAGGCGGGTGCCGGGCGCTTTCGTGGGCGACGTGCTAAACGCGGAGATGGCCGTCCGGGGCGCAGCGGTCGGGGCAGAAGTGTCGGTCCTCGCGGAGTGTCCAAGCCGCTCCAGGTTGTCTTTCTTGGTGGCTACTCACAATCGACGTGGTGATCTGCGTGAGGGCCACCAGGACGGGGACTTGCGCTCTTGTCGGTTTTGTGGGCTAATTTGCGTGTTTACTCTGATACCCAGGATTCAGTGCCTCGTTCCAACCTTCTTCGATTGCTGCTCGCGCTCATGTGGCTCACCGCCGTGCACCACTGCGCTTTGGAAGGCTTGAGTTCCACGCTGCTGGCATCGGCCGACGTACAGTCGGAGGCGACCACTCCTGGGGCGAACTGCCCGGTTCATTCGGATCAGGATTCCGCAGGCCACAAAGATGGTCACCCGTGCGAGGGATCCATCGTCATTCAGCAAGCCGCTGCCGATGTCTCCGCGCCGCTTCCGATCCTTAGCCTGTCCGTGTTCGGCGATCTGGCAGCGAAGGCACTTGAGGAATCCAGTTCGAAGTTCACTTCGAACAAGCCTTCTGGGCCCGATACCCATGTCGCCTTGGTTCTCCGGCAACTCTCCGGCCCACTTCTCCTAGCCCCGAACGCTCCGCCACGCAGCGCCTAAGCAGCATTAGGTGTAGTTGATGCCGCCCGAAGTCGGGGCGGCTACGTGTTCACGGAGTTTGAAAATCATGCGAACGATGTTGATGGCGGCAGTGCTCGCCATACTGGTCCCGACCTGGGCCGGGGCAGAGGCGGAGAGCCAGAGCCTCTCCTACGAAGAACTGGCCCGCGAGGCACTCTCGAAGGGGCCGGAGGCTGCAAAGATCGGAGCCACCCTGGCCGATCGGGCGGCCGAGGCGTTCTCCACCAAGGTCAAGGAGAATCCCGTTCTTGACTTGAAAGCCGAGTTCCCGCTGAACCCACCGTCAGTGGGGAGAGAGGATACGGGTGTCGGGGTAACGCTTTCGCAAGCGATCCGTCCGAGCGACTTCGGCCAGCGGACGGAGCTTGCAAAGCTCATTCAGGAGACAGCGGACAGCGAGCAGGTTCTGGCGCTGAACGAACTCCTCGCTAACCTCTCGGTGCTCTACGCACGAGCCTGGCAGTTCCAGGAGACGGAGAAGCTCTTAAAAGACGCGCGGGGAGGGGTCACTCGCATCCTGAATCGAGTGACCGGACCTCAAGCGAGTGGAGCGTTCGGCGAAGGTGACGTTCAGCTTCTCCGCTCCGAGCTTGAGCAGTTTGAAGCCGATGGCATCGCCGCACGCGGAGACGCGGCCCGCGCGCTCGCCGAACTGACGCGGAGTTCGGGCGTGGCGCTTTCCGGACGGATGCTGAAGAAGCCGGCAAACAACCTGAGCGTTTCCCGCGAGGACCTCGACCGACTCGTCCGCGAGAGCAAGCTCCCGATTCAGAGGCGTTTTGCACTTCTCAAAGAAGTGTCGAGGAAGCGGCTCGAAGTCGCGCGGGCCGACGCGTTCCCGCCCGTCTCTCCCCAGATCGGGTTCTCGCACCACGACGATGGAACTGACCAGATCGTAGCTGGCATCTCCATCCCTTTATCGATTTTCAACAGAAACCAGGCCGAGCAGATGCGAGCGCAAGGCGAGCTCTCCGTTGCCGAACAGGGCGAGCGATATGCTACCTCGGATGCGATCGTAGCCGAAGCGTTGCAACTCTACGACGCCGCCATCGACACGGGCCGGCAGCTTGCGATGTACGAGACGAAAGTGCTTCCCGCAAAAGCCCGGGCAGTCGAAGCGTACTACCGGCAGTTCGAAGGAGGGGGAGCATCGGCGTTTCAGCTCTGGCAAGCCCAGCGCGAGTTAAACGACTCGCGGCGGAGGTCGCTCGAACTCATCTCGGCACTTGCCGACGTGCGGGCAAAGCTCGTCACCTTGGTCGGCCAGCCACAGTTCTAGGAGAACACACTATGTACAAAAAATCATTTATCCGTTTCTTTGCATTGCTTGCAGTTTCCATCGTAGTGGCAGGTCGAGCCTCCGCAGAAGAGGGGCACGGTCACGAGGAAGGGGAACACGAGGAGGGCGTTGTCACGCTCTCCGCAACTCAGCAACGCACCGCCGGGGTCGCCGTTCAGGCAGCAGGCCCCGCATCGCTCAAGATCAACCTTCGAGTGAACGGCCGCATCGCGCCGGTGTCCTCGAAGGTGGCACACATCGCCCCACGCTTTGCGGGCGTCATTCGGGAGGTGCGAAAGGACATCGGAGATTCTGTCGAGGCAGGGGAACTGCTCGCGGTCGTCGAAAGCAACCAGGCGCTCCAATCCTACGAGGTGCGCGCGTCAAAGCCCGGGGTCGTGACGAATCGACACGCCACCGTCGGGGAGTCGGTAGCCGCGGACGAGCCGCTCTTTGTCGTAATGGACTTAAGCCAGGTGTGGGCCGACTTCGTCGTCTTTCAAAGAGACGTGAGCCGCATCAGGGCTGGGCAGGTGGTCAAGGTGACCGTTTCGGGGGCTGAAGAGCCAATCACGTCTACCATCTCGTTTATCTCTCCGCTTGTGGATGAGGCGACCCAGTCGCGCATCGCTCGCGCGGTCGTCCCAAACCCCAGCGGGCAGTTCTCAGTCGGTGCATTTCTCACGGGCGAGATAGCGACGGGCGAGTTCCAGGTCTCGCTCGCCGTAAGGGACGACGCCATTCAAACGGTCGACGGGAAGCAAGTTGTCTTCGTGTCCGAGGGGGAGCGATTTCGGAAGAAAGAGATCGCAACCGGGCGAAGCGACGGCCAACTGACAGAAGTCGTCTCGGGACTGAACGCCGGAGAGAAGTACGCCGCCGGCAACTCGTTCGTCCTGAAGGCAGAACTCGGGAAGGGAGAGGCGGAGCACGAGGACTAGCAGCGGGAAATAAACGGTCGCAAAGGACGAAACGAAGATGCTCGAAAGAATTCTCTCTTACTCGGTAAGCCACCGACTCCTAGTTGTCTTGGCCACGGTAACCATCGGCGCTCTCGGGGTGTACTCGCTCCTCCACCTGCCGATCGACGCCGTGCCGGACATCACGAACAATCAGGTGCAGATAAACACGCTCTACCCGTCTCTCTCGCCGGTCGAGATGGAGCGTCAGGTCACCTACCCAATCGAAACGGCGCTCGCCGGCATTCCCGGTCTCCAGTACACGAGGTCCCTCTCGAGAAACGGCTTCTCCCAGGTGACCGCCGTCTTCGAGGACTCCGTCGACATCTACTTCGCCCGCCAGCAGGTCAACGAGCGGCTCGGGATTGCGAGGGAATCGCTTCCCCCGGGAGCGGAGCCCAAGATGGGCGCGATCTCGACCGGGTTGGGCGAGATCTACATGTACACGGTTGAGTACGAGCACCCAGACGGCAAAGGTGCGCCGACCAAGACCAACGAACCCGGGTGGCAAGCGGATGGCACGTACCTGACGGCGGAGGGCGAGCGACTCGCGAGCGCCTTCGAGCGGGCGGCGTATCTTCGGACGATCCAGGACTGGGTGATCCGTCCTCAACTCAAAGGGCTTCCCGGCGTGGCAGGTGTCGATTCGATCGGAGGCTACGTGAAGGAGTACCACGTCGAGCCCGACCCTCAGAAGCTCATCGCATACGACCTGACCTTCGCGGACCTCATCGAAGCACTTGAGAAGAACAACGTGAGCACCGGAGCCGGCTACATCGAGCGAAAGGGCGAGGCGTACCTCGTGCGGGCCGCGGGGAGAATTTCGACCCCGCAGGAGATCGCGCGAATAGTAGTCGGAAACCGCGAAGGCATTCCGCTTCACGTAGACGATGTCGCGACCGTTCGCGTCGGGAAAGAGCTCCGGACCGGAAGCGCCACTTCCAACGGAAGCGAGGTGGTTGTCGGCACCGCACTCATGCTTATCGGGGCCAACAGCCGCACCGTGTCAGCGGCGGTGGACGACAAGATGGCTCAAATAAATAAGGGGCTTCCTGTAGGCGTTCGGGTCAAGACGGTTTTGAACCGGACCAAGCTCGTGAACGCGACCATCGCCACCGTCCAGAAGAACCTGATGGAGGGGGCGTTTCTCGTAATCGCGGTCCTGTTTCTCCTGCTTGGGAATTTGCGGGCCGCCTTCATCACGGCGCTCGCCATTCCCTTTTCGATGCTCATCACGGCAACGGGTATGGTGCAGGCGAAGATCAGCGGTAACCTCATGAGCCTCGGGGCCGTCGACTTTGGGCTAATCGTGGACGGTGCCGTCATCATCGTCGAGAACTGCCTGCGGCACCTGGCCGAGAAGCAACACGAGGCTGGCAGGACGCTCACGCTCGAGGAGCGACTGCGAGAAGTGACAGTTGCTGCCAAAGAGATGGTTCAACCGTCGGTCTACGGGCAAGCAATCATCATTACCGTCTATCTTCCGATCCTTGCGTTGCAGGGTGTCGAAGGGAAGATGTTCCACCCGATGGCGATGACCGTCATCTTTGCACTCCTCGGAGCGTTCCTTCTCTCGCTGACGTTCATCCCGGCAATGGTCGCCCTGTTTATCACCGGCCGCGTCGAGGAAAAGGACAACGTTGCGATCGCCTTCGCGAAGCGCATCTACAGGCCAGCGCTAAGCGCGGCGCTTTCGGCCCGCGTGCTGGTCGTTGCTGCCGCAGCTGGGGGCTTTTTCGCATCGCTCCTTCTTTTCGCCACGCTCGGACAAGAGTTCGTGCCGACCTTGGACGAGAAGGACATCGCGATGCACGCTATCCGGATTCCCAGCACAAGCCTTACGCAATCGACAGCGATGCAGACGGAGCTTGAGCGAACGATAGCCACGCGGCTTCCCGAGGTGGAGTTCGTCTTCTCGAAGACCGGAACGGCTGAGATGGCTTCGGACCCGATGCCCGTGAACGCCGCTGACACCTTCATCATTCTGAAGCCGAGGGACCAGTGGCCTGACCCCTCGAAGGACAAGACGGTGCTTCTGAAGGAGCTTGAGGCGATCGTTCAGACACTCCCCGGCAACAACTACGAGTTCACGCAGCCCATCCAGATGCGCTTCAACGAGCTCATCTCGGGTGTCCGGGCGGATGTGGCGGTAAAGGTCTACGGCGATGAATTCGAGGTGATGCAGCCCGTGGCCGACAAGGTGGCCGCGATCCTCCGGAACGTCAAAGGCGCTGCCGACGTCAGAGTTGAGCAGACGAAGGGCCTCCCGGTAATGAACATCGACGTGAATCGCGAGACGATCTCTCGGCTCGGTCTCTCGGTTTCGGACGTGCAGGATATGGTTGCTGTCGCCATCGGAGGACGGCAATCGGGCCTCGTCTTTCAAGGTGACCGTAGGTTCGACATCCGCGTGCGGCTCCCCGAGGCATTGAGAGACGACCTGGTGGCGATCGACGCCCTCCCGGTCCCCGTGGCGGGGGCACCGGTGGAGGAGCGTCTTCTTGCCCCTTCGAAGAATCAACCTGGCACCGTGCCGCGCGGGCGATTCGTGCCGCTCGGCTCGCTTGCGAACATCGCAGTGGCAGAAGGCCCGAATCAGGTGAGCCGCGAGAACGGGAAGCGGAGAATCGTGGTGCAGGCAAACGTCCGCGACCGCGACCTCGGGTCGTTCGTCGCGGAGGCTCAGGCGAAGATCGAGTCGATAAAGCCCCCGTCCGGCGGGTGGTTCGAGTGGGGCGGACAGTTCGAGAACTTGGTCACCGCTCGAAAGCGGCTGATGATCGTCGTGCCCGGGTGCTTCTTCCTAATCTTTCTGCTCCTCTACAGCTCGTTTAGCTCCGTGAAGTACGCGCTCCTGGTCTTTAGCGGCGTACCACTCGGGCTGACAGGCGGGGTGATTGCACTCTGGCTTCGCGACATGCCGTTTTCGATCTCGGCGGCCGTCGGGTTTATCGCTCTGTCCGGGGTGGCGGTCTTGAACGGGCTCGTCATGGTCAGTTACATCAACCATCTCCGAGAGAACGGTCGGAACGTCGATGACGCCATCGTCGAAGGGAGCATGACCCGGCTTCGGCCCGTGCTCATGACGGCTCTCGTCGCCTCACTCGGGTTTATCCCGATGGCGCTCGCGCACGGTACGGGAGCAGAAGTCCAGCGGCCCCTCGCGACCGTCGTCATCGGAGGGCTTGTCTCCAGCACTCTTCTCACGCTGGTCGTTCTTCCGTCGCTCTACAGGCTTTTTGAAAGGGCGACGAACTCGGTGGATGATGGTTCGCAGGCAGCGCGGACGTAGCGGGCCACAAGAATCCAATCGGGGGTGCTCGCGGGAATGGATCTGCTTTGAAGTGGTCAACCGGACGTACACCCCGACTCGATCACTGCCCCGCCTGGGGCAACAGCGTTTGTGCAGAACACACTCGCCCTGCTGCGGGCGATCCGGGCTCGCGTCGCGCAAACCGACGACGCGGCGCTGTACCCGGTCTTGGTCTTCGATGCCGCGTTGCGGCAGCTGTTCGGCCTCGCAATTCAGCCGAAGCGAAACAAGGTGCTACACCCCACGCACGCTCGGTACCTGGGCTCGTGGGTAGCGGACTGGGCGGGCGCGTTGCACCCGGACTTGTTCGGCTGACCAGCCATCGAGCACAAGATTGTTCGGGTTCGACGAGGGGCTTTCCGTCCTCACCGATGTCGAATGTCGCATCAACCGCTGACGCCCGGCAGCAAGTCGCGTGCGAGTTCCCAGGCCTCGTCGCCTCTGGAAGCGAGCGCTGCGACGCGCGGGGTGGAGGTCAGCGTGGAGAGATACCCGGACGCCTGCTCCCAGCCGCGCGCGGCCTCGAGAATGGCGGGACTTACGATACATCGCGCCCGACCACCGCTCAGATCGTGGATTCGCCTGGAATCGACCAAACACTGATCGAGGTCGGGGTCTGTCGCGCGGCTTTTTCGGCTCTGCCAGAGCGCGACGCCCAGATAGAGTGCCATGCCCTGCATGGTCGAGCGCTCGGCCTCGACGGGTGAGGGGTATCGGTCCGGGGCGGCAAACATGCGCCGCCGAAGAAGCCGGTAGTCCTTGAGGAGCGCGTTCACAACGCCGCGGGGATTCTGGCGGTCGAACAGGGCGATGGAGGCCAGGTTTTTCATGCCGTAGTAGTGGAGTGGCCTGCCCACGCGGGTGCGCTCGTCCCGCATCGACCTGGAGTGCGACGGGTCGAGACGCCCGAAGCGGATGGAGCCGAGGAAGAGCTGGCGCTGCACCGAGTGAAACTCTGCCTCGTCGTGCCGGATCAACTCGGGCTCGAACGCAACCACCGCCGACCGCAACCATTCGAACCGACTCACCCAGAGCGAGCCCGGAACAACAGGGCCGTAGCCCTCGTTCTCTAGGGCGACGAGTTCCTTCACGACCCGCACGGAGGCAGGCACCGGGATTCGCTTCCCGCTGCGGCGAGCCGAGTCAGCGAGTCGCCTGAGGGAGGGCACGATGTAGCTCGTGTAGGCCTCACTGCACCGCCGCTCTTCGCCCGTGCGGCGGGAAAGCTCACCGACCTTCGCCGCGATCTCGACCTGCTGGACCGCAGCCTCGAAGGACAGATCGCGTTCGCGCTCCAGGTCATAGGCAAGGTGCGTTAGGGAAAGCGCTTCTTCGATCTGCCAACGGCCGCGAAACTCGTCGGCGGCCCTCAGCAGTTCCGACCGGAACTCTTGTTTGTCGTCGCCCCCGCGTATGACCGCGGGGAGCCGAACCACCACGTAGTCTTTCGCCCCCGCGCGAGCACAGGCAGGGCACGATTCGGACTCGCCTTTGCAGTTCGCCGGGAGATTCTCCCCGCGCCAGTGGTTAGTCACCGTCCAGCGCAAGTGCGCCTGGACCCAGGGATGGAACCGCTTTTCACGATCGACCAGCGCGTCGTAGACCGTGGACTTGCCGAGCCCGGCAGTCCGGGCAAGCCATTCGACGTTGTGCCCGGTGCACAGCTTCCGAAGGTCGCTCCAAAGAGCCTCGGGGATATGAGCAGCGTTGTGCATGGCACCTCCGCGAGTCCGCATCTCTCATGCTAGCAGACGGTTGGATTCCGCGAATTTCCGCCGATTTGGCGCAATCCGACGCAGGCGAGACAATCCGGCCGCCGAGTGGCGAACCGGCCGTTGCCGGGAGAGATTTCAGCACGTCGCACCAGGAAGCACCATGGTCAGGAATCACCAACGACCGGCCGCCCGACTTTTCTCGATGGATGACCTCCGCCGCGATCGCTGGCGGGCGAAACTCCCGGCTCATCTGGCCCCGAGTCTCCTCTCCACGGCCTGGTGGGTGACCGAGTTCCTGGCAAAGCCGCACCCGGACCTCGGTCGAGACGGACCCGTGTGCCCGTTCATCAAGCCGGCTATCGAGCGAGGAACGCTCTGGCTCGCCGTCGAGGAGACGGGGGGCACTGACGTCGCACCGCTGCTCGACCTGCTCGTCGACTACCGAGACCGGTTTCTCGAGCTGCCGCCGCTCGACGAACGTGAGCGAGTCTACAAGGCCATCGTCATTGTCTTCTCGAGCCTCAACCACCGTGAAGGCTATGCCGTGGTCGATGCGGTGCAGGCCGAGCTGAAGTCGAAGTTCGTGGTCGAAGGGCTGATGGTCGGTCAGTTCCACCCTGCCTGCATGGAGCCCGGAGTGCGGAGCGAACTATTCCGCCCGCTCGCGGCCCCGCTGCCCATGCTCGCCGTCCGGCACATGACCGAATGGGATCTGCCGTTTCTGACCGCCCCCGGTCATTTGCGGGAATACGACCGCCGCTTCGCCGGCCAGGTACCCGACCGGCTGAAGCCCCTCTACGAGAAGGCGAAGTCTGCGGAGTGCGTTTCGATTTGATGCCGAGCTGGCCCGCCGCCATTGCCAACTGAACCACCCTTGAGCCAAAGTGACGCCATGATGCACCCGCGAGTCGAGGCCGCCCTTTCTCAACTTCCACTAGACCAGTACCGGGTGCATCGGCACGCCGAGCTTCCGGCTCCGATCAAGTCCCCGGCCGACTTCGCCGCGGCCCTCGGGTACGAACGCGGCCGCATCCTCAAGGCCGTGTTCCTCAAAGGTGGCGATGCGGGCGGCGAGCCTCGCTATGCGCTCGCCGTCTGTGGGGCCGACCGAAAGCTCGACCTTGCTCGCCTCGCTCGGACGCTCGGGAGCAAAGGGCTCAAGGTGGCTTCCCCCGAAGAGCTGACAGCGGTCCTCGACTACCCGAGCCGCGGCGTTTCGCCGCTCGGCGTTCCGTCTTCGGTACCTGTGGTTGTCGATAGTGCGGTCACCACTTTCCCGACCGTGCTGGTCGGTGCCGGGGCGGTCGGGGTCGAGGTGGAAGTGGCCCCGCACGAACTCGTTCGCTTGGCGAACGCGATGGTTGAAGCCGCGACCGCGTAAGATCCCCTCGGCCTTCCGGCCATGTTCGCGCCAGCCTTTTCACTTCAGACAGCTCCGTGCTGCCCGCATTCCTGCCGCCGCCGCTCCGCAGACGCAAGGGCGTGCCAGCCTGCGGCTGGTCCGCTCCGCCCTGCTCCGCCACTGCCCGTGCACTGCTCCGCTGGTCACCGTCACGAGCCACACCTTTCAAAGACACTCGAGTGGTCACGCCCGCAGAGCCGGGCGTGCGTTGCCAGTCTGTTTTCAGCAGCGGTGGGGAGGGGATCTGGCTTGTCAAACGTGGTGAACAAGCCAGATCCCCTCCCCACCGCCGCCGAAAACGCGACGGTGCGGGGGTTGAAATTGAGTGGGCCTAGCGACGGGGGATCGGCGGGGCTCGAAACAGAAAAAGCCGCCGGGGAAAAGAGCCCCGGCGGCGCGTAACAAAACGACTGAGGACTATGGGACATCAATTTGAAACAGGATTTTTCGTTCGTCAACCCGCCTGGCACAGGCTCGGCGCACTTCTTCAAGAAGCCCCAAGCGTCGAGAGCGCGATTCGGTTGGCCGGGCTCGATTGGCAGGTCACACTCGAACCGCTCGAAACCGGGCGAGGGGAGAAAGTCGCCACCCACCGGGCGGTGATGCGAGACACCGACCGCACAATTCTGGGCGTCGTCGGAACGGCCTACCGGCCACTCCAGAACGACCGGGCGTTTTCGTTCTTCGAGCCTTTCGTGTCGTCCGGAGCGTGTTCGCTCGACGCGGCAGGCTCGCTCAAACGCGGCCGCCGGGTGTGGGTACTCGCCCGCGTGAAAGACGCGGCCGGCGAAGTCGTCGCGGGTGACGCGGTGCACGGGTACTTTCTGCTCTCGAACGCGCACGACGGGAGCCAAGCGGTTCGCGCTCAGTTCACGAATATTCGCGTGGTCTGCGCGAACACGCTGACCCTTGCGAACCAGCGGGCGAAATCCGGCGTCGAGGATTGTCTTCGGGTCCGGCACACGGCAGGACTTTCGGCAGGGCTCGACCTCGTCCAAAAAACCGTCGACATGGCGCATCAGACCTTTTCCGCGAGCCTCACCGACTACCGGTGGATGGCCGATCGCGGGCTGCCCGTCGAGGGCCTCGTGAAGTACGTCGCTGACGTGCTCGAGGTCCCGGCCGACGAGCGGCGGCTCGGGCAGATGCCGAAGGCGTGGGAGGAAATCCTTCGCGCGTACCACCAGGGACCGGGCGCGGCACTCGATGGTGTTTTTGGTACTTACTGGGGCGCTTACAACGCGGTCACCGACTGGGTCGATCACATCCGAGGTAGTCGCGGCGAAGACACGCGGCTCGATTCGGCGTGGTTTGGCTCCGGGGCGAAGCTCAAAGAGCGGGCCTTCGAGTTTGCTCGCGGATAAGTGACCTGGCCGCCGGGATGGATTTCCTGGCGGCCCTTTTGACCCCCGGCGGCGCTTAAAAATTGTGCCCGGTGCCCGCGCGAACGTGGGACGGGGGTCGCTCATTCGCACCCGCTCGCTCCGCGACCAGCACGGACGTGCCAGCCTTCGGCTGGTCCGCTCCGCTTCGCTTCGCCACTAACCCGTGCATCGCTCTGCTCAGTTCCGTCGCGGGCCTGGGCCGCGAGATCGAACCAAGCGGACACGGCCTTCGGCCGTGGCAGGACCACTTTCCGGGAGGTGGGGGATCGGGTGTTCCGGGGCGGGTGAGAACACCCGATCCCCCACCTCCCGGAAAGCGGTTCGTGTTGGCGGGTGAAACGAAATCGACTGCGGCGCCGGGGATCTGCCGAGTCATGAAAACGAAAAAGGAACAGCATGAATCAGCAACTCAGAACTCAAAACTGCGATACCGTTTACAGACCCACGGCACGGCTTAAGACTCTTACCGAACTCTGGTGCGGTCGCGGCCAGCTACCAGACTTTCGCCCGGTTGTCGTTGAAGAATTCGGCCCCGGACGAGGGCCGGGAGCCAGTACGCGCTTTGTTCGCCCACAGTTTTCTCTCGGGACGTTTGTCGCAGGAGGGCCGACCCTGATCGGTGCCACCTCCGTCCGCCAAGAATGCACCAGCAGTTTCGTGCCGACATTTCTTACCGTCGACGCTTGGGCAGCATGCGGGCTCTCGTTCGATTCCCCACGCTGTGTCGGCGACTTTTTCCGGCGGGTTGAAGACAACCTCCGACGCGCCATCCTCGTGCCGGACGTGCATTTCTGGGTCGGGACAGAGCCGCAGGTGCATCTGCGTGCGCTTTACGGCCCATCCCCCTTCGGTGACGAAACCGGCTGCCTCGTCATCTCGCTTCTCGACGAGCCTCGCTGGGTCAAACACAGAGTCCCGCTCGGCACAGTGGTAATCGTGTCCGACCAGTTCCTCGACCCCGATCAGGTTTTCGAACCGCTCGGTCGCCACGCGGCGGGCGACTGGGGGGTAAGGACGTTCCTCGATCCGGCCGAGAACGAAATGGCGTTGCGCCGCGGAGGCACTATCCACTCGTACTACGAGCTGCCGTCCATCGGCCAATTGTGGGTAGAGATCACGACCGACTTGGAGCAGCAAGAGACGCGGTTCCGATGTCTCTCTTGACCACTCCATAAGGAGCGAATTGGCCGGGGTGGCAAAATGACGCCCCGGCCTTCTCGCCGCTACTTACGCCCGTTCGCTCCGCGACCAGCACGGACGTGCCAGCCTTCGGCTGGTCCGCTCCGCTTCGCTTCGCCACTAACCCGTGCATCGCTCCGCTCAGTTCCGTCGCGGGCCTAGTCCGCGAGGCCGAACCAAGCGGACACGGCCTTCGGCCGTGGCAGGACCACTTTCCGGGAGGTGGGGGATCGGGTGTTCCGGGGCGGGTGAGAACACCCGATCCCCCACCTCCCGGAAAGCGGTTCGTGTTGGGGAATGAAACAGAAACGCCGGGCGCGAGACGCCTCTGGCGACTTAAAAAGGAGATACGCCACATGATTTCGAGATACGACCTCTACAGCTGCTACCCACTCCCTGAAACTGCAGAAGCCTTCCGGTACATCGACATGTACCGGATGGAGCAACTCCCCGTTTTCAGCGTCCCGGTTTATCTGAGTGCCCGCGTCTGGAACCGCTGCATCCGGGTGCCAAAGTGGGCGGTCCCAGAAACCTCCGAGAAGAGGCACCTCTGGGACCTTCTCGTGTTTCTGCTCGTATGCGTACAAGACCCGTGCTTTCTCGGGCCCGAAAAGCCCTTCGATTATCGCATCCGGAACCTCGAACCATTCGGCCCCGAGGAGCGCGTCCGCCGCAAAGCCGTGGTCTACGTCGATGACGACGGAGAACGCCGCCTCGTCGTCATGTTCGCCGCCGAGGCGTCTTGGCAGCCCGAGGAAAGGGTTGTGCTAGGCAGGCGGCTCCTTGCCTTCGAGTAGGAGCCGAGAGGAGGAAACGCTCGGCAGGGGCACGGAGGTGTACCCGCCGATTAATGTAAGGAGATAGACCCATGAGTATTGACCAGTACGAACAGTTCCTCTGCTATGCCTGCCAGCCGGCCCATCCCGAGGTAAGGCGTATCGACACGAAAACGATGAGGCACTGTCCGCTTTTTCGAGTATCCGTCGACGTGTCCTCGAACGTGTGGAGGCGGTGTCTCACCGCACCCCAGTGGGCGGGTTCCGCCGTGTCTGAAGACACACGCTTGCGAGATTTACTCGTGACGCTGCACGGCAAGATGGCGCAGGAGTATTTCGTCGGGCCTGAATTGGGATTCGATTTTCCGATTCGAAACGTTGCCCCGGACGGGTCCGAAGCACTTGAGCGGCTTAGGGCGGTGCTCTACGCCGAACGGACCGGGGAAGTGCGACTTACCGTTTACCTACCCGACGAATCCGTTCCCGAGCGCGTCCGTGTGGTGTATTGGCGAGTCCAGCTCATCGGTTTGCCGGCGCAGTAGCGCTCGAATACGCACAGTCCTGCCACTCGGAGGAGTGGCAGGATTCTCCGAGTCGGTCCCACCCTTCGGGTTGCACTTCCCCAGGTGCGGGGAAGGTGACTACACATCATGCACTTCGGCTCCCATTTGAGCGTAAGCCATGCGGTGTACAGATCCGTATTGCGATCCGACAGGCGGCCCCCGCAGGGCTCGGCGGTCCCCGTCGTCGTCGGTCGCCGTCGCGGTGCTCACCCAAAGCTGGCACCGCGACGGCGGCCGACGACGACGGGCCACCTTCCAGGGGGTTCTGGCCACCCCCCAGAGTCGGAGGGAGCCCCGAGCGGTGCTCATTATTTGCACCCGAGTACCGTCAGCAGCCCATCCTCCCGGCCCAAGGTGTTCGACCGCGTGAATACTACGATTGCACCTGGACGAGTCGTTAGCGGGTGAATCCGGGGTTCCAAGTAGGTTGCCGTGCAGTAGCCGGCACGATCGACCGGAGCCCAGGGTCTCGAAGGGTCATGTCGAGTACTTCGAGCAGCGGCCCGCCGTTCAGAAGCCGTAGCACCTCAGCGACGACCAGCGCTGCTGCGGCGGTCCCGACGAACGGCGCACCGACGGTCCGAGACGCCATGCGGACGAGCCCACACTCGTCCGCGCCGCCCTCCGCCAATCGGTCGTACGCCGGCAGGCGGTGCGCTGCGGTGTCGGTCCCAGTAGTCTGCCCGCCCCACTTGCTGCGGGCGGTGGTGGACGCTGGGAACGAGTGGAGCCGCATCGCCAGGTATTCGCTCGGCCCGGCCCCGAGCCCAGCCTCGATGACGCACCTGAAACCGGCGTCCTCGTACGCGGCACGAGCCTGAGGATTATCGACGCCACCCAGGGCGAGCTGCGGCTCGTTGTCGGCGACCCGAATCCCGCCCGGGTAGACGCGCTCGACGAGCCGCGTGTTGAAGCCCCGCGCCTCTGCCCACGCCGCCATCGCCCGGATTTTCCGCTCGCCCACTAAATCTTTCCTGGTCAGGAGCGAGGTGCTGTCGTTGGAGAGAGTCAGGCGATCGAAGTCCTGGAGCACGAACTCGACCTCCCCGGGAGCCCGGTACGGCAGTAGCCCGAGGGTCCAGAGGTAGGCCTGCCCCAGGTGCCCGAGGCCGATGAGCCAGAGGCGGGACGGGAGTACGACGCCGATCGGGCCGTCCGGCGCGCTCTCCCAATTGAGTTCATCGGGTGCCCAGAGCGACAGTCCGACCGGCCGGTGGCCGGCAACCGCGTACCCGCGGAGGTGCTGAAACACCTCCGACACGCCGAGCGCGGCGGCAAGGACGGCGGCCGGGGAGATAGTGGCGGCTTCCCGAAGCCGCCGGTTGTCGGAAACCGGAATCACGCCGCCCCGCCATCCGTCGAACGTGACGGCCAACGCGATGGGACTCGTCTCGGGTACGCCGCCCACCGAGCCGACGGTGAGCACGGGAACGTCCGTCGGAATCGCTGATTCGACCCGCCCGCCCAGCCCGGCCACCGCGGCGGCGAGGGTGTCGTAAGGGGGAAGTTGGACGCGGAGCGGCGCGTCTAATATGCCCGCGACGACGACCCCGCCGAGCATCGCCCTGCGGGCCGTGTTGACGATGGTCAAGACGGCGGCCTGGTGGGCGGCGGAGTCGGCCGCCTCCGGTCCGACGAGGACCCCGAGGCGGTACGAGCGGAACAGGGCATATCCGGATTCGAGCGTGCCGACCTCCCCGGTGTCGAGCGCCATCTTCACGACCCGGCTCAGGCCGTCGGCGTCGGCGGGGGTGGGGTCGTTCGCGTCGGTGGGGGTGACGGCAGCGGTGTGTCGGGTCATTTCCAGCTCCAGTTGATTTTCAGGTGACGGCGGGCCTGCCAACCGCTCAGGTTCGTCCACCGGTGACTCCCCTCGTAGCGGTAGAGACCGAGCCTGTGGCGCCAGACCGACCACTCGGCGAACCAGGGGACGATGACGGCCAAGTGACCGGCCCGAGCGATCATCGGGTTGCAGCGGTCGGCCTCGCTCTGGTACGGCAGATCCTCGTGGGTGTGGATGTCGGCCAATACCTGTAACCCACCCTCCCGGCATAGCTCCCACAGCTTCGCGAACGCGTCGCCGTGGAGCACGCACACGCCGCTCGCGTAAGCGGCCACATCGAGCTCGTCGTAGTAGACACACCGGCTCGCACGCCGCCGCCCTGCTCCGTCGTCGGTGCCGAGTACGAAGCACCCGCTCTCGTGGAGCCCGCGGCCGCGGCGGCGGAGCTCGGCCATGCAGTCGAGCCAGAGGCGCCGCGGGAAGGTGAGCACCGTGTTAGCCATTGCGGACCCCCGTGTAGTCGCTCGACGTGAGCAGCGCGTGGAGTTCTCTGAGGTAGAGCACAATGCCCTTGTCCGGGGACCAGATGAGCGACGGGTGCTCCGTCCGCCAGTTTTCGTGCCCCGCGATGGTGACCCGGTCGCAGGGCAGGTAGAGGCAGGTGCCGTCTTTCCAGTCGGGGCGGAAAACGGCCGGCACCCGCGACCGCCCGCCCGGCCACCGCCCGTTGGGTAGCGGCGCGGCGGCGACCACGTCCCACGGCCTGGCCGTCGGGGGCTGTTGCGGGTAGCCGGCGCAGTCGAACCGGAACCACCACTCGGTCGGGGCGCCCGAACGCTCGGCGGCGGCGATAGCGATGTGGGCGAACGGCCAGACCACTTCCCCGAGCCGCCAGTGGCCCAGGCACTCGCCCAGCAAAAACGCGCCGGCCTCCGTGTCGGCGCGAAAGGCCCGTTCGTCGGGCAGCACGGCAACGGCCTGCATCGTCGTTAGCCCTCGACGCGCTTGATGGGGACGAGGTCGAAGCAGAGGTTGCAGCAGCCGCACACCAGCGACCCGATGTGGGTGTCGGGCTCGGGGCGGTCGGTGGTGCCGCAGAGCTGGAGCACGTGCTCGGTCGCGTCGGTCGGCGACATGTGAATCCGCCGCACGAACTCGCGCTTCACCCGCTCGACGGTCGCCGCCGGCGGGAACTCGAGCTTCTCGGTCTGGCCGCTGAAGTGGAGGGTGACCAGGACCTTCTTGCAGCGGTGGACGTGGACCCGGTGCCGGTCGCACACCCCGGCCGCCTTGAGGGTCGCGTGGAGGTCGAGGGGGTCGTCCCCCTCGGTCCCGAAGACGAGCGCCCCGTCCTTCATCTCGTCGGCGAGCCCGGCCTTCTGGGCGGCCGCGAGGATGTCGCCGACGGTGGCGGTCTCGGGCAGGTGGATGAGTTCGACGGGGCGGTGCCCCTCGAACTGGAGGAACAGCTTGAGCGTTGCCATGGTGGCCCTTTCATTTTTGGTTGTCGCAGTCAGAGGCGTCTGCCTCTACTCCTCCACAACCCCGGGCCGGCGCTGAACCGGAACTCGATTTTCGCGAATGTGGTGCGGGCGACCGCCTGGCCGAGGGCCGAAACGAAAGCACCCGGAGCCTGTCGTGCTCCGGGTGCGAGGCGGAAGAGGTGGTGTGTGAGTCGGGCGCTACAGGAGTGCCCCATGCGCCGGGCAGACCACGTAGTACGGGCACGTCGGACACCGCTCGCCGGGATTCGGGTCGAACTTCCCGTCACCGACGTCCTTCACTGCGTCGTCAATCACAGCCAATTCCGTGCGTAGTTCGTCCGGGCCGAGGGTGGCATCCCGCCGCTGTCCGGTCAGGAGCGAGACGTGCTCGAACTTCACGCGGGCGCCTTCGTGCGCGGCGCGGACGGCTTCTTCGAGGAGGACGTACCGGGCCTTGTGCGTCTCCTTCGTCTTCGCGAGCCGGCTTGCCTTAAGCCGGTGGATCACGACTCCGTCCGGCGTGGCCTGGATGTGGTCGGCCCGACACTTCACGACCGCCCCGGACGCGGGCAGCGTCACGGTCCGTTCGGCCGGGAGGCTTTCCCCGGTCAGCACGGCGGCGGCCTGGGTGAGCATCTTCTTGGCGATTTCCTGGTAGTACAGGTCGAAGGGATGCCCGGCCGGGCCGTGGGTCGCCCAGTCGGCGTCGAACTGGTCAGTGAACTTGCCCCTCCGCTCTTCGGGGGAGGTCGTTGTCCCGAGCCAAGCGGCCGTCGCTCGGATCGCCGCGTGAAACCGCAGGTAGGGGGACTCTTCCTCGTTGCCTTTGAGACCGAGTTCGGACTCGTAGTAGTACCGGCGCGGGCACTCGAGGTAGCTCTCGATCTCGTGCATGCTCCATACGGCGCCGGTTGGCCGGCGGCGGGCGAGTCTCGGGTGCGGCGGTTCGGCCGGGCCGTCCAAAACCCAGGTAGCCGCGGCCTCGAGCTTTTTCGGCAGGTGGGCCGCAATCGGCTTCAGAAACCGGGACGGGTTCTTGGTACTCTGTTTCCCCGCCATGAGGGGGCGCGACAGGTGAAGAACGTCCTTAGCGCGGGACATCGCGACGAAGAAGAGGCTGTCCTCCTCCGCCTCGCGGGTCATGAGGTCGTCGTCGGGGACCATGCCTACCGGGGCGGGGCACGCTTCGGTACGGTTGGTGGCCGGGAAGTGCCGTGTCGTCAGGGTCGCGACGTGAACGACGGGGAACTCAAGCCCCTTGGCCGCGTGGACCGTCATCAGTCTCACGGCGTCGATGTCCCGTGCCGCCGCAGGAAGCTGCCGGAGTTGCTTCTCCTCGTCGAGGACTTCGAGCCGCCGGACGTGGTCCAGGAAGGCCCGCTTCGGGTTCCCGGTACTGGGCCGCTTGAACGCGAAGGCGAACTGTAGCAGCTGGTAGACCGCGAGGCGGCGCTGTTGTCCGGCGACCGTCCGGTCGGCGAGAAGTCCCTCAAGGTATCCCGGCCGGCGGAATAGGAAGCCGAGGAGTGCTTGGTGCGGTGTCATCGGGAACGTCACGAACGCCACGTCCTGTTCGAGCCG
This sequence comes from Gemmataceae bacterium, assembly GCA_046350095.1. Lineage (GTDB taxonomy): Bacteria > Planctomycetota > Planctomycetia > Gemmatales > Gemmataceae > Urbifossiella. The sequence continues at coordinate 352,744 of JAXMBA010000002.1, forward strand.
GCGGAGCCCCGCCCGACCCTGATCGCTTAACTCCGGAACCTCGTCGAGACGGCGAAGTGCGTCGAGCATCGTCGGAACCGGCTGCTGGGCTCTGCGCCAGTTCGCGAGTGTGCACACGTCCTCGGCTGACACTCCATATTGGGGCAGTTGGGCCACGCGGAGGAGCCCAATTCCGCGGGGCTCGGCGATGACCGAAAGGAACGCGAGTAGGTCTCGCACCTCGGGCCGCTCGAAGAAGTCCCCGAAGTAGAGGCACGGTACGTCCGCCCGTTCGAGGCGGCGGGCCAGACGTGCCAGGATGGTGTGCGAGCGGGCGAGTACCGTCTGGTGGCCGAACGGCACACCCGACGCGCGCCGGGCGAGGATCGCCGCCGCGATCCCTTCCCACTCGGCCTCCCGCGTCGTTGTCACGTCGTAGTGGATTGTCCCGGTGTTCTTGCCCCGGTGGGCGGTCAGCTCGATCGAGCCCGCCGCCTTCGCGGCCGCCATCTGCTTGCCGAACGCCTGGAATGCGTCGACGATTTTCCCGCCCGAGCGGTAGTTGACCGAGAGGTCCGTGGGCTTGGCGCCCGGGAAGTCCTGTTCGAAGCGCGACATGTTAAGTGGCGACGCGCCCCGGAACCGGTAGACGGCCTGGCGGACGTCGCCCACCACCCACGGCCCGAGCCCCGGCGTGACGATGAGCTTGAGGAGGACACTGCTCGCGCGATTCATGTCCTGGTACTCGTCGACCAGGATGTGCCGGTGCCGGCCCCGCACGTTGTCTCGAACCTCCGAATGCTCCGTCAGCAGGCGGACGGGGAGCGCCACCAAGTCGCCGAAGTCGACCGCGCCGCGCGACCGGAGTTCCTGCTCGTAGCGGGCGTACACGCCGGCCACCTCGGTCGCCTTCGCCGCAGCTTCCTGCAACTTCTCGTCGGCCCCGGCAGCGGCCCACATGTCGTGGGCGAGTTCCCGGTAACGGTCCGGCGTTACCAGTTCGTCCTTGGCCCGGCAGATGGCGTTCAGGATGGAGCGGAGCTTCAGTACCGGCTCGCGGAGGTCGAGGTAGTGGTCCAGCTGGAGTTCGGGGAGGAGTTCCTCCAGGAGCATCAGGCTGTCGGTCCGGTCGAGGAGCTTCGGCGGCCCCTCGAAGCCGAGGTGCCGGCCCTCCTTCCGCAGGAGTTCGAGCCCGTAGGCGTGAAACGTCCCGGCCCACACCGCCGTGGCCGGCCCCCCGACTTCGGCCCGGATGCGGCTCGTCAGGTCCTGCGCCGAGAGGTTCGAGTAGGTGAGGGCCAGGATGGTAGCCGGGTGCTCGCCCTGCCGCAGCAGGTGTGCGATCCGCCCGACGAGCGTTCGCGTCTTCCCCGTGCCCGGGCCGGCCCGCACCTGCCGCGGCCCAGGCGGTGCCTCGATCGCCTCCCGCTGGCTGCCATCCGGGTCGGGCTCCCGGTCGCGCCGCGGCTGCTCACTCCCCGCGGGGAGAAGAAGCGTGTCGGCCATCTGCTGCATGACGAGGTCAACCGGCACGCCGAGGTCGGAGGCCAGGGCTTCGGCCGTGACCGGGCCGGCGGCGCACACCCGGCGGAGCTTCTCGCGGGGCACCAGGAACTCGCGCGCGAACACGTTCGCAAGCGCCTCCGCCCGCTCCTTCGGGCTGTAGGCGTCCTCGTCCCCGACCGCCGACGCGGCGGGCTCGGCCGGGCAGGCGCAGTCCATGTCTTCGGGCTGGCAGCACACTGCCGCCGCGTCGAGCCAGTGGTGCCCGAACTCGTGGGCGACGTAATAATTCGTGGTGGGCGGGTCGAGGTCGCGCGCGTAGTAGATCCGCTTGCGCTCGTGGTCGTAGGCCGCCTCCGCCCCGTCAAGGAGCGGGTCACCCCTCGGGCAAGCCACCCGCTTAACCTGAGCTTCACGCTCTGCGGCCGCGAGGAGTGTCGCCGCGGCCACAAGCCCCGAGTCTGGCGCGACGAGTTCCGCGTGTCGCTCCGCGGCCATCCTCCGGGCCTCGCCCCATGCGCTCATTCGCTGCTCCCGGTTGAGGTGTTTTGGTCGACCGCCGCTAGCCAGACCGCCTTCTCCGGGTCCGACAGGTTCGACAGGCGAACCGCGTCCGCGAAGTCCTGCACCGTCTCCTCGGGCCGCTTCTTCGCCTTGTGCCGGGGCAGGAGGATCGGGTTTCCGGACAGCATCATGCAGATGTCCTCGAGCCGCCGGGCGAGGACTTCGGCGATCCGCTCGAAGCAGAGGAGAGGGATGCTCAGGTACCGGATGAGTCGCCGGTCCAACTTCGACACGAGGAGGTCGTCGAGTCCCGAGCGCGTTTGGAACTCTTCCTCGGTGAGGCCGCTCTCTTTCACGGCGTCGCAGAGGCGGAGCGGCGTGCCCGTAGGCTCCGCCTGAACCCCCGCGGCGGCCGCGGCCCGCTGCTTGTGAAGGAGGTTCAGGGCCTTGCTGACCATCCGCCGGCCGGCGCTCGCTTGCTCCTCTTCCGTCATGGCCGGGGTGGCGCCGCGGGTCGCGCGGGTGGCGAAGAAGTCGGTGAGTTCGTTGCGGTACTCGGGGTACTTCTCCACCCAACGCACGAGGGCCGCGTGGTTCAGATCGCGTTCCTCGGTCTCGATCTCGTGGAGTACCTCTTCGAGTGGGGTAGGTTCGTCGGGTCTCATGGGTTCTCTCCTAGGGCTTGCCGCATCTGGGCGACGGCCGCCCGGATCCACTCCTGGATCTGACGGCGGCTCACGTCGAGTTGGTAGCTGATGGTTTCTGTTTGGTCGCCGTCGCCGACCTGCCATCCCTTCTCGTACCGGAGGATGACGGCCTCGCGGTGGCGGGGGTCGGTGATGGCGTCGAGGCCGCGGCGGAGGAGGTCCCGCACTTCGGCGAGTTCACTCGGCCCGGGCTGCGTGTCGGGGATGGCGTCGCCCTGGTCCTGACTCTCCGGCTCTCCTTCGGCAGAATCGCCGAGCGGTGCGAACTGGCGCGGCCGGGGGTTCCGCTTGTTCCGGCGGATTTCGTTCAGTACGAGGCACTCCACCGTCGTCCGGAAGTTGACCTCGAGGTTCTCGCTCTTCGTCGAGGGGCGCAGGGCGAAGAGGAGCTCGACCACCTTTGACTCGACGGTCTCTTCGATCTCGTTGCGCACCGCTTGGGGGTACCGGCCCGTGTAGTCCCGAGCGATCACGCCCGCCCGCCGGCCGAGCTGGTTGACCAGACGCCCGAGTACGTCGTCCCGTTCCGGGTTCCACCGGAGTTCTCGGACGAGGTACACGAGGGTTTCGCTCTTCAACCCCACGGGCGACCAGCCCGGCGGGTCGGTGGCGAGGACGTGGCGGATTTCCGCCTCCACGTCGGCGTATCGGGCGTAGGGCTTCCCATCTTTTCGGACCTTAGTCAGGGGACGCAGCCCGCCGGGCGGAGCGTCTCCGGGCGGCGGTGGGTGTTCGCTCGGTCTCATGTGGCTCTCCAACCCCGGCCCCTGGGCGTGTCGGAACTCCGTTCACGTTTTTTTGCCGGATTCCTTCGGCGTTATTCTGCCAAATAGGAGAATACCGATTACTAGCCGTTTTCCCTAGGTGCGTTGTGCTGGCTCGGAGCCCCCTTCTCCTCTTTCCGTGCCTTGAGGCGGCCGCGCCTACGACAGAAAGTACCGCAAAGTCTTGTTTGCAAAGCTCTTCTTGCCGTTCTGGCCGGTGTCGATTCTGCTTGCACTTGTAAGAAAAACTAGCTAGAATTTCTTACATGGAACGCCTCGCCGCAAAGCCACAGAGTGTCGACTCGCTGATTCTTTCCCGCATCCGTGGGCGCGGGCGGGGAGCGGTTTTGGTTCCGGGTGACTTTCTCGACCTCGGGAGCAGGGAGGCGATCGACCTTGCACTCCACCGGCTGGCTAAGAAGGCGGTCATTCGGCGGCTTGCCCGTGGCGTCTACGACTTCCCCAAGCAGCACCCAGTACTCGGGCTCCTGACCCCGCCGGCGGAAGAGGTTGCCAAAGCCCTCGCCGGGCGAGACCACACGCGGCTACTGCCGGGCGGGGCGTACGCGGCAAACGTTCTCGGGCTATCGGAGCAGGTTCCCGCGAAGGTGGTGTTTCTGACCGACGGGCCGAGTCGGCTTGTCCGGGTGGGACCAATGACGATCCAGCTCAAGCGAACCACTCCGCGGAACATGGCCGCGGCCGGTCGCCTGAGCGGGCTCGTCATCCAGGCCCTGCGGGAGATCGGGAAAGACCATGTGACCCGGGCCCGGGTGGACCACCTGAAGCGGACTCTGCCCGCCGACAAGCGGCAAGAACTCCGCGACGACATTCAACTCGCGCCGGTCTGGATGCACCCGATCATCCGCGAGCTGTCGGAGGAGGGGGAGTGAAACTCAGGTTTCTGACACTCCCGGCGGCGGACCGTGGAGTCTACTTCCAGGAAGCTGCCGCCCGGCGCCAGCTCCACCCAGTCGTCCTCGAAAAGGACTTCTGGGTGTGCTGGCTCCTCGGGGTGCTCTTCACCTCGCGGTTCTCCGACGCGCTCGTGTTCAAGGGGGGCACCTCGCTCTCGAAGGTGTTCGGGGTCATCGACCGCTTCTCGGAAGACATCGACCTCTCACTCTCGCCGGAATTCCTGGGACTGCCCGACGCGGGGAAGAGCCGCAACCAGGCAGACAAGTGGATGAAGGCGGCCGAGAAGAAGTGCGGGCAGGTCGTGCAAGACGACGTCATGCCCGCACTCGAAGCGACGGTCGAATCGAGCCTCGGGGTGCGGGAGACGCCATGGTTCGAGTTCCTGACCGACCCCGGCACGAACTCCCCGGTGCTCTTCTTCCACTACGAGACCGCCCTCCCGACCGGGTTCGAGTACCTGCGGCGGTCGGTGAAGCTCGAGTTCGGGTCGTTGACGGACCAGAAGCCGGCCGGTCGACACCCCATCCACCCCTGGCTGGCCGAAATCCTGGAGCCCGCGCTTCCGGACTGGAACTGCGAAGTGGTGGCGCTCGAAATCGAGCGAACCTTCTGGGAGAAGGCCACGATCCTGCATGCCGAGTACCATCGGCCGGCAGACAAGGCGACGCCTGACCGGTTCTCCCGTCACTACGCGGACACGGCGGCGCTGGGCCGACGTGCGGCGGCAGTAGCGGCCCTCAGCCAGCACGAGTTACGGGACAAGGTGGTAGCCTGGAAAAGCCAGTTCTTCGGGAGCGGCTGGGCGAGGTACGACCTAGCGAAACCCGGAACCTTCAAGCTCGTGCCCCCGCTGGAACGGCAGGCGGCGCTCCGGCGCGACTACCAGGCGATGCGGGACATGTATCTCACGACGCCTACGGACTTCGACGGTGTGCTCGCGGACTTGGCAGAGTTGGAGCGAAGGATCAACGGAACCGGTGGGTGAGGGGGTGACCTGCGTCAGACAAGGCGTTGGCCCCCTCGGCCCAGTCGGCCTGGACGGCAGAACCTGCCGTCCAGGATTGGTTACGTAAGGAGATAACTCTTTACACGCCTCCCGCCGGGCGACCCAGCTCCTCCGCGAACAGCGGCCGCGGTTGGTGCACGTCGTCCGGCGGCAGGTACGCTTTCTGCGCGGGGAACGGGCGCTGGGGCCGCGGGACCTGGGAGTGCTTGCCGTAGTAGAAGGCGGCCGACTGCATCACGGTCTCGTTGGCCAAGGCGGGCAACGCAGTCGCCGAGTAGAGTTGGGCATGCGTCACCCACGCGTGATACTCACCGACCGGGCCGAACCCTCTGAGATAGAGGCCGTGCCCGATGGCGTCGTGGACACAGCGGAAGACGTGGTTCCACGTGAGCGCGAAGCCAGACAGCGTGTAGGGCGAGAGTGCGCCGAGCGGGTGGTCGACCGGCAGGTCGCCACCGGTGAAGAAGTACAGGTGCCAGGCCCGAAGATCGGCGAACAGTGCGTTGCTGTTCGCGTACGGCTGGTCGGCAGCCAGCCACGGCTCGACCTCGATCCGAGACGCGATGGCCTCGAACTGCTTCTGGGTCTCGCGGACGAACGCGGCGTAGCTCTCCGCCACGCGAGCGTCTGTCGGGGAGTGTAGCGCGGTCTCATGGGCCTCGGCCAGCCGCCCGTACAGTGCTTCGTCGGGCTGCTCGAATCGCACCTGTCTAGGAAGCTCGCGGAAGGGTTTAACCGCCTCGAGCAGCAGGTGGGCAGCGTAGACGACAGCCGGCACGACCGGGCTCTTGTCGGGCATGCGCATAGCGCCTCCAAAGCCTGCACACGGAGTGCGAGGCGTAGGGTGGTGGAACTGGAGCTCCCATTTTTCGTGTGCGCCGTGGTGACGAGGCTGATGGGCGTAAAGCGTGGTGGTGGCAGCCGTGCCACTACGCCGCGTGCCGGATCGCGTCCGGCACATCGGCGGCCGGTAGAATCACCCAGAACGCCGTCATCCCTGCGTCACGAAGCACCCGGTCGGGGCGACTCCAGCAGAGGCATTGCGCGGCCCCGCTGGTCGCGCAGGATTTTCTCCGATTTGGGTCCGGTCGGGAGCGAAGATGAGCGACCCCCTGCAGCCGCACCTGGATCGGATCGCGGGCACCAGGACAGCCGAAGACGCGATTCACGACGCCTTTTTCCAAGAGGCGCGGCGGTACGCCGATGCCCACCTGGCGCCGGCCGTGCAACGGACGGTCCGACCCACCGAGATCGCGAACGCGGCGATCCACAGCGCCATACGAGCTGCCCGGCGGGCGGCGGAGCCGCTGAGCGAAAACGAGTTCCGCTCGCTGGTGTTCACCATCACCATGCGGAAGGCGGCGGCGGCGGCGCGTGTGACGACCAGCCCGGTTCGGGATGCGAATCGTACGCGACCGCTGGTCGAGGCAGAGGTCGCTGCAGCTGCCGACGCGACCACGCCGCTCGCGGTGTTGTCGGCACGCGAGACGGCTCAACAGATCACCGAGTGGATCCTCGAGGAGGCCGACGACACGAAGCGGATCGTCAAGTTCTTTGGCGTCATTCATCAGGAAGACGCAGCCCAGATCCACAGCATTCTCGTCGGTCTTGCGGAAACCCACCCAGACCTCGTCCTCCGGGTTCCCGCCGTCCGCACCATCCAGCTCCTGTTGCGGGACACAGCGAAGCAGATCCGGGCTCGGTTCGATTCCCCCTGACCAACCCCGAAAGGCTTCCTGTGTCTCTCATCGAGTGGTTGTGGCAGGCAGAGGCATTGCTGAAGGCCGACCCAGACCTCGACCTGTGTGCGGCGATGCCCGGTGCCGGCGCGGGAACGGTCGACGAACTCGCCGAGCTGGCGGTCCTGCAACTCAGCCGCGGTGTGTGGTCAGGTGAGCGGGCCCGGACGGTTGTCGCCCGCTTCCAAGCCTACGGCCTGTCACCCGATCGGCTCCCAGACGTCGTCCGCCTGGCGTACCGAAACCGGCTGGCGGACCGGACGGCGGGCAGTTGGTCGGACGTCGAGACCTTGGGCGTGCAACCGGACGAGTTGCGTCTTAACCACGAGGGGGAGTGCGGCTGGCTGGGGCAAACTCTTCTCGGTCGCTTCCGGCTCGAATCCCGCCTCGGCCGCGGGGCACTCGCGGTTGTCTACCGCGCGCGGGACGAAGTGACCGGCGAACAGGTCGCCGTCAAACTTCCCGCCAGCGAATCCCTCGCGGTAGTGGTGGGCCCGATCTTTCGGTCCGAAGCCGACGCTACTCGGCACGCCGAGCACTCGCGGGTGCCCCGGGTGCTTGGGTGTTACGAAGCACAGCCCGTCCCGGTGTTGGTCATGCAGCTGATCGTGGGGCGAACATTGGCCGAGTGGCAGTCGGGGCGCCCCGTCCAGCCCGAGGTGGCCCGGGGTCTCATCCTTCAGGTTCTGGAGCCGCTTGCGAACGCCCACGCCAGGGGCGTGATCCACCGCGACCCCTCACCAACCAACATTCTGATCGACTCACTCAACCAAGTCTGGCTGACCGACTGGAACGCCTCGCTTCGCGAGGACGAGTTGACCGCTAGGGACGGTGACTACTCGGGTACGCCGGGGTACGCGTCACAGGAAGGCTTATACGGGCTGACCTCGCGGATCGACCCCCGTTCAGACCTGTGGAGTGTCGGAGCCGTCCTCTACGAACTCCTAACCGGCCGGCGACTGGCCGCCGTATCGGGTCGCGAGGAAGCAATCGTTCACAGCGCGGCGTTCGACCCGGCAGAGCTGAAGTTCCCCGGACAGGTTCCGGAGTGGATGCAGCAGGTGTGCCGAAAAGCGCTCCAGCCGAATGCTGCGTTACGGTACGGGTCGGCAGCGGAATTCCGACGGGAACTGGCGGATGGCCGGGTGCCGGAGCAAAAGATTCGGTGGACGAACGTGTTCGAGATGGGCCACAAGCTCGGGCAAGTCCGCAGGGGTTGGCTTTTCTTCACCCAACACCTTCGCCACGCCGCCCAGACGGAAGACTCCGGCCGACGTGTGAAGCACGCACAACTCGGGGTTGCTCAGATGATCTTGGCTGACCAGGCGCTGCTGGAGATGACTGAGCTCGCCGCCTCAGTAGGCGTCACGGTCGCCTGTGCCCCGATCCCGGCGTGGTTGCCTGAGGTGATTTACACGCCCCGCTCCATCACGCCTGACTGGTACGCCCGTGCGAACCAGTTCGCCGCCGACTCTGACGCGCGGCAAACTCTCGCTCGTCAGGTCACTGAGTCTCAGTTCGCAAGTGACGAGATGCGGGCGGTTTTCCGCCTGGGCTTCTTGATCGCCACACTCCCTCCGCCCATGCTCCGGGCAGAGCTCCATCAATCACCACTGTTGGCGGGGTTCCCGACCGCGGTCCGCGAAAAACTGGTCGGGATGCTGGATGACTTGACCGCGACGGCGCGGACCCCCGCCGAGGCAGATGCACTCTTCCCCCGGCGGGTCAGGGACTGGATCGACTCCAGCACAGCATAGCTAGATCGGTGAGGGGTCCGTTGACGTCACGGCTGGAAGTGGCGCGGGGAAGATCAGGAATGGGTAGGGCGGGGTGGTTAGCAGCAGATCGATAAGCGATTGAGGGTGGCCGTGCCCACCTTCGGGTGAGACAAACCGTTCCCGCATGAACTGGTGGTACTGACCGACGAGCAAGAGTTCAGCGGCAGTCAACGCCGACCGGTCGCTGAGATGATACCGCCGTAGGAGTTCAATACGGCCGTGGTCGGCAGCCGCCCACTGTGCCGTCGCAGTCGCGAGTTCGTCTACGAGCTGCATGAGGCCACCCGTCGCTCCCGTTACTACCGGGCCAGGTGCCTCGGGGACCCCTCGGGGCCTCGGGGAGTCGGAAATCGGGTGCCTGTCGGGTGAGGGAGAGCGAGTCGGATTGGCCATTGCAAAACAATACATCTATTAGTTCTATTAAGGAACGCCGCGATGAAAGTGAGTTGCGGAGGTGGGCTCAGTTCCGTCGGGCACAGCTGTGTGCCAGTATCACCCCTGTGTCGGTTCAAACGGCGGACCTGGGCGAATGCGAACGCGAACATCGTCGGCGGTCACAATCGCACCTCGTGTCAGTTCCCGACCGTACTTCGCCAGGAGGTGGGTGCAGAGGAGAGCCTGACGACCTGCCGCCATGTACACCAGCGAACGATCCCGTGGTGCGGCCGGCCGCGGACGACGGCCAGTTCGCCGAAGTCCTTGTCGAGCGTCACGAGGACGCGCTGCTGTTGGTGGGCGATCCTCAGAATGGCCTCGTCGCCGGGATCGGCCGTGGCGTCGCCGACCCAGAGAACGTCAAACCCCGCAGTAAGAAGCAGCTCTTTTACGCCACCCCAGATGCACGTGTCCAGGAGCAGCTTCACGTTCCGGACTTGAGGTCGAGTGGTTCGATGCGCTCGTGCCCCACGACCCGGCAGGCGTAGGTCAGGCAGGCCCGGATGTCTTTGCGCTCCAGCCACGGATACCCTGACAAGATCGTGTCGGCGTCGTCCCCGGATGCCATCATCCCAAGGACGTGTTCTACGGCGAGGCGGCGGCCGCGGATGATCGGCTTGCCACCGAAAATCTCAGGGCTGGTCGTTATTCGTTCCAAGAGGCGGGTTTCGTCCACGAGTGTAGATTACCATAGCTCGTTTGGGTGGGGCCAGCGGCGCGTAACGCACCCTGAACGAGCCGCTGCGTCAGCCACTCCGTGAGAATGGCGGCTTGTGGGGTCCCCCAGAATGCAGCATAAAGGACGTTATGATGCATAGCCGAGCGAGAGGGGGACTGGTGAACGCCGGCGGCTGCGGCTCGCTCGGAATCCACTCGTATGACAAAGGCAATCGGGCGCAACTCGACTAACTCACTCGCTCGGTTCGGCTTCGCTCGGCTCCCTCGCGTGATCACGGCCGCCGGTGAGCGGGCGTGTCGGCGGTTCGTCGAGTTTTTCACCGCGAACATTCGGAACAAGAACACGCGGCTCGCGTACGCGCAGGCCGTCGGCCGCTTTCTCTCGTGGTGCGAGAGGCGGCGGTTCGAGCTCGACATGATCGAGCCGGTTGTCGTTGCGGCGTATGTCGAGGAGCTGACAGGCAGCTACGAGCCGCCGACGGTCAAGCAGCACCTCGCGGCGATCCGGATGCTCTTCGACTGGCTCGTGGTCGGCCAGGTCGTCCCGATGAACCCCGCGAGTTCCGTGCGCGGGCCGAAGCACGTCGTCAAAAAGGGAAAGACGCCGGTTCTGTCCGCCAAGGAAGCTCGGGAACTGCTCGACAGCATCGACACCTCCAACGTTGCGGGGCTTCGCGACCGGGCGCTCATCGGCCTCATGGTGTACTCGTTCGCCCGGGTGTCGGCTGCGGTCGGGATGGACGGCGAGGACTATCTCCAGCGGGGCAAGCGCACCTGGCTGCGGCTCCGGGAAAAGGGCGGCAAGCACCACGAGGTCCCGGCCCACCACAACGCCGTGGAGTACGTGGAGGCGTACCTCGCCGCGGCCCCGGCCGGGAAGAAGACTCCCCTCTTCCGCACCGTCGACCGGGGAGGCGGACTCACCGACCGCCGCATGACGCGGAACGACGTCCTCCGGATGATCAAGCGACGGGCTCGGAAGGCCGGGCTACCCTCGGAAATCTGCTGCCACACCTTTCGGGCGACCGGGATCACCGCGTACCTGGAGAACGGCGGGACCATCGAGAACGCCCAGGCCATCGCGGCCCACGAGTCGCCGCGGACGACGAAACTCTACGACCGGACCAAAGACGACATTACGCTAGATGAGGTCGAGAGGATCCGGATCTAACAACAGTAAATCTGTGTTCAAAATGACTAATAGTTATATAACAAAGACATGATTAAATTGCTAATATGCGTTTGCATTTTTGCAGTCGCGTTTTATGCGGTATTATTTGTTTCGCTGTGGGTGGTGCTCTCAATTCAATCATATCGATGCGGATGGCAAAAAATGTGCGATTGCTACTCAGGAATAATCACACGAGGTGGCGATCTTTTTCGTTTACCTAACGCTGAAATGGGACTGATGAGCGAGGGTGCTAAGCTAGAGGATCTGGGGGAAATCACTTTGACAATTACGAGTTCCGGTTGCCATATTCGCTCAAAATGGATGTGCTCAGCGTATCGCACATCCTTCACCATTCCATGGAGTGCCATATCAGAGGCCCAAATCGCTCTGGTTTTTAGTGTTCCATTTGCGACACTTGTGATCCCCCATCCTGGTGTGCGATTTCGCTGCGCTGGCCCAGCAGCATTGGCGATAATGAATGCTTACGACAGCTACAATAGTGAATGTAAAAATTGATGACTTGCGAGAAAGTCCTTTGAAGTGCTGACGAGACCACTGAAACGCCTTGAAATCAGTGGTAGCAGGGAGTTCTGTCAGCACCTCTTGCGGGCAAGTGCATCTATCTCCTATAGGGGCCCAAATGTCACCCCAAGGGTGTGCAGCTTGACGTATAAATTACAATCCGGGGGTTGCCTTCGATGGTCACCGTGCACACGTTTGTGCCACCTTGACCATCTGGCGTCGGTGGTGACAACTCTAAAAACCCTGCGATCCCCGCGATAAGAAGGCTAAATATCACGGCTGCGGTCTCGGCGGCAGCGATGAAATAATCAGCCGCGCCGAGCGGACGGACGATCCTTGTCGTTGTCAGGATGAAGTAAGCCGTTTCGGGAGGATGCAAAGAACCGCTTATCGCATACAATAACTTTTGATACTCGGTGAATTCTGCTAGACCAGTAGGATCGGCAGATCTTAGCGGGGCATTGCCAACATAGCGATAGAGGTTCAGGTCGCCAGCTGCGAACTCAAGGGGGTCTACACTTAGAAACCGGCCCGTAGCTGAGTCGTAGTATCGTGCTCGATAATAGTAATCACTAAGTGCCGAAATTGCTTCCCGTCCGGTGTAAGCAAATCGATCAGCTACTCCTTGTGTCGAGTGTGACACGATTTGACCAAAAGCCGAATAGCCTGTGGTATTGATCAGAGACCCTTCACTGTCCGCCAGATCCCGTACAGTGCCAAGCTTGTCCGTCAGGTATAAGCTCATGCCGCCAGTGGGCTTCCAGCTGGCGACGATTTCATCGATCCAGTCGCCGAACAGGAAGTGAGCAGCAATCTCTCCCGTTGCGAAGTAGTCTGCCCAGGCATGCTCGCCGTCATAAACTGTCGGCAAGGCCTCGCCGTCAACCTTCTGGAGAACGCGCCGGCCTTGCGTGTCGTAGGCGTACTCGGACAGCGACAGAATTATGCCACCGCCGCTTCGCTGCTCGACTTTCACCAGCCTGTTACGGTAGTCCCAGGCGTACTCGGTCACTTCGCTGGTCGCGATTTCCGTCTTCGTCTTCAGGTTCCCTTCGCGGTCGTAGGTGTACCGGAACAGCCCGTCGTCGAGCAGCTGGTTCCCCGGCCCGGCCGGCTGGTACGTCTGGTCACCGTTCGGTCCCGTCGAGGTCCGCCGGTTGCCGTTCGCGTCGTAGCTGAACGACTCGAACAGCGACCCGTTCTTCACCACCGTCAGGAGCTGCCCGGTCCGGTCGTAGCCGTAGGCGTAGGTGTCGCCGTGGTGCGACTCCTGCGTGAGGCGCCCGGCGATGTCGTACTGGTAGCCGTACCCGACCAGCAGCGCCCCCGCCCCGTCGCGGTGGTCGATCGTCTTCGACAGGCCGTTCTTGTAATACGTGTAGTCCGTCGAGCCGACCTGTACCGTCCCTGTGAGGTCCGCGAAGCGCTTCAGCCTCTTACGTTCGCCGTTGGCGAAGTAGTCGAACTCGACCCGGGCCGGGTCGACGCCGCCGCCCTGCCACGTCCGCCACTCGAGCTGGTTGCGGTCGTTGTAGTGCGAGACGACCCGCACCCCGGTGTCGTCCGCCACGCTCGTGCGGTTGCCGTTTGCGTCGTAGCCGTAGGTCAGGGTGACGACCGGCACGCCGGTGCCGGGGTACGCGGTCGTCGCCGTCGCCACCCGGTTGAGGGAGTCGTAGGTGTAGGTGAGCGTCGCGTCCGGGTCGCTCGCCTCCAACAGGTTCCCGACGGCGTCGTACCGCGACCGGATCACGCGGGTCACCGACCCGTCGGCCGCCAGCCAGTTCTCGGCCGTGACCCGGTTCGTCGGGTCGTACACGAATGTCCGCACCCGGCCGTTCCGGTCGGTCTCGCGGACGCGGTTCCCCGCCGCGTCGTACTCGTAGAGCCGCGACGCCCCGAGCGGGTCGATCTCCTCCTTGAGGCGGTTCGCCGCGTCGTACACGAACCGGGTGAGGTTGTTCACCGGGTCGGTGACGGTCTCGAGGTTCCCGTTCGCGTCGTAGGTGAAGGTCGTCACCCCGCCCTCGGCGTCGGTGATCCGGGTCCGCCGGCCGCCGCCGTCGTAGGCGTAGACCGTCTCGTTCCCGAGCGGGTCGATGACTTTGGTCTGGTTCACCCCCTCGTACTCGTACCGGGTGGCGTTCCCCTCCCCGTCCACGACGCGGACCAGGCGGCCCTGCTGGTCGTAGAAGTTCTGGGTGACGTGCCCCTCCTCGTCGGTCACCTTCGTGACCTGGCTGTACCCGTTCGTCTCGATGCGGCGGACCGTCCCGTCCGGGTTCGTCGTGGTGAGCGGGCGGCCGCACGCGCAGTAGTCCGAGAAGACGGTAACGTTGCCCGCAAAGTCCTCGAACGTGGCGACCCGCCCGAGGGGGTCGTAGGTGAAGGCCGAGTCGTCGCCGAGCGGGTTGACGACGCGGACGAGGTTCCCGGCCGGGTCGTAGGCGTACGCCGTCGTGCGGTTCAGCGGATCGGTCACCCGCGTCAGCTTGTTCAGCGCGTTGTAGGCGTACGCCGTGGTGCCGTCGGGCGTCGTCTCGGCGAGCAGGTTGCCGCGGGCGTCGAAACTCCGGGTGGTGGCGAACCCGCGGGGGTTGACGACCCGCGTCTCCCGGTCCGGGTTCGCCGCGTCCTCGTAGGCGTACTGCGTCACGACGTCGCCGAACTCGGTCGGCTGGAGGGTCCGGGTCACGTTGCCGCGGTCGTTGTAGGTGATGAGGGTCGGGTTCCCCCGAGCGTCGCGCACCGTCTCGGTGAAGTTTGCGATTCCGCTGAAGTCTTGTTCGACCCGGTGGTTGTCCGCGTCGGTCACCGCGATGACCCGGCCGGACGCGTCGTACTCGGTCTTCACCGCCCGGCGGCCGTTCGGGTCGAAGTACTCGTCCAGGTAGTGCGGCCGGTCGGTGCGGTAGGTGAAGGTGCTCACGAGCGCCCGCTCGACCGGGGCGACCTCCGTCACCTGCCGCACCTCGACCAGGTCGCCGTTCGCGTCGTAGCGGTAGCGTACGGCGACGGTGCCGTCCGGCAGGTGGACGGCGGTGACCCGCCCCTGGCCGTCCCGGTCGAGGGCGATGACCCGCCCGCCCGAGTGGGTGATCGCGGTCGGGGAGAACGTCACGAAGTTGCCGTTCCGGTCGTCGATCCGTTGCAGGCCGTTGAACTGGTCGTAGCTGTAGGTCAGCCCGTCCGGGGTGGTGAGACGGTAGGCATCCGGGTTGTAGTCGAAGAACCCGAACAGCCCCCGGACGATGAGCCCGTCGGACTCGAGTCGGTCGGTCACCCCCGGGTCCGGGACGTACACCGGCCGGAAGTTGGCCGAGAACAGCCCGGCACTCACGAACTGCTCGGTGTACGTGAACCCGACCCGCTGCCCGGCGGGGTTCGTCAGGTACACCTTCGTCCGGCTCGGGACGAACGGGTGGCCCGACGAGAACAGCCCGTCCCCGGGGCCGGGGGGGACCGTCTCCCGGATCCGGGCGTCGCGGACGCCGATGGTCCACCCGTACCCGAAGTCCCCGACCTCGCCCGACAGCCGGGTGTCGTAGGTCCGGGTGATCTGGACCGGGATGCCGTTGAGTGGGAGGGAGAGGTCGGTGAAGTCGAGCCGGAACTCCCCGAGCTTGGCGTTCCCGACGAGGGCCACGTCCACCCCGCTCACGTACCCGCGGCCCAGAACGTCGTAGGCCACGACGGCGATGACGTACGGGTCGTTCGGCAGGAGCGTCGGGTCGAAGGTCCCGAGCCGGCCATTCACCACGGGTGAGGTGCCCTGGGCGATGGTCCGCCAGGCCGGGGCGTCCGGGTCGAGGTTCTGCGCGTCCACCAACTCGGCCGGGGCGTAGACGAGCCGCCACTCGGCGAGCGGGTTGCCGGTGCTCTGCACGGTCCCCACCACCTCGGTCAGGTACGACAGCTCCGCCACGCCGGCGGCCGGGTCGATCTGGCGGTAGGTGCCCGGGGCGGTGAGGAGGTCCAGCCGGGTGATCGCGGCCGTGACCGCCGAGCCGGCCGAGGGGTCGTACACGAGGAGCTCGGCGGTCGCGGTGCCGACGTTCCCCGACCCGTCCGTCGCGGTCGCGGCGAACGTCACCCGGCCGGCGGCGTCCGGGGTCACGGTCGCCCGGTTGTCGGCGGAGAGGGTGACCGGCACCCCGTTCGCCGTGAGGGTGATCGCCTCGACGCCGACGTTGTCCGTGGCCCGGACCTGCACCGACACCGTGCCGCCGAGCCCCACGCGGGTCTGGCTCAAGTCGATCTGTACGACAGGGGCCTCGGTGTCCGCCACGATTGTCAGGGTGAACGCGGCGGTCGTAGTGAGCCGGGCGGCGTCGGCCACCGCCACCCGCACGGTCTCGGTCCGGGGCGGCCCGGCCGCCGTCCAGGAGATCCGCCCCTCCCGGTCGATCGCCATCCCGGGGACCGCGGTCACGAGCGTGTAGGTGAGCGGGTCGCCCTCGGGGTCCGTGGCCCGCACGGCCGCGCGGAACGCCGCCCCGACCGCGGCGGTGGCGGCCGGAAGCGGATCGATCTCCGGCGGCCGGTTGGCCCGCGCGGTGAGAGTGAAGGTTTGCACCCCCACCCCGCCCCGGCCGTCGGTCACCTCGACCGTCACAGTCGGGTTCGCCGGCGCGGCCGGGGTCCAGGTGACGAGGCCAGCGTCGTCGATCGTCATCCCCTCCGGGGCGTCGGTCAGGCGGTAGGCGAGCAAGTCGCCGTCCGGGTCCCGGACGGCGACGAGGTAGGCGTACGCCCGGCCGACCGTCGCCAGGATCGGGGGCCGGGAGGTGACGACCGGCGGGCGGTTCGGGGCTTCGGTGCTGACAACGACCGTGTACGCCTGGGTGACGACGTTCCCGGCCCGGTCGGTCACCCGGACGACGACCGCCTGCGGGCCGGCCTGGGCGAGCGTCGGCGTCCAGCGGAGGAGGCTCGTCCCCGGGACGAAGGCCATTCCGGCCGGGGCGGCGTCGAGGGAGAAGGTGAGCGGGTCCCCCTCCGGGTCGGTCGCCCGGACGGCGTAGACGTACGGGTCCCCCGCGTACGCCACGGTCGGCGGCCGCGAGGTCAGTTCCGGCGGGAGGTTGGCGCAGGAGACCGAGACGGTGAAGGTCTGTTCGCCGGCCCCGAACAACTGGTCGGTGGCCCGCACGGTCACGGTCGCGTCGCCGTCCTGGTCCGGGGCCGGCACCCACCGGAGCGTTCCCCGCACCGGGTCGAGCGACACCCCCTGCGGGCCGGCGACGAGCGACCAGAGGACCGGCCCGCCGTCCGGGTCGGCGGCCGCGAGGTCGTACGCGTAGGTGTCCCCGACCACCGCCAGCCGGGGCGGGGTCGAGGTGACGACCGGCGGCCGGTTCTCCACCCGGGCCGTCGCGGTGACGGCGAACGACACCCGGCCCTCGCCCCCGCGGCCGTCGGTCGCGGCCACGGCGACCGGCTCGGGCGTGCCGGTGAGCGCCGCCGGCGTCCAGCGGACGACCCCGGTGACGGGGTCCACGGTCATCCCGGCCGGACCCTGGACGAGGGCGAACCGGACCGGGTCGCCGTCCGGGTCGGCGGCCGTGACGCGGGCGACCCACGGCTGGCCGAGCGGCGCGGCGGCCGGGGCCTCGGCCGCCGCGAGCGGCGCGACGTTCGGGGCCGACGCCGCCACCGCCACGGTGAAGGTCTGCACGTCCTCGAGGGTGCCGTCGGAGGCGACCAGGGTGACGGTCCGGGTGCCCGCCTGGGCGGCGGTCGGCGTCCAGGTGAACACGCCGGTCGTGGGGTCGACGGCCATCCCCGGGAGTGCGTTCCGGAGGGAGTAGGTCGGGGCCGGCTGCTCCGCGTCCTGGGCCGCGGCGCGGTACTCGTACGGCCGGCCCGCGGCCGCGGCGCCGGCGGGCGGGGCGCTGGTGAAGACGGGCGCGGTGTTCGGGGCGGAGACGGTGACGTCGAACGGCAGGAGGGTGACGTTCCCCGCCACGTCGGTCGCCCGGAGGACGACCTGGTGGGTCCCGACCTGGTCCCGGGTCGGCACCCAGGCGACGACGCCGAGCGTCGGGTGGACGAGCATCCCCTCGGGAGCCCCGGGCAGGTCGAACGCGAGCGGGTCGCCGTCCGGGTCGAGTACCGACGGGCGGAGGCGGAACGCGGCGTTCGCGGTGGCCGCCGTCTCGGCCGGAGTGAGCGGCCGGGTGAACCGGGGGGCATAGCCTACGGGGTCGAGGTCGATGCCGGCCCGGAGGGCGTTGTTCGTCTCGTCGTACTCCGGCTCGGCCCCGAGCCCGGTGCCGTCGTCGTCGGCCACGACCCACAGGTCGTTTACGGAGGCCGCGGCGACGGTGACCGCCACGTCCTCGGAGTCGCCGCCGCGGAGGCGGGTGGTCGTGAGGCGGGTGGCGATCAGCCGGCCGCCGTTCGCCGGGTCGCCGTCGTAGAACGCGACCGACACGCCCGGGGAGAGGGCAGAGCCGTCGTTGCGGACCGTGGCCGTGAGCGTCACGCCGCCGCCGGCGGCCGCCTGGCGGACCCCGCTGACCCGCAGGTCGGGGGCGGACCGCGGGTCGGACCCGGAGGTCAGGACGTTCAGCCGGTACGTGTTGTACACCTCCCAGCTGTTCGCCTCGTGAGCGGGAATGGTGCCGTCGTCGTTGACGTTGGTGACGTGGTAGGAGTGCTGGTTCCAGATCCGGCGGGTGTTGACCCAGGTGTTGTTCCGGTCGCCGATGACGTACAGACCGAACTCGCTCCCGCCCTGGAAGGTGGTGTTGCCGCCGGTAACGATCTCCGCGTTCCCGTCGCCGTCAACGTCCGCCACCACCGGGTACTCGGCGTGCGTACTCGACTTTTTCGCCAGCTGGTAGAGTGGTGTTCCGTCACTGCCACGGAAGATCCACAGCCTCTGCTCGTCGGAGTACACCACCTCGGCGGAGCCGTCTCCGTCGAAGTCGAAGACCGACGACCCCGTGAAGTTTGACGACGTGTCCTGAATCGGCTGCTGCCAAAGGAGCCGCCCGGTCGAGTCGAACACCGCGTACCGGACAGCCCCCGCGACCCCGATCTCGGGCACCCCATCCCCGTTCATGTCGGCCACCGTGGGCGGCCCACCCCGGCCGCCACCGGGCAGCGTCACGCCCCCCCAGATCCTGCTGCCGTCGTGGTTCAGCAGGTAAACCTGACCGTTGGCGACGAGTACGACTTCGGGGAACGGGTCGGAGTCGAACTGCCCGATCGCGACAAAGCCGTCCGGGACGTTCGCGTTCCAGTACACACTGCCGTCCGCGCGGAACGCGGTCCGCCCCGCCAACACCTCGGGGACGCCGTCCATGTCGAGGTCAGCCACCACGGACAGGGCGCCTACGCGCTCAGCCGCGTTGACCCCATATCCGGTCCCGGGGATATTCGCCCCGTTCCACCGCAGACTCCCGTCGTAGTTCAGAACGGTTGATCCCCAGAGCACTTCCGCCTTCCCGTCGCCGTCGAGGTCGGCGATCGCGGCTCCCCCTTGCCCCCCGGAATTGACGCGAACCGGCGAAACCCACAAGAGCTGCCCGGTGCTGCTGAGTGCCATCAAACCGTACGATTCGTGCAGGGCGATGATCTCGGGTTTGCCGTCCCCGTCCAGATCCCCTGCGGCGAGATTTGCTGCCCCGACGACCTCCGCGGCGGGGTCGATTGCCGCCCACAACTCCGTCCCGTCGACCCCGGACACCGCCCGTACCAGGCCGTCTCGCTCGTAGATGCTTCCGTTGTTGCTGTACGTACTGTAAACGATTTCGGAGATGCCATCGCCCGTGAGGTCGATGACGAGCGGGGTGTTGGTGACCTGGTTCGAGTCCGGCCGCACCGCGTAGGTGGTCTTCCGCCACTCGACGACCGGGTCGAAGCCGCGGGCCGCCGAACCGGGGTCGATTACGGTTACGTTGAACGACTGCTCGTCGAACCCGCCCCTGCCGTCGTCGACGCGGACTGTTACCGGCACCGTCTGCCCGGCCTGCGATTGCGGCGGAGCCCAAGTAACAACCCCGGTCGTCCCGTCGATGCCCATCCCCGCGGGGGCCCGCGTGAGTGTGTATGACAGCAACGCTCCGTCCGGGTCGAGCGCCGCCGCCTGATAGCGGTAGCTCGGTATCGGCGGGCCGGAGAGCCGCACATTGTCCAAGCCCGAACTGTCAGGCCCGCCATTGTTCCCGAACATCTCAATCTTAATCCGGAGGCTGCTGACGTTTCGCACGAGGTTGTCCCAACTCCCCGCTGTGACCTCCCAGGACGCTTCCTCGAACGGGATCGAAAAGGTGAGCCAGTCGGTCGGACTCACCGCAGGAATGGGCCCGACCCAGCGGGCCGAACCGCCCGGGCCCGAGAGGATGACGGCTCGCGGCTCGACGATCCACACACCCGTCCCCGGGTTGAGGATGCGCTGGTCGAACGACAACACCCCTCCGACGTAACTCGACAGATCACCGAGGAACCGTGACGGCGCAATTGCATACGTCGGGTGGGGGATCGGGATTTGCGCATACCGGAGATACCCAGCGGGATTCCCACCGGTCGACACCCATGAAATGTCACTCGAGTTGTGGTCCGAGGTCCACCCATCCAGCCCGATGTCGAACGTCGACTCGATGATGCCCGACGAAGCCGCGACAAACGCCACCGGGGGTGCCGTGCTCACGATCACCGGCGGCCGGTTCCCCCCGGCCCCGACGCACACCTCGAACGCCTGGGCTGCGGTCCCGCCGCGGCCGTCCGCCACCACGACGGTCACCGCCGCGTGGCCGAGCTGGGCGGCGGCCGGTGTCCAGGTGATCACCCCCGTCGCCGGGTCGATCATCATCCCCTGGGGGGCACCGGCCGCCAGCAAGAAGGTCAGGGCGTCGGCGTCCGGGTCCGCCGCGTCGGCGTCGTACTGGTAGACCGACCCGAGGTCCACGTCCGCCACCGGCCGGGTGGTGAAGACCGGCGGCCGGTTCGGCCGCGGCGCCGCCGCGACGAGGGTGAAGGTCTGCTCGGCGAACCCGCCGCGGGCGTCGGAGACGCGAAGGGTGACGGCCTGTGCTCCGACCTGGCCGGCGGTCGGGGTCCACGCCAGCTCCCCGGTCGCCGGGTCGACCGCCATCCCGGCCGGGCCGGCGACGAGGGAGAATGACAGCGGGTCACCGTCCGGGTCGGCGGCGGCCGCGGCGTAGGCGTACCCCCGCCCGACGGTCGCCTCGAGCTCGGGCACGGACGTGAACGCCGGCGGCCGGTTGGGGACGCCGAAAAAGACCAGGTCGTAGGTGAACCGGCTGCGGTTCGGGTTGGCGAACGCGAGGCTCAGCGTCCCGGTCGCGGCCCCCGGCGCGAGCGCCCCGCCGCCGGTCACCAGCCCGGTGAAGTCGTAGTACGGGGTGCCGTCCGGGAGCGTCCCGGCCGCGCCCAGCACCCGCACGGCCGGGTCGGAGACGTTGCGGACCGCGGCGTACAGCGGCACCCCGGTCGGGTAGCTCCCGACGTTCCGGACGGCCACGTCGGCGTAGAGGGTGCGGCTCTGCTCGTGGAACGCGGTCCGGGCGTACTCCGGCCGGAAGCCCGCAGTCACATCGACGAACCGGGACAGGTCGACCGCCCCGGCCGGCGCGCCGACCCCCGTCACGGTCAGGTCGGCGCTCGCCTGCTGGCCGTACAGGTCGGTGGCGACGACGTGGTACCGGTTCACGCCCGCGCGGACGTCGGCGTGTGTGACAAAACTGCCGCCGGCGTCGAGCGCCTCGACCTCCGCGCCGTTCACCGTCACCGACACGATGCGGTTGTGGGGGGCGTCGGTCCCCTCTACCCGGTAGACGGTGTCCGCGAGCGGGTCGGCGACGAACATCGTCCGGCCGTCGCGGCTGAACGCGATCCCGCCCTGGGATGTCAGGCCGCTGAGGAAGACCTCCTTCGTCCCGTCGGCCTTGACCCGGTAGTAGTCCGTCCCCGTCGCGGTTGCCACGCTGACGTACAGGTCGAAGCCGAACGAGCCCCCGGGGCCGAACGCCATGAACCCGGGGAGGCCGGGGAACGTGGCCAGCGGGGCCGAAACCTGCCCCGCGGGGTCCACGGTCCGGAGCCCGCGGACGGACGGGTTGGCGTCCGTGATGTAGAGGTTCGTACCGAACCCGCCGCCCGGGCCGAACGCCACCGACAGGGTCCGAAGCCCGGTCTGCCCGGACAGGTCAAAGCTCCCGTCGTTGACGAACACGGCCACGTCGCCCTGGGTCCCCACCCGGAGCACGTCGCCCGGGTAGTCGGTCGAGTTCGCGATGTAGAGGCCGGTCCCGAACGCACCCCCCGGGGCGAAGGCGAAATTGCCTGGTTCCCCGAGGGCCGTGAGGTCGCCGGGGAGTGCGGAGGTAAGTGACGTGAAGTCAAACCAGTTGCCGGACCGATCGACCCGGAGGAGGGCGCCGCCGTGGTCCCCCGGCCGCCCCCCGTCGCGGTTGTTCGCCGAGACGTACAGGAACTCCCCGTACGCGCTGCCGGCCGGGGCGAAGCGCATGTAGTACGGGTCGGCCTCGGGCGGGAGCGCCGAAAACAGGCTGGCCACCCCGGCGGGCGAGACCCGGAATACGCTCTCGGGTTCGGCCCCGGGGCCGGCTGGTGAGTCGTACGGGTAGATGCTGCTCGAGACGTACAGGTCCGCGCCGAACGGCGAGCCGTCGGGGGCGAGCGCCAGCCCGTACGGCTTGGGCACCGAGGCGAACGCGGACACGCCGAAGCCGGCCGGGGCCGTCAGCCCCGGCGCGGGGGGTAGGGCCGGGGGCGGCGGGCTGAACGCGACCCCGACCCCCGAGATGAGCAGCTCCGAATCCTGGGGCGACTGGCCGCCGTAGGCGGACGAGGTCACCGAGAGCGTCGGCGGGGGGTCGGCGAGCCCTTCGGGGGCGGCGGCCGCCGCCCCGAGGTCGAACGTGCCGACCGCCCCGAGCCGGCCGGTCCGGGCGTTCGCCCCGGTCGGGTAGTGGAATACCGATCTCCGCGCCCGGTCGAGCACCCACAGGTCCGCCCCCCCGGCCGGATTCCGGGTGATCCCGCTCGGTACCGTATTGTCCCCGTCCAGCTCCCAGCGGCCGAGGAGCGTCCCCGCCACGTCGTAGACGAACACCGCAGCCATGCCGTCGTCGGTCACCCACACCGTCGCCCCGTCGGTCACCAGGTCGCTCGGCGAGGCGTTCGCCGCGTCGAGGGCGAAGGCGGCGTCCGCCGCCGCGGCCCCGGCCGTCCGCCCCATCCCCCCGGCGTACCGCCGCACCGTCTGCGTCCCCCGGTCGACCAGCCACAGGTCGCCGTTGTGGACCGACACCCCCTGCGGGTCGGAGGCGTCGGCCGCCCACCGGCCGAGGATCCCGCCGGCCGGGCCGAAGACGCTGACCTCCCGCGTCGCGGCGTCCACCAGCCACACCCGGTCGCCGGCCGGGTTGCTGGCCGCCCCGCGGACGTCCCCCACGCCCGGCGTGTCGAACCCGCCGGAGTCGAGCCCCTCGGCCCCGTAGCGGAACGCCCGGTCGGCCGCGGCGTCCGCGACGAAGAACTTGACCGCCGCGTCGGCCGGGTCGGCGGACGGGAGGGCGACGGTGGCGAGCGTCACCGCCGAGCCGGTGTCGCGGTCGTTGTTCACCAGCCGGAACACGAGGGTCGCCACCGTCCCCGCCGGGACCACCGCCAGGTCGAGGGTGACCGTCCGGCCGGCGACGACCGCCCCGGCCGCGACGGCGACCGCCCCGCCGTCGGTGACGTTGAAGAAGGCGTCCCGGCCCGGGGCGAACGCCGGCACGAGCGGGTTCCCGGCTGCGTCCAGGAGGGCCGCCTCGAACGCGTCGTTCACGAACCCCGGGTCGGACGTGTCGAACCCGAGCGACTCGTAGGTGAAGGACAGCGGGGCCGCCCCGGCCGGGACGGCGAACGACCGGGACAGGGTGGTGACGAACGAGTCGCCCTCGGCCAGGACGGGCCGGCCGCCGCCCGGGGCGACCGACCCGCGGCGCCCGGCCGTGCCGCCCCGCTCGGCGGCGGCCCACCCGGCGAGGTCAGTCGGGAAGAAGACTTCGCCGCCGCGGACGAGGAGGGTGAACGTCCCGGTCGAGCGCAGGTCCCCGTCGGAGACGGTGAGCGTGACGGTGGCACTCCCGGTCCGGCCGGCGGCCGGAGCGAGTGTGACCGTCCGGGCGGCCGCGGCCCCGCCAAGGGTGATCGCGCCGGCGGGGAGAAGTACCGGATCCGACGACACGGCCGTCACCCCCAGGTCCGCGGCCGGCGTCTCGACGTCGCCGACGGTGAACGCGACCGGCCCGACGGCCGTCCCGGCGGCGGTCGCCTGGTCCGGGACGGCGGAGACGGTCGGGGGGGTGTTCCCGGCGGGGCGGGGGTTCACCACCACCTCGAACGAGTCGGCGGCGGTGAGGGCGCCGTCCGAGACGGTGAGCGTCACCCGCGCCCGCCCGGTCCGGCCGGCGGCCGGGGTCACCGTCACCGACCGGTTCGACCCGGTTCCGGTGATCACGACGCCGCCGGCGGGGAGGAGAAGCGGGTCGGAGGTGGTGACCGTTACCACGAGGGCCGCGGCCGGCGTCTCGGCGTCGCCGACGGTGAACGCGACCGGCCCCACCCGCACCCCCTCCGTCGTGGCGAGGTCCGGGACGTCGCTGACCGTCGGGGCGGAGTTTGCCGGCGGCTGCGGGAGGGTCGGCGGATCGGGTACCTCGGCCGCCGCGCGGAAGGCGACGAGCGCGTCGTTCAGGTCTTCGTCCGCCCCGGGGGTGTCCTCGAACGCGGCCCGGTTCCGGGGGCCGACCCGGAACAGGTCCGCCGCCCCGGGGTTCGCGGCCGCGAACGGGAAGACGGCCAGGGCCGCCCCCGCCGGGTCGTTGGCCGGGTTCGCGACGAGCCAGTCCTCGACGGACCCGCCCCGGACGAGGTACACCCCGTACCGCACCCCCGCGGGGAGGTCGAACGCGACCGACCGGCCCGCCCCCGAGCCGGCCGGGAAGAGCGGCCGGCGGCGGTCGGCCGCGAGGGCGGCGGCGGCATACCCCGGCTCCCCGGGGGCGAGGCCCCCCACCGCCCCTTCCGCGTCGTCGACCCGGTAGAGCCCGACCTCGCCCGGGTGGTCGGTGAACCGGCGGAGCAGGTCGGCGGCGGCCGCCACCGCCGCCCCGGCGTCCCCGGGGGCGAGGAGCGTCCGCCCGTCGAAGAGCGGCGCCCGGGGCGGCGGGGCGGAAACGCCGAGCCCGAGGGGCCTCCCGTCGGTCACTGCGAAGACGCTCTGCTCGTTGGCGAACGTGTACCCGTCCCAGGCTGTGATTCGCGGCCCGCCGCCCTCCCCGGGGCCGGTCAGGACGTCGGCGAACGCGTCGCCGTCGAGGTCCGCCGCCGCGACGCGCACCCCGCCCCGGAACCGCGTCTCGTACACCTGCCAGCCGGCGAACTGCGTCCCCCGACCCCCGAAGACGCCGACGACCGGGTCGGCCCCCGCCCCGGCCCCGACGACCGCGTCGGCCAGCCCGTTCCCGTCCACGTCCCCGGCCGCGACCCACGCCCCGCCGCGGGCCGACGGGTCGAACGCGAGGTACGACGCGAGGACCGCCCCGGTCGGGCCGTCGAACACCTTGACGTGGGCCGCCCCGCCGGCCCCCGGGGCGGTGATGACGTCGGCGGCCCCGTCCCCGTCGGTGTCCCCGGCGGCGACGGCGACCCCGCCGCGGAAGTCGGGGGCGTAGGCGAAGAAGTCCCGGCCGCGGTTCCGGCCGGCCCCGTCGAACACCCGGACGTGCGGCCCGCCCCCCTCGCCCGGGGCGGTGACGACCTCGGCCACGCCGTCCCCGTCGAGGTCGGCGACGGCGACCCGCACCCCGCCCCGGAACCCCGGGTCGTAGGCGAAGAAGCTCGCGAGTTGAGTTCCGGTCAGCGGGTCGGTGACGGTCACCCGGGCCCCGCCCCCGCCCCCGGCCCCGGCCACCACCTCGGACCGCCCGTCGCCCGTCACGTCCCCGACCGCGACGAACACCCCGCCGAGAAAGCCCGGCTCGTGGGAGAAGAAGGACCCGACGACCGCCCCGTCGGCGCCGCTGTAGGCGACGACCAGCGGGGGCGCGGTCGGCCCGGGGGCCCCGACCAGGTCGGGGATCCCGTCGCCGGTCAGCTCGGCCGACGACAGGGTGAGCCCGCCCCGGAAGGTCGGCTCCGCGGCGGCCGGCGCCAGCCGGTCCTCGAGCCGCTCGGGCGCCAGCCGGCTCCGCCGCGGTAGCGCGTAGCGGCCGCCGGCCACCCGCCGGAGGCCCCACGCCGCCCACGCCCGGACCCACGACGACCACCACCACCCGCGCCGACCCATGGGCGACTCCGACCCCGGCCCGGGCGCGACGGCACCGCGGGGTCGGTCGTCCGACCGGCGGGCGGGCAGTCCGCAAGGGCACAAGGTGTTGGACCCGGACGGCGGCCGCGTCCCGACGCGAAATCCCGAAAAAACTGGCCCGCTACCGTCGGGGCGGATCGCCGGCGGTCGCGAGTGCGGCCTCGGCCTGCCCCACCAGCACCCGCCCGTCGGTCGCAAACCTCAACCCGCCCAGTCTTTCGGCCGCGGCCTTGGCCGACTGAGCGGCCTCGGCCCGCCCCGCCCGCGCGTGGCCGACCGCCAGGCCGTACCCCGCGAGCGCCCGGTCCGCGACCCTGGCCTGTGGGTCTGCGGCCACGGCCTCGAGCTGCGCGACAGCCGCGTCGTGCCGACCCACCCGGAGCGCCGAGAAGCCGAGGCCGAGCCGGGCCGTGACGGGGCCGAACCCCGGGGCCAGTCGCTCGAACTCGGCCGCCAGCGGGGCCGGGTCCACGACCCCGCCCAGGGGCACGAGTGCACGGCTGAGGAGGACGGCGTCCCGCCGGTAGGTCGGCGGGAGTGTGTCCTGGGCGGCGGCCATCGCCGCGAGCGCCGTCCGCGAGGCGTCCGGCCGCCCCGCGAGGTACTCGAGCTGGCCGATCCAGAACCGGCACGCCGCGAGGTTGTACCGGTACTCGGGCTGGGCGGGGTGGTCGGCGGCCAGCTTCACCCAGTCCTTCTCGGCCCCCCGGAGGTACCCGCCGGCCTGGTCGAACTTCCCCCGCGCCACGAGGAGCGCCCCGAGCTCGGCCCGGGCCATGACGGTCCCGCCGCGAACCCCAGGCTCGACCGCGGGGGACTCCCCCGCCAATATGCCGTCGTAGCCGACGGCCGTCCGGAGGGCCGCCTCCGCCGCGTCGGGGTCGCCCGCCGCGGCCCGGATCGCGGCCATCCGCTGCCAGTCCCAGACGAGCCGCATGTAGCTCAGGGGGTGCCCGGTCGGGAACCGGTCGCGGAGCCCGTCGTCGACCGCGATGGCCTCCCGCTGGACCGCCTCGGCCGCCGCGACCTCCCCGCGGTCCAAGTGGTACCCCACCAGGGCCCCGAGGTACGCGCCCTGGAGGTTCCTGTACGACGGGCGCTCGGGGTAGTCCCGGGCCAGCCGGTCGAAGAGGTCCGCCCCTTCGCGGTGGGCGGCCGCCCACCCGGCGAGGTCGCCGGCGGCCCGCTTCCGGTGCCCGGCGTACCCGCGGAGCCGGGCCCACTCGAACCGGACCCCGGGGTCGTCCGGGGCGTCGGGGCGGAGCCGCTCCAGCCGGTCCAGCGCCTCCGCGTTCGCAGCCTCCCACCCGGCGGGGTTCCAGAACCCGTTCTCGACCTCGGCGAGCCGGACGCAGATTCGAACCGCCTCGAGCCGGTCCGCCACGGTCGCCCCGGGCTCGTCGGCCAGGGCGCAGAGTACGGCCTTCAGCCGCCGGACCCCGTCCCGGTGCTTCTCCTCCAGCTTGACCCCCGGCTGGTGGCGGAGGGCCAGTTCCATGTCGGCGAGCGTCTCGGTCGCGCCGCGGAGGAGGCCCTCCCGGCGGTCGGCCCGGTCGCGCTCGGCCCGCTCCGACTGGAACGCCCGCCACACGAGGTACGTACTCACCGCGAGTCCGACGCCGACCCCGACGACCAGCGCCGCGAGCGTCGCGAGGAGGGGCCGCCGCCGCCGCCCGGCCCACCGCCGGAGCCGCTGCGCCCCGGAGAGCGGCCGGGCCACGACCGGGTGCCCCGCCAGGAACCGGCGGAGGTCCTGGGCCAGGGCCGCCGCCGTCGGGTAGCGGTCCCGCGGGTCGCGGGCCAGCGCCTTGTGGACGACGGTCTCGAGGTCTGCCGGGACGGCCGGGTTGTGCCGGCGGAGGGGGGCGACGTCGGCCGCGGCGACCTGCCGGAGGAGGTCCGGGTCGGAGGCGGCGGTGAAGGGCGGGCGGAGGGCCAGGAGTTCGTAGAGGGTCGCCCCGAGCCCGTACACGTCGGCCCGGTGGTCGACGGCCCCGCCCGCGGCCTGCTCCGGGCTCATGTACCGGAGCGTCCCCGGTCGGCCGGCCGACGCGCCGGCCGCCCCCGCGCCCGCCCGGGCCAAGCCGAAGTCGGCGAGCCACAGCCGGCCGGCCACGTCGAGGAGCAGGTTCCCGGGCTTGACGTCCCGGTGCACGACGTCGGCGTCGTGCGCGTAGGCGAGGGCGTCGGCCGCCTGCACCCCGAGCTCGCACGCCCGGCGGACGTACCCCGCGCCGGACACACCGCCCCGGACGGCGGGGGTCGGGTCGCCGTCGGCGAACCCGGCCACCAGCCCCGTCGCCAGGAGGTCGGCGACCGAGGGGTCGGGCTCGGCGTCTGAATCCGAAGAAAGCCCGGCGTCCCGCCGGAGCGCTCGCACGACCCGGTCGAGCGGGGCCCCGTCGACGAACTGCATGGCGATGTACGGCACCCCGTCGGCCTCGCCGACGGCGAACACCGGGACGACGTGGGGGTGCTGGAGGAGGGCGGCGGTGCGCGCCTCGTGGAGGAACCGGCGGCGCCGGGCCGGGTCGGCCGCGGCGAGGGCGGGCAGCACCTTGAGCGCGACCCGCCGGCCGAGCGGCTCCTGCACGGCCTCGTAGACAACCCCCATCCCGCCCCGGCCGACGACCCGGACGACCCGGTACTCGCCGATCGCTTCCCCCTCCCCGAACGCGGGGCCGAGGTCGGCCGCCGGCCCGGCGTCGGCCACGAGCCGGCCGACCTCCCGGACCGCGTCGACCGAGGCCAGGAGCGAGGCGAGCTCGCCCCCGAGCTCTGGGCGGTCGGCGACGAGCCCCGCCGGGTCGATGGGCCTGCCGGACTCCCGGGCCTCAAGGTACTCGGCGAGCGCCCGCGCGAGCCGGGCGTCCCGGCCGGCGTCCGCTGGGAGGGGCGGGTCGTCCGTCATGGGGTGCCGAGCGCCTCCCGGAGCGAGCGCAGCGCCCGGAGCCAGAGCTGGGTCGCGGCGTCCTCCGACCGACCCATGCGCTCCCCGACCCGGGCGAACGGGAGCCCCTCGATCTGTCGCAGCACGATCGCCTGCCGCTGGTCCGGTGTCAGCCGCTCGAGCGCGGCGGCGACCCGCACTACCTCGTCCCCGCGGGCCGCGCGGGCGCTCGGGCTGCTGCCGGGGTCGACCAGCGCCGCGGCGACCGCGGCCGACGAGTCGGCGAGGTCCTCCTCCACCCGGAGGTCACGGGCGCGGGTGCCGTAGTAGCGGCGGACGAGCTTCGCGACGCGGGACGCGAGGATCTGCTGGAGCCAGGCCAGGAGTTCGGCCGGGGTCGTGCCGCGGAACTCGGCGAACCCGCGGTGCGCCTGGAGGAACGCCTCCTGGACCAGGTCGGCGGGGTCGGCCTTGACCCGGAGCCGGCGGCCGAGGTGCACCTCGGCCAGGAGTGTCAGGTAGGGGCGGTGGTCGGACAGGAGTGTCCCCCACGCGGCCGGGTCGCCGTGGCGGGCGGCCGCGAGGAGCAGGTGGAGGTGGTCGGACGTCGGGCCGCCGGTCAGGCCGGCGGGTCGTTCGGGGCGTTGCGGGGCGGACATCGGGCGGCCCGTCACAGGGGTGGGGATCAGGGTATCAACCCTCCCCCCGCCCGGGCGAGGGCAGGGGGCAGCAACTCGGGCGCCCGCCGGGGAGCAGCAGGCCGAGGCACCGCGCGGCGGTCCGCGTGTCCGGACAGACGACCAGCACGACGGCCGCCTCGCCGGTCGCGATGCGCGTCCCGCACATGTCGCAACCGCCCCCGGCGAGGAGGGTCCCGCCACGGACCGCCACATGCCGGGCCCCGGCCCACCACGCGATGAAGCGGTGGGCCCTCCGCGCACAGGCGGGGCAGCACACCTGGAGCGCGACGTCGGCGAGGCTCGGCGGCTCGGGCCGCCGGAGGGCCTCGGGCGGAAGGCCGCGACTCGGCCTCCGCTCCGTCCCGTCCGGCAGCGCCGCGATGACGCACGCGAGGAGCTGGATCACCCTCACCCCTGCGCCTCCTGCCCCTTCGCCATCTCGCTCACCCACGAGTGCGCCCGGTCGAGAGCCTTCGCGAGCACCAAGAGGTCGTCCCGCCCGAACCGGTCGGTCGACTTCCACCGCTGGTCCTGGTCCTTGTAGAGCCGGCTCACCGTCACGTTGAACCTGACCCCGTGCTCGGTCTCGGTCGCCCACACTGCGGCCTTCACCCGGCCGAACCGCACCTCGTGCACTGGCCGCTCGCGAGGCGTACCGGTGCCCTCTCCACCTACTTCCACTTTCGCTGCTGTTGTTCCTGCTTCCATCGTCCCCTCCGTTCTTCGTTGCGTGGCCACCGCCCGGAGCCGGCAGCTCGACGAGCACCGGCCTTCGGGCGAAATCGGTGGGGGCTTGGTGACTGGAGAACCTTCTTGGTTAAAAACCTCCGCCGAAGGACCGAGGCCCGGGGAACGTCCTGTTCGTCCGGGGCCGTCGGTCGGTGCGGTCGTCACGCGGGCACGTCCTGGCCCTTCTGGTTGTCCGAGACCCAGGTGTGGGCCATGTCGACCACCTTCGCGAGGACCAAGAGGTCGTCCCGGCCGAAGCTCTCGGTCGTCTGCCACTTCTGCTGCTGGTCCTTGTACACGCGGCACACCGTGACGCTGTACCGGACCCCGTGCTCGCCCTCGTTCGCCCAGACCGCCGCCTTCACCCGCCCGAGCCGGACCTCGTGGACTGGCCGGGGCTTGTCCCGCTGCTCCGGAGCTTCCGGGGCAGCCTTCGTTCGGTTGCCGTTCGCCATGGTCGTCTCCTTTCGGTGTGGTGTGAGTTGACTGCGTCAGGCGACGAGCTCAAGGAGCTTCGCCGCCTCCCGGTCCGCCTGGAGGCGGTCGCCGGCGTTCGTGACCTCGCCCGCCATCCGGGTCAGGGCGTCGACGAGCGAGAACACCGTGAACCGCCCCTGCGAGCGGGCGAGTTCGAGGGCCCGCTTGCCGAGGGTCTTCCCGACCCCCTGCTTCCCGAGGGCCGCGAGCACCTCGTCGGCGTCCGCGCCGAGGGTCGTCTCCATCGCCTTCCGGATGACCGAGACGAACCCGTCCCGGCGGGCGTCGCGCTTGGCGACAAGCTCTTCGACCACCCTGTGGATGTCGGCGAGGGCCTCGCCGACCCTCCCGGTGTGCTTCCGGGTCAGCTCCACGACCTCGGTCGCGTCCCACACGATGTGGTTCCGGCACACGGCCTGGAACCAGAACGTCGAGACCCCGACCGACCGCTTCCCGACCTCCGAGTTCCAGCAGAAGATCCCGGGGGCGAAGGCCTCCCCGTTCACCTCCACCCACCCGGTCGGGTCGATGAGGAAGCAGAACATGTCCTGCTCCCCGGCGTAGAGCCCGGTCATCCCGTTCATCCCGACCGGCGGCGGGCCGAAGTCGGTCGCGAACTCCTGGAGCATGGAGAGGACCTCCACGTCGAAGAGCCGCGTGTAGCTCACCCCGTGGAGCGAGCGGAGCCGCCCGTCCTCGGCGTAGAGCTGCACCGGCTTACTCGCCCGGGGGATCGTCTCCCCGAACACCCGGGCCGCGGTCTCCGCCGACAGCCGGTTCACCGTGTCCTTCGACACCTTCGCGAGGGAACACAGCTGGGTGAAGCTCCAGTCGTTCATCCGGACCGGCTCCCCGTCCCCGGCGGACAGGATGAGTTCCTCCCCGACCGGCACCGCCCGCAGCCCGGCCGGCGGAACCCACCGGTCGGTGGAGGCCTCCTTCCTCGCCCGGCAGTGCGCGGACAGGTCCCCGAGCGAGGCGAACGCCTCGTCCGGCTTCCGCTTGAACAGCTCCCGGCTCGCCCTGGTCAGATTCGTCGCCATCACACACGCTCCCCGCCCGATCGCTCGGGCATGAACGGACCCACGGACCACGGAAGCCCAACGCTTGGGATTCCACAGTCCGAAGCCCGCCACCCCCATTCCTGGGCGGGGACCGGCGTCGGCCGAAAGGCAAAAACCCCTCTTCCAAAACCTCCCGTCACCGGCCCCCGCGGCGGTCCCGGGCGGGACCCCCAGAGAGGCCGAGATTCGTTCGTCTACCCGTTATTGTTTTGTTTCTCTTCGATATCGAATTTCACTCGAAGAAGGCAACGAAAACCGGCTTTGAAACGAAGTCTTTTCGCGAAGTTGCCGGGCTACCGCGTAGAGGCGGTGGCGCGAGAAACACGCGGGTTGGAAATCGCTTTTCGTTCCGCCCGCGCGTGGGCCTTGAGACGATGGGGGCGACTCCCGCGGGATCGGATCTGTGGGAGGCGAAAGTCCGCGGTGCGTGACAGCGCGTCGGGGGACGGAATCGAGACGGGGGCACCTGGGGCCCATTTCGTGGCGGCCTTATCACCCGCCACCGGGAGTCCGGCACTCATCGGCCGGACGTCGTCCAGGTGCCTTCGGCCCGTAGAGCTGGGTGCATCGAGAGGTGCTCGCCCAGTTCGACGGAGGCTCGCCCGGGTAAAAGTCCAACGCTTGCGTCGTAGGCAAGACGGACCACAAACCGGGCGTTCTATCCGATGGGTATTTCCCCCGCGGGGCGGGGGCGACAGGGACACGCCTCTTCCCGCCGCGAGGCGGGCGAGGCCGTGGTGGCACAAAGCGGGTGGAAATCCCGCCCCCGGGACGAGGGCTGAAACCGCCCGCGTAACGGGGCTGGCGTGGGGACCTCCCACCGTGGCGACACGGGGGACCGGGCCGAACTGACGAAGGCCCGGGGACCGCCCGACAAAAGGCGGCCGGGAATAGCTCAACCACGAAAGGCGCGAACACGAAGCGCTTGCCAGTGAGTCCCGCCGGAGACGGCGCCGGACCGCGAAGAGCCCACGCTGACGGGTAGGTCGGAGCTTCTGCGTTCTGCCGACCGAAATCGCTACCGCGGTATCGCGGTAGCGGAAACTATGCCGGGCTGACCCCCGGACATACGGCGTGGGTCTGCTGGGTAACTCCAGCTAGCGACGTGACCGGCGGGGCGGAGGCCACCGCTAACCTGGGAAGGTCTTTCGGTGCCCGGGGTGATGACCGGGACTCGGGGCACGTAGTCGCCCGAGAAGAGAGCCGAGAGACCGGGAGTGTGCGGCGAGTAGGAGCGACGAGGTCGGCGGCGCCCCCGCAAGGCAGTGGGGGTGCCGTGTGCCGGGGGCCGGGGTGATAGCCGGCCGCACAGCGCACCGACGAAAGCCGCGACGGGTCTTGCTACCCGTCTCGATGACCGTCCGCCGCGCGGGGAGGCGTCCCTCCCCGCGCGGGTTTCGAGGGATCGACACCGACACGACAGGCAAGAGCGGCGCGCCCGGGAGGGTGCGGTGCTGTTGTCCGGAGAAACGACCAGGGCGTGGGCCGCCGGGAAAAGCCTCGCGAAGGTTCCGGCGGACCGAAGGTGTAGTGCGAGCTACCGCTATTTCATTTGGCAACCGCTATAGGGAATGCAGCGCGCGAACGGGTGCGGGCGGCATTCGCGTCGCGGGAGCCGCAAGGTTCAGCATAAGGGAGGTACGCGGAAAAGGTTTCAGGGGGAGTTCGGACCGGGTTATTAGGCAGAGGGTGTTGCGGGGTCGGCTTCGGGGCGGCGTGTGCCGAGAGAGAAATAAACACGCCGCCACCCTCACTTCGTGCTAGCGCTTTGCAGTCCGTTTCGATATAGAAGTTCACTCGAAACGAGGCGGCGGAGGGGTCGGTGGCGCGGGGCGGGGTGGACGAGTATCGGTACGTGGCGACGTCGGTCGAGGGGTTCGTGCAGCAGCTGGCGGTGAGCTACCTGAAGAACCACTACTGGCTCTACGTCCGGGGCGAGGTCCCGGAGGGGAAGGACCCCGAGCGGGTCGACGAGAAGCTCCTCGCGAAGTACCCGGTCGCGGTCAGCAAGTGGTCCAGGGCGAGGGCCAAGAAGCGCGGCGACGCCCGCCTCCAGTACCTCCGGTACCGGCGGACGTTCCTGCTCCTCTCGACGCACTCCGAGCGGGGCCGGCCCCACCCGCTCTTCGAGGCCGAGGAGCGGGACGCGATCAAGGACGCGCGGGAAACTCCGATCCACTTCTACGGGTACTCGGTCTCCTACCGGGACGGGCACCCTCACGTCCGGATCGCGGAGGTCCAGTTCCGGGTTCTGGTCGACGCGTTCATGGGGAGTGCGCTCTCGGCGTCGGCCGAGGCGCTCGCGGCCTGGTTCGTGGCCCTCCCGTTCGAGCCGTACGCCCCGGTCAGGCTCCAGCTGCGGAAGCTACTCGGGAAGGTGAACCGGGCGAGACGGACGGCGGGTCTCGAGAAAGTACCCGTCACCTCCCTCCGGGTGAACCGGGTCACGGTGCGGCCGTTCGACCCGCCCCCCGGCGGCCCGGACCAGCTCCACGCTGAGCGCCGGGCCGATCCGGGGTAGGTTACTGGGCGTACCCGTCCCCGGACGCAGTTACGCCACGGCCTGTGGCGAAAATCGCGTCCGACGACGAGTCGCTCCTCTGGTCGGTCCCATGAGGGCACCACGCGGTCCTGCTCGAAAAGGTGAAGGACAAGGACCGTCGACTCTGGTACATGCGGCAGACCGTGGGCTATGGGTGGAGCCCGAGTGTGCTCACGCTCAT
Source organism: Gemmataceae bacterium (assembly GCA_046350095.1). Taxonomy (GTDB): domain Bacteria; phylum Planctomycetota; class Planctomycetia; order Gemmatales; family Gemmataceae; genus Urbifossiella. Next base: position 387,364 of record JAXMBA010000002.1, read on the forward strand.
GATGACCAGCGGCGCCCACGCCCGCAGGGCAAGGCGGTCGGGAACTTCGCGGCCTGCCTCCCCGGACACGCGCGGACCCGGCCTAGCGCCGCAACCCGACTACCTGCACCACGGAGGCCACACCCGTGTGGTAGCTCCCCTCGCGAACCTCGCGGTCGAGTTCGAGGGCGTGAACGAACTCGAGTCCGGCGAGCTCCTCGGCGAGGTCGGAAAGTGTCACGAGGAGGTCCGCGTCCCCCGGCCCGCCGGTGCCCCGGCCGAGTTGCGCCGGCGTGTACGCCTCGAGCACGAGGACGCCGCCCGGCCTGAGGCCCCTCACGGCCCGGGCGTAGAGGGGGGCCCGGACGCGCCGCGGGAGGTGGCAGAAGATCGACACGATTCCGGCCCACTCCCCCGGCTCGATGGCGAACTCTGCGAGGTCGGCGCAAACTGTTTCGAGAGAGAGCCCGCGCCCCTCGGCCAGCTGCCGCGCCTTCGCGAGGCCGACCTCCGACTGGTCGACCGCCACCACCCGGTGCCCGAGGCCGGCGAGGTAGGCGGCGTTTCTCCCCTCCCCCTCCCCGAGCGACAACACCGGGCCGACCGGGATGCCCCCGGCGGCCGAGACCAAGAACTCGTTGGGCTCCGTCCCGTACGCGAACCCGGGCTGGGCGTAGCGTTCGTTCCACATCGCGGGTCATCCCCTCTGTTGTTCCCGGTACTCGGTCGTGAGGACGCCGGCAAAGCCCCAGTTTTCCGGGTCCACCTCGTCGATGACGATGTGGGTGTGCTCGGGCTTCTTGCCGAGGACGCGGACCAGGGTGTCGGTGATCTCGGCGACGAGCCGCGCCTTCTGCTCGGCCGTCACCCCGTCTTTCGTGATCTTCACGTTCACGTAGGGCACGTCGTAGCCTCCCCCCGGGTGCGGGCGAAGTGGGCAAGCAGGATCTGCCGGCGGGCGGCCCGCCAGAGAGACCCCTGCGATTCCGTCCCGTCGTGATACTGCCGCTGCAGAAACGTCGCGGCCAGAGACACAGCGGCCGACTCGAACGACGACCGGTCCCCGTCCGTGAGCGTCGACCAGAACGCGTCGAACGCCGCGGTCGCCGCGTCGGCTGCGGCCGGGGCCGGTTCGGTGGCGTCCGCCGGCGGCGGAGCCTTGGCAAGTGTCACCTCGACCGACTTCTCTCGGGCGAGTTCCGGGGGCATCGCGTAGTCGTTGGCGATGGCAGCATACAGCCACCCCGCCCGGTTCCGGATGCCGTCCCCGCCCCGCCGCTTCATCCAGTCGTAGAGCCGCAGCTTCTCCTCGACCCTCTCGCGCGGGTGGTGCAGGAGTAACTTCATGGCACTCCGCCGCGTGATCCCGCGGGCGACGAGTTCGGCGACGAGCCGGTCGGAGTCGCCGCCCTCCCTGGAAAGTACCGTGACTTTCGGCCGCGCCTTCACGAACACCGCGCGCCAGCTCCCCTGCTGGAGCTTCACGAACCGCTCGTCGTCCGGAAGCACCGTCAGAAACCCGCGGGCCTCGAGCTCGCGGACGGCCGGCATCAGCTTCCGCTTCAACTCCGAGTTCGAGTAGTTCTTGGAGAGCCCGACGTGCTCGCACGCGAACGCCCGGAGGTCGAACTCCCAGCGGCCGCGGTGGTAGAACCGCTTGTCGAGGAACCGGAACATCCGCTTCGCGATGGCGCTCCGCAGGCTCTTGAAGAAGTCGAAGTCGAGCGCCTTGATGTACCCGGCCTGGAAGCTCTGGAAGACGGTCTCGTTCCACACGAACGACGAGAAGGCTTTCTCCGGCTGGCCCTTCGCCATCTTCCGCCGCCGCTCGATCCGCTCGCGGTCGAAGACGGTCACCTGGTCGATGACGTGGAAGGTCTCGTTCACGAAGCACTTCTCATCCTTCGACCACCAGGCGCGGCGGTACTGGAGCGTCACCCCGGTCCAGCGGTTCAGCGAGTCCTCGATCCGCTTGTAGGACTTCGACTCGTCGCGCCAGCCGAGGAGCTTGATGAGCCCGTAGCGGGAGAAGTGCACCTTGCGGTCTCTGAACTCCTGCTCGGAGGTGAGTTGGATGAGGCCGAGGAGGACCTCGTCGTCGAGCGCGGTCGGGAGCCCGAACTTGTCAGCCGCGGTGATGGTCAGCGTCCGCTCGACGTGCTGCTGCGCCGACGGGTCGAAGACCCGGTCGGTGAACTCGAGCGTCTTCTGGTTGTCGGCCACCGTGTCGGACACCGCCGCGATCGGGAACTCGGCGAAGTTCAGCTCGTCGCGGTAGCGGCCCGGCTGCACAGCCGGTTTGGTGTCGGTGATGCGGGCTAGCTCGTCGTGGGCCATGGTCCTCTGTGCTGTTCCTCAACCCGGTTCAAAAAACGGGCACCTCGGGTTGTTGTGTTTTTACTTCGGTTAGAAAGAACAAAGTTGCTCGCCGGATTCCCGAGCGCGGCCGGTGAGTTGGCAGGGCCGTTCGTGCCTGGAATCCCGGTAGCGGCCGATTGAATCGTGCCCGGATTCCCGGTAGTGGTGTGCTCCACCTCCCGGTACTGGTGTGCCCGGCGTCCCGGTCCTCCCGTGCCCGAAATCCCGGTACACACCAGGGCGGGAGTGTGACCGAAGGGCGAATGGCTCGAATCCCGGTAGGTGCAGCGGGGCGAGGCCTTCACGCTCCGAGAGGCGGAGGGGGGCGGCAGGTATGCCCGAAATCCCGGTACGGACCGGCGGGTACCGAGGGGCAGGCTGGCAAGAGACCAGGCTCGGTCGAAGGTAACGGCACTCGGCCGTGGTGGGTCGGTGGGGTCTCCCCTGTCGGACATGGTCAGCACGCGGACCTTGCTTTAACTCGCTTACAGCATCTAGCAGCCCTCTCCCACCCTGTCACGGATAAAAGCGCTCGGGTGCTCCGGAGTACCGGAACTCCGGAGTACTGCGGCACGCTGCGCGTCCCAATCTGTCGCTCTGGTTTTGCCGCGCTCTTGTGTCCTCCGGTATTCCGGTGTTCCGGAGCAAAGACCTCTACCCCCAACGTCTCCCCGTCTAGCTCATCCTCTTCTGGTGTTCCGGAGGTCCGGAACACAGAACAGCGACGTATCCGGTCCAGTCTTCCGGAGTGCCGGTACTCCGGAAGACACACGGGTTCGAGGGACCCGCCCTCCCAGGTGTGCTCCGGAGTACCGGAGTAGTCGGCGTACTTTTCGGAGGGGCTCCCATCGCGGGCGCCGGGCGCGGGCAGTCGTCCGGTGCCGGCTTCGCATTTAAGCCCCTTCACTGCTCCAAGGCGTGGCGGAAGGACCTCGGTCGGACTGCCAGGTCGTCCGCCCGCGTCGCGAAGCCCCGAGGCGAAAATCGGTGTGCCCGAAATCCCGGTACGCCTCGGCTCGAAATGGCTTCCGGCTCGGAGTGTTCCGGACCTCCGGGGGAGTCGGCCCACGCTCACAAGCTCTGTCCTCCGGATTTCCGGAGTACCGGGATACCGGGCACGAATCGAGTCCGTCGAGTGCTCCGGGATTCCGGAGTACCGGGGGAGAGAATGCCTGTCGGGCGCTCCGGAGTACCGGAACTCCGGGCTGCCCGTCACGCCGACGCATTTTGTGTCTTGCCCGGAACTCCGGTACTCCGGGATACTCAGCCGCGAACGGCTGATTTTTGTGAGCGACTGTTTGGCGTATGCGATTTCGGGAAACACAGGTCATTGTCTTTGCGAATCAGAAGGGCGGGTGCGGGAAGACGAGTAGCACCATCTCGACGGCCGCGGCCTTCGCGTCCGTCGGCTACTCGGTGTGCGTCGTCGACACGGACCCCCAGTGCAACTCGACCGACAACCTGGGCGTCGACCCGGACGAGACATTGCGGGCGGGGAAGTTCACGCTGGCCGACGCGTACCTGAACAAGGTGCCCGCGGCCCGGATCGCGATCACGCCCGAGAACCGATTCGAGGGGCTCATCTCGGTCGTACCGGGACACCGGGCACTGTCGTCCGTGTCCGCCCGGCTCGAGAGCGAGGTGCTGCAACTCCTCGCGAGCGAGGACAGCTCGGACCTGGACGGCGAGGACCTCCGCCGCGAACACCGCATGCGACTCAGAAAGTCTGTCGACTCGCTCCGGGGGCAGTTCGACGTGGTGCTCATCGACACCCCGCCGAACCTCGACTTCCTCATGACCTCGGCGCTCATCGCGGCCGACTGGTACGTCGTCCCGTGCTTCCCGTCGGGGTACGACCTGAAGGGGCTCGAGACGCTCACCCGCACCATCGAGAAGGTGCGAAAGCAGTACAACCCGAAGCTCAATCTCGCCGGCGTGCTGCTCGGGAACTTCGACCGCACGACGTCCCTCGACCGCCAGGTGCACGACCTGCTCCGCCAGAGGTTCACGCCGGCGCTCGTGTTCTCGACCACCATCGCGCGGAGCGTCCGCTACCGCGAGGCGACGATGGGGCGGGTCACGATCTTCGAGCACCCGCAGGGGCAAGAGCAGGCGGCCCAGTTCGTGGCCCTCGTGAAGGAGATGATCAACCGCGGGGCGAAAGGCGCCTTCGGCGCCACGACGAATCCGCTGCCCGACCACGCCACCGTGGAGCGGGTCATCGGGACCGAGGACGAGGCGGGAGTAGGGGAGGCGGCGAATGGTTAAGTTCAAACCCGGGATCCCCGACTCCTTCTCCCTCGACGTGAAGCCGGTGGCCGACCTCGGCGACTACCTGGACGAGCCGGCCCCGTCGCCGGTGCAGCAGAAGGTGGCCGCCAAGGCTCCCAAGGAGCCGGAGCCCGAGCGACGAGCGGCAACTCCGCCGGCCGCACCACGAGTGAAGGTGGATGTGCCCCAGGTCGTCACCCCCGCGCGGCCCTTGATTCCGTCGCCACCTCTGACGCCGCCTGTCACCGCGGTCCTCGCGCCGCCGGCGAACACCTTTGAACCCGCTGGCCGCGAGGAAAGGGGAGGCCGGTCGAAGGCGCCACGCCGCGAGATCAGCATGACGCCGGAAACCCTCCGCATGTCCGACGAACTTCTCGACCTCGTCCGGGGCGGCAGCGGCCAGCGGGACACGAAGGCGAACGAACTCTTCCACGCCCTCGTGCTCCTCGCCTACGAGGCCAAGGACGAACTCGATCCGCACACGATCCCGAAACGCGGGCGGTGGGGCACGCCGACGGCGCAGGCGTACCCGCACGAACTGAAGAACGCATTCCTCCAGGCACTCCTCAAGAAGTACGCAGAGGTGACGGCGAGCCCGACGGGGCTTCAGTACCCGGTGAACAGCGTGGGGTAGGGTGGGCCGAATCCGTGGGGCCGGAACCTACCCGACCGGGAGCGTGCGGACGACCGCGCCACAAGGGGATGGGTCACGACCCCACCGTCTGGCAGCCCCGCTCGGCCCCGTCAGGGGCGACCGGCCGGAGCGCCGTCCCCGCGCGCCGCGGCGGCCTCGGCGCGGGCCACCCGCACACGCCCGTCGGTCGCGAACAGTAGGCCGTCGAGGCGTTCGGCCGCCTCCCACGCCGCCCGCGCGGCGTCGCCCCGGCCGGCCCGAGCGTGACACGTCGACAGCCCGTACCCCGCCAAAGCTCGGTCGGCTGTTCCCGCCCGCGGGTCGCCGAAGGCGGCTTCGAGCTGTTCGACCGCCTCAGGGTACCGCCCGCTCCGGAGGTGGGCGAAGCCGAGAACTAATCGGGCCGTCCGCGGGTCGAACCCGCCGGCGCGGGCCTTGGCCTCCGCCGCCAACCCGGCCGGGTCCACGACCCCGCCGACCGGCACGAGCCCGCGGGCGAGAAGGATTACGTTCCGCTCGTAGTCCGCGGGGAGCGTGTCCTGGGCGGCGGCCATCGCGGCGTAGGCGGCCCGGGCGGCGTCGGGGCGGCCGGCGAGGTACTCCAGCTGCCCGAGCCACGACCGGCACACCGCCAGCTGGGACCGGTACGCGACGTCGGTGGGGCGGTCGGCCGCCAGCTTCGTCAGGTCGCGCTCCGCCATCCGCAGGTAGTCGCCGGCCTCGACGTGCCGCTCGCGGGCCAGGAGCAGCGCCCCCAGCTCGGCCCGGGCCATCACGGTCCCGGCCCGGACGCCGGGCTCCACCCCGCCGTACTCCCGGGCGAGGCGGTCGTCGTACCCGACGGCCGTCCGCAGCGCCGCCTCCGCCCCCTTCGGGTCGCCCGCCCCCGCCCGGATCAGGGCCATTCGCTGCCAGTCCCACACCAGCCGCATGTAGCTCAGCGGGTGCCCGGTCGGGAACCGGTCCCGCAGCCCCTCGTCCACGGCGATCGCCTCCCGCTGCACCGCCTCGGCCGCCGCCACGTCGCCGCGGTCCAGGTGGTATTCGCCCAGCGTCCCGAGGTACCCCCCCTGGTGGTTCCGGTAGTACGGCCGGTCGGGGTAGTCGCGGGCCAGCCGGTCGAACAGGTCGGCCCCCTCGCGGACGGCCGCGGCCCAGCCGGCCAAGTCGCCCGCCTCCCGCCGCCGGTGCCCCACGAACCCGCGGAGCCGGGCGTCCTCGAACCGCACCCCGGGGTCGTCCGGCGCGTCCGGGCGGAGTCGTTCCAGGCGGGCGAGCGCCTCCACGCTTGCGGCGTGCCACCCGGCAGCGTTCCCGGCCCCGGACTCGACCTCGGCCAGCCGGACGCAGATTCGCACCCCCTCGAGCCGGTCGGCGACCGACGCCCCGGGCTCGTCGGCCAGGGCGCAGAGGACGGCCTTCAGCCGCCGCACCCCGGCCCGGTGCTTCTCCCCGGGCGTGACCCCCTTCTGGTGGCGGAGGGCCGTCTCCATCTCGGCGAGGGCCGCGGCCGCGTCCCGGACGAGCCCCTCCCGGCGGTCGGCGCGGTCCCGCTCGGCCCGCTCGGACCGGTACGCCCGCCACACCAGGTAGGTGCTCGTCGACAGCCCCAGGACGAGGCCCGCCGCGAGGGCAAGCGCTGCGGCCAGGAGGGGCCGACGGCGCCGCCCCGCCCACCGCCTCCACCGCTGCGACCGGGTCAGCGGACGGGCCTCGACCGGGAGGCCAGCCAGGAACCGGCGGAGGTCGGCGGCCAGGGCGGCGGCTGACTGGTAGCGGTCCCGGGGATCCCGGGCCATGGCCTTGTGGACGACGGTTTCGAGGTCGGAGGGCACCGCCGGGTTATGCCGGCGGACGGGGACGGGGTCGGCGGACAAGACCTCGCGGAGGAGATCCGGGTCGGAGCCTGCGGTGTGGGGGGGCCGGAGGGCGAGGAGCTCGTAGAGGGTCGCGCCCAGCCCGTACACGTCGGCCCGGGAGTCCACCGTTCCGCCGGCGGCCTGCTCGGGGCTCATGTACCGGAGCGTCCCCGGCCGGCCGCCGGTCACGCCGGCCGACCCGGCCCCGGCCCGGGCGAGGCCGAAGTCGGCGAGCCACAGCCGCCCGGCCACGTCGAGGAGCAGGTTCCCCGGCTTCACGTCCCGGTGCACCACTTCGGACTCGTGGGCGTAGGCGAGGGCGTCGGCCGCCTGGGCGGTGAGCTCGCACGCCCGGCGGACGTACCCCGCGGCCGCCACCCCCGCGCGGGCGGGGGCCGATGGCTCGGGGCCGCCGAAGCCGGCCACGAGGCCGGTCGCCAGGAGGTCGGCCACCGACGGGTCTTCACCTTCGTCCTGGGCCGCCATCCCCGCGTCCCGGCGGAGCGCCCGGACCACCCGGTCGAGCGGCGCCCCGTCGACGAACTGCATCGCGATGTACGGAACTCCGTCGGCCTCGCCGACTGCGAACACGGGGACGACGTGCGGGTGCTGGAGGAGGGCCGCCGTCCGGGCCTCGTGGAAGAACCGGCGGCGGCGCGCGGGATCTGCCGCGGCCAGGGCGGGCAGGACCTTCAGCGCGACCCGCCGGCCGAGCGGCTCCTGGACGGCCTCGTACACGACCCCCATCCCGCCCCGGCCGACGGCCCGGACGACCCGGAACTCCCCGACCGCCACGCCCTCCCCGAGGGCCGGACCGGCGCCGGCCGCGAGATCCTCCCCCGCGACCGACCGGCCAACGGCCTGCACGGCGTCGACGGAGGCGAGCAGCGGGCCGAGTTCGGCCGCCTGGTCGGGGCGGGCGGCGAGGAACGCGGCCCGGTCGACCGGCCGCCCGGCCTCCAGGGCGGCCAGGTACTCGGCGAGGGCTCGGGCGAGTCGGGCGTCCGGGTCGTCCCCGGGCGTGTGGGCGGGGGTGGTCACGGGGCGCCGAGCTCCCCGCGGAGGGTCTTGAGCGCCCGGGCCCACAGTTGCGTCGCGGCGGCCTCGGTCCGGCCCATGAGTTCCCCCACGCAGGCGAACGGCAGACCCTCCAGCTGCCGGAGCACGATCACCCGCCGCTGGTCCGCGGGGAGCCGCTCCAGGGCGGCCGCGACCCGCACCGCGTCGTCGCCCCGGGCCGCGCGGGCGCTCGGGCTGCTCCCGGGGTCGGCCAGGGCGGCGTCGAGGGCGGCGGAGGAGTCGGCGAGAGCCTGCTCCACCCGGAGGTCGCGGGCGCCGGTCCCGCAGTACCGGCGGACCAGCTTGTCGAGGCGGGAGGCGAGGAGCCGGCGGAGCCAGGCCAAAAACTCGGCCGCGGTGGTGCCGCGGAAGTCGCCGAACGCCCGGTGGGCCTGGAGGTACGCCTCCTGGACCAGGTCGGCCGGGTCGGCCTTGACCCGGAGCTTCCGCCCCAGGTGCACCTCGGCCAGGAGTGTGAGGTACGGGCGGTAGGCGGACAAAAGGGCCCCCCACGCGCCGGCGTCGCCGCGGCGGGCGTCCGCGAGGAGGAGCCCGTGGTCGTCCTCCGCGACGCAGTCCGGCCCGGAGGCGGCCGGCCGGGCGTCGGTGGGGCAGGGCGGGTCGGGCGCACTCGTGGAATCGGCCATTTGCGCCCCCGCTCACAGGTCAGTGTGCGTGTCAGCGTATCAGCCCGCCCCCGTCCGGGTCGAGTGCAAGGTGCGCCCGCCTCGGGGCGTGGCTTTGGTGTCGGGCGCCGCCCGCCAGGCTCCCGCTGCCGCGCACGGGCGGCGACGAGACCACCAGAACCACCCCCGATGGCAGTATGCCTTAGCTGTAAGTTTTGGATTCAATAGTGCTTGTGTCTCTTGGCGCCGATGCGCCGCGCCAATCTTCGATTTCCGCGTCAGGTTTCGGCCCCGTCCGGGTCTCTGCTATTACCCCGACTGCCTGGACTCGCCAACCCCCCGGACGAGTGTCGCCCATGACCCCGGATTGGAACCGCTGGCTGCGCGCTTGGACCGCCCGAGGGGCCCGCCGCGCCCGCGGGATCCTCACCCCCCTGCCGCCCCGCACCCACCTCCGCCCCGAACCCCTCGAAGACCGGCTCGCCCCGGCGTTCCTCGGCGGCGTGTCCGTCGCGGCGGGCGACCTGGACGGCGACGGGTACGTCGACATCGTCACCGGGCCCGGCCCCGGGGGAGGGCCGCACGTTCAGATCTTCAGCGGCCGGACCGGCGAGGTCGCCGCCGCCTTCATGGCGTACGACCCCTCCGTCCGGACCGGCGTCTACGTCGCTGTCGGCGACGTGACGGGCGACGGCCGGCCGGACATCGTCACCGCGCCGGCCGGCCTCAACGGCCCACACGTCAAGGTGTTCGACGGGGGAACCCTTGCCGAGGTCCGGAGCTTTTACGCTTTCGACGCGTCCGACCGGGGCGGCGTCACGGTCGCGACGGGCGACGTGGACGGCGACGGGTTCGCCGATGTCGTCGCCGGCCGCGCAACCGGCGGGTCCGACGTCCGCGTGTTCAGCGGCCGCTCGGGGGAGACCCTGCGCACGCTGTCCGCCTACCCCGGCTTCACCGGCGGCGTCTGGGTCGCGACCGCCGACGTCAACCGAGACGGGCTGGCCGACATCGTGACGGGGGCGGGAAACGGCGGGAGCTCTCACGTCAGGGTGTTCGACGCGGTGGGCGGCACGGAGCTCCTCAGCTTCATCGCCTACGAATCTTCCTTCCGCGGCGGGGTTCCGGTCGCGGGCGGGGACGCCGACGGCGACGGGTACGACGACGTGATCACGGGCACCGGGGTCGGGGGCGGCCCCCGGGCGCGGGTGTTCAGCGGCCGGACCGGGGTCGAGCTTCCCGTCCAGATCGGGAATTACTTCGCGTACGACCCCGCCCTGCGCGGAGGGATGTACGTGGCGACGGCCGACGTCAACGCGGACGGGCTCGCCGACGTGATCACCGGCATCGGGCCCGGCGGGTTTGCCGTCGTGAAGATGTTCCAGGCGACGGATGCGACCCTGCTCGGCCAGTTCACCGCCTACGACCCCGCGCAGGCGGGCGGGCCGTTCGCGGCCCCCGACGCGAACACGCCGCCCACAATCTCGGCCATCTCCAGCATCTCGCTCGCGCCGGGGGTGAGCGGAACGGTCTCCTTCACAGTCGGGGATGCCGAGACGCCTCCCGACCAGCTCGTGGTGAGGGCGACCAGCGACACGCCGGATGTCGTTCCGAACGACCCCGCTCACCTCCAGCTCGGCGGGGTCGGTACGAACCGCACGCTACTCGTTGTCCCGACGTCCCAGGCGGGCGACGCCACGATCACCGTGGCCGTCCGGGACGCCCGGGCCCGCACGGCGACTGCCTCGTTCCGGGTAACGGTCGGAGCGCCCACCGATGCGTTCACGGCGTCGCTCTTGAGGTGGAACGACACCCTCTTGGCGTCGCTGAAGGCAGACGGGTCGGCCCCGCCCGTGGCGACGCGCGCGATGGCAATCCTCAACACCGCCGCGTACGACGTTCAGAACGCGTTCGCCGGCCGGCCGGGGTACTTCGCCACGTTCGCGCCGGCGACGGGCGCGGACCTGCCCGCCGCGTTGGCCACCGCGGCGCACGCCGCCCTGTCATTTGCCCTGCCCTCGCAGGCCGCGGCGTTCGACGCGGAGCTCGCCGCTCAGCTAGGACCCATCCCGAACGGCGCGGGGAAGGACGCGGGGGCCGCGTTCGGCCGGACCGTCGCGGCTGCGATCGTGGACCTGCGGCGGAACGACGGCAGCCTGCGGTCACTCGACTTCCCCGCCGGGGCAGCACCGGGGGAGTGGCGGCCGACGCCCCCCGCCTACGCCGAGGAGCAACTCCCGCAGTGGGCAACCGTCACCCCGTTCGTCCTCGACAGGCCGGACCAGTTCCGCCCGGACGCCCCACCGGCCGTCGGGAGCCCCGAGTGGTTGGCAGACCTCGACGAGGTCAGGCGTCTTGGGCGGGACACTAGCCCGGATCGTACGGCCGACCAGTCGGCCACGGCCCGCCTGTGGGCGGACGGGGCGGGGACGGTCACCCCGCCGGGACACTGGCTCCGCATCGCGCTGGACGCGGCCCGCGCCACGAACGCGGACGCCGCGACGACCGGCCGCATGCTGGCGGCCCTGAGTCTGGCCCTGGCCGACACGTCGATCGCCGCGTGGGACGCCAAATTCACCTATGCGACGTGGCGACCGGTCACCGCCATCCGCGAGGGTGGCGACCCGTCCATCCAAACTGACCCGACCTGGACCCCGCTGCTCGTCACCCCGAACCACCCGGAGTACGTGTCCGGGCACAGCACCTACAGCCGGGCCGCTGCCACCGTCCTAGAGCAGTTCTTCCCTGGCCGCGGGTTCACGACCTCTGGGACGGCCCTCGGGCAGACCGTGACCCGCTCGTACGCCAGCTTCGACGCGGCCGCCAACGACGCCGGCCGGAGCCGCGTCTACGGCGGCATCCACTTCGAGTTCTCGAACCAGGCCGGGCAGGCGCTCGGTCGGGCGGTCGCGGAGTACGTCCTGGGGACGTTCGCGGGCGGCCCCGACACGACCGGTCCGGCGGTCACGTTCTCGACCCCGAACGGCCAGCCGCGGAACGTCAACATCACCATCGCCGGCCGGGTGAACGACCGGGGCGGGTCGGTGGCCTCGCTCGTCGTTCGGGTTGACGGCGGCGCGCCGGCCGCCGTCCCGGTCGACCCGGCGACCGGCGGGTTCTCGCTGGCCACGGCCCTGGCGACCGACGGGTCCGCGGACGGGGACCACAGCTACGTGTTCACCGCGATCGACGCGGCCGGCAACACGACCGCGGCGACGTTTACCTTCCGCCTCGACACCCGCGGCCCGGACTTGGCGGTCACGTCACCGGCCGGGGGAGACGCGGCGGCCGGTGGTCTCACCCTCACGGGCACCCTGGAGGCGGGGGCAACGAGCCTGACCTACAGCCTGGATGAGCCGGCCGGGCCGAAGAACGTGCCGGTCCCGTACGCCCCGGCCGGCGGTGCGTTTTCCGCGGCGGTCGACCTGCGGTTCGCGACCCCCGGGACCCGGACGCTGACGGTCACCGCCACGGACGCGGCCGGGAACTCGACGACCGTGGCCCGGACCTTCGACCTCACAGCCCGGCCCGCCCTGACCGTCACCCGCACGCTCCCCGCGGACGGGGCGGCGGACGTGGGGGTGACGTACCGCCCGCGGGTGTTCTTCTCGCGGCCGGTGGCCGCGGCGACGGGTGCGGCCATCTTCGCGGTCGGACCGGGCGGCGAGACGTACACGCCGACCGTGGTGCTGGCGGACGACAAGGCGTCGGCGTGGGTGTTCTTCGGGGCGGACCTGCCCGGAGGGGCGGCACTGAGGCTAGTCGTGGACGGGAGCCAGATCCTCGGGGCGGCCGACGGGGTGGCGCTCGACGCGGCTGGGAGCGGAACGCCGGGGAGCCGTCGGGAAGTGGCATTCACGACAGTCAGCCGGACCGCGGCGGCGGGCGTGTCCGTGCAGCAGGTGACCGGCGGAGTGTTTCAGCCTGCGGTGGCGACCGAGACGACGATCACGGGCGTGGTCGCGGACCCCGGCCCGGACCTGAAGCCGGGCACCGCGGACGATGTGGCCGCCGGCGGGGACGGCCTGCTGATGACAAAGGACGACGTCTACAAGCTGCCGCTCGCCGGGGTGACGGTGTACGCGCTGGGGCGGGAGGACGTCCGCGTTCCGACTGACGCGAACGGGCGATTCACGCTGACCGTCCCGTCCGGTACCGTCAAACTGGCGATCGACGGGCGGACGGCGACGAACGCCCCGGCCGGGGCGTTCTTCCCGGAGATGGTGATGGACCTGGTGGTCGAGCCGGGCGGCCTGCTCGTCCGGGGCAGCGACCTCGTCCGGCTGGAAAACACGGTGATGGGGAGCATGGGCACCGCAGAGCAGCGGGCGGCGAACGAGGAGGTCCAGGGGGTTTACCTGCCGCGGGTAGCCGGGTCGATCCTGCGGGCGGTGACCGGCGGCGGGACGACGATCACGGCAGACGCCGCCGCGGCCCCGACGCTGACGCCCGAACAACGGGCCGGATTTCGGCTGGGGGTGCCGGCGGGGACAACGGTGCTTGGCGCCAGCGGGGCGACGATGGCGTCGGCCCAAGTGGGAGTGAGTGCGGTGCCGGTGGAGTTGGTGCGGGAGATGCTCCCCCAGGGAGTGCCGGCAGGGGCGGTGGACTTCGCCATTACGATCCAGGCCCCGGGGGTGACAGCGTTCGCGACGCCGCTGCAGTTGACGGTTCCGAACACGTCAGGCGCGGCCCCCGGCACGAAGTTGCAGTTCTTCAGCTTCGACCACACGACCGGTCGGCTTGAGATCGAAGGGACGGCCACCGTCTCTGCAGATGGTAAGACTGTGACGACGGACCCTGGACAGGGCATCACACATCCTGGCTGGCATGGGACTCTGAACCCCGGCGTCGATGCAAGTGGTCTGCCGGCGGAGATCTGGACCGAACTGAGTTTCTTAGACCGAGTGGAACGATCCATCTTCGATGTCCGTGATTTCGTAAAGCAGCTTTTCTCGGCGACGAATGACTTGGCAACCCTTCTCCTCGGCGACCTCGACAGCCGTGTGGGCGGCTTGGCACGTCTCGGTAGTTTCCTCAAGGTGTATGAAGTTGTCGAGTTGGTCGATAACTACAAGAAGGTTCGAAATCCCGCTCTGGAGGATGGCGAGCGTGCTGAGGCGCTGTTGAAAATCCAACTCTTCTTCGCCAAGCAGGGTGGCCTCGAATCCGAGCAAACGAAGGCGCTTGAGATGGCTCTCGCTGCCAAGGGTCTGTCAGAACTCATTCCGAACATCAATCAACTCAACCAAGACTTAACGGATGATCTTCTCGGCGTCCCCGTGTGCGAGCCCAGTGAACAGCAAGAGACAGACCACATCATCGAGATGGAGTTGCCCGAGTTCGCTGACGTATTGCCACCGCGCATCGAGAAGCAGTCGAAAGGCATGCAGGCCCTAGCTGATATTCTCGCTCAGCTGAACGACCCGCTCGGCAAACTCGACCCGTCGAAAATCGATTCCGGTCTTACGCCCGAAGAGTCCGCGCGAGTCGAAGCGCTCCTGGACGAGTACACGCGCCAAGGGACAGCTTTGGACTCTGAGCCACCATTCTGGCTCGAACTATCGCCGCTGCTCGACACGTATTCCCGATTGACGGCTGCTTATTCTCGATCGCTGCCAAGCGAAGGACGCAACACAGCGGCGTCTCGAACGAATCCTCCGTCACCGGTCGGCCGGCCGCTGTACTGGTCCGTGACGTCCGGGAGCGAAGTAATACGTGGGCGCGGGACCACGACCGAAGCGATCAAGGCCACCCTCGCTCCCGGGCTCATTCCTGGTCTTGCGATTTACGATCCGCTTCGGAAGCTGTACGGCTTCTCCACCGCGAGCGCGGGTGCGCCAGGGCAGGCGGTCGCGTTCGGTCTTGCGCCGTTACTGTCGGACACCGGCACTGACGCCGACGGCGACGGCCTGTCCGATCAAGCAGAGGCCGTCATCGGGACGAACCCCCACAAGGCTAGCACGGCCGGGGATGGAGTCTCCGATGGAGCCAAGGTAGCCCAAGGTCTTGACCCCCTCGGCGGTCGCCTCGCGGCTACAGGCGTCGTTTCACAGCTCGACTTCGGCGGCAGTGCAACGGCCGTCGCAGTCGTGCCATCGACCTCAAACACTGCTGCTCTGACGGCGTTCGTTGCTGTCAACGCTTCGGCTCGCCAGCGGCTCGCGGTCGTTGATGTGTCTGATCCAGTACGGCCGACACTCCTGACCAGCTTGGACCTCGGAGCGGGCAGCGCTTCGCGTATAGCCGTGGATGCGGACCTCGGCGTCGCCGCCGTCGCC
This sequence comes from Gemmataceae bacterium, assembly GCA_046350095.1. Taxonomy (GTDB): domain Bacteria; phylum Planctomycetota; class Planctomycetia; order Gemmatales; family Gemmataceae; genus Urbifossiella. The sequence goes on from JAXMBA010000002.1 coordinate 402,431, forward strand.
GGGACCAATGGCGTCCAGTTCATCGACATCGCCGACCCGACCCGACCCACCCGCGTCGCGTCGGTCAGCCGCGTTGCCACTGCGGTGCAGTTCAACGACGGCGTCGCGTACCTCGCGGCTGGCACCTCCCTCGTGGCCGTCGACCCGTTCTCGGGCGAAGAACTCGTCACCGCCCCTACCGGGATGGTGACCGTCAACGGCATGACCCGCGACGGATCATTCCTCTTCCTGTCCGGCGTCAACGGGAGCCAGAAGCTACTCAAGACTATCGACCTGACAGACCCCACTCTCATCCGCGGCCGGACGGTGCCCCTCACGGCCGGGGGCGGGCCGGTGTTCGTCGGCGACGGGACTGCCTACGTCGTTGTGAAGGAGAGCGGAAACGGCGGCCCCGCAGTGGCGTACTACACCACGGTTGACGTCTCCGACCCCATGAACCCCACGGGCGTTGTTCCATCGGACTTTGGGACCAGCGTCGGGGCCGGGAACTCGGCGGTCGCCGTCGCCGGCGGGGGGCTCGGGTTGCTGACCGCCGGTGCCGGGGCTGAGAAGGTTCTGGACGTGTTCGATCTTGAGGAAGGGAGCGTCCGGGCCGCGTTCAGGACCCGGTACAACTTGACCGCCGTGCCGCGGGACGTGACCGCGGCCGCCGGGCTCGCGTTCGTCGCCACATCCGACGCAGGGCTGACGGTCGTCAACTACCGCTCGACGGACACGGCCGGACAGCCCCCGACTGTCTCGCTCACCCTGCCCGGCGTGGTGGGCAACACGGCGCAGGAAGGGGCGCCAGTCGCGGTCCGGGTCGTGGCGTCCGACGATGCTCAAGTGCGGTCCGTCGAAGTCCTCGTCAACGGCCGCGTCGTCCGTACCGACGTCTCGTTCCCGTACTCCACCGCGATCGACCTGCCGACGCTCGCGGCCAACGGCTCACCGACCGTCACCCTGACCGCGCGGGCGACCGACACGGGCGGGAATGTTGCTGTCTCGGCCCCGGTGGTTGTGACCCTGACGCCCGACACCACGCCCCCGACCCTGGTCACCGATCCGCCACTCGGCCCGGTCCGCGGTGAGGAATTCGGGACCGTCCGCCTTCGGTTCTCGGAGCCGATTGACCCGGCGGCGCTGACGGCAGGCGCGTTCGCGCTCGTGGCGCCCGGCGGGGCCACCATCGTGCCGCGTGTCGTCCGCCAAACACCCTCGGGCAAGGATGTGATCCTCAACTACCCGACGGTAACGGCGGGCACCTACCAGTTCGTGATCCATTCCGCACTCGTAAAGGACCGCGTCGGCCTGGCGCTGGGCACCGCCGACCGGACGTTTCCCATCCGGGTCGTCCGTGCGATCGCGAGTCGGTTCGAGACCGGACCGGAGGACTGGACGCTCTCCAACGACGCGGCCACACCGGAGTACCGCCCCGCCGGCGGGAACCCAGGCGGGCACATCTTCGTGCAGCCGGTCACCGGCGCCGCCACGATGTACTGGACCGCGCCGAGCAAGTTCCTCGGTGACCAGTCGGCCGCCTACGGGCTGACGCTCTCCTTCGACCTCTGGACAGACCAGACCGACGGAACCCCGGGCGCCGACAGCGGGCGGTGGCTGCAGCTCCGCGGCACGTCCGGGGGGCAAAGCGTCATCCTCTTCTACCAGCTGCAATTCCCGGCGACCGAGACCTGGACCAAGTACGCGATTCCATTGGTTGCCGGCCCCGCCTGGCGGATCGGGCCGGCCAGCCGGAACGTCACGGAATTCGACAGGCCGCCCGCCGGGACTGCCTCGCCCCCCACAGACGCGCAGTTCCGCGACGTGCTCGGCACCCTGACGGGTCTTCATATCCCGGGCGAGTACTCGACGGGACAGGACTCGGACGGCCTTGACAACGTCGTGCTGCTCGTCGACAGGCCCTGACCGAGGGGGGGGGCCGGCGGGCCGCGATGGGCGGCCCACCCCAGGCAGCTGACATGAGTCGGGCGGTCACGGGCGCCGCGCCCACGGGGGCGAAGGTCACATAGCGCTCCGCCGTCGCAATAACCCGCAAGGTTATTTTGGACGGAGGATTACTATGTCGGTTCGAGTAATGGCTGCTCTATGTGCGCTTCTTGTGGCGGTGTCGGCCAAGGCGGAGGAAGCGGCCCCCGTGTTTCGTGCGGAGACGCTCTCCAGTTCCGCCGCCCCCTCCGCCACCATTCATGCTTTCAACCAGACGGATGACGGCTTCATCCTCACGACGGCCGGGATTCTCTCGAACGGGCGGCTGACGAGTTACGATGCGGCCGGCTATCGGGGCGGACCGTTTCATGATGTGCCCAAGGCCTTCGCGGCGGGAGGCCAGCTGGGTTTCTCCGCCTTCGGGAGTGGCGAAACGGCGGCGGTGTTCCGCAACGGGGCAGTCGTTCGATTGCCCCAGGTCGTGTCGCCGCCGACGACCGCAGTGGTCGACATCGACCGATCCGGCAACATCCTGTCCGTCAACCGGTTGTCTGGGGTGATTGTCGCCTACCGTAGCGATCTGACGGCTTGGTGGGCGGGGTCTCTTGGGCGTCCATTCACCGACGCGGCTTTTCTCCCGGACGGCCGCGTGTTGACGTCCGAGGCTGACCCAGCCTCCCCTTGGTCATTTCAGTGGTCGGTAGTTGCACCGGGCGGTGTCGTGCGCCTTCCCACGCCACCGATCGGCGGCCTGAACGCAGAGTTTCAAGGGAATCTGTACTCCGGCTACATAACCAAAGTGACCGCTTCAGGCTGCTTCCCGTTCTTCAACACCAACGGCTACTTCTGCCTCGAAGGCGCTGTGGGTGGCGACAGACTGGCGTTCCACGCGATCGACGCGGGCACGCGGCTGCATTCACTGAACGACATGCTTTTCGGGACGGGATACCGTGCCGACGTCGGGCCCGTCTTGGTCATTCCGACGGGGGAGATTATGCCGCTCAAGGAGCTAACGGAGTCAGCCCCGGCAGAGCCCTTCCAGCAGTTCTTTCCCGCAGTGATCAATAACACCGGCGAAATTGTCTTGGACTCCCTTCTCTTGCGGCCAATAGCCCCCCTATCGGTCGGTACCCCCGCGGTCGCGGAAGTTGCTCCAGTCAACGCGGGTGAGCCGACAGAGGCTACCGTCGTCGCAACTCTGCCCCCGTCACCGAGGTCCACGCCGGTTGCCACCTCGGTCAGCCGCAGGCCATCCAGGCCCGGCCGGACTCGGCAGGAGCGAGCGCTCTGCCCGGCGAGGAGAACACGGCCGCACTCTTCGGCAAGCCGTCGCGAAAGGGGGAGTAGCAAACCTTGTCTGCGGCCTTCGTTCGCCACGCAATCTCCTCCCGAGCTACACGCCGCGCGACCCGGGCGCGGCCTCCGGTCGCAGAACTGACTCTCTTGAGCCCCACGCCGCCTTCCACGTTCCGGGCGGTTTCGGACCGCTCCGCCTCAGGCGGGGCCGACGAAGAATCAGTCGAGTACATAGCCGACCGCACACGCGACGCAGCCCGCTCCTACCCGATACGTGCTAACCGCGTCACGTCGATGGTGCATGGACCCTCAACTCGGGCACGTGAGCAGAACGCAGGACCGACGGCCACTTTGAACGGCCCCTGTTTGTCCGCGTTCTGTCCGCGAATCCCTTCTACGCGGACAGAAAACGGCTAAAATCCTGGAGACCGCCGCTTCCCATGGCGGGCCGAAAACACCGTGAATTGCAGGGAAACGCGGCTTGTTCGAGTCGTCCTCGAGACCCCAGAGCGAAGGTCTACGGAACCGAAGGTTGAAGGTTCGAATCCTTCTGGGTGTACTTGACCGGGCAACTTCTTACGTCGATCGGCCCCGATCACCTCACCCGACCTGGACCCGGAATTCTACGGTACAGGTCGGTACGTCACGGCTGTCGGACTTATCCGCCAGACCTTTCTATTTGGTGATTAGCAAAATTCTAGGGCAGCAGATAGGCTGCTGCCATGACCCTCGAAGAGTACGAACGGCATCTGATCGGTCAGCTTTGTTGGTGGTGCCACCGGGCCACCCACGGGAGCTCCGGGCGGCAGCGGCAGTGCCCCGGGTGTCGGGCCAAGTGGAGCTACCACCGGCGCAAGGCGGAGTGGGAGTTGCTCCGCGCGTTCGCCCTCCGCACGACCGCCCACCACGCCGCCCGGGTGGTCCGGTGCAGCTACCCGACGGCCTACGCCGCGTACACCCGGTTCCGCCTCACCCTCCAGGCCGTGACCGACGACGAGAAGCGACCGCTGCTCGGCGAGCTGGAGCTCGACGAGTCGTACTTCGGGGGCAAGCGGAAGGGGAAGCGGGGCCGCGGGGCGGGCGGGAAGGTCGCGGTGTTCGGCATCCTGGAGCGGGCCGGGCGGGTGTACACGGTGGCCGTCCCGGACTGCAAGAAGGAGACCCTGATGGCCAAGATCGAGGCGGCCACGGTCAAGGGGTCGGTGTTCTACACCGACGAGTTCACCAGCTACAACGATGTCCAGCGGCACGGCAAGCACGTCCCGGTCAACCACCAGGAGGCGTTCGCCGTGGGGCGGGCGCACATCAACGGGATCGAGGGGTTCTGGAGTTTCGCCAAGCGGCTGTACCGGCACGTCCACGGGGTGGACTCGGGGAACTTCCCGCTGTACCTGGCCGAGTACGAGTTCCGGTACAACCACCGCGGGGAACATCTGATGGACCTCCTGTACGACCGCATGATCCGGCCCACCATTCCGACCCAAACTGTGCCCTAGAATTTTGCTAATCACCTTCTATTTTTCCCCAAGTACTGGCTGCAGCACTTCAGAGCGGTGTGGCGAAACCGTCGTCACGGCTCGACGGCCCGGACCACCCGCGCGACGCTGCGCGTTACCCGGGCCTCCACGTCGCTCGCCCAACGGAAGGCCGGCCGGCCGTACTCGAACAGGTAGGGCCGCCCTCGTAGCCGCCCTCGTCCCAGACGCGGCGCGACGGGATGTACGCGAGCATGTCGTCGGTGTAGCCGCACACCCACGTGTCGGCGCCGTACAGGGCCTTGAACTGTAGCGCGTAGTCCACCACCGTCTCGGCCCCCGTCCCGATCATCAGCGTGTCGCGACCGAGCCGCCAGGCGTGGACCGGGTACGGGTACGCGGCCGGGAACGTCGCCCCGGCGTCGAGCTGCTTCAGCAGCCGCTCGGCCCACCGCTTCTTGACCGCGTTCGCGTCGGCGGTCGCCGCCTTCAGGTCGTCGCGGGTCACGACCCGCTCGTAGGGCAGCTCCACGTACTCGAACGCCGTCTTCAGGCCCGGGGCGACCGGTTTCAGGGGCGATTTCAGCACGTCCTCGACGGCGGCGGCGAGCATGTGGCCGTATTTCTCGCAGAGTTCCACCGACCGGCGCGGGAGCGGGTTCTGGTCGCCGCCGCAGGTGTTCACGAACATGGCCGTGGCGCCGGGGTGGGTCTTCTCGACCGCCAGTTGCGCGAAGCCGGGGTAGTCGCCGCACCACTTCGTGAAGCTGAGCGTCGTCGGGTGGCAGGCGTAGCCGAAGAGGACGGCCGCGAGCTTCCCGTCCGCCCCGGTCACGGTCAGCACCGGGACTGCGTGGTCCACCGGCCCCTTCAGCGGCTCCCCCTTCGCCAGCAGCGCGGCAACGTCGGCCTCGCGGTTGTTGCGGCGGTTCACGGCGAAGGTGGTGGTGCCGCGGCCGGTCGCCAGCGTCGCCGGAGCGAGCCGCCCGAGCGCCTCGCCGACCATCGCCACCAGCCGACCTTCCATCAGCGTCGTGTACTCGGCGACGAGTTTCTCCTGATCCGCCTCGACCGGGTAGTAGTCGATCAGGTCGCTGCCGAGTCGCGGGCCGCAGTGGTTGTGCGAGAAGGTGAACATGACCTGGCGGCGGTCGAGCTTGTACTTCTGCCGGAGCTGCTCGAACACGCGGTCGCTCATCTCCTTCGGCACACCCTGGAAGTCGCTGGTGATCAGGACGGCGCGGTTGCCCGTGTGGTCCTCCAGCGCGAGAGCCTTCATCCACAGGTCGTGGAGCTTGCCGTCGGGTGGCCGCTTCGTCCCGTAGCCGGCGAGCCAGACGCCCGTGTCCGGGGTGACGACGGCCCGCGCCACGCCGGCCTTCCACGCCGCGTCCTGCCCGCGCGCCGGCGCAGCCAGGCCGGCGAGGGCGAGGCACAATAAACACGCGCGGGTCATGCTCGGCTCCTGGGGCGGTGGCGAGCGACTCTACCCGATTTCGCGGGCGTGCGACAGGGTCGGCCCGCGGGCGGAAACGGTTTGCGGCCGGGCCGGGGCCGCGATAGCCTGTCCGGCTGGACCCGCTGTCCGCGCCGAAACCCCGCCATGACACACCCCACCCGGATGCCGCTGGTCGCACTAGCCGCGGCCCTCGCGGTCGCCAACGTACCCGGTGCGGGGGCCGACGCGGAGGCGCGGGCGAAGCTGGCGAAGGCGCTCACGCTGCACGCCTCCTTCGACAAGGGCCTCGACGCCGACTTCTCCCGCGCCGACAAGGCGTGCTACGTCCAGCGCGGCACGGAGCTGGTGAGGGCCGCGCCGAACGACGACGTGAAGGTCGCGGCCGGCGCGGGGCGGTTCGGCGGGGCGCTGCACTTCCCGAAGAAGGGGGCCACCCGCCCGGCGTTCAAGGACGGTGGCGTGCTCGGCTACAACGCCAAGGGCTGGTGCACGACCGTGTCGGCGTGGCTGCGGCTCGACCCGGACAGGGACCTGGAGCCGGGCTACTGCGACCCGATCCAGATCGTCGGCGACGACAACAAGAAGGGCTACATCTTCCTGGAGTGGTCGAAGGACGAGACGCCGCGCTACTTCCGCTACGCGATCCGCCCGCTGTTCCCGATCTGGAACCCGACCGGCGCGGCGTGGCACGAGATACCCTTTGAGAAGCGGCCGATGGTGCAGGTGGCCCGCGCCCCGTTCTCGCGGGAGCGGTGGACCCACGTCGCGTTCACGGTGGAGAACGTCAACGACAAGACCCGGCCGCAGGCCGGCCGCTTGTTCATCGACGGCAAGCTGCAAGGGACGATCGAGAGGTGGAACCTGACCTTCGACTGGGACCCGGCCCGCGTGCTGCTGGTGCTCGGCGCCGCCTACGTCGGCCACATCGACGACCTGGCGGTGTTCGACCGCACGCTTACGGCGGCCGAGGTCGAGTTGCTCTACGGCCTCCGGGCCGGGGCGCGCGAGCTATACCCGTAGGGTGCGGTGCCGAAACCATCGCTCGGCGGTCGGTGCCTCACCCCCGCCTCCTCCGTAACCGGATCACAATGCCACCCCGCATGCTGCTCCTCGTCCAACCCGTCGCCTGTTTCCTGGCCCTCGCGGCCGCTGGCCCGGCCGCGGCGCGCGACCCCGCGGCGCTGGTCGTGGAGTCGCCGAAGCCCAACGAGGTGATCCAGCGCACCGGGTTCGACCCGGCCGCCGCCGCGAAGGAGCAGCCCGGCCACCCCGCGTTCGGCTTCGCCGACGTGGCCGTCCGGTGGGCGCCCGTCCCCGCGCCCGAACGGGTCGTCTGGGAGTACCGCGTGGTGCGGCTCGCCGGCGCGGCCGGCGGCGAAGTCGGGTGGACGAAGCTCGTCACCCACCGGGGAAAGACCGGGCTCGTGGGCTCGGCCCGCGTGCCGGCCGGCGGGTGGTACCGGCTCGAAGTACGGGGCCGCCTGGACGACACCGTGACGCACGCGAGCGCGGTCGAGCCGGTCGGGGTGGGCGAGGTGTTCCTGGTCGCCGGCCAGTCCTACGCCACCAACTGCAACGACGCCAAGTTGCGCGTCGCCGACCCGCACGGGCGCGTGGTCGCCTACGACGCGGCGAAGGGCACCTGGGGCGTGGCGAACGACCCTCAGCCGGTCCCGGACGGCAGCACGGACGGCTCGGTCTGGCCGCCGGTCGGGGACGCGCTGGTGAAGGAGTTCCGCGTCCCGGTCGGGTTCGCCAACGTCGCGGTCGGCGCGACCGCCACCTCGCAGTGGCTGCCGGGCGGGGTGCTCCACTACCGCCTCGTGCTGATCGGGAAGCAGCTCGGCCGCTTCCGCGCCGTCCTCTGGCAGCAGGGCGAGTCCGACGTGATCGCGAAGACGACCACCGAGCAGTACGTCGCCAACGTGCGTGCGATCCGGCACGCGGCGGCGACCGCGTGGGGGACCCAACCGCCGTGGCTGCTCGCCAAATCGACCCACCACCCGACCGTCTACAACGACCCCGCCGGCGAGGGCCGCGTCCGCGCGGCCATCGACGAACTCGCCGCCCGCCCCGGGTTCCAGGCCGGGCCGGACACGGACACCCTCAAGGGCGAGAACCGCGGCGGCGCCGGCTCGCGGCGTCACTTCAGCGCGGCGGGTCAGGCGAAGGCGGCCGAGATGTGGGCGGCGGTGTTGGCCAAACACCTCACCGCCCCGCCGCGCATCGAGGAGACGCTCGCGGACCTCCGCCTGTTGACGCCCGTGTGGGCCGCGCCGGTCGTCCACCGCGAGAGCAGTGTCCTGCTCACGGCGGACACCAGCCCGCCCACGGCCCGCCTCGCGTTCCCCGCGGCCGAGGTGCTGGAGGTGGCCACCGCCGACCGCCGCCACCGCTTCGACCCCGACGCCTTCACCCTCTCGAAGGACGGGTTGACGCTCACCTTCTCGGCGCCCGGCCCCGTCCCGCCGATCCCGCTGGCAAGCGTGTTCGTGCCGAAGGGAACGCCGCAGAGCTACGCGGCCCGCGTCGGCCACCCGGACCAATCACTCCTCTACCGGCCCGGCCGCTGGTTCCACGACCGCGATGTCGAGGTCACCTACCGCCGCCGCGACGACATGTTCGCATCCGTCGAAGTCATCGGCACGCTACCGCGGACGCGGGCCCGGCTGAAGGCCGGCGCGGCGTTCACCCTCGGCGTCAGCGGGGACAGCATCTCGACCGGGCTCGACGCCTCGGCGCTCGTGAAGGCCGCCCCGAACCAGCCCGGCTACCCGGACCTCGTGGCGGCGCAGTTCCAGGCGACGTTCGACAGCCGCGTCACGCTGAAGAACCGCGCGGTCGCCGGGTGGAGCGTCGCCCACGGGGTGCAAGACCTCGACAAGCTGCTGGCCGAGAGGCCGCACCTCGTGGTCGTCGCCTACGGGATGAACGACGTGGGCCGCCGCGACCCGAAGTGGTTCGGCGACCAGACGCGCACGATCCTGGACCGCATCAGAGCCCACGACAAGGACGCCGAGGTGATCCTGGTCGCGCCGATGTTGGGCAACGGCGCGTGGACCGCGACGCCGCGCGACATGTTCCCCCGCTACCGCGACGAGCTGCGGCGGCTGGCCGGCCCGGGCGTCGCGCTCGCGGACGTGACCGCCGTCTGGGAACTGATGCTGCGGCACAAGCACGACCTGGACCTGACTGGCAACGGGCTCAACCACCCGAACGACTTCGGGCACCGCCTGTACGCCCAGGCCGTCCTCGCGACGCTGGCCGCCGGGAAGGAGTAGCCCCGGGTACCCGCTACTTTCCGGCGCCCTCGTCTGGTATCATCCGCCCGTGGCGGCCCCTCACACCCCTCTCCCGGACGCACCCATGCGACGCCTCGCGCTACTCTTCACCGCCCTCCTCGTCGGCTCGCCCGCCGCCCAGGACAAGAAAGACGCCCCGGTCGTGAAGCCCCGCGAGGGCAAGACCGAGACGGTCAGACTGTTCGACGGCAAGTCGCTCGACGGCTGGACCGGGTACGCCGACCTGTGGTCCGTCAAGAACGGCGTGATCGTGGCCAAGAACACCGCCCCGCTGAAGTACAGCACGTACCTGAACACGAACGGCAAGTACACCGACTTCCGCCTCACGTTCGCGGCGAAGCTCGTCGAGTCCGAGATGCACTCGGGCCTGGCGTTCTGGGGCGAGGTGTGGCCGAAGGCCGACGGCAAGGTGAGCGACCCCAAGAAGGACCGGTCCGAGCACACGTACAAGGGCCACCTCGTCATGTTCCCGTCCGGGTGGGGCATGTACGACCTGTTCGGCCGCAACGGGCTGCCGGTGAGCGGCGCGCCAGCGAAAAAGGTCGGTAAGCAGCACGACTGGAACGACATCGAGGTGTTGGCCCAGGGGAACCGCGTCCGGGTCGCGGTCAACGGCGCGGCCGTCGTGGACTGGCGCGACCCCGAGCCGGCGCGCATCAAGGAAGGCCCGATCGGCCTCCAGCTGCACTCGAACAACGTCCCGCAGGAAATCCACTTCAAGGGGCTCGTGCTGGAGACGTTCCCGCGGGAAGACCGGCTCGTCACCGTGAAGTGAGGCCGAGACCCCGCCCCCACGGGGGCGGGCCTCGCGCCCGCCTCCTATAGCCCGGTCGAACCCCTCTCACCACGATGGTTAGTGATGTGCATCACGATCCTGGCCGGCCTGCTGGCACTCCTCCCGGGTCCGACGGACGCCGCCGGGGCCGACGATACCGACTTCCGCCTGACGCTGCGGTCGCGGGTCGAGAAAGCCGGCGAGTACGCGGTGACGACGCGGGCGGAGGCGTGGCCGGCGGGGAAGACGGCCGTCATCGTGTGCGACATGTGGGACGCCCACCACTGCCTGAACGCCGTCCGCCGCGAGAACGAGCTGGTCCCGCGGATGGAGTCGTTCCTGAATAAGGCGCGTGCCCAGGGCGCGCTCATCATCCACGCCCCGTCGAGCTGCATGGCAGCCTACCAGGACCACCCGGCCCGCAAGCGGGCGCAGGCCGCGCCGGCGGCGAAGACCCTGCCCAAGGGCATCGACCAGTGGTGCACGAAGATTCCCGCCGAGGACAAAGGCAAGTACCCGATCGACCAGAGCGACGGCGGCGAGGACGACGACCCGACGGAGCACGCCGAGTGGCACGCGAAGCTCGCCGCGACTGGCCGCAACCCGAAGGCGCCGTGGAAGAGCCAGCACGCCGGCCTCACCATCCGCGCCGAGGACGCCGTCAGCGACTCGGGAGTCGAGATCTGGAACCTGCTGGAGGCCCGCGGCATCGACCGGGTGATGCTGGTCGGCGTCCACACCAACATGTGCGTGCTGGGCCGCCCGTTCGGCCTGCGGCAGCTCGCCAAGAACGGCAAGCACGTGGTGCTCGTCCGCGACCTGACGGACACGATGTACAACCCGAAGATGCCGCCGATGGTGAGCCACTTCGAGGGGACGCGGCTGATCGTGGCCCACATCGAGAAGTTCGTCTGCCCGACGGTCACGTCGGACCAACTGCTCGGCGGCCGGGAGTTCCGCTTCAAAGGCGACGAGTGATCGCGGCGCCGACCCCCCACCCCACACGAGGCGGCCGATGAAACCGCTCGCCCTGGCTCTCGCCCTCGCACTGACCAGCGCGGCCGCCCTGCCGGCACAGCCGCCCGCCGCCGCCGCGGTCAAGGTCGCCACCTTCGACGTGGACGCGACGCCGCCCGTCGGCTCGGCGATGGCCTACGACCCCGTCCGCCGGCTCGACGAGCTGACTCTCCGCTGCCGGGGCGTCGTCGTCACCGGCGGCGGCCGGCCGATCGTGGTGTGTGCGGTGGACTGGATCGGCATAGCCAACGAGGGGCATGACCTGTTCCGCGAGCGGCTGGCCCGCGCCGCCGGCACCACCCCCGACCGCGTCGCCGTCCACGCCCTGCACCAGCACGACGCGCCCGGGTGCGACCTGACCGCCGAGCGCCTCATGCGCGACCTCGGGCTGAAGGAGTTCGGCCGGTTCGACAGCGGATTCCACCGCGACGTGATGGGCCGCGCCGCCGCCGCGGTCGAGGCGGCGGTGAAGACGGCGCAACCGGTCACGCACGCCGGCTTCGGCAGGGCGGAGGTAAAGGAGGTGGCGTCGAACCGCCGCATCCTCGGGCCGGACGGCAAGGTCCGCGCCGTCCGCTACACCGCCACCAAGGACCCTGCCCTCCGCGCCGAGCCGGAGGGGGTCATCGACCCCGACGTCGCGGTGCTGGCGTTCTGGAACGGGGAGCGGCCGGTCGCGGTGCTCAGCTACTACGCCTGCCACCCGCAGAGCTACTACCGCACGGGCGTGCCCAGCCCCGACTTCCCCGGCATCGCCCGCTTCATCCGCGGCCAGGCCTTGCCCGAGGCGCTGCACGTCCACTTCAACGGCGCCGGCGGAAACATCGGTGCGGGCAAGTACAACGACGGCGACAAGGAGAACCGCCTGGTGCTCGCGCAACGGCTCGCCGACGGCATGAAGCGCGCACTGGCGGCGGCGAAGAAGCAGCCGCTGGCCGCGGCGGACGTGGGCTGGGAGACGGTGCCGGTTCAGTTGCCCGTCGCCGCGCACCTGAAGGAGGAGGAGCTGATCCAGGACCTGAAGACGGAGCCGGCGCGGGGGTACGTGTCGAAGGCGGACCAGCTGGCCTGGGTGGTCCGCCGCAAGGCGGGGCACGCGATCGACATCGCCTGCCTGCGGGTGGGTCAGGCGCGAGTGCTGCACATGCCCGGCGAACTGTTCGTCGAGTACCAGCTGGCGGCGAAGAAGATGCGCCCGGACCTGGGGGTGGCGATGGCGGCCTACGGCGACTACGGGCCGGCCTACATCGGCACGACGGCGTCGTATGCCGAAGGCGGCTACGAGACCGGCCCGCGGGCGAGCAACGTGGCGCCCGAAGTCGAGGTCGTGTTGACGGACGCGATGCGGCGGCTCCTCGGAGCCGGGCGTTGAGGCAGGGCGACCCCCCGCCGTCCCGCGCCCGCTTCGTCCTGGCGGGGTGGCTGTGCGCCCTATCGGCGGTGCTGTTCCTCGACCGCGTCTGCATCGGGCAGGCGGCCCAGGACATCCAGGCCGACCTCGGGCTGTCGAACCGCGAGCTCGGCTACGTGTTCATGGCGTTCACGATCGCCTACGGGCTGTTCGAGGTGCCGACCGGGCGGCTCGGGGACCGCATCGGGGCGCGGGCCGTTCTCGCCCGGGTGGTCGTGTGGTGCTCGGCGTTCACCGCGCTCACCGGCGCGACCTTCGGGCTGTGGTCGCTCCTCGTCGTCCGGTTCCTGTTCGGGGCCGGCGAGGCGGGGGCGTACCCGAACACCGCCCGCGTCCTGTCGCGGTGGTTCCCGGCGGCCGAGCGGGGGCGGGTGACCGGGCTAATGCTCACCTGCGCCCAACTCGGCGGGGCCGCCGCCCCGGCCCTCACCGCCGCCCTCGTCTGGCTCGTCGGGTGGCGGCTGGCGTTCGTCGCGTTCGGGCTGGTCGGCGTCGTGTGGGCAGTCGGGTTCTGGCTGTGGTTCCGCGACGACCCGGCCGACCACCCGCGCGTGAATGCCACCGAACTCGCTCTCATCCGGGCCGGCACGAACGCCGGCCGGCCGCACGGGTCGATCCCGTGGCGGGCCGTGTCCCGGGCGCCCGGCGTGTGGCTGCTCGCGGCGATCATCATGTGCAGTTCGTTCAACTCGTACCTGTACTTCTCGTGGTTCTCGAAGTACCTCCAGGACGGCCGCGGGGTGGCGAAGGGAGACGCCGGGCTGCTCACGTCGCTGGTGCTGCTCGGCGGCGCGGCCGGGATGATGGCCGGCGGGGTGCTCGCCGACCGGGTGTCCCGTACGGCCGACCGGGTCCGCGCCCGCCGCCGGTTCGGTGCGGTCGCCTACATGACGTCCGCGGCCGCCCTCACGGCCGCGACGGCCGCCGACTCGCCCCTGCTGCTCGCGGCGCTGGTCGCGGTCGGGTACCTGGCGCTGCAATCGACCCTGCCGACGTGGTGGGCTGCGGCGATCGAGCAGAGCGGGCGGAACGTGGGGGCGGTGTTCGGCATGCTGAACACCTGCGGGATCCTCGCCGGGGTGGCGTCGCAGGGGTTCGTCGGGTGGTTCACGCAGCACCAGGCCGACGCCGGGGTCACCGGCCGCGGGCAGTGGGACCCGATCCTGTGGGTGTACGTCGGCGTGCTGCTGGCCGGCGCCGCCGGCTGGGCGCTCTACCGCTACCGGCCGCTCGACGACGACCCCGAACCGCAACACTGACGGACCCAATATTCCCTGGTCTTTCGTCGTGCCCGAGGGGAGCGATGGCCACCGTTGCCGAGCGACAGGCCTGGATACGGGCGAAGTGCCTTCGAATGCATGCCGAAGGCGTACTGACGGCGAACGAGCTATTCCCCGCGCTACTGGACACCTTCACCGAGGCCGGGATCGATGACGAGTAAGTGGTTGCGGGTGCGGAGGTTCGCGGGCAAGTGGTGAAGTTCCTGGCCGGTCACCGTCCGGCCACCTTTGCACCGTTCGTCATCGGCCCGGCGCCGACAGCCGAGGAGACCGAGCGGTGGGCGCAAGATCGGCAACGCAAGTATGCCGCCTTGCTTGTCGCCTTGGGGATACGAGCGCCCGACGGCGTTGATGGAGCGAAGAGGCAAGCCTACTGACCCGCGGGCTGTTGCGGGTGCGAGGTCGGGTTGCGGTCGAGACCGGCGGCCAACCGGTCCATCCACTGCTGAACTTGGAGCGCGTCGCCGTAGGTCGCCCCGGCGGGAACGGCTTGCTCACCCCGCACCACGCGGCAAAAGCAGCGAAGCTCCTCGGCCATCATCCCCGTGGCCCCGGCGTCGTCGGCGCGGATTTCAAGTGCCATCGGCCACTGCGCCCGCTCGTCCCACACCTCGATCGGCCGGGGGTTCGGGGTGATCCGCGCCGACCAGCCGGCGCCGAAGACCTCCATCCGGTCGAACCCCCGCGGCGGCATCCCGGCAGGCGTGAGGTACGACGCGGCGAACGACGCCACGAGCCCGTCGGCCCACTGGAGTTGGGCCACCGCCAGGTCCACGGCCCCCGCGGGCGTACGGTGGAACCGGGCGCCGAAGTGGACCGGGTCGGCCCCGTCCACGAGCGCCTGGGTGGCGTACAGGTCGTGGACCATCGTCGCGTGCAGCGGGTTCTCCCCGGGGAACGCGGCGACGGTGCTCGCCGGCCGGTGGCGGACGCAGTTGATGTACGCGAGCGGGCCGCGCCGCCGCGCCTCGTCGCACAGCTGCCGGAACTCGCTGTTGAACAGAACGATGTGCCCGAGCATGAGGTTGCCGGAGTCGGGCCGGACGAGCGGCGCCAGGCTCCGGGCGTCGGTCAGGTTGTCGGCGACGGGCTTCTCCAGCAGCACCGTCTTGCCGGCCTCCAGGAGCGTCCGGACGACTGGCACGTGCGCCGCCGTCGAGCAGGCGACGACCCAGGCCTCGGCGGTCGATTCCGCGATCGCGCGCTCCAGGCTCGTCCAGCCCGGCACGCCGGGGAGTTCGGCGGCCGCGGCGTCCAGGCTGGCCTGCCGGCGCGCCACCAGCGCAACCAGTTCGGCCTCCGCCAGGCGGGCCAGGGTCAGCGCGTGAAGCCGCCCGAATCGGCCCAGCCCGACCACGCCAACCCTCACGGGCGAAAAGCTCCTCGCGGTCATCGGCGTCCTCGTTTCACCCGGCAACCGTCAGGCGCCGCTGCAGCTCCGCCGGCATGTCGTCACCGGAACGATTCGCGCGGCGTGGCGCGGCGGTCGAACCGTTCGCGGACCTCAGGCCGCTTGAGTACGCGCAGCGTCCAGACGCCGACGGGTACCCCGAGGAGGCAGCACCCCGTGACAACCGGCAGCATCCCGACGACGGCGGCGGCTTTGACCCAGCCGATGCCCTGGAAGCGGGTCAGGTTGCGGGCGCCGACCACCATCACCGTGCCCGTGACGACCCCGCACAGCCCCTGAGTCAGTTGCATCCCGGCCACGATGAACACTTCCCCCCGCGTGGTCTTCTCCGCCTTGTGGAATTCCGGGTCGTCCGCGAAGAGCACGGCGAACCCGACGCCTACCGCGCCCAGGAGGATGCCGCAACCGAGCGTGAACCACCCGTGGACCTTCAGCGCCGTGGCCGGGGCTTCCACCTCGAACCGGACGGCGTCGGACCGCGGCCGGCGTTCGCCTCGGCCCTGCCGCTCCGACTCACGGCGTCGAAGCTCCTCAATCTGCGTGGGTGACAATCCGGGGTCGTTGGCGATGAACCGCGCCCCGCAGTTCGGGCACCACGCCCGTTGGGTCTTCTCCTCGTCGTCGAGGTCGAGTACGCGCAGACATCTCGGGCAGGGCATCTCGAATGACATTGGTCCTTGTCCGCCTCGCTACGGGCGCAGCCGCCCGGGTAGGAGACCAGAATCCGACGACGCGAGCCAGCGAAATGCACCGACGAAATCCGCCCGCGCCGGATTCCGTGTTGCCCAACCGTCCGGAAGGAGTGATACTAATTGACAGCTACACCCCCCCGCCAGAGCCCCCTCGTCCGGCAGTTTGCCCCCGGCGGACCCGGACTGCCCGATGCCGTGCCCTCCCCACGGGCCTGAGATGCCTCCCGACCCGAGCCAGCCGCGGCGTTTGTCCGTTCCTCTAACCTGGTGCGCCTGCGCGGCCGTGGTGCTGGCGTTCGCGTGCCCCGCGAGCGCGGCCGACGGTCGCGTCAGTTTCGTGAACGACGTGGTCCCGGTACTCACGCGGGCCGGGTGCAACGCGGGAACGTGCCACGCCAAGGCCGGCGGCGGGCAGAAGGGGTTCCAGCTGTCGCTGTTCGGGTTCGAGCCGGCGGAAGATTTCGAGCACCTCGTCCTCGAAGGCCGCGGCCGGCGCCTTCAGTTCGGCAGCCCCGAGAACAGTCTGCTGCTCCTGAAGGCGTCCGGTCAGGTGCCGCACGCCGGCGGCCCGCGGCTGCCGAAGGCGTCGCCGGGGTACGCCGTCGTCCGCGACTGGATCGCCCAGGGGGCGCGGCCCGACGACTCCACCACGCCGAGGCTCGTCGGCCTGGAGCTCGAGCCGAGGCACGGCGTGCTGCAACGGCAGGCGAAGTTGCAGCTGAAGGTGGTGGCCCGCTACTCCGACGGCAGCACCCGCGACGTGACCGGCACGGCACTGTTCGAATCGAACGACAAGGCCCTGGCCGAGGTGACCGAGGGCGGGCTCGTCGCGGCGCTCGACCTGCCGGGCAAGGCGTCGGTAATGGTGCGCCACCAGGGGCGCGTCGCGGTGTTCAACGCCGCCGTGCCGCTCGGGGCGCCGGTCGGCGAGTTGCCGCCGGAGCGGAACTTCATCGACGCCGCCGTATTCGCCAACCTGAAGGCGCTCGGCATCCCGCCGTCGCCGGTGTGCGACGACGCCACGTTCTTCCGCCGCGTCACGCTCGACGTGGCCGGCCGGCTGCCGACCGAGGCCGAGGCAACGGCCTTCCTCGTGGACACGGGCGCCGACAAGCGCGACCGCTGGATCGACGAGCTACTCCGGAGCCCGGACTACGCCGACTTCTTCGCCGCGAAGTGGACGGCGCTCTTGAAGAACCGCCGCGACGACGCCAGCGACACGGTGTCCAACTTCGCCTTCCACGCCTGGGTCCGCGACTCGCTGCTGTCGAACAAGCCGTACGACCAGTTCGTGCGCGAGCTGCTGGCCGCGACCGGCACGATCATCGGCAACCCGCCGGTGGCGTGGTACAAGCGGGTGAAGGAGCCGAAGGACCAGATCGAGGACGTGGCGCAGCTGTTCCTCGGCGTGCGCATCCAGTGCGCCCAGTGCCACCACCACCCGTTCGAGCGCTGGAGCCAGGACGACTACTACTCGCTCGCGGCGTTCTTCGGCCAGGTCGGGCGGCGGCCGTCGGACACGCGCGGCGAAGACCTGATCTTCCACAAGCGCGGCGTGGCGACGGCGACGAACATCCGCACGAAGGCGGCGCTGCGGCCGGCGGCGCTCGGCGACGCGGTGGCGGCGATCGCGCCCGACGAAGACCCGCGGCTGAAGCTGGCCGACTGGATGCGCTCGCCGACGAACCCGTTCTTCGCCAAGGCGCTCGTGAACCGCTACTGGAAGCACTTCTTCGGCCGCGGCCTGATCGAGCCCGAGGACGACATCCGCGACACCAACCCCCCGTCGAACCCCGAACTACTCGCGGCGCTGGAGAAGCACTTCGTTTCGAGCGGGTACGACCTGAAGGGGCTCGTGCGCGTCATCGTGCGGTCGAGCGCTTATCAGCTGAGCGCGACGCCGAACGCCCACAACGGCGGCGACCGCCAGAACTACTCGCGCTACTACCCGCGGCGGCTGTCGGCCGAGGTACTGCTGGACGCGATCGACCAGCTGAGCGGCACGCAGACGGACTTCCCGAACCTGCCGCCGGGCACGCGGGCGGTGGCGCTGCCGGACAACAGTTACAACCGGTCGTCGGCGTTCCTGCGGGTGTTCGGCCGGCCGGAGGGCGAGAGCGTGTGCGAGTGCGAGCGGGTGCAGTCGTCGAACCTGGCGCAGAGCCTCCACCTGCTGAATTCGTCCGACGTGCGCAACAAGCTGGCCCACCCGACCGGCCGCGCGGAGAAGCTGGCCAAGGACGCACGCCCCGCCGACGAGCGCGTGAAGGAGCTGTACCGGGTAGCGTTCGCGCGGGAGCCGCGGCCGGCCGAGTTGAGGGCGGCGCTCGGCTACCTGGCCGAGCCGCGGGTCGACGCGGCGGGCCGGCCCGTTAACGCGCCGCAGGCAGCCCGCGAGGCGTACCAGGACTTGCTCTGGGCGCTCATGACGAGCAAGGAATTCCTCTTCAACCACTGACGGTGCCCACGGCGATGACCGCATCCTACCTCCGCCGCGCCGCCGCCTGGGCGATCCTCCTCGGCAGCGCCGCGACGGCCTCCGCCCAGTCGGTCGGCCTACCGACCCCCCGCCTGCTTACCACCATGCCGATGGGGGGCAAGGCGGGTACGACGATCGAGGTCGCTATCACCGGCGAGCACCTCGACGACGTCGGCGACCTGATCTTTTCCGACCCGCGCATCACCGCGAAGCGGAAGCCCGACGGCGGCGACCGCTACACGGTCACCATCGCCCCGGACTGCCCCGTCGGGCTGTACGAGGCGCGCGTCACGACGCGGCTCGGTGTCTCGACGGCGCGCACCTTCGCGGTGGGGTCGCTCGCCGAGGTGACGGTGACGACACCGAACCGCTCCCTGGCATCGGCGCTTGAACTGCCGCTGAACTCCGTCTGCAACGGCGCCGTCGCCGACCGCGCCATCGACTACTTCACGTTCCAGGCCCGCAAGGGGCAGCGTGTGGTGATCGACTGCGCGGCCCGCGGCATCGACTCGAAGCTGAACGCGACGGTGATCGTCGGCGACGCCGCCGGCCGCGACCTGCTCGTCGAGCGGCGGGGCGGCGCAATCGACTTCGCGCCGCCCGCCGACGGCAAGTATACGATCAAGCTCCACGAGCTGACCTACAAGGGCGGCCCCGCGTTCTACTACCGCCTCGGCGTGTGGGAGCAGCCCGCCGGCACGCCGATCGTACGCCAGCCCTCGACGCAAGCGGTGAACGCCTTCTCGTGGCCGCCCGTCGGCCTGCCCGCCCAGGCGGCGACGGCGGAGGTCGAGCCGAACGACGGCTCCCGCCCGCAGCGCGTCACGCTGCCGTGCGACGTGGCCGGCCGCTTCTTCCCCGCCGCGGACGTGGACGTGTACGAGTTCGAGGCGAAGAAGGGTGAGGAGTGGTGGGTCGAGGTCGCGTCGGAGCGGCTCGGCCTTCCGACCGACCCGGCGGTGCTGGTGCAGCGCGTCGGGCCGGGTGGCGCGCTGGCCGACGTGCTGGAGTTGAGCGACATCCCGAGCCCGGTGCGGGTGTCGAGCAACGGCTACGCCTACGACGGCCCGCCGTACAACGCCGGCACCGCCGACGTGCTCGGCAAGCTCGTGATCCCCGCCGACGGCACCTACCGGCTGCAACTCACCGACCTGTTCGGCGGCACGCGGAGCGTGCCCGGCCACACCTACCGCCTGGTGATCCGCCGCGCGGCGCCTGATTTCGCGCTGGTGGCGTGGCCGCTCCACATGGAGCTGCGCAACGGCGACCGCAACGCGCTGTCGAAGCCGCTGTCGCTGCGCGGCGGCGCGACGATGGCACTGGAGGTCGTGGCCCTGCGCCGCGACGGGTTCGACGGCGCCATCGACCTGGCGATGGACCACCTGCCGCCGGGCGTGACGGCGCACGGCCTGACGATCCCGGCCGGGAAGTCGCACGGCCTCATGCTCGTCACCGCTGCCGCGAACGCGCCCCGCGGATTCACGAACGCCGCCTTCGTCGGCCGCGGCACGATCGCCGGTCAGGCGGTCACGCGGCCCTGCCGGCTGGCGACGGTGGCGTGGCCGGTCCCCGACTCGTGGGGCGAGATTCCCAGCCCGCGGCTGCTCGCCGACGTGCCGGTGTCCGTCGGCGGCATCGACCTCGCCCCGCTCACCATCACGGCGAAGTCGCCAGTGCTGGAGGCGACCGCGGGCACGAAGCTCACGGTGCCGCTGGCTCTCCGGCGGACGAGCGACTTCTCCGGCGACAAGATTCAAATGAAGGCGGTCGGCGCGGGCTTCGACAAGGCTCCGGTGTTCGACGTGCCGATTCAGGCCGACACGTCCGAGGTGGTACTCGACCTGAAGGCGCTGAACGTGGCCCCCGGCGAGTACCGCGTCTCGTTTCTCGGCGGCGGCGTGGTCAAGTACCGCCACCAGCCCGACGTGGTGACGAAGGTCGAGGCCACGTCGCTGAAGATGCAGGCCGAGGTGAAGGCGCTGGAGGCGGAGGTGAAGCGCGTGGCCGACGACGCCCAGCGCGCCCCGCTGGAGAAGAAGGAGCAGATGGCGCGCGCGCTCACGGCGACGACCGCCCGCATGAAGGCCGCCACCGCCGCCCTCACCGCCACCAAGCAGCAACTGACCCGGGCGAAGGACGCGGCGCAGCCGCGCGACGTCGCCGACATCATCGTGTGCGAACCGTTGACCATCCGGGTCCGGCCCGCGGAGAAGAAATGACGCTACCCGACCTGAACTGCCGCGGGCCGGTCCGCTTCGGCGCCACGGGCCGGCGCGCGTTCCTGCAAGCCGGCCTGGCCGGCTTCGCCTCGCTGAGCCTCCCCGGCATCCTGAAGCTGCGGGCGCAGACCGCCACGCCCCCGTCGGAGCGCAAGGCCGTCATCATGGTGTGGCAGCCGGGCGGGCTGTCGCACCTCGACTCCTACGACCCGAAGCCCGACTCCGGCAGCGAGTACCGCGGGCCGTTCAACCTCATCCCGACGAAGGTGGCCGGCCTCCAGTTCACCGAGCTGATGCCGCGGCAGGCGGGCATCGCCGACAAGATGGTGGTGCTGCGCTCGATGCGACAGACGGCGGGCGGGCACCCGGCCGGGTCGATGCAGCTCCTCAGCGGCGACCCGGACACGCGCGACAAGCCGAAGCCGCGCTACCCGGACTGGATGACCGTCTCGAACTACCTGCTCGCCCAGCGCGGGCCGCGGCGGAACCCGCTGCCGGCGTACGTCGGCATCAACCCGCCGCTGGAGTACAACGGGCCGGCGTACCTCGGCGACACGTACTCGCCGTTCGTCGTGTCCGGCGACCCGAACGCGCCGTCGTTCTCGGTGCCGAACATCGGCCTCACCGACGCCGCCGAGGTGCAGCGCCTCGGCCGCCGCTCGACGCTCCGGCAGCGACTCGACACCTTGGACCGCAGCTTCGACCAGGCCCGCGACCTGGCAGCGCTCGACGAGTTCGAGGCCCAGGCACTGACGCTGCTGACCAACCCGCAGACGAAGACGGCGTTCGACCTGACCCGCGAGGACGCCCGCACCCGCGACCGCTACGGCCGCAACGCCTGGGGCCAGCAGCTGCTCCTGGCGCGGCGGCTCGTGGAGGCCGGCGTGGACGTGCTGACGACGAGCCTGAGCGGCCCGCTGTGCGGCCGCGTTCAGAACTGGGACGACCACGCCGTGAACATGCACGTGTTCGACGCCATGCGCTTCCGCTCCGGGGCGTACGACCAGGCGGTATCCGCGCTGATCGAGGACGTGTACCAGCGCGGGCTCGACAAGCGGGTGCTTGTGGTGGTGACCGGCGAGTTCGGGCGAACGCCGAAGATCAGTTACGCGGCGAGCACCGGCGCCGGCGACGCGAGCGCCCCCGCCGGCACGACACAGCCCGGCCGCGACCACTGGCCGCGCGGCTTCTCGAACATCTGGGCGGGCGGCGGCATTTCGACCGGCCGGTTCGTCGGCGCCACCGACAAGCGCGGCGAGGACGCGATCGACCGCGTGTGCGGCCCGGGCGACTTCCTGGCGACGATCTACCACCACCTGGGGATCGACTACGCCCGGACGTTCATCAAGGACTTCAACGGCCGCCCCACGCCGATCGTGGACCACGGCCGGGCGATCCCCGAATTGATTGGGTCGTGAAAGTCGTCGGCACACTCCGTGTGCCGCAGTTGCCCCGAAGAACGGCACACGGAGTGTGCCGACGAGGCTTCCGACCCGGAGGCCGCCGGCGGGGCTCGCGCTCCTCATGGCTGTGATGTGACGGATGGGTTGGCGACGGGAAACGCCGACCGGCGGCAGTCGGTCGCGCATCGCTGCGCGGGCCGACGACCGTCGGTGGCGGGGGTGTCGAGTTTCGGCACGCTCTGCCCCTCCGGTCCGCGCGTGTCTGTCGTGGGGTTGCGGGTTTTGACCCCGCCGCGGTCGCCCGGACGACCGCCCCCCGACACCCCGATAAACAGGGGGTCAACCGCGCGGATCGCGGTTTGGGGACTCTGGGCCGGGGGCCGAAGAACGCCGGAACGGTTGCCGCGGTCCGGGCCGCGTCGAACGCCGGCGGGTTCACCCCCCGACACCTCACCACATCATACGGTACGGGCGTATACTATTCAAGCCCGGCGCCGATTCGGCCGGCGAACGGAGACAAGGCTGCCGCCGCAACCGGTTTGACAGCAGTTCGCATGTCTGTTAGCATGAGAGTCTGATCGGCTGATTCCTTGCCTCGTCGGCGCGTGAGGATGCATTCATCGCATCCTAATCACTTGTTCGGCAGCGGGTGCCGAGAGGAGTGGCAAGTGCAGGATTCGTTCTCCCGAAGGCAGGTTGAGCGGTCGTTTCGCAAGTTCAACGACACGGTAAGCGACCTTTTCCAAGCCAAGTTCCAAACTTGGGGGAATACGTTCACCCACTTGATCACGCACTGCGAACAAGACAGCGTGATGAAGCTGGTTACCGAGCCGTTGCGTAGCAATCCTGCCGTGGACGCGGAACAGTGGTACTCCGATGCTTTGAATTCTGTTCACGGGATGGTTGACTCTGGACACTACGAGCTACCCTACGACGACGATGTGCGAACTGCCCTCCTCTACCAGTTCTTCTTGATGCTGGAGAACAACAAGGTTGATTTCGTTAAGTTTTGCCTCGCCGTGTATGGGACCACCAGACACCAAGAGGCCGTCCAACACTTTAATCAAGAACTCGTTTTGAAATTCACGCGAGAAGTGTCCTACAGGCTCGATGAGATTCTAACCGACCTCGGGGACCAGAAAGACGTCCCCCGAGAGGCCATGTTCGTTTTCCATCATCACGGTCACACCATGAACTTTCACGGGAGCATCCAGGGCAGCAATGTCGCAGTTGGTGGCTCGTCCATCACTGATTCCTCCGCCACCTTCACCAGCAACGCTGAACTGGCCGACGCGCTGAAGGCGTTGACGTCGCTCATCCACGAAGTGGTCGAGAACCAGCGAGAAGCTGTCGAGACGGCGATTGGTCTGCTGGACAAAGCAGCCACAGACCAGACCGTCGCCACTGCTGATGTCCAGAAGGCCGCGGAAACCGTCGCAGCGAACTCGACCGCACTCAAAGAGCGGCTCACCAGCATCGCGCAAAAGGTCGGCCTGAGCCTCCTCGGTTCCTCGATTTCTCAAGGCATCAAGATGGCGCTGGGGCTTCACTGAGGTTGCAAGAATCCGAGCCAGGCGTTGTAGCAGATGGTTGCCTATCGGTTGTTCAGGGTTCAAGCTCATGGTGGCGGCTGCTGCGAAGTCTGTCGTTCGACATCAGCAGATCCGGATGTTGTCTGGCTCGCGTCGCTCCGTCGGGGTTTCACGGCAGGTGGTTCTCCCCCTCACCCCGCGTGCTGCGCCGTGACCCTCTCCCCCGAGGGGAGAGGGTGGGTGTTTCAGACCGTCGTCACGGGTGGGCATCGACCCGCGGACGTCGGCGCGTGGTTGCCCGCCCGCGATGGTGCTCGGCAAGGCCCACCCTCTCCCCTTGGGGGAGAGGGTCGCGGCGCAGCACGCGGGGTGAGGGGGCGGACCACGGTGGATGAAACGCCAAGGCCACGTTCGCAACGCCGACAACCTGCGGGTCGATAGCAGAACCCCCGAGCATCGCCACCCCGGCGCCGATTCACCGATCGGCCGCGCGGGCGGTGAACTTCTGGACGCGCTTGTTGGTGACCTCGGCGACGTACACGTCCCCGCGCGAATCGACGCAGAGCATGTGCGGCAGCTGGAACTGACCGGCCGCGGTCCCCTTCTCTCCGAACCGGCCGACCGCCTTGCCGTCCGGGCCGAGCACGCGGACGCAGTTCGCCCGCCCGTCGGCCACGAACAACCGGTCGCCGGCGCGGAACAGCCCGTACGGGGCGCCGCTCTCCCGCCATTGCGCGGCGAACCGGCCGGCGGCGTCGAACACCTGCACCCGGTTGTTCTCGCGGTCGCCGACGTACACCCGGCCGGCCGCGTCGAGGCACGCGGCGTGCGGCAGGTTGAACTCACCCTCCCCTTTACCCTTCGTCCCCCACTCCTTCAGCAACTTCCCCGCCGGGTCGTACTTCTGCACCCGGGCGTTGCCGTACCCGTCGGTGACGTAGAAGTCGCCGCCCGGCGTGACCGCCACGTCGGTCGGGCGGTCGAACTGCCCCGCCCCGGCGCCGGCGCGGCCCTTCTGCCCCAGCGTCAGGAGGAGTTTGCCGGCGGGGTCGAACTTCATCACCAGGTGGTGACCGATGTCGGTCACCCACACATTCCCGGCGGCATCGACGCGCAGCCCGTGGGGGGTGTGGAGGTGCTCGTCGCCCCACGAGCGGAGGAACGTGCCGTCGCGGGCGAACACGAGGACCGGCCGCGGGCCGCGGTGGGCGACGTACACCCGGTCCGCGGCGTCGGTCGCCACCGCCGACACCGGTCCGAGCACAAGCCCCGGCGGAAGTTGTGGCCAGCCGGCGACCGGCCGGTAGTCGGGGAACGGGTCCGGAGGCCGAGCGGCCGCGGCGGTGGCAAGCAGCGACAAGGCGACGACGTGCAGGAGGGTGCGGGGCATGGGTCCACCGGGCGACAGGGCAAACTTGTGGATGGGCTACGGCTCGGTAGGCGTCGCCTCGCCGCGTCAGTACCACTCGTCCTTGTCCACCACGTTCCGCAGCGGCTCGCCGCGCACGAACCGACCGACGTTGTCGAGCAGCACGTCGAGGTGGCGGCCGGCGATGCGCGGCGAGTAGCCGGCGACGTGCGGCGTGAGGATGACGCGGCCCGGCATCCGCCACAGCGGGTGGTCGGGCGGCAGCGGCTCGGTCTCGAACACGTCCAGCGCCGCGCCGGCCAGTTCGCCCGCGTCCAGCGCCGCCACCAGGTCGTGGAGCACGACCAGCGCCCCGCGGCCGATGTTGATGAGGATTGCGTCGCGGCGCATCTGCCGGAACTGTTCGCGGCCGAACATGCCCGCCGAGCGGGGCGTGTGCGGCGCCGCCACCACGACGTATTCGCTCTCGGCGAGGAGTCGCGGCAGTTCGCCCACTGGCCACACGGCGGCGACCTCCGGCGGCACGTCGGCCGGCCGCGGGTCCACGGCGACGACACGCATCCCGAACGCCGCCGCCCGCCGCGCCACCTCGCGGCCGATGGCGCCGAGCCCGACGACGCCGAGCGTCGCGTCGCCGAGGTGCCGGTGGGCGCGGTCGATGGCGTTGACGACGCCCGGCCCCGACGTGAACGCCACCCGCGCCGCCTCGCCGCCGACCGGCTCCCACTTCGCAGCAGCGGCCTGCAGTACGTAGACGTGCAGGTTGCGGGCGAAGCAGAGGACGTAGCCCATCACCTGGTCGGCGATCACGTCCGAGAACAGGCCGCGCATGTTGGTGAGGACGCACGGCTGGGCGGCGAGCGCGGGGAACAGGTAGTGTTCGAGGCTGGCCGTCGGCGCCTGCACCCACCGGAGCCGCGGCGCGGCCGCGAGCAGCGGCGGCGTCAGCTTGCCGAAGAAGGCGTCGGCGTCGGGGAGGTGGCGCAGCGCCTCGGCGTCGTCGGCGGCGTTCACGACCGCCATCGGGCCGGCGGCGGCCGCGATGCGAGCGAGGCGGTCGGCCTCGACCGGCGGGTGGATGACGAGCTTCACCCCACGACCTCGGTCACGACGCGGCCGCTCACGTCGGTCAGGCGGAAGTCGCGGCCGGCGTGGCGGTACGTCAGCTTCTCGTGGTCGAAGCCCATCAGGTGCAGGATCGTCGCGTGCAGGTCGTGGACGTGGACCTTGTCCTGCACCGCCTTGAAGCCGAAGTCGTCGGTCGCGCCGTACGCCGTGCCGCCTTTGGCGCCGCCGCCGGCGAGCCAGCAGGTGAACCCGTGGTGGTTGTGGTCGCGGCCGTCGCCGCCCTCGGTCGTCGGGGTTCGGCCGAACTCGCCGCCCCACAGCACCAGCGTGTCGTCGAGCAGGCCGCGGGTCTTCAGGTCGGTCAGCAGCGCGCCGGAGGCGCGGTCCATGTCGGCGGCGAGCGGACGCGTGGCAGCGTTGTGGTTGCCGTGCGTGTCCCACGGCTGGCCGTTGCCGTAGTAGACCTGCGTGACGCGAACGCCGCGCTCGGCCAGCCGCCGGGCCAGCAGGCAGGCGTTGCCGAAGTGCGTCCGGCCGTACAGGTCGCGCACCTTTTCCGGCTCGCGGCTCAGGTCGAAGGCGTCGGACGCGGTGGTCTGCATCCGGAACGCCGTCTCCATCGTGCGGATGCGGGCCTCCAGCACCGGGTCGCCGCCGCGGGCCGCGGCGTGGTCGCCGTTCAACTCGGCGAGCAGGTCGAGTTGGCGGCGCTGGTCGGCGGTCGTGGTGGCGGCGTTGTGCAGGTGCGGCACCATCTTCCGCGGGTCGAGGTTCGTGTGGTTGAGGTACGTGCCCTGGAACTCGGACGGCAGGAACGCGCTGGCCCACAGCTCGGCGAACCGCACCGGCCGGCCGGGGCACAGCACGACGTACCCGGGCAGGTCGGCGTTCTCGGTGCCGAGGCCGTAGGTGAGCCAGGCCCCGAGGCTCGGCCGGTTCGGCGTGAGGGTGCCGCTGTTCATAAGGAACAGCGCCGGGCCGTGGTTCGGGTTGTCGCCGTGGACCGCGCGCAGGACGCACAGGTCGTCGGCGTGGTGCGCCAGCCTCGGCAGCAGGTCGCTCATTTCGAGGCCGCTGCGGCCGTGCTTGCGGTACGCGAACGGGACGCCGAGCAGGCCGGCGGTGGGGCGCTCGGTACGGAGGTCCACTTCCGCGGGGCGCTGGCCGGCGAAGCGGTTGATGGCCGGCTTCGGGTCGAGGAAGTCGGGGCCGAACGGGCCGCCGTTCATGAACAGGTGGATGAGCCGCTTGGCCCGCGGCCGGTGGTGCGGCGCGCCGGCGGCGGCCTGCGGCGCGAGCAGCGCGGCGAGGCCGACGGCGCCGACGCCGCGGAACAGGTCGCGACGGGAAAGGGCAGGGATCATGGTCGGCCCCACGGATCAGTCCACGAACAGGAACTCGTTGCTGCCCAGTAGCACGTGGGCGTAGCGGGTCCAGGCGTCGGCGTCGGGCGCGCCGCCGAGGAAGCCCAGCGCCAGGATCGTCTCGCGCTCCGTCGGCGGGCGGTGGAACAGGAGCGAGTACGCCCGCCGCACCCGGGCCGCGCCGCCGGCCGGCTCGTCGGCCGCCACCCGCCGCGACAGCGCCGCCGCCGCCTGGCGCAGCAGCGGGCCGTTGAGCGCGTACAGCTGCTGCAGCGCCGTGGTCGTGGGGATGCGCGCCGCGGTGTGCGTCAGCGGGTCGGGGAAGTCGTGGAGCCGCAGCAGGTCGGTCAGGTCGCGGCGGCGGACGAGGCCGTACAGCGTGCGGCGGCGGTTCGCGGCGTCGGTCAGTTCCTGGGGCGCGCCGCCGAGGTCGCGGCGGAGGTTTCCGCTCACGGCCAGCATCGCGTCGCGCCACGCTTCCACGTCGAGCCGGCGGCGCGTCATGCGCCACAGCAGCCGGTTGTCCGGGTCGGCCGTTTGCTTCGAGGCGTCCGCGGCCCCCCCCTGTCGGTACGCGGCCGACAGCACGATCTCGCGGTGGAGCCACTTCAGCGACCAGCCGGCGGCGACGAACCGGGCGGCCAAATCGTCTAACAGTTCGGGGTGGCTCGGCCGCTCGCCCTGCCGGCCGAAGTCGCTCGGCGTCTCCACCAGCCCGCGGCCGAAGTGGTGCTTCCACACGCGGTTCACGACCACCCGCGCGGCCAGCGGGGCGCCGTCGGTCGTGATCGCATTCGCCAGTTCCAGCCGCCCGCTCCCCTGGCGGAACCGCTTCGGCTCGCCGGCGGAAAGCACCGAGAGGAACCGCCGCGGCTCGACCGCCCCCGGCCGCGCCGGGTTGCCGCGGGTGTGCATGGCGATGTCGCGACCGACGCCGTCCTCGAACTCCAGCCGCGTCGCGTTCGGCCCGCGCGACACCACCGAGATGTGCCCGTCGGCCACGCCGCGGACGGGGACGACCTTGTACCCCGGCGTCTCCTCCAGCCTCCTCGCCTCGGCCGCGAGCACGTCCAGCTGCGCCTTCAGGTCGGCTGGCGCGGGCCGCTTCGCCTTCAGCGCCTTCCCCATCTCCTCGAGCGCCTGCACGCCCGCCTCCGCCCGCCGCACGGCGGCACCCGCGGCCGGCGGCAGCAGCGGCAGCGTCACCTGCCGCGTCCCCGCGATGACGCCGGCAAGGGCGTAGTAGTCGCGCGTGCTGATGGGGTCGAACTTGTGGTCGTGGCAGCGGGCGCACGCCACCGTCAGGCCAAGGAACGTGCTACTCACCGCGTCGATCCGCTCCTCCCACTCGTCGGCGACGATCGACTTGATGACCTCCACGTCGAGCTGGAGTTCCTTCCAGTAGTCGGGGCTCATGCCGAGGAAGCCGAGCGCCGCGAGGTCGGCGGGGGCGACGCCGGGCGTCAGGTCGGCGGCGAGTTGCAGTTGCACGAACCGGTCGTACGGCAGGTCGGCGTTGAGCGCGCGGACCACCCAGTCGCGGTACGGCCACGCCTGCCCGCGGCCGGTCACCCAGCTCTCCGGCACGTCGGCGTAGCGCGCCAGGTCGAGCCAGTAGCGCGCCCAGCGCTCGCCGTAGTGCGGCGACGCCAGCAGCCGCTCGATCAGCCGGTCGTAGGCGTCGGGCGCGGCGTCGGTCTCGAACGCGGCCACCTCCTCGGGCGTCGGCGGGAGGCCGGTGAGGTCGAACGCGGCGCGGCGGATCAGGGTGCGGCGGTCGGCCGCCGGGGAGGGCGCCAGTCCGCGTGCCTCCAGCGCCGCGAGCAGGAACGAATCGATGGGCTTCTTCGGCCACGCGGCGTCCTTCACGGCAGGGGCGGGGTGGCGGCGGAGCGGCTGGAACGACCAGAATTGCCGTGCCTCGGCGGAGGTCGCGCTCGGCGGCGCGGCCGCGACTATGCCGCCCGGGTAGACGGCGCCGTCCTTCACCCACTTCTCGAATACGGCGACCTGCGCCGGCCGCAGCTTGCCCTTCGGCGGCATCTGCAGTTCGGGGCGAGCACCGTGGACGGCGGTCACCAGCAGGCTCTTGTCTGGCTGCCCGGGCACGACCGCGGGGCCGGTGTCGCCGCCCTTCAGGAGGGCGTCGCGGCTGTCGAGCGTGAGGCCGCCGCGGGCCTTGTTCGCCTTCGCGGAGTGGCAACCGTGGCAGTGCTCGGCCAGCAGCGGCCGCACCTGCTTCTCGAAGAACGCGACGGCGGCGGCGTCCTGGCCGTCGGCGCGAACGGCGGCGAAGAGGAGAACCGCGAGTGCGATCGGACCACGCATTCGCACCACCGGGACGAGTTGCGGGGAAGGCAGAGGAATGATTCTACCCGACGCGGGGCGGGCGCGTAAACACCGCACCTCGCTACAGTCCGGTCGCGTGCATCAGGCCGCGGATGTAGCCGAACGCGAACAGCCGGCCGAGCATCGTGTATCCCGGCTCGCCGTCGTCCTCGCCCACCAGCTCCGGCACGTGGTCCGGCCGCATCGGGCCGGCGAACCCCACCTCGCGGTACGCCCGCATCGCCGCGGCCATGTCAGTCGGGCCGTTGTCGTGGAACGTCTCGGCGAAGGATTCGGCGGTGCCGCGCACGTCGCGGAAGTGGACGTACTTGATGTGCGGCCCCAGCCGGCGGATCGCGGCGGGGATGTCCACGCCCATCGCCGCGAACGAGCCCTGGCAGAAGCACACCGCGTTGGCCGGGCTCGGCGCCAGCCGCACGAGCCGCTCGAACGCCTCGACGGTGTGCATGATCCGCGGCTTCCCCAACAGGGCCGGCAGCGGCGGGTCGTCGGGGTGCATCGCCAGCGTGACGCCGCACGCCTCCGCGACGGGGAGGAGGTCGTTCAGGAGGCGTTCGAGGTAGTCCCACAGCTTCGCCGGCGTGAGCCGGCGGGCGAGCTCGTCGGAACGCGGGTCGGCGGGCGTGTAGCCGAGTCGCACGGCGGCGTCGGCTGCGGCGAGGTCGAACGCTGTGACCTTCGCGCCGCCGCGCTCCGGCGCGTCGAGTCGGGTGCGGACCCAGTCGGTGCCGGCCATGAAGTTGTAACACAGCAGCCGCACGTCGAGCTCGGCCATGTGGCGGACCAACAGCTTCAGCAACTCCAGTTCACGCCCGTCGTCGGCGCCAAGCTTGATCGCCTCGATCGGCAGATACCCTTCGACGACGGACAGCGTCATGCCGAAGGACGCGATCCGCTGCTTCGCCGAGCGGAGGGTGGCGATGTCGGGGCCCGGATAGCGGTGAACGACGTCCGTGACGCCGCACTGCGCGGCCAGTCGCAGGTTCTCGTCGGACATGGGCGTCAGCACTGTCGCCAGCCGCATGCGCGTCGCTCCGGGGGTCGGGTTGGCGTCCATGATAGGGCGTAGAACAACGCCGCCCCGTTCCCCGAACCCCGGAGCCTCG
This sequence comes from Gemmataceae bacterium, assembly GCA_046350095.1. GTDB lineage: Bacteria > Planctomycetota > Planctomycetia > Gemmatales > Gemmataceae > Urbifossiella. The sequence goes on from JAXMBA010000002.1 coordinate 433,364, forward strand.
CCATGCACACCCGCCTCGTCGCCGTGTTCCTCCTCGCCGCGGCCGGCACCGCGCTCGCGCAAGACGCGCCGATCGCCGGCGTCGGGCCGGCCGGCCCGATCAAGAAGCTCGACGGCACCTACAAGTTCACCGAGGGTCCCGCCCCCGACGCCGACGGCAACGTGTACTTCAGCGACATCCCGAACAAGACGATCCACAAGATCGACGCCGCCTGGAAGGTGAGCGTGTTCCGCCCCGAGTCGAACTCGGCCAACGGGCTGATGGTCAACGCGAAGGGCGAGGTCGTGGCGTGCGAGATGGAAGGCGCCGTCGTCGCCCTGTCGGCCGACGGCAAGGCCCGGCAGGTGATCGCCGGCGAGTACGACGGCAAGCGCTTCAACGCCCCGAATGACCTCGTCCTCGACAAGGCCGGCGGCGTGTACTTCACCGACCCGATGTTCCGCGCCCCGACGCCTCTGCCGCAGGGGAAGACGTGCGTCTACTACGCCGACGCTGCCGGCAAGGTGTCGCGCCTGATCGACGACCTGCCCAACCCGAACGGCGTGCTCTTGTCGCCGGACGAGACGACGCTGTACGTCCTACCGAGCGGCCAGAAGCAGATGATGGCCTACGCGGTGGAGGCGCCCGGGAAGCTCGGCAAAGGACGCGTGTTCTGCGAGTTGGAGCAGGCGAAGACCGGCGGCAACGGCGGCGGCGACGGCGGCACGGTCGATTCGAAGGGGAACGTGTACATCACGTCCGCGACGGGGTTGCAGGTGTTCGACGCGGCCGGCAAGACCCTTGGCACGATCAAGTTCCCGGAGCAGCCGTCGAACGCGACGTTCGGCGGGAAGGACTTGAAGACGCTCTTCGTGACGGCGCGGACGTCGGTCTACGCCTGCCCGATGGCAGTCGCGGGGCACCGCTACCCGGCGAAGTGACGGGCGTGCGTCACACCAGCGCCAGCGGCCGCAGCGGCGAGCCGGTGGCGCCGGTGAACTTCAGCGGCACGGCCACGAACGCGAACTCGTAGCGGCGGTCGGCGGCCAGGGCCTCCAGCGTAAGGTTCTCGACGATGTACACGCCGCGCTGCGGCAGCAAGTACACGTGCGCGAACAGCGTCGCGCCGGTCTCCGGGTCGCGGACGCCGGGCACGTCCCACGCCATGTTGTCGGCCCCGACCGCGACCACGCCCCGCTCGGCCGCCCACAGCGTGCCGCTCTTGGCCACGCCGGCCGCGTCCAGGTACGCCGCCTCGTCGCCCCACAGCGCCGCGAACCCGGTCCGCACCAGGAGCGTGTCGCCGGCCCGCACCTCGACGCCCTGCGCCGCGGCGCACGTCCGCAGGTCGTCGGCGGTGATGCCGTACAGCGGCGGCAGCCGCGGCACGCCCTTCCACCCGGCCACGTCCAACAGCACGCCGCGGGTCAGCAGCGGCGGAATGGTCTCCACGCCGAGCGCGGTGAACCCCGCCGGCGTCTCGGTGCCGGCGACCGGCACGCCGCCGTACATGGTCAGGTCGCACGCCTGGTGGCACAGCGCGTCGATGTGGGTGCCGCTGTGCTCCATCATCGTGAGCGTGCCGGACGCCCCGGACCGCGACCCTTCCTCGGCGGGGCGGTGGGTGTCGGCGTGGCGGCGGTGCAGCGCGTAGAAGTACCCGGGCTTGTGGCTCGGGTGGATCGGCATGCCGGCGAACCGCGGCTGTTCCAGGTCGTACACCCGGGCGCCGGCGAGGCGGGCGATCAGGTCGGCGGTCATCGGGCCTCCGCGGGTCGGACGCGGATAGTGTGACCGACCCGCGGCCGCGGGTCGAGAACAACCCGCGGCCGCCAGCGCATTTGTGCGTCAGCCGACGAACACGCCGCCGGCGAGAGTGAGGCCGCCGAACAGGCTCACGTCCTGGAACGCTGCCGGCTCGCCGCTGCCGCTCACGTTCGCCCCCAGGTACGCCCGCAGCGCCGCGGGGCGGTTCTCGCCGCTGGCGGCGAGCACGTCGGCCCGGTGGTCGCCGTCCAGGTCGGCCACGGCCACGCGCACACCGCCGCGGTCGGCGTCGTTGCCGGCCACGAAGAAGTTCAGCACCGGCGCCGCCTGCGCCCCGCCCACGTTCCCGGCCGCCAGCAGCGCCCCGCCGAGCGCCAGCACCCGCGGGGCGCCGCCGGGGCCGCCGCCGAACACCAGGTCGGCGAAGCCGTCGCCGTCCACGTCGCCGGCCGCCACGAACGCCCCGTTGCGGAGGTTCGCCGAGTCCGACCCGCCAAACGCGAAGAAGTCGTTCACGAGCCGCGTGGGCGTGCCGCCGAGCACCGTCGCGCCGTCGAACAGCGCCGCCCGCGGGCCACCGCCGAAGCCCGCCGTCACGGTCAGGTCGGGAATTCCGTCGCCGTCCACGTCGCCGACGGCGGTGCGGGCGCCACCGCGGAACGCCGGGTCGTCGATGCCGAAGAAGTTGGCGCGGACGACCGGCGTGCCGTCGGCGCCCCGCGTGAACACGGTCACCCGCGGGCCGCCGCTCACGTCCGGGGTCACGACGAACTCGGCCCGGCCGTCGAGGTCGAAGTCGCCGGCCGACACGAACCCGCCGCCGGCGAAGTCTTCGCTGCCCGCGAACGGCGCGAACGGCGCCACGAGCAGCGTCGCGTCGTCCGTGCCGCTGACCACCGCCACCCGCAGCGGCACGCCAGGGCCGGTCGCGAGGATGGTGTCGTCGAACCCGTCACCGTTCACGTCGGCGACCGCGGTGCGGACGTTCGCGGAGCTTGCCCCGAACGCGGCGACCGCAGCCGACGTGGCCGGCAGCGTCCCGGCGGCGTCGGGCTCGAACACCGCCGCGGCCGCCCCCGCGGCGCCGCCGGCCGCGACCGTTTCGCCCTTCTCCACGCCGCCGATGAGCCGGGCGACGGCGAAGTTGTTCAGCACACTCGTCCGGCCCGCGACGACGACGCGGCCGTTGCGGTCGATCGCCACCCCGGCCGCCTCGTCGTCGCCACCCGCGTCCACGAACACGCGGCCGTCGGCGCTGAAGCTCGTGTCGGGGTCGCCGGCTGCGGTCAGCCGCAGCACCGCGAAGTCGTCGGGCGCCGCTCCGGCGGTCGTGGTGCCGACGACGACGATGCGGCCGTCGGGCAGCACCGCGACGCCGCGGGCCGTGTCCACGCCGCCGAGGTTAAACACGGCCTCGCCGTCGCCGCTGAACGACGGGTCGGGCGAGCCGTCGGCGTTCCGCCGCGTGAGGACGAAGTTCGAGCCGGCGCCGACCACCGTGCCGGCGACGACGATACGGTCGTCGCTGTCGATGGCCACGCCCGCGGCCTCGTCGTTGCCGCCGCCGATGTCCACGACGAGTTCGCCGTCGGCGTCGAAGTCGGTATCGGGGGTGACGCCGTCCGGCTCCAGCCGGAGGACGGCGAGGTTACCGGGGATCACCCCGGGGCCGAAGTCGGTGTGGCCGACGACGACGATCCGCATCGCGGAGTCGATCGTCACGCCGCGGACCTGGTCGGCGCCGCCGAGCGCGAAATCCCCCGAGCTGGCGACCGTGCCGGCGTCCGTGAACCGGACCACGCCGAAGTTCGTGGCCTCACCTGACTGCTCGGTCGTGCCCACGACGACGACCGTGCGGCCGGCGCCGGTGCCCTGGATGGCCACGCCGTAGGCCTGGTCGCTGTCGGCGCCGCCGCCGGCGAAGTCGAAGCGGGCGCGGCCGTCGACGGAGAACGACGGGTCGAGCGTGCCGTCGGCCGTGAGCCGGGCGACGACGAAGTCCTGGTCGCCGGCGAACGTCGCGGTGCCGACGACGACGATCTTGCCGTCGTCCTGGACAGCCAGGGCGGTGGCCTGCTCGTCGTCGGCGACGAAGCCGAAATCGACGGTCGCGGTGCCGTCGCCCGCGAAGGTGGTGTCGAGGCTGCCGTCCGGGTTGTAGCGGGCGATGGCGAAGTCGTTGCCGCCGCTCGTCGAGCCGGCGACGACGATCTTGCCGTCCGCCTGGACGGCGACGGCGGCCGCGGCGTCCACGGCGCCGAAGGTGGTGGTGACGATGCCGGCGGTGCCGAACGACGGGTCGAGGGCGCCGACGGCGGCGGGGACTTCGCGGGTCTCAAGGCCTTCGAGGCGGAGCGAGCGACGGGTCATGTCGGGTGTCCTCGGGCGAGGGGTTCGCGGAACTACCCCCGGCTCGCCGGCGGCCGTGTGCGTGCGACAAGAATTCCGGTAACGCCCGAAGCCGGGAGGCACACGCCCCCCGGCTTCGGTGGTGATCTGTCGCGGTTACAACACCGTCACGCGGTCGCCCGGCTCGAGCAGGTACACGCCGTCGGCCGGCCCCTGAAGGAGCCAGTCGTCCCCGGCCCCGCCGACGAGCACGTCCGCCGCGGGCCCGTCGTCGTAGACGGTCAGATCGCCGGGCGCCAGCCACACGCCGCGGAGGCCGCCGAGTACCGCGGCGTCGTGGTCGTAGTTGGTGCGGCCGCCGATCAGCACGTCCTCACCGTCACCGCCGAGAAGCCGGTCCACGCCGAGCCCACCGACGAGCAGGTCGCGGCCGTCGAACCCGTCGAGGGTGTCGTTCCCGTCGCCGCCGACGAGCACGTCGTTCCCCTCGCAGCCGTACAGGTAGTCGTCGCCGGCGCCGCCGCGGAGCACGTCGCCGCCGGGGCCGCCCCACACGCGGTCGCAGCCGTCGCCGCCGTCGATCATGTCGCCGGCCGCGCCGCCGACGAGCAGGTCGTGGCCGGCGCCGCCGCGGGCCGCGAGCCCGACGTACAGGTCGGTACCGAACACCTGGTCGTTCCCGTCGCCGCCGAACGCTCTGACGTGCCCGCCGGCGGGCAGCGCGAACGGGCCGTGGCTGGTGCCGTTCACCCAGGCGTACACCGTGTTCGCGGTGCCGCTGCTCCACAGGTACACGGTGTCGGCCGCGGGCGTGCCGGTGACGACGAGGTTGCCGCCGACCATTCGCGCCCCCGCCGGCAGCGACGCGAGCACCTCCTCGGCCAGCGTCTTGCCGAACAGCGCCGCCGACTCCGGGTTCTCGGCGGTGATGATTCGGCCGTCCACGATCACGTCGTCGGCCGCGCCGGGGTTTCCGTGCGCGCCGCTGAACAGGGTGGCACGGCCGCCGTTGGCGACGACCTGATCGTACTGGCCGCTGAGGTACCCGCCGCCGTGCCACTCGCCGGCGTAGAACTGGGCCGGCGCGCCCTCCAGGTGCGGCACGGCGACCTGCCTGCCGGCCAGCGGGCTGGCCCCGTCCACCCGCGCCCACGCCAGCACCGTGACGCCGTGACAGATCCCGGCCACCGGCTTGTCGGACTTCAGGAGGTCGTTGACGAGGTCGTTGGCCGCGACCTTCGGCGCGGTCGCGCCGTTGTACAGCGAGTCGGCGTAGAAGTTGTCGACGCGGCCGTCGCCGTTCGGGTCGGAGTAGGCGTACTGGTACATCGACGACCCCCACCCGCCGACGAACGCGATGGCCGAGTAGTCGGCGGCGTCCACGGTCCCCAGCGCCACGTCGGGGACGACGGTGCCGGGCGTGCCCGCGGGCTGGCCGGTGTTCGCGTGCGGCGTGCTCGGGTCCGTGCTGGCCGCGGCAACGACCACGCCCACGCCCTGGGCCTCGACTGCGGCGCGGGTGTCGGCGAACTCGCGGTAGAAGAAGTCCCGCTGGTCGGCGATGACGAGCAGGACCGGGAGCGGGGACGACGACATCAGGTCGCGGCCTTCGAGCGATTCGAGCGAGAGGTCGTTGCGGCGGTGCATGAGCGTGTCCTCGGGTGTCGTGCCGGGCACGCCGCCCGGTTCACCCGCGGCTCGCCGGCCGGCACGCGGGAGCGACAAAAATTCCGGGGCGGGCTAAAATCCCGCCATGTCCGCCGACGGCAGCATCACGCGCTGGATCGCCGACCTCCGCCGCGGCGACGACGCGGCGGCGGGCGAGTTGTGGGCCGCGTACTTCGCCCGCATGGTCGCCGTCGCCGGCCGCAAACTCGCCGCCGCCGGCCGCACCGCCGACGACGAGGACGCCGCCCTCAGTGCGTTCAAGAGCTTCTGCCTCGGGGCGAAGGCCGGCCGCTTCCCGCAGCTGACCGACCGCGACAACCTGTGGCCGCTGCTGCTCGCCCTCACCGCCCACAAGTGCGTGGATCAGGTGCGCCACGCCACCCGCCTGAAGCGCGGCGGCCCCGCGGGCCACGTCGCGGCCGACCTCGAGGTCGTCACCTCGCGCGAGCCCACGCCCGAACTGCTGGCCGAGGTGAACGAACAGCTCGTGGCGCTGCTCGACCGCCTCGACCGCACCGGCGACCCGGCCCTGCGGCGCGTCGCGCTGTGGAAGCTGGAGGGCGAATCGACCGACGACATCGCCGGGCGCCTGGGCTGCTCGCGGCGCACGGTCGAGCGGAAGCTAGCGGTCGTGGAGTTGGTCTGGGACCGCGAGGCGGGGGCCGACCCGTGAGTGCGGACTCCGGGCTCGCCGGCCTACCGCTCGACGCCGTCCTGCGCGTGAACGCCCGCTGCGACGCCTTCGAGGCGGCGCTGCGGGCCGGCGGCCGGGCCCGGCCAAACGAGTTCCTCGGCGACGCGACCGGCGCCGAGCGCGACGCCCTGCTCGATCACCTCACCGCGGTCGCGGCCGACTATTACGAGGCGACCCCCGACGAGTTCGCCCGCCGCCTCGCCGCCGAGGGGCTGCTGCCCGACCCGTTCGACGCGACGGGCACGACCGCCGAGTTGGCCGATCGCCTGATCTCAGCCGGCGCGCTCACCGCGTACCAGGCCGGCGTGCTGCGGTCGGCCCGGCCGCACCCGCTGGCGCTGAACGACTACCTCATCCTCGACCGCGTCGCGGCCGGCGGCATGGGCACCGTCTACCGCGCCGTGCACCGGCGGATGCGGCGCGAGGTGGCGCTGAAGGTGGTGGCCGACGGGGGGTGGTTCCGCCGCGAGGCCGAGGCCGCCGGCCGACTCGCCCACCCCCACATCGTCACCGCGTACGACGCCGGCGAGGCGCGCGGCGTGTCCTACCTGGCGTCCGAGTTCGTCGCCGGCACCGACCTGCGCCGGTGGGTGTTGGAGCACGGCCCCCTGTCCGTACCCGAGGCCGTGCGGGCGACCCGCGACGCCGCCGCGGGTCTGGCCTACGCCCACGGCTGCGGCGTGATCCACCGCGACGTGAAGCCGGCGAACCTGATCCGCACCCCGGCCGGCGAGGTGCGCGTGCTCGACGTGGGGCTGGCCCGCGTCGCCCACCGCGCGGGCTCGGCCGACGACCTCTCGCTCGTCGTCGGCACGCCCGGCTACATGGCCCCCGAGCAGACCGCCGACCCGGCCGCCGTGGGCGCCCGCGCCGACGTGTACGCCCTCGGCCGCACCCTCGCCTTCCTGCTGACCGGCCGCACGCCGGCGGGCGACGACACCCCGCTGTCACCGGACGCGCCGCCGGCGCTGGCCGCGCTGTGCCGCCGGATGACGGCGCCGGACCCGGCCGACCGGCCCGCGTCGATGGCGGACGTGCTCGCCGCGCTGGACGCCGTCAGCCGGCGGCGGAACCTGTGGGTCGGCGCCCTCGTGTGCCTCGTGTGCGCGGCGGGATTCTGGGTCGCGTTCTGGCCGCGATGGGACGACCCGCCTCCGCCGCCCTTGCCGCCGAGGCCGCTGCCGCAGCTGCGCGACGTGCCGTTCGACGGCGCCGCGTACCAGGCTGAATGGGCTGCCGCGCTCGGCCTGCCGGTCGAGGTCGAACCGATCCCCGGCCTGAAGGCGCGGCTGATTCCGCCCGGCCGCTTCCTCATGGGCACGCCGGCCGACCCGCTCGATGGCTGGATCGCGGCCGAGCGGAACGACACCGTCCGCGAGCACCTCCGCGGCGAAACGGCGCGGGCGGCCGAGATCCCCGTACCGATCTACGTCGCCACGACCGAGACGACGGTCGCCCTGTTCCGCCGCTTCGTGACGGCCCAGAGCCCGCCGTACCGAACGACCGCCGAGCGCGACGGCGGTGTCGGCTACCGACTCAAGGCGGACGGCAGCTGGGCCGTGGAGCCCGGCCCGACCTGGATGCAAGCAGGCGAGCAACCGGTGACCGACGCACACCCGGTCGGCAACCTCGGCCGCGACGACTGCGCCGACTTCTGCCGGTGGCTGACGCGCGAACTCGGCGGGCGCTACGAGTGCCGGCTGCCGACGGAGGCGGAGTGGGAGTACGCCTGCCGGGCCGGCGAGCCGGGGCTGTGGGCGTGCGGGTCGGACCCGGCCGGCCTCGGCTCGCTGGCGTGGTTCACCGGCACAGTGGACGCGACCGACGGCCGCTACCGGCCGGTCGGGCGGAAGGCGCCGAACCGGTTCGGCCTGTTCGACGTGCACGGCAACCTGGAGGAGTGGTGCGGCGACGGCGGCGGCGTGCTGCGGGGCGGCCACGTCCGCAGCGGCGCCGGCGGGGTACGCAGCGCCGCCCGCGCGCCGGCGAAGCCGGTCGAGCCCCGCGGCGGGTTCCGCGTCGCGCTCGTGGCAGTGGGTCGGTAGCGGACCGGCGCCGCGCGACGGCCGTTCCGCCCCGCGGCCCGGCGCGGTACACTCGGACATCAACCCGAGTCGGGGGCGACGATGACGGGTAAGGTGTGGGCGACGGTCGGCGTTCTGACGGCGCTCGCCGCAGGGGCGTGGTGGTACACCCGCCCGCGCCCCGCCCCTCCCGACACGCCCGCGCCACCCGCCGACACGCCGCACGTCGCCGCGGTTTCGATCGACTGCGCGGAGTGCCACCGCCGCGAGTACGACACCTGGTTCCGCACGTACCACCGCACCATGACCCGCGACGCCGCCCCCGACACGGTCAAGGGCGACTTCGCCGGCGCCGCCTACGAGTACGCCGGCGTCGTCACCCGCGCCACCCGCCGGGGTGACGAGTTCTACCTGGAGACGGCCGACCCGGGCCGCGCGACCCGCACGACCGAGTTCCGCGTCGACCGGGTGGTGGGGTCGCACTGGATTCAGGAGTACCTGCACCGGGCGCCGAACGGGCAGTACGTGCGGCTGCCGGTGCTGTACCACCTCGGCGAGCGGCGCTGGGTCCACAGCCACGGCGGGTTCCTCGCCCCGGAGTCGGCCGACTTCTGGGAGCACAGCCGCGGCGCCGTGTGGAACGCCAGCTGCCTGTACTGCCACAACACCGGCCCGCGGAAAAACCCCCTCCGCGACGCGCTCGGCCGGCCGGCCGGGTTCCGCACCGAAGTGGCCGAGCTCGGCATCTCGTGCGAGGCGTGCCACGGCCCCGGCGACGCCCACCTGCGGAAGCAGCGCGGCGACTCGATCCACCCGGCCGACGACGTGGTCCATCCGGGCCGGCTGCCGGTGGCGCGGCGCGACGAGGTGTGCGGGCGGTGCCACGGGGCGCTGGTGCCGAAGCCGGAGGCGTGGGACCGGCTCACGCACCGCGACCCGTTCGTGCCGGGCCGGCCGCTGGAGGTGTTCAACCACGTCTTCCGGTCCGAGGGCGAGCAGGCGGCGCTGGCAGCCGGCCGGCCGAAGGCGAAGGAGCGGCCGACGCCCGACCCGACCGACGGCCGGTTCTGGGGCGACGGCACGCCGCTCACCACGGCGCTGGAGTTTAACGGGCTGCAACTCTCTGCGTGCTACGAGAACGGAACGGGGCGGCTGAGCTGTATGACGTGCCACGCCATGCACGGCGACGAGCCGAACATGCTGGTCCGCCCCACGGCCCGTGGCAACGACGCGTGCCTGTCGTGCCACCCGGCGTACCGCGACAAGCTGACCGAGCACACCCGCCACGCCGCGGACGGGCCGGGAAGCCTGTGCTACTCGTGCCACATGCCGCACCAGGTGTACTCGCTGATGACGACGCACCGGTCGCACCGCATCCAGACGCCTGAGCTGGCTGACAGCGTCGGCACGGGCAAGCCGCACGCCTGCAACCTGTGCCACCTCGACAAGTCGCTCGGGTGGACGAAGGCGGAACTGGCCAAGTGGCCCGGCCCGGCCGCGAAGCGCGCCGCGGCGGCGAAGCTGGACACCGACGACGAGGCGCACCCGGCGGCGGTGCTGGCGCTGCTGCGCGGCGACGCGCGGACGCGGGCGGTGGTGGCGGGGGCGTTCTCGCACGCGGCGGCGAAGCGCGCCGGCGGCACCGACTGGCACGGGGCGGTACTGACGCGGCTACTCGAAGAGGAACGCTACCCGGTGGTGCGCTACCTGATGGGGCGGGCGCTGCCGGACCCGTTCGACGCGCTGGCGTCGCCGGCGGAGCGGCGGGCGCGGCTGCTGGAGTTGCGGGGAAAGTACGGCACGCCGGCGAAGCCGACGGCGGCGGAGTGGGCGCGGCTGCGGGCGGGGAGGAACGACCCGGACGTGACGGTGAACGAGTAGCCCCGCCGCTCGCGGCGTTGCGGCACAAGCGCCGCAACGCCGCGCGGCGAGAGCACTTACTCTTTCCACCGCACGAAGGCTTCCATCGCGTAGTACTCGGGGAGGCCGAGCGCGTCGTAGGTCTTCGCGGTGGCGATGTTGCGGTCCTCGGCGCGCTGCCAGAACTCGCGGCGGTCGGTGCCGCCGGGGAACATCGCCCGGTCCTTCTGGCTCTGGTGGCGGAAGATCGCCTGCTTCTTCTGCTCCAGCACGTCCGGGCTCAGCGGCACCGCCATCTCGATCTCGTGCGGCTCCCACTCCTCCCACGCCCCGCGGTACAACCACACCTCGCTCGCCAGCCCCTTCGGCCGGGCCTGCCGCACCGCCGCGAAGATCGCCTCGGCGCACAGCCGGTGCGTCCCGTGCGGGTCCGACATCTCGCCCGCCACGTACACCTGCGCCGGCTGGAGCCGCAGCATGAGCTTCTCCAGGTCGCCCACGTCGTCGGCGTGGACCGGGTCTTTGGTCACGCGCCCGGTCTGGTAGAAGCGGAGGTTCATGAACTCCAGCTGCTCCGGCGGGATGCCGCACGCCAGCGCCGCGGCGCGGGCCTCCGTCGCGCGGATCAGCCCCTTCACCTTCAGCAGTTCCGGCGCGTCCGGCTGGCCGGCCTTCTTCGTCGCCAGGAACGTCTCGACGCGCTGCTTCACCGTGCCGGCCGTGGAGTGCTCGCCGACCGACCCGAACGCCGCCAAGAACTCCTCGACGAAGTCGATGAACCGCCGCGCGTCGTGGTCGAACACGGCGATGTTGCCGCTGGTCATGTACGCGACGTGGACGGTGTGCCCCTGCTGCACCAGCCGGATGATCGTGCCGCCCATCGAGATCACGTCGTCGTCCGGGTGCGGCGAGAACACCAGGATGGTTTTCGGGTTCCCCTTCGCGGGGCCGGCGGGGAACGGCGTGATCGTCGTCATGCGGTCGTGGAACACGGCCTCGCCGATCCGCGTCGCCGGCCCCTGCTCCCGCAGCAGCTCGAACAGGTGGTGGTCGCGGAAGTCGTCGTCGCCGAGCATCTGCAAGCCCTTGCCGACGGACAGCGACAGGTGAACGACGGCGCGGCGGACCAGTTCCGGCGTCCACTCGGCCGGGCCGACTTCCCACGAGCGCTTGATGGCAGTGAGTTCGGCCGCGGCGGCCTCGTCGAGCACGAACGTGGCGTCCGGGTGCTCCTGCAGGAAGCTCGCGGACACGGCCTCGGTCGGCGGCTGCTCGAGCGCCTTGAACACGACGCCGGCCTTGTGCTCGCCGTAGGCCATGAGGAACAGCCGGCGGGCGTCGAGGATGCTGGCGACGCCCATCGTGATGGCTTGCGCCGGCACGTTCTCCTCGCCGAAGAAGCCGGGGGCGGCGTCGCGGCGGGTGATGCCGTCGAGCGTCACCATGCGGGTGCGGCTGTTGCGCGGGCTGCCGGGCTCGTTGAAGCCGATGTGCCCGGTGCGGCCGATGCCGAGGATTTGAACGTCGATGCCGCCGGCGGCGCGGATCCGCCTCTCGTAGTCGGCGCAGAAGCGGTCCACGTCCTCTGCCGCGAGGGTGCCGTCGGGGATGTGGATGTTCCCCCAGGGGATGTTGACGTGGTTGAAGAACGTCTCGTGCATCCAGCGGAAGTACGAGTGCGCGTCCTCCTTCGGCATCGGCAGGTATTCGTCGAGGTTGAACGTGACGACGCGCGACAGGTCCAGCCCCTCCTCCTTGTGGAGGCGGATGAGTTCGCGGTACAGGCCGACGGGCGTGGACCCGGTGGCGAGGCCCAGGACCGTGGGCTTGCCGGCCGCGTTGCGGGCGCGGACGAGCTTGTCAATCTCGCGGGCGACGTACCTCGACCCGTCGGCGGCGGTGGGGAATCGGAGCGCGGGGACGCGCGTGTGCGGGAGCGGGTGCGGGGTGGCCATGCGAGTGTTGTAGCGGCGCCCGCGGGCGCGGGGAGTATTGTCGCGCCGCCGCCGCGGGCGCACACCACGCTCGTGCCGGTCGTGCCGGTCGCGCCGGCCCTTCCCCATCCCGCCCCGCTTCGCGCCGCGGGTTTCGCTCCAGCGGCACGCTCGCACGGCCGATACCCGGAGGGTGTCGTGGTGCGTTCCGGCCCGCGACCGCCGCCGGGGGACGCGGGTGCCACGCGAGCTCAACGTCCTGGCCCTGTTCAAGGGCGACGAGAAATACCTGTTCGTCTACGACGACGAGAGCCGCGACGCCCTCGTGGACGACATTCGCCACCAGGCCGCCGACCCGGCCGTCGCCATCAGCTGGTTCGACGCCGCGGTCCTCACCGAGCGGGTGCGGAACCCCACGGCCGCCGCCGAGCTGTAGACGACCCCCACACGCCGCACGGACGCGACACCCTCGCCCGGGGCGGATCATTTGACTCTTGAAGTCGCGCTCGCCGAGTTCCTCACCCACCTCGGCCTGGAGCGGAACGCCTCCGACAAGACGGTCAAGTCCTACCGCGAGGACCTGACCCAGGCGCTCGGCTTCGCCCGCGAGCGCCTCAAGCAGGGCTCCGTCGCCGTGGCCGACTGGAACACGCGGCTGCTCCGCGCGTTCGTGGCGTGGCTGCACGAGCAGAACTACGCCAAGTCCACCATCGCCCGCCGGCTCGCGGCGGTGCGGTCGTTCGGCAAGTACCTGTGCCGGCAGGGGGTGCTCCAGCAGAACCCCGCGCTGGCGCTGCGCGGCCCGCGGCTCGAAAAGAAGCTGCCGCACTTCCTGACCGTGGCGGACGTGCAGAAGTTGCTCGCGGCGCCCGACGCGAGCGCGTGGGCCGGTTCCCGCGATCGCGCCCTTCTTGAGACGCTGTACTCGGCCGGGCTTCGCGTCAGCGAGCTGGTTGGCCTCGACCTCGCCGACGCCGACCTGAATGATGGCGTGGTCGTCGTCCGCGGCAAGGGCAAGAAGGAGCGGCTCGCCCTGCTCGGGCCGGCCGCGGTGGCGGCGATTCGGGCCTGGCTCCCGGAGCGGGCGGCGTTGTTGCAACGGGCCGGGGCGGACTCCCCGGCGGTCTTCCTGAACAAGGACGGGGGGCGGCTGACGGCGCGGAGCGTCGGGCGGCTGCTCACCGGGTACCTGCGGCTGGCCGGGCTCGACCCCCGCACCAGCCCGCACACCCTCCGGCACAGCTTCGCCACGCATCTGCTCGACGCGGGGGCGGACATCCGGGGGGTGCAGGAGTTGCTGGGTCACAAGAGCCTGAACACCACGCAGGTGTACACGCACGTGACGACCCAGCGGCTCCAGGACAGCTACCGGAAGGCGCACCCGCGGTCGTAACGCACCACGTCTGACTTCGGGGATCGACCATGCGCCTCCGTCCCGTCGCGGCCGCGGCCGCCCTGCTGCTCGTCACCCTTACTCCGCGGGCCGGGCTCGCGCAGCCCGCCGCCGGCGTCGCCTGGCGGTCCGACTACAACACCGCCCGCAAGGAGGCCGCCGACCGCGGCCTCCCCCTGCTCATCGTCGTCGGCACCGACGACTGCTTCTACTGCCGCAAGCTGGACGCCACCACCTTCAAGAACCCCGCCGTGACGCAGCTGACGGCGACCGGCTTCGTCCCGCTGAAGGTGAACGCCAGCCTCGACGCGAACTTGTCCAAGGCGCTGCGGGTGAACGTGTACCCGACGACGGTGCTGGCCGGCGCCGACGGCAAAATCCACGCCTTCATCGAGGGCTACCTCGAACCCGACCGCTACGCCGAGCACATGCGCCGGGCCGTGACGCTGTCGGCGACGGCCGACTGGATGGCCCGCGACTTCCACGAGGCGGGCAAGGCCGCGGGCGCCGGCGACTACCCGCGGGCCGTGTCGCTGCTCCGCGCCGTGGTGAAGGACGCCGGCGAGCGGCCGGTCGGCGTGAAGGCCCGCGAGGTGCTCGCCGGCATCGAGCAGCAGGCCGCGAGCCGGCTCGCGAAGGCCCGCGACCTGGAGACGCGCGGCGCCACCCCCGAGGCGATGGACGAACTGGCCGGCCTGATGCGGACGTTCTCGGGCACGCAGGCCGCGGCCGACGCCGCCGGAATGTTGGCGGGGCTAGCCGACCGCCCCGAGACGCGCGAGAACCAGCGCTCGCGCCTGAGCCGCGACCTGCTGGCGACGGCCCGCGACGACTTCCGCGCCGGCCGCTACCACGACGCGCTGCAGCGGTGCGAGCAGCTGACCGTGGCCTTCGCCGACCGGCCGGAGGCGCGGGAGGCGGTGGCGCTGGCGGCAGACGTGCGGGACAACCCGGAGCGGCTGGCGGCGGCGTGCGAGCAGATGAACGAGAAGACGGCCGCGATGTACCTGACGCTGGCCGAGAGCTGGCAGCGCCGCGGCAACGCCCGTGAAGCGACGGCGTGCCTGGAACGGGTGACGCGGCTGGTGCCGGGCACGCGCCAGGCCGAGCAGGCGCAGACGCGGCTCGCCGCGCTGCAGGGGCGTGAGCCCGCGACCGCCGCGAGCTTCCAGCGCCCGTGAGGCGCCGTTTTTAGACAGGATAACAGGATGAACAGGATGCCGAACCAGGGCTTTTGTCTTGGTTCGGCATCCTGTTCATCCTGTTATCCTGTCTAAAATTGTTGTTCATGTTGAACTCTCTCGACGCCGTCACAGCAGCGGTTCTCGCCGGCGGCCTCGGCACCCGGCTCCGCCCCGTCGTGGCCGACCGGCCGAAGGTGCTCGCCCCCGTCGCGGGTCGGCCGTACCTGGCGCACCTCCTCGATCCCCTCGCCGCGGCCGGCGTCCGCGAGACGGTGCTGCTCACCGGCTACGGCGCCGACCAGGTGCGCGCCGCGTTCGGCGACGCGCACCGCGGTATGACGCTGCGTTACTCCGAAGAGCCGGAGCCACTCGGTACCGGCGGCGCGGTCCGCCACGCGGTCGAACTGCTCGACGGGCGACACGTGCTGCTGCTGAACGGCGATTCGTTCTGCTCCCTCGACCTGCCGGCGTTTGTCGCTGCCGTTCCGGGCGGGCTCGTCGGGATGGCGCTGGCCCGCGTGCCCGACGTGTCCCGCTACGGCGCCGTGACCCTCAACGCGACACACCGCGTGACGGCGTTCGTCGAGAAGGGCGGCGCGGCGGGAGAAGGGTGGATCAACGCCGGCGTCTACCTCATTCCGCGCGAGCGGCTAGCGGACATCCCCGCGGGCCGGTCCGTGTCGCTCGAGCGCGAGGTGCTGCCGGCGTGGGTGGCGGCGCCGGGCGTGGTCGGCGTGCCGGGCGGGCGGTTCATCGACATCGGTACGCCGGAGTCGTTCGCGGAGGCGGAGGCGTTCTTCGGCTAGGATGTGTGGCCGGCCCCCCGTCAGACTTCGTGCACCCACCCCGTCGGCGCCAGCGGCCGCCGGCCACCGCCCTCGTCCAGCCACAACCCCGCCTCCACGCACTCCCCGATCCGCGACAGCCCCGCCACCGGGGGCTCGCGGAGCAACCGCTCGCCGTCGGCCGCGCTCACGGTAAATACGAGCTCGAAGTCCTCACCGTCGCCCAGCGCGTGCGCCAGCGGCGGCTTCCCCGTCGCCGTCGCCAGTTCGACCGCGTCGGGGTGAATCGGCACCGCCGCGGCGTCGATCACCGCCCCGCAACGGCTCTCCTCCAAGATGTGATTCAGGTCGGCAGCCAGCCCGTCGCTGACGTCGATCATCGCGTGCAGGTCCACCGCGTTGTGCAGCCGTAGCGCCTCGCGGACGCGCGGCGTTGGTGTCAGGTGCCGGCCGCGGAGGCTCCCGCCGACGGGGCCGGTCACGAACACCCAGTCGCCGGGCTTCGCCCCGGAACGGAGAACCGGCCCGCGCGCCGTCGCCTCCCCGAGCAGCGTGACCGCTACGACCAGCGCCCCGCCCCAGCTGTTGGTGTCGCCGCCGACCACGGCGACGCCGAATTCGTCCGCCACGTCGCGGATTCCGTCGTAAAGTTCCTCGCCGACGGCCCGCGCACCCCGCGGAAGCGCCACTGCCACGACGGCCGCGGTCGGCACCCCGGCCATCGCCGCAACGTCGGACAGGTTCACCGCCATCGCCTTCCGCCCCGCGGCGCGAGCTCCGACCTCCGACAGGATGAAGTCGGTGCCGTCGGTGAGCAGGTCGGTGGTGACGAGCAGCGGCCGCCCGGACGGCGCCAGCACGGCGCAGTCGTCGCCCGGCCCGACCGGCACCCGCGGGTCGGCCGGCGTCCGGGAGCGGAGCCAGGCGATGTAGTCGAATTCGGGCATTTGTTGGTCAGAGGTTGGAATTGGACGGGTGGGATCGACCGGTTGACGCAACCTGCCCAACCCCCAAACTACAACCTCTCAAGTCCTACCGCCGCCGGTAACGATCGCGCCCATCTTTTCAGCTGTGCCCGGAATTCCTGTTAGGCAGAATTTCCCTGCCCACCCCCCAGAATTTCTCGCGCCGCGCGAAAATCTGTTCTAGACTGCGGTACGCCCTCCGCCCCGCATCCGCGCCGGCCCGAAAGGTTTGCGAGATGTCCACCCCCTCCCCAACCGCCCCGACGGACGACGCCGCCCGGCCCTCCCCGCTCGTCGGCCGCGTCTACGGCGAACCCCGCTTCCACGCCGACGGCGACGTGGCGGCCGTGGCGTTCGCCGCCGACGGGTCCGTGCGGTCGGTCGACGAGGCGGGCGTCCTCCGCCACTGGGCCGCCGACGGCCGGCAGCTCGCCCGCCACTTCCTGAGCGACCTCGAAACCCTGTGGGCGTTCTCGCCCGACGCCGCGCTGCTGGCCAGCGGCAACGACGACCTCATCCTCTGGGACGCCGCCGCCGGGCAGCTCGTCCGCCGCTTCGCCCAGGACTCGTGGGTCACGGCGGTCGCCTTCAGCGCCGACGGCCGCACCGTCGCCAGCGGCCACGACGACGGCACGGTCCGCCTGTGGGACGTGGCCAGTCAGAAGCCGCTGGGCAAGTTCCTGGCCCACCCCAAGCCGGTCAGCGCCGTCGCCTTCTCGCCGACGGGCGACCACCTGGCCACGGCCGGGGAGGACCGCCTGGTCCGGGTGTGGGACAACTTCTCGCACAAGCTCGTCGGCGACCTGCGGAGCCACACCGACCGCATCCCGGCGCTGGCCTGGAGGCCCGACGGGGGGCTGCTCGTGTCCGCCGGCTGGGACACGTCCGCCCGCGTGTGGAAGGTCGGCTCTCCCGACCCCGTCATGCTGCTGAACAGCCACGCCGATCAGGTCACACAACTGGCGTGGAGCCCGGACGGCAAGCTGCTGGCGTGCGCCGACTCCGACTTCGACATCTACCTGTGGTCGGACGCCGCCGCGGGTACGGTCGCCCACGTCCTCCGCGGCCACGCCGACGACGTGCGGACGCTGGCGTTCAGCCCCGACGGCACGCGGCTGGCCAGCGCCGGCCTCGACCGCGTGGTTCACGTGTGGGATACGCAGTCCGGTAATCTTGTGGCGGGGCCGAACCCGACCGGCCGGCACGCCGTCGCGGTCGTGCCGGGCCCGACGCCGAAGCTCGCCAGCACCGCCGGTCCGAGCGTGCGGGTGTGGGACGCGGCCACGGGCGCCGAGGTCGCACCCACCGGTGTGTGCGGCGCGGCCAGCGTCGCCGCCAGCCCGGACGGCAAGTGGCTCGCGGTCGGCGGCATCGACCACCGGACGCGCCTGTGCGACGCCGCGACCGGCGCCGTGGCCCGTACCCTCGACGCCACCAAGCCGCCGGTCGGGGCGGTTGTGTTCTCCCCGGACTCGAAGCGGCTGGCCCACACGAGCCCGGCCGACGGACTCGTGTGGGTGTGGCAGGCCGAAGGTACCGGCGACGCGGAGCTGATCCTGATCGAAGCGGCCGACGGCTGCACGCTCGAAGGTCTGGCCTTCCACCCGGACGGCAACCGCCTGGCGTGCGGCGGCATCGACTACCTCTCGACCGGCGAGCGCGACGGCGCCGTGTGCCTGTGGGACCTGACCACGAAGGAGCGGGCCTTCACGCTGGACGTGGGCGTCCGGGCGGTGGCGTTCGACCCGGCGGGGAAGTACCTGGCCGCGGCCGGCGTGACGGACACGGTGTACGTGTGGGACGTGGACACGCAGGAGACGGTGTTCGAGCTGGCCGGCCACCAGGAGACGATCCACGCGGTCGCGTTCGAC
This sequence comes from Gemmataceae bacterium, assembly GCA_046350095.1. Taxonomy (GTDB): domain Bacteria; phylum Planctomycetota; class Planctomycetia; order Gemmatales; family Gemmataceae; genus Urbifossiella. The sequence continues at coordinate 451,837 of JAXMBA010000002.1, forward strand.
CCGACCGGCAGCTACCTCGTCAGCGGCGGCGACGACATGACGGTGCGCGTGTGGGACGTGCTAAGCGGCCGGCTCCTGGTGTCCCGCGAGTTCGACTCGCCGGTGCAGGCGCTCGCGTTCAGCCCGGACGGGGTCCAACTGTACCTTGGCAACGGCAACACGACGTGCTACCAGGTCGAGTTCAAGAAGCTGCTGGAGGATTGAGAAGGCGGTTTCTTTGATAGGATGGACAGGAAAAGACCGGATGGAAGACAGAATTCGAATTCTGTCTTCCATCCGGTCTTTTCCTGTCCATCCTGTCAACAACTGGTTCAGCTCACCCCGCCGGGTGGTCCGCGAACTCCTCCAGCCGCGCGCTCCGCACCGGCTGCCGCAGCTTCAGCAGCCCCCGGGCCTCGATCTGGCGGATCCGCTCCCGCGTGATGCCGTACAGGCGGGCCACCTCGTCCAGCGTCTTGGGCGTGCCGTCCTTCAGGCCGAACCGCAGCTCGATCACCTCGCGCTCCCGCGGGGCCAGGCTCCGCAGCACCTCGCCGATGCGGTCGCGCAGCAGCCGCTGGTCCACGTGCTCGCCGGGCGTCGGCGTCTGGTGGTCGCTGAGGAAGTCCTCCAGTGCCCGCTCGCCCTCGCCGCCGACCGGCTCGTGCAGACTCACCGGGTGACGGCCGACCACCCGCAGGCTGCGCGTCTCCTCGGTCTTCACGCCGAGGGCGATCGCCAGTTCCTCGTTCGTGGGGTCGCGGCCGGTCGCGGCCGACATCTCGTTCCGCTTCCGCTCGATCTTCGCCATCATGCTGATCTGGTGGCACGGGACCCGTACCGTGCGGGCGTGGTCGTGCAGCGCCCGCGTGATCCCCTGCCGGATCCACCACGTGGCGTAGGTGCCGAACTTGAACTTCAGCCGCCACTCGTACTTGTCCACCGCCCGCATCAGGCCGCGGTTCCCCTCCTGGATGAGGTCGGCGAACGGCAGCCCGCGGTTGCGGTAGTTCTTGGCGATGCTCACCACGAGCCGGAGGTTCGCCTCCGCGAGTTCCCGCCGCACGCGCTGGTAGGCCAGCCGCCGCTTCCGGAGCACCCGCACCAGCGCGTCGAGTTCGTCCGGCATCAGCCCGGCCCGCAGGATGGCGTCGCGGAGCACCTTCTCGGCCTTGATCCGCTCGTTGCCGACGCTCAGCTTCTGGGCGCGGATGAGGTGCTTCAGCTCGTCCGCCATGTCGGTGAGCTCGTCGGTCCACCGCTCCAGCAGTTCCGTGCGCGGCGAGAGCTCGGTGGCCAATTTCCGGCACTTCAGAGCCCGCAGCAGCCGGGCGTTCTTCCACACGGCGCGGTCGCCCGGGAACTCGTCGCGGACGCCGGCGGCGAACTCCTCCGCCTCCTGGGCGAGGAGCGTGCGGAGGGTGGCGAGGTTCTTCTCGAGGCGGTTGAGGATCTGCGGCCGCGACAGCGCCAGGTCCGGCGACGAGTACACGTCCACGTGCGGGTCGATGGGGACGCCGCCGCCGGCGATCTGCTCGAACTTGTCGGCGACCCGGACCAGCACGCGGCCGCACAAGAGTGCCGCGGCGCGGAACCGGTCGCGGTGGTGTTCGAGCTTCTGCGCCAGCGCCGTCTCGCGCTCCTTGTTCAGGAGCGGGATGGCGCCCATCTGGCGGAGGTAGAGGCCGAGCGCGTCGTCGGGGCCGCCGGCGTACTCCTCCTCGGCCGGAGCCTCGCCCTCGGCGGCCGGCGCCTCGGCGGTCTCGACCTCGTCGGCGTCGTCGTCCTCCTCGTCGACCAGTTCGGGGTCGTCGTCGTCGAGGAGGTCGTCGGCCCGGGTGTCGGGGTCGTCGGGTGCGGCGGTCGGCTCGTGGTGGAACATCCGGGTCATATCGCGTCCGTTCCCCGGCCGGCGTGGCCCCGGCCGGTAATGGCGAGTTCGCTGCGAACGGTCGGTCACGCGGCACTCCGGCCGGGCCGACGGGTGGTGGTGCGAGTGTGGGCGTGCCGGTTCCGCCGGCGCGACCCGTACAACAGATTCAGACGGCCTGGCGAGCCGCAGGGTTCGCCGGCGGCGGGAAAAGCTTCAAACCCACTGTCATTATACCCGACGCTTTTCGCGGGAGTCGGGAAAGAGCCCGCAAACTTTCCCCCGACTACCCGGTCGGGCCGACCGGACGGGTCGGTCGGGCTTCGCCAGTCGGTAGGGTTCCGCGCGGCGTAATGACCAAGGACCAATGACCCACCAATGACCAAGGACAGGACCGGCTGTCTTCCTTGGTCATTGGTGGGTCATTGGTCCTTGGTCATTACGGCCGGCCGAGCCGGCGCAGCGCGTCCTTGGCGTCCCAGAAGCGTGGGTGCCCCTCGAACGCCGTCACGGCGTCGTACTCGCGGATCGCGTTGGCGGTGTCCTCCGCCGCCTCGTAGGCGCGGCCGAGCTGGTAGTGCGTGTCGGCGCCGGCCTTCAGGTAGCCCTTGTAGTCCTTGAATGCCGCGATGGCCAAATCCGGCCGCTGCAGTTCGTCGAGGTACAGCTCGCCGAGAATTTTGGTCGCCGCGTACCACGCGTCCTCGTCGTCGCGGCTCCCCTTCGGGCTCTCGCGAATGTCTTCCAGGAGCGCCAGGCCCGCGTCGCGGTTCCCCTGCCGCAGCAGGCAGCGGGCGCGGATCAGCCGCACGCCGTTCGCCGCCGGCTGCATCACCGTCGCCAGTGCCGCCAGGTGCGACGCCCACTCCAGCAGCTCGGGGTCGTCCGACTTGCCGTTAAGGATGCCGGACGCCTTCTTGACGCAGTACGCCACGTCGAAGAAGCCGGCCACGCGCTCCCGCTTCGCCCGCAGCTGCTCCTCCGTCACCGAGAAGTAGTAGCTGTCCTTCTTCTTCAGCAGGTCCGCGTCCGAGCTGCTGTACGTCAGGCCGGTTTCGACCTGCACGAGGGCGTTCATGGAGTCGCCCGCCTTGGCGTACAGCTCGGCGCGGCGGCGGAACACCTCCAGCTCGTTGCGGCCGCCGGCTTCGAGGTACAGGCCGAGGCTGCCGATCGCGGCTTCGGGGTCGCCGCGGGCGTCGTCCAGGTCGGCGAGCTGCTGCAGCGCCGCGAGGTAAATCTCGCGCTGCTGCGCCGCCAGCCGCTTCGCCTTGAACAGGTCGAGGCCCGTCCGCTTCACCTGGTCGAGGTAGCCCCGCGCCGCCTCGGCGTCGGGTGCGGCGTCGGCGAGCTTGCGGAAGATGCTCGGGCCGCGCTCCGGCAGCCCGCGGCCGGCGATGCGCAGGTACGCCGCGCCGCGCTCGCGGCGCTCCGGGTCGGCGTCGTCGACCAGTGCCAGCCCCAGCTGCTCGACGTACTCGTAGTTGAACTCCGCCGGCGGCCCGCCGGCCGACGCCGCGACGAACTCGGCCTCGGTGAGCTGGCTGTACAGCAGCGTCTTGAGTTCCTGCCCGTCGGCGCCGGCGCGCTCGGCCGCGGCGATGGCCTCGATCCGCCGGCCGGGCTTGTCCAGTTCCGCCCAGCCGAGGCGCTGTTGTAGCGCCGCCGGGCCGTGCTTCAGCGCCAGCTCCCACGCCGGGAACAGCACCGACCGCCGCACGCCGGCGTGGTAGCCGGGCGTCTCGGGGTCGAGCAGCGTCGCCAGCGTGGCCGCGGCGGCGGGATAGTCCTTCGCGTGCGTCAGGCTCACGGCGCGGAGGTAATCGACGCGCGCCTGGTACGCCGGCTTCTTCCGCGCCACCAGGTCGAGGAAGCGGTCGGCCTCCTCGCGCTCGGCGGGGGTGGGCGTGCGGCCGGCCAGCAGGAAGCGCTCGGCGCGGTCGAGGCAGAGGCCGAAGTCGAGAATCTCGATGAGCTCGGGCTCGCGGTCGAGCTTGGCGAGCGTCAGGTTCTCGTGCAGGCCGCGCATCCCGGCGGCGGCGAACGTGCTCTTCGGGTCCAGCTCGGCGGCGCGGCGGAAGAAGTACAGCGCCTCGCGGAGCCGGCCCAGGTTCTGGTAGCTGTACCCGCGCAGGACGTGCTTGAAGACGCGCAGCCCCGGCAGCACCCGGGTGGCGTACACGAAGTAGATCGTCACCGGCAGCAGCAGCGGCACCGCGGCGAAGTTCACCGCCGCGCCGCCGATGTTCATCAGGTGGAGGGCCGTGCCCATCGCGGCGCACAGCGCCATGATCTCGACCTCGCTCTCTTCCGCCTCGGCGCAGAAGGTGAGGAGGTAGAAGAACGGCAGCCCGATGAGGATGTACACGCCGAGGTTGAATCGCGCGGCGGCGTCCAGGCCGGGGAGCTTGTTCGCGTACTCGCCGCCGAGGTACACGAACGCGGCCCCGAGCGCCAGCCCGACGCCGAGACGCCACCACGGGTCGGCGATCTGCCGCAGCCGGTACAGCCCGAACCCGAGCAGCGCCCCGCCCACGGCGCAGTACCCGAGCCAGTCGCCGGGCTTCGAGTTGTCGTCGGAGCGGACGTGCCGGATGTCGTCGAACGTGAGGCCGAACAGGTGGGCAATCGGCGCGGCCCACGGCTCGGCGAACTCGCGGCCGCTCAGCACCCCGGCGGCGAGGCCGAACACGACGCCGCCGTACACGAACGTCGGACTTTCGAGCAGCACCAGCAGCGGGAACGCGGTCCAGTTCTGCCACGGGCGGACGCCGCGCTTCAGCTGGAGCGCCGTGCCGCCGATCAGGCCGAGGACGAGGCCGGCGGTCATCCAGCCGAGAACCCACCACAGGTCGACGCGGACGGCGGACGGGTCGACGGCGACCTGGAGGGCGGCGAAGGCCCACAGGCCGAGGAACACGCCCTTGAGGATGTACTCGTTGCGGTGCCAGGCGGTCATTGCGCTTCCGGGGAGGTGCGGGCGGGGCCGCCGGGCCGCCGGAAGGTCGGGGCGGGGCCGGGGATCGTTTCCCCCGCACGGGCCGCCGGAAGGTCGGGGCGCGGGCGGGGCCGGTTCACCGGTGAGAATACGAGGTCGGCGCCGGGGCAGGAAGGGCGGCGCGTCCTTGACTGCGCCCGCGGGGCGGCTTAGGATTGGCCTCTGTTCACTCGACCGGAAGTGCGAATGCCGCTCGCCCGCGGATTTTCCCGGACCGCCGTGCTCCTCGCGCTGGTCGGTCAACTGACCGCGGCGGTGGGCGTGCCCGTGTACGCGGCGGTCGCCCCGGCCCGCGGCGGGTGCCGCGCCGGGAGCTGCTCTTGCTCGGTAGTCCGCCAGCATGCCGGCGGTTGCTGCTGCACAACCCCGACGTCGACCCCGGCCCCCGCCCCACCACCCGCCGCCCCGGGCGGCGGCTGTCCGCACTGCAAGGCCGACGCCACACCCCCGCCCGCCCCAGAACCCGCAGCCGCCACGCTCGACCCCGGCCGCTGCCGGTGCGACAAGCCGTCGCCGGCCGCGGCAGAACCGGCGGTGCCGCCGGCGCTCCCGGTCGAGTCAGCCGGCGACCCGGTTTCCGCGCCGGCCGACCCCGTCACCCGACCCGTCGCCGTGCCGCGACCGCAAGCCCCGGCCGACCCGCCCCCCCGATCCTGACCCGGCCCCGTTCCGGATGTCGCGCGCCCGTCGGATGAATACCCGACTCCCGGCCCGCGTCTCAACCGGCGAGAGGTCGGCGCTACAACGATTGTCGTCACGGCGGCCGCACGCGGCGGAGACTCTTCGGATGGGTTCCTTCGCCGGTGACCGGCAACGGTTCGTTCGTCTGCCGTTCCGAGAGTCCAGCCGGCCGCGGGTTCGATTCCCGCCCGGGTCATCCCCCCGCCGGGCGCGGGGGGTGTTCTTCCATCGACCGCCGGCACCGCCGGGGGGTCGAGAGCCACGGCCGGGCGTCGGCCGGTGGTGTCGGTTTCGTTCCGCTGCTTACCTTGAGAGGGATCGCGCGATGGCAAACACGTTCGTTCGGGTGGCGTTCACGGCCGCGGTCGCGGCCGGCCTGTTCGTGGTGGCCGGCACCACGCACTCGGTCGCCCAGGAGAAGGGGCTCACGATCAAGGACATCATGAAGGCCGGGCACGGCGGCGCCGACCCGCTCCTGAAGCAGGTGATCTTCGCCGCCAAGGACGGGAAGTGGGACGCGGCCGTGGCCGCCGCCAAGAGCCTCGACTCGAACGCCGCCCTGCTCCACAAGGCGACGCCGAACAAGGGGGGGGCGGACTCGTGGGAGAAGCTCGGCGGGGCGTACCACAAGAACACGTCGGCCCTGCTCGCGGCCGCCGAGAAGAAGGACGCCGACGGCGTGAAGACGTCGGCCGGCGCGATCCAGGGCTCGTGCAAGGCGTGCCACACGGCGCACAAGGGGAAGTGAGTTCGACCGCCCGCGCCGGCCTCTGACGGGGCCGGCGCGGGGCCGCTCGCCGCCCCGCGCTCACTTCGTCAGCAAGTCCTCGCTGTACGTGCTCTGGTACGCGTACCGCGTCCCCTCGCCGAGGTGGTTCGGCAGCTCCGCCTTCGCGCTCAGCCGGGAGGCGTGGTACCGGCCCACGGCCGGGTCGAAGTACACGTCGCCGGCCCACAGCATCGGCACCAGCGGCACCTGCTCGCCGGCCGTCTTCGGCGCCGCCTTCAGCGCCGTGCCCACGCCCACCACCAGCAGCCCGTCCTGCACGCCCTTCGACGTGTACGTCTGCGTGAACTCGTGCGTCTCGCCGGCGCCGAGCGGCGGGTCGAGCTTCAGGCTGAACGCCCGGCTCCACGTCTGCCCGGCGGCCGGGGCCGCGTCCGGCATCACCACGCGGAACGGCAGCTCGGCGTGCAGCCGCGCCGCATTGCCGCCCTTCGCCTCCTTCACCTCCACGAGCCGGCCCTGCGCGTCCACCGCGACCGTCACCACCGGCCGGTTCAGGTACTCGGCCATCCCCTTGGCGTCGTCGGCGTTGGCCGAGTCGAGCGTGGTGGTCATGCCGTCCGGCTGGCGGATGTCCCTCTTCAGCGCGGTGATACTCATCTCCAGCGTGGCGACGCCGGCAGGGCTCACGTCCTTCACGACCCACCGGCGGGTGAGCGCCAGGCTGGTGCGGGTGTCGGACGTGACCGTCTTGTCGGCCTTGTCGTCGAGGGTGGTTTCTTGCACCGCCGTCTGCTGGGCCACCTTGTAGGTGAACGTCTGGCCGGGCTGCCACTTGAAGCGTGGGGCGGCGTCGGGTTGCGCGACGGCGAGGCCGGCCGCGGTGGCGGCGCCGAGGACGAGTGCGAGCTTGAGTCGGGTCATGGCCGCGCCTCCGGGGGAGGCGCGGGTATAGCGGGGCCGGGGGAACGGGGGAAGGGCAGCTGAGCCGGCCCCGTCAGGGGTCGGAGTGCTTCGCGTGCTCCGACCCCTGACGGGGCCGGCTCAGACGGGCGCCCACCACGCCCACCAGAACCGCCGCCCAGCACGCCCCCGGGAGCCAGTCGCCGAGCCGCACGTACACCGACTCGCGCCCGTCGATCGGCACCGCCTCGCTCACCACGCCTTCCACCTGTTTCGGCAGCGCCGCCACGACGCGGCCGTCCGGGTCGATCACCGCGCTGATGCCCATGTTCACGGCGCGGACCACGCTGCGGCGGCACTCCACCGCGCGGAACCGGCACACCGCCAGGTGCTGCTCGTGTTCCTCGGTGCCGTCGAACCAGCCGTCGTTGGACAGGTTCACGAGGAAGTCCACGCCCGGCCGAGTGCCCTCCCGTTCGACGTAGCGGCGGGCCAGCGACGGGTCCGAGTCCTCGTAGCAAATGAGGCAGGCGAAGGTGAAGTCCCGGCCTCCGGACACCGCCACGAACCGCGTCCACCGCTGCCCCGGCCGGCACGAGTAGTCGCCCTCGTACGGCGTGAACGCTTGCAGCCACGGGAACGTGCCGCGGAACGGCACGTACTCGCCGAACGGCACGAGGTGAATCTTGTCGTACCGCCCCGCCTCCTGCCCCGTCGCGGTCAGCAGCAGCGCCGAGTTGTACTTCCACAGTTCGCCGGCGTCGTACTCGGTGCAGCTGAGGCCGAGTAGCACCGGCACCCGCCACTGCTCCCGCGCGAAGTACGCCCGGCAGGCGGCGATCTGCGCCGCGAAGTCGGCCGGCGGCGGGCCGGTCGCGGCGAGCCACTCGCCGGGAAAGCACGTCTCCGGCCACAAGATCAGGTCGGGCTTCGGGTTCGCCAGCGCGGCGCGGAGGTGGAGCGCGGCGTAAACCTGGCCGAGCGAGCGCCCGTCGGTGTTCTTCTGGAACTGCGGCACGGTCCCCTGGACGGCCGCGACCACCGGGCCGTCGGCGAACGCGGGATGGTTTAGCCGCACGACGCCGTAGCCGACCGCGGCCGCGAACACGAGCGCGGTGCCGCCCGTCGCCCACACGGGTTTGCGGCGCCCGCGGCTCATCCACCACTCCGCGGCGACGCCGTTCACCGCGGCGACGACCGCGGACACCGCGTACACGCCGCCGAGGTCGGCGAGCTGGACCAGCGGCAGGAAGTCGTGCTGCGAGTAGCCGAGGCAGTACCAGCCGAACCCGGCCTTCACGTGGACCGCGGCCGGCAGGAAGTCGAACCCCGTTGGGGCGTGCGCCCGCACGTACTCCAGCGCGACCCACACCACCGGCACCGTGACCGCGAGCGGGAATCGGTCCAGCCGCCGCAGCAGCGCCAGGCCGACGACCCAGTACAGCGGGCACATGACGAGCGCGAGGCCGAGCCACGACACGTACATGGCCGGGTGCGCGACGCGGAGCCACTGCAGCGCCGGCAGGAAAAACGCGACGCCACCGAGGTACGCGGCGAAGTACCGCCGCCGCCGCGACACGGGGGCGCGGACGAGCGTGAGCCACGGGGCGAGGGCGACGAACGCGACGGGGCCGAGGTTCAGCGGGAAGAACGCGGCCCACAGCAGCAGGCCGGACGCGACCGCGGGGAGGAACACACGGGGCGGCTTCACGCGGGCACTCTCCTGGCGATTGGCTACAGCGGAAGCCGGATTAACCACAGAGTCACAGAGAGCACTGAGAAAAGACCGAAGACCGAGACGGAATGAAGTTGAAAACCAAAATCTTCTCTCGTCTCGGCTTCCTGTCTTCTTTCTGTGCTCTCTGTGACTCTGTGGTTAATCCGGTTTTCCGATCAAGACGACCGGCACCGGCGTCCCCGCGTCGTACCGCGCATCGCCCGCCGGTAGCACCAGCAGCGCGTCCGCTGGCGCCATGCCGCGCAGGTCGGGCGCGCTGCCGCCGTCCAGCGGCCGCACTGCCCAGCCGACGGCCGCGGGTTCGAGCTTCGCCGGCCGGTAGGTCGGCCGGTCGTTCGACTCTGCTACCGCCGCGGCGAGCGGCAGGTGTACCGTGCGCGGGCCGGGGTCGGCGTGGCCGGCCATCTTCCGCAGCGCCGGCCGCACGAACAGCTCGAAGCACACCAGCGCGCTGACGGGGTTGCCCGGCAGGCCGAAGACGAGGGTGTCGCCGCGGGTGCCGAACAGGAGCGGCTTCCCCGGCTTCATCCGCACCTTGTGGAAGTGCGCCGTGACGCCTAATTCGGCGAGCACGCCGGGCACGAGGTCGAACTTCCCCGCCGACACGCCGCCGGCGACGAGGACGACGTGGGCGTGGTGGAACGCCTTGCCGATGGTCACGGACAGCGACTCGCGGATGTCGCGGGCGATGCCGAAGTCGAACGCGACGCCGCTCGCCGACACCAGACCCGCGAGCAGCGAGCCGTTCGAGTTGCGAATCTGCCCCGGGCCGGGAGTCTCGGCCGGGGCAACGAGTTCGTCGCCGGTCGCGACCACGGCGGCAACCGGAGCCTGATACAGCAACGCCTCGACGCACCCGACGCTCGCCAGTACACCGGCGACCGCGGCCGTCAGCGCACTCCCCGCGGGTACGACGACCTCGCCCGCCCGCATTTCGGATCCTCGACGGTAAACCCACGCCCCCGGCCGCGGTGCCGCGTTGATCCGTACACGGTCGCCGGCCGCGGTCGTATCCTCTTGCATCACCACGGAGTCGGCGCCGGCCGGGATCGGGGCGCCGGTGTAGATGCGGGCGCATTCACCGGGGCCGATCTCCTTCTGCGGCACGGCGCCGGCCGGGACCTCCTCCACAACGCGAAGTTCAGTGTCGAACCGATCGGCCGAGCGGACGGCGTACCCGTCGCGCAGCGATTTGTCGAACGGCGGTGAGTCGCGGTCGGCGGTTACGTCCGCGGCGATGATGCCGCCGACGTGCCCCGGCCGGCGCTCGAACTTCACCGGCGGGAGCGGCCGGGCGCGGGCGAGGACTTCGGCGAGGGCGTCGGCCACCTCCAGCATCGCGGGCACCTCCGGGGTAGCGATTTTACCGCCCGTACGGCCGCCCCCGCCACCCCAGCCCCGGCGGCCGCACAGCTTGCCGGGCTTTCCTTTTTACAAAGCAAGCGCCGGCCGCGCCCAAAGCCCCCAAACTCGCGCAATCTGGCGAATTGAAGCGGGATGCGCCGACCTTGCCGGCTGTAACGCGCCAGGACCGGTTTTCCGGGTTGTGGCGCCGCCCGAATCCGGTTGGCGCCCCATTGGCACGGATTAGGCTTAACCCGTAGACGGTGACCGACCCCGCACGGAGACCACCATGAGACTTCACCTACCCGCCCTCGCCGTCGCCGCGGCCGGTCTGCTGGGGTCCGCGACCCCGGCGCAGGCCGCCTGGAACAACGTCTTCCAGGTGTGCTGCAACGACTGCAACCGCCCCCGCGCGGCGTACTACGCCCCCGCCCCAGCCCCCGCCGCGTGCCCGGCCCCGTGCCCGCAGCCGGAGGTGCGCGTCAGCTACGTGCAGCGCTGCTACTACCAGCCGGTGACGGAGTACGTCCGCCGCAGCTACTACGAGCCGGTGACGAAGAACGTGACCAGCTACTACTACGAGCCGGTGACGGAGTACAAGTACACGACCTACTACGACCCCTGCACCGGCTGCCCGCAGAAGGTGTGCACGCCGACGACCTCGTACCGGATGCGGTCGAAGTGCAACGCGGTGACGAGCTACGTCGAGCGGTGCGCGATGGTGCCGGTCACCACGCTGCGGCCGGTGACGGTGCAGCAGCCGGTGGTGTCGTACTACTACCCGCCGGCGCCGGCGTGCGACGCCTGCCCGCCGGGCGCCGGCATCGCCCCGCCGCAAGGGCCGTCGGTGAACGAGCTGCGGAGCCCGCCGGCCGTGGTCCCGGGCGCCGGCGAGAACCTGCCGGCCCAGCAGCTGCCGACCGGCCCCAACACGTCGTTCCCGAAGGCCGGCCCGGTGGTGAGCCCGACCACGCCGCGGCTCCGCCCCGACCGCACGACCTCGCTCAGCCGCGAGGTGACGGTCCGCGGGGAAGTCGTGGAGCGCGACCAGACGACCCCGCGCGGCGCCGCCCGGCTGGTGTTCGTGAACGCCGCCGACCAGACCAAGCGTGAGTACGCCACGGCCAACGGCTTCGGCGAGTTCGACCTGCGGCTGCCGGCCGGCAACTGGTACGTCTACCTCGGCGGCAGCGACGGCCGGGCCACCTTTCACAAGCAGGTGACCGTCGGCGACCGCGACACGGTGGACTACCGCGTCGTGAGCCGGTAACAGTAGCCGTACCGCTCGCCGCGAAGCCCGGGGACGGCGTCCCCGGGCTTCGCCCGTTTTGGAGCCCGCATGTCCCGCCTCGCCCTCGCCCCGCTGTTGCTCCTCGCCGGCGTCGCCGCGGCCGAAGACTGGCCCGCCTGGCGCGGCCCCCGCGGCGACGGCACCGTCGCCGACTCCGGCTACCCCCTCGCCTGGACCGCCACGCAGAACATCAAGTGGAAGTTCCCGATCAACGGCTCGGGGCACTCGTCGCCGGTCGTCAGCAAGGGGAAAGTCTTCATCACGTCCTGCTTCGAGGGGGAGCGGAAGCGAGTCCTCCACTGCCTCGACCGCGCTACCGGGAAGGAACTGTGGCAACGCGTCGCCGTGACGGCCGAGCTGGAGCGGAAGCACGGCGAGAACAGCTGGGCGAGTTCCACCCCCGCCGCCGACGGCGAGCGCGTGTACGTCACCTTCCTCGACCGCCCGAAACTCCGCGTCTTCTGTTACGACACCGCCGGCACGCTGCTGTGGGAGAAGACGCCCGGCGAGTTCCACTCGCAGCACGGCTTCAGCAGCCCGCCGGTGCTGTACAGGGACCTGGTGATCGTGAACGGCGACCAGGACGCGCCGAAGGGCCAGGCGGCGTACATCGTGGCGCTCGACCGCGCCACCGGCGCCGAGCGCTGGCGCGCCGACCGGCCGAACAAGCTGCGGTCGTACTGCCCGCCGACGGTCGTGGACGCGGCCGGCCGCAAGCAACTGGTGCTGACCGGCAGCAAGTGCGTCGCCGGCTACGACCCCGACACCGGCAAGCAGCTGTGGCTCGTGGACGGCCCGACGGAGCAGTTCGTCTCCAGCATGGTGTTGCACGACGGCGTACTGCTGCTGACGGCCGGCTTCCCCAAACACTGGGTCATGGCCATCGACCCCGCCGGCAGCGGCAACGTCACCAGGAGCCACGTGCTGTGGTCGAAGCCGAACGAGGGCGGCTACGTGCCGAGCCCCGTGGCCCACGGCGGGAATCTCTTTCTCGTGGACGACCGCGGCGTCGCCAGCTGCTGGGACGTGAAGACGGGTACGCAGCGGTGGAAGGAGCGGCTCGGCGGCGTCGGCCACCACGCTTCCGCGGTGGCCGCCGACGGACGGGTGTACTTCACCGCCGACGACGGGGTGACGACGGTGGTGCGGGCGTCGGCCGAGTACGAGGTGCTGGCGCGGAACCCGCTCGGCGAGAAGGTGTTCGCGTCGCCGGCGTTCAGCGACCGTGAGGTGTTCGTCCGCGGCGAGAAGCACCTGTTCTGCATCGGGGCGCGCTGACGCCGGAGTTGAATTCACGACCGGAGGCACGGTAATGGTGCGCATCGGGATTGTCGGCATCGGCTTCATGGGCCGCATCCACTACCTCGCGGCCCAGCGGCTCACCGGCGCGACGGTTGCCGCGGTTTGCAGCCGCGACCCCGCCAAGCTCGCCGGCGACTGGACGCACACCCGCGGCAACTTCGGCCCCGAGCCCGGCCGCGTGGATTTGACCGGCGTGAAGACGTACTCCGCCTTCGCCGACATGCTCGCCGACCCCGACATCGACCTCATTGACGTCTGCACTGTCACCGACCAGCACACCCCGCTGGCGCTCCAGGCGCTCGCCGCCGGCAAGCACGTGCTCGTCGAGAAGGCCATCGCCCTCTCCCCCGCCGACGCCGACGCGATGGTCGCCGCCGCGAAGAAGGCCGGCAAGCTGCTGATGGTGGCGCACGTGCTGCCGTTCTTCCCCGAGTTCAAGTACGCGGCCGAGGCCGTGCGCGGCGGGCAGTACGGCAAGCTCCTCGGGGCGCACTTCAAGCGCGTCATCGCCGTGCCCGACTGGTCCGCCGACATCGCCGACGCCGCCAAGACCGGCGGCCCGGCCGTGGACCTGCACATCCACGACACGCACTTCATCGGCCTCGTCTGCGGCGTGCCGAGGGAGGTGTTCGCCGTGGGCACGGTGGCGAACGGCGCGGTGACGTACCTGACCACGTCGTACCTGTACGGCCCCGGCGGCCCGGCGGTGACGTGTTCGAGCGGCGCCGTGTGCATGAGCGGCCGACCGTTCACGCACGGGTTCGAGATCTACCTGGAGAAGGCGAGCCTGCTCTACGACGCCGGCGGCCAACCGCTGACGCTCCTCACCGCCGACGGCAAGGCGACGCAGCCCGCCCTGGCCGGCGGCGGCGACCCGCTGGCGGCGTTCACCGACGAGTTGCAGGCCGCGGCCGACGGCGTGAAGGCGGGGGCGGAGCCCGACCTGCTCAGCGGCCAGCTGGCGCGCGACGCGCTGGTGCTGTGCCACCGCGAGATCGAGTCGGTGAAGACGGGCCGCGCCGTCGCGGTGTAGCGTCGAAACACGTCTTGACACCCCGGCCGCGCCGCGGCATACGGCCGCGATCCAACGCTGCGTTCGGGGGGAATCGGATGCGTCGCCTGCTGGCGGCCGCGGCGCTCGGCGTCGCGGCCGGGACGGCTTCAGCCCAGACCGGCACCGCAACCGGCACCACGACGACCTCGCGCCCCGGCGGCGGGTCGTCGATGCCGGGCCAGGTCGTCAGCACGGGCGTCAACCTGGCCGGGTCGGCGCCGCAGCCGGTGGGCTCGCCGGTTGGCTCGCCGGTGGGCACGCCGCTGCCCCCGGCCGGCACGCCCATCACCCGCCCCTACGACCCGAGCCGGCCCAACGACGTGTTCCGCGGCACCGGCCTGAGCCCGAAGCAGGTGATCGCGCCGATCTCGGCGTTCCCGCCGCTGCCGGGGCAGGAGAAGAACCTGATCGACCGGATGTACGACAAGCTCGACTCGGTGTGGAGCTTCAACATCTTCGCCCGCCAGGCCGAGCCGCTGGAGCGGCCGCCGACGGTGACGCCCGGCATCTTCCGCCGCAACCGCGAGCGGCACGACGACCGCATGTGGCGGCGCGACTAGCAGCCGAAATGACCAATTCCCGATGACCCACCAACGACCAAGGAAAGCCGGCGGCTTCTTCCTTGGTCATTGGTGGGTCATCGGGAATTGGTCATTCCCGGAGTCAGTCTTTGGCCCGTGGGGCGAAGTACCGAGACAGCCCCTCGAACGTGTCGAGCGGCACGTCGGCGCCGTCCGCGTGGCAGCTGAGGCAGCGCGTCTCGACCAGCAACTTCACCTTGAGCCGCTTGCCGTCCTTGTCCAGGAACTCGGGCGTCGCCTTCCCCACGAGCGCCTCCGGGAGCGGGAAGGCGTCGTCGTCGTAGCCCTTCTTGCGGACCTCCGGGGCGGCCTTCACCCAGGCCAGGAAGCTGTCGCGCTCGCCCTCGCGCTGCGGGGTCAGCTTCGCCAGCAGTTCGGGGTCGGACTTCAGCGCGTCCTTGAATTCGGACTCCTTGTCGAAGAACGCCCGCACCATGCCGCCGTCCGGCACCTTTCCGTCGGCCACCCACTTGGCGTCCTTCCACGGCCCGGTCAGCACGCGCTCGAGCCCCGACGGGCCGCCGTTCTTCTCGGGCACGCCCTTCCCCTCCTCCTTCGGCGTCACCTTTTGCTTGTCCTTGTCCTTGTCCTTGTCGCGGGCCTCCTTCTCGGCGGCGGCCTTCTGCTCGACCTTCGCCTTCTCGGCCTTCAGGAACGGGTCGATGACGCCGGTCCACGCCGCGGCCCCGCCGCCGGCCGCGCCGGCGAACAGCAGCACCAGCAGCGTCTTCCCCTTCGGCCCGTACATGCCGAAGAGCCCGCACACGATGTGCAGCATCAGCCCGACGCCGACCACGGCGCCGGTCCCCATGATGGCCTTGGCGAACCCGGGCCCGTACGGCTCGGGCAGCCGCGCCAGCCACCAGCAGGCGATGTCGGCCACCTGCGCGATCAGCACGATCGGGCCGACGGTGCCGCGGACGATGCCGGGCAGGCCGGTGAAGGCGAAGATGAGGCCGGTGCAGG
Source organism: Gemmataceae bacterium (assembly GCA_046350095.1). Lineage (GTDB taxonomy): Bacteria > Planctomycetota > Planctomycetia > Gemmatales > Gemmataceae > Urbifossiella. Next base: position 467,271 of record JAXMBA010000002.1, read on the forward strand.
TGAACAGCACGGCGAAGCTGAGCAGGTGGGCGTGCGTGCTCTGCGTCAGCTTTTCGAGGCCGATCTGCCGGCCGGAATCGACGTACCCGCCGCCCTCCGGGATGGCCGCCGCCGCCGGCATGAGAGCGGCCAGTTCCTCGTAGGTCGTCAGTGGGATGTCGCCCTTCTCCTTGCCCGGCGCGTGGCAGTGGACGCACCGGTCGCGGAGGATCGACTGGACGAGCACCGTGCCGGGGTTCGCCTTGTCGGTGTAGGCCACAGTCACGACCAGCTTTTCGAGCTCCTTGGGGAGCTTGAACCGGTCGTCCTTGTAGGCCTGCGCCCGCACCTCGGGGGCGGCCTTGGCCCACGCCACGAGCGCCTTCCGTTCGCCGTCGCGCTCCTGGTCGAGCTTCTCCTTGCGGCCCGGCTGCTTCGCCTGCTTGGTGTAGTCGGACTCGTCGTGGGCGAAGAACGCCGGGGCCATGTTCGACCCGCTGATGCTGCCGGTGGGGTTGCCCATCACCACCGTTTCGAGCTTGCTCGGCGTGTCGACGACTTCGCCGGGCTGCTTCCACACCTTGCCGGCGAACACGGCGACGACGTTCTCCATCGTCGGCAGCGGCTTGCCGTCGCGGTCGCCGTGCTGCATGTGCAGCTGCACCATCGCCGACGTGTAGCCGACGCCGACGGCCAGGAGGAACGTCGAGAGGACGAGCTTGGCCGCGAACGGCAGGTGCCGCAGCGTGAACCGGGGGGCCGGCTCGTCCGGCGCGGCCGGGCGGCTCGGGATGTGGTGGGTGGGGTTGGCCATCGGGAACTCCTGTGCGGAGTGACGCTCGGGGACAAGAGCCGGGCCGCGTGGCCCGGCCGAACCGGCAGGCTCCGTCGTGTTCTCAGCCCGCGGCCAGTGCTTCGTCCACGGCCGCGAGGACCTCGTCGCGCACCTGCGGCAGCGGCTTCTCGACCCGGGCGCCGCTGGCGAGCTTGTGGCCGCCGCCGCCGAACCGCTCGGCCAGCTTCGACACGTCCAGCGCCCGCGCCCGGAAGCTGACCTTCGTGCCGCCGCCCGGCTGCTCGATGAACAGCAGCGCCACCTCGACGTTCTCCACGCTCCGCGGGTAGTTGATCAGGTCTTCGGTGTCGCCGGGCACGGCCCCGGTCGCGGGGTAGTCGGCCATCACGATCTCGGTCCACGCCACCCGCCCGCCGGGGCGCGTCTTCAGCCGGTCGATGGCGACGCCGGTCAGCTTCAGCCGCGGCAGCGGGGCGGCCTCGTACAGCTGCTCGTACAGCCCCGTCGGGTTCGCCCCGAGGGACACGAGCTCGGCGGCCAGCGCGAACGTCTCGGCGGTCGCGTTCGGGTGGCGGAACCAGCCCGTGTCGGTGGCCACGGCCATGAACAGGTGGTTCGCGGCTTCGGCGGTCGGCACCAGGCCGAGGGCGCGGGTGATCTCGTAGGCCAGCCGGCCGGTCGACTCGGCGGTGACGTCCACGAAGCGGAGGCCACCCAGGTCGTCCTGCGTGCGGTGGTGGTCCACCACGGCGCGGGGCACGTCGCGCTTCTTCAGGTAGTCGCCGAAGTCGCCGAGCTGGTTGTACGTGCCGGTGTCCAGCACCACCACGGCGTCGCAGTCGGCGAAGTTCTCGCCGGCCCCGCGGAAGTCTTCGACCACCTCGCGCTTCGGGTCGAGGAAGGCGTACCGCGGCGGCAGCTTGCTGGCGATGGCCACGCGCGGCCGCTTGCCGACCCGCAGCAGCGCGTCGCGGAGGGCGAGTTGCGCCCCGAGTCCGTCGGCGTCCGGCCGCACGTGCGTCATGAGGAGCGGACGTTCGGAACGGGCCAGGAAGGCAGTCAGCGGGGACCAGTCCAGCGGCATCGGGGTGGGGTGTCCTTCAGGCGGGTGAATCCATTCTAACCCACGTCCGGCCGGAGGGAAGGGATTCGCCGCTTGCGGCGCCGCGCGGCCGCCCCGATACTGGCGGCTCTCCCGGAGCCCCGCCATGACGTTTCGGCGCGTCGTCCTCCTCGCCGGCGCCTGCACCGCGGCCGCGGCCGCGGCCGACTGGCCCGGCTGGCGCGGCCCCACCGGCATGGGCCACACCGCCGGGCGTGCCCTCCCCCTCACCTGGGGCGGCAAAGACAGCGCGAACGTCGCCTGGAAGGTGGAACTCCCCGGCGTCGCGGCGAAGGCCGGGCAGGACCAGAACCAGTCGAGCCCGGTGGTGGTCGGCGGCAAGGTGTTCATCACCGCCAGCTACTGGCCCGGCGGCAAGGCCGACCCCAAGGTCGTCCCCGAGCACCACGTCGCCGCCTACGCCGCCGCCGACGGCAAGCTCCTGTGGGACGAGAAGGTTCCCGCCGGCCCGTGGCTCTTCTCCGACCTCCGCGGCGGCTACACCGCCCCCACCCCGGCCACCGACGCCGACCGCGTGTACGCCGTGTTCGGGTCCGCCGTCGTCGCCGCGCTCGACCACGCCGGCCGGCCCGTGTGGCGCCGCGAGCTCACGCCCCACAAGTTCGACGTGGCCCTCGCCGCCAGCCCCGTGTTGTTCGGCGAAACGCTGATCCTCCAGCTCGACCAGCTCGGCGGCGAGTCGCGGCTGCTGGCGCTCGACCGCAAGACCGGCGAGCCGCGCTGGGAGGAGAAGCGGCCGAAGCTCGGCTTCGCGCACAGCACGCCGGTCGTGGCGACGGTCGGCGGCAAGCAGCAACTCCTTGTGTCGGCGTCGAACGCGGTGCAGGGCGTGGACCCGGCCACGGGGAAGGTGCTGTGGACGTGCGACGCCCGCGGCGACACCGTGACGCCGGTGCTCGCCGGCGGCCTCGTCTACGCCGACAGCGGCCGCGGCGGGCCGGGTCTGGCCGTCGATCCGACCGGGAGCGGCGACGTGACCAGGACGCACGTGAAGTGGAAGCTCGCGCAGGTGCCCGAGGGCTACTCGTCGCCCGTCGCGGTGGGCGAGTTCCTGTACCGGTTGCACAGCCCGGAGGTGCTGCGGTGCGTCCGCGCGGCCACGGGCGAAGTCGTGTTCACGGAGCGGCTGCCGGGCGTGCAGACGGCGTGCAGCCCGGTCGCCGACGCGGCCGGGCGGGTGTACTGCGCCAGCGCCGGCAAGAGCTACGTGCTGAAGGCGGGGCCGACGCCCGAGGTGCTGGCCGTGAACGACCTCGGCGACGCCGGGCAGGCGTCGCCGGCGGTCGCCGACGGGGCGCTGTTCCTGAAGGGCCGCCGCTGGCTGGTCTGCGTGCGGGCGAAGGACTGACGCCGGCCGCATCACCCGGCCAGCGTGCGGTACAGGTGGTGGACGAACGCGGCGTTGTCGCACTGGGCGTAGTGCATCGCCCCGCCCATCCGCGAGTAGCTCTTGCAGAATCGCAGATAATACGCCGGGTTCGTCTTCGGCGGTTCGCCCTGCGTCCAGTCCCAGCCGCCGCCGTCCTGCAAGTCCACCACGTAAATCGCGTGCCCGCTCACGACGCCGCGGCCGGCCTGGAGCCGAAGGTTGTTCACGCAGCTGAGGCTCTTCTCGAACACCTGCGGCCCCATGATCGCCGAGCCCACCGACAGCACCACGCCGCCGTCGAGTGCGTCCACCGAGCCGCCGAACAGCTTGAAGTCCCACTCGCCGCCGCGGCCGAGCGCCGCCCCGCTGAACACCGGGTGGTTCGACACGATGTCGTAGCCGATGCCGGGGTGGACCGTCACCGGCACGTCGTGGCGGTACGCCTCCCCGAGGATGGAGGCGTGCTTCCAGCGGTGCTCGACGCGCACGCGGCCGGCGGGCCAGCGCTGCTCGTGTATCGCGCGCAGCAGGTCGGCCCGCGCCGAGGTCAGCGGGTGGAGCGGGTCGGCGCTGATGAGGCGGGCCAGCTCGGCGGGGTCGGGGAGCGTCGCGCCGTCGTCGTGGATGAAGCGGCCGAGGGCGCGGCCGTAGCCGAGGCCGTCGAGGGCGCCGGCCATGACCGCGAGGTGGATGTTCGTCGCCGTCTCGTGCCAGGTGCCGAAGTGGCCGCCGGCGACGCCCATCTCGACGCTCTCGGTGCTGGCGCCGAACCAGGCGTACTCCCAGTCGTGGATCGTGCCGGCGCCGTTGGTGGCCAGGTGCGTCAGCCACCCGTTCGCCATCATCCGTTCCAGAATTCGCGCGGCGCCGTTGCGCAGCAGGTGGGCGCCGTAGACGAGCATGACGCTGGCGCCGCGCTCGCGGGCGGCGCGGATGTTGGCGGCGCAGTCGGCGATCAGTGCGGTGTTCTGCTCGGAGCAGGGTTTGGGCGGGCTGTCGGGGTCGAGGAGGATGTCGGCGGCGCGGGTGAGGCTGTGCCGCTCGGCGAGCGGCAGCACCTTCAGCCGGGACAGGTCGAGCGGCTGCACGGGCACGGGTGATGCTCGGGGGGTCAGTGAGGTCGAACCGTCGGTAGCCTGGTTTTCAGGCCGAAGGCCTGGCAGCCTCAGCCCAGGGCAAGCGACGAAGTCGCGACGCCCTGGGTACGGGGTGTGAGAATGACGTTGCAGGCTGAAGGCCTGCGAGCCGGCTCGCAGGCCTTCAGCCTGCGGGGTGCATCCGCCACGCCGACCCAGGGCGGCGGTCGCTCCCTTGCCCTGGGCTGAGGGCTGCCAGGCCTTCGGCCTGAAAACCCACGCACGTCGTCGGCGGTGATGTGCGTGGCCTAGGCTACGCCGGCTTTCGCAGCAGGTGCTTCGGCAGGTCGGCGACGCGGTGGCAGCACAGCTGCTCCAGCACCTGTGTCAGCTGCAGCTTCAGCATCGCCATCGCGTGCTGGCCGCCCTCGCGGCCCAGCGCCGCCACCGAGTACATGAACGTCCGCCCCAGGAACGCGAACTCCGCCCCGCACGCGATCGCCCGCGCCACGTCCGGCCCCGAGCGCACGCCGCTGTCGAGCATCACCCGCAGCTTCCCCTTGAACTTCTCGGCGATCGGCAGCATCGACCGGATCGACGACTCGCCCGCGTCCACCTGCCGGCCGCCGTGGTTCGACACGATCACGCCGTCGAGCCCGAGCCGCACGGCCGTCTCGGTGTCCTCCTCGGTCGCCACGCCCTTGAGGACGAGGTTCCCCTTCCAGCGGTCGCGGATGGGGGCGATCTTCGCCTCGTTCAGCCGGCCCGAGAACGTCGCGTTCATGTACGCGCCGAGCTGCTTCATGTTCAGCCCCTTCGGCATGTACTTCACCATCGTGGCGAACTGCGGCGAGCCGTGCAGCAGGGTCCGCACCGCCCACGTCGGCCGGCCGAAAATCTGGAGGACGTTGCGGACGGTCATGCGCGGCGGCATCGCCAGCCCGTTGCGGATGTCGCGCGGGCGGAAGCCGAACGTCGGCACGTCGCACAGCAGCACCAGCGTCTTGCACCCGGCGGCGTCGAGGCGGTCGAACAGGTCGTCGCGGATGGCGTTGTCGGCCGGGTGGTACAGCTGGAACCAGAACCGGCCGCCGGTGATCTCGCCGATCGTCTCGATGCTCGCCGTGCTGACGGTGCTGAGGACGAACGGGACGTTGTGCTCGGCGGCGGCGGCGGCGAGGATTTCCGGGGCGCCGGGCCACATGAGCCCCTGGAGGCCGACCGGGGCGACGCCGAACGGCGCGTCGTACTCGTGGCCGAACAGCTCGGTCTTGAGGCTCGACGGCTGGTAGTGGGTGAGGTAGAGCGGCTTCAGTTCCACCTGCCGCAGGTCGTCGGTGTTCTTGCGGAGGTTCACGTCCTCGTTGCACCCGCCGTCGAGGTACTCGAACGCGAACCGCGGGATGCGCCGGCGGGCCCCCTCGCGCAGGTCGTCGATGGCGGGGTAGCTGGTGTGGTAGTGGAGCTTCATGGGTCCGATTCGGTGGAGATCACGCCGGCCGCCGCAACCACTCGACCGTCTCTCGCACGCCGGCCTCCAGCGCCGTCGGCGGGCGGTCAAACCCGGCGGCGCGGAGCTTCGACACGTCGGCCCGGGTGTAGCTCTGGTACTGCGCCGCCAGCGCCGCCGGCATGTCGATGAACCGGATCGCCGGCTCGCGGCCCACCGCCGCGAACACCGCCCGCGTCAGGTCCAGGAACGTCCGCGCCTCGCCGGTCCCGCTGTTGTAGATACCCGAGGCTTCGGGGTGAGCCCACAGCCACAGCATGTGGTCGACGCAGTCGCCGACGAACACGAAGTCGCGCCGCTGCTCGCCGTCGGCGACGCCGGGCACCGTGGAGCGGAACAGCCGCACCTCGCCGGTGTCCTTCACCTGGCGGTAGGCGTGCCACACGACGCTGGCCATGCCGCCCTTGTGGTCCTCGCGCGGGCCGTACACGTTGAAGAACTTCATCCCCGCCCACCCCGGCGGCGTCGGCTTCCCGGCGCGGAGCTCGTCCTGCACCCAGGCGTCGAAGTCGTTCTTGCTCTTGCCGTACAGGTTGAGCGGCAGCAGTTCCGCGGCGGGGGTCCGGTCGTCGAACCCGCGGGTGCCGTCGCCGTAGGTGGCGGCGCTGGAGGCGTACACGAGCGGGCAGGCGTTCGCGGTACACCACTCCCAAACGGTGCGGGTGTAGCGGACGTTGTTGCGGCTCAGGTAGGCCCAGTCCGTCTCGGTGGTGCGGCTGCACGCGCCGAGGTGGAACACGCCGGCGAGTTGCGGGCGGTCGTGTTCCAGGAGGGTGAGGAATTGTTCGTGGTCGAGGACGCGGAAGCGCGTGAGCTCCGCGAGGTTGGCGGCCTTCGCGGCGGTGAGCGGGTGATCGACCAGGATCAGGTCGTGCCCCGCGGCGGCGAGGCGGAGCGCGAGGTTGGAGCCGATGAATCCGGCGGCCCCCGTGACGGCGATCATCGCCCGCCTCCTGCGGCGTGTGGACCGGTGACGCGGTTATCCTATCGGCACGGCGAGCCTGCGGGGTGCGCCGCCGGGCGTCGGTCCAACATTCATTTGTGGCACGGACTCAATTCGTGCCTCGACCCCCCGGGGGGGGAGCCGTACACACAATGGGTTCGGCCCGAGCTTTGACCGTCGGCTACGGCCGCACCGCACCCGGCAGCACTGCCCCCGCCCGCGGCACGTCCTTGCGGTAATCGAACCCCAGTGCCGCCGCGACCGTCGCCGCCACCTGGGTTTGCGTCGTCGGCGTGTCGCGGATTTCGCCGCCCGCCGGCGTGTCGGGGCCGAGGACCGCCGCCCACCAGAACTCGGCGCCAGCCTCCTTCGCCCCGTGGTTCTTCCATCCCACCGGCGCGTCGCCGCGGCCGTGGTCGGTCGTAATCACCAGCGTGGTCTTGCCGCGGTACTCGGGCATGGCCTGAGCCGCGTCCCACAGTTCGCGGACGAAGCGGTCGTTCTTCTGCGCCGCCGCGAGGAGCCGGTCGTACCGCCCGCCGTGGCCGTGGGCGTCGGTCTCGTCGTAGCTGACGAACAGCACCCGCGGCTTCTTGGCGGCGAGCACCATCAGCGCCGCGCGGTGCGTGAGCGAGTCGAGGCGCGTCTCCTCGCCGTCGGGGCCGGTCTCGGTCATCAGCTTGTTGAGGAGCCGCAGGTCGGGCGCGTCGGGGAGGCCGGTCAGCGGCGTGAACCCCGAGTTGACCGCGATGCCGCTCCGCTTGTCGTTGATGATGTAGGGGAACACGTCCCAGGAGGTGACGGCCGCAATCCGGTCCTTGAAGCCGGGCTTGCCGTGGAGCCACTCCAGGACGGTGGCGTTCGGGTTGTACAGCTTCGTGTTGCCGGTGATGAGCGGGTTGGGGAAGCCGCACAGGACTTCGTTGTACCCGGGGTACGAGACGTTAAACAGGTTCGTGACGCGGCCGGGGCTGCCGACGAGCTTGTTACCGTAGACGCGGCCGCCCTTCGCCACCGTGCCCCAGAGGAACGGCAGCAGCACCTCGCGCCGCGCTTCCGGCGTGTCACGCCAGAAGCGGGCCTTGCAGTCGGCCACGTCCTTGACGCCACCGCGGTCCTTGTTCAGCAGCGCCTCGTCGGCGCCGGTGAAGACCTCCTGCCAGCGGAGGCCGTCGAGCATGACCCAGAGGACGTTCTCGGTCTGCGGCGCGGCCGCGGCCGGGGCGGCGGACAGGGTGACGGCGAGAAGACCGGCGAAGAGTCGGAACATGCGTGGTCCCGTGGGTGGGGGGTCATCGTATCCGCTCACGGAACCTTGACCCGATCTTCGCGCCGCGCCGACGGCCGGACCCGTACCACATTCCCTGTCGCCGCTCCCCACGAGGGTTCCTCCGTGCTCCGCCCCGCCGACCTCCGCGCCGCCGTCCGCTCCGAGGCCGGCGTGTCGCGCCGCCTGTTCCTCGCCTACGGCGCCGCCCTGTCCGCGCTGCCGGTCGTCGGCGCCCGCGCGGTCGGCCGCGTGATCCAGCGGCCCGGCTTCAGCGGCAACCCGTTCGGCCTCGGCGTCGCGTCCGGCGACCCGGCGCCGACGGGCGTGGTGCTGTGGACGCGGCTGGCGCCCGAGCCGCTGGCCCCCGCCGGCGGGATGCGGCCGGAAAACGTCGTCGTGCGCTGGGAGTTGGCCGACGACGAGGCGATGAAGTCGGTCGTCGCCGGCGGCGACGCGGTGGCCACGCCGCAGCTCGGGCACTCGGTCCACGTCGAGGTGGAGGGGCTGCGGCCGGACCGGTGGTACTTCTACCGCTTCCGCGCCGGCGACGCGACGAGCCCCGTCGGCCGCACCCGCACGGCACCGGCCCCGACCGCGAGCCCGGAGCGGCTGCGGTTCGCGTTCGCCTCGTGCCAGCACTTCGAGCAGGGGCTGTTCACCGCGTACCAGCACATGGCCAAGGACGACCTCGACCTGGTGGTTCACCTCGGCGACTACATCTACGAGTACCCCGGCGCCGAGAAGCGCGTCCGCAAGCACGCCGGCCCCGAGAAGACGAAGCTCCTCACGCTCGACGACTACCGCAACCGCCACGCACAGTACCGCACCGACCGGCACCTCCAGGAGACGCACCGCCGCTTCCCGTGGGTGCTAACGTGGGACGACCACGAGTTCGACAACAACTACGCCAACGACATCTCGGAAAAGAACGAGAAGGCCGAGACGGCGGTGGACCCGGCGAAGTTCCTGGAGCAGCGCGCGGCGGCGTACCAGGCGTACTACGAGAACATGCCGCTGCGGCGGACGTGCGTGCCGCGCGGCCCGCACCTCACGCTGTACCGCACCGTCGGGTTCGGCCGGCTGGCGGCGTTCCAGGTGCTCGACACCCGCCAGTACCGCACCGACCAGCCGAACGGCGACCGCGCCGCCGACCTGAACGACGCCGCCCTCGACCCGCACGGCTCGCTCCTCGGCGCCCGCCAGGCCGACTGGCTGAAGGCCGCGCTGCTCCGCTCGGACGCCACGTGGAACGTGCTCGCCCAGCAGGTGATGATGGGCCTCGTCGATCTGGCTCCCGGCGCGGACCGCAAGTACTCCATGGACCAGTGGCCGGGCGCGGCGCACGAGCGGATCGGGCTGATGCGCTGGGTCGCCGACCGCCGCGTGCCGAACCCGGTGGTGCTGACCGGCGACATCCACTCGAACTGGGTGAACGACCTCCGGGTGGACGACCGCCGCCACGACACGCCAGTGGTGGCGACGGAGTTCGTCGGCACCAGCATCACGAGCGGCGGCAACGGCGTGGCCGAGCCGAAGGGCGTGGACGTGCTGCTGCGCGAGAACCCGTTCGTGAAGTACCACAACCGCCAGCGCGGGTACGTCCGCTGCGCGGTGACGCCGAAGGAGTGGAAGGCCGACTACCAGATCGTGCCCGACGTGTTGAAGCCGGGCGGCCCGGTGCAGACGGGGGCGTCGTTCGTGGTGGAGGCCGGTAAGCCCGGCGCGCAGCGGGTGTGAGCGATGCCTCCGCGCGCGGCGGGGCGGTGCGTACCCTGTACCCCATGCACGCCCGCCGCGCCGCCCTGCTGCTCGCCCTCGTCGCCACGTCGGCCCGCGCCGACGACGCCGACTCGGTCATGTACCGCGACCCGGAGCTACCGCTGCCGCGGGTCGTCCACCAACTCCCCTCCCGGCTACCCGCCCTGTGGGTCGAGGCGCTCGGCCGACCGGAAGCCGACCTGAAGGCGCAGGCGGCGCAGGCCGTCGCCCGCGCCCACGAGCGCGGCATCGCCGGGATGCACGTCGCCGTTCCGGCGCTGTCCCGGGAACTCGACCGGCCCGACGCCCACCCCACGGTGCGGCTCGCCGCGGCGCGGGCGCTGGTCGTACTCGACGCGAAGGAGAGCGCTGCGGCCCTGGCCCGCGCTGCCACGGCCGACGCCGACCTGCACGAGTTCGCCGACCCCGCCCTCGCCGGCTGGGACTACAAGCCCGCTCGCGCCGCGTGGCTCGACCGCATCGCCCGGCCGCCGACGAGTCGCGGGTTCGTCCACGCCGTCCGCGCCCTCGGCGTCGTCCGCGAACCCGCCGCGGCGACCCGGCTGCGCGACCTCGCACTCGACCGCACCACCCCCGCCGCCGTCCGCCTCGAAGCCGCCCGCGCCCTCGCCGAGATTCGCACGACCGGCTCGGAGGCCGACGCTCGGGCCCTTGCGGCTGGTACCGTTCCCGACCGGCTCGTCGCCGCGGCGCTGCTGCGGCGGCACGGCCCCGACGCGGTGAAGGGGCTTCAGGCGCTCGGCCGCGACGCGGATCCGGCCGTCGCCGCCGTCGCGCTGGCCCGGCTCGTCGAACTCGACCCCGGCCACGTCCTGCCACTGCTCGACGCCGTACTCGCCAGCCCCGACTCGGCCGTGCGCGGGTTCGGCGTCGAGGTGTTGCACCGCCGGCCGAGCGCGCCGCACGTCCGCCTCCTGGCCGACCGCCTGAGCGACCCGCACCCGGCCGTCCGCCGCCGCGCCCGGCTGGCGCTCCACGACCAGGCCAAAGATTGGAAGGCCGCGGTGATCGGCGACGCCGAGCGCGTCCTCGCCGGCAGCGACTGGCGCGGCCTTGAACAGGCGACGCTGCTCCTCGCCGACCTGGAGCACCGCCCGGCGGCCCCCCGCATGCTGGAGTTGTTGCGGCACGACCGGCCAGAGGTACTCACGACCGCGGCCTGGGGGCTGCGCCGGCTCGCGGAGCCGGGCACGCTCGCGCCGGCGCTCGGCTTCTTCGAGCAACGCTACCGCGGTCTCTCCAGCCCGAACCCGACCAACGCGGCGGCCGACGTGCAGCTGTCGCACCTGGCGCAGTTCTTCGGCCGTGCGAAGTACCAGCACGCGGATGAGGTGCTGCGCAAGCTGGCGACGAAGGGCTCGCCGGCAGGGAACCCGGCCGGTGCCGAGGCGCGGGCGGCGGCCGCGTGGGCTCTCGGGCTGATCCACGAGGGGAAGGGGCCGCCCGCGGTCGTGACCGTGCTGGAGGGCCGGCTGAGTGCGGTGAACCCTGGCGACCTTGAGGACGAGCGGGTGCGGCAGATGGCGGCCGTCGCGCTGGGCCGGATGCGGGCCGGTGAGGCGACGCTGCGGCGGTTCTACACCGACAAGCGGCCGGGCCTGAACCCCGTGAACAACGCCTGCGGGTGGGCGCTGGAGCGCGTCGCCGGCGAGCGCTACCCCGCCCCGGGCACAGTCCCGGTGACCGCCCGCGACTGGTTCCTCACGCCCCTCGACTGACGCTCACGGGTCGCCTGCGGCGTCGCCACTGGCAGCCGCGGCGACGGCGGGGCACTCTGGGCCGGTCAGCGCCCGCCACGCCTGCGCCTGCGTCGCCGTCAGCACCGCGGTCATCCGCGCCCGGGCGGCGGTGCGGGCGTCGGCGATCGCCTTCTGCCGCAACTCCATCCACCCGGCCGTGCCCGGCAGCCCGTTCACTTGAGCCACCCGGGCGCGGAAGTCGGCCGCGATCTCGGCCAGTGTCGCCTTCTGCTCGGCGGTGAGCGCCAGCTTCGTGGCGACCTCCGGCCTGGCGAACGTCGTCGTCAGGCTGCCGTGCGCCGCGACCTGGAGGACGAGTTGCCCCAGCCGGTCGCGCTGGGCCGGGGTCAATACCGTGCTGACCGCCTTCTCGCACGCCTTCACCGTGTCCTCGACGGCCTCCGGCGGCGGCGGCTCGATGTACCCGCCGAGTTCGCCCGTGCGGCCGGTCGTGGGCGGCCGCAACTCGGCGGCGTGCTCCTCAATCGTCTCGGCGATCAGGAACGTCTGCTCGGCGTTAAGCCCCAGGTCGGCGTGCGCCGCGCCGGCGTGCAGCAGCAGCAGCCGGGCGCTCGGCGGCGTCGGCCGACTCCGCCCGCCGCCGCCGAAGTTGAACCCGCCGGCGATGGGCACGCCGGTCATTCGCTTCAGCTGCGACTGCTGCTCCGCGGTGAGCACCGCGTCCTCGTCACCGGTCTCGCGGATGCGCTTCCGCTGGTCGGCGGTCAGCTTCAGCTCGTCGGCCACGCCCGGGACGCCGGTGGCGGGGTACATGCCGCCGGTGCCGATCTGCTGGGCATTCAGCGCTTGCCGGGCTTGAATACACAGCTCGCGGAACCGCTTCTTCTGGTCCGGGTTGAAGTTGTCGTCGAAAATCTTCTGCATCGCCTTCGACTGCTGGGCCATCGTCTTGGCGAGTTCGGCCTCGGGCGCTTCGTAGTCGATGCCACCGTTCCGTTGTTGCTGGTAGTAGTCGCGCTCCGCCGCGGTGAACGCCGCCTTCTGCTCCTCGCTCAGCCGCAGGTCCTCGGCGGTGCCGCCGAACCGGTTCACGATCATCAGCTCGAACTGGTACAAGCCATAGCTGGCGCTGCGAATGCGGCGGAAGATGTCGTTGTCGTTGCGGGCCGGGCCGCCGCGGTAGTCGGCGCCGAAGAGATCGCCGAGCTTCTCGCGCTGCGCGTCGGTCAGCAGCCTGTCCACTGCCACAACGGTGTCGGCACGGGCCGCGGCGAGTTCCACCTTCAAGTCGGCCGCCGACTTGGCGGACGCGAGCGCCGCCGCGGCCCGGGTGCGGTGCGCGGCGGACACGGCCTTCAGATCTGTCTTCTGCTTGGCGTCGAGCCCCACCTCGGTGGTGACGCCGGGGAGGTCGAACTTGGCGGTGGCGTCGCCGCCGGGGGGGAGTTGCTGCCATCGCTCGATCTGCTTGAGCCGTGTGATCTGCTCGGGGGTCAGCGCCTTGGCGAGTTCCTTCTCGGTATCGGCCGGGCTGAGGGGCTGCGGCGGCGGGTTCGGGGCCGAGCCGTCGGCGTTGAAGCGGACGACGCCGCGGGCGCGGTTCGACAGTTCGTTCAAGGTGGTGATCTGCTTCTCGCTCAGCTTCAGTTCGCCGCGGTTGTTCACCGCCGTCATCACCCGTTGCCACGGCGGGCCGTTGCCGGCAAACGTCGGCCGCATGGCGGTGACGGTGGCGTCAGCCGGGCCGGGGGCGACGCCAAACGGCGCGGTGCGGAGCGGGCCGACGAATCGAGTGAGGGCCGCCGTCTGCTCCGGGGTCAGCAGGATGTGGGCGCCGCCGGGGAGGCCGCCGTGGCTCATTTCCGCGGGCTGTTGGCCGCCGAAGTTGGGGCTCGGCTGCGCCTGTCCGCCGGCGACGCGGCGCTTCTGCTCGCGGGTGAGGTTAGCGGCCTCGACGAGTTCGGGGTGGCGGCGGAGGGTGGCGACGGGGACGGCGACGAGGGCCGAGGGCGTGACGACGGCACCTCGGCCGGTGCGGAGCGCGTCCTGAGCCATCAGTTGGACGGCGCGAGCGTACTGCTCGGCCGACAGCACTTCCTTCGCCTTCGCCGCGGTCGCGGACTCGCCGCCGGCCGACTTGGCCGCGCCGGCGCGGAGCGCCTTCACCTGCTCGTCGGAGAGTTTCAACTCGGCGACGAGTGCCTTGTCACCGAGGTGAGCCGCGAGCCGACTGACGACCGGGGCGCCGGCGGGCGGCGTGGGCCGGCGGGTCTGCGCGACGGCCGCGGCGGCGGCGACGAACGCGACCACGACGGCGGCTGTGGTGCGGGTCATGGCAGGGTCTCTGTGGCGCGTGTGCGGCAGCATTGAAGGTCCGGGCTCGGCGGCGGCACGTCAAGGGAAATCGACCGCGGCGCGGCCGTCGGTCCGTAGCCTTTCCACGCCGGCGGGGCGGGCCGATTTCGCGCCGCCGCCGTCACAGATCGTTGTTGTCGAACCGCGGGGCCGGGCTGAACGCCACCTCCGCCGTCACCACCCGAACGCCGGCCCGCGCCGTCAGGGCGCGGTTCACCGTTAGCTCCACGGCCACGCCCAGGCCGTTGCCGACCGGGAAATTCGCGCCCGGGGCCGTGGACGCCAGGAACCGCTCGACGCGGAACTCGCCCGCCGCCCCGAACGCCGGTCGGAACTCGGCCGCCGCCAGCTCGTCCACCGCGCGCACGTCCTTCTTCACGTCGCGGAAGCGGAACAGCACCAACCGACAGGTGGTGTGCGCCAGGAAGCCGCGCTCGTATTCCTCCGCGGTCGCCGCGCCGCCGGCCGCGCGAACGGTAAACGTGTAGCGCCCGCCGCGGGCGTTGCGGATCTCCTGCGCCAGCACCGCCCGCGCGCCTGCGGCCACGTCGCCGGCGCAGCCGACGAACACGCCGCCGCCCTCCTTCCGCACCAGCAACGGCCCCGCGGTGGGGTCCGCACGCCAGCCCTTCTCGCGCGTCGGCGGAGAAGCCGCGATCAGCGGCCGACCCCCATCAAACGTCGGGTCGAGGATCGGCGCCGGGTCGTAGGGCGGTACGAACGCCGGGTCGCCGCCTGGGGCCTGACGCGCGGGCGCGGACGACCCCAGGGCCGACGCGACGGGCTCGCCCTTGGTGATCGGGTGCGGGCGGGTCGTCCGGTCGTGGAACACGCCGCCGGGGTCGACGCCGAGGAGGTGGAAGATCGTCGCCGTCAGGTCGCCGCCGCGAAAGGGGTCCGTCGTCGGGTACGCGCCGTTCCTGTCGCTGGCGCCGACCACGCTCCCGCCGCGGACACCCGCCCCGGCCAGTGCCATGCTGAACACGTGGCCCCAGTGGTCGCGGCCGCCCTGGGCGTTGATCCGCGGCGTCCGGCCGAACTCGCCCACCGCCACCACCAGCGTCTCGCCCAGCAGGCCGCGCTCGGCCAGGTCGTCGAGGAGCGCCGCGAACGACACGTCGAACATCGGGCAGAGCGAATCCTGGAGCCGGTCCGCGTTCTGGGCGTGGGTGTCCCACAACGGGTTGTCCACGGCGGAGTCGCCGGGGTCGCGGGGCCAGTTGACGTGGACGAGCCGCACCCCCGCCTCGACCAGCCGGCGTGCCAGCAGGCAACTCTGGCCCCACGTGTGGCGGCCGTACCGGTCGCGGAGGGACGCCGGCTCCTCGCCCAGGTCGAACGCCGCCCGCGCCGCCCCGGACGTGACCAGATCGAGCGCGTGGTGCGAGAGCCGGTCCCACGCCTCGACTGGCTCGTTCCGCCCGCGCGGGTCGAAGCCGCGGTCGAAGCCGGCGAGCAACTCACGGCGCCCGGCGGCCCGCGCGGCCAGGTCGGCGTGAAGTGTCAGGCCGTCGATGTGGTAGTCGGCCGCCGCCGGGTCGCCGACGATCCGCGCCGGCTCCCACAACTTGCCGAGGAACCCCGCCGTCTGGCCCGCCGGCGTGACGTTGTCGTTGAGCCGCATGAGGTCTGGCAACCAGACCGAGGTGAGCGCCGGCAGCCGCTCGCTCGGCTTCAGCATCCGCAGTACGGAACCGAAGTACGGCCAGTCGCTCGGCTTGATCTGGCGGGCGCTGCCGGGGCCGTAGGGGTACCCGGTCAGCAGCCAGTACCCGCTCACGTCGTGGTTGTCGTCGCGGGTGGACAGCGAGCGGACGACGGCGAGGCGGTGCGCCTGAGCGGCCGTGCGCGGCAGCAGTTCCGAGAAGCGGACACCGGGTACGCTCGTGGCGACGGGGCGGAACGGGCCGCGGATGTCGATCGGGGCGTCGGGCTTGGGGTCGAACGTCTCGTGCTGCGGCGGGCCGCCCTGGAGCCACAAGAAGATGCAATTCTTGGCCCGGCCGAACGTGCTACCCAGTTCCGACGCGAGCGCCGGTGCGGGCGTGGGCGAGGGTTGTGCGGCGAGCAGGTGCGGGAGCGATAGTCCGACGGCGCCGAGGCCGCCGACGCGGAGCCACTCGCGGCGGGCAACGCGGTCGGCGGGGCGGACGGCGGGGTCGGCGAGCGAGATCATGGCGCTTCGACTGTCGCACAGACCGCGGGGTGGGTCAAGCACCCGAGCCGCGCCGGTTTCCGGCGCACGCCGGCCGCCGGTGTACTAGGTTGTTACGACGGTCCCACCCCAGGACACCGCGCATGTCGTCTCCGCGCCCGTCCGCCTCGGTCCTCCGCCCGCCGCCGCGCCCGACCGGCGTCGGCTACACGCTCAGCGGGTACGAGGTCGTCAAGACCCGCCTCCTCATCAAGCTCGAGGAGCGGCTCGCCGCACTGAAGGCCCGACGGATGCCGCCGTCGCTGTTCGCCGAGGCCGCCCGCCAGCAGGTCGACGTGCTGATCGAGAGCGAGGCAACCCGCCTCAACCCGGCCGACCGCGCCAGACTGGCCCGCGAGGTCGCCGAGGACGCGTTCGGCTTCGGCCCGCTCGAAGAATTGTTCGCCGACCCGACCGTCGCCGAGATCACGGTCCTGGGCTTCCAGGCGGTGCTGGCCCGCCGCGGGACGGTCTGGCTGCCGTCGAACGTCCGCTTCCGCGACGAGGAGCACCTGGACGAGGTGCTGGCAAAAGTCCGCGGCCAGGGCGAAGCGCTGGCACCCGGCCTGCCCGAGTCGGTGCTCGACGTGCGGCTCGGCAACGGCTTTCGGGCCGTCGCCGTCATCCCGCCGGCGGCGTCCGGGGCGTCGCCGCTGGCCGCGTTCGTCCGCACCGAAGTACGGGCCGTGGACGCGCCGCCGGCGCCCGCGGTCGGCGGGTCCGGTGTGTTCTCGGCCAGTTCTTCCGCCGGCGGTGGCACACAGCCGCGGGCGGTCGCCGGCAGCGGCGTGTACGCCGCCGCCCGGCCGGCCGATGGTACGCCGCGGCCGGCGGGTTCCGTGACCGACCGGCACCGGCAGCGGATCACGGAGCGGTTCATCGCCAAGCTCGCGGCCCTCGGGGTGTTCGACCTGTCCGGCATCGAGAAGGGCGAGCTGCGGAAGGTGATCGAGGCGTACGTCGAGGAGTACTGCAAGGCCGAGCGGATTTACCTGTCCGACACCGAGAAGGGCCGGGTGACGCTGGAAATCCTCACCGGGATGGGCCGTTAGCGCGTATCCGCCCCGGCGATCGCGGCGACCGCACGGCGGCTGCGGGCCGCGTCGGCGGTCGGCGGCGGGCCGCGCCACCCGCCGCGGACCAGGAGCACGCGCTGCCTCGGGCCGCTGTCCGCCTCGGCGGTGAACGCCGCCTCGCCGAGCGTCCCCGCGGCCGCAGCCGGGGAGCCGATGATGAGATGGTCGTCCGGTCCGAGGGTCACCTCGAAGCCGAGTCCCGGGTAGCGCTCGGTCGGCACCTCGCCGGCCACCGTCAGACCGGTGCCGTCGCCGTTCGGGCGGAACACGTCGGCCCGCTCGCCGTGTTGCAATTGCGGCTCGCAGTACACCTTCAGCCGACCGTCGCCGGCCCACGCCGGGCGGACCAGGATGCCGCAACGGGCGCCCTTAAGTGTCACGTCGCGGCGCGTCCCCGCCAGGTCGGCCAGTACGCGGAACGAGCACGGGTCCGGTGGGG
Source organism: Gemmataceae bacterium (assembly GCA_046350095.1). GTDB lineage: Bacteria > Planctomycetota > Planctomycetia > Gemmatales > Gemmataceae > Urbifossiella. The sequence continues at coordinate 484,880 of JAXMBA010000002.1, forward strand.
TCGCTGTGGGCACCACCACGTCAGGGCGGGCGCCGAAGGTGAAACCGTGCGGGTCGACGCCATCGGTCTCAAGGAGGCGGCGGAAGGACGAGGGGAGGGTGCCGCTGACGACGCGGACGCGGAGGCCGTTCTCCGTCAGGATCACGTCCGTCTCGGCCGGCATCGGCGGCTTGGCGGTGGTCCAGAGTTCGCGGTCGAGCACGTCGTCGCCGACCGGCCGCTCGACGAGCACCGACTCGACGTAGGCGCCGTCCGGGGCGGCGTCGGGTAGGGCGGCGCGGGCGGGTCCGGGGCGGTCCGGGCGGGGCCACCACTGGCACCCGACCGCGGCCGCACACGCGACGACGAGCAACGCCCCGGCAGCCCGGCGCATCCGGTCCCGACCTTCCTGTGACGACTTGTGATGCGACAGGGCATACCGGCAGTCGGGGCGGCGGTCAAGTCGACTTGCGGCCCGCCGACGCGACCGCGTCACGCCGCCGGGCGGGGCTCCGGGGGCGGGAATTCGACCCGGGCGTACACGTCGGCGAGCGGCACCACGACGGGGACGGACTTCAGCTCCAGCGTCGCGTCGAGGCCGACGAACTGCACGAGCGACCACGCCCCGTCCGGCTGTCGGACGTACCGCTCGCACCACGCCCGGTCCGGGGCGACCAGCACGTACTCCAGCACCGACGGCAGCCGTTGGTAGTGGAGGAACTTCGTGGTGCGGTCGTACCTCTCGGTGGACGGCGATAGCACCTCGAACACCACCCGCGGGTTGGTGAGGGTGTCGTTATCCTCCTCGGCGAACTCGGGCTCGCCGCACACGATTACCAGGTCCGGGTAGCAGTACAACCCAGTCCCCTGGACGCGCACCCGCAGGTCGCGGGAGAACGACTGGCACGGCCCCCCCTTGAGCCGGCTGCCGATCTCGATCGACAGGTTCTCGCTCACCCGGTTGTGCTCGCGGCTGGCGCCGGCCATGGCGAACATCTCGCCGGCGTAGAACTCGCTCTTGAAATCCGCCTGCTTCTCGATGGCGAGGTACTCGGCGACGGTCAACTTCGTCTTCGGCACGGCAGTCATGACGGCGGACTCCGCGGGGGGACGCGTCCATGCTATCACACCGGCCGAGTGGTCACAGGGCGTCGTAGTCGATGAGCAGCTCCTCGCCGGCGGCGATGTCCCGCCGCGCGAAGTAGACGTAGTCCGCGTCGTGGGCGAGGTTCGGGTCGCGGCTGTCGTTGAGGAACCAACCGACGCTGATGCGGTTCAGATCGCGCGGCAGGTACGCCCCGTCGTCGTACCGGACGGCGAAGTTCTCGCGCACCTCGACCGGGCCGGGCAGCGCGACGAACACGGCCCACGGCACGAACCGCACGTCGTCGTCGGCAAACAGCTCCCGGAGCACGGCGCCGGCCGGGATGTCGGCGGTCGCGAACACGCCCACCCCGGCCCCCGGGATAGTGGAGGGCTTCAGGCGGAACTGGTGCATCAGTGGCCGGCCAGGATGTGCATGATGTCGGCGTCCTTCACGACGTAGGTCTTGCCTTCCGTGCGCATCAGGCCGCGGGCCTTCGCCTCCTTCTCGCTCAGGCCGCACGCGATGAAGTCGTCGTAGCCGATCACGTTCGCCCGCACGAACTTGTCCGACAGGTCGCGGTGGATGCACCCCGCCGCCTCGACCGCGTCGCACCCCTTCGGGATCGACCACGTCCGGCACTCGTCCTCGCCGACGGTGAAGAACACCTCGCGGCCGACGCCGTAGAACATCGCCCGGATCGTCTCGCCGCGCTTGAACGCGGTGATGCCGTAGTCGCCCATGAACGCCGTGCGGTCGGCCTCGTCCATCGCCAGCAGTTCGAGCTCCAGCTTCGCCGGCGCCTGGGTCGCGGTCGGCGCCAGCGCCAGCAGGTCGGCCGGGAGCGGGTCGTTGAAGCCGCTGTCGCCGCGGTTCACGAACACGATCTCGGGTTTGAGCGTCAGCAGCTGGAAACTCCGCAGCGCCTTGTCCTCGTCGGCGGTGAGACCGAACTGCGACGCCGGCTTGCCGCTCTCCAGGCCGGCGACGACACGGCGGAGCAGCGCCAGTTCTTCCTCGTCGGCCTCGCGCTCCTTCTGTGGCTTGGCCTTCTTCAGCCCCGCCTCCACCTTCGGGACGCGGTTCGACACCACCTCCAGGTCGGCGAACAGGAGCTCGTCGCGGAAGCGCGTGAGCTGCGCGGCGAAGTCGGTGCGGGTGAAGCCGTCGAGGACGACGACGAGCCCGTTGGCCTCGCGGAGGATGCCGAGGCGGCGGGCGTTGTCCTTCTTCTCGTCGAGCATGAGGCCGGGCGTGTCGAGGACGGCGACCTGGGTGTAGGTCGTCTTCTTCGGCTTCATGACGGCGGCGATGCCGGCGAGGCGGTCGTCGGGGACGTCGGCCATGGCGGTCTGGCCCTGCTGCACCTTCGACGGGTCCGGCTTCGCGCCGGTGAGCCATTCGAAGACCGTGCTCTTGCCCGACCCGGCGTAGCCGACGAGGCCCATTTTCATGGGAGAATCCAGCCCGAAGACGAGGGACCGGCCGACGCCGATAGCATACGGACCGGCGAAAAGTTCGCCGCGCCGCGGTCATTTCCGCGGCCGGCTTGAGACTTCATTCCGGGAGGCCGAGTGGAATCCTGGGATGACATCCTGACGGCGCACGGCCCGGCCGCGTACCGGGCGGCGTGGCGGGTGCTCGGGCACGCCGCCGACGCGGAGGACGCGGTGCAGGACGCGCTCGTGGACGGGCTCCGCCTGTACCGCCGCGGCGGCGTCGCGTGCTGGCCGGCGCTGCTTCGGAAGCTGTGCGTCCGCCGCGCCCTCGATCGGCTTCGGCGCCGCCGGCCGCTGGCACCGCTCCCCGCCGACCGCGCCGCGCCCGGCGCCGGGCCGGAGGCGCGCGCCGCGGCCGACGAGCTCGAAAGGCGCTTCCGCGCGGCGCTCGTGGAGCTGGCCCCGCGCGAGGCCGAGGTGTTCGGCCTCCACTACTTCGCCGACCTCGACAACCCGCAGATCGCCGCCCAGCTCGACCTTGCCGCCGAGGCCGTGGCCGCGGCGCTGTACAAGGCCCGCAAGCGGCTCCGCGCCGCCCTGTTCCCGGAGGACCAACCGTGACCGCCGAACTCGACCCGCTCGACGCCGTGATCGACCGCGTCCGCCTCTCCGAGCCGCCGGCCGACGGTTGGCGCCGCGCCCGTGCGCGGGCCGCCCGACGGCGGCGCCGGCCTCGGCTGGCGTTCGCCGCGGTTACGGCCGTGATCGCGGTGGTCTTCGTCACCACTCGGTCGGGGCCGCCGGAGGTGAAGCCCGTGGTGCCACCTGAGTTCGTCCAGGGGCCGGAGTCGTCGGTTCCCGTCCCACAGCCCACGCCGGAGCCCGTTCCGATAAACAACGGGATGGACGGTACGACCGCGGCGCCCGCGGCCGGTGGGGCGATGGCCGGCGTCTGGCCGGCGCCGGAGCTCGTCGTGGCGTCGAACGCGCCGGTGTTCGTCTGCACCGGAGGCGCGGCGCCGATCCGCACGGGCGGGACCGTGCCGGCGGGGACTGTCGGCGAGCGCGTCCACGTCTGGAACTGGGAGAAGTCGCCCGACAGCCGCGTCCTCGACGCCGCGATCAAGGGGCCGCTCGCCCTGACACCCGACGGCGCCACGCTGCTGACCGCCGACGGCCGCGCCGTGAATCTGGCGGCGGGGACGGCCGAGCCCCTTGCGTGGTGGGGAGCCGCGGGGCTGAAGCTCCGCCCGCGCTGGGCGATGTTCAGCCCAGACGCCCGGACGCTCCTCGCCTTCGAACACGATGAGAAGGTCGGCACCGCCCGCCTCATCGACTACCCGGCCGGCACCGAGCGGGCGAGGGTCGGCGGGCTGTGGTGGGCCGCGTCGCGGGCGGCGTTCTCCGCCGACGGCAAGACGGTCGCGCTGTTCGGCAGCGATGCCCACCTCCGCACGTTCGACGCCGCCACCGGGAAGGAGAAGGTACGGTTGGCGCCGGCGTTCGAGAACACCATCCAGTCGATCGCCGTGTCGGCGGACGGGGCGCGGGTGGCGGGGAGCTACCGGGACGTGGTGCGGGTGTGGGACGCGGCGACGGGTAAGCTCGTGTGCGAGCCGAACACGAAGGGGAGCGGCCCGATATCGTGGTTCGCCGCCCTGGCGTTCGCGCCGGACGGGACTCGACTGGCTGGCGCCAGCACCGACGGGCTCGTGCTGTGGGACGCGGCCAACGGTACGGTCGTGCGCCGCTTCCCGCGGGAGTCGATGCTCGTCGGGCACGCCCGGTTCGACGCGGCCGGGGCGACGATCACGACGGTGAAGCAGTTCTACATCCAGGGCGACCGGAACGGCCGGGAATCGACCGTGTACCCGACCGCGGACCGGTGGCCCGTCCGGGAGAAGTAGCGCGGCGTCACAGCTCCGGCATCTTCCCCGCGAGCACGTCCTTCTCGTAGGCCTCCTGCAGCGGCCACGACTGGGCGCAGGTGCCGAAGTCGGCCATGTACTGGTAGCCGGTCAGCCGGTCGATCGCGGCCTTCAGGATCTTTGGGTCCTTGCGGAAGACCGGGCCGTGGCTCGGCAGCAGGAACTCGGCGTCGTCGGCCAGGATGCGGTTGAGCGACTTCAAGTACTCGGGGATGCTCGACCCGTGGTGCGCGTCGATGACGCCGACGCAGGCGTCCTTGTAGATGTTGTCGCCGCTGAACAGCAGGTTCCCCATCTTGAAGCTGAGTTGGCCGGGCGTGTGGCCGGGCGTGCTCCACACCGTCAGCTTCAGCTTGCCGACCTTGATCTCGTCGCCGTCGTTGAGCAGCACGTCGATTTTGCACGGCGGCATGGGGATGTCGAAACCCTGGGCCGGGATGCTGGCGTAGGTCTGCACGGTGTCGCCGGACTCGAGTGCCGCCGCGGACTTGGGGTGGGCGGCGGACTTCGTCTTGAGGCGCACCCGCGCCGAGGCCAGCGCCTGGACGTGGTCGGCGTCGGCGTGGGTGGCGATGACGAGCTTGCACCGGGACAGCGGGAAGTCCATGCCGCGGAGCAGGTCGATGACCTCACCGAGCGTGTCCTCCTGGCCGATGTCGATGAGGGCGTACTCGGTGCCGCCGTCGATGAGGTAGATATTCACCCCGAGCGGCCGGGCCGCCTGGAGGTTCAGCTCGATCACCCCGGGGAACAGGTACTTACGGCTCAACATGCGTGCGTCTCCGTTGCAACATTTTAGCCGGCCCGCGCCGCAATGACGAATGACGAATGACGAAGGAAAACGAGCCGTGTCGTCATTCGTCATTCGTCATTCGTCATTCCCCCATCTCCCCCAGCTGACGGGGTTGCGTCCCACACCCGCCCACGCTATGTGCGCGGCATGACCCGGCGCTCTACCACCATCGCCGTGCTGTTCGCCGCCCTCGCGGGGGGCTGCTTCAACTCGCACAACCCCAGCTACTTCCCGTACTACTTTCCCGGCGGCCGCGTCCTCGAGAACCACGGGAAGCCGTCGTTCGGTTACTTCAGCGACTTCGACCCCAAGGCTGCCCGCATCCAGGTCTCCCCCACCGACGCCACCGCCCCACTGGGGGCGCAGGTCGTGGTCGTCGCGTCCGTGCTCGACAAGGACGGGCAGCCGCGCCGCAGCCGCCGCGTCGAGTGGATGCTCGAAGGACCGGGCAGCATCGTCGAGGTGGACGAGTCGGGCTTCTACGCCGGCCGCGGGTACAAGCACGACAACAAGTACGCGATCAGCCACACCTGCTACACCGCCCACACCATTACACGCGGGAACGACGACCCCAAGGACGACGTCGAGATCTGCGCCGGGCAGACGTTCTGTGTGGTCAGCTGCCCCGTGCCGGGCGAGACCATCCTCACGGCTTACGCCCCCGGCGTGTTCAACTGGGAGAAGGGGCGCGTCGCCGCGAAGATCGTCTGGGGCGAGGGGCGTTTCGTGTTCCCGCCGCCGGCGACCGTCCGCATCGGCACCGAACACGCGCTCACGACCACCGTCGCCCGGTTCGAGCAGGACGGGCCGAACCCGCCGACCTACCGCGTTCGCTACCGGCTCGTCGACTCCGAAGAATCGTCGGTGGTGTTGGCGAGCCGCAGCGGCGGCGCGGCCCGCGAGGCCGAGGCGACCACGGACGCAGACGGCAAGGCGACCGTGCGACTCATTCAGACGAACCCGCAGGCCGGCAGCGACCGCCGCAAGACGCGCGTCGCCGTCGAGGTGCTGAAGGCGGCCGACAACGGCCAGGGGCCGGGCACCGTGGTGAGCCGCCGCGAGACGCTCATCGAGTGGGCGGCGCCGGAACTCAAACTCGACGTGACCGCGCCGCCGGTCGCCGGGCCGACGGCGGCGTTCCCCGCGACGGTTACGCTCGCCAACACCAGTCCCGTGGACGGTAGGGAGGCCCGCGTGCGGGTCACGCTGTCCGACGGCGCCACGCTCGAACGCTCGGAGCCGCCGCCGACGCGGCAGGACGGCGGGGCTCTCGTGTTCGACCTGCCGGGCTCGCGGGCGGGGCAGGTCCAGACCGTCGCCATGCAGGTGAGGCCGGCGCGCGTCGGCACCGTCGTCGTCGCCGCACAGGCGGACACGGCCGACGCCCTCAGCGCCCGCCGCGACGCCACCGTCCGCATCGACGCCGGCAAGCTCAGCGTGCTGGTCGAGCCGCCGGCGGCGGCGACGGTCGGCGACGCCAACCCGTTCCGGGTCGCGGTCACCAACAGCGGCCCCACGCCCGCCCGCAACGTCACCGTGTTTGCCTCCTTCGACGAGGCCGTGAAGCACGCCTCGGGTAAGAACCCCGTCGAGCTGCCGGCCGGCACGCTGAACCCCGGCGAGACGCGCACCTTCGACTTGCCGCTGTCCGCGAAGCTGACCGGCCGCTACTCGCTGCAGGCCACCGCGACCGGCGACGGCAACCTCAGCGCGTCGTCGGGCCGCGTCGCCTTCGACGTGCGCCGCGCCGAGTTGCGGGCAGCCGTGACGGGGCCGAAGCTCGTCTACGTCAACCAGGAGTTCGCCTGGAACGTCGCCGTCACCAACGCCGGCGACGTGGCCGCGAAGAACGTCACCGTGCGGGCCGCCCTGCCGCCGGAGGTGCGTGCCAAGGACGCCGGCGACGGCGTCGTCAGCGCCGGCACCGTCGAGTGGAAGGCGGGCACGCTGGCCCCGGGCGAGACGCGGACGTTCAAGCTCGACGTTGACGCGGTGCGGCTGACGGGAGCGGCGACGCTCGCGGTGGCGACGCTGGCCGACGGCGACGCCGCTTCCCTCCAGGCGAAGGCGGAAGGGACGATTGCGATCGTGGGCACGCCGGCGGTGGTGCTGGAACTGGCGACGCCGCCGGGCACCGTCGAGGTCGGCCGGCGGGCGACGTTCCAGATCCGCCTGCGGAACCAGGGGACCGTATCGGCCCGCCAGCTGGACGTGGCCGCGGTCGTGCCGCCGGAATTGCGGCTCGTGAAAGGGAGCGGCCCCGACCGCGCCGAGGGGCGGCCCGGCGCCGACGGGCGGGTCACGTTCCCCGCGCTCGACGAGCTCCGGCCCGGGCAGGCCGTCACGTACACCGTCGAGGTGGACGCGGCCCAGCCCGGCGACGCCCGCTTCCGCGCCGAGGTGAAGGCCGCCCACCTCCGCAACCCACTGCGCGAGGAGCAGCCCCTCCGCGTCACCGCGGGGCGGTAGTCGCCGACATCGACTGAGCGAATTCTGCCCACGCTCTGGGCAAAATCTTTGTTTCCGCTCCACCCCCCCACCGGGTCGCGGAAACATGTCACGTCATTTTACTAACGAACGTCCCGGCAAGTCCGGTTGTGCCGACAGGGGCAACTGTGCGGCCGCGGACCGATCCGGAAACATTAAGATTCGATGAGCCGGGGGCCGCGGCGTCGCGGGTGTGTGACCAATCTGGTAGTGTCAGAAGGGTTTCCGGCCGATCCCCGGCGCCGGCGGTCGCGGCGTTGCGCCCGCGGCCCAACTCCGGGGCCCGGTCCGTCGTCGTAATAGGATACCTCCGCGCGCGGGTTCCCCTACGCCCGCCGCGCCACCCCGACTCGCACCGCGGGAGTTCACCCGTGCCCTCGCCCCTCACCAACTGGCTGCGCCCGGCCCCCCGTCGGCCCAGCGCCGCCCTCGCCGGCCTGGAACGGCTTGAGGCCCGCGAGAACCCCAACACCACCCCGTTCGTGGTGTCCGTGGCCCCGGTCGGCACCAGCGGCGGGTTGCTCCAGGACTGGTCGAACGTCGGGTTGCTGGCCACGGCCAACGTCTGGACCGCCGCCCCGTCCGTCGAGGGGTACGCGGGCAAGGGGCTGACCGCTGGCACGGCCGGCAACGCGAGCACCATCACCGCCGCCGCGATGCTCGGCACCGACACGCCGGCCGGCGTCCAGTCGCTCACCCCCAACCAGACCACCCCAAACACCGCGACCGCCGTCGGCGTCGTCGAGTTCGACGGCGGGGCGTTCGCCGCCGACCCGGTGGTGGCGCTCCGGTCGGGGACGAACAACGAGAGCCCGTTCATCGTCTTCTACGTCGACATGACCGCCGCCCCGGCCGCCGGCGTGTGGGTGTCGTTCACCGTCCGCGACATCCAGACCAACACGAACGGTGCTATCCCGCTTGCAGTGCAGTACCGTGGTTTTGTCACCGGGACGGAAGCTTTCGCGAATGCCACCGGCGTTGGCGCGATCCTTCCCGACGCCACCCAGGGCGGCGACATCCGCTACTTCGTTCAGGTGCCGAAGCCGGCGACCGGGGCGAACAACACGCAGATCCGCTTCATCACCACCACGCCGGCCGCCGGGGCCACCCAGTACGTCGGGTTGGACTACATCAACATCAGTATCAGCCGCCCGCCCACGCTCACGCTCGGCTCCCAGACCGTGGAGTACACCGAGGGGACGGAGTTCCGCTACGCCCAAACCACCGGCCTCGTCACCGACGCCGACTCGGCCGACTTCGACCAGGGCTCGCTCCTGGTGAAGGTCTCCGGGGGCACCGCCGCCCAGGACGTACTCGGCGTTTACAACGAGGGGAACGGCAGCGGGCAGGTGAGCTACGTCGCGGCCACCCGGGCGGTGCGGTACAACTTCGGCCTCGGCCCCGTCCAGGTCGGCACCGTGGACGCCACGCAGAACGGCAGCCCCGGCCAGCCGCTCCTCATCACGTTCAACGCCTCGGCGACCCCCACGGCGGTCCAGGCTGTGGTGCGGAACCTGTCGTACCGCAACACGTCGAAGCAGCCGGACCCCGCCCCCCGCACGATCACGGCCGTGCTCCAGGACGGCGACGGCGGCATCACCGTGCCGGTGAACCTCGCGCTCACCATCAAGCCGGTGAACGACCCGCCGCTGGCCGACCCCGGGACCACGGCGGTCCTCAACTACCCGCTCAACACCGGGCCGGTCCTGGTGGCCCCGGGCGCCCTCGTGACCGACCCCGACGCCCCGACGTCGCCGAACTTCAACGGCGGCATCCTCACGGTGTCGATCGTGTCCGGCGGCAACGCGGACAACCGGCTGACGGTTCAGAACAGCACCTTCACCGGCGCGGGCGCCGTCGGCGTCACGCCGTCGGGGAACATCGAGTACACGCTGACCGACGGCGTCACCAAGGTGATCGTGGCCCGCATCTCGTCGGGCGGGTTCGGCACGTCGCCGCTGAAGATCGAGTTCAACAACGACGCGGCCACGCCCGCGGTCGCCCAGGCGATCATGCGGCGCATCTCGTTCGAGACGGTCGGCCTGTCGTTCTCGCTCGCCGACCGCGTCCTCCGCTTCAACCTGACCGACGGCGACGGGGTGGACCAGTTCCTCGCGAGCACCGTGCCGACGGTGTACTACGCCGACTCGGACACGTTCCGTACCATCCGCCCGCAGGCGTCGAACACGGTGCCGTCGTTCACGGTGCCGGCCGCGGCCGCGGCCGTGGTTGAGGACGCCGGGGCGCAGACGACCGCCGGGTTCGCCACCGCCATCTCGCCGGGCCTGGCGGGCTACGAGGCGGCCCAGGTGCTGACGTTTAACGTCACCGGGAACACCAACCCCGGCCTGTTCGCGGCCGGCCCGGCGATCAGCCCGACCGGACAGCTCACGTACACCCCGGCGGCCAACGCCTTCGGCACCGCCACCGTCACCGTCACCCTGTCGGACGACGGGTCGAGTACGATCGGCCCGGCGCGCACGTCGGCGGGGCAGTCGTTCACGATCACCGTGCGGCCGGTCAACGACGCCCCCGCGTTCACGGCGTCCGCCCCGCCGGCGGTGAACGAGGACTCCGGCCCGCAGACGGTGGCCGGGTTCGTCACGACGGTCACCCCCGGCCCGGCGAACGAGTCGGCCCAGACGGTGGTGCGGTACGAGACGGAGGTGCTGACGAACCCCGGCCTGTTCGCCGCCGCGCCGTCGGTGAGCACCGCCGGGGCGCTGTCGTACGCCGCGGCCCCGGACGCCTTCGGCACGGCGACGTTCCGCGTCCGCGTGCAGGACAACGGCGGCACCACCGACGGCGGCGTGGACCTGTCGCCCTGGACGACGTTCACCGTCACCGTGAACGCCGTGAACGACGACCCGGTGGTCGCGGGCGTGACCAGCCCCGTCGGCTACCTGACGGGCCAGCCCGGCCTCCCGATCGCCCCGGCCGCCACCGTCAGCGACGTCGACTCGGCGGACTTCGACACCGGCACCCTGACCGTGAGCTACGCCTCCGGGGGTACGGCGAGCGACCTGCTGGCCGTGCGGCGCGGCGGCCCGATCACGGTGAGCGGCTCGGACGTGTTTCACACCGGCGTCCTCGTCGGCAGCTTCACCGGCGGCACGGGCACGACCGCACTGGTCGTCACGTTCAACGCCGCCGCCACGCCGGCCGTCGTGCAGGACGTGCTGCGGAACGTCGTGTTCTCGACCCCCGCCGGGACCGTGGACCGCGTCCTGAGCGTGGTCCTGACCGACGGCGACGGCGGCACCGGCACCGCCGGGGTGACGATCCAGGTGGCCGACTCGGTGACCGTGCTGTCGCTGGCGAAGACGAACGCCGCGCCGGTGGTGGCCGGCCCGTCGCTGACGTGGCGGCTGACGGCCGACCTGCCCGTGAGCGGGTTCAGCCCCGGCAGCTTCGCCCTGACCGGCGACCTCGTGGCGGCCGTGACCGACCCGCTCGTCGTCACGCAGGTCGGCCCGACGACCATCGACATTACCGCGACCGTGTCCGTGCCCGTGCAGGGCACGCTCGGGCTGAACTTCGTGGACGCCACCGGCCTGTCGGTCGGCATCACCAACTCGCTGCCGGTCGTCGGCGGCGTGTACAGCGTGGACCGCGTCGGCCCGGCCGTGACGAGCATCGACGACGGCGACGCCGACGACGTGGTGCCGGTGAACCAGCCGGTGACGTACACCGTGACGTTCAGTGAGGACGTGCAGGACGGCACGTTCACCGCCGCGGACCTGGCCAACGCCGGCACCGCGCCGGTGACGTTCGGCGCCGTCACCGAGACGAGCCCCGGCGTGTTCGCCGTGGTGGTGACGCCGACCGGCCCGGGCACGATCATCCTCCGGGTGCCGGCCGCGGCGGTCGTGCTGGACGTGCTCGGGAACGACAACCCGGCCGCGTTCGCGGACGACACCACCGTCACCGTGGACGCGGTGGCCCCGACCGTCGCGTCGTTCGCCAACGACACCGCGAGCGCGCCGCCGAACGTGACCGCGCCCGGGCAGGTGGTAACGTACACCGTCACGTTCTCCGAGGACGTCGACCCCGCGTCGCTGGCCGGTAAGTTCAGCAACGCCGGCACCGCGACGGCGACCGTCGGCACGCCGACGCGCACCGGCTCCGGCGTGGTGACGGTGACGCTGACGCCGAGCACGACGGGCAAGCTGGTCCTCCGCGTGGCGGGCGTGACGGACGTGGCCGGGAACCCGATGGCGGCCGCGGCCGCCGACCCGGTTGCCGTCACGTCGAACCTGCCGCCGACGCCGCAGAACGACGCGTTCTCGCTGCCGGAGGACGGCGGCACGTACACGTCGCCGGCCCGCGGCGTGCTCGCCAACGACACCGACCCGAACGACGCCTCCCTGACGCTGACGGCCGACACGCCGGCGATCGCCCTGCCGACCAAGGGCACGCTCGTGCTCCGCTCCGACGGCACGTTCGACTACACGCCGAACCTCAACGCCACGGGCACGGACACGTTCCAGTACCGCGTCCGCGACCCGTTCGGCGGCACGGCCACGGCCACGGTCACGCTCACCATCACGCCGGTGAACGACCCGCCGACGTACACCGTCGCGGTGCCGAACATCACGGTGCTCGAGGACTCGGGCACGACCAGCGGCGTCACCGTGCTGCGGGACATCCTCCCCGGCCCGGCCGGCGAGACGGAGGCGATCAACCCGATCGTGGTGACGGCCTCGCCGAGCAACCTGTTCTCGGTGCAGCCGTCGATCCTGCGGGTCACGCTCCCGGGCGGCGAGCTGACCGGCGTACTCACCTTCACCCCGGCGCCGAACCAGTTCGGCACCGCGACGATCACCGTCACGGTGTCGGACGCCGGCCCCGGCGCGGCCCCGAACGTGAACGCCACGACGCAGCAGTTCACCATCTCCATCACCCCGGTCAACGACGCCCCGACGCTGATCCTGACCGGCAACCCGCCGGTGTCGGCGGAGGACGGCGGCCTCCAGACGGTGCCGGGGTTCGCGTCGTTCAGCCCCGGGCCGAACGAGAACGGCCTCGGCCAGACGGCGTCGTACACGGCGTCGGTGCTGGCCACGAGCGGCGGGCTGACGTTCACCTCGCCGCCGGCCATCGACGCCAACGGGACGCTGACGTACCAGGCGGCGCCGGACGCGAGCGGCACGGCGACCGTGCGGGTGGCGCTGCGTGACTCGGGCGGCACGGCGGACGGCGGCGCCGACACGGCCCTGTTCACGCAGCAGTTCACGATCGTGGTGCGGGCGCAGAACGACCTGCCGATCGCCAACCCCGACAGCGGCCTGGTGCCGGCCGGCGCCGGGCCGACGTTCGTCGACACGCTGACCAACGACACGCCCGACCCGGACGGCAGCGAGGTGCTGACGGTGGTGGCGGTGACGCAACCCGGCAACGGCACGGCGGCAGTGGCGCCCGGCGGCCGCGGCGTGCTGTACACCCCGGCCGCGGGCTTCGTCGGCACCGACACGTTCACGTACACGATCAACGACGGCAACGGCGGCCCGGCGACGAGCACGGTGACGGTGGTGGTGCGGCCGGTCCCGGCCGGGCAGCCGATTTTCGACGTGATCGCCACCGGCACCGGCCCCGGCGGCGGCCCGGTGGTGCGGGTGAACAGCCTCAGCACCGGGGCGTTCACCGGCACGTTCGCGGCCTACGACCCGAGCTTCCGCGGCGGCGTGAACGTGGCCGTCGGCGACGTCAACGGCGACGGCGTGCCCGACGTGGTGGTGACGCCCGGCCCCGGCGGCGGCCCGCACGTGAAGGTGGTGGACGGGGCCAAGCTCGGCCTCGTGGACCCGGTGACCGGCGCGATCTCGGACGCCGCCGTGCTCGCCAGCTTCTTCGCCTACTCGCCGTCGTTCACCGGCGGCGTGAAGGTGGTGGCCGCCGACATGGACGGCGACGGCAAGGCCGACATCGTCACCGGCACGGGCGACGGCGGCGGGGCGCACGTGAAGGTGATCAGCGGCGCGGCGCTGGCGCGGCTCGGCAACCTGAGCGACGGCCAGGTGAACCCCGGCGCCGTGATCGGCAGCTTCTTCGCCTACGACCCGAGCTTCCGGGGCGGGGTGAACGTGGCGGCCGGCGACGTGAACGGCGACGGCCGGGCCGACGTCATCACGGCCGCGGGTGCCGGCGGCGGGTCGCACGTGAAGGTGTTCAGCGGCCTGGGCGGCCCGATCCTGCAGAGCTTCTTCGCCTACGGGGCGAGCTTCACCGGCGGTGTGAACGTCGCCGCCGGCGACGTGAACGGCGACGGGCGGGCGGACGTCATCACGGGCGCGGGCCTCGGCGGCGGCCCGCACGTCAAGGTGTTCGACTCGGGCGGCGGCCTGCTGGCGAGCTTCCTCGGCCTGACCGGCAGCGCGGCCGGCGCCGACGTGGCCTACCGCGTCACGAACGACGCGACGCCGCTCGTGGTGGTCGGCGGCCAGAGCGGCGGCTCGCAGGTGCGAACGTTCGCCGCGCCGAACTTCGAGCTGTACAGCGAGTTCGACGCCTACGAGCCGACGTTCCTCGGCGGCGTCGAGGTGGGCTAGTGGTTTTCCTGTCGCGGATCTACACGAAGTCGGGCGACGCCGGCGACACCGGCCTCGGCGACGGCACGCGGGTGCCGAAGGATCACCCGCGCGTCGCGGCCTACGGCGAGGTGGACGAGCTGAACGCCCTCCTCGGGCTCGCCGTGCTGCACGCCCCGGCCGACGCCGAGTTCCTGCGGTCGGTCCAGAACGACCTGTTCGACGTGGGCGCCGACCTGTGCGTGCCGGGCACCGACCCGGCGGCGCTGCGCGTGACCGCGGCCCAGGCCGAGCGGCTGGAGCGCGCCATCGACGCCGTCAACGAGCGGCTGCAACCGCTGCGGAGCTTCGTGCTGCCGGGCGGCAGCGCCGCGGCGGCGTGGCTCCACCTGGCGCGGACGGTGTGCCGCCGCGCCGAGCGCGCCGTGGTGGCCCTGGCGCACACGGAGCAGGTGAATCCGCAGGCGGTGATCTACCTCAACCGGCTGTCGGACCTGCTGTTCGTGCTGGCGCGGGCCGCGAACGCCGACGGCACCGCCGACGTGCTGTGGGTGCCGGGGGCGAATCGGGCCTGAGCGTGCCGCCGGTCACTTCAGCGCCTTCAGCCACGCCTCGAACGCCGGGTACTGCCTGTCCACGACCGCCTTCGGGCCGCTGAGCCGGACGTGCGTCGCCTCGTCCGCCTCGGCGATCACCGCCCACACCACGCGGTAGTCCGGCCGCTCCTCGGTCTTCGAGGTCTTGTCGAACGGCCGCTCCTTGTACCGCCACGTCCCGGTCACGTCCAGCAGCCGCACCGCCGCCCCCTTCACCTCCAGCTTCGACTCCTTCACCACCGGCTCGCCGTCGAACGACGCCTTCCACCCCGGGAACACCTTTTCGGCCTTCGGGTTGCTGTCCGGCATCACGATGACCTCGCCGGGCGGGTTCTCCTTCTCGCCGGGGAGCTGGAACTGGTACGACCGCAGCGTGTACTTCGGCTTCTCGCTCACCCACCCGGCCGGGGCCGGCGCCGACAGCTTGTTCAGCTTGATCGTCACCGCTTTCGGCTGGCCGACAGCCGTGGGGTCGGCGGCGAGCACGGCGCACACGGACAGGGCGAACAGCACGAACGCGGGGCGCATGGGGAGGCTCCGGGGGGGCAGGAACGGCGGCACCGTTCCGACGCATCTTGCCGATCCGGGGTTCCGACGGAAAGCCTGGCCCGCGAGGAATTCGCCCCGGGCGTCAGGGCACGACGCGTTCGGCGGGGTGGACGCCGGCCGGCGGCCGGGAGCGCGGGTCGCGGTACTGGTTGCGGCGGCTCTGCGTCGCGGGCGGCGGCAGCACCTCGTCCGGCGCGAACACGCGGGTGTCCGCGGGCGGCTCCTCCTCGGCGCGGGGCCGGGCGGGCGAGAACGAGGGCGGCGGGGACTGGAGGTACGGCGAGTTCGACGTGGAGCTGGTGATCGCCTCGTGGACCTCGGCCCAGGCGAGCTTCACCACCACCACGAACACCACGACGCAGCCGACGGGGAGCACGACTCTCACGGCGACGCCTCCGGCCGGGGTGGTGCCGCAACCGTGGCACGCCGCGGGGCCGGTGGCAACCGCCGGCGGCGCATTTTCGGCCCGGGTCGCGGGCGCTTCGTCCCGGGCAGGAACCGGCCCGCCGCGGTCGGTTGCCGGCCCCGCGGCCCGGCGTATCATGCTGCTCACGCGACTGGTTCCCGTCGTGCGCCTTCCGGCGCGCGGCGGGACGAAGAGGGAAGCCGGTGAGAATCCGGCGCGGGGCCGCCGCTGTGATCGGCGAGGCCTGACCCAGCACCCACTGCCGCCGCGAGGCGTCGGGAAGGGGGGTCGGGCCGTCGGAGCCGAGAGCCAGAAGACCTGCCCGTCGTGTCCATCGCCGTGATGCCCCGGCACCGGGCGTCCGCGCGGGCACGGCTTCCTTACGCACCCGTCGGGTGCGCCGCCCCGCACGCACGCCCACCCGTAGGCCACGGCCACTGCCCGACCCGGCAGGAGGTTCCCGTGCGTCGTTCCGCGTTCACGCTGATCGAACTGCTGGTGGTGATCGCCATCATCGCCATCCTCATCGGCCTGCTGCTCCCCGCGGTGCAGAAGGTCCGAGAGGCCGCCGCCCGCGCCAGGGGGCAGAATAACCTGAAGCAGCTCAGCCTCGCCGCCCACAGCTACGAGTCGGCGTTCCAGAAGCTGCCGGCGTACAGCGAGGCCGTCACCAGCTGGGCGCCGCCCGCGCCGTACGTCACGAAGTACTGGTTCGGCCTGGAGACGATGAACACCAGCACCTTCACCAGCACCTACGACCCGACGCAGGGCGTGCTGACGAACCACTACGAGAACGCCACCGCGGTGAACGTGTGCCCGAAGTTCGACGCCTACCCGGTCACGAAGGTGTACACCGGGCTGACCTCGGGGTACGCCTACAACCGCCACGTCTGCAACGAGCCGGCGTGGCCGAACCCGGTGACCGGGCGGCGCATCACCGACTTCCAGGCCACGTCGGCGACCTTCCTTTTCGCGGAGGTGGTGCAGTTGCAGAGCAGCGGCAAGTTGCAGGAGCCGTTCGGCGGCTACTTCGGCTCGCCGTTCGAGCCGGGCAAGGCGATCAGCTCGGCGGCGGTTACGGCGAGCCAGTTCCGCTTCTCGGGCGTGTGCAACGTGTCGTTCGTGGACGGGCACGTCGAGACGCGGCGGCCGGTGGACGTGCCGAGCGTGGCGCCGTTCCCGCAGGCAACGTGGGACGCGAAAAAGGTGGAGTTCGCGCTCGGCTTCCTGGCCGACACGACGACGCCGTACACGGGGCGCTGACCCGCACGACGTGCCTGTCGGCGTCATGCGTCGGGTGACGCGCCAGCAGCGCGGCACCCGACGCTGTCACGGCCGGGCCATCTCGCCCACGAGTTGCTCACGCAGCCGGGACCTCGCGGCATCGTCCACACCGGCCCAAACCGCACGGAAGTGTTCGAGGAACCGGGCGACCGCTTCCTGCTGGTCCGTCGGCTCGGCGGTCGTGAGATCACGGACGTTGACCACCGGCCCCACGGGCGTGAGTTCGACCTCCGGCAGCGGTGGCTCGTGCCCGTGAATCTGCTCGTCCTCGCGACGGAACACGTAGCCGGGGCCGACGATCACCTCGCCGGTGGCGGAAGGGCGTGGCAGGATTCGCTTGCTCTTCATGGCCTGACCACCCAAAAGTAATCGACCGCGCCGAACACCCACCCCGATTCATCGGGGCTCCAGGGGGTTCCCTCCGACTCGTCGGTCGCGTCGCTGTCCGTCGGACGAAAGAAGATCGTGACCGCGTAGAGCCCGGGACCGGGCAGCCGGATGAACGGCACCCGGAACGCCTCGACCCAATCGACTTCGCGGTCGTCGGGTAGGTTGATCGGCCGGCCACCGTCGGACACCGACGCCACCTGCTCCCAGGCATCGGGCCGGTGTTCGTAATGGGCCTGGATCAAGAACTGCGTCGTCCCCGCGCTCCGAGAGGTGAGCCGGAGGTACAGCGCGACGTTCCGCCGTTCCGACGGGAACTCCGTATCCTCGGGCACCTCGTACCTGAGCGACACACCGAGCAGGTCGGCTTCCGGCGGGGCGACCCCGTAGGTCCGAACCGTCTTGGCAACGACCCACTGAAAAACGGTGATCGCTTGCTGACTCATGCGCGTCACCGGCTCGACACCGCCATCATACCCGGCTCGTGGCGACCGCGAAAGGGGGGACGCGGGTAGCAGCCAGCAGAAACGAACGCGGGCGGCTCTCGCCGCCCGCTTGGCACGTCGTCTGCCTACTGAACGACTACTCCAGCAGCAGGTTCGGCTCCCAGCCGACGCGCTCGGCGCTCGACCGCAGCTTCTCCAGCGCCCGGTTCTGGATCTGGCGGACGCGCTCCTTGCTGATGCGGAGCAGGTGGCCGATCTGGCGGAGGCTGTGCGTGCCGTTGCCGGTCAGGCCGAACCGCAGGTCCAGCACCTTCCGCTCGCGAGGCCGCAGGTTCTCCATCAGGAATCCCAGCGCCTCCTGCCGCTCGTTGTTCTCCTGCATCACCAGCGTGCCCGTGTCCGGCATCGCCTCGGTGAGCTTGAAGTCGCTGTCGTCGTCGAGGACGGCGTTCAGGCTGACCGGGGTGCGGGTGGCGGTCTGGAGGTGCGTGAGGTGTTCGAGCGAGCTGCCGGTGCGGCTGGCCAGCTCCTGCGGGCTCGGGAGGTGCTTGCCGCCGTGGGCCAGCGCCTCGCTCTCCTGCTGCAGGAGGCCGAGTTCCTGGAGGTGGTGCGGGCTCAGGCTCACCAGGTGGCTCTGGCGGGCTACGGCGATCTGGAGCGTCTGGCGGATCCACCACGTGGCGTAGGTGGCGAGGCGGGTGCCGTGGCTCACGTCGAACCGGTCGATGGCCTGCATCAGCCCGCAGACGGCCTCCTGGAGGAGGTCACTGTACGCCAGGCTGTGGTGGCGGAAGCGCTTGGCGACGTGGGCGGCGAGGCGGATGTTGGCGCTGGCGAGGCGGTGCTTGAAGTGGACGTACCGGTCACGGAGGCGCTTCACGGCGACCACGTCGTCGCAGCGGGCGTCGGTGCAGTGCTCGCGGATGAACTGGGCCATCGGCCAGGGTTCGAGCGGCGGGCGGCTGGCCCGCAGCTCGGCCGGGAAGTGGCGGACCAGGACGCGCACCAGCTCGCTCTTGCAGTCCCAGAAGCTGGTCAGCAGCTCGCGCTCCTCTTCGGGCGTGAGCAGGTCCGAAGAGAAGGTCGTGACGCTGGTGTCGGGGGCCTTGGCCGATTGTCCGGAACGGGTACGCCGTGTGGCGGCAGTCTTCATGGCGGCCTCTGGCCTTCCTGCGGTATGAGGTTCGTGGGCTGTCTCGGGTGCCACCGAACTCCCTCTATCGGCTCTCGGCCGGGTACGGCATCAGGGGGCACGGCTTGCCCGGGTCCGCCCACAATAAGGGGTCGTGACCACGCGGGCAAAAAAAATCGGCGGCTCGACCGAGAGTCGTCGACCGTTCGGCGGGCGCGGGCGAAAGACGCGCGATCCGTCGGGCGGGACAGCTCCAGCCGAGCCGTCGGGCCGGCTCGTCCGCTGCGCTCGCAATCGGGGTGGCAACCCCACGTAGCACGGGATTCTAGCCGTCGAGTCTTGACGGTTCAAGAAAACTGTTCCCGAAATCGACACTTTTTCCGGAACTGACCTTTTTCCCGCCCCGGGCGTGAATCATTCCCGGCCGCAACTCGAAAATTCGGCAAGGTTTTTGTCCGGCTTGCCGGGGCTGCCCCGTTCCCGCAGGGTAGGCAAACTTCTCCGCCGACCGGCCTCCCGCCCCCGCCCGGAGTGGTATACCTTGAGTTCCAACGGCGTTTTCCGCCCGCGTCCGGCGGAGCCCGAGTGGGGCGGATTCGCGGTTATGAACGTAACACGATACAAGTGTTCCGTCCTCGCCGTGGACGACGACCCCGGCGTCCTCGGCGTCCTGGCCGGTCAGCTCGCCCAGGACTTCGAGGTGCTGACCGCCTGCACCGTCGAGCAGGCCCGCGGCGTCATGGGGCAGCGCGCCGTCGACATCCTGCTCAGCGACCTCAACCTCCCGGACGAGAGCGGCCTCGCCCTCCTGGACTGGGCGCGGCGGAACAGCCCGCGCACGTCGCGGGTGCTCCTCAGCGGCACGGCCCGGCTCGAGGACGCCGCCGACGCCATCAACCACTCGCAGGTCCACCGCCTCGTCCTCAAGCCGTGGCGGCCGGAAGACCTGTTGCAGACCCTCCGCTCGGCGGCCCGGGCGCTGCTGCTGGAACGGAGCCACGAGCAGCTCCTCGAAGACCTGCGGCGGTTGAACCTCGACCTCGAGCGCCGCGTCGCCGAGCGCACCCGGGAGTTGGAGGCGGCGCTGGCGCAACTCCAGCAGAAGAACCGCATCCTGGAGCAGATGGCGCTCACGGACACGCTCACCGGCGTGGCCAACCGGCGGGCCGTCGACCTGATCGCCCGCAAGGAGCTGATCCGCCGGACGCGCACCCCGTCGGCGCTGACGCTGGCGCTCATCGACGCCGACCACTTCAAGGACGTCAACACCCACCACCTGCAGACGGGCGGCGACCACGTGCTGGCGTGGCTGGCGCGGGTGCTGTCGGACGCGGTCCGGGGCTCCGACTCGCTCGGCCGGGTGGGCGGCGAGGAGTTCATGGTGGTGGCCCCCGAGACGGACGAGGCCGGGGCGGCGTCGCTGGGGGAGCGGCTGCGCGGGCGGGTGGCGGCGGGGACGACCGAGTACGGCGGCCGGCCGATTCGCATGACGGTGAGCGTGGGGCTGGCGGTGGCCGGGGTGGGGGTGCCGGTCGGCTTCGACCAGCTGTACCGGGCGGCGGCGGCGGCGCTGCGCGAGGCGAAGGACGGCGGGCGGAACCGCTGCGTGATCCGGACGGTGGGGTAGCCGGTCACGTCAGCGACAGCACGTGCCCGCTCAGCCGCTCGCAGCCCGTCGCCGTCACCAGGTAGTCGTGCTCCAGCCGGACCCCGCCGACGCCGTCCACGTACAGCCCCGGTTCGAGCGTCACCACGTCGCCGGCGACCAGCGTTTCGGTCGAGTGCCGCACGAGGAACGGCGCCTCCGGGTGCTGGATGCCGAGGCCGTGGCCGGCGTGGTGGACCAGCTTCCCGCCGAGCACCGCGTCCACGGCGTCGAACACCGCCTGACACGTCGCCCCTGGCCGCAGCACCGCCGCCCCGGCGTCGATCGCCATCGCACACAGCCCGAAGATGTTCTGCTGCTCGGGGGTCGGTTTGCCGCCGACCACGAGCGTGTTCGTGAAGTCGCTGCGGTAGCCCTGCACGACCACGGAGAAGTCGAGGATGAGCGTCTCGCCCGCGGCCAGCACGTGCGGCGTCGGCGGTCCGCCGCGCTTCTTGCTCCCGGTTGATACGGTGAAGTCGCCGTACACCACGGCCCAGTGCCCGAGGTGCGCGTACACCGCCCCGCAGATGCCGGCGTACACGTCGAGCTCGGTCATGCCGGGCTTCACGTTCGCCCGCGCCCAGGCGTGCCCGGCGTCGCCCGCCGCCATGCACGCCTTTAGCAGCGACACCTCGTCGGCGTCCTTGGCGCGGCGCATGTCGGACGTGATGGCGAAGATGTTGGCACAGTCCGGGTCGGCCAGCGAGTCGTGGATTCGGCCGCCGCTCTGCCGCACGACCGGCTGAAGGGTCATGCGGCGCGGGCCGACGCCGGGCGACTGGCCGTCGTACCACGGGACCGGCTTCCGCTCGTCGGCGTGGGCCAGGTCGGCGGTCTTTGACACGCGGGCGTCGTGAAAAAGCGTGGCGTGGCCGTCCGGCCGCAGCAGCAGGAAGCCGCCGAAGTCCGCACCCAGACTCTGGGCCTCGACGTGGAAGTTGGCGAAGTAGCGGAGGTGGAGCGGGTCGCCGAGCAGCACCGGGGAGGCGGGGCGGAGCCGGTCCAGGAACCGCTGGCGGCGGGCGCGGCAGCCGTCGGCCGTGAGCATGGGTGCCTCGGGTGTGGTGTTACTCGTCGCCGCCGCCGAGGCTCACGCCGCCGCGGTTCTCTTCCTTGTAGATCGTGTCGATCGCCAGCGCCGCGGCCAGGATCAGCATCTTGGCGATCGGCTCGTCCGCCAGGTCGGGGCTGACCTGCACGGCGTAGGTGTCCGCCGACGTGAACAGGTCCTTCACCAGCGACCCGAGGCTCAGCTTCTTCGACACCCGGCCCATCTCGACCTTGCCGTCCGGCGACAGGAAGCGGTAGTCGAAGCCGGTCCACTTCCCCTTGATCTCGGCGAAGTGGGTGCCGTCCTTGTCGTAGATGTGGAACCCGCCGCCGATCGTGAAGAACTTGCTCTGGTAGTAGCCGATGACGGCCCCGTTCGCGTCGAGCACCTCGACCTTGCTGCGGAACACGTACATGCCGCGGCGGATGCTGAAGACCAGCTGGTCGTCCGGCTTCTCCCGCACCTCGATGACCGTGGCCATCAGCTGCTTCGGCAGTACGAACCGGAGCAACTGCTTGACGATGCCGATCTTCTCCTGCGCCGTTCCGAGCTGCTCGCCGCTCTCGGCGTCGAGGATGTCGTAGGTGTTGGAGTTGCTGATGAACTTGACGTGCTCCTTGACCACGAAGGTGTTCTTTTCGAGCACGGTGCCGCTCCCGGGTGGTTGTGCCGGCGGCCGGCCAGCGGTTAGGGTTATAAACCGACCCCGCCGGGGCGTCCACCACCGAATACCGGGCCAACCGTGTCGTCACCCGTTCTCGACAAGAGTGAGGCCCGCGTCCGCCGGATGTTCGGCCAGATCGCCGGCTCCTACGACTTTCTCAACCACGCCCTCAGCCTGAACATCGACAAGCGCTGGCGCACGGCGACGGCCAAACTGGTGCCGCCGAATGCGGCCGACCCCGCGCCGATCCTCGACCTCTGCACCGGCACCGGCGACCTGGCGCTGACCTACCACCGGGCCACGAACGGCGCCGTGCACGTAGTCGGGGCCGACTTCTGCCACGAGATGCTGGTGCGGGCCGCGGCGAAGGCGAAGGACGCCGGCGCCGCCATCCCGTTCGTGGAGGCCGACGCCCAGGCGCTGCCGTTCCCGGACGACACGTTCCAGCTGGTCACCGTCTCGTTCGGCCTGCGGAACGTGACGGACACCGACCAGGGGCTGCGCGAGATGGTGCGGGTGGCGAAGCCGGGCGGGCGCGTCGCAGTGCTGGAGTTCTCGCGGCCGCGGAACCGGCTGATCGGGTGGGGCTACGGGCTGTACTTCCGGCGGGTGCTGCCGCTGATCGGGCAGGTGGTGTCGCGGAGCCGGGAGAACGCGTACAACTACCTCCCCCGGAGCGTGCTCGCGTTCCCGGACTACGAGGCGCTCGCCGACCGGATGCGCGCCGCCGGCCTGGCCGACGTGTGGTTCCGGCCGCTGACGTTCGGGGTGGCGACGCTGTACGTCGGCACGAAACCCCACCAGACCCCCTGACCATGCCCGACCACTTGCTCGTCCGCGCCGCCCGGGGGGAAGCCGTGGAGCGGCCGCCGGTCTGGGCGATGCGGCAGGCCGGGCGCTGGGACCCCGAGTTTCGCCGCATTCGCGCCGGGCAAGATTTCTACGCCTTCAACGAGGACGTGGAGCGAGCCGCCCAGGCCACGCTGTGCCCCCGCCGGTTCGGCGTCGATGCCATCATCCTCTTTTACGACATCACCACGCTCCCCTACGCGATGGGGCTGCCGTTCGCGCTGAAGACCGGCGCCGGCCCAACGCCCGACCGCCCCGTCCGCACGCCCGACGACCTGAAGCGCCTGAACCCCGAGCCGCACCCCGACAGCTACGGCTACATCCGGGCGCTGCTGAAGCGGGTAAAGGCCGAGCTCGGCGGGTCGCTGCCGGTGATCGCTTTCGCGGGGGCGCCCTTCACCGTCGCCACCTACTGCATCGGGACCGGCAAGGACGTGGCGGCGACGCGCCGCTTCGCCGCCGAACAGCCGGCCGTGTGGGAGGGGTTGCTGGAACGGCTGTCGATAGCGACGGTCGGCTTCCTCAAGACGCTGATCGGCGACGGGGCCGACGTGTACCAGCTGTTCGACTCGTGGGCGGGGATGCTGGCGCCGGCCGAGTACGACGCCTGGGCGCAGGCGCACCACGCCCGCATCCTGGCCGGCGCGACGGGCGTGCCGCGCATCCTGTTCGTGAAGGAAGGCCCGTACCTGGAGCGGATGGCCACCGCCGGCGCGGAGGTGGTGAGCCTCGGCAGCCGGCACGACCTCGCCGCGGCGCGGCGCGAGTACCCCCAGCTGGTGTTCCAGGGCAACGTCGCCGAGGAGGTGCTGCGGACCGGCACGCCGGCGGACGTGGAAGCCGCCGTCAGGGCGTGCGTCGCCGCGGGCGGCGGCACGCGGCACATCGTGAACCTGAACCACGGCGTGGACAAGTCCACGCCGGTGGCGAATTTCGAGGCCTACGTGCGGGCGGCGAAGGGCGGGTAAGCGAGCCACCCGCCGCGCGTGGTTCGCCCCCCCGACCGAACGGCACCCATGCGCCCGCTGCTCCTACTCCTCGCCGCACCCGCCGCGTGGCACCAACTCCCCGCCGTCCCGGACCGCGAGGGCGTCGCCGGCGCGTTCGCGGGCGTCAGCGGCGGCGCGCTACTCATCGCCGGCGGGGCCAACTTCCCCGGCAAGAAGCCCTGGGAGGGCGGCACCAAAGCCTGGACCGACGCCGCGTTCGTACTCGACAGACCGGACGGCACCTGGAAGCTCGCCGGCACGCTCCCCCGACCGCTCGGTTACGGCGTGAGCGTCACCCGCCGCGGCGCCGTCGTCTGCGCCGGCGGCAGCGACCACACCCGCCATCACGCCGACGCCTTCACCCTGGAGTGGAAGGCCGGGAAGCTGCACACCACCGCCCTTCCCCCGCTGCCGCGGCCGGCGGCGAACGGCTGCGGGGCGCTCGTCGGCGACACGCTGTACGTCGCCGGCGGCCAGGAGGCGCCGGACGCACTGGCGTCGAAAGCGGTGTTCGCGCTCGACCTGTCGGCCGCGGAGCCGCGCTGGGTCGCCGGGCCGGAGTTGCCGTCGCCGCGCGTCCTCGCCACGGCCGCGGTGTGCGACGGGGTCCTGTACGTCGTCGGGGGGTGCGAACTGGTCCGCGACGGCGAGCGCGTCTCGCGCCGCTACCTCCGCGACGGCTATCGCCTCGACCCGCGCGCCGGCTGGAAACGAATCGCCGAGTTGCCGCGGCCGTCCGCCGCGGCGCCGTCGCCGGCCCTGTCCGACGGCGCCGGCTTCTACCTCCTCGGCGGCGACGACGGCTCGCAGGTCCAGACCACCCCCGAGCGGCACCCCGGCTTCCCGCGCGGCGTCCTCCGCTACGACACGGCCGCCGACCGCTGGACCGCCGCGGGCGAGCAGCCGGCGCCGCGCGTCACCACGCCGTGCGTCCGCTGGGCCCACCGGTGGGTGATCCCGTCCGGCGAGATGCGGCCGGGCGTGCGGTCGCCGCAGGTGTGGGCCTTCCGCTAGAGTAACCCGGTACACCCCCCGCGGAGGAGAACGGATGCGCGCCGCCGTCGTCGCCCTCGGCCTGGCCGCCGCCGGGCTGGTCGCCAGCCCCCCGGCCGCCGGGCAGCAGAAAGTCGTCGAGCCCGAGGAGGTGCCGCCGCGGTACGGCCAGACCTTCCGGCCGAAGGCGTACCCGCAGGGCACCGCCCGCGAGGCCGTGGCGTCTGCCATCGCCGCGGCCGAGAAGGGGGACTACGCCTACCTCGCCGCCCACCTCCTCGACCCGGCGTTCGTGGACGGCCGCGTCGACGCCATGAGCGCCGGCCCGTCCAACCCGTACCGCAAGGCCGCCGAGGCCGAGCTGCTCCGGCTCCGCGACATCCAGCGGAAGACGCCCGACGCCATCTCCGCCGCCCGCCGCGTGCCCGACGACGCCAGGGGGTTCGACGACCGCCTCGCGGCCGACACCAAGGCACTGGCGTTCGGCCAGCTCACGCGGCTGATGCGGGACAAGTTCACCGACGACCCCGAGGTGCTGAAGGACCTGCGCAAGTTTGCCCGCGCCGGCACCTTCCCCGACCCCGGCGCCCCCGGCGACGCGGCGAAGGTGGAGCTGCCCGACGTGAAGGACCGGGCCGTGTTCCTGAAGCGGAGCGGCGGCCGGTGGTACGTCGAGAACCGCCAGGCCGACGAGAAGGCGGCTGCGCCGCCCGAGCCGAAAAAGGATTAGCCGCAAAAAGGCGCAAAAAGCACAAATGGAAGACCGAGCCGAGACCGAATTCAGGATTTGATTCGTTATCTTTTGGTGATTAGCAAAATTCTAGGGCAGCAGATAGGCTGCTGCCATGACCCTCGAAGAGTACGAACGGCATCTGATCGGTCAGCTTTGTTGGTGGTGCCACCGGGCCACCCACGGGAGCTCCGGGCGGCAGCGGCAGTGCCCCGGGTGTCGGGCCAAGTGGAGCTACCACCGGCGCAAGGCGGAGTGGGAGTTGCTCCGCGCGTTCGCCCTCCGCACGACCGCCCACCACGCCGCCCGGGTGGTCCGGTGCAGCTACCCGACGGCCTACGCCGCGTACACCCGGTTCCGCCTCACCCTCCAGGCCGTGACCGACGACGAGAAGCGACCGCTGCTCGGCGAGCTGGAGCTCGACGAGTCGTACTTCGGGGGCAAGCGGAAGGGGAAGCGGGGCCGCGGGGCGGGCGGGAAGGTCGCGGTGTTCGGCATCCTGGAGCGGGCCGGGCGGGTGTACACGGTGGCCGTCCCGGACTGCAAGAAGGAGACCCTGATGGCCAAGATCGAGGCGGCCACGGTCAAGGGGTCGGTGTTCTACACCGACGAGTTCACCAGCTACAACGATGTCCAGCGGCACGGCAAGCACGTCCCGGTCAACCACCAGGAGGCGTTCGCCGTGGGGCGGGCGCACATCAACGGGATCGAGGGGTTCTGGAGTTTCGCCAAGCGGCTGTACCGGCACGTCCACGGGGTGGACTCGGGGAACTTCCCGCTGTACCTGGCCGAGTACGAGTTCCGGTACAACCACCGCGGGGAACATCTGATGGACCTCCTGTACGACCGCATGATCCGGCCCACCATTCCGACCCAAACTGTGCCCTAGAATTTTGCTAATCACCATCTTTTTTGTGCTTTTTGTGCATTATTGCGGCTATTCCTCCGGAACACTTCACCGATGATCGACCTCCGCAGCGACACGCTGACGAAGCCCACGGCCGGGATGCTCGCGGCGATGATGTCCGCGGCCGTCGGCGACGACGTGTACGGCGAAGACCCCACCGTCAACGAGCTGGAGGCACGCGTCGCCGACCGGTTCGGCAAGGAGGCGGCGCTGTTCTGCCCGACCGGCACGATGGCGAACCAGATCGCCGTCCGCATCCACTGCCGGCCGCAGGACGAGGTGCTGCTCGAAGCGTCGAACCACATCTACCTGTGGGAGGCGGGCGGGCCCGCGGCGCTCAGCGGGGTGACGCTCCGCACCATCCCCGGCCGCTTCGGCGTCCTCACCGTCGCCGACCTCGAACCGCACCTCCACCCCGACGACATGCACTCGGTGCGGTCGCGGCTCGTGTGCCTGGAGAACACCCACAACCGCGGCGGCGGCGGCGTCTACCCGCTCGCCACGATCGCGGAGGTATCCGCGTGGGCGAAGGCGAACGGGCTCGCCACGCACCTCGACGGTGCCCGCCTGTGGAACGCCGAGGTGGCCAGCGGCGTCGGCCCGCGGGAGTGGGCGCGGCACTTCGACACGCTGATGGTCAGCTTCAGCAAGGGGCTCGGCGCCCCCGCGGGCTCGGCGCTGGCGGGGCCGAAGGACCTGATCGCGCAGGCCCGCCGGGTGCGCAAGCTGTTCGGCGGGGCGATGCGGCAGGTCGGCTTCCTCGCGGCGGCGTGCCTGTACGGGATGGACCGCCACGTCGCGCGCCTTGCCGACGACCACGCCAACGCGAAGCTCCTCGGCGAAGCCGTGCGCGACGTGCCCGGCCTGACGCTGACGCCGGGCGAGGTCGAGACCAACCTCGTGTGGGCGGAGGTGTCGCCGGCGCTCGGCACGGCCCGCGATGTGGCGACCCGGCTGAAGGCGGCCGGCGTGCTGGCGTCGGCGCTGGGCTCGAACGTCGTCCGCTTCGTGACGCACCTCGACGTGTCGCGGGCGGAATGCGAGCGCGCCGCGGCGGCGATCCGCGCCCTGAGCGGTGCCCGGGCATGACCGACGACCCCACCCGCCCCTCGGCCGCGCCGACCGCCGCGGACGCGACGGCCCGGGCGCGGCCCGGTTCCACCCAATGGGCCGATTGCACCGTCCCCGGCGGCGCGGCCGCGGCCCGCCCGTTCGCCGACTATCCCGTCGTGCCGGGCTACTCCGTCACCGGCGAACTCGGCCGCGGCGGAATGGGCTGGGTGCTGACCGCGACCGACCTCCGCTTCGGCCGCGACGTGGCGGTGAAGCTGCCGCTGCCGGGCCTGGCCACCGACCACGCCTGCAAGCTGTTCGTTCACGAGGCCGTGATCACCGGCCGGCTCGCGCACCCCGGCATCCCGCCGGCCCACCACCTCGGCGAGCTGCCCGACGGCACCCCGTTCCTGGCGATGAAGCTGGTCCGCGGGCGCACCCTCGCGGCGCTGCTGGCCGAGCGGCCCGACCCGACGCACGACCTGGCGCGGTTCGTCGGCGTGTTCGAGCAGGTGTGCCAGGCCGTCGGGTACGCCCACGACCAGGGCGTGCTCCACCGCGACCTGAAGCCCGGCAACGTGATGGTCGGGGCGTTCGGCGAGGTGCAGGTGATGGACTGGGGGCTCGCCGTGCAGAGGTGGGAGGAGGGAGGGGGGAGGGAGGAGAACGGAACCGCAAGCGCTGCCGCATCTT
This sequence comes from Gemmataceae bacterium, assembly GCA_046350095.1. Classification (GTDB taxonomy): domain Bacteria; phylum Planctomycetota; class Planctomycetia; order Gemmatales; family Gemmataceae; genus Urbifossiella. The sequence continues at coordinate 513,494 of JAXMBA010000002.1, forward strand.
TCTCCCCCCTCCCCGCTCCCACCTCCCACCTTTCCGAAGTTGTCGGCACGCCCGCGTACATGGCGCCCGAACAGGCCCGGGGCGAGCGCGTCGACGCCCGCGCCGACGTGTTCGCCCTCGGCGGCGTGCTCGCGTCGGTGCTCGTCGGCCGTGCCCCGTTCTGGGCCGAGGCCCCCTCCTCGACGCTCGCGCAGGCCGCCGCCGGAGACACCACCGGCGTCCTCGCCGCGCTCACGAGTTCCGGCGCGGACGCGGAGCTGGTCGAGATCGCCGTGAAGTGCCTCGCCCCCGACCGCGCCGCCCGGCCGGCCGACGGCACCGCGGTCGCGCGGCTCGTGGCGGCACACCGGGCCGGCGTCGAGGAGCGGCTGCGCACCGCCGAGCGCGACCGGGCCGCGGCCGAGACGCGGGCCGTCGAGCAGCGGAAGCGGCGCGGCGTGGAACTGGTGCTGGCGGCGGCGCTGGTCGTGCTCGTCGCCGGGGCGGGGGCCGTCGGCATCTGGCGCGCCCGCGAGGTGGCCGACGACGAGCGCCGCACCGCCGCCGCGATCGCCGAACAGGCGCGGCTCGACGCCGAGGCCGAGCGCCGCCTCCTCGCCGAGCGCGACCGGACGACCCGCGCCGCGACGGCCGTCGCCGACCTGCTCGATCAGGCGGAAGCAGCGCTGACGGCGGGGGCCGCCGACCGCGCCCGAACGTACCACGCACAGGCCGCGCGCCGCGCCGCCGACGACGCCCTGACCGAACCGGCGCCGCGGCTCGCGGCCGTCGCCGGCGCCGTCGCCCTGCTCCGCGACCTGGACGCCGTGGACGACTACCGCTGGACGCCGCTCGGCTCGCGCTACCCGTCGGCGGACCTGGTGGCGAAGAAGTGGGCGGCCGCGCTCGCGGCGCACGGCGTCGTGCCGACCTCGTCCCCGACGGCCGTGGACGCGGCCCGCGTCGCCGGGTCGCCCGTGCGGACGGCGATCCTGGCGGCACTCGATGGGTGGCTGGGGCGGGTGCCGACCGAGCCGGTGCGGGCGCTGCTGGCCGCCGCCGACCCGGACCCGTTCCGCACCGAGGTCCGCCGGCTGATGACGGCCCAGGACGCGGCGGGGCTGGCGGCGGCGGCCGAGCGGTCCGAATGGTCGGCGCAGCCGGCGGGCCTGGTCGAGGCCTACGCGGCGGAGGCCGGCGTGCCGGCCGAGGTGCGGCGGGAGCTGCTGGCGCGCGTCGCGGCGGCCCGGCCCGACGACTACGGCGTGCTGATGGGCCTTGGCGCGACGTACCCGCTGGACGCGGCGGCGGCGGACCGGGCGCGGTGGTTCCAGGCGGCGGCCGCGGTGCGCCCCGGCAGCGCGGCGGCCCGGCTGAGCCTGGGGTCGGCGTTGCGCGTGGCCGGCGACGCCGACGGGGCCGTGGCCGCGTGCCGCGAGGCCGTGCGGCTCGACCCGAAGTCGGCGGCGGGCCGGAACAACCTCGGCACGGCCCTGGCCGCGCGGGGCGAGTTCGCCCCGGCGGTCGCCGAACTGCGGGAGGCGGTCCGGCTCGACCCGACGATCCCGCACCCGCACCAGAACCTCGGCAACGCCCTGATGGCGGTGCGCAACCCCGCCGCCGCCGCCGCCGCGTACCGCGACGCGCTGCGGCTCGACCCGTCGAGCCGGACCGCCCGCCTCGGCCTCGGCAGCGCCCTGGCCGAAAGCGGCGACGCCCCCGGCGCCCTGGCCGCGTTCGACGAGGTGCTCCGCGCCGACCCGAACAACGCGGCGGCGCACAACGGCCGCGGTAACGCCCTCGCGGCGGTGCGGCTGTGGGACCGCGCCGAGGCGGCGTACCGCGAGGCGCTCCGGCTCGACCCCCGCGAGGCGCAGGTCCACGGCAACCTCGGGCGGCTGCTCCGGGTGAGCGGCGACTTGACCGCGGCGGCGGCCGCCTTCCGCGAGGCGATCCGGCTGGCCCCGCGGGGCGCGGCACACCACAACGGGCTCGGGCTGGTGCTGGAGGACGGGTACGACTTCGCGGGGGCCGAACAGGCGTTCCGGGAGGCGGCGCGGCTCGACCCGCGCTCGCCCCTAGGGTCGGCGAACCTCGGCCAGGTGCTGCGGAAGCAGGGGCGTACGGCCGAGGCGCTGGAGGCGTTCCGGGCGGCCCTGGCGGCGCAACCCGAGAGCCGGTTCGCGCGGGCGGGGTTGGAGTTCTGCCTGCGGGTGCAGCGCGGCGAGGTGCCGACCGCGCCGCCACCGCGGGCGGCGCGGTAGCTCTTCTCAGCGCTTCGGGTTGAGGCGCGTCGCGTCGCCGGTCACGGTGTCGAGTTCGGCCACCAGCGCCCGCGCCCGCTCGATCACCCGGGCGTCGCCGCGGACGATGAGGCTGTTCGTCCGCTCGTCGGCGGTGAACTCGACCGCGTCCCGGCCGAACACCTCGCGCAGCACCGTGGCCAGCTCCGAGGCGCGGGCGTTCTTTGCCCGCAGGACCAGCGTGTCCTCACCCGCCGCGGCGCCCCGCCCGCCACCCTGCCCGAGCACCGGCGGCCGACCGAACGGGTCAGCCCCACCGCCCGGCGCACCCATGCCCGGCGCGGCTCCGCCCCCGCGGACCGGGCCGCCGCTGCCGCCCGCGCCGCCACCCGTCGGCGGGCCGGACGAACTCGCGGGTCCGTTCCGCGGCACGACCGGCCCGCTGCCCACGCCGGGCATCATCCCGCCGCCCATCCCGCCCGTCGCCGTGGCCCAGCCGCCGGCCGGCCGCTTGAACACGAGTAGATCCGTCGGCTGGAGCCCCGGCGCGATCTCGAGGTGGTCGCAGTACTCCCACCCGGCGGCGCCCAGGTCCGTCAGCGTCTTCTTGAACAGCGCCACGTCGCGCCGCTGCTCGACGTACTTGTACTCCCAGCCGCTGCGCGGCGGGCCCATCGACCCCATTCCGCTCGCCCCGCCGGGAGCGATCACCCCCTGGCCGCCCGACGAGCCCGGCCCGAGACCGCCCCCGGCCGGTGCGGCGCCCGGCTGCTGGGCACGAGCTATCGGGAACAGCACCACGCCCAGCCCGCCGGCCACGACGACCGCCGCCGCCAGTCGCTTCGCCCACCAGTTCATCGCCATCGGCGTGACCTCCCGCACCAGTTCCGACAGCGCCGACGGGACCACCCCGCCGGCGCGGACCACGGCCTCGACCCGCCCCACCAGTTCCGCCGGGGCCGCGGCCGTCGCCGTCGCCACCCCGAGCCCGACCGCCCCCACCACGACCGGCGCCAGACCGCGGCCGGTCAGCCGGTCGAGCAGCTGCCGGCGGGCACGCGCAAGCCGGCCGGTCAACGTGCCAGGCTTCCAGCCGAGCCGCGCCGCCGCGTCCGGCTGGCGGACGCCCTCCAGGTCGCACAGCACGAACGCCGTCCGCAGCGGCCCCGGCAGGCGGCCGACTTCTTCGTGAACCGCCGCCAGCAGCGCGTCCCACGTGCCTTCCGGAACTGAACCGTCGGCCTCGGCGCCGGCCGCGCGGTACTCACGCGCCCGGCGGCGGGCGGCGTCGCGCCGCAGCCGCAGCGCGGCCCGCACGGCGACGCCGTGGAGCCAGCCGCCGACCGCGCCGTCGTCGCGGATGAGCCGCGCCGACCGGGCCAGAGCCAGGAACGCGACCTGAAAGGCGTCGTCGGCGTCGGCCGGGTTCGGCAGCAGGTGCCGGCACGCGGCCCACACCACCGCGGCGTGCCGGCGAACGAGGGCCGCGAACGCCGCTTCGTCGCCGCCGGCGAAACGGCGGAGGAGTTCGCCGTCGGGTTCGTCCGAGTCGGCGGCGAGCGCCCCGGCGTGGCGGAGGACCAGGTTCAGCGTCGAGTGCGCCATCACGGGTAGGTTCCCACGGCGTGGCGATTCCTACGACCCGGCGGGAGAAATGGAATCGACCCGGGCCGGTCGCAACCCGACGTTGAAGCTCACGCACACCCGGTCCGCGGCCGACAGGTTCGGCTCGACGCCGTGCTGCAGCCACGACGGGAACAGCAGCACGCGGCCCGGCCGCGGCGGGTAGCGCACCTTCTCGAACGTCCACAGGTTGGGCGCCGTCAGCGGCGGGGGCATCACCACCGCCGCCGGCCGCGGGTCGAGCAGGAACAGCGCGCCGGCGTCGGCCTCGGCGGCGACGTAGTAGACGCCGCTGAGGAAGCCGTGCGGGTGGGTGTGAACCACGTTCGACGCCCCCGGCGGGTTCACGACCGCCCAGAGGCCGGTGAGTACCGGCTCGGCCTGCCGCGTGTCCCAGTTCAGGAACCGCACCGCCTCGCCGACCGCGGCCCACACGAATTCCACGAGCGCGGCGAACCCCGGCCGCCGGTGCAGGTCGTCGGCGCTGTGCCAGCCGAGGACGGCCGACCGGCCCGGCAGCCCGACCGGGTCGGCGGCGCGGGCGGCGGCGACGAGCGGGAGGAGCGCGGCGTTCAGCGGGCCGGGGTCGGGGTGGTCGAAGGCCCACACCGGCGTCGGGAACCAGTCCTCGCGGCCGCCGGTGAGGGTCATAACAGGATTGGTGTGTAAAGTCGGCTGTGGTCGGATGTTTTCTGAACGACTAGACCGTAGACGACCGACTGAACATGATACGCACTACCCCCCGGAGCCCGCCATGCGTCGCCCCCTCCCGCCGCGTGTCGAACTGTTGGAGTCCCGGGAAAACCCGGCCACGATCACCGTCACCACCCTGACAGACGTGGTCGACGGCGACGTGACCAACCCCGCGGCCCTCGCAGCCTCGCCCGGCGGCGACGGCGTGGTCAGCCTCGCCGAGGCCTTTCGCGCGGCCGACGGCGACCTCGCCGCCGACACCATCGTCTTCGACCCCTCGCTGGCCGGCGGTACGGTCGGGCTTACGGGAAGCACGCTCGACCCGCGCTCGGCCCCGACCGACGCGGGGAGTACCGGCGCGAGCGAGTTCGTCGTCACCACGCCGATCACACTCCAGGGGAGTGGGCAGGTCATCGAGCGCACCGGCGCCCGTGGGCAGCCGGAGTTTCGGTTCTTCCACGTCCGCAAGGGCGGGAGCCTGACGATCGACCGCGTCGAATTGCACGGCGGGCTGGCCCGCGGCGGGAACGGGGCCGGCGGCGGCGGCGGGGCGGCCGGGCTCGGCGGGGCCGTGTTCAACGAGAGCACCCTCGTCATCACCAACAGCACGCTGACGGGTAACCGAGCCGTCGGCGGCGACGGCGGCACGTTTAGCGAGAGCTTCCAGGGCGGCGGCGGCGGCGGCCTGGCCGAGGACGCCTCGGTGGAAGGCGGCGACGGCGGCGGGCCGAACGGCGGGTTCGGCAACGGAGAGGGGAGTGGCGGGGCCGGCGGGTTCGGCGGCGGCGGCGGTGGGGCGAGCGGCACCGGCGGGGCCGGTGGGTTCGGCGGCGGCGGCGGCGCCTCGGCCTTCAGCCCCGGCGGCAACGGCGGGTTCGGGGCCGGAGCCGGGGTCGGGTTCGGCAACGGCAGCGGCTCCGGGAGCGGCGCGACCGCCGGGTTCGGCGGGCTGGACGCGGCCGGCAGCTTCGGCGGCAGCGGGGCCGGGATGGGCGGCGCCGTGTTCAACCTCGGCGGGAACGTCCGCATCGCCAACAGTACGATCGTCGGCAACACCGCCGTCGGCGGCGTCTCCGGCGACGGCGAATCGACCGCGGACGGCCTCGGCGGCGGCGTGTTCAACCTGAACGGCACCGTCTCCGTCGCCAGCAGCACGTTCGCCGGCAACCGGGCCGACGACGGCGGCGCGGCCTACAACCTGGAATTCCCTGCGACTCAGGGGGTTTCGTTCACCGCCACCGCCCGGCTCACCCTCCGCAACTCGATCTTCGTCGATTCCACGGACCCGGCCGCGACCGGGCCGAGCACGGCCGAAGTGGTGAACCGGCACGAGAACCCGATTGCGTCGACCGCCACCCTGACCGCGACCGACCCGAACGTCACCAACCAGGGCGGGTTCCGCAACGACGGCGGGATCGCCACCACCACCGGCCTCCGCACCGCCACCCGCCCGGTGGTCGCGGCGGCGCTCGCCGACAACGGCGGCCCCACGCGCACCCTCCTGCCGACGGCCGACAGCGAGGCCGTGGACGTCGGCGGCACCGCGGCCCCGGACGACGGCCAGGGCTCCGGCGTCGGCCTCACCACCGACCAGCGCGGGCTGCCGCGCATCAGCGGCGCCGGGTACGACCTCGGGGCGGTCGAACTCCGCGCCGCACAACCCCCAGGCCGCAGCCCGGACGCCCTGGCGTTCACCAGTCCGACCGGCGTGTCGGTGCGGAACGTGCCGGCCGGGACCGCACCCCAGACCGACCCGTACCCGTGGTTCGGCGGCGACAACCGCGTCGCCGTCGCGGACCTGGACGGCGACGGGTTCGTCGAATTCATCTACGCCCCCGGCGTGGGCGGCGGGCCTCACATCCGCGTCATCGACGGGGCGACCGGGGCCGAGCGGCAAAGCTTCTTCAGCTACGCCGCCGACTTCCGCGGCGGCGTGTTCCTGGCCGTCGCGGACGTCAACGGCGACGGCCAGCTCGACGTGGTCACCTCGGCCGGCGACGGCGGCGGGCCGCACGTCAAGGCGTTCGACGGCCGTACCGGGGCCGAGCTGGCGAGCTTCTTCGCCGACGACCCGACCGGCCGGGGCGGGGTGACGGTCGCGGCCGGCGACGTGACCGGCGACGGCCGGGCCGACATCGTGACCGGGGCCGGGGTGAACGGGAACGGGCTCGTGCAGGTGATCGACGGCACGAAACTGAACCAACTCGGCGCCGACGGTCGCATCCTGCCGTCGGCCGTGGCGGCGTCGTTCGCCCCGTTCGGGGGGCCGTTCGCCGGCGGCATCGCGGTGGCGGTCGGCAACTTCACCGGCGACCGGTTCGCGGACGTCGCCGCCGGCCCGCTGACCCGGGCGGCGCCGCAGGTGTCCGTACGGTCCGGCCCGGACCTGGCCGTGGTGGCGTCGTTCCCCGCGTCGGTCGGCGCCGGCCTCGACACCGGCCTGCGCATGGTGGCGGCCGACGACAACGCCGACGGCCTGGACGAGCTCGTGGTGATCGCCGGCCCCGGCGGGGGCCCGCACACCGAGCTCATCGACCCGCTGACCGGCACCGTGCTGGACAGCTTCTTCACGTTCGACCCGTCCAGTCGAACCGGGTTCGACGTCGGGTAACTCCGACGCCGCCCGCGGCTTCGCGTCGTCCGTCCCGAAGCCGCGGGCGGCGGAATTGCATCCGCCCCGCCGCGCCCCTACAGTGAACCGGTCCGCCGGCCGCCGCCGGCCGCTACCGAAAGGTCCGTTTGATGGGCAAGACCCTCGACCGCCGCTCCCCCGACACCTCCGACATCGCCCCGAGCTGGAAGCTGCACGACGCCTTCGAGACCTACGGCGTCAAGAACTGGGGCAAGGGCTACTTCGGCATCAACAAGCTCGGCCACCTCACCGTCCACCCCGAGAAAGACCCCGAGCGGTCCATCGACCTCAAGGACCTCATCGACCAGCTCCGCGGCCGCGGCATCCAGCCGCCGCTGCTTCTCCGCTTCTCGGACCTGCTGAAGCACCGCATCGGCGAGATCGCCGGCGCGTTCGAGAAGGCCCGCAAGGACGCCGGCTACGACGGCGGGTACGCCTGCGTCTACCCCATCAAGGTGAACCAGCAGCGGCACGTCGTCGAGGAGGTGCTCGACTACGGCAAGGAGCACGGGTTCGGCCTGGAAGCCGGCAGCAAGCCCGAGCTGCTGGCCGTGCTCGCGCTCACCAACGGTACCGTCGAGACGCCCATCATCTGCAACGGGTTCAAGGACGACGAGTTCATCAAGATGGTGGTCATGGGCCGGAAGATCGGCAAGCACATCATCCCGGTGGTGGAGAAGTTCACCGAGCTCGAGCTGCTGGTGAAGTACATGGAGGAGCTGGGCGTGCGGCAGCCGCTCGGCATCCGCGTGAAGCTCGCCAGCCGCGGCTCCGGCCGGTGGAAGGGGAGCGCCGGCTACCGCTCGAAGTTCGGCCTGACGCTGACCGAGGTCCTGGAGGCCTACGAGTACCTGAAGGCCCGCGGGCTCGAGGACTGCCTCCAGCTGACGCACTTCCACATGGGCTCGCAGGTGTCCAACATCCGCAAGGTGAAGGACGCGCTGACCGAGGCCGCCCGGGTGTACACCGAGCTGTACCGGCTCGGCGCCGGGCTCAAGTACATCGACGTGGGCGGCGGCCTCGGCGTGGACTACGACGGCAGCCAGACGGACTTCGAGAGCAGCACGAACTACACGCTCCAGGAGTACGCCAACGACGTGGTGTTCCGCATCAAGGCCGTGTGCGACGAGGCCGGCGTGCCGCACCCGACGATCATCTCGGAGAGCGGCCGGGCGCTGGTGGCGTACCACTCGGTGCTCGTGTTCGACGTGCTGGGGACGAGCGACTTCGACAAGTGTACCGCCCCCGACGCGCTCCCCGAGGACGCCCCGCAGCCGCTGCAAGACCTGTTCACGACGCACAAGGAGCTGAACAAGAAGAATTATCTGGAGGGCTACCACGACGCGGTGCAGTCGATGGAGGAGACGCTGAACCTGTTCAACCTCGGCTACCTGAGCGTGGAGCTGCGGGCGCTGGCCGAGCGGCTGTACTGGGCGCTGTGCCGGAAGGTGATGCGCATCACCCGCGACCTGGACTACGTGCCGGACGAGCTGAACGGCCTGGAGAACATGCTCAGCGACACGTACTTCTGCAACTTCAGCGTGTTCCAGAGCATGCCGGACTCGTGGGCCATCGACCAGCTGTTCCCGATCATGCCGATCCACCGGCTGACGGAAGCCCCGACGCGCCGCGGCGTCCTCGGCGACATCACCTGCGACTCGGACGGGAAGGTGGACCAGTTCATCGACCTGCGCGACGTGCGGAGCAGCCTGGAGCTGCACCCGTACACCGGCGACGAGCCCTACTACCTCGGCGGCTTCCTGCTCGGCGCGTACCAGGAAATCCTCGGCGACCTGCACAACCTGTTCGGCGACACGAACGCGGTGCACGTGAGCCTGGAGGCCGACGGCACGCCGAACGTGGAGACGGTGGTGAAGGGCGACACGGTGACCGAGGTGTTGAACTACGTGCAGTACAGCGCGGAGAAGCTGACCGACAGGGTGCGGAAGGACGTGGAGCGGGCGGTGCGGCAGGGGAAGCTGACGGTGGCCGAGAGCCGCCAGTTCCTGCGGTTCTACGAGAGCGGACTCGAAGGCTACACGTACCTGGAGGAGCCGAGCGCGTAGGGTGGGGTGCCGCGGGGCTGGTCGGAATCCAGCCCCTGCGGATTGCCCCGAGGTCTCTCCCCGGCGATACTCACGGCACCCCCGGAGGGCCGGCCGTGACGCGCTCCCTGCTCCTTCTCCCCCTTGCGTTCCTCCCGTTCGGCCCCGCCGGTGGTCAGCCGCCCGCGGCCCCGCCGGCCACACCCGCCGGATACCACCAGGTTCAGCTCAACGGCCACACGTTCACCCTGCCGGTCGGGTTCACCATCGAACTCGCCGCCGGCGCGGACGTGGTGCCGCGCCCCGTCGCCGCCGCGTTCGACGAGCGCGGCCGGCTCTACGTCACCGACTCGTCCGGCTCCAACGAGAAGGTGCAGGACCAGCTCGCCAAGAAGCCGCATCGCGTGCTGCGCCTTGCCGACTCGGACGGCGACGGGAAGTACGAGACGAGTACCGTCTTCGTGCCGAACGTGATGCTGCCGCAGGGGGCGATGTGGCTCGCCGGGTCGCTCTACGTCGCCGCGCCGCCGCACATCCTCAAGTTCACCGACACGAACGACGACGGCCGCGCTGACAAGGAGGAGGTTTGGTTCGACGGCAAGACGCTCACCGGCTGCGCCAACGACCTGCACGGGCCGTACCCCGGGCCGGACGGCTGGGTCTACTGGTGCAAGGGGGCGTTCGCCAAACAGGAACACACCCTCGGCGACGGCGCCAAGCTCGTCACCCGCGCCTCGCACGTCTTCCGCGCCCGGCCCGACGGCAGCGGCCTCGACGTGGTGATGACCGGCGGTATGGACAACCCCGTCGATCTCGTCTTCACGCCGACCGGCGACCGCATCTTTAGCTGCACGTTCCTCCAGCACCCGCGCGACGGCAAGCGCGACGGGCTGATCCACGCCGTGCCCGGGGCGCTGTACGGGAAGCCGCACGACGTGCTCGACGGCCACGTCCGCACGCACCCGGAACTGATGCCGCCGATGACGCACCTCGGCCCGGCGGCGCCGTGCGGCCTCCACCGCTACGAGAGCGACCAGTTCGGCCCCGAGTACGCGAACAACCTGTTCTGCTGCCAGTTCAACCTCCGCAAGGTGAGCCGCCACGTCCTCGTACCCAGCGGCTCGACGTACACCACCACCGACAGCGACTTCCTCGTCTCGGACAACCACGACTTCCACCCGACGGACGTGATCGAGGACGCCGACGGGTCGCTGCTGGTGATCGACACTGGCGGCTGGTACAAGCTCTGCTGCCCGACCTCGCAGCTGGTGAAGCCCGACGTGACGGGGGCGATCTACCGCGTGCGGCGGGCCGGGGCGCACAAGGTGGACGACGCGCGGGGTGCAAAGATCGACTGGGCGAAGGCGGACGCGAAGGAACTCGTAGCGCGGCTCGGCGACCCGCGCCCGGTGGTGAGGGCGAAGGCCGTGGACGTGGCCGCCGGCCGCGACGCCGACCTGTTCCGCCAACTGGCCCCGGTCGCGGCCGGCGGCAAGGGGGCCAACCTCGACGCGCGGCTCGGTGCCGTGTGGGCGGCCGGCCGGCACCGCTCCGCCGCCGCCCGCGAGGTGCTGGAAGCGGCCGTCATGGGCGACGGCAGGCGGGCGAGGTCCGACGACGACGAGGCGGTCTGCCAGGCGGCGCTCGAAGCCGTGAAGTTGGAGTGGGCCGGCCCGCAGAGTGCCATCGGCCGGTCGCTCCTCGGGCCGGACCTCGGCCCGCCCGCGCCCGACCTCCCCCCCCTCCTGCCGCGGCCGAGCGCTCACGCTCGAACGCGGCGGCTCGCCGCCGAAGGGCTTGGTCACGCCCGCGACCGCGACGGCGTCGTCTTCCTCCTCGCCGCGCTCCGGGCCGGCGCCGACCGTCCGCTCGAACACACCATCACCCACGCCCTGATCCGGATCGGCGACCGTACCCGGCTGGAGTCCGCGGCCGCCACCGGCGACTCGCCGGTCGGCCGGGTCGCACTGACGGCCCTGGACCAGATGACCGACGGGAAACTCGAACCGCAGCACGCCTTGAACCAACTCCTCATTCCCTTCGACCCGGTGTTCGAGGACACGGCCTGGTGGATCGCCGGCCGTCACCCCGAGTGGGGGGACGATGTCGCCAAGGTGCTCCGGTTCCGGTTCGGCGAGTTCGACAAGCTGTCGCCCCCGCAGCGAGGCACGCTCGTCGGCCGTGCCGTGCCGTTCCTCAAGGGCGAACCGGTGCGTCGTGTGCTGGGCGACGCGCTGGCGAAGACGGCCGTGGCATCCGGACAACAGCCGATCCTGCGCGGCATGGCGCGGGCGGGGCTGAAGGCGTTCCCGCCCGAGTGGGAGGAGGGTGTGCGGCTGGCGCTGTTCTCGCGCGACCCGGACGTGGTCCGCGACGCGGCCGCGGTGCTGCGTGCGGCGCCGCCGGCGGACGACCTCGCGGCCCGGCTGTTGGAGGAAGTCGCGCGCTACCGCGAGCGGAATCGCATTCCCACGCCGCCGGAGACCGAGATGGTCATCCGCGCCGCCACGCCGTTCGGAGCGCGGCTCACCGCGGCGCAGGCGCTCGACGCCATCGAGCAGCTCCACCGCGACCGGCCCGGCCCCGCCCGCGCCGCCGCGGCCGACCTGCTGACGCGCCAACCGCTCCCCCCCGCGGCGCTCGTCGTTCTGGCGGAGAAGCTGACGACCGTGCCGCCCGCCGAGGTCGGCCGCGTGCTGCCGCCGTACGACCGCTCCACGAACGAGAAGGCCGGCCTCGCGCTCGTCGCGGCGCTGTCCGAGCCCGCGCTGCGGGCGGTCGTCCGCGCCGAGCAGGTGAAGCCGACACTCGACAAGTACCCGCCGCCGGTCCGCGCCGCGGCCGACCGGCTGTACGCGCTGCTCGCCGACGCCCGGCGCGACGAGATCACCCGGCTGGAGGCGCTGCTGAAGGAGTTGCCGACGGGTGACGTGCGGCGCGGGCAGGCGGTATTCAACGGCGCGAAGGGACAGTGCGCCGCGTGCCACAAGATCGGCTACGTCGGCGGGCTGGTCGGCCCCGACCTGACGCGCGTCGGCGGCACCCGCACCGAGCGCGACCTGCTGGAGGCGATCGTCTTCCCGAGCGCCAGCTTCGTCCGCAGCTACGAGCCGGTGCGGGTGACGACGACGGACGGCCGGGTGTTCAACGGCCTGCTCGCGGCGGACACGGCGGACGAGGTGGCGGTGGTGGTCGCAGCCGACCGCACGGAGCGGGTGCCGCGGGCGGACGTGGATGCGGTGGCCCCGGGAACGGTGTCGGTGATGCCGGCGGGGCTGGACCAGCAGCTGACGCGGCAGGAACTGGCTGACCTGGTCGCCTTCCTGCGGGCGTGTCGGTGAGCGCGGGGCCGGGCCGCAGTCCACGAACTCGTCGGGCCGCGGTGACCGGCGGGCGGGTGAATAATGAGAATATTCTTGACGATAACAACCGCCCCGGGTAGGGTCGTTGGGAAGGGGTGAACGACTCGCGTCCTCCCCGCCGACCCCACTCAAGTCTCTCTGTTCGGGGGTGGTTCGATGTCTCTCTCTCTCCCCGCACTCCGTCAGCGTGCGTTCACGCTGATCGAGTTGCTGGTCGTCATCGCCATCATCGCCATCCTGATCGGGCTGCTCCTGCCGGCCGTTCAGAAGGTCCGCGAGGCCGCCGCGCGGAGTAGCTGCACGAACAACCTCAAGCAGCTGGCGCTCGGCACGGCCCACTGCGCGGACACGAACGGCGGCCGGCTGCCGCCGTCGATCGGGCTGTATTCCAGCAAGGGCGACCCGACGCCGCTGAACTCCAACGGCGGCATCTTCCTCCACATCCTGCCGTACGTGGAGCAAAAGGCCCTGTACGACTCCAGCCGCGTCCAACCCGACCCGGACGGCCGCAACGGCAACAACCCGACGTACTCGCAGTGGACCTCGGGGGTCCAGAACGCGGCCCTGCGGGTGCTGGCGTGCCCGTCCGACCACACGCTGTCCGCGAACAACGACGGCCGCGGCCGCACCAGCTACGGGGTGAACGGGCAGGTCTTCCGCCACAACTACCAGTGGGGCGGCATCGGCACCACGTCGTTCCCGGCCGGCATCCAGGACGGCCTCTCGAACACCATCTTCTACACCGAGAAGCTGTCGCGGACGTTCAACTGCACCGGGTGCTGCAACAACTACAACGACAACTTCTGGCCGGACTGGGGGCCGATCATCTCCAGCAGCGACTGCGGCCAGCCGACCGGGAACGCCGCCATGTTCCAGGTGAACGCGGGTGGCCAGTACCCGTCGCCGGCCGACGGCAACCGGGCCAGTTCCGACCACGTCGGCTCGATCCTGGCCGCCCTCGGCGACGGCAGCGTCCGCACCGTGTCGGCGAGCGTCGCCCCGAGCGCGTGGTGGGCCGCCATGACGCCGTCCGCCGGCGACCAACTGAACTGGTAACCCGGTCCGCCCACTCCGGACTCTCAGAAGGCTCTCCCATGCTTCACCGCTCCGCCGCCCCCGTTCGGGGGGCGGCCTTCCTGTTCGTCGCGGCCTTCGCCGTCGTCGGGTGCGGCCGGCCCGTCGGCAGCGTCTCCGGCACCGTCACGTACGACGGCAAGGCGCTCAAGGGCGGCGGCGTCGCCTTCGTCAGCACCGACGGCGGCGAGAGCTTCGCCGCCAGCATCACCCCCGAAGGCACGTACAAGGTGCCGAACATCCGCGGCGGCAGTTACAAGGTGACGGTCGATAACACCTCGCTGAAGTCCCCGGACCGCGGGGCCGGCGGCAAGGTGACGCCCACGGTCGTGGTGCCGCCGGGGGCGAAGTTCACGCCGCCGCCGGGGGCCAACATCCCGGAAGGCTACACGCCGAGTAACCCGAACGCGATGAAGGACCTGGCCAGCGGCAAGAACTACGTCGAGCTGCCGAAGAAGTACCTGTCTGCCGACTCCACCGACCTGACGTTTACGTTCAAGGGCGGCGACGTCACGTTCCCCATCGACCTGAAATGACTGCCGTTTCCGAGCCGGCGCGGCCGCCCGGCCGGATCCCGTCCCTCCTCACCGCCCCGCTGCGGTTCGCCCGCCGGCGGCCGCTGCTTCTGGCCGGCGGCGTGTTCGCGGTCGTCGCCCTGGCCGCCGGCGGTACGTGGGGCTGGTTCGAGTACCACCTCCGCGCCGCCCGCCGCGAGGTCGAGCGCGGCCACAACGGCGCGGCCCGCCGCCACCTCGACGCCTGCCATTCGCTGGCCGTCCCGCACCGCGAGTTGCTGATCCTGTCGGCCCGCGTCGCCCGCCGCACCGGCGCCTGGGACGACGCCGAGGCCGCGCTCGACCGCCTCTCCGAGCGGTTCGGCGACGACGACGAACTGGTGCTGGAGCGCCTACTACTGCGGGCCACCCGCGGCGACATCGAGGCGGCCGGCGCGCCGCTGCTGTCGCGGGTCGTGGCCGGCGGCGCCGAGGCGCGGTTGGCGCGGGAGGCGCTGGTCGCCGGGCTCGTGTACCGCTTCCGCTGGGCCGAGGCCGACGCCGTACTGGCCGGCTGGCTGTCCGCCGACCCCGACGACCCGATCGCCGTGCTGCTGCGCGGGAAGTTGGAGGAGCAACGGCAGAACCCGGAGGCCGCGGCGCGGTCGTACCGCCGCGTCGTCGAACTCGACCCCGAGCACGACGAGGCCCGGCTACGGCTAACGACGCTCCTGCTGACGAACCGCTTCGGGGCCGAGGCGCTCGCCCACCTGGAGGTACTGCGCGGCCGGCTGCCCGACCACCCCGAGGTCGGCGTGCAGTGGGCGCGGGCGCTGGCGCTGGAGGGCCGCACGGCCGAGAGCCGGGCCGCGATCGCCGCGTGCCTGGCGGCCCACCCGGACTACCCGCCGGCGCTGGCCGAGCGCGGCGGCTTCGCCCTGCTCGACGGCGACGAGGCCGCGGCCGCCCGCGACCTGGAGCGGGCGGTGGAGTTGAGCCCCGGCGACCTGGCGGCGCGGGCGCAGCTGGCGCTGGTGCTGGCGCGGGCGGGTCGGCGGGAGGACGCGGCCCGGCGGCAGGCCGAGGTCGACCAGATGCGGGCCGACGGCGAGCGGGTGACGGCGCTGATCGAGGGGCCGTTGCAGTCCCGGCCCGGCGACCCGGCGGTGCCGCACGAGATCGCGCAGATCGCCCTGCGGGCGGGTCAGGTGGGTGAGGCGCTGCGGTGGTTCGAGGTGGCACTGCGGGCCGACCCCGACCACGCCCCGACGCACCGCGTGCTGGCGGCGCTGCACCACGAGCTGGGCAACCCGGCCCTGTCGGCGCGGCACCGGGCGCTGGCCCAGCGGGCGGCGCGGCCGAAGTCGTGAGCCGAGTCACCCGAGGCGCGTCATGCCCCGCCGGTTCGTCACCCGCCGCCGCGTGCTCGCCGCCGCCGCCGCAATCGCGCTCGCGGTCGGCGTGCCGAATCTGTGGGCGTGGCACCAGCTGCGAACGGCGCGGGCCGCGCTCGCCGCATACCACCCGGACGAGGCCCGGACCGCGCTGGCCGCCTGCGCCCGCGTCTGGTGGCGCAGCCCCGAGGTTCATCTCCTCTCCGCACGCGCCGCCCGCCAGGCCGGCGACGCCGACGCCGCCGGGCGGGCGCTCCGCGACTGCCAGCGCCTCACCGGCGCGACCGACGACACCGCCTTCGAGTGGGCGCTCGGCCAGGCCTCGGCCGGCAACGTCCGCGAGGTCGAGACGTACCTGCAGAAGCGGGCCGACGCCTCCGCCCCGGCCGGGCCGCTGGCGTGGGAGGCGCTCACGCAGGGCTACCTCCGCGTCTATCGCACCCTCGACGCCATGGCGGTCGCAAACCACTGGCTGCAGCTCGACCCCGACAACGTCCGGGCGCTGGAACTGCGCGGGCAGGTGTACGTCACCGGCAAGGGCGTCGTCCGCGGCACCGAAGACTACCGCCGCGCCCTGGAGCTCGACCCGACCCGCCGCGACACCCGCTGGCGGCTCGCCGGTTCGCTCATCGACCTGGGCGGGTACGACGAGGCCGCGGGGCACCTCGAGGAGTACGCGAAGGGGGCCCCGGGCGACCCCGACGTCGCGGCGCGGCTGGCGCGCTGCTACGTGATGACGAAGCGCGGCGCCGACGCCCGCCGGCTGCTGGAGGCGGCCCTGGCCGTGCACCCCGACCACGCCTTGTGCCTGCGGGCGCGCGGGCAGGTGGCGCTCACCGGCGACCCACCCGACCTGGCCGCCGCGGAGGAGTTCCTGCGCCGCGCCGCGGCCGCCGCCCCGGACGACTATCAGGCGGCGTGGTCGTACTCGGAGGCGCTGCGGCAGCGCGGCAAGACTGCCGAGGCGAAGGTCGAGATGGCCCGTGCCGAGGGCGTGCGCGACCGGCTGGAACGGCTCGGCGAGCTACGCAGCCGGAAACTCGCGGAACAACCACTCGACCCGGCGCTGCACTACGAGATGGGCGTGCTGCTGACCGCGAGCCACCCGGACGTGGCGGCGCAGTGGTTGGCGAGCGCCGTGCAGCTGGACCCGAACCACCGCCCGGCGCACGCGGCGCTCGCGGAGTTGTACGCCCGCAAGGGCGACGCCGCCCGCGCCGCCGAGCACCGCCGCCGCGCCGCGGGCGAAGGGCGTTAGAAGTCGCCGCCGAAATCGCCCCCGCCGAAGTCCCCGCCCCCGCCGTCGAACCCGCCCGCGTCGGCCGAGCCGCCGCCCCAATCGCCGGCGCCGGTGTCGCCGCCGACGTCCATGCTGTCACCCGCGTCCCCGGCGTGGGCGTCTGACCCGCCACCGAACAGGCCGCCGCCGCCGCCGCCGAAGAAGTGGCTGTACATCCACATCCCCGCCGCCGCGCCGAACAGACCGCCGAGCAGGCTCGGGAAGAAGCCCCCGCCCCCGCCGCCCATCCCGCCGCCGCCGCCGCCGCCGCCGCCGGTGAACGCCCGGACCAGCGCGATCATCAGCCACGCGCCCGCCAGCACGCACAGCCCGAGGCACACGTAGCCCATGACCGGCGACGGCGGCGCGTTCGGGTGGGCCGGCCCGTGCTCCTTCCGCTCCTCACCGCTGGCGTCGGCGACGCGCGTGTCCTTCAGGTCGGCGGCGATGTACTCGACCGCCTTCAGCAGCGCCGCCGAGCGGACGGCCTGCTTCTTCGCCTCGTCCGGCTCCCCTTTCGCCTCCTTGAACGCCGCCGCGAAGATCTCGCGCACCGTGCGGTCGTCGTCAGCGCTGAACCCGCGGCGGGTCGTCTGCGCGTCGGCGAGCACGGCGATGCCGCCGACCGGCTGGAGCGTGACGAGTACGTAGACGCCCTTCGCCCGGTCGGCCTTGGCGGTGTCGCGCGCCCACGCCGTCAGGAACCCCCGCCACTTCGCCTCGTCGCGGTGGGCCGCCTCGGCCTCGGCCCGCTTGCCGGCCGGCGGCGCCGTCACCGTGTCCACCGTCACGGCGAGGCCGTAGTGGAACTCGGTCTTCCGGAATGCCTCCTTCGCCCGGTCGATCCCCTCCTGGGAGAACAGCTTCGCCTCGTCGAACACGTCGAGCTGGCCGGGCTGCGCGGCCGGCGGCGCCTTGTCGGCGCGGGCGGCCGGCACGCCCAGCGTCAGGGCGGCGAGCAGGGCCAGGGTTCGCGGCATGGTACGTCTCTCCGTGGGCGGCCGTATTTTACGCAGCAACCGTGCCGCGGGGGTATCATACCCGTGTTCGCCGCCGCCCGAGGAACCTTGCCCGTGCCCCGCCTCCGCGCCACCACGATTCTCGCCGTCCGCACGGCCGCCGGGGCCGCCATCGGCGGTGACGGGCAGGTCACGCTCGGCAACATTGTGATGAAGAACGACGCGAAGAAGATTCGCCGCCTTCACGACGGCAAGGTGCTGGCCGGGTTCGCCGGCGCCGCCGCCGACGCGTTCAGCCTGCTGGAGCGGTTCGAGGCGAAGCTCCGCGACCACCAGGGCTCGGTGCCGCGGGCCGCGGCCGAGCTGGCGAAGGAGTGGCGGACCGACCGCGTGCTGCGCCGCCTCGAAGCGATGCTGATCGTGCTGGACCGCGAACACCTGCTGCTGCTGAGCGGGAACGGCGACGTGATCCAGCCGACGGACGACGTGCTGGCGATCGGCAGCGGCGGCCCCTACGCCCTCGCCGCGGCGCGGGCGCTGCTGGCGCACACGACGATGACGCCGGCGGAGGTCGTCCGCCACGGGCTGGAGATCGCCGGCGACATCTGCATCTACACCAACCGCAGCATCGACGTGCAGCAACTTTGAGACTGAAGACGATGGCCGCAAAAAGGCACAAAAAGCACAAAACAAAACTCTGATTTCAATTTTGTGCTTTTTGTGCCTTTTTGCGGCCATCGTCTGCTTGAGAGGCACTCGTGGCCGACATGACCCCACGGCAGATCGTCGCCGAGCTGGACAAGTACATCGTCGGCCAGGCCGCCGCCAAGAAGGCCGTCGCCGTCGCCATCCGCAACCGGTGGCGCCGCCAGCAGCTGCCGGAGGAGCTGCGCGCCAACGTCACGCCGAAGAACATCATCCTCATCGGCCCCACCGGCGTCGGGAAGACGGAGATCGCCCGGCGCCTGGCGAAGCTCGTCGGCGCGCCGTTCATCAAGGTCGAGGCGACGAAGTTCACCGAAGTCGGCTACGTCGGCCGGGACGTGGAGAGTATCGTCCGCGACCTGACGGAGGCGGGCATCGGGCTCGTCAAGCAGGAGATGCGCGCCGAGGTGGTCGAAAAAGCCCGCGAGCGCGTCACCGAGCGGCTGCTCGACCTGCTCGTGCCGCCGCCGAAGTCCGGCGGGCCGTGGGAGCCGGACAAGGAGCGCGAGGACGAGGAGAAGCGCGGCCGCACCCGCGAGAAGTTCCGCGCCAAGCTCGCCGCCGGCGAGCTGGAGGACCGAACCATCGAACTCACCGTCGAGCAGAAGCACGTCCCGGTGCAGGTGCTGTCCGGGTTCAGCACGGAGAGCATGGAGCTGGACCTGCCGGGGATGCTCGACCGGATGATGCCGAAGCCCCCGCAGGCGCGGACGCTGACGATCCGCGAGGCCCGCAAGGTGCTCACTGAACTCGAAACCGAGGCGCTGATCGACCGCGCCACCGTGACCGAGCGCGCCATCGACCGCGTGGAGAATCACGGCATCGTGTTCCTGGACGAGCTCGACAAGGTGTGCGGGCCGCAGAGCGGCCACGGGCCGGACGTGTCGCGGCAGGGCGTGCAGCGCGACCTGCTGCCGGTCGTGGAGGGCACCACGGTCAACACCAAGCACGGCCCGGTGCGGACGGACCACGTCCTGTTCATCGCCGCGGGCGCGTTTCACGTGTCGAAGCCGGCGGACCTGATGCCCGAGTTGCAGGGCCGCTTCCCGATCCGCGTCGAGCTGACCGACCTGACCCGCGCCGACTTCCTCCGCGTGCTGACCGAGCCGAAGCACGCGCTCACGAAGCAGTACGCCGAGCTGCTGCGCACGGAGGGCGTCGAGCTGGAGTTCACGCCCGACGGCGTCGAGGCGCTGGCGG
This sequence comes from Gemmataceae bacterium, assembly GCA_046350095.1. Lineage (GTDB taxonomy): Bacteria > Planctomycetota > Planctomycetia > Gemmatales > Gemmataceae > Urbifossiella. The sequence continues at coordinate 533,176 of JAXMBA010000002.1, forward strand.
ACACGGCGTTCGAGGTGAACCGCTCGGCGCAGAACATCGGGGCGCGGCGGCTCCACACCATCCTGGAGAAGGTGGTCGAGGAGGTGAGCTTCGCCGGCCCCGACCTGGCGGACAAGCGGGTGGTCGTGGACGCGAAGTACGTGAAGGAGCGGCTCGGCCCCATCGTGCAGAGCGAAGACCTGAGCAAGTTCATCCTGTGACGCCCGGCCTGCGACGCGCCGTGCTCGACGTGTATGAGGCCGCGGACGCCGCGGTCCGCGCCGCGGGGCCGCGCTGCGAGGCGTCCGGCCGCTGCTGCCGCTTCACCGAATACGGCCACACCCTGTTCCTGTCGCACTTCGAGGCCGAGCTGCTGCTGGAGGGGGCGCCGCCCTACGACACGCCGGTGACGCGTGACGGCTGCCCGTTCCAGGTGAACAACCTATGTACGGCCCGCGACGCGCGGCCGATCGGCTGCCGCGTCTACTTCTGCGACCCGGGGTATCAGGACGAGGGGAACCGCATCACGGAGGCGGCCGTCGCGGCGCTGAAGGAGCTGGCCGACGCTCACGGCACGGGGTGGAACTACGCGCCGCTGCACGTCTTCCTGAACCAGGCCGAGCGCCCCGCCGGGCCGCGGCGGGCGCTCCCCCTGCTGTGACGCTCGGCGTCACACGCCCGGCGTCAGCGCCTTCTCGATCACCCCGCGCACGTCACTCACCTTCACCCGCTCCTGCTTCAGTGTGTCGCGGTCGCGGATGGTGACGGTGCCGTCCTCCGCCGTCTGGCCGTCGATGGTGATGCAGAACGGCGTGCCGGCCTCGTCCTGCCGGCGGTAGCGGCGGCCGACGGCGCCCTTGTCGTCGTAGAAGACGTTGAAGTGCGGCTTCAACGACCGGTACAGCTCCGTCGCCCGCTCCGGCATCCCGTCCTTGTTCACCAGCGGGAAGATCGCCGCCTTGATCGGCGCCAGCCGCGGGTGGAACTTCATCACCACCCGCGTCTCCTCGTTCCCCTTCGCGTCCGGCACCTTGTCCTCGGTGTACGCCTCGCACAGCACCGCCAGCGTGAACCGGTCGGCCCCGGCGCTCGGCTCGATGACGTGCGGCGTGAACTGGTACTTCTCCACGTCCGCGGCCGGCGGGTTGGTCTTCATCCACTCCTTGAACGAGTTGGTGGTGCGGCCGGCGGCGTCGGCGTTCCACCGCTCCTCGTCGAAGTACATGAACTTCTCGGCCATGCCGCTGTGCTTGGCGTGCTGACCCAGGTCGTAGGCGCCGCGGTGGGCGACGCCCTCCAGTTCCTGCGGGTCGTCGCTGAACGGGAACAGGTACTCGATGTCGGTGGTGCCGATCGAGTAGAACGCGACCTCGTCTTTCCCCTGCTCGCGCGGCTTGAGGTTGTCGCTCTTGATGCCGAGCGTGCTGTACCACTTCTTCCGCAGGTCGCGCCAGTACTCGTACCACTGCTGCGACTCGGCCGGGTGGCAGAAGAACTCGATCTCCATCTGCTCGAACTCGCGGCTGCGGAAGGTGAAGTTCCGCGGCGTCACCTCGTTGCGGAACGCCTTGCCGACCTGCGCGATGCCGAACGGCAGCTTGAGCCGGGTGCTGTCGAGAACGTTGCGGTAGTTGGCGAAGATGCCCTGCGCCGTCTCGGGGCGGAGGTACACCTTCGACTCGTCCGTCTTGTCGAGCCCGGCGTGCGACTCGAACATCAGAGACACCTGCTTGGCCTCGCCGAGCGGCGCGCCGCACGCCGGGCACGGCTCCTGGAGGCCGGTCGCTTCGAGTTGCTCGGTGGCGACGTACCGGGTGAACTCTTGCAGGCTCGGCGGCGCGTCCGGCTGGCCATTCACGCGCGTCGCCAAGAACGCGAGGGTGACCTCGGGATTCTTCACGAGGGCCAGATTCGGGGCGAGCTTCTGCCCCTTCCCCTTCGCCCACTTCATTAGCCGGGGCGAGTCGTACTTACCCGTGACCGGGTCGAACTCCTGAATCAGCGAGTTCATCCAGTCGGACTCGGCGAGGATGGCCCAGAGCTGATCTGCGCGGGTGAACTTGCCGCAGCCGGGGCACTTGCGGGTGGGGTCGGCGAAGGTGGCGACGTGGCCGCTGGCGACCCAGACCTTGGGGTTCATGATGATCGAGCAGTCGAGCCCGACCATGCGGATCTCCTGGCCGGCCGGGCCGGGCGGCGGGTTGCGGACCATGTCCTGCCACCACGCCTCCTTGATGTTCCGCTTCAGCTCGACGCCGAGGGGGCCGTAGTCCCAGAAGCCGTTGATGCCGCCGTAGATCTCGGACGACTGGTAGACGAACCCCATGTCCTTGCAGAACTTGGCGAACTTCGCCATGTCGATGCGGGTCGGCACGTCGCGCCTCCGGCGGAACCCTTGGCCTGGGCACCGCGGGTGAAAGAGAGCAGCCGGGGCGAAACACCCCGGCCGGTACGCAGGTCATGATACGGGATGCGGACGGGGACGGCGGGGTTCGGGCACGGGCGGGCCGGCAAGCCGTTAGGCCGGGGCGCAAGCCCCGTCGGGGTTCGTAACCCCGACGGGGCTTGCGCCCCGGCCTAACGCGCTTCCGAGTCTAACCCTCAAGTTCATATGCACCGCCGCAAGCGGCGGGCGGCTACTTCCGCGCCTCCAGCTTCATGTGGCAGTTCTTGTACTTCTTGCCGCTGCCGCACGGGCAGGCGTCGTTCCGGCCCACCTTCGCGCCCAGGTTGCGGATCGGCTCCGCCTTCTTCGCCTCGCCGCCCGTGCTCTGGCTCGCCGCGTCGGCCTCGGCCGCCCGCGACTGCGCCGCCGAAATCGCCGCCGACTGCGTCGCGCGGGCGCCCGCCCACAGCGCCATCTGCGCCTCCTCGTCGCCCATCTCCTCCATGCGGAACACCGACTCCGTCACCCGGTCGCGCACGCCCGCCCACATCGTGTCGAACTCGCGCATGCCCTCGCGCTTGTACACGATCTTCGGGTCTTCCTGGGCGTAGCCCCGCAGGCCCACGCCGCTCCGCAGGCTGTCCATCGTCAGCAGGTGGCTCTTCCACGCGCTGTCCAGCTGCTCCAGCACCAGGCCGCGCTCCACCGAGTGCATCTCGGGGCGGTACTTCGCGTCGTAGGCGTTCAGCAGCGTCTGCCGGGCCGCGTCGCGGGTCTGGCCCGTCAGCGCCGCGGCGTCCACCACCAGGCCCAGCTCCGTCCGCGCCCAGTCGGCCAGCTCCTTCGCGTCGTCGGCCTCGGCCACCTTCGCGCCGCTGAAGGCGTCGTCGAGGCGGGCGTCGACCTCGGGCAGGTCCGCGGCCGGCATCGCCTTCGCGGCCATCGCCAGCAGCTTCTCGCGCAGCTTGCTGCGGGGCTCGGTGCGGGCGAACTCCTCGGTGAAGCCCTCGGCCTCGATGGCGGCGCGGGCCACGGCGAAGAAGCCGGCGTCGCCCTGGGTGATGTCGGTGGTGCCGTTTCGCGACGCCAGCGCGACGCCGAGCCGGCCGTGCGCCCAGTTGAACAGCCCGTCGCGGTCGTACTTCTGGCCGCCGGCGTGCGGCTTGTCGGCCATGTGGTGCTGCATCGCCACCTGCACCGGGAACTCGCGGTCCTTCTTGCGGTAGGCCTCGCGCACGGCCGCGGCCAGGAACGGCACCAGTTCCGCCTCCGTCTTCGCCGCCACGTCCGCCAGCGACAGCTTCACGCCGAACTTCTGCCGCGCCCAGTCGGCCAGCGACTCGGCGCCGTACGTCCGCGTCAGGAACCGGCCGCCCTCCGACAGGTCGATGCCGCGGACCATCGCCTGCCCCTGGCCGACGAACTTCTCCGTCATCTCGTCCGGCGGAATCTTCTTCAGGTCCTTCTCCGACGTCTTGATGCCGAACCGCGCCCCGAGCGCCCGCACCATCTCGTTCCACTTCCAGTCCTTCGGCTCCTCGTCGGGGTTGAAGTTCTCCTCCATCAGCTCCTGGATGATGGTCGGCACCGCGGCCATCGCCTTGTCGAGCGCCACCGTCCGGGCGTCCTCGAAGCTGGCGCCGCGGAAGTCGCGCGCCTCGAACTCCACGGCCAGGCGGTTCGACGCGAACTCGGCGAAGCTGGCGGCGCCGTAGTCGTCGGCCAGGAACCGCGTCACCGCGGCCTTCACCTGCTCGTCGATCATTTCGAGGATCAGCGCCCGCGGGTTCTTGCCGTCGAGAATCTCCTGCCGGCCGCCGTACACCCGCTTCCGCTGGTAGTCCATCACCTCGTCGTACTCGAGCAGGTTCTTCCGCTGGTCGAAGTGGTACTCCTCGACCTTCTTCTGGGCCTTCTCGATGCGGCGCGTGACCATGCCGCTCTCGATCGCCTCGCCCTCCTGCATGCCGAGGCGCGTCAGCACGCTGCTGACCCACTCGCCGGCGAACATCCGCATCAGGTCGTCCTGCAGCGACAGGTAGAACCGGCTGGAGCCCGGGTCGCCCTGGCGGCCGGCGCGGCCGCGGAGCTGGTTGTCGATGCGGCGGCTCTCGTGCCGCTCGGTGCCGACGATGTGGAGGCCGCCCATCTCGGCGACCTTGCGGCCCTCCTCCTTCATCTTCTCCTTCGTCTCGATCTCCGCGACCGTCGCCGTCCACACGTCGTTGGGGATCTCCAGCCGCGTGGGGTACTTGGGCCGGCCGTCCTCGTTCTTGAGCTGCTTCAGCCGCGCCCACGCCAGCGTCTCGGGGTTGCCGCCGAGGATGATGTCGGTGCCGCGGCCGGCCATGTTCGTGCTGATGGTGACGCCGCCGAGCCGGCCGGCCTGGGCCACGATTTCCGCCTCGCGGGCCACGTTCTCGGGCTTGGCGTTCAGCAGCTCGTGCTTGATCCCGCGCCGCTTGAGCATGCCGGACAGCTTCTCGCTCTTGGCCACGTCGGTGGTGCCGATGAGGATGGGCCGCTTGCTCTTGTGGACCTCCTCGACCTCGGCGACGACGGCGTTCCACTTCTCGCCGTCGGTGCGGTAGACCATGTCCTTCGAGTTGATGCGGCGGAGCGGCTTGTTGGTCGGCACGGCGACCACGTCCAGCTTGTAGATCTTCCAGAACTCGTTGGCCTCGGTCATGGCCGTGCCGGTCATGCCGCCGAGCTTCTTGTACAGCCGGAAGTAGTTCTGCAGCGTGACGGTGGCGAGCGTCTGCGTCTCCTGCTTGATCTGCACGCCGTCCTTCTGGTGCTTCGCCTCGACGGCCTGGTGGAGCCCGTCGCTCCACTGCCGGCCGAACATGGCGCGGCCGGTGTTCTGGTCGATGATGATGATGCCGAGCTGGTTGTCCTCGCGGGGGTCGGGCGCGATCATGTAGTCGCGGTCGAGCTTGTACAGGTGGTGCGCCTTGAGGGCGTTGTCCATCATGTGCGGCCAGTCCATGTTGCCGGCCGTGTAGAAGCTCTCGACGCCCGCCAGCCGCTCCGCCTCGCGGACGCCGGCGTCGGTCAGGTGGCAGGTCTTCTCCTTCTCCTTGATCTCGAAGTACACGCCCTTCGGCGGCGGGTTGGCCGGGTCCACCTTCGACGGGTCGACCGGCGACAGCAGCGGCAGCCCGTCGCCCTCGGTGCCGGTCACGGCGACCGTGCCGGCGTCCTTGAGCTCGACGCGGGCCTTGCGCTCGAGCTCGGTGATGGCGCGGGCGACCTTGTCGGCCTCGGCGAACCGCTTGGCGTCGGAGAACGCCGGGCCGCTGATGATGAGCGGCGTGCGGGCCTCGTCGATGAGGATGTTGTCCACCTCGTCGATGATGGCGTAGTTGAGCGGCGTCCGCTGCACCTGGCGGTAGTGCGGGTGGAAGCCCTGGTCGTCGTGCCGGGCCAGCTTCATGTTGTCGCGGAGGTAGTCGAACCCGAACTCGCTGGCGGTGCCGTACGTGATCTCGCACTCGTAGGCGTGCCGCCGGGGCTCGGGGTCCATGTCGCTCTGGATGAACGCCGCGCTCACGCCGAGGGCGTTGAAGATCGGGAGCATCCACTCGCAGTCGCGGCGGGCGAGGTAGTCGTTCACCGTGATGACGTGGACGCCCTTCCCTTCGAGGGCGTTCAGGTACGCCGGCAGGGTGGCGACGAGGGTCTTCCCCTCGCCCGTGATCATCTCGGCGATGGCGCCGAGGCCGGTCTTGTAGCCGTGGAGGACGGCGCCGCCGATGATCTGCACGTCGTAGTGGCGCATCCCCTTGGTACGGCGGCTGGCCTCCCGGCAGGCGGCGAACGCCTCGGGGAGGATGTCGTCGAGCGTGGCGCCGTTCTTCAGCCGCTGGCGGAAGTCGTCGGACTTGGCGCGGAGGGCGTCGTCCGAGAGCGACTTCATCTCCTCCTCGAACCCGTTGACGCGGGCGAGGACGGAGCCGGCGACGACGGTGTGCGTCTCGGCGTGCTTGGCGCGGTAGTAGCCGAGCGACTTGGTGACGCGCTCGCTGGACGACCCGCCGATGAGGCGGGTGATGGCGCCGACGACCCCCTCGGTGAGGCTGGTGAACGTCTCCCCGATCTTTTCGAGGAAGCTCGTTTCCAGGTTCGCGGTCTGCGTCGCCATCGGGGCTTCCTTCGTGCCGGTGCCGCGCGGCGGCGCGGAAATCAAGTGTTCACTGTAAGTAGGGGCAAAATGGGGGTCAATCCCGACCGCTACGACCGGCACGACCGCCCCGCGTACCCCTGTCTACCAGAAGTGGGACGCGCGGGGCGCGGATTCTCGCCGCGGGGAAAGCGGATGCGCGGGTCCGGTTTAATCTGGACATTTCGATCCAGTTGTTCATAATCGAGGCATTCGGCTGCAATTCCCCGGGAGGGTCTGCGATGGAAGCGTTCACGGCGGTGGGGTTCGCGCTGGTGATGGGCGCGGTGGTGTACCTGCTCGGCGGGATGCTGCTGCGGCGGCCGGGGTAAATGCTCGAAGCCCACCCGGCGCGCCGGGTGGGCTTCGGAGGTGCGAGGCTCCGGGGTCGCCCCCGGAGCGCTGAGCGGCATTTCTTACGCCTTCGCGGCAGCGGCCTACGGCTTCGGCAGCTTCTCGCGGGCGATGGTCACCAGCTGGTCGAACGTGGCCGGATCGTGGATGGCGATCTCGGACAGCGACTTGCGGTCGAGGGCGACCATCGCCAGCTGCAGGCCGTGGATGAACTCGCTGTAGCGCATCCCGCGCATCCGGCAGGCGGCGTTGATGCGGATGATCCACAGCCGGCGGAAGTCGCGCTTCTTGACCTTGCGGTCGCGGTACGAGAAGGCGCGGGCGCGGATGAGGGTGACGATCGCCTGCCGGTACAGGTTGTGGCGGGCGAGGCGGAACCCCTTCGTCAGCTTGCGTGTGCGCTTCTTGCGGCGCGACGTGGTGGCTTTACTACGGGCGCGGACCATGGCGTCTCCTCGAAACGGGGGGCCTGGTTATCCCCCGGTGGTGGGTGGGGTGTGGGGGTTAGCTGATCCCGAGGGCCAGCTTGTACTTCTTCAGCACGCTCGGGCGGCCCTCGATGATGCCGGCCCGGCGGAGCCCGCGCTTCCGCTTGGTCGTCATGTGGGCGTTGAGGTGTCGCCGACCGACCTTGGCGTACTTCAGCTTCCCGCCACCCGTCACCTTGATCCGTTTCTTGACGCTCTTGTTCGTCTTGTTCTTCGTGGCCATCGCGACTCTCCGGTCCGTGCGGGGGGGCGGTCTGCGAAAAACTCGCGAACCGGCTTATGGACCACCCCGTCACCTGTGAATCCCCCGTCGCCGGGGGTGGAACGCGAAACGCCCGGAACCCGGGCAGGTCACCCGGGTTCCGAGCGGCGTTCGGTCGTGGGGACGTTCTACGGCGCGGGCCGGCGGGCGGCTACGCCTTCGGCTTCTCGGCGACCGCCGGCGCGGGTGTCGCGGCCGCTTTCGGCGGAGCCGCGGCGGCCGGCTTGGCGTCGGCGGTGGGGGCCGGGGACGTCGCCGCGTCCGGGCTCGCCGCCGGGGCGGCGGCCGGCTTCGGCGGCTTGGGCTTCGCCGGGGTGGAGCCCGGGGGCTTCGGCTTGCCGGACTTGCTCAGGATCGGCTTCGGCGCCAGGAGCGCCACCATCCGCTTCCCTTCCATCCGGGCCGGGCTCTCGACCTTGCACAGGTCCTGGAGGGCGATCAGCACCTCGTTCATGACGCGCTGGCCTTCCTCGATGTGCTGCATCTCGCGGCCGCGGAACAGCACGTTCACCTGGACCTTGTCGTTGTGCTCCAGGAACTGCCGGGCCTGGTTCACCTTGGTCTCGATGTCGTGGCCGCCGGTCTTCGGGCGGACGCGGATTTCCTTCAACTTCTGCTGGTGCGTCTTCTGGTGGCTCTTCTTGGACTGGTCGTACTTGAACTTGCCGTAGTCCATGATCTTGCAGACAGGCGGGCGCTCCTTGTCCGCCACCTCGACGAGGTCGAGCCCGGCCTCGCGGGCCATGTCGAGGGCCTGCTGGGTGGGGACGATTCCGTGCTGCTCGCCTTCGGCGCCGATCAGGCGGATGGGGCTGATGCGGATCTGCTCGTTCATCCGAGGGCCGGCCGGGCCCCGGGGGGGTGCGTTGCGGTCGAACGGTGGGATGGCCGTGTCTCCTTGCGGGTCGGGGTGCGGACGCCGGCGACGCCGGAATCCGGTGAGGAATCATTAACGTCTTATCGTTACCTCACCGTCGGCGAGTCGTCAACAGGTATTCACTGGGGTTGACACCGGATTGTGGCCCGGTGTAACTGGCCGGGTGCCTCTGACCCGGAGCCCCACTTGCACCCTCGGCCCCCTTCGTTCCGCGCGACCGCCGTGCGGCTCGGGGTGTACGCGGCCCTGCTCTATCTAAGCTGGAACCACAACCTCCTGGGCCTCCCCGACCGGGTCGGCTGGTCGCGGGACGAGACCCGCACCGGCGCCCTCGGGTCGGAGTCGAACCTCGTCGTCGCCCGGGTCGCGCGGCCGGACTTGCCGGCGTTCCACCCCTTGATCCTGGTCGGGCCGGGCGACCACTGGCAGCGGTACACGTCGCAGGTCGGGCTGACCGGCATCGGGCTCGCCGCGGTCCCCCTCCCTCCCGAATGGGTCGTGCCGGCCGCGGCTGCGGCGATGGCGCTGTTCGCCGCCGCGGTCGTGGCGGCGGTCTTCGCCGGCGGGCAGCGGTGGCTCGGCCCGCCGGCCGGAGACGTCGGGTGCGCGCTGGCGGCTGCGTGCCCGGCGTTCCTGCCGTTCGCCCCGTCCCTCTACTGGGCGCTCGGGCTCATGCTCCTCCCGTTCGCACTGGTGTGGGGACTCGCCCCGCGGGCGACGACCCGCGGCCGGCAACTGCTCCTGGCCGCGGCCGTCGGGCTGACCATGCTGGCGAAGTGCCTGTGCGGCTACGAGTACGTCACGACCGTGGTCCTTGCCCCGGCCGCGGCGGCGTGGTTCCACCTCCACCGGTTCGCGGTGCCGCTCACCCGGCGCGTGGCCGCCGTGGGCCTACTGACCGCCGCCGGGCTGGCCGGGTTCGCGGGGGCGCTCGGGCTCCACGTCGTGCAGCACGAGCTGGTGACGGGCACGGACGGCGTGGCCGCGATCCGTGACCGCGCGACGGCTCGTACGCTCGCCGACCCCGCGGAAGAAGCCCGGACGGCCGGCGGGACCGGGTCGCGACTCCGGTTCGCGGCCCGGTGCTTCTGGAACTTCTTCGAGCAGCCGGCGGTAAGTGTCGCCGGCGGGTTCGGGCGGGTGCGGGCCGACGTGCCGCTGAAGTGGGTCGCCGGCGTGGCGCTGGCCCTCGCCGCGGCCGCGGGGCTGGCAGGGGGGCGAGTCTCGGGGCAGGCTGTGGGGCTCGCAGGGGCGGTCGTGCTCGGGCTCGGGGCGGGCGTGTCGTGGCAGGTGCTCGCGGTCAACCACATGTGCGTCCACGACCACCTGAACCGGGTCGTGTTCGTGGTCCCGTTCCTCCCGCTAGAGCCAGTTGTTGACTTATCGTGAGCTCACCCCACATGTTAGCGGGATGAGCGAGTCACGGAAGGCGTACAAGACCGACGTGTCGGACGCCGAGTGGGAGTTCCTGGCCCCGTACCTGACGCTGATGCGGGTGGACGCCCCGCAGCGCGAGTACACCCTTCGGGACGTGTTCGACGCCCTCCGGTACGTGGTCAAGACGGGGTGCCAGTGGGACATGCTCCCCCACGACCTGCCGCCGTGGTCGGCGGTGTACCAGCAGGCCCGGCGGTGGGTCCGGGCCGGGGTGTTCGAGGCGGCCGCCCACGACATCCGGATGATCCTCCGCATGGTCGACGGGCGGGAGGCCCAGCCGACGGCGACGGTCCTCGACAGCCGGACCCTGCAATCGACGCCGGAGAGCGGCGGCCGGGCCGGGTTCGACGGGGCGAAGAAGAAGAACGGGTCGAAGGTCCACGTCGCCGTGGACACCCTGGGCCACCTGCTGGCCCTGAAGGTGACCGCGGCGAGCGAGCAGGACCGGGCGCAGGTCGCCGACCTGGTGGCGAAGGTCCAGGAGGTCACCGGCGGTACGGTCGAGCTCGCGTTCGTGGATCAGGGGTACACGGGGGAGACGGCGGCCGCCGCCGCCGCGGACGCCGGCGGGGTCAAGCTGGAGGTGGTCAAGCACACCGAGGCGAAGAAGGGGTTCGTCCTCCTACCCCGGCGGTGGGTGGTCGAGCGGAGCTTCGGGTGGCTCGGTCGGTTCCGCCGGCTGGCCCGCGACTACGAACGGCTGACGGAGACCCTGGCGGGGTGGCATTGGGTCGCCTTCCTCACCCTCCTGCTACCCCGCCTCGAGCTCGATAGTGCATAACTGGCTCTAGCGTTCCTGGCGGTCGGCACCGCCGTCGGGCTCGTCGTCCCGCGCGCCGGCCCGGCAGCCCTGCTCCTGGTCGGTGCGACGATGGCCGTGAATCTGGCGACCGCACCCGGCCGGGTCGCCGCCGACGAAGCCGACCAGGGTGCTGCCGAAGCGGTGGTCGCCGAAGCTCTCCGGTCCGCACGGCTGGGCGACGCCCGGGTCGCCGGGGTCGTGGATTCCGTCGTCCCGGCCGCCGCGGTCCCGACGAGCCTCCTGGCGGACTTCGGGTGGCTCGACCTCCGGACCGGCGCCGCCGCGGACCAGGGGGCAGTGGTGGCGCAAGGCTGGGTCGCCGGCGGGCCGCGGCGGGCGACGCGACCCGCGACGCGGGTGGTGGCTGTGGTCGGCGACCGGGTGGTGCCGTGCGACCAGCTGCGATTCCGCCGCCGGGACGTGGAGGCGGCGCTCGGCCGGCCGATCCCCGGGGCGGGTTACGTCGTGCGGGTGCCGGCGGCCGCGCTGGCGACCGGCGGCCCGCTCCGCCTGTTCGGCGTGGGTCCGGACGGGGCAGTGACCGAGCTCACGGCGGCGGCCGGCGCGTCCTCAGCTCCGCCAGCCGCGCCCTGATCTGCGCCTCGAACCCGCGGTCGGTCGGCCGGTAGTACTCCGCGGCGGTCGGCACGTACTCCTGTTCCACCCAGCCCCCGGCGTGGTCGTGCGGGTACTGGTAGCCCTCGCCGCGGTTCGTCTCGCCGCCCGACATCGACCGCTTGTCGCGCAGGTGCGTCGGCACGGGGAGCGTCCGCCCCTCGCGCACGTCCTTGAGCGCCTCCTCGACGGCGACGTAGCTGGCGTTCGACTTCGGGGCGCACGCCAGGTAGCACACGGCCTGCGACAGGTTGATGCGGCACTCCGGCAGGCCGACGCGCTCGACCGCGTCCCACGCCGCGTTGGCCACCAGCACGCCGCGCGGGTCGGCGTTCCCCACGTCCTCGGCGGCGAAGATGACGAGCCGGCGGGCGACGAACCGCGGGTCCTCGCCGCCCTCCAGCATCCGCGCCAGCCAGTAGACCGCGGCGTCGGGGTCGGACCCGCGCAGGCTCTTGATGAACGCGCTGGCCACGTCGTAGTGCGTGTCGCCGGTCGGGTCGAAGTCGATCACCTTCCGCTGGATCGAGTCGGTCGCCAGCGCCAGATCGAAGACGATGGGTGCGCCGCGGCCGCCGCCGTTCTCGGGCGCCTGCGCCGAGCGCACGCCGATGTCGAGCGCCGTCAGCGCCCGGCGGGCGTCGCCGTCGGACGCCTCGGCCAGGAACGCCAGCGCGTCGTCGGTCACGGTCACGTTCAGGTTGCCGAGGCCGCGCTCGGCGTCGCCCACGGTGCGGCGGACGACGGTCTTGATGTGCTCGCGGGTGAGCGGCTCGAAGCTGAAGATTTGGCTGCGGCTCAGCAGCGGCGTGTTGATGGCGAAGAACGGGTTCTGCGTCGTCGCCCCCACGAGGATGACCGTGCCGTCCTCCACGTCCGGCAGCAGAACGTCCTGTTGGGTGCGGTTGAAGCGGTGAATTTCGTCCAGGAACAGGATCGTCCGCTCGCCGGCGTCTTCGAGGTGGCTGCGGGCCTCGGCCAGCACCTCACGCACCTCCTTCGTGCCGGCGGAGGCGGCGTTCAGCGGCCGGAAGCGGCTCTTGGTGTGGTTGGCGATGACGTGCGCCAGCGCCGTCTTGCCGCAGCCCGGGGGGCCGTAGAAGAGGACGGACGACAGCCGGTCGGCGAGCAGCGCCCGGCGGAGGAGCTTGCCGGGGCCGAGGACGTGTTCCTGGCCGACGAACTCGTCGAGGGTGCGCGGCCGCATCCGGGCGGCGAGCGGTCGGGCCTTCGCCCGGTTGGCCTCCCGGAGGTCGGAGAAGAGGTCCATGCCGGGGTCGGGGGGCAGGAGAACAGGGGACGCGCAACCACCGCCATTGTACCCGGAACGCCGAAAGCCCGGGGACGGCCGTCCCCGGGCTTCCTCCTGCCTCCTGTCTCCCGTCCACTGTCACCGCGGTGCCACCAGCTCCACCACCTCGACTGTACGGAAGTAGAGCGTATTCCCCTCGCCGACGGCGTTGTTGTCGATCGTCAGCCGCAGCGGCAGTTCGCCGCGCTCGACTGTCACCGCCGCCGTCCGCCACCCGCCGCCGGCCGTCAGGTGGGTCACGCCAACGTTTTTGTACTCCGTCGTCTGCACCACCACCGAGCCGGCCGCGTCGTTCTTCAGCTGGTAGCTCACCTTCAGGCGGTACGCCTTGCCCGGCCGGAGCGTCAGGCCCATGTCGCGCTCCAGCTCGAAGGAGAACTGCCCGCTCTTCTGGTCGCTGAAGTTCGTGACCCCGAGCGCGGCCGAGCCGTCGAGCTCGTCGCGGCGGAACTCGCCGGTGGCGTCCTTCTTCCAGCACGAGCCCGAGACGCCGCGCGGGAACGGCGGCGCCTCGCCGGCGGTGACGGCGCGCCCCTCGAGCGTGGCCCGGTAGGCGGGGATGCTGGCGGCGTCGAACCGGTACAGGACGGCCCCCTCGGTCCAGCCGACGAACGACGGCTGCGGCGCCGGCTGCGACGCCGGGGCCGAAAGTTTAAGCGGCGTCGGCGTCGTGCCCGGCGGCGGCTCCGTCACCACCACGGACCGCAGCCGGAGGGTGCCGTTCGGGTCGGTGTCGTTGTTGTGGAACTCGAACAGGCCGGCCGTCGCGCCCTTCAGGTCGAGGACGAACTCGGCCGACTTCCAAACGCCCGGCGGCGTCGACGCCAGCTTGGTGGCGTCCCAGGCGCCGCGCTCGTCGGCCGGCTTGTACCGCACGTGCGCCGCCCCGCTCTTGACCGGTGCCGAGTAGTCCACGCGGAGGCGGCACAGCCCGCTCGGGGTGTTGACGTTCGGACTGAACAACATCGCCGAGCCCGACCCGCGGAGGGTGCGGATGCCGATCGCCGGCGTGGCGTCGGCGAAAAACTCCATCTCCGAGTCCTTGCTCCACGCCCGGCCCGACCACCCGGCCGGCGGCGCGCCGGAGCCGGTCCGCCCCACCTCGCGGCTCTGCTTGCTGCCGTTCGCCTTCACCTCCACGACGGACTTGATGGCGAACGGCTTCACGGCGCTCATGTCGAACGCGGCCAGCAGCTTCTCCGGCAACGGCGGCGTGACCTTCGCCGGTGCCTCGACCTTTGGCGTTGGCGTTGGCGACGGCGACGGCGACGGCGACGGTGACGGTGACGGCGTTGGCGACGGGGGCACGACTGGCAACGGGGGAGGCGCCTTGGTCACCTCGCGGGCCGGCTCGCGGTCGAACAGGCCGACCGCGAACGCGACCCCCGCCAGCGACGCGGCCACGGCCACGACCCCGGCGACGATCGGGAGCACCTTCCGTTTCGAGCCGCCGACCTCGACGTGGCGCGGCGACGAACGGGCCGTCTTGGCGGACGCGACGGCGCCGGTCTCGGCGGCCGGGTCGGCCGGGGCCACGACGCCGGAGTCGCTCAGCGCGTCCTCGCTCCGCCGCAGCCGGGCGTGGAGGTCCACCCCGGCGCCGAGGTTCGTCCGCGACAGCCCGGCCAGCACGCGGGAGCTGTTCCCGAGCCACGGGGCCAGCGCGGCGATCACCTCGGCCGGCGTCTGGAACCGCTCCTGCGGCTTCTTCGCCAGCATTTTCGCCGCCACGCCCGCCAGTCCCTTCGGCAGCGTGGCGTCGATCGTGGACATACTCGGCGGCGCCGCCATCTGGTGCTGCAGCAGCTTCTGCGTCGTGTTCCCCGCGAACGGCGGCTTGCCCGTGACCAGCGCGTAGAACGACGCCCCGAGGCTGTAGATGTCGGCCCGGATGTCCACGTGCGGGCTGTTGAGCGCCTGCTCGGGGGCGATGAAGTCGGCGGTGCCGACCACGGCCCCGGCGTCGAGGCGCTCGGTCAGCTTGTCGTCGGAGTTGCTCGCGGAGCGGGCCAAGCCCATGTCGAGGATCTTGACGACGCCCGTCTTGTCGCGCATCAGGTTGCCGGGCTTGATGTCGCGGTGGACGAACCCCTTCTCGTGGGCGTGCTGGAGGCCGGCCGCGGCCTGGGCCACGGCGTCGGACGCGGCCGCGAACGGCAGCGCCCCCTCGCGGTCGAGCACCTGCTGGAGCGTCTCGCCCTCCACGTACTCCATCACGAGGTAGGGCGTGTCGCCGTGCCGGCACACGTCGTGGATGCGGACGATGTTCGGGTGGTCGAGCGCCGCCGCGGCGCGGGCCTCGCGGTAGAACCGCTCGGCGGCCAGTTTGGCGTCGTCGTCCTTGGCGACGACCAACACCTTGACGGCGACCTTGCGGCGGAGCTCCTGGTGCTCGGCGAGGTAGACGACGCCCATGCCGCCGCGGCCGAGCTGTTCCAGCACGACGTAGGCGCCGAGGCGGAAGCCCTTGTGCCGGCCCAGGAGTAGCTGCTGGGCCTGGAACTTCGTGATGACGCCCTTCTTGACGAGGGCGGCGGCGGCCTTCTGCGGCTCGGCGGGGAGGTCGTCCGGGGCGGGGACGCTGCCGGCGAGGCCGCTCTTGCGGAGGAGGTCGAGGAGGTCCGTGGTCGAGGCGGGCGCGGCTGGCATGGCCGTTCTCGTGTCTGCGGCTGGGCGGTGGAGAAACCGGGGCGACGTGGACCGACGTAAATGTAGTTCACAATCCGACAACGAGCGCGAACCGATCACTCGGGGCGGGCCGGAATTCCGGCGCGGCCACAACTGGGAGGGAGGAATCCGCCCCCCCGGGGGCTCGCCTCAACTTTCGCCCCAGCGATCCGTCAGCCGGTGGTCGACACCGAGTTGGTCGCACACCCGCCCGACCACGAAGTCGACCAAGTCCTGCACCCGCTGCGGCTTCGTGTAGAACCCCGGCATCGCCGGCAGCACCACCGCCCCCGCCTCCGCGACGGCGACCATGTTCCGCAACTGCACCAGCCCCAGCGGCGTCTCCCGCGGCACCAGCACGAGCTTGCGGCGTTCCTTGAGGTGCACGTCGGCGGCGCGCTGGACGAGGTTCTCGGACGCCCCCCGGGCCACCGCCGACAGCGTCCCCATGCTGCACGGGCAGACGGCCATGCCGCCGGTGAGGAACGACCCGCTGGCGATGCCGGCGCGGAAGTCGCGGAAGTGGTGGTAGCGGAGCCGTCCGAGCTCCAGCCCCTTCGCCGCCGGGCCGAGCAGCGCCAGCGGGTCGAACTTCGCGGCGTCCAGCTCCACGACGCGCCCCACCTCCGTGGCGACGACTTCGGCCCCGGCCGGGCTGACGGTCAGGTGGACGGTGCGGCCCGCCCTCAGCAGCACCTCGACGAGCCGGACGCCGTACCCGGCCCCGCTCGCCCCCGTGACCGCCACCACCAGGTCGCTTGCGGGCATGGTCTTCCTCCACCCGTCATGGTAGTCGGGAACGCGCTGGCGTTTCCTCCCGCGGCCGGGTAGGTTGTCAGTGTCCGTCCCGCCTGCCTCCCCGGGGTTCCCACCATGCCCCGCCGCCTGGCGCTCGCCCTACTGTTCGTCGCCGCTTCGCCTGTTGCCGCCGACGAGCGACCGCTGCGCGCGACCATCGACGCCCAGCTCCGTGCCGCGTGGGCCGAACAATCCGTCACGCCCGCCCCGCGCTCGGCCGACGGCGAGTTCCTCCGCCGCGTCTACCTCGACCTGATCGGCACCATCCCCTCTCACGACGAGGCCGCCGCCTTCCTCGCCGACGCCGACCCGAAGAAGCGCGAGAAGCTGATCGACAAGCTTCTCGCCGACCCGCGCTACGGCACCGCCCAGGCGACGGTCTGGGACCTGGTGCTGTTCGGCCGCAACCCCGGGAACGGCGACGCCACCCGCAAGCGCGACGGGTTCAAGGCGTGGCTGGCGGCCCAGCTCCAGGAGAACGCCCCGTACACGCGAATCGTGGGCGACCTGCTGACCGGCGAGAAGGCCGGCTCGGAGCTGTACCACGTCCAGTTCCGCAACGCCCCTGAGGAAGCTGCGGTGCAGGTGTCGCGGGTGTTCCTCGGCACGCAACTCCAGTGCGCCCGCTGCCACGACCACCCTTACGACCGCTGGACGCAGAAGGACTTCTACGGCCTCGCCGGGTTCTTCGTGCGGCTCGTGGTGCAGGAGAGCGGCAGCGGCGCGAACCGCACCTTCACCATCGGCGAGAAGACGAGCGGCGACGTGCTGTTCAGCGGCAACGCGAAGGACCAGGCGCCGGGCCGCAAGGGCGAGCCGGTGCGGCCGCGCGTCCTCGGCGGCCCCGACCTCGACGAGCCGCCGGCCCCCAAGACGAAGGAGCCGACGCCGAAGGCGAACGAGAAGCTGCCGCGGCCGGCGTTCTCCCGCAAGGAGAAGCTCGTCGCGTGGCTGACGGCGAAGGACAACCCGTACCTGGCCCGCGCGGCGGTGAATCGCGTGTGGGCGCAGTACATGGGCCGCGGGTTGGTTCACCCGGTCGATGACTTTCACGCCGAGAACGCCGCGTCGCACCCCGAGTTGCTGACCGCGCTCACCGACGGGTTCGTGGCCCACAACTACGACCTGAAGTGGCTGACCCGCGAGGTCGTGAACTCGGACGGCTACCAGCTCGCGCTCGCGGGGCCGAACAAGGCCGCGCTGCCGAAGGCGTTCGAGCGCGCCCGGGTGCGGCCGCTGACCGCCGAGGAGATGCTGACGGCGATGCGGCAGGCGACGCTGTTCGACGCGGGCCGCAAGGCGGGCGAGAAGGCGCCGGACGTGGGCGCCGACTACTTCCTGCGGGCGTTCGGCGAGCCGACGAACGGCCTCGGCGACTTCCAGGGTGGGTTGAGCGAGCACCTGTTCCTGAACAACTCGGAGCACGTCCGCCGCCTCATCACCCGCCGCCCGGGGAACCTCGCGGACGGCATCCTGAAGTCGAACGAGCCCGCCGATAAGAAGGCGGAGCGGCTGTACCTGACGGTGCTGAGCCGCCGGCCGACGCCGACCGAGGCCGCGACCGTGGCCGCGTACCTGGCGCAGCCGGAGAAGGCCGAGGCGCTCGTCGAGGACGTGATCTGGGTGCTCCTGAACGGGAGCGAGTTCCGGTTCAACCACTGACAGAGGGAACGGCCGCAAAAAGGCACAAAAAGCACAAAATGAAGACAGAAAATCGCCGAGTGCTTGATCTGAATCCTGCTTAATTTTGGGTGATTAGCAAAATTCTAGGGCAGCAGATAGGCTGCTGCCATGACCCTCGAAGAGTACGAACGGCATCTGATCGGTCAGCTTTGTTGGTGGTGCCACCGGGCCACCCACGGGAGCTCCGGGCGGCAGCGGCAGTGCCCCGGGTGTCGGGCCAAGTGGAGCTACCACCGGCGCAAGGCGGAGTGGGAGTTGCTCCGCGCGTTCGCCCTCCGCACGACCGCCCACCACGCCGCCCGGGTGGTCCGGTGCAGCTACCCGACGGCCTACGCCGCGTACACCCGGTTCCGCCTCACCCTCCAGGCCGTGACCGACGACGAGAAGCGACCGCTGCTCGGCGAGCTGGAGCTCGACGAGTCGTACTTCGGGGGCAAGCGGAAGGGGAAGCGGGGCCGCGGGGCGGGCGGGAAGGTCGCGGTGTTCGGCATCCTGGAGCGGGCCGGGCGGGTGTACACGGTGGCCGTCCCGGACTGCAAGAAGGAGACCCTGATGGCCAAGATCGAGGCGGCCACGGTCAAGGGGTCGGTGTTCTACACCGACGAGTTCACCAGCTACAACGATGTCCAGCGG
This sequence comes from Gemmataceae bacterium, assembly GCA_046350095.1. GTDB lineage: Bacteria > Planctomycetota > Planctomycetia > Gemmatales > Gemmataceae > Urbifossiella. Next base: position 551,634 of record JAXMBA010000002.1, read on the forward strand.
CACGGCAAGCACGTCCCGGTCAACCACCAGGAGGCGTTCGCCGTGGGGCGGGCGCACATCAACGGGATCGAGGGGTTCTGGAGTTTCGCCAAGCGGCTGTACCGGCACGTCCACGGGGTGGACTCGGGGAACTTCCCGCTGTACCTGGCCGAGTACGAGTTCCGGTACAACCACCGCGGGGAACATCTGATGGACCTCCTGTACGACCGCATGATCCGGCCCACCATTCCGACCCAAACTGTGCCCTAGAATTTTGCTAATCACCTAATTTTGTGCCTTTTTGCGGCCATTCTTCTTTCGAGAGCAAACGATGTTCTCCCACCTGAGCCGCCGGGCGTTCTTGAAGGGCGCCGCCGTCACCGGGTCCGGCCTGATCCTGCCGAACTGGGGCGCGCTGGCCTACGCCCGCAGTGCCGCCGACGCCGCGGCCCGCGCCAAGAAGCGCTGCATCCTCCTGTGGATGAACGGCGGCGCCAGCCAGATCGACACCTTCGACATGAAGCCCGGCCGCACCACGGCCGGGCCGTTCCGCCCGATTCAGTCGAAGGTCACTGGGTTGCATGTGTGCGAGTACCTGCCGAAGGTGGCGCAGGTGGCCGACAAGCTCGCGGTCGTGCGCAGCATGCGGACGCAGTCGCCGGACCACCCGGACGGCATCTACCACATGCACACCTGCTACAAGATGAGCGAGCGGACGCCGCACCCCGAGCTCGGCGCCGTGATCGCCCGCTTCAACGGCGACCCCGCCTCGGACCTGCCGACGTTCGTCCGCATGGGGTCGTGCGGGAACGGCGGCTCCGGCTACCTCGGGCCGGCGCACGAGCCGTTCTCCGTCAGCGGCAACGGGCGGCTGCCGTCGTTCACGACCGCCTACCACCCCGAGCCAGCCGAGCGACGCCGGGCGGAGCTGTTCCGCCAGCTGGACGGCGAGTTCACGTCGGGCCGGCCGGCGGAGCCGTTCGACAGCCACCGCACCGGCAAGGAGCGGGCGTGGCGGCTCCTGCGGGCGAAGGGCGTGTTCGATACGGCCGCCGAGTGGCCGCGGGCGAAGGAACGGTACGGCGACACCGAGTTCGGCCGCGGCTGCCTGATGGCCCGCAAGCTGGTCGAGGCCGGTGTGCCGTTCGTGGAAGTCGGCCAGGAAAACTACGACAGCCACGCCGACAACTTCGTCTGCCACAAGGCGAACATGCAGGTGCTCGACCCGGCCTGGAGCGGCCTGCTGCTCGACCTGGAGGAGCGCGGCCAACTCCGCGACACGCTGGTGATCTGGATGGGCGAGGTCGGCCGCACGCCGCAGATCAACAACCGCGCCGGCCGCGACCACTTCATCCGCGCGTGGACGGTCGTGCTCGCCGGCGGCGGCATCAAGGGCGGCCAGGTCTACGGCCGCACCGACGCCGACGGCAAGGAGGTGACCGACAACCCGGTGAGCGAGGGCGACCTGTTCGCCACGATCTACCACACGCTGGGGATCAACCCGCGGGCGAAGCACTTCCACGGCGTGCGGCCGGTGTGGCTGACGCCCGACGGCTCGGCCCCGATCGCGCCGCTCGTCTGAACCCCCCGGTGACTCGTGCCCGATCTGACGAAGCCGTCGCTCGCCTGGACGCTGCCGTGGGACGCCGACTGGGTCACCGCGGTGGCCTGGGTCGGCCGCACGCGCCGACTCGCGGCCGGGAATAACCTCGGCGGCATCCTGTCGTGGGAGCTGCCGGAGCGCCCCGGCGGCGACGCCCCGAAACCCTCGCGCCGCTTCGACGGCCACACCAACTGCGTCAGCAAGCTGCTCAGCACGCCCGACGGTACGCTGCTGTCGGCGAGCTACGACCACACCGTCCGCCTGTGGAACCCGGCCGCGGAGCCGGGCGCCACCGAGACGCTGACGCTGAACGCCCGCGCCATCGCCGACGCGGATCGCCGCAAGAGCAACGGCGCTCGCGTGCCGCCGGCGATTCCCGCGGAGGTGCGCGTGGTGCGCGACAGCCGCAGCTTCACCGGCCACCGCGAGTGGGTCGTGAACCTGAGCCTCACCCGCGACGCCCGCACGGCCGTATCCGGCGACGACGGCGGGCACGTCCTGGTGTGGGACGTGGCGACGGCGACCGTGCGCACGCGCTGGCAGGTGAAGGGTTGGGCCTACGGCGTCGGCGTGTCGCCGGACGGCCGGCAGGCGTGCGTCGGCGAGCGGCTGCCGCTCGTGTTCGACAGCGGCCGCCACGCCGCGCTGAAGCTGTGGGACGCGACCACCGGCGCCGCCGTCCGCGACCTGTCGGCCGACTTCCGCGGGCAGCACTTCAGCGCCGCCGCGTACTCGGCCGACGGCCGCGTGCTGGCGGTCGGCCGCGGCGGCGAGTCGGACGGCAACGGCCCGAACGTGTCGCTGCTGGACCCGACCGGCGCGACGAAGCCGCGGCCGCTGACGCCGGGGCACCTCAACGGCGTGACCGACCTGGCGTTCCACCCGGACGGGAAGCACCTGGCGTCGTGCGGGCGCGACACGGTGGTCCGCGTGTGGGACGTGGAGGCGGGCCGGCTGGTGAGCGAGGTCGGCCGGCCGCGCGGCGGGCAGTTCAAGGACTGGATTCACGCCGTGTCGTGGTCGGCCGACGGCGCCTGGCTCGCCGCCGCGGACATGGCCGGGGCGGTGCAGGTGTGGCACTTCCCGGGGTGAACACACGGCGAGCCGACCGCCGTGAGGCGGCGGGTGGCGCGCCGGAACCATCACCCGCCGCCTCACGGCGGTCGGCTCGCCAGCCGTTCTCGTTCACAGCGTAGGTGCCCCCATGCGTCGCACGTCGTTCGTCGTTCTGCTCCTCCTCGCCGCCCCCGCCGCGGCGCAGGACGCGCCGATCCTCCCCGCCGGCCCCACGCCGCCGAAGCAGCTGCTGCACGAACTCCTCCTCGCCGAGTGCCGCGCGAAGTTCGTCGCCCGCACCGCCGAGGTCGAGGCGCTGAAGACCGTCGAGGACATCGCCGCGCGACAGGACCGCCTGCGCAAACAGTTCGTCGCCGCGCTCGGCGGCTTCCCCGACAAGACGCCGCTGAACGCCCGCACCGTCGGCACCCTGAAGCGCGACGGCTACCGCATCGAGAAGGTCATCTACGAGAGCCGGCCCGAGCACCACGTCACCGCGAACCTGTACCTGCCTGACGGCCCCGGCCCGTTCCCGGCCGTGCTGATGCCGATCGGCCACAGCCAGACCGGCAAGGCTGCCGACTACGTGCAGCGCGGCTGCGTGTTGCTCGCCCGGAACGGCTTCGCCGCGCTCGCCTACGACCCCATCGGCCAGGGCGAGCGCGTGCAGTTGCTCGACAAGCTCGGCCAGCCCGCCATCAAGGGCAGCACCAGCGAACACACCATGACGATGGTCGGCGCCCTGCCCACCGGCCGCTGCACGGCGAGCTACCGCGTGTGGGACGGCATCCGCTCCATCGACTACCTGTGCGGCCGCCCCGAGGTGGACGCGAAGCGGATCGGCTGCACCGGCTGCTCCGGCGGCGGCACGCTCACGTCGTACCTCATGGCGCTGGACGACCGCGTCGCCGCGGCGGCGCCGTCGTGCTACCTCACGAGCCTCGACCGGCTGTTCAGCACGATCGGCCCGCAGGACGGCGAGCAGAACATCCCCGGGCAGGTGGCGTTCGGCATGGACCACGCCGACTACGTCACGATGCGCGGCCCGAAGCCGACGCTGGTGCTGGCGGCGTCGAAGGACTTCTTCGACATCAAGGGGACGTGGGACGGCTACCGCGAGGCGACCCGGGTGTACGGGAAGCTCGGCTTCCCGGAGCGGCTGTCGATCGTGGAGACGGACACGCCGCACGGCTACCCGAAGGGCCACCGCGAGGCGGCGGTGCGGTTCTTCAACCGCTGGTTGCGCGGCGCCCACGCCCCGGTGACGGAGGCGGACTTCAAGCTGGAAGAGGACGCCGACCTGCGCTGCACACGCACCGGGCAGGTGCTCGAAGACCTGAAGGGCCGCTCGGTGTTCGACCTGAACGCGCTCGCGGCGGACGAGGCGCGGAAGACGCGAAAGGCGCTCGAACCTACGGCCCAGCGGGCGGCGGTGGCGAAGCAGCGGGGCATCCCCGCGGCACCGCCGAAGACGACGGTGGAGAAGGTCGGCGAGGAGCGGCGCGACGGGTACACGGTGCTGAAGCTGATCTACCGCACTGAGGGCGGGTTGCCGCTGCCCGCGGTGGCGTTTGTGCCGGCCGTCGAGAAGCGCGAGGGGCGGCGGGCGGTACTCGTCCACGACGGCGGGAAGGCGGCCGCGACGGCCGACACCGAGGCGCTGGCGAAGGCCGGGCGGTACGTGCTGGCGCTCGACCTGAGCGGCTTCGGCGAGACCGCCCCCGGCACGCCCGCGCCCGGCCGGCCGAGCTATTTCGGCGTCGAGGCGCGAGAGACGTTCTTGTCGCTGCACCTGAGCCGCCCGCTGCTCGGCCGGCGGGTGCAAGACTTGATGGCCGTCGTGAAGCACCTCCGCAACCCGGCCGACAAGGAGGTCGAGCTGATCGGCCACGGCGCCGCGGCCCCGGTGGCGCTGCACGCGGCCGCGCTGCTGCCCGACGACGTGGCGGCGGCGCAGCTGGTCGGCGGCGTGGTGTCGTGGGACGAGGTGGCGCGGACGGCGGTGAGCGTGAACCAGTTCGCCACCGTGGTGCCGGGCGCTCTCGCGGTGTACGACCTGCCGGACTTGGCCGCGAGCCTGTCGCCGCGGCCGCTGGTGGTCCGTGCGCCGAAGGACGCCGCCGGGAACCCGGCGCCGCCGGCGCTGGTCGAGCGGACGTTCGCGCCGGTGCGTGCGGCCTACGCCCGGGACGGCGCCGACGGGCGGTTCACGGTCACGCGGTAACGAAATACCCAGGCGAGCCGAGCCCCGTCAGGGGCCGGGTGCGTCCGCACTTCGGCGACCATCAACGTGGTTCGACGTGCGTGACTCACCCGGGGCCTGACGGCCCTCGGCTCGCCACAACCTCCGACTCCCTCATGCGCACCCTCCTCGCCGCCGCCGCGCTGGCCCTCGTCGCCGCCGACCTGCCCGACGTGGACCCGGCCGTCTTCCCGCCCGACGACCCGCGGGCCAAGGCGCTGCCGAAGATGGTGTGGGCCGACGCCCGCAAGCGCCTCGCCGACGCCGGCGAGCGCGAGGCCAAAGCCTTCGCCGCCGTGCATACGCGCACCGACTGGGAAGCCTTCCGCAACCCCCGCCTCGCGGCGCTCAAGGAGTCGCTCGGCCACTGGCCCGACCCGCCGGCGCGCGTCCGAGTCGAGGTGCTAAAGACCTCCCCGGGCGACGGCTTCGTCGTCGACAACCTCGTCTACGAGTCGCGGCCCGGCCTGTGGGTGACGGCCAACCGCTACCGCCCCGCGGCGCCCGCCGCGAAGATGCCCGGCTTCCTCCTGTCGCACAGCCACCACACCGGCCGCACGCAGGGCGAGCTGCAAGACATGGGCATGACGTGGGCCCGCGCCGGCGGCGTCGTGCTCGTCCCCGACCACCTCGGCCACGGCGAGCGGCGCCAGCACCCGTTCCGCACCGAGAAGGATTTTCCGCAGCAATTCAAGGCGGGCCGCCAGGACTACTACCACCGCTACGTCACGAACCTGCAACTGTCCGCCGTCGGCGACTCGCTCATGGGCTGGATGGTGTGGGACCTCATGCGCGGCGTCGATGTGCTCCTCCAGCACTCGGGCGCCGACCCGGACCGCATCATCCTCCTCGGCGCCGTCGCCGGCGGCGGCGACCCGGCGGGCGTGACCGCGGCGCTTGACTCGCGGGTGAAGTGCGTGGTGCCGTTCAACTTCGGCGGCTGGCAGCCGGAGTCGTCAGTCACGGCGAACCCGGACCGCGAGTTCGCGTGGTTCGGCGACGGCTACTGGGAGAGTACCCGCGGCCTGCGCAACGGCGCCCGCGACGGCTTCGCCCACTGGGTGATCGTCGGCGGCGTCGCCCCGCGGCCGGTGATCTACGCCCACGAGTTCGCGTGGAACCCGGCGACCGACCCGGCGTGGCCGCGGCTGCAGAAGGTGTTCGGCTTCTACGGCGCCCCCGACAAGCTCGGCCTCGCCCACGGCGGCGGCAGTGTAAAGGGTCAACCGCCGGAGAGCACTCACTGCACGCACATCGGTGCCGTCCACCGCAAGATGGTCTACCCGTACCTGGCGAAGTGGTTCGGCATGGCCCCGCCCGCGGAGTACAGCAAGCGGCTGCCGTCGGACCAACTCGCCTGTTGGGCCGACACCGCGGACGCGGCGCGGTTGCACCCGCAGCGACTGGAGCTGGTTCTCCAACACATTCTTGTGGAGCGGATCGCAGCGATTCGAGAGCGGCTGGACGCGGTGCGGCCGACAGAGCGACCGGCCGTCCTGCGGAAAGAATGGGCGGCCCGGCTCGGGGACGTGGACCCGCGGCCGACGACGGCCGTGTTCGAGGGGCGGTCCGAACCGATCCCCGGCGGCACGCTGAATCGCTTCGCGCTGGAGACGGAACCTGGCATCATCGTGCCGCTTATGCTGTTGAAGCCCGCCACGCCGGGTCCGCGGCCGGTGGTGGTGATGGTGTCTCAGCCCGGGCGCGCGGGGTTTCTGAAGCAACGCTCCGAAGTCATCGACGTATTCCTCAAGGCGGGCGTCGTGGTCTGCCTCCCGGACGTGCGCGGCACCGGCGAGTCGCAGTCCGGCACCTCCCCGGAGCGGACCGGCAGCCGCACCTCACTGTCGCAGACGGAGCAAATTCTGGGGCGAACCGTCCTCGGCAACCAGCTGCGAGACTTGCGCACGGTCCTGGCTTGGCTCCGCACGCAGCCCGGGTGCGACGGCGGCCGAGTGGTCGTGTGGGGCGAGTCGTTTGCGGAGCCGTTCGTGAACGTGAGCCCGCGGCGTGTCCCGCTCGACCTCGACCAGCCGCGGCACGCTGAGCCCGGCGCGCCGGCGCTGGCCCTCTTGGCAGGGTTGTTCGAGCCGACGCTCACCGGCGTCGTAGCCCGACGGGGGTTGCGGGCGACCGCGGAAGTGGTCCCCGGTGGGGATCATCTCGACCTCACGCCGATCATCGGGCGTGCCCCATGGGACGACCAGCCTTTCGTACTGATCCCCCATGACGCGGTCGTGCCAGGCGGAATCGCGGCCGGCGACCTCGGATTCCTGGTTGACCAACGGGTCGTCGTGTCCGAACCGGTGAACGGCAAGAACGAGGTGAGCCGCCTTCTCCCGCGGCGGCCAGTCGCGCAGGACGTGGCCGCCGCCCTCGCCCGGCTGGCGGGGCGATAGCAGCCCACGAAACACGTCGCCGGTGGCAGCGGTCTACACTTCCCACCCGGCCCGGTACGTCCGCCGCACCAGCGCCTGCGCCTCGGGGAGGTCGGCGGTCAGCTTCTCCACGTCCCAGGTGATCTTCTTCCCGGCGCCGACGTTGCTCGCCAGCACGCCCGTCAGCACAAACTCGGTGAACGGCCCCGCGTAGTCGAAGCTGCTCGACGGCGCCGGGCCGCCCTTCAGCGCCGCGATCAGGTCGCCCTTCACCCCGCCGCGGGACCGCGGGATCGACGGCGGCGGCGGCGTGAAGGCGTCGTGCGCCCGCTTCGGCACGATCCGCGGGTTGTCGCCGTACGTGCCGGTCGCCATGATGCCGCGGGTGCCGATGTAGACGGTGCCGCCGCCGAACTTCTCCCCGTGCTCCTGCTCCAGATCCCGGATGCGCTGCGGCCAGGTGTTGTCGTAACTGTTGACGGTCACGGCCGGCATCGGGCCGCGGGCGCCGAACGTCCAGCGGAGGTGGTTCTCCCGCGCGAACCGCTCGGCGCTCCCCGGCTGCTGGCTGACGCACTCGACCGAGAACGTCTTCGCCTCGCCGAGCTTCAGCGCCCAGAACGTGCCGTCGAGGACGTGGCAGCCCATGTCGCCGAGGGTGCCGGTGCCGAACTCCTTCCACTCGCGCCAGCCGAACTGGTGGAGGCCGCCGTGGTAGTCGCGGACCCGCGCCGGCCCCAGCCACTCGTCCCAGTGCAGACCCGCCGGCACGGGTTCGCTCTTGGGCCGGCCGCCGGTGCCGCCGAAGTTGCGCGTCATCAGGCTGTGCGTCTCGGTCACGTCGCCGATCGCGCCGGCCCAGATGTACTCGCACAGCCGGCGGTAGCCGTCGCCGGCGTGGCCCTGGTTCCCCATCGACGTGTGGACCTTCATCCGCTTCGCCTCGGCGGCGAGGGTGCGGGCCTCGTGGAGCGTGTACGTCAGCGGCTTCTCGCAGAACACGCCCTTGCCGAGGCGGATGGCGCGGACGGCGGCGGGGGCGTGGTGGTGGTCGGGCGTGGCGATGAACACGGCGTCGAGGTCGCGGGCGTGAGCGTCGTACATGCGGCGGTAGTCGTGGAACACCGGGGGCTTGTTCGCCTTCGCCCCGAGGTTCTTGATCGCCTCGGCGATCTTGCGGTCGTCCACGTCCACGAGGGCGACGAGCCGCTCGTTGGCGGCGAGGCCGTTGTTGCCGCCGCCTTGCCCGCCGACGCCGATGACGGCGATGCCGAGCTTCGAGTTGGCGTTGCGGTCCTGGGCGAACATCGGGGCGGTAAACGTCGGGCTGGCGAGCGCGGCCTTGAGGAACCTGCGACGAGAGGGGCGTGGCATGGCGGCACCGGGGAGGGTGGGGTGGGCCGCATGAGCATAACCGGCCGTATCGGCGGGTGCCAGCGCCCCGGTATCATGTCCACCACCGTTCCCACGAGGCTCCCCATGCGCACTCTCGCGCTCCTCGCCGCACTCGCGTACCCGCAACTGGCCCACGCCGCCCTCACCGCCGGCGCCGCCGTCTCCGACATCACCCCGCCGCGCGGCTGCCCGATGGCCGGGTACTACTCCGCCCGCGGCGCCGAGGGGACCCGCGACCCGCTCCACGCCAAGGCGCTCGTCCTCGAACAGGCCGGCACCCGCGTCGCGCTCGTCGCGCTGGACCTGATCGGCACGCCGCGCGAACTCGTCGAGGCCACCCGCGCCGCGGTCGAGAAGGCGACCGGCATCCCCGCCGCGAACGTGATGATCTCCGCGACCCACTCGCACACCGGGCCGGTACTGACCGCCCGCAGCGCGTTCGCCGACGGCATCCCGGCCGCGCAGCAAATCCTCGGCGACTACCTCAAGGAACTCCCCGCCCGCATCGCCGCCGCGGTGAAGGCCGCCGACGACAAGCGGCGCCCGGCGCGCGTCACCACCGCGACGGGCCGCGAGGAGCGGCTGGCGTTCAACCGCCGCTTCTTCATGCTCGACGGCACCGTCGGCTGGAACCCCGGCAAGCTCAACCCGCGGATCGTCCGCCCCGCCGGGCCGACCGACCCGGCGGTGCCGGTCGTGTGCGTCGACGGCCTCGACGGCAAGCCGATCGCCACCTACGTGAACTTCGCCATGCACCTCGACACGGTGGGCGGCATGTACTTCTCCGCCGACTACCCGTACCAGTTGGCCCGCTGCCTCGCCGCCGTGCGGGGTGAGGACATGGTCACGATCTTCAGCACCGGCTGCTGCGGCGACATCAACCACATCAACGTGTCGAGCGCCGCCCCGCAGAAGGGCGACGGCGAGGCCGCCCGCATCGGCACCCGCCTCGCCGCCGAGGTGCTGCGGACCTACGAGCGCCTCGAACCGATCGCCGACGGCCCGTTGCGCGTCAGCACCGCGCTGGTGGAACTGGACCTGCCCGCGGTGACGGCCGACGACGTGGCGAAGGGAAAGGCGGTGATCGCGGCGCTGCGGGCCGGGGCGAAGCCGGCGCCGGCGTTCCTGGAGCAGGTGAAGGCGTTCCAGGCCGCCGACGTCGCCGGCCGGCTCGGCAAGGCGTTCGCGGTTGAGGTGCAGGTGATCTCGCTCGGCGACGACCTGGCGTGGGTCAGCCTGCCGGGCGAGATCTTCGTCGAGCTCGGGCTCGCCATCAAGGCCGGGTCGCCGTTCAAGCAGACGATCTGCGCCGAGCTGGCGAACGGGAGCATCGGGTACATCCCGAACCGCGTCGCGTATTCGCAGGGGAATTACGAGGTCGTTTCTGCACGGGTCGCGGCGGGGAGCGGCGAGAAGCTGGTGGACGAGGCGCTGCGGCAGCTGCGCGCGCACTGGCGGAAGTAGCCCGGCCCGCGACGGCCTGATACCGTGACCCCGCCTCTCCACCCCGAGGCCCGCTGATGACCCGACTTGCTCTCATCCTGTCCGTCCCGCTCCTGACCGCGGCCGACTGGCCGCAGTGGCGCGGCCCCGGCCGCGACGGCCACGCCCCCGGCTACACGCTCCCCGCGACGTGGCCGAAGGACGCCCCCGCCCCGCGCTGGAAGGTGCCGGCCGGCGACGGCTACGCCGGCCTGTGTGTCGCCGCGGGGAAGGTGTTCGTCCACGACCGCGTCGGCGATAAGGAGCGTGTCCGCGCGCTCGACGCGAAGACGGGCAAGGAGTTGTGGGCGATCGACTACGCCGAGGCGTTCGCCCCGCCCGACCCGACCGCCGGCAAGGGGCCGGGCTCCACCCCGGCGTTCGACCGCGACCGCGTCTACACGTTCGGCCTCGGCGGCGTCCTGCTGGCGCTCGACGCCGCCACCGGCAAGCAGCTCTGGAGGCACGACTGCAAGACGGAGTTCTGGGGCCAGAAGAAGGGGCCGCTCGGCGACGACACGGCCTTCCCGCCGTGCGGCGTCTGTGCCTCGCCGCTCGTGGACGGCGACTCCGTGGTCGTGAACGTCGGCGGGCCGAAGGCCGGCACGTTCGTCGCCTTCGACCGCGTCACCGGCAAGGTGGTGTGGAAGGCGCTCGAGGACCGCAGCAGCTACGCCTCGCCGCTGCTCGCGGCGCCGGGCGGCGTCAAGCAGTTGGTGTGCTTCACCGGCACGCGCATGGTCGGCGTGAAGTACGAGGACAAGTCGCTGCTGTGGGGCGTGCCGTTCAAGGCGCTCTACGACCAGACCATCATCACGCCGGTGGTGTGGAAGGACCGCGTCGTCATCGCCGGCGAGGGCCGGCCGACGTTCGCCGTGACGGTGCCCAAATCGCCGGGCGAGGAGCCACAGACGGCGTGGAAGACCGAGGAGCTGAAGAGCTACATGACGACGCCGGTCGTGTTCGGCGACCACCTCGTCGGGTTCGACCACCGCACGACGCGGCTGGTGTGCCTGAGCCTGGACAAGGGCGAGACGGCGTGGACGTCGCCGCGAATACCGGGGAAGTACCACTCGCTGGCGACGGCCGGCGGGGCGGGCTTCTGCCTCACGTCGGAGGGGGAGCTGGTGGTGTTCCGCCTCCGCCCCGACGAGTGGACCGAACTCGCCCGCTGGACGGTGTGCGGCCGCGGGAGTTGGTCGCACCTGGCGATCGCCGACGGCCGGCTGTACGTCAAGGACGCGGGGTTCGTGTACTGCGTGGACCTGCCGGGGTGACGCCCGGCGAACGGCGCGACGTGAGTCCGCCGTTCGCCTGAAACCCTTCCCCGCCGGCGGCGTCATCCCGTTACCCACCCCCCGAGGCGCGACGCGGATGCCCCGCTGGCTCAAGAAGACCCTCATCGGCGGCGCCGTCACAGTCGTCGTCCTCGTCCTCGTCGTGGTCATCGGGCGGGCGGCGCTGCGCCGCATGGGCACGCGGGAACTCGAGCGCGTCACCGCGCGTATCGACGCCGGCGACCCCGGGTGGCGGCTCGACGACGTGCTCGCCGCCCGCGCCAAAGCCGCGCCGCCGCCCGAGAAGAACCCCGCCGAGGCGGCCCGCCGGGTCCGCGAGGGGTTCACCCCCGAGTGGCAGCACGTCCGCACGCTCCGCGACTTCGGCGGCGGCCACGTCACCAACGAGTGGCCCGGCCTCTGGGCCACGGCGTGGTTCCTGCAAGCCCGCGCCGTGTCCGCCGAGGCCCGCGCGGCCGCCCGCGCCGCGTTCCTCCGCCCCGACCTCGCCGAGAACGGCTACGTCGCCCTGAACGTGCCCGACAACCCGTACACGACGCTGCTGCCGCACGCCCAGAACACCCGCGAGGTGTTCGAGGTCCTGGAGGTGGACGCCAAGCTCGCCGCGCTCGAGGGGAAGACCGACCGCGGCGTCGGCTCCGCCCGTGCCGGGCTCGTCGCATGCCGTGCGCTCGGCGACGAGCCGTTCCTCATCTCGCAGCTAGTCCGCATCGCGGGGGCGAACGTCGCCGCGGGCGCCGGCATGCAGGTGCTGGCGTGGGGCGAGCCGAAGGACGACAAGGGGCTGGCCGCGTTCCAGGCGGCTCTGCGGGCCGAGGCGGACGTGCCGTACCTCCTCAACGGCCTCCGCGGCGAGCGGGCCACGCTGGACCGCGTCTTCGAGGGGCTGGAGAACGGCACCATCGCCCCGGGCGACCTCGTCGGCATGGCGGGCGGCAGCGGCGGCAAGAACCCGCTCGTCGCCCCCGGCTTTGTCCTGTACAAGGGGCTGCTCCCCGGCGATCGGGCGATGGCGCTGAAGCTCTTCACCGAGATGATTGAGGCCGCCAAGAAGCCGCCGCACGAGCAGAGGAAGGCGATTGCCGAGGTCCGGATCCCGTTCGAGGACGCCGACAAGTTCCGCTACATCGTCACCAAGCTGACCCTCCCCGCGACGCAGAAGGTGGGCGAGGCAACGATCCGCGCCCGGGCCACACTCCTGACCGCGAGCGCGGCCGTGGCGTGCGAGCGGTTCCGGCTGGCCCGCGGTCGCTGGCCCGAGTCGCTGTTCGAAATCCCCGGCGACCTGCTGCCGCCGCTCCCGCCCGACCCGTACACGGGCGGCCCGATTCAGTACGAGAAGACCGACGACGGCGGCGTCCTGGTGTTCGCCGCGGCCGACGACCTCCAGCGGACGTTCGCGCTCAACGACGGGCTGAACCCCGACCCGCTCGGCGGCCGCGGCCGCGGGTGGAAGCTGTGGCCGCCCGCCCTGCGCGGGGTGGCGCGGCCGGCGCCGGAGCGACCGTTCGAGACGATCCCGGACGGGCCGGACGGCCTTCCTCCTGGTGGGAACGAGCCGTGACGCGGCGCACGGTCGTCCTCGTCGAGCGCCGCACCCGCAGCGTCCGCCTCCGCCCGGCCGACGCCGCGTTCCTGCGGGCGCACTTCCCCGGCGTCGTCGAGGTAAACCCCGGCGGCCGGCCCGACCGCTACCTCCTCACCGCCCGCGGCGTCGTCGGAAGCCTCGACGCGCCGCACGTCCTCCTCACGATCCGTCCCAGGCTCCCCTGGCCCAACCTGCGGCTGCTCCTCGGCCTGGAACCCTCCGCCGCTGGCGGCCTGGCGCCGCCCGACGCCGACCTCCTCGCGGCGCTGGCGACCGAGTTCGCCGGGCAGCTGCGCGACCTCGCCGCGGCCGGGCTGGTCCGCGGCTACCACAACGCCGACCACGCCGCGCCGTACCTCCGCGGCCGCCTCCGCACTGCCGACCAGCTCCGCGACGCCGCGGCCCGCGCCTTCCCGACGACGTTCCACGTCACCGAGTCGGCGTTCGACCTGGATGTTCCGTGGAACCAGCTTCCGAAGGCCGTCGCCGACGCGCTGGTGAACCACCCTTCCCTCCCGGCATCCGTCCGCGCCGACGTGCGCGGCGCGGCCGCTCCGCTGGAGAGCGTTCCGCCCGTGACGCCGAGCGACGACGTGTTCGACGCCGCCGCGCGCGAGCCGCGGGCGGGTGCGTATACTTCAATGCTCGCGCTGTGCCGCACCCTTCGCGACGGGCTCGCCGCCGCCCACGGCACGCCGGGCACGGGCGCGTTCCTGATCGACCTCGGCCGGGCGTTCGAGCGCCACCTGGCGACCGGCCTCGCGGCCGGACTTCCCGCCGGGTGGGCGGCCGCGGCGCACCCAGGCTTCCCGGTCGGCGAGACGGTGCTGCGGCCCGACGTGCTGGTGTCGCGCCGTGGGAAGCCGCGCTGGGTGCTGGACGCGAAGTGGAAGCGGCCCGGCCCGGACGCCGCCGACCTGCACCAGGTGCTGGCCTACGCGGCCGTGACGGGCGCCCCGCGGGCGGCGCTCGTGTACCCGGGTCGGCGCTTCGCGCGGAAGGTGCTGCGTGCCGGTGCGCTGTCGGTGGCGCTCGTGCGGCTGCCGGTGGTGGGTACCGCGGACGACGTGGCCGCGGGGCTCGTTCGTCTCGGGCGGATGACGGCTCGTTAAGCCCGCGTGAAGCCGGTCCGATTTCGCCCCGGCGGACTCTTCCGCCCCCGTTCGGGCGCGGTTATCATGGCGCCGAGGTCGAACCTCGCAGCCCGGCCGCGCCTCGTATCCCACGCCCCCGCCGGAGTGCCCGGCGGCGGGTCACCACATAGTAGGGGGCCGCCCGCCATGAACCCGCTCGCCGCCGCACCCGGGATACCCACCGCGCTGGACGCCAGCGTGCTCGTCCTGAACAAGACGTTCATGGCCGTGCACGTCATCAGCGTCCGGCGCGCGTTCTGCCTGCTCTGCAAGGACCTGGCCGAGGTGGTGAGCCTGGAAGAGGGCGCGTTCGCCACCTACACGTTCCAGAGTTGGGCCGAGCTGAGCGAGCTCCGGTCGAAGCTGAACGTCCAGAGCGACGACGACTGGGTGCGGACGCCCACGACGACCATCCAGGCGCCGCGGGTGATCCGGCTGCTGGGCTACGACCGGATGCCGAAGCAGACGGTGAAGTTCAACCGCCGCAACATCTTCGCCCGGGACCACAACCAGTGCCAGTACTGCGGGAAGAAGTTCCCGACCAGCGAGCTGAGCCTGGACCACGTGGTGCCGCGGAGCCAGGGCGGCGGCACGACCTGGGACAACATCGTGTGCGCGTGCGTGGACTGCAACGTCCGCAAGGGCGGCCGCACCCCGCGGCAGGCGAACCTGACGCTGATCCGCAAGCCGGAGAAGCCGAAGCGGAGCCCGCTGCTCAACCTGAAGCTGACCCAGAAGAAGTACCAGTCGTGGGCGTCGTTCGTGGACGCCGCCTACTGGTCGGTCGAGCTGAAGGGGTGAGAGCGGACCGGAGTTTTGACAGGATAACAGGATGAAGCAGGATGACGAACCAAACTAAGGTCTTGGTTCGTCATCCTGCTTCATCCTGTTATCCTGTCAAAATGTTTTCCCGCCTCGCCTCCCGCGCCGGCACCAGCACCGGCCGCACCTCGGGCCGCACCGTCTGGTCGTATAGCTGCTCGCCCGGGTCGATGCGGTACACCCGCTCGTACAGCCCCTCGACCACGCCCCACAACCGGTCCGCCGTGAAGCCCGACGCCGGCCGGTCCACTGGCTTCATGAACAATTGCAGCGGCACCGGGTCGGTGTCGCCGGCGAAGTTCGGCGTCAGGAACTCGACGCCCTTCACCCACAGCCCGCCGACCTTGTCGAACAGCCGCACCCGCGCCACCCAGATGTCACGTACCGCGGCGGGTTCGTCGGCGTCCGGGCGGTGGCTCTCCCACACCACGAACGGCAGCGGCTCCCCCGCCGCCGCGGCGTCGGCCGCGACCCGCTCGAAGAACGCCTCGAACAGCTTCGTGCCGACCCCGGCCCCGCGGCAGGCCTCATCGACCCCAAGGTAGCAGAGGTAGCCGCCGTAGCCGGGGATGTACGCCCCGTAGGCGTAGCCGGCGAGCACGTCGCCGGCCTCTGCGAGGATCAGGTGGCGCTTCCAGCCGGCGGTGCGGCCGGACGGGTTGCCGACGCCGCGCTCGATCCACTCCCACGGGATGCGCTCGTCCGGGTCGAGCGTGCGCTCGTACAGCCGCCCCGCGGCCCGCACGCGCGGGTCGGTTACGTCCGTCACTTCCCAACAGGACACGTCCTGGAACCGCACAAAGCACCTCTCCGATCGGATGTCGTCGCCCCATTCTAGCCGCCCCCCGCGCCGATTCCGTGGTTGGCACCGGCGCCGCGGGCGGGTAAGTTCCTCAAGGCACGGCCGAAGCGTCGGCCCGAAGTCGTTGGCCGGCCGGAGGGCTGAGGGTGGCCGCGAAACGCGCCAAGAAGTTCAGTTACGACTACCCCCGCCCGGCCTTGACCGTGGACATGGTGGTCGCCACCCGGGAGCCGCGTCCGCGGGTGCTGCTGATCCGCCGCAAGCGCGACCCACACGCCGGCCGGTGGGCGCTGCCGGGGGGGTTCGTGAACGAGAACGAACCACTGGCCGCCGCCGCGCAGCGAGAAACGCTCGAAGAAACGGGCGTGCAGGTGAGCGATTTGGAGCAGTTGTACACCGCCGGCGACCCGGGCCGCGACCCGCGCGGGTGGACCGTCACCGTGGCGTACCTGGTGCGAGTCGACGCCGACGAGTTGAAGCCGGTCGCCGCCGACGACGCCGAGGCCGTCGGCTGGTTCCGGCTCGACGCGCTCCCCGAGTTGGCCTTCGACCACGCCATGATCCTGGGCCGCGCCCGCGCCCGCATCGCCGACCGGGCGGCGTAGTGACACCGGCTGGGGTTGTAATCGCACCCCGTTCCGGGTTAGGTGCCGCCGGGTGGGGAGAGGGTCGCTCCCCGGCACCGGAGGCCAAGAGGTGGACGACCGCCGTCGGCTCGACGCCCTCACCGGACTCCGCTTCCTCGCCGCGGCCGCGGTTGCGGTCGTCCACATCCCGGCGCTCGCCGAGGACCCGACGCTCCCGCCCACGCCCCGCCGGTTCATGGCCGAGGGCTTTGCCGGCGTGCCGTTCTTCTTCGTCCTGTCCGGGTTCGTACTGGCGTACTCGTACCACCAGCGGCTCGCGCGCCCCACCCGCGGCGACCTCGGCCGCTACCTCCTCGCCCGGTTCGCCCGCATCTGGCCGGTCTACCTCTTCACGCTCGCCGTCCTCGCGTTCCTGCCGCTGGTGCCGGCGCTGACCACCGGGTGGGAGGTGGGGACGAACCTGCTACTCTTGCAGGTCTGGGCGCCGGCCCCGAGCCCGTACCCGCCGGGGATGAACCCGGCCGCCTGGTCGCTCTCGGACGAGGTCTTCTTCTACCTCTGCCTTCCCGTGTTCGTGTGGGCCGCGGCGCGGCTGCCGGGTCTGGGGCGGAGCCGACTGTGGGCGCTCGCCGGGGCGGCGTGGGCGGCGGAGTTCGGCCTGATGTACTGGAAGTGCTCGAACCTGAACCCGTGGACGCAGTACTTGATGGTCTGCCCGCTCGTGCGGCTGGCCGACTTCACCGTCGGCGTGGCGCTCGGGCTGGACTTCGTCCGCACCGGGGGCGACGCGCCGGGCGCGGGCCGGTGGCGGTGGACGGGGCTGGAACTGGCGGCGTTGCTGGCGGTCGGCGTGGCGGTGGGCTACTCAAACCGGCTGCCGCTGCTGGTCCGGCTCGTCGGGTACTACACGCCGGCGTTCGCGCTGGTCGTGGCGGTGTTCGCCCGGCAGCGCGGCCACCTGTCGCGGCTCCTGGGCGGCCGGGTGCCGGTGTTCCTCGGCGAGTCGAGCTACAGCTTCTACCTCACGCACATGGTTGTGTTCACGCAGTTGTACCCGTGGCTGCCGCTCGCCGAAGTCGGCGTGTTCGCCCAGGCCGGCGGCTTCCTGGCCGCGGCGCTCGTGGTTTCCACGGCCGTGTACCTACTGGTGGAAGTGCCGGCGCGGAACTGGCTCGTCGGCCTGGGCCGGCGGGCCGGGAAGCGGCCCGCCGCCCCGGCGGTCTGGGCCGGGTGGTTCCGGCTGCGGAGCCGGTCGCGGGTCTGACCGGCGGCTACTTCGCCGCCTTCCGCGGCCGGGCGACGTGCGTGGCGGCGCCGTAGGCCAGCTCGGCGCTCTCCATCACCGTCTCGCTCAGCGTCGGGTGCGGGTGGATGCTCTCCAGCACGTCCCGCGCCACCGCCCCCATCTCGACCGCCAGCACGCCCTCGGCGATCATCTCGCCCGCCCCCGCGCCGACGATGCCGACGCCGAGCACCCGCTTCCCCTCGGGATCGACCAGCATCTTGGTCAGCCCCTCGGTGCGGCCGATGCTCACGGCCCGGCCGCTCGCCGCCCACGGGAATTTGAGCACCTCGTGCGGCACGCCCTGCGCCTCGGCGTCCTTCTGCGTCAGGCCGGCCCAGGCGATTTCCGGGTCGGTGAAGATGACCGCCGGGATGGCCCGCGGCCCCCACTCGGCCGGCTCGCCGAGCAGCACCTCGACCGCCACCCGCGCCTCGGCCGTGGCCTTGTGCGCCAGGCCGGGCTCGCCGGCGATGTCGCCGATGGCCTGGATGTGCGGCACGTTCGTGCGCCGCTGCTTGTCCACGACCACGAACCCGCGCTCGTCCTGCTTCACGCCGGCCTTGTCGAGCCCCAGGTCGGCGAAGTTCGGCCGCCGGCCGACCGACACCAGCACCCGGTCGAAGGTGATGGAGCCCGGCACGTCCTTCCCTTCGAGCGTGACGACGATCCCGTCCGGCTTCGCCTCCAGCTTCGCCACCTTCGTGTTGACGTAGATCGCCGCGAACTCGGCCCGCAGCTTCTTTTCCAGCGGCGCCACCAGGTCGCGGTCGGCGAGCGGCAGCAGGCCGTCGAGCGCCTCCACGACGGTGATCTTGGTGCCGAGCGCGGCGTAGACGCTGCCGATCTCCAGGCCGATGTAGCCGCCGCCGATGACGAGCATCGTCTTGGGCACGTCGGGCACGAGCAGCGCCCCGGTGCTGTCCATGACGCGCGGGTCGCCGAGCTGCCACGCCTTCGGCACCGCCGGCACCGACCCGGTGGCGATGATGCAGTTCTGGAACTTGATCGTCTGCGGGGAGTCGCCCTTGATCTCGACCGTGTTGGCGTCCACGAACGTGGCGTGCCCCTTCACGACCTCGACGCCGCGGCCCTTCGTGAGCTGGCCGATGCCGCCGGTGAGTTTGCCGACGACCTTCTGCTGCACGAACGCCCGTAGCTTGTCGAGGTCGATCCTCGGCTCGCCGAAGCTCAGGCCGCACTCGGCGGCGTGCTGGGCCTCGCGGATGACCTTGGCGACGTGGAGCAGCGCCTTCGAGGGGATGCAGCCGCGGTTGAGGCAGACGCCGCCGAGCCGCGGGTCTTCGTCCACGAGGACCACTTTCATCCCGTGGTCGGCGGCGTGGAGGGCGGCCGGGTAGCCGCCGGGGCCGCCGCCGATGACGAGGAGTTGGGCGTCGCGGGCGTCGGCCATCGGGTATCCTCCGGGTACTGGGCTACCCCCGCATTGTAGGCCCGCGGCTACCCATCACCTCCGTGGATGATGCCACGGTAGACCGCGATCAGGCCGAGCGTGAAGAGGACCGGCGGGTAATAGTAGAACCGGCCCGTGGACACGCCGAAGCAAAACCAGATCGCGGCCAAGGCCATCATCACCAAACCGCCAATCACGGCAGGATTCTTGAATCGTGGCTCCCACCCGGGGTGGGACGGTCGATCTTCCGCCAAAGCCAGGACAGGAGGTTCATCGACGAGGGGAGCGGGTTCGGGTGTGGGCTGCGAAGTGGGAACGGGTATGGTCGCTCGACAGGCCGGGCAGCGGGCCGTCCCGCCGGCGCGGTCGGCTTCCACGCTGATGAGCTGGCCGCAGGAACAACGGAATGAGATCGACACCAGCACACCGGGGGCGAGGTTTGCGCGAGTCTAAGTCGAGCCACTTTACCCGCCGAAAGTCGCAGGTGCAACCGGCCTCGCGGCCATTCGCGGCCCGGCCGGTTGACGCGGCCGGTGCGGGCGGGTATCGGTGACACGGCGGTGAACACGCCCCGTCCCACTGCCGAAATCACGACCCCTCCGCCGGCCGGCGTCGAGTGGGTCGTGGAGGCGTTCGGCTGCGACCCCGACCACCTCCGCGCCGCCGCCCGCCTCCGCCGCCTCTGCGAATCACTGCTCGCGGAACTGGCGCTCACGCGCGTCGGCGAGCCGCTGTGGCACCAGTTCTCGGGGCCGGGCGGCGTCACCGGGCTGTACCTGCTGGCCGAGTCGCACCTGGCCTGCCACACGTTCCCCGAGCACGGGCTGGCGACGTTCAACCTGTACTGCTGCCGGCCGCGGCCGCGCTGGCCGTGGGAGACGCACCTCGCCGACGCGCTCGGCGCCGCCCGGGTGCAGGTGCGCGAGGTGCCGCGCGGCGAAGCCCCGACGGAGGCCGGCCGATGAGCGTCCGGGTGCAGTGCCCGTCGTGCGGCGGGCCGGTCGTGTTCGCCGTCGGCGGCTCGATGGTCGCCGTGTGCCCGTACTGCCGCTCGGCCGTGGCCCGCGGCGACCGGTCGGTCGAGGACCTGGGGAAGGTCGCGGCACTGGTGGACACCGGGGCCGTGCTGAAGGTCGGCATTGAGGGGAAGTACGACGGTCGCAAGTTCCAGCTGACCGGCCGGACGCAGCTGGGGCACCCCGCGGGCGGCGTGTGGGACGAGTGGTACGCCGCCTTCGCCGACGGCCGCTGGGGCTGGCTCTCCGAGGCGCAGGGCCGCTACTACCTGCTCTTCGAACAGCCCGCCTCCGGCGACCGCCCCGCGCTCAACGACCTGGAAGCCGGTGCGTCGGTCGAACTGCCGGAGTCGGAGGCGCCGCTCGTCGTCGCCGAGACGGGCACCGCTACGGCCAGCGGCGCGGAGGGCGAGCTGCCGTTCCGCCTGCGGCCGGGCGAGACCTACCGCTACGCCGACCTGTCCGGCCCCGACGGCGCCTTCGCCACGCTCGCCGGCCCGGACGAGCCGCCGGCGCTGTTCCTCGGCCGGCAGGTGACGCTCGACGAACTCGGCGTGCGCGACTCGGCCCGGGCGACGCACGAGCTGCGCGAGGTGGCGGCCCGGCGGGCGAGTTGCCCGAACTGCGGCGGCCCGCTCGAGCTCCGCGCCCCGGACAAGACCGAGCGCGTCGGCTGCCCGTACTGCGGCTCGCTCCTCGACGCCACCGCCGGCGACCTGGCCGTGCTGAACGCGCTGAAGGAGCCGCCGTTCACGCTGCGGATTCCGCTCGGCGCCGCGGGCACGATCGGCGGGAAGGAGCGCACCGTCATCGGCGCGTTCCGCCGCAGCGTCACGGTCGAGGGGAAGGACTACTTCTGGACCGAGTACCTGCTGTACCACCCGCGCGACGGCTTCGAGTGGCTCATCAACGGCGACGGCCACTGGACGCACGCGGCGCCGCTGCCGCCGGGGGCGGTGACCGAGGGGAGTCACTCGGCGACGACGAACGGCCGCTGGTTCCGCAAGTTCCAGGCGGGCGTGGCGACGGTCCGCGGCGTGATCGGCGAGTGCTACTGGAAGGTGACCGTCGGCGAGACGGCGACCACCGCCGACTTCATCCGCCCGCCCGAACTGCTGAGCCTGGAGCGCGCCACCTACGGCGCGGCGGCCGAGATCAACTGGTCCCTCGGCACGTACCTCACGCCCGCCGAGGTGCAGTCGGCGTTCAAGCTGGAAAAGCCGCTGCCGCTGCCGACGGGCGTGGCGCCGAACCAGCCGTTCGGGTACACGGCGGTGTACAAGTACGCCGCGCTGCTGTTCGTGGCGCTGTGCGTGCTCGGCATCGTGGTCATCCTCGGCGTGCCGTCGCGGAAGGTCCACGAGCAGACGTTCCAGCTCCGCGGGCCGGCCGCACAGCCGCTGGCCCCGGACTCGCCTTCGGTTCCCGCGACGCCGAAGGTGCAGGAGTTTTTCACCGACCTGTTCGAGCTGAAGGCCCGCCGCAACGTCCGCGTCACCGTGGCGGCGCCGAGCATGACCGGCTGGCTGGTCGTCGAGGGCGACCTGGTCGAGCAGGCCACCGGGCTGGTGCAGCCGTTCCTGGTGCCGCTGGAGTTCTACACCGGCGTCGAGGACGGCGAGACGTGGACGGAAGGCGACAAGCGCGGCGCCGCGTACGTGACGGCGCAGCCGGGCGGCAAGTACTCGCTGCGGCTGGAGGTGGACCGCGAGACGCCGCGCGACGAGCCGCTGACGGTGACGGTGGAGCAGGGCGCGTCGAACGGCGGGGTGTGGCTGCTGACGCTCCTGGGGATCGCCGTGGTGCCGCTGGTGACGGGGGTGTGTCACCTGGTGTTCGTGAGCCGCCGGTGGCAGAACAGCGACTTCGCGATGTTCAACGCGGCCGCGGCCGGCGAGCACGCCGCGACGACGCGCGTCGAGAAGGGGAAGAAGCGCAAGAAGGGGAGCCGGCGCGAGGTGTGAACCCTACGGCTTCGGCGCCGCCGGCGCCGCCGGCGCCCCCGGCGGCCCGCGGAGCAAATCGAAGAGCGGGTGCCGCGTGGACAACAGCAGCACGTCGCGGGTGTCCGCGACCATCACCTGAAACGCCTGCAGCTTGTCGAGGAACTGGCCGAACTCGCGGTCCCGGGCGTAGGCCGCGCCGCGAATTCGCGCCGCCTCCGCGCGGGCCTCCCCCTCGATCCGCGTCTTCTGCGCCGCCGCGTCGTCCTCGGTCGTCTTCGCCGCGGCGTAGGCGTCGGTGGTGATCTTCGCGGCCCGCTGCCGCCCCTCGCTCTCGTAGTCGGCGGCCTTCTTCGCGCGCTCGCTGCGGATGCGGTCGGCGATGCTGGCCCGCACCGCCTCCGGGTAGCTGAACCGCCGCACCCGCACGTCGATCACCTCGACGCCGTACTCGGCCAGTGCCCGCTCGCGGAACCCGTCGCCGAGCAGCTGCGCCCGCACCTTCTCGGACCGCGCGTCGATGGTCGCGGCGTCGGCGACGCTGATGAGGTCGTCGAGCGGCATGGTGCTGATGAGCGCGGCGAGTCGGCCGCTGACCTGCGGGCCGAGCGTTTTGCGCGCCTGCTCCGGCGTGCGGATCGCCTTCACGAACTGCTCCGCGGCCTCCGCCGTCGGGATGCGCCACGTCACGAAGGCGTCCACCGCGAGCGTCTTGTCCACCGTCTTGCTGACCGGGTCGCGGGTGAGCGACTCCACCGCCGGCAGGTCGAACGACTGCACCCGCCGGTCGATGCGCACGACGGAGTGAATGGGCCACGGCGCCTTCAGCTTCAGGCCCGCGTCGGTCTCGCCGTCGTGGACGGCGACGCGCTCGCCGAACTGCGTGACGTAGGCGAACTCGGCGTAGTCCACGGCGTAGAACGCCGTCCGCAGCCAGAGGACGACGGCGACCGCGGCGGCGACTTGAGCGACGCGCTTCATGGCGGTGATGATACGGACCGGCTACCAGTACAGCTTGTCGAGCGACACGTTGCCGCCGCACAGCACCACGCCGACCTTGCGGATGTCGCCCAGCGCGCGGAACTCGTCCGACAGCACGGCCGCGACGCCGACCCCGGCGCTCGGCTCGATGACGAGCTTCATCCGCTCCCACACGAGGCGCATCGCCTGCCGGATCTGGTCCTCCGTCACCACGACGACGCGCTCGACCTGGTCGCGGACGAACGGCCACGTCAGCGTGCCGAGGCTCGTCAGCAGCCCGTCGGCGATGCTGTTCGGCGCCGTCTGCGGCTGCCACTCGCCCGCGGCTTTGGAGCGCGCCGCGTCGTCGGCCCCGAGCGGCTCGGCAGCGAACACGCGGCACGCCGGGTTCAGCCCCTTCGCCGCGGCGCAGAAGCCCGACACCAGCCCGCCGCCACCGACCGGCGCCACGACCGCGTCGAGGTCGGGCACGTCTTCGAGCAGCTCGAGCGCCGCGGTCCCCTGGCCGGCGATCACGTCGGGGTGGTCGAACGGCGGGATCAGCACCGCGCCGGTGCGGGCTGCGATGTCGTTCGCGGTCCGCTCGCGGTCGGCGAGGGTGGGTTCGCACAGGGTGACGATGCCGCCGTAACCTTCGACCGCGGCCTTCTTCACGGCGGGTGCGGTGCGCGGCATCACGATGTACGCGGGAATGCCACGGACGCGCGCGGCCAGGGCGAGCGCCTGGGCGTGGTTGCCGCTGGAGTGCGTGACGACGCCGCGGGCGGCCTCGGCGTCGGTGAGCTTGCGGACGGCGTTGGTGGCGCCGCGGTACTTGAACGCGCCGGTCTTCTGGAGGTTCTCGCACTTGAAGAACACGGCCCGGCCGGCGAGGCGGTCGAGCGTCTCGGACGTGACGACCGGCGTGCGGTGGACGACGCCGCGGACGCGCTCCGCGGCGGCCCGGACGGCGGCGAGGTCGGCGGCGTAGGTGGGCATGAGACTCCTCAGATGCGCCCTTGCCAGACCGACGGGTCGCGGCTGGTGTGGAACACCGACAGCACTTCGATGCGGTCCGGGAGCGGACGGTAGTAGACGCAGTACGGGTAGCGGCGGACCACCGCCTTGCGGACATCGGCGAGGACCACGGCGTGCATCAGCGGTTGGGCGGCGATGCCGTCGAACACGGACTGGATCGCGGCGGCGAACGCACGGGCCAAGCCGGTGCCGCGGCCGTCGTAGAAGTCGAAGGCCTCGTCGAACTCGGCCTCCGCCTCGGCGCGCAGGACGATCGGCAGGCTCACCCGCGCGCCCTCGCCAGCGCCCGGGCCTTGATCTCCTCCCACGGCGTCACGGCGCCCGGCCGGGCGATGCTGTCGGCCAGCCGGCGTTCAAGTTCTGCGCGCTGAGCGGGGGTGAGGGGGGCTTTCGCCACGTCACGCTGGACGCTGTCCCAGAGGGCTTCGGCGAGGGCCAGGCGTTCCTCGGGCGGCAAGCAGTCGAAGTCCGCGGGTGATACGGTCGCTGGCATACAAGGCACCTCGGCGGGGTACTGCCCCATCGTAACGCCGGCCGTCACGCCTCGCTAGCCGGGCCGGCCGCCCGCTCGCGCCGCCTCCCCAACAGCTTCGCCGGCTCGTAGTCGCTCACGCGGTCGGCGCGGCCGCCGAGGTAGTCGGTCAGCAGCGGGCGGACGTGGTGCGCCCACACCGCCTCGAACGTCGCCGCCGTCAGGCCCGGCACCATGAAGAACGAGTGGCCCACCTGCTTGTCCGCGCCGAGGTCTCGCGCCAGCCGGCGGTTCAGCTCCTCGAACACCCGCACCACCCGCGGACCGAGCGTGCCGTCGGCGTCGGCGGGCGGGTGGCGGTCCAGCCACGTCGCCAGCAGCGCCGCGTCCGGCGGCATCTCCACGAACGAGAAGCGGCGCCGCAGCGCCTGGTCGAGCGCCGCGGCGGAGCGGTCGGCGGCGTTCATCGTCGCCAGCACGAACAGGTTCTCCGGCAGGCGGAACTCGCGCTTCGAGTACGGCAGCGTCACCGCCTGGTCGCGGTACTCCAGCAGGTACAGCAGCTCGCCGAACACCCGCGGCAGGTTGCCGCGGTTGATCTCGTCGATCAGCAGCACGTGCGGCTCAGAGGGCCGCGCCGCGGCCCTCGCCGCGAACGCCGCCAGCACGCCGTCCTCCACCGGATACGTCACCTCGGTGCGGCCGTCCGTCTCGACGCTGCGGACGCGCACGCCCTCCACGAACTCCTCGTAGCTGTAGCCGGGGTGGAACTGCACCAGCCGCACGGCGTCGGCGTTGTCCCGGGCCAGGAGGCGCGCCAGGCAGCGGGCCACGTGCGTCTTGCCGGTGCCGGGCACGCCCTGAAGGATCAGTTGCTTCTTCAACTGAAGCAGATGCAGCACGCGGTCGAGCCACGTCTCGGACAGCAGCGTCTGTTCGCTGAAGTTCAGCGAATCGTAGGCCGGCACCCGGGCCGGGTCGCCGCTGCGGCGGGCCAGGATCGGCCGCGGGTCGGCCTCGGCGGCGCACGCGAACGCCGGCACCAGCCGGTCGAACGTCAGGAGGATTTCGCCCACCAACTCGTCGGCCCGCAGTTCGGGGGCGGTCGCGGGGAGCCAACGGCCGGCGGCGAGCGTCTTCTGTGCGGCCCACGTCCGCAGGTCGGCGGCAGAGCGGATCGGCACGTCCACCGACAAGTCTTCGCCGGCGCGGAAGCGGCAGGTGTCGAAGACGCCGCCGGCAGCCAGGGCCGCGTACAGAGCCTCGGCGTCGGTCTGCACCGCGGCGCGGAACTGGCGCCCGGCCTCGCGCGCCGAGCGGCCGAGGTGGAAGCCGAAGGCCACGCCGTCGGGGGCCACGCGGACGAAGAACTGGGCGTCGGCGCGGCGGGTGCCGCGGTCCTTGCGGTAGAACGTCACCCACTGCACCGGCTGGTACGGCCCGCCGCGGCCGAAGTCGTTCTTGCAGATGCTCGTGATCGCTCGGCCGGGGCGGGCGTCGGCTTCCAGCTCCCAGCCGTACTCGCCGTGGAGCACGGGGCGGACGTAGCGCGCCGCGAGGGCGTCGCACAGTTCCACGAGCGGGTCGCGGAGCACGAACTGGTAGCGGTCGCGGCGGTCGTCCATCCACGGCTTCGAGCGCCCCTCGGCCAACTCGGCGAGGAAGCGGAACGTGTCCGCGCAGAAGCCGCCGAACGCGGCCGGCGCGGCGGGCTCGTCACGCTCGGCGACGGCGGCCACGAGGTCGGCCAGCTCCAGCGGGTGAACGCGGAACTGCTCGCGGAGTGACACCGCGGTGTCGGCCCACAGGCGGCCGCGGTCGGCGGCGGGGAGCGACGGCGCGAAGGCGTCGTCGAGGCGGGCGAGGGCGTGCTCCCAGCCCGGGTCGGGGGCGAGCGTGCGGAACGCGGCCCACGCCGCGGCGCCGTCTCCGTCGCGGCCGGCGGCGTGGAACTCGGCCAGCGCCGCGGTGTCGTCGGCGCTCGCCTCGCGGAGACGCTTCCGCAGCGGCGTGCGGGTGCGCACGGCCCGCAGCGAGGCCCGGACGGCGTCCGGGTCCGGCCCCCACGTCAGCGCGGCGGCGGGCGTCGGCTCGGTCGGCAGTTCGCGCCCGGTCATGCGGCCGACGCGGGCGAGGAAGTCGTCGAGTTGCGGCGCCGTCAGGTCGGGGTTCGCGGCCAACAGTGAGCCGTAGGCCACGAGCACCTGCGCGAACCGCGCCGCGGGTTCGACCGGGTCGGCGCGGAACAGCCCGAGCCGCGTCAGCCCCGCCTCCACGGCCGGGCACCAGCGCGGGTGCCGGTCCGCGACCAGCGCCTGCGTCAGCGCCGCCCACAGCGTCGGACCAAGGCCCGGGACGTGGTACATCCCGCCGGGGCCGACGCAGCGGCCGAGCCGCACCGGGAGCGGGTCGTGCCCGCGGGCGAGGTGGTTCAGGGCGTACCGCACCAGCCGCACGCGGACGGTCAGTGCGGCGCGGTGGAACGACAGCGGCAGCACGGCGTCGGCGAGGCGGGTGAGGTTGTCGGCGAGAAGTGCGTCCGGTGCGGAATCCAGGAAGCCGGCGTGAAGCCAGCCGGCGGCGGCGCGGACGGCCACTTCGGCGGGCGTGGGCTCACCGGGCGGGGCGGCGCGGTACTGCTCCAGGAGCGGGCCGGACGGGACGCGGACCGCGGAACGACGCTGACGGGTCACACGTCCGATCGTAGCAGATGCAGGGGTTTTTCGGCCAGCGGATTGGGTTGCGAAAGTGCCGTCTGCCAATAAAAAGATCCCGCCGGGGGCTGCTGCGGCGTCGCCCATTCACCGCAGTCGCGTCCCCGGCGGGACACTCACATCTTAACGCCCACCCCCGGGCAAGCAAGCGGGCTGTCGGTTTTTCTGTGTCAGGTTTTCCGACAGCGCCAGGTTTTCTGACGAGTCGCCGCCGACTGACCATCTCGGAACCTTCACGCGCCCGTCACACCAAACCCGTTTGCCGGGCGTAACCTTGTCCTCGCCAGGGGTTACGCCAGCTCCCGACCGCCACGCACGGAGGATGCTGATGCTCGACGCGGTCGTCATCTCGGACATTCACCTGGGCAGCGCCAACAGCCAGGCCAAGGCGCTGGTTCATTTCCTGGAGGACGTCCGCCACGGGCGGCTGCGGACCCGCCGGCTCGTCCTCAACGGCGACGTCTTCGACTCCATCGACTTCCGCCGCCTCAAGAAGCACCACTGGAACGTTCTGTCCGAACTCCGCCGGCTGTCCGACGAGGTGGAGATCACCTGGATCGTCGGCAACCACGACGGCGCGGCGGACGACATTTCGCACCTGCTCGGCGTCGAGGTGCTGGAAGACCTGGTGGTGGAGAGCGGCGGCAAGCGCGTCCTGTTCCTGCACGGCCACCGGTTCGACGAGTTCATCAGCCGCTACCCGCTGTGCACCTGGCTGGCCGACCGGGTGTACAACACGCTCCAGTGGATCGACCCGTCGCACCGGTTCGCCAAGTTCGCCAAGCAGCAGAGCAAGACGTTCCTGCGCAACGCCGAGAAGATCTTCGCCGGGGCGGTCCGGCTGGCGGAGAAGTACGGGTGCGACGCCGTGTGCTGCGGCCACACCCACCACGCCGGCGTGCGCGAGGCCGGGGCGGTCACGTACTACAACAGCGGCTGCTGGACCGAGAAGCCGTGCCACTACCTGACGCTCCGCGCCGGCGTGGTCGAGTTGCACGCCTACGGCGCCCCGAAGCCGCCGGAGCCGGTCGCGGATTCGACGGTCGTGGAGGCGCCGGCCCCGGCCCCGGCGATGGCCGTGGCCTGACGCTCAGGCCGATTCTTGGGCCACGTCGATCGGCTTCGTCGGGTCGATGAACACCCACGACGCCACGCCCAGTGCGTACACGGCGGCGAACAGCGTGAAGCACACCACGTAGCCCGTCGATTCGACGACCAGTTTCTCCTTCCCGTCGATCACCTTCGGGGCGGAGTACGCCGCCAGGATCAGCCCGCTGACGAAGTTCCCCAGCGCCGCCCCCAGGTTGCCGACCATGTTCATCGCCCCGGACACGGTCGCCGAGTAGCGGCGGCCGATGTCCTGGGCGCACGCCCACGACGGGGCCATGATGAGGTCGTTCGTGAACCCCACCAGGATCAGGCAGCCGGCGAACACCCACAGGTTGTCGGTGAAGAACGCGGCCGTGAGGTAGCACGCCGCGGCCAGGCCGTAGCCGAGCATCCCGAACAGCCGGCGGCCCCACACCCGGTCACCCGTCCGGCGGATGTAGCGGTCGGAGAGGACACCGCCGAGGAAGCACCCGCCCATGCCGACCAGCAGCGGCGCCCCGCCGAGCAGCGCCAGCAGCAGGACGCCCGAGTTGCCCGACACCTGGTCCCGGAACTGGTCCTTCAGCGCCCCGGGGAGGTAGTACATGAGGAAGTACCAGTTGAAGTTGGTCACCGTGTACATCAGGCACAGCGCCCACACGTTGCGGCTGCGGAAGATGTTCCCCCACGGCACCCGCGGCTGGTCGGTGTGCGACGCCTTGCCGGCGTTGATGAGGGCGGCCTCGGCCGCGTTGGCCGCCGGGTGCTGCTCGGGGCGGTCGCGAAACCACCACACGAACGCCACGCACCACAGGGCCGCCACCCCGGCGAACACCCACAGCGCCTGCCGCCACGACAGCCCGCCGATGGTCACCATCAGCGCCCACACGAACGGCGTCAGCCCGCCCATCAGCCGGGCCGCCATCCAGATCACCCCCTTCGCCGACCCGCGCTTGTCCTCGGGGAACCAGTTGTAGATCGACTTGGCGATGTTCGGGAACGCCCCCGCCTCGCCCATCCCGAACAGGAACTGCATCCCCACCAGCACCACGAACCCGATCAGCACCACCTCCGAGCCCGGCAGCGCCATCCCGGCGAACCCGGTGAGCGCGACGAACAGCGACCACCACGCGACGATCCGCAGCAGCGTCTTGCGCGGGCCGAACGTGTCGCCCATCCACCCGGCGGGGATTTCGAACAGGGCGTAGGCCAGCTGGAAGAACGTGAGCACCCAGAAGAACTGGCTGACCGGCTGGCCGACGGCCTCCATCATGTCGGCCTTGGCGCTGCCGTACATGGCGCGGTCGAGGTACGTGATCATCGCCAGCAGGCAGAGCAGGCCGAGGATCGAGAACCGGACGCGGGTGGGCGCGCCGGTCGCAGGGCCGTGGCCGTTCAGGGACATGAGAGGTGCCGGGGTGGGAGGGTGGAACCCCCACACTCTAGCCGCCCGCGGTGGCGACCGGCAACGACCGAATCGGCGCCGGCTCGCCGCGGCGTTGCTCCAACGCTAATTTGTGGCATCGACTCAATTCGTGCCGCGACGCCCAGGGGGGGAGCCGTGCACACAATGAAATCCGCCCGATCGACGACCGTTGGCCGCGGCCTAACGGCCGGTCGGCGTGACGGTTACGCCGCGGGCCGAGGACGCGATCGAGAACGTTTGCGGATCGCCCCGCAGGATCAGCTGCCCGTTGAACAGCGACCGGTCCTGCGCCCGCCCCTCGAACACCTCGACCTGCACCGCCGCGGCGGCGTGGTACTCGCGGAGGTGCTCGCCGGGCAGCAGCCGCACCGGGCGGCCGCGGCGCGGCTGGTTGTGCGACGTAACCGTCGTCTGCACAACGACTACGCGACCGGTGTCGTTCTGGACGGTGACCCACCCGGCGTCCGCGGCCGGGGCCGACCCGAAGGCCGTCAGAACGACGGCGGCGGCGATCAGGCAGGGGCGACGCATCGCGGCGAACATCGCGAGTCCAGCCGTGGGTAGGGCTGACACCCGAACGCCGGTTCCGGTGCGACTTGCGCGCTACCGCCCCTCGCGGCTGTCGAGGAACGCGAACACGATGCGGATGGTATCGTACGGCACTTCCTCGTTCAGCGCGAGGAAGGCGGGCTTGAGCCGGGCGGTGCCGCACTGCTCGGCCGCCGCCGCGACGCGCTCGCACACGTCCTCCGGCACCCACGGGAAGATGCTCGCCGGCTTCTCGGCGCGGATGAACTCCGTGAGGTAGTCCACGACCGTGGCCCGCGTCAGGTCCGTCTTCGTGGCGACGTAATCGAGGTGCGCCTCGCCGCGGAACAGCTCGAACACCTTGTCGCGCCGCGGCGACGGCTTCCGCTCCGGCTTCGTCGGCACGAGCCCGCGCTCCACGGCTCCGTCCACGTCTTGCGCCAGCCCGGCCTGCCCGCAGTGGGCGCGGATGGCGTCCAGGAACGTCTCGCCGAAGTCGGCGAGCTTGCGGTCGCCGACGCCGCTGACCTGCCGCATGCGGGCCGCCGTGCTCGGCCGGCCGCGGGCGAACTCGGCCAGCACCGAGTCGGGGAACACGAGGTAGGGCTGCACCCCCAGCCCCGCCGCGACCTGCCGCCGCACCTGCCGCAGCCGCTCGAACAGCTCGGGGTCGGCGCCGGCCGGCAGCGTGCCGGGCTGCTGCCGTTCCCGGGTCGTGACGGGGGCGTCGTCGAGGTCGCGCTTCGACCGCCGCTTCTGGCGCGCCAGCCGAATCAGGCGCACCGACTGCTCGCCCTTCATGACCGCCCACGACACCGGC
Organism: Gemmataceae bacterium; assembly: GCA_046350095.1. Classification (GTDB taxonomy): domain Bacteria; phylum Planctomycetota; class Planctomycetia; order Gemmatales; family Gemmataceae; genus Urbifossiella. The sequence continues at coordinate 582,701 of JAXMBA010000002.1, forward strand.
GTCAGCTTGAGGAGCGGGTACTCGCCCTCGCTCACGGCCAGCGCCCCCTGGCCGACGAGTTGGTAAATCCAGTCGCGCAGGTCGTTCTTGGGCACGTCTTCGAGCAGGCCGTAGGTCGTGAGCTTGTCGTGCCCGCGGCTGCGGACGGCCTCGGTGTTCGCACCCTTCAAAATGTCGAGGACGTGTGTGACGCCGAACGACTCCTTCACCCGGGCGACGCACGACAGAATCTTTTGTGCCACCACCTTCGCTTCCGGCACCTCGTCGGTGTCGCCGAGGCAGACGTCGCACGCGCCGCAGTTGTGGGTTTCGAGCTGCTGGCCGAAGTACTCGACGAGCGCCCGGTGGCGGCACACGGCGCCGCGGGCGTACTTCGCCATGTCGTCGAGGTGCTTGATCGTGGACGCCACGAACTCCTGCGTCGCGCCGGCCTCCTCGGCCGACTTCAGCGTGATGTTCTTGAGGGTGATGAAGTCGGCGCCGCTGAACAGCAGCACGCACTCGCTCGGCAGCCCGTCGCGGCCGGCGCGGCCGGTCTCCTGCTGGTAGTGCTCGATCGACTTCGGCATGGCCGCGTGGACCACGAACCGCACGTTCGAGCGGTCGATCCCCATGCCGAACGCGACCGTGGCCACGACGATGTCGATTTCCTCGGACGCGAACGCCTCCTGCGCCCGGCGGCGCTGGTCGGGGCTCATCCCGGCGTGGTAGCCGACGGCCTTATACTTCGCGGCCTTCAGCTGGGCCGTCATGTCGTCCACGTCGGCGCGACGGAGGCAGTAGACGATGCCGGCGTCGCCGGGGTGGCGGTCCAGTACTTCGCGCACCTGGGCGATCGGGCTGACGCGCGGCAGCACGCGGAAGGTGAGATTCGGGCGGTCGAAGTTGCCGACGAGAACGGACGCGTTGTCGAGGCCGAGTTGCTCGACGATGTCGGCGCGGACGCGCTCGGTGGCGGTGGCCGTGTACGCCTGGACAGCGGCGCCGGGGAACCACTCCTTGAGGCGGGCCATCTGCCGGTACTCGGGCCGGAAGTCGTGCCCCCAGTGGCTGATGCAGTGGGCCTCGTCGATGGCGACGGCGTTGGCCCCGCTGTCGCGCAGGAACTGCGCCACGCCGGTGTTCACCAGCCGCTCCGGCGACGTGAACACGAGTCGCGCCTCGCCGCTGCGGATGAGCTGGGTGGCGTCGGCCTTCTCGTCGGGCGTCATGGAGCTGTCGATGCGGACGGCCGGGACGCCGACGCGGGCGAGGCCGTCCACCTGGTCTTTCATCAGGGCGATGAGCGGCGACACGACCACCGTGAGCCCGCCGCGTACGACGGCCGGCGCCTGGTAGCAGAGCGACTTGCCGCCGCCGGTGGGCATGACGACAAGGGCGTCGCGGCCGGCCAGGGCGAGCCGCATGGCGTCTTCTTGAAGCGGGCGGAGGGTCGTGAAGCCCCAGTACCGCCGCACGGCGGCGGGGAGCGTTGGCGGCAGCGGGGGCAAATTCGCGGGCGGCGGCATGGAACGGGTATTCTACCCGACATCGCCCGCGGCGGAACGCCGGTTGCCGGCCCTAGTGCCGCACGAACTGGTCGATCCGCCAGTGGTTCGGGCCGTCGCCGCGGACGAGCGTGAAGTCCACGAACACCTTGGCCTCCGCGCCGACGCCGAACTGGATCTTGTACGCGGTGATCGACGCCGACGAGCGGAAGTACCACTCCGCCTTGCCGCTCGCGACCGCGTCCAGCTTCGCCGCCAGGGCGCCGCGCTGGTAGTCGTACCCGGCCGCGTCCTCGGGCTGGCTCACGTCCAGGCTCGTGAGGACGGCCGGGGTGAACAACGCGGCGGCGAGCGGCGCCCGGTCGTCCGGCTTCATCGGGCCGGCGGCGATCAGGTCGCCCAGGGAGAGAACGGCGAAGTCAACGAACGGGTCGATCATGGTGGTCGGCACCCGGGCCTCGGCGGCCGACACATGGAGCCAGTCGAGCTTCCACGCCCCGCCGTCATCGACGAGCCGGACCAGGTAGCGACCCTTAGGCACGGCGGTGCTTGTGAAGGTGCCCACGAACACGGCCGCACCCTCACGGACGGTGCCGGCCGCCGGGCTGACGCGGGCGTCGCTCCCCATCGACTCACCCGCCCGGTTGAGCCACCGGGCGGCTTCCGCGGCGCTCGCCTTCCTGGCCTGATCCTCCGGCGACGCTCCGACCGGCTTACCGATCACCTTCAGGAACCGGGCCGACAGGCGGTTCGTGTCGATCGCAGCGGAACCGCGCACGTCGGTGAGGAACTGCTGCGCCGCGGCGTGAGCGGGGGAGCCGACGTCGGCCGGGGCCGTCGCCGCGAACGGCTGGCCGTCGGGGCCGACCGTCGGCCCGGGCAGGGGGGCCGGGGGTTGATCCTTCTCCGGCCCGGCGTCCCGGCACCCGGGCACGACGAGGGAATACGCGACACACAAAACGGCGGCGGGCTTCGACCAGCGCATGGGTGGCGGCGCCTTCGGGAGAGTCGGGCGGCTTGGGGATCTGCTCGGCCGCAGAACATGGTAGGCGGCCTGGATGAGCGATTTCCACCCGGGCGGATTCACCGGCCGCGAGCCGAGAACCGGCCGATCGGGAACGGCGTGCGGCCCGTGAGCGCAAGGTCGGCCAGCACCTCGCCGACGACGGGGGCGAACTTGAACCCGTGCCCCGAGAACCCGCACGCCACCGACACTTGCGGGTATCGCGGGTGCGTGTCGATGACGAAGTGCCGGTCCGGGGTTAGCGTGTACATGCACACCTCGGCACGGCACGGTACAGCCATCGGCAGCGTGGTGTACGTCCGCAAGAAGGCGCCAGCCGGCTCGCAGTCGTCTTCCGTCGCCTGCCAGTCCACGCCGTCCGGGTCGGGCAGCTCCGGGGCGCCGTAGTGGCGGGCGACCTTCAGGCCGTCGGGGGAGACCGCGGGGATGCCGTAAAACGCGCCGCCGGGCACGTCCGCGAGGAAGATCGGGAAGCGGTCGCGCCGAACCAACGGCTCGTCGATGGGGAACCACGTCTGCACCTGCCGCATCACCGTCAGCGGCACGCCGAGGTCGGCCAGCAGCCGCGTCGCCCACGCGCCGGCGGTCACGACCAGCTTCGCGGCGTGGTAGGTATCGCGGTCGGTCACCACCTCGACGCCGTCGCCGCGGGCCGCCCACGACCGCACCACTTCCTCGACCCGGAGTTCGGCCCCCCGCGCGAGCGCCAAGTCGCAGTGCGCCCGGACGCACTCCTCGACGGCCAGGAACCCGGCCGCGTGCTCGAGCACGCCGGAGTAGTCGTCGGGGAAGCGGAACGGGTAACGGCGGTTCACCTCGGCCGCGGTCAGGCATTCGACCGCAAGACCATGCACCTGTGCCGCCGCGCGCACGCCGGTCACCACCTCGCCGCTCTCGGGGCCGACCATCAGGCAGGGGCACTCGGTGAGCAAGTGTCGGCCGGTGAGCTGTTCGAGTTCGTACCACCGCTCCCAGGCGCGGCGCAGCAGTGGGACGTAGTCGGGGTGCTCGTAGTACGCGGTGCGGATGATGCGGGTGCGGCCGTGCGAGCTGCCGCGGGAGTGCGCGAGGGGGAACTGCTCCAGGCCGATGACGTGAGCTCCGCGGCGGGCCAGCTCGAAGCACGCCGCCGAGCCCATGCCGCCGACGCCGATCACGATCACGTCGCAGGTGTGGGGCATGGCGGACGAAGAGTTTAGACAGGATAACAGGATGAACAGGATCACGGAACCGAAGCCGGTCTTGGCTCGGTGATCCTTTTCATCCTGTTATCCTGTCCAATTCTTCAGTCTTCAAGCCGCGCGGCGGAGCGGGGCCGGGCCGGCGTCCAGGTTGCGGCGCTCGCGGACGGTGTACGGCCGCTTCCCCTGGCTCTCGAAGTACACCCGCGTCAGCACCTCGCCGACCAGGCCCAGCGACAGGAACTGCACGCCGGTGAGCGCCGCGACCGCGCCGATCAGGAACAGCGGGTTCGCCGTCATGCCGGGGCCGGTCGTGTACTTCATCACCCCCGACGTGACCACCGACAGGAAGCCGAGCGCCAGGCAGCCGAGGCCCAGGCTGCCGAAGACGTGCATCGGCCGCGTCTGGTAGCTGCCGAGGAACTTCACCGTCATCAGGTCGAGTACCACGCGCACGGTCCGCGTTAGGTTGTACTTCGACTGGCCGGCCGTGCGCGGGTGGTGCGTCACCGGCACCTGCGTGACGCGGGCGCCCTGCTGGAGGATCAGCGCCGTGATGAAGCGGTGCATCTCGCCGTACAGTTCCAGCCCGTCGGCCACGTCGCGGCGCATGACGCGGAGGGCGCAACCGAAGTCCTTGAACGGGATCCCCAGCACGCGGCGGATGACGCGGTTGGCGATCAGGCTCGGCACCTTCCGCACGAGCAGTTTGTCCTGCCGCTTCTCGCGCAAACCCAGTACGGCGTCGTAGCCCTCGTCGAGCTTGGCGACCATGCGCGGGATGTCGGCGGGGTCGTTCTGCAAGTCGCCGTCGAGGGTGGCGACCACGTCGCCGGTCGCGGCGTCGAGTCCGGCCTGGGTCGCGGCGCTCTGGCCGAAGTTCCGCCGCAGCCGCACCACCTTGATGCGGGAATCCACCGCTGCCACGGTTTCCAGCGCCGCGAACGTGCCATCGGTGCTGCCGTCGTCCACGAACACGAGTTCCCACGGGCCGGCGTCGCGCAGCGCCTCCCGCAGCCGGTCGGCCACCGGGCGGACGTTGTCGCGCTCGTCCTTCACCGGGATCACGACGGACAGCATTCCTGGCCTCACTTCACGGTCACGTCGGCGACCAGCGGCTCGGAGCCGTACTGGACGAAGTCGGCGTCGTGCAGGTCGATCACCTGCGTGTCCACGAGGTCGGCGTGGAACACGTACCGGCCCGGCTCGCGCAGCGGCGGCAGGCCGGCGACCAGCGTGATGCTCTCGCCGGGGGCAACAGTCGCGGCCAGGCGGCCGGCGTGGCCGACGTACACCTTCGTGCCCGTCGGCGTGTACACGGAGTAGCGCAGCTGTACGCCGCCGGCCGAACCGGGGCGGAACACCCACGACTCGATCGCCGTGTTCTCGCAGCGGACGTGCAACGCAACACCGCGGGCGGCGGGGTAGGCGGGAGCGGGGTCGATCAGCGTCAGCCGGGCGCGGTAGGGGCCGGGGCAGTACTCGGTCGTCGCCCACCCGCGGAAGCGCTCGCGCGAGTGCCCTTCGGCCCGCGCCGCGAGCCACGCCTCGTAGAAGTCGAAAAAGCGGTCGATGGCGGCGGTGCGGCCGGCGTTGACGTGCCCGTAGCGCGGCCACAGCTGGCGCCGCGCCTGCGCCAGCGTGGCGTCCGAATGCAGCAGCAACACCGCGGCCGAGGCGAGCCCGGTGCGGTCGGCGCCCTGCTGGCAGTGGAACAGAATCGGGTACGCGGTGCGGTCGAGGATTTCGACGAGCCGGCGGATCTCGGACGGCGACGGCAGCCGCTTCGCCGACAGCGACACGTCTTCGAGGTTCACGTCCGTCGCGACGGTGGCGCGGGCCTCGGCCAGGTACCACGGCACGTCCGGGCAGGTGCCGCGGAGGTTCACCACGGTGCGGATACCGTGGTCGGCAATTTCGTCGGCGAGGCCGGACGCGGAGAGTTGCGCCGACCGGTAGACGCGGCCGGGGACGACGGCGTGGCGGTTGGTCCAGAAGAATACGCGGCCGGCCTCGGCGGCGAGCGCGAGGCCTGCGGCGGCCCCGGCGAGGCGGAGCAGGCGGCGGCGGGGAAACCGGGGCGCGTCCATGCGGCCGGGAGTGTGACAGATCGCGTCACGGAGGGGAAGTGCAACCGGCGGCGGTCACCACAGCTGCCGGTCCTCACGGGTCTGGGCCATCAGCGCGGGGAAGTCCACGTTCTCGCGGCGGTCGGTGCCGTGGACGGAGTACACCCGGTGCACGTCGTAGTTCCGCTCGCGCGGGAACTGCATCATCCGCTCGCACGACTCCACCCGCGTCTCCACCGGCACCCGCCACAGCGGGTTCCAGTCGTGGACCGTGCGGCGCGTGCCCAGCTCCCAGTCGCCGGTGCAGACGGCGCCGCGGAAGATCACCAGCGTGTCGGTGCGGCTGTGCTTCGGGGCGTGCATCAGGAACAGCGGCTCGCCGCCCAGGTCGAGCACCTCGGCGCGGTCGAAGAAGCGTACCCCCAGCGGGTCGTCCACGACGCCGCGGAAGCCCGCTTGCAGCACCGCCTCGGCGTCGGGGAAGGTGGCACGCATCCGGCGCAAGGTCGGCCGGCTGAAGTGGTCGAGGTGGGCGTGCGTGCAGAGGAGGTATTTGACGTTTAACCCCTTCTCGGCCGCGGCCTGCGCGGCGAGGCGCACGGGGTCCGGGCCGCCCCACACCGACGGCGGCAACTCCAGCACCGCGGCCTCGTCGCCGTTGGCCAGCAGCCAGCAGCCGGTGCCGACCCAGGCCACGCGGCCCAGCAGTGCGATCCCTTCGAACCAGGTCTCCACGGCCTCCCCCTTCACTGCCCGTACCAGGCGGTCAGCCGCGGGAGGTCGTCCCGGGCCGCCAGCAACCGCAGAGCGAACTTCTGCCGGCCCATCCCCAGCAGCCGGTTGAAGCCGAAGTTGTCGTCCGTCACCCGCACCGCCCGTGCCACCGCCGCGGGCTTCGCCTCGCCGCCGGCCGCAAACACCCGCGCCAGCCACATCAGCACCGGGAACGTCAGCGCCAGCGACCGCAGCCCCTCCCAGAATGGTACGCCGAAGTTGGTCGGTCCGCAAAACTGAAGCGACTTGACCTTCAGGCGGAAATACCGGGTCAACAGCGCGGCGCTTTCGTCGGGAAGCGTGCCGAACGATTCCTCGCCCGCCGCAAAGGGCACGGCTGGGAGCGCGGCGTGAAGTTTCGGCACCACGCCCGAACCGCGGGCGAAGCGGACCGCCGCCGCGACACGGCCGAGTGCCGAGCGCTGGGCCGTGCCGCGCTCGGCGCCGTGGTCCTTGCGGGCGTACACCGCCAGCACCTGCCGGAACACCAATCGCCCGGCCCGACCCGGCCGCGGCACCTGTTCGGCGGAGAGAGTTTCTTCCGCCGCCGTCTCCGAGAGGATGCGGAACAACTCGCTCAGGCGGCCGCCCGTCACCGGCTTCTTGCCGTCGAACTTGAGTCCGTCGGCCAGCACCGCGAGTGTCAGCACGTTCCTCCAGCGGCGCTCCATCGGAACGTCGGTTTCGCCGAGCATCTTCGCCACCACGCCGGCGATGCGGAGCACGTCGTCCCACGGCACGACGGTGCCGGCACTGAGCGGGGGCGGCGGTTGCGTCTTCGCCGCGGGCTCGTTCTCCTCCAGCAGCGTGGCGTACTCGCGGACTTCGGCAAGATGCTGGTCGAGCGGCCGGCCGTCGTTCGCGGCGGCGCTCGGGCAGGCGTAGCGGAGGCCGACGCGCCAGTGGTCGCCGGCGGGGACCAGCAGGAAAGGGTACACGCGGCACGCCAGCGGCTTCGCGGCGGCGCCGAACGTCGCGTGAATGCGGCAGCGGTCGTCGTCGCCGAGGAAGACGCAGGCGCCGTCGGGCCGGTGCTTCAGGGCGGTGCCGCGGGCGTCGAACAGCGGGGTGCCGATGTCCCAGTTCTGGGCTTCGATCCGCTTCCGCTCGTCGGCGCTGATGGGGATGCTGTACGACCGGCAGCAGGCGGCGCAGCCGCGGCAGTCCCAGTTCTGAGCGACGGGGAGTGACCGGACGGGGAGCGCCATGCGGACATTCTACGCCGCCCGGCGCAGCGGCAGCGTCCCCGGCTCCTCCGCCACCCGCCCCGCGGCCGCGGTGTACACGGCCCGCAGTTCCGGCGTCAGATCCTTTCCGCGCCGCTTCATGGCACGCTCGGCCGCGGCGAACAACCCCTCCAACTCCATCGGCACGGTGCCATCCGGCCCCGTCCGCGCGAAGCCAGGGATGCACCGCGGGGCGAGGCGGCCGCTGGGCAGCACCGCCGCGAACGGGCCGACCACGGTGCCGGCGTCGAGCAGCACGCCCAACCCCGTCCGGGCGTGGTCGCCGAACACGCTCCCGACCTTCAAGCGGCCCGTGTCGATCACCTCGCCGTTTAGTTTCACTGTGACGGGCTGGTAGTCGCAGCGCAGGTCGGCGGTGCCGGTCGCGGCGGCGAGGTTCACCCACTCGCCGACGTAGCTGTGGCCCAGGAACCCGTCGTGGTACTTGTTCGCGTAGCCGAGTACGATGCTTGCCTCGACCTCGCCGCCGACACGGCAGTGCGGCCCGAGCGTCGTGCCGGCCTTCACCTTCGCGCCGAACAGTTGCGAGTGCGGCCCCACCACGCACGGGCCTTCCAGCCGCGTGAACGCCGTCACCAGCGCCCCCGGGCCGATCCACACCGGGCCGGCGGTGGTGTCGGCCACGACCATCGGGTCGATGCGGGCGGTCGGGTGCAGGAACAACCGGTCCGCGGGGCCGACCAGGGCGAAGCCGGCGGGGTGGAAGCCGGTCGCGGACGGCTCGCACGCGGCGAAGTCGGCGGCGATCTGGGCCGCGTTCAGGTCCACGAGTTCCCACGGCCGCCGAACGACGTGCCCGCCGACTTCGATACTCGGCAGCGCCTGACTCCAGTCGGCGACGCAGTCGTCGATGGTGGCGGGGCTGGCGGCCTGGAGCGGTTGCGTGCCGACCGACGCGAACGCCACTTCGCTGCCGCACACGCCCACGACGGTGCCGCCGTTGAACAGGTCGCGGTAGGCCGGGCCGGGGAACGGCGGCGGCGGCGCCACCCACCGCGAGTTCACCAGCACGGTCGGTGCGGCGCGGAGCCAGCCGGGGTCGTTGACGGGCGTGTTCGGGTCGCGGGCCTTCAACAGCGGCGCCAACTCGGGGCGGACGAGGTAGCCGACGCTCTCGGCCCGGAAGTACCGGGCCTGCTTGTCGGCGAGCGTGGTCATGCCGCACAACAGGTCCGACGCCGGCCGGGTGGCGGTGAGCGGGCCCAGGTCGCCGGCGCGTCGGTCGTCGTAGATACAGATGCGCATCCGGGTTCCTCCCGCGGGCCGGCAGTGTAGCGCCGCCGGGGCGGCCGGGGGAAGCCGAGTTTCCGCCGTGCCGCCCGACGCTCGGACCGGGTTCATTGTGTGTACAGCACCCCCCCGGGGGGTCGAGGCACGAATTGAGTCAAATACACAAATTATAATTATGGCTACCGCCACCGGGTCGTCCGCGTCGCCGACGGAGTTGGTCTTGTTCGCCCCGTCCGCGGCGGGGTAGAGTCCGCGGCCCCTCGGCCCGACGCCGGCCAGCCGCGGAAGGAAGCCATGGCGACCGCCCCCAGTGCGAACGACCTGACCCGCCAGCAGCTCGACGAACTCGACGACCTCCTCCAGCGGATGCTCAACCTGCCGCTGACCGGCACCGAGCCGCCGCCCGCGGCCCCGAGCGCCCCCGCCGGCCCCACCTGGCGGTACGACGCGCCCTCCGCCCCGCCGGCCCCCACGCCGCACCTCGTCGCCCCGCCGGAACCGCCGCGGGCGCCCGTCTTCGTCACGCCGCCGCCGGCCGCCGCGCCGCCCGTCGTGGTGCGACCGGAACCGGTCGCCGCGCCCGTGCCGCTCATCCCGCCGCCGGAGCCGACCACGCCGATCATCGAGCGGAAGCCGACGCCGCCGTCGGCGCGGCCGGCGCCGAAGCCGGCCCCGGTGGCGACCGCGCCGCCGCCGGAGCCCGCGCCGCCGGTGGTGTACGAGCCGCAGCCGCCGTTGCCGGTAGTGCTGTGGCCGCTGGCGGGGTTGAACTGGGTGTTCGACCGCGCCGCCGGCCTGCTCGGGCCGCCCGGGTGGCTCCTCCGCAGCGGGTTCGGCAAGAACGTGCTCGGCCTCGCGGGGATCGGCCTGCTGCTGTACACCGCGGCGCACCTCGCCACCGACGCGGGCTGGGTGGCGCTGCCGTTCCCGGTGCCGTGGCCGCGGTAGGACGGTCGGTGGGAGTCTTCGGGAGTCGGTGGGAGTGGAAGAGATCAGAACAGGTCTTACACTTCCACTCCCGCCGACTCCCGAAGACTCCCCCACTCTGTATAATCCCCCGATCGACAATCCGGCCCGGCCGGCGGCGAATACCGTCTGCCGGGCCGCCGGCGTTCCTCCCGGTCGAGTTCACCCGAATGGCTTCCGCCCCGACCGACCCCCCCGCCGCGCCCGCCGACCCCGGCGCGGCCGCGCTCCCGGTCGTGGCCCCGCCGCCCGTCGTCAGCACCGCCCCCGAGCCGGTCCGCCTCGACTTCCTCGCCGCCGGGCTGAGCTACCTCATCCCCGGCCTCGGGCAGGTGTACCAGGGCCGGCTCGGCAAGGGGCTGCTGTTCTTCGGCGGGCTGTACGTCCTGTTCTTCTACGGCATGGCGATGGGGCAGTGGAAGAACGTCTGGCTGCCGGACGTGACCAGCGCCCCGCCGCTCGTGTTGGCCGGGATGCAGTTGAAGGGCACGGCCAGTGCGGTGTGGTACCGGCCGCAGTTCGCCGCCCAGTTCTGGATCGGCGCCGCGGCGTGGCCGGCCGTCGTGCAGTACGCCGCGTACGACCCGGAGAAGAAGGAAGGCCCGCTGTTCGGCACCTTCCAGCGGGCGCCGACCGAGGACGAGCTGAACGACCTCCAGCGGAACGGCAACAAGCGCTGGGACCTGGGCTGGGTGTACACCGTGATCGCCGGCGTGCTGAACCTGCTGGTGATCTACGACGCGCTCGCCGGCCCGATGTTCCGCGACCCGCCGAAGGACGAGGAGCAGGGGGGCAAGGCGTGAGCATCTACTGGGACCTCCCCGTTCTGCTGGTGATCGTCAGCCTGGTCTACGCCGCGACGCGGCACGACCGGTGGGACCGCATCCTGCGCGAGGCGCTCGGCTGGGGCAGCCGCATCGCCGTGTTCCTCACCGCCATCGGGCTCGGCCTGTACCTGCTCAGCACGTACCTGTAACCGGTCTCGGGTTCGGCCGCGAGCGGCGAAACCCACTGCCCCCACCTCTCCGACTGCCTAGAATCGCCCCGTCGCCGCCCGCTCCCCGGAGGCCGTGATGCCCGCCCCCCGGTTCTACCACGTCCTGGGGCTCGTCGCCCTCCTGCCCGGCTGCGCCAAGCCGCCCGAGCTCCAGCCGCCCGAGCCGCCGACGGTCACCGTCGTGCACCCCACCGAGCGCGACGCCGCCCCGTACAAGGAGTTCACCGGCCGGATCGAGGCCAAGGACCCCGTCCGCGTCGTGCCGCAGGTCACCGGCGTGCTGCTGAGCCGCGACTTCACCGAGGGGAAGGAGGTGAAGAAGGACGAGACCGTGATGTACCGGATCGACCCCGTCCTGTTCCAGGCCGACTACGACAGCGCCGTCGCCAGCCTGGCCAAGGCCGAGGCCGACATCGTGAAGGCGAAGGCCGACGCGGCCCTCGCCAAGGTGCAGTACGACCGCGAGCTGGACGCCTTCACCAAGGGCGGCGGCAGCGCCTCGAACAAGGACGAGAAGGAGGCCCAGTACGCGGTCACGAAGGCCCAGCTGAAGGTGGCCGAGTCCAGCAAGCAGACGGCGATCGCGGCCCAGGCCAAGGCCCAGAAGAACCTCGACTACTGCACCATCCGCGCCCCCGCCACCGGGTCCGCCCGCCTGTCGAAGGTGCAGAAGGGCGACGCCGTCGCGGCGTACCAGACGCTCATGGTCGAGATCATCCCCGTCGACCCGGTGTACGCCACCTGGGAGATCGACGAGAACACGTCGCTGTGGTACCGCGAGCAGATCTTCGACAAGAAGACCATCCCCGACCCGAAGGTGACGCCGGCCGAGGTGACCATCGCGCAGAAGGACGAGACCGCGTTCAAGCGGACGGGGAAGCTCACGTACCTGGACGCCGAGATCGTCCGCGGCACCGGCACGCGGACGCTCCGGGCCGAGTTCGCCAACGCCGACCGGCGGCTGTCGCCCGGCGACTCGGTGCGGGTGCGGATGATCGCCGGCGCCGCGGGGAAGGCGCTGATGATCCCCGAGAGCACGGTGGTGGCGCAGGACCGGCAGCGGGTGGTGTACGTGCTGACCGACCAGGACGAGGTGGCGATCCGCCCGGTGGACCTCGGGCAGGCCGACGGCGGCTGGGTGGTGGTGCGCGGCGGCGTGACGGCGGCCGACCGCGTGGTCACGTCGAACATCCTGCGGCTGCGGCCGGGGGTGAAGGTGAAGGTGCAGCAGTAGACGCTTCCCAGGGCTGACGCCCTGGGCTACTGGCCGCCGCCCCTTCGGGGCTCCGATCGAAGACGAATCGGCGACGCCACACGAGAGCACCCGACCATGTCCGCGCCCGCCGCCGCCCCGACGCCGCACAGCGCGTTCCACTTCTTCATCGACCGCCCCGTCTTCGGCATCGTGCTCTCGGTCCTCACCACGCTCGTCGGCGTGCTCGCGCTGTCGGCCCTGCCGGTGGCGCAGTACCCGGACGTGGTGCCGCCGCAGATCGTCGTCACCACCCAGTACCCCGGGGCCAGCGCCCGCACCGTCGCCGAGACCGTCGCCGCCCCCATCGAGCAGCAGATCAACGGCGTCGAGGGGATGCTGTACCTCGAGTCGCAGTGCACCGACGACGGGAGCATGCGCCTGACGGTGACGTTCCGCACCGGCACCAACCCCGACATGGCGCAGGTGCTGGTGCAGAACCGCGTCGCCATCGCGCTGGCCACCCTGCCCGCCGAGGTGAAGCAGATCGGCGTGACGACCAAGAAGCAGTCCACCAGCATCCTGATGGTCGTGAACGTGTACAGCCCGAAGGGGAAGGACGGCAAGCCCGCCAAGGACGACATCGAGGTCAGCGCGTTCGTCAACACCCAGGTGCTGGACGACCTGGCCCGGGTGGAGGGCGTCGGCGACGCCAGCGTCCGCGGCTCCCGCGACTACGCCATGCGGGTGTGGCTCGACCCGAACAAGATGGCCGACCTGGAATTGGCCGCGGGCGACGTGATCAACGCCATCCAGGCCCAGAACGCGCAGGTCGCCGCGGGGCAGCTCGGCCGGCCGCCGGTGCCGGCCGGGCAGGCCACGCAGCTCGTCATCAGCACCCAGGGCCGGCTCAAGTCCGAGGAGGAGTTCCGCAACATCATCGTGAAGGCCGGCAAGGTGACCGCCGGCGGCGAGCCCGAGGGGCTGGTCCGGCTCGGCGAGGTGGCCCGCGTCGAGCTCGGCGCCAAGGCCTACGACACGTCCTCGTTCCTGAACCGCGACCCGGCCGTGGCGGTCGTGCTGTACACGCTCCCCGGCGCGAACGCCCTCGACACCGCCGAGCGCGTCAAGAAGAAGATGGCGGAGCTGAGGAAGGAGCGCTTCCCCGAGGGGATCGAGTACACCATCGGGTTCGACACCACCGGGTTCGTGGAGGAGTCGATCGAGGCGGTGATTCACACGCTGTTCGAGGCGTTCGTCCTCGTCTTCGTGGTGGTCATCGTGTTCCTGCAGAACTGGCGGGCGGCGCTGATCCCGATGCTGGCCGTGCCGGTGGCGCTGGTCGGCACCCTGGCGGTGATGCTCGCCGTCGGGTTCTCCATCAACACCCTCACGCTGTTCGGCATGGTGCTCGCCATCGGCATCGTCGTGGACGACGCCATCGTCGTGGTGGAAGCCGTGGAGGCGAACCTGGCGAAGGGGATGGAGCCGCGCGAGGCGACGCGGGCGGCGATGTCGGAGGTGGGCACGGCGATCCTCGGCATCTCGATGGTGCTGGCCGCGGTGTTCATCCCGAGCGCGTTCATCCCCGGCATCACCGGCCAGTTCTTCCAGCAGTTCGCCATCACGATCGCCGTGAGCACGCTGCTGAGCGCGTTCAACTCGCTGACGCTGACGCCGGCGCTGTGCCCGCTGCTGCTGAAGAGCCACCACGCCCCGAAGGCGCTGCCGGACCGGGCCATCGACCTCATCCTCGGCTGGTTCTTCAGGCTGTTCAACAAGGCGTTCGACGCCACCACCGGCGGCTACGCGTGGGTCGTGAAGCGGTCGCTGCGGCTGGCGGCGGTCGTGCTGCTGGCGTACCTCGGGCTGCTGGTCGCCACCGGGGCGGCGTTCACCGCCGTGCCGCCGGGGTTCATCCCCGACCAGGACCAGGGCTACCTGATCGTAAACATCCAGCTGCCGGACGGCGCCTCGCTGGAGCGGACCGAGGCCGTCGCGGCGCGGGTGACCGAGATGGCCCTGGGCACCGAGGGCGTGGCCCGGGTGGTGAACCTGCCGGGCTTCTCGGTGCTGTCGTCGGCAAACATCTCGAACAACGGGGCGATGTTCCTGCCGCTGAAGCCGTTCGCCGAGCGGCCGGGCCGGCGGGCGCCGGCGATCGCCCGCGAGCTGAACCAGAAGTTTGCGGCCATCGGCGAGGCCGTGGTGGTGACGTTCGGCCCGCCGCCGATCATCGGCCTCGGCACCGGCAGCGGGTTCAAGATGCAAATCCTCGACCGCGGCGGCCTCGGCTACCCGGCCCTCCAGGGCATCGCCGGCAACCTCGCCGTGGCGGCGTCGAAGGAGCCGGGCATCGTCGGCGCGCAGAGCACGTTCCGGTCGTCGGCGCCGCAGCTGTGGGTGCGGGTGGACCGCGACCGCGCCGCGCGGATGGGCGTGCCGGTGTCGAGCGTCAACCAGGCGCTGCAGGTCTACATGGGGTCGCTGTACGTGAACGACATCACGCTGCGCGACCGCAACTGGCAGGTGCAGGTGCAGGCTGACGGCCGGTTCCGCGTGACCGAGGAGGACCTGCGGAAGATCAAGGTGCGCGGCCCGAGCGGCGAGATGATCCCGCTCGCCGGGCTGATCGTGATCGACAACGCCGCCGGCCCGCCGAAGGTGGCGCGGTTCCAGATGGCCCCGGCCGCCGACCTGAACGGCTTCACCAACCCGCGGCTCATCAGCTCCGGCCGGGCGATGCAGACGATGGAGGCGCTGGCCGCCCGCGAGCTGCCGCCGGGCATGAGCTACGAGTGGACCGAGATGAGCTACCAGGAGAAGCTCGCCGCGAGCACCCCGGTCCGCATCCCCGGCCTGTTCACGTACACCGGCGACACGACGCTGCTGGTGTTCGGCCTCAGCGTGCTCGTCGCCTTCCTGGTGATGGCGGCGCTGTACGAGAGCTGGCTGCTGCCGCTGGCGATCGTCATGGTGGTGCCGATGTGCCTGCTGTGCGCCGTGACCGGGCTGCTGGTCACGGGCCTCGACCTGAACGTGTTCTGCCAGATCGGGCTGGTCGTGCTGGTGGGGCTGGCGACGAAGAACGCCATCCTCATCGTGGAATTCGCCAAGCAGAAGCGCGAGGCCGGGGCGGGCCGGCACGAGGCGGCGGTGGAGGCGGCGCGGGCGCGGCTGCGGCCGATCCTGATGACGAGCTTCGCGTTCATCCTCGGCGTGGTGCCGCTGCTGCTGCGGAGCGGGGCCGGCGCCGAGATGCAGGTGGCGCTCGGCACGGCGGTGTTCAGCGGGATGCTCGGCGTGACGGTGTTCGGCGTGTTCCTGACGCCGGTGTTCTACAGCGTGATCGAGCGCCTCCGCGGCCCGGACTAGCGGCCGAACAGCGTGACGCGGCCGTAGCCCGGGAGGATGCCGAAGCCGATGCCGTCGGCCCGGCAGCGGCGGATGAGCGGGTCCCACCCGTCGGCCGGGTCGAACTGCGGCTCCAGCTGCTCGGTCAGCGGCTTCATGAAGTTGTCCCAGTGGATCGGCACGACGAGCTTCGGCCGCAACTTGCCGACCGCCTCGGTGTAGAACGCGGCCTGGAACGCCGCCGGCTGCGCCGACAGCATCGCCGTCGTGAGGAACACCACGTCCGCCTTGAGCCCGTCGCGGGCGCCCTCGATGAAGCTGCCGCCGGCGTTCACCAGCACGGCGTTCGGGCCGTGACTGATGAGGAAGTCGAAGGCGCCGCCCTCCTTGTAGTCCTTGAAGCCCGCCGGCTGCCGTAGCGGCCGCTCGACCTTTTGCCCCAGGTCGTCGTTGAGGAAGCGGATGGTGGGCGAGTGCCGCGACGTCAGGACGGTGACGGTGAACCGGCCGAAGCGGTAGCTCTTGCCGTGGTCGAACTCGACCATCTGCTTCTCGGGCACGTCGCCGCCGCGGCCGACGTTGAGGGTGGACGACGACCCGTGCAGCACGGCGCCGGTCTTGCGGGCGACGTAGGCGCAGTCGAGGGCGTGGTCGTAGTGCGTGTGCGCGACGAACAGCGCCGCCAGCTTCGAGACGCCCGCCTTCGCCAGTGCGGCGTCCACGACCTTCGGCTCGGTCTCGATGGTGCCGATCACCTTCCGCAGCGGCGGGCGGGTGAGGAAGCCGTCGGTCATGAGCTGGGTTTCGCCGTCGTCGAACAGCAGCGTGGCGGTGCCGAGCCAGGTGACGCGCACGCTGCCGTTCTTCGGCTCGGGGGCGGGGGCGGTGAGGAGGTAGTTGCGGTAGCGTTCGATCTCCGGCGGCTGCTTCGCGGGCTGTGCCACGACGACGCTTGCGACTGCGAGTCCGGCGACGAGCGACGTCATCCTCACGCTTCACCTCCCGCGTAGAAGCTCACCACCGCCCGCACCGCCTTGTGCCACGCCGCCCGGCGGCCCGCGCGGTCGGCCGCCGGCAGCGTCGGGTCGAAGCGCGTCCCCGCGGCCGGGCGTGCCCGCAGCGCCGCCTCGTCCGTCAGGCCGGCGCCGACCGCGGCCAGCATCCCCGCCCCGAGCGCCGTCGATTCGGCTTCCGCGGCGCGGACCACCGGCCGGCCGAGGAAGTCGGCCTGCGTGCGGAGGAAGCGGTCGTTGCGGGCCATGCCGCCGTCCACCTTCAGCGGCGCGGCGCCGGCGGCCCCCAGGTCGTTGTCGGCGGCGTCGATCAGGTCGGCCACCTGGAACGCCACGCCTTCCAGCGCCGCCCGCGCCAGGTCGGCGGCCGTGGTGGCGCGCGTCAGGCCGAACATCACGCCCCGGGCCTCGGGCACCCAGTGCGGGGCGCCGAGGCCGACCAGGCCCGGCACGAACAGCACCGGTTCGGCCGGGTTGGACTTCTCGGCCAACGCCTCCGACTCGGCCGCGGTGCGGAACAGGTGCAAGCCGTCTCGAAGCCACTGCACCGCGGCGCCGGCCACGAACACGGCGCCTTCGAGCGCGTACTTCGGCTTGCCGTCGGTGCTGGCGGCGGCGGTCGTCAGCAGGCGGTGCCGCGACGCCACCGGGGTGTCACCGGTGTGGAGCAGCAGGAAGGCGCCGGTGCCGTAGGTACACTTCGCCTCCCCGGGGCCGAAGCACGCCTGCCCGAACAGCGCCGCCTGCTGGTCGCCGGCCACGCCGCGGACCGGCACGCCGTCCGGCAGGAAGTCCAGCCCCTTGGTGACGCCGAAGTCCGCGGCGCTCGGCTTCACGGCCGGCAGCAGCCCCCGCGGCACCTCGAAGTACCCCAACAGCTCGTCGTCCCACGCCATGCGGTGAATGTCGAACAGGAGCGTGCGGCTGGCGTTCGTCGCGTCGGTGACGTGCTGGCCCGTGAGGCGCCACATCAGGAACGTGTCGATGGTGCCGGCGGCCAGCTCGCCGCGCTCGGCGGCAGGGCGGAGGTTGGGTTGCGACTCCAGCAGCCAGCGGAGCTTCGTGCCGCTGAAGTACGGGTCGAGGACGAGGCCGGTCTTGCCGGTCAGCCACGGGCCGTCGGCGGCGCGGGCGCGGCAGAAGTCGGTGGTGCGGCGGTCCTGCCAGACGATGGCGCGATGCACCGGCCGGCCGGTGGCGCGGTCCCACACCACGACCGTCTCGCGCTGGTTGGTGATGCCGACGGCGGCCACGTCCGACGGGGCGCGGCCGGCGGCGGCCAGCGCCTCGCGGCAGGTGCGGGCGACGGAGTACCAGATGTCTTCCGGCTCGTGCTCGACCCAGCCGTCGCGCGGGTAGTGCTGCTCGATTTCCTGCTGGGCGACGCCGAGCGGCACGAACGTGGCGGGGTCGTAGACGACGGCGCGGGAGCTGGTCGTGCCCTGGTCGATGGCGAGGACGACGGGTGGCATGGGGGAGAGGGGGTTGGAGCTGGCTCGGGGCTTCGCCGCTTGCGGCTTCGCGCTGGGCGACGCGAAGCCGCAAGCGACAAACCCAGACTACTCCGCCGCCGGCGGGATGGCCGGCATCGGCGCCGCCGGCGCCGTCCGCGGCATCGGCGCCACCGCCGGCGGCACCGTGGCCGGAGCGGTCCCGGTCGGCGTGCCGCGTGCCCGCTTCCACGCCACCACGTCGTCGGTCAGCACGCTCACCGCCCGCGTCAGTTGCGTGTCCACGCCGCGGAAGAAGTCGCTCGGCTCGACCTCCACCGC
Source organism: Gemmataceae bacterium (assembly GCA_046350095.1). Classification (GTDB taxonomy): domain Bacteria; phylum Planctomycetota; class Planctomycetia; order Gemmatales; family Gemmataceae; genus Urbifossiella. The sequence goes on from JAXMBA010000002.1 coordinate 601,007, forward strand.
CACGTCCGGGAGCACACCCTCCTTCTCCATGTTCACCCCCTTCACGGTGAACACGCCGGTCCGCGGCAGCCGCAGCGTCGAGCCGTCGATCAGGCGCGTGCTCGTCGTGCCGATCACGAACCCGCCCGTGGCCTGGCCCACCACCTTGCCCAGGCCCAACGTGCGGAAGGCGTGCGGGAAGATCTCGGCGTCGGAGTAGGAGCGGTTGTTCGTCATCACCGCCACCGGGCGGGTGAACTTGCGGTCGTAGTTCCGCAGCACCAGCCCCTCGCCGCCGTCGCGCTGCTTGAAGAACGTGTGCTCCTTGCCGCTGAGGTAGTTCAGCACCTGGTCGTGGGTGAAGCCGCCGCCGTTGAAGCGGACGTCCACGATAAGGCCGTCCTTGTCGAGGTTGTCGGAGTAGAGCGCCCGCATGAACCGCTCCAGGCCCGGCTCGTCCATTCCCGGGATGTGGATGTAGCCGAGCTTGCCGCCGCTCTGCTTCGCCACCGCCGCCGCGTTCGCGTCCACCCAGCGGTCGTACATCAGGTCGCTGGCCTTGTCGCGGGCGATCGGGAACAGTTCGACGCGCCGCCGGGTCTTCTTGTCGGCCGGGTCGGCCGCCACGTCGATCAGCAGCCCCTCGCCGGCCTTGTTGTTCAGCAACTGGCTGACGTTCACCTTCGGCGTCAGCTCGACGCGGTCGATTGCGACCACCACGTCGCCGGGCTTGACGCCGAGGCCGCGCTTGTCGGCCGGGCCGCGCTTCAGCACGTCGGCCACCTTGAGGCCGGGGCCGCGGTAGGCGGGGTCGAAGATCAGCCCCAGGTCGGCGGTCGGCTCCTGCGCCGCCGGCAGCACGCCGCTGATGCCGAGGTGCGAGGCGTTCAACTCGCCGAGCATCACGCTGACCAGCGCGTACAGGTCTTCCTTCATGGCGACGTGCGGCACGAGCGCCTGGTACTTCGCCCGCACGGCGAACCAGTCGGCGCCGTGGAAGCCGCTGTCGTAGAAGTGGTCCGAGAGGCCGCGCCAGCTCTGGGCGAACATCTCGGCGAACTCCTCGTCGCGCCGCACGGTCATGCGCGCCTGGAAGTTCACCCGCGGCGGGTCGGCGCTGTTCGTGGCCGCGCCGGGGAACAGCGAGCCGTGGCGGACGCTCCGCAGCTCGCCCGCGCCGGTCAGGAAGTAGATGAGGCCGGAACTCTTCTTCGCCCAGCGAATCTGCCGCGGCGCCAGGTTGCCGGTGGTCACGCGGGTCTGGCTGCTGCCGTTGGCCGCGGCCACCCACAGGTCGTCGCCGTTGCCGGCGCCGCTGTGGCGGAACGCCACCTGCAACCCGGTCGGCGAGATGCTGACGCTGTCGGCCGCGATGCCGGCCACCTTCTCGCCGCGGAGGTGGATGTCGTCCCAGTCGATCTCGCCGGGGGCGCTCTTGGGGGCGCCGGGGGCGGCGGGCTTTTGCAGGCTCAGGACGTGCGGCAGGTAGGTGCCGCGGCGCTGGCCGACGAAGGCGATCTTGCCCCCGGCCGGGCTCCAGCTCACGTCGCCGTTGTAGGTGGCGTAGCGGGTCACGTTCCGCGCCTCGCCGCCGTCGGTCGGGGCGACGTACACCTCGCTGGCGAACGACCCGTCCATGCGGGCGAACACGACGTGCTTGCCGTCCGGGCTGAACTCGAAGTCGAACACCTGCGGCGTGTCGATCATCACCTTCTGGTCCGAGCCGTCGGGCTTCATCGTCCACAGCTTGCCGCCGCGGAGGAAGCCGACGCGGTCCCCCTTCGGGGTGAAGCGGGCGCCGCTCTCGGCCTCGGGCGTCTTCGTCAGCTGCGTCACCTTGAACGTGTGCGCCTTGTGCAGCTCGGGGTGCTCGGCGTCGTCCGGCTCCAGCAGGTACAGGTCCTCGACGCCGCTGCGGTCGGAGGCGAACAGGATGCTCTTGCCGTCCGGGCTGAAGGCGGCGCCGTGGTCGTAGGCGGGGTGGTCGGTGAGGCGCGTGGCCTTGCTGCCGTCGGGGAGGCGCGTCAGGAACAACTCGCCGTGGACGCCCACGACGGCGTACTCCTCGTCGGGCGACAGCGCGAACTCGGTGGCGTCGCGGGTGTAGGTGACGGCGCGCTCGGTGTTGGCCTTGTCGTCGGCGTTGACCTCGATGGCGAGCTTCCGCGGAGTCCCGCCGCGGGTCGGCACGACGCACAGGTCGGCGCCGAGTTCGTAGACGATCCACTCGCCGTTGCCGGACACGCGGGCGCGGCGGACCGTGTCGTCGGCGTGAGTGGTGAGCCGCTTCGGCGTGCCGCCCGCGGAGTCGACCGGGCGCGACACCACGTTCGCGCAGCCGCGGGTGCTCCCCTCCTCGCTGACGTAGTAGAGCGTCTTGCCGTCCGGGCTCCACATCGGCGAGCCGTCCTGGCCGTCGAACGCCGTGAACCGCCGCGGGCTACCCCCGTCGGCCGCCGCGACCCACAACTCGTCGTTGCTGGAGCCGCGGTAGCCGCGGCGGTACCACAGCCCCGGGCCGCGGACGAACGCCACCAGGTTCCCCGCCGGCGACAGGTGCGCCTCCTTCCCCTCGAACAGGGTCAGCTTCCGCTCCGCGCCGCCGTCGAACGGCACGACGTAGCACTCCGTCTGGAACGGGTACGCGGTCGAGCGGGTAGACGAGAACACGACGCCCTTGCCGTCGGGCGTCCAGCCGGTGACGGTGTCGTGGCCGCTGTCGAAGGTGAGCCGCCGCGGCCGGCCGCCGACGGCCGGGCTCACGAACACGTCGTAGCTGCCGTGGCGGTTCGAGCTGAACGCGAGGTGCTTGCCGTCGGGGCTGAACACGGGGTTCAGGTCGTGGGCCTCGTGCATCGTCACCGGGCGGGCCACGCCGCCGACCGAGGGCACCGTCCAGATGTCGCCGAGGTAGCTGAAGGCGACGGTCTTGCCGTCCGGGGAGATGTCCGGGGTGCGGGCGAAGCGGATGGGCTCCTGCGCGGCCGCGGCGGGTGCGAGGAGCGCCGCGGCGCACAGGGCGACGAGGTGACGCACGGGGGGTTCTCCGGAGGTGCGGTCGCGGGGGGCTGGGTATCCCACTTTACCGGACCGGTGAATGTGAAGCAAAGCGGAAGGCCGACGCAGAGCTCGCAGCCCCCCGGCGCGGGTCGCACAACCGCTGCCGCCGCTTGCGGCGGTGCGAGCCGTCGCGGTTCTGAAACTCCTATGAGACTCGCGCCAATTCGTCGTGACGCGGCGGGGGATCGAGTTTAGGATCGTGAGTGGGGGCAGTGCGCCCCGGAGGGTCGGTCATGCGTGCACGCGTCAGCGTCGGGTTCTTCGTCCTCGGCGTGCTGTTGTTCACGATGGACCCGATCTCCGGCCAGCCCGGCGGTGGGAAGGGCGGCAAGGGCGGCTTCGGCGGATTCGGCCAGGGCGGCGGCTTCCCCCAGGGGGGCGGCGGATTCCCCCAGGGCGGCGGCGGCTTCCCCCAGGGCGGCGGCGGCTTCCCCCAGGGCGGCGGTGGTTTCCGGATGCAGATTCAGCCAGGTGGAGGCGGCTTCCCCCAGGGTGGGGGCGGCTTCCCGCAGGGCGGCGGCGGTTTTCCCCAGGGCGGAGGTGGCTTCCAGGGCGGCGGAGGTGGCTTCCAGGGCGGCGGCGGCTTCCCCCAGGGCGGAGGTGGCGGCGGACGGCGTAGCCCCTTCGACCCCGAGAGCCAGTGGGCCACCCTCCTCCAGCAAAGCGGCGGCACCGATTACGTCGACTTCAGCCGCATCTCCCCCGACACCCGGGCGATGAGCAAGATGTTCGCGGATCGGATGGGGACGCAGCCGTACCCCGAGTCCGGGGTGATGACCAAGGACCAGTTCCTCGACTTCGCCGCCCGCAACCAGGAGCTGGCCCGCGCCAAGATGGGCGGCGGTCAGCCCGGCGGGCAGCAGGGCTTCGGCCAACAGGGCTTCGGCCAGCAGGGCTTCGGCCAACAGGGCTTCCAGATGCAGCCGGGCGGGTTCGGCGGCCAGGGCTTCGGCGGCAAGGGCGGCTCGTCCGAAGAGGAGATCGAGCGGCGGTTCAAGGCAGGCGACCGCGACGGCGACGGCAAGCTCTCGCCGGAGGAGGCGTCCGAGAGAACCCGGAGCATGTGGAACGAGTACGACACGAACCGCGACGGGTTCGTCAGCCTCGACGAGTACAAGTCGCTGCAGCTCCGCCTGGCGGGCGGCGGCGGCAACAACGGCCAGCCGCAGTACGGCTCCGACTTCCGCGGCACCGGCGAGGGCGGCGGGTACGGCGGCCCCGGCGGCCGCCGCGAGGAGAAGAAGGACGACTTCTCGAACGTCGGCATCCGCTACGGCAAGCTCCCGCCCGGCCTGCCGGACTGGTTCGCCGAGTACGACCAGGACAAGGACGGGCAGATCAACATGTACGAGTGGCGGACCGTCGGCGGGAAGACGGTCGCCGAGTTCCGCGAGCTCGACGCCAACGAGGACGGCTTCATCGCGCCGCTGGAGCTGATCCGCGTCACCGCCACGAAGGCCGAGGTGGAGCGGCTCATCGCCATCCAGAACGGCGAGACCCCGGAGGGCGGCAGCGGCCGCAGCAAGGGCGGGTCCATGTCCGGCGGCGGTAAGGGCGGCTTATCCGGCTTCGGCGGCGGCCCGCCGACGACGGGCAAGGGCGGCGGACAGGACGCCCGGCCGTCCCGCGAGGAGAAGAACGCCGAGAAGGCCGACCGCTCGACGGCCGGCCCGTGGGGCAACGGCGGCAAGAAGGGGAAGTGACCCACTTCACACGAAGCCCACCCGGACCGGGTGGGCTTCGTCGTTCCGCGGACTATCCTGTCGGCACCCCTTTCCCGCGGTGCCGCATGAGCCCGTCCCGCCGCCACTTCCTCGCCGCGCTCCCGGGCCTCGCCGCCGCCGTGACCGCGGCCGCGCAGGAGCGCCGCACGCCGCGCGTCCTCCTCCGCTCGGCGTGGCAGACGGTCAACATCGGCGACATCGGCCACACCCCCGGCATGGTCGCCCTCCTCACCGAGCTCGTCCCCGGCGTCGAACTCACGCTGTGGCCCGGGAACCTGGGCGACGGGGTGAAGCCGATGCTGCAGAAGCACTTCCCCGCGCTGCGCATCGCGGACACGGCCGAGGCGCGCCGCGAAGCCTTCGACCGCTGCGACTTCCTCCTGCACGGCTCCGGCCCGTCGCTGGTCGGCGGCCGGCAGGTGGCCGAGTGGCGCGACGCCACGAAGAAGCCGTACGGCGTCCTCGGCATCACCCTGAGCGCGGCCGACGCCGCCACCCGCGAAACGCTCGACGGCGCCCGGTTCCTGTACCTCCGCGACTCCGGCTCGGTCGAGTGGGCGCGGCAGGCCAAGCTGGCGTGCCCCGTCATCGACTTCGCCCCGGACGCGGCCTTCGGCACGACGATCCGCGACGAGGCCGGCGCGGAGGCGTACCTGCGGGCGGCCGGGCTGTGGGGCGAGCGGTTCGTGTGCGTCATCCCGCGCCTGCGGTACACGCCGTACTGGCTGATCCGCAACACGCCGATGACCGACGCCGACCGCGAGAAGGACCGCACGAACCAGCGGCAGAAGGAGGCCGACCACGCCAAGGTGCGCGCCGCGCTGGTGGCTCTGGTCCGCGACGCGGGGGTAAAGGTGCTGGTGTGCCCGGAGGACAAGAGCCACATGGCGGTGGGCAAGGAGCTCCTGGTGGACCCGCTGCCGGCCGACGTGCGGGCGAAGGTGGTGTGGCGCGAGCACTACTGGCTGACGGACCTGGCGGTGGCCGTTTACGCGCGGTCGGCCGGGCTGGTGAGTATGGACATGCACTCGCCGATCATGGCGGTCGGCAACGGGATCCCGGCAATCCACTGCCGCTTCGCCGAGCAGACGAGCAAGGGCCGGATGTGGGGCGACGTCGGCCTCGGCGACTGGCTGTTCGACCTGGACGAGGAGCGCGACGGCGCCCGCATCACCGCGGCGGCACTGTCGATGGTCCGCGACCGCGACGCCGCCCGGACCCGGGTGGCAAAGGCGCGGGCGTTCGTGGCCGAGAAGCAGCGCGCCGCGGTCGCGACGCTGACGCGCTCGATCCCGGCGTGACCCGGTGGCCAAACTCCCCGCGAACGCCGTCCACCCCCGCTCCCGGGCCGAGTGGCGCGCCTGGCTGGAGGCGCACCACGCCCGGCCCGACGGCGTGTTCCTCGTGAGCCTCAAGAAGGCGGCCGGCGGCCCGGAAGTGCCGTACGACGAGGCCGTCGAGGAGGCGCTCTGCTTCGGCTGGGTGGACAGCCGGCCGCAGAAGCTCGACGACCGACGTACGATGCTGTGGTTCGCCCCGCGGAAGCCCGGCAGCCGCTGGGCCGCGACGAACAAGGCCCGCGTCGAGAAGCTGACCGCCGCCGGCCTCATGGCCCCCGCCGGGCTGGCGAAGGTGGACGCCGCGAAGGCGGACGGCACCTGGACCGCGCTGGACGCCGTCGAGCAACTGGAGGTGCCGGCCGACCTGGCCGCGGCGCTGGCCGCGTTCCCCGCCGCGGCCGGGCACTTCGCGGCCTTCCCGAAGTCGGTGCGGCGGGCGATTCTGGAATGGATCACGGCGGCGAAGAAGGCGGAGACGCGGGCGAAGCGCGTGGCCGAGACGGCCCGGCTGGCACAGGACAACGTGCGGGCCAACCAGTGGCGACCGCCGGGGGGAACGTGATGACCGCGTCCGACCGCTACCGCGGCGCCCTGCTCGGCCTCGCCGCCGGCGACGCCCTCGGCACCACGCTGGAGTTCAAAAGCCGCGGCACCTTCGCCCCGCTGACCGACGTGGTCGGCGGCGGCCCGTTCGGCATGAAGCCCGGCGAGTGGACCGACGACACGAGCATGGCCCTGTGCCTGGCCGAGAGCCTCGTGCTGAAGCAGGGCTTCGACGCCATCGACCAGCTGAGCCGCTACCTGAGTTGGTGGAAGGACGGCAAATTCAGCGTGAAGGGCTACTGCTTCGACATCGGCATCACGACGGCCGGGGCGCTGCGGCGGTTCGAGGCGCACGGCCGGGCGGACAGCGGCTCGACCGACCCCGGTGCCGCGGGGAACGGCAGCCTGATGCGGCTGGCGCCGGCGCCGCTGGCGTTCGCGGCCGACCCGGCGCTCGCGGTGAAGCGGGCCGGCGACAGTTCCCGCACCACCCACGGCGCCGCCGAGTGCGTGGACGCCTGCCGCTACTACGGCGGCCTGCTCGTGGGCGCGATCCAGGGCCGCTCGAAGGAGGAACTGTTGGCGCCGAACTTTGAACCGGTGCCGGGGCTGTGGGCCGTAGAGCCGCTGGCGCCGAAGGTGGCGGCAGTGGCGGCCGGGTCGTTCCGCACGAAGGCCGAGTCGGCGGTGAGCGGCAGCGGGTACGTCGTTCACACGCTGGAGGCGGCGCTGTGGGCGTTCGCGGCGACGGACACGTTCCGCGACGGCGCCCTGAAGGTGGTGAACCTCGGCGACGACGCCGACACGACGGGCGCGGTGTACGGCCAGCTGGCGGGCGCGTACTACGGCGTGAAGGCGATCCCGGCCGGGTGGCGCGAGAAGCTGGCGATGCGCGCCGAGATCGAGACGCTGGCGGACGGCGTGCAACGGCTGGCGGGATTGGCGTAGTTCCGGCTGAAGGGAAATGAGGTCGAACACCCGTGGAACCGCCCCGGCCCGAAGCTGCCCCCGCCCCGCGCCGCAGGCTGTGCGGCCGAGTCGGCCGCGCCTTCCTCCGCGGCGTCAAGCTGTTCGTGGCAGCGGTGGCCCTTTACCTCCTCGCCGCGCTCGTCGGGCTGATCCCGGTCAACAACGACTTCGTACCCGCGGCCGACGGCGTGGAGGTCACGGTCACCTCGACCGAGATCCATGCCGACCTCGTGCTGCCGCTCCGCAACGCGACGATGGACTGGCGCCCGCTCCTGCCCGCGGCCGACTTCGCCGGCGATACCGGCCGCGCCACCCGCGTCGCGTTCGGCTGGGGCAACAAGGAGTTCTACGTCGACACCCGGACCTACGACGACCTGAGGGCGGGGACCGTGTTCCGCGCGATGTTCTGGCCGTCCCCGACGTGCGTACACGTGGAGATGTGGGACGACGACTCCCGCCCCGAGGGCGCGAGGACGGTGCGGGTGTCGCACGACCAGTACCGCCGCCTCGTGGATCACGTCCTGGGCACGTTCCGCCGCGACGCGGGCGGCCGCTTCGAGCGCATCCACCCGGGCGCGTACGGCCCGACCGACGCCTTCTACCACGCGCACGGCTCGTACCACGCCTTCAACACGTGCAACTGCTGGGTCGGCTGCGGGCTCCGGGCCGCCGGCGTGCGGACCGGCTGGTTCACGCCGCTGCCGCGCACGGTGTCCCTGTACATGCCCGCCCCCGTGGCGGACTGAATGGCCCCGGGCAACGAAGGGAGCGGCACGGGACCATGAGCGTCGTGATCGTCCTGGCGGCACTGGCGTTCCTGACGGCCGTGGCCTACCGGGGCCACAGCGTCGTCCTGTTCGCGCCGGTGGCCGCGCTCGGGGCGGTGCTGCTGACCGACCCGCGGCTCGTGCCGCCGGCGTTCACCGGCGTGTACATGGAGCGGCTGGCCGGGTTCCTTCAGCTGTACCTGCCGGTGTTCGTGCTCGGGGCGGTCTTCGGTAAGGTCGTCGAGCTGGCGGGCTTCTCCGAGGCGATCGTCGCCGCGGTCCTCGCGCTGGTCGGCCCGCGCCGGGCGACGCTCGCCGTCGTCGTCGTGTGCGCCGTGCTGACCTACGGTGGGGTGTCGCTGTTCGTGGTGGTGTTCGCGGTCTACCCGTTCGCCGCCGAGCTGTACCGCCGGGCCGACATCCCGAAGCGGCAACTGCCGGCGGCGGTCGCGCTTGGGGCGTTCTCGTTCACGATGGACGCGCTGCCGGGCACGCCGCAGATCCAGAACCTCATCCCGACCGCCTTCTTCGGCACCACCGCCTACGCCGCCCCGTGGCTCGGCGTGATCGGCGCCGCGTTCATCCTGGGCGTCGGCCTCGTCTACCTCGACTGGCGACGCCGGCAGGCGCGGGCCGCGGGCGAGGGCTACGGCGCCGCCCCTTCGAACGAGCCCGCGCGGTTCGACCGCGGCCCGCTGCCGCACCCGCTCGTGGCGGTGCTGCCGCTCGTGCTCGTCGGCGTGCTGAACCGCGTCCTCACCGCCGTCATCCCGGCGGGGTACGGCGCGTCGGCGGCGTTCGGCCCGGCGACGCAGGACGTGTCGAAGCTCGCCGCGATCTGGGCCGTGGAGGGGGCGCTGCTGGTCGGCATCGGGAGCGTGTTCGCGCTGGCGTGGCGGCCGGTGACGAGCCGGATCGCGGAGGGGTCGCGGGCGGCCGTCGGCGGGGCGCTGCTGGCGGCGCTGAACACGGCGTCCGAGTACGGCTTCGGGGCGGTTGTCGCGGCGCTGCCGGGCTTCCGGGCGATCGCGGGGGCGCTGGCTGCCGTGCCGGGACCGCTCGTGAACGAGGCCGTCACGGTGACGACGCTGGCGGGGATCACCGGCTCCGCGTCGGGCGGGCTGAGCCTCGCGCTGGCGGCCCTGTCGGACACGTTCGTGGCGAACGCCCACGCGGCGGGGATTCCGCTCGAAGTGTGTCACCGGGTGGCGGCGATGGCCAGCGGCGGCATGGACACGCTGCCGCACAACGGCGCCGTCATCACGTTGCTCACCGTCACCGGGCTGACGCACCGCCAGGCCTACGCCGACATCTTCGCCGTGACGCTCATCAAGACGGCGGCGGTGGGCGTGGTCATCGCCGTGTTCCACCTCGCCGGCGTCGTGTAGGCACGGGCGCGGCACCGAGACGTTCGCCCGCCGGGGAAAAACTTCGGAATATTCTGTACGCCACCGTCCGGCGGCGGGCACCTCCTGGCGGGCACCACGGGGAGGGGCGATGGCCACCGACCGCACGACCGCGGCGCAGCTCCTGTGGGGCCGGCTCGCCCCCGGCGCCGCCGAGGGCCCCACCGACGGCGAACTCCTCGCCGCGTTCGCCGCCACGCGGGCCGAGGCCGACTTCGCCCAGCTGCTGGCCCGGCACGGGCGGATGGTCCTCGGCGTGTGCCGCCGGCTGCTCGGCAACGCCGCCGACGCCGACGACGCCTTCCAGGCCGTGTTCCTGGTCCTGTCGCGCCGGGCGGCCGCGCTGCGCGGGGTGCGGTCCGTCGCCGGCTGGCTCCACGGCACCGCGGTGCGGGTGGCGCTGAAGGCCCGGACCCGCGAGGCCCGCCGGCGCGCCCGCGAACGAAAGGCGGCCCAGATGCGACCCGCCGACTCACCCGCCGCCGCCGACTGGGACGACCTCGCCGCCGTGCTCGACGGCGAACTCGACCGCCTCGGGGCGCGCTACCGCGACCCCGTCGTGCTGTGCTGCGTGGAAGGCCGATCGCGGGAGGAAGCGGCCCGCCTGCTCGGCTGGCCCGAGGGCACGGTGAACGGCCGCCTGGCGCGGGCGAAGGCGCTGCTGCGCGACCGCCTGGCCCGGCGTGGCGTCGGCTGCTCCGCGGCGGCGCTGACCACGCTCCTGGGCGCCCGCGGCGCGGTCGCGGTGCCGCCGGAGCTGGCGCAGGTCACGCTCGCGGCCGTCGGCGGGACGGTGACCCCGGCGGTGGCGGCGCTCGCGGTGCAGCCGCGGGTCGGCTGGGGCTGGCCGCTCGCCGCGGTCGTCGGCGTGGCCGTGGTCGGCGGCGTTCTCGCACTCGAGGCGCAACCGCCGCCGCCGGACGCGCCTCGTGCGCCGGTCGCGGTCGCGGAGCCGGTGCGGCTGGCGCACGGCTCCGCGGTGCTGGCCGTCGGCGTCGCCGCGGACGGGTCGATGGCGACGGTCGGCCCGGGAGCGGAAGTGCGGCTCTGGAAGGCGGACGGGACCGCGGCGGCGAAGTGTGCCTTCCCCGGAGGCGGTTCGGCGGTCGTGTTCGCCCCCGGCGGCAAGTTACTCGCCGCGGCCGGCTACGACGGCGACGTGCGCGTGTGGGACGCCGCGGGCAGGCTCCTCCACACTCTCACGGGGCACGGCGGCGCGGCGCGGGCCGTCGCCTTCTCGCCGGACGGCGCGCTCCTGGCGACCGGCGGCGAGGACGGTCGCGTCCGCGTGTGGGACGCGAAGACGGGCCGTGCGGTCCGCACCCTCGACGGGCACGACCGTTCGGTGTGGGGGCTGTCGTTCGCGCCCGACGGCCGCGAGCTGGCGTCGGCCGGCGGCGACCAGTCGATGCGCGTCTGGAACTTGACGACCGGCGCCGCCCGCGTGTTCGGCGGGCTGCGCGGCGGGGCGTACGCCGTCGAGTACCACACGACCGGCCGCACACTCGCGGTCGCCGCCGACAACACCGTGCTGCTGCTCGACGCCGGCACTGGCCGCGAGGTGGCCCGCGTCGCAACCGCCCGGACCGCGGTGTCGTGGTTCGCGCTCGCCCCCGACGGCCGCACGCTGGCCTACCGCGACGGCAAGGCCGTCCGCCTGTGGGACGTGGCGACCGCGGCCGACCGGTTCTCGCTCGACCTGCCCGCGGAGCCGGCGGCGGTGGCCTTCACCGCCGACAGTCGCTCGCTCGTGGTCGGGTCCGGCGACGGCGCGGCGCTGTGGGAGCTTCGCCGCCACGCCCGCCCTCTCTCGCCCGCGGACACGAACGACCACTGGGCGCGGCTCGACGCGCGGCCCTGACCACCCCGGAGGGTTCCCGATGAGCGTCTACCTGCTCGCCCGCGGCTGCCGGGCCGTCCTGCCCGGGGTCGCGTTCGCGGCCGCGGTCGCCATCGAGGCGGCGTTCGTGCTCGCCGTCGTCGCCCTGCTGCGACCCACGAGTGTCGTCGGTCAGCCCCCGCCGAAGCCCGACGGCGCCGCCTGGACGTTCGACGAGGCCCGCGACCGCCTCGCGCTGTCGCCCCACGACACGTACCTTCAGTACGTCGTCCTCCAGCTCGGCCGCCGCGACGGCCGGTTGCAGGAGGCGCAGAACGCCGTCGACCCGCCGAACCGCCTCCGCGACCTCTTCGGCGACGGCGGCCGGCGGGCGCGGGCCGACCTGTTTTCCACCTTCACCGGCGCCCTCGCGGTCCAGGAGACGCTCCAACTCGACACCATGCGCGGCGAGCCCGACCCCAACCGGCCGCGCCGCCCGAACACCCCTGAGCCGAAGCAGCCGGCCGCGGGCAAGGTGGCGGTCCGCACGCTGGCCGGGCCGACGCAGCCGAGCCACCCGTGGGAAAAGATGCTCGGCGGCAAGACCCCCGACGTGGGTCCGCTCGCCGGGCTCGTGCCGGAAGAGTACTACCTCGCCGAGTGCCGTTCCGCCGTACGGTTGCACGAGGTGCTCGGCACCGGCGAGTTGTGGTCCGGCCACATCCTCACGCAGGCACTCGGCGGGGCCCGCTCGCAGCAGACCGCCGACCGCATCCGCAAGCAGCTCGGCCTCGGCGCCTTCACCCCCGAGGCCATCGACAAGCTCGGCGTGGACGCCATCGCCGTCACCGGCAGCGACCCGTTCCTGCTCGAAGGGAGCGACGTGACGATCCTCGTCCACGGCCGCAACCTCGGCACCCTGTCGGCGCTGCTCGGCGGCGGCGAGGGGCGCGGCGAGCACGTCGGCGTCGCGTTCAGCCACCGCACGACGCCGGACGGCGCCGTGAACGTGTACTCCGCCAGCCCGCGGCCCGACCTACACGTCCGCGGCAACTCGCTGCCGGCGTTCAAGCGCGTCCTCGAAACGGTCGCCGGCAAGACCGCCGACGGCCGCCCGGTCCGCCGGCTCGGGGACACGGCCGAGTTCAAGTACGTGCGCACCCGCATGGCCCGCGGCGCCGACGAGGACGGCTTCGTCTACCTGTCCGACGCCTTCATCCGCCGGCTGACCGGGCCGCAGCTGAAGCTGACCGAGCGGCGGCGGGTGATGGCGTACAACCACCTCCGCATGATCGGCCACGCCGCCCTGTTGTTCCGCACCGAGCACGGCCGGGCGCCGCGCTCGCTGGAGGAACTCGCGGAGACGAACTGCGCCCCCGGCGTGTTCGGCCGCGGCGATCTGGCCCACCCCGACGGCGGCACGTACTCGCTCTCGCCCGACGGCATGTCCGGCGTCTGCTCGCGCTTCGGCACCGTCGCCGCGATGACGCCGTGCGTCGAGCGGCTCGTCACGGAGGTGACCGCCGCCGAGGCCGACGAGTACAAGGCGTTCGTCGCCGACTACAGCCAGTACTGGCGGACGTTCTTCGACCCGATCGCGGTGCGGCTAACGCTGACGCCGAAGCAGTACCGGCTCGAGACGCTGGTGCTGCCGCTGATCGACAACTCGATCTACACCGAGCTGGCCCGCGGCGCCGGCCCGCCGGCGCCGATGGACCTGCTGCCGACGCCGCGCCGGGAGATCGGCGGCGTGTGGGTCCACCTGCCGAAGCGGCAGGTGCTCGACATCCTGGGGCCGGAGCAGGCGGCGAAGAACCCGGCGCCCGGCGCCCCGGCCGCGCGGCCGGTAGGCATCCGCGCGGCGGCCGAGCGGACGCAGGCGACAAACGACCTCAAGCAGATCGGGCTCGCGTTCCACGTCTACCACGACGTCTTCCAGAAGCTTCCGGACGACATCCGCGACAAGGACGGCAAGGCGCTGCTGAGCTGGCGAGTGGCCATCCTGCCGTACGTCGAGCAGGAGGCGCTGTACCGGCAGTTCAAGCTCGACGAGCCGTGGGACTCGGCGGCGAACAAGCCGCTACTGGAGAAGATGCCGCGGGTGTTCGCCGGCCGGCCGCCGGTCGCCGCGGGGAAGACGCCGTACGTCCGCCCCGCCGGCAAGGGGACGGCGTTCCCGCCGGGCCGGGCGCTGAAGCTCGCCGACTTCCCCGACGGCCTGTCGAACACGGTGATGGCGGTGGAGGCGACCGCCGCCGTCGAGTGGAGCCGGCCGGCCGACCTGCCGGTGGACGCCAAGCAGCCCCTGAGCGGGCTGGCGCGGCCGGACGGCGCCGGGTTCATCGCCCTCCTCGCCGACGGCAGCGTCCGCGTGGTGTCGCCGAAGGTCGATCCGGCCGAACTGCTCCGCGCCTTCGACCCGGCGGACGGCTCGCCGGGCAACCTGGACGACAACGTGCCGCCCCCGCCCGCGCCCCCGGGCGGGCCGAAACCGCCGTTCGAGGTGCAGAACGACCTGCGGCAGATCGGCCTCGCCGCCCTCAACTACGAGAGTGCCAACGGCGTCTTCCCGACGACGAACGTCCGCGGGCCCGGCGGCAAGTCGCTGCTCAGCTGGCGCGTCGCCATCCTGCCGTACATCGAGCAGGAGGCGCTGTACCGGCAGTTCAAGCTCGACGAGCCGTGGGACTCGCCGGACAACAAGAAGCTCATCGACAAGATGCCGCGCCTGTACCACCCGAACGACCCGGCGCTCGTCGCCGCCGGCAAGACCACACTGGTGGTGCCGGCGGGGAAGAACACGCTGTCGCCGCCGGGCCGCGCCAAGGTGACGATCGCGAGCATCACCGACGGCACCTCGAACACCGTACTCGCGGTGAACGCCGACCCGGCGCGGGCGGTGGTGTGGACGAAGCCGGACGACCTGCCCTTCGACCCGGCCGAGCCGCTCAAGGGCGTGGTCCCCCCCGGCGCCGAGGCGATCGACGTGGTCATGGCCGACGGATCGACGAAGCGGCTGTCGCCGCGGCTCGACCCGAAGACGTTCGCGGCGCTGGTCACGCCGGGTGGCGGCGAGGACGTGAACCTGGGGCCGGGCGACGAGCTGGCACAGCCGCAGGGGCCGTGGCTGCCGGGCCTGTTGCGCGAGTTCCGCCTCGCGCCGCACGACTTGCAGGAGCTGGAGGCGGCGGGCGTGGACCTGAACAAGCTGCGCCGCTTCCTCCGCGACGGGATCGGCGACCACGTCGGGTTCCACATGCACGACGCCCCGCGGCTCCTCGACACGGACCTGTCCGGGCTGTTCGGCGGCGGCGAAGGGGCGGGAATCACGTCGCTCGGCCTCGGCGTGCGGTTCGTGTTCGGGGCGTCGTCGGTCTCGATCCCGGTGCGCGACGCGAAGGTCGTGGACGAGTACCTGGGCGAGCTCGACAAGCTGTTCTTGACCGCGCGGTCGCAGCTGACCGGCAGCGGGCTGGAGTGGCGGCGCGACGTGGACTTCTACCGCGTCCCCTTCCCCGCCCCGCACACGATCCGCTGCGCCGTGGTGTCGTTCGCGGGGCTGAAGCTGCGCGTGTACTGGGGCCGCATCGGCGACGGGCTGTACGTCACGACGCGGCCGTTCATCCTGGAGGACGTCGCGGCGGCGCACGCGGCGGGCAACCGCCCGCCGCGGACGGAGCCGGCGCACGCGGTGCTGCGGGTCCGGCCGGAGAACTGGAACGCGGTGCTGCCGGGGTACAACCTCGGCTGGGCCGAGGGGAGCCGGGCCGCGTGCCACGCCAACCTCGACATGCTCGCCAACGTGAACCGCGGGTGGAACGACCGCCGGCCGGCGGCGGGGGCGCCGCCGGCCGAGCTGCTCGGGCGCGTCGGCCGGGTGTACGGCGAGCGGCCGTTCTGCCCGGACGGCGGCAACTACGAGCTGGCGGCCGACGGGCGGGCGTGCCGGTGCAGCGTCCACGGCGGGCACGACGACCCGCGCCAGCCGACCGGCCCGACGGCAGCGAGCAGCACCGGCCGGCTGCTGAAGTCGTTCGGCGGGTTGACCGGCTCCATCCGCTTCGAGGAGGACGGGCTGCGGGTCGTCGTCACCGTGGAGCGGAAGGAGTGACGACGACGGGGACGCGGCGGGACGGGCGGACGGGAGGGCCGTACCCCGTCGCCCGTCCCGCCTCGCCGCCGCCGGCCGCCGGGCGTACAGTGTCCCGTTAGCCCGCCGACCGGCGCCGCGAAGGATTCCCGATGTCCGCGACCCCCGCCGCCCCCGCCAACCTCGACGACCCGTCGCTGTACCTCAACCGCGAGTTGAGCTGGCTCCAGTTCAACCGCCGCGTCCTCGAAGAGGCCCAGGACCCCACGGTGCCGCTGCTGGAGCGCCTGAAGTTCCTCGCCATCTTCAGCGCCAACCTGGACGAATTCTTCATGGTCCGCGTGGGCGGGCTCCAGCAGAAGGTCGCGGCCGGCGTCCCGCAGGGCTCCGGCGCCGACCGCACGCCGCCCGTCGTGCAGGCCGAGAAGATCGCCGCCGCCGTCCGCGACATGACCGCCGCCCAGTACCGCGCCCTCAAGGACGAGGTGCTCCCGGCTCTGGAAAAGAACGGCGTCGTCATCCGCTGGGCCGAGCCGCTCACCGGCGACGACCTGAAGCACTCGCGCGAACTGTTCCGCCGCGAAATCTTCCCCGTCCTCACGCCGCTGGCCACCGACCCGGCGCACCCGTTCCCGCACCTGCTGAACAAGTCGCTGAACCTCGCCGTCACCGTCCGCCGGCCGGGCGACGCCGACCCGCTGTACGCCGTGGTGCAGGTGCCGGCGGTGCTGCCGCGGTTCGTGCCGCTGCCGAGCGGCAACCCCGCCCGCAACGGCGCCGCCGGCCCGCTGCACGTGCTCGCGCCGCTCGAGGCCGTCATCAAGGCGCAGCTCGCCGACCTCTTCCCCGGCATGGAACTCGGCGAGGCCGTATGCTTCCGCGTCACCCGCGACAGCGAGTACGAGATCGACGACGAGGGCGTGGACGACCTGCTGCGGGCGATCGAGGCGCAGGTGAAGGCGCGCCGCCGCGGCCACGCCGTGCGGCTCGAAATCGAGGCCGGCGCCCCGGGCGACCTGGAACAGTTCCTCACCAGCGCGCTCGACCTCGACCCCGAGGACGTGTACCCCGTCCGCGGCCTGCTCGACCTGACCGGCCTGTTCCAGGTGTACGGCCTCCCCGGGTTCCCCGAGCTGCGCGACCCGCCGTTCGTGCCGGCGCCGGTCGCCGCGTTCGCGCAGGCGCTCAGCCCGTGGGCCGCGGTGCGGGGCCGCGACATCCTCGTGCATCACCCCTACGAGTCGTTCGCGCACGTCGTGGACTTCATCGAGGCCGCGGCCGACGACGACCGCGTGCTCGCCATCAAGCAGACGCTCTACCGCACCAGTTCCGACTCGCCGGTCGTGCGGGCGCTGCAGCGTGCCGCCGACCGCGGCAAGCAGGTCACCGCGGTCATCGAGCTGAAGGCCCGGCTGGACGAGGAGCGGAACATCCTGTGGGCGAAGGAGCTGGAGAAGAGCGGCGTGCACGTGGTGTTCGGGTTCGTCGGCCTCAAGACGCACTGCAAGGTGGCGCTGGTGGTGCGCCGCGAGGAGGACAACACCATCCGCCGCTACGTCCACCTGGCCACCGGCAACTACAACCCAACGACCGCGCGCATCTACACCGACCTGGGCTTCTTCACCGCCAACCCCGACTTCGCGGACGACGTGTCGGCCCTGTTCAATTACCTCACCGGCTACGCCGAGCTGCCGCAGTGGCGGAAGCTGATCGTCGCGCCGAGCCGGCTGCAGGCGGCGATGATCGAGAAGATCGAGCGCGAGGCGGCGAACGCCGCGGCCGGGAGGCCGGCCCGGATTCTGGCGAAGTTGAACGGCCTGCTCGAACCCGCGGTCGTGAAGGCGCTGTACAGGGCAAGCCAGGCCGGGGTGCCGATTCACATCGTGTGCCGCGGCATCTGCGCCCTGCGCCCCGGCCTGCCGGGCGTGAGCGAGACGATCCGCGTCACGTCGGTCGTGGACCGGTTCCTGGAGCACAGCCGCATCTTCTACTTCGAGAACGACGGCAGCCCCGAGGTGTACACCGGCAGCGCCGACTGGATGGACCGCAACCTGAGCCGCCGCGTGGAGGTGGTGTTCCCGATCGAGCAGCCGGACCTGAAGGCGCGGGTGATCGACGAGATCCTGAAGACGACGCTGGCGGACAACGTGAAGGCCCGCGAGCTGCTGCCGGACGGCACCTACCGCCGGGTGACGCCGGCCGACGGCGAGGCACCGCTGCGGAGCCAGGCGCGATACCTGGAGTTGGCGGAACAGGCGGGTCGCCCGGCGCTGGGGACCGCGGACCCGGCGGCACCGGCACCGCCGCAGGCGCCGCGGCCCGCGAAGCGGCCGAAGGGGCGGCGGTAGCACGCCGCGCGGCCGGGACCCGCACACGTTCCGCCGACCCGGGGTAGACATCCTCTACAACCGACGCGGGCAGCCCCCACGTCACGGAGTCGGGCCGCGGCCGACGTAGCGGTCGAGCCAGCCGAACACCTCGCGGTGCCACACCAGCGCGTTCTGCGGCTTCAGCACCCAGTGGTTCTCGTCCGGGAAGTACACGAGCCGCGTCGGTACGCCTTTCTGGCGCAGCGTGTTGTAGTACTCGAACCCCTGCGTCACCGGCACCCGGTAGTCCTTCTCCCCGTGCAGCACCAGCGTCGGCGTCTTGAAGTTGGCCGCGAACCGCTGGGCGCTCTGCCGGTCGATCTTGTCCATGTCCAGCCACGGGAACGCCCCCAGCGCCCGCTGCCGGCCGCTCACCACGTCCGACGCCATCTGGCTGTGGTAGCTGTACACCCCCGCGTGGCACACGTGCGCCTTGAACCGGTCCGTGTGGCCGTTCAGCCACGCCATCATGTAGCCGCCGTAACTGCCGCCCGCCGCCGCCATCCGGTTCTTGTCGATCCACGGCTTCGCCTCGAACCAGTCGGTCGCCCTCATCACGTCGGCCAGCGGCTTCGTGCCGTAGTCGCCGGTGATCGAGTCGGTGAACGCCTGCCCGAAGCCGCTGGAGCCGTGGAAGTTCACCACCCCCACGACGTACCCGCGCGCCGCCCACACCTGCGGGTTCCAGCGGAAGCTGAACTCGCTCATGATGCCGTTGTGCGGCCCGCCGTGGACCATCTGCACCAGCGGCCACTTCCTCGCGGGGTCGAAGTCCGGCGGGTAGAAGACCCACATCTGCACGTCCGCGTCGCCGGCCCCCTTGATCGTCACGCTCTCCACCTTCCCGAGCTTCCACGACTTCGTCAGCTCGTCGTTGAAGTGCGAGATCTGCCGGGGCTCCTTCATGCCGGGGCCGTGCGCGAACACCGTCGGCGGCTCGTCGAAGCTGTTGCGGAGGTACACCCCCATGCGCACGTCGCGGGCGAAGTCGATCGACCGCTCCGACACCTTGGTGTCCTCGGCGAAGCGCTTGCCGTCGAGCCCCACGAAGGCGATGCGGACGTACCCCGCGTCCTCCACCTCCACGGCGATCCGCTTGCCGTCGGGGAGCCAGCGCGGGCTGGAGCAGCTGCGGTCGAGGTCGGCCGTCAGCTCGCGCGCCTTGCCGTCGGCGAGCAGCATGAGCCGGCGGCGGTCGGCGTAGAAGAACTTCGTCGTCTGCCGCAGGAACGCGATCGACTTGCCGTCCGGGCTGTATACCGGGCTGGTGTCGGAAGCCGCGTTGTCCGCCGTCAGGTTCTTCGGCTCGCCCTTCTTGCCGAGCGGCAGCGCGAACAGGTCCGCGTTCGGGTCCAGGCCCGGGTCCTTCGAGGCGTCGCCGACGAAGCACAGTTCCGCGCCGTCGGGCGACACGTCGTAGTCGTCGGCGCCCGGCTCGTAGGGCGGCAGGTGGAGCGCGAGGCCGGCCATGAGGTTGCGGTGCTTGCCGGTCGCCACGTCGATGCCGAACACGACCGGCCGCTTGCCGTCCGTGAGCCAGCGGTCCCAGTAGCGGTACACGGTGGCGTCGATGACCACGGCCTTCGCCTTCTTCTCCTTCTCGGCCTTGTCGCGGGCGCGGTACGCGGCGTCGTCCGGCGTGTCGGGCCACGTCCAGGCGACGGCGTAGAGCGTCTTCGAGTCGCCGCCCCACTTCAGGCCGCTCGGTGACATCGGCATGTCACTCACCCGCCGGGCCTCGCCGCCGGCCGGGGCGATGACGTACACCTGGGCGCCGTCGTCGCCGGCGCGCTTGCTGGTGAAGGCGATCAGCGACCCGTCCGGCGACCACTTCGGGCCGGCGTTCTTGCCGGGGGTGTGCGTCAGCTGCACCTGCCTGCTGCCGTCGGTGGCGAGGAGCCACAGTTGCGAACTGCCCTCGTCCTTCGGCACGTCCCACGTCGTCACCTCGACGGCGGCCCACTTCCCGTCGGGCGACACGCTCGGCGCCCCGACGCGCTTGACGGCCCACAGGTCCTCGGGGGTCATCGGCCGCGGCTGGGCGGCGGCGGGGGAACCCGCCAGGAGCAAAACGACGACGGGCATCACGCGGCGCATACGCACGCTCCGGGGGCCGAGACGGGTTACGACTCTCTGGCCGCGAATCGTACCATGTGTGGCGAGCGGCCGCACCATCTACCCCGGAGCGTACCGATGCCCGCCAGTCTCGCCCTCGCGCTCGCGCTGACCGCGCCGGTGCCGCGGGCGCACGCCCACAACGACTACGAGCACGAGCGGCCGCTGCACGACGCCCTCGCCCACGGGTTCCGCAGCGTCGAGGCCGACGTGTGGCTGACGCGCGAGGGGCTGCTCGTGGCGCACACGCCGTTCGGGCTGAAGGCCGGCCGCACGCTCCAGGCGCTCTACCTCGACCCGCTCCGCGCCCGCGTTCGGGCCAACGGCGGGTCGGTCCACCGCAACGGCCCGCCGTTCTACCTCCTCGTGGACGTGAAGACCGACGCGGCCACGACCGGCGACGCACTCGCGAAGGTGCTCGCCGACTACGCCGACATCCTGACCACGACCCGCGATGGGAAGACCGAGCGGAAGGCCGTGACGGTGGTGGTCAGCGGCAACGCCGACCGCGCCGCGCTGACGAAGGCCGCGGTGCGGCACGCGGCGATCGACGGCCGCCCGGCCGACCTCGACGGCGACGCCCCGGCCGAGTTGGTCCCCTGGGTGAGCGCGAGTTGGGGGTCGCAGTTCCGCTGGGACGGGACGGGGCCGATGCCGACGGCCGAGCGCGACCGGCTGCGCGAGTTCGTCCGGAAGGCGCACGCGAAGGGCCGTATGGTGCGTTTCTGGGGGGCACCCGAAACGCCGGCCGTGTGGCGCGAGCTGGTCGCCGCCGACGCGGACCTGATCAACACCGACCGACTCGCCGACCTGCGGGCGTTCCTCCGCGCGGAGGACCGACCGCGGACGAGTCCGTGAGCGGCCGCCGCCCGGTACTGGCGATTGCCCTTTCAGCGCACGTCAAACGGCACCGCCGGCAGCGCCACCGTGCCGTCCTTCCCGCCGACGATCTCCACCGGCGTGCCGAAGCGGCCCTTCACCCCGTCCTTGAAGCCGACCTTCTCGTGCCAGTACACGAGCCGGTACTTCCCGGCCGGGGTGTTACGCAGCTCGAACCGCCCCTCGGCGTCCGTCACCGCGTAGTACGGGTGCTCGAAGACACGGACCGTGCCACCGGTCGGTACCACGTTCGACTTGAACGGGATCGGACTAGACTCCGGCAGCAGGCCCGCTGGGAACGCGAACCGCTGCCCGGGGGCAACGACAGGGTTGATGGCGCCGTTGTTCCCACTGTCCCAGTTGAAGTTCGTGGCGATTGCTGACGTATTCTGCACCACGAGCAGGTCGCCCGGCCGGGCGGTCACGATCCGCGGCGCGAACACCTGCTTCGCCGTGAAGTCGATCACGAACTGGTGCGGCGACCGTAGCCGGTCGTCGCGGTGAATCTCGTCCGCGGCGAGCTTCGCCTTCGCCTCCGTGCTGTCGGGGCGGAGCCAGACGACGGCGTTGCGGACGCCGCGGCTCTTGGCGTCGATCAAGACCGTCTCGTCCGGCACGTTCGGGAAGCCCGGGAGGAATTTCGGCGGCGGCACCGGCACCGCGGCCGGCAGCACGACCTGCCCCGTCACGGTGACCCACGCCGCCGGCGGCCGCGCGTCCGCAGCCGCGACCGCTCCGAGAAGAATGAGTAAGCAAGTCCCGCGGCGCATGTCTCTGTCCTCACGGGGCCGGGGCGACAGCCACCTCCGGCGGCGCGGGCGGGGCGGAGGGCGGCCCGCTCGGCGTAATCGTCAGGAACTGCACGACCCGCGCCCGACTGTCGGTTCCGAACACGACACGGACGGCACACGTCGCGTCGGTACTGAGCCAGAAGCGGTCCAGTTCCCCGGTGGCGGCCGCGCCGTTGGCCCCGACGGGGTTCTGGCGTACCACCACGGTCGAGTACCCGGTCAGCGCCGCCCCCCGCGCGCCGAGGTACGCCTCGATCTGCGGCCCGTTCTGCCCCGGCTGCAACCGGTCGTACCGCGCCTCCAACTCGGCGCGGTCGTTCGCCGGCTTCGGGCTCCGCTGGACGGCGGGGCGGCCGCACCCCGTCAGCAGTGCCAGTACGGCACACGCGGTCGCACACGTCCGGGTCATGCTCGTGTCCTCTACCCGACGCTTGAAGCTACCGGCGGCGCGGCCCGGCACGCAAGGAGATTCGCCCGGCCGACCGCGCCAGCCGGTCCAACCCGCGCCGCCGGCCGCCGCCGCAGGGGGGCGCCCCGCGGCACGACCGCCCCCACGCGACCGCCGGGCCAGGAAACCGGCGGCGCGGACGCGCGAAACGGCGAGCGCCGCGGGCCGCGGCCGCCGAACGGGGAGGTGAGCCGCCACGGAAGCGGCATCGCCCCGACAAGGAAAGGTGAACGTCATGCGTCTTCGGATTTGGGGCCGGCTCGCCGCCGCGGTCGTCGGCGCCGCCGCGCTCGCCGGCTCGGCGTCGGCCCAGAGCCCGGTCGTCGTCCCGCAGCAGGTTGTGGCACAGCCGGCCCCCGGGCCGACCGCGCCGACCGTGGCCGCCCCCGGCTCCCTGCCGCCGGCCGCCGCGGCCAGCACGCCCGTGGCCCCGGCCCCGGGCACGACGGTCGTGACGGGCCAGGGCGGCTGCACGAACTGTGGCCCCGGCGGCACCGCCCACCGCGGTTTCGTGATGAACGCGACCGGCGGTTACGTCGGCACCAAGTGCGGGTACGGCCAGCCGTGCAATAACGGCTGCGGCTCGCTGCGGTCGGACCTGGGCGTGGTGTTCGGCTCGTGCCGGTCGTTCTTCGCCCCGTGCGGCCCGAAGCCCCTCGGCCACGGCAACTGCAACCACCCGGTGATCGGCTCCGGCGCCTCCGCGCCGTTCAACCCCTGCAACTACGACAGCTACTTGAACCACTAAGGCCGCGTGCCGGTGGGTAACCCCGGCGGCCGCCCGCGCGTGCCACAGCGCGGGCGGCCGCCGGGGTTACCCACCGGCAACTCCGACCCAGCCCGTCCAGCCCGTCCAGCCCGCCCAAGTCCACCTTGCTCGCGGCGGATCCACGCGATTATCCTCGCCCCCGGTCCGGGGGTTGCTGCGTTTCGTGCCGCAACTTGAAGGACGACCCGCACCCCCCCACCGGAGACCCCGACATGACCCGCCTCCTCCTCGCTGCAGTCGTACTGACCGGGGCCGCGTGCGCCGCCGCGCAACCGCCGCGCGAGCGACTCCGCGACCGCCTCTCCCCGCCGCCGACCGAGACGCTCACCTCCGCCACGACCGTGCTCGCGGAACTCTCCCGGATCCCGGACAAGAGCATCCCGCCGGCGCTGCTCGCCGACGCGAAGGGCGTCGTCGTTATCCCGCGCGTCGTGAAGGCCGGGTTCATCGTCGCCGGCAGCGGCGGGCACGGCGTCGCGCTCGCCCGCACCGCCGACAGCTGGGCCGACCCGGTGTTTGTGAACTTCGGCGGCGGCTCCGTCGGGTTCCAGGCCGGCGTCGAGACCACCGACGTGGTGCTCGTCTTCCGCGACCAGAAGAGCCTGGACAAGGTGCTCGAAGGGAAGGCCAAGCTGACGCTCGGTGTCGACGCGGGCGTGGCCGCGGGGCCGGTCGGCCGGCAGGCGATGGCCGCCACCGACCTGCCGCTGCGGGCCGAGGTGCTGTCGTACTCGCGCAGCCGCGGGCTGTTCGCCGGCGTCGCCCTCGACGGCTCGGTGATCCGCCCCGACCCGGGCACGAACGCCGAGTACCGCGCCGACCGCCGGCCGGAGACGGCCACGAACGTGACCGCGCTGAAGACCACGCTCGCCGCCATGAGCCGTCCGGCGGAGTAAGGCCGCGGGGGTCGTACAACACCCCCGATGCACCGCGAGATCTCCGGCGCCGACGAGCCGTTCCGGCCGCAGTCCCCCGTCGGGCTGTACGCCCTCACCGCGCTCGTCGGCGCGCTCCTGGCCGCCGACCTGGGGCCGCCGCTGGTCGGCTGGCTCGCCGGCTTCAGCATCGAGTTGCCGACCTGGAACCGCGAGCTCTTCGGCTACCGCTTCGCACTTCTGGCCGCGGTCGTCGGCGGCGCCCGCGTCCTGTACAACTCGCTCGAATCGCTCTTCGACGGCCGCATCGGCTCCGACCTGGCGCTGGCCGTGGCGTGCCTGGCGGCCATCCTGCTGCGCGAGGAGCTCGTCGCCGCCGAGGTCGTGTTCATCGGCCTGGCCGGCGAGTGCCTCGAAGCCGTCACCTTCGCCCGCACGCAACGCGCGCTCGGGTCGCTGGCCGAGCTGTTCCCGCGCCGCTGCTGGGTGCTCCGCGACGGCGAGGAGGTCCGCGCCTTCACCACCGACCTGCTCCCGGGCGACCGCGTCGTCGTGAAGCCCGGCGGCCGCGTTCCCGTGGACGGCACCGTCGTCGACGGCCGCGCCGCCGTCGACGCGGCCGCCCTGACCGGCGAGAGCCTGCCCGCGGACAAGGCGCCCGGCGACGCCGTTCTGGCCGGCAGCATCGTGCAGGGCGGGAGCCTGACGGTCGAGGCGAAGAAGCTGGCCAAGGACACGGTGGCCGGGCAGGTGCTCGAACTGACGACCGCGGCGCTGAAGGACAAGGCGCCGCTGGAGCGGCACGCCGACCGGCTCGCCCGCTACTTCCTGCCGGCGGTGCTGGCGCTGGCGCTGGTCACGTTCGTCGCGAACATCGGGTTCCAGCTCGCCGCGACGCCGGCGGAAGGGGTGCCGAGGCCGACCGTGTCCGCAGCCGCGCGGGTGGCGGCGTACCCGGCGCTGGGCGTGCTGGTGGTGGCGTGCCCGTGCGCCCTGATCCTGGCGACGCCCGCCGCCGTGATCGCCGCGCTGGGCCGGCTCGCGGGGACGGGCGTGTTCATCAAGGGCGGTTCCGCGCTGGAGCGGCTCGCCGGCGTGACCACCTTCGCGTTCGACAAGACCGGCACGCTCACGGAAGGGAAGCTCGAACTCGGCGACGTCCTGCCACTCAACGGTGCCACGCCCGATGACGTGCTGGCGCTGGCGGCCGCGGCCGAGGCACGGAGCGAGCACCCGCTGGCGCGCGCGGTACTGACCGCAGCCGCCGCGCGCGGCTTGACGCCGCCGGCGGTCGAGACCTTCGAGGCGTTCCCCGGCGGCGGCGTGCGCGCGACGGCCGGCGGTGCGTCGATCGTGGTCGGCACGCGGCGGTTGCTGGCCGAGCAGGGCGTCGCCATCCCCGACGACGCGGACGCGGCCCTGAGCCACCTCGACGAGTCGGGCCAGAGTTCCCTTCTGGTGTCGAAGGACGGCGTGATCGTCGGCGCGGTCGGGGCTCGGGACCGGGTGCGCCCCGAGGCGGCGGAGGTGATCGCCGAGCTGCGGGCGCTCGGCATCGCGCCCGTGGCGCTACTGACCGGCGACCGCACCGCCGCGGCGCGGGCCGTGGCCGAGCGGGTGGCGGTGACGGAGGTTCACGCCGAGCTGTTGCCGGGACAAAAGGCCGAACACGTCGCTGCCCTGGCGCTCACCTGCTTCGTCGGCGACGGCGTGAACGACGCCCCCGCGCTGGCCCGGGCCACGGTCGGCATCGCCGTCGGCGGCACCGACGTGGCCGCCGAGGCCGGCGACATCGTGCTGATGGGCGAGCCGCTCCGGCCGCTGCCGCTGCTCGTGCGGCTGTCTCGCGAGACGGTCAAGATCATCCGCCAGAACATTCTGGGTTTCGGGTTCGGCGTCAACCTCGTGGGGATCGTTCTTACCGGCTGGTTGTGGCCCCTGCTGGCGACCGGGCCGGGGTGGTACGAGAAGGCGCCACTGATCGGCGTCCTGTACCACCAGCTCGGCTCGCTCCTGGTGCTGCTGAACTCGATGCGCCTGCTCGCGTTCGACCGCACCGCCGACAGCCCCGGCCTGTCTCGCCTCCGCACCGCGGCCCGCGGCTTCGACCGATGGGTGAACACGGTTCACGTGGACGACCTGCTGCACGAGATCGGTCACCGGTGGAAGTGGGTCGGCGGCGCGGCCGCGGCGGCGCTGCTGGTCGGCTGGGGGCTGACCAGCTTCACGCAGATCGAGCCCGGCGAGGTGGGCGTGGTGCAGCGATTCGGCGCCGTCGCCGCCGACCTGCCGCCGGGGCTCCACGTCCGCTGGCCCTGGCCGGTCGAGACGGTGACGCGCGTCCGCACCGCGGAAGTGCGCACGGTGGCGGTCGGCTTCCGCGAGGTGGTCGCCGAGGTGCGGGCGGCCGCGCCGCAACCAGACCGCCTGCGTCGCCCCGGCGGCGAGCTGACGTGGGCCAGCAGCCACGGCGACGGCGCCCGCCCCGTCACCGACGAGGAGGTGATGATTACCGGCGACGGCGACCTGGTGGTGGCACAAGGCACGGTGCGCTACCACGTCGCGGACGCGCGGCGGTTCCTGTTCGGCCCCGCCGACCCCGACGCGCTGGTGCGCTCCGCGGCCGAGTCGGTCGTGCGCGAACTCGTGGCCGGCGGCCGGTTCGGCGAGTTGCTCACCGTCGGCCGCGCCGGCCTCGAAGCGGAGGTGACGGCGCGGCTGCAGCGCCGCCTCGACGCGGCCGCGCCCACCGGTCACGGCATCGCCCTGGACGGCTTCACGCTGCACGACCTGCACCCGCCGCGCGAGGTCGTGGAGTCGTACCACTCGGTCGCGAAGGCGATCCAGGAGCGCGACCGCGTGCTCAACGACGCCGAGGCGGACGCGCTGCGGACGGTGCGGCGGGCGACGGAGGAGGCGGAGCGGACGGTGAGCCGGGCGCGGACGGAAGCGAACCGGCAGGTGAAGGACGCGGAAGCGCTGGCGACGGCATTCGCGGCGTGGGTGAAGGCGCGGGCCGCGGTGTCGGCCGAGGAGGAAGCGGCGCTCGCGGCGGAGCGGGCGAAGCGGGTGGCGGCTGGCGAGGCGGCAGCGGCGGTGGACGCTGACCTGGCGACGCGGCGGCTTCGGCTGCTGACCGACCGGCGCGCGGCGATCGACTCGCGGCTGGCGGCGCGGGCGGTGGCGGAGGCGTTCCGCAGCCGCGACAAGGTGTGGGTGGACGCGGCCGACGTGCCGGGTCGGCGGCAGTTGTTCCTGCTGGACCCGGAGTTGCTTCGTCCGCTGGCGGCGCCGCGGGCGGGTGAGCCCTGAGGCCGTCGGCGCGCAAGCCCGCTCGACTTGAGCGTTTCTCGTGCGGGGATTCCCCCCGCAGGAGACTCACCATGAAGCTCAGCATCCTCGCCGCGGCCGTCGCGGCTGTTGGCATCGGGGCCGGGTCCGCGTCGGCCCAGCCGGCCGTGCTCGTCCCGCACCGCAACCACTACCACGTCGTGCCCGCGTACCCCAGCTACCCGGCCTACGGCTACCAGAGCTACTCGCCGGGCCTGTCGTTCAACCTGAACTTCGGCTCGCCGCGCTTCTACTCGCCGGGCTTCGGCTACGGCGGCTACTCGTCGGGCTACCGGTACGGCGGCTTCACCCCGGGCTGGGGCGGCGGCCACTACCACGACGGCCACCACCACCGCTGACCCACGCTACCGCGCGAGCGATTCACCCGCCGGCCACGCCGTCACCGCGGCGACGGCGCGGTGAACCAGCGGGTCGATCAGCCCCGACAGCACGCGGCCGTTCGAACTGCGGTCGGTGTTGAACAGCACCGCCCAGCTGAACCCGTCGGCGCGCCGCACGAGCAGCGTCGAGGTGCCGCTGATGAGTCCCGAGTGCCAGGCGTTGACGCCGCCGTCCACCGGCCGCACGTCCCAGCCGAGGCCGTAGAACGCCGGCTTCGGCTTCCCCTCCGCGTCGTGGCCGGCGAGCCCCGCCGGCCGCTCCCACATTGCCCGTGCGGTCGCCGCCGACAGTAGCGGCGACCGCGCCGGGTCGCCGAACGCCGACGCGAACCGAACCAGATCGACGGCCGACGCCACCCAGCCGCCGTGGGCCTCGTAGCCTTCGAGGTTGCCGGCGCCGTCGGGGAACGGCACGCGCTCGCCGGCCCGCGGCGGGTACAGGCACACGCCGGTGTTCCGCTTCGCGTCGTAGTAGCGGACCTCGTCCGCCGGCCGGTTCTCCGGCAGGGCGCGACCCAGGCGCGCCGTCGTCACGCCGACCGGCGCCAGCACGCGCTCCTTGACGTAACGCTCGTAGGAGAGCCCGCTGGCGGCCTCGATGACGCGGCCGAGCAGCAGGTAGCCGACGTTCGAGTACGCGAACCGCTCGCCGGGGGCGAAATCGAGGCGGAGGCCGAGTGTGTAGCGGGTCACGTCCGTCGCCGATACCGGCGGCGTGCCGCCGAGCACCGCGGCGATTCGGGTGGGGATGCCGATGGGGTCGCCGGAGCGGTCGCGGTCCCAGCCGCCGGTGTGGTTCAGGCAGTGGCGGACGGTCACGTCCTTCAACCGGGCGTCGAGTTCGGCGCCGGCCGCGAGGTGTGGGCGGAGCGTGACGTATCGCAGCACCGGGTCGTCGAGCCGCACCTTGCCGGCGTCCACGAGTTGCAGCACGGCGACGGCGGTGAGCGGCTTCGAGATGCTGGCGATGCGGAACAGGCTGCGCGGGGCGACGGGCGTCTTACGCTCCAGGTCGGCGAGGCCGAACCCGCGCGAGTAGACGAGCCGGCCGCGGCGGGCGACGGCGAGCGCGCCGCCGGGCACGGCGTGGTCGGCGAGGAACGTGGTCATCAGCCGGTCGAGCGGCACGAGGTCCGGTTGCGCGCGGGCGGGGCCGGCGAGGGACGCGGCAGCGGCGGCGAGGAAGGCGCGGCGTGTAGGCATGGTGGAAGTGTAGTCATCCGGCGAATCGACCGCGGTCGCGCACCGGGCCGCTGCGGGGTCCGTGTCATACGCTCGGCCCGGACACCGACTCGGTACGCGCGGGGTCTCCCACACGGCGGCAGCGCCGCACGGTCAGCCGCAGCACACCCGCCGCCCCGACCAGCGCCAGCGTGGCCACGCTCACCCACCAGCCGAGCCGGTACGACCGCGGCTCGAAGGTGAAGACGGCTTCCTTCGCCCCCGCCGGCAACTGCACGGCGCGGAAGGCGTGGTTCGCTCGCTCGACCGGCACCTCGGCCCCGTCCACGCGGCACACCCAGCCGGGGTACCACACGTCGGCGAGCACGAGGAACCCGCCGCCGTCGCCGGTGAGTTCCATGCGCACGCAGTTGGGCCGGTACTCGGTGATGCGTGCGGTCGGCGTTGTGGCCGCGAGCGGCGGCAGCGGTCGGTCGGTCGCCAGGAGCACGGCGCGGCGGAAGTCGGTGGCCAGGACCGCGTCGTACTCGCCGCCGGGCGGCATCGGCCGCGCTTCAGGTACGACCCATGCCCTGGGGAAAGCCGACGGCCGTTCGTACAGGACGTGCGGCGGTGGGTCCGGGATGTCCGGCGGCAGTGCCGGCACCGGCGGCGGGGCCGCGTCGGAGCCAACCCTCCGCCACCCGGGGCCGGGCTCGTGCCCCTCCGGGGCCGCCAGGTAGCGGACGTTCAACAGGTCGAACAACTGCTGCTGGCCGACCTCGAAGTTCGGCAGCACCGGCTGCGCGACCGGGCTCATGCCGACAACCGGCGACGGGTCGCCGACCACGAACCCGATGAACTCGCGGTAGTGGCGCACGTCTAGCGGGTTGTACCCGCGCGCCGTCTCGACGCCGCGCACGAGCGGCAGCGGCGACCCGCCGCCGTACACCGCAACCCGGTCGGCGGCGGTGGTGCCGCTGTCCCAGTCCATCACCCGCCCCGCCCCGGGTTCGAGCCGCGTCGCCGGGTAGTCCAGCGTGACCGTCCGCGGGTAGATCGTGGCCTGAGGGAAGGTAAGCGGGTAGCCGCTCAGCAGAACCAGTTCGCCGACAATCGCCACGAGCCACATCCGGGGGCGACCCAGGGCGCCGGGCCGCCAGCGGAGCAAGAGTACGCCCAGGCAGCCGCCGACCGACAACCAGTACACGAGGAACTCGGGGCGAAACACCGGTCGCGGGTGTGACAGCCACCCGAGCACGTCCCAGACGAGCGACGGCAGCCCCACCGCCGTCACCACCAGCGCCAACCGCCGCTTCAGGACGTGGCTGTCGGCGGGCGCCCACCCAGACCGCTCCAGGGCAGCGGTCGCGGTGCCGGCGAGGACGGCGACCGGGAAAGCGGAGATTAACAGCATCCGGGTCGGCACGCGGAAGCGGTTGAACCCGGGGAGCCAGTCCACCAGCGCCGCCCCGCCGAGAGAGAAGACGGCGAGGCCGGCGAGCACCCACGCCCGGTAGCGTGTCTGCGGGCCGCCGAGGGCCGGGGCCGTCAGCGCCGCCGCAAGCAGTAGCAAACTCACCTGCCCCCGCCCTTCCCACGACTCCGGCGGGTCGTTCACCGCACCCGGCCCGGCCAGCGCGGTCAGGGTTCGCATCCCGACCGTCAGCGCCTCCGTCGAGGTGAGGCCCCCCTGCCGCGCCGACAGCCCCGCGGCTTCGAGCGTCGGCAGCAGTTGTACCGCCGTCAACCCCAGCGCCAGTGCGACGGCCCCGACGCCGGTGAGGAGCCAGCGGCGCCACGCAACGCGGTCCAGCGGGAACGTCCAGAAGGCGGCGAACACGCCGGCGTAGAACGTCCACTGCGGGTGCGTGCCGAGGGTCATCAGCGCCAGCGCCGCGCCCGCACCCAGCACCGGTCCGACGCCGCCGGACCGGGTGCCGCGTTCGAGGCCGAGCAGCACCAGCGGCAGCCACGCCAGGCCGATCGTGATCGTGTGCCCGGCCAGCAGCAGGTGCGTCATCCACTTCCCGGCAAACATCCACCCCACCGCCGCGACCAGGCTGCCGGCATCACCCAGACCGTTGCTCCGCGCATACACGAACGTGAAGCCGCCCGCCGCGAGGACGTGCAGCGCGACCACCCAGCTCATGACGGCGCCGGCGGCCGACTCGGGGAACAGCAGCGTGACGGCGTACGGCGGGTAGAACGCGCCGACCTGGATGTCGTGAACGAACGGCGAGCCGCAGAAGTGGTACGGGTTCCACAGCGGCAATTCGCCGGTCGTGCGCCACTCGCGGACGAGGAACACCCGCGCGGGCAGGTGCTCGGCGAGGAGGTCGGAGTACGGGGCGAACAGCGTCTGCGTGGGGTGGAGGAGCAGCGGGTGGAAGTACAGCGCCCAGAGCAGCGCGAGGAGCAGGTAGGGCTTCAGGGCGCGGCGCATCGAGCTACTTCCGCCCCGCGGTCAGCGGCGTCGCCCGGCCGGCCCACGCGCCCGGCAGCTGGCCCGCGGGGCCGCTCATCGCCGGCGGCTTCAGCACGCTCGCCGCCAGCAGCAGCAGCGCGCCCAGCGTTCCGAAGCTCAGCACGTACCGCGTCGCGGCCGTCAGCCCGGGCGGGGCGAGGAGTTGCCACAGGCACACGCCGATCAACAGGGCGCACGCCATCGGCAGGAAGTACTGTAGGCACGTCGTCATCACCTGGTCGATCCGCAGCCGCGGCAGCGACCAGCGCAGCCACATCATCACCAGCACGCCGGCCCAGCACTTCGCCGCGAACGCGGACAGGTTTAGCAGGTTCCCCCACCAGAAGCCCCACTCGGCCGTCGGCTCGAACGGGAGGAAGCCGGTGTGCCACCCGCCCAGGAACAGGAGCGCCGCCAGGCCGCTCACGGCGAACATGCTGCCGTATTCCGCCAGGAAGAAGATCGACCAGCGGAACCCGCTGTACTCCGTCAGGAAGCCCGCCACCAGCTCGCTCTCGGCCTCCGCCAGGTCGAACGGCGCCCGCTTGCAGCTGGCCGTCGCCGTGATGAAGAACACCACCAGCGCCAGGAACGTGAACGGGTCGTGGAACGCCGTCCAGTTCCAGAACCCGCCGACCTGCTGGTTGCCCATCGCGGTCAGGTTCAGGGTGCCGAGCACGCACACCGGCACGACCACGCACAGCGCCCGCGGCACCTCGTAGCTCACCACCTGCGCCGCCTCGCGGACGCCGCCGAACAGCGACCACTTGTTCGCGGAGGCGTACCCGGCCAGCACCACGCCGAACACCTCGCTGCTGAGCACCGCCAGCATGAAAAACGCGCCCACGCTCAGCTCCTGCGCCACGAGCCCGGCCCCGAACGGCAGCGCGATGTACCCGCAGAACGCGGCGCAAAACGCCAGGTATGGGGCGAGCCGGAACAGGAACCGGTCGGCGCCCTCGGGGGCGTGATCCTCCTTCGAGATGAGCTTGATGCCGTCGGCGAGGGATTGCAGCAGGCCGAACGGGCCGACCCGGGTGGGGCCGAGGCGGTCCTGCATCCGGGCGCTGACCTTGCGCTCGGCCCAGATGGCGAGGAACGCCGACCCGCTGATGAACGCGAACACCGCGGCCGCGGCCGTGACGCCGAAGGCGACGAGGTTCCACGGGTGCGGGAGGTAGTCGGACCAGAACGGGGGCACGGCGACCTGCCTTCCACAACGGCAGCGGGGCGGGTAGTCTACCGCCCGGATGTCGGAAGTGTACCGAACGCCTCACGGCGCCGCCATGAGTCCGTCCGCACCGTCCCTCGCCTCCGCCGCCCGCCGGCCGTTTTCGGCCCGGCCCGGCAACGCCGTGCGCCCCGCCTGCCTCCGCTTCCGCACCACACCGACGGAGGCACCGCCCGACGACCCGCTGGCCCGCGACGCGAAGCTGGCCCGCGTCGAGGCGGTGCTGCTGGTGGCCGACGAGCCGCTCAGCCCGCGCCGCCTCGCCGAGGCCGCCGGCCTCACCGACACGGCGGAGGCGCGTGCCCTCGCCGAGAAGCTCAAAGGCTTCCTCGACGCCGACGGCAGCGCGTTCGAGGTCGCGGAGCTCGCCGGCGGCTACCAGTTCCTGTCCCGCCCGGCGGTGGCCCCGTGGCTGGCGCGTCTGCGGCGCACCGGCCACGACCTGCGGCTGACGCCGGCGGCGTTGGAAACGCTGGCGGTGATCGCGTACCGGCAGCCGGTGATGCGGGCGGAGGTGGAGCAGGTGCGCGGCGTGTCGTGCGGCGAGGTGGTGCGGCAGCTGATGGAGAAGGGGCTGGTGCGCGTGTCCGGCCGGCACGACTCGCTCGGCCGGCCCCAACTGTACGGCACCACCAAGAAGTTTCTTCAGGCGTTCGGGCTCAACACGCTGAAGGACTTGCCCGAGGTGTTCGAGCGGAAGTGAGGCGACCCGACATGCGAGCCGGGGGCGTGAGCCCCCGGATCACCGTTAGCCTGTCTTCACCGCCCCAGCGAGCTGAAGTCCACTTCGGTGTGCTCGCCGGCCCGGAACGCCACCTTCTGCGACAGTTGCTCCGGCTGGCCGTTCCGCGTCACCTCCACCCGCAACAGGTAGGCGAACTCCCGGCCCGCCGGGAGCGGCGGGGTCGTGAACCGCCGGGTCGATTCCGTCGAGGGGTTACGGTTGTTGTCCACGTACAGGGCGGCGCCCGGCGGCAGCTTGACCGTGATCGTGGCCCGCGCGTCACCACCGGTCGGAGCGATCGGAGCGGTCGGGGCAACCGGGGCGGTCGGACCGGGGTTCGACACCGCCACGGCCGGAGCGGCCACCGCCGGGTTGGCCGCCGGCGGGGCGGGGGCGCCGGTCGTCGGGCGGGCGGCGGTCAGGTCGGAGAACTCGACCGTCTCCGTTGCCCCGGACCGCACCGGCACCCGCTTCGTGACCGAAACCACCTCGCCGTTGCGGTCGTACTCCGCGGTCATGCGGTAGGTGAACTCCATGCCGCCGGGCAGTTCCGGCGTCGTGAACCGACGCTCGGACCCGGTCAGCCGCAGCGGCACGCCGTCGGCGTAGAGCCGGGCGTCGGCCGGGAGGCGGACCACGATGGCGGCGCGACTGCCGTTGGACACCGTCGCCGTCGGCGGGCCGAACGCGACCGCCGGGCGGAAGCCGGTGCGGTCAGGGGCCGGGGCGGTCTGCGGGTCGGCGTAGGGGATGGTCGCCGGCGGCGCGGCGTACGGCTGCGGCGGGCCGAACACCGGCGGCGGCGCCGACGGGACCGGGCCGCCGTAGCACGACAGGCCGCCGTTGAGGACCGGCGTGTACGACACGGCCGGCCCGCCGAAGCAGCTGTACGCCGCGGTGCCGCCACAGCACCCGGTGCACCCGGCCAGGGCGGTCGTCCCGCCGCAGCAGCCGTTGCACCCGGACAGGGCGGTCGTCCCGCCGCAGCACCCGTTGGCGTTCCACCAGCTGCGGACGCGGTCGCGGACGCCGAAGAAGGCGTGCCCGCCGCCGCAGCAGTCGCTGCCGCCGCAGCACCCGCCGCCGTAGCAGCTGTAGCGGGCGGCCCCGCCGCCGCAGCAGCCGTTGCAGCTGCCGCCGCTGAACAGGTCGCGGAAGTAGCCGTTGAACTGCGGGGCGTCGCCGCCGCCGGCCATCGCGGTCATCAGAACCAGGCTGTACATCGCGTCCACCCCGGGCGGGGAAAGCTGGGGAATCTGCGGCCCCTGTACAACGAGGATAAACGGCTCCGGACGGGCGGACAAATCGGGCTTGAGCGAAAACGCCCTCAAGTGCCCGGGGCGGCGCGCCCGTTCCCTTCCGACCGGGCGCACGGCTATAATCGATACGTTCAGCTCACCGGCGTCGCATGAAGGAGTGAAGGGGTGAAGGGGTGAAGGGGTGACATCCAGGGGCGTGTTCCTCACCCCTTCACCCTTCACCCCCTCACCCCTTCACCGAGACCAGTACCCCCCTCGGGCGCGAAACCATGTCGTTGCGGAATCTCGTCTGGCTCCTGGCCGTGCCCGCGTTCGTGGCCATCGGCCTGGCCATCGGGTACAGCGCCCCGGCGCCCGACAAGGACTACAAGCTCGTCCGCCAGGTCGTCGACGTGCTCGCCGAGGTGGACGCCAGCTACGTCCGCGAACTGTCCGACGCCGACCGCCAGAAGCTCGTCGAGGACATGATCGACGGCGGCCTCCACCAGCTCGACCCGCACTCCGAGTACTTCAACGCCGCCCGGCTCGCCGAGTTCGAGTCCACCACCGAAGGGAGCTTCGGCGGGGTCGGCATCAGCCTCGGCATCGACACGAAGACCAAACTGCTGAAGGTCGATCACCCGATGCCCGGCACGCCGGCGTACAACGCCGGCGTCGTGGCCGGCGACGTCATCATGAAGGTCGAGAACGAGAGCACCGAGGGCTGGTCGATCGAGCAGGCCAAGAAGCGGATCACCGGGCCGCTCAACTCGACCGTCACCCTGACACTGCGGCGCGACGGCAAGGGCGAGTTCCCGGTGGCGCTGACGCGCGGCCGCATCGAGATGCACCCGGTGACGGGCGCGGCGCGGAGCAAGACCGACCCACTGAAGTGGGAATGGTTCATCGACCCGCAGGCGAAGATCGCCCTGGTCCGCATCGCCACCTTCAGCGAGCTGACGACCAAGGAATTGCGGGCGGCCGTGACCGAGATCGAGGCCGCCGGCGCCCGCGGCCTCATCCTCGACCTGCGCGACAACCCGGGCGGCCTGTTGAACCAGGCCATCGACGTGGCCGACGCCTTCCTGCCGGACGTGCGGATCGTGTCCACCAAGGACCGCCGCGGCAGCGAGCGCGTGTTCGGCGGCAAGAAGGAAGGCACGCTGTTCCAGCCGACGCCGGACAACCCGCGGCCGATCGCCGTACTGGTGAACCGCAACAGCGCCAGCGCCAGCGAGATCGTCGCGGCGGCGTTACAGGACCACGGCCGGGCCGTGGTGGTGGGCGAGCGGACCTACGGCAAGGGGAGTGTGCAGAAGCTGCTGCGGCTGCCGCACAACGACCCGCCGGCGGCAGTGAAGCTGACGACCGAGACGTACTGGCGGCCGAGCGGCAAGAACATCCACCGCTACCCGGACGCGAAGGAGGCGGACGACTGGGGCGTGCGGCCGAGCCCGGGGATGGAGGTGCCGACGACGGAGGACGAGCGGCTGCGCTACGCCGTCGAGATGCGGCGGCTGGACTTCGTGGCCGGCCGGCCGGACCTCGTCGGCCCGAACCCGCCGGCGGCGCCGATGCCGAAGGGCGCCGACGGCCGGGCGCTGGTGGACGAGGGCAAGCCGTTCGAGGACCGGGTGCTGGCGAAGGCGATCGAGGCGCTGAAGGGGCGGTAGGGGGTTTTCGCACTGAGTCTTGCTGCTTGCGGCTTAGGGCTTAGCGCTGATCAGCGCTAAGCCGCAAGCGGAGGAACCCTTTCACCACGGCTTCCCGACCGCACGCCCCGCCAGGTCGTACCCGTCGGCCGCCGTCACCTTCACGCGCACGAAGTCGCCGGCCCGCAGCCCCTTCCCCTTCACCCGCACGGCGCAGTCGATGTCCGGCGAGTCGGCGTAGGTGCGGCCGCGGAAGTGGCTGGCGAACTCCGGGTCCGGGCCGTCGATCACCACCGGGTGGTCGCGCCCGACCTGCGCCTCGGCCCAGCGAAACGCCACCGCCTGCTGCGCCTCCATCACACCCGCCACGCGCGCCGCCTTCACGTCGTCCGGCAGGTGGCCGTCGAGCTTGGCCGCGGGCGTGTCCGGCTCCGGCGAGTACGGGAACACGCCGAGCCGCTCGAACCCGAAGTCGGCCACGAAGCGGCGCAGCTCCTCGTACTCGGCGTCCGTCTCGCCCGGGAAGCCGACGATGAACGTCGTCCGCAGCGCCAGGTCCGGCAGGTTCTTCCGCAGCCGCTGGAGCAAGGTTTCCGTGGCGGCGCGGTCCACGCGCCGCACCATGCGCCGCAGCACGCGGTCGTTGATGTGTTGCAGCGGCATGTCGAGGTACGGGATGACCTTGTCCGTGGTCGCCAGCGCGTCCACGACCTCGTCGGTGAAGTGCTCGGGGTAGGCGTACAGCACGCGGACCCACTCGATGCCGTCCACCTTGCCGAGCTCGCGGATCAGGTCGGCGAGGCGGCTGCGGCCGTACAGGTCCATGCCGTAGTAGGTCGTGTCCTGGGCCACGACGATGAGTTCCCGCACGCCGTCGGCCGCCAGCTCTCGGGCTTCCTTCAGCACCTCCTCGATCGGCTTCGTGGCGTGCTTGCCGCGCATCTTCGGGATGGCGCAGTAGGTGCAGAGGCGGTCGCAGCCCTCGCTGATCTTCAGGTACGCGAAGTGCCGCGGCGTGATCCGCAGCCGGGCCGTGTCCTCGAGCGCCCGCACCGGCGCCGGCGGGAACAGGTCGAGCGCAGACAAGTCGGCGTCGCCGCCCCGGCGGCGCAGCTGCACCGCGTCCACGACGGTGGCGATCTCCTCGCGGCCGAACACGCCGAGAATCTGGTCGACGCCCGGCACCTGTTCGAGCAGCACGTCGCGCTGCCGCTCGGCCATGCAGCCCGCGACGACGACGGCGCCGAGTTTGCCCGCTTCTTTCAGCGCCAGCATCTCGCGGATGACGCCGAGCGACTCCTGCCGGGCCGACTCGATGAAGCCGCACGTGTTCACGACCACGACGTCGGCGCCGCTGGCGTCGGGGCGGAGGGCGTAGCCCTCGGTGGCGAGCTTGCCGAGCATCCGTTCGGAATCGACGGTGTTCTTGGGGCAGCCGAGCGACACGAACGCGAAGCTGCCCTTCCCCGAGCCGGGAGCCGTGAGAACGGGGGCGGACAGCGGCAGGCTCTTGACGGACATGCGGTACGGGGGTCGGGGGTGCGGCGACAATCGAACTGCCATTCTACGCCGCGGGGCGCGATAAACTACGGATTCCTCGCGGGGCCGCCGCATGACCCTGGTTCCGCTCGGCGACGAGGCCGTGCTCGCCACGCTGCCCGACGAAGCCGCCGCGGTGCGGTTCGCCGCCGCCGTCCGCGCCGCGGCCCCGGACTGGCTGCACGACGTGGTGCCGGCCTACGCCACCGTCGGCGTCTTCTTCGATGCCGATCGCGTCGGCACGCCCGCGGTCACGGACTGGCTCACCGCAGTGGACGTGCCCGCGCCCCGCACCCCGCAGTCCGCACCCCGCACGCACACCCTCCCCGTCTGCTACGAGATGGCGCCGGACCTGCCGCGCGTCTGCGAGCACACCAGCCTCGCCGCCGACGACGTGATCCGCTTGCACGTCGGCGGCGCGTACACGGTGTACGCCGTCGGCTTCGTGCCGGGCTTCCCGTACCTCGGCTACCTGCCGCCGGAGCTGTGCGGGGTGCCGCGGCTGGCGACGCCGCGGCTGCGGGTGGAGGCGGGGAGCGTCGGCCTGACGGGCCGTCAGACGGGGCTGTACCCGCTGCCGCGGCCGGGCGGCTGGAACCTCATCGGGCGGACGCCGCTGACGGTGGTGGACGTGGCCGACGGGTTCTTCCCGCTCCGCGTCGGCGACGCGGTGCGGTTCGAGCGAATCGACGAGAAGCGGTTCGGTGAGCTGACCGGCGAACGACTCGGCGGAAATGCGGAATGCGGATTTCGGAATGCGGAATGAAGCAAGATGCCTTCCATTCCGCATTCCGAAATCCGCATTCCGCATTGTCAGTAGTCGCGCCCCGCGAAGCGCCAGCACGCCAGCCCCAGCATCACCCCGATGAACCCCACCGACACGCCGATCATCTCGGCCCACGACGCCCGCGGCTCGCCGGTAAACCCGGCGGCCTTCAACTGGTTCGGCGTCATCACCCCCTCGGCGATGATCCGCGCCAGCCGGGCGTCCAGCTGGTACGTCCGCGGCGTCACCACGTGGATCGCCTTGAACGTCGAGAACGACGCCTTCGGGATGACGAAGTACAGCGCCCGGTCCGGGTTCGGCCCCGGCCGGCCCGCCGGCACCGGCTTCGCGTCCTCCTCCTCGCGGTCAATGATGCCGTCCCGCACGATCCCCAAGCCCAGGATCATCGCCCACACCACGACCGTGACCAGGATGGACACGATGGTGCTGCGGGTGACCACGGCGGCGAGCGTGGACACGGCGTACAGCACCGCGAAGTAGAACATCAGCATCGGCAGCACGGCCAGGAAGTTCGGCGCCCACAGCCCCGACCGCAGGCCCACCGCCACCCACACGCCCACCACCGTGAACGTCCCCAGCAGGCCGACGAACATCAGCCCGCCGAGGTACTTGTACACCAGCAGCCGGACCCGGCCGATCGGCTTGCTCACGATCAGGTCCAGGCTCCCCTTCGCCAGCATGTTCGGGATGAACCCGGCGGTGACGATGACCGCCACGGCCAGCGCCACCCACGCCCCGAGCTTGTTGACGAGCCAGCTCTCGATCACGTACACGCCGGTCCGCAGCGGCACGTGCATCGACGGGATGTCGAACAGGAACAGCGCCGTCACCTGGTGCGGCCACGCCAGCGGGTCGTCCACCTTGCTGCCGCGAGCCGTCACCGTGTACCGCGTCTCCGGCGGCGGCGGCGGCCCCTCCAGCTTCCCGGTCGGCGCGGGGAAGTCGTCGTCCTCGTCGTCGTCGGCCTTCTTCTTGTCGCCGTCCTTTTTCTCCGGCGGCTCCAGCTGCGGCAGGCCGCCTGTCACCTCGACCGACTCGTACTGGCCGGCGAGCATGTCGCGGAAGAACCGCTTGACCCGCTCGCGGCCGAGCGGCAGGCCGGCCTCCTTGGTCTTGCGGATGTCGGCGGTCTTCTCCACCTTCACCACGTACTCGAACGTGTAGTCGGCCCGCCACGGCTCGGCCGCGTTCGTGCTCGTGAAGTTCTCGACGGTGAGTTCCGGCTTGCCGAGCTCGGCGTACCGCTGCGGGTTGTGGCTGAGCCCCCACCGCATCCAACTGAGCGGCTCCTTCAGCATGTCCTCCATCGTGATCGGCCGGTAGCCGACGCTCGCCACCAGCAGCACCAGCAGGCCGGACAGCACCAGCATGATCTGGAGCATCCAGCCGTTGCGGGCCTCGCGGTAGCTGTCCTTCAGGAACGCCAGGAATTGCACGGTCAGCTCCTCCGCCGGGGGCCGCCGACCGAGCGAACACCCTTCCCCGGCCGGCCGTCCGTGCCGGGGTCGGCCGCGTCCACGATCGACACGAACAGGTCTTCCAGGCTCTGCTTCTTCTCGACGAGGTGCCGCAGCCGCAGCCCCTTCTCGGCCAGCAGCGCCAGCACCGGGTCGATCCCCTTACCCTCGGGCAGCTCCACCTCGTACCGCCCGGCCGCCGGCGTCACCTTGTAGCCGAGCCGGGTCACGTCGTCGGCCGGGAACTGCTGCCCGTCGGCGACGCCGATCACGAACAGCCCGACCTGCTTTGTCAGGTCGGCGACGGTGCCCTCCCGGACGAGTTCGCCGCGCTGCAGGATGGCGACGCGGTCGCAGATGAGCTCCACCTCGCCGAGCAGGTGGGAGTTGAGGAAGATCGTCTTGCCGTCCTCCTTGAGCCGCTGCATCAGGTCGCGGATCTCGCGGCGGCCGACGGGGTCCACGCCGTCGGTCGGCTCGTCGAGGAAGATGACCTGCGGGTCGTGGAACATGGCCTGGGCGATGCCGAGCCGCTGCTTCATGCCCTTCGAGTAGGTGCGAATCTTGGAGTGCATGCGGCCGGCGATGCCGACCTGCTCGAGCATCTCGGGGATCTTCTTGCGGCGGTCGTCGGCGCTGACGCCGTACAGCTGGCCGTAGAAGTCCATGAGCGAGTAGCCGCTGTGGTACACCGGAAAAGCGTGGTCTTCGGGCAGGTAGCCGACGCGTCTGCGGGTGGCGGCGTCGCCGGCGGCGTGGTCGAGCAGGGTGGCGTCGCCGTCCGTCTTCTGGACGATGCCGAGGAGGATTTTGATGAGGGTGGTTTTGCCGGCGCCGTTCTGGCCGAGGAGGCCGTACACCTGGCCGGGCTCGACTCGCAGCGACACGCCCTTGAGGGCTTCGATGCGGCCGTAGGTCTTGCGCAAGTCCCGCGTCTCGATCACCGCCACGGCGGCCTCCGGGGGTCGGGATGGGGTCGGAGAGGGATTCGCGGTCCCTGCGAAGATATTGCCGCCGGCGCGGAATGACCAATTCCCAATGACCCACCAACGACCAAGGACGGAACCACTGATTTTCCTTGGTCGTTGGTGGGTCATTGGGATTTGGTCATTCCGGGGCTCCTAGAACACCAGGATGCCAGACCTCACCGTCACCCTCAACCGGTTGCAACTGCGCAACCCCGTGCTGGTCGCGTCCGGCACGTTCGGGTACGCCCGCGAGATGGCCCCCTATGTGGACTTCGCCAAGCTCGGCGGCGTCGTCCCCAAGACCGTCACCGCCGCGCCCCGCGCCGGGAACGCCACCCCGCGCACGGTCGAAACCGCCAGCGGCATGTTGAACGCCATCGGCCTCGACAACGACGGCCTCGACCACTTCCTCGACCACCACCTGCCGTACCTCCGCACCCTCCCCACGGCCGTGATCGGCAACGTCGCCGGCAAGACCGAGGACGAGTTCGTCGAGATGGCGGCGAAGGTTCACGCCCGCGGCCCGGGGTTGGCGGCACTCGAACTCAACCTGTCGTGCCCGAACGTGTCCGGCGGCACCGACTTCGCCGTGGACGCCGGGCTGACGCGGCGCATCGTCCGCCGCTGCCGCGACGCCTGCCCCGACCTGCCGCTGCTGGCCAAGCTGACGCCGAACGTCACCGACATCACCGTGATTGCCAAGGCAGCCGCGGACGGCGGCGCCGACGCCGTCACGGCGGTGAACACGTTCGTGGGTATGGCCGTGGACTGGCGGCGGAAGAAGCCGATCCTGGCGAACGTGACCGGCGGCCTGAGCGGCCCGGCGATCAAGCCCCTGGCGCTGCGGGCGGTGTGGCGGATCGCCAAGCTGGGGGCGGTGCCCGTGGTGGCGGTCGGCGGCATCGCCACCGTGGACGACGTAATGGAATTCCTGGTAGCCGGGGCGAGTGCGGTGCAGGTGGGCACGGCGAACTTCTACGACCCGTCGGCCAGCGCCCGCGTCGCCGACGCGCTGCCGGCGGCGCTGGCGGAGGCCGGCGCCGACCGCGTCGCGGACGTGGTCGGCACCCTGCGGGAGTGACCTACTTCCGCTTGAACTCTTCGGTCTTGTTGTCGTCGCCCAGGAGGTGGAGCTCCGTCGGCGTCAGCTTCTTGATTTCCGCCGACTGCTCGAACGACGCGTCGCCGAACTTCAGCTTCACCGTCAACTTGGTCTTGGCCACCGTGTAAGTCCCGGTGCCGACCTCGTCCTTCTCGCCCTTCACCTTCACGGTGAACTTGCCGTCCTTGGCGAACTCGATGGTGCTCCCCAGCGGCAGGTCGCCGGCCTTGGTCACTTCCCACACGCCGACGATCTTCGTCGCTTCGTCCTGGGCACGGGTCCGGGCCGTCCCGCCGAGCACCAGCACCAGCGCCACCCCGAGCCCGAACACGGACATCCGCATCATGTGAATCCCTCCAGATGGTCGGGCCGGTCGGCCGGCCCCGGGCCGGGAGATGTTACGCCACGACACAAACCGCCGCAAGCGGCGTAAATTCGCCCACGGGCGCCGTTGACTCTCCTTCCCGAAGCGGGTAAAGTTTAGTGAGACGCAATCTCAACAAGGTTCGCGTTCCCGCCACGCCCGGGTTTGGAACCCGCCGATGCCGCTCCCGCAGCTGGACGACCGCCTCTGCCCCGACCCGTGCGCCGGCCCCTGTGGCGGGTGCGAGGACCGTATCGTCTGCCGCTGCCTCAAGGTCACCGAGGGGCGGATCGTCGAAGTCGTCACGACGCTGGGGCTGCGCACGGTGAAGGAAGTCCGCAACGTCACCGGCGCCGGCGACGGCTGCACGTGCTGTCACAAGCAGATTCGCGCCCTCATTGAAGTGCATGTCACGGCTGACGCGCCGCTCGCCGCCGCCGGCTAATCCCCTTAGCCCGCCCCGCTCCCCCGGTCGATCTTGCATTCCGACTGTGGTTTCGGAATATTGCGGGTCGCCCGAATCGTTTCCCGCGATGATTCGCGCCCCGGAGACACGATACACCGGCAGGGACGCCGATGGGGCCGTCGCGCCAACTCGTGGTCATCGCCGACGACTTCGGAATCGGTCCGGACACCGACCGGGGCATCCTCGAGCTCGCCGCGGGCGGGCTCGTCACCGGCACGACGCTACTGGTGAATTCGCCGCACGCCCCGGCGGCGGTGACGGCGTGGAACCGCGCCGGCCGCCCGCTCGACCTCGGCTGGCACCCGAACCTCACGCTCGATCAACCGATCCTGCCCGCCGCGCGGGTGCCGTCGCTCGTACGGTCGGACGGAACGTTTTGGCCGCTCGGGGCGTTCATCCGGCGGTCGCTGCTCGGGCGGATGAACCCGGCCGAGGTGGCGGCGGAACTGGCGGCGCAGCACCGCCGCTTCGTGGACATGGTCGGGGCGACGCCGCGGGTGGTGAACTCGCACCAGCACGCCTCGCTGTTTCGCCCGGTGACACGGGTGCTGTTCGACCTCCTGGCGGCGCGGGCGGACCGGCCGTTCGTGCGGCGGGTCCGCGAGCCGTGGGGGCTGCTGGCCCGGGTGCCGGGCGCGCGGGTGAAGCGCGTGGTGCTGAACCACCTGGGCCGGCGGCAGGCGCGCGACCTGGACCGCGCCGGCTTCCCCGGCTGCGACTGGCTCGCCGGCGTCACCGACCCGCCGTTCGTGACCGACGCTCGGTTCCACGCCCGCTGGCTGGCGCACACCCCGGGGCGGGCGGTCGAGCTGATGTGCCACCCGGGCTACCACGACCTCACGCTCGTGGGCCGCGACGCGGTCGCCGACGACGCGTTCGTGCAGCGGCGGGTGGACGAGCTGGCACTGTTCCGCCGGCCGGAGTTGCCGGACCTGATCCGCGCCGCGGGGTTCGCGCTGACGCGGCCGAGTGACCTGGGCGCCCCCAATGCTGAGCCCGGCGGCGTGAGCCGCCGGACGATACGACCGACCGGAAGGCCTTCTCCATGCCCGCCCGCCCGCGCCTGAGCGTCGTCTGCCCGGCCTACGAGGAGGAGGACGTCCTCCCCAAGTTCCACGCCGCGCTCGTGCCGGCCGTCGAGCCGCTGGCCGCCGACTACGACCTCGAACTCCTCTACGTGGACGACGGCTCCCGCGACCGCACACTTGACGTGATCCGCGACCTGGCCGCCGCCGACCCGCGCGTCCGCTACGTGGCGCTCAGCCGCAACTTCGGTCATCAGGCGGCCCTCACCGCCGGCCTCGACCACGCCACCGGCGACGCCGTCGTCTCGCTCGACTCCGACCTGCAACACCCGCCGGCGCTCATCCCGGTGCTGGTGGCGAAGTGGCGCGCCGGGTTCGACGTGGTGCTCACGATCCGCGGCGACGACCGCCGGCTGGGGTGGTTCAAGCGGCTGTCGTCGCGGGCCTTCTACAAGCTCCTGGGCCGGATGAGCAGCGTGGAGGTGCGGCCGGCGGCGGCCGACTTCCGGCTGCTGTCGCGGCGGGCGGTGGACGAGCTCGGACGGCTGCGCGAGGCGCACCGCTACGTGCGCGGCATGGTGCAGTGGCTGGGCTTTCGCGTGGCCGAGGTGCCGTTCGAGCCGGCGGCGCGGCAGGGCGGCGTCTCGAAGTACACGCTGCGGCGGATGGTGCGGTTCGCGATGGACGGGCTGCTGTCGTTCTCGCCCGCCCCGGCTCGGCTGGCGGCGGGCGCCGGCGTCGCCCTGACGGGCACGAGCTGGCTGCTGTGCGTGTGCGCGGTGTCGCTCTTGGTGCCGCTGTCGGAGCCGGTGGCGCGGGTGGGGCTGGTGCTGCTGACGGCCTTGCACCTGCTGGCGGCGTGCGGGCTGGGCGTGGCGGCCGTGCTGGGCGAGTACGCGGCGCGGATCTACGACCAGGCGAAGGGCCGCCCGGTGTACGTGGTGAAGGAGGCGACCGCCGGCGCCGGCGCAGGCGTGGCGCGGATCCGG
The DNA here is from genome assembly GCA_046350095.1 of Gemmataceae bacterium. GTDB lineage: Bacteria > Planctomycetota > Planctomycetia > Gemmatales > Gemmataceae > Urbifossiella. Next base: position 645,851 of record JAXMBA010000002.1, read on the forward strand.
CGGCCGACCAGGTCGCCGCTTGCGGCGTAGCGGCCGCGGCCGTTACGCCGCAAGCGGCGGGATTACTTTACCGCCGGCGGCGACCGGAACGCCGCCGCGATCGCGGCCGCTTCCGCCACCGTCATCTCGCCCTCCTGGGCCCACACCCGGTAGCGCACCCGCAGCGGCTTCTGTGGCGTGATCTCGTACTCGAAGTAGTCGCCGAACCGGCCGTAGTCGCGCTCGCTGCCGCGGGCCTCGCCGGGGTTGTCCGGGTGGCCGACCCGCAGCACCGTGTACCGCTTCCCGCCGACCACGAAGCTGCACGCGTCCCACGGCAGGTTGATCGTCTTCGGGTCCTTCCCCTTCGGGTCCCAGTTCCGCGTCGCGCCGAGTTCGCCCTTGCCGTCCGGCCGCAGGTAGTACGTCTGCTTCGCGTTCTTGAGCGCGACCTCCATGTTCGCCCGGAAATGGAACCCGGCGTGCTGCGGGTCGCCGTCGAGCTTCACGCTCGGCAGCTCGGTGCGGACGACGCTGGCGAAGTCGAGGAGGGTTCCGCCCTTCGTGGCGTAGGCGGTCAGCTCGCGCTCCTCGGCGGCGAAGGCCGCGCCGTCCGGGCCGTTCCAGGTGATCGCGGCGCGGTGCCGGCCGAGTACCTCGCCGCCGGTCATCTCCGTCATCTCGCCGGCCTCGGCGAACACCTTGTTGGTGCCGTGCCACACGTCGGCCGTTTTCTTCTCGCCGTAGCTGATCTTGTTCCACGCGAAGAACAGGCCGCGGTGGTGCGGGAACGTGCCGTCCTTCGGGTCCTTCGCCGAGCCGTTGGTGAGCAGCACCGTGCCGGTCGCCGGGTCGAAGACGTGGTGGAACGGCTTGAACGTGTAGTAGTGGTCCTTCTCGTCGTGCCGCGGGGCGAAGAACTGCAGCACCGAGCGGCCGTTGAAGGCCACGTTCGTAAGCCCGGCCTTCTGCGAGAACTGGAACTGCGGCGGCGCCTTCACGTAGTTGAGCATCGTCGGCAGCACCGTGACCTCCGCGCCGGCCTTGAGCTGCGGCAGGACGAAGACGAGGCGCGAGCCCTTCCCCGTGTCGGCGAGGGCGGGCGGGACGACCTGCGCGGGGACGTGCGTGCCGTCGGGGAGGGTGACGGCGTTCGGGGCGACGGACGTGGTCGCCGGCAGCGGCGTGGACACGACCACCTGCGCGGCGTCGGCCGGGCCGCCGACGACGGTGAGCCGCTGGGCGTGCGCGGGCGCCGCGGCGAGCAGCAGCAGGAGGGGAGCGACCTGGCGCGTCATGGGGAGGCTTCCGGGGGGTGTGGTCCGCCGCCCGGCGGCGGGGTCGCGCGGGGGCCGCCGGCGGCGTGCGCCTGCGGCTTCACCCGGCGGTGGACAAGGTATCGGTTGCCCCGACGCCGGGAAGCCCGGCGGCTCCCCGCTTCCGCGGCCGGCGCCGGCGCGGTAGGCTTCTCCCATGCCCAAGCCCCTCGCCAAACTGTCCGCGCTCGAGCCCGGCCAGCACGCCGACTTCTTCGCCCGGCTCGCCGAGAAGACGCCGCGCGCCACCCGCGACGGCAAGCCGTTCTACGTGGTCCGCCTCCGCGACCCGCGCCGCAGTGTCGGCGTCACCGTGTGGGCCGACAGCCCGCACTTCGACGAGTGCAAGGAGCACTGGCAGCCGGGCATGTTTTTCAAGGTCCGCGGCCGGTACGTCGAGGACGAGAAGTACGGCCCGAAGGTCGAGGTCGAGCAGATCCGCGCCGTCACCGACCGCGACCGGGCCGACGGGTTCGCCGAGGCCGACTTCGCCGACCCGCCGCCCGCCGACGGCCCCTTCGCCGAGCTGACGGCCCTCGCCGCCGACCTGGCCGACGAGCCGCTCCGCACGCTCGTTCAGAACATCCGCGCGGCGCACGCCGACCGGCTGAAGGTGCTGCCCGGTTCGGCCCGCACCTACTACCCGTTCGCCGGCGGCTGGGCCGTCCACACGCGGAACGTGGCCCGGCACGCGCTCTGGCTCGCCGGCCGCTACGCCGAGCTGTTCCCCGACGTGACCCTCAACCGCGACCTGGTGCTCGCCGGCGCCCTCCTCCACGACGTCGGCCGCGTCGCCGAACTCGACCCGACTTCGCCCGTGCCGCGGGCCGGCGTCGACGGCGAGTTGTTCGGCCACCTGCTGCTCGGCGTGGAGCTGGTGAGGGAGGCGGCGCGGGGCGTGCCGGACCTGAACCCGGAACTACTGCGGCTGCTGGGGCACGTGATCTACTCGCACCTGAAGACGCCGGAGTGGGGCTCGCCGCGGCTGCCGGCGATCCCGGAAGTGCTGATCGTCCACCACGCGGACGACCTGGATGCGAAGTTCGAGATGTTCGCCCGCTGCCTCTCGGCGCCCGGCGGCGACGGCCCGTTCACCGCCCGCGACCCCGTCCTCGGCCGCCCGCTGCTGAAGGGCCGGACGGTGTAGCGCGGCGGGTCGTTCGGGCGAGCCTCAGTGCCCGATCCCGTGCTCGACCACCACCCGCCGCCGCGACACCCGACGGCTCCCCGCCTTCTGGCGGGCCGTCGGGCTCCCCGCGGCCGGCGTCCGCCGGGGCGTCACCAGCCCGGTCCCCGGGTAGGCGACGGCAGGCCGTACGGGATTACCGCCGCGCCATCGGCCCCGTACCCGCCCAGCTTGAGCGAACCCCGGAGGCGGTTCGGCCGATAATGAACGGCACACGACACGAGGGCTTCATGCGGACGACGCGACCGACGGTGTGGGTGGTGTACCAGGCGGCCGTGAAGGGGATGGAGCAGGGGCCGAACGCGGTCTGCGACCAGGCCGAGTGGGTCGCGATGGAGGCCGCCGCGCCCGGCGCCAACCGCCTCATCCGCGGGGGCATCACGAACGAGGCGGAGGCGGAGCGGCTGGCCCGAGGCAGTTCCGGCGACCCGGTGCCTCGCGGGGCCGCCAGGGCGGTCGCGGCGTGAACTTGACGGCCGCCTACCCGGAGTATATTCCCTTCCGTTTCCCGTTTTGTGGAGGCGGCCGGCGATGACGTTCGCGGAAGCGGTGGCGGAGCTGTGGGGGAAGCACCCGAAGGCGGAGCTGAGCCCGTCGGTGAAGCACGGTACGGCCTTCACCCGGGCCGCCCGGGTGACGTTCAAACTGGACAAGGGCGGGGTGTACTCGGGGAAGGACGCGGACAACACCGAGGTGCTGCTCTACTACAACGACAACGCCAACGTCATCAGCTGCACCGAAATCGAGTCCGACCTCGGGCCCGACGAGGATTAGCGGCGAGCGTCGCGAGCACGCCCCGTGTTCATCAGCGTGTCGCGGTACCCCGAAACGGCCTCGCCCCCGCCGGCCGACGCAGCAGCGCCGACGACCGAGAAGACCTCGTCGGGGCGCGGTCGGTGGGGTGATCCGTTTCTGGCGGCGGGTGGAAGCGGAGTAGCAGCGACGACTGCATTCTTGATTCGTCCGGGCCAGCCGGCCGAGAGGTGTTCGCAGCCACTTCCAACCGTGTCACGTCCCAAACCGCCACCTTCCGGCACTCCCGCAGCCTTGTTGCCGGCCCCGGCCGGCGGCTTGGATCAAGAGTCTGCCTGACGATTCGCCTTCCTCGCGCCCCGGTAAGAGGCATCGACACCGCAGCCGGAACGGCGGCCTTCCCCCGGCGGTCGGGCCGCAAAGGACCGCCTCACTCCTCCACCCACACCGACACCGACCCGCCCGCGCACCGGAACTCGCCGAACCCGTCGGCGTTCACCGCCACCGCGTCCGCGACGTGCCCCGTGAGGTCGCGGAACGTCGTCCCTTCCGGCCGGTTCGTCCCCATCCACTTCGTCCCCGCCGGGCCGTCGCTCAGCAGCACCGCCATCGCCCTCGGGTGCTCGGCCGTCCCCAGCCGCACCCACCCGATGCGGTTCCAGTGGTCGAAGTAGTCCACCTGCTCGCCGTGGCCGAACCCCTTCCGCGCCCGCAGGAACACGTCCAGCAGCACCCGGTGCGACGGCAGCACCACCCGGTGCCGGTTCCCGTCGCGGCCCACGTCCTCGTACTCGGCGCCGTCGAGGTCCGGCAGGAACAGGCACGGGTAGCCGTCGCGGCGCAGGAGGATGCAAGCGTAGGCCAACGGCACGAACCACGGCTCGACCACCGACTCCAGCGCCTGCAGCGGCTGCGAGTCGTGGTTGGTCACGAACGTCACCGCCTGGAGCGGCCGGTCCTTCACCAGCGACCCGTCGAACAGCCGGCGCATGTCGTAGTTCCCGCCGGCCCGGCTCGCCGCGTGGAAGTTGTAGTGCAGCGGCACGTCGAACGCGGTGAACAGCGGCCCCGCCTCGTCCAGGAACCAGTGCAGCTCGCCGACGTTCCCCGACCAGTACTCGGCGACCGTGAACAGGTCCTTGCCGGCGTGCGCCCGCATGTGCCCCAGCCACGCCGGGAACACCGGCGCCGAGATGTGCTTCACGGCGTCGAAGCGAAACCCGTCCACGCCGGTGGTGTCCAGGAACCACCGGCCCCACCGGGTCAGCTCGTCGTTCACCTCCGGCGACTCGAAGTCGAGGTCGGCCCCCATCAGGAACGCGAAGCTGCCGAACTCCAGCGACACGCGGTCGTCCCACTGCTTGCCGTCGAACAGGTACACGGTGCCGCGGTCGTCGGGGTGGTTGTCGTCGTAGTCGCTGCCGTCGAAGTGCGTCCAGTTCCAGGTGAACGCGGAGTGCGCCCCGGCCCGGCCGGGGAACGTGAACGACGTGGCGGCGCGGACCTCGCGCGGCTCGCCCTTCGGGGTGCGGCGGTCGTCCGCGGGGAACGGCGTGGCGCGGACCGTCTCGAAGGCGTCGGCCCCGAGGCGGTGGTTGAGCACGACGTCCGCGTACACCCGGACCCCGGCTGCCTGAAGCGACTTCACCGCGGCGAGGTACTGGGCCTTCGTGCCGTACTTCGTGCGGACCGTGCCCTTCTGGTCGAACTCGCCGAGGTCGTACAGGTCGTACACGCCGTAGCCGACGTCGGCGGTCCCGTTAGCCCCCTTCGACGCCGGCGGCAGCCACACGGCGTCGATCCCGGCGGCGGCGAACTCCCCGGCCCGCGCCGCCAGCCGGTCCCAGACCGTGCCGTCGTCCGGGGAGTACCAGTGGAAGGCCTGCATCATCACGGCGTTGTGTTCGGGCATCGGGGTTCGCATCGGGTGGGGGAAAACGAACCCACCCCGGGGCGCCCGGCCTCGGGGTGAGGTGGAGAGGAGCGCGCCGGCGGGTCGGCGGGTTAGCTGCGGACGATGTCCCGCTGATTGGTCGCGGCGAGGTAGCCGGCGAGGACGATGACCGCCCCGACGACCGACATCAGCCAGCCCGGCCACATGCGGTTCACGTCGGGCTGGTCGGCCCACGTCGGCCAGAGGGCGACGGAGAGGAGCCCGCCGAGCATGGCGCCGGCGACGCCGAGGCCGATGGTCAGGGGCACGCCGATCTTCTGCCGCCCGGGAACGAGGGCGCGGGCGACGAAGCCGACGATCAGACCGACGACGAGCCAGCTCAGTAGCGACAGCATGGGAAGTTCCTACTTCGTGGTGGGTGTCCGGCCTCGCGGCCGTATACACCCATCCGCACGTCGCGTGCCAATTGAATCCGTGGCCGTACCTCCAGGACTTGCTCGACCAACGCGGCGGCCGGGCCGGCGGCGACGGCGCTTTCCTCCGGACCGGACACCCGCGGGAGCACCTCGGCACGGCCCGGTTGCGGTGGATGAAGAAGCGACCGTCGGGGCTGGCCGGCCCGCAGCGGACCACTTCGGGCGTCGGCTCGCCGGTGACTTCCTGACCGGTCCCAGCGTCCCACGCCTTCCGCTTCGATTCGTGGTCCTCGGTGACGACCCGCGTCCCGTCGGTGCAGAAGGCGCAGCTCTTGTGCGGGCCGGCCTTGATCTCGACGAGTTCCGCCCCGGTCCGGGCGACCCACGCCGTTACCGTCGGCTGGTTCCCGCCGCTGGCGATCCGGGCGCCGTCCGCGCTGAACGCCAGGGAAATCACGCCCCTCTCCCGCTTGCCCACGTTCAATTCGTGGAGGGTGCTTCCGGTTCGCGCTTCAGACCCCGGTCTGGGCGGACGCGGGAAAACTCCGCCGGCTCCGCCAGTTGCACCAACTGACGCGGACGTGGGCCAACAAGGGCCCCCTCGCGGAACTCCGGGTGCCGACGCCGCGGCCGGCGTGATAGACTCGGATCGGCCTGATCGTCGACCGATCGGGCCGCACCACCACCACCTTCGGAGGCATGGTGGCTGATCCATCGAGCACGCGTTCCGGGTGGCCAAGCAGGAGTCCGGGCTGACGCACGACGAGGGCCGGGACTACACCGGGCTGATCCGCCGGCGGCGCGGCACCGGCGTGATCCGGCACACGAGAGAGGTGATCGGCGACCTTCAGCGACGGAACGCGCAGGCCACCAAGTCGCATAAGAGACGCCGGGCCGCCTGTGTGACCTGAATCCGCGCTGTAGTACTAGAGTAGCAGCCACCCGCCCGCATCCGGCCCACGCCGCGGTCCTGCCCGGAGTCCCGATGCCGCCGCCCGACTGGTTCGCCCGCCGCGTCGGGGCCGGCGTCTCACGCCGCTCGGCGCTGAAACTCGGCGCCGCGTCCGTTTTGGGGCTTTCGCTCCCGGAGTGCCTGGCGGCGGCCGGCGCGGGCGCGAAACCTGCTGCGAAGAACGTCCTCGTGATCTACGAGCAGGGCGGGCTCTCCCACACGGACACGTGGGACCCGAAGCCGGAGGCGTTCGTCGACCACCGCAGCCCGTTCCGGCCGATCGCCACCCGGGTGCCCGGTATCCGGTTCACGGACCTCCTGCCGCACACCGCCGACATTGCCGACAAGCTCGCCGTCGTCCGGGGCATGCACCACGCCCGCGGCGGGGCCGACGCCCACCCGAACGGCACTCAGTACGCCCTGTCCGGCGCCCACCCCGCCGCGTCCCCGCTCACGATGCCGGACATCGGCTCGGTCGTGTCCCACGTCGTCGGGTCGGAGTGCAAGTTCCTCCCGCCTTACATCATGGTCCCCGGGAACCACGAGCAGGCGGCCGAGACGCGGACCGGGTTCCTGCCGGCCGGCACGAAGGTGTTCAAGACCGGCGGCCGGAACCTCGCCGACCCGGCGTGGAAGCTCGACGGCCTCGTCCCGGTCCGCGAGAACCAGGGCGACCGGCTCGGCGGCCGGCACGGGCTGCGGGACGCGCTCGACCGCCAGCCGCTCGGCTCCGGCGCGTCGCTGACCGACGTCCAGGGGATGGACCGGTTCTACGACCAGGCGTTCGACATGCTCACCAGCCCAAAGGTGTCCGACGCCTTCGACCTCAAGAAGGAGCCGCAGCGGGTGCGCGACGCGTACGGCCCGGGCCACCGCGGCGCGTGCTACCTCGTGGGCCGGAAGCTGATCGAGGCCGGGGTGCGGTTCGTCACCGTGGACGCCCGCTGGCCGCAACTCGCCGACACCCCGCGGGGCGGCAACCTGAACTGGGACCACCACGACCACATCTACGCCACCGGCACGTGTGAGCTCCCGGGCGCCACCGGGGCCGGGGCGGGGCGGTACGGGATCGGCCACTGGGTGATGATGGGGAGTGTGGACCGGGCGTTCTCGGCGCTCGTCCGCGACCTCGACCAGCGCGGCCTCCTGGCCGAGACGCTGGTCTGCTTCGTGTCGGAGTTCGGCCGCACCCCGAAGATCAACAAGGCGCAGGGCCGCGACCACTGGACGCACGCGTACTCGATCGTGTTCGCCGGGGCCGGCGTCCGCGGCGGGCAGGTGATCGGCCGCACCGACCGCGACGGGGGATACGTCGTGGACGCGGCGTACACGCCCGAGGACTACGCCTGCACGATCTACGAGAAGCTCGGCATCGACCGCTCCCGGCCGGTGTACATGTCGAGCAACCGGCCGGTGTACTTCGGCCACCTCGGCGCCCCAATCCCCGGGATCGTGTGACCCGCCGCCCCGCCCCGCATTCCGGTCGGTGTGAGGAACTCGCGTGAAGCCTTTCGCGTCTGCCCTGCTCGCGGTGGCGGCCGTCGCATTCGCCGCACCCCCGGCGGCCGCCGCGCCCGTCGTCCCGGGCCTTTCCAACACGCACCCGCTGACCGAGCCACAGGTCGGGCGGCTCTTGATGAGCGAGTTGCGGTGCGCGGCCTGCCACGGCCGGAAGGACGGCCCGCCGGCGATCGATCGATCCGCCCCGGACCTGACGGACGTGGGCGCGCGGGTGGCGCCGGACTACCTGCGGCGGTTCCTGGCCGCGCCGGCGGCGGCGCACCCCGGCACGAGCATGCCCGACCTGTTCGCGGCCGAACCGGCCGAGCAGCGGGACAAAATCGCCGAGGCCCTCACCCACTTCCTCGTCGCCCAGTCGCCCGGTACATTCACCCGCCCGCCGGCCGCCGAGCGCGACCCGGCCGCCGGCAAGGCGCTCTTCCACTCGGTCGGATGCGTCGTCTGTCATTCCCCCCGCGACGACGCCGGTAAGGAGGTCACCGCCGAAGCGGTCGTCGGGCTGGGGCACGTGCCCGAGAAGTACAGTCACCCGTCGCTAAGGGCGTTCCTCCGCGAACCAACCCGCGTCCGGCCGTCGGGCCGGATGCCGGATATGAAACTGACGCCCACCGAGGCCGACGCGGTCGCAGGCTACCTACTCGGCCCGGCGGCCGCGAAGACCGCGGCACTGGAGCCGCGGGCCGATCTGGTCGCGGCCGGCAAGGAGCACTTCCGGCGGCTGAACTGCGCGGCCTGCCACCCGCTCGGCGGTGTTCCGCCGGCCCCCCCGGTCCGCCCGCTCGACGGGGCGGACGCGGCCCGCGGGTGTCTGTCCGATCAGCCTGGCAAGGCGCCGCGCTTCGGCCTGAGTGCGGCGCAAACGAAGGCGATCCGCGCGGCGCTCGCCGCCCCGGCCGCACGGACGTCCGACAAGGACCGGCTGGCCTCAACGCTCGTCGCGTTCAACTGCGTCGGCTGCCACAAGCGGGACAAGTACGGCGGGGTCACCGAGGGACTCGACGAGTTCTTCCGGGCGAGCGAGAAGGAACTGGGCGACGAGGGCCGCATCCCGCCCCCGCTGACGCTCGTCGGGGCCAAGCTCCAGCGGGTGGCGATGCAGAAGGTCCTGTTCGACGGCGATGGCGTGCGGCCCTACATGACGACCCGCATGCCCCAGTTCGGGGAGCCGAACCTGCGCCACCTGCCGGACCTGTTCGCCGCGCTCGACGCCGTCAAGGGTGTCGAGTTCCGCCTCCCCCGGGCCGAGGGCGGGGACCAGCAGGAGCGGGACCGGGACCGCGTGATGCGGGCCGCCGGCCGCGACCTGATCGGGGACCAGGGGTTGAACTGCATCGCCTGCCACAGTTTCAACGGCAAGGCGTCGAACCGGGACGGGGTCGATCTGCTCACGAGCACCCAGCGCCTCCAGCCGGGCTGGTTCTACCAGTTCCTCCGCGACCCGAGCGCCTTCCGGCCGCGGACCGTCATGCCGACCTCGTGGCCCGGCGGGAAGGCGGTACACACGAAGATTTTGGACGGCGACACCGACCGCCAGATCGAGGCGATCTGGTACTACCTGTCGCTCGGCACGTCCGCCGCCGACCCGTCCGGGGTCCGGTCCGCCGACACGCTCCTGGCCGTGGCCGACGCTGCCCGGACGTACCGCGGCCGCAGCAGCGTGGCCGGCTACCGCGGGATCGCGGTCGGCTTCCGCGAGAAACTGAACTACGCCTTCAACGCCGAGACGGGCACGCTGTCGGCCCTGTGGCGCGGCGACTTCGTGCGGGTCAACCGGGGCGGGCAGGGCTCGGGTGGATTTAACCCCGCCGCCCGGCACGTCCAGCTCGCGCAGGACCTCTCCTTCTACGCCCTCGCCGACGAGCGGGCCGCCTGGCCGCTCCGCCCCGTGACGACCAAGGACGTGCCGGTCAACCCCGACCCGCTGTACGCGAAGAACGGCGGCTACCAGTTCAAGGGCTACCAGCTCGACGCCGCCTCGGTCCCGACCTTCCTGTACCGCACCGGCGACGTCGAGGTCGAGGACCGGTCGGCGGCGGAGGGCGGGGACGCGAAGCCCCGCCTCGTCCGCCGGCTGGCGTTCGACTCGCCCGCCCCCCGGACCGTGTGGTTCCGGGCCCTCGTGGGGAAGGTCGAGGCCGAGTCGAAGGTCGTGTTCAAGACCCCCGACGTCCGGCTCGGCATCCCGCCGGTGCCGTTCGTCCTCCGCCCGACGGCCGCCGACCCGCGGGCGTCGGAGTTGTTGCTCCGCCTCGAGATCCCCCAAGGCCGATCCACCCGGACGCTGACCTATGACATCCTCCCATAGCCGACTCGGCCCGGCGCTCTTCCTCGCCGCGGTCTGCGCCCTCGCCCCGGCGCCGGCCGGGGCCGAGGACGTGGGCGGGCGGTGGGGCACCGAGGAGCGCGAGCGGGAGTACTACCCGATCGTCAACGTCCCGATCCCCAAGGGGCTGGTGGTCGAGGCCGGCGCGTTCTGCCCGCTCCCGGACGGCCGTATCGCGGTCGGCACCCGGCACGGCGAGATCCACATCCTGAGCGGGGTGGACGAGAAGCGGCCGGACCCGGCGTACCACCTCTTCGCCACCGGGCTCGACGAGATCTTCGGGCTGGCCTACAAGGACGGCGCGTTCTACGTCACGCAGAGCTGCGAACTCACCCGCGTGACCGACACGAACGGCGACGGCAAGGCCGACCGGTTCGAGACGGTCTCGGACGCCTGGGGGTACGCGAACTACCACGAGTACGCCTTCGGCTCGAAGTTCGACAAGGCCGGGAACCTGCACGTGGCGCTCGGCCTGTCGAACTCCTACGACTCGTTCGCGCTGTTCCGCGGGTTCGTGCTGCAAATCACCCCCGACGGCAAGACGCGGGCGCTCGCCAGCGGGCTGCGGAGCCCGGGCGGAATCGGGTACAACGAGCACGGGGCGCTCTTCTACGCCGAGAGCCAGGGGCCGTGGAACTGCTCGTGCAGCCTCAAGCCGGTGGCCCCGGGCAGCTTCCAGGGGCACCCGGCGAGCTTCAACTGGTACAAGTTCGCGCCGGAACTCGGCCAGGTCCCGGAGGTGCCCAAATCGGGCTCGCGGGTCGTGGTCGAGCGGGAGCGGGTGAAGCAACTCTCCCCGCCGGCAGTCGTCTTCCCGTACGTCCGCATGGGCCGGTCGATCACCGGGTTCTCGGTGAACGGCACGGCCGGCAAGTTCGGGCCGTTCGACGGCCAGATGTTCCTCGGCGACTACACCCTGTCGGTGATCATGCGGGCTACCACCGAGCAGGTGAACGGCGTGTGGCAGGGCGCCTGCTACCCGTTCCGCGAGGGGCTCTCGACCGGCATCCTGAACGTCGAGTTCACCAAGGGCGGGAACCTGATCTGCGGCGGCACGAACCGCGGCTGGCCGGTCCGCGGGATTAAGCCGTTCGCCCTCGAACGGCTCGACTGGAGCGGGAAGCTGCCGTTCGAGATTCAGCGGATCACCGCCGAGCCGACGGGCTTCAAGGTCGCGTTCACGAAGGCCGTCGACGCCGCGACGGGCGGCGACCCGAAGTCGTACCGGGTGTCCACCTTCACGCACCCGTACCACCGGGGGTACGGCGGGCCGGAGATCGAGCGGACGACGCCGAGGGTCGAGCGCGTGACCCTGGCCCCGGACGGCCTGTCCGCGAGCCTGGCCCTGGACACGCTGACCCGCGGGCACGTCTACGAGTTCGACCTCGCCGCCCTCCGCGCGCGGGACAACGACACCCTCCTGCACCGAAACGCGTACTACACGCTCAACGAGATCCCGGCGGCGAAGTAACAGTCCTCCCACCCGGCACCTGTCATGCTGTCAGCCGTCGTCCGCCGACTTTCCCGCGCGCCCCGCTCCGTCGGCCTGGCGGTCGCGGCGCTCGCGCTCCTGGCAGCCCCGGGTCGCCCGTCGCCCGTGGCCGCCCACCCGGTGCCCGAGAGCCCGTTGTGGCTCACCTACCCCGGCGGCGACGGCCCGGGGAAGGGGAAGCACGTCGTCTTCGTCGCCGCCGACCAGGAGTACCGGAGCGAGCACGCCCTGCCGATGCTCGCCCGCCTTCTCGCCAAGCACCACGGCTTCCACTGCACCGTGCTGTTCGGCGTGAACGACAAGGGCGAGGTCGACCCCACGATGAAGATCCGCTGGGAAGACAAGACCGTCACGCACAACGTCCCGGGGCTGGAACACCTCGATAAGGCGGATTTGGTGGTGTTTTTCACCCGGCTCCTCTCGCTCCCCGACCGGCAACTCGCCCACGTCTACAAGTACCTCGACTCGGGCAAGCCCGTCATCGGCATCCGCACCGCGAACCACGGCTTCCTGGGCTTCGACTACAAGAAGGATGGCAAGCGGGTCGACTTCGGCGAGGACGTGCTCGGCGGGTCGTTCCGGAACCACCACGGCCGCTGGCAGGCCGACTCGACCCGCGGGATCGTCGTGGAGCAGAACAAGGACCACCCGGTGCTGAAGGGCGTGCGCGACGTCTGGGGGCTGACGGAGGTGTACCGCACGTACAAGGTGGGCGGCGCCCTCCCCGCCGGCTGCACGCCGCTCCTCGACGGCCAGCCGCTCAAGGGCCGGAAGCCCGACGACGAGCCCAACCCCGACCTGGTCGCGCTCCCCGTGGCCTGGGTCAAGACCTGGACCGGCAACACGGGGAAGACGGCCCGGGTGTTCCACACCACGATGGGGAGCGCGGAAGACTACCGCAACCCCGGCCTGCGGCGGCTCACGGTCAACGCCGCCTACTGGTGCCTCGGGCTGGAAGACAAAATCGACCCGGCCTCGAAGGTCGATCTGGTCGGCGAGTACCAGCCGCCGGGGAGTGGGTTCAACTACGCGAAACTCAACGTCGTGCCACGGCCGCCGAGCTATTACAAGTAGACCGGCCTCGTCGGAAAGAACGCGGCGGTTTCCGGTCGGTGTTGTCCGAATCGTTCAACGACCGCGAGCGATCCGGCGCAACAACTAACACGTCTCCCCGGCGTCGGTCGGTCGGTTCACCCCGGCCACAGCAGTAGAGGAAGCACCCATGTCCCGCCGCACGCCCCCACTCGGCCTCGCCGGGCTCGTCTTACTCGCACTCGCGTCGCCGACGCCGGCGCAGGTGGACTACGGCAAAGAGCGTCCGTGGGATCAGCGGGCGCGATCGGGGCCGGACGCGAAAGTGCCCGGGTGGTTTTACAACCTGGGCATCACCGGGTTGCGGGCCCAGCTGGTCGCCGACGAACCGAAGGCGCTCCTGATCCGGTACGTCTTCCCGAACACCCCGGCGGACGGGCACGTCCGGGTCGGCGACCTCGTCGTCGGTGCCGGCGGCAAGTTGTTCCGGGAGAAGCACCGCAACGGGTACGGCGAGAAAGTGTTCGGGGCCGACGGCCCGATCGCGGAACTCGCCCAGGTCCTCGAAACCTGTCAGGGCAGGGAGGCCGGCGGCAAGCTCCCGCTCACCCTTCGGCGCGGCGGCGAGACGGTCGAGGTCGTTCTGGACGTCGGGCAACGGTACGGCACGTATGCCGGCACCTACCCGGCCGCGTGTGCGAAGTCGGATAAGATCGTCGGCGAGCTCCTCGACTACCTCGTGACGCAGCAGGCGAAGGACGGGTCGTTCGGCGACCCCGTCCACAACACGTTCGCGCCGCTGGCCCTGCTGGCGAGCGGCGACGCAAAGTACCGGCCGGCCGTCGAGCTCAACGCCCGGTACCACGCCCGCGTCACGGCCGCGAAGGACTTGGGGCTCGTCAACTGGAGCTACATGAGCGCGGCAATCGTGCTCGCCGAGTACCACCTCGCCACGGGGGAACACTGGGTGCTCCCGGAACTCCAGAAGGTCCACGACCGGGTGGCGAAGAGCCAGTACCTGAACATGTCGCAGATCAATCCCAAGGCCAAGCTCACCCACCCGGATGATTTTCCGAAGGGGCCGAAGGATTCCCACGGCGGCTGGGGGCACAACCCCGGCTTCGAGGGGTACGGCCCGATCGCCATGCTCACCGGTCAGGGGGCGTTGGCGTACTCGCTGATGCACCGCTGCGGGATCACGATCGACCGCAAGAATCACGAGGCCGCTTACGACTTCCTCCGGCGGGGCACCGGGAAAAACGGCTACGTCTGGTACGGGGACAAGCTCGGCGGCCGGCCGGACGGGTGGGCCGACATGGGCCGGACCGGCGCCGCCGGGATCGCCAACTTCCTGAGCCCGTACGCCGCCCCCGTCTACCGCGAGCGGGCGCTGGCCCACGCCCGGGTGATCGGCCAACACCCCCAGAGCTTCCCCGACACGCACGGGTCGCCGGCGATGGGCATGGCCTACGCGGCGCTCGCGGCGCACGTCGAGCCCGCGAGCTTCCGCGCGCTCATGGACGCCAACCGCTGGTGGTTCACGATGGCCCAGTGCCCCGACGGCACGTTCTACTACCAGCCGAACCGCGACAACGCCGGCTACGGCTCCGACTCCCGTATGACGGCGTCGTCGGTCGTGGCGTTCATTCTCTCGATTCCCAGGCGAAGCCTTGTGATCACCGGCAAGGAAGGGCCGGCCACGCCCACCCCCGCGGGCAAGGCCGGTGCCGCCCCCGGGCCGATCAAGGTGTTCGTCCTCGCCGGGCAGTCGAACATGGAAGGTCAAGGGTTCATCAAAGCCGACCCGAAGCGGAACGGGGGCAAGGGGAGCCTCGAGTACCTCGTCAAAGACGCGGCCACCGCCGCCCGGTTCAGGCACCTCGTCGGCCCGGACGGCAAGTGGGCCGTCCGCGACGACGTGTGGGTCCACTACCTCGATCGCAAGGGGAAGCTGACGGTCGGCTTCGGGGCGAAGGAGGACCGGATCGGCCCGGAACTCGGCTTCGGCCACGTCGTCGGCGACGCCTACTCGGAACCCGTCCTACTCGTCAAGTTGGCGTGGGGCGGGAAGAGCCTGGCCGCCGACTTCCGCCCGCCGAGTTCGGGCGGGCAGGTCGGGCCGTACTACAGGGAAATCGTGAACCGGACCAAGGCCGTCCTCGACGACATCGGGAAGGAGTTCCCCGAACTCGCCGGCCGCAAGCACGAGCTGGCCGGGTTCGGCTGGCACCAGGGGTGGAACGACCGCGTCAACCAGGCGTTCAACGACGAGTACGAGAAGAACCTGGCGAACTTTATCCGCGACGTCCGCAAGGACCTCGGGGTGAAGCAGTTGCCGTTCGTGATCGCCGAGACCGGGATGAGCGGGCCGGAGGAGCAGCACCCGCGGGCGCTGTCGCTGATGAAGGCCCAGGCGGCCGTGGCCGAGTACCCGGAGTTCAAGGGGACCGTGGCGTTCGTCGGCACGAAGGCGTTCTGGCGGGACCAGACCGCGTCCCCGACCGGACAGGCGTACCACTGGAACACCAACGCCGAAACGTATTACCTGATCGGCGAGGCAATGGGAAAAGCGATGACGAGGTTGTGCGCGCCGACGGCCGGCCGCCCGTGATCGCGTTCGAATAACCTGCGCCGGAATACCCCGCCGGTGACACCGGCGGCACCCTCGCGCTGATCGGGTACTTCACCGACCTCCATCCGACAGCGTCCGCGCGCCGCGCTCGGACTCGATCGGCGAAGTCAGACCGCCCACCCGAGAACTCCCCCGGAAGCTGAAGGTGATCGATGCGAACGACTCACGACCGGCTCGCGGCGTGCGCGGCGTTCCTGCTCCTGGCGTGGCCGGCCGCGGCGGCGCAGGACGCCCCGCCCCGGGCGGGCGACCCGGGCTACGACACCCGCACCATCCGCGGGTGGACGGTGCACGTCAGCCGAGCACTGCTGGCGGCGAACGCCCGACCGACTGTCCGGGCTTTGGAGTTGCTCGACGGGCAACTCCAGGACATCACGAAGGCCGTTCCGAAGGCGGCCGTGGCGAAGCTCCAACAGGTGCCGCTCTACTTCAACCCGGAGTACACCGGGGTGCGGCCGGTCGCGGAGTACCACCCCGGGGCGGACTGGCTCCGCCGGAACGGCCGCGACCCGGCCATGGCCCGGGGCGTCGAGTTCACCAACGTCCGGGTCTACCGGGAGGAGGCGAACCGGATGCCGTGGTTCGTGCTGCACGAACTGGCCCACGGCTACCACGACCGCGAGCTGCCGAAGGGGTTTTCCAACCCGGAAGTCGCCGCCGCTTACGCGCGGGCGAAGGAGTCGGGCAAGTACGACAAGGTGGAACGGCACTTCGGCAACGGTCGGCCGAACGCGTTCGAGAAGGCCTACGCGCTGACCACCCCGATGGAGTACTTCGCGGAGGCGACCGAGGCGTATTTCGGCCGGAACGACTTCTTCCCGTTCACCCGCGACGAACTGAGGAGGCACGACCCGGACGTGTTCGAGTTGCTCGGCAAGCTCTGGCAGGTCACCGCAGATCCGCCCCCACCGGCCGCCGGCGGCCGCGAGTTCGCGCCGGACCAGAGCAAGCTCCCCGCCCCGGCCCCGAAGGGGGCGACCGTCCTGCTCGACGGGAACGGCAGGCACGCGTTCCTGAGCATGGCGGGCGGGAAGATCGACTGGCCGGTCGAGGACGGCGTGATCACGTCGACGTCCAACAAGAAGAACCAGAACCACATCGTCTCCACGTTTCACTTCCGGGACGCCGACATCCACGTCGAGTTCCTGCTGCCGGAGAAGGGGCCGGGGAACAGCGGCGTGTACATCCACGGGAACTACGAGGTCCAGATCCTCAACTCGTTCGGCAAGGAGAAGGTGACCCAGGAGGACGCCGGTTCCCTGTACGGGTTCTCGGCGCCGCTGGAAAACGCGTGCCGCAAGCCGGGCGAGTGGCAGGTATTCGACATCCGGTACCGCGCCCCGCGACGGGACGACGCCGGCAAGATTACCGAGAAGGGGACCGTGACAGTCTGGTTCAACGGGAAGAAGGTGCAGGACAACAGCGAGTTCGGCGAGCCCAAATCGACCTTCCACCCGTTCCGGTTCGGCAACACCCCGTACCTGGACAGGATCCGGGACCAGCAGAAGAAGACGTCGACCGGCCCGGTGTTTCTGCAGGACCACGGCAACCCGGTAAAGTTCCGCAACGTCTGGGTGCTCCCGGCGGACGACCGCGCCTTCGTGTACGAACCGGGCGAAAGATGAGCCCGCCGTCGCCGGCAAGACGCCCGACGAGTGCGCCGCGAAGCCCGGCCCTCACCGCGGGCCCGCGGGCAGATGGTCGATCAGGTATCGCGTCATCAGCATCCGGAGGTGGACCGCGGTGCCGTTCCCCTCGCGCAGGCCGTGGTCGCGGTTGGGATAGGCCATGTAGTCGAATCGCTTGCCGAGTTCGATGAGTCGATCCACTAGGCTCTCGGTGATTTGCAGGTGGGTGTTGGTTTCCCCGGTCCCGTGCACGATCAACAGATCCCCACGCAGGCCGTCCGCGAAGTTGATGGCCGCAGCCCTGCGGTACCCGTCCGTGTTCACGTCGGGGGTCCGCATGAAGATCTCCTGAAACCAGGCGTTGTACAATTCCGGGCGCGGCTTCGGCGCCACCGCGATGCCGACGTGGTAGACGTCCGGCCTGCGGAACATCGCGTTCAAGGTGTTGGAGCCGCCGCCGCTCCAGCCCCAGATGCCCACCCGCGACAGGTCGACGTACGGCCGCGTGCGGCCCAACTCCTTCACGCCCGCCGCCTGCTCCTCGGTCGAGAGCGGGCCGAGGCTGCCAAAAACAGCCCGCCGCCAGGCGGCCCCCTTCGGCGCCGGCGTGCCGCGGCCGTCCATCGACACGACGAGGTAGCCGAGGTCCGCGATCGTACGGTGGAACATCGTGTGGTTTTGGCCGCCGGCCCAGTCGTCGAGGACCGTCTGGCCGTGCGGCTCGCCGTACACGAAGACGAACACCGGGTACTTCTTCTTCTCGTCGAAGTCCCGGGGCTTGATCATCCACGCGTCCATCACCACGCCGTTCCCGATGTCCAGTTTCAAGAACTCGGTCGGGCGGGTAATCAGTGGGGCCGCCCGCCGTCGGACCCCGTCGTTCGCTTCCAGGACCCGTTCCGAGTGGTGGTCGGAGAGTCGGACGAGGTCGACGACCGGGGGCCTGTCGAACGTGGAATAGGTGTGGAACGCCCACTTCCGATCCGGCGAGAAGTCGTAGCTGTGGGTTCCGGGCTGGTCCGCGGGTGCCACCCGCTCGGGACCGCCCGTCCCGTCGAGCCGGATGCGATAGAGGTAGCGCTGGGTCGCGTTCGCCGGCGAGGCGAGGTAGTAGAACCATCCGCCCTGCTCGTCGACCGGCCCGCGGGCGATGACGTCGGACTTGTCCTTCGTCAGAAGCGTCCGTTGCTTGCCGTCTCGCGAAACCACGTAGGCCTGCCGCCAACCCGCTCGCTCGCTGAGCAGGACGAACTCCTTGCCGTCGCGAATCCACTCGAGCCCCGCGTTGGCGGAATAGCTCGCGTCGACCCACGCGGTGTCGGCTTCCTCGTACGCCGTCGCGACCTCTCCGGACTCGACGTCGGCGAGCAGGAACTTGCGGTTGTCGCGGGAGCGGCTAAGTAGCTCGATCAGGAGTTCCGTCGAGTTCCCGGCCCAGGTTACGTCGTTGATGTAACACGTGCCCGGCTCGGCCGGGAGCTTCACCCACCGCGTGGCCCCGCCCTCGCGGTCGACGACGCCCACGCGCAGGGTCGGGATCGGGGTGCCGACGCGAGCGAAGGGGACGTGTGCCACTTCGGGATACGTCGGGTCCGTGGGCCGGAGCACCGGTCGGGTGCGAACCTTCGTGGAGTCCGACTGGACGTACGCGACCCGACGGCCGTCGGGGCTCCAACTCGGGGCGTAATTGTCCAGTTGGCCCCGGTCATCGCTTGTGGTCAAAGGTGTGACGCGGCCCGTCGCGGCGTCGACCACGGCGAGATTCCGGCCACGCCGTACGACGACGCGATCGGCCCGGGGAGAAAACGAGTCCGCGGACAGGCCGAGTGGCACCTCGTCTGGTAGCTTGTGGAGCTCGGCCGATTTCGAGTCGAACAGCCAGATCCCGGCCCGCGTTTCCAGACAGAACTTGTGGTTGACGGGCGTCTGGAAGCACCGCTGAACGAACAGCCGCTGCTTCGAGCCGGGCACGACGAGTTGATCCGCACCGATGAATACGGATCGCTTCCCGTTCGTCGCGTCGTACTTGACGACTTCAGGTTCGGCGCCCGGTTTGGATGGCTCCAGCATCCAGTAGCCGGAACTGTCCGCGAGCCATTTGCCCGGAAAGTTGGTCGGTGCGAAGTCCCGTTTCTCGTAGATGGCTTTCAGCCGCGCCTCGGCATCGGCCAACACCTTGCCGCGGCCGGTTCGGTCGTCGGCCGCGGGGGCCGTGCCGGCGACCGCAAGCCAGAAGGCCATCACCGTGAAGAACCGCCTCATTGTCCGTCCTTCCTCTCGACCGCCGCGCCCACCCCACCAAGCCCCACCAAGCCCGAAACGAATGCCCCGCGGGCCACATGGTCGATGACGATGCCAACCACGCCCCTCGTCGAACCGTAGCGAGAGTTGTTCCCGCCCAGAGGATGTACGGAGTTCGCTACCGCCCGGCAGGTTGTGCAGCGGCCGAGGGAGTAGCAGCACGAACGAACAGAAGGTTCGACCTGCCTGCGGCCCGCCATGCGCGGACCTTCCCGGGGCGGTGCTGCGACACGACGGAGTTTTCCCTCGGGGAAAACTCCCAGATTACCTGTGGAAGGCGTCGATTCACGGGACGGGTACACTTGGCCAGCAGGTTCGCCCTGTACTGGGGATTGGCTTTGAGGAGCTCTTGGCTGTCGTCCGGCGTGGCCGGGACGAATGCCACCGACTTTGGCGGCGCCACCGCGGCGGGGTCGGGGTGACCGCCCGGTCGGCTGCCTCTCGACTGGCGAACACGCCGACGGTCGTCTCGCGCACGGTTGCCCAAGCCCCTGTCGTCGGCCAGGGCGTACACGACGTTGGGCTCGGTGTCGGCCTTTGGCGGGGCCGGCGCGGTTCCCGCGACGGCTGGGAACGCGGGCACGCCGAACACGAGCGCGGTAGGCCGCCTGGGACCGACCTCCACACCCGGAAGAACCACCCGACGGGGGCGAGTTGTCGCTCTCGTGTCGCCCCGGCGGCCCGGTCACGGCAGCTTCGGCGGGCCGCGGCGGCCGTTCCGCGGGTCGGGCGTCCCGGCGAAGCCCCCGATGAGGTACGGGTACTTCCCGGGAGTCACGTGGTAGTGCCAGCCGCGGTCGTCGTCGTACCGCATGTTGAAGACGTCGAGCGGCTTGTCCGTGTCGTCCTTCGCCATCAGCCCCTTGGCCACGTACGGGCCGTACAGCGGGAAGCCGTCGAGCGCGAACCCGATGAGCGGCGAGTGGCCCTCGCCGTCGTCCACGAACGGCGACTTCACGCACACCGGGTACTTGTGGTAGTGGTACTGGTTGTTCGGGGCCGGGTGCCCGCAGCACCGGTCCAGGATGTTCACGGCCTCGCTCCCCTCCATGTCGAACGGGTTGAAGAACGCCACCCCGTTGACCGCGAACCCCACCGCCCCCATCGGCAGCGCCCGGTTCGAGTTGGTCTTGTCCATCGCCACGGCCTTCGGGTTCCGCACCGGCTCCAGCGGCAGGTAGTAGGTGCGGTCGCACTCCTGGATCGCGTTCGGGCCGGCCCCGGGGCCCGGGAAGATCGCCGTCGGGTGGTTCGGGATGTTGCGGGCGTGGACCACCAACTCCTTGCCGTCCTTGAACTCCAGCACCACGTTGTCCGGCAGGAACCGGTCCTTCTCGACGCGGTTCCCCTTCAGGTCGAGGTGCCCCTCGCGGAGCCACGCGGTCATGTTCTCCGCGAACGGGTTCGACAGCCGGCCGTCCATGTAGTAGAGCCGACCGGCGTTCTTCGCGGTGACCACGAGCGTCGCGGGTCGCACCGTCATCCCGGGTTCGGGGTCGAAGTACCACCGGCCGCCGAGCGGGATCAGGGTCTTGAGGCTCGGGGCCGGCCCCTTCTCCGTCCTCACGACCTTCGGCGCGTCGTCGGGGGCCGGGACCGGGACGAGCGCGAACTCGGTCACGAAGAATTCGGACCCCGTCTCGGACTTCGCGGCGCCGTTCTTGAACCCGACGCCGACGTCGAGGGTGTCGATCTCCGCGAACGGGAGCCGGAACTCGAGCGCGTACGTCTTCCAGACCGCGCCGCCGTTCTTGAAGAACTTGCCGTTCGCCGTGAGTTGCTTGCGGTCGCGCTCGACGAGCGGGTAGACGTTGTGCGTCACGCCGTCGAGCGGGTTCGCCCCCTTGTTGCCGAAGTACTCGACCCGCATGTACAGCGCGTCGCTATCGACCTCGAAGCCCGGCTCGGCTAGCCCGCGGAACGTGAAGCGGAACCACTTGCCGACACCGCCGGGGAACCCGGTCACCCGCTGCGTGACCGACCCGGACCGCCGGCCGTCCTTGTTGACATCCTTGCCCGAGAAAAGGGCGATGCCGGATTCGGCGTCTTCGCCCGCCGAGCCGGTCCAAACCCACTTCGCGTCGCCCGCCAGTGTGTAGTGAGCCGGGACGTTCACGTCGGCGCTCTTCTGGAAGAACCGGGAGTTCTTGACCAGCCCGACCGGCGGCTCCGTCAGATCGACCTTGAGCGCGTCCGGCCGGTCCTTGACCTCCCGCGGGCCTTTGAGTTTGCCCTTCGGGCCCTTGCCGCCGCCGGGCGGCGGCTGTGAGGCGGCCAGGCCGGCCACGACCGCCGAGATCAGGGTCGCGGCGATCATGCCCCGGATGTGCATCGGCTGCCCTCCACCAGGAAACGGCTGACGGGAATGACACATAAACGGCAGGGACTGTCTCGCGGCGACAGTTCCGCGGCCAACGTGACCGGGAGTGGGTTCTCCGGCTCGTCCCGCCGCATCACGCCGGCGACGTGCCGGTTCGGGGTCCGATAGCGTCGCGGTGAACTCGCACCCCTCGCGCGTGGTGCGCCCCTACTGGCTCTCGAAGAAGTTAGCGGGCTTGGTGGAGATCCGCCCGCGCAGGCCCGTCGCGACGAGGTTGAGGTCGTCGAGCGCACGACGCGAACGCCTCCTTCTGCACCGCATGGGAAGCGCGGCCGCGGCGCGAGGATCGGGCCGAGGGCGACTTCGAATGCGTCGGCCTGACGCACGAGCCCTGGATCGGTCAGGCGCGACCCGTCCACCGTCCTCCTGCCGTCGTCGCTGGTCAGCCGGTCGCTCGTGGGATCCGGGAGGCGGTGGAGCGACCTGCCCGGCTGGTCGGTCATCCCACGCCCGGCCCGCACGGTCGAGTGTGTCGGTGTCGAGCGCCCGCATGACCTGGTCGGTGCCGCGTGCGGCGGAGTAGGGCTCGGTGGTATACTCGCCCCACCGCCGCGACCGAGCTCCGGAGCCGCCGATGGACCGCCGCCGCTTCCTCTCCGCGCTACCCGTCCTGCCCACGGCCACGGCCGCCCGGCCGGATGCGGCCCCGCCCGCCGACCCGCCCCGCGCCCTGCCGCCGACCGGGGCCGACCTCGGCACCCTCGCCGCCGAGATCGAACGGGTCGCCGCCGCGACCCGGTACAGCCTGCGATTCCCGCACCCGAGGTACCCCGCGTTCGCCGACTACCGCGCCGCCGCCCGGGCCGCGGTCCTCGACGCGCTCGGCTACTTCCCGGACAAGGTCGACCCCCGGCCGGAGGTCACCGACCGCGTGGACCGCGGGGACCACGTCCGCGAGCGGGTGCTGTTCCGCACGACGCCCGCGTCGCGCGTGCCGGCGTACGTCCTCGTCCCGAAGGGGCTCACGAGGCCGGCCCCGGCGGTCGTCGACCTCCACTCCCACGGCGGGATGTTCCTCTTCGGCAAGGAGAAGGTCGTCGACCTCGGGGCCAACCACCCGGCGATGACGGAGTACCACCGCGCCAACTACGACGGGCGGCCGACCGCGACCGAGCTGGTCCGCCGGGGGTACGTGGTCGTGACCATCGACGCGCTGATGTTCGGCGAGCGGCGGGTGGTGGCGGACGCGGACGCGGCCGCCGGGTGGGACCGCTCCCGGTACACTCCCGACGACGTGCGGCGGCTGAACGCGGTGTGCCGCGGGAAGGAATCGACGGTGGTGAAGGGGCTGACCCTCGCCGGCGCGACGTGGCCGGGGGTGGTCGCGTGGGACGACATGCGGACGGTCGATTACCTCGCCACCCGGCCGGACGTGGACCCGAAGCGGATCGGGTGCCTCGGCATCTCGATGGGCGGCTACCGGGCAGCGTACCTGACCGCCCTCGACGACCGCGTCGCGGCCGGGTGCGGGGTTGGCTTCATGTCGGCCGTCCCGCCGATGCGGAAGGCGCACCTCGACACGCACTCGTTCGTCCACTTCCTCCCGTGTCTGCACCGGGTGATGGACTTCCCCGACCTGGCCGCGCTCGCGGCCCCGCGGGCGCTACTCGTCCAGCAGTGCCGGCAGGACCGCCTCTTCCCGCCCGAGGGGATGACGGCCGCGGTGGACCGGATCGCCGCCGTGTACCACGCGGCCGGGTGTGCGCGGCAGTTCGAGGGCCGGTTCTACGACGTGCCGCACCGCTTCACCCGGGCGATGCAGGACGACGCCTTCGCCTGGCTCGACCGACACCTCAAGGCGTAGACCCCTCACCGGCCGCGGTCCGCGGCTGCCTCCAGCAGCCGGTCGATCACGGCGGCCAGCGCCGCCTCGATGTGGGCGTAGGTGGTCGCGTGGCCGCCGTCGGGGCGGTGGACGAGCGTGATCGGCCGGCCAAGCGATTTCAACTTCTCGGCGCGCCGGATGCAACGGGCGGGCGGGACGACAGCGTCTTCCCGCCGGTGGTCATGGCGACGGGCATGGTCAGCCTGTCGGCGTGCAGCTCGACCGGGCCGGTGCCGAGCTGGCAATCCGGGCACGGGCAGTGGTGGACGGGGCGTTCCAAACCGAGAGCTCCTGAGCGTCTCGGGTATGGCACGCCAACCGTGTAGAGCGCGGGGTAGGCCGTGGACGGCTCCTTACCCTCGACCAGTCGGTCGTTCCGGGCGCTCTCCCACGCCGCGATCCGACGCCGCGGTTCCCCGATGGTCGGAGTCAGTCGGTTCAGGCACAAGCGGGTGAGGCTCGCGAACTCGCACTCGGCCACGCGACCCGGGGTGGCGCTACTTCGCCGTCAGGTCGATCACCCCGTCCCAACCCGCCGGCGCGACGTGATTGTGCGCGATGATGTGGCCGGTCAGGATGTCCTTGCCGCGGTCGCGCGGGGAGACCCGATGGAGCAGGTCGAAGGCCCGCTCCCAGTCCCCGGCCAAGAACGCGTCCAGGGCCAGTTCGTACGTGGCCAGGTCGTCGGAGGTGAGGCCGGACTCGTCGGCCGGCGGGACGAGCTCGCTGACCACCAGCGGCGTCTCCAACCCGTACGGCCGGACCTTCGCCAGCCGCCGGACCCGGGCCACCTCGGGGCCTACGTGCGCGCGGACGTACCCGGCGGTCGCCTCGTCGAGTAGGATCGGCACGCGGAGGAGCTTGGTCATGCTCTCCAGCCGGGAGGCCAGGTTGACCACCGGCCCGAACACGGTCACCTTGGCCTGCTCGTGCGGGCCGATCCGGCCGGCCACCGCCGGCCCGGTCGCCACCCCGATCCCGACCCGGAAGCCGACCAGGGGGTCGCCCGGCCGGCCGGCCAGCTTGTCGTAGTACCGGCGGATCCCGAGGGCCGCCTGGCAGGCCTCCCGGACCATCTCCGGGTCGGCCAGCGGCCACCCCCAGAACCCGAGGGCGGCGTCCCCGAGGAAGTCGGCGACGACCCCCTGGTGGTCCAGGATGTTCTGGGTCATCACCCCCAGCGCCTGGCTGACGCGCTCCAGCACGACGAGGAGGTGCCCGGCCTCGGCCTCGAGGGTGTGGGAGAACCCGCGGAGGTCGCAGAACAGGGCCGTGACTTCCGTCTCCCTCGGCTTCAGCGCCGCTTCCGGGTCGGCCGTCGTCAACACCTTCTGAACGGCCGGCGAGAAGAACTGGCTCAGCCGCACCTGGTCGCGTTGGAGTTTTCGCACCTGCCGCAGTGAGCCGAGGATCTCGGCCGCCAGCTCCGCGAACTTCAGGTCGTCCGCCAGGTCGGACTCGGTGAGCGGGGCGGCGATGCTCGCGGCCATGTCGCCGGTGGCTCGCCCGGCCGCGTACACCGCCCACCGGTCACCTGCCTCGCCCGGAATCGGGGTGCAGAACGCCCAGTCGAGGTCGCCCTGCATGGTGAACGACGCCTCGCCCCCGGCCGGGCGGTCGTCGCGCGCGGCCGCCCAGAGGTGGAGCACGGTCCGCTGCTGGCGGGCGACGGCCTCCTCGACCAGCCGGCGGCTCGGCCGGAACTCGGCGCCCTCGAACCGCCGCCCTTCCCAGTGAAGTACCCCCGGCCCGCCGCCTGCCTCCGCGTCCGCCGGGAGGGCGACCAGGGCGATCACGTCCGCCCGGGGGATGCCGGCCAGGAGAAGGTTCACGAGTTGGCCGGAGAGGTCCGCGTCGTCCGCCGCGGAGGAGATCACGGCCGGCAGCCGGCGCAGGACGTCGAGCCGCTGCGGGGCGTCGCGGAACGGTACGTGCTGGAGGTCGCCCGCACTGACCGCCCGCTCCTGGATGACCGGCCGGGAGTCGGACGCGCTCCCGCTCCCCTCGGCCAGGAGGGTGAATGTTGTCGAGCCGATTGCGAAGCACTCGCCCGGGCCGACCTCGAACGATTCGGCCTCCTCGCCGCGGAAGAACACCGGGTTCCGTGCGGTGGGAAGCCGGCGGACGCGTAGCCGGGCTCCGGCCCAGGTGACCTCGGAATGAGTTCCCGATGCGAACGGCTCCCACGGGACGCCCCACTCCCCGGCGGATCGGCCGAGGACGAAGGGGCGGTCTGAGTTCAGCGGCCGCCGCCAGTGATCCGGCGGCTGTTCGCCCTGTGCTAGCAGTTCGGCCATGCCCCCGCCTTACGTCCCGGTGCCGGTCCCGGAACCACTCGCGTGCGGAACGGAACTCGACGCCTCGCTGCCCGAGCCTGCCCCCCGGGCCCCCTGCCCGGAGCCCGGACCCGAGCCGCCGCTGCCCGACACCGACCCCGAGCCCGCAGTGCGGAACCCGACCTGCCGCCGCAGAAACCGAATCACCCGCGACCCCGGCGCGGCGTCGAGGACGACCAGCACGAGCAGCCACAGCCCGGCCAGAAGCAGGGTGATGAGGAGGACCGCCAGTGCGGCCCGCCACACGAGCCGGCTCCGAAGCGACCGGATCGGCTCCACCACTCCCGCCTCGGTTTCCTGCACGACCACGACCAGCCCGGAATCCCGCTGCCGTACGGCCGACATCCCGTCGGGGATCACGGGCACCGAAACCGGCTCGATGGCGGCGAGCCAGGGGACCGCGAACCGCCGCCGCCAGTCCTCCGACCCCTCGCCGACCGGGTCGGTGTACGGCCCCGCGTCGCCGCCCGCCTTTCCGATCAGCCCGGGGGCGTACACCAGCGGGAGCCGGGTGAGGTCGTCCTTGAACGCCTCCTGGTACGGGTGGCGGAGGATCGGGGCGAGGCGGCCCTCGGAGTCGAGGCCGGTATCGACCAGGACCAGGAAGCGGTCGCGCCCGTCGCCGCCCTGCACCCGGGTGGGGCCGACGAGTTCGCTGATGACGGCCAGCACGCCGAGCGGATTCGGGTCGCGCGGGTCAGCGGGCCGGACCGGCGTCGAGTAGCCGACCGCGTACACCTTCGACGGGTACTGCAGGTACACCGCCGACCGGTGCGGCTGCCGGATCGGGTGCGGCGGGTCGGCGGCCGGGGGCCCGCCCGTCTTGGGCATGTCGAGCGGCCGGCCGTGAAAGTAGGTGCGGTACCCGAAGTACACGCCCAGGACTTCGTGAAGGATTTGCGCGCGGCCGGGCCGGTCGGGGATCGTTTCGGTACACGCCCGGATGTACCCCCCGCGGTCGAGGACGATCCAGTTGGTGGCCAGCAGTGCCGGGCCGCCCCGGTCCCCCCAGAAGTGCTGCCGCCCGAGCAGCCAGCGGTTCAGCTCCGCCACCCCCGGCCCGGTCTTCATGTCTACGGGGGGTGGGGCGGAAAGGACGTTGCGGATTTCCGGGCTAGTGGCCTCCTTCTCGAGCACCTGCCGCCGAAAGGCGATCTCCCAGCCGAGGCGGTCGGCCTCTGCCCGGGCGACCAACCGGTTCAGGTCGCGGGCGCGATCCATCTCGTCCTTCTCAGCCGAGCCGATCATGCGCCGCAGTTCGTACCCGCCGACGGCGAACAGGACCAGGAGCACCAGCAGCGGCCCCACCCCCCCGAGGATCAGGAGGGGGCGGCGGGCCCGCTGTGCCGCCCGGGTGTCCAGTGCGGAGAGGACCGCCTGGACGTTCGGATAACGCTTCGCGAGATCGACGGCCAGGCACCGGTCGATGACCGCGGCCAGGGCCGGGTCGACCCCGGGGACGTCGCGGTGGGCCGCCGGCCTGGGGGCCTTGGCCAGGAACCGCCGGTACCGGCCGAGCCGCTCCTCCAGGGGGCCGGCCTGCTTCACCGCGGCAAGGCCCTCCGGGGTACGGTACGGGGCCTCCCCCGTGAGCATGCGGTAGGCCACCGCCCCGAGGGCGTACACGTCCCACCGGACGTCCGGGACGGCCTTCATGTCGGCCTGCTCCGGGGCCATGTAGAACAACGTGCCCAGGGCCGGCGAGTGCTCGTGACTCAGCCGGGCCTGGCCGAAGTCGGCCAGCCGCGGTTGGCCGTCCTGGTCGAGCATCACGTTCGCCGGCTTCAGGTCGCAGTGGAGGATGCCCTTGCCGTGCGCGTGGGCCAGCCCGGTGGCGACCCCGCGGAACAGGGCCAGCGCCCGGTCCACCGGGAGCGGGCCGTCGCGGAGGAGGTCCTCGACCGACCCGCTCTCCATGTACTCCATCACGTAGTACGGCGGGTCGCTCTCCCACCCGACTTGCAACAACTGGACGACGTGGCGGTCCCCGAACAGGTGCCGGAGCTTCTCCACCTCCCGCGACAACAGCGACCAGTCGAGCCCGCCCCGCCGGTGAAAGAACTTGATCGCCACCTTCCGGCCGTTGTTGCTGTCGACCGCGACCCAGACCTCGCCGAACGACCCGCGGCCGATGAACCGCTCCTGCTCGTACCCGGCCACGCGGCGGGGCGGGCGGAGCCGGGAGAGGGTTAGCTGACGGGCCCGCTCCCGTTCCGGCTCGCCCATGAGGGGGGTCTGTTCGGTCGAGGGCTCCATTCGGTCCCACTTTCGGAACGGAGTTCCCGGGCCTCCCCCGGGGTGGTCATTGTAAACTCAACCTGACGCACTGACCCGCCGTGTCCTGCCCCGCCCCACGGCCCGACGTATGAACCCGACCGACCCGCTCCCCGACGACAGCCGGACCGCGATCAGCCCGGCCGCCTTGAAACTCGCTTTCCTCGAGAACCTCCACTACGTACAGGCGAAGTTTCCGGCCGTCGCCACCCGGAACGACTACTACATGGCGCTGGCCCACACCGTCCGCGACCGACTCCTCCGGCGGTGGGTCACCACCGCCGAGACGTACTACCGCCGCCACGCCCGCACGGTCTGCTACCTGTCCGCCGAGTACCTGCTCGGGCCGCACCTCGGGAACAACCTCGTCAACCTCGGCATCCTGGAACCGGCCCGCGAGGCGGTCCGGCAGGCCGGGCTCGACCTCGACGACCTGCTCGACAAGGAGGAGGAGCCGGGTCTCGGTAACGGCGGGCTCGGGCGGCTCGCCGCGTGCTTCCAGGACTCCCTCGCCTCGCTCCAGATCCCGGCCATCGGCTACGGCATCCGGTACGAGTTCGGGATCTTCGACCAGGGGATCCGGGACGGCTGGCAGACCGAGCTGACCGACAAGTGGCTGCGGTTCGGGAACCCGTGGGAGATCCCCCGGCCGGAAATCGCCATCCCGGTCGGGTTCGGCGGGCACACCCGGGCGTACACCGACGCGGCTGGCCGGTACCGGGTCGAATGGGTGCCCGAGTCGGTCGTCGTCGGCGTCGCCTACGACACCCCGATCCTCGGGTACCGGGTGGGCACGGCCAACCTCCTCCGGCTGTGGCAGGCCCAGGCGGCCGAGTCGTTCGACTTCCAGGCGTTCAACGTGGGCGACTACGAGCGGGCGGTGGAGGCCAAGGTCCGGTCCGAGAACGTCACGAAGGTGCTCTACCCGAACGACGAGATGATCCGGGGGAAGGCGCTGCGGCTCCAGCAGCAGTACTTCTTCGCCGCCTGCTCCCTCCGCGACATGATCCGCATCTACGGCCAGCGGGTCGAGGACCTGTCCCAGTTCCACGAGAAGTACGCGGTCCAGCTGAACGACACCCACCCTGCCGTCGCGGTGCCCGAGTTGATGCGGCTCCTGGTGGACGAGCACGGGATGGACTGGGAGCCGGCCTGGAACGTGACCCGGCGGGCGTTCGCGTACACGAACCACACCCTCCTCCCCGAGGCGCTGGAGTGCTGGTCGCTGGAGCTCTTCGGCCGGCTCCTCCCCCGGCACCTGGAGATCGTCTTCGAGATCAACCGCCGCTGGCTCGACCGGGTGCGGGCGGCGTACCCCGGGGACGCCGGGAAGGTCGAGCGGCTGTCGCTGATCGACGAGCGGGGCGGGAAGTCCGTCCGCATGGCCCACCTGGCGGCGGTGGGTAGCCACACCGTCAACGGCGTGTCCGGCCTGCACAGCCGCCTGCTGCGGGAGTCGGTCCTCCGCGACTTCGCCGAGTTCGAGCCCGCCAAGTTCCGGAACGTCACGAACGGGGTGACCCCGCGGCGGTTCATGCTCCTCTCGAACCCGCCGCTCGCCGGCCTGATCACCGAGGCGATCGGGGACCGCTGGCCGGCCGACCTCGACCGCCTGCGCGACCTCGAACCGATGGCCGACGACGCGTCGTTCCGGGAGCGGTGGCGGGCCGTCAAGCGGGCGGGCAAGGTCCGCCTCGCCGGGCTGATCGCGGCCCGCACCGGAGTCGTCGTCGACCCGGACTCGATGTTCGACGTTCAGGCCAAGCGGATCCACGAATACAAGCGGCAGCACCTGAACGTGCTGCACGTGCTGACGCAGTACCTCCGCTTGAAAGAGTCCCCGCGGGGCGACGCCGTCCCCAGGACGGTCGTGTTCGCCGGGAAGGCCGCCCCGGGATACTTCCTCGCGAAGCTCATCATCAAGTTGATCCACGCGGTCGCCGGGGTGGTCAACGCGGACCCGGAGGTGCGCGGCCGGTTGCGCGTCGCGTTTGTGCCGGACTTCAACGTCCAGACGGCCCAGTCGGTGTACCCCGGCGCGGACCTGTCCGAGCAGATCTCGACCGCCGGGAAGGAGGCGAGCGGGACCGGGAACATGAAGTTCGCCCTGAACGGGGCGCTGACGATCGGGACGCTGGACGGGGCGAACGTCGAGATCCGCGAGCGCGTCGGGGCCGAAAACTTCTTCCTGTTCGGGCTGACCGCCGAGGAGGTGGCGGGGAGATGGGCGGCCGGGTACCGACCGGCGGCCGAAGCCGAGAGGAACGCGGACCTGCGGCGGGTGCTCGGGTTGCTGACCGACGGGTCGCTGGCCGGGGGCGACCGCGACCTGTTCCGCCCGCTGGCGGAGAACCTGCTGTGGAGCGACCCCTTCCTCGTCCTCGCGGATTACGCCTCGTACGTCGCGTGTCAGGGGGGCGCGGCCGCGGCCCACGCCGACGCCGCCGGCTGGACCCGGCAGTCGATCCGCACAGTCGCCCGGATGGGGTGGTTCTCGTCCGACCGGAGCATCCGCGAGTACTGCGAGCACGTCTGGCACGTCAAGCCTGTCGTGGTCTGATCGGTTCCCGACGCCGCCCGACGGTAGTCACCGCCGGATCGCGGCGGCCCGGTGCGAACGACCGTCGGGCCGGGCAGCTCGGTCGCCGGTGAAGGCCGGGAAGGCGAGTACGCGGCGCTGGCGCCCCGCGATGGAACCCACGGCGCCCCCGGCCGTGGGGGCCAGTCACCTCTCGCCGCGGAGCCTCTCCATGTACGCGGCCAGGCGCTGATGGACCGCCTGGAACTGCTGCACCGCTTTCAACTCCGGCAGCCGCTCGGCGTAGAACTCGGGCGCGTAGCAGCGCACCTCGTGGGTGCGGTCCGCCGTGTGGATCGTGATCACCGTCGTCGGGAGGTCCGTGACGGTGGGCAACCGGAGCCGCTTCGCCTCGGCCCTGATTCCCCGCTCCAGCCCGGCCGTGTCGAGGGCGAAGAAGTCGTTCTCGGCGGCCGCGAACTTCACGAACGCGAGCACGTTCTCCTGCGTCAACTTCGACTGGACCGTGGGGCGCTTGCCGAAGGGGTCGGTGAGCGTCACCCGGCCGCCGGCGCGGACCACCAGGTAGGGGTCGTTCGTCTTCCGCGGCGGGGTGTAGCCGCCGACGTAGTCCAGCCGCACGACGACCGCGTTCGGCTCACTCGGCAGGGCCAGGACCGGGCCGCCCGGCGTCGGACCGCGCTTCGGGTGGGTGCACCACCAGTACCGCTCCGTGCCCGGTTCGACGACGAGCACGCCGCCCTCGTACACCTGCACCCGGCCGGCGGTGCCGAAGAGTTGCTCCGGGCCCGACGCCGCCCGCCCGAGGGCCGCCTCGAGCTTGTTCCGCTCGATCACTCGGCGGAACGCCTCCGGCACCGCGTGCTCACCCGCCGCGACCTTCACGGACATCGACACCTTCGCCGCCGGGTCCCCGATCACGACGCCGTCCGGGTAGACGGCGACCGCGTAGTACGCCCCGCCGAAGCTGACCTGCGGGTAGCGCGTGATCTCGTCGGCCGGGCGAAGGTTCGCGGGTCGCTTCGCGTGGACGTTCGGCCACACGACCCCGCTAGCCTTCTCCCACACCAGTTCGCCGCCCTCGAACAGTTGTACCTTGACGGCGCCGGCCAGCGCGGTGTACTCGAGCGACGCCGGCGCCCCGAGTTGCCCGGCGACGCCCGGCTCCTTCTCCAGGAACGCCTTGAACGCCGCCCCGACGCGCTTGCCGCGGCCCGCGACGCCGAGGGCCGCAGACGGGCCGGCCGCGCCGGTGATCGTCGCCCGGTCCTCGTAGGCCACGAACGCGAGGTCGGCCTGGAAAGCGGGAATCCGGGCGACGCGGTTGTACTCCTTGAGGTCCTCGGGCGGCTGTGGCGGGGCGGCCGCGGCGTCGCTGCCGGGCAGCCGGACGCTGGCCAATATCGCGTCGAACGTGGCGGCCTGCTCCCTCCAACCGGCCTCGGGCGCCTTCGCCAGGAACGCCACCTGCCGCCCGTCCTTGCCCGCCCCGGCGACGACCACCAGCCTGGCCATGACGCCGGGCTCGTTCCGGAGGCGCCCGGCGATGCTCGTCGCGGCCCGCCCCCCGACCTTCACGTCCTCTCGAACGGGTGTCGTGACGAGTTCCGCGAGCCCGGCGAACGACACGTCGCGCATCACGGCGAACGACGCGGCCGGCCGGTCGGCCCGGCCCGTCAGCCAGGCGCCCTCGTCGGCCGGCGTGTCCGGATCCTTCCGCCACCCGGCCGGGACGGCGAGCGCGACGTCACCCGCCCGCTGCGGCACGAGTTCCGGGGGCGCGGCCTCCCGGAGGAGGGGGAGGTACACGAGCAGCGGCGGCACCGCCAGCGGGGCCTGGGGTACGGGAACGCCTCGCGTGTCGAGTTTCTGGTGCCGGCCGCTGGCGCCTGGCTGGTTGTCGTAGCCGAGCGTGATGTTGTAAACGCCGGGCGGCACCGCGACGGGATCGAACTCGTGGGGGACGTACCCCGCCTTCCACGCGATCAGGTGGTAGGAGCCCGGCGGCACCGGCACGAAGAACTCGCCGTCCCGGTTCGTAACGGCGCGGGCGATCAGGAGCTTGCCCTGCACCTGGTCGGTCGGGTCGGGGATGATCGGGTGCGCGAGCCGCAGCTCCTGACCGACGAGGATGGTCACGGCCTCGCCCGCCGTCCGCACGCCGCGGTCGGAGAGCTTCACCACCCCGCGGATCCCCGGGCGGGGGTCGATCTTCTTCCGCGGAATTTGCTGCGACGTGGTGTCGAGCACCTGGTGCCGCCCGCTCCCCCCCGGCTGGTCGTCGGGGAGGAGTCTGGTGAAGTACTCGCCCGGCCAGACGGCGATGGGCCCCCGCTCCTCGGGGATGTACCCCTGCTTCCAGACGATGAGGCTGTACGCCCCGAGCGGCATCGGGATGGCGAAGGTCCCGTCCGGGTTGGTCTTCACCTCGGAATAGATCGCGTCGCCCTGGACGACGTCGACGGACTGCCCCGGCGAGCGGGGGTCTTCCTTCCGGACGAACGACAGCCGCTCCCCGACGAGGATCGTGACGTCGTTGCCGGGTGCCGGGTCGGACGGGGTCGGCGTCGGGGTCCGTTGGGTGCCGAGCGTGATCCGACCCCAGACGACCGGCCGGCTGGGGTTCGGCGGGTCCATCTTGAACACGCGGCCGGTGTCGAGGGTGCGGTGCCGGGTGAATGCCCCGACGCCGGCGTCCGGGGTGACATAGACTTTCTGCCCCCCGCCGGGGACCGTGATCCGCTGGTTGATTTGTGGGACGTGCCCGGCCTTCCAGACGATGACGTCGTAGGTGCCCGGGGGGAGGTTCGGGCGGTACCCGCCGTCGTCTCCGGTCGTGCCGGACAGGAACAGGGCGTCGCCGGTGACCGCGTCGATCCCGGACGGCGACCCCGGGGGGATGGTGAGCCTGCGGCCGACGAGGACGGTGGCGCCGGCCAGCGGCTTCTCGACGCCTCGGTCGAGGTACACCGCGGTCATGAACCCGCCGCCGGGCGTCGTCCCCACGCCGTCGATCGTGATCGAACTGACAACCTTGTCGAAGAGCGGCCCGTACGTCTCCCACTGGTCGCCGCGGGCAGCCAGGACGAAGCCGAGGTACTTCCCGTCGACCCCGGCCTTCTTCAACACCACCCCGACCGCTCGCGCGCCGGCAACCCCGGTCACGCCGCCGGCCGGGCCGGCGTCCCCCTTGATTTGAACGAGGATCCTGCGGGCGGCCTGCCCGCCGACGGTGACCTCGGCGTCCGAAAGCACCGTGTTCCGCTTCAGGTCGAGCTTCAGGTCGAGCGAATCCGTCTTGCCGATCATGACGAACGCGGTCGAGTCAAACAGGCCCTTCCCCTCGGGGCTCCACATCCCGACCAAGTCGGTCGCGCCGGGGAAGGTCGATTCCTTCCAGCCCGACGGGATACCGAGCGTCACGCGGCTCCGGGTGGTCTTCACCAGATCGGGCTGCGCGGGGGCGGGAGACGCGCCCGCGCAGGCGAGCAACACCGCCAGGGCGCACGTCTCCAGGAGCCCGGGCCGCGCAGATGGATGACGACACGCGGTGCTCATGGTGCCCCTCCCGAACAGACGGTGTTATTTAGTTTGGTCGATGGGTGTGCAAAGCAAATCCGGTGCCCCCGCCCCGTGTCCGCCTACTCGTGGCACGACGCGAGGCCGGCACCGGCGATCCGGGCTAACCGTCCGGGTGGTGGTTACGGGAGGCGGCGGGTCACCGATCGGGTCCGGCACAGTGTGCCAAGCGGGGGTCGGATCTGACACATGCAACCTGGGTGCCCCAGCTCGTGGGAGAAGTACCCGCTCGACACGTACACCAACCCGTGCGCGAACACGGGCCGGGGGACGTTCGAGAAGCCGGTGTTGGAGTTCCCCACGGAAAGTGGACAGCGTTTAGCGGTGGGTCGGGTTGTGTGGAGTTCCCCACGGAAAGTGGACAGCGTTTAGCGGTGGGTCGGGTTGTGCGTCCGCTCGTACTCGGCCGGGGCGACGTACCCCAGCGACGAGTGCCGCCGGACGCGGTTGTAGAACGCCTCGATGTACTCGAAGATGCTCGCCCGCGCCTCCGCTCGCGTGGCGTAGTCCTCGTGGTGGACCAACTCCTTCTTCAGGCTCGCGAAGAACGACTCCATTGGCGCGTTGTCCCAGCAGTTGCCCCGCCGGCTCATGCTGCACGTGATCCCCTCCTCCGCGAGCCGCCGCCGGTAATGCTCGCTGGCGTACTGGCTCCCCCGATCCGAGTGCGCGACCAAATCCGAAGGCCCCTCGGGACGACGGGGCAGAGCCATCTCCAGCGCGTCCACGACCAGCCGGCTGGTCATCGTCGCGTCCATCGACCAGCCGACCACCGCGCGGCTGAACAGGTCCTCGACCACGGCCAGGTACAACCACCCCTCCCGGGTCGGGATGTACGTCACGTCCGCGACCCACGACGTGTTCGGCTCCCCCGGGTCGAACGCCCGGTCGAGGACATTCTCGGCCACCGGGTGCGGGTGGTTGGAGTCCGTCGTCTGCCGGAACTTCCGCGTCGTCTTCGCGGCAATCCCGGCCTCTCGCATGACCTCGGCCACCAAGTTCACGCAGCACTCGTGGCCCCGGCTCACCAGCTCGGCGTGGACACGCGGGCTGCCGTACCGCCCCTTCACCTCGGCGTGAATCGTCGCGACCTGTTCGGTCAACTCCTCCCGCCGGACCTCGGCGGGGCTGGGCTCGCGGGACCGCCAGGCGTAGAACCCCGAGCGGGACACCTCCAGGACACGGCACAACTGCGTCACCGGCCACTCGCCCTTGCGTTCCTCGATCCAGCCGAAGGTCACTTCGACTGGGTGGCGAAGAACGCCGTGGCTTTTTTTAGGATGTCGCGCTCCATCTCCAGCCGCTTCACGTCGGCCCGGAGGCGGCGGAGTTCTTCCTCGACGGGGGTGAGGTGTCCCGACCCCGGGAAAGCGTCGGCCCCCTTCCGGAGGACCGCCTTCTTCCAGTCGTGGAGCCGGTTCTCGGTGACCCCGAGGCGGCGGGCGACCTCGGCCACGGAGAGCTTCTGCTCGGTGATCATCTTCACGGCCTGGAGCTTGAACTCCGGCGTGTAGACCTTGCGGGAACCAGCCATCGGTGTGTCTCCTCGTGGTTAGAGCTTACACCGCATTCCCGCTGTACACCATTCGTGGGGAGCTCCAATCCCACATCCGGGCCGCCCGGTCGAGGGTGTCGGGGTCGAGCGCTCGAATGACGGGGGCGCAGTCACGTTCGGCTAGGTTGGGCGTGGTGGTACACTCGCCCCACAGCCGCGAGCGAACCCCGGAGCCGCCGATGGACCACCGCCGCTTCTTCGCCGCGCTTCTCGTCCTTCCCACGGCCGCGCCCGCCCAGCCGCCGGCGGCCCCGCCCGCCGACCCGCCCCGCCCGCTGACACTCACCGGGGCCGACCTCGGCACCCTCGCCGCCGAGCTCGAACGGGTCGCCGCCGCGACCCGGTACAGCCTTCGGTTCCCGTCGCCGCGGTTTTCGGGCTTCGCCAAGTACCGCGCCGCCGCGCGAGCCGCCGTTCTCGACGCGCTTTCCTACTTCACGGACAAGGTCGAACCCCGGCCGGGGGTCCCGCCGATGCGGAAGGCGCACCTGGACACGCACTCGTTCGTCCACTTCCTCCCGGGGCTCCACCGGCTGATGGACTTCCCCGACCTGGCCGCGCTCGCCGCCCCACGAGTGCTGCTCGTCGAGCAGTGCCGCCAGGACCGCCTCTTCCCGCCCGAGGGAATGACGGCCGCCGTGGACCGGATCGCCGAGGCGTACGCCGCGGCCCAGTGTCCGGCGCATTCCGAGGGGCGGGTCTACGAAGAGCCGCACCGCTTCACCCGGGCGATGCAGGACGACGCCTTCGCCTGGCTCGACCGACACCTCAAGGCGTAGAACCCTCACCGGCCGCGGTCCGCGCCCCCCTTCGGTAGCCGGCCGATTACTGCCGTCAGCGCCTCCACGGTGTCGGCGTAGGTGGTCGCATGGCCGCCGTCGGGGCGGTGGATGAGCGTGACCGGCCGGCCGAGCGCCTTCAGCTTCTCGGCGAGCCGGAGGCAGCTGGCGGGCGGGACGACGGTGTCCTTCCCGCCGGTGGTCATGGCGACGGGCATGGTCAGCCGGTCGGCGTGCAACTCGGCCGACCGGCTGCGGTACACCTCGGGCCGCTCCGTCCGGGTGCCCCCGTACGCCGCCGCGATCGCGTCCGCGAAGCCCTCGTACTCGACCACGTTCGCGGTGCCGTTCAGGGACACGCACCCGGCCACCCGGTCGGGGTGGAGCGCGGCGAACGCGAGGGCGGCCGTCCCGCCCATCGACCCGCCGGCCACGACCACCCGCCGCACCCCGTACTTCTCCTTCAACTCGTCGAGGATCTGCAACACGTCGGCCTCGGCCGCCGGCCCCATCCACGAGGTCTTGGCCCGGTAGTCGGGGCAGACGAGGAGGAACCCGTGCGCCGCGGCCACGTCACGCGTCCCCTTGCACTCGCCGCGGTCCTGTTTCACGAACTGCCAGCGGTCGGACCCTTGGCCGTGGAGGGCGAGGACGGCGGTGTTGGCCCGTTTCGCGTCGAACCCCTTCGGCGTCACCACCAAGTACCGCTGCTCGGTCTTGTCGTGGCGGGCGACGAACGGCACGTCGTCAGCGGACCGGAGCACGCCGGCTGCCGTCAGGAACACGGCGACGACCGCGGCACCCCGGGGCGTGCCGGGCCTGAACGTTCGTGTCATCGGCACACACCTCACTGGGGGGAGCGACGGGGTGGCGGGCTGGTCACGTCGTCCCGCGGTTCGGGTAGCGGTTACAACCTGGGCGTCCGGGGCGCTGGCGGCCACGTCCCGGTGGTCCTGGGGTGGTATCCGTCCTGCGGAAATCACTCCGGGGCGCGGGCTCAGCCCCGCAGTTGGCCGCCCGGGTTGCGAGCCTCGGCGGACGTACCCCCGACCCAAAACGGAATGCCGAGCGGGCGGCGCGAGCCGGCCCGCCGCCGACCCCGGCCGGAACCCCGGGGGAGGCCGCGACCGACGAAACCGAGTTCCCGCCGCCCGCTGCGAGCGCGCGGGTTTCCCAGGCAACGGCCGGGTGATCGATCCCGGGACGCGGCATACGCCCTGGTCTACCAACCCATCCCCCGCGGGGGGTGCCCAAAACTCGGGTCAGTAGTCGGCGCGGTCGAGCAAGACGGTCAGAAGCACGATTCGCGTCCGGGCCGCACCGCTGTCCATCTACAAGAGGATGGGTCAGGGAATGCCGCCCGCTGCGCCCCGCTTCCCGCCCCTGTTACGACCACCTTCGCGCTCATCTTCTCCGCGTCCAGGCTGCGGCGGCATCGGAATCGTCATCCCGTTCGTGATTAGCCCCATACACGCTACGGGGACGGCATCGGCGGCTTCCTCGGTGATCGCTTGCCGACCGCCCGCCGGGCGGTGCCGCGGCCAACCAGTTCTCGGTGCAAGGCCGACACCCCGACCCCGTTCCACGCCGCCGCTGTGCGAATCGAATAGCCGATGAGGTAGTCCCAGACCGCCCGTTGCATCCGCTTCCTCCCCTTCCCCGACGCCCGCTCACGTTGCCCGTCCTCGCGATCCGTGAGCCGCCGGCGCTCAGCCCGGACGCAGGCCTTCCGGTCCGGGTGGTCGGGCAGGACGTGTACGTGGGATCGGCCGATCGCCACCGCCGCGACCGACCGGTCGGCAACGCCGAGCCGGGCGGCGATCGCCGCGAACGTCTCGCCCGCGCGCCTCGCCTGAAACACTCGCAGCACGTCGGATTCGTTGGGTTTCACAGCATTCTGCCTTCCCCACCCCTGTTTCAACGCCCGTCCCGCACGGCCGCCGGCGGGTAGCCCTCAGACTAGGGGTCGGTGCGAGGCGGCGGAAGGGCACTGGTGCCCGGCGCCGCGGATCGCAGCCGAACGAGGACCGCACCGTGGCCGAAGCCGTGATGACCGCCGTCACCACCGTGGTGGCGCTGCTGATGTCCGAAATCCAGGCCGGCGGCGGGCTCAGCCTGTCCGCGGCCGCCCGTGAGTTCCCGGCCCACCGCGGGATGGGCACGCTCAACCCGTCGAGCCTGTTCAGGTGGGGGACCAAGGGCACCCGCGGATCGGACGGACGACTGGTCAAATTGGCGATGATCAGAATCGGATCGAGGTGGGCGACGACGCGCGGCGCTTTAGCCCGCTACGCCGCCGAGCTGACTGCCTCGGCCGCGCCGCCGGCCGACGCGCCCCGCTCCCCGGCCGCCCGCACCCGCGCGAGCGAAGCGGCGGCGGCCGAGCTGAAGAATCTCGGCGCGTAGCCCGCACAAGAGTTGGTGGCACTCGACCGTTGTGCATCCCGGAGTGACAGATGAAAGAACTGGAAGCGCACCCGTTCGCTGGCATCTTTCCGATGCTGATCGACGCGGACCTGGACGCCCTCGCCGACGACATCGCTGCGAACGGGCTGCACCATCCGATCTGGCTGTACGAGGGTAAGGTCCTCGACGGCCGGCACCGCTACCGGGCGTGCCTAATGCGGGGCGTCGACCCGCGGTTCGAGGAGTACGCGGGCCACGACCCGCTGGGGTTCGTGCTCTCCCGGAACCTCCGGCGCCGGCACTTGAACGAATCGCAGCGCGCGATGGTCGCGACCAAAATCGCCGCGTGGCACAAGGGCGATAATCAGCACATAAACAAGGGCGGCGTGGGTGCCGCAACTGCGGCACCCACCCGCGAGCAGGCCGCCCAACTCCTCAACGTCAGCCCCGACAGCATCGACCGGGCGAAGGCCGTGAGGGCCAAGGGCGTCCCGGAGTTGGTCACGGCCGTCGAGTCCGGCGAGGTGACCGTCAGCGCCGGCGCGGAGGTGGCGAACCGCTCGAAGGCCGAGCAAAAGAAGGCCGTGAAGGCCGGCCCGAAGGCGGTCAGGCAGACGGCGGCCAAGCAGCGGAAGGCGAAGAAGGCCAAGAAGGCCAAGTCGACGCCGACCAAAGCGGTAATGCGGGCCGACGACGACGGCCTACTCCTCACGGGCGACAAGCCGGCCGAGCCGGAGAACCCGCCGCTCGACACGCGATTCATGCCGGGGGCTGCGCGGGCCGTCATGCTCGCCGAGAAGTTCCGCGTCTGGAAGGCTCAGGTCGTCGCCCTCCGCACTGCCGTCCGCAAGGAGTTCCCGGATCGGAACGAGGTGATGGCTCGACGGATCGACGCCCGCGGGCAGTTCGACGCCGCCCTCACCGACCTCGCCGAAACACTCGACCGCAACATCCCCGAGCACGTCTGCCCCGACTGCTGCGGCACCGGCGCTCCCGAGGCGGGCGGCGTGTGCAAGTTCTGCGACGGGTTCGGCGTCGTGGACCGGCACCACCACGGCGGGCTCAAGGCTCGGTGGAAGCAGACGGCGCCGCGGCTCGCCGCCCTCCTTGCCGCTGCGGGGGGTGCGTGATGCAGACGTTCCTCAAGCCCGAGCCCCGGGACTATCAGGTCGAGGCGACGAACGCCTTCATCCTCATGCCCGGGGTCGGCGGCATTGTCCAACCGCCGACCGGCTGCGGCAAGACGCTCACGACCGCCAGCATCTTCGACCAGTTCCCCGGCCGGAGGTGCCTGTTCCTCGCCCACACGGACGAGTTGGTCCGCCAGACGTGCCGTGCGATGCTCCGCATGGGGCTGTGGCCGAAGGTGGAGAAGGCCGACGAGTACCGCGGCACGGAGTACATCCCGGACGCCCGCGAGCGGCGGAAGCTCTTCGGCGGGTCGTTCCCCCCGAACGACTGGTTCACGTTCGGCAAGGTGTGGGTCAGCTCGATGCAGACCTTCATCGGCCGTGTGGACAAGTACGCCGCCGACGGCGGGTTCGACCTCGCGTGCATCGACGAGGCCCACCGCTCCCGGTGCCCCACCTACGAGGAGATCGTCCGGCGCCTGATGGCCTCCAACCCGAAGATGCGGCTACTGGGGCTGACCGCCACGCCGTACCGCGCGGACAAGAAGAACATCGGGCACCTGTTCCCGCAGTTCGCCTACCGGATGCCGATCCTCGACGCCATCGACCGCGGGTGGCTGGTGGACGTGCGCGGCGTGCGGGTCGAGATGAAGGCCGACACGTCCAAGTGGGTCGTCGGCAGCACGTCCCACGGCCGCGACCTGACCGACCGCAGCCTCCGCGCGTCGATGGCGTCGGAGGAGTGCGTGGAGAGCATCGCCCACCCCATCCTCGAGCGCGGCGAGGGGCGGAAGGGGATTGTGTTCCTGCCGGGCATCGAGGCGTGTGAGGCGGTCGCCGCGGCCATCAACGAGCTGAAGCCGGGGTACGCGACGTTCGTCCACGGGAAGGTGCCGAAGAAGGAGCGGCGGCGGCGGGTGCGGGCGTTCGAGGACGGCGAGATCAAGGTGATGACCAGGTGCCAGGTGTTCGTGGAAGGGTTCGACGTGCCGGACGTGTCGCTCGTCGTCATGGCCCGGCCGACCCAGAGCCGCGGCCTGTACGAACAGATGCTCGGCCGGGGTCTGCGTGTACTCGCCGACGCCCTCGCGGGGAAGGCGACGGCCGACGCCCGCCGCGGTGCCATCCGGGGGTCGGCCAAGCCCGACTGCCTCGTGATGGACTTCGTGAACAACACGCGGTTCAAGCTGGTGGACACCCGCGACGTGCTCCTCGCGGCCGACGACAACCCTCGGATGCGGGAGTACGTCCGCAAGCAGTTCGACGGCGACGAGGCCGAGGACGCCCGCCGCACGGTGCGGGAGAAGATGGCCGACGCCGAGGCGCTGTTTCACCTGCACGAAGCCCTCCGCACCGGGGGCCGGCCGCCGCCCCGCCAGGAGTACACGGTCAGCGACGTGAACCTGTTCGGGGCCGGGGGCACGGCGAAGGTCGGCACGGTCGCTCCGGCCGCGCGGCCGACCAGCGCTCAGGTCCGCGAGGCGCACCAGTTCTTCATCGACGCCGCGCGGGCCGAGCGGATGACCGCGCGCGACCTCGCCGCCGAGATCGATCGCCGCAAGGCCCGGATGGTCGGCCGCAGCAACTTCGGGTTCCTCCTCGGCCGCGGTGTGACGAAGGAGCAGATCAGGGCGTACGGGCTCAACTACCACGACGCCGCGTACCTGCGGCGACTGGCATTCGCCAGGCCGGACAGGCTCCTGCCGGCCAACTGGCTCGAACTCGTGGAGCGGAACCGGGGGGCGAAGCCGTGAGCGCTAAGGCCGAAGTCGCCAGGCTGCTGAAACAAGCCGGGGTGACACCGTACCGACGGGTCGGCAAGGTGCGGGTGGCGCACGACCCCCGCACGCCGGCGGCGACGCTCGAGGCCGCCGTCGGCGCGGTGAAGCGGTTCGCCCCGGCGATGGTGGACGGGTGGGGCGAACCGACCGCGGCTCAGGAAGACTACTGGCGGCGGGAGGGGTTCCGCCCGCTCGACGTGTGCGACGACCCGCCGGCCCCGGACGTGGACCCGATGACGTGCCCTGTCGAGTGGCTGGTCGGCCGTGCGGCTCGCTACCACTTCCGATTCACCTGCCCCCAGCCCGGACAGCTGTTGGGGGTCGGGCTCGACGGGTGGGACATGGACGACGTTCGGCCGCTGTTGCCCCGATGGTACGCCGCCGCGGCCCGAGCCCGCCGGTCAGACCTCATCGCGCACTTCGCTTCGGCGCGGGAGCCGGTCACAGAGGGGGACAGGCGACGGGCTGAGGTGCGGGGTGTGTGACCGTGTGTGGTTCTGTTCGGAAGAGGAGGTCCGGTCGTGCGTGCAGTCCCCGGCCGTCTGCGACCGTCCAGCCCCGCAGCGCCACCTAGCCGGGCCGGGCACCTTGCCGTTGTCGCGGGCATGCCCGTGGAAGGGGTAGCCGACGATGCCCCGCCGCCGCACGACGAGCCGGCCGAGCGGCTGGTGCTGTGCGGCCTCCTGCGGGCGTGGCCGCTGGCCTTCCGCGAGATCGCGCGCGTCGGGCTGGGCCGGGATGACTTGTACCTGTTCCGGCACCGGCTGGTGTGGGACGCGGTGGTGGGCCTGGAGAACGCCGGCACCCCGGTGTCGGCGTGGGAGTGCTGGCGGCGGCTCGGGGTGATGGGGGCGTGGGCCGAGTGGGGCACCGACTTCGGCTGCGCCCGATGGCTCGTGGACCTGCTGGAGGAAGATCCCACCGGGATGTGGGCGATGGCCGCGGCGGTGTCGGTGCGGGACGCGGCGGTGCGGCGGGCAGTGATCCACCGGGCGCGGCGGCTCCTCCGCGACGCCTGGGCCGGGGTGCCGGTCGCGGAGTTGACGGCGACGTGATGCCGCAGAAGACCTCGCGCGCGGGGCCCGCGTAGCCTCCAGAATTTCATCATGCGGCCGTCCCCGCCAAGTAGCCGTCTCGGCGAGGGGGGTGGGATGGCTGCAACATAGCCCCAGGTTGGGCGAGCGTGTTCTCCCGAGCGCGGTTGCGGCCGTCGGGGGTGTTCTGCCGGCGAACACGAGGCCGGCGTCCGCGAACCGGGCATGGTGACGACGTACGGCCCGGGTGTCCGCGCCCCGAGTGGGGGGCGGGCTGGCGGCGGTGGGCGGGTGAAACCGCGGCGACACCGTGATCAAAACCAGCCGCGGCGGGCGGACACCACACGACGACGGGGTGAACCAGCTCGCAACCGACCTCGACGGCGGGGTCGGTGCGTTTCCATCTCCTCAAGGGTGCGGTGGTCGGCGGCAAGCACAAAGCCAGCGAGGAAGGGCAAAGCCAGCGAGGCAGGTAAGTACGGCGGCCAGTTCCAGACGGCGCGGCGGTGGGGAGTCGTGGTTGCCGACGCGGACTAGGGCGACGGTCGGCGGCGGCTGGTAGCGGATAGGCTCAACAGCGTGGGCGACGACGAGGGAGACACACCGTGGGACACCGTGGCCGGGCCAACGCCGACGAGCAACTCGCCGCCGCCCTCGCGGCCGGCCGGTCGCACCGCGACGCCGCGGCGGCCGCCGGCGTGAGCGAGAAGACCATCTACCGCCGGCTCAAGGAGCCGACGTTCCGCGACCGGGTCGCCGAACTCCGCGGGGCGATGACCGCGGCCGCCCTCGGCCGGCTGACCGACGGCATGGCCGCCGCCGCGACCGCCCTCAACGGGCTCGTCGCCGACGCCGACCCGGACGTACGACACCGGGCGGCGGTCAAGGTCATCGAGCTCGCCCTGAAGGTCCAGGAGCGGGCCGAACTGGAAGAACGGTTGGTACGTGTGGAGCGGCTGCTCGCGGGGGGTGCCGACGATGCCGATCACCAGAGCGCGACTGGCCCGGGCGGAGCGGATGGCGGGGGCGGCGGCGACCCGCCCCGACCCGCGGCTGGCGGCGTACCGGGCTGACCCCGCGCGGCTCATGGCCGACGCCGGGCTGGCCCCCGACCCGTGGCAGCAGGACCTCCTCCGCTCCGACGCGGACCGGGTGCTGATGCTCACCTGCCGGCAGGCCGGGAAAAGCACGACCGCCGGGTTCCTCGCCCTCCGCGAGGCGCTGCTCCACCCCGGGCGCACCGTCCTCCAGGTGTCGCGGTCGCAGCGGCAGAGCACCGAGCTGTTCCGCCGCACCGTCGAGGCGTTCAACCGCCTCGGCCGGCCGGGCGGGGCCGCCGCCGAGAGCGCCACCCGGCTGGAGCTGGGAAACGGTTCGAGGGTGCTGTCGCTCCCCGGAAGCGAGGCGAACATCCGGTGCTACACGATCCACATGGCCATCCTCGACGAGGCCG
Source organism: Gemmataceae bacterium (assembly GCA_046350095.1). Classification (GTDB taxonomy): domain Bacteria; phylum Planctomycetota; class Planctomycetia; order Gemmatales; family Gemmataceae; genus Urbifossiella. The sequence continues at coordinate 690,347 of JAXMBA010000002.1, forward strand.
CCCGGATCGCCGACCCCTTGTACTTCGACGTCCGCCCGATGCTGGCGACGACGGGCGGGAAGCTGGTGTGCCTGAGCACCGCGTTCGCCAAGAGCGGGTTCTTCTACGACGCCTGGACGGGGCCGGACGCTTGGACCCGGGTGAAGGTGACGGCGGACATGAACCCGCGGGTGAGCCGGGCGTTCCTCGACGAGGAGCGGCGGGTCCTCGGGCCGCGGTGGTTCGGGATGGAGCACCTGTGCGAGTTCGGCGACGACGCGGCCGCGGTGTTCCGCGCCGACGACATCCGGGCCGCCCTCGCCGACGACACGCTGGCTCCACTCTTCGGGAGGCGGTCGTGACGCACAGCCAGTACATCACCGGCCTCGACCTCGGGCAGGCGGCCGACTACACCGCGGTCGTCGTGGTCGAGCAGACTGCGGTGCGGGCCGGGGGCCGGGACGTGTCGCACTACGCGGTGCGGCACCTCGACCGGTTCCCGCTGGGGACGGGCTACCCCGAGATCGTGGCCGGGGTGAAGGGGCTGTTCGCGGCACGGCCGCTGGCGGGCACGCGGCTGGTCGTGGACGCGACCGGGGTCGGGCGGGCGGTGGTGGACATGCTCAAGGGCGGCGGGGTGGCGGCGCGGGTGGTGCCGTGGACGATCACGGCCGGCCACCGAATGGGCGACGGGTCGGTGCCAAAGAAGGACCTCGTCGGGGCGGTGCAGGCGGTACTCGGGACGCGGCGGCTGAAGATCGCCCCCGGGCTGCCGCTGGCGGAGGTGCTGGCGAAGGAGTTGGAGTCGTTCCGGGTGAAGGTGACGGCGGACCGGAACGAGTCGTTCGAGTCCTGGAGGGAGAAGGACCACGACGACTTGGTGCTCGCCCTCGCACTGGCCGTGTGGGCAGGTGAGCGGCTCGGCCCGCCGGTGCCGGTCCCGCCCCCGCAGGTACTCGGCGGTAAGCTGCGCTAGTAGCCCTATACCGAGCTGCGTGACCCAGCATGAAGAGGGGCGTCGGGTCAAGCCGCTGGGCCAGCCTCCACCCCATCCACGTCGAGTACACCTACGAATCGTCCAAGGGCAACAACTGTTGTGGTGAGGGGGAAGGCGTGAAAGTGGCCCTGCACGAGGCCGTCACCCGCAACCACCGGTGCCGGACAATGGACGAACTCCTCGACCTCACGTTCGACTGGTTCGCCACCAGCACTCACTTCCAGGCGGCAACTGGGCTGGGCGGGGAATCGCCTTGAAAAGCAGTCCGACTTCTACATTTGAAGGCAGCTATTTAGGCTGGACGCCGGAGGAAGAGCTGCAGGAGAGGTATCGTAAGCGGGCCGGGTAGTTCACTCCTCAGGCGACGCCTCGACCTCCAACTTCTCCTTCAAGGTCAACTCCATCGCGTTGAACCCGACCCTGATCGTCTGCGGCATCTGGTCCTGGATGTAGAGCGTCAGGACGATGTACCAGATCGGCACCTGATTGGGGGCCGCCACCTTCAGCGGGATGTTGTCGTCCAGAAGCCAGTTCCCGACGCACACCCCGAACTCGATCCCGGGGTGGAACAGTACCCCCGACGTGAAGCAGAACTCGTCGTCCCGGTTCGACCAAGGCGTGGCCCCGACTGCCCGCATGTCGCCCCTCGTCCCGAGCAGCTCCCAGGTGACGCGGATACTCACGTCTCGGGCGGTAGCGGTCCCGACGTTCCGCAGGCCCAGCCGGCCGAGCAGCCTGGCAGGGCTCGCCCCGGTCGCGTACGTGTATTGCAGCTCCGCCTTGGCCCGGAAGACGGCCTTCGACCGCGGGTGGAACATCGACGCCAGCACCGCCCGGGGCATGATCGGCGTGTTGTCGCCGGCCCGCACGTAGAAGTGCTTCCCGGCATGCTCGCTCCGGTAGGGCTTGTGGGGGCCCTCCGGCACGTAGCAGATGATGAACCCGCGGGCCGGGTCCTCGGACAGCGTGTATGACCTGATCTCCACGCCCGCGAGCGGAGGGTCGGTCGCCTGCCGCTGCAACTCGCGGAGCCGCGACTCGACCGCCAGCGGGTTGTCGATCGGCCGCTCGCCGCATACCACGTCGATCTGCCGGCCGTCGATCTCCCGCTTCTTCGAGGCATCCAGGCCCCAGATCACGACGCCCCCGCCCGCGTTCGCGTACCCGCCCAGCACCTCGGACCACAGCTCCTTGTGCTTCGCGTCCCGCTGCTTCGCCTCGATGGGCTCCAGCTTGCAGTCGAAGATGTCGGACTCGAAGGTCGGCGGGTCCGAAGTGATGAGGCCGCGGATCGCAGCGACGGGGTCGGGGGCGGTAACGATGTTGTCGAAGAAAACTCGGGCAAGGGACGGGGTCGACGGGGTCGGCATTCAGCCACCTCGGGGTAATGACCTTATGGTCCATCATCCCCGACACCCAGACGCCCCGCAAGGTTCGCCGCTACCGCGGCACGATCCGTCGGCGACTTCCAGGATCGCGTCGCGGATCGCCTGCTGGGTCTACTCGGACAGCTGCGCCAGCTGCTCGACACACGCCACCGCATCCCGTGACCCACGGCGCAGGCGACAATGCAAGCGAGCCACAGGTACCCGTCCCTGGTACCCGAGGGCGTCAGGGTGGCGTGGATGCAGACGGACGAGGCGCCGCAGGCGGCCGACCTGGTGTTCGCGACGCGGGAGGTGCGGAAGGACTGGACGAGGCTCAACCTCGAGCTCCTCTGCCCGACCGACGAACGCCGGGAAGGCGGCCGGGACGACGTGCTCGTCGTGTCAGTACTGCTTTAGGAAGTGACCGAGGCTGCCGGGGTAGTACCCGGCGGCCTTTTCCTTACGCCTCGTGCGGCCCCAACCGCGGCCCGCGCTCACTCCGCCTCCCCACCTTCGGCCCGCTTTCTCGCCTCCTCGTCGGCCTCCTTGATCTCCTGAGCAGCCTCCGTGATGATGTCGAGGGATCGCCTGTCGTGGCGGTGGCGGAACAGCGTGTCGAGGAGTTTGAGCACGTCGACGGTGCCGACCGGCTCGTCCCCCCTCTTCGGGATCGCCTTGCGGATCAGGTACAGCAGCTGCACGACGAAGCCCATCGCCATCTTCGCGACGGGGAGCGGCTTCTTCGCGTGGCTCGACTGGCCGTCGGGCATCTTGACGGTTCGCGGCAACTTCTGGTGAAGCTCGCTCTGCTCGATCAGGTCGGCGAGTTGGTTCACGAAGGGCACGCCGGCGGCTTCGTTGTCGAGGAAGGGGTGGGAGCGGCACTTCTCGATCACGAAATCGAGCAACTCGCCGATACCGGCGTTCTCCGCCTCGCTCCTCACGTAGTCGAGCATCCGCCTCTCGGCCAGGACCAGGTGGCGGTCGGCCTCGGCGGCCTCGTCGTCGGACTTCGGCGTGTCGTAGATGTCGTTTCTGACGGGGACGACGGATTCCTGACTCGCCGTGTCGAGCGATAACTTCTTGGACCTGGGCTTGCTCTGGTCGCTCTGGTCGCTCTTGTGGTCGCGGGCGGCACGCGAACTGCGGCTATTCGCGTCTGACGCGGTCTCGCTCTTCGGGGTGTGGCTGTCGGCGGCCCGCGTGTCGCTCTCGGCGTCACCGGCCTCGGTCCCGGCCGTCGGTTTCGGCGGCGGGTCGTTGGGTTTACCCTGGGTCGTATCGCTGCCCTTCCGCGGTTCGTTGTTCGTGGGCATGAGCCAGCCTTCCGGAGGGTGGTTGGTTCAGGTGACGGTTACCGTTCGAGGGTTGAGGCCGGCACACGCCGGCGCTATGCGGGGACTTCACGGCCGCCTCCTTGTGTTGCCGGAACTTTCCTGCCGGCGCGCGTCGTGCCGCCGGCAACTGAATGCCTTCCGGATCGTTGTCCAAGGCGTACTCCTTCCAGGGCGTAAGGGGGCCGGGGCAGGGTGGCGGGCGAGAGGGTTGGGGGTTGCGACTGCGAATGCGTCCGCGGCGGGGTCAGGACCGGGGTGGCGCGGAGCGTGCCGAACGAGGGTCGTGCATGGGCCCGCGGGGAGAGTGCGGGCCGGCGGGAGTGGGCCGGTTGTCCGGCCCACTTGTCGGGTACGGGTGACCCTTTTCAGCAGCGTCGGCCGGTGTCTTCTTCTCCCTTCGGGGCCGGGACCGGGGGGACGGTCTTCGCGAGTTCAGGACTCGCCCCCCAGATCAACGCATGTGTAGCTATCAGGGTGTCGAACACGACCGGGTCGCTCAGGATCTCCGACACCCTTGACGTAAACACTAACGGGTACCGACCGTTCCACGCAAGCACTTCTTCGACGATCAAGTCGACGTGCGCGTTCGGCAGCGACTCAGGCCGCGGCTTCGGGCTCATCGTCCGGCTCCCGCCCCGGCCAGTTGAGGGGGGTTCCGCTCTCCGACAGCGCGTCATCCGCCGGCCGGGGCGGGACTAAGCGCGCGGCGGAAAGCACCTGGGCGTGGGTGTAGGTGGTATCGACCTTCGTCGAACCCCTCCCTCTGCCCAGTTTCTTGTTCCGCGTGGCGGCGGTCCCGGTGGTGCCGGTGGGTTCGGTGGCGGTGTTGGCGGCGGTGGCGGTAGCGGTTTCGGCGCCGCGGCCCGTGCCGGTCGCGGCGAGGAGGGTGGGCGGCGTCAACGCGCGCGGCGTGGGGGTCGTGGTCGTGACGGTCGTCGAGGTGGCGCCCTTGGACTTGCCGGCGGCGGTCGTGGCCGGGATGGTGCGCGTCGGCGTGCCGGTGGTGGTCGTCTTACCGGCGGCGGTCGTTGAGGTCAGCAGCTTCGTCAGCAGGGCGGTCTTCGCCGTCGTGCACTTGGTGGCGGTCCCGGTCTTCCCGGTGGTCTTCTTGGTCGTCGTCCCGGTCGGCGTGGCCGTCGTCGTGGCGCGCGTCGTGGTGCGGGTGGCCATGGCTGTCGTGCTCCGTTGGTGACTCGAGGGTTGGGAAACGGGTGGAGGGCGATGAACGGCGGGCGATGTCGGTGCCTCACGCCGCCGCCAGGAGTGACGAGGCGGTGGAGATGAGGTAGAGGGGCGAGTCGAGGAAGTCGGCGACCGTGCACTTCAGTTCCGTGCCGGCCATGGCCGCTTCGGCGAGGGCCTCGACGTACTTCTGGTGGCACTCCTCCTCCTCGCTCTCGAAGAAGAAGTCCTGGCTGCGCACGCGGGTGAGTTCCTTGCGCGAGTTGGCCACGATGGACATCTTCGCGGTGAACTTCGCCTGGGCGAGTTCGACGTCCACCGCGTCCGTGATCGGTTTCGAGATGTGGATCGCCATGAGTTGCCTCCCGAAGACCCGCCCTGGGACGACTTCTCCGAAGCGGGTGGGGGTGAGTGGATCCTCTCGCAACCGCGTCGGTCGCGAGTGGGCTTCTACCATCCCGGGCGGCGAGGTCTGATTTTGCGCCCCGCAGGCGGCATTTCGCGGGCCGCGCTCTACGGAAGACCTTGATCTCCTTCAGCTTGGGACTTTTTTCGTGTTTTTTCCTTGGATTCCAAAAATCCGAGCCGGCGTGCGTACCGACCGCAGATACGGGCACGGGAGGGGCCGGAACTCAGGCTGGAGATGGCGGCGAGGGCCTACGCCTCGGCTGCGTCCTCCACCTTGTCGATGGTGATCGCCACCACCGTCTTGCCGGTGACCCGGATGCACAGCCGCTTCGCCTCCGTCAGCTTGTCGTAGATGAGGCCGAGCCGCTTGCCCCGGACGGTCACCTCGTTCAGCCCGGCGGCGTCCTCGAACCGGACCCAGGCGCTGCCGTCGTCCGGGTCGCAGTCGAGCGTCGGCAGGATGCTGCCGTACGGCACCGCCTGGCACCCGAAGGCCTGGCCGACGAGCCGGACGACGTAGCTGGCGTGGCGGGAGTTCCGGCCGTCGCCGTACGGGTCGTCGTACCCGTCATCCGCGGCCCCGGACGGCGGGTCGCCCGACTCGCCATCGCCCGCCCGCCGCCCCACGTCCGCTTCAGCGCCTCGATCGCGTCCCCCGTGTCACCAGCCATGCGTCATCCCCCGTCGGCGCTGCAGGCGTCGCACAAGGTGGAGTCGGCGCCGGCGCGGGTTCAGGCCGAGCGGCCCCGTGCCGAGCAAGCCCGGCGGCGGGTCGAGGAGGCGAAGCCGCCGGCGGAAGAGCCCGCGTCGGCCGAGGAGATCGGCCACGAGGAACCACCCCCGCCGACATTCCGAGAGCGGGTCAACGGCCTCCCCAGACTGCGACCGGGACGCCTTCGCGGGCGCCGGCCCACAGTGGGCTCACGCACGTCCGCGCCAGCAGGTTCTTCCACAGCAGGGCGTTGGCGAACGTCTCCGCGTCCGGGCTGAACAGCGAGAACACGCTCTGCGACGCGACCAAGATCATCTTCTGCTTCGCCCGGCTGACGGCGACGGTTAGCCGCCGCGGGTCGAGGAGGAACCCGGCCGACGCGAGAAGGTAGCCGCGGTCGCTCTCCGTCGCGCTCACCAGCACCACCGTCCGCTCACCGCCCTGGAACCGCTCCACCGTGTCCACGGCCGACCGCGCCGGCCGCCCGGTCGCCGCGTCGAGGACGTTCAGCTCGGGGAACGCCTGCTGCAGCGCCGCCCGCTGTGCCCGGTGCGGCACCACCACGCCGAGCCCGTCGGCCGGCTCCAGCCCGTACGCCGCCTTGTCCGCGAGCGCCCGCAGCACCGGCGTGATGAGCGCCTGCTCGAACGGGTTCCGCACCTGGCTCGCGGCCTCGTCGTGGACCACCACCACGAGCGGGTACGCCGGGTCGAGCACGGCCGCGACGAAGGCGTCGGCGTGCGGGTGGGCGGCGAGTACGTCGGCCCGCTTCGAGTGGTAGTCGATGCCGTCGTGCCGGTACACCTCGCGGCACAGGAACTTCGCCATCGCGCCGTGGAGGCGGAAGCTCTCGGCGAAGCGGATGATCGGCGGCGGCGTGGGCTGCAGCCGGAGCGTGTCGAACAGGCTGCGGTACGCCTCGTACTGACGGAACGTGCGGCGGGCCTCGGCGTCCCAGTCGTGCTTCACGATCGGCGGCATCTGCCGGTGGTCGCCGACGACCACGACCGGCGCCCCCGCCACCAGCGGCAGCGCCGCCATCAGCGCCTCGGGGAGGTTCATCTGGCTCGCCTCGTCGAGCACGAGGAGGTCGCACAGCTCGTGCCCGAACAGCTCCTTCGACCACCGTTTCTTCAGCATCCCGTAGGTGCCGCCAGGCGTGACGCCGACCACCGCCCAGTCGTGCTCCCGGACGGCGTCGGCGTTGAACGCCTCGCCCTTCGCCTTGTCGTCGTCCTTCGCCAGCGGGATCACGCCCTCGGGCGGCGGCTCCTTCGGCCCCACGCGGTAGAGCGGCACGTCCAGCAGCCGTTTGTCGAAGTGCCTGTCGAACAGCTTGCGGTCCGTGGCCCGCAGGTCGCGGAGCGTCCGCTGCACCTTCAACACGTTCGCCAGGAGCACGTCGGTGGCCGCGTGCGTCTTGCAGGTGAGGAATGCCCGCAGCGGCCGCCCAGCGGCCATCGCGCCCTGAATGCGGGCGAACACCGCGAACGCCGTCGAGTACGACTTCCCGGTGCCGGGCGGCCCCTGCACCAGCAGCACCGGCGTCGCCGCGTGGCCGCCGATGTAGTCGCTCTGGTGCGGGTCGAAGGCGTGCAGGTGACCGGCGGCGCGGAAGGCGTCGAGCCCCGCGAGGAACGCCTGCTGCGCGGCGCTCCCGGCCCCGTCGCCGGGCGGCAGCGGTGTCACGAGGCGGTCGTAGAGCGCGTTCGGGCTCCCGTCGCACAGCCCCTCGACGACCTTGGCGCACCAGTACGTGTACCACTCGTTCGGGCACGGGTCGAGCGTGTACAGCCGGCCGTCGTGGAGCGGCCGGCTGAACGCGCCGAACACGAACGGCGAGGTGTGCTCGCTGCCGCGGGACTCCTGGAGCACCACCTCCGCGACCACCGCCGTGGCGCGGCCGGCGGCGTCCGTCGCCGTGACGGTCACGCGCGTCAGCGTGGCACGCTGGCCGTAGAGCATCTGCTTCGGCGTGGGGGTGAATTCGGTCCGCTCCGCCTCGGGCAGTCGCTCGTCCACGGTCAGGCGCGGGCAGAGTACCACCGCGGCGCAGTCGCGGATCGTCGAGAGGAGCAAGATCTCGTGCAGGTCGCAGTCGACGCCCGTCGTCTCGACGCGGAGCTTGAGCGTCAGCCCCTCGCAGGACCACTTGCAGTCGTCGGGGTACTTGATCTTCTTCCCCGTGTTCGCCGCGTCGAACGCGGCCTTGAACGCCTCGCGGCGCAGGCGCCGGCGCTCGTTCTCGCGGTTCTGCTCGGCGACCTCCGGCGGCTGGTCGGCCTCGTGGTAGCTCACCAGCAGGCACTCGCCGGCCAGCACCCGCGGCTCGGGCTGGGCGTGGCGCGCGGACTTCCAGTCGGCGAGGCTCGCCAGCCGCTCGATCCGCACGAACTCGTCGAGCGCCCCGGCCAGGTCGCGGGCTTTGTCCTCGTAGTCGGCGAGCGTCGGCAGGGTGAACGGCGTCTTCGCCGTGTTCGGGTTCCCGCTCAGCCGCCGCGCGACGTGCTCCATCGCCTCCAACCGACGCGCCTCGAACGCGACGAGCTGGTCGACCGTTACCGGGCGGTAGTCCTTGAAGTCGTCGTGTGCCCCGGGGTCCGGACGCGGCAGCGCCCCCCACGCGGCGTAGGCGTACTCGGCCGGGATGCCGCTGCCGAACCGCGCCCGCTTCGTGTACCACTCCGAGCCGCCGTCCACGTCGAGCTTCCCGAGGTAGTCGAACACCCGGGCGCGGAACAGCTCGCGAAACGGGTGCGGCGTGGACCAGTCGAACTTCAGGTACGCGGCGAGCGACTGGAGGCTCTGGCACGTCATCGGGTAGTTCTTGAACGCCCGCACCTCGTCGGCGAGGAAGCTCGACACCGGCGAGTCGAACGCTGCGATCTGCGTGAGGAAGTCGTACAGCGGCGGGGTGTGGCCGAGCACCGCCGGGAAGTTCCGCGCCAGCGCTTCGAGGAGCACCTGCTGGGCGCCGCGGTCGAAGAAGACGACGTGGAGCGGCGCCGCCTTCGGCTCCGCGTCCGACCGCGCGGCCTCGACCACGGCCCGCAGCAGGTCGCGGGTCCAGGTCACAAACAGGTCGCGCTCCATCGCCGCCGTGTCGGGTGGGCCGGGGGTCAGCCGCACGACAGTGCGGCCCTCGGCGGCGTTGCCGCGGGCGCACGCCACGACCCGCGCGCCGAGGAGGTACACGCGCCCCTCCAGCGGGTCGCGCTGGGCGTCGAGGTAGAGCCACACGAGGTTCGGGTTCAGGTCGGGCCGGGCGACGGGGAGCGTGCTGTTCCCCTTGTCGGGGATGAACGGCAGCGCCGCCGTGCCGTCCTTCTTCGCCGACCGGCGGAACATCCGGGCGCGGTGGACGAGCTCGTCGAGCCGCGGGCCGACCGGCCACGTCGCCGCGAGCCGCTTCACCGCCGCCTCGCGGCCCGGCGCCGCGACGAGGTCGGTCGCGCCGGCGGCCTCGAAGTCCTTCAGCGCCGCGAGCTCCCCGACCGTGCCGACGCCGCCGCGGCGCAGCGCCTCCTTCTCGGTGCCGGTGAGGTACGGCAGGAGCGACAGGTCTTCCGCCTCCGCGCTCCACTTCATGCAGAACTCGGCGTACAGGCACCCGTCGCACTTCGCCGACAGGCAGAACGGCAGGTCGGCGAACGGCGCGGTGGCGACGCGGCGGGCGGCGGAGTCGGCCCCGAGCACGAGGTCGTGCGCGGCCCGCTCGTAGGCGTCCTGGTCGGCCACGACCTCCAGCAGCACGCCGTCCAATGCGAACTCGGCCCGCCCCGCGGCCGCCAGAGGGGCGGCCGCGGCCGCCTCCTCGGGCGTGGGATCAACCGGCGGGTGGAACAGGATGCCAGTCCGCCGCTCCGCCGCCGCGACGCCGCCGGCCGCGAGCACAGCGCCGATCATCTGGTGGTAGAACGCGACTTGGAGGCGGTGCTCGACCTTCACCTCGGCGGTCGATTTCATGTCGCCGACGAGGACGTGCAGGGCGCCGTCGGCGGCCCGCGTCAGCTTGACGAGGTCGGCGTCGCCGCGGACCTGCCAGCCGCCGAGCTCGACGTCGAGCCGCGTTTGGAGGAGGACGACGGCCGCGCCCGGGGCCAGCGCCGCGGCCTCGCGGGCCATGTCGGTGTTGTTCGCGGGGCGGTTGTGGTCGTAGTTGTCGCGCGCCGCGTAGTTCACCACCCGGAACCGGCCGCGGAGGTCGCCCTCGACCTGATCCTCGAAGGCGTTCCCGGTCATCGACATGAGCGGCGCCAGGCGCTGGGGCGTCACGTCGTAGGGCTCCATGAACCGCTGCCCGGCACGCTCGGCCAGCTTCAGCCGGAGGAAGCGCTCGCACTGCTCCAGCCGCACGAATTGCGACACGTCGGTCGGCGAGACCCGCAGTGCCGCCGTGGAGAGGACCGGGAGGGCGATCGACGGCGTGGGCATGTCGGGTCCGGGCTGCATGAGCCGACGGCAGGGGGAGTGGGTCAGACCCGGTGCCGGGGCAGGCCGGCAGGACGGACGGGCAGTTCCCGGTCGGTCATTCCGTACCCCCGGTGAGCTTGAGCACGGTCTCGGTCACGAACCGGCGGAACGACTCGTTCTGCACGAACTGCTTGTAGAACTCGGTGTCGTCCTTCAGGAGCGGCCCCATCACCCGCATCAGCGCGGCGTCGAGTTCGATCCGGGCCGCACTCGGGGTGTTCTTCTTCGCGTTCTGGTACGGCTTGTCCGCGGTGATCTTCGGGGCGATGTCGTCGTGAATCCGCTTCACGATCCGGTCGCAGTCGCTGAACAGGGTGCCGAACTGGTCGTTGAACGACTTCAGGATGCTGCTCAGCCGGTCGAGTTCCGGCTCCGCCGGGCGACCGCCGCCGCTGACCGGCACCGGCCCGACCTCGGCGTCCTGGTCCGGGAGTGCGACCTGCAGCGCCGCCTGCTTCTCCAGCCGGTAGCTGTCCATGTCGATGGTTTCGAGGATCCCCCTGGCGAGGTCTTCCTCCTTCGGCGCCGGGAGCTTCGACACCAGGAAGTTCAGCAGGATCGACAGCTTCTCCCACCCCGCGTTCGTGTACGGCAGGACCGACGCCAGGAAGTCGTAGGTCCGGGTGAACGCCTTCGCCTTCCCCTTGAAATCGACCTGAGCGTCCTCGTCCAGGTGCTGCTCGTAGGCGGCTCGGCATGCGTCGAGGATCGGGTCGAGGTACTTCTGGCGGTCGGCGCCGTCGAGGTAGAGCTTGGCGAACTGCTCGACCTGCTCCGGCGAGTAGACCTGGTGGCCGTCAAGCGCCGCCTTCAGGTCGTGGAGCTTGTTGGGGTCGGTTTTCTCGCTCAGGATGGTCGTGCGGTAGTAATCGGAGAAGGCCGCCTCGATGGTCTCGCTGTTGTTCATGAAGTCGAGGACGAACACGTCGTGCTTCTGCGGGTGCGCCCGGTTCAGTCGCGACAGGGTCTGCACCGCCTTGATGCCCGCCAGCGCCTTGTCCACGTACATGGTGTGCAAAAGGGGCTCGTCGTACCCGGTCTGGAACTTGTCGGCGCAGACCAGGAAGCGGTAGGGGTCTTCCTGGATGCGGTCGGCGATGTCGTTGCCGGGGAAGCCGTTCAGCGACGACTCCGTGACCTTCTCCCCCTGGTACTCAGGCTCCCCGGAGAACGCGACGATCGCCTGGTACGGGCTCTTCCGCTCCTGCAGGTAGGCTTTGATTGCGTGGAAGTACTGGATCGCCCGCTCGATCCCGCTGCACACGACCATCGCCCGGGCCGCGCCGCCGATCTTCTTTAGCCCGATGACCTGCTCGTGGAAGTGATCGACCATGATCTCGGCCTTGCGGCGGATGGCGTGGTCGTGGCTCTCGACGTACTTCCGGAGCTTCTTCCGCGCCTTCTTCGTGTCGAACTCGGGGTCGCCCTCGACCGTCTTGACGAGCTTGTAATACCTGCTCACCGGCGTGTAGCTCTTCAACACGTCGAGGATGAACCGCTCCTCGATGGCCTGCTTCATCGTGTACGGGTGGAACGGCCGGTGCTTGGTCTTGCCGTCCGGGCCGGGCACCGGCACCCCGAACATCTCGAGCGTCTTGTTCTTCGGCGTGGCCGTGAAGGCGAAGTAGCTGGCGTTGGTGAGGAGCTTGCGGGACTTCATCCGTTCCTCGAGCGCGTCGTTGATCGCGTCCTCCGGGTCTGCGTCGTCGGCCAGCGCCTGGTTCATCTTGCTCGCCGTCTTGCCCCCCTGGCTGGAGTGCGCCTCGTCGATGACGATGGCGAAGGTCCGCCCGCGGTGCTGGTCGCCGATCTCGTCGAGGATGAACGGGAACTTCTGCACCGTGCTGATAATGATCTTCTTGCCGCCCTCGATGAACCGCCGCAGGTCGCCGGAGTGCTCGGCGTGGCCGACCGTCGCCCCGACCTGGGCGAACTGCTTGATCGTCGCCTGGATCTGCTGGTCGAGGATGCGGCGGTCGGTGATGACGATAATCGAGTCGAACACCGCCTTATCGGCCTTCCGCACGCCGATGAGCTGGTGGGCGAGCCAGGCGATGGAGTTCGACTTGCCGCTGCCGGCCGAGTGCTGGATCAGGTAGCGGCTCCCCGCGCCGACCTTCGCCACGTCGTCTAGTACCTTTCGAACGACCTCCAGCTGGTGGAACCGCGGGAAGATCTGCACCGACTTCTTCTTGCCCGTCTTCGGGTTCTTCTCCTCGACCACCTGGGCGAAGTTCTCCAGGATGTTGGTCAGGCTCGCGGGCGTCAGGATTTCCTGCCACAGGTACGCCGTCTTCAGCCCGTTCGGGTTCGGCGGGTTGCCGGCGCCGTCCTTGTAGCCCTTGTTGAAGGGGAGGAACCAGGACCCCTTCCCCTTCAACTCCGTACACATCATCACGTCGCTGTCGTCCACGGCGAAGTGGACGACGCACCGGCTGAACCGGAACAGCGGCTCTTTGGGGTCGCGGTCCGTCTTGTACTGCTCCACCGCGTCGGCGACGGTCTGCTTGGTCAGGCTGTTCTTCAGCTCGAAGGTGGCGACCGGCAGGCCGTTGACGAACAGCCCCAGGTCGAGCGCGTTCCGCGTCTCGTCGAGGCTGTAGCGGAGCTGCCGCGTGACGCTGAAGCGGTTCTTGGCGTGGAGCTCGACCGCCTTCGGGTTGTCCGGCGACGGCGTGGCGTAGAAGAGCGTGAGGTCGTGAGCGCCGTGCTTGAGGCCATTCCGCAGGACGTGGATGACGCCTTTGGTGCCGACCTCCTTCTCCAGCCGGGCGAGGAACTGCCGGCGGGTGGGGCTGTCCGAGTCCAGGTCGAGAGCCGCGACGAGTTTGGGCTGCGTGGCCGCGACGAACGCCCGCAGGTGGGCCAGGTCCACGCAGTAGGCGCGGTCGTAGTCCTTACTCGCGCCGGGCCGCCAGCCGCCGGCCACGAGACCGTTGACGACGATGCCCTCCAGGCCCTTCTCGCTCGTGTCGGTGGTCACACGTCGGCCTCTGCGGGTGCGTCGTCATCGGAGAGATCGTCGTCCGGCAGGTCGTCGGTCGGGAGCGGTTCCGCAGCCTCGGCGGGCAGCCGCTTCGCTGCCTCACGGACATCCAACCTGCCCGTGACGACCTCGGCTGTCGTCCGGCGACAGCTCGCAGTTCTTCTTGCCGAGGTTTTTGCGCAGCGGCCGGAACCACTGCGTCGCGTCGATGAGCTGGACCTTGCCGCGGCGGTGGGCGGCCTTGCGGTTGGACAGCACCCAGACGTACGTGGCGATGCCGGTGTTGTAAAACATGTTGAGCGGCAGCGCGACGATCGCCTCGAGCCAGTCGTTCTCGATCACCCAACGGCGGATGTTGCTCTCGCCCTGGCCGGCGTCGCCGGTGAAGAGCGACGACCCGTTGTGGACCTCGGCGATGCGGCTGCCGAGGGGCGTCTTGCCGTTCATCTTGCTGACGAGGTTCGCCAGGAAGAGGAGCTGCCCGTCGCTGGACCGGGTGACGAGGCTCAGCTCCTCGCCGGCGTGGGTGACCCGGAAGCGCGGGTCGCGCATGCCGTCCTTGCCGCCCATCGCCTCCAGGTCCTTCTTCCAGCTCTTCCCGTAGGGCGGGTTGGAGAGCATGAAGTCGAACTCGCGGGCCGGGAAGGCGTCGCGGGCGAGGGTGGACCACTCGGCCCCGCCGACGACGTGGTCGGCGTTCTCGCCCTCGCCCTTGAGGAGCATGTCCGCTTTGCAGATGGCGAATGTCTCGGGGTTGATCTCCTGCCCGTAGAGGTGGGTGACGACCTGCTTGCTGCGGCCGGCGGCGAGCGCCTGCAACGTCTCCTCGGCGACGGTGAGCATGCCGCCGGTGCCGAGGGCGCCGTCGTAAAGGAGGTACGAGCCGGATTCGATCCGGTCGGCGACGGGGAGGAAGATGAGGCTCGCCATGAGCTTCACGGCGTCGCGCGGGGTCCAGTGCTCGCCGGCCTCCTCGTTGTTCTCCTCGTTGAACTTGCGGACCAGTTCCTCGAACACCGTCCCCATCGAGTGGTTGTCCATCGCCGGGTGCTTCACGGTGTTGTCGCCGTTGAGCACCGGGTTCGGGCTGAGGTTGATGTCCGGGTCGAGGAACTTGGCGATGAGGGTGCCGAGGGCGTCGGCCTTCGACAGGCGGGGGATGATGTTGCGGAACTCGAAGTTGGTCAGGATGTCCTGGACGTTATCCAAGAACCCGTTGAGGTAGGCCTCGAAGTCGGCCTTGAGCTGCTGCTGGTTGGCGCGGGCCTTCAGGTCGCGGAGGGTAAACTTCGAGGTGTTGTAGAACGCCTGTCCGGCCGCCCCGCACAGGGCGGCCCGCTGCTCGGTGATGCCGGCGTCGTCGAGCATCTTCTTGGTGTCGAGAACGGCTTGCTTGGTCGGCTCCAAGACGGCGTCGAGCCGGCGGATCACTCACATCGGGAGGATCACGTCGCGGTACTTCCCGCGGACGAACAGGTCGCGCAGGACATCGTCGGCGATGCCCCAGATGAACGAGACGATCTTGTTGTGCGTGGCCTGGTCCATGCGGCGGCGGTTCCCGGAGAGGGCGATTCGGCGGTAGCTGCGTCGTGCAGGGGTCCGGTCGGCGCGAGCGTGGAACCGCGCAGCGACAGAGTCGTGTGGGTGTGTTGGCTTCGGAACAGGCAGCTGGGGGTTAGTCTATCAGCCCGGGTAAGAATCTGAAGGTCGAACCGAGTGCCACTCACGGGGCAGGCTCGTGAGACTTGGGTACCCGATCCACCGCTTCTCGCTCTGCTGGAGGTGGTTCGAGCCGAACTACCGGCCGCAGTCATCCGACCAACTGGCCGCCGCCCGCGAGCGCCGGGAGCAGAAGGCCGTCGAGAATGAGGCCGATGGGTCGTTGTTCACCGAGCAGATTCGCGAAGAAGGATACGTACCGAAGAAGCGGAAGGACCGAGGCCGTTGACAGGCAGCGCCGACAGCACGATCTTCGCAGGCGTGTAAACGCTAATGCCTCCGGGCGTCTTCGTCCCGGAGGCATCGGCTCCATCCCGTGTTCCGTCACGCGGCCCGGCGAATCCCCCGCCGTTTGGACCACTCCGTGCGGATGACCTCCCCGTTCGCGTCGGAGTACTCGACGCAGCGGCCGAACGGCACCGGAGCGTTCTCCGCAGGGATCACCAGTTCCGGCGGCAGCGCCCGCGCCCGCTCCATCTCCTCGTCGCTCATGATCACGATGGTCGTGTCCTCGATCTCGCCCTTCTCGTTGAGCAGGAACGTCTTCCGCTTCGGCGCCTCGTCGTACGACTTGCCGTTGCCCCGGGCCGGCTTCACCATCGGCAGGACGGAGAGGATCTCGCCCGCGTCCTTCCTCTCGATCTCGAACTCCACCCAAGAGTTTCCGATCGTCATCCGGACGACGAACACCTCGCCCTTCAACGTGACCGACAGCCGCCATCCCTTCCCCTTGTGCCACCCGATCACCCGGAAGGTGGGCAACTCCCCCGCGAACGTCGAGGGACCGGTTCCGGGCGATCGGGCCGTGGAACGTATCGACATAGCATCCTCCACGCGGCGTGTCTGCCGGTCCCAGGTGCTCAGGTCGGCAGGTCGCGGTTCGGCCGCTTGCGAACCGCTCTGACATCCCGTGCCGGCGAGGGCAATTTTTGCGCGGATCGGACCGCCATGATGGGTACAAGCCGCCTTAACCCGTTGCGAAATGGCGGGTTTGAAAATGTTGCCGATTTTTTACAGGGAGTCGAGGTGCCGAATCGAGGGCTCGCCCGCCATCGGAACAGCGTCATCTGCTGGCCGGCGCCCGGCCGGACCCGCCGAGGTACCATCCCCAAGGGAATCGATCGCCATGCTCACACTTGCAGCGCCTGACCTGCGCCTGTTCTGGTCCGCCTACGACCTGCTCGACCTGGCCAGCGGTAGTATCGACGTGCTCGGGTTCCAGGCAGGCTACATCGCCTTGGCGGACAAGCTGCTGCCGGGCTTCA
Organism: Gemmataceae bacterium; assembly: GCA_046350095.1. Taxonomy (GTDB): domain Bacteria; phylum Planctomycetota; class Planctomycetia; order Gemmatales; family Gemmataceae; genus Urbifossiella. Next base: position 706,772 of record JAXMBA010000002.1, read on the forward strand.
GCGCGGGGACTACCTCGCCGCGCTACGTCTCCATGTTGTGCGCGGCGGTCGCGGCGGCGGATGATCGCACGAAACCGCACACCTGCGTCAACACCAGGAGGACGAACGGGTGCCCACCCAGATTGGGCTGCGGACGGCCAACGCCTCTGCCATCTCCTTGTACGACCCGTTGTCGGGGCAGTTGTACGTCACCGGACGCCGGAGCAGACCGTCTGGCCGGCAAGTTCTCGATCCGATCTGGGATCTCCCGCAATTCCCGTAAAACGTCGCCTGCTCCCGCAATTCCCGCTATTCGAGTACGGCAAATAACGCCGCTTGCATCGCGGACGAAGTATGCGAAAATGCTATATTTCCTGGGCAGTCGAGGCAGCAGCTTCGTAATCGACAGGGGGCTTGTGGATCTGGCCATCGCGGGTTCAGTTCCCCCACAAACAACCAGCAATCCGCACGGCAGTCCAGAGCAGGCCGGGTTAAGCTAAGCTGAGGCGCGATTAGACCCTGACCGACCGTTCCTGAGGGTACGGCCGGCCAGGGTCTAATTCTTTCTCCCTACGCCTGTTACCCTATCTCGGCTGCGATCTCGATCGCCAGCGCCGAGTTCCGTTCCGCGTAGACCTGCGTCACGTCCGCCCGCTCGTGCCCGAGGGCGACCTGGGCACCCTCCAGCCCGTAGCGGTGCCGGACGACCGTCCCGTGCGTGTGCCGGAGCTGGTTCGGGTGCCAGTGCGGGACCGCGTCGTAGTTCCCCGCCCCCGCCAGCCGCCCCCGCCGCTCGTTGGCCATCTCGACCGCGCGCGTGACGGCGTGCCCGTACCCCGTCCCGTCGTACCTCTCGGCCGGCCGCCGCTTGGGTACCGCGACGCGGACCCGGGCGTTCCGGGCGACGTGAGACGGGTACCGCGGCGTCTTCCGGGCCGCCGCCCGCTCGGCGTGCAGCCGCGCCACCGCCCGCCGCGGGCTGAAGTAGTGGTCGGTCGGCTCCGCCGGCTCGAACTCCGCCAGGATCGCTTGCGCCCTGGGGCCGATGGCGATCACCCGGGCCTTCCCCCGCCACCCCGTCTTGTGCTGGGGCGGCCTGTACAGCCAGACCGGGTCGGTCCGGTCGATGTCACACGGCCGGAGGGCGCACGCCTCGCCCGGCCGCATCCCGGTCAGCAACTGTAACTGCACCATCGCCGCCACCTCGGGGCGAAGGTGCGGTAGGGTCGCGGCCACCGCGTCCGCGGCGACGGGCCCAACCGGCGGGGCCTCGCGGACCGACGCCCGCCCCTTCTGGAGGCCGGCCACGGACGTCAGCCGCTGGTAGACGGCGAACGCGACAAGTTCCTCCCCGGCGGCCCACTTGAACACCCGGCGGACCCGGTTGACCCGCTGGTTGACCAGCCGCCGGCACCAGTCGCGGGTGACGAACGCCTGCCGCAGGGCCTTCAGGGCGAGCGGGCCGAACTCGGCGGCGGGTGTATGGCCGTAGAGCTCGCGAACGTACCGGGCGACGAGCCGGTACTCGGCCACCTCGTGGGTGCGGGTGCCGTCCGGGCGGACGTAGTGGCCGTCGGCGTGCTTGAGGAACACGAGCAGGACCTCGTTGACCGTCAGGTCCGTCCGCCCTTCCGCCGCCGGGGTCACCGCGGAAGATGGGTGCGGGGAGACGCCGAGTTCGGCGACGAGGCGGGCGTACTCGCGGCTCGCCTGGTCGGAGCCCCAGGGGCCGAGGGTGACGGTGCGGCGGCGGGTGCCGTCGTAGAGGTCGAGTACGGCGGCGTTCTTGTGGCGGCGGGGCGTGGGGATCGGCTTGCGCGGGCGGGGCATTCTGAAGACCTCCGTAATGCGGGAGTTCCCGCAAAACCAGGCTTCCGAAACCACGCCCGGGAACGCCCCGGGGTAAGCGTAACTGCTTCGGTCGGATTGAGTTCTGTCGAGTGGGCAGTCCCAGGGTTGAACTGGGGACCTAGCGATTTTCAGGCCGTCTGCCCCACCCCGTCCGGAGCCGCGAAACTCCTTGATTTGCTTGGAGATTACCATGTCCGGGCCGCGTTGCAAGGCCGTAGTTTCGCTGCGTGAAACTGCAAGGAATCGTGGTAGTGGCGGGGGTTTCGTGGTAGTCAGTGGTAGTCGAAAAGCCGAGCCCGTCGTGGCCGCAACTTGAGTGCGGTGGATGGCAGGGAACCGGTCTGCGGTGCTCAACGCCTTGCGGCGTCACTGCGGTCTGTACGCCACGTTCGCCGCCGTCCGGTCGTCCAGAGTCGTGTGCTCAACGCCTTGCGGCGTCACTGCGGTCTGCACCGCAATCGCCGTGCGGCCCCTCCATTCGGCCAGGGAGTGCTCAACGCCTTGCGGCGTCACTGCGGTCTGCACAAGGCCGCCGCGGCGGCGTCCGGCAAGGGCGTGGAGTGCTCAACGCCTTGCGGCGTCACTGCGGTCTGCACGCCCGCCGCGGGCACTGGCGCGATGAGAGGGCGCGTGTGCTCAACGCCTTGCGGCGTCACTGCGGTCTGCACGCCCACGCTATCGATCGTGCGTCGTTGCGGCTGCTGGTGCTCAACGCCTTGCGGCGTCACTGCGGTCTGCACCCCAGTACCTTTCCGCCCGGCGGGCTCGCCGCCCCGTGCTCAACGCCTTGCGGCGTCACTGCGGTCTGCACGACCCGGGCGACGTGGCGGCGGTGGCGACCGCCGGGTGCTCAACGCCTTGCGGCGTCACTGCGGTCTGCACCTGACCCCCACCACCCACCCCGGGAGCGGAGAGAGAGTGCTCAACGCCTTGCGGCGTCACTGCGGTCTGCACGCCGCACCTCCGCGGCCCGCAGGTCGGCCGCTTCGCAGTGCTCAACGCCTTGCGGCGTCACTGCGGTCTGCACCGGCGGGGGTGCCACTGGCGGACGCGGCGAAGTAGTGCTCAACGCCTTGCGGCGTCACTGCGGTCTGCACCCGCACCTCCGCGGCCCGCTGGTCGGCCGCCTCGGCGTGCTCAACGCCTTGCGGCGTCACTGCGGTCTGCACCTGACCCCCACCACCCACCCCGGGAGCGGAGAGAGAGTGCTCAACGCCTTGCGGCGTCACTGCGGTCTGCACGCCGCACCTCCGCGGCCCGCAGGTCGGCCGCTTCGCAGTGCTCAACGCCTTGCGGCGTCACTGCGGTCTGCACAAGGCCGCCGCGGCGGCGTCCGGCAAGGGCGTGGAGTGCTCAACGCCTTGCGGCGTCACTGCGGTCTGCACGCCCGCCGCGGGCACTGGCGCGATGAGAGGGCGCGTGTGCTCAACGCCTTGCGGCGTCACTGCGGTCTGCACGCCCACGCTATCGATCGTGCGTCGTTGCGGCTGCTGGTGCTCAACGCCTTGCGGCGTCACTGCGGTCTGCACCCCAGTACCTTTCCGCCCGGCGGGCTCGCCGCCCCGTGCTCAACGCCTTGCGGCGTCACTGCGGTCTGCACGACCCGGGCGACGTGGCGGCGGTGGCGACCGCCGGGTGCTCAACGCCTTGCGGCGTCACTGCGGTCTGCACCCGCACCGGTCTCCGTCCCAGCACGCGGCCCGGGTGTGCTCAACGCCTTGCGGCGTCACTGCGGTCTGCACTCGAACTGGCCCGCTTGGCGTAACCGGAGGACGTGCGTGCTCAACGCCTTGCGGCGTCACTGCGGTCTGCACTCGAGTTGTGCGGGTGAACGCTCACCCGCTCGCCCGTGCTCAACGCCTTGCGGCGTCACTGCGGTCTGCACCCCCGGTCGGGTGCTTGGCAATCTCTGCCGCAGCGTGATCAACGCCTTGCGGCGTCACTGCGGTCTGCACATCACAACCCGGCCGATCGGCCGGGTTTTTCGTTTGGTGCTCAACGCCTTGCGGCGTCACTGCGGTCTGCACGTGATCGGAACGCCCGTCTTCCGCCGGGCCAGCACGTGCTCAACGCCTTGCGGCGTCACTGCGGTCTGCACGTTGGAGATGACGGACGTGACGTTCGTTGACCCGCGGTGCTCAACGCCTTGCGGCGTCACTGCGGTCTGCACGCGGTTGCCGTCGGTGCGGATGACGGTGCCGGCGTAGTGCTCAACGCCTTGCGGCGTCACTGCGGTCTGCACAACGCCTTCGGGTGACCCTTCAGCGCCGCCCGAATGTGCTCAACGCCTTGCGGCGTCACTGCGGTCTGCACCCGAGTCAGCCCGGCCCGCGCCACCAGCTCCGGGTAGTGCTCAACGCCTTGCGGCGTCACTGCGGTCTGCACTCCCACATGAACTTCGCCACCGCCCGGGGGAGCCAGTGCTCAACGCCTTGCGGCGTCACTGCGGTCTGCACCTGCCGTGCAGTGGCGGGGGTGCGAACGCCGTCGTGTGCTCAACGCCTTGCGGCGTCACTGCGGTCTGCACCTCAAGCCCACGGTAGCGCTGCCCACGGTGGGGCGGTGCTCAACGCCTTGCGGCGTCACTGCGGTCTGCACACTGTAAGGTTGTCATCGAAATCCCCCATGCCGTGTGCTCAACGCCTTGCGGCGTCACTGCGGTCTGCACGTCCTGGGTGCAAAGCATCGGGCACCAGTCACCCGGGTGCTCAACGCCTTGCGGCGTCACTGCGGTCTGCACCCGACGTACACCGATCGCCACTTCTGGGGTGCGTTGTGCTCAACGCCTTGCGGCGTCACTGCGGTCTGCACAACCGCCGCACGTTGATCCGCTTGCCGCCGAGGTTGTGCTCAACGCCTTGCGGCGTCACTGCGGTCTGCACTCAACTGCTCCTCCACCAACTTCACAGACGGCGCGTCGTGCTCAACGCCTTGCGGCGTCACTGCGGTCTGCACGTGGCGGGTGAACGATGGGGGCAGGCGGGTTAGCGTGCTCAACGCCTTGCGGCGTCACTGCGGTCTGCACGCGCCGACGAACGGGGCCGAGGAGATCGTGGCGGCGTGGTGCTCAACGCCTTGCGGCGTCACTGCGGTCTGCACGCGACCTCGCACCACTTCCCGGCCGCTGCCTCAAGTGCTCAACGCCTTGCGGCGTCACTGCGGTCTGCACTCGGCGCTGTTCGTCTGGTCGGCGACGCTGCGGATGTGCTCAACGCCTTGCGGCGTCACTGCGGTCTGCACCCGCCCCGAACCGTCGGCTTGTGCCCCATGGCCTTGTGCTCAACGCCTTGCGGCGTCACTGCGGTCTGCACACTCCCGCTCCCGCCGCCGCAACTCCCGCCGCTTAGGTGCTCAACGCCTTGCGGCGTCACTGCGGTCTGCACTCCGGGCTGTCATGAACACGTCGTTCACGGCGAGGTGCTCAACGCCTTGCGGCGTCACTGCGGTCTGCACGCCCACGTCGTTCCGGGCGCTGTACCAGCAGCAGCCGTGCTCAACGCCTTGCGGCGTCACTGCGGTCTGCACGCGACCCCATCGCCAGCATCTTGGCGACGGTCACGGTGTGCTCAACGCCTTGCGGCGTCACTGCGGTCTGCACCGGCCCACGTGGACGCGATCGCGGGGCTGGACGAGTGCTCAACGCCTTGCGGCGTCACTGCGGTCTGCACGGTCCGGGCCCGGCAACTCGTCATGGCGGACTGGGCGTGCTCAACGCCTTGCGGCGTCACTGCGGTCTGCACACGACTGGGCGGTGGTGACGGCCCCGTCCGAGTGCGAGTGCTCAACGCCTTGCGGCGTCACTGCGGTCTGCACACTCCTTGCCGAACGCGGCCGACACGTCGCCGAGGTGCTCAACGCCTTGCGGCGTCACTGCGGTCTGCACGCGGCTGGTCGGCGTCGGCTTCGTGGAGCTTGGGGCGTGCTCAACGCCTTGCGGCGTCACTGCGGTCTGCACGCCCCGGCTCCTGAAGGAACATCCCGAAGGGCCGGTGCTCAACGCCTTGCGGCGTCACTGCGGTCTGCACCCGCCACATCATCGCCGCCCGCAGGTTCAGGAACTTGTGCTCAACGCCTTGCGGCGTCACTGCGGTCTGCACCCGCGACACCCTCGACGCGACCGGCCTGCCGTGGGTGTGCTCAACGCCTTGCGGCGTCACTGCGGTCTGCACCGTCGGCAAGGGGCCGGATTCCGCCCTCACCGCCAGGTGCTCAACGCCTTGCGGCGTCACTGCGGTCTGCACAGACGGCCCACGTGGACGCGATCGCGGGGCTGGACGAGTGCTCAACGCCTTGCGGCGTCACTGCGGTCTGCACACGACGGACGTGGTTGCCACGCCGGGGTCGAGTACGTGCTCAACGCCTTGCGGCGTCACTGCGGTCTGCACCATCCGCGGCCTCCACCTGAGCGCGGACAGGAAAGTGCTCAACGCCTTGCGGCGTCACTGCGGTCTGCACCTGGACCTGCTGGAAATGGCCGATCTGGTCGGCCGGTGCTCAACGCCTTGCGGCGTCACTGCGGTCTGCACACTGTACCACTTGCACCAACGCCCACAAGGGGGTAGTGCTCAACGCCTTGCGGCGTCACTGCGGTCTGCACGCTCCCGAGGGTCAGAATCGACCCGGGCCAAACGGGTGCTCAACGCCTTGCGGCGTCACTGCGGTCTGCACTGCGGGTCGGGATCACTGGCGTCCTCTGGTCACTCGAGTGCTCAACGCCTTGCGGCGTCACTGCGGTCTGCACGTGCTGGCGAATCTGAGCGTTCTGCGGGCGCGGGTGTGCTCAACGCCTTGCGGCGTCACTGCGGTCTGCACCGCGGGTGTCCCAAGTACCGAAACTTACAACGGTTCGCACACCTCCTTTCATGCTACTCGTGAGTCAGACGCGGCGGACATCGAATCGTGGAGCGACCAGCCCGGAAGTCGCGCGAATTCCCCTGTGAAACTCGCGTTCATGGACCCTGCCCGCTTGTCAAAGATCGGAACTCCCACGCCGATGGTGGCTTACGACCGAACGCCCACCCCCGACCCCGAACGGACGACGGCGCTTGAACGCACCGCGGTCAGACGATTTGGTGCCGCGGCGGTTGCTCGGTCCACTCGGGGGGGCGGTCGGTTCCGTGAATGCCAACGATACCCGCGACGCACGTCCCGCACAACGGAATGAGCAACACTTCGTCCTCCGGGTCGAGCAGCGTCGTGAGTTCCCACCGCAGCCGCTCGGCCTCCAGCTTCGTCAGCCAGCACCGGAAGACCGAGTACTGGACCCGGTGGCCGTACCCCTCCATGTGACGCGCGCACTTGCGGAGGCGCTTCTCGTCCCGCACGTCGTAGCTCACCAGCCACCACCGGGTGTCGGACACGGCCGTCCCTCCGGTCTGCGTTCAGCGAAGACGAGAGCGCGCGAACAGGCCCGGCTCCCCCGTCCACTCCTTCTCCAGCAGCCGGGCTTCTAACTCGACCGACCGGGCGTAGCTCAGCGAGTAGTTCAGCACCGAGTGCTTCCACCCCTCCTGCATCCGGTCCTCGAACAGCCCGATCGCCTTCCGCCGGCCGGCCTCGGACAGCCACACCTTCGCCTTCGTACACACGAAGTCGGCGTCCGGGTCCCACTGCCCGCGGTTCAGCGACCCGACCAGCGGCATGTCCCAGAGCGTTACCCGGAACAGCTCCATCAGGTCGAGCACGAGCGGGTAGGCGGCGCTGCGGGGGGTGTGGAAGAACCCGAGGGCCGGCTCCAGCCCGCTGGCCAGCACCGCCCGCATGACCGCCGTGTGGAGGAGTCCGTACCCGTAGCTCAGCAGCGCGTTGAACCGGTCGAGCGGGGGCCGGCGGGAGCGGCCGTCGGCCCGGAGCGCGTCCGGCACCTGCGGCCCGAGGAGGCGGCGGAGGGCGGCGAAGTAGTGGGCCGCGGCCATCCCCTCCAGTCCGCGCACGGCGTCCCGGTCGGCCGCGTCGGCGATGCGGTGGAGGGCCGGCTGGATACCGTCGAGTTGGGGCTGCACCTCGGCCCGCGCCTCGTCGTCGCCGCGGCTCGCCCGCAGCAGGTAGCGGTACTGCCCCTCCACCTTCGCCAGGGCCAGTTGCCGCGCCAGCCGCAGGCACGTCGCCTCGTCGGCCAGCGCCCGGTACTGCCGCACCCGCCGCTGCACCTGCCCCGCCGTCGGCACCAGGCTCGCCGTGTGGTGACCGGACACGCTCAGCCAGTGGACCCCGACCCCGTGCTCGACGCACTTGCGGATCGCCTGCGTGCTGACCTGGTTGAACCCGTGAACCAGCACCTCCTCGACGCCGCGGAGCGGGTACTTTACCTCGTCCCCGCCGTCGCGCGGGCGGACTACCAGGGTGTCGCCGCTCACCCCGATCGCCGTCCCATGGGCGACCACGTGGACCGCCGCCCCGTCGCGGTCGGGCGGGAACAGGCGCAGCGGCTCGCGCTCCGGGTCGTGCTCGTGGCGGACCTCCTCCGGCAGGCACACCGGCGCGAGGGAGCACTTCTCGCACAGCCGAGGGTTATCGGTCACGGCCGGCCGGTCCACGGTCTCGCGCAGCCGCCGCGCCTCCTCAACCGCCGCCGTCAGGTCGGCCCGCGCGCGGTCGTCGATGGGCACGCGCACGCTGACGTTCGCCGCGTGATACCGCACCCGCCCCTCGGGAATTGATTGGCCGAACGCCTCTTCGAGCAGCACCGCATACGCGATGAGTTGAAGCCGGTCGGACGGCCACGCCGCGTGCCCGCCGTCGGAACCGCGGGCGGGCTTGCCGCGCTTGTGCTCGTACGGGAGGTGCGACCCGTCGCGCCGCCGCACGCAATCGACCTTGCCGACGAGCCCGAACACGTCGCTGGCGAGTTCGACGGACACACTCTCGCCGTCCTCGTCGGCTTCGAGGGCGGCGTGGAGGTGCCGCCCGGCGTAGACGCGGGCGTCGGCGACGCGAATTTCTTCGACCTCTTCGAGGTAGAAGAGGCGCCGGCAGTACGCGAGGGCGTGCAGGGCCATGACCCGCACCGGCGGCCGGTGCGGGTCGAGCAGCGGGAGGGGGAACACGGGTGTTACTCCGATGAGATGACCGGCAGCCGATCGGCAGCCGGCGGGGCGGACAGCGGAACCTCCTCCAGGTCGCCGGTGGCGTATCGCGTCCCTGCCGACCCGACGTGATCGACCCAGACGGGGAACGTGAACCGCCCGCGGCGGTCCTCGCGGGTCAGGAATGCCCGTCCGGATTTCGCGGCGAATCGGGCCTTCACCCGGTCCCACGGAGACACCTCGTCCACGAGGTGCGTACTCTCGCCGAGTGAGAGCCCGCCGAAGCGGGAGACGCCGGACGGGTCCGCCAGCGCGGAGCGGACGCGGTCTTCGAGCCGCAGCGGCCCGGTCTCGCCGGACGAGTCGAGCCAGACCAGCAGCTCGACGCCGGTGAGCAGTTGTTGGTAGTCGGGGCGGGTGTTGCCGGGCGAGCCGAGCGGCACCTTCTTCACCCGCCACACGGTCCGCAGCACGACGCTCGTCGGCGGCTTGCTCAGCAGCACCGGGGCGACGCGGCAGCCGACGTGGCGGCGGCGGTCGGTCTCGCCGACGAGCGACAGGAGGAAGCCGTAGCACGTCGCCGGCGGCGGCAGCGGCTCGGTCTCCAGGTACTCCCGGGCGAGCCCCTTGCGGAAGCACGCGACCGGGACGCTGACGTACACGCCGTACATCGCTCACCCCTTCTTCCCGAGCTTCTCGGTGATGCGCTTCACGGCCTCGGCGCACGCCGCCTTCACGCCCTTCGCGGCCGTCACGCCCGGCACCTCGACGCCGGCGACAATCAGCTCCTTGGGGTCGATGTCCTCGTTCGCCACCCGCCCGGCCAGCTGCTTGGCGTGGACCGTCCTGCCGTTGTCGTCGGTGCCGAAGCAGTACAGCAGGCGCGGGGCGGGGTCGCTGGTGACGCGGAAGACGACGGCGTCGGGCGAGAAGTCGAAGAGGAAGCGGCCGTGGTTGCCGGCGACGGTGCCGAGGTTGCACAGCGCCTCGACCGCCTTGGCGGCGCGGGCGGGGTCGCGCAGTCGCTCGGGGGTGAGGGCGATGCCGTACTGGTAGCGGGTGGCGTGGACCTCGGTGCCGTAGGGGACGGGGTTGCTCCCCTTTTTCTGGGCCGACGGTGTGGCGCCGGGCGAGGCGGCGTTGAACGTCACGTCGCCGGCCCACGGCGTGAGCGAGACAGCGCGGGTGACTTCGAGCACGGCGCGGCGGACGTTGGCGGACCCGGCCTCACCCTCTTCTTTAGCGGCCTCGGCGGTCATGTAGCCGAGCAGGTCGTCGTCGATGAACGTCTCGCCCTTCGCGCCGGCCCACCCCTTGAACGTCCAGTCTTGCCAGGAGTTGTTGCGGCCGTCCTCGTCCCAGGTACGGTTGGTGCCACCCTTCTCGGCGGCGGCGAGGCGGCGGCGGAGGGCGAAGCGGATCGCCTCGGCGGAGACGGTGCTGTGCGTCTCGCCCATCCAGAGGAGCTTCTGGAGGGTCGTGACGTTCCCTTCGGTTTCGGCGCGGTTGTTGGCCGCGGTGCCGAACGGGGTGACGAAGCTGGCGAACACGTGCAGGCTCATCGGGCGTTACTCCTCGGCGGTGGGTTCGGGCTTGGTCGTGTCGGGCGGCGTGTCTTCGGCGCTGCGGCCGGCGTAGCTGGACAGCGCTAGCAGGCCCAGGTCGCGGGCCAGCTGCCAGTCGGTGCGCACTACCGGGAGCATGGTCGCCCAGCCCGCCCGGAGAACAGTGTTAGCCCCGGCGCGGCTGAACAGGTCCATCAGCGCGAACCGGACGTGGGCCTCGGTCTTGGCCCCGGCGAGGTCGAGCCGCAGCCGCTCGCGGAAGCGCTCCCAGCGGTTCTTGGTGGCCTGCGACAACACCTTGGCGCTCTCGCCGTCGGTCTCCTTGCGAATCTGCCCGAGGCGGCGGCCGATCGCCTCGTGGACGGCCTGCACGACGAGGCGGTCGGCCTCGTGGTCGGCCCAGGCGCGGGAATCTGTCACCATGGCATGTAACCCCCTTTGCTCGAAGCGGACGGCGTCGCGGAACGGCTTGTCGGTGGCCGGGTTCGTGGCGGTCATCAGCCGGGTGAACCCGGCGTACCAGCGGCGGCCGGTCGCCAGGTTGTCGGCGATCAGCGGTCGGACCACGCTGTCGGTGCGGAACGCCACCTGGCGCTCGGTCGTGACCTTCGTCCGGCCCTTGCCGGTGGACTCCTTCTCGGTGCGGGTGACGATCCGCGGCGGCAGGTGGGCGAGGGCGATGTCGTACACGTCCAGGTCGGCGCCGGCGAGGACTGGGACGTGGACCGTGTGGACCCGCGACTTCTGCTGCGACGCCCAGGCGGTCGGGCGGAAGGTGACGGCGTGGCAGGCGGTCATGCCGAGCTTCTGGGCCTTGAGGCGGACCTGCATCTGCAGCGCGGCGTCGGCCCCGCCGCTAACAAACCCCTCCCGCGGCTTCGCCGGCGTTAGGAACGGCCGGGCCTTGGCGAACGCGACCACGTCCTCGACTTCCGGCACCAGCAGCACGCCGACGCCGCGGTTGACCGGCAGGGCGACACACCCGACGAGCGCAAAGTGGAGCGGCAGCAACCGCTCGACCGGATCGTCCACCTGCGTTGCTGCTGTGTATGCGATGTGCCGGACGGTCGCACCCGGGTTGAGCGGCCCTTCGATCCCGACAGGCTTGTCCGTAAGCCGACCGGTTTTCGGATCGATCAGGTCTTCCCAGTCGGTCTGGTGCCGAAACCCGGAGCAGGCTCGGTACTCCACTGTCACGGCCGGAACACCCGTGCCTTCCGGGTCGTGGTTCGCCACGGTCGGCACCTTGGCCAGCGCGCGGGTCTTGCCGTGCTGGAGGAACGTGAGCGTGATGCCGAGCTGCAGGTCGGCACGGATGCCGGCCGTCGGGGGCATCCGGTGCTGGGCCGGCAGATGGATCATGTCGTCCGCGAGCGTGAAGCCGAGGGCGTACAGCCGCTTCAGGAACTCGCGGGCGTTCCCGGCTGCGCCGAACCGGAGTGTGATGTGGTCCGGCTCGATGGTCCACGGTGGCACGTCGGGGTCGGCCCACGGGCCGCCGGGTACGTCGTCGTCGGACAGCGCCCCCTGGCGATACGCGCGCTCGATGTACTTCAACGTGCAGGCTAGCCCGCCGAGGCCGGCCCGGTGGAGGGCCGACATCCCCGGCGCGAACAGCCGCGTCGTCAGGTGGTCCGGCGCGGCGGGCGCCGCGGCCGTCACTGGCTTTTTTTGTCGGCCCACGCCGCACCTCGGTCCGGGGTGTAGTCGATCGAGTCCGCCGGGGCGATCGGCACGCCGCCCCGCAGCGTCGGCCAGTTCCGCCAGTCGCGCCACCTCGGCGGCGTCGGCATCGGCAGCGTCACCTCGGCCAGCTTCCGCGTGCCGTCGCGCACGGCCGCGGCGTCGGCCGCCATCACCACCGTGATCCCCGGCGACGCCTCGCGCAGCTCCAGCACCGTCGTCGTCGGGCCGCCGTCGAGCCACGCACTCGCCACGAAGTCCGGCTTGCGGCTCGTGTCGTGCTTCTCCCACGCCGCAGCCAGGTCGCGCTGCGACAACTTTCCGGCCGGCAGGTCGGCCAGCCATTTCCTCGCCGCTTCCAACCCGGCTGAGGTGTACGGCAGGCACTCGTCGCCCACGTCCAGCACGATGAACGGCCGCGCCGGGCTCTTCTCCGTCGCGTCCCGGTTGAGCCGGCCGAGGCGCTGGATCAGCGCCGGCACCGGGGCCAACTCCGTCACCAGCAGCGTCGTCCCCTTCAGGTCCAGCGACATCTCTGCCACCTGCGTGCAGCACGCCACCACGGCCTTCTTCGCGTCCGGCTTGAAGGCGTTCACCACCTGCTCGTGCTGCTTCACCCGGTCGCAGTAGCGGAACCGCGAGTGGTACACCAGCGCCCCCGGCAGTTCGTCGGCCGCGGCCATCGCCCGCTTCACGACGTTGCTCACCCACAGCACCTTGCCGCCGGCTGCCAGCTCCGCCCTCACCCGCGCGGGCACGTCCGCCGGCGTGTCCTCCCGCACGTAGCGGCCGAAGTTCTCGCACTCGTCAGCCACCTCGCCGGTGGCGGGGATTTCGGCCAGCGTGCGCGCCGGCCGGCCGCGGCGGAGGCAGTCGCGCAGTGCCACGAGGCGGGCCTGCGGCAGGCTCGCGGTCATCAGCAGCGCCGGCGCCCCGGGCACGGCCTGGAGGAACCGCAGCAGCGCGCCGAACAGCCGGTCGTCGTAGGCGTGGACCTCGTCGAACACGAACGCCGCGCCGGCCAGCGCCGGCCACGCGAACAGCCCGCGGCGGCTGTTCTGCACCAGCCCCAGCACGGTGTCCACGGTGCAGCTGACGACCGGCGTGCCCCAGGCGTCGAGGGCGTCGAGCCGGCGGGCGGCGTCGGCCTCGGCGTCCGGCTCGTCGCCCTTCACCGGGAGGATACTCGCCAGGTCCACGTCGGCCCGGCCGTGGAACAGTCGGTAGTGGTGCTCCTCGTCGGGGTTCAGCAGGTAGTCCTTGAACCCCTCCGTCGCGGTCCCCGTGGTGGGGTAGCAGAAGTACAGCCGGCGGCCGGGGTGGTTCGTCGCCGCCCAGTGGTACGCGGCCATCGTCTTCCCCGTCCCGCACCCGGCGCGGACGAACGTCACCGGCGCCGACGACGCGCCAACGTCCTTCTGGAACGGCCGCAACTCGTGTTGGCCGCGGCGCTGGTCCACGATCGCCGTGAGTTCCGCGGCCGTCGGCCGGTTGGCGAATGCCGTGTCGATCCACGCTGCCCGCTTGTCCGGGTCGTCGATCTCCCGCGGTAGTGCCGACCCGGCCACATCGGCGGCGAGGAGGCACGCCTTTACGGCCGCGGCGAACCGTTGCTCCGCGTCGAGCAGGTCGTCCCACGTCGCCACGGCATCGCGGAACCACGTGCCGATGCGGTCGGTGACGCGGCCGGTCCCGACCAGCGGGTAGGGCTTCAGCTCGAAGGGCGCGAGGCTGCCGCCGAACGTGTCGGCGAACCATGTCAGGCACGCGCGGAAGTCGTTGGTGCCGGTGAAGACAGTGAGTTTGTCGCCTGCGCCGCCGGGGTCGCCGCGGTGCGGCGGTGCCTCGCGGTTGTACGCCGGGTGGTGCCCGCCGACGGCCCACTCCACGACCGCCGCGTCCGCCTCGCCGACTAGCGCGACGAGCCATGTCCGCAGCGCGGGTTCGCGCAGCAGCAGCACCGTCACCCACTCGTGCCGCAGCCCCTGCGGGCGGTCCTTCCGCGCCGGCGACTTCAGCAGCATCCCCTGGAAGTGGTCGTTCGCCTTGCCCAGGTCGTGCAGTGCCGCCGCCAGCCGCACGCACCGCCCGAATCGTTCCCGGTATCCCACCACATCCAGGCCAAGCGCCCGCAGCTGGTCCTCGCTCGTCGCCTGAATGATGCGCTCGGCCGCGTGATAAACGTCCGCCAGGTGGCCTGGCAAGTACATCGAATCGGTCGGCGTCTCGCCCTTCGGCAGGCTCTTCGCCCACAGCCGCGTCGGGTCCATGATCATTACTCACACTGCCCGCACGGGGAGGAAGAAGCCGCAGCCGATGCGGGTGCGGCCGCCGAGGCCGGCGGCTTGCAGCGTCAGCGAGTCGGCCGCAGAGAGGCCCGACACCACCAGCGCGAAGCCGACGATCGTCTTCCCCTTCACCCGCACCACCCGCCGCCGCGGCTCACCCGCCCGCGGGCCGTCTACTATCAGCGGGATCGCCGGCTCGCCGTCCACCCCGAGGAGGGTCAGCCTCGCACGGGCCGTTTCCAAGAACCAGGCCGGGTCGATCTTCTCGCGCGCGGCGGTCTTGAACGTCACCACCCGGGCCGTCAGCGTCGGCGCCGGGACCACCGCCGCCACCGCCGGGGCGCCGACCCGGACGGTCGAACCGGCGAGGTCGAGCCGCACCCCCGCCAGCGGGAGGGCGAGGCGGACGCCGTCGTCCGGGACGCGGACGCGGAGCCGCGACCGGGCGGCGAGTGCGAGTTGCCCGCGCCCCGCCGGGTCGCCGGAGAGTGGGGCGAACCGCACCCCGGCCGCCGGGTCGTGGACCGCCGGCACCAGCCGCGATAGTGCGGCAAAGAGCGGGTAGAGGTGGTCGGTCGGCACGGGGCCGCCCGTCACCGGGAAAAGGAGGTCGAGTGCCACGGTGGGCTCCGTGAGATGAAAGCCGACCCGCAGGAGTTAGATAGTAAGAGAAAGAGTGTTCACGATTGCGGGGTTCCTGTCCAGGTCCGTAGAGCGAATTCTCGGGTGGCGCTGATCTGCGTCGTCCCTGTAGACCACCACTCGACGGTGGACACCGTCCACTTGCCCAACCCCGGCCAGCAAGCGCCCCCACGCCCCCGGTGTCCGTGTTCCGCCCGATCCGCTCGCGGATGTCGCCAGCCGGCGCGCTAGAGGTAGTGGGTGGTGACGGTGGCGGCGGGGCGGTGCAGCAGCCGGTACGCCGTCGCCGCCGCGTCCACCTGGTCGTCGTGCGTCCCGAACGGGAACTGGACGTGCTCCGCCACGAACGGCCGCACCCACCCGCCGGGTGCCACCCACACCTCGCCCCGCTCGCACGCCGCGCTGTACCCGTGCGCCCGCGTCACCTTGTCCCCGGTCCGCTTGTCCGGCCGGTCGATGACCACGTTCCGGCCCGCCAGCAGTTTCCGGAAGTCCTCGGCCACGATCTTCCCGCTGGCCCCGGGCTCCTGCTCGATCACGACGCCCACGTCCGCCCCGTCCCGGTCCGCCGTCGCCCGGATCAAGTCCTTCACCTTCAGCGGGCTGAGCCGGCCGCGCTCGACGCCGAGCACCCACAGCTTGCCGTCGGCGGCCTTGCCCATCAGCACGCCGACGACGTAGTCCGGGTCGCTGCCGTCCTTCGGCTCGGTCGCCGCCAGGTCCCACGCCCGCACCTGCTTCGCCCACGACGCCGGGGGGTCGCCCGACCGGAACCAGTCGGCCCGGAACATCCCGTCGGCCGCCGTCACCTTCCAGTTCCCGCCGAGCAACCGCTCCCGCTCGACCCGACTCTGGGCGAGGAGGTTCGCCTTGTACTCCGGGTTCGTCCGCATCAACTCCTGGTTGTCGTCCAGGGTGGCCGGGACGAACGCGACCGACTTCGGCGGCGCGACCGCGGCGAGGGCGGGGTGGGCGGCCTCGGCGGCGGCCCGGGTGTCGTACCAGTGGTTCTCGTCGTTGTCGCGGTACAGCCACCGCATCCGCCCGGCCCGCGCCGGGTCGGGGGTGCCGCGGGCCGGGTCGATCCACCACGCCAGGAACCCGGCCAGCCAGCTGTTCGCGTCCGGGTTGCACGTCAGCCGCACCCGCGGCGGGGTGCCGAACGCCGTCCGGTTGCGGCTGAGGAGGTAGAGGAACTGCCGCTCGGTGAAGTGGGTCCCCTCGTCGAACCCCAGCCACGGCACCTGCGCGCCCTGCCAGTTGTAGATCGTCTGCTCGTACTGGAGGTGCCGGAACGCGACGCGGGCGCCGCTCGGGAACGTGAACGTGAGACTGGAGCGGTTCGCCCTCGCCCCGGCGTGGGGGTAGACCTCCATCGCCGTGTCCCAGAGACCGCCGCCCTCGGTGATCTGCGGGTAGGTGCGGCGGAAGACGACCCCACGGAAGCCCGGGGTGCCGACGTACCGGAGCGGGTCGAGGAGCAGCGCGTACGACTTCCCGCCGCCGGCCGCCCCGCCGTACACCACGATGTCGGCGTCGCACGCCAGGAACCGCCGCTGCGGGCCGGGCTGGGCGCGGATCACGTCAGCCCGGGGCATCGGCGGCGGCCTCCGGCTCGGGCGGCCCGTCCTTCGGGGGGAGTTCGATCGTCACCCGGTCCGCGGCGTCCGCGCCCGCGCCGTCGTCCTTGTTCGCCCGCGGGAACAGGTCGAGGAGCTTGGCCTCGGAGTCGAGGACGGCCAGCGCCGCCCGGTAGTCGGCCTGCTGCACGGCCCGCGCGTACAGCATCCGCCGCTGGGCGAGGTGGCGGTT
Source organism: Gemmataceae bacterium (assembly GCA_046350095.1). Lineage (GTDB taxonomy): Bacteria > Planctomycetota > Planctomycetia > Gemmatales > Gemmataceae > Urbifossiella. The sequence continues at coordinate 723,617 of JAXMBA010000002.1, forward strand.
GACGAACTCCTCCCGCCGCCGGTCGGCGACCTCCGCCAGCCGCCCGTCGGCGAGGCGCAGATACCGCCGGATCGTCTCGATGCTGACCCCCCACGCCGGCCCGTGGCCGTCCGGCCAGGGGTCGCCGTCGGCGTTCACGAGCGGGTGGATGTCCCACGACTCGGCCCCCTGGAGGCGGAGCCGGAGGACGAACTCAACCCGCCGGTCCATCTCGGCTTTGGTCGTTTTCATGGCGGTCGATGGCGGCGTCGATCCAACATGCGTGCCAGTCGTGCAGGCCGGGGTCGTGGCAGACCATCAGCTGCTCGAAGTTGCGGTTGGTGCGGAGGTTGGCCGACCCCTCCAGGCTGAGCCGGTGGGCGGGGCCGTCGAGGGTCACCACCTTGGCGTGGCACCGGGGCGCGGCGGCCCGCCACCCGCGGGCGGCGAACGCGTCGCGGACGGCGGCCCAGACGGCGGTGTCGGCGGTGGTGAAGTAGAAGGAGCAGACGAGCGACACCCGGGCCACGGTGCCGGCGTCGGCGAGGCGGGTGATCTCGGCGAGGTTCCGCTTGTTGAGGCTGAGGGTGGCGATCCGCAGGTGCCCGACCGGGCCGACCCGCCCGGCCAGCGCGCCGATCAGGTGCATGAGGTCGTAGCGGCCGTCGAGGAGCAGGTGGACGGCCTCGCCGGGGGCGGGGACGTGCGCCGCGTCGAGGGTCGCCCGGTCGTACATCGCCTGCCGGCGGAGGAGTCGGCGCGCGACGTGGGGGGTGACGAACGGGGCGTCGGTCCCCCCGGCCGCGTCGGCGGCGGGGTCGGGCGTCCCGGGCCGGGCGCGGGCGAACGGGTTCGGGAGGGGGCGGAACATCAGCTCCCCCCGTACCCGCCGCCCGACTTCCTGGGCTTTCCGCCGGCGCGGGGCTTGGACGGCCGTGCGGCACGTGCCTTCCCCGCCGGCCTGGCCGTGCCCTTCGCGCCCGGGGTTGGGTAGGTGACCCCGGGGGAGAACGTGGTAAGCCCGTACTTGTTGGCCATGCTGGTGACCCTTGGGACCGTGACATCCCGCCCGCCTCCGGCGGCGGGTGGTGGGGGCGACCCGAAGGGTATGTTGGCCCGTCGCCGGGGCACCTGCCGTGAGAAACGCCGGCCCACCGATGCTGACGAAGGAAGCGATCACCGACCAGATTCTGGTGCGGTCCCTACCTACTCATTTGCGCGATCGTGTCGAGCAGGGCGTAGTGCTCGGCCAGCTCGCGGGGGAGCCTGCCGTCCGTCTCGCGGATGGCGGCACGCTCGTGGTACACCTCCCGCCACTTGGGGGGCAGGTCATCAGGGCTCAGATCGGGCGACCGCGGGACGGCCGGACGGTCGTCGTCGAAGATGTCATCCAGGTCGAGCAGCTCCATCGCTGATCCCTCTCGGACGCGAGGACACAACACAGAATTCCTGGAAATCGCTTTCAGATTACGTCCAGTAGCGGCTCTGGTCACAACGGACGCATCACTTTCTCTCCCGGCTGCGTCCGTCGCGTCCACCGGGCGTGACGGACGCAAAATCACTAGAAATCCTGGCCAAAACACGTTGCGTCCACGCGTCCGGGCGGTGTGAGGAAGATACTTTCGGCGGACGGCAAAAGGTCGTCGCCGGGGTCGGGCGACCGGCCGGTCGTGCGCCACCTCGCCGCCCTCCTCCCTCGCGACGCTTCGACGACTTCGACCGCACCGGCGTCGCCCAACTCCACGAGCCACCCGGCCGCCGCCGACTTGGACACCTTCAGCTGCTTGGCCACGGCCGTCGCCTCGAACTCGCCGGCCGGGAGCCTCGCCAGGAAGGCGACAGCCGAGTCCGACAGTCCCCCGCCCAGGGCCTGCGAGAACGGCCGGAGGACGAGCCGCCGTGCGAGCTGGTAGTCCCGGGCGTCCGCGAGGATCGCCCCGTCGCTGTCCGTCTTCCGCTGCCGGTGGTGGAGTAGGGCGGACGTCTGAACCAGCGCCACCAGCTGCGGGAACGCCCGCCGCACCTCCACCCGGTCGCACTGGAACGCGTCGGCCAGCCGGTCGAGCCACGGCACCCGGACTGGGGTGCCGCACGGCAGCAGCCGCTGAAGGGCGTGGTGGACCTTGAGGAGGCGGGCGGTGTCGCGCACCCCGCCCGCATGGCGGTCGGCCAGGGCGCGGATGATCCGCTTCGTCTGGGCCGGCGTCTCGTCGGTCTGCAGCAGCAGGCACCGGTTCGCGTCCTCCTCGAACACAGTCGTCAACGTCGTCGTCTCGGTGAACGCGATCGGCCCCTCCTGCTCGATCAACTGCGTCTCGATGCCCGTGCCGGCCTTCATCGGCATAAGCTTTGACAGCCGACCGCCGGCCAGCATCTCGCGGAGCGCTCGGGTCGCCTCCGCCCGGTCGTCGTCCTCGAGCCGCGACCGCTCGCCCGCGACCACCCACCGGTGCGACAGGCTCCCGGGCTTCATGTGGAAGAGAGCCTGCGGCGTCATCTGCGTGGCCCGGATGACGGCCTCGGGCGGGAACAGGCTGGCCACCTTCTCCACCGTGTAGCTCTTTCCCGACGACGACGACCCGCGAACGATGCCGGAGAGCGGGTGGGGCAGCAGCCGGGACACGCCGATCAGGTAGGCGATCATTGCCAGCTCGCGCTCGCCGGCCACGCCGACAAGGGCGATGTCGTCGGTGATTCGCTGGATCAGGTGAGGGCTCTCGAGGAGCCGGCTCGCCTCGTCGAGGACGTCCGGCGGGGTGCCGGCGAGCGGGTCGGACTCACCGACGGTGCCCACCGTCGGCGGCTCGGCAGGGCCGGCCGCGGCGACCTTCAACAACTCGGCCTCCAACTGATCGCAGTCGAGGCCGGGGTACTTCCCCGTCACGGCGTTTACGAACTTCTGGCGGGCGTCCGCGTTCGACACGTTGAGCGTGTCCACGAACAGCACGTCCCCGCCGAGCCTGACGGTCACCGTGTGCTTCTTGCCGTCGCGCTCGGCGAGCAGTTCCAGCTTCGGCTCGGTCGCGGTCATTTCGTCCCCCGGGTGGTGAGCGTCAGGTCGAGCCGCCGGCGGGCGGCGGAGTGGATGAGGTGTTCGAGGGCGGGCCGGGTCGCACCCGCCGCGACCCAGGCGCGGAGGTCCTTCACCCCGGCCGGCGGGGCGATCACCCGCACGTCGCGGGAATACAGGCTGAGCGTGGTCGCCAGCGCGTCGGCGCCCCGCATCCCGGCCACGTCCTTGTCCGCGACGACGACCACGCCGGCGGGCCGGTGGCGCCGCACGAGGGCGACGAGGTGCGCCGTCCCCCCGGTGCAGGACGGGCGGCCGACGGCGTTCAGAAACCCGATCGTGTGGGCCGCGATGGCGTCGGTCGCACCCTCGCAGACGAGTAGCGCCTCGCCGGCGGGGGCCAGGGGGGCCGGGAGAAACAACGACTCCTTGCCGCCCGTCACGCTGAACTTCTTCCCGACCGGCGGCCGCAGCCGGATGCCCGTGACCGTGGCGGTCGTCGGGTCCGTCATCGGGAACGCCCACGCCGGGTAGCCCGCGGCCCAACCCACCCCGAAGGCGGTCAGGCTCGCCGTGCGCACCCCCAGCTCGGCCGCGAACGCGGCCAGCCGGTCGGGGGTCGCGGCCTCGCGGAAGCCCGCCGCGAGCGCCGACAGGTCCGGCGGGGCCGTAACGGGGCGGATGACCACGCGACGCGGGCCGAGCGGTCGCCGGGTGTCGGCGAGCCGGTGCAGGAACCCGGCGTCGCCGCACCGCTTCGCCGACTCGGTCCGCGGGCAGATGCACGCGGTCTTGTCCGCGGCGACGAGGCACCAGTCCGTCTTCTCGCAGACCGGGCAGGGGCGCTCGCGGCTGACGCGGAGCCACGTGGTCTCGGTGGTCACGCCACACCCCCGCCCAGCTGGCAGTGCTTGAGGGCTTCGGCGACCTGCTGCTGGTACGCGACCACGTACCGGGCCTCTTCGGACTCGATCCGCTGCTCCTCCGCGAACCGGGTCATGTCGAGCACCCCGCGGATCGCGTCACGGATCAGGGCCTGGAGCTGGTCCGGCTCGAACGCCTCCAGCTCGTACACGCTCGCCCCGTGGGCCCTCACGAACCTGTCCTTGCGGCTCGACCCGTCCTTCACCGGGAGCGGACTCAGCCCGTACTCGGCCACCTGCGCCGGGTTGACCCCGACCTTGACGACGGTCAGGTTCTCGACCCCGTGCTCGTCGCGGAGGCACGCCCCCCACACCTCGGTGATGTTCTCCCCTTCGGGGTCGAGGTCGCCCGCGACCAGCATCAGGAAGTGGTCCTTGCCGGACGCGTGGAACCGGTCGGCGGTCTCGTCCAGACTGGTGACGGACGTGTACCCCTTGCCGACGCCCACCGGGACGTGGAAGGGGCCGGCCGCCCGCTTGGCGATGTCGAGCGCGGCGGCCTTCTCGACGACGAGTTCGACGTACGAGGGCTGGGACTGGAGCAGGTTGCGCTTGTACCCGCGGCCGAAGTCGTGGACCTGCTGCTCGAGGAACGGGGCGACGCTGTCCCACTGCCGCCACCCGACCCGCGGCCGGGTCGGGTCGTGCATCGCCTCCCAGGGGAACTCGCCCGCCACCCGCGCCCGGCTGAGGAGGTCGGACAGGTCCTGGTAGCACCCGTGCGTGTTCACGTACTTCGTCTTGGTCCGGGCGTTCCGGAGGACGTTCCGGGTGAGCAGCCGGTAGTGGAGTTGCCGCAGGGTGAGGGGCCAGTAGCCGCGGTACTGCTCGACGACCGCGCGGGCGGCGTCGAGCATCGGCCGCTTCTGGTCGGTGATGACCGCCCGGCGGCTCGCGGCCGTCGGGGCGATGACCCGCAGCCCGGTGTCGGCGATCCGGCGGTGCTCCCGCGCGGCCTCGGCGGCGCGGTGGGCCAGGAGCACGTTGCGGGCGTCGTCCGGACTAGTCCGGACGACGGCCTCCCGCACCTGCTCCTCGGCCGACTTCACGCGCTGGCGGTTGAACGACGTGAGGTACTCGACGAACCGCGGGTCGGTGGACCGGAGGGTGATGCGGCGGACCGGCACCACGTCGAGGCCGGCCACTTCGGCCCCGGCCCGCCTCCGGTGCCCGGAGACGACGACGCCGTCGGGGGTCGCGACGATGGGCTCGAGCAGGCCCTTCCGCGCGATGTCGCGGCCCAACTCGATAATCGCCGGGTCGTCGGTGCGGACCGGCTTGTACAGCTCGTCGTTGACGATCGCCGGTCGGAGGTCGGCCAGCGACACCCACTCGGTGCGGTCGCCGAGTGTCACCTCGGTCGGGGGTGTGGCGTCCACGCGGTGCTCCTGTCTGTGGGGTTGTGCGAGGCGAGCGGCAGCCGCCCCGGCCGCTAAGGCCCGGGACGGCCGCCTCCTTCTGGCGGCACCCACGGGGCGGGCGGGGCGGTCTCGCGGGCCGACGGCCGCGGGCCGTCGGCGGTCAGCAGCCGACGGCCTTTAGGCGTTCCCCCGCGGCGTCGGCAGCGGTGGCCCCCGCGGCCGGGGACCGCGGCCGGGCCGGGGCCGGCGCGTCGGCCGGCTGCTGCGCCGCGATGAATCGGACGATGGCGGGACGGCTAGTCACGAGCCGGCCGCCGATCCTCACGCCCTCGAGGCGGAGGACGGTGCCGTCGGCCAGCCGCACCCCGTCCTGGATGTGCCTCACGATCGTCGAGGGGTGGGTCGGGCGGCCGCCCCGGTAGCTGCCGTACAGCCTGGCGGCGGCGGCGGGGCCGATCGGCCCCTCGGTCAACAGGCGTTCCACGAGGTCGGTCGTCGCGTCGGGCATGGCGGTGTCCTCCGGGTGCTTGCCCCCATGATGTGGCGGCGGCGGGGCACCTGCGGGTTTCGCGCGAAGCCCCACATCCACCACCAGCCCGAGCCGCCGAGTGGGCCCTAACGTGATCGACACGAATCACTTGCGAGGAACGCGAGCGGGCACTTCGGCCGCGAGGTAGAATGCGAGCGGGACACGTGTCGCTAAAAATTCCAGGGCAAGATGTCACCCGACTCCTACGCGCGGGCCATTCGCGACCAGTTGTGTCTCGGGCCGGACCCGGCCTGTCGGGACGGGCGACCGACGAACATGAGTAGCGGCACCCAGAGGCAGTGCCCGCGGTGCCGGCGGAAGTGGAGCTTCGGGAACCTCCGCAAGAGGTGGGACCTCCTGCACGCGTACCTGAAGCACGACACCACCCGCGCCGCCGGGCGGCGGGCGGCGGCGGCCGGTACGCCGACCGCGACCGTCCCGACGGTGCTCGACTGGTTCGGCCGCTTCCGGAACGCGGTCGCGGCGGCCCACACCGACCGGTTCGGGGAGGAACTACGGCGGCGCGACGGGCTCCTCGCGGACCCGGAACTGAGCGGTCTGATCGGCCGGCAGGCGTCGGCCTTCCGGGCGGCCCGGGCGCCGGCCCTCGGGTCGGAGGTGTTGGTCGTGAGCGGCTACGTCTTGTTCGTCGAGCCGGCCGCCGCCGCCGCGGCCGGAGACGCCCTGGAAGCGAGCCTCGGCGGCCGCGTCGAACGGGTCGGTCTTGGAGCCCTGTTCCGAAGTGCGTCAGGAGAAAATGAGGCGCCAGGGGTCGATCACCTCCGGCGCCGCGTGCGAGGGGCCTGGCGGGTGCCGGCCGGCAACCGGTGGGCGGCCGTGTGCGAGGCCGCGGAATGGGAAACCACGCCGACCACACGCATCCGGCAGATGCTGTTCGACGCCCTGTTCGACCCGGACCGGCCACGCCCGCACCGGCCGTCGTGAGTGCGGGGTCGCCGCCACTCGGTCCCACGGCCCCCGGCGTGCTCCGGTCGCCGTGGGACCAACCTTGCCCGGCGGGGCCGGTCCGCATTCACGAATTGCCGCCGCGGCACCGACCGTCAGACGTGCTACGTCCCAGTCGTCAGCCGATCTCGGCCGCCACCCGCGTCGCCAGGGTGAGGTTCCGCTCGGCGTACACCTGGGTCACGTCCGCCCGCTCGTGGCCGAGGGCGACCTGGGCCGCCTCCAACCCGAAGCGGTGGCGTACCGCGGTCCCGTGGGCGTGTCGGAGTTGGTTCGGGTGCCAGTGCGGCACCGCATCGAAGTTCCCCGCCCCGGCCAGCCGCTCCCGCCGCCGGTTCGCCCGCTCGACCGCGCGGGCGACCGCGTGCCCGTAGCTGCTGACCGTGTACCGCTCGGCCGGCTCGCGCTTCGGGGTCGCTACCCGAACCGCCGCGTTCCGCGCCATGTGCGAGGCGTACCGCGGCGTCGTCCGGCCCGCCGACCGCGCCGCGCGGAACTCCGCCACCGCCCGCCGCGGGTCGAAGTAGTGCGCCGTCGGCTCGGCCGGCGTCAGGGCCTCCAGGACCGCCCGCGCCCGCGGCCCGATGGCCACGGCGCGGGCCTTGCCCCGGTGCCGGGTCTTGTACTGCCGGGGGCGGAACACCCACACGTCCGTGGCCGTGTCGATGTCGCATGGGCGGAGCTGGCACACCTCGCCCGGCCGCATCCCGGTCAGCTGTTGCACCTCGACCATCCCCCGCACCACCGAGCCGAGGAACGGCAGCGTCGCGCGGACGGTCTCGTCGTCCACGGGGAGGACCGGGTCGGGCTCGCGCGCGTCAGTCCGCCCGGCCTGGAGCCCGGAGACCGTCTTCAGTGCCTGGTGGACGGCGACCGGGACGAGTTCGTTCTCGACGGCCCACCGGAACGCCCGGCGGACGCGGCCGACCCGCTGGTTGACGAGCTTCCGGTTCCACCCCTTCTCGATCATCTGCTGCCGGACCGCCTTCAGGGCGAGCGGGCCGAACTCACGGGCCGGGGTGTGGCCGTAGAGTTCGCGGACGAGGCGGAACGTCTGGCGGAACTGCGGCAGCTCGTTCGTCGGCGTGCCGTCGGCCCGGCGGTAGTGGCGCTCGGCGTAAGCCCAGAACCCGAGGAGCAACTCGTTCACGCTCACGTCGCGGCGACCGGGCTCGCCGGGGCTGGGGTCGGTCGGCGTCGGGTGGACGGCCAGTTCGGCGACGACGCGGGCGTACTCGGCCCGGCTCTCGGGCGAGTCGTAGACGCCGAGGTAGATGTCGCGGCCGCCGATGCGGACGCGGGCCTGGCCGGTGGGTTTGTGAAGGAGATACGAGGGGACGGACTGCTTGCGACGGGCCATCTGTCGCGCTCCGGAAGGGAATCGTGGTAGTACTACCACGAAACCAAGGGCTTCCGGCCGCGCCCGGGACCGTCCCGGGGTAAGCGTAAGTGCTTCAGCCGAGGTGCTTTACTGCAAGTGGGCAGTCCCAGGGTTGAACTGGGGACCTAGCGATTTTCAGTCGCTCGCTCTACCAACTGAGCTAACTGCCCGGCACTTCTGTTATACCGCCCCGCCGGCCGTCGTCAACCTACCGGCGGGATGCGGACTACCCTACCGCGGCGACGGCGGTACCGGCGGCGGAGCGGGCGGCGACGGCGGGCCGGCCAGGGCGCGGGCCACCGCCGTCCAACCGGCCGCCCGGTCGGCCGCCGTCGGCAGTACCGCCAGCGACAGCCGACGCTCCACCTCCGTCGGCAGACGGCCCGCCGCCGCCAGCGACAACGACTCCAGCATCTGCTCGTCCGTCTTCCCCGCCGCGATCAGCTCGCCCACCAGCCGGCCCCACTTGTCCGACACCACCCGCGACGCCGTCGTCCGCACCGCCGGGGCGGCCGGCACCGGCGGCACCGCCTTCGGCGCGGGCACCGTCTTCGTCATCGGCGGCGCCGGCGGCGCCGGCGGCGTCGCGGCCTTCGGCTTCACCACATCCCCCTTCGGCGTCACCGGCAGGTCGCGTACCTCGATCCTGGGTTGGGTCACGTTCCCCTTCTCGTCCAGCAGCAGCCCGCGCACCGTGGTCTTCGGCTGCACGGTCGGCAGCGGCGGCACCTGCCCGTTCGGCAGCGGCGCCACGTACAACTCGCGCAGCAGGGTCGCGCCCTTCGGCTCGGTGCTCAAGTACGGCAGCCCCGGAAGCGGCACCACCTTCAGGTCCGTGCGCTTCTCCGTCGTCTTCGGCGTGGCCGGCGCGAGCTGCGGCGCGGCGGCCGACGGCGTCAGCATCCGGCGCTTCCACCCCTCGCCGACGCGGCGGAGGGCGGCCGGGTCAGCGAGCAGCGCGTCCAGCAGCTTCTCGCGCTTCCGCGGGTCGCGGTCGGCGGCGAAGTAGCGCTCCTCTAACGCCGTCGGCGGGGTGCCGCGGGCCTCGGTCACCGCCCGCCGCAGGAACGCCGCGTCCGGCTCGATCCCGTCCGTCGTCGTGCCCCACGTCGCCGTGAACCGCGGCTCCTCGCCCTTGCCCGGCGGCAGCGCCTGCCACAGCCGTACGTCCGGAATCGTCTGATTCCCGGCGGGCTTCGAGCCGTCCCCGACCCACCGGAGGAGCGCCTGCGGGGGGCCGTCCTTGCCCGGCGGCGTGACCAGTTCCACCTTGTAGCCCGGCACGGCCGTCGTCTTCGGCCCGGCCGCCTTCGCGGGCACCGCCAGCCGCTCCTCCACCTTGTAGTTCACCCCGCCCTTGCCGTCGTCGGTCGCCACGACCACCTTCACCCGCACCGGCTCGCCGGGGGCCGCCGGCTTCGCGTCCTTCTCCGCCTGCACGACGACGTCGACGCGCTTGCCGGGCTCGGCCTTCTTCTGCGTTTCGACGAGCCGGGCCAGGTCGGCCCACCGCGGCTCGCCGCCGGTCTGGACCCGAGCCGGCAGGTTGAACACCTCCAGCGCCGAGGCCGTCCCGTCGATCTCGGCCAGGGCGGCGGCGGCGTCCACGGCCGTCAGGTTCGGCTCGGTGCCGAAGACGTAGGTGACGTCCCGCACGTCGCTCGTCAGGGTCGCGGCGGCGGTCGGGCCGTCGATGAGCCAGCGCGCCACCTTCTTCCGCTTCCCGGCGTCCGCGTCCGCGGCGAAGTAGCCGTGCTCCACGGCCGTCGCCTTCGAGTTGCGGAACATCAGGCACACCTGGTCCAGGTACGCCGCGTCGTCGTCGGCCAGCCGCGCGGTCGCGGGCGCGGGCGCCGCCGGCTCCTCGCCGGCGGTCGCGGGCTTCAGCCCCGGCCCGACCGCGCCGGCGACCGCCAGCAGCACCGCCGCGGTCGCGGCCGCGGCCTTGAGTTTCGTGAGGAAGATCATCCGCATCACCCCGTCGCAGAGTTGGAGGGCGTTGGCGGACACGAGCCCGGCGGCGGCCCCGCCGGCGGCGACGGCCTCGGCCGCGCGCACCACCCCCGCGGCCAGCTGCGGGGTCACCACCCCGGCGCTCGCCTTCTCGGCCAGGAGCGCCGCCAGGGCCGCCGCCGACAGCGTGACGCCGCGGCGGGTGAGCCGCGCCGCCAGCGCCTTGCGGGCGTCGGCGAGGCGGCCGGCGAGGGTGGCCGGCGCGATGCCGAGCTGCCCGGCGACGGCCCGCTGCGGGCGGCCCTCCAGGTCGCACAGCACCACCGGCACGCGGAGGCGGTCCGGCAGCCGGGCCAGCTCCTCGTCCAGGACCGGCTTCAGCTCGTCCCACCCGTCGGCGGCCGGCGGCGCGGCCGGCTCGGGCATGGCGTCCACCTGGCTCTCCCGGGTGCGGCGGCGGGCGCGGGCGGCCCGCGCCTTCAGGGCGGTCCGGTAGGCCACGCCGTACAGCCACGCCCCGACCCGGTTCCGCGGCCGCACGTCGGCCGCCCGCCGGGCCAGCACGAGGAAGACGGCCTGGAAGGCGTCGTCCGCGGCGTCGTAGTCGCGCACCACGCGGCGGCACACGCCCAGGACCATCGGCCCGTGCCGGCGGACGAGGGCGGCGAACGCCTCGGGGTCGCGGTCGGCGACGAAGGCGGTGAGGAGGTCGTCGTCGCCGCGCTCGGCGGCGCGGCCGGCGATCACCCGCCGAAGCGCGGGCATCAGGCTAACGGGAGCGGTCGGCATGGGCCGGCCTCCGGGCTCGGTGTCCGCCAGTGTATTGCCGACCGGACCGCGGGCGCTCGGGGGAATTCGGCGCGGCGGCGAGAACCCCGACGGAGGTGGAACGGCCCGTGCGGTCACCGGGCCGGGGCCCGGTCAGCCCGCGGGCTGGTGCGTCGGTGGGCCGCCCTCGTCCGCCGGCAGCTCGCCCCGGTTCTGGAGGATTTGTCGCGCGCCGAGCAACTGCCGGTGCTTGAGCCGCACGTAGTCGAGGAGCGGGAACTCGCGCTCGACCACCTCGGCGTTCGCCGCCCACCACTCGGGCCACGGCGGCACGCCCTGCGGGTCGGCGATCGCCTGCCGGAAGTAGGCCAGACACTCGTCCATCGCTACTCCTCCGCCACCGCCCGCTCGTACAGGTGCCGCGCGGCGCGGCCGCTGATGACGCCGTGAACCAGCAGCTCCGCCGCGATCTGCTCAACGGCGCGCCAGTGGCCGTCGTCCGCCAGCAGGTTTTCGACCTTCGCCAGCATCCGCTTCTCCAGCCGGGCCGCGGCGCGCTCGGTCGTCTGCGCCAGCAGCTTGCGGACGTGGCGCAGGTCGCGCTCGGCCTCGGACCAGCCGTACGTGCCGGTGTGCCGCGCCTCGGCGGCCAGTCCGCCGAGCGAGATCATCACCTCGCGCTCGACCCAGTCCTCCGACGGCCGGAACACGCCCTTGCCGAACTCGCACTGGCCCAGGCGGTCGCGGTTCGGCAGCACGCTGACCCGGTGAACGGGGCGGCCCAGCGCCAGCGCCACGACGGCGTGCCCGGCCTCGTGGTACGCCGTCTCGGGATCGTATTCGGGCTTCGCCTCCATGCCGCGATTATACGTTGAACAGCGTGGCACCGGACTTCGAGTTCGTCGTCGTCGGCCAGGGGCTCGCCGGCACCGCGGTGGCGTGGCAGTTGCGGCGGCGCGGGCGGCGCTTCCTGGTCATCGACCGCGGCGACCCGCAGGCGGCGTCGCGCGTCGCCGCCGGCCTCATCACGCCGTACACCGGCCGCCGCGTCGCCCGCACCTGGAACCTCGACCACTGCTTCGCCACCGCCGCGGAGTTCTACCGGAGTGCGGAAGCGGAGACAGGCTCGACCGTCTTCCACCAAGCCCCGGCGCTGCGGCTGTTCGCCGACGCCGCCGAGCGCGACGTGGCCCGCGGGAAGATCGACGCGAGCCAGTTCGACCGCGGCATCAACCCGGTGTGGTACGCGGCCCCGCACGGCGGCGTCGAGCTGACGCCCGCCGCGCGGCTGGACGTGCCGCGCTTCCTCGACGCCTACCGGCTGCTGTTCCGGGAACACCACGCGTACCGCGCATTCGACCTCGACCCCGCCCCCGACGTGGAGCCGACCGACGGCGGCGTGCGGCTGCCGCGGCTGGGCCTGTCCACGGGGTGTGTGGTCTTCTGTGAAGGGGCCGCGGGCGTGGGGAACCCGTGGTTCCCGGGGGTACCGTACAACCCGGCGAAGGGCGAGATCCTGACGCTGCGCGTGCCCGGCCTCGGCGAGATGCGGCCGGTGCACCGCGGCGTGTGGCTCGCCCCGCAGGGCGGCGACGTGTTCCTCGCCGGCAGCACCTACGACCGCGCCGACCTCAGCCCGACGCCGACCGCGGCCGGCCGCGCGGCGATCGAGGCGGGGCTGCGCGAGTTCCTGAAGCTGCCGTTCGAGGTGATCGGCCACCGCGCCGGCGTGCGGCCGGTGCTGACGACCACGCGGCCGGTGCTCGGCGTCCACCCGCGGCACCGGCTGGCGGTGCTGACCGGCCTCGGGTCGAAGGGGGCGCTGTACGCCCCGACCTACGGCGCGATGCTGGTGGACCACCTGACCGACGGCCGGCCGATCGACGCGGAGGTGCGTCTCATAGAGTCTCCTGAGGCGTGTTAGGCCGGGGCGCGAGCCCCGTCGGGTGCTCGGGCGCGAACCCACCGACGGGGCTCGCGCCCCGGCCTGACGACGCACCGACTCCCCCTACAGGAGCCTCCCATGCTGACGCCCGATACCCGCCGCCGCGACTTCCCCTCGCTGGAGGGCCGCACGTACCTCAACACCGCCGCCGAGGGCATCCCGCCGCCCGCCGTCGCCGCCGCGCTCGCGCAGTACGCCGCCGACAAGGACCTCGGCATGGACGGCCGCGTCCGACACGCCGCGGAGTGGGACGCCGTGCGCCGCCTCACCGCCGAGCTGTACGGCCTCACCGCCGACGAGGTCGGCGTCTGCTCGTGCTCGTCCGAGGCGTACAACCTCGCGGCGCTGGCCCTGCGGGCGAAGCCCGGCGACGAGGTGGTCGTCAACGACCTCGACTTCCCCGCCGGGGCGACGCCGTGGCTGCAACCCGACTCGCCGGCCACGGCGAAGGTGTGGCGCAACCGCGGCGGCGCGCTGCGGGTCGACGACCTGGTGCCGCTCCTCGGCCCGCGGACGCGGCTCGTCACCGTGTCGCTGGTCAGCTTCTTCAACGGCTTCATGGTGCGGCTCCCCGAGGTGGTCGCGGCCGTGCGGAAGCACTCGCCGGCGCTCCTGGCCGTGGACGTGACGCAGGCGCTCGGCCGCGTCCCGCTCGACCTGGCGGGGGCGGACCTGATCGTCAGCAGCACGCACAAGTGGATTCTGGCGTCGCACGGGGGCGGGCTCGTCGGCGTGCCGGCGGCGCGCGCCGCCGACTGGACGGTGCCGGCCGGCGGGTGGTTCAACCTCGAAGACGCCTTCGGCCCGAACCGCTTCGGGGCGGCGGTGAGCAAGCCGGGGGCGGCGTCGTTCGCGGTCGGGATGCCGAACTACCCCGCGGTGTACGCCGTGCGGGCGGCGCTCGACTACCTCCGCGGCGTCGGCGTGGACGCGATCGACCGCCACGCCCGGCCGCTGACGCTCCACTGCCGGGAGGAGGTGCGGAAGCTGCCCGTCGAGCTGCTGACGCCGGCGGAGCCGGAGCACTTGGCGGGCATCCTGGCGTTCAAGCACCCCCGCGCCGCCGAGCTGCACGCGAAGCTGCACGCGGCGGGCGTTCACGTGATGAGCCACGCCGGCCGGCTGCGGGTGGCGGTCCACGGGTACAACACGGCGGACGACGTGGGGCGGTTCCTGCGCGAGCTGCGGGCGGCACTGTAAGGCACGCAAGTCGAGGTGGAATCGGATCGTCCGGCGGCCGCGCGGCGGCGCGCGGTTCGTCTTCCCCCCAGGCCAGAGCCGCGGTATAGCCCCCGGTTGCGTCCGCCGCGCGGACCGGAGGAGCCCCGCATGACCGTCCGCGTGACGGCCTTCGCCGCCGCCCCGCTCGCCGCCCTGCTACTGGGGCTGGCGCTGCTCACGGCCCAGACCGACGGCATCCACCGCCACTCGTTCGCCGGCCGCGACCCCGTCCTCGTCCGCGGCGACGCCAACGTCAAGGCGGAGGAGAAGGCGCACGCCGTCTCCGACCAGCACTTCAAGAGCCGCCCCACCAGCGAGCACCTGCAGCTGACGCTCGACGCCGCCACCGGCGACGCCGCGTTCGTCCACTACGGCTACGACACGCCCCCCGCGCCGGTGTCGCCGGCGCTCGCCGCGAGCGTGTGGGTGAAGGCCACGCGGCCCGGCGTGCAGCTGCGGGCGCGGGTGGTGCTGCCGAAGGAGCGCGACCCGGCCCGGCCCGAGGCGCTGCTCACGTTCCTCGTCGTGGGCAAGAGCTACGAGAAGGCCCGCAGCTGGGACAAGCTGACGATCGAGAACGTGCCCGAGCTGCTCGGCAAGCACCTCCCCGCGGTGCGGGCGAAGGTCGGCCGCGAGGTGAACACCGAAGGCGCGTACGTCGACCGCCTCGTGCTGAACGTCTACACCGGCCCCGGCCCCGTGGACGTGTGGGTCGACGACCTGGAGATCGGCCCCGTCCGCGCCGCCCCGGCCCCGGCGGCGGCCGCGCCCGGCGTGCCCACGGCGAACCCGAAGGCCCAGCCGCTGCCGGCGCCGACGCCCGCGGGCCGGCTGCGGCAGGTGGAGCAGCGCGGCGGGCAGCTGCTGGTGGACGGCAAGGAGCACTTCTTCCGCGCCATCCGCCACAGCGGCACGCCGCTGCACGTGCTCCGCGCCGCCGGGTTCGACGCCGTGTGGCTCCCCGCCGACGCCCCGCAGGCGCTCGTGGACGAGGCCGGCCGCGAGGGCTGGCTCGTCATCCCGTCGGCCCCGCCGGTGGAACTCGCGCAGGTGAAGGCCGGCGCCGCCGACGGCCTGTTCGACGCCTTCCGCCGCAAGTTCGTCACGTCCGACGTGCTGTTCTGGGACCTGGGCGGCGGCCTGACCGACGACCAGGACTGGAAGGTCGCGTTGGGGGCGAAGGAGGTGCGCGGGGTGGACCGCCGGCGGCCGCTCGGCGGCGACCTGTGGGACGGCTTCCAGAACTACTCGCAGACGCTCGACGTGGTCGGCGCCCACCGCTGGCCGCTGTTCACGAGCCTCGAACTGAGCCGGTACGGCGACTGGCTGGCCCAGCGCCGGCAGCTGGCCGGGCCGCGGCCGGTGTTCTGGACGTGGGTGCAGAACCACATCCCCGACGGGAGCCCCGCGGCCGAGGGCGGCGCCGGCCCGCACGCCGAACAGGTGCGGCTCCTGGCCTACCTCGCCATCGCCAGCGGCGCCCGCGGCCTCGGCTTCTGGTCCGACCGCGCCCTCGCCGACGCCAAGGAGGGGAGCGAGCGCCTGCACGGCGTCGCGCTCCTGAACACCGAGCTCGACCTGCTCGACCGCATCCTCACGTCGTCGGGCACGACCGGCGGGAAGGCGGCGTGGCTGAGCACATCCCACCCGCACGTGAAGGCCGCCATGATCCCCGGGCAGAAGGGGCTGCTCGTGATCCCCATGTGGCTCGGGCCGGGCGACCAGTACGTGCCCGGCCAGGGCGCCGTCGCCGGGCTGACCCTCACCGTGCCCGGCGTGTCCGACGGGCACGACCCGTGGCTCGTCACCCCCGCCGGCGTGCAGAACCTCGCCAACCGCACCAAGCGCACCACGTCCGGCACCGAGGTGCGGATCGACGAGTTCGACACGGTGGCGCCGATCGTGTTCACCGACGACCTGGGGCCGCGCGGCCTCGTGGTCGAGTGGCAGGACCACGCCCGCCGGTACGGCCGGCACAGCGCCCGCTGGGCCATCGACCAGGCCCGCGTGACCTACGAGAAGGTGCAAGAGGTCCACCAGAAGCTGGCCCGGATGGGCGTGACGGTGACGGACGGCGACAAGCTCCTGGCGAAGACGCACGAGTACTACGGCGAGGCGCAGAAGCACTACGCCAACGAGCTGTACGACCGCGCCTACCAGGACGCGACCCGCGCCCTGCGGCCGCTCCGGGTGCTGATGCGGGCGCACTGGCAGCTCGCCACCGGCACCCTCGACGTGCCCACGGCCAGCCCGCACGCGGTGAGCTTCTACACCCTGCCCAAGCACTGGGAGTTGGCGAAGCAGGTGCAGGCCGGCCGGCCCGCGGCGAGCCGCCTGCCGAACGGCGACTTCGAGCTCGGCGCCGCGGTGCCGCCCGCCGGCGTCCCCGTGGCGAGCCTCCCCGGCTGGGCCGCGCGGACCGGCAGCCTGGAGGCCGACCGCGTCCAGGTGGCGGCCGGCATCGTGCCGTCGGACAAGCTCGAAGACGTCGCCCCCGACCGGGTGCTGCCGAAGGAGCAGAAGGGGATCTTCGCCCCGAGCCGGCCGATCCCGCTGCCCGACGAGGCCCACCGGCCGACGGTCGAGCTCGGCAAGGCGGTGCTGAAGCTGGAGGTGCGACAGACGGCCCGGACGGACGCGAGCGGCAAGCCGTTCCAGTACCAGATGCCGCTGGAGCGGACCTTCCTGGCGGTGGACAGCCCGCCGGTGCGGCTGCCGCCGGGGACGCTGGTCCGCGTCAGCGGGTGGGTGAAGGTGGCGGGCGGCGTCGGCGGCACCGCCGACGGGGCGCTCCTGTACGACGACGCCGGCGGCGAGCCGCTGGGGGCGCGGGTGCTCTCGACGAACAACAAGTGGCAGCGCTTCCAGCTGTACCGGACGGTGCCGGCGAGCGGGCAGATCGGGCTGACGGCGGCGCTGACGGGCGTGGGCGTGGCGTACTACGACGACCTGCGGGTGGAGCCGATCCTGGCCGGCGGCGACGCCGCCGTGCAGCCCGCCGGCTACCGCGGGCGGTGATCCGGACTCCGGCGGCTGGACGGGTTAACAGGTAGCCGAACCGATCGCTCCGCGGCCGCCGGCGCCAGGAGTCACGAAACGCTGTCGAGGCCGCGGTTTGCTGCAGCGCCGGACGGAACGGAGAGGTTTCTGGGGCGTCGCCCGCCGGGTGGGCGGCAGTCGGTCGTCGTTGGCTCGACGGCCGGCGGACCCCGTAGAGCTGTTTGGCACCGCCTCGGCTGCGACGCGGTCGCGGGCGTGTGACGTGAGGCCGTCGAGCGAACCATCCCGGTGCGGCCAGGTGATGCCAGAGGCACACCTGCGGTGTGCGGAGCGAGGCGACGGGGCTGCGGCAGGCGTACGGCCGGCGCGTCAGCCGGCCGAGGGGTTTACGTTTTCAGTCAAGTCGGTGGGCCATGAGAGCGGTTCGGCCTCTGCGCTGCACCCCGACGGCAACCCGCCTCAGTCGGTCCACCCCCGCGACTTGCACGGGGGCGGTTCCTCGCCCCGGAGGAGCGCCCGCTTTGTCGCACGCCGCACGCTCCGGATGAGCTTCTGAAGCAGCTTACCGCCGGTCGGCGTGTGCATGCCGCTCCGGCACCGGCGGCAACTGCACCCCTTCATGTGGTTGCCCACTGCTGAAGCCCTCCGCCGCCGAACGACCAAGCTCACCTGCCGCGGCGGCTCATCGAGCGATGAACTCCAGAAACGCAACATGCCGCCGCGGTCAGGTGCAGCACATTGTTCGGCGTCAGGCCGCTACGCCTGGTACGGGACGAACCTTACGTTGTCAATAAATGTCGGGAGCGGCCAGCACGGCAACTCAATCGTCCGCTCGAAAAGCGCGACCATGAGTTCAGAGAGGGGCATGTGGAACGTCCTCATCCCCTGAACACCCCACGTCCACCTCACGACGATGGGCCAGTTCTCTGGACGGCCGACCGTGGCCCAGCACAACCACACGTCGTTCTCGTCCAACCCTAGCGGCAGCAGTCCGCCCGAGTCGGGGAATACGTCGAAAGGTTGGTCCTCACTTCTCGACGCCCCTCGAATGTCTCGTAGCCGTTGCAGCTCGTGGTGCGTGTTTTCAATGGAATCGTAGGCGCTGGGAAAGCAGACACTCAGCGCAGTTGTCTCCTCGCCCCGAAACGTTCCCACGCCGTAGGCTGCATGGAATCGGAATAACTCGTCGGGTAAGCTCTCACTCAACTTATTCTGAATGCGGTTCCATTCGTTCGCTGTCGGAGCGCCGGTTGGTGTTTTGGGAGGTGGGAACATGTGCAGGAACTTTTCGAGTGACATCGCTGTGTCTCCGCCGCCGAACCAGTGATTAGATTGCGCCGGCGCGACCTATCACGAGAGGCCGATCAGACCACGCCCGTCGGCGCAAGTCAAGCGCCCTGGGTGCCGGACTTACGGCGACGCCGGCCGCCGCCGGGCGCGCGACCTATCCCACTAACGCACCACGCGCCGTACCGGCTCGGGGCTTGGGGCTGAACCACTGGTTCGATTGCCGCTTCACAATCTCTCACATCCCGCCGTCGGAACCGCCACACCGGCTGTAACCGCCGAGTGTCCCGGCCGCTCCCGGCCACGGTCAAGCCGAAACCCACGCAATCGATCCTGCTCACGCAACTTGCGAAGCCCTCCGCTCGCCGACCCCCTGGCTCGCCCGGACCGGCGCGGCGTACCACATCCACACCATCGGACCGCACCGACCGGCGCACGTCAACCCCCCAGGGTGCGGACGTTGCGCCGATGCCGCGGACCGGTCGGGCGTGCCGCCTCTCCCATGACCGGACCGCAGGCCAGGCCGGTTCCGCCTCCGCCGGCGAACCGGGCGGAGGTTCGGCATCCGGTCAGCCGGTCCATTTTCCGGCGACCACGACAACGCGTACTCGCACGCGCGGGTGGCGTCGGGTAGCATCGCGGCACCCCCCGAGGGCTCCGCCATGACCCGCCTCCTCCCCGCCGGCCTCGTCGCGCTCCTCCTCGCCGCCCCCGCCGCGGCCCAGCAACCCGACCTCGCCCGCAACCGCAAGCAGCTCGACGCCTACTTCCGCGCCCACGTCAAACAGATCAACGACGCCTGCCTCGCCGAGCTCACCACGAAGGACGCCTGGGAGAAGCAGCGGCCCGAACTGCGCCGCCAGTTCCTCGACATGATGGGCCTCCACCCGCTGCCGCCGCGGACGCCGCTGAACGCCGTCGTCACCGGCACCACCGACGGCGGCACGTTCACCGTCGAGCGGCTCCACTTCCAGTCGATGCCCGGCCTGTACGTCACCGCCAACCTGTACCTGCCGAAGCGCCGCGCCGGCCGGTTGCCCACCGTCCTCTACGTGTGCGGCCACGGCAACGTGGTCATCGACGGCGTCTCGTACGGCAGCAAGGTCCACTACCAGTACCACCCGAGCTGGTTCGCGTCGAACGGCTACGCCTGCCTGATCCTCGACACCGTCGAGCTGGCCGAGATCCGCGGCGACCACCACGGCACGCACGGCGCGAAGATGTGGTGGTGGCAGAGCCGCGGCTACACCCCCGCCGGCGTCGAGCTGTGGAACGCCATGCGCGCCCTCGACTACCTCGAAACCCGCCCCGAGGTCGATGCGTCGAAGATCGGCGTGACCGGCCGCTCCGGCGGCGGCGCGACCAGCTGGTGGGTCGCGGCCGCGGACGAGCGCGTGAAGGCGGTCGTGCCCGTGGCCGGCATCGCCGACCTGCACGCGCACCTGGTGGAAGCCCCGGCGCCGCGGCTCGCCGACGGCGTAATCGCGGGGCACTGCGACTGCATGTACCAGGTGAACACGTACCGCTGGGACTACGCGCAGGTGGCGGCACTGATCGCCCCGCGGCCGCTGCTCCTGGGCAACTCCGACCAGGACGACATCTTCCCCGTCGCGGGCTACCGCCGCCTCGCGGACAAGGCCCGCAAGGTGTACGACCTGTACGGCGCGGGCGAGAAGTTCCAGCTGCTCGAAACGAAGGGGCCGCACACCGACACGCCGGAACTGCACCGCGGCATCAACGCCTGGATGGCCCGGTGGCTCAAGAACGACACGACGGAGCAGCCCGCCCCGGACCTGACGAAGCGGTTCGAGCCGAAGCAGCTGAAGGTGTTCGACACGCTCCCCGAGCCGCGGCGGAACGAAACGATCCACGAGACGTTCGTGCCCGCGGCGACGTTCGAGCCGCCGGCCGACGCGGAAAAGCTGAAGGCGCGCCGCGAGCAAGTCTGGGACGCCCTCCGAGAGCACACGTTTATCTCCGGGCGCGAGTCGCTCCCGCGGGGTGAGCGGAGGATTGCGGCCGACGTCACGCACGACGGCGTGCGCCTGCGGGCCATCGACTTCGCGCCCGACGTCCACACGAACCTGCGCGTCTGGCTGGCGACCGCCGCCGGAGTGGACGAGCCGGCCGAGGTGATCTTCAGCGTGCTGGACGACGCCGGGTACAAGGACTGGTGCGAGCAGTTCGGCCCGCACTTCGCCGAGGTGCTGCGCTACTCCGGGAAGCTGACGCGGAACGACGCCATGTTCGCGCAGAACCGGGCGGCGATGGGGCGGGAGAAGTGGGGCTTCGCGGCCGTCGCCCCGCGCGGCATCGGGCCGACGCGCTGGGCCGAGCCCGGCAGCAAGGAGGACATTCACATCCGCCGCCGCTTCCCGCTGATCGGCCAGACTCTCGACGGCCAGCGGGTGCTCGACGTGGAACACGCCCTGAGCGCGGTCTGGGTGGCGGCGAAGCCCATCGCCGAGGACAAGGACCGCAAGATTACCGTCCAGGGCAAGGGTGAGTCGGCGGCGCTGGCGCTGTACGCCGGCGGCCGGGCGTGGGACTCGAAGCTCGACCTGTGGAACCTGCCGACGAGCCACCGCACCGGGCCGCAGCTGCTGAACGTGTTGCGTCACACGGACATTCCCGAGCAGGTGGCGCTGACGGCGGCCGTGGTGCCGGTGACGCTCCACGTCGTGGCCGAGGCCGACCGGTCGGCGTGGGCCGAAGCCGTGCGCGTGAGCGCGGCGACGGGCGGGCGGCTGACGGTGAAGGTGGGCGGGGAGTGACCCCCCGAGCGGGCCCCGTCAGGGGTCGGAGCGGCGGCGCGCGGCCGTCTCGGAGCCCTGACGGTGCCGGCTCGGAGTCACTTCGACGCTCGACACTGCGACCGACCAAAATGTTTCCGCGACCCGGTGGGAGGGTCGCCGGAAACAATAATTCCGCCCCGAACGACGAAATCGCCGGATTCGCGCTTGCTTTCCCGCGGGCGGGTGGGCGGGCGCTCGCCCCGTCGTTACACTGACGATGGCCGACTTCCCGGCCAACCCGTTGTTACCCCACCACTCCCGAACCCGAGGACGCTCCGATGGCCGAAGAAACCCCCGCCCCCGCCCCCGCCGCACAGGGCCAGGGCCAGCAGATCCAGGTCTCGATCAACGACGCCGACATGGCGTCCGTGTACGTCAACTTCTTCCGGGTGACCGGCAACCCCGACGAGGTGTTGCTGGACCTCGGCATGTACTCCCAGGTGATGGGGGCGGCCGGCCCGGAGCCGATCGAGCTGAGCCACCGGCTCGTCATGAACTTCGTCACGGCCAAGAAGCTGGCCGAGGTGCTGCGGGTGGTCGTCGCCCGGCACGAGCAGGCGTTCGGCGTGGTCGAGCTCGACCCGAACCGCCGCCTCCGCGTCCAGCCGCCGACCGCCCGCTAAGTGTCACGGGTTGAACAGCAACGACAGGCGAGCCCCCCGCCGAAGGGGTAACGGCGGGCGGGCGGGCCGAACCGGCCGGGGCCGGGGTTCTTCGAGAACCCCGGCCCCAACCATTTCCGGAGGGTGAATCATGGGTTCCTTCGCCGACCGCCTCGCCGCCGCCGTCCGCCGCCACGGGCCGCTGTGCGTCGGCATCGACCCGCGCTGGGAGTCGCTTCCCGCGTCCGTCCGCGCCGCGGTAGCGCACCTGCCGCCGGGCGAGCAGCCCGCCGCGGCCTACGAGGCGTTCGGCCGCCGCGTGCTGGAGTTGGTGCGGCCGCACGCCGGCGTGGTGAAGCCGCAGGCCGCGTTCTTCGAGCAGGCCGGCCCCGCGGGCCTGGCCGCGCTGCAACGGCTCATGTCCGCCGCGAAGGAACTCGGCTTCGTCACCATCCTCGACGCCAAGCGCGGCGACATCGCCAGCACCGCGGCCGCCTACGCCGACGCCGCGTTCGGCCCGGTGTGGGACGCCGACTCGCTGACGATCAACCCGTACCTCGGCCGCGACGCGGTGGAGCCGTTCCTGACCGCGGCGCAGGCGGCCGGCCGCGGCGTGTTCGTGCTG
Source organism: Gemmataceae bacterium (assembly GCA_046350095.1). Lineage (GTDB taxonomy): Bacteria > Planctomycetota > Planctomycetia > Gemmatales > Gemmataceae > Urbifossiella. The sequence goes on from JAXMBA010000002.1 coordinate 745,962, forward strand.
GTGCGCACGAGCAACCCCGGCGCGGGGCTGTTCCAGGATTTGGTCTGTGACGGCCGGCCGGTGTACCGACACGTCGCGGCGGCGGTGGCGGAGTGGAACGCGGCAACGCTCGGCGCCTGCGGCCTGGGCGACGTGGGTGCGGTGGTCGGGGCGACGCACCCGGCCGAGTTGCGCGAGCTGCGGGCGGCGCTGCCGGACGTGTGGCTGCTGATCCCCGGCTACGGCGCGCAGGGCGGCACCGCCGCGGACGTGAAGGCCGGCTACCGCGCCGACGGCCTCGGGGCGGTGGTGAACAGCTCCCGCGGGGTGACGTTCCCGTTCAAGCCGGACGATCCCTCGTGGGAAGCGGCGATTGTCGCCGCGGCGTCAAAGGCGGCGGCTGAGCTGCGCCAATAAGGAGTGACGAATGACGGAACCGAGTGTTTCCGTCATTCGTCACTCGTCATTCCGCGACCCGTTCCCACATCCCCGACCGACTACTCCGCAAGGCGGCCTCACACACCCTTACCTCGCGGTGGCCGTCGGCGAACGTCGGGTACGGCCCCGGCTCTCCGTCGATGGCCGCGTACGCGGCGCGGAACAACTGCTTGTGCGAGTCGGGGAAGCCCTCGGCGTGGCCGCCGGGGTAGTCGCTGAACCGCCGCGCCGCGGCCGCCAGCTGTCCCGGGTCGCGGCCGACGCACTCGTTGGCGCGGCCGCGATGCCCGACGTGCAGCACGTTCGGCTCCTCGCTGTCCCACGCCAGCGCGGCCTTGCTCCCGGCCAGGTCGAAGCGCAGGCAGTTCTTCCGCCCCGCCGTCACCTGCGACACCGTCACGCAGCCGCGGGCGCCGCCCTTGAACCGCAGCAGAATCGAGCCGTAATCTTCGGTGGTCACCGCCACCGGCTCGCCGCCGGTGCCGGCCGAGCCGGTGAACGTCTCGCTGCCGCCCGCCGGCTTCTGACGCACCGGGTAGACCGTCCGCAGGTCGGCGTACACGGCCTCGATTTCGAGCCCGGTGATGAAGCAGATTAGGTCGAGCCAGTGGGTGCCGATGTCGGCGACGGCGCGGAGGTCGCCCCCGTCCGCGGCGAGGACGCGCCAGTTGAAATCGGTCGGGTACAGCAGCCAGTCCTGGAGGTACGAGCCGGTGACGTGCAGCACGTCGCCGAGTTCGCCAGCGCGGACGCGTTCGCGGGCGTCGAGGCACAGCGGGTAGAAGCGGACGTTGTAGTTCACCGCGGCCACCTGCCCCGGCCGCGCCGCCGCCAGCCGCACGAGCTCCGCCGTCTCGGCGCTCGTCATCGCCAGCGGCTTCTCCACGACGACGTGCTTACCGGCTTCCAGCACCTCTTTTGCCTGCCCGAAGTGGGCGCGGTTCGGGGTCGCTAGATGAACCACCTCGACGGCCGGGTCGGCGAGCAGCGCGGCCATCGAATCGTAGGCGGCCGGCACGCCGAGGGCGTCGGCCGCGGCGCGGCCCTTCGCGGGGGTCGAGCCGAGCAGGCCGACGACGCGGTGGCCGAGCCGCCGCACCGCCTCGACGTGGACCGGGCCGATGAACCCGGTGCCCGCCACCGCCACGCCGCGAGGTCTCATCGAATTCTCCCCCGAGCCCGACTGGATTCTCGGACCGGTAGCGTCGATACTGTCCGAAGAAGCGCGTCGGTGTCGGTGAGGATACGAACGGGGGGCTCCGATGCGGAACCTGCGACGATTGGCGTGGGCGGTGGTGCTGGCGGCGACCGCGAGCCCGGCGGCGGCCCAGATGGGCGGGAACGCGGGCGGAGCCCCCGCCAACACGGGTGGCAACCTCGGCACCTTCCAGGCACCCACCACCACCCAAGCCACCACCGGCACCGCCGGCGGCAGCACCGCGGGCGCCTCGACCGCGCAGACCGAGCTGGCGACGGTCGAGACGGCGCCCACGATCTCGGCCCCGTCGAAGTACGGGACCAACTCCGGCGGCGTGATCCAGTCCTCGAACTTCCTCGGGCCGTCGTTCGCCAACCCGTACTACTACGGCGCCCTCGACAAGGTGCGGGCCAATACCAACCCCGGCGGGTTCGGCATCGTGTCGTTCGGCTCGACCACCGGCGCCCGTGCGGGCACGACGACGACGGGGGGCGGCCGGGCCGGCGGCAGCGGCGGTACCTTCGCCACCGACCCGGGCGGCCAGATCGTACAGTTGCCGCGGCAGATCGCCTACACCGCCCAGCTCAAGTTCGCCGTTCCGCAAGTCCCCGCCCCGCGCCTCCAGGCCGACCTGCGCGGCATGATCGACCGCGCCGGCCTCGCGCTGCCCGCCGGCAGCGTGCAGGTGCAGGTGGATGGGAACGCCGTTGTGCTCCGTGGTACGGTCCGCGACGGCGACGAGGCCCGGGTGGTGGAAGGGATGGTCCGCTTGACCCCCGGCGTCGGCCGCGTCACGAACGAGTTGAGCTACCCGCGCTAGTTCTGACCCGGCAACGCGACGCCGGCCGGGCACGTCAGAACTTCCGCCCGGCCAGCCGCTCCTCGACCTTCCGCACCGCGTCGGCGAACCGCGGGTCGACGCGGAGCGGGTCGAAGTCGGGGTCCGTTTTCAGCCCCACGATGTCGAGCCAGTCCCAGTCGGTGACCGCGCGATCGAGGCCGATGAACGCCTCGTCGAGGTACTGGTCGTACGCCTGCCGATCGTACCAGGGCAGGTCCGCGAGCGGCCGGCCGGCGCGGAGGGCGTCGGCGCACAGGCCGTACACCACCGCCTGCTGGTTGGCGACGGCCAGCGTTCCGGCCTGCCGGACCCGCACCGGTTCGAACGCGGCGACCGCGCCGAGGTGGTCGCCGGCCCGCGCCAGCGCCCGGGCCAGCGCCAGCCTCGACTCCGCGTTGTTCGGCTGCGCGGCCACCATCTCCTCGCGGAGTACCACGCACCGCCGGTAGTAGAACTGCGCCGCGTCCCGGTCGCCGCGACGGAGCGCGAGCGTGCCCGAGCGGTAGTGGGCATACGACAGGTCGGCCTCGGCGGCGACGATCTCCGGCATCCGCAGCAGCCCGCGGCACAGCTGCACGTCGCGGGCGTGGAAGTGGCGGGCCTCCTCGTACCGGTGGAGGAACAGCAGCAGGTCGCCAGCCGCGCGGTTTGCCTGCGCCGCCCGCTTCCGCAAGTCCAGGTCGTACCCGTCGCGGGCCACCTCGGCGTCGTAGGCCGTGGTTGCCGCCCGCATCGCCGCCTCGGCCTCGGCGTTCCGGCCGCGCTTGAACTCGGCCTCGCCGAGCAACACCCGCACGTCCGCCAGCCGGGTCGCGGCACCGGCCGTCGCGCGAGTCGGCTCCGCCTTCAGTACGACCTCGAGTAGCGCCGCCGCCGCCTCGCACCCGGCCGCGGCCAGGCCGTACTCCTGCCGCCGCTCGCGGGCCGCGGCCGTATCGTGGAGGGCCGCCGCCAGCAGGACCTTCGCCTCGGCCGGGTCCACCTCGCCGGTCGTCGGCGCGGTCGCCACCTCGCGGCACAGCGCCTCGGCCTTCTGGAAGTGTTCGAACACCTTCTCGGGGTCGGCCCCGAACCCGCGGGTCACGCCGAGCGTGCCCAGCTTCCCGTGGCTGGCCGCGTGATCGACCTTCGCGCGGTCCTTCGCCCGCTCCTCGGCCGCCAGCACGCGGCCGCTAACCGCCAGCGCGGCGGTGTAGTGCTTCTGCGCCTCGTCGTACCGGGCCTGCAGCACCAACAGGTCACCGAGCCGAAGGTGGATGCGGTGAACGGCCCGGTCCGGGAGGTGCCGCGTCGTGGCGAGCGCGACCTGCTTCTCCATCGTCTCGACGAGCAGGACGGTGATCTGCTTCTCGGCTTCGCGGGCGAAGACCGCCTGCCGGAGCACGTCGGGCACGTCCCACGCCACGCCGACGACGGCCTCGCGGGCCAGCTCGTAGCTCTCCTCCGCCTCCTTCTGAGCCGCCTTCGCCGCGGTCTCGTTCGCCTCGGCTCGCTTCCGCGTCTCGTCCGCCCGCACCATGCCGACCGACGTGCCGACCACGCCCGCCGCGAGGGCGGCGATCAGCAGCGCCCCCGCAACTGTGACGACGCGGCGGCGCTTGCGGCCCTCGGCGGTGCGGACCTCGGCACGCTCGCGCTCCAGTTCGGCGGCGCGGGCGCGGTCCTCGGCCGCGGCGCGGAGACCGGCCACGGCCGCGGCCACCTCGCCGGCGTCGGCCGGGCGCTCCGCCTGCTCCGCGGCCAGGCACCGCTTGCACAGCGCCACCAGCCCCGGGTCGGCCCCGCACGTGTCGAGCCGGGCGAAGCAGTCGTCCGTCTTACCGCGGGCGGCCAGGACGCGGGTCTCCTCGCCGGTGGGGGCGGAGTACGGGGCGTGGCCGGTGAGGACGACGGCGAGCACGGCGCCGAGGCCGAATACGTCGCTGCGGCGGTCCACCTGCGCGAGCGCGCCCACGGCCTGCTCCGGCGGCATGTACGCCGGCGTGCCGACGGCGATGCCGGCCTGGGTCGCGTCGCCGGCCGAGTCCGGGGCGGGGTGAATGACCGTGCCGCCGGTCGTCGCCTCGGGGTCGTCCCCCTCGCCGGCACGGCGGGCCGACAGGAGCTTGGCCAGCCCCCAGTCCATCACCTGCACCTCGTTGAACTTGCCGACCATGACGTTCGCCGGCTTCAGGTCGCGGTGGATGACGCCGTTCGAGTGCGCGTAGGCGACGGCGTGGCACACCTGCTCGAACACGCCGACCCACCGGCCGCGGTCGTCGGCCGCGGCGCGGCGGGCTTTCAGGAGTACGTCGAGGGTGTCGCCCTTGATGAGCTTCATCGCCAGGAACGGCCGGCCGTCGGGGAGCGTGCCCAGGTCGTGGACCGGCGGGATGCCCGGGTGCTGCAACTGGCCGGCGACGCGGGCCTCGGTGGCGAACCGCCGCGCCGCCGCCGGCGTCGCCGCGAACCGGTCCTGCAACACTTTTACCGCCACCTCGCGGTCGAACACCGTGTCGGTGGCCTGGTAGACGACGCCCATGCCGCCGCGGGCCAACTCCACGTCCAGCACGTACCGGTCGGCGCGCGCGGGGGCCAGGAGGGCGGTTGAGGTGCCAGGAGGGTCGCCGGCGGTGGTGGCGTCGAGTTGGTCGGCAGTCGTACGCGGCGCGCGGGGGAGGTCGGCCATCGGGCACCTGCGGAACGGCGGACCGCATGAGGCTATCACGCCGCCGCGGCCGCGCCTACGACCCGGCGTAGCGGCGGAACGACTCGATCGTCTGCTTCGCCGCGGCGTGCGGGTCGGGCAGCGGCAGCACCTCCGCCGACAGGTAGCCGGCGTAGCCCACGTCCTTGAGCGCGGCAACGACCGGCCGGAAGTCGGTGTGCCCCAGGCCCGCGGCCCGGCGGTTGGAGTCGGCGAAGTGGACGTGCCCGACGTGCGGCCCGGCCGCCCGCAGCGCCGCCGGCAGGTCCGCCTCCTCGATGTTCATGTGGTACAGGTCGGCCAGCAGCTTCACGTTCGCCGACGCCAGCCCGCCCACCAGCCGCACGCCGTCGTCGAGCCGGTTCACGAGGTTCGTCTCGTACCGGTTCAGCGGCTCGTACAGCACCGGCAGCCCGTACTGGTTGGCGTGCAGGCCGAGGTTCAGCAGCGCCTCCGCGAGGTAGCCCATCGTCGTGGCGTGGCCCGCCGGGTCGGCGGCGCGGCCTTGCATCGACCCGATGATGACCGGGGCGTCGAACACGGCGGCGAAGTCGATCATCCGCTCGACGAACTTCATCGCCCTGGCATGGGCCTCCTGGTCGGCGGTGGTGAGCGTCAGCTTGTGCTTCACCCACCCGGCCCCGGTGCCGACGGCGGCCAGTGACAGCCCGGTGTCGTCGAGCAGCGCCTTCAGGTCGGCGGTGTCCACGGCGTCGGGGCCGGGCGGGAACAGCTCGATCGCGTCGAACCCGAGTGCCCGGGCGGACCGGCACGCCGCCGGAAGGTCGTCCCAGAACACGAACGGCCCGCCGCGGGCCTCGGGCACCAGGCTGACCGTGATGGCCGACTTCATCGCGTCCTCGGTTCGCGGCCGGCGCCGCGTGAAGGGGTAAACGGGTGAAGGGGTACAGGGGTGAGATGACAGTTCGGTGTCACCCCTTCACCCCTTCACCCCTTCACCCCTTCACAGGGTGTCAGGCGCGAACCAGAGCCGCGTAGTCGGCTTGCAGCATCGAAGAGATCGGGCCGACCGGGTACTCGCGGTCGTCGATCGAGCCCACGGGCTGAACCTCGACGGCCGTGCCGGTCAGGAACACCTCGGACGCCCGCGCCAGTTCCTCGGGGTAGATCTCGCGCTCGACCACGGTGATGCCGCGCTTGCGGGCCAGTTCCATCACCGTCTGGCGGGTGATGCCGTTGAGGATGGTCTCGGTCGTCGGCGTGTGCAGTTCGCCGTCGAAGACGAGGAACAGGTTGGCGCCGGTCGCCTCGCTGAGGCGGCCCTTGTAGTCGTGCATCAGGGCGTCCTGGTAGCCGGCGGCGGCGGCCTCGTCGCGGGCCAGGGTGCAGATGACGTACAGGCCGGCGGCCTTGCTCCCCGCGGGGCTGCTCTCCGGGCTCGGCCGCTTCCACCGGCTGGTGCAGATGCGGATGGCGGCCTGCGAGAAGTACTTGCCCCAGGGGAACGCCGCGATCATGACGTGAATCTTCGTTCCCGCCGCGCTGACGCCGATGACCTCCGGCCCGCGCCACGCCAGCGGCCGGACGTAGCCGGACTCCAGCTTGTTCTCGGCGACCACGAGCTTGGTGGCGGCGTCGAGCTCGGCGGCGGTGTACGGCAGGTCGTAGGCGAGCATCTTGGCCGAGCGGATGAGCCGGGCCGAGTGCTCGGACAGCTTGAAAACCTTACCGTTGTAGATGCGGTCGCCCTCGAACACCGCGTTACCGTAGTGGAGGGAGTGGGTGAGGACGTGGACCTTGGCGTCCCGCCACGGGACGAGCTTGCCGTTGAGCCAGATGACGCCGTCGCGGTCGTCGAGCGGGGGAGCGTTCACGGTCGGGTTCCTGCGGGGAAGGCGTCCGGTACGGGTATGTTACCGGGCGCGAGGAACACGGCGAGCCGTGGGCCGACTCACCCCGCCGGCACCGCCAACTCGTCCACCACCTCGGCCACGCCGAGCGTGTTCTCGGCCAGGCCCACGGCCCGCCGCCTCGCCGCCGCGTCCGGCACCACCCCGCGCAGCGTCACCTTCTCGCCCTCGGCCGTCACCGTGAACGGCACCCCCGCGAGCCGGCGGTCCGTCTCGAGCCGCGCCTTCACCCGGCCGGCCGGGTCGTCCGGCAACCCTCGCCGGAACGCCCCCACCGGACCGGCCAGCGCCGCGTCGGTCGGCAGGGCGTCGCGCAGCTTCGCCGCCGTCAGCCGCGACACCGCCGCCAGTTTGTCACCGTCCGCCGGGCTGAACCGGCTCCCGACCAGCACCACGAACAGGGCCAGCAGGATCAGCGCCGCCGCCATCTGCCGCATGACCGGACTCCGCGCCACGTGTTTGGGCGCGTTCACTCTGCCACACGGATTCTGCTACCGGCGGAAAAATCGAGCCGCGGTCCGCGGCCGGGTGGTCTCGTGAGGTACGCCGGGGTGTCGCGCCGGACAGAGGCTCCACGGCCCGTTCCCCGGGGCTATACATCTGAGTGCCGGGGCAACACCCCGCCCAAACGTTCGGCAGGGGCACGAGATGCGACTGGCGCTCATCGCCGCGCTCGGTAAGAACCTCGTCATCGGCACCGAAACCGGCCTGCCGTGGCACCTGCCGCGCGACCTGAAGCACTTCCGCACCCTCACGATCGGCAAGCCGATCATCCTCGGCCGCACCACGTTCGAGCAGATCGGCCGACCACTGCCCGACCGCCCGAACCTCGTCCTGACGCGCCGCCCGGACTTCGCCCCGGCCGGCGTGTACGTCGTTCGCTCGGCGGCCGCCGCGCTGGAACGGGCGGCCTCGTTCGGCGCCGAGGAGGCGGTGGTGATCGGCGGCGGCGAGGTGTACCGCGAGTTTCTGCCGCTGGCCGACCGACTGTACATCACCGTGGTGGACGGCGAGTTCGCAGGCAACACAACGTTCCCGGTGGACGTGCTCGACCGGCTGCCGTTCGTGGTGACCGACGTACAGCGGCACCCGGCCGACGAGCGGAACGCCCACGCCGTAACGTTCTGGCAGCTCGACCGTGCCGCGGGTGGCGCGGCGCCGTCGGTCGTGCTGGGGTTCGCGTAGTTGCCGAACCGGCTTGACCCGGTCCACCACCGCGGTCGGTGTGGGCGGCGGCCCTGCTTACTTCTTCGCGGCGGGCTGTGCCACAGCCGTCAGCAGCACCGCGCCGTCCTTCCCGGCTTCGGAGTAGATGATCGCCACCGCCTGCCCGGGCGTGAGGTCCGCGGCCGCTGCCTCCCGTTGGGTGAAGACGACCTTGCCGTCGCGCACCTGCGGGGCGAGCACGGTCACCCGGCTGGTGCCGGTGACCTTCAGTGTCACGGCCTTCTGGAACTTGCCGTCGGCGGCCCGGGGCTTCACCGTCAGGGCGTCCTTGTCGGCCTTGTCCACCGTTCCCTGGGCAGTCAGCAGGGGCGTGGCGTCCTGGGCGGTGGCGAAGGCGGCGGCCAGCCCGAGGGCGGCGGCGAGGACGAGCGAGCGCATGACGGGGTCTCCGTGAGAGGGCGTCCGCAACCGCGGACGCCCTCGTCCTACTCGCCGTCGGCCGCGGCGGCGAACGCGGCGTAGGCGTCGGTCGGGGCGGGCGGGGCCGCCGTTGGGGTCGTCTCGGCTGCGGTCCAGAACGAGTCGTACCCGGAACGGTCGTCGTGCGTCGGGCTCATGTCGGTCGTCCGGAAGGGTGGCGGGCGGGGAGAGGGGGCGGGCCGGCCCCACGGGTGAATACTGCCACGTCGGGAGCGGCGTGCAAACGCCACCACCGGCAGAACCGCACCGGCCGAGCCGCGCGGCGGGCCGGCGGTGGCGGTCGCGGGGCCGTGGTAGGACGAGGCGCGGCGGCAGGCTGGGTCGGCCGTGCCGCCGGGGGTCCCGCTCCATACCATCACACACAACCCCTCTCCTACCCGCGACCGCCGCCGATGCGTGCCGTCATCCAGCGCGTCCGCCGGGCGGCCGTCGTCGTGAACGGCGAGACCGTCGGCGCGATCGACGCCGGCTGGCTCGTACTCCTCGGCGTCGCCCCCGCCGACACGCCGACTGAAGCGGCGTGGCTCGCGGACAAGGTGGCGCACCTGCGGGCGTTCGAGGACGACGCCGGGAAGATGAACCGCTCGGTGCTGGACGTGGGCGGCGGCGTGCTGGTGGTGAGCCAGTTCACGCTGTACGGCGACACCCGCAAGGGCCGCCGGCCGAGCTTCACCGGGGCGGCGCCGCCGGCGCTGGCGGAGCCGCTGTACGAGCGGTTCGCGGCCGAGCTGCGGGCCTTCGGGCTGCCGGTGGCGACGGGCCGGTTCGGAGCCGACATGCAGGTGGAGCTGGTGAACGACGGCCCGGTGACGTTCGTACTGGAGAGTGGCCAGTAGCCAGTGGCCGGTGGGCAGTTAGAGACCGGTTTCGCTCTTTACTGTCCCCCGGCCACTGACCACTGTCCACTCCCACTCAATATCGTTGACGGGGCCGCGGCGCCGGCCTACCATCGGGCCGCCCGCACGCCACCAGGGGGACACGCCGTGGATCGTCGTCGTTTTCTAGCCGCCGCCACCGGGTTGGCGGCCGGGTCGATGGCCGGGTGCGGCGGGTGCGGGGGCGGGTCGCCGGACAACCGGCCGGTCATCAAGATCCTCTCCAGCTTCCCGCGCACCGGCTCCGCCCAGGGGCAGACGGACACGATCGTCAACGGCATCAAGATGGCGATCGAGGACTTCGGCGGCGAGGTGGCCGGGCACCGGATCGACTTCGAGGACGCCGACGACGCCACCGCCGCGGCCGGGAAGTGGGACGCCGCCGCCGAGGCGGCCAACGCCCGTAAGGCGGTCGCCAACGACGACATCATGGTCTTCATCGGGCCATACAACTCCGGCGCCGCCAAGGTGTCCATGCCGATCCTCAACGAGGCCGGCGTGCTGCAAATCTCCCCCGCCGCCACGTGGCCCGGGCTCACCAAGAAGCAGCCCGGCGACACCACCGGCGAGCCGGAAATCTACCGCCCCGGCAAGCGCGTCACCTTCTGCCGCGTCTGCCCGACCGACGACGTGCAGGGGCCGCTGTCGGCCGACTTCGCCAAGGAGACGCTCAACGCCAAGAAGGTGTACATCCTCCACGACAACGAGCTGTACGGCGACGGCATCGCCGGCCTGTTCGAGGCCCGCTGCCGGGCGATCGGCCTCGAAGTGCTCGGCGGCCGCCGCCAGCCGATCGTCCACACCCAGCAGTCGTTCCGCGAGATTGCCGAGCAGGTGAGGCCGCTGAACCCGGACATGGTGTACTTCGGCGGCACCACCCAGACGGCCGCCGGCAAGCTCGTCAAGGACCTCCGCGCCGCGCGCGTCACCTGCCCGGTGATGGTGCCGGACGGGTGCTACGAGCAGGCGTTCCTCGACTCGGCGTCGTCCCAGGACCTGGCCAACGTCTACGCCACCATCGGCGGCACCGACCCTTCCATGCTCACCGGCAAGGGGAAGGAGTTCGTCCAGAAGTACAAGGCGAAGTACACGAAGGAGCCCGAGGCCTACGCCGTGTACGGGTACGAGGCCGCGGCCGTGTTCCTCGCCGCCGCGAAGAAGGTCGGCAAGAAGGACCGCGAGGCGATCCTGAAGGCGTGCCTGGAGACGAAGGACTTCGAGGGCGGCGTGGTCGGCAAGTGGAGCTTCGACGCCGACGGCGACACCACCCTCCAGCAACTGACCATCAGCAAGATCGAGGGCGGGAAGTTCGTCCCGCAGAAGGTCGTGGACAAGAAGTGACGGCCGAAAGCCCGGGGACGGCCGTCCCCGGGCTTTCTCGTTTCCCCCGCCCGGGAGCCCGATGACGCCGCTTTTCGCCGCCGACCCCGCCGCCGCGTTCGGCCAGTTCGTCCTCATCGGCCTCGTGTCCGGGCTCCTCTACGCCCTGATCGCGCTCGGCTACACGATGGTGTACGGCATCGTCGAGCTCATCAACTTCGCCCACGGCGATCTGTTCATGCTCGGCTGCCTCCTGTCGCTGGAGGTGTGCCTGTTGCTCGGCGCCCGCACCCAGGCCGAGGCCGGCACCCTGGTCGGTATCGCCGCCGTCGCCCTCATGCTCGTCGCGGCGCCGCTGTTCTGCGCGTTGCTGAACGTCGCCGTGGACCGCGCCGTCTACAAGCCACTCCGCAGCGCCCCGAAGCTGGCCCCGCTCGTGTCCGCGATCGGCGTCAGCTTCGTGTTCATGGGCTTCGGCCTGTTCTGGAAGGGCGCCACCGACGTGACCTTCCCCGACCTGCTCGGCCCCCGCGTGACCGACCCCGCCGCCCCGCCGCCGGAGCCGGCCAACCTCCTCGACGGCACCGGCCTGCGGTTCACGTTCAAGGACCTGATGGTGGTGCTGGTGACGCTGCCGACGATGGCGGCACTGACGGTGTTCGTGCGCTACACGGCGCTCGGCAAGGCGATGCGGGCGACGGCCCAGAACCCGACCGCGGCGCAGCTGATGGGGATCAACGTGGACCGCGTCATCGCCGCCACGTTCGCCCTCGGCGGGGCGCTGGCGGGCGTGGGGTCGGTGGTGTACAGCCTGTACTTCAACACCGTCAACTACCAGATGGGCTTCCAGAACGGCGTGTACGCCTTCACCGCGGCCGTACTCGGCGGCATCGGCAACATCCCCGGCGCGGTCCTCGGCGGCATCATGATCGGCCTGGTGAAGACACTCGGCGGGGCGTACATCGGGTCCGAGTGGAGCGAGGCGCTGATCTTCGCCATCCTGGTCGTCGTGCTGATCTTCCGCCCGAACGGCCTGCTCGGCGCCCGCACCCGGGAGAAAGTATGAGCCCGCGCGCGGTGCTGTCCGCGGCGTGGCTGCCGGTGCTGTTCCTGGCCCTGGCTGCCCTGCCGTTCGTGCCCGACAAGCAGGTCGGGCTGTACGCCCAGCAGCTCACGCCGATCTACATCCTGGCGCTGTTGGCGCTCGGGCTGAACGTCGTCGTCGGGTACACCGGGTTGCTGCACCTGGGCATCGCGGCGTTCTTCGGCATCGGCGCGTACACCGTCGGCATCCTCACCGTCCAGACGTTCCCGTTTCAGCTGGCGTTCCCCGTGGCCGTACTCGTGGGCGTGCTGGCGTCGGCGGCGCTCGGCGTGGCCACGACGGCGCCGACGCTCCGCCTCCGCGGCGACTACCTGGCGCTGGTGACGATGGGGTTCGGGCTCATCATCGTGTTCGTGATCCGCAACCTGGACGCGATCACGGAAGGCACCCGCGGGCTGAACCCGGTGACGCCGAAGCTGCTGCCCGGCGTGGACGACCCCGACTTCCGCCCGCTCCGCCCCGCGAACCTGGGCTGGGGCCGCTACTGGTACGACTACCCGTACTTCTACCTGCTGTGCCTCGGGCTGCTGGCGCTGACGAACGTGCTGCTGCGGAACCTGGAGCGGAGCCGGCTCGGGCGGGCCTGGGTGGCTCTCCGCGAGGATGAACTCGCCGCGTCGTGCATGGGCCTGAACCCGGCCCGGCTAAAGCTGACGGCCATCGCCCTGGGCGCCGCCATCGCCGGGCTCGCCGGCGGGCTGTACGCGGTGGCGCAGCAGACGACCGGCGGCCCGGAGGCGTACGACTTCAACCGGTCGATGATCACCCTGTGCTGCGTCATCCTCGGCGGCCTGGGCAACCGCCCGGGGGTGCTGCTGGGGGTGTTCCTGCTGGTCGGCTACGACATGGTGCTGACGCCGGTCCTGGACACGTACGTGCAGCGGCGCGAGTTCCAGGAGTTGTTCCCGGCGTGGATGCAGGGGAAGCAGTACCTGAAGGTGAGCGGGTGGCGGTTGTTCATCTTCGGCATGGCGCTGATCGTGATGATGCGCTTCCGCCCGTCGGGCCTGTTGCCGGCGGCGCGGACGAAGCACGAGTTGGGTTGAGGTGCCGATGGCCCTGTTGCAGACCGAGAAGCTGACGATGCGGTTCGGCGGCATCACCGCCGTGAACGGCGTAGACCTCGTGGTCGAGCCCGGCCGCATCTTCTCCGTCATCGGCCCGAACGGCGCCGGCAAGACGACCGTGTTCAACGCCGTCACCGGCATCTACGAGCCCACCGCGGGGCACGTCCTGTTCCGCGGCCGGCCGATCGAGCGTGCCTTCACGTGGAAGCCGATCGCCGGCGCCCTCGCCGTCGGCGTTATGACCGGGCTGGTGTGCCTGCTGCTGGCGGTGAACGTGAACAGCCTGTGGAAGGCGTCCATCCGCCAGAACTACACCGACTCCCGCGCCGCCTTCCCGTGGGGCAAGGCGCTGTCGGACGCGACCTCGCACGTCGCGGCGCGCGGCACCGCGGCCGCGGGCGGGTTCGCGTTCGGGTTCGTGGTCGGCGGCACGGGCCTGCTGCTGACGTGGTGGCGCAGCCGCCGCACGCCGGATGTGATCTCGCAGGGCGGCATTGCCCGGACTTTCCAGAACATCCGCCTGTTCCACGCGATGACGGTGCTGGAGAACGTGCAGGTCGGCATGAGCCGGGCCATCAAGGGGCACCCGCTGGCGGCGCTGTTGCACCTGCCGGCGCACCGCCGCGAGGAGGCCGAGTTCCGCGCCAAGGCCGGCGAGTTGCTGGCGTTCGTCGGGCTCGCCGGGAAGCACAACGAGCTGGCGTGCAACCTCGCCTACGGCGACCAGCGGCGCCTCGAAATCGCGCGGGCGCTGGCGACGAGCCCGGAACTGCTGCTGCTCGACGAGCCGGCCGCGGGGATGAACCCGAGCGAGACGGCGAACCTGATGGGCCTGATCCGCCAGATCCGCGACCGCGGCGTGACGGTGCTGCTGATCGAGCACCACATGAGCCTGGTGATGGGGATCTCGGACCGCGTCGCGGTGCTCGACTACGGCGTCAAAATCGCCGAGGGGCCGCCGGCCGAGGTGAGCCGCGACCCGAAGGTGATCGAGGCGTACCTCGGCAAGGAGGAGGTGAGCTGATGCCTCCTCTGCTGTCGGTCGACAAGCTCGAAGCCGGCTACGGCCCGATCAACGTTCTCCACGGCATCTCGCTGACCGTCGAGCGGGGCGAGATCGTCGCCATGATCGGCGCCAACGGCGCCGGCAAGACCACCACACTGATGAGCCTGTCCGGCGTGGTGAAGGCCCGCGGCGGCCGCGTCGTGTTCGACGGCCGCGACCTCACCGCCGCGAAGGTGCCGGCCCACCAGGTCGTGCGGCTCGGGCTGGCGCAGTCGCCGGAGGGGCGCAAAATCTTCCCGCGGCTCACGGTGCTCGAAAACCTCCAGATGGGCGCCTTCACGCGCCGCGACGCCGACGGCGTGAAGGCCGACATCGAGAAGGCGTTCGGAATGTTCCCGATCCTGCGGGAGCGGCAGCACCAGGCCGGCGGGCTGCTCTCCGGCGGGCAGCAGCAGATGCTCGCCATCGCGCGGGCGCTGATGAGCCGGCCGAAGCTGCTGCTGCTGGACGAGCCGTCGCTGGGGCTGGCCCCGCAAATCGTGGTGCAAATCTTCGACGTGATCCGCGAGTTGAACCGGCAGGGCACGTCGGTGCTGCTGGTGGAGCAGAACGCCCGGATGGCGCTGAAGGTGGCGCACCGCGGGTACGTTCTGGAGACCGGCCGCGTGACGATGACCGACCGGGCCGACGTGCTGCTGAACGACCCGCGCGTCCGGGCGGCATACCTCGGCGAGTAGCGGGCCGGCTCGCCGGGTGGTCGGGTCGTATACCAACGCCCGGGGTTGTCCCCGGGCTTTCGCGTTCGGGGTGCGAGCGGATGCGTCTGACGAGACTTACCACCGACCACCTCCGCGTGCCGCTCGCCCGGCCCGGGCGCGTGTCGCTCACCGACCCCGCACCCGCCGGCCCCGCCGCGATCGACGTGATTGTCGTCCGCGCCGAGACCGACGCCGGCCTCGCGGGGCTCGGCTTCGCCGTCGTCGTCGGCCCCGGCGCGGCGACCGTGCGCGGCCTGATCGACGCCGACGTGGCGCCGCTGGTCGTCGGCGCCGACCCGCGGCAGCCGGAGAAGCGGTTCGCGGCCGCGGAGGCGCACTTCCGTGGCATCGGCTTCGCCGGCCTCGCCGCGCGGGCGTACTCGGCCGTGGACGTGGCGCTGTGGGACCTCAAGGCGAAGGCCGCCGCCGTGCCGCTGTGGGAACTGCTCGGCGGCGCCCGGCCGGCGGCGCCGTTCTTCGTCTCGGACGTGGCGGCCGGCCGGTCCGCCGCGGACGTGGTGAAGGCCGCCAAGCCGCTGCTGAAACAGGGCGCGACCGCCGTGCGCATCGAGGTCGGCGGCGGCGACGTGCGGGCCGACGCCGACCGCGTGCGCGAGATCAACGACGGCCTCGGCGACGACGCGGCCGTGTGCGTCGCCGCCGACGGCCGGTTCGACCTGGGCACCGCCGAGGCGCTGACGCACTTCTTCGAGGACGTCGGCGTGGAGTGGTTCGAGGACCCACTCCCGGCGACCGACGCCATCGGCTACGCCAAGCTCGCGGGGATGGCCGAAATCCCGATCGCCGTCGGCTCGTCGTTCGCCACCCGCGACCGCTTCTTTCAGACGATCCGCGACGGCGTCATCCGCGTGGTGCGGCCCGACGTGGGGCGGCTCGGCGGCATCACGCCGGTACTGAAGGTGGCGGCGGTGGCAGAAACCTACGGCGTGTCAGTGTCGCCGGTTCGGCTGCCGGAGGTGGGGGTGCAGTTGGCGTGCGGCCTGCCGGCGGTGACGCGCGTTGACCGCGTGGACTGGCTGGCGGAGGTGTTTCCCGGCACGGTCCGTGCAACGGAAGGGAAGTTAGTACCGCCCGCGGGGCCGGGGTTGGGCCTGGAGCTCGCGGCGGACGCTGACCGGTTCCGTGTTTAAACCCGGTTCGCGGAAGAAATTCCGCGATGTTCGCGGAATCTTGTCGCAACCCGGATCTATCCGATACTATAATTTAGTAGATGGAGTGCCGACTGTTCTGGCAGCCGGCCGCAAATCCTGGCTCGGAATCGGTCGATCGGGATTGACTGCCCGTTGACCTTGACGAATCTTACGGGTATGACGGTGAATTACGCCGGCCCCTGAATACGGGGCCACCGCCCGGAGGCGGCATGTCGGACCCCCGCTTACAGAGCTTGCACCTGGAGGGTCACGCCCGGCGGGACCAGTTCCGCGCCGCGCGCCAGGCCATCCACGCGGCCTGCGGGAACCACACCCTCATCTCCGACCCCTCCCGCGCCCCAGTCCCGGACGACCTCCTCGACGCGCCGACCGTGGCCCCGCCGGCCGAGGGCGCGGTGCTCGCCGGTCGGTTTACCTTCTACCTGAAGGACGGCCCCGACGTCTACCCGCTGCACATGGGGATGAACAGCGTCGGCCGGCTGCCGGACAACGACGTGGTGATCCGCGACGAGTGCGTGTCGCGTCGGCACTGCGCGGTGGTGGTTCACACGAACCTGTGCTGCGAGGTCTACGACGTGGCCTCGAAGAACGGCACGTTGGTGAACGGCAAGCGGATCGGCGGGCCGACGAAGTTGCAGTCGGGCGACCAACTGTTGCTGTGCAACCACAAACTCACGTTCCACATGACCGACGTGCTCCCCGAGCCGTCGGCCGTCGCGGGCTGACCCCGCCCTCTCGTCCCACCCTCCCGGCACGACCGTTGCATCCGGCCCGGCCGCGTCGTCGGCTCAGTCCGTCGTATCTGGATGAGCGGCACGCGATTCGGTAGTTCTGGATTATCCCCTCTCCGCAGCCGGGACCGCAGCCATGACCCGCCCCGCCCCGCCGAAGCCCAAGTACCTACCGTTCGGCAGCGAGGCGGGGAACGGCCAGCCGCGCCAGCCCGCGGCCCCGCCCGAACCCCCCGGCGGCCCCGGACCGGCGCTCACCCCGCAAGACCTCTACCTGTTCAACGAAGGCAGCCACGTCCGGCTCTACGAGAAGCTCGGCAGCCACCCCGCCACCCGCGACGGCAAGGCCGGCTACCAGTTCGCCGTCTGGGCGCCCAACGCCGACTACGTCGCAGTGGTCGGCGACTTCAACGGCTGGGACAAGGGCGCCAACCGCCTCAGCCCCGTCGGCAGCAGCGGCGTCTGGGCCGGGTTCGTGCCCGGCGTGACGAACGGCACGATGTACAAGTACCACGTCGCGGCGCCGGGCGGGTTCAGCGCCGAGAAGACCGACCCGTTCGCGTTCCACTGCGAGATCGCGCCCAAGCACGCCGCCGTGACGTGGGACCTCGGCTACGAGTGGCACGACGAGGAGTGGATGGCCGGCCGCGGCAGGAAGATCGCACAGGACGCGCCCGTCAGCATCTACGAGGTGCACCTCGGGTCGTGGATGCGCGAGGCCGACCCGCCGTACCACTCGCTCAGCTACCGCGACGTGGCCCCGAAGCTGGCCGCGTACTGCAAGGACATGGGGTTCACCCACGTCGAGTTCCTGCCGATCACCGAGTACCCGTTCTTCGGGTCGTGGGGCTACCAGACCACCGGCTACTTCGCCGCCACCAGCCGGTTCGGTACCCCGCAAGACCTGATGTACCTCATCGACACGCTCCACCAGGCCGGCGTCGGCGTCATCCTCGACTGGGTGCCGAGCCACTTCGCGACGGACGCGTGGGCGCTGGCGAAGTTCGACGGCACCGCCTGCTACGAGCACGCCGACCCGCAGCAGGGCTACCACCCCGACTGGGGCAGCTACATCTTCAACTACGGCCGGCACGAGGTCCGCAGCTTCCTGCTGTCCAGCGCGCTGTTCTGGCTCGACAAGTACCACATCGACGGCATCCGCGTGGATGCGGTGGCGTCGATGCTGTACCTGAACTACTCCCGCAAGGAGGGCGAGTGGCGGCCCAACCGCTACGGCGGGCAGGAGAACCTCGAGGCCATCGACTTCCTGCGGCGGTTCAACCAGGAGGTGTACCAGCACTACCCCGACGTGCAGACGATCGCGGAGGAGAGCACCAGCTGGGGCATGGTGTCCCGCCCCACCTACGCGGGCGGCCTCGGCTTCGGCTACAAGTGGGACATGGGCTGGATGCACGACACGCTGCGGTACTCGGCGCTCGACCCGATCCACCGCAAGTACCACCAGAACGACCTGACGTTCCGAATGCTCTACGCCTACCACGAGAACTTCGTGCTGCCGCTCTCGCACGACGAGGTGGTCCACGGCAAGGGGCCGCTGTGGGACAAGTGCGCGGGCGACGAGTGGCAGAAGTACGCCGGCCTGCGGCTGCTGTTCGGGTACATGTGGGGCATGACCGGCAAGAAGCTGGTGTTCCAGGGCGGCGAGATCGCCCAGCGGCGGGAGTGGCGGTGCGAGGAGAGCGTGGACTGGCACCTGCTCCAGCACGCCCCGCACGAGGGCGTGCAGCGGTGGGTGCGCGACCTGAACCACGCCTACGCCGCGGAGCCGGCGCTGCACGAACTCGACAACCAGCCGGGCGGGTTCGACTGGATCGACTGCGCCGACGCCAACGCCAGCGTGCTGAGCTTCGTCCGCCGCGGCAAGACGGGCGAGGACCTGATCGTGTGCGTGCTGAACTTCACGCCGGTGCCGCGGCCGGGCTACCGCGTGGGGGTGCCGAGCGCCGGGTTCTGGAAGGAGATTCTGAACAGCGACGCGGGACTGTACTGGGGCAGCAACCTGGGGAACAGCGGCGGCGTGTTCGCGGAGCCCGCGGCGATGCACGGGCAGCCGTTCTCGGTGACGATCACACTGCCGCCGCTGGCCGCGGTGTTCTTCAAGGGTCGCGGCTGATTCGCCGGTCGCGGGGTAGCGCGCGGCGCTACCCCGCGACCGGCGTCACTTCTTCTTCGGCTTCGCCGTCACCCCCGGCAACGCCGCCCCGTTGCGGACGCGAACCTTGAACCCGTCCAGGTCGAGCACCGCGATGGCGTCGCCGTCGCCGGGGCGGGCCACGTCCGGGTGGAGGCGGTAGACGACTCGCCGGCCTTCCTTCTCGTCGTCGAGCAGCCCGGCCTGGCGCATCACCCCGAGGTGGTGGGAGAGGTTCACCATCGGCACGTCGAGCAGTTCGGCGAGCGCGCCCACGTGCAGGGGCCCGTGGGCCAGGTGGTCGATCACCCGGACGCGGGTGGGCTCGGCCAGCGCGGCCAGACGTGCCGCCACCTTGCGGGCGGCCTGGTAGTCGATCACGGGAACTCTCCGGGCGTACGGCGAACGTTCACGGACGACGGTTATACCCCGGAGCGGCCCGACGTGCGACGGAATTCCCGATCGCCGCTCTGATTTAACATTCATCGAGCCGCGCGGGCGAACAGGTCGTCCAGGGCGGCGACCAACACGCCCTCAACGGCGCTCAGCCCCGGTGTACCGGGTTCGCGGCCGAGGTGCGGGGCCAGGTGGAGCGTGCCGTCGGGGTCGAACCCGACCTCGACGTTCTCCAGCACCATGCCCTCGGGCCGGTGCGCGGCATACGACCAGACCGCCCGCCGCACCGCCGCCGCCCGCGCCGGCGAGGTCGCCGCCCCCACCGCCGCCTCGTGCCGCACCACGCCGGCCAGGGCGTCAGCTGACGCGGCGTGGCCGTCCCCGAAGCGGCGGCACGCGAACTTCACCAGGTCGTCGAGTACGGGCCGGCGGCGCGGGTGCGGGTCGGCCTTGGCGCGCTCCAGCCCCGCGGCCACGGCGGCGGCGGCCGTCTCGGGGGCGGCGCGCTCCAGGTCGGCGAACGGGTCGTCGGTGCGGTTCAGCAGCCGGACCGCCTCGGCCTTCAGTGCCACGGCCAGCGGCCCGAGCGGGTCGCGGTGGGCGATCAGCGACGGCGCGGCGGCGTCGAGGAGGCGCGCGGCGTCGGCGGGGAAGTCGGTTCGGAGGAAGTGTTCGGCCAGCGGCACGGTCGCGGCCGCGGCGCCTGCCGTGCCGGCCCCGTACACCTCGCGGGCCTTCAGGACGCACTGGCGGAGCACCTTCTCGGCGTCGGCGGTGCGGCCGAGGTCGGCGAGGCAGCCGGCGTAGCCGAAGAGGAAGGCCAGGCGGTCCTTCTTGGCGGCCGGGTCGGCGGGGGCCGGGTACTTCACCGCGTGCTGGAACTCGGTGGCGGCGCGCTTCACCTCGCCGGCGGCGTGGTGGAAGCGGGCCATGTCGGCATAGGCCAGCGCCAGCGGGTGCGACCCGGAGCCGTGGTCGCGCTTGGCGTCGCGGGCGGCCTTCACCACGACGGTTTCGGCCGGCTCCGTCATGCCCGTGCGGAGCAGGTGCAGCGCGGCGGCGAGGGCCGGGGACGGCGGCGGCTGGGCGGGAAGGGGCATGGCGGCGACCCGGGCGGGAACGGGTACGTACGATTATCCCCGACGGCGGCACCGGAATCCAGGGGGGGACGCGTGCCGGCCGTTCCGGTACCCTGACCTTCAGCATGATCGTCACCATCGACGGCCCCGCGGGGTCGGGCAAGAGCACCGCCGCCCGCGGCCTCGCCGCCCGCCTCGGGTTCGACTACCTCGACACCGGCGCCATGTTCCGCGCCGTCGGCCTCGCCCTCCGCGACGCCGCCGACGTGGACGCCGTGCTCGCGGCCCTGCGGCTGGAGATGCCGCCGGGGCGGGTGCTCCTCGACGGCCGCGACGTGACCGCCGCCATCCGCACCCCCGCGGCGGCGCAGGCCGCCAGCCGCGTCGCCACGGTGCCGGCGGTGCGCCGGTTCCTCGCCGCCGAGCAGCGCCGCGTCGCGGAGGGCCGCGACATGGTGTGCGAGGGGCGCGACCAGGGCACGGCCGTGTTCCCCGACGCGGCGTGCAAGTTCTACCTCGTCGCCGACCCGCTCGCCCGCGCCGAGCGCCGCCACCGCGAACTCGTGGCGAAGGGCGAGGCCGTGATGCTGGCCGACGTGCTCGCCCAGCAGCAGGAGCGAGACGTCCGCGACGCCGGCCGCGCCGCCGCCCCCATGCGGCCGGCCGACGACGCCGTCGTGATCGACACCACCGGCCTGTCCCCCGACGACGTGCTGGCCCGGCTGGAGGAGGTGGTGCGCCGATGCTCGCCCGCCCGCACCTGACCGGCCGGGTCTGGTACGACACCGTCTACTGGTCCGCGTTCTCGTTCTTCACGTTCGGGTTCAGCCTCCGCCACGCCGGCTGGGCGAACATGCCGCGGACCGGCCCGGTGCTGGTCGTGGCCAACCACCAGTCGATGTTCGACCCGGTGCTCGTCGGCCTCGCCAGCCGCCGCTACCTGTCGTTCCTGGCGCGGAAGACGTTGTTCCACAAGCCCGGCTTCGGCCGGCTCATCCACAGCCTCGGGGCCGTGCCCATCGACCGCAACATGGGGAAGGACGGCATCCAGAACGTCCTCGACGCCCTCACCGCGGGGCGGGCGGTGCTGATGTTCCCCGAGGGCGAGCGCACCTACACCGGGGCCGTGCAGCCGCTCAAGGCCGGCGTGTCGCTGCTCATCAAGCGGGTGACCTGCCCGATCGTGCCGGTCGGCATCGCGGGCGCGTTCGAGGCGTGGAACCGGTTCCAGCGCTGGCCGCGGTTCGCGCCACTACTGAGTGAGCCGCAGCCGGGGTCGATCGCGCTCGCCGTCGGCGAGCCCATCGACCCGGCGCGGTACGCCGGCAAGTCGCGCGAGTGGGTGGTGGACGACCTGCACCGGGAGTTGGTGGCGCAGCACGCCGCGGCCGTACGCCTCCGTCGGAAGTGACCCCCGCACGCCTGTCGCATCGACCGCGCACGGTGTGTGTACGGAACCCCCCCGGGGGGTCAGGGCACGAATTGAGTCGATGCCACAAAAGACTATCAGACCGATACCCGCCCCATTCCCGCGTCATCCGCTTCCGCCGCAACGACTTCCGCCGTTCCCGACACGGTTGGTCGGGCTTGTGTGATTCAAGCCGAGTCGCTACCGTCGGCCGGACACGGGGGCCGAACTCGGTCATGCGGTTCAACAACATTCAGGTTCTTCGCCTGGTCGCGGCCGTCGCCGTCGTCGTGTACCACCTCGGTTACTACGCACAGCACACGTTCGGCACCACCGCCTTCCCCGCCGAGCTGCTCTGCGCCGGGAACTGGATGAGCTTTCCGGTGCCGCTCTTCTTCGCCGTGAGCGGCTTCGTCCTGACGCAGGCCGCGGCCGGCGCCTCGGCCGGCCGGTTCCTGTGGGGTCGGGCGCTGCGGCTGTACCCCGGCTATTGGCTCGCGGCGCTGCTCGTGATGGGGCTCATGTGGTTCACCGTGTGGCCGCCCGAGTTCCGCACGTACGTGCGGCCGGGGACCGTCTCGTGGTTATTGCTGCCGGCGCCGCCGGGAACGCGCATCTACCCACTCGGCGTCGAGTGGTCGCTGGTCTACGAGGTCGTGCTGAACCTGTGGGTCGCCGCGACGGTGGCCCTGTTCGGGGCGCGGCGCGGCTTGCCCGCCTGCGCCGCGGTGTGGGCCGTGCTGCTGCTGGCGAAGGTTGCGGTGTGGCCGGGCTACGCGGCCGTGCAGCTGCCGCGCTGGAGCGAGGTGCCGTTCTCGGCGGTGAACCTGTCGTTCGCGCTGGGCGTGCTCGTGTACCAGGTGCGCGACCGCGGGATCCGCTGGCGGTGGCCGGTGCTGGTGGCGACGGCGGCGTGGCTGGCGGTGGTGCCAGCGCGGGTGGCCACGCTGGAAGGGGAGTGGCTCGCCTTCGCCCCCGCGGCGGCGGCGCTGGTGTGGCTGGCGGCGCGGCTGCCTCAGCTGGCGCCGACGAACCCGCTGGTGCGGTGGGGTGATGCCAGCTACGGCCTGTACCTGGTCCACGCCCCGGCGACGATGGGGACGTTCTACCTGCTCCAGCGGGCCGGGTGGCTGGCGGACAGCAGCGCGGCCGTTCTGCTGGCGGGGGCGGTGGCACTGGCGGCGGGCTGCGGCTACGGCCGGCTGGAGTGTGCGATGTACGCCCGGGTGCGGCCGCTGGCGAAGGTGAACCCGGCGGCGGTGCTCCGGCGGGCGCGGCTGGTACTGGGGCCGAAGGGTGTGAGCCGCGTCCCGTAGTGCCACCCCCGCCGTCACAACCGGCGCCCGCGGACGGGTGGGACCACTTTAACGAATCGCGTCGAAATCCGCGAGCCGCCGGCCGGTCGGACCCTTGAGGCCGGTTGTTCCGGCTGGTAGGCTACAGTCCGATCCCGCGGGTCGGCCGGACCGGCTGACTCCGCGGGAACCCGGAGTGCAGGCCATGCGCGCCGCCGCGGCCGTCGCCGCCATCCTCGGACTCGTCGCCGCCGTCGTCGCCCAGCCGCAACCCGCGCCCCCGGCCGCGCCGCCCGCCGCCCCCGCCGCCAAGGCGCCGGAACCCGCCGCCAAGGCGCCGGAACCCGCCGCCGATCCCGCGGTGACTTCACACATCCGCAACCTCGGGGCCGATGACTACAAGCTCCGCGAGAAGGCCGGCCGCGACCTGGAGGCGCTCGGCGAGAAGGCGCTGCCGCAGCTCAAAAAGGCGCTCGCCGACACGACCAGCCCCGAGGTGTCGCGGCGGCTGTCGGTGCTGGTCCGCAAAATAGACCACGAGCGGCTCGTCAGCCCGCGCCGGGTCACGATGCCGACCAAGGACCGCACGGTGAAGGAGGCGCTCGACGAGATCGCCCGCCAGACCGGCTACAACGTCCAGTTCCAGGGCGACCCCGGGGCCGGCGGCGCCCGCCACAAGATCGGCTTCACCAACGCCCCGTTCTGGCAGGCCGTCGACTCGGTGGTCGATCTCGTCGGCGGGAGCGTGAACAGCAACGGGTACGACGACGACACGGTGTACGTGAACACCTACAGCGGCGGTCAGCGGATGCCGTTCGTGGCCTACGCCGGGCCGTTCAAGATCGGCGCCACCAACATCCAGCTCAACCGCAGCATGCAGCTCACGGCCACCGACCCGCGCGGGGCCATGTTCATCCGCCCCTCCGAGTCGGTGAGCCTCACCTTCAGCCTGTTCTCGGAGCCGAAGAACCCGATGCTCGGGATGGGGCTCGCCCCGGTGGTGGTGACGGCGGAGGACGACCAGGGCCAGTCGATGGTGCCGCCGCCGGCCGGGCCGAACCAGCCCTTCGGCGTCCGGTCGGCGTACTACGGCGGCGGCGGCTACCGCTCCTACCAGCAGTCGGGCAGCCTGGGGCTGGTGCGCGGCGGCCGCGAGGCGCGGACCATCCGTACGCTGAAGGGGAAGGTCGGCATCAACCTGCTGTCGGCGGTGGTGCCGGAGGTGACGGTGCCGGAGCCGCTGAAGGCGAAGAACCTGAAGGTGTCGGGCCGCACGGTGGAGGTGGACGTGGACTCGGTGGTGGCGGCGAACAACGGGTACTCGGTGGCGCTGACCATCCGCCGGCTCGGCAGCTTCGACCCGAACCACCCGGACACGTACAACTGGTCGAACAACATCAACCAGAAGGTGGAGCTGATCGACGCGCAGGGGAACAAGTACCGCAACTACGGCGCGTCGAGCATGAACCACAACCAGGGCTCGGTGACGATGACGCTGCCGTTCCAGCCGACGAACCGGCAGGGGATGATGCAGAAGCTCGGCCCGCCGGCCCGGCTGGTGGTGAACGAGTGGGTCCAGGCGACGCACGAGGTGACGTTCGAGTTCCGCGACGTGCCGCTGCCGTGACGCACGCGCCGCGCGATACGCCTGGCGAGCCGGGGGCGTGAGCCCCCGGATTCTTGTGGTGCGTGCCACAGAATCCGGGGGCTCACGCCCCCGGCTCGCCGGGTGGTTACCCCTTCGCCGCGGGGTAGCGGTGCGTCGGCACCGGGCGGCCCGGGCGCAGGCTCTGGCTCGTGCGGAACTCGACCGCCACCCCGCCCTGCCCCGCCACCTCGGTCACGATGCGGCGCACCTCGGCCTCCAACACCTCAGGGTCGATCGCCACCCGGGCGTTCACGATCAGGTCCGCCGCCACCGGTCTCACGCCGCTCGGCAGGCTCAGCGCCGCGGCGGTGTCGCTGCTCACCACGTTACCGACGGCGAACGCCCCGGCGTCGTCGGTGCCGATGAGCTTCAGGTGCGCCACCTCGCCGCCGAGCCGGCCGCACGCCTCGGCCAGCCGGCGCAGGACCGCCGTCAGCAGCGCGTCCAGGTCGAACGGCGCGGCCGCCGTCAGCCGCGCCGAGGCGTTCAGCCAGCCGAGCTCGGCCTCGCCCTCGGCGTACGTGTCGTAGTCGATGTCGAGAATCTTGCGGCCGAACCCGCCGGTCTGGTCGAGGAACGCCAGCAGGGCGTCGAACCCGGCGCCGGTCTTCGCCGAGACGCGGAGCACCGGCGTGTCGGGGAACTGCTCGCCGACGAGGCGGGCCAGCTCGTCCAGCTCCGCGGGCGGAAGTTCGTCGGCGCGGTTGAGGACGACCGCGTCGGCCTCTTCGAGCTGCTTCTTGAAGATGTACGCGGCCTTGGGGCTGAACCCGCCGGCCTGCTGGTTGCGGAGAATCTTCGCCCCGTGGCTCGGCTTGAAGAGCACGGCGTAAGGCGCCACTTCGAACTGACCGCGGTACAAATCCCGCAGCGGCTGGATGACGGTCGCCACGAGATCGGTACAACTGCCGACGGGTTCGGCGAGGATCACGTCCGGCCGCTCCCCGGCCGACAGCGCCCCGACCTTGGCGACGAGGTCGTCGAACCGGCAGCAGAAGCACGCCCCGGGCACCTCCTCGGTGGCGAGCCCCTGGGCGCGGAACGTGTTGGTGTCCACGAGGTCGTGGGCCTGGTCGTTGGTGACGACGCCGACGCGGCTGCCGCGGGCCTGGTACAGCCGGGCGAGGCGGGCGACCGTGGTGGTCTTCCCGGCCCCGAGGAAGCCCCCGACCATGACGAAGCGGACGGACATGCGCGGCCCCCGTGCGGTGCGGACTCCGCTGTTATAGGGCGAACAGGACCCGACCCCGGCATGGACACGTCCCGCCCGATCCGCCTGGTCACCGTCGCCCCCGGGCACTTCCACGCGGCGCTCGTCCAGAAGCACGCCGCGGCCGGCGTCCACCGCCGCGTCCACGTGTACGCCCCGCTCGACGCCGACCTCGTCGCCCACGTCGCCCGCGTCGCCGCGTTCAACGGCCGCGCCGACGACCCGACCGCGTGGGAGCTCGACGTCCGCGCCGGGGCCGACTGGCGGGAGCGGTTCCTGCGCGAGCAGCCGGGGAATACGGTCGTGCTGTCCGGCCGCAACCGCCCCAAGGTCGGGCTCATCCGCGCGGCCGTGGCGCAGAACCTCCACGTCATCGCCGACAAGCCGTGGGTGATCGACGCCGCCGACCTGCCCGAACTCGACGCGGCGCTGGCCGACGCCGACGACCGCGGGGTGCTCGTGTGGGACGTGATGACCGAGCGGCACGAGGTGGCCAACCGGCTGCTGCGGGCGGTGACGCGCGAGCCGGACGTGTTCGGCGAGTGGCTCGGCGGGTCGGCGATGCACCCGGCGCTCACGCTCACCAGCACGCACTACCTGAACAAGACCGTCGACGGCCACCCACTGCGTCGGCCGTGGTGGTGGTTCGACCCGACCATCGCCGGCGAGGGGCTCGCCGACGTGGGGACGCACCTGGCCGACCTGGCGCTGTGGCTCGTCGCCCCGGGCGAGCCCGTGGCGGCCGGCCCGGACGCCGAGGTGTACGCCGCCGACCGCTGGCCGCTGGTGCTAACGCGCGAGCAGTTCGCCGAGGTGACGGGGCTTCCGGCGGTGCCGCCGGAACTCGCCCCGCGGCTCGCCGGCGACCTGCTGTACTACGCCGGCAACCACACGGCCTGGATGGCAGTTCGCGGCGTCCACGTCCGGCTGACGACGAAGTGGGAGTACGACTCGCCCGGCGGCGACACGCACGTGGCCGTGGCGCGCGGGACCGACGCCGTGGCGGAGGTGCGGCAGCAGCCGGGGCACCCGCCGGACGTGTTCGTGAAGGCGTCCGAGGTGTCGCACGCGGAGCTCCTGGCGCACCTGACCGCGGCGGTCGGCCGGTGGCAGGCCGAGTTCCCGGGGCTGGGGCTGGAGGACGGCGGGGCGGAGGTGAAGCTGCGGATCCCGGCGGCGCTGCGCACCGGGCACGAGGAGCACTTCGCGGCGGTGATGGCGGAGTACGGGCGGGCGTTCGCGGCGCCGCGGTCGGTGCCGGCGTGGGAGCGGGTGAACGCCCGCACGAAGTACCACCTCACGACCCGGGCCGTGGAACTGGCCCGGGCGCGGCGGCCGTTCTAGAGCCAGGGAGAATTTTTGACAGGATGAACAGGACAGGGCAGGATGGAAAACAGAGACACGATTTATTTTAAATTCTGTCTCTGTTTTCCATCCTGCCCTGTCCTGTTCATCCTGTCAAAAATGCCGCGTCTTAATCCACCTTACCCGGTGCGATGAGGTCGCCGATCACGGTGCCCGCCACCCGGCCGGTGATGACCACGTTGCGGTCCTTCACCTCGCTCTTGAGCGTCTTCGCCGGCTCCACCAGCGGCTTCAGCTTCGGCTCGTTGGCGGCCAGGAAGGGCAGCGCCCCGCGCACCGTCTGGAGCAGCTCGCCGACCGTCTTGCCGGTCTCCGCGGCCGCGTCGTCGTCCTTCATCCCCAGGGTGATGTTCAGGTTCACGTCCTTCTCGACGCGGACCACCGTGCTGAGGCTCCGGAGGTTGCCCAGCTGCGCCTGGATGGCGGGGTTGGCGCCCGGCCCCTTGAGGTTCAGCTTGTCCAGCCGGCCGTTCGTGAGCGCCACCGCCCACACCGTGGCCTTGTCGTCCATCCCCTTCACGAGGGTGTTCATCTCGCGGCCCAGGTCGGCCTTCCCCTTGTTCGGCGTCGCCAGCGCGGTGCTGATCCCCTTCTTGTCGCCGGCGAGGACGATGGTCTTGTCGTCCACGACGGTGCCGTAGGTGGGGTTGCCGTTGTCCGGGGTGTACTTGAACATCACGTCCTTGCCGTCCTTCACCAGCGCGAAGTGGTCGGCGTCCTGGCGGCTCTGCGCCTCCGCGGCCTTGTACAGCTTCTCCGGGTCGAACGAGCCGGTGACGATGACGAGGTACTTGAAGTCGGTCTCGTCCTTGCCCGCCGCGCCGACGAGGACGCGGTCGAGGTCCTTGAGCGGGTCGAGGCCGAGGTCGCGGAGGAGCTTCTGGGCGTCGTTCTCCTTGAGCTGCGCCTTGAGGGCGTCGAGCGCGTACTTCTTGACGATGTCCGACTCCAGCGTCTGCCGGATGTTCACGGACATGACGACGTCGGCGTCGGCCGGCAGGAGCGGGTGCGGGTCGGCGGCCCGGGTGGGGCCGGCGGAGAGGACGGCGGCGACGGCGAGCCCCAGGGCGGGGCGGACCAGGCGGGTCATGGCGGCGGGTATCCTTTCGCGGCGGGAGCGGGCCGCCGGGCGGCGGCGGTCGGGACATTGTACCCGGCGCGGGGGCCACGGGTTTCGAGTCTGCGGGAGTCGGTGGGAGTCTGCGGGGGGGTATGAACCCTGCCGGACTCTCCCACTCCCGCCGACTCCCGCAGACTGTTCACACCCGCGCCGCCAACGCCCGCACGAACTCGCGGCAGAACCGCGGCAGGTCGTCGGCCCCGCGCGACGTGACCAGGTTGCCGTCGCGCACCACGGCCTCGTCGCGGTACACGGCCCCGGCGGCGCGCACGTCGTCCCGGATGCCGGGGTCGCAGGTCACCACCCGGCCGTCGAGGACGCCGCCGCTGATGAGCAACTGGGGCCCGTGCCCGACCGCCGCCACCCGGCTCGACCCGTCGGACACGAACGTGCGGATCACGTCCACGGCGGCCTCAAGCTGCCGCAGCTTCTCGACGCACGGCCCGTCCGGGATGACGACCGCGTCGTACTCGGCGGGGTTGACCTCGTGGATGCGCTCGTCCGGCTCGACGCGGTAGCCGTGGAGGCCGGTGAGGCCGTGCATCAGGGGGGACGCCAGGCGGACGGTGAACCCCTCCTCGCGGAGGCGGTACCACGGCAGAAAGAGCGTCAAATCCTCGAACCCGTCGGTGACCAGAATCAGCGCTTTCATGGCGGCGGTGGGGGCGTGGGGGCGTTGGGTGGGGAGGGGATTCTAGCACGAGAATGTGGAACGAGGAATGCGGAGTGCGGGACGGAAGCCGCGGCCCGGGGTTCGGCGGTCCGCACTCCGCACTTCGCCTAGACTCGCGCCGCGGCCGCCGGTATACCCGCACCCCCTCCGCCCCGACGGGCGGGGACGGGCCACCGGGGCGGGTATGCGGGCTGCCGTGCGGAGCGGGCTGATTCGCGGGCTCATCCTGGCCGCCGTCGCGGCCCTGGGCGCCGCCGCCTGGTTCGCCAGCACCTGGGTCAGCCCCGAGCGTGTCCGCGAGCAAGTCCTCGCCGCCCTCCACGACCAACTCGACGGCGTCGACGCGTCCGTCGGCTCCGCCCGGATGCGCATCCTCGGGGGCATCGCCGTCCGCGACCTCGCCCTCGTCCGCCGCGGCGACCCGCCCGACCAGCCGCTCCTCGTCGTCCCCAGTGCCGTGCTGTTCCACGACAAGGAGCAGCTGAACCGCGGCCGGCTCGTCATCCGCAAGATCGAGCTGGAGAACCCCGCCCTCCGCCTCGAGCGCGGCCCCGACGGCCGGTGGAACGTCGCCGACCTGGTGCGCCCCGGCCCCGCCGACCGGCCCGTGCCATCGTTCGTGGCCAAGGGCGCGACCGTGACGGTGACGGACCGGTCGCCCGAGGCGCTGCCGGCGGTGAAACTGAGCGGGGCGCAGCTGTTCCTCCAGAACGAGCACGTGTCGATCCTGACGCTGCACGCCCAGGGCGACGCCGACCTGTTCGGCCCGGTCGAGGTGAAGGCCCGGCTCAACCGCATCAACCGCGAGGTGAAGGTCGACCTCGACCTCAAGGCGCTGCCGCTCGGCGACCTGGCCGCGGCCGTGGCCGAGCGCGTCGCCCCGGGCGTGGCCCCGCACGTCCAGAAGCTCACCGCCACCGCCGCCGTCAAGGGCGAGCTGCGGTACAACCCCGGCGCCGCGCCGGCCTGGCACCACGACGTGGAGGTGTCCATCAAGGACGGCCGGCTCGAACACCCCGACGTGCCGTGGCCGGTCGAGAAGATCGGCCTGAAGGTGCGGAGCGTGGACGGCCGGGTGAAGGTCGAGGACGCGACCGCGAAGGTCGGCCCGGCCCACGTCCGCGTCGCGCTGGAGACCCGCGAGGGGGGCGGCACCCCGCCGGCGGCCGACGACCCGCTCGCGGCCTTCGAGGAGCACGTGCAGCGGGCCGACGTGACCTTCGCCGGCGTGCCGCTGACCGACGACCTGTTCGCCCGCCTCGGCGAGGCCGGCGGCAAGATCAAGAAGATGTTCGCCCCGGCCGGGACCGTGGACGTCGGGTACAAGTTCGTCCGCGAGGCCGGCCCGGGTTGGAAGCGCGAGTACGAGGTCCGCCCGCGCGGCGTCAGCGCCCGGTACGAGAAGTTCCCGTACCCGGTCACGGCCGTCGAGGGGACGCTGAAGAAGACGGTCACCCCGGGCGGCGAGCCGAGCCTGGCCGTGGACGTGCGCGGCAAGGCCGCCAACGACGCCGCGGTCACCGTGAAGGGGCAGGTGTACGGCCGCGGCCCCGACCCGGCGGTCACCCTCCGCGTCGCCGGCACGAACGTCCCCATCGACGAGCGGATCATCGCCGCGTTCCCCGACGAGTACCCCGACCTGCTCCGCCAGTTCCGCCCCGCCGGCCGCGCCACCTTCACCGCCGACATCACCCAGAAGCAGGGCGTGAACCTCGCCGAGACGGAGATCCGCGTGGACGTGGCCGACGGCACGATCCACTACACCCGCTTCCCCTACCGGTTCGAGAAAGTGAAGGGGAAGGTGGTGGCGCGTGTGGGCGCGGTCGAGCCGCGGCCCGGGGCCGCGCCGGCGGCGGACCGCGGCGAGCTAGTGTTCGACGGGTTCACCGCGACGCACGGCGGCGGCAACGTGTGGATGCACGGGTCGCGCCGCACCGTGCCCGGCACCGCCGACCGCCGGCTCGAACTCCACCTCGGCGGCAACGGCTGCCCGCTCGACGACGACCTGCGCGGCGCCCTCGACGCCCTGAAGCTCGGCGACATCTGGAAGAGCCTCAGCCCGCGCGGCGCGATGGCGTTCTCGGCCGACGTGGAGGTGCTGGACCGCGCCCGGCCGCCCGGCGCGCCCCGGCCGAAGGCCGACGAGCCCACGTTCAACCCGGCCAGCGACCTGAACCTGACGTTCAACTTCTACGGCCCCACCGTCACGCCGGCGTTCTTCCCCTACGAGCTGGCCGACCTGTCGGGGTGGCTCCAGTACCGCGGCGGCCGCGTGGACCTGGCCCACCTCGCGGCCCGGCACAACGACACGCGGCTGAAGCTCGAGGCCGGCGAGGTCCGCTTCTACCCCCAGGGCGTGGTGTGGGCGAACCTCGGCAAGCTGGAGGCGAAGAACCTCGTCGCCGACGAGGCGCTGCTGAAGGCGCTCCCGGGCTCGCTGCGCGACGGCGTGGAGGGCCTGAAGCTGCGCGGCCGGGCCGACCTGGAGGTCAAGCACCTCGTCGTGCTGACGCCGCCCGACGAGCCGACGCCGACGACGGCCGTCCGCGGCCAGGCGCCGCCGCTCGCGGCGTCGCCGCTGGCCCCGCCGCCGGCGCCCGACCCGGTCGTGTACTGGGACGCCGAGTTGCGCCTCACCGGCGCCGCGTTCGACACGGGCGTCGGCTGGGACGAGGTGTACGGCGCCGTGGCCTGCCGCGGCCGCTACGAGGGCACGCACGTCGGCCTCGTCCGCGGGAACGTCTACCTCGACCGCGCCGTGGTGGCCCGGCAGCCGCTGACCGGGGTGCAGGGGCGCGTCAGCGTGCCGCCGCAGCAGCCGGACCCGGCCCGGCCCGGGTACTTCCTGCCGCCGACGACCGAGTTCCAGAACCTGACCGGCGGCCTGTTCCACGGCACCGTCGGCGGCGAGGCGCGGGTGGTGATGACGGACCCCGTGCGCTACGACCTGTGGCTGACGGCCACCGACGTGCAGCTCGAAGAGGTCGCCCGCCACTACCGCCTCGGCTCCGACGCCGACCTGAAAGGCTTGGCCCAGGCGCAGGTGCGAGTGTTCAACCGCTACGACCCGCGGACCGGCCGGTGGAGCCAGGAGGGCACCGGGCGGCTCGACGTGCCGACGGGCCGGATGTACAACCTGCCGGTCCTGCTGGACCTGATGAAGGTGCTGAAGCTCCAGACGCCGGACCGCACGGCGTTCGAGGAGGGGCACGCCGCGTTCCGCCTCAAGGACGAGAAGGTGTACGTGGACCAGCTCGACCTGATCGGCAAGGCGCTGTGCGTCGGCGGCTCCGGCGAGCTGGACCTGACCGGCGACAACGTGAAGTTCGAGTTCTACACGCTGGGGTCGCAGATTCTGGCCCGGCTGGTGAACACGCCGGTCGGCGACCTGTCGGCGTTCCTGAGCCGGAACCTGTTCGTGATCCGGATGACGAAGGAGAACGGCGGCGAGTTCCGCTACCGCCCCGAGCCGGTGCCGGTGGTGACCGAGCCGGCGCGGCTGATCGTGGAGCGGCTTCGCCGGTTACGCGAGGCACGACCGGGGACGCCGTGATGCGGCGATCGGCCGGGCCCTTGGTTTTCAGGCCGACGGCCTGGCAGCCCTCAGCCCGGGGCAAGGGAGCGCAGCGACCGCCGCCCTGGGAACGGGGTGCGTGAGGCCGTGCAGGCTGAAAGCCTGCGAGCCCCGTACCCAGGGCGATGCCCTGGGCTGAGGGCTCCCAGGCCTTCGGACTGAAAATCCAGCGAACCACGGCGTCCCGAACTCGAAACTGGTACCCGATGCTCGGCTCCACCCTGAACCGTACGATCTTCGCCGAGCTGGTGCGGGTGTTCCTGCTCGCGCTCGGCGGCCTCACCGGGCTGTTCCTGCTCGCCGGCCTCGTCCAGCAGGCCAGCCAGCTCGGCCTCGGGCCGGCGCAGATCGTCGCCATCATCCCGCTGTTCGTCCCCAGCACGCTGCCGTACACGATCCCGGCCACCACCCTGTTCGCGGCCTGCGTCGTGTACGGCCGCCTCGCCCACGACAACGAGGTCGTCGCGCTCAAGGCCGCCGGCGTCCACCTGTCCACCATCCTCAAGCCGGCGCTGGCCCTGGGCGTCATCACGGCGGCGACGACGGGGGGGCTGTACTACGCGGTCATCCCGCAGACGCAGCAGCGGCTCCAGGAGGAGGCGCTGCGCGACCCCGAGGAGGTGGTGTACAACACCCTCCGCCGCGACCGCTGCCTGCGGCACCCGACGTTCCCGTACGTGCTGTTCGTCCGCGACGTGCAGGGCCGCCGGCTCATCGACGTGGTGCTGAAGCGGCGGGTCAAGGTGACGGACGGCAAGGGCGTCGAGACGTACGGCGGGTACGACCTGGTGGTGCGGGCGCGCGAGGCCCAGCTGCGGGTCGATGTGGAGAACAACCTCCTGTACATCGACCCGGACCGCTTCGTCTACAACAACCCGAGCATCCAGGGCACCAACACCTCGACGACGCCGTACGCGCTGCAACTGCCGGACTTCCTCAACCCGGCCGACGCCCGCACACGCCCCGGGGCGCTGACGTGGGAGGAGCTTGGCCCGCGCGTCGCGGAGCTGGAGCGGCAGCGCGAGGCGAAGCTGGCGGCCGTGGCGGCCGCCGAGCGGGCGCCCATGCCGGCCGACGGGGCCGCGGCCCAGCTGGCCGTGCAGCACCGCTTGAACCTCCTGTCGCAGGCCGACGGGCTGAAGCGGCAGGCGCGGAACGTGGAGGCCGAGTACTACATGCGGCCGGCGCTGGCCGTGGGCTGTCTGGTGTTCGCGCTCATCGGCTGCCCGGTGGGGTTGTGGGCGAACCGGGCCGACTACCTGAGCACGTTCGTGATCTGCTTCCTGCCGACGATCCTGCTGTACTACCCGCTGCTGCTGGCCGGCTCGAACATGGGCAAGGACGGCAAGGTGCCGCTGTGGCTCGGCTGCTGGCTGGCGAACATCACGCTCGGGAGTTGCGGCGCGTTCCTGTCGTGGCGGCTGCTCCGGCGGTGACCCCCCAATGACCAAGGAAGTACAGCGGCTTCTTCCTTGGTCATTGGGGGGTCATTGGGAATTGGTCATTTCGGGGGAACATACCCCGGAGGCGCGACGACCACCTCGAAGTCCGAGCCCTTCACGCGGCGTAGCTCGTCGTGCATCACCGGCACGCGGTCGTCGGCGGTGCTGCTCATGCCCCACTCGATGCCGTTGTCGGCCATGAACATCCCGTACCGCTTCAGCGCCTCCAGCACCGTCCGCACGTTCCGCGAGAAGCCCGACGTGTCGAAGTCTTGGCGCAGCCGGAACCGCTCGCCCATCCGCGGCAGGTCGGGGTCCGTCAGCCGGCTGGCGAAGTGTGTCGCCGGGTAGACGTACGCCCGCTGGCTGCGCCGCACCGTGAACCGCAGCGCGTGGTCGATCACGCCGCGCTCGAGCTCGTCGTGCCGGATGATGGCGGGGAAGATCGGCAGGCCCGCGGCGTCGGCGCTGGTCCACGTGTCGGGGCGGAGCTTGTTCGAGCGCAGGTCGAAGACCGACGCCTGCGCCGCCTTCCACCCCGCGGCGGAGCGCTCCGCGATGTAGAACTCGTACAGCTTGCGGTTCACCGGGTCCACGACGATGGCGTGCCGGTCGCCCTCCTCCTTCAGCTTGTTCTCCTGCACGTCGCGGAGCGTGACGTTCAGGCTGCGGTCGCGGGTGTAGCCCGCCGGCCAGCCCTCGAGCGGCATGTTGTCGGGGATGGGGTACGGGCCGCGGTCGCTCTCGTCCTTGTACTCCAGCGACAGGAGCGGCACCTTCTTCTGGTTCGGCGGCACGATCACGAACGCCATGTCCGGGTTCGCCCGCAGCGGCTTCTCGGCGCCGACGGTGGCGATGATCTGCTTCGACCGCGGGTGGACCGGCCAGTCGGTGACGAGCGTGTTCCACGGGTTGTCCGGCGGGAACACCTCGAGCGCGGCGCAGACGGCGTCGGCCTCGGGGGTGTTGTGCAGGATCGGCTGGGTGATCTTCGGCATGGGCGTCTTCTTGAGGCGCTCCAGCCGGGCGGGGTCGGTCTTGGGCGTGTAGCGCGGCTGCGCCGGGGCGAGGGCGGCGAGCAGCACGACGGCGGCGAGGGCGAGGAGGCGCATGCGTTGGCTCCAAATCGATTTTTGACAGGATGAACAGGACGAAGCAGGATGATAACCGAAGACGAATTCCAATCATTCTTTGTCTTCGGTTATCATCCTGCTTCGTCCTGTTCATCCTGTCAAAAATGCCTTGCTACAACTGCGTTTCGGCGACTTCCAGCGCCCGCAGCAGGCTCATCGCCTTGTTCACCGTCTCCTGGTACTCCGCGGCCGGCACGCTGTCCGCGACCACGCCGGCGCCCGCCTGCACGTCGCACGTCGTGCCGCGGATCACCATCGTCCGCAGCGCGATGCACGTGTCCATGTTGCCGCTGAAGTCCACGTAGCCGACGGCGCCGCCGTACGGCCCGCGGCGGTTCGGCTCCAGCTCGTCGATCACTTCCATCGCCCGCACCTTCGGCGCGCCGCTCAGCGTCCCCGCCGGCAGGCTGGCGCGGAGCGCGTCGAACGCCGTCAGCCCGTCTCGCAGTTGGCCGGTGACGGTACTCGACAGGTGCATGACGTGGCTGTACCGCTCCACGGCCAGCAGGTCGGAAATCTTCACGCTGCCGATCGTCGCCACGCGGCCGACGTCGTTCCGCGCCAGGTCCACGAGCATGATGTGTTCGGCGCGCTCCTTCGGGTCGGCGACGAGTTCGTCGGCCAGCCGCTTGTCCTCCTCGGGCGTGGCGCCGCGGGCGCGGGTGCCGGCCAGCGGGCGGTTGGTGATCTCGCCGCCGTCCACCCGGCACATGATCTCGGGCGACGCCCCGACCAGCGTACAGCCGCCGGCGCGGACGAAGAACATGAACGGCGACGGGTTCACCACCCGCAGCGCCCGGTAGACGTCGAACGGGTCGGCGGTCGTCTCGGCCCGGAACCGCTGGCTGAGCACCACCTGGAAGATGTCGCCGGCGTTGATGTACTCGACGGCCCGGCGGACGATCCCCTCGAACGCCTCGCGGGTGAAGTTGCTGGCGACGCGGTCCAGCACGGCGCCGGCGCGGTCGGCCTTCTTCGTCGGGTTGATGTCCGTCAGCGGCGGCTCCTTTCCGGGCCGCGACAGCTGCTCGACCAACTTGTCCACGGCGGCGCACGCGGCGTCGTAGTGGGCGCGGGTGCCGCCACGGGCGTGGGCCACGACCAGAATCGTCTTGGCGACGTGGTCGAAGATGACCATCCGGTCGAAGAACGCGAACGACAGGTCGGGCAGGCCGCGGTCGTCGGGGGGGGCGTTCGGCAGCCGCTCGACGTAGCGGACGGTGTCGTACCCGGCGTAGCCGACGGCACCGCCGCAGAACCGCGGCAGGCCCGGCAGGTGCGGGGCGCGAAAGGCCGCGATCTGCGCCTCCAGCACCGCCAGCGGGTCGGCGGCGTCGGCCTCGCTCCACGCCCCCGCTTCGTCGCGGGTGCGGGTCTTCGTCCCCGCGGCCTCGAACACGCGGAACGGGCCGGCGCCGAGGAAGCTGTACCGGCCGATCCGCTCGCCGCCGACGACGCTCTCGAACAGGAACGCCCGGTCGCCGTCGTCGATGCGGCGGAAGGCCGACACGGGCGTGAGGGCGTCGGCCGTGAGCTGGCGGTAGACGGGAACGACGGTGTGCCCGCGGGCGAGGTCGGCGAACGCGTCGAACGGCGGCAGGTGGGGCATCTTCAGCCAGGATTGATGATTGATGATCGAGGATTGGCGATTGTCGAACGGGCCGCCGGGGTGCCGACTGCCGTCATTCATCAATCCTCGATCCGCAATCATCAATGGTTTTATTGGTCCCAGTGGCTCTCGGTCCAGCTCAGCTGCTGGAGGAGTTGGTAGCTCTGGTGCGCCAGCACGCCGAACAGCACGAGCGGCCAGATGCCGCCGACCGGCACCCACCACGGGGCGTCGGCCAGCAGCGCCACCAGCGGCGCGAACCCGGCCAGGCACAGCAGACTGTACACGGCCACCGCGCCGGCCGTTCCGACCGATAGTTGTAGCGCCACCCGGGTGCCGCGTCGGCCGAGCAGGCCCACGCACACCTCCTGCGACATCCGGCCGCCGTCGAGCGGGAAGACCGGCAGCAGGTTCACCACGCCCCACGCGATGTTGACGTACAGCAGCTGGGCGAACAGGAACCTGGTCAACAGGCCGGCCCCGGCCCACGGCGTCGCCTGGTTCGACGCCCACACCAGCGCCGCGAGCACGAACCCGGCCGCCGGGCCGGCCAGCGACACGGCGATTCGCTGGCCGCGGCTGTTTACGCGGTCCCAGGGCACCGCCAGCCCGCCGAGCGCATACAGCACCACGTGCGACCCGACGCCGCACGCGCGGAAGGCGACGGCGTGGCCGAGTTCGTGGACGAGGAACGACACGAACGCGACCGCCACCCAGCCGAGGAGGAACTCGGGCCGGTCGGGGTTCCACGCGCTCTCGCCGAAGATGAGGGTGCAGAGCCAGAAAAACGGGTGGACGCGGACCGGGAACCCGAACAGGCGGAAGTTCAGGTCGTAGCCGGTGCGGTCGGGCTCACAGAACACGATGACACCTCGGCCGCGGCGGGGTACGCTGCGATTGTACGTCACGGGGGCCGCACATGGACCGGGCCGCGTTCCGCTCGCACTTCCCGGTCACGGGGCACTGGGCGTTCCTCGACCACGCGGCCGTCGCGCCGCTGCCCGACGTGGCCGTCGCAGCGCTGCACGAGTACGCCGCCAGCC
This sequence comes from Gemmataceae bacterium, assembly GCA_046350095.1. Taxonomy (GTDB): domain Bacteria; phylum Planctomycetota; class Planctomycetia; order Gemmatales; family Gemmataceae; genus Urbifossiella. The sequence continues at coordinate 783,803 of JAXMBA010000002.1, forward strand.
TCGCCGCCAACGGCATCGCCGCCGTCCGCGACTGGACGCACCGCGTCCGCCAGGTCCGCGAGCTCGCGTGCCGCCTCGTCAACGCGCCGAGCGCCGACGACGTGTTCTTCGTCCCCAGCACCACGCACGGCATCGGCGTCGTCGCGGAAGGCTTCCCGTGGCGGAGTGGCGACAACGTCGTCTTCCCGGCGGACGAGTACCCGGCGAACCAGTACCCGTGGCTGAACCTCGCCGCCCGCGGCGTCGAGGCTCGCCGCGTGCCTACGCGCGCCGGTCGGGTGCTGCTCGACGACCTGCGCGCGGCGATGGACGGCCGGACGCGCCTGCTGGCGGTGTCGGCGGTGCAGTTCGCCACCGGCTTCCGCGCCGACCTGGACGCACTCGGGGGGCTGTGCCGCGAAAAGGACGTGTTCTTCTTCGTGGACGCGATCCAGGCGCTCGGCGCGTTCCCGATCGACGTGCAGCGCACCCCCGTCGACGCGCTCGCGGCCGACGGCCACAAGTGGATGCTCGGCCCCGAGGGCGCCGGGTTCGGCTACGTGCGGCGCGAGTGGGTCGAGCGGCTCCACCCGATCGGCGTGGGGGCGTTCAGCGTGGCGCGGCCGCTGGAGTTCAGCACGATCGAATTCACGCTGAAGCCGCACGCCGGCCGCTGGGAGGGCGGGGCGCTCAACATCCCGGGCATCACCGCCTTCGGCGCCAGCCTGGAGTTGCTGCTGAACGTCGGCATCCCGGCGCTCCAGGCGCGGGTGATGGAACTAACCGACTCCCTGTGCGAGCGGGCGGCGGCGGCGGGGTGGGAGGTGTATTCGAGCCGGCGGCCGGGGGAGGCGTCGGGAATCGTGTCGCTGACGGTGCCGGGCGTGCCGGCGGAAGCGGTTGTAGCGGCGTGTCGCACGGCCGGCGTGATCGTGAACGCCCGGGCCGGCCGCGTGCGGGTCAGCCCGCACGGTTACAACAATGAGGGGGAGATCGACCGGTTCTTGACCGCGGTCCGCGGAATGACCAATTTCCAATGACCCACCAATGACCAAGGAAGACAGCGGATTCTGCCCTTGGTCATTGGTGGGTCATTGGAAATTGGTCATTCCGCCACGGGGGGAGCGATGTCAAACCCGTTAAGCCCGAGGGTCGCGGTTTACACCGGCACCTTCGACCCGGTTCACCTCGGGCACCTCGACATCATCGCGCGCGGCAGCCGGCTGTTCGACCGGCTCGTCGTCGGCGTCGGCATCAACCCGGACAAGTCCACGCTGTTCACGATCGAGGAGCGGGTGCGGCTGCTGGAGGAGGTGACGGCGCCGTTCGGGAACGTGGACGTTAAGGCGTTCACCGGGCTGGCGGTGCAGTTCGTCCGCGGCCTCGGCGCGGCGGTGATGCTCCGCGGGCTGCGGACGCTGTCCGACATGGAGTACGAGTTCACCATGTCGCTGATGAACCTGAACCTCGACCCCGGCGTGGAGACGGTGTTCCTGATGGCGAAGGAGGAGTTCAGCCACGTCAGCAGCTCGCTGCTGCGGCAGATCGCGGCGCTCGGCGGCGACCTGTCGAAGTTCCTCCCCGACCCGGTGAAGGGACCGCTCGTGCGGCGGGCCCGCGGGAGTGCAGAACAGAGAGTGCCGAGTGCGGAATGAAGGCAAATGCCGGGTGTCTGTCATTCTGCACTCTGCAATCGGAATTCACCGCTTCTGAAGGTTCTCCCAGAGAATCCCCAGCGCCTTCTTCCCCCCTTCGAGCACCTGGGCGCCGACGCGCTTCCACTGGTCGGCCTCGGCCTCGGCGTGGAACGCCCGCAGCACCGCGGCCCCCCGCGCGTCGTCCAGTAGCGCCGCCACCGCCGGGATGAGCCCTTCCTTGATGCCGAACACGTCGCCGCCGCGGGCGCACACCGGCACCACGGCGATCACGCGGTTCCCCAGTTGCTCCTTCACCGCGGCCACGCAGTCGCGGATCGTCAGCTCTTTCGGGCGGGTGCCGGTGGCCCAGTTGTACGGCGGAGCCCACTCGGCCTTCGGGCTCAGCAGGTCGATCTGGTTGACCACCGCGATCACCGGCGGCAGCTTCAGCTGCGGCCGTTCCGCGAACCACGCCCGCAGCCGGTCGAGCAGGTCCACGTCGGCGCGGCGGCCGGGGCTCGTCGCCGGCGTCACGAACAGGATCAGGTCGGCCTCGGTGCTCGCCTTCGTCGCCGCGGCGAACTCGGCCTCGTTGGCGCCGTCCTGGCCGTAGCCGGCGGTGTCGAGCACGGTGACGGGGGCGGTGCCGTTCAGCGTCAGGTTGTAGCGCACGCCGACGTGCGGCACCGGGAGCGTGTCCACCGTCGCCGCCTGCTGCCCGAGCAGCGCGTTCACGAGGCTCGACTTCCCCGCTTTCACCGGCCCCAGCACGGCGACGCCGGTGCGTGTGATGGGCGGGGGTGTCGTCGTGGGCGCCGCTTGCTCGGGGGCGTCGGGCGGGGCGAGGTCGGCCTGCATCGGCGGCGCCTGGTGGGCGGCGATGAGTTCGCGGTAGCGCTTCACGCCGACGCGGAGGCGGCCGCTGTTCATCTCGACGAGGTAGTGGCCGAGCTGGTGGATGAACGCGGTGTGGACCCACAGCAGTACGTTCCCCTGGAGGCGGTCCACGAGGTTGCCGAGGCCGTAGCGGGTGGCGAGCCAGCGGAGGCCGCCCTCGACCGGGTTGAGGAGTGTGGAGCCGGCCCAGTACACGTTCTGCCCGGTGCGGTACCAGTCGGCGGCCTGGCGGGCGCGCTGGTAGTCGCGGACGCGGAGGATGTGGCTGCCGGGGAGGTACTTTCGCACCAGCTCGTCGAGGTCGGCCGCGGCCAGCTCGACGCACGCCAGGATTTCGGGGATGGTGAGGTGGTCGATCGGCGTGGCGCTGCCGGGGGCGTAGATCGCGGACACCTTCTCTGCCAGGTCCAGCGCGATCTCGGTGTAGTGCCGGGGGTCGGCCAGCTGCTCGCCGCTGACGGCGGCGTACGTCCTGGCCTTGGCCTGCACGAGTTCCCAGGCCGACTTGTCGCGGTCGGTCCAGTAGTTCGGCGGCGGCTGGTCGGTGTCGGGCAGGAGGCCGCGGCCGCGGGTCCAGCGGTAGGCGAGGAAGTAGGCGAGCCCGAAGCTGAGGCACATGGGCCACCACGCCCAGAACCACCAGCCGCGGTCCCACAGGTGGTAGCTACCGACGCCGACGAGGAACACCCACGGGGCGAAGAACAACGCGGCGAGCGTGGCCAGGCGCACTTTCGTCACGGGCACCCTCCGATTGCACCGGGAGCGCCGCGAAGGGGTTCGTTTCACCTGGTCCGAGCGCCAAGTCCCTTCGGCGGCGCTGTACTGCTCGTGGTACACCCGCCGCAGCGTCTGCGTGTCGGGCACGTGCCCCTCGCACACCGCCTGGTAGTAGTAGCAGAACGCCCGCCCCAGCGCATACGTGCTGGCCCACGCCACCGCCGCGCCCGCCACCGACCCCACGTAGGGAATCAGCTTCGTCACCTCGCGCACCGCCTGCCGCGCCACCAGCCCCGCCCCCAGCGACGCCGCCACCTCCTTGTACCGCTCCGGCGTCATCGGCTGGCCGTACAGCGCCGCCAGGTGCGTCACCATCCGGCTCTGGATGCCGGGGATCGTCAGCAGGTCGAGGAACGGCACCGGCACCGCCCCGGCGCTGGCCGCCATCGACGCGTACCCGTGGATCACCGGCACCGCGTGCCGCAGGTGAACGTCCTTCAGCGTGTCGGTCGCCTCCTTCAGCCTCAGGAGCGTCTGCCGGTACGCCCCCGGCAGCGACGCCAGCAGCGCCGCCTTCAGCGCCTCGCCGCCGTAGTTCGGCTCGGCGAAGCCGTCGTCGGGCCGGGTCAGGTCGATCGGTACGCACGCGTCGAACAGCCCGGCGAAGGCGCGGGTGTGTTCCTCGATCGCCCGGCGCAGCGGCTCGTGCTCGGGCAACTCGTCCCACTTCCCGTACGGCGGGTGAGGCTGACGCGGGATCGCCTCGTTCAGGCACGTCACGCACAGGATCACGGGCCGCGACGGGTTCGCCCGGCGGATCGGCTCCAGCGCCGCGCGGACGTTCCCCTGCGCGAAGTCGGTGGCCTTCGCGGTCACGACCACGACGTGGGCCAGCGGGTCGAACGCGACGATGTCCTCGGCCGGGTCGTAGCCGGGTTCGTCCACCCCGCGGGTGTCGAGGAACTCCATCAGCGGGGCGTCGGGGGTGGGGAACTGGAACTTGCGCGACGTCCTGGTGCACGGGCGGTAGCCGGAGCCGATGACGGCCTCGTCGGCGCCGGTGAGGAAGCGGGTGATGCTGGTCTTGCCCGACTGCGTCTTGCCGAGGAGCCAGAAGACGGGGGCGGGGCTGCGGGCCCGGAGCCGGGTGAGGGTGGCGTCGAGGTCCGGCGGCGGGGAGTTATCGCCGGTGGCGATGCGGCGGACCACGTCCCAGATGCGACTCATTCGCGTACCCCACGCACCGGTGCGTGGCGCGATTGTAGCGAACCGTGTGCCACCGGGCTCCGCCGCGGGCGGCGGAACGGTCAGTCGTCCACCCCCGTCCACGCCGTCACGTCCAGGCGGCTGTGGAGGCTGCACTGGTTCGACTCGGGCAGGTTCTGGTACGCCGTCGAACCCGCCGGCCCCAGGTGGGGCACCGCCGACAGCGGCACCGCCGGGTACTCGCGGTAGATCGTCACGTCGTCGCGGCTGTCGGCGGTCGGCAGCCCGGCGACGGGGATGGCCCGCGCCGCCAGCTCCCGCACCGCGGCGCCGGCCACGCCGTCCGGCACGGCCAGCACCGTAACTTCCGTGCCGGTCCACGGGCCGCCGCCGACCCACTCCGGGTCCGCTTCCGCGAAGGCGTGCCCGACCGCGGCTTCGGCCTGCTGCCGGCTGCGGAACCGCTCCGCGAACATCGCCCCCATGTCCACGTCGCCGAGCCGCGCGTCGAGGTACGACCGCGCCTCCTCGCGCACCGCCGCGACCACGCCCTCGGGGCCGGCCGACGACGAGAAGCACGCCTGGAACAGGCCGCCGTGCTCCGGCTCCAGCAGCGCCTGCACCCGGGCGTCGATCGCGACCAGGTCGGCGTCGGTCAGCACGCCCTCGAACCGGGCCACCGCGTCGTCCACGCCCAAACACCCCGGCGGCATGAGCCGGCGCGGGCCGGGGATGAAGTCCGCCGCCGCCGGCCCGACCGGCCCCGCCACCTCGGCCAGCCGCTCGCGGCAGCCGGAGATGTCGGCCAGTTGCGCCTCCAGGGGGTCGCGCACCGTCTGGTACACTCGGGCCAGCGTGCGGTGGAGCACGCCCTGGTAGCGGGCGCGGGGGAACAGCCGCAGCGCGTCCGCGATCTCGGCCGCGGCCGGCTTGCGCATCCCCTTCTGGAAGTGCGTGTACTGCACCAGGCACTCGTACGCGGCGGTCGCCTTCAGGTCGGCGGCGGCGGCCTCGGCGTAGTACTTCTCGGCGAGGCGGTCCGTCGTCGCCAGGAACTGGCGGGTCGCCTCCTCGGCCCCGGCCAGGCGGAACTGCGGGTCTTCGACCAGGCCGGCGGCGACCGTCCGGAGGTGGAGTGCCGCCTCGTTGGCGACCGCCAGCGCGGCCCCGGCCACTGCCTCCTCGGCGGCCGTCGGCGCGCGGTGCGCCGGCCCCGCCGGCGGGCCGAACAACTTCACCAGCCCGTCCACCGCGACGGCGACGCGATCGGGCTCCGGCAGCCGGGCCAGCCAGCCCTTCGGCACCAGCGGCTCGGTCGCGGCGGCGATCAGGTCTTCGGTGCGCGCCCCCGTCGCGGATTCGGCCGCGGCCTGGAGTCGCGCCAGCACCGCGTCCGGGTCGAGCTCCAGCCGCGTCCACTGGGCCGCGGCCCACGTCGGGATCACCTCGCGGGCGCGCTTCACGTTCGGCACCAGCCACGCCGTCAGCACCTTCCGGGACACCGCCTCCGCCGTCCGGCTCACGACCTCGGCCCGCGGCCAGTCGAACGACGTGACGCCGAACGCGCCGACGCTGACGGCCGGCGGAAGGCCGGCCAGCTTCGCCTCGCGCTGGGCGTCGGCGGCCCGGCCGACCGGGGTGAACAGGTCGAGGCGGATCAGCTCGGCGACCTGGGCCACGGCCTTGAACGCGGTCCCGGCCGGTTCCGGCGTTTGCCCCAGCCCCGGCACCGGGATGACGCGCGACCCGGGCGTGCCGGTGGCCCCGGAGCCGGGCTTGCGCGCCCCGGGGACGGCGATGCCCGGCGGCGTCATTCGCGGGCCGACGCCCGACGGCGCGGGGCGGGTGAGGAGCCCGCGGCCGACGACGCCGGTGGCCGGCGGCGTGGAACGGGTGCCGTTGAACACCGCCCCCGCCGGGCCGGGCACGAGCAGCACCCGGGTGAACGGCGCGTCCTTCTCCTTGATCGGCCCGCCGCGGTCGTCGTAGTGGGCGGTGAACGTCGTGTCCGGCCGCGTGTAGTGGTTCAGCTCGGTGAGCGTGGCGTAGGCGTTGCCGAGCGCCTGCGGCGGGGCCAGCGAGGCGTCGGCCGGCGGCATGAGTAGCACGCCGACGAGCTCGGGGTGCTCGTACCCCATCCGCTTCAGCCGGGCGCGGATGGCGTAGGCCACGTCGAGCAGCATCCCGCCACCGGTGCCGCCGCCGGCCCCGGCCACGACGTACACCCGCGGCCGGTTCGTCCGCCGCCGCAACCCCGTGCGCTGCTCCGTCAGGTGCAGGCTGTCCGGGGCCAGCGCGGCGTCCAGTTCGGCGCCGAGTTTCGCCATCACGGTGCGGTAGTGGTCCATGAACGCGAGCCGGCCGAACAGGCGGAGCCCCATCGTCTGCGGCGTCCGCGGGATGCGGTACAGCAACTGCGGGTCGAACCAGCCGTCGGTGAGGTTGCGGCCGTTGAGCCGCGGCTTGAGGTAGTGGCTGGCCCGGTTCAGCTTCGCCGGAATGAGGCAGTCCGCGGGCAGCGCCGCCAGCCGGTCCTGCGGCCGCGGCCGCCCGGCGTCGTCGAGCGTGTCCGGGTCGGTGTCGATGACGACGGTGCGGACCAGCGGCGTGAACTCGGCCGGGCCGTACCGCTCGCACAGCTCGAACCGCAGCCGCTGCGCGACGCGCAGGCCGGCCTGGCCGACGCCGATGACGACGGCGGGGCGGAGCGGGCCGTCGCCGGTCACCTCGGGCGGGGCGGGCGTGATGAGGGCGGCGTGGTTGTCGGTGTCGAGCAGGCCGCGCGGGGAGGGCGTCTCCAGCTCCAGGCCGTGGATGCCGGGCCCGGGCTTCGGGCCGAGGTCGGTGGCCGAGTCGCCCGTCGGCGCGGCGCGGCCCGCGGTGGCGGTACCGGTGCCGCCGTCCTGGATGGCGCGCACGAACGCGGACACGCTCGGCCAGCGGTCCTCGGGCCGCTTCGCCAGCGCCCGCAGGAGCGCCGGCCGGTCGGCCGGCGGGCTCGGGGCCAGGTCCGGCGGCAGCTGCAGGTGCTGCATCAGCAGCTGGCTCATGCTGGTCCCGTCGAACGGCCGCTGCCCGGTCAGCAGCTCCTGGTACACGCAGGCCAGGCTGTACTGGTCGCAGAACCGGGAGACGAGGCCGTCGAAGGTCTCGGGCGCCGCGTACACCGGAGTGATGCCGCCGGTGACGCTGGCCATGACCCCCTGCAAGTCCTTGACCTGCCCGAAGTCGGCGACCTTGACGTGGTTGTACAGCAGGAACAGGTTCTGCGGCTTGATGTCGAGGTGCTGCAACCCGAACTGGTCGTTCATCAGGTCGAGCACCTCGGCGGCCTCGCGCATGTAGCCGAGGAGCTCGTCGCGCGGGATGCCCGGGTGCCCCTTGTCGCGGCACTCCCGGAAGCGGTCCCACAGGTTGCAGTCGGCCAGCTCCATCACGATCATCAGCTTGCCGTCGACGATGTCGTACCGGTCGAGGGCGAGCAGGTACGGGTGGCGGACCTGCTTGACCCGCTTGAGCGCCTTGAGCTCCTGCTCGGCGTAGCGGATGAGGTCGTTGTCCTGGCTGCGGAGGTCGCCGAAGATGACCTTGACGGCCTTGTTGATGCCGCCGGGCGCCTCGCACCTCCACACCTCGCCGAACCCGCCCGACCCGAGGCGGTCGAGGAGCTTGTAGCCCGGGATGGGCTCGGCGTGGCTCTCGATACGGACGGACATCGGCGGCCCCGGTGGCGGCGCGGAGGGGGTGGACCGTTCGAACCCTAGCACAGGAATTTCCGACCGGGGCCGAAGAACCGGGCCGGAGTGTAAACCAGAGTTAACGTCCGGGCGGGAGCTCAGGACGACGACCAGCCGGCGAGAGCCGGCGGTCGCCCGGTTACCGCGCCCGCTTCTCGGCCACGCGGTACACCCCCACCACGCCCGCCGCGGTGCCGCGCGCCAGGTACCGGCCGTCGGCCGTCAGCGCGGCCGCGGTGCCGGCGCCGCCGGGCACCTCCCAGACCGACTGCACAAACCCCGTCCGCAGGTCCCAGTTGGTCACCACGGCGCCCTCGGACGTGCCCGTCAGCGTGTCCGCCGCCACGGCCAGCACCCGCACCGCCGCCGCGAACTCGACCCGCACAGTCGGCTTCAGCGCCGTCAGATCCCACACCCGAACGCGGCCGTCGGCGCACGCCGTCACCAGACTCTTGCCGTCCGGCAGGTAGGCCACGGCCTGTACCGCTGCGGGGTGCGGCAGTGTCGCCCGCGGCCCCGGCCGGATGCGGCCGAGCGTCCACGTGCGGGCGGTGCCGTCGAGCGAGCCGGACGCCGCCGTCTGACCGTCCGGGGCGACCGCGGCCGCGGCGATCGGCTTGGTGTGACCGGTCAGCATGGCGCGGGCGTCGCCGCGGAACCCGGGGCCGGGCTCCCACAGCCGCAGGGTGCCGTCCTCGCCGCCGCCGGCGATCAGCTTGCCGTCGACCGAGAACGCGACCGCCAGCACCGCCCCGCGGGCGCCGCGGAGGGTGACGTTCGGGGCCGGCGACTTGTCCGTAATGTCGAACAACCGCACCAGCCCGCCGGCGGCGTCGGCGGCGAGTGCGACCAGCCGGCTGCTCGGCGCGCAGGACAGGGTGCGGACGGGGTCGCCGGTGCGCGGCACGACGCCTCGGGGGCCAGGCTTCGCGCCGCCCAAATCCCAGACACGGGTGGTGCCGTCGCGGTCGGCGGAGACGAGGAGCGACCGGTCCGGCGTGAACGCGAGGGCGGCGACTGGCGAGGAATGCCCCGCGAACTCGGCGACGGCCTTGGCGGTGGTGGTGGCGGCGGGCGGCGGGGTAAGCAGATTCATGCGGCGACCCGGGTGCGCGTGGGGACGTGTCTCACAGCCTAGCTCACGCCCGGCGGGAAAGTTTTGCCCAACGGCAGGACGCGGCGACGGGTCAGCCCACTTCCGCCCGCGCCGTCACCCGCTCGCGACCGAGCTGGGCCAGCAGCTCGTCCGCCTCGCCGCGCGTCAGCCCGTCGGCGGCCACGAACGGCGGCGCCGCCAGCACCGCGTCCGCCTCGTCCTGCGAGCACCGCCGCGCCGCCCGCACCAGCGGCACGAGAGCCTCCCGCGCCGTCTTCGGGAAGCCGTCCACGACCACCCGCCGGTCCTTCGCCACGGGCGTCCGCCGCAGCAACCGTTCCAGGTCGGGCAACTCCGCCACCGCGGTCACGCGGTCGCCCGGCTTCAGCCGCCGGTCCGGCATCGTCGCCGGGTTCTGGCCGTTCACCGCCAGCGGCAGGAAGCGGTAGTCGACGGCCGTCGCCCGCAGCGACTTCCCGGCCAGGCCGCACCCGTCGGGCTGGGGCGAGAACTCGACGACGACCAGCGTGCGGCCGAGGGCCCGCACCAGCGTCTGGACGCGGTCGCCGAACAGCGCCGCGGCGAACGCCGGGGCCGCCAGCGCCGGCTCGGACACCGCGTGCCGCACCCCCGCCGCCTCCCGCAGCGCCCCGGCGAAGAGCGGGTCCGACAGCCGCACGACCAGCCGGGCCTTCGGCGCGAACTCCCTCACCAGCAGTGTGATCTCCAGGTTCGCCAGTTCGGAGTCGGTCGCGGCGATCACCGCCTTGGCGGTGTCGGCGCGGGCCTGCCGCAGCACCTCGGCCACGGTCGCGTCGCCGACGAACGCCGGCACCCCCTTCCGCCGGCAGGTGGCGATGAACGGGTTGTCGTTGGTCCGGTCGATGGCCACCACCCGCTCGCCGATCGCGGCCAGCTCCTCGACGCACCGGTAGCCCAGGTTGCCGAGGCCGCACACCACGACGTGCCCGCCGTCGGGCACGCGCCGCACCTCGAGCGCGCCGCCGAGCCGGGCGCGGATGAGGTAGTTCGTGAGGATGGCGGTGAACCCGGCGACCAGCGCCGCGCCGACGAGCTTGAGCGCGCTCAGGAACACCTTGGCCCACTCGGGCCGGGCGTCGCCGCGGAGCTCGGCCCCGGTCGCCATCACGCTCACCGACTGGTACACGCCGTCGGCCCAGCTCGATTCGAGCCCGTACCGGAACGTCAGCGTGCTGGCGAACAGCGCGACGAACAGCACCGGCGTGATGACCTTCACCGCCAGGTCCACCTCGCCGAGCGTGGTGACGGCGGTGCGCAGCCAGCGCCGCACCGCGCCGGCCCAGCGGACGCCCGGCAGCAGGTCGCCGCGCACCGTCTCCAACAGCGGCCGCACCGCCGCAGGCGCGCCGGCCACGACGACCCGGTCGCCGGCGGACAGCCGGGCGTCGCCGCGAACGTCGAGCAGAAAGCGCGGCTCGGCCCCGTCCGCGCCGACGGCCAGCGGCACGACCCCGTACCGCCCCGCCACGTCGGCCAGCGGCCGGCCGGCGAGGTCGGTCCCGGCGGCGACGACGAGCTCGGCGATCTGCTGGGGGCCGGTGTCGAGCTTGAACGCGCCGAGCGCCTCGCCGGTGGCGGCGGTCAGCGCCAGGAGCGGCGCGACGAGGCCCGACACGCTCAGGGCGGTGGTGTTCTTGACGGCCGCGCCGAGCCGGTCCAGGAGGTTCTGGTTGAACATCCGCAGGACGACGCGGACGTCGGCGTTGAGCTGCCGCACGATCAGCGCCGCGGACACGTTCACCAGGTCGTCGCCGGTGACGACGAGGACCGCGGCCGCCCCGCCGACGCCCGCCCTTTCCAGCACGTCGGGCTTGCGGCAGTCGCCGACGACGACCGTGAGGCCGGCGAGCCGCGGGTCGTCGAGCGGCGGGTGCGTGTCGACGACGGCGACGGGCTGGCCGGCGGCGCGGAGCGACTCCAGCACGCGCCACCCGACCCGCCCGAGCCCGCACAGCACGACTGGTCGGTCCACGGCGCGCCCTCGGGTGACACGGGCGTTGTACCCGCTACGGGTGAGTTCGGCGGCGGGCGGGTGGGATTGCCAGGGCGAGTCGAGAAGAAGAACGGACAGGATAACGGGATGAACAGGATGCCGAGCCGAGCTTACTCCCCTGGTTCGGTATCCTGTTCATCCTGTTATCCTGTCCATTCTCCGGTCGTCCGGTGTATCCCACGGCCGCTACAACACCGGCATGGAATCGAACACCTACGACGAGGTCCCCTACGAGAGCCACCCGTACGCCCAGACACACCCGTCGCGGCTCGCGGTCGTGGCCCGGCTGTTCGGCCTGAACCCGCCGCCGGTCGAGACCGCGCGCGTCCTCGAACTCGGCGCCGCGGCCGGCGGCAACCTCGTGCCGGTCGCCGAGGCATTCCCGCAGTCCCGCTGCGTCGGCGTGGACCTGTCCGCGCGCCAGGTCGCCGACGGCGCCGCGTTCGTGGCGCGGCTCGGGCTGAAGAACGTCGAGCTGCGCCACGCCAGCATCACCGACGTGGACGAGTCCTACGGCACGTTCGACTACGTGATCTGCCACGGCGTCTTCTCGTGGGTGCCGACCGCCGTGCGCGACGCCATCCTCGACGTGTGCGCCCGCCGGCTGGCGCCGAACGGCGTCGCCTACGTCAGCTACAACACGTACCCCGGGTGGCACATGCGCGGCATGATCCGCGACATGATGCGCTACCACGCCATGCGCTTCCCGGACGCGAAGCAGCGCGTCGGTCAGGCGCGGGCGCTGCTCGACTTCCTCGCCGCGTCCAACCGCCAGGAGGGCGCCTACAGCGCGCTGCTGAAGGCCGAGCTCGAGAGCGTCCGCAGGCAGGCCGACCACTACCTGTTCCACGAGCACCTGGAGGAGAACAACGACCCGCTGTACTTCCACCAGTTCGTGAGCATGGCCGAGGCGCACGGCCTCCGCTACCTGGGCGAGGCGCGCGTCGGCACGATGGTCACCGGCAACTTCGGGCCGGACGTGCAGAAGACGCTCCGCACTCTCGCCGCGGACCAGGTGCAGACCGAGCAGTACATGGACTTCCTCCGCAACCGCACGTTCCGCGAGACCCTCCTCGTACCCGCCGCCGCGACGCCCAACTGGACGATCGACCCTGCCGCCGTGCGCACCTTGCACGTCGCGTCCGGCGGCCGGCCGGCGACTAAAAGCCCGCCGGAGATCCACTCCGAGGTGCCGGCCCAGTACCAGACGCGCAGTGGCATGACGCTCTCGACCAACCGCCCGCTGCTGAAGGCGGCGATGCGGGTGCTCGGCGAGCGCTGGCCGGGCACGACGCCGTTCGACGAACTGCTCGCCGAGTCGCGCCGCCTCCTCGACCGGCCCACGGACACGCTCGACGACGACGGCAAGACGCTGGCGCTGGGGCTGGTGAACACCTACATCTCGTCCGACCTGCTGGAGCTGCACGCGGCGGCGATCGCGGTGTCGCGGGCGGTCGGCGAGAAGCCGGAGGTGGTGAAGTCGGCGCGGCTCCAGGCCGGGGCGGGCGCGGCGATGGTGACGAACCGCCGACACGAGTTGGTGAAGCTGACCGACCTGGACAAGCGGCTGGTGCCGCTACTCGACGGGACCCGCACGCGGCCCGAATTGGTGGAAGCGCTGGCCGCGGACGCGCTGGCGGGGCAGCTGCAGGTGGCGCGGAACGGCAAGCCGGTGGCGGGCGACGCGGCCGTGCGCGAGGCCTTGACGGCGGTCCTCGACCCGGCGCTGACGGTGCTCGCCGGGCACGCGCTACTGGTGAACTGAAGTCGCGTCAGACCGCCCGGCGGGCCGCGTCCACGTCCGCCGGCGCGCCGAAGCCGACGACCGCCGAGCACACCGCCGGGTGAGCCAGCGCGAACCGCACGGCCGCGGCCGCGTCGGCCCCCAGCGCCGCGGCGCGGGCCGCGTCGCGCTCGTACAGCGCCAGCGGGAAGTACGGCGTCTTCAGCGTGTGGGCGCTCGGCGGCCGGCCGAGTAGAGCCCCGCCCGCGAAGACCCGGATGGCGAACACGCCCACCCCCGCCGCGTGGCAGTCGGCGAACACGTTGCCGTAGTCGGTGTCGCCGGCGGCGGCTGTGCCCGGCTGCCCCGCGCTCGGGTTCAGCAGGTGGTACGGCGACTGGACGGTGTCGAACCCGCCGGAGCGGATCAGCTCCCGGAGCGCCGCCGGGTCGCCGGTACCGGTCAGGCCGACGAAGTCGGCCAGGCCGTCGGCCTTCACCCGCTCCATCGCCGCGCGGACGCCGCCGGGCCGGAGGACGTCGGCGACGGCCACCGAGTTCGCCTCGTCGCCGCGGCGCGCGGTCACCCCGTTGTGCAGTTGCAGCAGCGACACCCGCGGCAGCCGCAGCCGGGCGAGGCTGGCGCGGACCGAGTCCGCGACGGCCCCGGCGGGGTCGTCGAGTCGGTCGAGGGGCACGCGGACCTTCGTGGCGACGTGAACGCAGCCGGCGGCGCCGAGCTCGGCGAGTGCGCGGCCGAGGTTCGCTTCGGAGCGGCCGTCGCCGTAGCCGGCGGCGGTGTCGAACCAGTTCACGCCGGCGGCGAGGGCGCGCTCGACGGTGCCGCGCTGGAGCGCGGAGTCGTCGCCGGTGAGGAGCCCGGACACGGGGCCGCAGCCGAACGCGAGTTCGGACACGCGCAGGCCGGTCCGCCCGAGCACGCGCTGGTTCACGGCGCCTCCGCCGGGTCGAACGCCCGGATGACGCTGCTGTTGTCGCACTCGCCGAACCCGGCCGAGACCAGTTCGGCGAGCAACTGCGCGTGGAGCGCGCTGAGCGGCAGCCGGGCGCCGGCCCGGTCGCCTTGGGCGAGCACGAGCCGCACGTCCTTGAGGTGCTGGGCCAGCCTCGCCTCGGGGGCGAAGTCGGCGGCGAGCATTTTGTGCCCCTTCGTGTCCATGACCCGACTATACGCGGCCCCGCTCCGCAGCACATCCAGCATCGCCGCGGGGTCGAGGCCGCAGCGGCGCGCGAAGCCCAGTCCCTCGGCGAGCACGGCGCGGTTCAGGCCCAGGACGAGATTCACGACGAGTTTCGCCCGCGCGCCGCTCCCCCACGGGCCGACGTGGAACCACCGGCGGGCGAACAGCGCGAACAGCGGTTCGCAGGCGCAGAAGGCGTCGATGCGCCCGCCGGCGGTAACGACGAGGTCCCCCGCCGCCGCCTCGCGGCTCGACCCGGTGAGGGTGGCGTCGAGGTACTCGGCGCCGAGCGCGGCGAGCCGTTCGCCGGTCACGGCGGAGGCGTCGGGGTCGCCGGTGGAGGTGTCGATGACGGTGGCGCCGGGGAGTAGGTCGGCGGCGTCCGCGAGGACGGCGGCGACGGCGGCGCTGTCGGGGAGGCTGAGGACGACAACACGCGCGGCGGCGAACACGGCGCGGGCGGACGCGGCGATTTCGTCGGGAGCCAACTTGTCGCGGCACTCGGCGCGGAGGTCGTAGCCGACGACGCGGTGCGCGGCGCGGAGGCGCCCGGCGAGGGCGCCGCCCAACAGCCCGAGGCCGACGACGCCGACCGTGTTCACAGCCCCGCCAGCCGGGTGTCGGCGTCGCCGAAGCGGTCGAGGCGCACGTCCATGCGGTCGAGGATCGACAGGTACAGGCTACACAGCTTGCGGTTGGCGTCGCCGCGGGTCAGGTAGTCGAGCGCCCGCCCGCCCTGGAGCGTGCCGCCGAGGCCGCCGACCAGCACCACCGGCAGCTTGTTCGAGTTGTGGCTGCTGCCGGCCCACATGTTCGACACGAACATCAGGCACGAGTTGTCCAGCACCGACCGCTCGCCCTCCTTCATCGCGTCGAGCCGCGTGGCGAGGTACGCCAGCTGGCTGACGTAGAAGGTGGTGATCTTCTCGTACTCGTCGGACAGGTCGCTGTGCGACGCCGGGTGGTGGGCGCCGCGGACGCCGAGGAACGGGTACGTGAGGCCCGACAGGTCGCGGGCCATCAGCAGCGTCGCCACGCGGGTGCGGTCGGTCTGGAAGCCGAGGGCGATCACGTCGCACATGAGGCGGAGGTGGTCGCGCAGGTCTTCGGGGAGGCCGTTCGCGGGCCGCGGCATCGTGGGGGTCGCGCCGCGCTGCACGGCCGCGTCCCGCTCCGCCCGCGCCGGGGCGACGCGCTTCTCGACCTCGCGCACGCTCGTCAGGTACTCGTCGAGCCGGGCGCGGTCGGCGCCGCTCACGCGGTTGCTCAGCGAGGCGGCGTCGCCGCGCACGGCGTCCAGCACGCTGCGGGTGCGGCGGTCGCCGCGGCCGCCGAAGAGGGCGTCGAACGCCAGCGACGGGTACACCTCCATCGGCACCGGCGACGTGGCGTTCTGCCACGAGATGTGCGAGCTGTACGCCAGCGAGAAGTTCGTCTCGTGGTAGCCGGTCGTCGGCTGCTCGCACCCGAGCACGAGGCTCGGCTGCGGCGTGTCGCGGCCGACGTGTTGCGCCAGCACCTGGTCGATGCTGACGCCGCCGCGGAGCTCGGCCCCCTTCTGGAGGGCGGCGCCGGAGAGCACGTTGCCGGTCTGGCCGGGGTGGATGCCGACGCCGGTGGCCGACTTGTTGAACAGGCCGTTCAGCACGTTCACCCGCGACTTCACGGGGTTGAGCGGCTGGAGGCTCTTGCCGAGTTCGAGGGTGGCGCCTTCGCCCTTGCCCCACCAGTGGTTAGCGTTGATGCCGTTGCCCATGAACAGGGCGGCGAACCGCTTCGGCGGCGCGGCCGGGTCGGCGCCCCACACCGGGACGGATTCGAGCCACGGCAGGGCGACCGCAACGCCGGCCCCGCGCAGGAACGTCCGCCGGGCGATCGGGGGCTTCGGGCTCATCGGGGGCTCCTCGGTATTGCACCGCCGCAAGCGGCGCTTACTGTGGTCGCTTGTTCAGGAACTGCGGGCTCGTCGCGATCACTTCCGCCAGCCCGGCGAAGCGGCCGCCGTCGCGTGCCAGCCGGGCCTTCATCGCCGCCACCGTCGGCTCGTCCGTCAGCAGCAGCGTTCGACCCAGGCCGTACGCCAGCAGCTTGCGGCAGAGCGTGTCCACGAACGCCGCCTGCCGCCGGTCCTTCAGGTAGTCGCGCAGCCCGCCGACGCCCTCGCCTTCTGCATTACCCGGGAACGACACCCGGGTGTCAACCGGGTTGCCGGCCAGGTCCTTCGACCGCTTCTCGCCGACGGGACCGAAGCCCTCGAAGGCCAGGCCGAAGGAGTCGAACCGGGCGTGGCAGCCGGCGCAGCTCGGGTGCTCGCGGTGCTTGGCCAGCGCCTCGCGGACGGTGAGCGTGCCGAGTTTCCCCTCGTCGGCCGGCAGCTCGGGCACGTCCGGCGGCGGCGGCGGGATGCGCTCGCCGAGCAGCTTCGTGACGACCCAGTAGCCGCGCTTCACCGGGCTGGTGCGGAGGCCCGGCGCGTTCTTCGTCAGGAACACGCCCATCGGCAGAACCCCGCCGCGGCCGTACTTGTCGGCGTCGTCGATGCGCGTCCACCCGGTCACGGTCGGCATCCCGTAGTGCTTCGCCAGCGGGGCGTTCACGAACGTGTGCTTCCCGCTCAGCACGTCGGTCACGGGGCGGTCGGTCTGCATCACGTCGAGCAGGAACCGCACGGGCTCCTCGGCCATCGCGGCGCGGAGGTCGTTGGTGAACTGCGGGAAGCGGCCGCGGTCCACGGCGTTGTGCTCCTCGAACCGGCGGAAGTCGAGCCAGCTGCCGCCGAAGTTCGCCGCGAGGCCGCGGGCGCGGTCGTCCTTTAGCATGCGGCGCACCTGCGCCGTCAGCACGTCGGGCGTGTGCAGCGTCCCCTTCGCGGCGTGCTCCAGCAACTCGGCGTCGGGCATGCTCGACCACAGGAAGTAACTCAGTCGGCTGGCCAGCGCCTCGTCGGTCAGCGCCGTCTTGCCCGCGGCCGGCAGGTCCACGCGGTAGGTGAAGTGCGGCGACACCAGCACGCGCACCACGGTGTCGCGCACGGCCTCCTCGTGCGTCGCCTCCTCGCCGCGGAGGGTGCGGTAGAACGCCGCCACGCCGTCCTTCTCGGCCGCGGTGAGCTTGCGGCGGTAGGCCTTCTCGGCGAACGCCTGCAGCGCGGCGACGTGCTTCGGCTCGGCGGCGGCTCGGGCCGCCTCCACGCGGCGGATGTTTGCCTCGCTGATCTTGAAGTGGTCCTTCACGGCCTGCGTCGCCACCTCGTCGCGGGACTGCTTCAGCGTGTGCTTGACGTACTCGTCGCGGAACCGGCCGAACTTGTCCGGCGAGACCACGTCCTTGTCCTCGGCGCGGGCGAAGTCGAACTGCGTGCCGCTCAGGTACGGCGACTCCGACCGCTCGAACCAGATCAGCCCCGAGTGCATCCGCGCCGGGATGTCGCAGGCGAAGTCGAACTCGTCCCACAGCCGGTCGAGTTGCCGCTTGCCGTTCGCGTCGAGGATCAGCTCGCACAGCGGCCGGTCGTCGCGGAAGTAGCCCATCTGGTTGTGGAAGCCGGCGCTGAGCAGCCGGCCGGCGTTCCCCTGCTCGCCGTTCGGACCGAGGAACACCCGCGCCCGCTCCTTCACGTAGAAGGCGTCCGGGAACACGTCGCAGAAGCGCGCGAAGCTCGCCTCGAAAGCCTTCTTCGCGTCGTCGTCGTCGGGGGGCGTCAGCTTCGCCTTCGCGGCGGCAGGCAGGTCGTCCGTCTTCAGCGTCAGCGCCCCGCCGCCGTAGGTGCGGCGGCTGGTCGCCATCTCGCGGTCTTTCCACAGCACGAGCGCCTGCGCCCCGGCGTTCATCCCCGGCACGCTCAGGTTCCGCACCTTCACCGCCGTGCGCCCCCGCACCTTCAGCACCACGTCGCGCAGCTCGTCACAGCCCCGACGGGCGGCGGCCTCGTCCTTCGGCAGCGCCCGGAACAGCGCCTGCACCGCGGCCACGGGGCCGACTTCGGCCGGCTCTCTCAGCAGCGCCGTTACTGTGGCCTGGTACTTCGGGCTCAGCTTCGGGTCGGGTTGCCCCTGCCACGCGGCGAAGAAGTACGGCGCCAGGTCGGTCGGCTGCGCCAGGTAGAAGTCCACGATGCGGCGGACGTGGTACTTGTCGCGGTCGGTCTCGGCGATCACCGGGTAGGGCGCGAAGGTGAACCCGTCCGGGTTCAGCACCAGGTGCTCGGCCACGAACTTCGCCGCTTGCAGGTACTTGGCCAGCAGCGCCGGCGACATCGTCAGCGACTCGCCCGTGTTGTCGAAGCCGGCGGCGTTGGCGGGGTCCACGGGGAAGTCGCGGGCCGGGCGGATGTCCACGCCGGTCAGGTCGCGGACGGTCGCGTCGTACTCGGCGACGCTGAGCCGGCGCGGCAGTACCACGCCGGGGTCGCCGGCGTTCCGCTCGGCCTCGCGGGCGCGGAACGCCTCCAGCCACGCGATCACCGCCTGCCGCTGGGCCGCGGTCGGCTGCGCCTTCGCGGTGCGCGGCGGCATCTCGCCGCTCTTGAGCTGCGAGAGCACTTCTTCCCACTGGCCGAACTCGGCGGCGATGCTGGCGGGCGTCGTGAAGCGCTGCAGGTTGAGGTCGGCTTTGGGCCGCTCGGCGCCGTGGCAGCCGCCGCAGTGCGCGTCCAGGAACGGCCGGACGGTCGTGCGGAAGTCGGCGTCCAGGTCTTTCGCCGGCTGCGCCTCGGCGCCGGGGCGTGGCGTCAGCAGTGCGACGGCCAGCGCCAGGGCGGCGAACACTCCCCGAACGGGCATGAAATCGGTCCTGCGGGCGCGAAAAGCGGTGGGGCGGGTTCCCCATTTATACCCTGCCCCACGGCCGAAAGGGAGGACAATCCCGCCCGGCACGTTCGGCCCGGCGTCATTGTGTGCCGCCGACCCCCCTGGGGGGTCGAGGCACGAATTGAGTCCATGCCACAAATTACTGTTGGAGCGATTCCCGCGGCCACAGCCACCCCGCGGCGGCGGCCACCAGCGGCACGCAGCCGATCGCCACGAACAGCGTCGCGTACTTCCCAGGGCCGGCGAGGCCGAACTCGCCGATCGCCTTCGTCACGCCGCTGATGACCAGCCACGACATGCAGCCGCACACGCCGAGGATCGTGGCCGTGTGGCGCGGGATCACGTCCTGTGCGAGCGAGAAGAAGATGGCGAACCCGCCCATCGCCCCGGCCGCGACCACGAAGAACAGCGCCACCTTCGCCCCGAACGCGTCGCCGGCCGGCAGCAGCGCCGCCGGCAGCGTCGCGGCCAGTACCACGGCGGCCACGCCGGTCATCACCAGCTGCCGCGAGCGCTCGACGGTGTGGCCGGCGCGGACGAGCCGGCGCGTCGTCCAGCCGCTGACCATGCTGCCGAGGTCGGCGGCGACGTAGAACCCGGCGAGGATGTACAGCTCGGTCTCGGCCGCGACGCGGAGGTCTTCGGTGAGGTAGCGCGGGAACCACTGGTTGTAGAAGTGCCAGCACAGGTTCACGCACACGCCCGTCGCCAGGCACACCCAGAACGCCCGCATCCCGAACGCGGCGGTGACCGGGGTCGAGCTCCCGGCGACCGCGGGGTCGGCCGGCTCGACGTGGTCGATGACGGCGGCGCGGTCGCCGCGGGTCGTCGCCATCCACAGCGCCGCCCACACGGCGCCGACGGCGCCGACGACCACGAACAGGCCGCGCCAGCCTTCGCCCGTCTCCCGGTTCACGGCCAGCAGCACGAGGAACGGCGTCGCCACGGCGCCGATGCTGGCGCCGCTGTGGAAGATGCCGTTGGCCAGGCCGCGGCTCTCGCGCGGGATCACCCGCCGCACGCACGCCACGGCGCACGGCCAGTTGAACGCCTCGCCGACGCCGAGCATCACCCGGCAGGCGATCAGCGCCCCCACCGCGCCGGCGGGGACCATCCCGGTGAGCACCCCGGCGCCGCTCCACACGACGATGGCGCCGAGGTACAGCCAGCGGAGGCTGAACCGGTCGATGAGGAGCCCGGCGACGATCTGGAACAAGGCGAACGACACGCCGAACGCGAACTGGATGTCGGCGTAGACGGCGTTGCGGCGGGCGGGGTCGGGCTCGAACTCGGCGAGGAGGTGGCGCTGGGTGTTGTTGAGCGCCTGCCGGTCCATGTAGTTCAGCATGGTGGCGAGGAACAGCAGCCAGACGACGGACCACCGCCACGCGGCGACGGGGGAGGGGGCGGGCATGGGGAGGGGCTCCGGGGCGGGAACCCTCCCGGTGTACGCGGCGGCGGCGGCCGCGGCGAGCCGTCACCACTCGACCCGCGGACGGCTACGGCACCAGCGCCGTGGCGTTCGCCGCCCGCACCTTCGCCGCGTCCTCGTCGCGCAGCGCCGCCTCGCGCAGCTTCAGTGCCGCCGACTCCCACACGAACACCGGCGCGTGCGACCCGAACAGCACCCGCCCCGCCCCCACCCGCTCCACCAGCCGGGCCGTCTTGCCGAGCCCCTCGATCATCGCCGTCTCGAAGAACAGGTTCGGCACCCGGGCGTACACCCCGAAGCCGTCCGACGTCGGGTCCAGCCGCCAGTTCGCCATCACCACCTTCAGGTCGGGCAACCCCGCCAGCAGCCCCGGCAGCGGCGCGAACACCGCCGGCGTGACGTGGAACACCGGGTGCTGCACCCGCTCCTCCTCCATCCGGCCGACGATCACCACCACCAGCTTCTTCGCGCTCGCCGCCTCCAGCAGCGGCGGCAGCGCCGGGTCGGCCAGCGTGTAGTTGTGGTAGTCCGGGTGGAGCCGCAGGCCGGGCATCTTGTGCACGTCGGCGCAGCGCTTCAGGTCGTCCTCCCAGCCCGGCTGCTTCGGGTTCACCGTGCCGAACGGCACCAGGATGCCGCCGCCGTGGGCCTGGCACGTCGCCGCGAGGCGGTCGTTGACGCCGCGCACGTCGCGGTGCAGGAGCGCGTCGGTGCTGCCCGTCCAGGCGCGGGTGACGCCCTTCTCTTTCAAGAACTTCGCCATCGCGGCCGGCTCGGCGAGCGGCAGGTGGCGGAACGGGTACGGGCCGACCGCGAGGTTGGTGTCCACGATCACGGCTTCATCCCCTTGTCGGCGAGGATCGGGCGGAGCAGGGCGCGGAGGTTCTCGCCGAGAATCTTCCGCTTCGCGTCGGCCGGGATGTCGGCGGCCTGCACCTTCGCCAGCTGCCCGCCGAAGCTGCGGCCGCCGACGTCGCTGCCGTACAGGATGCGGTCGGCCCCCAGGTCGCGCACGCCCATCTCGACGCACCCCGCCGACGGGTCGAACCCGCCGACCTCGGCGACGAGCGACGGCGTGCCGCGGATCGCCGCGAAGCCGCGCTCCCAGTCGCCGCCCGAGTGGCCGCAGATCAGCTTCGCGGTCGGGTGCCGGCGGGCGAGCTCGACCAGGTCGCTCGGCGTGGATTCGCCCGGGTGGTTGCCGGTGGCCTTGAACCACGTGTGTTGCAGGATCGGCGCCTTCAGCTCGGTGGCGGCGGTGATGATGGCGTCGAGCCGGCGGTCGCGGGCCAGCTGTGCGACCCACAGCTTCACGCCCACCATGGGGCCGTTCCTGACGCACCGCTCGATCTCGCGGACGCTCTCGGTCGGGTGCTTGCCGCTGCAATACACGAACCCGAACGCCCGGTCGTGGTGGTGGGCGATGGCCCGCATGGCGTAGTCGTTCTGGGCCTTCAGCTGCTCCGGCGTCGGGTCCATGACGTGCGGGAAGCCCATCGAGATGCAGACGCGCTCGACGCCCATGCGGTCCATGAAGCGGACGATGTTCGCCATCCGCTCCTCGGGCGTGCGGCCCTCCACGCCGTGCAGGTGGGCGTGAACGTCCCAGATCATGCGAGGGCTCCCCAAGAAGAGGATTAACCACAGAGTCACAGAGGGCACAGAGAGAAAACCAATGCCGAGACAAGACTTTGTTTGCTAACTTTGCTACGTCTCGGCTTTCTGTCCTATCTCTGTGCTCTCTGTGACTCTGTGGTTAATCCGTTTTCTTCTACTGCTTCTCCAGCCGCTTGATGCGGATGTCGCGGAAGGCCACCGGGTCGTTGTGGCCGCAGAAGCCGAAGTGGCCGGTCAGCCGGTCCTTCCCGGGGTGCGGCTGGTTGTCCTTGAACGCCGTCACCGTGCTCAGGTCGGCGTCGAGGATGCGGGTGCCGTTCAGCTCGACGCGCAGCCGGTGCCCCACGGCCGTCACCTCGACGAAGTTCCACTCGCCCGCCGGGCGGCCGTAGCCGCGGTGCGCCGCCACCATCCCGTACGCGGAGCCGTTGAACTGCCGCGGGTCGAGCTTGGCGTAGTCCTTGTGATCGTCGTCGAGGATTTGCAGCTCGCACATCGCCTCGGTCGCGGCGTGCTTGCCGGCGCCGGGGTAGCGGATCGCCAGGCCGTTGTTGCCGCGCGGCGGCACCCTGTACTCCAGCCGGGCGGCGAAGTCGCCGAACTCGGCGGCGGTGTAGATGTTGCCGCCCTTCTTCGGCCGGCACACGATCGCCCGGTCGATCACCTCGTAGTTCTCGGTCGGCCCCTGCCAACCGGCGAAGTCGGTGCCGTTGAACACCGCCTCGAACCCGGCCGCGCCGTGCTTCGCCAGGATCGCGTTGGCCTCGGTGGCGCCGATCTCGCGGACGGCGAGGTTCTTCCAGCGGATCTCGCCGCCGTGGGTTTGCAGCAGAATCTTGCCGCGCCGGCGGAGCGGGTCGGCGCGCTTCCAGTAGTTCTCCATGCGGGCGTGATCGACCACCAGCTTGTCGTTCAGCCACACCGACGTGCGCTCGCCGACCTGCACGACGCGGAAGCGGTTCCACTCGCCGAACGGCCGGTCGGCGCGGACGAGCGGGTCGCGGCCGGGGGTGTCGGGCGTGTTGTTGAACAGGCCGCCGGAGCCGAGGTGCGGCCGCCGCGTGGGGTTCTTCGGGTCGAACACCTGGTTCCAGTCCCAGATCTGCACCTGCGGCGTGGAGCGGAGGTAGACGCCGCTGTCGGCCTTCGGCACGGTCTTGTAGTCGAGCACGAGCTCGACGTCGCCGTACTCCTTGTCGGTGGCGAGGTACGCGCCGGCGCCGTCGTTCACGAGCTCGCCGTTGTCTACGGACCAGTGCTTCTTCGCGTCCGCGGTCCAGTCGGCGATCGCCTGTTCCTTCTCGGCGGCGCTCAGCTTGTCGAACGAGGCGGGGTCTGCGCCCTTCTTGTGGACGTCCCACCCGTGCCAGCCGGTGAGGTCGCGGCCGTTGAACAGCGGGGTGAGGTCGGCGGCCGGTGCGGGCGCGGCGGCGACGGCGGCGAGAACGGCGAGGGGGAGGAGGTGTTTCATGGTGGGGAAATGATACCCCGCCGCGGGGCGTGTCCGCCAGCAGGAAGCGCGGGCGTCACGGGTTGTTCGGGGGCGAGACGGCGAGCAGCGCCGCCAGCGCCACCGCGACCGCGCCGCACCCGAGCGCCATGCCGTCGAACACCGCCGCCACGCCCACCGCGTCGGCCAGCTGGCCGGCGACCAGGTGGCCGGCCGGGGCGCTGGCGCTGAGCGTCATCGCCCACACGGCCATCACCCGGCCGCGCACGTCGTCCGGCACGGCCAGCTGCACCGCCGACTGGCCCGTCGAGAGGAACAGGATCAGCCCGCCGCCGACGCACCCGGCCCAGCCGACGGCCGCCGCCCCGGTCGTCGTGGCCGCCAGCCCGGCGAGCCCCGCCGCGGCCGCGGCGGCGCCGCACACCAGGAACGCCCCGCGCCGCGCCGGGGTGCCGTAGGCGGCGCACGCCAGCGCCCCCAGCAGCGCCCCGCCGCCGAGCGCGCTCACCAGGAAGCTGTACGACTCCTCCGCGAGGCCGAGTTGGGTGCGGGTGTAGGCGGGGAAGAGCGTGAGCACCGGCCACGCGAACGCGCACAGCACGAAGGTCAGCACCACCAGCCCGCCGAGCCGCCGCCGCCCGGCCAGGTAGCGGACGCCGTCCCACATCGACCCCGGCGGCGGCCGCACGTGGCCCGCCGGCAGGCCGGGCACCTCGATCCGCCGCAGCGCCAGCAGCACCGCGAGGAAGCTGACCGCGTTCAGCGAGAAGCAGCCGACGGCGCCGAGTTCCACGGCGCTCAGCCGGCCGGCGTGCGGCGCCACCTCCGCGGCGAGGAGGAACAGCAGCCCCGTGGCGGCGGGGCCGACCGCCCGGCCGGAGTTGAACAGCATGGCGTTCAGGCCGACGGCGTTGATGAGGTCTTCGCGCGGCACCAGGTCCGGCACGAACGCCAGCCGCGTCGGCAGGTCGACCGCCTGGACGACGCCGTTGAGCAGTTGCAGCGCCAGCACCAGCAGCGGCGCCGCCCACCCGCCGGCGACGAGCACCGCGAGCACGACCGCGTTCACCAGGAACGCGGCCTGCGTGCGGGCGATGAGGTCGCGCTTCGGCCAGCGGTCGGCGAGGTGCCCGGCCCAGGTGCCGAGGAGCAGCGTCGGGCCGACCTGCGCCACGAGCAGGTACGACGGCCAGCGCACGTCGCCGGTGCGGTCGTAGAGGAGCCACATGAGCGCGGCGCTCTGCATCCACGACCCGGTGAACGAGACGATCTGCCCGAGGAAGTAGCGGCGGTAGTTGGGGTGCCGCAGTGAGCGGAAGGGGGACGGCATGGCGGGAGCATCTTACGCCCCGCGTCACTCGTCATTCGTCATTCCGGCGAGCCCGCCGCCGATCACGCACCGTCCCGTGAGCCGCCCGCCGTGCAGATGCACCACAACCCGCGGCCCGTCACCGACCCAGTCGAACGTGCCCGCGTCCCAGCGCGTCACCGTGCCGCGGCCGCCGGACACCGGGCCTTCGTAGTCGAGGTACATCAGCCGGTGGTCGGCGTTCGGCTCGGCCGGCACCGCCGCCGCGCCCGGCTCGCCGCGCAGCCGCCACGCCCGCAGCACCGGCCCCGCTTCGAGCAGCAGGTCGAAGTGCGGCTCCGGCCAGTCGTGCGACAGCACCACGAAGCGGGGCACGGCGGTTGCCCTATCGGCCCGGGAATCCAGTCCGTAAGATACGGCACATGGCGAAGTCGAAGGACCCCGAAGGCCAGACGACCGTCTGCCGCAACCGCCGCGCCACGCACGACTACGCCGTGACGGACACGATCGAGTGCGGCCTCGTGCTCGTCGGCACCGAGGTGAAGAGCCTCCGCGACGGCCACGCCACCATCGACGAGGCCTACGCCCGCATCGACGGCCGCGAGGTGTGGCTGATCGGCGCCGAGATCCCGGAGTACCTGTACGGCAACCGCCAGAACCACAAGCCGAAGCGGCCGCGGAAGCTGCTGCTGCACCGCCGCGAGATCGCCAAGTTCGCCGAGAAGGCGGACATGAAGGGGTTCACGCTCGTCCCGCTGCGGCTGTACTTCAAGGACGGCCGGGCCAAGCTGGAGCTGGGCGTCGGCAAGGGGAAGCAGAGCCACGACAAGCGCGAGTCGCTGAAGACGGCCGACGCGAAGCGCGAGATCGACCGGGCAATGTCGGCGTCGCGGCGCCGCAAATGACCAATGACCCACCAATGACCAAAGAAGACACGGGCTGATTTCCTTGGTCATTGGTGGGTCATTCGTCATTGGTCATTCCGCAGACCAGGGAGGGTCGCGGTGCAACTGGTCGCGCTGGTCGAGGACGAGCACCACGTCTGCTGCCGGTACCGGCTCGCGGCCCTGCGCCCGCCGCTCGCCGCCGCCGGCCACGCACTCCACTACCGCACCCTTCCCCGCGGCTGGCCCGGCCGCCTCGCCCTCGGCCGCGACCTCGGCGACGCCGACGCCGTGATCCTGCAACGGAAGCTGCTGCCGCGGGTGGCGCTGGCGCTGCTCCGGCGGCGCGTGAAGCGCCTCATCTTCGACTTCGACGACGCCGTGTGGCTGCGCGACTCGTATTCCGCGAAGGGGTTCGACGACCCGCGCCGGCTCCGCCGCTTCGCCGCCGTCTGCGCCGCGGCAGACCTCGTGGTCGCGGGGAATCCGTATCTCGCCGACGCGGCACGCCGGTGGGCGCCGGCCGACCGCGTGGTCGTGGTGCCGACCGTCGTGGACGTGGCGAAGTACCCGCCGCCGGCGCCGCCGAACGCGGGCCTGCGGCTGGTGTGGGTCGGCTCGTCGAGCACGCTCCGCGGGCTGGAGCGGTTCACGCCCACGCTCTCGGCGATCGGCCGCGCCGTCCCCGGCGCCCGGCTGAAGCTCGTGTGCGACCGGTTCCTCGCCGTGCCCGATTTGCCCGTCGATGAGTGCGTGTGGAACGAGGCGACGGAGCCGGCCGAGCTGGCGGCCGCGGACGTGGGCATCGGCTGGGTGCCGGACGACCCGTGGAGCCGCGGCAAGTGCGGGCTGAAGGTGCTGCAGTACCAGGCCGCGGGGCTGCCCGTCGTCGCCAACCCCGTCGGCGTGCAGGCCGCCTTCGTAACCGCCGCCACCGGCTTCACCGCGACGACGACCGACGAGTGGGTGACCGCCGTGCGCCGGCTCGCCGAGGATGCCGCGCTGCGGGCGCGGCTCGGCGCCGCGGGCCGGCGGCAGGTCGAAGACCACTACAGCGTGCCGGCGGCGGGTGCGCTCTGGAACGCGGCGCTGGCGCGACTCGCACCGGCCCGGGCGGCCTGACCATGTTCAGCCACTTCCTCCGCCGCGTCGGCGCCGTCCGGTGGGACATCCCCGCCGCGGCCGTGGTCCGCGCCGCGGGAAGGAAGTGGCGCCTCGCCCCCGGCGCCGACCTCGGCGGCGCCCCGGACCTCCCCGCGTGGGTCGCCGACGGGTCGGCCGTCGTCGTGAAGTCGAACCCGTACCGCACCATTTATCGCGTCGCGCTCCCGGGCGGCGCCGTGTACGTGAAGCACCTCCGCCCGCGCGGCCTGCGGGCGTGGCTGCGCGAAGTCGTGCGGCCGCCGAAGGCCCGCCTGGAGTTCGAGAACGCGCTGCTGCTCGCGGCCCGGGGTGTGCCCACCGTCGAGCCGCTGGCGTGGGGCGGGCCCGACTCGGCGTGGCCCGGCGAGAGCCTCCTCGTCACCCGCGCCCGCGACTCGGCCGTACCCTTCACCGAGCTGTTGGAAGCGCTGCCGACGAGGCCGCCCGCCGAGCGCCGCCGGGTGGCCGTGGCGCTCGGCCGCTTCCTGGCGCAGCTCCACGACGCCGGCGTGACGCACCCCGACCCGCACCCGGGCAACCTGCTCGTCGAGGGCGACCGGTTCGACCTGCTGGACCTGCACGCCGTCCGCGTCTCGGCGCCGCTGACGTGGCCGGAGGCGCGGGCGAACCTGGTGCTGTTCAACCGCTGGTTCCAGCTCCGCGCCGGCCGCACCGACCGGTGCCGCTTCTGGGCCGCGTACCGGGCCGCGCGCCGCACGCCGATCGAACGCACGGCGTGCCGGCAGATCGAAGCGGCGACCGCGGCGTCGAACCTCCGCTTCTGGGCGGCGCGGGTGCGCGACTGCCTCGGCCGCACGCGGCACTACCCGCGGGTCCGCGGCGGGTTCGCCGTGCGCGACCTGCCGGCGGACGTGCTCACGACGCTCGACGACCTGGCGAACGCCGGCCGCACGCTGAAAGACTCGCGGACTTCGACGGTCACCGCGTTCGCGCTGCCCGGCGGCCGCCGCGTCGTGCTCAAGCGCGTGAACGTCCGCCGCTGGTGGGAGCCGCTGAAGAACCTGGTCCGCCCGTCGGCCGTGCTGCGGTCGTGGGTCGCCGGCCACGCCCTGCGCGACCGCTGGCTGCCCACGCCGCGGCCGCTCGCCGTGCTCCACCGCCGCCGGCTCGGCTTGCCCGCCGAGGGCTTCCTGCTCGTGGACGAAGTCCCGGGGGCGGTCGGCCTCGCCGAAGCGGTCGCGGCCGGCGCCCCGCTCGGCGACCTGGTGCCCCGCCTGGCGCGAACCCTCCGCCTGATGCACGACCGGCACGTCTCGCACCGCGACCTGAAGGCGGCGAACCTGCTGCTGGCGGACGGCACCGAGCCGGCGTTCGTCGACCTGGTCGGCGTGCGCGTCGGGCGGGCGGTGTCGGCGGCGCAGCGGGCGAAGGAACTGGCGCGGCTGAACGCCAGTTTTCTCGCCGAGCCGCGGGTGCGGTTCGCGGACCGGCTGCGGTTCCTGCGCGCGTACCTCGCCGCCGGCCCGGCGCTCGGCGGGGACTGGCGAAACTGGTGGGCCGCGGTAAGCCGGGCGACCGACGCGAAGGTGGCCAAGAACCGCAAGTCGGGGCGCGTCTTGAAGTGACCACCCGCCCGCCGCGACGGGTGGTCTCGCCTCGTCGCACAGGTATCGATTCAACCCGGCTTCCTTTCCCCTTCCCCTGAAGCCGTGCCCGCCGCACGACCGAACTAATCCGCGTCAACTGGTCTGGCGGCGACCGCCGGGGGTCGGGTATTGTCCCCGCCCCTCCGGGTGCCCGCGCTTCCACGGAAGCCGCGGGGCCGGGGTCGGTCCGCCGCCGCGGGGCAAGCCGACATGCCGTGTTCCCCGGTCCGCCGCCGAGCCGCCGCCCGCCTCCTCGGCTGGGCCGGCGCCCTCCTCGCGGTCGCCGGCTGCGAGACGCTCCTGCCGCGCCCCCAGCCCGCCGAACCGGTCGCCGAGACCAAGTCCGACGTGGTGCCCGCCCGCGGCACCGAGCCCGGCCCGCCGCCGGCGACGCCGCCCGGCAAGGAGAGCACCCGCCGCGGCCCGTACGTCTTCTACCACGACTTCACGGTCGACCGCGCCGACCCGCTGTTCGCGGAACTCGAGGCGCTGCCGGACGAGGTGTGCGGCGAGCTCGGCCTGCCGCCGTACACCGGCATCGTGCAGGTGTTCCTGTTCGACACCCAGGACCGGTACGAGCGGTACATGCGCTCCCGGTACCGGCACCTGCCGACGCGGCGGGCGTACTTCATCGCCGAGCCGCGCGTCGGCGGCGGGGCCGACGACCTGAAGGTCTTCACCTGGACCGGCGACCACCTCCGCACCGACCTGCGGCACGAACTCACGCACGCCCTGCTGCACGGCGTGCTGAAGGACGTGCCGCTGTGGCTGGACGAGGGCCTGGCCGGCTACTTCGAGCTGCCGCCGGGGCAGCGCGGGGTGAACCCGCAGCACCTGGAGATGCTCCGCCGCGGGCCGTTCCAGCCGGACCTCGGCCGCCTCGAACGGCTCGACCAGGTGCGGCAGATGGAGAAGCCGGAGTACCGCGAGGCGTGGGCGTGGGTCCACCTGATGCTGCGCGGCCCGGCCCCGGGGAAGGCGGCGCTGGCGGAGTACCTGCAGCAGCTGCGCGGCACCGACCGCCCCGGCCCGCTGCTGCCGCGGCTCCGCGACGCGCTCGGCGACCCGGACTCGGCCCTGGCCGACCACCTCGCCCGGCTGGCCGTCCCCCGGACCCGCGCGGCCGCCCCGCGCTGACCGCCGTCACTTCGCCTCCCACACCACGCGGCCGCCGACCACGGTCAGCAGCACGCGCGTGTCCTTCACGGCGTCCACCGGGCACGTCAGGTAGTCGCGGTCGATCACGATCAGGTCGGCGAGCTTCCCCACCTCCAGCGAGCCCTTCAGGCGCTCCTCGTGGTGCAGGTACGCGTTGTTGATGGTGTACAGCCGCAGCGCCTGCTCACGGGTCAGCGCCTCGGTCGGTTCGAGCACGCCGCCGCGCTCGAGGTTGCGCGTCAGCGCCACCCAGATGCCGAGCCACGGGTGCCACGGGTTCGTCGCGTCCAGCGGGTCGAAGCGGAGCATGTGGTCGCTGCCGCCGCCGACCGTCGTGTAGTCGAGCCAGCTCTTGTAGGGCTGGAACCACCGCATCCGCGCCGGGCCGAGCACGTTCAGCAGCGTGTGCCCGTCCTTCCACAGCCACGCCGGCTGGACGTCGGCGCAGACGCCGAGCCGCTTGCAGCGCTCGAGGTTGTTCTGCGACGGGAAGTTGGCGTGCGTGATGCAGAAGCGCAGGTCCTTGATCGGCGTCATGCGGTCGGCGAACTCGTAGGCGTCGAGGAGCACGTCCATGCCACCCTCGCCGGCAGTGTGGGCCGTCATCTGCCACTTGCGGCGGGCGGCCTCCTCGGCCAGCACCTTCAGCTGCTCCGGCGGGATGAACAGGAGGCCGCGGTAGTCGTCGTCCGTCACCTGGTACGTCGGCCCCTTCGGCCACGGCTCGCGCATGTACGCCGAGCCGTTGAGCATGCCGCCGTCGAGGAACACCTTGATGGGGCCGACGCGGACCCACTCGTCGCCGGCGCCGGTGGGGCCGCCGCGGCCGTCGGCGCCGGGCAGCTCGTCGAACCGGCGGGCGAGTTCGTCGCGGGTGCCGATGGGGTTGAAGCCGCGGGCCACGTTGACGCGGAGTGTCAGGGCGTTGTCGCGCTGGAGGGCGAGGTAGGCGTCGAGGTCGCCGCGGCCGGCGTTGCGGTCGGCGATGCTGGTGAGGCCGAGCTGGTTGTACCGGGCGAACAGCTTCAACAGCGCCGCCTTCTTCTGCACCGCGGTCAGGCTCTCGCCGCCGCCGGGGACGCCCTTGAGCACGCCGTAGGCGTTGCGGAGCATCCCGGTCGGCTCGCCGGTGACGGGGTCTTTCACGACCTGCCCGGCGCGCGGGTGCGGCGTGTCCTTCGTGACGCCGGACACCTTCAGCGCCGCCGTGTTGGCGACGCCCGCGGGGCCGGCGTGGTACAGCACGGGGTGGTCCGGCGCGGCGGCGTCGAGCTCGGCGCGGGTGGGGAAGCGCGCCTCCGCGAGGCGCGTGGGGAAGGCGTAGCGGATGACGATCCACTTCCCGGCCGGCGTGGCCTTCGCCTTGGCGCGGATGAACGCCTGAACCTCGGGGATGGACTTCAGCAGCGGCAGCGGCTCGCCGGCCTCGCTGGCGGCAGCGCCGGTGGGGTGGGTGTGGCTGTCGTACAGCCCTGGCAACACCGTCCGGCCCGCGGCGTCGATGACGCGCGTGGCCGGCCCCTTGTGCTTCAGCACGTCGGCGTCCGAGCCGACGGCGACGACCTTCCCGTTCGCCACCGCGACGGCTTCGGCGACGGCGAACTTGGCGTCCACGGTCAGCACCTTGCCGCGGTGGACGATCAGGTCGGCCGGCGGCTGTGCGACGGCGACGGGCACCGCAAGAAGGGCGGCGAGCGCGGCGAGGGGGAGTTTCACGGGAGGGGCTCCGGGGTGAGACCTTCGGGATACCACACGGCGGCGGCGCGGGCCACCCCCTTCCCCCCTCAAG
The DNA here is from genome assembly GCA_046350095.1 of Gemmataceae bacterium. GTDB lineage: Bacteria > Planctomycetota > Planctomycetia > Gemmatales > Gemmataceae > Urbifossiella. The sequence continues at coordinate 815,228 of JAXMBA010000002.1, forward strand.
TCGCTCCCGCCGCACAGCCGATACACCCGTTACGCGCCGTCCCGCAGACGGCCGCCGCACCAACCGCAGGACGCCGCATGGACCCGCGCCTGTTCCGCCCCGCCGTCGACGGGCTGGAATCCCGCCTCGTCCCGGCCTCGCTCGAGGCCGACGTCGTCGCCGCGTACACCCGCACCGTCACGAACACCGAAGACCTGTTCCACCTCGGCACCACGCTGGAGCGCGGCCGCACGGCGAACACGATCAGCATTCTCGCCACGCAGCTGCCGCAGACCGGCCTCCAGAGCCGCACCGACGCCGGCACGCTGTTCACCTACCGCACCAGCCTCCAGCAGTCGCTGGCGCTCAACCCCGCCGCGAACACTCCGGCCGTGCAGGAATTCCTGATGCAGGTCGCCGGCGCGGAAGCTCAGGCCATCCTGAACGGGGTGTACGCGGACCTTTACGCCCGCGGGTTCGGCGGCACGCCGATCTCGCCGCCGTCGCCGCCGTCGCCCCCGCCGGGCGGCGGGACCGTGTTCGGCCCCGACCTGTCCACGCCGACCAGCACGCTGCCGTTCTCGCTCACGGACCCGAACTTCCGCACGCTGCCCGACGGCGTGAAGGTGTGGGACGTGACCACCGGCAGCGGCGCCACCCTGACGGCGAACGGCTCGAACTTCACCGCCACGTACACCGGCTACCTGACGAACGGCACCGTCTTCGACAGCGGCACCCTGACCGGGCGGAACCTGAGCACGTCGAACTACATCGCCGGGTTCGTCAGCGGCCTGGCCGGGATGCAGGTCGGCGGCACGCGGCGGATCGTCATCCCGGCGGCGCTGGGGTACGGCAGCACGGCCCGGCCCGGCATCCCGGCCAACTCGGACCTGGTGTTCGAGGTGGCCCTCACGTCGATCCCGTAGCGAAGTCGGGAGTCAAACATGACGCGCGTCGCCACGGTCCCGCCGGTCGCGGAGGAGTCCGCGACCGGGCTCGTCGCCGAGGTCTACGCCGACATCCGCCGCACCAAGGGGGTCGACCGCGTCCCCAACCTGTGGCGCGTCCTGGCCACGAACCCGGCGCACCTCGAACTCGTCTGGTCGCGCCTCAAGGCGGTCATGCACCCCGAGGGCGGCCGGCTGACGCCGCGCGAGCGCGAACTGATCGCGCTCGCGGTGTCGGCCACGAACGGCTGCGCGTACTGCGTCAACTCCCACACCGCGGCGCTGCGCAAGCTCGGCGTGGACCTCGAAACGCTGGGCGAGGCGCTGGCCGTGGTCGGGACGTTTAACACGACCAACGCGCTGGCCGACGGCTACCAGATCGAACCCGACATCCTCCCGCCGCTGGAGTAGCCATGTTCGCCGCCGTCGTCGCCGCCGGGCTCGTTACCGCCACCCAGCCGCCGGCCTGCTGCCCGACGTACACGCTCGACCAGCTCGTCCGCATGGACCGCGCGCAGCTCGAAGCGCTGTACCGGAGCGTGGACACGGGCCAGACGCCGAGCGGCGTCACGAACGGCCGCGCGATCCGCAACCCCGGCAGCCGGACGACGGTGCCCGTGTCGCGGGTGGTGCGCGTGCTCTGGCAGGGGAAAGTGTTCACCGACGACGGGATGATGGTGAACCGCGTGCTGGGGCTGCGCGCGGTCCACGCCCGGGTGTACGTCGGCGAGAGCTGGCTGGACGGGCGGCCGTCGGTGATCCTGGACTACGCCGGCGCGTCGCGGCTGTTCCCGGACGTGCGCGACGAGATCCGCGAGGTGAGCCCCGGGGTGTGGCTCGGCGTGATGTACACCCGCAAGCCCGGCGGGGCGGAGCAGACGATGTTCTTCGCGCTGGCGGCCCGGCGGTAGTGTTCACCCCACGTACACGCCGTCGATCGTGGCCGGGTTGCCGAACGGGTTCGTCAGCTTCGTCGTCGGCGTGTTCATCTCGGTGAACGGGATCACCCGCACCATCGCGCTGTCCTTGTTGCCGCTGCCAACGATCAGCTCGGCCCGGCCGTCGCCGTCCACGTCCTTCGCGGCCACGCGGATGCCGGCGCGGTCGGTCTGGTCCCAGGTGAAGAAGTCGGCCAGCGCCGGCAGCGCCGCCATGTCGGCCCCGGGGTTCGCCACCAGCACCGCCCCGCTGACGATGCGGACCCGCGGGCCGCCGGTGTTGCCGGTGCTGTAGATCACGTCGGCGCTGCCGTCGCCGTCCACGTCCGCGGCCGCCACGTACACGCCGCTGCGGAGCGACGAGTCCAGCGCGAAGAAGTCGGGCACCAGGCGGTCGGCCTTGCCCGCGGCCAGCGCCGCGCCGTCGTACACCGCCACCCGCGGGCCGCCGCCGAGGCCGGCCCCGACCACCAGGTCGTCGGCCCCGTCGCGGTTGATGTCGGCCATCGCCACCCGACTGCCGCCGCGGAAGTCGGCGTCGCCGAACGCCAGGAAGTCGGCCGCCACCGTCAGCCGGCCGCCGTCGACGCGGAACAGCACGACGCGGGTGCCGCCGCCGGCGTCGGCCGACAACGCGAGCTCGTCGCGGCCGTCGCGGTCCACGTCGCCGGCCGCCAGGAACAGCCCGCCGGCGAAGCCGTCGAGGACCGTCGTGCGGCCCACCAGGTCGGCCCCGGTCTTGCCGTCGTACACGCGGACGGTGCCGGCCGTGCCCGCGCCGGTGGCGAAGGCGTAGTCCTTCGTGCCGTCGCCGTTGAAGTCGCCGACCACCGAGCGGATGACGCCCGTCCACCCGCCGAACGGCGTGGACGGGGCCCCGGCGGCGACCAGCGTGTCGTCCGAGTTGAGCGTGTAAATCTGGGCCGTGCCGTCGGTCGCGCCGGTCAGCACGACCGGGGTGCCGCCGCGGCCCACGGACACGGGCGGGGTGAACGACGACGCCGCGCCCGGCACCCCGGCCACGTCGGAGACCGTCCAGCCGAGGTCCTTGAGGCCGGCGTAGTCGAGCGCGGACAGTTCCACCCGCCGGCCGAGGCTGGCGTAGGGGTCCATCGAGACGACGTCGCCGCGGACGGTGACCCCCTCGGCCCAGTGGTCGCCGTCGGCGCTCAGCGGCACCGGGCCGCCGAGGACGGCCATCGCCGTGGGGCCGACGAACGCGCCGGTGGCGGTGAGGCTGTTCCACTGCGGGCTGGTGCCGATGCCGAGGGCGTGCGTGAGCTCGTGGACGGCCGTGCTGTAGAAGTCCAGCTGGTTGGCGCCGATGCCGCTGATGCCGCTCCCGAAGTACCAGTTGGTGCCGACCGTGTCGAAGGACAGCGCCCCGCCCCAGAGGCCGAAGCCGGCGCGGCCGCGGATGCTGTCGAACCACGCCTGCGAGCCGCCGGCCGAGTAGCCGCCGTAGCCGCCCTCGCCGGCCTCGGCCCCTTCCAGGTTGCGGCCGCCGGCGTAGATGACGATCGTGTTCGCGCCGACGGACAGGTTCGGGACCTGCACCTCGCCGCCGGTCGCGGGGTTGAAGAACCGGGCGGCCCAGGTGTTGCCGCCGCCGGGGACGAGGGCCGGGAGGTAGGCGTCGAGGTGCGCGCCGATGGAGTCGGCGGCCGACTGGAGGACGGCCCGGCGGCCCGGGTCGTTGAAGAAGCCGTTGGTGTCGAACGAGTAGTCGATCTGGAAAACGATCGCCGGGCACTCGCGGGCTTCGAGGCCCTCCAGCTTCAGCGTCGTGGTGTTGCTCATGGCGGAGCCCGGCCCTCGGCGCGCACCCCGGACGGGGCCGGCGGGGGGCCGGCCGTCGGGTGCGGCGGGTCGTGTGTCGCGGAAGTCGGCCGACGACGGGGTAGGTCGGTGCCGGTGTGCCGGGCTCGCGGCCCGGGGCGGTCGGCCCGCCCGCCTGGAAGCGGGGCGGCGACCGCGACACCTGAGATGTAGGACAGGGAGCGGGGCGGGCGGGCGGCCGCGGGGGCGGAAATCGAAATGGAAATGACGGGGGTTTACGCGCTGTAAACCCCCGGAACGGCACCTCAGCGGGCGGCGGAAAATAGCCCCCGAATTCGGCCGACGGCGGAAGTGTGGCGGCGGGTGAAAGTTGGCGCCGGGCGTAACCCGGCGCCCGCGCGACCGGCGCGGCGACAGGATTACCGTGCTTTCGTCGGCCGGGCATTCTCCCACGTGCGCCCGGCCGCCCGGTTCGTCGCGGCTCCCACCCCGAGGGCAGCCATGTCGTTCCCCCGCTACAAGGTGTGCCTCCACCGCCCCGCCCACCGCGGCCTCATGGCCGTGGTCCGGGCCGTCGTCGATCTCACGCGGTTCGCCGCCGCCGAGGCCGAGTTCCGCATGTGGGAGGCGTTCCACCGCGGCCGGGCCGTGGTGCTCGTCACCCACCTGGAGCGGGCCGAGCTGTACGTCGAGCAGTTCGCCGCCCGCGGCCTGCCGGCGAGCATCGAGCCGGCGTGACGGGATACAATCACGGACGGGCCAACACCGGCCCGCCCCGAGGTTCCCCGCCATGCCCGCCCCGGAGACGCCGGCCGCCGAGCCGGAACCCCCAAGTACCGACGCGGCCCCGGCGCCGCTCCGCCGCGGCCGCTTCCGCACCGCCTGGCCCTGGGTGCTCTGCGTCGTCGCCCTCGACTACCTCTCCAGCCTCGCGTACCAGCCGTCGGTCGCGTTCGCCGCGGCCGGCCGCCTCGCCCCCGTCGCCACGCTCGGCGTCGTGATCGTGACGCTGTGCGGCGCCCTCCCGCTGTACTGCTACCTCGCCGGCCGGTCGCCGCACGGCTCCGGCTCCGTCGGCCTGCTGGAACGGCTCGTGCCCGGCTGGCACGGCAAGTTGCTGGTGCTGATCGTCCTCGGCTTCGCGGCCACGGACCTGATCTTCACCCGCACGTTCTCCGCGGCCGACGCCGCCGAGCACCTGTTGCACAACCCCGTCCCGCAGTGGCAGACCGGCGTGCGCGTCGTGGGGGAAGCCTGTGGGGCGCTCGCGGGAGCGCTGCCGGACCAGGTGAGCGAACACGCCCGGGGGCTGAAGAACCCGCGCGTCGTCATTACGCTGCTGATCCTCGTCCTCGGCTTCATTGCGGCGCGTGCCTTCCGCCGCGGCGTCACCCGCGGCCTCGTCCGCATGGCGGTCGCCGGCGTCGTCGCGTACCTGACCGTGACCGGCGTCGTGGTCGGCTACGGCGTCGCGTACCTGGCGAATCACCCGCAGCTGGTCGAAGCGTGGTGGGCGGCCGTGGAAGGCGGCGCGTGGAAGCCCGGCGACGCGCCCGGCCCCGCCGTCGGGTGGCTGCCGCTGGTGCTGGCGTCGGCGGCGCTGTTCCCGCGGCTGGCGCTCGGCCTCAGCGGCTACGAGCTGGCGCTCACGTCGATGCCGCTGGTCCGCGGCAGCGGCTCCGACACGACCGAGAACCCGCGCGGCCGAATCCGCAACACGCGCGTCCTGCTGGCCGTCGCCGCGGTCGTGATGTCGATTCTTCTTCTCGCGTCCACACTCGTCACGACCGTGCTCGTCCCCGCCGACGCGCTGGTCACCGACGGCCGCGCCGCGAACCGGGCGCTGGCGTACCTGGCTCACGGCCAGCCGCTCGCCGCCGGCATCGACCCCACGGCCGTGATCCCGTTCGCCGGCCCGTGGCTCGGCGCCGCCTACGACCTGGCCGCCGTCGCCGTGCTGACGCTCGCCGGCATCGTGGTGATGGTCGGCATGCGGCACCTCATCCCGCCGTACCTGTACCGCCTCGGCATGGACTGGAAGTGGTCGCAGCGGTGGGGCGTCCTCGCCGTGCTGTTCGGGCTGGTGAAGGTCGGCGTCACCTTCGCCTACGACGCCGACCCGGAGGCGCAGCGCGGCGCGTACCTCACCGGCGTGCTGAGCGTGTTTACCGCCGCGAGCGTCGCCGCCGTCGTCGACGTGTGGAAGAAGCGGGCCGGGCGGTTCGTGCTGTTCCGCGCGTCGCCGGTGTTCCTGACCGGGTTCGCGGCGTTCGCCGGCAGCCTCGCGGTGGTGGTGTGGCAGCAGCCGGGCGGGCTAAAGATGGCGCTGTGGTTCGTGGGGCTGACGCTGCTGGTGTCGGTGGTGACGCGGTTCTTCCGCACGACCGAGCTGCGGTTCCGCGGGTTCGAGTTCGCCGACGACGAATCCCGCCGGCTGTGGCAGGACGTGGTGGCGCAGGACTTCCCGGTGATCGTGCCGGTGCGGTCGATGGACATGGGCGGCGACGTGGCCGGGAAGGAGGCCGAGATCCGCCGCTTCCACCGCCTGCCGGGCGGGATGCCGATCCTGTTCCTGCAGGCGGAGCTGGCCGACCCGAGCGACTTCTACCACGAGCCGCTGCTGCGCGTGGTGCGGGACAACGGCCGGGTGATCGCGCACGTGAGCCGGTGCGCGTCGATCCCGCACGTGATCGCGGCGGCGGCGCTGGACGCGGCGAAGTGCGGCGTCGTCCCCGAGCTGCACTTCGGGTGGTCGGCGGAGAACCCGCTGACGGCGAACCTCCACTTCGTGCTGTTCGGGCACGGGAACGTGCCGTGGATGGTGTACGAGCTGATCCAAGCCGCCGACTTCCCCCCGGAGCGCAAGCCGCGGGTGCTGGTGGGCTGACCGGGCGAAGCCCACCCGCCGCGGCGGGTGGGTGCTTCGCGCCTCACTTCTTCCGCAGCACGCCGCCGTCTTCGAGCACCGACCACAGCTGCTCCCACACCGCCTCCGCCGGCACCGTCGCGCCGTCGGCCCACGCCCGCGCCGCCGAGCGCAGCACCTCCAGCGCGTCGGCCCGCACGCGGTCGTCGGCCACCGGCTTCGCCGGGGCCTTCGGGGCCGCGGGGGTGGCGGCCGGGGCGCCCTTCTTCTTCCCGTCGAGGGCCTCGTTGTAGAGCGCGTCGGCGCGCTTGTTCTGCTCGCGCCGGACGTGCGTGATCCGCACCTGCGCGAACCCCTTCCGCAGCTCGCTCGCCTCCTTGTGGAGCGGCTGCAGGTCCGGGTGCTTCACGCGGTACTCGCCGGCCATCTGCTTCACCAGCAGCTCGCTGTCGCTGTAGATGTCGAGCGACTTGAGCCCGAGCTCGGCGGCGAGGTGGAGGGCGCTCACGAGCGCGGTGTACTCGGCGACGTTGTTCGTGGCGGTGCCGAGGGTGCCGCTCTCCTCGACGACCGGCTGGCCCGGTCGCTCCAGCACGACGGCGTACGCCGCCGGGCCGGGGTTGCCGCGGGCGCCGCCGTCGATGTGAATGGTCGCGTCCATGCCGGCTCGCCGCGGGAGTGGGTGGGAACGAGAATGAACACGGATTGTAACCCGCGGGGCGGTAATGGGCGAGCACTGGCTGGTCATCGACACCGCCTCCCGGACCGGCCGGCTCGGGCTGGTGCGCGACGGCGTCGTGGTCGGCGCCGCGGCGCTGGACGCCGCCCGCCGCCACGCCCGCGACCTGACGCCGACCGCCGCGGCGCTGCTCGACGCGGCCGGGGTGAAACCTTCGGCACTCGCCGGGGTTATCGTCAGTATCGGCCCCGGCAGCTTCACCGGGCTGCGCGTCGGCATCATGGCGGCGAAGGCGCTGAGCTACGCCACCGGCTGTGCCCTCGTCGCGGTGCCGACGTTCGCCGCCATCGCCAACCGCGCCCCGGCGGAGGCAACGAACCTGTGGGTGATCGCCGACGCGCTCCAGGGTCAGGCGTACTTGCAGCGCTACCGCGGGGCGGAGGCCGTGGGGCCGCTGGAAATCGTGACCGCGGCCGAGGCACTGCCGGCGGCGCCGGCGGACGTGTGGTTCGGCGGCCCCGGCGTCGCCGTGTACGAGAAGCTGCTCGCCGGGCGGTCACTCGCGGCCGAGTGCGAGCCGAGCGTGGAGTCGCTGTTCGCCGCGAGCCGTGGGATCGCCCCGCTGACGCGAGCCGAGATGTTCGCGCTGGAACCGCTGTACCTCCGCGGCAGCTCGGCCGAGGAGGCGGCGAGGCAGAAGCCCCCCGAAGGAGGCCCGCCGTGACACGCCTGTTCTTCGCGCTGGCGCTGCTCGCCGTCGTCCTCGCCAACGCCCCCGCGCAGATTCCGGTCGCCGGCACGACCCGCGTCGAGTGGACCGTCGGCGGGGTGAAGCGGGAGGCGCTCGTCGCCGCCCCGGCGGCCGCCAAGACGAGCCCGGCGCCGCTCGTGTTCGCCTTCCACGGCCACGGCGGCAGCATGACGAACGTCGCCCGCGCCCACGCCTTCCACAAGCACTGGCCCGAGGCCGTGTGCGTCTACCCGCAGGGGCTGCCGACGCCGAGCAAGCTCGTGGACCCCGAGGGGAAGAAGGCCGGCTGGCAGAACAACGCCGGCGAGCAGGCCGACCGCGACCTGGCCTTCTTCGACGCCATGCTCAAGGCGGTGAAGGCCGACTACAAGATCGACGAGAAGCGGATCTACGTCACCGGCCACTCGAACGGCGGCCGGTTCACGCACCTGCTGATGGCGGAACGCGGCGACGTGTTCGCAGCGGTCGCGCCGTCGGCCAGCATCGCCGCGGGGCTGGTGAAGGGGTACAAGGCGAAGCCGTACCTCCACGTCGCCGGCGAGACGGACCAGCTGGTGCCGTTCGCGGCGCAGCAGCGCACGATCGCCGCGGTGAAGTCACTGAACGGCTGCGAGGCGGCGGGGAAGGACTGGGCGAAGGCCGGCACGATCACCGGCGTGCGCTACGAGTCGAAGGGCGGCACGCCGGTGGTGACGCTGACGTACCCCGGCGACCACGCGTTCCCGGCCGCCGACGCGGTGCCGCTGATCGTGCGGTTCTTCAAGGAGAACCCGGGGAAGTAACCCCGGTCACCCCGCCGCCTTCAGCCGCTTCATGACGCTGCGGCCGTAGGTGTGCCGCGCCACCACGTCGGTCACGAACTTGTTCAGCAGGCTCGGCAGCAGCGGCATCGGGCGGCGCACGTCCACGATCAGCACCACCCGCGTGCCGGGGCTGTGGTTCACCACCTCGTGCGTGTGCGAGTCGTCGAACAGCACCGCCTCGCCCTCGCGCCACACGTGGTCCTGCCCCGCCACCACGAGCTTCGGCGGGCTCTCGGCCGGCACCCGCAGCGCCAGGTGGTAGCGGAGGTAGCCGTAGTACGGACCCTCGTGCGCCGGCACCGACTTGCCCGGGTCCAGCACCGAGAAGAACGCCTGGATCAGGCCCGGCACCTTGTCGAGCAGCGCGCACGTCTGCGGGCACAGGGAGCGGTTCCCCTCCGGCTTGTGACCGAGGAGGTACAGCATGAACACCTTCCAGCTCTTGGCGGTGTCCGTGCCGGTGATTTTCGCCTCGCCGGGGTCCACGTCCTGGTAGCGGCGGAACCGCGGCGTCTCGCGCAGCGCCGCCTCCAGCTCCGCCTTGATGACCGGGTAGCCCTTCGTGAGCGTGTCGAGCTGCGGGACCGTCTTGGCGATGTCGAAGTAGGCGGGGCGCTCCTTGCCGCCGGTGTACAGGGACAGGTAGCCGTTCACCGCGCCCTTGAAGATGTGGTAGTCGAGCTTCAGCTTCTTCACGGGCGGTCCCCGGCGGAGGGCGGTCGATGGTCGTGTATCGGCCGGGACGGAAGTTCGGCTTGACGCGATTCAGCCGGGGCGCCGGATCGCGCTTCCCGGCCGCGCCGCGGTGGGGTAGGATCGACGTGCCTACCCCCGCGCTGCCGCGCCCGCCCGGACGCCCCTCATGCCCCCGCCCGACTGGTTCCGCACCCGCGCCGCCGGCCGGCCGGCGACCCGCCGCGACGCCCTCCGCCTCGCCGCCGCCGGCGTCCTCGGCCTGTCGCTGCCCGCGTGCCTGGCCCGCGCCCACGCCGCCGGCCGCGCCGCGGCGAAGAACGTGCTCGTCATCCTGGAGCAGGGCGGGTTGTCCCACATGGACACCTGGGACCCGAAGCCCGACGCCGTAGCCGAGCACCGCAGCCCGCACCGGCCGATCGCCACCGCCGTGCCCGGGATTCAGTTCACCGACCTCCTGCCGCGCACCGCCGCCGTCGCCGACAAGCTCGCGGTGGTGCGGTCCTTCCACCACGCGAAGGGCGGGGCCGACGCGCACCCCAACGGCACGCAGTACGTCCTCTCCGGCGCGCACCCCAGCGGGGCCGCGCTCGAGATGCCGGACCTCGGGGCCGTCGCGGCGCACGTCCTCGGCGGCGTCGACCGGGCGCTGCCGCCGTACGTGATGGTGCCGGGGAACCACGAGCAGGCGAACGAGACGCGGACCGGCTTCCTCCCCGCGTCCACCCGGGTGTTCAAGACCGGGGGCCGCGACCTGTCCGACCCGGCGTGGACGATTCAAGGGATCGCCGCCCGCGCCGACGCCGCCGGCCCGCGCCTGGCCGACCGCCACGCCCTCCGCGGCGGCCTCGACGGCGCCCCGCGCACGGCCATCGACCCGCGCGGCATGGACCGCTTCTACGACCAGGCGTTCGACATGCTGACCAGCCCGCGGGTGGCGGCGGCGTTCGACCTGAAGACGGAGCCCGCGGCCGTCCGCGAGGCCTACGGCGCCGGGCACCGCGGGGCGTGCTACCTGATGGGCCGGAAGCTGGTCGAGGCCGGCGTCCGGTTCGCCACGATCGACGTGCGCTGGCCGCTGACGCCGGCCGTGCCCGGCGGGTTCAACCTGAACTGGGACCACCACGACGCCATCTACGCCCCCGGCAGCTGCGGCACGGTGCGCGACAAGGCCGGCGGCGAGGGCCGCTACGGCATCGGCCACTGGGTGATGATGGGGAGCGTGGACCGCGCCTTCGCGGCGCTCGTGCGCGACCTGGACCAGCGCGGGCTGCTGGCCGAAACGCTCCTCTGCTTCGTGACGGAGTTCGGGCGGACGCCGCGGCTGAACAAGTTCCAGGGCCGCGACCACTGGACGAAGGCGTACTCGATGGTGTTCGCCGGGGCCGGCGTCCGCGGCGGGCAGGTGGTGGGCCGGACCGACCGCGACGGCGGGTACGTGACCGACGCCGCGGTCACGCCCGAGGACTACGCCGCGACGGTGTACGAGAAGCTCGGCGTCGACCGGTCGGCGCCGCTGTACACGAGCAGCAACCGGCCGGTGTTCATCGGCCACGCCGGCAGCCCGATCGCGGCGCTGCTGTGAGCCGCGGCTACTTCTTCGCCGGCGGGAACTTCGCGTCGGCGGCGCGGCGGAACGCGCCCTGCGCCTGCGCGCCGTCGGCGGGGAAGCCGGCGTGCTGCACCATCCACACGTACACCCGGCCCGCGGTGGGGTTCACCGACAGGTTCGTCGCCCACGCCCCGCCGTGGCCAAACTCCTTGTTGCCGACCGCCCACCCGAGGCCGTAGCTCTCCTTCATCTCGGCCGGCGTCTGCCGCGTCGTCATCTCCTTCACCGCCGCGGCGCTCAGCACCCGCTTGCCGTTCAGTTCGCCGCCGTTGAGCACCATGCGGCCGAACTTCGCCACGTCGCCGGCGGTCGAGAACAGGCCGCCGCCGGGCATCGGGTAGCGCGTCGCCTTGTCCGTCAGCGGGTAGCGGAGCTGCGCCACCTTCAGCGCCACCAGCCCCGACTTGTCCTTGCCGGGTTGGTAGCCGGTTGCGAGCCGCTTCAGCTGCGCCTCCGTCGGCCAGAAGGTCGTGTCGGTCATGCCGAGCGGGGCGAACAGGCGGGCGTCGAGGAACGCCTCGTAGCTCGTGCCGGACACCACCTCGATGATGCGGCCGGCGGTGTTGATGCCGGTGTTGGCGTACACGTACTTCGTGCCCGGGTCGGAGTGCAGCGGCGTCTTCGCGTAGCTGGCGACGGCGTCCTTGAGCGGCAGGCCGTCGAGCGTCGGCTGCTCGGCGGCGGAGGCGAACGGCATCCCGCTGGTGTGGCGGAGCAGGTCGCGCACGGTCATGGCGCGGGCGGGGGCGCGGAACTCGGACTTCTTCGGGTCCGGCTGCACCTTCACGTCGGCGAATTCGGGCAGGTACGCCGACACCGGGTCGTCCAGCTTCACCTTGCCTTCGTCCACGAGGAGCATGAGCGCGGCGGCGGTGATCGGCTTGGACATGGACGCGATCCAGAACAGCGCGTCCGGCCGCATCGGGGCGCGGCCGGCGATGTCCGCGAAGCCGACGGCGTCCTGGCCGAGGACGCGGTCCTTGTCGGCGACCAGGAAGACGGCGCCGGCGAGCGCCTCGCGCTCGACGTAGGGCCGCACGGCGGCGGCGAGGTCCGGCGCCGGCACGTCGGCGAAACCGACGGCGGCGAAGAGGAGTGCGGCGGCCACGGCCGCGAGGGGGCGGAGAGGAGTCATGGTGCGACCCGGGAGGAAGGGGAAGATGTTGTAGGCGCCGGCTCGGGCCTTGAGCCCGGAGGGCGACGGCGGTGATCCGAGGCGCTGCCCCCCACGACCTCCGCGGCAGGCCGCCCCGGGTTGCACCCGGGGCTACACGCCGACGCCCTCCGGGCTTCAAGTCCCGAACCGCCCCCGGTTCTCGCTTTCCCGCCGCCGCCCCGCCGGGTAGGATTCCTGTCCCACCCCGCGCCCCTCCCCGGAGCCGAATCCGTGACCCGCTTCGTCTTCACCTCCCTCGTCCTCGCCGCGGCGCTGCTCGCCGCCGGCGTCGGGCCGACCGACACCGCCGCCGAGGCGCAACAGCCGAAGAAGAAAGCGCCCGCCAAGAAGCGCGACGTGCCGCAGCCCGACGAGCTGCACGTCGCCCCCGGCTTCAAGGTCGAGCTGCTGTACGTCGCCGAGCCCGACACCGAGGGCTCGTGGATCAACATGTGCGCCGAGAAGCCGGGTCGCCTGATCGTCGGCGGGCAGGGCGGGCAGCCGGTGCTGCGCTTCACCGTCAAGGACGGCAAGGTGGACGGCGTCGAGAAGCTGGCCCTCCCCATCAGCGAGACGATGGGCCTGCTGTACGCCTTCGACCACCTGTACGTGACCGGCGCCGGCCCGAAGGGGTACGGCCTCTACAAGTGCAAGGAAGGCGCGGACGGCAAGTTCGACGTGCAGGTGATGAAGATCTTCGGCGCCGGCGGCGAGCACGGGGCGCACGCCGTCGTGCTCGGGCCGGACAAGCACCTGTACGTGATGAACGGCAACCACACCAACGTCCCCGACGGGCTGGCGCCGACGAGTGCGCTGCGGAACTACGCCGAGGATCACCTCCTCGCCCGCGCCCCGGACGGCAACGGCCACGCCACCGGCCGCATGGCCCCCGGCGGCTACGTCCTCCGCACCGACCCCGACGGCAAGACGTGGGAGATGGTCCTCGGCGGCTTCCGCAACGCCTACGACATGGCCTTCAACCCCGACGGCGAGCTGTTCACGTTCGACAGCGACATGGAGTGGGACTGGGGCATGCCGTGGTACCGGCCGACGCGCATCAACCACTGCGTCAGCGGCGCCGACTTCGGCTGGCGGTACGGCTCCGGCGTGTGGCCCGACTACTACCCCGACAGCCTCCCCACCACGCTCGACATCGGCCTCAGCTCGCCGACCGGCGTCACGAACGGCGTCGGCGCCGCCTTCCCGGCGCGCTACCAGCGGGCCATCTTCATCTGCGACTGGACCTACGGCCGGCTCATGGCCGTCCACCCGACGCCGAAGGGCTCCACGTACTCGGCCACGTTCGAGAACTTCGTCGCGCCGCTCGGGCTGGTGAAGGCCGGCGCCCCGAAGAAGGCGCTGAACCTGACCGACGCGGTGATCGGCTCCGACGGCGCGATGTACTTCACCATCGGCGGCCGCAACACGCAGGGGGCGCTTTACCGCGTGACGTACGACGCCAACCTCAAGATCGACAGCGGCGGCGACACGCTCGTGAACACCGTCGGCGTGAAGGAGCGCGGGCTGCGGCACAGCCTCGAATCGTTCCACGGCAAGACCGATCCGAAGGCGGTCGACGCCGCCTGGCCGCACCTCGGCAGCCCCGACCGGTTCGTCCGCAACGCCGCGCGGGTGGCCGTCGAGTTCCAGCCGGTGGACACCTGGAAGGCGAAGGCGCTGGCCAAAAGCGACCCGCAGGCGGCGCTGAACGCGCTCGTGGCCCTGGCCCGCTACGGCACCGCGAAGGACCAGCCGGCCATCCTCGCGGCGCTGGAGAAGCTGCCGTTCTCGAAGTTGACCCGCGAGCAGAAGCTGGAAAAGTTCCGCGCCCTGCAACTGACGTTCATCCGCCAGGGGCCGCCGGCCGGCGGCGCGAAGAAGCTCATCGCCGAGGTCGAGGCCGGCTTCCCCGGGCCGGACGAGGAGCTGAACCGCGAGCAGTTCCAGATGCTCGTCTACCTCAACGCCCCGGGCGTGGTCACGAAGGGCCTCGCCCGCATGGCCGCGGCGAAGGACCAACAGACGCTGTTCCACGACCTGTTCCACCTCCGCAACGTCGGCGTGGGGAACTGGACGCCGGAGCAGCGCAAGACGTACCTCGGCTACTGGACCAAGCGGCCCGACTTCAAGCAGCCGGCCGACCTGACGAAGTGGTTCGACGACGCCGGCCGGCCGTACTCGAACGGGAACAGCTTCGCCAACTTCCTCAAGAACTTCCTGCGGGAGAACGTCGCCGCGATGTCGCCGGCCGAGCAGAAGGAGCTGGCCCCGACGATCACCGCGATCAGCAAAGACATCACCCCGCAGTACGACATCAAGCCGCGGCCGGTGGTGAAGGCGTGGACGATGGCGGAAGTCACGCCGCTGCTCGGCGACGGGTTCGAGAAGGGCCGCAGCTACGACCGCGGCAAGGAGGCGTACCTGGCGGCGCAGTGCGTGAAGTGCCACCGCTTCGGCGACACCGGCGGCGCCGTCGGCCCGGACCTGACGGCGATCAGCAGCCGGTTCGGCCGGGCGCAGGTGCTGGAGTCGATCCTCGAACCGTCGAAGACGCTGAGCGACCAGTACCAGAACGAGACGTTCACGACCGGCTCCGGCAAGTCGGTCACCGGCCGCGTGGTGGACGAGTCGAAGGACACGATCTCGGTGCAGCCGGACCCGCTGGACCCGGCACGGGTGCTGATCCGCAAGGACGACCTGGAGAGCCGGGCGGCGTCGAAGCTGTCGCCGATGCCGGCGAACCTGGCCGACGTGCTGACCCGCGACGAGGTGCTGGACCTGCTGGCGTACCTGGAGTCGGGCGGGCGCCGCAACCACCCCGTGTTCGGGAAGAAGTAGCCCCGCGGGGCCGATTTTTTGACAGGATAACCGGATGAGCAGGATGCCGAACCAAGCCAGGGTTCGGTAATCCGGTTCATCCTGTAATCCTGTCCATTTTCCGAAATCGGGGATCGACCCGCCGCATGACCGCGCTCGTGCTCGCCGCCGCACTGCAGCCGGTGCCGCTGCCGGCGTGCGCCTGGGTCCGCGCCGAGGGCGAGACCGCCGGCGCCGGCTTTGTCGTGGACGCCCAGAAGCGCTGGCTCGTCACCGCCCGCCACGTCGTCGCCGACCACACGGCGGTGGACGTGTTCTTCCCGTGGGTCGAGAACGGAACGCTCGTCACCGACCGCACCGCGTACCTCCGCGCCCGCGGCCGGCTCCGCGAGCGCGGCCTGCTCGTTACCGGCACCGTTCTTCGCACCAGCGACGCCGCGGACCTGGCGCTCGTCGAGCTGCCGGCGCTGCCGCCGGGAACGCCGGCCGTGACGCTGGCGGCGGCGCGCGTGGGCGAGCCGCTCCGCGTCGTCGGCCACCGGCTCGACCTGGACACGCTGTGGAACCGCACCGGCGGCCCGGCCCGGCAGGTTGGCGCGCTCGCCGCCGGCTACACCTGGCGCGGCCGCACCCTCGCCGCCGGCGCGGGCGTCCTCCTGGGGCAACTGCCGATCGAAGAAGGCGACAGCGGCGGGCCGGCGTTCGACGCCCGCGGGCACTGCGTCGGCATGGTCGCGGCGCTGCGGCGGCAGGCGCCCGACGCCGCAGTCGTCATCACGGCCGACGAGATCCGCGCGTTCCTGTCCACGAAATCGGACCCGCCGCCGCCCGACCGACCGAACGCGGCCGAGTCGCTGCAACGGGCGGCGGTGTGGGTGCGGCCGACGGCCACCGAGCGGTTCGCGGCCGGCGTGCTCATCGACCGCGACCGTGGCCTCGTCCTCACCGCCGCGAAGGGGCTGTCCGCCGGCGACCGCGTCGGGCTGGCGTTCGCGCTGCCGCGTGGCGCCGGTGTGGTCGGCGAGCGGGCGCCGTACCGCGATCCCGTCGGGCTGCACCTGAAGGGTGCGTGGCGCGCCGCTACTGTGCTCGCGCGTGACGAGGGCCGCGACCTGGCGCTGTTGCAGGTCGATTCGGTCCCCGCGTCGGCGCGCGCGGTGAACCTTGCGACGAACCCGCCGGCGGCGGGCGACGCGGTCCACGCCGTCAGCCACCCCGGCGGCGTCGAGTTCGCGTTCGTGTACGCCGCGGGCGCGGTCCGGCAGCGCGGGCGGGTCGCGCTCGGCGACGGCGAGAAGGCGCCGCGCGTCGGCGCGCTCGTGCTGCAACTGCCGACGCAGGCCGGGTCGCCGGGCGGGCCGGTGGCCAACGACCGCGGCGAACTCGTCGGAGTTCTCGCGGCGCGTGACGGCGCCCAGAGCGTCGGTTACGCCGCCGACCCCGCCGAGGTCGCCGCCTTCCTCGACGCCGCCGACATCACCCGGCTACCGCGAACGGTGTCGGGGCTGGCGGCGCGGCTGGAAGCAATCCCGGGGCGCGTCGCGGGGCAGGTCGCCGCCGGGCTGGCGAGGCAGGGGAAGCTGGCGGACGCGCTGACGTTCGACGCCTCGTGCCCGGAGGCGCATCTGGCGCAGGCGACGAAGCTGTTCGAGCGCGGGTTCGCGGCCCGGGAGGCGCGGGACTTCCTCGACCCGGCACTGGCCGGCGGCCGCTTCCACGCCCCGGCGCTGCGGCTGCGGGCCGACCTGAGCGTGCGGGCGGCCGACTGGCGCGCCGCCCGCGGCGACCTGGAGCGCCTCCTCGACGCCGACCCGGCCGACACCGCGAGCCGCCGCCAGCTCGTGCGGGTGCTGCTGGAACTGGGCAAGGACGCCGACGCGGCCTCGGCCGTGGGCGACGCCGTCCGGGCGGACGCCGGCTCGCTCACGAACCTCGTCTCCGACCTGAACGAACAGGCGGACGCGCTGGAGAAGAAATTCCCGGGCACGCCGTCGGTGCCGGCCGGGTGGCTGGCGCGCGGGCTGACCGCGGCCCGCGACGCCCTCCCGGCCGGCCCGGGGCGCGACGGCCTGACCGCGGCCCTCCGCCGCGCGGCGGGTGCGACCGACGCCGAGCGGCTGCGGCTGCTCCGCGGCGCGGGGCGGTAGCGGTTGCGACGGCCGGCGTTCGCCCGCACGTCCGGTCGGTTGTTGACGCGCCCCCGGGCCGGGGTTAGGCTCGCGGGTACGATACCAGCGCCCCCCGCCACACCAACCCGTTCCGCGGCGGTCGCGCCCCGTGTAGGAGGTTCGCGGATGAAACTGGCTTCCGGATCGCGGTACGGCGTGCTCGGCCTCACGGCCGTCGCCCTGTTCTGCCTCGGCGACCGGGCCGTGTCGCAGGACGTGTCCCTGGCCCCGACGTTCGGCTCGGCCCGCCTCAAGTCCGGGTTCGAGCCCGACCCGTTCCTCGTGCCCGACGTCGTCACCGGCGGCAACATCGAGACCGACAAGGGCGGCGTCAAGGCGTGGATCTCGAAGGCCCCGGACTACCGCCTGAACTACACCGCCGGCGAGTTCAAGCTCACCATCAAGTTCGCCAGCAAGGGCGACACCACGCTCCTCGTCAACACCCCGGACGGCAAGTGGGTGGCCGACGACGACAGCGACGGCGACGACAACCCGCGGATCACGTTCAACAACCCGAAGACCGGCCAGTACGACATCTGGGTCGGCAGCTTCGAGAAGAAGAACGAGAAGGGCACGCTCATCATCACCGAGAAGAAGCAGAAGTAACCTGGGAAATGACCAATTCCCAATGACCCACCAAGGACCAAGGAAGAAGCCGCTGTACTTCCTTGGTCATTGGTGGGTCATTCGACATTCGTCATTCAGCCGGCCGCCGGCGCCTCGCCGCCGCAGAACGCGGCCCACTTCGCCTCCGCCGCGGCCTTCTGCTCCGCGGTCAGCGGGTGGCTGAACGACCAGTCGTGGCCGAACGGGTCCGTCACCTTCCCGTAGCGGTCGCCCCAGAACATGTCGTCGGCCGGCATCGTCACCGTCGCCCCGGCGGCGGCGGCCTGGGCGATGGCGGCGTCGGCGTTCGCCACGCACAGGTAGATCGTCACCGGGCTTGGCCCGGCCGGCGCGCGGCTCACTCCGCCGCAGTACTCGGGGAAGTCGTCGCACAGGAAGAGGTCGGCGCCGGCCACCCTGAGGTGGGCGTGCATGAGCCGGCCGCTCCCGCCCGGGTCGGGCATCACCGTCACCTCCTCCGCCCCCAGCGCCGCCTTGTAGAAGTCCACCGCCCTGGCCGCCCCCTTTACCACCAGGTGCGGCACCAGCACGCTCGTCGACACGTCCGCCTCCGTCGCTGAAAGTATCCGGGTGTTCACCACCACCCCACGCATCGGCCGGCGGCGATGTTGGGCGTGAACGAATCCGGCCGGCGGGTCGTAGAATGCCCGGGCTTCCCTTCCGCACGGGCGCGTGTAATGGCCGCCGCCGGCCGCCGGTATTCCCTGTAGGACCGCCCGCATGGCCGAACCCCCCGCCACCCGGGTGACCCTGCTCGCCCGCATCCGCGACGGCCGCGACGCCGCCGCGTGGGGGGAGTTCGTCCGGTTGTACGGGCCGGTCGTGTACGGGTTCGCCCGGAACCGCGGGTTGCAGGACGCCGACGCCGCCGACCTGATGCAGGACGTGATGCGGAGCGTGGCCCGGAACGCCGCGAAGCTGGAGTACGACCCGAAGCGCGGCACCTTCCGCGGGTGGCTGTACACCATCACGCGGAACAAGATTTACAACTTCCTGTCGGCGCAGCGGCACCGCCCGCGGGCCAGCGGCGACCCGGACGCGAAGGAGCAGCTGGACGCCGCCCCGGCCCGCGAGGAGGCCGGCCCGGACGCCGACTGGGAGAAGGAGTACCAGCGGAAACTGACCGACCGGGCGATGGAGGTCGTGAAGGCCGAGTTCCAGCCGGCGACGTGGCAGGCGTTCTGGGGCACGGCCGTGGACGGCAAGCCGGCCGCGGAGGTGGGGGCCGCGCTGGGGATGTCGCCGGGGGCGGTGTACGTGGCCAAGAGCCGCGTCATCGCCCGCCTGCGGGACGAGGTGCGGTCGATGGTGGACGACGAGGACAATTAGTTTCGAGTTTCGGAGTTTCGAGTTCACCGCCGCCGGCCTCGCTCGACGCTCCGACCACGCATCCGAACTCGAAACTCGAAACTCCAGAACTCGAAACGGACATGCCTCCCGACACCCCTCACCCGTACGACTGCCCCTCGACCAGCGAGCTGGACCGGCTGATCGTCGGCCGGCTCGGCGAGGCCCGCGCCGACGCCGTCACCGCGCACCTCGACCGCTGCCCCGAGTGCCAGCTCCGCATGGAGTCGCTGGCGGCCGGCGGCGACCCGCTCCTCACCACCACCGTCCGCCAGTGCGTCGCCGACCGGCCGCCGCCCGACTCGGCGTTCTGGCCGGCGCTCTCGGCCGCCGCCGCCGAGGTGTCGGCCACGGCCCTGATGCCGCCGCCGGCAGCCGCCACGCCGCGGTCCGGCGGGAGCCGGACCGGCGAGTACAAGCTGTCGTTCCTGCGACCCACCGCCACCCCCGGCCGGATCGGCATGCTCGGCACGTTCGACGTGATCGCCGAGATCGGCCGCGGCGGCATGGGCGTGGTGCTCCGCGCCCACGACCCGTGCCTGGAGCGCGAGGTCGCGGTGAAGGTGCTCGACCCGCAGCTGGCCGACAACGAGGTGGCCCGGCAGCGCTTCTGCCGCGAGGCCCGCGCCGCCGCCAAGCTCACGCACGAGAACCTCGTCGCCGTCCACACCGTGGACGAGGACGCCGAGAGCGGCCTGCCGTACTTCGTGATGCAGCTCGTGTCCGGCGAGTCGCTGGAGCAGCGCATCCGCCGCGTCGGGAGGATGAGCGCCGCCGAGGTGGCGCGGCTGGGCCAGCAGGCCGCGGCGGGGCTGGCCGCGGCGCACAAGGAAGGGCTCATCCACCGCGACATCAAGCCCGGCAACATCCTCCTGGAGGCCGGCACCGACCGGGTGAAGCTGACCGACTTCGGGCTGGCCCGCGCCGCCGAGGACGTGAAGCTGACGCGGACCGGGTTCGTCGCCGGCACCCCGCTCTACATGGCCCCCGAGCAGGCCCGCGGCGACACCGTGGACGCCCGCTCCGACCTGTTCAGCCTCGGCAGCGTGCTGTACGAGGCGGCCACCGGCGTCGCCCCGTTCGACGGCAAGACGCCGCTCGTGGTACTGAACCGCGTCACCGACGAGACGCAGCCGCCGCTGCGGACGGTGACGCCGGACGTGCCGCACTGGCTGTCCGACGTGGTGGACCGGCTGCTGGAGAAGCGGCCCGCCGACCGCTTCCAGACGGCGCAGGAGGTGGCCGACATCTTCACCACCGAACTGTCGCGCCTCCAGGCCGGGCAGCCGTCGGAGCAGTCCGGGGTGTGCGGCGGCTCGGTGTACGCCCGCCGCCGGCACGTCTGCATGAAGTCCGTCGGCCGCGTCGTGCTGCCGTGGGTCGGCGGGGCGGTCGCGGGCGTGCTCGCCGCCGCGCTCCTGATCCCGCCGCGGACCGTCGAGGTGGCCGTGCCGACGCCGACGCCCCCCGCTACCGCGGCCGAGCCCGACCCGGGGCCGGAGCCGAAGCACGCCATCGCCGGGAAGGCCGGGCCGGTGTGGAGCGTGTCGTACACGCCGGACGGGAGCGCCATCGTGGTCGGCTCCGAGAACGGCATGGTGCGGTTCATCGACACCGCCAAGTGGACGTTCAACCGCAACTTCTCCCGCGGCAGCGGCACCGTGTGGGCCGTGGACGCCGCCGGGGACGGCAAGTCGGTGGCGGTCGTCACCGACGACGCCATGGTCCGCGTGTACGACCTGGCGACGGGCGAGTTCAAGGAGTACCCGCACCCCACGTCGGCGCGAACGGCGGCGTTCAACGCCGACGGGTCGAAGCTGGCCACCGGCGACCGCAACTCGACGCTGCGGGTGTGGGACACGCAGACGCAGGTGCCGATCGAGTTGACCGGGCACACGGGCACGATCCACGGCGTGGCGTTCAGCCCCGACGGCGGCAAACTGGTGAGCAGCGGCAGCGACGGCGCCGTGAAGCTGTGGACGCTGGCCAAGTACCGCGTCGGCGGCCCGAACGCGGAGCCGCCCGTGAAGCTGGACCTGCACGAGGGGCCGGTGTACGCGGTGGCGTACAGCCCCGACGCTTCCGTGCCGCGGGTGGCGAGCGGCGGCTGGGACCAGACGGTCCGCATTTGGAACGCCACGAGCGGCGGGCAGGAGCAGGTGATGCGGCACGGCGGCGACGTGTGGTCGCTGAACTTCAGCCACGACGGCAAGCTGCTGGCGTCGGCGAGCCAGGACGGCACCGTGAAGGTGTGGGACGTGGCCACGGGCGCCGAGCGGCAGTTGTTCCGCGCTGGCGGCCGCCCGCTGCACTCGGTGCGGTTCGCCCCCGACGGCCGCACTCTGGCCGCCGCCGGCCGCGACGGCACCGTGCGGGTGTGGGAGGTAAAGTGACGGGATTTTATGATTGATGATCGGTGATTGATGAATGGAAGAGTGCGGAGCTGCAAATCTGCTTGTATATTCCATTCATCAATCATCCGTCGTCAATCATCAATCCCGCGGTCGCCCTTTCCTCCAGAATGTCAATCAACCCCAGGTGCCCCCCCAGCGGCGCGGCCAGGACGAACCGCACCGCGGGGAACGCCGCCGTCAGCCGGCCGCGCGCGGCCGTCAGGTCTTCGACGACGTGCTTCCCCGGCGACAGGAAGTACGGCAGCATCACCACCACCTTCGCGCCGCGGCCGACGCACAGCGCCCCGCCGCCCTCGATCGACGGCTCCGCCAGTTCCAGGAACGACGGCTGCACGTCCGGGTGGCCGCGGGCGCGGAGTTGCGCCGCGACGGACTCCAGGTCGGCGTTCGCCTCGGCCCGGCGGCTCCCGTGCGCGATCAGCAGCAGCGATGTCATGGGGTGAGTGTACGCCGCCGGCCGGCGGCCGTATCCTTTCCCGATGAGCAACCAACTGAAGCTGGGTCTCCCCGCCGGCTCCCTCCAGGACGCCACCGCCGAGCTGTTCCGCAAGGCCGGCTACAAGGTCACGTTCGCCAGCCGCAGCTACTACCCCACGATCGACGACCCCGACATCCACTGCACGCTCATCCGCGCCCAGGAGATGGCCCGGTACGTCCGCGACGGGTCGCTCGACTGCGGCCTCACCGGGCACGACTGGGTCGTCGAGAACGACGCCGAGAAGGACGTGGTCGAACTCGCCGAGCTGGTGTTCAGCAAGGTCAGCCGGCGGCCCGTGCGCTGGGTGCTGGCCGTGCCGAACGACTCGCCCGTGCAGTCGCCGAAGGACCTGCAAGGCAAGCGCATCGCCACCGAAGTGGTGAACATCACCCGCAAGTGGCTCGCGTCGCACGGCGTGACGGCGAGCGTGGAGTTCAGCTGGGGCGCGACCGAGGTGAAGCCGCCGAAGCTCGCCGACGCCATCGTCGAGGTGACCGAGACGGGCAGCAGCCTGAAGGCGAACAACCTGCGCATCGTGGCCGACCTGCTGACGAGCACGACGCGGTTCATCGCCAACCCGGCCGCCGCCGCCGACCCGTGGAAGCGGCAGAAGATGGACGACCTGGTGCTGATGCTGAAGGGGGCGATGGCCGCCGAGGGGAAGGTGGGCCTGATGATGAACGTGCCGCGGGACAAGCAGGCCGCGGTGGTGGCGCTGCTGCCGGGGCACAAGCCGACGCTCTCGGCACTGTCCGACCCCGAGTGGGTGGACGTGATGGTGATCCTGACCGAGGACGAGGTGCGCCGGCTGACCCCGTCGCTGAAGCGCGCCGGGGCGTGCGGCATTGTGGAGTTCCCGCTCAACAAGGTCATCGACTGACGCGAGTCGTTACAGCTTGTGACACACGCACGGCCCGCGGTGTGGTTCAATAGCAGCGTCCCCCGGAGCCGTGCCATGCGCCTCGCACTCGCCGCCGTCCTGTTCGCGTCCGCCGCCCGCGCCGACGAGCCGTCGCGGCTGTCCGTCGTCGCGGCGAAGTCGCAGCCGGCGATCGAGTCGGTCGTCGTCTACCGGGCGGCCGCGCAGTCGCGGACCGTGCTGCCGAAGGCGGTACTCACGGCCACGAAGCTCGACCAGCCGATCACCCTCCCCGACCGCGGGCCGTTCACCTTCTTCGTGACGCCGAAGGGTGGCAAGCAGGTGGCCGTCGGGCACGTCGTGACCGTGGAGCCCGGCAAGACGCACACGATCAAGCTCGTCGAGAAGCTCGGCGTCATCGACGTGTTCCGCCGCGACGACTCGCCGCGCGTGGGCCGCGTCGTCGTCACCGACCCGTTCGACGCCGGCCCAGACGAGAAGGGGCACGTCGCCGTGCAGGCGGCGCCGGACTTCCGCGTCGAGATGCTGGTTCCGGAAGGGGACTACGCCGTGTGGGTGGTGCCGGAGAACGGCGCCCGGGCGGTCCGCGTCGCGGACCGGGTTCGCGTTCTGGCGGGGCGAATCGTGCGTGTCGAGTAGCAGGCGCTGGACACGGCGGGGGCGGGCGGATACCTTCGCCGCATCGCTCTCCCCCCGAGGTTCCCTCATGCCCCGCCGCATCAGCCGCCGCCGCGCCCTCGCCGCGACCGGCTACCTCCTCACCGGCCCCGCCTTCTCCGTCACCCGCGCCGCCGGCGCCAACGACCGCCTCCGCGTCGCCGGCGTCGGCATCGGTGGCAAGGGCTCGTCCGACATCGACCAGGCCGGCCGCGAGATGGAAGTCGTCGCCATCTGCGACATCGACGACCAGCGGCTCGACCAGAAGGCCGCCACTTTCCCGCGGGCCGCCAAGTTCTTCGACTACCGCACGATGTTCGACCGCGCCGCCGGCACGTTCGACGCCGTCGTGGTGTCCACCGCCGACCACCACCACGCCCCCGCCGCGATGCTCGCCATGCGGCAGCGGAAGCACGTCTACTGCCAGAAGCCGCTGACACACACGGTGGAAGAAGCCCGGCTGCTGCGCGAGGCCGCGGCGCGCTACAAGGTGTGTACGCAGATGGGGAACCAGGGCTCGGCGCTGAACGGCCTCCGCCGCGCCGTCGAGTTGGTCCGCGGCGGGCTGATCGGCACCGTCGCCGAGGCGCACGTCTGGACGAACCGCCCGGCGCAGTACTGGAAACAGGCACCCGACATCACCGCCCGGCCGACGGAGGCGCCGGTGCCGAAGCACGTCCACTGGGAGGAGTGGATCGGGCCGGCGCCGATGCGGCCGTATGCCGTGGCGTTCGCGCCGCGGCCGGCGTACCACCCGCACGACTGGCGCGGGTACTGGGACTTCGGCACCGGCGCCCTCGGCGACATGGCCTGCCACACGGCGAACATGCCGTTCCGCGCCCTGAACCTCGACGCGCCCACGTCCGTCGTCGCCGACGCCGGCGAGATCAACCGCGAGACGTTCCCGGCGTGGGGCCACATCCAGTACAAGTTCCCCGCCCGCGGCACGCAGCCGGCGGTGACGCTCCACTGGTACGAGGGGAAGCGCGGCAGCACGAAGGTGCTGCCGCCGGCCGAGCTGATGTCGAAGGTGCTGCGGCCCGGCGAGCAGCTGACCGACAGCGGCTCGATCCTCGTCGGCGACAAGGGCATCCTGTTCAGCCCGAGCGACTACGGCAACCGCTGGCGCGTGGTGCCCGAGGCGCTGACCGCGGGCCGGCAGCTGGAGCGCCCCGAGACGATCCCCGCCGGCGCGCCGACGGACCAGGGCGGCGCCCACGACGCTTACAACAAGAAGGAGTGGGCCGACGCCATCCGCGCGGGCCGCCCCGAGATGGCGTTCAGCAACTTCGACATCGCCGGCCGGCTGACGGAGGCGATGCTGCTGGGGAACATCGCGGTGCGGTTCGCCGGCACGGAGCTGCGCTGGGACGCGGCGAAGGTGGCGATCAGCAACAACGAGGCGGCGAACCGACTGGTGCGGAAGGAGTACCGCGCCGGGTGGGACGTTGTCCGAGGGATGTGAAGGTGAGACATTTTTTGACAGGATGAACAGGATGAAGCAGGATGGAAAACAAAGACAGATATTAAATTGATTCTGGTCTTTGTTTTCCATCCTGCTTCATCCTGTTCATCCTGTCAAAAATGGTTTGGTGCTCTACCAGTGGCTGATCGGCCCTGCCGGCACCGCGACGTGCGCCTGCTGCGCGTCGTACTCGCTCCACCCCGCCGGCGGGGCCGCCGCGAACGGCGCCACCAGCTCCTCGAACTGCGCCAGGTTCTCCAGCATCACCAGCGCCGCCTGCGTCCGCTTCGGCATCCGCAGCGCCTTCGTGTACCACGTCGCCACCTTGCGGAACTGCACGCACCCGTACTTCTCGCCGCCGCGCCAATCGACCAGCCGGCGCAGGTGCAGCCGCATGAAGTCGAGCCGCTCGTGGTACGTCGCCCGCGGGCCGGGGTCGCCGGTCCGCACCCAGCGGTCGAACTGGCGGAACACCCACGGGTTCGCCAGCGCCCCACGGCCGAGCGCGATGCCGTGACACCCCGTCTCGTCGATCATCCGCGCCGCGTCGGCCACGCTCCGCACGTCGCCGTTGCCGTACACCGGGATGCGCTCAACGGCCTCGACCACCCGGCGGATGCCGTCGTGGTTGACGCTGCCACCGAAGCCCTGCTCGCGGGTGCGGCCGTGGATGGTGAGCGCCGCCACGCCGGCCTGCTCGAACTCGCGGGCGAAGAACGGCGCCGTCAGCTGGTCGTCGTCCCAGCCGAGGCGCATCTTCACCGTCACCGGCACCGTCACCGCCTCCACGACGCGGCGCACCAGCGCGACGGTGGCGCCGGTGGTGTCGCACATCATGCTGGAACCGCCGCCGGTCTTCACGACCTTGCGGACGGGGCAGCCCATGTTGATGTCCACGCCGTCAGCCTTCTCGTGGGCCACGAGCCACGCCGCGGCGCGGGCCATCTCGTCGGCGTTGCTGCCGAAGATCTGCACGAACAGCGGCCGCTCTGCCGGGGCGGTGGCGAGTAGCTCCTGCGTCTTCTTCAGCCCTTCGAGGATGGCGCGGGCGTTGACGAGGTCGCTGGTGCACAGGCCGACGCCGCCGATCTCGCGGACGGAGAGGCGGAACGGCAGGTTGGTGTAGCCGGCGAGCGGGGCGAGGTTGAACCGCGACGCCATCGGGATGCCGCCGATGGACACGGGCTCGCGGTACCAGGCCGGCGGCGGCGGGAGGTCGGCGGGGTGAGACATAGGTGTAGTTTAGCGGGCTGAGTCACCGCGGGCGCCACCCGGGGCGTTGCCCCGGGCGATCCAATCCCAGGCCGTTGGCCTGAAAACCGTGCCGTCCTCTTCACCCCGAAGGGGTGGGATAGCATAGCCCGGGGCAACGCCCCGGGTGGCGCCCGCGGTGTCGTATCTCGGCGAGGGAGGATTACGCGAACTCCGACGCGCCCGTCGGCCAGCTCTCGCGCGGCTGCCAGCCGAGGAGCCGCGCGGCGTCGCTCAGGTCGTAGCGCGGCGCGTGGAGGTGCCGGCTGGTCGCATGGACGACCGCGTAGCCCGGCAGGTTCGCGGCCTCGGCCGCCGCGGCGAAGAACCGGCCGGCGTCGCCGGGGCTGAAGAACACGTCCTGGAACAGCTCGGACGCGGCGATTTCGGCCACCTGCCCCGGGTCGCGTGGGCACCACCCGAGCCGCACGGCCAGCACCTGCATGCCGTGCTCCTGCGCGTACACCTGCCCGAGCGCTTCGAGGAACACTTTGGTCGCCGCGTACAGGTAACGCGGCTTGTACGGGTGCGCCGCCGTCACCGGCGTGTTGCCGTCGAGCAGGTGCCCGCCGATGACCTGCCCCGTGCTGGCGAGCACGACGCGCGGGATGTTCAAGGTGCGGGCCGCCTCCATGATCTGATACGGGGCGATCACGTTGTTCGGAACGAGCTCCGACAGAAAGTTATCGCCGTCGTCCGGGGCCGCGCCGCGGGGGTAGCGCGCGTCGTCGGGCGTGGCGGCGAGGTGGATGATGCAATCGACGCCCGTCGCGGCCTTCCGCAGCGCGTCAACGTCGCCGAGCGGCCCGACGACGGACTGCGCGGCGGGGATGCCGGGCGTCGGCCGCAGGTCGAAGCCGACGACGTGGTGCCCGCGGGCGGCCAGCTCGCGGACCGCGGCCCGGCCGACGCGCCCGGCGGAGCCGGTGACAAGAACGCGCTTGCTGCTCATTCGCTCAGTTTATGGCGGACCCGCGGCGGCGGTGCTACAATCGCCCGCACCTCACCCCGGGGACTCGAATGAACCGCCGCGACTTCCTCGCCGCCTCCGCGGCCGCGACCGCCTCCCCCGTCCTCGCCCAGCCGGAGCGCCAACCCGTGACCCCCGCACCCGCCTTCCCCATCGTCGATACGCACCAGCACCTGTGGGACCTGCAGCGCTTCAAGCTCGCGTGGTTCAACCCCGCCACGCCCGAGGGCAAGATTCTCGGCCACAACTTCCTGTCGCCGCAGTACGCCGAGGCCACCCGCGGCGTCGGCGTCGTGAAGGCGGTGTACATGGAGGTGGACGTGGTGCCCGAGCAGCAGCAGCAGGAGGCCGACTTCATCGTCGCGCTGTGTGAGGCCCGCAACACGCCGACGTGCGCCGCGGTCGTCAGCGGCCGGCCGAACTCCGACGGGTTCGCCGCCTACGCCCGCCAGTTCCGCGGCCACCGCTACGTGAAGGGCATCCGCCAGGTGCTCCACGTCGACGGTGTAAACGCGGCGTACTTCCTCGACGAGAAGTTCGTCAACGGCATCAAACTGCTGGGCGAGCTGGGGCTGAGCTTCGACCTGTGCGTGCGGCCGGAGGAGCTGGCGGACCACGTCAAGCTGGTGGACCAGTGCCCGAACACACGGTTCATCCTGGACCACTGCGGCAACGGCAAGCTGACGCACACGATGGCCGAGCGCGACCGCTGGCGGCGCGACATGGCCGAGATGGGGAAGCGGAAGAACGTGGTGGGGAAGGTGAGCGGATTTATCGCGTCGGCCCCGGCCCGCGGCAAGTGGACGCTGGACGACCTGGCGCCGATCGTGAACCACACGCTCGAAGTGTTCGGCCCGGACCGGGTGATGTTCGGCGGCGACTGGCCGGTGTGCCTGCTGGGGGTCGAGAAGTATTCCGACTGGGCGGGGGCGCTGAAGGCGATCGTCGCGGACCGGCCGGCGGACCAGCAGCGGAAGCTGTTCCACGACAACGCCGTGCGGTTCTACGGCATCTGACCGGGGGCGCAGGCCGTGACCGAAGCCGAGTGGCTGGCGAGCGCCGATCCCGCCCCGATGCTAGCGTTCGTGACGCTACGGGCAACCGAGCGCAAGCTTCAACTGTTCGCGTGCGCCTGTGCTCGTCGTGTGACGGCAGAGATGGATCATGACGGAAGCCGGGCGTTAGTTGAGCTTACCGAGCGGTTCACAGAAGGTTTGGTGACAGCCGACGAGTTGACGGCCTCCCGTCGAGCTGTCTACCGGCAATGCGTCGAGTCGATCCCCGAATGGAAGTATGTGAACGATGCGGACGTTGCCGCAAATTGTGCGGCGAGCGTCCCGGTGGGTGGGTTCATCAGCCAAACAGCGACCTGGGCAGTTCGGGGTAGAATTCGACCCCTCATCCGCCAGATTGACGCCGAGTGTCGGACCCGAGCCAATGAACTGCACCTGCCGGACATGGCCGATTCGACTGGGAACGCTGCGACTTGGGAGGAGTATGCAAGGCTAACGCAGGCTTGCATGGAGCCGGCTACACGCGCCGAGGCCGAGTTCACCCGTCAGGAACAACTTGCCCAATCGCTTCTCCTCCGCGACATCGTCGGCAACCCGTTCCGCCCCGTCGCGTTCGACCCCGCGTGGCGGACCGAAGCCGTTGTCGGCCTCGCCCGCGGCGCCTACGAGGACCGCGCCTTCGACCGCCTCCCGGTGCTGGCCGACGCGCTGGAGGACGCCGGCTGCGCCGACGCCGCCGTGCTCGCCCACTGCCGCGGGCCGGGGCCGCACGTCCGCGGCTGCTGGGTCGTCGATCTCGTTCTGGGGAAGACGTGACAGCGCGGCTCGGGGCGTGGTTTTCAGGCCGAAGGCCTGAGAGCCCTCAGCCCAGGGCGAGGCCCGAAGGGCCGCCGCCCTGGGTACGCGAATCCAACCACCGTGCAGGCTGAAGGCCTGCGAGCCGGCTCGCAGGCCTTCAGCCTGCACGGCCTTTCGCCCGTACCCAGGGCGGCGGTCGCTGCGCTCCCTTGCCCTGGGCTGAGGGCTGCCACCCCTTCGGGGTGAAACCCTCGGCGCCACGCCGATCTTGAAATCCCTGTCATCGCGTCGATCCGCTGCCGTCGGTCACAAGTGCCGGCGGGGCAAGGGCTCACGTCGGAGCGTCAGTCGAACATCGATTCTTGCGGCCGACTCATTGGTTTCGCGCGCGGGGTGTGTGCCACGCGCGAAACCAATGAGAGCCGCCCGACCGAGCCGCCGGACTCCGCATGAGACGCGGCCTCACGGCCCGAGAAGCCGCACCGCGCGGGTGCGGACCGCCTCGTCCACGTGGCGTCGCAGGGCGTCCTTCTGGGCCGCCGTGAGCCATGCCGCCGGCACCGACCCCGCCTCCACGCCCGACAGCAGCGCCGCCGCGCGGTCGGGCGTGCGCAGCAGCGCCGTCACTGCCAGGGCGCGGTTCGCGGCGGTCAGGTCCGGGAGCGCCTTCGCCAGCAGCGGGCCGACGTCGGCGTGGTTCACGTCGGCAAGGCCGCTCACCGCGCCCATCTGCAACTCGGGGTGCGCCGCTTTCGCCAGGTACTTCGTCAGGCGCGGCCGCGCCGCGTCCCACGAGTCCAGCGCGACCAGCCGGAGGGCGTCGTAGCGGGTGCCGGGCGGCACCTTCTCGTCGTCGGCCATGGCGTGCGCCCGCGGCAGCACCGCCTTCCAGCGGGCGGCGAGCGTGGCGTCGTCTTTCGTCAGCTCGGCGACGCGCGCCGCCGGCCACACGCCCGACTGGCTCAGCCCGTTCACCACGCCGCCGCCGAGCGCGACCGCCTGCCAGTCGCGGAGCGGGTCGCCCGCCGTCGGCAGCGCCGCGTCGAGGACGGCGCGGACCGTGGCGGCGTCGTTCGCCTTGCCGGCGGCGAGCGTGATCGTGAACACGCGCGGGATGCGGCGGTACTCTTCGGCCGCGTCGCCGGCCTTCAGGTCGGCGGTGAGCGCCCGCAGTTGCTCCGCGGGGGACGCGTCCTTGTCCGCGACCGGCGTCTGCCCCGGCGGAACGAGGTAGATCGCCCGCAGGTCGAGCAGCGCGCCGCGGACGGGGCCGTCGGGGCGGACGGAGATACGAGCCGCGCCGGCCGGCAACTTTAGCGTGCCGAGCTTCACCGTGCGGTAGCGGTCCCACCCGCCGGTGGATGCGACCTTGCCGCGCAGCGCAGCGTCCCCGCCGTCGAGCACCAGGGCGTTGCCGGCAGAGTCCGGCGCGCAGGCGTAGTCGAGGTACACGTCGAACGCGGCCGCGGCGGGCGTGCGGACGTGCCACACGGCGTGGTCGGCCTCGCCGTGCCAGTAGCCGAGGTTGCCGAAGTCCGCCTCGAACGTGATCGCCCCGCCGTACACGTAGGCCGCGTTCGCCCGCAGCGCCGCCGCTCCGTCGCGGACCGCGACCTCGGCCGGGGTGTTGCCGGCGAGCTGCTTCGGCGGCGCGTCGGTCGTCGTGAGGTAGGCGAGCAGGTCGGCGAGGTCGCGCGGCGGCAGGTCCTTTTCGAGCCCCTCGGGCATCAGCGACTTGGCCGTGCCGCGGAGCGCGACGAGGTCGGCGCGGAGGATCGTGTCGTCCTTCCCCTGCTGGCCGCGGAGCGTGACCGCCGCCGCCGTCTCGGCCGCGAGGAGGCCCGCGATCGTCCGCCCGTCGGCGGTCTCGGCGCGGTACTCGACGTACCGCGAATCGACGTTGCGGTTCGGGTCGAGGATTTCGGTGAGAAGGTAGAGCGGGCTCTTGTTCGCGAGCGCGGCAAGGTCCGGGCCGACGGCGCTGCCGACGCCGCCGAGGGCGTGGCAGGCGGCGCAGGCGCGGGCGAACACGGCCTTGCCGCGGTCGCGGTCGCCGGCCAGCGCGAGTGCCGGCCGCGCGGCCTCGACCACCTTCGCGCGGTCGGGGTCGGACGCGCCGGCGAACCGCTTCGCGGCGCGCTCCCGCACCGCCGCGTCGGGGTGGTCGGCGAGGCGCTGGCGGCGGCCGGCGTCGATCAGGCCGGGAGGAATTGTCCCCTTCTCGACGGCGTCGAGGAGCGCCGGCGCCCACGCCGGGCGGCCGAGGAGCGTGTCGAGGAGGCGGCCTCGCAGCGCGGGTGAGGCGCCGGGCCACGCGGCGACGAGTGCGGCGGGAACGGCGGCGTCGGGCTGGCGGGCGAGCGCGGCCAGCGCGGCCTGCTGCACGGCGGCGGGGCGCGTCGCGGCCAGCTGCGCCGCGAGCCGGACAAGGTCGTCGCGGCGCGCCGTCGGGTCGCGGCCGAGGAGCGGCACGGCGGCAAGCAGCTCCCCTTCCGTTGAAGCCGGTGCATCGATCGTGCGGCGCGCCGACGCGACCAGCGGTGCGAGCGCCGCCCGCGTCGGCTCCGGCAGCTTCTCCCACGCCTTGCCACGGCGGGCAAGCGCGTCGAGCGCGCCGGTCGCGGCGGTGAGTTGCCACGTCCGGTACTTGCCGTCGACCGACTTCGTTGCGGCGTCGAGGAGGCCCGGCAGCGCATCGCCGGCCGCGGCAGCGGTGGCGAACAAATCGCGGACGAGCGCCGGCGGCGGGCCCTCGGGTCCGGCGCCGGCGAACAGCGCGGCGGCGAACGACGGCAGGTTGTCGGTCGTCAGGCTGCTCACCGCCGCGGCCGTCAGGTACGGGTCGCCCTTCGCGTCGAACGCGAGGCGCGCCAGCACCGCGCCGGCCTTCGCGTCGCGCCACGCGCCGAGGGTATACGCCACCTGCACCCGCACGGGCACGTCCGGGTCGGCGGCGAGCTTCGCCACGGCCGCGGCGAGCGCGGGGTCGGCCAGGCGCGACTCGGCGGCGCGGGCCGCGTGGCGGCGCACAGTCGGGTCGGCGTCGGCGAGCGCACCTGCGAGCGCAGCGTTGGAGAGTTTGCCGAGCGCGTCGAGCGTGCAGAGCGCGTGCAGCCGGGCGAGCGGGCGCGAACCCTTCGCCAGCAGCGCCTCCAGCGGCACGACCGCCGCCGGGTCGGCCTTCCAGATCAGCTCCATCATCGCGCCGTCGCGCTGGACGCCGTTCGGGCTGTCGAGCGCCGCCACGAGCGCCGGGATCGCCAACTCGCGGACGCGCACCCACGGGCGGAGCGGGCCGGCGTCGGGCCGCACGCGGTAGAGGCGGCCGAGCCCGGCGCCGGCGCGCGGGTCGATCTTCGCCCGCTCCGCGTCCGGCAGGAACTTCGGGTGCTCGATCAGGAAGCGGTACATGTCGGCGACCCACAGCGCGCCGTCGGGGCCGGTTGTGGCGCACACCGGCCGGAACCACGGGTCGGACGACGCCAGGAACTCGTCCGCCGCGTCCTCGGGCGCCCGCGCCGCCGTGAAGCTGGCGCCGGCCGGCGTCAGCACGCGGCGGTGGACGAGGAGGTTCACCGGCTCGCAGGTGAAGGCGTTCCCCGTGTACTTCGCGCCGAGCAGGTCGTCGCGGTAGACGCCGAGGCCGCACGCGGCGGTGACCGAGTTCGGCGGCCCGGACAGGGCGTAGCGCGTGCCGGCGGCGAGCGGGAACAGCCGGTCGCCGCCGACCAGCACCGCGGTGCCGCTCGGGTACGCGACGGCCGGGTTCCGCGGCAGGTAGTGATCGGCAAGCGCATAGTGCTTCAGGAGCGTGCTGTTGTCGCAGCCGAACCAGTTCCCGGCGTCGTCGCGGACGCGGCCCTGCTGCGTGCGGCCGGTCGCCGGCTCCAGCTCGCCGGTGTCGGGCTTGATGCGGAAGTCGCGGTCGCCGAGGGCGTGAACCTTCCCCGTCCTGTGCGCCGTGATGTTGCCGCCGAACAGGCCGCACGAGCCGTGGACCCAGCCGTCGAGGCCGTACTGCAGGCTGTTCACGCGGGCCTGGTAGTTCTGCGTGCCGAAGCCGGTGTACAGCTTCGTCACCACGTCGGCCTTGCCGTCGCCGGTCGTGTCGGCGGCGTAGAGGATGTCCGGGGCGGCGCACACCAGCACGCCGTCGCGCCACGGCAGCAGCCCAGTCGGGAACGGGAGGTTGTCGAGGAACACGGTCGAGGTGTCGAGGACGCCGTCGCGGTCGCGGTCTTCGAGGACGACGACGCGGCCGCCGGGGTCGAACTTGCCGTCGGTGCGGCCGGTGGGGTAGTCGGCCATCTCGGCGACCCACACCTTGCCGTCCGGCCCGAAGGCCACGGCCACCGGGTCGGCGACGAGCGGCTCGGCGGCGGCCAGTTCCACCTTCAGCCCGGCCGACACGCGGATGCGGGCGAGCGACTGGTGCGGGGACAGCGGCCGCGACGCGCCGTTCTTCGCGGGATCGATCTTCGCCGCGAACGCGGGGAGTTGCTCCTTCACGGCGCCGACGATGCGGTCTTCGAGGCCCGGCCGGAACGGCACCGGCTGGTCGTAGTAGATCATGGCGCCGCCGCCCTCGTAGCCGCCTTCTTTCAGCACGCGCTCGCTCGGGATGTAGCACGGGGCGTGGTTCGCGTAGGCGGTCACCCACAGGCGGCGGCCGTCGAGCTCGCCCTTGAGCCGGCGCGAGTAATCGACCACCACCTCGCCCGGCAGGTGGACCATCGCCAGCCCGTCGCCAAAGGTCCACGTCTGCACCGGGTACGGCACCGACGTGGGCAACTTCTCGCCGCGGTCGAGGCGGGCCAGGTTCACGCGGGCGTGGTGGCCGATGGCGTCGGCGCGCTTCGCCTTCTCCTCCCACTCCGCGCGCGTGGGCAGTGCCGCGAGCGGCAGGTCGAGCGTGGAGACGCGCGCGGTGACGGGGCCGGTCACGCGCGTCAGCGGCGACGCGAGCAGGCGGCGGACCTCGGCGGCGATCTCGCGGCCCTGCACGCTCGCCACGTCGAGTTTGTCGCCGGTCACGCCGGAGGTCGGGTTCTGGTCGGCGCCGCAGCCGACGGCCACGAGCGCGACGGCGCCCGGGTGATCGTCCTCGACGGCCGCCGCGGCGTACCCCGGCCAGTCGCCGCCGAGGCGGTTGAGCGACAGCGTGACGGCGTGGCACGCATAGCTGAGGTAAACGGCACGGAGCTTTCCGGCCGCGTCGCGGGCGACGAGCACCGGCAGGTCGTGGTCGGTCGGCCCGCCGCGGGTCCGGCGGTTCATGGCGAACGTCGCCGAGCCGACGCCCCACTCCAGCTTGCCGGGCTTGAGGTCCGCCAGCGCCGCGCGCGCGGCTTCTTCGAGTTTGTCGAGGAACACCGGCGTGTACTTGTCGATGTTCGCCTGGTGCTCCTTCGGGATGGGGAGGCCGAACAGGGTGGGGTTCGCGCCGCTCAGCATCGGCCCGGTGTGCGTGTGGGTGGCGGTGACGGCCAACCGCTCTTTCGGCAGCCCGGCCTTCTTCGCCAGCCGGCGGGCGAGTTCGTCGTGGACGTCGGCGGGGATGCCGAGCACGTCCACGGCGAGGAGCACGGCGGGGGCCGTGCCGTCGTGGACGGCGAGCGCCCGCGCCCACAGCTTCTGGTACACGCCGTCGGACTCGGCGCGCCGGCTGCCGAAGCCGTTCAGGCGGATCGGGTGCGTCGGGGTGATGTCCGCCTTCGCAACGCCGACCTTGAGCTCGGGCCGTTGCGCGGCGGCCGCCGCGGGGGCGAGGACGGCGGCGACGAGGGCGATGACGGCGGGCCGACGCATGGGATTCCTCCGAGTCGGTCGTGGTGTCCCGGGTGTGTCCGGCCCTGCCGGATCAGGGGGCGGCGGGGCGCGGCCGGCGGGGCGTCACGCCGTCCAGCCTGGTCGCCTCGGTCACGTGGTCGATCACGATCGTCTCGGGCACGGCGCTCGTCTCGCGGAGTAGGCCGAGCTGGAGGAAGGCCGCGTTCTCGTCGCGGAGCGTGGCCGTCCGCGTCAGCGGCACGACCTTCTCGCCGTCGAACCACACCTCGACGAACCCCTTCGCCGGGTCGCGCGACCACAGCACGTGGACGGCGAAGTCGTGCCACCGGCCGGCCGTCATCTTCCCCTTGCCGGACCAGTGGCGGGCGTACGGCACCCGGGTCGTGAACAGGACGTCCTCGCCCTTCACCTCGAAGGCCATCAGCTGGCTCCAGCTGTTCCGCGTCTCGAAGTAGGCGAGCAAGTGGCTGGCGTCGGTGAGCGCCTTCGGCAGGTACACGCTCCAGCCGAAGTACCGCTCCGCCCCCTCGGCCGTGCCGGGCGGCGCGGGCTGGTGCTGGAACTCGATGCGGTCGAACTTCCCCTTTCGCGCCGCGTCGGTGCCGTCGATCCGCACGGCGTACTTCCCCTCGCGCACGGGGTCGCGGACGACCGTGACTCCGGCCTTGGGGGCGCCCGTCCACTGCGACGTGTCGCCCGTCTCGAAGTCGCCGCGCCAGATCACCCCCGCGGGCGCGGTCGCGGACAGGGCGAGCAGGACGACGAGCGGGCGCATGGCGGATTCCTTTCACCCGACCGGGTCGAGGCCGGTGAGCGTTCCGGTGCCGGAGCTGAAGCGGTCCGTCTCGACGCCGAGCCGCTGCAACATGCTGACATAGAGATTGCACAGCGGCGGCGGGTTCTCGGGGTTGAACCGCAGGTGCTTCCCGTGCCGGAAGCCGCCGCCCGCGAGGAGCACCGGCAGGTTCCGCACCGAGTGGCTGCTGCCGTCGCCGAGGTTGCTGCCGAGGAAGACCATCGTCCGGTCGAGCAGCGTGGCGCCGTCCTCGCGCGTCTGCCGCAGCTTCGTCAGCAGGTCGCGGACGACCTTCATCGTCTCGCTCTCCACGGTCTTGAGTTGCTCCAACTTCCCCGGGTCGCGGCCGTGGTGCGACAGGTCGTGGTGGCCGAGCGTCACGCCCGGAATGGGTGGCACGTAGGTCGAGCCGCCGAGCATGATCGTCACGAGCCGCGTCGAGTCGGTCTGGAGCGCCAGGTGCGTGAGGTCGAACAGCAGCCGGGTGCGGGCGAGCAGGTCGGCGGCGTTGGGGATGTCCCGCGGCGGCTCGACGCTCACCTTGGGCTTGGGCGTGCGCGCCCAGGCCTCGTCGCGGGCCAGCCGGCGCTCCAGGTCGCGGACGCTGGTCATGTACTCGTCGAGGCGGTCGCGGTCGTTGGCGCCGAGGCCCGCCCGCAGCGCCGCGGCCTGGCCGCCCACGTCGTCGAGGATGCTGCGGCCGTCGGCGAGGCGGGCCACCTGCGCGCGAACCTCGTCGGGCCGGCCGTCGAGGAACAGCCGGGTGAACACCCGCGCCGGCGACGTGGACGCGGGCACCAGCGCGCCGGTCCGCGTCCAGGAGAGGCCGGCCCCTTCACCGGACAGGGCCAGGCTCGGGAATCGCGTGCGGCCGCCGATGTGCTCGGCGGCGAACTGGTCCAGCGAGATCGAGTTGCGGAACCCGCCGCGGCCCGCGCCCTGCGCCCCGGTTAAAAAGCTGGCGGAAGCCTGGTGAGCGAAGCCCGGGCTCTGCCCCGCGTGCGCCAGCCCGGACACCACCGTGAAGTCGCGGCGGAAGTCCTTGAGCACGTCGAGGTAGGGGGTGGGTTCGTAGTCCGCGCCGTCCTTTTCGGGGAAGAAGTACGGCGGGTGGAGCCCGAGCGGCGTGCAGATGCAGACCATCCGCCGCCGCGGCTGGGCCGACCGTTCGTCGCCGCGAGCGAGGGCGTCGAGGCACGGGAGCGCCAGCGATACGCCGGCGGCGCGGAGGAGCGTGCGACGGTGGAGGGGCATGGGTGTACCTCGGTCGTCAGGACTCACTTGCTCTGAAACACCCGGCTCTGCACGACCTCGTGAACCAGCGCCCGGAAGCCGTAGTTCTGCCCACGCACCCGGGCGACGATCGCCTCGATCTCCGGCCGGTCGGCCGACGTCGGCGCCGCGGCGGTGGCGTAGGTCAGCAGCCGCTGCGCCATCGCGCGGGCCAGCTGGTCACGGTCGCGCAGCAGGAGCTGCCGGAACTCGTCCACGTCCTTGAATCGCGAGCCGTCCGGCAGCACGTCGGCGGGGTCCACGTCCGGCCCCTTCTTGTAGCGCATCGTGCGGCCGTCCACGACCGCCGGGCCGCCGGCGCCGACGCTGCGGTAGTAGTCGCGCCAGCCGCCGATCACGTCGAAGCTCTCCAGCGCGAAGCCGGGCGGGTCGATCCTGGCGTGGCAGCCGGCGCACTCGGCGCGCGCCCGGTGCTTCGCCAGCTGCTCGCGGATCGTCGTCGCGCCGCGGATGTCCGGCTCGACGGCCTCCACGTCCACCGTCGGCTTCGGCGGCGGGGTGCCGAGGATGCGGTCGAGCACCCACGCCCCGCGCTGCACCGGCGACGTGGTGGTGCCGTTCGCCGTCACCTTCATCACGGCCGCCATCGTGAGGACGCCGCCGCGGTGGCTGCCCGGCGGCAGCGCCACGCGCCGGAACTCCTGGCCGGTCACGCCGGGGATGCGGTAGTGCCGTGCCAGCCGGCCGTTGAGCAGCGTGAAGTCGGAGGCCACGAACGTCGTCAGGGGCAGGTCGTTCTTGAGCACCTCGGCGAAGAACAGCTGCGCCTCCTTCACCATCGCCGTCTTCAGGATGTCGTCGTACTCCGGGTACAGCGCCGGGTCGGGGGCGGTGTCGTCGATCTTGCGGAGGTCGAGCCACTGGCCGGCGAAGTTCTCCGTGAACGCCGCCGCCTTGCGGTCCTTCAGCATCCGCTCGACCTGGGCGCGGAGCGTGGCCGCGTCATTCAGCTTCCCGGCCGCGGCGAGGGCGGTCAGTTCCTCGTCGGGCATCGAGCTCCACAGGAAGTACGACAGCCGGCTGGCGAGGGCGTGGTCGTCGAGCCGGCCGGGCTGCTCGCGCAGGAACAGGAAGTGCGGCGACACGAGCGCCGCCTTGTACCCGACGCGCATCGCCTGCTCGAACGAGAAGCCGGCGTCGAGCTTGGCCTTCACGCGGGCCAGGAACGGTTTCACCTCGTCGTCGGTCACCGGCCGGCGGAAGGCGCGCGGGAGGAAGCCGCGCAGCAGGCGCTCGGCGTCGGCCAGCGGTTGCGCCGATACGACCTCCAGGCGGCTCTTGTCCTCCGGCGTCGGGGCGGGCGCCTGCTTCAGGTCGCCGAACAACCGGCGGTGGCTGGCGGGCGGCCAGGTGTCGTGCAGCGGCCCCTCGACTTCCACCCACTGCACCGCCAGCCCCGGCCCGGTGTACTTGTCCGCGCCGACCTTCTCGACCTGTGGCGGGATGACGCCGAGCCCATCGACCACGATCCGCATGCAGTTCTTCGCTTCGAGCTTCTCGACGAACTCGATCACCGTCGGCCGACCGGGCGGCACGTCGTGGTAGCCGACGGTCCGCTCCTCGGTCACGGCCGTGAGCGTGCCGGCGGTGACGTGGAAGGTGACCGGCTTGTCCGTCTGGAAGGCGTAGGCGGAGATGCGGACGCGGTAGTTGCCGCGGAAGTGGGTGCGGAAGTTCCACAGCGTGACCTGGATGTTCGCCGACACCCACGAGCTGAAGATGGCGACGGAGTCTTCGAGGTGGCGGTAGACGCTGCCGGTCGGCCGCACCGACTTCTCGTCCCGGATGTCGTAGCGCTTCTTCAGCAGCCACGGCCGCGGCCCGCTGGCGACCGCCGCGTCTAGCACCTTGTCGGCGGCTTCGAGGTACTGTTCCATCAGGAACGACGAGACGTGCAGCGCCTCGGCGGCGTTGTCGAACCCGTTTGCGGCCGCGTCCGGAGGGAGCAGGTCGGTGAGGTCGAGGTCCACGCCGAGCAGGTCGCGGACGGTGTTCTGGTACTCGGCGCGGTTGAGCCGGCGCAGCGGGACGCGGCCTTGCGCGGCCTGGGCCGCCGACGCCCGGCCGTTGACCCAGCCGACCAACGCGGCCACGTCCTTCTCCGCCGGGCGGGCCTTCCCCTTCGGCGGCATGGCCCCGGACTCGACCTGCTCCAGCGCCGCGGCCCAGCGGTCGCGGTTGGCCTTGTCGGTGAAGTCCGGCGTGAGGGTGTCGAGGCGGAACCGGCCCTTGGCCTTGTCGCCGGTGTGGCACGCCTGGCAGTGTTGTGCGAAGAAGGTCGGGGCCGGGCCGTCCGTCGGCGCGGGGTCGGCCGGCCTGCCCGACCCGTGCTCCTGGGCGCCGAGCCCCACGACCAGCGCGAGCATCAACGCGTATCGCCCGCCGCGGCGGTGAAGCTTCCGACACGGCGGGGACAGTGTCGCGGGCATGGGCCGATCCCCCGACTCGGGTTTTCGACGGCCGGACGACCGAAGTGCGGAGCGGCGGGCCGGTCGTGGGTCGTACCGGGAGGCTCCCGAGACGGTGTAGGGGGGAAGGAAGCCCGGGGACAGGCGCCCGCGGAGTTTCCGCCCGGTGCCCGCGTCCCGCACGACGGTCGCCGGCCGTACAGTGACTCCGACCACCGGCGGCGGGTCACCAGCGAGACGGGGGCGTCGGATGCGGCTGCTGTTCTGCGTCCCGCACTACTTCGCACCCAAGCCCGGCGGGCGGTACGGGTCCACGCGCCCGGACGCCGCCGCCCGCGCCCGGGCGCTCGCCGACCTGCTCGCCGGCGTCCGCACCTTCGCCCGCCCGCAGTGCGTGCTCGACATCGCCCGGCGCACCACCACGCCCGCCAACCACCTCACCGCCGGCACCGCCCACGTGCTGGTCTGCACCACCGGCGGCCGGCACGTCCTCGACCGGCTCCCGGCGGGCCTCGGGTTCGCGCACCTCCCCACCGCCGCCGAGCCGCGGCTGCTCGGGTACGAGTGCCACGCCGCGCTCCGCGACCGGCTCGCCGCCGGGTACGACTACTACTGCTACCTGGAAGACGACCTCGTGCTCCGCGACCCGCTGTTCTTCGTGAAGCTCCGCTGGTTCGCGGCGGCGTTCGGCGAGGGGGCGCTGCTGCAACCCAACCGCTTCGAGGCGGCCGCCGGGAGGGCCGCGCACAAGGCGTACCTCGACGGCCCGCTGCGGCCCGACGTGACCGCCCGCTTCCAGGACGTG
The DNA here is from genome assembly GCA_046350095.1 of Gemmataceae bacterium. GTDB lineage: Bacteria > Planctomycetota > Planctomycetia > Gemmatales > Gemmataceae > Urbifossiella. Next base: position 855,408 of record JAXMBA010000002.1, read on the forward strand.
GCCGACGCGCCGGAGCTGCGGGCAGAGGCGCTCGGGCTGCCGCTCGTGTTCCGCCGACCGCTGAACCCGCACGCCGGGTGCTTCTTCCTCACCGCCGGGCAGATGGCGGCGTGGGCGGCGCGGCCGGACTTCCTCGACCGCTCGGCGGCGTTCATCGGCCCGCTGGAGAGCGCGGCCACGCTCGGCGTCATGCGGGCGTTCAAGGTGTACAAGCCGGCCGACGGGTGTGCCGCGTTCCTCGAAGTGGAGCACGCCGGCGACGCCTTCCTGTCGCTCATCCGGCCGGCGCCAGCAGCCCGTACTTGAGCAGCCACGCCACCGTGGCCCGCGCTGCCTCGGCGGGAACGCCACGCGCTTCCAGCGTGCGCGCGAGGTCGCCGACGCTCGCCGGGGCGGCGGCGAGCAGCGCCGCGAGCGCTGCCGGGTCGGCGCAGCGGCTCGCGGCGGCGAGGTTGGTGAGCGGCATCGCCAGCAGCGCCGCCAGCCGCGGGGCCGCGTCCGGGGCCGCGGCGAGCGCGTCGTCGTCGGTCAGCCACGCCGTCGGGTAGCCGGCGAACGACACCTCGGGCGGCGGGTAGCGCACCGGGCCGTGCGCCCGCGGCGGCCGCGCGGCGAACTCCCGCGCCTGGTCGGCCCACAGCGCCTCGTAGGCGGCGACGACGTGCTTCCACGCGAACCGCTCCACGGCCCGCGCCCGCCCCGCCGCGCCGAGCCGCGCCCGCATCGCCGCGTCGGCCACGAGCCGGGTCAGCGCGTCGGCCGCCGCCGCCGCATCGACCGCCGCCGCCTGGCTGCACTCGGCGAGGAAGTGGTCGTAGTTCGTGAGCCCGCCGAGGAGCCGGCCCGTCGCCCCGGTCGTGGCCCCGGCCACGAGCCGCGTCGGCACGAGGAGGCCGGTCTCGCCGTCGGAAACGAGGTCGCGGTAGCCGTCCCAGTCGGCGGCGACGACGGGCAGCCCGCTGGCCATCGCCTCGACCACGACCAGCCCGAACGTCTCCTGCACGTTGTCCGGCAGCGACGCGAACACGTCCGCGGCCGGCCACGCGGCGGCGCGCACGGCCGGGTGCTGGCCGTCGGCGAACGTCACCCGGGCGGCCGGCGCGAACACGCGCGCCCCGCCCTCGAACGCCGCCGCGACCGCCGGGTTCGCCGCCCACCCGGCCATCAGCAGCCGCACCCGCGCGCCGGTCCGCCGGGCCGCCTCGCTCGCCGCGTGGAACAGCGGGTACGGGTGCGCCTTGGCGTGGTGCGACAGCCGGCCGACGCACAGCACCACCACCTCGTCGTCGGCCACGCCGAAGCGGGCGCGGGCGGCGGCGCGGGCGGCCGCGTCGGGCGGGCGGAACGCGGCCGGGTCCACACCGAGCGGGACGACTTCGAGCCGCGGCCGCAGCGGCGGCGCGGCCCCGCAGCGGTCGGCGAGGTACGCCCGGTAGCTGTCGGTGACGGCCCGCACCATCGCGGCGACGGCGCGCGAGGTACACACGAGCGCGTCGCACGGCTCGAACGGGGCGGCGACGAGGTCGCACAGTGCGGCGGCGGCGGCAGGCGTGGCCAGGGTGTGGGTGACGCCGCACAGCGCGGCGCCGGTACCAGTGGCGTGGCGGGCCCACGCGAACCGCGGGTCGGGCGGGTTCGGGAAGTGGAGGACGGCTGGTGGGTCGGCGGCGGGCGGGAACTCGCGCTCGGTGAGCACCCGCAGCCGGCGGCCGCGGGCCGCGGGGTGGGCCCGGCCGGCGGCCACGAGCGGCGCCGCCCGCCGCCTGTCGCGCACCACGGCCGTGAGCGTGTCCCAGGTGCCGTGGGCGAGGTAGGCGTCGAGGAAGGCGCGGCCGGCGACCTGCCGCCCCATCAGCCCGCGCGCCGCCCCTGCCGGGCCGGGGGCGGTCCGCTCGACGTACCCGTCGGGGTCGTAGTACAGGGCGACGGCGGGCGCGGTCATGTGAACAAGAAGTCGGACGCCGGCGGGTCGCCGCTGAAGTTCTTCAGCCGGAGCGTGATGACCCCGCCGTTCGCCAGCTGGATGCGGACGAGCCGGTCGGCCCCGGCGGCGACGAACGTCAGGTTGGCCGCGGTCACGCCGAGCGCCCGCAGGTCGAGCTTGTCGGTGCCGCTCTTGAAGTCGTCGATCACGGCCTCCGTCCCGGCGGCGGCGGCGGTCACGGCGAACAGGTCGCCCCCGCCGCCGCCGACGTAGCGCATCCCGGAGGTGAGCGCCGACGCGGTGATGGAGTCGTTCCCGCCGCGGCCGTCCACGTACAGCAGGCTCGTCAGCGACGTCTGGCTGAAGTTCAGGACGTTCGCCGCGGCCGTGCCGGCGACGTGCTGGTCGGCGGCCCCGGCGGCGCCGGCGATCTCCTCGATGCCGAGGTCGGGGCCGAAGTAGGCGAGCGACAGCCCGCCGCTCTCGCCGGGGTTCACGACCTGGTCGTACCCGCCGCCGCCGGCGAGCACGTCGTCCACGAACACCCCGCCCCAGCCGAGGAACACGTCGTCGCCGTCGCCGCCGTCGAGCGCGTCGTTCCCGGCGCCGCCCAGGATCGTGTCCGCGCCGCCGCCGCCGAACAGCGAGTCGTCGCCGCCGCCGCCGTCGAGCGAGTCGGCGCCGCTGCCGCCGACCAGGGAATCGTTGCCGGCGCCGCCGAGGAGTTCGTCGCCCCCGGACCCGGCCCGGAGGGTGTCGTCGCCGTCGCCGCCGAGGAGGAGGTCGCCGCCGCCGCCGCCGACGAGCGAGTCGTTCCCGGCCCCGCCGTCGAGGGTGTCGGAGCCGCTGCCGCCGACGATGGTGTCGTCGCCCGCCCCGCCGAACAGGCTGTCGGTGCCGCTCCCGCCGACGATCGAGTCGTTCCCGGCGTCGCCGAACACTCGGTCGTTCCCCGCGCCGGCGCGGAGGGTGTCGTTCCCGTCGCCGCCGAGGAGCACGTCGTCGCCGGCCACGGCGCGGAGCCAGTCGTCGCCGGTGCCGCCGACGAGGGTGTCGGCCCCGCCGCCGCCGGCGAGGGTGTCGGACCCCCCGCCGCCGTCGAGCCACGCGGGCAGCGCCAGCGCGCCGGCGACGGTCACCGCGTCGTTGCCGTCCTGGGCGAACACGGCGACGCGGGCGAACCCGCCGGCCGGCGCCGGGTAGGTGGTGACGACGCCGTTGACGGTGACCGCCAGCGACCCGGGGGCCGCCCCGGGGGCGACAGAGACGGAGTCGTCGCCCCCGGTGCCGCCGAGCACGAGGACGCCGCCCTGAACCTCCGCGGCCGCGACGGCCATCGCCGCCGTCCGGTACACCGTGCCGGCGCCGTCCGACAACTCGACGGTGAAGTTCCCGGCCGCGACGTAGGGCCGCGTCGCGGCGAACGTGCCGGCAAGGTAGTCGATCGTGGCGGCGGTGGCGGTGCCGTCACCCCAGTTGATGACGAACGCGGTGCCGGCCGTGCCGCCGGTGAAGATGCCGGACAGCGTGACCGGCTGCCCGCGGACGGCGGTGAACCCGCCGAACCCGGCCGCGGCCGTGTCCGTGACGACGCCGGCGACCGGCCCGCGGAAGGCGGTGACGGCGACGCCGCCGGTCGTGGCCGGCGTCAGGGTGATGGTGAACGACTGCGGCGCACTGGCGTCGATGCCGCCGTTCGCGGTGCCGCCGTCGTCCGTGAGGCGCACCGTGACGGTGGCCGTACCACTGGCGTTCGCCGCGGGCGTGAAGGAAAGGACGCCCGTCGGGCTGACCGCCGGCGCGACCGCGAACAGGCCGGCGTTCGTGGTCGTCACGTCGAACGCGAGGGTTTGCGTCGACTCGTTCGCCGGGCCGGCCGACACCGCGGTCGCCCACGCGGCCGAGTACGCGCCGGACCCCGGCGGCGGCGCGACGTTCCCGCCCGCCGTGAAGGTCGGGGCGTCGTTCACCGCGGCCACGGTGATGGTGAACGTCTGCGCCGCGCTGGTGTCGGCACCGCCGTTCGCGGTGCCGCCGCCGTCGCGGAGCGCGACCGTGACGGTGGCGGTGCCGAAGGCGTCGGCGGCCGGCGTGAAGGTGAGCACGCCGGCCGGGCTGACCGCCGGGGCGACGGCGAACAGCGCCGCGTTCGTGCTGCTGACGAGGAACGCGAACGTCTGCCCGGTCTCGTCGGCCGGCCCGGCGGAGAGGGTCGTCGCCCACGCCGCCGAGTACGCGGCCGCGTCTTCGAGCACGGAGACGGGTCCGCCGCCGGCGAAACTCGGGGCGTCGTTGACGGCGGTGACCGCCACCGACACGGTGACCGGGCCAGTCGTCCGGGCCGGGGAGGCGCCGTCGCCAGCGTCGGTGACCGAGTACGTGAACGAGCCGGCCCCGTTGGCGTTCGCCGCCGGCGTGAACCGCGCCGTGCGGCCGTCCGCGAGCAGCGCCACCGTGCCGGTCACCGCCCCGCCGACCGCGAACGTCAGCTGGGCCGTCGGCGTCTCCACGTCGCCGACGAGCGCGGCGAGGTCCACGTCGACGGCCGTGTCTTCGAGCGTGGTGCGACTCGCGGCCGCCGCCGTGGGGGCGTCGTTGACCGCGGTCACGGTGATGGTGAACGCCTGCGCCGCCGTTCGCGGTGTCACCGTCGTCGGTCACCGCACCGTGACCGTCGCCGTCCCGCTCGCGTCCGCCGCCGGCGTGAACGTGGTGCGACCGCGGCGCGTTCGTCGTCGTCACCACGAACGCCGCGCTCGTTCGCCGGACCCCCGTCGCCCAAGCGGCCGAACCCCGCGGCGTCCTCCAGCACCGTCACGTCCCCGCCGCCGGTGAACGTCGGTCGTCGTTCACCGGCGACACCGTCACCACCACCGCCGCCGTGCCCCGTGCCCGTCCGACACCGCGTGAACCCGTCCGACCCGTCACCACCCCCGCCGACAGCGCCACCCGCCGCGGTCACCGCCGCCACCGCCAGCGCGTCCCCGTCCGCGTCGGTGTCGTTCCCGAGCACCGGCACCACCACCGCCGCGTCGTCACCGCGTCGACCGCCGCCGCCGGCGCGTCGTTCACCGCGGCGATGGAGACCGCCACCGTGGCGACGTTGCTCCACAGCGCGCCGTCGCCGGCGCGGAAGGTGAACGAGTCGGCGCCGGTGGCGTTCGCGTTCGGCGTGTACGTGTACGCCCCGGTCGCGGCGTTCAACGTCACCGTCCCGCGGGTCGGCGCCGTCACGAGCTCGTAGGTCAGCGCCCCGCTGTCGATGTCAGCGGCGGTCAGCTGGCCCGTCGCGGCCGTGTCCTCGGTGACGGCGAGCGTACCGGCGGCCGCCGTGGGGGCGTCGTTGACCGCGGTCACGGTGATGGTGAACGTCCGCGCCGCGCTCGTGTCGACGCCGCCGCCCGCCGTCCCGCCGTCGTCCGCCAGCCGCACCGTGACCGTCGCCGTCCCGCTCGCGTCCGCCGCCGGCGTGAAGGTGAGAACCCCCGTCGGGCTGACCGCGGGGGCGACCGCGAACAGCCCCGCACTCGTCGTCGTCACCACGAACCCGACCGCCTGACCCGACTCGTTCCCCGGACCCGCCGACACCCCCGTCGCCCACCCCGCCGAGTACCCCGCGGCGTCCTCCAGCACCGCCACGTCCCCGCCGCCGGTGAACGTCGGCGCGTCGTTCACCGGGGTGACGGTGACGGTCACCGTGCCGGTGCGGCTGAACACGCCGTCGGACACGGTGTACGTGAACGCCGTGGCGCCGAAGTAGTCGGCCGGCGGCGTGTACGTCACCACGCCGCCCGACAGCACCACCGCGCCCGCGCCCGGCTGCGTGACGGCGGTGACGACGAGCGGACTGCCGTCGGCGTCGGTGTCGTTGGCGAGCACGGGCACGGCCGTCGCGGCGGCGTCCTCCGACACCGTCACGGCGTCGGCGGCGGCGACCGGGGCGGTGTCGTTCGTGTTCGTGACGGTCACGCTCAGCGCCTGCTGGGCGGTAAACGTGCCGTCCGACACGCGGACCGTGACGAGATACACGTTCGACCCGGCGGCGCTCGCGGGCGCCTCGAAGTCCGGCGCGGCGGCGAACGCCAGCGCGCCGGTAGTGGCGTCGATGGTGAACTTCGCCGCGTCGGCGCCGCCGGCGACCGAGAACGTCAGCGGGGTCAGCGGGCCGTCGGGGTCGGCCGCTGTCACGGTCGTCACGGCGGTCGTGTTCTCGGCCACGCCCGCGGCCGCGGCCGCCCCGCCGCCGTTACTCGTCACCACCGGGGCGGTGTCGTTCGCGTTCGTCACCGTCACCAGCACCGCCCGCGAGGTCGGGGCGGTGCCGTCGGTGGCGGTCACGGTCACGGCGTACACGTTGTCGCCGTCGGCGTCGGCGGGCGCCTCGAAGTCGGGGGCGGCCTTGAACCGCAGCTCGTACGTGTTGGCCCCGGCCGCCACCAGGTCGAACCGCACCGCGTCGGCGCCGGCCAGGCCGAACGTCAGGGTCGAGCCGGCGTCCGCGTCGGCGGCGGTGTAGGTGGCGACGGCGACGGTGTTCTCGGCCGTGCTCGCCGCGGCCGGGCCGGTCAGCGTCGGGGCGTCGTTCGTGCCGGTCACGGTGACGGTCACGGCGCCGGTCGTCGCCGCTCCGTGGCGGTCCGTCGCCGTGTAGGTGAAGGCGACGACGCGGGTGGCGCCCGCGGCGAGGGTCTGGAACGCCGCCCCGGGGTCGAACCGGAACACCCCGCCGCCCAGGCTCGTGGCCGTGCCCTCGGCCGGCTGTGTGACCGCGTACGTCAGGCTCGCCGCGTCGTCGTCGGTGTCCGCGTCGTCCGTCAGCACGGCCGTCGTCACCGCGGCGCCGTCCTCGGTCGCGCTCAGGCTCGCGGCGGCGGCGGCCGGGGCGTCGTTCACCGACGTGGCGACGACGGACGCGGCGGCGGCCGCGGTCGCGGCGCCGTCGGTGACGGTCAGGGTGAACGCGGTCGCCTCGGCGAGGCCGGGGGCGACGCGGTTCGCGGCGGGGGTGAACACCAGACCGCGGAGCGCCGCCGTGACCGCCGCCGGCGAGCCGGCGAGGGTGTACGGCCCGGTGCCGCCCAGGCCCGCGCCGGCCAGCGTGCCGCGGGCGTAGTCGTCGAGCGCGACGGTGAGGGTGAGCGCGTCGCCGTCGACGTCGCCCACCGTGACCGCGGCGAACGGGCGGAGCGTCGTCTGGTCCGTCACCGGTTGGTCGGCGGCCGTGCCGGCGATCGTCGGGGCGTCGTTGACCGCGGTCACGGTGACGACGAACGTCTGCGCCGCGCTGCTGTCGAGGCCGCCGTTCGCGGTGTCACCGTCGTCGGTCAGCCGCACCGTGACCGTCGCCGTCCCGCTCGCGTTCGCCGCCGGCGTGAACGTGAGCACCCCACCCGAGCTAATCGCGGGCGCGACCGCGAACAGCGCCGCGTTCGTCGTCGTCACCACGAACGCCAGCGTCTGCCCCGACTCGTTCCCCGGACCCGCCGACACCCCCGTCGCCCACCCGGCCGAGTACCCCGCGGCGTCCTCCAGCACCGTCACGTCCCCGCCGCCGGTGAACGTCGGCGCGTCGTTCACCGGCGACACCGTCACCACCACCGCCGCCGTGCTCGTGCCCCCGTGCCCGTCCGACACCGTGTACGTGAACCCGTCCGACCCGAAGTAGTCCGCCGCCGGCGTGTACGTCACCACCCCCGCCGACAGCGCCACCACGCCGTGCGCCGGCGGCGTCACCGCCGCCACCGCCAGCGCGTCCCCGTCCGCGTCGGTGTCGTTCCCGAGCACCGGCACCACCACCGCCCCGTCCTCCCGCGTCGTCACCGCGTCAGCCGCCGCCGCCGGCGCGTCGTTCACCGCCGTCACGGTGATGGTGACGGTGGCGACGTTGCCGTCGAGCTGGCCGTCGTTCAGCCGGTAGGTGAACGTGTCGGTGCCGAAGTAGTTCGCGGCCGGGGCGTAGGTGAAGCCCCCGTCGGCGGCGAGCGCGAGGGTGCCGTGCGCCGGGCCGGTCACGACCGCGGCAGTGAAGCCCGGGCTGTCCACGTCGAAGTCGTTCCCCGTCACCGTGCCGGCCAGCGTCGCGTCCTCGGCCACGGTGAAGGCGTCGTTCACGGCCGTCGGGGCGTCGTTCACGGCGGTGAGGGTGATGGTAAACGTCTGCGGCGCGGTGCTGTCGATGCCGCCGTTCGCCGTCCCCCCGGTGTCGGTCAGCCGCACCGTGACCGTGGCCGTTCCGGTGGCGTTCGCCGCGGGGGTGAACGTCAGCACGCCGGCCGGGTTCAACGCGGGCTGCACCGCGAACAGCGCGCCGTTGTTGTTCGAGACCACGAACGCGAGCGTCTGCGCCGACTCGTTCGCCGGGCCGGCCGCGAGTGCGGTCGCCCACGCGGCCGAGTACGGCCCCGCGTTCTCGGCCACCGTCACGTTCCCGCCGGCGGCGAAGCCCGGGGCGTCGTTCACGGGCGTGATCAGCACCGTCACCGTCACCGGGCCGGTCGTCAGTGCCGGGGAGGCGCCGTCGCTGGCGTCGGTGACCGAGTACGTGAACGAGCCGGCCCCGTTGGCGTTCGCCGCCGGCGTGAACCGGGCGGTGCGGCCGTCAGCGAGCAGCGCCACCGCGCCGGTCACCGCCCCGCCGACGGTGAACGTGAGGTTCGTCGGCGCCGTCTCCACGTCGCCGACGAGCGCGGCGAGGTCCACGTCCACGGCCGTGTCTTCGAGCGTCGTCCGGTTGGCGGTCGCCGCCGTCGGGGCGTCGTTCACCGCCGTCACGGTGATGGCGAACGTCTGCGCCGCGCTCGTGTCGGTGCCGCCGTTCGCGGTGCCGCCGCTGTCCGTCAGCCGCACCGTGACCGTGGCCGTGCCGTTGGCGTTCGCCGCCGGCGTGAAGGTGAGCACCCCCGTCGGGCCGACCGCCGGCGCGACCGCGAACAGGGCCGCGTTGTCACTCGTCACCACGAACGCGAGCGCCTGCGCCGACTCGTTCGCCGGGCCGGCCGAGAGCGCGGTCGCCCACGGGGCCGAGTACGCGCCCGAGTCCTCGGCCACCGTCACGCTCCCGCCGACGGTGAAGGCCGGGGCGTCGTTGACCGACGACACGGTCAGGGTGAAGGTGCGCACGGTGCTGTTGGCGCCGCCGGTCGCGGTGCCGCCGCCGTCCGTCAGCGTCACGGTCACGGTGGCGGTGCCGAAGGCGTTCGCCGCCGGGGTGAACGTGAGGACGCCGGCCGCGCTCACCTGCGGGGCCGCGGCGAACAGCGCGGCGTTCGTGGTGCCGGTCGTGAACGTCAGCGACTGGCCGGACTCGTCGGCGGGGCCGGCGCTTACGCCGGTCGCCCACGTGGCCGAGTACGCGCCCGAGTCCTCGAGCACGGTCACGTCGCCGCCCGCGAACGTCGGGGCGTCGTTCACCGCCGTCACGGTGATCGTCACGGTCGCCGCCGCGCTGGCCAGCAGCCCGTCGGACGCGGTGAACTGGAAGGAGGCGGTGCCGTTGAAGTTCGCCGCCGGCGTGAACGTGAACGTGCCGTTCGGGTTCACCACCGCCGTGCCGTTCGCCGCCGACCCGGCGACGAGTGAGAACGTCAGCGTCTGCGCCGGCAGGTCGGGGTCGGTGGCGGCGAGTTGGCCGGCGAGTGTGCCGTCCTCCAGCACCGTGGCCGCCTGCGCGACGGCCGTCGGCGTGTCGTTCACCGCGGCCACGCCGATGGTCGTGGTCGCGGCCGTGCTGTCGAGGGTGCCGTCGTTCACCAGGTAGCTGAACGTCACCGGCCCGGTGTAGTTCGCGGCCGGGGTGTACGTGTACGTGCCGGTGACGACGTTCATCACGAGCGTGCCGGCGGTCGTGGTCAGCGTGGACGTGCCGTTCGCCGGCGCCGAGCCACCCACGAGGGTGTACGTGAACGCGCCGCTGTCGGCGTCAGCCACCGCCACCTGGCCGACGAGAGGGGTGTCTTCCGTCGCGGTCAGCGTCGCCGGCAGGGCGACGGGGACGTCGTTCACTGCGGCCAGCGTGACGGCAATCTTCGTCGCGGCCGTCAGGGGCTTCGTCGCGTCGTTGTCGGCCACGGTCAGGGTGACGGCGTCGGTGCCGGTCGCGTTTGCGGCGCCGGTGTACGTCAGCCCGCCGGCCGCGGCGAGGGCGGCGTTGATGGCCGCGGGCGAGCCGGTCACGGTCACGGTGCCGGTGCCGTTCCCGGTCACGGTGCCGCCAGCCACGGCCCCGACCGTCAGCGTGCCGGCAGCAGCGGTCAAGGTGATGGTGACGATCGCCGAGTCGAGGTCGCCGACGGTCACGCCGGTGAGTGACACCGGGGTGTCCTCGACCGCCGCGACGGCGGCCGGGGCGGTGGTCGTGGGGGCGTCGTTCGTGCCCACCACGTTCACCGTCACGGCCGCCTCGGCGCTCGTGCCGGCGGCGGTCGTCGCGGTGTAGCGGAACGTGTCGGTGCCGGAGTAGTTCGCGGTCGGGGTGTACACCACGAGCAGCAACACCGGGTCGAACGTGAGCGTGCCGTACTGCGGCGCCTGCGTCAGCGTGATGCCGGTGACCGGCGCGCCGCCCGGCGAGGTGACGGCCAGGATGCGGGCGGTCGCGGCGTCCTCGGTCGCCGTGATCGTCTGGCTGGTCTGGACGGTCGGGGGGGTCGCGCCGACGAGCACGGCGGCCACCGCCGCGTCGCCGGTGCCGGTCGCGTTCTGCGGCGTCACCATCACCACCACCACCTGCCCGGCGGCCAGCGCCTGGCCGGGGGCGGCGGGGTCGTACTGGTCCGTGAGCGCGGCGCCGGTGACCGTGCGGCGGACGACGCCGTCCACGCTCCACACGAACGTGAGGCTGGCGTTCACGCTGTCCGGCAGCGGCGTGGCCGTCGCGGTCAACACCGCCGTCGGGGCCGGCAGCGCCGGCGTGAGGGCGACCGTCACGGCCGCGGCCGGGTCGAGCGTCGCCGCCACCACGTCGGCCGGGGTGGCGCCGATGATGGTGTCTTCGGGCAGGAACCCGACGAGCCGGTCCACGCCCGTGCTGCCGACCAGCACGTCGGCCCCGGCGCCGCCGACGACGCTGTCGCCGGGGCCGACGCCGAGCAGCTGGTTCGGGCCGGGCGCGCCCGGGGCCGGGTACGAGTACAGCAGCAGCTCGTAGCCGCCGGTGTCGGTGTCCGGCACGCCGGGGCCGGTGTACGTGTCCACCACCACGTAGTAGGTGCCGTCGGCCGGAAGCCGCACGTCCTGGAGCAGCGGGTCGGAGTTGTCGAACCCGTCGTCGTTCTCGGCGGGGCGGCCGTAGTAGGTCAGCAGGTTCCCGGCCGCGTCGTACACCCGCACCACGCCGTCGATGGTGTTGCTGATCCGCGCGCGGAGCGTGACCGACAGCACCTCGACCGTCAGCAGGTCGCCGGCCTTCCCCTGCACCGCGTACACGTCGTTCTCGCTGACCCGGCTGACCGTGTTCAGCCCGATCGACCCGACCACGCCTCCGGCGCGGACGTTCAGCAGCCGGCCGGCGTTCATCGTGCCCGCGGGCAGCAGGTTCGGCACCGCCAGCAGCGGCATCGTCCCCAGGTCGCGGACCAACCCGCCGGCGCCGAGCTGCGCCGCGACCGGCGCCGGCAGCGGCGTGCCGCTGGCGCGGACGGGGAGCGCCGCCTCATTGCGCGTCGTGCTGGCGTCGGCGAAGGCGAGCTTGATGAGTTCGCGCTCGCCCAGGTACGTGGCCCCGAGCGCGTCCGCGACCGTGCTGCCGACCGACGCCGGCGACGCGGTGATGTGCCGGGCCGTCTCGCCGGCGTCGGCCGGGCCGTCGTACACCGGGCGGAACGGGCTGTACTGGTACGACGCGATCAGCTTCGTGCCGACCGGCGTCGTCACCCAGTTGACGGTGACGATGCCGTTGGTCGCGTCGAGCGTCGCGCCGGCGACGCGGGGCGTTGCGACGAGGTGCGTCAGCTGCACGGCGCCGGCGGTGGTCACGGTGAACCGCGCGACCGGCGTGTTGCCCTCGTAGATCACGCCGAGGGGCGAGTAGAACGGCACGACCGTCGCGCCGGTCTGCGGCCGCGGGGCGACGGCGACGAGGCCGTGCTTCAGCGGGTAGGCCACCTGGTTGAGGCCGACCGGCACGCCGCCGGCCGTCTCGTTCGGCGACACGGCGGCCAGGAACAGCCCGGCGGACACGCCGTACGGCAGCCCGGTGGCCGGGTTCGTGCCGACGGGGCCGAACGAGTCGGAGTGCCGCAGCCCGAACAGGTGGGCCAGCTCGTGGGCGGCCACGGCGGCGGTGAACGCCACGTAGTTCTCGGACGTGGCCGCCGCCTGCCCGGCGCGGCCGAGGAACCCGGTCGCGTTCACCCGCCCGCCGGCCGCCGGGTCGGTGTTGCGGAAGTCCAGCGCGTCCACGTCGCCGCCGAGCACCAGTTCGTTCTCGGCGTAGTCGCCGCCGTTCACCACGAGCGTCGAGTACCGGCCGGTGCCGGGCACGCCCTGCGTGAACGTGACGTTGAACGGCGCCGGGTACACGGCCTCCAGCCGGGCCTGGATCAGGTTCCGCTCCTCGACCGTGTAGGCGTGCTCGCCCGGGCCGGTGGCGGCGTCGAAGTCCAGGTACACGACCTGCGGGAAGCTCCCCTGCAGGGTGTCGTCGCCGTCCCCGCCGTCGATCACGTCGAGCCCGCCGCCGCCCCAGAGGATGTTCCGGTCGGCCGTGCCCTTGAGCGTGTCGGAGAACGTGGTGCCGGTCACGTTCTCGACGAACGTGCCGGCGGCGAACACGACCGCCGCGCCGGTCCCGTCGGTGACGAGGCCGGCGGGGAGGTCGGCGCGTACCGCCCGCGGGGCGGCGCCGAGGTCGACGGTGTCGATGCCGGACGCGTCGGTCAGCGTCACGACGCCGCCCATCGGGACGAGGTACAGGTCGTTGTCGGCGCCGCCGTCGGCGAACTTCGGGCCGGGGCCGAGGTCGAGCGTGTCGGCCCCGGCCCCGCCGACGAGCGAGTCGCTGCCGGCGCCGGCGACGAGGGTGTCGCCGTAGGCGGTGCCGACGAGCGTGTCGTTCCCCGCGCCGCCGGTGAGGGACACCGGGCCGCCGAACCCGCCGGCGTCGATCCGGTTGTTCCCGGCGCCGCCGGCCAGCGCGGCCCGCTCCACGTCGTAGAACCGCTCGACCACGCCGGCGATCGTCACCGTGGTCGCGGCCAGCGTCACGTCCGCGTCGGCCGCGTCGGCGAGGGCGTCGAGCCCGCTGCCGCCCTCGAACAGGTCGGTGCCGGCGCCGCCGGTGAGCACGTCGTCGCCCTCGCCGCCGAAGATGCCGTCGTTCCCCGCCCCCCCGTCCACCGTGTCGTTCCCGGCGCCGCCGAACAGCGAGTCGTTGTCGGAGTAGGTGAGGCCGAGCGGGTCGAGGGTGAGGGCGAGGCGGTCGCCGCCGAAAATGCCGTCGTTCCCCGCACCGCCGTCCACCGTGTCGTTCCCCAGCCCGCCCACCAGGCTGTCGTCGTCGGACACGCTCGCGGGGGCGTCGAGGCCCACCGCGAAGGCGAGGCGGTCGCCGCCGAAGATGCCGTCGTTCCCCGCACCCCCGTCCACCGTGTCGTTCCCCAGCCCGCCCACCAAACTGTCGTCGTCGGTCAGCCCGAGGGCGGCGAGGTCGAACGTGAAGGCCACGCGGTCGCCGCCGAAGATGCCGTCGTTCCCCGCACCCCCGTCCACCGTGTCGTTGCCGACGCCGCCGACGAGGCTGTCGTCGTCCGGGAGGCCGAGGGCGGCGAGGTCGGAGGTGAACGCCAGCCGGTCGCCGCCGAAAATGCCGTCGTTCCCCGCCCCGCCGTCCACCGTGTCGTTCCCCAGCCCGCCGACCAGCGAGTCGTTGTCCGGGAGGCTGACGCCGTACGGGTCGAATGCGAACGTCAGCCGGTCGCCGCCGAAGATGCCGTCGTTGCCGGCGCCCCCGTCCACCGTGTCGTTGCCCCACCCGCCCACCAGGCTGTCGTGGTCGGCAAGGCCGGCAGCGGCGACCGGGTCCAGCGTGAGGGCGAGGCGGTCGCCGCCGAAGATGCCGTCGTTGCCGGCACCGCCGTCCACCGTGTCGTTCCCCAGCCCGCCCACCAGGCTGTCGTCGTCGCCGACGAAGAAGTACGGGGCGGAGAACGCCAGCCGGTCGCCGCCGAAGATGCCGTCGTTGCCGGCCCCGCCGTCCACCGTGTCGTTGCCCCAACCGCCGACGAGGCTGTCGTTGTCGGGGACGCCGGCGAGGGTGGTGTCGAGCCCGAAGGCGAGGCGGTCGCCGCCGAAGATGCCGTCGTTCCCCGCCCCCCCGTCCACCGTGTCGTTGCCGAGCCCGCCCACCAGGCTGTCGTCGTCGGTCTGGCCGGCGTCGAGGGTGAAGGCGAGGCGGTCGCCGCCGAAGATGCCGTCGTTGCCGGCGCCGCCGTCCACCGTGTCGTTGCCGGCGCCGCCTTCGAGGGTGTCGGCGCCGTCGGCCACGAACAGGGCGAAGAGGTTCAGCCGGTCGCCGCCGAAGACCTGGTCGTTCCCGGCCCCGCCGGCGACGGCGTTGTCGAGGGCGTTGCCGGAGAGCACGTCGCCGTAGCCGCTGCCGGTGAGGTTCTCGAACGCCCCGAGGAGTTGCACGGTGTGTTGCTCGGCCAGCGGGGCGGCCGGGTTCACCACCTGCTTGAGCCACAGCGGGTCGAGGCTGAAGGTGACGCCGAAGTACGCCAGCGAGTAGTCCACGCGGTCGATGCCGGTGGTGCCGCTCTCGGTCAGCAGGTCGTCGCTGCCGGGCACCTCGATGTACCAGTCGTCGTCGTTGCCGCCGGCGAGGGTGTCGTTGCCGAGGCCGCCGTCGAGGGTGTCGTTCCCGGCGGCGCCGCTGAGGCTGTCGGCGGCGTGGTCGTCGGTGGCGGTGGCGAGCGACGTGCCGTACCCGCCGGGGCTGTCAGCCGTGAGCACGTCCGCCCGGCTGCCGCCGACGAGCGTGTCCGCCCCGGCCCCGCCGACCAGCTCGACCGGGAAGCTGGTGACCCCCGAGGCGGTGATCAGGTCGTTCCCGTCGAGCCCGAACACGATCACGCGGCCGACGCTGCCGAGGCTCACGGCCGCGGCGCCGCCGACCGCCGAGGTCGTGTTCGTGATGGTGATCGTCTCGGCGGCGGATGTGCCGAACACCACCCGGGTCGCGGTCGTGAGCGTGCCGCCGTCGTCGTCCGTCACTGTGAGGCTGACCGTGACCGCGCCGGTCGGGGTGAAGCCGAACGAGCTGCCGGTGGTGCCGCCGACCACGGTCGCGGTGCCGGCGGTGACCGCCCACGAGTACGTGAACGTGTCGCGGACGCCGACGTCGCCCACGACCGCGGACAGCGTGTACGTCCCGCCGGCGGCCGCGGCCGCGCGGACGGTCACGGTCGGGGCGGTGTTCGTCACCGTCAGGTTCGTCAGGGCCGCGTCCTGGGTGCCGAGGGGGATGACGTAGCCGCCGGCGGTCAGGCCGAGGCCGGCGAACGGCGCCAGCTCCGCGCCGGTGGTCAGGTCGAACCGGCGCACGGCCGGCGCGGCCGGGTTGCCGGACGAGTAGTACAGCACGTTCCCGGCGCCGATCGCGATGTGGTCCGGGAACGACCCGCCGCCGGCGGACAGCGGGAAGGTGCGGAGCAGCGTGCCGGTGGCCGGGTCGATCTGGGCGACGAGGCGGTCGGCGGCGCCGGGGGCGGACGCGCTCAGGACGTACATCGTGCCGTCGGCGGCGAAGCGGATGCTGTTCACCGCGCTCGGCTGGAACCCGGTCGCGCTGCTCGCCACCACGCCGAGCGACAGGCCGGTGGCGGCGGAGTACTTCTCGACGACGCCGGCGGTGGCGGTGGAGCGGGCGACGTACAGGTTGCCGTCCGGCCCGACGGCGAACGCCCGCTGCCCGGCCGGCGCCGCGAACGTGCTGCTGAAGATGCTGGCCGGGTCGGTGACGGCCGTGATCGTGCCGCCGGCCGGGCCGGCGACGCGGCTGAGGTACAGCCCGCCGCTGCCGGGCGCGAACTGGTACAGGGTGCCGTCGCGGCCGAACGCCAGGTTGCCCGTCCGCTGGTCGAAGTACGACGACCCGGCGGCGACGAACGTGTCGACCAGTTGCCCGGTGGCGGGGTCGAACCGCACGACCGGGTTCGTGCCACCGGCGTAGGCCACGTACAGCAGCCCGTCGGGCCCGACCTGGACGCCGGCCACCTCGGTCGCGCCGGCCACGGCCCCCGCGGCGATCAGCGTGGACGCGCCCGCGCCCGTCGCGGCGTCGGCGCGAATGAACCGGTCGGCGGCGGCCGGCGCGAGGTCGGCCACGAGCACGTCGCCGGTCTGGTCGAGCACGCGCACCCGGACCGGGTAGACGTCGCTGCCGGTGCCGGTGGGGTTGTCGTCCGGGTAAAGGTGCGCCGCGGTGAACGTGTACACGCCGGCCGCGAGCGACAGCCGCGTCGTCGCCTCGCCCGCGCCCCAGTCGATGAGGACGGTGTGGCCGTCCGCCGTGCCGGGGTCGGTGAACGAGCCGGCCACGGTGACCGTGCCGCCCTCGCCGACCGTGGTCGTGGCGAACGCGGCGACGGTGCCGGCGAACCGGTACAGCCCGCCGGCGTCGGCGGCCGCGGCGTCGTCCCCGCTCGCGCCGACGAGTACGTCGTCGCCGGCGAACCCGACGGCGGCGCCGAACCGGTCGCCGGCGGCGCCTCCGGTCTTCGTCAGCGATTGGATCACGACCTGCGCGCCGGACGTGTTCGGCTCGGTGTCGAGCAGTACGGCGACGCCGGCGCCGGGAGAGGCGTTCTCGGCGGTGGCGCCGACGAGGAGGCGGTTGCCGGCCAGCGCCACCGACCGGCCGAACCAGCCGGCCCCGGCCGCCGGGTTGTTGAAGGCGCGGACGTTGGCGCCGAACTTGGCCGACGCCGGGTCGAGGTCGAACAGGTACACCCGGCCGGCGTTCGCGGTGCCGGCGTACGTCTCGGTCGGGGCGCCGACCGCGGCCCGGAGCCCGGACGCGGCGAGGCTGGCGCCGAACCGGCTGGCGAACGCGCCGGTCGTCGGCGTGGCGAGCGGGTTCGGGTTGAGGAGCGCGGCGACGACGCGGGCGGTGCCGGGGTCGAACAGGTAGGCGGCGCCGGCGTTCGCCCCGGCCGTGTCGTCGCCCGGGGCGCCGACCAGCAGGTTCGCGCCGACCGCGGCCACGGCGGTGCCGAACTCGTCGTCCGGCGCCGGCGTCGGGTTGCGGACGACACGCAGCCGCAGGCCGGTGAGCGGGTCGAAGACGTACGCCTCGCCGACGGCGCTGCCGGCGACCGTGCCGCGCCCCGGGGCGCCGACCGCGACCAGCCCGCCGAGCGCGCCGACCGCGGCGCCGAACCGGTCGCCGGCGGCCGGGCCCGGGCCGGCGAGCGTCTGCACCAGGCCGCCGGTGGCGAGGTCGAACACGTACGCCAGCCCGCCGACGCCGGCCCCGGGCGCGCCGACGACCGCGCGGGTGCCGACGACGGCGACGGCGGCGCCGAACCTGGCGTTCGCGGCGGGCGCCGGGTTGTCCAGCGTCCGCACCAGCGCGCCGGTGCCGTCGAACACGCGGACGGCGCCGGCGGACGCGAACCCGCCGACGGTCCGCCCCGGCGCCCCGACGAGGCGGTACCCGCCGCCCACGGCGAGGCTCGACCCGAGCGCGTCGCCGGCGGCCGCGCCGGCCACGGCGGCCGCGCTGCTCGGCCCGAACGCGGTCGGGTTCAGGGCCGCCGCGGCGTCCACGACGGTGACGGTGGTGGTGCGGGTGTCGGCGTTCCCGGCCTCGTCGGTGACGGTGACGGTGACGACGTAGACGCCCTGGTCGGCGAGTTGGGCGGTGAACGCCGGGCCGGTGCCGGTGACCTCCGGGTCGGACCCGCGGCGGACGCTCCAGGCGTAGGTGAAGTACGCCGAGTCGGCGTCGGCGACGCTCACCCCGAGGCCGAGGGTGGTGCCTTCGGGCACGGCCCCGGCCGGGGCGCCGAGGATGACGGCGGCGGGCGCGGCCTTCTGGCGGAGTTGGAGGACGAACCCGCCGGCGGCGTTCGCGTTGGTCAGCGCCAGGGTGCGGATCTGGTCGGCCGGGCCGGGGTCGAAATCGACCGCGCCGCGGAACGTGCCGGCGGCGGCGACCCGGCCGTCCGCCCCCACCGCGGCGCCCCACACGGCCGCGGCCGAGGTGGGCTGGCCGCCGACCGGCACGGCGAGCAGGAACTCGCCCGCCGGGGTCAGCTTGGCGACGTACCCCTGGGCGGCGGTGCCGGGGGCGGTGCTCAGGTAATACGTCCCGGCGAGCGGGTCGAAGTCCACGGTGTCGGTGAACGACCCGGCGAAGTAGGCGTTTCCGGCGGCGTCGGTGCGGAGGTCGTTGACCGCGTCGTCGCGGTACCCGCCGAACCCCTCCGCCCACCGGAACTCGCCGCTCCCCGACAGCCGGGCGACGAAGGCGTCGCGGTCGCCGCCGCTCACGATCGTGTACGACCGGGCCGGGGCCGGGTCGAAGTCGATGGCGTAGCGGAACGTGCCGGCGACCAGCCCGTCGCCGTCCGGGGTGACGGCCACCCCGCCGGCGTCGTCGTCCCCGACCCCGCCGTACCCGCGGGCGAACAGCGTGGTGAACCCGGTGCCGCTGCCGCGGAGCTTGAGCAGGAACACGTCCGACCCGCCGACCGCCGTGAGCGCCGCGAGGCCGGTGGTGGTGCCGCGGAACGTCCCGGTCACCCACACGTCGCCGGCCGCGTCCACCGCCACGTCGACAGTCTGCTCGTCGTCCACCCCGGCGCCGCCGACCCGGCCGGCCCGCACGAACCCGAGCGCCGGCGTGAGCTGCACCACGTAGGCGTCCGAGTTGCCCGCCGCGATGAGGAACGTCGTGCCGGCGCCGGGGTCGACGTCGATCGTCCCGCGGAACCCGCCGGTGACGACGACGTCGCCGTTCGGCGCGACCGCCACCCGCGGGCCGACCGGGACCGGGCCGGCGGCGGCGGGGAACCCGCTGGTGAACGCTTCGAGCGAGTCGAACGCCAGCCGCGCCCCGGCCGCGTCGGTCTTCAACAGGAAGACGTCCGGCCCCGGCCCGGCGACGCCGAGCGAGGCGCCGGCGTAGGTGACGGTGCTCGAAAAGACGCCGGTGACGTACACCCAGTCGTCGGCCGGGTCGGCGGTCCCGCGCGGGTCGATCGCCAGCCCGGTGGCGTACCCGGCGAGGCTGGCGTCGATCGCCCGGACCCAGAGGAACGCGCCGGCGGCGTCGTACTTGGCGAGGAACCCGTCGCCGCCGCCGGTCGCGGTCAGCGTGTCGAGCGCGTCCGGGGCGTCCGACAGGTCGAAGTCGATGGTGCCGGCGACGAGCCCGGCGACGTAGGTGTTGCCGGCCGCGTCGAGCACCACCCGGAACGGCGCGTACACGCTGCCGCTGGTGAGGACGGTCGGGCCGCCGACCGCGACCGACCCGAAGTCCACCGGCGGCAGCTGCTGCGTCTGGATCAGGAGGCCCGGCTGGCTCGACGGGAGGAGCGGCGGGCCGGGGTCGTACACCGACTTCAGCGCCCGCCCGGCGCCGCCGGGGGCCGGGTACTCGTGGGCGGCGAACTGGCCGACCCGCGCCGCCGCGGTGAGCACCTGGAAGTTGTCGCCGAGGGCCGGCTGGAAGCCGTCCAGCAGGTTCACCCGCACGGTGCCGTCGAGGTACGCGGTGCCGGTGACGCGGAGGCGGTCGAACTCCGGCACGTTCGGGTTCCGCCCGGCGACCTCCAGCTCCAGCGTGCCGCCCGCGGCCTGGGTGTAGTCGCCGGTCACGTTCAGGAACCCGGGCGAGTTGCCGGGGGCGACGGTGCCGGCGTTCGTCAGGCTCCCCTGCACCGTGCCGGCGCCCTTGAAGGTGGCCCCGGCGGCGACGCTCGCCCCGCCGGGGGCGACGAGGGTGCCGTTGACCGTCGTGGTGCCGCCGGTCTGCACGACCGTGGTACCGACGGTACCGCGGTACTGGGTGAGTTCGGTCAACTCGGCCGGGGACAGCGCCCGGTTGTACACGCCGACCTCGTCCAACTGGCCGTTCAGGAGGAAGCCGCTGCTGTAGTATCCGCCGAGCACCAGCGGCCCGGCGGTGGTGCCGACGGCGGCCGAGTACGGGCGGGAAATGTCCTCGACCCCGTTGACGTAGATCTTCTGCGTCCCGGCGGCCTGGTTGTACACGGCCGCGACGTGGTACCACTGGCCGACCGCCAGGGCGGTGGCCCCCGTGGCCTGCCCCGCCCCCTCCGCGGTCGACCCGTTCAGCCGGAACGACAGGCGGTTCGACCCGCCGGTGAAGAACCCGAACGAGTACACGCCCTGGCTGCCGTTGAAGGCGCCCTTGTAGATGATCCCGTTGTTGAAGTTGTTCCCGGTCAGGTACACCCACCCGGCGAGGGTGAGGGACGAGGTCAGGTCCAGGGCCGGGGCGGCCGGGACGGTGACGTACCCGCCGGAGAAGGTGAAGCCCTGCCCGACCTGCCCGGCGGCGTACCCGACCGCCCCGGTGACCGTTCCGTGGTTCGCCCCGACCGAGTCGTTCGCGGTCCCCTCGCCCTTCCACTGGCCAACCATCCCGGCCGTCGTCGGCGCCGTGAGCGGGAGGGTCCGGGGCAGGCCGAAGGTGCTCCCGGCCCCGAGGGTCAGGTTCCCCGCGCTAGTCACGGTCGTCGTCGCCGGGGTGAGCGACCGCCCGCCGGCGAGCGTCAGGCTCCCGCCGGCGGCGATCCCGGCGAAGTGCGTCAGCGCGTCGGACGTGGCCCCGTTCGTCATCCGCGACATGAGCGTCGAGCCGGCGTCGAGGACGAGCGTGGCGTCGAGGTTCCGGAGCTTCAGGTTCTTCGGGGCGGCCGGGTCGCCGTAGATGAAGTGCAGGTTGCTGTTGGACCCGGCTTCCCACCGCCCGCCGGTCAGCGTGAAGTAGTCCCCCACCCCGGCCACCGGGGTGACGTTGGTCACGTGCGGGCCGCCCTCGGCATGGAACGCGACGGTTCCGCCGTTCTCGGCCCGGACCAGCCCGCGGTTCAGGGGTGGCGTCAGCGAGCTGCGGACGGTGATCGTCCCCCCGGCCCCGTCGGCCACGACCGAGCCCTGCAGGTCGATCGTCGCGACGCTCGCAATCAACCCGTTCTTCCCGCGGATCTTGACCGCCGGGCCGATCGTCAGCGCCCCGGCGCCGACCACCCCGGTGATCGCGTTCGACCCGCTCCCGCCGAAGATGATTTCGCCGGTCCCGTCGATCGTCAGGGGGCCGCCGGCCGGGCGGATGGTCGCGGCGTACGTCCCGGTCGCGTCGCCGATCTGCAGGGACGAGTTCACCGTCACCCGCTCGGAGAACTGGACGGTCGGCACCCCACCCGCCGATCTGGGCAGGGTGAACCTGCCGTCGAGGGTGACGCGGGAGAGCACCCCGCTGAGCTCGGTGCCGATCAGGGTGGCGGCCCCGTCGGTCCGCACCCGCGAGTCCTGGATCGTCCCCCCGGCCAGCCGCCAAGACCCCGTCGCGTCGTCGAGCGCCAGGTCGCCACCCAGCGTGCCGGTGAGGTTCACCTGCCCGCGGGTGCGGGAGAAGCTCCCGAGCGCCGCCTGGGTGAAGCTGCCGCCGAGGTTCACCACCGAGTCCGTGGCGTCGAGCGTGCCGAGGTTGGTGTACGCGCTCGCGCCGCTGTTCGTCGTCAGCGTCGCGCTCGTCGCCGTGATGGTGCCGCCGGGCGCGTTCGTCCACCCCGGGCCGTCGAGCGCCAGGGCCGAGCCGGGGTTCGCCCGGACGGTGCCGAAGTTCACCCCGCCGGTGCCGAGGTACACGGTCGCCGGCACGCCCGGCCCGGACTCGATCGTCCCCTGGTTCACGAGGGTGATCGTGAGCGACGACCGGCCGACCCGCCCGCCCCTCGTCTCCACGGTCACGTTCGGGGCAATCGTGAGGGTGGAGTTGTTCGTGCTCAGGTCGAGGAAGTTCGAGGCCGACGGCCCGAGCACGAACCGGCCGTACCCCGTGCCGGGGCCGACGCCGGGCACGTACGTCGTGGACACGGTCAGCGAGGTGTCGGCCCACACCCCGGCGGTGACGGCGCCCGTCGCCGAGCCGATCGGCATCGTGGCGTTCAGCACCAGCGACCCGGTGAGGCGGACGGCGGCGCCGGTGTTCTGCGTCAGGTCCACGGGGACGTTGAGCGTGACGCCGGCGAGGACGGTGGACGTGCCGGTGGCGAACAGCCGCGCGGTGCTCCCCGCGGCGCGGTCGATGGTGCCGCCGGAGATCGTCGCGCCGCTCAGCGTCAGGTCGCCGATGAGGTCACTCAGCGTCAGCCCGCCGGTGACGGTGCCGGTGACGACGACGGACCCGCCGGTCCGGGTGAAGTTCGTGAACGCCGACCCGCCGAACTGGCTCTTCAGGGTGATCGTCGTGTTGACCAGCGAGATGGTGCCGGGGCTGCTCCAGCTCTCGGTCGCGGTGAACCCGAGGTTGATGGTGCCGCCGGTGCCGGCGATGGTGCCGACGTTCGTCCAGGTGCCGGTGGTCGAGTTCGACCGCACCTCCAGCGAGCCGCCGCTCACCGCCCGCATCAACCCCTCGTTGCGGCCGCCGTTGCCGATGTTCACTCCGAGTAACTGGCCGGACACGAACTCGTCGGCCGAGACGGTCCCCTGGTTCGTCAGCGGGTTCGCGGTGATGCTCCCCCAGCCGCCGCGGACGGTGACCCCGGGGGCGATGGTGAAGTTGAACCCCGTGATGTTCCCGTTGCTCAGCACGACCGTGCCGCCGCCGTCGGTGCGGAGGGTCTGCGTGGGGTCGTCGAACCGGAGGAGGTCGCCGGTGAGGGTGAGCGTGGAGTTGAGGGTGAGGGTGCCGGTGACGTACAGCTCGCCGTTGGCGACGGCGGTGGTGTCGATCGGGCTGTTGAGGGTGACGCCGTTGTAAAGGAAGCTGCGGGCGCTGCCGAGGAACAGCTTCGACGTGGTGTTCGGGGCGAGGGCGAACGCCCCGCCGTTGATCCCGCCGCCGTTCAGGGTCCAGTTCCCGGTCGCGTCGTCGAGGAGGAACGTGCGGCCGAAGTTGGTCATCGTGCCGGTGATGTTGACCGTCCCGCCGGTGCGGGTAAACCGGCCGGGGTCCTGCACTGCCGCGGTGGCGAAGGTGCCGCCGAGGTACAGGGTGCCGCCGCTGACGTTGAAGTTGCCGGTGTTGGTCCAGGTGGAGGTGTTCCAGAGGGCGGTGGCCTGGTTGTAGGCCACCCCCCAGTTGGCCGCCCCGGCCGACACGGCCACCGACCCGGCGTTGGTGATCGACGCCCCGCCCACGTTCAGCACCGCCCCGGCTGCCGCCACCCGCAGCCGCCCGCCGGCCGCGTTGGTGAACGACGCCACACCGGGCAGCCCGTAGAACCCGGTCAGGCCCACGCCCGCCCCGGTCCCGGCGTCGGCCTCGATCAGCCCCTGGTTCACCAGCCCCGTCCCGGTCACCCCGGCCGCGGTCCCCGCCCCGATGACGAAGTACCCGCCGTGCACCCAGACGCCCGGCCCGACCGTCAGGGTGGTGTTCGACTGGGTCAGCCACAGCCCCTGGGTGCCGGCCCCGGCCGCCACCTCCCCGGAGCCCCCGAGCGTCTGGGTGCCGGCGAACTGGAGCCCCTGCGTGGCCCCGGTGCCCGCCCCCAGCGTCACCTTCCCGTCCACCGTCAGCCCGTTCGTCACCGTCACCTGCCCGCCGGACTGCACCACCAGCTCGGACCCGGCGGCGACGGTCACCCCGTCCAGCGTGCCCGACGACGCCTGCAGGACGGCACCGCCCGACGTCGCCACCGACCCACCACGGACCGTCCCCCCCGACAGCGTCCACGTCCCGCGGCCGTTGTTCGCCGTGCCCAGTGCCAGGGTCGCCCCGGTGTTGGTCAGCGTACCGGTCAGGTTCACCGCGCCGCCGGTGCGGGAGAAATTCGCGACGGACGCGGTGGTGAAGCTGCCGCCGAGGTTCAACGTGCCGGCGGAGACGGCGAGGGTGCCGGCGTTGCTCCACGACGCCGCGGTGGTGAAGGTGCCGCCGGCGGCACTCCACGTGCCGCCGGCCAGGTTGGTGAAGGTGCCGGTGCCGAGGGTGAGCGACCCCCCGCCCGTCGCCCACGTCCCGGCGTTCGTCCAGGTGCCGGCGACCGACCCGGCCGGGACGGCCCCGACGGTGGTGGCGTCGGTCCCCACCCCGGCCCCGGTGAGGGTGAACCCCGACCCGAACGCCACCGTGTGCGCGCCCCCGGACTGCACGTAGCCCGTCCGCCCGCTGGTCCGGATCCGCCCCGTCCCGGTCACGTTCTGGGTCGCCCCGCCCGCCGCCGAGAACCACACCTCCCGCAAGTCGTTGGTCACCAACTCGCCATTCACCACCAGGTCGCCGACGATCGTGAGCGGGAGGCTGTTCCCGGTGTACGTCATGTTGACCGTGCCGTCGATCCGGGCGTTCGACAGGGTAGCCGACGTGGTGGCCGTCAGCGCCGTCCCGTTGGCCGTGGTAATCGTCCCGCCGGAAATCGTGCCGCCAGCCAGGTTCCACGACCCCGTCGTGGAATCCAACGACAACCCGCCGGTCAGCGTTCCGGTGAGGTTCACCGTGCTACCCGAGCGGGTCCATGAGCCCAGGTTCGCCTGGGTGAAGGTACCGCCGAGGTTCAGGGTGCCATTGTTCAACGTGAACGTGCCGTTGTTCTGCCAGGTGCCGGCGGTGGTGAAGGTGCCGCCGGCGACGCTCCACGTGCCGCCGGCCAGGTTGGTGAAGGTGCCGGTGCCGAGGGTGAGCGACCCCCCGCCCGTCGCCCACGTCCCGGCGTTCGTCCAGGTGCCGGCGACCGACCCGGCCGGGACGGCCCCAACGGTGGTGGCGTCGGTCCCCACCCCGGCCCCGGTGAGGGTGAACCCCGACCCGAACGCCACCGTGTGCGCGCCCCCGGACTGCACGTAGCCCGTCCGCCCGCTGGTCCGGATCCGCCCCGTCCCGGTCACGTTCTGGGTCGCCCCGCCCGCCGCCGAGAACCACACCTCCCGCAAGTCGTTGGTCACCAACTCACCGTTCACCACCAGGTCGCCGACGATCGTGAGCGGGGAGCCGTTCCCGGTGTACGTCATGTTGACCGTGCCGTCGATCCGGGCGTTCGACAGGGTGGCCGACGTGGTGGCCGTCAGCGCCGTCCCGTTGGCTGTGGTAATGGTCCCGCCGGAAATCGTGCCACCAACCAGGTTCCACGACCCCGTGGCCGCCGAGAGCGACAGGTCCCCCGTCAGCGACCCCGTCAGGTTCACCGTCCCGCCGGAGCGGGTGAAGCGGCCGGGGTCGCTTACCGAGCTGCCGGCGAAGCTGCCGCCGAGATTCAGCGTGCCGCCGGCGACTACGATGGTGCCGGCATTCGACCAGACACCACCGAGCGTGAGGGTGCCTGTGGCGACGCTCCACACGCCGCCCGGCTGATTGACGAAGGTGCTGCCATCGATCAAGCTCAGCGTGGTGCCGTTCGCGGTCGTTGCGCCGGTCCAGGTGCCGAAGTTTTCCCACGTGCCGTGCGCCTGGCCGCCGATGCGACCGGCACCGGTCACCGTGACACCACTGCCGAATCGGACGGTGTGGGCCGTGGTGATCTGTCGCAGATCGCCGTTGTTCAACGCGAACTTGCCGCCGCCGGTGGTGGTGACCTGCTGGACGGTGGCAGTACTGGCCGAGTCAAAACTGAAGGCCGCGTTGCCGGACATCGAAATCGTCGCGCCGCCGTTCAGGGCCAAGTTGCCCGAGAGTCCGAAGTTACCAGCCGTGATGTTTTCCAGGGTCGTCAGGCTACCCAGGCTGGGAACATTGTTGGCGGTCGTTGTAATCGTGAGATCGGCCCCGGTGGCGCCCAAGTCTGGTATCACGACGTCATCACCGGCGACGGGCACGCGGCCCAAGTCCCAGTTCGCGGCCACGTGCCAGTTACCGCCCGCGGCGTTGGTCCACGTGATCGTGGCCGGCACGACGCGGTCCTCGACCTCTTCCAGCCCGAACCGGAAGCGCGGGCGGGGGCGGCGGATGGGCGCCGTCGGCGACGGGCGGCGGAACCAACGGCGGAACAGCTGACGGAGCCAGGAATGAGACACGGGCGAACTCCGGCACGGGGCGAGCGACGGCCGGGAGCGGCACGGCGCCTACCGGTATCAGCGAGAGCGAGTCGAAAAACGGACACGACCGGAAAATTCGCGCGACCGGCGCATCCGAACCAGCGGGATCTGTGCAATTGTCTCAGCTACCGGCGTACGATCAAGCCCGTGTCGGCGACGATTCTGAGAATTCTGTGACCGTGAACAAATCGAAACGTGCCCGACCGGCGGGTGCCGAGAGCGACCCCGACACAGCCGTAACCACCATCCGGATATTGGTTTCGATCACACCCGATGCCGGATCAGCCATCGGTTTAACCGATGCACTTGTTTCCGCGACCCGGTGGGGGGGCGCGGCGGAAACAAAGATCTTCGCCGTTCCGACGCCGGTCAGCGTTTCGGGGCGGGCACCCGGGCGCGGACGGCTGCGAACCGCGGGTCGGCACGCACGGCGGCGAGGTCGGGGTCGTGGTCGAAGGCGTGGCCGTCCCGCCAGCCGGCGGCGGGTAGGGCGTCGAGGGCGGCCAGCGCCTTGTCGCGGAGCCGGGCGGCGTCGGTGCCGGTGGCGCCGCCGGCCGCGACCGACAGCCCGCAGGCGACCTGGAACAGCACCCGCGGGTCGCGCGGGGCCAGCGCCTTCAGCTCCCCGGCGAGCTTCTCGGCGGCCTGTGCCTTGCCGCACCGCCCGAGCGAGGTGAGCAGCTCGAACTGCGCCTGCGTGTCCTTCGGGTCGATCTTGCCGAGCACGGCGCGGACCGCCAGCGAGTCGTCGAAGTGCTTCCTGGCGTCGGCGGGGTCGGCGGCGACGACGCCGAGGCGGTAGTGAGTGTGCCCGAGGGCGCGCTGGACGGTCAGGCTGTCCGGCTCTTCGGCGAGGAGGGCGGTGAACGCGGCGTGGGCGGCGGCGTACTCGGCGGCGGCGGCCGGGCGGTCGGCGCGGGCCGTCAGCAAGAAGTCGCCGAGGACGACCCGCGACTGCGCGGCGAGGGTGTGGAATGGGAAGCGGAACGCCGGGTGGCTGGCGGCGGCGGCCTCGCGGAGCTTCAGGGCAGTTTGGTAACACGCCTGCGCGCCGACCGGGTCGCGGGTCTTCAGCTTCGCGTCGCCGAGGTAGTCCTCGACCGCCGCCCGCTCCTGGGCGAACCGGAACCGATCCTCCAGGCCGGCGTACGGGGGGACGGCGTCGAGCCCCTTGCGCGCCGCCTCGTACCCGGCGGCGGCGGCGGCGGGGTCGCCGAGGAGTAGGTCGGCGTCGGCGACGAGGCGGAGGGAGGTGGCCACGTCCTCCGCGGCCGACGCCCGGAGGTACGCGAGCTGGGCCGGGGTCGACTTCCCCGGCGGGTTGTCGGCGAGCACCGTCGCCCGGTCGCGGCGGAGGGCCAGCGCCTCGACCCGCATCGCCCGGGCGGCGGCCGCGTCCCCGAGCCGGATCTTCGCGTCCGAGTTCATGTTGAGGAGGACGGCGACGTTCCGGAGCGTGACCGGCTCGGGGCCGGCGGCGGCGAGCTCGGCCCGGTACGCGACCAGCCCCTTCTCCAGCCACGGGGCCGACTCCTCGACCCGGTTCGCCTTGAGGTACGTCTCCCCGATCCGGCCGTAGGCGGTGGCGATGTTCTGGGTCAGCACGCGCGCGGCCGGGAGCCGCCGCCCGTCTTTCGTCTTGAACGGATCCTCGGTCGCGTACTCCTTTACCTTGTCCAGGTCTTTCAGCATCGTGTTGAGGATTTCCAGCCGGAGCGGGGCGAGCGTGGCCTTCGTCTTCATCTTGGCGTCCACCGTCAGGAGCACGGTGCGGATGGTGGCGACGGCCTGGGCGTTCTCCAGCCCGGCGATGGCCGCCTGCTTCTCGGCCTCGTGCTGCTTCTCGACCGCCACCCCCTTCGCCACCTCCTCGGCAGCGCGGGCCTTCTCCTTGGCGTCGCGGTCCTGCTCGGCCTGCGCGCGGTCCTGCTCCGCCTGCGCGCGAGCGGCACTCTCGCTGCCGGCGAGCTGGTACATCTGCCACGCCACGACCGGCCCGCCGAAGAACACGACCGCCGCCAGCGCCGTGGCCGCTGCCCCGACCGGGTTCCGCTTCGCCCACCGCCACGCCTTCTCCGCCGCCGACACCGGCCGGGCCACGATCGGCTCGCCGGCGCGGAACCGCCTCAGGTCGTCGGCCACGGCCGCGGCCGAGGCGTAGCGGCGCGCCGGGTCCTTCTGGAGGCATTTGAGGCAGATCGTCTCCAGGTCGCGCGGCACGCCGGCGGCGAGCTGCCGCGGCGGCACCGGCTCGCGGGTGCGGACCAGCGTGATGGTGTCGATGGCGCTGGCCCCGACGAACGGCGGGCGGCCGGTGAGCAGGTCGTACAGGATCGCGCCGAGGGCGTACACGTCGGCCGGCGGCCCCACGTCGTCGCGGCCCTCGGCCTGCTCGGGGGCCATGTAGCTCGGCGTGCCGAGGATCTGCCCGGTCTGCGTCTGCCCGCTGTCGTCGTCGTACTTGGCGAGGCCGAAGTCGGTGACTTTCGCGGTGCCGTCCGGGGCGAGGAGCACGTTCGCCGGCTTCAGGTCGCGGTGGACCACGCCCTGCGCGTGGGCGTAGGCGACGGCCCGGGCCAGCTCCTCGGCCACGGCGGCGGCGTAGGCCGGCGGCGTGGGGGCGCGGCCGATCTGCTTCGCGAGCGTCGGACCGTCCACGAACTCCAGCGCGAAGTACGGCAGCCCCGCGGCCTCGCCCACGTCGAAGATCTGCACCACGTTCGGGTGCTGAAACCGCGCGACGGCGCGGGCCTCGGCCAGGAACCGGGCGACGGCCGCCGGCGCGGCGTGCGGGCCGGCGAGGATCATCTTCAGCGCGACGACGCGGTTCAGCCCCGTCTGCCGGGCCTTGTACACCACGCCCATGCCGCCCTTGCCGAGCTCGCCGAGGATCTCGTACCCCGGCACCGCCGGCGCACCCGGGACGGCGGGCGAGGGCGGGTCGGTATCGAGGTACGCACCGGTGGCGAGCGGGTCGGTGTCGCCGGACGGGACGTGCGCGCCGGTGCGG
The DNA here is from genome assembly GCA_046350095.1 of Gemmataceae bacterium. GTDB lineage: Bacteria > Planctomycetota > Planctomycetia > Gemmatales > Gemmataceae > Urbifossiella. The sequence goes on from JAXMBA010000002.1 coordinate 884,510, forward strand.
AGCGGGTCGTCCGCTGCGACCGGCGCCGGGTCGCGCGGGGTGATCGCGGCGCGGGGCGTTTCCGGCGGCGCCGACGACGCGGGCCGCTCGGTGGTGCGGCTCGGGTCGTCGGCGGGTTCGGGCCGGGGGACGGGCTGCGGCTCGCTGGGCTGGTTCATCGCATCGTCCCCGGGGCGTCGGATCGATGGCGATCAGGATGACACGAAGCTCGGGCCGCGTCCATCCCCCTGTTCAGCCGGGGCCGGGTATCCCCCGCACCTCCGCGCACAGCTTCAGGAACTCGGGCACGCACACGTCCACGGCGTACTTCTCGCGGACCAGCGCGGCGCCGGCGGTGCCCAGGGGCCGGTACCTCGCCGGGTCGTCGAGCACGGCGCAGATCGAATCGGCGAACGCGCCGTGGTCGAAGAACGGCGCCACGAGGCCGGTGCGGCCCGGCTCGATCACCTCGCGGACCGGGGCCGTGTCGGAGGCGAGCACGACCGCGCCGCACGCCAGCGCGTTGAACACCGACCACGACAGCACGAACGGCACCGTGAGGTACACGTGCAGGTCCGTCGCCGCGAACAGCGCCGCCAGTTCCGGCTCGGGGAGCAGGCCGGGGAAGACGAAGCGGTCCAGGTCGTACCGGTCCTGCGCCAGCACCCACTCCTTGAACGTCTTCCCGCCGGTGAACCGCTCGTCGCCGCCGTAGCACACGCGGTCCTGCCCCACGACCGCGAACAGCACGTCGGGGCGGCGGTCGCACACGATCTTGGCGGCGCGCATGAACACGTCGAACCCCCGCATCGACTCGAACCCGCGCGACACGTAGCTCACGAGCTTCACCCCCGGCGGCACGGCGCGCCCGCCGACGCGCCGCGGCGCCGCCGGGTCGGGCTTCCAAACGGCCGTGTCGATGCCGTCGAACAGGGTGCGGAGTTTGGGGCGGTACGCGGCGGGGAAGCGGCCGAGCTGCCACGCCGTGGGGCAGTAGCCGCGGGCGCAGTTCTCCAGGTCGAGGAGGATCATGGCGTTGCGGGCGCGGGCGCGGAGGCGGTCGGCGGGGCGCGGCGGGAAGTCGGGGCGGAAGTCGAGGTCGGAGTCGGCGGCGTGGTAGAAGTACTCGAACAGGTTGATGACGGGCACGCCGGGGTACAGGTCGCGGAGGAACAGCGTGGAGCCGAACCCGCTGTGCCCGACGACGAGGTCCGGCCGCACGTCCGGGGCGGCGGCGAGCGCCTCGTAGACGGCGGCGGCGTGCCAGGTGGCGTTCTCGAAGGTGCGGCTGCAGTAGTGCGTCTTTTCGGTGGCGCCGCCGCGGGGGGCGTACTTGAGGCAGCGCACCCCGCGGACCACGCCGTCTCGCTTCTGCGACACGAATGTGCAGCGGACGCCCGGCGTGGCGGCGAGGCGGAACGCGACCGGGCCGAACTGCGCGGGGAAGTTCGGGTGGACGAACAGGACGTGCATCACCCGCCCCTACGGCTCGGGGCGCCCGCCGCCCCACATCGCCGCTCCGTCATGGTATCCGGTCAGCGGCCCGGGGCTCCCGTGGGTCGGGTCGAGTCTTCGAGACCCGACGCGGGGCGCGGTAGTCGCTTGGAGAATTCTGGTGGCGCGGACGTGCCAAGTATTTCTCGGTTGGCCGTACGCATCCCGCGTCGGGTCTCGAAGACTCGACCCGACCTACGGGGTGTGCTTCTGCCGCGCTCGTCGCCGAGCACCGCGGCAGTAGTGTTCCCCGCGGAATGGTGCAAGCAAAACCCGGCCGAGCCGCGTCCAGAATGACACCCGCGCGGCGGACCGGTGGACCCGGTCGATGAACTCCTGTTCCCCTGCCATCCCGCTGTCCCATTCGGTAGCGTGCCGCTCGGGGTAGAGCCACCAGTACACCGTGTAGATGGGACCGAGTACGACCACCATGAACACGAACAGAGGAATGTAAAGCGGGATCAAAAGCGGTACCAGCCACACCCACCAGGGGGTCGGCTGTTCCGTCCGGTCGTGAGGAGCATCCCCGTTCACACCATCCCCCAGTACCGCCGCAGGCCCCACTCCACGCCCAGCAGTATCACGAACAGCACCAGCCACGCCGGCAGGAAGCCCTTGGAGTGGTTCCGCCGCCAGTCCGGCAGGTAGCGCGGCTTCGGCTTCAGCACCTCCAGCGGCTGCCCCTTCAGCTCGCGCAGGTACGCCGACAGGTCTTCCAGCCGCAGCGCCTTGCCGCCGCTCGCAGTCGCCAGCCGCTCCAGGAAGCGGTGGTCGGCCGCCACGTTCAGCATCTCGTCGCTCACCTCCGGGTACGCCAGGAACCGCGCCGTGCCGCGCAGCCGCTGGCCCGGCACCACGTTGCCGTCCTTGTCCTTCAGTGGCGCCGTCACCACCACCGTGTACTCGCCCGGCGACGGCGGGCGGAACAGTACCTTCGAGCCCTTCGCGTCGCGCAAGAGCGTCTGCCGCGCCGCCTTCGCCTCGTCCGTCGAGCCCGGCGGCAGCACCTTCACCTCCACGTCCGGGTTCGCCTCCTCGCCGCCCAGCGCCGACTTCACGCCGACGCGGATGGTCTGGTCGCCGGCCACCGCCAGGCGGCGGAACTCGGGCCGCGCGTACACCTGGCCCTCTTCCTCCTCCTGGTGGGCGAGCCACAGCACGCACTGCCGCCAGAAGCGGTGGTGCAGCTCGGTCCCCTGCCGGGCCTTCGGCTGGCCGAGCCGCTCCCACAGGTAACTGTCGTACCCGCCGAACGCCAGCACCCGCCCCTTCGCCCCCTCGCCGATCTGGTGGCCCACCAGCAGCGCGTCGCCCTTCTCCCTCCCCTTCTCGACATGAATGCTGCCCGCGGGAATGGTGGCGTCGTCGTTCGTGGCCCAGGCGTAGAGCGTCGCCCCGGGTTTGCGCGTCATGCGAACCAGGCCGCTGATCCGCGGCCGCGGCGGGCGGCCGCCGGCGTTCAGCTGGTCCCACAGCTCGCGCGACTTGGCCGGGTCGCGGTCGAGTGTCAGCACGCTGTCGTCGAGCCCCTTCGCGGTCGGCACCGTCTGGTACGTCTTGAGCGGCCGGCCGTCCTTCGTCGCCGTCTCGATGATGTCGCCGGGCGACGGCACCACCGGCAGCAGGTCGCCGAACGTCCACGGCCGCTGCCCGAGCGCCGCCGCCGGCGCGGCCGGGTAGCCGGTGAACGCCGCCTCGCCGCCGAGGAACAGCAGGCCCATCCCCTTCTTAGTCACCCGCTCGACCAGCTGCTCGGGCAGCTTCGAGTCGGCGCTCGCCAGCAGCTCGTAGGACACGTTGCCGACCACCACCACGTCGTAGTTCTGCGCCTCCAGGTCGAGCAGCGCGCGGTCCTCGGGTGACGCCGGGAACGCCGCCTGGCGCCACACCGCCACCACGTCGAAGCGCTTCTCGCTCCGCAGCGCGTCCAGCAGCCGCGCGTTCTCGGGCCGGTACTGGTCGATCACGAGGACGCGGACGCCCTCCTTGGTCACCGTCAGGTACGTTTCGGACTGGTTATTCAGGCCCGACACCTCGCCCGGCAGCGGCTCGATCTTGCCGTCCGCGTCGCGGCCGACTTCCACCCGCACTTTCACCTCGCCGGGCTTCTCGGGCGCCTTCACGACAAGCTTCACCTCGTTGTCGCGGTCCTTCGGCAGCGACACGTCCTCGGCGGCCACCTCCTTGTCGTCGAACAGCACGCGGGCGCGGACGCGGCTGCCGGCGTAGCCGTAGGCGTGGACGCGGGCGTTCACGGTCACTTCTGTCTTCACCGGGGCCGGCGACGGGTCGAGGCTGAGCGCGGCGACGGACAGGTCGCGGGCGGTGCCGGTGGTGCTCTCGGAGCCGACGGTGAAGGTGGTGACGGGGACGTTGCGGCGGCCCCACCGCGCGGCCTCGGCGGCGGCGGCGAAGGCGGTGCCGTTGTCGGCTCCGTCGCCGATGAGGAGGTGCCCGCGGACGAACCGCTCGGCCTGCGTGTGCTCGTAGGTCTTGTTGAGGTAGGTGCCGTAGTCGGAGCGCTTCCCGAGGCTCGGCGTCTCGGCCTCGTAGCGGCTCGTGCCGGGCGAGAAGTCCGGCGTGCTGAACGCGAACATCTCCACCTTGACGTTCTGTTCCGCGGCCAGCTCGTCGAGCAGCGGCTTGGCGCGGTCGAGCGCCCGCCGCACGGCCTCGGCCCGCGGCTGGTTGTTCACCTCGTCCTTCACCGTCATGCTCTCCGACGTGTCCACGCCGATGAGCAGCACGGACGGCACCTTCGGTTCTTCCTGGAAGCCGACGCTGGGCCGGAGCGCCGTGAGTAGCGTGACGGCGAGCGCGGCGAGGCGCAGCCCCATCACGACGAGTACCCGCCGGCGCGTGGCGTTGGCGTGGCCGAGGTACGTCCACAGGGTGAGGAGCACGAGCAGCAGCGCGACGGCGCCGAGGGCGGGGAGCCCGAGCGGGTCGGCGGACCACGGGTACGCCGGCCGCGTGGACAGGAACAGGCTCGTGTCGGACATGCGGGTATTATCCGCGACCCGGCGGCGAAGTGCCACGGGGGGCGCGGCGCCGGGCCCGAACTCGCACTAAGCTAAGGCTTTCGGCCCGCACCCGCTCCCGAAGCCGCGAACGCCATGCGCCTGCTGTTCGTGAAGGATTCGCTCGCCTGGCCGCGGTCGAGCGGGCACGACGTTCACACGTACCACATGATGCGCGCCCTGGCCGCGCTCGGGCACCGCCTCGGCCTCCTCACCGCGAGTCCGCCGCCGCCCGAAGCCGTCGCCGGCCTCCCGCTCGACTGGGCGGGCACGTTCCCGCCGCCGGGCGAGCCGCCGCGTGGCCCGGTGTCGCAGCTGGGCCGCCTCCAGGAAAAGTTCCGCGACTACTGGGGCGTGGACGCCAACCGCGCGGCCGCGGTCGGCGCCGCGGCGGAGGAGTGGGACGCCGACGCGGTGGTCGTGGTGGGCCTGAACGTGCTGCCGTACCTGGGGGCGGTGCGCGGCCGGGCGCGGGTGTGGTACGCGGCCGACGAGTGGTTCTGGCACCACGCCAGCCAGGTGAGGCTGCTCGACCGCCGCACCTGGGGCGAGGCCAGGCAGGCGCTGGTGAAGGGGCTGTACGAGCGGGCGTACCGGTCGCTGCTGGACCGCGTGTGGGTGGTGACCGACCCCGACCGCCGGGCCATGCGCTGGGTCGCCGGCGTGCGCGGCATCGACGTGGTGCCCAACGGCGTGGACGGCGACTACTACACGCCGCTGGCCGCGGAGCAGGACGAGCGCACCTGTACGTTCTGGGGCCGGCTCGACTTCGGCCCGAACGTGCAGGCGCTGGAGTGGTTCTGCGGCGCGGTGTGGCCGCGGCTGCGGGCGGCGCACCCGGACGCGCGGTTCCGCGTGTTCGGCTTCAACCCGACGCCGCCGGTGCGGGCGCTGGTCGGCCGCGACGGCGTGGAACTGGCCGCAGACCTGCCGGACCTGCGGGCCGAGATCGCGCGGCAGCAGGTGGTGGTGCTGCCGTTCGTGAGCGGCGGCGGCATCAAGAACAAGCTTCTGGAGGCGGCCGCGATGGGGAAGCCGGTGGTGTGTTCGCCGACGGCGCTGAACGGCCTACGGCGGCCGGAGGAGGCGGGGTTCGCGCTGCCGCGGACGCCGGCCGAGTGGGCGGAGGGGCTGGCCGGGTTGTGGGCCGACGCGGCGAAGCGGGCGGCGGCCGGGGCCGCGGCGCGGGCGTGGGTGGTGGCGCACCACAGCTGGGAGACGGCGGCGCGGACGGCGGAAGCGGGGTTGAAGGAGGCGGTGCGCCGCTAACCAGTCGATCGGCAAACGGGAGGCGACATGGGCGTTCTCGACCAGTTCCGGCTCACCGGCAAGCGGCTCCTCGTCACCGGCGGCAGCCGCGGGCTCGGCCGCGCCATGGCCCTCGCCTGCGCCGACGCCGGGGCGGACATCGCCCTCGTCGGCCGCGACCCGGACGCCCTCGAACAGGCCGCCGCGGAGGTCCGCGCCCTCGGCCGCGAAGCCTTCCCCATCGCCGCCGACGTGGGCGACCCCGCCGCGTGCGAGGACGCCTGCCGGCGGGCGCTCGCCGGGTTCGGCCCGATCGACATCCTCGTCAACAACGCCGGCGGCCGCCGCGTGCCAACCCCGACGGCGGAGATGCCGCTCGACACGTGGCGGCAGCTGATCGACCTGAACCTGACGAGTGTGTTCGTGTGCACCAAGCTGGTCGGCGGGGCGATGGTCGAGCGCGGCCGCGGCGGGCGGGTCATCAACGTGGCGTCGGTGAACGCGCTGGTGGCCGGCCGCGGCATCGGCGGCCGGCACTACGAGGCGGCGAAGGCGGCGGTCGTCGGCTTCACCCGCGCGACCGCCGCCGACTGGGCCGCGGCCGGCGTCACGGTGAACGCGATTCTGCCGGGCGGCTTCCTGACCGACCCCAACCGGAAGTGGCAGCAGACGCACCCGGCCGTGATCGCCGAGTTCGAGCGGAACATCCCGATGGGCCGGCTCGGCGAGCCGGACGAGATCGGCCCGCTGGCGGTGTACCTGGCCAGCGACGCCAGCCGGTACATGACCGGCGCGGCCCTCGTGATCGACGGCGGGTACACGCTGTGGTGAGGCTATAGCACGCTGAGCGTGCCGCGGGTGACGCCGAGCTGGTTCAGTGCCCGCAGCTGCCGCCACACCTGTCGGCCGTCGTCGGCCCCGCTCACCACGGCGGCGTAGCGGTCGAGCAGGGGCGCCACGTCGGCCGCGGACTCGCGCAGCAGATCGACGCGGAACCGCGTCAGGCCGAGGCCGCGCATCCGGCCGACGTACTCGGCGGCGCTCTGCGGCACGCTGTTGAACACCGTGTTCCGGCAGCCCGTGTCCGGCAGCACCGGGAACGCCGCCCCCACCCGGTCGCGCAGCTCCACCTTGTGGTCCTCACACGGCCGGCCGCAGTCGCGGTGGTCCTTGCCGGTGCTCAGGAACGCGGCGAACAGGCAGAATTCGTTGTGAAACATCGGCATGTGCTGGTGAACCACCGGCTCGAACCGGCCGGGGTCCGACGCCCGCACCATCGCCGCGAGTTGGTCCCAGTTCAGGTCGAAACTCGGCACCAGCCGCTCCAGGCCGGCGCCGACCAGCACGTCGGCCGTGAGTTCGTTCGCCACGTTCAGGCTGAAGTCGCCCACGAGCCGCGCCTGCGGCAGCGCCGCGCGGAAGAACTCGATCGAGCCGAGGTTCCGCACCAGCACGATGTCCGGGGCGGCGCGGACGACGAGCGATTGGAAGCCGTCCTCGCCGGGCTTCAGGACGCGCAGCGGCGCGACGCCGACGGGGACGCCGGCGGCGCGGGCGCGGGGCACGGCGTCGGCGTAGCGGCGGAGGTCTTCGAAGTCGCAGTACACGGCCGCGGGCCGCGGGAAGCCGGTGGGCGGCCGCCACGCGAGCACGGCGTCGAGCTGGTCGAGCGTGCGGACGAGCACGGTGAGTGCCGCGGCGCCGCCGGTCGCACCGCCGCGAGCGGCGAAACGGAGTGCGCCTAGCGCCCCCGGCTCCGCGATCGGGTGCGCCCGCAGGCGCTGCTCGGCGAGCGCCGCGGCGGCCCGGCGGCGGAGGTCGTTCAGCACACTCCGCGGCACCATCACTCCGTCGGGAAGCTCGGCCGTCAGCGCGCCCAGCTCGAACGGCGTGTCGCCGAGCCGGGCCAGTTGGTCGCGCAGCTCGTCGGCCGTCGTCGGCCGCTTCGCCGCGGCTTCCAGCGGGCCGGGCCACGCGGCTTCACCCGCGGCGCCGTCGGTGTCGGTGAGCGTCAGTGTGAGCGAGCCGCCGAGCGTGCCGGCAAGGTGCGCGGCGAGTGCGACGCGGCGCGCCGGCTTGTCCTGCCCGTAGCTCAGTTCGAGCCGCTTCCGCAGCGCCGGGTCGTCCGTCTTGTACACGTCGCAGCCCACCGGCACCGCCGCGAGATCGACGGCGTTCGGCTCGAAGGTGAGTTCCAGCAGCCGGCCCGCCGGCGCCACGGCCCACACGCGGCCGCCCGGCTCCTTGTCCTCCGGCCGGCCGAGGTCGAAGACGACGCCGTCGCCGGCCTTGACCAGCTCCGGCACCGCCTCCGCCGGCTCGATCCGCACGCCGCGGCGTGTCACGGCGGCGACCGTTCCGATACGCACCCCGCGGCTCTTGGGGAAGCGGCCGCGCACGAGTGTCTGGTGGTTCACGCCGTCGAGGAAGCCGGTGCCGAGGCCGCGGCTGAACGTCTGCGCCAGGTCTAGCTCCGCCCGGCGGCTCATGCGAAAGCTCTGGCCGTCGGTCGCCGCGTCGATCGCCTTGCGGTACGTCTGCGTGGTCGCGGCGACGTACGGGCCGCCCTTCAGCCGCCCCTCGATCTTGAACGACACGACGCCGGCCTGCACCAGGGGGGCGATGCGGTCGTAGGCGGCGAGGTCTTGCGGGCTGAGGAGGTAGGCGCGGTCGCCGAGGTCGCGGGCCTCGCCGTCGACGACGAGTTCATAGGGGAGCCGGCAGGCTTGTGCGCACTGGCCGCGGTTGGCGCTGCGGCCGCCGAGGGCCTCGCTCGTGAGGCACTGCCCGCTGTACGCCACGCACAGCGCCCCGTGGACGAACACCTCGACCGGCACGTCCGTCGCCGCGGTCACCTTCTCGATGTCGGCCAGCGAGAGTTCGCGCGCCAGCACCACACGTCCGACGCCGAGGCGCTCGGCGAAGGCGATGCCGCGCGGCTCGGTGAGCGTCATCTGCGTGCTGGCGTGGACCGGCAGCGACGGCGCCAGCCGGCGGGCGAGCCGCACGAGGCCGAGGTCTTGCACGATCACGGCGTCCACGCCGGCGCGGGCGCAGGCGGTGAGCAACTCGGCGGCGGCGGGGAGTTCGTCGGAGAAGACGAGGGTGTTGAGGGCGACGAACCCGCGGACGTTGCGGCCGTGGAGGAACCGCATCAGCTCGGGGAGTTCGGCCGGGGTGAAGTTGGCGGCGCGGGCGCGGGCGTTGAACCCGGTGAGGCCGAAGTAGACGGCGTCGGCCCCGTTGGCGACGGCGGCGCGGAGCGCCTCGCGGTCGCCGGCGGGGGCCAGGAGTTCGGGGGTGGGGGGTGCGGAAGCCATCCGGGCATTGTAGCGGGTCACCCGGCCACGGGTCGCCCGCGCGGCCGTCACGGCGCCGCCACCTCGGTCCAGCCGGTGTGCGCCGTCACGTTTACGTCGCCCCACACGCGCACCCGGCCCGACTGCTCGGCCGTCGCCAGCACCTTGCCGTCCGGCGAGAAGCTCACCCCCACCACCGGGCTGCCGAAGTTCTTCAGCTTCACCGACGGGCCGCGGCCCATGAACAGGTGCCAGATCAGCACGGTGCCGTCGGCGTTCGCCGCCGCCACCAGGTTCGCGTCCGTCGGGCTCATCGCCAGGTCGGTCGCGATCGGGTTCCCGCCCTCCGCGTCGCGGGTGCCGAACGGCTCGCGCGGGTTCCCCATCCAGACGCCGACCCGGCCGGTCCCCGTCAGGCCGACCAGGCCGTAGCCGAACGGGGGGCGGGACCCGAACACCACCCGCTTGAACCCGCCCGCATTCGACAGTGGGCCGGCCAGCGGGTCGGCCGGGCCGACGAGCCCCGGGAAGTCCCACAGCCGCATCCCGCTCTCCCGCACGCCGGCCACCAGCTTCTTGCCGTCGGCGGTCACGCCGAGGTCGAACACGGTGCCGGCCACGGTCGTCGCGTCGTGGTCGCTCGTCCACTTCGGCGACACCGCCCACGACCGCACGGCCCCGCCGCCGGCCGACACCAGCTTCTGTCCGTCGGGGCTGAACGCCAGCGCCTGCACGCCGCCGGGGTGCGGCTTCTCCCCGCCGGCCACCCGCAGCGGGTAGCCGACGGTCGGGATCACCGGGTTCCACACCGTCACCGACCCGCCGTCGCCGCCGGCGGCCACCCACGTCCCGCTCGGGCTCACCGCCACCGCCGTCGGCCGCTCACCCAGGCCGACCAACTCGACGGCCGCGGCGCCCTCGGCCATCGGCACCACGCACGGCGACGTCCGGGGGCCGAACCGCGCGGCCGCGGCCAGCATCCCGACGCCGCCGGGGAACATCACCGGGCGGAAGTCGCGGATCGTGGTGTCGAGCCGCAGCTGCTCATTCCCGTCGAGATTGACCACCGTGACCGTGCCGGCGGCGTCGGCGACGAGGAAGGCGGTGCCGTCGGGCGTGTGGCGGAACAGCTTCGCGGCGCCGGCCGGGGCGTAGGTGAAGCCCTGGAAGTAGCGGAGCGGCCCGGCCGCGCCCCGCGGCGTGCCCGGCGGGCCGGGGGTGCCCGGCGTCGGGGTTCCGGGGTCGGTCGGGCCGGCCAGTGTGGGCGGCGGCGGGGTCTGGCCGCGGCCGCGAATCAGCACCACCAACACGACGACGACCAGCGCCGCCCCCACCGCCGCGCCGGCGATCCACAGCGGCGTCGTGCTGCCCCGCGGCTGCCGCTCCGGCTCCTCCTCGCGCTCGCGGCGGCGCGGGCGCTCGGGTTCGCGGCGGCGGAGCGTTGCCACGGGCAGCGGCGGCGGCGCGACTTCCGCCTGCACGACGGCGACCTTCGGCGGTGCGGCCGCGGCCGACGGGTCGAACACGGTGCCGCAGCGGGTGCAGCGGAGCGTCGTCGCCCCGGCCCGGAAGCGCAGCGACACCGCGCACGTCGGGCAGGCCACGATGGTCGGCCCCGCGGCCGGCGCCGGCGCGGCGCGGTCCAGCGCCGCCAGCCGCTCGGCGAGTTCCGCGGCGTCCTTCGGCCGGTGCTCGGGGTCGTGGGCGGCGCAGTCGCCGAGCAGCTCGACCAGCGGCTCGGGCACATTCAGCCGCTTTAGCGTGCGGGCGAAGTCGGCCCCCGGCGCCGCGTCGAGCTTTCCCGTCAGCATCTGGTAGCCGATCACGCCCAGCGCGTGGACGTCGTCGCGGGGGTCGGGCTTCTCGCCGCGCTGCTGCTGCGGGCTGGCGTACAGCGGCGTGTGCGACCCCCACAGCTGGGAACCCAGGTAGCCGCTGGACCGCCGCGTCGCCTCCGCGGCGAGGGCCGCGTCCGCGGCCACGCCGCCGATGCCGAAGTCGGCGACGAGCAACTGCGGGTTCGCGGCGGTGCCGCGGACCAGGATGTTCGCCGGCTTCAGGTCGCGGTGGACGAGCGGCGGCGTCAGCCGGTGGAAGTGACCGACGGCCGCGGCGAGCGTGCGGAGCGCGGCGACCGCCCTCGCGGCGCGCTCGGCGACTGGCCACGCGCCGATCAGCGAGCCCAGCTCGCCGCCGCCGACGTACTCGTACATGAGCCACGGCGTCGCGCCGTCGAGGTAGGCGTCGAGCAGCGGCACGATGTTCGGGTGGCGCCCCTCCTCCATCACCCGGCTGACGAGCCCGCCCTCGTGCCGCAGCAGCCGCTCGCGGGCCTGCGGGTCGGTGCCGAACTTCACCGCCCCCTTGAGCGCCGCCAGCGACGGGTTGCGCGCCAGCCACACCTCGCCGAAGCCGCCGCTGCCGAGCAGCTCGCCGAGCACCCACCCGGGCCGGCCGGGGAGCGGCTCGCCGGGGCGGAAGTGCGGCAGCCGCGACGGCAGGCGGCGGGCCAAGTCGGCGCCGTCGTTCAGGGCGAACTGGTCGGGCACCGAGCGGCCGGACGGGTCGTCGGCGCGGCGGAACGAGGCGCGGACCGCGCCGGGGACTTGCGACAGGTACAGCTCGAGCGCCGCCTTGTCGGCGGGGGCGGCGTCCTTTGCCACCTCGCGCACCACCTGCTCGGCCACGCGGCGGACCTCGTCCACGCCCGCGACGGCGACGGCCACCACCTCCTCCCGAATCTGGTCGGTCCGCCGGCGGTCGCGGAGGCGGCGGTGGGCGTCGTTGGCCACGTCGTAGAGGAAGCCGCCGCCGGGCACCATCTCGGCCAGCCCGCGGACGCCCTTCGCCACCACCGCCTCGGCGACGCACTGCATGAGGACGTACATCGGGCCGGCTCCGCGGGGGAGAGGCGTCCGGGGTGATTCGCCGCCCGCCGGGCGAGATTGTACCCATTTCGCGCCGGCGGGGGCACGTTCGGGCCGGGGTCATTGTGTGTACGGCTCCCCCCGGGGGGGTCGCGGCACGAATTGAGTCCATGCCACAAAAGTTCGTGATGGCAAGGCATTGATGAGAGTTACGACCGGGTGGAAGCCGGCCCCACGAAACGACGCGACCCCGCGCCGGACGGCCGGCGCGGGGTCGCGTGGGTCGTCACGATCGTCACGAGCTGCTGCGGACCGGCCGCGGGGCCGGGGCGGTCGGCAGCGAGACCGGCGCGGCCGGCGGCGGGAACTTGCCCGCCCGCAGGTCGGCGATCAGCGGCCGCACCACCTCGCCCGGCAGCACGTACGTCTCTACCCGGCCGGCGCGGGCGATGCACACGCCGATCACCCGGCCGTCCAGGTCCACCACGGCGCCGCCGCAGTTCTTCGGGTCCACCACCATGTCCGTCTGCAGGATGCGCTCGAACCCGCCGCGGCGGTTCGAGAGCGCCCCGCCCATCGTGTTCTGGATGTCGCTCCGCTGGTTCTTCATGTCCGCCGGCGGGCCGGCCAGCGTCGCCGTCAGGTCCAGCGCCTCGCCCTTGCGGTTCACGCTCAGGTTCACCTTCTGGCCGGGGCGGAAGTCGTTCAGCATCTCGCGCAGGCCGTCCGAGTCGGCGATCTTCTTGTCGTTCACCCGGCGGATGATGTCGCCCTTCCGCAGCCCGGCCTTCTCGGCCGCGCCGCCCTTGCTCACCGCCTCGACCTCGGCCCCGCCGTCGGCCGGCTGCGTCTGCGACATGGTGATGCCGAGGAAGCCGCGGTTGGCGTTCAGCGTGTCGAACTCCTTCACCTCGCGCGGCGACAGCGTCCGCGTCACCACGCTCACGATGCCGACGCCGACCGGGTCGCTCCCCACCCCCGCGGCCGCCAGCCAGTTCCCGATCGCCGCCACCTTGCTGTCGGCGAACGACAGCGCGGTCAGCCCCTTCTTCTCGACCTTCAGCAGCGCCAGGTCGGACTTCTTCTCGACGCCCACCAGCTTGGCCGGGACGTTCGACCCGTCGTGGAACTTGACGGCCAGCTCGCCGCGCAGGTCGCTGGCCTTCGTGAGGACGTAGCCGTCGGCGAACACGACGGTGCCGAGGGCCGCGTCCTTGCCGTCGGCCAGGACGCGGACGGTGGACTCGTTCACCTTCGCCACCACCGGCTGGAACGGGGCGACGAGGCGGGCCGAGATCACGTCGGGGCTGGCGCCGCGGTCCTTGCGCTTGCCGCCGTCGGGCGGCTGGGCCGCGGCCGGCCCCGCCAGGGTGAGCGACAGGGCCGCGGCGACGAGCAGGCGGGTGTGCATCTCGGAAGGCTCCGGCGGGGGTTGGGTGATTCGTGGGTCGGGGTCGGGGTCGGGTTACGGCCGGCGGCGGCCCAGGGTCACGGTCAGCGTCTCGGTGCGGTTGCCGCGGGCCACCACCACTTCCACCTCGTCGCCGGGCTGGCGGCGGGTGATCAGCTTGCGCACGTCGTCGGCGGTCTTCACCTCCGTGCCGTCGAACGAGGTGATCTCGTCGTCCACGCGGACGCCGCCCTCGGCGGCCGGGCCGTCCTCGGCCACGAACGTCACCTTCACGCCCTTGGCGCCCTTCACCTCCTTGCCGTCGGCGTCCTCGAACGACGCGCCGAAGAACACCGCCGGCGGCGCCTTCGCCTTGCCGACCTGCACGCTCGCCAGCAGCTGGTCCCAGTCGGTCTTGAACCCGTCCACCGGGACGTGGATGTTGTGCGCCAGCGTGAAGCCGATGCGGCTGTGGATGCCGATGAGCTTGCCGTCCAGGTCGAAGAGCGGGCCGCCGCTGTCGCCGCCGACCAGCGTGCAGTTCGTCTGGATGAGGTCCTTCTGGTTCGTGAGCACCTGGCCGAGGCGGGCCACCGGCGGCCGGCCGGTGCGCCACCCGCCGTGGTGCCCGAGCGACACCACCCACTGCCCCTTCTTCAGGTCGGTGGACTTGCCCGTCTCCACCACCGGCCACTTGCCGTTCGGCGCCTTGGCCTTGTCCGTGATCTGGATCATGCCGCTGTCGAGCTTGGCGTTCGTGCCGAGCGACTTGCCGGCCACCTTGGTGCCGTCCGGCAGCACGACCGTGCACTTGGTGCCGGGCTCGCCGGACACGTGGGCGGCGGTCAGCACCAGGCCGTCCTCGGTCACGATGACGCCGCTGCCGGCGCCCATCCCGACGAACAGCCCGACGGTGGCCGGCGTGCACTTGTCCACCACGCGCTTGGTGGCGGCCTCGAGCGCCTTCAGGTCTTCGATGCTGCCCGGGTTGGTGGTGCGGGCCACGTCCCAGGTCGGAATCTTCGCGGCCACCTTCGTGGGCGGCGGGTCGTCGGCCGCGGAGGGGGCGGCGAAGCCGGCCAGGAGGGCGGCGGCGAGCTGGAGGGTGAACAGGAGCCGACGGCGCGTCATGGGCTAGAACTCCGGCTGCATCGTCCGCGGCCCGGGGGCGGCCTGCGGGGTTCGATGGCGGTCGCGGTCAATGGGTTCGACCCGATCTACCCCGTTTCTACACTTTGTCTCAACCGCCCGACCGACGCAAGCGCCGAGTTCGAGTGTTCGTGCCGGGGCGAACGGGCGTGCCGGGTGGGAGGGGGGAGCGGGTTTGGGGCGCGTGTCAAACCCGGCCGGGAGGGGCGTCGCGGGCGGCGCGGGAGCCGGGTCTGGTAGATGGATTATAGCAGCGCCGTCGCCGCAGGAATGGGGAATCTGCGACGACCCGGAAAGGGTCTCACGGGGCTCTCAGGACGGGCGCGACCGAAGTCACCCCGGCGGTACGGGGAGTTCCGGCACCGCCGGCGGCCGGGTCGGCGGCACCGTCGGGATCGTCCCCCCCGTGGGCGGGATCGTGGTCGGAGCCTCCGGCAGCGCCGGCGTCATCGGCGGGTCCGCCTTCGGCGGGGGCCGCGGTTGCGGCTCGGGCTGCGGCATCGGCCGCGGCGTCACCGGCGCAGCCTCGCCCGAGCCGCGCACGCCGGTGATCGACGCCGCGGGCGTCTCCAGGTCCACCACCACCGCGTCCTTGTAGACGTGCGTGGTGCTGTTCCCCGCCTTATCGACGCACTGCGCCCGGACGTAGAACTTCCACAGCTTCTCGTCCGGCACCTCCCACGTGAACTGGCCGACGTGCCGCTGCGTCCCCTGGGCGTCCTGCCGCGGGGAGCCCGGCGGCAGCCGGTAGCGCATCTCAGTCCACTGCACGGCGTCCTTCGTCAGCGCGTACGACAGGCTGATCGGGTCCGGCAGCAGGTTCTGGTCGAACGTCTCCCACATCACCTCGACCAGCGGCCCCTTCGCCCCGCCGGCCCCGACGCGGACGCCGGTCAGCTGCAGGTACGGCGGCGTCTTGTCGTAGGTGACGTAGACCATCGGCGGGGCGCTCGTGCCCGGCGGGGGGGCCGTCTTGCCGGCGCCGCTCTCCGGGGCCACGTAGAACCCGTACATCCCCTCCTCGTTCTCCGGCGCCGTGTACTTCAGCTTCAGGTTGTCGCCGGTGTACGCCGTCTTCGTCAGCGGGTAGCGCTCGGTCTTCTGCCACTGGGTGCTGCGCGGCTTCTGCACGTACAGCTCGGCCGCCTCGATGCCGGAGCGGCCGGCCTTCTCGATGCGGTAGTCGATGTCGAAGTTCGGCGACTTCACGTAGTCGATGCGCGGCTGCGGCAGGCCCGAGCCGGCGCCGGGGATCGGCGCGTCGCTGCCGCCGGTCGTGGGCCGCGGGAAGGCGGTGTTGAAGGCGCCGGTGCCCGGCACCTGCACCGGCGCGGAGAAGCTCTCGTTGCCGGCGCGGTCGCGGGCCAGCACGCGCACGTCGAGCACCTGCCCCGGCTGGAGCTTCCAGGCGTACTGGTCCTGGGCGCGGAACTGGCGGCCGTCGATCGTCTTCCACTCCGGCCAGTTCGGGAACTTGGCCTGGAGGCGGACGCCCTCGGGGTCCAGGTTGTCGTCGGTGGCGGTCCACTCGACGCCGTTGCCGATCACGTTCACGCGGACGGCCGGGAGCGTGCTGTCGATGACGACGCGGAGCTGCGTGGAGAGTTCGTCCGCCTTCGCCGGCGCGCTGCTGCCGTCGGCGTAGTGGTTCTGGACGCTGAACTCGAACTCGCCGTCGCGGTCGGCGGTGAAGTCGAAGCCCTTCTTGCCGTCCACCGAGTTGGTGTCGAGGCCGTTGAGGGGCCGCTTGGGGCCGGCCTGCCAGGGGCCCTTGGCGAGCGAGTAGTAGAGCTGCACGGCGGCGGGGACGGGCGTGCCCTTGTCCTTCGCGGCCCGCTCGACGTTGGCAGGGTCGATGGGGATGAAGAACTTGCGGTGCGGCCAGTGGTAGGCGCGGCCGGTGCGGTCGTCCTGGGCGCGGGTGGCCGCGGCCGCCAGGACGGCGAGCGCGACGGCCAACCCGAGTCCGGCCCACCGCAATCGCACGCTGCGCCTCCCTTCGCGGCCGGAGTATCTCCCGGGGAAAGAATCGGTTGAATCGGATGCGGGGCTTGAGCCGAACCGCCGGCCGGCTGGCGTCGGCGGGGCGGAGGTGGTAGGCTAGACATCCTGCCCGCCCTCCCCCGCCAGGCTCCCTTTCCCATGCCCCGTGGCCCCGCCGCCGTCCTGCTGCTGCTCCTCGCCGCCGGCCCCGCCGCGGCCGACGACCCGCTCACGTTCGAGCAGCACGTCCGCCCCATCCTCCGCGCCTACTGCCTCGACTGCCACGGCGGCGCCGAGAAGCACGCCGGCGGCCTCGACCTCCGCCTCAAGCGGTTCGCCGTCGCCGGCGGCAAGGGCGGCGCCGCGGTCGTGCCCGGCGAGCCCGGCAAGAGCGCGCTCGTGGAGCGGCTGCGGGCCGGCGAGATGCCGCCGGGCGAGAAGAAGGTGCCGCCCGCCGACATCGCCGTGATCGAGAAGTGGATCGCCGGCGGCGCCCGCACGAAGCGCGACGAGCCCGCCACGCTCCCGCCCGGCCTCGGCATCACCGCCGAGGAGCGCGCCTACTGGTTCTACCAGCCGCTCGCGCGCCCCACGCCGCCGGCCGTGGCGTCCGAGCGCGTCCGCACGCCGGTCGACGCCTTCGTACTGGCGAAGCTGAAGGAGAAGGGGCTGACCTTCAACCCGGACGCCGACCGCGGCACGCTGCTGCGCCGCGCCACGTTCGACCTCACCGGCCTGCCGCCGACGCAGGCCGAGCTCGACGCCTTCGTCGCCGACCCGGCCGCGGACGCCTACGAGAAGGCGCTCGACCGGCTGCTGGCGTCGCCGGCCTACGGCGAGCGCTGGGGCCGCCACTGGCTCGACGCCGCCGGCTACGCCGACAGCGACGGCGACATCCCCGCCGACACCCTGCGGCCGCACGCGTGGCGGTATCGGGATTACGTCATCCGGGCGCTCAACGCCGACACCCCGCTCGACCGTTTCGTGGTGGAGCAACTCGCCGGCGACGAGCTGGTGCCGAAGCCGTGGGCGAACCTCACGCCGCCGCAGGTGGACCTCCTCGCCGCGACCGGGTTTCTTCGCACCGCCCCGGACGCGACCGCCACCGGCGCCGGCGACGCCGAGCAGGTGATGACGGACGTGCTGAAGGTGGTGTCGTCCACGCTCCTCGGCACGTCGGTCGGCTGCGCCCAGTGCCACGACCACCGCTACGACCCGGTGCCGCAGGCCGACTACTTCCGCCTCCGCGCCGTGTTCGAGCCGGCGCTCGACCCCGGGCAGTGGCGGCGGCCGGCGGCGCGGCTCGTGTCGCTGTACACCGACGCCGACCGGGCCAAGGCGGCGGCTGTCGAGGCCGAGGCGACGACGCTTCAGAAGGAGCTGACCGCGAAGGAGACCGCCGCCGTCGCCGCGGCGTTCGAGAAGGAATTGACGAAGTTCCCCGAGGAGAAGCGGGCCGCGCTGAAGGCCGCGTTCGAGGCGCCCGAGGCGAAGCGCACCCCCGAGCAGAAGGCGCTGACGGACGCCAACCCGAAGCTGAAGGTCACGCCCGGCGTGCTGTACCAGTACAACCAGAAGGCCGCCGACGAGATCAAGGCGCTGCAGGCGAAGGTGCAGGCCAAGCGCGCGGAGCGGCCGGCGGAGGGGTTCGTCGCGGTGACGACGGAGGCGCCCGGCCGCGTTCCGACGACGAAGCTGCACTACCGCGGCGACGCGCGCCAGCCGAAGGGGCCGGACCTCGCGCCCGCCGACCTGACGGTCGCGGCGCCGGAGGGGCAGCGCTTCGAGCTCCCCGCGTCCGCGACCGGCCGGCGGCTGGCGTGGGCGAAGCACCTCACGAGCGGCACGCACCCGCTGTTCGGCCGGGCGATGGCGAACCGGCTGTGGCTCGGCCACTTCGGCCGCGGCATCGTGGACACGCCCGGCGAGTTCGGCAAGCTCGGGCAGGCGCCGTCGCACCCCGAGCTGCTGGACTGGCTCGCCACCGAGCTGCCGCGGCTCGGCTGGAGCCAGAAGAAGTTCCACAAGCTGCTGATGCTCTCGACCGTGTACCGGCAGTCGTCGGCCCGCAGCGCCGCGCCGGACGCGCTGTACGGCCGCTTCCCCGTGCGCCGGCTCGAAGCCGAGGCGGTGCGCGACCGGATGCTCGTCGTCGCGGGCCGGCTCGACCGCACACAGTACGGCCCTGCGGTGGCCGTGGTCGAGGACGCGGCGGGGCAGGTCGGCGCGCCGGACGAGAAGCCGCGGCGGAGCGTGTACCTCCAGGTGCGGCGGTCGAAGCCGGTGGCGTTCCTGGCCGCGTTCGACGCCCCGGGGAGCGGCCTGAACTGCGACCGCCGGCTGGTGACGACGACGGCGCCGCAGTCGCTCATGCTGCTGAACAGCGACTTCGTCCGCAAGCAGGCCGGGCACCTGGCGGCGCGCGTGAAAGCCGAGGCCGGCACCGGCGCGACGCCGGAGAAGCTGACGGAGACGGCGTGGCGGCTGGCGTACCTGCGGGCGCCGGCGGCGGACGAGTTGCGGCTCGGGGCGGCGTTCCTGGCGTCGCAGCCGGCCGCCGCGGGGCTGACGAACCTGTGCCAGCAGCTGCTGGCGTCGAACGAGTTCCTCTATGTCGATTAACCTCACCCCCACCCGCCGCGACCTCCTCTCCCGCACCGCCGCCGGCGTCGGCCTGTTCGCGCTCGCCGACCTGCTGGCGCGCGACGGGCTCCTCGCCGCCGACGGGCCGCCGAAGCCGGGCGAGAACCCGCCGCCGTCGCTCGCCCCGAAGGCGCCGCACTTCGCCCCGAAGGCGAAGGCCATGATCTCGCTGTTCATGCACGGCGGCCCGAGCCACGTCGACCTGTTCGACCCGAAGCCCGAACTCACCCGGATGAGCGGGAAGGACTACGGCGGCAACGTCCACTACAGCTTCGTCAACCGCGCCAGCAAGACGCTGTTCGGCAGCCCGTGGCGGTTCGAGCCGCGCGGCAAGTGCGGCACGCAGGTGTCGGAACTGCTGCCGCACACGGCCGGCATCGTGGACGACATCTGCGTCGTCCGCTCGATGCACACCGGGTTCAACGGCCACGAGGTGTCGATCCGCTACTTCCACGGCGGCATCGCCGGCGTCACCGGCCGGCCGACGCTCGGCAGCTGGATGGTGTACGGCCTCGGCTCCGAGGCCCGCAACCTCCCCGCGTACATGGTCCTGTCCGACCCGGGCGGCCCGCCGGTGGACGCGGCCAACAACTGGGACTGCGGCTTCCTCCCGCCGCTGTACCAGGGGACGGTGCTGCGGCCGCAGGAGCCGCGCATCCTGAACCTCAACCCGCCGCCGGACGCCGCCGGCGCCGTGCAGCGGCAGAACCTCGACCTGCTGGCCGCGCTCAACCGCCGCCACCTCGCCGCCCGGCCCGGCGAGACCGACCTGGAGGCGCGGATCGCCAGCTACGAACTCGCCGCCGCCATGCAGACGGCCGCGTCCGAAGCGCTAGACGTGAGCCGCGAGCCGGAGCGGGTGAAGGCGCTGTACGGCATCGACCGCCCCGAGACGCGCGAGTACGGCACCCGCTGCCTGATCGCCCGCCGGCTCGTCGAGCGCGGCGTGCGCTTCGTGCAGCTGTTCCTCGGCGGCCAGCCGTGGGACAACCACAACACCATCCGCACCGGCCTGCCGGCGATCTGCAAGCGGACCGACCAGCCGGCCGCGGCGCTGGTGACGGACCTGAAGCAGCGCGGCCTGCTCGACACGACGCTCGTCCACTGGGGCGGCGAGATCGGCCGGCTGCCGGTGTGCGAGGGCGAGCTGAACGCCGCGGCGGGCCGCGACCACAACGGCCAGGGCTTCACCAACTGGCTCGCCGGCGGCGGCATCAAGCCCGGCATCACCTACGGCGCGACAGACGAGGTGGGGCACAAGGCGGCCGAGAACGTGGTCACGCCGAACGACTTCCAGGCGACGGTGCTCCACCTGCTGGGGATCGACCACGAGCGGCTCGTGTACCACCACGGCGGCCGCGCCCAGCGGCTGACCGACGGCCGCCCCGCGCGGGTCGTGCGCGACATCCTGGCGTAACCGACCCCCAGCCCCCGCCGCATTCCCAAATTGACAGCCGCCCGCGGCGTGGGCTATACTTTTCTCACCCGATCCTCGCGCCGCCCGGCGCGTTCCCACCCGCGGGCCGGACACCCGCCGCCGATCCACGGCATGACGCCGTCGCGGCCGCCACCCCTTCGGCGGCACCTGGGAAACAACCCGCAGGCTCCCCGGCGCCGCCCGGCCCCTGCCCCCGTGGGACACCGGATGCCTCCCCCGACGCCCGACTCGACCGGCCGACACCCCCCGCCCCCCGCGGCCGGGTCGTCGGCCCGTCCGCCGGAGCCGTCGCTGTCCGACCTGCTCCGCGGGTCGTCGTCCGCCCGCCGCCAGTCGCCCGCCCAGGACGTGGCCGCCCACCTCACCGCCGCGCCGCCCGACGCCAACGACGACGACGCCCCCACCGTCATCACGAACGCCCACGGCCACCCGCCCCCGCCGCCGCCCTACGTCGTCGGCGACACGCCGAACCTGGCCGGCCGCAAGCTCGGCCACTTCGAGCTGATCGAGGCCGTCGGCGCCGGCGGCATGGCCGCCGTGCTGAAGGCCCGCGACCTGGAGCTCGGCCGCGTCGTGGCCCTGAAAATCCTCCCGCCCGAGTCGGCCAAAGACCCCGAGACGGTGACGCGGTTCAAGCAGGAGGCCCGCGCCGCGGCCCGGCTCGACCACGAGAATGTGGCCCGTGTCTACTTCTGCGGCGAGGACCAGGGGCTCCACTTCATCGCCTTCGAGTTCGTCGAGGGGATCACGCTGCGGCAGATGATCGACCGCCGCGGCCGGCTCCCGGCCGGCGAGTGCGTCCGCTACATGATCCAGGTCGCGGCCGGGCTGCACCACGCCGCCGAGCGCGGCGTCGTCCACCGCGACATCAAGCCGAGCAACCTCATCATCACGCCGGACGGCCGCGCCAAGATCGTGGACATGGGGCTGGCCCGCAGCCGCGAAGGGCAGTCGGTGAACGGCGGCGTCACCCAGTCGGGCGTGACGCTCGGCACGTTCGACTACATCTCCCCCGAGCAGGCACTCGACCCCCGCCGGGCCGACGTGCGGAGCGACATTTATTCGCTCGGCTGCGCCTTCTACCACGCCCTGACCGGCCGGCCGCCCGTCCCCGAGGGGACGGCGGCGAAGAAGCTGCACGCGCACCAGCACGTGGACCCGCTGGACCCCCGCGAGCTGAACCCGGCGGTGCCGGACGACCTGGCCGCGGTGCTGTCCGGGATGATGGCGAAGGACCCCGCGCGCCGCTACCAGACGCCGGTGGAACTGATCGCGCACCTGAAGACGATCGCGGAGCGGCTGAACGTCGGCCTCGAGTCGGCGGTGAAGGACTCGACGATCCGCGCGGTCGCGGCCCGAGCGGCTGCCGACGGGGCCGCGGCTGCGCACGAGCTGGGTCGCGGCCGCGGCCGCGGTGGTCGTCGCCGTGGTGCTGCTGGCGACGACGGGCAACGGCAACCGCCCCGCGCCGGCGCCGCCGCCGTGGGCGAAGGCGCCCGCGGCACCGCCGGCCGAGCCGGTGCCGGGGGCCGGCCCCGCGGCGCCGCTGCCGCCGCCGGCCGCCGACGGCTGGGTGCGCGTGGCGACCGCGGCCGAGTTGGTGGAGGCGTTCTCGAAGGCGGACGGCGGCGACCTCAAGGTGAAGCTCGCGCCCGGCGAGTACAACCTGACGGCGCTCGGGCGAGACGTCGCGTTCCGCGGCCCGCGGCTGGCCCTGCTCGGCGAGGGGCCGGCGGGCCGCGTCCGCGTGAAGCTGGCGCCCACCGGCCTGACGGCCGACGCGGCCGCGGTCACGGTTCAGCGGGTCCGATTCGAGCTCACCGCCGACGACGAGAACGACTCCGCCGGCCTGTCGTTCCGGGACGCGGCGGAGGTGCGGGTCGAGGACTGTTTGTTCTTCCCCGCCCCGACACCCCGAAAGGCCGGCGCCGCCGCCGTCTCCGTCATGCCGTTCGGGACCGCCGGCGTGCCGAAAGTCCGGCTGGAGCGATGCCTCTTCGCCTCCGGCGGGTACGGGCTCGAGGCGCCGTCCGGGGCGGTCGTCGAGGTGAGCGATTGCGGGTTCGCCCCCCACACCGCGGCCGTGATCGTCCGCGAGGTCTTACGCACCGACGAGCGCGGCCCCCCGACCTCGGTCGAACTCCTCCGCTCGTCGTTCATGCCGACCGGCACCGGGGCGGTGGTCGTGGCGCCGGCCGCCGGCGACACGCGCGTGTCCGCCGCCTACTGCGTCTTCGCACCGCCCGCCGGCCCCGGACCCGAGGGCCGCCGCGGGGCCGTCGTGCGGACCGCGGGCGACGGCGACGGCGGCCTCCGCTTCGCCGGCGTCGCCGGCAAGGCCAACGCCTACTACCAGACCGACCCGCTGGCGACCGCGGCGAAGTCGGTCACGTTCGACGACGCGAAGAAGGACGGCCTCCCCGCCGACGACGCCGGCA
This sequence comes from Gemmataceae bacterium, assembly GCA_046350095.1. GTDB lineage: Bacteria > Planctomycetota > Planctomycetia > Gemmatales > Gemmataceae > Urbifossiella. Next base: position 907,458 of record JAXMBA010000002.1, read on the forward strand.
AGGTGCTCCTGAAGCAGTCGCCGTGGGCCGCGGCCGACGGCGGCGTGCTGGCCCCGCTCGCCGGCCCCGACCCGCACCGCGCCTTCCGCCTCCGCGTCGCCGGCCCCGACGCCGACCGCGACCTGTTCGCCGCCCGCGGCAACCCCGACGTCAAAGTCCTCGGGGCGCAGTTCACCCGCGACCCGCTCGCCCTCCCGGGCCTCGTCTACGGCGGCGAGCCGAGCGTGGCGTGGCCGCCGCCGAACCCCGCGCTCAGCCCCGCCGGGCCGCGCGAACTCGTGTGGTGGCCCGAGGCGCCCGCCGACCAGCCGCTGCCGGCGAACACGTCCACCGACCTCGTGAAGCTGCTGCGCGACGCCCGCTCCGGCGACACCGTCCGCGTCCGCCACACCGGGCCGCTCGCCGTCGAGCAGCTGGCCATCGACCCGCCGCGCCCCGCCGGCGCCGCCGAGCGCGCCGACTTCCACCTGACGATCGCGCCGTTCGCCGGGTGCGCCCCCGTGCTCACCCCGGCCGCCGACGAGAAGCTCAGCTTCTCGCTGTTCAAGCTGTGGGAGGGGCGGCTGACGCTGACCGGGCTCGAGTTCCAGCTGCGGCCCGGGGCCAAGAACGACGCCGTCGCCGCGGTCACCGTGGTGGCCGGCCGCGGCGTCGAGTTCAAGGACTGCGTGTTCACGCTCGACGAGCCCGACGGCAAGACGGCGGCGGTGGTGGCGGTGAGCGACCCGGGCCGCGAGATGATGATGGCCGCGGCGAACCGGCCGACGCCGAAGGTCGAGTTGGACGGGTGCCTCGTCCGCGGCCGCGGGCGGCTGCTGTCGGTGCCGGTGAGCCGGCCGTTCGACCTCGACCTGGACCAGTGCGTGACGGCCGTGGCCGGGCCGCTGGTGTGGGCGAAGGCCGGCGGCCGGGCGGCCGACGCCGGCCAGGCGTCGCGGGTGCGGTTCCACCGGGTGACGGCGTTCCTCGGCGGCCCGGTCGTGGAGCTGCACGGCGGCAAGGTCGGCGAGATGCGCGCCAGCGGGCTCGTGCCGACGGAGGTGACGGCGGAGGCGTCGCTGTTCGTGGGCGTGCCCGGCGCCGGCCGGCCGATCGCCGAGGTGGACGGCACCGACCTCGACCGCGACGACCCGAACCGGGTGCTGAAGTGGGAGCCGGGCCGCGGCGGCGCCAACCGCTACGCCAACTTCGACGCCGGGGCGGTCACGGTGCTGGTGCGGCCGGGCGACGCCCCGACGAAGGAGTGGGACTGGGACAAGTGGCTGGCGTTCGCCCGCGAGCTGGGCCGGCCGGTGGGCACCGCGACGTTCGCCGACGCGCCCGACGGCCTGGGCGAACTGTCGGGGATGACGCCGGCCGACGCGGCGGTGCGGTCGGTGGCGTTCCCCGACCTGCCCGACCCGCGCCCCGCCGACGCCGGCGCCGACCCCGCGAAGGTGGCCCGCCCCGCGGGGCGGTGACCACGCCCGCGGCGTGGCGCCGCGGGCGGCGACGTCACTTCACCGCCCGCCTGGCGGGGCGTAGCGGGCCAGCCAGCCGAACACCTCGCGGTGCCAGTAGGCGCCGTTCTTCGGCTTCACCACCCAGTGCCCCTCGTCGGGGAAGTTCACGAACCGCGACGGCACGCCCTGCCGCTGCAGCGAGCTGAACAGCTCGTGCCCCTGGCCGATCGGGCAGCGGAAGTCCAGGTCGTTGTGGACCACGAGCATCGGCGTCTTGTTCTTCGCCAGCTCGCCGGCGCGGATGTGCGGGCTGAACTCGCGGTACTTCCCGGGCACCTGCCACGGCAGCCCGCCGTGCTCGTGCTCGTCGAACCACAGCTCGTCGGTCGTGCCCCACATGCTCTCGAAGTTCCACACCGAGCAGTGCGTGACGAGGCACTTGAACCGCTTGCTGATGTCGTTCACCGCGAACCAGTTCATCATGTACCCGCCGAAGCTCGCCCCGGCCGACGCCATCCGGTCCTTGTCCGCCCACGGCTGCTTCTCGGTCCAGTCGAGCCCGGCGACGAGGTCGCGGTAGCACTTGCCGCCCCAGTCGCCGCTGATCTCGTCCACGAACTTCTGGCCGAAGCCGGTCGAGCCGCGCGGGTTCGGCAGCACCACGACGTACCCCTGCGCCGCCCACAGCGACGGGTTCCACCGGTAGCTCCAGGCGTCCTCCCACGCCCCCTGCGGCCCGCCGTGGACGAGGTACGCCACCGGCCACTTCTTCGCGGGGTCGAAGCCGGGCGGCTTCAGCACCCACATCTGCATCTTGCCGCCCTCGATCGGCACCTCCACCGACTCCGGCTGCGGCCGGTCGAGCTGGGCGAGGAGCGAGCGATTCTGTGGGCTCAGGTTGCCGAGCCCGGTGGTGACGCCGCCCTCGGGGGTGAACGAGAACCGGACGCCGGTCACCTCAGGCGGGAGGTTCATCCGGGCGAACGTGTGGGTCCAGGTGGACCCGTCGCGGCTCGCGGACAGCCCCGAGATGTGCCCCTGGCGGGGGGCCGTGCCGCCGGCCGCGTTGCGGTAGGGGATGCCGACGCGGACTTCGCCGCCGGAGGTCACGTGGTACAGGCTGTTCGACCCGGCGTCGTCAGTCACGAACACGATCGCGCCGCCGTCCGCCCAGGCGAACTCGTTGACCGACCGGTCCGGGTTCCGGACCCGCGGCTGCGGGCGTGCAGACAGCGACCCGTCCGGGTTGGCGTCGGCGACGTGGACGTCCCAGGCGTCGGCCTCCGATCCCGGCTTCTTCTGCGCCCGCCACGCCAGCCGCTTGCCGTCGGGGCTGAACTTCGGGCCGGTGTCCGCCGCCGCGTTCGGCGTCAGCGTCTCCCACTCGGTCTTCGTGTTCGTGATGCTCACGCGGCACAGGTCGTAGTTGGTACTCCACGCCTCGTCCTTCGCCGGGACGGCCGTGAAGACGAGGTGCTTGCCGTCCGGCGTGAACGTGAAGTCGTCGCCGCTGCTGAACGTGCTGCTCGTCGGGTTGGCGTCGCGGTCGCCGGGCGTCACGTCGCGCGGGCCGGTGCCGTCGGCGGCGCACACGAACAGGTGCTGCCGCTTGTCGCCGACGTACTCGTCCCAGTGGCGGTAGAAGAGCTTCGTGAACACCTTCGCCTTCACCGGGTTCTTCTCGATCTCCTCGTCCTTCGCCTTGTTCTTCGCGTCGCTCTCGGCGAACGGCAGCGTGCTGAACTCGGGGAACACGCTCGACACGAACGCCACGTGCGAGCCGTCCGGCGACCACACGCCCGTCGCGGCCCCGGTGCTGATGCTGGTGACCTGCTTCGGCTCGCCGCCGGCCGCGGGGACGGTCCACAGTTGCGAGCTGCCCGAGCGCGTGGACTCGAACAGGATCGTCTGGCCGTCCGGGCTCCACTTCGGGGCGGCGTCGCGCTTCCCCTTCGGGTCGGTCAGCGGCTTCGGCGGCGTCGTGCCGTCCGTCGCGGCGACCCACAGCGCCGTCGTGCTCTTGTTCGCCTCCAGGCTGACGGTGCCGACCTGGTAGGCGACGAACTTGCCGTCGGGGCTGACCTGCGGGGCGGCGACGCGCTTGAAGGCGTAGAGGTCGTCGATCGTCATCGGCCGCTTGTTCTGGGCGGCCGCGGGGGCGGCGGCGAGCAGCAGCACGGCCGCGACGTGGAAGACACGCATGAGGCGCTCCGGGTGGCGGAGAGGGGTTCGGACAGGATACGCGGCCGTCACTCGACCGTCGCCCGCCCGGCGTCCAGGCGCAGCGTGCGCGTCACCGTGCGCGGCAACTCGGGCGGGTGGTGGCTGACGAACAGGAGTGTTTGGTCGGCGCCGAGGTTGGCGTCGAGCCAGTCGCGGCAGCGCCGAACCGTGGCGGCGTCGAAGCTCTGGAACGGCTCGTCGAGGATGAGCAGCCGCGGCCGCTTGACCAGCGCGCGGGCCAGCAGCACCAGCTTCTGCTCGCCGGTCGAGAGCTGGCGGAACGGCCGGTCGTGCAGCGCCGTGAGCCCGAAGTCGGCGAACAACTGCGCCACCGTCGCGTCCTGCTCGGGCGTGGTGGGGTGGTCGGTGACGCCGTCGAAGAAGCCGGTGGCGGCGGCCCGCGCGGCGGTGAGCGGGCCGGTGAAGTACAGGTGGAACTCGGGCGACGTGAGGCCGACGGGGCGCTTCACGTCCCAGATGCGCTCGCCGGTGCCGCGGCGGTTGCCGAACAGCCGCACGTCGTTGGAGAACGCCTGCGGGTGGTCGCCGCACAGGAGGCTCAGCAGCGTCGTCTTGCCGCTGCCGTTCGGCCCCATCACCGCCCACCGCTCGCCCGCGCGGACGGTCCACGAGACGCTATCGAGGAGGACGCGGCCGCCGTGGCGGACGGTCACGTCGTGGAGATCGATGACGGGATCACCGGCATTATTAGACAGGATAACCGGATGAACAGGATGCCGAAACCACGCTTGGTTCGGCATCCTGTTCATCCGGTTATCCTGTCTAAACTCCGATTGTTCTTCACCGTTCCGCAACTCAAGTCGATTCGTCACCCACACCGGCACCGCCTCCGCGGCGCAGACCAGCACCAGCCGCAGCCCCTCGCTCACCAGTCGGCCGAGGAACGCCGCCACGTCCTCGCGCCCCGCTGCGTCGAGGCCGAGGAACGGGTCGTCGAGCACCAGCAGCTCCGGGTGCCCGAGCAGCGCGCGGGCGATGCGCGCCCGCCGCGTCTGGCCGTTCGACAGCGTCATGAACGGCTGCTCCAGCCGGTCCGCGAGGCCGAGCCGGGCGGCGACCGCGGCGATCTCGACGGCCGGCGCCGGACTGTTGCTGCGGAGGAACGTGCCCAAGGATAGCGGCTCGTCGGCGTCGGCGAACTCGAACCGCTGCTGGTAGTAGTGGCCGGCGTAGCTGAACAGCCGGCTGTTCTCCTGGAACGGCACGTGCCGGGCGACGTCCGAGACGTACTTCACCTCGCGGCCGCCGGCGCGGAGGCGGTCGAGGAGGGGCCACGACAGGTCGCCGGCGCGGAGGTGGATGCGGCCGAGGAGGGCGTCGGCGAGCGTGGACTTGCCGCTGCCGACGGGGCCGGTGACGGCCCACGTCTCGCCCTCGCGGACGGTCCACGAGAAGTCGGTGAGGACGGCGGCGCCGCCGGGCCGGGCGACGGTGGCGCGGTCGAGCGCGAAGACGGGGTCGGTCACGCGAGCAGTTCCCCCGCCCCCTCGGCGAGCAGCATCGCGGCCAGCTCCTGCCCCGTCGCCAGCGGCGCGTCGGCCGGGCCGGCGTGCGTCGCCGACACCTTCCGCCGCCCGTCCGGCGACAGCACCATGCCGCGGATCGTCAGTGTGCCGCCGTCGATCTTCGACGTGGTGCCGATCGGCACGAGGCACCCGCCACCGAGCGCCGCCAGCATCGCCCGCTCGGCCGTCACCCGCGCGAACGTGTCCGCGTCGGTCAGCGCCATGACGGCGTCGATGGTGTCGGCGTCGTCGGTGCGGCACTCCAGGCCGATGGCGCCCTGCCCCACCGCGGGGAGCATCCAGCTCGAATCCAGCACCTCGGTGACGCGGTCGGCGAGGCCCAGCCGCACGAGCCCGGCCTCGGCGAGGATGATGGCGTCGAGGTCGTTCTCCTCCAGCTTCCGCAGTCGCGTCTCGACGTTGCCGCGCAGGTCGATCAGCTTCAAATCCGGCCGCCGGTTCGCCAGCATGGCGCGCCGCCGCAGGCTGCTCGTGCCGACGACGGCCCCCTGCGGCAGCGCGTCGAAGCGGCGGTGCGTCACGGACACGAAGGCGTCGCCGGTCGGCCCGCGCGGCGGCACCGCGACGAGTTCCAGGCCGGGCTCGGGGATCGTCGGCAGGTCCTTCAGGCTGTGAACGGCGGCGTCGGCGCGGTTGTCGCGGAGCGCGGTCTGGATGGCCTTCGTGAACACGCCGAAGCCGCCCATCGCGGCCAGGGGCGTGGCGCGGTCGCGGTCGCCGTGCGTCTCGATCAGCACGAGCTCGACCGGCCGCGGCGCGGCGACGGGGCGGAGGCGGTCGGCGATGAAGTGCGCCTGCCACAGGGCGAGCGGACTGCCGCGGGTGCCGAGGCGGAGGGGGGTGTCGTTCATGCCGACGGGGTTCGGGGTTTCGTTGGTCGGGTCGAGTCTGCGAGACCCGACGCGGGGCGCGGGCGGCGACCGGAGAAAACCCCGATGCGTCAGCGTCTCTGGGATTGTAGGGGTGGTGACTGGCGTCCTGCGTCGGGTCTCGCAGACTCGACCCGACCTACTAGTCCGTCTACGGATCGATGTCGGGCTTCGCCCGATTGGTGACGAGCGGGCCGTTAGGCCGGGGCGCAAGCCCCGTCGGGCGTCGAACCCCGGACGGGGCTTGCGCCCCCGGCCTAACAGCGCGAGCGAACCGCCCGCGGGCGAAGCCCGACATTGATCGGTTGATGGACTACTACGGGGAGCCGGCCGCCCCGCGGTCGCGCAACCAACTCCGCAGCCGGGCGACGGCCTCGGCGCGGGGAACGGGGCCGGTTTCGAGGCGGGCCTTCGCCGCGGGGTCGTGGTCGGCGGCGGCCAGCGCGAACCACACCGGCCGCAGCCGGTCGGGGTCGTCGGCCGTGCGCGGGAACAGGTGCCAGTGCAGGTGCGGCACCTGGTTGCCGAGCAGCTCGTAGTTCAGCTTGTGCGGGCGGAAGCAGGCCTCGATCGCCTCGGCGAGCGTCGCCATCTCGTCGAGGAAGGCGGCGCGGCGCGGGCCGAGCTGGCTCAGCTCCGAGGCGTGGTCGCGGCTCACGAGGACACAGTAGCCGGGAAAACTCTGCCAGGGGCCGAGCACGGCGACGGAGTGCGGGAAGCGCCACACCACGTCCGCGGCCGGCCACCCGTCGGGGGCGGCGAGCTTCGCGCAGAAGGGGCAGTCGGTCGCCATGAAGAAAGGATAAGGAGGTGACGCCGGATTAACCACAGAGTCACAGAGGGCACAGAGGGAAGACAGAAGGCCGAGTGAAGACATTGGGTTTAAGCCCTGCTCCGTCTCGCTCGACTGTCTTCCCTCTGTGCCCTCTGTGACTCTGTGGTTAATCTTCGGCCATCACCTCACCGCCTCGGCGCGGAGCTGCTGCACGGTGCGGACGACGCCGTCGAGGGTGCCCGCGTCGGGGGCGCCGTTCACCTTGCCGCGCGGGCGGCCGGCGGCGTCGATGACGACGATGTTCGGCTCGCCGGCGGTGAGGCCGAAGTGCGTCTTCATGGCGTCGGTGAAGTCGAGCCACACCGGCACGTCCGGGGCGCCCTTGGCGATCTGCGAGCGGATCACGCCGCGGATCGGGCCGGGCACCTTGCCGCAGCACGCCACGGGGATCACCTTCACGTCCGGCGCCGCCTTGCCGGGGGCGAGGCCGTCCAGCCCGACCACCGGCGCCGCCTGCGCCTTCGCCGCGGGCTGCCCCTTCGCCGTCGGGTGCCAGCAGACGTGCAGCTGCTCGCCGAGCGCCTTGCAGGCGTCGGTGCCGCGGCGGTCGCCGTACACGAGGATGACGACCGACCCGCGGTACGCGGCGGGGTCGGCCTTGCGGTCGAACTGGTCCTCGAGCGCGAGGTCGGGCAGCGCCGCCGGCGGCTGCGCGACGCCGAAGCCGGCGAGACCGAACAGCGCGGCGGCGACGAGACAAGTCGTGCGGGTCATGGATGGTTCCTTAATTCGATCCCCAGCCGGCGGCGCGGCGGCGCTCGTCGGCGGTCAGCCGCCACGCCGCCAGCGCCAGGAACGCGGCCGCGAACGCGGCCACGGCGCCCGCGTACGGCAGCGCCTCGGCCAGCCCGCGGCCCTGCCACGTCACGCGGTCGAGGCCGCGCATCGCCCACGTCGTCGGCAGCGCCAGGGCGGCGTCGCGCACCCACTCGGGGAGCAGGAACGCCGGCACCCACAGCCCGCCCAGCATGCTCACGCCCAGGATCACCAGGATGCTCACGCTCCGCGCCCGCGCCTCGGTGCCGCCCACGGCCGCGACCAGCAACCCGGTCGCCGCGGCGAGCCCGCACCCGGCCAGCGACAGCAGCGCGAACCCGACCCACGACCCCGCGGCCGTCACGCCGAACGCCAGCCGGCCGACGCCGAACGTGACGCCGACCATCAGCAGGGCGATCCCCGCGGTGGCGAGCGCCTTGCCGGCGAGCACCGCGGCCAGCGGCACCGGCGCGGCGCGGACGCGGACCCACGCCCCGCGGCGCCGCTCGCGCAGGAACAGCAGGCCGCTCTCCATGCCCCAGAACAGCAGGTATTGCAGCGTCATCCCGCAGAAGCTGTGCGTGTACGAGTCGAACCCGCCGGCGGCCCCGGCCACGCTCGTGGCCTCGGCGCGGAACGGCGGCGCGAGCGCGGCCGTGTCGCCGAAGCGGTCGCGGGCCAGCTTCCGCATCACGGTCTCGGTCAGCACGCCCTCGGCCCACTGGCGTTCCGCGGCGGTGGTGGGGTGGTGGAGCAGCTCGACCACGGGGCGCTCGCCGGCCCACGCCGCGGCCTTCTCGAAGCCGGCCGGCAGCACGATCGCCACGCCCGGCCGGCGGTCGGCGACCGCGGTCTCGGCGGCGGCGCGGGTCATCTCGACGGCGGCGAAGCGTGGCGACGCCAGCAGCTCGTCGGCGACCGACCGCGCGAACGCGCTGCCGTCCTCGACCACGACGGCGACAGGGAGCCGGGGCGCGCCGCGGTCGGCGGTGGGGCGCGCGAAGACGAGGCCGAACGCCGACGCCAGGACGACGGGCACGACGAACGCGAGCGCGGCGGCCCGCCGGTCGGCCCAGAACAGGCGCCAGTCTTTCCCGGCCACGGCGAGGATGTGCTGCGTGCTCACCGCCCCACCTTTTCGCTGGTCGCGGTCCGGGCCCCCGCCCCCCCCGGGCTGCGGTAGCCGTCCAGGTCCAGGCCTTCGGCCAGCACGCGGGCCAGCGCCCGGCCGAGGTGCTCGGCGGTGTCGGCCGCCAGCCGCAGGCGGTTGCCGGTCACCTCCAACTCGGCGACGGGGGCCAGCTCGCGGCGGAGGCTCTTTTCCAGGAAGCGCGGCACCGGCATCCGCAGGTGGGCGTACAGCACCTCGCGGCCGCGCGGCCGCAGCACGTCGCCGGGGCGGCCGCACGCCACCAGCCGGCCGCCGCCCAGCACCGCGACGCGGTCGGCGGCGAGCTCCGTTTCGTCGGTGTGGTGCGTGGTGAACAGCACGGCGTGGCCGTCGTCGCGGAGGCGCGTCAGGTCGGCGAGGAAGGCGTCGCGGCTGGCCGGGTCGAGGGCCGCGGTCGGCTCGTCGAGCAGCAGGACCGGCGGGTCGTGGAGCAGCGCGGCGGCGAGGTTCACCCGCTGCCGCAGCCCGCCGGACAGCGTGCCGACGCGGTCGTGGGCACGCTCCGACAGGCCGACGCGCGACAGGCCGCGGGCGACGCGGCGGCGCAGCTCGCGGCCGCCGAGGCCGTACAGGCGGCCGAAGAAGTCGAGGTTCTGCGCCGCGGTCAGCTCGTCGTAGGTGGCACCGTCCTGCGGCACGAGGCCGACCTTCGCGGCGTACCCGTGCGGGTCGGCGGCGCGGTCGACGCCGCACGCGGTCACGGTGCCGCTCGCGGGCGTCAGCACGCCGGCGGCGAGCCCCAGGGTGGTGCTCTTGCCGGAGCCGTTCGGGCCGATGAGCGCCACGACTTCGCCCGCGGCCACGTCCAGCGTCAGACCGGCGACGGCGACGCGGTCGCCGTAGCGGGCGCGGACGGCCTGGAGGCGCAGGGCTGCGGTCATGCGGGCTCCGGGGAAGGATCGGGGCCGGGGGTATACCCGCGGCGCGCGGGGCGGGCAAGACCGTCCCCCGCGCCGGGCTTCACCCGCGGTCGTCGGGTGTCGCGCGCGACCCGGCCACACCACGGGAACGCTCACGGGCTCGATCGCCGGTGCGGGCGAGATAGGGGGAGCAGTGACGGCGTGGGCGGAAATCTGGGACGAGAATTCGCCGTAAGGTGATGCCGGAACGGGAGTTGAGGCGCCGCATCGGCGAGAGGCGAGTCTCCCGCGGCCTGGTGAGGGTCGCCGCGGGAGGATCCACTCGTCAGTCCAGGTCCACGTCCCAGACGACGAGTTCGCCGCGCTCGTTGCCGGCGGCGGCGAGGGTGCCATCGGGCGAGACGGCCACCGACCGCAGCGGGCCGACGCCCCAGTCGAAGCGGACGCGGCAGCCCCACCCGGCGGCGTCGAACACGTGGACGGTGCCGTCGGAGCGGGCGGCGAACAGGTGGCGGCCGAGCGGGTCGAAGGCGGCGGCGTAAAACGGATTGCGGGAGCCGTCGCGGACCAGCACGGGGTCGCCGCGGTCACCGGCCGCCCACACCGCGACCGTCATACCGTGAAGGCTGATTACGTGCCGCCCGCCCGGGGCCACGACCAGCGGCCCGGTCACCTTCCACGGGTACGGGACACTGGAAAGCACCCGCCCGCTCGCGGCCGACCGCAGCTCCAGAACGAAGTGCTTGTCCACATACTTGGGGCCGGTCGTTGGGCGGGTGAGGACGGCGAGCTGGTCGCCGGCGGGCGAAACGGTGAGCTGCTCGACGTTCAGGTACCGGGTGTTGATCTCCCAGTCGCGCTCCCAGCCGCCGGGGGCGGCGCGCCAGCCGACGAGGGCGAGCTGCGGGAAGCCGTGCTGGGTGTAGACGCGGTCGCCGGCCGGGCCGGGGACGAGGCGGAAGATCTGGCCGGGGCCGGAGAGTCGCGGGCGGGCCAGCCGCCGGGCGTCGCGGTCGTAGACGTTCCAGCCGTCGTAGTCGAGCCAGCCGACGCCGCGGCCGTCCGGGGTGAAGTAGACGCCCTCGGCGCGGTCGGAGGCGCGGCGGCTGATGCACACGGGCGGGCCGGCGGCGTCGAGGTTCCAGAGGAACACGCCCTGCCCGCGGACGTAGGCGGCGAGTGCGCGGGCGTCGGGGCTGAACACCAGCCCGCGCACCTCGCCGGCCCCCGCCCGCAGTACCCGCATGGACATTCTCCGGCCCGAAACGTTCACGCCATCCTAGTGTCGGGCCGGCCAAGATTCAGGAAATCTTCCCGCGAACCCGGGCGGCTCTCCCGGCGGGGGCGTCGAGCGGGGCGGATGTGCCGTGCGAACGGGCGCCGTCGCGTGGCCGGGCGTCCGACCGTCGGCCCGGCGGCGGGCGAAATCGCCGCGCCGCACGCGCCGGAACGACTTACACCCCCGCGGCCTTCTTCAGCGCCTCGGCCTTGTCGGTCTTCTCCCACGTGAACTGCGGCAGTTCGCGGCCGAAGTGCCCGTGCCGGGCCGTCTCGCGGTAGATCGGCCGGCGCAGGTCCAGCGTGCCGATGATCCCCTTCGGCGTCAGCTCGAAGTGGTTGCGGATCAGCTCCACCAGCTTCGCCTCGGGCACCTTCCCCGTGCCGCGGGTGTTCACCCAGATGTTCAGCGGGTCGGGGTAGCCGATGGCGTAGCTCAGCTGCACCTCGCACTCCTTCGCCAGCTTCGCCGCCACGATGTTCTTGGCGATGTACCGGCAGATGTACGCGGCGCTGCGGTCCACCTTGGTGGGGTCCTTGCCGCTGAACGCCCCGCCGCCGTGCCGGCCGCGGCCGCCGTAGGTGTCCACGATGATCTTCCGCCCCGTCAGACCGCTGTCGCCGTGCGGGCCGCCGCACAGGAAGCAGCCCGTCGGGTTCACGTGGACGGCGATGTCGTCGGCGCCCAGCTTCAGCCCCTTCGCGCCGGGCACCACCATCACCAGCTTCCCCTTCACCAGGTCGGCCCGGTCGGCCATGAGCACCGGCTTCACGATCTGGTCGATCACCTGCTGGCGGGCGTCGTCGGTGAAGTAGTCGCCGCCGTCCTTCGTGGTCATCACCTCGCGGGTGTGTTGCGTGCTGAGCACGACGGTGTGGATGCGGTTCGGGGTGCCGTCGGCGTTGTACTCGACCGTCACCTGGCTCTTGGCGTCGGGCCGCAGCCACTTCAGCTTGCCGGTCTTGCGCAGGTCGGCGTGGTGCGCCACCAGCTTGTGCGACAGGTCGATCGGCAGCGGCATCAGGGTGGCGGTCTCGTCGCAGGCGAAGCCGAACATCATCCCCTGGTCGCCGGCGCCGCCGGTGTCCACGCCCTGGCTGATGTGCGGGCTCTGCGCGTGGACGCGGCAATCGACCTGGCAGTTGTCGGCGGTGAAGCCGATCTCGTCGCGCTCGGCCTGGTCCTTGGCGACGTAGCCGATCTCGGTGATCACGTCGCGGACGAGCGTGTCCACGGCCTGCCGCGTGAGGTTGGCCTTCGTCGTGATCTCGCCGGCGACGACGGCCAGGTCGGTGGTGACGAGCGTCTCGCAGGCGACGCGGCTCATCGGGTCGGACTTCAGGCAGAAGTCGAGCACCGCGTCCGAGATCTGGTCCGACACCTTGTCGGGGTGCCCCATCGAGACGGATTCGCTGGTGAACAGGTAGCGGTCGGCGGACACGGGGAATCCTCTCCTGGGGTGGGCCTTCCTGTTCGGGAAGGGAGTGACGGGTGTTATACCCACGGCGGCGGGGGCGGGGAAGAGAGGGATGAGGGATGAGGGATGAGGGATGAGGGATGAGGGATGAAGGCGAATCGGGTCCGATTTCATCCCTCATCCCTCATCCCTCATCCCTTCCCGAAGAGTAACGCCCGGGTAACGGCCCCGTTGCGGGGGCTTCCGCCGCTCGTCTGTCAGGGTATGATCGTCCGTGTTGCCCCGTTCCTCCCCCGAGGGTCTGCCATGCTGCGTCGGAAGCTGCTGTGGAGCGTGCCGCTAGCCGGGGCCATCGGGTCCGGCGTCGTCGCCGACCGCTGGCTGGCCGCCGAGGCGCTCGCGGACGGCAAGCAAGACCTGAAGCCCGCCGTCACCCTGCCGATCAGCCGGGTCGTGATGTTCAACAGCGGCGTCGGCTACTTCAGCCGCAGCGGCGAGGTGGACGGCGACGCCCGCGTGGACCTGACGTTCCAGGAAGCGGACATCAACGACCTGATCAAGTCGATGGTCCTGGAAGACTTCGGCGGCGGCCGCGTCGCCGCGGTGAGCTACGACAGCCGCGAGCCGATCGCCCGCACCCTGGCCAGCTTCTCGATCAATCTCAACGGCGACACCACGTTCGCCGGCATCCTCCAGCAGGCCCGCGGCGAGCGCGTCGAGGTCACGACGACGCCGACGGCGCAGAACCAGCCCGGCAAGCTGACCGGCTCCATCGTCGGCATCGAGACGCAGGCGGTGGCCGGCGGGCCGAACCAGCCGCCGGTGCCCGTGGCCGTGCTGAACATGTGGTGCGCGGAAGGCATGCGGGCCGTGAAGCTGACCGAGGTGCAGCAACTGCGGTTCCTGAACCCGGTGATCGAGAGCGAGTTCCGCCGCGCGCTCGAAGTGCTGGCGATGAACCACGACGCCGCGAAGAAGGCGGTGAGCCTCCACTTCGCCGGCGACGGCAAGCGGCGCGTGCAGGTCGGCTACGTCGTCGAGGCGCCGGTCTGGAAGACGAGCTACCGGCTTGTGCTCGACGCCGAAGGCAAGGGCGGCAAGCCCTACCTCCAGGGCTGGGCGGTGGTCGAGAACCCGACGGACGAGGACTGGACCGGGGTGCGGATGGCGCTCATCAGCGGCCGGCCAATCTCGTTCAAGATGGACCTGTACAACCCGCTGTTCGTACCGCGGCCGACGGTCGAGCCGGAGTTGTTCGCGTCGCTGCGGCCGCCCACCTACGACGGCGGCTTCGGCCGCGCGCGGGCGCGGGACGTGAACGGCGTCGCGGTGGCGACCGACGAAGCGGTGGGCTTGGCCGACCGCGCGGAGGCCGGTGCCGGCGGGGCACCCGCGATGGCCGGGCGGGCCGGTGGGGCGAAGGGCGGCGGTCGGCCCGGCGGCGGCCCGGCCGGCCCGGGTGGGTTCGGCGGCGTCCCCAAGTTCGACGCCCCGACGGATTCGTTCCGCCGGTCGGTGGTGGCCAACGACGGCAAGGCCGCGGAAGCCCGCCAGCTCGAGCGCGAACTTGTGAGCCAACTCGGCCGCACCGCCGTCGGCAGCGCCGCCACGGCCGGCAAGCTCGGCGACTTCTTCCAGTACGCCATCGACCACCCCGTCTCGCTCGCGCGGCAGAAGAGCGCCCTGCTGCCGATCGTCGGCAAGGAGGTCGAGGGGACCCGCGTCAGCATCTACAACCCGGCCGTGCAGCCGAAGCACCCGCTGCTCGGACTCCGCTTCAAGAACACCTCGGGCGTGCACCTCTCGCAAGGCCCGATTACCGTGTTCGAGGGGAGCACCTACGCCGGCGACACCCGCGTGCTCGACGTGCAGCCGGGCGAGGAGCGGCTCGTGTCCTACGCCATCGACCTGGGCACGGAGGTCGATCCGCAGAACGGCCCCGGCACGAGCCGCATCACCAACGTGCGGGCGGTGAAGGGAATCGTGACGACGACGACGAAGGTGCGGGAGGAGAAGAAGTACCGCATCGCCAACCGCAGCCAGACGGACCGCACGCTGGTGATCGAGCACCCGAACCGGACCAACCAGCAGGTGAAGCTGGTGGAGACGGCGGCGCCGGTGGAGGACACGAAGGAGGTGTACCGGTTCCAGGTGGCGGTGAAGGCCGGCGAGGAGAAAACGTTCCCGGTGACGGAGGAGCGCGACGTGTCCACGCAGGTGGCGCTGTCCAACAACCCGGACCAGCAGATCCGCTTCTTCCTGAGCCTGAACGAGGCGACGCCGGCGCTGAAGCAGAAGCTGGCCGAGGCGATGAAGCTGAAGGCGGCGTGGGACGGCCAGCTCCGCGACCTGAACCAGGTGAAGGCCGACCTGGCGCGGCTGGCCACCGACCAGGACCGCATCCGCCGCAACCTGGGGGCGACGCCGCGGGAGGCCGAGGTGTACAAGACGTACCTCGACCGCCTCGCCACCCAGGAGCGCGAGATCGACGGCCTGACGACCCGCGAGAAGACGCTGATGGCCAGCGAGTTCCAGTCGCGCAAGACGTTCGAGGACTTCCTGGCGAACCTGACGACGGACTGAAGGGAATTGCCGCTTGCGGCGTAGCGGGCCGCTACGCCGCAAGCAGCGTCAGTTCACCGCCCAGAGTGTCACCGGCACGTCGGTCGTCGCCACCGCGAGCGTCCGGCCGTCCGGGGCGAAGGCCAGCCCCGTTACCGGCCCCGAGTGGCGCAGCACCGCCCGCGCCGCCCCGTCGGCCGACCACACCCGCACCTCAGCACCCGACACCGCGGCCAGCCGCGAGCCGTCGGGGCTCAGCGCCACCGGCCCGGCCCCCGTCACCCGGGCCAGTTCCTTCCGGCCGGCCGCGTCCCACAGCACCACCCGCCCGCCGCCCGCCACCGCCACCCGCGAGCCGTCCGCCGACGCCGCCGCGTGCGTCGGCGGCGCGTCGAACGTGAACTCCGCCGTCTTCTTGCCGGTGGCCAGGCTCCACACCCGCACGCCGTCGGCCGCGGCCGTCACCAGCACCCGTGCGTCCCGCGAGACGGCGTGGGCTTTGGGCGGCGCCGCGTGCCCGGCCAGCACCAGCCGCTCGTCGCCGGTGGCCGCGTCCCACACCCGCAGCGAGCCGTCGGGGGCCGCGCCGAGCAGGTGGCCGTCGGGCGTGTAGTCGAGCCACGCCACGCGGTACTTCACGCCCGCCAGGAACGTCGTCGCGCGGTTCGTCGCCGCCTCGGTGAGCACGAGGCGGACGCCGCCGTGCGGGTCGTTCCGGTCGCGCAGCCAGCTCGACTCGGTCTGCTCGGCGGTGACCCGGCCGTCGGGCGACAGCGGGACGCGCTTCCACCCCGCGCCCGTCAGCCGCGTCTGCTTGCCGGTCGCCACCTCCCACTCGTACCAGTCGCCGGCCCAGCCGCGGAGCGCCGTGCCGTCCGGCGTGAACGCCAGCCGTTCCGGCGCCCCTGCCGGCTCCGGCGACGCCGCCGTCGGCCGGCCCGGCTCCTCGGTGACGCCGTAGATGACGACCGCGCCGCCGGCGGTGCCGAACGCCGCGCGGTCGTCGCCGTGGTGGTGCGGGGCGGTGTGGAGCGCGACGCACGAGCCCTGCACCATGCCGTCGAAGAACGTGCCCGGCACGCCGCACGTGTTCGGCAGCCGGCCGTCGTCGGGGTCGATGGTCGAGGCGTGGGCGCCGACGGCGGCGCGGAACAGGAGCTTGCCGTCGCGGGAGAACACGAGCCCGCCGTCGCCGCGGGCGCCGCTCGTCCACTTCTCCTTGCCGGTGGCGCGGTCCCAGGCCGTGACGCCCGTCGTGCCGAACGCCGCGACGACGGTGCGGGCCGTGGGCGACAGCGCGACCGCGGTCACCGGGGTGATCGGGCCATAAATGGTCTTCGGGTTCCCGCCGGTGTCGGCGTCCAACGTCGTCACGGCGCCGCCGCGCGAGCCGACGAGCAGGAGCGTGTTGTCGCGCGAGAACGCGGCGGCGGTGGGGCCGTCGCCGCGCGGCAGCTCGAAGCTCCACCGCGACTGGCCGGTGGCGGCGTCGGCGACGGCGACGGCGCGGTCCCCCGGCGTGTGGACGGCGAGCAGTTTGCCGTCGTCGCTGAACCGCGCGTCGAACGGGCCGCCGCCGGCGCCCGGGAGCGGCACCTTCTTGCGGACGGCGCCCGTGGCCGGGTCGATGTGCCACACCTCGCCGCCCTTGCCGGCAGCGCCGAGCGCGACGGCCCGCAGCTCCTTGCCGTCGGCGGTGTAGCGGACGCGCGTGATGGTGCCGCCGGGGTGCGTCACGGCGAACACGGCGGCGCCGGTCTCGGCGTTCCACACGCGGACGGCGTCGGGGCCGACGGACGCGAGGCGGGCGCCGCCCGGGGCGAAGGCCACGTCGCCGACGGGGCCGGCGTGCCGCATCCCCGGCGCGCCGAACCGCGCGACCACCTTCGCGGCCGCGGGCGGGTCGGCAGTGGGCACGGGGGCCGCGGGCGGCGCCGGCGGCTCGGACGCGGGCAGGCCGAAGCCGACGGCGCTCGCCGCGAGCACGAGCCCGGCCGCGACCGCGAGGCGAAGGGTTCCCGGCCCGCCGGTCGCCCGCGCCGCCAGCGCCCGCACCGCCGCCGTCGGCGGCCGCAGCAGTGCGGCGCGGACCGCGGCCGGCAGCACGGCGACGGCCGGCACCACGCCGCCGGCCGCGAGGCGGGCGCGGAGCCGCTGGCGGGCGCGCGTCAGCCGCGACTCGACGGTGCCGACCGGGCAGCCGAGCGCGGCCGCGGCGTCGGCGTTCGACCGGCCTTCCAGCTCGCACAGCACGAACGCCGCCCGCAACTTCTCCGGCAGGGCGTTCACCGCCGCGTCGATGGCGGCGGCTTCTTCCCGACACGCGGCGAGGCGCTCGGGGCCGGGGTGCGGGTCGGGAAGCGCGTCCGGCAGGTCGCGCCGACCGCGGCCCGCGGCGCGGAGGTCGAGTGCGGCGCGGACGGCGACGCGGTGCAGCCACGGGCCGGCGGCGCGGACGCGGCCGGCGTGCCGGGCCAGCGCCGCGAACGCGGCCTGCGAGGCGTCTTCGGCCGCGGCGGTGTCGGCCCCGAGGACGCGGCGGCACGCGGCCCACACCATCGCGCCGTGCCGCCACACCAGCAGCTCGAACGCGGCCGGGTCGGCGGCGCGGGCGTAGCGGAGCAGCAACTCGGCGTCGGGGACGGCGGCGTCGGCGGCGAACTGGCGGGCCAGCGCGGGGAGCATCGGTCGGCCTCCGGGGGTCCGACAGTAAGACGGCCGGGGGGCGGAAACCCTCCGTGAATATCGTACCGCAGCCGCCGCGCTTTTCCCTTGCCCTTCCCTCCCCCGCGCGGCACAGTCAGGGCTCCCGCCGGAGACTCTCCCGTGCCCCGCACCTTCCGCGTCGGCGTCATCGGCCACACGGGCCGCGGCGACTACGGCCACGCCGTCGACGTCGCCTGCCGCCGCGCCCCGAACGTCGAGGTCGTCGCCGTCGCCGACCCCGACGAGGCCGGCCGCCGGCGGGCGCAGGAGCGCACCGGCGCTCGCACCGCCTACGCCGCCTACCGCGACATGCTGGCGAAGGAGAAGCCGGACCTCGTTGCGATCTGCCCGCGCTGGCTCGACCAGCACCACGACATGTTGCTCGCCGCGGCCGAGGCCGGCTGCCACGTCTACATGGAGAAGCCGTTCTGCCGCACGCCCGCCGAGGCGGACGCGATCGTGCGGGCCTTCGAGATGCGCCACCTCAAGCTCGGCATCGCCCACATCAGCCAGTACTCGCCGGTGCTCGCCGCGGTGAAGGCCGCCATCGCCGACGGCGCCATCGGCGACCTGCTGGAGATCCGCGGCCGCGGCAAGGAGGACGCCCGCGGCGGCGGCGAAGACCTGTGGGTGCTCGGGTCGCACGTCTTCGGCCTGATGCGCAGCATCGCCGGCGGGAACGCCGCCAGCTGCTACGCCACCGTGACGCAGGGCGGCGAGCCGGTGGCCCGGCGGCACGTCCGCGAGGGCGCCGAGGGAATCGGCCCGCTGGCCGGCGACCACGTGCAGGCGCAGTACGCCTTCCCGCGCGGCGTCACCGGCTACTTCGCCAGCCGCAAGGGGACGGCCGGGCAGCCGACGCGGTTCGCGGTGCAGGTGTTCGGCTCGAAGGGCGTCATCGAGCTGGAGAGCGGCTACGGCGTGAAGGCCGACCTGCTCCGCGACAGCAGCTGGTCGCCGGGCCGCAGCAAGAAGACGTGGGAGGTCATCACGTCGGCGGGGATCGGCCGGCCGGAGCCGCGCACCGACGGCACCTACGAGGGCGGCCACGTCGCGGCGATCACGGACCTGATCGACGCGGTCGAGAAGGACCGCGACACGAAGTGCTCGTACCGCGACGCGGCGGCCATCATCGAGATGATCGCGGCGGCGTTCGAGTCGCACCGGCTGGGCCGCCCGGCGGAACTGCCGCTGCGCAGCCGGGCGAACCCGCTGACGCTGCTGACGTGATTCTGCCGCCCCTTGCGGCGTAGGCTTTCGTAGTGGTCCGTCTACCGCTCGATGTCGGGCTTCGTCCGCGAGCCGTGGTGCGAGCTGTTAGGCCGGGGCGCAAGCCCCGTCGGGCCTCCGAACCCCGACGGGGCTTGCGCCCCGGCCTAACGCGCACCCGACACGGATCGGTAGACGGACTACTACGAAGCCCGAGCCGGGAGCCCCCGATGAGCGGAAAAGCCCTCAAAGACAAGCTCACCCGCGGCGAGCGGGTGTTCGGCACCTTCTTCCAGCACGCCGTCTGCCCCGCGGTCGTGGACTTCCTCCCGCCGGGGGCGCTCGACTTCGTCGTCGTCACCGCCGAGCACAACGCGCTCGACGTCGCCGACTTCCTGCCGGTGAAGTACGCCCTGAACTCGAAGGGCATCGCCTGCCTCGCCCGCACCCACAGCCGCGACCCGGACGACGTGTCCAAGGTGTGCGACTCGTTCGACGGCGTCGTGGTGCCGTACGTGGAGGAAGTGGCGCACGCGAAGGCGCTCGCGGCCGCCGCCGTGTACCGTCCGCTGAAGGGGCGGGCGCTGAAGCGCGTCCTCGACCGCGGCGAGTGGCCCAGCGAGGCGACCAAGAAGTACGTGACCGTGGAGCGCTGCGCCGACACGGTGTTCATCCCGATGATCGAGTCGCCGGCGGGGATCGAGAACCTGGACGCGATCTGCGCCGTCCCCGGCGTGCACGCGGTGTTCGTGGGGCCGAACGACCTGACCACGGCGATGGGCATCCCCAACCAGTACGACCACCCCGACCTGGTGGCCGCGGTCAAGAAGGTGATCGACACCGCCGACCGCCGGCACGTCGCGGCCGGGTGCTGGTTCGGGCGGACGGACCAGATGCTGCGGACGATCCGCCAGGGGGCGCGGCTGGTGGTGTACTCGAACGACAGCGCCATGATGCGCGACGCGATGGCGGCCGCGTTCGCGGACCTGCGGCGCGGCTGACTCACTCCACCGCCGCCACCTCACCCCCCGCCCGCGTCGCCAGGTCCGCCGGGACGCGCGGCGTCACCGTGTCGCGGACGAAGCGGGCCGAGCCGTCGCCGAGCAGCACGCCGACGCCGCCGGGGTGCGGGCTGCACGCCGCCCACTTGTCCGGCCCGTTCAGCCGGAACGGCCCCTCGTCCACGGCCCAGAACGCCCCGCTGATCCACAGCCCGTACACGTCCTTCCGCGTCGCGCCGGCCCACACGCCGCCCCAGCGCACCTCCGTCAGGCACACCTCGGTGACGAACAGCGTGCCGGACAGCCCGTCGGCCACGTCGGCGACGCGCACCTTGCTGTTGCGGAACAGCACGCCGGTGGGGTCGGCCAGGTCGGTAATCATGAGCCCCTTCGGGCCCGGCCCCGTCTTCGGCCGGCCCCAGCCGACGCCGCGGTAGCTCGCGGTGGCGTGGCCGTCGTAGTTCGCGTTCGTCGCCGGCCCCGGGTCCGACGGGCAGCGGTAGACCGGCAGCGGCGTGAGGGTGTCGGCGGTGGGTGCGGGCGTGTCGGAGCCGCCGCCAGGGAGCGTGTTGTGCGGGTCGAGGCGGGCGTGGAGCGCGGGCTGTTCGACGAACGGCAGGAGGAACACGGCCCAGCCCCAGCCGGGGCCGGGGGCGCTGTCGGGCCGGGTGTCGCGGTAGCCGGGCGGGAAGCGGCCGTGCGCCGACTCGTAGCCGTGCAGGCCGAGGCCGATCTGCTTGAGGTTGTTCTGACACTTCAGCCGCGCCGCCGCCTCGCGGACCTTCTGCACGGCCGGCAGCAGCAGGCCGATTAACACCGCGACGATGGCGATGACGACGAGCAGTTCGATGAGTGTGAACGCACGCCGGGACATGGCCGACCTCGCCGCGGGCGACCCTTGCACGTGGTGACTCGGCGGGCGCCTACTTTCGCCCGGTGATTTCGAGCCTGTCCGGCGCAGCGGCACGACCGCCCAATAGCCCCACGAGCGCGCCGAGCGTGACCTTTAGGATGAAGTCGCAGGCGTCGGCGAACTTCGACTGGAGCGTGGTCGGCGGCTCCTTGCCGAACAGGGCGAGCAGCGCGAGGCCGACCAACGACAACATGAAAGCCACGGTCACGATCAGGACGAGCCCGGCGAACAGCCGGTTCTGGGTGATGACCGGCAGGGCAACTGGTCGCTTCGCAGGCGGCTTCGGCGCAGCCGGCGGCTTGTCCGAAGTGGGCGGGTCTTCGGGCACGGCGGTCCTCGGGTCAGGCGCGGCTCAGCACGCGGCCGGTGCTCAGGTCGATCGTCGTCTCGGAGAGCGGGTGGCGGACGGCCGACCACCACAGGTTCCACATCGCCCGGAGGTGCGCGAGCGGGGAGATGCGTATGGTCAGAACTTCCGCCCGCAACTGTTCAAGTGATCCGACCACCTCCGGCGTCATCCATTCAACGGAGCCATGGTTACACAACGCTGCATAAATTTCAGGACCACCGGGGAACGCAAGTTGTGGGAAGGCGACGAGCAGCATTTGGGTTTGGACGATGATCCGTTGGTAGCGCGCTTCGACCTCCTTGATGACCCACGA
The DNA here is from genome assembly GCA_046350095.1 of Gemmataceae bacterium. Taxonomy (GTDB): domain Bacteria; phylum Planctomycetota; class Planctomycetia; order Gemmatales; family Gemmataceae; genus Urbifossiella. Next base: position 928,910 of record JAXMBA010000002.1, read on the forward strand.
GCGTATCGGAGCTTGCCCCAGTCCGTCCACAATGCCGCGAACGCTTGCCCAGAGTAGCAGATTGGCCCAGAGAAGCCTCCATAGTGGCTCACTCTCCAGAAGCCCCGTGCGTGGATCGGTGGATCGGACTCGAAGCACCTTTTCGATCGAATCGTCGAATTGAAGGTGCAGCGAATCGTGCGTGGCGAGTGTAGCTTCCCACTCTTGGCGAACGCTCTCCCAATCTAGCGCTTCCGTTTCCTGGCGTTGAGTCCGTTCGAGAACATCGGCAAACGGCTTCGGCAGTGGAATGCGGAGCGCGACCACGGCGAGTTCCTCGCTTCCCGGTCCGTCAACGACACCATTGTACCACTGACGGACCAGAACTTCACTCATCACCGGCGTCAGTCCCGCCGGGTCACAGCCACGGGCCGCGCCTCCAGCTGGCTCGGCACCCAGCCCAGCCGCTCGTGCTCGACCTTCCCGTGAAGCTCGTTGTACACGTGCTTCACGCTGTCCTTGTTCATCTGCGGGCCGGCCACGTCCACGCCGGTCCACTCCTTGTACCACGGGAAGTTCAGCCCCGCCGTGATGTCCTCCAGGCTCTTCTTCGCGTCGATGCCGGCCTGCACGCCCGCCCGCAGCTCGGTGAAGTAGCGCACCTCCGTCTTCAGCAGGTCCTTCCGCGCCAGCTTGCCGTGGCCGGGGCAGATCACGTCCACGTCCAGCTTGTGCATCTCGTTCAGGCAGCGGATCCAGCTCGCCGAGTTGCTGTGGCCCATGAAGTTGTACGCCCCGTTCACGCACGCATCGCCGGTGCACAGGATCTTGTGCTTCGGCAGGTACGCCACCGCGTCGCCGATGGTGTGGCTGTGGCCGAAGTGCCGGAACTCCACCCGCTGCGTGCCGTCGTCCAGCACGTAGGTGTCGTCGAACGGGATGTCCACCTGCTTGAGCGTCGTCTTCTTCAGGTCGTCGCGGGCGTCCTTCCCGGTGCTCGCCTCCTCCCACTGCTTCGGGCCGTTCACCGACAGCAGCCGGGCCGCGTTCTTGTGCGCCACGATCTTGGCGCCCTCCTTCGCCCACACGCTGTTCCCGTAGGCGTGGTCGCCGTGGTGGTGCGTGTCGAGGACGTAGCGGATCGGCTTGTCGGTCGTCTTCTTGATCGCCGCCACCACGTCGGCGGCCTCCTTCGGGAAGTTGGCGTCGATGACGACGACGTAGTCCTTGAACACGACCCACGTGTGGTTCGACCCCCCGAACGGGATTTTCGGGTCGGCGGCGCTGATGGACGACAGCCGGAAGAACACGCCGGGGGCGATCTCCTTCACGTCGTTGAACTGCATCTCGGGGATGGGGAGCGGCCCCTGCGCGGCGGGGGCGGGGCGGTCGCCGTGCAGGTACAGGACGGCGGCGAGAATCGCCGGGACGAGGGCCAGCGGCAGGACGCGCTTCATGTCGGCTTCCGGGAGGAACGGAGTGATCAAGCGTACCCCGCGGCGGGGCCGGCGGGCAAGCGCGAACACCGTCACTCGACCGGGGCGTCCCAGTCGCCGCCGCCGCCAACGGGGTCGTCCAGGTCGGTGCCGCAGTAGGGGCAGAAGCGCACCTTCGGGTCGGTCCGCCACACGCCCTTCTGCGTCAGCAGCACCCCGAGGTTGCCGCGGCACCACGGGCAGCGGAACAGGAACTTCTGCCCGGCGATGACCGTGGCCACGAATACCGCCACGCCCGGCACCACCACGGCCGTGACCGCCGGGCCGTCGAGCCCGGCCCCGACCAGCAGCGGCAGCCCCGCCAGGCCGCCCACGAGCAGGACGATCCCGACGGCGACGCCGCCGAACACCCATCGCTTCCGCCGGTTCAGGTACTCGCGTCCGGTCATGGCCTCAACCTACCGGCCGGCCGCCGGCCCCGCAACGATCGGATCGGGGGGCAGGGTGACGGCCGCGCCGTCGCCGACGACGGTGGCCCAGGCGCGGACGCGCCACGCGGTGACGAGGCCGTTGCGGACGTAGGGGTCGGCCCGGGCGAAGGCCTCGGCGGCGGCCGGCGAGTCGCCGCGGAAGAGGAGCACGGCCCCGTCGGCGGGGTCGGCGAGGGCGCCGCCAAGGACCAGTTCGCCGCGGGAGTGCGCCGCCCGTGCCAGCGCCAGGTGATCGGCCCGGAGCGGGGCGCGACGCTCCACGTAGTCCGTAACCACTTCATAGAAGAGGAGATAGTGCATGCCTGAGCCCCGCCAAGACATTCTATCCGTGGTCGATCTGGCGACGTGACATGTTTCCGCGACCTGGTGGGAGGGGCGGCCGAAACAATTATTTCCGCTCGCGGGTGGGTCAGCCGGTGAGTTCGGCGCGGCCGAGGACGGCGTACTCGGGGCCGCCGCGGCGCAGCTCGCTGCTGTACACGCACACCTCGTCCACCGTGGTGCGGCCGCCGTCCCACGCCAGCAGCTTCGGCAGCTCCGCCGCGAGGGTGAACCCGTCGGCCTCGCCCTTCACGCGGCCGAGCGTCAGGTGCGGGGTGTAGTCGCGCTCCTCCTTGCGGTACAGCCCCAGGTCGAGCAGCTTCGCCTCGATCGCGGTGTGCAGCCGACGCAGCGGCTCGGCGCCGTCGGTGATGCCGCCCCACAGCACCTTCGGCCGGCGCGCCGTCGGGAAGGCGCCGACGCCCGACACGCGCAGCGGGAACGGCGGCTCGGTCGCGGCCGCGGCCTCGACGGCGCGGCACACCGGCAGGATGTCGCGGTCGTCGAGCTCGCCGAGGAACAGGAGGGTGACGTGCATGCCGTCCTCGGCGGCCCACTTCACGCCGGCGCCGGTGCGGGCGAGCTGCTGCTGCAGCGCGACCGCCTTGCGGCGCACCTCGGCCCCGACCCCGACGCCGATGAACGAACGGACGCGACCCATGAGTGTTACCGGAGTCCTTCGGCCCAGAAGTCCTTCGCCCCGTGGTGGAGGCGGGCGCCGATCTGCGTGATGACCTTCATCGCCAGCAGGTTCGCCGCCCGCGCCGCCTTCTCCGGGGCGACGCCGTGCGTGACGCCGTACAGGAACGCCCCCGCGAACATGTCGCCGGCGCCGGTCAGGTCCTTCGGCTCGCACGGGAATGCCGCCACGTGTTGCTCCGCGCCGCCGAACCGCACGAAGGCGCCGTTCGGGCCGTCGGTCACGACGGAGTTCGGGACCATCAGCTTCAGAGCCGCGAAGGCGTCGGCCGCGGTCGCGGCGCCGGTCACGGCCGTCGCCTCGACGGCGTTGCAGAACAGCAGGTCGGACTGGGCCAGCGCCTCGCGGAACACGTCGCCGAACACCTGGGGCACGAACGCGTCCGAGCACGTCAGCGCGACCTTCACGCCGTTCGCCTTCGCGGCCTTGAGCGCCTCGCGGATGGCGTGCTGGCCGGTGCTCGGGTTGGCGAACACGTAGCCCTCGACGAACAGCCACTCGCTCGCGGCAACGCGCTCGGCGGGGACGTGCCGCGCCGCCAGGTGGCTCGACACGGCCAGGCTCGTCCGCATCGTGCGCTCGGCGTCGGGCGTGATGATGCTGACGCACGTCCCGGTCGTCTCGCCGACCAGCGGGTCGTTCACGAAGTCGATGCCGAGCTGCTCGAACTCCTCGACGTAGTGCAGCCCGTAGCGGTCGTCGCCGACGCAGCCGACGAACGCGCCGCGGCCGCCGAGCTGGCTGCACGCGATGACCGAGTTGGCGACGCTGCCGCCGCTGACCAGCCGCGGCTCGTGGTCGCGGAAGGCGCCGAGGAGCTTCTTCTGCTCGTCGGGCTCGACGAGGCGCATGGTCCCCTTCTCGAACGCGAGCGGGCCGAACTCCTCGTCGGTGAGTTCGAGCAGGATGTCGACCAGGGAGTTCCCCAGGCCGCACACGTCGAATTCTTTGGGCATTGCGTTAGCTCACTTGCTTCAGACCGAGATCGACCCGCCGCAGCGCCTCGTCTTTGCCGAGGATCGCCAGCGTCTCGTACAGCCCGAACCCGACCGACACGCCCGTCACGGCGACGCGCGTCGCGGCGACGAGCGCCTTGTGCCGATCCTTCTCGGGCGCCACCGCCTGCAGCGCCGCGGCCGTGGTGACGGCGTCGAACGGGTCGGCGGCGGCGAGCGCGTCGCGGTACGCCCGCAGCAGGTCGGCGTTCGGCTTCAGCGCCTTCTCGACCGCCGCCGGGTCGTACACGGGGTCGGTCCGCAGCAGCGGGCCGGCAAACTGCACCATGTCCGAAAAGAGCTTGATGCGGTCGCCCGCGGCCTCGGCCACCTGCGTGAGGCGCGCCCGCACGGCGTCCGGCACGGGGTCGGCGACCAGCCCGGCGCGGCGGAGGTACGGCAGGCAGCGCTCGACCTTGTCGGCGACCGGCACGAGCTTCATGTACTCGCCCTGCAGCCAGTACAGCTTCTTCGTGTCGAAGTTCGCCGCCGCCTTCGTGATCCGGTCCAGGTCGAAGCTCTTGAGGATGGTGTCGAGCGGGATGAACTCGCTCGTCGCGTCGAGCGACCAGCCGAGCCGCACGAGGTAGTTGATGATCGCTTCCGGCAGGTAACCCAGCTCCCGGTAGTAGGCCACGGTGGCGATGTTCAGGTCGTCGCGTCCCTTCAACTGCTCGTCGGTCCACCCGCACGCCTTGAGCGCCGCCGTCTCCTGCGCCGACAGCGGCGGCAGGTCGCGCTTGCTCATCTTCTTGTTGTTGTAATTCACCAGCGGGATGTGCGCGAACTCCGGCGTCGCGGCGCCGAGCGCCTCGTAGATGAGAATCTGCGCCGGCGTGTTCGTCAGGTGTTCCTCGGCGCGCACCACGTGCGTGATGCCGAACGCGACCTCGTCCACCACGGTGGCGAACGAGTACAGCGCCCGGCACACGCCGGCGGCGTCCGGGGCGCGGAGGAGCGCCGGGTCGCGGATCGTGCTCGTCTCGACCTTCACCTCGCCGCGGACGTGGTCCTTGAACACGACGGCCCGCCCCTCCGGCACCTTCAGCAGCACGGGCGCCGGCGTCTCGCGGTACAGGCGGAGGTTCTCGGCGGGGTCCACGTCGCGGTTGCTGCCGCGGTGGACGTAGGCGCGCTTCGCCTTCTCCGCGGCCTTGCGGCGCGCGTCCTGCTCGTCGGGCGTCGTGTAGTCGGGGTAGGCGTGGCCGGTCTCGATCAGCTTGAGCGCCGCGGCGACGTAGCGGTCGTTCCGCTGGCTCTGGAAGTACGGCGCGTGCGGGCCGACGCTGTTGCCGCTGCCGTCCTTGGTCGGCCCCTCGTCCCAGTCGAGGCCGAGCCAGTCGAACCCGTCGAGGATGGGCTTCACGGCCTCGGCGCGGTTGCGGGCGGCGTCGGTGTCGTCGATGCGGAGGACGAACTGGCCGCCGTGCCGGCGGGCGTAGAGCCAGTTGAACAGTGCCGTGCGGACGCCGCCGATGTGGAGGTAGCCGGTCGGGCTCGGGGCGAAGCGGGTGCGAATGGTCATGGTGGGGTCGGGGAGAAAGTTAACCACAGAGTCACAGAGGGAAGACCAAAGACAGAGACGGCACGGAGATTGAGGTCGAATCCAGTCTTCCTCGGCTTCTGTTCTTCTCTCTGTGTCCTCGGTGACTCTGTGGTTAATCCGGCTTTGGAACCCCGGCTCAGTCGGTGCCGTTGGCGTTCGACTCGCCCGCGGCCACCGGGTCGCGCACCAGCGGCCGGCACTCCAGCAGCGTCACCACCTCGCCCTCCTGGACGGTCTTGCCGTCCTGGTTGATGATGCCGCGGTACCACACCACCTCGCCGCGCTTGCCGCGGCCCTTCACGGTCTTCTCGACCACCCGGGTGTGGCAGCGGATCGTGTCGCCGGCGAACACCGGAAGCAGGAAGTTCCAGAACCGCACCCGCAGCAGCGCGATCGTCCGCACCGGCGGCGTCATCACCCCCAGGCCGCTGGCGATGCTGAACACGCCGAACCCGTGGGCGATCGGCCGGCGGAACGGGGTGCCGCGGGCGAACTCGTGGTCGATGTGGATCGGGTTGAAGTCGCCGCTGAAGCCCGCGAAGTTGACGATGTCGGTTTCGGTCACCGTCCGGCCGATCGAGTCCCACTCCTGGCCGACCTCCAGGTCGTCGAAGTACAGGTGGTGGGACGAGAAGCTCATGTCGGACTCGCGGAGGGCGCGGCAGGCGAAGCAACCGTTTTACGGCGCCGCGGGGGCGAATACCATACCCCCACCGCCCGCCCGGAGCCGCCATGTCCGCCCTGCTCGACCGCTTCCTCCGCTACGTCCGGATCGACACCCAGGCCGACGACCGCACCACCGCCTACCCCAGCTCGCCGGGGCAGCTCGTGCTCGGCGCGATGCTCCGCGACGAACTCCGCGCCCTCGGCCTCGACGCCCGCCAGGACGAACACGGCCTCGTCTTCGCCACCGTCCCGGGGAACGTGCCGGGGGCGCCGACCATCGCGTTCAACGCCCACGTGGACACCAACCCGGAGAACTCGGGCAAGGACGTGAACCCGCAGGTCATCCGCGACTACGCCGGCGGCGACATCACTCTCCCGAAGGACCCCACGAAGGTGATCCGCGTCGCCGACAACCCCGAACTGGCGGCGCTCGTCGGCAAGACCATCATTACCACCGACGGCACCACGCTGCTCGGCGCCGACGACAAGGCGGGGCTGGCCGTCATCATGGAGGCGGTGCGCACCCTGGTCGAGAACCCGGCGCTACCGCACGGCCCGGTAGCGGTGGTGTTCACCTGCGACGAGGAGATCGGCCGCGGCGTGCTGCACCTCGAACCGGCGATGCTCGGCGGCGCCGTCGCCGCGTACACCCTCGACGGCGCCGGCACCGCCGAGATCGAGGACGAGACGTTCAGCGCGGACGGGGCGACGGTCACGATCACCGGCGTCAACATCCACCCGTCGATTGCGAAGGGCCGGATGACGAACGCCATCCGCCTCGCGGGGATGTTCCTCGACCGCCTGCCGAAGCGCCGCCTGAGCCCCGAGACGACCGCCGGCCGCGACGGCTTCCTCCACCCGCTCACCATCGACGGCGGCGTCGGCGAGGTGAAGATCGGCTTCCTCCTGCGCGACTTCGACACGCCGCAGCTGGCCGTGCAGGCGGAGCTGCTGCGCGAGATCGGCCGGCAGGTGGAGCGCGAGTACCCCGAGGCGAAGGTGAAGGTGGACGTGCGGAAGCAGTACCGCAACATGCGCGACGGCATTGCGAAGGAGCCGCGGGCGATTGCCTACGCGGCGGAGGCGGTGAAGCGCGCCGGCATGGAGCCGAAGTTCAAGATCATCCGCGGCGGCACCGACGGCGCGATGCTGACCGAGAAGGGACTGCCGACGCCGAACCTCTCCACCGGCGAGCACAATCCGCACTCGCCGCTGGAGTGGACGTGCCTCGAAGAGATGGAGGCGGCCGTGCGCGTGGTCGTGGAGCTGTGCGGGGTGTGGGCGGGGCGGTAGCCGGAAATGATTCTTCCGGCGACCCCCACACCGGGTCGCGGAAACATGTCACGCCGTCGGATCGACCGCGGGGCGAGCAACGTTTCGGCGTGAACTTCTGTGCCGGGAATGGGTTACGCGATCACCTCGCGCACGACCCGGCCGTGGACGTCGGTCAGGCGGAAGTTCCGGCCGCTGTAGCGGAACGTCAGCTTCTCGTGGTCGAGGCCGAGCTGGTGCAGGATGGTCGCGTGCAGGTCGTGCATGTGGACCTTGTTCTCCACCGCCTGGCTGCCGTAGTCGTCGGTCGCGCCGAACGCCACGCCCTTCTTGAGGCCGCCGCCGGCGAGCCACACCGTGAACCCCGCCGGGTTGTGGTCGCGGCCGGTGCCGTTGTCCTGGGCGAACGGCGTCCGCCCGAACTCGCCGCCCCACCACACGATCGTGTCGTCCAGTAAGCCGCGCCGCTTCAGGTCGGCCAGCAGCCCGGCGATCGGCTTGTCGCACGCCTTGGCGTGGTCGGCGTGCTTCGGCATGTTCGAGTGCTGGTCCCACGCCGGGTTGGCGGTGTTGTCGCCGTACGTCACCTGCACGTAGCGGACGCCCGCCTCGCACAACCGGCGGGCCATCAGGCACTGCCGCCCGAACGTGTCCGTGGCGCGGTCGTTAACGCCGTACAGCGCCAGCGTCTCGGCCGTCTCCTTCGACAGGTCGAGCACGTCGGGGGCGTTCTGCTGCATCCGGTGCGCCAGCTCGTAAGACGCCGCCACCGCTTCGAGCTCGGCGTCGCCGGGGGTGCGGCGCAGCTGCTCGGCGTGCAGCTCGCGCAGCAGCTCGACCGGCGGCCGGGTGGTGCCGGTGAGGTCGCGGATGGTGGCCTCCGCGGCGGTGCCGCCGGCGCGGCCGAGGGCGGTGCCCTGGTAGATGGCCGGGAGGAAGGCGGTGCCGTAGTTGCGCGGGCCGCCGTTGCCCGCGCTCGGGGCGATGCTCATGAACCCCGGCAGGTTGGCGTTCTCGCTGCCGAGGCCGTACAGCACCCAGCTCCCCATGCTGGGGCGGACGAAGTTCGTGCTGCCGCAGTGGAGGAAGAGCGTGGCCGGGCCGTGCGCGACGCCCTCGGTGTGGAGCGACTTCACGACACACAGCTCGTCCATGTGCCGGGCGACGTGCGGGAACAGCTCCGACGCCCACAGGCCGCTCTGGCCACGCTGCTTGAACTCCCACAGCGGCTTCATCACCCGCCGGTTGGTGCCGCGGGCGCCGGTGTTGGCGATGGCGCGGGCGTCGTCGAACGGCACCTGCCGGCCGTCGTCGGCGACGAGTTTCGGCTTGTAGTCGTAGCTATCGACGTGGCTGACGCCGCCCTGCATGAACAGGAAGATGACGCGCTTGGCCTTCGCCGGGTGGTGCGGCGGCCGCGGCGCGAGGGGGTTCGGCGCCTGGGCGTGGGCGAGGTCGGCGAGGGCGAGGGCGCCGAACCCGCACGCGGTGCGGGACAGCCACTCGCGGCGGGAGACGGGGGTGAGCATCGCGGCGCCTCGGGGCTCGGGTCTTTCGTAGGTCGGGTCGAGTCTTCGAGACCCGACGCGGGACAGCAGGTTCAATCGGAGCGAGCCGGGAAGGAATCCAAACCCAGGCCTTCGCCGGTTACGAGGGTTCCGCGAAGCGCCCGTCGCGCCCCGCGTCGGGTCTCGAAGCCTCGACCCGCCCTACGTCGGCTTTCCGTCGCGGTCATACACGCCAGAAATCGCCCGGTCGCGGTACGCCTGGAAGCCGTCCCACTGTGGGGCAGTGGCGGCGCTCAGGTCCACGAACGACCCGTCGGCATCGGACGTCACCGACCAGTTCCGGTCGGCACAGGCGCGGGCGAGGAGTGGAACCGGGTTACCCGTCCCGCGTACCTCGGCGTGCAGGTATCCGATCGGTTCCTGCTCGAACCCGTACAGAAGGAGGTACAACTCGCCGGTGTCGTAGAGCGCTTTCAGTTTCTGTTTCGACAGTATCGCCGCGACGTCCGGCGAGAACTTTGCCAGGATCTCGGGTGGGAAGCCGCCGACCATGCCCCATTGAAACTCCGGCACCGCCTCCCGGATCGCCGCGATCACATCGTCGCGGGCGCCGAGTGGCTGCGGGTCGGGCCGGCCCGGGGCGTGGTACGACGCCGGCGGGCTCCCGGCATAGTTCACGATCGTGACTTCCCACGGCATCGCGGGTCACTCCACGTACCGGAAGTCGGCCGACGCGAACAGCGCCTGGAACACCGCCGCCCACGCCGCCGCGGGGCTCCCCGACTGGTTCGCCAGGTAGCGCCGCATCGCCGCCCGCTCGCCGTCGGTCGGCAAGCGCCCGAGCGCCAGCCGGTAGGCGCGATCCAACCGCAGATCATCGCTCGCCAGGTTCTCGGCCAGCACCCGCGCCGCGGCGGCCTTCGCCTGCTCGGCCGGGAACGGGTTGTTCATCATGAACAGCGCCTGCGGGGCGACCGTGCTCGTGCTGCGCTTCCCGACCACCATGCTCGGGTCGGCGAAGTCGAACGCCTCGAACACTTCAGGCAGCGCGTTGCGGAACACCGGCAGATACACGCTCCGCGCCGCGGACGTGTGCTTGTACCCGTAGTCGGCCGCGACGCTGTCCTTGAAGTTCGGCCCGCCCGCGAACGGCGCCAGCTTGCCGCTCACCGTCAGCATCGTGTCGCGGATCGCCTCCGCTTCGAGCCGCCGGCGGTTGGCGCGGCCGAACAGGCGGTTCTCGGGGTCGGCCGTGATCGCCCGCGCCTCCGCCCGGCTGCTCTGCTGATAGGTTCGACTCAGCACGATCGCCCGCACCAGCTTCTTCACGCTCCACCCGTCTTGCACGAAGCGCGTCGCCAGGTGGTCGAGCAGTTCGGGGTTCGAGGGCGCTTCGCCGGTGGTGCCGAAGTTGTCGGCGGTGCGGACGAGGCCGCTGCCGAACAGCCAGTGCCACGCGCGGTTGGCGTACACCCGGGCCGTCAGCGGGTTGTCCTTCGACGCCACCCAGTCGGCCAGCTGCACCCGGCCGCTCTGGTCCTTCGGCATCGCCGGCGCCGGCCCGACGGTCGCCACCTTGAGGAAGCCGCGCGGCGCCACCGCCCCCTGGTTGTGGACGATGCCGCGGACGTTGATCTTGGCGTCCTCGATCTTCGCCTCCTCGACCACACTCATGGCCATCGGCCGCTTCGGCGCCGCGGCCTGCAGCTTCTTCAGCTCGGCCTCCAGCGCCGCCGCCTGGTCGGCCGCGGCCACCTTCCCGGCCGGGCCGGCCTTCGCCGTCTCCTTCGGCAGCTGGTCCACGGGGATGAACGCCATCGCGTCGGCGGTGACGTGCCCCTTCGCCCCCTCGTTCGAGATGAGCACGAAGCTCTGGCCGTCCTTCTCGAAGCGGTACTGGCCGAGCGACACGAACCGGCCGCGGATCGGCGGGTTCGGCGTCAGGTCCAGGTGGAGTGTCTTCTCGCCGTCGGCGCTGAACACGGTGACGGGCACGTCCTTGGCGCGGCTGCCACCCGGCGAGTACGCGAACCACACCTCGTAGCGGCCCGTCGCCGGCAGGTCGGGGTCGAACGTGATCGTCTTCTCGCCCTGCCCCTTGGCGTCGTCGTGGGTGTAGCCGGCGCCGATGTACGTACCGGAGAACGTCGAGTCCTTCCAGGCGCCCACCTTCTTCGCCTGCGCGTCGTCCACCACGATGCCGGGCACGTCCTTCACCGCGAGCACGCCCTTGACCGTGCGCTCGGCCGCGGCGTCCTTCGGCGCCTTAGCCTTCGCCACCTTGATGCGCGCCTGCAAGTCGCTCACCGCGGCCTCGTGCTGCTTCACGGCCGCTTCCACGTCCGGGGCGGCCGGCAGCGGCACCTCGACCCAGTTGGACACATTCGCGTCCTTCAGCGACTTCACGTTCCGCAGGATGCCGGCGAGGGCGTAATAGTCGGCGGTCGGGATGGGGTCGAACTTGTGGTCGTGGCAGCGGGCGCAGCTGATCGTCTGCCCCAGCAGCCCCTTGCCGATCACGTCGAGCTGCTCGTCCACCACGTCCATGCGGAGCTGCCGCTTGTCCTGCTCTTCGAGGTTGGTGTTACCCAGCTGCAAGTAGGTCGTGGCGATGATGAGGCGGGCGCGCTCCTCGGGCGTGGCCGCGGCGAGGAGGTCGCCGGCGAGTTGCTCGCGGATGAACTGGTCGAGCGGCACGTCGCGGTTGAAGGCGTCGATGACGTAGTCGCGGTACCGCCACGCCTCCTTGAACACGAGCCCGCGGAGCGTGACGGACTCGGCGTAGCGGGCGGTGTCGAGCCAGTGGCGGCCCCACCGCTCGCCGAACCGCGGCGACGCCAACAACCGGTCCACGAGCTTCTCAAACGCCTTCGGGTCGCGGTCGGTCACGAAGGCGTCGATCTCCTCCGGCGTCGGCGGCAGGCCGTGGAGGTCGAAGTAGACGCGCCGCGCCAGCGTGGCGCGGTCGGCGTCGGCGGCGGGCGCGAGCCCCTTCGCCTCGAGCGCGGCGAGGACGAAGCGGTCGATGTCGTTCGCGGGCCACGCGGCGTTCTTCACCGCGGGCGCGGCCGGCGCCGCGACCGGCTTGTACGACCAGAACTTCCGCCCCTCGTCGATGCTGAGGCCGACCTGCTTCTTGACGCCGGTCGCGGCGGTGCGCGGGTCCGGGGCGCCCATCTTCACCCACGCCTCGAAGTCGGCGACGACGGCCGGCGGCAGCTTCCCCTTCGGGGGCATCCGCAGGTCGCCGGTGTACCGCAGCGACTCCACCAGTAGGCTCTTGGCCGGGTCGCCGGGGACGAGCGCGGGGCCGCTGTCGCCGCCGGCGCGGACCGCATCGCGGGTGTCGAGGGCGAGGCCGCCCTTGAGCTTGTTCTTGCTGGCGGCGTCGGCCGAGTGGCACGAGTAGCAGTGCTCGGCGAGCGCCGGGCGGATCTTCTTCTCGAAGAAGTCGTCGCCGGGGGATTGCGCCGCGGCGGGGGCGGCGAGCAGCGCGGCGGCGGCGGCGAGGAGGGCACGCGGCATCGGCAGGAACCCGCGGGAGGGCGACGGGCGAACGTGGTGGTATTATGCCACACCGGCCGGGGATACAACACCTCGCGGGGGCGGGGGTTTCGCGCCGCCATATACCAACACCACACCCCAACCCCCCGGGCGCCTCATGCACCCCGCCTACGCCCTCACCGACGCGGCCGACGTGTTCACCCCGGCGCTCGTGCTGTACCCGGAACTCATCCGCGCCAACATCGCCCGCGTGATCGAACTCGCCGGCGGCCCCGGCCGGCTACGCCCCCACGTCAAGACGCACAAGACGCGCGAGATCGCCCGGATGCTCCTCGACGCCGGCGTCACCAAGCACAAGTGCGCCACCATCGCCGAGGCCGAGATGCTCGCCGCGGCCGGCGCCCCCGACGTGCTCGTCGCGTACCCCCTGGTCGGCCCGAACGTCGGCCGCCTCGCCGCGCTCATAACCGCGTTCCCCGGAACCACCTTCTCCGTGCTCATCGACCACCCCGCCAGCGCGAAGGCGCTCTCGGCCGGGATGGCCGCCGCGGGCCACACCGTCGGCGTCGTGCTGGATTTGGACGTGGGCCAGCACCGCACCGGCGTCGCCGTCGGCGACGAGGCGCTGTCGCTGTACCTGACGGCGGCGAAGCTGCCGGGCCTGCGGCCGGACGGGTTCCAGGCCTACGACGGCCACAACCACCAGCCCGACCGCGCCGACCGCGAGGCCGCCGTGCGGGCGTTCCTGGCGCCGGTGTTGGAGCTGCGCGCCGCCGCGGAGAAGGCCGGCGTGCCGGTGCCGCGCCTGGTGTGCGGCGGCACGCCGACGTTCCCCGTGTACGCCGGCCTACGCGACATCCCCGGCGTGGAGTGCTCGCCGGGCACATTCGTGCTGCACGACGCCGGCTACGGCGGGAAGTTCGCCGACCTGGCCGGCATCACCCCGGCCGCGGTGCTGGTGACGCGCGTGATCAGCCGGCCGACGGCCGACCGGGTGACGCTCGACCTGGGGAACAAGGCGGTGGCCGCGGACCCGCCGATGGAGCGGCGCGTGCACCTGCTGGACTTCCCCGAGTACCGCACGGTCGGGCACAACGAGGAGCACCTGATCGTGGAGACGGCAGGGGCCGCGAAGTACGCCCCCGGTGACGTGGTGTACGCGCTGCCGGGGCACGTCTGCCCGACGGTGGCACTGCACCGCGAGGTGCTGGTGGCCGAGGGGAACCGCGTCGTGGGCCGCTGGCCGGTGGCGGCCCGCGACCGGGTGCTGACGGTGTGACGCCGGCCGCCCGCCGCGCCGCCTCCCGGAGCGTCACACGGTCGCGGACGTCAAGAGCGGGGCCGCGTCAGCGCCCCGTGCGTGCCCGACACGAATCACGTCCGGCGTGGACCGAGACGCGTCGGCACGGGGCGCTGACGCGACCCCGCTCTTATCCCCGATTCACCGCCCGGCCGGCACCGCCGCGCCGATCGCCTCCTGGAAGCGGGTGGCAGCCGCGTGCGGATACTTCGAGAAGCGGACAACGCGGTCGCCGTCCCGAACCAGGACGTACCCGCCCGGGGCGCGCGTCAGCGGCAGCGGCACCAGCACTTCCGCGACGGCGATGTCCGGAGCGTCCGCCACCCGCACGGTCCGCCGCGGGGCCGGGTAGCGGACGTGGACATGCGGCAGCCGCCGGGCCGCGTTCCACACGTCGTCGGCGCCGCCCGCGCCGTCGGAGCTGTCCGTCGCGTCTTCGACGAGTAGGCGGGCGGCGAGGCCCACGTGATACCGGCCGGCCTCGGGGAACGTCACGTCCACGGCGAGGGTGGCGGTCACCTCCGGCGGCGGCAGACCCCGCCTGGCGTCGAGCCGGACGCTCATCCGGGCCACGAACTGCTCCAGGGCTTCCTCGCGCGCCCGCAGGGGGAAATAACGGGCGTGCTCCTCGCGATACCGACGGGCGGTCTCGCGCTCCTTCTGGGCCCACCGCTCGCGCTCGTCGGGCGGGGCGTTGGCGGGGAGTTCCCGCAGGGTCAGCGCGGCCTCGGCCCACGCTTGCGCCGCCGCGTCCCGCGCCGCCTGTGTCGCCTTGAGGTGCCACCGGGTCTCGACCAGGTCCGCTTCCACCTGCCGCAGGTTGAACTCCTCCGGATCGATCACCCGGGCTGGCGCCGGTCGCGTCGCCGGCGCGGTCGGCACCTGCGCGACCGCCGGCGCCTCGCGGACGCTCAGGCCGACGCCGGCGCCCAGCGCGAACACCAGCGCCAGGCCCGCGGCCGTCGCCTTCGGCACCCACAGCGCCCGCAGCACGGCGTCCGCCAGCTGCGCAACCGCCGGCGACGCCAACTCCGCCGCCCGCGCCGCGGACACGGTCGCCGCCGCCAGCGCCGCCGGGACCACCGCCACCGCCGGCGCCGACTCGTAGCCGGGCAGGCGCGCCTTCAGCTTCGTCAGCCCGCGGGCCAGCAGCGACGACAGGGTGCCCTCGCGGCAGCCGAGGCGCTCGGCGGCGTCGCGGCGGCTCCAGCCCTGGAGGTGGCACAGCACCAGCGGCGCCCGGTACTTCTCCGGCAGCGCCAGCAGCGCCGCGTCGAGGTCGAGCGCGGCCGCGGGGGAGGTCGGCGGCGCGGCGGCGTCGGCGAGGGGGGCGGTGCGGGCGAGGCGGCGGGCGTTGCGGCGGCGGGCGTTCCGGGCCGTCCACGCGGCGACGCGGTACAGCCACGGGCCGAGCGCCGCCGCGCCGGTCAGCCGGCGGGCCCGGCGGACCAGCACCAGGAACGACGCCTGGAAGGCGTCGTCGACGTCGGCGGGGTCGGGGAGGAGGCGGCGGCACGCGGCGAGCACGAGCGGCCCGTGCCGGCGGACGAGTTCCGCGAACGCGGCCTCCTCGCGGTCGGCCAGGAACGCCGCGAGGAGGGCGCCGTCCGGGCGGGCGTCGGGGGGAAGGAGGCGGGCCAGGCGGGCGGTCGGCGTCATGCCCCTATCATGTCGCGGCGCGGGGCTGCGCGTGCAACGAAAAAAGCCCGGGGGGCGTCCCCGGGCTTTCTCACGCATCCCCGTCGCGCTTACGCCTCGGCCCGCAGCAGCAGGCCGCGGCCGGCGGTCACGCCGCCCATCACCCAGCGGTTCACGTCGCGCAGCATGTGGGCGTGCAGCTTCTGCGTCGTCGGGTAGCCGGTCAGGCGCACGTCCGCGCCGGCAGCGTACAGCAGGCGGAAGTCGCGCTCGGCGGTCGAATACGGCACCACCGCGTTGGCCACGCCGTGGCCGATGAACACCGGCAGGCCGCGCACCGTCCGCAGGTCGAACAGCGGCTTCCCCGCCGGCTTCGGCATCGCCCCGTTCAGCGCGACCACGCCCGCCACCCGGTCGGCCAGCTGCAGCCCGGCCCGGTACGCGGCCGTGGCCCCGTCGCCGACGCCGAGGAGGAAAACGCGCTCCGAATGCACGTGGTACGTGCGGCGCGTCTGCTCCACGGCGGCGAGGAGGTAGTCGGTAATGTCGTCGGTGCTGGCGTCGGACCAGCCGAAGCCGCGGCCGGCGGCGTGGGGGCCGCGGAGGGTGAGGCCGATGTAGTTGCGGCGGCTGACGCGCGGCAGCAGCTTCGACCCGCTCTCCTCGGTGCCGCCGGCGGCGTGGAAGGTGACGACGAGCGGGTACGGGTAGCGCGGCTGGTAGTCGGTGGGTAGGAAGGTGCGGACGGGGCGGTCCGGGCGGGCCGCCAGCTCGGAGGCGTACACGCCTTCGGCCGGCCGGTCGAGCCGCCAGTGGGTTTGGGTGGTGGCGTCCGTCATGAGCAACCCGTGTGGTCCGGTTGGTGCGGCGACCCGGGGTCGGGCGGGGGTCGGGGATCGACGGCGTGGGGGCCGAATCCGCCACAACTCTACGTTCGTGGGCGGGGCCTTTCAAGCCGGCCGCGCCCGCGACTTGAGCCGAACCAGCGGGATTCCGGGATCCGGCGTCCGGTTGCTCCGCCTGGGTACTGTCACTGGACTGGATAACTTGGGGAGCGTCAACAAGGCGGGCGGAATGCGGAGCGAATTCCGCGCCGCCGCGGCCGGACACGCGGAGCGGCGGGCAGAACCGGGACAGCCCCTACAACCGGACGAACGGGCGGCCGTTCCGGCCACGGCACGCCGGCGCGGGTCGGTGCCGCCTCCTCCGAGCCGAGTGGCAACTTTTCGCCCGTCCCGTCGGCACGATGTGAATTTCCGGTTGCCGAGATTGTCGCGTCCCGGGGACCGTGGTTATACTCGCCGAAGTTCGAGGTTCACTGCCCGGCACTCTTGCCGGACATACCCACCTCAACGTCGTCGGCCCCCGCTACCGCCGAGTACTGCCCATGCGCCGCCAGCCGCCGCCCCCGGCTCGTCCGCTCCCCGGATTTCGCCGCCCACACCTCGGGCTCGAATTCCTCGAGGACCGCGACGTTCCCGCCACCCTGACGCTGGCGCTGGACAACGCGGCGCTTGTCGAGAACGGCCCCGCCGCCACCGCCACCGTCACCCGCACCGGCGACCTGTCGCAGGCGCTGGCCGTCGCCATCGCCAACAGCGACGCCACCGAGGCCAGTGCCCCCGCCGCCGTGACCATCGCCGCGGGGCAGGCCAGTGCCACGTTCGCCGTCGGCCCGGTGGACGATACGATCGTGGACGGCACGCAGGGCGTCACACTCACTGCCACGGCCTCGACCGGCTCGCTGGTGGTGCGGCCGGACCCGACGTTCGGCGCCGGCGGGTTCGCCGACACGCCGGCCCTCCGCGGCGGCACGTCGGTCAACCCGGGCGCCCTGCTCGTGCGGCCCGACGGCAGCATCGTCGCCGCCGCGTCCGTCGCCGACGGTGGCGAAGGCTGGGGCGTTCAGTTCCAGAACGCCGACGGCAGCGGCGCCCTCACCAGCTACGTGCAGTTCGCCGGCTACGCCCAGCCCGGCACCGTCTTCGCCGTCGCCGCCCAGGGGGACAAAATCCTGGTCGCCGGCGACGTGCGGAACAACGGCGTTACCGACTGGGCGGTGGCCCGGCTGAACGCCGACGGCACCCTCGACGGCTCGTTCGGCACCGGCGGCAAGGCCGTCATCCCGCACGTCGGCTACGACAGCATCTACGACCTGGAAGTGGCCGCCGACGGCACCCTCCTCGTCGGCGGGTTCTGGGGCGACACGGCCGAGTTCCGCGTCACCCGGCTGACCGCCGACGGCGGTGTGATCGGCTCGGTGAACGTGCCCGTCCGCGCCCCCCAGGCCGATGAGGTCGCCTACGGCACCGTCACCGACATGGCCGTGGACGCCGCCGGCAAACTCCTCCTCGTCGGCACGGAACAGGTGTTCGTCGTCAGCACCGGCGGGCTGCGGGAGCGGCACAGCGCCGTCGTGCGGCTGAACGCCGACCTGACGCCGGACGCCACGTTCGGCCCCGGCGGCGTCCGCACCCTCGCCGGCAGCAGCTTCGGCGCCTTCGACCGCGCCGACCTGGTGGCCGTCGAGGCGGTCGGCACGAACGTCGTGGTGGCCGGCACCGCGTGGGGCGCGAACCAGACCAACGGCCGGTTCGCAATCGCCCGGTTCGCCGCCGACGGCACGCTGGACCCGTCGTTCGCCGGCGACGGCACCACGACGCTGAGCCTGGGGGCGGCCGGCGACCTGGACGAGGCCGAGGCGTTCGACCTGGTGGTGCAGCCGGACGGCAGGCTGGTGATGGCCGGCGACTCGTGGCGGCAGGGCAACGGCTCGAACCACGCGCTCGCCCGGTTCAACCCCGACGGCACGCCGGACGCGGGCTTCAACGGCACCGGCTTCTACGTCGCCGCCGACTACCCCGTGCAGGGCTCGTTCGAGCAGGTGAACGCGGTCGCCCTCCAGCCGGACGGCCGGCTCGTGGCCCAGGCCGGCGGCACCGTGCCGGTCACGAACGGCAACGTCACCACGTCCGTGTACAAGCAGTGGCTCGCCCGGTTCGACATGGCCACCGGCGAGGCGCTGACCGCGACCGCGAGCTTGACGGTGGCCGACGACGACCCGCTCCTGACGCTCACGATCACGCCCGCGTCGTTCGGCGAGGACGGCGGCTCGGCGACGGCGACCGTGACGCGGTCGAACCTGCAGATGGGGTCCGACCTGGTGGTGACGCTGACGAGCAGCGACGCCACGGAAGCGACCGTGCCGGCGACGGTGACGATCCCCGCCGGGCAGGCGACGGCGACGTTCGCGGTGACCGGCGTGGACGACGCCGTGGCGGACGGCTCGCAGGCGGTGACGATCACCGCGTCGGCCGGCGGCGTGACGGCGACGGCCGGCGTGACCGTGACCGACGACGAGCCGGCCGGCCCGGCGCTGGTGGTGACGATTTCGCCGGGTAGCGTCCGCGAGCAGTTCGGCGCCGGCGCCGCGACCGGCACGGTGACGCGCTACGGCTTCCCGCTGAACCAGGACCTCGTAGTCACGCTCACGAGCAGCGACACGACCGAGGCCACGGTGCCCGGCACGGTGACGATCCCGGCCGGGGCGGCGTCGGCCACGTTCGCCATCAGCAGCGTGGACGACACGATCACGGACGGCACGCAGGGGGTGACGATCACGGCGTCGGCGACCGCCGCGGGGCTGTCGGGGGCCATCAGCTACGACACGTCGTGGGGGAGCGGCGGCTGGGCGTCGGGGTTCGTGCGCGGCCGCGTGGCGGTGGGGGCGGACGGCCGGATGGTCGCGGCCGGCACCGTCGGCACGGTCGGGTCGAGCGCCGACTTCGGCGTCCGCCGGTTCAACTCCAACGGCACGGCGGACACGACGTTCGGCTCGTCCGGGAGCGTGCAGCTGAACCCGGTCGGCGCGTCCGACCAGGTGGAGGCGGTGCTCGTACAGCCGGACGGCAAGGTGATCGTCGCGGGGTCCGGCATCGGTACCGGCAACACCGGCGTGATGGTGGTCGTGCGGCTGAAGGCGAACGGCACGCTCGACGCATTCGGGGAGGGCCTCGGCGGCATCGCCCGGCTGTCGTTCGGCACCGGCGTCGCCGCCGGCGTCTTCGGCGCGGCCCTCCAGGCCGACGGGAAGGTCGTCCTGTCCGGCTACATCGGCAACGACATCGCCGTCGTCCGGCTCAACGCGGACGGCAGCCTCGACGCCACCTTCGGCACCGGCGGCGTGGTGCGGACGACCGCGCTGAGCGCGGCCGGCGCGAAGGCCTACGGCGTGGCAGTCGGCCCGGACGGCTCGGTCGTCGCGGTCGGCGTCGACGGCGAGGGGACCGCCGCGTCGGTGCTCGTGATCGCCCGCTACAGCGCGGCCGGCGTGCCCGACAGCTCCTTCGGCAACAGCGGCGTCATTCGCGCGGCGGCGAGCGACTACGACCAGCGCGGCACCGACGTGGCCGTGGGAGCCGACGGCAAAATCACCTTCGCCGTGCGGCTGCGGAACACGACGACCAACCGCTACGACTACGCCGTGATGCGGCTCGGCGCCGACGGCACGTTCGACAACGGGTTCGCCGTCGGCGGCGTGCACTTCGAGTACACCGGCAGCTCCGTCGGCGGCCCGGCCCGGCTCGTCCTCCAGACCGACGGCCGCGTCCTCCTCGCCGCCACGACCGGCAGCAGTTCCACCTACATCCGCTTCGTACGCCTCACCGCGGCCGGCACCGTGGAGAACACGGCCAACGGCGCCTGGAGTACGTCCAGCACCGAGGGGCTGGCCCAGGACGCCGCGGGGAACATCTACGTCGCCTACAACTACGGCTCGGGCGGCACCAGCGGGTACGTCGACCGGTACAAGTCGGCCGGCGCTCCGGTGTCCGGCTCGGGCGGGCTGAGCGTGCTGGACAACGAGCCGTTCGCCGCCGCCCCCGACGGCTACACCACGGCCGAGGAGACGCCGCTGGTCGTGGGCGGCGCCGGCGTGCGCGGCAACGACACCGTCACGGCGCCGCTGGGCCCCACGAGCGTGACGGCGGAGGTGGTGACCGGCCCGACCCGCGGCACGCTGGCGTTCAACGCCGACGGCACCTTCACCTATACGCCGCAGGCCAACTTCGCCGGCACCGACACGTTCACGTACCGCCTACGCGACGGCGCCGGCGTCAGCAACGTCGCCACCGTCACGCTCGCCGTCACGAACGTGAACGACCCCCCGGTCGCGGCGAACGACGCCTACACCGTCGCGGAGGACGCGACGCTGACGGTGGCCGGCACGACCGCCACCACGTCGCTGACCATGGTCAGCGACGCCGGCGACTGGATCGGCCAGGGGCGGACGTACAACCTGTCGCCGGCCACGGGCAACTTCGGCGTCAGCGGCAGCGCCAGCTACCTGACGGTGAACTACCAGAACCCGAACAACACCTCCGACTACTGGACGCTGCAGTTCCGCTCGCCGAACGACGCCGTGCCGCTGGCCGTCGGGCAGTACCTCGGCGCCACCCGCGCCGCGTTCCGCACGCCGGGCACGCCGGGCATGGACGTCACCGGCCAGCACCGCGGCTCGAACACGCTCACCGGCTTCTTCACCGTCCTGCAGATCGAGGTGAGCCCGACCGGGCAGGTGACGCGCTTCTCGGCCGACTTCGAGCAGCACTCCGAGGGCGGCACCCCGGCCCTGCGCGGCTCGGTCCGGTTCAACTACTCGCCGGCCGCGATCGGCGTCCTCTTCAACGACACCGACCCCGACGGCGACGCGCTCACGGCGGCGCTCGTGGCCGGCCCCGCGCACGGGCAGCTGAGCCTGAACCCGAACGGCACGTTCACCTACACCCCGGACGCGAACTACAGCGGCGCCGACAGCTTCACCTACGTCGCCTCCGACGGCCAGGTGACGAGCAACGTCGCCACCGTGAACCTGACGGTGACGGCGGTGAACGACGCGCCCGTCGGCGGGGCCGACACCGCCGCCACGGCCGAGGACACGGCCGTGCTGGTCGACGTGCTGGCCAACGACACCGACGTGGAGGACGACGCGCTGACCATCGGCGCCCTGACGCAGCCGCAGTACGGTACGGTGGCGGTGCAGAACGGCCGGGTGCTGTACACGCCGCCGGCGAACTGGAGCGGCACCACGTCGTTCACGTACCGCCCGAGCGACCTGGTCGGCGCCGGGCCGAACGGCAACGTCACCACCGTGACCGTGACCGTGATGCCCGTCGCGGACGCGCCGGTGGCCGGCGCCAACAACTACACCACCGACCAGGGTATCACGCTCACGGTGAGCGCCCCCGGCGTCCTCGGCAACGACTCCGACCCGGACGGCGACGTGCTCACGGCCGCGGTGGTGACCGGCCCCGCGAACGGCGTGCTGACGCTGAACGCCGACGGCAGTTTCAGCTACGCCCCGGACCCGGCCTTCTACGGCACCGACAGTTTCACCTACTCCGCGAACGACGGCACCGGCCTGAGCGCGACCGCGACGGTGACGCTGACCGTGCTACGGACCAACGACCCGCCGGTGGCGCTGGACGACAACGCGACGACGAACGAAGACGCCATCGTCGGCATCGACGTCATCGCCAACGACAGCGACCCGAACGGCGACACGATCGTGGCCGTAGTGCTGACGCAGCCGGCGAACGGCACCGCGGTGTACAGCCCGAACGACGGCCGCGTCTACTACACGCCGCGGGCGAACTTCTTCGGCACGAACACGTTCACGTACCGCGCCTTCGACGGCCGGGCGTACAGCGCCCCGGCCACGGTCACGGTGACGGTGCTGCCGGTGAACGACGCGCCGGTCGCGTTCGGCAACCAGTACAGCGTCGCCGAGGACACGGCGCTCACGGTCGCCGCCCCCGGCGTGCTGGGGAACGACACCGACGCGGACGGCGACGCGCTCACGGCCGTGCTCGACTCCGGCCCGTCGAGCGGCACGCTGACGTTGAACCCGAACGGCGGCTTCACCTACGCCCCGGCCGCGAACTACTTCGGCACCGTCACGTTCACCTACCGCGCGTCCGACGGGCAGGCGCTCGGCAACGTGGCCACGGTGAGCATCACCGTGACATCGGTGAACGACGCGCCGGTCGGCAACCCGGACAGCTTCATCATCAGCGAGGACACGTCGCTCAACGTCCTCGGCGGCGCCGCGGCCGGCGCGGTCACCGCCAACGACACGGACGTGGACAACGCCAGCAGCCAGCTGACGGTCGGCGAGGTGACGCAGCCGCTGAACGGGTCGCTGGAGCCGGCGGCCACGTTCGCGGGCTACGTCTACCGGCCGTTCCCGAACTACAACGGCCCCGACTCGTTCCAGTACCGGCCGCGCGACCCCGGCGGGCTCCTCGGCAACTGGACGACCGTGACCATCACCGTGACCCCGGTGAACGACGCCCCCGCCGGCCGGCCCGACAACTACACCACCGCCGAGGACACGCCGCTGACGGTCGGCACGCCGGGCGTGCTGGGTAACGACTCGGACGTGGAAGGGAGCCCGTTCACGGCGCAGCTCGTGGCCCAGCCGGCGAACGGCACCGTGAGCCTGAACGCCGACGGCAGCTTCACCTACACGCCGAACGCCAACTTCTTCGGCACCGACGCGTTCACCTACCGCCCGGCCGAGGGGCAGTTGCTCGGCAACGTCACGACGGTCACCATCACCGTGACGCCCGTGAACGACGCGCCGACGGCCAACCCCGACGCCTACACCGTGGCCGAGGACACGACGCTGACGGTGCCGGCCACGTCCGCGGTCCTCGACCAGCAGAGCCTCCTGGGCGGCCAGTTCTACAACGTCGGCCTCGCCGGCACCCCGTGGCAGCAGTCGGTGGTCGCCGGCCGCGCCGGCACGCTGGCGTCGTTCGACTTCTTCATCTACTCCGCCAGCACGATCGGCGGCGCGTTCGACGCCGTCGTGTACCGCGGCGCCCCGTGGCAGACGAGCACGCCGCTGTTCAGCACGCGCCTCACGATCACGTCGGCGATGCTGAACCAGTGGGTGACGTTCGACACGAGCGCGGCCGGGATCGTGCTCGCGGCCGGCGAGACGTTCACCATCGGCACCCGCAACGGCGCCGGCTCGACGGTCGGCCTCCTGGGGTCGTTCTCGGCCAACGGCGAGTCCTACGCCCCGGGCCGGCTGTGGCTCAGCGGCTCGGCCCTCGGCGCCGGCAGCGCGTACAACCAGGACTTGATGTTCCGCACCCGCATGGCCGGCGTCGGCGGCGTCCTCGGCAACGACACCGACCCCGAGAACAACCCGCTGGCCGCCGTGCTCGTGACCGGCCCCGCGAACGGCACCCTGAGCCTGGCCGCGAACGGCGGCTTCACCTACACACCGAACGCCAACTACTTCGGCCCTGACAGCTTCACCTACAAGGCGACCGACGGCGCCCTCGACAGCGCCGTCACCACGGTGAGCCTCACCGTGACGCCGGTGAACGACGCGCCGACGATCGCGGACGTCCCCACGCTCACGATCCCCGAGGACGCCGGCACGACCACGGTGACCCTCACCGGCATCGGCGCCGGGCCGGGCGAGTCGCAGCCGCTGACGGTGCAGGTCGCGTCGAGCAACCCGGCGCTGATCCCGACGCCGGTGCTCAGCTACACGAGCCCGAACAGCACCGGCACCGTCACCTTCGCGCCGGTCGCCAACGCCAGCGGCACCGCGAACATCACGGTCATCGTGAACGACGGGGCGCTGAGCCGGTCGATGTCGTTCGAGGTGATCGTGTCGCCGGTGAACGACGCCCCGGCCGGGCTCCCCGACGCGGTCACGACCGCCGAGGACACCGCCGCGACCGGCAACGTCCTCGGCAACGACGGCGACATCGACGGCGACCCGCTTACGGCCCAGCTGGCGAGCAACCCGGCGAACGGCACCCTGGTGCTGAGCCCGAACGGCACCTTCACTTTCACGCCGAACGCGGACTGGAACGGCACCGACACCTTCACCTACCGCCCGTTCGACGGCCAGCTTTACGGCGACCCGGTGACGGTGACGGTCGTGGTACTGCCGGTGAACGACCCGCCCGCGGCCGCCGCCGACGGCGGCACCGTGACCGAGGACGGCGTCATCACCGTAGCCGTACTGGCGAACGACACCGACCCGGACGGCGACGCCCTGACCGTGACCGGCGCCACGAACGGCGCCAACGGCACGGTCGTGTTCGCGCCGAACGGCGTGACGTACACCCCCGCCGCGGATTTTTTCGGCAGCGACACGTTCACCTACACCGTGTCCGACGGCAACGGCGGCACCTCGACCGGCACGGTGAGCGTGACCGTGACTGCGGTCAACGACGCGCCGACGCTCGGCGAGATCGGCGACGTCACCGTCGCCGAGGACGCCGGCCCGCGGGCTGTGAGCCTGAGCGGCATCGGCGCCGGCGGCGGCGAGTCGCAGGCGCTGACCGTCACGGCCACGTCCAGCAACCCGGCGCTGATCCCGACGCCGACGGTGACGTACACGAGCCCGGGCGCGACGGGCACCCTGCGGTTCACGCCCGCGGCCAACGCCAACGGCACGGCCACCATCACGGTGACGGTCGGCGACGGGGCGCTGGCGGTGTCGCGGCAGTTCACCGTGACCGTGACGCCGGTGAACGACGCCCCGAGCTTCACCGCGGGGGCGAACCAGTCGGTCGTCGCCGGCAGCGGCCCGCGCACGGTGAGCGGCTGGGCGACGAACCTGTCGCGCGGCCCGGCCGACGAGGCGAGCCAGGGGCTGTCGTTCACCGTCGCCACCACGAACGCGGCGCTGTTCGTGGCGGCGCCGACCATCGACGCGGCCGGGACGCTGAGCTTCGTCCCCGAGGCGAGCGCGACCGGCACCGCGACCGTGACGGTGGCGCTGAAGGACACCGGCGGCACGGCCAACGGCGGCGCCGACACGTCGGCAACCCGGACGTTCACCATCACGCTCACGTCGAACGGCCTGCCGACGAGCGCCGGCGTCCGGCTGGTCGGGGGCGAACTGGTCATCACCGGCGGGAACACGAACGACAGCATCACGGTGTCGCCGCAGTCGAACAACCGGGTGAAGGTGCAGGGGTCGCTGAACGGGTCGAACGTGAACCAGACGTTCGGCAACGTGACCCGCGTGCGGGTGGATGCCGAGGGCGGCAACGACAGCATCAACCTGTCGGCGCTCGCGCTGCCGACGTGGGTCGACGCCGGCGGCGGCGACGACACCGTGACCGGCGGCAGCGGGGCCGACCAGATATACCTGGGCGGCGGCAACGACACGGCCGACGGCGGCGGCGGCAACGACCTGATCGCCGGCGGCGCGGGCGAAGACCTGATCCAGGGCGGGGCCGGCGACGACGACCTGTACGGCGGCGACGGCGACGACTTCGTGGTCGGCGGCCCCGGCGTCGACGACCTGTACGGCGGCCTCGGCAACGACATCCTCGTCGGCGGCTCCGCGGCCGTGCGGACGGGATCGGACTCGCTCCGCAAGGTGCTCACCGACTGGAACCCGGGTTCGACCGGCACGGGTGGCTACGCCAACATCCGCAGCCGGCTGGTGGTCACCGACGACGGTGCGGCCGACCGGCTGCAGGGCGACGCCGACACCGACTGGTTCTGGGTCGGCGGCGCCGACCTGGAACTGGACACGCCGGAGCAGCGGAACTGACGGCCGGCACGCCTGTTGCCCCGGGTGTGGTGCCGGCCGCGTGGCCGGGCACCATTCCGCGTGGGGGGGCACGTCATGCCGCAGGGCGACAAGTCGAAGTACACCGACAAGCAGAAGCGCAAGGCCCGCCACATCGAGGAGGGCTACGAGAGCCGCGGCGTGCCGCCGAAGGAGGCGGCCGCGCGGGCGTGGGCGACGGTGAACAAGGAAGACGGCGGCGGCAACAAGTCGGGCTCCGGCCGCGGCGTGCCGGACACGAAGGTGTCGAGCCGCAAGGGCGGGAAGCTCGGCGGGGCGGCGGCGCGGCCGGCGGCGGCGAAGAAGGCCGCCGCGACCCGCAAGCGCGCGCCGGCGGGTGACGCGACCGACCCGGCGAACGGCGCGACGTCAGTCCGCCGGTGGCGTCCCACCACCACATACGTCCCGCGTGTGCCGCACCGGCGCGCCGGGCGGGGTTAGGGACGCCACCGGCGGACTGACGTCGCGCCGTTCGCCGGGCGGGCGTATGATGACCCTCTCCCCGAGGACCCCTCCCGTGACCCGCCCCGCGCTCGCGCTCCTGGCGGCCGCCCTGCTGGCGCCCGCCGCCCCGGCCCAGCAGCCGCCGTACGACACCTTCCCGCCCGCCGACCCGCCGTACTACCGCGTCCGCTACGCCGCCCCCGCCGAGCCCGGCGGCCTGGCCTTCGCCGTCAACTACACCGTGTGGGTGCCGCCGGGCGTGAAGACGCTGCGCGGCGTCGTCGTGCACCAGCACGGGTGCGGCGAGGGGTCGTGCAAGTCGGGCCTCACCGGCGCCTACGACTTGCACTGGCAGGCGCTCGCGAAGAAGCACGGCTGCGCGCTGCTGAGCCCCGCCTACGAGCAGCCCGAGAAGGCCGACTGCCAGCTGTGGTGCGACCCGCGCAACGGCTCGGACGCCGCCTTCCGCAAGGCGCTGGCCGACCTCGGCGCGAAGTCCGGTCACCCGGAACTGGCGACGGTGCCGTGGGCGCTGTGGGGCCACAGCGGCGGCGGCCACTGGGCCGGCGGCATGGTCATGCTCCACCCCGACCGCGTCGCCGCGGCGTGGCTCCGCTCCGGCGTGCCGCAGCTGGCCGCCGACCCGGCGCGGGCGGGCATCAAGGCGCACACCCTCCCCGCCGCGGCGCTGGCCGTGCCGCTGATGTGCAACCTCGGCACCAAGGAGGGCGTGACGGTGAAGGGCGACCGGTTCGGGGGGGTGTGGCCGGCGAACGAGACGTTCTTCGCCGCCGTCCGCGGCCGCGGCGGGCTCGTCGGCGTGTCCGTGGACCCGCTCACGAGCCACGAGTGCGGCAACCAGCGCTACCTGGCGATCCCGTGGCTCGACGCCTGCCTGACGGCGCGCCTCCCCGCGAAGGCCGGCGACCCGCTGCGGCCGATGCCCGCGGACAAGGCGTGGCTCGCGCCGCCGACCGGCTCCACGGCGTCGGCGGCCGCGGGGTTCGCCGGCGACGCGCTGAAGGCGGGGTGGCTGCCGGACGAGGCGACGGCGAAGTTGTGGGAGCGCTACGTCGCCGACTCGAAGGTGCCCGACACGACCGCGCCGCCGGCGCCGACGAACCTGCGGCTGACCGGCAACAGGCTGACGTGGGACGCCGAGGCGGACGTGGAGAGCGGGCTGGCGAAGTTCGTGGTCGAGCGCGACGGCAAGGCGCTGGCCGAGGTGGCGGGGAAGAACCCGTTCGGCCGGCCGGTGTTCCAGGGCTTGCAGTACAGCGACACGCCGCCGCTGCCGCTGGGCGTGATGCAGTTCACCGACGCGACCGCGGAGCCCGGCCGGCGGCACGTCTACCGGGTGACTGCGGTGAACACGGCGGGCCTGTCGTCGCCGCCGAGCGCGGAGGCGGCGCGCTGACGGTTCGCCTTGACCGCCGGGCCGCCGGTCCGTCACAATCCGCGACCATGAACCTCCGACCCGCCGTCTTCCTCGACCGCGACGGCGTCCTCATCGAGGACGCCCACTACGTCGGCTGCGCGTCGCGCGTGCGGCTGATCCCCGGCGCCGCCGAGGCCGTCGCGGCGCTGAACCGCGCCGGCCGGGCGGTCGTGGTCGTCACCAACCAGGCCGGCGTGGCGAAGGGGATGTTCACCGAGGCAGCCGTCGAGGCGGTCCACGCCTTCCTCGCCGAGCAGCTCGCCGGCTACGGCGCCCGCGTCGACGCCTTCTACTACTGCCCGCACCACCCCGACGGCGAGGTGCCCGCGTACCGCACCCGCTGCGGGTGCCGCAAGCCGGAGCCGGGGATGCTCCGCGCCGCCGCGGCCGAGCTGGGCCTCGACCCGGCGCGGTCGTGGATGGTCGGCGACCGCGAGACGGACCTGGCGGCCGGCGCCGCGGCCGGCTGCCGCACGGTGCTGGTGCGCACCGGCTACGGCGCCGGCGTGGACGCCACCGCCCTCGACCGCGAGGGGCTGAACCTGGAACTCGTGGCGACCGACCTGGCCGACGCCGTGGCAAAGCTCGGGCTAGCCGCCCCGCTCCGCCGCGCGGCGTAGGGTCGGGGATTGATTGGCCGCAAAAAGGCACAAAAGACACAAAAATAAATCAGAGTCTGTTTTATTTTTGTGTCTTTTGTGCCTTTTTGCGGCCAACCCTGCTTTCTTTTCTGGGAGCGTCTCGCGTGGAACGGACGGACGTGCTCGTGGTCGGCGGCGGCATCGTCGGGCTCGCCACCGGCATGGCGCTCGCCGAGGAGGCCCGGCTGGCCGTCACCGTGGTCGAGACCGAGGTCGAGGTGGCGCGGCACCAGACGGGGCACAACAGCGGCGTCATCCACAGCGGGCTGTACTACAAGCCCGGCTCGGCGAAGGCCCGCAACTGCGCCGACGGCCGCGAGCGGATGTACCGCTTCTGCGCCGACAACGGCGTCCCCCACGACCGCTGCGGAAAGTTGGTGGTGGCCACGAGCGAAAGCGAGCTGCCGGCGCTCGCCGAGCTGGAGCGCCGCGGCACCGCCAACGGCCTCGTCGGGCTGAAGCGGCTCAGCGTCCAGGAAATGCGCGAGGTCGAGCCGCACGTCGCCGGCGTCGCCGGGCTGCGCGTCGCCGAGACGGGCATCGTCAACTACACCGCGGTGTCGAAGGTATATGCCGCGAAGATCGCCGCCGCGGGGGGCACCGTCCGCACCGGCACGAAGTTCCTGGGCTGCAAGCGCGAGGCCGACGGGCTGGTGGTCGAGACGACCGCCGGCACGATCGGCGCGAAACTGCTGGTGAACTGCGGCGGGCTGCATTCGGACCGCGTGGCGAAGGCGTGCGGCGTGGACCCCGGCGTGCGGATCATTCCGTTTCGAGGCGAGTATTACGAGCTGACGCCGCGGGCGGCGGGGCTGTGCAAGCACCTCATCTACCCGGTGCCGGACGCGCGGCTGCCGTTCCTCGGCGTCCACTACACGCGGATGATCGGCGGCGGCGTCGAGTGCGGGCCGAACGCCGTGCTGGCGTTCAAGCGCGAGGGCTACCGGCTGCGCGACATCAGCGTCCGCGACCTACTGGAGTACGCCCGCGACCCGGCGTTCTGGAAGATGGCCCGCACGTTCTGGTGGACGGGCCTCGGCGAGATGTACCGCTCCGCGAGCCGGCGGGCGTTCTGGCACGCGCTGCGGAAGCTGATTCCGGAGGTGAAGTTTGGCGACCTGGTGCCGGCCGGCGCCGGCGTGCGGGCGCAGGCGGTGCGGCCGGACGGGAAGCTCGAAGACGACTTCTTCATCCGCCGCGCGGAGCGGATGGTTCACGTGTTGAACGCGCCGTCCCCCGCGGCGACGGCGTCGATCAGCATCGGCCGGTCGGTGGCGGACCTGGCGCTGGCGGAGTTGGGCCGGCCGCCGCTGCGGGAGGCGCCGGCGCCGTCTTTTTTCGGCGCGACCCGGGCGGCGTGACCGACCCGGGCGGAAACCTCGAACGGTAGCCCGGCGAGCGGCCGGCGTCAGCGGGCTGTGCATCACGTCAGGAAAATGGACAGGATAACAGGATGAACCGGATGCCGAACCAGGGTTTGGTTCGGCATCCGGTTCATCCTGTTATCCTGTCCATAATTCGCCTTCCGGTAACAGCCCGCTGACGCCGGCCACTCGCCCCTCGAGTCCGATTCTGCGGCCCGCCCGACCCGCAAATCCGCCCCCACCCGCACGCCCGCCCTTGTCGCGCAGCCCCGCCGCCGGCACGCTGGACTCCGCACCCCCGGAGCCCGCCGATGTGCCGCGCGCTGCTCGTCGTCCTCCTCGCCGCCGCCCCCGCCGCGGCGCAGCCCGAGAAGCTCACCCTCGACCGCGTCTTCGCGTCCGACGACTTCCGCGGCGACGCCGCTCCCGCCGTCCACTGGCTTGCGGGCGGCGCCTACACCACCACCCGCCCCGCCAAGAGCCACAAGGGCGCCCGCGACATCGTCCGGGTCGATGCGGCCGGCAAGGAAGAGGTCCTCGTCCCCGCGGCTCGGCTCGTCCTGCCCGGCAAGACGGAGCCGCTCGCCGTCCACGGCTACGAGTTCACGCCCGACCTCGACCTGGTGGTGATCTTCACCAACTCGGCGCGCGTGTGGCGGCGCAACACCCGCGGCGACTACTGGACGTACCGCCGCTCCACCGGCCAGCTGGCGAAGCTCGGCGGCAACGCCGCGCCCTCAAGTCTCATGTTCGCCAAGCCGTCGCCCGACGGCCTGCACGTCGGCTACGTCCTCGGCAACGACCTGTACGTCGAACCCGCCTTCGGCGGCCCCATGACGCGGCTCACCGCCGACGGCTCCGACCACGTCATCAACGGCACCTTCGACTGGGTGTACGAGGAGGAGTTCGCCTGCCGCGACGGCTGGCGATGGAGCCCGGACGGCAAGTCGGTCGCCTTCTGGCAGCTCGACACGCGGGGCATGAAGACCTTCACCATCCCCGACGGCACCGACGGCACCTACCCGAAGCTGAAGACCTTCGCCTACCCACGCACCGGCGAGCGCAACGCGCTGTGCCGCGTCGGCGTCGTCCCCGCGGCCGGCGGCACCCCACGCTGGCTCGACATCCCCGGCGACACCCGCACCGACTACTACGTGCCGCGCGTGGAGTGGGCCGGCAACTCCGCCGAACTCGTGGTGCAGCGCGTCAACCGGCTTCAGAACTCGCTCGACGTGATGCTCGCCGACGCCGCCACGGGCAAGGTGCGGACGGTGCTCACGGAGCGCGACGGGGCGTGGGTCGATCTGCAGGACGAGCCGATCGAGTGGATCGGCAAGGGCGCCGCGTTCACCTGGCTCAGCGAGCGCGACGGCTGGCGGCACCTCTACGTGGCGGCGCGCGACGGCTCGTCCGTCCGCCGCGTCACGAGCGGGGCCTTCGACGTGATCCGCGTCGTGAGCATCGACGAGGCCGGCGGGACGGTGGACTTCCTGGCGTCGCCGGAGAACGCGACGCAGCAGTACCTCTACCGCGCGGCGCTCGACGGCAGCGGCAGCCCGAAGCGGCTGTCGCCGGACCGGCCCGGCTGGCACGACTACGACGTGGCGCCGGGCGCGAAGTTCGCGGTCCACACGCACTCGACGTTCGGCCTGCCGCCGCGCACGGAGCTGGTGTCGCTCCCCGACCACAAGACCGTCCGCGTGCTGGCCGCGAACGACAAGCTGCGCGAAACCGTGGCGAAGCTGACGCGGGCGCCGGCCGAGTTCGTCCGCGCCGACGTCGGCGGCGGGGTGCAGCTCGACGGCTGGCTGATGCCGCCGGCGGGCTTCGACCCGGCGAAGAAGTACCCGGTCGTGTTCCACGTCTACGGCGAGCCCGCGGGCCAGGCGGCGACCGACCGCTGGGGCGGCCGAAATTACCTGTGGCACCTGATGCTGACGCAGCAGGGCTACGCCGTGGCGTGCTTCGACAACCGCGGCACGCCGTGCCCGCGCGGCCGCGACTGGCGCAAGGCGGCGTACCGCAAGGTCGGCACGCTGGCGTCGGCCGACCAGGCGGCGGCCGCGCGTGACCTGCTGAAGCAACGGCCGTACCTGGACGCGGGCCGGGTCGGCGTGTGGGGCTGGAGCGGCGGCGGGTCGATGACGCTGAACCAACTGTTCCGCCACCCGGACGTGTACCACACTGGCATGGCCGTGGCGCCGGTGCCGGACATGCGGCTGTACGACACCATCTACCAGGAGCGGTACATGGGCCTGCCGGCGGACAACGCGGCGGACTACAAGCACGGCTCGCCGATCACCCACGCCGCGGGGCTGAAGGGGAACCTGCTGCTCGTCCACGGCACGGGGGACGACAACTGCCACTACCAGGGGGTGGAACTGCTGGCGGACCGGCTGATCGAGTTGAACAAGCCGTTCACGCTGATGCCTTACCCGGGGCGGAGCCACTCGATCAACGAGGGGGCGA
The DNA here is from genome assembly GCA_046350095.1 of Gemmataceae bacterium. Classification (GTDB taxonomy): domain Bacteria; phylum Planctomycetota; class Planctomycetia; order Gemmatales; family Gemmataceae; genus Urbifossiella. The sequence continues at coordinate 961,237 of JAXMBA010000002.1, forward strand.
ACACCTCGCGCCACCTGTACGCACTTCTGACGCGCTACCTGACGGCGCACCTGCCGGCAGGGCCACGGCCGTGAGGCGGCCGGCGTACAACCACGACCGCCCGCACGGCAGCCCGGGGCACAAGACCCCGGCGGTGTAGGGGTCGTCGTGTCTCCCGGTAGGGCTCCGCTTCGCTCAGCCTTGCCGGGGGGCACGGAGGTAACGGCTTCACCGACTCTGACGCCGATCGGCCCAGAAGTCGGAGGCGGGTCAGAGCGGCGCCGGGGTTTGTGCCGACCGGTCGGGTCACGGCCGCAGGTTCGACGGCACGCCGCGGACGAACACGCGGGCGTTGAAGGCGATCACCACCCGGTCGCGCGTCCCGGCGTACGGCAGCCCGCTGTGCCGCAGGTACGACGGGAACAGCACCAGCAGCCCGTCCTCCAGCGGGGCGTCAATCTCGTCGATCTGGTGGGCGTTGCCGGCGTCGCGGTAGCCGAGCGCCAGCGGCGAGTAGAAGCGCGTGCCGCCGTTCGGGGCGCCGCCGTCGGCCGCGGCCCCGCTGTCGCCGACCTGCACGTAGTAGACGCCGCACCACGAGCAGTTCGGGTGCGTGTGGGCGTCGTGGAAGCCGCCGCCGTTGGCGACGTGGAACCAGCTCTCGACGACGGCGATCTCCAGGTCCGCCGGCCGCACCCGGCCGCCCTCGGCGTGGCACACCGCCGCGGCGAGGCTCTGGCCGACGAACCCCTTCAGCCGGTCGAGCGCCGGGTGGGCTTGGGTGAACAGGTCGAACCCGCTCTCGTAGAGCCCGTGGCCCGACTTCGCCCGCACCGCCACGCCGCTGGCGATCCGCCCGGCCTGCTCGGCGCGGCGCCGCCCGAGGAACTCCAGCAGCGCGGGCGCCTCGCGGTCGTGGTCGCGCCAGCGGCGGTGGAACAGGAGTGTCGGCCAGCACGCCTCCGCCGTCAGGTCGAACGGCGAGCTCTCGGACGGTGACACCGCGCCCCTCCCCATCCCGCCGCTCGTTCGGCCGGCCCATGTTGTAGCCGGTCGGCCCGCGGTCAGAATGAATAGTCCGAGAAAAATCTGCCCTTCTCCGGTTCTTCACGCCGTGCCCACGCGACGCTCACGTCCCCGCGGACAATAGCAGTCCGACCCCCCGCCCCGGCGCCCCGGCCGGCCGCCCCTCGTCCGGAGACGACTCCCCATGCCCCGCCGGTGGATCCGCTCGTTGTTCGCCCGCCCCGCCGCCCGCCGCGCCGCCCTGCGCGTCGAAGGGCTGGAGGGCCGCGACCTGCCCGCCACCCTCGACCTCTCGGGCGGCACGCTCACCTACGCCGCCGCGGCCGGCATCAACAACAGTTTGTCGGTCACCGTTTCGGGGAGCAACTTCGTCTTCGCCGACGGCGGCGAGACGATCACGACCACCCTCGCGGGGGCGACCGGCAGCGGGTCCAACACGGTGAGCGTGCCCTTCGCGTCCGTCACCGCGCTGGTGCTGAACCTCGGCGACGGCACCGACGCGATCCCGGCGGCGGGCATCACGACGCCGGGGGCGGCGCGGGCGGTCGCGTCCGCCGCGTGGGCCAGCAACGTGGCGACGCTCACCACGTCGGCGGCGCACAACCTCGCGGTCGGGCAGACGGTCGTGGTCGCGGGCGTGTCGGCGGCCGAGTACAACGGCACGTTCACGGTCACGGGCGTCCCGTCCGCCACGACCTTCACCTACGCCCTGACGGGGACGGGCATCGCGGCCGGCACCGGCGGGACGGCCACGAGCACCGGGGCCGTGGCGGTGACGGTCGGCCACACCGGCGCCGGGCTCACCGTGAGCGGGCCGATCTCGACGCGCGGCAACATCGCCGTCAGCTCCGCGAACGCGCTGGCGGTCGGCGCCAACATTCTCTCCGGCGGCGGCACCATCACCCTGGCGGCGAACACCGACGGGGCCGGGGCCGAAGGCTTCTCGCAGACCGCCGGCCTCATCGCCACCGGGAACACGAGCACCGCGGCGACGACGGTGACGGTGAACACCGCGGCCGGCGGCACCGGGAACGCCTCGCTCGACAACACCAACGTCGGCACCGGCACGACCGGCGGCCGGCTGACCGTGGCGACCAACGGCGGGAGCGTCGTCTACGCCGGGGCCGCGGCGCTCTCGGCCGCCCAGCAGGGGACGGTCAACGGCGGGTCGGCCCCGGCCCGCGTGCTCCAGGCGCGGTCGTACGTGTTCACCGCCACCGGGACTGGCGGGGTCGGCACCTCGGCCCGCCCGATGCAGCTGTCCGACGTCGCGGCCGCGACCACCATCACGGTGACCGCGAACGCCGGGTCCGGGGGCGTGTTCGTCACCGACTGGGGCGCCAACGCCATGACCGTGTCCGGCGCGAGCGCGACCGGCGCCGGCGACGTCCGCATGGTCACGGCCAACGGCAGCGGGCACAACCTGACGATCGGCGGGAACGTCAGCGCCGCGACCGGCAACATCTACCTCGCGTCCGACGACAACATCACCGTCGGCGCCAACGTCACGATCGGCGGGGCCGGGTTCAGCGGCACGGTGTGGATGTCGGCCAACCGCGACCGCGGCACCGCCGGCCAGACGTTCACCATGAACGCCACGTCGGCCATCGTCACCAGCAGCACGGCGAACACGGCCGTGGGGCTGACGACCGCGCGGACGCCGACGACGCAGGCCGTGTACCTCGACATCGAGGGCGACGCCGGCACCCCGTCGGCGCTGACGGTCGGCAGCATCCGGACGGGCGACGGCGGGCGGATCGTCGTCAACAGCACGCCGCGGGCGTACTGGACGAGCGGCGTGGAGGAGGCCGCGGGGCGGGTCGTGCCGGCGGCGGCCACGAACCTCCTCGACGCCGGCCCCACCGGCACGGTCGAGCTGATCGGGCGCATTACCGCCACGGTCGCGGCCGACGCCGTCGGCACCGCGGCGCTGCCGGTACGGGTCGCGGGCGGCACGGTCGTCGTCCACAACAACGGCGGCAACGTGTACGTCACGGGCGCCGCCGACACGTCGGTGAACGTGACGACCCAGGCGGACGTGTCCGGGCAGACCGGCGCGCTCAACCTCGCGCTGGCGACCGAGGCCGGGGCGCTGACGGTGGCGTCGGCGATCGGCACGCTCGGCGGCGGCGCCGTCAGCCTCACCGGGGTCGGCGGCGTGGTGCTGTCCGCGGCCGTCGGCAACGCGACGACCGGCGCCGTGACCGTGACCGGCCCGCTGTCGGGCGCCGGCGGCATCACCGGTACCAGCGGCGTGACGGTGACGCAGGCCACCGACTCGACGTACGCCGGCGTGGTCGCCGGCGGTCAGGGGCTGACGAAGGCCGGCGCCGGCAACCTGACGCTGTCCGCGGCGCAGACGTACACCGGCGCGACGGCCGTGACCGCCGGCACCCTCACCGTCGGCACCGGCGGGCTGACGGGCACCAGCGGTGTGACCGTGGGCGCCGCGGGCACGCTCGCCGGCAGCGGCCCGGTCGCGGGCGCGGCCGCGGTCACGGGCGAGATCGCGCCGGGCGGCCCGGGCGTGGGGCAGCTCGCCACCGGGGCGCTGTCCTTCGCCGCCGGCGGCACCCTCACCGCGGACCTCGTGAGCGCGGCGACCCCCGGCACCACCTACGACCAGGTCGCCGTCACCGGCGCGGTGAGCCTCACGAACGCGGCGCTGCGGGTGCTCGTCGGCTTCACCCCGACGCTGGCGCTCAACGACTCCTTCCGCATCGTGGACAACGACGGCACGGACGCGGTGACGGGCCAGTTCACCAACGGCACGCAGGTCGCGGCGGCCGACAACCCGGCGTACATCTTCACCGTCAGCACCACCGGCGGGTCCGGCAACGACGTGGTGCTGACGCTCACGACCATCCTGCCGCCGCTCTACCTCGACGTGACCGGCGGGAACACCGTGTCGTACGGCACGTCCGGCTCGAAGAACAGCACCGTGTCGCTGGCGGTGAGCGGCGGCCGGTACGTCCTCAGCGACGCGGCCGGGGCGATCGGGCTGGGCGCCGCCGCGGTCGCCGCCGGGTGGACGGTGGACGGCCCGACCACCGTGTCCGGCCCGGTCGCCGGCATCACCGCGGTGCTGCTCGGCCTCAGCGACGGCGCCGACGCGATCACCGCCCTGAACGGCGGGACCGCCGCCGTGACCGTGAGCAGCGCCGGCACGCTGACGACGAGCGGGACGCTGACGACCACGGGGAACCTGACGTTCAACGGCGTCCCGACGCTGACCCTCGGCGGGACGCTGACGCCGGGCGGGACACTCGCCGTGGCCGACGCCGGCACGCTGAACCTCACCGGCATCCTGTCCCCCACGACGGCCGCGACCCTCGCGGCGACGACGATCACGGCGACCGCCGGCTCGCTCCTCCCGGCGCCGACCGTGACGCTCACCGCGACCGCGATCGGCACGGCCGCGGACCCCGTCCGCACGCAGACGACGACGCTGACCGCGGCCGGCGGGGCCGGCGGCGCGTTCGTGACCGAGGCCGACGGCGCCACGGTCACCGCCTCCGCCACCGGCGCGGGCGCGGTGTCGGTGGCAAACACGGCCGGCACGCTGACGGTGGCGGGCGTCACGACCGCGGGCGGCGCCGTGACCATCGGCAGCGGCGACGCGGTCGTGCTGACCGGCGACGTGGCCGCCGGCGCCGGCACGATCACGATTGCCGCCAACACCGACGGCGCCGGCGCCGAGGGGTTCACGCAGACGGCCGGCACCATCACCACCACGAACGCCACCGCCGCGGCCGCGACCGTCACCGTGAACACCGCCGCGGGCGGCACCGGCGACGCCGTCCTCGACAGCGCCGCGGTCGGCGCCGGCGCAACCGGCACGCTGACGGTGCGGAGCAACGGCGGGAGCATCCTGTACGGCACCGGCGCCGACCTGAACGACTCGCAGCGCGGCCTCAGCAACGGCGGGTCGGCGCCGACCCGCACCCTGGTCGCCCGCGGGTACGTGTTCGCCGCCACCGGCGCCGGCTCCGTCGGGACCGACGGCCGGCCGGTCCAGTCGAAGACGGCGATCAACGGCGGCACGGTCAACGCCTCCGCGGGTTCGGGCGGCGTGTTCTGGACGGACTGGGACCAGCCGGTGGTCCTCACCGGCGCCAGCGCCACCGGGGCCGGCACCGTCCGCGTCGTCACCGCGAACGTGGCCGGCCACAACCTCACGATCAGCGGCAACGTCTCGGCGCAGACCGGCAACATCCTCCTCGGGGCCGACGACAACATCGCCGTGGGGCCGGGGGTGGTGATCGGCGGGTCGGGGTTCAGCGGCACGGTGTGGATGCAGGCCAACCGCGACCAGGGGACCGCCGGCCAGACGTTCACCATGGACCCGACCTCGGCCGTCGTCACCAGCAACGCCACGAACGTCGCGACGACGACGCGCACGCCGCTGACGCAGGCCGTGTACCTCGACATCTCCGGCGACCAGGGTACGCCGTCGGGGCTGACGGTGGCGAACGTCACGGCCGGCGACGGCGGGCGGATCGTCGTTAACGCCATCCCGAACGGCATCGCCGCGGAGGCCGGCGTGGTGCTGGTGGCCGGGGCGGCGAACGTGCTGTCGGCCGGGCCGACCGGCACGGTGGAGCTCGTCGCCGGGATCAGCGCCACGGCCGTCGCCGACGCGGTGGGCACCGCGGCGCTGCCGGTCCGCGTCCCGGGCGGGAGCGTGGTGGTCGCCAGCAACTTCGGCAACGTGTTCGTCACGTCCGCGACCGCGGCGTCGTTCGCGGCCACCACCACGGCCGCGCTGGCGAACCAGACGGCCGCCGCCGGCACCACCCTCGCCACGGCCGCGGGCGTCCTCACGGTCAACGGCCCGACGACGACGGTGAACACCGGAGCGATCACGCTCAACGGCGCCGGCGGCGTCGCCGTCGCGGCGCCGCTCGGCGGCGCGGGGGCCGGCGCCGTCACGATCAACGCCGGCACGAACCCCGCGACGCTGACCAGCACGCTGACGCTCGGCCCGGCGGAGACACTGGCGGTGACCGCGGCCGGCGGGCTGACCGTGGCCGCCGGCCGCGTCGTCACCGGCACCGGCGCCGCGGCGAACGCCACGCCCGTCGCCGTGCAGGCGGGAGGCGAACTGTCCCCCGCGGGTACCCTCCGCGTCGGCAACACGACCCTCGGCGCCGGCACGCTGCGGCTCGACCTCCCCTCCGTCGCCGGCGCCGACAGCCTGGCCGTGACCGGCACCGCGGACGTGACCGGCGGCACGCTCGCGCTGGTGGTCGGCGGGACGCTCGCGGTCAACGACTCGTTCGTGATTCTCTCGAACGACGGGACCGACGCCGTGGTCGGCCAGTTCGCCGACGGCGCCGCCGTCGTCGCGGCGAACGACCCGCGCTACTTCTTCACCCTCAACTACGCCGGCGGCGACGGGAACGACGTCGTCGCCACGCTCACGCAGATCGTCACCACGACGCTGCTCGACGTCAACGCCGCCGGGCTCGTCACGCTCGCGTCGGCGGACGGGCTGAACAACACGATCGGCGTCAGCCGCACCGCCTCGGCGTACACCGTGACCGACCCCGCGGGCGTCATCACGCTGTCGGTGCGGGCCGTCGCGGCCGGGTGGGGCGGCAGCGGCACGAACGCCGTGACCGGCCCGACCGCCGGCGTGACGGGCCTGGCGCTCGCGCTGAACACCGGCACCGACACGCTCGCCACACTCGACGCCGGCCCGGTGCCGGTGACGGTGAGCGGCACGGGCTCGCTCGCAGTCGCCGGCACGGTGAGCAGCGCGACGAGCGTCGCCGTCACCGGCGTCACCGCCATCAGCGGCAGCGCCGCCGGGGTGGTCCAGGCGCCGACCGTCAGCCTGACCTCGACCGGCGGCATCGGCACGTCGGCCCAGCGGGTCCGCACGACCGGCGGCGCCGTCACCGCGGCGGCCGGCTCCGGCGGCGTGTTCCTCGCCGAGACGGACGGCGCCGACTTCACCGCCACCTCGGGCGGCGGCACGATCGACATCCTCAACGCGACGGGCACGCTGAACGTGGCCGGGCCGCTGACCTCGGGCGGCGGGACCGTGGTGCTGTCGAGCGGCGACGCGGTCACGCTCGGGGCGAACGTGAGTGCCGGCGCCGGCACCATCACGATCGCGGCGAACACCGACGGCGCCGGCTCGCAGGGGTACGACCAAAAGGCGGCCGTGGTGACGACGACGAACACGACGGCGGCCGCGCTGCGGGTGACGGTGAACACCGCCGGCGGCGGCACCGGCGACGCGGTCATCGGCCAGGGGGCGGTCGGCAACGCAACGGGCGGCACCGTCACCGTGAACACGTTCGGCGGCAGCATCCTGTGGAGCGACGACCCGGCCTACGTGCCGTTCACCGGCGCGCAGCTCGGCACCGGCAACGGCGGCGCGAACGTGCAGACGCTCAAGGCCTTCGCGTACTCGTTCGCCACCGGCGCCGCCGGCGGCGTGGGCACCGACGCCCGGCCGCTACAGCTCGACAACGCCGGCGCGAACGACGCCGTCAACAGTGTCCCGAACCTGACCGCGACGGCCGGCACCGGCGGCGTGTACGCGACCGTGTGGGACGCGGTCGCGGCCAGCGACCTGACGCTCGGCACCGTCACCGCCCAGGGGGCCGGCGCAATCCGCGTCGTGACCGCGAACTCGGGCGGGCACAACCTGTGGGTGACCGGCAACGTCTCGACCGGGAGCGGCACCATCTACCTGGCCGCGGACGACGTCATCAACGTGGGGCCGGGGGTGGTGATCGGCGGGGCGGGGTTCAGCGGCACGGTGTGGATGCAGGCCAACCGCGACCAGGGGACCGCCGGCCAGACGTTCACGATGGACCCGACCTCGGCCGTCGTCACCAGCAGCACGGTGAACGCGGCCGGCCCGCGCACGCCGCTCACGCAGGCCGTGTACCTCGACATCTCCGGCGACCAGGGCACGCCGTCGGTGCTGACGGTGGCGAACGTCACGACCGGGGCCGGCGGGCGGGTCGTGCTGAACGCCGTCCCGAACGGCATCGCGCAGGAGGCGGGGCGCGTCGTGATGGCCGACGCGGCGAGCGTGCTTACGGCGGGCGCCGTCGAGGTGACCGCCGGCATCACGCCCGCGGCCGCGGGCGACGCGGTCGGCACGGCGGCGCTGCCGCTCGCGGTGGCCGGCGGGAGCGTGGTGCTCGCCGTGAACCACGGCAACACGTTCGTCGCGTCCGCGGGCGCCATGGGCGTCTCGCTGGCCGCGACGACGATCGCGGGGCAGACGGCCGCGGTGACCGCGGTGCTGAGCACCGCCGCCGGCGCGCTCACGATCGCCGGCCCGACCGCGACCCTGAACGGCGGCGCGCTGAGCCTGACGGGCGCCGGCGGCGTCGTGGTGGCCGGCGCCCTCGGCGGCGCCGCCACCGGCGCCATCTCGATCACCGGTGCGCTGTCCGGCACCGGCGACATCACCCTCGGCACCGGCAACCTGTCGCTGGCGCAGGCCACCGACTCGACCTACGGCGGCTCGATCGCCGGCCCGCGGGCCGTGACGAAGCTCGGCGCCGGCACGCTGACGCTGACGGGGAACAGCACTTACGCCGGCGCCACGACCGTGTCCGCCGGCGGCCTCCGCCTGGCCGGCGGGGCGCTCGGCGGCACGTCCGGCCTGGCGGTCGCCGACGTCGCCTCCGTCGGCGGGACGGGCGCGGTGGCCGGCGCGGCGGTGGTGTCCGGCGCGCTCGCGCCGGACGGAACGCTCGCGCTCGGCGGGCTGTCGTTCGGCGCCGGCCCGCGGGCCGTCACGCTCGACCTCACCGGCCCCACCGGCTACGACCAGCTCGCCGTGACCGGGGCCGTGGACCTCACCGGTTCCGCGCTGACGCTGACCGTCGCGGGGGGCTTCCTCCCCGTCCTCGGCACCGCCTTCACCGTGGTCGCCAACGACGGCACCGACCCCGTGACCGGCACGTTCGCCGGCCTCGCCCAGGGGGCGACGATCGACGTGGGGACGCGGACGTACGCCGTCAGCTACGCCGGCGGCGACGGGAACGACGTGGTGCTGACCGTGACGCACGTGACCGCCGGCCCGCCGGTGAACACCGTGCCGGCGGGCGCGACGCTCCTGGAGGACGGCTTCGTCACGTTCCCCGCCGTGCCCGGCAGCCGCGTAGGCGTGGACAACCCGGACCTCGGCGCCGCCCCGGTGCAGGTCACGGTGGCGGCCGGGAACGGCGTGCTCACCCTGTCCACGCTCGCCGGGCTGAGCTTCACCGCGGGCGACGGCACGGCCGACGCGACGATGACGTTCCGCGGCACACTCGCCGCGATCAACGCGGCGCTCGACGGCCTCCGCTACGCCCCCGCGGCGGACTTCAACGGCGCCGACACGATTACCGTCACGTCGAACGACCTGAACGCGACGGGCGACGGGCCGAAGACCGATACCGACTCGATCCCGGTCACCGTCACCGCCGTGAACGACGTACCAGTGTTCGGCGTGAGTGGCACGCACACCGTCGCCGAGGACGCCGGCGCGCAGGCGGTACCGGGCTGGGCGACGGGCGTGTCCGCCGGCCCCGCCGACGAGGCCGGCCAGTCGCTGACGTTCCTCGTCACCACGAACAACGACGTCCTCTTCGCGGTACTCCCGGCGCTCAGCGCGACGGGCCAGCTGACGTACACGCCGGCCCCGAACGCGAACGGGAGCGCGACCGTCACCGTCCGCCTGCGCGACGGCGGCGGCACGGCCGACGGCGGCGTGGACAAGACGGCGCCGCAGACGTTCACGATCGTCGTCACGCCCGTGAACGACGCCCCGGTCGTCGGTCCGTTGGCCGGCCCGATCGAAATCCCGTCGCACGGGCCGGCCTCGGTCGTCGTCGCCGCCGCGGGCACCGTCACCGACATCGACACGCCGGTCCTCAACGGCGGCACGCTGACCGTGAGCACCGCGGGCGGCGACGCCGGCGACGTGCTCGCCGTCGCGCCGGGCGGACCGGTCACGGTGGCCGGCGGCACGGTCAGCGTCGGCGGCACGCCGGTCGGCACGGTGAGCGGCGGGAACGGCACCACGCCGCTGACGGTGGCGCTGAACGGGAACGCCACCCTCGCCGCCGTCGAGGCCGTGCTCCGGCAGGTCGTGTTCCGCACGCCCGCGAGCGCCGTCCCGCCGGGCGACCGGTTCGTGAGCGTCGTCGTGACCGACGGCCAGGGCGGCACCAGCGCCGCGGCGACGGTGACGGTGGCGGTGCTGCCGAACGTGTCGCCGGTACTCGGCGGTGTGCCCGCAACCCTGGCGTTCACCGAGAACGACCCCGCCACGCTCCTCGCCCCGGCCGCCACGGCCAGCGACCTCGACTCGCCCACCCTCGACGACGGCGCGCTCACCGTGGAGCTCGCCGGCGCCGGCGCGGGCGACGCCCTCACCCTGCTCCCCGGCGGCGGCGTGACCGTGGCCGGCGGCGTGGTAAGCGTCGGCGGCACGCCCGTCGGCACGCTGACCGGTGGCACCGGCGGTGCGCCGCTGGTGGTGACGTTCGACGTGCCCGGCGCCGCACCCGCGGCCGCGGTGCAGGCGCTCCTCCGCCGCGTCGCCTACGCCAACCCGACGGACACGATCGCCCCCGGCCCGCGCACCGTCACCTTCACGCTGACCGACGGCGACGGCGGCACCAGCGCCTCCCCGACGACGACGCTGACCGTGACGGCGGTGAACGACGCCCCGACCCTCACGCTCCCCGCGGGGCCGTTCTCGACGAACGAGGACACGCCGCTCACGATCAGCGGCGCGTCGGTCGTCGACCTCGACGCCGGCACCAGTGACATCCGGGTGACACTGACCGTGGCCGGCGGCCGGGTGTCGCTGGCCACCACCGCCGGCCTCGCCGTGACCGGGAACGACACGGCGCTCGTGGACTTCACCGGCCCGCAGGCGGCCGTGACCGCGGCGCTCGCGGCGCTGACGTTCACCCCGGCCCTCGACTTCAACGGCCCCGCGTCGATTCAGGTGCTGGTGAGCGACCAGGGGAACACGTCCGGCCCGCCGCAGACGGCGAGCGGCACGCTGCCGATCGCCGTCGCGCCCGTCAACGACGCCCCGGTGCTGACGGCCCCCGCCGCGGCGGCGACGAACGAGGACATCGCGGTCGCGGTGCCCGGCGTGACGGTGAGCGACGTGGACTCCGGAGCCGGGCACCTGCGGGTGACGCTGACCGTGGGGCAAGGAACGCTGACGGTGCCCGCCGGCCCCGCCGCGGTGAGCGGCAACGGCACCGCCTCCGCCGTGCTGACCGGCACCGCGGCGCAGCTGACGACCACGCTCGCCGGGCTGACGTACCGCCCGGCGCCGAACGGCTTCGGCCCCGACACGCTCACGGTCCACGCCGACGACCAGGGGAACACCGGCGGCCCGGCCCGCACGGCGGACGCGACCGTGCCGATCAGCGTGGCGTCGGTGAACGACGCGCCCGGCGGCGCGGACCGCACCGTCACCACGCCCGAGGACACGCCCTACGTCTTCGCGGCGTCCGACTTCGGGTTCACCGACCCGAACGACGCCAGCCCCACGAACGCCCTCCTGGAAGTCGTTGTCGTCACGCTGCCCGGCGCCGGCAGCCTGCTTCTGAACGGCGCGGCCGTGGCGCCGGGGCAGCCCGTGTTGGCGACCGACATCACGGCCGGCCGGCTGACGTTCGCCCCGGCCACGAACGCCAGCGGCACGCCCTACGCCAGCTTCACGTTCCAGGTCCGCGACGACGGCGGCACCGCGAACGGCGGCGTGAACACCGACCCGACGGCGAACACGATCACGGTCGCGGTTACCGCGGTGAACGACGCGCCGACGGCGGCCCCCGCGGCGGCGGCGGCCGTCGAGGACGGCTTCGTGGACGTGGACCTGTTGCCGCTCGTCGCGGACGTGGAGACGGCGACCGGCAGCCTGACGTTCGCCGTGAGCGGGGCACTGAACGGCACGGTGGCGCTGCGGCCCGACGGGCACACCGCCCGCTTCACGCCGGCGGCCGACTACTTCGGGGCCACCAGCTTCACGTACACGGTGACGGACACGGGCGACCCGGCCGGCACGCCGGGGAACGTGCGGGCCACGTCCGCGACGGTGTCCGTCGCCGTCGCGCCGGTGAACGACGCGCCGACCTTCACCACCGCCTCCGTCCTTAACGTCCTCGAAAGCGCTGGCCCACAGGCGCGGCCCGGGTTCGCCACCGGCATCGCCGCCGGCCCCGCGAACGAGGCGGCGCAAGGGCTGACGTTCACCACGGTCGTCACCGCCCTCACCGGCACCCTGGCGTTCGACCAGGCGCCGCAGCTCGCGACCGACGGCACGCTGACGTTCGCCACCGCGGCCGGGACGCGCGGCACCGCCACCGTCCGCGTCACGCTGACGGACGACGGCCCCGGCACCGCCCCGGACGCGAACGCCACCGTCCGCACGTTCACCATCTCCGTCGGCGGCGTCAACGACGCGCCGGAATTCACCGCGGGCGGCGACCAGACCGTGAGCGAGGACGCCGGCCCGCAGACCGTTGCGGCCTGGGCCGCCGGCATCTCCGCCGGCCCGGCCGACGAGTCCTGGCAGACGCTGACGTTCGTCGTGTCCACCGACAACCCCGCCCTTTTCGCCGCCCCGCCCGCGGTCAGCCCGACCGGCACCCTGACCTACACCCCGGCGACGAACGCGAGCGGCACCGCCACGGTCACCGTCCGCCTCCGCGACGACGGCGGCACCCTCAACGGCGGCACGGACACGTCGCCGCCGCAGACGTTCGTCATCACGGTTCTGCCGGTCAACGACGCGCCCACGCCCGTCAACGACGCCGCCGCCGCCACCGAAGACGGTGCGGCGGTCGTGATCGACGTGCTGGCCAACGACACCTTCGCCCCCGACACGGGCGAGGTGCTGACGGTGGTGTCGGTCGGCCCCGCGGCGAACGGCACCGTGGCGGTCGGCGGCGGCGGCGTGAGCTACACCCCGGCGCCGAATTTCAGCGGCACCGACACGTTCACCTACACCGTGTCCGACGGCAACGGCGGCACCGCCACCGCGACCGTGACCGTGACCGTGGCCCCGGTGAACGACCCGCCGACGGCGGCGGACGACGCCCTCACCGTCGCCGAGGACGCCGCCGCGGTCGTCGTGCCGGTGACGGCCAACGACAGCACCGCCCCCGACCCCGGCGAGATGCTGACGGTGGTGTCGTTCACGCCCGCGGCGCACGGCTCGGTCACGCTCGTGGGTGGGCAACTGCGGTACACACCGGCCCCGAACTACTTCGGCGCCGACTCGTTCACCTACACGATCAGCGACGGCAACGGGGGCACCGCCACCGCGACCGTGACCGTGACCGTCACGCCCGTCAACGACAACCCCACGGCAGCCGGCGACACGCTGACCGTGACCGAGGACACCGCCGCGGTCGTGGACGTGCTCGCCAACGACTCGTTCGCCCCGGACGTGGGCGAGGTGCTGACGGTGGTGTCGGTCGGCCCCGCGGCGCACGGCACCGTCGCGGTCGTCGCCGGCGGCGTGCGCTACATCCCGGCCGCCGACTACTCCGGCCCCGACTCGTTCACCTACACGATCGGCGACGGCAACGGCGGCACCGCCACCGCGACCGTGAACGTGACCGTCACGCCGGTCAACGACCCGCCGGTGGCGGTGGACGACTCGGCCGTAACGCCCGAGGACGGCGGCGGGGTGGTGATCCCGGTGCTGGCGAACGACACGACCGGCCCGGAGCCGGGCGAGACGCTAACGATCACGGCCCTGACCCAGCCGGCGAACGGGACCGCCAGCCTGGTCGCCGGCGGCGTGCGGTACACGCCGGCGAGGGACTTCAACGGCAGCGACTCGTTCACGTACACCCTGTCGGACGGGAACGGCGGCACCGCGACGGCGACCGTCCGCGTCGTGGTGACGCCGGTGAGCGACCCGCCCGTCGCGGTCGCGGACGCCTTCACCGTCCCGCACAACGGCCCGGCCACGACCCTCGCCGTACTCGCCAACGACGGCCCCGGCCCCGACGGCGGCCCGCCGCCGCGGGTGACCGCCGTCACGCAGCCGGCCGCCGGCGGCTCGGTCGCGGTCGCCCCGGGCGGCGGCGCGGTGGTGTTCACGCCCGCGGCCGCGTTCGCCGGCGACGCCACGTTCACCTACTCGATCGGCGGCGCGACCGCGACGGTGACCGTCACCGTCGGTCGGGCCGACCCGCTCGGCCCCGTCCGTCCGGTGGTGGTCGGCGGCCCGGCCGACGGCACCGTCGTGCTGTCCGTCCCCGGCGCCACGAGCGGGTTCCTCACCCCGTTCGCGGCGCCCGGCGGCGCCTCCCGGACCGCGTCGGCGGACGTGGACGGCGACGGCGTGGCCGACCTCGTGCTCGCCACCGGCCCCGGCGTTCCGTTCCGCGTGACCGTGCTGAACGGGGCCGACGGCCGACCCCTCGTGGCCCCGTTCGACCCGTTCGGCGGCGGCTTCACCGGCGGCGGGTTCGTCGCGGCCGGCGACCTGGACGGCGACGGCCGGGCCGAGTTCGTCGTCACACCGGACGAGGGCGGCGGCCCGCGCGTCTCGGTGTTCGGCACGAGCCCGAACCGCGCGCCGGTCCTGCTGGCGAACTTCCTGGGCATCGACGACGCCAACTTCCGCGGCGGGGCCCGGGCGGCCGTGGGCGACGTGGACGGCGACGGCACCCTCGACGTGGTGGTCACCGCCGGGTTCGGCGGCGGGCCGCGGGCGGCAATCTTCGACGGGGAAACGGTCCTGGCGGGTCGGCCGGCGCGGCTCGTCAACGACTTCCTCGCCTTCCCCGGCTCGGACGCCGCGAACCTCCGCAACGGCGCCTACGTGGCCGCCGGCGACATCGACGGCGACGGCCGCGCCGACCTCGTGTTCGGCGGCGGCCCCGGCGGCGCGCCGCGGGTGTTCGTGCTGAGCGGCGCGCTGGTAGCCTCGGGGCAGGTGGACGCGGCCCAGGCCGCGCCGCTGGCGAACTTCTTCGTCGCCGGCGACACCTCGGACCGCGGCGGCGCCCGTGTGGCCGTCACCAACAGCGACGGCGACGGCCGGGCGGACGTGGCCGTCGGCAGCGGGACCGGGCGGCCGGCAAGCGTACGACTGTACCTGGGCAAGGACTTCGCGGTCGGCAGGGAGCCCGCCGCGACCGACCTCGACGCGTTCGACGGGGCGGTGCTGGCCGACGGGGTGTACGTCGGGTGACGCGGGCGGCGGCCCCGATCGGCCTTCCACTGACCGCACGGGCGTCGTACCCGTGAGTCGTCACCGGCCCCGGTAGGCGAGGGAGTACGCGGGGTCCGGCACCCGCGCCGCCTGCCCGGCGTCCGCACCGGCGGTCGACACCGCCCGGAGCAGCAGCCAGGGGGCGGGCGGGCGGGTCCGGCGTCGCCCGGGTGGTGCCTGGCGTTTAACCCAGGCTCTCCCGCTGTCTTCGTGATGTGTGGCGGTTTGAATTCGATCGAATCCCGTTACCGTCAGGAATTGTGGCGATCCGCACGCGAGGTGTTCGGCCCTCGCGTCACTTCCGCGACGTCCGCGGCAACATTGCGGTGCGTCAGGTCATCACCAGGAGCGCCGGAGCGCCCGAGTCGAGAATCGAGGTCGTGGGTGACCGAACGAGTCACCGGACGCCTACGACAGGGTGACGTTGTGGTAGACCTCCTGCACGTCGTCACACTCGTTCAGCATCCCCAGCAATTTCTCGAACATCGTCCGCTCCTCCCCGCCGAGGACTTTCGCCTCCTTCGGGAGGAACGTGATTTCCTGGACCTCGAACTCGAGGCCGGGGAAGGCCTCGCGCAACGCCGTCTTGGCCTTGTAGAACTCGGCGGGGGGTGCGAAGACGGTGATCGTGCCGTCCTTGCTCTCGACCTCCTCGACGGCGACGTCCGCCGCGAACACGGCCTCCAGCACCTTCTCCTCGCTGTCCCCGCTGAACGAGATCACCGCCAGGTGGTCGAACAGCATCGCCACCGACCCGTTGGCCGACAACTTGGCCCCGGTCTTGGTGAAGCAACTCCGGACGTCGGAGATCGTGCGCGTGTTGTTGTCCGTCAGGCAGTCGACGATGACGAGTGAGCCGCCGGGGCCGACCCCCTCGTACCGCGCCGGCTGGTAGTTCTCGCCGCCCGCGCCCGCGGCCTTCTGAATCGCCTTGTCGATCACGTGGCTCGGGACGTTCTCCTTCTTGGCCCGCTCGACGATGTTGCGCAGAACGGGGTTGGCGGTCGGGTCGGGCACGCCGTTCTTGGCCGCCATGTACAGTTGCTTGCTGTACTTGGAGTAGAGCTTCGAGTTCTGCGCCGCGGTCTTGAAGATGGAGTACTTGCGCTTCTCGAAGATGCGTCCCATCAGAAGCCTACCTCTCTCGCCGTCGAAAAGGAGTCGGGCCCCGGGCGGCCCCGGGCGGTCCGCAAGAACCGAATCACGTGTTTTTTCCGCTACCACCGCCGCCGCATTCTCCCGCCCCGCCCCGCGTTCGCCCGGGTTCACTCCATCTGCCGGGTCGGCGAAGGAGTTGTCGTGGTCGTCGCGAGCCGCGCGGTTGGCCTGCTTCCGGCGGGACTCGACCGCCTCGTTCGGCGGGCCCGCCGGGATCAGCCCGTCGCAACCGCCGATCAGGTCGGGCGGCCCGCGTGGATCAGGGAAGCGGGGGGTAGAAGTGATTCTACAGCATTCCGCCCGGCCAGCGTGGACAGAACCACGGGTGCCTTCCGTCACCACGCCCGGCTCGGCCAGGTCGGCGTCTCGGACCGAAGTAGGCAATGTTGCCCACACGGGGTACGCCGTCCGTGGGTATCCCCAACGGGTCAGTGAACGAGAACGAAGTGTTCAACGGCTTCCCCGACACGATCGCCGAAGACCGGACGATCCTCGCCGAACTCGGCGGGCCGAACACCGACGAGCACTTCCCGACCGGCCGGGCGGTCGCGTTCTCGACCCCGTTCGAGAAGTTCGAGTGGCACTCGAACTTCTCCGGCGGTACGTGTCGCCCGCTGGTGCTCTCCTGGCCGAGAGACATCCCGGCCCGCGGCGGTCCGCGGCGCCGGCATCACCGCCCCCGGCGGCTTCTCCCACGCCCCCGCTCCCGGCCGATCACCCCGCTCACGGCGTGGGCGGGGCCGGCTCCAGCTCGCGCGGCAGCGTCGTCAGCCGCTGGCAGCCGTCGCGGGTGATGAGGAAGTCGTCCTCGATCCGCACCCCGCCCCAGCCGGGGATGTACACGCCCGGCTCCAGCGTCACCACCATGCCGGCCTCCAGCACGTCGTCCGAGTTCGCCCGGATGCGCGGCGCCTCGTGAATCTCCAGGCCGATGCCGTGACCCAGGCCGTGCGTGAAGTAGTCGCCGTACCCGCCGGCGGTCAGCACCTTGCGGGCGGCCGCGTCCACGGCCTTCGCCGTAGCGCCGTGCCGCAGCTCCACGATCGCCGCGTCCTGGGCGGCCAGCACCGTCGCGTACACCTTGTCCAGGTTGTGCGCCGTCCGCTCGGCCTTGTTGCGGCGCGTCAGGAGGGTGCCGTAGGGGTTGCGAATCACCCGCGTGATGTCGGCCTTGTACGTCAGGTCGGCGCCCCAGTCCACGAGCAGCTTGCTCCCCTCCGACAGCGGGCGGTCCGTCGGCACGGCGTGCGGCAGCGCCCCGCGCTCGCCCACGGCCACAATGGGCGGGAACGACGAGCACTTTGCCCCGCACCGGCGGACGTAGTGCTCCAGCGCGTCCACCATCTCCTTCTCGGTGTCCGTCTCGGCGATCGTGGCCACGAACATCTTGAACGCCCGCTCGGCGACGCGGATGGCGTCCTTGATCTTCTCCACCTCGCCGGGGTCCTTCGACGCCCGGAGCGCCTCGATGGCGCCGTTGACCGGCACGAACTCGGCCTTCGGGGCCAGGGCGCGGAAGGTGTCGAGTTCGGCGATCGTCATCCGGGCGGCCTCGACGGCCACGGCCTTCGCCCCGGCCTTCGTCAGCACCGCGGCGGCGGCCTGCGGGGTGGTGGTGTTGTGCCCGCGGACGTGGAGGTCGAGCCCGCCGTCCTTGCCGAGCTCGGGGCACTCGTCCTTCACCTGCTCCTCGGTGCGGGTGTCGGTGACGACGACGGCGTGCTTGGCGCCGAGCACGAGGTAGGCGCCGTCGCCGGTGTACCCGGTGAGGTACGTCACGTTGGCCGGGTGGGTGACGAGGACCGTGTCGGCCGGCTGGCCGCCGGCCTTTAACGCGCGGAGCAAGGCCTGACGGCGGAGGGCGAGGTAGTTCATGACGTGCCCCTTTGGGGGTGGGTGATAGAACGAGACAGTCGAGTTCGTGCGGCCGTTAAACGCTTTGTAGGTCACGCGCCGGTCGGTGGCCGGCCGGGGCGGGCGATTTTCGGCCGCCGCGATTCGGGTTCGCGCCCGGCATAGTATCTCGGACCGGCGCGGAACCACCGGGGGGCGCTATGCGGCCGGGGCGGAATCTCGAGGACCGGGCGTGGTACGGCTACCACCCCCGCGCCGCCGTGCCCGCGCTGGCCGCGGCCGTCGCCGCCAGTGCCGCACTGGTGATCGGCCGCGTCCTGCTCGCCGGCCACCAGCCCGACCAGCCGGCGGCGCTGGCCTTCTACGGGTCCGTGCTGGCCGTATGGCCGCTCGCCCTCGGCCGCGCCGCCTATCGGGTAGTAGTACGGACGTACCGGCTCACGGACAGGGCGATTCTCGTTGACTGGGGTCCGTTCTTCGGTCCGGAGTCGCCGGTGTGGTTGTCGAACCTCCGCGCCGTCCGCTCCGGCGCGGGCTGGTTGGGGCGTCGGCTCGGCGTCGGCTGGGTGGAACTGAGCGAGACCTCGGGCCGCGTGCTGCGGCTGACCGGCGTCCGCGACCCGGCCGGGTTCGCCGCCGCAATTCAGGCGCTGGTCACGGCCGGGCCTGCGCCTCCGCCGCCGTGACCCAGCTGCGCGCCGGCCCGATCAGGTCGGCGGCCGGCGCCTCGGCGGCGAACTTCGCCCGGTCGCACGCCGCGAGGATGTCGGCGAGCACCGCCACCACGTCGGCCGGGAAGTGGTCGGGCCACGCGGCGGCGGCGAGTTCGGCGGTGGTGAGGTGCGGCGCCGGCACGCCGAACCGCCGGGCCGCGTACTCGCGCAGCGCCGCCGCGACGCGCTCGGCGGCCGGGCCGGGCGGCTCGGCCGCGGCGCGGTCGAGCTCGGCCCACGCCCGCACGGCCGGCGGCGGGGCCGGCGGCTTCGCCCGCCACTTCCGCACCAGCCCCGCGGCGACTCCCGCCGCGAACACCGCCCCGAGCACGCCCGCCAGCACCCACCCCACCGGCTCCGGCGGCGGCGGCGTGACCGGCGGTAACTCCTCGATGCCGCGCACCTCGACCCCCTCCAGCGTCGGCGGCGTGCCGCTGGCCTTCACCTCGGCGACGACGGTCGGGAAGGTGATGTCGACGGCGGCGCCGCCGGCGCGGACCGTCACCGGGTCGAAGCCGACGGGCACGGGGTTGCCGGGGACGAACGGCGACAGGCGGTACGTGCGCGACCAGCGCTCGCGGCCGCCGTCGAGCGCGGTGACGGCGGGCGGGCCGGGCTGGTCGATCTTCCACACCCGGCGGCTCGCCTCGTCGAGCAGTTCGTCGGCCTTCTCGGGCACCTCGACGCGGAGCGGGGCCGGCCCCTCGACGGTGACGGTGAGGCGGGCGGTGTCGGCGAGCCACAGGCTGTCGGGGGCGACGGCCGCCTGTGGCACGACGCCGGCCGGCTGCGCCGCGAGCAGGAGCGGCAGGAGCAGGAGGGACACGCCGACGGGCCGCGGCATCACGTCAGTGGCCCCCCCGGCGGCGGCGGTCGCGGGCGCGGAAGAAGCCCAGGAGCGCGTCGAAGTGGCGGCCGTCGGTGCCGGCCTCGATCACGTCGGCCCCGGCCCCGCGGGCGAGCTTCAGGAACGCCGCGTCCCGCGCCGCCGCCCGCGCCGCGAACCCCTCCCGGAACCGCCGGCTGCCGGTGTCGATCACCACTTGCTGCCCCGTCTCGGCGTCTTCGAGCCGCACCAGCCCGGCCGCCGGCCACGTCCGCTCGCGCGGGTCGGACGTGCGCACCGCCACGAGGTCGTGCTTGCGGGCGGCGCGGCGGAAGGCGCGCTCGTAGCCGCCGCCGAGGAAGTCGCTCAGCAGGAACACCACGGCCCGCCGCCGCTGCACCTTGTTGAGGAAGTCGAGCGCCGCACCGAGGTCCGTCCCCTTGTGCTCGGGCTCGAACGCGAGGATGTCGCGGAGCAGCCGGAGGACGTGCCGCGGCCCCTTGTCCGGCCGCACGAACCGCTCGACCTGCGTGCTGAACGCCAGCAGCCCGACGCGGTCGTTGTTCCCGGCCGCGGCCAGCGACAGCAGCGCGGCGAGTTCGGCGGCGGCGGCGCGCTTGGTGGTCGGCCCGGTGCCGAACCGCTGGCTCGCCGACACGTCCACGACGAGCACGAGGGTGAGTTCGCGCTCCTCGACGAACCGCTTGATGAACGGGTGGCCGGTGCGGGCGGTGACGTTCCAGTCGATGGTGCGGACGTCGTCGCCGGGCTGGTACGCCCGCACCTCCTCGAAGGAGAGGCCGGCCCCCTTGAACGCCGACCGGTACTCGCCGCCGAGGACGGTCTGGACGGCGCGCCGCGCCCGCAGGTGGAGCCGTCGGACCTGTCGGAGCACGTCGGCCGGGAGCATTCGAGGCCGGGGTTAGACCGGGGTGCCGGGTCGGGGTATGGTATCGACCCGTCCGGCGGCGGACGTCAGCCGGCCGGCGGGAACAGCTGGGGGTCGAGGCGGGTCAGCAGCCGGCGGACCTTCGGGACCTGTTCGAGGGCCGCGGCCTCGCCGATCGCGGCCATCTCCGTCGCCCGGGTGAACGCCGTCAGCTCGAACCCGGTCACGTCCGGCTCGATCACCACGTCGGCCGGCTGCACCCCGATGGCGTTCAGGCTGTGGTTCTGGACCAGCAGGCTGCGGAGGATCGTCTTCACGGCCGACGGCTTCCGCCCCGGCGCGGCCGGGCGGTCCGGCGTGATGTCGCCGAACGCCTTCTCCATCTTGGCCGTCACGCTCACCGCGATCACGAGGTTGCACCCGGCCGCCACCAGCACGTCGGCCGGGATGTTGTTGACGAGCCCGCCGTCGATCAGGGCCTGGCCGTTGCGGACGATCGGGACCGACAGGACCGGCAGGTTGATGCTCTCCAGGATGGCGTGGACGGCGTCGCCGTGGTCGCGGACGACCGAGTTCCCGCCCACCAGGTCTACCGTCACCGACAGGCACGGCACGGCCAGCTGCTCCAGCCTCCAGTCGTGGAGGTAGGGGCGGAGCATCGGGTCGAAGTGGCCGCGGCGGTACTTGTAGAGGAGGTACCACTGGTCGCCGGCGGGGAGCCGGCGGAACAGCCACGACGGCCGCAGGTCGGCGGCGAACCGGGCGGCGGTGTAGTCCGGGTCGAGCCCGCAGGCGTACATGATGCCGGTCATCGCCCCGGCGCTGGTGCCGGCGATCATGTCCACCACGATGCCGCTCTGCTCCAGCGCCTTGAGCACCCCGAGGTGGGTCATGCCGCGGGCCGCCCCGCCGCCGAGGGCCACCCCGATGCGGACCCCGCGGAGGTCGTGGACCAGCCGCTCCAGCCCGCCGGCCGCGGCCCGCCCCCAGGGGAGCGGGAGGTCCGGGCCGACGAGGGTGAAGGTGCGCCGCGCCACCTCGGCGAGCCCGGGCACAACCGGGGCCACGGGCGGGGCGCCGTCCAGCAGCCACGCGACGCTCACCTTGTCCCGCCAGCCGCGGCCCGGCACCTCGAGCGCCCGCAGGCGGGCGACCGCCGCCGCGCCGGCGGCCGCCGGTACGAAGTACACCACCCGGTCCGCCAGCTCGAACAGCCGCCTCCCGCCCTCCGGTGTCCGGTCCAGCCGGACGTCGAACACGATCCGGTCGGCGTCCTTCCACTCGACCGCCTGCCGGCGGACCTCTTCCGGCTCCAGCGGCCGACCGTCCTCGACCGTCGACCGGAACCGGATCCCCGGCACCCCCCGCCACTCGTCCGAGTCGCTGAACACCCCGAGCGTCTCGCCGGTCTCGCGGAGGCGGTCCACCAGCCGGCGGGCGGCCGCCGCGGTCGCCGGCGTGTCGTGGACGAGGCCGAGCATCATCGGGGCCTTCGGGCGGGCCGTCCCGAAGAACTGGCTTCGCAGGGCCCCGGCGTAGGTCTTCAGCCACAGCCGGCGCAGGTCCGGGTGCCGGAGGGTGAGGTCCATCGCGGCCTCGTAGTCCACCTCCAAGAGGGTGGCCGGCTCGAGCGCGAACACCCGCACGGGGACCGGCTCGGCGAGCGCCCCGAGCATCATCCCGTACTGCTCGCCGCGGTTGTACACCCGGAAGGGCGTCTCCCGGCCGGCGGCGTCCACCTTCACCGCCTTGAGTCGGCCCCGGAGGATGAACCCGACGACGACGACCGGGTCGTCCGGCTGGTGGACCACGTCGCCGGCCGCGTACGACCGGACCCGGGCCGCGGCGAGAACGTCGGCCAGCGCGTCCTCGGAAGCCCCGCGGAAGTACTCGTGGACCTTCACCAGGGCGAGGATCTCAGTGTCCATGACGGCGGCGCTCCAGTTCCCGGCGGATGTGGTCCCCGAACCCGGCTGCAGGGGCGGCGTTGGCGATGTCGGTCAGGTACGCGGCGCGGCGGGTGTCGGCGAACGGCAGGCTCCGGTCGAGCTGGCCGTCCTCGTACAGGGCCTGGTCGAGTCGGCCGTTGGCGATCACCCGCCAGTCGAGCCGGCACCGGCTGTTCGGCAGCCGGTAGTAGGTGGTGGTGCAGTTCGCGCAGAGCCCGTTGTACCAGCACGGCCGGGCGTGGATCCGGTTGATCATCTCGGCGTAGTCGAGGAACGCGGCCCGCGCCTCCGCCGGGGTCGCCGCCAGCCGGTACAGGTGGGCCTCCTGCGGCGGGTCGGCCTTCGTCCGCCGCAGGATCACGTCCCGCTCGTCGGCGGCCACCACGATCATCTCCTGCTGCCGGTACAGGCTGCGAACGACCGAGTACGCCTGCCCCCTCCGATACCGCACCTCGATCGAGAAGCACAGCCGGCCGTCCGGCCCGCAGTCGAACACCAGGACCGGGTGGCTCATGAGCGCCGGACCCCAGTTGAAGAAGACGATGTCCGCCCCGCGCAGGTTGGCCAGGCGGTAGGTGCGGGTCTCGTACCGGGCGTCGAAGTCGGCCGCCGACCGGTACTCGAAGTCGCGGACGTTTTCGACCGTGACCGTGTCCCCCGCGACGACCGCCCGCGGGAGGACGGCCACGGCCGGCTCCCAGTCGCGGTCGTGGCTCGGGCGCTGCCCGAACCACCAGACGAGGAACGCGGCCGTTGCCCCGAGGAGGGCGGCGAACGGCTGCCACGTCGGCTGCCACAGCGCGAACGCGACGGCGACGGCGGCGACCCACCCGGCGGCGACCCACCGCGCCCAGCGGCCGCCGCCGCACGCGTCGTAGTAGACCGCTCCCGCCGTCCACAGGGTGACCGCCGCGGCCGTCGGGACGATTACGGCCAGGCCGATCCAGTCGGAAAGCGTGCCCATCGCGACCCTCGCCCGGGGCGAAACGACGGCCGGTCGGTCACGCCGCTACCACCATCTTCCCCCACCGCAGGGGGGTCGGTGGGACGCCCGGGAGGTCGCCGCGGCGGCAGAAACCGGGGGGCGGCCGCGCGGGCAGCCCGTTTTCCCTCATCGGCGTGACCGGCACATGCCGATCTATCATTTCAACCGTCTCGACCCGAGCCACCCCCCACCCGGCCCGCCATGCCACCGCGTGCAGTGAGCCCGGTCCTGCTCGCGGCCGCCCTCGTGGCCGCGGGCGCCGGGTGCAAGCACATCGGCCCGCGGACCGTGGTGGCGGACCGGGCGGCGTACAACGAGGCGGTCGCCGAGTCGTGGAAGGAGCAGGCGCTCCTGAACGTGGTCAAGCTCCGGTACGCCGACACCCCGTTTTTCCTGGAAGTACCGCAGATCACGAGCGGGTACACCCTTCAAGGGCAGGCCACCGCCACCGGTGCGATCAGCCCGCCCACCAACCCGGTGGCCACGTTCGCCCAGCAGCTCGGGGCCGGGCTGATCTTCCAGGGCGCCTACCAGGACCGCCCGACGATTTCCTACCAGCCCCAGACCGGCTCGCAGTTCATCCGGAACATCACGTCCCCGATCAACCCGGGGTCGGTCCTGTTCCTGCTCCAGTCCGGCTACCCGGCGGATCTGGTGTTCGACCTGACGGTGGAGTCGATCAACGGGGTGCGGAACCGGTCTGCCAGCGGCGGCCAGCTCCGGCCGGCGGACCCGGAGTTCACCAACATCACCCGGGTGCTCCGGAAGGCGCAGCTGTCGGGGCACGCCGGGATTCGGGTCGAGCACGACAAGGACAAGAAGGACGCGGTCAGTTTCTTCTTCCGGGACGACAACATCGACCCCGGGCTCGCCGCCGAGCTGGCCGAGGTCCGCCGGTCGCTGCGGCTGGACCCGGCGCGGAAGGAATTCCGGGTGACGTTCGGCGCGACGGCGGAGCGGCCCAACGAGGTCGCCATCCTGTCGCGGTCGGTCATCCGCATCCTCACGGAGCTGAGCACGTTCGTGGACGTGCCGGTCGAGCACCAGGTGTCGGGGATCGCCCCCGCGATCGGCGACGACCCGGGCGGCGACGGCACCCCGCGGTTCCACGCCCGGAGCGGCCGGGCGCGGCCGTGCGACCCGTTCGTGGCGGTGTGCTACGAGGGGCACTGGTTTTGGGTCGAGAAGGCCGACTTCCAGTCCAAGCGGACGCTGGCCTACCTGCAGGTCCTGCTGGCGCTGGCGGACACCGGGACGCGGGAGAACCTGCCGGTCATCACCATCCAGGCGAACTGACCGGCCGGGCCGCGCCGCCCGGTCAGCGGAGCTTCCACTCGATCCGCCGCTCGCCGGTCTGGTTGTTCACGTAGATGACCTCGCCGGCGGACACCGACACCACCCGGTACGACATCACCTGCCCGACCTGCGCCCGCTCCGGGGCGGCCGTGGTGGTCAGCACCACGACCCCGTCGCGGACGTGCCACGTCCCGCTCGTCCGCTCCTCGCTATCGAAGATCTTCTTGAAGCCCTTCTTCCAGTTCAGGAGGGTGGAGAACGACCCGTCGGCGTTGAGCGTCAGGCGGACGACGCGGTCGTCTGTCTGGTGGCCCCAGGTGCCGACGAGGGCGGCGCGGGTGTCCGCGTCGGTCGTCCGGGCGGGGCCGGCGGCGCCGGCTGCGGCGGTCCGAGGACGGGCACTGCGGCCGGGGCGGCACCCTTACGAAACGTCATCAGCACGTCGCCGCGGCCGGCCGGGGACGCGAACGTGGTCGGCCGGGGGTCGGTGTCCGCACCGGGCACGCAGATCAGCAGGTTGTCGCCGTCGCGCTGGTAGATGCCCTTCCCGCCGACCGCCGTCGTCCCGGCCAGGTCGATCGTCCGCGGGCTGGCCTTCGGGTCGGTCACGAACGCCACCACTCGGGACGCCCCGTTCGGGCTCGTGAACTGCATCACGTTGCCGCGGATTGTCACCCGGGCGTCCTTGATGCTGGTCTGCTTCACCGTGTCGACCGACATCAGCTTGCCGCCCTCGATCACGCTCACCAGTTCCCAGGTGCCGTCGAGGTTGTCGGGGGCGGCCGGCTGGCGGCTGTGGCCGGGGACGGCGCCGGCGAGCAGGAGCGAACCGACGGCGAGCGCGGAGCGGAGCATGCGAATATCCCCCGTGAGACTGGGAAGGTGGGGGATATTGGCCAGAATCCGGCCGCCGACGCAACCCCGACCGGCAGCCCCGGTCGGGGGCGGAGCGTCACTTCATCAGCACGCCGGGCGGGGCGGGGATCGGGAGCGGGCCGGGGGCGAGCAAGCCGGGCGGCCCCGGCACCGTCTGCACCGACCCGCCGGGCGGCGGCAGGGCCGTCAGGGCGGTGCCGGACCGGGTGAGCGGCGACTCCCGCGGGCCGAGCCCCGGCGGGGCGAGCCGCCACGCCTCGCCGGCCCGCGCCAGCCGGTAGCCCTCGTCGAACATTCGCGTCATCGGCCCCTGCTCGAACTCGGCCGACGACTTCGGGGCGTCGAAGTCGTCCGGGATGGCGGTCAGCCGGTAGTCCATTCCGGTGAGGGTGCAGAGGGTGAAGATGCGCTGGAGGTCGCCGCGGGTCTGGGCGTAGAGGACGGCCCCGACGCTGCTCCCGGCGATCGCCAGCGCCCGCGGCTTGATCGGGTCCGGGTCGGCGTACAGTTTCCCGGCCACCACGCACCACACGGTCGTGCCGGCCAGCGGCGCGGCCGCGGCCGGGCCGGCGTCCGGGGGCGGCGGGCGGAAGAAGATGGCCTGCGACACCCCGCCGTCGCCGTGCTTCTCGACGAACGACCGGCCGTCCACCGTCACCGCGATCTTGCTCGGCGGGAAGAACCCCGGGATGGCCGACGACCCGAGGAGGATGCGCTTGATGAGGTCGGTGGCCCCGGGGTCGGCACGGCACGCGATCGCGCCGATGTCCCACACCACGAACCGTTTCCCTTCGAGCTCGGTGGTGCCGACGTACAGCCGCCGCCCCTTCCGGTGTTCCTCGGCGATCTCGGCGACGAGGCCCGGCGTGATCACCTCGTCGAGCTTCCGGGCGAGCGGGCGGGTGTCCGCCATCGACTCGCTCACCAGCCCGAGGACGACCCGCTTGACGTAGATGTCGCGGGTGCGGATGTCGGTGTAGAACCGCCGCACGTCGGGGTCGTACTTCGGGCCGAGGAAGGCGAGCGGGGCGATCAGCGAGCCGGTGCTGATCCCGGTCACCACGTCGAACTCGGGCCGCGTGCCGGCGTCGGTCCACCCGCACAGAACCCCGGCGGAGTACGCCCCGAACGACCCGCCGCCGGACAGGCAGAGGACGTGCCGCGGCGGCCGGCCGGGGTCGGCCGTCGCGGCGAGCCGCGTCCGCACCTCCCCGGCCACGCGGGTCAGGTCGCCGGACTGGAGGGCGGCGTCGGCCTCGGCCTGGGCGGGGGGGTCGATCACGTCGCGGGCGTTGAGCCCGGCCCGGGTGGGGGTGGGCGGGCCGAGCCGGTCGCGCACGGTCCCACACCCGGCTGTCGAAAGAACGACGATCAGGACTGCGAAGCGTGGCATGTCCGGTTCCGGCCGTCTGGGCGCCCCGCGGCGATTCGGTACGTCCGGTATCATCGGCACATCCGGGGGGGCGGGGTGAACCGCTTCCGCGGGGCGGGGCCGTACAATCCCACGAACCGCCGCCCCGCATCGGGAAGCCCCATGCCCCGCCCCGCCGGTCTCGTCCGGTCGCCGGCCGACCAGCGGCCCGCGGCGCTGCTCGCCGTCGCCCAGGCGGTCGCCGCCCACGCCGACCTGCTCCACCTCCTCCGCGACCTCGCCGCCGCCCTCGGCGGGCACCTGCCGCGCGGCTACGTCAGCTTCGCCCTCGCCGACCCCGACACCCGCGCCGGCCGCCTGCAGTTCCTCGAACCGGTCGGCGGCTCCCCGCCCCCCGCCGCGGCCGACACGCCCACCGAACTCCCCGCCGGCGAGTCGCCCACCGCCGTCGTGTGGGACTCGCAAGAACCGCTCTGGCTCGACGTGGCCACGCCAGACGGCCGGTTCCCCGTGCTCCGCGCCGCGTTCGCCCGGCAGGGCGTGCGGGCCGCGTGCTTCGTGCCGCTCACCACGCCGCGCCGCCGCCTCGGGGCGATGGGCTTCGCCAGCTTCGAGCCCGTCGCCGCCGCCCCGGGCGACGTGGAGTTCGCGGGCCAGGTCGGCCGGCTCGTCGCGCTCGCGGTGGAAGGCGCGCTCACGCGGCAGGAGTTGCAGCGCGCCAACGCCCGCCTCGCGGCCGAGAAGCGCTACCTGGAGGAGGAGATTCGCACCGAGCGCCGCACCGACGAGATCGTCGGCGGCGGCGCGGCGATGAAGCACGTGTTGGAACAGGTGGAGGTCGTCGCCCCGACCGATTCCACGGTGCTCGTCACCGGCGAGACGGGCACCGGCAAGGAGCTCATCGCCCGCGCCGTGCACCGGCACAGCGGCCGCCGCGACCGCACGTTCGTGAAGGTGAACTGCGCCGCCATCCCCACCGGGCTGCTGGAGAGCGAGCTGTTCGGGCACGAGAAGGGGGCCTTCACCGGGGCCGTCGAGCGGCGCGTCGGGCGGTTCGAGCTGGCCGACGGCGGCACGCTCTTCCTCGACGAGGTGGGCGACATCCCGCCGGAGTTGCAGCCGAAGCTGCTCCGGGTGCTGCAGGAGCGCGAGTTCGAGCGGCTCGGGAGCGGCAAGACGATCCGCGTGGACGTGCGGCTCGTGGCGGCGACGCACCGCAACCTGTCGAAGCTGGTCGGCGAGGGGAAGTTCCGCGCCGACCTGTTCTACCGGCTGCACGTGTTCCCCGTTCTCCTGCCGCCGCTGCGCGACCGGCCCGGCGACGTCGCGGAGTTGGTGCGGCACTTCGTGGGGGTGTTCGCCCGGCGCCTTGGCCGCAGCTACGAGTCTGTTCCCGACGCCACGCTGGCGGCGCTGCAGGCGTACCCGTGGCCGGGGAACGTGCGCGAGCTGCAACACCTGATCGAGCGCGCGGTCATCCTGTCGGTCGGGCCCGAGCTGCGGATTCCGCTCGCCGAGCTGACGGCGCCGCCTTCGGAGGCGACCGCGACCCCGCTACCGGTTCGGCCGCCGACGCTGCGCGAGGCCGAGCGGGCGTTGATCGAACGGACGCTGGCGGCGTGCGGCGGCGTGGTCGGCGGGCCGAAGGGCGCGGCGGCGCGGCTCGGCATGAAGCGGACGACACTCATCTCGCGGATGCGGAAACTCGGGATCGGTGTCGAACCGCCGACGCCGCCGTGACACCCGTGTCGAAGCAGTGACATCTCGTTGACACTGCCCGGAAGCCGCTCGCGGCGATGCCGCCCGTGCGCCGCAGTGCCTCTCAGAGTTCTTTCACTTTGGTACGCGTTGTGCGTTGGCACCTCCGCACGCGTTCTCGTCCTTCCTCATTCCGGCGAGGTGCCCCGTGTCGCGCCGTCTTGCCGCCGCCCGGTCCGCGTTCACGCTGATCGAGCTGCTGGTGGTGATCGCCATCATCGCCATCCTGATCGGGCTGCTCCTCCCCGCGGTGCAGAAGGTCCGCGAGGCCGCCGCCCGGGCGAAGTGCCAGAACAACCTGAAGCAGTTCGGGCTGGCCGCGCACAACTACGAGAGCACCAACGGCACGCTGCCGCCGAGCCAGCACACGACGGTGATCGCCGGCAACACGCGGTCGAGCGGGGCGCCGCTCCAGGCGCTGCTGCTGCCGTACTTCGAGCAGGCGAGCAAGTACAACCAGTTCGACATGAACTACAACGTGAACAGCGACGCGCCGATCGACGCGTCGATCCCGGCCAAGGCCGGGGCGAACGCCGCCGCCCGCACGGGCGACGTGCCGGTGTTCCTGTGCCCGTCGGACCCGTCGGCCCAGACGTACAACGGGGCCGGGCGGCAGAACTACTTCGGCTCGCTCGGCGCGTACGCCAACTACCGCGGCGGCAGCGGCACCCTCGACGGCATCTTCTCGGTCCCGTACCCGGCCAACGGCCAGACCATGCGCGGGTTCACGGTGCTGTCGATCGCCGACGGGTCGAGCAACACGGTGATGTTCGCCGAGGTGATGCGGTCGCGCGACACCAACTCGACCACCGGGTCGGGCCTCCGGGACAACATCACGGTCATCATCAACAGCGGGAACACTGGGTACAACGAGACTGACGGCACGACCATCTCGATGTGCGCCGACGGGAGCAACTGGAGCAGCTCGATCAAGTACGTCGGGCACCAGTACTACCGGAACCTGCCGTCGAACTTCGTGTTCACCCACACGCTCCCGGTGAACTGGAACCGGCTCGTCTCGGGCGGCACCCAGCACTACAGCTGCGGGAACGCGGCGTTCACGTCGATGCACATCGCCGCCAGCAGCTACCACACCGGCGGGGTGAACGCCTGCCTCGGCGACGGGAGCGTCCGGTTCGTCCGCGACTCGATCCCGATCCAGACGTGGCGGGCGATGGGCACCCGGGCCGGCGGCGAGCCGCTCTCGGAGAACTGACCCCCGTCCCGCTCCCGCCACCCGCCCGACCCCGCCGCCGGCATCCCGGCGGCGGGGTCGGCCGTTTCCCCCCGCACCCGGAGCCTCCCGTGACTCGACCCCGCGTTGCCCCCTGGCTCGTCGCGCTCGCCGTCGGCCTCGCCGGCTGCACGTCCGACAACCGACCCGCGGGCGACGGCAACCCGACCCGCGCCGACGAACTCCGCGAGGTCGGCGGCATCGCCGCCGCCCACGCCGCGAAGGGGAAGAAGGCCGCCCCCACCGCCGCCGAACTGGCCGCGTACGAGGCGACGTTCCCGGTCGGGGTGCGGGCGCTGAAGGCCGGCGACGTGACCGCCGTGTGGGGCGTGAAGCCCGCCGAGGAGGGCGCCGTCGCCGCCGGGCAGGCGGCCGGCGGCGTGCTGGCGTACGAGAAGAAGGCCGAGACCGAGGGCGGGAGCGTCCTGCTCCAGGACGGCACGGTGCGGACGATGACGGCGGACGAGTTCCGCGCCGCGCCGAAGGCGAAGTAACCCCGCCCTACCGCCGCGGCGCCTCGACCGCCGGGCTCAGCCGCCCGGTGTGGTCCTGGACGCTGACGAGCACCCGCCCCACCCGTCGCGGCAGCGTGGCGCCCGGGCCGCCGGCCGTCACCGTCGTCGTCCAGCCGCCGGCCGTCTCCTGCCGCACGACCACGAACCGCGCCGGCGGGTCGGACGTCACCGTCATGTTCCCCCCCGCCACGACCACCCGCGGCGCTGCCAGCGGCTCCTTCGGCGCGGCCCACGGCGTCTCGGGCACCAGCGCCGGCTCGGCGTACACGCGCTTCAACTCGTCCGCGACGCCGCCGGTGTTCTTCATCAGCGCCTTCATGCTGAAGTGGACGGCGCCGTTCGCGCCGGTCTTCCGCGTCAGCGCGATCTGCTCCGCGACCTCCGTCGCCGGCCAGCCCTTGTCTGCGCCCGTCACGCGGCTGGTGTACAGCCCCGGCCACAGGTGCCGCCGCTTCGTATTCTCACCGGCCCACCACGTCAGCAGCTTCGGGAAGCTCTGCTTCTCTTGAGCGATCGGCCAGTACAGCTGCGGCGTCCAGTAGTCCACCCAGCCCTCGTTGAGCCACAGCTTGGCGTCGGCGTACAGCTCCGAATACTGGTCGAGCCCGGCGATGCCGGCGGGGTGGCCGGGCCGCCAGATGCCGAACGGGCTGATGCCCACCTGTACCGTCGGCTTCGCCTTCTTGACGCCCTCGTACATGCGGCTCACGAAGGTGTTCACCGCGTCGCGCCGCCAGTCGTCGCGGGCCAGCTTGCCGTTCGCCTTCTGGTACGCGACCCAGGTGTCGTCGTCGGGGAAGGGGATGACCTTCCCCGCAGCGTCCTTCTCCTTGTACGGGTAGAAGTAGTCGTCGATGTGGACGCCATCGACGTCGTACCGCTTCACCGCGTCGAGGATCACGTCGAGCGAGCGCTGCTGCACCTCGGGGTTCGTCGGGTTCATCCAGTGGTGCTTGCCGTAGGCGGGGGCGAGGTCGGGTCGGGCCTTCGTCACGTGTGTCGGCGGGGCGACGGATTTGGCGGACGGGTGACGCGCCCGGTACGGGTTGAACCAGGCGTGGAGTTCGAGCCCGCGGGCGTGTGCCTCGTGCACGGCGAGCGCGAGCGGGTCGTAACCGGGGTCGGTGCCGAGTTGCCCGGTCAAGTACTCCGACCACGGTTCCAGCTCCGAGCGGTACAGGCTGTCGGCCATCGGCCGGACCTGGAAGATCACCGCGTTCAGCTTCAGCTCGGCAGCCTTGTCGAGAATCGCAATCAGCTCGGCCTTCTGCTGCACGGCGGGGAGGCCGGGTTTGGTCGGCCAGTCGATGTTGCCGACGGTGGCGACCCAGACGCCGCGGAACTCGCGCTTCAATGGCGGCGGCTCGGACTGTGCCGCGGCCGGGAGCGCGACGACGACCGCGGCGAACAAGGCCGTTAGGCGGGACATGGAGGACCCGGGGTTGGAAGCAAGCGACGCGGCTTTTTACACGGTCACGCGAGAAGCCAGCGCGAGCCGAACGGCGCCTTCCGCGGGTTCGCGCACCACGGCGACCGGTTCCGGCGTCACGCCGCCGGCGGCGAGCGCCGCGAGGAAGCGCTCCCGGTAGTCGATTCGCGACTCGAACAGCCCGCCGGCCAGCGCCACGGGGAACCCCGCACCGTAGCCCAGTTGCCGCGCCGCCGCCACCGCCGCGGACGCGAGTTCCGCCGCCGCCGCGCTCGCGATTTCCGCGGCGACGGGGCAGCGTTCCGCGGCGTCGAGCACGAGCGGTGCCAGGGCCGCGAGCGCCGGGCGGTCGCAGCCGCGGTACACCACGCCGACCAGCTCCTCCGGCCGCGTCAGCCCGAACGCCGAGAGCAGCTTGTCGATCAGCACGGTGCCAGGCCCGCGGCCGTCGGCGGCGCGGGCGGCGGCGCGGAGACCGGCCAGCGCGATGGCGTAGCCGCTCCCCTCGTCGCCGAGGAGGTAGCCCCAGCCGCCGGCGCGGGCGGTGCGGCCGTCGGCGGCGCGGGCGTAGGCCATCGAGCCCGTGCCCGCCACCACGGCGACGCCCCAGCCGTCCGGCGTGCCGGCGGCGAGCAGCAGCGCCGCGTCCTCGATCACGTCCACCGACGGCGCCAAATGCACCTTCGCGGCCCAGTCGCGGATGACCTCGCGGTCCTCGGCGCGGCCGGCGCCGGCGAGGCCAAGCACCGCGGCGCGGACGGCCTTCCGCGACCGGCCGGCCGAGGCGAAGGCCGCGTCCGCAGCCGCATCGAGGGCCGCGAGCGCCGCGGGGGTGCCGACCGCCTGCCGGTTGCTCGGGCCGGCTTCGCCGCGGCCCAGGAGCTTCCAGCCACTGCCGGTACGGCTCGCCAGCAGGGCCACGGTGCGGGTGCCGCCGCCGTCGAAGCCGAGGACCAGCTCCTCGTGCCCGTTCGCGTGGTAGCCGTTCGTGCCATTCGCGCCGACGGCCGCGCGCACCCGGCCCCCGGCGGCAGTCAGGCGGGCGCGGGCGCCGTCCGGTTCCAGGCCCGCGAGCTGCGCCACCAGCGCCGTCTTGAGCTCGCCGTTGCAGCGCGCCAGCAGCGCGTCCGCAGCATCGTGATCCAGCCCGGTGGCCTCGCGGACGATGCGGTTGGTGCGGTAGCGGAGCTTGGCGTTGGTCGCGCGCAGGTCCACCATCAGGTTGCCGAACGTCTTGCCGAGCCGCACCATCGCCCCGGTGCTGAGCATGTTCAGCACCAGCTTCGTCGCCGTGCCGGCCTTCAGCCGCGTGCTGCCGCTGAGCACCTCCGGCCCCACCACCGGCGTGATGGCGAGGTCCACCTTCGGGATCAGCTCCGAGTCCGGATTGCACGACAGGCCGACGGTGAACGCCCCGAGTTGCCTCGCGTACTCGACCGCGCCGAGCACGTACGGCGTGCGGCCGCTCGTAGCGATGCCGACGAGCACGTCCGCGGCCGAGAGCTGCACCGCGGCGAGGTCCGTCGCGGCGGTTTCGGGGTGATCTTCCGCACCCTCGACGGCGCGGGTGAGGGCGGTCGGGCCGCCGGCGATGACGCCGACCACGAGACCCGGCGGGGCGTTGAACGTGGGCGGGCACTCGCTGGCGTCCAGCACGCCGAGCCGGCCCGACGTGCCGGCGCCGACGTAAACCAAACGCCCGCCGGCCTTCATGCGTTCCGACACGACCTCGACGGCGCGCGCGATGGCGGCGGCCTGCGACTCGACGGCCGCGGCGACCTTCGCGTCCTCGACGGCCATGAGGCGGACGAACTGGTAGGCCGACAGCTCGTCGAGCCCGGCGGAGGCGGGGTTGCGGGCTTCGGTCTGGAGGTGGTCCATAGGCGGAGAGCAACCGGGGGCGTCGGTTCCCGGCATGGTAGCGTGTTGGTCCGAATACCGCCACGTCAAGCAACCGACGTGCCGGCCTTGGGAGGGATGAGGGATGAGGGATGAGGGATGAAGAAGGTCAACTTCCTGCCGGACTTCATCCCTCATCCCTCATCCCTCATCCCTCCCAAGGCCAGCGCCACCACCACCGTCGTCCCCGCGCCGAGCGGCGCGAACCACGGCCACGCCAGTACCGGCGTTCCGAACACCGACGGCAGCCACGCCGCCAGCACCGCCGCGAAGCCGCACAGCATCCCCACCAGCGCCGCACCCGACCGCGGCGGCCGCTTCAGGCTCCCCAGCAGGAACAGCCCCAGCAGCAGCCCCGTGGTGAACCCTGCCACCGCCAGCACGCGCTCGACGACGCTCTTGTCCTCGTTCAGTTGGTACGCCAGGAACGCCACCGCCATCTGCGCCGCGCCCCACACCGCCGTCAGCAGCCGCGACAGCAGCACGTACTCGCCTTCCGTGCGGTTTGGCCGCAGCGGGCGCACGAAGTCCGTGACCACCGCGTTCGCCGAACTGTTCAGCGACGACGACAGCGTGCTCATCGCCGCCGCCAACACCGCCGCCACCAGCACCCCCGCCACGCCCGTCGGCAGCCGCGTCACGATGAACAGCCCGAACACCTCGTCCGGCCGCCGCCCCTGGGCTTCGGGGAACAGGCCGGCCTTCATCAACACGAACAGGCCGACGCCGACCAGCAGGAACAGCAGGAACTGCACGAGCACCGTCACGCCGCTGAGGACCAGCGCCAGCCGGGCCTGGCCGAGCGAGCGGGCGCAGAGGTAGCGCTGCACCATCAGCTGGTCGGCGCCGTGGCTGGCCATCGAGAACACGGCCCCGCCGATCACGCCGGCCCAGATGTTGAACGCCACCGTGCGGTCGAACGCCGGTTCGATCAGCTTGAACTTGCCCGCCGCGGTGCCGGCGCTGACGAACTCGTCCCACCCGCCCGGGAGCAGCTTCAGCACGAAGACGCCGGCCAGCGCCGCCCCTGCCACCTTCACGACGAACTGAATCAGGTCGGTCCAGATCACCGCCTTCATGCC
The DNA here is from genome assembly GCA_046350095.1 of Gemmataceae bacterium. Taxonomy (GTDB): domain Bacteria; phylum Planctomycetota; class Planctomycetia; order Gemmatales; family Gemmataceae; genus Urbifossiella. Next base: position 996,298 of record JAXMBA010000002.1, read on the forward strand.
GCCGAGGTACGTGTACACCACCGTCACTACCCCCACGGTCACGATCGCCGGACCCACACCCCACGGCACGCCGAGGAACTGACCCAGGTCCACGTATTGCAGCAGCAACGCCGTGAGGTACAGCCGCAGGCCGTCGGCGACGGTGCGGGTGACGAGGAACAGGCCGCTGGCGACGCGCTGCACGCCGGGGCCGAAGCGGCGCCGCAGCACCTCGTAGGCGCTGAACAGGTCGCCGCTCATGTACTGCGGCAGCAGCAGCCACGCCACGACCGCCCGGCCGACGACGTAGCCGAACGCCAGCTGCAGGAACGTCAGGTCGCCGCCGTCCGGCCGGAACGCCAGGCCGGGCACGCTCAGGAACGTGACGGCGCTCGTCTCCGTCGCCACGATCGACACCAGCACGAGCACCCAACCCACGTCGCGGTCGCCGACGAAGTAGGTGCGGAGGTCTTTCTGCGCCTTCGTGAACCAGACGCCGAAGAGCGTCATGCCGACGAGGTAGGCGGCGACAACGGCGAGGTCGGGCGGGGCGAGGGTCATGGTCGGCGGGGGATGGCAAATCGCGGGCCACGCTCGTTCTACGACCCGGCCCCTTCACCTCTGCACCCCCGCACCTAAAACACTCCTCCTCACCCCCCGGCCCTCTGGGGGGGTCGCCTGACGAGGGTCCGACGTGGCCGACGACAAACGGGACGCCCCCCGGCCGTTCGACGTGAAGACCGTCGAATACCTGCTCAAGTTGATGTCGGAACACGAGCTCAGCGAGATCGACCTGAAGGAAGCCGACCAGCGCATCCGCCTCCGCAAGGGCGGCGACGCGCCGGTGGTGGTCGCGGCGCCGGTTCACGCCGCCCCGGCGCCGGCCCCCGCGCCGACGGCTCACGCCGCCGCGAGCCCGCCCCCGCACGCCGCCCCCGCCGCCCCCGCCGCCAGGAAGGGGCTGGAGATCAAGTCGGAGCTGATCGGCACCTTCTACACCCGGCCGGCGCCGGACAAGCCGGAGTTCGTGAAGGTCGGCAGCAAGGTGTCGCCGGACACGACCGTGTGCATCGTCATGGCCATGAAGGTGAACAACGAGATCAAGGCCGGCGTCAGCGGCACGATCACCGAGGTCGTCGCCAAGAACGAGGACTTCGTCGACTTCAACACCGTCCTGTTCCGGGTGGACCCGTCGTAGTGGCCGGTGGACAGTGGGCAGTGGACAGTTCGGAACCCGCCTCGCCCCTGTCTCGGCTGTCCACTGTCCACTGCCCACTGTCCACTGCCCTCGGGGTCGGCATGTTCCGCAAAGTGCTCGTCGCCAACCGGGGTGAGATCGCCCTCCGCGTGATCCGCGCCTGCCGCGACCTCGGGGTCGAGGTCGCCGTCGTCTACTCCGAGGCCGACAAGGACGCCCCCTACCTGAAGCTCGCCGACCAGGCGGTGTGCATCGGCCCCGCGATCGCCACCGAGAGCTACCTGAAGATGCCGCGGATCATCGCCGCGGCCGAGGGCGTGGACGCCGACGCCATCCACCCCGGGTTCGGCTTCCTCAGCGAGAACAGCCGGTTCGCGCAGATGTGCCGGGAGAACGGGTTCGAGTTCATCGGCCCGTCCGCCGAGGCCATGAACAAGCTCGGCGACAAGGCCCGCTCGAAGGAAGTGGCCAAGGCCGCGAAGGTGCCCACCGTGCCCGGCAGCGACGGGCTCGTCGAGTCGGAGAAGGAGGCGCTGGAGTTCGCGCACGAGGTCGGCTACCCGGTGCTCATCAAGGCGTCGGCCGGCGGCGGCGGCAAGGGGATGCGGCAGGCCTGGGACGACGACGGCCTCGTCAAGGGGCTGTCAGCCGCCCGCACCGAGGCCGAGGCGGCGTTCAAGGACGGCAGGGTCTTCCTGGAGAAGTACCTCGACCGCCCGCGGCACGTCGAAGTGCAGCTGCTCGGCGACAAGCACGGCAACGTCGTCCACCTCTTCGAGCGCGACTGCTCGCTGCAGCGCCGGCACCAAAAGCTGGTGGAGGAGTCGCCGGCGCCGAACCTGCCGGACAAGGTCCGCATCGCCATGTGCGAGTCGGCGGTGCGGCTGGCGAAGGCGGCCGGGTACTACTCGGCCGGCACCTGCGAGTTCCTCGTGGACCGCGACCACAAGTTCTACTTCATCGAGGTGAACGCCCGCATCCAGGTCGAGCACCCGGTCACGGAGCTCGTCACCGGCGTGGACCTGATCCGCGAGCAAATCCGCGTGGCGGCCGGCGAGAAGCTGCCGTTCGAGCAGAAGGACATCGTGCACCGGGGCGCGGCGATCGAGGTGCGGGTGAACGCCGAGAACGTGGAGAGGGACTTCCAGCCGAGCCCCGGCGTGGTGACGACGTGGCGGCCGCCGGGCGGCCCCGGCGTCCGGCTCGACACGCACGTGGTGACCGGCTACCGGGTGCCGCCGAACTACGACTCGATGGTGGCGAAGCTGCTGGTGTACCAGCCGACGCGGGCGGAGGCGTTCGCGGTGATGCGGCGGGCGCTGCGGGAGTTCGTGGTGGAGGGGATCCACACGACGCTCCCGATCCACCGCCGCATCTTCGAGTGCCCCGAGTTCATCGCCGGGCAGGTGGACACCACGTTCATCGAGCGCGAGTTCCTGAAGCGCGGCATGTAGCGGGGTTGACCGGCGGCGCGCGGCGGTGCTACCCTCCCGGGCCGCCCGCCGCACCCGGAGCCGCCGCACATGCGACCCACCGAGGCCGTACCCGCCCCGTCGTCCGTCCACAACCGCCTCGACCCCGTCCGCGCCCCGGTCGTCGTCACCGTTCCCGCACCCGCCCGCCGCGGAATCCGGGGGCTCACACCCCCGGCTCGCCTCGCCGTCGCGGCCGTGCTCCTCGTCGGCGTGGGCTTGCGCGCCGCGGCCCTCGGCGGCGGCCGCGACCTGTGGATCGACGAGTCGATGCTGGCGCTCAACCTCGTCGAGCGCGACGCCGCCGGCCTGCTGACGCCGCTCGGCTGGAACCAGGGCGCCCCCGTCGGCTTCCTGCTGGCGATGAAGGCCGTCATCGCGCAACTCGGCGCGGGCGAGTGGGCGCTGCGGCTGCTGCCGTTCGTCGCGTCGCTACTGGCGCTGGCGGGGTTCGCGTGGCTGACGCCGCGGCTCGTGCCGCGGCCGGCGGCGCTCCTGGCAGTCGCGCTGCTGGCGCTGTCGCCGGTGATGGTCAGCTATTCGGCCGAGTGCAAGCAGTACGCCACCGACGCGGCGCTGACCGTCGGCCTGTTCGCCGCCGCCGCCGGGCTGCTCACCGGCCACGGCGGCGGGCGCCGCTGGGCCGTGCTGGCGGCCGCCGGCGCCGCGGCGGTGTGGTTCTCGCACCCGGCCGCGTTCGTACTCGGCGGCATCGGCGTGGCGCTGATGGCCGACGCCGCGGTGAAGCATGACCGGCGCCGCTTCCTCGCCGCGGCGGTCACGTCCGCGGCGTGGCTCGTCAGCTTCGGGGCGTGCTACGTGCTGTTCACCCGACACCTGCGCGGGAACGACTACCTGATGGGCTACTGGGCCGGCCACTTCCTGCCGCTGCCGCCGCGGACCGCCGGCGACCTGGCGTGGCTCGCCGAGCACTACTTCGGCCCGTTCTCGATGCCCGGCGGGCTCGCCGGCAGCGAGGTCCGCGCCGGCGGGCTGGCGGCGGTGTTCTTCGCCATCGGCCTGTGGAACCTGGCGCGCGACCGCTGGCCGGTGGCCGTGGCGGTGGCGGCGCCGGGGTTGTTGGCGCTGCTGGCGTCCGGGCTGCACGCCTACCCGTTCGCCGGCCGGCTGCTGCTGTTCCTGGTGCCGCTGATGATTCTCGGCGTGGCCTGCGGCGCCCACGCGGTCGCGGCGGCGCTGCGGCCGACGCAGGCGTTCGCCGCGGCGGCGCTGCTCGGCGTGCTGGTCGCGGCCCCGGCCCTGGAGGCGTACCAGGGGGTGAAGCACCCGATGCGCGAGGAGCAGCTGAAGCCGGTGCTCGACGCCGTGCGCGCCGAACTGCGGCCGGGCGACAAGGTGTACGTCTACTACGGCGCGGTGCCGGCGTTCCTCTACGACACCCGCGACGAGCCGTTCCCCCCCGGCGTCGTGACGCTCGGCACCGAGGCACGGGCGAACCGCCTGGAGTACCGCACGCAGCTGGCGGAGCTGAAAGGGACCGCGCGGGTGTGGCTCGTGTTCAGCCACCGGCACCAGAACGAGGAGGCGGTGATTACGGCATACGCCGAGGGGCTGGGCCGCGGCGGGCGGGTGGCCGAGGCGCCGGGCGCGGCGGCGTACCGCTTCGACTTCGCGGCGGGGCCGTAGGGCGAGGCCCCGAGCCGTTACTTCTCGTACGTCCGCCAGTCGCTCTCGTGGTAGCGCACCAGCACCTGGTTGTCGAGCCGGTTCACCTCCACCGGCAGCGGCCCCAGGTCCGGCGGCAGCTCGAACAGCCCCGGCAGCACCGCCGGCGTCAGGAACTTCAGCCCCGCCGGCGCCGTCGTCGGCACCGGGAACGGCTCGCGGCGGCACAGTGCGAAGCCCCACACCCCGAACGACGGCACCGCCGCGTGGTACGGCCGCACCGCGTACCCCGCCGCCTCCAGCGTCCGCACCACGCACCAGTACGACGTCCGCGCGAACAGCGGCGACGTACACTGCACCGACACCCCCGCGCCGGGCGCCAGCCGGGCCGTCAGCTTGCGGTAGAACAGCGTCGTGTACAGCTTCCCCACCGAGTAGTTCGACGGGTCCGGGAAGTCCACCACCGCCGCGTCGTAGGGCTCGTCGCGCTCGTCCACCCACAGGAAGGCGTCGCGGTTCACCACCGTCACCCGCGGGTCGGCGAAGGCGTTGTCGTTCAGACGGGCGAGCGGCGGGTACGCCTGGGACAGCCCGGTCATCGCCGGGTCGAGGTCCACGAGCGTCACCGCGGTGACACTCGGCCAGCGCAGCACTTCCCGCAGCGCCAGGCCGTCGCCGCCGCCGAGGATGAGAACGCGCGTCGGGGCCCCGTGCAGCGTCAGCGCCGGATGCACCAGCGCCTCGTGGTAGCGGTACTCGTCGGCCGACGCGAACTGGAGGTGGCCGTTCAGGTACAGGTTGAACCCGGCGCGGCCGTTCGTCACCACGATGCGCTGGTACGGGCTCGTCTTCGCGTACACCACCTCGTCGGTGTACAGCGACGCCTCCGCGAACGCCGTCAGAGCGTCGGCCTTCACCAGCGCGACCGATAAGAGCGCGATGACGAGCACCCCGCGGGCGCGGAGGCCGAACACGCCGCGCGGCAGCAGCGGCAGTAGCAGCCACGTCGCCCACAGGCCGACAACCGCGTTCAGGATGCCGAACACGAGCGACGTGCGGACGAGCCCCAACTTCGGCACCAGAAGGATGGGGAACAGTACCGACGCGAACAGTGCCCCGAGGTAGTCGAACGCCAGCACCCGCGCCACCAACTCCTTGAACTCCAGCTCGTCCTTCACGATGCGCATCAGCAGCGGCAGTTCGAGCCCGACCAGCACGCCGATGAGGAACACGGTGCCGTACAGGAACAGCTGGAAGGCGCCGATCTGCCCGTAGGCGAGGAACAGCAGTGGTCCGCTGGCGCCGCCGATGAGCGCGACGCCGAGCTCCACTTCCACGAACACGCGGGCGGTGTTGTCGCCGACGAACCCGCTCAGCCAGGCGCCGACGCCCAGCGCCGACAGGTAGATGCCGATGACGAGCGAGAACTGCGTGACGGAGTCGCCGAGGAGGTAGCTGGCGAGGGTGCCCGCGAGGAGCTCGTAGACGAGCCCGCAGGTGGCGACGACGAGGACGTTCAGGAACAGGACCGGGGTACGATTCATGAGGAAGTCATTTTTAGACAGGATAACAGGATGAAGCAGGATGCCGAACCAAGACGTTGCTTTGGTTCGGCATCCTGCTTCATCCTGTTATCCTGTCTAAATTCTTACTCCGGCTCACATGACGAGTCGACGGCGTGCCGCGCGGGCCTGGTCGCAGGCGGCGCAGGTGCCGCGGATCACCAGGCTGTGCGCCGTCGCGCGGAACTGGTTCGCGGCCGCGGCCTCCTTCAGCACCTCGTCCAGCCGCGGGTGCGCGAACTCGATCATCGTGCCGCACGTCTCGCACACGAAGTGGTCGTGCGCCGGGTAGCCGTAGTCGTGGTCGAACACGGTGCGGCTGCCGACCTCGATCCGCTTCAGCAGGCCCGCGTCCACGAACAGGGTGAGGGTGCGGTACACGGTCGCCCGGCTGACCTCGCTGCCGGCGGCCTTCAGGTCGTCGAGGAGTTCGTTGGCGTCGAAGTGCTTGTGCCGCGCGAAGATGTGGTCGAGCAGTTCGCGGTGCTGGGTCGTGAACCGCTTCGGCTCCGGCCGGCTGGCGAGGTACTCGCGGAACCGCGCCTCCGGGCTCTGCGACACCGACACCGACTGCAGCGACACGACTCGACCTCCGGGACCGCTGAAGCTCACAGGCCCATTATAACGGCCCGGACCGCGGAATGACCAAGGCCCAATGACCCACCAATGACCAAGGAAGACCTGCGGGAATGTCCTTGGTCATTGGTGGGTCATTGGGCCTTGGTCATTCCGCCGCAACGCGGCGGCAGAGAGCCTCTTCGGCGGCGAGCCAGCGCTCGTCGGTGTCGTAGGTGCCGGCGGCGATCTCGGCCCGGACGCGGGCGACGAGGTCGTGGCGGATGCCGTCGGCGGGCAACGTCGCGGTCATGGTGGTCGTCCGGCGGGCGAACCGGGGGGCGGGCGACGGGGTGGCCGGTCCCTCAACCGGTGCCACCCGCCACCGCCGCCAGTTACACTGGGGTGCGTCTCGCATGGGTCTCTCGTCTGGGGCCGCGGCCCGGTTGCGGGGGCCACGGCCGGCGTTCGGCGTGTCGGGCAGGGGCCGTTCTCCCCCGGTCCGACACGGGCGGCTTACCTCAGCGGCTCCGCCGCCCGGGATACGGTTCACCCGTTCAGTGACCCGCGGCCCATTCTACGCCCCTCTCATCGTCGGAGTCGCCACGAACTCGACACCGATTTCCGCCACCCGTGTGACGTTCCTATTCTCGAACGCGTCCGACGGGCGAGTCGCCCCGAAGGCGCGCGGCGGGCGAATCGCGCGGTCGCCGGAACCCGTTTTCCGACCCGGGTTTCACACGATCCGCTCAAGCCCTCGCCGCTTGAAGGAAACCGTGTGCCGAATCCCGCTTCGCACTTCCCCGACGCGCCACCGGACACCCTTGCGCCGGACGCGACACCCGGAGTCGGCACGCGGGTTCGTCGTCCCGCGCGCCCGCCGACTCCGCCGGACCGGCAAGCCTTCCCCGGTTCGCCTCAAGCCCGGCGTTTCACCGACCGGCATCACCCGCACCTCGTTGACGAGGCGCCGAGCGGTCCCGTGCCGTCCACCTTAATCATGTGTGGCAATGTCCGTAATCGGGAGAACGCCTTCAAGAACGCCGAGATTTCGCGGACCGACGGCAGGCTCGGCACAGACGGGAAGGTCACTCCCGCCGGCACCGTCGCTGGTCGCCACGACTCCGCCGCTCGCGGCTTCGCGGCTGGGCGACGCGAAGCCGCGAGCGGCGCCGGAATCACTTCCCGTCCTTCTTCGCCCCCTTCTTGCCGCCCTTGGCCGACTTCAGCTCCGAGTCGAACACGCGCACCGCGGCCCAGTCGGCCTTGTTCTCCTCGATGAACTTCACGTGGTCGGGGTGGTCCTGGTAGCGGTCGTGGGCGGCCTTGTCGGCGAACACCAGGTGCAGCTGCACGTCCCAGTCCGTCACGTTCACGTCCCGCTTGAACTCCGCCGCGATCGGGCCGGCCGAGTAGAACACCACGCCGTCGTGCGCCGCCAGGTACTTGTCGCAGGCGGCCACCAGCTTCTGCCGCCCGGCCGCCGACCCGTCTTTCAGCTTGAAATACACCATGTGGCCGATCAGCGGGCCGCCCTTGGCCTTCGCCGGCGGGTCCTGCGCCCCGGCGGTGGCGACGACGGCGGCGACCAGGGCGGCGGCGGCGAGCGGACGGAGCATCGGGAACCCTCCAGGGGAGTGCGGGGCGACGGCGTCCGTTATACTAGTGGGGAGCCCGCCCCCCTCCGGCCGCCGGAGCCGTCCGCATGACCCGTCTGACCGTCGTCGTCTCCCAGGCCCCGGGCAAGCTCCGGCCAAGCGCGCGCTCGAGGAGAGCGTCGTCGCCGCGCTCTTGATGGAACCCGGGCTCGAAGTGTCGGTCGTGCCGAACCTGTACGACCTCGGGCCCGACCACACCGGCCGGCTGTTCCTCGGCGCGCCGTCCGCGGCGACCTCGTCGTGCTGAGCTGGCTGTACCCCCGCGCGCGTTCTGGCTCCTCGACCGCGACGGAATCCAGGGCCACTTCGGCGAGTCGAAGCTGAAGCCGCCGCCGGACGACGAGGAGGCCGACGACACCCCGACCGAGAAGCCGGCGGCGATCGGGCGCCGCGGGGACGATCCCGGACCGGCACATCTACACCCTCGACCTGCGCGACGCGAACCGGGCCGAGCCGTTCGTCGAGGAGGTACGCCGCATCTCCGCCGAGTGCCGCGACCGCCGCGACGCGAAGGCCCGGGAGAAGGCCGCCAACAGCCCCGCGATCCTGCAACTGGGGCTGGCGGTGTCGAAATCGGATGCCGAGGTTTCGGCCGCGTTCGCGGCGTTTACCCCCGAGGCACTGCTGGCGCCGGCGAACCGCCGCTGGTACCCGGTGATCGACTACAGCCGCTGCACGAACTGCCTGGAGTGCCTCGATTTCTGCCTGTTCGGCGTGTACGGGGTGGACAGCCTGGAACGGATCGTGACGGAGAACCAGGACCAGTGCAAGAAGGGCTGCCCGGCGTGCAGCCGGGTGTGCCCCCAGCAGGCGATCATCTTCCCCGAGTACAAGTCGGCGGCGATCGCGGGGGCCGAGACGGGCGTGGTCGGCGGGCTGAAGATCGACCTGAGCCGGCTGTTCGGCGGAGACGCCGGCGACGCGGTGAACACGGCCGTGGCCGAGCCGCGATCGGGAACTGCTGAACGACGGCCGGGCCGCAGTGGGGGCGGCAGTGGGACTGGCGGCACTTTGCCAGGCCGACCGCCCCGCGGCCCCGAAGGACGACCTGGACAAGCTCGTGGACGACCTCGACGCCCTCGGTTTATAGTCGAACGAGGAGGACCGCATGAGCACCGCGAAGGCCGCCGCCCTGGCGCTGATCCAGAAGCTCCCCGACGACGCGACGTGGGAGAAGATCGCCTACGTCGTGAGCACCCGGATGAAGATCGAACAGGGGATGGCCGACCTCGCTGCGGGCCGGGTGTACACCACCGAGCAGGTCATGAGGGAGATGGACGAATGGCTCGCGTCGCCTGGTCCGAGCGGGCCAACTCCGACTTCCGCCGTTAACTTCTGACCCCACTAGTTGTCCGGATTGCAGGCGTCGGGTTGGTCAACATCATGCGTGGTTATCCCCCTCACCCCGCGTGCTTCGCCGCGACCCTCTCCCCGAGGGGAGAGGGTGAGAGGCACCCGACCCCGCGCACGGGCGGGCATCGACCCGCGGACGTAGGCGCGGTGGTTGCCCGCCCGCGATGGAGCCCGGTCAGTCCCACCCTCTCCCCTCGGGGGAGAGGGTCGCGGCGAAGCACGCGGGGTGAGGGGGATAACCACCTGTGGGGAAACCCGATGGGGCCAAGCACCTCGGACAACCCGCGGGTCAGTAACCTTCCCCGATGACCGACCCCGCCCGCCTCCGCGCCGCCTACGCCGCCGCCCGCGACGCCCTCCTCGCCGAGCGTGTCCCCGCCGGCCACTGGGTCGGCGAGCTGTCCACGTCCGCCCTCTCGACCGCCACCGCGGTCGCGGGCGCTCCACCTCGCCGACGCACGCCCACCGCGACCTCGTCGCCGGCGGCGTCCGCTGGCTCGCCGACCACCAGAACCCCGACGGCGGCTGGGGCGACACCACCAAGTCGTTCTCGAACATCTCGACCACGATGCTCTGGGCCGCCGCCCTGGCGCTGGTCGCGGCCGACCTCCCCGACACGCTCCGGCGCGTCGAGGCGTACCTGACGGCGCACGCCGCGCGCCACCCCGCGGAGCGCGCCGAGGCGATCCGCCGCCGCTACGGGACGGACCGCACGTTCTCGGTGCCGATCCTGATGGCGTGCGCCTTGGCGGGGCTGGTGCCGTGGGCCGAGGTGCCGCGGCTGCCGTTCGAGCTGGCGTGCCTGCCGCAGAGCTGGTACCGCTTCGCGCGGCTGCCGGTGGTCAGCTACGCGCTGCCGCTGATCGCCATCGGCCAGTGCGTCCACGCCAACCGCCGCTCGTGGAACCCGCTGCGGAACGTGGTTCGGTGGCTGGCGCGCGGCCGCAGCCTGAAAGTGCTGCGCGCATCCAGCCGTCGAGCGGCGGCTACCTCGAAGCGACGCCGCTGACGAGCTTCGTGGTGATGGCGCGCTGGTCGGCGCCGGCCGGCGCGACAGCACCGTGATCGCCGACGGCGTCCGCTTCCTGGCGGCGTCGGTGCGGCCGGACGGCAGCTGGCCGATCGACACGAACCTGGCGACGTGGGTGACGACGCTGAGCGTGAACGCCCTGGCCGCGGCCGGCGACCTGGACGCGCTCGACACGAAGGACGCGGTTCTCGACTGGCTGTTGAAGCAGCAATACCGGGAGCCGCCACCCGTACACCGGCGCGCCGACCCCGGCGGCTGGGCCTGGACCGACCTCCCCGGCGGCGTCCCCGACTGCGACGACACCCCAGGGGCGTTGCTGGCTGTGGTGGAGCTGATATCCGCGCAGGAGCGGGAATTTGGAGGGTGTCGTTTCGGCTTGCCGTGGCCGTGGGACGGCGTGAACTGGGTGCTGAGCCTACAGAACCGCGACGGGGGTTTCCCACGTTCTGCCGCGGGTGGGGCGTGTTGCCGTTCGACCGGAGCGCGCCGATCTGACCGCGCACGCCCTCCGCGTCGTCGGGCACAGTCATGACTTGGCGGCCAGAACGCAAGCCGACCTACGCAATCTCAAGAATGCGACTGACCGTGCCCTCGCCTACCTGTCCCGCCAGCAGCGGCCCGACGGCAGCTGGCTGCCGCTGTGGTTCGGCAACCAGCACGCGGCGGACGACATCAACCCGGTCTACGGCACCGCCCGCGTCCTCGCAGCATACCGCGACATGGACGTGATGAACTTGGGTGGGGGATGGAACCGTCCAAGTGTCAGCGCGGCGTCGCGTACCTCCTCGGCGTGCAGAACGTCGACGGCGGCTGGGGCGGCGCGGCTGGGTGTCCGTCGAGCGTCGAGGAGACGGCGCTGGCGGTCGAGGTGCTGGTCGATCTGGCGCCCGACGCGGACGCGGTGCGCGCGGGGTGGCGTGGCTGGTCGAGGCCGTGGAGACGGGCCGGTTCCGCGAGGCGAGCCCGATCGGGTTCTACTTCGCCAAGCTGTGGTACTTCGAGAAGCTGTACCCACTCATCTTCACCGTCGCGGCCCTCGGCCGGGCGGCGCGTTCAACGCATCAGGCCGGGGCGCAAGCCCCGTCGGCACCCTGACCCCGACGGGGCTTGCGCCCCGGCCTAACAACGCGATCACGGCATCGGCAGCGCGCCCTGCGGGAAGCCGTTCATCGGGTCCGGCGTCGCGGCGGCCTTCGCCTTGGCCTTGTCGGTCGCACCCGGCTGACGCGCGGTCGCGTTCTGCAGCACGTCCGCCGGAGCGGCCGGCTTCGGCCCGCCCGCCGGGCCGCCGCCGGCCGACAGCAGCCAACACCCACCGGCCAGCAGCGCCACCGAGGCGGCCAGCGTCAGCCGCGCGCGGCGGCCGGGGTCGCGGCGCGCCGGCACCGTCGCCAGAGCCGGGGCGGCCGGCCACGGCTTCGGCATCTCGCTGCGGAAGAAGTCGGACAGCGCCGCGTCGAGGCCGTCCGTCGGGGGTGGGGTTCGGGTCATGTGTGCGTCCCGCTCGCGGGGGTGTAGCCGTCCAGGGGACCGAGCTTGTCGGCGAGCCGCTGCCGCGCCCGGCTCAGGCGCATGTGGACCGCCGTCACGGCCACGCCCAGCAGCTCGGCGATCTGCGTCGCGTCGTAGTCGAGGGCGTAGCGGAGCGTCAGGATGTCGCGGTCGGCCGGGGCCAGGCCGTCGAGCTCGGCGCGAATCCTGGCAAACAGCTCCTCGCGCTCCATCGCCTCGGCGGGGGCCGGCTGGCGAGAGCGGACGCCGTTGAGGAGTTCCGGCGGCTGGGTGCCGTTGCGGCGGAACGCGCTCTTGGCGTGGTCCTCGGCCAGGTTGCGGGCCACCCGCAGCAGCCAGGCCCGAGGGTTCTCGATCGTCTCGCCGGCCTCCCACTGCTTCCACAGCCTGAGGAACGCCTCCTGGGTCACGTCGAGGGCCAGGTCGGGGTCGGTCCAGCGGGCGTACGCGATGGCCCAGACCTCGCGGCCGAGCCGCGCGTGCAGCGCCTCGAACTCCGCCCGCCGGGCGGCGCCCGGGTCCGGGGCACGGCTCGCTCGTCCGGTCGGCATCAGTCCGGCCTGCCGGGGGCGCGGCGGGGGTCGCCGGGAAGACGACCCGGCGGCGGAATCGTAACAGGGGGGCGCATGAAGATCATGTTACGCCGCCCGCGGCGGTGCACCGCCGCGGGCGGCGGAAACCCTACTTCTTCTTGTCGTGGTCGTGCGGCTCCTCCTTGAAGTCCTCGTTGTACTGCTTCCCGCCCACGGTCACGGTGAGGGTGCCGGCGAACTCCTGTTCCTTGCCGAAGTTGTCGTGGACGGCCACGAACCGCGACGCCTTCCCGGCCGGGTCCGAAGCCTCGGGGCTCGCCTTCGCGTCCACCTGGAACGCCGGGCTCTTCACGCTAATCGTCACCACCGCGGCCGCGATCGGCTCGGCCTTCTTCGCCTTCTTGCCGTCCAGGATGTACACCGTCGCCGACTTCGCCTTGTGGTCCACGGTGAACTCGGCGTGGACGCCCGCGATGTCGATGATGGTGCCGCCGTGCGGCCCCTCGCCGTGCTCGTGGGGGTCGTCCTCGCCGCCCTTCTTCTCGGGCGCCGCCTTCGACGGCGCCGCCGGCTGCCCGCAGCCGAGCACCAGGGCGCAGCCGAGCAGCGCGACCGCCAGGGGTTTCCAGTTGAACATCGTTGCCTCCGTTGGGGTTGCACCGCCGCGCGGCGGTCACTTCAGTCGCCCGGCGTCCTTGCCGGTGAACGTCCAGAACAGCCCGGGGTGGATCAGGAACTCGCAGAACGTCGAGGTCACCAGCCCGCCCAGGATCACCGTCGAAACGGGGTAGAGGATCTCCAGCCCCGGCTTCTTCCCGCCCACCACCAGCGGCACCAGCGCGATACCGGCCGTCAGCGCCGTCATCAGCACCGGCGCCAGCCGCTCCAGGCTGCCGCGCACCACCGTTTCCGGGGCGAACGGCATGCCCTCGTGCGTCATCAGGTGGACGTAGTGCGTCACCAGCAGGATGCCGTTGCGCACCGCGATGCCGCCGAGCGACACGAACCCGACCAGGCTCGCCACCGTCAGCGTCTGGTTCGTGACGACCAGCGCGAGCACGCCGCCGATGAAGGCGGTCGGCACCGCGTTGAGGATTTGCAGGCACACCCGCCACGACGGGTACAGCGACAGCAGCACCACGAACACGCCGGCGACCGACAGCACCGCCAGGAGCGCGATGCGGCGCGTGGCCGACTTCTGCGCCTCGAACTGGCCGCCGAGTTCCAGGAAGTACCCCTCGGGCAGTTGCACCCGCGCCCGCACCCGCCGCTCGGCCTCGGCCGCGATGCCGGCCAGGTCGCCGCCGGTCGCGTTGCAGCGGACCACGGCGCGGCGGCGCACGTTCTCGCGGTTGATCTGGTTCGGCCCGCCGGCCGCGGCCGGCAGGTCGGCCACGTCTTTCAGCCGCACCTGCCCCTTGCCGTCCGGCAGGTCGATCCGCAGCTCGCCGAGCCGCGGGTAGTCGGTGCGGTACGCGGCGTCCAGCTTCACCACCAGGTCGAACCGCCGCGCCCCCTCGAACACCTGCGATACGACCTCGCCGCGCATCGCCGCCTCGACGTACTCGGCCACGTACTCGCGGCTCAGGCCGTACCGCGACAGGTCGTCCGGCCGCAGCACGACGTGCAGCTCGTCCACGGTTTCCTGCGGGTCGATGATCGGCGGCGTCAGGCCCGGCACCTCGGCCAGCACGGCCTTCACCTGCAGCGCCAGCGCCTGGAGCTGGTCCAGGTCGTCGCCGTGAATCTTGACCGCGAGCTGGGCGTTGACGCCGCTCATCATGTGCGAGATGAGGTGCGCCAGCGGCTGGTCGGCCTCGAACTCGACGCCCGGCACCTCGTCGCGCAGCGCCTTCAGCACGCGGGCCAGGAACTCGTCGCGGCCGGCGGTCGTGGTCGGGTTCATCGACAGCACGTACTCGCTGCGGCTGACCGGCTCGGCGTGCTCGTCGAGCTCGGCCCGGCCGGTGCGGCGCACGAAGTGGCGCACCGGGCCGTCGGGGTTCGTGGGCGACTGCCGCAACGAGTTCAGCTTCGCGTCGATGAGTGTGGCCGCGTCGTTGGACGCCCTCAGCGACGACCCGGCGGGGAGCACGACGTTGAGCTGCACGGAGCCCTCGTCGAACTTCGGCAGGAAGTCGGCGCCGAGCGTGGTCAGCCGCCAGCCGCAGTAGCCGACGACGACCCACGTCAGCAGCAGCAGCAGGGGCGCGTGCCGCATGCTGAACCGCACGACGTACCCCGCGCCCCACTTCAGCACACGCACCAGCAGCCCGTCGCGGTGGCCGCCGCCGGCACCGACGTTCTTCAACAGGTAGTAGCTCAGGACCGGGGTGACGGTGAGCGACACGACCAGCGACGCGAGGATCGAAACGATGTAGGCGACCCCGAGCGGCACGAACAGGCGGCCCTCCATGCCGGTGAGGGCGAACAGCGGCAGGAACGCCAGCACCACCACGGCGGTGCCGTAGACGACGGCCCCCCGCACCTCCTGGCTCGCATCGCGGACCACGTCGAGGGCCGGGCGGCGGAATGACGAAGGGCGAATGACGAATGACGAATCCGCGGAATCGACGGCCCCCGGCAGCGGGAGCGCCGCGTTCTCCCGCAACCGGCGGAAGATGTTCTCCACGTCCACGATGGCGTCGTCCACCAGCTCGCCCATCGCCACCGCGATGCCGCCGAGCGTCATCACGTTCACCGACAGCTCGGTGCCGGTGAGGGCGCCGACGAGGCGGAACACCAGCGTCGTCACCACCAGCGACAGCGGGATGGCGGTGAGGGTGATGAACGTGGTGCGGAGGTTCAGGAGGAACAGGAACAGCACGACGACGACGAGCCCGGCCCCGAGCAGCAGCGCCTCGCCGACGTAGTACACGCCGCGGTCGATGAAGTCCTTCATGCGGAACAGGTCGGTCGTCGCCACGTAATCCGCCGTCAGCGACGCCTCGACCTCGCCCACGGCGGCGATCGCGCGGTTGGTCAGGTCGCGGGTGTCGGCGTGCGGCTGCCGCACGACCGTGATGACGATGGCGTCGCGGCCGTCCACGCCGCCGTCGCCGCGCTTCGGGGCCGGGCCTTCGGCGACGGCCGCCACCTGCCCGAGCCGCACGGGCCGGTCGCCGCCCTTCACCGGGATCAGCCGCAGGTCGGCGAGCACCTTCGCCGGCTCGGGGCCGAGCCGGCCCAGCACGCGGACGGGCCGCTCGGTCTGACCTTCCTCGGTGAACCCGCCGCTGGCGTTGAGGTTGTTGGCCTTGATGGCCCGGTCCACGTCGGGCACGGCGACGCCGTACTCGAGGAGCTTCTCGGGGTTCATCAGCACCTGGTACTGCTTCCGGTCGCCGCCGAGCACCAGCACCTCGGCCACCCCGCGCTCCTTCAGCAGCCGCGGGCGCACCACCCAGTCCGCGGTGGTGCGCAGGTCCATCCGCAGCTGTTCGGGCGGGCGGAACGTGACAGCGGTCTCGCCGAATGACGAATGACGAATGACGAATGACGAATCCGCGGTCCGCGTGACGGTCGCCTTCGGCATCCGTGTCCACGTGCGCGGGTCGTGGCGGTCCACGACCTTCCACACGGTCACGGCGTCGTCCTTGCCGCGCTCCGCCATCAACCCGGTCTTGCCGACCGGCGCCAGCTCGCCGCCGCCGGGGCCGGGCTGGCGCGAGAGGCCGACGATGAGCACCTGCCCCATCAGCGACGCCGGCGGCGTCAGCAGCGGGCGGATGCCGTTCGGGAGGGTGCCGCCGAGCGCGGTCAGCCGCTCCTGCACGATCTGCCGGGCGACGCGCACCTCCGTCTCCCAGCCGAACTCGACGGTGGTGACGACCAGCCCCTGGCTCGCCTGGCTGCGCACCGCCTCGACCCCGGGGGCGCCGAGGATGGCCGTCTCGACCGGCTGCCCCACGAGCGCCTCGACCTCCTCCGGCGACAGCCCGGGGCACTCCGTCAGCAGCACGACGCGCGGCCGGTCCAGGTCGGGGAACACGTCGATGCGCAGCCCCGCGGCGAGGGCGCCGCCGGCGGCCAGAACGGCGGCCGCCGCGAGGAGCACGAGACCGCGACGGCTCAGCGACGTTCGGATGATCGCGTCAAACATGTTGGCTCGGTTCGTGACTCGCGCCCGGAAGGACCGATGACCAATGACCCACCAACGACCAAGGCCGGGGCCGCTGGCTTTCCCTGGTCATTGGTGGGTCATTGGTCATCGGTCCTTCCCAAAGTTCAGTGGTTCGCGTGGACGCTGCCGTCGGCGTGGACGTGGTAGCCGGGCGGGGCCGCGCCGGTGCCGGCCTTCGCCATCCGGTTCAGCTGCGCCGCGCCCGACTGCGCCACCTGCGCCCCGGGCGACACGCTGCCGTCGTTGGCGACCACCGCGTGCCGGCGGTCCTGGTACACCACGTGGACCGGCTTGCGGTCGAAGCTGTCGCCGTTGCGGCGGAACACGTAGGCCTCGGCCCCCTCCCGCACCACGGCGTCCGCCGGCAGGACGAACACGTCGTCCAGCTTCTCGACCCGCACCAGCACCCGCACCCGCTGCCCGGGGCGGAACCGCCACTCGTCCTTGCTGCCGCCGCGGGCCTGGTTGTCCAGCGGGAAGCGGAAGCGGAACGTGCGGCTCTCGGGGTCGATGACGGCGGCCACGTACTCGACGCGGAACGTCTGCCCGTGCGGCGGCCAGCCCTCGTCGCCGAAGTCCACCTCCACCGGCCACCCGCCCCGCGCCGACCGGTCGATCAGCGGCGCCTCGTCGGGGAACGCCCGCCCCTCGACGGCGAGGAGGCGGTGGTCGGACAGCAGGCACAGCGTCTCGCCGCTCTGCACGAGCCGGCCGAGTTCGGCGCGAATCTCCTGCACCTCCAGCTCGGTGCCGCTCGCGTCGTGGGCGCGGCTCGGGGCGGTCACGCGCATCTCGGTGGCGAACGTGCCGGCCGCGGCGGCGTCGATCTGCTCGGGCGTGAGGCCGCGGTTGAGCAGGTCGGCGCGGTACGCGCGCGCGGCGGCGGCGAGGCGCGTCAGCTGGTTGTCGATCTCGGTGAGCCGGGCCGGCGGCGCCACCCCGGACGAGGCGAGCGTGGCCCGCTGCGCCTTCGCCAGCTCGGCGTCCTGAGCCGCCTTGAACAGCTCCGTCTGCGTCAGGTGGATCGACTCGCTGAGGAGCTTCAGCGTGAACAGCACCTCGCCGGGCCGCACCGCCTCGCCGGCCGCCTTGTGGACCTTCGCCACGACGCCGGTCGCCGGCGCGATCACGCCGCGGTCGGTGACGCCGGGGCGGTCCACGACCAGGCCGGGGAGCGTGGCCGTCTTCCAGAACGTGGCCGGCGTCAGCGGCGCGGTGACGAGGCCGAGGTTCTTCTGCGCCTGCTCGGACAGCACGACGCGCCCCGTCGCCGCGGCCGGCGCGGGTGCGTGGTCGTCGTCGGGCGCCGCCGCGACGGGGAACAGGACCGGCTGCCACCGGTCGCGGGTGTGAACGGCGGCCGCCGCGGCGCCGCCCAGCACGACGGCGGTGACGAGCGCGCGGGCGACGCCGCGGAACGAGAGTGCGGACACGGGTACGTGCTCCTACGCGGCCCGGGGGGTAACCAGCGGGGGGCCGGGAGCCGTTAGCAGACGAGCGCGCAGTGCGACAGGTAGAGCGGTGGCGCGGACGGCCACGCGGCCGAGCACCGCGGCAGCTTCGCCACCCCGACCGGGGCGGCCGCCTCGACCGCGGCGACGACCGGAACGGACAGGGTGAACGGGTCGGGCGCGAAATCCGGGGCGCGGGGGAGCGTGGTGTCGGCGGTCGCGCCGGGGCAGTGCGGGCACTCGCCGCCGTCGTGGTGGTCGTGGTGGTCGGCGTCCGGCGCGGGGAGCACGGCCGCCCACACCCGGCAGGCGCACACGCCCGGCGGGTGGAGTAGGGGCACGCACCCCAGCAGCAGCAGGACTCGAACCACGGCCGCGAACACGGCGTTCCCCGGAAGACGGTGGACGTGTGGAAGTGTACCCGGTCCGGGCGGGGGGGTCAACGTGGCCGGCGCTACCCGCCCAGCAGCCGCGCCAGCGGCCGCGTCGTGTCGAAGTGCCCCATCACGATCACCGCCACCACCGTGAGCGGCACCGCCAGGAACATCCCCGGCACGCCCCACAGCAGCCCCCAGAACGCCAGCGAGCCGAGGATCACCAGCGGGCTGAGGCCGACCGCCCGGCCGAGCAGCATCGGCTCCACCAGCATCGCGCTCGCCAGGTGGCACCCGAGCACCAGCACGGCCACGGCGACGGGCTGCCACCCGAGCGGCAGCCGCAGGAACGCGAACCCCACCGGCAGCAGGTACGCCACCACGCTGCCGACGTACGGGATGAAGTTGCACAGGAACGTCAGCACCGCCCACAGCGGCGCGAACGGCACGCCGAACGCGGCCAGGATCAGCCCGACCGGCGCGGCGATGGCCAGGCTCGAAATCACCTTCGCCTTCAGGTAGCTGACGATCGCCGCGTTCACGTCGCCGGCCACGTGCAGGATGGCGTCGGCGCGCTCGGGCGAGTACGCGGCCCGCACCCGCTCCGGCAGCCGGGCCGCCTCGCCGAGCAGGAACAGCAGGTACAGCCCGATCACGACCGCGTCGCCGACGATGCCGGCGGCCGCGGCCAGCAGCGGCGCCGCCACGCCGGCCGCCTGCGCCGCCAGTTGCTCCTCGATCTGCTTGCCCTCGTCGGCCCGGTGGAGCCACGGCAGCTTGTCCTTCACCCAGTCGTCGCCGCCGTGGAGCAGGGCGACGGCCTGCCGCTGGAGCGCCGGCAGCTCCTCGGCGAGGCTGAGGGCGCTGGCGTAGACGATGACCGCGATCCCCGCGACGACGGCGACGGCGGCCCCGCCGAGCAGGGCCAGCGACGCGGCCGCCGACATCTTGTGCCGGAGGCGGCTGTGGTACGGCAGGATGACGTAGGCGAGGATGACGGCGAACAGCAGCGGCCGGACGACGGGCCCGAGTTCGCGGAGGAGGAACCACCCGGCGGCAGCGGCGACGACGGCGGCGGCGGCGGTGCGCACGGCGGACGGGTCGCGCCACGGCGGCAGTTCGGTCACGGCGGCGGCTCCGGGGTCGGCCGCATCCTACCGCCGCGGGGCACGTGGGGCCAGTGGCCAAGACTCGGGAATGCGCGTCAGTGCGACGTGGTGTATTGGTTCCACGCGACCCACACCCCCCGTCCCTGGAAACACTGAGTTGTCTGGAAGAAATATTGTTAGACCGATGACACCCGGCGGGTGCGGCACAACTCTCGTCGCGCCAACGACTTGCCCCCGGGTCGTATTCTGCCCATCACTTCAGCCGCGACCACGTGCTCTTCTCCCCGCCGAGTTGGAGGAGCCAGTACAGCACGACGAGCCCGACGAACCCGAGCACCACCTGCGCCGGCTTCATTCCCGCGTACAGGTTCAGCGCCGCCCCCGCAAAGCCGACCACCCACATCCCCACGAAGCCCCACATCCGCTGGCGGAACAGCGAGAACGCGCAGCGGATGTTGACGAGCGCGAGGACGAGGAACGGAACGGCCATCCACGACTCGTACCCTGGCGTAGAATCGCGGACCCAGCCGTCCGACACGACCGCCGACACGCCAATCAGCAGCGTGGCGAGCACGTTGGCCACGACGACCCAGACGAGAAACAGCGTAACGCACCCGTGCGGCTGGGATGCCTCGGCGGGCGGGGGCGCGGCGGGCGGGTCGGGGTCGGGCACGGGCCGGCTCCACAGTCGGGTCGAACCCGGCCGCCGCGGGCGGTATCCCTCTTGTCGGCGGGCCGGGGGTGGTACTAAGATAGATGACACGGGGCGGTAGCTCAGTTGGGAGAGCGCTGCAATCGCACTGCAGAGGTCGGGGGTTCAACTCCCCCTCGCTCCACTCGTGAGACGCCGGGCCATGCGGCCCGGCGTTTTGCGTTTCACGCCTCCTTCGGCGGGGCCATCGCGGCGGCCTTCACCAGCTCGTTCAGGTTCGTCGCGTACAGCTCGGTGAACCCGCACGCCCCGCACACGCACGCCCACAGGTCGCCGCGCACCCGGCCTTTGAACACCCACGCCTCCGGGTTTGCGTCCACCGCCACGGCCAGGTCGTGAGAGACGTTCCCGTCGCCGCGGTCGAGGACCCGCGCGCCCTGGATCACGACCGTACAGCCGCACTTCGGGCACACGCCGTTCTTCATGCCGCCGCCCCCGCGGTTGAGCCGGACCGGCGGCCATGCTACCGGAGCCGGCACCGGCCCGCAAACGCTTTGACCCCGCCCGCGCGGCAGGGTACGCTCGCACCACCTCCCGGAGCTCTCCGATGCGCCGCGTCGCCGTGCCCGCGCTGTTCCTCGCCGCCGCCACCGCCGCCGCCCAGGACTGGCCCGCCTTCCGCGGGGCGGACGGCTCCGGCACCAGCCCCAAGGCCGCGCCGCTGACGTGGAGCGCCACCAAGAACGTCGTCTGGAAGACCGAGTTGCCCGGCGCCGGCACGTCCACGCCGGTCGTCGTCGGCGACCGCGTCTTCGTCACCTGCTACTCGGGGTACGACGGCCGCGGCCCGAACCAGATCGGGTTGAAGCTCCACGTCGTCGCCCTCGACCGCGCCACCGGCAAGCTGCTGTGGACCCGCGACGTGGCGCCGAAGCTGCCCGAGCAGGAGAACATCCGCGACGGCCACGGCTACGCCTCCGCCACGCCCGCCGCCGACGCCACGCGGCTCTACACGTTCTTCGGCAAGTCCGGCGTCGTCGCCTTCGACCACGGCGGCAAGGAGTTGTGGCGCGCCGACGTCGGCTCGAACCTGAACGGCTGGGGCTCGGCGGCGTCGGTCGTACTCGCGGGCGGCAAGGTGGTCGTGAACGCGAGCGTCGAGAGCGACAGCCTCGTGGCGCTCGACCCGGCGACGGGCAAGGAGGGATGGCGGGTGCGGAACGTGAAGGAGTCGTGGAACACGCCGGTGCTCACGACGCACGCCGGCCGGCAGGAGCTGGTGCTGGCGTCGTTCGGCAAGTTGTTCGCGGTGGACCCGGCGAGCGGCCGCGAGCTGTGGAGCAGCGCCACCGACATCCCGTGGTACATGGTGCCGTCGGTGGTGGTGGGCGACGGCGTGGCGTACGCGCTGGGCGGCCGGCCGGGCGGCGGGCTGGCGGTGAAGCTCGGCGGCACCGGCGACGTGACGCGGACGCACCGCCTGTGGACGAGCAAGAAGGGGACGAACGTGCCGAGCCCGGTGCTGCACGAGGGGCACCTGTACTGGATGCACGACAACCAGGGGATGGCCTTCTGCGCCGACGCCAAGACGGGCCGCGTGGTGTACGAGGAGCGCGTCGGCCGCGGCGACGGCGTGTACGGCTCGCCGGTGCTCGCGGGCGGGCGCATCTACTACCCGGGCCGCAGCGGCACGATGTACGTGGTGGCGGCGAAGCCGGCGTTCGAGCTGCTGGCGTCGAACACGTTCGGCGAGCGCGGCGACTTCCTGTCGAGCCCCGCGGTGGCCGACGGCCGGCTGTACCTGCGGACGAACCGGTCCGTGTGCTGCGTCGGGGAGAAGTAGTGCCGCCGAGAGCGGCGGTCACACGTCCACGTCCCACACCACCACCCGCCCGCGGTAGGACCCGGCGGCGGCGAGCATCCCGTCGGCGCTGACCGCCACCGACCGCAGCCGGCCGACGTCCCACGCGAACCGCTTCACCCGCACCCAGTTGTCGGCGTCCCACACGGTGACGGTGGCGTCGTTGCTGGTGGTGAACAGGTAGCGGCCCGACGGGTGGTACGCCGCCGCGGTGAAGTGCTTCCGCGAGTCGTTCTTCACCAGCACCGGCTTGCCGAGCCGGCGGGCGTCCCAGACCACTAGCGTGCCGTCGTGGTGCGCGACGACCTGCTTCCCGTCCGGCCGGTAACGCGGTCCACTGGTCGACCGAAACGGGCAGCTCGCAGCCCCGACGGGGTTGCCTGAATCGGCATCAAGGACAAGAAGCTGGATATCGGTGCCGTGGCCCGGGGACTCGGGGGTAGCGAAGAACGCGACACGATCCCCAGCTGTAGACACCACCGGGCAACAATACGCCGTGTGGACGTCAACAAACCATCGCCGCTCCCACCCTCCTGTCGTTTTGTCCCAACAAATGAGCCGCGACCGTGGGTGCCAGAATTGAGTCGTAACGAGCCGGCTTCCGTCCAACGAAGCGCTAAAGAAAGGGATGGGTTGGGGGCCATCGTCATCGTGCGGCCCGACCCCGAGTCGCATCCCGGTCGTCGGGTCGAACCGAGTTCTGCCGTCTGTGGTGACCGTTACCAGTTCCCCGCCCGGCTCGAACCCGACAACGACGGTCCACCGGAATCCGTCCGGGCCGATGCGAACGGCTGTGTGGCCTCCCGACAAATCATGGATCACGACGCCACGTAGATACGCAGCACAGGCGAGCCGTTGGCTATCCGGCGAGAACGCCAGCGCCGTCACGTCCTTCACGTCGGCCGTGTCGAGTACGCGCATGCCGCCGTCGTAGCACGCCGGGGCTGCGGGTTCAACGCCACACCCGCCCCGCGCCCAAACCCCGGCGCTTGCCCGGTCGTTCGGACCGAACCTCGTATTCCGGCCCGGTTGTCATTTTTTCCGACTTTGTTCTCGGAATCGTCCCGCGGCTCGTGTAATTTGGCGCTGTTGAAGCGTGGTTGCCCGCCCGGTATCCCCTCTCCCACCGGGCGGGTTGCTCGCAGCCGCCGGTCCCGTCGCCCCTGCGGATCAGTTTCGAGTTCCAGGTTTCGAGTTTCGAGCTGTCGGTTCACCGTCCGGTGTTCCGCCGCGCGCTTACGGATTCTCGACTCGGAACTCGAACCTTGGAACTCGAAACTGGCCCCGCCCCTTCTGGAGGTTGACCATGGCTCAGGCCGAACGCGACTCGCTGAAGGTGGACGTGCCCGTGGGATTCCTGCTCGCGGAGCCGCAGGAACTGCTCGTGTCCGTGGATCGGCGGGACGCCGAGCCGCTGGCCATCCGGCTCCGGCTCATCCCGGCCGCCGACCGGCCCGACTTCGGCGCCGACCCGGTCCGCTCCGCCAACGACACCCCCGCCCCGACTCGCAGGCTCCACCGCCTCCGGGCCGTCGTCGACGACCACGACCTCGGCGGGAGCGACTGAGCGGCACGCCGGATGCTCGGGTGCGGGGTGGTCGCCCGCAACCCGAGAGTGCTCGAATAATGACCCGTAACCTGTTCCGCACGCTGGCCGCCACCCTCGCCGCGGCCGGTGTCGCGACCGCCCAGCCGCCCGCCCCCGCCGTCCAGCCCGTGCCCGTTCCGGCGCAGCCGGGCACGGCGGTCCAGCCGGCGCAGCCGGCGCAGCCCGCCGCGAACCTCGCGGCCTACCGGGCCAAGGACATCATCGGCACGAAGGTGGCCATCCAGAGCAACACCGCCGTCGGCACCGTGGACGACATCGTCTTCAGCGCCGGCGGCGACGTGGAGTACCTCATCGTCGCGGCCGCCGACGGCAAGCTGACGACCGTGCCGTGGGCCGCGGCCACGTTCAACCCGACGGCGCGGACGGCCGTGGTGGACATCCCGGTGCAGCGGTGGCAGATGATGCCCACGTACACCGTCCAGGCGTACCCGCAGTTCTTCACCCCGACGTACCGGACCGAGGTGTACCGGGCCTACGGGCTGACCCCGGGCGAGTTCCGCCGCATCGAGCGCCGCATCGAGCGCCGGTAAGGTGAGACTCCGACCGCTCGCGGCGGCGCGCCGCGGTGCGACGCCGCGGGCGGGTCGGGCGGGTGGAAAACGCGGGCCGTTCGGCTAGGATACTCTCATCGCGGGGCGGCTCCCACCGGGGCCGCCCCGCGCCGTTCCGCCGGCCCCCTCTCTCGCCGGCGGCGTGAGGGGTCCGCACATGTCCAACCGTCGCACCGCCCTCTACGACCGCCACGTCGCCCGGAAGGCCCGCGTGGTGCCGTTCGCCGGCTGGGACATGCCCGTCCAGTACGCCGGCATCGCCGCCGAGCACAAGGCGGTCCGCACCGCCGCCGGCCTCTTCGACGTGTCCCACATGGCCCGCCTCAGCTTCGGCGGCCCGGACGCGCTGGCGCTGCTCGAGAAGGTGTTCACCAACTCCGTCGCCACGATGAAGGACGGCCAGGTCCGCTACGGGCTCGTGTGCAACGAGAGTGGCGGCATTCTGGACGACGTCCTGGTGTACCGCTGGCCCTACGGCTACGCCGCCGTGGTGAACGCGTCCAACCGCGCAAAGATTCTCGCATGGTTGGAAGGGCACCGCGCAGGCCGGAACGTCGAAATCCGCGACCAGACCGACGACACGACGATGGTGGCGCTGCAAGGCCCGAAGTCGGTCGAACTCGTGGCCGGCTTGTTCGAGGCCGACGTGGCGGCGCTGAAGTACTACTTCGCCACGCCGACGCGCTACCGCGACACCGGCTGCGTCGTGAGCCGCACCGGCTACACCGGCGAGGACGGCTTCGAGGTGATGGTGCCGAACGCCCTCGGCCCGACGCTGTGGGACGAACTGGTGGCCCGCGGCGCCGCCCCGTGCGGCCTCGGCGCCCGCGACACGCTCCGCCTCGAAGCCGCGATGCCGCTCTACGGCCACGAGCTGACCGAACAGACCGACCCCATCCGCGCCGGCCTCGGCTGGGCGGTGAAGCTGGAGAAGGGCGACTTCGTCGGCCGCGACGCGCTGCGGAACGTGTCCGGCCCGGTGCGCGTCGGGCTCGAACTCGACGGCACCCGCGCCGCCCGCGAGGGGTGCGCGATCCTTGGCGCGGACGCGGCGCCGGTCGGCACCGTGACGAGCGGCAGCTTCGCCCCGTGGCTCGGCAAGTCGATCGCGATGGGCTACGTGCCGGCGGCGCTGGCCGCCCCCGGCACCCGGCTGCTGGTGGACGCCCGTGGCACCCACCTGCCGGCCGCCGTCGTCCCGCTCCCGTTCTACCGCCGCCCGAAGGAGTCCGCATGAGCGCCGCGAACCCGACCGACCGCCGCTACACGACGAGCCACGAGTGGGCGAAGCCCGAGGGCGACCTCGTGGTTGTGGGAATCACCGCGTTCGCGGTCGAACAGCTGACGGAGCCGACGTTCCTGGAACTGCCGGCGGTGGGCAAGGAGCTGACGGCCGGCGCCGCGTTCGGCGTGATCGAGTCGGTGAAGAGCACGTCGGACGTGAACGCCCCGGTCGCCGGCGTGGTCGTGGAGCGGAACGAGGTGCTGCTGGACGACAAGGCGAGCGGCCGCAGGGCCGACCTGAGCCCGGTGAACGACGACCCGTTCGGCCGCGGCTGGATGCTGAAGCTCCGCCCCGCCGCGGGCGGGACCCTGGACCACCTGCTGACGGCCGAGCAGTACGACGCCCAGCTCGCCGCCGAGGGGCACTAACTGGAGGATGCCCGGCGAGCCGAGCGGCGTGAGCCGCCGGGTGCGTTCGCGACGTCAGTCGCGTCGAACGTGGCCGATGTGGGTACGCACCCGGGGCCTGACGGCCCTCGGCTCGCCCGGGTGCTGCCGATCAAGGTCGCAGGCGCTGACCGAATCACCGTTCTGTTCCGGAGGCCGTTCGTGCCGTACCTGCTGAACACCGACGCCGACCGCGCCGCCATGCTGGCGAAGATCGGGGCGACGTCGGTGGACGACCTGTTCGCCCCCATCCCGCCCGAGCTGCGCCTCAACCGCCCGCTCGACATCCCGGCCGCGCTCTGCGAGCAGGACCTCACCGCGCACCTGCAGCGCCTCGCAGCGAAGAACCGGCCCGCCGGCGACCTCGTGTGCTTCCTCGGCGGCGGCGCCTACGACCACTTCGTGCCGGCCGTCGTGGACGCGGTCGCGGGTCGCAGCGAGTTCTACACCGCGTACACGCCGTACCAGGCCGAGGCCAGCCAGGGCACCCTGCAGGCGGTGTTCGAGTACCAGACGCTGATGTGCCAGCTCACCGGGCTGGAGGTCGCCAACGCGTCGCTGTACGAGGCCGGCTCGGCCGTCGCGGAAGCGGTGCTGATGGCGCTCGGCGCCACCGGCCGCACCGGCGAGGTGCTCGTCGCCGGGAGCGTCCACCCGCAGTACGTGCAGACGCTCCGCACGCTCACCGAGAACCTCCCGTGCCGCGTCCGCGTGCTCCCCACGCCGCACGGCTTCCTCGACCCCGACGACGTGGCGAAGGCCGTCACCGACTCCACGATCGCCGTCATCCTCCAGAGCCCGAACGTGTTCGGCTGCCTGGAGGAGAGCGCCGCCGTCGGCGCGGCCGCGAAGAAGGTCGGGGCCGTGTTCGTGTCCGTGTTCGACCCGGTGTCCGTCGGTTTGCTCCGCCGGCCGGGCGACGACGGGGCCGACATCGCCGTCGCCGAAGGCCAGGGGCTCGGCGTGCCGCTCGGGTTCGGCGGGCCGTACCTCGGCATCCTGGCGTGCCGCGGCGAGAGCGAGTACCTGCGCAAAATCCCCGGCCGGCTCGTCGGCCAGACCACCGACCGCAACGGCAAGCGCTGCTGGGTGCTGACGCTGCAGACGCGCGAGCAGCACATCCGCCGCGAGAAGGCGACGAGCAACATCTGCACGAACCAGGGGCTGCTCGCCCTCCGCGCGGCGGTCCACCTGACGGCGCTGGGGCCGAAGGGGCTGCGCGAGACGGCCGAGCTGTGCCTGCGGAAGGCGCACTACGCCGCGGCCGAGCTGGCGAAGGTGGGCGGCGTTCGACTCGCGTTCGACCGGCCGTTCGTGAAGGAGTTCACGGTGCGTCTCGCCGCCGACGTGCCGGGGGTGCTGGCGGGCCTGCGCGGGGCCGGGTTCCTGGCCGGGCTGCCGCTCGGCGACTGGTTCCCCGACCTGCCCGACGCGGTAGCCGTGGCCGTGACCGAGAAGCGGACGAGGGCCGAGATCGACGCCCTCGCCGCGGCGCTGCGCGAGCAGCTGGCGAAGAGCGCCTGACCCGGAGGGGAGGAGAAGCGATGCCGTCCCCGTTCCCCGGCATGGACCCGTGGCTGGAACGCCCCGCCGTGTTTCCCACGGTCCACGGAAGTATGGTGACCTACGCCCAGGAGGCTCTCAACCGCGTCCTCCCGCCGGGCTACCTGGCGACGACCGACAACCGGGTGTACGTCGATCCCGAAGCCCGGCGGGTGCCGGACGTCGGGGTCTTCGGCCCGGACGCCGCCCCACCCGGCGGCGCGGCCACGGCGGTGCTGTCGCGGTACGGGTTGCTCGCGGCCGGGACCGATCCCCGGTCCGACCCGGTCGAGGAGGCGTACCTGGAAATCCTTTCCGGGGACGACGACCGGCTGGTGACCGTGATCGAGGTGCTCAGCCCGACGAACAAGAAGCCGGGCGAAGAGGGTCAGGCGTCGTACCGGCACAAGCAGGAGGAGTGCCGGGCCGGCGGGGTGAATCTGGTCGAGATCGACCTCCTCCGCGGTGGGGCGCACACCACGGCCGTCCCGGAAGCCCGGCTGCGGGGGCTGACCGGCGGCGCCTACGACTACCACGTCTGCGTGACCGTCGCCGGGGTGCCGCGGGAGTTCTACGTCGCCCCGGTCCGCCTCGCCGACCGGCTCCCGACGGTCGGTGTCCCCCTCGACCCCGGTGTGGAGCCGGTGCCGCTGGACCTCCAGGCGGTGTTCGACCGGTGCTACGACGCCGGTCGGTACGCCCAGCTGGCGAAGTACGGCCGCCGCGACCCCGACCCGCCGCTGACACCGGAGCAGAAGGCGTGGGCCGACGCGATCCTGAAGGAGAAGGGGCTGCTGCCGTGACGGAGGAGGCGTTCATCCGAGCGGTCGTCGACCACCCGGGGCAGGACACCCCGCGGCTCGTCTACGCCGACTGGCTGGACGACCACGCCGCGCCCGACCGCGCCGCCTTCCTCCGCGCCGAGGCCGCGTGGGCGGCGCCGTGGCGAACCGGCGTGCGGCCGGCGGAACCGGTGGAGTTACAAGCGACGGTTGCGGAGCTCGATCCGTTGTGGGTGGCTCGCGTCAGCCGGCCGCCGCTCGGGGTGTGCTGCGAACACTTCTTGATGGAAGATGTCGGGCCGCCCGTTTCGCCCGAACAGCTGCACGCACTCGAGGCGGATATTGGGTTCACGCTCCCGGTCGAGTACGTGGCGTTCCTGCTGAACCACAACGGCGGCCGGCCGTACCCGAACGGCGCGTGGCCGCCGTCCACCTACGGGTCGCAGGACGTGATGCACGACTGGTTTTACCCCGTGGTCAAGCCCGCGACCGATGAGCCGGTAACTCTTACGACCTACCTCATGCGGCATCGGGTAACTCTCCAGACCCGCCTCGCGCGGTACCGGGCGACTGTGTTCGGCCCCGTGTTCGACGTTCACCCGAGCACCGGGGAGAACCTTCCGGGTGGGGCCGAGTGGTACCGCGGGTGCGTCCCGATCGGCTACTGCGAGCACCCGGATTTCGAGCGCGTGCTCTCCGTTGCCGGGTTGATCGGGCAGATCGACTGGATGGGAGGCCCGGTGGCGAGCTCGCACGGGGTGCCCACATTCCCGGAGTACCTCGCCGCCTACCGCGCCCTGGACACGCTCGACGAACCCGACGTGGCCCCGACCCGGCCGCCGGAAGACGTTATCCTCCCGCCGCCCACGCCCGCCGACTCCGACATTCCCTGGTGACCGAGATATGAACAACACCCAGTCCACCGAGCTCGTGTTCGAACTGTCCCGGCCCGGGCGCCGCGGGCACCGTGTCCCGCCGTGCGACGTGCCCGCTGACACCCCGCTGTCACAGCTCGTCCCGGACCGGTTCCTCGCCGCGGAGCCGCCGCCGCTGCCGGAGGTCGGCGAGATCGACCTGATCCGCCACTTCACCAACCTGTCCACGCGGAACATGTGCATCGACACCCAGTTCTACCCGCTGGGGTCGTGCACCATGAAGTACAACCCCAAGCGGCACGAGCGGCTCGCGGCGCTGCCGGGCTTCGCCGACCTCCACCCCCTCCAGCCCGACGACACCGTGCAAGGAATGCTGGAGCTGCTGTTCGAGATGCAGCAGTTCCTCGCCGAGATCAGCGGCCTGCCGGCGGTGTCGCTCCAGCCCGCGGCCGGGGCGCAGGGCGAACTGACGGCGCTGCTCGTCGCCGCCGCGTACTTCCGCGACAAGGGCCAGACGCACCGCAAGAAGGTGCTCGTGCCCGACTCGGCGCACGGCACCAACCCGGCGTCGGCGCAGCTGGCCGGGTTCGAGACGGTCACGGTCAAGAGCAACGCCAAGGGGCTCGTCGATCTCGACGAGCTGAGGGCGAAACTCGGCGCCGACACCGGCGTGTTCATGATCACCAACCCGAACACGCTCGGGCTGTTCGAGGTGCAGATCCGGCAGATCACGGACCTGGTCCACGCGGCCGGCGGGCTGGTGTACCTGGACGGCGCCAACATGAACGCCATCCTCGGCGTCACCCGGCCGGGCGACTTCGGCGCCGACATGCAGCACTACAACGTCCACAAGACGTTCACCGGCCCGCACGGCGGCGGCGGCCCCGGCAGCGGCCCCATCGCCGTCCGCGACTTCCTGGCGCCCTACCTTCCCAGCCCCGTCGTGGTGAAGGACGGCGACACGTTCCGCCTCGCCGACACCAGCGACAAGAGCATCGGCCGGGTGCGGTCGTTCTTCGGGAACGTCGGCATCCTGTTCCGCGGGTACTGCTACATCCGCACGCTCGGCCCGGACGGGCTGAAGGCGTGCAGCGAGACGGCGGTGCTGAACGCCAACTACCTGCGGGCGCGCGTGAGCGAAGGTTTCGAGGTGCCGCACCCGGGGCCGTGCATGCACGAGTTCGTGGCTAGCGCCCGGCCGCTGCTGCGCGAGCGGAAGGTGCGGGCCATGGACGTGTGTAAGCGGCTCTTGGACTACGGCTTCCACGCCCCGACGGTGTACTTCCCGCTGGTCGTGCCCGAGGCGCTGATGATGGAGCCGACGGAGACCGAGAGCAAGGAGACGCTCGACGCGTTCGCCGACGTGCTGCTGACGATCAAGACCGAGGACGCGGACGTGCTGCGGACGGCGCCGCACACCCACGTGGTGAGCCGGCCCGACGAGGTGAAGGCGGCGAAGGAGCCGGTGCTGCGGTGGCGCGCGCCGGCGTGAACGAACGAAAGCCCGGGGACGGCCGTCCCCGGGCTTCGCTCGACTCAGGACTTCGGCATCGGCATCGGCAGCGTGCCGGGGGCCGTCTTGGTCGGGCCGCTCGCCGGCGGGATGCTCGGCGGGGTCGTGGTCGACGTCCCGGGGGCCGGGGCCGTCGGGTACGGCGCGGTCGGGCCGGTGATGACGGCGTCGCCCGGGTGGGCGCCGCAGTCGCACTTCCCGCCCACGTGCTTGCAGCCGAACCCGGCGGCCAGCACCCCCACGACGGCGGTCATCAGAACTCGACGGGTCATGACGGGTCCATCCGTGGTTCGGGCTACCAATACCCGGCCCGCCGGCGCGGCCGGGGCCGCGAAGCCCCCGCGCCGGCGGGCCGGTGCCGGGCGGCGCTCGGCTCCTGCCACGCCCCGCCCGACGCCGGTTGTATCGGCCGCCGAGGTCGCCCCGGTTCACCCGAACCCGCCGCCCCCGCCGGTTTCCCCCGATACACTGCCCCGAGCACATTCCCGGGTTACGAGGGCCGAATGGACGCGATCATCCTGGCCGCCGGCAAAGGCACCCGCCTCCGCCCGCACACCAACGACGTGCCCAAGCCGCTGCTGCCGGTGCAGGGCCGCCCCATCCTCGACTGGATCATCGCCGCGCTCCCGCCGGTGGACCGGCTCGTCGTGGTCGTGAACTACCTCGCCGACCAGATCGAGGAGTACCTGAAGGGGCAGCCGCACGTCCGCGACTGGGTGACGGTGCGGCAGGCGGTGCCGCGCGGCACCGGCGACGCGCTGATGAGCTGCCGCGGGGCGGTGCGGTCCGACCGCGTGATGGTGCTGAACGGCGACGACCTGATGGGCCGCGCCGACCTGGCGCGGCTGGCGGCGGTGCCGATGGGCATCCTGGCCCGCCCGGTGGACCAGCCGAAAGAGTACGGCATCATCTTCCGCCACGCCGACGGGTCGCTGAAGGAGCTGATCGAGAAGCCGGACCTGCCGGGGCCGCAGCTGGCGAACATCGGGGCGTACCTGTTCCCGCGGTCCGTGTTCGACCTCACGCTGACCGAGTCGCCGCGCGGCGAGTACGAGATCACCGAGGCGGTGTCGCTACTGGCGGCGCGCGGCCGCTTCGAGGTGGTCGAGGCCGCGTACTGGCTGCCGATCGGAAACGTGCCGCAGTGGGAGGCGGCGCAGCACGCGGACCTGGGGCCGGCGCGCTGCTGACCGCGCGTGGCCGGCGTCGCCGGGGCTGCCTCTGCCGCCGACCCGCGATCCGGGGCGTCGGCCCGGTTCGAGTCCGACTCGCGGTCCACGAGCGGTCGCCGACCCAACTCGCCGCGCCCGCAGACTGCTCGACGCGTACCGGCGCCGGACGAACTCGCCCTGCCGGGAGGCGGCCGCTGCCGAACCAACGTGGTCGTCACGCCACCAACTCGTTAGTGACGGGACGCGTAAAATTGGATTGATATTAGCCGTTCGTGAACGGCAGGATTCTGTTCGAACCTGTCGCTCGCGGGTCTGCCGGGTGAGCGGATCGGGTTCCCCACCTCTCGACCGACTGGCCGACGGATTCGCAGCAAATCGCTTGGAAAGCTCTCCACTTCTCGCCGCAGTACCCCTGCCCCCCGCGCCCGCCGGAGGACCGGCCGGCCGGTCCACGGAGGGGTGATCTCAATCGCCCCTGGTAGCCGGAGCCCGCGACGGACGAGCCGCCTCCGGATTTGGTCCGCGGGTTGCGATAGCGGCCCGTCTCGGGTGAGTCGATGTCCCGCGGCGTGCGTGCCCCCGACCCCCAGCGGCAGAGAAACTCCGATGAAGTGTTCCCCGATCCTTGGGTTCGCCCTGGCCGCCGGCGCCCTCGCCGCGGCCGGCTGCCACCCGCACCACGCGGAGGGGCACGAGCACCAGCCCCACAAGATCGTCACCACCTCGCCGAAGGTGACGAACCTCACCATCACCCAGCAGTACGTCAGCCAGATCCGGTCGCAGCAGAGCATCGAGGTCAAGCCGCAGGTGAGCGGGTACCTGGAGGAGATCGGCATCAAGGAGGGGCAGGCGGTCAAGAAGGGCGACGTGCTGTTCCGCGTCATGCCGGTGCTGTACAAGGCGAAGCTGGACACCGAGGCGGCCGAGGCGAAGCAGGCCGACCTCGAGTACGCCTTCACCAAGAAGCTGACCGACGACAAGGTCGTCTCGCCGAACGAACTGGCCCTGTACGACGCGAAGCGGGCCCGGGCCCAGGCGCGGCTGAAGCTGGCCGAGGCCGAGATGAAGTTCACCACCCTGACGGCGCCGTTCGACGGCATCGTGGACCGCCTCCCCAACCAGCTCGGGAGCCTGGTCAAGGAGAGCGACGTCCTCACCAACCTGTTCGACAACCGGGTGATGTGGGTGTACTTCAACGTGCCCGAGATTCGCTACTACGAGTACCGGTCCAGTTCGAGCCCCATCGAGGCCCGGCAGATCGAGCTCGTGCTGGCCAACGGGAGCAAGTTCCCGCACCCGGCCCAGCTCCTCACGATCACCGGCAAGTCCGACCCGCAGACCGGGAACATCCCGTTCCGCGCCGACTTCCCGAACCCGGACGGGCTCCTCCGCCACGGCCTGACCGGCACCGTGCAGGTCCACCGCCGCCTGACCGGCGCCGTCGTCATCCCCCAGCGGGCGACGTTCGAGATCCTCGACAAGCAGTACGTCTACGTGGTGGACGCCGAGGGCGTGGTCCACCAGCGGATGATCCGCGTCCTGCACGAACTGGAGGACGTGTACGTGATCGGGCCGGGCCTCGGGCCGGACGAGCGGATCGTGGTCGAGGGCGTCCGCGAGGTCCACGACGGCGAGAAGGTGAACGCCGAGTTCAAGCCGGCCGACCTGGTCCTCGGGGCGCAGAAGTTCCACGCCGAGTAGCGACACGAAATGGCCAATGACCAATGACCCACCAATGACCAACGGATACCAACGGCTCCGCCCGTGGTCATAGGTGGGTCATTGGTCATTGGTCATTTCCCCGTAAACCCGCCCCCCGGACGCCACCGGACTTCATGTTCACGAACATCCTCCACCGGCCGGCCCTGGCCATGGTGATCTCGATCCTCCTGGTGTTCCTGGGGGTCCTGGGGTACGTCACGCTGCCGCGGTCGCAGTTCCCGTCCGTGGCCCCGCCCACGGTGGAGGTGGCCATCGCGTACCCCGGGGCCAGCGCCAACGTGCTGGTCGAGTCGGTGCTCATCCCGCTCGAACAATCGATCAACGGCGTGCAGGGGATGCGGTACATCGCGTCGTCGGCCACCAGCGCCGGCGAGGCCGTGATCCGCATCTACTTCGAGCCGGGGACCGACCCGAACATCAACGTCGTGAACGTGCAGAACCGGGTGAACATCGTCATGAACCGGCTCCCGCCGCTGGTGCAGCGGGAGGGCATCCTGGTCAGCCAGGTCGTGCCCAGCATGCTCATGTACGTCAACATCTTCAGCACCGACCCGGGCGTGGACCAGGCGTTCCTGTTCAACTTCACGAACGTCCGCGTCATGCCGGTCATCAAGCGCATCCAGGGGATGGGCCTGCCGCGGAACCTCGGCAACCGGGCGTTCGCCATGCGGGTGTGGCTGAACCCCGAGAGCATGCGGCGGTACAACGTCTCCACCGAGGAGGTGATGAAGGCGCTGGCCCAGCAGAGCATCATCGGCTCCCCCGGCCGGCTCGGGCAGGCCACCGGCAAGACCTCGCAGTCGCTCGAATACGTCCTCACCTACATCGGCCGGTTCAACAAGCCCGACCAGTACGCCGACATCATCATCCGGGCCGAGGCCGACGGGAAGCTCGTCCGGGTCCGCGACGTGTGCGGCGTCCCGGACCCGGTCCCGGAGGCCACGCGGGACGCGCTCGAGGCCGTCGTCGGCAAGGCCGCCGTGCTCGGGCGGAAGCCGGCCACGCCCGCCGTCGAGCTCGGCCCCGAGTTCTTCGACATCTACTCCGACGTGGACGGCCACCCGGCGGCCACCATCGCCCTGAAGCAGGCGCCGGGGTCGAACGCCGCCGCCGTCATCGAGGAGGTGAAGAAGGAGCTGGAGCAGATCAAGAAGGAGTCGTTCCCGCCGGGGATGGACTACGAGATCAGCTACGACGTGTCGAACTTCCTCGACGCCTCCATCGAGCAGGTGATGCACACCCTGCTGGAGGCGTTCATCCTGGTGTCGCTCGTCGTCTACATGTTCCTCGGCGACGTGCGATCCACCCTCATCCCCACCCTCGCCGTGCCCGTGTCGCTGGTCGGCACGTTCTTCTTCCTCCAGCTGCTCGGCCTGTCCATCAACCTCATCACGCTGTTCGCCATGGTGCTGGCCATCGGCGTGGTGGTGGACGACGCCATCGTCGTGGTCGAGGCCGTCCACGCGAAGATGGCCGAACTCCACCTGTCGCCGTACCGGGCGACGCAGGAGGTGCTGAAGGAGATTACCGGGGCCATCATCGCCATCACGCTGGTGATGGTGGCGGTGTTCGTGCCGGTGACGTTCATCCCCGGCCCGGTCGGCACCTTCTACCGCCAGTTCGGCATCACGATGGCCACGTCCATCATCCTGTCCGGCCTCGTGGCCCTGACGCTGACGCCGGTGCTGTGCGCGATGATCCTCAAGCCGCACGCCCACGGCGACGCGAACGGGCACGGCAACGGCAACGGCAACGGCAACGGCAAGCCGAAGGCGAGGCGGTCGTGGCTGTCCCTGGTCGTGTCGGGGGTGATCGGGCTGGCGCTGCTCGCCGGGCTGACGTACCTGGCGTACAAGCTGTGGGGCCCGGCCGGGTTCGCGTTCGTGGCGCTGCCGTTCGTCCGCGGGCCGTTCGACAGGCTCGTGGTGTGGGTCACGGACCTGTATGCCGGGATGCTGCGCGGCATCGTCACCCTCCGGCTGCTCACGGCGCTGGTCATCGGCGGGTTCGCCGTGGCCACCGTGTACACGAACTTCAAGCTGCCGTCGGGGTTCATCCCGGGCGAGGACCAGGGGATCATCTACGGCATCATCCAGACGCCCGCCGGCTCGACGCTGGAGTACACGAACGCCAAGTCCCGCGAGCTGGAGGAGGCGTGCAAGCAGGTGGACGGCGTCACCACCGTCACGTCGCTGGCCGGGTACGAGGTGCTGACCGAGGGCCGCGGGTCGAACTCGGGCACGTGCATCATCAACCTGAAGCACTGGCGCGACCGGAAGAAGACGGCCCGCGAGATCATGGAGGTGCTGGAGGAGAAGGCCCGCGAGGTGACCAACGCCAAGATCGAGTTCTTCGAGCCGCCCGCGGTGCCCGGCTTCGGCGCGGCCGGCGGCTTCTCCGTGCGCCTCCTCGACAAGTCCGACACCACCGACTACAAGCGGCTCGGCGAGGTGACGACCAAGTTCATGGCCGACCTGGGGAAGCGGAAGGAGCTCACGAGCCTGTTCACCTTCTACACCTCCGACTACCCGCAGTACGAGCTGGTCATCGACAACGACAAGGCGATGCAGAAGGGGGTGACCATCGGCAAGGCCATGGACAACCTCAACATCATGATCGGGAGCACCTACGAGCAGGGCTTCATCCGGTTCGGCAACTTCTACAAGGTGTACGTGCAGGCCGCGCCCGAGTTCCGCCGCTTCCCGGAGGACCTCGACAACCTGTTCGTCAAGAACGAGCGCGAGGTCGAGATCAAGGACGAGAAGACCGGCCTGCCGACGAAGGTGCGCGTGGAAGGCGACATGGTGCCGTACTCGGCGTTCATGACGCTCAAGAAGGGGCAGGGGCTGAACGAGATCACGCGGTACAACCTGTACCCGTCGGCCGCCATCCAGGGCGCCCCGGCGCCCGGGTACAGCAGCGGGCAGGCGCTGAAGGCCATTCAGGAGGTGGCGAAGGAGTTGCCGCCGGGGTACGGCCTCGGGTGGGAGGGGCTTTCGTACGACGAATCCAAGAAGGGGATCGAAGTCCCAATACCCCGGGTCGGCACGGTCGAGGTCGGCATGGCCGTGCTCATCTTCGGCATCGTCGTGGTGTTCGTGTACCTCGTGCTGGTCGGGCAGTACGAGAGCTTCGTCATCCCGCTGGCGGTGATGCTGTCGCTGCCGGTCGGGGTGTTCGGGTCGTTCTTCGGCCTGCAGCTGGCGGGGCTGTCGAACGACGTGTACGCCCAGATCGGGCTCATCATGCTCGTCGGCCTGCTCGGCAAGAACGCCATCCTGATCGTCGAGTTCGCGGTCCAGCGGCGCCGGGAAGGCGTGCCGCTGAAGGACGCGGCCGTCGAGGGCGGCAAGCTGCGGTTCCGGCCGATCCAGATGACCTCGTTCGCGTTCATCGCCGGGCTGCTGCCGCTGGTGTTCGCCACCGGGGCCGGGGCCATCGGCAACCGCACCATCGGCACCACCGCGGCCGGCGGGATGCTGGTCGGCACGGTGATCGGCGTGCTGGTGATCCCGGGCCTGTACTACCTGTTCGCCAAGTTCGCCGACGGCAAGAAGCTCCTCCAGGACGAGGCGGACGAGCCGCTGAGCGAGCTGTTCGAGCACGACAAACCCGGGACGCACGACCACGCCCACGGCCACGCGCACCCGGCCGCGGGGGATCATCATCTGCCGTTCGCCACCGAGCACGCGCCGGACGCGCCGCCGCACCCGGGCCCCGAGCCGGGTGCCGCCGGGTCCGTCGAACCGGGGCCGAAGGACTAGTGCGGGGGAACTGTGGGCAAGGATTGCCCATAGCGCCGCGGCCGCACCTGTATTAGTTATGGCTGTTCCGGCTGTGCCGGTAATGCCGATAAATCACGGGATGCCGAGAAGACGGACCTTCTCGCGGGGGGGCGGATGGACACCGCAATGAATTCGTCGGCGTCGGTTCTCGTGCGGCGTGCGGTCGCACGGGCACTCGTCTGCGGGGCGGCGCTGCTCCTGCCGGCCTGCCACCTGCCCAAACTCCAGCCGCCGGACGCCGCGCCGGTGCTGCCGGCCACGTACAACGGCACGGCCACGGCGGACAACTCGGGGCAGCTCAAGGTCGAGGAGTTCTTCAACGACCCGGTCCTGGTCCGCCTCATCTACCAGGCGCTGGCCGGGAACCAGGAACTGAAGATCCTGGAGCAGGACATCCGCATCGCCCAGAACGAGGTGCTGTTCCGGCGCGGGGCGTACCTGCCGTTCCTGTCGCTCCGCACCGGGGCCGGGCTCGACCTGACCAGCGCGTACACCCCGATCGGCGCCGCCGAGCGGCAGCTCCTGACGCCGCGGGGCAAGCCGTTCCCCGACCCGCTCCCGGACTTCCTGATTGCCGGCAACATCTCGTGGCAGGTGGACATCTGGCGGAAGCTCCGCAACGCCCGCGACGCCGCCAGCCTCCGCTACCTGGGCACCGCCGACGGCCGGAACTACGTCGTCACCCGGCTCGTGGCGGACGTCGCCGAGAACTACTACACGCTGATGGCGCTGGACAAGCGGCTGGAGGTGCTGAACGAGACGATCGCCATTCAGGAGAAGAGCCTGGAGGTGGCGAAGCTGCGGTTCCAGGAGGCCAAGGGGACCGAGCTGGCCGTGCAGCGGTTCCAGGCCGAGGTGAAGAAGAACCAGAGCGAGAAGCTGATCGTCCGGCAGGACATCATCGAGGCCGAGAACCGGATCAACTTCCTCCTCGGGCGCTACCCGCAGCCGGTGGAGCGCGACTCGGCCCGGTTCTACGACCTGAACCCGCGGGCGGTGGCCGTCGGCGTGCCGGCGCAGCTGCTGCTCAACCGCCCGGA
Organism: Gemmataceae bacterium; assembly: GCA_046350095.1. Classification (GTDB taxonomy): domain Bacteria; phylum Planctomycetota; class Planctomycetia; order Gemmatales; family Gemmataceae; genus Urbifossiella. The sequence continues at coordinate 1,034,608 of JAXMBA010000002.1, forward strand.
CGTGCGGCAGGCCGAGAAGGAGCTGGCCGCCGCCGGGCTCGAGGTGAAGATCGCCCGCGCCGAGTTCTTCCCGCAGCTGGACATCACCGGCACCGTCGGGTACCGGGCGTTCAACCCGAGGTACCTGTTCGAACCGGAAGCGATCATCGCCGGCATCGCCGGCGACCTGGTGACGCCGCTGGTGAACAAGGCCGCCATCAAGGCCGCGTACGGCAACGCCAACGCCCGGCAGTTGCAGGCGCTGTACGACTACCAGCGGACGGTCCTGAACGCCTACACCGAGGTCGTGAACCGGGTGTCGATGGCGCAGAACTACGCCGCCAGCATCGAGATCAAGCAGCAGCAGCTGACCGCCCTGCGGTCGTCGGTGGACTTCGCCGTGAAGCTGTTCAACGCCACCCGCCTGGAGTACGTGGACGTGCTGTTCTCGCAGCGCGACCTGCAGGACGCCCGGCTGACGCTGATCGACACGAAGCGGCAGCAGCTGACGGCGGTCGTGGGCGCGTACCAGGCGCTGGGCGGCGGCGGCAACCTGTGGGAGTTGTTCAAGACGTGCCCGCCGCCGCCGGAGGTGAACGCCCCGCCGCTGCCGGTGCCGGCCGGCGAGCCCGGGGCGCTGCCGCAGCCGCAGCCGGTCCCACCCGCCGGGGGCCGCCCCGCCGGCCGCCGTGCCGCCGGCCGCCGCCCCGCCGGCCGCCGTGCCGCCGGGCTCGCCCTGGCGCCGCGGCCGGTCCCCGACCTGCCGAAGCTCCCGGACGTACCGAAGCTCCCGGACGTACCGAAGCTGGTGGACGTGCCGCCCGACGCCGCGCGGGCGGGGGACGCGGCGGACGACTTGGCGTGGGTGCGGGCGACGCCGGCGGTGGTCGTACCGGCGGGGCGGTAAGGCGGCCGGTCCCCGACACTCGGAACCAGGAAGGGTGACGCGATGACTTCTCGTGCCGTGTGTGTCGCGCTGCTCCTCTCCGCCCTCTCGGCGACGGGGTGCGGGACGGTGGCGAACCTCGCCGGGGCCGGTCCGGGGGCGAAGGCGCCGTTCGGCGGCGTGGCCCACGACGTGCGGTGCCTGAACGGGGCGTCGGCCGGCCACTCCGGCGTCGGGCCGCTGGAGGCGGACGGGATGACCGGCCCCCGGGTCGGGTCGATGATCCTGTGCGCCGCCGACCTGCCGCTCAGCCTGGTCGGCGACGCCCTGACGTGGCCGTACACCCGCGCCTACACCTGCGTGAACGAGCCGACCGACCTGCCGCCGATCCTCGTCGCGCCGCCGCCCGCCGAGGTCCAGCCCCGGCCGACGCCCTGACGGCGTCCCGGAATCGTCGGGCGGGGCGTAGCACGCGGTTCCCGCCCGAGCCCGGCCGGCCGCGTGTCGAAGTCGGAGTCCGCGGGCTCGTCCTCACGGGCAGGGTCGCACCCGGACGCGAGCGTCCGCGATGCGGCACCCGTGCCCGGGTTGGAGGGCGAAGACGGGGTTCAGGTCGATCTCGCCGATCTCCGGCACCTCCTCCGCGAGTCGCGAGAGCCGCAGGAGGAGGTCTTCGAGCGCCGCCACGTCGGCGGCCGGGTGGCCGCGGTAGCCTTCGAGGAGGCGGAACCCCCGGATGCCGCGCACCAGTTCCGCGGCGTCACGGTCGGTCAGTGGCGCGAGCCGGAAGCCCACGTCGGCCAGCACCTCGACGTGGACGCCGCCGAGGCCGAACGCCACGACGGGGCCGAACAGCGGGTCGTGCGTCACCCCGCACATCACCTCCACGCCGGCCGGGAGCATCGGCTGGACGAGTACGCCCTCCATCGCCTCGAGTTGGTTGTCGCGCGACAACCGGCCGCGGATGTCGAGCACCGCCCGCCGCACCGCCTCCGCGTCGGCGAGATTGAGCCGGACGCCGCCGACGTCCGTCTTGTGGACGAGTTGCCGGGAGGCGAGCTTCACGGCGACCGGGAACCCGAACCGCGCCGCCGTCTCGGCGGCCTCGTCGGCCGTGCGCGCCACGTGACCCGGCACGAGCGGCAGCCGGACCGCCGACAGCACGGCCCGCGTGTCGTCGGCCGAGAGCCAGCCCGCGCCGTGGGTGGTCAAGGCGCGGCGGCAGACGTCGCGGGCGGCCGCGCAGTCGAGGTCGTCGAAGTCCGGGAACACGCCTTCGGGCTCGGCCCGCCAGGCGGCGTAGGCGGCGACCTTTCCCAGCACCCGCCCCGCGGTCTCGGGGAACGGGAAGCACGGGATGCGGCCGCCGGGGCCGTCGAAGTGGGGGCGGTGCTCGGCCTCGCCCAGCAGGCACGCCACGACCGGAATCCCGGCGCCCGCCGCCCCCGCCGCCGCGACCTCCGCCGCCACGGCCGGGCCGACCGCCGCGGGATCGACGAGCCCGACGGGCGTGAAGACCGCCACCAGCGCGTCCACCTCGCCCGAGGCGAGCAGGAGCCGGACGGCCTTGCGGAAGGAGTCGGCCCCGGCGCTGGCGAGCAGATCGACCGGGTTGGCGACGCTCGCCGCGGCCGGGCAGGCCTCCGCGAGCGCGGCCCGCAGGCCCGGAGAGAGTTCGGGCACGGTCAGCCCGCCGGCCTCGCAGGCGTCGGCGCACAACACGCCGGGGCCGCCGGCGTTCGTCACGATCCCGACCCGCCGGCCGCGCGGGAGCGGCTGGCCGTCGAGTACGAGAGCCAGGTCGAACATTTCCTCCAGGGTGTCGGCACGAATCACGCCGGTCTGGCGGAACAGGGCGCCGGCCGTGGCGGCGCTGGTGGCCAGGGCCGCCGTGTGCGACCGGGCGGCGCGCCCGCCGGCGCGGCTGAGCCCGCTGTGGAGGACCACCACCGGCTTCCGCCGCCCCACCCGGCGGGCGATGCGGGCGAACCGCCGCGGGTTGCCGAGCGACTCCAGGTACAGCAGGATCACGCCGGTCGCCGGGTCGTCCTCCCAGTACTGGAGGAGGTCGTTGCCGGACACGTCGGCCTTGTTCCCGACGCTCACAACGGTCGAGAACCCCAGCCCGTACCGGCCCGCGGCGGCCAGGGCCGCGAGCCCGATCGCGCCACTCTGCGACGACATGGCGACCCGCCCGGGCGGCGGGAACACCGGCGAGAAGGAGGCGTTCAGCCGCACCGCCGGGTCGGCGTTGAGGAGGCCCAGGCAGTTCGGCCCGACCACCCGCATGCCGTACCCGCGGGCCTGCTCCACCAGCGCCCGCTGGCGGGCGGCGCCGTCCGGGCCGGCGTCGGCGACCCCCGCCGAGAGGACGACCCGCGCCCGCCCCCCGCGGGCGGCGCAGTCGTCCACGACGCCCCGGACGGCGGGGGCCGGCACGGCGATCACGGCCAGCTCGACCGACCCGGGGAGGTCGCGCACCGACGGGTACGCCCGGACGCCGCCGACCTCGGTCGCCCGCGGGTTCACCGGGTAGACCGGCCCGCGGAACCCGGCCGCGAGCAGCTCGTCGAGCACGCGCCGGCCGACGGCCGCCGGGTCGCGCGACGCGCCGACCACGGCGACGGCGGTCGGGCGGAAGAACGGCCGCAGCGAGGCGACCGTGGCCACCCGGTCGCGGGCCTCCAGCCGCCCGACGCTCGCCGCGGTGGGGACGACCCCCAACTCCACCTCGACCTCGCCGCGCCCCGGCCGCTCCCGCACCTCGAACCCGGACGCGCGGAACACGTCCAGCATGGGCCGGTTGTCGCCCGACGTGACGGCCCAGAAGCGGGTGAACCCGTTCCGCGCGGCCAGAAGCGCCAGTCGCTCCAGCAGCAGCGTCCCCAGCCCGTTTCCCCGCAGGGCGTCCCCCACGGCGAGGGCGACTTCCGCCTCCCCCGGGCCGCGCGCCAGGTACGACCCCGTGGCGACGACCTTCGTGGCGCCGTCCTGCACCCGGGTGACGAGTAGGGTGAGAGCGGCCCGGGGGTCGCCGCCGTCGGACAACCGGCCGATCAGGTCCGGCCCCGGCGGTGAGACCGACGAGAACCGCCGGTAACGTGATTCCGCGGAGAGGTGGCGGAAGAAGTCGTCGAGCGCGGGGGCGTCGTCCGGCCGGGCGAGGCGGACGTGGGCCGTCGTGCCGTCGCGGAGAACCAGCCGCCCCGACTCGGCTGCGTCCTGGTACGGGGGCGGCAGGAAGCGTGGACGGACTGTAGCGGGCATCGTCGCTCCCGTGGCTGATGAGGCGCCGCGCTGGCTGGGTGCCGCCGTCCGGAAAAGCAGCCGCCATGCCAACGCCTGTAGACTAGAAGGCGTCACCGAACCAGACACAACCCGTACCCACCGGCGTCGGACCGCCCCGCCGCGGTGTGCCAGAAGGGCGCGACCAGGCTCACGGTGTGTCGGGACCGCACACCCCGATCACGAGGCGGACGGACTGGCGGCGCGGATGCCGCGACGGCCGTCGCGCCCGGGCTGCGGCATCACGTTTGCGGACCGCCCGCGCACTCCCGTTGTGGTGGCTCGCGATGCAACCGACCCCGTACCGCGCGACGCGAACCGACCCCGTCGTCGCGGCCGCCGCGGCGCGGCACGGGGCGTCGCCGCTGGTGATGCTACCCGTCCTCCGCGACGTCCAGCGCGACACCGGCCGACCGCTGGACCGGGCCGCCCTCGGGGCGGCGGCCGACGCCCTCGGCGTGAGCGACGCCCGGGTCTACGGCGCCGCGTCGTTCTACTCGCTGCTCGCGGTCGCGCCGCACGCGGTTCGCGTCTGCGACGGCCCGGTCTGCATGGCGCGGGGCGGCGCGGCGACGCGGGCGGCGGTGCAGTCGGCGGCGGCGGGCTACGGGTGGGCGGTCGAGCGGTGCAGCTGCCTCGGGCTGTGCGACCGAGCACCGGCCGCGCTCGTCGGACTCGAACCCTACGGGCCGGTCGCGGCGGAAAACGCCGCGGCCGCACTCGCCGGTCCGCCCGGCCCGATGCCGGATTACTCGGTCCCGCGGCCCGGCGAGGTGCGGGTCGCGACGGAGCGCGTCGGCCGCATCGACCCCGACTCGATCGACGACGCGCTGGCCGCGGGGGCGTACCAGGTGCTTTCCCGGGCGCTCGACGGCGCGCCGGAGCAGGTGCTCGATGCCGTGGACCGGGCGGGGCTGCGCGGGTGCGGGGGGGCCGGCTTCCCGGCCGGGCGCAAGTGGCGGATGGTCGCCGCCGAGCCCGGCCCGGGGAAGTGCGTGGTGTGCAACGCCGACGAGTCCGAGCCGGCCACGTTCAAGGACCGCGTCCTCATGGACGCCGACCCGCACCGGCTCCTCGAAGGGATGGCGCTCGCCGCCTACGCGGTCGGCGCCGCCGAGGGGGTCGTCTACGTCCGCGGCGAGTACGAGTGGGTCGCCCGGCGGCTCGAGCGCGCGATCGGTCAGGCCGCCGGGCGCGGTTTGCTGGGGGCGTTCCGCGTGCGGGTCCACCGCGGCGCGGGGGCGTACGTGTGCGGCGAGGAGACGGCGCTGCTCGAATCCCTGGAGGGGAAGCGCGGCGAGCCGCGGTCGCGCCCGCCGTACCCGACCACCCACGGCTACCTCGGCCGCCCCACGCTGGTCAACAACGTCGAGACGCTGTGCCACGTCCCGGCGGTCGTCGCGCACGGCCCGGAGCGGTTCCGGTCGGCCGGCACGCCGCACAGCCCGGGCACGAAGGTCTTCTGCCTCACCGGCTGCGTGAACCGGCCGGGCGTGGTCGAGGTGCCGCTCGGCGTCACCCTCCGGCAACTGGTCGAGCACTTCGGCGGCGGCGTGCGGGACGGCTCGAGGCTGAAGGGCGTCCTCGCCGGCGGCGCCGCCGGAACGGTCGTCCCCCCGGCGCTGTTCGACGTGCCGCTCGACTTCGACTCGCACCGCCACGGCGTCGCGCTCGGGTCCGGCGGGATGTTCGCGTTCGACGACTCCCTCCCGGTGCCGACACTGCTGACGTGGCTCCTGCGGTTCTTCGAGGCCGAGTCGTGCGGGAAGTGTACGCCGTGCCGCGAGGGAAGCCGTGAGGCCCGCGCCGCGGCGGACCGGCTCGACGCGGCCCCCACGCCCGACGACGCGGCCCGGCTGCTGTGGCTGACCCGCCAGATGAACCTCACCTCGCTCTGCGGCCTGGGGCAGTCGGTGGCGCTGCCGGTCGAGAGTGCCCTGCGGCACTTCGGCGACGAGTTCGCCGCCGGCCGGCCGGAGGGGTCGTGATGCCGACGCTGACCATCGACGGCCGGCCGGTGGAGGCGCGCGACGGGGACACGATCCTCGACGCGGCCCGCGGGGCGCGCATCACCATCCCGACCCTCTGCCACCACCGCGACCTCTCCCCCGACGGGTCGTGCCGCCTCTGCGTCGTGGAGGTCGAGGGCGTCCGCGGCCACCCGGCCGCCTGCACCACCCCGGCCCGCGACGGGATGGTGGTGAGCACCGAGACGCCGGAACTGGCCGAGTCGCGGCGGTTCGTGCTGGACATGCTCCTCGCCAACTACCACGACGCCGAGTACGGCACGGGCGACCGAGCGGAGACGGAGTTCGAGCACTGGGTCCGGCACTACGGCGCCCGGCCGCCCGCCGACACGCCGCCGCCGCGGTACCCGATCGACGCCGACCCGAACCCGTTCCTGCGGGTGGACCTGAACAAGTGCGTCCGCTGCACCCGGTGCGTCCGGGCGTGCGCCGAGGTGCAGGGGCGGTTCGTGTGGGGCATGGGCTACCGCGGCGACGCCGCGCGCCCCGTGGCCGGGCTCGACACCACCCTCCTCGACGCCCGCTGCGAGTCGTGCGGGGCGTGCGCCGCGTACTGCCCGACCGGCGCCCTCGACGACCGCACGTCCGTCGGCCGCGGCGTGCCGGACCGGGTCGTCACCACGACGTGCCCGTTCTGCGGCGTCGGGTGCAACTTCGACCTGCACGTGAAGGACGACCGCGTCGTCCGCGTGGCGTCCAACCCGGCGGCGCCGGTGAACGGCATGAGCCTGTGCGTGAAGGGGCGCTACGGGTTCGACTTCGTCCACCACCCGGACCGCCTGACCCGCCCCCGCGTCCGCCGCTACCTGCTGACCGGGACCGCGAAGCAGACCGCGTCGCCGGAAGAGCGCGATTGGGTCGAGACGGACTGGGACACGGCGCTGAACCTCGTGGCCGCGAAACTCGAGGCGGTGAGGCGCGAGTCGGGGCCGGACGCCGCCGGCTTCGTCGGGTCGGCGCTGTGTACGAACGAGGAGAATTACCTCGTCCAGAAGCTGGCGCGGCAGGTGATCGGCACGCACAACGTCGAGAACTGCGCCCGCCTCTGCCACGCCCCGACCGTCGCCGGGCTGTCGATGGCGTTCGGGTCCGGGGCGATGAGCAACTCGATGGACGACGTGGCCGAGGAGGCGCGGGCGGTCTTCGTGATCGGCGAGAACGTCACCGAGTGCCACCCCGTCTTCGGTACACGCCTGCGACAGGCCGTACTCCGCCGCGGCGTGCCGCTCGTCGTCGCCGACCCGCGCAAGACCGACGTCACCGAGTTCGCCGCCGTCCACCTCCGACTCCGGCCCGGGACCGACGTGGCCCTGCTGAACGGCCTCATGCACGTCGTCCTGAAGAACGGCTGGCACGACCGCCGGTTCATCGAGGAGCGGTGCGAGGGGTTCGAGGAGTTGCGGGCCGGCGTCGAGCGATACACCCCCGAGGCGGCAGAAGCGATAACCGGTGTCCCGGCGGCGGACCTTCGCTGGGCGGCGGAACTGCTGGCCCAGAGCCGGCCGACGGCGGCCGTGTGGGGCGTGGGGGTCACCCAGCATACGACGGGCGTGCTGAACGTGCTCGCGCTGGCGAACCTGCAGATGCTCCTGGGGAACATGGGCGTGCCCGGCGGCGGGGCGAACGCGCTCCGCGGGCAGAACAGCGTGCAGGGCGCCTGCGACATGGGGGCGCTGTTCAACCTGTTCCCGGGCTACCAGCCGGTGACGAGCCCGGCCGCGCTCGCCAAGTTCGACGCGGCCTGGGCGCTCGACCCGCCGGCCCCCCGCGCGGGCGGAACGCCGGCCCTCGGCCTGACGGGCCGGCCGGGCCAAACCCTGACGGAGATGGTGGACGCCTTCGGCGCCGGCGCCCTCCGCGCCCTCTTCGTGATGGGTGAGAACCTGGCGCTGACGAACCCGGACCTGACCCACACCCGCGGCTGCCTCGCGGCGGGCGAGTTCCTCGTGCTCCAGGAACTCTTTCCGACGGAGACGGCCGAGTTCGCCGACGTGCTGCTCCCCGGTGCGGCGTTCGCCGAGAAGGCCGGAACGTTCACGAACACCGAGCGGCGGGTGCAGCTGATCCGCCCGGCCGTGCCGCCGCCGGGCGAGGCGCGGCCGGACTGGGCGGTGCTCGCAGACCTGGCGCGGCGGACCCTCGCGGCCGCCGGCCGCGCCCCGGTCGGGCCGCACGCCGGCTGGACGTACCGCGACCCGGCGCACGTCATGGACGAGGTCGCGGCCGTCGCGCCGCTGTTCGCCGGCGTCAGCCACGCCCGGCTGGAACGGGGCGACCGCCTCCAGTGGCCGGTGCCGTCGCCCGACCACCCGGGCACGCCGATCCTGCACGTCGGCGGCTTCGCCCGCGGGAAGGGGAAGTTCCACGCCGTCGAACACGCCCCGGCGGCGGAACTGCCGGACGCCGAGTTCCCGTTCGTGCTCACCACCGGCCGCGTGCTCCAGCACTACGGCAGCGTGATGACCCGCCGGGCGGAGGCGCTGACGGCCGCGTGCCCGGAGCCGGTCGTGGAGGTGAGCCCGGACGACGCGGCGCGGCTCGGGCTGACCGACGGGGCGGCCGTCCGCCTCCGGTCGCGGCGCGGCGCGGTCGTGTCCCGGGCGGTGGTCACCGACCGGGTGGCGGCGGGGTGCGTGTTCGGAAACTTCCACTTCCCCGGCGCGGGGAACGTGAACAACGTCACGACCGGGGCCCTCGACCCGACCTCGAAGACGCCCGAATTCAAGGTCTGCGCGGTCGCGGTGGACCTCGTCTCGCCGGCCGGCGACGAGTGACGGGACGGCGGCGGCCGTGTGTCGCACGGGCACACCGGCGCCGCGGCGTGTGCCGCCGCCGCACACCCCCGGCGCCGGCGAGGACCACGAAATGTGCGGTTTCGCCGCGGCCGCGCGGCCGGTGGGGCCGACGGTACACCCCTTGCTCTGACACCCCCCGAGTCGAACCGACCCACCCCACCCGCGAGGCCGCCGTGCAACTCTCCCTGACCGATCAAGAGGCCCGTACCCTCCACGACGTGCTCCGCGACGCCCTCACCGCCCTGCCCCGGGCGAGCCTGAGCGTCTGCGAACACTCCCGCCGGGAAACGCTGTGCGAGCGGCTCCTGGCGGACCTCGGGCCGGGTGCGGCGGCCGGTCACGGGGCCGGCGCGGGGTGCGGCGAGAAGGCCTGCCGGTCGGGCCACGGGCCGAGTGCGACCGACCTCGCGACGTACCGGCAGCGCCTGACGGAGGCCGCCGCCCGCCTGGGCGGTCAGGTTTCGGCGCTGGAGGTCGAGGCCCGGCAGCCGACCGGCACCGCCGTGGGGACGGCCGAGGAGGCCACCGCCCTCGAGTTGCTTCACACCGAGGAGGGCACGCTCGCCGAGGTGACCGCCGCCCTCGACCGGATCGACCGCGGCACGTTCGGGCGGTGCGAGGCGTGCGGGAAGCCCGTGTCGAAGGCCCGGCTCGACGCCCTCCCGCACGCCCGCCACTGCATCGCGTGCGCCCGGTCCACCGGCTGACCGCGGCGCACCGGGGCGCCGCCTCAGTGCGACGACTCGCGCCCCGGGTGGTGGAGTCGGTACGTGGCGTAGCCCCCGCCCACGTTCGCGGCGCGGAACCCGGCCTGCAGGAGCACCCGGGTCGCGAGGTAGCCCCGCTGGCCGACCTGACAGTACGCCACGATCAGCCGGTCCCGCGGGAGCTCCGCGAGCCGGCCCCGCAGCTCGTCCACCGGCACGTTCGCCGCGCCGGGTATGTGCCCGGCGGCGAACTCCGCGGGCGTCCGCACGTCCAGCAAGAATGCGTCGTCGGGGATCGCCCCCGCGTCCACCTGCGGGTGGTCCCCGCGGAGCAGCCCGGCGGCGACGAACGCGGCCATGTTCACCGGGTCCTTCGCCGACCCGAACTGCGGGGCGTAGGCCAGCTCCGCCTCCTCCAGGTCGAACACCGTCATCCCGGCCTGGATCGCCACCGCGAGCACGTCGATGCGCTTGTCCACCCCCGCCCCGCCGACCGCCTGGGCACCGAGCAGCTTCCCGCCGGCCGGGTCGAACAGGAGTTTCAGGGCCATCCCCTCGGCGCCGGGGTAGTAGCCGGCGTGGTGGGCCGGGTGGACGTACACCTTCCGGTACGCCCGGCCCGCCTGCCGTAGCACTTTCTCCGACGCCCCCGTGATCGCCGCCACCGTGTCGAACACGCGGACGATGGCCGTCCCCTGCGTGCCGCGGTACCGGGCGGCGGCCCGCCCGAGGGCGTGGTCGGCGGCGATGCGGCCCTGGCGGTTGGCCGGGCCGGCGAGCGGCACCTGCGCCGGCTCGCCCGTCACCACGTCCGTCACCTCGACCGCGTCCCCGACCGCGTAGACGTCCGGGTCGGAGGTCTGCATGTGCTCGTTGACCCGCACGCCGCCCCGCGGCCCGACCGCCAGCCCGGCCCCGACCGCCAGCGCGTTCTCCGGCCGCACCCCGACGCCGAACACGACCAGCTGCGCCGGGAGCGAGAGCCCCGACTTCAACCGGACGCGGAGCCCGTCGACCTCCGCCTCGACGCCCTCGGCCGTGTCGCCCAGCCGGAGCGTCACCCCGTTCGCGGCGAGGGCCGCGACGACCGGCGTGGTCATCTCCGGGTCGAACGGCGTGAGCGGCTGGGCGTTCTTCTCCACCACCGTCGTGGCGACGCCGCGGCGGGCCAGGTTCTCGGCCAGCTCCAGGCTGATGAACCCGCCGCCGAGCAGCACCGCCCGCGCCGCCCCGGCGTCGACCCGGGCCTTGATCCGGTCCACGTCCTGAAGGGTGCGCAGGGTGAACACGCCGGGCAGGTCGATCCCGGGAATGGGCGGGCGCACGGGTGCCGCGCCGGGGGCGAGGATGAGCTTGTCGTACCCCTCCTCGTACTCCCGCCCGCTCGCCAGGTCGCGCACCCGCACCACCTTCCGCGCCCGGTCGATCGCCTCCACCGACGAGCGGGTCCGCACGTCGAGTCGGAAGCGCTCCCGCAGCCGGTCCGGGGTGACGACCAGGAGCTTGTCGCGGGTCGCGATCTCCCCGCCGACGTAGTACGGCAGGCCGCAGTTGGCGAAGGACACGTCCGGCCCGCGCTCGAACACCACGACCTCGGCGTTCTCCGACAGGCGGCGGGCGCGGGCGGCGGCGGACGCCCCGCCGGCCACGCCACCGACGATCACCAGCTTCATGGACGAGCCTCCGTGGGCGACCCCGGTCAGGGTCAGCGGACGCCGCAGGTCGCGGCGGGATCGGTCACGCGGTTCCAGGGCATCCGTGCCAGGAACAGCCCCATGCCGCAGGTGTCGGTGACGCCGGCGAACACGAGCCCCGCCCCGACGAACGCGGACAGCCCGAAGAACCCCGGGTGGACGAGCCAGCCGAGGGCGGCGCCGAGCAGGACGAGGAGCCCCGCCGCGATGCGGACCTGCCGCTCCAGCGAGACGGCCTTCTTCCCCCGGACGACGGGGAGCCCGGCGTCGGCCCACGCCTGCGTTCCGCCCTCGACGTTGCACACGGCCAGCCCCGCGGCGACGAGCTTCTCGCACGCCTGCCGGCCGCGGCCGCCCGAGCGGCAGATGACGTACAGCGGCTCGCCGGGCGCGGTGCGGCCCTGCCCGACCGCCGCCGGGTCGAGCCGGTCGAGCGGCACGTTGCGGGCGAACGGGACGTGGACCTCGCGGTACTCGACCGGGGTCCGCACGTCGATCAGCTCGACCGGCCTGTGTGCCGAGTGGAGGTCGGCCAGTTGCCGGGGGGTGACGGTCGGGACGGTCATGGGCCCTCTCCTGGACGGGGTGTTCGATCAAAAATATCGGAATAATTCGATCTATTCGAGAAACGAAAGCGGCTACCCGGCGGCGGCCCCGAACCGGGCCTCGACGCACGCCATGATGTCCTTCAGGTGCGGCTCCGCGACCCGGTAGTAGGCGTTCCGCCCCTCCTTGTCGCAGGCGAGGAACCCGCACCGCTGCATCAGCCGCAGGTGCTCGGACGCCATCGGGCTGGCGATGCCGCAGGCGTCGGCCAGCTCGCCGACCGTGTACCGCCCCCGCAGGAGCATCTGCACGATCCGCAAGCGGTGCGGGTGGGCCAGAGCCTTCAGGCACTCGGCGGCCTGCCCGAGGGCCGTCAGGTCGGTCAGCGGCGGCATCTTCGACCGGGTTCCCATCGCGCCCTCCTCACACAAATATATCGTCAGTTTGCGACATGTCAAGCATTCCCACCCGCGTGCCGCCCGCGGGGCGTGTCCCCGGTCCCGTACAACAGCCGCGAACGGGCCCGTCGTGAGCTGCCAGAGTGGGAGGGGACAACGTGGTCCGCGGCGCCGTCGTCTACCTGTACGCCTTCGACGTCGGCAGCGAGGTCGTGACCGCGGCGGCCGGCGCCGGCCCCTCGGACGGGGAGGTCCGGCGCAAGCCCGTCTCGCCCCGGGACATCCCGGCCGCGCGGCCGCAGGAGGTGGGGCTGCCCCCGACGGCGGTCGTCGTGGCCGGCGTGCCGGCCGCGACGGCCGTCCGGGCGTACGAAGTCGGCGTGGTGACGGTGACCGTTCGGCTGTCCGGCGTGGCGGGCGACCTGGCCGGCTGGCGGCGGTTCCACCGGCCGGCCACCGCGGACGGTCGGCCGCTCGCCGAGACGGCCCGGGACCTGTGCCGGCAGGCCTGCGACCGGCTCGGGGCGGCACTCCGGGACCCCGCCGGCGTCGGCGACCCCGAGACGTACACGGCCTTCTGCCTGTCCGACCTGGGGGGCGAGTCGGACGCGGCGCGGTGGCTCGGGGCGAACCGGCGGGCGGTCGCCGGGCTACTCACCGACGCCGACCCCGACCGGCTGAGCGACGACCAGTTCGCCGAGTCGTTCCGGCACCTGCGGTCGTTCGCGGCCGGCGACGCGGTGGTGCCCGACTGGGACGCCGCCCTGGTGGTGGACCTGACGGGGGAGTTCGAGGCCGTGCTCCACGTCCTCGAGCTGGCGAACCTCCAGCTCGAGGAACTGCGGACGCTGGACGCGGCGCTGGACCGCCACCTCGACCGGGCGTACGACCACCTCGGCCGGCGGCCGGGGCTGTGGCCCGGGCGGTGGGCGGCCGTCCTGCGGGAGCTCCGGCGGCTGCGGGTGGACGCGAGCAAGCTGGCCGACGCGGTGACGAACGTGACCAAGTTCGTCGGCGACTGGTACCTGGCGCGGGTGTACCTGTCGGCCCGGGAGCGGTTCCACCTGGACGACTGGCGGGCCAGCGTGGACCAGCGGGTCGCCCAGCTCGACCGGGTGTACGAGCTGATCCGCGGGGAGGTGGCGGAGCAGCGGATGTTCGTGCTGGAGGTGCTGGTCGCCGGCCTGATCGCCCTCGAAATCGTCCTCGCGCTCGTCGTCCGCGGGTAGCGGCGGGTCACGGCCCCGCGGCCAGCGCCGCGACGCGGTCGAGCGCGTCGCGCGTGCCGAACGCGACCAGGACCGCCCCGGGCTCGATCACGGTGCCGCCGGTCGGGGCGTTCACCACGTCCCCGTTCGGCCGGAGCACGCCGACCACGGTCACCCCGTAGTCGAGGGCCAGGCGGGCGGCGTGCAGGGTGACCCCGGCGAGCGGGCTGCCGGCCCCGACCCGGACCTCGCCCGCCTGGAGGTCGCTGAACGCCCCGCGAGCGGCGGCGTCGAGCACCTGGAGGACGTTCGGCTTGAGGACCGCCTGCACGGCCCGGTGGCCGCCGGTGAGGTACGGCGACACGACCCGGTTCACGCCCACCCGCTTCAGCTTCGCCTCCGCCCCCTCGTCCTCGGCCCGGGCGACGAGCACCAGGGTCGGGTTCAGCAGCCGGGCGCTGAGGGCGATGTACAGGTTCTCGGCGTCCGACCCGACGACCGTGATGAGCGCCCGGGCGTGCTCGATCCCGGCCCGCCGCAGCACCTCGTCGTCGGTCGCGTTGCCCTGGAGCCGGAGCCCGTGCCGGTACGCCTCCTCGGCCGGCGGGGTGCCGGTGTCCACGACGACGAACGACTGGCCGAGGCGCTCCAGCTCGTCGCACACGATCTGCCCCATCCGGCCGTGCCCGCAGACGATCAGGTGCCCCCGGAGGTGCTTCAGCCGGTCGCTCATGCGCTCCCTCCCGAGGAGTTCGCGGAGCTCGCCGGTGAGCATGCTCCGGATGACGTCGGTGGCGATGTAGAAGAGGACGAAGATGCCGCCGAGGGCGAGGGCCATGGTGAACACCCGGCCGCCGCGGGAGAGCGGCGTGGGGATCTCGCCGTAGCCGACCGTGGTGAGCGTGATGACGGTCATGTACAGGCCGTCGAAGAGGGTCCACGGCGGCCCCTCGATGACCGGGTAGGCGACGGTCCCGGTGGCGGTGATGGCCAGCGGCAACAGGACCAGCCGGCGGAGCCGCCGCGGCAGGAGCCGCCGGTAGAACCGGTGGGGCAGTCGCACTAGGTAGTGGAGGCCGCGCGGCGGCACGGAACCCTCGGTCGGGTCACGCCGCCGGCGGGTCGGCGGGCGGAGGCGGTGGGGGTGGGGTGAGCGTGTCGAGGTGTTGTAGCAGATACCGGCCGCGCGCGGGCACGGCCCCCCACACCACGGCAAAGCCGCCGGCGGGCCCGCCCGTTCCGAGGGGGGAGGGGCCCACCGGCGGCTCTTTCGCCCGAGCGGCGAATCAAACCGCGGTCGCCAGCTCGGCGCGCTTCGGCGCCGCTACGGCGCCGCCGGCCCGTTCGTGCCCGGCGGCGGGTGCCGGGGGCCGTGCGACGCCCGGCTGGTCGGCCTGCGACCGGCGCCACGCTTCCGCACACACCGCCGCGCAGAAGACGATGATCGGGAAGGCGATCAGGTATGTGGCGATCCCGCAGGCGATCAGGATTTGCATCTCGTCCGGGGCGCCAGGAGTGAACTTGAGCATGGCCATCTCCTTTCGGGGCGGGTGTGTTGGGACATGTCGCCGGAGCCGCGCACCGACGACCCGGACGGCAGCCTCACCGGCCGCACGCCGCGGAGGCGGACTTCGCGGGCGCCGGGTGGCCGGCGGCACGGACCGTGAGCACCGGGCAGGGAGCATGAC
The DNA here is from genome assembly GCA_046350095.1 of Gemmataceae bacterium. Taxonomy (GTDB): domain Bacteria; phylum Planctomycetota; class Planctomycetia; order Gemmatales; family Gemmataceae; genus Urbifossiella. Next base: position 1,049,821 of record JAXMBA010000002.1, read on the forward strand.
GGAGTACCTTCTCCGCGACGCTCCCGAGAGCCAGCCGCGCCAGCCCGCCGCGCCCGTGCGTCCCCATCACGATCAAGTCGGCGGCGTACTCGCCGGCCGCCTTGAGGATCTCGGCCGCCGGCTCACCCCGGAGAGCCCGGCGGGTGATCCGGAGCGTCGGGTCGTCGGTCCCGAGGCACTCCAGCCGGGCGAGTTCGGCGTCGAAGCTCCCCTGCGGCAGGTCGAGCGCGACCCCCTCGATGACCGCGGCGGCGGGCCACGGCTCGACGTAACAGACCTGCAGTTCCGCGTCGTAGTCGCGGGCCAGGGCGGAAGCGACCTCGAAGGCGGACCGCGACGCGTCGGAGAAGTCGGTCGGGTGGAGGATGTTGCGGAGCGCGAACATGGCTGCCTCCGCGGCTGGGCCGCATAGGGGGGGCGCGGGTGAGTCCGGTGACGCGGTTCGACCCAAGGCAAACCCGGTGCCGCGGCGCCGTTCACGCCGAACACCCGCGATTTCCGGCCGAACGCACCGGGGAAACGTGCCTCCGGCGTCGCCGTGTGCGCCGGGTTCACCGGGGACGGGGCTGTGTCGGACCGGCACACGGCACAGCGCGGCGCGCCGGGGTGACACACGCCGGACCCGTGAAGTGGGCCGATTGATGTGTTTCGCGTCGCGGCACCGGGCTTGCGATGGCGACACCGGCCGAACTCATCCCACGGAGGTTCCCATGCGACGCACCGTTCGTCCTGTGCTCTGGTCCGCCATCGCCCTCGTCACGGTCGGCGTCGGCTCGGCCCAGGACCGGCCGGCCCAGCCGAAGCAGAAGCAACTGCCGGTCATGGTCCGAAAGCTCACCCACGCCCAGAAGGTGTTCGAGGCGCTCGCCCGGGAGGACTACGCCCAGATGGCCACCCACGCCGACGGCCTGGCCGCGTGCGTGAAGGACGTCACCTGGCGGATCAACGACACGGAGCGGTACCTGATGTTCAGCAACGACTTCGGCCGCGAGGTCGCCAGCCTCCAGAAGGCCGCCAAGGACAAGAAGGGTGACGCCGCGACGCTGGCGTTCATCGACATGACGATGACGTGCGTGAAGTGCCACCGCTACCTGCGGGACGAGGGAATCTCCCAGGTTCCGGACCTCCGCCCGCTCACCCCGCGGACGCGACCGGCGGAGTAGCCCCACGCGGGGCCCGCGCCGCCCTTGACGCCACCCCCGTCGGCCGGACAATCTGTGGGTATTCCCCACGTCCCGCCTGGTTACCGCGAGGAGGTGGGCCGCAGAGAGGTCTCCCGGCGGCCCTCGGGTGCCGCCGTGCTCGCACGCATCCCCGCCGACCAACCGGCCCCCTCGACACCTCCGGGGACGGCATCGTCACCGTCGGCGCCCGGGTCGTGTCTCGGGCCGGAGGGACCGGCTCGCCCGGGTGTCGGCTCGTGTTCGCCGGCCCGACCGCAGGGGACGACCAAACCGGCATCCTTGTTTCCGCGACCCGGTGGGGGGGTCGCCGGAAACAAGGATGCCGGCCCGAATGACCGCCGGCTGCGCCGCAACCCCTTGCCCCCTCACGCCCGGGTGTTGGTCGCCGCAACGACCGTGCGACGCGATTCGATCTAACCGCGTGACATGTTTCCGCGACCCGGTGGGGGGCGCGCCGGAAACAAGGATTTCCGCGTGAGCGTGGGCGGCGGCAGGCACCCCAGACAAAGACACCACCCGGGCTCGCCGTCCGTCGCAGGGTCGTGCAGCAGCACCACGGCACGCCGGAGGTCGAGAGCCGGCCACCACGCGGAGTGACCCGGCCACACCGACGAGGACAGATCACCATGCCTGCGCCCGCCCGGTCCGTGCGGCTGCTCGTCGTGGACGACGAGGTCGAGCTGATGACCGCCCTGTGCGAGTCCCTCGGCGACGAGGGGTACGACGCGGTCGGCTTCTCGGACCCCGACGCGGGCCTCGCCGCGCTGCGGGAGGGCGACTTCGACGTGCTGCTGAGCGACCTGATGATGCCCGGCACCGACGGCATCCAGCTCCTCCGCCAGGGGTTCCAGACCGACCCCGACCTGGTGGGGATCATCATGACCGGGCAGGGGTCGATCCAGACCGCGGTCGAGGCGATGAAGGCCGGGGCGTTCGACTACGTCCTCAAGCCGTTCCGCCTGCAACAGGTGCTCCCGGTCCTCGACCGCGCGACGGAGGTGCGCCGGCTGCGGCGGGAGAACTCCCGGCTGCGGCGGGTGGTCCAAACGCTGACGTTCGAGTCCCCGCGGTACCACATGGTCGGCGCGAGCCCGGCGCTGCGGAAGGTGCTCGGGCTGATCGAGAAGGTGGCCCCGACCGACGCCACCGTGCTCGTCCGCGGGCCGAGCGGCACGGGGAAGGAACTCGTCGCCCGGGCGATCCACGGGAACAGCCCGCGGCGCGACAAGCCGCTGGTCACGGTGAACTGCGCGACCCTCCAGGAGAGCCTGCTGGAGAGCGAACTGTTCGGGCACGAGCGCGGCTCGTTCACCGGCGCCGACCGGGTGAAGCCGGGGCTGTTCGAGGTGGCCGAGGGCGGGACGCTGTTCGTGGACGAGGTGGCCGAGATGTCGCCGGCCCTCCAGGCCAAGCTGCTGCGGGTGCTGGAGGACGGGCACTTCCGGCGGGTGGGGAGCACGCAGGAGCGGCGGGCCGACGTGCGGGTGGTGGCGGCGACGAACAAGCCGCTGGAGGACGAGCAGAAGGCCGGCCGGTTCCGCGAGGACTTGTTCTTCCGCCTGAACGTCATCAGCGTCACGCTGCCGCCACTCCGCGAGCGGGCGGAGGACATCCCGCTCCTGGTCACGCACTTCCTGACCACGCGGGCGGTCCGGGGAGCGCCCATGAGCATCGAGCCCGAGGCGATGACGGTCCTCACCCGGTACACCTGGCCGGGGAACGTCCGGGAACTCGCCAACGTCATCGAGCGGGCGCAGATTCTGGCCGAGGGGGACACCATCACGGTCGACGACCTGCCGGAATCCGTGGTCCGGGCCGCCTCGTCCGCGAACCCCGTGACCCCCCAAGACCCGGACAGCCTGGACGCCGTCGAGTGTCGTCACGTGGCCGAGGTGCTGCGGCGGGCGGGCGGGAACAAGGTCCGGGCGGCGAAGGCGCTGGGGGTCAGCCGGCGGACCCTGTACCGGATGCTGGAGCGGTACGGCCTGGCCGGCGCCGCGCCCCCGGACGGCGCGGGCGAGCCGTCGTAGTAGGCCTTCAGGAACGGCTACCCGCGCCACGCGTACCAGGCGTAGGCCGCCGCCGCGACCGCGGCCACGTGCAGCGCCGCCGTCGCCCAGAACACCACGCGGAAGCGTGTCTTCTGCGTCTTGTGGCGGAATTGCTTCTGCGCCACCAGTGCCCCGGGCCACCCGCCGGCGAGCGCGAGGACGTGGAGCGTACGCTCCGGGATGCGGCGGGCGCCGGGGGTGCCGGCGCGGCGCTTGTCGAACCCGTAGGCGGCGAACGCGGCGGCGCTGGCGACGGCGACCACGAGCAGGTACGCGACGACGACGGTCGGCACGGGCGACTCTCCGGGGTCAGCACTCGACGCGGTTCACGGCCAGGCCGCCGAGCGACGTTTCCTTGTACTCGGCTTGCATGTCGGCGCCGGTGCGGCGCATCGTCTCGATGACGTGGTCGAGCGAGATGCGGTGCGTGCCGTCGCCGTGCAGCACCGCCAGCCGGGCCGCGTTGATCGCCTTCACCGCGCCCATCGTGTTCCGCTCGATGCACGGCACCTGCACAAGCCCGCCCACCGGGTCGCACGTCAGCCCCAGGTTGTGTTCCATGCCGATCTCGGCGGCGTTCTCCACCTGCGCGTTCGTGCCGCCCATCACCGCCGCCAGCCCGGCCGCGGCCATGCTGCACGCCACCCCCACCTCGCCCTGACACCCCACCTCCGCCGCCGACAGCGACGCGTTCCGCTTGTACAGCATCCCCACGGCCGCCGCCGTCAGCAGGAACCGCCGGCCGCCCTCGGCGCTCGCCCCCGGCACGAACCGGTGGTAGTACGCCAGCACTGCCGGGATGACGCCCGCGGCGCCGTTCGTCGGCGCCGTCACGACGCGGCCGCCGGCGGCGTTCTCCTCGTTCACCGCCAGCGCGAACAGGCTCACCCAGTCGAACACGGCCAGCGGGTCGGCGGCGCCGGCGGTCGTGAGGTGGCGGTGCAGTTCCGGGGCTCGGCGCCTCACCCCCAGGCCGCCGGGGAGCACGCCGCCGGTCGCCATGCCGCGCTCCATGCAGCCGCGCATCACGGCCCAGATGCGGTCGAGGCCGGCGTCGGTCTCGGCCGCCGGGCGCCACGCCGTCTCGTTCACGGCCACCACGTCGGCAATGCTGAGGCCGGCGCGAGCGCCGACCGCCAGCAGTTCGGCGGCGGAGGTGAACGGGTAGGGCACCTCGCGGTCGTCCGCCGCGCCGCCCTCGCCCTCCTTCAGCACGAAGCCGCCGCCGACGGAGTAGTACGTTTCCGCCGACAGCACGGCGCCGGCCGCGTCGGTGGCGGTGAACCGCATCCCGTTCGGGTGGAACGGCAGCGTCTCGGTTTCGTGGAAGCGCAGGTCGGCGGGCTCGCGGAACGGCACGGTGTGGGCGCCGCCGAGGCGGAGCTTGCCGGTGCCGCGGACGGTTTCGACCAGGGCGTCGGCGGTGTCGGGGTCGGTGGCCTCGGGCCGCTCGCCGGCGAGGCCGAGGATGACGGCCTTGTCGGTGGCGTGGCCGCGACCGGTGAGCGCCAGCGAGCCGTACAACTCGGCGACGACGCGGCCGACGGCGGCCAGCTTCCCCGCGGAGCGGAGGGATTCGACGAACCGGCCGGCGGCGACCATCGGGCCGACGGTGTGCGAGCTGGACGGGCCGATGCCGACCTTGAACAGGTCGAAAACGCTCAGGTTCACGAGGCTTCCCGGGGGTATACGCGGAGAGGCCGTCTTCGTGGTGATACGACCTGCTGCGGTCCGAAAAACCCCCCTGCCCCGGCTTCGGCGCAAGCGGGCGGGCCGGAAATCGCTCCAGAGTCGGGTACACCACTTGCGATACCTGCCGAACGCCCGCGGAGGTTGTGATGCGCCGGATGTTGGTCGCACTGATTGTCGCGGTTGTTCCGACCGTGTCGGCCCACGCCGACGACTACTACGTGGCGGTGTTCTCCGCCGAGGCCGTGCCGTACAAGCCGGAACTGACGCACTCGTTCGCCGCCGCCGTGCGCGTGTCCGCGGGCGGCGCGGCGGAGGTGGTCGGCATCAGCTGGCTGCCGGCGTCGCTGAACCCGCGCGGGCTGACGCTGGCGCCCGAGGCCGGGGTGAATCTCGGCATCCCCGACACGGTGGCGTGGGCGCAGCGGCTCGGGATGCGCGTGTCGGTGTGGGGGCCGTTCCGGATCGACGCAGAGCTGTTCTGCCGGCTGAAGGCGCAGGCCGAGCGGCTCGGCACCGGCCGGGTGCGGTACAAGCCGACGGACACGGCGTTCCCGGCGGCGCTGGTGCAGAACTGCTACCACGCGCTGTGGATGCCGGTGGCGCCCTTGCGGGCGCGTGGCGTGTCGGGGGCGTTCTCGGCCGGCGACGCGGCGAGCGGGGTAACGGTCGGCCTGTACGCCCCGTGGGTGGTCGAGCCGTGCCGGACTCACGACGCGGTGCTGGGCCTGCTGGGCGTCGCCGAGTGCGGCCTGACGCGCCGCGCGTTCGACGACCGCCCGACCCGCCGCGATGCCGTCCGCTCGTGGCTCGACGATTAGGCCGACTCACCGTCGTGTAACGGCCCGCAGACGCGGCCGCCCGACCCGGGTACAGTGGCGGCACGGCGCCGACCGGCGCCGCCACCCCCGGGGAACGACCATGCTCCGTCGGACGCTGTTCTGGGGCCTGCCGCTGGCCGGCGCCGTGGGGGTCGCCGCCCTTGCCGACCGCTGGCTCGCCGCCGCCCTCGCGGACGCCAGGCAAGACCTCCGGCCCGCCGTCACCCTGCCGATCAGCCGCGTCGTGCTGTTCAACAGCGGCGTCGGCTACTTCAGCCGCTCCGGCGAGGTGGACGGCGACGCCCGCGTCGACCTCACCTTCCAGGAAGCGGACGTCAACGACCTGATCAAGAGCATGGTGCTCGAAGACTTCGGCGGCGGCCGCGTCGCGGCGGTGAGCTACGACAGCCGCGAGCCGATCGAGCGTACCCTCGCCAGCTTCTCGATCAACCTGAACGGCAACACCACGTTCGCCGGCATCCTGCAACAGGCCCGCGGCGAGCGGGTCGACGTGACGACCACCCCGACGGCGCAGAACCAGCCGGGCAAGGTGACCGGTTCCATCGTCGGCGTCGAGCCGCAGGCGGGGCCGAACGGCGTGCCGGTGTCGGTGCTGAACCTGTGGTGCGCCGAGGGCATGCGCGCCATCAAGCTGACGGAGGTGCAGCAGCTGCGGTTCCTGAACCCGGTCATCGAGTCCGAGTTCCGCCGGGCGCTGGAGGTGCTGGCGCTGAACCACGACGCCGCGAAGAAGGCGGTGAGCCTCCACTTCGCCGGCGACGGCAAGCGGCGCGTGCAGGTCGGCTACGTCGTCGAGGCGCCGGTCTGGAAGACCAGCTACCGCCTCGTGCTCGACGCCGAGGGGAAGGGCGGCAAGCCGTACCTCCAGGGCTGGGCGGTCGTGGAGAACCCCACGGACGAGGACTGGGGCGGGGTGCGGATGGCACTCATCAGCGGGCGGCCGATCAGCTTCAAGATGGACCTGTACAACCCGCTTTACGTCCCGCGCCCGACCGTGGAGCCGGAGCTGTTCGCGTCGCTGCGGCCGCCGGCCTACGACGGCGGCTTCGCCAGCCGGAACCGTAACGGCACGAAGGACCTGACGATCGAGGACCTCGGGTTCGACCCGCACCAGGCCGCGCTTCCCGACATCGAGCGGGAGGCGGAGAAGACCTCCGCCGGCGTGGTCGTCGATCGCATGCGCAGGGCGAAGGCCGAACCCGGACGACCGGGCGAGACGAAGGCGGCGGATGCGTTGCGGAAGTCGGTCACGGCGGCGACCGCCGGCGACGGGTCGCGGCAACTCGGCCGCGAGCTGGCGACGCGGCTCGGCACCGCGGCCGTCGGCAGCGCCGCCACGGCCGGCAAGCTCGGCGACTTCTTCCAGTACGCCATCGACCACCCCGTCTCGCTCGCGCGGCAGAAGAGCGCCCTGCTGCCGATCGTCGGCAAGGAGGTCGAGGGCACCCGCGTCAGCATCTACAACCCGGCCGTGCAGCCGAAGCACCCGCTGCTCGGGCTCCGCTTCAAGAACACCTCCGGCGTGCACCTGTCGCAAGGCCCGATCACGGTGTTCGAGGGGAGCACGTACGCCGGCGACACCCGCGTCCTGGACGTGCAGCCGGGCGAGGAGCGGCTCGTGTCCTACGCCATCGACCTCGGCACCGAAGTCGATCCGCAGACCGGCCCCGGCACGAGCCGCATCACGAACGTGCGGGCGGTGAAGGGGATCGTCACGACCACGACGAAGGTACGCGAGGAGAAGAAGTACCGCGTCGCCAACCGCAGCCAGACCGACCGCACGCTCGTCATCGAGCACCCGAACCGCACCAACCAGCAGTTCAAGCTCGTCGAGTCGGCCGCACCGGTCGAGGACACCAAGGAGGTGTACCGCTTCCAGCTCGCGGTCAAGGCCGGCGAGGAGAAGACGTTCCCGGTCACCGAGGAGCGCGACGTGTCCACACAGTTGGCGCTGTCCAACAACCCGGACCAGCAAATTCGGTTCTTCCTGAGCCTGAACGAGGCCACACCGGCGCTGAAGCAGCAACTCGCCGAGGCGCTGAAGCGGAAGGCGGCGTGGGACGGCCTGCTGCGTGACCTGAACCAGGTGAAGGCCGACCTGGCGCGGGTGGGGACCGACCAGGACCGCATCCGCCGCAACCTGGCGGCGACGCCGCGGGAGGCCGAGGTGTACCAGACCTATCTGACGCGGCTGGCGACGCAGGAGCGCGAGATCGACGGGCTGACGACGCGGGAGCGGGCGCTGACGGCGGCGGAGTTCGCGGCCCGGAAGGCGTTCGAGGACTACCTGGCGAACTTGACGGATTGAGGGTGTGGGTGGTTCCCCCGCGGCCGACCCTTGACCGCGGGCGGCCGACCGGCGACGATCACTCTTTCCCCACCCCCGGGTGCCGCGATGACTCCCCTCCGAGCCCTGCTCCTTGCCGTGCCGCTGTTCGCCGCGCTGGCCCCCGCCGCCGTCCAGCCCGACCCCGGCTACACCCGGGCCGAGGACGTGATCTACGGCCGGAAGTTCGGCACCGCCCTGACGATGGACGTGTTCACCCCGAAGGCCAAGGCCAACGGCGCCGGCGTCATCTGGTGCGTCAGCGGCGGGTGGTACTCGAACCACGACAGCGTCAACGTCGGGTTCGCCAAGCCCTATCTGGACCGCGGCTACACCGTGTTCCAGGTGGTCCACGGCAGCCAGCCGCGGTTCAGCATCCCCGAGGTGCTCGACGACATGCACCGCGCCGTGCGGTTCGTCCGCGCCAACGCCGGCAAGTACGGCATCGACAAGGACCGCCTCGGCATCAGCGGGGCGTCGGCCGGCGGGCACCTGTCGCTGATGCAGGGCGTGGCCCCGCGGCCGGGCAACCCGCTGACCAAGGACAAGGTCGATCTGGAGTCGTCGACCGTGGCGGCGGTGGCGTGCTTCTTCCCGCCGACCGACTTCCTGAACTACGGCAAGGCCGGCAACGTGGCGCTGGGCGACGGCACGCTGAAGGGCTTCCGGGCGCCGTTCAACTTCGTCGAGTTCGACGACGCGACCAAGAGCTACGTCGTCATCACCGACGAGGAGAAGCGCCGCCGCATCGGCAAGCAGATCTCGCCGGCGTACCACGCGACGAAGGAGAGCGCGCCGGCGCTGATCGTCCACGGCGATAAGGACGCGCTGGTGCCGATCCAGCAGGCCGAGGTGATGGTGGCGGCGTACAAGCAGGCCGGGGCGACGGCCGAGCTGGTGGTGAAGCCCGGCGCCGGTCACGGCTGGGGCGACATCGGCAAGGACATCGAGAAGTTCGTGGACTGGTTCGACCGGCATCTGGCGAAGAAGTAACACCCCGCGAGCCGGGGGAGTCAGCGGGGTGCTGGCTCCGGGCTTGAACCCGGAGGCGTGGGCGAGCGGTGCCGTCCAGCCCCGGGCCGTGGACGTAAACGAAGCCCGGGCGGCCTGCGGCGGAGGTCGATCGCGTCGCTCCCACGATTCACGCCGACGCCGCCCCGGGTTTTCGGCCGGGGCTACTCGCCCACGCCCTCCGGGCTAAGAATTCGACACCCGCTCGCACTCCCACCGAGGTTCCCATGCCCCGCCTCTCCCGCCGCTCGTTCCTCGCGTCGGCCCCGCTCGTCACCACCGCCGCGCTGCGCGGCCAGGAGGCGCCGTCGAACAAAATCACCCTCGGGTTCATCGGCGTCGGCACGATGGGCCGCGGCCACCTCGGCGGGTTCCTCGGCCGCCGCGAGGTCGAGGTCGTCGCCGTGTGCGACGTGGTGAAGGAGCGCCTCGACAGCGCCCGCACGATGGTCGAGACGCGATACTCCGACCGCCTCAAGTCCGGCCAGTACCGGGGCGTCCGCGCCGTCGCCGACTTCCGCGAGGTGCTCGCCACGCCGGGGCTGGACGCGGTCGTCATCGCCACGCCGGACCACTGGCACGCGATGCCCGCCATCCTCGCCGCGCGGGCCGGCAAGCACATCTACTGCGAGAAGCCGCTGACGCAGAACCTCGCCGAGGGCCGGCAGCTCGTGGACGAGGTGGCGAAGGCGAAGGTCATCTTCCAGACCGGCAGCCAGCAGCGGAGCGAGTTCGGCGGCCACTTCCGCAAGGCCGTCGAGTACGTGTGGAACGGCCGCATCGGCAAGCTGCACACCGTCCGCATCGGCGTCGGCGAGCCGGCGGTGCGCTGCGACCTGCCGGCGGAGCAGAAGCCGGAAGGCACCGACTGGGACGCGTGGCTGGGGCCGGCGCCGGAGCGGCCCTACAACTCGGTGCTGTGCCCGCGCGGCGTCCACCAGGGCTTCCCGGCGTGGCGCCGCTTCCAGGAGTACGCCGGCGGCCAGCTCGCCGACATGGGCGCCCACCACTTCGACATCGCCCAGTGGGCCATGCGCATGGACGGCGCCGGCCCGGTGGAGGTCATCCCGCCGGAGAACCCGAAGGCGGTCCGCGGGCTGCGCTTCGTCTACCCCAACGGCGTGACGATGATCCACAACGAGTTCGCCCGCGGCGCCGACGGCATGGAGATCAAGGCCGACTGCGTGTTCGAGGGCTCGGACGGGATGATCCTGGTGAGCCGCGGCGGCATCAGCAGCCGGCCGGGCTCGATCCTGGAGCGGCCGCTGGGCGCGGACGCGCAGAAGGTGTACGCGGCGAGCAGCCACCACGGCAACTGGCTGGAGTGCGTGCGGGCGAAGAAGGAGACGATTTGCCCGGCGGAGGTCGGCCACCGCAGCGCGAGCATCTGCCACCTGGGGAACATCGGCTACCGGCTGAACCGCAAGCTGACCTGGGACGCGAAGGCGGAACGATTCGTGAACGACGCCGCCGCGAACCGCGAGCTGAGCCGCGAGCCGCGGGCCAAGTGGAAGCTGGTGTGAACCCGCTCATCGACCCGCCGGCGGACGACCGGTTCGAGGTGCGGCCGTCGCTCATCCCCGGCGCCGGCCTCGGCGTGTTCGCCCGCGCCGACCTGCCGGCGGGCGCGGAGCTGGAGGTGGTCGGCGTGCTGGTCCGCCGCGACTCGCCCGCCGACCGCTGCACGCACTTCGCCGACCACCACAAGTTCCGCGTCGGCACCGACCTGCTGCTCATCCCGGTGGGTTTGGGTGGCCTCGTCAACCACGCCGTGGACGCCAACCTGGAGCGCGTCGAACACGCCGGCGGGGTGGTACTGCGCACCCGCCGCCCGGTCGCCGCGGGCGAGGAGCTGGTGTTCAGCTACTCGGAAAGCGCCCGTCAGCGGCTGGGGCTGGCGTAACCCGGCTACGCGCCGGGGACTGTCGGGGAGGCCGGGGGCGAAATCCCGACCCACGCGAGTCGCGTCGCGAGCTGATTCAACAGCTGATCGAACGTCAAGCAGGTCACCTTCTTCGAGTTCACCGTGACATGACTGGTTCGCCACTCGAGCCGGGCCAGCTCGCCCGCGTCGAGGTGGTGATCCCTGCCGACAACCAGCACGGCCTCGTAGTTGATCGTGTGCTTCCCGAACCGGGTGAGCATGTCGCTACTGCCCACACGGTCCTGGAGTTTGAAGCACCAATCGACGATCTGGCTGAAGCCGTGGTCGAACTTGGCGGACCATTCGCGGGTCGCCTTTGCGCCTTTCTTGACGAAGACGCTCGTCGCAACCGCGTCCTCGAACTCGACAAAGCAGTACTGGCCGGTGTTCCACTCTCCGACCGCCAGGTCACATGCGAAGTCGCCGAACACGTCGAATTCGTAGGCAATCCGGTCCACGACTCCGATTCGCGGGTTAAACATGCCCAGCAGACTGGCGAGTTGGGGGCGGTCACGGAAGAATGGGAGTACGTCCCGGTTCTCCGCCAACTCGGCGTTCGCGGCGAGGTGAGCCCGGAGCTCGTCGAGCTGGGTCCGGCACGCGAGGGGGTCGAACGCGACCGACTGAAACTGCTTCATCCCGCGACACCGGCGGACGCGTACTGCTCGGCGAACTGCCGCAGAGTTTCTTCGCGGAAGATGTCGAACAGTTCGACCCGCCGGTCGTCGCGGACCCGGACGAACGCGCGGTACGAGCGCGGGAGCGTGACGAGGTAGATCGGCTTCCCGTCGAGTAAGTGCATAACACCGCGGCTGGGCCAGCGCTCGGGCGGGACATTGAGAAGGGCCGCCACAGTCTGTACCACGTCCCGCTGCAACTCGGGCGGAAACGTGCTGAGGGCCGTTTTCGCCCGCGGGTGGATCGCGAGGCCCGCTTCGCGGCGGGCCTCTTCCAACCCGCCTTGCCCCCGCCACTCGAACCGATGTCCCTCGGGAGTTGCGACTCGCTCGTAGGCGTACTGGATCCCGGAGGAGGCATTGCCCCCGCCGGCCACGTCCCACGCTTCGGGCGGCGGCATCAACACGAAGACCCGGTTGCCAAGGTCGCCGAGCACCCGCTCGAACGGCACGCGCCCGTAGAGCGACTCGCCGTCGAGTTCGCGGCCGTCGTAGGGACCACCGACGAATAGGACGCTCATGTCCGAATCCTTTGGCCGGTACCACCCTCGCACGGGTGATTCTACCCGGTCCGAGACGTGCCAGGCTACCACAGACGCCCTCACCCCACCAACTCGCGGATCAGGTCGCCGTGCTCCACGAGGTACACCGGGCGGCGCTCCGCGTCCGGGAACGTCACCTCCCGTGCGGTCACGCCCAGGTGGTGGAACACCGTCGCCGTCACGTCCTGCGGCGTCGTCGGGCGGTCGGCCACGTACTCGCCCTTCGCCGTGCTGCGGCCCACCAGCCGGCCCATCTTCAGGCCGCCGCCGGCGAACAGCACGCTGAACACGTTCCCCCAGTGGTCGCGGCCGCCCTCCGCGTTCATCCGCGGCGTCCGCCCGAACTCGCCCATCGCCACCACCAGCACCCGCTCGCTCAGGCCGCGCTCGTGCAGGTCCGTCACCAGCGCCGCCAGCGCCCGGTCGAACGGCGGGATGAACAGCTTGCCGCCCTCCGTCGTGCTGTGCCGGCCGGCCGTCGCGTGGTGGTCCCACGGCACGCAGTTGACCGTCACGAACGTCACCCCAGCTTCGACCAGCCGCCGCGCCAGAAGGGCGCTCTGGCCGTAGGTGTGGCGGCCGTAGGCGTCGCGGACCTTCACCGGCTCGGCGCCGATGTCGAAGGCCGTCGCCGCGGCGGGGCTCGTCAGCAGCGAGAACGCCTGCTGGCGGAACGGGTCGCCGTCCGGGGTACGGTCGGCGGTGCGGCGGGCGGCGTCGAGCGAGTCCACGAGGCCGCGGCGGTCGTCGAGGCGGGCGAACGGCAGGTCGCGGGGGAGCGTCAGGTTGCGGACGCGGAAGTCCGGCAAGTTCGGGTCGCTCTCGGCGACGAAGGGGTTGCTGGCGCGGCCGAGATACGCGGCGTAGTGGAAGAAGTTGTCGGTGCCGCCGCGGAGGTGCGGCACGGCGGCGTAGGCCGGCATCCCGGGCCGGTTCGCGCCGCGCAGCTTGGAGGCCGCGCTGCCCATGCTCGGCCGCTTCTGGCTCATGAAGTCCGGGGCGTTGAACGCCGGCCCTTCGAAGCCGGTCAGCATCCAGTGGTTCGCCTTCGTGTGGTCGCCGGAGCCGTGCGTGACGCTGCGCACGACCGAGAGCTTGTCGGCGATGCGGGCGTGGTTCGGCAGCAGTTCGCCAAACAGGGTGCCGGGCACGGCCGTGCGCACGGCGCCGAACGGGCCGCGGAACTGGGCCACGGCGTCGGGCTTCGGGTCCCACGTCTCCATGTGGCCGGGGCCGCCGCTCATCCAGAACAGGATGACGCTGGTGTCGGCGCGGCGGGCGGGGGCCTGCGCGGCGCGGGCTTGCAGCAGCCCGGCGAGGCCGAACCCGCCGAGGGCGCCGGCCTGGACGAAGTGCCGGCGGGTGACGCCGGAGCAGTCGGTGGCGCACCCACCCACGACGCGGAACATGGGGAACCCTATCGTGTGGACTCGGCCCCGGGCGGGGCGGCGGCGGCGGGACGGCGGACGAAGTTGAGTGTGCCAGCGGACGCGGCCGGGGGCAAGCGCAAAACGCTCCGCCGCGGCCGCGACGTGGTCGTGTAGAATGGCCGCCGGAGGAGCGCGTCATGCCGTTACGCAACCACTTCCGGCCGCCGGTGAGCAAGCGCGCGTCGTGGGAGATGCTCCACGGCCAGTGGCCGGCGGCGATCGTCCAGCAGCTCCGCACCACCCTGCCGCCGGGGTTCACGGCCGGCCCGCGCGTCCACCTCGGCACCTTCTACGAGATCGACGTCTCGGCCTACGAGGCCGACGACGTGCCCCAGCCGGCGCCCGGGGATGCGGGCGGCGGGGCCGTGGCGGCGTGGACGGCGACCGAGCCGAGCGTGGCGGTCGAGGTCGAGCCGGAGGAGGAGTACGAGTACGCCGTCCACGTGTACGACGCCGAGCGTGACCAGACGCTGGTGGCGGCCGTCGAGCTCGTCAGCCCGGCGAACAAGGACCGGCCGGAGAAGCGGAACAGCTTCGTCGCCAGGTGTGCCGCCCTGCTCAAGGGCCGGGGTGTCGGTGTGCGTGGTGGACCTGGTGACGGTGCGGCACTTCAACCTGTACACCGAGCTGATGGCGTTCATCGGCCAGGGGGCGGCCGACCGGATGAGCGCCGACCCGCCGGCGACCTACGCCGCCGCCTGCCGGTGGGGGCCGCGCGGGGGCAAGACGCGGCTCGAAACGTGGTCCCACGCCATGCCCGTCGGTGAACCCCTGCCGACCGTGCCGCTGTGGCTCCGCCCCGACCTGGTCGTCCCCCTCGACCTGGAAAAGAGCTACGAGCAGGCGTGCCACGACTTGTGGATCACCTGACGCCGCCCGGCATTCCCTCTCGCCTTTGCGGCTGCCGCGGGTTACGATATTTCCACACGCCCGCCCGGCCCCTTCCCGTCGCTCCCGCCGGCCTTCCCCGCGTGCTCCGCGGCCGCACCCCGGCCGCCCGATAGGGTCTCGAATGTCCGAACCGCGGCCGATGGCTCAAGGCGTCCTTGAGCTCCACCCGAAGGGGTACGGGTTCCTCCGGAACCCGGCCCGCAACTACGCCCCCACCCCCAACGACGCCTACGTCGCCGGGCAGCTCATCTCGAAGTTCCGCCTCGCCGAAGGCGTCGCGCTCGGCGGCCCGATCGAGCCCGCGCGCAAGGGCGCCACCGGCCCGCGCCTGGCCACCGTCGAGCAGATCGAGGGCGGCGACCCCGCCGCCTTCCGCCGCCGGGCGTGGGACGAACTCACCCCCGTGGACCCCACCAAGTGGATCCGCCTGGAGACCGGGCCGGAGCCGCTGACGACCCGCGTGATGGACCTGTTCACGCCGATCGGCATGGGCCAGCGCGGCCTCATCGTGGCGCCCCCGCGGACGGGCAAGACGGTGCTCCTCTCCCACATCGCGCAGGCGGTCGTCGCCAACCACCCGGACATGCACCTGATCGTGCTGCTGGTGGACGAGCGGCCTGAAGAAGTGACGGAGATGCGGCGGGCCATCAAGGGCGAGGTGGTGGCGTCGAGCTCGGACAACGACACGGCGACGCACATCCGGCTGGCGCAGCTGGTGATCGAGCGGGCGAAGCGGCTGGTCGAGCGCGGCCGCGACGTGTTCGTGCTGATGGACAGCCTGACGCGACTGGCGCGCGCGTACAACAAGCAGACGGGCAGCGGCCGGACGATGAGCGGCGGCGTGGACGCGAAGGCGCTGGACGTGCCGAAGCGGCTGTTCGGCAGCGCCCGTGCCTTCGACGAGGGCGGCAGCCTGACGATCCTCGGCACGGCGCTGATCGAGACGGGCAGCCGGATGGACGACGTGATCTTCCAGGAGTTCAAAGGGACGGGCAACATGGAGCTGGTGCTGAACCGCCAGCTCGCCGAGCGCCGCGTCTACCCCGCGATCGACCTGGGCGCCTCGGGCACGCGCAAGGAGGAGCGGCTGCTGCCGGCGGAGATGCTGGAGCGGATCACGCTGCTGCGGCGCGGGCTGATGTCGCTGAAGCCGCAGGACGCGATGGAGGGGCTGGTGAAGCAGCTCGGCAAGACGAAGACGAACGACGAGTTCCTGCACACGGTGGCGAAGTTCGTGAAGTGACGGGGCCAGGTCAGGAAGACATTTTTAGACAGGATAACAGGATGAACGGGATACCGAACCAAGGCTTCTGTCTTGGCTCGGTATCCCGTTCATCCTGTTATCCTGTCTAAACTCCGGTCGCCTTCATTCCCACTGGATCGCGTCCGGGATGCGCGTCCGCACCGCGTGCCACGCCGGCAGCAGGCCCGCGAGTGTCGCCGTCAGCAGCGCCCCGCCGGCGATCAGGAACGCCTCCCGCCACGGCACCACCACGTCCAGCACGAACCCCGTCTCCTCCGTCAGCACCACCCGCACCACGTACCACTCCATCGGCAGGCCGATCAGCAGCCCCAGCGCCGTGCCGAAGATGCCCATCAGCACCGCCTCCGCCAGCACCGTGCGCAGCACCTGCGCCGGCGTCGCGCCGACCGCCAGCAACAACCCCAACTCGCGCTTGCGCTGCAGCACCGAGATCAACAGCGCCGTCACCACGCCGAGCGCCGCGACCAAACCCACCACCACCTGCTGGATGTACGCCAGCAGGTAGACACGATTGATCAGCTCGCTCAGGAACTGCCGCAGTGCCTCGCGGTCGGTGGCGAACAGGCCGTACCGCGCGGCGTACTGCTCGACCGGCCGCGCGCTCGCGCCGGGCTTCAGGAAGACGTGGCAGATGTCGATGAGGTCGTCGCCGAACAGCCGGGCGTAGCTGGCGCGGTCCATGATGAGCGAGCCGCGGCTCCACGAGTAGTCGCGGATCGTGCCGACCACGCGGATGCGCACCGGGCCGCGCGGGCCGGGCAGCTCGATCACGTCGCCGGCCTTCACGCCGTGACGCAGCGCGAAGTTGTCCGACACCAGCGCGTCGTCGGTGCCCGGCAGCGCCAGCACCTTCTCCAGTTCGGGCAAGCCGTCCGGCACGCGGTCGCGGGTGCCGCGGGCGTACTCGGCACAATCGACCGCGATCAGGTACACGACCGTGCCGTTGTACTCGGGCCGGGCGTAGCGGATGGTCATGACGCGGTCGACGCCCGGCAGCGCCTTCAGGTCGCGGGCCACGCCGAGCGCCATCGGCGAGTTCGAGCTGCTGGCGCTGGTCATGTTGCCGCTGAACACGAAGTGCTCGGCCTGCACCACCGACGTGATCCACTCCACCACCGGCTCCTCGTTGCTCCGGCCGACGCCGGCCGTCTGCACCATCAGCGCCACGCCGGCGCCGAGCGCCCCGACCACGACGCCGGTCCGGCCCGGGGAGCGCGTCAGGTTGTCGAACGCCAGCCGCACCGACACGCCGCAGGTGGCGCGAACGATCGGCCGCACCAGCGCCGCGAGAATGCCGACGACGATCGGCGCCGCCAGCAGCAGCCCGACGAGCGCGACCAGCATCCCGCCGACGGAGCCGACGCGCGCCGGCAGCTCGTGGCGGAACACGACCGCCGCGAGCCCGCCGATCACCAGCGCGGCGCACGTCGTGCGGTGGAGGACGCGCCAGCCGCCCTTCGCGCCGGACGCGGTGCGCCGCGCCGCGCCGGCAGGGTCGTCGGCCGCGGCCTGGACCGCCGGCACCAGCGCCGCGAACACGGCGGTGCCCACGCCCGCCAGCATGGCCAGCGCCACGGTGGCGGGCGTGACGCGGGTGGCGTCCACGTCCGGGTTCAGGAAAATCGCCGACATCTCGCCGGCGACGCGGGTGAGGGCGAAGTCGGCCATCAGGGCGCCGAGCGGGATGCCGAGCGCGGCGCCGGCGACGCCGAGGATGGCGCCGGCCGCCGAGAACAGCAGCACCACCTGGAGCCGCGTGGCGCCCACGGCGCGGAGGATGCCGATGTCGGTGCGCCGTTCCGCGACTGTCACGGCCATCGCGTTGTAGACGAGGAACAGGCCGACGATCATCGCCCCGGCGCTGCACACGAGGAAGCCGATTTGCAGGCCCGAGATGATCTCCTGCGTGGCCCGCTGCTGCGCGTCCGGGGTGCGCACCGCGCCCGGGTTGCCGACGACGCGGCCGACTTCGGCGGCCACCTGGTCGCGGTCGGCGCCGGGCTCGAGGAACAGGTCCAGCCGGTTCACGCGGGTGGGAACGAGGCGCTCCCAGTCGGCGAGCGCGGCGACGCCGGCCGACCCCAGCGCGGCCCCGAACGGCGGCGGCGGCCGCAGCACGCCGGCGGCCTGGCCGACCTCCATGCCGACGAAGTTCGCCCCGAGGCTGGCCAGCGGCGAGTCGGAGGCGAATTCGAGCACACCGATCGGCAGGCACTCGGTCTCGCGGCCGGCGTACTTCAGCACCAGCGGCTTGCCCGGCCCGGCCGTCGCGCGCCACTGGTCGTACACCGGCTTCGTCACCATCACGAGCTTGCCCGGCACGCGGTCCCACAGCGCCGGCACGGCCGAGAAGTTGCCGTCCTGCACGGCCTGCCACACGGGCAGGAGCTGCCAGATCGGCCCCTCGCCGGTCGGCTTCACCGTCACCTTCAGGGCGTTGTCCGGCTGCAGCAGCTGCGCGGAAATCTCGACGCCGACCAGCACGGCGACGCGGTCGTCGAGCTGCGGCAGGGTGATGCGGTCGTAGACGACGGGGGACACGGCCTTGACGCCGGGAACGGCGGCGCGGCGGATGGTGTCGGCGAGCTTGTGGGGGACGAGCGCCTCGCCGTTGGTGACGGACAGCTCGGCGACGGCGAGGGGGCTCTTGGTCTCGCGGGCGGCCGTCTCGACGCACTGGTTCAGGACGCGCGCGGACACGAGCGCGGCGACGCCGAGCGCGATGCTGGCGACGACGAGCGCGGCGCGGTCCCACCGGTGGAGGGCGTACCGCAGGGCGAGGAGGCGGTAGACGGTCATTCGGGACGGGGGGACAGGGGGAGTGAGGGACTGGACCGGGATCGAAGTGGCTCGGGTCTTTGTCCCTGAGTCCCTCGGTCCCTTTGTCCCTAAGTCACAACGACCGGCCCGTCCGCCTCGACGAGCCCGTCGCGGATCTGCACCAGTCGCGTGCCGTAGGCCGCGGCGCCGGGGTCGTGCGTGACCATGACGACGGCCCGCCGCCCCGGTTCCGGCAGCGCCGCCAGCAGCGACAGGATTTCGCGGCTGGTGGCGGTGTCGAGGTTGCCGGTGGGTTCGTCGCAGAGCACCGCCTCGGGGTCGGCCACGAGCGCCCGGGCGACCGCGACGCGCTGCATCTCGCCGCCGCTCATCTCGTCGGGGAAGTGGTCGGCGCGGTGGCCCATGTTGACCTTCGCCAGGCACTCGCGGCCGCGCTCCAGGGCGGTGCGGCGGGCCATGCCCCCCAGCAGCAGCGGCAGCGCGACGTTCTCGGCGCCGGTGAGCGTCGGCAGCAGGTTGAACGCCTGGAAGACGAAGCCGATACGGTCGCGCCGCAGCAGGGACCGCTGCCGGTCGGACATGGCTTGCAGGTCTTGCCCCTGGAAGACGGCGCGGCCGGTGGACGGCGTGTCGAGGGCGCCCATGAGGTGCATGAGGGTGGACTTGCCGGAGCCGGACGGCCCCATGATGGTGACGAACTCGCCCCCGGTGATCTGCAGCGACACGCCGCGCACCGCGGACACGGTGCGGCGGCCCTGGGTGTAGGTCTTCGTGGCGTCGACGAGTTCGAGCATCCGTGGCTCCGGGGTGGACCGTGGGTATTCGTTCCACGTCGGCCGATCTTGGGCGTTCCGCCGGAATCCGGGGCTCGGGGCTTCAGCCCGGAGGGCGCCTTCGCTAGCCCGGGGTGGCAACCCCGGGCGGCCTGACGCGGAGTTCGGGATGGTCGAGACTCGGGTTTCACGCCGACGCCGTCCGGGGTTGCCACCCCGGGCTAGCGAAGGCGCCCTCCGGGCTAAAAACCACCGCGCGCTCGCGGCGGGGCGCCGGTCGTACGCTTCCGACGCCCTTCGGAATCAGTGCTTCACCGGCGGCGGGTAATCGTTGCAACACAGGCGGACGAAAATCTCCTCCGCCACAAGTGCTTTGGCCTGGTCGAACCCCTCCCGCAAGACCAGCCCGGCGTCGAGGAGGACATCGACTGCGAAGGCAGCAACGCTTTCGCACCACTGTTCGGCGGTCGTGTTCGGGTTGCTCATTCCGATGCCACCCCACTACCCGTGCAGCTTCCGGTACTTGATCCGCGTCGGGTGGTCGGCGGCGTCGCCGAGGCGCGCCCGCTTCTGCTCCTCGTACACCTGGAAGTTCCCCTCGCACCACACCACCTTGCTGTCGCCCTCGAACGCCAGGATGTGCGTCGCGATGCGGTCCAGGAACCAGCGGTCGTGGCTGATCACCACCGCGCACCCGCTGAAGTTAATCAGCGCCTCCTCCAGCGCCCGCAGCGTGTCCACGTCCAGGTCGTTCGTCGGCTCGTCGAGCAGCAAGAGGTTGCCGCCGCTGCGGAGCAGCTTCGCCAGGTGGATGCGGTTCCGCTCGCCGCCGGAGCAGCTGCCGACCAGCTTCTGCTGGTCCGGGCCGCGGAAGTTGAACTTCGCGCAGTACGCCCGGCTCGCCACCTTCTGCTTGCCGAGCATGATGTAGTCGGTGCCGCCCGTCACCTCCTCGAAGATGCTGTTCGTGGCCACCAGCGCGTCGCGGTTCTGGTCCACGTAGGCCACCTTCACCGTCGGGCCGACCGTGAGCTTGCCCCCGTCCGGCGTCTCCTGCCCCACGATCATGCGGAACAGCGTCGTCTTGCCGGCGCCGTTCGGGCCGATGACGCCGACGATGCCGCCCTTCGGCAGGTTGAACGTCATGTCGTCGTACAGCAGGATGTCGCCGAAGCCCTTCTTCACCCCCTCGGCCCGCACCACCAGGTCGCCCAGCGGCGGCCCCGCCGGAATCTGGATCGTCAACTCCTTCTCGTCGTCGTCGATCACCTGCTCCTGCATCTTGTCGATCGCGGCGAGCCGGGCCTTGCTCTTGGCCATGCGGGCGCGGGGCGAGCTCTTGGCCCACTCCAGCTCGCGGGCCAGCATCTTCTGGCGGGCGCTCTCCTGCTTCTCCTCCACCGCCAGCCGCTTCCGCTTCTGCTCCAGCCAGCCGCTGTAGTTCCCGCTCCAGGGGTAACCCCGGCCGTTGTCCAGTTCGAGAATCCACTTGGCGACGTTGTCGAGGAAGTAGCGGTCGTGGGTGACGGCGACCACGGCCCCGGGGTAGCTCTCCAGGTGGTGTTCGAGCCACTCGACGCTCTCGGCGTCGAGGTGGTTGGTGGGCTCGTCCAGCAGCAGCAGATCATGGCGTTGGAGGAGCGTTTTGCACAAGGCCACCCGCCGCCGCTCGCCGCCGG
The DNA here is from genome assembly GCA_046350095.1 of Gemmataceae bacterium. Classification (GTDB taxonomy): domain Bacteria; phylum Planctomycetota; class Planctomycetia; order Gemmatales; family Gemmataceae; genus Urbifossiella. Next base: position 1,070,885 of record JAXMBA010000002.1, read on the forward strand.
ACAGGCGCTCGACGGGCGCGTCCGGCGGCGGCAGCCGCATGGCGTCCATCGCCAGTTCGAGGGTGCGGTCGAGCTCGTAGGCGTTGGCGGCGTCGATCTGGGCCTGCACCTTCTCCATCTCGTCGGACAGCTTCTCGAAGTCGGCGTCGGGCTCGCCCATGGCGGTGCCGATGGCCTCCTGCCGGGCCAGCAGCGCGCGGATGGGGGCGACGGCCTCCTCGACGTTCTCCAGCACCGTCTTGCCGGGCGTGAGGTGGGGTTCCTGCGGGACGTAGCCGATGGTCGCGCCCTTGTCGGGCCAGGCCTCGCCCATGAACTCCTTGTCGGCGCCGGCCATGATCTTCAGCAGCGTGGACTTGCCGGCGCCGTTGGACCCGATGACGCCGATCTTGGCGCCGGGGTAGAAGTTGAGGTTGATGTCCTTGAGCACCTCGCGCTTGCCGTAGTGCTTGGTGAGCTTCTCGATGTTGAAGACGTACTTCTCGCCCATGACATCCCCTGCGGAGCCGACGGAACCCGTTCGGGAATTGTACGGGCGGCAGACAACCCCGTGAGGCACCTCCCCCGGCCGCGCCGAAATGAGGTGGACGCCGGCCCGGCCGGTTGACAATAATCCCATACGGGCCCGCCACTCGATCCGGCCGCCCGGCCTCCGAGGTCTGCCTAGAGCCGACGAAGCCCGAACCACCCCTCCGAGGGGCGCTGCGACGGGGCGCACGGGCGCCCCTGCCAGGCTCGCTGGGGCGGATTACTACCGTGCAACGGCGCCCGTTCATCAGTCAGGAGACTCTGAACGTGAGCGCAGCCACCGCCAAGTCCGCCGCCCCCTTCACCGACTACCACGTCGCCGACATCAAGCTCGCCGACTGGGGCCGCCGCGAGATCGCCGTCGCGGAAACCGAGATGCCCGGCCTCATGGCCATCCGCGAGGAGTACGCCTCGCGGCAGCCCCTCAAGGGCGCCCGCATCACCGGCTCCCTCCACATGACCATCCAGACGGCCGTCCTCATCGAGACGCTCAAGGCGCTCGGGGCCGAGGTCCGCTGGGCGTCTTGCAACATCTTCAGCACCCAGGACCACGCCGCCGCCGCCATCGCCGCCGCCGGCGTCCCCGTGTTCGCCTACAAGGGCGAGACGCTCACCGAGTACTGGGAGTACACGCACAAGATCTTCGAGTGGGCCGACGGCGGCTTCTCGAACATGATCCTGGACGACGGCGGCGACGCCACCCTGCTGCTCCACCTCGGCGCCCGCGCCGAGAAGGACATCCACGTCCTCGACAAGCCGGGCAGCGAGGAGGAGCGCATCCTGTTCGCCGCCATCAAGAAGCGCGTCGCGGCCCAGCCCGGCTGGTACTCGGAGCGGCTCGCGGCCGTGAAGGGCGTGACCGAGGAGACGACGACCGGCGTCCACCGCCTGTACCAGATGCACAAGCGCGGCGAGCTGAAGTTCCCGGCCATCAACGTGAACGACAGCGTCACCAAGAGCAAGTTCGACAACCTGTACGGCTGCCGCGAGTCGCTGGTGGACGGCATCAAGCGCGCCACCGACGTGATGATCGCCGGCAAGGTGGCGGTCGTGGCCGGGTACGGCGACGTGGGCAAGGGCTCGGCCCAGGCCCTGCGGGCGCTGTCGGCGCAGGTGTGGGTGACGGAGATCGACCCGATCTGCGCGCTCCAGGCGGCGATGGAAGGCTACCGCGTCGTGACGATGGACTACGCCGCGGACAAGGCCGACATCTTCGTGACGACCACCGGCAACTTCCGGGTCATCACGCACGCGCACATGAAGGCGATGAAGAACAACGCCATCGTGTGCAACATCGGCCACTTCGACAACGAGATCGACGTGTCGTCGCTGGAAGACTACCGCTGGGAGGAGATCAAGCCGCAGGTGGACCACGTGATTTTCCCGGACGGCAAGCGGATCATCCTGCTCGCCAAGGGCCGGCTGGTGAACCTCGGCTGCGGCACGGGGCACCCGTCGTACGTGATGAGCTCGTCGTTCGCCAACCAGACGCTCGCCCAGATCGAGCTGTGGCAGCACAACGAGAAGTACCCGGTCGGGGTGTACGTGCTGCCGAAGAAGCTCGACGAGCACGTCGCGCGGCTGCAGCTGAAGACGCTGAACGTGCAGCTGACCGAGCTGACGCCGGAGCAGGCGGCGTACATCCACGTGCCCAAGGAAGGCCCGTACAAGACGGACCACTACCGGTATTGATCCCACCCGCGGCCCCGGGGGCTAACCCCCCCCGGGGCCGCGGTCGGTCGTTCCGCCAGTGCCGAATCGCGACTCGGCCCCGCCGCCTACCGGACCGTGTACTCGACCCACAACTTGCCGACCGTCAGGTTCTTCTTGAACGCCTCCCACTCGGCCTTCGACAGCTCCGGCGGCCGCGTCCGCTCGATCTCCTCCGGCGGGTAGTCCTTGTCGGCCGACACCACCACCCGCCCCTTGCACCGCTCCCGCAGGCCGTCCAGGAGCGGCTCGTACAGGATGCCGCTGTACGACTTCTCCTTCTCCGGAATCAGCGCCACCAGCTCCGGGTGCGTCATCATCTCCAGCCCCTTCGCCCGCAGCGTGGCGTTGTGACTGCCGTGGTGGCTCACCTTGTACAGCACCGTGTTGTTCAGCAGCTTCTCGGCCGTCACCGTCTCAGTCCGGCCGTCGCGGCGGACGGTCCACGTCATGTCGTGCCAGGCGAGCCAGCTCCCCACCTGGGCGTCGCCGGGGAACAGCAGCACGCTGCCGGTCGCCTCGATCTCGAACGCCAGCACCAGGCTCGTGTTGTTCACCGCGCCGTCCAGCTGCAGCGCGAACGGGCCGACGGCGTCGAGCCAGCTGTTGTCCACCCGCCGGTACGCGTCCTTCGGGTCGAAGTAGCGCTTCAGGTACGGGTGCGCCTCGGCCGCGTCGGCGGTGATTCCCACGCCCGGGGCGAACGGCCCGCGCCGGTCCGGCGCCGGCGTGCCGCCCTTGCGGCCCATCTCCAGCAGGCCGTCCACGAACCCGGTGAGGCCGGTGTGGTCGATGGCCAGGTACGTCTCGGGGTTCTTCTCCGACGGGTCGGACGTGTTGATCTTCGACGACCGCGGCGGCCCCAACACGTACACGCTCACGCCGGCCGGCAGCTCGCGCGGGTCCACGGTCGTGCCCGGCTGGTGGTACGTCACGCCGCCCTTCGCGCCGAGGGCGACGACGTTGGTCATCGCCTCCTCGGTGTCCACGCTGATCTTGCCGTCCGGCTTGTACCGGATGCCGCTCTCGCTCGTGGCCTTGCCCGGCTTCTTCGGCTTCGCCTTGTCCTTCGGCTTCGCAGCGGCCAGGCCGTAGAAGCCGAGCACGCCCCCCACGTCGGCCACGAACCGCTTCCGCGCCGACAGCGCCCGGCCGCGGAGGGCCAGCCCCTGGAAGCGGGCGGCGTCCGCGGCCGCCGCCGGGCCGAGCTTCCCGGCCGCCACCTGCAGCGCCGCCGCCCCGTCCCGCAGCCGCGCGTTGATGACCTTCGCCTCGTCGTCGTCCGGGTCCTCGGTCCACGCCAGCCAGACGCGGCCGACGTCGAAGTCGTCGAACGTCACCGGGCTCCTGGTCGGGTGGAAGAAGGCGACGTGGTCCCAGTGCTCGTGCGTGGCCACGAGCACGTCGATCCGCGGCCGGCCGCCGCCGGCCGGGGCGAGGGTCTTCCGCAGGTCGTCCACCACGGCCTCGATCGGCACGGCCTTCGACTTCGTGTTCAGCTTGATGCCGCAGTCCACGAGGACGGCGAACACCGGCTTGTCGGCGGCGAAGAAGCGGAGCAGAAAGCAGTCGCCGAACCCGTGGCGGTACATCCGCACGGCCACGGCGTCGACGGGCGGGGTGCGGCTCATTCCGGCCTCCGGGCGGCGCCGTGGGCGTGGGTGAAGGCGAACGGCCCGGCCAGGTTGGCGAGCGTGGTGCCGGCGAAGTACGTCTCCGCCTCGCCGCCGAGCAGGCCGCTCTCGAACTTGTACTGCTCCACCATCCGGGCGCGGTCGTCGATGCTCTTGCTGACGGCGTACCGCAGCTTCAGCGTGTCCAGGTCGAACACCAGCGTGCAGCCGCCGCGGAAGACGATGCTGTGCGGCCCCCACTTCTCGGCCGGCGTCTTGTCCGGCACGAAGAAGCCCGTCTCGTCCACGGTCACGGCCTTGCCCGTCACCCGGAACCGCACCCCGCGCTTCTGCACGAGCGTGACCACGACGTGGTTGACGATGGTGTCGTCGGGCGTGACCCGGTTGGCGAGGGCGACGCCGCCGATGGCGTAGGTGGCGGACGTGGAGGTCGGGTACTTGAACTCCAGCCCCAGCGCCTCCGACTTCTCCCGGCCGGCCGGGAACATGAGGCCGGTGAGCCGGGTGAACGGCCCGCCGGCGCCCGCGCGGAACAGCGACTCGAGCAGCCGGTGGAACCCGTCCGCCCCGCGGATCAGCGCCCGCGTCTGCTCGTAGGCCTGCTCGCGGTCGGTCTGGTAGCCCACCTGCTCCTTCAGCTCGCGGAGGAAGGTGACCACCTCCGCCGCCTGGTCCTCGGTCAGGGCGACGGGGTAGAGCGGGTGGAGCAGGTCTTCGACGGCGGTGCTGCGGAGGCCGGGGGTGAGGCCGCGCCGCTGGAACGCCTCGGCGAACGCCACCCGGTAGCCGTACACGTCGTCGGCCACCATGTCGAAGTCGGCGGTGACCAGGGCGCGGAGGTAGTCGCCGAACGTGACGTCGAACGGCGGGCAGTAGTCGAGGGCGCGGATGCAGACGCGCTGGACGTTGCCGGCCACCTTCGCCGCGGTCCGGGCCATCTCGTCCACGAGGTCCGGGTGGAGGTCGCCCTCGGGGAGCTTGCCGGTGCCGCCGGTGGCGATGCGGAGGAGCTTCTGGACGCGCTCCCGGTAGACGTTCAGGAACGCCTCGAACACGGCGGCCACGAGCAGCGCCCCGCGGTCGTGGCACTCGGTCGTCCGGGCGTAGGCGGCGGTGTCGGGCTCGCGCGGGGCCCACGTCTTGCCGTCGGGGCTGAGTGTGCCGATGGCGTCGCGGAGGCTGCCGTACCCGCCGACGGCCCGGCCGAACTGCTGGGCCAGCTGGCCGAGGAGGTTCTGCCGCGCCAGGTCGCCGCGCGTCTGCGCGATCTGGTGCCGCAGCACCTCGGGGAAGGAGAAGTGCTGGAACAGGGCGACGAGGTCGGCGAACGCCTCGTGGAAGGCGCGGGTGTCCGGGTTGGTGGCGTCGATGTACCGGCGGTGGATGCCGTCGAGGATGGCGTGCGTCGTCTCGTGGGCGATGATGTCGTGCGACAGGCAGGTGAACACGGTGGCGCCCGGCAGGAGCGCCCGCGGGTCGGCCGGGGCGGCGGTGAAGTACCCGAACAGCAGCGCCTTGCGGTACGGGTCGTAGAAGGCGTTGGCCTGCCGCAGCGCGTGCGGGTACACCCGCAGCCGGCGGACGAAGCGGAACTCCAGCTCCTTGCGGTCGCGCGGCGTCTTCTTCTTCGCCCCGTCCGGCGCCCGCGTGCCGGCCGGGATGTTCTCGGCCCAGATGACCTTGCGGCCGAGCGCCTTCTCGAAGTTGGCGATCGTGGTCATGACCACGGCGTAGACGAACTGCTGGTGGAACTGCGGGTTGCCGACGGCCGGGGCGAGGCCGTCCTGCGCCAGCAGGTGCGGGTGGTTGAGGTTGACCGGCTCGTAGAACCGCTCGCTGGCCGGGTCGTAGTCGATCACCTCCAGGTACTCGCCGGCGGGGTACGAGGCGCCGGCCTCGCGCGGCCGGCGGTCGAGCTCCTCCCACGCGACCTTGTACGTGAGTTCGTTGACCGTCATCGTCAGCAGGGCGGTGCTGAGGCTGGGGTCGATGGCGTAGCCGCGGAGGTGGCGGTACCGCGGGGCGGGGATGGCGTCCATTGGGCACGCGCCGGTAACGGGGGGTGGTGCCGCCGTTATAACACGGCGTCCGACTGGCGTCGACGGCCGAACGGGAATTCGACAAAAACCGCCGCACCCGCCGTCGCCCCCGGGGGCGGGCGTCAGTCGCGCCAGAAGCGCGACTCGCGCGGCGGGTCGTACCGCACCGCCAGGTGCGGCGTCTCCAGCCGCCGCCCGTCCTGCGCCAGCGACCGGCACCCGGCCGCCACCAGCCCCGTCGTCAGCAGCGTCCGCTCCACCGGGTACGGCGGCACGCCGGTGCGGAACAACTCCTCGGCCTGCGCCATGAGCGCCGCCGAGTACACCACGTTCGGCACCGGCGGCAGGTAGAACAGCACCGACAGCGGCTCCGCCCGCCCCGCCAGCTTCGCCGCGAACGTGAAGTCCGTCACCAGGCCGTTCAGGAGCAGCATCGTGGCCTTCGTGCCGTCGGCGTACTCGACGCGGTACGCGACCGGGTTCCGCACCCACTCGCGCATCTGGGCCGCCGTCGGGTGGCGGTGGCTGTACGTCGGCGGCTGGGCGAGCGTCTGGCTGCGGCACAGGCACGCCTCGAACTGCGCCGCGTCCCACCCGCCGGCCGCCCAGGTCCCCGCCGCCTGCGCCTTCCACACGGCCTCGCCGCGGAGCGCCTGCACGGCGCGGACGCCCGTCTCGCCCCCCTTGCGGCGCTCGGCCATGCACTGGATCACTTCCAGCGCGTGGAAGTCGTAGCTGTCCACGCCGCCGAACGCGACGCACATCATCTCCTCGACCGCGGCACCCGGCGGCAGCTCGACCGCGGGCATCCGGAACGTCACCGGCAGCGACGACCCCGCGAGGAAGGGGATGCGCAGCTCCTTCGCGGTGTCCACCATCTCCCTGGCCCAGTCCCAGTTCCACGACAGGTGTTTGTCGTTGAACACCGGCCGCACCGCGCCGTCCGTGCGGAACACGTCGGCGACCTGCTTGAAGAACTCGTAGCGCGGGTACTTCTTCTGGCCGAACTCGTTGTCGGGGTACGTGCCGTGCTCACCGATGACGAGGACCGCGTCCACGGCGAGGCGGTCGGTGCCGCACCGGAGCGCGGCGGCGACGCTGGGGTAGATCGTGAACCCGGCCTCCTTCGCCCGCGCCCGGCTGAGGTCGTTCTGCGGGAACTGATCGACGTAGGCGCTGACGACGTCCACGGCGGGGCGGTGCCACCGACCGCGGACGGGGTAGCCGGCGATGAACCGCTCGGCCATGTGCCAGGCGTGGGAGCGGTCGCGCCACTCGGTGGTGACGACGGCGAGCCGGGTGCGCCGCGCCGGCTCCTGGGCGGCGACCGCGAGGGGGGCGGCGCCGGCGGCGCCGAGGAACGTCCGTCGCGTGAGCATGGCCGCCTCCGGTGGTGGTTCCGGCGAGCGTACCGGCGCCCCGGGCCGGTGTCAAACGCCGGCGCCGTTACACCCGCGTGACGCAGCGCGGCGGCCGCCGCGGGTATGCTGGGGCGCATGAGAACCGCCCTCGCGCTGCTCCTGGTCGCGCTCCCCGCAACCGCCCGCGCCGACGAGGCGCTCGCCCGCGCCGCCGCGCTCCACGCCGTCGGCCGGCCGTTCGAGGCGCTCGCGCTGCTCGACGCCGCCCCGCCGGCCGCGCCGCTCGCCCGCTGGACCGTCCCGGGCACCGCCCTGTCGGCGCTCGTCGGCCGCGGGCACGTGGTCGTCACCACCCACGCCTCGCGCGGCGCCGAGCCGTACCCGCCGGCCGGGCCGGTGACCGGCGCGAAACTCGACGACGGCACCGGCGTCTACGACTTCGACCTGCTCGTCACCGGGTTCGACGCCGCTACCGGGAAGCGGCTGTGGACGCGCCGCCTCCCCGGCCACAACGACGTGGCCCTCGACGACCGCACCGACGCCGTGTTCGTGTGGCGCGAGCGGCTGTTCAAGCTGAACCCCGACACCGGCGCGACCGAGTCCGCGACGCCACTGCCGAAGCGCCCGCTCCGCTTCGACGCGCTGCTGATCGACGGCCGCCTCCACCGCCCGCGGCCGAACACGTCGCGGCTCGAAGGCCCGGACGAGAAGCTCCCCGCGTGGGACGTGGACCGCGGCCGCCCCGCCGAGTTCGAGCCCACCACGGCCCGCCTGTCGCCCGACGAGCGGCGCGTCTTCGACGTCACGTACGGCGGGTTCGGCACGTGGGTCACCACCCGATTGCTCCGCGCCGCCGAGCCCGACTGGAAGTTCGTCCACCCGTCGTCGTCGTCGGGGGCGAACGCCCCGTTCTGGCTCGGCGGCGACCTCGTCGTGCTGGTCGGCTACACCACCGACAAGGCCGAGGTGCTCCGCCTCCGCGGCGACACCGGGGCCGTGAAGTGGCGCTACCCGCTGCCGCGCGGGGCGTACAGCCCGGGCGGCGACCAGCTTCGGGGCGGCGCGTACCCGGAGCGGAACTGGAGCGCGGTCGGGATGTGCGGCGGGCTCGTGCTCGCGGTCGGCGGCGAGGGGGCGCTGTACTTCCTGGAACCCGACTCCGGCAAGCTCGTGTCGAAGCTGACGCCGGAGACGAAGTACCTGACGTTCCCGCGGCTCGTGGACGGGGCGCTCGTGGTGTGCGGGTTCGACGCGGTCCGCGCCGTCCCGTGGGACGTGGTGTTGCGCCGCGGCACCGACGACGGCGACCGGGCCGTGCTGCGGGCGCGCTGCCTCCTCGCCCTCGACCGCACCGAGCCGGCGCTGGAGGGGCTGGACAACGTGCTGAGGTTCGCCCCCGAGCGCGCCGAGGCGTGGGCCGTGAAGGCCGACGCGAGCCGCGCCGCCGGCCGGCCGGCCGACGAGGTCGCCGCCCGCTGCCGGGTGCTGGAACTGACCGGCCGGGATTCGTCGCCCGAGCTGCGCGAGCGGTGGGGGCTGCTGAAGCGGGTCGCCACCGGGCACGACCTCCGCGCCGACGTGCAGACCGCCGGCGATACGGTCTACGCCGCGACGGCGTCCGGGGCGGTGCTGACGATCGACGCGCGCACCCTGGCCGCGGAGCGGTCGGAGTTGCCGGCGACGGCCCTGGGGCTGACCGCGACGACCGCGGTGAAGGCGCACTTTTTCGAGGGCCGCACGCAGGAACTCACGGCCGACGCCGGGCTGAAGGGGGCGCCGGCGGCGTTCACGACTGTGACTGGGTACGACGGCCCGCCGGTGCGGTGGCAGGGGAAGTGCTACCGGCCGCTGGACCGCGGCGGCGTGCGGGTGCTGGACGGCGACGCGGTGACGGAGTTCCCGGCGCGGGTGAACGGGCTGCGGGCGTGGGGCCTCCGCGTGTCGCCGTGGGGGCCGCCGCTCGGGATCGGCGCCGGCGGCGTGTACGACCTGGACGAGAACCTCGTGCCGACCCGGGTGCGGATCAAAACGGGGGGTGACGAGGTGGCGCAGCTGGCCGGCGACGCCCGCACGCTGGCGCTGGTGGTCCACGGCCGAACGGCGGTGCGCCTTCAGGTGTGGACGCGCGACGGCAACCGGCTGGTGCGCGAGCAGCTGATCCCGGTGCAGGGCGGCACGCTCGGCGGGGGCGAGCACCTGATCCCGCTGGCGGGCGGCTACCTGTACGCGGGCGGCGAGCTGGCGTGGGTGCCGGCCGGCGACGGGCCGGCGTGGCGGTTCGGCGTGGCCGGGGCGCTGCCGAAGCTGCACTACGCCCACGCCAGCCTGTTCGGCCGGCCCGTGGTGCGCGACGGCCTCCTGTTCGCCGGCTGCCGCGACGGCGCCGTGTACGTGTTCGACGTGGCCACGATCACCGGCCGGTGACCCCTCACGCCGTCCGGCTGCGGCGGTACGCCCAGGCGATCGTGTCGCGGTCCTTCGCCGCGGCGGTACACAGGTACTTCGGGAGCGGCTTGACCCCGACCCGGCCCAGGTCCAGCCGGTCGGCGTCCCAGCACGTCTGCACCGTCACGTCGGCACGGGTCAGCCCCTTCTCGTGGTCGCGGATCGCCTCGAACAGCAGCTCGAACCGCTCGTCCGACAGCACCAGCAGCGAGCCGCGCAGCGACGCGGCGTAGTCGGCGGCGCGGGCGCCGTGGCCGGGGTCGGTGCCGTCGCTCTCGCGGCAGCAGTCGTGGAGGAAGGCGAACAGCTCGACCAGTTCCTTGTCGGCGCCGGTGTGGCGGGCGAGGCGGTGGCCGTTCTCGCGGACGCGCGCCCAGTGGGCCACGCCGTGGACGCCGTGCCGGTCCAGGACGACGCGCGCCTTCGCCGCGGCGAGGACGGCGGCGGGGTCCGTTGTGGCCGTGCGCGTCGTGCCCATGCCCCTTGCGACACGCGGCCCGCCGCCGAAGTTCGCGTTCCCGCAACTTTCCGCAACCACCCGCGCCGCCGGGCTGGTATCCTGTCACGACTCCGACTCTCCCCGGACCCGCGGCCGATGCCCGACGACGCCGACCTGCCGCGCCGCGTCACCCGCAAGGTGGCGCTCCGCACCCTGCCGCTGCTGTTCACCCTGTACCTCATCGCCTACCTCGACCGCGCCAACGTCGGCTTCGCCAAGCTGCGGATGGCCGACGCCCTCGGGTTCGACGAGGCCGTGTTCGGCCTCGGCTTCGGCCTGTTCTTCGTCGGCTACCTCGTGCTCGAAATCCCCGGCGCGCTGCTCGTCGAGCGGTGGAGCGCCCGCAAGTGGTTCGCCCGCATCCTCGTCACCTGGGGCTTCTGCTCGATGGGCATGGCGTTCGTCACCACGCCCACCGAGTTCTACGTCCTGCGATTCCTGCTGGGGCTCGCCGAGGCCGGGTTCTTCCCCGGCGTCATCGTCTACTTCACGCACTGGTTCCCGCGCCCGCAGCGCGCGCGCGCCCTCACCGGCATGCTCGTCGGCATCCCCATCAGCCTGGCGCTCGGGGCCGTCGTTTCGCGGTGGCTGCTCGACCAGGGCTGGCTCGGGTACGCCGGCTGGCAGTGGGTGTTCCTCGCCGAAGGGGCGCCGGCCGTGCTGCTGGGCGTCGCGGTGCCGTTCCTCCTGACCGACCGCCCGCGGCAGGCGAAGTGGCTGGCGCCCGCGGAGCGCGACTGGCTCGAATCCGCCCTCGCCGCCGAGCGCGAGCAGACCGCCGCCGCGGGGAAGATGCGGACCTCCGACGCCTTGAAGCTGCCGGCGGTGTGGCTGTTGGCGCTCGGCATCTTCTGCACCAACCTCGGCGGCTACGCCTTCGTGTTCTGGCTGCCGACCGCGGTGAAGGGGTTGCTCGCCGGCCTCGGCCAGGACGCCGCCGACACCGCCGTGCTGGGGTGGACCTGCGTCGTCTACCTGTGCGGCATCGCCGGGGTGATTACGTCGGGCTTCGTGTCCGACCTGACGGGCAACCGCAAGTGGCCGACGATGGTCGGCCAGCTCGGCACGGGGCTGTTCCTGGCGCTGAGTACGGTGCCGGACCAGTCGTGGTCGGCGGTGTTCGCGTGGCTGTGCTGCGCCGGGTTCTTCGCCCACTTCTGGTACACGCCGTTCTGGGTCCTGCCCACGCTGAGCCTCACGCTGTCCGCGGCGGCGGTCGCCATCGGGTTCATCAACATGTGGGCGAACCTGGCCGGGTTCGCCGGCTCGTGGGCCGTCGGCGAGCTGCGCGTCGCCGGGCTCGGCGACCGCGGCTGCCTGCTGATCCTGGCGTGTACCTTTGCCGCCGGCGCGGCGTTCGTCGCGGCCGTCCCCGTACAACGTCCCAACCCTCCTGGGAGCGCCGACGAGTGGTGACCGACCCGCCCCCGATCCCGCCGCGCGACGACGTGCTGCGGCTCTTCCGCACGATGGTCCTGATCCGCCGCTGCGAGGAGCAACTGGCCCGCGCCCACCAGCGCGGCCTCGTCCACGGCGCGTGCCACACCTACGTCGGGCAGGAAGCGATTGCCGCCGGCGTGTGCGCCCACCTCCGCCGCGACGACGTGGTGTTCAGCACGCACCGCGGGCACGGGCACGCGCTGGCGAAGGGCGTGCCGCCGGTGCAGCTGATCGCCGAGCTGTACGGCCGCGCCGCGGGGTGCTCGCAGGGCCGCGGGGGGAGCATGCACCTGTTCAGCCCTGAGGTCGGGCTGATGGGCACGAGCGGCATCGTCGGCCCGTGCATCCTCCAGGCCGCCGGCGCCGGCTACACCTTCATGCTGACGAAGACGGACAACGTGGCGGTGGCGTTCTTCGGCGACGGGGCGGTGAACAACGCGGCGTTCCACGAGGGGCTGAACCTGGCGGCGATCTGGAAGCTGCCGGTGCTGTTCGTGTGCGAGAACAACGGGTTCGCCACCGAGGTGCCGTTCCGCACCGCGGCCGGGAACCCGAGCGTGGCCGGCCGCGGCGCCGCCTACGGGCTGCCCGGCGTCGAGGTGGACGGCAACGACGTGCTGGCCGTGCGCGCCGCCGCGGAGCGGGCGGTGACGCGCGCCCGTGCCGGCGAGGGGCCGACGCTGCTGGAGTGCGTGACGTACCGCACCCGCCCGCACGCCGAGGGGATGGGCGACTACACCTACCGCACCCGCGAGGAAGTCGAGAGCTGGAAGGCCCGCTGCCCCATCCGCTCGCTGCGCGAATTGATCGCCGCTCGCGGCGTAGCGCCCGAGGAGCTGGACGCGATCGAGTCCGCGGTTCAAACCGAGGTCGAGGCCGCACACGCCGCCGCGGAGGCGGCCGCGTGGCCCGACCCGGCGACGGCCGCGGCGCACGTGTTCGCCGAGCCGCGGCAGCTGCCCGAGCCGCCACCGCCGGGCGACCGCGAGGTGACGTACTCGCAGGCGGCGCTCGAAGCGCTGACCGCCGAGATGGCGGCGAACCCGCGGATTTTCGTGCTCGGCGAGGGGATCGGCGCCCGCGGCGGCAACTTCCGCACGACGGCCGGGCTGTACGACAAGCACGGCCCCGAGCGGCTCCGCGACACGCCCATCACCGAGCGCGGGTTCGTGGGCCTCGGCTGCGGCGCGGCGATGACCGGCACGCGGCCGGTGATCGACTTCATGTTCGCCGACTTCGTGCTGGACGGCGTCGGCGAGATCGTGAACCAGATCGCCAAGATGCGCTACATGAGCAGCGGCCGGCTGAAGATGCCGGTGCTGCTGCGCGGCTGCGTCGGCATCGGGCACTCGGCGGCGACGCACCACAGCGGCAACTACTACCCGCTGTTCGCGCAGTTCCCCGGCCTGCGGGTGGCGGTGCCGAGCACGCCCTACGACGCGAAGGGATTGCTCCACCACGCGCTGCGCTGCGACGACCCGGTGGTGTTCCTCGAACACCGCGAGCTGCTGACGCTGAAGGGGCCGGTGCCGGAAGCGGCTTACGAGATTCCGTTCGGCCGCGCCGCGGTGGTGCGCGAGGGGCGCGACGTGACCGTGGTGGCGCTGGCGCGCATGGTGCGCCTGGCGCTGGAGGCGGCCGCCGAGCTGGCGCGCGCCGGCGTGTCGGTGGAGGTCATCGACCCGCGCACGGTGGCGCCGCTGGACGTGGACACGATCGGCGCGTCGGTGGCGAAGACGGGCCGGCTGCTGATCGCCGACGAGGGCTTCGCCCCGTTCGGCGTCGGCGCCGAGGTCGCGGCGCAAATCGCCGACCGCTACTTCGACGAGCTGGACGCGCCGGTGCGGCGGCTGAACGGGGTGTTCACGCCGACGCCGTACAGCCCGCCGCTGGAGGCCGCGGTGGTGCCCGACGCGGCCCGGCTGGCGGCGGCGATCCGCGACCTGGTGGAGGAGTGACCCGGTGTCGATTCCCGTGACGGTGCCGCGCCTCGGCTGGAACATGGAGGAGGGCACGTTCGTCGAGTGGGTGGCGGCCGACGGCGCGGCCGTGACGCCCGGCACCGTGCTGTTCCGCCTCGAAGGCGACAAGGCCGTCGAGGAGGTGGAGAGCCTGGACGCCGGCGTGCTGCGACTGCTCCCGACCGGGCCGAAGCCCGGCGACCGGGTGAAGGTCGGCGACGTGATCGCGGAGCTGGCGGGGGCGGGAGCGGAGGCACCGGTTGTGCCACCGGTCGTCCCGGACAAGCCGTTAGGCCGGGGCGCAAGCCCCGTCGAGGTCGTGGAGATCGCGGAGGCACCGACGGGGCTTGCGCCCCGGCCTAACGGCTTGGACACGACCCCCGCCGTCACCCCACGCGCACGGCGGTTGGCGGCGCGGCACGGGATCGATCCCACGCAGCTTGCCGGCTCCGGCCGAAACGGCCGCGTCCGCGCCCGCGACATCCCCGCCCCCGCGTCGACCGGCGTCGAGCCGTTGTCGCCGGTCCGCCGCGCGACCGCGGCCCGGATGGTGGAGAGCCTCCGCGCCGCCGCCCCGGTCACGCTCACGAGCGCAATCGACGCCACGAACCTCGTCAACCTCCGCGCCCAGTTTAAGGCCGCCGGCGCCGCGGTGCCGACCGTCACCGACCTGCTCCTGAAGCTCGCCGCCGTGGCGCTCGGCAAGCACCCCGCGCTCGCCGCCCGCTGGACCGACGCCGGCCTCGCCGCGGCCGAGCGACTCGACATCGGCTTCGCCGTGGACACGCCCGCCGGGCTGCTCGTGCCGGTGGTGCGCGACGTGCCCGCGCTCGGGCTGGCGGCGCTCGCCGCCCGCACCCGCGACCTCGTGGAGCGCGCCCGCCGCGGCGCCCTCGCCGCCGCCGACCTGCGCGGCGGCTGCTTCACCATCACCAACCTCGGCGCGTTCGGCGTCGATGCGTTCACGCCGATCATCAACCCGCCCGAGTCGGCGGTGCTGGGCGTCGGCCGCATCGCGCGACGGCCGGTGATGGACGGCGACCGCGTGACCGGCCGCGAGCAGCTGACGCTGAGCCTGACCTTCGACCACCGCGTCGTGGACGGCGCGCCGGCGGCGCGGTTCCTCCAGGCGCTGGCCGGCTGTGTCGAGAACCCCGCCCCGTGGCTGACGAGCTGACCGGAGACCGACATGCGGAGCGACCTGAGCGGAAAAGTCGCGCTCGTCACGGGCGCCGCCCGGGGCATCGGCCAGGCCATCGCCGACCGCTACGCCCTTAACGGCGCCACCGTCTACTACACCGACCTGGTCCTGGACGAGGCCCTGGCCGCGGCCGACCGCACCCCCAACGGCCGCGCCCTGAAGCTCGACGTGACCCGCGCCGCCGACATCGCCGCGGCCGTCGAGCGCGTCGTCGAGGAAAGCGGCCGGCTCGACATCCTCGTGAACAACGCCGGCGTCAACACGATGGCCCACCGCGTGACGATCGACGAGTTCCCGCGCGCCGAGTGGGACCGCATCCTCGCCGTGGACCTCACGGGGCTGTACGAGATGACCCGCGCCGCGGCGGCCGTCATGAAGCGGCAGCGCGCCGGCCGCGTCATCAACATCGCGTCGATCGCCGGGTTGGTGCCGCTGCGGTTGCAGTGCGCGTTCGTCGCCGCCAAGGCCGGCGTCGTGAACCTGACGAAGGGCACCGCCCTGGAGCTGGGGCCGCACGGCGTGCTGACGAACGCGATCGCCCCGGGCTCGACGCTGACCGAGGGCACGCGCAAGCTCTTTTACGGCGACGACGGGATGTTCAAGGAGTCGGTGCAGCGGATGCTGGATCACGTGCCGCTCGGCCGGCCCGGCACGGTGGACGAGATCGCGGTGGCGGCGCTGTTCCTGGCCGACCCCGAGAACAGCTACATGAACGGCCACGTCCTCACCGTGGACGGCGGCTGGACGGCCGGCTACGCCCGCGACTTCTGACCCGCGGCCTGCGCCGCGGCCACCTCGGCGACCGTCGCGTAGCGGACGCCGAGCGCCTTCCCTTCGGCCTTCGCCGCCGCCTGGTACAGACCCGCGGCGGGGACGTCGATTCCGGCAGAAGCGTCCTCGACGAGCCACACGTCGAACCCGGCCGCGCGCAGGTCGCGGGCGGCGAAGAAGCAGCAGATGTTCGTCGCGATGCCGCACACCACCACGGCGCGCACGCCGCTGGCGCGCAGGAACGCGGCGAAGCCCGGGTGCTGGGCGGTCACGGCGTAGGCCTCGAAGTCCGGGTCGTACCCCTTCCGCCACACGGCGTGGAAGCGGTCGGCGCGGAGGCCGGGGAGGAACTCGGCCCCCGGCGTGTTCATGACGCAGTGCGGCGGGTACAGGTCGTCGGCGCGGCCGCGGAACGAGCGGTGGTCCGGCGGGTGCCAGTCCTGGGTGGCGTCGACGCGGGCGAACGGCAGGGCCAGCAGCCGGTTGACCGCGGGCACGATGGCGGCGCCGCCGGGGACGGGGAGCTCGTCGGGGCACAGCTCGGTGAACCCGCGCTGCGCGTCGACGACGAGGAGGGACGTGGTGGCGGGGTCGGGCACGGCGCGGCTCCGGGCGGGTCACGGGATGCGGAGGGCGCGGCAGGTGTCCTCGTAGGACGCTTCCAGTTCGAGCGGCACCCACACGGTTTCGGTCAGCCAGAGCGGCAGCATCGGGAGCACCCGGCCCACTTCGAGCGCGTACGCCCAGGCTTCGAGCGTCGGCGGCCCATCCGTTCGGCGGCGTATCGCCGCGGCGTAGGTGGCCGGGGGCGTAGGTAGGAACGCCGGGTCGCGGGCACGCAACTCGTCGAGTACTTCGGTGTACAGGTTCGCGGCCGCAGACGTGACCACGTCCACGACGGCGACGCACACCCCCTGGCGTACGAGGGTGGCGCACTTCGCGGCGAACAGCCGCCGGGTCTTCGGCCGGTCCTTGTTCCCGGGGCTGACGATCTCGACCGCCGCCACGAGCGTCCGGCCGCGGGCCTCGTCGAACACCAGCGCCTCGTACTCGTAGGGCGTCGCCACCTCGCCGTCGGCGATCAGAGTCGGTGGGGGCGCAACGACGGGGGCCGTCGCCACGCCGCCCCCGTCGTCCTCCGCGGCCACGCCCTCGGAGTCGTCGTGATCGAAGCCGGCCACGTCGATCTCGAAGTACGGCCCCAGGTGGACGCGGGGCTCGGCGACGAACCCTGCCGGAAGAACGGACGCGAGCCGCTGGACGATGGTCATCGGCCAGCCGCCGTGAACCCCCTCCCACGAGAACCGGGTGCTGAGCGGCGGGCGGAAGTGGTCGCGGAGCGGCATGGCGGGCCTCCTCCCCCGGAGTATACCAGACTCGCACCCTCCCCCCGACCCGGGCGCCGCATGACCGCCGCCGACGTGTCCGCCCTCCTCGCCTCCCAGTTCGGAGCCGCCGTCACCGGCACCCACGCCGGCCCCGGCGACCCGTTCGTTACGGTCGAGCCCGCCCGGCTCGTCGAGGTGTGCACGTTCCTCCGCGACGACCCGCGGCTGCGGTTCGAGCTGCTCAACGACCTCACCGCCGTGGACTACCTGGAGCCGGACCCGAAGAAGGCCGCGAAGGCCGGCTTCGAGCCGCACCTGGAGGTGGTCTACCGCGTCAGCAGCTTCACCCACCCCGGCCGCCGCTTCACCCTGAAGCTGACGCTGCCGCGCTGGAAGGACGGCACCCCGGGACGGCTGCCGGAGGTGCCGTCGGTGGCGGGCGTGTGGCGCACGGCCGACTGGCACGAGCGCGAGGCCTACGACCTGTGCGGCGTCACGTTCACCGGCCACCCGGACCTGCGGCGCATCCTGATGGCCGAGGACTGGGAAGGGCACCCGCTGCGGAAGGACTACGAGTACCCGCTGGAGTACCACGGCATCCGCTGCCGGTAGTCTGCGGCGTGTAGCGGTTGGCGCGGCGGCGGGGGCCGGGGTCCGGCCGGCGGCGCCGGCGGGTGGGCTGGTGGACGGGCGGAAGCGGGCACTACGATTCAAGTCGGGCCGATCCCCACCCCCCTCGGAGCCGCACCCGTGACCCGCCTCCTGTTCGCCGCCGCCGTGCTGGCCGCGTCCGACGCCGGCGCGACCGCCCAGCCGGACCCCATCCCGCCGCCGCGGTCGGTGGCGCCGCCGAAGACCGACGCGCCACTTCCGATGCCGCCCGCGAAGGGGACGGTGCTGACACCCCCGACGCCGGTCGCGCCGCCGGCGCTGGCGCCCGTGCGGCCGCTGCCGCCGACGGTCGGGGTGCCGCCGGCGCGGACGTTCGCCGACTACCCGCCCTCGTTCCTGCCGCCACCGGGGCCGTTCGGGTACGGCACGCTTCCGCCGCGGATCCCGTACGGGCCGAGCGTGTCGCCGCTGGAGTACCCGTACCCGCGGTACGCGACGGAGCCGGGGGCGCCGTGGCCGCAGCACGCGGCCACCCCGGGTACGGCACCTACTACGGGCGGCACGGGCACGGGCGGCGGTAAACAAGGCGAGCAGCAAACCGAGCCGGCCCCGTCAGGGGTCGGAGCCCGCGACACTCCGCAGGCTCCGACCCCTGACGGGGCCGGCTCGGTTGACGGGTACGGCTCGGTTTGCAGATCGCGACACTACCGCTCCAGCGCCGCAGCCACGGCCGCCGTCCACCGGGCGTACCCGGCCGGGCTCATGTGCAGCCCGTCCTTCACGAACAGCTCCGGCAGCGGCTTCCCGTCCGGCCCCAGCATCGCCGGCACGATGTCCACGTACCGCAGCTTCGGGTCGGCGTCACAAATCCCCTTTACCAGCGCGTTCGCCTTCGTCTGCACCTCGTACTTCGCCCAGCGGGCGATGCTCGGCTTCACCGGCAGGAAGTACACCTTGCACGCCGGCGCGTCCTTGTGGACGGCGGCGACGAACGCGCGGAAGTCGGCGGCCAGCTGCTCCGGGGTGCGGCCGGCGTTGATGTCGTTGTCGCCGGCGTACACCACGACGGCCTTCGGGCGGAGCGGCGCGATCAGCCGCGGGGCGAAGTACGTCGAGTCGCGCATCTCGGAGCCGCCGAAGCCGACGTTGACGTAGCCCTTGCCGGGGAACGACTCGTCGAGCTTCCACAGGCGGGTGCTGGAGCTGCCGGCGAAGACCACGCCGCCGGCCTTCGGCGGTGCGTCCTTGAGGCGCTTCTCGATCGCGGCGACCTCCTTCTCCCAGCGCTCGGCGCGGGCGGCGTCGATTGGCGGTGCCGGGGCGGGTTGGAGCGCGACGAGGGCCAGTGCGAGGATCACGGGCGGCTCCTGAGAAGGAGAGAGAAATGCAGATTTAGACAGGATAACAGGATGAGCAGGATACCGAACCAAGACAACTGCCTCGGTTCGGTATCCTGCTCATCCTGTTATCCTGTCTAAGATCCGGTCCGACGTTACTTCTTGCCGCTTTGGAGGGCGACGACGAGCACCTGCACGGCGGCCTCGATGCCGTAGCCGAGCGACAGCGGCACCGGGGTGAGGGTGTTGGCCTCGCGGATCGGGTGCTCCAGCTTGACCATCTCGGCCTCGACCGACAGGTTTTTCCCCTTCAGCGCCTTGCTGATGTCGTGGGCGCCGATCGACCCGTACAGCAGGTGGTGGGTGTTGCCGGCCTCGTCGACGTGCTCGTGGGCGTTGGCCTCGATGGTGACGGCCGGGAGGCGCGTCAGCTGCTCGGCGAGCACCTTCAGGTCGGCGATGCGGGCCTCGCGGGCCTTCGACACCTTGATCTTGTACTGCTCCAGCGTCCGCAGGTTCTCGTCGGACGGGATGACGGCGTGGCCGTACGGCAGGAGGAAGTTGCGGGCGTAGCCGGGCTTCACCTCGACCACGTCGCCCTGCTTGCCGACGTGGGCCACGTCGTTGACCAGCACGATGAGGTAGCCGCCGTGCGGCCCCTTCTTGACCTGGTTCCGCTTGCGGACCTTCTTCTTCGGCTGGTTCAACGTCGCGGTCGCCGCGCCGGTCGCCGCCTTCTTCGTGTTCTTGGCCATTTTCGTCACCCGGGTTTGGTGTTTCGTGGTCCGTGCTTGGTCCGTCGGCCCCGGCCGGCGGCCCGCCCGTGCGGACCACCAAACACGAAACACCCGACACCAAACACCGCGTCAGAAGGGGATGTCCTCGTCCCCCCCGCCGGGGTTCCCGCCGCCGCGGGTACCCCCGTAGTCGTTGTCGTCGTCCGGCGGCGGGGCGGAGTACCCGCCGCGGTTTCCGCCGGCGGCCGGCGCCGGCCGCCCGCCGCCGCTGTTGTAGCCGCCGCGATTGCCACCGCCGCCGCTCTGGGCCACCCGACCGCCGCCGCCCATGTCGTCGCCGCCGCCGTCGCGGTTGCCGCCGAGGAACTCGATCTCGTTGACGACGACCTTGTGCTTGGACCGCTTGCCGCCGCCGTTCTTGTCTTCCCACTGGTCGTACTGGAGGCGGCCTTCGATGTACAGCGGGTCGCCCTTCTTACAGAACTGCTGGATCAGGTTCACCAGGTCCCGCTTGGTGTCGGGCCGGCTGAACGCCTCGCAGTCGATGTACAACGGGTTCGGGTCGTTCTCCCACTGCCCGGTCTGCGGGTTCTTGCGGCTGCGGCCCACGGCGAACCGGAACGGGATGACCCGCCCGCCGTTGGGCATGGTGCGGACCTCGCCCGGGTTGTCCGTCAGCCGCCCGATCAGCATCACCTTGTTCAGCGTCGCCATGTGCGACCTCCGATCGGACCCGCCCCCGTGGAGGAAACCGTTGAGCTACAGGCTGTAGGTTCGGGGCGGTGTCCACTTCGGAGGTTACGGCATCGCGGCGGCCACTCGCAAGGTCCGTTGTCGGAATGTGAGCCGATTCGCGGGCCGGTCAGTCCCCCTTGTCGGCGAACTCGGGCCGGCGGCCGCGGGGGCCGCGGGCGCCGTCGCCCGGGGGGCCGTCGAGGCCGGCGGCCGGCTCGGCGCCGAGGGCGCTCGGGTCGGTCTGCACTTGGGCCTCGTCCTGCATCCCCTTCACGGCGAACTCCTTGCCGTGCTCGTCGCGGGCGATGCCCAGGATCGTCTCCTGCCACTTCGGGTCGAGCTTCAGCGTCATCGACCGGAGGATCACCCCCTCGGCCAGCGCGAAGTCGCGCTCGAGCTCGGCCTGCTTGGTGCTCTCCAGGGTGTAGTAGACGATGTGGAAGGCGCCCTTCTTCTGCTTCTCGATCGGGTAGGCGAGCTTCTGGTTGTAGTTCCACTCGCGGGCGATGGAGACCTGCCCGCCGTGGCGCTCGATCAGGTGATGGACCTGCGTGCGGACCGCGTCGCCGTCGGCCGACAGCTTCGTGGCGTCGAGGAGGAACAGGGTTTCGTAGGTGTTCACCATCGGCATCGGTCCTTCGGCGGGGCCCGGGTGGGGGCGGCTGGGTCACCACGGATCGGCGGGAAGCGCCGACCCCCCGCACCACACGGGGGGAGTGCCCATCGGGCGAGTCCGCGAACCGTTTTCCTTAGTGCGCACGGCAAGCACCGAACAGGGGGCGCGGGTGAAATGGAACGAGTCGATCCGTGCGGCCCGGATCGAAAAGCGGCCTGGAATTGGATCAGAAGCAACCGGTGTTACCGTGACAATCGCCGAGTGCAGCAGCGAACACTGCTCCAATTCACAGCACCGAAGGCAGCCCTGTGCCTGAGAACGAGGCGTTTCGAGTCCCGGTCATGCGCCCGGGGTAGACTACGTGTGGCGTGCCAACTCGTTGCCGCATCAGCCGTTGCGAGGCCGATCAGGTCCGGGTCGGGGAATTGGCACGCGAGGTGCCTTTTGCCTGAACATCAGAGGAGACGGGCTGGGCGGCCAGGCCGAGGGGAGAGGCGGTGCTGACCGCCGGTCCGTTCTCCGACGAAACACAGCAAGCCGTGTGGCGACCAACGGGAGAAGTGGTCGCCACACGGCTTGTTCCGTTTTCGCGGGCGGACGAGCCGGTGGGAGAAACCCGGCCCGCCCGCCCCGTCGTCGGTTCCGCGCCTCGTCCGAGGGGTCGCCGGCGGCGGGGGAGAGGGTGTCACTTTCGCCGACGGCGCCGACGCCGTCAAGAACCAAATCCGCTCACCGGCCAGAATTTTCGCCGTGAGCGTGTCGCCCGAACCCGGGCCGCTTACCCCGGGAACAGTCGGGCGACGGGGACGCGGAAACCCGGCAGCGCGTCCCCGCCGTCCAGCTCCTGGGTCGCGTTGAGCGTGACCGACTCGGCCGCCGGAAAGTGAATCGAGACCGTGCGGAAGTCGGGGTTCAGGAGCCACACCTGCGGCACGCCGGCGGCGCGGAACAGCTTCACCTTCTGCGTGATGTCCTCGACCGTGTCCGACGGCGACAGGATTTCGACCGCCAGCGTCGGCACCCCGTCGATGATCGTGGTCGTGTCGTCGGCCATCACCCGGGCCGTCACGTCCGGGGCGAGGTAGACGGCATCAACTCCGACCGTCCGGTCCGGGTTCCGAACCAGCCGGACGCCGACCTCGCCGGCGTAGCACGAACCCCGCGGTTCGGGCTGAGCGTCGAGCCAGGACTCGAGCACGAACGACACCCGGGACTGAATCCGGGCGTGGAACTTGTTGCGGATCGTCATTCCGACCTCCACAAGCCGGCCGTCGATCAGCCACCGCTCGACGCCGTCGTCCGGCAGGGCGAGGAGATCTTCGGTCGTGAGGAGGCGGGCGGCGGGCGGGGTGGGTTCGAGCGCGGTCGCCATCGGGTCGCTCCGTTTCGGGCCAAACTACCACAACCGAACCCGCTCGAACAGGGCGGCAATCAGCCTCTCGGGCCGCGCACGTGGGTGAGCCGCGCGACGAACTCGGGGTACCGGTCCCCGCTCAGCCGCGTCTTGGCCTGCCCGAAGCCCGGGAACTGGTCGGGCCACACCTCGGCCAGCACGTCGGCCCCCACCGGATCGAAGACGCGGACCGACCCCGGGTCGAAGTGCATGGCGCCGACGCACCCGTCCTCGGGCTCGGCGAACCGCTCGCAGCCGAGCAGTTCCGCGCTCGCGACGACGTGGCGGGCGAACTGGAACAGCACCACCTTCCCCGGCTCGGCGCTCAGCCCCGACGTGCGGAACTCGTAGCGGCCGTTGCGCGGCAGCGCCGCCAGCTCGCCGAGGAAGAAGTGCGTCTGCACGTCCTCGATGCCGCGCCCGGGGAACACGTGCGTCGCCATCGGCAGGAGTTGAACGACGGGGGGTGTCGCCATCGCGCCACCGTATCACGGCCGCTTCTGCTCGAACAGGTCGGACGTGTGGCACCAGAAGTCGGCGCCGAGCCGGGCCACCGTGCGGAGCTTGCGCGGGTCCACGCGGCCGGCGGCGTCCAGCACCGCGTCGTCCACGTGGATCGCCACCACGTCGCCGAGCACGAGGTTGCCGGCGATCGGGCCGTCGCCCAGCGCGATGATCTGGCGCACCCGGCACTCCAGCGCCGCGGGCGCCCCCGCCACCCGCGGCGGCCGCACGTGCAGGCTCGGCGTGGTGGCGAGGCCGACGTGTGACACCTCGCTGTCGTCGGACGCCAGCTCGGCGCTGGTGGCGTTCACGGCTTCGGCCTGCGGCGCGGTCGCGGCGCTGACCACGAACTCGGGCACGCGCTCGAGGTTCAGCAGCGTGTCCTTCTTGGTGCGGTCGCGGCGGAGGGTCGGCGAGAACACGACGAGCGGCGGGTTGGCGCTGAACACGTTGAAGAAGCTGAACGGGGCGAGGTTCACCACGCCGGCCGGCGACACGGTGCTCACCCACGCGATCGGCCGCGGGGTGACGACGCCGGTGAGCAGCTGGTAGACGCGGACGGGGTCGGCGCCGGCGGTGTCGAGGTGCATCGGGGGTTAGTCCAGCCAGGATAGCGGGTACGCCGGGTCGTCCAGGTCGAGCGCCGGCCGCGTCAGCGACAGCGGGCGAAACGTGTCCACCATCACCGCCAGCTCGTCGGTCCGCGTCTGGTCCTTGCTCGCCGCGATGGTGCCGGGGTGCGGGCCGTGCGGGATGCCGTGCGGGTGGAGCGTGATCGACGCCTCCTCCACCCCGCGGCGGCTGCCGAACCGGCCGCGGACGTAGTACAGCACCTCGTCGCTCTCCACGTTCGAGTGGGCGTAGGGCACCTTGATGGCGTCCGGGTGGGTGTCCAGCACCCGCGGCGCGAAGGTACACACCACGAACCCGGGCGTCTCGAACGTCTGGTGGATCGGCGGCGGCTGGTGGACGGTTCCCGTGATCGGCTCGAAGTCGTCGGCGTTGAACGTGAACGGGTAGACGCAGCCGTCCCAGCCGACCACGTCGAACGGGTGGTGCGCCAGCGTGTAGCGCGTGAGCTTGGCGCCGTCCTTCACCAACACGGTGGTGTCGCGACCCTCGTCGAGCGTGAGCAGGTCGCCGGGGCCGTGCAGGTCGCGCTCGGCGAACGGGGCGCCGAGGCGGAACTGGCCGTCGGGGTTCAGGTAGCGCTTCGGGAAGCCGACGGTGCCGGCCGACTCGATCACCAGCAGGTCGGTCGGGCCGGGGTCGAATTCGAGTTGGTAGGTCGTACAGCGCGGCACGACGACGTAGTCGAACGGCCGGAACGGCAGGACGCCGAAGTGCGTCAGGAGCCGGCCGGCGCCGCGGTGGACGAACAGGATTTCCTCGGCGCGGGCGTTCCGAAAGAGCTCGGTCTGCGCGTCCGCGGGGCGGCTGCGCCACAGGGTCACGTCGGCGTTCGTGAGCAGCGGCACGCGGCCGGTCACGGGCTCGCCGTGGGCGGCGAGGAGACCGGTCTTCAGGTGGTGGTGCCGCAGTTCGGGTACGTCGGCCGCCTCGACCTGCCAGGTGCCAGCGGCCTCGACCTTGCGCACCCGCGTCGGCGGGCGGAGGTGATAGGCGATGGAGTAGGCGCGGGCGAAGCCCTCGGTAGAGACGACCTCCTCGTAGTAGATGCCCTCGTTGCGGTAGCCGGGGGTGGTGCGGTGGGCGGTGTGCCGCTTCGGCGGGAGCGTGCCGCGGGACAGGTAGCGCATGACACCTCCGAAACGTCGGGAATGACCAATTACCAATGACCCACCAATGACCAAGGTCGAAGCCGCTGGTCTTCCTTGGTCATTGGTGGGTCATTAGGGGAGTTGCGCAATAGGTCGGGTTCGGCTACCGTCTGGGGTACGGAGACCTCGGATGATCACGTACGCCCGGCTGGCGGAAACCCCGCTCGCGTTCCCGGCCCTGACCGGGATGACCCGCGACGAGTTCGACGCCCTGTTCGTCGCCTACGCCGCCGCGGCCGACGCCCACCGGGCCGCCCGGACGCACACCAAGCGGGACACCCGCCTGCTCCGCCGGGCCGCCGGGGCCGGCCGCCGGCACGACCTCGACGCCCGCACCCGCCTCCTGGTCGCCCTCGTCTGGCTCCGGGTGTACCCGACCTACGAACTCCTCGGGCACCTGTTCGGCCTCGACAAGTCCAACGCCTGGCACAACACCCAGGACGCCCTGGAGGTGCTGGCCACGATGGCCGACTTCCCGTTCGACCCGCCCGGGAAGGGGCGGACCCGACTCCGGTCGGCCGACCAGGTGATGGACACGTACCCCGAGGTCCGGGCCGTGATCGACGCCAAGGAGCAGGCCTTCCGCCGCCCGGCCGGGTGGGAGAACCAGAAGCCGTTCTACAGCGGCAAGAAGCGGCGGCACACGATCAAGAACCAGGTCGTGTGCACCCCGTCCGGGCGGATCGGGGCGGTGTCCCCGACCGTCCCCGGGCGGACCGCCGACCTCACCCTCCTCCGGCTCGACCGGACCCTCGACCGGCTCCCGGCCGGGGCCGGGGTGATGGCCGACAAGGCGTACCTCGGGGTCGGGGCGGACCCGGCGGCGGCCGGGCGGCGGGTGGTGATCCCGGCCCGCGCGTCCCGGAACCACCCGCTGACCGACGACCAGAAGGTCGCGAACCGGATGATCAACCGGGAGCGGGTGGTGGTCGAGCACGTGATGGCCCAGTTGAACCGGTTCCAGGTGCTCCGGCAGACGTTCCGGGGCCGGCTCGGGCGGCACACCCGGGTGTTCCGGGTGGTCGCACTCGTCGTCGACCGGCGGATCGCCGCCACCCCGCTGAAGACCTACCCGACCGCGGCCTGACGGGTTGGGGAGGGGGCTACACAACCCGCCGGCCTATTGCACAACACCCCTATTGGTAATTGGTCATTCTCCACGAGCGTTGCAGCGTGGCCCAGCACCCGGGCGCCGCCCTTGAGCAGCGAGCACGTCGGCACGTACCCGATCTTCACCCGCCACGCCAGCAACTCGTCCGGCGTCGGCTTGTGGCCCCAGACGGCGACCGCCGTCAGCTCGCCGAATCAGGTCACGGCGAACGCCAGCCACCGCGTATCCGGCAGCGGCACCAGGAAGTCGTAGCTGTACTCGTCCTGCTGCACCAGGTCGAGCCCGGCCAGCGACACGCCCGCGCCGGGCGCCCACTTCAGGATGCCCTCGACGTTCCGCAGCCGGCCGACCTCCCCGCCGAGAACGGAGTCAGCCGCGGTCAGTTCGGCCAGTTGCTCTGGGTAAGGCGTCATCCGGGTCGCTCCACGATCGGCGTTCGCAGCACGCCCAGCCGCTCGATTTCGAGTTCGACCACGTCACCGGGCTTCAGCCAGCCGCCGACGGCCTCGGGCGTCAGCTCCAGGATGCAGCCGGTGCCGACGGTGCCGCTGCCGAGCACGTCGCCGGGCTGCAGGTCGGCGTCGCGGCTGGCGTGGGCCAGCAACTGCGGCCACGTCCAGTACATGCTACCGGCGTTGCCGCGGCTGTATTCCTTGCCGTTCACGCAGGCCGTCATCGCCAGGTGGAGGCGGCCGTCGCGGTAGCGGTCCTGGAGCGCCGCGAGCGGCACCAGGGCGGGGCCGAGGGACGTGGCGAAGTCCTTGCTCTTGCTCGGGCCGAGGCCCACCGCCATCTCGGCGCGCTGGAGGTCGCGGGCGCTCCAGTCGTTCATGATGGTGAAGCCCGCGACGCACGCCAGCGCCGAGTCGTCGGCCGGCAAGTTCCGCGCCGCGGTGCCGATCACGCAGGCCAGCTCCAGCTCGTAGTCGAGGGCGGCGCTGCCGGCGGGGGCGTACACCGGGTCGCCGTCGCCGACGACCGCGGCCGGGTTCGAGAAGTAGAAGACAGGTACCTCGTACCACTGCGGCACCATGCCGAGCCCGCGGTGCGCCCGGCACGTCTTCACGTGTTGCTCGAAGGCGTAGAAGTCCCTGATGGAGCGGATTGGTGATCGAAGATCGAGGATTGATGATTGAGAAGACATGACGCGGTTACGCTCCGGGCTTGGCGTCGCGGCTGCGGCGGACGGCCGTGGCCCGGGAGGCGGACATGATGCGGAGGAGTTCGTTCGCTTCGACCAGGAGGGGCTGAACGAGTTCGGGTTTTTGGAGGTGTCCGTCGATGACGAGTTCGAGCCAGAACGCGCTCTCGTCCGCCTCTTCGATCACGACACCCATTTTGGCGACGAATTCCTTCCGCGACCGCGCCCGACACGCGGCGCGGTAGTTGGCTCCTACCGAGGTGCCCGAGCGCATCAACTGGTTGGCAACCGACCGCCACTGGACGCTCGCTGGTAAGGCGGCCGTGAGCCTCATCACGCGCGGGGCGAACTGCTTCGTCCGGTTCTGGAGTTCAGCCCGGTCCATCGCGTCGCCCCCACCGACCTTCTCTTCCCAATCATCAATCCTCGATCACCAATCATCAATCACAAAGTCCCCCGTAGCGCCTGCTCGCGCTCGATCGCCTCGAACAGCGCCTTGAAGTTCCCCTTCCCGAAGCTCTTGCCGCCGACCCGCTGGATGATCTCGAAGAACAGCGTCGGCCGGTCCTGCACCGGCTTCGTGAAGATCTGCAGCATGTACCCCTCGTCGTCGCGGTCCACCAGGATGCCGAGCTCGGCCAGCTCGGCGATGTCCTCCTTGATCGCCCCCACCCGCTCCGCCAGCGTGTCGTAGTACGCCTTCGGCACCCGCAGGAACGACACGTCGTTCGCCCGCAGCGCCTTCACCGTGGCGATGATGTCGTTGGTGGCGAGCGCGACGTGCTGCACCCCGGCGCCGCCGTAGAAGTCGATGTACTCCTCGATCTGGCTCCGCCGCCGCCCCCGCGCCGGCTCGTTGATCGGGAACTTGATCCGCCCCCGCCCGCCCTGCACCACCTTGCTCATCAGCGCCGAGTACTCCGTGCTGATGTCCTTGTCGTCGAAGCTCACCAGCTGCTCGAACCCGAGCACCTTGCGGTAGAACTCGACCCACTCGTCCATCTTCCCTTCTTCAACGTTGCCGACGACGTGGTCGATGGCGAGGAGCCCGGCCGGGTGGTAGGTGCCGGGGCTGTACCGGGCCGGGTCGATCGACTGGAAGCCGGGGGCGAACGTGCCGTGGTACTTGTCGCGGTTCACGAACGTGTGCGTGGTGTCGCCGTAGGCGCGGATCGTGGCGTACTCGTACACGCCTTGCTCGTCCTCCAGCTTCGTCGGCCCCTTCACGCCGTGGGCGCCGCGCTCGACGGCGAGGTTGTAGGCGTCCCGCACGTCGTCCACCTGAAGGGCGATGTCGGCGACGCCGTCGCCGTGGAGCACGAGCCGCTGCACCTCCGGGTGCTGCGGCCGCAGCGGCGACACGATCACGAACGTGATGCCGCCCTGCTTCAACACGTACCCGGCCTCGTGGCGGACCTTCGTTTCCAGGCCGGCGTATGCGACCACGTCGAACCCGAAGGCGTTGCGGTAGAAGAACGCGCTCTGCCGGGCGTTGCCGACGAAGAACCGCAGGTGGTCGATCTTCCGCAGCGGCAGGTCGGACATGGGGTGCCTTTCAGAGGCAATTTTCGACAGGATAACAGGATGAACAGGATGACCGAGCCGAAGACAAGACCCGGCCTTGGCTCGGTCATCCTGTTCATCCTGTTATCCTGTCGAAAATTCCGAGTTTCTTGACCATCGCCTCGGCCTCGCGGCGCAGGAACGGCAGCGACGGGGCCACGAACAACTGGCTCTGCATGTACGTCGGGTCGTAGTCGGTGTTCACCACCACGTCGGTCACGAACGGCCGGCGCGTCACGTCCCGCGAGAACAGGCTGTTCGGGATCTCGCCCGTGCTCGACAGGATGCCGGCGCCGAACACCTTTACCCCGTCCGGCTCCTCGACCAGCCCGAACTCGATGCTGAACCAGCTGAACCGCTTCAGCATCAGGACGTGCTCGCCGTCGGTCGCTGCCGCGGCCGCCTTGCCGAGCAGCGTGATGAGCTCGGCGTAGTCGCGGTCCATGAACGGCGGCACGTGCCCGAGGCAGTCGTGGATCATGTCCGGTTCGGGCGTGAACTCCGGGTGCGACGGGTGGCGGAGGAACTGCGTCACCGGGAAGCCGCGGCCGGCGATGTAGCGGTAGAAGGTGCGGTACGCCAGCGACCCCTCCGCGGGGATGAGGTGCGTCTGCGTGGCGGCGCGGAGGCGGTCGCTGAGGTGGCGCATCTGCGGCACCTCGGCCGACGTGATGGCCAACTCGTGCTTCGCCTTGCGGTACAGGGCGCAGGCCTGGGCGTCGTGCAGCGGCGCCAGCCGCGCCGACACGTCGGCCCACAGCCGGGCTTCCTCCGGCGTGTACTCGAAGACGGGCGGGCAGAGGTTTTCGAGCCGGTGCTTGCGGGTGAGGGCAAAGATCCACCGGCGACGCGCCATGTAGGCGGGGTCGTCGATGCCGGGGGTCTTGGGGTCGACTTCGAGCTCGTCCGGGTCCGGCGGCTCGACCATCTCCCGCGGGTCCACGGCGACGCCGTACTGGATCAGCGTGTCCTTCATGACGCCTCCACAGCCGGGGCGAGCGGCGACGGCCGGGCCGCGCCCTATTCTACCACCGCCCCCGTTCCCGCCGGAAGGTGCCGCCGTGAAAGCCGCGTTCCTCGACCAGCCCGGCCCGCCCGAAGTCATCCGCACGGGAGAGCTTCCCACGCCAACCCCGGGCGCCGGCGAAGTCCTCGTCCGCGTCATCGCCGCGTCGGTCAACCCGATCGACACGTACATCCGCGCCGGCATGGTCGCCATGACCCTGCCCAAGCCGTTCATCCCCGGCTGCGACCTGGCCGGCGTGGTGGAGGCGGTCGGCGCCGGGGTGAAGCGGTTCCACGTCGGCGACCGGGTGTGGGGCTCGAACCAGGGGCTGCTCGGCCGCCAGGGCACCTTCGCCGAGTACGCCGCCGTCGGCGAGCAGTGGCTCTACCCCACGCCCGACGGCGTGCCCGACGAGCAGGCGGCCGCGGCGGCGCTCGTCGGCATCACGGCGCACCTCGGCCTGTTCGGCTGCGCGAAGTTGGTGGCCGGCGACACGGTGTTCGTGAACGGCGGCACCGGCGGCGTGGGGTCGATGGTGATCCAGATGGCGAAGGCCGCCGGCGCGCGGGTCGTCACCACCGTGGGGTCCGCCGAGAAGGCGGCGCTGGCGGCGGAACTGGGGGCGGACGTCGTCGTCAATTACAAGACCGACGACGTTCCGGCGAAGGTGAAAGAGGCGGCCGGCGCCGCGGGTATCACGGTCTGGTACGAGACGCAGCCGCCGACCGACCTGGACCGCACCGTCGAGCTGATGGCGCCGCGGGGCCGGGTGATCGTGATGGCCGGGCGGGCGGCACGGCCCGTGTTCCCGAACGGGCCGTTCTACGTCAAGGGGTTGTCGCTGCACGGGTTCGCCATGTTCAACGCCACGCCGGACGAGCAGCGGGTGTGCGGGGCCGACCTTGCGCAGTGGCTGGGGCAGGGTAAGATCAAGGCGGTGATCGGCGCCCGCTTCCCGCTCGCGGGCGCGGCCCAGGCCCACGCCCTCCAGGAGGAGAACACCGGCAAGAAGGCCGGCACCCTGACCGGGAAGATCGTGGTGCTGCCGGGCGCGTGATCGACCGGAGAACCGGAAAATGGACAGGATAACAGGATGAACAGGATGTGAAGCCGGGGAGCAAGCGACCCCGCCTGGGTTCTTGGCTCGGTCATCCTGTTCATCCTGTTATCCTGTCCAATGTCTTCGTCCTGAACCCCGAGTGTTCCATGGTCCGGGTCGTCGGCGCGGCGGTCGCCCTCCTCGCGGTCGCGGCTCAGCCCGGCGACCGGCCCGCCGGTACGGCCACGTCCGCCGCCGCCACGTTCTCGGCGCTCGCGCCCGGCACGGCCGGGTTCAAGGTGCTCCCCGAGGGCGCGGCGCTCCGGGCCGGCGACCTGCTCGTCGCGCTTCCCGGCGCGGCCGCGCGTTCGGCCAACGGCGCCGTCGCCCTCCGCTCCTTCGCCGACTACGACGGCCGCTCGCCGCTGCCGATCCTCGAAACGGCCTTCACCCTGGCCGAGGCGACGGACGCCGACCTCGACGTGACACTCGACCGCGGCCGACTCGACCTGACCAACACGAAGCCGGCCGGCCCGGCGACGGCCCGCGTCCGCTTCTGGGACCAGACGTGGGCGGTGACGCTGGACGCCCCCGGCACCCGCGTCGCGTTCGAGCTGTCGGCCCGGTGGCCGGCCGGCAGTCGGTTCAAGGCCGCCGACCCCGGCGCCGCCCCGAAGGCCGGGCCGGTCGCGCACCTGCTGTGCCTCGTACTCAAGGGCGACCCGACCGTGAAGGTCGGCGGCACGACGGTGGGGCTGGCCGCGCCGCCCGGCCCGGCCCTGATCGAGTGGGACAGCGTGGAGGGCGTCCGCGCCCGGGCGCAGCGGCTGGAGAAGCTGCCGGACTGGGCCGACCCCGACGCCGGCCTGTCGGCCGAGGGGAAGAAGACCGCCGCCGCGGTGGAGAAGTTCCGCGCCGCCCGCGCGACCGACGCCGCGGGGGCGTTCCGCACGTTCCTCGATTCGACGGAGGCGGTGGAGCAGCGCGTGGCGCTGGTGACCGCCGGCGCCACCGACGAGCTCGACCTGATGGCCCGGGAGTTGGCCGAGGCGAAGACGCAGGAGGAGTGGGACTTCGGCATCACCGTCGTTCGCCACTGGCTCGGCCGCGGCCCCGGGCAGGACCAGAAGCTCTACACGCGGCTGACGCGCGCCTACACGCCGGCGCAGGCCCGCATCGTGATGCAGCTGCTGATGGGCTTCTCGGCGGAGGACCTGCAGCAGCCGGAGACGTACGAGGTGCTGATCGACTACCTGACGGACGACGTGCCGGCGGTGCGCCACCTGGCGGCGTGGCACCTGGTGCGGGCGGTGCCGGGCGGCCGGGCGATCGGCTTCAAGCCGGGCGGGTCGAAGGCCGAGTGCGAGGCCGCGGCGCGCGAGTGGCGCCGCCGCGTGCCGCCGGGCCGGCTGCCGACGCCGGAGGAGAAGAAGTAGGCGGCCGGGCTACGGCGTTTGTGCACCACTGTTTCGGCCCCGGAGGCGGCTGGTGGTCGAAGTCGTCTGGGTTCCAGGTTGGTACGAGCTCGACCCGCCGTTGGAGGTCGGGTTGACCGGCACTTTCGCATTCTGGCGGGTGGTGCCCGACCACCTTCGCGGACCCGAATCGTTGGTGCTATACAACACGCTCTGGCACCCGGAAAACGCGGTCATCGCCCGCGGCACTATTTCGGCCATCCGACACCCGGAATTGGGCGCGGTTCGCAAGGTGGACACGTGCGGCCTTGACTACACCATCGTCCTCGCCGACGGCTCGGAACTCACCGTGAACGCCGAGGAGACACCAGGCGAGCTGTCCGAGTGGTTCGAAGATCGGTGGCGTGCGTCGTCGCGACGTGTGAGGGATTGGCGGTTCGTGGTCGAGTTCGAGTCGCTGTCCGAGCCGAAGCAGGCCGAGTTGCATTCGTAGGTCGGGTCGAGTCTTCGAGACCTGACGGCGGCGCTGGTCGCGCCGCCGTCAGGTCTCGAAGACTCGACCCGACCTACAAGACGGTGGCCCTCGCATCCGCCGGCCGCGTGGGCTACAATGACAATCACCTGATCGACCCCGTGCGGGAGGCTCCCATGTCGCGGTTCCCCTGGCTGGCGGCGGCGGCGGCGCTCGGCGGCTTCCTCGGTACCCCGGGCGTCGCCCCGGCGCAGTTCCTCGGCGGGTTCGGCGGGGCGGCGATGGTGCCGCGACCGCCGCTCGGCGGGGCGCTCTACCCCGCATCCCAAACATCGGCTTCGGCGCGCAGTACCGCTTCGGCCTCAACACCCCGTTCGGCTCGTACCAGTACGGCCGCACCGTCTTCGGCCCGGTCGGGTACTACTTCGCGGCGTCGAACGCCAACCGCAGCTCGTACCTCTACCCGCCGGCCGGCAGCGGGTACATGAGCGGCGGCGTCGCCAACCCGGCGCTGGCCGCCGCCCAGGCCGACCTCGCCCGCGCGCAGAACGCCGCCGCCGGCGCCGCCATGTCCGCCAAGGGGGCCGTCCACGAGCAGTGGGCTTACGAGAAGATCGGCGTCCCCGGCGTCCAGGGCGTGAAACTCGGGGCCGACACCCCCGAGGCCGTCGCCAAGGCCGTGGCCACCACCGACGAGCGCGAGATCGCCACCGGCGAGCCGCTCAACCACATCCTCGTCGCCGCGTCGGCCGCCGAGAAGAAGGCTGGCAAGGTGGAGTCCGCGTTCCTGCCGCCGGACCTCCTCGCCGACCTGGTCTTCACCGGCCCGAAGGCCGACGCGATGAACCTCCTCCGCAGGGGCGGCCGGCTCGACTTCCCCGCCGGGTTCGACGCCCCCGCCCTGGCCGACGCCCGCGCCGCGCTGGAGCGGGAGTTCACGGCCGCGGCGTCGCCGGTGCTCTTGGGGAAGGCCGCCGACCCGACGAAGGCGGCGAAGTTGGAGGCGGCCGTGGCCGAGGCGCGGAAGGTGCTGGCCCCGCAGATCCGCGAGATGAGTTTCGAGGACGCCGCGGCCGCCCGGCGGTTCCTGAACCAGATGGACGGAGCGGCCCGCACCTTCAAGGCGCCGGGGACGGCGGGCCTGATCGACCCGGCGTGGCGCGTCGAGGGGACGAACGCGGCCGGGCTGGTGAAGCACCTGAGCCGGCACAACCTGCTGTTCGCCCCGGCCGCGCCCGGCACCGAAGACCGCTACGTCGCCGCCCACCGCGGCCTGGCGACGTACCTGTTCGCGCTCACCGACGCTCAGAAGAAGTAACCGAGCCGCGAACAATGAAGCGGCCCGCTCCGGGTGCCGTGGGGTTTCCCACGGCACCCGGAGCGGGCCGCCGCCGTTTCAACCAGGCTCTACTTCTTCGCCGGCGGGGCGTCCTTCTTCGGCTCGGCGTCGGGCGGCAGCGCCGCCTTCACCAGCGCCCCGCTCTTGCCGTTGTAGATGCGCACCACGCCCTCCTCGCCGCCGGCCGCCACCACCTCGCCGTCCGGGCTGGCGCCGACCGCGTACACGTAGTCCGTGGCCCCGGGGAACTGGCGGACGTTGCCGCCGTTGTCGGCGTTCCACATCCGCACCGAGTTGTCGCCGCTGCCGGTCAGGAACTGCGGCGTCTTCCCCACGAACGCCAGCGCCGTCACCTGCTTCGTGTGGCCGGTCATGTCGCGGAGCTTCTCGCCCTTCTCGTAGTCCCACGCCTTCACGAAGTTGTCGGCGCCGCAGCTGACGATCTTCTTCCCGTCCGGCGTCCAGCCCACGCCCATGACGTGGTGCGTGTGCCCCTCGAAGCTCTTGACCAGCTTGCCGGCCGGCAGCTCGAACACCTTCACGAACTTGTCCGACGCGCCGGTGGCGAGCAGCTTGCCGTCGGGGCTGAAGGCCACCGCGTACACGGTGTCCGAGTGGGCGTTCTTCAGTTCCAGCTCCTGCTTGCCGGCGGCGCTGAACACCTTCACCTCGCCGTCCTCGGCCGCGGGGCCGCCGGCGGTGGCGAACTTGCTGCCGTCGGTGCTGTAGGCGATGGCCGCGACGCGGTCGCCGAAGCCGCTCACGCGCTCCTTCACGGTCCCCTTCTCGGCGTCCCACAGGGTGAGTTCGCGGAAGCTGCCGGTGGCCAGCGTCTTGCCGTCGGGGCTAAACGCCATCGACTCCACCAGGGACACGTGCGCCGCCTTCGCCTCCTTGCCGTCGCTGGTCTTCAGCTGCGGGTCGAGGAGCGTCTTGAGGAAGTCGCCCTTCTTGGCGTCGTACAGGTGGACCTGGTTGCCGCGGCTGGCGGCGACGACCTTGCCGTCCGGGCTGACCGCGACCGCCCGCACCGGCTTCACGAGCGCCGGCGGCAGGCTCACGGCGATGACGCGCTTCACCCGCGCCATCGTCGGCGCCTTGGCGCCCTGGTCGATCCACAGCTTGAGGAGCGTGACCTCCTGCGACGTGCAGGGCTCCTCGCTCTTGGGCGGCATGATCGGCTTCTTGTTCCGCGAGCAGAACAGGAACAGGTTGCTCTCGGCCGACTTCCCCGGCACCACGGCGACGCCGCGCTTGCCGCCCTTCATGACGCCGGCGTAGCTGGACATGTCGAACTTGCCTTCGAGGATGCTGCCGCTGTGGCACACGGTGCAGCGGTTCTCGAAGATCGGCTCGATGTGCTTGTTGTAGTCCACCGGCTCCGACAACTTCAGGTCGGTGGTGGGGATCGTCGGCAGGTCTTTGCCGTCCTTCTTCTCCTGCGTCGTGGCGACGCCGGAGAGCCCGGCGACGAGCGCGGCGGAGATGGCGGCGAGAGCGAGGTATCGCATTGGGGTGGGTGTGGTTGAGGTGGGGATCGGAGGAATTAACCACAGAGTCACCGAGGACACAGAGAGAAAACCGAAGACCGAGTGAAACCGAATTCGGCTTCAAACCCTGCTTCGTTCTCGTTTTCTGTCTTCCCTCTGTGTCCTCTGTGACTCTGTGGTTAATCTTGGATTTCGCGGGGCTCTCTACTTCGCCACGTTGAAGTTCACCTTCGTCTCGGTCACGACGTCCTTCCCGGCGTAGCGGCCGGTCACGGTCACGAGCGCGTTGCTCACCGCGCCGGCCTTCGCGCCGTCGCCGATTCGCAGCACCAACTTCGCCTCGTCGCCCTTGCCGGCGGGTACGGTCACCTCGTCGGCGGTGACGCCGGTCAGGCCCATCGGCGCGGTGAACTTCACCTTGAACTCGCCGGCGTAGTCGAACTGCCGCTCCAGCTTCAGGATCAGCTCGGCCTTCGTGCCGATCTTCGCGGCGTTGTTCGGCAGCTGGCCCGGCGTCACCTTCGCCAGCGTCGTCGGCAGCACCGTGAACTCGACCGGGTCGGCGAACGCCACCGCCGGCGTCGCCTTCCCCTTGTCCTTCGCCATGTCCCGCGTGAACGGCACCGGCGCCTCGCCGCGCAGCGCCACCGCGTACTTGCCGGGGTAGGCGTTGGCCTTCACGTCGATCGTCACCACGCCCTCGGCCTTGTCCTTCGTCGGCTGCGTGCCGGCGGCGACGGTGAACGGCGCGGTTTGCTGGCCGGGCGCGACCGGGTCGGCGGCCACGGTCACGTTCGCCTTCTCGGGGTGGAGCCACGTCACCTTCACCGGCAGCGTCAGCTTCTCGCCCTGCTTCAGGAAGATGGGGCCGCTCACCTTCTCGTCCTTGCCGCCGGTCTTGATCGTGGCGGTGGCCGTGTCGGCGGCGAGCTTGAAGAACGCCTTCTCGGGCCGCACCGCGACGACCAGCGACTGCGCCAGCCGGCCCAGGACGGGGGTGTTGTTCCCCTGCTGGTTCGGGATGCCCCACGTCACCGTCGCCGGCCGGGCCTCGCGGACGAGCTGCTTGCCGTCCACGGTCGCCGTGGCCTTCACCTTGATCTCGGCGAGGCTCGGGGCGGCGTTCGCGGCGACGTTGAGCACCATCACGCCCCAGCGGGCGCCGCCGCCGATCGTGGCCCCCTTCGTCGTCACGCCCGCCGGCAGCCCCTCGGCCGTGACCGCCACCTCGCCGCTGAAGCCGTCCATGCGGTGAACGTAGACCTCGATCGCTTCGGAGCCGTCCTGCCGGGCGGCGCTGCCGGTCTGGTAGCTCTTGGTGTAGGTGCGGGCCACGACGCGGAAGTCGGGCCGCGGCGGGCCGACGCGCAGCCGGTACGCCGTACTCGGGCCGGTGATCGAGTTGCTCTCGCGGCAGCCGACGGCGACGAGGTACTTGCCGTCCATCGGCGGCACGAAGCGGTACGGCGGCGGGTCGCTGGTGCGGGTGTAGAACTCGGTGGGGTGGAGCAGGTCGGCGTCGTCGTCCTGCTCCGGCCCCATCATGTCGTTCTTGGCCTGCGGGTTGTGGACGCTGAAGTAGAAGTCGGTCGGCGTGCCGTTCCGCTCGGCGGTGAGTTCCAGCTGCACCGCCTCGCCCTTCTTGGCGTCGAAGCTGTACCAGTGCCGCTCGCCCCGCTTCTCGACCATGCCCGCCACCTCGCACGGCGTCGGCAGTGCCTCGGCGGCCTCGGCCTTCGTGGCGGCGGCGTTCTTGCGCGTCACCAGCTTCTCGCGGGTGAAGTAGACGGGCACCGCGTTCGAGCTGCCGCCCGGGCCCTTGAGCCGGTACTCGAAGCCGTCCTGCAGCGCCGTGACCGGCGCGACCGCGTCGCGGATCGTGAGCCGCTGCGCCGCGGCGGCGTCGGTCGGGGGCGTGATCGTGACGGCGAGCTTCTCCAGCGGCCGGCCGTCGAGGACGAAGCCGCTCGGCTGCCCGCCGGGGAGGTTGCGGCCGTACACCGTGACCTGCGCCGGCTTCCCGAACTCGACCGCCGCCGGGAAGACGTAATCGACCCACGGCGCCGAGCTGATGGTGAGGCGGTACGTGTGCTCGGGGCTGCCGCCGATGTAGGTGTACTCGAACAGCCGGACGAGGTAGTCGCCGTCGGCCGGGAGCACCAGGTCGGTGACGGCGTTGTTGTCGCGGTAGTTGCGGTTCTGGGCGAGCTTGCGGCCGGCGGCGTCGATCACCTCGAACATCGGGTTGGCCTTGCCGTCGATGCCCGAGCCGATCACCGAGATGACGACCTTCTGCCCGGCCTTGCCGGCGAAGCTGGTGTAGTCCACGTCGGCGTTGCCGCCGATGGTGCCGACGACGGTGGTGCCGATCTCGACCTTCTGGGCCTCGGGCACGTCGTTGTTCGGCTCCTTCTCGGCGACCTCGGGCAGCTCGCCGACCACGAACGCCCGCGGGTTGCTGACGCCGTACTTGCCGACGGCGCGCACGTCGTAGGTGCCGGGCGGCACGTCGGCGGCGACGCTCACCTTGAACTTGTGCGGCCCGCCGGCGGGGCCGACGCCCTTCTTCCCCATCTTCGGGGTGGTGTCCTTCTTCTCGTCCTTCTTCTTGGGGTCCACCGGCTCCGGCGGCTCGACGTACTCGGCCTTGATGCCGGGGTGCGAGAAGTACAGGCCCGTCGGGTCGTCGAGGTCGGCGCCGGTGACGGTGACTTCGACGCTGGTGCCGAGCTTGGCGCCCGTCGGGAAGGCGGTGTTGACGCGCGGGCTCGGGAGGCCGGGCGGCGGCTGGCCGGCGACGGTGCCGAACAGAACCACGGTCGCGGCGGCGACGACGGTGCCGGACACGAGGCGGCGCATGGGAGGGCGTCCTGGGGAACGAGCGGGAGCGACGCGGGCGGGGCCGCGGGGTCGGC
Source organism: Gemmataceae bacterium (assembly GCA_046350095.1). GTDB lineage: Bacteria > Planctomycetota > Planctomycetia > Gemmatales > Gemmataceae > Urbifossiella. Next base: position 1,109,008 of record JAXMBA010000002.1, read on the forward strand.
GGGTAAAGTGATGCTAACCCGGCGGGGGACACGGGTCAAGGGAGCGGGCGACTCGGGGCTTGAGTGCGGAGCACGCCGACACCCCTCCGGGGTTCAGACCCGAGCCATCGCCGCGGCCGATGCGCCGCCGTGGCAACCCCACCTGCCGCCTCGCGGCGCGCGGCCCGCCGTTCGTACAATCCCCCTCGTCCGCCTCACTCGCCCCAGGAGCAACCCCGTGGCCCACACCCTCCCGAGCCTCCCCTACGCGTTCGACGCGCTCGAGCCGCACATCGACGCGAAGACGATGGAGATCCACTCCCAGAAGCACCACAAGGCCTACGTCGACAACCTCAACAAGGCGCTCGAATCGGCCCCCGACCTGGCCGGCCTCCCCATCGAGGAGCTGCTCCGCAAGGTGAAGACGAGCGCCCCGGACTCGGTCAAGCAGGCCATCATCAACAACGGCGGCGGCCACCACAACCACGCCCTGTTCTGGGAGATCATGGGGCCGAACGGCGGCGGCGAGCCGACGGGCGCCGTGGCCGAGGCAATCGCGGCCGGGTTCGGCAGCTTCGCCGACCTGAAGTCGAAGGTGAAGGACAACGGCCTGACGCAGTTCGGCAGCGGCTGGACGTGGATCGTGTGGAACCCCACCGCCACGAAGCTGGAGGCGATCAAGCGGCCGAACCAGGACAGCCCGCTGATGGAGGGGCTGGTGCCGGTGCTCGGCATCGACGTGTGGGAGCACGCCTACTACCTGAAGTACCAGAACCTCCGCGCGAGCTACCTCGACGCGTGGTGGAACGTCGTGAACTGGAAGGCCGTGGAGGCGAAGCTCGCCGCCGCGAAGGCGGGGAAGTAACGCGCCGTCCGAATACCTCACGAGCCGCGGCCGCAAGGGAGCGGCCGCTGAACTCGACTTCGCCGTTCGCGGCCGGCGTTGGGCCTCGGCCGCTCCCTTGCGGTCGCGGCTCGTGAGCGCTCCCGGTTCCCCTGGAGGCGGTGATGTTCCCCCTCTTCGGCGTCGACCTGAACCCCGACGAGGTCGTCAACGAGACGACCAAGCGCGTCATCGTCACCGTCATCGTCGCGGCCATCACCTCGACGGCCACGTTCTTCGCCGGCCGGTGGTACGGCCGGTACGTCGCCGGCCGGCAGTGGCACAGCAAAGAGTTCCTCGACCGCATCATCATCAGCCTCAACATCTTCGCCGACGGCTACCTGAAGATCCGCACCGTGATGGAGCGCTCCATCGAAGAGGTGTTCCTCAACCGCCTCGCCGTCGAGAAGGTCAATGCCGCCGCCCGCGCCACGACCACCGACAACCCCATCATGCCGATCGCCAAGGCGGACCGGTGGTTCCTGCTGAACTTCGTCCTGAACGCGGTCGCCGAGCACTTCGTGGACGGGCAGATCCGCCTCGACGCGGGCCAACCCGTGACGAAGGTCCGCTACGCTCTGTTCCTGACGTGCGAGCTGGTCGGCGAGGAGCGGATCCGCAAGGTGCGGGCGATGCTGGTGCGGGCCGACGTGCTGGAGGCGTTCCCATACCCGGACGCGCTGCCGAAGCTGGAGAACCCCTGGCACGACAACCGCGTTGTCACGCTCCGCAAGGCCGCGGCGCTGTACAAGACCGAACCCGACCACTTCCTCACGCTCGAAGTCTGCGTGTAGGGGCGGTGAAGATTTTTGACAGGATGAACAGGACCAGACAGGATGGAAACCAGAGTCGGAAACAGGCTCTGAATTTCATCCTGTTTCGCCCTGTTCATCCTGTCAAAATTGCCTCGCTCGGGAGACCCCATGAAGCGGTCTGCGTTACTCGTCGGCGCCGTCGTCGTCCTCACCGGCGTCGCGGCCGGGCTCGCCTCCGCGTGGTGGGCCGGCGGCCACGAGACCATCGCCGAGGCCGCAGCGGCCCGGCTGCCCGACGAGGTGCCGGCGTTCTTCCGCCGCGGCGGCCGCCACCTCGCCCACTTCGCCGTGGACCCCGACCGCTGGAAGAACAAGAACGCCCTGTTCCTCCGCCGCGCCGAGGAGGGGAACCACTTCCTCGACCTCGAAGACCTCGACGGCCGCCAGCCGCCGGCGACCAACCGCTTCGACTACATGAAGCTCGTGTACACCGAGCTGAAGAAGGACCCGAACAAGGTCGGGCTGCTGCCGTACTCCATCGTGGAGAACTACGAGCGGCTGATGGTCGCCTTCTACGACCACCGCAAGGCGCCGGCGAGCGAGTCGGTGCCGATGGCGGCGCTGGTCGCGGGCGGGAACCTGGCGCACTACACCGGCGACGCGGCGATGCCGCTCCACACCACCCGCGACTACGACGGCCGCAACCAGCCCGACGGCACCGTGAAGCAGAAGGGGATTCACGCGAAGCTGGACGCCTTCCCGGAGAAGAACAAGATCACGCCGGAGGAGGTTTGCCGCGGGCTGGAGGCGCGCCAGATTGACGACGTGTGGGCGCACGTGAACCGGTTCATCGCCGAGTCGCACACGCACGTGGGGCGGTGCTACGAGTTCGACTCCGCCGGCGCCTTCGACACGCCGACGAACGAGAGCCGGGCGTTCGTGCTGGCGCGCTGCCGGGCGGGGGCACAGCTGACGCTCGACCTGTGGTACACGGCGTGGCTGAAGAGCGCGAACCTGCCGGGGCACTGGTGACGGGACGTCGGGACCGTGGGGCAGAAACCAAACGAACCGGGGGACCGAGCCTTCGCTCCGTCCCCCGGTCCCAAGGTCCCACCGTCTCAAAGTCCTATCAGAAGCGGAGCGTGAACCCGGTGTTCAGGCCCATCAGCCAGAAGTCGTCCTGGTTGAAGTACGTCTGCCGGACCAGCGGGCGGTTCGTGCCGAAGTTTGGGCTGAACGGCACCGTCGCGCTGTTCACCGTCGTCGTGAACTCGTTCGAGGGACGGGCCACCTTGTCGATGTAGATGAGGTTGTAGCCCACGTGGAACGACAGGCTCTGCGTCACCGCCAGGCCGAGGTTCAGGTTCAACTCCGGGATCACCGCGAACTCGTCGTTGTTGTACCGGCCGATGTTCGAGGCGTTGGCGTACAGCCCGCCGAACGTCCGCCCGCTGACCAGCGGGATCGGCGCCGACACCGCGCCCGGGTGGATGTCGGTGTAGCCGGTGATCTCCAGCTCCTGCCGCATGTGCCCGATGGCGATCTTGCCGCTGGCCCCGAACGTGAACATGCCGCGGCGGATCTCGCCCCGCAGGCCGGTGTTGAAGCCTTGGAACTGGTTCCGCGTGCGGACCGTGTCGGTGATCGTCACCGTGTGGCCGCTCGGTACCGTCAGCCCGCCCACGTTCACCGTACCCGGCACGACCGTGACGCCGGTCACCGTCACCTGCCCGAACGGCCCCACGGTGGTGTTCGGGACGATGGTCCCGGCCGGCGTCAGGCGCGTCACGCTGCTGGCGCGGAACACCTCGTCCAGTTCCATGTACCGGTAGCCGGCGAGCCACTCGATCGACCAGCCGGTGCTGCACCCGGGCTCGGACCGGTACAGGTTCACCAGCGCGTCGGCCTCGACGCCCCACACCTGCGTGCTGTTCAGAATCGACGCCCGCCCCTGACCGACGGTCGGGCTGGCCACCACCAGCGTGGTGGTGAAGTTCGGGGCGGCCGAATCGCGGAACGGCCGGGCCAGCAGCGGGATGCCCGACGCCGACGTGACCTCGGTCACCCGGTTCACGCCGTTCTCGGTGACGAACCCGCTGCCTTCGAAGCCGAAGCGGCGGTCGGCGTCGCCGTAGAAGCCGGCCGTGACGCGGCCGCCGTTGAGCGGGTTCGCGGAGATGTCGCCGCCGCCGGCCAGGACCAGCGTGCTACCCGCGCTCGGCAGGCCGAGGTTGGACGGGGCGCTGGTGGTGAGCAGCGGGGCCGGGTAGCTCTGGCTCTTCGAGTACATCAGGAGGTACTCGTAGGTCATCCAGAAGTGCGGGGCGCCGCCCGCACCGCCGGCCATGCCGGGGCCGCCGGCCGGCTCCCACAGCGGGGCGCCGTACGGGCCCGGCGGCGGGTACATCGGGCCGGGCGGCGGGCCGAACCCGGCCATCGGGCCGAAGCCCTGCGGGTCGCCGGTCGGGCCGGGCGCGATCGGCGGCATGATCGCCGGCGGCAGCGAGTGAATCCCCGTGGCCGGGGCGCCGGGGCCGCCCGGCGGCAGCCCGACGCCGGGCGGGACCGGCCCGAAGCCCTGCGCCGGGACGAGCCCGGCCGCCGAGCCAAGGGCCGCCGGCGCCGGCGGGTCGGCGGTGGGGGACTGGCCCCACGCCCCGCCGGCCCCGACGGCCACCCCCGCGATCGCTCCCCACATCCGCTTACGCATGGCACGCTCCTGCTCGGCCTGCCGTGGCGGGACCAGGCGGCCGGTGGCCGGTCCATCCCCCAGTACGGTGGCGTGGGGGCGGGCCGACCCGCCGCGCGGGCGTCCCCCGACGGCCCGCCCCTCACACCACCTGGCGTCCTGCTAGCCGCTACGATCGGCACGCCCGCCGCGCCGGCTTGAGGGGGAATTCGGACCAGTCCGGTTGCGCCGCCGGCGCGGCCCCCGGCCAGCTTGCCCAGCTTGCCGCGGCGCACCCTTCGGGCGAGGCGAATGGTGTGTACCGGAGACTTGGAGGGACACGCCGCACGCATCGCGTCGTCGGCACTAATGCGTGATGGACCGAAGTGCGAGTGGAAGTGGCGGAGCGCCACGGACGGGGCGAGCGGGCCGGGGGCGGGCCGGGGGCGACACCCCCGGCTCGCCGCGCGGGTGTTACTTCTCGGCCTTCTTCCGCTTGAGCGTGAAGAGCACCAGTTCCGGCGTCCCCTTCTCGGACGCGAACTTCGTCGGCCGCTCCTTGCTCCCCTCGTCGCCCAGGCACAGCTTCAGCGTGTCGCCCTTCGCCTCGTAGATGCCGGGCTGCACCTTCCCCTTGCCGCGGCCCTCGGTGATGTGCAGGTCCACCGTCGCCGGCGTGGCCTTCGCGTCGAACTTGAACGTCCCCGACTCGGCCTCCGGCCCGGCCTTGAAGGCGTAGGTGTCGCCCTTGAACGTCATCGTCGGGTTGAGGTCCTTGAGGATGGGGGTCACGTCCTCCCCGCCGATCTGCAACTCGACGACCTCCCACACCCCCTCAAACGGGCCGGCCGCCTTGGGGTCGGCCTTCTGGGCGGGGGCGGCGGTCGGGCCGAGGCCGACGGCCATCACCGCCAGGCCGAACAGGTACGCACCGGTCACGCGCATCGGAATTCCTCGGGGTCGGGGGCGGGAGGGGCACGCGTGTTATACGGCGCCGGTTCGCCCTCACCCCCGCCGCGCCGGCCGCTTGCCGAACGTCGCCGTCACGTCGGCCACCTTGCCGCTCTCGTCCAGCGCCACGTGGAACCGCCGGTCGCCCTCCAGCCGGTGCAGCGACACGTGGTACGCCCGGCCCACCGTCGCCAGGTACGGCCGCTTCTCCGGCGCCACGGGCGCCCGCAGCATCCCCCACGAGCCGTCGCCCAGGTACAGCACGCCGTTCTTGTCGGGCCGGCCGTCCTTCAGCGGGTGGGTCCGCTTGAACGTGTGGTCGTGGTGCTCCAGAACGACGTCCACGTTGTACCGCTCGAACTGCGGGCACCAGAACCGCCGGTTCCCGTCGCCGGTGCCGAACAGGCCCATGACGCCGGTGCCGGTCGGCGCCCGGTACGACGGGTACGCCGGGACGTGGTTCGCCACGATCAGGTGCGGCCGGTCCTGCCGCTCGGCCAGCGCCCCGCCGAGCCAGTCGGCCTGCGCCCCGCCGACCGGCGAGACGTGCCCGGTGTCCAGCAGCACCAGGCTGAGGTAGTCGCCGAAGTCGAGCGCGGCGTAGGTCGTCTCGGGGTACAGGGTGTCGAACAGCGGGAAGAAGTACGTCGCGGCCTCGCGGGTCTTGCCGTACCCGCCCTTCACCTCGTGGTTGCCCAGGCACGTCACCAGCGGGATGAGGCGGCCCTGCGGGTCCACCATGTGCTGGCCGTAGTTCCGCAGGAACGTCAGCGCCGTCCGGGCCGAGACGCCGTTGTCGTACCCGAGGTCGCCGGCGATCAGCGCGAAGTGCGGCTCCTGCTTCGCCGCCAGGACGTTGTTGGCGACGGCGTGGGCGTTCACCCCGCAGTCGCCGCCGGACACGAACGTGAACGTGTCGGTCGCCTTCGCCGGCATCGTGCGGAACCGGTACGTCCGCGGGTGGCCGTCCACCTGGAAGCAGTACTCCGTGCCGGGCGTCAGGCCGGCGAGCTCGGCGCGGTAGACGACCCACGGGCTGTCGCCGAACGGCCGGGTGGCGGTCGGCGTGGCTCCGTCCCACGAGAACGCCGTGAGCCGGCCGTGGCGGACGGCCGGCGCCGGGCCGTCGTAGCCGACCCACTGGATCACGACGGAGGTCGTCGGGTCCTTGCGGTAGGTGAGGAAGAGGGTGTCGATCCCCGGCTGGGCGACCTCGCGCGGCGGCGGGGCGACGGGGAGGCGAGCGGGCTCGGCGGCGGTGACGGTGGGGGCGGCGAGGGCCGTGAGGGAGGCGCCGAGGAAGCCCCGGCGGTCGAGGGGGTGCATGGGAGCGCGTCCGGAAGGCGGGGGGAGCGAGTCCGACGATTATTGAACCCCGCCGCGACGCGGGAGTCACGCGGCGGGGCTCGTTTTCACCGAGTTTTCGCGCCGCCTACATCACGCCAGGCCGGTCACCTCGCGGAGCGCCTCGACCAGCCGGTCGATCTCCGCCTCCGTGGTGAACGGCCCGGGGCTGACGCGGACCAGGCCGTCCGGCGCCGTGCCGAGCGCCTTGTGGATGTACGGCGAGCAGTGCAGCCCGGCGCGCACGGCGATCTCGAACGAGGCGTCGAGGACGCCGCCGAGGTCCGGCGCCGGCAGCGCCTCGTGCCGGAAGCTGACCGCGCCCACGCGCCGCGCCGGGTCGGCGTGGCCGAACACCTCAAACCCCGGCATGTCGAGCAGCGCCGCGCGCAGCCGGTCGCACAACTCCACCTCGTGCCGGTGGATCGCCGCCAGCCCGCGCTCCTCGACGAAGTCGAGCCCGGCGACGAGGCCGGCGATGCCGAGCACGTTCGGGGTGCCGCCCTCGAGTAGGTGCGGGAACTCGGCCGGCTGCGTCGGCGTGAGCGAGTCTCCGCCGGTGCCGCCCTCGCGCCACGGCTTCACCTCGGTGCGCGGCCCGGCGTAGAGGGCGCCGGTGCCGGTCGGCCCCAGCAGCGACTTGTGCCCCGGGAACGCCAGCAGGTCGATGCACATCGCCTGCACGTCCACGGGGATCACGCCGGCGGTCTGCGCCGCGTCCACGAGGAACAGAGCGTCGCGCTCGCGGACCAGCCGGCCGATCTCGGCGACGGGCTGGACGGTGCCGAGCACGTTGCTGGCGTGGGTGAGCGCGACGAGCCGCGTGGCGGGCGTGAAGGCGGCCTTCACGGCGTCGGGGTCGAGGGTGCCGCCGCCGTCGGCGGCGACGCGGGTGAGGGTGATGACGCCGGCTTCCGCGAGCGCCACGAGCGGCCGCGAGACGCTGTTGTGTTCGAGGTCGGACGTGACGACGTGGTCGCCGGGCTTCAGCACGCCCTTGACGGCCATGTTGAGGGCGTCGGTGGCGTTGAGGGTGAAGACGAAGCGCTCGGGCGAGCGGCCGTTGAAGAAGCGGTTGAGGCGGTGGCGGGCGTCGGCGAGGGCGTGCTCGGCCTGCTGGGCCATGCGGTGGCCGGACCGCCCCGGGTTGGCGAGGGTGGTGCGGGCGAACCGGTCGAGGGCGGCGTACACCCCCTCGGGCTTGGGGAAGCTGGTGGCCGCGTTGTCGAGGTAGGTCATCAGTGTGGGGGCTCGGGGGGCGGGCGCGGCTCGGGTCTTTCGTAGGTGGGGCCGAGTCTTCGAGGCCCGACGCGGGGCGGCGGGGGCGAACCGAGAAACACCCGCCACGCCGGTGCCACACGTCTTCTCCGCGGGCCGGTCGCGCCCCGCGTCGGGCCTCGAAGACTCGGCCCGACCTACGGAAGACGGCCGCGGGGGCGTCACGGCAACAGGTCCGCGGCCGCGACACCCCCGCCGCCCATGCCTGGAGCCTTGGCGGCGGGCGCGTCAGAACCACTGCTTCTGGCCGACCTGGTACGTCTGGTAGAAGTCCTTGTCGCTCTTCGTCAGGTAGATGATCCCCTCTATCAACCCGATGATGCTCGAGGCCGTGCAGGTCACGAAGAAGAGGATCAGCTGGATGATCCCGGCCTGCGTGTACCCGAGGTAGAACTTGTGGACGCCGAACCCGCCGAGCAGGATGCCCAGGACGCCGGCCACCACCTTCTTGTTCTCCTGCACCGGGGCGGGGGCGTCGTCGTAGTCGTCGTCGCGGGGCATGAGCGGCCCTCCGAAGTCGGGTCGAGCGGGAGCGGGAAGCAACGCGGGTGCTATCATCCCCGCCGCGGGCGGCGCGGCAAGGGAAAAGTCGGCGGCCGGTCAGTGGCCGACGTACTTCGCGTACAGCGTGCGGGCGCGGTCCGTCTCGCTCGTCCCCTTGATGATCGCGCGGCCGTCGGGGAACACGGTGAACTCGAACGGGTCGCCCTTCTCCTCGACCTGGAACTTCAGCAGGAACTTGTTGAACGTCACGCTCCCGCTCGCCCGCAGCGTCGCCGCCAGCTGGCCGAAGTCGAGCTTGTTCGCAGCCCGGTGGCTCACCTGCACCGCGTTGCGGCCGCACAGCGTCGTCGTCTGCGTCCCGTGGGCGCCGTCCAGCCACTCGAACTGCCGCTTCGCGCAGCACGGGCACTCGCCCTTGCGGCCCTTCAGCGGCGCGACCTTGCGGCGGCGGTTCACGTTCTCCCACACGTCAAGCTCCAGCAGCTCGCGGTTGATCGCCGCGACGTTGCCGCTGAGAATCTTCAGCGCTTCCGTCGCCTGGTAGCTGGCGACGATGTTCACCGTCGGGGCCAGGACGCCGGCCGTCTCGCAGGTGCCGACGTCGCCGGGGTTCGGGGCCGCCTCGAACACGCACCGCAGGCACGGCGTCTCGCCGGGGATGATGGTCATGCTCATCCCCTGGCTGCCGACGGCGCCGCCGTACACCCACGGCTTGCCGAGCTTCACCGCCACGTCGTTGATGAGATAGCGCACCTCGAAGTTGTCCGAGCCGTCGAGGATCAGGTCGGCGTCGCGCGTCAGGTCTTCGATGTTGGTGCGGTCGATGTCCGCGACCACCGGCTCCACCGTGACGGTGCTGTTGATCTGCCGCATCTTCGTGGCGGCGGCCTCGGCCTTGGGCAGGTTGTTCGCCACGTCCGACTCGTCGAACAGCACCTGCCGCTGGAGGTTCGACGGCTCGACGAAGTCGCGGTCCACGACGCGGATGAAGCCGACGCCGGCGCGGACGAGGACGTTCGCCAGCACGGTGCCGAGGGCGCCGCAGCCGCAGAGGGTGACGCGGCTGGCGAGGAGCTTCAGCTGGCCGGCCTTGCCCATGCCCGGGAAGCGCATCTGGCGGGAGTAGCGGTCGAGCGGGGAGGCGTCCGGGGTCATGGCGTGCGGCCGATCTCGTTGGCGTTCAGGAAGTCTTGCAGGAAGCGGACGGCGTGCTTGGGCCAGCCCTCGTCCTTGCCGAAGGCGGCGAGGGTGGCGAGGTCTTCCTTCACGCGCCGCAGCTCGGCGCCGCCCAGGCGCTGGAGGTAGGTGATGACGTACTCCATCACCTCGTCGGCCGCGGCGGGGTTCACGATGTTGGCTTCGGAGCCGTCGAGGAAGACGTAGGCGTGCAGCACCGCCAGCAATAGCGGGTGGACGCCGAGCTCCGGAGGGATGAGCGGGAAGCCGGCGGCGCCGTCGGGAACCTCGTTGGCTTCTGGCGTTCTGTCGTCGGCCATTCGCGCCTCGTGAAGGGGTGAAGGGGTGAGGCGGTGAAGGGGTGAGTTCAGAACCGGGTTCGTCACCCCTTCACCGCCTCACCCCTTCACCCCTTCACGGCGTCAGCCGCCCGCCACCGCCGGGATCAGCGCCACCACCACGCCGTCGGCCACCTTGGTGTCGAGGTCGTCGAGGTAGCGCACGTCCTCGTCGTTGACGAAGATGTTCACGTAGGGGCGCACCTTGCCGCCGTCGAACAGCTTCGACTGCAGCGCCGGGTACTGCCGCACCAGGTCGGCGAGCGCGTCCTTCACCGTGGCGCCGCTCACCGCCACCTCGGCGTTGCCGCCGGCCGCCTCGCGCATCGGGGTCGGCACCTGCACCTTGATCGCCATGTCTGCTCCTGATGACGGCCCCGCGGCCGGACTACGCCAACACCGGCTCTGCCGCCACCAGCGTGCCGGACAGCGCCTCGAACTCGGCCAGCGTCGGCTTGATGACGGCCGGCGGCTCGATCGCCTCGAACACCGCGTCCTGCGTCTTCAGGCCGTTGCCCGTCACGCAGATCACGATCTCCTCGTCGCGCGGGATGCGGCCCTGCTCCAGCAGCTTCCGCAGCACCGACACCGTCGTGCCGCCGGCCGTCTCGGCGAACACGCCCTCGGTGCGGGCCAGCAGCAGCATCCCGTCCACGATCTCCTCGTCGGTCACGTCCTCGGCCCAGCCGCCGCTGTCGCGCGTCAGCTTCGCCGCGAAGTAGCCGTCGGCCGGGTCGCCGATCGCCAGGCTCTTACAGATCGTGCTCGGCTTCCGCACCGGCTTGTGCCGCTCGCGCCCCGACTTCACGCAGTCGGCGATCGGGTTGCACCCCGCGGCCTGGGCGCCCCACATCCTCGTCGTCACAGGCTGGTCCACGAGCCCGATGCGGTTCAGCTCGGTGAACGCCTTGTGAATCTTGCCGATGAGCGCCCCGCCGGCCATCGGGCAGACGACGTGCTGGGGGAACCGCCAGCCCAGGTCCTCGGCGATCTCGTAGCCCATCGTCTTCGAGCCTTCGGCGTAGAACGGCCGGAGGTTCACGTTCACGAAGCCCCAGCCGTACTTCAGCGCGATCTGCGTGCAGAGGCGGTTCACCTCGTCGTAGGTGCCGGTGCAGCCGATCACCTTCGCGCCGTAGAGGGCGGTGCCGAGAATCTTCGCCCGCTCCAGGTCGGCGGGGACGAGGATGAAGGACTCGAGCCCGGCCTGCGCCGCCTGCGCGGCCACGCTGTTGGCGAGGTTGCCGGTGCTGGCGCACCCCACGGTGCGCATCCCGAACTCGCGGGCCTTGCTCAGCGCCACCGACACGACGCGGTCCTTGAACGACAGCGTGGGGAAGTTCACGGCGTCGTTCTTGATCCACAGCCGCTCGACGCCGAGCGCGTCCGCCAGCCGGTCGGCGCGAATCAGCGGGGTGCCGCCGACCTGCGGGCCGACGCTCGGCTCGCCGTCCACCGGCAGCAGCTCGCGGTAGCGCCACATGTTGCGGGGGCGCCTGGCGATCTTGTCGCGGCTGAGGGCGGCGCGGACGCCGTCGTAGTCGTAATCGACCTCCAGCGGCCCGAAGTCGTCGGTGCAGAAGTTGGTGGGGCCTTTGGGGTAGAGCTTGCCGCAGACGCGGCAGCGGAGGCCGGTGGCGAAGTCGGTCGGCACGAACTACACCCCTTGTTGGGCACGCACTCGCGGAGAGGGCGCACGGCTCGGGGCGAGGTCTCGTCCAGGGGGTGCGCCCGCGGGGCGGGTGCGTGAGATAAGAGGTCGGGGCCGCGGCCCCGTGTGATCTTATCTTCCCCGATCCGCCCTCCGGTGAAGGAGGGCCATCGGGCAGGAGGTAGCACCTGCACCACGGGGGAGCTTGGCTCCCGGCCGGGCCGGTTGCTGTGGCGTCGTCGGGCCTGAACCCTCAGCCACTCTGGATAAGATACTCGCCAGATTGTCGGCCCACCCGGCTCGGAGCCGGGTAGGTTGAAATGCAGGATACGGCCGGTTTCCGGCGGGGGCAAGGGCGTGGGGGAAAATGTGGCCGCGCCGGCCGCCCAACGAGCCGGGCGGCGGAAGCCGGCGCGTCGAGGTTCGGCACCCGCTTTGCCTTTACCCACCGCCCGGAGGGCCGTGCATGGGAACGCCGTTCGACCTGATCTGGATCGCCGTGCCGCTCGACGTGGTTCTCCAGGGCGTCGCCCTGGCCCGGCCGCGGAACCGGGTCGTCGCCGTGCTGCCGCTGGCGGTCGTGGTGCCGGGCGCTGCCCACGCCGCAGTACTCCGGGCGCAGGAGAGCCACCTGTGGCCCCTGGCGCTGCTGTTCGTGGCCCCCGCCGCGGTGCTGTACCTCGCGGCCCTGCTGCTAACGCCTACAATCACCCCCGATCCCCCCACTCGCGCGCACCAACCGTGAGCGATACCAACACCCACCCCCCCGACCGGGCCGCCACCGGTGTCGCGGGGCTCGACGACATCCTCGGCGGCGGTCTCACGCCGAACCGGCTGTACCTCGTCGAGGGCGTGCCCGGCTCGGGGAAGACCACGCTCGCGATGCAGTTCCTCCTCGAAGGCGTACGTCGCGGCGAGCCGGTCCTGTACGTCACGCTCTCCGAGACGGCCGAGGAGCTGCGCGGCGTCGCCGCGTCTCACGGGTGGGCGCTCGACGGCGTCACCGTCCGCGAGCTGGCCCCGTCCGAGGACAGCCTCCGCCCCGACGACCAGTACACGATGTTCCACCCGTCCGAGGTCGAGCTCGGCGAGACGACCCGCACCATCCTCGCCGACGTGGAGGCCACCAAGCCGACGCGGGTAGTGTTCGACTCGCTCTCCGAGCTCCGGCTGCTCTCGGGCAACGCCCTCCGCTACCGCCGACAGATCCTCGCGCTGAAGCAGTTCTTCGCCGGGCGCAACTGCTCCGTCATCCTGCTCGACGACATGACCAGCACCGACCACGACCTGCAGGTGCAGAGCATCGCCCACGGGGTGCTCCTGCTGGAGCAGCTGAACCCCGACTACGGCACCGACCGGCGGCGGCTGCGGGTGGTGAAGTTCCGCGGGTCGTCGTTCCGCGGCGGGTTCCACGACTACGTCATCCGTCGGGGCGGGATCGAGGTGTTCCCCCGGCTCGTGGCCGCCGAGCACCGGCCGCCGCAACACGACGAGAAGCTCGCCAGCGGCGTGGCCGAGATCGACGCCCTCCTCGGCGGGGGCATCGAGCGCGGCACCAGCACGCTCGTCATCGGCGCGGCCGGGACCGGCAAGTCCATCCTGGCGGCGCAGTTCGTGTCCGCCGCCGCCGCCCGCGGCCAGCGGTCCGCCCTGTTCGTGTTCGACGAGAGGTTGAACACCCTCCTCAGCCGCTGCGCCGGCCTGGGGATCGACCTCCGCCCGCACCTCGACGCCGGGACCGTGGTGATCCAGCAGGTCGACCCGGCCGAGCTGTCGCCGGGCGAGCTGGTCCACGCCATCCGCCGGGCCGTGGAGGGGGGCGTGTCGGTGGTGGTGATCGACAGCCTGAACGGCTACCTGAACGCGATGCCCGGCGAGAAGTACCTGATCGTGCAGCTTCACGAGCTGCTGACGTACCTGGGGCAGGCCGGGGTGGCGACCCTGCTCGTCAGCGCCCACCAGGGGCTCATCGGCACCCAGCTGCATGCCGCGGTGGACGCCAGCTACCTGGCCGACACGGTGGTTCTGATGCGCTACTTCGAGTCGAAGGGGGAGGTGCGGCAGGCCATCTCGGTGATCAAGAAGCGCGGCGGCGAGCACGAGCGGACCATCCGCGAGTTCAAGATGGCGACCGGCCGCATCCGCGTCGGCGCGCCGCTGAGGGACTTCCGCGGCGTGCTCACCGGGGTGCCGGTGTTCGAGGGGGCCGACGGCACCGGCGGGGTCGCCGCGGGGGCGCGGCAGTGACCGAACCGGACCGGGCCGCCGAGCAGCGCGTCCTGATCTATGCCCCGTCCGGGCGGGACGCGGCCCTGGCGCGCGACGTGTTCGCGCGGGCCGGCGTCGCCGCCCACGTCTGCGCCGACCTCGCCGCCGTCTGTACCGAGCTCGACGCCGGGGCCGGGGCGCTGCTGACCACCGAGGAGGCCGCCGCGACGGACCGCGACGACTGCCTGGCCGGGTGGCTGAGCCGGCAGCCGCCGTGGTCCGACCTCCCGGTGCTGCTGACGGCCCGACCCGGGGCGGACTCGCCGGCCGTGGCCCGGGCGGTCGAGGTGCTCGGGAACGTCACCGTGCTGGAGCGGCCGGTGCGGATCGCGGCGCTGGTGTCGGCCGCCCGTACGGCCCTCCGGGGGCGCGAGCGGCAGTACCACACCCGCCAGCTCCTCCTCGACCGCGAGCAGACCGCCGCCGAGCTGCGGACGCTGATGGACCTCCTCCCGGTCGGGGTGTTCATCGCCCACGACCCGGCGTGCCGGCGAATCACCGGGAACCGGGCCGCGAACGCCATCCTGCGCATGCCGGGGGCGGCGAACCTGTCCAAGACGGCCCCGCCGCTGGAACGGCCGACGCACTTCCGCCCGAGCCGGGACGGGGTCGAGATCCCGCCCCCCGAGCTCCCGGTACAGCGCGCCGCCCGGGGCGAGGTCGTCCGCAACGAGGAGGTCGACCAGGTGTTCGACGACGGCGTCGTCGTCCACACCCTGATTTCCGCGCTCCCGCTGCTCGACGCGACCGGGACGGCTCGCGGGGCGGTGGCGTCGATCACCGACATCACGGCGCAGAAGCGGACGGAGGAGGCGCTGCGGGCGAGCGAGGAGAAGTACCGCACCCTGTTCGAGTCGATCGACGAGGGGTTCTGCGTCATCGAGGTGCTGTCCGACGCGGCCGGCCGGCCGAGCGACTACCGGTTCGTGGAGGTGAACCCGGCGTTCGAGGCCCAGGCCGGCATGCGCGGCGCCGTCGGCCGGCGGATGCTCGAGTTCGTCCCGGCCATCGAGCCGCACTGGCTGGAGAACTACGGCCGCGTCGCCGACACCGGCGAGCCGGTCCGGTTCGCCGGCGAGTACAAGGGGCTGCACCGCTGGTTCGAGGTGTACGCCTTCCGGGTCGGCGACCCGGGCGCCCGCCGGGTGGCGGTGCTGTTCACCGACATCACCGCCCGCAAGCGGATGGAGGACGACCTCCGCCGGGCCGTGGCCGAGCTGTCCGAGGCCCACCGGTTCCTCCACTCCGCCCTCGACGCCCTGACGAGCCACATCGCCGTCCTCGACGAGGCCGGCACCATCCTGGCGGTGAACGCCGCCTGGCGGCGGTTCGCCGACGAGAACAACTACGACGGCCACGCCTACGGGGTGGGGTCGAACTACCTCCAGGAGTGCGAGCCGCACGCCGGCGGAGGCGTGGAGGGGCTGGAGGTGGCCGCCGGGCTGCGGGCGGTGCTGGCCGGGCGCGAGCCGTACTTCGAGTTCGAGTACCCGTGCCACTCGCCGACCGAGCACCGGTGGTTCACCATGCGGGTGAGCCGGTTCCTGACGCCGGGGCCGGTGCGGGTGGTGGTGTCGCACGAGGACGTGACGACGCGGCGCGAGGCCGAGGAGGCGCTGAAGGACGCCGACCGCCGCAAGAACGAGTTCCTGGCGATGCTGGCCCACGAGCTCCGCAACCCGCTGGCCCCGATCCGCAACTCGCTCCACATCCTCCGGCTGGTCGGCGGCGCCGAGGCCACCGGCGTCCACGACATGATGGACCGGCAGGTGGCCCACATGGTCCGGCTGGTGGACGACCTGCTGGAGGTGTCGCGGATCACCCGCGGCAAGATCGACCTCCGCCGCGCCCCGGTGGAGCTGGCCGCGGTCGTGCGCACCGCCGTGGAGACGAGCCGCCCGCTGATCGACGCCGCGAGCCACACGCTGACCGTGGACGTGCCGGCCGACGGGCTCGTGGTGGACGGCGACGCGGTGCGGCTGGCGCAGGTGTTCGCCAACCTGCTGAACAACGCCGCGAAGTACACCGAGCCCGGCGGCGCGGTCCGCGTCGCCGCCCGGCGGGTCGGGGCCGACGCGGTGGTGACGGTGAGCGACACCGGGGCCGGCATCCCGCCCGAGATGCTGGCCCGGGTGTTCGACCTGTTCACGCAGATCGACCGGACCGACGCCCGCGCCCAGGGCGGCCTCGGCATCGGGCTGACGCTGGTCAAGAGCCTGGTGGAACTGCACGGCGGCCGGGTGGCGGTCCGGAGCGACGGCCCCGGCAAGGGGAGCGAGTTCGAGGTGCGGCTGCCGGCCCTCCCGCACGGGGCCGCGCCCGCGGGTTCGTAAACCATCCCAGGTACACGCCCCCCGGAGGCTCGTCGTGCGCCCCGCCATTACCGCCGCCCTCGCCGCCGTCGCCGTCGCCACGGCGAGCGCGCCCGCCGACGAGAAGCTGTTCGGCATCGCCTGCCGGTCCGTCCACCTCGGCTACCCCGCGCCCGAAGCGACGGCCTTCACCCTCACCGCCACCGTCGAGCAGTCGGCGGAGGGAACGTACTTCATGGCCTGCGGCTGGTCGAAGGGGTACTTCGGCATCCAGGAGCTCGGCAACGGCAAGAAGCTGGCGCTGTTCTCGGTGTGGGACCCGGCCGGCGGCGACGACCCGCGCAAGGTGCCTGAAGAGAAGCGGGTGAAGCTCCTCCACAAGGGCGAGGGCGTGCGCGTCGGCCGGTTCGGCAACGAGGGGACCGGCGGGCAGTCGTTCTTCGACCTCGACTGGCAGGTGGAGCGGCCGTACCGCTTCCTCGTGACCGCCAAGGCCGACGGCCCCGACCGCACTGCCTACAGCGGCTACCTCCGCACGCCGGACGCGGCGGAGTGGCGGCACCTCGTCACCTTCTCGACGCAGACGAAGGGCGAGCTGTTGCGCGGCTGCTACTCGTTCGTGGAGGATTTCCGGCGGAACAAGGTGTCGGTGACGAAAGCGCGGCGGGCGGCGTTCGGCGACGGCTTTGTGAAGCCGAAGGGCGGGGCGTGGGAGCCGATCATGAAGGCCCGCTTCACCGCCGACAGCAACCCGGACACGCACGTCGACGCGGGGCTGACGGGGTCGGGGTTCTTCCTGGCGACCGGCGGCGCGACGGAGAACAAGACGACGAAGCTGCGCGAGGTGATGACGCGGGCGGGCGGCGCGACGGCGCCGGCGGACCTGCCGGCGGGGGTGGAGTGAGACCAGGCCGTTTTTGACAGGATGAACAGGATGATGCAGGATCGGAAACAGAGACCGAAATCAAATTAAATCGTGTCTTTGTTTTGCATCCTGCGTCATCCTGTTCATCCTGTCAAAAACGGCTTCCGTCAGGCCCCGCCGGCGCGGTGCTCGGCCAGCACGCGCTTCAGGTACGCGCCGTAGTCGTTGTTGCCGCTCTCGGCCGCCAGCTTCTCGAACTGCGCCACGTCGATGAAGCCCTTCGACAGCGCGATCTCCTCCAGACACGCGATCTTCAGCCCCTGCCGCTGCTCCAGCGTCTGCACGAACTGCGACGACGACAGCAGCGAGTCGAAGGTGCCCGCGTCCAGCCACGCCACGCCGCGGCCGAGCGGCGTCACCGTCAGCTGCCCGCGGCGGAGGTACTCCAGGTTCACGTCCGTGATTTCCAGCTCGCCGCGCGGCGACGGCTTCAGCTTCTTCGCAACCTCGGTGACGCCGCCGTCGTAGAAGTAGAGCCCGGTGACGGCCCAGTTCGAGCGCGGCTGCTTCGGCTTCTCTTCGAGCGTCCGCGCCTTGAAGTCCTTGCCGAACTCGACGACGCCGAACCGCTCGGGGTCGGTGACGTGGTACGCGAACACCCGCGCGCCGCTGGTGATGGCGGCCGAGTCGGTGAGGACCGGCACGAGGTCGTGGCCGAAGAAGATGTTGTCGCCGAGGATCAGGCAGACCGGGTCGCCGGCGACGAACTCCTCGCCGACGAGGAACGCCTGGGCGATGCCGCCGGGGTTCTCCTGCACCTTGTAGGAGAGGTTCATGCCGAGCCGCTTGCCGTCGCCGAGGAGCTGCTCGATGGCCGGGGTGTCGCGCGGCGTGCTGATGACGAGCACGTCGCGGATGCCGGCGAGCATCAGCACCGACAGCGGGTAGTAGATGACCGGCTTGTCGTAGACGGGGAGGAGCTGCTTGCTCACCGAGCGGGTGAGCGGGTAGAGGCGGCTCCCGGCGCCGCCGGCGAGCAGGATTCCCTTCACGGCGTCACCACTGTTGGGGAAGGCGGTTGTGCGGTCAGGGTACGGCGCCGGGCGGTCCGGGTCACCGGCGCGGCTCCAGCCGCCGGCGCAGCTGTGCCACCTGGCGCAGGCGAACGTCCGGCGGGCCGTCGGGGTCGAACTCCAGCGGGCCGGCGTCCTTCGCCAGGAACTTCAGCACCTCGAACGCCCGCCGCCGGTGGACCGCGTTCGGCCACTCCAGCGCCTCCAGCAGCGTCGGCGCGGCCGCGGCGCCCTTCTTCACCAGCTCCAGCGTCGCCGCCTTCACCGCGCCGTCGTCGGCCAGCGACTCGACGAGCCGCCGCACCTTCTCCTGATCCAGCATCGACCCGACCTTGCCGCTGAACAACCCGCTGGCCGGCGCCGGCGTCGTGGCGGGGAAGGCGGTCGGCGTGGGCGCCGGGAACAGCACCGGCGGCGGCGTCACGGTGGCGACGGGTTCGGGGGCGAAGGCCTTCGGCGGCGGCGTGGCTGCCGTCGGGGGCGGCGCCGGCCGCGGCGGGGGCGGCACGACGGGGGCCGGCGTGATCGTCAGCGGCTTCGCCGGCGGCGGCGTGACCGGCGGCTTCGCGGGCGGCGCGGCGGCCTTCACGACCGGCGCCGGTGCCGGGGGTGGAGGCGGCGGTTCGGGCGGCGGGGTCGGCGCCCCGCCGGGGTGGAGCCGGCTCGCCATCGCCCGGGTGAAGCCGTCTTCCTCGAAGCTGCGGCCGAGGTAGGCGTCGATGGCCTTCTGGTCGTTCACGAGCTCGTGCGGCGTGCCGCGGGTCACCACCTGGCCGTCGGCGATGAGGTACACCCGGTCGGCGGTGCGGAACACCTCGCGGACGTTGTGGTCGGTGATGAGGATGCCGATGCCGTGGTCGGCCAGCTCGCGGATGTTTTTGCGGATGTCCTCGGTCGTCTTCGGGTCCACGGCGGCGAACGGCTCGTCGAGCAGGATCAGCAGCGGCTCGCACACCAGGCAGCGGGCGATCTCGAGCCGCCGCTTCTCGCCGCCGGAGCAGCGGCCGGCGACGTTCGTGCGGACGTGGTCGAGCTTGAACCGCTTCAGCGCGTCGTTGGTGCGCTCCCACCGCTCCTTCCGGGTGAGCTTCCGCCCGAGGCTGCGGCTGCGCGGCAGCGCCTCCAGGATGGCGATGAGGTTGCTCTCGACGCTCAGCTTGCGGAAGACGCTCGGCTCCTGCGACAGGTAGCCCATGCCGCGGCGGGCGCGCTGGAACATGGGTAGGCCGGTCACGTCGGCGCCGTCGAACGTGACCTTGCCGGCGTTGGGCGTGAGCTGCCCGGTGGCCATGCGGAAGCTGGTGGTCTTGCCGGCGCCGTTCGGGCCGAGGAGCCCGACGACCTCGCCGGCCTCGACGTGGAACGACACGCCGTTGACGACCCGCCGGCGGCCGAAGTACTTGACCAGCCCCTCGACCTCGAGCAGCGCCATCACCCACCCCCCGGGACGCGGGGAGATAGCCGAACCCGGCCGGGCACGCAACCCCGGCCGGGGCGTGGGTCGAATTTGCGGTTGACCGCCCGAATGATCCCCCGGATTTCACCGAATTGCCGGCGAGCCGCCGCGAATCACTCGTTAGACTGCGAGAAACTGCGGCCGCCGGGAGGGATCGTGGACACATTTTACCTGTTCTGCGCCGGCCTCGGCGGCACCGTCATCCTGCTGCAACTCGCCGCCGGGCTCCTCGGCTTCGGCGCCGACCACGACACCGACCACGACACCGGGGCCGACCACGACCACGACGGCAACTCGTTCTTCGGCATGCTGTCCGTGCGGACGGCGGCCGCGGCGCTGACGTTCTTCGGCCTCGGCGGGCTGACCGCGCGCTACTACGGGGCCGACGAAGCCATCAGCACCGGGATCGCGGCGGCGGCGGCGGCGGCGGCGTTCTACGCGGTCGCGTTCCTGGTGCGGTCGCTGGCGGGGCTGAAGGCCGACGGCACGGCGCGGATCGAGCGGGCGGTCGGCCGGACGGGCTCGGTGTACCTGCGGGTGCCGGGCACGCGGTCGGGCCACGGCAAGGTGCAGGTGGCCGTGCAGAACCGCACCGTCGAGTACCAGGCGGTGACGGCCGGGCCGGACCTGCCGACCGGGGCGCCGGTGCGGGTCGTCGCCGTGCTCACCGCCGACACGGTGGAAGTCGAGGCTGCCTGACACACTCACCCGACACCCGGAGGCCGCACCCGTGACCGCACTCCTCGCCAACACCCCCGACGTGCCGTGGCCCCTCGTCACCGCCGTCGCCGCCGGCACCGTCCTGTTCGGCCTCGTCCTGATGCTGGCGCGGCGCTACAAGCGGTGCCCGTCCAACCGCGTGCTGGTGATCTACGGCAAGACCGGCGGCGGTAACGCCGCGAAGTGCGTCCACGGCGGCGCCGCGTTCATCGTGCCGCTCGTGCAGGACCACGCCTACCTGTCGCTCGACCCCATCCAGATCGAGGTGCCGCTCAAGGGCGCGCTCTCCATCGAGAACATCCGCGTGAACGTGCCGAGCGTCTTCACCGTCGCCATCGGCACCGACCCCGAGACGATGCAGAACGCCGCCATCCGCCTCCTCGGGCTCGACACCCAGGAGATCAAGGAGCAGGCCCGCGACATCATCTTCGGGCAGCTCCGGCAGGTCATCGCGTCGATGCGGATCGAGGACATCAACCGCGACCGCGACAAGTTCCTCGACAGCGTGCAGCGCTCCCTCGAGCCGGAGCTCAAGAAGATCGGCCTGGTCCTCATCAACGTCAACATCACCGACCTGACGGACGAGAGCGGGTACATCGAGGCCATCGGCCGCAAGGCCGCCGCGGAGGCCATCCAGAAGGCGCTCGTGGACGTGGCGCTGCAGGAGCGGACCGGGCAGATCGGCGTCGCCGAGGCCGAGCGGGAGCGGGCCGTGTCGGTGGCCGGGGCCACGAAGGAGCGCGAGATCGGCACCCGCGAGGCGACCCGGGAGCAGGCCATCCGCGTGGCGCAGCTCGACAAGGAGCGCGCGGTCGGCGAGCAGACGGCGAAGCTGGAGCAGGAGGCGCTCATCAAGGAGGCCATGCGGCAGCAGGCGATCCGCGTGGCCGAGCTCGACCGCGACCAGCAGGTCGGCGAGCAGAAGGCGGCGTTCGAGCGCGAGGCGCTGGTGGCCGACGCCGAGCGCGAGAAGCGGGTGCGGAAGGCCGAGGCCAACGCCCGCGCCGCCGTCGGCGAGGCGCAGGCCCAGGCCCAGGTGTTCGCCGCCCAGGCCGACATGCAGGTGAAGCAGGCCGAGGCGTACCAGCGCTCGGAGACGACGAAGCGCGAGGCCGAGGCGGCGGTGAAGGAGGCGCAGAACCGGGCGCTGGCGCGGGCGGCGCTGGCCGAGGCCGAGAAGGTGGAGGCCGAGCAGCGGGCGGCGCTGGAGGCGGTGGCGAAGGCCGAGAAGGCGCGGACGATCGTGGAGGCCGAGGCGGCGGCCGAGCAGACGCGGCTGGCGGCGCAAGCCGACGCGGCGACGATCTACATGAAGCTCGAAGCCGAGGCCCGCGGCCAGTACGAGATTTTGGCGAAGAAGGGCGAGGGCTTGCGGACCATCATCGAGGCGTGCGGCGGGGCGGACGCGGCGTTCCGGCTGCTGATGCTGGAGCAGATGCCGGCGCTGGCCGAGGCGTCGGCGAAGGCCATCTCGAACATCAAGTTCGACAAGGTGGTGGTGTGGGAGGGCGGCGGCGCGGGCGGGTCGGCCACCGCGGGGTTTTTGCAGAACATGGCCCGGGTGATGCCGCCGATGATGCAGGTACTGAAGGACGTGGGCGGCGTCGAGGTGCCGGAGTACCTGGCGAAGCTGACCCCCGACGCGCCGCGGCCCGAGCCGACGGCCAACGGCCACGCCCCCGCGGCCGCCGGCCCGCGCGGCGGGTCGTGACCCTTGAACCCATTCCGGGCGATTCGATGGCCAAGAGCGTAACCCCCAAGCCGGCGGCGAAGGCGAAGCCCAAGGCGGCGTCCGTGTCCGTCGCGGACGCCCTCAAACAACTCGAAGCGCTCGGCACCGCCGCCGTGCGGGCGCAGATGGCCAAGGCCGGCCCGTGGGGCCGCGGCGCCGGCGCCAACCAGTACGGCGTCCCCCGCGGCGACGTGCGGAAGCTCGCGGCCAAGCTCAAGACCAACCACCCGCTGGCGCTCGCGCTGTGGGACACCGGCAACGTGGACGCCCAGTTCCTCGCCGCGCTGCTGATCGACGTGACGCAGCTGTCGGCCGCCGACCTGGAGCGGCTCGTCACGACGATCACGATCCCGTGGGTGGCCGACTGGCTCCACTCGAACGTGGTGAAGGTGCACCCCGACAAGGAGGCGCTGCGGGCGGCGTGGATGGCGTCGTCCGACCCGTGGCTGGCCCGCGCCGGCTGGCAGCTGACGGCCGGCCGCGTCGCCAAGAGCCCCGACGGCCTCGACCTCGCGGCGCTACTCGACCGCATCGAGCGGGAAATGCCCGGCGCCGTCCCCGAGGTGCAGTGGACGATGAACATGTGCCTGGCCGAGATCGGCATCCACACGCCGAAGTTCCGCAAGCGGGCGGTGGCCGTCGGCGAGAAGCTGGGGCTGTACCGCGACTATCCGTGCTCGAAGGGGTGTACGTCGCCGTTCGCCCCGATCTGGATCGCCGAGATGGTGAAGCGCCAGGGGAAGTGACCGCGGCGGCTCGAATTCGGCCTGACGTTCCGGCCGTTGTCAAGCGCCAAACCGACAGGATCGACAGTTTGGTCGGGATTATTGTTTCCGGCGCTCCCCCCACCGGGTCGCGGAAACAAGTTAATCGATCGATTCGACGAACATTTTGCGATCCCGGGGCCGCGAGCCTTCGGCTTGAAAACCAGGCTCACTCACGGAGGGGCGTGAATGGACTACGCCAGCCTTCTGGCCCAGCACGATCATCCGACACATTGGGAATACCCCCCGGGCTTCGACTACGCGGCGGCGACGGCCCGCTTCGGCCGGTTTATGGCCGACCTGTCCGCCGCCCTCGGCCAACCGGTGCCGTCGGAGACCGGTAGCTACATCCAGGACGCAAGCTTCCACAGCCAGGCATCCCTGCCACTGCCCGACGGGCGGCAGGCGACCATTCGATTCAGCAACTTCGGCGACATGGTCACCGTCGATAACAACGATCTGGTGCCTGAGCCGGTCATGGCGGTGGTGCTGGAGTTGTTCATCCGGCACGGATACACTTACATCCCAGCTGCCGTACTGGATGCCGACTACACCGGCTCGAACCCCGGCGTCACGGGCATCCAGACGTGGTGGATCAGGTATTTCGACTGGGTCTAGCCCGAGGTTTCCGCCCGATGACACCGCCCACCCGCTGCCCGGGGCCGACGGGGCTGACCCGCCGCAACATGCTCCAGGTCGGCACCGCCGGCGCCCTCCACCTCGGGCTCACCACCCTCCTCGCCGCCGACGAGCACCGCACCAGCTCCGCGCCCGCCGACTCGTGCATCCTCGTCTTCCTCAACGGCGGCCCCAGCCACCTCGACACCTGGGACATGAAGCCCGACCTGCCGCAGGAGATGCGCAGCGAGTTCCGCCCGATCAGCACCACCGTCCCCGGCGTGCAGGTGTGCGAACACCTGCCGCGGCTCGCGCGCCTGATGCACCACTGCACCCTCGTCCGCTCCGTCAACCACGACCAGGTGGCGCACGCCCCCGCCGTGTACACGGCCCTCACCGGCATCCGCAGCAACGTCCGCGCCGGCATCGTCGGCGCGAAGGCCACCGACCACCCGGCCATCGGCGCCGTCGTGAGCCGGCACCGGCCGGCCGCGGGGCACGTACCCGGCTACGTGCTGATGCCGTACCTCACCGCGGAAGGGGCCGGCGGGCCGCCGCAGCCGGGGTTCCTCGGCGGCTGGCTCGGCAAGACGCACGACCCGTTCCTCGTCCTCCGCGGCGGCGACGCCCCCGACGGCTTCAACCTGCCGGCCATCCTCCCCGGCGCCGGCATGACCGCCGACCGCGTCCGCGACCGCGGCGACCTCCTCGCCGGCGTCAACCGCACCGCGACGACCGCCCGCGCCGGCCTCACCGACGACCTGGAACGCCTCCAGGCGCGGGCCTGCGACCTGCTCACGTCGCCGGCGGCGCAGCGGGCGTTCCTGCTGGACCGCGAGCCGGCCCGCGTGCGTGACGCCTACGGCCGCAACATCTACGGCCAGAGCCTGCTGCTGGCGCGGCGGCTGGTGGAGGCCGGGACGCGGCTGGCGTGCGTGAGCTGGGCGCCGGACGCGAACGCCACCTGGGACACGCACGGCCAGAACTTCCCGAAGCTGAAGAACCAGCTGCTGCCGCCGTTCGACCGGGCGTACGCACAGCTGCTGACGGACCTGATCGACCGCGGGCTGCTCGGCCGCACGCTGGTGGTGGTGATGGGCGAGATCGGCCGCACGCCGAAGATCTCGGGCGACGCCGGCCGCGACCACTGGGAGCACTGCTACTCGGTGCTGTTCGCCGGCGGCGGCACGAAGGGCGGCTACGTCCACGGGGCGAGCGACAAGCTCGGCGCGTACCCGAGCCGCAACCCGGTGAGCGCCAGCGACATCGTGGCGACGGTGTACCACGCGCTCGGCATCGCCCCCGACGTGGAGCTGCGCGACCGGCTGGACCGGCCGCTGGCGCTGCTGCCGGAGGGCGCCGCGGTGCGCGAGGTGTTCGCCTGACGGGCGGGGTTCGTGCCGCCCTCACCACCCCTCGTCTGGCGGCTCCGCAGCCCGGCGGAGCTGGGCGGCCGCGTTCGCCCGCGCGACCGCGGTCAGCACCCACAACCCCGTCAGCACCGCCAGCAGCGCCGCCGGCACGGCCCAACTCCACGGCCCGAACACCAACACCGCCGCGGCCGTCGCCACCGCCAGCGGGCCGCCCGCCGCCACCACCTCGACCCGTGCCGTTCTCGCCGTCGGGGTGATGGTGGACGGCCCGGCGTGCCGCCCCGTCGCCTCCAGGAGCGCCCGCAGTGACAGGTCGGTGTCACGCCGCCGGCCGGCCGCCTCGTGAGCCGCCACGCGGTCGGCGTGCCGCGCCTCCACCGCCGCCGGGTCGGCCGTCGCCACCGCCTCCATGGCGAAGCCGTCGTCGGCCGTGTACGAGTCAGGGGCGGACGCGGCAGTCAGGTCGAGGCCACCGTCCGCCCAGCAGGTGGCGAAGATGAGCTGGTGCCAGCCGGGGGCGACCGGCAGTTCGTGCAGGAACGCGAACCGCCCGGCCGACCGCTTCCGGAACGCCCGCACGGTCGTGCGGTACGTCCAGTCGCGGAGGTGAAACGTGAGCCGCATCCACCCCGGCCCGAGCGGCTCGTACCCGAGCCGCCGGAGGGCGTCGAACGCCGCGGCGTAGGCCGGGTCGGAGCCGTCGGGCTCCAGGGCCGCGGGGTCTTCCGCGCCGCCGTTGGCGTAGCGGGTGCCGCCTGCCGCGGAGACGAGCAGCGGCACGAACCACCACGCCAGCCACACCCCGACGGCGGCCCACAGCGCGGCGACGGCGGCGGGGGGAACGTCGAGGTCGGGCACGGGTCACCGCCGGGGCACGGGGAGAACGGCGGCTTCCGGCACCCACCCGGCGGCGCCGCCGGCGAGCTCCACCTGCACCCACCCGCCGCGGCGGCCGAGCTCGCGGGCCTCGCCGCCGCGCGGCAGCTTGGGTTCGAGCCGCGGCGGGTAGCTGTCGGCGTTGCCGCGGCGGAGGACCACGTCGGCGGCGAGGACCACGACCGGCCGCGGGTCGCGGCGGGCGTCCTGCCACAGGAGCGCGGCAATCGCCGCGAGCGCGACCAGTGACAGGGCACTGACGCCGAGCCACGCCGGGGCGCGGGTCATGGCGAACCGGGCGGCGGCGAGCCCGGCGGCGAGCGCGAGGACGGCCGCGAGTGCGAACGCTTCCGCCGCCGAGACGCGCGAGCCGAACGGGCGGCCGGCGGCGGGGCGGCACTGGTCGGCGAGGTCGCCGGCTTGGGGGAGGTCGACGGCGGCGCGGGCGTCGTCGAGGTCGACGCGCAGGTCGCGGTCGGCGGGGGCGACGGCGAGCGCCTCGTGGAGGGCGACGACGGCGCCGGGGAGGTCGCCGGCGAGGCGGCGGCTGCGGGCGCGGGCGAGGCCGACGGCCGGGTTGCGGCGGCCGCCCTGCCACAGGGCGTCGAAGGCGGCGGCGGCGGCGCGGAAGTGCGGCCGGGCGGCCGCGGCGTCGTCCCGGGCGGCGACGCCGGCGGCGAAGTGGCCGGCGGCGTCGGCGGCGAGGTCGGCGGCGGTCGGGGACTGCGCCGCGACGGGGGCGGTGAGGAGCGCGACCGCGACGGCGGCGAGCAGGCGCGGAGTCATTCCGCCGCCTCCAGCCGGGCCACCAGCGCCGCGGCGGCGGCGGGGAGTGACCCCGCGGCGTCGCAAGTCGGCGCGAACCGGGCGCCGTCGCACGCCCGCAGGAAGGCTTCCACGTCGGCCGCTGCCGCGACGCCGAGCGCGGCCAGCGCGGCGGCCGCCTCCGGCGGCGTGTCGGCGCCCGGCGGCAGCGGGAAGCGCGCCCGCAGGTAGCCGAGCACGGCTGCGGCGCACGCCGCCGGGTCGGCACCGCGGACCGCCGCCAGCGCCCGCCGCGCCGCCCGCGACCGCCGCCGCCGTGCGAGCCGGGCCGAGTCCGGGTAGATCGCCCGCCAGGCCGCGTACCACCCGACCGGCACCAGCACCGCCAGCACCGCCAGCGCGGCCCACGCCGCCGGCCCCGGCGCGAACGGCTCGTCGTCCAGCAGGCGCGCCCCTGTATCGACGACGAACATCCGGTCGGGCGCGTCCAGCGGCACCGCGGGGGGCGCGGCCTTCGGCGGCGCGGCCGTCACCGTGATCTTGACCCCGAGCGCGCGGGCGTTTTGGTAGCGCCGCTCGGGCGCGGCGGCGGCGTTGAAGTAGAAGAAATTCAGCCCCGGCACGTCCGTCACGGCGCGGGTCCGGGGCCGCAACTGGTACGCGAACGCCAGCCCCTTCGCCGCCGGCGCGGGCGCGTCCTCGATCACGAACCGCTCGTTAAAGTCGGCGATCTTCGCCAACTCGGGCCGCTTCACCTCGGCGGGGTTGGTCGCGCCCGTGACGGTGAGCGTCGCCACCACGGCTCCGCCTTCGGGAACGGTCGTGGGCGTCACGTCCCAGCGCGCCTTCACCGCGGTGCCGCGGGCGCCGTAGTAGCCGTCCTTCGGCTCGAAGAAGCTCGGTTGCCGCGCAGGGATGAGGGACGAGGGATGAGGGATGAGCAAAGCCAGCACGACGAACGTGGCCCGGGTAGTGGCGAGGCGGAGCATGGGTTACCCCTTCCTCGCTTTCACCTTCTTGCAGATCGTGGTAAGGATGGCGAGGAGCTGTTCACACTCCTCCTGCAACGCACCAACCCGGGCCGGCGGCACGAGCCCCGCGTCTACCAGCGGTTCGAGCCAGTAACTCGTCTCTTCGAGTTCTTTCAGGCAGTCGCCCAGTTTCGACACGAATTCGGCGTCCGACCGCGCCCGGTGGGCTTCGCGGAAGTTGGCGCCGACCGAGGTACCGGACCGCAACACCTGCCGGCCGATCACGTCCGCTTCAGCCTGCTTGGGCAGCGCCCCGTACCTGCGGATGATGCGGACCGCGAACTGCTTGGTCCGCACGCGGAGGTCAACGCGCTCGGCCGTCTGGGCTTCAATCATCCCTCATCCCTCATCCCTCATCTCCTCCCGAGCCGCTACCAATCCTTGACCCCCGGCCGGTCCGCCCCGGCGACCGCGCGGAGCAGCCCCTGCCGCTCCTTCCGCAGCCGCTCCTCCGTCTGGCGGAGGTACGCCCGCGTCTCCTCGGGGCTCAGCGGGCGGGCCGTGTCGTCGTTCGACAGCGGCCGCAGCTGCGGCCCCACGCCCGCCGTCGGCTGCTCCGACTTGCTGCCCGGCTCCGGCGTCGGCTGCACGCCCGCCGGCTTGGTCTGCTTCGTCTTCGACGGGTCGGTCGATCCGTCCTTACCGGCCTGGTCGGGGCGCGTCTCGGGCTCGGAGCCGGCGGTCTGCGGCGGGGGCGGCTGCTGCATGTCTTCGGGCGTCGGGGCGTTCGGGCTCTCCGGCCGCGGCGCCTTGCGGGCGGCCTCGGCCCACAGCAACTTCGCCAGCTCGATCAGCCGGCGGGCGTCGGCCTTCAGCGGGTCGTCGGCGCCGGGGGATTCGCGGCACCGCTCCAGGCACGCGACGGCCGAGCGGTACACGGCCGCGTCGCCGCCGCGCTTCAGCAGGCAGACGCCGCGGTTGTACCACGCCCGCGCCGCGCGGGTCGGCGGGCAGTCGCGGTCGTCGAGGGCACGGGCGTAGAGGACTTCGGCGTCGTAGAACCGGCCCTGCGCGGCCCGCACGGCGGCGGTGTTGTACGCGACCAGGCCGGGGTCGGCGGTGCGCTCGGCGGCGGCGGCGTAGAGGGGGTCGGCGGCGGCCGGGTCGCCGGCGAGCATGACGGCGTTCGCCCGGCGGACGAGGTCGTCGGCCGGCTGCCCGGCGGCGACGGCGACGGCGGCGGCAAACAGCCCGGCGGCGATCGGGAGGCGGCGCGTCATGCCGCTATGGTACACGGGCGGACGGGTCAGCGGTACTCGTCGCGGACGGGGTGGAACACGTCCAGCGCCTGCGCCGCGCCGGCCGGCGCCGTGACGCGGTGGCGGACGCCGCCGGGGATGCGGTAGAAGTCGCCGGGGCCGAGTTCCTTCACCTCGTCGCCGACCTCGAACAGCGCCCGGCCGCTCACCATCATCCCCATCTGCTCCTGCGGGTGGCTGTGCCAGTCCACGACGCCGCCGGCCGGGATGTCCACGAGCGACAGCTGCATCGTGTCGCCGGCGTAGGTGCGGATCGGCACGGCGCCGAAGACGACGTGATGGCCGCACTCGTCGGGGGTGGGGAAGTAGAGGGACATCACAGGGACTCGGGAGGGCTGATGAAGGCAGCTTAACCACAGAGTCACAGAGGGCACAGAGAGAAGGCCGAAAACCGAGAAGGACGCAGTGTTTGAAACCAATCTCTGCTCTCGGCTTGTGTCTTTTCTCTGTGCCTTCTGTGACTCTGTGGTTAATCTGCCTTCTCCCCCCAAACTCACCGTCCGTACAGCCGGCCGCCGAGGGCGGCGTGGACCTCGCTCGACGCCCGCACGATCAGCGACATGCTCGGCACGTGGAACGTCACGGTGCCGGCCCCGCCGTTGCCCTGCCACGCCAGCGGGTCCACCGACGCCTTGATCGAGTCGATCAGGAGCTTGGCGTTGGCCTGCGTCTGCTGGAAGTCGAGGAACGGCCCCCACTGCGGCGCCCCGCCGGTCGGCCCGAGGCCCTGGATCAGGTCGCCGAGGTAGTACACCCGCGTCGTGAGCATGTCGCGGGACCGCTCCACCGTCACGATCTGGATCTCCTGGTCGCGGATGACGAACGTCAGCCCCTGGGCGGAGAGGAGCTGCCGCAGCGCCGTCCGGCCCGACAGCCCGCGGGCGGTCAGGCTCACGGTCTTCTTCAGGTCCAGGTCCAGGTCGCGCAGCGACTTCTCGTCCACCAGCAGCTTCGCGTCCATCGCCGTCGAGAGTTCCTGCAGCGCGTACTCCAGCGGCTGGTCCTTCAGGTTCACCGTCACGGCGCGGTCCAGCGCCGAGATCAGCTGCTTCTCGCGGTCCGTCAGCTTGACCTCGTTCGACCGCTTGCCGGTGCGGTCCCTCCAGTCCTTCGGGAACTCCACGTCCTGCACGGCCGGGATGTTCGACGCCATCAGGTTGTTCTGGGCCGCGACGATCCGCTTGGCCTGCAGCTCGGTATGGGCGCGGGAGTCGGCCAAGGCGGTGGCGAAGTTATCCTTCTGGCCGAGGGCCAGGACGCCGGGGTTGGTCGGGTACTTCTGTGCCAGCGCGGCGGCGGTGCGGTCGGCCTCGGCGAACTTGTTCTGCTCGCGCAACCGGGCCACGGTCTCCACGCCCTCGCGGACCTCCTTCACCTCCGCCTGCATGGCCTCGATCGCCGCCTTCTGCGCCCCCTTGACGCCGGGCGCGGCGGGGTCGGGGCGGGCGCCAGTGTTGGCGGCCGGGCGGCCCTCGACCGCGGCGAGCCGGGCCTGCAGCTGCGCCGTGAGGCGCTGCCGGGTCTCGCCGCTGATCGCCGCCGACAGGTCGATGCTCTGCTGCGCGGCGCGGAGGCGCTGGGCGGCCTTCGCCGGGTTGGCGCGGGCGGCGTCGGCGTCGAGGAGGGCGGTCTGCACCTCCGCGGCGGCCTTCTGGTCGGCGAGGAGTTGCCGCTGGCGGGCCTCGGAGATGGCGTCGGCCGGCGGCTGGGCCGCGGCGAAGCCGGCGAGGGAAGCGGCGAGCACGGCCGCGAGCCGGAGGCGGGGCATGACTGATTCCCGGTGTGGTCGGGCGGCGTCCGCTGACGCACCGCCACCCCTTCAACGTACCCGCCCCCGCGGCCGTTTGCCAAGCGCCGACCGCCGGCGGGGTAGCGGGGGCGCCCGCGGGACCGGCGCCGGCGGCAGGGGCGCGGTCCGGACGCGCGGGATGCGCGGGTTTTGAGCCATGTCGGGTCTCAAAACCCGTTGACCCGCCGCCCCCCGTCGGCGACACTGTCTTCGTTCACCCCCGCCTGCCCGAGCACGTCATGCCCAGTTACTCGCGTCGCGGCTTCCTCCGCATCGGCGGCGTCGGCCTCGGCGGCCTCACGCTGCCGGGCCTCCTCCGCGCCGACGCGGCGGCCGGCCGCCGCACCTCGCACAAGTCCGTCATCTTCATCTACCTCGTCGGCGGGCCGCCGCACCAGGACATGTTCGACCTGAAGCCCGACGCCCCCGCCGAGGTCGCCGGGCCGTGGCGGCCGACGGCCACGAACGTCACCGGCGTGCAGATCTGCGAGGCGTTCCCGCGGCTCGCCCGCATCATGGACAAGCTCGTCGTGGTGCGCTCGCTCGTCGGCAGTCAGGCCGACCACGACGCCATCCAGGTGTACAACGGCCACCACCCGCGGAAGCCGACGCCCTCCGGCGGGTGGCCGCAGCTCGGCTCCGCCGTCGCCCGCCTGCAAGGGCCGACCGACCCCGCCGTGCCGGCGTTCACGAGCCTGTGTTACACCACCACCCACGGCCCGTACAACGAGCCCGGCCCCGGCTTCCTCGGCCAGGCGCTCGCCCCGTTCCGCGTCATGGGGAAGACGCGCGACGACATGGTCCTCCGCGGCATCACCGTCGACCGCCTCGCCGACCGCCGCACCCTGCTCCGCACCTTCGACGACTTCCGCCGCGAGGCCGACGCCTCCGGCTCGGCGCGCGCCTCCGATGCGTTCACCGAGCAGGCGTTCGGGCTCCTCACGTCGTCGAAGATGGCCGAGGCGCTGGACATCTCGAAGGAGCCGGCCAAAGTGGTCGAGCGGTACGGCACCGGCGACCCGCGCGTCATGATGGACGGCAACGGCGCCCCGCGGGTGCCGCAGAGCCTGCTGATGGCCCGCCGGCTCGTGGAGGCCGGGGCGCGGGTGGTGACCCTGAACTACAGCAAGTGGGACTGGCACGGCGGCAAGAACGCCGAGGGCCGCGCCGACAACAACATCTTCGGCCGCGAGCGCGAGGACTTCCCCGTGTTCGACCGGTGCGTCAGCGCGCTGGTGGAAGACCTGTACGCCCGCGGCCTCGGCGACGACTGCACCGTCGTGGTGATGGGCGAGTTCGGCCGCACCCCGCGGATCAGCAACATCGTCGGCCGCGACCACTGGCCGAACGTGAACTGCGCCCTGCTGGCCGGCGGCGGCATGAAGACGGGCCAGGTGATCGGCGCGACCGACCGCATCGCCGGCGAGGCGGTGTCGCGGCCGGTGCAGTACGGCGAGCTGTTCGCCACGCTGTACCACAACCTCGGCATCGCCCCCGGCGCGACGCTGCCGGACCTGACGGGCCGCCCGCAGTACCTGGTGGAGGACGACGCCCGGCCGTTGCGGGAACTGGTGTGACGGGGGGACGAAGTTTACCCACCCCGCCCACGGCACGCGGTCTGCTTATTCCTGTGCGGACGGAAGCCTTCCCCCCAACAGGATGTGCCGATGCCTGCCACCGCCACCGCGCCGCGCCCGAAGACCCGCCCGGCGATCCCGGCCCGCCGCGTTCGCGAATTGCTGCTGGAACTGACGTACCGGATGCACGCCACCCGGCCGGCGCCGCGGCCCGTGGCTCGCTAAACCACCGATGTGCCGAAAGCCCACCCGGTCAACCGGGTGGGCTTCTTCGTTTCAAAATGCTACAGCTGTGCCGCCAGCGCCGCCACCATGCGCGGGTCCACGCGCCGCGGCCGGCCCGTGGCCGCGTCCAGCAGCACCCACACCGTCCGCGCCGTCACCAGGACTGTGCCGTCCTGGCGCACCACCTCGGTGAAGCGCTCCCATGTGGCCCCCCCGGGCTCGCCCACCCACGTCCGGGCAATCAGCTGCTCCCCGGGGAGACCGGGGCGCAGGTATTCGAGCTCGTGCCGCCGCACCACCCACGCGAACGCCGCCTGCAACTCGGCCGGCGCCGCCGCGACCCAGTGGGCCACGGCCGCGTCCTGCACGTAGCGCACGAACGCCACGTTGTTGACGTGCCCCTGCCGGTCGAGGTCGTCCGGCCGGACCGCGAGCGAGACGGTGAACACGACGGGCATCGCGCCTCCCGGTCGAGGAGTTGGTGGGTCGAGCGGGCGCCGGTTGCAGGTTCTTCAACCCGCCTTCCCGCCGCCGTTGTACGGATTACCAGTACCGGGTCACATGACCCGGTCGTGCTGAAAAAAGCGCGGAACGTAAGCCGCTGTCGGGTCGCAGGGTTGCGGCGTGGGAGCGCGACGATCGGCGCGAGTGGCACTGCTCGTGCGTTAGGTCGGCGGCCCACCCGAGCAGGAGGCCCAGATGCCGACCACCACCCCGCGGATCACCCCGGACATGACCCCGGCCCAGAAGCGGCGCGCGGTGCGCGGCCTGCTCCGCGAGCTGGCCGAGGTGCTCCGCGCCGCCCGCAAGGCGAACCGCACCATCAACTGGCCGGCGGCCGCCGCGCGCCCCGCCGAGCCGCCGACGGCGGCCGCGGCAGTGTAATCCGGGGCGGTGCCGCGGGGGCATACAATCACCCCCACCCCCCGCGAGCCACCCCATGCCGCCCGCCTCGCCCGCCGTCGACCACGCCGCCGCGCTCGACCGGCTCGTCCGCTTCCTGTCGGTCGAGGGCGTCACCGGCCGCGAGGCCGACATCGCCCGCACCGTCGTGGCCGCGCTGCACGAGGCCGGCGTGCCGGCCGACGCCATCCGCCACGACGACGCCAACACGCGCATCCCCGAGCCCACCCAGACCGGCAACCTCATCGTCCGGCTCCCCGGCACCGGCAAGAAGCCGGCGAAGCCGCTCCTGTTCATGACGCACCTCGACACCGTGCCCCTGTGCGCCGGCGCCAGGCCGAAGGTGCAGGGGAAGCGGATCGTCAACGAGACGCCGAACGCGGCCCTCGGCGGCGACAACCGCACCGGCTGCGCCGTGCTCGTCACGCTCGTCGCCGAACTGATCCGCCAGAAGCTGCCGCACCCGCCGCTGACGCTGCTGTTCACGGTGCGCGAGGAGAGCGGCCTGTTCGGCGCCAAGCACCTCAACCCGGCCGACCTCGGCGGCCCGGCGATGGGCTTCAACTTCGACGGCCGCAGCGCCGGCGACGTGCTCGTCGGGGCGATTGGCGCCGACCGCTGGACGGTGGACATCCGCGGCCGGGCGTCGCACGCCGGCGTGGCGCCGGAGAAGGGCGTGTCGGCGACGCTGATCCTGGCGCTGGCGCTGGCCGAGGTGCATGCCGGCGGCTGGTTCGGCAAGGTCGTGAAGGGCGACAAGCAGGGCACCAGCAACGTCGGCCCGGTGACCGGCGGCGACGGCAAGCCGGCCGGCGACGCGACGAACGTGGTGACCGACTACATCCAGGTGAAGGGCGAGTGCCGCAGCCACGACGCGAAGTTCGTGCGGTCGATCACGGCGGCGTACAAGGCGGCGTTCGCGGCGGCGGCGGCGAAGGTCCGCGACCACCAGGGGCGGCCGGGCAAGGCGGTGTTCACCTCGCGGCTGGACTACGTGCCGTTCCGCCTGAAGGACGACGCCCCGGTGGTGACCCGCGCCGCCGCGGCGGTGCGGGCGATGGGCCGCGACCCGGTGCTCCGCACGACCAACGGCGGCCTCGACGCCAACTGGATGGTGAAGCACGGCGTCCCGACGGTGACGTTCGGCGCCGGCCAGAACGAGATTCACACCGTGAAGGAGTACGTGGACCTGACGGAGTTCGAGAGCGCCTGCCGCTTGGCTGTTTTGCTTGCCACAGGTGAATGAGCCGCGGAATGACCAATTCCCAATGACCCACCAATGACCAAGGAAGACCGGCGTTGCCGTCCTCGGTCATTGGTGGGTCATTGGGAATTGGTCATTCCGGGCGCTTCGCCCGGAGCCGTCGGGCGGCCTCGAACGCGGCCCGCAGCACCGGCACCGCCCAGCGCCGGCCCGGCCGGTACGCCCCGTAGCGGCGCGTCGCCGTGTCGATCAGCCCCTCCAGCACCGCGTCCGCGGCGTCCGGCTGGTTCCCCTCGCGCTCGTGGCAGTAGCGGTGGTAGGCGTAGCGCAGGTACGCCGCGTAGCTCCGCAGCCCGCGCCGCCGACCCGTTCCGCGGCCCGGGTGTTTCGCCAGCAGCAGGCCCAGGTTGCGGGCGTCGTAGTAGCGCTGCCAGCGCTTGCCGGTGCGGGCGAACGAGCTCGACCCCTTGTGCCACACCAGCGCCTCCGCCAGCACCCCGCAGCGGAACCCTGCCTCCTGCACCCGCAGGCAGAAGTCGGACTCCTCGTGGATCAGGAAGAAGCGGTCGTCGATCAGCCCCACGCGGCGGAACACCTCGGCGCGCACGGCCATGCAGCAGCCGTTCACAATGTCCACGGGCGCCACCGCCGGCGGCTCGGCGGCGGCCTCGGGAACGGGCAGTCGCTCGAAGAAGCCGGGGTAACCCGGGCGGTTGAACGCCGTCCCGTCCGTCATCACCGCCTCGGGCTCGTCCATGTAGCGGATCACCGGCCCGATCACGCCGTAGGTCGGGTGCGCATCCAGCGCCGCGAGCAGCCGGGCAACCATGTCCGGCCGCACCACGGTGTCGTTGTTCAGCAGCACCACCACGTCGGCGCCGCGGGCCAGGGCGTAGCGGATGCCGCTGTTGTTGCCGCCGCTCCAGCCGGCGTTCACCGCGTTCTGCACGACGTGGCACCACGGGAACTCGGCCTTCAACCCCGGCAGCGGGTCGTCGGCCGAGGCGTTGTCCACGAGCACCACGTTCGCCGCCGGCGACAACTCTGACAGCGAGCGGAGGCACTTGCGGGTGTCGGCGAGGCCGTTGAAGTTGACGGGGACGACCCACACGTTCACGGCGCCGCCCCCTTCAGCCGGCGGAGCGAGCGGACGACGCCGCCGGGGAGGCAGCACGCCAGCCAGTACGCGGCGGCCTTCGGGCTGAACCCGGCGTGCCGCAGCGCCGCCGCGAACCGGCCGCGGGCCGCGCCGAAGTCGCCGCGCTGGTAGGCGACGTAGCCGTGGTAGAACGACAGCTCGCGGTGCCGCCGCTTCACCAGCGCGTACTCCGCCGGCGTGAACAGGTCCGGCCGCGCGGCCGCGTCGCGCATGGCCAGCGCGAACTCGCGGGCCATGCGGTCGGGGTCGGCGGACAGCCCGCCGGGGTGTTTCTCGTACCGCGCCAGCGGGCGGTTCAGGAACGCCCACTTCGCCCCGGCCGCTAGGCGCAGGCAGAGCTCATAGTCCTCCCCGCCGAACAGGCGCGGGTCGAACCGGCCGAGGCGGTCGAGCGCGGCGCGGCGGACCAGCGTGGAGCCGAGGAACACCTGGTTGCGGTCGAGCATCAGCCGCACGAACCGGCCGCGGTCGAGGCGGTACAGGTCGGGGCCGATGGGGTCCGTCAGCAGCTCGGCGAAGTTGCTCGCGGTGGTGGGGCTCAGCGGGCGGTAGCCGTCGGCGGCGTTGCCGACGTGCGTCTCGCAGAACACGGCGTCGAGGTCGGCGTGGTCGCGCAGCGCCCCGAGCGCCGCGGCGGCGGGGCCGGGGAGCCATACGTCGTCGGAGTCGAGGAAGGCGAGCACGTCGCCGGAGGCGTGGGCGAGGCCGGTGTTCCGCGCCGCGGCCGGGCCGCCGTTCGCCTGCGTCACCACGGCCACGCCGAGGCCGCGGGCCACCTCCACGGTGCGGTCCGTCGAGCCGTCGTCCACGACGACGATCTCGGCGTCCACGCCCGAGGCGCGGACGGACGCGACGGTGCCGCCGACGGTCCGCTCGCGGTTGTACGCCGGGATGACGACGCTCAGGGTCACGCCCCCGCCCCCCCGGCGAGTACGCCGCGGATCATGCCGCGGCAGCGGCGGTAGTCGCGCATCGACAGCAGCCGCGGCACCCGCGCGCCACGCAGCCGGTGCACCACGGCCGCGAGCCGCGCCTCGATCCAGCGGCGGACCACCCACAGCGGCAGCCCGCGCACCGACCGGCCGGCGGGAATCTGGCCCATCCGCGCGGCGGTGACGCCCAGCCCCTCGTAGAAGCCGAGCAGGTACTCCTCCGTCATCCGCTTCGGCTCGACGTAGTGGCGCAGCCGCATCCCCGGGCTGTAAACCACGGCGCCGCCGGTGGCCCGCACCCGCGCCAGGAAGTCGGCGTCGTCGCCGCTGACGAGCCCGGCGCCGACGCGGCCGAGGTTCGGGTTGAACCGCATCCCCGCGGTGGCGGCCGTGCTGTAGGCCATGTTCGCGCCCCAGATGGGCTCGTCGGGGCCGAGCGGCTTCTCGTCGGGGCCGTAGTCGATGCCGATGAATCCGGTGCCGAGGATCGGGAACACCTTCACCAGGTCCGGGTCCGGCGGCGCCGGGAACCACGGGTCGATGGGGCCGCCGACCGCGGCGGCGTGCGGGTGCCGGCGGGCGGTGGCGGCGAACGCGGCGAGCCACCCGGGGGCGACCTGTACGTCGTCGTCGGTCCACACCACCCAGTCGGCGCGGGTGTTGGCCAGGCCGCAGTTGCGGGCGTTCGACTGGCCCGGCGTCGGCTCGAACAGCCGGCGCACCGGCAGCGCGCCGGTGTGCTTGGCGACGACCGCGTCGGTGTCGTCGGTGCTGGCGTTGTTGACGACGAGGAGTTCCCACGGCTCGCCGGGCGGTTCCAGCTCGCGCATCCGGCAGAGCGTCTGGTCGAGCAGCGCGGCGCGGTTCCACGTGCAGATGACGACGGCGATGCTCATGCGGGCGCCCCCGGGGCGGCGGCCGGGCGGCCGCGGCGCGACGCGACGAGCTCGGCGTAGGCGGCGAGGCTGCGGTCGATCATGCGGTCGGCCCGGAAGTGCGCGTCGAAGGCGGCGCGCGTGGCGGCGCGGTCGGTGCTACGGGTGCAGGCGTCGCGGAGGGCGCGCTCCAGGTCGGCGGCGTCGTTGCCGGCGGCGGCGAGGTTGTGCGGCCCGGCGGCGCCGACCTCGGCGAGCCCGCCCACGGTCGTGTACACGGCCGGCGTGCCGAGCCGCATCGCCTCCGCGACCATCAGCCCGAACGACTCGAACCGCGACGGCGCCACCAGCCAGTGCGACGCCCCCACGGTGCGGTCCTTGTCGTCGTCGGAGAGCGCGCCGCAGTCGATGGCGCGGCCGGGGCAGTTCGCTTGAAGCGACCCCCACGCGGCGGCGGCGGCGGGGTGGCGGCTCAGGTAGTCGGGGAGGCCGCGGCCGACGAAGCGGTACACGGCCGCGGGGAAGTCGGGCAGCACGCGGGCCAGCGCCGTCAGCAGCAGGTCGGTTCCTTTGCGCTCCTCGGCGCGGCCGACGCTGACGAGATGCACGCTCCCGTCGGCCGGCGGCGGCGCCACCGGCGGCCGGTCGGGGATGCCGTGCGGGACGACGATCGACCGCACCGCCGGGTAGCGGTAGTACTCCTGCCCCTTGCGGTTCATCGCGTGCGAGTTGGCGATCACGAGCTCGGCGCGGAGGGCACTGCGCCGCTCCAGCGCCACGGTCAGCGGCGAGCCGTTGGGGTTGATGTCGGCGTCGGACGTGGACAGCCGGCAGACGTAGCGGCAGCTCCGGCGCCGCGGCACGAACGCGCCGTCGCCGGGCCAGTTCGGGTACTCGACCACGTCGTACTGCCGGTGCCGGGCCGCGACGAACGACCGCACGGCGAGCGCGCGGGCGACGAGGCCGCGGACGGCGTAGTACGGGAACGCGCGCCACACGACCGGCACGCCGCGGCGGTGGAGCCAGCGGAGGCCGCGCTCGGTGGCCGCCGCCGCGGCGCCGCCGACGGCCGCATCGACGGGGATGCTGAGACTGCGGCCCCAGTCGTGGCGGATCTCGGGGCGGTCCGGGTGGAGGTCGCAGCCGACCACATCGACGGCGTGGCCGCGGCCGCCGTAGCCCTCGGCGAGGGTGCGGATGTAGGAGCCGATACCGCCGGTCTGGAACGGCGGGAACTCGGGGGCGATCAGGCAGATTCTCACGCGAGCCCCCTTTCTTGACGCCGTTAGGCCGGGGCGCAAGCCCCGTTGGGTGTCTGAACCCCGACGGGGCATGCGCCCCGGCCTAACGCGTGGTTCGATTCCCCGCAACTTACCGCCGAAACAGCAGGTTGATGTACGCCCCGTCCGGCAGGTCCGGGCGCAGCGGCGGCACCCGAGCGTCGATGTCGGCCCACGCCACCGGCACGCAGCTGCCGTCGTCGCCGGGCACGAACGCGGTGAAGCCGTGGCCGCGGAAGTAGGCCAGGAACTCGGCCGCGCTGCCGCCCGAGTTCGCCATCCCGTGCGGCCAGTACTCCGTCAGCACGCTCATCGGGCCGCCGGCGGCGAAGGCGCGGTTCAGCCCGCGCACCACCTGCAACTCCAGTCCCTGCACGTCGATCTTCACCACCGTCGGGTACGGCCAGCCGTTGGCGTCGTACAAGTCGTCGAGCCGCACCACCGGCACTACCGTGGCCCCGCGGCCGCCCGCCGAGTCGTCGGCGTACAGGCGGTGGTCGCCGAAGTTCGTGGCCGACGTGTACAGCGTCGCCTCGCCGGCCGCGGCGCCGGCGGCGACCGGACACACCGTCACGTTGGTGCAGCGGTTCAGAGCCAGGTTCCGCCGCAGCAGCCGGCCGTTGTACGGGTCGGGTTCGACGGACACGACACGCCCCGTCGGCCCGGCGCGCTGGCTCGCCAGCACGCTGAGGATGCCGATGTTCGCGCCCACGTCGAGCACCCGATCGCCGGGCTGTACCAGCGACGACAGCAGGGCGCACTCGGCCGGCTCGTAGGCGCCCTCGACGAACAGCCGGCGGCCGATCCAGCGGTCGCGCAGGTCCACGACGAAGCGGCCGTGCGGCGCGGCCACGACGGCCCGCGGCGAGCCGACGCGGAGGCGCAGCTGCGCGAACAGGTCGCGACGCACCCGCGGGTCGGCGAGGCGCGTGAGGCCGCCGTTGCGGGCGTGCCACAGCACCCCCCGCAGCCCGGCCGGCAGCACCCGTCGGTACACGTCGCCCGCCACGCTCATCACGCCCCCGTGGTCGTCCACTCCAGCCGCGGCAGCACCACGCCGAGCCGGCCCTCGATGGTTTGCAGCGACCCGGCCGCGTCCACCTCGAAGTTCAGCACCGGGTCCACCACGTCCACGGTGCCGGCGCCGAAGCGGTTTGCCGCCACGAGCAGGTGGTACCGGCCCGGCGCCAGGAAGTGCCCCGGCACGCGCACCCGGCTTGCGTGCCGGCCCGCCGACTGCGGCCGGCAGAACACCCCCGCCGCGTCGCCGTCGCCGGTGGTGAACACGGTGAGGCCGTCGTCGCGGTTCAGCCGGAAGGCGATCTGCGCAGTCGTGGGGCGGGACACCTCGTAGCCGATTTCCAGGTCGAACGGCTGGTCGGCGGCCAGCTGCGCCGCCAGGGTGCCGTCGGCGCGGCGGACGCGGGCGGAGCGGATCATGATGTCCTTGTTCGGGTCGGCGGGCCGGTCGTCGAGCCACTCGGCGCTGAGGCCGTCGGCCTGCTTCAGGTACTCGCGCACCGCGGCGCCCGGCGTGCCGTCGAGGGTGACGCGGCCGCCGGCGAGCACGATCGCGCGGCTGCACACGGCCTGCACCGTCGTCATGCTGTGGCTGACGAACAGCACCGTGCGGCCGCTGCGGCTGACGCCCTGGAGGGTGCCGAGGCACTTCTCCTGGAACTGCTGGTCGCCCACGGCCAGCACCTCGTCCACGACCAGGATTTCCGGTTCGAGGTGCGCCGCGACCGCGAACGCCAGCCGCACGTACATGCCGGACGAGTAGCGCTTCACCGGCGTGTCGAGGAACGCCTCCACCTCGCTGAAGGCGACGATCTCGTCGAACTTGCGGGCGATCTCGCGGCGGCTCATGCCGAGGACGCTGCCGTTGAGGAAGACGTTCTCGCGGCCGGTGAGCTCCGGGTGGAAGCCGGTGCCGACCTCGAGCAGGCTGCCCAGGCGGCCGCGGAGCTCGGCCCGGCCGTCGGTCGGCTCGACGATGCGGGACAGCACCTTCAGAAGCGTGCTCTTGCCGGCGCCGTTGCGGCCGATGACGCCCACGATCTCGCCGGGCTGCACCTCGAACGACACGTCGCGCAGCGCCCAGAAGTCGGCACGGGGCGGGGCGGGGGTGCGGCGCACGGCGCGGCGGGCGGCGGCGCGGAGCGCCTCCGTGAGGTTGTTCCCCGACCGGGCGCTGCCCAGCCGGTAGCGCTTCCCCAGACCCTCGACGCGGATCGCCGGCTTCATCGGCGCGGAGCCCTCAAATCGTGTCCGCGAACGACCGCTCGACGCGGCGGAAGTACCACAGCCCCACCGCCGCCAGGCCCACCGCCACCGCCGCCGACACGCCGAACGAGTACCAGTCGATCGGCCCGCCCAGCGCCGCGGACCGGAACGCCGCCACCAGCCCGTAGGCGGGGTTCAGCGGCAGCCACGCCTGCGTCGTCGGGCCGAGCGCGTCGGGCGTCATGTACACCGTCGGCGTGGCGAACATCCACAGCTGCACGCCGAACGTCAGCACGAAGCGGAAGTCGCGCTGCGCCACGATCAGCGCCGCCAGCAGGATACCCACGCCCGCCGCCGCGACCGCCAGCAGCAGCACCGCCACCGGCAGCAGCAGCACCGACGGCCCCGGCCACACGCCGTACCACGCCGCCATCACCGCCAGCAGCCCGGACGCCACCGCCAGGTCGAACAGGCCGACGCCGACGGTGCTCAGCGGGATCAGCAGCCGCGGGAAGTACACCTTCGTGACGAGCCGCTCGTTGGCGACCACGCTGTTGCCGGCGGCCAGCACCACGTTGCTGAAGAACACCCAGGCCGTCATGCCGGCCAGGACGTACAGCGGGTAGTGCTCGATGCCGGCACTCACGCCGGCGGCCTTGCCGAGGAACAGGGCGAACACCGCCATCGTGGCCAGCGGCTGGGCCACGGCCCACAGCAGGCCGAAGGCGGTCTGCTTGTAGCGGATCTTCACGTCGCGCCACGCCAGGAACGCCAGCAGCTCGCGGTAGCGCCACAGCTCGCGCAGGTCGAGCACGGCCAGCCCGGAGCGCGGCGCGACCACCACCAGCGGCGGCTCCGACCCGGCCGCGGCCGGAGGCACCGGAGGGCCAGCCGGGGCGTCGGGGAGGCCGATACTCATGTCCGGGTCCGGTCGCGTCGGGTCCGCCACTCCACCCCCATAACCTAGTTCAGGATCGGGCTGAACGCCCGCCGCGCCGCCCACCCGCCCGCCGCGCCGCCGAGCGCGCCCACCAGCACGTCCGACACGCCCGGCACGTGCGCCGGCAGGAACAGCTGCCCCAGTTCGACCGCCAGCGCCGCCAGCCCGCCGGCCAGCGCCCCCCACCGCCCCGCCGCAGCCCCCACCGGCGCGAACAGCGCCAGCTTCACCAGGGCGTCCTCGAGTGCGAACAGCGGGTGCCCCTCCAGCGGCCGACCCGGCAGCCAGCCGAACGAGCCCGCCGACGCCATGAAGTCGAACGGCGCCCAGAAGATCACCGCCAGCGCCGCCAGCCACGCCGCCACGCACGGCCCCCGCGACCCGAACCGCACCGCCGCCCAGCCGAGCAGCACGCCCGTCGTCCCCGCCACCACGTCCGTCGCCGACGGCACCCGCGAATTTACGACCAACTGGCCCAATTCCGTCGCGCCCGCCAGCAGCACGCCGAGCGCCAGCGGGCGCAGCGGGTTCGCCCACAGCCGGCCGGCCAGCAGCCCCGCGGGGAGGAACAGCCCGGCCACCTTCAGGAACTTCATGCCGGCGTCGGCCGGGCCGCCGGGGCCGAACTCGCGGAACGGCACGTACACCACGCGGTCGCGGGCCTTGCGGTACACCTCGGCCGGG
Organism: Gemmataceae bacterium; assembly: GCA_046350095.1. GTDB lineage: Bacteria > Planctomycetota > Planctomycetia > Gemmatales > Gemmataceae > Urbifossiella. The sequence continues at coordinate 1,151,441 of JAXMBA010000002.1, forward strand.
CTCGCCGTCAGATCCAGCGGCAGCGCCTGGGCAGCGGCCACCCACAGCAGGTACGCCGCCAGCAGCCGAGCCGCCGCCGCCCGCGGCTGCGTCCGCTCCCACACCGCCCGCGCGTGCCCGGTCAGCCACCGGCCGGCGACTAGCCAGCCGAGCATCCCCAGGGCGGCGCCGACGGCCTGACACCAGACGTCGGCGCTGGTGGCGTAGCGCGTGGGGAGGAACACCTGCCCGAACTCGGCGGCCACCGCCACCGCCGCGGCCAGCGGCCAGAGCGCCAGCGCCGCCACGAGCTCGCCGATTCCCCGGCGCCGGTCGACCCGCGCCGCGGCCAGGAGGAAGAAGCCGAGCGGCACGGCGACGCCGACGTTGCCGACGCCGTCGGACCGGGAGTGGACGGCGACGCGGTCGCGGAGGCAGGCGGCGAAGAACCCGACGGGGTCGCCGCCGGGCGGGGCGCGGAAGTCGAACGGCACCCAGCTGCCGTACAGGATGAACAGTGCGGCGACGGCCGCGAGCGCGGCGTACGTCGCCCGGGTGGGGGGCGTCACCGGCCGCCGCCCGGCTTCTTCCCCGCCGGCACGAACTGCGACATGACCAGCAGCGCCGGGTTCGCCGTCACGTTCTTGATCACGTCCTCGCGGCTGGCCTGGCCCAGGTCTTCCAGGAACACCCAGTCGAGCGCCTTGAGCCCCAGCCACAGCACGCCCAGCGCCAGCGGCATCATCATCCACCCGGCGAAGTCGTGGAACACCCTGTCGCCCAGTTCCTTGCCCGCCTCGTTGTAGAGCACCCCCGTCGCCGCGATGCGGACGATGTTCGCCCCGATGGCGATGGGGACCGCCGCCGCCAGGATCAGTCCCCGGTCGAGCCACGGCCGCTTCACCACCAGCGCCATGCCGGTCGAGAGCGTCAGGAACGTCAGCAACATGCTCAGGCCGTTGCACGCGTTCTGCACCTCCAGCAGGTGGTCCTGGCAGTGGAGGATGACGCCCTCGCGGTAGGTCGGGTAGCCGATGGTCTGCAGCACGTACTCGGCCCCGACCGCGGCCGTGCGCTGGAGCGGCCAGCTGAGGGTGTGCTCGACCGCGTACGGCAGCGGGAACATGAACATGAGGAACAGCACCGGCACGTACAGCCAGCGGAGCGCGGCCACGCCGCCGAACACGGTCACCGCCCCGAGCACGGCCAGCACGAACGACACGCCCTGCACCCACTCCAGGGCGATGTTCGTCCGCCGGGCGAGCACCAGGAGCGGCGCCGCGGCCACGATGAACAGCAGCCCGCGCACGTCCGGCCAGGCGATCTCGTCGGGCGCCCAGTCCTTCCACAGCCAGGCCAGGTACACGGCGAACAGCGGCACCAGGAAGCCGTGCGAGTAGTCGGGCTTGAGCCACTCGCCGAACGAGTAGCGGAAGAGCGGGAAGTACGCGAACGCCAACACGCCGACGGTCACAGCCACGGCGGCGATCCAGGCCGGGGAGCGGACGGTGGCGGCGGCGGGGGAGGCGGACAAGTCGGCACCCTCGGGAAGCCGGGCGGGCCGGCCGGCGGTCGCAACTCCGGTTATACCACAACCGCCCGACCGGGGCGACCCGCGAGGCGGCACCGGAGCTTAGAGCGCGATCCGCGGCCTGCGGCGGGGCCCCACGGCGACCGGCGGCGGCCGGAACTTTCGGCACGACCCGAAAACCTAGCGTATACTGGCAACAAAATCCCGCCGGACTCCCGGGGGCCGCGACCCGTGAACGACCCCCTCATCGCCCGATTCGCCGAGGCGTGCGGCGCCACCGGGCCGCTCGACCTGCGGGTCGGGCTGCCCGACGGCCGCGTCCTCGCCGAAGGCTCGATGCCGCAGCCGTTCACCCTCATCGGCCGCGACGACGCCTGCGACGTGACCCTGACGGACCCCGACGTCCACCCCCGCCACGCCTGGATTCAGGTGCTCGACGGCCGCGTCTACGCCCTCGACCTGGGGAGCCGGGCCGGCGTCGTCTGGCCCGACGGCACGCGCGGCCCCGGGTGGATGGAGCCGGGCGCGCCGCTGAGGGTCGGCCCGTTCCGCGTCACCCTGCGGAACCCGGTCTCGGCGCGGCCCGGCCGGTTCGAGGTGCCGCCGACCCAGGCCGACCCGAACCTGACCGCCACCCGCCCCGGCGTGCAGCTCGAATTCCGCAGCGGCCGGCCGCCGAAGGACCGCTGGGCCGTCAACCGCGTCCTCACGCTCGTCGGCAAGTCCGAGGCGTGCAAGCTGAACCTCCTCGCCGACGACGTGGCCCCGTACCACTGCGGCCTGGTGCTGACGCCGACGGGGTTGTGGGTCGTGGACCTGTCCGGCCAGGGCGTGGTGGTGAACGGCGAGCGGATGCGCGTCGCCCCGCTGCCCGACGGCGCCTCGCTGGCCGTCGGCCGGTTCCACATCGGCTGCCGCTACCTGGTCCCGGCCGACACGCCGAGCGGCCTCCGCCTCCGCACCGGTCGCGCCGGCCCGGCCCGCACCACGAAGCCGGTTCCGCCGCCGCCCGACGACGAGGTGCCGCTGGGCGGGATGCCGTCGCTCGACTCGGCCACGGGGCTGCCGAGCTCGCACATCCTCCACGGGGCGTTCCGCCGGCCGAACTCGTCCGGGGCGATGTCGGCGCCGATCCTGCTCGCCGCCGGCCCGGCGTCGGGCGGGCCGCCGGCGGGAAAGTCGGGGCGGATCGGCTCGCCGGTCCCGGCGCCGCCGGAGGCGCTGGCCGACCACCCGGCCGCGGCGCTGATCGGCCAGCTGGCCGAGATTCACGGCCAGATGTTCGAGCAGTTGCAGCAGGCGCTGCTGATGATGGCCCGGCTGTGCGGGCAGATCCGGGCGGGGCGGGCGGCGGCGGCGGAGCAGGAGCTCATCCGCATCAAGGAGCTGAACGCCGAGTTGGCCCGGTTGCAGGGCGAGGTCACGCGGCTGGCGCTGGCCGAGGCCGGGTCGCAGGAGATGCGGGCGCTGGACGAGACGGCCGTCGGCACCGCCGGCAGCGAGGCGATCCACGACTGGGTGCAGGAGAAGATCGGCAAGCTGCACCGCGAGCGCCGCGAGCGGTGGGACACGCTCGTGGGGCTGTTCGCGGGCGGGGGGGAATAAGTCTGCGGGAGTCGGTGGGAGTCTGCGGGAGTGGTGGAATAAACACCCTGCCAGACTCCCCCACTCCCGCAGACTCCCACCGACTCCCGAAGACTATCCCCGCAGCCGCTCCAGCGCCTCGCGGTACTTCGCCGCCGTCTTCTCGACCACCTCCGCCGGCAGTTCCGGCGGCGGGCTCGTCTTGTCCCACGTCGTCGTTTCGAGCCAGTCGCGCACGAACTGCTTGTCGAACGAGGGCGGCGACCCGCCCGGCCGGTACGTGTCCTTCGGCCAGAACCGCGAGCTGTCCGGCGTCAGCACCTCGTCGATGAGGATCAGCTCGCCCGACGGCAGGCGGCCCCATTCGAGCTTCGTGTCGGCCAGGATGATGCCGCGCGCCTCGGCGTGCGCCGCGGCCCGGCGGTACACGTCGAGCGTGCGGTCGCGCAGCTCCGCGGCGGTGGCGGCGCCCACGGCCCGCTCCATCTCCGCGAACGGGATGTTCTCGTCGTGCAGCCCCTGCTCCGCCTTCGTCGCCGGGGTGAAGATCGGCTCGGGCAGCCGGTCCGCGTCGCGCAGCCCCTCCGGCAGCGGGATGCCGCACACGGTGCGCGACTGGCGGTACTCCTTCCACCCGGAGCCGGCGAGGTAGCCGCGGGCGACGCACTCGACCGGCACCACGGTCGTCTTGCGGACGAGCATGGTGCGGCCGGCGAACTCGGGCCGTCGGAAGGCCGGCGGCAGGTCGTCGAGGGCGGTGCTGAGCAGGTGGTGCGGCACCTTCAGGAAGTCGAACCAAAACACGCTCAGCGCCGTGAGGACGACGCCCTTCTCGGGAATGGGCGGCGTGAGCACGTGGTCGAAGGCGCTGATGCGGTCGGTGGCGATGACGGCGAGGGTGTCGCCGAGGTCGTACACGTCGCGGACCTTGCCGCGGCGGCACGGGTAGCCGGGGACGTTCGTTTCGCGGACGGCGGGCATGGGCCGGCTCCGGGGGGTGGGGTTCAGGATACGGGGTGCCCCCGGAGGTTTTGGCACCCGGACTCGGGCCCGCGACGCCGGCGGCCGCCCGACGGTCGTGCCAGTCGGGCGTCTCGATCAGCGTCGCGAGGTCCACCGGCGGGCCGACCCCGCGGGTGTGGTGACGGCGTGCGTAAACTATCTCGCACGCCCGCCCGGGAACGCCCCCATGCCGACGACCCCCGACCGCGCCGCCGAGCTGGCGGCGCTCGACGCCAAAATCAACGCCCTCCTCCCGCCGCGCTACCAGCACTGCTACGGCTCGGTGCGCACCGGCTCGATGGGCTCCGCCCCGCTGACGTTCGGCCCCGACGGGCTCGTGGCGTGGGACCGCATCTGGACCACGTTCTGCGACCTGGCCCTCGCCGGCGGCCCGCCGCACCGCGGTACGCTGCTCGAACCCGTCGATCCCGAAAGCGTCGCCGCCGAGCCGGCCCGCTACCGCACCATCGCCGACGAGATCGCCCGCGCCTTCGCGCTCGTCACCGGGCTCCCCGTGTTGACCGACGAGCCCGGCTGGGTGGGCGTGCGCTGCGAGTCGGCGGACATGGCGGCGTGGCTGCTCGCGGCGGTGACGGCCGAGAACGTGACCGCCCGCCGCCGCGGCGACCGGTTGTACCTGCCGGCGGGGCCGCGCTTCGTCCTCGGCAAGGAGGTGAAGAACGTGGTGGTGGCGCTGGCGAAGACGTGCCACTACTGGTCCGGCCACATGCCCGACGAGTGGGTGGCGCGGCCGGACCCGCCCGAGCCGATCGGCCCGCCCGCGGCGCCGGTCGCGGACCGCGCCGCGCTCGTCGCCCCGGTCGCCGCCGCCGGCTGGCCGACGGAGTCGAAGCGGTACGCGGGCTGGGTGGGGCTGGCGTGTGCCGACGAGGACGCGGCGGTGTGGCTGCTGCGGGCGGTGGCGGTGGCCGACGTGCTGGTCCGCCGCGAGGGGGCGACGGTGTACGTCCCCACCGGCGCGACGCCGGCCGAGGCGGCGCGGGTGGCCGGGGTGCTCGCCAACGCCCGCGACCTGTGGGCCGCGCGCTAGTCCCCCAGCCGGCAGGCGAGCCACACCGCCCGCAGCGCGCCGTCGCCGCGGAGCAGGTCCACCGCCTCGCGGACCGCCGCCGTGGGGTGGAGGCGGCAGGCGTCGGCGAACGCCAGCGGGTCCACCGCCTCGGCCAGCAGGAACGCCAGCAGCTCGCCGCGCAGCGAGTCGTAGTCGCGCCGCCACCCGGCGGGGAAGCCGGCCGCCAGCCCGCGGATCAGGTCGGCGTCCGGCCCCGGCTCGGCCGGCGGGTGCGCCGCCCGGTAGTCTTCCAGCGCCCGCGTGATCAGGAACACGAACGCCCGCTGGGCCTCCCGCGGGCAGCGGTCCAGCGCCCCGAGCGCCGCCATCGGCCGCGCCGCCACCTCGGCCACCGCCCGGCCGAGCGGCACCGGGTGGAGGTCGCCGCACCAGGCGTGCGGCACCAGCCCCAGCAGGCCGAACGAGTTGAGCGTCTCGGTGTACCCGCGCCACGCCCGCGCCAGGTACTCGGCCTCGTCGATCCGGTCGAAGTGGGAGCTGTACCGCAGTTCGAGGTGGCGGAGCTTGTCGAGCTCGGCGCGGCACAGGTCGTAGACGCGCGGCGGCCGCAGCCACGCCGCCCACCCGTGCGCCGCCACCAGCAGGTCGAGCCACGCCGGCTCGTTCTCGTACGGCAGGGTGCGGGCCAGGGTGCGCAGGTCGGACGCGGCCGGCACCCACGCCTCGGAGCGGCCCGCGGCGGCGACGCGCCACCGGCCGACGGTCAGCCGGTCGCGGCCGGCGGCGGGCGCCTCCAGCAGCCCGGCGTAGGGGCCGTGCAGCGCCGCGGTCGGGTCGGCGTCGAGCTCGCGGCGGTACAGTTCCGCGGCGGCGCCGCCGAGGCCGCCGGCCTTGAGCGCGGCGGCGAGCCAGTCGTGTCGGGTGCGCGTGGAGTCGAGGGCGGGGTTGAGGCCGAGGAGCCAGTACAGCCGCAGCGGCAGGTCGGCGCGCGTGTCGCCGCCGTCGATCAGCCGGACGAGCCCGGTGTAGGCCGCGGCCTCGTCGCCGCCGACGGCGAGGTCCCACAGCCGGTCGACTTCGTCGCCGCGCGCGGGTTCGGGCTCGGCGCGGCGCGGCGGCTCCGGCTCCGGGCGCGGCGCGGCGTCAGGCTCCGGGTCGCGCCGCGGCGGCGCCGGCTCCCACTGGAACTCGGGCGGCGGGGCGAGCCAGCGGAAGCCTTCGAGGCACGCCTCGTAGGCCTCGCGGACGCGGCGGAACTGCTCCGGCGCGTGCTCCGGCTTGAACCGCTTGATGAGGCGGGTGTAGGCCCGCTTGATGTCGATCTCGGCGGCGCCGCGCTCGACGCCGAGGACGGCGAACGGGTCGGCGGGCCACTCGGCCGGGTCGTCGGGCAGGTCGGGAGGCGTCATCACGGTGTCCTAGCGGCCGGCTTCCCGGCGGCGACCCAGTCGGCGTACCCGGCCGGCTGCGGGGTGTACGTCCCGCTGCCGAGGTTGTTGTGGTACGCCTGGAACGACCACACTTCGGTCGGCGTGAACGTCGTCCGCCACCGCGGCCGGTCGTCCGAGAACACGACGTACAGCAGCATCAAGACCAGGACCAGCCCGACCGCGGTGACGCCATTCAGCAACCAGCGGTTGACGCGCCAGTCGGCCCGGGCGTCGGCCACGCTTTGCTCGAACCCCGAGTAGCGAGGGATCAGGACCTCCCCCGTGGCGGCCGACGGTGTGTACACCGGGCTATCGGATACGATGGTCCGCGCCCGCATCTCTTCGTACCTCTCAACCTCGGCCTGCCGTCTGATCGCGTCGAGTTCGCGGACCAGCCGGCCGTGGCTTCTCGGACTCGGGGCGTCGGCCGGGGCGTGAATCACGTTCAGGCCCGATTCGAGGAGCCCGAGCCGGGCCGCCCCCGGGCCGTAGCGGCCGTTCCATAGCCGGTTGTACCGCTCCCGCCGCTCGTCCGGCGAGAGCGACCAGTACGCCGCCGCGAACGCCTCCACCGCGGCGCGGAACTCGGCCGCGCGGACCTCGACCGACCACGGCGCCGCGTCCTCCGGCGGCACGAAGCCGTCTGACACGAGTCGGGCCAGCAGTTCGGAGCGGATGGGCGTCACGGCGCCCTCCCGGCCGGCATCCCGGCGGCGAGCCAGTCGGCGTACCCGGCCGGCGCCCCGGCCAGCTGGCGGAAGCGCGGGGCGACGCGGAACGCCTGATACGACTGCACCTCGGCGGGCGTGAACGTTGTCCGCTCCGGCGGCCCGGGGAACAGCACGCCGGACATCAGGAGCGCGATCACCGCCACGGCCGCCACCCCGGAGCAGACCAGCAGGCTCTGGTTCACCCGGTCGGCCAGGAAGCCCTTCAGGCTCCACCGGGTCCCCCGGCGGCGTGAGCGGCGGAGCAAGTCCAACCCGGCCAGCATGTCGGACAGGAACTCCTTGAAGACCACGAAAAACGGCCGCGTCGTCTGGGCCGCCGCGACCCGCGCCCGGCCGCGTGAGCGGCGGACCAAGCCGAGGCCGGCCAGCGTGTCGAACACGAACTCCTGGAACACAACGACGAACGGCCGCGTCGTCTGGGCCGCCGCGATGCGGGCCTGTCGGCGGGTCGCGATGAGCTCGCGGACGAGTCGGTCGTGCGTCGTCGGCCCCGGGTCGGCGGCGGTCGCGTCGAGGCCGGATTCGAGGAGCCCGAGCCGGGCCGCGGCGGGGCCGTAGGCGGCCGCCGAGAGTCGGTCGTACCGCGCGCCCCGTTTCGCCGGCGGCAGCGACCAGTACGCCACCGCGAACGCCTCGACCGCGGCGCGGAACTCGGCCGCGCGGACCTCGACCGACCACGGCGCGGCGTCCTCCGGCGGCACGAAGCCGGCGGCCGGAAGGCGCGCCAACAGGTCCGCGCGGGCGGGCGGCATCGGCTCCTTTCCGTGGTGGTGGTTCACCGCACAAGTCCGCCGAGGCACCCGCACACCATGATGAAAACGACCGCCACCCCGCCGAGGACGATCAGCGCCGTCATCGGCAACACGAACACCCGGCCCGCCACCAGCTCCAGCCGGCGGCCGCGCCGCTCGCGCACCGCCGCCGCCTCGTTCGCGGCCAGCGCCGTGCGGAACGCCGCGACCGCCGCCGACACCGCCGCCGGGTCGGCCGACGGCTCCCACGGCGGCACCGGCTCCACGCCCGCCCACGACCGCGGCGGCATCCCGACCGGCCGCGGCCGCGCCCACGGCGCCGCGTCCGCCGGCGGCACGAACCCCAGCGCCGGGAGTTGGGCCAGCAGCGCCGCACGGGCAACCGGGTCGGTCACGGCGCCGACCCCACCTTCGGCCGGCCGAGTTCCACCCACCGGTCGTACCGCGGCGGCGGGCGCTCGCCCGGCCGCAGCGCCTTCGACTGCTTCATGATGTCGTAGATCCTGAAGTCCTGCACCTCATGCGCCGTGAACCGCTCGCCCGTCGGCGGCCGTCCCGCCTTCGGCAGCGGCGGGCCGACGACCGGCGGCCCCACGTCCGGGAAGCCCGGCGGGTGAACCTCCGGGAAGTTCGGCGGGTTGAAGTCCATGAAGTTCGGCCCGACGCCCGGCGGCCGCGCGTCGATCGGCGGCATCACCGGCGGCGCGACCACCGGCGGCCGGTACGGCGGCGGCTGGGACGACGACCGCGACGGCCCGCCGGCGGCGAAGATGAGCCGCAGCACGACGACGACGACGACGACGATCGCCCCCGGCCCCGACAGGCAGCCCAGGCCGCCGGCCGCGGCGGGTGCGGCGGCGACCGGCTGCGGGCGGCGCCGCACCCACGCCGCCGATTCCGCCACCGCGCCGACCGCCGCCGGCCGCTCGCCCCGGGTGAACCAGTCGAACAGCCGCGCGTCGAGGCGGGCGAGCGGCAGGTCGGCGCGGAGCACCGCCCGCGCCGCCGTCGCCCACGGCGCGCCGGTGCGGTCGGCCGCAGTCAGCCACGCGAGGCGGCGCGCGGCGCGGGCCGCCGGCGGCAGCACGAACAGCTCTTTCACCAGCCGCGCGACCTCCGCGGCCCGCGGGTCGGCCTGCGCCACGGGCTCGACGCCGAGGCCGGGTTCGAGCGCCATCAGCCGCGCCGCCGCGGGGCCGACGGGGTTGTCGGCGAGCCCCTGCCAGCGCTCGCGCCGCTCGGCCGGCGGCAGCGCCCAGAACGCGGCCGCGAACGCCGCCACGTCGGCGGCGAAGGCGGCGTGCGGGTCGGCCGGCACGGCTGCGGGCGGCGGCGGGGCGAACCCGAGCCGCGGCAGGGAGCGGAGGACGGCGGTGCGGTCGGGCGGGCGCATCAGTTCACCCCCGCGGGGCGGCCGGCGGCCACCCACTCGTCGTACCGCCGCGGCACCGGTCCGTCCCACCCGTTCCGCTCGTAGGCCGCCAGCGCCTCCGCCTCGGCCCCGGTGAACGGGGCCGTGGGAGCGACCCGGGCGCGGGGTGGCGGCGGCACGCGCAGGGCCGGGACTTCGCGCACGTCCGGGACCGAGCGCGCAGCGACGAAGAAGACGACGAACGAGCCCGCGAACAGGAGGCCGGCGGCGTACCCCACGACCGACGCGACCCGGTCGGCCCAGCGCCGCCGGGCGCGGACGCGGTTCTGGTACTCGACCCACGGGTCGAGCGCGACCCGGGCCGGCGGGTGCCGCGCGGCGAGGGCGGCGAACAGCCGCGCGTCGAGCGCCGCCAGCATGGGGTCGGCGAGGCACGCGGCGCGGCCCGCGTCGCGCCAGCGGGGGAAGCTCGCGACGCACCCCGCGAGCCACGCGGTTCGCCGCGCCGCCCGCGCCCCCGGCGGCAGCGTGGCCAGCTCGCGCGCCACCGCCGCCACCGCCGCCGCGTCCGCTTCGGGTTGCGTCAATTGTGACACGTCGAGGGCGTCGCCCAGTTCCGCGAGCCACGCCGCCGCGGGGCCGGCTGCGCGCGTGGAAAGCCTTTCCCAGCGGGCGCGCCGCTCGGCCGGCGGCAGCGCCCAGTACGCGGCCGCGAACACTGTCACGTCAGCGGCGAAGGCGGCAGTCGGGTTCGGCGGCACCACCGCGGCGCCCGGCGGCAGCACGAACCCGGCCCGGGGGAGTGCGCGAAGTACGGCGGGTCGTGACCGCGGGTCCATTCCGTCATCTCCCGGTCGGCCGCGCCACCTGGGCCGGTGGTCGCGGCGCGGGGGTTTCCGGCAGGACCAGCCTCAACAGCAACGACAACCCCGCCAGGATCACGAACGCCGACCAGCCCGTCAGTTTCGGGTTCACGTACCGGTCGATGAAGCGCCGCCGCGCCCGCCGCCGGTCGCGAAGGTCCACCCACGTCTGCCGCTCAATCCGCTCGGGCCGCACCCCCGCCGCCACCCACTTGAACAGCTGCGGCTCCAGCCGGGCGGCCGTCACGTTAGCGGGGGCCGCCGTCGCGCGGGGCGGGGCGGGCCGGTGCGTCGTCAGCCAGTGCGCCCGCCGTGCGGCTCGCTCCCGCGGCGGCAGCACGAACAACTCGTACGCGAGGGCTGTCACCTCGGATGCGGCCGGGTCACGGACCGCGTCGAGCGAGCGGCGGAGTTCCCCCAGCCGCGCCGCCGCGGGGCCGGCGGCGCGGGCGCTCAGCGACTCCCACCGGGCGCGCCGCTCGGCCGGCGGCAACGCCCAGAACTCGGCCGCGAACGCCCGCACGTCCGCCGTGAACTGCGCTACCGCGTCGCCCGCGGGCACGGCGCCGTCGGGCGGGGTGAACCCGTGGCCCGGGAGCGCGCGGAGGAACGCGGCGCGGGGCGTCACTCGGCGTCCCCCGCGTCGTCGCCGGCCGGGTCGTGCGCCGACAGGAAGTGGCGCAGCGTCTCCCGGGCCGTCGCCACCGCCGCCGGCTCCTGCGACTCCATCGCCGCCTCGAACCCGTCCAGCAGCTCGCTCAGGATGCGCCGCGGCTCGGTGGACAGCTCCTTGAACACCCGCTCCGCCCGCGCCAGCAGGAAGCGGTTCTCGGCCTCCTCGCGCGGGTGCGCCTTCAGCTTCTCCATCGCCCGCACCGCCGCCCGCACCTGCTCCTCGGTCAGCCCCTTGGCGTGCCGGGTGATGACGTGCGTCACCGTCTTCTTCGTCGCCACCACCGTCGCCTGCACTTCGAGGACGCCGTTCAGGTCGTAGGTGAAGCGGATGTCCACGCCCTGACCCGCCGGGCCGGGCGGGAAGCCCTTCACGTAGAACTCGCCGAGCAGCAGGTTCTCGCCGACGCGGCGGCTCTCGCCCTGGTACACCTTCAGCACGATCGCCGGCTGGTTCGGCGCCACCGTGTAGTACCGCTTCACCCGGCTGATCGGGATCGTCGTGTTGCGGTCGATCACCGGGTCGAAGTAGCCGGCCTGAATGTCGGCACCGAACGTCTTCGACACCTCCACGCCGAGCGTGAACGGCGACACGTCAGTGACTACCAGGTCGTCGACGGCGCCGGCCCTCGCCACCAGCCCGGCCTGCACGGCGGCGCCGAGGGCCACCACCTCGTCGGGGTTCAGGCGGCCCTGCGGCGGCTTGCCGAAGTAGTCGGCCACGAGCTTCACCACCACCGGCATCCGCGTCGCCCCGCCGACGAGGATGACCTCGTCGATCTTGTCGCGGGTCAGCTTCGTGTCGGCCAGCGCCCGGCGGATCGGCAGCTCGCACCGGGCCAGCGTCGGCCCCACCCACTGCTCCAGCTGCTCGCGGGTGATCGTGAGTTCCTTCGCGCCGGCGCCGTACTCCCCGGCCGCGTCCGGCACGCGGACGGTGGCGCCGTCCTCCTTCGACAGCTTCCGCTTCGCCAGCTCGCACTGCTGGACGAGCCGCGACACGAGCAGCGGCGTCACCGCCTCGGCGCGCTCGAACGACTGGCCGAGCCCCTCCAGCACGCGCGCGGCCATTGTGCGGGTGAAGTCCTCGCCGCCGAGCGACGTCTCGCCGGCCGACGCCCGCACCTCCAGCGTGCCGTCGAAGATCTCCACCACGGACACGTCGAAGGTGCCGCCGCCGAGGTCGAAGATGAGGAGCGTGCGGTCGGTGCGGCCCTCGTGGAAGCCGTAGGCCACCGCCGCCGCCGTCGGCTCGTTCAGGATGCGCTCGACGGTCAGCCCGGCGATGCGGCCGGCGGCGAGGGTGGCCTTCCGCTGGCGGTCGTTGAAGTACGCCGGGCACGTCACCACGGCGCGCGTCACGGGGCAGCCGAAGTGCGCCTCGGCGTCGGCCTTCAGCGAGCGGAGCACGAGGCCGGACAGCTCCTCGGGGGTGAACGTCTTGCCGCCGACGGTGTGGGTGTGGTCGGTGCCCATGTGCCGCTTGAACAGCGCGGCGCAGCGGTCGGGGCGGAGGACTTGCAGTTCCTTCGCGGCAGCGCCGACGAGCACCCGGCCGTCCTCGTCCACGCCGACGACGGACGGGGTGAGGCGGCCGCCGAGGGCGTTGGGGATGATCGTGGGGCCGTCGGGTCCGAGGTGGGCGACGGCGGAGTTGGTGGTGCCGAGGTCGATGCCGATGATGGGGTCCACGGGGCGGCTCCGGGTGGCCCCTGCGGGCGGGCGGCGGGTTGATTTTCGCCGCCGGCCGCGCGGCCGTCAACGGGCGCGGGGCGGCCGAGGCCGGCCCCGCGCCCGCGCCCCGGGCCGCCGTTACATCTTGCCGATGTGGTGGATGATGCGGTCGGCGAACTCGGTGCTGCTGGCGCCGGCGCCCTCGCCGTAGCCGGGGAACTGGCGGGCGATGTCGTAGGTCACGTACAGCTTCCCGCCCGGGCCCGCCTTCGCCGTCGCGTCGGCCTCGGCGAACGTCGCCTCCACCGCCTTGTTCACCAGCTCCGCCGCCTCGAACCACTGGAGGAACTCCAGCAGCAGCGCGCCGCTCAAGAGCACGGCACCCGGGTTCGCGCGGTTCTTGCCGGTGTACTTCGGGGCCGTGCCGTGCGTCGCCTCGAACATCGCCGCGCCGTCGCCGATGTTCGCGCCCGCGGCCAGGCCGATGCCGCCGGTCAGCGCCGCCACCGCGTCGCTCAGGTAGTCGCCGTTCAGGTTCGGCGTGGCGATCACGCTGTACTCGTCCGGCCGCAGCTGGATCTGCTGGAACATGCTGTCGGCGATGCGGTCCTTCACCACGATCTTGCCGGCCGGCGCCTTGCCGCCGTGGTCCTTGTACACCTCGTCCTCGGTCACGATCTGGTCGCGGAACTCGGTCTTGGCCAGCTCGTAGCCCCAGTCCTTGAACGCGCCCTCGGTGAACTTCATGATGTTCCCCTTGTGGCACAGCGTCACGCTCGGCAGCTTCTTGTCCACGGCGTACTGGATGGCCATCCGCACCAGCCGCCGCGTCCGCTCCGGGCTGATCGGCTTGATGCCGATGCCGGCGCTGTCCAGCAGCACGTCCGGGCCGTAGCCCATCTCGCGGAGGAACGCCACGAGCTTCTTCTGCTTCTCGGTGCCGCTCTTGAACTCGATGCCGCAGTACACGTCCTCCGTGTTCTCGCGGAAGATGCACATGTCCACCTTGTTGGCGTTGCGGTTCGGGGCGTCCACGCCCTGGTAGTACCGCACCGGCCGCACGCAGCCGTACAGGTCGAACTTGAAGCGGAGGTAGACGTTGATGCTGCGGAAGCCGCCGCCGATCGGCGTGGTGAGCGGCCCCTTCAGGCCGACCTTGTAGTAGTCGAACGCCTTGAGGGTGTCGTCCGGCAGGTAGGCGGCGCGCTGGCCGTCCTCGGGGAGCGCCTTGAGGGCGTCGTCGGTCAGGTCGGGGCAGTACCGCTTGCGGGCCTCGTCGCCGGCCTCGGCCTCGAACCACACCACCTTCTTGGTGCCGCCGTACGCCTTCTTCACCGCGGCGTCGAGCACCTTCACCGCGGCGGTGGTGATGCCCGGCACGCTCCCCACGTCGGCGCCGATGCCGTCGCCCTTGAGGAGGACGACGATCGGGTCGTTGGGGATGGTCCACTTGCCGCCGTCGTAGGTGACGCGGGTGCCGGACGTGGGGGCGGTGAGCTTGTCGTAGGTCGGGGCGGTCATGGGGGAACCCGGGAGGAGGAAAGGGGCAGTTTACGGACGGGGGGCGCCGGCGGCGGCGCGTAACCCCCCTGTAACACCGCGGAACCGCCGGGCTTCCCCCGCCGTCGGACATTCGGCTACAACACCGCCAGCAGTCGCCTCCCCCGACGAGGGTTCCGCCATGCCCCGGTCGAAGCGCTTCCTCGCCCTCGGCGCCGCGCTGTGCGCCGCCGCCGTCGCCGCCGGGCTCGTCGCCACCTCCGACACCGCCGCCCAGCCGCGGCCGGAGCAGTGGAAGAAGGTGCAGGAGGCCGTCAACAAGGGCCTGCCCAAGACGGCCATCCAGGAGCTGGAGCCGATCATCGCCGCGGCGATCAAGGACAAGGCGTACCCCGAGGCCGTGAAGGCCGTCTGCACCAAGATCAACCTCGAAGGGAACATCCAGGGGAACAAGCCGGAGGAGAAGGTGGTGCGGCTGAAGGCGGCGATTGCCACGAGCCCGGCCGAGATGCACCCGGTGATGAACGCGGTGCTCGCCCACTGGTACTGGCACTACTTCCAGCAGAACCGCTACCGCATCATCGGCCGCACCGCCGCGGGCGACACCACCGGCGACGACGTGACGACGTGGGACCTGCCGCGCATCCTCACCGAGGTCGAGCGGCAGTTCGACCGCGCCCTCGCCGCCGACAAGCAGCTGAAGGCCACGCCGGTCGCCGACTACGACATCCTGCTGCAAAAGGGGACCATCCCCGACCAGTTCCGGCCGACGATGTACGACGTGCTCGCGTTCGACGCGCTCGGCTTCCTCGCGGCCGGCGAACACGGCCTCACGAAGGGCGAGGACAGCTTCGAGATCGCCGCCGACTCGCCGGTCTTCGCGCCGGTCGCCGACTTCCTCAAGTGGCAGCCGAAGACCGACGACGCCGGCTCGCGGCTGCTCAAGTCCGTCAAGCTCTACCAGACGCTTCTCACGTTCCACGCCGGCGACGAGAACCCCAGCGCCCGCCTCGACGCCGACCTGCACCGGCTCCGCTTCGGCCACACCCGCGCCGTCGGGCCGGACAAGGACGCGAAGTACATCGCGGCGCTGGAGCGGTTCGTCGGCGAGAACGAGAAGCACGAACTCTCCGCGATGGCCCGGTCGCTGTGGGCGCGCGCCGAGATGGGCCGCGGCGACCGCGTGAAGGCCCGGCAGCTGGCGCTCGCCGGCAAGGCCGCGTTCCCCGACAGCCCCGGCGGCAAGCTCTGCCACAACGTCATCGTGGAGATCGAGGCCAAGAGCATCCAGGTGGCCACCGAGCGCACCTGGGCCGACCCGCAGCCGGATGTCCGTGTCACCTACCGCAACCTCAGCCGCGTCCACTTCCGGCTCGTGAAGGCCGACTTCGTGGCGCGCCTGCAACGCAACCAGTGGCGGCCCGAGCAGATCGTCAACGACATCGAGCGCAAGGAGCTGCTGGCGCAGAAGCCCGAGCTGGCGTTCACCCGCGACCTGCCGCCGACGCCG
Organism: Gemmataceae bacterium; assembly: GCA_046350095.1. Taxonomy (GTDB): domain Bacteria; phylum Planctomycetota; class Planctomycetia; order Gemmatales; family Gemmataceae; genus Urbifossiella. The sequence continues at coordinate 1,167,074 of JAXMBA010000002.1, forward strand.
GACTACCAGGAGCGCACCGAGGCGTTCGCGGCGCCGAAGGGCGTCGCCCCCGGGTTCTACTTCCTCCTCGCCAGCCCCGACGCGAACTTCGGGGAGAACGACAACGTCGTCAGCGTCTGCGACGTGTGGGTGTCGGACCTGGCCGTCGTCAGCCGGATGGAGCAGGGCACGCTCCGCGTCGGCGGGTTCGTGCTGAAGGGGAACCCCGGCACGCCCGTGGAAGGCGCGAAGGTCCAACTCTGGCACCGCCGGCCGCAGGGCGGGTGGGAGGCCGGCGAGACGACCGCGACCGACCGCAACGGCATGTACGCCCTCGCCGGCCGGCCGCAGCACGGCTACCTCGTCGTCGCCACGCACGAGAAGCAGCAGCAGGCCGGCGCCCACGACGCGTACCTGTTCCAGCACGACTTCCGCGAGCGGGCACAGGAGCAGACGGTGTTCTTCACCGACCGCTCGCTGTACCGGCCGGGCCAGACGATCCAGTTCCGCGGCGTCTGCTTCCGCACCGACGCCGCGGCCGACAAGTACGAGACGCTGCCGAACCGCGAGCTGACCGTCGTGTTCAGCGACGCCAACGGCCAGGAGGTGGCGAGGCAGCCGGTGCGCACGAACGAGCACGGCTCGTTCTCCGGCAGCGTCACGGCCCCGCGCGACCGCCTCACCGGCCGCATGACGCTGCACGTGCCCGGCGGCCCGAACGGCGCCACGCAGGTGTCCGTCGAGGAGTACAAGCGGCCGAAGTTCCTGGTCACCACCGAGGCCCCGCGCGAGCCGGCGAAGCTCGGCGCCGAGGTGAAGGTGCCGGGCAAGGCGGCCGCGTACACCGGCGCCGCCGTGGGCGGGGCGAAGGTGAAGTACCGCGTCGTGCGGGAGGTGCGCTACCCGGCGTGGTTCTTCGAGTACTGCTGGTGGCGGCCGGTGCCGCGGCAGCCGGCGCAGGAGATCGCCCACGGCACCCTCACCACCGCGCCCGACGGCAGCTTCGACGTGCCGTTCACCGCGGCGCCGGACCGCAGTGTGCCCGAGAGCGACGAGCCGACGTTCCGCTTCACCGTGACCGCCGAGGTGACCGACACCACCGGCGAGACGCGCGTCGGCACGCAGAGCGTGGAGGTCGGCTACGTCGTGCTCCGCGCCACCGTCAGCGCCGCCGAGTGGCAGACGGCCGACGCCCCGGTGAAGTTGACGCTCAACACCGCGAGCCTGGACGGCGCCGGCCGTGAGGCCGCGGGCACCGTGAAGGTGTACCGCCTGAAAACGCCCGAGCGGCCGGCGCGGGCCGAGTTGCAGCAGTGGTTCCGGCCGCTGCCTGCGAACGCGGCGCCGAAGCCCGACCCGAGCAAGCCCGTGAGCTGGGAGCTCGGCGAGGTCGCGCACATCGCCGAGTTCAAGACCGACGGCAAGGGGAAGGCCGAGGCCGACGCCAAGCTCCCGGCCGGCATCTACCGCGTGGTCGTGGAGACGAAGGACGCCTTCGGGAAGCCCGTCACCGGCAAGGCGCAGCTGCTGGTGCTGGCCCCCGCCGCGGACAAGCTGAGCGTGCCGCTCACGAACGTGGTGTCGTCGCCGAAGTGGAGCGTCGAGCCGGGCGGCATCTTCACCCTGTACTGGGGCACCGGCTACGAGAGCGGCCGCGCCTTCGTGGAGGTCGAGCACCGCGGCCGCACGCTGCACGCCTTCTGGACCGACGCCAGCAAGACGCAGACGACGCTGACCGTGCCCGTGACCGAGGACATGCGCGGCGGGTTCACCGTGCGCACCACCTACGTGCGCGAGAACCGGGGCTACCTGGAGTCGCGGCACGTGGACGTGCCGTGGACGAACAAGCAGTTCACCGTGAAGTGGGAGACGTTCCGCAACAAGCTGGAGCCGGGCAAGCGCGAGACGTTCACGGCCGTCATCACCGGCCCGGACGCGAAGCGGGCCGCGGCGGAGATGGCGGCGACGCTGTACGACAAGTCGCTGGACGCGTACCAGCCGCACCACTGGCAGCAGGCCATCGGCCACTTCCGCCAGGACCACTCGCGGGTGCAGCAGCAGTTCGAGAACGTGCCGCGGCAGCTGCACCACCTCGCCGGCCACTGGCCGAGCCGGACCGTCGGCTTCACGATGACGTACCGCAGCCTGCCGCCGGAGCTGACCACCAACTACCGCGGCTACGACTACTTCGGCGAGGGCGGCGGCGGCGGGTGGGTGGCGAACGAGATGATGCGCGGCATGCGAGGCGGCGGCGACGCGTTCTTCGCCCGCGACGGGGCGCCGGCCCCGACCGCGGCGATGGCGCCGGCGGCGCCCGGCGCGATGCCGATGGAGGCCGCCGGCCTCCGCACGGAAGGGCTCGCCGACAAGCGAGCCGGCGGCGAGCCCGGCGGGGCGCCCGAGCCCGACCTGTCGAAGGTCGCCGCACGCACGAACCTGAACGAGACGGCGTTCTTCTTCCCGCACCTCGTCTCGGACGCCGAGGGCGTCGTCCGCATGGAGTTCACCATGCCGGAGGCGCTCACCACCTGGCGGTTCATGGGCATCGCCCACGACCGCGACCTGCGTAGCGGCTTCCTCGACGGCGAGGTCGTCACCGCGAAGGACCTGATGGTGCAGCCGAACCCGCCGCGCTTCCTCCGCGAAGGCGACGTGCTCGAGTACCCCGTCAAGGTGTCGAACACGTCGGCGACGCGGCAGCAGGGGAAGGTGAGGCTCGCCGTCCGCGACGCGCGCACCGACCGCGCCCAGGACGCGGAGCTGGGCATCGCCAACGCCGAGCAGGCGTTCGACCTGCCGGCCGGCGAGTCGAAGACGTTCAGCTGGAAGCTCACCGTGCCGGAGGGCGTTGGGCCGCTGACGTTCAAGGCCGTCGCCGCCAGCGACCGCCACTCGGACGGCGAAGAAGGCGTCGTTCCCGTGCTGTCGAAGCGAGTGCTGGTGCAGGAGTCGCTGCCGCTCCCCATCCGCGGCGCCGGGCAGAAGGACTTCGACTTCGCCCGGCTGCGGAACAGCGCCGGCTCGAACAGCATCCGCCACCAGTCGTTCACCATCCAGATGGTGAGCCAGCCGGCGTGGTACGCGGTGATGGCGCTGCCGTACCTGATGGAGTACCCGCACGAGTGCAGCGAGCAGACGTTCAACCGCCTCTACGCCAACGGCCTCGCCCGGCACATCGCCAACAGCGACCCGAAGATCCGCCGCGTGTTCGACCTGTGGAAGGGGACCCCGTCGCTGCAAAGCCCGCTGGAGAAGAACGCCGACCTGAAGAGCGTGCTCCTTGAGGAGACGCCGTGGGTGCGGCAGGCGGTGAAGGAGGGGCAGGCGCGGCAGAACGTCGGCATCCTGTTCGACGCCAACCGCCTCGACGCCGAGACCGCGCGGCTGAACCGCCGCATGGCCGAGATGCAGTACCCCGACGGCATGTGGCCGTGGTTCCCCGGCGGCCGGCCGAACGAGTACATGACGCTGTACATCACGACGGGCTACGGCCGGATGCGCCACCTCGGCGTGAAGCAGGACGTGGCCCCCGCGGTGAAGGCCGTGACCGGGCTCGACGCGTGGATGCACCGCCACTACCGCGACATCCTCCGCCACGGCAACCCGAAGGACAACCACCTGAGCACGACGGTGGCGCTGTACCTGTACGGCCGCAGCTTCTTCCTCGCCGACCGGCCGGTGGCCAACGAGCACCGCGCCGCGTGGGACTACTGGGTCGGCCAGGCGAAGCAGTACTGGCTGCAACTCGGCCACCGCCAGAGCCAGGCCCACATCGCGGTGGCGCTGAAGCGCGTCAACGACGTGGCGGCGGCGCGCGGCATCATGGCGTCGATCAAGGAGCGCTCCGTCTCCAACGAGGAGATGGGGATGTTCTGGCGCGACCTGGAGCTACAGCAGTTCTGGTTCCGCGCCCCGATCGAGACGCAGGCGATGATGATCGAGGCGTTCGACGAGGTGATGAACGACCAGCAGGCCGTCGAGGACTGCAAGGTGTGGCTCATCAAGCAGAAGCAGACGCAGGACTGGAAGACCACGAAGGCCACCGCCGACGCGGTCTACGCGCTGCTCCTCCGCGGCGAGAACCTCCTGAAGTCGGACGCGCTCGTGGAGGTAACGGTGGGCAACCGCAAGATCGAGCCGCGGAACGTGGAGGCCGGCACCGGCTTCTACGAGGAGAAGTTCCTGCGGGCCGAGGTGCAGCCGTCGATGTCGGCGATTTCGCTGAAGAAGACGGACGCGGGCGTGAGCTGGGGCAGCGCCCACTGGTCGTACCTGGAAGACCTGGACAAGGTGACGGTGTCCAACGAGGGGCCGCTGAAGCTGGAGAAGCGGCTGTTCCTGAAGCAGTACACGAAGCAGGGGCCGAAGCTGGACCCGTTCGCCAGGGCGCCGCTGGGCGTGGGCGACGAGCTGCTGGTGCGGCTGGTGCTGCGGACGGACCGGGACATGGAGTACGTCCACCTGAAGGACCACCGCGGCAGCGGCACGGAGCCGGTGAACGTGCTGTCGCGGTACCGCTTCCAGGACGGCCTGGCGTACTACGAGAGCACGAAGGACACGGCGTCGCACTTCTTCGTGGACTACCTGCCGAAGGGGAACTACGTGTTCGAGTACCCGCTGCGGGTGCAGCACCGCGGGGCGTACACGACCGGGTTCGCGGCGATCCAGTGCCTGTACGCGCCGGAGTTCAACAGCCACTCGGAGAGCATCCCGCTGGAGGCGCGGTAAGCGCCCCGCCGCGGGCGGCGATGCGCCACAGGCCGTTCGCCGCGAGGGCGTCGAGGTTGGGGGTGGCGATCTCGCCGCCGTAGCAGCCGCGGTCGGAGACGCCCGTGTCGTCGGCGAGCACGACGACGACGTTCGGGCGGGCCGCGGGCGGTTGTGCCGGCATCAGCGACGCGGCGAGGACGGTGGCGAGGAGCACGGCGATTCCCCGGAAGGTTGGGGCATCGTAGCCGGCGGCGCGGCCCGGTACAATCACCGCGACCGCCGCACCCGATGGGCCGCCGATGCAAACCCAGCCGAGCGGGCAACCGCACCCGCCCCAAGACGCCACCGCCACGTTCCTGTCGCCGCCGGTCGAGGCCGACGAGGTCGGCCGGCTCGGGCCGTACCGCGTCCTCAAGGAACTCGGCCGCGGCGGCATGGGGGCCGTGTTCCTCGCCGAAGACACGCTCCTCAAACGCCGCGTCGCGCTCAAGGTGATGCTCCCACACGTCGCCGGGGACGCGGCGCGGGCGCGATTCCTTCGCGAGGCGCGCGCCGTCGCGGCGCTGAAGCACGACCACGTCGTCACCGTGTACCAGGCCGGCGAGGAGAACGGCGTCCCGTTCCTGACGATGGAGCTCCTCGCCGGGAAGTCACTCGACGAGTGGCTCCGCCCCGACCGCCGCGCCACCCCGCAGCAGGTGCTGACCATCGGCCGGCAGATCGCCGAGGGGCTGGCCGCGGCCCACGCCGCGGGGCTCGTCCACCGCGACATCAAGCCCGCGAACATCTGGCTGGAGGCGCCGAAGGGGCGCGTGAAGCTGCTCGACTTCGGCCTGGCCCGCGGCGCCGGCGGCGGCGACCCCGGCCTCACGAGTACCGGCGACATCCTCGGTACGCCGGCGTACATGGCGCCGGAGCAGGCCCGCGGGCAGCCGCTCGACCACCGCTGCGACCTGTTCAGCCTCGGCTGCGTGCTGTACCGCATGGCCACCGGCCGGGTCCCGTTCCAGGGCGACTCGGCGTACGCGGTGATCGTGGCGGTGGCGTCCGAGGAGCCGGTCCCGCCGCGGGCGGTGAACCCCGACGTGCCGCCGGCGCTGGAGGCACTGATCGAGTCGCTGCTGGCGAAGGAGCCCGCCGACCGGCCCGCCAGCGCCGCGGCCGCGCTCGCCGAGATGCGGCGGGTCGCGGCCCGGCTCGACGAGACGGCAGAACTGCCGCCGCCCGAGCCCCCGGCGGAAACGGTCGAGTGGCGCGACCCGTCGCGCGGGCCGGGGTCGCGCCGGGTCGTGATCGCCGGCGTCGCCGTGGCGGTGCTCCTGGCCGTGGCGCTGGTGCTGGTCTTCGGCCGCGGGACCGACCCGGCGGCGGCCCCGGACGTGACGGCGAAGAAGGAGGGGGGCGCACCCGAGCCGGCCGCCGCCGAGCCGCCGAACCTGTCGATCGTCGGCACGTGGGAGACTGTGAAGTTCGGCGGCGGGAAGCAACTCGTCACGTTCCACGACGACGGGAAGGTGAGCGGCGAGGGCGGCTTCAACGGGAAGTGGGCCCAGACCGGGCGGGCGGTCGCGTTCGGCGGGGCGTTCCCGATCAAGGGGTCGCCGGTGCTGAAGGCCAAGGGCGAGATCAACGCCGACGGGAAGATCTTCCGGTTCGTGAACGCCAAAGGGATGATCGAGACGTGGCAGCGCCGGCCGTGAGGCGTGGTGCCGTCGCTACGCCAGCCGCGCGCCGTCGGGCACCGGCCGCTCGGGTTGGGCGAGCACGATCGCGCCGTCCGCGTCGGGGAAGCCGGTGACCAGCACCTCGGACATGAACGGCCCGACCTGCTTGCGGGGGAAGTTGACCACCGCCACGACCTGCCGGCCGAGTAGCTCGTCGCGGCTGTAGCGTACGGTGATCTGGGCGGACGACTTGCGGACGCCGATCTCGGGGCCGAAGTCGATCCACAGCTTGTACGCCGGTCGGCGGGCCTCCGGGAACTCCTCGACGGCGGTGACGGTGCCCACCCGCAGGTCCACCCGCACGAAGTCGGCCCAGCTGATCTGCCCCGCCGGCTCGTCCACCCCAAAGCCCTCCGCCAGGTGTAGCGCCGGGTTCGGCATTTCTGTGCCCCCGCTACCCGAACATCTCCGCGTGGGCCTCGCGGAGATCGACACCGTTCATCGAGGTCACGATGACGGCGTGACCCCAGAACATCCGCTCGTCGTCGTAGTGGAAGTTGAGCATCCCCGCGCCGGTTACGTTCACCGCCCACAGCGACAACTTCGCTTCGAACTCGGCCGCCGACAGTTGCGGGTTGGTAACCGTTTTGAACGACCCGTCATCCTGCCCTTCGTCGTACTTGTTCCACCCGTCGTTGTAAGCGGCGCACAGGTCTGCTGCGGCGATGCTCTTGGCCTGTCGGTCCAACTCCCCAAGTCGGCGGACGACGGTTGCGGCGAGGGCGAGCGTGGTCTCAAGGGGTTGGTCGTCGCGGATGAGCCCGAAGCGGATTTCACGCGAGTCGTATCGAACCACCACGGTCGCGTCGAATGGGTGGCCGTCCGATAGCTCGACTTCACCGAGAACGTCGTGCTTCATCCGATACCGCCCCTCTTCGCCGAAAGCTGTTTCAGCCATCCGCTTCGGTCACTCGACGACCGGGTCCGGGTCACTCCTCACGACGCCCTCCGCCCCTACTGCGACAGCCCGCGCAGGTCGAGCACCAGCGAGCCGATCGGCCGGGCCGACGCCGGGCCGATCAGGTCGCCGCCGCCGGGCAGCGGCAGGCCCATCTCCACCGCCGCGCACCGCTTCGCGTCGCCGGCCATCGGGATCAGCCCCCACAGGCTCTCCGTCAGCGCCGACGCCATCTTGTCCTCCGCGGCGCGCACCACGCCCTGCACCCGGAAGCCCTCGTCGGCGTCGATCACCACCGCCGTGCCCGGCCCCGCCGACACCGCCGCCACCCGGTCGCCCGCCCACCACGCCGCCGTCGGCTCCGGCGCGTCCGCCGGCCAGCGCAGGATCGGCCCCGTCTTCCCCTCCGACATGTGGGCCACGGCCTTCTCCTTCTTGCCGTCGGCGTCCGTCTCGAAGGCGTACACCACGCGCCCGGCCGGCGACACCGACAGCGCCAGCGACCGGCCCACGTCGCCGCCCAGCTCCGCGACCGCGCCGCCGGCGCCGCCCGCGCTCACCGTGTACACCGCGCCGCCGACGGCCACCACCACGCCCTGCCGGTTCGTCATCACCGCCGTGCCGCGGCCGGCCACCACCTTCCCCGGCGCCGCCCGCGGCGGCACGAACTCGCCCACCTCCGCCTTCGTCGCCACGTCCCACACGGTCACCACGCCGGCGCTCGTGACCGTGACCAGCTTGTCCGGCGGTTGCGTGAGGTACACCGCCGCCAGCTTCGCCGCCTTGTGCTCCGGCTTGGCCGCGAACGGGTCGAAGGCGTCGAGCTTCTTGGCCTTCTTCTTCACGTCCCACACGGTGACGCGGCCGGTGGTGCGGTTGCCGACGGCGAACGTGCCGGCGTCGGCGGACAGGTCGCAGGCCGGGTCGGCGGCGCCGTCGCCGTCGGCCTCCACCTTCGCCGTCTCGCGGCCGCTGTCGGCGCTGAACAGCGTTAGCGTGAGCTTCTCGCCGGCCCCCTGGAACCCGGCCGCGGACCGCCACACCACGCCGATCTCGGCGTCGCGGACGCCGGGCGGGAAGAAGCGGCGCACCTCGGCGAACGGCACGGCCAGCGGCACCGGGTTGGACGCCGGCGCGGCCGGGTCCTTCGGTGCCGCCGGCCGCGGCGGGAACGTCAGCGGCTTCCCCGCCGGCAGCGCCAGCATCGCGCCGCTCCCCTTCGAGCCCTTCGTCCCCTTGCCGACAGCCGGCGTCGTGGTCCCCTTCGAGCCCTTCGTCTCCTTGGCCTTGGCCGGCGGCTCCTCCTTCTCCGGCGGCGGCGCCGGCTCGTTCGCCGGCGGGTCGAGCTTCTTCGTGTCTTTCCCGTCGCCCTTCGCCACCTCGCCGGGCTTGCTGTTGGCGAGGTACACCAGCACGCCGGCCACGACGCCGCCGGCGACGAGCGCGAACACCGCCGCCGCGACGGCGACCTTGATCAGCCCGCCGCCGCCCTTCGCCGCCGGCTTCTTCCGCGGCGCGGGGGCGTCGTCCTCGTCGTCCGCGTCGCGCGGCTTGCGGGCGGCCTTCGGCGCGGCGGCGGGGCTGAACGAGAACGGGTCGCCGGCGTCGGCGGTCGGGGGTTCCTCGGCGCGGGGCGTCTTGTCCTTCTTCGCCGGCGCCGCCGAGAACGCGAACGGGTCGGCGGGCGGCTCGTCGGCCACCGCGGCGGGGAGCGGCTCGTCGTCGGCGACCGACGCGGGGAACGGCTCGTCGTCGTCCACGGCGGTGGCGGAGGGGATGTCGTCGTCGGGCGGCGGGGGCGGCTTCAGAACGGGCGCGGGGACGACGGCGCTGAGCTGCTGGCTGTCGCCGACGCTGTCGGCGGCGGGCGCGCCGGGGATGCGGAACGAGGTGTTGCAGCGCTTGCAGCGGGCCTTCTTGCCGGCCGCGGTGTCGGGCGTCTTGAGGACGGCCTGACACCCCGGGCAGGCGACTTCGAGGAGCGGCATGCGGCACCCGGCACGACGACTGGAGGCGAGTATTTTCTAGCCTACACGCCCGCCCGGGGGCAGGGAATGACCAATTACCAATGACCCCCCAATGACCAAGGGAAACCCGCGGTTCCGCCCTTGGTCATTGGGGGGTCATTGGTAATTGGTCATTCCCGCGGTATGATCCACGCCGCCCGAACAGGAGCGACCATGTCCCGCGCCGCCCTCGTCCTCGCGCTGCTCGCCGCCGCCGCGCCCGCCGGGCCGGCCGTCTTCCCCGCCGGGTGGACCACCCACGCCCCGCGCGACGAGATCCGCCCCGCCTTCTCCTACGACCCCGCCGGCGGGCCGAAGGCGGACGGCAGCTTCGTCATCACCCACGACCGCCGCGACGGCCTGCACGGCTGGGTGCAGAAGGCGTTCCCCGTCGAGGGCGGCAAGCACTACCGCTTCCACGCCGTGCGGAAGGCGACGAGCGTGGAGGTGCCGCGGCGCAGCGTCGTGGCCCGCGTGCTGTGGCAGGACGCCGCCGGCCGCGGCGTGCCGATGAGCGAGCCCGCCCCGAAGGGCTACCTCGTCGGCTTCACCGGCCGCGCCGAGGCCGAGCACCCGACCGACAAGCCGACGCGCCCCGACGGCTGGACCGAGGTGTCCGACACCTACCAGGCGCCGGCGAAGGCCAGCCGCGCCGTCGTGGAGCTCGGCCTGCAGTGGGCGCCGGGCGGCCGCGTGGAGTGGGCCGACGTGTCGTTCGCCGAAGTGCCGGCGCCGGCGCCGCGGACGGTCCGGCTGGCCACCGTCCACTACAAGCCCACGGGCAAGTCCGCCCGGCAGAACTGCGACGAGTACGCGCCGCTGATCGCCGAGGCCGCGAAGAAGAAGGCCGACCTCGTGGTGCTCGGCGAGACGATCACGTACGTCGGCGTCGGCAAGACGTTCGCCGACCTGGCGGAGCCGATCCCGGGGCCGAGCACGAAGCGGTTCGGCGAGCTGGCGAAGGCGCACGGCCTGTACATCGCCGTGGGCCTCGTCGAGCGCGACCGGCACCTCGTGTACAACGTGTGCGTGCTGATCGGCCCGGACGGCGCGGTGGTGGGCAAGTACCGCAAGGTGTGCCTGCCGCGCGGCGAGGTCGAGGCGGGGATCGCCCCCGGCAGCGAGTACCCGGTGTTCGACACGCGGTTCGGCAAGGTGGGGCTGATGGTCTGCTACGACGGCTTCTTCCCGGAGGTGGCGCGGGAGCTGAGCAACCGCGGGGCGGAGGTGATCGCGTGGCCGGTGTGGGGCTGCAACCCGGACCTGGCCGCGGCGCGGGCGTGCGAGAACCACGTGTACGTGGTCAGCAGCACCTACGAGGACGTGTCGCGGAACTGGATGATTTCGGCGGTGTACGACCACGACGGCCGGCCGCTGGCGCAGGCCCGCGACTGGGGCTCGGTGGCCGTCGCCGAGGTCGATTTGGGGCGGCGGCTGCGCTGGAACAGCCTGGGCGACTTCAAGGGCGAGTTGCCGCGGCACCGGCCGGGGCCGTGAGCGGGAGGTTCGCCGAAGCCGGTGACCCGTCGAAGACCTGGACATGAGTTGGCGAGCCGGTGCACGACTCTTCCGTGAGATGTGGCCGCTCATCCAGCAGCATGTCCCGGAAGACCAATTTCGTAGCGAGTTCGTCCGCGAGTTGATCGACCTCTTTCAGAGGTGCGACATGGACGGCACCGATCTCCGGAGGTTGCACCCGGAGATCGACCGAGTGCTGGACGAACTCGGGGCGAGTGAAGGCTAGCAGGCAGGTTCCTATGGTCTGGTTTTCACCCCTTCGGGGTGAAAAACCAAGACGGATCGGCACCCTCACCCGAAGTACCGCCCGAGGAAGTTCCGGCTCTGCCGCAGCGCCCGCTGGCGGTCGGCGAGCGAGCCCTCGTACGCCCGGTCCTCCACCTCCACGCACACCGGGCCGGCGTAGCCGGCGTCCGTCAGCGCGGCGAAGAACTCGCCCCAGTTCACGTCGCCGAGGCCCGGCAGCTTCGGCACGTGCCAGCCGAGGCCGAGCGCCCCCACCTCGTACAGCCGCTCGCGGTCGATCCGCTCGTCCTTGGCGTGCACGTGCACGAGGTGCCGGCCGAACTCGCGCACGGCCCGGCCGCAGTCCACGAACTGCCACACCAGGTGCGACGGGTCGAAGTTCAGCCCCACCGTGCCGGGCGAAATCGCGTCGAACGTGCGGAACAGCTCGCGCCACACGGCCGGCGTCGTGGCGAGGTTCTTGCCGCCCGGCCACTCGTCCTCGGTGAACAGCATCGGGCAGTGCTCGATGCCGAGCCGCACGCCCGCCGCCTTCGCTTCCCTCACCAGCGGCGCCCACACGTCGGCGACCTCGGCGAGGCTCTTGCTCATCGACTTGCCGGGGTCGCGGCCGATGAACGTGTTCACCACGTTCACGCCGATGAGCGGGGCGGCGTGGATGAGCTTGCGGAGGTGGTCGGCCACGAGCTTGCGGTGCTCGGGGTCGGGGTCGAGCGGGTTGGGGTAGTAGCCGAGGCCCGACACCTTCACCCCGTGGATGCGGAGCAGCTCGCGGGCCTCGGCGGCGCGGGCGGGGGTGAAGTCGGACACGTCGAGGTGGGTGACGCCGGCGTACCGGCGGTCGGCCTTGCCGGGCGGCCAGCACATGAGTTCGACGACCGGGAAGCCCTCGTCGGCGGCGAACGCGAGGACTTCTTCGAGCGGCAGGTCGTGGAGGACGGCGGACACGAACCCGAGCTGCATGGGGCGCCTCCGGGGGTGCGGCGCCGTCAGCATACCCGGGCGGGGAGGGCAAAGCGACACCGCGGACGTGGCCGGCGGGTTATCGCCGCCCGGGGTTCCCACCCCGGGCTACCAAAGGCGCCCTCCGGGCTGAAGCCCCGAGCCGGACGCCCGGTTTTAGCCCGGAGGGCGTTTTCGCTAGCCCGGGGTGGAAACCCCGGGCGGCCTGGGCGGTGTCCGTTGGGGTGACACGCGCCGGGCGCCCTGCACCGCCGCGAGCAGCGGCGCCGTCCGTAAACTACCTCACCCGCCCGCGCCGAGGAGCCGTCCGTGCCCGCGAGTCCGTTCTCCCGCGTCGAGACCCAGAACGTCGATTTCCCCGCCCTCGAGCGCGACATCCTGAAGTTCTGGGACGAACACCGCATCTTCGAGCAGCGCCGCGCGCAGAACCGCGGCAAGCCGAAGTGGAGCTTCCTCGACGGCCCCATCACCGCGAACAACCCGATGGGCGTCCACCACGCCTGGGGGCGCACCTACAAGGACGCCTACAACCGCTACTTCGCCATGACCGGCCACGATCTCCGCTACCAGAACGGCTTCGACTGCCAGGGGCTGTGGGTGGAGGTCGAGGTCGAGAAGGAGCTGAAGCTGCGCAGCAAGCGCGACATCGAGAACCTCGTCCCCGGCGACGTGGACGCGAGCATCGACACGTTCGTGAACGCCTGCAAGGCGCGGGTGAACAAGTTCGCCCGCGTCCAGACCGAGCAGAGCATCCGCCTCGGCTACTGGATGGACTGGGACCGCACCGACGCCGACTGGGCGAAGAAACCGGACGAGCGGAAGTCGTACTTCACGATGGCCGAGCGGAACAACTACACGATCTGGGCGTTCCTGAAGAAGTGCCACGCGAAGCAGCTCGTCTACCGCGGCTACGACGTGATGCCGTGGTGCGGCCGGTGCGGCGTCGGCATCTCCGAGCAGGAGATGAAGGAGGGCTACAAGCTCGTCGAGCACCGCAGCGCGTTCGTGAAATTGCCCATCAAGGGGCGCCCCGGCGAGAACCTGCTGGTGTGGACGACGACGCCGTGGACGCTGACGAGCAACGTCGGCGCCGCGGTGAACCCGGAGCTGGTGTACCTGAAGGTGAAGCTGAAGGGCGAGGTCTACTACGTCTCGAAGGGCGCCTTCAAGCTCGACCGCATGGCCGGCGGCGCGGACGAGGACGGCGAGGAGGCCGCGGGCAAGAAGGGGAAGCGGCCGTGGCTCGACGGCGTGCCGCACCTCAACAGCATCGAGCAGCACTTCAAGGCGAAGGCCGGCAAGGACGGCTATGAGGTCGTGGGCGAGGTGAAGGGCGCCGAGCTGGTCGGGCTGGAGTACGACGGCCCGTTCGACGACCTGCCGGCGCAGCAGCACCCGTTCGGCTTCCCCGCCGACGTGGCGAAGATCGTGGAGCAACGCGGCTGGTGTCCGCCGCTTCCCGCGATGCAGTGTCACCGCGTGGTCAGCGGCGGCGGCGACGTGACCGACACCGAGGGCACCGGCATCGTCCACACGGCGCCCGGCTGCGGGCAGATCGACTTCCAGTGGGGCAAGGACAACGGGCTTCCCCCCGTCGCCCCGATCGGCGACGACGGCGTGTTCGTCGAGGGCTTCGGCGCGCTGACGGGAAAGAACGCCGCCGACCCCGCCACCGCCGACGCCGTGTTCGAGCAGCTGAAGGCGAAGGACCGGCTGTTCGCCACCGAGCGCTACGTCCACCGCTACCCGCACTGCTGGCGCTGCAAGACGGAGCTGCTGTACCGCCTCGTCGACGAGTGGTTCATCGGCATGGGCCCGAAGCAGACCGAGGAGGGGTACCGCGGCGAGATCATGAAGGTCGTTGACCGCGTGACGTTCCTGCCGGAGAGCATCAACGGCCGCGCCCGCGAGCGCGACTGGCTTCGGAACATGGGCGACTGGATGATCTCGAAGAAGCGCTTCTGGGGGCTCTCGCTGCCGATCTGGGTCAACGACGCGGACCCGACCGACTTCGAGGTGATCGGCAGCCGCGAGGAGTTGAAGGCGCGGGCGGTCGAGGGGTGGGCGGAGTTCGACGGGCACACGCCGCACCGGCCGTGGGTGGACAAGGTGAAGATCGAGAGCCGGAAGAACCCGGGCCAGCGGATGAGCCGCATCCCGGACGTGGGGAACCCGTGGCTCGACGCCGGCATCGTGGCGTACAGCACGCTGCCGGCCGACTGGCGCCCGGCCGACTTCATCACCGAGAGCTTCCCCGGCCAGTTCCGCAACTGGTTCTACGCGCTCCTGGCGATGTCCACGATGATGAGCGACGGGCAGGAGGCGCCGTTCAAGACGCTACTCGGCCACGGGCTGGTGCGCGACCAGTTCGGCCACGAGATGCACAAGAGCGACGGGAACGCGATCGAGTTCATCACGGCGGCGGGCGAGGAGGACAACAGGGGGTACGAGCTGTTCTTCGACGCCGACCTGAAGCGCGACGCCGAGGAGGTTTTGAAGAAGGAGTTGCCGCGGGGGTCGGTCGAGCACCGCGAGGTTGCAACCACGGACAAGGCCGGCAAGCCGGTGAAGCGGGTCTACGCCCGGTACAAGCCGATCGGCGCCGACGTGATGCGCTGGCTCTACTGCCGGCAGAACCCCGCGTCGAACCTGAACTTCGGCCCGGAGCCGGCGGACGAGGTGCGGGCGAAGTTCGTGCTGAAGCTGTGGAACTGCTACGCCTTCTTCGCCAACTACGCCGCCCTCGACGGCTTCGACCCCGCCGCCCCCGCGGTGCCGGTGAGCGAGCGGCCCGACATCGACCGCTGGATTCTGAGCGACCTGCAACTCTTGACGCGCACCGCCCGCGCCGCGTTCGAGCGGTTCGACGTGATGGCGTTCTGCCTCGCCGCCGAGGAGTTCATCGACGCGAAGCTGAGCAACTGGTACATCCGCCGTACCCGCGACCGCTTCTGGAGCAACGACGCGACCCTCGACGACGCCGGCCGGCGCGACAAGCTCGCGGCGTACCAGACGCTCCACACGGTGCTGAAGGACGTGTGCCGGCTGTGCGCCCCGGTAGTGCCGTTCGTCACCGAGGTGATGTGGCGGAACCTGGCGGGCGACGCGGCGAGCGTTCACCTGAGCGATTACCCCGCGGCCGACGACGCGCTGATTGACACCACGTTGTCGCAGGACATGGACGCGGTGCTGCGGATCGTGTCGCTCGGCGGCGCGGCGCGGAACGCCGCCAAGCAGAAGGTCCGCCAGCCGCTCGCCGAACTGCGGGTGTCGCCGGGCTCCGACGCCGACCGCCGCGCCGTGGAGCGCTTCCCGGGCCTCATCACCGACGAACTGAACGTGAAGCGTGTTGCACTTCACGCTGGCCCCGAACGGATGCTTAAGGAGTCACTCAAGCTCAACATGAAGGTCGCCGGGTCTAAGTTTGGACCTCGTCTGAAGGAAGTGCAAGAGACGCTGGCGAAATGGTGGGAAAGTCAGCCTTCTACTGGGCAGTTGTCCGATTGGGACGAGATCTTTCCCTTCATCGGTGGAGGGCACGTCGATCTCCAATGCCCTAGCGGCGTGATCCGAGTGGATGAAGCCGACACGATCAAAAGTCACGTCGACCCGGTAGGTTGGTTCGGCAAAGTCGACCGGACCATGCAGGTGATGATCGACGCGCGGCTGACGCCCGAGCTGAAGGCCGAGGGGCTGGCGCGCGACGTGGTGCGGCTCGTGCAGGACGCCCGCAAGGACGCCGGCCTCGACGTGGCCGACAAGATCGAGCTGTTCCTCGGCGCCGCCGACGCGCTTGGCGCCGCCATCGCCGCGCACCGCGACACGATCGCCGGCGAGGTGCAGGCGACGGCGTGGGCCGACGCGCCGCCGGCCGGCGCGTTCACGCCGGCGGAGCCGCGCAAGGTGGACGGGCAAAGCCTGACCATCGCGATCAGGAAGGTATGAGTGGAACCACCCGGCGAGCGGGGGGCGTCAGCCCCCCGATTCTTTCGCCGCGAGTGGAGAGAATCCGGGGGCTGACGCCCCCGGCTCGCTGGGATACGCAACCCGTTACGCCGTAACGCTCTCCGCCTCTTTTGTTGCTGTCACGCTCGTCAATCAGACTTCGTGACATGTTTCCGCGACCCGCACAGGGGCGCGGCCGAAACAATAATCTCGACAGAACTGTCGCCCCGCGCAGATTCCCTAGCTTCCGCGCCCCGCCCCGTTCCCCCGCGGCGCCGGCTCAACCGGCGTGCCCCGTCCGTCCGATACCCCCAGCAGACACGGACGTCGGTCGGGGTCAAGGACGACCCCCGCATTCGGCCGTCACGGAGGCCAGCCATGACGCGGTGGATCGGCAAGCGCGGGTTGTGGGGAGTGGTGGCCGCGGGCGCCGTCGCCGGCGGGGCGTTCGCCACCGAGCCCGGCGACGTGGTCACCTTCAAGGAAGGGACCAAGGACCGCAAGGTCACCGTCACCAAGGTGAACAAGAAGGCCGACGGCTCGGTCGAGGTGACCGGCAAGGACGCCTCGGGCGAGGTGACGACGTGGGTCGAGGGGGCGTCCGCCGACGCGCCCGCGGCCGCCGCCAAGGCTGCCGCGCCGGTCAAGGCCGCGACGCCGGCGAAGGCGACGGCCGCCGCCGCGCCCGTCACGCCGCCGGCGCTGCCGAAGGCCAAGGTCCGCGCCGAGGATCCCATGGGCGCGCCGACGGCGCCGATGCCGGAGACGGCGGCGGAGCGCGAGCGGCGGCTGTTCAACGGCAAGCTGCTCGGCCGCGACACGCCGGCGCCCACCCCCGCGGCGGCCGCCTCGGCCGCGCCGCAGGTCGCCGAAGCCGGCGAGCCGAAGGCCAAGCCCGGGCTGCTGAACCGCATCTTCGGCAAGAAGTCGGCCCCGGTGCCGGCGGCGATGCCCGGCCCGGCCGTCACCACGCCGACGGCCGCCGCCCCGGCCGTGAAGGCCGCCCCCACCGCCGGCGAGCCGAAGGTGGCGGCGCCGGCCCGCCCGGCGGCCGCCCCGCCGCTGAAGACCGCGGCGCCGCTGCCGACGCCGTCGATCCCGGTGCCGATGCCGCTGCCGGCGACGCGGCCCGCGCCGGTGCAGTCGGCGCCGCCGGTGGCCGTGCCGGTGCCGCAGCCGCTGCCCCCGGTGGTGCCGCTACCGACGATCCCCGGCGTCCCGCAGTCGGCCCGGCCGGGCGAGTCGGTCCACGTCGTGCTGCCGGTCGGGTACGTGCCGCCGGAGGTGGCGATGGCCGACGACGTGCGGCCGTTCGCCGGCACGCTCCGCGACGGCGGCACGGCGGTGCGCGACCGGCTGCTCGCGGCGAAGGGGCTGGCCGACGGCCGGCACGGCTCGACCGACCAGGTGAAGGCGATGCTGTTCGCCGCGGCGCAGGGTGACCCGGCCGCGACTGTGCGGGCGGCGTGCGTCGATCACCTGGTGCGGCTCGGGTACTACCACCCGGACTTCGTGAGCCACCTGAACCGGCTCGCGGAGGGCGCCGCCGGCGAGGAGCGCGACGCCGCCCGCGCCGGCCTGGCGAAGATGACGCCGCGCCGCTGGTGAGCCCCGCGGCCTGTTCCGGCCCTCGGTAACAGACACACCCCGCGGGCCGTTGCTCGGTGGAGCAACGGTCCGCGGGGTGTGTCGACTTCGTTCCTGCTCGAACCCCGACAGCCTCACGCCCGCTTACCGCGCCAGCCCGTCGCGCAAGTCCTGGGTCACGCGGCCGCCGGGGAAGTCGAGCGTGAACGCGGTGCTCCCCGCCGGGAGGGTGAACCGCAGCCGGGCCGGCAGGCCGTCCGCGTAGGAGTGGACCGCGCGGCCGCCGACCAGCACCGTGCCCCAGTCGGCGACCACGACGTTGTCCGACACCACCTCGGCGAAGATCTCGTGCAGCGACTTCATCTCGCTGGCCAGCTTGTGGTCCCACAGGTCGATCGGGTTGCCGGCCGGGTCGCGCAGCTCCGACTCCTCGAACATGTCGTCCAGCTCCTCCATCTGCCCCTCGTCCACCTCCTCGCCGACGCCCAGCAGCACCAGCTTCACGAACCCCTGCTCGCCGCGCGCGACCCGGCGGGCGAACGCCCGGCAGTAGTCCTTCACCGCCTCCAGGTCTTCGATCACGCCGTCGGTGACGAACACGGCGACGGCCCACCGGGCGCCGGCGAACACGCCCTCGACGAAGTGCCGGACCGGCGGCAGGAGCTGCGTCTGCCGGCCCCACTGTTTCGGCCCGCCGACCTTGAGCGTGGCGGCGGCGGCCTCGGTGACGGGGCCGATCGGCTCGACCTTGGACCCGTCCGGGCTGCACGCCCAGTACGCGAGGTGAACCTGCCCGTCGGACGCGAACCGGGCGAGGTACTCGGCCATCTTGCGGGCGACCGGCTCGACGAAGTTGACGCCGCCGGCGGCGGCCCGGAACAGCGGGCTGACCGGCCCCTTGGCCCCGTACATCTTCTGCATCGACGCCGACCCGTCGAGGGCGAGGCCGGCGCGGGCGCCTTCGATGTCGGGCTCCATCAAGATGGTGGCGACGACGCGGACCGAGCCGTCCGGCTGGGGGTAGACGTTGACCTCCCCGAAGGGCTCCTCGGGGGACGGGAGTTGGGCCACCGGCCGGGCACTCCGAAGCTGGGGGGAACGATCGGTCCATCCTCCCCCATTCCGGCCGCGATTACAAGGGTGTTGGGGGCCGGCGGGCGGCGCGGCACCGCTCCAAAAGGCTTGCGTCCAGCCGACTCATTGCTTCTACTGACCCCCCGGGGGTGAGCCGTAGACGCATCGAGCGCGGCCCGTCCCTTCCTCCCCGCCGGAGCCCACGTCATGCCCCGCCTGCTGCTCGCGTCCGCACTCGCACTCGCGCTCGCCGGCCCCGCCGCGGCCCAGGTCAGCCCGCGCGAGAAGAAGGTCCGCGACGACAAGGCCAAGGTCGAGGCCGCCGGGTACTGGATCTACAACGACCTGCCGAAGGCCCGCGCCGAGGCGGAGGCGACCGGCAAGCCGATCGTGGCCGTGTTCCGCTGCATCCCGTGCGAGGAGTGCGTGAAGCTCGACGACGAACTGGTGGACACCGACGAGGCGCTGAAGCCGCTGCTGGCGCAGTACGTCCGCGTGCGGATCGTGTCGGCGAACGGGCTCGACCTGTCGCTGTTCCAGTACGACACGGACCAGTCGTTCGCCGTGTTCCTGCTCAACGCCGACGGCACGATTTACGGCCGGTTCGGCACGCGCTCGGACCGCACGAACTGGATCGGCGACGTGTCGCTGCTGGGGCTGGCGAAGGCGCTGGCGGGCGGGCTGGAACTGCACCGCGAGTACTCGGCGCGGCCGGCTGGGTCGCCGGTGCCGCCGGGGCTGGCGGCGAAGCGCGGGCCGGCCCCGCTGTTCCCCGTGCCGGAGCGCTTCCCGGCGCTGACGAAGTACGGCGCGGGCCTGGATTATCAGGGGAAGGTGGTGCAGAGCTGCATCCACTGCCACCAGGTGGGCGACGCCCAGCGCGACCACCTGTGGAAGCAGGGGCCGCTGCCCGAGGACGTGCTGTTCCCCTACCCGCACCCGAAGGCGCTCGGCCTGATCCTCGACCCGCGCGAGACGGCGACGGTGAAGGACGTGGTGACCGGCTCGCCCGCCGAGGCCGCGGGGTTCAAGGCCGGCGACAGCATCCGCGCCATGAACGGGCAGCGGATGCTGTCGATCGCCGACGTGCAGTGGGTGCTGCAGCGCACCCCGCCGACGGGCGGCACGATCACCGCCGAGGTGCGGCGCGGCGGCGCGACGACGAACCTGACGTGGCAGCTGCCGGCGGGCTGGCGGCGCGCCGACGACCTGTCGTGGCGGGCGAGTTCGTGGGGCTTGCGGCGGATGGCCACGGGCGGCATCAAGCTGGAGCCGCTGCCGGGCGAGCGGCCCGCGGGCGTGCCGGCGACGGGGATGGCGCTGCTGGCGAAGCACGTCGGCGAGTTCGGCCCGCACGCGGCGGCGAAGAACGCCGGCTTCCGCAAGGACGACGTGATCGTGTCGTTCGACGGCCGCACGGACCTACTGCGCGAGTCGGACGTGTTCGCGCACGTGCTGCTCGGGAAGCAGCCCGGCGACGCGGTGGCGGTGCGGGTGGTCCGCGCCGGCCGCTCGCTCGACCTGAAACTACCGATCCAGCCCTGACCCCAGAGGCCCGCCGTGCCGACCCGCCGCGCCGCCCTCGTCGCCCTCGTCGCCACGCCGCTCGCGGCGGCACAGGAACCGCCGGCGCTGACGCTATCCACGTTCAGCGCCGAGGTCACGATCCCCGTCGGCCACCCGTGTATGGGCGGCGGCGTCGCGCCGGTGAAGGAAGTGCTTGACCCGCTGGAAGCGCGGGGGTTCGTCCTCCGCGGGGCCGGGCGGCCGGTCGTGTTCCTCGCCGTGGACTGGTGCGAGGTCCGCAACACCGCCTACGACCGCTTCCGCCAGAAGATCGCCGCCGCGGTCGGCACCGACCCCGTGCGCGTGATGCTCTGCGCCCTGCACCAGCACGATGCCCCGATCTTCGACACCGCCGCCGAGGAGCTGCTGGAGAAGCACAAGGCGAACGCCTCCGTCGGCAGCGTCGCGGTGTTCGAGCGGCTTACGAGCGCGGTCGCCGACGCCGCAGCGGCGTGCCTCAAGACGGCGCGGCGCGTCACGCACCTGGGCACGGGCCGGGCGCGCGTCGAGCAGGTCGCGTCGAACCGCCGCTATGTCGATGAGGGCGGCGCCGTGCGCTACAACCGCATGTCCGCAACGCGCGACCCGAAGGTCCGTGCCGCTGGCGAGGGGACGATCGACCCCGAGCTGAAGCTGCTGTCGTTCTGGGACGGCGACACGGCGCTCGCCGGGCTGTCGGCGTATGCGGTCCACCCGATGAGCTTCTACGGCCGCGGCGGCGTCAGCGCCGACTTCGTGGGCCTGGCGCGGCGGCGCCTCCAGGCCGACACGCCGGCGGCGCTGCAACTGTACGCCTCGGGGTGCAGTGGGAACGTGACGGCGGGGAAGTTCAACGACGGCGACCCCGGCAACCGCCCGGTGCTGGCCGACCGAATGTACCGGGCGATGGCCGCCGCGTGGCGCGACACGCGCAAGACGCCGGTGACCACGCCGACGTTCCGCAGCGTGCCGCTAACGCTCGAATCGCGCGGCGGGGACGAGTTTACAATCGAGGCGCTGACGCGGCGCCTGACGAGCGACGCGCGGCCGTTCGGCCGGTGCCTGGCGGCGCTGGGCCTGAGCTGGGCGAACCGCGTGCGCGCCGGCATCCCTGTGGACGTACCTGTGCTCGACTTCGGCGGCGCGGCGCTGACGGTTCTGCCGGCGGAGAGCTACGTCGAGTTCCAGCTGGCGGCGCAGCGCGCGCGGCCGGCCGACTTCGTGGTGGTGGCGGGGTATGGCGAGTGCGGCCCGGGGTACATCCCGGTCGAGCGGGCGTGGGCGGAGAACGACGGCAACCTGAGTGACTGGTGCTGGGTGGCCCGCGGCTGCGAGGCCCGCATGACCGACGCCATCCGCCGGGCGCTGGCGCGTTAGGCCGGGGCGCAAGCCCAGGTGGGGGTGCGCACCCCCTCCGGGGTTTGCGCCCCGGCCGAACGCGCTGCTCGGCCCCCTCCCCCCTGTCCGATATTCCGCGCCCTCGGCCGAAGGATCGCCCCGCCGGCGCGCAAGTAGGTGTAGAGCCCCGGAGATCGTCCCCATGGCCGCCGGCCTGTCCGCCGCCGTCGCCCACGCCCGACGCACCGTCGCCCCCGATGCGCGCACGGACGGCGCCGCCCTAACGGCGTTCGTCGCCGACCGCGACGCCGCCGCGTTCGCTGAGCTGGTGGCGCGGTTCGGGCCGATGGTGTTCGCCGGCTGCCGCCGCGTCACCCGTCGCCACCACGACGCGGAAGACGCCTTCCAGGCTGTGTTCGTCGTGCTCGCGCGGCGGGCCGCGGCGGTGGCCCCGCCCGAGGCCGTCGGCGGGTGGCTGTACGGGGTGGCGGTCCGCATCGCCCGCGCCGCCCGCAAGACCGCCGACCGCCGCGCCGCCCGCGAACACCCACTGCCCGGCGACGTGTGCGAGGGCGAATCGTCTGACCCCGACCTGGCCGAGCTGCTCGCCGTCGAACTGGCCGCGCTGTCGGAGAGGGACCGCACGCTGCTGGTGCGGTGCGACCTGCGCGATGAGCCGCAGACGGCGGTGGCGGCGGCGCTCGGGGTTCCCGTGGGCACCGTGTACAGCCGCCTCGCCGCCGCCCGTAAGCGGCTGGCGGCCCGGCTGGCGGCGCGCGGCCTGGGCGTCGGTGGGCTCGCAGCGCTCGGCAGTGTCGCGCTGCCATCCGAGCTGGCGGCGCACGCCGTGACGGCGGCGCTGGACCACACCCCGGCCGCGGTCGCGGCCCTGTCGCACGGAGTCTGCCGCGGCATGCTCGTCCGCAAACTCGCGCCCGCCGCGCTCGCCCTGGTCGCCGTCGCGGCGCTGACCGCTGGCCTGTTCGCCGCTCAGCCCGCCCCCGCGGCCGCGCCGGCCCCCCGCGCCGCGGCCGTCCAGCTGCCGGTGCCGCAGGCCAAGGCGCCGAATCGAATCGTCGTGTGGAAGGCGGGCCGGTTCGTGCTGCTCGACCCGGACGGGAAGAACGAGGTCGTGGTCGCCGAGCAGCCGACTGCCGAGCGCTACGCGACCGAGGCGAAGCTGTCGCCGGACGGCACCCGGCTGGCGCACTTCGCCCGCCCCGGGGAGCCGACGCCGGACAGGGTATGGCCGCGCGGCCGGCTGCTGGTCCGCACGATCGGCGCCCGCACGCCGCCGCTCGACACCGGCGTCGAGTGCCGCTACTTCCACTGGTCGCCCGACGGATCGCAACTGGTCGCGGCGACGAGCACCGTCACCCGCGAGGGGTTGCAGGCGACGCACACGCGGCTCGACGCCCGCACCGGAAAGGGGACGCCGCTGACGCTGCCGGCCAACCACGTCGTCACCCGCTGGGTGAGCGACGGGCGGTTCGCCGCCATGAGTATTAGCACCGGCGGTGGCAAACTGGTATGGGGGCACCACCTCATCAACGCGGACGGGACCGAGGTCAAGCGGCTGGCCGACGGCGATTCCCTCGGCGGGTTCGCAGCCCCTTCACCCGACGGTACGCGAGCGTTCCGCATCAACTACGCCGACGCCGTCCGCCTCGACCGGATGGACTTCGACACCGGCCGCGAGACGGCCGTGGAGGAGAGTCCGTTCCCGCAGGTCGGCGGTGTCTGCTGGGCGCCGGACGGGAGGCGGATCGCGTACACCCGCGGGGAGCGGCGCGGGGCCGGCGGGGAGGCGGTGGCGCACCTCGTGGTGGCCGACCCGGACGGGAAGAACGCGCAGACAATCCTCACGGCCCGGGCCGCCGGCGCCATCGCGCTCGGCGCGCCGGACTGGCGGTGACTCACGCGCCGTCGGCGTAGCGCTCGGGG
Source organism: Gemmataceae bacterium (assembly GCA_046350095.1). Lineage (GTDB taxonomy): Bacteria > Planctomycetota > Planctomycetia > Gemmatales > Gemmataceae > Urbifossiella. The sequence continues at coordinate 1,190,551 of JAXMBA010000002.1, forward strand.
GCGTAGCGCTTCGCCAGCGTCCCCGTCGCGGCGTCCAGGTCCACGTCGCACACCAGCACGCCCTCCTCGCCGTAGGGGAGGTGCGCCACGAGTTCGCCCTGCGGGCCGAGCAGCGCCGTCGCCGACTCGGGGTGGCGGAAGGCGTAGTTCGCGCTCGCCACGTACACCGTGTTCTCCAGGGCCCGGCACATCACCGCCTTCTCGTAGTACGGCCCCGCCGGGTCGCCCCACGCCGTCGGCACGGTGCCGGTGAAGTCGCTGCCCGTGCAGTGCGGGTGGAACACGACCTTCGCCCCGCGCGCCGCCGCCCAGCGCACCGTCTCGGGGTAGCGGAAGCCCTCGTGGCAGATCGCCACGCCGAACGTCAGGCCGTCCACCTCGAACAGCCGGCGGGTGCGGCCGGGGAGGTAGTGCGGCTCCTCCGTCGGGTCGAGCTGGTTCTTCGTCTGCACGCCGAGGAAATGCCCCTGCGCGTCGATCACGACCGCGGCGATGTGCCGCCCGGCATCGGTGTGCCACTCCAGGCCGAGTACCGCGGCGACGTTGTGGCGGCGCGTCATGTCGGAGGCGGCGGCGACGACGTGCTCCTGGTCGGCACGGTCGAACGGCGGCACGGTGAAGTCGAGGCCGCGGAGGCCGGGGAGGTACGCTTCGGGGAAGGCGACAATTCGCGCGCCCTGTGCGGCGGCCGCGGCGAGAAGGCGGTCGGTGGTGGCGAGCCCGTCGGCGACGGTCGCCGCGACGCGCGGGCTGGCGAGGGCGATGCGCATGTGAGGAAACCGAAGAAGGAACTAGACAGGATAACAGGATGAACAGGATACCGAACCAAGACGCTGTCTTCGGTTCGGTATCCTGTTCATCCTGTTATCCTGTCCATTCTCCGGCTGCCGGCGGATCACACCAGCTTGTCGATGACCTGCGCCGAGCCCGGCAGGATCGGGTTGGGGCGGTTCGACACGTCGTACACCATCGCGTGCGGGTCGATGCCGAGGGCGTGGTACGTCGTCGCCAGCACGTTCGGGTACGGAATCGCGTCGGTCTTCGCCTCGCCGGCCTGGGCGTCGGTCGTGCCGATCACCTGGCCCGTCTTCAGCCCGCCGCCCGACATCAACGCGAAGTTCACCCGCGCCCAGTGGTCGCGGCCGGCGTCCTTGTTGATCTTCGGCGTCCGCCCGAACTCGCCCCACACCACCACCAGGCAGTCCTTGTCCATGCCGCGAACGTGGATGTCCTCGACGAGCGCCGACACGCCGCGGTCGAACAGCGGCAGCTGGCGTTCCAGGCTCTTGAAGTTGTTGCCGTGCGTGTCCCAGAAGCCGTAGGCCACGGTGACCACGCGGGCGCCGGCCTCCACCAGCCGCCGCGCCATGAGCAGCTGATCGTTCCACTGCGGGGCGCCGTCGCCCTGGTGGCGCGGGGAGCCGCGGCCGTAGCGCTCGCGGACGCGCTCCGGCTCCTTCGTCACGTCCAGCGCGTCCACGACCTTGTTGCTGGCGAGCACGTCGAAGGCGCGGTCGTGGAACGTGTCGGTGCTGCCGCCCTCGCTGCGGCGCATCGCGTCCAGCCCGCCCAGCAGCGCGCGGCGGTCGGCGAGCTGGGTCTGCGGTACGACGAGGTTACGCATCACGCCGATCTCGTCGCCGTCCACCTTCACCGGGGCGGCGGCGCGGCCGAGGAGGGCGGCGCCGGGCGAGTTGTACGGCCGGTGCTGCATCGTCGGCGACAGGTCCACGAACGCGGGCACCACGGGGTCGGTCTGGCCCTGGAGGCGGGCGACGACGCTGCCGAAGTGCGGCTTGTTCTCGCGCTTCGCCGTGTCCATCGTGGTGGCGGTGTAGCTCTGCCAGCTGCTGTGCTCGTCGCGCTGGCCGACGAGCGACCGCAGCACGGCGACCTTGTCCATGCACCGGGCGAGCATCGGCAGGTGCTCGCAGACGGTGACGCCGGTCAGGTTCGTGCGGATGGGGTTGAACGTGCCGCGCACCTCGGCCGGGGCGTTCGGCTTGAGGTCGAACGTGTCCTGGTGGGCCATGCCGCCGGTCAGGTAGACCATGATGACGGACTTGTGCGAGCGGCGGCCGGCGGCGGCCTCGGCACGCATCAGCGTCGGCAGGGTGAGGCCGGCGGCGGCGCCGGCGGTGAGGAAGCCGCGGCGGGTGAGGCCGTCGCAGTACCGGTGGGCGGGGCCGGGGACGGTGAGCATGGCAGCTCCGGGGACGCGATCGAGGCGCGGGGAACGCGCCGGCGGGTGGTATGAGTATATTCGGCCGGCCGGGCGCGCCGCAACACCGGGGTAGTGTTTCAGGTCGGGGTGCGTGCCGCCGCCGACGCTTTCGCGGAAATGATTGTTTCCGGCGCGCCCCCCACCGGGTCGCGGAAACATGTCACGCGGTTAGATCGAATCGCGTCGCACGGTCGTTGCGGCGACCAACACCCGGGCCTGAGGCTGCAAGGGGTTGCGGCGCAGCCGGCGGTCATTCTGGCCGAAATTCTTGTTTCCGGCGACCCCCCCACCGGGTCGCGGAAACAATGATGCCGGGCTGATCGTTCCCTGTGGCAGGCCGGCGAACACGATCGCACACCCGTCCCGGCTTTCGCCTCACCCGGCGCCCGTCAGGTGCAGCGCCTCCAGCAGCCCCGACCGCAGCGCCAGGAACTCCGCGTCGGTGCGGCGCCGCGGCCGCGGCAGGCCCACGTCGATCACCCGCTCCACCCGGCCCGGCCGCGGCGACAGCACCACGATCCGGTCGCACATGTAGACCGCCTCGTCCACGTCGTGCGTCACCAGCACCATCGTCGTGCCGCGGGCCTGCCACAGCCGGAGGATCTCGTCCTGCATCCGCATCCGGGTGAACTGGTCCAGCGCCCCCAACGGCTCGTCCAGCAGCAGCACCCGCGGGTGCGTCACCAGCGCCCGCGCCAGCGCCGCCCGCTGCGCCATGCCGCCGGAGAGCTGGTGCGGGTACGCCCCGGCGAACGCCGTCAGGCCGGTGAGTGCCAGCAGCTCGTCCACCTCGTGCCGCCGCTGCCGCAGCACGCCCTGCGCCACCAGCCCGGCCTCGACGTTCCGCCGCACCGTCAGCCACGGGAACAGGCTCGGGTCCTGGAACATCAGCCCGCGGTCGGCGCCCGGCTTCGTCACCGGGTTCGACCCGACGTGCAGTTCGCCGCGGGTCGGGGCGTCGAGGCCGGCCACCATCCGCAGCAGCGTACTCTTGCCGCACCCGCTCGGGCCGACCAGCGCCACCAGCCCGCCGCCGGCCACGTCCAGCGAGACGCCGTCGAGCGCCACCACGGTGCCGCCGTCGGCGGCGCGGAACGTCTTGCTCACGTCGCGCACCCGCAGGGCGGCGCCGTCCGGGAGGGTCACCACTTGATCACCCCCTGCTGCCAGCGGAGCACGCGGTCGCGGGCCTTGAACAGCAGCGTCATGAGCGTCGAGAAGAACGCGGCGCTGATGAGGAGCGTGCCGTACACCTTGGCGTACTCCATGTACCCCTGCTGCCAGCGGAGGTACCACCCGAGGCCGGCCTGCACGCCGACCGTCTCGGCGACGATGAGCGTGAGGAACGACGCGCCCAACCCCATGAACAGGCCCACGAAAATGTTCGGCAGCGCGGCCGGCAGCGCGACGCGGAAGATGAGGTACAGCCGGCCGGCGCCGAGGGTGCGGGCCACGTCCAGGTACGACAGCCGGACGTTGGCGATGCCGGACGACGTGAGGATGGTCATGGGGAACCACACGGCGAAGGCGATGAGCGCGACGGCGCACGGGAACGAGTCCTTCCACAGCGTCATGACCAGCGGGATGAGCGCGGTCGCGGGCACGGGGCCGACCAGCTTCAGCGCCGGCATCGCCCAGTAGCGCACGGCCGGGAACCAGCCGACGAGCACGCCCGTGACGAGCCCCGCGAACACGCCCGCGGCGTACCCCGCGAGCAGCAGTTGCAGCGAGTGCCAGGCGCTGTCGATCAGGACCGCGCGGTCGTCGAGCACGGCCGCGAACACCTCGTCGGGGCCGGGGAAGAACGGCTGCTTCAGCCAGTTCATTTTGACGGTCACGAACTCCCACAGGGCCAGCAGCGCGACCGCGGCGGCGGCCAGCGGCGCGAAGTGGCGGACGGGCGGGCGCACCGCGGGGACGAGGAGTTGGATCGCGGCGGCGAGCAGGCCGAGCGCGCCGACGGCGGCGACGACGACGGGGTACGGGTGCCGCCAGGCGGGGGCGGACGCGAGCCAGGTGAGCGGCGGCGGTTGGGCGTCGGCGAGGGCGAGGTGAACGGCGAGCGCGGCGAGGGCGGCGGCGGTCGGGGCGAGGGCAGACGCCATCCGGCGGGCGGGCTGCGGGTCGGCGAGGTCTGACGCCATCCGGCGGACTCCATCGATTCACGTGCGCGGTGCCGCCGGTCGGGGTTGAGCCCGGAGGGCGTCGGCCGCGGGCTCACTGCGCCAGCGGCTCGCCCACGCAGCACGCGGCGCAGCACGGGCACGCCCCACTCCCCTTCGGGCCGAACAGCGCCGCGAACTGCGCCGCCGGCAGCAGCCGCGGCCGGCCGCCCGGCACGCGCTCCACCACCTGCGCCGTCACCCACTCGTCGGTCACGCCCGGCAGGTCGAGCCACGCCCGCTTCGCCAGCGCCGCCGCGTCCGTCGAGCCGCCCAGCAGCTTCGCCTTCTGCATGTCGGCCGCCGCCTGCTCGACGCTGCTCTTCCCGCGGGCCACCGCCGGCGTGTACTTCAGGTGCATCAGCGCCTGCGTGTTCACCTCGGCGGACGCGGCCACGTACTTCTTCTCGACGCCCAGCTCGGCCGCCGCCTTCGGGTTCTCCTGCACCCACTTCGCCGCCTTCAGGATCGCCTTCGTCACCTTCGCCGCCGCCGCCGGGTGCTGGCGGGCGAACTCGCCGTTCACCAGCACCGCGCAGCAGTACTCGTCCGCGTACGGGGCGTCGGCCGCCTGGTCGGCGAGGGTGCGCACGACCCCCTGCCCCTCCAGGATGGTGCCGATCGGGTCGGCGGTGGCGACGGCGTCCAGCTCGCCGTCCTGGAGCCGCTTGCCGAGCAGGCCGGGGTCCATCGCCACCCACGTCACCTGCTTCGCCTCCAGCGACGGGTCGATGCCGGCGGCGGCGAGCACCCGGCAGGCGAACATGTACGGCGGGCTGCCGATGTGCGTCGGCACGCCGATCCGCCGCCCCTTGAGGTCCGCGGCCGTCTTGATGGCGGAGGTCGGCGGCACCTGCACCCGCAGGCAGCCGGTGTGGACGCCGCCGGTGATCTTGATGTCGCTCCCCTTCTCGATCCCCTTGAGGGCGTACATCACGAGCGTGTGGTTGGCGTGGAACGTGCCGTTGGCGAGGCCCTCCCGCAGCCCGTCCCAGTCGGTGCGGACGATCTCCGTCTCGACGCCCTGCTCGGCGAACAGGCCGCGCTCCTGGGCGACGAAGATGGGCGCCTCGCAGGTGAGGCCGAGGTAGGCGACCTTCAGCTTGCCGGCGCCGGGTTCCCCGGGCGCGACCGACCCCCGCCCGCCGCACCCGGCGGGCACGAGGGCGAGACCGGCCGCCAGCAGGCAGCCGGCGGCGAGCAACGGGCGGCGGGTCATGACGGCGTCTCCGCGGGGTGGGTCAATAGTAGTAGGCACACGCCGTGTGCCGTCGCTACCCCGAAAGAACGGCACACGGCGTGTGCCTACTACTTGGTGCTTCGGGCTCACTTTTTGAGGATGGCCTTCTGGTTCTCCAGGATCGTCTCCTGGTTCTTCAGCACCCGGTCGAGCTTCTCCTGGTTGGCCAGGATGGTCTTCTGGTTCGCCTGGATCTTGTCCTGGTTCGCCAGCAGCTTCTCCAGCTTGGCCTGGTTCCCCTCGATCGTCTTCTGGTTGGCGATGATCGTCTTCTGGTTCGCCTGGATCGTCTCCTGGTTGGCGATGATCGTCTTCTGGTTCGCCAGGATGTCGTCTTCCTTCGCCACGGGCGTTCCTCCACAGAAAGGTACGGTCGGACGGGGGCCGGCCCGCCCCGTGCGGGCCGGCCCCGCCGGCGTCGGGAAACCGGTCGTGCGTCAACGGGACGGCTCAGGACCGCGGCGGTCGCTCGGGCCGGTAGGGACGGGTGGCGGGCTCGAAGGCGGGCGCCGCGGCGGCGGCGCGGCCGACCCCGGCCGCCGGGGGCACGGGCTCGTGCGGCGTACACGCGGCCGGCTCGACCGGCGGCGCCGCCGGGGCCGCCGGCGCGAGCGGGAGCGGGTCGTGGTGCCGGGAGCAAGACGGCCCGTGGCACGGCTCCGCGGGGGGAGCGGGCGCCGGCGACTCGGCCGCGGTCGCCCCCGTCGGGGATGCGATCACGACGTAGTCGCCGCAGCCGGCGCGGGCGTCCGGCGCGAGGAACGCGACCGCCACGGCGGCGAGGAGTCCCCACCACCGCAGCGTCCGTCGGCTGTTCCGGCCCGCCCGTTCCGACACGTCACTCACCCGCGAAGTCGTCACCGCGAATACGCCTATCATGACCACAACGGCCCGCCGAGGCAACCGCCATCCGGCGCGAAGTCGCCCCCGGCCGCCCTCCCGCCGAGCCCCGCGATGCCCCGCACCGTCCCGCTCTCGCGCGTCATCGACCTCACCGACCCCGCCGGCAACCGCGTCTACAACATGACCGTGGACGAGGCCCGCGCCCTCGTCGCCACCGGCGACGCCGCCGCGGTCCGCCGCATCGACGGCGAGTTCGCCCTCGTCGGCCGGCAGGGCAAGAGCGTGCTGATGGCCCGCACCATCGGCCGGCTGCTCCGCTACTTCATCGCCAAGTTCCGCGACGGCCCCATCCTCATCGTCGCCGACCGCATCGACGCCATCCGCGCCGAACTGGAAGCCCACGGCCTCGGCGACCAGTTCCACCCGTCGTACACGCGGATGGTGCCGGCGCACCACGTCGTGCGCATCGAGCTCGTCGGCTGCCCCGACCCGAACCCGACGTACACGCGGTTCTTCGCCCCGGAGCGGAACAGCCAGCCGGCCGACCCCGCTGCCATCGGTACGAGCTACGTCGGGGCCGCGTTCAACGAAATTCAGCGCTGGCTGGACCGCGTGCCGGCGCACGAGCCGGTCGGCGTGTGCTTCTCGGGCGGCGTGGACAGCGGCGCCGTGTTCCTGCTGACGTACCACGCGCTGCTGACGCGCGGCGACAGCCCGGCCCGGCTGAAGGCGTTCACCCTGGCGGTGGACGGCGGCGGCCCCGACCTGGCGCAGGCCCGCGACTTCCTCGGCCGCCTCGGGCTGGAGCTGTTCCTCGAACCGATCCCCGTCCGCGCCGCCGACATCGGCATCGAGGACGCGATCCGGGTGATCGAGGACTACAAGCCGCTGGACGTGCAGTCCGGCGCGATGGCGCTGGCGCTGTGCCGCGGCATCCGCGCCCGCTACCCGGAGTGGCGCTACCTGCTCGACGGCGACGGCGGCGACGAGAACCTGAAGGATTATCCGATCGAGGACAACCCGGAGCTGACGATCCGCAGCGTGCTGAACAACCTGATGCTGTACCAGGAGGGCTGGGGCGTCGGGGCCATCAAGCACTCGCTGACGTACTCCGGCGGCCAGAGCCGCGGCTACGCCCGCACCTACGCCCCGCTGGCGGCGACGGGCTTCGTCGGCCTCAGCCCGTTCGTGTGCCCGGCGGTGATCGCCGTGGCGGAAGGCATCCCCTTCATCGAGCTGACGGGCTGGGACCACGACCGGCTGTACGACCTGAAGGGGGCGGTGGTGGCCGCGGGGGTGAAGGCGGTGACGGGGCTGGAGCTGCCGGTGTTCCCGAAGCGCCGCTTTCAGCACGGGGCCGCCGACCGACCAACGGAGTTGTTCCCGGCCGGGCCGGCGGCGTACCGGCGGGCGTACCAGCGGGTGGTCGAGGCGGCGGGGGCGTGACCCGCATGACCTACCCGCTGCCGACCGACGACTGGGTGCTCGCCCGCCGGCCGCCGCGGAACGCCGTCGCCGCCGACCGGCCCTACGCCTACCTGGTCGAGCCCGAGCCCGCCGCCGACGGCCGCGTCGTCGATGTCGCCACGCTGTTCCTGAGCAACCGCGAGTGCCCGTTCCGCTGCGTCATGTGCGACCTGTGGAAGAACACGCTGGCCGAAAGCGTCGCCCCCGGTCAGATACCCGAGCAAATCCGCTGGGCGCTCGCGCGGCTGCCGCCGGCGCAACACCTGAAGCTGTACAACGCCGGCAGCTTCTTCGACCCGCGCGCCATCCCGCCGGCCGACTACGCCGACATCGCCCGGCTCGCGGCGCCGTTCGAGCGCGTCGTCGTGGAGTGCCACCCGCGGCTCGTCGGCCGGCGCTGCTTCGAGTTCCAGGCGCTGCTCGGCGGCGCGTTCGAGGTGGCGATGGGGCTCGAAACCGTCCACCCCGACGTGCTGCCGCGGCTGAACAAGGGGATGACGCTCGCCGACTTCACCCGCGCCGCCGCCGACCTCCGCGCGGCCGGTGCCGCGGTGCGCGCCTTCATCCTGGTGCGGCCGCCGTTCCTCTCCGACGCCGAAGGGCTGGAGTGGGCCAGGCGGTCGCTCGACTTCGCGTTCGCCGCCGGGGCCGAGTGCTGTAGCCTGATCCCCACGCGCGCCGGCAACGGGGCGATGGAGGAACTCGCGACGCAGGGCCACTTCGCGCCGCCGTCGCTCGACGCCGTGGAAGCGGCGTTCGAGTACGGCCTGGGCCTGAAGGCCGGCCGCGTGTTCGTGGACTTGTGGGACATCGGCAGCACCGACGCCGCACGCGTGGCCCGGCTCGGCCGCATGAACCTGTCGCAGAAGGTGGAACCACGGTGACGCGGCTCGACTGCGACCTCGCGGTGCTCGGCTCCGGCTTCGGCGGCACGCTGCTGGCGGTCGTGGCGCGGGCGCTGGGCCTGTCGGTGGCGGTGCTGGAGCGCGGCACGCACCCGCGGTTCGCCATCGGCGAGTCGTCCACGCCGCTGGCCGACTTCAAGCTCGCCCGCATCGCCGACCGGTTCGGCCTCGACTGGCTGCGGCCGCTGGCGAAGTACGGCCCGTGGAAGGCGACGTACCCGCACCTCAGCTGCGGGCTGAAACGCGGCTTCAGCTTCTTCCGCCACCGCGCCGGCGAAGTGTTCACGCCGACCGAGGGAAACACGAACGCCCTCGTCGTCGCCGCCAGCCCCACGGACGCGACCGCCGACACGCACTGGTACCGGCCCGACTTCGACGCGCACCTCGTCGAGCGCGCCACGGCGGCCGGCGCGCACTACCTCGACCGCTGCGAGGTGCATTCGCTCCGCCACACCGAGCCGGGGTGGGAGATCGAAGGAGCGCGGCCCGGCGGTGCGGTTCGCGTGCGCGCCGGCCTGCTGATCGACGCCACCGGCACCGGGCAGGCGCTCGCCGAGGCGCTGAAGCTGGAGGCGGTCGATCCGGCGCAGCTGCGGACGCGGTCGCGCGCCCTCTACTCGCACTTCCGCGGCGTGGCCCACTGGCACGACGTGCTCGGCCCCGCGGCCACCGCCGACCACCCGTTCCCGTGCGACGCCGCGGCGCTGCATCAGATCATCGACGGCGGCTGGATGTGGGTGCTCCGCTTCGAGAACGACATCACCAGCGCCGGCTTCTCGCTCGACCCGGAGCGCCACCCCGTGCGGCCGGACGAGTCGCCGGACGCGGAGTGGCGGCGGCTGCTGAACACGTACCCGTCGCTGGCGCGGCAGTTCGCCGACGCGGTGCCGACGCGGCCGCTGGTGCGCACGGGCCGGTTGCAGCGCCGCCTCACCCGCGCGGCCGGCCCCGACTGGGCACTCTTGCCGCACGCCGCGGGCTTCCTCGACGCGTGGCTCAGCCCCGGCATCGCGCAGACGCTGTACGCGGTGAACCGGCTCGCCAACGTCCTCGCCGACGAACCCGCGGCGCGGCCGCACCGGCTCGCCGGCTACGGCGACGCGGTGCTCCGCGAGCTGGCGTGGGTGGACGAGATCACCGGGACGTGCTTCGCGTGCCTCGACCGCTTCCCGGTGCTGGCGACGGCCGTGATGGTGTACTTCACCGCGGCGATCTTTTGCGAGGAGCGCGAGCGCCGCGGCGAGGCCGGGCCGGACGAAGGGTTCTTGCTCGCCGACCACGCCGAGTACCGCGCCGCCGCCGCCCGGCTGCTCGCCGAGGCGCGGACGACGGCGGACGCCGAGGCGTTCCTGGAGGCGGCGCGGCGGGAGTTGGAGCCGTACAACTCGTGCGGGATGTGCGACCCGCGGCGGCGGAACATGTACCCGTACACCGCGTCGCACGCCGCCCGGTAGGCCCGCTACTGCGCGCCCTTCGCCGCGTACCCGCGCCACGTCCACTCGATGGCGTGCGGCAGGAACTGCGCCTGCGCCTTGCCGTCGCAGTGGCCCGACCCGCGGCAGAACAGGTACTGGTACTCGTACCCCTTCGCCTTCAGCGCCTTCGCCATGTTGTGGTTGGCCGCCACCCAGTCGTGCATGTTGTCGCGCATCACGTTCGGGTTCAGCAGGTCGCGGTCGCCGACCTGGATGAACAGGCGGATCGGCTTCTTCGGCTCCTTCGGGATGAGCGTCTCGTGGAAGTCCCACGCGCCGCCCGGGTACTTCGGGTCGAACGGCCACGCCTGGTTGACGAACGTGCCCGAGGTGGTGAGCACCCGGCGGTACAGGTCGTTCCGGAACCACGCCATGATGAGCGCGCACGACCCGCCCGAGCTGCACCCCATCGCGGCGCGGCCGTCGGGGTCCTTCGTCAGCTTCACGTTGCAGGTCTTCTCGACGCGCGGCAGCACCTCGTCCTCGATGTACGTGGCGTAGTCGCCGTTCATGTTGTCGTACTCCTTGCCGCGCTCGTGCCCCTGCGCGTCGCCGCCGCCGTTCTGGATCGCGATGAGGATGATCGGCGGGATCCGCTTCTGGTGGATGAGGTTGTCGAGGACCGTCTTGAGCCCGTTGGCCTGCCCGGGGCCGTCGTGGACGACCATGAACGGGGCCGCCGTGCCCGGCACGTACTGCGCGGGGACGTACACGCCGACGGCGCGCTTGTAGTCGATCGGGTGCGTCTCGACGATCAGCGTCTTGGGGTTGGTCGGGTCCACCTTGCCGAACACCTTGCGGGCGATGCCGGGGTTGAACAGCTTCGTCTCCTTCGAGTCGATGACGAACTGCTGCACCTTCCCCTGCGGCACGCCGTCGGCCTTCTTGCGCTCCGGCGCCTCGACGTAGTCGGGGCCGATGACGAAGTTGTCGTAGGCGTCGAGCGGCGGGAGCTCGCCCTTGCCGAGCGTCTTGAACGGCGGGGCGCCCTTGTCGTCGGGGCTGCGGGTCGGCGGCTGCGCGACGGCGAGGCCGGCGAGCGCGGCGACGAGCATGAACGCGGAGAGTCTGGACATACCCGGTCCGGTGGTGTGGGGGAAAGGGACGGGCGCGCGACGGCGCCCGGGCGTGCGGCGGTAGCCTATGCACGCCCGGGCGCCGCGGTCAGGCGGGAACCGGCCGGGGTCAGCGCTTCAGCAGCCCGGCGCCGTAGTCGTCGGCGGGGGAGCGGATGACGGTGTGGATGTGGTCGGTGCCGCCCTGCGGGGCGTACTCGATCACCACCGCCGGCCCCTGCACGCGGAAGTACGCCGCCTTGCCGCGATCGGTCGGGCCGCTCCAGGCGAAGTACGTGTCGGCCACCCGCTCCCGCACCGCCGCCAGCTTCGCCGCCGCCGCGTCCGGCTCCAGCACGGTCACCCACGCGGCGACCACGTCCACCAGCAGCTCCTGCTGCGCCTTGGTCAGCGCCGAGCCTTTCAGCCCCTTCGGCTCGACCGTCTTCCCGTCGCGGCCCGGCCCGAGCAGCAGCTCCCCCTGCGGCCGGTCGGCGACCACCGCCTCCGCACGCTGCTTCGCGTCGAGCGCCTCCATCAGCTTGTAGGCGGCGTCGGCCTCGCGGCCGAGCGGGCGGACGTCCGCGGCGCCGCGCTTGAACAGCGCCGGCTGCGCCCCGGTGTGCGACGGCGTGAGCACGAACGTCTTGCCGACCACGGTGACGTTGATGCCGAGGTGGTGGCCGCCGAACTGCACCGTCCACGGCGTCGTCTCCGCCGGCGTGCCGAACAGCGCCAGGTAGTACAGGTCCTTGCCGAACATCGGCCCCTTCCCCCCCTTGCCGCCCTTGCCGCCGCCCTTCCCCTCGGCCAGCAGCTGGTCGCCGTCCATGATGTCGATGACCTTCTGGTACCCGTCCTTGCTGAGGACGGCGGCCAGCACGGCCATCGCCTTGTCGCGCTGGTCCTTCGTCAGTTCGCCGAGCACGACGCCGTTGCGCGGCACGAACGTGACCGGGAGGTTCGACCAGTTCGGCTTTTTCTCGCTGTCGTACTTCAGCTGCGCCTTCTCGCGCTGGGCGGGCGTCAGGGCGTCGAGGAAGGCGCTGGCGGCGGCGACCGCCCGCGGCGTGGCGGGGACGACGGCCTTCGCCTTCGGCTCGTCGGCCGCGGCGGGGGCCGACGACCGGGCCGCGGACATCGAGAGGGCAACCGCGACGAACAGGACGGCGGCGGCGGCCGCCGCCGTCCGCCCGCCGCGCGGCGGCGCGGCCGGTTGAGGCGCGTTCACGGCATCCTCCATCGGGAACGTGAGGGGTCGGGGCCGCGGGCCGGGGCGTGAGGCCGGCCCGGCGCTAGTATAAGATGGACCGCCCGGCGGCGGCAGTGCCGCGCGCCGGGGGCACGTCCGGGAGGTGAGCATGTCCGAGGAGCGCGACCCGCGGGTGGTTCACGTGGCGCCCGACCTGCGCGTCGCCGGCGCCGTGGCGGCGTGGTTCGGGGAGAAGGGCTACCTGTGCGAGGTGGTGGTGCCGGAGCACCCGGCGGAGGCGCCGGACGGCATCGGCCTGACGGCGCACGCCGCGCCGGGCGTCGAGGTGCGGGTGATCGACGTGGACCAGGCCCAGAAGGCGAAAGACCTGCTGGCCGACGCCTTCGCCGCCCGGGAGCTGCGCGACCGCCGCGCGGCCCGCACCGGCACGGTGTCGGTGACGTGCGAGGAGTGCGGCAAGCCGTCGGACTGGCCGGCGGCCGACATGGGGAGCACGCAGGAGTGCCCGCACTGCGGCCGGTACATGGACGTGCCCGACCCCGACGACGACTGGTCCGACGTGGACTTCGGGTCCGAGGACGACGAAGATGGGGATGCGCCCCCGTCGGAGGAGAAATCGTGAGTACCGCCGTCACCACCCGGGTGGAGTATGAGGACCGGTTCGCCGCCCGCCCCGACCTGATGAAGGCGGCCAAGGCGGCGCTGGCGTACCTGGACGGCCGGCTGGGGACCGACCCGTTAGTTCCCCCGCCGTCGGTGATACGTTGGGCCATCCGCCCACTCGACCCGAACTCGGTGGAACTGTCGATGGCCGACGAGGACCGCGGGTTGCGGGCCGTGGCCGTCTTCCCGGCTCGGCGCATGGCCGACCCGCAGTCCCGAGACCTACAAGCGACGGGCGTTTGGGGCGACCTACTCGCGGAGCGGTCGCGCGTTAACCAGAAGCGAATCGACGAGAAGTTCCGAGCGTACCTCCAGAGTCTGGAGGACAACCCGCAGTAGCCGCCCGACTGTGCAGCACAAACGGGCAGGCAACCCGGGCGACCATTACCCCCGCAACGCTTCGGGGGGTACGCCCGGCCGCATTCGGTCGGACCCCATGCCGGGAGGGCAACCATGGCGGGCAAGCCACCGACCGAGCTGAACGACCTGATCACCGAGGTTCGGGAGCAGGTTGCTGTTCTGGACACCCGGGTCGGTCTGATGAAGGACGGCCTCGAACGGGCCAATCTCGACGAGGTCCGCGAGCGGCTCGCGGTGCTCGACCACCGTGTCGCCGAGTTGATGAAGGCTCGCGAGGACGGCGACCGCTGGTTCAAGCAACTCCTCCTGATTGTCATCGGCGCCGCCCTCACGCTACTCGCCAACGTCCTCGTCAACGTCGTCCTGTTCGCCAAGAAGTAACCCACTGATGCCCGCCGACCCGACCAGCTTCACCGTCGTCGCCGCCGAGGCCGGGCACACCCTGGCCAAGGTGCTCCGCAGCCGCCTCGGCGGGCCGTCGTGGGGCGAGGTCCGCAAGCTCATCGCCGCCCGCCGCGTCAAGGTCGGCGACGCCGTCGCCACCGACGACGCCCGCCGCCTCAAGGACGGCGAGGTCGTGGTGCTGCTGGAGCACCCGAAGCCGCTGCCGCGGGCCGCGCACCCGGAACGCCTGACGGTCCGCCACCTGGACGAGCACGTCGTGGTGGTCGAGAAGCCGGCGGGCGTCAACACCGTCCGCCACCCGGCCGAGCTGGAGTGGTCCGAGAAGCGGCGCGAGCTCGACCCCACCCTCGAAGACCTGGCGCAGTGGGCCGTGGCCCACCGGCTGAAGCGCGAGGCCGCGTCGCTGCCGCGGCTCCGCATCGTCCACCGGCTCGACAAGGAAACCAGCGGCCTGCTGGTGTTCGCCCGCTCCGTGCTCGCCGAGCGCGAGCTCGGCATGCAGTTCCGCAAGCACACCGTCACGCGCCGCTACCTCACCGTGGTGCCGGGCATCTTCCTCGACCGCACGATCACGTCGAACCTGGTGCCCGACCGCGGCGACGGCCGCCGCGGCAGCACGAACCTTCCGGACGTGGGGAAGCGGGCCGTGACGCACGTGACGGTGCAGGAGCGGCTGCGCGGCTACACGCTGCTGTCGTGCCGGCTGGAGACGGGGCGGACGCACCAGATTCGCATTCACCTGTCGGAGGCGGGCCACCCGGTGTGCGGGGACAAGGTGTACTGCAAGAAGCCGAACGGCGAGGTGGTGCCGGACGCGAGCGGCGCCCCGCGGCTGGCGCTGCACGCGACCGAGCTGGGCTTCGCGCACCCGGCCAGCGGCGCGGCGCTGCACTGGGACATGCCGCTGCCGGCGGACCTGGCGAAGTTCGTCGCGGGGCTGCGATAGCCCGGAATGACCAATTCCCAATGACCCACCAATGACCAAGGAAAACCAGGGGTTCGGTCCTTGGTCATTGGTGGGTCATTGGGAATTGGTCATTCCCGAGTAAGCCGCCCGTCCTCGCGGATGGTCAGCGTCGGCTTGCCGTCCGCGAGCCACGACGCCTCGAAGCCTGTCCGCGTCGCCCCGAGCGCCACGCGGCCGGGCGGCAGCGGCAGCCCCAGGTCGCGGACCTCCGCGGTGTAGCGGCCGGCCTTCTTGCGGTGGACGCGCTCGGCGTAGAGGGCGCGGTGGAGCCAGTCGCGCGCCTCCCACTCGGGGTCCGGGCGGAACGCCTCGCCCGGCGCCGCCGCGAACTGGACGTAGCCCCAGCGCTCGGGCCGGTGCATGTCGATCACGCCCTGCGGCGACCACACCCAGTTGTGCTCGTCGCGCCCCGGCACCTTCTTGTACTTGCCCCCCTCCACGACCACGTCCCACTCGACGCGCGAGAAGTTGACGCGCCACCGGTCGCCGGCCTTCGGCACGGCGCCGCCCAGCTCCTTGAGCCCGGCCCACGGCCAGCGCACTTCGAGCGTCCAGCCCGTGTCGGTGTCGCGCGGGTCGTTCAGCGTCCCCTGCACCTTCACGGCCGTCTTCAGGCCGGTGATCTCCCAGGCGTTCACGGCCTTGCCGCCGTCCTTGTACGGCTTCGTGAGGAGCAGGTCCCAGGTGGTGTTGAGGGCGTTCAGCTCCAGTTCGGCGTAGGCGTGGTTGTCGCCGTCGGGGTCGAGGAACAGCTCGAAGTCGTTGTCGCGGAAGATGACGGAGTCGTGTTCGGTGAGCGTGCCCCAGACGTGCGGCTCGGCGAGTTCGGCGGCGACGTAGAGTGCCTCGTCGTCCCACGCCATCTTGACGCGGGTGCGGTGCCGCGGCGCCGGCCGGCGGTCGCCCTCGATGTCCACGAACGCGTCCGACCACGGCACCGCGGCCCACTCGGCGAGGTCGCCGTCGACGGCGGGGCTGAGCCGCGGGGCGACGTAGCCCTTGGGGTGGGGGAACGGCGCGAGCATGTCGGCGTCGGCGGGCGGCGCCGCGGGGGCCACGGCGGCGAGCGCGACGGCGGCGAGGCAGAGCAGGCGGCGGGGCATGGGCGGCCTCAAGAACAGCGACACGTTCGGTTATATCCTGAACCCCGACCCCCGGAGCCGACCCGATGCTCCTCGACCTGAACGCCGACCTCGGGGAAGCCGCCGGGTTCGACGCCGCGCTGATGCCGCTGGTCACGTCGGCGAACGTGTGCTGCGGGGCGCACGCCGGCGGGCCGGCCGAGACCGCCGCGACCCTGGCGCTGGCCCGCGCCCACGGCGTCGCCGTCGGCGCCCACCCCGGCTACCCCGACCGCGAGAACTTCGGCCGCCGCAACCTCCCGGAAACGAGTCTTCTGCTGTACCAAGAGCTCGTCCACCAACTCGCCGGGTTCGTCGCCGCGGCGCAGCGGGCGGGCGTGGCGGTGCGGTACGTCAAGCCGCACGGGGCGCTCTACAACCAGGCCGCCGCCGACGCCGCGTTCGCCAACGTGTTCTGTTCCGCCGTCGCCGGCTGGGCGCTGCCCGTCGTCGGCCTGCCGGGGTCGGAAGTCGAGAAGTGTTGCCGGCTGTTCTCCACCCCGTTCGTGCCCGAGGGGTTTGCCGACCGCCGCTACCGGGCCGACGGGTCGCTCGTGCCGCGGACCGAGGCGGACGCCTTCGTCCACGACCCGGCCGAGGCGGTGGCGCAGATCGAACGGCTGGTCCGCGAGCGCGGCGTGCGCACCGTCTGCGTCCACGGCGACAACCCGGAGGCGGTGGCGTTCACGACAGCCGTCCGCGCCGGGCTGCTGGCCCGCGGGTTCGAGCTGAGGGCGTTCGCCGCATGAGCCTGCGCGTAAAGCGCCCCGGGATGCTGTCGCTGCTGGTGGACGCCGGCCGGCCGCGCAGCCGCGCCCTCGGCGTGCCCGTCGGCGGCGCCGCGGACCGCGCCGCGCTGGCCATCGGGAACGCGCTCGTCGGCAACGCGCCGAACGCGGCGGCGCTGGAACTCACGCTCGCCGGCCCGACGCTGACGGCGGAACACCCCACGGCCGCGGTCGTGTTCGGGGCGCCGTTCGCGGTGTCGGTGAGCGGCACGACGATCACCCCCGGCACGACGTTCCAGCTGGAACCCGGCGACACGCTGACGATCGGCGCGACGTCGGCCGGCGCCCGCGGCTACCTGTGCGTCGCCGGCGGGTTCGACGCGCCGCTCGTGCTCGGCAGCCGGTCGGCGCTCGAGCCCCTGAAGGCGGACGACGTGCTGGCGTGCGGGCCGAGCCGCGGCGCGCCGCGGGGGCTCGGATTCGCGGCGCTGCCGGACGCGGAGCCGCACGTCCTTCGTGCCCTGCCCGGCCCGCAGCGCGACTGGTTCGCCGCCGACGCCTTCTTCGGCCACGCCTACGCCGTGACTCCGGCCAGCAACCGCATGGGCGTCCGCCTCGCCGGTGAAGCGCTAACCCGCCGGCCCGGCGAGCTGGTGTCCGAAGCGGTCGGCCCGGGGGCGGTGCAGGTCGCCAACGACGGCCTGCCCATCGTCCTCGGCGTGGACGGCCAGACGATCGGCGGCTACCCGAAGGTGGCGCACGTGATCCGCGCCGACCTCGACCGCCTGGCCCAGCTGCGGCCCGGCGACCGCATCCGCTTCCGGCTGGTGACGTGGGCGGAAGCCGAGGCCGCCGCCCGCGAGCGCGCGGCAACGGTGGGTGCGTGGCTGGTCCGCCTCCGCGCCGCCGACCGCGCTCCGGTGGGCGGTTAGGACGGGGCGTTGTCGGCACCAGCACTACCGCCCCGCCGCCAGCGCCCGCGCCTGGTCGCGGGCGGCGCGCAGGTCGGCCCGCCCGGGGTCGTCGCGCAGGCCCGCCTCGAACGCCGCCGCCGCCGCCGCCGGGCGGCCGAGTTCGCGCAGCGCCGTCCCCAACAGCCGGGCCGCCGGCGCGTCCGGGCCGACCGCGTCCAGGTACGCCCGGGCCGGCTCCAGCACCGCGGGCCAGTCGCCGGCCGCTGCCGCCGCCGACGCCCGCAGGTAGTCCGCCGCCGGCATCCCCGGCACGGCGGCCGTCGCCCGGTCGGCCCACACCCGCGCCTCGGCCGCGTTCCCCGTCATCGCCGCCACCCCGCCCTCGATCAGGCAGCGCACCGCGTAGCCGTCGCGCGGCAGCGCCGCCGCCCGCGCCGGGGCCAGCGCCGCGGCCGCCCCCGCGGCGTCGCCCGCGCCGAGCTTCTCCGCCGCCGGCCCGAGCGCCGCCAGTCCGGCCTTCACGTCCGCCGAGAGCCCGTCGCGGCCGAGCTGGCCCGCGGCCTGCCGGCTCAGGCGGACGCCGGTCCGCACGTCCTCCAGGTCGAACGCCTTCCACCCGCCGGCGGACCGGACGAGCCACCACCGGTACGTCGCGGCCCGGCCGCCGCCGCGGTGCCGCGCCGCCACCACCAGCTCGTCGGCCTCAACGCCCGGCCCGACGCGCCGCACCTCGACCGACGCGGGGGCGAAGGCGAGGCCGCCGGCGCGGACGGCGGCGGCGAGCGCGAACCGGGCACGGACCGGGCCGCCCACGGGGTCGGCGGCGACGCCGGCGGCGCGGAACGTGTCGGAGCGGGCGACGGCGGCGTGAAACCGCTCGACGTCGAGTAGCGCGACCGCGGCGGCGGGGTCGGTACGGGCGGCGGTGGTGATCGCTTCCAGCGTCTGAACGACGGCGGGGTCGGGCGCGGCGTCGGGGGCGGCGGCGGGCGGCGGCGGCTCGGCGGGCGGCTCGGGGCGGACCACACGAACGCCGAGCACCCAGTCGCCGGCGAGTGCGACCGCGACGAGGAGCACGACCGGCACGGCGGGGACGAGCAGGAGCCAGCGCCGCGGCGTCATCCGCACCTCCCGGGGCAGTTTACCACGGGGCGGATCGAGAAGGCGAGGCGGGCGCGTCACACCCGGCTGAACGCCGGCTGGCCCACCTCCGTCGGCTCGGCCGGCTCTGCGGGCGGCACCGGCGGTGCGCCCGGGTTCCGCAGTTCCGCCACGAACGCGGCCAGCCGCGACAGCCCCTCGCGCAGCCGGCCGTCGTCGGCCGCGAAGCTCAGCCGCACGTGCCCCGCCCCCGACGGCCCGAACGCGCACCCCGGCCCCACCAGCACCCGCTGCTGGCGCAGCAGCCGTTCCCCGAACGCCCGGCCGTCCAGGCCCAGACTGCTCACCGGCAGCCACACGAAGTACCCCCCCGCCGGCCACTCGGGTTCGAGGCCCAGGCCGCGCAGCCGGTCCACCACGTACCGCCGCCGGTCGCGGAAGCGCGCCAGCGTCGGGGCGAAGTCGGAGTCCGCCTCGGCGACCGCCTGCGCCGCTGCCTGCTGGCACACCGTGGGCACGTATGGGGCGCTGAGGCTCGCCGTCAAGGCACACGCCCGGATCAACGGCCGCGGCCCCGCCAGCCAGCCGACGCGGACCGAACCCAAACCCCACCCCGGCGTCACGGAGCCGGCGGTGAGGACGCGCTTCTCCGCCCCCGGCAGGGCTCCGAGCGACTTGCCGCGGCCGTCGTAGCGGAACCGCCCGAACGACTCGTCGGCGTAGACCAGCGCGTCGGCCCCGGCGGCGATCCACAGCAGGAATTCCAGGTCTTCCGGCGCGAAGCAGGCCCCGGTCGGGTTGGCGGGGTCGGCCAGCACCAGCAGCTTCGCCCCGCGGACGGCGCGCTCGAAGTCGCGCTCCAGGAAGCGGCGGCGGCCGTTGTCGTTCCAGGTGGGCACCCGGCGGACGCGGGCACGGCGCGACTTCGCCCCGAGGTCGAACAGCGGCGAGCACGGGTCGAACAGCACGACGCGGTCGCCGGGGTTCACGAACGCGTCCAACGCGGCGGCGTAGGCGGCGGTGGCGCCGTGGGTGACGAACAGCTCGTGTTCGGGGTCCACGTCGCGGCCGTCGCGGCGGACGTAGTGGTCGGCGAGGGCGTTCTTCAGGTCGGGCGTGCCCCACGGCGGCGGCGTCCCGCGGCGGTCGGGCGTGGGGCGGCCGGGGCCGACGGGCGAGTCGGTGCGCGGCGCGGGGAGGTTCAGGTCGATGACGTCCGGCGGGAGCGGCCCGGGGAGGTAGGCGGGGTCGAGGAGTTCGTCGGCGGGGGCGGCGAGGACCTTGTCGGAGAAGTAGCGGACGGCGTGCGGGTGGCCGTCGGTGAGGCGGCGGGCGGACGGCAGGAAGCGGGCGACGCCGGAGCGCGCGAGGAGCTTGGTGAGCCAGAACGGGCGGGCCACGGGGTCGGCCTCCATGCCGGGGGGCGGGCGCGGCATTGTGCCGCGCCGGCGTGGGGGTGCGTCAAGGCGAACCGCGGTTCCACCTGCGCCGCGGCTCTGGTACGCTTTGGGGGAAGGAGGGCGACCGATGGGGAAGATCGTGATCGGCGGGGACGCCCGGGACCAGCTCGCGGCCGCGGCCGAACGGCAGGAGTTGCGGGACGAGTCGGGGAAGCTGCTCGGCTACTTCGAGCCGGCCCGGCCGGCCGACGGCAGTTGGGGGCCGTTCAGCGCCGAGGAAGTCCGCCGGGCGTTCAGCCAGACCGGCCCGGGCAAGACGCTGGACGAGATCGGGCGCGAGATCGGATTCGAGTAACGCTTGTCGCCGCCCCGGGTGTCCTCAGCCGATCGCCCGCTTGCCGGCCCCACCCCCCTCTCTAGACTGATGACGCACACGTCTCCCGGCCCGCCACGCGGTCCGGGATGTTTTTTGGCCCGGCTTGTGAAAAACTTCACAAACCCCGGCTAGAATGGGCGTGGGCTCACACGGAGGGACCGCGTGGGGACGCCGGTGCCGGTGCCGACCGCCGCGGGGGTTGAACCCGCGTTCGACCTGTCGGCCTACTACCCGATCCTCCTCTTCGCCGGCGCCGCCGCCGCGTTCGCCCTCGGGTCGCTCGCCGCCACCCACCTGTTCCCGTTCAAGCCCAGCAAGCCCACCCGCGTCAAGCAGATGCCGTACGAGTCCGGCATGGACCCGGTCGGCTCGGCGCGGATGCAGTTCGACATCAAGTTCTACCTCATCGCCATCCTGTTCCTCGTCTTCGACGTGGAACTCCTGTTCCTGTACCCGTGGGCGGTGCTCGCCTACGGCGACGGCGGCAGCCCGGCGTGGCGTGAGGCGTTCGGCACCGTCGTGTTCGTCGAAATCCTCGTCTTCCTGGCGACGCTCGCCATCGCCTACGTGTACGCCTGGCGGAAGGGGGTGTTCCAGTGGCGCTGACCGGCTACCTGCCCGACTTCCTGGTCACGAAGCTCGACTACGTCGCCAGCATGGTGCGCAAGCACAGCCTGTGGCCGATGCCGTTCGCCACCGCCTGCTGCGGCATCGAGCTGATGGCGACGGCGAGCAGCCGCTACGACATCGCCCGGTTCGGCAGCGAGGCGATGCGCTTCAGCCCGCGGCAGTGCGACTTGATGATCGTCGCCGGCCGCGTGGTGATGAAGATGGTGCCGGTGATGCAGCGCATCTGGCTGCAGATGCCCGAGCCGAAGTGGTGCATCAGCATGGGGGCGTGCGCCAGCAGCGGCGGCGTGTTCGACGCCTACGCCACCGTGCAGGGGATCGACCGCTTCCTGCCGGTGGACGTGTACGTGCCCGGCTGCCCGCCGCGGCCGGAACAGTTGATCCGCGCCGTGCTCGACATCCAGGAGAAGGTGCAGCGGACGGGCACGATCGACGCCCGCGAGTTCGCCGCGCGGTCGGCCTACGAGGGGCCGACGGCGCTGGCCCGCGAGTTGAGCCCGGAGGAGGCCATCGTGGCCCCCGGCGACTACCGCACCGCGACGCGCCTCCGCACCCCGTTGAACTGAGGGGCGACGCCATGCCCGGCACCATCGACACGCTGACGACGAAGTTCCCCGGGGCGTTCACGATCTCGGCGTTCAAGGACAACGCGCGAGTCGAGATCGCCGCCGAGACGGCGCCGGCCGTGCTGTTCGACCTGCTGACGTGCCTGAAGACCGAGTGCGGGTTCGACTTCCTCGCGGACGTGGCGGGGATCGACTACCTGAACTACCCCGGGGCCGCGGACCGCTACGCCGTGGTGTACGCGCTGGCGAACACGGCCACGGCCCAGCGGGTGTTCGTGAAGGCGTTCGCCAACGACCCCGACCCGGAACTGCCGTCGGCGGTGCCGCTGTGGAAGGGGGCCGAGTGGATGGAGCGGGAGGTGTACGACATGTTCGGCGTCGTCTTCCGCGGCCACCCCGACCTGCGCCGCATCCTGATGCCGTCGGAGTTCACGAGCCACCCGCTCCGGAAGGACTACCCGCTCCGCGGCCTCGGCGAGCGGCACAACTTCCCGACCGTCACGCGGGCCGAGAGTTAGGACCGGAAGCAGAGTTTTGACAGGATGAACAGGACGAAGCAGGATCGAAAACAAAGCCCGATTTCGATTTGATCTTTTATCCTGCTTCATCCTGTTATCCTGTCAAATAATTCGGGTGCTGTAATGCCCGTGGACGTGCTGCCGATCGCCGACGAAGCGGGTGCGGACCAGGAGTTCCTGTACACCCTCAACTTCGGCCCGCAACACCCGGCCACGCACACCACGCTGCGCCTCGTCCTCACCCTCGACGGCGAGACGATCGTCAAGGCCGTCCCCGACATCGGCTACCTCCACAGCGGGTTCGAGAAGCTCGGCGAAGACCTCGACTTCAACCAGTACGTCACCATCGTCGACCGGATGAACTACATCAGCCCGTTCGCCAACGAGGTGAGCTGGCACCACACCGTCGAGAAGCTGTTGGGCATCGAGGTCACGCCGCGCTGCAAGTACCTGCGGGTGATTCTCGCCGAGCTGGCCCGCATCAACGACCACCTGTTGTGTGTGGGCGCCGCGGCGCTCGACCTGGGGGCGCTGACGGCGTTCCTGTACGCGTTCAACGAGCGCGAGAAGATTTACAACATCTTCGAGGCCGCGTCCGGGCAGCGATTCCACCCCGGGTTCAGCCGCGTCGGCGGGCTGATGAACGATATCACCGACGACGTGGCCAAGCTCATCCGCGACTTCCTCGCCACGTTCCCGAAGGCGCACGCTGACGTGGTGCGCCTCTTGAATCGCAACCGCATCTTCGTGGACCGCACGAAGGGGATCGGCGTGCTGTCGAAGGCGGACGCGATCAGCTTCAGCTGCTCCGGCCCGGTGGCGCGGGCGTCCGGCGTCGTGCGCGACCTGCGGAAGGACGAGCCGTACCTGGCGTACCCCGAGCTGCAGTCGGCGTTCAAGGTGGTGTGTTCCACGGGCGGCGACTGTTACGCCCGCTACCACGTGCGGATGGAAGAGATCGTCGAGTCGGTGAACATCATCAAGGCCGCGGTGGAGAACATCCCGAGCGGGCCGGTGAACGTGGCGCTGAACGACAAGATGACGATCCCCGACAAGACGGCGACGTACCGCAGCATCGAGGGGCTGATCCAGCACTTCGAGCTGTTCATGTGGAACCGGCAGTGGACGCCGCCGGTGAACGAGGTGTACGCCGCCACCGAAACCGCCAACGGCGAGCTCGGCTTCTACCTGGTGTCGGACGGCGGCCCGCGGGCGTGGCGGGCGCGGACGCGGCCGCCGTCGTTCATCCACTTCGCGGCGTTCCCGTCGATGATGGAGGGGCACCAGATTTCGGACGTGCCGGCGGTGCTGGGGAGCCTGAACATCATCGCCGCGGAGCTGGACCGGTGAGACCCCGCGGCCGCGTGGTTCACGGGCGGCCGGTGCGGTTGTTGTGTGCCGCCGTCGTCGCGACCGGCGGGGCGGTGTGCCTGGGAATCGCGCTCGGGTTCGTGGCCGCGGAGCAGGAGGCCGCCGGCTGGCCGGTCACGCCGGGGGTCGTCGTGGCGCAGGACACGCACCCGGTGAACGTCCCCGGCCCGCGGCGCCGCGGGCCGGGGTACCGGGTGAGCGTGCGATACCGGTACGAGGTGAACGGCCGGGCCTACGAGTCCGACCGGTATAACGCGTCCGGCGGGGACGTGGACAAGGCCACGGCCGACGACGTGCAGGACCGGTACCGGCCGGGCGCGGCGTGCGACGTGTACTACGACCCCGACGACCCGGGCCGGGCGTACCTGGTGGTCGGCACGGGGCCGACGGGGTGGGTGCTGATCTGGAGCCTGACGGTCGCCGGCGTGCTGCAGCTGGCGGTCGCCGGCTGGGGCGTGTGGGCGGGGCGTCCCGCGGAGGGGGCGGGGTAGCATGGGCGTTCTCACCGAAGACCAGAAGCGCCGCATCCGCGGGTACGTCGAGAAGTACCCGCGCAAGCAGGCCGCCACGCTCCCGGCGTTGCACCTCGTCCACGACGAGAACCGCACCGTCTCGAACGACGCCATCGTCGAGATCGCCGAGATTCTGGACCTGCACCCGAGCGAGGTGCAGGACACGATGACCTTCTACGCCTTCTTCAAGGGCGAGGGCCAGAAGAACGGCGCGACGCGGCTGTGGGTCTGTCGCGGGCTGGCGTGCATGCTCCGCGGCGCCTACGAGCTGATCGAGCACTGCGAGCACAAGCTCGGCGTCCACTGCGGCGAGACGACGGCCGACGGCCGCATCACGCTGGAGTTCGCCGAGTGCATCGGCGCCTGCGACGGCGCCCCGGCGTGCCTGCGGGAGGACGTTCACGTCATGGACGTGACGCCCGAGAAGGCTGATATGCTGATCGAAGAGCTACGAGCCCGGTAGCAGGAGGGCGGGCCATGCAGCTGGAAGACTACTTCGACTTCCACACGACGCCGGTCGAGTACATCCGCATCCGTGGGACGCGGATCGACATCGACCACGTGATCGAGCTCTACGCGCAAGGGCGGACGCCGGAACTGATCGCGGACGGCTATCCGACGCTAACCCTGGTCCAGGTGTACGCCACGATCACCTACTACCTCCAGAACCGGGTCGAGGTGAACGCCTACTTGGAGCGCGGTCGAGTGGCCGCGGACGCCCGGCAGAAGGAGATCGAAGCAACCCAGCCGCCGTGCGAGGCCGTGCGCCGGATTAAGGCGATCAAGGCCGCCCACGCCCTGGCCGACGCCGAGGCGCGGCCGTGACGCCGGTTCAGTTTCTCCTGGACGAGAACATTCCGGAGCCGGTCGTTGGGGCACTCCGGAGGGCCGAACCGTCGATCGTGTACTTCTACTCCGGGACGGACTCGGACACGCCGCCGAAGGGGACGCTCGACCCGCAGGTGTTGGCTTTCGCCGAGGAGAAGGGGTTGGCGCTGGTGACGTTCGACAAGCGGTCGATGCCAGGCCACGTGGCGGACCACTTGGCCGCCGGCCGGCACACCTGGGGTGTGTTCCTGTTCCCGAACGGAAACCAGCTCTCGGCCGGACGGGTCGCGGAAGAGTTGGTGATGGTTTGGGCGGCGTCCACCAAGGACGAGTGGATCGACCGGTTCGAGAACCTCCCGTACTGAGGCGGACGGAGCAAAGCGGCGATGCCTTACGAACCCATCCTCCTGGCCCGCGTCGGGAAGCCGAACAGCAACCGGCTGGAGGGCTACCGCGCCGACGGCGGCTACGCCACCGCCGAGCGCGCCCTCAAGGAGATGAAGCCCGAGCAGGTCGTGGCGCAGGTCAAGGACTCGGGCCTCCGCGGCCGCGGGGGTGCCGGCTTCCCCTGCGGCCTCAAGTGGACGTTCCTCCCGAAGGACCACCCCGGCCCGATCTACCTGTGCGTCAACGCCGACGAGTCGGAGCCGTGCACGTACAACAACCGCATCCTGATGGAGAAGGACCCCCACCAGGTGCTCGAAGGGATCATGCTCGCCTGCTTCGCCATCAAGTCGAAGAAGGCGTTCTTCTACGTCCGCTACGAGTACGGCGACGCCTTCCGCGCGGTGCAAGGCGCCGTTGACGAGCTGTACGCCGCCGGGCTCCTCGGCACCAACATCTTCGGCACCGGGTTCGACCTCGACATCGTCGTCCACCGCGGCGCCGGGGCGTACATCTGTGGCGAGGAAACCGGCCTCATCGAGAGCCTCGAAGGGAAGCGGGCCTGGCCGCGCATCAAGCCGCCGTTCCCCGCCATCGAAGGCGCCTTCCGCAAGCCGACGATCGTGAACAACGTCGAGACGCTGGCCTGCGTCACGCAGATCATGAAGCGCGGTATCGACTGGTTCAAGAGCCTCGGCGTCCCGCCCGACCCGAACAACCCCCGCGACGCCGGCAGCTACGGGCCGAAGCTGTACACCCTCGCCGGGCACGTCAACAAGCCGGTGTGCGTCGAGCTGCCGATGGGCGTCACGCTCCGCGAGCTGGTCGAGGTCCACGGCGGCGGCGTGTGGAAGGGGCGGAAGGCCAAGGCCGTGAACCCCGGCGGCCTCAGCATGGGCTACGTGGACGTGAACGCCCCGCTCAAGGGCGGCGACGGCAAGACGGAGTACGACATCCCGCTGGACTTCAACGGCCCCGGCAAGGTCGGCTGCCTCGGCCTCGGCACCGCGGCCGTGACCGTCATCGACGACCAGACCAGCATGGTGGACGTGCTCCACAACACCTGCCAGTTCTTCGCCCACGAGAGCTGCGGCCAGTGTACCCCGTGCCGCGAGGGCACCGGCTGGATGCTCAAGATCACCGACCGCCTCCGCCGCGGGCTCGGCCGCAAGGAAGACCTCGACATCCTGGTGGAAGTCGCCGACCGGATCGGCATCATGCCGGGGACGACGATCTGCGGCCTGGCCGACGGCGCCGGCTGGCCGGTGAAGACGGCGGTGCGGAAGTTCCGCGCCGAGTTCGAGGCGGCGATCAAGAGCGGCGAGAAGAGCAAGTATGCCAAGGCGCTGGCGATGGCCCACTGACGAGATTGATGATCGATGATCGAGGATTGGTGATTTTCGGCCTACCGCAATCATCAATCCTCGATCATCAATCATCACTGCACGAGGGGGTGGTGTCATGCGGCGGTTCGTCCTACTCGCGGTGTGCGTCCTGGCCCTGGCCGGGTGCAAGAAGAAGCCGAAGCCGGCGCCGGTCGAGCCCGACCCGGCGCCGGGCCTGAAGAAGGACGGCCTGCCGCCCGAGGGGCCTGCCCCGTCCGGCGGGGGCGGCGGTGGGGGCGGCGGCATCATCGCCGCGGGCGGCGGCATCGGCGTCGTGAACCCGGTGCAGGCGCTCGGCGGCGGGGGCGGCGGCGGGGCGGCGATGGCCGTCCGCAAGGCGGCCCGCCGCACGCAGGCCCTCAACGAGCTGAAGAACCTGGGCGAGATGATCTTCGCCATGCAGCTGGAGAACGGCCGGATGCCGACGGTGAACCAGATCAAGGAGGCGCTGCAACAGTCCCCGCAGCTGCTGACCGCGATCAACGACGGGGCGTACATCCTGACCGGCACGACGGAGGCGGGCGGCCTCTACGCCTACGAGGTGGACGCGGACAAGCAGCCGGGCATCGCCGTGATCGGCGGCCGGGCGACGCGGTCGACGCCGGAGGAGTTGAAGCCGTACCTGGACGCCCTGCCGCGGCCGGTGGTTCAACCCGCGGCGCCGCAACCCGCGCCGCAGCCGCAGGGGAAGATCGAGAACAAGCAGCCGGCCCCGGCCGCGCCGCCCGCCGGGAAGCGATTCCCCGTCGGGCAGAAGGACATGGAGGACGTGCGGATCTTCATCGACAACTTCTCCGGGGCGGGCGGCCGGATGCCGACGCAGCAGGAGACGCGGGCGGCGTTGCAGATGAGCGGCTCGCCGGCGTTCGGGCTGCTGCAGCGCGGGGCCATCACGCTGACCGGCGCCACCACCCGCGAGGGCGTGTGGGCCTACGAGACGGCGGCCGCGAACGGCGGCGGCCTGATCACCGGCGCGAACGGGACCGAGACCGTGACCCCCGCCGAGTTCGCCCGCCGCTACCGCGGCCGCTGAGTCGACGACGGAATTAACCACAGAGTCACAGAGGGCACAGAGAGCAGACAGAAAGCCGGGGGAAGACGCGGATCGATTTCAATCTCGGTCTTTGTCTTCCCTCGGTGTCCTCTGTGACTCTGTGGTTAATCCTCTGTTTCGACCCGCCGGGTGCGTTACATGCCGACCGTGTACGTGAACGACAAGCCGGTCGAGATCGGCACCGCCCGCCTGAACTGCGTGCAGGCCGCCGGGCTCGCGGGCACGTTCGTGCCGCACTACTGCTACCACGAGGCGCTCTCGGTCGTGGCGTCGTGCCGGATGTGCCTCGTCGAGGTCGGCGAGCGCAAGCCCGACGGCACCGTCGTCATGCAGCCGAAGGTGCTCCCCGGCTGCCAGACGCCCGTGAAGGACGGCACCGTCGTCGTCACCGGCGACTACGCCAAGCGCGACCAGACGCAGGCGGCGCTGGCGTACCCCGCCGACTACGTGAAGGGCGGCCAGCCCGGCGACCGCGCCAAGCGGGCGCAGGCCGACACCCTCGAAGGGCTCCTCCTGAACCACCCGCTCGACTGCCCGGTGTGCGACAAGGCCGGCGAGTGCAAGCTGCAAGACTACAGCTACGACTACGGCCGGTCCGAGAGCCGGATGGTGGACGAGAAGAACCAGCCGGCGAACAAGCCGGGCCTGTCGTCGAAGATCACGCTGTTCACCGACCGCTGCATCATGTGTACGCGGTGTGTGAGATTCACCCGCGAGATCAGCGGCACCGCCGAGCTGATGGTGAACGGCCGCGGCCACCACGAGGAGATCGACACCTTCCCCGGCCGGCCGCTGGAGAACAAGCTCGCCGGGAACGTGGTCGACCTGTGTCCCGTCGGCGCGCTCGGCAGCAAGGACTTCCTGTACAAGCAGCGCGTGTGGTACCTCAAGACCCTCGATCAGGTCTGCTCGCGGTGCAGCACCGGGTGCAGCACGCACGTCGACACCAACAAGGACATCGTGTACCGCCTGCGGGCGCGGGAGAACCCGCAGGCGCAGGGCCACTTCATGTGCGACGAGGGCCGCTACGGCTACCACTTCGCCAACAGCGGCGAGCGGGTCGTGCGGCCGCAGGTGAAGCGCGACGGCCGCTTCCAGCCGGCCCCGTGGGCGCAGGTCACGCCGCTGCTGAAGCAGGAGCTTTCGGCCGCGGCACAGGCCAACCCGCGCGGCGTCGTGGCCGTGCTGTCGCCGTACCTCACCGTCGAAGAAGCCTTCTTGTTGGGCAGCTACTTCAAGAGCCTGTCGGCCGACGTGCGGCTGACGCTCGGGCCGGTGCCGGTGGTCGGCGAGGACGACCGCTACCCGAAGGACGTGCGCGGCAACGCCGTCGAGCCGACGAAGTTCGTCATCCGCGCCGAGAAGTGCCCGAACCGCCGCGGCGTCGAGGCGGTGTTGCAGCACTTGCAGGGGGGCGTGATCCCGTTCGCGGACGTGGCACGCGAGGCGCTCGACGCCGTGTGGTTCGCCGGCGGCTACCCCGACCCCGGCTACGCGGAGGGCGGCATCCCGGGCGACTGGAAGGCGCCGGCGCTGCTGGTGGCGCAGGACCTGTTCCCGTCGCTGGTGACGGCCGCGGCGAAGTACGTGCTGCCGGGGACGGCCTCCTTCGAGAAGGAAGGGACGTTCGTGAACCACGCCGGGCTGGCGCAGCCGTTCGGGCGCGCGGCGCGGCCGCCGGTCGAGGCGCGGTCGGAGCTGCAGCTGGGCTACGACCTGCTGGGCCGCCGCGGGCTGGCGCAGGCGGCGGCTGTTCGCGCGGAAGTGGCGGCTATTGGGTTTTTTGCTCCGCTCGGCGGTGAGGTGCCTGCGAACGGGGTTCGGCTCGCCGCCGAATGACCAATTACCAATGACCCACCAATGACCAAGGGGAAGAACCAGCGCCACTAACCAGAACCGGTGTCCGAAATTGGTCATTGGTGGGTCATTGGCAATTGGTCATTCCGAGGGTCTTGAGGGAACGATGCCCGAGTTCGACCTGATAAAAGCGTTGGTCCTCATCGTCGTCGTCATGGGCGGCGGGCTCGGCCTCGTCGCGTACCTGACGCTCGGCGAGCGGAAGGTGAGCGCCTGGATTCAGGACCGCGTCGGCCCCAACCGCGTCGGCCCGTTCGGGCTGCTGCAGCCGCTCGCCGACGGCGGCAAGTTCTTCCTCAAGGAGGAAGTGATCCCCGCCCACGTGGACCGCGTCTTCTACGTGCTGGCGCCCGCCGTCGGCGTCATCACGGCGCTGCTGGCGCTGGCGGTCGTGCCAGTCGGCGGCGCGACGCCGCCGCCCGACCCGGCGCCCACCGTCGCCGCCTTCGACCAGGCGCAGGCCGACTACCGCGCGAAGCTGAACCTCGTCATCGCCCCCGGCATCGACGTGGGCGTGCTGTACGTGTTCGCCCTCGGCTCGCTCGCCGTGTACGGCGTCATCCTTGCCGGGTGGAGCGCCAACAACAAGTACTCGCTGCTGGGGGCGATGCGGAGTTCGGCGCAGATCATCAGCTACGAGATCCCGCTCGGCATGGCGGTGCTCGGCGTGTTCCTCATCGTGGGGTCGCTGAACCTGGAGCGGATCGCGGCGTGGCAGGAAACGCACACGTGGTGGCTGGTGTTCTTCCAGCCGCTGGCCGCGCTGCTGTTCCTGGTGTCGGCCTACGCCGAGGGGAGCCGCCTGCCGTTCGACCTGCCGGAGGCCGAGCAGGAACTCGTGGGCGGGTTCCACACCGAGTACTCGAGCATGAAGCTCGGCCTGCTGCTGATGACGGAGTTCATCCACCTCATCACGGCCGGGTTTATGATGTCGATCCTGTTCCTCGGCGGGTGGTCGCTGTTCGGGCTCGAAAACGTGTCCGCGGACCCGACGGTGACCGCGGTGCTGAAGGCCGGCATCCTGCTCACGAAGATGTTCCTGTACTGCGTGTTCGCCCTGGTCGTGCGGTGGACGATCCCGCGGTTCCGCTTCGACCAGCTGATGAACCTGGCGTGGAAGGTGATGATCCCGCTCGGGCTGGCGAACCTGGTGTGTGTGGTGTTCGCCCTCCAGTTCAGCGCCCCGCTGTGGGTGCTGACGGCCGCGTCGGCGGGGCTGTTCCTGGTGGCCGGGGTCGTCGCGGTACGGGCGGCCGGCTCGATCACCAACCCCAAGCGCGCGGTGCGGAAGCTGCCGCCGGGAATGCCGGTGGGTGTTACGTATGCTGGGCGCTAATTGAGCCGCGGAATGACCAATGTCCAATGACCCACCAATGACCAAGGACAGAACCGGGGGTTTTCCCTTGGTCATTGGTGGGTCATTGGTCATTGGTCATTGGTCATTCGGGGAGGGAGTAAGCGTGCCGATCACCGAATCCGATGTGAAATGGGTGGAGGCCCCGAAGCTCGGCTTCTGGGACCAGCTGTACCTCCCCGCGATGGCGGACGGGCTGAAGACCACGCTCGGCCACATGTTCTCGAAGAAGATCACCGAGCAGTACCCGGAGCAGGAGCCGACGCTGCCGCCGAACTACCGCGGCGTCCACCGCCTCAACCGCGACGAGGCCGGCCGGGTGAAGTGCGTGGCGTGCTACATGTGCGCCACCGCCTGCCCCGCCCACTGCATCGACATCGTAGCCGCGCCGGCGCCGACGGAGTGGAAGGACCGCGAGAAGTACCCCGAGACGTTCGTCATCGACGAGCTGCGCTGCATCTACTGCGGCATGTGCGAGGAGGCGTGCCCGGTGGACGCC
This sequence comes from Gemmataceae bacterium, assembly GCA_046350095.1. Lineage (GTDB taxonomy): Bacteria > Planctomycetota > Planctomycetia > Gemmatales > Gemmataceae > Urbifossiella. The sequence continues at coordinate 1,222,128 of JAXMBA010000002.1, forward strand.
ATCGAGCTGACCACGCTGTACGACCTGACGGGGGCGAGCCGCGAGCAGATGGTGTTCGACAAGGAGAAGCTCCTGAGCGTCTTCGACCAGACCACGAAGGCCGGCACCGACCCCGTGCGGACGCGCGGCGGCAAGCTCGGCGCGGCGTCGGAACCGCCGCCGCGGTAGCCGGTTGCGACTTTGCACCGCCGCTCGTGGCGTGCCCTCCGTATAAGAACCCCGACCGCTTGTGAAAAACTGCACGAGCCCCGCATGACCCTCCTCGCCGCGCAACCCCCGTCGGCCGCCGGCCAGCTCGCGCTGGCCGCCGGCCTCGCCGCGGTCGGCGTGTTCCTGCTGCTGCCGAAGCCGGGGTTGCGCTCCGTCGCCGGCGGCGTCGCGGGGCTCGTCGCCGGGTTGGCGGTGGCCGCGGCGTGGGTGCTCACCACGTTCGGCGGGCCGGTCACCAACACCGTCGAGACGGTGCTGTTCGCCCTGTTCGCGGCGGGGGCCGTCGGCTTCGGCGCCGTGCTCGTCACGCAGCGGAATCCGGCGCGCGGGGCAATCGCCTTCGCGTTCGTCATCCTCAGCGTGTGCGGGCTGTTCCTGCTGCTCGCGGCGCCGTTCCTGATGGCGGCCACCGTCATCATCTACGCCGGCGCCATCATCGTGACGTTCCTGTTCGTGCTGATGCTGTCGCAGACCGACGGCCCCTCGGACGAGAACGACCGCAGCCGCGAGCCGCTGCTGGGGAGCCTCGCCGGGTTCGCCTTCGTGGGGCTCGTCCTGTTCGCCCTCGGCCAGGGGCACGCCGCGGAAGCCGCCCTTCCCGCGCAGGCGATCACGCCGGCGGAACAAGTAAAACTCCGCGCCGCGGCCGACGGCCTGAAGGCGCTCGAAGCCGACGACTTCTACTCCGGCCCGACGCCGCGGAAGGAGCGGGCCGACCTGCTGAGCCGCACCGAGGCGGCGGTCGAGGACGTGGTCGGCGTGTCGGCCCGCAAGGAGGACGGCACCCTCCGCGACGGCCCGGTCGCGGCCCGGCTGGCGGTCCGCTCCGACCTCCACGCGCAGGGCGTGAAGGCCCGCGTCGCCGCGGCGCGGGACCAGGCGGCGCTCGCCTTCCGCTACGCCGAGACGGCCGTCCTCGACCCCGCCCGCGGCCGGCCCGCCGACGCGAAGGCCGAGGCGACGAAGCTCCGCGAGCAGTTGCTGCTGCTGGCCGGCGTCGGCGAGCTGCCGGCGCGGAACGTCGCCAACCTCGGCGTGCTGCTGTACGCCGACCACCTCCTCGCGGTCGAGCTGGCCGGCACCCTGCTGCTGGTGGCCACCATCGGCACCGTCGCCATCGCCCAGCGGAAGGGGACCGCCGCGTGATTACGCTCTGGCACTACCTCGCCGTCGCGGCCGCGCTGTTCGGGCTGGGGCTCGTCGGGTTCCTCACCCGGCGCAACCTCATCACCATGTTCCTGTCCGCGGAACTGATGCTGCAAGGCGTGGCGATCAACTTCGTCGCCTTCGCCCGGTTCCACGGCAACCTGCACGGGCAGGTGTTCGTGCTGTTCCTGCTGGCGGTGGCGGCGTGCGAGGCCGGCGTGGCGCTGGCGCTGATCCTGATGCTGTACCGCCGCGGCCGGTCGCTCGACGTGTCGCGGTGGCACGACCTGCGCGAGCTCGGCGTGCCGGCGGCGGTCGATCTGGAGTCGCTGCCGGTGGTGCACGCCGAGCCGGACCCGACGCTGACCCCGGCCGGCGCCCGGCCCGTTCCGGTTGCCGAGGAGCCCGCCCGTGTCTGACCCGGTCACGTTCGCCCTCACGGTGCTGGCGCTGCTCCTCGGGGCGGCGGTGCTGACGGCCCTGTTCAGCGGCGCGAAGGCGCTGCGGCCGGTGGCCCACGTGCCGCTCGTCATCGCGTGCGGCCTCGCGGCGCTGCTGGCCATTTTCCTCGTGTCGAAAGTCGCCGCCGCCGACGCGCCGCAGTTCGTCTCGGCGCCGGTCACGTGGTTCGCGGCCGGGAAGTTCGCCGCGAACTTCACCATCGCCGTGGACCCGCTGTCGGCCATGATGCTGGCGATGATCACGTTCATCGCCACGTTCATCGCGATCTTCAGCAGCGGCTACATGCGCGGCGAGCACGGCGAGCCCGACGCCGGGTACGTCCGCTACTTCGCGGTGATGAGCCTGTTCGTGTTCTGCATGTGCGGGCTCGTGCTGGCGAACAACTTCCTGCTGCTGGTCGGCTTCTGGGAGGGCGTCGGCCTCTGCTCCTACCTGCTCGTCGGGTACTACTACCAGAAGCCCTCCGCCGCCGCGGCGGCGCGCAAGGCGTTCCTGGTCACGCGGCTCGGCGACACCGGCTTCCTGCTCGGCATCATGCTGCTGTGGAAGCTCGGCGGCTGGCACACCGACCTGACGGCGCTGTTCGACCACATCGCCAAGAACCCGCCGCCGACGGAGCAAATTACCGCCGCGTGCCTGCTGCTGTTCTGCGGGGCCGTCGGCAAGAGCGCCCAGTTCCCGCTGTACGTGTGGCTCCCGGACGCGATGGAAGGCCCGACGCCGGTGTCGGCGCTGATCCACGCCGCGACGATGGTGACGGCCGGCGTGTACCTGGTGGCGCGGTGTGCGCCGCTGTTCGCGCTCTCGCCGGACGCGCAGGCGGTGGTGGCGTGGGCCGGCGGCATCACGGCGCTGCTGGCGGCGTTCATCGCGCTGGCGCAGACGGACCTGAAGCGCGTGCTGGCGTACAGCACGGTGAGCCAGCTCGGGTTCATGTTCCTGGCGCTCGGCACGCTCGGGGCCGTGAGCCCGGTGTTCGCCGTGGTGGCGGCGATGTTCCACCTGTTCACGCACGCCTTCTTCAAGGCGCTGCTGTTCCTCGCGTCCGGGTCGGTGATGCACGCGATGGGGAACGTCATCGACATGCGCCGGTTCGGCGGCCTGCGGACGGTCATGCCGACGACGCACCTCACGTTCCTGTGCGGGGCCGCGGCGCTGGCGGGCCTGCCGCTGCTGTCGGGCTTCTGGAGCAAGGACCTGGTGCTGGAGTCGCTCCAGTTCGGGGCGAACAGCCGGCACCCGCACGCGGGCTCGTTCTACCTGCTGATGCTGGCGGCGATGCTGACCGCGGGGCTGACGGCGTTCTACACCTTCCGCGCGTACTTCCTCACCTTCTGGGGGCCGACCGTGGTGCCCGAGGAGGCGGGGCACCACGCCCACGAGTCGCCGACGGTGATGACCATCCCGCTGATCGTGCTCGCCGCCGGGGCGCTGTTCGTGGGGGTCGTGGCGGAGCCGTTCACGCACTGGTTCAGCGGGTTCGTCGGCCGCACGCCGTCGATCGGGCTGGCGGCGAAGCTGGCTGGCGCGGCCGAGGTGGCGCACCACTTCAACTGGGGCGTCGCCGGCGTGAGCACGCTGCTGGCGGTGGGCGGCGTGGCGCTGGCGTACATGGCCTACGGCGCCGGCGGCCCGGAGCGGGTGCCGGCGCCGCTGGCGGGCGTGTTCGCGCTGTCGCGGAACAAGCTGTACGTGGACGAGGCGTACGAGGGCGCGTTCGTGAAGCCGGCCGAGTGGCTGGCGGTGATGGCGCGGGTGTTCGACCTGTTCCTGGACTCGCTCGCCCGCGTGGTCGCCGCCGTGCCGCGGCTGGTCGGCGTGGCGGTGCGGCCGATCCAGAACGGGCTCGTGCAGTTCTACGCCCTGAGTATGGCGCTGGGGTTGGCGGTGTTCCTGAGTTTCGTCGTGTTCCGCGCCGGACGCTAGGAACGAGCCGCCGACGCGGCCCGGATTGGCGGCCGGCGTGCTTCTCGGTCTTTGGTCATTCCCCGGAAGGGGTCGGGATGTTACCTGCGTTTCGGGTCATCGTTCTGCTGCTGGTGGCGACGCCGCTGCTGTCGGCGCTGGTCGTGTGCGCCCTGCCGCAGCGGGCCGCCCGGCGGGTGGCGCTGTGGCTGGCGCTGGTCCACGTCGGCCTCACCGCCGCCGTCGTCGCCGGCACCCTCATGGCCGTCGAGGTCCGCAACGAGGCGATCACCGCCGGCATCGACTACAGCCACCCGCGGTTCCACCCCGAGTTCGTCCCCGGCGACCCCGGCCTCCGCGGCAGCGACGACGTGAGCTCCGGCACGACCCGGTTCACCCTCCTCAGCCTCGCCGACATCCCGGAGGAACTCGCCGGGCCGCGCGTGCAGCTGTACCTCGGCACCGACGGCCTCAACGTGTGGCTCGTCGCCCTGTGCAGCGTCATGATGCTGCCGGCCGTCCTGGTGAGCTGGAGCGGCATCCGCGAGAAGGCCGGCGGCTACTACGCCTGGCTGTTCGTCCTGCAGGCGGGCGCGGTCGGGGCGTTCCTGTCGTTCGACGTGATCCTCTTCTACGCCTTCTTCGAGCTGACGCTGGTGCCGGCGTTCCTCCTGGTCGGCCGGTGGGGCAACGGCTCCGGCCGCCGCGACGCCGCGCGGAAGTTCTTCCTCTACACCCTGGCGGGGAGCCTCCTCACGCTCGTCGGCGTGATCGGCGTCGTGCTGACGAACCCGGTCACGCACGTCACCCCGGCCGGCAACTTCACCACGTACACGTTCGCGCTCCCCGAGCTGATGGCGAGCGTGCAGCAGAACCTGGTGCAGCCGGCCCAGGACGCCCTCAACGGGAAGCCCGAGGCGCTGGCGGCGAAGCAGGCGGTGCAGTTCTGGCTGTTCCTGGCGCTGATGGCCGGGTTCGCGGTCAAGACGCCGATCGTGCCGTTCCACACCTGGCTGCCGGCGGCGTACAACGAGGCGCCCGTCGGCGTCACCGTGCTGCTGTCGGCCGTGCTGGCGAAGCTCGGCACGTTCGGCATCCTGCGGTTCGTCATCCCGCTCACGCCCGACGCGGCGGTGGCCTACGGCCTGCCCGTGGTCGGCATGCTGGCGGCGTTCGGCATCGTGTACGGCGCCCTGTGCGCGTACGGCCAGCGCGAGATCAAGCTGCTGGTGGCGTACAGCTCCGTGTCGCACCTCGGCTTCCTCGTGCTCGGGCTGTTCGCCCTGAACGCCGAGGGGCTGTCCGGCGCGGTGCTGCACATGGTGAACCACGGCGTCAGCACCGGGGCGCTGTTCGCGGCGCTGGCGTTCCTCGTGGACCGCTACCGCACCACGAGCATGAGCCAGTTCGGCGGCCTGACGGGCCGCTTCCCGAAGTTCGCGTTCGTGACGTTCGTGCTGGCCCTGGCGAGCGTCGGCCTGCCGGGGCTGAACAACTTCTGCAGCGAGATGCTGATGCTGTCGGGGTTGTTCAACCTGAAGACGCCGGGCGTGACCGGCTACGGGTTCGCGGCGGTCGCGGCGGCCGGCGTGTTCCTGAGCGCGTGGTACACGCTGACGATGCTGCGGCGGGTGTTCTTCGAGCCGCTGCGGGAGCCGCCGGCGACGGGCGTGGAGCCCGCGACGGACCTGAACCGGCGCGAGGTGTTCGCGCTCGGCGGGATGTCGGCGCTGTGCCTGGCGCTGGGCCTGTTCCCGCAGTTCCTGCTCGACCCGATGAAGGCCGACGTCCGCGTGCTGACCACGATCGGCGAGTTCGCCCGCGGCCGGGTGGCGGGCACGAAGCCGACGTTCGAGGAACTGCCGCCCCCGCCGCCGGCCCCGGCCGCCGCGCCGAAGGAGCTGAACAAGGCCGCCGGCGGCGAGAAGAAGGGCGGCGGCGGCAAGGGCGGCGGCGGCGGCAAGAAGGGCGGGGGCAAGGGCGGCCCGCCGGTGAAGGGCGAAGAGTGACGTGCTGGTGATGCAGACGAATTAACCACAGAGTCACAGAGGGCACAGAGAGAAGACAAAGGGCCGAGACGAAGCCGGGGTCGGAACAAAAGCTTCGTTCTTCCTCGGCTTCGGTCTTCCCTCTGTGCCCTCTGTGACTCTGTGGTTAATCCCGGTTCGACGACCCCGACCGAGGACGTTCCCCCGTGACCGTGCTGACCGACCCCGGCGTGCCGGCCGCCTTCACCGGCGTGTTCCCGGCCGTCCTCCCCGAAATCGTCCTCGTCGGCACCGCCTGCCTGGCGTTCCTCGTCGGGCCGTTCGTCAACCGCCGCTGGCTGTGGTTCGTCGCGTCGCTCCTCGGCCTCACCGCCGCCATGGTCGTGGCCGGCGTGGTGAAGGTGGCCGTGCCCGACCTGCCCGCCGCGGCCGCGATCCTGCCCGACGGCCCTGCCGGGTTCGTGCGCTGGGTGGCTCTGATTGCCGCGGCCGTGTTCGTCTTCGTGTCGTGGCCCGAGGTGAACGGCACTAACGCCGCCGAGTACTACGGCTGCCTCCTCGTCGCCGCCGCCGGCGTGTCGCTCGCGGGGCGCGCGAACGACCTCGTCACGCTGTTCCTGGCGCTCGAGCTGATTTCGATCCCCACCTACATCCTGCTGTACCTGCCCGCCCAGGGGCGCACGGGGCAGGAGGCGGCGGTCAAATACTTCCTGCTGAGTGTGATGTCGTCCGCGGTGCTGCTGTTCGGCTTCAGCTACCTGTACGGCCTCACCGGCACCACCAACATCACCGCAATCGTGGACGCCCTCACGAAGGCGCACCAGGGCGGGGCCGCGCACTCGCCGCTGGCGCTCGTCGCGGTGGTGATGGTGATCGCGGCGGTCGGCTTCCGCGTGACGGCGGTGCCGTTCCACTTCTACGCCCCGGACGTGTACGAGGGCGCCCCCGCCGGCGTGGTCGCGCAGCTGGCGTTCCTGCCGAAGGTCGCCGGGTTCGTCGCCCTCGCCCGCGTCCTGGGCCTGATCGGCGCCGACCCGCGGCACCTGCCGTTCGACGCGGCCACGCAGCTGCCGCTGCTCCTGTGGATCATCGCCGTGGTGACGATGACCGTGGGCAACGTGCTGGCGCTCTTGCAGGACAACGTGCGGCGGATGCTCGCGTACTCGGGCGTGGCCCACGGCGGCTACATGCTCATCGGCCTCGTCGTGGCCAGCTCGCTGCCCGAGGCGAAGGGGGCGCCCGCGGTCGGCGGCATCGAGGCGCTGCTTGTGTACCTCGCGGCGTACGGCGCCATGACCGTCGGGGCGTTCGCCGTGGTGCTGTACCTGAGCACGCCCGACCGGCCGATCGACGCGATCGACGACCTGGCGGGCGCGGGCCAGTCGCACCCGTTGTCGGCGGCGGCGATGGCGGTGTTCCTGCTCAGCCTCATCGGCCTGCCGCTGACGGCGGGCTTCGCCGGGAAGCTGATGCTGTTCGTCGGCGCGTTCACCGCCCCGGCCGACACGCCGACGATGCGGAACCTGTACGTGCTGCTGGCGGTGATCGCCGCGGTGAACTCGGCGGTCGCGGCGGTGTACTACCTGCGGGTGCTGGGCGTGATGTACCTGCGGACGCCGCTGCGGCCGGCCCCGAGGCTGCGGGCGGTGCCGACGTTCGTGGCGGCGGCGGCCCTGGCGGCGGCCACGCTCGTATTCGGCGTGTGGCCCGAGCCGCTGGTGAAGGCGGCGCGGACCGCGGCCCCGGTTCCGGCCGTCGCCGGGCGGTAGGCGGTGCGACCGGCGCGGGCCGAATCTCACACCCGACCCGCAAGAATTCCCACGCTTATCTCACGCTCCCATCTTCACACCCGGCGCGGGGTGTGATACATCACCACATACAGGGGGTGCGTCCCCTCACACCCAGACTCACACCGGGGCTCACGATGGCACGGCCGAAGGCGGACGGCGAGGCGGCGGGCGGCCCGACGCAGGCGGACATGGTGCGGGCGGCGCTCGCCGAGCTCGGGCCGAAGGCCAAGCCGAAGGCCATCTACGACTTCATCAAGGAGAAGTTCGGCCGCGAGGTCACGAAGGGGATCATCTCGAACTACAAGTCCACGATGAAGAAGAAGGGGCTGCTCCCCGGCGGCCGCCGCGGGCCGGGCCGCCCGCCGAAGGCCGCCGCGGCGAGCGGCGAGACGGTGCGGATCGACGACCTGGAGGCGGTGCGGGCCCTGGTGACGCGCATCGGCGCCGACCAGGTGGCCCGGCTCGTCAAGGTGCTGGGGTAGGACCAAACAAAAAGCCCACCCGATACGTCGGGTGGGCCTTCTCGCGCTCACGTCGCCCGGCTCACGCCACCGGCTGCGGCTTCACGATGAGCTTCGCCGCCAGCGCCTTCGGCGTCGGCTCGCGGACGTCCCAGATCAGCCCGACCGCGGCCAGCCCCCGCAGCACGTAGTAGCTGATGTCGATCTCCCACCACACGAACCCCTGGCGGGCGCAGCTCTGGTAGTGGTGGTGGTTGTTGTGCCACCCCTCGCCGAGCGTCAGGATCGCCGCCCACCACAGGTTCTTGCTCTGGTCCGTCGTCTCGTACCGGCGGTAGCCCCACAGGTGGCACGCCGAGTTGATGAGGAACGTGCCGTGGTACAGGCACACGGTGGACACCAGGAAGCCCCACACCAGCCCCGGCATCCCCATCCACAGGTAGCACCCGGCGGCCAGGAGGATGCCCGGCCCCCAGTACAGCTTGTTCATCACCCGCAGTTCGGGGTACTTGTGGAAGTCCTTGATCTCGTCGTAGTTCGGGAAGCGGAACAGGCCCGACATCACCCACCCGGCGTGCGACCACCACACGCTCCGCTTGATCGGCGAGTGCGGGTCCTCGTCCTGGTCCGAATACTTGTGGTGGTGGCGGTGGTGGACGGCCCACCACAGCGGCCCCTTCTGCAGGGCCGTGCAGCCGACCCAGGCGAGCACGAACTGGAACCACCGGCTCGTCTTGTACGCCCGGTGGGCGAAGTACCGGTGGTACACCCCGGTGATGCCGAACATGCGGATCACGTACAGGGCCACGCCGAGGGCCGCGGCCTCCCACGTCGGCGTCACCAGGCAGGCGCCGACCAGCGCGGCGACGTGGATCAGGATGAACGGCAGGCCGCGGAGGCGCCGCCACACCGCCTTGCGGGTGGACTCGGACACGCTGGGCACCGACGGCATCGAAACCCGGGGGAGTGAGGCGGTCGAAATGGTGCGACTCCTGACGGCCTTCGGTGGGGTACGGTTAAAATAGGACACCGGGGGCGGATTTCTCGCCGAAATCCGCCCGCCCCGGCCGGCCGGGCTCCGCCGGCGGGCTCTCTACAATGATAGGACCCGACCCCGAAAGGATGCACCCGTGATCGCGTTTGCCGGCGACCGCCAGTTCCCGCAGCCGGTTTCGGCCGTCGCCGAGGTGCTGGCGGACGTGGCCTGGCTGGTCGGCACGCTCCCCGACGTGCAGGTGACGACCGCGGCCCCGGACCACGCCGCCTGGCGGATGAAGCCGAAGCTCGCCTTCGTGGCGGGCCACCTCGACACGGCCATGGACCGCACCGAGCACCGGCCCGGCGAGGCGGTCGGCTTCCGGGTGGTGACGAAGGCCGTCGGCGCCGCCAGCACGGTCAACATCCGGCTGGCGTTCCACGACGCCGAGGGCGGCACCCGGGTGGCGTGGACGGGCGAGCTGGCCGAGGTGACGGGCCTGCTGAAGATGGTGCCGAAGGGGCTGCTCCAGGCGACGGCCGAGAAGGTGATCGGCGACGTGTGGGCGGCCGTGGCGGCGCGGCTGGTGTGACCGCGCCGTCCGGCCGACGACCTCAGTTCTTCTTGCCCCCCGCCGGCGGCGGCGCCACGGCCCTCAGCAGGTCGTCCCAGTACGTCGGCAGCCGGTCCCACGGGTTCGGCATCAGCGCGTCCGTCACGAACACCATCCCGAAGCCGTGCCCCCGGGCGAGCGCCACCTCGGCCGCCGGGTCGGCGCCCGTCGGCGTCGTGTGGACCAGCCCCGCGGTGCGGCCCGGCGGGTACCCCTTCGCCGGCGGGGCGTACGTCCGGAACGACTCCTCGTTCTCGTGGACGCAGACCACGTCCGGCCCGCCCTTCCCGAAGTAGCCGGCGTCGCACACCGTGCCGGGGTTGGAGAGGATTTTCAGCTTCGGGTTCAGCCTGCGGATCGACTCGCACAGCGCGATGTACGCCGCCACCTCGGCCGCGCCCGACGGCTGCTCGTCGAGGAAGACGCCCTGCGTCGTCGGGTACAGCTTCAGCCACGTCTTCACATCGGCGAGCACGTCGGCCGCGGGCCGCTTCGCGTAGCTGGTGGTGACGTAGCCGACGGTCGTGACGCCGGCTTTCTGCACGCGGTCGATCACGGCCGTGTAGTTCGGGTCGGTCACCTTCCCCGGCCCGCTCGCCGGGTTGACGATGACCGTCATCGGCACGCCCGCCCTGGCCGCGTCGGCGAGTTGCTGCCAGCGTGCGTCCTTCGCCCCGCCCGCCGGGTAGAAGTACGCCGGCACGAGCAGCCCGGTCGGCCGGTTCTGGGCGAGGCCCGGGGCGGCGACCCCGCCCAGCAGTACGAGCGCGATTCCGCACAGTCGCATGGCGAACCTCCGGGCGGGCGGGGGCAGTGTATCCGGCGCGGCAACCCGGTCGTGAAATCGCCGCCGGCGGGGGGCGTCGTTCGGGCAGCCCCGTCTCGGAGGACCGGCCGTGACTCGGACCACCCGCCGCGGGATGACGCTGGCCGAAGTCCTGACCGTGATCGCGGTCATCGCCATCCTGATCGGCCTGCTCCTGCCGGCCCAGCGGCGCGTCGGCACGGCGGCGGCGCGGGCGAAGTGCCAGAACAACCTCAAGCAGCTGATGCTCGGCCTCCACCTGTACGAGGACGCCGGTCGGCCCGCTCCCAACTCGCCGGACTCACCGCGCGGCCTGCCGCCCGGCTGCTACGGCCCCGGGGCAACGCCCGAGGAGCGGCTCGGCTGGATGGTGTCGGTGCTGCCGTACATCGAACAGGGGAACCTGTTCAGCCGGTTCGACGCCGCCACGGGCTACGCCGGGAACGCCGGGTCGGCCGCGGCCGAAGTGAACCTGTTCGTCTGCCCGTCGGCGCACCCGACCGGTGCGGCGACGACGAACTATGTGGCCCTGGCCGGGGTCGGGCTCGATGCCGCGGCACGTCCGGCGAGCGCCGCCGGGAACGGTGCAATGGGCTACGACCGCACGATCACGCTGGCGGCGGTGACCGACGGTACGGGGAACACGATCGGCCTGGCGGAAACGGCGTCCGGCGTCGGACCGTGGGCGCGCGGCGGCACCGCGACCCTGCGCGGGTTCGACCCCGCCGACGCGCCGGTGAGCGGCCCCGGCCGGCCGTTCGGCGTCCACGAGCGTGGCTTCAACGTGGCGATGCTCGACGGCTCGGTGAGGTTCGTCCGCGACACGGTGGACCCGCGCGCGTTCGCGGCCGCGATCACGGTCGCCGGCGGCGAGCGAGTGGATCTGGAGTGAGGCACCGCCTCCTGCCGACGGCGCTCCGGTGGCTGGCGGCGCTGCTCGTGCTGCGCGTGCTGGCCGCGACGCTGGCGAACTACCCCGACTACTTCCCGCCCGACTTCGACTCGCTGTTCCTCCAGGGCCGCGAGGCGACGTTCGCCGGCGCCTACCGCGTCGCCTTCTACGCCCACGTCGTCACCGCCCCCGTCGTGCTGCTGACCGGCCTCCTGTTGATGAGCCGGGCCGTGGTGCGGCGGCGCCGGCTGCACCGGGTGCTGGGCCGCGGCCACGTCGGCGTGCTGCTGGGCCTGGTGCTGCCGAGCGGCGCGGTGATGGCCCGGCACGCCTTCGGCGGCGCCGCGGCGGGCCTCAGCTTCTTCCTGCTCTCCGCGGCGACGGCGGCGTGCGCGGTTGTCGGCGTCGCCCACGCCCGCGGCGGCCGGTTCGACCGGCACCGCGCCTGGATGACGCGCTGCTACGTGTTGCTGTGCTCGGCGGTGGCGCTGCGGCTGGTGTCCGGGGCGGCGGGACTGGTCGGCGTGGCGAGCCCGGAGGCGGCGTACGTGACGGCGGCGTGGGCCAGCTGGCTGCTGCCGCTGGCCGGGGTCGAGGTGACCGAGCGGTGGCGCCGGGCCGCGCCCGGCTCACGCCCCGACGCGCCGTAGCCGGGCGCCGAGTAGTACGCCGACGAACCCGACGAACGGGTTGGCCAGCGCCACCCACGCGGGCTGCTTCGCCTTCATCATCGCGTCCAGGTTCCCGACGTCGCCGGTCCGCTCCTCCGCCGGCGTCGCCGCCGCCATCAGCACCGGCACCGCCGACAGCAGTCCGATGACCAGCACCAGTCCGGCCAGCACCTTCGGCGGCGTCGCCGCCCGCGCGATCGACACGCACACCACCCCGCCGAAGACGGCCGCGCCGATGCCGAGCGCGAAGCTGACGGCGTTCCACAGCAGCGACGGCTCGTAGCTCCCCGGCTGGAACGACCGCTCCTGCCCCAGCAGCAGGTAGAGCGCGCTGAAGCTCAGGAAGATGGTGGCGAACATGACCACGTACCCGACCACGACGGCGGCGACGGCTCGCAGCATGACAGGCCCCGGACGAAGGACGCACGGTTGGGTGAACGAAGGTGTGGAGGGTAGACCGCGGCCGGGCGGGCCGCAAGGCCGGTTGCCGGGCGTGAGATTTCCTGCGAAGACTTGTCGATTCCCACCCCCGCCGTTCGACAACATGGCTAACCGCGTCCGCTTCCGGGAGTGCGTCATGAAGTTCGTCTGCCTCGGCTACGCCGACATGACGCTGTTCCAGCAGTTCAGCCCGGCGGAGATGGCCGCGAAGATGGCGGAGTGCTTCGCCTACGACGACGAGCTCCGCCGCGGCGGTCACTTTCTCGGCGGCGAGGCGCTGCGGCCGCCGGAGGAGGCCAGGACCGTGCGGCCGAGCGGCGGCAAGGTGGTCGTCACGGAAGGCCCCTACGCCGAGACGAAGGAGCAGCTCGGCGGCATCCTGCTACTGGAGGCGCGCGACCTGGCCCACGCCGTCGAGCTGATGTCGAAGCACCCCGGGGTGGCGTTCGGCCCGTTCGAGGTGCGGCCGGCGGACGCCGAGGTCAACGCCCTCATCGCGGCCCGCGGCTGAGGCCGGCACCCCGTCCGTCGTTGATCCGCCCCGGGCGCCGGGGTATCCTCGGTGTCATGCCGTCTCTCACCCGCCTCCTCGCGGCCGCCGCCGTCTCCGCGGCCGCGGTCGCCGCCGGCCCGTCGATCCCAGCTCAGCCCGCCGTGGCGCCGGACGCGGACGCCGAGGCGCGCGCCGTCCTCACCGCCACCTGCGTGAAGTGCCACGGCCCGACGCGGCAGAAGGGCGGCCTCCGCCTCGACTCCCTCGCCGCCGCCACCGCCAAGGCCGACTCCGGTTCGCCCGCCGTCGTGCCGGGGAAGGCCGCCGCCAGCGAGCTGGTCCGCCGCGTGACCGAGAAGGACGCCGCGCTGCGGATGCCGCCCGGTGACACCCCGCTGACACCGGCGCAGGTGTCGGCGCTGCGGCGCTGGATCGACGGCGGCGCGAAGTGGCCCGCGGCCGGGACCGCCCCCGCGACGACGGCGAAGGCCGAGCTCACCGTCACCGACGAGGACCGCAAGCACTGGGCGTACCGGCCCCTTCAGAAAGCACGAAATCCGAAACCCGAAATTCGAAACCCGATCGACGGCTTCGTCCGGGCGAAGCTTGCGGAGAAGGGACTGACGCACTCCCCGCCGGCCGACCCGCGGGCGCTCATCCGCCGCGTCACGTTCGACCTCACCGGCCTGCCGCCGACGCCGGAGGATGTCGAAGCCTTCGCGTCCGCCCCGAACCGCGACACGGCCTACGCTGCGCTCGTGGACAAGCTGCTGGCGTCGCCGCGGTACGGCGAGCGCTGGGGCCGCCACTGGCTGGACGTGGCGCGGTACGCCGACAGCGGCGGCTACGAGGGCGACATCGACCGGCCGACGGCGTTCCACTACCGCGACTTCGTCATCCGTGCGCTGAACGACGACCTGCCGTTCGACGAGTTCGTGCGCCGCCAACTCGCCGGCGACGAGTACGCCCCCGACGACCCCCGCGCCGTCGCCGCCACCGGCTTCCTGGCCGTCGGCCCGAGCCCGGAGCTGCCTGTGCGGCTGCTCGAAGAGGAGCGCACCCGCCAGCGCTACATCGACCTCGACGACATGGTCTCGACCACGGGCTCGGCGCTGCTCGGGCTGTCGCTCGGCTGCGCCCGCTGCCACGACCACAAGTTCGACCCGATTCCGACGCGCGACTACTACCGGCTGACGGCAGCGCTCCACAGCGGCGACCGCGCCGAGGTGCCGCTCGGCACCCGCGCCGAGGTCGAGGCGAACCATACGGCCCGCGCCGCGTGGGACGGGCAGAAGAAGGCCGCCGAGGCGGAGCTGAAGCAGTGGCTCGATGCCCGCAAGAAGGAGCTCGGGAAGGGCGACGCCGACCTTCGCGCGGCGCTGGACGACGCCGGGCGGGCGCGCTGGGACGCGCTCGCGGCCGAAGTCGCCGCAGTGAAGCGGCGCGAGCCGAAGGCGCTTCCGGCGGCGCTGGCGTACCGCGACGCCGGCGGGAAGGCGGCGCCGTCGTGGCTGTTCGGCCGCGGCGACTTCCACGACAGGAGCACGCCGGTCGAGCTCGGCTTCGTGAGCGTGCTGAGCCGCGGCAAGGAGCCGTCCGAGTACCTGAAGGCGGCCCGCGCCGCCGGCGACCGCACCGACACCACCTACCAGCGGCGGGCGCTCGCCGACTGGATCACCGACGCCGACCGCGGCGCCGGCCCGCTGCTGGCGCGGGTGATCGTCAACCGCGTGTGGCAGGGGCACTCCGGCGAAGGGCTCGTGCGCACGCCGAACGACTTCGGCGCCCGCGGCGACCGGCCCTCGCACCCCGAACTGCTGGAGTGGCTGGCCGCGGACCTGGTGCAGAACGGCTGGAAGCTCAAGCGCCTGCACCGCACGATCGTCCTGAGCGACACCTACCGCCAGGGCACGGCGTTCGACGCCGAGAAGGCGAAGGTCGATCCGGACAACCGCCTGCTGTGGCGCGTGCGGCCGAAGCGGCTGGAGGCCGAGGCGCTGCGCGACGCGATGCTGGCGGTGTGCGGGAAGCTGAACCCCGAGATGTACGGCCCGGCGTTCAAGCCGCCGATCCCGGCCGACGCGATGGTGGCGCGGAACCTCAAGAACCCCTACCCGAAGGACGTGGCCGACGGCCCGGCGGTGTGGCGGCGGAGCGTGTACCTGTTCCACAAGCGCGTCATCCCGTACCCGCTGTTCCAGGCGTTCGACGCCCCGGACGCGCAGCAGTGCAGCGGGAAGCGGAGCATCACCACGGTGGTGCCGCAGGCGCTGGCGGTGCTGAACGACCCGTTCGTCCGCGCCCGCGCCGCCGACTTCGCCGACCGGTTGATGCGCGAGGGCGACCCCGTCGGGCGGGCGTACCGGCTGGCGTTCGCGCGGCCGCCGACGGCCGCCGAGCGCGACGCGGGGGCGGCGTTCCTGGCCGCGCGCGAGCGCGACCGCGCCGGCCGCGGCGACCCGAGGCGCGACGCGCTCGCCGACTACTGTCAGGTGCTGTTCGGGCTGAACGAGTTCATCTACGTCGATTGACGGGGCTCGGGGTTTTGCCGCTTGGGGCGTAGCGGGTCGGGCCCCGCTACGCCGCAAGCGGCAAAAAACCCCGAGCCTCGCGGAGCGACCCATGACCCCGCACGTCGACCGCCGCCAGCTCCTCCGCACCGCCGGCGCCGGGTTCGGCCTCGTCGCCCTCGCCGACCTCCTCCGCGCGCAGAATCCGGGGGCTCACACCCCCGGCTCGCCTCTGGCGCCCCGGCCCGCGCACTTCGCCCCGAAGGCGAAGGCCGTCATCTGGCTGTTCATGGAGGGCGCCCCCAGCGGCGTCGACCTGTTCGACCCGAAGCCCGCCCTCGACCGCAACGACGGCAAGCGCATCCCCATCGACGTGTTCAACGGCAGCCCCGGCCCGCTGATGAAGTCGCCGTTCACGTTCCGCCGCCACGGCCAGAGCGGCGCGTGGGTCTGCGACCGCTACCCGAACGTCGCCAAGCACGTGGACGAGTTCGCGTTCGTGAAGTCGCTCTACTCGGAGTCGAACGACCACGTCCCGGCGCTGTACCAGATCAACACCGGCATCGGCCGGCCCGGGTTCCCGTCGGCCGGGTCGTGGGTCACCTACGGCCTCGGCAGCGAGAACCAGAACCTCCCCGGGTTCGTCGTGCTCGGCAACAACCAGGGGGTGAAGGGCGGGCCGATCAACTGGTCGGCGGGGTTCCTGCCGTCGGCGCACCAGGGGACGCTGTTCCGCCCCGAGGGGAACCCGGTGCTGAACCTCCGCCGCACCCCCGGCGTCACCGCCGCCGACCAGCGGGCGCAGCTCGACCTGATGGCCCGCCTCAACGCCGAACACCTCCGCGCGCGGCCGGGCGAACCCGACCTGACGGCGCGGATCGAGTCGTTCGAGCTCGCGTACCGGATGCAGAGCGAGGCCGCGGACCTCCTCGACCTGTCGAAGGAGCCCGCCGCGACGCGCACGATGTACGGCCTCGACGACAACCGTAGCCGCTCGTTCGGGACGAAGTGCCTGCACGCGCGGCGGCTGATCGAGCGCGGCGTGCGGTTCGTGCAGGTGTACTCGGACGGCGAGTGGGACGCGCACTCGGACCTGCGCGGCAACCACACCCAGCACTGCGCCGCGACCGACGTGCCGATCGACGGCCTGCTGACAGACCTGAGGCGGCGCGGGCTGCTGGACAGCACGCTGGTGATCTGGGGCGGCGAGTTCGGGCGGATGCCGGTGTCGCAAGGGACCGGCGGCCGCGACCACAACCCGCACGGGTTCCTGTGCTGGATGGCCGGCGCCGGCATCAAGGGCGGCGCGAGCCACGGCGAGACGGACGAGTTCGGCCACCGGGCCGTGACGGACCGCACGACCGTCCACGACCTGCACGCGACGATGCTGCACCTGTTGGGTGTGGACCACAAGCGGCTGACCTACTTCCACAACGGCCGCTCGTACCGCCTGACCGACGTGGCCGGCGAGGTGCTGACGCCAATCTTGGCGTAGCGGCGCGGGTGCGTTAGGCCGGGGCTAAGCCCGGAGGGGTGCACCCCACCGGGGCTTGCACCCCGGCCTAACGCGCCACCCGCGCCGCACTTTCCTCCTTGACACCACTTGGCCTCACAAAGTAACCTGCCCCCCGCACCCCGGAGGAAGCCCCGATGCGGGCGCAGGACGCCATCGACCGGCTCGGCCTGATCCACGACCAGCTCGCCCGCGCCGAGGTGTACCCCGGCTTCCGGCCGCCCGCGGTCGCGCTCGTCGGCGCCCTCGGCCTCCTCGCCGCGGCCGCGCAGCCGTTCGTGCCCGTCGGCTTCGTCGCCTACTGGCTCGGCGTCGCCGGCGTCGGGGGCGTCATCGGGTTCGCGTCGGCGGCCCGGTCGTACGCCCACGAGGAGGACGACCTCGAGCGCCGCCGCACCCGCCGCGTCATGGCGCAGTTCCTGCCGTGCCTGCTGGCCGGCGCCGCGGTCACGGTCGGCGTCGCCCGCGCCGACGCGACGCACCTGCTGCCGGGGCTGTGGGCGGTGGCGTTCGGCCTCGGCGTCGTGGCGGCCCGGCCGCACCTGCCGGCGGCGGTGTGGTTCGTCGGCGCCGGCTACGTCGCGGCCGGGGCGGCGCTGCTGGCGACGGCCGACGCGACCGCCGGGCCGTCCGGGTGGGCGGTCGGGTGCGTGTTTGGGGTGGGTCACCTGGCGACGGCGGTGGCGCTGCGCGGCCGGCGGGAGGAGTGCCATGACTGAGGACGACGGCCGCTACGCCTACGACGGGCTCGACCGGGTGCTGCACGAGAAGGCACGCCTGGGCATCCTGACGGCGCTGGTGCCGCGGCCCGGGGGGCTGTCGTTCGGCGACCTGGCCCGGCTGTGCGCGCTGACCGACGGCAACCTGAGCCGCCACCTGGACGTGCTCGCAGCCGAGGGGCTGGTGAAGGTGACGAAGACGTTCGCCGGCCGCCGCCCGCTGACGACGTGCGTGCTGACCGCGGCCGGGCGGAAGCGGTTCCGGGCGTACATCGCCGAGCTGGAGCAGGTGGTGCGCGACGCGGCCGCGGCGGCGGACCCGGTAGCGCGGCCGGGCTTGGCGGGGGCGTAGGCTCGGGGTTTCGCCGCTAGCGGCTTAGCGGCGAAACCCCGAGCCAAGAGCGGGCGGGGGCCACCCCGCCCTTTCTTCCCGACACTAACTTTGCAATCCCAAGTTATTTGCGAATTCAGGAGCACCCCGCCGTGCCGACCGTCCCCCGCGCCCTCCGCGAAGCGCCGCCGCTTTGCGCCCGCCGCCGCACCGCGCCGCCGACGCCGCGCACGGCGCTGCTCCTCAACCCGTTCTACCCCAAGGACCCGCACGCCAGCTTCGGCAAGCACGTCCTCACGCCGACGCTCGCCCTCACCGCCGTCGCCGGCGCCACGCCGCCCGGGTGGCGCGTCCGCTACTGGGACGAGAACCTCCTCCAGGGCCACCCGCCGTCCGACCCCTTCCCACAGGTCGTCGGCATTACGGTGCACCTCACCTTCGCGCGGCGGGCGTTCGCGCTGGCCCGCTGGTACCGCGACCGCGGCGCCACGGTGATCCTCGGCGGGCTCCACGTCGTGTCGTGCCCCGACGAGTGCGCCCCGCACGCCGACGCACTCGCCTTCGGCGAGGGGGCGCAGCTGTGGCCCGTCATCCTCCGCGACGTGGAGGCGGGGCAGCTGAAGCCGCGCTACGACGGGTCGTACCAGCGGCCGTACACCGCCGACCCGCCGCCGCGGCGCGACCTGCTCGACCGCCGCGCCTTCCTGACCACGACCAGCCTGAACGCCACGCGCGGGTGCCACAACCGCTGCGGCTTCTGCTACCTCAGCACCGACGGGCTGAAGGTGCCGTACCAGTGCCGCGACCCCGAGCAGGTGGCCGCCGAGATTGCCGCCGACGGGCAGCCGTACTGCGTGTTCACCGACAACAACCTCGGCTCGCGGCCGGACTACCTGCGGGCGCTGTGCCGCGCGCTGCGACCGCTCGGCATCATCTGGAGCGCCGCCGTCACCCTCGACGTGACCGACGACGCCTCCCTCGTGCGCGAGATGGCGCTGGCGGGGTGTACCGGCGTGTTCGTCGGCTTCGAGTCGCTGACGGACGAGAACCTGGCGGCAGCGCGGAAGAAGACGCCGCGGGCCGCGGAGTACGCCCGCCGCGTCGGCGTGTTCCACGACCACGGCGTGCAGGTGAACGGCAGCTTCGTCCTCGGCTTCGACCAGGACCGCCCCGGCTGCTTCGAGGAGCTCGTCGACTGGATCGAGGGGGTGCGGATGGAGTCGGCGACGTATCACATCCTGACGCCGTACCCCGGCACGCCGCTGTTCCGGCAGATGGAATCGGAGGGCCGGCTGCTGCACCGCGACTGGGAGCGCTACGACACGGCGCACGTCGTGTTCCGGCCGAAGCACCTGAGCGTGGAGGAGCTGGCGGCGGGGTACGAGTACTGCTACCGGCGAACGTTCTCGCACCGCTGCATCTGGCGTCGGCGGCCGGGCGACTGGCGGGCGGTGCCGGCGTACCTGCTGATGGCGTACCTGTACAAGCGGTCGAACTGGCTGTGGCCGCTCTTGATCCGCCGCCGGCTGACGCACTGGGCGTGGCGGCCGCTGCTGGAGGCGTCGCGGTGGCGGCATCTGCGCTTCCGCCGGCGGCTCGAGGTGCGGGGCGAGTCGCGGGCGCGGCCGGGGGTGCCGGTCACCGCGGGGGTGTGAGGCCCGACACAGCTTGAAACCGGCCCGCGGGATTTCGTTGCGTACCGGCCGGGCGCGGGTGTATATTCCGCGTAATCGCTTCACCCGGCCGCGGACGCTCTCCCCGTTCAGGTCGCACGTCCCGGTGCGGTTGTCGCCTCTCCCCGCGTATCCGTTCAGGAGACGTGTCCATGGCCGCCCGCGCGCCCGCGCCCGCCGCTCCGAGCGTCCGCTCCGACCTCGACGCCCTGCAAGGCGCCTGGGAGTCCGTCGCCGGCACCCGCCAGGCCCGGCTCCTCGTCGCCGGCCGCAAGTTCTGCTTCGAGTTCAGCGGCGGCGACATCTACATCGGCACCTTCGACCTCGGCCCCGACGGGCAGCTCGACATGCACGTCGAGGAAGGCCCGGCCGACCACCGCGGCACGTCGCCCTGCCTGTACCAGCTCGACGGCGGGGTGCTGCGGTGGTGTCCCGGCCGGCCGCGCTCCGGGAAGCGGCCGTCGCGGTTCCCCGACGTCGACGACTCCCGCTACCTGTCGCTCGTGTTCCGCCGCGCCGCCCGGCGCAAGTAACGGCCGCCACCTTCCGGGTTCACGTTCCGCCCCATGAAAGGGATTCCTCCATGACCGCTGCCGTCGCCGACCGCCCCGCCCGCGCACCAGACACGCTCCGGGAGCCCGCGGGCACCGCCTACGAGTACCCCGGCATCCCCACCACGTGCGACGGGGCCGAGGCCGTCGTCCACGTCGAAATCCGGATCAGCCAGGCCGCCGGGGCGTACCCGATCACCAGTTCCACGACGATGGGCGGCGGGTTCAACGCCAGCGTCATGAACGGCGGCAAGAACCTGTGGGGCGACACCCTCGTGTTCTTCGAGCCGGAGAGCGAGCACAGCGCCGCCGCCGTGTGCGAGGGGTTCGCCGTCGCCGGCGGGCGCGTCACGAACTTCACCAGCGGGCAGGGGCTCGTGCTGATGAAGGAGGTGCTGTACACGATCAGCGGCAAGCGCCTGCCGGTGGTGATGAACATCGGCGCCCGCGCCCTCACCAGCCAGGGGCTCAACGTCCACGCCGGGCACGACGACGTGATGAGCGTGGCCGACGTGGGCTGGGGGATGCTGTTCGCCCGCAACGCGCAGGAGGCCGGCGACTTCTGCCTCATCAGCCGCAAGGTTGCGGAGGCCACGCAGACGCCGTTCTTCAACGTGCAGGACGGGTTCCTCACCACCCACACCGTCGAGACGGTGCGGCTCATCGAGCCGGAGTTCATGAAGGAGTTCGTCGGCGACCCGAAGGAGCGCCTCACGAACCTGATGGACCCGGCGAACCCGATGATGTCGGGCGTGGTGCAGAACCAGGACTCGTACATGAAGGGGAAGATCGCCCAGCGGTGGTACTACGACCAGGTCCCGGACAAGTTGCAGGAGGCGTTCGACGAGTTCGCGCAGAAGACGGGCCGGCGGTACGGCATGGTCGATGCCTACCGGTGCGAGGACGCCGAGTACGTGCTCGTCGGCATGGGGAGTTACATGGAGACGGCGAAGGTCACGATCGACTACCTGCGCGACGTGAAGCACGTGAAGGCCGGCTGCCTCAGCGTCATCGCCTTCCGGCCGTTCCCGGCCGTCGAGATCGTCAACGCCCTGAAGGGCTGCCAGGCGGTGACCATCCTGGAGCGGATGGACGACCCGCTCTCGACGACCGGGAACCACCTGACGCGCGAGATCAAGGCGGCGTTCTACGACGCGGTCGTGGGGCAGAACGGGCACGAGCAGCTGACGGAGGCGGCGCCGAAGCTGTACCACGGGGCGGCGGGGCTCGGCAGCCGCGACGTGCGGCCGGGCGACGTCATCGCCGCGTTCCACAACATGATGATGGACGGCCCGCACTTCTTCTCGGTGGGGATCGACCACAAGAGCGCCCTGGTCCGCAAGGACGACCCGGACCTGCGGCCGCGCGGCGGGTTCTCGATGCGGGGGCACTCGGTCGGCGGCTTCGGCAGCGTGACGACGAACAAGATCATCGCCACCATCGCCGGGAACGTGTTCGGCAAGGACGTGCAGGCGTACCCGAAGTACGGCTCCGAGAAGAAGGGCCTGCCGACGACGTACTACCTCACCGTCGCCGACTCGCACATCTACATGCACAGCGAGCTGGAGAAGGTGGAACTGCTGTGCGTGAACGACCCGACGGCCATGCTCAGCCCGCTGACGCTGAAGGGGCTGGTGCCGGGCGGGGCGGTGTTCATGCAGTCGCCGTACACGGACCCCGCGGACGTGTGGGCGCGCATCCCGACCGCCAACCAGCACACCATCCGCGAGAAGAAGATTCGGGTCTACTACTGCGACATGGTGCGGATCGCGCGCGAGGAGGCGAACGAGGCCGACCTGCAGATGCGGATGCAGGGGATCGTGCTCCTGGGGGCGTTCCTGAAGCTGACGCCGTACGCCCGCGAGGGCGAGATGACGGACGCGCAGGTGGAGGCCGGGGTGGAGAAGGCGCTGCGCAAGTACTTCGGGAAGCGCGGCGAGCAGGTGATCCGCGACAACATGAAGTGCATCAACCGCGGCCGCGACGAGACCAGGGAGATTCCGGCCGAGGTCATGTTTGCTCAGTAACGCCCAGGCACCACACACCCCGAATGACCAATACCCAATGACCCACCGATGACCAAGGAAGACAGCCGAGTTCCGTCCTTGGTCATTGGTGGGTCATCGGGCGTTGGTCATTCTTAACCAGGAACCACACTCATGTCCGCTACGACTCTCCCGGCGCCGTCGATGAACGCGGCGTCCGACAAGGACCCGTTCAACAACAACTGCTACGGCACCCTCACCGACCGCGACTACAAGCCCGTCGGGCTCCGCTCGGCGATGCAGCTGCCGGTGCTCGACGTGGTCGACTTCAACGACCGCATCATCCGCGGCTACGAGGAGGGCTACGGCGAGAAGGAGCTCCCCGCCGACCTGACACTGGCCCGGTCGCTCATCCCCGCAGGCACAGCGTCGCTGCGGGACTTCAGCTACATCGCGCCGGAAATCCCCGAGTACATCCCGTCGAACTGCACCGGCTGCATGGACTGCGTGACCGAGTGCCCGGACACGGCGATCCTCGGCAAGGTGCTCGGCGAGGACGAGTGGGAGCAGAAGCTCCAGAGCATCCCCGAGGGCGACCGCGAGATGTTCAAGGCGCAGTGGTCGCGCACCAAGAAGTACTACGACGGCGGCAAGAAGAAGCAGGGCGTGGGGGGGATGTTCAACATCATCATCGACCCCTCCAAGTGCAAGGGGTGCGCCGAGTGCGTGACGGTGTGCGACGACGACGCGCTGAAGATGACGGCCAAGACCGACGACGTGATGGTGAAGGCCCGCAAGAGCCACCGCTACTTCAAGAACATCGGCCCGAGCAACGAGAAGTTCGTCAGCGGCAACCTCCTCATCGACATGATGCTCAAGGAGCAGACGCACATCTACACCGGCGGCGCCGGCTCGTGCGCCGGGTGCGGCGAGGGGACCGCGCTGCGGATGATGTGCGCCGCCACCGGCAGCAAGTACGGTGAGGACTGGGGCATCGTCGCGGCCACGGGCTGTAACACGGTGTACACCTCGACGTACCCGTACAACCCGTACCTGGTGCCGTGGACGAACTCGCTGTTCGAGAACGCCCCGACCTACGCCATCGGCGTGCGCATGCGCTGGGACCAGATGGGCTGGGGGAAGAAGCCGCTGTGGGTGATCGGCGGCGACGGCGCCATGTACGACATCGGCTTCCAGGCGCTGTCGCGGATGTTCGCCAGCGGCATGAACATCAAGGTGTTCGTGCTCGACACGCAGGTGTACTCGAACACCGGCGGGCAGGCGAGCACCGCCACGTTCACCGGCCAGAACACGAAGATGAGCGTCCACGGCAACGTGTTCGGCGGCAAGCAGGAGCGGCGGAAGGAGATGGCGCAGATCGCCATGATGCACCCGCGCACCTACGTGGCCCAGACGACGTGCGCCCACGTCAACCACTTCTACAAGGCGGTGCTGGGGGCGCTGGAGTTCGACGGCCCGGCGATCGTGTGCTGCTACACGACCTGCCAGCCGGAGCACGGCGTGGCCGACAACATGGCCGGCGAGCAGGCCCGGCTGGCGGTGGACACGCGCGCGTTCCCGCTCATCATCTACGACCCCCGCGCCGGCGACACGGTGAAGAGCCGCATCTCGCTGGCGGGGAACCCGAACATGAAGGGCGACTGGTACGTCCACCCGAAGACGAACCAGGAGGTGACGTTCGTGGACTTCGCGCGGAGCGAGGGGCGGTTCGTGAAGCACTTCGACAAGGACGGCAACCCGTCGGCCACGCTGCTGGCGGCGAAGCAGGACCGGCTCGAGAACTGGCACCTGCTGCAGGACCTGGCGGGGCTCCGGTAACACAGAATGACCAATTCCCGATGACCCACCAATGACCAAGGAAGACAGCCGGTGTCTTCCATGGTCATTGGTGGGTCATCGGGAATTGGTCATTGAGGTTCGATCATGCCTGACCCCGTCGCCACCCACGACTTCGCCCCCGGCGGCCTGGAGGCCGCCGACCGCTTCCTCCGCCGCACCCGGTGGGAGCTGCGCGAGCTGTGGATGGTCCGCGCCTGGGCCGACCGGCTCCAGGTCATCGACGTGAACAAGGACGCCTTCGAGGTCCGCGGCCTCGGCTACCCCGACGCCGACGTGGTGCCGCTGCTCCGCCTCGTCAACGCCGCCTTCGACCCCGCCACCGTCCACGAGCCGACGGCCGCCGAGTACAAGGAGTTCCTCGCCGGCCGGCGCTTCCCGTGGGCCGCCGACCGCGCCATGTAGCCGCTACCGGCGGCGCTCCAGGCCGAAGAAGTTCCGCAGGCCCAGCAGCAGGATCATCCCGATCGACCGCATCGCCTCCTGGCGGTTCACCTTGCTCGCGCCGGCGCGGCGGTTCTCGAACAGGATCGGGTACTCGCCCAGCTTGCACCCCGCCTTGTAGCAGCGGAACAGCACCTCCTGCTGGAACGAGTAGCCCCGCGACCGCACCGCCCCCAGGTCGGTCTCCCGCAGCTTCGACACGCGGTAGCAGCGGAACGCCCCGCTCGCGTCCTTCACCGGCATCCGGAACAGGAACCGCACCATCAGGTTCACCGACTGCGAGATCACCTTCCGCACCAGCGGCCAGTTCTCCGTCGCCCCGCCGGCCACGTACCGCGAGCCGATCATCACGTCGTACTTGCTCATCCCCGCGAGGATGCCCGGCAGGTACCGCGGCGGGTGGCTGAAGTCGGCGTCCATGTTCTGGAGCAGGTCGTAGTCGTGCTCCATCGCGTACCGCATGGCGGCGAGCGTGGCGGTGCCGAGGCCGAGCTTGCCGGGGCGGTGCAGGGCGTGGATGCGGGGGTCGGCCTTGGCCAGCTCGTCCACGATGCGGCCGGTGCCGTCGGGCGAGTTGTCGTCGATGACGAGGACGTGCGCCTGCGGGACGACCTTATGAATCTCGGCGATGAGGGCGGCGACGTTGCCGGCTTCGTTGTAGGTGGCGAGGGACACCAGGAGGCGGGGTTCGGCGGCCGGGGAGGCGGTCTCGGCGGGCACGTCCGGCACCTTCTTGTACGCGGGGCGGGGAATCCGGTATTTTCTACTGTACCGATCCCGTCCCGTCCGCGTTATGCCCGCGGGGCCGGCATTTTCGCCCACGGCGAGGCTCACACATGGCGGATACCCTGGACATCAAGTGCCCGACGTGCGGCAAGGCGCTGAAGGTGCCGGCCGCGCTCGCGGGCAAGAAGGTGAAGTGCAAGGGGTGCGACACCGCGTTCGCGGTCGCCGCCCCGAAGGCCGCGCCGGCCGCGAAGCCCGCGGCGAAGGCCGCGGCCAAGCCGGCGGCGCACGCCGCGCCGGCCCCCGAGCCCGAGAAGCCGAAGAGCCCGTTCCTCGACGACGACGAGGACGAGGTGGACGAGCAGGGCCGGGTGAAGGCGATGGGCGTGGTGAAGGAGTCGGACGTGCCGCGGTGCCCGCACTGCACCGTGGAGCTGGACCCGCCGGACGCGGTGGTGTGCTACCGGTGCGGGTTCAACAACGTCACCCGCATCAAGGCCGAGACGAAGAAGGTGATCGAGGCCACCGCCGGCGACTGGGCCGCGCACCTGGCCCCGGGCGTCATCGCGCTGCTGATCTGCATCGGGCTGGTCGTGCTGGACGTGGTCTGCTTCATCAACATGAGCGACTGGCTGGCGGGGAGCTTCCTGGAGCAGGAGGAGAAGGACATCCTCGGGAACAAGAAGATGTGGGTGAAGCCGGGGGCGTTCACGACGATGGTGATCGGCATGTCGCTGATGGTCATCCTGCCACTGGGCGTGTACGCGTTCCGCCGGCTGGTGAAGAACTACAAGCCGGAGGAGCGGGTGAAGAAGTAGGGGACAGGGGACAGGAGACAGGTTGCTACTGTCCAGCCACCGGCTCCTGTATTCTGTTCCCTGCCCCCTGGTTCCTGGTTCCTGGTTCCTGGTTCCCGCCATGCTCGCCAAGCTGCGGACGTTCGCCCTCGCCGGGATCGACGCGGTCCCGGTCGAGGTCGAGGTGGACGCCGCGGCCGGCACCCCCAAGACCGTCCTCGTCGGCCTCCCCGAGCTGGCCGTCCGCGAGAGCGTCCACCGCATCGAACGGGCGCTCGCCAACCTGGGGTACTTCCGCCCCACCGGCCGCACCATCATCAACCTCGCCCCGGCCGACCTGCGCAAGGACGCCGGCGCGTTCGACCTGCCGATCGCGCTCGGCGTGCTCGTCGCCACCGGGCAGGTGAAGCCCGACCAGATCGCCGACCTGGCCGCCGTCGGCGAGCTGGCGCTCGACGGCGCCGTGCGGCCCGTGAAGGGCGCGCTGTCGGTGGCGATGGCGGCGCGCGACCAGGGGCTGAAGCGGCTCCTCGTCCCCGCCGAGAACGCCCGCGAAGCCGCCGTCGTGCAGGAAATCGAGGTCTACGCCGTCACGTCGCTCGCCGAGGCGGTCGGGCTCGTGACGGGGCAGGTGGACGTGGACCCGGTGGCGTACCGGCCCGAGGAGGTGGCCGGGCAGCTGAACCGCTACGACATCGACTTCGCCGAGGTGCGCGGGCAGGAGTCGGCGAAGCGGGCGATGGTCGTGGCCGCGGCCGGCGGGCACAACATCCTGATGTTGGGGGCTCCGGGGTCCGGCAAGTCGATGCTCGCCAAGCGGCTACCCACCATCCTGCCGCCGCTGACCGCCACCGAGAGCCTCGACACCACGCGCATCTACTCCGCCGTCGGCCAACTCCCCCCCGGCGAGGCGCTGCTGGCGACGCGCCCCTACCGCAACCCGCACCACACCATCTCGGACGCGGGCATGGTCGGCGGCGGGCACGTGCCGCAGCCGGGCGAGATCAGCATGGCCCACCACGGCGTGCTGTTCCTGGACGAGCTGCCGGAGTTCAACCGCAAGAGCCTCGAGGTGCTGCGGCAGCCGCTCGAAGAAGGCTGCGTCACGATCGCGCGGGCGACCGGCAGCACGACGTTCCCGGCGCGGTTCATCCTGGTGGCGGCAATGAACCCGTGCCCGTGCGGCTACCTCGGCGACCCGCGGCGGCCGTGCAAGTGCAACCCGATGATTGTGGAAAAGTACCTCGGCCGCATCAGCGGGCCGCTGCTCGACCGCATCGACCTGCACGTCGAGGTGCCGGCGGTGCCGTTCGCGGAGCTGACGGCGAAGGCCGACGGCACGCCGAGCGCCGGGATGCGCGACCAGGTGCTGGCGGCGCGGGACCGGCAGCGGGCGCGGTTCGGCGGCGACGGCTCGGCGGTGAACGGCCGCATGACGGGCCGGCTGATTCGGAAGCACTGCGCGCTGGACGCGGACGGGGAGGCGATGCTGAAGGCGGCGATGGACGACCTGGGCCTGAGCGCCCGCGCCCACGACCGCATCCTGCGGGTGGCGCGGACGGTCGCCGACCTGGGCGGCAGCGACGCGGTGAAGCCGGACCACCTGGCCGAGGCGATCGGCTACCGCACGCTCGACCGCAAGCTGTGGGCGGGGTGACGGCCCGCCCGCCGGGTCACGACGGCCGCACCCCGCCGTTCTTGCGGCCGCCGGCGAGCTTCTCGGCGTGGTCGTGCTCCGCGTCCTCGATCGAGTGCGACACCGTCAGCTTCGTGTCCCGCTTGGCCAGTTCCACCAGCTTCGCGTAGTGCTGGTGCAGCAGCCACACCTCCTCCTCCGTCAAATCCTCCACGTTGATGAGGCGGTTGCTCGCCCCCTTCATCGCGGCCACCAGCTCGTTCAGCTTGAGCTGGATCGCCAGGTTGTCCTTGTTCTGCCCGCGCTGGATCAGGAACACCATCAGGAACGTGACGATCGTGGTGCTGGTGTTGATGACCAGCTGCCAGGTGTCGGAGAACTCGAACAGCGGGCCGGTAAGCCCCCACACCACGATGACGCCGACGGCCAGCGCGAACGCGTAGGAACTGCCGGTCCACCTGGTGGCCCAGCCGGACATCCGCTCCAGCACGCCCGCCCGCTTGCCGCTCATGCCGCCCTCCGCCCGGCCGGCGCCAGCGTCAGCACCGGCGCCTTCGGCTTCGGGTCCAGCTTCGCCCGCAGCCACTCCCGCGCCGGCACCTCCCAGTAGCGGTACACCCCCAGGCACAGGAAGTGGAGCACCACCACCATGCCGAGGTTGTTGTACGCCACCACGTGCAGCGCCTGCAGCGGCCCCTCGCCGAACGTCCGCGGGTGGTACAGGCTCTGCGCCAGCGGGTGGAGCAGGTACAGGCAGTAGCTCATCTCGCCGAGCACCACCATCGGCCGGCACCCGAGCGCCCGCTGGGCCAGCGACGGCAGCGCCGCCAGCTGGTAGATGACGACCGCGCACAGCGGCGCGTACAGCACGTTCTGCGACGGGAAGAAGAGCCACTTCGGGGTCGGGCCGGCGCCGAACTCCTGCGGCAGGAGCAGGCGGAAGTTCCCGCCGACGAGCGCCACGGACGCGGCCGTCAGCAGCGCGGCCCCGGCCCACCACCGCGCCCCGGTCGGTGCCGGCCGGTCGGCGCGGAGGAGGAAGTACTGCCCGGCGAGCGCCCCGATCAGGAACTCGCCGAACCGCATGTACGGGCACAGGTACAGCTTCCACCACGTCCGGCTCGTGCCGAAGTCGGCGTACCCGAACGCCTCGGGCGGGACGCGGCGGTAAATCAGGTACCCGGCCACGAGGTAGACGGCGTACACCGCCGCGACGCCGGCCAGCATCCGCCCCCGG
This sequence comes from Gemmataceae bacterium, assembly GCA_046350095.1. Lineage (GTDB taxonomy): Bacteria > Planctomycetota > Planctomycetia > Gemmatales > Gemmataceae > Urbifossiella. Next base: position 1,250,960 of record JAXMBA010000002.1, read on the forward strand.
CCGCTCACGAACTTCGCCAGCGGCAGCGCCGCCAGCGGGAACACCAGGTAGAAGAAGGCCTCGGTGCTGACGCTCCACGACACCCCGAGGTACCCCTGGCACACCGTCCGCGGGTTGCCGGTCGGGAAGACGGGGACGTGGACCCAGCTGTGCGTCAGCGTGCCCTGGTAGGCCAGGGTGGTGAGCGTGTCCGCCGGGAAGAGCATCAGCTCGTTGAAGAACGTGCCGCAGAACGAGAAGCTGACCAGAAGGCAGACGATGTAGACCGGGTAGATGCGGGCGAACCGGGCGACGGCGTAGCCCCACAGCGTACGGCCGAACCGCTCCCGGAACGGGGCCGAGTAGTTGTACGCCATCAGGAAGCCGCTGAGCGTGAAGAACAGCGGCATGCCCAGGGCCGACAGCGTCGTCAGCCGCGGCCCGCCGAGCGCGGCCGGCAGGTTGTGCCCCATGTGGGCCAACAGCACGGTGAGCGCCGCGACGTACCGGAGCCCGGTGAGCGCCTCCAGCCGCGGGCGGGACGACGGGACCATGCGACGCACCTCCGGTTACGCCGCGCGGCGATCGGCCGGCACCACCGTAAGCGGCGCCTTCGGCCTGGGGTCGAGTTTGGCCCGCAGCCACTCGCGGGCCGGCACCTCCCAGTAGCGGTACATGCCGAGGCACATCAGGTGGAGGCCCACCACCATCCCCAGGTTGTTGTAAAGCACCACCCACTTGTTGGTCATCGGCCCCTCGCCGGCGGCCCGCGGGTAGAACAGGCTCTGCCCGAGCGGGTGGAGCAGGTACAGGCAGTAGCTCATCTCGCCGAGTACGACCATCGGCCGGCACCCGAGGGCGCGTTGCGCGAACGACGGCAGCGCGGCCAGCTGGTAGATGATCACCGCGCACAGCGGCGCGTACAGCACGTTGTACCCCAGCATCTCCAGGAACCGCGGCCGGGTCAGCCAGCCGAACCGCTGCGGCACCTGAAGCACGATACTCGACACCACCATCACCGCGGTGGCGCCGAGCAGCATCGCGGCGCCGGCCCACCAGCGGCCGCCGGTCGCCGGCGGCTTGTCGGCGCGGAGGAGGAAGTACTGCCCGACCAGCGCCCCGATCAGGAACTCGCCGAACCGCATGTACGGGCACAGGTACAGCTTCCACCACGTCTTCGAGTTGCCGAACCCGGGGGCGTCGTACACCTCCCACGCCAGGCGGCGCGTGACGAGGTACACCGCGAAGATGAACACCGCGTACACCGCGGCGACGCCGACCAGCATCCGGCCCCGGCCGGTGACGAACGTCGCCAGCGGCAGCGCCACCAGCGGGAACACCAGGTAGAAGAAGGCCTCGGTGCTCACGCTCCACGCCACCCCGAGGTAGCCCTGGCTCAGCGGCCGCGGCTTCTGGGAGTCCTGGAAGACGGGGAGGTGGACCCAGCTCTGCGTCAGCGTGGCGTCGAAGGCCAGGGTGGTGGCCGTGTCCTTCGGGTGGTCGCGCAGGTCGTGGAAGAAGTTCCCCATGAACGAGAAGCTGAGGAGCAGGCAGGCGGCGTACACCGGGTAGATGCGGGCGAACCGGGCGACGTAGTACGTCCGCAGGGTGCGGCCGAACTTCTGCCGGAACGGGAGCGAGTAGTTGTACGCCATCAGGAAGCCGCTGAGCGTGAAGAACAGCGGCATGCCGTAGGCGCCGAGGGTGAACAGCCACGACTTCCCGAACCCGGGCGGGAGGTTGTAGCTCATGTGCGTCAGCAGCACGCACACGGCGGCGATGTACCGCAGGCCGGTGAGCGCTTCCAGCCGCGGCCGCGTCGTCGGGACCATGCACCGCACCTCGCAAGGGGCCGTGGTTATCGACCGCCGCCGCCGCGCCGTCAACCCCACTCGGGCGGGGTTGACACGGCCGCGCCCGCGGGGGTAGACGACGCCGTTTCCCACTCCCCCGAGGACGCGGCGATGAACTTCTGGACCGAGGTCAACGACGGCCGCGGGTACGCCCTGGACGCCCTCACCCCGGCCGAGCTCGCCGAGGTCCGCGGCGTCATCGCCGACCAGTACCTCGGCCACGTCCGCGCCGCCGCCCCGGAGCTGGCCGACCGGGCCGCCGCCGTCGGCATCCAGAACTACCACACGCTGCCGGTCCCGTTCGACCACGGCACCTTCTGGGCGAAGGAGAAGCGCGTGCCGCCGGCCAGCGCCGTGCCGGTGTTCGAGCGGCTCGGCTTCTTCCGCCGCATCAAGGCCGTGCTGCCGTCCGCGGCCGTGTACCACGACGACCTGATGTGGCGCGTCGTGCGGCCGAACGCGGCGTCGGACGTCGGGCCGGTCCACGCCGACAAGTGGTTCTGGGACGCCGGCAACGGCTCGATCGGGGCCGACCAGGAGCGGCTGAAGGTGTGGATCGCGGTGTTCACCGAGCCGGGCAAGAACGGGCTGACGGTGAAGGGCCACTCGCACACGTCGGACCGGTGGAAGCACCACTTCGAGTTCAAGCACGGGAAGATGAAGCCGGTGCTGGACGAGTCGCCGGAGGAGCTCGGCATGGAGCTGCTGCCGCTGGCCCCCGGCGAGCTGGTGATGTTCCACGACGCGCTGCTGCACGGCGGGGCGCTGAACGTGGGGAGCACGTGCCGGGTGAGCATCGAGGTCACGATCACCTACCAGGCCGACGAGGGCGCCCGGCGGCTCGGCGAGCTACGGCGCGCGGCGGCGTGACGCCCGAGGGGTGGGCTACGTTCCCGCTTGTAACCACACCCACGACGGGCGAAGGTGCAATGTTCGACTGGCTACAGCGCCCGCTCCGGCGGGCCGTCGGGGGGCCGACGTCGGTGCCGCGCCTGCGGCACGAGATCCGGGAGTTGGAGGCCCGTCTGGGCGAGGCGGTGGTGCGGGCCGACCGGGCCGCCGCCGACCGCGACCGGATCGCGGCCGAGCGCGACGCGGCCCGGGAGCGGTACCACGCGGGCCTCGCCGGGCTGGCCGGGGGCGGGTTCTCCGACGCCGCGCTGTTCGAGTCCCTGCGGGCCGCCGGCGTGCCGGCCGCGCCCGACGACCGGGTGATCCTGCACGTCGGGTTCGCGCACTCGGCCACCACCTCGCTCCAGTACGAGTTCTTCGGCGCCCGCGACGACGTGTTCTACACCGGCCTGCCGTACGCCGAGGCCGGCGGGTTCTTCTCGCACCTGAAGTTCACCGACGACCACCTCCTGGACCCGGCCGAGATGCTCCGGCTGTGCCGGGACACGGTGTACGCCCACCCGGCCCGGCGGGGCCGGCCGGTGGTGGTGTCGGACGAGATGCTCACCGAGCCGCCGGAGGTGTACTACCACCCCCACCTCCTTCCCGGGGCGCAGGTGGCGGCCCGGCTGAAGCGGTTCTTCCCGGCCGCACGGGTGGTGTTCACCTTCCGCCGGCAGCCGGAATATGTCGAGTCGATGTACTTCAACCTGAAGCGGAACCACGCCTACCTGGCGGGGATGCCGGTGCCGCCGTTCCACGAGTGGTGGGACGGGGTGACGCGCACCCAGGTCCGCGGCCCGTACCTGCTGAACCTCGACTACGCCCCGCTCGTCCGCGTGTACGCCGACCTGTTCGGGCCGGAGAACGTGCTCGTCCTGCCGCTGGAGGAGCTCAAGGCGCGCGGGACGGCGGCGTACCTCGGCCGGCTGTGCGACTTCCTCGGCCTGCCGCTGCGGCCCGCCGACGTGGCCCGGTTCCGCCGGCCGCGGAACGAGCGGATGACCGTGGTCGAGGCGCGCGTCGCCGACCTCATCGCGGCCCGGCACGAGGCGGCCGGTGTCCGGCGGGCGGTGGGGAACGAGCACCTGGCGGGGTTGGCGGGTGACGCCGCCCGGGTGTCGGTACGGCTCGGGGACGACGTCCTCGCCGAGATCGCCCGGGCGGTGGCCGACGGGAACCGGTGGCTGGCGGACGCGTTCGGCCTGCCGCTGGCCGAGTGGGGCTACGCCGTCGCCCCGCCGGACGCGACCGGCGCCCGCGCCGCGGCCTGACCGCCGCCCGTTACCCAGCTTCCCGCGTTGGGGTTGTCCGGCCCCGGCGGCGTGTGGTATCACGCCCCGGCCGCCGGTACCCCCGGCCGCACCTTCACCGGGTACGACATGCCGGCGCCGAAGCTGTCGGTCATCCTGCCGAACTACAACCACGCGGCCTACCTGCCGCGGTGCGTCGAGGCCATCCTCGGCCAGTCGTTCGCCGACCTGGAGCTCGTCGTCATCGACGACGCCTCCACCGACCACAGCCGCGACATCCTCGCCGACTACGCCCGCCGCGACCCCCGGGTCCGCTTCTACCAGAACGCCGAGAACCGCGGCGTCATCGCTACCCTCAACCGCGCCCTCGACCTCAGCCGCGCCGACTACGTCTTCGGCGCCGCGTCCGACGACTACGTCCTGCCCGGGTACTTCGAGAAGGCGATGGGGCTGTTCGCGGCGAAGCCGGACGCCGGCGTCGTCGTCGGCCTCGCCGAGTGCCTCGACGACGACGACCGCCTCCGCGTCATCTCGCCCGGCATCTGGGCCGACGAGACGTGCATGATGACGCCGAAGCAGGTCGCCCCGCGGATGACCGCGTGCGGCGTGCCCGGCCCGGTGGTGTGGCGGAAGGCCGCGTTCCTGGAAGCCGGCGGGTACCACGCCGACCTCCGCTGGCACGGCGACTGGTTCCCGCTGCAAGTGATCGCCTTCCGCTACGGGGTCGGGTTCATCCCGGAGCGCTGCTCGGTGGTCCGCGAGGTGCCCGAATCGTACTCGCAGAACCAGAAGCGGAAGAAGACCCAGCGCGAGGTGCTGCACACGCTGCTGGCCCGCGTCGCGTCGCCGGAGTACCGCGACGTGCTGTGGGGCTTCACCGCCAGCGGCATCTTCCGCCAGTTCGGCCCCGAGCTGGTCCGCGCCGCGGCGACGTTCCCGGACCTCCCCGACGAACTGCTGCCGCCGCTGCGCGAGACGACGCTGGCGCACGCCTCCAACGTGCTGCGCGAGCCCGAGGCCGACGTGCGGGCCGGCCTCGCGGCGATGCTGGCCCGCTACGCCGGCGACGCCTTCCGGCTGTACGACCAGCTCGGCGGCGTGAAGCGGCACGACCCCGACGCGGGGGTGCGGGCGGCGGCGGCGAAGGCCCGGGTGGCGATCCGCCGGGCCACGCCGGCGCTGCCGTTCTGGAAGTCGCGGGCCCGGCGGGCGGCGGCCAAGTTCATGCGCACCGTGGACCGCTTCTCGCGGCCGCTGCACCACGCCCGGCTGGAGCGGATCGAGCACCACCTGGCCGACCTGATCGACGTTCAGCGGCAGCTGCTGGCGCAGAACGACCTGTTGCTGCGGATGAAGCTGCGGGAGGAGAAGGCCGCCGCGGCGCGGCTCGCCGACCGCCCGCGGGCGGCGGCGTAGGCCCGCCGCTTCCGCCGGGGTTCCGGCACGCCGACAGACTCGCCGTCAGGTCTCGAAGACTCGACCCGACCTACCGGCTCACCCCGCCTGCCAGCAGTGGACCGCCGACACCGCCACCTGCCGCGGCCCCGGCGCCGTCGTGAATCGCAGCCGACACCGGCCGCCCGTCCGCACCGCGGCCGCCGCCGGGATCCGCCACTGGGCGTAGTGGTAGTCGCCGCTCTTGCCGATCTCGCGGCCCGCCGCCCGCATCCCGTTCACCTCCAGCCGCGCCGCGTCGAACCCGGCCTGCGTTTCGACGTGGTGGAAGTAGAAGCGGCACAGGTGGTCCTTCGTCGGGTCGAGCGTCAGGTACACGCCCGCCTCGCCGTCCGGCCCCACCCACCGCCACGTCTGCGTCCGGCTCTGGCACGCCACGCCCCAGCCCGTACCCAGGAACTTCTCGCGCCCCACCTCGACCTCGACCGTCGGCGTCGGCTGGCCGATGTCGCTCCGCGCGAACGCCTCGTCCAGCGCCGCCTCCGCGGCCCGCGGCTGGCCCGGCGTCAGCGTCTCGCACGTCGCCGCGCGGAGCGCCTCGTCGAACCCCCCGGAGCGGTCCGGCGGCGCGGCCGGCAGCCGCTCCGCGGGGATGCCGTACAGCAGGCACTCGAACCGCGTGTAGCTGTAGTGCCGCACGTAGAACCGGTAGTTCGGCAGTAGGTCCATCAGCAGCCGCGGCATCAGCCACATGTGGTCCGGCGAGTGGTAGATGCACACGGCGATTTGGGGGCGGAGCCGCGTCAGCGTGTCGCGCATCCCGGACAGGGCGCGCAGGTCGGCGCCCTCGATGTCCATCTTCAGCAGGTCGAGCCGGTCGAGCTTCCACTCGGCGGCCAGGTCGTCGAGCCGCCGCAGCTGCGCCGTGTGAACCGGCGCGTCGGCGCCGAGCGTGTTGGTGCCGGTGTGCAACATGCCGTACTGGTCGGCCTGGAAGCTCAGCTCGTCGGTCTGGTCCCACAGGCCGATGCCGACGTATTCGAGGCCGAGCCGGTTCACCAGCCGGCCGCACGGGCCGTCCTCGGCGGTCAGGGCCGGGAGCGGGTCGAGGAGGATGTGCCGGCCGACGCCGCGGGTGCCGGCCACCAGGTACGGTACGTCCCACCCGGTGGCGATGCCGGCGTTGACGATCACGTCGCCGGGCTTCAGGCTCGGCACCTCGACGTACTGCTGCTCGTGGAACACGCGGCCGAGGAAGTACGAGAGCAGCTCCTCGGGCCGGCCGTACAGCACCGTCTGGTACGCCTCGCGGCTGGCGGGGTCGGCCAGCGCGGCGGTGACGTCGTGGACGGCGGCGGCGTTCTCCCGCACGAGTTGCTGGTAGGGCAGGAAGTAGTGTTCGTGGTCCCACACGACGGCGTCGCCGTCGAACCGCTTGGCCGCGCCGAAGCGGAGCAGGTGCGGCCGCAGCAGCGCGATCTTCCGCGCCACGGGCACGCTCGGGTCCACCAACTCGGCGACGTGGTCGGGGCAGGTGCGGGTGATTTCCAGGTAGCCGACTTCGTCGTTGAACGGGTTCAGCAGCACCGTGATGCGGCCGGGCGGCACGCCGCGGGCGAGCAGGTCGGTGACGGCGTCGTACCAGTGGTCCGACGACACGACCAGGTCCGCGGCGGCGGGGATGTTCTGCAGCGGCGCGTCGGCCGGGACGGTGCCGTGGTAGGGGACGCCCGCGGCGAACGGGCGGATGAAGCCGAGCGACTCGGGGACGAAGCCGGCGTCCCGCACGAGGGCGAACGGCCGGCGCGGGAAGCGGCCGGGGGCGGTGACGAAGGTGACGCCGGAGAGGTCGGTTGGGGTCATGGGCGCGTCCGCAGTGCGTGGGCGCCCGGTATACCCGAATCGGGTGCGAGCCGCCAGTCGAGCCGCGGCCCGAACGGGCGGCGACTCCGCTCTCACGCCCGCCGCGCCGCGAACACCTCGACCGTCGTCGCACGCCACGCCCCGGCCGGCGGCGCGGCTGGTCCGTCCCAGTCGTCCACCGCCGTCGCCGCCGGCAGCGCCGTCGCCCCGGGCACCGTCTTCCCCGCGTGCCGCAGCACCGGCTCGGCGGCCGGCTCCCGCGCCAGCACCGGGCCGGCGAACAGTAACTCGAAACCGTCCGCGAACGTGCGCGTCAGCCGGTCGCGCAGGTGCGCACGCAGCGACACCCCGCGCAGCGGCCAGTCGCGGCCGAGGTTGCGCGCCGTCAACGTGAGCCCGAGCAGGCCGCGGTACAGTTCGCGGAGCTTGTCCGGGTTGTTGCGGTAGTGCATGAACCGCTGCGCCAGCGCGTCCGGGTCGAGGGTCCGTGGGTCGTCGGGGTCGGCGTAGGGGGTCACGAACCCCGCGAGCGGCTGGCCGGCAGCGTTCAGCATCCGCACGAACCGCGCGAACGCCTCCCACGGCACCGCCAGCACCTCGTCGAAGTCGTCGGCCGCCGGCAGCAGCGCCCTCTGGGCGTCGGTGACGGCTTCGAGCACGCCGGGGTCGCGGGCGAAGTTCGGCAGCGGGAACTCGCCGCGGGCGATCAGCTCGGCGAAGGCGCCGCCGGGGCTCGTCGCCAGGTCGAGGACGTGCAGCACGACGCCACCGGGCCGGAGCACCCGGCGGAACTCGTCGCGGGCGGCGGCCGGATCGGGGAGCGTGTCGAAGACGCACAGCCCCAGCACTCCGGCGAGCGACCCGTCCGGGACCGGCAGCGCCGTGACGGGGGCGAGCGCCACCGCGGCGTCGGGGTACAGGGCCCGCAGCACGTCGAGAAACGGGGCGGACGTGTCGGTGTGGGTGGTGTCGGTGGCGCGGTCGGGCGGCAGCCACGCCCGCAACTGCCCGCCGCCGGCGCCGACCTCGACGAGCGGCCCGGCGGGGACGAAGCGCGAGACGGCGGCGCGGACGACGCGGGCGGTGAGGGCGTCCCACGGGGCGCGGACGCGATCGAGGCGGGCGAGCAGCGCGGGGTCGTGCCAGGGGGTCATGGGGGAATCATACGGCCGGCCGCTTGCGGCTTCGCGCTGGGCAACGCGAAGCCGCGAGCGGCGGACCAGCGGCTCACTCCTCGGGGAACTCCCACAGGAACTCCCACATGCCGAGCCGCGTATGCGTGCCGTTCGCCTCCAGGATGGCCAGCCGCGGCCGCGTCGGGTGGAACGACATCGCGAGCACGTCGCCGCGCCAGGTCCGCACCGCGCGGCCCGTCTCCGTGTCCCACACGACCAGCCGGGCGTCGCCCCGGCCGGCCGGGAACCCGCCGCGCCCGCCGCCCAGCGCGGCCTTCGGCTGAGGGTTTCCTCCCGCGAACGGATTCGCCGGCGGCGGCGCCGGGGAGTACATCAGAGCCGCCAGCCGGCCGTCGGCCGACACCGCCGCCAGCGTCCGCCCGCCGCGCGCCGACGGCTCCGCCCCCTCCAGCGCCGGCCGCGGCTTCCCGGTCGCGGCGTCGAGTACCACCGGCGGCGCGTACCCGCGCACCACCAGCACCCGCGAGCCGTTCCGCGCCACCGCCAGCGTCGGGCTGTGGGTCGGCGCGCCCTCGACGCCGAACGGCGCCTTCGGCGCGGGCACGGCCGCCGGTTCACTCGTCCACAGCTTCTTCCCATCCAGCCCGTAGGCCTCGGCCGCGCCGGCGTCCGTCAGCACCACAACGCGGGCGGCGTCCGGGGTGAGCAGCAGCGCCTTGAACGCCCCCCTCACCGGGGGGCCGCGCTCGCCGTCGTCGAACCCGTTGTCGTGCAGCGTGCCGGTGCCGACCGCGAACTCCGCGAGCGGCGACGCCGGCTCGTAGGCCAGGTAGCGGATCGTTTTGCCGTCCGCGGCCGGGGTGAAGTGGTACGCGTCCTCGGGGATGGCGACGCTCCCGCCGCGGTGGAACGTGAAAGTGGGGTCGCGCCCTGCCTGTTGGTTCTCGGTCGTACTCCACACCTGGAATGACGACGCGCCGCTGATGAGGCCGGACTCGCGGACGACGGTGAGGAGGCTCTTGCTGCCGGGGAGGAAGCCGACCAACACACCCCGCGCTGGGAGGCTGTACAAGTGACCGCCGGCTTCGGGGCGGTCGGCTGGGAGGGTGAAGAAGTACGCGCCGGCCCCGGCCGCAAGCTTGGCCATCGCGCCGGCCGCGTCCCCGTCCGCGGCCGGCCGCTGACCCTGGATCGCCATCCGGCTACCGTCGGAGGTCCAGTAAACGAGCCTTGGCAGGCTAATGCTCAAGTCCGTCCAGGTCCGCAGCCGCGGCGCCCCGGGGCGTTCCTTCGCGGACTTGTCGTCCTGCTTCGGCTGCGCCTTCGCCTCTGGCTGCGCGGCCGCGACCGGCGCTTCGGGGCGGGACGGGTCGGGAGGTTGAACGGGAGCTGCGAGCCCGGCGGCGAAGACCGCCCCGGCGGCGAGTGTGAGCGTGAGGACGCCGCCGAGCAGGACGCCGCGCATCGGGAAGCCTCCGCGGGCGAGCCGGACGACGGCCGCCGGCAGCGGTGTCCCCGCTGCCCAGGCCGCCGCCAGCCCGCAGGTGTTCGAGACCAGTTCGTCCGGCACCGCCGCCCGCCCCTCGGCGAGCACCGCCGGCACGGCGGCCGCACCCAGCACGACCCCGCGCCGGGTTAATCGCTCCGCCAGCCGCTTCCGCCCGTTCGTCAACCGGCTTGAGAGCGTTCCCTCGGCGACGCCCAGCGCCTTCGCCGCGTCGGCGCGCGACAGCCCTTGCAGGTCGCACAGCACGATCGGCTCGCGGTGAAGCGCCGGCAGCGCCGCCAGCTCCTCGTGAAGCGCCGGCCCCACGTCGAGCGAGTGTGATGCCTCGGGCGCGGGCACGTCGGGGAACGCGGCCACGGTCGTCTCCCGCCGCTTCCGCCGCAGCGCGGTCCGCCGCGCCCGGCCGGCCACCTTCACCGCCACGCCGTAGAGCCAGCTGCCGAGCCGCTCCGGTTGCCGCACCGACCCCGCCGACCGCGCCAGCACCAGGAACGCGGCCTGGAACGCGTCCTCGGCGTCCTGCGGGTGGCCGGTCACGCGGCGGCACACGGCCAGGACCATCGGCCCGTGACGGCGGACGAGGGCGGCGAACGCGGCGGGGTCGCGGCGGCCGGCGAACCGGGCCAGCAGCGATCCGTCGTCCGGGTCGGCCGGGTGCAGCTGCCGGAGGATCGCCCCCGGCCGGGTCGCGGACATCGTCGCCCCCTCCGCCGTGGTAGTGCCCGGTGGGCGTGCGGCGCGTCACGGAATTTCGCCGAATCCGGCTCGGGGTCTGAGCCCGGAGGGCGACGGCGTGGAGCCCCGGAGGCAACCCGGGGCGGCCTGCCGCGGAGTCCGAATGGTTCCGCCCCTCGAATGACCCCGGACGCCCGCCCCGGGTTGCCTCCGGGGCTCCACGCCGTCGCCCTCCGGGGTCGAAACCATACACCCGCCCGCCTTCACGCCGTTTTCCCACTACGCCGTTTGCGTGCGCCCGCACGCGCCGTTATATTCCTCCCCACAACCCTCCCCGGGCGCCCCCGATGATCACCCTCGACGAAGCGGCCGTTGACGGCCTCGCCACCAACGCCGACGCCGCCAAGAACGGTAAGGCGCTCGTCGCCAAGAAGAAGTTCAACAAGTTCCACGTCGCGGACGACGACGCCCTCCTCTTCGGCGAGTGCCAGGGGAGCGGCAAGGACCCCTACCAGTGCTCGGTCGATTTCGTGCGGCCTGAGCAGCCGACGTTCCGCTGCTCGTGCCCCAGCCGGCAGACGCCGTGCAAGCACTGCCTGGGCTTGCTCTACGCCTACGCCCAGAAGAAGCCGTTCACGACGGCCGTCGTCCCCGCCGACCTGCAAGCCAAGCGCGAGAAGCTGACCGCCCGCAAGGAGAAGCAGGCCGAGGTGGCCGCGACCCCGGCGAAGCCGAAGAAGGTGGACACCGCCGCCCTCGCCAAGAAGATTCAGCTTCAGTTCAAGGCGATGGACTTGCTGGAGAAACTGGTTCACGACGCCGTTCGTCTCGGCATCGGCAACATGACAGCCAAGTTGGCGAAGCAGTTCGAAGAACAGGCCAAGCAACTCGGCGACGCGGACCTACAGGGCGCCAGGATGGCACTCCGGTATTACACGCAGTTATTCGCCGACGAGGGGGGCAAGGTCTCGGCCAAGAAGCCGAGTGCGGCGGCGACCGAACGGTTGCACACCGAGGCGCTCGACCAGCTGGCCCGCCTCCACGCCACCGTAAAGCAGGGTCGCGCGTACCTGAAAAAGCGCCTCGAAGACCCCGATCTAACCGTCCCGATCGATACCGCGATTGCCGCATGGGTCGGACACAAGTGGCAACTCACGGAGATGAAGGCCCGCGGCCTCGTCGAGCCGGACGTGGAACTGGTGCAGCTGGCGTTCAACTCGCACGACGACCCGGCGCGGCAGGAGCTGGTGGACACCGGCGTGTGGATGGCGCTCGGCACCGGCGCCGTCCGCGTGACGCAGACGCTCCGGCCGTACAAGGCGCTGAAGTTCATCAAGGCCGAGGACAGCGTCTACGGCGTGGTGCGGGTGAAGGAGCTGTGCGTCTACCCCGGCAGCGTGAACCCGCGCGTCCGCTGGGACGCCGCGACGACGCGGCCGCTGGAACCGGCGGACTTGTTAAAGGTGCGGAGCCACGGCCGGTCCGACTTCGCCGCGGCGGTGAAGGACGTGAAGACGGCGCTGAAGGCGCCGCTGGCCGACCGCACGCCGATCCTGGCGCTGAACTACAAGACGCTCGGGAAGGTTGGTTCCGAGTACGTGATCGAGGACGCCGCGGGGAGCCGACTGGTGCTGACCGACACGGGCATGTCGGAGGAGCCGCCGAGCCTGGGGATGCTGCCGCTCTTGCCGCGGGCAGTCTTCGCGGGGCAGACGATGATCGCGCGCTTCCGGCACGACCTCGACACCCGGCAACTGCGGGTGAAGCCACTCAGCCTCGTGACCGAGCGCGAGGTGATTCGGCTGACGCTATAAACCCCGGCGAGCCGGGGGCGTCAGCCCCCGAATTCTCGCACCACGCGATTCAGAATCCGGGGGCTGACGCCCCCGGCTCGCCACACCCTCCCACGAGCCTCCCGTGAGCATCGCCGTCCTCTCCCAGGTGTACGCCGAGGCCCGCCGGCTCGCGGTCGCCGGCAGCGTCGTCGCCAAGGGCGACTTCCGCCTCCGCAAGCTCCTCCCGCCGCTGGAGCAGGCCGGGGCGCAAGCCCCTGTGTTCGCCAAGGTCGCGGAGGCGGCCCGCGCCGTCGTCGACGGCCCCGAGGCGAACTCCGCCGAGGCGCTCCTCGAACTCACGGCGCTCGCCAGCGCCGTCCTCTACACGCAGGGCGAAACCGGGATCGCCGGCCCGCTCGAACCCGTCCCGAGCAGCAGCCTCGGCGGATCCACGCTGCAAATCCCGGCGCGCGAGCTGAAGCCGCTCCTCGAAGCGCTTACGGGCAAGGGCGGCGGCCGCTTCGCCCCCATCAAGGAGGCCGTCGAGAAGGGCCACTTCCGCGACCTCCGCCTCATCCGGCCGGCCCTCGCCGCCATCGACGACGGCTACGGCGACGTGGCCGAGCTGATCGCCGAGAAGGTGCTGCCGCAGTACGGCGCCGCGGTGCTCGACGAGCTGCGGGCGAAGTACGACCCGAAGGGCGCGAAGGGACACCCGCGCCGCCTCAGGCTGATGCACCGGATCGACGCCGCAGGCGCCCGGGAGCTGGTGAAGGAGGCGCTCGACAAGGGCTCGAAGGAGGTGAAGGTCGCGGCCATCTCCTGCCTCGGCGCCGAGCCCGAGGACCGCGACTACCTCATCGACCAGGCCGCGTCCAAGACTCAGGACGTGCGCGGCGCCGCGCTTCAGGCGCTAGCCAAGCTCGACGACCCGGCCGCGGTCGCCGTGCTGGCGAAGGCCATCCAGGGCAAAGACCTGCACCTCGCCGCCCACGCCATCGTCGAGAGCAAGAACCCGAAGCTGGCCGCGGTGCTGGCCGCCGAAATCCGCACGTCGGTGGACGCGCTCGTGAAGCTGAAGGACAAGAAGAAGGCGTCCGAGGCCGCCGACCGCATCACGGACCTGCTCAACGCCCTGCCGGACGCGAAGTCCGCCGAGCTGGACGCACTGCTGCTCGACCTGTTCGCCCGCCGGGCCGAGCTGGCGAAGGTGAAAGGCGCGATGTATTCCGGCACCGACGTGGTGGAGGCGGTGGTGTCGCAGATGGCGGACGGGAGTGAGGCGGTGCGGCGGGTGCTGGTCGCGGCGCACGCCGAGCTGGAGCCCGACCAACTCCGGCAGGCGTTCGACGCCGCCCGGCCGTACCTCGCGCCGGCCGAACTGTACGACACGTTCGCCCCCTACGTCGCGGCCACGGCCGGCCGGGGGAAGAAGCGGGGGAAGGACCCCGAGTGGGAACGGCGGGAGGCGGTCTTCGACGCGATCGACAGCGACTTCTACCCCTACACCTGGTTCGCCGAGGGGATGGGGACCGCAACGGACGACGACCCGGACGACCTCGACGACGACGAGCCGGCGCGCGTCCGGCCCGTGCCGCTCCCCTACGACCCCCGGTGGCTCGACCTCGCGGTGGCGGCGAAGCACACCGGGGCGATTCAGGCTCTCGCCCGGCCGGGCCACGCGGGGGCGCTGGCGTTCGCCAAGGGCGAGTTCGACGCGGCCCTGAAGAAGGCGAAACACCCGTCCGACTTGCAGAACGAGATGACGACCCTCCTCCGCGTCGGGCACCCGGACGCGGCCGACGCCTTCTTCGCGGGGCTGGCGCGACGGCCGAAGAAGGTACACTTCTACCAGTTCTACTGGTACGCGAACATGATCCCGAGGCTGCCGCTGTCGGCGGTGCCGCGGCTGGAGGAGGCGCTGGCCGGCTTCCCGAAGGATGTCGCCGAGCACGTCGGCGAGGACTGGCAGAAGGCCATCGACAGGCTGAAGGCGAAGGGCGCGGCGCCCGCACCCACATGACCCGTTCGGCGGTCCGGGTTTGTAGCCCGGAGGGCGTCGGCGTGTAGCCCCGGATACAACCCGGGGGGGCCTGCCGCGGAGGTCGAACCGCGTCGCTCCCAAGAACCACGCCACCGCCCGCCCCGGGTTCCACCCGGGGCTACACGCCGACGCCCTCCGGGCTACAAACCGAACCACCAACACCTCCTCCGAGCCCCCGTCATGGCCAAGAAGAAACCCGACGACGCCCCCGCCACCACGAACGGCGCCGCGTCCACCGTCCTCCGCGCCCCCGCGGAGGAGCTGTACGCCGCCGAGTTGGAGCAACTCACCAAGACTGACACGCACCCGAAGCCGCCCGGCTGGCGGATGTCGCCGCGGGCCGTCGCCACGTACATCACCGGCGGCAAGGCCGGCACGATGATTATCACGCCGAAGTACATCGGCCACCGCCGGCTCGTCGAGATCGCCGTCTCGACGCTCGTCACCGACCGCGCCCTGCTGCTGATCGGCGAGCCCGGCACGGCGAAGTCGTGGCTCAGCGAGCACCTCGCGGCGGCGATCAACGGCGACAGCACGAAGGTGGTGCAGGGGACCGCCGGCACCACCGAGGAGCAGATCCGCTACACGTGGAACTACGCCATGCTGATCGCCCGCGGGCCGAGCCCGGAGGCGCTCATCAAGTCGCCGGTGTTCCGCGCGATGGAGTCGGGAACACTCGCCCGCTTCGAGGAGATCACCCGCTGCGCCGCCGAGGTGCAGGACGCGCTCATCTCGCTCCTGTCCGAGAAGCGCCTCGCCGTGCCGGAGCTGGCGACCGAGGTGCCCGCGGCGAAGGGGTTCTCCATCATCGCCACCGCGAACACCCGCGACCGCGGCGTCAACGACATGTCCGCGGCGCTGAAGCGGCGGTTCAACACCGTCGTGCTGCCGAGCCCGGCGACGCTCGAAACGGAGGTCGAGATCGTCCGCAAGCGCGTCGCCGAGCTGGGGGCGCACCTGGAGCTGAAGGCGGCGCCGCCGTCCGAGGACGCCGCGACGCAGGTCGTCACCATCTTCCGCGAGCTGCGCGGCGGCCAGACGCTCGACGGCAAGGCCAAGTTGAAGACGCCGACCGGCGTGCTGTCCACCGCGGAGGCGATTTCCGTGCTGACGAACGGCATGGCGCTGGCCGGACACTTCGGCACGGGCGAAGTGAGTCCGATCGACCTGGCGGCGGGACTGCAGGGGGCCGTGGTGAAGGACGAGGAGAAGGACAAGGTGGTGTGGGGCGAGTACCTGGCGAACGTGCTGAAGAAGCGCGGCGCCGACTGGCGGCCGCTGTTCACGGCCTGCTCGGAGGCGAACTCGTGAGCGGCGCCGTCCACGTCTTCGGCGTGCGCCACCTGTCGCCCGGCGGCGCGTGGCACCTCCGCGCCCTGCTCGACCGCGTGAAGCCGAAGGTCATCTGCGTCGAGGGGCTCGCCGACGCCGGGCCGATGGTGCATCACCTGCAAAAGAAGGGGACGAAGCCGCCGGTCGCCATCCTGGCGTACACGGACAGCGTGCCCGTGCGCACGCTCGTGTACCCGCTCGCGGCGTACAGCCCCGAGTTCCAGGCCGTCGTGTGGGCGAAGGAGCACGGCGCCCGCGTCGAGTTCATCGACCTGCCGTCGGACGTGTTCTTGGGGCTACAAGATGTCGAAATCGAGCGTCTGACGCGCGGCGGCGAGAAGGAGGAAGAATCGCAGCCGGACGGCACCGCGGGCGAGGCCGAGAAGGACGCCGCGTGGCGGCCCGAGCGCGGCCGGTCGATCTACGAGCGGATCGCCGACCGCGAGGGCGAGCCCGACTACGACACGTACTGGGAGCGCCGCTTCGAGCACAACCTGAACGACGCCGCGTACCAGCGCGCCGCGTTCGAGCTCGGCCGCTCGCTGCGCGACGAGGACGACGAGCCGGTGTGGCGCGCCGAGAACCTCGTCCGCGAGGCGTACATGCGGCGCCGCATTCGCGAGGTACTCGACGACGGCGTGAAGCCCGAGCAGGTCGTCGCGGTGGTCGGCGCCTTCCACGCGCCGGTGCTCGGCCCCGAACTGCCGGCGATGACCGACGACGAACTCGCGTCGCTGCGACGGCGGCCCGGCAAACTGACGCTGATGCCGTACTCGTACTTCAAGCTGTCGAGCCAGTCGGGGTACGGCGCGGGGAACAGGGCGCCGGCGTACTTCCACCTGTGCTGGGAGATGATCCAGGCCGGCGGCCTCGACGAGTTGCCGCACCGCTACCTGAGCGAGGTCGTCCGCCACCAGCGCGCCGCCGGCACTCACCGCAGCACCGCCGAGGTCATCGAAGGCGTGCGGCTGGCGCGCACGCTCGCGGCCCTGCACGATGGCGCCGCCCCGACGCTCGCCGACCTGCACGACGCGGCCACGACGCTGATGGGCCACGGCGACGTGAGTACGATCGCCGAGGCGCTGGCGAGCGTGGACGTGGGCACCGCTATCGGGATGCTGCCGCAGGGCGTTGCCCGCACGTCCATCCAGGAAGACTTCGACCGCCAGATGAGCCGGCTGCGGCTGGAGAAGTACAAGACGACCGTGGCCGTGGAGCTGGAACTCGACGTGCGCGAGGACCGCCGCGCCAAGACGGCCGAGTCGGCGTTCACGGACCTGCGGCGGTCGTCGTTCTTCCACCGCCTGCGCGTGCTGGACATCGGCTTCGCCAAGCCGCTGAAGGGCGGCACCGACCAGGGGACGTGGTACGAGCGGTGGAAGCTGCAGTGGACGCCGGAGCACGAAATCGCGCTGGTGGAGGCGGTGCTGCTCGGCGAGACGGTCGAGCTGGCGGCCGGGTACAAGTTCAAGCAGCGGCTCGACGCCGCGGTCAACATCGCAGAAGCGGCCGACGTGGTGATGGACTCGTGCCTGTGCGGGTTGGGTCGCTCCACCGACGCGGCGCGGAAGCGGCTTCAAGAACTTGCCGCGGTCAGCTCCGACCTGGCGGCGGTGGCGCACGCCGCGTCGCGGCTCAGCCAGGTGGTGCGCTACGGCGACGTGCGCAAGTTCGACCCGGCGCCGCTGCTGCCGCTGATCGACGAGCTGTTCGTCCAGGGCTCGCTGGCGCTGTTCGGCGCCGCGAACTGCGACAACCATGCGGCGGCGACCTACGTCGAGGCGATCGACCAGCTGAACCGCGTCAGCGACGAGCACCACGACCGCGTCGAGGTCGAGCTTTGGCTGCGGGAGCTGCGGAAGCTGTCCGACGCCGACAACCGCAACCCGCTGCTGTCCGGGTACGCGTGCGCCCTGCTGCTGGAGCGCGGCGTGATGGAGTCGGAGGCGCTGGCGCGGGAGGTGTCGCGGCGGCTGTCGCCGGGCATCCCCTCGGACCTCGGCGCCGGGTGGTTCGAGGGGCTGTCGCGGCGCAACCGCGGGGCGCTGCTCGCGCGGCAGCCGCTGTGGGCGGAGCTGGCGGACTACGTCGCGGCGCTGGACGACGAGCAGTTCCGTCGGGCGATCGTGTTCCTGCGGCGGGCGTTCGGCACGTTCACCCCGCACCAGAAGCGGCAGATCTGCGAGAACCTGGCCGAGCACTGGGGCGTGAACGCCGAGCAGGCGTCGGAGGTGCTGAGCGCCGAGCTGACGGAGACGGAGCAGAAGAAGCTCGGCGAGCTGAGCGAGTTCAACTTCGACGACATTTGATACGGGTCGGGTCTTAACCCCGGCGGGGTGTCGGCGTGTAGCCCCGGGTGAAACCCGGGGCGGGCGTGGGCGGTGATCCGAAGCGCTGACCAATCCGAACTCCGCGGCATGCCGCCCCGGGTCCCACCCGGGGCTACCCGCCGACGCCCTCCGGGCTACGGCGCAGACGGGGGATCGAGTGAGCGATTTTGTCGTCGAGTTTGCGATCGCTGACGACGACCGGTTTCGCCGGCTCGCCGTGGTATTCGACGCGCTCCGCGCGGCGAAGCAAACTGACGAGTGGCACGACGACGAGTACTGGTTGGGGTACTTCGACCGTGAAGCCCGCGCTCATTTCTGGTGGCCGACCGCTGCCGAACTCGATGATTGGAATCGCCGATGGTTCTCGACCCCGGTCCCGGATCGGTTCACCGACCCGACGCTTGTCACCCCGTGGGGTTTCAGCTCGATGATCGATGCGTTCCGGAACGGGGACTACGATTTATTGGCCTGCGAGCGGCATGCCCGCCGGGCTGGGAGATTGACGTTCGAGCCTCACGCCTGGCCCTACGGCGGGTGTGGTTGTATGCGGGCGTTGATTGAAGCATTTGGTCACGTCGTGACGGACGAACCGGACGCCTAATTACCGGACCTCGACAATGTCTCCTGCTACCCCCGACACCGCTCAACTCCGCCGCTGGCGCCTCATCCTCGGCCAGGACGCGCAGCAAGCGCTCGGCGGCATGGGCGGCGGGTGCGCCCTCACGCCGTCCGAGGCCGAGATCGACGCCGCCCTCGGCGCCATCTACGACGACATCTCCGAGGACGACGATACGCCGAAGAAGCGCTCGGCCGGGCTCGGCGCCTCCGCCCCGCGGCTCGCCAAGTGGCTCGGCGATGTGCGCAGCTACTTCAAGGAAGATGTCGTCTCCGTCATCCAGACCGACGCCATCGAGCGGAAGGGGCTCAAGCAGCTCCTGTTCGAGCCCGAGACGCTCAAGTCGGTGCAGCCGAACGTGCAGCTCGTCGGCACGCTGATGTCGCTGTCCGGCCGCATCCCGGAGCGGACCAAGGACACCGCCCGTATGGTCGTCGCGACCGTCGTGGACGAGATCAAGAAGAAACTGGAGCAGCAGATTCGGCAGGCGGTGACGGGCGCGCTGAACCGCAAGGAGCACTCGCCCATCCCCAGCGCCACGTCCATCGACTACAAGTGGACGATCGGCCGCAACCTGAAGAATTATCAGCCCGACCTCGGCACCATCGTGCCGGAGCGGGTGTACTTCTACAGCCGGGCGCAGCGGTCGAACGCCTACACCGTGATCGTGGACATGGACCAGAGCGGCAGCATGGCCGACTCGGTCGTGTACGGCGCCGTGTGCGGGTCGATCTTCGCCAGCATCCCGGCGCTGAACACGCGCGTCGTCGCGTTCGACACCGAGGTCGTGGACCTGACGGAGAAGTGCGGCAACGACCCGGTCGGGATGATCTTCGGCGTGCAGCTCGGCGGCGGCACCGACATCAACAAGTCGGTGGCGTACTGCGAGCAGTTCATCACCGACCCGAAGAAGACGCTGTTCATCCTGCTGACCGACCTGTACGAGGGCGGCAACGAGGCGCAGCTGGTGCGGCGGATGGGCGAGATGAAGGCGGCCGGCGTGAAGGCGATCTGCCTGCTGGCGCTGGCGGACGGCGGCGCCCCGTGCTACGACGAGCGGCTGGCGCGGAAGCTGGCGGCGCTGGGCATCCCGTGCTTCGCGTGCACGCCGGCCCGGCTGCCGGAGTTGGTGGAGGCGGCGCTGAAGGGCGGCGACCTGGCGCGCTTCGCCACGAAGAGTGAACCGGCGAAGTGAGGCGCGAACCCCGGCGCGCCGCCGGTGTCCCTTCTCGCGTCCCCGGGGTGTGGCGGAGGCACGCGACTCTACGAAAGTCGTAGGCCTGGTTCGACTCCAGGCGGGGATACTGACGCCGACCGACGGGTCGGACGGCCGGCTGCAACCCGGCCCGCGTGGGTTCGACTCCCGCCGGCGTCTCTTGCCGTAGTGGCCAGTGGACAGTGAGTAGTGGACAGAATAAATGCCCGGGGGCAGTCCCCCGGGCTTCACGGTTTTCGCTGGCCACTGCTCACTGTCCTCTGGCCACTACGCCAGCGCCGCCCGCTTGGCGGCGATCGTCTTCAGCAGCCCCTTCTGCGGGTCGGCGAACTTCGACAGCCCCTCGGCCATCAGCACCTCCTCCAGCTTCGCCACGTCCACCTTGGCGTCGATGTCGGCCAGCACGTCGGCCGGCGGCAGCTTGTCCACCTGCTTGTCGAACGTCTTGCCGCTGTCCTGCACCGCCTTGTTCGTCGCCGGCGGGTTCGTCTCGATGTCGCTGCCGGCGAACGCCGCCACGTACTTGTAGGGCGGGTCTTCCTTCTTCTTCGTGCCGGTGCTGGCGAAGATCATCTCCTGCTGAAGGGCCAGCCCCTTGTCGGCCCAGAACTGCTGGTTCAGCTTCCAGATGCGCTTGGCGTTCACGATGCCCACCTGCCCCTGGGCGGCGGGGATCAGCGTCGGCGCGGCCTTCTCGGTGTACACGTCCACGCGGCTCACGAAGATGCTGTACACGGTCTTGATCTTGTTCTTGTCGGCGGCCTTCTGCATGCCGCGCCAGCAGGCGTCCTTCGCCGCGTGGTACTGCCGCTCGCTGAAGATGAGCGTGACGTTCAGGTTCACGCCGGCGGCCGCCAGTTCCTCCAGCGCCCCGAGGCCGCCGGGGGTCGCCGGCACCTTGATCATGCGGTTCTTGTGCCCGGCCGACCACTTCTTGCCGAGCTCGACGTACGTCCTCGAGCGCTCGGCCGCGGTCATGGGGTTGGCGCCGTCTTCGAGCAGCGGGTCGAGCTCGAAGCTGACGTAGCCGTCGTTGCCGCGCGTCTCCTGCCACACCGGCTCGAACACGGCCTGCGCGTCCTTCACGAGCTTGTCGGTCATGGCCCACGCTACGCCCTCGTCGTCGAGGCCTTGCGCGAAGAACGCCTTCATGTCGGCGTCGAACCGGCCGGTGTTGATGAGGTCGGCGATGATGATCGGGTTGGACGTGGCGCCGGTGGCGCCGTTGGCGCGGTTGGCGGCGATCTCGACCGGGTCCACGGAGTCGAGCCACAGCTTGGTGCCGGCGGCGACGATCGATTGCAGCGGCGTCATGGGGGCCTCGCGGGGCGGAGTGGTTCGCGGTGATTGTACGGATGAAGAGAATGGACAGGATAACAGGATGATCAGGATCGAGGCCAGAAAACCCTGCCGGTCAGGCTTCTTGGTGTTGGTTCGGCATCCTGTTCATCCTGTTATCCTGTCCATTCTCTTCGATTCCTCACACCACCGCACGCTTCCACCGGCCGCCGGCGAAGCGGAGCGCGAAGAACGCCCCGCGGACCCAGATGTCGGCCACCATCGCCACCCACGCGCCGTACAGCCCGAGCCCGGCCGGGCCGGTCAGCAGGTACGCCAGCGGGATGCGCACGCCGAGGAAGCCGAGCCAGCTGAACAGCACCGGCACCCGCGCGTCGCCGGCCCCGCGGAGCGCCGCGGTGAACACGATCTGGCTCGCCAGCGCCGGCATCGCCAGCGCGATCAGCCGCAGCGTCGGCACGCCGGCCTCGACGATCGGCTCCTCGTCCGCGGCGTGGCAGAAGACGAGGAACATCGGCCGGGCCAGCACCGCGAACAGCACGCCCATCGCGGTCATCACCCCGCACGCCAGGCCGAACGCCGTCCACCCCGCCTTCGCGGCGCGGGCGGGGTCGTTGGCGCCGAGGCTCTGGCTCACCAGCGTCATGGCGGCGGTGCCGCACGCGCCGCCGGCGAGGAACCCGAGCGCCTCCCACTTCAGCGTGATGCCGTGCGCCGCCGCGGCCACGTCGCCGAGGCCGTTGACGATGCCGAGGAACCACAGCTGGCACGCCGCCACGCTCAGGCTGTCCACGCCCGCCGGGACACTGACGCGGAGCACCCGGTACAACAGTGTGCCGTCCGGCCTTAACGCCGACGGCGTCAGCTTCAACCCCGACTGCCCGCGGGCCAGGAGTGACATCACGATGACGCAGCCGGTGACGTGGCTCAGCCCGGTGCCAAGCGCGATGCCGCGGAAGCCGAGGCCGGGCAGCGGGCCGACGCCGAAGCACAGGCCCCACGCGAGCGGCACGTTCAGCACGGCGACGCCGCCGAGAACCTTGAGCCCGGTGCGGGTGTCGCCGGCGCCGGCCAGGCACGCGACGCACGCCGACTCGGTGATCTGGAACGGCAGCAGCAGCGCCAGCGGGTACAGGAACGTGAGGCAGTACGCGGCCGCGTCGCCGGTGAGGCCGAGGGCCGCGACGAGCGCCGGCAGCCCGAGCAGGCCCGCGGCCGTGCCGGCGACGCCGAACGCCAGCGCCAGCAGCACCGCCTGCGCGGTGGCGCGCCTCGCCCCGCCCCAGTCGCCGGCGCCGACGAACCGCGCCACCAGCGCCGTGCTGCCGACGCTGACCAGCACGGTGTAGCTGGAGACGACCCAGTACAGGTAGCCGGCGGTGGTGAGGGCCGCGAGGTACGCCTTGCGGGCGGCCGGGTCGGGGATGTCGAACCGGTCGGCGAGGTACTGGTCCGACAGGTTGACGACGAGGTGCAGGTACTGCTGCGCGAGCGCCGGCAGGGCGAGGGCGAGCACCCGGCGCGCGATCGGGGCGTCTCCCATAGCAGGCATGATACGGCCGCTACGGCAGCGGTTGGCCGTCCGTCAGGGCGGCGGCCGGGGCGGCGACGAACTCGGCGCCGGTGAAGTCGGTCCAGTCGGCGGCGCCGGGGCGGCGGTAGCGGCGGACCTGCGTGTACTGTGCGTCGCCGCGGTGGAGCTGCACCGCCACGCGCACCGCCTTGCCGCCCTCGGCCAGGAACACGACCGGCTCGTCGTTCGCCTTGCCGACCGCGGCCGCGGGCACCGCCCACTCGGCCGGCAGTTCGGCCGTCAGCTTCGCCACCACGTACATGCCGGGCCGCACCTTGCCGCCGGGGTTCGGCAGGTCGATCTCGGTCCGCAGCGTCCGCGAGCCGGGGTCGAGCGCCCACGACGTGCGGACCACTTTCCCCGCCGCCGGCGCGCCCGCCGTCGGCAGCGCCACCGACACGTCGGTGCCGGCGTCGACCAGCCCGGCGTCCGCCTCGGGGACACTCACCACGACGCGGACCGGGTCGAGCCGGGCGACCGCGAACAGGCCGTGGCGGCCGTCGGCGGCGACGAAGTCGCCGGTGTTCGCGGTGCGGCGGGTGACGACGCCGTCGAACGGCGCCTTGATTCGGGTGTAGGCGCGCAGCGCGTCGGTGCGGCGGACGCCGGCGCGGGCCACGTCCAGGCGGGCGTCGGCGGCGGCCACGTCGGCGGCGGCCTTGTCGCGGTCGGCCTCGGCCTTCGCCACCGCGGCCCCGGCCGACGTCACTCGTGCCGTCGCCTCCGCCTTCCCGGCCTCGGCCGACTTCAGCTGGTTGAGCGCCTCGTCGC
This sequence comes from Gemmataceae bacterium, assembly GCA_046350095.1. GTDB lineage: Bacteria > Planctomycetota > Planctomycetia > Gemmatales > Gemmataceae > Urbifossiella. Next base: position 1,274,468 of record JAXMBA010000002.1, read on the forward strand.
GGGACTGGGCGTCCACAACGCCGCCGGCGGCAAGCCGCCCGATCCGCTCCGCCTCCGACTGCCAGCGGACGTACACCGCCTGGGCGCGGCCGAGCCCCGCTTCCGCCTCGACGACGTGCGCCTTGGCCGCGGCCACCCCCGCGGCCGACGCCGCGAGCGCCTTCTTGGCCTGCGTCACCTCGGCGTCGGCCTGCCGGACGAGGGCTTCCTTCTGCTTGAACTCCTCCTCCAACTCCGGCACCGTGAGTTCGGCGAGCACCTGGTCGCGGGTGACGCGGGTGCCGATGTCGGCGTCGAGCTTCTGGACGTAGCCGCCGACGCGGGCGTGCAGCACCGTCTCCTCGAACGGGTGGACGGCGCCCGGCTGCTCGACCACGCGCTTGACGGGGCGCTTCTCGACCTTCACGACCGTGACCGGCGGCGCGGCCGCGGCCGCGGCGGCGCCGGGGCCGGCCGGCGGGCGCGAGCAACCAGCCGCGAGGAGCGCGACGAGGGCGACGGCACGGTCAAGTCGCATGGCCGGTCTCCTGCACGCCGGGAACGAATACGGGACTCGCCGGGTCGAACGGGTTCCGCGACGCCGACCGCGCCGGCCGCCGGCCCATCACCAGCCCGAACATCGCCGGCAGCACGAACAGCGTCGTCAGGGTACCGGCCACCATACCGCCGACGACGGCACGCCCGAGCGGGCCGGTCTGGTCACCGAGCGCCATCGGGATCATACCCGCGGTCATCGCCGCGGCCGTCATCAGGATCGGCCGCGCGCGTTCCCTCGCCGCGGCGGCGCCGGCGTCCGGCCCGGCCAGCCCCCCGGCGCGGCGGCGCTCGGCGAACGTCACCAGCAGGATGGCGTTCGCCGTCGCCACGCCCACGGACATGATCGCACCCGTGAACGACTGCAAGTTCAAGGTCGAACCGGTGAGCAGCAGCGCCGCCGCCACGCCGGCCAGCACCGCCGGCACCGGCGCCACCGCCACCAACGCCAGACGCAGCGACTGGTAGTATGCCACGAGCATCAGCCCGACGGCGACGACCGCCACCGCCAGCCCGAAGCCGAGGCCGCGGAACAGCTCGCGGAAGGGCGTGATCTGCCCCCGCACGTCCACGGCCACGCCCTTCGGCGCATCGCCGGCCGCCTTCACGGCCGCGTCCACGTCCTTCGCCACCGTGCCCAGGTCGGCGCCCTGAACGTTCGCCGTCAGGCTCACGACGCGCTTCATGTTGTAGCGGTCGATCTCGCCCGGCATCACGCCGTCCTTCACGCCCCCCACGTCGCGCAGCAGCACGGCCCCGCTCACCGGCACCACCTCCAGGTCCTTCCCGGACTTGACCAGCGCGAACGGCACCTCCACCTGCACCTGGTAGCCGATGCCGCTGGCCGGGTCGCGCCAGTAGTTCGGCACGGTGAACCGGCTCGACGACGTGTATGGCGTCACCGCCCGGGCCACGTCGGCCGCCGTGCCGCCGCTCGCCGCCAGCTTGCGCCGGTCCACGGTCACTTCCACCGTCGGGTAGTCGAGCGGTTGCGCGAACTGCACGTCCTTCAACGCCGGCACCTTGCCGAGCTCGGCGGCCAGCTTGTCGGCGTACGCCCGGCTCGCGGCCATGTTGGCGCCCGCCACCTGCACCTCGACCGGCGTCGGCGAGCCGAAGCTCATCACCTCGTTGACGATGTCGGCCGGCTCGAACGACAGCCGAATCTCCCGCGCCCGCCGCCCGGCCACGTCGGCGGGCACGCCCTGGGCCGTCCACCGCGCCGCCGTCCACGCCTCCAGGTGCGCCGGCAGCTTTTCGCGCAGCCGCGCAGTCAGGTCGTCCACGCGGACGGAGCCGGGCTTGAGCGCGACTCGCACCGCCGACTCGTGCGGCCCGCCCATCCACAGGTATACCGCGTTGATGGGGTAGCTCGACGCCACCACCCCGACGTAGCCGAGGCTGATGTCCACCTCGCCGCCCGCGGCCTTCGCCTCCTCGCCGATGAAGCGCAGCGCCTCCTGCGTGATCACCTCGGTCTGCTCGATGCGGGTGCCGGTGGGGGCGCGGAGGCGGAGCTGGAACGCGCCGGCGTCCACGCGCGGGAAGATGTCGGTACCGACCTGCGGCACCAGCAGCACGAGCGCGCCGCCGGCGAGCGCCAGGTACGCCGGCACGAGCAGCCACCGCGCCGCGACGAGCCCGCTCACGGCGCGGCCGTACCACCCCGGCGGCCGTTCCGCCGCGGCGGCGTGCTTGTTCTTTAGCAGCCACACGCACAGCACCGGCACGAGCGTGCCGGACAGGACGTAGCTGGCGATCATGGCGAAGCCGACGGCCAGCGCCAGCGGCAGGAACAGGCCGCGGGCCGCGCCCTCCATCACGAACGCCGGGATGAACACGGCCAGGATGCAGAGCATCGCCAGGAGCCGCGGCACCGCCGTCTCCGTCACGCCGCGCCAGGCGGCAAGCGCCACCGACGGCGTGCGCGTCATCTGCACGTGGACGTTCTCGACCGCCACGGTGGACTCGTCCACCAGCACGCCGACGGCCAGCGCCAGCCCGCCGAGCGTCATGAGGTTGAGCGTCTGGCCGGTCAGCCACAGGGCCACGACCGCGGCGACGAGCGCGAACGGGATGTTCAGCACGACGACGACCACGCTCCGCCAGTCGCGCAGGAACAGGAGCACCATCAGCCCGACGAGGCCGGCCGCGAGTAGCCCCTCGTAGGCGACGGCCTTCATCGACGCGGTGACGACCGGCGACTGGTCCAGCTCGAAGCTGACGCGGATGTCGTCCGGCAGTTCGGCCTGCATCTGCGGCAGGTTCGCACGCACGTTCCGCACAACGTCGAGCGTGCTGGCGCTGGCCCGCTTCGTCACCAGGATGTACACCGCCCGCTTGCCATTCACGAGGGCGTAGCCGGTGGGGATGTCGCTGGCGTCGTCGATGAGCGGGCGGCCGGTGACCGGGTCGCGGCGGACCACGTCCTGCAGGAACACGCCGGGCTTGATCTCGATCGTGCCGAGTTCGTCGGGCCGCACCACCATCGCGTTGCTCGGCACGAGCGGCATCCGCGTCTCGTCGCGCAGCTGGCCGGACGGGGCGATGGTGTTCCCCTCCGTCAGCTTCTTCACCACGTCGTCGGCGCTCACGCCGTAGGCCTGGAGGCGCTCGGGGTCGGCGCGGACGACGACGGTGCGCTGCGACCCGCCGAACGGCGGCGGGGCGCTGACGCCCTCGATGGCGGCGAACATCGGGCGGACGCGGAACAGCGCCTTGTCCTGGATCTCGCCGACGGAGCGCGTCTCGCTGGACAGCACGAGGTAGCCGACGGGCACGCTGCCAGTGTCGAACCGCATGATGAACGGGTTCACAGTGCCCGGGGGCATGAACGCCCGACTGCGGTTGACGTAGCCGACCGTCTCGCCCATGGCCTGCGCCATGTCGGTGCCGGGGTGGAAGTACAGCTTCATCAGGGACATGCCCTGCACGTTCTTCGACTCGACGTGGTGAATGCCGTTGACGTACAGGAAGTGGTACTCGTAGTAGTTGGCGATCAGCCCCTCCATCTGCTGCGGGTCCATGCCGCCGTACGGCTGGCAGACGTAGATGACCGGCAGGTTCAGGGCGGGGAAGATGTCGGCCTTCATGCGGCCGAGGGCGAGCGCGCCGGCGAGCGCGGTGCCGGCGGCGAGCACGAGCACGGTGACCGGGCGTGACAAGGCGGACGTGACGGGGTTCATCGCGGGTTCCGGCGGCGCGGGGCGGCACGGGTATTGAACCCGGCGGCGCTGCGAATGTCATCACACGCGGGTGCGATTCGCCGCCGCACCCCCGCTACGGGCTCCGGTTCTGCCCGCCCACCGGGCTCGGCCGCACGTCGTCGCGCGTCAGCAGCGGCACCCGCCCGAACGGCCGGTACAGCGGGTCGCCGACCAGCACCGTCATCCAGCTGGAGAACAGCGCCGACCGCGCGTACGCCTCGACCAGGGTGTCGCCGGCCGCCAGGAAGCCGAAGAACTCGGCCGGCTTCGGGAAGCCGATGGTGTACGGCTCGGCCACCGGCCCGAGCGTCGCCGCCACGCCCTTCTTCAGCAGGTTCGGGCACCACACCTTGGTGTCCGGCCGCCGCAGCGTCGTCGCCTCCGAGCTCGCCAGGTGCCACGCGATCGCGCCGCGCTCGTACCCGCAGCAGTCCACGAAGTTGGCGTGCGAGTACCACCCGCAGTACAGGGCCACGCCCGCCGCCGCGCCCGCCGGCAGCACCGGCTCCTTGTCATCGAGCGTCACCGGCAGCGGGGTCTTCCGGAACAGCGTCGCCGTCTCGCGCATCGACTCGTCGTACCCGGCGTAGCCGTGGCCCGTGTCCTTCCCCTTCGGGTCGAAGCGGATGCCGCGGGCGTCGATCACCACGCGGCCGGTCAGCCCGTTCTCCTCGACGGCCAGCGCGTCGTCCACGAGCCGCGTCGCGGTCTGCGCGGTCGGCCCGTCGAGGCGGCACGTCATCACCGCCGGCGGCGACGCCGTGCGGTAGCGCTCGCTGCCCTGGAAGTACAGCGGGTTCGGCACCCACCGGTCGAGCGGGTAGCGGTCCCACCACAACAGCATCAGCTCGCTGTCCACGGCGGCGTGGCTCTCGTCGTGCGACAGGGCGCGGCGGCGGCGGTCGAGCGCGTCGCGCTTGTCCCGCGCCGCGGCCACATCCTTCGCGTCGGCCTTGTCCTTCTCCATCGCCTCGACGGCCTTGCGGGCGGCGTCGAGTTCGGGGGCCAGCTTCGCCAGTGCGGCCTTCTCGTCGGCGCCGGGCTCCTGCCGGCCGACGCGCAGCGGCACCCCGTACACGGTGAGGATCACCTTCACGGCGTCCTTCCGGTCCGCGAGTGCCTTCCGCAGCGGGCCGGCGAGGCGGGAGTCGTAGTCGGCGCGGCTGATGTCCTCGCCCGCCGGCAGGTCGAGCAGCACGAGGTTGGCCGCCGGCACCTTCCGCTTGGCCAGGTAGTGCTCGGCCACGCGCACGGACTCGGGGACGGTCTTGTTCGCCACCACGACGACGTCCGCGGGCTCGACCGCGTACACGGGCGCGGCCGTCAGGAAGATCAGGGCGAGGGCGTGGCGCATGGGGTCCGGTTCCTCCCGCGGCAGGGCCGGGAGTGAATTACCCAGAACCCCCGGTCGTGCCAACCGCAGTCCGCAGCCTGGCCCGGAATTCGGCTCAAGTTCTCTTGCCCCGCGGCCGGGGGGTGGGTATCCCGCGGCGAACCTCGGAGGAGCACGTATGGGCACCCGCGCGGCGGTCTGGCGGTGGGGCGGGGTCATCCCGGCGGTACTGGTGGCGGCGGCCGCGGCCGCCCAGCCGCCGGCCCCGGCCCCGGACGTGGGGAAGCGCGTCGCCGCGTTCATCCACGGCAACACGGCCGTCACCCGCGAGGAGCTCGGCGAGTACCTCATCGCCCGCGGCGGCATGGAAAAGATCGACCTGCTGGTGAACCGCAGGATCGTGGAGATCGAGGCCGCCCGCCGCGGCATCAGCGTCACCGCGCTCGAGGTCGCCGCCGGGTTCAACGAGGACTTGCAGGCGTCCGGCCTCAGCCGCGACGACTTCGTGCGGGCCGTCCTGCCGCGGTACGGCAAGAGCCTGTACGAGTGGGAGAACGACGTGGTCCGCCAGCGGCTGCTGCTCGGCAAGATGACCCGCGACCAGGTGAAGGTGACCGAGGACGAGGTGCGCAAGGCGTTTGAGGCCAAGCACGGCGAGCGGCGCGAGGCGTTCGTCATCAAGTGGCCGAAGCAGCCGCAGCCGCTCCCCGAGGCCGTGAAGAAGGCCGCGCTCGACGACCAGCAGCAGTTCGAGAAGCTCGCCACGCAGCAGCCGAACGACCTGAAGGAGAACGGCGGCCGCATCGCCCCCATCGGCCGGCACATCGACGGCGAAGACCCGCGCGTCGAGAAGGCGCTGTTCGAGCTGAAGAACCCCGGCGACGCGGTGTGGGTCGAGACGGAGACCACGAGCACGTGCCTCCGCCTCATCCGCGTCGTGCCGCCGGACGCCGTGACGTTCGAGCAGGCGAAGGCCGCGATCGAGAAGGACGTGTTCGACCGCAAGCTCAGCCGGCTGATGCCGGAGGCGTTCCTGAAGATCCGCACCGACGCCAACCCGCAGCTCACGCAGCACGTGCCCGAGCGGCCGGCCGAGCCGAACGCCAAGCCGGCCCCGCGCCTCCAGCACCCGGACCCGAAGGTGCTGGCCGTCGTGTTCGGCACCATTCCCGTCACCCGCGGCGACCTCGGCGAGTTCCTCATCGCCCGCGGCGGGTTCGAGCGGCTCGAGCCGCTCATCAACGTGAAGATCGTGACCACCGAGGCCGCGAAGCGCGGCGTCACCGCCACCGCCGAGGAGGTCGAGGCGGCGCTCGCGGACGACCTCAAGGCCGTCGGCGTGGAGAAGGCCGACTTCGTGTCGAAGCTGCTGCCGAAGGCGAAGAAGACGCTCCCGGAGTACCTGGAGGACGAGGTGCGGCCGCGGGTGCTGCTGGAGAAGATGTGCAAGGGGAAGGCGCAGGCGACGGAGGACGACCTGAAGAAGGCGTTCGAGCGCCACTACGGCGAGAAGCGGACGGCGAAGATCATCATGTGGCCGGCCGGGCAGTTCCGCCAAGCGCAGAAGGACTGGGACCTGGCCCGCCAGGGCGACGCGCAGTTCGACTCCGTGGCCCGGGGGCAGAACGACCCGAACCTGGCGGCCGCGGCCGGGCAGGTGCGGCCGATCGGCCGGCACGGCGACGCCCCGAACCCGCTCATCGAGAAGGTGGTGTTCGAGCTGAAGGAGGGCGAACTCAGCCAGCTGTTCCAGACGCCCGCCGGCATCGTGTGCGTGAAGTGTACGGGGATCGTCCCGCCGGCGCAGGCGGTGAACTTCGCCGACGTGCGGCCGGCGCTGGAGAAGGAGGTGCTGGCGCGGAAGCAGGGGCAGGAGGTGGCGGCGTTGTTCGCGCAGCTGAAGGCGGCGGCGAACCCGAACCTGATCCTCCGCGGCCCGCCGACCGAGGCCGAGAACGCCGAGGGGATCCGCCAGATCATCAACCAGGCGGGCGTGACGCCGCCGAAGCAGTGACCCTCGTGCGAATCCCGACCCGGGCCGTCGTTCGGGTCGGGATTCTTGTTTCCGCCGACCCACCCACCGGGTCGCGGAAACAAGTTCATCCGTCGAATTGACGCACGTTCTCCGCCCGCACTCACGCCAGCGCGGCCCGCGCCCGGGCCACCACCGGCGCGTCGGGGCCGGCCGAACCCTTCAGCCAGAACAGGCTTGCCGCCAGGAACCGGTCGCGCCACGCCGGCCCGAGCGCGGCGTGGTCCTCCAGCACCGCCGAGCTGAACTTGTAGTCGTGCGAGTCGGTCCCCTTCAGGAACACCAGCCGGCGGGCGGCGTCGGTCAGCCGGCGGGCGTTCGCCGGGTCGGCGCGGAGCAGCCCCAGCGCCAGCCGCGCCGCCCCCGCCCGGTCCTTCGACAGCGTCTCGAACACCGCCCCCACGTCGCCGCCGGGCGTCGGCTCGATCGCGTCGATGCGGGCGTCGCCGACCTTGCCGCGGCTCACCATCGCGGTGCGGAACAGCGGCAGGAACGCCGCCGCCTGAAGGAGCAGCAGCCGGCGCGTGGCGTCCACGCCGCTGACGGTGAAGGCGTAGCGGAGCGCGTTCAACGTCGTGAGCGTGTGCAGCCCCACGATGCCGGGCTGGCGCATCAGCAGCTCGCCGGCGCCGGCGAACAGCCCGTCCCACACCGCCGCCGGGCCGACGCCGCCGTTCAGCAGCGACACCGCCTTGTCACTCAGCTCGTCGGCCGTGGCCGCGCGCACCGCGGCGAGCACGTCGGCGCTCGCGGCGGGGTCGGCCCGGCCGCCGAGCCACTCGGGGCGAATCCGCGCCACCTGCTCGCGGTTGCGGCGGCCGGGGCGGTCCGGGTCGCCGTCGCGCTTGGCCGGGTTGGTGCCCTCGTGGGCCAGCAGCGCGAACGCCAGCGACCGCAGCACCGGCTCGGCGTGCGCCCAGCCGATCGTTTGCAGCGTGCGGAAGGCGTTGGCGACGAAGATGGCCTTGTGGCCGATGTCGCGGAAGTCGCGGCAGCCGAACCGGGCGAACAGCTCGAACGCCTCGGCCGCGCCGACCCCCCGCGCCACCCCGGCCGCGGCGGCGTCGGCCGCGTCCACGTCCCAGGCGTCGAGCGCCGCGGCGAGCGCCGCGGCGGCGCGGTGCGGCGGCGGCACCTTCGCCTCGTCCACCGGCCCCATGCGCCAGCCCGACTCGCGCTGGTTGTCGGCCTGCGCCCCCTTGAACGAGTCGAGCGCCCAGAACAGCGGCAGCCACCGCTCGCGGTCGGGGCCGGCGAGGCTGGCCAGGTGCGCCGAGTTCACGACGAGCACGGCGTGGAACTTGAACCCGACGCTCGGCCGCGGCCGCACGTTCCGCACGCCGGCGAGGAAGAGCGCCGCCAGCACGTCGCGGTACGGCAGCCCGGCCTTCACCCGGGCGCCGACTTCTTCCAGCAGCCGCGGGCGCGGCGTGTCTTCGATGAGCTTCACGAGGGGTTCGGCGTCGGCGTCGAGGCGGACGACGCGGGCCTCGTCGGCGCGGACGGCGGGGAGGTTGTCGAGGAAGGCGAGGGCGGACGCGCCCAGGAACGCGCGGCGGTCGGGTGCGGGCATGGCCAGCTCCGGGAGAGGTGGGGCGAACGGGCCACGGGGATTGTACCGCGCCGCCGCCCCGCCCGCCCGGTCACCGCGGCGCCGCCAGCCCCGCGAGCGCCTCGGCCGGCTGGCCGAGCGCCCGGTACAGGCGGAACTGCGCCCGGTTGTGGTCGCCGACGGCCTGGTAGAAGTCGCGGTACGCCTGGTCCAGCGCCGACACCGCGGCCACCGCCTCCTGCGGCCGGAACACCAGCACCAGCTGCTCGCCGGCCCGCCGCGTCTGGCCCAGCCCCTGCAGGTTCTTCTCGGCCGTCGCCACCGCGTTCCGCACCTCGTCGCCGGCCGCGGCCAGCCGCCGCGCCGAGCGCACCAGCTGCGCGTGCGCCTGCGTCACCTCGGCGGCCACGGCGTCCTGCGTGCGCAGGAGTTCGAGCATCGCCCGCCGGCTGTCGGCGGCGCGCTCCCGGGTCGCGGCGCGGTTGCCGAAGCCGAGTCCCTGCAGCTCCCACACGGCCTGGACGTCCACGCTGAAGCGGGGGCCGAAGGCCTGCATGTCGTCGTTGACGCCGCCGCCGAAGTAGCCGCCGGCCAGGCCCGTCGGGTTCGAGCCGACGCCGCGCACCGCCACGGTGGGGTACAGCGGCCGCTTCCCCTCCTGCCGCGCCCGCGTCAGCGCCGCCTGCACCACCGCCTGGTACGACGCCAGTTCCGGCCGGTGCGTCAGCCCGACGGCGATCAGCTCCTCGACGGGCTGCCCGGGCTCGACCAGCGCCACCGTCAGCGACGGCTCCTCGGCCGGCTCGACGAGCGTGCCCGGCCTCAGCCGCAGGAGGCGCGTCAGCTCGGAGCTGGACAGCTGCCACCGCTCGTACGCCGCCTCGACGCCCTGCCGGCGGCGCGCCGCTTCGGCCTTGGCGCGGTTCACCTCCAGGTCCGGCGCCAGGTCCGGGGCGAGCTTCTCGGTGCGGGCCACGAGGTCTTCGGCCCGGCGCAGGGCGTCGGCGGCGCCGGCCACCTCGCCGCGCGCCTGCTGCACGTTGAAGTAGGCGACGGCGACGGCCAGCGTGGTGTCGTTGCGGGCGGTCTGGGCGTCGGCCTCGGCGGCGCGCACCAGCTGCCGCGCGGCGAGCGGGCCGAACACGGCGTCGGCCGTGGACACCACCGCCTGCGGCCCCACGCCCAGCAGCAGCGACGACCGGCTGGTCGTGAACACGGTGCCCACGATGTCCTGGATCTGCCCGTCGTGGCGGAAGTAGTCGATGCCGACGTTGACGTTCGGGAGCCACAGCGCGTTGGCCCGTTCCAGCCGGGCGGCGGCGGCGCGGGTGCGCTCGTCGGCGATCTGGATGTCGAGGGCGTTGGCGCCGGTGAGGGCGAGCGCGGCGGGAAGGGTGATCGGCAGCGCGCCGGCGCCCGCAACCGGGGCGGCGGTCGGCGGGGCGGAGACGGTGTCGTAATCGGGGGGGCGGAAGCTGGCGCAGGCGGGAACGGCGAGTAGCCCGGCGGCCGCGAGCCAGCACACGGCGGCCCGTCCGGGCACAACCATCCGATACCCCCCGAGGCGCCCCGACGACCGCCACCACGGGGATTATCGGCACGACGCAAACCCCCGCTTCAGCCGGGGGCGGGAATCGTGTCGGTCGTACGGGTCAGGGCGAGGGCGGGGCGAGGCCGCCCCGGCGACCGCCGGGGCCGTCCAGGCCCGCGCCCGGCACCGCGGGGGCGCCGGCTGACCCGGGCCGGGCTGACCCGGCCCCAACTGGCCCGGGGCGGGCAGGGCGGGGCCGCGCCGGCCGCCGGGGCCGTCCAGCCCCGGCGCCGGGCGCGCGCCGGCACGCCCGGGTTCGGCTGACCGGGGCCGGGCTGACCCGGCCCCAACTGGCCCGGGGCGGGCCGCCCCGGGCCGGGCTGACCCGGCCCGAGTTCGCCAGGCGCCGGGTTCGGCTGACCGGGGCCGGGCTGACCCGGCCCGAGCTGGCCCGGGGCGGGCAACGGACCCGGCTGACCCGGGCCGGGCTGACCGGGGGGGGCAAACCCGCCGCGGCCGGGGCCGGGCTGACCCCCGTTGCCGTCCAGGCCCGCGGGCTCGGGGCCGCCGACGTGCTCCGTCAGCTTCGCCGTCTCCAGCACGGCGCCGGTCAGCTGGATCACCACCCGCTCGCCGTCCGGCGACACGTGGAAGTAGCCGCCCACGTACTGCATCCCGGCGCTGCGGATGGTGCCGGCCTTCTTGTAGCTCGCCGGGTCGGCCGGGTCGGCCACCTCGTACACGTCCAGGCCGGGGGCGAAGTTCTGCTGCTCCATCCCGTGCGACGCCACCAGCAGCTTCTTGCCGTCCGGGGTGAACCGGGCGTAGCCGTTCTGGTTCTTCCGGCCGGCCGTCGCCAGCAGCTTCTTCGGGGCGGCGGCGGCGGCGATCACGACCAGCTCGCCGGCCTGCCCGCCGGACGCGCCGGCGGCGGCCACCATCTTGCCGTCCGGCCCCACGGCCACGTCGGTGGTGCCGCGCGGCAGCGACAGCGGCCGCGGCTCCAGCGTGGCGGGGTCGCACACCAGCAGCGCCTGGCTGGCGGCCCGCGGGTCCTCGGTCACCAGCAGGCTCTTGCCGTCGGCCGTGCGGGACAGGTTCCACGCGGCGTTCGGCAGCTCCTTGTCCTTGATCACCTTCTTCAGGTCGGCGGTGTCGTACTGGCGGAGCATCGCCTTCCCCTTGCCGCCGACCGGGGCGCGCGACGTGAGCACCGTCAGCACCTTGCCGTCGGGCGACACGTCGAGCCCGCGGACCGGGGCGCCGGTGGCGACGGCGGCGACCGACTTCAGCTCGGTCCGCTCGGCCACCTTCTTGTCGCGGATGCCGGCCAGGTCGTAGACGAGGATGTCGCCGGCGCCGGCGACGCGGTCGCCCTTCTGCGCCAGCGTGGCGGGGCTGAGCGGGGCGGTGGCCAGGTACAGCTTGCCGCCGGCGGTGTCGAGGGCGGCGCGGACGCCGAGCTGGCTGATCTTCCAGTCGCCCTTGGGCGCGAAGTCGGGGTAGGAGTAGCGGTTCAACTTGTACGTCGCCTTGGAGGCCGAGACGGCCTGCATCGACACCGTGAACACCTCCGACTTGTCCACGTCGAAGGCGATGGCGAAGAACGGGTCGATCTGCATGGCGAGGGCGGGGGTGATGTACCCGGCGCCGGAGCTGCCGCCGAACCCGGGGGTGCCGCCGCCGGGGTTGAACCCACCGGGGCCTTGCATCGGGAAGCCCATGCCGGGCGGCGCGCCGGGCGGCGGGGCACCGCGCCCGGACCCTGGATGCCCATGCCGGGCGGCGGGCCGCCGGGGATGCCCATGCCGGGCGGCGGGCCGCCGCGGCCGGGGATACCCATACCCGGAGGCGGGCCGCCGGCGCCGGGGATCACCATGCCGGGCGGCGGGCCGCCGGGCCCCTGGATGCCCATACCGGGCGGCGGGCCGCCACCACCCGGGAACGTCATACCCGCGGGCGGGCCGCCACCACCCGGGAACGTCATACCCGCGGGCGGGCCGCCGGGGCCGGGGATGCCCATGCCCGCGGGCGGGCCGCCGCCGGGGAACGTCATGCCCGCGGGCGGGCCGCCGGACGTCACCTGCCCGTCGGCGCCGCCGCCGCGGGGGGTCGGCTTGCCGGGCCCGCCGCCATCGGGGCCGTTCGGCGTGTTGGCGGCGACGTTTTCGCCGCCGCTGCCGGCGGTGAACTTCAGGGAGTCGATGAACCGCTTGCCCTGCGGCGCGAACGACGCGTCCGTCTCGTGCCCGGCGATGAGGACGATGAGCTTCCCGCCGGCCGCCACCAGCTTCCCGACGGCCACCCCGCCGGGCGGGTCGAAGGCGAAGTCCACGTCGTAGGCCAGGTTCCCGTCGACAATCGTCTCCCGCTTCCCGGCGACCTTCAGCTTGCGCTCGGTCTTCTGCGCGCCGAACCGGAACGGGCTGCCGCGGGTCTGCTTCTGGGAACTCTTCTCCAGCCCGGTCAGCATCAGGTCGAGCATCATCCGCGGCTGGACCGCCCGGGCCTCGGGCGGCAGCGTCGCGGCCACCACGATGAACGCGCTGGTCTCGTCCGGGGACAGGAGCCCGTTCATCCGTGTCGTCGTGCCGCCGTCGTTCTGGGTCTCGTTCTTGTTCGGCGTGCCGGGCATCTCGACGGTGAAGCCGTCGCCCGTGAAGGGCTGCCACGCCGCCTCGCCGCCGCCAGGCGGGGTCATGCCGCGCGGGGGGCCGCCCTTCGAGCCGCCGTCGGCGGGCGGGGTGGTGGTGCCCGACGAGCCGGACGACGCGACCGGCGTGTCCTTCTTGAACGCGAAGTACGCGCCGATGCCGCCGCCCGCCAGCACCACGACGCCGACCCCGGCCAGGATCAGCGGCATCGCCGACCCGCCGCCGCTCGCCGCCTTCTTCTTCCCCTTCCGCCGCGGGCGGTCGTCGTCGTCCTCGTCGTCCTCGTCGTCGTCGTCCCGACGGCGGCTCGGCTTCCCCTTCGGGAGCATGTCGGCGGCGGACTTGGCGGGCGGCCCGTTCGAGCCGCGGGCCGGCGCCGTCTTCGCGGTGGGGAGGGCGTCGCCGGCCGACTTGCCGCGGCCGGCGGGGACGGGGAGCTGCGTCTTGCACGACGTGCAGCGGATGGTCTTGCCGGCGAGGCTGGTGGGCACGTCGAACCCGGCCTGGCACCCCGGGCACTTGATGGCGATGGTGTCGGCGGCGGCCATGTCGTCCTCCGGGCCGGGGGCGGTCGGCGAGTGATCGTCAGAATAGCCTATCCGGCCGCGGCCGGCGGTGCAACGCTGGTGTTACGTTCGGAGTGGCCGCGCCGTTGGCGCCGGGGCCGCGGGCCGCGGTATAACGTCCCCCGTGAAGCCGACCCGCCGCGACCTCCTCGCCGCCGCCCCGCTCGCCGTGACAGCCGGGTGTCACCCCGACCCCGCGCCGCTCCCGCCCGGCGACCTCGTCGGCCCGTCCGACTCACTCGGCCACCGGCTCCGCGACGGCTGGCGCCCCGAGCCCGACGCCTGGACCTCGCACCAAATCGTGATCGTCGGCGGCGGCGCGGCGGGGCTCGCGGCGGCGTGGCGGCTGCGGCGCAAGGGCGTTTCCGACTTCGCGCTGCTGGAGCTCGAACCCGAGCTCGGCGGCACGGCGCGCGGCGGCACCTCGGCGGCCGGGCCGTACCCGTGGGGGGCGCACTACGTTCCCGCGCCGCTCGCCGGCAACCCGCTGCTCGTCGAGCTGCTCCGCGAGATGGGCGTCGTCGAGGGGATGAACCCCGACGGCTCGCCGGTGATCGCCGAGGGCGTGCTGTGCCGCGACCCGCAGGAGCGGCTGTTCTTCCGCGGCCGCTGGTACGACGGCCTGTTCCTCCACGCCGGCGAGGAGCCGGGGGACGCCGAGCAGCTGCGGCGCTTCACCGCCGAGGTCGGCCGCTGGGCCGGCTGGCGCGACGGCGCGGGGCGGCGGGCGTTCGCCATCCCGGTCGCCACCGGCTCCGACGACCCGGCCGTGGTCGCGCTCGACCGACAGCCCTTCGCCGACTGGCTGACCGCGAACGGGTTCACGTCGCCGCGGCTGCGCTGGCTCGCCGACTACGCCTGCCGCGACGACTACGGCCTGACCGCCGAGCAGGCGAGCGCGTGGGCCGGGCTCTTCTACTTCGCGTCGCGGGTGAAGGGGCCGGGGGCCGAGGCGCAGCCGCTGATGACGTGGCCCGAGGGGAACGCGCGGCTGATCCGCCACCTCGCCGACAGCGCGAAGGAGCAGGTGCAGCCCGGCTGGGCCGCCGCCGACGTGCGGCCCGCCGGCGACGGCGTGGAGGTGGTGGCGGTGTCCGCCGACGGCCGGGTGCGCGGGCTGCGGGCGCGGCGGGTGATCGTGGCGACGCCGCAGTTCGTGACGCGCCAGCTGGTGCGCGGGCTGCGCGAGCAGCCGTGGCGCTTGGCGTTCAGCTACGGGGCGTGGCTCGTCGCCAACCTGCACCTGCGCGACCGGCCGACGGGGCTCGGCGTGCCGCTGGCGTGGGACAACGTGCTTTACGAAAGCTCGTCGCTCGGCTACGTCGTGAACACGCACCAGCGCGGCGCCGACCACGGCCCGACGGTGTGGACGTACTACCGGCCGTTCACCGACGCCGACCCGCGCGAGGCGCGGCTGCGACTGCTCGGCACCGGCCGCGACGGCTGGGCCGAGGCGGTGCTGGCCGACCTGGCGATGGCGCACCCCGACCTGCGCCGGCTGGTGACGCGGCTCGACGTGATGCGCTGGGGCCACGCGATGGTGCGGCCGGTGCCGGGCTTCGTGTGGGGGCCGGACCGGCGGCGCGCGGCGGAGCCGCTGGGGCGCGTCCACTTCGCGGGCGCGGACCTCGGCGGCGTGCCGATCTTCGAGGAGGCGCTGCACCACGGCGCCCGCGCCGCGGACGAGGTGATTCGAGGACCGGAATAATGAACAGGATCACAGGATGAACGGGATGCCGAACCGGGCTGATTGCCTTGGTTCGGCATCCCGTTCATCCTGTTATCCTGTCGAAATTGTTTTCGTGATCGATCAGGAGTGCCGATGCGCCTCGCCTTTTTCCTCGCACTCACACCCGCACTCGCGCTCGCCGCCGACTGGCCGCAGTTCCACGGCCCCGGCCGCGACAACCACTCCGCCGAGACCGGCCTCGCCAAACAGTGGCCGGCCGCCGGGCCGCCCGTGGTGTGGACGAAGGACGTCGGCCAGGGCTGGGCCGGGCCGGTCGTCGCCGGCGGCAAGCTCCTCGTCTTCCACCGCGCCGGCGACGAGGAGCGGCTCGAAGCCCTCGACCCCGCCACCGGCAAGGCGCTGTGGGCGTTCGGCTACCGCGCCCGCTACCGCGACGACTTCGGCA
The DNA here is from genome assembly GCA_046350095.1 of Gemmataceae bacterium. Taxonomy (GTDB): domain Bacteria; phylum Planctomycetota; class Planctomycetia; order Gemmatales; family Gemmataceae; genus Urbifossiella. The sequence continues at coordinate 1,290,011 of JAXMBA010000002.1, forward strand.
TGGACGAGGGGCCGCGCGCCACGCCCACCGTCGCCGGCGGCGCCGTGTTCGCGCTCGGCGCCAACGGCGACCTGCACGCCGTGGACCTCGCCACCGGCAAGGCCCGCTGGCACCGCGCGCTCCTCGCCGACTACGGCGCCGACAAGGGCTTCTTCGGCGTCGCCGGGTCGCCGCTCGTGGCCGACGGCAAGGTGATCGTGAACGTCGGGGCGAAGGGCGCCGGGGTGGTCGCGTTCGACGCCGCCACCGGCAAGGAGGCGTGGAAGGCCACCGACGACGCGGCCGGGTACTCGTCGCCGGTGCTGGCCACGCTCGACGGCAAGGCCACGGCCGTGGTGCTGACCCGCGACGGGCTCGTCGGCCTCGACCCCGCCAGCGGCGCCGTGCGGTTCACGCACCCGTACAAGCCGCGCATCCGCGAGAGCGTCAGCGCCGCCACGCCGCTGGTGTGGAACGGCGAGGTGTTCCTCACCGTGTCCTACGGCCTGGGGGCGGCACTGCTGCGGCCGGCGGGCGCGGCCGTGGAGGAGGTGTGGGCCAACGACCGGTCGCTGTCGTGCCAGTACAACACGCCGGTGCGCGTGGGCGAGTTCCTGTACGGCGCCCACGGCCGGGCCGACGGCGCCCCGCCGGAGCTGCGCTGCGTCGAGTGGAAGACCGGCGCCGTGAAGTGGGCGCGGCCGCGGTTCGGCCCGGCGAGCCTGATCGCCGCGGACGGCGGCGTGCTGGCGCTGACGGCCGGCGGCGAGCTGGTGCGGTTCGACGCCAGCCCGGCGGGGTACGTCGAGCGCGGCCGCGCGGCCGTGCTGGGCGCGCCGACGCGGGCCGCCCCCGCCCTGAGCGACGGCCGCCTGTTCGCCCGCGACGGGGCCAAACTCGTGTGCGTGAACCTGAAGTGACCCCACCCCGGAGGTTGCCGTGAGCCGCTACGCCGAGGACGACGACGACGACCGCCCGCGCCGCCGCCGGCGCCGCGGGGCCCGCGACGTGCCGTGCCCGAAGTGCGGGTCGGAGTACAGCTTCCCGGGCCTGTGGCCGTGGTACCTGGGGACGGTGGGGCTGATGTTCTGCCGGGCGGTGGTGTGTGCCGACTGCGGCCACGAGTTCGACGCGAAGAAGCCGTCGGCCGACCTGCCGACGCGGAAGCGGAACCTGGCGATCGGCATCAACGGCTGCGGCCTGCTGGGCATCCTGGCGGTGTTCGGCCTGCTGGCGCTGTGGCTGATGCTGACGATGAAGCGGTGACGGCCGCGGCCCGGGTCGATGGCTTTCAGGCCGAAGGCCTGGCAGCCCTCAGCCCAGGGCAAGCGACGAAGTCGCGCCGCCCTGGGTACGGGGATCCAACCACGCCGCAGGCTGAAGGCCTGCCAGCCGGCTGGTAGGCCTTCAGCCTGCAACACCACACGTCCTCCGTACCCAGGGCGGCGGTCGCTGCGCTCCCTTGCCCTGGGCTGAGGGCTGCCAGGCCTTCGGCCTGAAGACGGGAGCGGCGTGTCTGACGCGGCCCGCCCCTACAGCTTCCCCTCCAGCCCCAGCTGGTGGAAGTAGTGCGTCACGCTGTCCTGGTTCGCCAGCAGCCAGTCGATCGTCGGCTCGCCGCGCATCGCCTTCTTGATCACCTTCGCCGTCGCCTCGCGGTTCACCGCGAACAGCGCCGCGTGGTCCACCTCGCCCTCCGGCACGCTCAGGATCGCCGGGTCCAGCCACACGCTGTAGATGATGCCGAGGTCGTTCGCCTTCTCCTTCGGGATGTCGCCGGCGCGCACCGCGTCCAGCACCCCGTGCGCGATGCCGGCCTGGACGGTGCCCATCAGGATGCCGGTGTAGCGGGCGTCCTTCACCGTCACCTTGCTCACCATCAGGGTGGCCGGCTTCACCTGCACGTCCGAGTTGAGGATGGCGAACACCCGCGTGTGCCCCTTCACCTGGTCGCCGACGAGCGTGGCCAGCGCGGTGCCCACCGGGCCGTCCAGCTCGCCGATCACCACCTCCGGCTCGGCGCACAGGTAGTCCTTGTCGCCCTCGACCAGCGCCTCGCCGGTCCGCATCACGATCCGCTCGGCCATCGCGTGTCCTCCCCGGCGGCCGGCGCGGCCGCGGTCGGGCTCAGCTTACGGAGCGGTTCGGGCGGCGGGGGCGGGGCGGCGGTTCGGCCGCGAGTCTCCGGGCCGCCCGTCGAACCCCCAGCGGTCGCCGATCTCACGCCTTTCCCGGGACGGCCGACGGTCGCGCCGACTATGAATGGGGGGTCGCCGGCCCACCCCACCCTCGGACCGAGATGGCTCCTCACTGCCCCGACTGCCGTCATGGATGAGCGTGTGCCGCGGGTGGCGGTCGTCGGCGCCGGGGTCGCCGGGCTGGCCTGCGCCCGTACGCTCGCCGGCCGCGGGCTCGACGTGACCGTCTTCGACAAGGGCCGCGGCCCTGGCGGGCGGACGGCCACCCGCCGCGTGGACCCGGGCCTGGCGTTCGACCACGGGGCGCAGTACTTCACGGCGCGGCACCCGGACTTCGCCCGGGCCGTCGGGGCGTGGCAGGAGCGCGGGGTCGTCGCCGAGTGGGGCGGGCGGGTCGTGAAGCTGGAGGGCGGCGTCGCCGCCGACACGACCCCGCAGCCGCGGTACGTCGGGGTGCCGGGGATGTCGGCGGTCGCCGCCGACCTGGCCGCGACGCTCGCGGTGCGCCGCTCGACCCGGGTCGTGCGCGCCGCGCGCGCACCCGCCGGGTGGCAGGTGGCCGACGAGGCGGGCGGCGGGGCCGGGCCGTTCGACTTCCTCGTCGTGGCCCTCCCGGCGCCGCAGGCCGCGGAGTTGCTCGCGCCGCACCCGTTCGCGGCCGCGGCCGCGGGCACCCCGATGACCCCGTGCTGGGCGGTGCTCGCGGCGTTCGCGGACCGGCTCGACGTGCCGTGGGACGGGGCCTTCGTGCACGGCTCGCCGCTGTCCTGGGTGGCCCGGAACGGTTCGAAGCCGGGCCGCCCGGGCGGCGCCGACTCCTGGGTGCTGCACGCGGGCGCGGCGTGGTCCGCGGCCCACCTCGAAGCGCCGCCGGACGCCGTCGTTCCCCTGCTCCTCTACGCGTTCGCCGCGGCGACGGGCCGAGTCCTCCCGCCGGCCGTCTACCGGGCCGCACACCGGTGGCGGTACAGCCTCGGCGCCGACCACGCGAACCGCACGACGCTCTTCGACGCGGCCGCCGGCCTGGCCGTGTGCGGCGACTGGCTCGCCGGCGGGCGCGTCGAAGGGGCGTTCCTGTCGGGCGCCGCGGCGGCGGGCCGAATCGTCCGCGCGGCCGGCGGTCCCATTGCGTCCGCGGGTCGTGATGCGATCACCGGGGGCGGGTGGGAATCCACGTGGGAGGGGAATCGCCGTGAGTTCACCTGACGCAGATGCCGCCCCGGTGTACCTGGTGGTCGGGGCGACCGGGGGGATCGGCTCCGCGCTGTCGCGGCGGCTCGCCGCGCGGGGCGCCCGGCTGGTCGTGGCCGCCCGCGACGCCGACCGGCTCCGGGCCTTCGCGGCGGAAATCGGGGCGGAACCGTACCCGGTCGACGCCACCCGGTTCGACGCCGCGACCGCCTGCGCGGAGGCGGCCGTACAGCGATTCGGCCGGCTCGACGGGGTCGCCAACTGCGTCGGGTCGCTGCTGCTCAAGCCGGCCCACACCACGACCGAGGACGAGTGGGCGGCGACGGTGGGGGCGAACCTGACCAGCGCGTTCGCCGTGCTGCGGGCCGCCGCGAAGGCCGTGGCCGCGCCCGGCGGGTCCGTCGTCCTCGTGTCGTCGGCGGCGGCGCGGGTCGGCCTGATGAACCACGAAGCCATCTCGGCAGCCAAGGCCGGGGTGATCGGCCTGACGCTGTCGGCCGCGGCCACGTACGCCCCCCGCGGCATCCGGGTGAACTGCGTGGCCCCCGGCCTGGTGCGCACCCCGATGACCGCCCGCCTGACGGCGAACGACGCCTCGCTCAAGGCGTCCACGGCCATGCACGCCCTCGGGCGGGTCGGCGACCCGGACGACGTGGCCGGGGCGATCGACTGGCTCCTCGGCCCGGAGTCGGGCTGGGTCACGGGGCAGGTCCTGGGGATCGACGGCGGGCTCGCCACCGTCCGCCCCCGCTGACCGACGGAGGAGACATGACCACGACCCGCACCGACCCGCCTGGGTGGGCCCGGTGGTGGCTCCGGGCCGCCGGGGCGTACAACCTCGCGTGGGGCGCGACCGTGATCGCGTTCCCCCAACTGCTGTTCGACCTGTGCGGCATCCCCCGCCTGAATTACCCCGAGATCTGGCAGTGCGTGGGGATGATCGTCGGCGTGTACGGCGTGGGCTACCTCGCGGCGGCCGCCGACCCGTGGCGCCACTGGCCGATCGTGCTGGTGGGACTTCTGGGGAAAGTGTTCGGCCCGATCGGCTTCGCGGCGGCGCTCGCGAAGGGCACCTTCCCGCCGGCGTTCGGCCTGACGATCCTGACCAACGACCTCCTCTGGTGGGTGCCGTTCGCCCTCATCCTGCGGGGCGCCGTGCTGAACCACCGCCGGGCCGGGGCCGCGACCGATGCCTGACGAGATCGCCCGCGGCGTGGTGCTGCTCCACCTCGCGGCCACGCTGTTCCTGGTCGGGCTGATCTGGTTCGTGCAGGTCGTTCACTACCCGCTCATGGCCCGCGTCGGGCGGGCGGAGTTTGCCGCGTACGAGCAGGCGCACACCCGGCGGACCGCGTGGGTCGTCGCGCCGCCGATGCTCGTCGAACTCGCCACCGGCATCGCCCTCCTGTGGGCACGGCCCGCGGGTGTGTCGCTCGCCGCGGCGCTCGCGGGCGTCGCCCTCCTCGCGGTCGTCTGGGGCTCGACCCAGTTCGTCCAGGTTCCGTGTCACGACCGGCTGTCGCGGGCGTTCGACCCGGGCGTCCACCGGCGGCTGGTGTCCACCAACTGGGTGCGCACGGCGGCGTGGAGCGTGCGCGGCGTGCTGGCGGTGTGGATGGTCACGCAACCCTGACGGGAGGCACGCCGATGAGCGACCTCGATCACGAGCGGTTCATGCGCCGCGCCGTCGCCCTGGCCGCCCGGGTGCCCGAGCGGCCGTTCGCGGCGGTCGTCGTCGATCGCGCCTCGGGCGCGGTCGTGGCGGAGGGGTGGAACCGGTCGGACGAGAACCCGACCTGGCACGGGGAGATCGACGCACTCAACCGGCTGGCCGCGGCCGATCCGGGGTTCGACGGCGCCCGGCTCGTGCTCTACACGACCGCCGAGCCGTGCCCGATGTGCCAAGGGGCGATCCTGTGGGGCGGCGTCGGGGCGGTCGTGTTCGGCACGTCCATCCCGTTCCTGACGGCCGCCGGATGGCGGCAGATCGACATCCCGGCCGCGGAGGTCGTCCGGCGCGCCCCGGGGTGGAGGTGTGAGGTCGTCGGCGGGGTGTTGGAAGCCGAATGCAACGAGTTGTTCCTGACCGCGGCCCGCGCCGCCCCCGGCCGGTGACGGCCGGCTAGCGGTGCAGCCGGGCGAGGAATTCGTCGGCGGTGCGGTGGTGGGCCGCCAGCCTGTCGCCGAGTCGGTCCTTCAGCTTCGCCACCATCGCCGTCCGCGGGTTCGCCGCGAAGAAGGCGGTGTGGCGGTCCACGAACCGCCAGTACAGCGCGTCCCAGACGCCGCACCACGGCCCCTTCTTGAAGTCGCTCATCTTGAGCACGTAGTTCGACCCGCTGACGTACGGCTTGGTCGTCATCAGCCCGCCGTCGGCGTGCTGGCTCATGCCGTACACGTTCGGCACCATCACCCAGTCGTAGGCGTCCACGAACAGCTCCATGAACCACCGGTACACGGCGTCCGGGCTCACGTCGCACAGCAGCAGGAAGTTGCCGAGGACCATCAGCCGCTCGATGTGGTGGCAGTACCCGGTCCGGAGCACCCGGCGGACGACGTGATCGACCGGGTCGATGCCGGTGGTGCCGTCGTAGAACGCCGCCGGCACGTCGCGGGTCAGCCCCCAGAAGTTCCGCGTCCGCTGCCCGCGGCCGCGGGTGAGGTAGACGAGCCGGACGAACTCGCGCCACCCGATCACCTGGCGGACGAACCCTTCGAGCGAGTTCAGCGGGACGCGGCCGGCGCGGGCGAGGGCGGCGTCGATCACCTGGCGGGGGGAGAGGAGGCCGGTGTTGAGGGCCGGCGTCAGCACCGAGTGGAACAGCACGTCGTGGTCGGTGCTGATGGCGTCCTCGTACTCCCCGAACCGGTCCAGCCGGCGGGCGACGAACTCGTCGAGCCGCGCCGCCGCGCCCGCGTGGTCGGTCGGGTAGCGGAACGGCTCGTCGTCGCCGAGGGCGTCCGGGAAGCGGCCGCGGACGTACGCCCGCGCCTCGCGCACGAATTCGTCTTCGGGTGCGGCCGGCACCGGCGGGACGGCCACGGCTTTCGGGAGCTTCTTGCGGTTCTCGGCGTCGAAGCTCCACTTCCCGCCGGCCGGCTTGCCGCCGTCCAGCAGCACGCCGAGGCGCTTCCGCTGGGTGACGTAGAAGTCGGTGAAGTACAGGCTCTCCTTGCCGGCGGTGAACCGGTCGATCTCGCCCGCGGGCGTCAGGAAGTGGGGGTCGTCGAGCCGGTCGAAGCGGATGCCGCGGGCCTGAAGCCCCGCGGTGAGCCGGCGCGTCAGCCAGTCGTCGCACGGGTCCACGACGCGCGCCACCTGAATTTTCCAGCCCGCGAGGCGGGCCGCGACGGCCCCGGAGTCCGCCAACTCGGCGGCCTCGACGTAGTGGACCCGGGCGCCGGCCGCCCGGAGCCCCGCGGCGTACCGCTTCATGCTCGCCCGGTGGAGGATCAGCTTCTGCCGGTGGAAGCGGTACTGCGTGAAGAACAGCGGGTCTTCCACGACGACGACCGCGTCGGCCCCGCGGACCGCCGGGTGGTCGGCAAAGAGCTGGTGGGGGTAGACGAGGGCCGCGGTTCGCATGGGCGGGTCGGGATGTGGGGCAGCGGGGTCGGCGTCGGAAGCCCCGGCGGGCTTGCGACGCCGACCCGCGGTGCCGGGGTTAGCGGGGCGCCGCGGCCCGGGCCCCGCTGCGGAGCGCCGGGTCGAGGTCGAAGCGGTCGAGGTTCATCACCTTGGTCCACGCGGCCACGAAGTCGCGCACGAACTTCTCCTTCGCGTCGTCGCTGGCGTACACCTCCGCGATCGCCCGGAGCTGCGAGTTCGACCCGAACACCAGGTCGGCCGAGCTGGCGGTCCACTTGGCCCGCCCCGTCTTCGCGTCCCGCCCGTCGAAGAAGTGCTCGCAGATCGCCGACTTCTTCCACGCGGTGTTCATGTCGAGGAGCGACACGAAGAAGTCGTTCGTCAGCGTCTCGGGCCGCTTCGTGAACACGCCGAGCTGGCTCCCGCCGGTGTTGGCGTTCAGCACCCGCAGCCCGCCGACGAGGACGGTCATCTCCGGGGCCGAGAGCGTGAGCAGGTTCGCGCGGTCCACCAGCAGCGCCTCCGCCGGCCGCGTCAGCTCCCGGCTGAAGTAGTTGCGGAACGCGTCCGACGTCGGCTCCAGCACGGCGAACGACTCGACGTCGGTCTGCTCCTGCGTCGCGTCGGTGCGGCCCGGGTAGAACGGGACCGACACCGCGTACCCGCCCTTCTTCGCCGCCTGCTCGACCGCGGCGCAGCCGCCGAGGACGATCACGTCCGCGAGCGACACCTTCTTCCCGCCGGCCAGCGTCTTGTTGAAGTCGGTCTGCGTCTTCTCAAGAATCTGCAGCACCTTGGCGAGCTCGTCCGGCTGGTTCGCCTTCCAGTCCTTCTGCGGGGCGAGGCGGATGCGCGCCCCGTTGGCCCCGCCGCGCTTGTCGGTGCCGCGGTACGTGGACGCGGAGGCCCAGGCCGTCCCGACCAGCTGCGAGGTGGACAGCCCCGATTCCAGGAGCTTGCTCTTGAGGGCGGCGATGTCCTGGGCGTCGATCAGCGGGTGATCGACCTTGGGGACGGGGTCCTGCCACAGCTGCGGCGGGGCGACCTCCGGCCCGAGCAGCCGCGAGACGGGCCCCATGTCGCGGTGCGTGAGCTTGTACCACGCCTTCGCGAACGCCGCGTCGAACTCCTTCGGGTTCTCGTGGAATCGCTTCGAGATGCGGGCGTAGGCCGGGTCCATCCGCAGCGCCAGGTCGGTGGTGAACATCATCGGGGCGTGCGACTTCGTGGGGTCGTGGGCGTCGGGCACGGTCCCCTTGGCCTTGTCGGCAGTGGGGGTCCACTGCCACGCGCCGCCGGGGCCCTTGATCAGCTTCCACTCGTACCCGAACAGGTTGTCGAAGTACCCGGTGGACCACTTCGCCGGGGTGGACGTCCACGCGCCTTCGAGCCCGCTGGTGATGGTGTCGGCACCGCGCCCCTTGCCGAACGAGTTCTTCCACCCGAGCCCCTGCTCCTCCAGGCCGGCCCGCTCCGGCTCGGGGCCGACGTGCTTGTCCGGGTGGGCGGCCCCGTGGGCCTTGCCGAGGGTGTGCCCGCCGGCGATGAGGGCGACCGTCTCCTCGTCGTTCATCGCCATGCGGCCGAACGTGGTGCGGATGTCGCGGGCGGCGGCGAGCGGGTCCGGCTTGCCGTTCGGCCCCTCGGGGTTGACGTAGATCAGCCCCATCTGGGTCGCGCCGAGCGGCTGCTCGAGCTTGCGGTCGGCGGTGTGGCGGCGGTCGTCGAGCCACTTGGTCTCGGGGCCCCAGTAGACGTCGGCGTCGGGCTCCCAGGTGTCCACGCGGCCGCCGGCGAAGCCGATCGTCTTGAGCCCCGCCGACTCGAGGGCGCAGTTGCCGGCGAGGATCATGAGGTCGGCCCACGAGATCTTCCGGCCGTACTTCTGCTTGATCGGCCAGAGGAGCCGCCGGGCCTTGTCCAGGTTGGCGTTGTCGGGCCAGCTGCCGACGGGGGCGAGGCGGATGATGCCCGACCCCGCGCCGCCGCGGCCGTCGGTGATGCGGTACGTCCCCGCGCTGTGCCAGGCCAGCCGGATGAACAGCCCCGCGTAGGAGCCGTAGTCGGCCGGCCACCACTCCTGCGAGGTCGTCATCAGCTTCATCAGGTCGGCCTTCACGGCCGCCAGGTCGAGCGTCTTGAACTCGGCGGCGTAGTCGAAGGTCTCGCCCATCGGGTTCCCCCGGGGCGAGTGCCGGTGGAGGACGTCCAGGTTCAGCTGGTTCGGCCACCAGTTCTTGTTCTGGTAGGCGGCCCCGGCCGGCGCCGGCGCGGCCGGCATCGGCTGATCGGCGGCGGCCTGGACCCCCAGAACCGGGCACTTGGCGAGGTCGCCGGCGCCGCCGGCAGCCGGGCGGGCGGGTTGCGGGTTGCCGGCCGGGGCGGTGGGCCCCTGGGCGAGCATGGGAGCGGCGGCGTACAGCACCGCACAGCTCACCGCGACGCCGGCGACGTACGTAATTCGGGGCATGATCCCTCCGGTGGTTGAGGCGGGAAGCCGGCTCACACGATTCGGGCGCGTGCGAATCCGTCTCGTGGGCGGATTCGCACGCGCGGGGAGAACGGGCGCACGTGTCCGGGCCGGTCGGTGCGCCCCCGCATTCGGATCGACTTCGAGACGCACTCGCCCTGCGTTCCTGCGTGTGGGACGCGGAACGGTTTCACACACTCACTGTAGCCAGCGTGACCACGCGGTTACCACCCTCGCCCCACGGCGGGCCATAGGCGGGGGCTATGCCGGGAGGGACCTCGCGGGCCGCCCCGGCGACCCACGGCGGCACGGCGGCGAGATCGGAGAACGGTTCGGGTCGGAGGCCGTCGATGGGACTCGCGGCGGCGGGGCGGAGCTGGGGGGCAGCATACGGCCCCGCGCTCCGGTCGGAGCGCGGGGCCGGCGGAAGAACCGCGTCCGCCTCGGCGGAACGGGCGGCTCAGTCGATCTTCGTGGTCGGCCGCGGGGCCGGCGCCGCCGGCGGCGGCGTCGCCGACCCGGTCGAGGCCTTCGGCGGAGCGGGCGTCGTGGCCTTCGGCGTCGGGGTCGGAGTCGGAGTCGGAGTCGTGGCCTTCGGCGTCGGAGTCGTGGCCTTCGGCGTCGGGGTCGGAGTCGGAGTCGTGGCCTTCGGCGTCGGCGTCGGCGTCACCGGCGCCGAGCCCGTGCAGCCGGCCGGCACCCCGCCGCAGCAGCCCGCCGGAACCACCACCACCCCGCCCCCGCAGCAGCCGGAGCCGCGCCGCCGGCCGAACAGCCCGCGCCGCCCGCCGTCGCACCCGTTCGACGCGGCCACGGTGCCGTGGCAGCCGCCGTCGCACCCGTTGCGCTTGCCGAACGCCGGGACGTCCGTCCCGCCGGCCATCGCCGTCATCAACACCAGACTGTACATCGCGTTGCCTCCTGCGTGCGCCGGCCGCGCGCCCGGGAGAGGGGCGCGCCGGCCCGGCGTACCGTCGGTTAAACGGCCGCGGCCGGCGGGGTCAAGGGGCGGCGTCGGTCAGACGTCCGTTCGGCCGGCCGCGCCGTTGCGTCCAGCGCCCCCCCGGTGGAGCCGCCGACACGTCCGGAGCCGACGCTGGAAAACGTGCAGGTCGTGCCACTCGTACAGCTTGAACTCGGCGACACCTGCCTTCTTGGCCGCAGGCCGTTCGATGCCGGTAGTCAGTAGAGCGAGGATCGCACGCTGCTGGCGGGCCGTCAGGCCGTCAGCCTCGCCACCGGCCGGCCCTCCGCAAGTCTCCGGTTCTCTCCGGGGTATTCTGTGGCGGGCGGTTGACCGGTCGGTCTGGGGGTCAAACTTTCCGCTCCGGTGAGTCGTACCGGGTGTTTCGGTTGGCGCGGCATTAGCGCTGCCGGTTGGGGGATTTGGGCGGGCCGGACGAAGAACAGGCGTCTCCTCCGACCGCGGAAAAGTCAAAATGAAGAGCAGTCGTGTGAGACACTGCGGGTCGGTGTACGCGAGACGACCGATCGGGTAGCCCAACGCGTAAGCGCCACGCTTATCGCGTTTTGCACTGGCGAATCGCCAGGGTACAAGCGGAAATGCCGCGGGCACCCCCTTCGATCACGTAAAGGAGGTGTCGTCATGGCGGATAAGCCGAAGCGGACGGAGCGGGACAAGCGGCGGGAGCACCTGCAGTTGCTCGTCGGCCTGGGGGTGGTCGGCCTGGCGACGCTTGTCGTCGCGGCCCGCGGCGAGACGGCCGTGGCCGGCCTACTCGGCGTGGCGGGCGTCCGCGGGGTCGTCCTACTCGTCCGCGGGTGGCCGAACCGCTCGCCACCGGCTTGATACCGGGCGGGACACGCCCCACCCCACCTCAGCCCTCCAATCCGCGCCGGCCGGACGCTGCGCCGGTCGGTAGCCTCTCCCCCTTCCTCCTCTTCGTGTAGGGGACAGTAGTCGCGCCAAGTCGGCTACGACACGCGGAGTCCGGGGTTGGCTACCCATTTCATCTCGGCCACGACCGCGGCCGGCGGCTTAGTGACCGCCGTCCCACTTGCTCGCACCTAACTGGGTCTCGCGGCTCCGTCCCGCTTGTCCGGCGATCGGCTGGCCCGAGGTGTCTTGTCGTCCGCTGTGCTCGTCGGGGTCGTTCTAGCGTGACTCAGGCGACCCGCTGAATGATCAGTTTGCACTCGTCCGAGTCGCAGTCCTCGCTCTCGATCCGCTCGAATACGCACTCGGCGAGCTTGGCGACCGCGGGACGCTCGTGCCGGAATTCCTGACAGATTCCCCCCGGCGTGTGCCATCCTAATCCTGACACCCCGCGGAGGACCCGCTGTGACCGCCGCCACGCACCCGCCGGCCGACACCCTCAGCGCCTTCGGCCGCGGCGAGTTGCCGCCCGACGAACTCACCAGCGTCGCCGACCACGTCGCCGGCTGCGCCGACTGCTGCGCCGCGCTGCGGGACGTGCGCGACGACAGCCTCGTCGGCCTCCTCCGCGACCTCGGCACGCCCGGCGGCGGCCGCACGAACGCCGCGCCGGCCGGGAGCACGCCGTCGGTGCTGGCCTTCCCCGACGCGCGCTCGGTGCTGGCCGACCACCCGCAGTACCGGCTGCTGGACCAGCTCGGCGAGGGCGGCATGGGCGTCGTCTTCCGGGCCGAGCACAAGGTGATGGGCCGCGTCGTGGCGCTGAAGGTGATGGCCCCGCACCTGACCGAGAAGCCGAGCGCCGTCGCCCGGTTCCGGCTGGAGGTGCGCGCCGCGGCGCGGCTGAACCACCCGAACATCGTCACCGCCCACGACGCCGGCGAGGCGGGCGGGCTCCACTTCCTCGTCATGGAGTACGTCGAGGGCGTGAGCCTCGACAAGCTGGTGGCGAGGAAGGGGCCGCTGCCGGTCGCCCAGGCGTGCCAGTTTGTCCGCCAGGCGGCGCAGGGGCTGCAGCACGCCTACCAGCAGGGGATGGTCCACCGCGACATCAAGCCGCAGAACCTGATCGTGACGCGGAAGGGGCACGTGAAGGTGCTCGACTTCGGCCTGGCCCGGTTCGCCCGCGACGCCGCCGAGCACCCGCCGGACGGGCCGAGCGAGCCGGCGCACCCGCTGACGGCCGGCACCGCCATGAACATGATCATGGGCACGCCCGACTACCTCTCGCCGGAGCAGGCCCGGTGCGCGGCCGTGGACATCCGGGCGGACGTGTACTCGCTCGGCTGCACGCTGTACTTCCTGCTGACCGGCCGGGCGCCGTTCGAGGGCGCGGGGTCGGTGTTCGACAAGATTCTGGCCCACGCCACCGAGCCGCAGCCGCCGCTGGCCGCGACCCGGCTCGACGTGCCCGGCGGCCTGGAGCTGGTGCTGGCGAAGATGACGGCCAAGGACCCCGACGCGCGGTTCGCCACGCCGGCCGACGTGGCCGCGGCCCTGGCGCCGTACGCGCGCGGGGAAGGCGCCGGCACGCAGCCGGTGGTCGAGGCCGCGTTCGCCCCCGCGCCGCCGGCGGTCACGCCCCCGCCGCCGGCCGTGACGCCGCCGCCGGCCGCGTCCACGCTCGTGCCCGAGCCGCCGCCGACGGAGGTGATCGTGCGGGCGCGGCCGGCGAAGAAGCGGAAGAAGGCGCCGCGCTCGGCGTGGACCCCGGCCCGGTGGGCGGCGCTCGCCGGCGTGCTGGTCGCGGTGCTGATCGGCGGGCTGGTCGTACGCGCGGCGCTGAAGAAGCAACCGACGGCGACCGCGGCCACGACGCCGAGCGCGGAGCCGCCGCGCGTGGCGGTCGTGACGCCGAAGACGGTGGCGGCGACGAAGCTGACAGAGTCGGGGCCGAACCCGTGGCGCGGGGCGCCGCCGCAGGTGCTGTTCGTGCTGCCGGTGAAGGGGCTGTACCCGCCGGACTACGGCCCCGTGCGCGAGCGGCTCGAAGCCGCGGGCGTGGGGGTGAAGGTGGCCGTCGGCCCGCCGCCGCCGTTCGGCCCGTTCGAGCCGGGCTTCTCGTACCCGAAGAAGGACGGCACGCCGAGCCCGCCGGTGCGGGCCGACCTGGTGTTCGGCCCCGACATCGACCTGAGCCCGGTGCGGGCGCTGGTGTTCGTCGGCGAGGACGTGGGCGAGTTCGTGAACCCGTCGCCGAAGGGCCAGGTGACGGGGCAGGTGATCCGCCGGGCGCGGGAGAAGAACGTGGTGATCGGCGGCATCTGCACCGGGCAGCTGGTGCTGGCGAAGCACGGCGTGCTGGACGGGAAGGCGGCGGCGCGGAGCCCGTACGCGGAGCGGGACGGCGCCGCCAAGTACGGCATCGCGTACCCGTCGCCGCAGTTCACCCTGGACGACGCCCCGGTGCGGACGGCCGGCCGGGTGGTGACGGCGGCCGGCCCCGAGCACGCGGCCGCGTTCGCCGACGCGCTGGCGGCGGCGCTGCGGGAGTGATTTCGCCGCTCGCGGCGTAGTGCCGCGACGCGACGCCGCGAGGGGCGACAGCTTTCGTCGGTTGCTCGTCCCTCATCAAACCCGCATAATGCCGTCACCGACACGTCGGGCGGGGGGACGCGGTGACCGGTAACGGCGGCACTCACAAGCTCAAAATCTTCAGCGGGCGGGCCAACAAGCCGCTCGCCGAGGGGATCGCCAAGCACCTCGGGGTGCCGCTCGGGAACATCAACCTGGGCAGCTTCCCCGACGGCGAGACGATGGTGCGCATCGACGAGGACGTGCGCGGCCGCGACGTGTTCGTGGTGCAGCCGACGTGCCCGCCGGTCAACCAGCACCTGATGGAACTGCTGACGATGCTGGACGCGTTCAAGCGCGCCAGCCCGGCCCGCGTCACGGCCGTCATCCCGTACTACGGCTACGCCCGCCAGGACCGCAAGGACACGGGCCGCGTCCCCATCACGGCCAAGCTCGTCGCCGACCTGCTGACCACCGCCGGCGCCCACCGGGTGCTGTGCCTCGACCTCCACGCCGCGCAGATCCAGGGCTTCTTCAACATCCCCGTGGACCACCTGTACGCGTCGAACGAGATCACGGCGCACGTCCGCTCGCTGGGCATCCCGGCGAACGAGCTGGTGGTGCTGAGCACCGACGAGGGGAACGTGAAGAAGGCGCTGAAGTACCAGGGCCGGCTCGGCGGGCAGATCGCCGTCGTGGACAAGCGCCGCGCCAGCGCCACCGAGACGACCGCGGCCCACCTCATCGGCGACGTGGAAGGGAAGACGGTCGTCCTGTTCGACGACATGATCTCGACCGGCAGCAGCATGGTGAAGGCGATCGAGATCGCGCGGAAGCACCGGTGCAAGAAGGTGTACGCCTGCGCGACGCACGGCCTGCTGGTGGACAAGGCGGTGAACCGGCTGCGCGACGCCGGCATCGAGCAGATCGCCATCACCGACAGCATCCCGCTGCCGGGCGAGAAGGCGCTGCCGAACATCAAGGTGATCTCGGTGGCGGCGCTGCTGGCGAACGCCATCCGCCGCATCCACGAGGACCAGTCGATCAGCGAACTGTTCAACGACTGACTTCGGGAATGACCAATTACCAATGACCCACCAATGACCAGGGGAAGAGCCGCGCTCCGTCCTTGGTCATTGGTGGGTCATTGGTAATTGGTCATTAAAGGAAGATGCCCCAGCTCCCCGTCACCTGCCCGCGTTGCGACGCCGACCTCACGGTCGGGCGGGAGCTGCTCAACCGGCCGGTCGAGTGCGGGGCGTGCGGCCGGGCGTTCGTGCCGGTGACGGAGCCCGGCGGCCGCGAGCCCGACGACGAGCCGCCGCGGCCGAAGCGCGGCGGGACGCCGCTGTTCGGCATCCTGTCGCTGATCCTCGGGCTGCTCGGGATCATCACCTGCTGCCTCGGCCCGCTGTCGTTCGTGATGAGCGCCGGGGCCGTGGTGAGCGGCCTGATCGGCCTCCGCACCCGCGACGGCCGGGTGCCGGCGATCGCCGGCCTGGTGGCCGGCGGGATGATGGTGCTGCTGCGGGTGATCGGCCTGGCGATGGGCTGGCGCGGCGCGTTCGACCTGCCGTGACGGCGCCCGTTACTCGCCCGGGGGCGCGTCGGGCAGCGTCAGCCCCGCCCCCGGCGCCGTCGGCGGGGCCTCCAGGCGGGCCAGCGCCGTCTGCGCCGTCCGCAGCGCGGGCTCCAGCGCCAGCGCCCGCTGGTACGCCGCCTTCGCCTCGTCCCGCTTCCCCTGCACCGTGAGGCAGAAGCCGAGGTTCGCCTGCGCCTCGGCCGGCGTCACCGCCTTCTCGAAGCACTCGACCGCCTCGCGCTCCTTCCCCTGCATGGCCAGCGCCAGGCCGAGGTTGTTCCACGCCCGCTTGCTGGTGCGGTCGGCGGCCACGGCCTTCCGCAGGTGGCCTTCGGCCTCGGCCCAGCGGCCGCGGTTGTAGTGGCTGTAGCCCACGTCGCACAGCAGGGCGGCGTCGCGCGGCCGCTTCTTCAACAGCGACGTGAACTCGGCCATCGCCTTGGCCTGCTCGTCGTTCCGGTCGTACAGGATGGCGAGGCGGTGGGCGGCGCGGTCGGCCACGGCCGGGTCGAGGGCCCGGGCGCGCTCGTAGCACGCGGCGGCGTCGGCGTCCTTGCCGTCCTTCTCGAGCCCCTCGGCCATGGCCAGCGTCAGCGCCGCCGACTCGTTCGCGGGCAGCTCGGTTTGCTTCGGCGGGGTCGCCGACGCGGGGCCGGTCGGGCCGCTCGGCAGCAGCGGCGCCTCGGTCCTGGCGGCGAGCCACGCCGGCACCCCGCCGCGGCCGGCCGTCAGGCACCCGGACGCGGAGAGCGACGCGGCGGCGATCAGCAGGGCGGTGAGTCGCACGGGCAGCTCCTCGGCGAACAGGAGGCAGGAGACAGGAGACAGGGAACAGCAGACGGGAGAGACCCCTCTCTCCTGCTCCCTGTCTCCTGGTCCCGGTCACGGCAGCGGGGTGTACCCCGTCGGCCCGGCGAGGTTCACGCCCTCGGCCCGGTAGAACTGCTTGATCCGGCTGCAGTCGGTGCGGATCGGGCTGCGGAAGTCGCGGCAGTGGCCCTCGATCCGGCCGAACAGGTAGAACTCCACGTCCGTCGGGTCGAGGATCTCGTGCCCCGGCAGGGTGACGTGCTGGTCGGCGTCGAGCGGGCGGGCCAGTTCGGGCGTCAGGAAGATCACCAGCTCCTGCTCGCCGGCCGACGTCTTGGTGACGCCGGTGAGCTGGCCCAGCCCCGGGATGTCGCCGATGAACGGCACCCGGCTCGAGTCGGCCCCCTGGTTGGTCTGGATCAGCCCGGCGACCGCCAGGGTCTCCCCCTGCCGGAGTTCGACCGTCGTGTTCACCTGCCGGGTGTTCAGCCCGGCCACGGTCCCGCCGCCGATGTTGGTGCCGGAGTTCAGGTCGCGGCTGCTCACGGCGGCGTTCAGCACCAGCCGGATGCGGTCCCGGTCGGTGATGAACGGGGTGAAGCTCAGCTGCACCCCGTACGGGACGAACTGGACGCCCTGGAGGCCGCCGCCGCCGAACGCCCCGCCCCCGAACCCGCCGATGATGGGGACCGGGAACTGCCCGCCGGCCAGGAAGTTGGCCGACTGCCCGTTCATGGCCACCAGGTTCGGCTCGGCCAGCGACTTGGCGTACGAGAGGGTCTTGAGGGCGGCCAGGGCGAACGGCAGCCGGCCGGCGTCGGTCACGAACGGGAGGTTGGCGATGGCCCCGCCCTGCGCGAGCTGGCCGCCGAACCCGCCGCCGAACCCGCCGAACCCGCCGAACCCGCCGACCCCGTTGATCCCGGGGAGGCCGCCGATCACCGGGCCGGTCTTGTTGGCGAACACCGTGATGCCCTGGTTGGTGGTCACGGCGAAGTTCAGCCCGACGGTGCGGGCGGCGGCGCGGTTCACCTCGGCCACCACGACCCGCAGCATCACCTGCTGCTCGCCGGCGACCTCCAGCAGGTTGATGACGTTCGGCCCGCCGGCGTTGCGGAACACGTCCAGGCTCGGCGCCTGCGTCGCGCCGGTCGGGTCGGTCGGGCCGCCGGGCGGGGGCAGCACGGGCACCTGCCCGGCCACGCCGCCGCCGGCCGCCGGCGTGACGCCGCCGGCGGTGCCGCCCGCGCCCTGCATGTTCGAGCGCACCACCTGCAACACCTGCCCGCCCTGCACGAAGTCGCGGACGCGGCCGCTGACGACGAGCTTGTCGCCGAGCACGCGGAGCTTCACGCGGCTGTCGGGGAAGAACTTGTTCAGGTCCGCTTCCAGCGCCTGGTAGGCGCGGTCGAGCCGCTCCTTCGCCTCGGGGTCCGGGAAGACCCGCACGAGGTACGACAGCGACTCCGTCTTGGCCGGGTCGTTCGGGTCGGCGAACCAGATGTTGAGCACGGTCGCGCCGACGCCCTTCCCCTGGACGATGATCTCCTTCGGGGACAGCACGTTGACGGACGCGATGCTCTCGTCGCCGGCCTGGACGCGGCTGGGCGTGCCCTTCAGCACGAGGACGCGCGTCTGGCCGGCGGCCAGGTCGAGGGTGGTCTCGGGGTCGATGAGCTTGGCCACGTACTTGGCCAGCTTCTCCTGCGCCGCGGCGGTCAGCTTCGGCGAGCCGCCGAGGCCCGGCGGGGCGGCCGACGTGAGCGGGCTGCTGAGCGGCCCGATGTAGCCGGGGGCCGGCCCCTTGCCCGCCCCGGGCAGGACGACCGGCGCCGGCAGCGGCTGCGTCGGCTGCTGGAGGACGGCCGGGGTGAGCGGGCCGGGAATGCCGAGCTTGAGCGGCTCGGGGGCCGGCGGCTGGGCGAGGCCGGCCGGGTTGCCGACGTCGAGGACCGCCGCGCCCAGCAGGAAGAGTGCGGCGAACCCGCCGACCCGGACGAGGCCGGTGCACCGCGGCACGTCGGCTGGGCAACTCGTGCGCGTCATCCTGAATTCCCCCTTGCGTCGACCCCGGACCGGCCGGCGGCTTCCCGCGTCGGCCGGTTCCCTCCGGGTGTCCGGCTGCTGCCGGCGGGCGTTCCCCCACGCCCCGCGCGGCAGCGATTGGTCAACGAATGTGCCGGGAATAACGGCTGCGACGGGTGTGTCAAGCAGTCTTCCGGCGATTCCGCGCGGTTCCGGCGAAGATTTTCCCACCACCGCCCCCGCGGCCGGAGACTGGGTGGGATGGGCGCCGGCGGCGCGGGGTCGGTCCGTCGGGCCGAGCTCGAGAGGCCCGGGGGGCGGGAATCACGCCGGACGCTGCCCTGAGGCGCCGCCGTGTGGGTTCCGCCCTTCAGGACAGTGGGCGGGGCACGGTGCCGGTGGGGCCCGACGGGTGACTCGCGCCCGCCCCGGGCCTCGCGGATCCGACCCGTGCGCCGGACGACGCGGGCCGGTGGTACGGGTCTGGTCAAGTTTGTGGGTTCTGCGGTCGATACCGGATGCAGATGCGGCTCGGACCAATTCCGGAGGACCAGGCGATGACCGAACGGGCGCGGCGGAACCGCTGGCGGTGGGTGCTGGCCGGCCTGTTCGGCGCGGCCGCGGTGCCGGTCGGGGTGAGCGGCCAGACCAAGCTGCGAACGGCCGAACCCGGCGACGGCGGGCCGCCGGTCGTCCGGACGGAGTCGGCCGTGAAGGCGCCGCCCGCCGCGGCCGGCCCCGGCATGAAGGCGGTGTTCGTGGACGCCGGCGACGGCTCCGGGCCGACCGTGCAGTCCGTGCCGCGCGACGGGGCGGCGCCGACGCCGCCCGCGGCACCCGCCCAGAAGATGCGGGCCGTGCTCGTGGACCGCGGCGACGGTTCGCCGCCGAGCGTCCAGTACGTGCCGGTCGGCGGGTCGGTCGTGACCGCCCCGACGCCGCCCGTCGCCGCGCCGCTGCCGATGCCCGCGGTCGCCGCGACGCCGGTGGTGCCGCCGCAGCCGCTCTCGACCGACGCACCCGCGCCGCGGGCCGTCGCTCCGGTGGCGGCGGCCGTCACCGCCGCGACCCCGCCGGCGGCAACGCCCGCGCCGCGGCCGATGCCGGTCGTCCCGCCCGCGCCGGTCGTCGCCGCGCCGGTCGTCGCCGCGCCGGTCGTCGCCGCGCCGGTCGTCCCGCTCGCGCCGGTCGTCGCCGCGCCGGTGCCGATGGCGATGCCGGCCACGCCGGTGGTGCCGCCGCGGCCGGCGCCGGTGGCGAGCGAGTCGCCCGCGACCCCGGCCCTGCCGCCGGCGGTTCGCCCGGTGACGGTGGTGGCCCAGCCGGCGCCGGCCGAGCCGCGGGACTTCGCCCGCACCGCGCCGCCGGCCCCGATGCCGGCTCCAATGCCGGCCCGGACGACGCCCGTCGCCGTGACGGCGGCAGCCCCGGTCGCGCTGCCGCCCGCGCCGCGGCCGGCGCCGCTGCTGACGCAAGTCGTCGCGCAGCCGCCGTCCGACGCGCCGGTGGCGCTGCCTCAGGCGGCCCCGCCCACCCCGGCGCCGGTCACGACGCACACCCCGCCCCCGACGCACGCCGGGCCGACGATGGTGGCGGCCCCCGTCGCGGTCTCGACGGCGGCTTGCACGACCCCGGGCTGCACCACCGGCGCGTGCGGCCACGGGAGCCGCGGGGGCCGCGGACACGACAATTGGTGCGTCCACGCGCCGGCGACCGTGGTGCCGCCGGTCGGCGCGAACCTGCGGTCGTTCACCGACCAGATGCGGATGAACGCCCTCGCCGAGTACTTCGTGGTGTTCGAGGAGGAGTGGTTCCAGGGCGCCGCCGAGCTGACCCCGAGCGGGTTGCGGCACCTCGAGGGCATCGTCCGCCGGCTCGGCGGCGTGCCCGCCCCGGTGCGGGTCGAGCCGAGCGGCAACCCCGACCTCGACGGCCGCCGCCGCGCCGCCCTGATCGCCGCCCTGTCCGGCTCCGGCGTGCCCGCCGACCGCGTCGTCATCGGCGGCAGCCGGGCCGAGGGGCTCCGCTACTCCGACATCGACGCCACCTACAACACCCGCGTCCAGTCGGCGGCCGGGGGCGGGGCCGGCGGCGGGTTCGGCGGCGGCTTCGGCGGGATCGGCGGCATCGGCGGGGCCGGCGGCGGCGTCATCCGCTGACCCGCGGCACGAGCCCCGGACGCACGCCGAAGCCCACCCGCCCGCGCGGGTGGGCTTCGCCCGTTCCGGCGGCTACGCTAGCCCCGGCACCCCCGGAGGCCCGCCCCGTGACCACCCGCCGCGCCTTCCTCGCGTCCGCCGCCCTTCTGCCGTCCGCGCTCGCCGCGCAACCCGGCCCGCGCACCCGCCCTCCTCAGCGCCCCCGGCCCGCCGAGAAGAAGGTCGCCGTCGTCGCCTCCGTCTACTGGTACCTGTCGCACGCCTACCACATCGCCGGCCGCTTCCTCGACGGCTACATGGTCGGCGACGCCCACCACTTCCCCGACTTCGGCGTCGGCAGCTGCTACGTCGAACAGCCGACGCGCAACCTCGCCCCGGAACTGGCCCGCGAGCACGGCTTCCGCATCTCGCCCACCATCGAGGACGCGCTGACGCTCGGCACCGGCCGCCTCGCCGTCGACGCCGTGCTCCTCATCTGCGAGCACGGCGACTACCCGTACAACGCGAAGGGCCAGAAGCTCTACCCGCGGCACGACTACTTCCGACAGATCGTCCGCGTCTTCGAGCAGAGCGGCAAGACGGTGCCGGTGTTCTGCGACAAGCACCTCAGCTACGACCGCGCGAAGGCCGCCGACATGGTGGCGACGGCGAAGAAGATGGGCTTCGGCCTGATGGCCGGCTCCAGCCTGCCGGTGACGTGGCGCCGCCCCGAGCTCGAACTGCCACTCGGATCGAAGCTCACCGACGCGCTGCTGGTCTCACGCGGCGAGCTGGAAATCTACGGCATCCACGCCCTCGAAGCGCTGCAGGCGATGGTCGAGCGGCGCCTCCCCGCGGGCGCCACCGAGCAGGGGGTGACGGCCGTGACCGGCCTCCAGGGCGACGCGGTGTGGAAGGCCGGCGACGACGGGCTGTGGTCGTGGGAGCTGCTCGAACACGCCGTCGGCCGCTGCCCGTCGCGGAACGCCGGCGACATCCGCGCCAACTGCCGCCGCTTCCAGCGGCCCGCGACGTGGGGCCACGTCGTCCCCGGCCCGATCGCCTTCCACGTCGAGTACCGCGACGGCTTCAAGGCGACGGTGTTGCAGCTCGACGGCCACGTCGCCGACGAGGCGTTCGCGGGGCGGATCGCCGGGCAGCCGCGGCCGGTTTCGACGCTGTTCTACCTGCCGCCGCCGCCGGGAGCGGCGTTCCTGGAGGCGCTGGCGAGTCACGCCGAGCGGTTCGTGGCGACCGGCCGGCCGCCGTACCCGGTGGAGCGGACGCAGCTGACCGGCGGCGTCCTCGACTACGCGCTGGAGTCGCGGGCGACCGGCTCGCGCCGGCTGGAGACGCCGGACCTGGCAATCCGCTACGCGGCCCCGGCCGACAGCGGGTTCATGCGGGGCGAGTACGTCCGGCCCGTCGGGTGAGCCGCGAGCCGGTCCCCGGCCGGTAGAATCATCCCGGGCGAGCAGAAGTGGGTCAGCGGGGCGGCAGGAGACGCGCACCGGGGGCGCCCATCGGCGGGGGCAGCTCCTCGACCGCGCCCGGCGGCGCCGTCCCCGGCAGGAGCAGCTCGCGGCCCGGGGCCGGCGCCGGCCGCGCCCCGAGCACCGGCCGCACCGTCACGTCGCGGTCGGCCTCGAAGGCGCGGTTGTCGGTGGTGGTGAGCCGCACCGCCACGCGCACCTTGCCCGTCGTCGGCGGCGTCTGCCACGGCAGGCGGACGAAGTAGCCCGTCGAGATGAGGCCGTTCCGCCACGTCGGCCGCAGCTGCTCGGGCGTCAGCTCCCAGTTGCCGATCGGCTGCTTGAGCCCTTGCGGGGTGACCTCCCACGCGGCGATCGTCACCCGGCCCGGCACCTTGACCGCCGACTTGTCCTCGTCGGACGGCACGATGACCACCATCAGCGCCTCGTCGCCGGGGGTGCCGTCGTCGTCCACGCCGCCGGTGCCGCGGCCGACGGCGATCTCGCGGACGCACACGGCCGCGCCGGCCCCGGTGGGCACGCCCGGCGGCGCGCCGGGGAAGCCGGCGGGGTTCTGGTGCTCGTAGGCGCGGTTGAGGTTGCGGCTGGCGTCGAGCTGCTGGCGGGTGGCGGCCAGCTCGCGGTCGCGGGTGCGGAGTTCGGCCTCGATGAGGTCGTAGCGCTTGTTCGGCTTACATCCGGTCAGGGCGAGCGCGAGGGCAAGCCCCACGCGCCGCCAATGACCAATGACCAATGACCCACCAATGACCAAGGGCGATCCGGCCCTGCCTTCCTTGGTCATTGGTGGGTCATTGGTCATTGGTCATTCCCGCGGTCATTCCGCGGGCCGGGCGCCGAGCTGGTCGGCCGGCATCCGCTCCAGCACCTTGTCGATGAGCCCGAACTCGCGGGCCTCCATCGCCGACATGAAGTTGTCGCGGTCGGTGCCCTTCTCGATCACCTCCAGCGGCTGGCCGGCGTGCTTCGCCAGCAGCTGGTTCAGCGTCTTCTTCGTCCGCAGGAACTCCTTGGCGTGGATCAGGATTTCCTCGGTCGTGCCCTCGGAGCCGGCGAGCGGCTGGTGGATCATCACCCGGGCGTTCGGCAGGGCGAACCGCTTCCCCTTGGTGCCGGCGGTGAGGAGCATCGCCCCCATGCTGGCGGCCTGGCCCATGCAGTAGGTCGCCACGTCGCAGGTGACGAACTGCATGGTGTCGTAGATCGCCATCCCCGCCGTCACGCTCCCGCCCGGGCTGTTGATGTACAGGTGGATGTCTCGCTTCGGGTCGTCGAACTGGAGGAACAGCATCTGGGCGACGATCAGGTTCGCCATGTCGTCCTGCACGACGCCCTGCAGGAAGATGATGCGGTCCTTCAGCAGTCGGCTGTAGATGTCGTAGGCGCGTTCCTCGCGGCCGCGACTCTCCACCACGATCGGCACGAGCGGCATGGTCGGTCCTCCGGGCGGCCCGCCGCGCCGTCTGGTATCGGGCGGCGGGCCGGCGGCGTATCAGGGTATGGGAACGGGCCGGGCGGCTTTCGGGCGGCACCGGCCGGACTTGCGTTGAACAGGGGGGAGGGGGGAGGGGAGGAGGGGGGAGGATGCGCCGGTCGTCCGGTTTGTCCTCCCCCCTCACCCCTCCCTCCTCCTCACTTCTTTTGGGCGTCCGCCGGCTTCTCGAGCACCTCGTCGACGAGGCCGAACGCCTTCGCCTCCTGGGCCGAGTAGTACTTGTCGCGGTCCGTCTCGCGGGCCACCGTCTCGATCGGCTGCTTGCAGTGCTTCGCCAGGATCTCGTTCAGCCGCGAGCGCTCCTTGAGGATCTCGTTGGCCTGGATCTCGATGTCCGACACCTGCCCGCCGACCTGGCCGTACGGCTGGTGGATCATCACCTTCGAGTTCGGCAGGGCGTACCGCTTGCCGGCGGTGCCGGCGGCCAGCAGGATGGCGGCGCCGCTGGCCGCGATCCCCATGCAGTACGTCAGGATCGGGCACTCCAGGAACTGCATCGTGTCGTACAGCGCCAGCGTGGCGGACACCGACCCGCCGGGGCTGTTGATGTACATGTGGATGTCGGCCGTCTTGTTCTCGTACTGGAGGTACAAGAGCTTCTGGATCGTCAGGTTGGCCAGGTAGTCGCTGATGACCGAGCTGCCGCCGGTCTCCGGGCTGCTGCCGACGAAGACGATGCGGTTCTCCAGCAGCAGGTCCGCGAGCGTCATCGTCCGCTGGCGGGCGTAGTTGCCGCGCTGCAACAGCGGCTGGATGGGGCCCGCGGTCGGATCGAACGGGGGAAGCATTTCGACCTGCCTTTCGCTGTCACGACACCCCGCGGGAATGACCAGTTACCAATGACCCACCCATGACCAAGGACAGAACCGCTCGGTTTCCTTGGTCATGGGTGGGTCATTGGTAACTGGTCATTACGCGAGTCGTCGGGGTAATGCACTCTACGACGAAGGTCAACCCTCGCTCGGCGCCTCGGCCGCCGGCGCCTCGCCGGGCGCCGCCGCGGCCTGCACCGTCGCCACCTCGCCGGTCTGCTCGGCCTTCTGCGCCGCCGTCAGCTCGTAGTCCTCGAACGTCGCCGACTCCAGGATCATGTCGAGCGCCTTGCGCTCCAACAGGTCGGTGGCCAGCGCCTCCATCAGGTCGTCCTTCTCGAACCGGGCGCGGACCTTGCGCGGGCTCTCGCCCGACTGGTCGGCGATGCGGTCGATCTCGGCCTCCAGGTCGCTGTCCTCGATCTCCAGCTTCTCCACCTCGGCCACCTTCTGGAGCACGAAGTGCTCCTTCAGCGCCGCGGCGGTGCTCGCCACCACGTCCTGCTCCAGGATGCGCCGCTTGCCGGCGATCTGGGCGTCGGACATGCCGGCGTTCTTCATCTCCATCACGCGCCGCTGCAGCGTCTTGCGGGCCTGCCGGCGGAGCATGTCCTGCGGCAGCTCCCACGTCGCCGAGCTGGCGATCTTCTCCAGCACCTGCTTGCGGGCCTCCTGCCGCTGCGTGTACTCCAGCCGGCGGTTCAGCAGCGTGCCGACCAGCTCGTCGAACCCGTCCGCGGTGGTGACGCCGAACGCGCCCTCGAGCAGGTCCTGCGTCAGCTCCGGCTGCCGGATCGTCTTCACGTCGTGGACGGTGAACGTGGCCTGCACCTTCTGGCCGCGCATGTTCGGGTTGGCCAGCTCCTGCGACAGCACGATGTCCACCGTGCGGACGTCGCCGGCCTTCGCCCCGGTCAGCTTCTCGCCGAAGTCCTCGGCCACGCCGTCCGACAGCGCCAGCCGCGGCTCGACCTTGAAGCGGACCTCCTTGAGCTGGTTCAGAAGCTTGTCGCCGTACTTGATTTCCACGTCGGCGGTGACCGTGTCGTCGAGCGCGACGGCGGGGTTGTCCCCCTCCTTCGGCACGAGCTGGCCGTAGGGCTCGAGCAGCCGCTTCTTCTCGGCGGCGACCTCGTCCGGGGTGTAGGTGTGGGTCGGCCGGCGGAGCTTCAGCCCCTTGTAGTCCGGCAGGTCGAACTCGGGCCGCACCTCGATGTCGAACTCGTAGACGAACGGGCCTTCCTTCGGGATCTCGATGGCGTCCGGGTCGAGGTCCGGGGGCGACAGCGGCGAGATGTCCTGCTCGTCGGCCAGCTGCTCCAGGCTGGCCATGAGGACTTGCGTCTTCACCTCCTGGGCCACGGCCGGGTAGTACTGCTTCTCGATCATCTTCCGCGGCGCCTTACCAGGGCGGAAGCCGCGGACCGTGGGCTGGTCGCTCAGCGTGATCTCGCTGAACTTCTCGTCGAACCGCTCGTCGATCTGCTTCCGCTCGACGGTGACCTTGATGTGCTTCTTGCACGGGCCGACGTCCTTGATCTCGACCGTCTGGACGAGCTTGACCGGCCCCTCGGCGACGGCCGTGGCCCCGGTGTCGGGGGTGTCGGGGGTGGGTTCGTCGGCCATCGGTCGTCCTCCGTGGTCGCCGCGTCGGGGTGCGGGGTTGGGGGTAAAAAACACAAGGGCCGGGAAGCGGTGGGCGGCGGGCATTGTATCCCGCCAAGTGCCCGCGACTTCCCGGCCCGGCAGACTGTGGCTAAGAGCGGGTGATGGGACTTGAACCCACGACAACCTCGTTGGCAACGAGGTACTCTACCACTGAGTTACACCCGCATTTCTACCACTGCACCCAGCACTGTATGCCGGTGCCGCCGCGGCTTCAAGGGAGAATATCGCGCCACGTGCGGGTGGACAGTGGGCAGGGGACCGGGGACCGGGGACAGGAGACAGGAACCGCGTGGGGCGGAGCCGGTCTCCTGGCTCGTGACTCCTGTTCCCTGCCCCCCGGGATCGGCCTATTTCCTTGACACTACTCCTTGCCCTATCTAGACTTTGAAAACGACCAGCCGGTTACCGGTGCGAGCCCAGACCAGCGGGGGACTGCTTCCGTGACCAAGAAAGAAATCGTCCGCCAGCTGTGCGAGAAGGCGAACAAGGAAAAGCTCCTCAAGGGGAACCTGACGCAGCTGGCGACCAAGGAATTGGTGCAGTGGACCTTCGACGCCATCATCGACACCCTCGTCTCCGACGGCCGTATCGAGCTGCGCAACTTCGGCGTCTTCGAGGTCAAGCAGCGCAAGCCGCGCAAGGCGCGCAACCCGCGCACCGGCGAGCGCGTCGACGTCGCCTCCAAGAACGTCGTCACCTTCCAGCCGGGTAAGGAGATGGAGGAGCGCGTCCGGCTGGCGAAGGTGGCCGACGCGAAGCGGAAGACGCGCCGCACCAAGCCCGACGACGACGACACGGACGACGCCACCGCGGGCGTGCCGGCGCCGTCGGTCAACGGCACGCCCGAGCCGGAACCGGTCGCCGCAGCGACGGTCTGAGTGGTGAGGGCGAGCAATCGCGTCGAATCGACCGCCGGAGCGAGCCGCGACCGCAAGGGAGCGGCTGGCGAACACGAGCCCGGAACGGCGGAGTCCGCGACAGCAGCCGCTCCCTTGCGGTCGCGGCTCGTGAGGTTGCCCGCCCGCCTTTCCGCCTTCCCCCTTGCACGCCGCCCGCCCGTAGACGACAATACACCCACTGCCTGCCCGCGCCCGCGCGGCGCGTCCCCCCGCCTACCCGCCCTTCCGAGGGTCGTGTCCATGCCGCTCCCGCACCCCCGCCTCACGGCGGTCCTGGTCGCACTCGCGTCCCTGGCGTCGCCCGCCGCCGCGCAGGACGCCCCCAACCCGAATGACGTCAAGGCCGTCGCCGTCCACCCAGCGCGCGTCGCGCTCAACGGGACCGACGACGCCGCGCAACTGGTCGTCACCGGCACCCTCGCCGACGGCCGGCTCGTGGACCTGACGCACGTCGCCCGCTACGCCGTCGCCAACGCCACCGCGACCGTCAGCGCCACCGGCCGCGCCCAGGCGAAGAGCGACGGCGCCGGCGAAATCACGGTCACGTTCGGGCCGCACACGGCCCGGCTGCCGGTGGAGGCGCGGAACGTCGGCGTGAACCTGCCGCTGAACTTCACCAACCAGGTCGTGCCGATCTTCACGCGGCTCGGCTGCAACAGCGGCGGGTGCCACGGCAAGATCGCCGGGCAGAACGGCTTCCGCCTGTCGCTGCTCGGGTTCGAGCCCGACCTGGACTACATGACGCTCGTGAAGGAGGGCCGCGGCCGCCGGCTGTTCCCGGCCAACCCGGACGCCAGCCTGTTCCTCACGAAGGCGACCGGCCGCTCGCCGCACGGCGGCGGCAAGAAGATGGAGCCCGAGTCCGACGAGTACAAGGTGGTCCGCCGCTGGATCGCCGCCGGGATGCCGTGGGGCAACGAGACCGACCCGAAGGTCGTGAAGATCAGCGTGTTCCCCGAGCACCGCATCCTCACCCGCAACGCCACCCAGCAGATCGCCGCCTACGCCCACTACTCCGACGGCACCACCGAGGACGTGACCCGGCGGGCGCAGTTCGAGAGCAACGACGGCGAGGTCGCGGCCGTGACCGAGGGGGGCCAGGTCCGCACGAACCAGCTCAGCGGCGAGGCGGCGATCATGGCCCGCTTCCAGGGGATGGTGACGGTCACCCGCATCACCGTGCCGCTCGGCCAGAAGACGCCCGAGTGGCAGTTCCCGGCGCAGACCGTGGTCGACCAGCACGCCGCGAAGAAGTGGCGCGAGCTGGGGCTGGTGCCGTCCGAAGTCTGCACCGACGAGCAGTTCATCCGCCGCGTGTCGCTGGACATCACCGGCACGCTGCCGACGCCGGCGCAGGTGGCGGCGTTCGCGGCCGACGCCGACGCCAAGAAGCGCGAGAAGCTGGTGGACCGGCTGCTGGAGACGCCCGAGTACGCGTACTTCTTCGCCAACAAGTGGGCCGACATCCTGCGGGTGAAGCGCCGCGGCGAGGCGAACCGCGCCGCCGGCACGTTCGCGTTCCACGAGCACATCCGCCTGGCGATGGCCAACGACACGCCGTACAGCGAGTTCGTCCGCGGCATCGTGACGGCCACCGGCGACGAGCGCCGCAACCCCGCGGTGGTGTGGTACAAGGAACTCACGACGCCCGAGAACTTCGTGGACGACGTGGGCCAGGTGTTCCTGGGGCAGCGGCTGGCGTGCGCCAACTGCCACCACCACCCGTACGAGAAGTGGAGCCAGGACGACTACTGGGGGCTGGCGGCGTTCTTCGGCAAGGTCGGCCGCAAGGAGCTGCGCCTGCCGAGCACCGGCAACAACAACGACAACAAGACGCAGGTGATCTTCACGCGGTCGTCGGGCTCGGTCACGAACAAGCGGACGAACAAGGCCGCGGAGATCCGCCCGCTCGACGGCCAGCCGATGGAGGTGGCCGAGGGCGACCCGCGCGAGAAGCTCGCCGACTGGATGACCGACAAGAGCAACCCGTTTTTCGCGAAGGCGGTGGCGAACCGGTACTGGGCGCACTTCTTCGGCCGCGGCATCGTGGACCCGCTCGACGACATGCGGATCACGAACCCGCCGTCGAACCCGGAGCTGCTCGACGCGCTGGCCAAGAACCTGACCGACAACAACTACAGCCTGAAGGCGCTGATCAAGACCATCTGCAAGAGCCGGACGTACCAGCTGTCGAGCGCGCCGAACGACTTCAACAAGCTGGACAAGCAGGCCTACGCCCGGTTCTACCCGCGGCGGGTGAGCGCCGAGGTGCTGCTGGACGCGGTGAACCAGGTGACGGACAGCCCCGGCGGCTTCAACGGGCTGCCGAAGGACAGGAACGCGCCGGGCCGGGCGATCATGCTGCCGGACGAGTCGTTCACGTCGTACTTCCTGGACGTGTTCGGCCGGCCGCAGCGGATCAGCGCGTGCGAGTGCGAGCGGGTGAACGAGGCGAACCTGGCCCAGGCGCTGCACCTGCTCAACAGCGACGAGATTCAGGGGAAGGTGACGCGCCAGGGCGGCCGCGCCGCGACGCTGGCGGCGGACGCGCGGCCGGACCGCGAGAAGATCACGGAGCTGTTCCGCTGGGCGTTCGCGCGGACGCCGACGGAGGCCGACCTGACCGCGGCGCTGGCCCACGTCCGCGACATGGAGGCGAAACACACGGGCGCCGCCGGGAAGCGGATCGCCTACGAGAACATCCTGTGGGCGCTGCTGAACACGAAGGAGTTCGTGTTCAACCAGTAGGATGAGGTTCGGGGGCCGGTCGCGGCCCCCGCCCTCGACCAAGGAGTGGTCTGTCGTGCTCCGCCCCGCCGGCCCGCGACCGACGCCCGCCCGGGCGTCGGTCGCGCGACACCTCTCCTGGCGCCTCGCGCTGTTCGTCGTGCTCCTGGCGTTGTGGTCGTGGCGGCTCTGCTCGCAGGTCTCGCCCGAGTTCCGCGAGGGGATGACCGCTTTCGGCCAACCGTTCCTCGTGGCGAAGGCGGCGCACCTCGTCGGCTACGCCACCCTGGCGGCGCTCGCCGCGGTGCTGCCGGCGCCGCGGCTGGTGGTCGGCCTCCTCGCGCTGCACGGCGTCGCCACGGAAGTGATCCAGACGTACGTCCCCGGCCGCACCGGGCAGTTCACCGACGTGCTCATCGACTGGGCCGGCATCACGCTGGGCGTGCTGGCCGTTCGGCTCTGGGCCCGCCGCCGGGGGTGACGGATGGCCGAACCGTGCCCGCGGCTGGTCGTCGTGCGGAACCCGAACTGGCCCTGCGAGCTGTACCCGGGCGTGACGCCCCTGCCGGGGGACGAGTTCCCGATCCCCGAGGGCGTCACCGGCGTCGGCCGCGACGGGGAACTGCGGCCGGGGGAGAATGCGGTCCTTCACCTCCACAGCCACGTCCCCGCCGCCCGCCACGCCCGGCTGACCCGGACGGCCGACGCCGTGACGGTCGAGGACTGCCGCAGCCGCGGCGGCTCGTTCGTCAACGGCCGCCGCGTCGCCGCCCCCGTCCGGCTGGCCGACGAGGACCGGATTTCCCTCGGGTGCTTCGTGTTCCGCTTCCGGGCCTGACCGCGGTGCCGCCGATGACCGACCCCGAGTTGTCCGACACCCGCCAGTACATCGTCGAGGTGGCCACCACCGAGGGGCCGATCTCGGAGCGGTACGACACCTACGAGGAGGCCGTGGCGCGCATCGAGGCGCTGCCGGCGGCGATCGTGCGCGGCGTGCCGTTCGTCTTCCACGAACTGCCGGACGGGTCGCAGCGGCTGGTGCGGAACGACCTCAAGCCCCTCCAGTGGCACCGGCTGGAGCACGAGCAGGACATCCCGCTGGGCGACGACGCGATTCCGCTCGGCGACGAGAACGACATCCCCGAGGCGGTGGGGTACGTCGGGCCGCGGATCAAGCCGATCACGCGGCCGGTGCAAGAGGATGACGACGGGGAGGAGCCGCTGCCGCTGGCCGACTGACGGCGGGGTTACGGGTAGGTGGTGCCGGTCGCCGGGTTGATGATCGGGCCGGTCATGAAGGCGTTGCGGGTCGTCGTGCCGGTGCCGGTCTGCGTGGCGTTCTGGCGGAGCGCCTCGTACACGAGCAGCGTCAGGAACATCGACTCGCGGCGGTCGAGCGACAGCTGCCCGGACGCTTCGAGCTGGAGCACGAGGAGCCGCGCCTCCGCGAGGAGGGCGATCTGGTTCCCGCTGGCCACCGCCGACCCGGTGGTGCCGAGCACGCCGGGCCCCGTCGCGCCGGCGGTCAACACGCTGCCGCCGAACCCGGGAACCGTCGCGCCGCCGGGCAGCACGCTGCCGCCGAACCCGGGAGCCGCCAGGACGCCGCTGCCGGCCGCGGTCCCGCCGGCGTAGACGCCGGTTCCGGCGGTCGAGCCGGTGGTGTGTGGCGCGCCGGGCCCGCCGACCGCAGTGTGCTTCCCGCCGAAGCCGGCGGACGAGCCGCCGGCCCTGGGGATCGGGGCGGACAGGTGCAAGCCGCTCGTGGCCGGGGCCGGGGTGAGCGTGCGGTTCGACGTGGGGATCGGGGCCGTGGTGCCGCGGGCCGTCTGGGCGGCAGCCGGGTCGGTGCAGGCGAGGACGATCGCTCCGGCCAACCCGATCGCGCGGCGTCGCATGGCGTCCTCCTCCGGAGACGGCGTGCCGCTCCTCCAACGCCGAGATTACCGCACGGCCGTGGGCGACGCGAGAGTTATGATCGAGAACCGCGCCGCCGCCGGCCCGACTCACCGGGCGTTCACACCACCCAGTCGGCGGCCGGCTTCTGCACCCGGAGCAGGAACGTCGGGTTGATCGCCTCGAACCGCAGCGCTTCGAGTTGCTCCACCCCGCGGGACAGGTTCATCAGCAGCACCTCGACGCCGCCGCCGAGGCGCTTCAGCACCGCGTAGGTGGCCGTCAGCATCTCCAGCGTGCCGACGTTCGTCACCAGCCGGCCGCCGGGGCGGAGTGCCGCGTACGCCGCCTCCAGCAGCCGCGCCACCTCGCCGCCGTTGCCGCCGACGAACACCGCGTCCGGGGCGGGCAGGTCCGCGAACACGCCCGGCGCCGTGCCGAACACCGGCTTGACGTTGGAGACGCCGAACTGCGCCGCGTTCGCCACGATCAGGTGGTAGTCGGCCGTGTCCTGCTCGATGGCGTAGCTCGGCCCCGGCGTCACCAGCCCGGCGGCCTCGATCGCCACGCTGCCGCTGCCGGCGCCCACGTCCCAGAACACGTCGCCGGGGTGCAAGTCCAGTTGCGACAGCGCCACGCCGCGGACCTCGGCCTGCGTGATGAGGCCGGTCTTGGGGCGCGATTGGGCGAACACCTCGTCGGGGTTGCCGAAGCGGCGCAGGCGGGCGGCGCGCGGCCGGTCGGGGCGGTTCGGCTTCCGCTTCAGGATCAGGATGTTCAGCGGGTCGAACGTCATGTCGCGCACCTCGCCGAGGTCGGCGCGGGTGATGCGCTCGTCCTTGCCGCCGAGGTTCTCGCACACGAACGCGGTGAAGTAGTCCATGCCGCGGCCGAGCAACTCCGCGGCCACGCGGTTCGGCTGGTAGCGCGGGCTCGTGAACAGCCCCACCGTCTCGGCGCTGCGGATCTTGTCCAGCACGTCGTCCAGCGGGCGCGCCGCGAGGTCGGTGAGGAACGCCTCCTCCCAGCTCTCGCGGAGGCGGGCGAACGCCAGCTGCATCGACGACACGTGCGGCATCACCTCGAACAGCTCGGGGCCGACCTTCTCGGTGAGGTAGCGGGCGGTGCCGTAGAACAGCGGGTCGCCGCTGGCGACGATGGCGGTGCGCCGCTTCCCCACCGCCGCCTTCAGCTTCTCGACGACGACCGGCAGGTCGGTGCCGATGACGGCGCGCTCGGCGGCCAGTTCCGGGAGGAGGCGCAGCGTGCCCTCGGAGCCGAAGACGACCTCGGCGGCCAGCAGCAGGTCGCGGCCGCGCGGGGAGAGGCCGGCGAGCCCGTCCGGGCCGATGCCGATCACGGGAACCTTGCCGGACATGGGGCTCCTTCGGAGCAGTGGCCAGTGGGCAGTGGGCAGTGGACAGAATAGGAACCCGACCCGCAGTCTGGTGTCCTGGCTGGCCACTGTCCACTGACCACTGACCACTACCTTCGGGCTTGGCACGCAGACAGCGCCCCGCGTAGAATCGCCCGCAGGGACGGTACAGTTCCCCCATCCTGCCACGCAGAAGGGTTTCGCCATGGGACGGGCGGGTCACGGCTTCCTCATCCGGTTCGGCGTCCTCGCGGCCGCCCTCGTGGTCCTCTCGGCCGGGGGTCGGGCGCAAGACCCGGATCTTCCCAAGAAGGTCGAGAAGAAGGCCGCCCCGAAGGCCCTCGCCCCCGCCGACGAGGAGGCGCTCAAGGCCGAGCTGCTCGACTTCAACAAGGCCAAGACGGACGCCGCCCGCACCGACGCGCTGCGGGCGTTCATCAAGGACAAGGCCCGGGCCAAGCAGGGCGTGCAGCTCGCGGCCCGGATGCAGAAGGCCGGCAAGGGGAAGGAGCGGGCGTTCACGTTCAACGGGGCGCTGGTCGTCGGCCGGGCCGCCAACATCGTGCGGGACTACGACACGGCCGAGTACTTCTACGAGTTCTGCGTCGAGGCCGCGACCCGGCTGGAGAGCGGCGAGAAGATGCTGCAGGCCTACGACGGCCTCATGGACACCCTCTGGGACAGCAAGCGGTACGCCGACCTGGACGAGCTGTGCGAGCGGTTCCTGGAGCTGAAGGGGCCGAAGGAGGTCGAGGACGCGCAGGGGCCGGTGATCGAGAAGATGATCCAGGCCAAGGCCATGCGCGGCAACACCGACGAGGCGCTGCGGATCGCCGAGAGCATGATCCAGGCGACCGACGGCGGCTGGTACTTCACGCAGGTGAAGGGGTGGGTGCTCCGCAACGCCGGCCGCTACCCCGCCGCCATCGAGACGTACGAGGACGCGATCGCCAAGCTGGACACGTCCCGCGGGCTGAGCAAGGACATCAAGGCGCGCATGAAGGACAGCATGCGCTACACCCTCAGCGGCCTCCACGTCGACAACAAGGACATCGACAAGGCGGCGAAGGAGCTGGAGGGGCTGATCAAGCGGCACCCGGACAGCCCGACGTACAAGAACGACCTCGGCTTCATCTGGGCCGACCACGACGTGAAGCTGGAGGAGGCCGAGAAGCTCATCAAGGAGGCGCTCGACCTCGACAAGAAGCGGCAGGAGAAGGCCGTGGCCGACGGCAAGCTCGACAAGGTGCAGGAGACGAGCGCGTACCTGGACAGCATGGGCTGGGTGCTGTTCAAGAAGAAGGACTACAAGGCGGCGCTGCCGTACCTGAAGAAGGCCGCGGCCGACGAGGACGAGGGCGACCACCTGGAGATCTGGGACCACCTCGCGGACTGCCAGCTGGCGCTCGGCGACAAGGCGGGCGCGATCGCCAGCTGGCAGCGCGGGCTGACGTTCGACGACGTGTCGCGGCGGGACGAGGCGCGGCGGCGGCGGGTGATCGCCAAGCTGAAGGAGCAGGGCGCCGAGCCGCCGCCGATGCCGAAGCGCGAGACGCCGCCGCGGCGGAAGGTGGACTAACACTTCCGCCGCTCGCGGCTTGGCGTCGCCCAGCGCGAAGCCGCGAGCGGCAATCCAATATGCCCCTCCTCTGGCTCCACGACGGCACCGCCCCCCCTGCCGGCCTCGACATCGTCTCACCGCCGCCGACGGAGCGGTGGTGGTCGCTCGCGTCCGAACCGGACCTGCTGGCGCTCGCCGACCCGGCCCGGCGCTGGGCCGTCGCCGGCGTCGGCATGGGCGGGCAGGCCGCGGTCCGCCTCGCGCTGCGGCACCCGGACCGCTTCCCCGTCGCCGCCGCCATCGACGCCGCCTTCGACTTCCACGACCTGTACGGCCGCGGCACCGCGCTCGACGAGCTGTTCCCGACCCGCGAGCGCGCCCGGCAGGCCACGGCGGTGCTGCACGTGGACCCGTGCCGGTGGCCGCCGCACCTGTGGTTCGCCGCCGACCCCGCCGGCCCCTGGCACCGCGGCGCCGACCGCCTCCACGAGAAGCTCACCGCCTACGGCGTGCCGCACGCCGCCGACCTCGACACCACCGGCCCGGGGTACGCGGCGAAGAAGCTGCCGGAACTGCTGGCGTTCGTGGCGGCGGGGCTGGCCCGCGAGGCGCGGCGGCTGGCGTGACCGCAGTTTGACCCGCCACTACCACCTGCTTATACTCCCTCACTCACCCGTCGCCCGCCGGGCCGCCCGGCCTGGTGTCCCATGTCGCGCAAGCTCCTCGCCGCTGTCGTCGTCCTCGTCGCCGCCGGCGCCGCCGCGTGGTACGTCCTCCGCCCGCCGACGCAGCCCCCGCCGCCCGCCGCCAAGCTGCCGCTCAACCCCGGCGACCGCGTCGCCGTGGTCGGCAACGGCTTCGCCGAGGGGATGCTGCACCACGGCCACTTCGAGACGCTGCTGCACGCCCGCCACCCGGAGCACCGGCTCGTCGTCCGCAACCTCGGCTACGCCGGCGACGAGGTGACCACGCCGCCGACCCGCGCCGTCGGCCACCTCGACCACGGCACCACCCGCCTCGAAGACGTCAAGCCGGACGTGGTGATCGCCTGCTACGGCATGAACGAGTCGTTCGCCGGCGCGGACGGCCTCGCCGCGTTCGAGGACGCGCTGAACGAGTTCGCCGGCCGCGTCATCACCACGCCGCTCAACGGCCGCGCCCCGCCGAGGCTCGTGCTCGTGTCGCCGATCGCGCACGAGAACGTCGGCCGGCCCGGCTTCCCGGACGGGGTCGCGCACACGGCGGTATTGAAGCAGTACGCCGAGGCCGTGGGGCGCGTCGCGGCGAAGTCCGGCTCCGTGTTCGTGGACCTGTTCGAGCCGTCCCGCCGGCTGATGACCGAACACAAGCTCACGGTCGACGGCGTCCGCCCGACCGACGCCGGCGACAAACTCCTCGCCGCGGCGCTCGACGAGGCGCTGTTCGGCCCGCGCCCGACCACCGCCGTCGATTACGAGGCGCTGCGGGCCGCGGTCGTCGACAAGAGCCTCCACGTCTGGTACGACACGCGGCCGGCGCAGGGGAACTTCATCTACGGCAGCCACAAGACGGGCGTGAACCAGCCGGTGTTCAAGGCCGAGTTCGCCAAGCTCCGCAAGATGATCGACCTGCGCGACGCCCGCGTCTGGGACATCGCCGCCGGCAAACCCGTGCCGCCGCAGGTCGACGATTCGCCCTCCGGGACGCTGCCGCCGGTGGAGACGAAGTTCGGCCCGGCGCGGGTGCCGACGACGGCCGAGACGCTGAAGGCGTTCACGACGGCGCCGGGCTTCGAGGTCACGCTGTTCGCGTCCGAGGAGCAGTTCCCCGAGTTGAAGAAGCCGGTGGCGATGACGTTCGACGCGCGCGGCCGGCTGTGGGTGAACACGTGGCCGTCGTACCCGCTGCACCGCCCCGGCGACCCGCCGCCCGACGACAAGGTGCTGATTCTCGACGACCCGCAGGGTACCGGCAAGGCCGCGACCGCCAGCGTGTTCGCCCGCGGGCTGTACCTGCCGACCGGCCTCGCCGTCGGCGACGGCGGCGCCTACGTCGGCTGCCCGCCGGACGTGTGGTTCCTGCGCGAGGGCGGCGGCCGCGAGCGCCTCCTGCCCGGCTTCGGCAACGCCGACACGCACCGCGCCCTCACCACGTTCCGCTGGGGGCCGGGCGGCGAACTGTACTTCGACGAGGGCGTCTACAACTACTCGCAGGTCGAGACGCCCTACGGCGTGCGCCCCAGCTTCAACGGCGCGGTGTGGCGGTACGACGCGCGGGCCGGTCGGCTCGACGCCCACGTCGCGTACAAGTTCGGCAACCCGTGGGGGCACGCCTTCGACCGCTGGGGGCAGGAGTTCGTCGCCGACGCCGCGGACGGCTCGACGTACTTCGCCACGCCGTTCAGCGGCCAGACCGACTACCCTCGGCAGCACCCGCCGCTGAAGACGATGCACGAGAAACAGTGGCGGCCGACGTGCGGCTGCGTGGTGGTGTCGGGCCGGCATTTCCCCGACGACTGGCGCGGCGACCTGCTCGTGAACAACACGATGGGCGTGAAGGGCGTGCTGCGGTTCCGCCTGTCCGACGCCGGCTCCGGGTTCGTGGCCACGCCGGCCGACCCGCTGCTGGTGTCCGCCGACCCGGCGTTCTGCCCGGTGGACATCGCCTTCGGGCCGGACGGGGCGCTGTACGTGTGCGACTGGGCGGACGCGGTGACGAACTACATCGCCGTGCCGCTCCGCGACCCGGCCCGCGACCACACCCACGGCCGCATCTGGCGCGTCGCCGCGAAGGGCCGCCCGCCGGCGCCGCGGCCGACGATCGACGGCGCCCCGGTGCCGGCGCTGTTCGAGCTGCTGAAGGCGCCGGAAGATTCGACGCGAGACTTGGCTCGGCGCGAGCTCCGGCTGCGCGACGCGAACGAGGTGAGCGCCGCGGCCGACCGCTGGGTGGCGGCGCTGAACGCCGCCGACCCGGAGTTCGCGCACCACCAGCTGGAGGCGCTGTGGGCGTGCCAGCACGCGGGCGCGGTGAACGAACCGCTGCTGCGGGCGGTGCTGAAGTCGGCGGAGCCGCGGGCGCGGGCGGCGGCGACGCGGGTGCTGTGCGCGTGGCGTGACCGCCTCCCGGACGCGATCGGCTTGCTGGGGGTGGCATCGCGCGACGACCACCCGCGGGTGCGGCTGGAGGCGGCGCGGGCACTGAGCTTCTTCCACAGCCGGGCGGCCCGCGACCTGGCGGCCGCGGTGGTGGTGCCGCCGGGTGACGAC
The DNA here is from genome assembly GCA_046350095.1 of Gemmataceae bacterium. Classification (GTDB taxonomy): domain Bacteria; phylum Planctomycetota; class Planctomycetia; order Gemmatales; family Gemmataceae; genus Urbifossiella. Next base: position 1,327,575 of record JAXMBA010000002.1, read on the forward strand.
TACTTGCGCTACACAATCGACGAGACGCTGGCGACACTCGACGAGCGGTTGCGGCGGTAGGGGTGGGAAACCGGCCTCGGCACCAACGTCGCCTGAAATCCCCCGCCCCGGTGGGCGTGATTCGGGTGACGCGACCCCGACGGATCAACGCAACTATTGGCCCGGATGACTCGTCGGGATTTCGGCCGTAAAATGGCGCCGGCTGTGAATTTCCGGTTGTCGTGCCACGAATTGCCGATTAAAGTAGGTGGTTGTGAAGTAGTCCTATCTGTTCCCGGTCAGAGTTTCGCTCCAGTCCTCGTTCTTTCTCCCGAGGTGTCGAATGTCTCCCCTCCCCCGTCGGTCGCGTGGCTTCACGCTGATCGAACTGCTGGTCGTGATCGCGATCATCGCGATCCTGATCGGCCTGCTGTTGCCGGCCGTGCAGAAGGTGCGTGAGGCCGCCGCCCGCGCCAAGTGCATGAACAACCTGAAGCAGATCGCCCTGGCGGCCCACAGCTACCAGGACACGAACAACGGTCTGCCGCCCGCCGTCATCATGAGCCAGTACGCGGACGCCCCGGGCTCGACGAACATCGGGCCGAACTGGGCCATCCTCATCCTCCCGTACGTCGAGCAGGCGCCGCTGTACAACAGCGTCGTGACCAGCGTCCAGCTGTGGCTCAACCAGACGACCGCCACCGCCGACCAGGGGTGGACGAACGTCCGCGGGGCCAACATCAACTACTACCAGTGCCCGTCCGACGTCAGCGCCGGCACCCCGTACACCGGCAACTTCGCCGGCGTGAGCACGGCCACGGTGGCCTGGGCGCGCGGCAACTACGCCGCCAACTGCGGCCCGCACTACACCTACAGCAGCCGGCTCAACGGCGGCAGCAGCACCGGCGGCCCGTACGGCCTCCCCGGCCAGGGGCCGTTCTCGGTGTGGACCACCCCGTCGCGTAAGCAGGGCATGGGCATCCAGCAGATCCCGGACGGCAGCTCGAACACCGTCATGTTCAGCGAGGTCATGTCGTCGGCCCAGTCCAACGACCCCCGCGCCGTGTGGGCCTGGGGCCTCGCCGGCTCCAGCACCATCGTCGCCCACGCCGACGGCGACTGTCAGCTCCCGAACGACAAGGCCGGCACCACCAGCGGCTGCTCCGACGACATCAACGGCGCCCCGGACCTGCCCCAGCAGGGCCTGAGCAACTGGACCAGCTGCAACAGCAACCAGGCCACCGCCCGCAGCCGGCACACCGGCGGCGTGAACGTGTTCTTCGGCGACGGCAGCGGCCGGTTCGTCCGCAACGCCATCCAGCAGCGGACGTGGTGGATCATGAACGCCGCCAACGACGGCCAGAGCGGCTCGGACAACTAAGCCACCCCCGACGCCGCCGGGGGGGGGGGGCGGCCGCCCCCCGCGGGGGGGGGGGGGGCCCCCCCCCCCCGCCCCCGCCCGCGGCCGTTTCCGGCCGCCCCGCCCCGCCCCGGAGGCCCGGCACGAACCGCGCCCCCCGGCCCCGCGTAGAATGCGCTGAAGAAACCGGCGGCTGACGCCCCCGGCTCGCCCCCGTCCCGTCCGCCCGACCCACAGCCCCTCCATGCGCGCGCGCCTCAAGTACCTCGTCCCGGCCGTGCTCGTCCTCGCCGCCGGCGGCGCGACCGCGTACTACTTCTTCGGCCGCGGCGCCTGGGAGGCCCGCGACCTCCGCCCGCACGTCCGGTCGAACCCGCCGGTCCCCGTCGTCTTCACCTCGCGCTCCGACGCCAGCTCGTTCCAGGCGGCCGCCCCCGAGGGGGACGGGTTCACCTACCCCGGCACGATCCCGTGGGCCGCCCGCGAGGGCCGCCTCCGCCGCCTCGACCCCGACGGCCGCGTCTTCGAGCTCACCTGGGGCCGCGAGGTCGACGGCGGCGGCACCCTCGTGGACGTGATGAGCCCGTCGATCACCCCGGACGGCGAGCGCGTCGTGTTCGCCGGCCGCCGCGCCGCCCCGGACCCCGGCCGGTGGCGCATCTACGAGGTCCGCCTCGACGGCACGGGCTTGCGGCAGCTCACCGGCCTCCCCGGCGACCCCGGGTGCGTGAACACGCCGCCGATGCGGTACGCGGCCGACGGCTCCACCCTGCCCGACGCCGAGCGGAGGGCACTCGACTACGACGACGTGGACCCGGTGGACGTCGGCAACGGGCTGGTGTTCGCGTCGAGCCGGCTGCCGGACCTCGGCCGCGACCACGCCCGCCGGGCCACGCAGCTGTGGATCTGGTCCGCCGGCGAGCCGAAGCCGCTGACGCTCACCGCCAACCGCAACAACGACCGCTGGCCGTACCTCACCCTCGCCGAGAACCTGCTGGTCTTCAGCCTGTGGAGCCGCAACCGCGAGGCGGTGACCGAGGACGGCTCGGACGTCCGCCCCGTCGGCGCGCCGGGCACGGCCGGCACCTACGCGACCAGCCCCACGGACCAGTGGATGGGGGCGCGGGTGAACCTGGCGGCCACGCAGTTCGGGTTCGTGGTGAAGATCGCCGAGGCGGTGTGGCGGCCGCGGCCGCTGTTCAACGGGCGGGTGGCGTTCATGACGCCGCACCCGGCGGGGAACGGCCGCCTCCGGCTGGCGCAGGCCGACTGGGGCTACCTCCGCGTCGCCCCCAGCTCGCTGTCCGCCGCCGGCCCCATGCCGACGCAGGTCGGCGGCACCCTGCTGTACGCCCCGGACCGCGACGCCGACGACCGCGACATCACCGTCGGCTGCCCGAGCCCCTGCCCGAACGGCACGGTGCTGTGCTCGGCCGCGCCGGTCGGGGCCGCGGCCGGCGGGTACGGGCTGTACCTGTTCCCGCAGGAGTGGTCCACCTGGCAGAAGCCGCAGGTCCTGTTCGACGACCCCGACTTCGCCGACGCCGAGCCGGTGGCCGTGTACGCGCGGCCGGTGCCGGTCGGCAAGCGGGTGTTCGCGTCGGTCAAGGACTACAAGCAGCCGGAGTTCACGAAGCTGTTCAGCGGCAAGAAGTACGAGGGCGGGTACGGGCTGTTCGAGAACTCGATGATCAACGTGCCGTCGGTGGACGACTTCCTGGGGCAGAAGACCGACGCCGGGCAGGGGCCGGTGATCCCGGCGCCGACGAACGTCAAGTCGGTGGTGTTCTTCGCCGCCCACCGCGACCGGTTCGACGACCCGGTGAAGCCGCGGGTGACCGGCGAGTGGGAGCGGCTGATGTCGGAGCCGCTGACCGAGAAGGGCGGGCTGCGGGCGTGGGTGCCGGCGATGGGCACGAGCGCGGGCGTGCTGGCCGGGCTGGACGCCGACGGCAAGGTGGCCCGGTGGGAGTCGAAGGCGAAGGACAAGGCCGGCCGGTCGGCGTCGTTCTTCGCCCTGGCCGGCGACCACTACAGCGGCGTCCGGCAGGACGGCTACCACTTCTGCCTCGGCTGCCACACCGGCCACACGTTCATCCCGGCGGACGTGACCGAGCGGGTTCGATAGTCTTAACCCACCCGGCCGCCGGCCGGCGGGCCCAACTTCTCCGACGGAGCGACCCATGCGGCGAACGACGACTCTGGCCCTGGCGTGCGCGGCGGCCCTGGCGGTGGCGGGGTGCGGCGGCGGCGGGGTGAAGGTGGACGGCAAGGTGGTCAACGGGGGCAGCCCGTACGCCCTGGGCGAGGGCGAGGGGATCAACATCAACCTCACGCCCGAGGGCGGCGGCCCGGCCGTCGGCGGGCAGGTGGAGAAGGACGGGTCGTTCAAGATCGCCGGGCTGGAGGGGGCCGGCATGGCGCCCGGCAAGTACAAGGTGTCGGTCACGCACTACCCGCCGTCCGGCGGCAAGGCCGCCAAGGGGCCGCCGATGCCGGTGACCAAGAACCTGGGCGAGTCGTGGGACGTGTCCGCGTCCAACCACACGTTCACCCTCGACATGGCGAAGGTGAAGTAGCCGGCCGCCGCAGCCGGGTCGCCGCGATCTCGATCAGGTTCGTCACCGGGCCGACGGTGAACAGCGCGTGGTACAGCGAGTGCACGTCCTTGAACGCCAGCCGGTACACCGTCTCCATCACCGCCACCAGCACCGCCACCAGCACCTGACTCCACTTCTTCCGCGTCGTCGTCGGCGGGTCGGTGATCATGAAGAAGATGTACAGCTGAAACATCGGGCTGGTGATCGGCGCGATCTCCGTCTGCCACGGGTGGCCGGTCACCGAGCTCCGCAGGAACGCCAGCGGCACGAAGCTCGCCACGAACGCCAGCGGGATGTGCCAGCGCCCCAGCTTCACCATAATCATGCCGCCGAGGAGCCAGATGACGGCCACGGCGAGGCCGTTGTTCCCCGCCTGCACGGTCAGGCTGGCGACGTGCTGCGGGGCCAGGAACAGCATCATCGTCACGCCGAAGTTGGTCGGGTTCCACAGGTGCCGGCCGTAGACGCGCAGCACGTACTTCGACGTGATCGAGATCATCCCGCACAGCAGGAACGGCCACAGCACCGGCGACTTGATGAGGATGCCGGCGCTGATGCCGCTGATGTACGCGCTCGTCAGGTTCGGCCACGCCCCCCAGAAGAACCGGCCGACCAGCAGTTCGGTCAGCACCGTGACGCCGATCGTCAGGAAGGTCGGCGAGTACTCGACGAGCACGCCGTCGGTGAGGGCCACGAGCCACGGCGGGGCGTGCTGCGTTTCGAGGATGCCGGCGGAGGCGTCGCCGAGCGCCAGCACCGCGGTGATGAGGATGGGGGCGTGCAGCTTCGGGTCGGGCCACACCACCCGCCACCACACCGCCAGCAGCGCCGCCAGCAGCGCCGTCATGGCCACCACGCGCGGGCCGGAGGCGTCGCCGGTGGCCTCGACGTAGGCGGCGCCGATGCGGTCGCGCACGAGGTAGTACACGCCGACGAGCGCGGCCGTGGCGGCGACGCGGGCCAGGTAGCCGGCGCGGTTGCGGCCGACGCGCACGGCGGGCGCGCGCGGGGCCGTCGGGAGAGTGACGGGGGTCATGGGCCCGGTTCCTCGATCGAATGAAGCACGCCCGGCCGCGGGGCCGGCACCGTCTGCGTCCGGCCGGACGGCCAGCGGATCACCGCCTTCTCGACGGCCGCGTCCGCCCCCAGGCCGAAGTGGAGGCGGAACATCGTCTGCGAGGCGTACCCGTCGCCGGCGGTCACGGCCTGCACCTGCTCGAACGTCTGACTACCGCTGTGCCACGTCAGCCGCACCTCGGCGCCGACGGCGTCGCGGTTGCTCCACCCGGCCTCGCGGCCCGGCCTGGCGCCACCCGTGAGACGGAACTGCACCCAGTCGCGGCCGGGGGCCACGGTGTTCGAGTACACCAGTAGCGGCCCGCCCTGGTTGGCCACCACCACGTCGAGCACGCCGCGGTTGGACAGGTCGCCGAGGGCGACGCCGCGGCCGTCGTGGGTGTCGGTGACGCCGACGGCCGCGGCCACGTCCACGAACCCGCCGCCCTTGTTCAGCCACACGCACTTCGGCTGGAAGCCCGAGAGGCTCTGCCCGGCGATCGGCGGCCAGTAGCGGGCGTCGCGGATGAGCCCCTTCAGCCCGCCGGCGATCTTGCCGTAGTCGAACCAGTAGCTCTTGGCGCGGTCGGCCGAGATGTAGCCGTTGGCGAGGAACAGGTCGAGCCGGCCGTCGTTGTTCAGGTCGCCGAACCGCGCCCCCCAGCTCCACCCGCCGCGGGCGACGTTCAGCGCGTCGGCCTGGTTCACGTACCGCGGCAGCCCGTCGGCGGTCCGCCCCGTCGGCACCCACAGGTTGTTGCCCTGGACGAGGTTCCCCGGCTCGCTGATGTTCGACACGTAGATGGCGAGCCGGCCCTGGTTGTGGACGTCGCCGAGGTTGGCGTTCATGCCGCTCTTGGGGGCGACGCCGACGCCGGCCTTGGCCCCGACCTCCTCGAACGTGCCGTTCCCCTTGTTGGCGTAGAACTCGGACACGCCGTAGTCGTTCGCCAGCACGATGTCGGGGTAGCCCGTGCCGCACAGGTCGGCGGCGACGACGCCGAGCGTCCAGCGGGTGCTCGTGATGCCGGCCTTCGCGGTCACGTCCTCGAACGTGCCGTCGCCGCGGTTGCGGAGCAGGTACTTCTTCCCGCCGTTGGTGGCGTACTCGAACGACTCGGGCATCACCTCCGTGGTGGCGAGGTGCCACAGGTCGAACTCGTCCTTCCAGTAGCCGGCGATGAACAGGTCGAGCCGGCCGTCGCGGTCGAAGTCGAGCCAGCAGGCGCTGTTGGCGTTCAGCCACGGCGGCAGCCCGGCCCGGTCGGTGACGCGCTCGAACCGGGTGCCGCCGACGTTGCGGAACAGCTCGGGTTTGCCCCACTTGTACAGGAGGAGGTCGGGGAAGCCGTCGTTGTCGTAGTCGGCCCACGCGCTGCCCATGCTGACGCCGGTGCCGGCGCGGTTCACGTCGGCGACACCCATCGCGCCGGCCACGTCAGTGAAGGTGCCGTCGCCGCGGTTGCGGTAGAGGCGGTTCAGGCCACCTTCCTTCCCGGTGACGACGTACAGGTCGAGGTGGCCGTCGGCGTCGAAGTCGACGACGGCCACGCCGGCGCCCATGCCGGCGACGATGGGCATGATGTGGGCGAGTTGCGCGTCGAGGGTCGGCGACTCGTGCTGGAAGTCGATGCCGCGCTCGGCGGCGGTGTCGGCGAGGTGGAAGCCGTAGCGCTTCAGCGCCTCGGCGGGGTCGAGCCCGCCCTCGGCGCGGGCGTCGCGGTTGAGGTACACGACGGCGCCGAACAGCCCCAGTAGGAAGACGCCGAGGATCGCCTGCTTGACGGGTTGGCTCACGGCTGTCTCCCGCGCCCCGGCCGTAGCCCGCGCGTGAAATCGTCGGGGGAAACGTGCCGGGTGTGGAACGTCTCCCAGTCCTTCGGGAAGCGGCGGTACACCGGGTCGTCGGCGAGGCGGCCCGGCGGGCGGTCGTAGCTCGGCATCCCGTGGTACGGCAGTGGTAGTACGGTGCCGCCGAACCGCGTGTTCAGGTCGCCGTCCTTCACCCACCCGTCGTTGACCCACACGAAGGTTCGCACCCACCCCGCGGGCGGCGGCGGTGCCGCGGCGAACCGCAGCACGATCTCGTCGCCGGCGGTCAGGATCGCGTAGCGGTCGTCGGCACCCGCCAGCAGCTCGCGCACGTCGCCGAGGCGGGTGTGGAAGCCAACCAGGTCGCGCCACACCTGCCGTACGGACATCACGTCGTCGTAGTGTGGCAGCTCGGGGGAGCTGGGGTTCGCCTGCGTCATCTTGAGGATACCACGGTGCCGCAGGTCCGCCAGCGCGGGTCGCAGCTCGGTCTTGCGGACCGCGCCGAAGTCGCGGCCGGGGGCGACGTGCAGGGCGTCCCAGAACACCTCCATGTTCGTCCGCAGGCGGAAGCGCCGACACACGCCCGGCCCGCCGAGGCCGTCCAGACGGATCAGCACCGTCTTATTCTTCCCCGCCGGGAAGCCGACGACGCGGACCTGCCGCCAGCCGCCGCTTCCGTCCGGCACCTCGACCACGACGGGCCGCGGCCGCGCGTTCGCCCCCTGCTCCAGCGCCAGGTTGATCGAGCTGTCCGTGGGGTGAATCCAGCCGTGGGCGACGAGCCACACCGGGCCGTCGGCCGGCGCCTCGTCGCCGAGCTCGACCTCCACCCAGTGGTCGGTCGTGACGCCCTGGTACAGCCCGCGGCCGCAGCGGTCCAGGTACACGCCGTCCACGGCCTTCACCACGGCGGTGGCGTCCGCGCCGCGGTGGTCCTTCGCGGCCCGCACCGGCCGCGCCGGACCGGTCAGGATCGCCGTCGGCTCCGTGGGCTCCAGCGCGAAGCGTTCGTCGACGTACAGCTCGGTGCCCGGCGGGTGGTCGACGACGTGCAGCGCCAGGTGGTCGAAGTAGTGCGTCTCCCACAGGTTGGCCTGCGCCCGCAGCTCGTAGTGGCCGTCGCGCGGCACGAGCTGGTCGCCGCGGACGCGGACCCACTCGCGCGTCTGGAGGATGCCGCCCGGGTTCTGGGCGTTGATGTACATCCCCAGCGGCGTGCTCCACATGAAGTCGGCGACGAACACGAACCGCTCGCCGTTCCACGTGAACAGGAACGGGCACGACCCCTTCAGCCGTTGCAGCGGCGACACCGTCTGGTCGACCGCCAGGTCGAACTCGACCTGCGCGACGCCGTTCGGCCAGCGGACGCGGACCACCTGCGCCCGGTTTCGGGTGCCGAGGCCGATTCGCACGGCCGGCCCCGTGATCGGCCGCTTCACGACGTGCGTGCCGGAGCGCACCTCGATCTCGCCGCCGACGGCGAACGAGTTGATGCGGTTGTCGCCGCCCTCGCCGCCGTCCGCCTGCGGCTGCGCCCGGAAGCGGATGGTCTGCCAGTGATACCCCTTCGTGCCGGCGGCACGGTACCGCTGCGGCTTGCCGTCGGCGTCGAGCGCCAGCAGCTCGGCCGCGCCGGCTCCGCCCACGGCCGACACGCGCGCCGGAACTGGCGCGGCGAGCGGGGTGAAGGCTCCGCCGTCGCCGCCGAGCCACGCCGCGCCGCCGGCCGCACCCGACATCAATAGGTCGGGCACGCCGTTGTTATCCAGGTCTTCGGCGAACAGCCGTACGCCCTCGGCGGGGGCCGGTCCGCGGGCCAGCTCCGCCACGTCCCACGCGCCGCGGCGGTCGCGTGCGCTGATGCGCACGACGGCGCCGTCGTCGCGGACCGCGACCAAATCCAGCACGCCGTCGGCGTCGGCGTCGGTGACGGCGAGCGCCAGGAAGCGGCCGGCCGGCGGCGCCGCGGGCCACGGCACGAAGCTGCCGAACCGCTCGTTGGCGAACACCTGCAACCGCCCGCGGGCGTCGAGCGTGGCGGCGTCGGCGACGCCGTCGTCGTCCAGGTCCACCCACGCGAAGGCGCGCACGTCGGTCGCCTCGGCGAAGATGGGCCGCGGGGTGAACGTGCCGTCGAGGTTGTTCCGCAGCAGCACGCACGGCCCGGTGCGGCGGGCGACGACGATGTCCAGGTCGCCGTCCAGGTCCACGTCCGCGGGCAGTACCGCCGTCACGTCCGTGCCCAGCACGTCGGCGGGGAGTTTGGTCGCGGCGGTGGCGTCGGCAAAGCTGCCGTCCGCGCCCTGCTGGTAGAAGCGGAGGCCGCGCGGCCCGGCGAGGAGGAGGTCGGTGCGGAAGTCGTTGTTCCAGTCGAAGGCGACGAGCCCGTCCGGCGCCAGCGGCAGCGACGGCAGCACGGCCGCGGAGTCGGAGCGCCGGACCTCGCGGTCGTTCGCCACGAACACCACCGGCGCCGCGTCGGCGGTGAGCCACATCGGCACGGCCACGTCCCACTTCCCGGCGGGAACGGCGACGGGTTCGGCGACGAACGTCAGGGCGTCGTCCGGGGCGGCGGGGGCGTTGCGGGCGGGGGCGAGGCGGCGGAACGTCCGCAGCGGCCGGCCGGCGACCACGTCGCGCGGGTTGATCTCGTCGGCGTCGCGCGTGTACCCGGGCTCGGCCATCAGCAGGTTGCGGAAGCCGAACACGGCGCCGCCCGCGGGGTCCTTCTCCAGCTCGGCGAACTGCGCCTTCGTCGGCTCGGTCCAGGCGCCGCTCAGGCGGCGGAAGCGGGCCAGCGTGTCGTCGATCGCCGCCTTGTCGCCGCGGCGCACGGCCACCTGCAACCGCTCCACGAGGGCGAGGCGGTTGTCCGGCCGGGCGGCGAGGATCTTCTCCATCAGCTGCTGGTACTCGGCGTCGGCGTCGGCCTTCCGCTCGCGGTCGGTGAGGCGGGCCAGGGCGTAGAGCGCCTCCACGTCCTTCGGGTTCTTCTCGACCACCCGCCGCAGCCGCGCCGCCGCCTCGGGGAACTTCCCCTGCTGCTCGTCGAGCAGGCCGATGAACAGCTGGACGTCGGGGTCGTCCGGGGCGAGTTGCTCGGCGCGGGACAGGTCGGCGGCGGCCTGCGGGAACTGCCGGGAGCGGAGGTAGAACAGGCCGCGGTTCGCCCAGCCGGCGGGCTCGCGCGCGACCAGCTCGACGGCCCGCGTCAGGTTCTTCTCGGCCACGTCGCCGACGCCCACGTCCATCGCCGCGCCGCCGACCTCGAACGCCTCGACGTACTCCTCGTAGGCGGCGCTGCCGGGGAGCGGCAGGCGCGTCGTCTTCCACCAGACGTAGCCGCCGACGCCGAGCCCCGCGAGGAGCACGATCGCGGCGGCGGCGGCGAGGCGGCGGCGGTTGCGGGGCGGCGGGAGGGTGGACATCGGGCGCTCGCGGCGGGGCACGTGGGGAACGTTGTAGGCGCCGGCCGGCGGGGCGAACCGGGCCTCACCCCCCGCCGCGGCCGCCCGCCCCCCGCCTAGCCCACCGTCACCCCCGGCCGGCGGCGCGCCAGTTCGCGGCGCACGTCGGCCGTGTCCGCGCGGGGCGGCAGCGTCACGGCCTTCAAGTTCCGCAGCCGGGCCAGGTACGGCACCACCGCCGCCGACAGCCGGCGGCAGCCGGCCAGCCCCACCGCCTCCAGGTCCGGGAAGCGCGTCAGCAGCCGGCACACGCCCGAGTCCGTCACCGCCGTGTCGGCCGCGTTCACCGCCTTCAGCCCCGGCAAGCGCCCCGAGGTGGCCCAGCGCCGCGTCGGTGATCGACCCGCACCCGGCCAGGTCGATCGCCTCCAGGTTCGGCCAGTCGCGCACGGCCCGCAGCTTCTCGACCGTCGCGTCGGTGGTCCCCTCCGCGGGGAAGGCGAGGCGGTAGGCGGCGTCCGGGCGCAGGGTGACGTCGCCGGGGAGCCGGCCGGGCACGGGCGCCCAGTCGGCGCCGGTGCGGGCGAAGGCGATGGCGCGAAACGGCACCGGCTGGCGCACGGCCGCCGGCGTGGGTACGGCCGGCCGTTCCGGAGGTGGTGGCGGAGGCGGCGCAGGCGGTGGCGCGACCGCGGCCGGCGGCGGCGGGGCCGGCGCGGGCTTCGGCACCGGCCCGAGCAGCTCCGCCAGCTTCTCGGCGAGCTCGCCGGCGTCCTTCGGGCGGCGCTCGGGCTTCTGCGCCACGCACCGCGACAGCAACGCCACGAACCCGCCGCCGATGCCCGCTTCGGCCAGGTCTTCGGCGGCGTCGATGCCCGGCGCCTGGTCGAGCCGGCCGGTCGCCATCTGGTAGCCGATGACGCCGAGGGCGTGGACGTCGTCGCGCGGGTCGGGCGGGCCGCCGCCGCGCTGCTGCGGGCTGGCGTAGAGCGGCGTGTAGCTGCCGCGCAGCGACGTTTCCAGCCACCCGGACATCACCGACTGCCCGCGCGGGTTCTGCGTCCGCAGGTAGTCCACGGCCACGCCGCCGATGCCGAAGTCGGTGATGCGAAGCGTGTGCGTCGTGGCCCCGGCGCCGACCAGAATGTTGGACGGCTTCAAGTCCCGGTGGACGATCGGCGGTGCGAGCCGGTGGAAGTGGCCGACCGCGGCCGCGAGCTCGTGCAGCGCCGCCACCACGGCCCGCTCGCGCTCCGCGCCCGCCAGCGCCTGCCAGCGGTGGACCAGGTCCGTCAGGCTGCCGCCGCCGACGTACTCGTACATCAGCCACGGGGCGTCGCCGTCCAGGGCCGCGTCGAGCAGCGGCACGATGTTCGGGTGGTGGCCCAGGCCCATCACGCGGGCGATGACCTGCCCCTCGTGCGACGCCAGCTTCGCCTTCGCCAGCGGGTCGGTGCAGAACTTCACGGCCCGCGGCTGCGGGATGAACGTGTGCCGCACGAGCCACACCTCGCCGAACCCGCCGCTGCCGATCAGCTCGGCGAGCCCCCACCCGGGCCGGCCCGGCAGCGCGTCGCCGGGGCGGAACTTCGGCACGCCCGCCGGCAGCACTCGCAGCAAGTCGGCCGGCGCGTCCAGCGCGAAGTCGGGCGGCACGGTGCGGCCGCTGGGGTCGTCGGCCCGCTTCATCGAGGCGCGGACCGCGGCCGGCACCTGCGCCAAATACAGTTCGAGCGTCAGGCGGTCCTCGGGCGGGCCGGCCGCCGCCACCTCCTGCGCCACCTCGGCGGCGACGCGCTTGGCCTCGTCGGCGGACGCGGCGGCGGCGGCGGCCACGTCCGCGCGGAGTTGGTCGGCGCGGCGCTTCTCGCGGAACAGGCGGTAGGCGTCGCCGGCCACGTCGAACAGGTACGGCCCGCCGGGCACGAACTCGCACAACCCGCGGACGCCGCGGCCCATCACGGCCTGGGCCACGCATTCCAGGAGTGCCTTCATCTGTCCTCCTGAGAGGGAGGGACCGGGGGACGGAGGGACCGAAGGATAAGACCGAAAGCCGAGGACTCGTGGCTTTCAGTCCCGATGTCCCTCCGTCCGGGAATTTGACCCGGCCCGAATCCTCTTCTAGATTTCGACCGCCCGATACCCCGTCACGGCCCCGGTACGGCCGCCGCGGCCGCGAGAGGCCCCGATGCGCTGGTTCGACCTCCCGCCCCGCTCCACCCTCGGCCCCACCGGGCTGGCGCTCAGCCTCGCGCTGCTCCTCACGCCCACGGCCGTCCTCGGCGCCCTCGCCGTCCGCCACGAGGCCCTCCCGATCGCCGCCGGGGCCGGCGTGCAGCTGCTGTTCGCGCTCGTGTTCCTGCGGGCGCACCCGGTGTGGCGGCCGCCGGTCAGCGGGTCGGTCATCCTGTTGTACCTCATCGCCCTCGCCTGGGCCTACGTCCCCACCCGCGGGCACACCGACTGGGTCGTGCACGTGGCGCAGGGCGTGCTCCTGGCCGGCGCCGTCGGGCTGGTGGCGCTGCACGACCTGACCCGCACCGGGGCCGAGCCGCTGCGGCGGGCGAACAAGTGGTCGCGCCGCATCGCCTGCCGCACCCACTGGCCGCTGCAACTCGCCGACGCCCGCCTGCTGCCGGAAGTCGACGCGCTGCGGGACGCCGTGCGCGACGAGCCCGGCCCGGCGCTGGCGCTGCTGTCGGACCCGCGGCCGGAGGTGAAGGTGGCGGCGCTCGGGAGCCTGGAGTATCGCCCCGACTGGCGGCCGGGGGAAGCCGAGTTGGTGCTGAAAGTCGCCCGCGAGGCCCACGATCCGGCGGTCCGGCAGGCGGCGGCCTACGCCCTCGCCGGGGTGAAGACGCCGGCCCTCGTCGAAGACCTGGCCGGGTTCCTGCGCGACCCCGCCGCCGAGGTCCGCCACGCCGCCGCCGAGGCCGTGCTGTGGGACGGCGACCGCCGCTGGCCGCTGGCCCGGACCCCGGTCCGCGAGGCGCTGTCCGACCCGAAACTGGCCGCCGACGGGCCGCTGTTCGTCGGCTCCGCGGGGCTGCCGGCCGCCGCCGTGGCCGACCTGATGGCGTGGGCCGACGAGCGCCCGCCCCTCGGCGCGCGGTCGGTGCTCACCCTGGTCGAGCAGTACCACCGCGGCATGGCCGACGGCGGCCGCCCCGAGCTGGCCAGCGAGCTGGCCCAGCTCATGCTGGCCTCGGAGACGCCGACCGGGCTGCGGGTCGAACTGGCGGGGCTGCTCCGCGACCACCACCGGCTGACGCCGGACCTGCTGGACCGGATGACGAACATGGACCAGCCGGCGCCGATGCGGCTGTTCGCGGCGGAGGTGATGCTGCGGGCCGACCCGAACGACGCCGACGGCATCGACGTGCTGCGCGGCCTGGCCCGCCAGCCGAACCGCGAGCTGGCGGTGCAGATCGGCGGCATCCTGCAGAACGTGCTGGGCCTCGACCTGGGGCTCGTCGTGGGCGGCCCGCTGCCGGCGCCGGCGAGCAAGGCGGGGGCCGAGGTGGCGCGGAAGGTGCTCGGCTGGGCGAACGGCCAGCGGCCGGACGGCCAGCGGCCGACGCCGCCGTCGCGGCCGGGCCTGGCGGGCCTGCGCGAGACGAACTTCGTCCCGCCCGCGTCCGCGGAGCGGCCGCGCGTGTTCTGACTCGCCGGGTGTGTGCCCGCGGTTTTCGGCCACCTCGTTAGGCCGGGGCCGCCCCGGGCCGCTATCATGTCCTGCCCAGCCTCCCTCGCGTGACGCCGTTCGAGCCGCCCGCCCGGGTCGCGGGACCGGGCCGAACGGGGTACCACGTATGGCCGTCGTCGTCACCCGCGGGGCGTTCGTCCGCTCCACCGCCAACGCCCTCGGCGTCGGCAAGCTCCACACCGGCGGCGCCCACCCCGTCATCGAGTACTTCGTCGGCCCCGGCGTCGCCCCGGTCACCGAGACGGTCGCGCCGTCCACCGTCCGCGCCGTCACGCTGGAGAGCGAGACGCGCGTCTACCAGCGGCTGCCCGACGGCGTGTCGTGGCGGGCCGGGCGGGCGCTCACGTCGCACTTCGCCGACTACGTCGTGCGGTTCCCCAACTCGCAGAAGCCGGAGCTGGTGCCGGCCGTGGAGCTGTACGCCCGGTGCGAGCTGCCGCGGCCCGAGCCGCACGTCTTCCTGGCGGCGCGCATCACCGAGACGCCGCACTGGCAGGAGCGCCGCGCCGGCTTCGTGCAGGCCGTCGTGGAGCAGCGCCGCGCCTGCGCCGGGCTCACGGGGCTGCTGTCGTCGGTGATCGACCTGGAGCCGCACCAGGTGGAGGTCGTCCGCCGCGTGCTGCAAGACCCGGCGCAGCGCTACCTGCTGGCCGACGAGGTGGGCCTCGGCAAGACGATCGAGGCGGGCGTCATCATCCGCCAGTTCGTGCTCGACCGGCCGACGGACCACCGCATCCTGATTCTCGTGCCGGGCCACCTGGTGAAGCAGTGGGAGGCGGAACTGGCGCACCGTTTCCGCCTGGGGCCGTTCCTCGGCAAGTCCGTCCGCGTGCTGCCGCACGACGCCGACCTGCCGAAGGGCGACGAGGCGGGGCTGGTGGTGGTGGACGAGGCGCACCAGCTGGCGCGCTGGGTGAGCGAGCCGGCGCGCAGCCCGGCGCGGAAGCGGTTCGAGGCCATTCGCACGCTCGTCACCGACCCGCGCACCGGGCTGCTGCTGCTGTCCGCGACGCCGACGCTGCACTCCGACGAGACCGGCTTTCAGGCGCTGCTCCACCTGCTCGACCCGGTGGTGTACCCGCTCGGCGACCTGGACGGCTTCCGCGAACGGCTCGGCACGCACGAGCGCGTCGCGCAGTTGTACCACCTGTTCCGCCCCGACGAGGAAGGCGGCTACCTCGAAACGGCGCTCGACCAGTTGCTGGAGGCGTTCCCGAAGGACGCGCGGCTGAAGGAACTGGGCAAGGCGCTGCGGCCGCTGCTGGCCTACGGCAAGGCGGCCGACGACCCCGAGCGCGTGGACGCCGTGCGCGCCGTCCGCTCCCACGTCTCCGAAGCGTACCGCCTCCACCGCCGGCTGCTGCGCAACCGCCGCGCCGACGATCGTGTCTCCGGGTTGTTGCCCGGTCGGCTCGGCCTCGTGCGCTGGAACTACGACGACCCCGAGACGCCGCCGCTGGTGGCTCTGCTGGAGGCGTGGCGCAAGGCCGCGGCCGCCGCGGCGAAGAAGCCGGCGGAGTTCGGCCGCCTGTACGCGCTGTTCGCCGAGGCGCTGGCGTGCGACCCCGAGGTGCTCGCGGCCCTCGTCGGCGTGCGGCTCGGCGAGGAAGCCGACAAGTCGCTGCGGCTCACCGCCGCGGACCTGCGGCTGCTCGCCGAGCTGCCGCACTTCGCCGGCGAGGAGAAGCTGCTGCAGAAGCTCCAGGACGCGGCCGGCGACGCCGACCCGACGCCGCGCATCGCCGCCGTCGTGGCCGGGCTGGACCGGGCGTTCGCGCTGCCGAAGACGCAGGTGACGCGTGCGGTGATTTTCGCCAGCCAGCCGGCCGCGGCCGACGCCGTGTTCGACGCCGCCGCCAAGCGCTGGCCCGGCCAAACCCTGCGGCATGGCGTCGCCGGCTGGCAGCACTTCCTGGCGAGCCAGACGTTCCGCGTGCTCGTGTGCGACGCCGCCGCCGAGGAAGGCCTGAACCTGCACGGCCGCGGCACCGTGCTCGTCCACTACGACCTGCCGTGGTCGCCGAACCGCGTCGAGCAGCGCGTCGGCCGGCTCGACCGCTTCGGCGTGGCCACGCCCGTGCGCTCCGTCGTTCCCGTGGCCACCGGCGACCCCGTCGCGGCGGCGGTCGCGGACTACCTGGAGCTCGGCTACCGCGTCTTCGAGCGCTCGGTGGCGGCGCTGCAATACGTGACCGAGGAAGAACTCGCGGCGCTCCACCCCGCGGCGCTGGCGGACGGCGCCAAGGCCATCGCCGCCGCGACGACGCGGCTCGGCGGCGACGAGGGCGTCGTCGAGACGACGCTGCGTGACATCCAGGTGCTCGACGAGCTCGACGCCGTGGAAGCGCCGCCGGGGCACGAGGACTTCGCGGAAGCGCTACGCGAGGCCGACGCCACGAAGGCCGCCGACTGGCAGGCCGCGACGCACACGTGGGTCGGCGAGACGCTCCAGTTCGCGCGGCGCGGCGAGGGCGGCGCCGACACCGGCGTGTGGCGCTACCAGTTCCGCCGGCCGATCGGCGAGGGCGGCCCGGCCACGCTCATGCCCACCGGCCGCCTCGTCCGCCACTTCGCGCACATCCTCGACACCGACGACGAGCGCTCGACGCCGAACGCGCCGCTGACGTACGCGCTGACGTTCGACCGCGTGCGGGCGCAGCGCGAGCGGGTGGCGCTGGCCCGCGTCGGCGACCCGTTCGTGTCGTCGCTGGTCGATTACGTCGGGTGGGACGACCGCGGCGCGGTGGCGGCGATGTGGCGGCTCCGGCCGAAGGGCCGCTACGCCAAGCCGGCCGAGGTCGCCTTCCGGTTCGAGTTCGTCGTCGAGTGCCCGACCGACGACGCGGTCGCGGCGCTGCCGAAGGGTGGGAGCGTGCCCGCGGTGCGGCGGCAGGCCGACTGGGTGTTCCCGCCGTTCACGCTGTCCGTGTGGCTGGACCAGGATTTGGAAGTGATCGCCGACGGCGCCGCGAAGGCGGCGGTGCTGGCGGAGCCCTACGAGAAGCGGAAGCGGCCCGACGGCGGCCGCGACTTCAACCTGAACGCCGACCGGTGGGCGCAGCTCCTGCCGCACTTCCCGCGGGCGGCGTGGAGCAAGACCGTGGAGCGGGCGCGGAAGGCGGCCGAGCAGGCGGTGCGGAAGTCGGCGCGGTGGAAGGACGAGATCGCGGCCCGCAGCGCGGCGGCGAAGCGGGCCGCGGCCGACCGCGACGCGCAGACGGCGAGCCGGCTGGCGTTCCTGACCGGGCCGCAGAAGAAGCACGAGAAGGCGCACGCCGCGGCCGAGAAGGCGGTGGCCGACGCGCTGCTGCGCGGCGTCGAGAAGCCGGCGGTGCGGCTGGACGCGGCGGGGGCGGTGTTCCTGGCGACGTGGAACCCGTTCACGGACGGCGACGACTGACTACCCACGGATGGCGCATGACCGACCCGCGTACCGACGACATCGCCGCGCTGCTGGACGGCTTCCGCGCCGCGCTGCGGCAGCGCACCGCCGACGCCCGCGCCGCCTGCGAGGCCGCCGCGGCCCGCGGCGAGCGGCCGCCGACCGACGAGCGCGCCGTCGCCGAGACGCACGGCGACGGCCTCGTGGCGCTGCTCGACGGCCCGACTAAGGACGCGCTCCTCCGCCGGGGCGTGTTCCGGCAGCTGCTCGCGGGTGAACCCGCCGAGTTCGCCGCGGCCGACTTCGAGTTCGCCGACGTGAACTCGGCGCGCCTCGCCGACCCGAAGGCGCAGCGGTACGTCGCCAAGCTGAAGACGAACCTGCAAGGCGAGCGCGCCGCCGCCGCCGCCCTGCTGAACGCGGCCCGGCCGGTGCCCGAGCCCGTCGTCACCCACGACGACGTGTTCTCGGAACTGCCGGCGACCCCGGCCGTCGAGCCGGCGCCGGCGCCGGCGATCGTGGACGCGCGGCTGGGGGCGCTGGCGGTGATGCTCGGCCGGCTGCCGACGCCGGCGCCCGATGAGGTGGTTCGCTTCCTGGTCGCCGCACACACCACCGGCGCGGACCTGGAGTTGCTGACGCCCGGCGTGCAGGAGTGGCTGCGGGCGCACGGCGCGACGACGGGCCTGCGGGTGCGCGCGGGGTAACGGAGGCCGTGGTTTTCAGGCCTTCGGGGTGAGAACCCGGACGAACCCGCCTTGGTTTTGCTTGGTCATTGGCGGGTCATTGGTCCTTGGTCATTAGGCTGCGCAAGCGCCACCGCAGCAGCCCGAACCGCCGCCGCGTGTCCGCCGTCGTCACCGCGCGCCACAGCGCCCGCCGGCTCCCCACCAGCACCACCAGCTTCCGCCCGCGCGTCACCGCCGTGTACAGCAGGTTCCGCTGCAGCATCACGTAGTGCTGCGTGCTCACCGGCACCACCACCGCCGGGTACTCGGCCCCCTGGCTCTTGTGCACGCTGATGGCGAACGCCAGCTGCAACTCGTCCAGGTCGGCGAAGTCGTAGGCCACCTGCTTCCCGTCGAAGTCCACGGTCAGCGTCTGGTCCACGGCGTCGATCGCGGCCACGCGGCCGATGTCGCCGTTGAACACCTCGCGCTGGTAGTTGTTGCGTACCTGCATCACCTTGTCGCCGGCGCGGAACGTGCTGTCGAACTTCTTCGTCTCGACCGTGCCCGGCTTCGGCGGGTTCAACGCCTCCTGCAACACGCGGTTCAGGTTCAGCACGCCGAGGTCGGTCTTCACCTGCGGCGTCAGCACCTGCACGTCCCGCAGCGGGTCGAGGCCGAACGCCGCCGGGATGCGCGCCGTCACCGCCTGGCGGATGCGGTCGATCACGGCTTCCGGCGCGTCGGCCTCCACGAAGTAGAAGTCGCCCTTCCCCGCCGGCGCCGACTCGGGCTGCTCGCCCTGGTTGATCGCGTGCGCCGCCCGCACGATCCAGCTCGCCCCGGCCTGCCGGTGCACTTCCGTCAGTCGCGCCACCGGCAGCACCTTCGACTCGATCAGGTCGCTCAGCACCGAGCCGGCGCCGACGGACGGCAGCTGGTCCACGTCGCCGACGAACACGACCGCGGCGAACGGCGGCACGGCGCGCAGTAACTGATTCATCAGCACCACGTCCACCATCGACACCTCGTCCACGACGAGCACGTCCACGTCGAGCGGGTTCTCCTTGCCGCGGCGGAAGCCGCCGATGCCGGGGTCGAACTCCAGCAGCCGGTGAATCGTCTTCGCCTCGCGGCCGGTCGATTCGGCGAGGCGCTTGGCGGCGCGGCCGGTCGGCGCCGCCAGCAGCACGCGCAGCGACTTCGCCGACACGATTTCCAGGATGGCGCGGACGATCGTGGTCTTACCGGTGCCGGGGCCGCCGGTGACGACCATGAGCTTGTGCGACACCGCTTCCGTGACGGCCTTCCGCTGGCTGTCGGCGAAGGTGATGCCCATCTGCGCCTCGGCCCAGCCGAGCGCCGCGGAGTGGTCCGCGGTGCGGAGCGGGTGCGACCCCTTCGCCAGCGCCGCGAGCTGCCGCGCGACGCCGAGCTCGGCCAGGAACAGCGGCTTGAGGTACAGCAGGTGCTCGTCGCCCGGCATCCCCGCGGCCTCGTCGGGGTCGTAGCCGGTGTCCTTCGTCACCAGCGCCACGCTGTCGCGGACGATCTCGTCGGTCACGCGCAGCTGCTCCACGGCGTCGCGGATGCCCTCGGGCGGAATCTGCGTCAGCGCCTCCGCGGCTTGCATCGCCAGCTCCTCGGGGAGCCCGACGTGGCCGTCCGACTGCGCCTCGCCGAGGACGTGCCGCACGGCCGCCTGCGCGCGGAACGGCGAGTCGCGCGGCAGGCCGAGCTTCAGCGCCAGCGCGTCGGCCGTCTGGAAGCCGACGCCCCAGATGTCGGTGCTGAGGCGGTACGGGTTCCGCTTCACCACCTCGATGGCGTTCTCGCCGTACTCGCGGTAGATGCGCACGGCCCGCGCCGTGCCGATGCCGTAGCTGTGCAGGAACACCATGATCGACCGCACCGCCTGCTGCTCGCGCCAGCTGTCGCGAATCTTCTCGACCAGCTTCGGGCCGACGCCCTTCACCTGCGTCAGGAACGTGGGCGACTGGTCGATCACGTCGAGCGTCTTGTCGCCGAACACGTCCACGATGCGGCGGGCGAAGCCGGGGCCGACGCCGCGGACGAGGCCGGAGCCCAAATACTTCACGATCCCTTCGGCGGTGTGCGGCGGCGTGGCCTTCAGGTTGTCGGCCTTGAACTGCAGGCCGAACTGGCGGTCGGTCACCCACTTCCCCGCGGCCTCGACGTACTCGCCGGCAATCGGGTGCTGCATGTCGCCGACGACGGTGACGAGGTCGCGCTGGCCCCGGGCGCGGACGCGCAGGACGCAGTACCCGGTGTCGAGGTTGTGGAACGTGATCCGCTCGATCACGCCGGACAGCTGCTCTTGCATAGTGGTCAGTGGTCAGTGGCCAGTGGCCAGTTGTAGTGGTCAGTGGCCAGTCAGAACCGTGCTCGCTTACTGACAACTCCCCACTGGCCACTCTTCAGCACAGGGATTTTCGCAGACCGTGAATGAGTTTGCCGACCTCAGTTGCTAGGCGGAACGCCGGCCCGGCGTCCTCGACGGCGACGACGCCGAGCCGGACAGCGATGTGAACCTGCGTTTCCAACTCGCACAGCGAGCCGTGGGCGATCCCCAGAAACTGCACAAACTCTCCCGTACCCCACCGCCCCTGCCCCTCCGCGACGTTCGGCGGGATTGAGACGGCGGACCGCCGGAGTTGCGCCGTGAGCCCGAACCGCTCGTCCTTCGGGAACCGGTCGCTGAGCCGGTAGACGATCTCGACGAGGTCCATTGCCTTCTGCCACGCGATCAGTTCGGTGTAGCTCCGGACGGCCATGTCTTTCCCCCGATCGGTCGTGCCGTATCACACTGCCCCACTGTCCGCTGTTCGGTCCCTTCTGTCCACTGGCCACTGACCACCGGCCACTCACGTCGCTACTCCTGCACTGATGCGCCCTCTGCTCCCGCTGATCGGGTACGCCGCCGCCCTCGTCGGCGGCACGTACCTCGCCTACCGGCCGGTCTTCGACTCCGGCTTCGCCCTCGTCCAGGCCGAGACCGGCGACGGCATGCTGAACCACTACCTCCTCGAACACTCGTGGCTCAGCCTCACCGACCCCGGGTACGCCGGCTCGCTCACCCGGCCGCCGTTCTTCCACCCCGAGCGGTGGGCGTGGTGGTACTCCGAAACCCTCATCGGCGCCGCCCCCATCTACTGGGCGCTCCGCACCGTTACCGACGACCAGCTCGCCTACTCGTGGTGGATGATCGCCTGCTCGGGGCTGAACTTCGTCAGCTTCGCGGTCGTGGCCCGGCGGCTCGGCTGCTCGCACACCGCGGCGGCGCTCGGGGCGCTCGGGTTCGCGTTCCTCGCCGTCGTCACCGAGCAGCAGAAGCACCAGCAGCTCATCCCGCGGTTCTGGATGCCGCCGGCCGTGTACTACGCCTGGCTCCTCGGCTCGGCGCCGTCCCCGCGCGCCCTCGGACGGATGCTCGCGTGCCTCGCCTTGCAGGGGGTCACGTGCGTGTACACCGGCTGGTTCCTCGGGGTCGGGCTCGTCACGTTCGTGCCGCTCGCCGCGGCGCTCACCCCCGGCGGGCTGCGGAAGTTGCTCACGTTCGCGCGCACGGATTGGAAGCCGGCACTGGTCGCGGCGGCGCCGGGGGTCGCCGCGCTGGCGGCGTTCTTCGCCCCGTACCTGCTGGTGAACCGCGGCTACTCGCGAGACTACTACGACTCGCTGTACCTCACCCCGTCGGCGGCCGGGTGGCTGACGCCGGCGAAGGGGACGCCGTGGTCCGGGGCGGCCGAGGCCGTGCTGCCGGTCGTGTCGTTCGAGTGCTGGCTGTTCCCCGGATTCGCCGCCGTCGCGCTGGTGGTCGCCGCCGGCTGGTGGGTGCGGCGCGACCCGACCGCGCCCGGCCGACCGCTGGCCGCGGCGTGCCTCGTCACCGCGGTCGTGTGGGCCGTGCTGTGCTCGCGCGTCGGCGGCACGTCGCCGTGGGCGCTCGTGCAGTACGTCCCCGGGGCCGGGGCCATCCGCTGCGTCGGCCGGGTGGTGCTGCTCGTGGACCTGTTCGCCGCGCTGGCCGTGGCCGTGTGGCTGACGAACGCCCTGGGAAGCCTCGGCGCGCGGTGGCGCGTCGCGGCGGTGGCGGGGCTCGTGGTGGTCGTCGGCGCGGAGCAGCTGGGTCACGAGCCGCCGCTGACGCTCCGGGCCGACTACTACCCCGAAGTGGACCGGTGGGCGGAGCGGGTCCGCGGCGCGGACGCGGCGTACGTCGTGCCGCGGCCCAGGTTCTCGCAGGAGTACGAGGAGGTGTTCGCCATGTGGGTCGGCCTGCGGGCGAACGTGCCGGTGGTGAACGGGTACTCGGGCCGCCACCCGGCCGGCTTCCCGCTCGAGTACGCCGCGGGGGTGACCGACTTCGACGCCACGGTGCGCGCGTGGCTGGCGGGACGGTTCCGCGGCC
Organism: Gemmataceae bacterium; assembly: GCA_046350095.1. Classification (GTDB taxonomy): domain Bacteria; phylum Planctomycetota; class Planctomycetia; order Gemmatales; family Gemmataceae; genus Urbifossiella. Next base: position 1,349,980 of record JAXMBA010000002.1, read on the forward strand.
GGGTGGTCGTCATCGACCGCGCCGACCCGGGCCGGCGGCGGGAGCTGGTGATCGAATAAGTTCCGGAATTTCGACAGGATAACAGGATGAACAGGATGCCGAACCCAGACCTGGCTCGGGGATCCTGTTCATCCTGTTATCCTGTCCATTTCTTCCGCTCGGATTTGACTTCCCCGAAGTGGAGCTTACGACTTATACGCCCATTCACTATTCACCTCCCGGAGCCCGTCATGTCCGCGTTCGAGGTCCGCGTCCTGCCGATCGGCCAGCTCCAGCCCGCCGCGTACAACCCCCGCAAGCCGCTGGGCCCCACCTCGCCGGCGTACCGCAAGCTGAAGGCGAGCCTGGCCGAGTTCGGCCTCGTCGAGCCGCTCGTGTGGAACGAACGGTCCGGCCGCGTCGTCGGCGGCCACGCCCGGCTGCGCATCCTGAAGGAACTCGGCTACGCGGAGGTGCCGGTGTCGGTGGTGCGGCTCGACGACGCGCGGGAGAAGGCGTTGAACGTGGTGCTGAACAACCAGGAGGCACAGGGTCGGTACGACCCGGCGAAGCTCGCGGCGTTGCTGGAGGGCCTGGCCGGCCTGCCGGAGCTGGCGATGACCGGGTTCGACGAGTCGGCGCTGGCGGCGCTGCGGCTGGAGCCCGCGGGGGCGGAACCGGCCGCGGACGCCGACCCGGGCCGCGTCGAGGTGACGCTGGTGACCGACGCCGGCACGTGGGACGAACTCGGCCCGCGGGTGGACGAGCTGGTTGCGGAGTTCGACCTGGTGACGCACGTCCGCCGCGGGGCGGGGGCGTAGCTTAGCGCGGGCGGCCGGTGGGGGCGTCGAACCGGGCCACGGCCAGGTCGATCGCCGGCGTGCCGAGGTTCGTCGGCCGGTTGAACAGCACCGCCCGGCGGTCGGCCGACACCTCGCTGTTCGGCGTGCCGCGCTCCAGCGTCATGTCCATCTCGAAGCGCGGCTCCTCCCACTTCAGCACCAGCCGCGTCGGGTACTGCGTCACGGCCCGCTTCCCGTCCGCGGTCACGCCCGCCGCGATCGTCTCGGCCGAGCGGATTTCGGCGGTGGCGATGACCGCGCGCTTGGCGTCCCGGAGCACGTGCCGCTTCACCTGCGACCGGTTCCCCGTGGCCGGCTCGCCGTCGAAGACGATCTCCTTGCGGACGGGCACGCCGTTCGGCGCCACCGCGTTCCAGCCCAGGGTGTACGTCCGCTCGCGGTCGTCCACCTTCGCGTCGTACTGGCCGCCCTCGGGGAGCTTCGTCATGCCGAGCGCCTGCATCACCCAGTCGGGCTCGAACGGCATGCCGCCGGGGATCTTGGCGCGGCCGCTCTCGAAGTCGGAGTGCGAGGCGTACACGAACAGCGGCTCGCCGGCGCCGCCGGTGTACACCCAGAACTGCTCGGGGTTCGAGCCGAGGTCGATCTTCCCGGCCATCTTGCCGCCGGCGATGAGGCGGAAGCAGCGCGGCTGGGCGGCGGCGAGGTTCCCCTCCAGGCTGACCGACAGGGGGATGCCCTTGCCGGACACGCGCATCCGCACGTCGCCGTACTCGACGGACTGGAGGGCGTCGGCCCGCTGGTTGACGAACCGGACGAACTCGGACGCCGGCCGGTCGGGGAGGCGGCCGCCGGAGGTGACGGGCCGCGGCTGGCCGATCTGGTCGCGCCACTCGCGCATCCAGTTGCACCCGACGGCCGGGCACAGGAGCGCCGCGGCGACGAGGAGCCGGAGGTCGCGCACGCACATGGGCCGCTCTCCCAGGAATGTTAGGCCGGGGCGCAAGCCCCGGTGGGCGTCAGAACCCCACCGGGGCTTGCGCCCCGGCCTAACGTCACGACCATCCGAGCACCCGGAACACTTCGGCCTGCACGGCGGCGACCTGCTCGTCGGTCAGGTGCGGGTCGGCCACGTGGTGGACGGCGCCGCCGCGGGCGTCGCGGACGACCACCACGTCGCCCCCGGCCGCGTCGCGGACCGCGTCCTCGAACTTGAACCGCTTCCGCCGCATCAGCAGCAGCGCCGCCACGTAGCGGAAGTTCCGCCCGTCCGGGTCGGCGGTGCCGGCCAGGCGGTCGAAGGCGTCCACGAGCACGTCGTCGTTCACGACCGGCTTCCGCGGCTTGTCGGCCGCGGCCGGCACCTTGCCCGCCCAGTAGGCCACGACCCCGGCGGGCGGCCCGGCCCAGGCGTCGGCGGCGGTGTCGGTGCGGACCAGCTTGCCGGCGTCCTCGCGGAGGACGGCGTAGAACCGGTCGCCGGGCTTCAGCTCGCGGCCGGTCACCGCACACGTCCGGGCCGGCCCCTGGATGTCGTACTCGGTCATCCGCTCGCGTCCTGCTTCGCCGTCCGCCGGCTCCTGGTTTTCAGGCCAACGGCCTGACAGCCCTCAGCCCAGGGCAAGGTGCGAAGCACCGCCGCCCTGGGAAGGGGGTTCCAACCACCCCGCAGGCTGAAAGCCTGCCAGCCGGCTCGGAGGCCTTCAGCCTGCAACGTCCTTCGTACCCCGTACCCAGGGCGTTGCCCTGGGCTGAGGGCTGTTAGGCCGTTGGCCTGAAAACCAGGAGCCCCTTCCATCGTACTCCGCGACTCCGCCCTACAGCCGCGCCGACTCGCGTCAGCGCGGCGGGGCAGTGGGCCGGGCTGGTGAAGCTGTAGCGGTCGGGGGGGACAGGACGGCGTCCACCTGCTCCCGCACCAGGTACCCCGTCTCGGCCCCGACCCCGGCGAACACCCACCGCACCACCCCGTCGCGGTCCACCACCACGAACCGCGGGAACGTTTCGACCGCGTACAGGTCCGCCGCCGAGGAGCCGTCGTGAACCGGGACCGTCAGCCGCCGCCGGGCCACATCCTTGGCCGCGAGGGCGGGGTCGGCGAAGACCGCCAGCGGGGCCACGGCCACCCGGCCGGGGTCGCGCTTCGCCAGGGCGTCGGCGACGCACAGCGACAGCTCCGCCGTCTCCTGGCCGGGCATGAAGAAGACCAGCACCACCGCCTTGCCGCGGTGTGCCGCCAGGCGGAAGTCGCCGGCGCGGAAGTCGGGCGCCGGCCGCCCCACCTCGGCCCGCGGCGCGGGCGCCACGGCCGCGGCGGGAACCAGCACCGGCGCCGGCAGCGCCTCGCCCCGGCGGGCGGCATCCAGCCGGCGGCGGACGGTCAGCGCCGCCTCGCGGTACGGGGTGCCGGGGGCGGTGTCCTTCAGGAACTCGTCGAGCCGCACGAGCCGCGCGGCGAACGGCTGCGGCCCGAGCCGAACGGCCTCGCGCATCAGCGGCTCGGCCTCGGCGCCCATCGCGTAGGCGGTTTCGACCTCGGTCCGGTAGCGGGCGAACGTCGGCCCGTGCAGCCGGGTGTGCGTCCGCAGTTCGTAATGCGTTTCGACGCGGGCCGCGTCCGCGGGGTTGAGCCCGTCGCGGTGGCGGACCAGGCGGTGAACGCGGCGCGCCGAGCCGTCGGCCGTCGAGGCCCACACGGTCTCGGTCCGCTCCCACGCGGTGACCGCGCCCTGCGGCCGGTCCCACGTCGCCGACTTCTGCACGCCGCGCAGCTCGACGCAGCGCTCGTTGCTGACGAACTCGACGCGGCCGGTCTGCCACGTCACGTCCGGCCGGCCGTGTTCCGCGGCGGTCCACGTGTACTGGTTGGCCCGCCCGCGCGGCGGGAAGGCGCCGAGCTCGACGGGGGCGAAGGCGTCGAGCGGCGGCGGCGGCAGGGCGCGGCCGGGCGTGTCCGGGGCGAACCGCAGCGGCGCCGGGCCGGTCGGCAGGAGCAGGTGCGTGGTGCCGTCCTCGTGGATGCGCACCAGGTCGAGCCGGGCGACGGGCGGGTTGCGGTCGTCGCCGCGGAGCAGCGTGAGGACCGCCGCGTCCGCCCGGCCGGGGAGCTTTTCCAGCACCAGGACGCGGACTTCGAGCTCGTGCTCGCGGCGGAAGCGGGTGCCGGGGCGGTCGATGCTCTCGGTGACGGTGCCGGCGTAGACGTACTCGGCGCCGCGCTCCAGGGCGGGGCCGGGGGCGGCGGGGGCGAGCAGCGACAGCGAGAGCAGTCCGGCGAGCACGGGCGCCTCCGGCGGGCGGCACGGTATACCGCGCCGGCCGGCGGACGCAACCGCAGTCGGGAGGTGGGTAAGCGGGGCAGGCTGGAGCCCGCCGGCGGTCAGCGGAAGGCGACCGCCGCCAGCCGCCGCAGCTCGGCGGCCACGTCCGCGCCCTCGTAGAAGGACAGCCACCCGCGCACCGCCCGCGCCTCGCCCGGCGGGCAGTCCTCGACCACCGGGTCGGCGTGGACGCACGGGCACGGCGGGTTCCCCCACGCCCGCCCGCACCGCTCCCAGCCCGTAATCACCCACCGCCGCCCGGTGGCGTCGCGGCACGCGGCGAACGGCGCCGCCAGCACCTTGTTCTCGTTCGTCCGCGCCTCGAAGCCGGTGAGCCCGGCGAGCATCACGCACATCTGCACGCGCAGCCCCGTCAGCCGCTCCGCCGACCCGTTCGCCACGCGGAACGTCATCCGTACGCCGTCCGCGCCGGGCGCCACCGTCGCGGTCAGCGTCACCTTGTTGGGGAGCGTCCGCTCCAGCGACAGCCCGCCGTCGCGGCCGCGCGTCCACTCCAGCGGCGGCAGCGTCAGGTTCCGCCGGTCCCAGGTGGTCGGGACGTGCGTGTGCGCCAGGTACAGCAGCTCGGGCCGCTTCGGCTCCGGCTCGAACCACACCGCCTCGGGCACGTCGGCGACGGCGTACCCGCCGCCGGGCCACGGCGCGAAGACGCTCGCTTTCGACTCGCGCTGCGGCCGGATGGCCCCGTCGCGGAAGCCGATCCGCGGGTGCCGCCCGCCGGGGTACGGCAGCACGAGCAGCCGGTCGCCGGCCGTCCGCTCCGGCGCCGGGCCGAGCTTCAGCCGCGCCGCCGCGGCCGTCACCTCGTCGGCGGTCAGGCCGAGCGCGGCGCCCGCCTCGGCCGGCGTGAAGCGGTGGTGCGTCAGCGCGTTGTCCAGCCAGTAGCGCAGGTCGGCGTCGTCCGTCGCGGGGCGGGCGTTGGCGCCGTCGGTCTTCCGCTCGAGCAGCCGCTTGCGGTCCTCGATCACGCCGAACGGGTCGGTCGGCGTCACGCCCGCGTCCACGTAGCGGGCCAGGTCGCGCAGGGCGATCACGGTGTAGCGCTCGTCGGCGAGGTACTTCAGGAACGCCTCGAACGTGTCCGCCTTCGTGCTCACCCAGTCGTGCGCCGTGTCCGGCACGCCGTGGAATTGCAGCACGGCGATCTTGCCGCCGCGGGCCTGCGAGACGGCGGCCTTCAGGTCGTCGATCGTCCAGTGCGGGCGGGCGTCGCCGGCGGTCGGCACGAGCAGCGGGTGGTCGAGGCCCGGCTCGTAGGCGAAGCCGCGGCCGTCCTTGTACGGGTGCTCGGGGCTGCCGCCGCGGCGGGCGAAGCGGATGCCGTGCTCCTTCAGCACCGCAAGCGCGTCGCGGCTGATGGCGTTGCCGGGGTACGCGAAGCTGACCGGCTTCGGGATGCCGTGCTTCTCGCACAGCGCGTCGATGCCGCGGAGCTGGGCCGGCAGGTCGCGCAGCGTCTTGTCCGTCACGGACGTGTGACCGAGGGTGTGGTTGCCGACCTCGAAGCCGTCCTTGTGCAGCTGTGCCATCTCGGGCCAGCTCATGTAGTCGCGGGTGTTCGTCGCCGCGTCCCACCCCTGGGTGACGAAGAACGTGGCGCCGAAGCGGTGCTTTTGCAGCAGCGGCCGGGCCACGGTGAAGTGCGACTTGCTGGCGTCGTCGAAGGTGAGGACGACGAGGCGGTCGGGGACCGGCTCCAGCGCGCGGGCCGGGGCGGCGAGCGCGAGGAGCGCCAGGAGGGATCGGGTCACGGCGGCACCGGGCTACTTCTTGGGGTGGGCGGGGAGCTTGAAGTCGCTCTTGTCCGGGTGGTCGCTCTTCTCGCCGACGAGCACGCGGAACGGCGGGGCCGGGAGGCCGTCGATCTTCAGCTTGAAGGTGAGCGTCCTGGCCGTGGCGGCGGGCTGGAAAACGGCCTCGTCGGTGCCGCCGTAGGTCTTGAACTCGAAGTCGAAGCCCTTGCCGTCGGCCGTGGCCTTGAGTGTGTCGGCGACCCGACCGACGGCCTCCAGTTTGGCGGGCTCGACGGTCAGCTTGCCGTCGCAGCGGACGGTGCCGCTGAAGACCATGAGCACCTCCTTCTTGCCGGTGCTGTTCTCGGTGCTGCTGCGGAGGTGCCACTTGCCGTCGGCGTGCCAGATGCGGAACGCCCCGACGCCGCCGCGGGCGTCTTCCTTCGGGAAGCCGAACGGGTAGGGGTCGGCGGCGTGCGAGCCGGCCGCGCACACGAGGCAGCAGGCGGCGACGGCGGCGAATGCGTGGCGCATGACCGTATCGGACCACGCGGCGGCGGCGCCGGCAAGCGAAAAGCCCGGGGTCCGGGGTCGTGCCGCCCGCGTCACCGCTTGCGCGGGGTGAGGAACTGCGTCAGGTCGAGGCCGTCCTTGCCGAGGTGGGCGTCGAGCGGCTCGACGCGGCCGCCGCGGGCGCGGACGCCGGCCAGCGCCTTCGTCATCTCCGCCCACCAGATCACGGACAGCGCGTCGGGGTCGGTCGCCTTCAGCGTGCGGAACGCCGCCAGCTGCACGAGAAACTCGTCGGCGTCGGCGCGGGCCTGGCGCAGCTGGCCGTCGCGGAACACGATCGCTTCCTGCTCGAACTTGTACTTCAGCGCGTCGGCCTGGCGCCGCCGCTGCTCGGCCTCCTGCCGCGCCTGGAACTCCCTCGTGCGGATGCCGGTCTGGGCCTGCGTGACGCGCTCGAAGTCCACGCGCACCTCGTCCGGCGGCGCCAGCCCGGCCACGCTGACGCGCTGCACCCGCACGCCGCGCCGGAGCCGCTCCACCCGCCCCGGCAGCCGCGCCATCACCCACGCGGGCAGCTCCGCGCTACCGGTCAGCAGCGCCTCGTCCACGCCGCGGCCGGCCGCCCACTCGGCCGCCGCGGCTTCGGCCTCGCGGGCCAGCTCCGTGTCCACGCGGTCCTGGTGGATCACGTAGTCGTCCAGGTCCTGGTCCGTCTCGCTGATGGCGTAGTCGACGACGAGGCTGACGTTGACGAGGTTCTGGTCGCCGGTGAGGAACTGCCCGGCGTCGGGTGCCTCGGCGGTGGCCCCGGCCTTCACCTGCCGCGCCGTGCGGACGGGCACGCGGTCCACGCGGTCGATGCCCCACGGCAGACCGACCCACAGGCCCGGGTGCGGGCGGGCGACGACCTGGCCGAAGCGGCGGACGACCGCGCGCTCCTCCGGCCGCACCTGGGCGAGCCCGGTGAGGAGGTACGCGCCGAGCGCGAGCGCCAGCAAGAGACGGGGGCGACGCATGGCGTCACGGGTACGGATTCGCCCGCGCCCGGCCACCGGTCCGATGTCTTCACCCCGAAGGGGTGACAGCCCTCAGCCCAGGGCAAGGTGCGCAGCACCGCCGCCCTGGGTACGGGGTGCGAATGGCCGTGCAGGCTGAAGGCCTGCGAGCCGGCTCGCAGGCCTTCAGCCTGCGGGGTGGTTTGCGGCGCGGACCCAGGGCGGCGGTCGCTGACGCTCCCTTGCCCTGGGCTGAGGGCTCCCCGGCCTTCGGCCTGAAACCGCGCCCGGCCACGGTTGCACCCCCGCCCGTGGTCGGCGATGATGCCCGCATGCGCCTCCTCACCCTCGCCGCGCTCGCGCTCCTGGCCGCCGCCCCCGCCGCCGGCGCCCAGCAACTCGACCGCCTGACGTACAACCACCCCGGCCTCGTCACCGATCTCGGCGTCGGCCTCTGGGCCTGGCCGCTGCCGATGGACTTCGACGGCGACGGCGACCTCGACCTCGTCGTGAACTGCCCCGACAAGCCGTCCAACGGCGTCTACGTGTTCGAGAACCCGGGCGGCACCTTCCCCGTGTTCAAGGCCGGCAGGCGCGTCAGCAAGGGCTTGCAGAACGTCTGCGTCAGCCACGTCGGCGGCGCGGCCCGCGTGCTGTCGCCGGGCGTCGAGTACCCCGACTTCAAGACGACCGGCCTCGACAACGGCGTGAAGCTGCCGGCGGCGGCGAACCCGCACCCGAACAAGGTCCGCGGCAACTTCTGGCGCTACGCCGACCACGACGGCGACGGCGCCCTCGACCTGCTGATCGGCTCCGACGACTGGACCGACTACGGCTGGGACAACGCCTACGACACCACCGGGAAGTGGACGCGCGGCCCGCTCCGCGGCTTCGTCTACGTCCGCCGCAACACCGGCACCACGGCCGCGCCGGTGTACGCCGAGCCGGTGAAGCTCATGGCCGGCGACCGACCCGTCGAGACGTTCGGCTGGCCGTGCCCCAACCTCGCCGACTTCGACGGCGACGGCGACCTCGACCTGCTGTGCGGCGAGTTCCTCGACGGGTTCACGTACTTCGAGAACATCGGCACCCGCCGCGAGCCGCGCTACGCCCCGGGGCGCCGCCTCAAGACGCCCGCCGGCGCGCCGCTCACGATGGACCTGCAAATGATCACGCCCACCGCCATCGACTGGGACGGCGACGGCGACACCGACCTGATCGTCGGCGACGAGGACGGCCGCGTCGCGTGGGTCGAGAACACCGGCCGCGTGGCCGACGGCCTGCCGGTGTTCCTGCCACCGCGCTACTTCCGCCAGGAGGCCGACGAGGTGAAGGTCGGCGCCCTCGCCGCGCCCGCGGCGGTGGACTGGGACGGCGACGGCGACACCGACCTGATCGTCGGCAACACCGCGGGCTACCTCGAATTCGTGGAGAACCTGAGCGGCCCCGGGGTGGAGCGGCCGCGCTGGGCGGCCCCGCGCCGGCTCGAAGCCGCGGGCCAGGTCGTGCGCATCCAGGCGGGGCCGAACGGCTCCATCCAGGGGCCGTGCGAGGCGAAGTGGGGCTACACCACGCTCACCGCCGCCGACTGGGACGGCGACGGGCTCCCCGACCTGGTCGTGAATTCGATCTGGGGTCGCGTCGTGTGGTACCGCAACGTCGGCACCCGCCGCGCGCCGAAGCTCGCCGCCGCGGAGCCGATCGAGGTGGCGTGGCGGGCGCCGCAGCCGACGCTGGCGTGGGGCTGGCTCCGCCCGCGCGGCGACGAGCTCCTCACGCAGTGGCGCACCACGCCCGTGGCCGTGGACTGGAACCGCGACGGCCTCGTCGATCTGCTGATGCTCGACCACGAGGGCTATCTGACGTTCTTCGAGCGGGCGCGCCGCGACGGTCGGCTGGTGCTGCTGCCGCCGGTGCGGGCGCTGTGCGACGCCGCCGGCGAACCGCTGCGGCTGACGACCGGCACCGCGGGCCGCAGCGGCCGGCGCAAGCTGTGCGTCGTCGATTGGGACGGCGACGGCAAGCTCGACGTGCTGGCGAACGGCGCGAACGCCCGGCTGTACCGCCAGGTGCGGGCCGAACCGGGCCGGTGGTTGTTCGAGGACAAGGGCGACGTGGCGGAGCGGAACATCGAGGGGCACGACACCCACCCCGCGGCGGTGGACTTCGACGGCAACGGCGTGCCGGACCTGGTGATCGGCGCCGAGGACGGCCGCCTGTACTACCTCCGCAACCCGCGGACGCCGGCGGTGCCGTAACCGGGGAGCGTACTTGGCCCGGGGCGAACGCCGGATGGCCCGATACGGCCTGGAGTTACGTCCGAAGACGGCCCGCGTGTCGATCCAATACTCATTTGTGGCATGGACTCAATTCGTGCCGCGACCCCCCCAGGGGGTGCCGTACACACAATGCCCCCGGCTTGAGCCTCGGCCCGCGTACCGGCAACGTAACGCGCGCCGCGGCGCGGTTGCACCCCTTGCCCGCCCAGCGGATAATAGCCACAACTGGCCGGGCGAGCGCTCCTCCCCGGCCGGGCAATCATGGGTGACGGTCGAACCCCAGGAGGCCATCCGATGTTCCGCCTGTTCCGCCCCGCGGCCGCCGCAGTCGCGCTGCTGACGCTGAGCGGCGCCGCGCTCGCCCGCCAGGACGACGCCAAGAAGGCCGACGACCCGCCGCCGCGGGTCGACCCCAAGGAGGTCCGCGTCGGCCCGCCGCCGGAACTGGCGGCGCTGCGCGAGGCGGTCGAGGCCGCGGCCAAGAAGGGCGAGAACGTGGACGACGTGCGGGCCAAGCTCGACGCGCTGGAGAAGGCGCTCGCCGGCAAGGCGTGGGTCCGCCCGCGCGAGGGCGACGCCCCCGTGCCCCCGCGGGCGGACCAGCGGCCCGACGTGCCGCGCCTGGCGCCGCCGGTCCGCCGCGACGGCGAGGCGCGCCCGATGCCGGCGGTGCCGCGGCCCGACTTCCCGCGCCGCGGCGTCGGCGACCCCGACCTGGACGCCGTCCTGCGCGGGCAGGCGCTGCTCCTCAAGGCGGCGCAGCTGATGGCCGAAGACCCGAACAACCCCCAGCGCGCCGAGGCGCTGCGCCGGGAGGCGACCGAGCTGATGCGGCAGGCGCTGAACGACGGCCGCGGCGGCCCGCAGCTCCCGCCCCAACTGTTCGAGCTGGCCTTCCCGCCGGTGCCCGGCGCCCGCGGCGGCAACGGCCGCCTCGGCGTCCGCGTCGAGCGGCTGGCCCCCGGCGTGGCCGAAGACCTCAACGTCCCCGCCGGCCGCGGCGTGATGGCCGCCGAGGTGCTGCCGAACACCCCCGCCGCGAAGGCCGGCGTGAAGGCCAACGACGTGATCGTCGAGTTCGCCGGCCAGCCCGTGACCGACGACCCGAGCGCGTTCGTGGCCCAGGTGCAGCGGGCGAAGGCCGGCGCGCCGCACGAGCTGGCCGTGATGCGCGACGGCAAGCGGGTGGCGGTCCGCGGCGTGCTGCTCCCAGCGTCCGACGGCGGCCTGATGGCCGACCGCGACAAGCTGTTCCGCGAGCTGGCCCCGATCGTCGGCCCCGACGGCCGCCCGCTGGTGGACGCCGTCCGCGACCAGCCGCGGGGCGGGGCGCGCTCCAGCGGCGTGACGGTCGAGGTGCGCGACGGCGAGGCGACGGTGACCGGCGAGGAGAACGGCGTGCGCTTCAACATCGTGGGCACGGTCGGCGCCGCTGGCCTGTCGCCGACGAAGATCGAGGTGACGGAGAACGGCCGGACGGTGTCGGCGGAGTCGGTGGACGGCCTGCCGGAGCAGTACCGCGAGCGGGCGCGCCAGCTCCTCGGCCGCGTCCGCGCCGGCGGGCGGTGAAGGGTGCCCCCGCTTGCCGCGCGCCGCGGCGCGGGATAGACTTCCCCACCATGACGACGCCTCGCCACCACCGGCCCGCGCCGACCGCCCTTGCGGTTATCGCCGTCGTCGTCGCAGTCGCTGCCGCAGCCCCGAGCTGACTCCGGCCCCGACCCGCGTTCGCACCCGAACCACCGTCGGCCCCGGAGTCACCCTCCGGGGCCGTTTTCGTTTCACGCGAAGGAACCCGCCATGCCGCCGCTGCCGCTGTCCGACCGCTCCGGCCGGACCACCGACTCGCCCATCACCTTCTTCATCCAGAAGGCGCTCGAGACGCCCGGCCTCATCTCGCTCGCCGCCGGGCTCGTGGACGAGGGGTCGCTGCCGACCGCCGACGTGGCCGCCGCCGTCGCCGCCATCATGGCCGACCCCGCCGCCGGCCGCGCCGCGCTGCAGTACGGCTCCACCCAGGGGCTGCCGTCGCTCCGCGAGCGGGTCCTGAACCACGTCTGCGCCGCCGACGGCGTCGCGCCCGGTGACATCGGCCTGTCACCCGACGACGTGGTCCTCACCACCGGCTCGCAGCAACTGCTGTACCTCCTCGGCGAGGCGCTGTTCGACCCGGGCGACATCGTGCTGGCCGAGGCGCCGTCGTACTTCGTGTACCACGGCGTGTTGCAGAGCCACGGCGTGCGCGTCGTCCCCGTGCCGATGGACGACGGCGGCCTGGACGTCGCCGCGCTCGACGCCACGCTCGCCGACCTGAAGCGCCGCGGCGAGCTCGGCCGCGTCAAGCTCGTGTACACGGTCGATTACTTCCAGAACCCCACCGGGCTGACGCTCGCCGCCGACCGCCGACCGAAGCTGGTCGAGGTGGTGAAGAAGTACAGCACCGCGCACCGCATCCTGATCCTGGAGGACGCGGCGTACCGCGAGCTGCGCTACACCGGCCCCGACCTGCCGAGCGTGAAGCGGTTCGACCCCACGAACGAGTTCGTGGCCTACGCCAGCACGTTCTCGAAGCCGCTGTCGCCGGGCCTGAAGCTCGGCTACGCCCTGCTGCCGTCGGACCTCGTCGCGCCGATCCTGCACCTGAAGGGGAACCACGACTTCGGCTCGGCGAACCTGGCGCAGCACGTGGTGGACCGGCTGCTGGCGACGGGCGCGTTCGACCGGCACGTGGAGCAACTGCGCGAGGTGTACCGGGCGAAGCGGGACGCGATGCTGGCCGCGCTGGACGCGGAGTTCGGCGACGTGCCGGGGGCGTCGTGGACGGTGCCGGGCGGCGGCCTGTACGTGTGGCTGACGCTGCCGCCGGGCGTGGACGCGGGGCCGGCCGGCCCGCTGGTGCCGGCGGCGCTGGAGGCGGGCGTGCTGTACGTGCCGGGCGAGTTCGGCCACGTCCCGGGCGAGGCGGGCGAGCTGCCGCGGAACGAGTGCCGGCTGAGCTTCGGCGTGGCGGACGCGGCCGGCGTGCGCGAGGGCATTCGGCGGCTGCGGGCCGCGTACCGCACGCTGGAACGCGCCGGCGCCCGCGGGCTGGCGGCGGTTTGACAGCACCCCGAGGGTCGGGTAGCCTTCCCCCCGGCGGCTGGGAAGTCGCCAGACCGTGAGGTTCGTCATGGCGCGGGTCACCGGCATCGGCGGCGTGTTCTTCAAGAGCACCGGCGACCACAAGGCGCTCGCCGCGTGGTACCAGACGTACCTCGGCCTCACGCTCGAACCGTGGGGCGGCGCCGTCCTCCGCTGGCCGAACGACACCGCCGACGACAAGGGCGCCACCGTCTGGCACGTCGCCGCGCCCGACACGCAGTGGTTCGCCCCCAGCGCCGCCCCGTTCATGATCAACTACCGCGTCGACGACCTCGACGGCATCCTCGCACAGCTCCGCGCCGGCGGCGTCGAGGTGCTGAAGGGGCCGGATTCGGACTTCAACGGCCGCTTCGCCTGGGTGCTCGACCCCGACGGCAACAAGGTCGAACTCTGGGAGCCGAAGGCGCCGCCGGCCGCGACTTCCTCCCCGACCTGAAAATCCCTCCCGCCTCGGCCAAATCCGCACATTTCCGGCCGCCCCCCGGTAGCGGCCGCGGGGGCGGACCGATACAGTCTGGGGAACACGTCGCCCTGCGGTTCGCCCCCCCGACCCCCTCGCGGGCACCCGCCATGACCGCGGTCCGAGACGCACTCCCCCCGGCCGCGGCGCGGCCCGGCCACGGCATCGACTTTACGATGGCCTTCCAGCCGATCGCCGACCTGGAAGCCCGAACCGTGTTCGCCTACGAGGCGCTCGTCCGCGGCCCCGGCGGGGAGGGCGCCGCGGCGGTGTTCGACCTGGTTGCCGAGTCCGCCCGCTACCACTTCGACCAGCGCTGCCGCACCAAGGCGCTGGCCCTGGCCACCCGGCTGGGGCCGCCCTCCGGGCTCAGCATCAACTTCCTGCCGAACGCCCTGTACCACACCGAGACGTGCCTGCGGGCGACCCTGCAGGCGGCCCGGCACTACGCCGTGCCGCCCGACCGCATCATCTTCGAGCTGACCGAGGGCGAGGAGGTGGCCGACTTGCCGGTCGTGGCCGAGACGGTCCGCGAGTGCCAGCGGCAGGGGCTGCGGATCGCCATCGACGACTTCGGCGCCGGCCACTCGGGCCTGAACTTGCTGGCCGACCTCCAGCCGGACCTGATCAAGCTGGACATGGGGCTGTGCCGCGGCATCGACGCCAGCCGGCCGCGGCGGGCCATCGTCCACGGGGTGCTCGCGGCGTGCGCCGACCTGGGCATCGGCGTCATCGCCGAGGGGATCGAGACGGCCGGCGAGCTGGCGGCGCTGCGCGACCTCGGCGTTCGGTACGTGCAGGGATTCCTGCTGGCGCGGCCGGCCGTGGAGTCGCTCCCGGCGGTGCGGTGGCCGTCGCACCACTGAGGCACGACCCGTCCCGGACTTCGTACCGGGGCGGGCGGGCGCGGGGCGGCGGTACTCCGGGCACGTCTACCGGGTCGAAGTCGAGCTCACCGACCGGCGAGGCGCGGCTACAAAATCGGAATCATACTCCGGCGGCATCCGCGGCTCGGGCCCGGGACGCCGACGACATTCCCGACACCCCCCGGAGGGAACGCCATGCCGGGCCTGACCGTGACCCACCTCGACCACGTCTCGGTGCTCGTCACCGACGTGCCGCGGAGCCGCCGCTTCTACGCCGGCGTGCTGGGGCTGACGGAGATCCCGAAGCCGCGCACGTTCGACTTCGTGGCCCTGTGGTTCGACCTCGGCGGCGGCCACACGCTCCACCTGCTGAAGCGGGACGCCCCGGACACGGAGAGCCCGCGGCACTTCTGCCTGCGCGTGACCGACGCCGCGGCGGCGCGGGCGCACCTGGCCGGCCTCGGCGTGCCGACGCGCGAGACGACCCTGATCCCGGGGGCCGATCGGTTCTTCGTGTCGGACCCGGACGGGAACCGGATCGAGGTGCTGCAGTGGCTCACGCCCTACGACCCGGCGACGGCCGGCGCCGCGGGGCTGGACGAGGGGTGATACGGACGTGCCCCCCAACCCGCTCCCCGTCGTCGCCCGGTACGGCGCCCGCGCCGCGGGGCTGACGTGGGCCCCCGTCGGCGGCGGGTTCAGCGGCGCCGGCGTCTGGCGCGGCGCCGAGCCGGGCGGCACGCCACGCCTCGCGCTGAAGGCGTGGCCGGCCGATTTTCCGCCGCCGCGCCTCGCCGCGATTCACGCCCGCGTCGCACTCCTGACACACCTGCCATACGTCCCACGGATTCACGCCACGCCCGACGGCAATACCGTCGTCGTCGCCGCCGGCCGCGCCTGGGACTTGAGCTCGTGGGCCGACGGCGAACCGGAGCGGGGCGAGCCGTCGGCGGCGCGCGTGAGTTCGGCGGCGGCGGCGCTGGCGGCGGTCCACGCGGCGTGGCGCACGACCGACACCGGCCCGGCGCCCGCGGTCCTCCGCCGGTTGGGCGTCATCGCCAACTGGGACGCCAACCGGCCCGTCCCCGCCGGGCCGTTCGGTGACGCGGTGCGGCGCGCGCTGCGAACGCTCCCGCCGTTCCTGGCCGCGGCGCGGGCCGCGCTGCAACCGTGGGCGGCGCGGCCGGTTCCGCTCCAGCCGTGCCTCGTGGACGTGTGGCCGGAACACGTTCGCTTCTCGGGGAGTGCGGTCGTCGGGCTCGTCGACTTCGGCGCCGTCCAGCCCGACCACGTCGCCGTCGATCTGGCCCGCCTGTTCGGCGGGTTTCCCGGGCCGTCGCGGCTCGGCGACGGCCTCGCCGCCTACCGCGCGGCCGGCGGGCGGTGCGACGAGCCCGACGCCTTCGCGCGGCTGCTCGCCGACACCGGCGTGGCCTGCGCCGCGGCGGCGTGGGTGGCCCGCGGCGGCCCGCCGGCGGCGGCGCCGCGACTCCACGCGCTGCTGGACCGGTTGAGCCCGTAGCACACGTCCCGCCCGTTCGCGCCCGCCGATACCACCGGCCCGGCCGGCACAGTCCGCGGAATTCCCCGAACCGCAAATTTGACTCGTTCGGCGAGTGCTCTACGGTTCGGGCGTGAGTCGATCGCCGGCCCGGCCGGAGCGGCTCGCCGCCCGGACCACCCCATCCCGCCTGCCGTGCGGGGGCGGGGCGGTCGGGAGCCACGCCGCCGGCGGCGACCTCGCCTCCAGCGAACACCGGAGAGGAGCCATGCTCGGCCGAATGACTCAGGCCGCGGTCGACTTCCTCAGGAAGGAAGACGGCCCCACGGCTGTCGAGTACGCGGTCGTACTAGCCCTGATCGTCGCGGTGATCATCTCGGTCAGCGGGATCGGGAGCACGACGAACTCGACGTACGCGAATCCGAAGCTGCAAGACTCGACCAAGCCCGCCGGCTCGTAGCCGGCGGGACGGCCGCCGCGGGCCGGGGAACCCGCGGCGGACGCCGACCCCAGACCACGACCGACCACCACACAGGGAGACCGGACCATGAAGAACATCACCAAGAGCCTCGTCTCGTTCCTCAAGAAGGAAGACGGCCCGACCGCGGTCGAGTACGCCGTGATGCTGGCCCTCATCATCGTCGTCTGCATCGCCGCCGTGACCACGCTCGGCAGCAACGCCAACAGCACGTTCAGCTTCGTCGGCTCGGCCATCAAGCCGACCAGCGGCAGCTGAGTGCCCGGTCCCCCGAGCGCGACCACCGCGGGCCGGACCGGTTTTCGGCCCGGCCCGCGGCGCGTGCGGCGCCCCCCCGAATCGCCCGCCACCCGAGACCCCCATGCCTGAGCTGCTGACCCCGCCGGCCCCGACCGCCGCCCCGGCCGCCCACGACGACTCGCTCGGCATCGACCGCGAGTTCGTGCTGCACCTGGCCCGGATGCCGGCCCTGGCCCTCGTGTGGGTCGCCGCCGGCGCCGCCGCCCACCAGCTCTGGGCGCTGGCCTTCCCGACCACCACCAACTACGGCCCGCTCGCCGTCATCTGCGCCGGGATGATCCTCGCCGCGTTCATCGACGGCTGGGCGCTCAAGGTGCCGAACTGGGTCACCATGCCGCTGGTGCTCAGCGGCTGGATGCTCGGCCTCCTCCACGACCTGAACGTGCCGGTCGATTCCGGCACCGGCGGGTTCACGATGGCGCTGCTCGGCACGGCCATCGGCCTCGGCCTGCTGCTGCCGATCCTGCTGATCGGCGGCGTGGGCGCGGGCGACGTGAAGATGCAGATGGGCTTCGGGGCGTGGGTCGGCGCCTACTTCGGCGCCACCGGCCCGACCGGCCCGGCCGACCTGACGCACCTCCACACCGCGGGCGTCGTGTTCTGGGCGTTCGCGTTCGGCGCCATCGCCGGCGGGGCGTTCGGGCTCGTCATGATCCTGATGCGGCGGAAGTGGGGGGCCAACGTCCACATGGTCCGCGAGATCTTCACCGACCTGCAGCTGATCGCCAGCGGCAGCCCCGGCGTGGCGTCGGACCGCGCCCAGGAGCGCCGCAAGATTTGGGACAAGCTGCCGTACGGCATCCCGCTGTGCGTCGGGTTCCTGCTGTACCTGGCGTGGGTGCTGCCGCTCGGCGGCTGACGCCGGCCCCACGGAACCGGTGTGACTCGCACCAGCGTTAACCTGGGCAAAGGCGCTACGGCCGGCTCGACTGCAATAACTGAAGAAACCGCACCCGCCCGGACGATTCTGAGGGCGGGGAAGCAAACCCCGCACGACGCGAAGGCCGGGAACATCCGCTAGGGTTGAGGGAGCCGCCACCCCGGGCACGACCCGGAACGGCGACCCAGCCCGGGCGACCGGCCGCGGTGCGGGGCCGACGAACACGGACGGGATAGCCCGCCCGCGCTCGTCTCACCCCTCGCGTGAGACGACCGGGCGGCCCGCCGCGGGTCCTGATTGTCTCCGAGGGGTGGCACCCATGAAGCAGAAGAACCTGATCCTGATGGTGGTGGCGGTCGGGTGCGGGCTCGTGGCCGCGTTCCTGACCAGCCAGATGAACGCCAAGCCGCAGGTCGAGACGGTCGACGTCGTCGTCGCCGCCGCCGACATCCCCGTGGGCGTGGGGATCGGGAAGGACGACCTGCAGAAGTACTTCAAGACCAAGAAGGTCTCCAAGGACGCCGTGCCGACCGACATCATCGAATCGCCGGAAGAGGCGGTGGACCGCCGGCTGTCGCGGCCCATCCGGGCCGAGGAGACGATCAGCCGCAAGGACCTGATGAAGGGCGGCATCCGCCTGCCCCCGGGCAAGCAGCTGCTGACCCTCCAGCTGGACACCGCCCGCGCCGCCGCCGGGCTGGCCCAGCCGGGCGCCAAGGTGGACGTGCTGGCGTTCGTGTCCCTGAACAACAAGCTGACGGCCATGCCGATCCTGACCAACATGCTGATCCTCGCCGTCAACGGGCAGACCACCATCGACCCGAACACGCATGCCGCGGCGGTCAACACCGTGTCGTTCGCCGCCGACCGCAAGCAGGGGCTGGTGCTGGAGCTGGCGAAGGGCCGCGGGTGCCAGATGAGCCTCCTCCTCCGCAACCCGGACGAGGTGACCGACAACGACAAGAGCTTCAACATCGACGAGGTCATCACGCTGCTCCAGGACGACAAGAACCCGGCCGGCGTGGCCCTGGCCGGCGAGGGCGGGCGCAAGACCGACGCGGTGACGCTGACCAAGACCGAGACGCCGGCGCCGGCCCCGGCCCCCGAGGTGGCCCCGACGCCGACGCCGAAGCCGGAGACCGTCCGCGTGCCGTACGCGCTGGTGGACATCAAGGGCGGCACCGAGCTGACGGCCGACCTGATCGCCGACGAGACGGTGTTCGGCACCCGCGAACTGCCGAAGGACGTGGCCGGCGACGCCGTCACCGACCTGAGCACGGTGGCCGGCAAGACGCTCCGCAGCGGCCTGGGCAAGGGCCAGTGGGTGACGCCGGGCCTGGTCGGCGACCCGCTGCCGAAGCTCGACCCGCCCCCGCCGCCGGTGACGAAGGCGCCGGAGCCGGTGCGGCCGACCCGCGACGTGACCGTGCACACCGGGACGGGCAGCAAGACGTTCCGCTACGAGGAGTGGGCGCCGGGCCGGTGGCGGTTGGTCGGTGAGGTGCGCGGCCCGGCGACGGCCGAGCCCGCCGCCCCGACCCCGGACGCCGCCCCGACCCCGAAGCCGACGCCCACCCCCGCCCCCGAGCAGCGGGTGGACTGAGACCTGGACCGAAGGACCGGGGGAGCTCACGCAGCCCCTCGGCCCCCAACGAACCAAACCTGCCAGCCCGGTCGGCACGACGCCGGCCGGGGGGGTGGGTCGCCCCGGCGGACCGATCCACGGCCGCCACCCCGGGACCGCCCGGGGAACGCCTCCTCCCACCCAGGCCCGGGTGAGAGGGAACCGGACCGGAACGCGGGGCGGGCCGCCCCGCCCCCTACGCGAGGAGAGGTGAACGGATGCACCCGACCGCTACCCACCGACGGCCGATCCTGTTGGGACTGGTGCTGACGGCCGGCATTGCCGGGCTCGTCCAGGGCCAGCCCCCCGGCCTCCCGGCGCTCCCCGCCGCGGCCGCCCAGGACACCAAGGTCGATCCCAAGACCCCCCCGCCGGACCGCGACACCGGCGTCGCCAACGTCAAGATCGACCCGCGCACGAACGCCCTCATCATCCCGGTGGGCGGGTTCGTCCGGTTCGACAACAAGCTCCCGGACATCCCGGCCGACATCCTGGTCAGCCGCGAGGACTTCGTCCAGGTCCGCACCGACCCGAACAACCCGAAGGTGCTGCTGCTCACCGGCCGCGCCCCCGGCCTGGCGCAGATCACCCTGCTGTTCAAGGACCGGCCGCGTCAGACCTACGACGTGGTCGTGCAGCCGGACTTCGAGCTCCTCAAGACGATCATCACCCGCACCGCCCCGACGGCCAACGTCGAGGTGACGCCGGGCCTCGGCAACACGCTCATCCTGAGCGGGTACGTGACCACCCCGCAGGAGGCCGACACGATCTACCGGCTGGCCGTCAGCCAGGTCGGCGGCACCCCGGGTAACGTCATCAACATGCTGCAGATCGGCGGCGTTCAGCAGGTGCAGATCGACGTGGTCATCGCCACCGTGGACCGGAGCGAGATCCGCAGCCGCGGGTTCGACTTCGCCGTCAGCGGCAAGAGCGTGACGTTCAGCAGCCTGGTCAGCGGCCTGCTGACGCCGCCGACCGGGTTCGGCAGCGGCACCGTGACCTACAGCCCGAACGCCAACCTGCAGCTGGGCATCGCCCCGGCCGGCTTCTTCAGCGCCCTCCAGGCGCTGCGGACCGAGGGGATGGCGAAGTTCCTGGCCGAGCCGCGCGTCGTGACGCAGAGCGGCCGCCCGGCCAAGTTCCAGGCCGGCGGCCAGCAGGCCATCCTCGGGCCGGCCAGCGGCATCAACGGCCCCGGCGTGCAGCTCGAGGACATCGGGACCACGCTGGACGTGGTGCCGATCGTCATGGGCAACGGCAAGATCTGGCTGGAGGTTCACCCCAAGACCCGCACCGTGAACCAGGGCCTGGGCATCCAGACCACCTTCGGGGCGACGCCCGGGTTCAACCAGAACTCGGTCGAGGTGGCCGTCGAGCTGGAGAGCGGCCAGACGTTCGCCATCGGCGGGCTGATCCAGAACAGCGTGCAGGCCACGGCCAACAAGGTGCCGGTCCTCGGCGACCTGCCGTACGCCGGCACCCTGTTCAGCAGCATCCGGTACGAGGAGCGCGAGAGTGAGCTCGTGATCCTGGTGACGCCGCGGCTGGTCCACCCGCTGGACTGCAACCAGGTGCCGCGCCGCCTGCCGGGCCGCGAGACGCGCAGCCCCGACGATTATGAACTATTCTTGGAAAACATTCTGGAGGCCCCCCGCGGCCAACGGAAGGTGTGGAACGGCCGCTGCTACAACGCGGCGTGGAAGTGCGACCCGGCCGGTGTTTACCCGTGCGTCGGGAACGTGTGCTACGGTCCGAACGGCACGATGCTGCCCGGCGGCTGTGCGACGGGGAACTGCGGAACGCCCGCGGCCCACGGCCACGCGGCCCAGATGGTGCGGCCGACCCCGGTGACCGCCCCGCAGGCGGCCCCGGTCACGGTGACCATCCCGGTGCAGCCGGCCGCGGTGACCCCGGTCACCCCGGTGACCCCGGTGTCGGCCCCGAGCAACGAGCAGCCCGGGGTGGCGCCGATCACGCCGACGCTGCCGCCGGTGGTGCCGGTGGACGAGCCCGGCAGCCTGCGGCCGGTGCCCGGCTCGCCGGTGGAGCCGACGCCGACGGAACCCGCGGTCCTCCCCGCGGCCCCGACCGGCCCGTGACGTGAACCGGAGGCGAGCCGGGGGCGTCGGCCCCCGGTTCTGCCGCGAAGAGACAACAACCCGCCGGGGGCTGACGCCCCCGGCTCGCCCGCCAGACTCGCACCCCTGATTCCGGTGGTCTCATGCAACGCGTGGCGATCGTCGACCCGAACGAGTCCACCCGCGAGTCGCTCCGCACGCTGCTGCTGGGCGTCGATTTCGTCTGGCTCGAGGCGGAGTGCGCCCGCTACGAGTACTTCTTCGACGTGGTCCAGACCAACACCCCGGACCTGGCCATCGTCGCGCTCGACGCCGACAAGATCAAAGCGCTCAACATGATCGGCCAGATCTCGGCCGAGAACCCGAAGCTGCCCATCCTCACCATCAGCCACGACCACCAGGCGCTACTGATGAGCCTCCAGAAGGGGGCCAAGTACTTCCTCACCCACCCGGTGACCCTGGAAGACATGCTCGCCGCGCTGCGGCGGGCGCTCGGCGAGGCCGGCGGCAGCACGGCCGAGCAGTCGCTCGGGCCGTCCGGCCGGCAGAGCGGCGCCAGCAGCATCGTCGCCGTCCTCGGCTCCCGCGGCGGCGTCGGCACGACGACCCTGGCGGTGAACCTCGGCGCCACGCTCGCCGCCGACCCGGCCAGCGCCGCCGCCCTCATCGACCTCGACCTGACGCTCGGCGACGCCGACATCGCGCTGGAGGTGAACGGCTTCGAGAACATCTCGATCGCCGACCTGGCGCGGAACATCGAGCGGCTGGACATGAACTTCCTCCGCCGGGCGATGGCCAAGCACGACGCCAGCGGCCTGTCGATCCTGCGGCACCCGCTCGAAATCGCCGAGGTGGGCCTGGTCCACGAGGACCACGTCGCCCGCGTGCTGAACCTGCTGAAGATCAGCTACACACACCTGGTGCTCGACCTGTCCAAGAGCCTGCTGCCGACCGACCTCATCGGCCTGCGGATGGCGGACGTGATCCTGCTGACGGCCCAGCTGGAGCTGAGCAGCCTGCGGAACGTGGTGCGGCTCGTCCACGTCCTCGGCGGCGAGGAGGGGCTGGCCGACAAGATTCGCGTCGTCATCAACCGGTTCGGCGCCGACACGGTCGAGGAGGGGATCAGCCTCAAGAAGGCCGAGGAAGTGATCGGCAAGCCGATCTTCTGGCAGATCCCGAACGACCCGAAGGCGGTGATCGGCGCCCGCGTGGCGGGCCAACCGCTGGTGAAGCACGCCCCCAAGAGCCGGGTGCAGCAGAGCCTGGCCGGGCTGGCGCAGGCGCTGTTCGGCAAGCCGGTGTCGGCCGGCGACGCCCGCGGCAGCAAGGGCGGGTGGGGGTTCTTCGGCAAGCGCTGAGTAGTGGACAGTGGCCAGCGGACAGTGGTCAGTCCGGCGGCCGACGCGATCGACACCAGGGTAACGCAGTCACGGGTCGGGTGTCCTGTCTGACCACTGGGCACTGACCACTGACCACTAGGGTTCCGATGAGCCGGCTCCAACAAGGCATCTCGAAGCTCAACAGCCTCAACAACTCCAACGGGGCCAGCGGCATCTCGCGCCTCACCAGCCCGAGCACCGCCGGCGGCGGGAACGGCGGCAAGAACTACGACGAGCTCAAGCGCCAGATCCACTCCAAGCTCGTCGAGCGGCTCGACTTCACGCGCGTCAAGGACCTGTCGTCCGACGCCATGCGGCGCGACATCCGCCGCGTCATCGAGCACCTGTGCGACACCGAGAACCCGCTCCTCAACCGCATCGAGCGCGAGAAGCTCATCGAGGAGATCCTCGACGAGACGCTCGGCTTCGGGCCGCTCGAGGTGCTGCTGAAGGACCCGAGCATCAGCGACATCCTGGTGAACGGCCCGCACAAGATCTACGTGGAGCGGCGCGGCAAGCTCGAAAAGACGGACGTGAAGTTCCGCGACAACGACCACCTGCTGCAGATCATCGACCGCATCGTGTCGAAGGTCGGCCGGCGGGTGGACGAGACGAGCCCGATGGTGGACGCCCGCCTGCCGGACGGCTCGCGCGTGAACGCCGTCATCCCGCCGATCGCGCTGGACGGCGCGAGCCTGAGCATCCGCCGCTTCGGCGCCAACCCGCTGAAGCTCGAAGACCTGCTGAACTACAAGGCGTTCACGCCCGAGATGGCGATGCTGATGGAGGCCTGCATCAAGGCCCGGCTCAACATCCTCATCAGCGGCGGTACGGGTTGCGGCAAGACGACGCTGCTCAACACGCTGTCCAGCTTCATCCCCGGCGACGAGCGGGTGGTGACGATCGAGGACGCCGCCGAGCTCCAGCTGCAGCAGGACCACGTCGTGCGCCTGGAAACGCGGCCGCCGAACATCGAGGGCAAGGGCGCCGTGACCACCCGCGACTGCGTGCGGAACGCCCTGCGTATGCGGCCGGAGCGGATCATCATCGGTGAGGTCCGCGGGTCCGAGGCGCTGGACATGCTCCAGGCCATGAACACCGGCCACGGCGGGTCGCTGGCGACGCTCCACGCCAACACCCCGCGCGAGGGGCTGACCCGCCTCGAGACCATGATCATGATGGGCGGGTTCGAGCTGCCGGTGAAGGCGATGCGGCAGCAGATCTGTTCCGCCATCGACCTCATCATCCAGGCCAACCGGTTGCAGGGCGGGCCGCGCAAGATCACGCACATCACCGAGGTGATGAACATGGAACAAGACGTGATCATCATGCAGGAGATCTTCCGGTTCCGGCAGCTGGGCATCGACCAGAACAGCCGGGCGTACGGCCAGTACGAGGCGACCGGCGTCCGCCCGTCGTTCATCAACCGGCTGGAAGCCAAGGGCGTGAAGCTCCCGAGCAACATGTTCGCCGAGCGGATTCTGATGCGGGACTAGCCGCCGCCCGCGGCGGCGCGGGGCCCGCCCCGCACCGCCGCGAGGTGTCTGAGATTCGGGCAGAAAAATCGCCGCGCCCCGCCGACAGCCGTGATCGACGCGAACTAGAGTTCCGGCGGACGGGAATCCGCCCCGCACCAGGACCACCGCGATGATGTCCACCCTGATGCCGATCCTCCCGCTGCTCATCGGCGGCCTGGTCGTTGCGACCGTCGTGCTCATCTTCCTGGCGTTCGGCAACCGGGGCGAGGAGCGGGCCGCCGAGCGGCTCGACGTGCTCGTCGGCCGCAACGTCCGCAAGGACTCGTCCGCCGACATGCTCCTGAAGCAGGCGCTGCAGGAGCAGGACAAGCGCACGTTCCTGGACCGCATCACGCCCGGGGCGTTCAACCTCACCAAGGTGTTCGAGCAGGCCGACGTGAACATCAAGCCGAGCGCCCTGTTCGGCATCTCGATCGGGCTGGGCGTGGTCGGGGCGGTGCTGAGCCTGTGGCTGGCGAACGTGTACGTGGTGCCGATCGGCGGCGTCATCATGTTCGTGCTGCCGTGGGTGTGGCTGCACATGACCCGCGCCAACCGGCTGAAGAAGTTCGCCAGCCAGCTGCCCGACGCGATGGAGCTCGTGGCCCGCGCCCTCCGGGCCGGCCACTCGCTCGCCGCCGGCATGCACGTGGTCGCGGAGGAGATGCCGCCGCCGATCTGCAAGGAGTTCGCCCGCGTCTACGACGAGCAGAACCTCGGCATCTCGCTGGAGGAGACGCTGGACAACATGTGCGACCGCGTCCCGAACCTGGACCTGCGGTTCTTCGTGACCAGCGTGGCGATCCAGCGGCAGACCGGCGGCGACCTGGCGGAGATCCTCGACCGGATCGGCCACGTCATCCGCGAGCGGTTCAAGATTCTCGGCCAGGTGAAGGCGCTGACCGCGGAAGGGCGGCTGTCGGGCGTCGTGCTCATCGCCCTCCCGATCGGCCTGTTCCTCATGATGATGTTCATGAAGCCCGACTACATCGAGCTGCTGTGGAAGGACGAGCTCGGGGTCAAGATGTCGATCGGGGCCATCGTGCTGATGATCCTCGGCGCCTTCGCCATCAAGAAGATCGTGGACATCAAGGTGTAGCCGGGGCCGCCGTCGGCCGGCCGCCCGAGAACGACAATCGCCCGCACCGCGACCATCATCATGACAGGCCGCCGGCTGCCAGCTGACCGCTGACCGCCGGCGGCTCCCCCGAGGGGCTCCCGTGGAACTGTTCGCGTTCTTCACCGCCGAGGAGCTGGCCCCGGTGTTCGTGTTCGGGGCCATCGTGGCCGGCACCTTCTGGGTGCTGTCCGCGATCTCCAGCCGCAACAGCCAGGCCGAGGAGCGGCTCGAGCGCATCGGGCGCCCCAAGTCGCTGCTGGACATCGACGTGTCCGGGCCGGAGAGCCGCCACCGGTTCGCCGGGCTCAAGGACATGTTCAGCAACCTCGGCGGCGCCATGGAGTCGCAGAGCGAGCTGGAGAAGAACACGCTCCGGGTAAAACTTGCAAACGCCGGCTTCCGGAGCGAGCAGGCGGCCTCCGTATACCTCGGCCTCCGCGTAGTTTGCCTAGTCGCCTTCCTCCTCCCGGCCCTTTTCTTCTTCCTCCTCAAAGACGGCTTCACCCTGAGGTCGATGGAATGGACGGTGTTCCTCGGCGGGCTCGGGTTCTACCTCCCGCAGATGACCCTCTGGTACATGGTGTCCACGCGGCAGAAGGAGATCTTCCTGACCCTGCCGGACGCCCTGGACCTGCTGGTGGTGTGCGTCGAGTCCGGCCTCGGCCTCGACGCCGCCCTCCGCAAGGTGACCGAGGAGATGAAGGGGCACGCCAAGATTCTCTGTGAGGAGTTCCAGCTGGCCAACCTGCAGCTGCAGATGGGCCGGCCGCGGCGGGAAGTGCTGCACGACCTCGGCGTCCGGACGGGCGTGGACGACGTGCGGAGCCTGGCCGCGATCCTGATCCAGGCGGACCGGTTCGGGTCGAGTATCGCCCAGGCTCTCCGGGTGCAGTCGGATTCGATGCGGACCCGGCGGCGGCAGCTGGCCGAGGAGAAGGCGGCGAAGACGGCCGTGCAGCTGATCTTCCCGCTCGTGCTGTTCATCTTCCCGGCCATCTTCGTGGTGCTGGTCGGGCCGGCGGCGATCCAGATTTCGCGGAACCTGTTGAAGGCGGGCTGACCGACAATCGCCCCCGAAACCGGGCAGGACGCCCGACCGGGGTTCTCAAGGAGGAGACGAGATGACCCGATCCATGCGGACGGCGGCGGCGGCTCTGATGGTCGGCGGGCTGGCCGCCACCGGGTGCCACGGCACCGGCGGCCACGCCGGCAAGAGCGACCAGCCCGAGGGCTGGACGCGCTACTACAACGCCGTCGACCCCTGCTACCCCGAGCGCTACAACGCCCAGGCTCGCGCCCACACGCTGGTCCCGTTCGCCGCCCAGGTGAACAACGGCAACGTGCTGGAATCGACGGTGTGGAACTGGCACTTCGACACGAGCACGGACAAGCTCAACCCGGCCGGGCAGGCCAAGCTCGACGCCATCGCCCAGAAGCGGCCGCAGCCGGACGGTAAGGTCTACCTCCAGGTGGCCCGCGACGTCCCGGCCTACGGCGCCGGCGGCCTCGACACGGTGGGCGCCCGCCGCGACGAGCTCACCGCGAAGCGCGCCGAGACCATCCGCAAGTACATGGCGGCCCAGCCGGCGCTGCAGCCGGTGGCCTACGAGGTGTTCGTCATCGACGCCCCGGTGCCGGGGATGCCGGCCGAGTTCTCGGCGCGGTCGTACCGCGGCCAGGCGACCGGGTACGTCGGCGGCCTCGCCGGCGGCGGCGTCGGCGTGCAGGCCACCGGCAGCGGCGGCGCGGTGCCGTCGACGAACGGCCCGACCAGCGGCGGCAACCCGAGCGGGCCCGGCGGCCCGAGCGGCAGCGGCAGCGGCGGCACCGGGCCGAACTACTGACCTGGCGAAGGCCGGGTGAGCGGCCCGCGACGGCGGGCCGCTCCCGAGAGCGTCGGTGCGCTCGGGAGCGGCCCGCCGTCGCGGGCCGGTCGCGTTCGGCGCCGCGCCGGGAATTGTGACCTACGCTTGAATCGCCCGCACCCCGGACGCACCCCATGACCCGCTCGCTCCTCGTCGCCGCGGCGCTCGCCGCGTCCGCCGGTCCGGCCGCCGCCGCGTCCCCGACGACGCCCCTGTTCGGCGGCTACGCGTCGAACTTCCTCGAGCACTGGGGCGACTTCTTCAAGAAGCAGAACGGCATCGTCATGGCCGCCCTCGGCGTCGGCGCGGTGTCGCTGTTCATCATCACCCGCGGCAAGTGGGTCAAGTAGCGCGGGTTGGAATTGGTCCGTTGTAATTTGGGGGCCGAACCTCGGGTTCAGGCACCCCTGACGTCGTGGACGTGAGACCTCGTTCAACCCCCAAATTACAAACTCCCAATTTCAAATTTCGAGGCCAGCATGTCACTCAGCCGGCACGCCGTGGTGGACTGGGAGGGGAACCCCGCCCCCGAGGCGCCCGTCGCCCCGGACTCGATGCGCGAGGCGGGGCTGTCGCAGGCGTTCGTCTGCGACCTCCTCCTGAAGTCGCTGTACACCCGCGGCGCCATGCTGGGCCGCGACCTGGCGCAGCTCCTGTGCCTGCCGTTCAAGGTCGTCCGCGAGCCGCTCAAGTACCTCAAGGACGAGAAGTGCATCCAGGTGGACGGCGGCGACCTCGTCGGCGAGGTCAGCTACAAGTTCAGCCTGCTGGACCTGGGCCGGCGGCGGGCGCAGGAGGCGATGGAGCAGTGCGCCTACGTCGGCCCCGCGCCGGTGCCGCTCGAAGATTACGTGGAGCAGTGCTACCGCCAGGCCGTGACCGGGTTGCAGTGCTACCCCGAGGCGCTGCGGGCGCCGTTCAGCCACCTGGTGCTGAAGGAGGACATGTTCAACAACCTCGGCCCGGCGATCGTGTCCGGCCGCAGCGTGTTCATCTACGGCCCGCCCGGCAACGGCAAGACGGCGATGGCCCGGTCCATCGGCGACTTCATGAACACCACCGGCGGCAGCATCTTCGTGCCGTACGCGTTCGTGGCCGACGGCAACATCGTGACGGTGTTCGACCCGTCGCTGCACGTGGTGGAGGACGCCCCGGCCGAGGTCGGCGACGAGGCCGACGCCACCATCCGCAAGCTGCTGACGACCGGCGCGATGGACCAGCGGTGGGTCCGGATCCGCCGGCCGGTGATCGTGACGGGCGGCGAACTCGGCCTGGACATGCTCGACCTGCGGTACAACGCCGAGGCCAAGTTCTACCAGGCGCCGATCCACTTCAAGGCGAACGGCGGGGTGTTCCTGATCGACGACTTCGGCCGCCAGCGGTGCAGCCCGAAGGAGCTCCTGAACCGCTGGATTCTGCCGCTGGAAGACCGCCACGACTTCCTCACCGTGGCGAGCGGCAAGAAGTTCCAGGTGCCGTTCGAGCAGCTCATCATCTTCAGCACCAACCTCGACCCGAAGGACCTGGTGGACGACGCCTTCCTCCGCCGCATCCGGCACAAGGTGGGCGTGCTGGCGCCGACCCGCGACGTGTACGAGCGGATCTTCGCGGGGAACTGCAAGCGGCTCGGGCTGAACTACTCGGCCGAGGCCGTGGACTACCTGTACGAGCGGTACTACAACCGCGGCCGCACCCCGCGCGCCAGCGACTGCCGCGACCTGCTGGAGATCGTGCAGTCGATCTGCCGCTACCGCCGGCAGCCGGTGCACCTGACGCGCGACCTGATGGTCGAGGCGTCGGCCAGCTTCATCGCCGAGTTCGGCTGACGCGCGGCGCGAAGCCGCGACCGGCGTCAAGCTGCGCAACACCCGCGGTTTGGGAATATCTGTCGAGTCGGGGGGCCGTGCGGGTCGAAACAGTTAGCACGACGATTCCATTTCGCGCGAGAGGGCGGGCCATGGACGGCCGACTGCTGAAGCTGCTGATCGCGGGCGGACTCCTCCTAGGCGGCGTCGGCTGCTCCCGTAACACCAACCCGCCCGGGTTCGTGAACCCCACCCCGCCCCCCCAACAGTCGAAACTGTTCGGCGGCGGCTCGCCGCCGGTGGCGGCGGCGCCGCCGCCCGGCGCCGCACCGAACGGGATGCCGGTCGAGGTGGTCCAGCCGCGGAAGACCGGGCAGAAGCTCGGGCCGGACGCGGAGACGGCGTTCGGCGACACGCACGTCCAGAGCGCGTTCCTCGAGCCCGCCCCGCCGAACAAGGACGAGCTGCTCGACCTGGCCCGGCACCGCTACGAGCGGGCGCTGAAGCAGGACCCGAAGCACCAGGGGGCGCTGCTCGGGATGGCCCGCATGTACGTCCGCACCGGCGAGCGCGAGCGCACGGCCGCTGCGTTCAAGCGGTACGTGGACGCGTACCCGAAGGACGCGGCAGTGCAGCACGAGGCGGCGATGGCGTGCGCCCGCTTCCAGGACTGGCCCGGCGCCGTCTCGTGGTGCGACTCGGCGCTGCGGCTGGACCCCGAGAACCGCTCGATCCAGAAGACGCGCGGGTTCTGCCTGGCGCGGGCCGGCCGGTGGGACGAGGCGTTCGCCGCGATGAGCCGGGTGATGCCGGAGGCGCAGGCCCGGTACAACATCGCCGCGGTGTTGCTCCACACGAACCAGCCGGACGCGAGCCGGCAGCAGTTGCAGCTGGCCCTCCGCGCCGACCCGCAGCACGCCAACACGCTCGACCTGCTGGCCGAGCTCGACCACACCCACCCGACCACCCCGCCCGCGGTGAACCCGGGCAACGCCATCCAGACGGTGGGCGGCGTGGCACCGTAGTCAGCAAGACGGTTTTTGACAGGACGAACAGGATGAAGCAGGATTGAAAACAAAGACAAAAATCAATTTTGATTCAGTCTTTGTTTTCAATCCTGCTTCATCCTGTTCGTCCTGTCAAAAAATGCCGCGCCCTGCGGCGCGCGAAAGTTCTTGCGACCTTGCCCGTCCTCGGCTACACTTCCCCTACCCGCCTGTTCGCCTCCCCTCCCGGAGCCCGGATCATGCTCGTCGTCCCCGGCCCCGCGTCCGCCGACACCTGCGACGGCGTCACCCGCCGCGACCTGCTCCGCGTCGGCGGCTCCGGCGTGCTCGGCCTCTCCCTCGGCCAGCTGTTCGGGATGCAGGCGAAGGCCAACCCGACGCCCGCCGGCGGCCCCGGCTTCGGCAAGGCCAAGAGCGTCATCTTCATCTACCTCCAGGGCGGCCCCAGCCACCTCGACCTGTGGGACCCCAAGGACAACGTCCCCGACAAGGTGAAGAGCGTCTTCCGCCCCATCAGTACGAAGCTGCCCGGCACGCAGGTCACCGAGCTGCTGCCGAAGATCGCCAACGTGCTCGACAAGACGACGCTGATGCGCGCCGTCAGCTACACGCCGGTGGGCCTGTTCAACCACACGGCGGCGATCTACCAGATGCACACGGGGTATACGACGGACAAGGTGAGCCCGTCGGGCCAGCTGGAGCCGCCGAGCCCGAAGGACTTCCCGACGTTCGGGTCGAACGTCATCAAGTTCAAGCCGCCGACCGTCCCCATGCTGCCGTTCGTGATGATGCCGCGGCCGCTCCAGGAGAGCAACGTGGTCGGCAAGGGCGGGAGCGCCGGGTTCCTGGGCAAGGCCTACGACCCGTACCTGCTCTACCCGGCCGGCGACGACATGGACATGGCCAAGATGGACCGCATCCGCACCGACGACCTGCAGCTGCGCCAGGAGACGACGAGCGTTCGCATGGAGCGCCGCGCGACGCTGCGCGAGACGATCGCGCACGGGATGCCGGAGATGGAAGCCGCGGTGTCCCGGCACGACCTGGACAGCTACTACGGCCAGGCGCTGGGCCTGGTGGTGAGCGGCCGGGCGCGGCGGGCGTTCGACCTGAGCGCCGAGCCGCCGCAGGTCCGCGAGCGGTACGGCAAGAACACGTTCGGCCAGTGCTGCCTCCTGGCCCGCCGGCTCGTCGAGGCCGGCACGCGCGTCGTCGAGGTGATCTGGCCGAAGGTGGCGAACTCGGACAACCACTCGTGGGACGTGCACGTCGGGCTGAGCGCCCGGATGAAGAACCAGTCGGCCCCGATGCTCGACGCCGGCGTGAGCGCGCTGATCGAAGACCTGGACCAGCGCGGGCTGCTGAGTGAGACGCTGGTGGTGGCGGTGGGCGAGTTCGGCCGCAGCCCGCAGCGCGGGGTGAGCACGAGCGGCAACCAGAACTCGGACGACGGCCGCGACCACTGGCCGTACTGCTACACCGGCATCGCCGCCGGCGCCGGCGTTCGCCGCGGGCTGGTGTACGGCCGCTCGGACGCGACGGGCTCGGCGCCGCTGGAGGGTGCGGTCCACCCGACGGACCTGCTGGCGACGGTGTACCACAGCCTGGGCATCAAGCCGGACACGATCGTGTACAACCACCTGAACCAGCCGCGCGAGCTGGTGAAGGGCGAGGTCGTCAGCGGCATCCTGGGCTGAGGCGGAAACGGACTCGCGTCTTGACGCGCGAACCCCGGCCGCGTATCCTTCTCTATCCAGAGGGGGGTGTAGCTCAGTTGGGAGAGCGCTTGAATGGCATTCAAGAGGTCAGGGGTTCAACTCCCCTCACCTCCACCTCGCAAAGCCCCGGTTAAGCCGGGGCTTTGTTCGTTTAACGGGGTCAGTCCGCGGCCGGCTTTCGCCGGGTGGCGTCGCGGTCGAGGCCGTTGAGCGTGTCGGAGCGGAAGCGGCCCAAGTTTTCCTCCGCGTGCGCCGCCTCCTCGGGGTTCTCCGCCAGCGTCTTCTTCAACTCCTGGCGGCGGTGCTTGTTGCCGCGCTTCTTCACGGCCCGCTTCACCTCGCGCATCTTCCGCTTGTCGGGATCGACGGGCATGAGCAACCCTCTGTCTTGAATCCTCACACGCGCCGCCGCACACTGCCGGCATGGCCCGCGTTCTCATCGCCACCGACGCCTGGCACCCGCAGGTGAACGGCGTCGTCCGCTCGCTCGACACCACGGCCCGCACGCTGCGCCAGTGGGGCCACACGGTCGAGGTGGTGGAGCCGACGACGTTCGCGTCGTACCCCGTGCCGTTCTACCCGGAGATTCGGCTGGCCCTGCCGCGGCCGGGGCGGGTGTACGACCGGGTGCGGCGGTTCCGGCCGGACCACGTCCACATCGCCACGGAGGGGCCGCTCGGGCTGCTGGTTCGCCGATTCTGCCGCCGCGTGGGGTGGAAGTTCAGCACATCGTACCACACCCGCTTCCCCGAGTACCTGAAGGAGCTGGCCCGCGTGCCGCTGGGGCCGACGTACCGCTTCCTCCGCTGGTTCCACGACGCCGCGGCCGTCATGATGGTGGCGACGCCGAGCCTGGAGAAGGAACTGGTCAGCCGCGGCTTCCGCCCGCCGATCCGGCGCTGGAGCCGCGGCGTCGACCTGGGCATCTTCCACCCGCGGCCGAAGCCCGAGGCGTACCCGCGGCCGGTGATGCTTTACGTCGGCCGGGTGTCGCACGAGAAGAACATCGAGGACTTCCTGAAGCTGGGCGTGCCCGGCACCAAGCTCGTGGTCGGCGACGGCCCGGCCCGGGCGGAGCTGGAGCGGAAGTACCCGGCGGCCGTGTTCCTCGGCTACCGCAAGGGCGAGGCGCTGGGTGAGGTGTACGCGGCGGCGGACGTGTTCGTGTTCCCGAGCCGCACCGACACGTTCGGCATCGTGGTGATCGAGGCGCTGGCGAGCGGCCTGCCCGTGGCCGCGTACCCGGCGACGGGGCCGATCGACATCATCACCCGCGACGCACTCGGAGCGATCGACAACGACCTGGGCGCGGCGGTGCGGCGGGCGCTGCAAGCTGGCGACCCGGCGGCGTGCGCCGCGGAGGGCGCGAGCTACACGTGGGAGCGCTGCACCCGGCAGTTCTTCGAGAACCTGGTGCCGGTGATGTGACCGGGCTTCGCCGCTTGCGGCGATGCACGCCCCGCCGCGGTACAATGGGGCGACAGCCCCCGCGCACCCGGGACCGTCATGGCGCTGATCGGCATCGACCTCGGCACCACGTTCTCGGCCGTCGCCGCGCTCGACGACCGCGGCCGGCCCGTCACCGTCCCCAACCGCGACGGCGACGTGCTCACTCCCTCGGCGGTGTACCTCGGCCCCGACGGCACCGCCGTGGTCGGTCAGGCGGCGCTCGACCTGGCGCTGGACCACCCCGACCGCGTGGCGACGCTCGTCAAGCGCCGCATCGGCTACCCCGACCTCGGCCACCCCGTCGCCGGCCGCGCCTTCCGCCCCGAGACGCTCTCCGCGGTCATCCTCCGCAAACTCGCCGCCGACGCCGCGCTGCAACTCGGCCGCATCACCGGGTGCGTCATCACCGTGCCGGCGTACTTCGACGACACCCGCCGCAAGGCGACCATGGACGCCGGCCGTATCGCCGGCCTCGACGTGATCGACATCGTGGACGAGCCGTCGGCCGCGGCGCTCGCCTACTCGCTGCAAGGCGGCGGTGGGGCGGAAGGCCCGACGCCGGGCACGGTCCTCGTCTACGACCTCGGCGGCGGCACGTTCGACGTGACCGTCGTGAGCCTCGGCAAGAAGCGGTTCCGCGTTCTGGCCGTCGAGGGCGACGTGCGCCTCGGCGGCAAGGACTGGGACGACAAGCTCGTGGACTGGGCCGCCGACCGCTTCCAGCGCGAGTCCGGCGGCGCCGACCCGCGCCTCGACCCGCTCTCACTCGTCGCCCTCCAGAGCGCCGCCGAGCGCGCCAAGCGCACGCTCAGCAAGGTGGAGCAGACCACGCTCACGATCAGCCACGCCGGGCACCGCGTTCCCGTCCCGCTGTCGCGCGCCGAGTTCGAGTCGATCACGAAAGACCTGCTCGTCCGCACGCGGCTGACGACGCAACAGGTGCTGCGGCAGGCCGGGCTGACGTGGGACAAGATCGACCGCGTGCTCCTCGTCGGCGGCAGCACCCACATGCCGGCGGTGGGGCGGATGCTGGCCGAGGTGACGGGGAAGGAACCGGACCGCAGCCTCGCGGTGAGCGAGGTGGTGGCGCGCGGGGCGGCGGCGCACGCGGGGATCGTTCACCAGCGCGAGCAGGGCATCCGCCGCGGCGACACGCCGGTTCACGAGCTGCTCGCCGACGTGATCGAGATCAGCGTGAACGCGCACAGCCTGGGCGTGGAGGTGAAGCAGCCGGACGGCACCCGGCGGAACGACATCCTGATCGCCAAGAACACGCAGCTGCCGGCGGCGGTGACGCGCGAGTACTTCACCATCGGCGAAGCGCAGTCGCGGGTGCGGGTGCGGATTCTGCAGGGCGAGTCGCCGCAGGCGGCGGCGTGCATCCCGGTGGGCGAGTGCTGGATCGACGGGCTGCCGGCCGAGCTGCCGAAGGGGTCGCCGGTGGAGGTGCGGTGCGGGGTGGCGGCGAACGGGCGGATCGAGGTGACGGCCCGCGACCGGAGCAGCGGCAAGAGCGCGACGGCGACGATCCACCGCCCCGGCGGTCTGACCGAGGCGCAGCTGGCCGCGGAAGCCGAGTGGGTGCGGGGGCTGAAGATACAGTGACGGTCGCGCTTGGTTTCAGGCCGAAGGCCTGAGAGCCCTCAGCCCAGGGCAAGGTGCGCAGCACCGCCGCCCTGGGTACGGGGTGCGAAGGGCCGTGCAGGCTGAAGGCCTGCGAGCCGGCTGGCAGGCCTTCAGCCTGCGGCGTGGTTCGTGTCGCGTACCCAGGGCGGCTGGCCTTCGGCCCTTGCCCTGGGCTGTGGGCTGCCAGGCCTTCGGCCTGAAAACCGGGTATGAACCCATGACCGACCAGACCCGTTCCGGGCTCAGCGACGAGCAGCGCGAGTTGTTCACCCGCCGGCTCGCAGAACTGGACGCGAATCCCGATAACGTCCTCACCTGGGAACAAATCAAGGACAGGATCGCCGGCCGAGCGGCCGCAGAGCCGCAGTCGCGCCAGGAGAAGCCGACGTGAGCACCCCCGACGAGAACGTGGCGAGGCTGCGGCACGCCTACCAGCAGTGGCACGACACGCGCGGGGGGAGCGTCCAGACGTGGCTCGACCTGATGGCCGACGACGTGCGGATGCGCTCGGCGCCGGAGGGGAAGGCGGGGATGGACTTCACCCGCCCCGCGGCGGGGAAGGCGGCCGCCCGGGCGTACTTCGCCGGCCTCGCCGCCGACTGGGAACTGCTCCACTACAACGCCGACGAGTTCGTCGTCCAGGGCGACCGGGTCGTCGTCCTCAGCCTCGTCGCCTTCCGCTTCAAGGCGACCGGCAAGATCGCCGAGACCGCGAAGTGCGACGTGTTCCGCTTCCGCGACGGCAAGGTCGCGGAGTTCTTCGAGTTCTTCGACACGGCCGCGGCGCTCGCCGCGACCCGGCCCGACTGACGACCGCCCGCGCTACCGGGTGCCCCCGGGGGGAATGCCGCCGGCGCCCGGCGGCACGACCGTGCCCGGCGGGTACACAAACGGCTGCGGTTGCGCCGGCGGCGGTGCCGGCCGGCCCGGCTGGAACGTCTGGGCGTTCGCCGGCGTCGTGATGTAGTAGATGTTCCCGGCGTACACCAGCTTCAGCTGCGCCATGTCGGCGATCACCCGCAGCGCGTCGTACAGCCGCACGTCGCTCATCGTCAGCGTGTACCCGTCCCAAGGGTCGGCGTCCTTGGCCCGCGGGTCGAACACGATGTTGGCCCCCGTCTGCTTCCGCAGGTCGGCCAGGATGTCGGGTAGCGGCTTGTTGTCCGCCACCACAGTCACCACGCCGCCGTAGATCTGCTCGTTGAGGATCTTCGCCGACAGGATGGGCGTGTCCAAGTCGTCCTCGGTCGGGGCCAGCGGGTTCGACCCCGGCCGCGTGGGCGGCTGGTACGCCGGCACGATCACGAGCTGATTGCCGCGCACCTGGTACGTGCAGGGGACGGCGAACCTCACCTGCGCCAGCGCGTCGGAAAGCACGTCGCGGATCGGCAGCCGCTCCACCCGCCGCGGCAGGATCGCCTTGGTGTTGTGGAGCTGGAGGAGTAGGTTCGCCGAATCGAACCCGCCGTCGCCGGGCTCGAACCCTTCCAGCCGGCGGAACGCGGCCACGTCCACCCGCACGATCAGCTCGGTCATGTCCTCGATGTCGTCCAGCAGCTCGCGCAGCGGAGTGCCGCCCGGGTTCAGTTCCTTGCCGAACTTCTGGTTCAGCGCCGCGACCACTTCTAGCGCGCCCTCCGGCGGGGCGGGCCGCAGCGCGGGTGCCGGCTCGGCCTTCTTCGCCGGCGGCGCGTCCTTCTTCGGCTCCTGCGCCGCCGCCGCGACCGTCGCCGGCTCGGGCGCCGCGCTCAAGTACATCCCGGCCCCGGCGGTGCCGAGGAGGCCCACGGCCAGCCCCAGCGCGGCCAGGGCGCGAACGTTCGTCGTCATCGTCGTGATCCCCCGGGACAACTCGGATACGGCCGCCGGCAGCGCCCCACTGCCGGGCCGCGCGGCCTCGGCGAGCACCGCCGGAATCGTGTCGGCAATCAGCTTCGTCACGCACAGCCCGGCGGCGCCGACCGGCCCGCCGAGCATCTGGTCGAACATCACTCCCGCGCCCACCGCCACGCCGCGGCGCGTGAGCCGCGCTTGCAGCGTCTTGCGGGCGGCGTGCAGCCGCGAATCGACGGTGCCGGCCGGGATGCCGAGCGCCGCCGCGGCGTCGGCGTTGGTGCGGCCTTCGAGCAGGACGAGCACCACGACGGCCCGCAGCTTCTCGGGCAGGCCCGCCACCTCGGCGTCGACCGCGGCCCGCACCTCGGCGGTCTCCCAGGCGGGCGGCAGCTCGGGCATCGGCACCTCGTCCGGCAGCGGTTCGGAGCGCCCCCGCGCCCGCCGCCCCGCCGCCTTCAGGGCGACGAGGTACGCGGCCCGGTACAGCCACGCCGGCAGCGACTGCACCCGGCCGGCCGACTTCGCCAGCGCCAGGAACACGGCCTGGAAGGCGTCCTCGGCGTCGGCGGTGTGGCCGAGGCGGCGGCGGCACACGGCGAACACCATCGGCCCGTGCCGCCGCACCACGGCGGCGAACGCCTCGGCGTCGGCGGTGCGGGCGTAGCGGTCCAGGAGCGCGGCATCGGAGTCGGCCGGCGGTGCGACCCGGCCGAGGACGCCGAACAGCCCGCGTGCCGTCGCGCTCATACGCCCTCCGCCGGGTGCCGTCGTAGGTGATGTTCCCGGTCGCCGGCGCGGGCTTCGGAAATGGTCGAACGTTTTCGGGCGCCGGCCGACGGCTCGATTGTCGCCGACCGGCCGCGGCGGGGGAAGGGGGTGGGTCAGCCGACGAACACGCCGTCGGTGAGGAGGAGTGGGAACGCGACCGACTCGCGGCTCGGGTTCGGCGTCGCGGTCACGGCCAGCTGCACCCCGGTGTACACCCGCACCAGGTTGCCGCCGCCGGGGCCGGTGCCGGTCAGGACGTCGGCGCGGTTGTCGCCGTCGAGGTTCTTCACCGCCACGCGGACGCCGTTCCGCGAGTCCTGGTCGCCGGCGAAGAAGTTCGCCAGCGGCACCTGCGAGCCGACCCGCAGGCCGTTCCCCGACAGCACCAGCACCCGCGGCGCGCCGCCGGGGCCGCCGGCCGCCACCAGGTCGGCCACGCCGTCGGCGTTCACGTCGCCGGCCGCCACGAAGGCGCCGTTGCGGAGCGTGCTCTCGAACACGAAGAAGTCGTTGAACAGCCGCCGCGGGAAGAACTGCAGGCTGACCCCGCCGGAGAACACCGCCACCCGCGGCCCGCCGCCGAACCCGGCCGCCACCACCACGTCGCCGGCGCCGTCGGCGTTGAAGTCGCCGACCGCCGGCCGGGCGCCGCCGCGGAAGTTGGCGTCGTCGATGCCGAGGAAGTCGGCGGACACGGCGAACGTGGGGCCGCGGTACACCTTCACCCGCGGGCCGCCGCCCTGGTCCGGGGTGACGACGATGTCGCCCACGCTGTCGCCGCTCACGTCGCCGGCCGCGACGTAGACGCCGCCGGTGAACGCGGCCTCGAACGGGGCGAACTCGGCGACCAGCTGCTGCGTCGCGCCGTCGTAGACGCGGACGAGCGTGGACGTGCCGGGGCCGGTGCCGACGATCACGTCGTCGGTGGCGTCGCCGACGACGTTCGCGCGGGCGACGCGGGCGCCGCCGGCGAAGGCGGGGCCCAGGTCGAGCGTGAACTGGGTGGCGCCGCCGGCGTCGAAGGCGGCGGCGACCGGGGCGGTGTCCGCCCCGACGGCGTAGGTGGTGGGCAAAAGCACGGCGGGGACGCTGCGGGATTCGAGGGGCGTGACGGCGAGGCGGGTCATCGGGGCGTGCTCCGGGTGCCGGCGGAAACCCGCCGCGGGCAAGGACATACTGCAAGGTGCCGGCCGTTCCGGGAAGTGTGCCGGCGGCGGGCGGAAATTCGTGTTGACACGCCGGCCCGGATCGGGCAGGATTGCGGGCAGTTCGGCCTCTTCTCTGTTCCGGCCCCACCGTTCTGAGGCGCAAGCCAAGGAACGGTGGGGTTTTTTTACGGCCCGATTTGCGCCGCGGGCGGCCGTTGGGGTTGCGTCGGCCCCCCGGCCTGCCTATACCCCCGCGCCGCATCGCCCCCCGCGCCAAGGACCGCCGCATGACGCCACCCCACCCCGACCGCCTCACCCGGCTCGTCGCGGCGGTCGTGGCTGCCGTCTCGCGCCGGCCGCGGCTCACGCTCGCCGTCTGCCTCTCGCTCGCCGCCGCCTCGGTGGCCCTGGCCGCCACCCGGCTCGACTACCGCACCCAGCGGAACGACCTGCTCAGCGCCGACAAGCCGGGCCAGCAGCGCTGGCAGCGCTACCTCGACGCCTTCGGCGAGGACGACGACATGGTCGTCGTCGCCGAGGGCCCCGACCGCGCCCGCATGGCCGCGGCGCTCGACGCCGTCGCCGAGCGGCTGAAGCAGCGACCCGAGCTGTTCGACCGCGTCTTCCACCGCACCGACCTGCGCGGCCTCCACGACCGCGCCCTGCTCTTCCTCTCCACCGACCAGATCGCCGCCGTCAAGGCCCGCGTCGAGCGGATGGAGCCGCTCCTCGGGTCGCTGTCGTCGCTGGCGTGGCAGCGGCTCAACCTGTCGTCGCTGCTGGCGTCCGCGACCGTCGCGCTCGAGTCCGAGTCCGAGCCCGGCCCGGCCGACGCCGACCTGCTGGCGCAGATGCCGGCCGTGGCCCGCGCCGCCGCGGCGACGCTGCGCGACCCGGCGGCGTACCGCAACCCGTGGGCCGTGGCCGGCCCGCGTACCGCCGACCGCGACGACGAGCGCCGCCTCACCGAGCCGCAGTACAACCTGACGCCCGACGGCTCGCTGTGCGTGCTGCTGTGCCGGCCCCGCACCGCCGGCCAGTCGTTCACCCCGGCGAAGGAGGCGAACGAGGCGCTGCGGGCGATCCTCGCCGAGGTCGGCCCCACGTTCCCCGACGTGAAGCTCGGCCTGACCGGGCTGCCGGTGCTCGAAACCGACGAGATGGTCCGCTCCGACGAGGACTCGCGCCGCGCCTCGTGGCTGGCGCTGGTCGGCGTGGCGCTCCTGTACTTCGTGGTGTACCGCGGGCTGCGCTACCCGCTGCTGACGGTCGGATCGCTGCTGGTGGGCACGGCGTGGGCGCTGGGCTGGGCGACGCTCACGGTCGGCCACCTGAACATCCTGTCGGCGACGTTCGCGGTGATGCTCATCGGCATGGGCGACTACGGCGTGCTGTGGGTGGCCCGGTTCGACGAGGGCCGCCGCCTCGGGCTCGATGGCGAAGCCGCGCTGCGGTACACGGCCGGGCACGCCGGGCCGGGCATCGTGACGGCCGCGGCGACGACGGCGCTGGCGTTCTTCGCCACCACGCTCGCCGACTTCCAGGCGGTGGCCGAGCTCGGGTGGATCGCCGGCAGCGGCGTGCTGCTGTGCGCGATCAGTTGCCTGACGGTCGTGCCGGCGGCGCTGGCGCTGCGCGCTACGCCGCGAGCGGCGGAGGCCACGCCGCCCCTGCAATTCCCGACCGCCGGCGCGTGGCTCCCCGGCCTCGCCGGCCGGCCGCGGCGCGTGCTCCTCGGCGGCGCCGGGCTGCTCGGCCTCGCCGCGGTCTGTGCCACCCGCCTCGGCTACGACCACAACCTCCTCAACATGCAGGCGAAGGACCTGGACTCGGTGCAGTGGGAGCACCGCCTCATCGAGCGCTCGGCCGGCATGACGTGGGACGCGCTCGGCGTCGCCCGCACGCCGGCGGAGGCGGCGCGGCTGCGCGCGGCGTTCGAGGCCCTGCCGGAGGTCGGCAAGGTGGTCGAGGTGGCGTCGCTGGTGCCGGCCGACCAGGGGGCCAAGCTGCCGCTCGTCGCCGCGATTCAGGAGCGCCTCAAGACGCTGAAGCCGGTCGATCAGGTGCCGCCGCCGCGGGTGTCGTCGCCGGCCGCGGTCCGCGACTGGACCGACCGGCTGCGGCTGGCCGCGGGGAAGCACCCGGACCTGGCCCGCGCCGTCGACGAGCTCCGCGCCGCGCTCGACGCGGCCCCCGCCGACGCCGCCGACCGGCTCGCCGCGTTCGACCGCTGCCTCGTTGCCGACCTGGCGACCGACCTGAACCGGCTGAAGGCGGTGAGCCGGCCGGCGCCGA
Organism: Gemmataceae bacterium; assembly: GCA_046350095.1. Lineage (GTDB taxonomy): Bacteria > Planctomycetota > Planctomycetia > Gemmatales > Gemmataceae > Urbifossiella. The sequence goes on from JAXMBA010000002.1 coordinate 1,390,487, forward strand.
TCGCGTGGGCCGAGGTGCCGGAGGCGCTGCGGGAGCGGTACGTGGGGGCGAACGGCGAGTTCCTGGTGCGGGCGTTCGCCCGCGAGAGCCTGTGGGACCACGACGCGCTGCGGCGGTTCACCGCGGCGGCGGCGGCCGTTCACCCCGAGGCGACCGGCAAGTCGTTCCGCACGCTGGACGGGCTCGACCAGATGAAGCGCGGGTTCGAGCGCGCCGGCCTGTACGCCCTGGCCGCGATCGTGGCCGTGCTGCTGCTCGACCTGCGGCGCGTCGCCGACGTGCTGCTGGCACTCGCGCCGCTGGGCGCGGGGGCGCTGCTGACGCTCGGCGCGATGGGGCTGTTCGGCGTGCCGCTGAACCCGGCGAACATGATCGCGCTGCCGCTGGTCGTGGGCGTGGGCGTGGACAACGGCGTCCACGTGCTGCACGACTACCGCGACCGCCGCGGCCGGGTGCCGTACCTGCTCGGCGCCGCCACCGGCCGCGGCGTGCTGGTCGCGGCGCTGACCACGGTGTTGGGCTTCGGCACGCTCACGACGGCGCGGCACGTCGGCATGGCGAGCCTGGGCCTGGCGCTGACGGTGGGCGTGACGTGCTGCACCGCGGCGGCGCTGCTGGGGCTGCCGGCGCTGCTGCGGGTGCTCGACGAGCGGCGGCTGCGGCGCACCCGGCCGCCGCTCGCCGCGAAGCCGCGCGTGGCCGCGGCGCGGGCGGCGTGAGCCGCGCGAACCTCCGCGCCGCGCGGCCGCTCCATTCCTCGCAACTGTAACCGGTCGCCCACCACCCCCCGCGAGCCACCCGCCGCCGCCCGCTGCCCCCACGGCAGCGCCGGTCGCGGCACGCCCGCCGGGCCAACCCAGGACGGACCACCATGACGCGCCGCCTCGTCCTCGCGACCGCCGCCCTCGGGGCCGCGGCCGCCGCCGCCGGGTACCACAACGACCCGGCCGACCTCGACCGCCTCCTCGCCGCCGCCCGGCCGACCGCCGAGCGCGCCTGGGACGGCGTCTGCGCCAACCCCGGCCCGATCCTCGTGGCCTTCCTCACGTTCCTGCTGACGGTCCTGTACCACGCCGCGCGCGGGAAGTCGTTCCGCGAGTCGGTCGAGGTCGCCGCCACGCGGGTGACCGTGGTGCCGGTGCCGCAGCCGCAGCCGGTGCCGCCGGCCGACGAGAGCCCGGTGCTGGCCCGGGCCAAGGCCCGCGCCGCCCGCACGCAGCTGGTCGCCGACCAGATCGGCCTGGAGACGCGGACCCGGCAGCTGCCGGAGGCGATCCGCAAGGCCGAGCAGGACGCCTGCTACACCGAGCAGGGCGTGACCGACGCGGCCCGCACGCTGGCGACGCGGAAGCAGGCGCACAAGGACGCGGCGGCGAAGCTGGCGGACCTCCGCAAGGAGAAGGCCGCCGCGGACGCCGAGCTGACCGCCATCCGCGCCGAGCTGCGGAAGCTCGCCGACGTGGTGTAACTCGTCTCGTCGTCCGAGCCGGCCCCTCACGGGGCCGGCTCGGATTGCACACTCCCACTCACGGCAACGGAATGTCCCGCAGCTCGAACGGCACCCGGAACTCGACCGGCGTCGCCGCCACGTCCGCCGCCAGCGCCCACCCCGGGCCGACGCCCGTCGTGCCGTCGGCCTTGAAGTAGTACGTCGCGCTCACCCGCCGGCCGACCACGCTCTCGGCCCGGCTCTCCGGGGCGACCGACTTGCCGCCCGGCCCCTCCAGCCGCACCTCGTTCGCCGACACCAGCGCCGCCGCCTCGAAGCTCTCGAACTCCGGCAGCGCCGGCGGGTACGCCCACTCCACCTCCGCCACCCACGTGTTGTTGTCCTTCACCCAGTTCGTCAGCGCCACGGTCACGCCGTCCTTCGTCGCCGGCGCCGCCTTCTTCGCCACGTCGAAGCGGAACGGGAGGAGCTTCTCGCTGGCGGTCACGGTGAAGTAGCCCTTGAGCACGCCGACCCGCTTCGCGTCGCGGGTGAGGCCGCCGAGCTTGACCGTCGCCTCGTGCCGCGCCCCCGACGGCTGCGTCTTCGCGCCGGCGCGTTGGGCTTGCAGCGCCACGCCGTGGTCGTCGGCGGCCTGGGTGACGTGCGGGTACGAGTCGACGCGGAAGACGGGGTAGCGGCGCTCCCAGTGGAGGTCGAGGTGTACGTCGTGGACCGTCAGCCCTTCGGCCAGAAGCGCCCGACCGATCACCTGCTTCGCCACGACGCGGAACGGGCCGGCGGTCGACGCGACCTCGCGGCTGTTCCCCTTCGGCAGCAACTCGACGGCGCGGCCGGCGTCGCGGAGCGACACCCGCAGGTCGGCGGCCGCGGCGAGGCGGTCGAGCGCGTCCCAGAACGGCGCCGCCTTCATGCCGGGGCACCGCTTTTCGGCAACGTCCGGGGCCACGGCGATCGGCACGCCCGTCTGGCGGGTCAATTCCGCGACGGCGGCGCCGATCGTGGCCCCGTCCGAGCTCACGCGCCACGCCGGAAGCGGCACCGGGGTCGGGCCTTGCGCCGCGGCGGTCGTCGCCAGGATGGCCAGGAAGAAGCCGGTGCGCATGGGAGCCTCCGCCGGGGGTCGGGGCGGGGGCGGGCGGCATGGACGCGGCCGGCCCCCGCGCCTATCGTAAAGGGATAACGCAAGTTGAACACCCGTACTCCGCACTCGCCGCCGCCCGCCCCTCCGGACCCCGCCCACCCCTCTCCCGGGGCGGCCCGGCGACCCCCGATCCCCGAGGCTCCCGCGATGCTCGTGACCCCCGACGCGTTGGCCCGCCGCGACGGCCGCCTGCCGGAGGACATCGACCCGCAAGAAACCGCCGAGTGGCTCGACTCGATGGAGGCGGTCATCCGCCACGGCGGGGCCGACCGCGCGCAGTTCCTCCTCGGCTCGCTCATCGCCCAGGTGGCGAAGTCGGCCCCCGGCCGGATGAGCGTCGGCGTCACCACGCCGTACGTGAACACCATCCCGGTCGAGGAGCAGCCCGACTTCCCCGGCGACCGGGCGCTCGAGCGGCGCATCAAGAGCATCGTCCGCTGGAACGCGATGGCGATGGTGGTGAAGGCGAACAAGACGACGAACGTGGGCGGGCACATCGCCACGTTCGCCAGCGCCGCCACGCTCTACGAGATCGGCCAGAACCACTTCTTCCGCGGCCGCACCGAGGCGCACCCGGGCGACGTGGTCTTCTACCAGGGCCACGCCAGCCCCGGCATGTACTCGCGGGCGTTCCTCGAAGGGCGACTCACCGAGGAGAAGCTCGACCACTTCCGCCAGGAGTTGCAGCCGGGCGGCGGGCTCAGCAGCTACCCGCACCCGTGGCTGATGCCCGACTTCTGGCAGTACCCGACGGTGTCGATGGGCCTCGGGCCCATCATGAGCATCTACCACGCCCGCTTCAACCGCTACCTCCGCGACCGCGGCCTCGCCCGCACCGACGACGTGCGGGTGTGGGCGTACCTCGGTGACGGCGAGTGCGACGAGCCCGAGTCGCTCGGCGCCATCGGCCAGGCCGGGCGCGAGAAGCTGGACAACCTGACGTGGGTCATCAACTGCAACCTCCAGCGGCTGGACGGCCCCGTCCGCGGCAACGGCAAGATCATCCAGGAGCTCGAAGGGATCTTCCGCGGCGCCGGGTGGAACGTCATCAAGGTGATCTGGGGGAGCGACTGGGACCCGCTCCTGAAGGCCGACCACACCGGGGCGCTGCAGCGCCGCATGATGGAGGTCGTGGACGGCGAGTACCAGGAGTACATCGTCAAGGGCGGCGCGTTCATCCGCGAGCACTTCTTCAACACGCCCGAGCTGAAGGCGCTGGTCGAGCACCTGACGGACGAGCAGCTCGCCACCCTGAAGCGCGGCGGCCACGACCCGCGGAAGGTGTACGCGGCGTACAAGGCGGCCACCGAGCACGCCGGCCAGCCGACGGTCATCCTCGTGAAGACGGTGAAGGGGTACGGCATCCCGGGCGCGGAGGGGATGAACACCGCCCACCAGGCGAAGAAGCTGACGGTGAAGCTGGAGGCCGGCGAGAACGACCTGACCATGACCCAGGCCGACAAGGACAAGAAGGTCCTGGCGACGGCGCTCAAGCTGTTCCGCGACCGCTTCGCCCTGCCGCTGACCGACAAGCAGTGCGAGAGCGGGGCGTTCTACCACCCGGGCAACGACTCGCCCGAGATCCGCTACATGCAGGACCGCCGGCGGGTGCTCGGCGGGTTCAACCCGAGCCGCAACAACGTCTTCAAGCCGTGCCAGCCGCCGGAGCCGAAGGCGTTCGAGCGGCACCTCGGCGGCACCCAGGCCGGCAAGGGGCAGAGCACCACGCTGGCGTGGGTCACCCTCATGCAGCAGGTCATGAAGGACCCGAACGTCGGCAAGCTGATCGTGCCGATCGTCCCCGACGAGGGGCAGACGTTCGGCATGCCGCCGATGTACAAGTCGTTCGGCATCTACAGCACCGTCGGCCAGGCGTACAACCCCGTCGACAAGGGCTCGCTGACGGAGTACCGCGAGAGCACGACCGGGCAGATCCTGCAGGAGGGGATCAACGAGGCGGGCGCGATGGCCAGCTTCGTCGCCGCCGGCACCGCGTACAGCACGCACGGCGTGAACACGATCCCGTTCTACATCTACTACTCGATGTTCGGCTTCCAGCGCGTCGGCGACCTGATCTGGGCCGCGGCCGACAGCCGCTGCCGCGGCTTCCTCATGGGCGCGACCGCCGGCCGCACCACGCTCAACGGCGAAGGGTTGCAGCACGAGGACGGCCACAGCCACCTCATGGCGATGACGGTGCCGACGTGCCGGGCCTACGACCCGGCGTTCGGGTACGAACTGGCGGTGATCGTGGAGGACGGCATCAACGCCATGTACGTCCGCGGTGAGGAGTGCTTCTACTACCTCACCGTTTACAACGAGAGCTACGACATGCCGGCCATGCCCGAGGGCGTGCGCGACGGCATCATCAAGGGGCTGTACCCGTTCAAGACGGTGCGGCCCGAGGGGGCGAAGCACGAGGTGCAGCTGCTCGGCAGCGGCGTCATCCTGAACGAGGCGCTGCGGGCGCAGGCGATTCTGGCCGAGAAGTACGGGATTGCCAGCACCGTCTACAGCGCCACGAGCTACACGCAGCTGAAGCGCGACGCCGTCGCCTGCGAGCGATTCAACCGCCTCCACCCGGACCAGCCGGCGAAGGAGCCCTACGTCCGGCAGGTGCTGGCGAAGACGGCCGGCCCCATCATCGCCACGAGCGACTACATGCGGGCGCTGCCGGAGCTGGTGGGGCCGTACCTCGACGGGCGGCTCCTGGCGCTGGGCGCCGACGGGTTCGGCCGGAGCGAGACGCGCAAGGCGCTGCGGCGGTTCTTCGAGATCGACGCGGAGAACGTGGTGGTGGCGGCGCTGACGGCTTTGGCCAACCGCGGCGAGTGGGGCCGCGACGCGGTGAAGCAGGCGATCACCGACCTGGGCATGAACCCCGACCGCCCGGACCCGTGGACGGTGTGAGCCGAGTGGTTTCAGGCCGAAGGCCTGACAGCCCTCAGCCCAGGGCAAGCCGCGCAGCGGCGCCGCCCTGGGTACGCGACACCAACCACCCCGCAGGCTGAAGGCCTGCGAACCGGCTCGCAGGCCTTCAGCCTGCACAGACATCCGCACCCCGTACCCAGGGCGTTGCCCTGGGCGGAGGGCTCCCAGGCCTTCGGCCTGAAAACCAGGACCCGCCCCCGGGCGACGACCTTACGACAGGAGCGGAGCGACGCATGGACTTCCGCCTGCCCAGCCTCGGCGAGGGCATCGACTCGGCGACCGTGACGGCCGTGCTGGTCAAGCCCGGCGATTCGGTCGCGGCCGGCCAGGGCGTCGTCTCCGTCGAGACGGACAAGGCCGCGATGGACGTGGAGGCCGACGCCGCCGGCACCGTCGAGGCCGTGCTCGTGAAGCAGGGCGACAAGCTCGCCGTCGGCGCGCCGGTGTTCCGGTTCGCCGGCGCGGGCGCCGCCAGGAAGGAGGCGCCGGCGGCGTCACCCCCGCCGCCGCCGGCGGCGAAGCCGCCCGCCGCACCGCCGCCGGCGGCGGCAGGTGGTTCGTCCGAGTTCCGCCTGCCGAACCTCGGCGAGGGGATCGATGCCGCCACCGTCACCGCGGTGCTGGTGAAGCCGGGTGACGCGGTGAAGCCGGGCATGCCGGTCGCGTCCGTCGAGACGGACAAGGCGTCGATGGAGGTGGAAGCCGACACCGCCGGGGTCGTCGAGGCGGTCCTGGTGAAGCAGGGCGCCAAGGTGCCCGTCGGGGCGCCGATGCTGAAGCTCAGCGGCGGCGCGGCCCCGCCGGCCGCCCCCGCGCCGAAGGCCGCCCCGGCTGCCGCCGAGCCCGCGCCCGCGGGCCCGGCCAAGGTCGCCGCCCCGGCGGCCGCCCCGCACGTCAACGGCACCGCCGCCAGGAGCGCCGAGGTCGTCCCCGCCGGCCCCGCGACGCGGCGGCTGGCCCGCGAGCTCGGCGTCGCCCTCGGCGAGCTGAAGGGCACCGGCCGCGGCGGCCGCGTCACCCTCGACGACATCAAGGGCTTCGTCCGCGACGAGCGCCAGAAGGTGAAGGCCGCCCCCGGCGGGGGGGGCGCCGGGAACCTCTCCGGCAAGACGGTCGCCGACAGCTTCACCACCCCGCCGCTGCCGGACTTCTCGAAGTACGGCGAGGTCGAGCGGAAGCCCGTCGCCAAGATCCGCGAGACGATCGCCAAGAACCTGACCGTGGCGTGGCGGACCATGCCGATGGTCACGCAGTTCGACCTCGCCGACATCACCGACCTGGAGGCCGGCCGCAAGCGCGTCGTGGACAGCCTGCCGAAGGGGTCGCCCAAGATCACCATGACGGTGCTGGCGATCAAGGCCTGCGTGGCGGCCCTCCGCGACTTCCCGACGTTCAACAGCAGCTACGACATGAACGCCGGCGAGCTGGTGCTGAAGAAGTACTTCCACGTCGGCATCGCCGTGGACACCGAGCGCGGGCTCGTGGTGCCGGTGGTGAAGGACGCCGACAAGAAGAGCGTCCGCGACATCGCCGCCGAGGTGGTGGCGCTGGCCGACAAGGCGCGGGCCGGCAAGCTCGGCCTCGACGACATGCGCGGCGGCACGTTCACCATCACGAACCTGGGCGGCGTCGGCGGCACGGCGTTCACGCCGATCGTGAACTACCCCGAGGTGGCGATCCTGGGCCTGTCGCGGTCGGCGTTGCAGCCGGTGGTGAAGGACGGCCAGATCGTGCCGCGGCTGATGATGCCGCTGAGCCTGACCTACGACCACCGCGTGGTGGACGGCGCCGACGGCGCCCGCTTCACGACGCGGCTGGTGCAGCTGTTCAGCGACCCGCTCCGGCTGCTGATGGACTCGTAGCCGCGGCCGCACCGCATGATCGTCCTCGACGCCGGCGCCCGCGTCACGCAGCTCCGCTTCCTGCCGGACGGCCGCCTCCTCGTCGGCACCTGGGCCGCCGGCGACGCCGAACTCCTCATCCTGCCGCTGCCGTCCGGGCCGCGCGTCGTCATCCCGCTGTCGGTCCGTCAGGTGTGGGACGAGCCGAACCGCGTCGCGGTGTCGCCGGCCGGCGACCGGCTGTACACCACGTTCGGGGCGCTGCAAACCCTTTCGACGGCCGACGGCGCCGTGATTCCCGACGGCCCGAGCGGACCGGCGAGCCAGGTCGTCGTCTCGCCCGACGGGCAGCACCTCATTAGCACCTACCGGGAAACCAACGGCGACACCGAGCTGACGGAACACGCCGCCGACGGCCAGCGGGTCCGGCACGCGACGTATCCGCACCCGCAGTGGAAGGTTCTCGTGGGGTTCCTGGTCGGAGGCAACCGGTACGCCCTCGTCGGCAACAACGAGCTGCTCGTCGAGCGCAGCAACACCGGGCCGGGCCCCGAGCCGGTGCGGGTCCGCTACCCGAGCTACCACGTCAACCAGCCGCAGGTGTCGCCGGACGGCCGACACTTCGGCGTGATCGGCTACAGCAGCTTCTACCTCTACGACGCCGCCGCGCCGGGGAAGCCGCGGCAGATCAAGGGCGGGCAGTCGTTCGGCAACTTCGTCGGGTTCGCGTTCCACCCCGCCGGCCGCACGCTCGCGGTCATCCACGGCGGGCCGACGCTCGTGAAGCTCTACGACCTCGACACCCTCACGCTGCGCACGAAGCTGAACTGGAAGGTCGGCAAGCTGACGTGCGTCGGCTACAGCCCCGACGGCCAGCTCGCCGCCGTCGGCACCGAGGACGGCCGCGTCGTCGTGTGGGACGCGGACGAGTAGCGCGGGTCAGCCCACCGACCCGTCGTAGTCCAGCGCCGCCAGCCGCGTCGCCAGCCGAGCGCGGGCCGCGTCGCGGTCGGCCGTCAGCCGCGCCTCCTCCGCCTTCAGCTCCTCCAGGCGGTCCTCCTGCTTCCCGAGCGTCCGCACGAACCGCTCGCGCAGCTCCTTCTCCGTCGCCCGGTCGCCCAGGCTGCCGAGGTTCTCGCGCAGCCGCTTCTGGTCCGCGCCGATCGCCGCGCGCTCCGCGTTCAGCGCCGCCAGCTTCGTCTCAAAGCCGGCCGCCTCCGCCCGCGCCGCCAGCACGTCGCGCAGCGCCGCCGTCGTCGGCTTGTCCAGCCACGCCGCGCTCACCCAGCCGCCGAGCTGCTCGTCGGTCACGTCGGCGAGGCCGAACGTCTGCCACACCGTCTGCTCCTGTTGCACCACGAACTTGGTCGTGGCGTTGGCCGGCAGCGACAGCTTGAAGCGCCAGTGGTTCTCGGTCGTCTCGTGCGGCTTCGCGGCGCCGCCGAGCGTCCAGCGGCCGCCGTCGCGCGGGTGGTCCAGGTACAGTACTTGCTCGCGGTCGGCCTTGCTGGCGAAGGTGTACGTCGTCTTCTGCACCCGCGCCGCCTGCGCCTTCAGCGCGCCCTTCTTGATCGTCACCCGCGTGACCGTGCCGTCGTGGCTGTCGGTGTTGTCGAGCACCCGCACGCCGAGCTCGACGGCGTAGCCGACGAGCCGGTGTTCGGTGGGCTTCAGCGTGTCGAGCATCGCCTCGCCGACGTAGCTGCCGCCGTCGAGGACGGTGACGGGGCCGCCTTCGAGGGTGAGGCCGGTGGTGTTCTCGAACTCGACGCATCGCACCGGGTTCTCGGCGCGGGCGGCCTTCTGGTACAGCAGCACGCTGCGGCCGGCGAACGGCTTCAGCACGATCGGCACCAGCGCCGACTGGTTCCGCCGCACCGTCACCGGCTTCTCGATGGCGTACTCGAACAGGTCGCCGACCTGCCGCTCCCGGGTCTGCGTGTCCACCGACGACGGGAACGCGACTTCGAGCTTCGGACCGCGTGCGGCAGCTAGGCGTAATTTCTCCAACTGGTCGGGAGAGAGGCGCGCAGCTTTGAAGGCTCCGGGGGCTGGGGCGTCGGCCGACATCGCCATCATCGCTGCTGGGGCCTCGTCGAAGTCGTCGTCGAAGCCGGGCTCGGCCATCGGCGGCAGGACGCCGGTCGTCTCCTTCACCTGCACGACGGGGCGGCGGATGTAGCGCGGCGTGTACAGGTCGTGGACGAACGACACCGGCAGCCCCGCCACCAGCGACAGCGCCACGTCGGTCCAGTCCTCGTCGGACGTGTTGTCCACGACGGCCCAGCCCTGGATGAGCGGCGGCTCGTCGCCGTCCAGCAGGATGCGGTACGTCGCCTTCCACACCGGCGCTTCGAGCACGTAGCTGAGCCGCAGCGTGCGCGCCCCCGCGCCCTGCGCGAACAGCGTGAACGTGCGGGCGTCCTTCTTCTTCGCCCCGAGCTGGGTCTTCAGCAGGAACTCCAGGTCGCGGCGCAGGCCGTCGTCGAGCAGCGTCAGGTCGAGGTCGAACAGGTCGAACGAGCGCACCTCGCCGGCGTCGGTGAGGATCGAGAGGCGCGGCGTCTGCTGGAGGCCCGCGGGGGTGCGCACCTCGGCGGTGTCGATGCCCAGCACGGCGCCCTGCACCGGCGCGGCGCCGGCCGGGCGGACCGCGACGCGGGCGCCGCGCAGCTGCGGCAGCAGCTTCGTGAGGCTGTTGCTGTCGGGGATGGTGAGCGCGATCTCGGCGAGGAGCTGGTCGGCCGGCGTGGTGCTGTCGTAGGACACGGCCGACACGGTGCCGCCGCCCAGGTCGAGGACGGTGAGCGACTTCAGCACGTCGCTCACCTCGCGCTGCTTGAACGCCAGCGTCAGCGTCTCGTCGCCGGAAACGGCGGCCTCGCGCTCGAAGTACCCGACGCCGTGCTTGTAGAGCACCACCCGGCGGATCGGCAGGTTGGACATCGCGGCTCCTGTGGTGGTGCACCGCCGCGGGCGGCGGAATCAGGGGCCGTACACCGCGGCCCACGCCCCGAGCAGCCGACAGCGGTCGAGGGCGGTCGGGTTCGCGCCGACGAAGCGGCCCAGATCGCGCCCCGCCCTCCCCTCATCAAACGCCGCCGCGTACCGGCCGACCACCCCCGCCGCGATCCCGGTGAGTGCGCGAATCTCCGCCGCGCTCGATCCGTCGGCGTGCAGCGCCGCCACCAGCTGCGGCCGGCCCGGGCCGATCCGCCGCGGCTCCGTCAGGAAGCGGTAACGCCGCCCGACGTACCGCGGCATCGCGTCGAACGCCGCGGCACGCTTCAGCGACAGGCCGACCCGCGCCGTGGAGAGCACCTCGGCCCCGCGGTCCGGAGCGTCGCGGAAGTGTAAAGCCTCGCCCGGGAGTTGCGCGTCGAGCGCCGCCACCGTCGGCGCGGCGGCCAGCGTCAGGAGTCGGTCCACGAGCCGCGAGGGGCCGTCGATCACTTCGCCGTCGGGCGTCACGACGGCTCGCAGCAGCGCGCCGACGGTCGCGGTGCCGTCGCCGAGCGTCAGGTCGAGCCCCTTGAACGAGCCGCCGCGGTAGCTGCCGCCCGTGCGGTGGAAGTACCACCGGCCCCAGCCGCGCTGGAGCGGGTGGGCGTGGGCGAACGGGTCCGGGTGGTCGGCGGCGTGCAGGTAGAACTCGACCTCGGCGACGCGCAGCGGCACCCCGCCGGCGACCAGCTCGGCGCGGTTCAGCAGCACGGCGGCGACGGCGGCGAACCACGCGGCGGGGTCGGCGGCGGGGCGCGGCGGGAGGGTGAGCACGCGGACGTGATACGGGAAGCGAAAGTGGCCGGCCCCGCGCCATCCGTGGCACAGGACCGGCCCAGCCCATTGGCGTCTTGCCGTTGGGCACACGGCCCGGGTGTCGGACAGTCGATCCGCGGCAGGCCCGGAGGAAGCGGTTCCGGCCTGGAGTGGTCTTGCCTTCCGTGGCACACTCACCCCGGCGCGTCGTGCGGCGGGGGCGGGGGTCGCTGGCGAGCCCGGCACCGTGTCTCGGGCGACGACCGGGCGCGCCGCAGTTCTGCGGGCGGGTCGGCGTCGGTTGTCGGGGTGATCGGGGAACCGCCGGGTGGCGGTTCGGTTGCCTTCGGTTCCTGCTTGCTCGGGCGGCCGCCGGGAGAGTGAGGTGGGTGGCGGCCGGGCCGGGCTTATCGCGGCGCCCCGGGCGCGTGAGCCGGGGTGATCGGGGTCACAGATGGCGGCGGGGCGGTAAGCCTCGGGGTCATCAGGATTCCTCTCGGGAACGCGAATCTGATGGGGGGAGGTTACCGTCTGCGGCGGTGATGTCAACAACGAAGCCACTGCCACCGGGCTGTCAGTAGCGGTTCTACCGAATGCGTTGAACAGGCGGGATTTACGGACTGTGTCGATTCTGCGCGGGGGGCGCGTCAAGTGCGCGCGGGGCGCAAATCGGGTGCCAATTTTCGGACGCCAACGTCGCCGGAATCCCCGACGACAACGTGAGTTAGCAACGGCAGTCTGGGCGGCGTGAAGTCCGGGAGAAGAATTTTCCCGCGCAGAGGGAGATTCTGCGCTTCGCAGGCTGAAATGCCAGGTTTTCCAGGCTGTTGTCGGGTTTTGACCCCGCCGCATGCTGCCTCCACCTGTGCCGTCGGTATCGCCTTTCAGGAACCTGAAAGTTGACAGGGGTGCCTCACGGCGGGATTTCGGATCCCATCTTCGACCCGGCGAGCCGGACCGGTGGGCTTGCGGCACCCGCCGTATTAACGAAGGCCCCCAGCGCAGTGATTGTCGGTTCGCCAAAAGCGCGCGACCCGTTCGAACACCGCAGAGGCACCGGAATACTACCCCGCGGTGCGGCCCGAAACAAGGCGCAGCGTGGCCGGAGCCGGGGCGTACAACGGCACGGTGACGACCGCCGACCGAGGGGGCGCCATGTTCCCGCCCAGCTGGTACGCCGCCGGCGTCGTGAGCGCCGCGGCCGCGGCCGACTTCGCCCGCTACGCCGCGGCCGCGCCGGACGTGTCGGCGCGGGCGTGGCGGTGGGCGGCCGCCCGCGACTGGGCCGAGGAGCACGCGCCACTCTCGGCGGACGCGTGCCGCACCCTGTTCGCGCTCGGCGCCGCCGACCCGGACGAGAACCTCGGCACGGCGCTGATGTGCGTGGCGCTGTACCAGCGCGGCTGCCCCGCCGACGTGCGCGCCGCCGCGGCCGCCCACCCGCGCCCGGCCGTGCGGCGGGCGGCCCGCCGCGCGGCCGGCGCGCCGGGGCGGCCGCCCGCGGATTCTCGGGGGGCGGGCTAGAATCCGCGGGCGGCCGCCCCCGGCGCGCCATTCCTGTTATCCTGTCAGGAGCCTCCCGAGGTTCCCCCGTGCGCCGCCGCGGGTTCACGCTCATCGAGCTGCTCGTCGTCATCGCCATCGTCGCGGTGCTGGTGGGGCTGTTGCTCCCCGCGGTGCAGAAGGTCCGCGCCGCGGCCAACCGCGCCCGCGACGCCAACTCGCTCAAGCAGCTCGGCGCCGCCGTCCACAACTACGCCGGCACCCACGGCAGCCTGCCGCCGGCGCGCACCTGGGAGAACGGCAACGTCCGCTGGTGGTTCGCCCTGTGCGACGTGACCGGCAAGCAGATCGACTTCACGCGCGGCCACCTGATGCCGTTCGTGGAGAACAACCAGGGCTTCCTCCGCAACCCGGCGCGGGCGCCCGGCAAGGTGTTCGTCACGTTCGACGCGGGCACCGGCGGGTACGGCTACAACTACCGCTACCTCGCGCCGCTGACGCCCACGCCGCCCGCCGACGGCACGCTCCCCACGAGCCCCGAGGCGTGGCAGCCGGTGCGGATCGAGCACGTGGCGAGCACGTCGCAGACGGTGTGCTTCGCCAACGCCGCCGGCACCACCCCGGACCCGCGGCCGACGGGGCAGCCGAGCTCGATCGAGGTGGCGGTGATGGAGCCGCCGAGCCGCCGCTACCCGACGGTACACTTCCGGCTCGACCCAAAAGTGGCCAACGTGCTGTTCCTGGACGGGCACGTCGAGGCCCGCACCGACCGGACGCGGAACGCGCCGCTGCCCAGCGACCCGGCGGCGGTCGTGGCCCTGCGCGACGACCAGGACATCTTCGACCTGGGGGCCGACGACACGATCTGGGACCGCGACTGACGCCGGGCGCCCCGCGTCGGCGTCACGCCTTCCCGCGCGTGACGGCCCGCGCCCACCCGGCGGCGCCGATGAACCCCGCGTCCGAGCCGAGCGACGCGAACGCCACCTTCAGCGTCCGCGTGGGGAACGGCAGGCCGAACCGCTTCACCTGCGCCTCGATTTTCGCCCGGAACCACTCCCCGGCCGCCACCATGCCGCCGCCGAACACCACCATTTCCGGGTCCACCACCGCCGTCAGCGCCGTCGCCCCCAGCGCCAGGTAGAAGGCGGTATCGTCCACGATCTTCGTCGCCAGCTCGTCGCCGGCGATGGCCAGGTCGAACACCACCTTCGCGGTCAGCACGTCGTCGTTGGCGGTGTAGTAGTCTCGCAGCTTCGTCGCCCCGCGGTACGCCGCCATCTCCTCGCGGGCGCGGCGGACCACGTTCGTGGCGCTGGCGTACGCCTCCAGGCAGCCGCGGGCGCCGCACCCGCAGAGGCGGCCGCGCTCCGGCATCTCGATCCGCATGTGGCCGAGCTCGCCGCCGTGGCTGTGCTCGCCCGAGAGGATCACGTCGTCGATGATGATGCCGCCGCCGACGCCGGTGCCGAGGGTGAACAGCACCATGCTGCGGGCCTCCTGCCCCGAGCCGACCCAGAACTCGCCGTAGGCCGCGGCGTTCGCGTCGTTCTGGTAGACGGTCGGGATCCGGAACACGCCCTGGATGTGGTCGCGGACCGGGACGTTCTTCCACGGCTTGAGGTTCGGCGGGTCGAGGATGAGGCCGGCCTTGATGTCCATGAGGCCGGGCGTGGCCACGCCGATGGCGGTGACGTCCGGGAGGGTGAGCCCGGCGGCGGCGACGGCCCGGCGGATCGTCTCGCACATCGTCTCCAGGCCGGCGTCCTGGCCGCGCTCCGGGTTGGTGTCCATGACGACCGGCTTGGAGCACGGCGAGCCGTCGTCGGCCACCACGGCCGCCTTCATCGTGGTCCCGCCGACGTCGAGCCCGACGTACTGCTGGCCTCCGGCCATGATCACCCCCGGGTGTGGTTCGGGAGGTGTTGTACCGACGCCCCCATTCGCCGGCCGGGGGGCCGGGAAATGAGGCGGGAGCCGAATCCCGCGCGTCCGGTTCTGCGGGCGGGGCAAAATCCGCGGCCCCGGCCCGACAGCCGCCGGCCCGGTGAGCTAGGGTTCCACACCCGCCGATGCCACGACGGCTCGCCCCCCCGCACCACGACCGGCCGCCATGGAACCGCTCACGCCGCAAGTCATGCACAAGCTCGTGTTCACCATCCTGGTGCACGGGCTCCCCGACGCGCAGACCGGCATCGCCCTCGACGTTCTGACCGACGCCCAGAAGAACCCGAACGGCCAGGTCCGCGAGCTCGCCGTGGTGGCGCTCGCCGAGCTGGCCGTGTCGCCGTCGAAGCGGGTGGCGGCGCTGACGACGGCGCTGAAGGACCCGTACGCCCGGGTGCGGCGGCGGGCGGCGCGGGCGCTGGGCGAATTCGGCGCGCACGCCGTGGCGGCGCTGCCGGCCCTGGTGAACTGCCTGCGCGACCCCGACCCGAGCGTCCGCCGCGACGCCGCCGGCGCGGCCGGCCGCCTCGGCCCGGCGGCGCACGCCGCGGCCCCGGCGCTGGTGACGATGCTGGGCGAGCCCGAGACGCGCACCCGCGTGGTGGCCGCCGCGTCCCTGCGGAAGGTGGGGAAGCCGGCGATCGGCGCCGTGGTCCAGGGCCTGGGTCACATCGACCCCGAGCTGCGCGGCCGGTGCGCGACGCTGCTCGGCCAGATGGCCCCGGACGACCCGCAGGTGGCGGCGGCGCTGCGGCTGGTGGTCGAGGACGACGACGCCGAGGTCCGCCGCCGCGCCGGCGAGGCGCTGACGCTCACCCCGGCCCCGATGGACACCCCGGCGCCGGTCGGCGGCGTGCTGGTGGCGACGGCCTGAGTTGAAGAAGCACGAAATTCGAAATCCGAAAATCGAACAAAGCCGGGTCTTGTTCGAATTTCGGATTTCGTGCTTCGAATTTATTCTGGCATCCGCTTCTGCTGCATCCACCGCACCGCCCGCACCACGGCCCCGCGCGGCAGCAGCCGCTCCGCCGCGATCAGCAGCTTGTTCCCCATCCCGGGCACGACCACCGGCGTGCCGCGCTTCATCGCCGCCACGCCGACCTCGGCCACGTCCCGCGCCGTCAGCCGCTGCGCCACGCTGAACGACTTCCCCTCCCGCCGCCCCGCCGCCGCCGCGAACTCCGTCCGCGTCGGCCCCGGGCACAGGCACGTCACCGTCACGCCGGTCCCGGCCAGCTCGTTCGACAGCGCCTGCGACAGCGAGTTGACGTACGCCTTCGTGGCGTAGTACACGGCCATCAGCGGCCCCGGCTGGAAGCCCGCCACCGAGCCGACGTTCAGCACGCGGCCGGTCTTCCGCGCGATCATGCCCGGCAGGAAGCGGTGCGTCAGCTCCGTGAGCGCGGTGCAGTTCACCTGCACCATGCGGAGCTGCTTGCCGAGGTCGGCCGCGGCGAAGTAGCCGAAGTCGCCGAACCCGGCGTTGTTGACCAGCACGTCGAGCGGCCGGCCGGCGAGGGCGTCGAAGATGAGCCGCGGCGCGGCCGGGTCGGCGAGGTCGGCGGGGACGACGGTGCAGCCGGTGCCCGCGAGCTCGGCGGCGAGGGCGGCGAGCTCGTCGGCGCGGCGGGCGGACAGGACGAGGTCGTGGTCGGCGGCGAGGACGCGGGCGATCTCCTTGCCGATCCCGGCGCTCGCGCCGGTCACCAGGGCCAGGGGGCGGGTCATGGGTGGTCGCGTGGGGTGCGGGCGCGGGCAGGAATAGAAATTAGACAGGATGACAGGATGAACCGGATACCGAACCAAAGACGAGAGTTTGTCTTGGCTCGGTCATCCTGCTCATCCTGTGATCCTGTCCATTCTCTTCGCTAGCTTACGCCGCTACCGCGTGAACAGCACCGCCCCGCGCCCGAGCAGCATCTCCAGTTCCTCCGCGCGCAGCGTGCTCGGGTTCACCGCCAGCTCGGCGCTCACCTTCAGCTGCACCTGCCGGCCGTTCCCGTCGCGGACGCTCAGGTACACCGGCGTCTGCCCGCGGTTCCGCTTCAGCACCAGGCTCACCGCGTCCAGCTTCCGCAGCGCCTCCTCGTCGTCCGTGTACGGCATCTTCAGCAGCAGGCTCTTGGTCATCTCCCGCCGGGCCTCGTCCACGGTCAGCACCTTCTTGACGATCAGGTCGCCGCTGCTGCCGCCCTCGCGCCACTCCACGACGCCCTCGAACAGGAACACCGCGTCGTTCACCACCACGTCCTTCAGCCGGGCGTACTCGTCGCTCCACAGGATGCACTTGCACTGGCCGGTGAAGTCTTCGAGGTAGAACATGGCCCACCGCTTGCCGCTCTTCTGGGCGGTGCGCATCTGGAACTGCGTGACCATGCCGGCGGCGAGCACCGACGTGCCGGCCGGCAGCTTCAGCACCTGCGCCGCGTCGTGCGTGCGGAACCGCTTCAGCTGGTCGTCGTGCTGCGCCAGCGGGTGGCTGCTGACGTAGAAGTCCAGCGCCTCCTTCTCGAACTTCAGCTTCTCGGCGTCGGGCCACTCGGGCACGTCGAGCAGGCCGTGGGCGGTGCCGGCCTTCGCCGGCCCCTCGCCGTCGTCGCCGTCGCCGAACATGTCGAAGAAGTTCTTCTGCCCCCGCTTCCGCTCGCTGGCCTTCTCGTCGGCCGACTGGTACGCCTTGGGGATCGCCTGGAACAGCGCCGCCCGCTTGCCGAAGGCGTCGAACGCGCCGGCCTGCACCATCTTCTCGACGGCGGCCTTCTGGACGGTGCGGCGGTCCACGCGCTCGGCGAAGTCGAAGATGTCCTTGAACTTGCCGCCTTCCTCGCGGGCGCGGACGATTTCCTGCGCGGCGCCGCGGCCGAGCCCCTTGATGGCGGTGAGGCCGAACACGATGCGGTTGTTGTGGACGGTGAAGTCGGCGAGGCCGCGGTTCACGTCCGGCGGCAGCACGTCCACGCCGAGCCGGCGGGCGTCGGCGATGTGGTCCACCATCACGTCGCGCTTGTTCCCGTCGTCGATCTCGGACGACAGCAGCGCGGCCATGTACTCGGCGGTGAAGTGCGTCTTCAGGTACGCCGTCTGGTACCCGATCTGGGCGTACGCGGCGGTGTGTGATTTGTTGAACCCGTAGCCCCCGAACTTCACGATCAGGTCGAAGATCTCGGCGCCCTTCTCCTCGCTCAGCCCGTTGGCCACGCACCCCTTCACGAAGTCGGCCTTGCGGGCGTCGATGATGTCGTGCTTCTTCTTCGAGATGGCCTTGATGCACGCGTACGCCTGCGCCAGCTCGATGCCGCCGAGCTTGTTCAGGATGCGCATCACCTGCTCCTGGTACACCATGACCCCGTGGGTCTCGCCCAGGATCGGCTCGGTGACCGGGTGCGGGTACGCCGGCTTCCGCCGGCCGTGCTTGCACTCGATGTACTCGTCCACCATCCCGCCCTCCAGCGGGCCGGGGCGGTACAGCGCCAGCACCGCGATCAGGTCGCGGATGTTGTCCGGCTTCATCCTCTTCAGCAGCTCGCGGATCCCCTCGCTTTCGAGCTGGAACACGCCCTTCGCGTCGCCGCGCTGGAGCAGGTCGTACGTCGGCCTGTCGTCCAGCGGGAACGCCATCGGGTCGATGTCGAGGCCGCGCGTCCGCTTGATGAGCTTCACGCAGTTGTCGAGCACCGTCAGGTTGCGCAGCCCCAGGAAGTCCATCTTGAGCATCCCGACCTTCTCGAGGATGCCCATCTCCCACTGCGTCGTCATCGTCACGTCGGACGCCTCCGACCCGTCGGCGCCCTTCTTCGGCGGCCGCTGCACCGGCACGTAGTCGGTGATCGGCCCGTTGGCGATCACCACGCCGGCGGCGTGCGTCCCCACGTTGCGGTTCGTCCCCTCCAGCTTCATCGCGATGTCCACCAGCGTCCGCACCTGCGGGTCCTGGTCGTACTCGCGGCGGAAGTCCGGCGACGCCATCGCCTCGTCGAGGTCGGCGGCGATGGCCCCCTTCATCGGCACCAGCTTGCACAGCGCGTTCACGCGCTCCAGCGGCACGTCCAGCACGCGGCCCACGTCCTTCAGCGCCGCCTTCGCCGCCAGCGTGCCGAACGTGCCGATCTGCGCCACGCTCTCGGCGCCGTACTTCCGCTTCACGTACTCGATGACCAGCCCGCGGCGGTCCTGGCAGAAGTCGATGTCGATGTCGGGCGCCTCGCTCCGGTTCGGGTCGAGGAACCGCTCGAACAGCAGGTCGTACTCCAGCGGGCAGACGTGGCTGAGGTACAGAACGTACGCCACCACCGCGCCGCAGCCGGAACCGCGGGCCGTGCTCGGGATGCCCTCCGACCGCGCGTACCGGACGAAGTCCCACACGATGAGGAAGTAGCTGGCGAAGCCCATCTTGTTGATGGTGGCCAGCTCGTGCTCGAGGCGCGCGATGACGGCGTCGGACGGGTTCTCGCCGTAGCGCTCCTTCACGCCCTGCTCGCACAGCTGCCGCAGGTACGCCTCGGGCGTCAAGTTCTCCGGCGGCTTGAACACCGGGAAGTGGCGCTTCTTGAAGTCGAGCCGAATGTCGACGCCGTCGGCGATCTCCTGGCTGCGGGCGACGGCGTCCTCGAACCCGGGGAACAGCTTGTACATGTCGTCCGGCGAGCGGACGTAGTACGGGTTCGGCATCCGCTCTTCGGGGTACTTCCGCTTCCGCGGGTCGCGCTTCTGCCCGGTGTTGATGCAGAACAGCACGTCGTGCGCCTCGGCGTCGGTGGCGCACAGGTAGTGGGCGTCGGCGGTGGCCACGAGCGGCACGCCGAGCTTGTTGGCGATGTCGGCGGCGACCGGCGTGCACTGGTCCTGCAGGCCGATGCCGTTGTTCTGGAGCTCGACGTAAAAGTCCTTGCCGAACAGCTTGGCGAACCACGCCGCGAGCGCCTTCGCCTCCTTCGGCTTGTCGGCGAGGATGTACTGGTTGAACTCGCCGGCGAGGCAGCCGCTGAGGCAGATGAGCCCCTCCTTGTGCGCCTCCAGAACCTCGCGGTCGATGCGCGGGTGGTAGTAGAAGCCTTCGAGGAACGCGATGCTCGACAGCTTGATGAGGTTGCGGAAGCCGACCTCGTTCTTGGCGAGCAGCGTGAGGTGGCTGTAGGCGTCGCCCTGGCGGGCGGCCTTCTTGTCGGTGCGGGCGCCGGGGGCGAGGTACGCCTCGTAGCCGATGACGGGGTTGATCCCCTTGGCGCGGCAGGCGGTGTAGAACTCGATGGCGCCGTAGAGGTTGCCGTGGTCGGTGACGGCGAGGGCGGTCATGCCGAGCTTGGCGGTCTGCTCGACGAGGGCGGGGATGCGGTTGAACCCGTCGAGGAGGCTGTAGTGGGTGTGGAGGTGGAGGTGCGCGAACTTGCGGTCGGCCATCGTGGCGATACTCGGCGGTGAACGGACGTGCGCGAGGGGTCATGATAGCCGCTCGCGGCGCGGCGCGGAAGGCGAAGTGCGGGCGGGCGGGCGGGGGCGCGGTTACGCTGGCTGGAGCAGTCGGGCACGGGCCGCGTACCACGCGGCGACCTGATCGAGAATCGCGGCAGCGGCGCCCTCGTCTAGGCTTTGGAATTTTACTGCCGAGTGGTTCCACAAACTCGGGCCAGTGGCACGCACCACCGGCTCCACGATCCAAGCGTACAAGGCCTGGTCATCACGAACGTTGATGACGAACGCACACACCGGAAGAAAGGCGGGCTGGCCATTCACCTCGAAGAAGCGAGTCATGGTCTGTGTCCAGTCGCTGGGATCCGACGACAGAGTCCCGCGCACCTGCACGACGAACATGCGGGTCGACAGTCCCGCATCGGAATCGATCTCGACGAGCATGTCGGCCCCGTCGTCGAGTTCACGCTGGGTCCGCACGCGGACACCGCCGCGGGCAATCAACAGGAGCTTGGCCAGTACCGCGCTCCGGTCCGCTACGAACCAATTTGGGTTGGAATTCGGCATGCCATGCCCCCATTATTCGTGAAACCGGGAACCTCGGAGTAGGTTGTCGCGGGCGGACCAGAACGCAACGACCTCGTCACGCAGTTCCGCCAAGAGGCCGCAGTCGATTCGAAATCGGGTTGGCAGGCTCGCCACCTGCCGCCGTGGTTCGTTCACCGACAGGAGGAAACCGCAACCCTGTTGCATGAGATCGACTCCGACAAGATAGGCGGGAGCCGGGCATGCGATCATCCGGTCGATGTCGTCCTGTCCCACCTTGACGCGGAGACGTCGCGGGTTGGTGGAGTAGCCTTGCGTCGTTGCCTTCACCTGAAGAAAGAAGTAGTACTCAGGTCGGTCTACAACTTCGACGATGAAGTCGAACGTCGGGTACTTGTCACCGAGAAACCGTGGCCGGAAGTACGGCATGTCCCGGCCGCACGCGGCGGTGAACAGCGACCAACACGTCAACTGTCCTTGGTCGCCGATGTCGTCCGCGGTCATTCGTTCACCGGCCGGGCGGCTCCAGGGTGAATACCGGATTCTACCACGCCCAGCGTCCGCACGTCAGCCCCCGTACCGCTTGCGGATGGTCGGGATCAGGTAGTCGCCGAACGCCGCCGCGAAGTCGTAGCGCGGGGCGTGGCCCCAGTCGCGGCGGGCGGCGCCGTCGTCCACGTCCGCCGGCCAGCTGTCCACGATCCCCTGCCGCTTCTCGTCCACCGCCGTCGAAATTGCCGCGCCCGGGAACGCCGCCCGCACGACCGCCTCCACCTCGCCGGCCGTCGGGGCGAAGGCGCCGATGTTGTACACCGTCCGCGTCAGTGCCTCGCGCGGCGCCGCCACCAGCCGGAAGATCGCGTCCACCGCGTCCGGCATCGCCATGAACGGGATGCGCGTGTCCGGCCGCACGAAGCAGGCGTAGGGCTGCCCGGCCGCCGCGGCGTGGATCATCTCCGGGGCGTAGTCGCTGGTGCCGCCGCTCGGCACCGTCACCGCGGAGATGAGCCCCGGGAAGCGGATGCAGCGGAAGTCCACCTTCGCCGCCGACGGCCCGGCCGAAAGCTGCTTGTAGTGGCGGGCGTAGTACCGGCCGAGGTGCTCGCAGTACAGCTTGTTCGCCCCGTACATCGTCGTCGGCACGTTGAACAGGTCCTCCGCCACGCGGCCGGCCTGCGCCTTGGTCGGCAGGTCCGGCAGGCCGTAGGCGGCGATGCTGGACGGGTAGAAGAACACGACCGGCCGGCCGTGGCTCTCGCCCTCCTTCTGCGCGAACTCCAGCAGGTTGAGGGTGCCCTCGACGTTCACCTTGTGGGCCAGCGCCGGGCTGAACTCGCTGCGGGTGCTCAGCAGCGCCGCCAGGTGGAAGACGCGATCGACCTCGTACTCGGCGTTGACGCGGTCGAGCACCTCGCGGTCGAGGATGGAGCCGACGATCTGGGCGCGCACCTTGGGCGCCACCTCGGGCGGGAGCGGGTTCACGTCGAGGGTGACGACCGGCCGGTCGGGCTCGGCGGCGGCGAGGCGCTCGATGAGGCCGTGCCCCATCTCGCCGGACGCGCCCGTGATGAGGACCGACGGTTTGCGGGACATGGACACGTTCCTGGGCTCGGGGGCGCGGCCTTGCGGGCGGTCGCGGCGCACGGGTACAACGGCGGACAGGTGTTTTCGCGGTTCGTCTCCCACCCGGCTACCGCGAGCGCCGCGAAGGAGCGGGAATGACACCGACGAAACCGACCGACCGGCGGGCCGGGTTCACCCTGCTCGAACTCCTCGTCGCCGTCGCCATCCTGGCCGTCCTGATCGGGCTGCTGCTGCCGGCCGTACAGAAGGTCCGGGAGGCGGCGGTGCGGATGCAGAGCGCCAACAAGCTGCGGCAGATCGGGCTGGGGCTACATCAGTTCGCCGACGCGCACGACGCGAGGTTTCCGGGCTACCCGCCGATCCTCAGCCTGAGCTTCCGCACCGCCGCACCACTCCACGAAGTGTCGCGCACCATCGGCGGCGACGGGGGTTCCGGACTGCCGGCCGCGTTCTTCCTCAGCCCCGCCGACCCCACCCGGTACGAGATTCCCGACCCGATGCCCGACGAGATGCGCGACTGGGGGACCAGCAGTTACGCCACGAACTCCCCCGGCTTCCGGCACCCCACCCGCGTGCCGGACGCGTACCCCGACGGCCTGTCGGCGACCATCGCCGTCGCCGAGCACTACGCCAGGTGTGGGCCGAACGGGGCTTACAACTTCTCGTGGAGCCTGCAATCGAGCAGCGTCATCGAGGAGCCTGCGGATACGTACTACGCCCGCCTCAACCATTCTCGCCGCGGCACGTTCGCCGACCGCTACTACGGCGATGTTGTCCCCGAGACCGCCAACGGCGTCACGCAGCCGTCCCGCGCCGGGGCGACGTTCCAGGTGGCGCCGCGGGTCGAGGACTGCGACCCGAACCTCCCCCAGACGCCGCACCCCGGCGGCATGCTCGTGCTGCTGTTCGACGGCTCCGTGCGGACCGTCCGCGGCGGCATCGACCCGTCGGCCTTCTGGGCCGCCGTCACCCGCGACGGCGGCGAGACCACCCCCCTCGACTGACCCACCGCGGCCGCGTCGATCAAACACTCTTTTGTGGCATCCACTCAATTCGTGACCGGACCCCCCGGGGGGGAGCCGTACACACAATACACTCGGGTCGAGCTTTGGGCGTTGCCCGGACGGTCGGGCTGGTGCGGCCGCTGGGCCAGCGGTATACCATCGACCGTACCCGGGGGCGAATGATGACCGTGGACGTCCTTCTCCAGCACGTCGCCGACCTCACCCCGGCCGAGCGCGCCGAGCTGCTGGCCCGGCTCCGCAGCCGGTACGACGACGACGGCACCGAGGCCGTCCAGCGGCCGGACAAGACCGGCATCTACAGCGTCGATCAGCTCATCGCCCGCGCCCGCCGGTCCGGCTGACCCACCTCCCGCGAGCCCCCGCCGGTTCAGGCCGGAACAGAACTTCGCCGTCGCGGGGAAAGTCCGACCGTCGCACGAATCGTGTCCTACGCTTGGGTCAACCGACCCCTGACGTCCGGCCCGCCCATGCCCCGTGACCCCGACGGCGGCAACGCCGCCCTCGCCGCCACCGCCCACAGTCCGGGCGACGAGCCGCTCCCGGGCTACACCCTCGTCCGCCCGCTCGGCCGCGGCGGGTTCGGCGAAGTTTGGGCGTGCGTCGCCCCCGGCGGCCTCAAGAAGGCCGTCAAGTTCGTCTCCGGCGGCCTCGACGGCGAGGCCGCCCAGTTCCGGCAGGAGCTCGAAGCGTTCGAGCGGATCAAGGAGATCCGCCACCCCTTCTTGCTCAGCCTCGAGCGGGTCGAGGTGATCGGCGGCGAGCTCGTGATGGTGATGGAGCTGGCCGACCAGCAGTTGCAGGACCGGTTCGCCGACTGCCGCGCCGCCGGCCTGCGGGGCATCCCGCGGGCCGAGCTCGTCGGCTACCTCCTGGAGGCGGCCGAGGCGCTGGACGTGATCTCGGACCGGTTCGGGCTGCAACACCTGGACGTGAAGCCGGCCAACCTGTTCGTCACCGCCGGGCACGTGAAGGTGGGCGACTACGGGCTGGTGGCGCAGCTGGGCGGCGGCGCCGAGAGCCGCGGGCTGACGCCGAAGTTCGTGGCCCCCGAGACGCTGCGCGGGTCGATCCACACGCGGTCGGACCAGTACAGCCTGGCGCTCGTGTACTGCGAGCTGCTGACCGGCGAGTTCCCGTACCCGGCCCGGACGCCGCAGCAGATGATGCTGGCGCACGTGTCCAGCCAGCCGGACGTGTCGGCGCTGCCGGCGTGCGACCACGGCCCGGTGTGGACGGCGCTGCAGAAGAAGCCGGAGGACCGCTTCCCGTCGTGCCTCGACTTCGCCCGCGCGCTGCGCGACGCGGACTACCGGCCCGAGGACGAGCCGCCGGCCGGGCGGGGCGCCGCGGCCCCGCGCTCGGCGCGCGTCATCGACACCACCCCGCCGACCGGCGAGCTGACCGGCCGCCACCCGCAGCCGCAGCCGCCCGGGGACGTGGCGCGGCCCGGGGAGCTGACCAAGAACTCTACCTGGAGGACGGTGCCGCGGCTGGTGACGCCGGGGATGTCGCCCGGCGGCACGCGGTTCATCACGCCCGGGGCGTCGACCCCCGGCGTCCGAACGGGGCCGCCGGCCAGCCGGGCGGGGGTGCCGCTGCCGCCGGGCAGCCGGGCGGGAGTGCCGCTGCCGCCGCTGCCGCCGCCCCCCGCGCGCCCGCCCGCCGCGCCGGCCCCGGAAGACCTGCCGGTGGCGGAACCGGAGAACCGGGTCCGCGTGAACCCGATCAAGTCGGTCATCCCGGCCGGACTGCTGCGCGGCGAGGCGCTGCCGCGGGCGGAGTTGTCGGGCACCGACTTCGCCCACGCCGTGGTCCGGGCCGCGGCCGGCGAGGGCCGGGTGCCGCAACTGCCCGGCGACCTCGGCCGCACCGCCGACGGGGCGTGGGTGTGCCGGTTCCCGTCCACCGTCCCCCCGCAGGTGGTGCCGCTGAAGCTCAGCGTCCTCCAGAAGACGTGGGCGGTGACGGTCGAGCAGCCGGAGCCGGGGCTGGTGGTCCTCCGCCGCACGGCCGCGGGCGGCGGGTGGTTCGCGAAGAAGAAGACGGGGTTCGCGGTCGAGGTGCAGCTGCCGAAGCCCGGGAAGTCGGTCGGCGAGGCGGCCGTCACCGGCTACCTGACCGGCGAGCCGGACCGGCAGTTCGTTCAGGTCGCCAGCGACGTGATCCCCCGGCTGGTGGCCGACATCCGCCGGGAGCTCGGGAACGTCGAGGACCGCCGCAAGCACCCGCGGGTGGCGACGACCATGCCGGTGACGGTCCACCCGCTCCACTCCGACGGCACGGCCGACGCGGCGGTCCGCGGGGCGTGCTCGGACGTGTCCGTCGGCGGGCTGGCGTTCTCGGCGCGCGAGCCGATCGCCACGAAGTACGCGTACCTGGAGTTCGACGCCGTCCCGGAGGCGGCCGGGCTGGCGGTGCTGGTGCGGGTGGTGCGGTCGGTGTCGCCCCTCGGCGCCCGCGACGCCGTGTACGGCGTGCAGTACCGCACCGACCTCTGACCCGCCGCGGCGGCGGGAATGTCCAAGGACCAATGACCCGCCAATGACCAAGTAAGATGGCGGACACGGTTCCGTCCCTGGTCATTGGTGGGTCATTGGTCCTTGGTCATTCACAAGGAAGGTTGGCCCCGTCGCCGACGGGCGCCCAGCACCTCGGGAACGCCCGCACGTACCTCGCCGCGTGGCTGAGCGCCCGCGCCGCCGGTGGTCGGGTTCTCCTCCGCGTCGAGGACATCGACTCGCCGCGCGTGAAGCCCGGCGCCGCCGAGCAGGCGCAGGACGACCTCCGCTGGCTCGGCCTCGACTGGGACGGTGAACCCGTCGTGCAGACGCGCCGGCTGCCGCTGTACGAGGCGGCGCTCGACCGGCTGAAGCGGCAGAACCTCGTCTACCCCTGCACCTGCACCCGCTCCGACGTGGCCGCCGCGGCCAGCGCACCGCACGCCGAACACGAGCCGCCCACCTACCCGGGAACGTGCGCCGGCCGCACCCCCGCCGACGCCGCGGGGCTGGCGGTGCCGTTCGCGTGGCGGTTCCGCGTCGCCGACTCGCCCGCGTTCGACGACCTGTACCGCGGGCACACCAAGGTGGATTTGCGCGCCGCGGGCGGCGACTTCGTGGTGTGGAAGGCGGCGGGCACGCCGGCGTACCAGCTCGCGGTCGTGACTGACGACGCCGACGGGGGCGTGACCGAGGTGGTGCGCGGGGACGATCTGGTTCCCTCGACGCCGCGGCAGTTGCTGCTGTACCGGGCGCTGGGGTGGGCCGCGCCGGCGTTCGCCCACCTGCCGCTGGTGGTCGGCCCCGACGGCCGCCGGCTGGCGAAGCGGCACGGCGACACGCGCCTGTCGGCGCTGCGCGCCGCGGGCGTGGCGCCCGCGGCGGTGGTGGGGCTACTGGCGTGGTCGTGCGGGTGGCTGCCCGAGGTGCGGCCGGCGACGCCGCGGGAGTTGCTATCGCGCTTCCGGCTCGGGGCGATCCCGCCGGCGCCGTTCGTGCTGACGCCGGAGCTGCTGCGCGGGATCGGGTACGGGTGATCCCTACCCCCCCAGCTGCGCCGCGTCGAACGCCGCCGGCAGCAGCTCGCGCACGGTGAACTTCACCACGTCGCCCTTGAGGTTCGCCAGCAGCACCACGGCGTCCGGGGCGAACTCCCACAGCAACTGCCGGCACGCCCCGCACGGCGGCGTCGGGGCGTCGGTGTCGGTCACGACCGCGACCTTCACGAACCGCAGCCGCCCCTCCGACACGCCCTTGAAGATCGCCGTCCGCTCGGCGCACATGGTCAGGCCGTAGCTGGCGCTCTCGACGTTGCACCCCATCACGATGTCGCCGTCGGCGGTTTCGAGCGCGGCGCCGACCTGGAACTTCGAGTACGGCGCGAACGCCCGGCTGCGGGCGATGGCGGCGGCGGCGACGAGCGGGTCGGCGGTCACGGGTGCCTCGCGGGGGTAGAGGGGCAGAAGAAGATTAACCACAGAGTCACAGAGGGCACAGAGGGAAGACATGAAGCCGAGCCGGAACAGAGTCTGAAATCAATTCCTGTTCTCCCTCGGTCTTCTGTCTTCCCTCTGTGCCCTCTGTGACTCTGTGGTTAATCCCGCTTTACCAACCCTCCAGGCAGCACCCCGCCCCCGGGCCGCCGCCGAGCAAGGGCAGGATGCGGCGCTCGAACGGCAGCGCCACGTACTCCGCCCGGCTGTACGCCACCCGGCCGCCGACCACCGTGTGCGTCACGTGCGTGGCGTGCTCGAACGGGTCGCCGTCGTACAGCACCAGGTCCGCCGCCTTCCCCACCTCGATCGTGCCGAACCGGTCCGCGATCCCCAGCAGCTTCGCCGGCTCCACCGTGATCGCCTTCAGCGCGCGGTCGTGGCCGAGCCCGTTCGCCGCCGCCATCGCCGCCTCGAAGCGCAACACGCGCACCTTCGGCACGTACCCCTCGAAGCCGGTACACAGGCTGATCGGGATGCCCGCGTCGGCCAGCAGCGCCGCGGTGCCGACGTAGGCGTGCATCGTCTCCAGGCTCGCCGCCGCCCGCTGCATCGTCGGGTGAACGACGACCGGGATGCCCGCCTTCTTCAACTCGGGGACGAGCCGGTACGCCTCGGTGCCGAGCGCCAGCACCGGCTTCAACTTGAACTCGTCGGCGAGGCGCAGCGCGGTGGCGATGTCGTCGGCCCGGTGGGCCGCGAAGAAGACCGGCACCTTGCCGTTCAGCGCCGGCAGCAGCCCCTCGTGCTTCGCGTTCTGCGGCGTTTTGGCGTCGGCGGCGCGCTTCGCGCCGTACGCCTTCGCGTCGGCGAAGGCGCGGCGTACGAGCGCGGCGACGGCCATCCGCGTGCCCGGCCCCTTCCCCTTGGCGGCCTTCGGTTCCTCGCCCAGGTTCACGATCAGGGCACCGACCGGCACCAGCGCCGCGCCCTCGGCCGTCATACCGTCGCTGCGGAACACGCCAGCGCGCCCGGCGATCGGGTTCACGCGGCCGGGCGTGGAATGGACGATCGTGGTGCCCTGCGCCCGCAGGAAGTCGAGCAGCGGCTCCTTGGCGTTGAACCCGTCGAGCGCCCGCAGGTCGCTCTGGTTCGGGTCGGACGGCTCGTCCTGGTCCTGGTCCTGCGGCAGGTTGTACGCGCCACTGAGGCCGGCCGTGGTGAACGGGTCGATCAGGCCCGGCGTCACCTCCGCGGCCTTGATGAGCGTGAAGTCGATGGGGATGCGCAGCTCGCCGGCCTTGAGAACCGCGGTAACTTTGCCGTCCTCGACCAGCACCGCGCCGCGTTCGATCGCCGGGCCGGCGGCGGTGTGGATACGGCCGGCGACGATCGCCACCTTCTTCGGGTTCGACGGGCCAGGGAGCGACACGCCCGGGACGGGCGGCGGCGCCTTCGGGGCCGCGGTCGGCGGGAACGGCGCCGGCAGCTCCTTCGCCGCGTCCGGCAGCGCGAACCCGCCGGCCTGATACACCCAGTCGGCCTTGGTGCGGCGGTCGAAGCGCTTGCGGCCGTCGATGTGCGTCTCCAGCACCTGCGTGTACGTCGAGAACGGCGGGCCGCTCAGCACCACGAAGTCGGCGTCCTTCCCCTTCTCCAGCGAGCCGAGGCGGTGGTCGAGGTGCAGCAGCTTCGCCGCGTTCGACGTGAGCGCCCGCAGCGCGTCCATCTCGGGGAGCCCGCCGCGGAGCGCGATCGCGCCGGTGCGCAGGTAGAACCGCGACTCGGTGATGCTGTCGTCGGTGTTGATCGTCACCGTCACACCGGCCTTCGCCAGCACCGCGGCGTTCTCCTCCAGTAGGCCGATCGTCTCGGGCTTGCCGCCGGGGCTGTCGATGAGCGTCAGCGACACCGGGATGCGCTTCTTCGCCAGGACGTCGGCGACGCGGTAGCCCTCGGTCGCGTGTTGCAGCACGAGCTCGAAGCCGAACTCCTCGCTGATCCGCACCGCGGTCATCAGGTCGTCGGCCCGGTGGCAGTGGAAGTGAACCGTGCGCTTCTTCTCCAGCACTTCCACGATGGGTTCGAGGTCGAGGTTCGGCTCGACCTTCTCGCCGGCGTCGCGCTTCGCCTTGTACTCGCGGGCCTTCACGAACTGCTCGCGCTGCAGCGCCGCCACCTTCATCCGCGTGAACGGCGCCTGGCTGCGGGTGCGGCCGTACCCCTTCGGGTTCTCGCCGTTCGCCATCTTCAGCCCGCCGAGGATGATCGTGCCGTCGGGGAGCCGGCCCAGAATCACCATCTGCTCGACGGTGCGGCCGCGGAGCTTCACGTACAGCGTCTGGCCGCCGATGACGTTGCCGGAGCCGGGCATGATGTTGGCAGTGGTGACGCCGCCGGCGACGGCCATGCGAATACCGGGATCGTCGGGGTTGATCGAGTCGAGGGCGCGGACGCCGGGCTGCACGGGGCCGCTCATCTCGTTGCCGTCGGCGTTGGCGCCGACGCCGGGCCGGCCGAACAGGCCGATGTGCGAGTGCGTGTCCACGAGCCCGGGGATGACGACGGCGCCGCCCAGGTCGCGCACCTCGGGGTCGGCGGGCTGGGCGGGCGCGTCGGCGGCGGGGCCGGCGAACAGCACCTTGCCGTCCTTCACGATCAGCACGGCGTTCGGGACCGGCGCGTCGGCGCCGGCCGCGGCGGTGTACAGGGTGAGGTTGCGGTACACGACCGTCGCCGTCGGCGGCGGCTCGGCGGGCGGCGCCTCGCGCGGCGGGGCCGGCTGCACGGCGCGGCCGGGGGCGGGGACGAGCGCGACGGCGAGTGCGACGGCGGCGAGGCCCGTGGAGGGTAGAAGGCGAAGTATCATCGTGCCGCTTTCTCGTGCCACGTGAAGGGGCGAAGGGGTGAAGGGGTGAAGGGGTGACGATCGGGTGGTTTTCCTCACCCCTTCACCCCTACACCCCTTCACCCCTTCACGCGGCACCGGCCGCGTCCCCCCGATTCCGAAAACGTACCCGTTTCCAACCCCCGCCGCCAGGGGTATCATCCCGTGATGGGGCCGCGTCCGGCCCGCCGAGGAGTGCCTCCGATGAGCTTCAAGATGCAGCGTGTCCACATCTTCCACGGGGAAGTGGACGACAAGCCGGGCGGGATTTCGGGCAAGCTCAAGACGCTGGCCGAGAGCGGGGCGCACCTGGAGTACGTGTACAGCCAGCGGTCGGCGACCAAGCCCGGGACGGGCGACCTGTACGTCGCCCCGATCCAGGGGCAGGCCCAGCTCGCCGCCGCCAAGAAGGCCGACCTGCACGAGGTGCCGGAGCCGATCGTGATGCGCGTCGAGGGCGACGACAAGGCCGGCCTGAGCGGCCGCCTCACCCTGGCGTGGGAGCTGGCCGGCATCAACCTGCACGGGCTGGTGCTGTCGGTCATCAGCGGCAAGTTCGTCGGCTACGCCACGTTCGACACCGTCGCCGACGCCAACAAGGCCGCCACGATTCTCGCGGAGCTGGGGACGGCTTGAGGCCCGCGGCCCGGAATGACCAAGGACCAATGACCCACCAAGGACCAACGGAAAGACCCGAGCCGCGAACCCGCGGCCGCCTTCCAGGGTCATTGGTGGGTCATTGGTCCTTGGTCATTTCCCCCCGACGGGGTGCCGTCATGGCGTCGGACAAGCAGAAGCGGAAGGCCGCGAAGAAGGGGCCGGTGCCGGGCAAGCCGTTCGTCCACCCGGACGGCGACCGCCGCCGCCGCGGCGGGCCGAACGCCGACCAGGCGGTCCGCGACAAGCACGCCCGCCAGGCGTTCGCCGGCGGGGTGCCGGAGGAGCTGCCGCCGCCGAAGAACGACACCGAGTGATGGCCGCGAAAAGGCGCAAAAGCACAATAAAGCCGAGACCAAAGTCAGGCTCTAACCCTGACTTTGGTCTCGGCTTTATTGTGCTTTTTGCGCCTTTTCGCGGCCAATCCTCTTCACACCCTTACCGCTGCAGCTCGCGCTCGACGCGGTCCACCAGTTCCTTCGCCGGCCAGTCGCGGTCGCCGATCGCCACCCGCGCGTCGGCCGCCAGCCACGCCCGCACCTTCTTCTCGGCCGCCACCGCGGTGCTGTGCGTCTTCGCCCCGAAGTGCTTGCTGATCTCGCCGTACGTCGCCGCCGTGTGCTTGCGGCACAGGAACACCGCCACCATCCGCGGGTGCGTCACCGCCCACGTCCGCGCCTTGGATTGCAGCGTCCCCGCCGCCAGCCGCAGCGTCGTACACACGGCCGCGTCCACGTCCGGCACGGTCACCACGCGCACGGCGTGCCGCAGCAGGTCGCCGAGCGCCTCGCGGGCCAGCGCCGTGTCGGCGGGGCGGCCCGTCACCTTCGCGTAGTGGCGGACGCTGTTCACCGCGCCCTCCAGCTCGCGGACGTTCCCCCGCAGGTGGCTACTCAGGTACTTCAGCACCGCGTCCGGCACCGACGGGCCGGCCGTGCTCGCCTTCTTGCGCAGGATGCCGAGCCGCGTCTCGGGGTCGGGCGGCAGCAGCCCCCACACGGCGCCGCCGAGCAGCCGGTCGGCCAGCTCGGGCAGCAGGTCGTCCGCTAGCCGCGGGTGACAGTCCGTCGTCACCACCACCTGCCGGCCGTCGGCCACGAGCGCGTCGAACGTGTTGAGGAACTCCTCCTGCGTCGCCCGCTTGGTGGCGAGGAAGTTCAGGTTGTCCAGCAGCAGCGCCGAGCACTCGCGGAACTGGCGGCGGAACGAGCCCATCTTGCCGAGCCGCGACGCCTGCACGAACCGCGTGGTGAACTCCTCCGCGGTGACGTAGCACGGCCGCTCGCCGCCGCGCCGCAGGCCGAGGAACACGCCTTCGAGCAGGTGCGTCTTGCCGACGCCGGTGGGGCCGTGCAGCACCAGCGGGTTGGCGCCCTGGGCGGGGTCCTCGACGACGCTCGCGGCCGAGGCGTGCGCCACCCGGTTGCACGGGCCGACGACGAAGTCGTCGAGCTTCTTCCACCGCCGCCCGGCGCGCGGGGCCAGGTCGAACCCGGCGGCCTCGGGGTCGGCCCGCTTCGGCTTCGGCCGCCGCGGCTCCACGGGGTCGCCGAACAGGTCGGTCTGCGGGCGGGCGGGCCGGCTCCCGGCGTCGGTGCGCGTCCGCGGCGCGTCGGGCTTGGGGCTCGGGGGTTCCGGCTTCGGCTCCCGCGATTCGGCTTTCGCGCCGACCGGCTCGGCGAAGGCGTCCGCGTCCACGGCCCAGCGCACCGGCAGCGGCGCCCCGGCGGCCTCCGATGCGGCGGCGCGGACGGCCTCGCCGAACGTGTGTTCGAGCCAGTCGCGGCAGGAGTCGTTGCGGGCGACCACGACCAGTTCACTGCCGAGGCCGACGAACCGGGCGTGGCCGACGAACCAGAGGGCGAAGCGGGCGGCGCCGATCCGCGCGGCGACGGCGTCGGCCACCGCCTTGTCGAGGGCGGGGGGCGGAACCGGGGCGGGGGCGGCCGCGGGGGGTCGGGGGGATGGCGACGAGCGGACCGACACGACGAACCCCCAGCAGCACGGCGGACGTCCTTGCCCCGCCGGCGAGCGGGCGTGACCCCCGACGATGCTCCGGGGACACACTCCACTATGCAGTCCCGAACCGGGGCGCCAACGCCTCGTGCGCGAGCTCTCCCGCCGGCGCGCCGGGCGCGCGTGGCGCCCGCGGCACGGGCGGCACCACCGGACCCGCACCGCAGGCGGGAACACCCGCGTACCCGGGTGAGAACACCGCCCCGGGCGCGAGCTCATGAGAATCCGGGAAGTTCGACTGAAGTTGGGCCGCCGGCGCGCCACAGGAACACCTCGCGGCGGTCGGCCTCGCCGAACCCGTGCCGCTCGTACAACCGGCGCGCCGGGCCGTTCCGCGCGTCCACGCTCACCGTCAGCGCGCGGGCGTCGCCGGCGGCCCGAAGCGCGACCCGCAGCAGCTCCGCGCCCCAGCCCCGCCCCCGCGCCGCCGGCACCAGCCCCAGATAGCTCAGCTCCACGGCGCCGACCTCGGTGCCCGGTTCGAGCAGCACCACGCCGACCGCCGCGCCGTCGTGCCGCGCCAGCGCCCACCAGTCGGGCCGCGCCGGCGGCGGGGGGTGGAAGCCGGCCAGTAGGTCGGCGGCGGTGCGGGTGCCGGTCAGCTCGGGGCAGTCGAGGCTGCCGTCGTGGCTCGCCAGCAGCGCCGCGGTGAACGCCGCCCGGTTCGCGTCGTCCACCGGCTCGACCGTCAGCGCGCCGCCCGGCGGGGGCTCGTCGCGCCGCTCGCGCCGCAGGTGGACGACGGCGGTGACGTGGCGGAAGCCGGCGCGGGCGAGGGTCGGCTCGTCGGTGCGGTCGCCGCCGGGGGCGAACGACTGACACACCTTCACCCCCCGGCCGCGGAGCCACTCCAGCGCGGCGGCCAGCAGCGGGTCGGCGTCGGCGGCGCGGTGGGAGCGTGGGGGGAACAGGATGCCGAGGGCGCCGGGCAGGGTTTGCGCCAGCACCGCGCCGCGGACGGTGCCGCCGGCCCCGCGGGTGACGAACAGCCCGGCGGGGTCGAACTCGCCGCCGCGGAGGAGGTCGAGGAAGCGGCGGGCGGCGTCGGCGCGGGCGAGGGCGGGCCGGGTGCTGGCGAGGGCGCGGCAGGCGGCGGCGAGGTCGTCCGGCCCGGCGGCGGAGGCGGTGCCCATGCGGGGAGTGTACGCCGCGGCCGGCCGGCGACCTACGACCGGCGGACCCCGGAGAGCGGTTTGGCACCGCCCCGGCTGTGACAGCGGGCTGTCGCGGCGGAGTGACGCGATGCCGTCGAGCGAACCATCCCGGTGAGGCCAGGTGATGCCGGACGGCACACCTGCGGTGTGCGAGAGCGAGGCGACGGGGCCGGGACAGGCGTCAGGGTGGGCGTTCAGCCCGACCCGGGGTTTTCGTTTTCAATCAAGTCGGTGGGCCATGAGAGCGGTTCGGCGGGCCAGCTACGGGTACGAGCCGCGCCTGAACCCGAGCGCGTCAAACCCGCAGTCCGGACCGCCTTCGACCTCGACGATGCACGTCACGTCGTAGCCGGGGTCTCCCACGACGACGCTTAGGACGTTGACCACCTGGTACACGTCGAGGCGGAGTCCCAGCCCCGGGAACGGTGGGAAGGGCAACGTCGTCTCCCGCACCCAGCACTCCGCGTCATCGAAGAGGACGAGGCGCGCCGACAAGCTCATCTGGCTCTCCCCACCGCATTACCTCCGCCGCCGAACGACCAAGCTCACCGGCCCGGCCGCGATCAGTGAGTTCGTCCCATCTCAGAACCAATGACCGCGGCCGGGTCCGGTGCAGCGCTCACATGTTACCCTACCGGGGTCGTTGAGGCGACAGCCCGGTGGTCGGGCCAACCGCATGCAGCGCCTGAGGCACCCGACCTCGCGAACCAGATGGCGGACCGACCACCGGCGCTCCTCGACCTCGGATGCCATACCGGGGCGGCTCACCCGAGCCACACCCCGCATCACGTGAGCGTGAGGGGAGGGACGCCGTGGGCACCACCGCGACGACGACGGCCACGTACTTCGCCGGGATCGACGTGTCCAAGGACACACTCGACGCCGGCCTCCTGGGGCCGACCGGGGCCACCCGCCCGAAGGCGTTCGCCAACGACCGGGCCGGCCACGCCGCCCTCCTCGCCTGGGCCGACCGCCAGGCCGCGGGCGGCACCGTCCACTTCTGCATGGAGGCCACCGGCCCGTACTCGACCGCCCTCGCCACCTTCCTCCACGCCGCCGGCCGCCTCGTCAGCGTCGTCAACCCGGCCCGCGTGAAGGCCCACGCCAAGGCGTGCGGGCAGCTCAACAAGACGGACCCGGCCGACGCCCGGGCCATCGCCACCTTCGCCCGCGACCGCCGCCCCCGGCCGTGGGCACCACCGACGCCGGAAGTCCGGGAATTGCAGGGGCTCGTCCGCCGGCGGGACGACCTGCGGCGGATGGCCGCCGCCGAGAAGACCCGGCTCGACGCCCCCGACCTCACGCCCGCGGCGCGGAAGTCGATCACCCGGGTGGCGAAGCTCCTGGCGAAGGAGGCCGACCGGGTCCAGGCGGCGGCCGAGGCCGTGGTCGCCGCGACGCCGGCCCTGGCCGAAGACGCCGCGCTGTTGGAGTCGGTGAAGGGGATCGGCCGGCAGACCGCGACCACGGTGCTGGCCGAGCTGCCGC
Organism: Gemmataceae bacterium; assembly: GCA_046350095.1. Taxonomy (GTDB): domain Bacteria; phylum Planctomycetota; class Planctomycetia; order Gemmatales; family Gemmataceae; genus Urbifossiella. Next base: position 1,425,756 of record JAXMBA010000002.1, read on the forward strand.
CGGTCGGGGACATCCGGTCGGCGGAGTCGGCGGCGGCGTACTGCGGGCTCGCCCCGGCCGAGTTCCAGAGCGGCAAGTCCGTCAAGAAGCACACCCGGCTGTCGAAGGCCGGGAACGCCCGGCTGCGGACCGCGCTGTACCTGCCGACGCTCACGGCGATCCGGTTCAACCCCGTCCTCAAGGGGTTCTACGAGCGGCTCCTCGCGGCCGGGAAGCCGAAGATGCAGGCGGTCGGGGCGTGCATGCGGAAGCTGGTGATGATCTGCTACGGGGTGCTCAAGAACCGGAAGCCGTTCGACCCCGAATGGGGGTCAAGAATCACCCGTTGACAACATGCCATCTGGTTCGGCCTGCCTTGCTCACCCCGTCGGCCACATGCCGCGGAAGTACTTGTACGACGCCTCGCGGTTAGTCCCCGAGGTGTACGGCACGAACCCACACTCCGCCAGAAGCTCGTCCACCTCGTCCTGGACCCCGATGGCGTTGACAGTCTCCAGCAACAGCAACCCACCGGGCGATAGCAACTCGTGGAACTGGCGGAGCGACCGCCGCCAGTACGGCTTGGTCGAGCAGCGGAGGCTGTTGCGGCAGTGTACCACCCCGAAACTGCCGGCCGGGAGGTCGGCCGTGCTCCAGTCCCCGACGGAGTACGTCACCGAGCCGCCAGGAGCATGGAACTCCCGCAGACGCCGGAGCGACCGAGCCAGGTCCGTCACCAGTTCGCGGGCACCGGGGTAGTCTCGGCACGGCTCCCAGATGGGGACGCAGCGGGCCAACTCTTGCTCGCTCGGCAGGTGCCGCGACGCAACCTCGATGGCAGATGGGCAGGAGTCGATGGCCGTGACCCGGAACCCCCATCGGGCAAGGATGTGGGGGATCAGTGCGATGCCGCACCCGGCGTCGAGCAACGTCTGCGGCGACGACCGGGGTAACTCGCCGGCGTCGGCGAGCATCCGGATCAGCAGATCGACCCCGCGATGGACGACCGACTCGCGCCGCCATGTGTCTTTCTCTGCCAACAGGTCCCGGTAGTAGTTCTGCCAGAACGGCGGTCGGTTCCAGTCCTCGGTCGGCTCCGCGTTCCACGGCGACCCCTGGAACTCTCCCGGCGGTCGCGGCGCGGCGGCCGGCTCAACGGCGGCGGGTTTCTTGCTGAACCACCCGAACATCCGCTGCGCCCTCTCTTGCCGAACATACAGCTCAGCAGCCGCGGGGGCCGGGTGAGCTAGAGTCACGAACCGCCTATGCCCCCGCGGTCTGCTGCGGCGCCGGGTTCGGCGTGCTTGAGTACCCGAGCCGGATCGAGGACGTAACGACCCTCGCGGGCTTGGCCCGCCACATCGTCCTCCCAATAGAAGCCCACTCGGGCACCGACCGCGGCCTCGAACTCCGGCAACCGTGCGGCGAGCGTGAGCGCCATGTAGGCACACTCGTTGCCGGCCCGGTGGTACCACGACTCGAACTCGGCCACGTGGGCCGCGTCCAGAGCGTACACGCAGGGGCTGTCAAGGACGATGGGCGGCACGGCAGGGTCCGCTTGACCCACCGCCCGTCGTAATGCCTGTGAGCCGAGCTGATACGCGCCGGCCGGGAGTGCCAGCGGATACCGGGCCAAGCCCATCGTCGGGTCACCGACTGCCAGGGTTCCGGTCGTCAGGTCGAACACCTGTCCCACCGCTTCGCCCTCCGCCGCCGAACCAGTGATTAGATTGCGCCGGCGCGACCTATCACGGGCACCCGATCAGACCGCGCCGGAGGACGTAAGTCAAGCGCCCTGGGTATCCGACTTACGGCGACGCCGGCCGCCGCCGGGCGCGCGACCTATCCCACTAACGCACCACGCGCCGCACCGGCTCGGGGCTTGGGGCCGAACCAGTGGTGAGATTGCAAAAATTCCATCTCTCACATCCCGCCTGTGGGACCGCCCCGCGAGACTCATCTCGATGGACAGTCACAAGTTGCGGACGGCGATCGAACCGACGTCCCCGCAACCCATCCCACTAACGCACACCGACGGGCCTCACTCCACGTCGAGCGGGCTCGTCACCCCGCGGCCGCCCTTGCCTCGCACGCAACGCCAGTCCACCGCCCGAGGTGCCCCACATGCGGAAGAACGGCCCGCGCGACCGATCCCGTCACCGGACCGCGCCGAGTGGGTTTCGTTCCCGCGGGCGAACGGCGGCCGGGTGGACGCGGCCGGGGTCGCACACCATCCCCGGCGGTCCTCCCGGGAAGCGTACCAGCCCGAAACGACGGTCGCAAGACAATTCAGGAACGCGGCGAACGACGCGACTCGGGCGCAGCTCCCCGCCGGTCAGACACCCCCGCCATCGCCGGGCCGGCGGCATCGTTCCGACAGCGATTCCTGCGCGTCACGCAAGGCGTTCGGGACGGGGTGCCCCGTTCCGCGAAACCCGGTGTCCCCGCCCGGGCGATGCGGGCGCCCGTCACTTCGCCTGCGAGGTGTAGACGGGGTTCAGCCCCACCTCCCACCGCCGCGCCGCCGGGTCGTGGCCGAGCGCCCGGAAGTGCGCGAACAGCTGCGCCTCCAAAGCCGCCGCCCGCGCTGGCTCCGCCGCGCTCACGTCGTTCCGCTCGCCGGGGTCCGTCGGCAGGTGGTACAGCTCGCGCGTCCCCCGCTCCAGCGTGGCGATCAGCTTCCACCCGTCCGGCGTCAGCAGCGACCGCTTGAACGTGTACTCGCGGTAGTCCGTCTCCGAATACACGTCGTGCGCCACCGCCTCGCCGCGCAGCGCCGGCACCAGGCTCGACCCCCGCAGCTGAGCGCGCACCGCCGGCGGCACGGGCACGTCCAGCAGGTCGAGCAGCGTCGGCATCAGGTCGATGCTGCCGACGCGGTCGTCCACGCGCCGCGCCTCCAGGCCCGGGGCGCGGATCACGAGCGGCACGCGGACGAGCTCGTCGTACAGCGTGAAGCCGTGGTCGAAGCGGCGGTGCTCGTACACCTCCGTGCCGTGGTCGGAGGTCAGCACGAACACCGTCTTCCCCTCCAGGCCGAGCCGGCGGACGGCGTCCAGGAAGTGGCGGAAGCGGGCGTCGGCGCGGGCGATCTTCTCGTCGTACACGGCCCGCCAGAAGCGCACGTCGGCGTCGCGCAGCGTCACCCGGCCGCTGGCCAGCCCCTCCTCGCGCAGCGCCTCCTGCTCCAGCACCGAGCCGGCGTAGCGGCCGTCGTAGCCGGGCTCGACGTAGCGGTAGTCGAGGCCGCCGGCGGGCTCGCACTGGCCGTGGGCGTCGTACCCGTGCAGGAACAGGAACAGCTTCCGGTCGCGGTTCGCCTCCAGCCACTCGATCGCCTTCGGCACGCTCCGGTCGAACGAGCCGAAGCGGTTCGGCTCGGCGAAGTAGGTGTCGAAGCCCTGCTCGTAGCCGAACCCGGGGCTGACGCCGGCGTTGCCGGTGAACCCGCCGGTGGCGTAGCCGGCGCCGCGCAGCACCGCGGCGAGCGTGGTGAGGGCCGGGGCCAGTTCGCGGAGGGTGGCGGGCGTCTTCTCGCGGGCGGTGTAGCGGGCGAACTTGTTCACCATGCGGTGCTCGGACGGGTACACGCCGGTGAACCACGTCATCGTGGCCGGCACCGTCCACGACGCGGCGGAGTAGTAGTTCGAGAAGGTGGCGCCGCCGCGGGCCAGGGCGTCGATGGTGGGCGTCACGTCGCGCGGGTAGCCGAGGTGGCCGACGTGCGCGGCCTGGAGGGCGTCGAAGCTGACGAGAACGAGGTTGTGGTCGCGGAAGCGGACGGGCGGCGCGGCGGCCGCGGGCGGCGGCGCGGGGCGGGAGCAGCCGGCGGCGAGGAGCGCGAGCACGAGCCAGCGGGACATGTCGAATCCGATCGGTCCGGGGCCACGGCGCCGGTTGCGGCCCGGCTCCGTGCGGCAACTCGTGACCGGGTAAAGTCCTGTGTCCGGTGGCCGCGGCGGAAGAGATTCGCCCGCGCGTCGGTCCGACGGCGTGACATGTTTCCGCGACCCGGTGGGGGGGGTCGCCGGAAACAATAATTTCGCTCGAACTGTCACGGCGAGCGGGCGACGCGGATGCCGCCGTGCGAGGTGGCGTTGGCCGGGCCGGCGCCGAACCGCGCGGCCGACCGCGCCGCCGTCTCGCCGACGAGCCACGACCCGCCGCGCTGCACCCGCTGGCGGCCGGCGTCGGGGCCGGGCGGGTCGTCGGGCGGCGAGCGGTCGTAGTAGCCGCGGTCGTACCAGTCGTGGCACCACTCGGCGACGTTGCCGTGCATATCGAACAGCCCCCACCGGTTCGGGCGGTAGCTGCCGACGGGGGCGGTGCGGCCGACCTCGCGCCACCGCGGGGCGGTGCCGTACCCGCTGGCGACCACGCTGGCCTTCACGTTCGCCTCGGCCCCGGTGTTCAGCGCGCCGAAGTGGAACGGCGTCTTGCTCCCCGCCCGGCAGGCGTACTCCCACTCCGCCTCGGTCGGCAGCCGGTAGCCCGCGCCGCCGAGTACCGTCACCCTCGCCGACGCGATCGCGCCCTCGTCGCGGGACACGACCTCGAGCGCGTAGTACGGCGGCAGCCCGTCGGCCTGGCCGAGCTTGTTGCAGAAATCGACGGCGTCGAACCACGACACGCGCTCGACCGGCAGGCGGCCGGTGTCGGGCAGCTCGGCGACGCGGTCGGCGCCGGGGCCGGTGGCCGCGAACCAGCTCGGGTTGGTGCCCATGACCTTCTGGTACTGCGCCTGCGTGACCTCGTGGACGCCGAGGTAGAACGGCCGCGTCAGCTTGACCTCGTGCTCCTCCTCCTCGGCCTGCCGGCCCTTCTCGTGCTCCCACGAGCCCATGCGGAAAGCGCCGGCCGGGATGAGGGCCAGGTCGAACTCGCCGGTCTTGCTCCGCTCCGTCGGCGGCAGGTCGGCGGGCGGCGGCGGGCGCGTGGCCCTGGTGGCGGGCGTGGTCGGGCGCGTCGGCGACGGGCGCGGCGGCGCCGGGGCCGGCGGGGTGGGAACGACGGGCGGGTCGGCCGCAGCGACGGACGCGAGCGGCTCCGGGGCGACGAGTACGACGGGGGCGGTGGCGCGGCCGCCCCACCAGCCGAGGGCGCCGGCCAGCAGCGCGACGGCGACCAGGAGAACGACTTGCCGCGAACGCCCGGCCGGCGGCGGAGTCGGTTCCGGCTCCGGCGCGGGCGGCGGCGGCGGCGGCGGTGCGGGGGGCTCGGTGAACGCGCAGACGGGGCAGGCGGCGGTCGGGTCACCGACGCGCGGCAGGCCGCACCCGGGGCAAGGGAGCGAGTCCGGCGCGGGTGGCTCGGGAGGCATGGGGCCATTCTCGCCGACCGGCCCACGGGACGCAACCGCCCGCCGCACCCACAATAGCCGGGACCAGGAGGCCCACCCATGACCCGGTACGTACCCGCGTTCGTTCTCGCCGCGCTCGCCGTCGGCGCGCCGGCCCCCGTTCACGCCGGCAAGTTCAACAAGGTGCTGGACGTCGGCAGCACCGCCCCCGCGTGGGAGAAGCTCGCCGGCACCGACGGCAAGACGCACTCCCTCGCCGACCTGAAGGACAAGGCCGCGGTGGTGGTGGTGTTCACGTGCAACAGCTGCCCCGTCGCCGTGGCCTACGAGGGCCGCCTCGCCGCGCTGGCGAAGAAGCACGCCGACACGCTCGCGGTGGTGGCCATCAACGTGAACACCGGCAAGGACGACGCCCTGCCGGCGATGAAGGAGCGGGCCGCGAAGAAGGGCTTCCCGTTCGCGTACCTGTACGACCCGACGCAGGAGGTGGCCCGTAAGTACGGCGCGAAGAACACGCCCGAGGTGTTCCTGCTGGATAAGAGCCGCAAGGTGGTTTACATGGGCGCGATCGACGACAAGGCGACCGGCGAGGTGAAGGCGCGTTACCTGGAGGACGCCGTGGCCGCGCTCGCGGCGGGGAAGGCGGCGGCGGTGGCCGAGACCAGCCCCGCCGCGGGGTGCTCGATCCGGTTCAACCCGAAGCGGGACGAATGAGGCGTGCGCTCACGCGGCGCGGCTGACCTCCGGCGACTCGCTCAGCCGCACTTCCTGCGCCCGGGTGCCGGTCGAGTCGTAAAAGAGCACCCGCCCGTCGTCGGCCGACCACACGGCGCTCGTGCGCAAGAGCCGCGGCCCCTCGACGTGGAAGATCAGCCCGCAGACGCGGCCGCCGCGCTTCAGCGGCGTGCGGTACAGCGGCGTCTGGGCCGGGTCGAGGGCGTCCTGTTCGCACAGGGTTTTGTGGACGAACGCGGCCAGCTCCTCGACCGCGGCGAACGCCAACACCGGTCCCGCCATCCCGCCCCCTGGTGCCGAACACGTGGTGTCGTCTGCGGGAGTCTTCGGCAGGCCGACGGGGCCGGCGGCAGGTGAACGCCTCCACAGCCACCCGTCCCCCGGCCGGCCGTGCGGGTTCTACCAGTCGTGAACCTGCCGCAGCGCCTCGTACAGCACGATCCCGACGGTCGTGGCGAGGTTGAGGCTGCGCACCGCGCCCGTCGGCATCGGCACGCCGACCACACGGCCCGCGTAACGCTCCCGCACCTCTGGCGGCAGCCCCTTCGACTCGCTGCCGAACAGCAGACAGTCGTCATCGGCGAACGCGGCCCGGGTGTACGCCACGTCCGCCGGCGTCTCCACCAGCCACACCCGCAGCCCGGCGACAGCCGCCTCGAACTCCGCCATCGTGGCGTGCCGCACCCAATCGACCGCGGGCCAGTAGTCGAGGCCGGCCCGCTTCAGGCTCTTGTCGTCGAGGCGGAAGCCGAGGCGGCCGACGAGGTGGAGGCGGGCGCCGGTGGCGGCGCAGAGGCGGGCCACGTTCCCCGCGTTCGGCGGGATTTCTGGCTCCCAGAGGGCGACGTGCAGCACGCGGGCGGCTCCGGTCGGGCGGGCGACGCCGATTGTAGCGGCGGCGCCGCGCCGGCGTTGTAAAAGTTGCCGCACCGCGGCGCGACCGACGGTTCGGTCGCGCGTCCGAGGGAGGAAGATAGAATCGCACCGCCCGCGCCCCGAGCCGCCCGCATGGCCGACGACACCACCCCGGACACGCCCCCCGCCCCGCGCTGGCGCCTCGACGCCGTCGTGCTGACGCTGTTCGTCACTGGCGCGGCGCTGGTCGCGGCCGTCGGCACCTGCGAGGCGCTCGGCGGCGGCCCGAACGTGTTCGGAGAGGTCGGCGATACGCTCGCGGCGTTCGTGGTCGAGCCGCTCGGCTGGGCGGCGCCGGTGTTCCTCGCCGGCTGGTTCGCCGTCGCCGCGCAGCTGGTCCTGACGCGCCACCCGCTGCGGGTCGTGACGCGGGTGAGCGGCTGGCTGATCCTCGCCGTCGCGGCCGCGGCGTGGGCCGACGGGGCGCGGCTGCCGCCGGCGGCTCTGGCCGGCGCGGGCGGCTCCGTCGGCGCGTTCGTGCGGCTGGAGCTCGACGACGCCACCGTCGCCCCGTGGGAGCTGGTCGTACTCGCCGGCGCGGCGCTGGTCGGGCTCGTGCTCGCGGCGCACCGCCTCGTCGTTGCTTCCGCGCGGCTCGTGTGGGCCGGGCTGCGGCTGGCGTGGCAGGCCGGCGGCTGGGTGAACGAGAAGGTCGGCGACGCCTCGGCCGCGTTGCTCGGCGCCGCCTGGCGCGCCGCGACCGCCGCCGCCCGCCGCATCAGCACGTCGCGTAAGCGCGACCCGGAGCCGGCGCCGACCCCGACGCCAGCTCCGGTTCCGATCACACGGCCGACCGTTTACGTCCCCGAGCCCGAGCCCGCGGCCGAGTCGCCGCCCGACACCCACCTCGAAGACATTCCCATTCACTCGCACGCCGACCCGCACGACCCGGCGGCGCTCGCGGCGCTGCTCCGCGCCGTCGCCCCCGAGGACGACACCACGCCGTACGAGCTGCCGCCGCTGACGCTGCTGGCCGACCCCGAGCCGTTCCCCGTCGAGGATCACGCGCAGAAGCTGCGCGAGGTCGCGGTGCTCCTCGAAAAGACTTTCACCGACTTCGGCCTGACGGTGAAGGTCGTGGGCATCCACACCGGCCCCGTCATCACGCAGTACGAGATCGCGCTGGAAACCGGCCTGCGGCTGAACAAGGTGACGAACCTGGCCGACGACCTGGCGCTGAACCTGCGGGTGCAGTCGGTGCGGGTGGTAGCGCCGCTGCCGGGCCGCAACACGGTCGGCATCGAGGTGCCGAACGAGATCCGCCAGACGGTTTGCCTCAAGGAGGTGGTGGGCGCGCTGGCCGCGACGCCGAAGGTGGCGAAGTTCCGGCTGCCGATCTTCCTCGGCAAGGACGTGGAGGGCCGCGCCCTGGCCTACGACCTGGCCACGATGCCGCACCTCCTCATCGCCGGGCGCACCGGCACCGGGAAGTCGGTGTGCCTGAACACGATCATCCTCAGCCTCCTGCTGTCCAAGCGGCCCGACGAATGCCGCATGATCCTCATCGACCCCAAGAAGGTGGAGTTGAGTGATTACGCGAAGATCCCTCACCTCATGACGCCGGTGGTGAAAGACCCCAAGAAGGCGGAGGCGATTCTGGCGTGGGCGGTGGACAAGATGGAGGAGCGGTACGAGTGGCTGCACCGCGCCCGCGTCCGCAACATCGCCAGCTATAACGAATTGCCGTTCGAGGAAATCGTCCGCCGTATCAACCCCGACAGCGAGGACGAGCGCCGCGCCATCCCGCGGAGTATGCCGTACATCATGATCCTCATCGACGAGGTCGGCGACCTCATGATGCAGATGAAGAAGGAGATCGAGGGGAGTATTATCCTCCTGGCGCAGAAGTCCCGCGCGGCCGGGATTCACCTCATCCTCGCCACACAGAAGCCGACCGTGGATGTGATCACGGGGTTGATTAAATCGAACCTCCCGGCGCGCATCTGTTTCCAGGTGACGAACCGCTCCGACAGCGCCGTGGTGCTGGACGAAAAGGGCGCCGAGAAACTGCTCGGCAAGGGCGACATGCTCCACCTCCAGAACGGCACCCTCATCCGGGCGCAGTGCGCGTACGCCAGCGACCCGGAGATCGAGCGGGTCGTGGACGCGGTGGCGACGGACACGCCGAATTACGACAGCGAACTGCTGAACCTGAAGACGCGCGACCAGGCCGAGGGCGGCGCCGTGACGGGCGAGAAGCTGCGCGAGCGCGACCCGCAGTACGAGCAGGCGGTGGAGATCGTGATCCGCGAGCAGCGCGGCAGCACGTCGCTGCTGCAGCGGGCGCTGGGCATCGGCTACGGCAAGGCGTCGCGGCTGATCGACTTCATGGCCGAGGACGGCATCGTGGGCGGGTTCAACGGCAGCAACGCCCGCCAGGTGCTAGTAACGCCCGACGAGTGGGCCGCCCGCAAGACCGCGGGGTGACGGCCGGTACAATGCCCGCAAGGAGGCCGACCATGCCGACGCTGACAATCCCCGACGCGGTTCACCGAGAACTGGCGGCCCGCGCCGCCGAGCAGAACACGACCCCGGACGAACTCGCCGCCCGATTACTGGCAGCCGACCTGGGTAGCCGTCCGGAGTCGATTTTCGACACCGAGTACGAAGCGGAGTGCGCAGCCGACACGTCCCCGGTTCCGACGCTGGAGGAGGTGCGCGCGTTCATGGCAGAGATTCCCGGCAGCCTGACCGCCGACTTCATCGCCGAGCGGGAGGAGCGGTGACATCTGACTACCTGTTCGACACGAGCGCGATCGGCAAGCACTACCACCCGGAAGTCGGTAGCGCGAAGGTCGATACTCTTCTGGCGACGGGCGGCGTGTTGCAATTCGTCTCGCGGCAGACGGTCGTAGAATTCCACTCGGCCATGGCCAAGAAGGTTCGCACCGGGCACCTCACGCCGGCCAGATTTCACGACCTTACTCGCCGGTTCCGGGGTGATATTTCCGCCCGCCGGCTCCGCGTGGTCCGACTGCTCGTGTCGCACTTCCGCACCGCCGAACGACTCGTCCGCCGGCTCGCGCTGACTCAGAACCTTCGGACGCTCGACGCAATCCAGCTGGCGGTTGCCCTTGGCCTGAACGACCCCGCCCGACCGATCACCTTCGTCTGCGCAGACCAAGCGCTCTGCACTACCGCCACGGCGGAAGGGCTCACGGTCGTCAACCCCGAACTGCCCTGACCGCTCACCGCTTCCCCGCGGCGGCGAGGAAGTCGGCCAGCGCCTTCGTCGCCGGGTCGTCGGGCTTGCCCAGGTCGGCGTTGATGCGGCCGTGCGTCGTGTCGCGGCCGCCGAACACCGTCACCGGCACCTCCGCGGCCGTTAGCGCCGCCGCCAGTCGGCGGGCCTGCGCCGTCGTGTCCGGGTGCTCGGCCACGTGAAGGATCAGGAACGGCGGGATGTTCTTCCCCTTCGCCGCGTGCGTCACCGCCGAGAAGTCCTTGTGCTTCGCCGGGTCGTTCCCGAACTTTTCCCGGTGCCCGAACTTCGCCGCCGGCAGGCCGTGGACGCGCCACCGCGTCTCCGCCACCTCGATGATCGCCGGGATGTCGAACGTGTCGCCGTCCACCGGTACGCACCCCTTGATTGCCGTCAGCGGCACCCCCTCGGCGCAGAGGTAGCGGTCGTCGGTGCATAGCAGCGCGGCCAGCTGCGCGCCGGCCGAGTGGCCCATCACGTACAGCCGGTCCGGGTCGCCGCCGTGCTCGGCGACGTGCTCGCGCACCCACCGCGCCGCCTTCGCCACGTCGCGCACGATCGTCCCCATGTCCACCGCCGGCAGCAGCCGGTAGTTGATGGAGACGAACACGTAGCCCTTCTCGTTGAACCACGTCGGCTTCAGCTGCACGTCCGACTTGTCGCCGGCCTGCCAGCCGCCGCCGTGAATCCAGAACACGACCGGCAGCCCCTTCGCGCCCTTCGGGGCGTACACGTCGAGCACCTGGCGCTCGTGCGCGGGGGCGGCGTAGGCGAAGGTCTTCTTCGCCTCCTGGGCGTCGGCGCGGCCCGCGGCGGCGAGGACGAGGAGGAGCGGAATCGCGTGCTTCATGGGCTTCACCCGGACGGGGGGGGCCGACATTCTATTCGGGTCCGGTCGTGCCGGTTCTTCCGCCGCGGTCCCATCCACGTTCGCCACTTCCTCGCTTGTGTCCATCCGTACAGTAATGTAGAGTCCGGGCGTCCCCACACACGATTCGGAGGTCCGCCCGTGGCCGTGAAGCCCATTCCCGACGGTTACCACTCGATCACGCCGTATCTCATCGTCCGCGGCGGCGCCAAGGCGCTGGACTTCTACAAGGAGGCGTTCGGCGCCGTTGAGGTGCTGCGGCTGCCGATGCCCGACGGCTCCATCGCCCACGCCGAGATCAAGATCGGCGACTCGATCATCATGCTGGGCGAGGAGAACGAGGCCTGGGGCAGCAAGAGCCCCGCGCTGCTCGGCGGCACCCCGACCGGCCTGATGATCTACGTGCCCGACTGCGACGCGGTGTTCAACCGGGCCGTCGCCGCGGGGGCCACGGTGGCGAAGCCGCTGACCGACCAGTTCTACGGCGACCGCTCGGGCACAGTGATCGACCCGTTCGGCCACCAGTGGACGGTCGGCACGCACGTCGAGGACGTGGAGCCGGCCGAGTTGCAGAAGCGGATGGACGCGATGATGGCGCAGATGAGCCAGGGCGCGGCGTGACGGCTCGCCGGCCGGAAAACCGTGGACATCCCCCCTCCGGCGCGGTCTGATGGCCGCACTCCCCGGAGGGCTCGCATGTCCCGCCTCGCCGCGCTCCTCGTCCTCGGCGCACTCGCGCCGTCCGTTCGCGCTGCCGACCCGCCCGCGCCGATCACCGACGTCGAAGGCCAACCCCTGGCCGCCAACGCCGAGCGGCTCGGCAAGGCGCTGCAGTTCCTCGGCGCCCCGCTCGCGCCCGCCGTCGCCAAGCAACTCGACGCCGCCGTGATGGCGCGCGACGCCGTGGCGGTGCAGAAGGCGCTCGACCCGCACGTCCTGTTCGTCGTGAACCTGAACCCCGAGGCGCGGGTGAAGGTCGCCCGCGGGCCGGCCGAGGCCAGCATCCAGCAGGCCGGGTGGACGCCGGTGCTGGTGAAGGTGGTGAACGACAGCACGGTGAAGAAGAAGCTCGCGCCGACGAGCCCGCAGGCCGGGCCGGTTTACAGCGGCCAGGGCCGCCAGGAGCGCGACCCGAAGGCCGACCCCACCATCGTGAAGCGCTTCCTCGAACTGGAGCTCTTCACCGCCCCGCCGATGACGACGAACCTCAGCGGGCTGCGCGTCGAGTACGCGATCCTGCTCGTGTACAGCACCGAGGCCGGGAAGCGCGAGGCGACCGTCGGCTTCGACATCGGCCAGGGGAGCCAGGACCTCGGCTTCCGCGGCGAAGTCCCCGTGCTGTTCGACGTGAAGCCGGCGGTGCGCGTCCGGCTCGGCGTCAAGGACTTCGACGGCACGCCGACGGTCGGCCGGTTCACGTTCACCGACGGCGGCGGGCGGGTGTATCCGCCGCAGCCGAAGCGGCTCGCCCCGGACCTGTTCTTCCAGCGCCAGGTGTACCGGGCGGACGGCGGGTTCGTACTGCTGCCGCCGGGCGAGTTCGCCGTCGAGTACGGCCGCGGCCCCGAGTACGCGCTGAAGACGGCGCGCATCAAGGTCGAGGCCGGCAAGGAGAACGCGTTCGAGGTGAAGCTCGAGCGCTGGATCAACCCGGCGACGGCGGGCTGGTACAGCGGCGACCACCACATCCACGCCGCCGGCTGCGCCCACTACACGAACCCGGCCGAGGGCGTGCTGCCGGAGGACATGTTCCTGCACGTCAAGGGGGAGGGGCTGAACGTCGGCTGCTGCCTGACGTGGGGGCCGTGTTACGACTACCAGCGGCAGTTCTTCGAGGTCGGCCCGCACCGGCTCAGCGAGCCGTTCACTGTCATCAAGTACGACGTGGAGGTAAGCGGGTTCGGGTCGCAGGCGCTCGGCCACGTCAACCTGCTGAACCTGAAGGACCAGACGTTCCCCGGCTCGGGCGGGAGCAAGCTGCGCGGCTGGCCGACGTGGACGACGCCGCTGATGCGCTGGGCGAAGGAGCAGGGCGCCGTCACCGGCTACGCCCACAGCGCGAACGGCCTCGGCATCGACGCCCCGGCCGCGACGCGCCGGCTGTTTGTCGAACTGGACAAGGGCGGGCGTGGCTTCTTCACGAAGGAGCAGGCCGCGGCCGGGCGGTGGCCGCTGCCCGAGGCGTTCGCGAAGGTGGACGCCGACGGCGACGGGAAGGTGACCGAGATCGAGCTGGCGCAGAGCACGCTGCGGACGCGCGGCGACCTGCCGAACCTGGTCATCCCCGAGATGAACGGCATCGGCGCGCAGGAGATTTGCGTGACGAGCGCGCTGGGGCTGTGCGACTTCATCAGCGCGATGGACACGGCACGGGTGCCGGAGTGGAACTGCTGGTACCACGTGATGAACTGCGGCTTCCCGCTGAAGGTGAGCGGCGAGACGGACTTCCCGTGCATCACCGGCAGCCGTGTCGGCCAGGGCCGCGTGTACGTGCAGCTCGGCAAGGTCGATCACGTCGATTACGGCCAGTGGTGCCGCGGCATCCGCGACGGCAAGAGCTACGTCTCGGACGGCTACGCCCACGCGCTCGCCTTCACTGTCAACGGGGTGTCACCGGGGCCGGAGCCGGTGAAGCTGGCGGCGCCGGGCAAGACGGCGGTGAAGGCGACGGTGGCGTTCGCGGGCGACACGCCCCTCGGCACCGCGGTCGGCGGCGCGGCCCCGGCCGGCCCGACGCGCACGATCGAGCTCGTGATGAACGGCAATGTGGTGGCGACGACGGAGGTGCCGGCCGACGGCAAGCCGCACGACGTGGCGTTCGACGTGAACGTGGCCGCGAGCAGCTGGGTGGCGCTGCGGCAGTTCCCGCAGCTCCACACGAACCCGGTGACGGTGCTCGTGGGAGACAAGCCGATCCGCGCCAGCCGGGCGAGCGCGAAGTGGTGCATCGGGACGATCGAGCGGCTGTGGGCGGTGCGCGGCCCGGGCATCGCGGCCGCCGAGCGCGAAGAAGCCGAGCGCACCTTCCGGCAGGCGGTACTGACGTACCTGCGCATCGCCTCGGAAGCCTCGGAATGACCAATTTCCAATGACGCACCAATGACCAAGGAAGCCCCGAGCCCGGGTCTTCTTCCTTGGTCATTGGTGCGTCATTGGTCACTGGTCATTTCGACGATGAGCCGCCCCCCGTAGTGCTTCGCCAGCGTCGCCCGGGCCGGGCCGCGGAGGTGGCGGCCGCTCACCAGCAGCGCCGTCAGGTCCGGCGCGGACGGCGCGGCCATCAGGTAGCCGGCGCCGCGGTCGGTGATCGGGTTGCCGCGCAGGTCGAGCTCCGTCAGGTTGGGCCAGAAGGTGCCGCGGACCAGCCGGCGCACCGCCTGGTCGCCGAATCCACAGCTGCGCAAGTCCAGCGCCCGCAGCCCTGCCAGGTGCGGCGACGCGGCCAGCACGTTCACCCCCGTCGGGCCGAACACGTTCCGGCTGAGGTCCAGCCGCCGCACCGACGCCATCCCCGGCGCCGCCGCCAGCGCCCGCACCCCCGGGATGGCGATGCCGCAGCGGGACAGGCCGAGCGTGTGGCCGGTCCAGCCGCCGGCCAGCGCGTCGGCCAGCGCGCGGGCGCCGTCCTGCTGGAAGACGTAGTTGTCGCTCAGGTCCAGGTCGCGCAGGCCGTGCAGCCCGGGGGCGGCCCAGCGCCGCACCTGCTCCCCGGTCAGGTTCATGACCCGCAGCGCCAGCTTCTCGAAGCGCCCGGCGTGCGCCGCGAGGACGTCCAGCAGGTCGTCGAGCGACGCCGGCGTGCTAAGCCGGAACGACAGCTCGCGCAGGCTCGGCGCGACCGACCCGGCGAGCACGTCGTCGGCGAGAAGGTCGATGCCGGGCAGGTTGGCACGGTGGAAGTGGAGCGCGTCGAGGTTGGCGAGCGTTCCCGCGGTGGCGAGCGCCCGCACCGGCTCGACCGGGCTTCCGGCCGCTTCGAGGTGAACCTCGCGGACGCGGGTCATCCACGCCCCGGCGGCGAGGCGGCGCCAGTCGTCGAGCGTGGCGGACGGGTCGCGGAGGTGGAGCGCGCCGACCGGCGCGGCGCGGACCAGGTCCGGGGCGACGCCGACCCACCCGCGGGTTTCGGTGACGCGGACGCGCCAGCCGAACCCGCGGCGGAACGGCGGCTCGGCCCACTCGACGCCGCACCCGTCGGGCAGCGCCGGCAGCGCGGCGCGGAACGGCTTCCCGTAATCGGACCACTCCGTCCGCCGGTAGCGGCACTCGACGGCGAACGGCTCCCACTCGGGGGTGCGGGCGAGCCGGACCTGCGCGCGGACGAAGGCGGCGCGGTCGGGCTCGCCGTGGTCGTCGAGGTAGTCGGCGAGGACGAGCCGCGGGGTGTCGTCGTCGGGCCGGTCGACGACGGCGGCGAGCAGCGCGGCGTGGTCGTCCATGCGGGTAAGGATACGTCACCCGCGCAGAACCCGCGCCGCGGCGGCAACTACACTGCAACCGCCACCCCGGAGGCCGCCGTGACCCGCCCGTTCGCCGCCTTCGCCCGCCGCGTCGCCCCCGACCCGCGCGGCGACGCCGCGCTCCTCGCCGCCCGCGACGACCCCGCCGCGTTCGCCGAGCTCGTCGCGCGCCACGGCCCGCTCGTGTGGGCCGTCTGCCGCCAGTTGCTCGACGAGGCCGACGCCGAAGACGCCTTCCAGGCCACGTTCCTGGCGCTGCACCGCGCCACCGTCCGCGACCCGGCGGCGCTGCCGGCGTGGCTCCACGGCGTGGCGCTGCGCGTCGGCCTCATGGCGCGCCGGCAGGCGGCGCGGCGGCGCACCCGCGAGCGGGCCGCGGCCGTGCCGGAAGCATCAGCCGCGCCCGACCACTGGGCCGACACGATGGCCGTCGTCCACCGCGAGGTCGCGGCGCTGCCGGCGGCCGACCGGGCGGCGTTCGTGTTGTGCGTGCTCGACGGGCTGACCCAGGCCGACGCCGCCGAGCGGCTCGGCCGCACGCCCGGCGCCGTCGCCGGGCAGGTGGCGCGGGCGAAGGCGCGATTGGTCACGCGCCTCGCCGGCCGTGGCGTCGCCCCGGCGCTCGCCGCGCTCGGCACCGCGGCGTCGGCCCACGCCATTCCCACGGAACTGATGGAGCGGGCCGCCGACTGGGCGAACGTGTCGCCCGCGGTCCGCCGGCTCGCGAAAGGAGCGACGACGATGACACCGCTGTACACGACGGCCGGGCTTCTCGCCGCGGCCGCCGCGGTGCTGGTGGCGGTCGGAATCAGCGGCGGGCAGCCCCCGACCGCGGCGCAGCCGGCGCCGCAACCGGCGCCCCCCGCCGCGCCGAAGCTGATTCACACGCTGAAGGGCCACGCCAACCGCGTCACCGGCGTCTCCTTCGCCCCCCACGACGGAACGCAGATCGCGTCGGCGTCGTGGGACGGCACCGTGCGCATCTGGGACGCCAAGACCGGCCGCGAGGAGCAGCGGCTCGGCGCGGAGGAGCTTCCCGACCGCCGGCCGCTCACCGGCGAGCCGCGCGAGTGGACGTTTCACCAGATCGAGTACGCGCACGACGCCAACGCCGTCGCCGCCGTCCGGCGCGAGCCGAACGACAAGTTCACGGTGACGCAGTGGGACCGGCTCGGGACGAAGGTGCGGTCGTACCCAGCCGAGGGCGCCTGCTTCGCCTTCTCGCCCGACAACACGAAGATCGCGTGCGGCGGCTACCAGACGGTGCGCCTGCACGACCTGAGCAACGACGGCAAAATCCTCCGCGCCACGCCGCCCGACGACCAGCACCTGCGCATTTCGCAGGTGCGGTTCACGCCGGACAGCAAGACGCTGCTGACGGTCAGCCACCCGCCGACGCCGCAGCCCGACCCGAAGGTGCAGCGGCTGACCATCAAGCCGGACGAGCTGCGGTTCTGGGACGTGGACACGGGCAAGGAGGTGGCGCAGAAGCTGACGGGAACGGTGGTGGGTCACCACGGCGTCGGCCCGGTCGCGTTCAGCCCGGACGGCAAGACGCTGGCGACGACGAAGCGGCACGACATCATCCTGCGCGACGTGGCCACCGGCGCCGAGCGGGCGACGCTAAAGGGCCACACCGACGACCTGTTCGCGCTGGCCTACGCGCCGGACGGCCGCACGCTGGCGTCGGGCGGGCTCGACGGCACGATCCGCCTGTGGGACGCGGCGACGGGCCGGGCGCTGGCGCGGCTCGGCGAGCCGGTGCCGCAGTTCGGCGGCCGCGGCTGGGTGCTGTCGCTGTCGTTCGCCCCCGACGGCGGGACGCTCGCCGCCGGCACGCTCGACAGCACGGTGCAGCTGTGGGAGCTGCCCGCAAGGCGGGAATGACCAATTACCAATGACCCACCAATGACCAAGGAAAACCGGTGCTGTCTTCCTTGGTCATTGGTGGGTCATTGGTAATTGGTCATTCCCCAAGTCCGGGTGCCTCTAGAATACCCGTTCACCGCAAAGGGTAGCTGGGGGCGAAGAATGGCCGAGCCGTACAAGATCGTGGTCGGGCTGGAGGTCCACGTCCAGCTGCTCACCAAGACGAAGCTGTTCTGCGGCTGCCTCAACAAGTTCGGGCTGCCGCCGAACACGGCGACGTGCCCCGTCTGCCTCGGCCTCCCCGGGTCGCTGCCGGTCATGAACGCCGAGGCCTTCCGCCTCGCGCTCAAGGCCGCGCTCGCGCTCAACTGCAGCATCGCGTCGCACCCCGGGCAGCAGCCGGGGTTCACGAAGTGGGACCGCAAGAACTACTACTACCCGGACCTGCCGAAGAACTACCAGATTTCGCAGTACGACCTGCCGTTCAGCCACGACGGCTGGCTCGACATCAACGTTCACCCGGACCCCAAAAAGGGCTACACCGCCAAGCGCGTCGGCATCATCCGGGCGCACCTCGAAGAGGACGCCGGCAAGAACCAGCACGACGAGTCCGGCCGCGGCGGCGACACGAAGGTGGACCTCAACCGCACCGGCACGCCGCTCCTCGAAATCGTTTCGCAGCCGGACATGAACACGCCCGAGGAGGCGATGGCCTACCTCGACGAAATCCGCCTCATGATGCGCGAACTCGGCGTGTCCGACTGCGAGATGCAGGAGGGCTCCCTCCGCTGCGACGCGAACGTGAACGTCCACGTGCCCGACGCCGCCGAGCCGAAGGGGTACGCGGCGACGCCGCTGGTGGAGATCAAGAACCTGAACAGCTTCCGCGGCGTCGGCCGGGCCATCAGCTACGAGGCGAAGCGGCAGTACGAGGAGTACCTGAAGAACCCGAAGAAGTACCGCATCGGCAACTATCTGAAGACGACTGCCGGGTGGGACGACGCGAAGGGCCGCACCGAGGTGCAGCGGCACAAGGAAGAAGCCGCCGACTACCGCTACTTCCCCGACCCCGACCTGGTGCCGGTGGTCGTTACGGCGGAGCAGCTCGCGGCGGTGAAGGCCGACCTGGGCGAGCTGCCGCAGGCGCAGCGGCAGCGGCTCCAGACGCAGTACGGTCTTCCCGCCGAGGCGGCTGACGTGCTCACCACAAAGGGCCGCCGCACGGTCGCGTACTTCGAGGCGGTGGCGGCGGCGGTCGGCGACGGCAAGACGGCCGCGAACCGCATGAGCGACCTGGTGTACCCCGCGCTGACGACCCGGCACGAGGAGATCGACGAGTTCCCGGTGTCGGCGGCAGACTTCGCGGCGTTCCTGAAGAAGACGGCGAGCGTGGGCCAGGACCCGCGGCGGAAGACGTTCGCGCGGATGCTGGCCGACGGCGTGCCGGTCGAGAAGGCGATGGAGATGGAGGGCGTGAAGGACGCCAGCGCGTTCGACGAGGCGACGCTGCGGGCGGCGGTGGTGGCGGCGCTGGCGGCGAACCCGAAGGGCGTGGCCGAGTTCAAGGCCGGCAAGGAGGCGACGAAGAACTCGTTCGTCGGGGCCGTGATGAAGGGGAACAAGGGCGCCCCGAACGACGTGGTCCGCCGCCTCGTGGACGAGGAGCTCGCGAAGGTGTGAGGTAGAATGGGGCGACCCGCGGAGGACCTACATGGCGTTCCAC
Source organism: Gemmataceae bacterium (assembly GCA_046350095.1). Lineage (GTDB taxonomy): Bacteria > Planctomycetota > Planctomycetia > Gemmatales > Gemmataceae > Urbifossiella. The sequence goes on from JAXMBA010000002.1 coordinate 1,444,806, forward strand.
GAGTTCCTGGCTCACGTCCGCGCCGCCCGGTCGCTCATGCCGCCGGACGTGTTGACGGCCGGCCTCGCGGCCGACCCGGCGCACGTCCGCAAGGCACTCGACTCGGCCGACGTGTGGCTCCGCCCGGCGTTCGCCGAGCCGTTCGACCCGGACATATTCCCGCACCCCGACCTCGGCGTGCGCCAGCAGCTCGCCCGAGACGTTGAAGTCCTCCGGTCTCTAGCCGCCCAGGTCGGGGCGGACGGCACCGCGACCGTGGACCAGCGGCGGGACGGGTTGAACGCACTCCTCCGGGTCATCCCGGCGGTCCGTCCGTTCTCCTTCGGCGTGATGACGGAAGAGTTAGCGAACCACCTGTGGCGGCTGGACGAGAAGTACCCCGACTACGTGCTCGGGTTCGAGTGCGAGTTCGGTCAAGACTGGGCCGGCGACCCGGCGGTCCGCGTGACGGCGGTGATTCCGGAGGACGCGCCGGTGGAGTCGGAGCGGTTCAGCGCGTTCGACCGGGCCATGACGCAGGCGGTCCGGGACTGGGTCCGGGACCACGCCCGGGTCGAGTACTGGCCGTACCCCTCCTTCCGAACCCCGGAGGACATGCGACTGGAACTCGCCGGGGTGGACGAGTGAACCTTCCTGTAGACCTGCTTGAGCAAGCCGAATACCTCGCGGGACGGGAGACCCGTCGCCCGAGGCAGGCCAGCCTCCGTCGGGCCGTCTCGGCGGCGTACTACGCCGTCTTCCACCTGTTAATCCACGAGGCATGTGGTCGCCTCGTCGCGGGTTCCGGCCTCCGGAACCTGACCGCGTGTGCGTTCAACCACGGGGACATGAAAAAGGCGTGTCAGGTGTTCCTCCGGACGCCGCTGCCAGTGTACCTCGTCCCCGTCGTGGGGTCGGGCGTTCCGGCAGACATTCAGCTCATCGCCGAGTTCTTCACCCGCCTTCAGGCCGCCCGGCATGACGCGGATTACAGTCCCGATCGTCGGTTCACACGCTCCGAAACCCGGAAACTGGTTCAGCAAGCCCGCGACGCCTTCGCTGCCTGGGAACGGGTGAAGCGCGACCCGACCGCGGACGCTTTTCTCGTCGGCCTTCTCCTCGGCGACCGCTGGAACCGCTGACCCGCCTCACCTCCTCTAACCTGCGACAGCTGCGCCGGATGCGCCGCCTGGGCAGCCCGCCCCGCGCCCCCGCAGCGCCTACCCCGGCTTGCCAGCTTGCCCGACCGGCCCGTACCATGCCCGGACGGCCCTAGCGGGGCCGTTCCGTAATCGACTCCTCATTTTTCCTCCAATCCCCGCCCAGCCCGGGATCGTCGGATAGGCAGGAGTGTGATGGCCCAGCCCGGCCCGACTCCGAGCGACCGGCCGGCCCCGCACCCCCCCTCACCCGGCGGGGCCGAACCCGCCCGCTTGGACGACGACGCCCTGGTCGCACTGTTCAACCAGATTCGAGACGAACTGGTCAGCACCCTCCTGTACGTCATCGGCAACGCCGACGACGCCCAGGACGCCGCCCAGGAGGCGTTCCTGAAGTGCTGGCGCAGCCGACACACGATGGACGACGTGGTGAACGTCCGCGCCTGGATCTTTCGCATCGGCCTGAACGCCGCGAAGGACCACCAGCGGAGCGCCTGGAAGCGGAAGTCGCGGCCCCTGCCGGACGACGACCTGATGACGCCCACCCGGGACGGCCCGCCCGGCGACTCGCTCGAAGACCGCGAGACGGTGTCCCAGCTGCGGGACGCCCTGAAGAACCTCCGGCCCGAGGAGCGCGAGGTGTTCCTTCTGCGGCAGAACGGCGAGCTCACCTACGAGCAGATCGCCGAGCAGCGCGGCGCCCCGGTGGGCACCGTGAAGACGCAGATGCGGGCGGCCTTGCAGAAGCTCCGCAAGGTGCTAAACCCCGGGGCCGAGCCGGACGCCGACCCGCCGGGATGAACGCAAACGACACGCGGGCGGACCCGCCGCGACCCCCCGACTCGCAAGCCCGGGGCCGCGGCCGAACCCCGCCCGGAAAGGACCACCCCTGCCGCCCAGGGGGGAGGACGGTAGCCGATGCGGTGCCATGACTGCCAACCCCTGTTGCTAGACCACCTGTACGGGCTCCTCGAACCCGCCCAGGCCGCGGCCCTCGACGCGCACCTGACCACGTGCGCCGGCTGCGCCGCCGCCCGCGCCGAGGAGGCCCGCGCCGCCGGGCTGTTCGCCAAAGCCGCCCGCCACTCGTTTCCGCAGGTCCGGTTCGTTCCGCCCGCCGACGCCGTGCCGTCGTCGCTCGACAAGCCCGCCGCCCGCGAGCGGGTGTGGGGGCGGTGGGCCGTCGCCGCCGCCGTGTGGGCCCTCGTCCCGGCCACGCTGATCCCCATGAGCCGGGTGAACGAGGAGGCGGCCGCCCGCCGCGGCCCGGCCGACGCCGCCTTCGCCGAGGCGGGACGCTCCGCCAACATCGTCAAGGCCGTCGCGATGCAGCAGCGGGCGGCCGAGGCCAGGTACGCCGCCGCCCGCGGGGCGACCGCCGACGCGCTGGCGTCGTGGGCCGCCGCCGAGCGCGCCGCCGACACCGCCGCGAAGGCCCGGCCGGCCGAGGTGACCGTCACCCGTCCGGCGTCCGTCCAGCCCGGGGCGCCGAACGACTTCGTCGTCGCCCTCCGGCCGAACGGGGACGCCCTCGCCGGCCGGTCCGTCGCCGCCGAGGTCCGCACCGCCGCCGGGGCCGTCGTCTACACCCAGGCGCTGAACCCGAAGGACACGAACCAGGAGCACAAGGTCCGCGTCCCGGCCGACGTGTGGAAGGGCGTCGCGCCCGGCGCCGAACTCGTGTTCGCCGTCAGCGCGACCGCTCCGGGCGGCGTCCGCTCCGACCTGTTGGAGCCGGTCCGGCTGTTCGGCCCGGTGTACGCCACGATGCTGGTGACGGACCGCGCCGCGTACCGGCCGGGCGAGACGGTGCGGTTCCGGTCGCTGACGCTCGACCGCGCCACGTTCCTCCCGCCGCCGCACGAGCAGGCGCTCGCCGCGTCGCTCCGCAAGCGCGACGGCACCGAAATCCCCGGCACGACCGTGTACGGCACCACCGGCCTGGTCCGCACGGCGGGCGGCGCCACCATCCCCGTGCTGGGGCCGGACGGCCGGCCGGTCCGCGGCGTCGGCGTCGGGGAGGTCGTCCTGCCGGCCGAGCTGCCGGAGGGCGAGTACCTGCTGACGCTGGCGGAAGTCCCCGGCCGCGGCGGCCGCAGCCCCGCGATGACGGCCCCGGTGACGCGCACCGTCCGCGTCGAGAGCGGCGCCACCGGTCGGTTCCAGAAGACGATCACGTTCGACGCCGCCGTGGGGCCGAAGACCACGGCCACGGTGCAGGTGAAGAGCGGCGGCAACCCGGTCGGCGGCGCGACGGTGGACGCCGTCGCCACCGCCGACGGCTCCGCCAGTGTGCTCGTGAAGGTGCTCGACAAGAAGACCGACGCGGCCGGCAAGGCCCGCATCGAACTGGTGCTCCCCGGCCCCGCGGAGTTGCCGCGCGGCGACGCCCGGCTGCGCGTGACCGTCTCCCAGGGGGGCGTCGCCGAGTCGGTCGCGGCGCGGATTCCCGTCGCCGGCAAGGACGTTGTAGTCGAATTCTTCCCCGAGGGCGGCACGCTCGTCGCCGGGGTGCCGAACCGCGTCTACGTCCGCGCCACGTCCGTGACGGGCGTGCATGTCGGCGTCCAAGGCACCGTAACCGGCCCGGCCGGGCCGGTGGCGAAGGTCGAGGAGCCGGCCCGCGAGGCGCTCACGGCCCGCGGCCTCGGCGTCATCACCTTCACGCCGGCGGCCGGCGCCCGCTACGCGCTGGCGCTCGACGAGCGCGGCGGCAAGACGTTCGACCTGCCCGCCGCGGCCGCCGACGGCGTGGCCATGACCGTTCTCGACCCCGTCACCACGCCGGGTCAGGCCGTGAGGGTGAAGCTGGTGTCGGTGGGCGGCCCGCGCAACCTCGTGGTCGGCGCCTACACCCGCGGCCGGCTGTCCGACACAACGGCCGTCGCCGCGAAGGCGAACGAGCCGGTCGAGCTGACGCTGCTGGCCGGGGCCGACGCCCGCGGCGGCGTCGTGCGGCTGACCGTGTTCGAGGACGGCGCCGGCCTCCGCCCCGTGGCCGAGCGGCTGGCCTTCCGCCGCCCCGCCGAGTTGCTCAAGCTCGACCTCAAGCCGGTGGACGCGGGTTCGCCCGGCGAGACGAAGCTGCACGTGGCCGCGACCGACGAGAAGGGGAACCCCGCGGCCGCGGTCGTGTGGGCGGCGGCGGTGGCGAGCGCGTCGGCCCCCGGCGCGAAGGACCGGTCGCTGCCGACGCACTTCCTGCTGGCCGGCGAGGTGGAGGCGCCCGACGACCTGGAGCACGCTGACTTCCTGCTGACCGACCACCCGCAGGCCGCCGCCGGGCTCGACCTGGTGCTGGCGACGCAGGGCTGGCGGCGCTTCGCGGAGCAGGGCAACAGCCCGGTCGCGCAGCGGGCGAAGGTGGACCGGCTGTTGGCGATGACGGGCTCGGCGCCGGTGGGGCCGGAGCCGGCGCGGGTGTACGAATCGCACTGGCCGCAGTACGAGGCGGCGGTGGACCGGCTGCAGGCGGCGCAGGCCGAGCGGACGGCCGCCTCGGCGAACGTGGCCGGGCTGGTGGCCGCCTACGAGGCGCGGCGGCGCGAGACGGCGGCGCTGGCGGCCGCGGCGAACGAGGCGACCGCCGGGCTGGTCGCGGCTCGCGGCTGGGTGAGCGTCGGGGCCGTGCTGCTGGCGGTGCTCGCGGCCGGGGCGGCGGTGGTCGGGTACGTGCGGCCGAAGGGCGTGCGCGGGCTGGTGCCGCTGTGCGCCAGCGCCGCCGGCGCCGGGCTGCTGGCGCTGACGCTCAGCGAAATGGCCAGCGGCTCGTCCCCGCCCGACTACGCCCTCGCCGAACTGGACGCGCCGCCCGCGGCCTCGACGGGCGCGCCGCCGAGCCCGCCTGTGGCACCGCCGCCGCAGGTGGCGAAGGTGAACGCCAGGGGCCAGGTCGAGCCGCCGGAGTCGCCGTTCTTCTCGAGCGTCGGCGCGCAGAAGCTCGGGCCGAAGACGACCCCGGACAAGACGCCGCCGGCCCCGGGGGTGACCATCCCGGACAGCGAGATCGCGCCGCCGCGGCCGATCGGGGTGATGCGGATGTCGGCGCCGGCCCCGGCCGTGCGGTCGCATTCGGCCGCCGCACCTGTTGAGGCTTCGGCCGACGGCCCGCACCTGGGGCAGGCGGCCAAGCTGGCGGGGCCGATCGCGGTGATGCTCGCCGACGTGAAGGACCCCGACGCCGCGCTGGAGCGGATGCGGGCGGCGGTGCCGTGGGTGCCGCCGCTGGCCGTCCGCGAGTTCGCCGCCCCGCGCCCCGCCCCCGGCGACGCCCACCCGGACACGGTGCTGTGGCGGCCGCTGATCGTGCTGCCGACCGACGGCACCACGACGCTGTCGTTCTTCCCCGACCCGGCCGCGGGTGGCTACGAGGTGGTGGTGGCCGGGCACACGCTGGATGGGCGGATCGGGACGGTCCGTCGGGTGGTGCCGGGTACGCGGGACTGACCGCCGCCGCGACGCACGCGACACGGCCCGCCGGGTGGAGCGATCCGCCCGGCGGGCCGACCCATTTAGGGGGAATCACCACTTACCAGCGACCCACCCATGACCAAGCTCAGAGCCCGGACCGCGGCCGTCTTCCTTGGCCAATGGTGGGTCATTGGTGGGGCGCTAGTCATTCCCGGCGAAGCGCAGGCAGGGCCTCACAAGCCCGACTACCAGACGCCGCCCGCCGACTGGCAGTACTACAACCTGCCGCCGGGGCCGTACCTCACGACGGCTTACCCGTTCGCCGGCTGGCCCGGCTACCGCGGCTCTCTCGGCGGTCTCTGGACGCACGGCCCCGGCCCGCACCGGCCGCCGGTACCCGTGTACGCGCCGATTCCCGCGATGATTGCTAACCCCGACCCGGTTCATCTGCCGAAGCGCTCGGTCCTCGGGTTCGGCGTCGGTTACTACGGCTGGGTCGGCCCGTACCGCGCGTCGCCGCGGCACCTGCCGACCTCGGTCAGCGTGTATGCCCCGAGCGGCGGGCCGAACGTCGTCGCGGCCGGGCCGGCCGGCAGCTGCCTGACGCTGCGGGTCAGCGTCCCCGCGGGCGCCGAGCTGTACGTCGACGGCGTGAAGACGGCGCAGGCCGGGGCCGACCGCGTGTTCGAGTCGCCGCCGACGGCCGCCGGCCGTGACGTGCGCTACGAGCTCACGGCGCGGTGGGTCGAGAACGGCACCCCGGTCGAGCGCACGCAGTCGGTCGGCGGCAAGGCGGGGGAGACGGTGCGGGTCGAGTTCGGGACGGGCACCGCGGCGCGGGAATGACCAGTTCCCAGTGACCCGCCAATGACCAAGGGCGGAACCCCCGGTTTTCCTTGGTCATTGGTGGATCACTGGGAACTGGTCATGCCGCGAGTCATTTCACGACGAGCTGTACTAACACCAATAAAAGCAGCCCCACGCTGATGACGCCGTTGACGTGGAAGAACGCCCGGTTCACCCGCGAGAGGTCGTCCGGGCGCACCAGCGCGTGCTGGTACACCAGCAGCGCGCCCACCGCCGCCAGCCCCGCAAAGTACACCGCCCCCAGGTGCGGCGACGCGAACCCCAGCGCCACCAGGAGCGCGAACATCCCCGCGTGACACGCCGCCGCCACCCGCAGGCTCCGCGCCACGCCGAGCCGGGCCGGGATGCTGTGCAGCCCCTCGGCCGCGTCGAACACCGCGTCCTGGCAGGCGTACAGGATGTCGAACCCGGTCACCCAGCCCATCACCGCGGAGCCCAGGATCAGCGGCACCGTCAGGTCCGTAAGCCCCTTCACGGCGATCCAGGCGGCCACCGGCGCCAGCATCAGCGCCGCCCCGAGCCACACGTGCGCCAGGCTCGTGAACCGCTTCGCCAGCGAGTAGCCGCACACGAACAATAGCACCGGCCCACTCAGGTACAGCGGCCACGGGTTCGCCGGCTCCCGCCACAGGAACAGCAGGGTGGACGCGACGAACCCCGCGCCGCAGGCGATGGTGAAGGCCCACACGGTGCCGACGCCCAGCAGCCCCGCGGGCAGATGCCGGCCGGCGGTGCGCGGGTTCCGGGCGTCGATGTGGCGGTCGGCGAGGCGGTTGAACGCCATCGCGGCGGAGCGGGCGAACACCATGCACAGGAGGATGCCCACGAGGTCCGCGGCGCGGAACGGCTCGTCCTTCCAGGCCAGCGCCCCGGCCAGCAGCGCGAACGGCAGCGCGAACACGGTGTGGCTGAAGCGGACGAGTTCGAGGAGCTGCCGGGCGCGGGTGAACATGGGGCCTCCGGGGACGGTGACGGGTTACGCCCGCCGCCCGCGGAGTCAACCGCCGCCCGGCCGGGCGGGCAACGCGCGGAAATTCGGGTCCCATTTTCGGCGCCGGTCGCGTATAAGCGGGCGACTCGCACTCTCCCCCCGCGGAGGATTGCCCGTGACGCAATCCCGGCGGCCCACACCCGTCCTGCTCGTACTGGTCGGCGCCCTCGCGCTGCTCGCGGCCCGCCCGCCGGCGCCGCCCGCGCCCGACGACCTCGACGCCCGCCGCCGCGCCCTCCATGCGGCGACCGCGGCCGTGAGCCGCCTCGCCGACGAGCTCGCCGCCGGCCGCATCGGCCTCGCCTACACCACCGACTGCTTCCTCGACGCCCACGCCGAGAACGACGCACTCCTCGCCGGCGTTCATACCGTGATGGGCGGCGAGACGCTGCGCGAGAGCGTGGCCCGCAGCCTGGTCTACCGCGTGGAAGCCGGCGCCGAGCGGCCCGCCCTCCGCGCCGAGTACGCCGCCCTGTTCGGCCGCCCCTACACCCCGCCGACCCTGTGACGCCGACCGTCCGCACCGGCCTCGATGCCCTCCGCGACGCCGACTTCGCCCCCCTCCGCGGCCGCCGCGTCGGGCTCGTCTGCCACCCCGCGTCCGTTGACTCGCAGCTGCGCCACGCCGCCGACCTGCTCGCCGGGGCGACGCGCCTCGTCGCCCTGTTCGGCCCCGAGCACGGGTTCCACGGCACCGCCCAGGACCTGATCGGCGTCGCCGACACCGTGGCGGTTCACTCCCTGTACGGCGCCACCGCCGAGAGCCTGCGGCCGACCGCGGCGCAGCTCGCCGGGCTCGACGCGCTCGTCATCGACCTTCAGGACGTGGGGAGTCGCTACTACACGTTCCAGGCCACAATGCTGTTCTGCCTCGAAGCCGCGGCGCCGCTCGGGCTGCCGGTCGTCGTGCTCGACCGGCCGAACCCGCTCGGCGGCGCCGTCGAGGGGCCCAGCATCGATCCCGGCTACGAGAGCTTCGTCGGCCCGCATTCGGTGCCGACGCGGCACGGCCTCACGATGGGCGAGTTGGCCCGGCTGTACGCCGCCGAGCGGCGCCTCGGCGTGGACCTGACGGTGATCCCCTGCGACGGCTGGCGGCGCGGCATGTACTTCGACGACACCGGCCTGCCGTGGGTGCTGCCCTCGCCGAACATGCCGACGGTCGAGACGGCGGTGGTGTACCCGGGCGGCTGCCTGATCGAAGGCACAAACCAGTCCGAGGGCCGGGGCACGACGCGGCCGTTCGAGCTGTGCGGCGGGCCGACGATCGATCCGGCGGTGCTAGGGTGGCGGCTCGAGGTGGCGGGGTTGCCGGGGGTGCGGTTCCGGCCGGCGTGGTTCCGGCCTACGTTTCAGAAGTGGGCGGGCGTGGAGTGCGGCGGCGTACAACTGCACGTCACCGACCGGCGCGCGTTTCGGCCCGTACGGACGGGGCTGGCGGTACTGGCGGCGCTGCGGGCGGCGCCCGGGTTCGCGTGGCGGACCGAGGAGTACGAGTTCGTGCGGGACAAGCCGGCGATCGACCTGCTGTTCGGCAGCGCTCGCGAGCGGCTGGCGCTCGACGCGGGGGTGCCGTGGCCGGAACTGGCGGCGGCGTGGGAGGCGGGCGAGGCGGCGTTCGCGGGGCGGCGGGCGGCGTATCTGCTGTACGGCGAGTAGGCCGGTGAGCCACAGCCTACCGCGCCACCGGCACGCCGCCGGAGCTCTTCCTCGCCGCCTGCGGGTGCGCCGACAGCGGCACGTGCGCCTCCAGCCCCATCACCAGCAACCGCTTGCCGGCCGCCTCGAACTCGCCCTCCAGCTCGTGCAGCTTCTCCATCACGCTGTGGTCCACCAGCCGCGTCTGCGACAGGTCCAGCACCACCTCGTCGCGCCCCTCCGCTTCCTTCAAGATCGCCGCCCGCAGCCCCAGCCAGTTCGTGAACACCGCCGCCTTCCGCACCACCAGCACCACCAGCTTGTCCCCCTCCGGCACCACCTCCACCGACGACTTGAACATCGCCGTCAGCGGCGCCCCGTGGCGCAGGTGGAAGAGGAACTTGAGCGCGATCCCCGTGCCGATGCCGACCAGCAGGTCGGTCGCCAGCGTGGTGACGATGGTGGCCACGAACACGAGGAACTGCTCGCTGCCGAGGCGGTACGTCCGCACGAACTCCCGCGGCGACGCCAGCCGGAACCCGGTGTACACGAGCATCGCCCCGAGCGCGGCCAGCGGGATGCGGTGGATCAGGTCGGCGAACAGCAGCGCGAACGCCAGCAGGAACAGCGCGTGGCAGAAGTTCGCCGCCCGCGTCCGGGCGCCGTTGTCGATGTTCGCCTTGCTCCGCACGATCTCCGAGATCATCGGCAGCGCGCCGATGGCGGAGCACGCGGTGTTGGCGATGCCGACGGCCATCTGGTCGCGGTCGAAGTTGGTCTTGCGCCGCCACGGGTCCAGCAGCTCGATCGCCTTCGCACTCAGCAGCGACTCCAGGCTGCCGATCAGGGTGAACAGCACGACGTACTTCAGCCCGGTGCCGGACGCCACGCCGCGGAAGTCCGGCAGCGCGAACGCCGCCGACGGGTTGGCCAGCACGTCCGGCATGTCCACCAGGAACCGCGGGCCGACTTCGTACACGTCGGGGTGGTCGGAGTCCCAGAAGTGGTTCGGGAACAGGTACGTGTGCCGGTGCTCCAGGTCGAACGCCGCCCCGAGGGCCACGGCCGCGACCAGCACCACCAGCTGCGCCGGCACCCGCCGCACGGCCTTCAGCGGGATCAGCGGCAGGCAGAACAGGATGGCCAGCCCGGTCAGCCCGATGGCGGCGATCTCCGGGTTCAGGTCGCGGGCCGCGCCCGGCAGGTTCAGCAGCAGCTTCAGCGGCCCCGCCCCGCGCTCGGGCGTCGCGCCGAGCACCTGGTACGCCTCCTTCACCATGATGATGATGCCGATGGACGCCAGCATCCCGTGGACGGGCGTGAGGGGGAAGAAGTCGACGAGCCGGCCGGCGCGGACCAGGCCGAACAGGATCTGGATGACGCCGGCGACGAGCCCGACGCCGAGTGCCATCCGATAGCCGACCATCGCCCGGTCGGCGTCGGGGAGGCCGGCGCCGAACTCAGCCCCGAGCTCGTTGACGGCGCCGGCGACGATGACGATGAGCCCGGCGGCCGGCCCCTTGATGGTCAGCTCGGAGTTGCTGAGGAGCGAGCAGACGACGCCGCCGACGACGGCCGTCCAGATGCCGACGATCGGCGGGAAGCCGCTGGCCCGGGCGATGGCCAGGCACAACGGCATGGCGATGAGGAAGACGAGGAACCCGGCGACGGCGTCGTACCGGAGGTTCGCCAGGATACCGGGCGCGAGCGGGGGCGGGGGCGGCGACGGGGGCTTGGCCACGGGGGGCGCCTCGGCGGACAGGGTGCGCCGGGGGAAAGCACGGGCCGTGCCGGGCGGGGAATGACGAATCACGAACGACGAATGACGAAGAAAACCGGGGAGCCCACGCCGGGCGGTCATTCGTCATTCGTCAGTACTGGTCCCTCAGCCGTCACCCTGGTCGTCGTCCGACCACACCTCGCGGTTGATGGTGATGCCCAGGGCGCGAATCTTGGTCCGCAGGCTGCCGCGGGTGATGCCGAGGATTTTCGCCGCCTGCAACTGGTTGCCGCCGGTGTGCCGCAGCACCCGCACCAGCACCTCGCGTTCCATCCGCTCGACGGCCTCGGCGTACAGGTCCTCCGACCCCGCCGCGATGCGGTCGGCCACGAACGCGTCCCAGTCGAACGCCGCGCCGGCCGGTGCCGCGGCGGGCGGCAGGCCGAGGACGTGCGGCGGCAGGCAGTCGGCGGCCAGCACCGACCCGCGCATCCGCAGCAGCGCCTGCTTCAGCACGCTCTGCAGCTCGCGGACGTTCCCCGGCCACGGGTACGCCCGCAGCGCCGCCAGCGCCTCCGGGGCCAGCTGCGCCACCGGCTTCCCCAGGTCACGGCCGAACCGCCGCACGTAGTGCTCGACCAGCAGCGCCACGTCGTCGCCGCGCTCGCACAGCGGCGGCAGCCGGATCGTGAACACGTTCAGCCGGAAGTACAGGTCCTTGCGGAACTGCCCGGACTCGACCAGCTTCTCCAGGTCGGAGTTGGTCGCGGCGACGAGCCGCACGTCGGTCTGCACGGTCTCGGTACCGCCGACGCGCTCGAACCGCTGCTCCTGGATCAGCCGCAGCACCTTCGCCTGCGTCAGCGGCGACATGTCGCCGATCTCGTCGAGGAAGATGGTGCCGCCGCTGGCCTGTTCGAACTTGCCGATCCGCTTCCGGTCGGCGCCGGTGAACGCCCCCCTCTCGTGGCCGAACAGCTCGCTCTCCAGCAGCGTCTCGGGGATGGCGGCGCAGTTCACCGCCAGGAACGGCCGCTCGGCCCGGTTGCTGTGCTGGTAGATGGCGCGGGCCACCAGCTCCTTGCCGGTGCCGCTCTCGCCGAGGAGCAGCACGGTCACGTCCTGCCGGGCGACGCGGCCGATGGCCTTGTACACCTCCTGCATGGCCGGGCAGCGGCCCAGGAGCAAGTCGCCGGTGGCCGGCGCGGGCTCGACCTCGGGCATCGCCGCCGGCACGCGCATGAGCCGGCTGGAGCGCACGGCCCGCCCGATGAGGTCGCGGAGCTCGGCGAGTTCGAGCGGCTTGAGGAGGTACTCGTAGGCGCCCTCCTTCATGGCCTCGATGGCCAGCTCGGCGGTGCCGTGGCCGGTGACGAGGATGATCGGCACGCGGGCGTCGGCCTTTCGGAGGCGGTGGAACGTGTCGAGCCCGCTGGCGTCGGGCAGGTTCACGTCGAGGACGACGGCGTCGGGCGGCTCGGCCTCCAGGGCGGCGACGGCCTCGGCGGCGGTCGTGGCAGTGCGCAGGGTGACGTCGGCGTCGCGGAACGCGCGCTGGAAGGCGTGCTGGATGCTCGCCTCGTCGTCAACGACCAGGAGTGTCGGCATCGGGCCTCGCCGGGAGGGTGGTGGGGACGCTGACGAGGAACCCGGCCCCGCCGCCGGGGAGGTTGGACGCCAGAATCGTCCCGCCGTGATCTTCGGCGATCCGCCGCGAGATGACCAGCCCCAGCCCCAGGCCGGTGTCCTTCGAGCTGACGAACGGCTCGAACAGCCGCGGCAGAATCTCCCGCGGGATGCCCGGCCCGGTGTCGTCGACGGACACCTCGACGCGACCCGGCCGCGGCCGCACCGCCACCGTCAGGCGGCCGCCGGTCGGCATGGCGTCGAGGGCGTTCAGGCACAGGTTCACCAGCACCTGCCGGAACTGCTCCACGTCGCCGGTCAGGGTCACCGCCGGCGGCGCGTCCGCGGCCACGGCGACGCGCTGCTTCACGGCCCGGCCGCGGATCAGCTCGACGACGCCGCCGACCAAGGCCGTGAGGTCGAACTGCTCCCGCCGCGGCTTCGGCGGGCGGGCGAAGTCGAGGAACGTTTGCAGCGACCGCTCGGTGCGGCGGACCTCGCCCTCGATGACGCGCATGTCGGCGGCGGTGAGGCCGGCGCCGTCCTCGAGCCCGGCCTGGACGAGCATCTTGATCGACGTGAGCGGGTTGCGGATCTCGTGGGCCACGCCGGCGGCGAGCTGGCCGACGGCCGCCAGCTGCTCGGCCCGGAGCACCTCGCGGTCGCGCTGCCGGAGGGTCTGCACCGCCTCCTCGATCCGCCCCGCGAGCTGGTCGAGTTGGGCGTGCAGGCCGTGGAAGTCGCCGTCGCCGGTGACGACGATCTCGGCCGGGTCGGGGCCGAACTTGCCGGCGGCGTCGCGGATCTGCACCTCCAGCCGGCGGATCGACCGGCTCAGCCCGCGGGCGACGCCGAACCCGAGCACGACGCCGGCGAAGCCGCCGAGGCCGGCGACGGTGGCCAGCCCCCAGACCATGTTGCGGAGGGTTTGTTCGTGCTCCCGCACGGCCTCCTCGACGCGGCTGTCGTTGTACTCCTCCAGCTCGCGGCACGGCACCAGGACGCGGGCCTCGAGGAAGCGGGTGGCGTCGGCCACGCGGGCCTCGTGGTCGGCGGCGGCCGGCGGCGGCAGGCTCTGCCACAGGTGGAGGTACTGGCCGAAGCCGTCGCCCATCTGCTCGGTCAGGCCCTGCTCGGTCGGGGTGTCGGCGTGCCGGCGGGTGTCGGCGATCTGGGCCTGGGCGCGGGTGTGTAGGTCGGACACCGTCTCGACGTGGTTCGTCTCCAGGGCGATGAGCACGTTGAGGGTGCTGCGCAGGTCGGACGCGGCCTTGCGGCTGGTGAATTCCTCGCGGAGGACCTGGGTGACGGCGGCCTGTTGGTAGAACAACGACACGGCGGTGATGCCGCAGAGGGAGACGAGGCACAGGGTGGTGAGTACGACCGGCCCGAGGTAGCGGAGGCGGAACCCGGACATGACGACCTCCGCGCGCGGGGACGGTGGTGTTGTACCGGCCGGCGGGCCGACCGCCGTGGCCGCCGCGCGACCAGGGTGACCGCCGCGGCACCACCCGCCGGGCGGCCGGGCGTGCGGATTCGCCCAGAAATCGGCCACCCGCGCCCGCGGCACCGGGAATGCCTTGTGGGCCGTTTCCGATCACAACGAGGGTGCGATGGGCGAGCGCAGCGGAGCCCCGGACGACCGTCTCGCTCGCGCCGTCGACCACGCCGCCCACCTGCTGCCGGCGCAGGGGCCGATCACCGTCTTCATCCACCACAACACGCTGCACGCCTTCGAGCACCTGACGTTCGACGACGCGCTGAAGCAGGCCGCCCGCGTGTTCGGCTGCCAGCCGTACCTCAGCGAGGAGCGATACCGGGCCGAGCTCCGCCGCGGCCGCATCCGGTTCGACGGCCTCCGCGCCGTCCTCCGCGACGAGCTCGGCGGCCGCGCCGACGAGTCGGTCGTCGGCCTCGCCTCGCGGCTCGACCTGCGGCTGGCGATGCTGCGGTTCACCGTGTGGACCGGCCCCGCCGCCGAGCTCGACTGGTTCCTCGCCGAGACCGACGCCCTGCGCCGCTGCCGGCCCGACGTGTCCGCCGCCGACCGCGGCCGGCTCGTGTCGGAAACCCGGCGGTGGGTGATGCGCGACCTGCGCGGCCGGCCGGAGGGCGCCGGCCTGTTCGCCGGGTTCCGCGTCGGCGGCATCGAGACGTGGGACGACGCCGCGTGGGAGGCGTTCGCGCTCACCGCCCTGTGGCGCGTCTGCGGCGACGGCCTCCGCGGCGTCCCCGCCGCGCCGGTGCCGCCGGCCGGCCCGCGGCGCCACCGCGACCTGCTGCTGAGCGCCACCGGCGCCGACACCGACCCGCTCGTCCACGACGTGCTGACGCGGTTCTGCGCCGCGTTCCTGGACCAGGGCGTGTCGCACTGGCCGCTGCCGGACCGCGAGCGCGGCCTGTACCACGCCTTCGTCGCGCTCTACGCCCGGCCCGGCGGCCCGCCCGACCTCTGGCTCAAGGGGCTGTCGGCCGAAGCCGCCCGGCTCCGCGCCGCGAACGTCGGCCCGCTCGAATCGGTGCGCCAGTCGCTCGCCGCGCTCGGCGTCGCCGAGGACGAGTGGGACGAGTTCCTGTCCGCGACGCTGCTGGCGCTGCGCGGCTGGGGCGGCATGGTGCGCGAGGTCGAGATCCGCGCCGACCGCGTGCCCGTGCCCATCCCGAAGGGGAGCCTCGTCGAGTTCCTCGCGGTCCGGCTGCTGCTCGACCGGCTGGCGCTGGCCCACGTGGCGAAGGCCGAGCTGGGCTACGCCGGCGAGCTGGCCGCGCTGCGGGACGCGCTGAAGGCGCGGGTGCCCGCGGCGGCACCGCCGACGGCCGAGCAGCGGGCCATGCCGGTGTTCCAGCTGGCGCAGGTGCTCGGCTGGTCGCCGGACGAGCTGAGCCGGCTGACGCCCGCCGCGTGGGCCGAGCTCGCCGCCGAGGTCGAGGCGTTCGGCGAGATCGAGCGGCGGCGGGTGTTCCACCTGGCCTACGAGCGGCGCTTCACCATCCAGACTCTCGACGCGCTGGCCCTGCACCCGCGGCACGCCCGGACCGCCACCCCGCGGTTCCAGCTCATCACCTGCCTGGACGAGCGCGAGGAGTCGTTCCGCCGGCACGTCGAGGAGGTGGCCCCGGACGCGCAGACGTTCGGCGCCGCCGGCTTCTTCGCGCTGGCGATGTACTACCGCGGGGCGACCGAGGCGCACTTCGTGCCGCTGTGCCCGATCGTGCTGACGCCGGCGCACTGGGTGGAGGAGCAGGCCGAGGAGCAACTCGAAGGCGCCCACCGCCGGCTGCGGCGGACGCAGCAGGTGCTCGGCACCGCGGCGCACCAGGCCCACGTCGGCACCCGCAGCATGGCGCTCGGCGCGGTCCTGACCGGCAGCTTCGGCGTGCTCGCCGGCATCCCGCTGGTGGCGCGGACGCTGTTCCCGCGGCTGACGGCGCGGTTCCGCGACCGGGTGGCGGGGTACGTCCAGCGCGCCCCCAAGACGCGGCTGCGGCTGGAGCGGAACCCGGCCGCCACGCCCGGCCCGGAGAACGGCAACCTGGGCTTCACCCTCGACGAGATGGTGAACATCGGCGAGCGGCTGCTCCGCGACGTGGGGCTGACCTCCGGCTTCGCCCGGCTGGTGTTCACGGTCGGGCACGGCTCGTCCAGCATGAACAACCCGCACCGGTCGGCCTACGACTGCGGGGCGTGCGGCGGCAGCCCCGGGGCGCCGAACGGCCGCGGCGTGGCCACCGTGCTCAACGACCCGCGCGTCCGCCGCGGGCTCGCCGCGCGGGGCGTCCACATCCCCGAGGAGACGTGGTTCGTCGGCGGCGTCCACAACACGTGCAACGACCGCGTCACGCTGTTCGACCTGGACCGCGTCCCGGACGGCCACCGCGGCGAGCTGAACCGCGTCCGGGACGAGCTCGAGCAGGCGTGCGACCGGAACGCGCACGAGCGCTGCCGGCGGTTCATGTCGGCCCGGCTGGACTTGACGTTCGAGGAGGCCCGCCGGCACGTCGAGGGCCGCAGCGAAGACCTGGCGCAGACGCGGCCGGAACTGGGCCACGCGACGAACGCCATCGTCCACGTCGGCCGGCGGGAGCGGACGCGCGGCCTGTACTTCGACCGGCGGGCGTTCCTGACCTCCTACGACCCGACGCAGGACACCGCGACCGGCGACGTCCTGGCCCGCACGATGGGGGCCATCTTCCCGGTGTGCGGCGGGATCAACCTCGAGTACTACTTCTCGCACGTGGACCCGGCGGGCTACGGCTGCGGCACGAAGTTGCCGCACAACGTGACCGCGCTGCTGGGCGTGATGGACGGCGCGCAGAGCGACCTGCGGACCGGCCTGCCGTGGCAGATGACGGAGATCCACGAGCCGGTGCGGCTGCTGATCGTGTGCGAGACGACGCCGGCGGTGATGGACCACGTCCTGGCGAACAACGCGCTCGGCCGGGCGCTGACGGCGAACGGCTGGGTGCGGCTGGCGGTGCAGTCGCCGGACACGAACGAGCTGCGGGTGTACCAGGGCGGGGCGTGGGTGCCGTACGAGCCGCAGGCGGACCACCTGCCGCGGGCGGCGACCTCGGCCGACTGGTACCGCGGCTGGCGCGACCACCTGGAGTTCGCGGAGATCGGGCCGGCGCCGCCGACCCGTTAGCCCGGCGCGCAAGCCCCGTTGGGCGGCACACCCCCGCCGGGGCTCGCGCCCCGGGCCAACAAGACCCCGACCTACGGACGCCCGCCCGATGCCGCTTCTCGATCTCCTCCAGCAAACGTCGCCGCTGACGCTCCTCGGCGTCCTCGTCGTCGCCGCGCCGGCGGTGCTCGTGGCCGTACTCGGCATCCCCTCCCTGCTCGACCGGCCGCTGTCGGAGCGGGCCGCGGCGCGGGCCGTCGCCGTCACGACCGGCGTCGGCCTCGCGGCGGTCGTCGCCGTCTTCGTGCTGATGTTGACCGGGGACACCCGGCACGTCGTCGTCGGCCTCGGCGACTGGGTCCACATCGGCCGCCCCGAGCCCGACCCGCACTACCACTTCGCCGTCACGTTCGTGTTCGACCGGCTCTCCGTCCCGTTCGCGGCGCTGTCGCTGGTGCTGTGCGGGACCATCGGGGCGTTCGCCGTGCGGTACATGCACCGCGAGCCGGGGTACAACCGGTTCTTCGTCCTGTACGCCGTGTTCATGGCCGGCATGGTCATCACCTCGCTGGCCGGCACCATCGAGACGCTGTTCGCCGGGTGGGAGCTGGTCGGCCTGTCCAGCGCGCTGCTGGTCGCGTTCTTCCAGGAGCGGCCGGCGCCGAGCCGGAACGGGCTGCGCGTGTGGACCGTGTACCGCGTGTCCGACGCGGCGCTGCTGCTGGCCGCGGTGATCCTGCACCACATGAGCGGCGAGGGGAACCTGGACCGCGTCCTCGGCCCCGGCCCGTGGCCGCACGGCGAGGTCCACCTGAGCGGCGCCGAGGTGCTGGTCGTCGGCGCGCTGGTGCTGGTGGCGGCGGCGGGGAAGTCGGCGCTGGTGCCGTTCTCCGGCTGGCTGCCGCGGGCGATGGAAGGGCCGACGCCGTCCAGCGCCGTGTTCTACGGGGCGCTGTCCGTCCACCTGGGGGCGTTCCTGCTGCTGCGCGTCAGCCCGCTGCTGGACACGTCGGCCGGGCTGTCGGCGGCGGTGCTGGCGCTCGGGCTGGCGACCGCGG
Organism: Gemmataceae bacterium; assembly: GCA_046350095.1. Taxonomy (GTDB): domain Bacteria; phylum Planctomycetota; class Planctomycetia; order Gemmatales; family Gemmataceae; genus Urbifossiella. Next base: position 1,462,880 of record JAXMBA010000002.1, read on the forward strand.
CCTACGCCGCGCTGGCCGGGCGGGTGCAGACGGACATCAAGTCGGCGCTGTCGTTCGCGTCGCTGACGCAGGTGGGGCTGATCGTGGCGGAAGTCGGCGCCGGGTACTGGCTCGGCGAGTGGTTCCGGTACGTGCCGCTGGTCCACCTTCTCGGCCACGCCTGCCTGCGGACGCTGCAGTTCGTGCGCGCCCCGACGTTCCTCCAGGACCGGCGGGCGCTGGAGAACGCGATCGGGGCGCGGCTGCCGCCGCCCGGGGTGTTCGGCCGGCCGGGGCTGTACCGGTTCGCGCTGGAGCGCGGGTACCTCGACGCCGTGCTGACGGACTACGTGGCCCGCCCGTTCGCGGCACTGTTCCGCTGGTTCGACGCGCTGGAGCGCCGGGCCACCGCCGCGCTGGCGGGGACGCGCGCCCCCGGCGATTCGGGTGAACGATCCTTGTCGGAGTCCGCATGACCTGGCTGTCGCTCCCGTGGGCCGACCTGACCGTCGCCGTGCCGCTCGTCGGCGCGGCGGTCGTCGGCCGCGTCGCCGACATCGGCGTGGCCGGGCGCTGGTGCCTCGGCTTCAGCCTCGCCACGCTGGGCTGCGCCGTACTCGCCGGGCTGGCGTTCGCCGCCGGGGCGACGGGCACGGGGCTGTTCCGCGTCGACGAGCTCAGCGCCCCGCTCCTCCCACTGGTGGCGCTGCTCCACGTCCTGACCGTGCTGGCGACCGCCCGGACGAAGATGAACCGCGTGTCGTTCACCGGCCACCTCGCCGGCGAGGCGGTGCGGCTGGCCACGTTCGCCACCGTCGAGCCGTGGCCGCTGATCGCGCTGCTGTCGGCGGCCACGGTGCTGCCGTTCGTCGAACTGGTGAAGCGCGGCGCGCCGACCCGGGTGTACGTCCTGCACATGGCGCTCTTCGTCGGCCTGCTGACGGCCGGGTGGGCGGGCGTGGAGGCCGGCGCGGCGTGGGGGCCGGTGGCGCTGATGGCGGCCATCCTGGTGCGGAGCGGCACCGTGCCCGTCCACCTCTGGGTGGCCGACCTGTTCGAGCACGGGTCGTTCGGCACGGCGCTGCTGTTCGTGGCCCCGATCGCCGGCGTGTACGCGGCGCTGCGGCTGGTGCTGCCGGTGGCCCCGGACTGGGTGCTGACCGGCATCGGCGCGTTCTCGCTGGTCACGGCCGTGTACGCCGCCGGCATGGCGGTGGTGCAGCGCGACGCCCGGCGGTTCTTCGCGTACCTGTTCCTCAGCCACGCCTCGCTCGTGCTCGTCGGGCTGGAGCTGCACACCGTCATCAGCCTGACCGGGGCGCTGTGCCTGTGGGTGTCGGTGGTGCTGTCGCTCGGCGGGCTGGGGCTGACGCTGCGGGCGGTGGAGGCCCGCTACGGCCGGCTGTCGCTGGCCGGGCACCAGGGGCTGTACGCCCGGTCGCCGGCGCTGGCCGTGTGCTTCCTGCTGACCGGCCTCGGCAGCGTCGGCTTCCCCGGCACGCTGGGGTTCGTGGCGGCCGAGCTGCTGGTGGACGGCGCTATCCACGCGAACCTGTTCGTGGGCGTGGCGCTGGTGCTGGCGGCGGCGGTGAACGGCATCGCCGTGGTGCGGGCGTACCTGCTGCTGTTCACGGGGGCGAAGTCGGCGTCGCCGGTGGCGGTAGGGATCACCCCGAAGGAGCGGTTCGCGGTGCTGGTGCTGGCGGCGCTGGTGCTGGGGGGCGGGCTGGTGCCGCAGGCCCTGGTGGCGTCGCGGTTCCACGCGGCCGAGACGCTGCTCCGCGAGCGGAACCCGCGGTGACGCTGGTGCGATCGTCTTAATCACGAGCCCGGCGGACGCCACCGCCGGCTTGACACGTGGACAAATGTAACCTAGGATTTGGCATCGGTCCAGAAAATCGGCAGCCCCTGCGTACCCCGGACGACCCTCCAAGACGGGCCAGGATCTCTGTCTTGCTGAATTGACGTGCCTTTCCTGACCGACTATCATCCACTCTGCACAGTTGTGGGTCACGGCCCGCGGCGTGCCTGCCCTCCCGCCGTCCGGTCGGCCGCCCGACCCGTGACTGACTGCCCCGTCCAGGGGTCGCCCACAAACCAGAACCGAACGGAGTCCCCGATGAACCTGTCGCGCCTGTGTCCCGGGTCGCCGCTCAACCGTCGGAACTTCCTCCACGTCGGGTACCTCGGCGGCCTCGGCCTCACGCTCGACCAGTTCCTCCGCGCCGAGGCCCAGGCCCAGCAGCCCGCGGCCGCCCCGGCCCGGCAGGCGAAGGCGCAGGCGGTCATCCACATCTTCATGCCCGGCGGCATGGCCCACCAGGAGAGCTGGGACCCGAAGCCGTTCGCCCCGGTCGAGTACCGCGGCGAGATGGGCACCACCCAGACCAAACTCGAAGGCGTCGTGTTCAACGAGTGCCTGACGAAGACCGCCCAGGTGGCCGACCAGCTGACCATCGCCCGCGCCATGACGCACGGCGAGGCGGCCCACGAGCGCGGCACGCACAACATGTTCACCGGCTACCGGCCGAGCCCGGCCATCACCTTCCCGAGCATGGGGAGCGTCGTCAGCCACGAGCTCGGCGTGCGGAACAACCTGCCGCCCTACGTCGCCATCCCGAGCATGCCGACGAACTACGCCGGCAGCGGCTACCTCAGCAGCGCCTACGCCCCGTTCAGCCTCGGCAGCGACCCGGCCAACGCCGGCTTCCGCGTGCAGGACCTGGCGCTACCGGGCGGCGTGACGCCCGAGCGGTTCACCGTCCGCCGCAACATGATGGACACGGTGAACGAGCACTTCCGCAGCCGCGAGAAGTCCGACAACCTCGACGCGATGGACACGTTCTACCAGCGCGCCTACGGCCTCATCAGCAGCGAGCGGGCGCGGGCCGCGTTCGACATCAACGCCGAGGACCCGAAGGTCCGCGACGCCTACGGCCGCAACGCCGCCGGCCAGCGCCTCCTGATGGCCCGCCGGCTGGTCGAGAGCGGCGTACGCTTCGTGACGCTGACGTACGGCGGCTGGGACCTCCACAACGGCATCGTCGGCGGCACGCGGAGCCAGCTGCCGGCGTTCGACCAGGCGTTCGCCGCGCTGATCTCGGACCTGAAGTCGAAGGGGATGCTCGACAGCACGCTGGTGATGATTTCGAGCGAGTTCGGCCGCACCCCGAAGATCAACGGCACGGCCGGCCGCGACCACTGGCCGAAGGTGTTCAGCGTGGTGCTGGCCGGCGGCGGCGTGAAGAAGGGCTTCGTGTACGGCAAGTCGGACGCGACGGCGAGCGAGCCGGACGAGGACGGGCTGACGGTCGAGGACCTGGCGCACACGGTGTACACCTGCCTGGGGATCGACGCCGACAAGCGGCTGATGAGCCCCGGCGACCGGCCGATCGACATCGTGCGCGAGGGCCACACGCGGCGCGAGCTGCTGGCGTAAGGCCCGTTCGTTCGGTCCGCCCGTGTTAGGCCGGGGCGCAAGCCCCGGTGGGGCTCAGAACCCCCGCCGGGGCTTGCGCCCCGGCCTAACGCGGCGGACGATCCCCCCACCCCGAGGCACACCACGATGCGGCGCGCCGTCCCCCCCTTCCTGTTCGTCGTCGCCGCGGTCGTCTTCGCCTGCGCCACCGCCTTCGCCGCGTCCCCGAGCCTCGGCGGCGTCCAGCCGCGCGGCGGCACCCGCGGCGCCACCGACCTCGTCCTCACGTTCAGCGGCGCCCGCCTCGCCGACGCGCAGGAAGTGCTCGTCTACTACCCCGGCATCACCGTCAAGAAGCTGGAGGTCGTCAACGACGCCACCCTCAAGGTGACGGTCGACATCGCCCCGGACGCCCGCCTCGGCGACCACGCCTTCCGCGTCCGCACCGCCTCCGGCATCTCCGACCTGCGCACGTTCTGGGTGGGCGCGCTCCCCACCGTGCAGGAAGTGGAGCCGAACACCGAGTTCGACAAGGCGCAGCCCATACCGCTGAACAGCACCGTCGTTGGCGTCGTGGACAACGAGGACGTGGACTACTTCGCCGTGGACTGCAAGAAGGGCCAGCGCCTGTCCGTGGAAGTGGAGGGGATGCGGCTCGGCGTCACGTTCTTCGACCCGTACGTCGCCATCCTTGACAGCAAGCGGTTCGAGATGGCGATCGGCGACGACTCGCCTAACACCCGCCAGGACAGCGGCGGCTCGGTCGTGATTCCCGCCGACGGCAAGTACATCGTCCAGATCCGCGAGAGCGCCTTCGGCGGCAACGGCGCCTGCCAGTACCGCCTCCACGTCGGCACGTTCCCGCGGCCGACCGGGGTCGTCCCCGCGGGCGGCAAGCCCGGGGAGGAAGTGGAACTGACGTTCCTCGGCGACCCGGCCGGCCCGATCAAGCAGAAGGTGAAGCTGCCGGCCGTCACCGACCCGAACTTCCGCATCCACTGCCAGACGGCCGAGGGGGTGCACCCGGCCGGCCTCGGCTTCCGGGTCATCGACCTGCCGGGCGTCGTCGAGAGCGGCGCGAACAACACGCCCGCCACGGCCACGGCCGGCGTCGCGCCGGGTGCCTTCCACGGCGTCGTGGCGAAGGCGGGCGAGACGGACTACTTCAAGTTCCCCGCCAAGAAGGGGCAGGTGTTCGACGTGCGGGTGTTCGCCCGGCAGCTCGGCTCGCCGCTCGACCCGGTCCTGAACGTGAGCGTGGTCGGCGGCCCCGGCATCGGCGGCAACGACGACAGCGGCGGCCCCGACAGCTACCTGCGGTTCACGGCCCCGGACGACAAGGAGATTGCGGTTGCGATCAGCGACCACCTCCAGAAGGGCGGCCCGGACCACTTCTACCGCGTCGAGGTGACGCCGGTGCAGCCGGGCGTGGCGACGCTGATCCCGCGCGTGGACGGCAACAACCCGGCCAACCAGGAGCGGCAGACGATCAGCGTCCCGAAGGGGAACCGCACCGCGGTGCTGCTCCAGGCCAACCGCGCCGACTTCGGCGGCCCGCTGGTGATGGGCCTGGGCAAGCTGCCGCCGGGCGTCACCGCCGCGGCCGAGCCGATGGACGCCGGCCAGGGCGTGGTGCCGGTGGTGTTCGAGGCGAAGGCCGACGCCGCGCTCGGCGGGTTCCTCACGCCGATCACCGCGACGCACCCCGACGGCAAGACGGCGCTGCCGGTCCGCACGACGTTCGACGCCGTGTTCAGCGTGGGGCAGAACAACACGCCGTACACGCGGCACTACTTCGACCGCACGGCCGTCGCCGTCACCGACGCGGCGCCGTTCAAGATCGACGTGGTCGAGCCGAAGGTGCCGGTGGTGCAGAACGGGGCGTACAGCCTGAAGGTGAAGGCGACCCGCGCCGAGGGCTTCAAGGGCGCCATCACCGTGTTCCCGCTGTTCACCCCGCCCGGCATGGGCATTCAGGGCTCGGCGACGATCCCGGCCGAGGCGACCGAGACGGTGCTGGCGGTGAACTCGGCCCCGAACGCCGGCCCGCGCAAGTGGAAGACGGCGGTGACGGCCGTGTCCGACGCCGGCAAGGGGCCGGTGTGGGTGAGCAGCCAGCTCTTCACGCTGGAGGTCGCCCCGCCGCCGGTGACGCTGACGGCCGAGCGGCCGGCGGTGGAGCAGGGCGCGAGCACGCAGTTGTTCTGCAAGGTGGCGGTGGCCACGCCGTTCGAGGGGAAGGCGAAGGTGAAGGTGCTCGGGCTGCCCGCGAAGGTGACCGTCGCCGACCTGGAGCTGACGAAGGACACGAAGGAGCTGGCGTTCCCGATCACCGCCGACAAGACGAGCCCGGCCGGGAAGCACGGCGGCGTGTTCTGCCAGGTGGTGTTGGAGCAGAACGGCGACCTCATCACGCTGTCCACGGGCGGCACCGAATTACGGATCGACGTGCCGATTCCCGCGAAGACCGCGGTGGCGACGCCGACGCCCACCCCGATGGCGACGCCGATGCCGCAGCCGACGGGCCAGCCGATGCGCCGGCTGACCCGGCTCGAACAGCTGCGCCTGGAGCAGGAGGCCCGCGAGAAGGCCGGCACGCCCGCGACCCCGCCCCCCGCCGCACCGCCGGCGAAGAAGCCGTGAACAAGACCGCGCGAAAGCCCCTCCTGACGTGGTGGGGGATGAGCCTGCTGCTCGCGGCCGGCGTGGCGGCGTGCCTGCTGGCCGTGCTCGGCCCCGACGGCCTGCCGAAGGAGGGGAAGCAGACGGCAACGCCGTGGTACGGGTTCGCGGCGGTCGGGCTGATCGGGGCGCTGATGATCTTCATCGGCGGCCACGGCGCGGCGGCGCGGCGGGCGGTATCCCTGGCCGACGACCGCGAGTTCAGCGGGGGTAAGGCGGTGGTGATCGGCGCGTTACAATGCGTCGGCGGCGCCGCGGCGGTAGGGCTGATGATCTACGCCCTGGCCGCGTGCCCGGTGTGGTGAGGGGACCGCGATGAGCCTGAAAGACGCAGTGATTGAGATGATTCGGTCGCTGCCTGACGAGGCGACCTGGGCCGACATCGCCGAGGCCGGCGACGCCCGGTTCGGCGAGCCCGACGACGAGAACCTGACGCGCGAGGAGTGGGAGGCGGCCTGGGTCGCGGAGTGCGACCGACGGCTGGCCGACCTGCGGTCGGGGCGGACGGTCGGCATCCCCGCCGAGGAGGTCATGCGGAAGATGAGGGAGAAGTACGGGTGAAGCCCGTCATCTTCGACCCCGAGGCTCAGGACGAGGTGGACCACGCGCTCGCGGCGTCCCTGGTCCCCGACGAGTTCCGGGACGCGATCGAGGCGATCGTCGCAGTCCTCGTCGCCAACCCGGGGTACGGGTTCGCCACCACCACGCCGGGGGTCCGGCGGGCGGTACAGACCCGGTTCCCCTACAGCGTGATCTACGCCGACGAACGGACCCGCCTTTTCGTGCTGGCATTCCCGCACCACAGCCGCCGACCGGGGTACTGGAATAAGCGGCTCCGCCCGAACTGACCGGCCCCGCGGCCGACACGATACCGCAGAGGTTCCCGCCATGCGACCGACGCTCCTGACGCTCGCCCTGCTCGCCGCGACCGCCCCCGCCGCCCGCGCGCAGGCGCCCGCCGCGGTCCCCGCGGCCGCGCCGAAGGTCGCCGTCTACCCGGCGGACATCAACCTCGAAACCAAGCGCGACAGCCAGGCGTTCGTCGTCCAGCTCACGCAGCCGGACGGCATCACCCGCGACGTGACGGACCAGGCGCAGGTCAGCTTCGCCAACGCGTCGCTGGCCCGCGCCGACAAGGGCGTCGTCTACCCGGTCGCCGACGGCGCCACCGAGATGACCGTGACCGTCGCCGGGCAGGCGCTCAAGGTGCCGGTCAAGGTGACGCAGGCGTCGGTCGATCCGCCGGTGTCGTTCAAGAAGGACGTGATGCCGATCTTCATGCGGGCCGGCTGCAACCAGGGCGGCTGCCACGGCGCCGCCCGCGGCAAGGACGGCTTCCGCCTGTCGCTCTTCGGGTTCGACCCGGACGGCGACCACTTCCGCCTCACCCGCGAGCTGAACGGCCGCCGCATCAACCTCGCCCTGCCGAACGAGTCGCTGCTGGTCGATAAGGCCTGCGGCCGCGTCCCCCACACCGGCGGCGGCAAGCTCAAGGACGGCGACCAGTACACCGCAACGATTCTGCGCTGGCTCGAAGCCGACGCGCCGAACGACCCCGCGAACGTGGCGATGCCGACGAGCCTGGAGGTGTACCCGCCGGGCGCCGTCCTCGACGGCAAGGGCGAGAAGCAGCGGATCGTGGCGCGGGCCAAGTACGCCGACGGCACCGACCGCGACGTGACCAGCCTGGCGCTGTTCATGTCGAGCAACGACACCGCCGCGAAGATCGCCCCCGACGGCGACGGCGTGGTCACGGCCGGCGACCGCGGCGAGGCGTTCGTGATGGCGCGGTTCCACACGTTCACCATCGGCGTGCCGTTCATCACGCTGCCGAAGGGGCTAGCGTTCACCTGGAACAACGCCCCCGAGAACAACTACGTCGACACGCACGTCCACAACAAGCTGAAGAAGCTGCGCGTCGAGCCGTCGGGCACCTGCTCCGATGAGGTGTTCGTGCGGCGCGTGTTCCTCGACATCACCGGCCTGCTGCCGACGGCGGACGAGTTCGCCCGGTTCATGGTCAGCACGCTGCCGAACAAGCGCGAACTGCTCATCGACGAGTTGCTGAGCCGCAAGGAGTTCTCGGAGCTGTGGGTGCTGAAGTGGGCCGAGCTGCTGCAGATTCGGAGCAGCAACCAGGTCAGCTACAAGGCGATGCTGCTGTACTACACGTGGCTGCAGGACAAGATCGCCCGCAACGTGCCGACCGACGAGTGGGTGCGCGAGCTGCTCGGCGCCAACGGCGGCACGTTCCGCAACCCGGCGACGAATTATTACCAGATCGAGACCGACATCGTGAAGGTGACGGAGAACGTGGCCCAGGTGTTCATGGGGATGCGGGTGCAGTGCGCCCAGTGCCACAACCACCCGTTCGACCGCTGGACGATGGACGACTACTACGGCTTCGCCAGCTTCTTCAGCCAGATCGGCCGCAAGCCCGGCGACGACCCGCGCGAGCTGGTGGTGTTCAACGGCGGCGGCGGCGAGATCAACCACCCGGTCCACCGCCGGCCGATGCCGCCCAAATTCCTCGGCGGGGCGGTCGCGGACGTGGCCGGGAAGGACCGCCGGATCGTGCTGGCGAACTGGCTGGCGAGCCCCGAGAACCCGTACTTCGCCCGCAACCTGTCGAACCTCGTGTGGACGCACTTCTTCGGCCGCGGCATCATCGACGAGCCGGACGACGTGCGCATCTCGAACCCGCCGTCGAACCCCGAGCTGCTCGACGAGCTGGCGAAGAAGTTCACCGAGTACCGCTACGACTTCAAGCGGCTCGTGAAGGACATCTGCATGTCCCGCGCGTACCAGCGCGACACGCGGCCGACGCCGACGAACGAGGGCGACACGCGGAACTTCGCCCGCGGCCCGATCCGCCGCATCCGCGCCGAGACGATGCTCGACATCCTCGGCCAGGTGACGGAGGTGAAGAACAAGTTCCCCGGGCTGCCGGTGGGGAGCCGCGCCGTGCAGATCGCCGACGGGCAGGTGTCGAACTACTTCCTGACGACGTTCGGCCGGCCGACGCGCGACACGGTGTGCTCGTGCGAGGTGCGGCTCGAACCGACGCTGAGCCAGAGCCTCCACCTGCTGAACGGCGACACGGTGGCGTCGAACATCAGCCGCGGCGGCGTGGTGACGAAGATGATCGCCGAGAAGCGGCCGCCGGCGTTCGTGATCGAGCAGATTTACATCCGCTGCGTGAGCCGCCCGCCGACGCCCGCGGAGATGGCGAAGCTGACGGCCGCCGTGGCGGCGAGCCAGAACCCGCAGCAGGCGCTCGAGGACGTGTTCTGGGCGGTGCTGAACTCCCGCGAGTTCATGTTCAACCACTGAGCCGCGAAGGAAGAAAGACGTTGGACAGGATAACAGGATGAACAGGATCACCGAGCCAAGAGGGGTTCCTGTCTTTGGTTCGGCATCCAGTTCATCCTGCTATCCTGTCCATTTTCTGAATTGATTCCCGAGGCCCGACCTGATGCGCCGCTTCGCTCTGCCGCTGCTCGCCGTGCTCGCCGTCGCCCCGCGCGCCAGCGCCGACCCGGCGCGGCCCACGTTCGACGACGACGTGGCCACCGTGCTGCGCCAGCACTGCACCAACTGCCACGGCAACGACAAGCAGAAGGGCGACCTCAACCTCGCCACGTACGCCGCCATGCAGAAGGGCGGCGCCGGCGGCGCCGTCCTCGTGCCCGGCGACGCCGGCAAGTCGCGCCTCTACTCGCTCTCGGCACACCTCGAAGAGCCGAAGATGCCGCCGAGCGGCAACAAGATGCCCGACGCGCAACTCAACCTCCTCAAGCTGTGGGTCGAGCAGGGCGGCCGCGAGAACAGCGGCAGCATGGTGAAGCTCGCGCCGAAGGCCGTGGACATCGGCCTGAAGTCGGTCGTGAAGGGCCGCCCGCCCGGCCCGCCTCCGATGCCCGCGGCCGGGAAGCTGGCGCTCGACCCGTTCGTGAAGGCCCGCCGGCCCGGCGCCGTCACCGCGCTCGCCGCGAGCCCGTGGGCGCCGCTCGTCGCCGTCGGCGGGCAGAAGCAGGTGCTGCTGTACAACTCCGACAGCGGCCAGCTCGCCGGTGTGCTCCCCTTCCCGCACGGGCAGGTGAACAGCGTCAAGTTCTCGCGGAACGCGCAGTTCGTCCTCGCCGCCGGCGGCCGCGGCGGCCAGACCGGCAAGGCCGTCCTGTACCGCGTCGAGACCGGCGAGAAGGTGACGGAGGTGGGCATCGAGAACGACGCTATCCTGTCCGCCGACATCTCCGCCGACCAGACGCAGATCGCCGCGGGCAGCTCGAACAAGATGGTCCGCATCTACTCGACGGCCGACGGCTCGGTGCTGCGCGAGATCAAGAAGCACACCGACTGGGTGACGCAGGTGGAGTACAGCCCTGACGGCGTGCTGCTGGCGACCGGCGACCGCAACGGCGGCCTGTTCGTGTGGGAGGCGTTCACCGGCCGCGAGTTCTTCAACCTGCGCGGGCACACGGCGATGATCACGGGCCTGTCGTGGCGCGACGACTCGAACGTGGTCGCGTCGGCGAGCGAGGACGGCACCGTGAAGCTGTGGGAGATGGAGAACGGCAACAACATCAAGAACTGGGGCGCGCACGGCGGCGGCGCCGCGGCGGTGTGGTTCACCCACGACGGCAAGCTCGCCAGCACCGGCCGCGACCGCGTGACGAAGCTGTGGGACCAGAACGGCGCCGTGCAGAAGCAGTTCGAGGCGCTGCCCGACCTGGGGTTGCGGGTGGTGGTGACGCACGAGAACGCCAAGGTCATCGGCGGCGACTGGTCCGGGGCGATCAAGGTGTGGAACGTCGCCGACACGAAGGTACTGGCGCAGCTGGACGCGAACCCGCCGCCGGCCGCGGAGCGGGCGAAGCAGGCCGAGGCCGCGCTGGCCGCCGCCGACGCCAAGGCGAAGGGCGCGCAGGCCGCCTTCGACGCCGCCACGGCGAAGAACAAGATGGCGAGTGATGCGCACGCCGCCGCGGTCGCCAACGCCGCGAAGCTGGCCGCCGACCTGGCCGCGGCGCAGAAGCAGGTGACCGACCTGACGCCGGCGATGAATGCGCACAAGGCCGCCGCCGACGCCGCGAAGGTCGAGGCCGACAAGCTCGCCCCGCCGGCGACGGCGGCGACGAACAAGGCGGGGGCGCTGGAGGCGATGCTCGCTGCGGACACGACGGCGGCCAAGATGCTCGCCGACGCCGCCGCGAAGGCGCCGACGAACCCCGAGCTGGCCGCGGCCGCGAAGAAGGGGGCCGAGGGCGTGGCGGCGCGGCAGAAGGAGTTGGAGGCGGCGAAGGGCGCCGCTGCGACCGCCGCCGCGCAGCTGAAGGCCGCGACGGACAAGCACGCCGCCGCGACAAAGACGTTTACCGACACCTCGACGGCGCTGGCGGCCGCGCAGAAGACGGTGGCCGCGGTGATGCCGACGGTGAAGCCCGCGGCCGACGCCGTGCCGCCGCGGAAGGCGGCGGCAGACGCGGCCGCCGCCGCGGTGGCGCCGGCGAAGGCGGCGCTCGACGCGGCGACCGCCGAGCTGACCGCCTCGCGGGCGGCGCTGGAGCAACTGCGGGCGGTGTCGGCGGCGGTGCCGAAGAAGTGACGCGCGGCGAGCCGAGCCCCGTGAGGGGCCGGGTGCGTTCGCAAGTCGAACCACGTCGGACGTGACACGAGCGCGGACGCACCCGGCCCCTCACGGGGCTCGGCTCGCCGATGCGTTTGGTGTGCGCGGATGCCCGAGGGCGCGATGTCGTTCTACTCGTCGCTCGTCCTGGCCGCGAACGCGGATGTGCGGGCGCCGCAGCTGGGCGAGGTCCGCGACCTGCTCGCCGGGTTGGGCCTCATCGACGCGGCCGACTCCGGGCCGCAGGACTTCTCGGCGTCCGACGCCGTCGCGGCGCTGTTCCGCGACGCGCAAGCCCGCGCTGAGAACAATCGCTTCTTCTTCCCCAGCGCCTTCTCGTTGTCGCCGGACATCGAGGTGAACGGGCCGGACGACCTTTACACCGGACCGGGGTGGAGCCTCCACCTCCACGGGAACGGGTACTTCTACCCGTGGGGATTGACCGAGCTCCGCGACCGGGTGGTACGGTCGCCGGTGCTGGTCGGCCTGCGGGCCGCGATGGCCGCACGGTTCGGCGGGCGGTTCGTGTTTCCGACGGCCGGGTCGGAGTTGCTCCGCCCGCGGGTCATCGACGGCGACGACAGCGGGTGGGTGTGGTTACCGTCCGAAGACGTGTATTGACCGGCTCTCGTCGGTCGGGCCGAGGCTTTGGGAGGCCCGACGCGGGGCGCCGGGTGCGTCGGGCGAAGCGCCGGCAGCGCCGACGTGACACGATTCCACGGACCGCAACCGGCGCCCCGCGTCGGGCCTCCCAAAGCCTCGGCCCGACCTACAAGACCCGAGCCGGCCCCACGACCGAGCCGTCGCTTGAGATTCCCAAAGCTCGATCGACCTACGTAGGTGAATCGTGGAGTACCCCGTCCGTACGGTTCACCAGTCGTGGGCCGTCATCCACACGTGGCTCGACCATAACGCCCCCGCCGTCCGCCGGGCGCTCAACGCGCCGGCCGACGAGGCGACACTGTCGGATCTGGAACGCGCCGTCGGCCGAGAACTGCCCGAGGCCTTCCGCGCGTCGTACCTCATCCACGACGGGGCGGCCCCCGTCTCTGGGCCGATCGGCGGCGTCCCACTGCTGACCGCGGCCGGTGTGACGAACGAGTGGAAGTCGCTGAAGAAGCAGAGCCCGGATCTGCCGCCGCCGAGCAAGCCGGTGTCCGCCCGCCCCGGCGCGATCCGCGAGGTCGGGTGGAGCGCCGGGTGGGTGCCGTTCGCCGGGCCGGACGAGCAGAACTACATCGCCCTCGACTTCGACCCCGGCCCGACCGGCGCGCCCGGTCAGGTCATCACCTTCGGGGCCGACCAGTACATCTACAAGACCCCGCGGTACGTCCTGGCGCCGTCGTTCGGGGCGTTCATGAACTTGCTGGCCGAGTTGTTCGCGTCCGGTGAAGTGGAGCCGGTCCCGGAGGAACCGGCGACGTATCTTCGACTTGCCCGACGGAACACGAACGGTGCGCTGTGCGGGTTGCTCAACGGGGCTCATCTGCTCGTCAGCCCGTAGGTCGGGCCGAGGCTTTGGGAGGCCCGACGCGGGGGCCAGGTGCGTCGGGTGAAGCACTGGCAACGCCGCCGCTCCCCGCTTCCTCGGACTGCACCCGGTGCCTGCGTCGGGTCTTGCAAAGCCTCGAACCGACCTACGAAGCCCCGAGCCGGCCGGCTGAAAGCCGTCCCCACGCCGGAGGCACCGCGGATGCGCTCGCGCCTGTGGCTCCTCCTGCCGACCGCGGCGCTCACCGCCGCCGACGTCGGCCTCACGCTCCACGGCCAACCGTCCGCTTTCTGGGCCGGCGACACAGCATCGGCTGTCGAAGCCAACCCCATCGCCTACCCGCTCCTCGCCCGCGGCCCCGCGGCGTTCGTCGCCGGCGCGGCTCTCTGGCTCGTCGTGCTGTCGGCCGTCGTCGTGATGTGGCGGCACCCGCTTGCCCGGTGGCTCGCAGTCGGAGTCGCCCTCGCACACGCCTTCGGTGGAGCGTGCTGGCTGGCGCGAATTGGCCCTGGGGGATTGGTGGCGGCCGTTGGCTACCTCGCCGCTGCGGCACAGGCGTCCGCGTGGTGCTGGCGTCGGCACGCCGAATCGTAAGTTGATGAGTGGTCGTGCGGCCGAGCGGCCGGAAAACGAAAATCCCGCCGGGTTTCGGTCGGTGTCGCCCATTCACCGACCGCCACACCGGCGGGACACCAGAACTGTACTCTACAGACAACCCGGTGTCAACAACCATCCGGCGATTTTCCGCGGTCGCGCTACAGTTGATCGGTACACCGCGGAGCTAAACGATTTCTGGGTCGAGTTCTACGCCCATTTCCGCATTGCGCAGCACAGCGTGCAATCATCTGCGATCGTCGCCCGTGTGTCAGATCTCTCCCGGTAGCAAATCCCCGCGCGCTACAGAAAAACTCTCAGAAACAGAACTCCGGCCCGCTCACGCCGTCGGTATTCGTGATAGATTTGATCCGACCCGCAATCCCCGGACCGGGTCGTCACGTCTGGTAGACTCGCCGGACGACGGAGGCGGATGTGAAGCGGACCACAATCCGACTGCGTGGCATTAGCGGCGAAGTGAAGGGGCGGCTCTGGGAGTCGCCCACCATCCTTCGCGCCGGCCGCCTCGCCTCGCTCGAAATCGTCCTCGACGACAGCTCCGTCAGCCGCCGGCACGCCGAGGTCCGGTTCGCCGACGGCGCCTGGCACGTCCGCGACCTCGAGAGCACCAACGGCACCTACGTCAACGGCGTCCGCGTCGGCCCCGGCGAGCAGCCGCTGCGGCCGCGCGACATCGTGCAGTTCGGCAAGGTCGCCGTGATGGTCGAGCCGGACGAGGCCACCGCCGACGGGCCGCCGTCGAACCAGCACGTCGTGGCCGCCGTGCCGAGCGACTACGACGTCGGGCTGGACCGCATCGCCTTCACCCGCGACTCGCTGCCGCGCGCCGGCGACCAGCTGCGGGCGCTGATCCGCGCCGGGCACCACGCCGCCCACACGCAGAACGAGGACCAGCTCCTCGACAACATCCTCAACGACGCCGTCAGCGTACTCGACGCCCAGCGCGGCGCCATCGTGCTGGCCGAGGGCGAGGGGCCGGAGCCGGCGTTCAAGCTGCGGGCGCTGGCCGTCGGCCACGGCGAGCCGCGCGGCCGGTTCCACTACTCGAAGAAGCTCACCGCCCGCGTGTTCTCGAAGGGCGAGTCGCTGCTGTACGGGGCGCTCAGCCAGGGCGACGACAGCCCGGTCACCGAGAGCATGTACGCCGGGGCCATGACCAGCGTCCTGTGCGTGCTCCTCCGCACGCCGCGCCGCCGGCTCGGCGTCCTCCACCTCGACCGCGGGCTGATGCAGAACCCGTTCACCGAGGACGACCTGTTCCTGGCCGACGCCCTGGCGGCGCACGTGAGCGCGGCCATCGAGAGCGCCCAGCTGTTCCGCAAGCAGCAGGAGTTCTTCCTCAAGACGATCACGATCCTGGCGCAGGCCGTGGAGCTGCGCGACGACTACACCGGCGGCCACACCCGCCGCGTCACCCGGTACGCCACGCTGCTGGCGCGGCAGCTGGAGCTGCCCGACGACCAGTTGCAGCTCGTGAAGCTCGGCACGCCGCTGCACGACATCGGCAAGATCGGCATCGACGACGCGGTGCTGCGGAAGCCCGGCCGGCTGACCGCCGCCGAGTTCGCGCACATGCAGACGCACACCACGAAGGGCGCCGAGATCCTGTCCACGATCCCCGAAATGAAGTCGATCGTGCCGATCGTGCGGAACCACCACGAGCGGTGGGACGGCACCGGCTACCCGGACCGCATGACCGGCGAGGAGATCCCGCTCCTCGCGCGGATTGTGGCGGTGGCCGACGCGTTCGACGCCATGACCTCGGACCGGCCGTACCACGAGGGGCGGAAGGGGAGGCCGGCGAAGGCGGCGTTCGCGGAGGTGGAGAAGCAGGCCGGCCGGCAGTTCGACCCGGCGTGCGCCGACGCGTTCCTGACGATCCGCGAGGCGATCATCCAGGTGATGAAGGAGGAGCTGCCGGCGTCGGACGCGGGCTCGGAGTTCGTCCCCACGCTGCGGGCCGGCGGGGCCGACACCACCAGCCAGACGCCGTTCCCGGCGCGGGCCAGCTCGTAGGATACCTCCGGCCCCCCGGAGACCGCCGCATGCCCCGCCCCGTCGCGCTCCTCGCGCTGCTCGCACTCCTCCCGGCGGCCGCGGCCCAGGAGCCGGCCGCGGTCACCCTCCGCTGGTACGGGCAGTCCTTCTTCCAGCTCGAAACGACCGGCAAGCAGCTCGTCGTGTTCGACCCGCACGCCATCCCCGCGTTCGGCACCCCGCGCGTCAACGCCGACGTGTGCCTCGTCAGCCACCCGCACAACGACCACGCCCAGCCCGAAGTCCTCGGCGAGAAGGGCCGCGTCTTCCTCGGCGTCACCACCAGCCCCGACGGCAAGAAGACCGACTGGGCACGCGTGGACGAGAAGGTGAAGGGCACCCGCGTCCGCACCGTGGCCACCTACCACGACACCACCATGGGCCTGACGCGCGGCAAGAACGCGGCGTGGGTGGTGGAGGCCGACGGGCTGGTCTTCTGCCACCTCGGCGACCTGGGGCACGAGCTGTCGCCCGACCAGGCGAAGGCGATCGGCCCGGTCGACGTGCTGATGGTCCCGGTCGGCGGCATCTACACGATCAACGGCGAGCAGGCGAAGAAGGTGGTGGACCAGCTGCAGCCGAAGCGGTTCGTGGTGCCGATGCACTACGGCGTGCCGGGGTTCGACGACCTCGCCGGTCCGGAGGAGTTCCTCGGCGAGTTCAAGGCGGTCCGCCGCATGACGGACACGAACGAGCTGGTGATCCCCGTGGACGCGAAGGCGCCCGAGGCGCCGGCGGTGGTGCTGCTCGGGTGGAAGAAGGCCGAGGCGGCGCCCAAGAAGAAGTGACACCGCTCGCGGCGTAGCGCCGTGGCGCTACGCCGCGGGCGGCCGGTCAGAACTGCAGCTTGTACTTGTCCCCGAGCTGGCGGGCGGCGTCCGCCATCATCTGGTCGATCTGCGCCCACGTGGACAGCCGCGTCTTCTCGTCCTTCGCCACCACCTGCGCGATCTGCCCCCGCACCTGCGGGATGTTCGTGTTGTACGACGTCGACCGCCACCAGCCCCAGCCGTTGGTCGAGTACGTGTAGTACGACGACTCGTCCAGCGCCTTGGTGTCGATCGGCACCCCGCGGAGGCTCAGCGCCAGCGCCTTCATCCGCCGGCCGGCGTCGTCCGCCACCTTCAGCGCCAGCGGGTCCACGCCCGTGCGGTTGAGGTGGTACAGCTGGTCCGCCGCCTTGTCGTGCCACGTCGCCATCTTGTTGTAGTCCTTGCTGTCTTTCTGCCTCCGCAGGTCGCCCAGGATCGTGTTCGTCGCCGCGAAGTACCGCTGCGTCGCCCCCGGCGAGATCTCCCCGGCCTTCAGCGTGTCGTCCTCGGACGCGGTGCCCGGGAACGCGAAGAGCGACAGCACGCGCCGCAGGTCGGCCGGCGTGAGCGGCCCGGTGAACGTCACCGACCGCTGCTCCACCTTCACCTCCCAACTGCTGACGCCGGGGATGGCCACGCCGAACTGGTCGAGCAACTCCACGAACAGCGGCTTCATCACCGACGGGTAGGATACGGCGACCGCGGCGAAGTCGATCCGCACGCTGCCGGTGATGTCGTCGCCGGCGTTGGCGGTGAACGTCAGCCCCTTGGCGGTGGCGAGGAACCGCGCCAGGCCGGCCACCTCGTCGGGGCTCAGCTTCGCGTTCACGACCGCCGGGCTCGTCGCGAGGCCGAGCCGCAACAGCGTCGGGTCCTGCGACTCGGTCAGGTCCACGGCGACGGTAACGGCCTTCCCCGGTGCGCCGGCCGCGGCGGCGGTGAGGTACGGCGACAGGTTCGCGCCCTTCTGCACGCCGGCGGCGTGGCGCGACCAGCGGGCCGCGGCCTGGCGGTCGGCGGGGTACAGCGCCACGGTGGCGGGCACCGACAGCGAGGTGGTGTACACGTCGCGCGGCGACAGGGCAAACGGCCGGCCGGCGATCTCGGTGGCGGTGCCGCCGTCGCGGTCGGCCAGCGTCTTGACCGGCAGCGCGGTCGGCACGCCGACGATGCCGACCTGGTGGTCGCGGGTCATGGTGGTGAGGTTGACCTGCGAGCCGATGACGACCGCGGACGAGTACGGGGCGACGAACCCGACGCCGGACTGGTAGCGGGCCTTGTAGTCGTCGGCCCACCTCTCCCGCTTGCCGATCGGGCTGTCGTAGGCGGCCTTCACGTCCACGAGGACGAGGACGTTGGCGTCGGGCGGGACGTACGGCAGGAAGCGGTCGAAGGGGCCGGCCGGCGGCTGGGCGACGGCCGCCGCGGCGCCGGCCAGCACGAGCGCGGCCGAGACGAGTCGGGTCATGGGGCGGAACTCCGGGAGGTGGACCGGAGGGATTCTATCCACACGCGGGCCGTTCAGCCTCCTCGGCCGAACGCGGCGAACGCCGCCAGCCCGATGCCGACCACGGTGAGGAACAGGCACAGCATGACGACGCCGCGCAGCAGCCCGTACATGCCGCGGAGGCTTTCGAGGGCGTTCATCAGGTGCCAGATGTCCTCGTTCTTCGTCTCGGTGATGCGGCGGAACGAGTGGGCCGCGGAGCCGGTCCAGAAGCCGACCGTCAGCACGAACAGCGTCGCCGCCGCGAGCCCGGCGGCCGGCCCCCAGTTGGTCCCTTCCACGTTGATGGCCTGGTAGGCGGCCAGCCCGGCGAACACGAGCAGCGCGACGCCGAGCAGTTGCACCAGCGTGGCGGCGGTGCGCATGCCGTCGGACAGGGCGCCGATGGTGCGGTTCTGCTCGTCGTTGAACTCGTACTGGTTCGACCGGAACTCGGGCAGCGGGTTCGGGCTCACGGGTGGCTCCTCGCGGGTGTAAGGGGGGTTCGCCGCCGGCGCGTGAAGATTCTACCCAGAATAGGGGTTCGTAGTCCGGAGGTTTCCCATGCGTCTCGCCGTCCTCGCGCTGATCCCGCTCCTCGCCGCCCAGCCGGCCGCCGAGCCCGCGTGGGTCGCGCCGATGCGCGACGTACACGCCAAGTTCACCGGCACCCCCGGCACCCTGGCGCTGTTCGGCGACTCCATCACCGAGACCGCCGCGTTCTGGTCGCCGCTGCAAAGCGCCAAGCTGGCCGGCGACGACGGCGCGGCGCTGGCCGCCGTGCGCGGGCACCTCCAGGCCGACTGCTGGCGGAAGTGGCGCGGCCCCGAGTACGGCAGCCAGAGCGGGCAGACCAGCCAGTGGGCCGACGAGAACGTCGCCGCGTGGCTGAAGAAGCTGAACCCCGAGGCCGCGGTGCTCATGTTCGGCACCAACGACCTCACCCGCCTCGACGCCAAGGCGTACGAGGCGAAGACGCGCGCCGTCGTGGAGCGGTGCCTGAAGAACGGCACGGTGGTGATCCTCACCACGATCCCGCCGCGGAGCGGCATGCTGGAGAAGGCGCGGGCGTTCGCCGACGTGCAGCGCCGCGTCGCGGCGACGCACGGGCTGCCGGTGATCGACTACCAGGCGGAGGTGCTGCGCCGCCGGCCGACGGACTGGGACGGCAGCCTGCCCCAGTTCAAGCCGGACGCGACGGACGTGTACCAGGTGCCGACGCTGGTCTGCGGCGACGGCGTGCACCCGAGCAACCCGGCGAAGCACGCCGACTACTCGGAGGCGGCGCTGGACCGCAACGGCTACCAGCTGCGGAACGTGTTGACGCTGCGGGTGTACGCCGACGTGGTGCGGCGAGTGCTGGCGCGGAAGTAACGGATGTCGGGTTTCGCCGCTTGTGGCTTCGCGCCGGGCGACGCGAAGCCGCGAGCGGCAGATCCCAGCGAGATTCCCCATTCCCCGCGCCGCGCCCCCCTGTAAAATCGAACCCGCCTCTCACGGCCGAGGAGGGTTCGCGTGTTCGACCTGGGTGCGGTTCAGACTGCCGTCCGCGACGCCGGCCTCGACGGCTGGCTGCTGTACGACTTCCGCGGCTCCAACGTGCTCGCCCAGCGCGTCTGCGACCTGGAGGCGAAGAAGCTGTCTCGCCGCTGGTTCTACTACGTCCCCGCCGAGGGGGCGCCGCTGAAGCTCGTGCACGCCATCGAGCCCGCCGCGCTCGACCACCTCCCCGGCACCACCAAGACCGTCTACCGCCGCTGGCAAGACCTGGAAACCGGCGTCGGCGAGCTCGTGATCGGCGCGAAGCGCGTGGCGATGGAGTACTCGCCGCGGAACGCCAACCCGTACATAAGCCGGGTGGACGCCGGCACCGTGGAGCTGGTGAAGTCGTACCGCGTCGAGGTGGTGCCGAGCGGCGACCTGATCCAGCAGTTCGAGGCGACGTGGGACGCCGACCAGGAGAAGAGCCACTTCGAGGCCGCCGGCCACTGCCGCGACGCCTACGACGTGGCGTTCGACTTCATCGCCACGGAGATTCGCGCCAAGGGGAGCGTGACCGAGGCGGCGGTGCAGGCGCGCATCATGGCGCACTTCGCCGAGCGCGGCATGGTGACCTACAGCCCGCCGATCGTGGGCGTCGGCCCGCACAGCGGCGACCCGCACTACGAGACGACGGCCGCGAGCAACGCCCCGGTGGTGCCCGGCAGCTGGGTGCTGATCGACCTGTGGGCGAAGATGAACCGCCCGCGCGCCGTCTACGCCGACTACACCCGCGTCGCCTACGTCGGGGCCGAGGTGCCGGAGAAGTACGTGACCGTGTTCAACGTGGTCGCCGCGGGCCGCGACGCGGGGATCGCGAAGGTGAAGGCGGCGTTCGCGGCCGGGGAGCCGTTACTGGGCTGGGAGGTGGACGCGGCGACGCGCGGGGTGATCGAGAAGGCCGGCTACGGCGACCAGTTCACGCACCGCACCGGGCACAACATCGGCCAGGAGGTCCACGGCAACGGCGCCCACATCGACGGCCTGGAGACGCGCGAGGACCGGCGGATCATCCCGCGGACGTGCTTCAGCATCGAGCCGGGGATTTACCTGCCGGAGTTCGGCGCCCGCAGCGAAGTGGACGTGTACGTCGACGCCGCCGGGACGGTCCACGTCACCGGCGGCGAGCTACAGACGGAAGTTCACCGCATCATCGTGTAGCGAGCCCCGGCGAGCGGCCGGCGTGAGCCGGTTGTTTCTTGACGTGCGAGGAACAGCCGGCTCACGCCGGCCGCCCGCCGGGTGCGCGCCCGCGCCTGCCACACCGCGTCGCCGACGAACACCGCCACCGCCGCCCACACGCACACGAACGCCGCGACCCGGTCCGGCGTCAGCGACTCGCCGAGCACCGTCACCGCCAGCAGCATCTGCACCGTCGGCGACACGAACTGGATGAAGCTCACCGCCAGCAGCGGCAGCCGGCGGATCGACAGCGTGAACAGCAGCAGCGGCGTCACCGTCACGATGCCGCTGACGGCCAGCAGCGCGTTCGTCGTGCCGACGCCCGCGAAGTGGTTCTCGCCCGCCGCCGACAGGTAGATCAGGTAGCCGACCGACACCGGCACCATCAGCAGCGACTCGACCGTCAGCCCGGTGACGCTCTCCACGGCGACGCGCTTGCGGATCAAGCCGTACACGCCGAACGACACCGGCAGCAGCACGGCGAGCCAGGTGAACGTGCCCGCCGCGACGAACGGGATGGCGACGCCCAGCGCCACGAGCGCGAGCGCCGGGTAGTGCAGTGGCCGCAACCGCTCGCCGAGCACGGTCGTGGCGAGGGCGGCGTTCACCAGCGGCATCATGTAGTAGCCGAGGCTCGCCTCGGTGACGCGGCCGGTGACGGTGGCGTAGATGTACAGCAGCCAGTTGACCGCGAGGAACAGCGACGACGCGAGGAGCGTGAGGACGAGTTTACGGGAGCGGAAGACGCGGCCGAGGTCGCCGAAGCCGCCGGCGCAGGCGGTGAGGAGCATCAGTACGGGGAGCGACCAGGCGATGCGGTGGGCGAGGATTTCGAGGGCCGGGACGCCGGCGTGCTTGAGGCTGGCGAAGTACAGCGGGACGAGCCCCCACAGAGTGTACGCCGCCAGGCCGAATCCTAGCCCGGCCCGGAATCTCGCCCCGTTCGCGTCGTCCACAGCAGCCCCTCGTTTCGCCGGCCGAAGTTAGTTGTACCGCGCCGGCGGGCGGACCTTTCTGGACCGCCCCGGGTCGGTTCAGGTTCGGGATTTCTCGCCCGCGGCCGTTCACACAACCCGAATGACCAAATCCCAATAGGGGAGTTGCGCAATAGGTCGGGTTCGGCTACCGTCTGGGGTACGGAGACCTCGGATGATCACGTACGCCCGGCTGGCGGAAACCCCGCTCGCGTTCCCGGCCCTGACCGGGATGACCCGCGACGAGTTCGACGCCCTGTTCGTCGCCTACGCCGCCGCGGCCGACGCCCACCGGGCCGCCCGGACGCACACCAAGCGGGACACCCGCCTGCTCCGCCGGGCCGCCGGGGCCGGCCGCCGGCACGACCTCGACGCCCGCACCCGCCTCCTGGTCGCCCTCGTCTGGCTCCGGGTGTACCCGACCTACGAACTCCTCGGGCACCTGTTCGGCCTCGACAAGTCCAACGCCTGGCACAACACCCAGGACGCCCTGGAGGTGCTGGCCACGATGGCCGACTTCCCGTTCGACCCGCCCGGGAAGGGGCGGACCCGACTCCGGTCGGCCGACCAGGTGATGGACACGTACCCCGAGGTCCGGGCCGTGATCGACGCCAAGGAGCAGGCCTTCCGCCGCCCGGCCGGGTGGGAGAACCAGAAGCCGTTCTACAGCGGCAAGAAGCGGCGGCACACGATCAAGAACCAGGTCGTGTGCACCCCGTCCGGGCGGATCGGGGCGGTGTCCCCGACCGTCCCCGGGCGGACCGCCGACCTCACCCTCCTCCGGCTCGACCGGACCCTCGACCGGCTCCCGGCCGGGGCCGGGGTGATGGCCGACAAGGCGTACCTCGGGGTCGGGGCGGACCCGGCGGCGGCCGGGCGGCGGGTGGTGATCCCGGCCCGCGCGTCCCGGAACCACCCGCTGACCGACGACCAGAAGGTCGCGAACCGGATGATCAACCGGGAGCGGGTGGTGGTCGAGCACGTGATGGCCCAGTTGAACCGGTTCCAGGTGCTCCGGCAGACGTTCCGGGGCCGGCTCGGGCGGCACACCCGGGTGTTCCGGGTGGTCGCACTCGTCGTCGACCGGCGGATCGCCGCCACCCCGCTGAAGACCTACCCGACCGCGGCCTGACGGGTTGGGGAGGGGGCTACACAACCCGCCGGCCTATTGCACAACACCCCTAATGACCCACCAATGACCAAGGGGAGAGTTCGCCGTATTCCTTGGTCATTGGTGGGTCATTGGTGATTGGTCATTCCGGGAGTCGAGATGCCTCGCCATTCCGCCGCCGACCTCACGCGGTACGCGCAAGCCCTGTTCGCCGCCGCCGGGTGCGACGGCGACAAGCCCGCCGTCGTCGCCGCCGGCCTCGTCGAGGCCGACCTGCTCGGCCACACCACGCACGGCCTCCAGCTCGCCCCCGCGTACCTCGCCGAGCTGCGCGACGGCACCATGACCGCGACCGGCGAGCCGACCGTGATCGCCGACCGCGGCGCGTGCCTGACGTGGGGCGGCCGTCGCCTCCCCGGCGTGTGGCTCGCCGCGAAGGCCGTCGATGCGGCGTGCGACCGCGCGGCGGCGTTCGGCGTCGGCACCGTGGTGGTGCGGGACAGCCACCACATCGGCTGCCTCGCGGCGGTCCTCCAGCGCGCCACCGACCGCGGCTTCCTGGTCCAGGTCGCCAGCTCCGACCCGGCCGTCGCCAGCGTCGCGCCGTTCGGCGGCCGCACGCCGGTGTTCACGCCCGACCCGCTGGCCGTCGGCATCCCCACCGACGGCGACCCGATCCTCATCGACATCAGCGCGTCGATCACGACCAACGGCATGGCCAACCGGCTGGCGAAGGAGGGCGGCCGCTTCCCCGGCCGGTGGGCGCTCGACGCCGCGGGGCACGCCACCGACGACCCCGCGGTGCTGGCCGCGGGCGGCACGCTGCTGCCGGCCGGCGGGCTCGACCACGGCCACAAGGGGTACGGGCTGGCGCTGCTGGTCGAGGCGCTGACGCAGGGGCTCGGCGGCTTCGGCCGCGCGGAGAAGCCGGCGCGCTGGGGCGCGTCGGTGTTCGTGCAAGCGACCGACCCGGCGGCGTTCGGCGGCGCCGCCGAGTTCCGCCGCGAGACGGGTTGGCTCGCGGCCGCGTGCCGCGCCGCGGCGCCGGCGCCGGGCGTGGCCGCGGTGCGCCTCCCCGGCGAGCGCGGGCTGGCGCGGAAGCGCGCGGCGCTGGCAAATGGAGTGGAACTGTACGCGGGCATCCTGGAGGCGCTGGCCCCGCACGCGGAGCGGCTGGGTGTCGCAACCGTGTGAAATCGTCGCCGTCGGTCACAAGTGTTGGTGGGGCAAGGACTCACCTCGCGGCCGACCGGGCGGCGTCGGTCCAACAGTAATTCTTCCAGACGACTCAGTGCTTCCACGGATGGGGTGTCTCCGTCCCTGGAACCAATGAGAGCCGCCCGAACGCGCGCCGGCGGACGGACGATTCCGGCGCGCGTTCCAGCAGGCGACTGCCGATCAGCCGGGCTCGAAATGAGTGTGCCACGCTACTCGTTTTCACCCAATCGTCAAACCCGGCTCATCCCCACCGGCGCGCCGCTTGCTTAACCTCTCGTGTCCGCCCGCCGCGTGACACGGAGCGAGTCATGGCCACGGCCTGCATGTTCACCCGTCCCCGGCCCGAGACGGCCGACGAACACCGCACCCGGTCGTGGGCCGGCGCCGCGGTCGTCGTCGCCGCCGTGCTCGCGGTGCAGATCGTGTCCGGGGCCGTCACCGCGGCCTCGCTCCAGGGCGACTGGTACGCCGGCCTGCCGAAGCCGTCGTGGACGCCGCCCGACGCCGTGTTCGGCCCGGTGTGGTCGGTGCTGTACCTGATGTCCGCGGCCGCCGCGTCGCTGGTGTGGCTGCGCCGCGACCGGGAAGACGTGTGCTGCCCGCTCGCCGCGTTCGGCCTGCAACTGGCGGCGAACCTGGCGTGGTCCGTGTTCTTCTTCGGGCTGCACGCTCCGTTCGTGGCCTTCCTCGACCTGCTGGCCCTGTGGGTGCTGGCGGGCCTCACGATGCTGCAATTCTTCGAGGTGTCGCGCCCGGCCGGCTGGCTGATGGTGCCGTACTGGCTGTGGGTGTCGTTCGCGCTCACGCTCAACGGCGGCATCCTGTGCCTGGGCCGCGTGCTGTAGGCGGGACGCCTCGAAAGCCGGTGTCGGGCACAACTTGAGGAAATCTTTTAATTCCGTGTCCGGATTCCGTCCGGAATCTCGATTCCCTGCCCGTTGGGGGCCGTCGCCTCGGCCCCGTATGCAGCGGAGGGATACCCATGTCGGCCTTCAGGATCGCGTCCGTGGCCCACACCCTGGCCCAGCAGGCGGTCGGGTCGGCCGCCGCCGCCCGCGACACCGAGCTGCACGGCTGCCTCACCGACCTGCTCGTTCACCTCGGCTATCTGAAGGTGCAGTGCGCGGTAATCGCCGACCAGGTCCGTGTCCCCGCCGACGGCGACGATGTGGAACCGACGGCGATCATCGGTTAGGTGCCGCCGCCGACAGCTCGTGGTCACATCTTGGCCGAACCGCCGTGTTCTCGCGGCGGCCCGGCTTATTCTGCGCTTGCCACCCGTGGACATTTCGCCGATCATATTCATTCATTCCTAACGCCCGTCCAGCGCACCCCACCGGTGACCGTCGTGGACGCCACCGACAGCGACTTCCGCCGGCTCGTGGAGCGGTCCCGGGCCGGCGACTCCGAGGCGATGCGCCGGCTGTACGACCGGTACGGCGGCCTCGTCCGCGCGGCCGTCCGCCGCCGCCTCCCCGACCGCCTGCGGAAGGAGTACGACTCCGTCGACTTCGCCCAGGACGTGTGGGTGTCGTTCTGCAACCTCCCCGCCGACGCGGTCGGGTTCGACAGCCCCGAGGCGCTCGGGAACTTCCTCGCGGCGGTGGCCCGGAACAAGGTCGTAGAGGTGTGCCGCCGCCGCTACGGCACCGCCGCCTACGACGTGACCCGCGAGCAGGGGCTGTTCCGCACCGCCGACGGGGCCGACGTGCCGCTCCCCGGCCGCGAGGCCACCCCGAGCCAGTGCGCCATCGCCGGCGAGCGGCTGGCGGCGCTCGCGGCCGAGCTGCCGCCGGCGCACCGGCCGGTGCTCGACCTGCTCCGGGCCGGGCACACGCAGGAGGAGATCGCGCGGCGGATCGGCGTGACGGACCGGCACGTCCGGCGGATCGTCGACCGCGTCCGCGAGCTGTGCGAGGACGCCGAGTGAGCGACCCGACACTCATCAGCCCGGCGGCCGCCCGCAAGGTGGCCGCGCAGATCAAGCGCGGGTGGCGCAAGGGCGCGACCGCCGACGCCGCCGCGGCCCTGGCCGCGCACCCCGAGCTGGGCCGTCAGCCGTCGGTCGTGCTCGACCTGGCCTACGAGGAGTACCTGCTCCGCGAGAAGGCCGGCGCCGCCCCGCCGGCCGCGGCGTTCGCCGCGCGGTTCCCCGGGTTCGCGTCCGCCGTCCGCAGTGTCATCGCCGCGCACCACCACTTCCTCGACCACCCGGAGGCGGCCGCCGGCGGCGACTGGCCCGACGCCGGCGCGACGGTCGCGGGGGTGGAGTTGGTGGCGCTGCTCGGGGCCGGCGGGTTCGGCCGGGCGTACCTGGCCCACGACCCCGAGCTCGACCGGCCGTGCGTGCTGAAGCTGACGGCCGGGGCGTCGGCCGAGGCGAAGGTGATCGCCCGGCTGAAGCACCCGCACGTGACGGAAGTGTTCTGGGCGCGGCCGGTGGACGGGCGGACGGCGGTGTGCATGCCGCTGGCCGGCGTCACCACGCTGGCGGAAGTCGTCGCAACCGCCTTCCCCGCGGACGCGCCGCCGCCGGACACGGCCGACGCCTTCCTGACCGACGCCGACCGCGCGGCCGAACCGGTGGTGCGGGCCGGCGAGCCGTACCTGGTGGGGGCCGCGGCGGTGGCCGGGTGCCTGGCCGACGCGGTGGCCTACCTCCACGACACCGGCGTGACGCACGGCGACATCAAGCCGGCGAACGTGGTCGTCGGCCGCGGCGGGTCGCCGTGCCTCATCGACTTCAACCTGTCCACCCGCGACGCCGGCCCGGCGGCGGTTCGCGGCACGCCCGGCTACATGGCCCCCGAACTGCTGGAGGCCGCCGGCGCGATGGCGACCGGCGCCGCGCTGGCGCGGGGCGACCTGTTCTCGCTCGGCGTGGTGACGTTCGAACTGCTGACCGGCCGGCGGCCGTTCCCGGCGGCGGACCCGAAGTCGTTCTCCGCCTGCGCCGCCGCGGCCCGCGCGCCGCTGCCGCCGTTCCCCGCGGGCCTGTCGCGGGCGGTCCGGCGCGAGCTGACGGCGTGCCTGAACCCCGACCCGCCGGCGCGGCCGGAGTCGGCCGCCGGCCTGGCCGCGGCCCTGACTGCGTTCGCGACCGCGGCCCGCACCCCGCCCGCCCCACCGCCGCGGCGGACCGCCCGGCGCGTCACGACCGTGGCCTTGGTGGTGGTGGCACTGTTGACGGCGGCGAGCGGCGTCACGATGGGGCCGCCGGACCGGTCGCCGCGGTGGGCGCTCCCCGCCCCGTCCCCGCCGCCGGCGACACCGGACGAGTTCTTCGCCCGCGGCCTGGTGAGGGTTCGGTCCGAGGACTGGTCGGGCGCCGTGGACGACTTCACCAGGTCGAACGCGCTGCGGCCGGACCGGCGGGCGGTGGCGATGATGGCGTACTGCTACACGGCGGGCGCGAGGCACCAGGAAGGGGCCGAGTTCGGCGGCTGGCTGGACGGGCGCGGCGAGGCGACCCCAGACGTGCTGAGCAACCGGGGGTTGTCGCTGATGCAGGACGGGAAACTGGCCGCCGCCCGCGACCCGCTGGAGCGGGCGGCCGACGGCGACCCGGGCCTGCCCGCGGCGCGGTACAACCGGGCCGTGTGCCTGTACGGCATCTGGCGGGGGACCGGCGTTCGCGGCAAGCTCGACCCGCGGGCCGTCGCCGATCTGAAGGCGGTGCTCGCCCTCGGGTACGACACCGCCGACCTGCGGTTCTACGCGGCCCGCGTGTTCGCCGCCGGGTCGGACGTGGAACCCGCCCTGCGGGCGGAGGCGCTGGAGCAGGTGCGGGCCGGCGTGGCGGGGGGGAAGCCGGCGGCGGCGTTCCGCAACGACCCGACGCTGCGGGAGCGGTTCCGGCGCGGGTTCGGCTCGGCGCTGGCGTTCGAGGCCGCGTGCGCCGCGGCGCCCGGCCCGGCCCCGGCGAAGGTGAAGCTGCACCTCGCCGAGCCGCGGCCGTTCTGACGCCGCGGGCCGGTCACTCGGGCTTGAACTCGTCCACCACCCAGCCGCCGGCCGGGTCGCGGACGAGCTTCACTGCGAACGCCCGCGCCGCCCCGTCCTTCGTGATCTGCACCCGGAATGTGTCCGCCCCGGTGCGGGTGCGGGTCACCGCCGTCGCCCCCTTGCCGAGCCCGTCGGCCACGACGCCGAGCTTGCCGCGGTTGTAGTCGTAGCCCTGTTCCTGGTCGGCCGGGAACGGCCCCGCCATCCCCGCCCGCGCCTTCGCCGACAGCAGCGCCGCGGCCAGCGGCACCCGGTCGTCGGTCGGCAGCGCCGTGCTCGTCAGCGCGTCGAGCAGCCCCAGCACGGCGAAGTCCTGGAACGCCTCGTCGGCCGTCTTCGGCTTGTCCACCTCGTTCGCCTTCGCGGTGCCGACGCCGAAGAAGTCGGCCTTCCACGCGCCTTCGGCCTGGGCCATGCGGACCAGGTAGCGGCCGGTGCCGTTCATGCCGGTGAACACGGCGCTGGTGGACGCCGTGAACCCGTCCGGCGGCCCGATCTGCGTCAGCGCCGCGCCGGCCCGGGTGAGCCAGGCGTGCGCCGCGGCCGGGCTGTAGCCCTTCGCCTTGTCCTCGGGCGTGGTCGCCGGCAGGCCGACGGCCTTGATGAACGGCGTGGCGAACTTGGTGGTGTCGGCGGCGCCGGTGAGCAAGTCGCCGACGATCTTCTGCGCCGCGACCGAACTGGCGTCGGTGGGGGCGACGGGGCCGGACGGGATGTTCGCCGGCGGGGCCGCACCGGGGCCGCCTTTGTCGTCCTTGTTCGAGGGCGCGGCCGGCTGGCCGCACCCGGCGAGGGCCAACGCGGCGGCGAGTACGGCGGCCCGGCGGGTCGTCTTCATCGGCGTCGTCCTTGTCCGGGAGAGGGGGTCGGGGAGTTGCGTCTTCGGCTCCGGCCTTCGCCGCTCGGGGCGATCCACCACGATGCATCGCCCCGAGCGGCGGAGCCGTGTCACTTCGCCAGTTCCACCACCATCTTCGCGCCCTCGGTCAGGCCGGGGGCCACGCGGATCGCCGGCAGCTCGCTCGTCACGCCGTTCAGAATCTCGCGCGCCTTCTCCACCTCGTTCCCCTCCAGCCGCACCACCACCGGCACCTGGAAGCCGACCTCGCGGCCGGCCTTCACCAGCGCGTCGGCGATGCGGGCGGCGGCGATGCCGCCGAACACGTTCACGAAGATCGCCTTCACCTTCGGGTCCGACAGGATGATGCGGAACGCCTCCACCGCGTTCTCGGCCGTCACGCCGCCGCCCACGTCGAGGAAGTTCGCCGGCTTACCGCCGTGGTGCTGCACGATGTCCATCGTCGCCATCGCCAGCCCGGCGCGTTCACCAGGCAGCCGATGTTCCCGTCCAGCTGGATGAAGTTCAGGCTCGCCTTGCCGGCCCGCACCTCCACCGGGTTCTCCTCGCCGAGGTCGCGAAGCGCCTCCACGTCCTTGTGCCGGAACAGCGCGTTGTCGTCGAAGTCGATCTTGGCGTCGAGCACCACCACGTCGCCCTTCTTGGTGACGGCCAGCGGGTTCACCTCGGCCAGCGTGGCGTCCTTCTCCAGGTACACCTTGCTGAGCGCCAGCATGATCTTCTCGGCCTTGCCGACCTGGTCGCCGGTGAAGCCGAGCTCGTAGGCCATGCGGCGGGCCTGGAACGGCTGCAACCCGGTCTCCGGGCTGAACGGCACCTTCAGGATCAGCTCGGGCGTGTCGTGCGCCACCTTCTCGATGTCCATGCCGCCGGCCGCACTCGCCATCAGCACCGGCTGGCCGATCGCCCGGTCGAACACGATGGCGACGTAGTACTCCTTCGCCGGCTCGGCGTCGGCCTGGACGATGAGCGTGCGGATCGGCTGCCCCTCGGGGCCGGTCTGCAGCGTCACGAGCGAGTGCTTCAGCATCGTCTCGGCGAGCCGCCCGGGCCTTTTCCTTCGTGGGGGCGAACTTGACGCCGCCGAGCTTGTCGGCGTAGCCCTTGAGCTGCCCGGCGCGCGGCCGCCGGCGTGGATCTGGGCCTTGACCATCACGCCGCCGCCGTTGCTGAGCTTGTCGAACGCGGCGGCGGCCTCGTCGGGCGTCTTGCAGACGACGTGGCCGGGCACGTTGGCGCCGGCGGCGGCGAGGAGTTCCTTGGCCTGGTACTCGTGGACCTTCATCGCGCACGGCTCCGGTGGGGTGGTGCCGCTGTTATAGCGGCCGGGCGGCGTCCGACGCGGCGACGCTTCGGTGGAAATGATTGTTTCGGCCGCCTCCCCCACCGGGTCGCGGAAACATGTCACGCGGTCGGACCGAACGAGATCGGACTGTCGCAAATGCGACCGACCCCCGGGCCCGCCTCCACAACGGGTTGCGGCGTGCCCCGGGGGTCGGTCGTGCCGAAATCCTTGTTTCCGGATCACCCCCACCGGGTCGCGGAAACAAGTGTGTCGGGCGATCGTCCGCGGCTCACGGGATCCGCGTGCGGCGACCCCTCACCCCGCCTTCGCCTCCTCCAGGTGCGGGGGCTCCTCGTGGCCGCCGAGGCCTTCCTCCTCGGCCTCGTGTACCACCGCCGGCAGCTCGCCCCGCATCCGCAGGAACACCACCAGCCCCGCCAGGCCGCACGTACACTCCGCCGCCCGCAGCGTGAACCGCCCGAACAGGCCCACCGTGCCGTCGCGGCCCAGCAGCGTGTACAGCCACTGGAAGATGAACTCGGCCCCGCCCACCCCGCCCGGCGCCGGGAAGAACGCCTGCATGATGAACCCCACCGGCGCGATCACGAAGTGCTCGCCCAGCGTCCCCGGCTCCAGCCCCTCCGCCGGGAACACCCGGACCGCCAGGTGGTACATCAGCACCATCGCCACGTGACACACCGCCGTCATCGCCACCGACACGTACACGGCCCCCGGCCGCTGGCGGTACGTCCACACCGCGAACCACACCTCCGCCAGCGCCTTGCCGAGCTTCGGCACGTTCGCCAGCCGGCCCGCGAACCGGTCGGCCCGGTGCGCCGGCAGCACGCCCATCAGCCCCCAGCCGCCCACGGCCAGCCCACCAGCACGCCGCACACCGTAATCATCCGCCGCAGGTGGTCGTTGCCGGCGATGCGGTCGTCGCCGGCCGCCCACAGGGCGCCGCCGATCACGGCCGAGAACCACAGCAGGCCGAACAGCCCGATGAGCCGGTCGAGTACCACGGTGGCCACGGCCGCGGCCCGCCGGCCGGGCTGGCCGCGGGCGATGAAGTACGCCTTCACCAGGTCGCCGCCCACCGAGCCCGGCAGGAACAGGTTGTAGTACGTGCCGACCAGCCCGAGCCGGAACGCCCCGCCCACCGTGAACGGCAGGTCGAGCGCCCGCACCAGGATGAACCAGCGCACGTACTGGATCGCCAGCACCCCCACGCACAGGGCCAGCATCGCGGCCGCGGTGGCGTAGTCCGGCGTCTTGCCGAGCAGGTCGCGGATGCCGGGGGCGCCGTTCTTGCCCTCCCAGTTCGTGGCCAGCATGTAGCCGAGGACGCCGAACCCGAGGCCGTACTTGGCGAAGCCGATGAGGAAGTGTCGGGTGCGGGTCGTCACGCCTGCTCCTTGCGGGGTCGCGGAAGGGAAGATTGTGCGGTGTCGCCGCCGGGCTGTCTACGGCAACCCGCGCCCGCCCCGGTCTACACTACCTTCACCCCTACCTGATGCGCGGGGAGCCGGTGGTATTCCTCATCGACGGCTACAACCTGATGCACGCCGTCGGCATGCTCCGCGTCGGGCTGCCGAAGAAGCAGTTCGCCCCGGCCCGCGCCCGGTTCCTCGACTGGCTCGCCGACGCCGCCCGCGGCCGACCCGACACCCTCCGCGTGGTGTTCGACGCCGTCCACGGCCCGGCCCCGAGCGCCGAACACAGCCACCGCGGGCTGCGCGTCCGCTTCGCCTTCGCGCAAACCGCCGACGAGCAGATCGAGGAGCTGGTGCGCGCCCGTGAACGTGCCGAAGGCGGCGGCGGTGGTGTCGAACGACGGGCAGGTGCAAGAGGCGGCGCGCGGCGCGGGTGCGGCGTGTTCACGTGTCAGGGCTTCGTGGACTGGCTCATCGCCCCGCCGCGCGACCCCGAGGCGCCGCCGCCGCCCGACGACAAGCCCGTGCCCGACCCCACGGCGGCGGAGTTTGCCGAGTGGGAAGCGGCGTTCAGCACGAAGAAGCCGCGCTGACGCCTCGGCGCGTTTTCAGGCCGAAGGCCTGACAGCCCTCAGCCCAGGGCAACGCCCTGGGTGGGCGATTCCAACCACCCCGCAGGCTGAAGGCCTGCGAGCCGGCTCGCAGGCCTTCAGCCTGCAAACCCAACTCACCCCGGACCCAGGGCGGCGGTCGCTCACGCTCCCTTGCCCTGGGCTGAGGGCTGTCAGGCCTTCGGCCTGAAAACCCCGGGCCCTTCGCAGTCAGTCCCCGATCTCGAAGTTCTGCGCCTGGTACGGGAACTCGCACGCCTCGGCGGCGTCGCGCGCCGCGGCCGCGGCCGGCACCAGCGTCCCGGCCAGGATCGCGTACACGCCCATCGCCGCGGCGAACAGCAGCACCAGCCCGAACTTCGAGTCGCGGCCGCCGGTCTCGATCATCGCCGCCAGGAACAGCGTCATCCCCCCGGCCAGCACCGCCGGCCCCAGCGAGCCGACGCCGCCGGCGCGCACGCACCGGTGCGCCAGTTCCTTGTCGCCGGCCCCCCGCGCCACGCCCGCCAGCGTCACCATCAGCAGGATCAGCCGGGTCATCTCGGCCAGCCCGCACAGCACGTCGAGCACCAGCCCGCGGCGGATGAACGGCTCGTCCGGGTAGACGGCCCAGGTCAGGTACAGCGTCAGGCTGTCCATCTTCGTCACGAGGTGGCCGAGGGTGTTCAGCAGCCCCGTCTCGCGCTCGCCCTCGATCACCACCGTCGGGTCGTTCTTCGCCAGCACGACCAGCACGAGCAGCGCGTGGACGACGACCGCCACGGCGGCGGCGACGCCGAAGCGGTACAGCCCCGGCGCCGGCCGGCCCGCGAGCACCAGCCCCAGCCCGACCGGCACCAGCACGAGGTTCGCCAGCCCGCACGCGCCGGCCAGGGCGATCAGGGCGGGGGAGCCGGCGTTGATCGTGTTCAGCGCGAACACCAGCACCACCAGCAGCAGGCCGACGCCCTGGAGGCCGTAGCCCGCGGCGATGAGCCGGCAGCCCCACATCCCGCGGACGAACTGCGCCTTCAGCGTCCGCCGCTCCTCGGGGGTGAACTTGCCGTCGTCGGGGCGCTTCCGCCGCCGCGCCTGGGCCGGGTCGCGCGGCGGGTCGGGGTCGAAGTCGCGGTTGACGGGCGGCGCCGGCGCCTTCGGCGGCACCGGCTTCGGGCGCGGCGGGGGCGAGGCCGGCGGCGGCGGCGGGACGGGCGCGGCGGGGGCGAGGCCGGCGGCGGCGGGGAACACGACCTTGCACGCCGGGCAGCGGACGTGGGCGGTGGTGCCGTCGGGCACCTGGAGTCCGCTCCCGCACGTCGGGCAGGTCAGCAGCACCGGCACCCCCCGTTAGCGGCGCCGGCCCATGCCGCCCCACACGCCGAACGCCGCCACGCCCGGCAGCACCAGGGTGCCGATGTGGAGCGTGTACACCAGCAGCTCGCTGCCGTTCCGCCACAGCCGCAGTGTGCGCTCCAGCGTCTTGAAGCGGTCCTGCATCCGCTGGTTGTAGTCCTGCTGCTGCCGCACCACGTCCTGGAAGTTGGCCCCGCCGCCGAACTGCGGCGGCGGCTCGGGCCGCAGCACGCTCTTGGCCGTGCTCTCGGCCAGGATCGTCGCCAGCAGCACCACCAGCATGCACACGCCGACGGCCGACGGGGCGGCGATCCACCCGAACTTCGCCATCCCCTCGGCCCGGTGCTCCTTCGCGGCCCGCGCCAGCGACCCGAGCAGCAGCCCGATCAGGATCAGCCGCGCCAGCTCGGCCGCCCCCGCGAGGAGCGGCAGCACCAGGGTGCCGAACCCCTTCGCGCTCAGCCGCTCGCTGTACACCAGCGCGGTGAGGACGGCGTCGAGCGAGGGGAGGTCGGTGACCAGCGCCCCCCAGTTGATCGCCACGCCGCCGCCGAGCCGCTCGGGCCGCTCGTTGAACGCCACCACGCACGCCAGCACGAGGTGGACCAGGCCGACCGACCCGGCGGCGATGGCCAGGCCGCGCGACTTCGGCGGGCCGGCCGTCACCAGCCCGAACCCGACCAGCCCCACGACCCACCCGGCGAGCCCCACGACGCCGTTGAGCCCGTTCATCCCGCTCGGGATGTCGGCCCCCATCCAGCTCACGAGCACCAGCAGCGCGTGCAGGGCCAGGCTCCCCGCGTACAGCCCGAGCGAGATGAGGAGCAGCAGCACGCCCGGCCGCGCCACCCCGAACTTCGACGCCTTCCGCGGCCGGTCGTCGTCGTAGTCGTCGTCGTCGCGGCGGTCGCGGCGGTCGTCGTCGTCGTCACGGCGGGAGCGGCTTCGCGGGCGGTCGTCGTCGTCGTCACGGCGGGAGCGGCCGCGCGGGCGGTCGTCGTCGTCGTCGTCGTCGCGGCGGGAGCGGCTACGCGGGCGGTCGTCGTCGCGGCGCGGCGGCTTGTCGGCGGAGCGGACGGCCTCGTCGAGCGAGAACGCCTTCTTCGGCGCCGCGGGGGGCGGCGGGGGCGGCGACGACGCGGGCCGCGGCGCGGCCTTCGGGGTCGGCTTCGACTCGTCCACGACCTCGAACCCGGCGTCGGCGGCGGGCTTGGGCCGCGGCTGGAAGACGGTGGTGCACTTGGGGCAGCGGACGGCGGCGGCCGGCCCGTCGGGCACCTTCAGCCCGGCCGAGCACTTCGGACACGTTACGACTGGCACGACGAACTCCGGGGAGAAGCGGGCGCCCGCGCCGCGGGCCACCCAGCTATTAAGCGCCGTCCCGGCCGCGGATGCAACGGCGGTTCGCCGGAGGGATGGGGGCGCCGAGTCGGCCGGGAGGGAATTCGCCGGGCGGGGGCGAATCTTGGGCGGCTTCGGACGGGCGGGGTCGGCCGAGGCCCGACCCGGCGGTCAGAAGTCCACCTGCAGCGCCTTCCCGTCGGCGATCGTCGCGGTGAACGGGTACACGCTCATGCTCACGCTCTGCCGGACGGCGTGGACCGAGCCGTCGGCGAACAGCGCGTTCACGCCGTTGATGTGGGGCGACGAAAAGTCCTCGGCCACGCCGGCGGCGGCGCTCGGCGGGTGTTGGCGGCAGGCGTGCCCCAGCACCAGCGCGGCCGGCAAGTTGCTCGGGATGCCGCCGTAGTTCGCCACGTCGTTGGCGCTGCGCCACGTCGCCCCCGGCACGACCCCGGCCCAGCTCGCCATCGTGGCCTGCGCGTTCTTCTCGCCCACCGCGAACGTGTTGCTCAGGCCGTCCAGGACGTCGGCGATCCGCGTCCGGCTGTTGCGGTAGAACATGCCGCGGCCGATCACGCCGTCGACCGTCAGGTGCGTCGTCAGCACCGCCGGCGACTCGCCGAGGTACGGCGTGTTCCCGTAGCAGGCCACGTAGTTCGACCGGCCCAGCGGCGTCGTCAGGCCGGCCGGGTTCTCGAACTCGGACAGCGGGATGGGGTCTTGCCGCGGGTCCGACGGGCAGCGCAGGAACGACACGGTCACCTGCCGCACGGCGTCGTGCCGGGCGGCCGTGATCGGCTGCGCGAAGTCGATGAGGCGGTAGACGTTCTCCTGCTCCAGGTCGGGGAGCAGGAACGCGGCCCAGCCCCACCCGGGGCCGGTGCCGTCGGCGGCGGCGGCGTTCGCGGTGTAGCCCGGCGGGAAGCTGCCGGTGCGGTCGTGGTAGTTGTGCAGGGCCAGGCCGATCTGCTTCAGGTTGTTCTTGCACTTCACCCGCGCCGCCGCCTCGCGCACCTTTTGCACGGCCGGGAGCATCAGCCCGACGAGCACGCCGATGATGGCGATCACCACCAGCAGTTCGATCAGAGTGAACCCGCGCCGCGTGCGACTCCGTGTCATGGTGTAGCCTCTCCGAATGGGCGACAGAAGCCGAGACGAATCGAGCGGTTAGTTTAGGCTAATAAACTAGCTTAGTCGAGAGGTGAAATCCGACGTGCTAGGATTTTCCCATGCAGACCGACGCCGAGCCGTTCCTCCAGCGCATCCGGGCCTTCCCGGACGACGACGGCCCGCGCCTCGTGTTCGCCGACTGGCTCGACGAGCAGGGCGGCCCCGCGCTGGCCCGCGCCGCCTTCATCCGCGTGCAGATCGCGCTGGCCACGCTCCCCGAAACCGACCCCGCGCGGGCCGACCTGCTCCGCGCCGAGCAGCTGCTGCGCGACGCGAACAAGGACGCCTGGGAGGCGCCGTTCCGCGGCCTGTGCTCGCTCATCGACTTCCGCCGCGGGTTCGTGGACGAGGTGCGGATCGGGGCGGTGCCGTTCCTGCGGCACGCCCACGAGCTGTTCGCCGCGGCGCCGGTGCGGCACCTCCACCTGATGGACGCCGGCCCGCACCTGGGGGCTCTCACGGCGTCGCCGTACCTCGGCCGGCTGGCGGGGCTGACGATCGAGGCCCAGCACCTGCGCGACCCGCTGGCCCGCGCCGTGGCCCGCTGCGAGCACCTGGCCGGGCTGCGGCGGCTCGACCTGCGGAAGAACCGCCTCACCGACGCCGGCGCGAGCGCGCTCGCCGGCTCGCCGCACCTGTCGGGGCTGGAGGAGTTGATCCTGGCGGAGAACGAGCTGACCGAGGGCGGGGCGCGGGCGCTGGCCGCGTCGCCGCACCTGACGGCGCTGCGCGGCCTGGACCTGCGGCACAACCCGGTCGGCCCCGCGGGCGCGGAGGCGGTCGCGGGGTCGGACCGGCTGCCGCGGCTGGAGTGGCTGAACCTGTCCGGCTGCGGGCTGGGGGCGCCGCGGGTCCACGCCGTGCCGCGGCCCGGGGCGCTCGCGCGGGTGGCGGTGCTCGACCTGTCCGGGAACGCGCTCGGCCCGGCGGCGCTGAAGCCGCTGCTCACCGCCGAGGCGCCCGCGGCGCTGCGCGAGCTCGACCTGAGCCGCAACGACCTGGGCGAAGCGGGGGCGGCGGTGCTGGCCGCGGCGCCGGCGCTGGCCGGGCTGCGCGGGCTGAAGCTGTCGGGGTGCGGGCTGACGGACGCGGCGGTGACGGCGCTCGCGTCGTCGCCCCACCTGGCGGGGCTGCGGTCGCTGGACCTGGGGAACAACCCGGCCGGCGACGCGGCGTTCGAGCCGTTCCTGGACGGCGCCCGCCCGCCGCGGCTGCGGCGGCTGGTGGTGCCGGCGATCGGCCTGTCGCCGGCGCTGCGCCGGGCGCTGCACCAGAAGTACGGGTCGGGATAGAATAGGCGGGTCGGGAGGATCGCCCGTGCCGCTCACCCGGACCGACTTCCAGCAGCTGGCCGACGCCCGCGCCGCCGAGGCCGAGGCACTGATCATGGCCCGCCTGTGGGACGGGGCGTACTACCTCGCCGGGTACGCCGTCGAGTGCGCACTGAAAGCGTGCGTGGCGAAGCTGACGCAGGCGGAGGAGTTCCCCGACAAGGAGCGGGCGTTCAAGGCGTTCTCGCACAAGGTCGAGGACCTGCTCGAACTCGCCAAGCTGAAGAAGGAGAGGGACGACGCCATCGCCGCCGACCCGACCCGGACGTGTAAGAGGTACTGGGACGCGGTCCGCGAGTGGAACGAGGCCGCCCGGTACGCGAGGTGGAACGAGGCCCAGGCCCGCGACCTGTGGGTGGCGATCACGGATCCGACACACGGAGTGCTGCCATGGGTCAAATCCCGGTGGCGAGCGAGCGCCAGTTCGACGGCGGGGAAAAAGTCATCCGCGAGGCGGTCGGCCGCGGTCTCGTCCTCGCGGGGGCGTGCTGGGCAGAAACCACGGACGACGGCCGGGCGTACCTGTACCTCGTCTGCCCGGACGTGCTGACCACGGGCCGCGGGCCGGTGGCCGACACGGTGTTCCAGGCCATCGACGCGCTTGACGCCCGCAAGGCCTGGGCGCACTGGCTCGAACGGGTCGACGCGTTCGACACCATGATCGTGGCTCCCAACAGCCCGATCGGCCGGGCACTGGCCCGGGAGTACGAGCAGTA
This sequence comes from Gemmataceae bacterium, assembly GCA_046350095.1. Lineage (GTDB taxonomy): Bacteria > Planctomycetota > Planctomycetia > Gemmatales > Gemmataceae > Urbifossiella. The sequence continues at coordinate 1,501,140 of JAXMBA010000002.1, forward strand.
CCGCGGCGAGAACCCGACCGTCCTCCACAACTGGATCGGCACCGTCCCCGTGCAGGGGGCCGCACTCGTCTACCCACCCCAGCTGTTCGCGCAGCCGGCCCCGGCCGCCGGCTGACCTCCGCGCCGCGGCCGCCGGCGGTATCATGGGCGCACGCCCGCCGCCGAGGCCCCGCCGATGCTCCGCGAGGAACAGATCGACCTCCGCCGGCAGCGGGCCCGGGCCACCAAGTTCAGCATCGAGAACCTGGGGAAGAACCGCGTCTTCTCCGACTTCCGCGTCACCAACCCCGAGTCGGGGGGCCGCTACGAGGTCACCGTCCGCGGGTTCGAGGTCGGCGACAACACCTGCACCTGCCCCGACTACAAGGCCAACACCCTCGGCACCTGCAAGCACATCGAGGCGGTGCTCGACGACCTCCGCGACGAGCTGCCGCCGCACCTCCAGAAGAAGAAGGCCGCCGTGCAGCGGCCCGAAGTGTACCTCCACTACGGCGAGCAGCTGCGGCTCGGCCTGCACCTGCCGCCGCGGCACTCCGACAAGCTCGCCCGCCTGGCGCAGGCGTACTTCGACGACAAGTTCCTGTGGTCCGGCCGCGGCAGGTTCCCCGACCTCATCCGCGACATCGAGGCCGTGCCCGAAGAGGTGACGGTGCTGTCCGACGCGCTCGACTTCGTGGACCGCGAGGTGGAGCGCGCCGACCTGCTGGCCCGCGAGGCCGAGTGGCTGGCGCAGCTCGACGCCGGCACGCTGGAGCTGAACCTGCTGCCGGTGCCGCTGTACGACTACCAGCTGCGCGGGGCGCTGTTCCTGGCCTGCCGCGGCCGCAGCATCCTCGGCGACGACATGGGCCTGGGCAAGACCGTGCAGACGCTCGCCGCCGTGGAGTTGTTAGCGCGGGAGCGCGGCATCCGCCGCGTGCTCGTGGTCGCGCCGGCGTCGGTGAAGTACCAGTGGGAGACGGAAATCCGCCGCTTCACGAGCCGGCCGGTGCAGGTGATCGACGGCCTGCCCGACGCGCGGAAGGAGCAGTACGAGCAGCCCACGTTCTACCGGCTCGTCAACTACGAGCAGGTGGTGCGCGACCGCGAGGCGCTGAACGCCTGGAAGCCGGACGTGGTGGTGCTGGACGAGGCGCAGCGGATCAAGAACTGGGAGGCGAAGACGACCCGCGAGGTGAAGAAGCTGCACAGCCGCTACGCCTTCGTGCTGACCGGCACGCCGCTGGAGAACAAGCTGGAGGAGCTGTACAGCATCGTGCAGTTCGTGGACGAGCGCCGCTTCGGGCCGGCGTTCGCGTTCCTGCACGAGCACCGCGTGACCGACGCCGAGGGGAACCTCGTCGGCTACCGCAACCTCGACGCCATCCGCGAGAAGCTGGCGCCGATCTTCCTCCGCCGCACCCGCGCCGAGGTGCTGACGCAGCTCCCCGAGCGGACCGACAACACGGTGTTCGTGGAGCTGGCGGACGAGCAGCGCGGCCCCTACGAGGAGCAGCGCGCGGCGCTGGCCCGGCTGCTGGCGAAGAGCTACCTCACCGACCTGGACCGCAAGCGCATCCTGGCGTGCGTGGTGAACCTGCGCACGATCTGCGACAGCACGTTCCTGCACGACCGAGCCACGCACGTGTCGCCGAAGCTGGACGAGTTCGCGGAGCTGCTGCCGGAGTTGATCGGCGGCGAAGAGTCGCACAAGGTGGTGGTGTTCTCGCAGTGGGAGACGATGACCTTCGAGGCGGCGAAGGTGCTGGACCGGCTCGGCGTCGGCTACGCGGTGCTGCACGGCGGGCTGAGCGGCAAGGACCGCAAGGCGGCGCTGGAGACGTTCCAGACGGACCCGGCGTGCGCGGTGTTCCTGAGCACCGACGCCGGCGGCACCGGGCTGAACCTCCAGGCCGCGGACACGGTGGTGAACCTGGAGCTGCCGTGGAACCCGGCGGTGCTGGAGCAGCGGATCGCGCGGGTGCACCGCATGGGGCAGAAGCGGCCGGTGCGGGTGGTCAACTTCGTGACCCGCGGCACGATCGAGGAGCGCGTCCTGCGGACGCTGGAGGCGAAGCAGAACCTGTTCGCCGGCCTGTTCGAGGGCGACGCCGACGAGCTGGCGTTCGCCGCCGGGCCGGGGTTCCTCGGCGCGCTGCGGCGGCTGACGGGCCCGGACGAGTTGCCGGTGGCCGGTGGCCAGCGGCCAGTTGCCGAGGAACCGGTCGCGGCTCCCGCTCCGGACCTGGCCACCGGCCACTCGCCACCGGCCACTGCGGTGTGGGTCGCGGCGGCGCAGCTCCTCGAAGCGCTGGCGGCGGCGGGGCCGGTGCCGGACGCGGTGCGCGAGCGGGTGCGGGCGGCGGCGGCCACGATCGCGGCGGCGAGCCGAGCCCCGTAAGGGGCCGGGTGCGTACCCATTTCGACCCACGTCCGACGTGCCCGACGTGCGAACGCACCCGGCCCCTTACGGGGCTCGGCTCGCCGGCCATCCACTTCGCACAACCGGCGCCCGCGGCGCGGCCGGGCGCCCGTATCCCCTGCCATCCGCGGCCGCGCGCCAAAGTGCTCCCCGCCCCCGGGGTAGCCTTCGGTGTGGGCCGGAGTCGCCGGCCCCCCAGGAGGGACGCGCATGACGAGCATCGTGGTGGCGGCCGCGCTCGCGGCGGCGGCGGGGCCGGAACCGGACGCGGCGGTCGTGCCCGCCGGGTTCTTCCCCGGCGGCGGCGGGGCGTGGTCCGGCACGACCAGCTACTACGGCTTCGGCCGCGAGGCCGCCTACGGCACCGGCATCGGCCCGGAGTGGAACAACCGCCCGGACGGCTTCGGCCGCGACGGCCGCCGCTTCGGCGCCCCGTACAGCCCGAGCCCGTACGACAACGCCCCGGCCCGCGCCGGCCGCACCGGCGGGTGGGTCGGCGGCGGCGTCAGCGTGGGCGGGTACAGCGGCGCCGGCTTCGGCGGCGGCATCTTCCGCCGGCGGTAAGCCGAAAGGCATTTTTTGACGGGATGAACAGGATGAAACAGGATGGAAAACAAAGACCGAGATCATTTTAAATCGAGTCTTTGTTTTCCATCCTGTTTCATCCTGTTCATCCCGTCAAAAAATCGGCTCTACTCCTCCGCGACGCCCGGCTCGATGACGCGCATCGTCTTCCACTTCCCGGTGCGGAACCGCCACACGAAGCACCCCGCCATGCAGCAGATGAACGCCGTGGCGAAGCCCCACGCCCAGTAGAGCGGGTCGCCGGCGCCCGGGAACGCGGCCGCGAACTCGGCCCGCCACGTCACCAGCGCCGCCGTCGGCAGCACCATCACCGGCCACGCCAGGGCGAACGTCAGCCACGTCACGAAGCGGGTGTCGCCGGCGCCGCGGAGGGCGAACGCGAACGTCAGGTTCACCGCGTCGGCCAGCGAGTACACCGCCACGCACACCAGCAGGCTCGGCACGATGGCGGCGATGGCGGCGAACTTCGCCACGTCCTGCTCCGGCTCGAACGCCGACACCAGCAGTTGCGGCAGCGTGAGGTACACGGTGGCCACGACGCACATGTACCCGAACGACCACGCGGTGCCGGTGTAGACGGTCTTCTCGGCGACGTCCGGGCGGTCGGCGCCGAGCCGCTGGCCGACCAGGATGCACACCGCCTGGCCGACCCCCATCATCGGCAGGAACGCCACCATGTTGAACCGGATGGTGAGCGTCGTGGCGCCGAGCGCGGCGTCGCCGAGCTGGCCGACGAACTGCGTGAACAGGTGGAACACCAGCACGTCGAGGAACACCTGCATCCCGGCCGGGCCGCCGTACTTCATCAGCCGCCGGAACAGGTCGCCGTCGAGCCGCCAGCCGGCGGCGGTGGCGAACCCGTCCCGGAACTTCGGCCGCAGGAACAGCGCCAGCGCCAGCAGCGCCGCGGCCCAGCTGCCGACGACGGTGGCGATGCCGGCGCCGGCGATGCCCATCTCGGGGAAGCCGCCGCGGCCGAAGATCAGCAGCAGCGCCAGCGCCACGTTCACCGCCGTGCCGAACGCCTCGATGAGGAGCACCGTCCAGGTGTCGCCGCGGCCGGAGAAGAAGCCGTTGATCGCCTGCATCACCAGCATCGGCAGCGCGGCGAAGGCGAAGCAGCGGAGGTACACCGCTTCGAGTTCCTGGATGTGCGCCGGGTGCCCGGCCAGCGACGTGAGCCACCCGGCGAGCGGCACGACCGTGAGGAAGCCGAGGCCGGCGACGAGCGCGAAGTAGATGCCTTGCCACACGGCCGGCCCGACGCGGTGCGGCCGGCCGGCGCCGGTGTACTGGGCCACGAACGTGGACGTGTACCCGGCGGTGACGCTGAGGAAGCCGAACCCGAGCCAGTACCACATGACCGCCGGGAACGAGGCGGTCATCTCGTCGGTGTTGTGGCGGGCGAGGAGGTACGTGTCGGCGAGCACCTGCACCGTCATGAAACTCTGGCTGATGACCAGCGGCAGGGCGAGCTTCAGGAGTTCGGCGCTGCCGCCTTCGCGGCCAGTCGGCAGTGGAGAGTGGTCAGTGGACAGTTCGGAGACCGGGGGCAACTCGGGGGCCGTCGCATCCGCCATTCCGCCCTCGCGGTCGTGTTCGGAACTGTCCACCGTCCACTAACCACAAACCACTACTGCTTCAGCAGCCAAATGTTCCGGTACTGCACCGGGTGGCCGTGGTCTTGCAGCAGGATCGGGCCGGGCGTGGCGGGGTCGCCGCCCGCGCCGGCCCGGGTGTTGTCCACCGGGATGCGCACGCCGTCGTGGACCTTCACCCCGTTATGATACACCGTCATGCGGGCGGGTTCGGTCTTCTTGCCGCCGGCGAACACGGGCGCCGTGAACTCGATGTCGTAGCTCTGCCACACCGTCGGCGCCTTGCAGGCGTTCACGCTCGGCGCGGCCACCTCGTAGATGGCGGCGCAGTCGTTGTTCTTGCTCTTGAGGCCGTAGCTGTCGAGCACCTGCACCTCGTACCGGCCCTGGACGTAGACGCCGCTGTTGCCGCGCCCCTGGCCCGCGCCGCCCGGCTCGTACGGCACGCGGAACTCGACGTGCAGCTTGAACGACCCGCCGAACTTCTCCTTCGTGACGATGTCGCCGTGACCCTTGACGCCCTCCATCGCGCCGTTCGGCCGAAGCACCCACTTCACCTCGCCGCCGTCGCGCTTCTGCCACTTCGACACGTCCTTGCCGTCGAACAGGACGACGGCGCCGCTCGGCGGCGGGGTGGTGGGGGCGTCCTTGAGGTCGTCGGCCTTGGCGGCTTTGAAGGCGGGGTCGAGCGTCCACGGGTCGGCGGGCTGGGCGACGGCGGCGGCGGCGGCCGCGACGACGACGAGGCAGGAGAGGGCACGCATGGGCGGCTCCGGTGGGGTAGGGCGGACGGGGCGATTGTACGGAGGCAACGTGCGCGGCGAGCCGACCGCCGTGAGGCGGCGGGTGGCTCGGGGCTTCCGTAGTAGTCCGTCTAACGATCGATGTCGGGCTTCGCCCGCGCTCGGGCCGACGAGTCGTTAGGCCGGGGCGCAAGCCCCGTCCGGGGTTCGGACGCCCGACGGGGCTTGCGCCCCGGCCTAACGGCCCACTGGTCACCAATCGGGCGAAGCCCGACATCGATCGTTAGACGGACCAGTAGGTCGGGTCGAGTCTTCGAGGCCCGACGCGGGGTAGCAGGTGCGTCGGAGGAAGACGGCCGGCGCCGACGTGACGGGATTTCACGAACTGCGTCAGGCGCGCCGCGTCGGGCCTCGCCGACTCGGCCCGACCTACGCGGCCGGCCGCATCCGCAGCATTTCCGACGTTTGAACTCAGCCACGACGCGATGTCGTGTAGCAGCGGTTCGGCCTCACTGGACATCGCCACGCACATGAATTCCATCCAGATGTCCCAATCGAGTCGGACGACGAGATCGCCACGTTGGAATTCCCAGAACATTTGTTCCGGGCCGACGATGAGATTCCTAGCGGGGGTAAGCCCAAACACGTCCGCAATCCGACGACAAAGCTGCGGGTAGTCGGTCGACGCCACCCCCTGCTTGTCAAAGATCAGTAGCCCGCAGCTGTCACGCCAGAAACCCACAACGTCCTCGGGTTGAAGCCACCATCACCCGCCGCCTCACGGCGGTCGGCTCGCTGTCACTCCTTCGCCGGCGCCGGCAGCGGCACCACCGCGGCGCTGCCGTCCGTCAGCGGCACCAGCACCGCCGTGCCCACCGGCACGCCGGCGCCCGCCGGCACCGCGCCCGGCAAGCCCACCGACGCCTCGCCCGCCGGCCGACCCGTGTCCGACGCCCGCGCCGTCACGCCGCCGGCGCGGTCGGTCACGAGCCAGCGGCCGTCCGGCAGCGGCACCGGGGCGCCCACCGCCGGCTCCGCCACCTCCGCCACCCACGCCGGGTCGGCGCGCTCCGGATCGAGCGACACCACCCACCGCGAGCGCTCGTCGGCCTTCCCCTCGACGGCGTAACACACCCGGCCCGCCGACGACACACCGAACGGACCCACCCGGCCGCCCGGCAGCGACACCGTGCGGCCCGGGAGCCAGCTGCGCAGCGCCGGGCCGCCGCGGTCGGCGGCGTACAGCCACACGCCGCCCGTCGCCTCCGCGACCAGCAGCCGCGACGGCCGGCCGTCCTTCGGCGCGAAGTACGCCGGAACCGATGCCACCCGGTCGCGCAGCTCCCACCGCAAGTCGCCCGACGACCACATCCCGCTCCCCGGCCACAGCCAGCGGTTTAACGCGCGGCCGCCGTCCGACGCCGCGAAGTGGTCGCCGTCCAGCGCCGCCAGATAACACACCGGCTCGCCGCCGCGGCGGTCCGTCAGCCACGTCGGGCCGCGGCCCAGCGGCTCGGAGCGGCCCGAGGCGTCGCCCGGCTTGTAGCGGTACAGCGAGCCGTCGCTCGCGGGGATCAGCAGGTTGCCGTTCAGCACCAGCGGCACGCCGGCCACGGCGCCGGGGGCGGGGAACGTGGCGGTCGTCGTCGCGGCGCCGTTCGTGAACACCCGCAGCGACCACTGCGGCCCCTTCTCGCCGGCCGTGGGCGTCAGCGTGAACACCTGGCCGTTCGGCCCCGTCGCCACCGCCGTCGGCCCGGTCGCGGCGCCGGGGCCGCTCGACACCGTGCCGCCCAGGCCGGTCGCCACCACCGTCGCCGGGTTGGTCGCCTGCGTGGCCACCGCCGCGGCGGGAATGCTCACCACGCCGCCGTCCTCGTCCGCCAGGAGCACGCCGTCGCCGGCCGACACCGGGGCGCCGCCGGGCACGAGCCCGAGCTGCCGCCGCCAGCGCGGCTCGCCGTCGCGCAGCCGCACCGCCACGGCCCGACAGCCACTCGAGTTCCCCGAGCGCACCACGAAGCACGCCGTGTCGCGCTTCGGGTTCAGCTGCACCGGCTGCGTCGGCGAGCCCACCGGCTCGGCCTTGCCGTCGGCCACCAGCTCCAGCCCGCGGACGGGGTGCAGGCGCAGGCGGTACTTCTGAAGCGAACTGCCGGCGAGCACCCAGAACGCGCCGTCCTCGGCGGGCACGGCGAGGCCGGGCACGGGGGCGCCGTCGGGCGGCGTCGGCAGCGTCGGCGACGGCAGCGCGAACAGCGCCGGGTCGCTGTTGCCGGGCAGGTTCACGCCGAACAGGCGGAACTGGCCCGCGTCGGTGACGGCCGCGAGCCGCTCGCCGTCGGACACGGGCGGGAACCACACCCAGCCGGGCACCGGCAGCTGCACCGCGGGCGCCACGGGCTCGGTGACCGGCGGCGCGTCGGCGGCGAGCGCCGGCGTGTCCAGCACGGGGAAGACGCGCAGCGCCATCGCCGAGGGGCCGTCGGCCTGGCAGAACATCAGGTAGCGCGGCCCGAGCATCACGGGCGTGGTGCGGAGCGAGCCCGCGGGGTGGTTCGTGGCCATCACGCGGACGCAGCGGGGGTTGGCCCCGGCGGTGCAGTCGAACACGAACACGCGGCGGGCGTCGGCGGCGACGAACAGCTCCTGCGAGCCCGTCCGCGCCACCACCTGCGCCACCGGCTGGCCCAGCACGATGCGCCCCTCGCGGGCGCCGGTCGTCAGGTTGATGACGACCACGGTGCCGACGCCGTCGCGCACCGGCACGAAGGCGCGGCCGCCGACCACCGCCGCGGGGCCGGCCGCGGGCGCGGGGAGCAGCTGCCGCCACTTCACCTCGCCGGTCTTCAGCACGCGGCCGCTCGCCTCCGCCTGCCCGGCCACGTTGCCGAGCACCAGCGCGAGGTTGGTCGGGCCGTCGGCCGTCTCCAGCGTCACCACCGCGGGCGGGTCGAAGGTGTCGGCGCCGACGCGGGCCGCCCACAGCAGGTCGCCGCTGTCCTCGTCGAGGGCGTAGAGCACGCCGCGGGCGACGGCCAGGAACACCGTCGGCGGGTCGTCGAGCTGGCCGCGCGGCACGGCCTTGGCGGCGCCGACGGGGGCCACGAACAGGAACGAGCCGCGCCCCTCGGCGGCGGGCGGGGCGGGGCCGGCGGGGTCGGCGGTGTAGGCCACGCGGCGGAGGAACTCGGCCTCGGAGCGCGACATCAGGTCGCGCGCCTCGGGGTGGTCCGTCAGGCCGTGCGCGGCCAGGAACGCCTTCGTCTCCACCATCGCCTGCTCGGTCGGCTCGGCGAGCTGGGCCTTCGCCTGGTCGATCAGCGCGAACACGCGGCGGCCCTTGCCGATGTCGGCCTCGGCGGCGGCGAACTTGGCCAGCGAGTCGTCGAGCCCCGGCAGGTCCTTCGGGCGGAACGGCTCGACCAGCGCCGGTAGCTCGCGGCCGGCGGCGATCAGCTCGTCGGCCTTCGCCAGCTCGTCGAGCTTGCCGCGGTCGCCGCCGAAGCCCTTCACGCGTTCCTGCACGTACGCCGCGGCGTCCTCGGCGACCTTCTTGCCGGCGTCGAACACGTCGTACCCGAACTTGTCGGGCTTCGCCAGCGGCGCGTCCTTGCGGGCGGCGACGAAGTCCTTGAGCGCCTGGATCGCCGGGCGGGGGTTCTCGCGGGTGGTGAGGCCGCGCGTGGCCTGCTGCATCTGGGCGAGGTCGGAGAAGAACTTGTACTCGTCCACGTCGGCGTGGTCGGCGTACTCGGCGGCGAGCTCGTCGTAGGCCTTCTTGGCCTTGGTGTAGTCGCCCGCCTTGTACAGGTCCTTGGCCTTCGCCACGGCCTGCTCGTGCACCTTCCCCTTGTACTGGAGGATGTACACGCCGGCGGCGCCGCCCACGAGCACGAGCAGCACCACGAGGCCGAGCAGGATCGCCGGGCCGAGGTTGCGGCCGCGCTTGCGGCGGCGGCGGACCGGCTCCTCGTACGGCTCCTCGTAGTCGGCGACGGCGCGCGGCTTCGGCGGGGGCGGCGCGGCCGGGGGCGGCGCCGACGGCGGCAGGTCGGCGCCGGGCGTCCACACCACTTCCTTCGGACCGGCGCTGGTCTTCGGCTTTCCGGGGGAAACGACCTCGGCCTCGACCACCTTCGGCGGCCTCGCGGGCTTCGGCGGCTTCGGCCGGGCCTTCGGCGGGGCGGGGGCGAGCTGCGCCTCGACGACCTCGGGCTCGGGGCGGCGGAAGGGGGGCGTGGAGTCGTCGCGCGGCATGGTCGGCAGCGGCGGCAGGGCCGCGGCGACCTCGAACACCTGCCGGCAGTCGGGGTTCGGGCAGCGCATCGTCCGGCCGGCGAGCTCCGGCTGGAGGTGGAAGCGCGTCTCGCAGTGCGGGCACTCGGCGGCGATCGACACGGCGGAGTCCGGGGCCGGCGGATGGGGGTGCCGGCATTTTACGACACGGCGCCGCGGAACGCTGCACCCCGCGGGTGTCGGGGGGCATCCAACTGCTAAACTACCCCCCCCAGCCCCGGCCGCGCCGGAACCCGACATGCCCCGCGACCCGTACGACGTCCTCGGCGTCTCCAAGACCGCGACCGCGGACGAGATCCAGAAGGCGTACCGCAAGCTCTCGAAGAAGCACCACCCGGACCGCAACCCCGGCGACAAGCAGGCCGACGCCACCTACAAGGAGGTGCAGGCCGCCTACGAGGTGCTCTCGGACCCCGCCAAGAAGGCCAACTACGACCAGTTCGGCCACGCCGGCCCCGGCTTCCCCGGCGGCGCGGGCGGCTTCCCCGGCGGCGGCTTCCCCGGCGGCGGCTTCCCCGGCGGCGGGGCGAACGTGGACCCGCGTGCGGCCGACGAGTTGTTCCGCACCTTCTTCGGCGGCGGCGGCAGCCCGGACGTGAACGACCTCTTCGGCGGCCGCCGCGGCGGGCGGCCCAAGTCGCGCCCGCGGCCGGCCGAGGCGATCGAGTCCGAGGTCACCGTCCCGTTCGAGGTGGCCGCGGCCGGCGGCAGCGTGAGCATCGACGTCGGCGGCCGGCACATCGACGTGAAGGTGCCCGCCGGCATCGCCGACGGCAAGAAGCTGCGCGTGCCCGCGAGCGCCACCGGGTCCGCCGACGTGATCCTGCGCGTGAAGGTGGAGCCGCACCCGTACTTCCGCCGCGAGGGGGCCGACGTGTTCCTCGACGTGCCGCTGAGCCTGGCCGAGGCGGTGCTGGGGGCGAGCGTCGAGGTGCCGACGGCGGCCGGCGAGCGGCTGGTGGTGAAGGTGCCGCCGGGCACGTCGGGCGGGGCGAAGCTGCGACTGCGCGGCAAGGGCGTGGGCGGCGGCGACCAGTACCTCGTGTTCAAGGTGACGGTGCCGGCCGGCCAGGTGGACGAGCGGAGCCGCGAGCTGATCACGGAGTTCGCGGGGCGGAACCCGCAGACCCCGCGGGCGACCGTGGGCTGGGCGCCGTAGCCGAACCGCGCCCCGGCGCGCCGCGTCCCTGCGGCGGTCCGTCCCCAGGTGTCCCGTGCCGACGTTCCCGCAGACCCACCGCATGAAGGCGCCCGCGGCGTTCGACCGCGCCTACGCCCGCCGCAAGTCGGCGGCCGACGGCGTGCTCGTCGTGTACGCCGTCGAGAACGGCCTGCCGCACCCGCGGCTCGGCTGCTCGGTGTCGCGCAAGGCGGGCGGGGCGGTCGTGCGCAACCGGCTGAAGCGGCTGTACCGCGAGGCGTTCCGGCTGGAGCAGGCGCAGCTGCCGGCGGGCGTGGACCTGGTGCTGATCCCGCGGGCGGGCGGCCCGCCGACGCTGGCCGCGGTGCGCGCGTCGCTGGTGGCGCTGGCCCGGCAGGCGGCGCGGAAGCTGACGCCCCCGGCGAGCCGACCGGCCGGCGAGCCGGGCCGCTTTCCCCCTTCCGAGGCGCCTCGATGAGCTGGCTGTGGCGCGGCCCGGCGTGGCTCCTCTCGGCGGTCCTCGTCGGCGGGGTGCGCGGCTACCAGTGGCTGATCCGGCCGCTGCTGCCGCCGGTGTGTCGGTTCCAGCCGGGGTGCAGCGAGTACTTCATCGGCGCCGTGCGGAAGTACGGCCCGGTGTGCGGCGCCGCCCGCGGGGCGTGGCGCGTGTGCCGGTGCAACCCGTGGTCGGCGGGGGGGTACGACCCGCCCTGAGACTCACGGCAGCCCGACCGCCCGCCGCCGCCGCTCGCGCTCCCGCGCCGCCGGCGCCGCCGCCTCCCACGCCGCCGCGGCGCGGCCCAGCGCCTCGGCCGGCGGCGCCCCGTCGGCCACCCGCCGCAGCTCCGCCGCCAGCGCCGCCGTCAGCGCCGCGTGGTCCGGCGTCCGCAGGCCGAACGCCGGGTTCCGCACCGTCGTGGCCACGAAGGCGTCGGCCGCGTCCTGAAGCGCCCGCGTCCGGTCGGCGTCGAACCCGTAGCCGAGCCACGCCACCAGCCGGTCGGCGTCCAGGTGCGCCGCCCGGGTCGCGCCGTACCCGCCGGCCGCCACCACCTCCGCGCTCCGCGCCGGCCCGCCGAGTTCCGCCAGCAGCTCGAACCCCGCCGCCACGTTCGCCGACTTCGCCCGCACCGCCCCGACCCAGCCGCCGGCGACCAGCGGCACGTAGTTCAGCGGCAGCGGCACCACGCCGCCGGGCGTGGCGTAGCCGCGGGTGCCCGGCAGCGGGGCCACGCCGAACCGCGCGTCCACCGCGCCGCCGGCCGGCCGCAGCCGGGCCACGTCGGCGAACGACAGCACGGCCAGGGCCGCCTTGCCGTCCTTCAGCAGCGGCACCGGGTCGGCGTCGGCGGGCGGCGGCACCGCGCCGCGGGCCTTGAGCTCGCCGAGCCACTTCCCCGCGGCGACGAACCCGGGCTCGGTCAGCCGCGGGGCGCCGTCGTCGGTGCGGAACACGAACGCCAGCGCGTCGCCCTTCGGCTGCTCGCCGGCCTTGCCGCCCTCGCGCTGCGCCGGGCGGTCGTACCCGGCGGCGACGCGGAAGAACAGGTCGGCCAGCTTGCCGGCGTCGGCGGGGAGCGGCGGCAGGCTCGGGGCCTTGTCGCGGGCCGCGAAGAACGCCGCCACGTCCGACAGGTCTTCCCACGTCGCCGGCGGGGTCAGCGGCCGGCCGTGCTTCGCGCGGAAATCGTCATTCGCACCCTTGTCGGCGAACCGGTCGGCGCGATACACCACTGCGAACCCCTCGGCGGCGATCGGCAGGCCGTACAACTGGGCCCCCCACCCGGCGTACGGCTCGCCCCGGTAGACCGCGAGCACGCCGTTCCACTGGTACGGGTGGCCGGGGTCCTTGAAGGCCGACGGGATTGCGGCGAGCTCGCCGCGGTCGGCCCAGCCGCCGAGGTCCGCCGCGGGCATGACGCCGACGTCCGCCGCGTCCGACATCGGGCCCTCGACGAGCTCGACCGTCGCGCCGGTGCGGGCGGCCCAGGAGCGGGCCATCGGGCGGAGAATTGCGGCGAGCCGGGCGTCCGGGCAGCTCACGCGGAGGGTCACGCCGCCGCGCGGCTTCCCGGCCGGGCCGGCGGCGGGTTCCGGCGGGGTACACCCGGGCGCGACGAGGGTTGGGACCAGGAGCAGAATGGCCGCCCACGGGCCGACGCGGCCGGAATTTTCGGAACTGCTGTGTTGCATCCGGTGCGGCCCCGTGTTTAGAATCGCCGAGTAGTTTTGCTGGTCGACTCGCAAAGCGACCGACTGAACCGGTAGGATACCGGGAGCCGAGTCCATCGCCCCCCACGCTCTGTACGCCGGGGGCGGCGGGTCGGTGCCCAACTCCCGGTAAGTTTCGCCCGTCTGATTGGTAGGAACTCCCACAGGGCCGACCGGCCCACCCGCCCGGCCCCGTCACCCGGGCGCGAGGAACGACGATGGCGGAACTCCCCATGAAGGTCAGCCTGGTCGTGGCGTCGGGCGTTCACCAGGGGAAGGCCATCCCCATCGTCGGCGCCCAGTTCGTCATCGGCCGCGACCCGTCCTGCCAGCTCCGCCCGGCGAGCCAGGCCGTCAGCAAGCAGCACTGCGCGGTGCTGGTCCGCGACGGCAAGGTGTTCGTCCGCGACATGGGGAGCACCAACGGCACCCAGCTGAACGACGCCACGCTCAAGGGCGAGGAGCGCGAGGTCCGGCCGAACGACAGCCTGAAGGTCGGCCCGCTCGACTTCACCGTGCGGATCGAGCCGACGGTGACGAAGGAGGACGGCACCCCGCTGCCGGAGCGGAGCCCCGAGACGGCCGCGGCGATGGCCGCCGTGAAGGCCGCGACCGCCGCCGCCGCCGCGTCGCCGGCCCCGGCCGCCCGGAACGCCACCCCCAACCCCGCGAAGAAGCCCAGCACCCCGTCCGCCCCCGGCCTGACCGGCTCGAAGGAGCAGAAGCCGCTGTCGGCCGCGGCCGCCGACCAGGACGAGCACGACCGGCTGGCGGCGATGCTGCTGGGCATGGACGACGACGGCCCGGCGGAGGTGCCCGGCGGCTCGACGGTGGTGGACATGCCGGCGACGGCCCTGACCGGCGACCCGGCCGCCGCGAAGGCCGGCGAGAAGAAGCCCGAGGCGGCCAAGGTGGACTCCGCCGACGCCGCCAGCGACCTGCTGCGGCGCTACATGCGGCGGCCGAAGTAGCCCGGCCCGTCGGCGGGCCCCGGGGAGACCCGGGGCTCTATCATTTCGGCATGGCCCCTCTCGCGCCGCTCCTCCTCCCCTGGTTCGACGCCCACCACCGCCCCCTCCCCTGGCGCACGAGCCGCGACCCGTACCGCGTCTGGGTCAGCGAGGTCATGCTGCAACAAACCACCGTCGCCGCGGTGGTGCCGTACTTCACCCGCTTCCTCGCCGCCTTCCCGACCGTGCAGGCGCTCGCAGCCGCCGACGAGCAGCACGTCCTGAAGCTGTGGGAGGGCCTCGGCTACTACCGCCGCGCCCGCCACCTGCACGCCGCCGCGAAGGCGCTGGCCGCGGGCCACCCCGACGCGCTGCCCGACGACCCGGCCGTGTGGGCGGACCTGCCCGGCGTCGGCCGCTACATCCTCGGCGCGGTGCTGTCGCAGGCGTTCGGGCGGAAGCTGCCGATCGTGGAGGCGAACAGCCTGCGCGTGCTGGCCCGCGTGTTCGGCTACCGCGGCGACCCACGCGAGGGCGCCGGCAAGGCCTGGGTGTGGCAGGCCGCCGAGGACGTGCTGCCCGACGAGCGCGTCGGCGACTTCAACCAGGCGCTGATGGAGCTCGGGGCGCTGGTGTGCTCGCCGACGAAGCCGCGCTGCGGCGAGTGCCCGCTGCGCGCCGTGTGCGTCGCCCACCGAGACGGGCTGCAGGAGCAGATTCCCCCGCCGAAGAAGGCGAAGGACGTGGTGGCGGTGCGCGAGGTGGGCGTGGTGGTGTGGGACGGGCCGCTGGTGCTGCTGTGCCGCCGCCGCGCCGACGCCGCCCGCTGGCAGAACATGTGGGAGGTGCCGCACGCCGAGGCCGGGGAAGGGGAGTCGGACGAGGCCGCGGCGTTGCGGGTCGCCCGCGAGCTGACCGGGCTGCGGGTGACGGTCGGGGAGCCGCTGACGGTGGTGAAGCACGGCGTGACGCGGTTCGCCATCACGCTGTCGGTGCTGAGCGCGTCGCGGAAGGCGGGGACGTTCAAGGCGGGCTTCTACGCGGAGTCGAACTGGGTGACGCCGGCGGAACTGGCGGGCTTCCCGGTGAGCGCGCCGCAGCGAAAGCTGCTGACGCGGCTGACCGAGCCGCGGCTGTTCTGACACGTTGCCGCAGGGGTTTTCAGGCCGAAGGCCTGAGAGCCCTCAGCCCAGGGCAAGGCCCGAAGGCCCGCCGCCCTGGGTACGGGTGCGTGTGACATTGCAGGCTGAAGGCCTGCGAGCCGGCTCGCAGGCCTTCAGCCTGCGGGGTGGCTTGATCCCCGTACCCAGGGCGGCGGTGCTGCGCGCCTTGCCCTGGGCTGAGGGCTCTCACCCCTTCGGGGTGAAAACCGGGCCATCACTTCCGCTTCCGCCGCACCCCGCGCAGCAGTTGCCGCAGCCCGCCCCACCACTCGCCGCCGTAGCTCGCGCGGAGCAGCCCGTGTAGCACGTCCGCGGTCGCCGCAGGGTCGGGCGCCACCGCCTCGTCGGCGTGCGGGCGGAACGTGCCGCGGCGGACCGACACCACCTGCGGCACGGTCAGCGCCAGCAGCCCCTCCGGCCCCTGCGTCACGCCCCAGCCGCTAGCCCCGCGGCCGCCGAACGGCGTCTCCGGGTGCGCCGTCGGGGCGATCACGTCGTTCACCGTCACGCTGCCGGCGGGGATGCGGGCCGCGAGTTCCGCGGCGGCGCGGGTGTCGGCGGTGAACACGCTGGCGCCGAGCCCGAACGGCGACGCCGCGGCCTGTGACAGTGCGGTGTCAACGTCGTCGAACGGGAGGACGGCGCACACCGGCGAGAACGCCGCCTCGCGGCACACGGCGGCGTCGGGCGCGGCGTTCAGCAGCAGCGTCGGGGACGGGCCGTCGCCGCCGAGTGCCGTGGCGCCACGCTGAACCGCGTCCGCGACGAGCCGCGCGTGCAGCGCCCCCTGACCGGGGGTGACCAGCGCCGCCGGCCCGGCCCCTTTCAGCAGCGGGTCGAGTTCCGCCTGGAACTCGGCGAGCCGCGACCGGTGCACGAACACGCGGCGCACGGCGAGGCACGTCTGCCCGCGGTTGAGCGTCAGCCCGAACCACGCCGCCCGCGCCGCCAGCCGCACGTCGGCGTCGGCCAGCACGAACATCGCGTCCACGCCGGACAGCTCGAGCGTGCTCGGGATCAGCCGCTCGCCGAGCCGTGCCGCCAACTTCCGGCCGACGCCGTCGGAGCCGGTGAACAGCACGTAATCCACGTCCGCGTCGGCCAGTTGCGGCCCCGCCTCGCGCGTCGCGGGGAGGGTCGTGAGCAGGCCCGCGGGGAAGCCGGCGTCGGCGAACAGCTGCGCGGTCACGGCGGCGGTCCGCGGCGCGAGTTCGGACGGCTTCCACAGCACGCCGTTGCCCGCGACGAGCGCCTGCGCGATCGGGCCGACGTTGAGGTAGATCGGGTAGTTCCACGTGCCGATGACGCCGACGACGCCCCACGGCCGGCGGTGCACCGTGTCGCGGCAGCCGAGCAGCCACAGCGGCGTGCGGCCGACGCGCCGCGGGGCCAGCGTGCGAGCCGCCGACCGCTCCAGGAACTTCAGCGCCGCGCCGGTCGGTAGCAGCTCGGTGCCGATGACATCGACGCGGCTACGGCCCACGTCTTCCGCAGCGGCGGCGACGAGCGCCTCGACACGCGCCACGACGAGCTTGCGCAGCGCGGCGACGGGCCGCAGCCGGTCGCGGACGGGGACCGCCGCCCAGGCGCGCTGCGCCGCCCGGCACGCGGCGGCCTCGGCGGCGAACGGGAGCGCGGGCATCGTGGCTTTCGTAGGTCGGGTCGAGTCTTCGAGACCTGACGGCGACGCGGGAAGCGATTGATGGGGCAGCCGGCCGGCGCCGCTGTCAGGTCTCGAAGACTCGACCCGACCTACGGGAACTACACCGGATCACCGTGCTCGTTCACCTCGACAACATCAGCGGCCACGAACTCGACCGTGTCGTTCTGCATCGGCTCCACGGGGCAAACCATGACGCTCACGCCTTCCCACTGGCGGGCGGTGATATCGAGGACGAGGACACCGGTTCGGATGGGCAGACGGCCGGCCATTCCGGCCCGGGTCGGGGCGAAGAACCGGAAACGCCGTTCCCCTCCGCCAATGTCGAAAACCAGTTCGACGAACGACTCACGCCAGACCTTCGGGTCGCCGCGGTAGGTGAACTCGATCAACCCCCAATACACCGGGTACGGGAAGAGCGCGTGGGGGCGGTCGCTATCGAGCAGGCACATGGCCCGACCACGTTCACCCCTCATCGCTTGATGCCGTTCAGGTGCTCCAACGCCAGCAGCAGCGCGTGGGTGCCCTTGCGGCCGTAGCCCTGCGCCCGCACCGCCTCGTACAGCTGCTTCGCCAGCGCCAGCCCGGGAAGGCTCAGGCTCATCTTCTCGGCCTCGGCCAGCGCAATCCCCATGTCCTTGATGAAGTGCTCGACGTAGAAGCCGGGCTCGAAGTTCCGCGCCAGCATCCGCGGCCCCAGCACCTCCAGCGCCTTGCTCCCCGCGGCGCCGACCGTCACGCTCTTGAACACCGTCTCCAGGTCCAGCCCCGCCTTGTGGCCGTACAGCAAGCCCTCGCACACCGCGATCATGTTCGACGAGATGAGAATCTGGTTCACCATCTTCGTGTGCTGCCCGGCGCCCGGTGCGCCCTGGTGAACGATCGTCTTCCCCATCGCCTCGAAGATCGGCTGCACCGCCGCCACCACCTCCGGCTCGCCGCCGATCATGATGGACAGCGCCGCGTTCTTCGCCCCCACGTCGCCGCCGCTCACCGGCGCGTCCAGCGACGCCACGCCCTTCGCCTTCGCGGCCTGGTGAATCTCGACGGCGAGGCTCGGGTCGCTCGTCGTCATGTCCACGAGGACGGTGCCGGGCTTGCTGCCGGCGAGCGCCCCGTCGGCGCCGAGGAACACCTCGCGCACGTCCTTGGGGAAGCCGACGATGGCGAACACCACGTCCGAGTTCTCGGCCACCTGCTTCGGCGTGTCGGCGGCCTTCGCGCCGATGTCGAGCAGCGGCTGCAGTTTGTCCTTCGAGCGGTTGTAGACGGTGGCGGTGAAGCCCTTGCTCATGGCGTGCTGGCACATCCACCGGCCCATGACGCCGGTGCCGATCCAGCCGATCCGCGTGGTCCCGGGCTGCGCGACGGGAATGGTCATTGCGTAAGTTCCGAGAAGATCGTATGGTTGATTCTTTCACCACCCGGCCGCCGGGCCGCCGAACTAGATGCTAACGACCGCCCCGCGGGGCGGCCACGACTCCCAGGGATCGCCCGCCGTGCCCGCGCTGCGCCTGCCCCGCCTCCCGGAGTCCCTGACCCGCATCGTGCCCCGCCGCCGGGGGGTGCCGCCGCTCGCGTCCGCCGGCCCCCTCCCCCGCCTGGCCGACCCGATCGTCCTGGTCCACGGCATCTGCGGGATGCGGGCGCTGAAGGTCCGCCGGGTGGTGAGGCGGGAGTACTTCCGCGGCGTCCCCGCGCTCCTCGGGTCGGCCGGGAACCGGGTGTACGCCGCGACCGTGAACCCGACCGGCGGCGTGGAGCAGCGGGCCGCCGACCTGAAGCACTTCCTCCTGACGCACCTCCCGCACGAGCGCGTCCACCTCGTCGGCCACAGCATGGGCGGGCTCGACGCCCGGTACATGGTCAGCCGCCTGGGGATGGAGTCGCGGGTGCTGTCGGTCACGACCGTCGGCACGCCGCACCGCGGCACCCCGTTCGCCGACTGGGGCTGGCGCCACCTCCGCCGCTGGGTCATCCCCGCGCTCGACTGGGTCGGGCTGAGCCACCAGGCGTTCATCGACCTGCGCACCGACACCTGCGCCCGGTTCAACGAGCAGACGCCGGACGCCCCCGGCGTGCGCTACTTCTCGGTCGCGGGGCGGAGCGAGAAGCCGTGGCGCGGCACCGAGTGGGAGCTGACGTGGCGGATCGTGAACCGCGCCGAGGGGCCGAACGACGGGGTGGTGTCGGTGGCGTCGGCGGCGTGGGGCGAGCACGAGGACGTGTGGGAGGCCGACCACCTCAACCTGATCAACTGGCCGAACCGGCGGGCCCGCCGCCGCGGCGTGTGGGCCGAGCGGGCGCCGGACTACGGCCGCATCGTCCGCCGGCTGGCCGCGGCCGGGTTCTAGGAAACCGGCCGCGCGGTACTTGACAAACGTACACCATGTCTTAGGGTTGTTCCGTCCCGGCGCCTGACCGGGCACGTCGGCCGGCTCACGTCCGCCGCGATTCCCCGATTTCACCCGATTTTCAGGCCAACGGCCTGACAGCCCTCAGCGAACCCAGGGCGGCGGTGCTACGCACCTTGCCCTGGGCTGAGGGCTGTCAGGCCGTTGGCCTGAAAACCGGGTAAACGATTCCCTTCCGTTCTACCCACACCCCGAGGTTCCCCATGCCCACCCGCATCGACGCCACGCTGGCCCGCGCCGCGCAGCTCCGCGCCGCCGGGTGCTCGTGGGAGAGCGTCGCCGCGCAACTCGGCAAGACCGTCGAGACGGTCCTGAAGTGGCCCGAGACGTACGCCGACCGCTGGCCGCCGCTCCTGGCCGACGCCGAGAAGCGCGTCGCGGTCGAGGCCGGGGCCGAGGCGACGCTCGTCCTCCGGCAGCTGCTCCGGGCCGAGGACGAGAAGGTCCGCCGCGACGCCGCCCGGTTCCTGCTGGAGTTGCGGTTCAAGCTCGTCGCCCCGCCCGACCCGTCCGACCCCCTTCCCGCCCCCCGATCGGCCGACGCCCGCCGGCTGGTCGCCTTTCTGGAGAGCCACTCCGATGACGACCTCGCGCGGCTCGCGGCCGAAGTGCGGACTGCCGACCCCGCTCCCCCACCTGTGGCGGCGGGCGCTGACGGCGTCGCTGGCGCGGACTGACCCCTCCGTCTTCGTCGAGTTCTGCTTCGCCGACTCGGCCGGCCGCCCCGTCGAGCAAGCCCCCGTTCACACCGAACTGCACGCCTTCCTGGGCGCCCACCGGCGGGCGCTGGTGGAGCTGCCGCGGGACCACGGCAAGACGTTCCAGGTGTGCGCGCGAATCGTGTGGGAGCTCGGCCGCAACCCCGGCCTGCGGGTGAAGGTGGTGTGCGCCACGGAGGGCGTCGCCGCCGAGCGGAGCCGGTTCCTGCGCGACGCCATCGCGGGGAACCCCTGGGTGGGGAAGGTGTTCCCGGGCCTGAAGCCGGGCCAGCCGTGGGCCGCGGAGGCGTTCACCATCAAGCGCCCCGCCGACGTGATCGGCCCGAGCGTGGCGGCGTTCGGCGTCGGCGCCGGGAGCACCGGCACGCGCGCCGACCTGCTCGTGTGCGACGACGTGGTGGACGTGAAGGCCTTAACGAGCCGGGCCGAGCGCGACCGGGCGGCGGCGTTCTTCCACGACAACCTCCTCAACCTGCTGGAGCCCGACGGCCGGTTCTGGGGGCTGTGTACGCCGTGGCACCCGGACGACCTGAACGCCCGGCTGAAGCGGAACCCGGCGTTCGCGCTGTTCCGCCGGGCGGTGGGCGAAGACCTGGAGCCGGTGTGGCCGGCGAAGTGGCCGCGGGCGAAGCTGGCCGAGCGCCGCGCCGAGATCGGCACCGCCAGCTTCGCCCGCGGCTACCGCCTGCTGCCGGTGGCCGACGGCGAGACGGCCGTGCGGGCGGAGTGGGTTCGCTTCTGGGCCGAACCGGCGGACTACGACGCGACCGTGCTGTCGGTCGATCCCGCGGTTTCGACGCGGGAGAAGGCCGACGCCTCGGCGCTGGTCGTACTCGCTCGAACCGGCGAGCCGGGGGCGTCGGCCCCCGGATTCATGCAGGCGAGCCGCACCGAGATTCACGTCCTGGAGGCGACCGCCCGCCGCGTCGCGGCCCCGGAGCTGGTGACGCTCATCGACGACGCCGACCGCCGCTGGAACCCCGGGGTGATCCTGTTCGAGCAGAACGCGGCGTTCCAGGGGATCAAGGACCTTCTCGTGCGGCACGCCCGCTTCGGCCCGCGGGTGCAGGGCGTGACGCAGTCGGCGGACAAGGCGGCGCGGGTGGCGGGTTTCAGCGTGGCGGTGGAGAACGGCGCGTTCCGCCTGAAGGACGACGGCCGCGGCGGCGTCGATGCCGGCCAGCAGGCGCTGTACGACGAGCTGGTGACGTTCCCCTTCGGGGCGCACGACGACCTGCTGGACGCGGCTGCGACGGGAGTGGCGCACCTGCTGGACCGCCGCGCGCCGCGGGTGTGGTGACGGCAGACCTGATTCCCGTTCGGCGCCCTACGGCTTGCCGCCCGCCCCGGCGGGCCGCTACTCGTGACCCTCGCTCCGCCGGTCGGCCTTCGAGGTGGGACGATGGATCAACGGCGCCCGGTTCTCGGCTTGATCCTGATGTTCGTCGGGTTTGGTGTGGCAGCCCTCGGTGTGGGTCTCGCCGGAAGGGGCACCGTGTTCATCGGCTGCGGCGGTGTGTGCGCCGGGGTGGCGCTCGGCGCATACGGCTTCTGGGTGGCGCTGTACAACCCCAACCCCCCGGCCCGCCGAAGTGGGAGGAAGACTGGTAACCAGGCGGTGGTCTCACGAATCGGCAGCTTGCGGCGCCGGTGTCCGTTGGCGACAATCAACCCTGACCCGGAGGCCACGCCGTGACGCGCGCCGTACTTTTCGCGCTGCTGGCCGTGCCCGCGGCAGCGGCCCCACTGCCGGACGCCGAACGGCAGCGGCTTGCCGTCGCCCGGACGTTCGGCACCTGGACCGACCCGACCGCGGAGAACTCGTTCCGCTCCGCCGGCCCGACCCTGCGGGTGAACCTGCCCGGCTCGCCGCACCGGGCCGGGTACGCGTTCCCGTGCGTCGCGGCCGTACCGCGGTTCGTCCGCCGCGTGACCGGCGACTTCACAGCGGTCGTGCGGGTCGACTGCCCGCCGCGGTCGGACGGGGTGGTGGACGGGCGTTACGTGGCGGGCGGGCTGGCCGTTGCGGACGCCGCCGGCTGCCGGGCCGAAGTATGGCGGTGCGAGACGAATCACGCCGGGCATCGTATCCAGTTCGGCGGCCAGTGGTGGAACCATCAGGGCGGTTCCGGGAGCGGGTCGGGCGAGGTCGGGGCGACGGGCCGGGGCTGGGTGCGACTGACGCGGACCGGGCCGTTCGTCACCTACGGCTACGGGTGGGACGGGAAGGAAGCCATCGACTCCGAGCGCGCCCGGGTCGGGTGGGTCGATCCGGTCGAGGTCAGCCTGTTCGCCGAGAACACGACCGGCATGGCCGCCGAGGTGACGTTCGACCGGTACTCACTGACGCAGCCGAAGAAAGAGGCCACGCCGTGACGCGCTTCGCACCCCTCGCCCTGTTCCTCGCCGTGCCGGCGCTCGCGGCGCCGCTCCCGGACGCCGAGCGCGACCGGCTCGCGGTCGCACGGGTCTACGGCGCCTGGACCGACCCGCTCGGCGGGTGCTCGTTCCGCGCCGCCGGGCCGCGGCTGCACGTCCGCCTGCCCGAGTACCCGCGCGGCATCGTCGAGTACATGCCCGGCCCGATCGACGCCCCGCGGTTCGTCCGCCGCATGGCCGGCGACTTCACCGCCAGCGTGCGGGCCGAGGTGCCGCGGCAGCCGGACGAGCGGCTCGGCAGCGCCAACGGCCAGTCGCGGTTCGTCGCCGCCGGGCTCACCGCCGAGGACGGCCGCGGCAGCCGGGCCGGCATCCGCAAGTTCGAGAAGATGGACGGCGGCCACCGCACCGCCTACGGCAGCGCCTTCCGCATGGCCAACGGCGGCGGCGGCGGGTCGGGCACCGGCGCCGGCAAGGACTCGGACACGCGGCTGTTCCTGCGGCTGGCGCGAAAGGGGACGCAGGTGCAGTTCGCCACCAGCACCGACGGCAAGGCGTGGCGCGAGTACGGCAAGCAGGAGGTCGGCTGGGCCGGCGAGGTGGCGCTCGGGGTGATTGCCGAGAACACGACCGGCGTGGCCGTCGAGGTGACGTTCGACCACTTCGCCGTGACCGAGGCGAAGGAGTGACCGCTACACGAACAGCTCCGCGACGGTGCAGGTGAACCCCGGCAGCACGTCCTCGCCGGACAGCGTGCCGCTCTCGTCGAGCTCGGCGAGCGTGCCGTCGGCCCGGCGGATCGCCACCATCCGCGTCGCCGGGCTGACGACCCACACGAGCCGGATGCCGGCCGAGCGGTAGTCGGCCAGCTTCTCCGCCAACTCCTCCGCGAGCTCGCCCGGCGACAGCACCTCGACCGCCAGGTCCGGGGCGATCGAGACGTACCCCTTCGGCGGCTTGTCGTCCGGCAGCCGGCCCTTCGCCACGAACGACACGTCCGGCATCCGCACCCGCTTGGGCCGGCCCGGGAAGCACTGGTAGCCGGTCTGGGCGCCGAACGTCAGCCCGAGCTTCTTGGCCTTCACGAACGCCGTGAGAAGGCTTCCGAGGCCGATCGCGATCGAGTCCGATTCCGCCCCCATCGGCTTCTCCTTGGGTACGCCGTCGATCAGCTCGTAGTGATCCCCGTCCGGCATCCGCAGCAGTTCTTCCGGCTCCAGCAGCGTCTGGCCCGCGTCCATCGTTCGCCCTCCGTTATCCCCACAGTTTACCCCACGAGGCGCGTCATGCTCCAGCCCATCACCGTCCGCCACGACTTCCGACCGGCCCGCCGGTCGCTCGCCACCGGGGCCGTCGCCGACCTGTTCGGCCTGCCGGAGTGCGAGCCGCCGCACACCGTCGCCGACGGCCTGACGCTCGACGTGCGGCCCGGCGACGTGGTGCTCTTCACCGGCCCCAGCGGCAGCGGCAAGTCGTCGCTGCTGCGCGAAGTGGGGAAGCAACTCGGCGCCGCGGACGCCTTCGCCGCCGAGCTGCCCGACGTGCCGCTGATCGACGCGATCCCCGGCACCGTGGAGGAGCGGCTGGCGACGCTCGCCGGCTGCGGCCTCGGCGAGGCGCGGCTCGTACTCCGCACGCCGGCCGAGCTCAGCGACGGGCAGCGCTACCGCTTCCGCCTCGCCTTCGCGGTGGCGCGGCTCGGCGCCGGGCAGTTCCTCCTCGCCGACGAGTTCACCGCGGCGCTCGACCGGCCGCTGGCGAAGGTGGTGGCGTTCAACCTGCGGAAGCTGGCGACGCGCACCGGCGTCGGCGTGCTCGCCGCGACCACGCACGACGACATCGCCGCCGACCTGGCCCCGGATCTCGCGGTGAAGTGCCACGGCGAGGGCCGCGTGGACGCCGAGCGCCGGGGGCGGAAAAGACGCCGCGTGTCGTTCGCCGACGAGCTGTGGCTGTCCGCCGGCACCCGATCCGACTGGGCGTACTTCGCTCGGTGGCATTACCGCGGCCACGGCCTCGGGTTCGTCCGGCGGGTGACCGTGCTGTGGCACGGCCGCGAGCCGGTGGGCGTGTGCGTGTTCGGCACGCCGGCGGCGTCGCTGACGCTGCGGACGCGGCACTTCGGGCTGACGAACCCGCGCGGCGGCGTGGCCTTGGCGGCGCTGAACGAACAGCTGTGGGTGCTGCAGCGCGTGGTGCTCCACCCGACGTACCGCGGGGCCGGCATCGCCGCCGACTTCGTGCGGCGGGCGTGCCGCCTGTGCCCGGTACCGTGGGTGGAGACGCTGGCCGCGATGGGGCACGCGAACCCGTTCTTCGAGCGCGCCGGGTTCGTGCGGGTGGGCGTGATCCGCAAGCGCGGCGCCGGCGAGTACGAGCGGCGGTTCAGCGAGCCGGTGTACTACGTGTTCGACAACCGCGCGGGGAAGCAGCAGAGTTTAGACAGGATAACAGGATGAACAGGATGACCGAGCCAAGACAGAAAGCCCGGCTCGGTCATCCTGTTCATCCTGTTATCCTGTCTAAAATTGCCTCTCCGCTCCCAGCCCCGGAGGCCGCCGTGAAGCTCCGCCCGTTCGGCACCACCCCCGTCTCCGAGGTCGGCCTCGGCTGCTGGCAGCTCGGCGGCGCCGACTGGGGCGACCTGTCCGACGCCGACGCCCTCGCCGTCCTCCGCGCCGCCGCCGACACCGGCGTCACCTTCCTCGACACCGCCGACGTGTACGGCCTCGGCCGCAGCGAGGAACTCGTCGGCAAGTTCCTGAAGGAGGCCGGCCGCGACCGCTTCTTCGTCGCCACCAAGCTCGGCCGCTTCCCGCAACCCGGCTGGCCCGGCAACTTCGCCCCCGCCGCCATCCGCGCCCACACCGAGGCGTCGCTGACGCGGCTCGGCGTGGACGCGCTCGACCTGACGCAGCTCCACTGCGTGCCGATGAGCGTGCTGACCAGCGACGACACCTGGGAGACGCTGCGGGCGCTGGCGAAGGAGGGGAAGATCAAGCGGTTCGGCGCGAGTGTGGAGTCGGTGGCCGAGGCGAAGGAGTGCATCCGCCAGGCCGACTGCGCCTCGCTGCAGCTCATCGTGAACGTGTTCCGCCAGTCGCCGGTGTTCGAGCTGTTCGACCGGTGCGAGCGCGAGGGCGTGGCGGTGGTCGTGCGGCTGCCGCTGGCGTCGGGGCTGCTCGCGGGGAAGTACACGGCGGCGACGACGTTCCCGGCGGGCGACCACCGCACGTACAACCGCGACGGCGCGGCGTTCAACGTCGGCGAGACGTTCGCGGGGCTTCCCTTCGAGAAAGGCGTGGAACTGGTCGAGAAGCTGCGACCGCGGGTGCCGGCCGGCTGGACGATGGCCGAGTTCGCGCTGCGCTGGTGCCTCGACCACCCGGCCGTGACGACGGTGATCCCCGGGGCGCGGACCGTGGCGCAGGCGCGGGCGAACGCCGCCGCCGCGGCGCGCGAGCCGCTGCCGGCGGCGCTGCACGCGGAGCTGGCGGCGTTCTACCGGGCCGAGGTGCGGCCGCACGTGCGCGGGCCGGACTGACGCGGTGCCCGGCGTGCCCGGTCCGCGTCGCGCTCAGGGGGCGCGGCTCGACTGGTCGCCGGCCGGTCCGGCGGCGGCCGCGGCCCCGGGTCGGGAGAGCGACAGGACGTAGTTGCCCAGGTCCAGAATCTCCTCCTGGGGCAGGAGGTTGCTGGCCGGCATCGGGGAGCCGGGCAGGCCGAGCATGATCCGGGTGTACACGTGGGCCGGGTCGGCGCCGCCCTTGAACCGGCCGAGCGTCAGGTCGCGGGGCCGGGCCCGGGAGCCGTCCGTGTTGATCAGCTGGGCGACCTGCGGCCCGTCCCCCCGGCCGGATGTCCCGTGGCAGGACGCGCAGACCTTCGCGAACACCTCCCGGCCGCGGGCGAGCGAGGCGGCGGTCGGGGGCGGGAACTGCTTCGGGATGGCCAGCACGGGGCCGGGGGTGCAGCGGGTGGCGGCGATCCGGTACGCCTCGGCCGGCTCGATGTCGCCCTCGTCGGCCTGTCGCAGCAGCCGTTCGAGGACGCCCGCGTACGTCAAGGCCCGGACGCGCTCGACCAGGGCCCGCAGCTCCGGCTCGCCGAGGTGGCCGAACGCGGGCATCGACGACCCCGGGATGCCGTTGCGGAGGACGGCCAGGAGGTCGTCGTCGGTCGGGATCCCGTTCTGGGTCGTCACCAGCCGGAACCGCCCCTCCCCGAAGTTCCGGGGCAGCGGCCACAGGCTGGCCGCAGTCACACCGGCCCCGTCGCCCTTGTCCCCGTGGCAGTGGGCGCAGTGCCGCTCGTACAGCGCGATGCCGTCGGGCGGCGGGTGCGGGGCGTCGACGGGTGCCGGCTCCGCCTTCGCGCGGAGCATGTAGGCGGCCGGGGCGACCCACACGACGAGAACCAGGACGAACGGCAGGGAGCCGAACACCACCCAATGCCACCGCGGGCCGTGGATCCCGACCGGGTCGGCTGCCGGGACGCCGACCGGCCCGGTCGGGCTCACGGGTGACGGGGCTTCGGTTCGGGGCTGGTCCGTCGTCGTCATGTCACCTCTGAGTTCGCTACCGGCGATTGCGAGACCAGGTCCGCGTGGTGGCGAGACGAATTCGCCTTCGGCACGAGTCGGGTGGGACTCGAACCCACGACCGGGAAACGCTCCAAACCGTTACGTTTTTCAGCATCCTATACCGTACCCGCCCGCCGCTCGGGGGTCAACCTGCGTCGCGTGGAAATGACCCGGAACTGTGTTCACGCGGCCGGTGACGGACGGGCTGACCCGCGGCGTACAGCGACAAGGCCCGTGCCGGCGCCGCGGCCCCCGGCTACTCTGACACCTCACCCCCGGAGGCCGCCGTGCGTCCGTTCGCGATCTACCACGAGCACCCGGATTGGTTCCGCCCGCTGTTCGCCGAGCTCGACCGCCGCGGCATCGCGTACACGCGCCTCGACCCGCGGGCGCACCTGTACGACCCCGCCGACGGCCGCCCGCCGTACTCGCTGCTGTTCAACCGCATGAGCCCGTCGGCGTACCTCCGCGGCGGCGTGCAGGGGATGTTCTTCACCCTCAGCTACCTCGCCCACCTGGAGCGCGTCGGCCTGCCGGTCGTGAACGGGCTGACCGCCTTCACCGTGGAAACGTCGAAGGCCCGGCAGTTGACGCTGCTGAAGGCGCTCGGCCTGCCGTACCCGAAGGCGCGGGTCATCAACCACGCCAGCCGGGCGATGGAGGCGGCCGAGGGGCTGCGCTTCCCGGTGGTGGTGAAGGCGAACGTCGGCGGCAGCGGCGCCGGCATCGTGCGCTACGACACCCCGCTGTCACTGGCCGCCGCCGCGGCCGACGGGCGGCTCGACTTCGGGGTGGACCACACGGCACTGGTGCAGGAGTTCGTACCGGCCCGCGGCGGCCACATCACGCGGGTCGAGCTGCTCGGCGGCAAGTACCTGTACGCGATCAAGGTGTACACGCCGGGCGACTCGTTCAACCTGTGCCCGGCCGACATCTGCCAGCGCGCCGACGGCGTGGAGCTGGTCCGCGCCGCGTGCCCGGTCGACGCCCCGAAGACGGGCATGAAGGTGGAGGGCTACACGCCGCCGGCCGACGTGATCGCCGCGTGCGAGCGGATCATGCAGACGGCCGGCATCGACGTGGGCGGCATCGAGTACATGACCGACGACCGCGACGGGTCGCTGGTCTACTACGACGTGAACGCGCTGTCGAACTTCGTAGCCGACGCCCCGAACGTGATCGGCTTCGACCCGTTCGCCCGGCTGGTGGACTACCTCGAACGCCGCGCGGGGTGACTTCCGGGTAAGGACCGCAAGATGACGAGCGAGGAGCTTCGCGCCCTGATCGAGCGTGAGATCGGTGACGACTGGGGCCGTAGCAACGCGCACGGGGTCGATCTGAAGCGATGCCTTGTGACCCCGGTGTTGACGGAGTTCAACGACGGCGGATCACCGCCGATTGTCTCTCAGCTTTGGCTGGTTCTCAAAGAACGTCCCGAGGACGGGAGCGGGTACAAGATCGTCTACTGTGACCAGATGAAGATGTTCGGTCTGGCCGTGCCGGGCTCGCCCCGGCCCACGGCCGTCAGCTTCTACCACGGCGGCTTTCTCGAAGCGTTCAACGCGATGTAGAATCGGGCAAACCGCTTCACGTTCCGACGAGGGCGCTATGCGCTTCGGGTACTGGATGCCGGTGTTCGGCGGGTGGCTGCGGAACGTGGACGACGAGCGGATGGACGCCTCGTGGGCGTACAGCAAGCGGCTCGCGCAGCGGTCCGAGCAGATCGGCTTCGACCTGTCGCTGGTCGCCGAGCTGAACCTCAACGACATCAAGGGCGAGGCCGCCCCGTCGCTCGACGCCTGGAGCACCGCCGCGGCGCTCACCGCCGTCACCGACCGGCTCGAATACATGGTCGCGGTGCGGCCGACGTTCCACAACCCGGCGCTGCTCGCCAAGCAGGCCGCGAACATCGACCACATCGGCGGCGGCGGCCGGCTGTCGCTGAACGTCGTCAGCAGCTGGTGGAAGGACGAGGCGATCCAGTACGGCGTCGGCTTCGAGCAGCACGACGACCGCTACGCCCGCACCGCCGAGTGGCTCACCGTCGTGGACAACCTGTGGAAGCAGGACGGCTACAGCTTCGAGGGGAAGTACTACCGCGTGAAGGACACGATCCTTCAGCCGAAGCCGGCGAGCAAGCCGCGGCCGGTGATTTATGCCGGCGGCGAGAGCGAGACGGCGAAGGAGCTCATCGCCCGCACCTGCGACGCCTACGTCATGCACGGCGACCCGCCGGAGCGCGTGAAGGCGAAGGTCGCCGACATGGCCGCCCGCCGCGACCGGCTCGGGCTGCCGCCGATGCAGTACGGCGTTGCCGGGTACAGCATCGTGCGGGAAACCGAAGCCGAGGCGAACGCGGAGCTGGCCCGCATCACGGACGTGAAGCAGAGCGCCGCCGGGTACCACAACTACCAGCAGTGGCTCGCCGGCACGCAGCTCGAACAGCGGGTGTCGCTGGAGGATTACTCGGTGAGCAACCGCGGCCTCCGCGCCGGGCTCATCGGCACGCCGGCGCAGGTGGTCGAGCGCGTGGCGGCGTTCGAGGCGGCGGGCGTGAACCTGCTGCTGTTGCAGTGCAGCCCGCAGCTGGAGGAGATGGAGCGCTTCGCCGACCGCGTCATCCGCGCCGTCCGCTGACGCCGGGCGACGGGGTCCGGGCTCACCGCCGCCGGGACAGCAGCCGGTACGGCCGGTCGAAGAAGCCGATCCGCGGCGGGTCGGCCTCCAGCGGGTCGATCGGCCGCGGGTCGGGCGGCTCGTAGCCGGTCACGGTCGGGACCGGCACCTGCGGCCCGCTCAGCGGGGTCGGGGTGTACACGTACGCCCCGCCGGGGCCGGGCCACGGGGCCGGGGGCTTCGGCCGGCTGCTGCCGCGGAGGGCGGTGCCGGGGATCGGCGTCCACAGCCGGGGGGTACCCCACCCCCGGCCGGCCAGCGGCGGGTGCCGGTCGATGTAGGGGTTCCGCGACCGGTCGTAGAACAGGTCCTGGGCGTGGGTCGCCGCCGGCCGGGCGGTCGCCCCGTCCACCAGCCCGGCGTGCACCAGCGCCTCCACCACGATCTGCACGCACGTGTATTCCTTGTCCGGGCCGACCGGCTTCCCGGCGAACCGGGTGACCAGCGGCGCCCGCGACCGGACGAGCGATATCTGCGCGGCGAACCGCTTCAGGTTGTACGCCCCGCCGTCGGCCCGGACGGCGAAGTCGGTCAGCCGGCGGTCCTGCTCCTCGGTCAGCGGCGTCTGGCGCGGCCGCGCCCACACCCACCCCGCGTACAGGTTGATCGTGTACTCCAGCGGGGTGATCCGGGTGAACGGGGTGAAGCTGAACCCGGCCTCCAGCAGCCCCAGCCGGCCGTCCGGCATCCGGACCACCACGCCCGTGTGCCCGGGCTTCCCGGTGCGGGACAGCACGTAGAGCACGTCGAACAGCGGGTCGGGGTCGCTCAGGAGGAGCACGTCGCCGGGCTGCGGGCAGTACTTCTCGGCCGGGAGGCGCGGCACCATGTGCAGGTCGACCGCGGGCTGGTAGACGTACCCGTACGGGGCTTCCGCCGGGACGTAGATCGGGGGGTACGCCGCCGGCCCGGTCGGGTCGCGGCGGGCCCCGCCGAACACGTCCACCCCGGGAACCAGGCCGAGCGACAGGACCAGCGTCGGGAGCATCGACACACCGTTACGAATCGTCGGCCGGCGGCGGCCCGGGCCCGCGCGCCCGGGGCACGCACGCGGTGCGAGTATGCCACCCGGTCCGGTCCCGGTCCGGCGGTGTTCCGCGACCGGCAGACTCGCCGCGGAGCCCGCGTCCGACCCAGCCCGCACGACCGGCGCCACCGCCCCGACGGGACGGGGTGCGTTTCGCCGCACCAAGACACCGGCTGAGTCCACTGCGTGGTTTAACCACCTCTCCCAACTGCTCCGAGCTTCGGCCGTCGTTCTCGCCCGTGCCGCCGACTCACGGGTCGCCGCGCCCGGTGGTTCAATACCCGCGTCGCTTGCCCGCGCCCGCGCGTCCGCGGACAATGGCAGTCCCCACGCCAGGGGCTTCCGATGGACGAGACCGGTGACTTCCCCCACGAGACGCCCGCGCCGGACCTGCGCGCGGCCGCCGCCGGGTGGTCCGGGGCCGACCTCGCCGACGTACTCCCCCGGGATCAGGCCCTGCGGTGGCGGGCGGGCGGGCGCCTTCCGGTGGAGGAATACCTCGCCGTGATCCCGGCGCTCGCCGGGCAAGCGGACGTCATCCTCGACCTGATCGTGAACGAGGTTCTGCTCCGCGGGGAGGTCGGCGACCGCCCCAGGGCCGAGGAGTACCAGCGCCGGTTCCCGCAGCAGTGGCCCGCCGTCCGGCCGCTGATCGCCCTCGGCCCCACCCCGGGCGAGGCCGACAGTCCCGCCGCGGCCCCGTCCGAGCCGCCCCCGCCCGACCGGATCGGCCGCTACCCGATCGTCGCCGCCATCAGCCGGGGCGGGTTCGGCGTCGTCTACCGGGGACGGGACGAGGCCCTCGCCCGCGAGGTGGCGATCAAGGTCCCCCACCCCCACCGGGCGACGACCCCGGAGGACGCGCGCGCGTTCCTCGCCGAGGCCCAGGTCCTCGCCCAGCTCCACCACCCCGGGATCGTCCCGGTGTTCGACTTCGGCCAGACGGACGACGGCCGGTGCTACCTCGTCTCGAAGCTCGTCCCCGGCGGGTCGCTGGCCGACCGGCTCGCGGCCGGCCGCCCGGCGGCGGCCGAGGCGGCCGGGCTGGTGGCGGCCGCCGCCGAGGCCCTCCACCACGCCCACCGGACCGGCCTCGTCCACCGCGACATCAAGCCGGGGAACATCCTCCTGGAGGCCGACGGCCGCCCGGTCGTCGCCGACTTCGGGCTGGCGCTGCGGGAGGAGGACTACGGTCGGGGGCCGAAGTCGGCCGGGACGCCGGCGTACATGAGCCCCGAGCAGGCCCGCGGCGAGGGGCACCTGGTGGACGCCCGGACGGACGTGTATAGCCTCGGCGTCGTCCTGTACGAGTTGCTCACCGGCCGCCGGCCGTTCCGCGCCGCCGGCCTGGCCGAGATGCTCGACCTCGTCGCCCGGGGCGACCCGAGGCCGCCGCGGCAGGTGGACGACGCCGTCCCCCGGGAGTTGGACCGGGTCTGCGTGAAGGCGATGGCCCGGCGGGCGTCGGACCGGTACAGCACGGCCCTCGACCTGGCCGAAGACCTGCGGCAGTGGCTGGCCGCCGACCGACCCACCACCGCGACCGCCCCGGCCCCGCCCGCCGACGGCGCGGCCCGGCCCGCCGAGCCGGCGAGCTCCCGGCTGGCCGACCCCGTCGTCCCGCGCGGCCTGCGGTCGTTCGAGCCGGAGGACGCCGACTTCTTCCTCGACCTCCTCCCCGGGCCGCGGGGCCGCGGCGGCGTCCCCGAGAGCGTCCGGTTCTGGAAGACGCAGCTCGAAGACACGGACGAGGGCCGGGCGTGCCGGGTCGGCCTGGTCTACGGCCCGAGCGGGTGCGGCAAGTCGTCGCTGGTGAAGGCCGGCCTCCTGCCGCGGCTGGCCGGGCACGTCGTGGCGGTGTACGTCGAGGCGACGGCCGACGACACCGAGGCGCGGCTGCTGACCGGGCTGCGCCGCCGGTGGCCGGGGTTGCCGGCTGGGGTCGCCCCGGCCGACGCGCTCGCCCGCCTCCGCCGCGGCCGCGACCTCCCGCCGGGGGGGAAGGTGGTCCTCGTGTTCGACCAGTTCGAGCAGTGGCTCCACGCCCACCCGGGCGAGGCCGGCGCGGCCCTGACGGAAGCCCTCCGGCAGTGCGACGGGGCGCACGTCCAGGCGCTGCTGCTGGTGCGGGACGACTTCTGGATGGGGATCAGCCGCTTCATGCGCGAGCTGGAGGTCCCGCTGGTCGAGGGCCGCAACTGCGGCCCGGTGGACCTGTTCGACCCCCGGCACGCGCGGAAGGTGCTGGCCGCGCTCGGCCGGGCCTACGGGGCGCTCCCCCTCGGCGACCTCCCGGCCGCCCAGGCGCGGTTCCTCGAGCTGGCGGTCGAGGGGCTGGCGGAGGGGGGCAAGGTGGTGCCGGTGCGGCTGGCCCTGTTCGCCGAGATGGTGAAGGGGAAGGAGTGGACGCCGGCGACGTGGAAGGCGGTCGGCGGGGCCGGCGGGGTAGGGGTGGCGTTCCTGGAGGAGGCGTTCGGGGCGCCGACCGCGCCGCCGCACCACCGGGCCCACCAGCGTGCGGCGCGGGCCGTCCTGGCGGAGTTGCTCCCGGCCGGCGGGGCCGACATCAAGGGGCCGATGCGGGCGCGCGCCGAGCTCCTGGCGGCGTCGGGGTACGCCGCCCGGCCGGCCGAGTTCGACGAGTTGGTCCGCGTCCTCGACGGCGGGCTGCGGCTGGTGACGGCGACCGACCACGACCCCGACGCAGCGGCCCCCGCCGGGGCGGAGCCCGGGGCGCGGCGGTACTACCAGCTGACCCACGACTACCTCGTCCCGGCGCTGCGAGAGTGGCTGACCCGCAAGCGGCGGGAGACGCGGCGGGGGCGGGCCGAACTCCGGCTGGAGGAGCTGGCCGCGGCTTACGCCGCCCGCCCCGAGCGGCGGAACCTGCCGGGGTGGTGGGAGTGGGCGTACCTGCGGGCGGTCACCCGCAAGCGGGACTGGGCGAAGCCGCAGCGGGTGATGATGCGGCGGGCGGCCCGCGCCCACGCCGCCCGGGCGGCGGTGGTCGTCGTCGTTGCCGCGCTGCTGGGCTGGGCCGGCTGGGAGTACCACGCCCGGTCGCAGGCCGCCGAGCTCCACAAGCGCCTCCTCACCGCCGTGACGGCGGACGTGCCGGCCGTCGTCGCCGAGATGGCCCCCTACCGCCGCCGGCTCGACCCCCTGTTGCGGCAGGCCGAGACCGAGGCGCGGGAGGCGGGCGAACCCCGCAAGGAGCTGCACGCGGCGCTCGCGCTCCTGCCGTCTGAACCCGAGCGGGTGGACGACCTGTACGAGAAGCTGCTCCGCGCCCGGCCCGACGAGTTCGCCGCGATCCGGCAGTCGCTGACCCCCCACGCGGACCAGTTGACGGCCCGGCTGTGGGCCGAGTTGGAGTCCGACCGCGACCCCGAGCGGCGGTTCCGCGCCGCCGCGGCGCTGGCCGCGTACGCACCGGACCAGCCGCGGTGGGCGGCCGCGGCGCCGTTCGTCGCCGCGCGGCTGACGGGCGAGTCGGGGCTGGCGGTGACCGACTGGGCGGCCGCCGTGCGCCCCGCCCGCCGGCACCTCCTCGCGCCGCTGGCCGCCGCGCTCCAGGACGAGAAGGCCGGCCCAGCCCGCCGGCGGACCGCGGTCGAACTGTTCCGCGCGTTCGGCACCACCGCCGACATCGCCAGCCTGGAAGCCGGGCTGGGCGGCGGCCCGCCAGCGGACGCGGACGCGGCCCGGAAGCGGGCGAACCTCGCGGTGGCGCTCGTGGTGCTCGGCCGCCCCGACCGCGTGTGGCCGCTCCTTCGCCGGGCCGACGACAACACCCTCCGCGGCTACTTGATCGAGCGCCTCGCCCCCGGCGGGGCCGCCCCCGGGGCGATCGAGACTCAGTTGCGGGAGGAGCAGGACGTGTTCGTCCGCCGGGCGCTGATCCAGGCGCTCGGCGGGTTCGAGGCGGGGTCGCAGTCGGCGGAGCGGCTGCTGCTCGACCTGTACGCGACCGACCCCGACCCGGGCGTCCACTCGTCGGCCGAGTGGGCGTTGCGGAAGTGGGAGCGCCCCCCGCCCGCGCCCGCCGCGCCGCGGGGCCGGTGGCTGCTCATCCCGGAGGGCCAGACGCTGGCGGTGATCGAGCCGGGCCGGCTGCGACTCCAGCTTCAAACGGGCAAGAACGAGGAGCGTCAGGAACTTGTGGTCGATCACGCCTTCGCGATCGGAACGAAGGAAGTCACGGTCGCCGAGTTCCAGGCGTTCCAGGCCGCCAACCCGGGGTACGTGTTCCACGGGCCGGTCGGACCGGACCGGAGTCGCCCGGTGAACGGGGTGTCGTGGTATGCGGCGGCCGCCTATTGCAACTGGCTCAGCAAGCGGGAGCAAATCCCTCGGACTGAGTGGTGCTATCAGCCGAACGCGGACGGGGAGTACGGCGCCGGCATGGCGGTGGCTCGCGACTACCTCCGGCGGCGGGGGTACCGCCTGCCGACTACGGCCGAGTGGCGCTTCGCCGCAGCCGCAGGGGCGGCGACGCCCTGGCCGTGCGGCGACCGGGGTCTCGTCCCCGGGTACGCCTGGTTCATACCCGGCTCGGAGGACAACGGCACCGCCCGGACTTGGACGGTCGGGACGCTAAAACCGAACGACCTGGGGCTGTTCGACACCCTCGGGAATGTGGCCGAGTGGTGCCAGGACCAAACCGTGCCGACGAAGAGCCCGGAGCCGGTCGGCGAGTTCGTCCCGGTACCCCGCGCGCTCTCCCGCGCGGTGATCGGGGGCTACTACAACCAGAAGCCTGCGCCCCCGGCCGCAACCGGCTTCTTACCGGACCGAGCCGACCAGTTTTTGGGCTTTCGCCCCATCCGGACCGTCCCCTGACCGTGGCGACAAGACCGGTTGTGCGAGTTGTACGGATTAGGTGAGCACGCCCATTTGTGGTTTGAACGCGGGCTGGAACATCTGGGGAGGCGCAAGCTCACGAGCGTGTATGTTGGGCCGTCATGGTGGCGGGTTAATTCCGATTCTCGTAGCCCGGAGCGATCCATGTGCCCGACGCGGATTCGCATCGCCCTCGTCGCATTCGGTCTGGCCGCTCTCAGCGTGGCTGGCCTCCCCGCCCTCGCCGGCGCGCAAGTGAGCGATTACCCCGAAGGGGGTGCTCCTGGCGCGGTCCAGAAGGGCACGCCGAAAGCGGACCCCAAATACTACCTCTGGAAGTACCAAGGCTCCACCGACAAGTGGAAAAAAGTCAAGGATAATCAGGGCAAGGAGGTGGAAGACAAATCCCACAAGGCGCTTCACAATTTAGCCAAGGCGAACCAAGGCTGGCGGCTCGTCCATCCCCAGTATTGGAACGAGGCTGCGACGCTACGGACAGCCACCCCCCTCGTTATGTACACGATCACGCTCGACGGCGGGTCTCCTCCCAACCCGAACTCGACCGACCCCGGTCAACTCAATTTCTGTCTCTACCACTGCGAGGACAGGTGGGTCTACAAGGATACGAACCCTAGCTTCCAGTGCCTCTACGACTCCCCGCTGAATGCGAACTGTGTCGAGTTCCGCGACTGCAAAGAGGCGTGTGGGCTCCGTACCCGAAAGGACGCGATGTACTTCACCGTCTGCAAGGACGGCGAAGATTTGTACAACGGTCGGAAGTGCTGTGAGCCGGAACCCGTCATGGACCGTGTCTTGCTCCCCGCCTGCTACCCGGTCCCCGTCGAGAAGCAGCACTGCTCCCTGTTCGACCGGATCCGCGCGCGGCGCCTCTGCCGGTAGGCGGGGTCAGCCGGTCGGGTAGTTGTCGCCGAGGCGCTCCGCCAGGAGCTCGACCGCCCGGCAGTACCGCCGCCGGACGGTCCGCTCGTCGCGGTCGAGGAGTTCCGCGATCTGGGCCTGGGTCCAGCCGTGGTAGTACATCAGGCCCACCACCTCCCGCTCCTCCGCCGGGAGGTCCTCCACCGCCTCGTGGAACGCGGCCATCCGCTCCAGCTCCGCCGGGTCGTCGGCCGGGGCCGCCGGCTCGGGCGTCTCCTGGCCCGGGTCGCTCGCGTGGTTCGCCCCGATCCCGCGCGGCCCCAGATAGTGCCGGGCCAGGTCGATCAGCTCGTTCCGGATGATCCGGGCGGCCAGGCCGAAGAACGCCCGCGTGTCGGCGACCGGCACCTTCTCCAGCGCCTTGAGCAGCTTGAGCGCGGCGGCCACGAACACGTCCCCCGTTTCCGCCCACCGGCGGACGGCCGGGTACTTGCGGAGCATCTTGCGGGCGAGCGCCTCCAGCCGCTTCTGGCAGGCGCGGATGATCTCGTCCCGGGCGGCCGGGTCCCCGGCCCGTAGCCGGACTAGCAGACCATCCAGCGCGACCGTGTTGAACTCGTCGGGCATCGACGGCCGGCTCCGGTGCGGCGAGCGTGTGCGGTAACATACCAGCCCGTCCGCGGGCCTCTGGCGTAATTCCCCTTCGACCGCCTCCCCGCCCCGGCCCACGCCCGGCGGCGGAATTTCGTGCGCACCATGTCCGGTCGGCCGGGTCACTTCCGCTTGATTGGGTGGAACCAAGCCCGGGAACGCCCGCCCCAGGCCGCACAATCCGGATAATCCGTGTCCGGTCACCCCCCCGGCGCTCGTTCTTTCGTGTAGGGGACCGGACCCGGACCGGCCGCCCGCCGCGTACGTTTCCGTCGGTCACCCGGAGTCCTACCCCGCCGCGGAGCCGGCCATGTTCACGCTGCTACTCGTCGAGGACAACGAGCTCAACCGCGACATGCTTTCCCGCCGGCTCGAGCGGCAGGGGTTCCGGGTGGTCTGCGCCGTGGACGGGGAGGACGGCTACCGGGCGGCCCGGGCGGAGCGGCCGGACCTGATCCTGATGGACATGCACCTGCCGGTGATGGACGGGTGGGAGGTCACCCGTCGGCTCAAGGCCGAGCCCGACACCCGACCCACGCCGGTCATCGCGCTCACGGCCGACGCCATGACCGGCGACCGGGAGAAGGCCCTCGCCGCCGGGTGCGACGACTACGACACCAAGCCCGTCGACCTCCCCCGCCTCCTCGACAAGATACGCACCCTGATCGGCCACGGAGGGAACGGATGACCGCCGCCGCCTTACCGGCCGCCGCCCCGGACTGGCAGGCCCGCACCGCCGAGGCGCTGCTCGCCCCGGCCGTCGCCGCCCGCGACCTGGCCGCCCGGATGCTCGCCGACGCCGAACCGCGCGGGCCGGACGAGTTCGCCGCCGACCTGCGGAAGGTGGTCGCGGCCGCCGCCCGGCTGGTGGACGGGCTGGAGGACGCGCTCGCCCCGACGGCCCCGGCGCCGCTCCCCCGCGAGGTCCGGCACGAGCTGCGGACGCCGCTCAACCACGTCCTCGGGTACGCCGAGTTGTGGCTGGAGGACGCGGCCGAGTACCTGCTGGAGGGGTTCGTCGGCGACCTGCGGGAACTGCGGCGGCTGGCGGCGGGCGTCCTCGACCAGCTGAACCGGGCGACCGCGGACGCCCGGGCCGCGGACGCCGCGGCCCGCCCGCACACCTGCGACCTGCTCCGCCGCGGCCGCGTCCTGGTGGTGGACGACAACGAGGCCAACCGGGACATCCTGCGCCGCCGGCTGGAACTGGACGGGCACCAGGTCGCGGAGGCCGCGGACGGGGCGGCCGCCGTCGACCAGGCCCGGTGCTGGTTCCCGGACGTCGTCCTGCTCGACGTCGTCATGCCCGGGGTGAACGGGGTCGAGGCCCTGCGGCGGCTGAAGGCCGACGCCCGCCTGGCCCACATCCCGGTCATCATGGTGACCGCCCTGTCCGACGTGGGCGGCGCCGCCGGGTGCATCGAGATGGGCGCCGAGGACTACCTCCCCAAGCCGTGCGACCCCGTTCTGCTCCGCGCCCGGGTCGGGGCGTGCCTGGAGAAGAAGCGGCTGCGCGACCGCGAGGCGGTGTACGTCCGCGAGCTCGACCGGGAGCGGCGGCGCGCCGACGAGTTGCTCCACGGCATCCTGCCGCCGGAGGTGGTCGGGGAGTTGAAGGAGACCGGCACGGTCCGCCCGCGCCGGTTCAACGGGGTGGCCGTGCTGTTCGCCGACGTCGTCAACTTCACCCCGTTCTGCGACCGCAACCCGCCGGAGCGGGTGGTCGAGCTCCTCCAGCGGCTGATCGAGGGGTGGGAGGAGGCGGCCCGTCGGCACCAGGCGGAGAAGGTGAAGACGGTCGGCGACTGCATGATGGTCGCGGCCGGGCTGCTCCGCCGGACCGACGACCACCCGGTGCGGCACGCCGTCCGGTGCGGGCGGGACATGATCGCCGCCACGCGGGCGCTGGGGGTGGGGTGGGACCTGCGGGTCGGGGTCCACTGGGGGCCGGTGGTGGCCGGGGTGATCGGCCGGCAAAAGTACCTGTTCGACCTGTGGGGCGACACGGTCAACACGGCCGCGCGGATGGAGAGCCACGGGCTCCCCGGCCACGTCACCCTCAGCGGCGACGCCTGGGCCCACGCCGCCGGGGCGTGCGACGGGGAGCCGCACGGGATGGTGGAGGTGAAGGGGAAGGGGTCGATGCCGGTGTACCGGGTGGCCGCCGGCTGACGTGGAGGTCCTGCCATGAGCGAGGCTGACGAGGCCGGCCCGCGGGCGTGCGAGCCGGCACCGACCGGGTTCCCCGCGGTCGAACGACCCGACCCCGCCCGCGCCTGCCGGCGGATCGTGCGGGTGGGCGTCGCCGTCGGGGCGGCCGTCGGGCTGACCTGCCTGGTCGGCTGGTGGTTCGCCCTCGGGCCGCTCGGCGAGCGCGACTCCTACTACACCCTGGCCCCGAGCGTCAGCCTGGGGTTCGTCCTGATCGGGGCCGCCGTCCTCGCCCGGGTCGAGCGCCCGACCTGCCCGCGGGCGGGGGCGGCCGCGGCCGCGGCGGCCGCCCTCGCGGTCGGCTGGGGGGCGGTCCGCGTCGCCGAGCACCTGGCCGGGCGGGCCGACCACGAGACGACCGACTACCGCCTCCTCGACGCCCTCTGGCGGGTCGGCGCGGCCGGGCCCGGCGACGCGGTGATGTCCCCGATCACCGCCGCCAACTTCGCCCTGGCCGGCGTCGCCCTGGCCCTCCTGTCGTGGGCTCACCCCCGAACCCGGGCCGCCGCGGCGGCGCTGGCCGCGGTGGTCGCCACGGTCAACGCCCTGCTGCTCGTGGACTACGCCCTCGGGGCCGAGCTGGTCTACCGGTCCGCGGTGTTCATCTCCGTCCAGACCGGGCTGGTCTGGGTGTTCCTGGGCTCGGCCCTGATGGCGGCGGCCGGGCCCGACCGGTGGCCGCTGCGGCGGGTGGTCGGCGCCACGTCCACCGAGGCGCGGCTGCTGCGGGCGTTCCTCCCGGTCACCCTGGCCGCCCTGCTGGTCGCCAGCGCCCTCCACAACCTCACCTACGGGTCGAAGGGGGTGATCGCCGACAAGGCCCTGGTGCCGAAGGAGTACCAGGCCCTGGTCGGCGCCGTCTGGACCCTGCTCACCGCCGCGGTGGTCGGCGCGATCGTGGTCCGGTTCGCCCGCGGCATCGCCCGGCAGCTGGACCGGGCCGAGGCCGAGCGGTGCCGCGTCCTCGACGAGCTCCGCGCCGCCCGGGACGCCGCCGACGCCTCCAACCGGGCCAAGAGCCAGTTCCTGGCGAACATGAGCCACGAGCTGCGCACCCCGCTCAACGCGGTGATCGGGTACAGCGAGCTGCTGGCCGACGCGGCCGGCGACGACGGCCGCGCCGAGTACCTGCCGGACCTGGGGAAGATTCACGCCGCCGGGAAGCACCTGCTCACCCTCATCAACGACATCCTCGACCTGTCCAAGATCGAGGCCGGGCGGGTCACCCTGGCCCCGGAGGCGGTGGACGTTTCGGCCCTGGTCGCCACCGCGGCCACCACCATCCGCCCGCTGGTCGAGAAGAACGGGAACACGTTCGTGGTGGACTGCCCGGCCGGCGCCGGCGAGCTCACGGCCGACCCGACGCGGGTCCGCCAGTGCCTGTACAACCTGCTCGGCAACGCCGGCAAGTTCACCGACCGCGGGGAGGTGCGGCTGGAGGTCGCCCGGGAGGAGCGGGGCGGGGCCGGGTGGGTGGTGTTCCGCGTCCGCGACACCGGCATCGGCATGACGCCCGAGCAGCTCGGCCGGATCTTCCAGCCGTTCGTCCAGGCCGACCTCTCGACGACGCGGAAGTACGGCGGGACCGGCCTGGGGCTGACCATCACCCGCAAGCTGGCCCGGATGATGGGCGGGGACGTGCGGGTGGCGAGCGAGCCGGGGCGGGGGACGGAGTTCACCCTGGAGCTCCCGGCCCGCCCGGCGGCCGCCCCGGCGCTCACGGCCGCGCCGGTCGCGGCCGCCGCCCTGCCCCGGCCGGGGGTCGGGAACACGGTGGTGGCGGTGGACGACGACCCGGCCGTGCTCGACATCCTGACGCGGTACCTGACCGGCGAGGGGTACCGGGTGGTGGCGGTGCCGAACGGGGCCGACGCCGTCCGCGTGTGCCGCGAGGTCCGGCCCGCGGCCGTCACCCTCGACGTGATGATGCCGGAGGTGGACGGGTGGTCGGTCCTGGCCGCGCTGAAGGCCGACCCGGAGCTGGCCGGGATCCCGGTGATCATGCTGACGATCGTGGAGGACCGGAGCCTGGGGCACGCCCTCGGCGCGGCCGACTACCTGTTCAAGCCGGTCGACCCGGGCCGGCTGCTGGCGACCGTCCGCCGGCACGCGCCGGCCCGGCGGGGGCTGGCGCTGATGGTCGAGGACGACGGCCCGACGCGGGAGATCGTGCGGCGGATGCTGGAGAGCGACGGCTGGGCGGTGGCCGAGGCGGGCAACGGGCGGGAGGCGCTGGGGTGCGTGGGGCGGGCGAAGCCGGGGCTGATCGTCCTCGACCTGATGATGCCGGAGATGGACGGGTTCGAGTTCCTGACGGAGTTGCAGCGGCACCCGGACTGGCGGTCGATCCCGGTGATGGTGGTGACGGCCAAGGACTTGACCCCGGAGGACCGGGGGTTCCTGAACGGGTCGCTGATGCTCAGCGGGGCGGGCCGGCGGGTGCTCCAGAAGGGGGCGTTCAGCCGCGAGGACCTGTTGCGCGAGGTCCGCGACCTGCTGGCCGTGCGGGTCTAACTCCGCCGGCCCCGATCGCGACGACGGCCCGTCTTCCCCGCGGTCCCACGGGCCTTACAATGCCGCGGACGGGTAGGGGGGTGTTTACTCGGCTGGTGCCGGTCCCGGTCTTCAAAACCGGTGAGGGGTGTGAACAACGCCCCTGGTGGGTTCGATTCCCATCCACCCCCGCCCGCCGCGACCGCCGACCGCCCGGCCCTACACCAGCTCCCCGATCACGTCGCCGTGCGGGAGCATCGGCATCGGCCGGCCGCTGCCGTCGGGGAAGCTCGTCCGGTTGGGGTCGATGTTCAGGTGCCGGAACACCGTCGCCCACAGGTCGTTCGGCGACAGCGGCCGGTCCTTCGGCACCTCCGCCCGCGCCGTCGTGCTCCCCACCACCTGCCCCGTCTTGCACGCGCCACTGACGAGGATGCTCATCGCGTTCGGCCAGTGGTCGCGGCCCGGCTGCGTCACGCCCGTCTGCGAGCCCACCGTGTACTCCACCTTCGGCGTCCGCCCGAACTCGCCCGTCACCACCAGCAGCACCCGGCGGTTCAGCCCGCGCAGGTACAGGTCGTCGATCAGCGCCGCGATCGCCTGGTCCAGGAAGCCGAGCTTGTACCTGGTGTCGTCGAAGATGTGGCAGTTGACCGCGTGCGAGTCCCAGTTGTAGGTGTGGTTCTTCTTCATCTCGCCGCCGAACGGGGTGGCGTTCTCCATCACCATCGTCACCCAGCTGGCCCCGTGCTCGACCAGCCGCCGGGCCAGCAGCGCCCGCTGGCCGTAGCGGTGCATGCCGTAGCGGTCGCGGGTGCGGGCGTCCTCGCGGCGGAGGTCGAAGGCGTTCCGCGCCGTGTCGGTCGTCACCAGCTCGAGCGCCCGGCCGCGGTGGTTGTCCACCGCGCCGGCGGCGCCGGTGATGTCGGACCCGCGCAGGGGGCGGTCGAGGGCGCCGAGCACGCCCACGCGCTCGGCCAGCCGCGCCGACTGCTCGGGCCGCGCGCTCAGCCCCTGGATGTCGAACTTCGGGTCGGACGGGTCGCCGTGGAAGGTGAACGGGTGGCTCTGCGGGCCGAGGTACGCCGAGCCGAAGCTGAACGTGTCGATCTGCTGCCGGCCGCCGTCCACGCCGCAGACGTAGTTCGGCACCGCGGCGTGCCGGTGCTTCAGCACCTCCGCGGCCATGGACCCGACCATCGGCGTGTCGTTCACGAAGCCGACCGGCTGCGCCGGGTCGCGGCCGGTGAGGAAGCGCTTGTGGCCGCCGCCGTGGTCGGCGAAGCGGTGGCTTACGGAGCGGATGAGGGCGTACTTGTCGGCCATCGTGGCGAGCCGCGGCAGGTGCTCGCAGACGTCGATGCCGGGGACGTTCGTGCGGACGGGCCGGTAGGCGCCGCGGTACTCCTCGGGCGCGTCCGGCTTCATGTCGAACGTGTCCTGGTGCGGCGGCCCGCCGGGGAGCCACACGAAGATCACGGCCGGGTCGTTGGTGGTGTGGTCGTCCGGGCTGCCGTGGGCGGTGAGGCCGTGGGCGGCGGACGCGAGGGCGACGGAGCCGAACTTGAGCGCGTCCCGGCGGCTGGGGCCGGGGCAGGGGCGGGCGGG
This sequence comes from Gemmataceae bacterium, assembly GCA_046350095.1. Taxonomy (GTDB): domain Bacteria; phylum Planctomycetota; class Planctomycetia; order Gemmatales; family Gemmataceae; genus Urbifossiella. The sequence goes on from JAXMBA010000002.1 coordinate 1,544,372, forward strand.
CATCGCGACGGGCTCCGCGGGCGCGGGCGGTGGGTGGAGGGCCACCGTTTAGCCTACCCGCGGGCCAGAATGAAGTCAAACCAGTGGAAGCCGGAGCGCCACGCCGCGAATCGCGGTGCCTTCCGACATTCTGGCGCTGCGCGGCGGGTCGGCCCGGCGGGCCAGAACCCGACTTTCGCGCCGCGATGAGAGTCAGAATCCGTCGACGCGGTTACAGCCGTTCCACGAGTGAGCGGAGAATTCTCGCACCAATCCGCGGCCTTTCCGCGATTCCGGCAGGTCGAGTTCTCCGCACTGGCCGGCGGCTGAACAGGCTGTCGGTGTTTCCGGCGCGCCCGGCGGCGAACCCGCGGCGGTATGGCACTGCCGCTGCAATCGTCCACACGCCCCCGCCCAGTTGGTACGCGCGGCCGAGTCCCGGCGAGCCCCCGGCTTCGCCGGCCCACCTCGTGACGTACCCACCCCCGTCCCCGCCCGACTCGAAGCCGGGCCGGGGCTGACTGTCCGAGCCCCCGGGTGTCGGCGGTCGTTCCACACTCCCACGGAGGAACCGCAGATGGATCGGAACAAGCTGGTGGCTGGCGGCTTTCACCCACGCCTGGAGGAACTGGTCAACCGCATCGTCCCGGCGGTCACCGTCGACCTCACCGGCGGCGTTCTGACGCTGACCGGCGACGAGACGGACGACCGCGCGGTGGTCACCATCGACGGCGACGAAATCACCGTCGAGGCCGGCGGCGAGACCACCACCGAGACGCTCGAGGAGGGCGAGGCGCTCACGGCGATCACGGCCGACCTCGGGGACGGGGACAACCGCCTGGTGGTGAACCTGGGCGAGGTCGGCCGCGACGAGGAGCTGACGATCGACGTGACGGCCGGCGACGGGGACGACCGGGTGGTGGTGAACGCGGACGAGGTCGGCCGGGACGCCGAGCTGACGATCACCGCCGACACCGGGGCCGGGGATGACGTGTTCCGGGTCGACCTCGGCGAGGTCGGCAAGGGGGCCACCGCCACGATCAACGGCGAGCTCGGGGCGGGGGCCGACCGGTTCGTGCTCGGGGACATCGAGGTCGGCCGCGACGCGTCGCTGACGGTCGACGTCGAGACGAACGGCGGGGCCGACGTGGTCCGCCTGGGGAGCATCGAGGTCGGCCGGGACGGGGAGCTGGCGGTCGACGTCGACACGGGTGCTGGGGACGACCGGCTGGTCCTGTCCGGGTTTGAGGTCGGGAACGGGGCGACCGCGACCGTGACCGCCGACCTGAAAGGCGGAACGGACACCGTCGTCGGGCTCGACGACGCCGAGGCCGTGAAGAACCTGGACGTGGAGGTGACCAACGCCGAGACGTTCCGGGACGGCAGCAGTGACGACGACGACTCGGACGGCGGGAGCGGCGGTGAGGACGACGACGACGACTCGGACGGCGGGAGCGGCAGCGGCAGCGCGATCGACCGGGTGGTCGAGCAGTTGCAGCGGCTCGTCGACCGGCTCGTCGACCGCATCGGGCAGGTGATCGACCGACTGCGGGACCGGATCGGGTAACTGAGGTCCGTTCCGGGTCGGGGCTCGCCCCCGACCCGGGACGGCCGGCGGTCGGGGGGTGCGGCGTATCCGGCGGGATCCCCGTACAGTAACGGCGGGAGACGAACCGTACCCGTGCCGGGTGGGGCCGCCGTGCCGATCCAGATTCTCACCGTCGAGTCGCAGCCGTTCGCCGAGAACTCCTACGTCGTGTGGCGCGACGGCGGCACGGAGGGGTTCGTCATCGACCCCGGGTTCGAGCCCGACCTCATCCACGACGCCCTCGCCGAGCGGAGCCTCACGCTCGCGGCCATCGTCTGCACCCACGGCCACGTCGACCACATCGCCGGCAACGCCTTCCTGAAGCAGGCCTTCCCCGCCGCCCCCATCCTGATCGGCTCCGGCGACGCCCCCATGCTGACGGACGCGGACCTGAACCTGAGCGGCCCGTACGGCATGCCGGTCACCAGCCCCCCGGCCGACCGCCTGGTGGCCGACGGCGAGCGGGTCACGGTCGCGGGCATCGAGCTGGAGGTGTTCGACGTGCCGGGCCACTCGCCGGGGCACGTCGTCTACGTGCTCCGCGAGACGAACCCGCCGACGGTCCTGGGCGGCGACGTGCTGTTCCGCGGCAGCATCGGGCGGGTCGATTTCCCCGGCGGCAGCTTCGAGACGCTGAAGCACCACATCGAACGGGTGCTGTGGCCGCTGCCGGACGGCACGGTGGTGTACCCGGGTCACGGTCCGGTGACGACCGTGGGGCACGAGAAGCGGACGAACCCGTTTGTCGGCAAGGGATTGTGACGAGACAGAAACGACGATCCGCACGGTTGGCCGACTGCCTCTCCCCTCAGTCGACCAACCGTGCGGTGTCAGGCTCTCGCCGCCTGAAGATAAAGCAGGGTGCGTGCCACGGCCGCGGCGCGGAACCCGGAGCGGCATTCGTCAACGCCTAAAGTGTCATCACGGAACGACTTCTGGCGGTCAGAAAAATCGCCCGCGGGACGTGACAGGATACCGATTCACGGCGAATTGCCCAATATGACGGCAAACTGCCCGCGAAAGTGCGCAGTCATCGCGCATCTGGCAGCGAAACCCCAACGCTCTTTTGTGGCATCGACTCATTTCGTGCCCTGACCCCCCGGGGGGTGCGGAGACACACAATGTGGTTGGCTTGACCGTGGGCCGGGAATGCGGACAATCACCGCTGCCCCCCGGGAGCCCGACATGCCGGCGACGATCGACGACACGTATGCCGAGGCCTTCCGCAGCATCTACGCCTCCGTGCTCGTGACGGCCCGCGACCGCACCTGGCTCGACCACGCCATCAACGCCGCCACCGGCAACGCCAGCTCGGCCATCCTCTGCGACTGCGAAGCGGGGTTGGATCGCTATGTGGACGCGAGCGAAACGCCCGACGGCCGGCCCGGCGCGATCGTGCAGTTCCACGTGCCGCGGTTCTGGAAGGACCGCGAGGCGAAGCTGGAGCGATCGGTGCTCGTGCGGGTGTGCCAGAACGTGCTGACGTGCCCGACGACGGCGGCGTTCAACGTGCTGCCGGCCGAGGAGAAGTGGTTCCCGCTGGGGCGGAAGGTGTCGTACTTCGGCGACGGCCACCAGTACGCGGCGGAGCGGTTCGGGCGGCGCTGCTGGGTGGTGCCGATCCTCAGCGGCGAGTTCGTGATCGAGCGCCGCTGCGGCTGGGCCGAGGGGCTGATGGGCGGCAACCTGTGGTTCTTCGGCGCCACCGCCGACGGGGCGCTGGAAGGCGCCACCCGCGCGGCGGCCGCAGCGGCGCAGACCCCGGGGGTGATCCTGCCGTTCCCCGGCGGCGTGGCGAGCAGCGGGTCGAAGGCGGGCAGCAAGTACAAGTTCGCCATCGCCAGCACCTACGCCGAGTACTGCCCGACGCTGCGGGACTCGATGGGCGAGGCGAGCAAGCTGCCGGCCGGCGTGGCGAGCGTGCAGGAGATCATCATCAACGGCCGCGACCTGGCGACGATCGCCGCCGCGACGCAGGCGGCGATCGCCGCGGCGCGGGACACGCCGGGGCTGCTGACGATCTCGGCGGGGAATTATGGGGGGAGGTTGGGCAAGAGTTTCGTGTACCTGCACCCCGAGAAGCAACCGGCGTGAAACAGGAAGGCATTTTTTGACAGGATAACAGGATGAAGCAGGATGGAAGACAAAGACAAAATATCAATTTAAATTCTGTCTTTGTCTTCCATCCTGCTTCATCCTGTTATCCTGTCAAAAAATGCCTTTGTTCTTCACCCCAGCCCCGTGATCCCGTCCAGCAGCTTGCGTAGCTCCTCGACCTGGCGCGTGCAGTGCGCCACCGCGGCGGGGCCGTGCCGCACCGCCAGCGCCCGCACCGCCTCGACCAGCCCCAGCGCCGTGTCGGCGTCCACCACCGCGTTGGCGTCGGCGTCGAGCCCCTCGCGCAGCCGCGCCATCACCGCGTCCGGCGGCGGCCCCGGCAGCCCCACAGCCGACATCGCCGCTTCCACGCCCGAACTCGCCCGCAGCGCCGCCTCGACCGCGTCGAACAGGAGCCGGTGCGTCTGCCGCTCCGCCACCGCCTGCCGCAGCAGGTCCGCCCCCACCTCCGCGGCCGCGGCGACCAGCCGGCGGTCGTCGTCGGTGAAGCCGCCGGGCTTGTCGAACAGCTCCAGCGCCACGAGCGTGCTGCCGCCGACGGCCAGCGGCGCCGCCAGCACGGCGGCGCGGCCGTGCTCGAACGGGAACAGGTCGAGCACGCCGGCCGAGCCGCCGGAGAAGTCGTTCAACACCGCGGGCTCCGTCCGGCTCACGACCGACGCGGCGAGCGACCGGTTGAACGGCACGTCGCCGGTCGAGAGGAACTGCCCGTCCGGCCCGTAGGCGACCGTCACGTCGGTGCCGTCCGGGGAGTGGTGGCGGATCACGAGCGCGCCGTCCGCGGCGCCGACGGCCCGGCCGGCGAACTTGAGCAGCGACTTCACCGCCGTCGGCAGCGGCACCGGGTCGTTGAGGGCCGCGGCCGACCGCACGATCGGCAGCACCTTCTCGACCGCCTCGCGGAACGCGGCGAGGGTGCGGTTCACCTCGCGCTGCCGCTTCGCCGGGCGGATGCGGTCGAGCTGCCGGCCCACGGCCGCGACGAACGCCTCGCGGGTCAGGTCGGTGCTCTTGTCGAGGTAGTCGCGGACGCCCATGCGCAGCGCGTCGAGCGGCGTCGCCTGGTGGGCGAAGCCGGTGACCATGATCGCCACGATCTCGGGCTGGAAGACGACGAGGTCTTCGAGGAGGCGGAGGCCGTCGGAGCCGGAGCCGAGGTTCCAGTCGAGGACGGCCAAGTCGATGGGCGTCTGGTTGGCGATGGTGAGCGCCGCCTCGGCGTCGGCGGCGGCGAGCACGCGGACGCCGAGGCCGCTCCCCTTGAGCCACTCCTCGAAGGTGCGGCGGACGGGCTCCTCGTCGTCGACGATCAGGACGGCGTCGGTCATGTCACCCCTCCGCCAGTCCATGATACGCGGCGAGGGCGTCGGCGAACCGGCCGGCCAACAGTCGCGCGCAGGCTGCCACGCGCAGCGCGTCGGGCGTGCGGCGGACCGACGCGGACTGCCGCGCGAGCGCTTCCGACTCGGCGACGCGGCCGGCGGCGAGGGCGGCCCGCGCCGCGGCGAGGAGGCGCGCGGCGTCGGCGTCGGCGGCGAACAGGAGCGCGAGGTCGGCCTTGCAGCGGCGGCAGGCGGGGCCGGCGTCGTTGGCGGCTTTGCAGCACGGGCAGGGGACGGGCATGGGGGCGTCCGCGGGGTCGGGGGCGTCGCCGGTAGCTTATCGGCGGCGGGCGTCAGGGCGGCGGCGGCGCTCCTGGCAAGTTTGAAACAGGCGACCCGCCCGGTGCCACCCCGTCACCGACGCGTGCTACGGTTGCCCGGTAGCCGCGGTTGGCGGCCCCAGGATGCGCCCTCGCCCGGCGGCCCCGGCGCGATAAGACTACTACCTGCCCCCGGAGAGCCCGGCCGATGCGCGAAACGCTGATGTTCTACGGCGAGATCGTTCGCCGCTGGCGGGTCACCGGCGCCATCGGGCCGAGCGGCCCCGTCCTCGCCCGCGCCATGGCCGACGCCGTCGGCCCCGTCGCCCCCGGGCAGGTGATCCTCGAACTCGGGCCGGGCACCGGCGTGTTCACGCGGGAGCTCGTGCGCCGATTCCCCTCGGCACGCGTCGTCGCCGTCGAGCTGAACGAGCGCTTCGCCGGCCACCTCCGCACCGCCGTGCCGGGCGCCACCGTCGTGAACGGCTGCGCCTCGCGGCTGGACGCGCACCTGGCGGGCCTCGGCTGCACGGCTCACGACGTGGCCGCGGTGGTGAGCGGGCTGCCGCTGCTGGTGCTGCCCGGCGACCTGCCGCGGCGGGTGTTCGGGTCGGTCGCCGGGGCGCTCCGGCCGGGCCGCCGGTTCGTACAATTCACCTACTCCCAGAAGGCGTGGCGGCGGTTCGACGCCACCGGCTTCCGGCCCGACGCGCCGCGCCGGGTGTGGCGGAACTTCCCGCCCGCGGTCGTCCTGCCGTTCACGCGCACCGACTGACCGAACTCCCCGGAACCCGCATGTCGTCCGCCGCGCCGCTCCCGCCCGAGCCGATGGACCCCAAGCTAACGACGATCCAGCCCGGCGGCGGCGTCGTGATGCGGCTCGAACTCGCCTGGGGCGCCCTCCGCCGCGCCTACCTCCGCACCTTCCGCGCGGGTTACGTCCGCCGCATGGCCGCGCTCCGCAAGGGCGACACGAACCCCTGCCCGTTCCCCGTCCTCGACCCGCGCGACCTGAAGTTCTACCGCAACCAGCCCGGCTACCACTGGGAGCCGCAGGACGACCCGTTTCGCTGGCGCGACCGCATCCCGTTCGCCCGCGCCGGCCTCGCCGAGTTGCTCGTCTTCACCGCCCTCACGTTCGGCCCCGCCGCGGCGCTGGCCGCGTGGCTCTCCACCGCCGGAGACGGCCTGCTGCCGGCGCTCGGCTGGCTGCTCGTCGCGGCGCTGTGGGTGGCCGGCGTGCTCGTCGTGTGGTTCTTCCGCGACCCCGAGCGCGCCGTGCCGACGGCCCCGGGCCTGGTCATCTCCCCGGCCGACGGCAAGGTCGTGCTCATCCAGGAGCTGGAGTACGACGAGTTCGTCGGCGGCCCGGCGGTGCAGATCGGCATCTTCCTGTCGATCTTCAACTGCCACCTGAACCGCGCCCCTGTGGCCGGCCGAGTGGTCGGGCTGCGCTACAAGATGGGCAAATTCCTGAACGCGATCCGCCCCGAGTCGGCGCGCGAGAACGAGCAACTCGCGGTGCGGATGCAGGAGGACGCCCCGCCGTACCGCCGCTACGTCATCCGCCAGATCACCGGCGCCATCGCCCGCCGCATCGTGTGCTGGCTGAAGCCGGGCGACGCCGTGAGCCGCGGCGAGCGGTTCGGCATGATCAAGTTCGGCTCGCGCACGGAGCTGGTGATGCCGCGGGAGGCGGGGCTGAAGATCGTCACCAAGCTCGGCGACAAGGTGAAGGCGGGGCTGTCGGTGCTCGCGGAGTACCCCTCATGAAGCTGAAGCTGCGCGGACGCCGGCCGAGGCCCAAAGCGTTCGCCGTGCTGCCGACGCTGCTGACGCTGGCCAACGGCGTGTGCGGCTTCGGGGCCATCGCGTTCGCGTCGGGGTGGGCCGGGTACGAGCCGGCGACGGCGCTGTTCACCGCCGGCTGCCTCATCTTCCTCGGCATGCTGTTCGACGGCCTCGACGGCGCCGCCGCCCGCTGGGCCGGGCAGACGAGTAAGTTCGGCGCCGAGCTCGATTCCCTCTGCGACGCGATCAGCTTCGGGGCGGCGCCGGCGTTCGTGATGCTGGCGCTGGCGAAGTTCGAGCACGTCGGCATCCCGCCGCGGCTGCTGTTCGTGGTGGCGGCGCTGTACGTGGTGGGGGCGGTGCTGCGGCTGGCGCGGTTCAACGTGGAGCCGCCGCCGCCGCCGGAGCTGGCCGCCGAGGAGAAGGCAAAGGGGTTCACGGGCCTGCCGTCGCCGGCGGCGGCGGCGGTGGTGGCGTCGTTCCCGATCGCGCTGTTCGGCCCGCAGCTCGCGTCGGACGCGGAGCCGTCGGAGGCCGCGGCGCTGACCGACCTGTGGGCGGCCCGGCTGCTGCCGCTGGTGACGTTCGGCGTGGCGCTGCTGATGGTGTCGCGGGTGAGGTACGCCCACCTGCTGAAGCAATTGCTGCGGCGCGGGCGGAACCGGAAGCTCCTGCTGGTGGTGGTCTTCGCCATTCTGGTGGTGATCGCGGTGCCGCGGGTGGCGGTGCCGATCCTGGTGTGCTGGTACGCCTTCGCGCCGCCGGTGATGGCGGGCTGGACCCGCTACTTCCGGGGGGCGCCGCCGGCGCCGGCGCCCGCGTCGGGGGTGTACCCGCGGCCGGTGCCGCCGAACGACGGCACTTCGGGCTGATCCCGCCCCCGGGTTTTCACCCGGAAGGGGTGAGAGCCCTCAGCCCAGGACAAGGCCCGAAGGGCCGCCGCCCTGGGTACGGGGATCCAACCACCCCGCAGGCTGAAGGCCTGCCAGCCGGCTCGCAGGCCTTCAGCCTGCAAATCCCAACCCTTCACACCCAGGGCGGCGCCGCTTCGCGGCTCGCCCTGGGCCGAGGGCTGCCAGGCCTTCGGCCTGAAAACCCCGGCACCGACCAACGCCGGACTCGAACCGACTGGATTCGGGCGGACCCATGACCGACCCCACGAAGCCGCCGGGCAACATCCTCCTCATCTGCTGGCGGCAGTGGCTCGCCGAGCGCGCCCTGGCCCGGCGCGGCGTCCGCTACCGGTCCACCGACCGGGCCGTCGTCGCCGCCGCCTACGCGGCCATGACCGAGGACGAGTTCGAGGCGTCGAACGCCCGGCAGACGTGGGCCAACTGGCGGACCATCCCGCGGGCGCTAAAGGGCCGCGTGCCCGCCCGCCCGTGGCGCGCGCTCGACCTCGGCTGCGGCACCGGCACCTCGACGCGCGTGTTGGCCGCGTGCGCCCCGGCGGGCTCGGAGGTGACCGGGTACGAGCTGGCGCCGCAGCTCGCGGAGGTGGCCGCCCGGCGGGCGTACGCCCCGGGCGTGACGGTGCGGTTCGTGTGTCAGGGGATCACCGAGCCGCTCCGCGACCCGGCGGGCGAGGTGGTGCGGGCGGCGTCGGTGGACGTGGTGAACAGCAGCGGCGTGGTCGGCCACCACCTCGACCCGGAGACGGTGCGGCCGCTGGTGGCGGAGGTGCGGCGGGTGCTGGCGCCCGGCGGGGTGGCGGTGCTCGACGACGGGCCGACGCTGCCGACCGCGGCGCTGACGGAACGGATGCGGGCGGCCGGCTTCGAGCCGCTGGGCCGGTACAAGTGCTGGCCGCTGGCCACGAGCGCCCAGGTGGCGTTCCGGGCGCCCGGGTAGCCGCCGTCGGCCCATCGGGCGGGCGCGTTTTCCCCTCTTGCCCCCGTTCCCGCCGCGCGGGTATAACCCGCGGCCATGCGGAACTTCCTGCGCACCCTGAAGTACGCCTGGCCGTACCGCCGCCGCCTGCTCGCGTCGTTCGTCTGCGCCCTCGTCGTCGCGGCGCTGTGGAGCCTCAACCTCTCCGCCATCTACCCGGTCCTGAAGATCCTCAGCACCGACAAGAACCTGCAGCAGTGGGTGGACGACGAGATCGACACCTGCGTGAAGGAGCGGAACCGCCCCGACCGGCAGGCGAAGCTGGAGCAGCTCCGCGCCGACCTCCGCGCCGCCGAGGCGCAGCCCGAGGGCGCCGACCGCGAGACGGCCATCCGCAAGGCCGGCCACGAGATCGCCAAGGTCGAGGAGACGCTTCTGTACTTCGCCACGTGGGAGTACCGCTACCGGCTGCTGCGCGACCGCGTCATCACGCACCTGCCGGAGGACCGGTTCGCCACGTTCCTGGTCATCATGGGCGCGGTCGTCGGGTGCGTCGCGGTGAAGGGCGTGTTCGAGTTCGCCCACGAGTCGCTGGTCGGCAGCGTGATGAACCGGACGCTGTTCGACATCCGCAACCGCTGCTTCCGCCGGCTCATCCACCAGGACATCCGCCAGATCACCGCGGCCGGCACGGCCGACCTGATGGCCCGGTTCACGAACGACACCGAGCAGCTCGGCCTGGGGCTGAAGATCCTGTTCGGCCGCATGGTCGCCGAGCCGCTCAAGGCCGTCGGCTGCCTCGCCGTGGCGTGCAGCATCTCGTGGCAGCTCACCGTCGTGTTCTGCGTCGTGGTGCCGCTGGTGATGGTCACGCTGATGCGCGTCAGCCGGGCGATGCGCCGCGCCGCCCGGAAGGTGCTGGAGCGGATGAGCGTGCTGTACAAGCTGCTGCGGGAGGTGCTGGACGGCGCCCGCGCGGTGAAGGCGTTCACCCGCGAGCCGCACGAGCGCCGCCGGTTCCACAAGGCCACCGAGGAGTACAACCGCAAGGCGATGCGCGTGGTGTACATCGACGCGTTCGCCAACCCGCTGATCGAGCTGCTCGGCGTGCTGGCCGTGGGCCTGGCGCTGGCCGCGGGCACGTACCTGGTGGTGACGAAGCACACGCACATCTTCGGCATGCGGATGACGGGCCAGCCGCTGGAGTTCGCCACGCTGTTGCAGCTGTACGCCTTCCTGGCGGCCATCGCCGACCCGGTGCGGAAGCTGTCGAGCGTGTACACGAAGCTCCAGAGCGGCGAGGCGGCGGCGAACCGCGTGTTCGAGGTGTTCGACCGCGTGCCGAGCGTGGGCGCGAACCCGGCCGGGCCGCGGGTCGGGCGGGTGAAGAAGGGGATCGAGTTCCGGCACGTCTGCTTCAGCTACAACCCCGGCTCGGACGCGCCGACGCTCGACCTCGTGGACCTGACGGTGAAGGCCGGCGAGACGGTGGCGCTGGTCGGCCCGAACGGGTGCGGCAAGACGACGCTGCTCGGCCTGCTGCCGCGGTTCTACGACCCCGACCACGGGGCGGTCTTCGTGGACGGCGTGAACGTGCGGCAGGCGCACCTGCGGAGCCTGCGCCGCCGCATCGGCCTGGTGACGCAGGACACGCAGCTGTTCGACGACACGGTGTTCGCCAACATCGCCTACGGCAAGAAGGGGGCGACGGAGGCCGAGGTGGTCGCGGCGGCGAAGAAGGCGCACGCCCACGACTTCATCGAGAAGGAGCTGCCGGCGGGCTACCAGACGATGATCGGCGACCTGGCGGGGAAGATCAGCGGCGGGCAGCGGCAGCGGATCGCGCTGGCGCGGGCGATCCTGCGCGACCCGGACGTGCTGATCCTGGACGAGTTCACGAGCCAGATCGACCCGACGAGCGAGGCCGAGATTCACGCCGCCCTGAAGGACTTCGTGAAGGGGCGGACGGTGCTCATGATCACGCACCGGCTGCACGCCGCGGCGGAGCTCGCGGACCGCGTGGTGGTGATGGACGCCGGCAAGATCGTGGCCGTGGGGCCGCACGCCGAGCTGCTGGCGACGTGCCCGCTGTACCGCCGCCTGTGCGACCCCGGCCAGCGCGGCGAGGACGAGCCGCCGCCGCCCAGGCCGTCCGAGCCGCCGGCGAAGCGGGAGGCGGCGTGAGCACCCCCGGTGCCTCGACGCGCCGCGACCGCCCGGGCGCGCCCGCGGCTGCGCCCGTTCTCCGAACGCAGATCGTCGATCACGGCAGCCACCCCGTTGCGGCCGGGGCTCGTCGGCGCGCCTGGATTCCCGTCGTCGCCGTTGCCGGCGTCGTCGCCCTGTTCACCGCCGGGCTCGGCAGCCGAGAGCTGTTCAGCAGTCACGAGGCGCGCGCCGCCCAGAACGCGCAGCGGATGCTCGACACCGGCGCGTGGGGGCTGCCGGTCCTGTTCGACGGGCAGGTCGATCTGCAGAAGCCGCCGGGCTACTACTGGCTCGTCGCCGCCGCGGGGTGGCTCAACGGCGGCACGGTGAACGAGGCCTGCGCCCGGCTGCCGGCGGCGCTCGCGGGGCTGTTCACGGTCGCGCTCGTGTACGGCTGGCTGCGCCGCGAAGGCCGATCCGTGGCGGCGGCGGTCGCGGCGCTGACGCTGGCCACGGCCGGGCACTTCACCGCGATCTCGCGCACGGCCCGCATCGACGTGCCGCTGACGTGCGCGGTGGCGGTGACGCTGGTGGCCTTCTACCGCGGCACGCGCTCGACGCGCCTCGGCCCCTTTCTCCTCGCCGCCGTCGCCGCCGCGGTCGGCGTGTTGCTCAAGGGCCCCGTCGCCCTCGCGCTGGTCGGCCCCGCCGCGGTCGCGTGGCTCGTGGTGAAGCCGCGCGGCGGTGGGCTCACCGTCCCCGCCGCGCTCCTCGGCGTCGCCGTCGTGCTGGCGCTCGCCGCGCCGTGGTTCCTGTGGGCGAACGCCGCCACCGACGGCGAGTTCGTCCGCGTCTTCTTCTGGCACCACAACGTCGAGCGGTTCGCCGGCACGTCGCCGACGCTGGCGTCGCACCCGGTGTGGTACTACCTGCCGCGCCTCGCCGCCGACTTCCTCCCGTGGACGCCCGCGCTCGCACTCCTGACGTGGTGGGCGGTGCGCGCCGGCGGCTGGCGAACCGACCCGCTGTTCCGCTTCGGCGTGGTGTGGTGCGTCACGATGTTCGCGGTCCTGTCGGCGGCGAAGTTCAAGCGGGCCGACTACCTCCTGCCGCTGTACCCCGGCGCCGCGGTCGTGCTCGGCTGCGCTGCCGAGCGGTGGCTCGCCACGCGGTCGAACCCGCGCACCGTCCGCCGGGCGACGTGGGCGTTCGCGCTGGTGCTGGCCGGCGTCGCGGTCGGCTGGGGCGTGGTGACGCAGGTCGTGGAGCCGGCGGAGGAGGCGCGCGAGGGGAGGCGGGCGTTCGCCGCGTTCATCCGCGCCGCCGCGCCGCAGCCGGAACCGGTGCTCATGTTCCGGGCCGAGTCGCACCTGCTGGCGTTCCACCTCGGCCGGCCGCTCGACACGAAGGTGGAGTGGCACGACCTGGCGGCGTGGCTGCGCGAGCCGGGGCCGCGGTTCGTGGTGATGCCGCCGGAGTACGTCTACCCCGCCGCCGAGATCGTGAAGGTGCGGCGACTGGTCGAGGTCGGCCGGCTGGAGCAGTTCACCGGGGCGAAGCCGCCGCGGCCGCTCGTGTTCCTCCGCACCGCGGACGAGTAGCTTTCCCCGCGGCCAATCCCGGCTTGCCGCCGCCGGCCGGGTGCGGCTAGGATGCCGCCCGTCATGGACGACACGCCGACCGACGGGTTCCGTCACCACCCGCGCTGGCTGCTTGGCGTGGTGGCGGTGGCGTGCGCCCAGGCCGGCCTGTTGCTGGGGCTGTTCGGCCCGCACCGCGCGTTCGCCGACCTGCTCGACGACCGGCCCGTCCTCTCGGGCCGGCACCCGCTCCACCTGTACCACGGCACCCTCGGGGCCGAGGCGTTCCGCGCCCGCGGCGCCACCACCGTCTACGACCCCAACTTCCAGGCCGGGTACGCCAAAACGCCCGTGTTCGACGGCGCCTGCCGCCCGGCCGAGCTGGTGCTGTGGCTCGCCGGCCGCGGCTACTCGCCGGCCGCGTACAAGGTCGGCCTGTTCGCGCTGCTGCTGCTGGTGCCGCTCGGGTTCGTGCTGGCCGCCCGCGGCGCGGGGCTCCCCGCCGGCGCCGCCGTGCTCGCGGGGGCCGCCGGCGTGGTGATCTCGGCGACGGGGCCGGTCCACCGCCTGATCGACGAGGGCGAGATCGACTACCTCCTGGCCGGGCTCACGGTCGTGGTGTTCGTGTGCTGGCTGGCCCGGTACGCGAAGTGGTTCGGCGTGGACTCGTGGCTCGTGCTGGCGGTCACGGCCGTGGCCGGGTGGTACGCGCACCCGGTCGTCTGGGTCGGGGTGCTGCCGGTGGTCGTGGTCTTCTACGTGGCCGTGGCGCCGCGGCAGGAGCTGGCGTGGCACCTCGGCCTGCTCGGCGTCGTGGCCGCGGGCGTCGCCCCGAACGCGTGGTGGCTCACCGACTGGGTCCGGTACTGGTGGCACCGCGAGCCGAGCCCCGGCGACCCGGCCGCGTTCCCGACGTGGCAGGCCGTCGCCGGCGAGCCGTCGGACTACGCGGCGCTGCTGAACTCGGTGCCGTTCGGCGTGCCGGTCGCGGTGCTGTCGGCGGCCGGGCTCGTGCTGCTGTGGAAGGCCGGGCACCGCGGCGCCGCCGGGCTCGTCGCCGTCACCGCGGCCGCCGCCGTGGCGCTGGCGCGGCTGTCGGCCGAGTGGCCGCAGTGCGCCCCGGACACGCCCGACCGCCTGATCCCGCTCGCCGCCGGGCTGCTGGCGGTGCCGGCGTCGTTCGCCGTGTGGGCGGTGCTGGCCCGGTTCCGACTCGCCGGCCCGCTGACGCTCGCGGCCGTGGCCGGCGTGCTGCTCCTCGGCTGGGCCGACGGGCCGACCCGCCCGCTGGCCGCCGTGGCGCAGGTGGACGGCCGCCCGCTGCTGGTCGGGCTGTCGGGCGAGCAGGACGAGTTGGTCGCGGCGCTGAAGCGGCACACGACGCCGGAGGCGCGCATCCTCTGGGACGACGGCGACGAGCCGCGGCCGGGGTGGAACTGGACGGCGCTACTGCCGGTGCTCACGGACCGCGCCTACCTCGGCGGGCTCGACCCGGCGTGCGGCGTGGAGTCGGGCTTCTGCCGGATGCAGGCCGGGTGCCTGACCGGCCGCCCGCTCGCGGCCCGCCCGGACGCCGAGCTGGACCGCTTCTGCCACTGGTACAACGTCGGCTGGGTGGTGGGGCGGACGCCGGCGGCGATCGAGCGGTGGTCGAAGTACCCGGCGGCGGCGGTGGTGGCGCGGCTGACGGAGGCCGGCCGGCCGGTGGTGCTGTTCGAGCTGAAGCGGCCGCGGTCGTTCGTGCTGCGCGGGTCGGCGACGTGGGACGGGGCGACGACGACGCGGGTCACGCTGTCGAACGTGGTGCCGGACCGCGAGGGCGTGGTGGACCTGAGCCTGCACTGGGCGGACGGCCTGCGGGTGTACCCGTCGTACGTGAACCGCGGCGAGCCGGACTCGACGGAGGCGGTGGACGTGGGCGACCCGGTGAAGCACGTCCGGCTGCGCCTCCCCGGCCCCGTCCCGCGGCTCACACTGGTGTGGGAGAACCGGTAGCGACGGCGGAGGACACCGGCGATGGCGAAGCCGCTGCCGCACGACATCGAGGTCGAGGTTGCCCGGCTCTCCGAAGCGGCGGAAGACCGCGCGGACGCCGAGGACGATTCGGAAGCGTTGGCCCTGTTTCAAGCCGCGTGGGACTTGCTCCCCGACCCGAAGACGGAGTGGGAGCGGGCGTCGCAACTGCTGGGCGGGATCGCCGACAGTCACTTCCATCTCGGCGCCTTCGAGTCGTGTCGCCGGGCCATGCAGGAAGCGATGCGGAGCGGCAGCGGGCCGGAGAACCCGTTCGTTTGTCTGCGGTTGGGTCAGTGCCACCTCGAACTCGGCGACGAACGCGGCGCCGCGAACTGGCTCACGGGTGCTCTGATGGGTGGCGGCCTGGAGATGTTTGAGGAGGAAGACCCGAAATACTGGGCCTTCCTCCGCGAGCGGCTAGACCCGCCCCCGGGTGGGTGGCCGGCGGGGTGGTAGGCCGGATTTCAGGCCGAAGGCCTGGCAGCCCTCAGCCCAGGGCGGCGCGACTTCGTCGCTTGCCCTGGGCTGAGGGCTGCCAGGCCTTCGGCCTGAAAACCCAGGTGCCGGCGGCGCGGAACCGGTGATGATCCGTCGGGCGACGGGCGGTTAGCGGCCGATCACGGTGTCGAACGCCTGCCGCAGCTCGGTGTGGTTCTGCGGGCGGTCGGCCGGGTCCTTCGACAGCATCCACAGGCACAGGTCCGACGCCAGCGGCGGCACCCCCGGCGCCCGCTGCGCCGGCGGCACCGGCGCGCTGCTCAGGTGCTGGAAGATCACCTGCACCCGGTTCTTCCCCTCGAACGGCAGCCGGCCCGTCAGCGCCTCGTACAGCGTCACGCCCAGGGAATAGATGTCCGCCCGGTGGTCCACGGTGGCGGCGTCCTTCGCCTGTTCCGGGGCCAGGTACGCCGCGGTGCCGGCCAGTTCCGGCACGCCGTCCGCCCGGCCGGCCTGCAGCGCGTCCGCCTTCGCCAGCCCGAAGTCGATCAGCTTGCACGACCCGTTCGGCCCCACCAGCACGTTGTCCGGCTTCACGTCGCGGTGGACCACGCCCGCCTGCCAGACCGCCCCGAGGGCGTCCGCCATCTGCGACACGAGGTGCAGCGCCCACCCGACCGGCAGCGCGCCGCCGGCCCGCAGCAGTTCGCCGAGCGGCCGGCCCTCGAAGAACTCGGTGACGAGGTACGGCCAGCGCGGGTCGAACCCGAAGTCCATGAACCGCACCACCTGCGGGTGCTTCACCCGGCTCAGCGTCAGCGCCTCCGTGCGGAGTTGCTTCATCGCCGCGGCCCGGTCGAACACGTTCGCCCAGTTCAGGATCTTCAGCGCCACGGGGGCGCTGCGTGCGGCGTCCCAGCCGCGGAAGACGTGGCACGACACGCCCTCGCCGAGCTTGTCCTGCAGCGTGAACGTGCCGACGGTGTCGCCGGTCTGCGGCGGCGGCGGCGTCTCCTGCGGCGGCTCGGCGGTGACCTCGCGCTGGAGGTACGCCAGCGCCCGCGTGTCGCCCGAGCGGGCCGACACGGTGGCGGTGATGCCGGTGGGCGACGTGGGCGGGGCGATTTCGCGTGAACTCATACGGCGGCCGGCAGGGGGTGCCGGTGCGGGTTTACCGGTTAGGAGGACTCTAGCACACGCCGTACAGCGGCCCGAACTTTTCTTTGAGGTACGACATGAACGGCACCGCCGACAACGACTCGCCGGTGGCCCGGCGGCACAGCTCGCCGGCCCGGTAGCGGCCGCCGTGGCGGTGGATCTTCTCGCCGAGCCACGACTTGAGGCGGCCGAACTCGCCCCGGCGGAAGTCGTCGTCGAGCCCGGTCAGCTGCCGACGGGCGGCTGCCATCAGCTGCGCGGCGTAGAGGTTGCCCAGGGTATAGGTCGGAAAATAGCCGATGCCGCCGAAGCTCCAGTGGATGTCCTGGAGGCAGCCGCGGGCGTCGTCGGGCACGTCGAGGCCCAGCAGCGCCTTAAAGCGCTCGTTCCACACCCCCGGCAGGTCGGCGACGGCCAGGTCGCCGGAGATGAGCCCGAGCTCCAGCTCGAACCGCAGCGCGACGTGCAGGTTGTACGTCGCCTCGTCCGCCTCGACGCGGATCAGCGACGGCTTGACCTCGTTGACGGCGAAGTAGAACCGCTCGATCTCGACGCCGCCGAGCGCGGCCGGGAACGTCTGCCGCAGGCGCGGGAAGAAGTGGTCCCAGAACGGCCGGCCGCGGCCGACCTGGTTCTCCCACAGCCGGCTCTGGCTCTCGTGAATGCCGAGCGAGCACGCGGCGCCGACCGGCGTGCCGAAGTGCTCGGCCGGCAGGTTCTGCTCGTACAGACCGTGGCCGGTCTCGTGCAGCACGCCGAAAAACGCCTCGCTGAAGAACCGCGGGTTGTACCGCGTGGTGAGCCGGCAGTCGCCGGGGCCGACGCCGGAGCAGAACGGGTGCGCCGTGGTGTCGAGCCGGCCGGCGGCGAAGTCGAACCCGAACGCGACGGCGGCCGCTTCGGCGAACACCTTCTGCCGCTCGACGGGGAAGTCGCGCTCGAGCACGGAGCGGTCGGGCGTCTTGCCGCTGTCGCCGATGGCCTGGATGAGCGGCACGAGGCTGCGGGTGAGGCCGGCGAACACCTCGCGCACCTCGGCCACGGTCGCCCCGGGCTCGTACTCGTCGAGCAGCGCGTTGTACGGGTGCTCGGCGTAGCCGACGGCCTGCGCCTCCTGCCGCTTCAGCGCGACAACCTGTTCGAGCAGCGGGCGGAAGGCCGCAAAGTCGTTGGCGGCGCGGGCCTGCTGCCACGCCTGCTGCGCCGCGGTGGTGACGCGGGCCAACTCCTCGACGAGCGACGCCGGCAGCTTGGTGGCGCGGTCGTACCCCCGGCGCAGCTCGCGCACGTTCGCGGCGGCGTCCGATTCCGGGTCGCGCGCCAGGTCGCTCCCTTCGACCGCGGCCAGCAGCTCGCCGACCTTCGGGTCGGTGGCCTTGCCGTGGGCCAGCCCGGCGAGGAAGGCTATCTGTTCGCCGCGGAGGCCGGCGCCCTTCGCGGGCATGTACGTCTGCTGGTCCCACCCGAGCACGGCGGCGCAGGAGTTGAGGACGCCGAGCTCCTTGGACCGGCGGACGAGTTCGGCGTAGCTGTCGGCGGCGGTCATGCGCGGCTCCGGGCGGGTATCATGTCGGTGTAGCGAAACGGGGACGGCTCGGGTTGCGGTCCGGCGCCCGCCGTTCGCCAGTGGGGTCCGCCGATGGGCACGAAGCTGGTGACGGTCGCCACGTTCGACCAGGTGGTGATGGCGCAGATGGCGGCCGACGCGCTGCGGGCCGGCGGCATCGACGCGGTCGTGACCGACGCCGAGGTGGTGAGCATGGACTGGCTGCTCGGCCAGGCCGTCGGCGGCATCAAGGTGCAGGTGCGCGAGGACGACGCCGAGCGCGCCGTGGCCGAACTCGGCCGCAAGTTCGGCGACGACGGCGAGGGGTTTGGCGCGGGAGCGGTCGAGGGGGAGGACCGGGGCGACGAGCCCGAGACGGACGACGCCCTGCCCGACGAGCCGGACCCTCCCGACGCGCCCGCCGACTCCCGCGACGACTACGCCCGCCGGCTGGTGCCGGGGGCGGTGTTCGGGCTGGTGTTCCCACCGCTGTGGTTCTACGCCGTGTACCTGTTCCTGAATGCGGCGTTCGGCGAGGGGAGCCTGTCCGACACCGGGCGGAACAAGCTGTTCGTCGGCACCTTCGTGCTGGCCCTCGGCTTCCCGGCGGCGTTCGTCGTTCTCTACTTCTACGGCGTGTTATGAGCCTCACCGGTAGCACCGCCCCGCACCCGGACGACACCATCGTCGCGGTGTCGTCGGCCCCCGGCCCCGGGGCGCGGGCGGTGGTGCGCGTCGGCGGGCCGGCGGCGCGGGCGGTGGTGGCGCGCGTCTTCACGCCGGACGCCCCCGCCGCCGAGCGCCACCTGGCCCCCGGCCGGCTCACGCTGTCCGGCGTGCACTCACCAGTGCCCGCGGACCTGTACGTCTTCGCCGGGCCGCGGTCGTACACCGGGCAGGACGTGGCCGAGCTGCACACCGTCGGCTCGCCGCCGCTCGTCGAGCGGCTCGTCGCCGACCTGCTCGCCGCCGGGGCGCGACCGGCGCGGCCCGGCGAGTTCACGCTGCGGGCGTTCCTGGCCGGGAAGCTCGACCTGCCGCGGGCCGAGGCCGTCCACGCCGTCGTCGCCGCCGGCACCGACGCCGACCTGACCGTGGCGCTGGCCCAACTCGCCGGCGGCGTGACGCAGCCGCTCCACGCCGTCCGCGACGACCTGTTGAA
Organism: Gemmataceae bacterium; assembly: GCA_046350095.1. Classification (GTDB taxonomy): domain Bacteria; phylum Planctomycetota; class Planctomycetia; order Gemmatales; family Gemmataceae; genus Urbifossiella. Next base: position 1,563,368 of record JAXMBA010000002.1, read on the forward strand.
CCTGCTCGCCGACCTCGAAGCCGCGCTCGACTTCGCCGACGAAGACATCGAGTTCGTCGGCAAGCCGGAAGCGCTGCTGCGGATCACCGCGGCGCTGGCCCGGCTGACGAACCTGCGGCGACAGCTCGACGGCCGGGCGGTCAGCGGGCGGGCGGTACGCGCGGCGCTGGTGGGGCCGCCGAACGCCGGGAAGAGCAGCCTGTTCAACGCGCTCGTCGGCGGCGCCGCGGCGCTCGTGAGTCCGGAAGCCGGCACGACGCGCGACTACCTCACGGCCCGGCTGACGCTCGACGGCGTGGACGTGGAGCTGATCGACACGGCGGGTACGGCGAGTGCGGCGGACGGCATCGAGGAGCAGGCCCAGCGGCTCGGCGCCGGCGCGGCGGCGGCCGCGGACGTGGTGCTGCGCTGCGCCGAGCCGGGGGACGCGTTTGCCGGCACCGCCGCAGGCGGCGAGCTGATCCGAGTGCGGACGAAGTCGGACCTGGGGGGTGACGCCGAGCCCGGCGTCGTGTCCGCGTCGGCGGTGGCGCCGGGGGGCGTGGCCGCGCTGCGGGCGGCGCTGGCGGAGCGCGTGGCGGCGCTGGCGCGGCCGCCGCTGGCGCCGAGCCAGAGTCGCTGCCGGCACCACCTGGATGCGTGCGCCGCCGACCTGTCCGCGGCGCACCGCCACCTGGCGCTGGACGACCCGCCCGAACTGGCGGCGCTGGCCGTGCGGAACGCCGTCGGCCAGCTCGGCGAGATGGTCGGCGCCGTGTACACGACCGACCTGCTGGACCGCATCTTCAGCCGCTTCTGCATTGGAAAATGAGTCCGACGCATCGGGAAAAGATGCGGAGGCGACTCCCGGCACTTCGCTCGGAATGGCTTGGTTTTCGTGGCCTTTGGCGGCGTCTGGTCATCGTGCATGAGCCGCCCGGTACACAACCGGGTACAGAACCCAACCGTCCTTCTCCCGGTCGTGCCCTCGTGACGCGGTCCCGGCCTGCGGGGTGGCGGCTTGCTGCTTACCTCTCCATGAAACGCCGTCAGTCCGTGGCGTCGAACCGACAGCGGACGACGCGGAAACCGCCGGGCAGCGCGAGGATGGTGTCCACCCATTCGTGACCGCTGAACCGATACCGCACCTGCACCGCCCGGGCGGCTCCAGACAACATCCGCGAGACCGCCGTTCCAGTCGTCAGTGATTCGGCCCCGGAGTACGCGGTCGGGGCACCTTTCTCGCGGACGCCAATCACGCTGGCGGCCGATTCGAGGTCGGCGAACAGTCGGGTCAGGGTCGGCGCGTCGATCGCCCCCTCAACCATCAGCGGCACCAGCGGCCCGTCGGAGAACGTCGGCTGCGTCATTTCGATCCTCCGGCGAATCCGACCTGGTCGAGCGCGGCGGACGGGGCGTGGCACTGGGTGCAGTTGGTCAGCCACGGGTGCGTCGTCCGCGTGCCAGGGCGGGTCACCAGCCCGTGACAGCTCGCGCAGTTCTCCCGCAGCCAGGTGTGGTGCGGGATCGTCGGCGGGGCGCCCGGCGACGCCCGCTCGCCGGGGCCGGCCCGGTACACGCCCACGAACGTCGTCTCGGCGCCCGCCCGCGGCCCGACGAGCGGCCCCGCCGGCGCCTGCTCGACGTGGCACTGCGTGCAGTTCGACATCACCGCGTGGCTCATCCGCGACGCCACCCGGTCGCCGACCTTCAGCCCCTCGCCGTGGCACGCCAGGCACGACGCGGCGGACAGCGCCTCCACCGGGTGCGGGATCGTCGGCGGGGCGCCGTCGTAGGCACGGTTCTTCGCCCGGTCGGCGAGCGCGGCCGTCCGCATCGCCTCGGTGCGGGCGACGGGGGCGAACACGTCAGGCCGGTCGAACTTCAGCTGCGATAGACTGCGGTCCCAGCCGGCGTTGGGGTGCAGCGCCGCGGTGGGGAGTTCGGAGTAGGCGACGGCCGCCGGCGCTGCGGCGGGCGCCGCGGGGGGCGGCAGAACGGGGCGGGGCTGCCGGGTCGGCTCGCGGATGCCGGTCAGGAAGCCGAACAGGGCGAGGCCGATGACCACCGCGGCCACGAGCGTGCCGAACCGCTGCAGCCGCGGGGGCAGCAGGTCGGCCGCGCTGTGCGGGTGGGCCGGCGGGGGTGGGGTTTCGCTCACGGTTCGCCTCCCGGGTTACCCCGGCACCTTGACCAGCCGCACCGCACACTTCTTGTAGTCCGGCTCCTTGCTGAACGGGCAGTGGGCCTCCAGCGTCAGCCGGTTGATCAGTTTCGTGTCGTCGAAGAACGGGACGAAGACGTGCCCTTTCGGGCAGCGCCCGCGGCCGTCGATCCAGGCGGTCAGTTCCAGCGCCCCGCGGCGGGTTTCGAGCCGCACCTTGTCCCCGGTTCGCACCCCCAGGGCCGTCGCGTCCTCCCGGCTCACCTCGACGTAGGCGGCCGGCATCGCCCGCTTCAACTGCGGCACCCGGCGGGTCATCGTGCCGGTGTGCCAGTGTTCGAGCACGCGGCCGGTGTCCAGCCACAGCGGGTACTCCCGATCCGGCACCTCCGGCGGCGGCACGTACGGGCGGAACCAGATGAACGCCCGGTCGTCACCGGCCACGGAGTGGTAGAACTGCACCCCTTTGCCCCGGGCCACGTAGGGGTCGTACTCCTCCAGGAAGCGGTAGCGCGTCTCCTTCCAGCTGCCGTCCGGCTGCTTCACGACCGGCCACCGCAGCCCGCGGGCCTTCGCCAGCTCGGGGTACGGGGCCACGTCCTTGTGCTTGATCGTGGTGAACCGCCGGTACTCCTCGTAGAGCTTCTCGTCGACGTTCACGGTGCCGTAATACTTCTCCCACTTCCACACCTCGACCTCCTTGACCGCGGCGTCGGTGGTGTGGAACAGGAACTTGCCGTCCTTGTCCTTCATGCCGGGGTGGCCGAGGTCGAACAGCTTGCGGGCCACGGCGATCGTCTGCCAGCAGTCGTCGCGGGCCTCGCCCGGCGGGTTCACCATCTTGAACCACTGCTGCGTCCGCCGCTCCGAGTTGCCGAACACGCCGTTCTTCTCCACCCACATGGCCGACGGCAGCACCAGGTCGGCCAGGTCGGTCGTCGCCGTCGGGTACACGTCCGAGACGATGAGGAACTTGTTCGCCGGCTTCTTCTCGAACAGCTTCGGCAGGTTCGGCAGGCTCTGGCCGGGGTTCGTCACCTGCACCCAGAGCGTGTCGATGTCGCCGCCCTGCTCGGCGGCGGTGCAGAACTTCTCCCACATCTGCACGGTGTGGTAGCCGACCTTCGGGTTGATGCGGCCCGCCGGCAGGTTCCACAGCTGCTCCGCCTTCGCCGCCTGGTCGGGTTTGTCCACACGCAGGTCGCCGGGCAGCGCGTGCGACAGCGTGCCGACCTCGCGGACCGTGCCGCACGCCGACGGCTGCCCCGTGAGCGACTGCGGCCCGTCCCCGAGCCGGCCCCAGTGCCCGCTCAGCAGGTGAATCGCGTGGACGAGGTTGTTGATCGCCGTGCCCTGCGTGTGCTGGTTCATCCCCATGCACCACAGGCTCGAAATCCGCTTCGACTTGTCCGCGAAGAGTTTGCCGAGCAGTTGCAGCTGCTCCACCGACAGGCCGCTCGTCTTCGACACGTTCTCGGGCGTGTACTCGGCCACGAGCCGCTTGTACTCGTCGAACGAACACGGCTCGCCCATCAGCGTCTGCGGGTCGGCGGGCGTCTTCCACGGCTTGCGGAACGAGCAGTGCCGCTCGACGAAGTCGGTCGCCACCGCGTTCGCGGCGATCACCTGCTGGGCGATGCAGTTGGCGATGGACAGGTCCGACTGCGGCTGGAACACGAGGACGTGGTCGGCCCGCTCGCTGGTCCGGGTGAGCCGGGTCGTCAGGTCGACGAGGGTGATCTTGTCGCCCTTCAGCTTGCGGTCGATGAACCGGCTGAACAGCACCGGGTGCATCTCGGCGAAGTTGTTCCCCCACAGAACCAGCACGTCGCAGTGGTCGAGGTCGTCGTAACAGTTGTAAGGCTCGTCCACGCCGTAGGTGCTGATGTACCCGGTGACGGCCGACGCCATGCACAGGCGGGCGTTCGGGTCGATGTGGTTGTTGCTTAGCCCGCCCTTGATGAACTTGTTCGCCGCGTACCCCTCGGGGACGGTCCACTGGCCGGAGCCGTAGAAGGCGAACTTCTGCGGGGCGGCGTGAATTCGCCTGGCGATGACCTCGATCGCCTCGTCCCAGGTGATCGGCTCGAGCTTGCCGTTCTTGCGGAGCATCGGCCGCGTCAGGCGGTCGGGGCCGTACAGGATGTGCCCGACGTGATACCCCTTCACGCACAGCAGGCCCTTGTTCACCTCTGCGAGGCGGTCGCCGCTCACGGCCACGACGCGGCCGTCCTTCACGCCGACCTGAACGTGGCAGCCGGTGCCGCAGAACCGGCACGGGGCCTTGTCCCACGTCACGCCCGGGAGCACCGGGAGGCCGAGCCCGCCGGGGGGTGTCGGCGGGTCGGCGGCCGCGGCCCGACCGCCGAGGACGGAGGTCGCCGCGGCCATCGCCGCCGAGCGGATGAACTGTCGGCGCGTCGCCTCAAGCACCGGCATGGGCCACCTCCTCCACCGTCTCGTCCCAGTGGACGAACACCACCTCGACGCCCGTCACGCCGGGCAGGGCGGTCGCCCAGTCGTGCCAGTCGTGGGCGGCCTTCGGTCCCGTCGTTTCGAGAACCGCCGCCTGATGCCGGTCGCGCGACTCGCCGAGGAGGAACGGCCCCGCCGCCAGCTCCCGCAGCGCCGCGGCCGCCAGCGCCGGCTCGTCGGCGAGGGTGATGACCAGCCCGCTGGTGTGCATGGGGAGCCTCCGCGGATGTCGACACGGGTAGAGTACCGGCGCCGGCGGACAATTCAAGAATAAAAGAGTTCTAGTTCTTGAATTCTCCGAATGCCGCGGCTAAGGTAGCTTCGTCACTCTCACGGAGGCGAGCCCGGTGACCCGATCCCGCCGCCTGTTCGGTTCTCTCACCCTGCTCGCCGCGGCGTGTTCGGCCGGGTGCAGGCGCCCGCCCGACGCGGCCCCTCAGGACGTCGCCCCCGCCGACGAGGCGGCCCGTCACCCGGTCGTGATCCGCACCCCGAACGGGCCGCCCACGATCCCGACGGGCACGGTGGACGACAAGGGACGACCGGTGAGCATCGCGTGCGCCACCTGCCACGCGTCGAACCCGTCGAACGCCGAGGCGCGGCTCGGCACGCCGCTGACGAGGTTCCATCAGGGCTTGGTGGGGAAGCACGGCAACCTGAGCTGCGCGTCGTGCCACAACGCGGCCGACGGGTACGCATCGCTGCGGCTCGCGGACGGCAGGAGCGTGCCGTACACGGCTGTGATGACGCTGTGCGCCCAGTGCCACGGGCCGCAGTTCCGCGACTACCAGCACGGCGCCCACGGCGGCATGACCGGGCACTGGGACCTCACGAAGGGGGGCCGCACCCGGAACAGCTGCGTGGACTGCCACGCCCCGCACGCGCCGAGGTACCCGACCGTGTCGCCCGCGCCCGGCCCGAACGACCGCTTCCAGACCGGAGCCGGCCATGAGTGAGTCGAAGACGTTCGCGCTGCCGGTGCTCGGCGAGGTGGACCGCCGTACCGCCGTCAAGGCGGGGGCCGCCACCCTCGGGCTGGCGGCGTGGGCGGCGGCCATCAAGCCGTGGTTCGAGTGGGTCGGCGAGATGGACACCGACGAGTTCCTGCAGAAGCACTACCGCGAACTCACGCCGGAGCAGCTGCGGGGCATCCTCAACAAGCTGACCGACGAGGCCCGGAAGGAGACCGGCCGGCCGGTCACGGTGAAGGACCACAAGCCGATCCCCGGCGTGTCGTTCGCCTACGCGCTGAACCTGAGCATCTGCATCGGCTGCCGGAAGTGTGCCGAGGCGTGCCACGTCGAGAACAACCACGACCGGCCGAGCAACCAGAGCTACATCCGGGTGTTCGAGATGCAGAAGGGCGGCATCGACTTCGAGAAGGGGGACGCCACGTACGCGCACCCGGTGCCGGCGAAGGACAAGTACTACATGCCGGTGCAGTGCCAGCAGTGCGAGAACCCGCCGTGCGTGTCGGCGTGCCCGATCGAGGCGACGTGGAAGGAAGCCGACGGCATCGTGGTGGTGGATTACAACTGGTGCATCGGCTGCCGGTACTGCGAGGCCGCGTGCCCGTACCACGCCCGTCGGTTCAACTGGGAGAAGCCCCAGGTGCCGGCGAACGAAATCAACCCGAACCAGAGTTACCTGAGCAACCGCGTCCGCCCGCAGGGCGTGATGGAGAAGTGCACGTTCTGCCTGCACCGCACCCGCGAGGGGCGGCTGCCGGCGTGCCTGGAGGCGTGCCCGACTGGCGCCCGCGTGTTCGGAAACGTGCTCGACCCGGACAGCGAGATCCGCTGGGTGCTGGAGAACAAGCGGGTGTTCGTGCTGAAGGAAGAACTCGGGACGAGGCCGCGGTTCTACTACTTCTTCGACAAGTGACGGGGCCGCCATGACGTACGCCGGGGCCACCACCTACTTCCGCTTCCTCCGCCGGTCGGTGCACGTCGCGACCGACGGCGGCTGGCTGTTCTACGCCTGGATGCTGGTGCTCACCGCCGTCGCGCTCGTGGGGGCGAACGCCTGGGCGGTGCAGGTGCGGGACGGCATGACCCGCACCAACATGTCCGACCACGTGAGTTGGGGGCTGTACATCGCCAACTTCACCTTCTGCGTCGGGCTCGCCGCCGGCGGGGTGATGATGGTCATCCCGGCGTACCTGTACCACGACCACGACATGCACGAGGTGGTGATCGTCGGCGAGGTGCTGGCCATCGCGGCCATCGTCATGAGCACGCTCAGCGTGGTGGTGGACCTCGGCCGGCCGGACCGGTTCTGGCACCTCATCCCCGGGATCGGCAAGTTCAACTGGCCGGTGTCGATGCTGACGTGGGACATCATCGTCCTGAACGGGTACCTGCTCATCAACCTGCACGTCGTCGGCTACCTGCTGTACACCCGGTTCCGCGGGCGGGTGCCGAACCCGAAATGGTACGTGCCGTTCGTGCTGCTGTCGATCGTCTGGGCGATTAGCATCCACACGGTGACGGCGTTCCTGTACTGCGGGCTCGGCGGGCGGCCGTTCTGGAACACCGCCCTGCTCGCCCCGCGGTTCCTGGCGTCGGCGTTCGTGTCCGGCCCGGCGTTCATCCTGCTCGTGCTGCGGGTGATCCGGGTCGGCACCGACCTGCCGATAAACCCCGGCCCGGCCCGGCTGCTGGTGCAGATCATCCGCGTGGCGGCGGTGGTGAACCTGCTCATGCTGGCGTCGGAGTTGTTCACCCTCTTCTACGCCGGCGGGTCGCACCTGGCGTCGGCCCGCTACCTGTTCTTCGGCGACCACGGCAAGCACGGGCTGGTGCCGTGGATCTGGACGGCCGTCGCGCTGAACCTGGTCGGCACCGGGCTGTTCTTCACCCCCGCGGCGCTGGAGCGCGGCTGGACGCGGGTGGTGGCGTGCACGATGGTAATCGTCGGCATCTGGATCGAGAAGGGGATGGGGCTCATCATCCCGGGGTTCATCCCGTCCACCCTGCATGAGGTGGTGGAGTACGCCCCGAGCCTGACCGAGTGGAAGGTGACGGCGGGCATCTGGGCGCTCGGCCTGCTGCTGCTCACCGCCATGCTAAAGGTGACCGTGGCGGTGTTCACGAACCAGATGTCCGCCACGCGGGAATCGACCCCACCGGCCGCGGGTGCCCCATGACGCCGTACGGCAAGACCGCCCAGACCGCCATCGCCGCCGTCAGCCGGCTGGCCGAGGTCCACGACAAGGCGAAGCGGGTGAAGCTGAACTCGGCCGACATCGCCGAAAACCGCCGCCTGCCGCAGCCGGTGGTCGCCAAAGTGCTGACGATCCTGTCACAGGCCGGCATCGTCATCGGTTCGCCCGGCCCCGGCGGCGGGTACTGGCTGGCCCGCCCGCCGGAGCAGGTGACGCTGCACGACGTGGTGGCCCTGTTCGAGCGGGTGGACCAGAACGTGAGCTGCCCGTTCGGCCCCGACTACTGCGGCACCGGCCCGCACTGCCCACTCCACTTCGACATGCTCCGCGTCCGCGAGCAGATGGTGGCGTTCCTGAAGACGACGACGTTCGCCCGGTTCGTCGGCTGGGTCGCACCCGTCGAGACGCCCGCCGAGAAGCCCAAGCGGTCGCTGAACGTCCTGCCGAAGGCGTGACCCGTCCGCGCACCCGGAGACCCCGCCGTGACCGCCCCCGCGCCCCGCCCCTCCCAACCGCCGCTCGCGCTGCACGGCTTCGGCCTCAGCGACCCCGGCCGGGTGCGGGGGAGCAACGAGGACGTGTTTGTGGTCGGCGAGCTCGCCCGCAGCCTGCTCGTCCGCCACACCAACCTCGCGCAGCCGGGCGCCGCCCACAGCCGGCACCGCGGGCACGTGTTCCTGGTCGCCGACGGGGTCGGCGGGTGCGCGGCCGGCGAGGTCGCCAGCCGGCTCGGCACCGACGCCGTCGAAGAATTCCTGCTCAACACGTTCCGCCGGTTCGCCACCCTGCCCTCGGGGGACGGCCAGTCGGCCCTTCAGGAGCTCCAGGACGCGCTGCGCCAGGCCGACGCCCGGCTGTCGAGGAGGTCGGCCGGCACCCCGAGTGGCACGGGATGGGGACGACGCTCACCCTCGCGCCCGTCGCCGGCCGGCGGCTGTTCGTCGCCCACGCCGGCGACAGCCGGTGCTACCTGTACTCGTCCCGCGCCCTCCGCCAGTTGACGGTCGATCACACGATCGTCGCCGACCTGGCGCGGGCCGGGGTGATTTCCCGGGCGGAACAGGATCGCCACCCGTGGCGGCACGTGGTGACCAACATCGTCGGCGGCACCCAGCCGGGCGTGCGGGCGGAGGTCCACCAGCTCGACCTGCACCCGGGCGACGTGCTGCTGCTCTGCACCGACGGGCTGACGGACATGGTGTCGGACGACGCGATCGCCGCGGTACTGGCCGCCGAGCCGGACCCGGAGGCGGCGTGCCGGCGGCTGATCGACGAGGCCAACCGGAACGGTGGGCGCGACGACGTGACGGCCGTCGTCGCCCGGTTCGATCCGGCGGCCTGACCGGCCGGCGGCTACGCGGGGCCGGCGCCGGACGGCGGGTCGAGCAGGTCTCGCACCCAACTGTACACGGCCACCGCGTTCGGCAGCCCGATGGTGGAGGCGGCGAGCGCGACCACGTGCAAGATCTCGTCTCCAGTGGCCCCGGCCGCCACCGCCTTGCGGACGGCCGAGTGCGCCGCCCCCTCGGCCCGGTTGCCGACGGCAACGGCCAACTTCACCAGCCGACAAGTCTTGTCGTCCAGCGGCCCGGCCCGCTCGGCCTGCCGTGCCGCCTCCCACGCCCGCCCGAGGTCGGGGAACCGGGTTACGAACTCGACAAACGTGTCCGGCGGCTTTTCCAAGTTCGGCATCACCATCTCCACTCGAGGACACCAGGGGGCGCAGTCGTGCCGATCGCAGCCGGTTCCGTCCGGCTCCCACGCAGATTGTCGGCCGGGCCGTTGCGTCGTCCAACCCTAGACGACGTGCCGCACCCCGGCGAGCACGAGCTAGAAGTGGGCCTGTGGCCGGTTCGGGGGGATGATCGCCAAGCGCGAACGCGACGCGGCCTTCCAGGCACCGCACCACGACCGGCCCCTCCCACTTCGTGGGACGAGATTTCTTTACCCGCTGGGACGACCGGACGACAGCCAAGCCGGGGGCCAGGAATGGAACCACTGGGAGCCTTCGTGGTGCTGCCTACCCGACGGTACACTACCGGAACAGAACGCCTCGCAAGCGGCGCAAACGGTGCACGGGGTTCACGCCTCAAACGTCGAAAAGCCCTAGATTTCCTGCACGCCGCGCACACCGTGCACCGGGGAGACCGCTTCTGCATCGGGAAGTGAACCTGAACACGGCGCGACCGATCCGGGAGGGGCCAAATGTACGCCCACGTCGTCCGCGGGGAGCGGTTCGTCTTCCCCGACCTGCGCGACCTGCTGGCGAAGGCCAACGAGGCGAAGTCCGGCGACGCCCTCGCCGGCATCGCCGCGCGGTCCGAGCGCGAGCGCGTCGCCGCCAAGCTCGCCCTCGCCGACGTGCCCCTCGGCGACGTCGCCGACACGCCGCTCATCGACGACGACGTGACCCGCCTCCTGCACGCCGGCCACGACCGCGAGGCGTTCGCGCCGCTGCGCGCCCTCACCGTCGGCGGCTTCCGCGAGTTCCTCCTCGACCACCGCACCGACGGCGCGGCGCTGGCCGCGCTGCATCGCGCCATCACGCCCGAGGTCGCGGCGGCGGTGGCGAAGCTGATGGGGAACAAGGAGCTCGTCTACGTCGCGGCCAAGGTTCGCGTGGTGACGCGCTGCCGGAACACGCTCGGCGGGCGCGGCGTGTTCGGCGTGCGCGTGCAGCCGAACCACCCGGCCGACGACGTCGGCGGCATCCTCCTCGCCGCCGTGGACGGCCTGTGCTACGGCTGCGGCGACGCGGTGATCGGCGTCAACCCCGCGACCGAGTCCGTGGACACCGTCGCCGCGGTTCTGCACGCGCTGGAGCGTCTCATCGACGTGACCGGGGCGCCGACGCAGCACTGCGTGCTGTCGCACGTCACGACGCAGCTGGCGGCGCTGGAGCGCGGGGCGCCGGTCGATCTGCTATTCCAGTCGGTCGCGGGCACGGAGGCGGCGAACCGCAGCTTCGGCGTCACGCCGGCGCTGTTGCAGGAAGGGCTGGAGCGCGTCCGCGAGTCGCACCGCGGCCGCGCCGTGAACTGGGTCGGCGACCAGGTGACGTACTTCGAGACGGGGCAGGGGAGCGCCCTGTCGGCGGACGCGCACGGCGGCATCGACCAGCTGACGGTGGAGGCGCGGGCGCAGGGCGTGGCGCGGGCGTTCGACCCGTTCCTGGTGAACAGCGTGGTGGGGTTCATCGGCCCCGAGTACCTGGCCGACGAGCGGCAGATCGTGCGCGCTGGGCTGGAGGACCACTTCGTCGGCAAGCTGCTGGGGCTGCCGATCGGGGTGGACGTGTGCTACACGAACCACGCCGACGCCGACCAGAACTCGGCGGACAACCTGCTGCTGTTGCTGGCGGCGGCGGGGTGCAACTACGTGATGGGTGTGCCGTGCGCCGACGACGTGATGCTGAACTACCAGAGCACGAGCTACCACGACGCGGCGACGGTGCGGGAGCTGTTCGGGCTGCGGCCGGCGCCGGAGTTCGCGGCGTGGCTGGAGGCGCGCGGGGTGTTCCGCGCCGGGCGGCTGGCGCCGGCGGGCGCGCGGCCGGCGCTGCTGGCGCACCTCGCGGCGCTGGGCGGTTGATCCGATGTGTGTTTTCAGGCCGAAGGCCTGACAGCCCTCAGCCCAGGGCAAGGGAGCGTCAGCGACCGCCGCCCTGGGTAGGCGGTTCCAACCACCCCACAGGCTGAAGGCCTGCGAGCCGGCTCGCAGGCCTTCAGCCTGCACGGCCATTGCGCGCGAGCCCAGGGCGGGGCCTTCGGCCCTTGCCCTGGGCTGAGGGCTGCCAGGCCTTCGGCCTGAAAACCAGCACCGATCTCAGTCCTCGTCCTCGACCCACAGGCAGCCGCACCGTCGCGGGCCGACCACCAGCACCCCGGTGTCGAACGTCGCCGCCGTCACCGGGTTCCAGCCGAAGCTGGACAGGGTGAACATTGGCTCGGCCTTCTCGTCGAACATGGCGTTGGTGAAGTAGCGGACACCGTCCGTACCGAACGGCGCCAGAAACCGGTCGGCCAGATCGACCGCACGAGCCGCTGGCATGAGCTCATAACGGTAGGCGAGGTCGCGGTGGAGGACGAGCTCAATCAGCCGCCGGGCGGTCGCAGCATCGATCTCGCGGTAGCGATCGGCGTCCGGCGCGAGCCCGAACTCGGCCGCGAGGCCGACGCCAGCACCTCCCGCCGAATACCCACACCGGGCATCGCCGCGTGCCGCGAGGATTTCAGCGACGACATCCATGCTCACCGCCGCACCGTCAGCAGCACCGGCGCGCTGGCGTAGCCGGTCTTCACCACGAAGTTGATCGGCACGTACGCCTGCACGCACACCGGCACGTCCGCACACGCCGCCGCGTCCGGCGCCGCCCGCAACACGATGTGACCCACGCTCCCCGCGCCCAGCAGCGTCTTGCTCTTGGCGCCCACCACCGTCACGCCCGGCGGCAGCGGGTTGCCGTGGACGCCGCCGAGGTGCTGCAACAGCACGTCCAGCGTCAGCGTCTTGTCGTAGCCCGGCGCCCGCACCACCTCCACGTCCAACTTCACCTCCTCGCCCGGCTTCAGCTCCACCCGCGTCGTCTTCACCTTCACGTCGAGGATGTCCAGCGGCTTGCACACGGCCACGGCCGGCATTCCCACGTCGAACCGGCCGCGGCCGCCGCCGGGGAGGTAAATCTCCTCCACCGGCACCGCCGTCCGCACCAGGCCGTCGGCCTTGCCCACCACCCGCACGGCCGTTGCGTCGAGCTTCGCGTCGGCCGCCGCCGACAGCACCACGCACCCCTGCGTCATCGTCGCCGGGATCGTAAGCGGGCTCGCCGTCACGCCCGTCGGCAAGCCTTCCACCTCTACCGTCACGGGGCCGGCGAAGCCGTTCGTGCGCGTCACCTGCACGTACCACGCGGTACGGCCGCCCTGGCCGATCGACGCCTTCGACGGGTCGCACTTGATGCTGAAGTCGGGGGCCGCGGGGGCCAGTTCCAGGTAGTACACGTGGGCGTCGGAGCCGCGGTTGTTCAGGTCGCGGACGCGGGCCACGTAGTCGCCGTCGGCCGGCGGCGCGAACACCAGCCCCGGGTCTTTGCCGTTCAGGTCGTCGTTCGACATCAGCACCTTGCCGTCGGGCGTCATCACGTCGAGGACGCCGTCGAGCCGGCTGCGCAGGACGGTGCCGAAGCGGCGGGCGAACACTTCGAGCCGCACCGCCTTCCCCTTTTGCGCCGCGAACACGAAGTGGTCGAGGTCGCCGCGGGTGCCGATCCGGCCGTTGGCGCCGCCGGGGAGCGCCACGCGGGTGGCCTGCTTGGGGTCGTCGTTCGGCTCGGCCTCGGTGACGAGCGGCAGCGGCGTCACCACGAGCGGGGCCGGGTTCGTGAGTCCGGTCGGGCCGGGGAGCGACACCAGGCGCAAGCCGGGTTCCGACGGAACGGTCAGCGGCCAGAACGGTTGAAGAAGCCGGGCGGTGCCCACGGGTTGGAACTGCGTCAGCCTGCCGGGGTTGGCCGCGAGGGGGAACAGGTGCTGGACGTACGGCCTGTCCGTGACGGTGAGGGCGTAGGTCCAGCGGGCGTCGCCGTCGAACTTGGCGTCGCGGACGGCGACGCGGTACTCGCCGTCGGCCGGCGCCTTGAACTCCAGCACGGGGTCGGCGAAGTAGCCGTCGTCGTTCGCGGCGAGCTCCTTGCCGCTGCTGTCGAACACGGCGATGAGGGGGTCGGCGTGCTTCTGCAGGTCGTGAATCTTGTCCTGGATGCGGGCGCCGTGGACCTCGAACGTGAGTACCGTCCCGGCCTTCGCGGCGAAGCGGTAGTAGTCCACGTTCTCGGCGGTCTCGGTGCGGCCGCACACGACGCTCGGCACCGGGATCGGCTGCGCCTTCTCGGGCGTGCTGTTGCCGGGCGCCTCCTGGACCACGGGCGCGTCCACGATCACCAGCTGGCCGAGCGAGGAGACGCCGTGCGGGCAGGCGACGCGGAACTCGCGCACCCCGGGGGCGGCGTCGGCCGCGACCGTGACCTTCAGTTTCAACGTCGCTTTGGCGTCGGCCGGGGCGACGGGTTCGGTGGACACGCCGGTGCCGTCGAAGAGCACCTTGTAGGCGCCGGTCAGCGTGCTGGCCTGGGCGACGACGGTGACCTCGGCGGTGGTGCCGCGCTGCACCGCGGTGGGGGTGACGTGTGTCACCATCGGGAACGAGGTTTGCGCGCGAAGGACGACTGGGAAGAGTGCGAGCGCGAGGAGCGCGACGAGGGGCTTCATGGCGGGTTCCCGTGCGGGAAAGAAACGTGAGCCGTCGGCGGATTTGAGCCCGGAGGGCGTCTTGGCTAGCCCGGGGTGGCAACCCCGGGCGGCGTACCGCGGAGTTCGGACTGCGGGAGCCTGAGAATCACCCCACAGGCCGCCCGGGGTTGCCACCCCGGGCTAGCCAAGACGCTCTCCGGGCTCAAACCCCGAGCCGGGAGCCCCTTACTTCTTCGCCTCGGCGTAGTCCTTCAGCTCCATCGTGGTGGTCGTGCCCTGGATCGTGTACTCGACCTTCACCACGCCCTTGCCGGGGGCGAACCACTGCTTGATGGCGATCTTCGTCTGGGCCACGTCGAAGTCGACGGCCTCCACGAGCACGGCCTCGACGTCGGCCCCGCCGACCTTCACCTTGGCCTTCTCGTCGGTCACCTTGAACTTCCCCTTGAGCCCCTCGGAGCCGACCTTCGAGTCCACGTCCCAGGCGGCGTCCTTCTTCGCCGGGAGCTTCAGGATCTGCACGGCCGGCTCGACCTTCTTGTCGCCCACCTTGGCCCGGTAGACGCCGTCGGCGGTGACGTAGTACACCTCGGACTGCTTCACCTGGCCGCCGACGGCGGTGTCGAACTTGAACCCGTCCTTGTCGCCGACCTTCTCGGTGCCGGAGACGGTGACGGTCACGTCCTGGTCGTTGATCTTGTACGTCCACTTGGCGCCGACCTTGGTCGGGAACAGGTCCGGGGCGGCCGGCCCCTGGCCGCCCGCCGACCCGACCAGCACGACAAGAACGGCCGTGGCCGCCGCCGTCCGCAACATCCGCTGCATCCGCGTGACTCCTGTTAATGCGGGGCGACGCCCCGGGGAACCCGGACAGTATAGGGACGCCCACCCGGCCCTACTTCGGGAACGCCGGCCCGTCCACCTTCTCGCCGCGCGCCGCCCGCGCCACGTCCGCCGGCGCTGCCAGCGGGGCCAGCCAGCGTGCCTCCGTCAGTGCCCGCCCGCCCGCCCGCCAGCTGGCCCGCGCCGCCAGCCCGTCGGCCGCCGAGACGTGCCCCTCCGGGGTGAACGCCACCCACCCGTCGGCGCCGCTCCAGAGGGTCGCCAGCAGCCGCCCCTCGGCCGCGTCCCACAGGCGCACCAGCCCGTCGGCGCTGCCCCCCGCCACGCGCTTGCCGCCGGGGTCGATCGCCACCGCGAACACCGGCGAGCCGCCGGTCAGTACTTTCAGCACGGCGGCGTCGGCGAACACGCGCACGGTGCCGTCGGCGCCCGCGGCGGCGACGAGCTTGCCGTCCGCGGCCAGTTCGTGCGTGCCGCCCGCGGGGCCGGCGCCCTGCTTCAGCTTCTCCGCGGTCTTGGCGTCCCACACCTTCAGCGCCGGCTCCAGGCCCGACGTGAACACCTGCGTGCCGTCCGCCTTCACGGCCACGGCCAGCACCTCGTCGGTGTTGCCGCTCAGCGTGAACAGGCTCGTGCCGGTCGCGGCGTCCACCAGCCGGCTGGTGCGGTCCTTGCTGGCGGTCGCGTACCAGTCACCCTTCGGGCTGAAGGCGACGGCGTAGACGAAGTCCGAGTGCCCGACGAACGTGTGCAGCACCTTCGGACTCTTGGCGTCGGCCACGTCCCACAGCCGCACCGTCTTGTCGAAGCTGGCCGAGACGAGCTTCTTGCCGTCGGCCGACCACGCGGCGGCGCTGACGGTGTCGAGGTGGCCGCCGAGCGAGGCGACGAGCGACCAGTCGGCGGTGGCGAAGAGCCGCAGGTCGCCGCGCGCCGAGGGCTGCCCGCCGCTCACGGCGAGGAGGTTGCCGTCGGGCGAGAAGCGGAGGTCGTTCACGGCGCCGAGCACGTTGGTGAGCACCTTCGCCGGCGCCGCCTTCGCCAGCTCCCAGACGGTGACGCGGCCGTAGGTGCCGGTGGCGAGCAGCTTGCCGTCGGGCGAGAAGGCGACGGCCGCGACCGGCGGCAGCGGCCCGACGGGGAGGGTGAAGTCGATCGGCCCCGGTTGCTTCGCGTCCTTCGGCAGCACCGCCTTCGTGGTGAATGTGACCGGTAGCTTCCGCACCGCGACCGTCGGGATGCTGGCGACCGCTTCGGAGTCCTTCGGGCGCGTTCCGTCGGGCATGCCGAGTTCGACCCAGCGGCGGAGCGTGGCGATGTCGGCGGCGTCGAGCGGGTCGGTGTCGAGCGGCATGGCGCGCTTCTTGTCCTTCGTCGTGAGCAGGGTGACGAGGAGCGACTTGTCCGGCTGGCCGGGCACGACGACGGGGACGGTCCCCTTCTTGCCGCCGGCGCGGATGAGTTCGGGCGTGTCGAGCGCGAGGCCGGCGGACACGTCGGGCTCGGCGAGCTTGCGCTCGGCGTGGCAGACGGTGCAGTGCTTGCGGAGGATGGGGCGCACGTCTTGCCAGTACGTCGGGTCGGCGCGCCCCGCGGGGGCGAGGAGGGCGACGACCGCAGCGGCGAGGAGGAGGCGGGGCATGGGAGGTTCCGAAGCGAGTCGCAGAGGGTCACTTCTTTGGCGTAAGGGCACGCGCCCACGATTCCCCCAGCGTGTATTTCCCGTTCTCCATTAGGGCATCACCACCGATCCTTACGAGTACCACGCACTCCCTCATTACAGAGGGAGTAGCGAGTTCGGTGAGTTTCGGGAGATCGATCTCCTGGTCTTTGTTATGCTTGTCGTTGATCCGCACCAGAATAAGGAAAGCAGAATGGACATTTAGCCGATCGGTGGCAGTGACAGCAGTGATACGGTACTCGTTGATCCTCACGAATGCTGCTTCAGACGCTTTCGCTCGTGCCAGCGCGACGATGTCCTCGGCACGTTCCTGCGCCTTCAACTTCGCTCTCGTACTGTCGAGCAATTGCTTGGCGAAAAGCACCTCCGCCTTCAGTTGCTCGATCTCCACTTCCTTGCTCTTGAGTTGAGCAACAGCCTCTGCCAATTCGGTTGTCTTCGCGGTAGTCGCTGCTCTCGCTGCAAGTAGGCCGCTATCGGTGCTCTCGGCGTTCTGTTGTGAAGCCAGTAAATCCTTGCGTAGCTTCTCTACATCCTTGACAAGCATGTCTCTCTGCAAAGCAGTTTGATCCCGCTCCGTCCGCGAGGTTATGGCGTCCGTCTGGGCTTCCTTGAGCTGTCGAGCGTCGTCTGACCGGCCCTGTCGGTGGCCGATGACGAATGCCAAGGCGCAGACTACGCTTGCCACCACTACCCCAACAGCGACCAATTTGACCGGAAATTCAGTTTCTTCGGCGCCCTCTGAAAAATCTTGATGCGCAGGGGTGGACAGGTCAATGGCTTCAAAATACGAACCGCATGCAGGACACTGTGTGTCGTCAAGATTTACATCACGACGAATTCGGGTGACTCCGGAGCAGTGCGCGCACCGTACCAAGATGAAATCGGCGTCTGTTCCCATGTCGGCGTTCCTCCGCAAATCTCACCGCGGTTTTCGGAGTTACCGAAGTACTCCATGTACTTGCACCCCACCCGCCGTATCCATGCGCGTAATGGCAGCGAGCCACTGCCCGACACAGTCCTCTCATCGGTTGAACAGGAACTCGCGGCTGTTCACCAGCACCCACAGCAGGTCTTGCAGCCCCTCGCGCGGCGTCGGCGCGGCGGCGACCCAGCCCTCGGCGCGCGTCCGCTCCGCCGCCGACGGCATTCTCGAGCACGTCGCCAGGAACAGCTCCTCGATCGCCTTCGGCACCGGCGTCTTCGCGGCGATCAGCTTCTCGACGCGGCCGGCCTTGTCGGCGATCTTCTTGTTCAGGAAGTCGCCGTTGAGCAGGTGCATCGCCTGCGCGATGTTCGGCCGCGTCGTCCGCTCGCACTCGCACAGCACCTGCCGCGCCGGCCGGCCGAACGTGTCCATCAGGTAGCTCTTCACCTCGCTGTCCGGCAGCTGGATCGCACGGGTGCCGAGCGGCAGCCCCGGGTACTTCTCCCGCGTGCCGGTGGCGAAGTCCACTGCGTCGGCCAGCTGCTCCGCGGTGAGGCGGCGCACGGTGTAGCGCGCGAAGTGGACGTTCGCCGCGTCCGCCCGGTTGCCGTCCGTCGCGCCCGAATCCAGCTGGTACGCCCGGCTGTTGAAGATCGTCCGCAGCAGGTGCTTCATGTCGAACTTCGCCTTCACGAAGTCGGCGGCCAGCGCGTCGAGCAGCTCGGGGTTGCTGGCGGGGTTGGTGGCGCGGATGTCGTCCAGCGGCTCGACCAGGCCGCGGCCCATCGTGTAGCCCCAGAAGCGGTTCACCAGGTTGCGGCTGAACATGCCGTTCTCCGGCGCCGTCAGCCACGTCGCCAGCTGCTTGCGGCGGTCGAACGGGTCGTCCCAGCTGCGGCCCTTGTCGGCGTCGAGCGGCGTCGGGCGCATCACGGCGCGCGTCCGCGGGTGGTTCGACTCGCCCGTCGGCCGCAGGAAGATCACCGTCTCGCGGCCGAAGATGCCGTACTCCTGGCTGTTCTTCGTGCCGAGGCGGGCGAAGAACGCGGCGAGGCCGTAGTAGTCGTCCTGGCCCCAGCGCTCGAACGGGTGGTGGTGGCAGCGGGCGCAGCCGACGCGGATGCCGAGGAACACCTGCGCCACCGACTCGGCCCAGTCCTCGGGCGTGCGGCCGATCTGGTAGAAGTTCGCCGGGCCGTCCAGGAACGTGCTCCCTTCGGCGGTCACGATCTCGCGGGCGAACACGTCCAGCGGGGTGCCGTCACGCATCATGGCGCGCACCCAGTTGTGGAAGCTCCACATGCCCTTGTCTTGCAGCGCCGTGCGGTTGATCCGCAGCAGGTCGCCCCACTTCAGCGCCCACCAGTCGATGAACTCGGCGCGCTCCAGCACGCGGTCGATCGCCTTCTGGCGCTTCAGCGGGTCGGCGTCGGCGAGGAAGGCGCGGACCTCGTCGGGCGTCGGGAGCGTGCCGATCGCATCCAAATAGAGGCGGCGGAGGAACTCGTCGTCGGAGCAGAGCGGCGACGGCGTGAGGCCGAGCTCGCGCCACTTCGCCACGAGCTTCTCGTCGATGAAGTTGTTCGTCGGCACCTTCGGGTACGCGGCGAGCGTGGCGAACGGCAGCGTCATCTGCGCCACGCCCACCTGCCCGCCGAACCGCACCATGACGTGCGTCTCGCCGGCGCCCTTCGCGGTGACCAGCCCCGCCGGCGTGACCGCGGCGACGCTCTCGTTCAGGTGGTCGAACTGCGCCGACGCCGTCACGTCCTCGCGGCGGCCGTCGGACCACACCGCGGTGACGGCCAGCTGCTGCTGCTCGCCGGGCACCAGCACGCGCGCCGCGGGGAACACTTCGAGCTGCGAAACGGTGGCCTCCTTCGCGGCGGGGCCGGGGGCGCCGTCGGCGAGCCACTGGCGGACGCGGGCGTAGTCGCGGCCGCCGAGCTTGAGCTTCTCGCCGCCGCCGTGCTCCATCACCAGCGCGGGCTTCGCCAGCAAGATCGAGCGCTCGGGGTCGTGCGGCACCACGCGGCGGCCCTCGTTGCTCTGCACGATCTGCGCGAAGTCGAACGCCGGGTCGAACCCGGCCAGCGACAGCCGGAAGCCGCCGCGGCCGTGCTGCGCGCCGTGGCAGCCGCCGCCGTTGCAGTTGGCGCGCGTCAGGATGGGGACGATTTCCCGCGTGAAGTTCACGGGCTCGTCGGCGGTCGCCTTCTCGACCGTCACGGGCACGGCGGCGCTGGCGCCGGCGGCGCTCACGGCGATGGTGGTGGTACCGTCGCCGACGGGGCGCGCGACACCGGCGACGACGCTGAGCACCTTCGGGTCGGCGGCGAAGGCGGCGGCGCGGGTGAGGTCGTAGCGGCGGCCGTCGGCCCAGACGCCCGTGACGACGAGTTGCTGCTGCTCGCGCGGGCCGGCGAACGCGACCCGCGCCGGGTGGACGAGCAGCTGCCGGGGGGCGCCGGGTGGGGGGTCGGCGGCGCGGGCGGGCGCGGCGGCGAGCAGCAGGGCGACGAGGACGCGGGCGGGCATGATCGAACCCCCAGGAACGGGGCGGCGGGATCACGTCATCGTCGGCGACCGGGGGGAGCGCGTCAAGTTGCATTGCCGCTTGCGGCTTCGCGCCGCGGACGTGGCTCTCACCACCTCCTCACGGGATTCCCGGTCCCCGAATCGTGAAGATCCCGTTTAGGTGGTGTGAACGCACTCCCAGGGGGCACACGATGACGCGGTGGCCGGCAGTCCCAGCAGCACTCCTCGGCCTGGCGCTCGTCGCCGGCGGGCCGGCGGCGTTCTCGCAGCCCCCGTTCGGCGGCGGCGACAAGAAGGGCGGCTTCGGCTTCGGCCCGCCCGGCGGGCAGGAGCGGAAGGTTCTGGCGAAGTACGACACGGACGGCGACGGCGTTCTGAACAAGGCCGAGCGGCAGGCCGCCCGCGACGGCATGAAGAACGACGGCGGCGGCAAGGGCTTCGGCGGCAAGGGCGGGTTCGGCATGAAGGGCGGAAACCGCGAGCCGGCGCGCCCCGGCCGCAAGCTCAGCCCGGCCGACGTGCCAGCCTTCCCCGACCGGCCGCTGTACGACGGTTCCGTCCTCCGCACGCTGTTCCTGGAGTTCGAGAACGCCGACTGGGAGACGGAGCTCGAAGTGTTCCACGGCACCGACGTGGAGGTGCCCTGCACCCTCGTCGTGGACGGCAAGCGCTACCCGAACGTCGGCGTTCACTTCCGCGGCATGTCGTCATACGGCGGCGTCCCGGCCGGGTACAAGCGGTCGCTCAACCTCACCATGGACCTGGTGGACAAGAAGCAGAACCTCCTCGGCTACGACACGCTGAACCTGCTCAACAGCCACGAAGACCCCTCGCTGATGAGCACCGTGCTGTACTCGCAGATCGCCCGCCGGTACACGCCGACGCCGAACGCCAACCACGTCCGCGTCGTCATCAACGGCGAGAGCTGGGGCGTGTACGCCAACGTGCAGCAGTTCGACAAGGTGTTCCTGAAGGAGAACTTCGGCGCCAGCAAGGGCACCCGCTGGAAGGTGAAGGGGAGCCCCGGCGGCGGCGGCGGGCTCGACTACCTCGGCGACAACATCGAGAGCTACAAGGGCCGCTACCAGATCAAGGGCGGCGACGACGAGAAGGCGTGGCGGGCGCTGGTGAACCTGTGCAAGGTGATGGCCCAGACGCCGCCGGCCGAGCTGGAGGCGAAGCTGCGGCCGATCTGCGACGTGGACAGCCTGCTGTGGTTCCTGGCGCTGGACGTGGCGCTCATCAACAACGACGGGTACTGGGTCCGCGCCAGCGACTACACAATCTTCCTGGACGCGAAGGGGAAGTTCCACTTCGTGCCGCACGACATGAACGAGGCGTTCCACGGCGCGATGGGCGGCCCCGGCATGGGCGGGCCCGGTGGCGGGTTCGTGATGCGCTTGCCGCGGCCGGGCGAGGTGCTGCCGCCGCCGCTGGTCGCCGGCCTCGGCCTGACGGAGGCGCAGCAGAAGCAGTTGGGAGAGTTGCAGAAGGACGTGGACGCCAAGCTGGAGAAGCTGCTGACGCCCGAGCAGCGGAAGCAGTTCAAGGAGATGCGCGACGGCGCGGCCGGCGGCTTCCCCGGCGGGTTCGGCCCGCCGGGCGGCCCCGGCGGCTTCCCCGGCGGTCCTGGTGGGTTCCCGGCGCCGCCGGGTGGCTTCCCGATGCAGCCAGGTGGGCCGGGCGGCTTCCCGGGCGGCCCCGCCGGCTTCCCGGGTGGGCCGGGCGGGTTCGGTCCGCCGGGCGGCATGATGGGTAAGGGCGGTGGCGGCGTCGAGCTCGACCCGCTGGTGGCGCTCGACGACCCGCGCAAGCCGCTGCGGAGCAAGGTGCTGGCGGTGCCGGCGCTGAAGGCGAAGTACCTCGGCTGCGTGAAGGCCATCGCCGCCGACGCGCTCGACTGGGGCAAGCTCGGCCCGGTGGTGAGCGCCCGCCGGGCGCTGATCGCCGACGAGGTGAAGCAGGAGACGCGCAGCCTTGACGGCTACGCGGCGTTCGAGCGCGCCACGAGCGACGCCCCGGGCGCCGGCGGCGCCGGCCGGGGGATGACGCTGCGGGGCTTCGCCGACGCGCGGCGGGCGTTCCTGCTGAGCCACGCCCAGGTGAAGGACGCGGTACCGCCGCCGCCGACGCCGGGGGTGCCGGCGAAGAAGTGATGGGTTTCGCCGCGGGCGGCGATGCACCACGGTGCATCGCCCCCCGCGGCGAAAGTTGCATGTAGCTTTTGCCGCCCACCCCCGCCGCTGTTGTAATTCCTACACGCCCCCCGCCGGCACCCCGCGTTTTTGCCGGCAATTTCGCTCTTTTCGCGTCTGGCACGAGCCTTGCTTTCTCCTCTACCGTCTCGGTCGGACCCATCGACCACGTGGGGCCGGGGAGAAGAGGCACGGCGGGGACCGGAACACCCTGCCGAACCAACGCCGGGCGGCGGACGCGGATACGACTCCGGGAAGGACATTCCCGGCGGCTCGACCCCGCGACCGCCGCCCGGTCGCGTTTTGGTGGGACCGGCGTCCCACGAGTGCATTTCGCTTGCGGCACCCGCCCGAACGGCGCATCATAGCCGTACCCGCCACCCGACCCGCCGGTCGTCCCGATGCTCCGCGTCCTCGGCAACCCGAAGCGCCTCTGCGACGGCACCAGTCGCCGCGACTTCCTCGTCGCCGGCGGCCTCGCCCCGCTCGGCCTCACGCTGCCGAACTTCCTCCGCGCGCAAGCCAACCCCGCCGCCAGCCGCGAGCCCGGCTTCGGCAAGGCGAAGGCGTGCATCCTCCTGTTCCTGTACGGCTCCCCGAGCCAGATCGAGCTCGCCGACCAGAAGCCCGACGCGCCCGTCGAGGTGCGCGGCGAGCTCGGCTCGATCCGCTCGACGCTGCCGGGGTGCGACGTGTGCGAGCTGCTGCCGCACACGTCGCGGGTGATGCACCACGTCACGGTGCTGCGGTCGCTGACGCACAAGCACCCGATCCACGGCGTCGCCTACGCCACCACGGCCGTGCCCGACATCGACGTGGCGATGGAGCTGAGCCCGCACGACGCCCGCCACTGGCCGTTCATGGGCTCCGTCGTGTCGTACCTCGAACGCCAGAAGCACGGCCTCGCGGCGCTGCGCAAACCCGTCCCCGACAACGTCGCGCTGCCGTGGCAGTTCAGCAGCCGGCGCACCGGCGAGGTGCCGCGCGCCGGCCCGTACGCGGCGTTCCTCGGCAACGCCTACAACCCGCACTACGCCACGTTCCAGGGCACGGCGAACAAGAAGATCACCAAGACGCTGACCACGAACACCATCGAGTTCGACGAGCCGTATGTGGGCATCGACCCGGACGCGCACTTCACCCTCGGCGACCCCGGCGTCGCCGACCTGACGCTCGACCGCGTCAACACCCGCCGCTCGCTGCTCGAACAGTTCGAGGACGCCCGCCGCGCCGCCGACCGCACGCCGCCCTCGGACCCGTACCGCGAGATGGCGTACTCGCTGATCGGCTCGGAGCAGCTGCGACAGGCGCTCGACGTGCGCCGCGAGCCGTCGAAGACGCGCGACAGCTACGGCCACACCGTCTTCGGCCAGGGCTGCCTCGCGGCCCGGCGCCTGGTGGAAGCCGGCAGCCGGTTCGTGACGGTGTTCTGGGACGAGTTCGGCCTGGCGGGTTCCGGCTGGGACACGCACTGGGAGCACTACCCGCGGATGCGGAACGAGCTGATGCCGGGCTTCGACCGCGGCTACAGCGGCCTGATCGCCGACCTGCACCAGCGCGGCATGCTCGACGACACGCTGGTGCTGGTGCTGAGCGAGCACGGCCGGACGCCGAAGCTGAACAGCGCGAAGGGCGCCGGCCGCGACCACTGGTCGCAGGCGTACTCGGCGCTGCTGGCGGGGGGCGGCATCGCACGCGGCAAGGTGGTCGGCAAGACGGACAGCATCGGCGGCACGGTGGCGGACCGGCCGGTGTCGCCGAAGGACGTGCTGGCGACGACGTTCCACCTGCTGGGCTACGACCTGGAGACGATGCTGACCGACCGCGCGAACCGCCCGGTGCCGCTGGTGCCGCACGGGCAGGTGGTGCGCGACGTGCTGGCGTAGCATGTCGGCACGCGACCCGAGGAGCGCATGCCGCCGGACGCAATCGCACGCCTCCGAGCGCTCGCCGAACTCATTCCCCGCCCTGGCTGTGAATGGGAGTCGCGGCCGATCATTGCCCCGCCCGCCGGGGCCACGGTCGTTGCCGAGCTCGCGGTCGCGGCCGGATTCGATCTACCGGCGGACTTCCTCGACTTCCTCGCCGACACGGCTGCCGTGATCGGAATGTCGGTCCACAACGGCTACCACATCGGCGACCCCGACGTCCTCACCGCGACGCTCCGTGCCGGGGATTTACCCAGTAACGTGCACGGCACCCGCTCGATTCCGGTGGGATTCGACGGCGGCGGCAATGCCTTCCTGATAACCGCAGCTGGTGAAGTCTGGAAATGGGACCACGAGACAGGTGCCGTCTCGCCGGTGGCTTCGTCGTTCGGCGCGTTCCTCGACCGGGTCGCCCTCGACTGGTCGGCTTACCTGGCCGACACGCCAGGCTGGCGCTTCCTCGTCTAGAATAGCGCCATTCCCCTCGACCCCGTCGCGAGTGCCCCCATGTCCGACCTGCCCGACCGCCGCGCGTTCACGGCCCTGACCGCCGGGTTCGTCCTCGGCGCCGCGTCCGACCTCACCGCCGCGCCCGAAGTGGCCCCGATGCCGCGCGCCGCGCCGACCGAGGCGCCGATCGACCTCGACTACCCGCCGCCGAACTTCCAGCCGAGCTGGCGGCGGCCGCAGATCAACCGCCGGCTCGTCGCCGACTTCGTCGTCTACGCCCACACCGACCCGGCCATGACGAGCCGGCTGCTCGACAAGGAGCCGGCGCTCGTGAACGCCTACATGGACTGGGGCGGCGGCGACTGGGAGAGCGGCCTCGGCGGCGCCAGCCACATGGGGCGGCGCGACATCGTGAGCGTGCTGCTCGAGCGCGGCGCCCGGCCGGACCTGTTCTGCGCCGCCATGCTCGGGATGACCGACACCGTGCGCGCGTTCCTGACGCTCCAGCCGAAGCTGATCGACGCCCGCGGGCCGCACGGGTTCACGCTCCACTTCCACGCGCAGGTCGGCGGGCGCGAGGCCGAGGCGACGCTCGAGTACCTGCAGTCGGTGAAGAAGCTCGAGCTGCGGCCGGTGCCGTTCTTGAAGAAGTGACGCCGCTTGCGGCGTAGCGCCACGGCGCTACGCCGCAAGCGGCGGATCGGTCAGCGGAAGTCCACCTTCAGGTCGTTGCTGCCGCTCTGCACCGTCACCGTGATGCCGCTGGTGGTCGGCGCCTGGTACTTAGCCGGCACCTCGAACTTCTTCGGCGCCGCGGCATTCGCCCCGGGCGGCAGCGGCTCGGGCACCGGCGGCGTCACGTAGGCCGTGTACTCGCCGGCGGGCAGCTCGCCGTCCACCTTGAACGCGCCGCCGTCGCCGATCTTCGCCAGC
This sequence comes from Gemmataceae bacterium, assembly GCA_046350095.1. Lineage (GTDB taxonomy): Bacteria > Planctomycetota > Planctomycetia > Gemmatales > Gemmataceae > Urbifossiella. The sequence continues at coordinate 1,588,896 of JAXMBA010000002.1, forward strand.
GCGGCGGCGCCGCTGGTCGAGATCAGGTTCAGGCTGCCCGAATGGACCGGGCCGCCGTTGTAGCTCACCGTGCCGGCCACGGTGCCGGTCGGCTTGCCGCCGGCGCACCCGACCAGCGCGAACGCCAGAAGTACCGGCCACCGGCCGGCGTCGAGCCGTCGCATGTCGTCGCCTCCGCTGGGGGTGGGGGTTACTCCGAGGTCACGACCCCGTCGCTGCGGGAGCACATGGCCTGGAACACGGTGAAGTTCACCGAGTCGGACACGAACGTGGTGGACCCGTCGGCCCGGAGCATGTTCAGGCCGCTGGTGTGGTTCGAGTTGATGATGGTGTTGCCGCCGTAGGTGATGTTCGCGCCGGCGGCGGCGGTCTTGCTGTTCGGCGCGTAGGCCACGCACGTCAGGCCCATGCCCCAGGTGTCCTGCCCGGCCGCCCAGCTGGCCAGGGGGCCGCTGCGTGTGAAGCTGCCCCACGGGCTGTAGTACCGGCTGCGGTAGTCGTTCGTGCCCACCGCCGCCGACTGCTCGGCCACGATGTACGTGTTGCTCGACCCGTCGGTGGCGCCGAGCACGGTGACCGTCTCGTTGGTGATGAGCATGCCCGCGTTCGACCACCAGCCGCCGTAGTTGGAGGCGTAGATGGTGCCGGTGGTGCGGCCGGCCGGGTCCGGGTAGGCGCCCATGACGCCGATGTACGACGGCACCTGCTGCTGCACCGTGGCGCTGTACCAGCTCGGCACCGGGGCCGGGGTCGGCGACAGCGTCATCGACGGGCACACGAACGTCGAGATGGCGAGGTTCTGGAGCACGGCCGAGTTGAACGTGTCGGCGAGGTTCACCTGCTTGAACACGGGGTCCTGCTCCATGTACGGCAGGAGCGTGATCCGCCAGCCGGCGGTGCCGACGCCGGCGCCCTGGCCCATGGGGAACTTTTCCATCGCGCTGTGGTACGCGTGCAGGGCGATGCCGACCTGCTTCAGGTTGTTCTGGCACTTGGCGCGGGCGGCCGCCTCGCGCACCTTCTGGACGGCCGGTAGCAGCAGGCCGATGAGGATGGCGATGATGGCGATGACGACCAGCAACTCGATTAGCGTGAAGCCGCGGCGGTGCGGCGGCCGCGCGGCGGCGCCGCGGGCGGGACGGACGGCGGACATGGGAAGGAACTCCGACGAATGAGGACCGGGCGTGGCGCCCGCAAGCCGGGAGGGTGTGGTGGGAGGGTAGGAGAGACGTGGAGTGTTTGAATGTTACGCGAGCCGCGCCGCCGGTGCAAGCGAAAAGCGCGGGCTCTCATCGATTCCGGCGCGGCGGGAGGCCGCGAGCGGCACCACCGGGGCTGTCGCTCGCGGCCTACCGCCGCCTACCGCGCCCGCGGGGCTTCCACCTCCGCCCCCAGGCGCGCCAGCGCCCGGCGGGCGGCGACGACCGTCGGCGGGTCGTTGGGGAACTCGCGCAGCGCGTCCCGCAGCCGCGGCACCGCCGGCGCCGCCACGGGCAGCCCCACCGCCGCCGCCGCGTCCGCCGCCGCCACCCGCACCTCCGACTCGGCGTCGGTGATCAGCGGCACCAGCTTCGGGATCGCGTCCTTCGCTGCCGGGCCGAGCCGCGCCAGCGCCGCCGCCGCCCCCGCCTTCCCCGCCGGCGACGGGTCGCGTAGTACGCGCGTCAGCGCCGGCACGTCCGCCGCCGTCGGGCCGACCAGTTGCAGCGCCTCGGCGGCCGCGGCGCGGGCGTTGGGGTTGGGACTCGCGAGGTGCTCGCGGACCGTCGGCGCCGCCTTCGTCACGTCGCCGTCGAGGGCCGCGAGTGCCACCTTCGCCCACACGTTGACTCCGGGCATCCCCTTCTCGGCGACGACCTGCACGTCGGCACGCACGGCCTTCGCCCGCGGCCCGGCGGCCGCCAGCCCGCGCAGCGCCGCGAGCCGCGCCGCCACCTCCTGGTCGGTCCGCGACATCTTCGCCAGCGTCGCCGCCGCGTCGGGCGGGAGCGGGTCGAGCTTCCCGAGCGCCCGCGCCGCCGCGCACCGAACCCCCACATCACTCGCCCCCGCGGCGCGCTTCACGGCGCCGGCCACCTCGGCGGACGCGGGGTCGAGCGCCACCGCGGTGGCGATCAGCTTCTCGCGGAAGGCGGTGCCGGCGGCGCGGTCGGCGATCAGCGGCAGCATCGCCCCGACGGCCGCCTTCGCCCCCGGCCCCATCGCCGCGAGCGCGTTCACCAGCTGCTCCTGCACGCCGGGCTCGTCCTCCTTCGAGAGGGCGTCGCGGGCCGCGCCGGCGGCGGGCACGGCGGCCGGCCCCAGCTCTTCGAGAATCCCCGCCGCCCGGCCGCGCACCAGCGGCTCCGTGTCGCCCAGCGCCTTGCCGATCGCCGGCAGCTGTTTCACGCGCTCGGCCGGGGGCCGCGTGCGGACGAAGCCCAGCGCCGCGAACCGGGCGTCGGGCAGCGGCGAGTCGAGCTTGCCGAGCACGGCGGCGTGGTGCGTCGCGCCGGCCGGCCCCATGCGGGCCACGGCGCCGATCGCCTCCGCGGCCACGCCGGGGTTCAGCGACGCCAGCGCGGCGCGGACCAGCGCGTCCACCTCGTCCGCCTTCTCGCCGACGCGGACGAGGGCGCCGCCGGCCTCCAGCGCGACGTTGGCGAAGTCGTCGGCCAGCGCCTTCCGCAGCGGCTCGGCGGCCTCCTTGGCGTCGGGGCCGAGGTCGCCGAGCAGCCGCGCCGCGTACTGGCGGACGAGCGGGTTGCCGTGAGCGAGCAGGTCGGCGGCCGGCTTCGCCGCGTGCTTGCCGCAGCTCCGCAGCGCCGGCCACAGCGCGAACTCCGGCGCGTCCAGCCGCACCACCTCGGTCTCGGCCTTCGTCGGGAAGCTGTCGCGGATGGCGGCGCCGACCGCCTCGCCGGTCTTGGCCGTGACGCCCTTGCCGTTCGCCGCCGTGATGCCGGACGCGGCCGCGGCGCGGACCAGCGGGTCGGCGTCGGCCAGGGCGCGGGCGAGCGTCGGCACGGCGTCGGCGGGCACCTCGGGGAGCACGCCCACGATCTCGGCGGCGCGGCGCTTCGTGGCCTCGTTCTCGCTCGTGAGCAGCGGCACGAACGCCGCCACGTCCGCGACGCCGACGCTGGCCACGGCGTCGAACGCGACGGCGGCGACTTTTGCGTCGGGGTCAGAACAGAGGCGTTGCAGCGACGGCGCGACCGGCTTGGCGGCCGGGCCGAGGAGGCCGAGCGTGTACGCCGTGTGCTCGCGGACGGCGGCGTCCTTGTCCACGAGGCCCTCGGCGAGGGCGCGGAGGCCGCGCTCCTTCAGCGCCGCCTCGCCCTTCGGGCCGCACCGGACGAGGAGCATCGCGGCCGCCTCGCGGGTGCTGCCGACGCGCTGCGGGTGGGTGGTGCCGGGGCCGTTCGTGGTGCGGTCGCGCAGCAACTCGACGACCGCGTCGATGACCGCGGGGTCGGCCTCGGCGAGCGCGGCCAGGTCGTCGCCGGCCTTGCGCTGCGGGTCGCCGCGCTTCGTCTTGAACTGCGTGAGGAGCCGGTCGCGCTCCGGCACCTCGGGCGCGGCCGCGGCGTCCGGCGCGCCGGCGTCGGCGGGCGGCGGCTCGGGCTTCTTCCCGCACCCGACGGCGGCGGCGAACGCGGCGGCGACAAGGAGGCGGCGCATGGCGGGCTCTTTCGGGGGCTCTAGAATGTGTCGATGGTAGCCGATCCCCCGCCCGGCGCGAAGCCGCCCGCCACCGGCCTGCGGCGCGGGCTGTACCTGACCGCGGGCGTCGGCTGCGTCGGGCTGGCGTACCTGGGGGCGCTGCTGCCGGGCCTGCCGACGACGCCGTGGGTGCTGCTGGCGAGCTGGTGCTTCGCCCGGTCGAGCCCGCGGATGCAGGCGTGGCTGCGGCGCTCACCGATCTTCGGGGCGTTGCTCCGCGACTGGGACGAGCACCGGGGCATCCGGCGGCGGGTGAAGCTCGTGACCGCGGTGCTGATCGTGGGCGTGGTGTCGGCGAGCATCCTGTCGGGGCGGCTACCGGTGTGGGCGCGGTGGGTGGTGGGCGGCTCGGCGGCGTGCGGGTTGTGCGTCGTGCTGTTCGTGGTGCCGACGGTCCGCGAGACCTGACGCGGCTACCCGAACACCCACATCACCGCGGCGACCAGCGCCAGCACCATCACCACCGCCACCCAGCCGCGCGGGCGCGCCGGCGCCGCGTCCTCGGCCGACAGGTACTTCCCGCAGCGCGGGCACTGCTCGGCGTCCTCGTACACGTCAGCCCCGCAATGGGGACACGGGACCGTCTCCGCGTCGTCGTCGCCGTCCTCCCCGTAGTCGTCCTCGTCCTCGTCTCGTCGTCGTCGTAGCGGGGCATGGCGGCGTCCCTCGGGCGGCCCGGCCGATTGTAGCGACACAACGGTTCTTGAGCCCGGAGGGCGTCGGCGGTGACCCAAGGCGCTGAACGTTTCGGACGCCGCGGCAGGCCGCCCCGGGTTGCACCCGGGGCTACACGCCGTCGCCCTCCGGGCTCAAGCCCCGAGCCGGGTTGCCGACCTCCGCCGCACCCACCCGCGATTTGCGTTTGTGTTGGTTCCGCAACCGTCGGTAGTCTGATGGTACGGGCCACGCCGCCCCCGGGAGCCGAACCCATGACGCGAACCCTCTTCACCCTCGCCGCCGTGGCCGTGTTCGCCGCCGCGCCGGCGCTCGCCCCGTGGCCGGCCGCCGCGCAGCCGCCCGCCGCCAACCCCGACCCCCGGGCCAAGGACGCCGAGCCGCTGCCGCCGTACCCGAAGGCCGACCCCGGCTCGAAGGTGATCGAGGACCCGAAGCTCAAGGGGCTCGTCATCGAGCTGCTGCCCAACGGCACCCGCCGCGTCGGGTTCGTCGCCGAGGTGTGCCTGCGCGAGGGGCCGCTCGAGGTGTTCCTGTGCAAGCAGGGGACGAAGGAGCACGAGGCCGTGCTGCGGGCCGACTTCGACGCCGGCAAGATTCACGAGCTGCTGCTGCTCGCCGGCGCCACCCCCGGCACGCCGGCGCAGTTCGTGGACCCCAAGACCAACGAGCCGAAGTTCAAGGCGGCCACGGGCACGGCGGTGAAGATCCAGGTGACGTACCAGAAGGACAAGAAGGTGCACACGCACCCGGCGCAGGAGTGGGTGTGGAACTCGGCGAAGAAGCGGAACCTGGAGGCGCCGAACTGGGTGTTCGCCGGCAGCCAGCTGCTGAAGGACCCGGACCGGCCCGAGGCGCCGCCGTTCTACGCGGCCAACAGCGGCGAGGTGATCGCGCTGTCGAACTTCGCGTACTCGATGCTGGAGGTGCCGATGGAGATCAGCAAGGACGACGCCCAGCTGAACTACGAGGCGAAGACCGACCGCATCCCGCCGCTGTTCTCCCGCGTGTGGGTGGTGCTGGAGCCGGCGGCGGCGCCGAAGAAGTAGCCCGAGGCCGGGAGCGACATGGACCTGGGTTTGAGCGGCCAGGTGGCGGTGGTCGTCGGCGCCGCCAGCGGCCTCGGCCGCGCCATCGCGGACGCCTTCGCCGCGGAAGGGGCGCACGTCGCCCGCTGGGACATCGCCCCCGCCGCCGAGACGGTCGTGGACGCGACCGACTACGCCGCCGTCAGCCGCGCCGCGGGGCTGCTCGGGCGCGTCGATCACGTCGTGTACGCGGCCGCGGTCGGGTCGGGGAAGTTCGGCTTCCCGTTCTGGACGCTGACGCCGGCCGACTGGCCGCGCGTCGTGGACGTAAACCTGATGGGCGCCGTGAACGTGGCCCACGCCTTCGCGCCGCGGCTCGCCGGGCAGCGATCCGGCACGCTACTGTTCCTGGCGTCTGTGGCGGGGCAGAACGGCAGCCCGACCGACCCGCCGTACTCGGCCGCGAAGGCGGCGGTGCTCAACTTCACGAAGTGCGCCGCGAAGGACCTGGCGCCGTTCGGCGTGCGCGTGAACGCCCTCTGCCCCGGCATGGTGCAGACGCCGCTCAACCGCAGCGTGTGGCAGAGCTGGGCCGACCGCCAGCCGCCCGAGGCGCGGCTCGACTACGAGACGTGGGCGGCGGAGAAGATTCGGCAGCTGGTGCCGCTGAACCGCTGGCAGACGCCCGCGGACATCGCGGCGATGGCGGTGTTCCTGGCGTCGCCGCGGGCGGCGAACGTGACCGGGCAGGCGGTCAACGTGGACGGCGGGTATGTGATGCACTGAGCAGCCGAAGACAGATTGGCCGCAAAAAAGCACAAAATGCACAAAAAGGAGACAGATCAAAACCTGAATTCAGTCTTGGCTCGGGTCTTCATTTTGTGCCTTTTGTGCCTTTTTGCGGCCATCCCGTCCTTCTCCGCGGCCGCTACACTTCCCCCATGAGCACCACCGTTTCGCAGGCGCAGCTCGTCGCGCGCATGGCCGCCGTCGTCGGCGCCGACAACGTCCTCACCTCCGCCGCCGACCTCGCCGTCTACGAGTGCGACGGCTTCACCATCGAGAAGAACAAGCCCGAGGTCGTCGTCTTCCCCACGACCACCGAGCAGATCGTCGGCATCGTCCGCGCCTGCAACGAGCTCGGCCTGCCGTTCCTCGCCCGCGGCGCCGGCACCAGCCTCGCCGGCGGCTGCGTCCCCGTCGGCGGCGGCGTCATGATCGGGCTGGCGCGCATGAAGCGCATCCTCGAGATCAACGTCCGCGACGGGTACGCGGTGGTCGAGCCGGGCGTCGTGAACGTGTGGCTCACCAACGCCCTGAAGCCGTTCGGCTACCACTACGCCCCGGACCCGTCCAGCCAGGGCGCCTGCACCCTCGGCGGCAACGTCGCCACCAACAGCGGCGGCCCGCACACCCTCAAGTACGGCGTCACCGTCAATCACGTCCTCGGCGTCGAGCTGGTGCTGCCCGACGGCCGCGTCGTCGTCACCGGCGGCCCCTGCGAGGACTCGCCCGGCTACGACCTCACCGGCACGATCGTGGGTTCGGAAGGCACGTTCGGCGTGGTGTCGAAGGTGTGGGTGCGGGTGACGAAGAACCCCGAGGCGTACCGCACGCTTTTGGGCGTGTTCGACACCGTGGACCAGGCGACGAACACGATCAGCGACATCATCGGCGCCGGGATGGTGCCGGCGGCGCTGGAGATGCTCGACAACATGTTCATCGGGTCGATCGAGGCGGCGTACCGGCTCGGCTTCCCGCTGGACGCCGGCGCCCTGCTCATCATGGAGGCCGACGGCCTGGAGGCGGGGTTGCAGGCGGAGGCCGACAGCATGGAGGCGCTGGCGCTGAAGAACGGCGCCCGCGAGGTGCGGAAGGCGAACACGGAGGCGGAGCGCCTGGCGCTGTGGAAGGCGCGGAAGGGCGCGTTCGGCACGGTGGGCCGGCTCGGCTACCCGAGCTACTGCACGCAGGACGGCGTGGTGCCGCGGACGAAGCTGCCTGACATCATGCGGCACATCAAGGCGGTGTCGGAGAAGTACGGCGTGGGCATCGCCAACGTGTTCCACGCCGGCGACGGCAACATCCACCCGGTGCTGCTGTTCGACGAGCGCGACCCCGTTCAGACGCAGAAGGTGCTGGACGCGAGCCACGAGATCCTGGACGAGTGCATCCGCCTGGGCGGCAGCGTGACGGGCGAGCACGGCATCGGCGTGGAGAAGCTGGACTTCATGCCCAAGCTGTTCGGCGAGGCCGACCTGGCGTTCATGCTGCGGTTGCGGGTGGCGTTCAACCCCGAGAACCGGTGCAGCCCCGGGAAGCTGTTCCCGACCGCCGGCGGCTGCGCCGAGCCGAGCGCGTCGCTGGTGAAGCCGGGGAGAAGGGCGGCGGTGTGAGGGGGACGAGATGAAGATCGGTTGCCACTGCGGCGCGGTGATCGTGGACCAGACCGACGACCTGCCGTACAAGGGGTACCTGATCCCGGACGAGGATTTCTACGCTGTTTTCGACGCGCTCGATGACCAGGTGATTAACCCGGTCGCTGGTGGTTCATTGGACCGAGAAGCAGCCTACCACCTAGCCAGGCGTATCATCGGTCGGCCGGCTCGGCGGATGTGGCAGTGCGTGGCGTGCGGGCGGTTGTACATCGACGACCACAATCACCAGCTTCGGTGCTTCGTACCTGCTGACGACGAGCCGGATCGGGCCATTCTGCGCGGTTCGGCTATTTCGTAGGTCGGGCCGAGTCTTCGAGGCCCGACGGGCGACACCGGCCGGCTTCGACGGCGTGGTGCCCCGGTTTTCAGGCCGAAGGCCTGGGAGCCCTCAGCCCAGGGCAAGGGTGCGCAGCACCCGCCGCCCTGGGTACGGGGTAGCAAACCACCCCGCAGGCTGAAGGCCTGCCAGCCGGCTCGCAGGCCTTCAGCCTGCAATGTCATTCGCACCCCGTACCCAGGGCGGCGGGCCTTCGGCCCTTGCCCTGGGCTGAGGGCTGTCACCCCTTCGGGGTGAAAACCAAGACGCGCTCACACCACCCCCGCCATCCGCAGAGCCACCACGGCCGCGGTGCCGGCCAGCAGCGGCAGCGCCACGCGCTTCGCCAGCACGAACGGGCTCGTGAACGTCAGCGTCGCGCACATCAGCGTCACCGCCGACACCGGGCTCATCGTCCGCCCCGCCGCCGAGCCTACGCCCACCAAGGCGCCTACCGCCGTCGGGTCGTGACCGTGGTCGAGCGCCGGCTGGTAGAAGAAGCCGTACAGGCTCTGCGTGCTCGCCATCCCCGAGCCGCTGACGGCCCCGAACGCCAGCGGCACGACCGCCGCCAGCGGCTCCAGTAGCCCCGGCGCCGCGGCGATCAGCTTGCCCAGCAGCGCCGCCAGGCCGGCGCCTTCGATCGCCTTGCCGAAGCACGTCGCCGTCACGATCAGGCTCACGATGTTGGCGAAGCCGTAGCCGGCGCCGTCGAAGAACTGCTTCACGCAGTCGCGCGCCCGGCCCGGCGTCACGGCCATCGCCACGAGCACGCCCACGAGCATCGCCAGGCCGATCAGCCGGGTGCTGTACAGGCCGTCGTCGCGCTGGCCGACCTTCAGCGGGGCCACCCAGGCGTCGGGCACGTCCAGCGCACGCAGCGGCGGGCCGGCCAGGAACAGCAGCACCAGCGGCACCAGCGGCACCGCGGCCTTGAGGGAGTTCACGCGCTCCGTCGGGGCGTCCGAGCCCGGGGCCGCGACCCCGGGGCTTTCGGGAGTTCGTTCCCACCACGCGCTCAGCACCCAGATCACCGCCAGCGACACCGCCAGCTGCACGAACACCGGCGCCGGCAGGTAGCGGCCCACCTGCTCCGGCGTCGTCACCTTCGTGTAACTCGCCACCGTCAGCAGTTCCGGGGCGCCCGGGTTCAGCAGCTCGCCGCCGACCGACGCCCCGAGCAGCAGGCACGCGCCGATCGTGGCGAACGAGTAGCCGGCGGCGCGCATCAGCGGCACCACCACCGGGCCGATGCAGACCGCGGTGCTCGTCTGGCTGATGACCGGGATGTTCACCAGGAATCCCACCAGCACCACGCCCGGCACCAGCAGCCAGCGCACCCGCCGCAGCGGGGCCGTCAGCAGCAGCACCAGGTGGCGCTCGCAGCCGGTGTGGCGCAACACGTAGGCGAAGCCCATCGCCGAGCAGATGGGCACCACGAACTTCTCGTTCGAGAACGTCGCCAGGAAGTTCAGCACGACGGTCGGAAGCGCCGCGAGGCGGCCGCCGACGGCGTCGCTGGCGGTCGCCGTGACCAGCGCCGCGGCCAGCAGCACGAGCCGCACGTCCCACCCGCGTACGACCAGGACGACGGCCCCGACCACGGCGAGGACGGCGGCCAGCTCGGACAGTCCCATCGGGCGCGCCTTTCGAGTCTGCGGGAGAAGCGGGTGGTGGCGGATGCTCGGGCCGTCGCGGCGGGCTGGGCCAGTTTCCGCGTGGTTCGACTGAAGTCAAGCGACCCGCGGCCGCGGGCGCGGGAATACTGGCACCACGGTCCCTCCCGTGGGCACACCCATGACGAACGACGCCAAGCTCGGCCTGTTGGCCGGGGTCGCCGGGGTCATCACCGCCGCCGTGTTCCACCGCCCCGAGATCGAGGCGCCCGCGCCGCCGGTACAGGCCGCGGTGACGGCACAACCGCCCCGCGTCACGGGCGCCGTGCCGGCGCCGCGGCCGGTGGCGGCGGCGGCGCCGGCGGCGCGGCCCCGCCCCGAGGTCGAGGCGCGCGCCGTGTCGCGGCCGGCGGACGACGACGACTGACGCCGCCCGCGCCTTCTCCCAACCTTCACGTCCCGTCCGTATCACATCCGGCGGACCCGTCTCCCGGAGCCGCCATGTTCCGCCGCCTTCTCCCCGCCGCCGTTCTGATCGCCGCCGGGTGCGGCAAAGCCGCCCCGCCCGAGGAGCCGCGCGCGGCCGCCGGCGGCGAGCTCGCCAAGCTGGCGAAGGCCGACGTGAACGCCGAGGGGGCCACGTTCGTCGAGCCGATCATGAAGGTGTGGACCAACGAGTTCCAGAGCCTCACCGGCGACAACGTGAAGGTCAACTACCAGGGGAAGGGCTCGGGCGCCGGCATCAGCCAGATGACGAAGCGGCTCGCGGCGTTCGGCTGCTCCGACGCCCCGATGAACGCCGCCCAGCTGGCCGAGGCCAAGAAGACCGGCGGCGACGTGATCCACGTCCCGCTCGTCATCGGCGCCGTGGTGCCGATGTACAACCTCCCCGGCGTGTCGCAGCCGGTCAAGTTCACCGGCCCGCTGCTGGTGGACATCTTCACCGGCAAGGTGAAGCGGTGGGACGACCCGAAGCTGGCGGCGGTCAACCCCGGCGTGGCGCTGCCGGCGCTGGACATCCAGCCGGTGTACCGCAGCGACCCGAGCGGCACGTCGTTCATCTTCTCCGACTACCTCTCGAAGGTGGACGCGACGTTCAAGACCACCGTCGGCGCCAGCACGGCCCCGAACTGGCCGAAGGAGGTCGGCATCCGCCAGGGGAAGAGCGACGGCGTGGCCGGGCACGTGGAGCGCACGGCGGGGGCCATCGGGTACATCGAGCTGACCTACGCGCTGGACCAGAAGGCGACGTTCGGGTCGGTCCGCAACGCGGCCGGGAAGGACGTGCGGGCCGACCTGGCCAGCATCACCGCGGCGGCGGCGGCGAGCCTGGACGTGAAGCCGACCGAGCCCCCGTACTCGCTCCACGAGCTGACCTACAACCTGACGAACGCGCCGGGCGAGGCGTCGTACCCGATCGCGGGGATGAGCTTCGCGGTGGCGTACCAGAAGCCGGAGCTCGGCGACGACGCGGCGAAGGCGCGGGCGAAGGCGGTGGTGGCGTTCCTGAAGTGGGCGGTCGGCGACGCGGGGCAGGAGCTGGCGGGGAAGCGGAACTACGCGCCGCTGCCGCCGGCGCTGCGGGCGCGGGCGGCGGAGCGACTTTCGTCCGTCGTTGTGGACTGATCGAGGGTGGAGTGAGGCGGGGGAGGAAAGACCCGAGCCGGTGTCTTTCCTCCCCGCCTCACTCCACCCTGCTGTCACGCCAGCCGCCCGCGCCCCTGGGTCGTGCGGCGCATGCGGGCCGGGGCCAGCGGCAGGAACAGCGTGCCGCCGAGCCACCCGCCCACCAGCCCGGCCACGACCAGCCCGAACCCCACCGCCCCCAGCACCAGCGGGCTGTTGCCGTCGGCCGCGTCCAGGTTCATGTGCTCGGCCAGGTAGCCGGCCGGCGCCGGCAGCGCCCCCTGCGCCACGGTCAGCCCCGCCACCCCGGCCGCGCCGAACACGCCCGCCAGGATGCCGTGCCGCACGCCGGCGCCGGTGCCGGCCGCGGCCAGCGCGGCGCCGCCGAGCACCGCCAGCGTCGCCAGTTGCGCGCTCAGGAACCGGGCCTGCGCCATGCTCGCGGTCCGCAGCGCCCCCTTGGAGTTCCGCTCCACCAGCCGCCGGGCCGGGTCCGCGAAGCCGACGCCGACCACCACCACCGCCGCGCCGGCCAGCACCCTCCACCACACCGTCGGCCGGCCCTGCGACCTGGGCACCACCTCGCCGAGGCTGACCGAACTGGAGCGGCGCAGGGCCGGCGTCGGCATGTCGAGTTCGGGCACGCCGGCCCACACCCGCCCGCCGAGCGCCCCCGCCACGCCGCCGAGTACCGCCAGCACCGCCGGCTGAACCAGCAGCACCAGGTACCCCGGGGGCGCCCCGCCGGCGACCTCCGCGGCCAGGAACAGGCCGCCCGTGGTGCCGCCGACCACGCAGCCGAGCCACAGCCCGCCGGAGCGCCCGGCCCCGGCCAGCAGGGAGCCGAACACCGCCGACGCGGCCTGGAGCGCGAGCACGGCGACGAGGGCGTCGTCGGTGGCCCACCACCCGTCGGCGGCGGCGGTGGCGGCGGCCCAGCCGGCCAGGAACTTCCGCAGCGCCAGGTACGCCCCGAGCGCCGCGACGGTGCCGACGACGAGCCGGCCGGCGGCGGTCGGGCGGTCCGGCCGCGGGGCGGCCGCGTCCGGGTCGGCGGGGAGGAAGGCGGCTTCCTCCGGCATCAGGAGCAGGCCGGCGCAGCGCGGGCACCGGGACACGCCGGTGAACGCCGACTGACAGGCCGGGCAGAACAGTTGCATGGCGCCCCCCCCCGCCCCAACCGTAGAACGCAAACCGCCGCCGTGCGGCGCGGGTGTTGCTGTTCGTAAACTGTCGTTACTGCGGGAGCCGAACTCGGCGCCAGGTTGAACGGACCACTATGCCCCATGTTGTTGTCGTCGGCGGCGGCCTCACCGGCCTGGCGACCGCGTTCCGCCTCCGCGCCGACGGCGTCGCCGTCACCCTGCTCGAGTCGCGCGCCCACCCGGGCGGTAACATCGGCACGGTGGACGACGGCGGCTTCCGCGTCGAGCTCGGGCCGAACGGGTTCCTCGACCGCACCCCGCACCTGCCGCGCCTGTGCCGCGACCTCGGCCTCGCCGACCGGCTCGTCCCCGCGTCCGAGGCCGCCCGCAAGAACCGCTACCTGTTCCTGAACGACCGCCTGCGGAAGCTCCCCGGCGGGCCGCTCGGCCTGCTCGCGTCGCCGCTGCTGAGCCCCCGCGGCAAGTGGCAGCTGTTCACCGAGCCGTTCCGCAAGGCCGCCCCGCCGCCGGGCGAGGAGACGGTCGCCGAGTTCGTGACGCGCCGCGCCGGGAAGGAGGCCGCCGACCTGTTCGCCGACGCGCTCGTCACCGGCATCCAGGCCGGCGACCCGGAGCGGCTCAGCGCCGCGGCCGCGTTCCCGCGCCTGCCGGCGATGGAGCGCCTGCACGGCAGCATCGTGAAGGGCTTCCTCCGCGCCGGGAAGGCCCGGAAGGTCGCGACCCTGGCCCGCGGCGAGCCGGCCCCCGGCCCGATGCGGATGTGGTCGTTCCGCGAGGGGCTCCAGGTGCTCACCGACACCCTCGCCGGCGCCCTCGGCCCGGCGCTGTACTGCGGCGTGACGGTGCGCTCGGTGTACCCGTCGGTCGGCGGCTGGACCGTGTACAGCGGGGCGGGCGACACCTGGGCCGCGGACGCCGTCGTGCTCGCCGCCCCGGCCTACGAGCAGGCCGCGATCCTGGCCGAGCTGGACGAGGCGCTGGCGGCGGAGCTGGACGCGATCCCGTACAACCGGGTGGCGGTGGTGGCGGTCGGCTACCGCGAGGCGGACTGCCCCGCGGCGCCGGCCGGGTTCGGCTACATCGCCCCGCAGCGGACGCGCCGCGACGTGCTCGGCGTGCAGTGGTGTTCGAGCATCTTCCCCGACCGCGCCCGCGCCGGGTGCGTGCTGTGGCGGGCGCTGTGCGGCGGCGTGAACCGCGACGACCTGTTCGACCTGCCGGACAACGAGCTGGTGCGGCGCGTCCACGCCGAGCTGAAGCTGGCGATGGGGGTGCGCGGCGAGCCGGTGTTCGTGAAGGTGGTGCGCTGGCCGCGGGCGATCCCGCAGTACGTGCTCGGCCACCTCGACCGCGTGGCCCGCATCGACGCGGCCGCGGCCCGCCACCCGGGGCTGTTCCTGACGGGGAACGCCCTGCGCGGCATCGCCATGGGCGACTGCGCCGAGCAGGGCGAGGTGGTGTCCGCGGCGGTGGGGCGGTTCCTGGCGAGCAGCGGGGTGTGACCGGTTACCCCGAGCGGAACACCACGTCCACGCTGCCGAGGCTCAGCCGCGGCTCGGCGCCGACGGGGAACAGCGTGGCGACCAGCCCGGTCAGCCCGTCCGGGAGTAGGCGGTAGTAGTTGAACTTGCCGTCGCGCCGGTACTCCACGAGCCCCGCCTTCTTCAGCTGGTTCAGGTGGTGGCTCACCGCCGGCTGCGACTGCCCGACCTCCTCGCCGATGCGGCTGACGTTCAGCTCGCCGTGCCGGGCCAGCAGGAAGAGGATGTGCAGCCGCGACCGGTCGGCCAGGCCGCGGAACAGCTCGCTCAGGTCGCGGACGGCGCGGTCGGGGATGGTGCCGCCGCCGGCGTCCGGGAACGGCACCGGGCGGTTCGCCCGCGACAGTTCGACTTCGGGGGACATGCCGGTGAACCCTGCGTCGGCCCCGCCCGGAGTGGGCCGGGGGCGTCAGCCGATTCATAGGCGCGCGCCGATGCGAAAGGCCACCCGCGGCGTCAGCCCGGCTTGCCGCCGACGACCTGCGGGGTGTGGCCCATCTTCTTCAGCTCGTCGAGGACGGCGTCGAGGCGGTTGGGGCGGATCAGCAGCACGCGCTCCGACAGCCGCCCGGCGACCTCGGCGGCGAGCTTCTTGCGCGCCAGCAGCTCCTCGGCGAGCACCGCGTCCTCGGTGAGGACGAGGCACACCCGGCGGTGCAACTTCGCGGACAGGCGGGCGACAGGATTCATGATCGGTCCATCGAGGGTCGTCGGTCGCACCAGTCGCCCCGGAATGACCAATTACCAATGACCCACCAATGACCAAGGAAAGCCCGCGGCTCCGTCCTTGGCCATTGGTGGGTCATTGGTAATTGGTCATTCCCGAGTCATGCCGCCGGCTCCTCGGGCGTCAGGTCGCGGCGGTGCGCCCGGCTCAGCACCTCGTTCTCGTCGCGGATCTCGTAGGCGTATCCCTGCTCAGTCAGGAACATCTGCCGGTGGTGGGCGAAGTCCAGCTCCCGCGTGTCGCGCGTCACCAGCGTGTAGAAGTGCGCGTCGCCGCCGCCGCCGCCCTTCGGCCGCAGGATGCGCCCGAGCCGCTGCGCCTCCTCCTGCCGGCTGCCGAACGTGCCGCTCACCTGGATCAGCACGTTCGCGTCCGGCAGGTCGATGGCGAAGTTGCCGACCTTCGACAGCACCAGGTGCCGCACCTCGCCGCTGCGGAAGCGGCCGTACAGGTCCTCGCGCTCGGCGTTCCCCGTGCTGCCGGTGATGAGCGGCAGGTCGAACCGCTGGCTGATCTGCTTCAGCTGCGCCAGGTACTGCCCGATCACGATGACGCGCTGGTCGTGGTACTGCTCCAGCAGCTCGGCCACCACGTCGTCCTTCGCCGGGTTCTCGCTGGCGATGCGGTACTTGGCGCGGTGGTCGGCCACGGCATACGCCATCCGCGTGGCGTCGTCCGGCAGCGCGACGCGGATCTCGGTGCAGCTCGCCGACGCGATCCAGCCTTTGGTTTCGAGCTCGCGCCACGGCACGTCGTACTTCTTCGGGCCGATCAGCGAGAACACCTCGCCTTCCTTGCCGTCCTCGCGGATGAGCGTCGCCGTGAGGCCGAGGCGGCGGCGGGCCTGGATCGTCGCCGTGACGCGGAACACCGGCGCCGGCAGCAGGTGGACCTCGTCGTAGACGATGAGGCCCCAGTCCTTCTGCTCGAACAGGCCGAAGTGCGGGAAGTCCTCGGTCTTGTCGGGGCGGTAGGTGAGAATCTGGTACGTCGCCACGGTCACCGGGCCGATGTCCTTCGTCTCGCCGGTGTACTCCTTCACCTCGTCCTCGGTGAGCGTCGTCTTGTCGAGGATTTCGCGGCGCCACTGCTTCACCGCGGTGATGCTCGTGGTGAGGACCAGCGTGTTCTTCTGGAGCAGGCACATGGCGCAGATGCCGACGATGGTCTTGCCGGCGCCGCACGGCAGGACGATGACGCCGCTGCCGCCGCGGGCGTCGCCGCCGGCGTGGAACACGTCGGCCGACTCGCGCTGGTAGTCGCGGACGTGGAACGGCAGCCCGGTCGTGGCCACGTCGCGCAGCGTCATCGGCAGCGCCGAGCCCTCCGCGTAGCCGGCCAGGTCTTCCGCCGGGTAGCCGACGCCGATCAGCGCCAGCTTCAGCACGCCGCGGAAGCCCGGGTCGACGGCGAAACTCACGTCGTCGAGCTTCTCGCCCAGATACTCCTTCACCTTCTTCTGGCGGCTGAGTTCGACCAGCAGCGGCTTGTCGGCACAGACCAGGCGCAGGCCGCCCTCGTGGCGTTCGAGGCGGACGCGGCCGTAGCGCGACACCGTCTCGGCGATGTCGGCCGGGAGGTTGGCGGGGATCGGGAACTTGGTGTACCGCGCCAGCACCTCGACCATCTCGTCGGCGGTGATCCCGGCGGCGGCGGCGTTCCACAGCGACAGGTTGCTGATGCGGTACGTGTGGATGTGTTCGGGGCTCTTTTCGAGCTCGGCGAACGGCGCGAGGGCGTCGCGGGCCTCGGCGTACTTCGGGTTATCGACCTCGACCAGCACCGAGCGGTCGCCCTGCACGATGAACGGGTTGGTGGGGTCGAACGTCGGGGCGGCGTGGTACGCGGCGGGCTTCGGCTTCGGCGGCATGGTCACCGGCGGTGGTCGGGGTCGGGGCCGAACCGAACCATGCTACCGGTGCGCGGCGGCGCGCGGCAAGGGGAAACGAAAATGGTCAGCGGCCGGCCAGGGCGGCGATCAGGATGCGGGCGCACGCCTCGGCGTCGGAGCCGGCGTCGTGGTGCGTCAGGCCGATGCCGAGCCGCCGGCACACGCTCGGCAGGTCGTTGGGCTTCAGCTTCCAGGTCTTACGGGCCACGTGGACGGTGCACACGAACGGCGCCGCCGGCGCCGGCAGCCCCGCCGCGGCGCAGCACGCCAGCAGCACCCGCCGGTCGAACGACGCGTTGTGCGCCACCAGCGCCGCGGCCCCGTCCAGCACCGGCGCCAGCGTCGGCCACACGTCGGCGAACGGCGGCGCGTCCTTGAGTGTCTCCCACGTCAGGCCGTGGACGTGGGTGAACCGCACGTAAGTCCGCGGCGGGCGGATGAGCGCGACCTCGCGGCGGACCACCTCCAGCCCCTCGACGCGGACCAGCCCCACGGCGCAGGCGCTGTCGGGGCCGTGGTCGGCGGTCTCGAAGTCGATGGCGACGAACGGCGCCGCCGGGTCGGGGAGCGCGGGCATGTGATTGAAGAATTTTAGACAGGATAACCGGATGAACAGGATGCCGAACCAAATCCGAGAGCCCGGTTCGGCATCCTGTTCATCCGGTTATCCTGTCTAAACTCCGGATTCCAGAACCTCACAGCGGCGCCGGCAGGTCCCGCCGCGTGAAGATCGCCAGCGCCGCCAGATACCCCACCGCCCCGGCCGCGAGCAGCACCGGCACCACCGGCACGCCGGGAACGCCGAACGGGTCGGCCGTCCAGTCGCCCCCCCGCAGCATGATCTTCTGCGGCTGGTAGTAGAAGTACGCGCTGAACGGCCGCACCCACGCGGCGGCGTCCCACAGCTGGCCGAGCACGTTCGCCGCGAACATCAGCACGCCCGCCAGCACGCCGTAGCCGACCACCTTCCACCGGCTGCGGCCGGCCGCCGACAGCGCCATCGTCAGGCCGCTGAGCGCGAACATGAGGGCCGCCGTGTTCACCAGCGCGAGCGGCTGGCGCGACACGTCCGGGGTGATGTCCCGCTCGTCCGTCGGGATGAACGCCAGCATCGCCGGCGAGCCGTTCTTCTGCAGGAACTCGCGCACCGCGGTGTAGTCCGGTTTGAAGTCCCCGACCAGCACCAGGCCGGCGCGCGTGCCGGCGTGGATGCTCAGGCACAGGAGCGGGATCGCGACGGCGTCCACCATTAGGTGCGCGAGGATCAGCCGGCTCCGGGGCACCGGCTGCGACAGCAGCAGCTCCATCGTCCCCTTGTCGAGTTCGCCGGCGACGGCCCCCGCGGCCCGGCCGACGGCCCACACCGAGCACAGGATGATGACGATCGGGTGCATGAGGCCGACGGCGAGGAAGTCGTCCGGCTCCTGGAACTGCACGTCGCCGCCGCCCAGGACGGCCTGCGACACCTTGCCGGGGCCGCGGAACAGCACGTCGCGGAAGGCGTTCTCGGGGAGCCGGGCGACGCGGGAGATGATGTTGAAGAACGGGGTGATCTCGGCCGTGACGCGCTGCGTGATCTTCACCCACATGGCGGAGAAGAGGAACAGCAGCACGCACACCACGACCAGGGCGGTGCGGCTGTCGCGGAGGAGTTTCTGGAACAGGATCAGGGTCATGGGGGTGGTGTGGAAGACGGATTAACCACAGAGTCACAGAGGGCACAGAGGGAAGACAGGAAGGCCGAGACGAAGCGGAGTTTGAAAACAAATGCTTCTCTCCCCTCGGACGTTGGTTTTCTCTCTGTGGCCTCTGTGACTCTGTGGTTAATCCTGGTTTTCGGTTCACCCGTGGAACCGCCGGTAGATCGGCCCGAGCCCCTGCGGCTCGACGCGGAGGTCGGTCAGCGGCTGCCGCGCCAGCCAGTCCAGCAGCGCCGGCTGCGGGCCGCGGTACGTCAGGCTCAGCCGGCCGTCGGCGACGGCGTCCGACGGCAGCGCCGCCCCGTCGGGGCCGGCGGTCGGGGCCGGGCCGGTCAGCGCCGCGGACACGGCCCGCCCGCCCCGCAGGTCGGCCATGCACTGCATGTGGACGAGCCGGCCGCGGCGGAGCACGGCGACGCGGTCGCACACCGCCTCCACCTCCTGCAACACGTGCGACGAGAACAGCACCGCCTGGCCGCGCGCCTTCGCCGCCGCCAGCTGGTCGAGCAGCTCGTCGCGCATCGTCGGGTCGAGGGTGTTGGTCGGCTCGTCGAGGATGATGAGCGGCACCTTCGGCACCAGCACCGTCAGCAGCGCCACCTTCCGCTTCATGCCGCTGCTCATGTGCGTGAGCGGGCGGTCGACGTCGATGTCGAGCTTCTTGGCGAGCGCGTCCACCTCGGGGCCGGGCGTGTCGCCGCGCAGGCCGGCGAGGAACCGCACCAGCCGCCGGCCGGTCATCGTCTCGTACAGCCGCAGTTCGCCCGGCAGGTAGGCGACGTTCCGCCGCGCCTGCACGCCCTGCGTCCAGCAGTCGAAGCCGGCGAGGGTGGCGCGGCCGGCGGTGGGGCGGAGGAACCCGAGCATGATGCGCAGGGCCGTGCTCTTGCCCGAGCCGTTGGGCCCGAGGAGGCCGACGACCTCGCCGGGGGCGACCGTCAGGTTCAGGTCGTCGAGGGCGCGGAAGGAGCCGTAGTCCTTGGTGAGGCCGGCGGCGGTGAGGACGGGGTCGGCCATGAACGCGGGTCGCGGGGTGGCGGCGGGCTCGTTTAGTGTAGGGGCGGCGCGGCCGCGCCGGCGAACCGTTCGTTCATCGGCTTCTCACCACCCGCCGCGTTTGTTACCGCCAGCCCCCCAGGAGGCCCGCCATGCCCGCCCGTGTGCTCGCCGCGCTGCTCGCCCCCCTGCTCGTCGCCGCCGACTGGCCGCAGTTCCGCGGCCCCGCCGGCGACGGCGTCGCCGCCGGCTTCGCCGCGCCGGCGGCCTGGCCGAAGGAACTGAAGAAGGGCTGGACCGCCCCCGTCGGCCAGGGCGTCGCCACCCCGGCGCTGGCCGGCGGCAAGTTGTACGCCTTCGGCTGGGAGGACGGCCAGGAAGTCCTCCGCTGCCTCGACGCGGCCACCGGCAAGGTGCTGTGGAAGGAGGGCTACACGACCACCCCCGCCGGCGGCCCGGCGAGCGGGTACCCGGCGGCGCGGTCGTCGCCGGCCGTGGCCGACGGCAAGGTCGTCACGTTCGGCGTGCAGGGCGTCCTGGTGTGCCGCGACGCCGCCACCGGCAAGGAGTTGTGGAAGAAGGAGAGCACCGGCCGCGTCCCCGGGTTCAGCGCGTCGTGCTCGCCGCTGGTCGCCGGCGGGCTGTGCGTCGTGCAGGTCGGCGGCGACGGCGGCGGGGCGGTGGTCGCGTTCGACCTCGCCACCGGCGCCGAGCGCTGGCGGTGGGCGTCCGACGGCACCAAGTACGCCTCGCCCACGGTGGTGGACGTCGGCGGCCTGAAGGCGGTCGTGGCCGAGACGACGGGCACCGTGTCGGCGGTGGGGCTGGCCGACGGCAAGATGCTGTGGCAGGCGGCGTTCAGCAGCAAGTACAACGCCTCGACGCCGGTGACGGCCGGGCCGGTGGTGATGTACGGCGGCAGCGGCAAGGCCAACACCGCGATGAAGCTCGACCGCAAGGGCGACGCGCTGGAGGCGACGAAGCTGTGGGCCAACGACGAGAACCCGGTGCAGTACGGCAGCCCGGCGGTGGCGGGCGGCCGACTGTTCAACATCGCCCAGGACGGCTCCGTGTTCGCCATCGACACCGCCACCGGCAAGACGGTGTGGACCGGCCGCCCGTCGGCCGCGGGCGGCACGGCAGCGCCGCCGCCGCCGGGCAAGGGCGGGAAGGGCGGCTTCGGCGGCAAGGGCGGCGGCGGCGGGTACGGGTCGGTGGTGGTGGCGGGCCCGGCGCTGTTCACGCTGACGCCGGCGGGCACGCTGGTGGTGCTGGACGCGACCGCGGCCGAGTACAAGGAGCTGGCCAAGTACCGCGTCGCCGACGGCGGCACGTACGCGTACCCGGTGGTGGACGGCAAGAACGTCTTCGTCCGCGACCGCGACAGTGTGACACTGTGGACGATCGAGTGACGCCCGGCGAGCCGGGGGCGTCAGCCGCCGGGCGCTTGGGGGGTGTGGAACAAGAATCCGGGGGCTGACGCCCCCGGCTCGCCGGGCGTCAGCCCCGCCCACGCTCGGAAAGCGGCGGCGACACGCCGCTCGATCTCGCGCTCGACCGCCGGCAGCCCCAGGTCGCGGTCGACGTGGTTCACCAGCCCGTCGGTGCCGACCTCCAGCACCACCCACTCGCCGGACGGCCTCTGTAGTAGATCGACGCAGCCGAACGAGCCGAGCAGCCCGGTCGCCGCCAGTGCCGACCGCGCCGCCGAAGTCGCGTCGGGCGGCGCCACGCCGGCATCCGCGTACCGCGCCCCGCGGGCGTGCGCCACCCACGGCGACGACGGCGCCCCCGCGGGAAACCGCCGCACGACCCAGCCGAATAGCTCGCCCCCCGCAGCGTAGGTGCGGTACACCTCGGGCCGCTCCAGCCGGACGAACTCCTGTACCACGAGCGGCCGTGGCCAGGAGCGCGGCAGGGCGAGGTCGGGCGTCAGTTCGCGGTGCCCCGACGCCCCGCACCCGGTCGGGAACTTCACGCACCACTCGCGCCCCGGCCGGTCGCTCAGCAACCGCAGCGCCTCATCCAGAGTGTCGAGCAGCAGCGTCTCCGGCGTCGGCACCCGCGCGGCGGCGAACACGACAGCCAGTTCACGCTTGTCGGCCGCGAGGCGGATGCCCCTGAGCGGGATGAAGAGGCGCCCGCCGGCGGCGGGCTCGGACTCGTCCGAATGGAGGAGGTAGTTGAACGCCCGCGGGGCGTCGGACACGTCCACGCCGAGCACCCGGCCGAGCCGCGCGGCGTGGTCGGCGAACGCCTACGCGCCCGCACCCCCGTTCAGGACGCAGCAATCGGCAGGGCTCATCGCCCGCGCGGCGCCGGCGAGGCGACCACGTCCGACACCGGCTTCTTGTAGAAGAGGATGACCGTGTCCAGCCCCGTGTCGGGGCTGCGGAACACGTTCGCCGACACGAGCTCCCAGCCGTACTCGCCCATCAGGCTCATCTCGGCGTGCCGCCGCTCCACCACCACGTCCACCGATAACCCCTCAGTCGAGAACTGCTGGGTCATGTACTTCCACTTGGTGAGCACCGTTCACCCCCGTTCGGGGGGAATGACGAATGACGAATGACCCACCAACGACGAAGGAAGAACGAAGCACGAAGCACGAGTGACGATGAGGCCGGGGCGGCTTCGGGCTTCGCCATTCGGACTTCGCGTTTCCTTCGTCATTGGTGGGTCATTCGTCATTCGTCATTCCCGATGTTACTCCGCGGGATACAGCAGCCGGCCGCAGCCGGCGTTCGGGCACGGCACGAACCCGCCGGCCTGCAGCTCGTAGATCTTCTGGTCGGTCACCGACCCGCGGCAGCCCTGGCACACCTTCCCCTTCAGCGCCGCCATCGCGTCGGGGCCGCGGCCCTTCACCTGGCCGTCGTAGATGCTCTTCACGTTCGGCGGCAGCTGCGCCTCGGCCGCGACCAGCGCCGCCTGCGACTCCTTCTGGTCGGCCTGCATCCGCGCCAGCCGGTCGGCCGCGTCCTGCTGGTACTGCTTGAACTCGGCCTGCGCGTCGGCCCACTGCTTCTCGACCGCCGGGATCGCCGCCGTGCGCTCGTCCAGGTCGGTCATCGTGGCCAGAATCGTCTCTTCGAGCTGGTTCTTGAGGTCGGTCGCCTGGCGGATCTCGGACTGCTTGGCCTCGTACTCCTTGGTGACGGAGATGCCGAGGAGTTGGTGCCCGAGCTTGACGAGGCGGGCCTCGGTCTGCTTGAGGGTGCCCTCGTCGTCGCGCTGCTTGAGCTTTAGCTTCTTGATGGTCTCGTGGTGGTCCTTGTGGGCCTGCTCCTCGTTGGCGAGGCGGGTTTGTTGCGCCTTGAGGACGCGGGGGCCGCGGTCGATCTCTTCTTGCAGCGATTTGAGGTGCTTGCGGAGGCGGTGGCACTCGCGGAGGGTGCTGGTCACGGACATGGGGTGCCGGCTCCTTTACCGCTATTGTAGCGGGCCGGTCGGAAGACGGGGATTAACCACAGAGTCACAGAGGGCACAGAGGAGGACAGAAAGCCGAGAGAAGACAAGAATTTGGTTTCAAACTCTGCCTCGTCTCGGCCTTCTGGCTTCCCTCTGTGCCCTCTGTGACTCTGTGGTTAACCGTCTTCCTCACGCGCCTCAGCCCCGCTGACGCGCCGCGTCGAGGAAGCCCTCCAGCTGCCGGCTGCGCACCGGGTGCTGGAGCTTCCGCACCGCCTTCGCCTCGATCTGGCGCACCCGCTCCCGCGTCACCTTGAAGATGCGGCCCACCTCCTCGAGCGTGTACGTGTAGCCGTCGCCGAGGCCGTAGCGGAGCTTGATGATCTCGCGCTCGCGGTACGTCAGCGTCTTCAGCACGCCCTCGATCTTGTCCTTCAGCATCTCGTTCGCGGCGGCGCTGACCGGGCTCTCCACCGAGTCGTCCTCGATGAAGTCGCCGAAGTACGAGTCCTCGCTCTCGCCCACCGGCCGGTCCAGGCTGATCGGCTGCCGGCTGATCTTCAGGACGCGCTTGCACTCCTCGTACGTGATGTTCGCCGCCTTCGCCGTCTCCTCGATCGTCGGCTCGCGGCCGAGCTGCTGCAGCAGCGCCTTCGACACGTTCCGCAGCCGCGACATCGTCTCGATCATGTGGACCGGGATGCGGATCGTCCGCGCCTGGTCGGCGATGGCGCGGGTGATGGCCTGCCGGATCCACCACGTGGCGTAGGTGCTGAACTTGAAGCCGCGGCGGTGCTCGTACTTGTCCACGGCGCGCATCAGGCCGGTGTTCCCCTCCTGGATCAGGTCGAGGAACGACAGCCCGCGGTTGCGGTACTTCTTGGCGATGCTCACGACGAGCCGCAGGTTGCCGCCGGACAGCTCGCGCTTGGCCTGCTCGTACTCGAGGAAGCGCTGCTTCATCACGGCGACGCGCTTCCGCAGGCTCGCCGGCTCCTCCAGGGTGATGAGCTGCAGGTCCTGCAGCTCCTTCTCCAGGTTGGCCTTCTCCTCGCGGGCGGCGCGGTTGCCGCGCAGCGCCGTCACGCCCTCCTCCAGCTCGGTCATGCGGCCGCCGATCTGCTCCATCTTCTTCATCAGCGGCTGGACCTTCTGGGTCCGGATCGACAGCTCCTCGACGAGCGTGACGGTCTTGCGCCGCCGCAGCCGGAGCCGCTCGCGCAGCCCCTCGCGCTCGGTGCCGGGGGTGCGGTCGTCGGTCATCCGCTGGAAGTCCTCGACGTTGTGCTCCATCAGCGGCTCCAGCGTCCGCAGGTTGTGCGGCATCCGCTGGAGGATCTTGTCCTTCTCCAGGTTCTCGGTCTGGCTCACCTTGATGGTGCGGTCGAACGGCAGGTCGCCGGACATGACGCGTTTGAGCGTCTCGACCACCTGGCGGAGGGCGTAGTCGCACTCCAGCACCTTGCGGCGGAAGCGGCGGCGGGTCACCTCGATCTTGCGGGCGAGGGCGATTTCCTTGTCGCGGGTGAGGAGCGGGATCTCACCCATCTGGGTGAGGTACATGCGGACGGGGTCGTCGATGTGGCGGCCGTCGCCGTCGGAGTCCTCGAACGCGGGGCTGAGCTCGGCCTCGGCCAGCAGCTCGGCGGTGACGGCGGCGGGGTTCTCGTCGGCCTCCTCGGTGTCGGCCTCGTCGATGAGGCTGATGCCGTACTGCTCGAGGAGCTCCTGGACCTCGGCGAGCCGTTCCGGCTCGGAGAGTTCCGGGAGCGCCTGGTTCACCTCGTCGAAGGTGAGCGAGCCGGACTCCTTGCCGCGCTTGATGAGCGCCAGGAGCGTCTCGTCCGCTTTCCAGTCCATCCGAACCCCTCCCACAGTGCCGTCGGCGGCGGGCCGGCGGCGGGTGGATCGTGTGACGGTGGTGCCCATCCGTGGTGCTCCCGTGCGCGGGCGAGGCCCGCAGCTAGTCCGGTAACCGGCCCCGCCCCTGGAGGAGGCGGAGCAGTTCGGTGGCGTCGTCGGCCCCGGCGGCGAGCGCGTCCCGCACCCGCTTCCGGTCGGCCTCGGCCTTCAAATCGCCGAAGCGCGTCAGCACGCGCGTCAGCCACTCGGCCCGCTCCTCCGGCTCGCGGCCCATGAACCCTCCAACTTGATGGAGGTTGACGGCCGCGTCGTACAGGTCCGGCCGGTCCGCCAGCCGATCCCGGAGGGCTTCCAGGTCGGGCACAACGCCGGCCGCCTGGAGGGCGTACATCTCGCCGAGCAGCCGCCGTAACCCGGTGTGGGTCACCTCGTCCGGCGTGACTGCAGTCGCCGCCGTCGGCACCAGGCCTGGATCGGCCAACAGTAACTCAAGCAGTTGGCGCTCGATTGACTTCTGAGCACTCGGCTTCGCCACGGCTTGCGGCGCCGTCGTGGTCCGCGCCGCACTCGCCTGCACGATCGGCGCCGGCGCCGCCCGCCGGGCCTGCTCGGCCTCGTGCCGGCGGTGCTCGACCTTCAGCTCGCCGAGCCGGGCCCACACCGTCTCCAGCTTCAGCCCCAGGCGGGACGACAGCCGGGTCATGATGAGCTCCTGCTTCACCCGCTGCTCGGTCGGGTAGGCGCCCTTCACGTTCCAGCTCGCCGACTTCACCATCACGCCGAGGATGCGGTCCAGCACCCCGCGGCTCACCTCGACCGACGGCGCCCCGGTGTCGCCGAGGAGGCGGCGGAAGGCGAAGTCGAGGGCGTCCTCGGCGCCGGTCAGGACCTTGTTGAACGTACCCACTCCGTCGGGTCGGACAAGCAAATCGCAGGGGTCGAGCCCGTCCGGCAGTGTGGCGACGGCGAGTTCCACGCTCTCGGACACGAACAGTTCGAGCGCCCGGTCCACGCCCGTCATGCCGCCGGCGTCCGCGTCGTAGACGAGGACGACCTTGGGGGCGTACCGCCGCAGCTGGGCGACGTGCCGGGCGTTCAGGGCCGTGCCCATCGTGGCGACGACCTGCGGCACCCCGCACTGGTGGGCCATCATCACGTCGGTGTAGCCCTCGACGACGGCGAGGTACCCGGCGGCGTGGCCGGCGTGGCGGGCGAGGTCGAGCCCGTAGAGCACGTCCGACTTCGAGAACAGCGGCGTTTCCGTGGAGTTGTAGTACTTCGGCGCCCGCGGCAAGAGGGGACTTTCGGGCATGATCCGCCCGCCGAAGCCGACGGCCCGTCCCTGGACGTCGCGGATCGGGAACATCACCCGGTCGCGGAAGCGGTCGTAGTAGCCCCGGCCCTCCATGCGGCTCGCCAGCAGCCCGACCTCGACGAGCAGTTCGGGCGGCACGCGGTCGATCCGGGCGCGCTCCACGAGCCAGTCGCCGCCGAGCGGGGCGTAGCCGAGGCCGAAGTCGCGGACCGTCTTGCCGGAGAGCTTCCGCTCGCCGACGTAGGTGCGGGCGGCGGCCGCGTCGGGCGAGTCGAGGAGGTTCGTCTGGTACAACTCGGCGGCCCAGCGCATCACCCCCAGCAGCCGGCTGCGGGCCTGGTCCTGCGGGGATTGTTGCTCGTCGAGCTTGATTCCGGCCTTCTTGGCGAGTATCTCGCGGGCCTCGCGGAACCCGACCTTCTCCATGTGCTCGACGAAGCTGAACACGTCGCCGTGCGCCCCGCAGCTCCAGCACTTGTAGCGCTGGCGGCGCGAGTCCACGTCCAGCGACGGGCGGCTGTCGGTGTGGAAGGGGCAGATGGCCTTGAAGACCGGGCCGGCGGGCACGAGCGTGAGGTAGCCGCCGACGACATCAGCGATGTCGCACGAGGCCTTGATCTGGCGGGTGAGCTCCACCGGGTCGGACGGCACGTGTCACCTGCGGTTGCCGGCGGGCGGCGTCCCGCCGCGGCCGGAAGGTCGGCCGGGCGAATCGGGGCGGGACGGGGGCGTCGGCGGTCGGTACGGGTCCGCGGGTCGATCGGCCTTCGGCGTGGTGTCGTGGTCCCGTGATCCCCGGGCTTCGGTGGAGCCGGCAGTCCCCGGTCGGGTCGGTCGCGCCAGCATGGCCGGCGGCCGGTGGGGGAGAATTGCCGTGGGGTGGGGGGCGGGCCTCGACGGGTGCCGCGGCTCTCTCCTGAGCCTCAGGGTCGGTGCGCCAATCCGTTGACGCATTGCGAATTATACCGCCGCCGGAAAAACCGTCAAGTTGGGTCCGTTCCGAGCCGCACGTCCCCTTCAACTTACCTCATTCCCGCGGCCGGTCGCGGGCCCCGGGCCGGTTTCGCTGGCGGAAACGCCGACAGCCGACGCGCCGACCGGCGCCACCGCCCGGGGGCGCGGAAGGCGCGCCACCGGGCGCCGCCGGGCGGGAACTTCGGGGAAGGACCGCAACCGACCTGGAGTCGAGCCGGCGAACGGCGCGACGTCAGTCCGCCGGGGCAATCGGGGCGGGCTTTCCCGCCGGGGCAGTTTGGGCTACCCTTGACGACGCCACGCCCGCACCCGAGGCGCCCGGATGTCGTCGTCGCTACCCTCCCTGTTCGCGCAAGCCGGCGGCAAGCCGCCCGGCTCCCCCTGGGAAAAGCCCGAACTCCTCTACGCCTCCCTCGCCATCGCCGCGGCCCTGCTCGCCGGCGGCGTCGTCATCTACCTGGTCGACCGCTGGCGGAAGCGCGGGCTCGCCCCCGGCACCGCCGACGGCGCCGCCGAGCTGACCGGCTTCCGCGGCATGCTGGAGCGCGGCGAGATCACCGAGGAGGAGTACGCCCGCCTCCGCCAGAAGGCCGCCGCCAGGCTGAAGGGCCCGGCCCCGGCCGCCGAAACCAGGAGTCCGGCGGCCCTGGACACGGCCCCGGCGCCGCCCGCGCCCCCGACCCCGACGCTGCCGGGGCCGCTCCCCGACGACTACTTCGACGACCCGCAACCGCCGCCCCGGCCGACGTAACCGGCGGTTCTGCCGCATCCGGCCCGCGGGGCAGAACCCGCAGGGTCGGGCCGTCGCCCGGAACCGATTAGGACAGTTATTCAGAACCCGTGTCGCGCCCGAATCCGGTCGCGGTATGATTAGCCTGAAGTCGGGGTACTTCCCCGACACCGAGCCCCGGCCCGCTAACCGGCGCCGCCGCCCCAACCACTCCCCCCGAACCCTGCCCTGGGGACCCCGCATGGCTGGTGACCGCACCCCCACCGACACCGGCGCCCGCAAGCCGCCCGGTACGGCCGGCCGGAACCGCAACGCCTACTGCTCGTTCTGCCGCCGCTCGCACCGCGACGTCGGCCCGCTCGTCGAAGGCCCCGGCGACGTGTACATCTGCGGCGAGTGCATCGAGCTCTGCCAGTCGATCATCGACCAGGAGAAGAAGCGCCGCGGCGGCCCCAAGCAGGGGAACTCCAACACGCCGTCGCCGCGCTCCATCAAGGAGCGGCTCGACCAGTACGTCATCGGCCAGCAGCGCGCCAAGAAGGCCCTGTCGGTCGCCGTCCACAACCACTACAAGCGGCTCAGCCTCGGCGAGTCCGGCGTCAAGGACGTCGAGGTCGAGAAGAGCAACATCCTCCTCATCGGCCCGACCGGCAGCGGGAAGACGCTGCTGGCCCGCACCCTGGCCAAGGTGCTCGACGTGCCGTTCGCCATCGGCGACGCCACCACGCTGACGGAAGCCGGGTACGTCGGCGAGGACGTGGAGAACCTGATCCTGAAGCTCCTCCACGCGGCCGACTTCGACATCGAGGCGGCGCAGCGCGGCATCATCTACATCGACGAGATCGACAAGATCGCCAAGACCTCGCAGAACGTGAGCATCACCCGCGACGTGAGCGGCGAGGGCGTGCAGCAGGCGCTGCTGAAGATGCTCGAGGGTACGGTGAGCAACGTGCCGCCGCAGGGCGGGCGGAAGCACCCGGAGCAGCAGTACATCCAGGTGGACACGTCGAACATCCTGTTCATCTGCGGCGGCACGTTCGTGGGGCTGGACGACACGATCAGCCGGCGGCTGGGGCGGAAGTCGATCGGGTTCGGGGCGGTGAACGAGGGGCAGAAGGAGCGGAGCGTCGGCGAGCTGCTGGGCCAGGTGACGGCCGACGACCTGATCGAGTTCGGGATGATCCCCGAGTTCATCGGCCGCCTGCCGGTGCTGGCGCCGCTGGACCCGCTGGACGAGGACGCGATGATCCGCATCCTGACGGAGCCGAAGAACGCGCTCGTGCGTCAGTACCAGAAGCTGTTCGAGATGGAGGGCGCGGAGGTCGAGTTCGACCCGAAGAGTTTGACGGAGATCGCGCGGCTGGCGAAGGCGCGGGACACGGGGGCGCGCGGCCTGCGGTCGATCGTGGAGGAGGTGATGATGGACGTGATGTACGAGCTGCCGGACATGGAGCACAAGGGGAAGTACCTGATCACGCCGGACGTGGTCCGCGGCGAGCGGAAGCTGTTCGAGAAGAAGCCGGGCAAGAAGAGCGCGTGAGCGGGGAGCGGCAGCCGCACCACGACGACGCCCGGGGGCGACCCCGGGCGTTTCGCGTTCCCACTCGCTACCGCTTCACCTCGCGCGGCGGCGGGGCCGGCGGCGGCGGGTGCGGTGGCGCCGCCAGCTCGGCCCAGAAGCGGACCCACCCCTCGCGCTCGTCGTCCGGCAGCGCGGCCAGCGCCACCGGGTCGCGGGTCGGGGCCAGTTCCGGCGTGGTGCGGGCGAGCGGGCCGACGAGCGTCGCGATCGGGCCGCCCTTCGTCCGCGCCGTTCCGAGCACGTCCAGCGCCTGCCGCCGCAGCCGTGCCCGCTCCTCGGCCGACAGCCCCGGCCCGTCGGTCCCGCGGCCGAACCCCGCCTGCACCGCCCACCCGGCCGCCGCCACCACGTCCGCCGACGGCCGCCCCGCCCCCGCCTCGGTCGCGAACCGGACCGCCAGGGCGTAGCGGTGCTCGAACTGGGCGCAGTATCGGGCCAGCTGGAACCACTCCGCCGGGGTTGGCGGCCGCAACTCGCCGCGGAGGACGGCCGGCAGTTTCGCCTCCCACACGGCTATCTGCTCGAGTTGCGCGCGCTGGAGGTGGTTGAGGGGGCTGCCCAGGTAGCCGGGTTTCGGTCGCGCCGCCGACGCCCGTAGGTCGGCGAGCGCCCCGCGGTGATCGCCGGCGGCCACACGCACCTTCGCCCGGAAGTCGTACCCGCCGGGGTGATCTGGCCGCGTGGCGATCAACTCGTCGCACGCCCGGGCCAGCTCGACCGGGGTCAGCGGCTTCGCTCCGCGGCTGCCTGAGAGCATTTCGCCGCTCAGCACGGTGATCATGAAGAACGCCAGGTCGGCGTCGAGCTGGACGGCCCGGCGCAGCGCCGCGACGGTTTCGTCGGAGTCCGCGGCGAAGGTGCCCGTCGTGCCGATGAGGATGTGCGGCCACGGCGAGGTGGGGTCGAGCTCGACCGCCGAGCGGACAAGGCGGCCGCCGTCCGGGCTGTCCGGCCGGGACTCCTTGAGCGCCATCCCCAGCGCCAGCCGGGCGGCCACGCTACGAGGCCGGGCGGCGACGGCGGCGGTGAAGTGGCGGATGATCTCCGGGTCGTCCGGCTCGGAACCGTGGGCCCCCAACCGCATGTGCGCCCAGAACTCGCCCGGGGCACGCTCGTAGGCGACCCGGGCGAGCTCGGCCTGAACGGCCTGGATCTTGTCCGTGGTACCGCCGGCCAGCCCCTCGGCCAGCACGCCCAGCTCCCGAGCCGACATCCGCGTTACCTCCGGGCGGGCCAGCAGGGCCCGCAGCTTCGGCTCGTCCGGCCGCTCGGCCGCCGCCCACCACTCGCGGGCGAACGGGTCGTCCGTCGCCAGTACCAGGACGGCGCCGAGTCGGTCTCGCAGGCGCCGCGGCGGGACCGCGCCCCAGGCGGGCGGCTGCCAGCCCGGGTCCATGAGCGGGGCGGCAATCCGCCACACCCGCACGGCGGCGGTCAGCCGGTCGCGAAACCGGTGCCCCTTCAGCCACGCCGCCGCGCCGTCCGGCTCGCCCGCTTCCGGGTCGAACCCGGCGGCCCGGAACGCGGCCGCGTACCGGGCGGACACGCGGTCGGTGATCGTGACCGGCATGATGAACCGGATGTCGTTCTCGTCGGCGATCCGGTCGAGTTCGGCGAGGAGGGCGCGGTCGCGGTCGTCGGCGTCGAGCCCGGCCGCGGCGGCGGCGACCGCCGTGGTCAGCTCGTCGGCCGGGTCGCCGGCCGCCAGCAGGGCCGCGGCGCGCTTGTGGGCGGACCGGGCGGCGGTGAGCGTGAGCGCCCAACGGGCGGGGTCGTCGGCCTGCCGCGCCCCTTCAGCGCGGAGCGCCTCGCACTCGTTCAGCGCGGCGAACACGTCGCGCTCGGTGGTCAGCCGGCGGGCCTGCAGCTCGGCGGCGCGGGCGGTCGCGTCGCGCTCGGCGCGCCACGCCACGGCCGCGACCCCGGCGACGAGCAGCAGCCCGGCCGCCGCGAGGAGCCGCCGCGCCCGCCGCCGCCTCCGCTCCTCGGCGGCGCGGACTTCGGCGCGGGTGCGCTCCAGTTCCGCCCGGCGGGCGCGGTCGTCGGCCGCCTGCCGGAGGTCGGCCACTGCCCGCGCCACCTCGCCGGCGTCGGCCGGCCGCCCGGCCGGGTCGGGGCTGAGGCAGCGCCGGCACAGCGCCACCAGTTCCGGTTCGGCGCCGCACCGGTCGAGCCGGGCGAAGCAGTCGGTCACGTCCCCGCGGGCGGCGGCCACCCGGGTGGTCTCGCCGGAGGTGCCGGTGAACGGCGGCGCGCCGGTGAGTACGACGGCCAGGACGGCGCCGAGGCCGAACACGTCGCTGCGGGCATCGACGCGGTCGGTGTCGCCGCGCGCCTGCTCCGGCGGCATGAACGCCGGCGTGCCCATCACGCTCCCGGCCATGGTGACGGACGACGCGTGACGGATGGCGGACGCCCCCGGACCCGTGCCGTCGGACGAATCGGGGTCGGTTTCGTCCTTCGTCCCTGCGCCTCCATCCTTCGCCAACCCCCAGTCCATGACCTGGACCTCCCCGAACGCCCCGACCATGACGTTCGCCGGCTTCAGGTCGCGGTGGATGACCCCCTGGCTGTGGGCGTAGCCGACGGCCTGGCACACCTGCTCGAACGCGGCGACGAACCGGCCGCGGTCGGCGGCGGGGGCGGGGCGGCGGGCGAGCAGCTCGGCTAGGGTGTCGCCCTTGATGAGCTTCATGGCCAAGAACGGCCGGCCGTCGGGGAGCGTGCCGAAGGCGTGGACGGGCGGGATGCCGGGGTGGTTAAGGCGGCCGGTGATGCGGGCCTCGTCGGCGAACCGGCGGGCGGTGCCGGACGCGGGGTCGAACCGGTCCTGGAGCACCTTGACGGCGACCTCGCGGCCCAGGCCGGTGTCGGCGGCGCGGTAGACGACGCCGATGCCGCCGCGGGCGATCTCGTCGCCGAGGACGTACCCGCCGGCGGGGGCGGAGGTGCCGGTGGGGGTGGCGCCGGGGGTGCGGGTGGCGAGGGGGTCGTCGGGCGCGGCGGTCGCGCCGGGGTCGGGGTCGCGGGTGGCGAGGGGGTCGGGCGCGGCCATCGCCCGATGGTATCACACGACGCCCGACAAGTCACTTCGGCGATCAGTTCCCCTTCGGCGCCGGGATGGGGTCGTCCGACGACGGCGCCGACACCGCCGCGGCGCCCACCGGGCCGGTCGCCGCCGAGCGGTCCAGCACCCGCTTCGCCTCCGCCGCCGACAGCGGCGTCAGCTTCGCCAGCGACTGGCCCGGCGCCCACCGGTACAGCACCGGCCCCGTCGCCTTCGGCCGCACCACCGACGCGAACCCCACCGCGCCCGCCAGGCCGTCCGCCGGCGACGGCGGCGCCTTCACCGCCGGCGGCGCCTTCACGAGCATCGGCACGCCCTTCACCGGCGGGCCGCCCTTCGCCGCCTTCGGGTCGGCCGCCTTCGGCGCCTCGTTCGCCTTCAGGTCCTCCACCACCAGGCCGCCGTCGTCCACCGACACCACCTTGAAGTTCCGCTTCGTCCCGGTGTTGCCGTCGTCGTCGATGTCGAACCCGTTCTCGGCGTCCGGGCGGTACGCCTTGTTCTGCTTCTTCCGCTGGCCCAGGTGCTCGTACTGCAGCACCTTCACCCGCCGGGCCGACGCCTCCAGCTCGTACGTCAGCGGGTTGTACTTGTCCCGCACGAACGCCGTCGCCGTCCCGTCCGACCGGATCGACACGCCGATCAGCACGATGTCCGCCGAGATGTCCTCCTTCGCCGCCACCGGCGTCGGCTCCTTCTCCGGCGGCGGCTCGTCGACCCGCACCTTGAACGACCGCTCCGCCTTCTGCCCGTTGGCCGCCTTCGCCACCACCGTCACCGTGCCCGTGCCCGTCTCGCCGGCCTTCGGCGCCAGCTGCACCGTCTTGCGGGCCTCGTCCACCTTCACCTCCGTCCCCTTGAACGGGCCGCCCTCGACCGTCGCCGTCAGGCTCACCTTGCCGACGTAGTCGGCGTCGGCGACCACCGGCACGCGGATCGGGTCGAGCTTGTCGCCGACCTTGACGGCCACGTCGGCGATGCGGCCGAGCGACATCGGCGGCGGCGGCGGCAGCGGGCCGTGGAACGGGTCCTTCAGCACCAGCAGGCTGTAGTCGCGGTTCTTCAGCGACAGCACCGGCGCCAGCTGCGTCGGGGTGATGCCGCGGCCGACCTCGGGGCTGAGCGCGACGCCGTTGTACCCGAGCCACCCGCCGACGCCGGCGAAGGCGGTCGGCACCGGCAGGAACGTGCGGCGGTTCTCGGCGTTGTCCAGGATGATGGCCTCGGTGCCGAGCTTGACGATCAGGTCGTGCCGGTCGCCGGCCACCTTCGCCTTGCCGGCGGGGGTGGGGGTGGGGTCCACCTTGATGTCGAGGTGGGTGATCTGCTGCAACACGTTGAGCCGGTAGTAGCCCTCGAGCACGTCCTTGACGTTCCACATGTCGGCCCGCTCGAACGACACCTCGTAGCAGACCTTCTGGTACGCCAGCTTCTTCCCCGCGCCCGGCAGCACCGGCGTGCCGGCGGGATCGGGCGACTTCTCGGTGATGCGGTAGCCGGGGGCGACGCCGGCCTTCTGGAGCACCCGCCCCAGCATCTCGGCGTACTCGCGCTTGGCCAGCGAGGCGTCGGCGGGGAGGCTCCGCTTGCGGGCCTCGGCCAGCCGCGGCGCCTCCCGCCGGGCGGCCTTCAGGTCGCCCTCCAGCTTCTCGACCTCGGCGGCGACGCGGTCGGCGGCCTGCGTCTTCTGCGAGTAGGGGACGAGGACGAACAGCCACGCGGCGGCCCCGCCGACGGCGAGGACGATCATCCCGATCAGGGCGGCGGCGAGGGTGCGTTCTCTGGCGTTCATCGGCGCGGCGGGCTCGGTGGTGTTCGGTACTGACCAACGACCAATGACCCACCAATGACCAACGCCGGAGACCAGGGCTTTCCCTTGGTCATTGGTGGGTCATTGGTCGTTGGTCATTCACGGCAACTCGTCTTCGCTCGGCGTGGCCGCCGCGGGCGGCGGGGCGGCGGCGCCGAACGCGCCGCGGCGCGGCGGCGGGGTGAACGCCGGCAGCCGCGTGTAGTCCTTCGGGTCGCGGTGGTTCACCTTCGTCTCCAGCGTGAACGACTGCTTGTACGCCGTCTCGCCGGTCGTCAGGGCGCCGCCGAGCTTCTTCGAGCCGACGTAGTACTTGTTCCCCGCCCGGTTGTCCGCCTCGAACGCCGACAGCAGCGCCGACGCCGCCTCCGGCGCCTTCACGCCCACGGTTAGCTTCAGCGTAGCCTGCGCGTCCTGCTTGCCGCCCTTCTCGATCCGCTG
The DNA here is from genome assembly GCA_046350095.1 of Gemmataceae bacterium. Taxonomy (GTDB): domain Bacteria; phylum Planctomycetota; class Planctomycetia; order Gemmatales; family Gemmataceae; genus Urbifossiella. The sequence continues at coordinate 1,623,515 of JAXMBA010000002.1, forward strand.
GGCCACGGCCTCCACCTTCGTCACCCGCAGCTTGTCGTCGGCCGCCATGCGGTCCGAGAGGTCGTACAGCTCGTCGAGGTAGTTCACCTCGCGGTTCCGCCACTGGTCGGCGGCCTTCAGCCGCTCGCGGTCCGGGGCCAGGTCGGCCAGCTGCTTCTCCAGGTCGGCCTTCTCCTCCAGCTTCGCCGTCAGGTCGCGGTCGGCCGAGTCCACGACCAGGTAGCCGACCGCGGCGCCGACCACGAACAGGAGCCCCGCGGCGACGCCGGCGATCAGCATCAGCTTCTTCTTCGGGTCGGCCACGGCGCGCGGCTGGCGCGGGGCGGCGAAGTTGATCGGCACCGCGCCGGCGGCCTTCGCGGCGAGCAGGCCGGCGGCGGCGGCGAACCGGCCGCGGAGTTCGTCGGGCACCGTCGCCGGGGCGTTCACGAGCGGGTCGAACGACTTGACGACGCCGGTGTACCCGGCGCGCCGCAGGCGGGCGCCCCAGCCGCCGACGCGGCCCTCCGGCTCGGCCACGTACAGCACGCCGACCGGCGTCGGCCCCGGGTTCACGGCCACGTTCCGCTTCAGCTCGGCGGCCAGCAGCGCGTCGTTGGCCACCACCGGCGCCGCCACCGTGCGGGTGAACGCCACCGCCGAGCCGCGCACGACGGTGAACTCGCCGCCGCCCGGCCCGAGCGTGGCGACGGCGGCGTCGGTCCCCTCCGGCGGCCGGTCGGCCTCGCCGCTCGCCACGGCCGCGGCGAGCCCGGCGGCGACGGCGAACGGCCGCGGGGTGACGCCGGCGAGCTTGAGCCCGGCGGCGGCGCACGCCGCCTGCACGGCGGCGAAAACCTCCTTGCGGATGACCACGACCGTGGCCCGGCGCTGGCCGTCGGCCGTGTCCGGCAGCGGGGTGTAGTCGAGGACGAGGTCGTCGGGGTTCTCCGGCAGCTCCTTGAGCACCTGGAACCGGACGACGGCGGGTTCCTCGCCGGGCGGCACGGGCGGGAACGTCACCTCGCGGAAGATGACGCGGTCGCGGCCGACGCTGACGAGCGCCGGGGCGGGGGCGATGCCGGCGGCCTTGAGCCGCTCGCGGAGCCCGTCGCCGAGCGCCTTGGCGGTGTCGGCGGACAGCGCCGGCGGGCCGTGGTCGGCGCCGGGCACCCACGCGAGCGCCTGCTCGGGGCGCGTCGCCGCGCCCTTCAGCGTGGCGGCGGCGACGAACACGCCCTGGGCGTCGAGGTCGATGGCCAGGAATCGGGACAAGGAACACCCAAAGGACAGAGGACAGTGGTCGATCGACGTAACGAGCCGTGCTTCGGTTTTCAGGCCGAAGGCCTGGGAGCCCTCAGCCCAGGGCAAGGAGCGGCAGCGACCGCCGCCCTGGGTTCGCGGTTCCAACCACTCCGCAGGCTGAAGGCCTGCCAGCCGGCTCGCAGGCCTTCATCCTGCACGTCCCTTTCCACCCCTTAGCCCAGGGCGGCGGCCCAACGGGCCTTGCCCTGGGCTAAGGGCTGTCACCCCTTCGGGGTGAAAACCACACCGGCCCCGCGTCCCCTCACTCCCGCGGCGGCTCGAAGCCCCGCGGCGTGTCCAGGTCCGTCAGGTCGCGGAAGTACAGCGTCCGCGGGGCGCCCTGGTTGACGTCGATGACGCCCTCCGCCCGCGCCACCGGGCCGCCGCTGCCGAAGTACCCCACGGCTTGAATGCGGTACACCATCGTGCGGCCGGTCACGTACTTGCCGATCCGCCGGTACGTCGCCTGGCTCACCGCCCCGCTCGTCACCACCCACGCGCCGGTGACGGTGCCCGGGGCCACCGGGTCCTGCGAGTCGCGCTGGGCCACGATGGCGTCGGCCTCCTCCTCGGTCATGCCGGGGACGGCCAGCAGCACCTCGCGCGGGGCCGTGTTCAGGTTGATCCGCGGCGTCAGCTCCACGTTCGTCGTCGTCGTCGCCTTGTCCAGCAGCTCGCCGAACATCGCCGCGAACTTCTCCGGGTCGGCCAGCGGCGACGACACGATCACCTGCGGCGTGTCGGCCGGCGCCCCGGGCACCCGCGGCAGCGTCACCTGCGCCGTCACCAGGTCGAGGAAGTTCGTGATCCGCCGGCGGTTCACCGGCAGCAGGTCCAGCGTGGCCGTCACCGCCGTGTTCAGCTCGGCCGGCCCGCCGACGACCGACACCGTCGCGGCGCCGCCGCGACTGCTGCTGCTCGCCAGGCCGAACATCTTGTACGCCATCACGAAGTCGGCCAGCTCCTGCGGCAGCCGGGCCGTCAGCTTCTGGTACAGCCCCGGCAGGTCGTCGGCCTCGTTCACGTTCGTCCGCAGCTGGCCCAGCGAGTCGGTGTTGATCTCGCGGCCGTACACCGTCAGGAAGTCGGCGAGCCCGCGGTCGAACGTGCCGCCGCTCCCCTCGTCGTCGGCGACGCCGTTGCGGTTGCGGTCGCTGCCGTACAGCACCTGCGGCGTCACCCCGCGGACGAACAGCAGCTCCTCGACGCTGTTCAGCGGGCCGTTCTTGCAGCGGTACGGCTGCCCCAGCCCGAGGTAGTAGTCGGACTCGGCCCCGCCCTCGCGGGCGTCGTCGTCGGGGTCCACCCAGTCCACGATGGCGGCGGCCACGTCCTCGGTCATGTTCGGCAGCTTCATCAGCGCGTCGTAGAGCAGCTGCCCCGAGTCGTCGAGCTGGATGAGGGTGTTGATGTTCAGCCGGCTCGCTTCGTCAATCACGCAGCCGTAGCGCTGCTCGTACCCGCCGTTGCCGTCGGGCAGCACGGCGACGAGTACGAACCGGGCCACCTGGCGGGCCACGCCGCCGTCGCGGACGAGCTGCGGGGCGAAGGCGCCGTCGGCGTACGGGTTGCCGCCGAGCTCGCCGTTGAGGATGCTCGGGTCGGACAGCATCGCGGCGGCGTAGTGGACGCCCGAGCGGGCGGCGGCGCGGGCCTGGGCGGCGTCCTGCGAGCGGGCGGCGGCGCGGTACTCGGCGGTCATCAGGTCGGTGAACCGGTACGCGGCCAGCGACAGGACGACGACGACGATGAGGACGGCGACGATGACGAACCCGCGCCGCGGGGCGGGGGCGCGGCGGCCGGTGTCGGCGGCGGGCCGGCGGAGCCTCATCGGTGCGGACCTCGCGGGGTGAATCGTGGGGGCGGCGTGGGCGTGGTAGCGGGGGCGTGACCCCACGGACTCCGCCGCAGGCCGCCCCGGGTTCCGCCCGGGGCTACACGCCGACACCCCTCCGGGGTTAAGAACCGAGCCGACCGCCTGCCAGGTGTTTCGTTAGCGTCCGCCGCGCGCCCCGCCTGCGGCCCCACCCGCGCCGCCCCGCGCGCGCCGGCGCCACCCGGAGCCGCGCCGCCCCCGCCACCCGGAGCCGCACCGCCCGCGCGCCCCGCGCGCCGCCGGCGCCACCCGGAGCCGCACCGCCGGCACCACCGCGAGCGCCGCCGGCACCACCCGGCGCCGCACCGCCCGCGCCGCCGCCCGGCCCGGCGCGCCGGCACCACCTCGTGCGCCGCCGCCGCCCTGACCGCCCATCGCGCCGCCGGGGCCGGCACCCTGACCGCCGCGGCCGCCACCCGCGCCGCCCGGTCCGCCCATCGCGCCGCCGCCCGACCGCCGCGGCCGCCACCCGCGCCGCCCGGTCCGCCCATCGCGCCGCCGGGCGCCGCCGCCCTGACCGCCGCGGCCGCCGCCCGGGCCCATACCACCGGGGCCGCCGCCCTGACCGCCGCGGCCGCCCATGCCGCCCGGACCCATCCCGCCGGCCGCGCCGGCCGCGGGCGTACCACCGGCCACACCCGCGGCCCCTTGCGCGCCCTGGGCGGCCGGGTCCATCGAGCTGCCCGTGTCCGGCGTCACGGCGCCGCTGTCGGTGCTCGGCTCGACCATCTCCGGCGTCACCGGGCCGGGCGCCGCCGGCACGCGGATCACCTGCACCGCCGTCTTCGACTGCGGCGGCTGGCCCGGCCGGTTCGACGGCAGCTCGAACGTCAGCGTCACCCGGATGGCGCGCGGCGGGCCGGTCGGCGAGACGCCGTCGGCGGCCGGCGTGCTGCCGTCCCAGCTGGTCGCCCAGCCGGTGCCGTCCCAGTACTCGAACGTCACGTCGGTGACCTCGTCCACGAGGGTATCACCGTCCTCGTCGGAAAGGTCGGGGTCGGACGAGTTCCGCACCCCGTCGGCGGTGACCCAGGGCCGTTCCTGTCGGCACAACCCGCCCCCCGAGCGGAGCCAGTACGTGATCCGCCGCAGGTCGCTCGACGACTGAGCGCCGGAGGGGTTCGCCAGCTCGCCGGTGAAGGCGAGCGAGTTCGGCAGGCCGCTGGCGTAGATCGTCAGCGTCTTGTCGGTGCCGACGACGCCGGCCTGGAACGAAATGTCGGCCGCCTTCGGGGCTGCCACGGTGGCCTCGGCGGCGCCGTCGTCGGCCGGGGCGGGGGTGCTGCCGTCGGCGGCGGGGGCGGCGGCCGCGGCGGGGGCGGCGGCCGCGGCCGTCGGGGCGGCCGGGGTCATGCCGGTGGTCGGGTCCATGCCGGCGGACATGCCGCCGCCGTCGGCGGCCGGGGGCGGGGTGCCGGCGGCGCTGTTCCCGCCGGACTTCGGCGGCAGCGGCCCGAGCGCCGAGGACAGGTCGAGGTTGATGCGGTTGAACGCGGCCCGCGACAGGTTGTCGGCGTCCAGTGCCTCGCGGCTGGTGGTGGTGCGGCGGAGCGTGATGTCCATCGCGAAGTACAGGGCCGACAGGAGGAAGATGGCGATCAGGCTCGCCAGCATCACCTCCAGGATGGTGAACCCGCCGCGCCGCGTCCGGTTCAGCCTCATGGCATGGCCCCCGCGGCGGGCGTCCCGGTCCCGCCGTTGACTTCCGCCGCGTCCACGTCCGCCTGCGACGGCTTCTGCGCCTGCGCCGCCGACCCGGTCATGGCCGGGTCGTAGATCAGCTGCGCCAGCACCACCTCGAACGGCTTGCCGCGGTTGTCCCGGCTCACCGTCACCGTCACCCGGTACAGGTTCGTCGCCGTCTCCGGCTGCGAATCGACCGCCCACGACCACTCGGGCTCGTGCTCGAACGTGCCGCCGCCGCCGGCCGTGACGTCGATGACGCCGGCCTCGCACTCGGCGAGCTTGTCCTGGGCGAGGCGGGTGCCGCGGACGTGGAACTGGGCGACGACGCCGTGGTTGCTGCCGACGTCCACGAGCTGGCCGATGGCGGCCAGCGACATGAGCAGGATGGCCAGCGCGAGGAGGACTTCGATGAGCGTCAGGCCGGGGCGGCGGTGCGCGCCGTTAGGCCGGGGCATCACCCACCCCCGTACTTGCTGTCGTTCGGGAGCACCCGCGCCGAACCCGACACGCCCCGCAGCTGGATGCGGATCGGCGGGTAGCCGCCCTCGCTCACGGCGATCACCGTGCCCACCTCGCGGCAGGTGCCGTCCGGCAGGAACGTGCCGACCGTGACCCAGGTGCCGTCGCCGGCGGGGGCGTCGGCCGCGTCGTCGGCGATCAGCCCGGCGGTGGCGTGGTCGAGCCGGCTCTCCAGGCACGTCACGGCGGCGCCGGGCTCGTCGGCCGCGGGGAGGCTGCCGAAGTCGGCGGTGTCCGGGGCCAGGCGGATGCGGGTGCCGTCGGCGCTGATGGCCAGGCGGTACGGCTCGCCGCGCTCCATCGCCAGCCCGCGGGCGTCGGCGATGCGGCCGCGCACCATGTCGGCCGCGGCGCGTTGGTCGGCGTTCCCCTTGAGCCCGCGGAACGTCGGGAACGTCACCGCGGCGATGATGAGCAGGATGGCGAGGACGGCCATCGTCTCCATCAGCGTGAAGCCGGCGCGGCGGGGGCGAAGGCGAGTCACGGGGCACCGGTGGGGTTGAGAAATCCGTTCCTGAGTTCCGAAACGCCACGCCGACTTCTTCCGCGACCGCCCGCTACTGCAGCTTGGACAGCGGCCCCGCGCCGTACTGGCTGATGGGCGTGCCGTCCTTCGCCGTGGTGTGCACCAGCGGCATCTGGTTGCCGTCGTTCCCCTGCACGAACTGCACCTGGTACTGCTGGCCCCACGGGTCCACCAGGTCGTCCTGCCCGTTCTTCAGCATCGAGCCGCCGCCGAACGGCGGGGTAAGGAGGTCCTGCAGGCTCGTCGGGTACTGGTTCCCGCTCTGCGGGTTCACGTAGTACGCCTCGATGGTCTGCGCCAGGCTCTTGCACTGTAGCTGCGCCCGGCTCTTGCGGGCCGTCTCCAGGTACGTCATGGTCGAGATGACCGCGACCGTGGAGAGGATGACCAGGATGGCGACCACGACCAGCACTTCGAGGAGCGTGAAGCCGGCCCGGCGGTTGGCCCGACGGAGGGCGGTGGAGGCGGGGGTGAGGATCATGGTCGCGGTCTCCTTCGGTCCGTCGGCAGAAGCGGGGCCGTACTGGCGGGTGTGCGGTGTAAGTATAGTCGCAGGGGGGCTTAACCGGTGATGAGAGAACGGCCGATCGAGCGACTCATTTCGGTCTCAGGATTACCCCCGTGGGGCCGCCCTGGGTTTCACCGCTTGAGGCTTCGCGGCAATCTCGCCGCTAAGCCTCAAGCGGCAACACCTTACGACTACCCGCCGACGGTCTGACCCATCTTGAAGACCGGCAGCAGCAGCCCGGCGACGACCAGCAGCGTGACGCCAGCCATGACGAGCAGCATGATCGGCTCCAACAGCTTGACCATGAGTTCGAGCTGCCGGGCGGTGCGCTTTTCGAGGCTGTCCGAAATGTCGATCAACACCCGTTCGAGGGTGTTCGCTTCTTCCCCAATCGCAATCATCTCAACGACATCGGGCGGGAAGTAGCCCGACTTGCGGAGCGGGTCGGCGAGCTTCTCGCCCGCGGTGACGTTCTCGGCGCTCTTCTCGATGGCGGCGGTGAGGACGCGGTTGCCGGTCGAGTCCTTGGCGATGGTGAGCGCCCGCAGGATGGGGATGCCGTTGTGCAGCATCGTACCGAGGATGCGGGTGAACCGCGACAGCGCGAGCGCGAGGAACACCTTGCCGAACAGCGGCAGCCGGATGCGGACCCGGTCGGCCCAGAGGCGGCCGCTGCCGCGCGTCCAGCGCACGAACGCCACGAACCCGACGAGCGCGAGGCCGACGACGACGAACCCCTGCCAGGAGCGGAGGAACTCGCTGAACGCCATGAGCCCCATGGTGAGGGCGGGGAGGTCGTCCTTCTCCTTGAGCTTCTCGAACACGGGGGCGAACTTCGGCACGAAGAAGATGACCAGGATGTTCAGCACGAGGAACCCGGCCAGCGCCAGGAAGGCCGGGTAGGCGAGGGCGCCGACGACCTTGGCCTTGATGTCCTCCTGGTGCTCGACGAAGACGCTGATGCGCTTGAGCACGTCTTCGAGGAAGCCGCCCTCCTGCCCGGCCTTGACCATGCTGACGGCCAGCTCGTCGAACACGCTGGGGTGCTGGGCCATGGCCTGCGCCAGCCCGGTGCCGTCGGCGACCTTGCCGCGCACCTCGCGGACGACGGCCTGGAGCTTGGGGTTGGTGCTCTGCCGCTCCAGGAGTTCCAGCGAGCGGAGCAGCGGCACGCCGGTCTGGAGCAGGTCGGCGAGCTGGGAGTAGAAGGTGGCGAGGTTGCGGGCGGAGACGCGGCTGAAGAACCCGCCGGTGGCGGCCTGGGTGCGCGCCAGGGCGATGCGGGTGGGGAACAGCCCCTTAGCGTCGAGGGCCATGGCGGCCTCGCGCTCGGTGTTGGCGGCGATGCTGCCGGTCGTCTTGGCGCCGGTGCGGCTCAGCGCTTCGTAGGTGAAGTCGGGCATGTCGGTAGTGGCCGGTGGCCAGTGGTCAGTGAACAGTCCGAACCGGTCGGGGCTCCGGATCGGTGGTCTTTACTGACCACTGACCACTGGCCACTGACCACGACTAACTGATGTCCCCCGCCGTCACCCGGGCCACCTCGTCGACCGTGGTGGTCCCGTTGAGCACCTTGCGCCAGCCGTCCTGCCGCAGCGTGATCATGCCGCTCCGCAGCGCCTCCAGGCGGATCACGCCGGCGTTCACCCGCTGCACGATCAGGTCCTTGATCGCCTCGTTGTTCACCATCAGCTCGTGGATGCCGGTCCGGCCGCGGAACCCGCCCTGCCGGCACGCCCGGCAGCCCACGCCCTTCCACAGCTGGTTGCCGTTCGGGCCGTCGCCCATCATCTCCACCATCCCCTGCTGGATGGCGATTTCGGGCGCCGGCTTCACGCCGCCCTTGCGCAGCGGGAAGTCCAGCGGCAGGTCGTCCAGGTCGGGCTCGAACGCCGTCTTGCAGTCGGGGCAGATGGTCCGCACCAGCCGCTGCGCCATCACGCCTTCCACCGTGGACGACACGAGGAACGGCTCGACCCCCATGTCGATCATGCGGGTGAACGCGCTCGGCGCGTCGTTCGTGTGGAGCGTGCTGAACACCATGTGACCCGTCAGCGACGCCTGGATGGCCATCTCGGCCGTCTCCAGGTCGCGGATTTCGCCGACGAGGATGACGTCGGGGTCGTGGCGGAGGATGCTGCGGAGCGCGGCGCCGAACGTGAGGCCGATCTTCGTGTGCGTCTGGATCTGGCTGATCCCTTCCTGCTGGTACTCGACCGGGTCCTCGACGGTGATGATCTTCGTCGTCTCGTCCTTGATCTCGTTGAGCGCCGAGTACAGGGTCGTGGACTTACCGGAGCCCGTGGGGCCGGTGACGAGCACGATGCCGTGCGGGCGGTCGATCAGCTGCTTGAAGGTGCCGTAAATGTCCGGCAGCATGCCGCACGTCTTCAGGTTGAACGCCATGCGGCCCTTGTCGAGCAGACGCATGACGACGCCCTCGCCGTGGACCATCGGGATGATGGACACGCGGACGTCGATCTCGCGGCCGCCGACCTTCATCTTGATGCGGCCGTCCTGCGGCAGCCGCTTCTCGGCGATGTTGAGCCGCGCCATGATCTTCAGGCGGCTGAGGATGGCCAGCTGGAAGCGGTTGATCTCCGGCGGCACGTTCTGCTGCTGCAACAGGCCGTCGATGCGGTAGCGGATGCGGAGGCCCTTCTCCTCGGGCTCGACGTGGATGTCCGACGCCCGCTCGTTGGCCGCCTCGACGAGAATCTGGTTCACGAGCTTCACGACCGAGGCGTCCTGCGCCTGCTTGGCGAGCTCGCTGTCGTCGGCCTCGATGTTCTCCAGCAGCTCGACTTCTTCCTCCTCCCGCTCGGCGAGGAGGGCCGTGATCGTGTCGCCGCCGACGCCGAAGTGCGCCTTGATGAGGCGGGCGATTTCGCGGCCCGGCGCCAGCACCGGCAGCACGTGGAGGCCGGTGAGCGTGTGCAGCTCGTCGAGCGCGTAGGCGTCGAACGGGTCGCCGGTGGCGACGACGAGGGTGCCGTTGTGGCGCGACAGCGGGAACAGGTTCTTGCGGTGGACGAGCCGCGGCGGCATGGCCGCGAGCACCTCCGGCTCGACGGTGGCGTGCGACAGGTCCACCAGTTCGAGGCCGAACTCCTCGGCGAGCACCGGCAGGAGGACGTCTTCCTTGAGGAAGCCCCTGTCCACGAGCACCTGGTGGGGCGGGAAGTTGGGGCTGGCGGCGATGGCGTCGGCGGCGCGGCTGCGGTCCGCGGCGGGGAGCAGGCCGCGGTCGACGAGCGTCTGGAGCAGCTGCATGGCAGGCCCGGTGCGTAGCGGTGCGTAGGGGGATTGTACCCGACGCCGATGAGAAGGGGCTGAAACTGGGTAAGCCGGGCGGGCGCCGCCGGGCGAGCGGGTGCCGGTTGTCGCGGTCGGGGGACGGCCCGTCGAGCCGCGCACTTCGGCCTTGACCGAATCCGACGCCGCGGTATGGTCCGCGACGAATCGCCGTATCCGCAGTCGGGTCGGGCGGCCGGAACCGGGTTCGGGGGAACTCGCCGGCGGCCGGAGGGGAACCGTATGCTCCGGGCGAGCGTCCTGTGGGGCGGGCTGGCGGCCGTCGCCGTGCTCCCGACCGGGTGCCTGAACACGCCGGCCGAGAAGGTCCAGGGTCGGTCGCAGATCGGCTCCGACGAGCCGACCGACCCCGACGCCTACGCCACCGTCGGCAGCAAGACCATCCCCGACAACATGGGGCCGGTCCACGTCAGCGGCGTCGCCCTCGTGTACCGCCTCGCGCCCGGCGCCGGCAGCCACGCCCCCGTCGGCGGGTGGCGGACCATGCTCGAGACCAGCCTCAAGAAGCAGGGCTGGACCAACATCCGCGACATCCTCGAAGACCCGGCCAAGACCACCTCGCTGGTCCTCGTGTCGGCCGTCATCCCGCCGGGGGCGCGCAAGGGCGAGCTGCTCGACGTGAACGTCACCGTCCCCGACGACAGCAAGACGGTGAGCCTCCGCGGCGGCCAGCTGTACCCGTGCGAGCTGACCGAGTACGACACCACCTCGAACATCTCGGCGACGGCCAAGGGGGCCGCCCCGAGCGGCCCGCCGGGCCGGCTGCTGATCGGCAAGACGTGGGCGCGCACGGTCGACAAGGCCGCCGTCGTCGCCGGCACCTACGAGGCCGCCGAGCGGGCCAACCCGATCGTGGACGGCGAGGAGCCGACCCGCCGCGTCGGCAAGGTGTGGGCCGGGGCGAGGGTGTCCGAGAGCCGCCCGTACTTCTACGTCCTGAAGGCCGGCGACGACAACATCCGCATGGCCGCCGAGGTCGCGGAGCGGCTGAACGCCACCTTCCACGCCAACGGCGACCCCGGCCGCAAGGTGGCCGAGGCGCAGCCGAAGGCCATCGTCGTGAACGTGCCCCACGCCTACCGCCACAACCACCACCGCTTCCTCCTCGTGTCGCGGCAGGTGCCGATGATCCCGGTGGCCCCGGGGAGCATCTACCGCGAGAAGCTGGCCGCCGAGCTGCTCGACCCGGCCACCTGCCTCCTCGCCGCGGTGAAGCTCGAGGCCCTCGGCGGCGACAGCCGGCGGCCGCTGCGGGTGGGCCTCGAAAGCCCGTCGCCGTGGGTCCGGTTCGCGGCCGCGGAGGCGCTGGCGTACCTCGGCCACACCGACGGCGCCGAGGTGCTCGCCAAGACGGTGGAAGAACACCCCGCCCTGCGGGCGCACGCCCTGAAGGCGCTGGCCGTGACGGACGACGCCGCCTGCACCGACCGCCTCACGGACCTGCTCGGCAACGCCGACCCGCAGGTGCGGTACGGCGCGTTCATCGCCCTGCGGCTGGCCGACGAGCAGCACCCGTCGATCCGCGGCACCCTGCTCAACGACAGCTTCCACGTCCACCGCGTGGCCGCCGGCTCGCCCGGCCTGGTCCACGTCGCGTCGGACCGCCGCTCGGAGATCGTGGTGTTCGGCGACTCGGTGAAGCTGCGCGGCCCGTTCACGCTGCCGCTCGGGAGCGAGTTCACCGTCAGCGTGCCGGCCAACGGCCCGGAGGCGAAGGTGAGCCGCATCGTGCGGGTGAAGGGCCAGCCGGACGTGAAGGAAGTGACCTGCCCGACCGACCTGACCGCCGTGCTGGCGACGGTGGCCCGGCTCGGCGGCGGGTACGGCGAGGCGGTGGAGCTGGTCCGCCGGGCCGACAACGCCCAGGTGATGACGGCGGCGCTGGCCCAGGACGCGATCCCGCGGCAGCTCTCCGTGCAGCAGCTGGCGAACTTCGCGCGGCTGGACCCGACGCTGGTGAAGGCCGACGTGGAGGTGGCCCGGGTGGGCGCGTCGAGCCTCGAACTCGAAGCCGCGGGCGTGGACCTGCCGGCGGACCCGGGCGAGGCCCGGCCGGCCGACGCCCCGGCGCGGGCGCCGCTGAGCCGCGACCCGGGTCGGCTGTTCGGCCCGCGCCAGCCCGCGGCCCCGGCGCACGCGGAAGGCCTGAGCCCGGTGGTGCCGACGACCGCGACCGAGCCGGCGCCCGCCGCCCCGCGCGGCTCGAACCCGGGGACGGTGTTCGGCAGGTAGTGGCCAGTGGTCAGTGGCCAGTAGACAGTGAAGACCGAGCCCGGGCCGCCCCGGGCTTTGGCGTCTGCCCACCGGCCACGGCTCGCTGTCAACTCGGGTCTGTCCACCGTCCACTGGCCACTGTCCACTATGTTGTCCCGCCTCGAACTCGTCGGGTTCAAGTCGTTCGCCGACAAGACCCGGCTCGACTTCGCCCCCGGCGTCACCGCCGTGGTCGGCCCGAACGGCTCGGGCAAGAGCAACGTCGTCGACGCCGTCCGCTGGATCCTCGGCGAGCAGTCCGCCAAGAGCCTCCGCGGCGGCGAGATGGCCGACGTCATCTTCAACGGCTCCTCCTCCCGCAAGAGCCTCGGCATGGCCGAGGTCACCGTCACCTTCGACAACGCCCGCCGCCTGCTCGGCGTCGACGCCGACGAGGTGCAGGTCACGCGCCGCGTCTACCGCGACGGCACCGGCGAGTACCTCATCAACGGCACGATGTCCCGCCTGAAGGACGTCAAGGACATCTTCCTCGGCACCGGCGCCGGCGCCGGCGGCTACACGATCATCGCCCAGGGCCGCGTGGACGAGCTGTTGCAGGCGTCCACGAAGGACCGCCGCGAGATCTTCGACGAGGCCGCCGGCATCAGCCGGTTCAAGGCGAAGAAGAACGAGGCGCTGCGGAAGCTCGTCGCCGTCGAGAGCAACCTCACGCGCAGCCGCGACCGCCTCGACGGCCTCGACGCCCAACTCCGCACGCTGCGGATGCAGGCGTCGAAGGCCCAGAAGTACAAGGAGTACTCGGACCGCCTGAAGGAGCTGCGCGTCGGGCTGGGGGCGAAGGAGTACCGCGACCTGTCGGCGGCGCTGACCGCGGAAGAGGCGGCGCTCGAGGAGCTGACCGCCGCGGCGGGCGGGTCGGCGGCGCGCGCCGAGGAGCTGGACCGCACCGCCCGCGCGCTCGACGCCGCGGTGACCGCGACGGAGGCCGAGCTGCGCCGCGAGGAGGCGGCGCTCGCCGACGCGCGCCAGCGCATCGCCGGGTTCGAGGCCGGGGCGAAGCACGACCGCGCCGCCGCTTCCGAGCACGAGGCCGAGGTCGCCCGCGCGGCGAAGGCCCGCGCCGACATCGCCGCCCGCCTCCGCGGCATCGAGGCCGAACTGGCGAAGGCCGTGAGCGCCGCTTCGGCCGCGGAGGCGGCGTTCGCCAACGAGACGCACACGGCGGAAGCCGCGACCGCGGCGCTGGCCGCGGCGGCGGCGCACGGCGCCGACGTGACGGCGCGCATCACCGCGGGGCAGGACCGCCAGTTCGACCTGGTGCGGAAGGCGACCGCGGCCCGCGGCCGGACGACTGCGAGCCTCGAACAAGTCGAGCGCCTACAAGCCGGTTACACCCGCAAGCGCGGCGAGCTGAGCCACCTCGGCGCGCGCCGCGGCGGCCTCGAAGCGGCGCTCGACGGCCTCTCCCGCGCCGACGCCGACGTGCAGGCGCGCCTCGCCGACGCCCGCGATTCCCTGGACCGGCTCCACTCCGAGCGCGACGCGCTGGATCAGACGCAGGACACGGTGCAGGCGCGGCTCGAAGCGCTGCGCGTGCGGCAGGGCGACCTGCGCGGCCGCGTCGAGGTGCTGGAGGGGCTGGAGCGCGCGCAGGAAGGCCTCGGCGCCGGCGTGAGGGCGGTGCTGGACGCGCTGCGCGACGGCACCCGCGACATCCCGACGCCGCTGCCGCTGGTCGCCGACCTGCTCACCGTCCCGCGCGAGGTCGCGGGGCTGGTGGAACTGGCGCTCGGCGACGCGGCGCAGCGGTTCGTGGTGCGCGACCCCGCCGCGGTGGACGCGGTCGCCGCCGCGGTCGCCGGCGTGCCGGGCCGCGTGGGCTTCGTCCCGCTCGCGCCGCGGTCGCCTCCGGACTTCGCGGCAGGTGGTTCCCCCCACCCCGCCGCGACGCGCGGCGACCCTCCCCCTCAGAGGGGGGAGGGTGGGGCGCTGCCGGATTCGGTCGAGCTCGCCACGAACGCGGCGCGAGAACGATCGGAGATGGCCGATCACTCCCACCCTCCCCCCTCTGAGGGGGAGGGTCGCCGCGCGGCGGCGGGGTGGGGGGAACCACCTGCGATGAAAACCGGGGAGGACGACCCCACTTCCTCCCCGGCCCGAGCGATGCCGACGCTCGCGTCGTTCGTCCGCTGCGAGCACCCCGACTTCGCCGCGCTGCCCGACCAGCTCCTCGGCGCCGTCGTCCTCGCCGACACCCTCGCCGACGCCCGCCAGCACCCCGGCCGCCGCGTCATCACCCGCGCCGGCGACCTCCTCGAACCGGACGGCACCCTCACCGTCGGCCCCGTCGTCGGCAACGCGGGCCTCGTGTCGCGCAAGAGCGAGCTGCGCGACCTCCGCGACCAGTCGCGCGCCCTCGCCGCCGACGTGACCGCCGCCGAGGTCGAGCTCGCCGACCTGCGCCGCGACGCCGAGGCCGTCGCCGGCCGCGCCGAGGCCGCGGAGGCCGAAATCGATCTGCTGTCCGGCGAGGCCGGCGACCTGCAGCAGCGCATCGCCGTGCAGCGCCAGCAGCTCGACGAGCTCGACGAGCGCCTCGAACTGCTGCGGGCCGAGGCCCGGATGGACGAGGACGAGGTCCGCCGCGCCGAGGCCGCGTGGGTGGAGGCGAAGCTGGAAGCGGAGGCCGCCGAGGCCGAGGCCGCGGGGCTGCAGACCGACCTGGACCGCCTGAAATCCGAGGCGAAGGCCGCGGCCGAGGCGCAGGCGGCGGCGCAGGAGGCGCACACCGCGGCGCAGGTGAGCGCCGGCCGCGCCGCCGCCGACCGCGACCGCACCCGCGAGCGGCAGACCGGCCTGGAAGCCGACCTGAAGAAACGGAAGATCGAGGCGATCGATCAGTCGGCCGCGTTCCGGAACGCGCAGGGGCGCCTCGCCGAGACGGTTCTCTCCGTCCTCCGGGCGACCGCCTCCGCCGCGGCCGCGTTCGCCGAGAAGGAGGCGCGCGAGCGCCAGGCCGCGGGCCTGTCCGGCCGCGCCGCCGCCGACCGCGCCGCCCGCGACGCCGCCCGCGGGGAGCTCGACGGCATCCGGTCGGGGTGGCAGGAGCAGCAGGCCGCGGCGCACGCGCGGGACCTGGCCGTCCACGACCTGCGGGCGCGCCGCGAGGCCGTGTCCGCCCGCCTCCGCGACGACTACGGCATCGACCTGACGCAGGAGCCCGCCGACGGCGCCGACCCCGGCCCGGCGCTGACCGCGGCGCAGGAGATCGACGACCTGCGGAAGAAGCTGGCCCGCCTCGGCAGCGTGAACCTGGAGGCGCTGGACGAGCTGGCCCGGGTGGAGGCCGAGCACGACGGCCTGAAGGCCCAGCACGACGACCTCGCCGCGGCGAAGAAGTCGCTGACGGACGTGATCGACGCCATCAACGGCGAGAGCCGGGCGCTGTTCACGAACACCCTCACCGCGGTGCGCGGCTACTTCCAGGAGCTGTTCCGCAAGCTGTTCGGCGGCGGCCAGGCGGACGTGGTGCTGGAGGACGGCGTGGACGTGCTGGAGAGCGGCATCGAGATCACGGCGCGGCCGCCGGGGAAGGAGCTGCGGGCGCTGTCGCTCTTGAGCGGCGGCGAGCGGACGCTGACGGCGATCGCGCTGCTGCTGGCGATCTTCCGCAACAAGCCGAGCCCGTTCTGCCTGCTGGACGAGGTGGACGCGGCCCTGGACGAGGCGAACACGGCGCGGCTGGCGGGGGTGCTGCGGGAGTTCCTGGACCGGAGCCAGTTCATCGTGATCACGCACAAGAAGCGGACGATGGCCGCGGCGGACCGCCTGTGGGGCGTGACGATGCAGGAGAGCGGCATCAGCCGCGTGCTGCCGATGCGCTTCGAGGACTGGCCCGACGAGGAGCCCGAGGCGCGGCAGGCGGCGTGAGGCACTCACGGCTTCGCAGGAGTTGAAGACATCTTGGGGTGGCGATCCTCCTTTTGCCGATCGTGCTGGAAGCAGGAAATTGGGTGGCTGAAATCGCTGTGCCGAATAAAGCCAACGATTGATCACCGCCCGTCAATAGGCAAAAATGCTCATGACGCGGCGTGCGGTCGGAGACGGCGTTTCCTGATTCCTACATCGGGCACAGCCCGCGCCCGAGGGGGATGGAAGGACCAATGGCGAAGTCTGCGAAGACCAAAGATAAGAAGGACATCGAGTACGACACGGCGAGTCCGGACGAACTGTTTCTGGACACCCAGAACCCTCGATTGGCCGAGTACTCGATCGGGAGCAACCCGACGCAGTTCGACATCATCAAAGCGCTCTGGCAGAAGATGGCTGTCGACGAACTCGCCATGTCCATCGCCACGAACGGCTTCTTCGAGCACGAGCCTCTTTTCGTGGCGGAGGAGCACGGAAAGAAGGTGGTGATCGAGGGCAATCGGCGTCTCGCCGCGGTCAAAATCCTACTGAGTGAGGACTACCGTCGCCGCTTGAGGATCACAGACCTGCCCGTGATTTCGGACGAACTGCGGGAGGATCTCCAGTCGCTGCCGATCGCGAAGACCAATCGCAAGAGCATCTGGCAGTACATCGGCTTCAAGCACGTCAACGGGCCGGCCATGTGGGGGTCTTACGCGAAGGCGCAGTACATCGCGGAAGTGCGGGAACTGTACAAGGTTCCACTAGAAAAGATCGCTGAGCAAATCGGGGACCGGAACCGCACCGTCCAGCGGCTGTACCGGGCGATGATGGTGATTCGGCAGGCGGAGGAGGCCAAAGTCTTCAACCGAGAGAACAGGTACAAGGGGAGCTTCGCGTTCTCGCACCTGTACACCGGCCTCGACTACGATGGGTTCAAGAGGTTCCTGAAGCTGAAGGAAGAATCGGCAGAGGCCAAGGAGCCCGTTCCTCCAGGGCGCGTGAATGCTCTGGGTGAACTGTGCAAGTGGCTCTATGGGGACAAGAGGACGGAGCTGAAACCGCTAATCGAAAGTCAGAACCCGGACCTGTCCATCCTGGACGAAGTGCTCATGAAGGACGAGGGCATTACCGCCCTTCGAAGCGGGCTCCCGCTATCGTTGGCACACGACATCAGCCTCGGCGACGAGCGCATCTTCCGGGAGTCCCTCCAGGAGGCCAAACTCGCTCTGCAAAGGGCGTCCGGCACCCTCACCACCGGGTTCAAGAAGGAGGAAACCGATCTCCTGCGAACCGGGGAGGCGATTGCGGAGATGGCGGACGACATCGTTGCCCAGATGGAACGGAAGTCCCGGCCGCAAAGAAGGCGGCAGCGCTCCGGGGGTGAGGGGGACGATGTTTAAAATCGGAGAAACCCCGAACCCCACTGCTCACCCCAACGATCACGCCGACTTCATCGAGCTCGAATGCCTCCGGCAGACGGACGGGAACGCTTCCGGCGGCGACCTGACAGCTGCGATCAAGCGCCTTGAGGATGACGACCCGGAGCGGCGTGCGACTTCCGACGTCAGGCACGAGTCGATCGTCGACGCGGCATTTACCGAGTTGAGGAACCGGGCCACGTACAGTGGGAGCGGCTACTACAGGTACCCGTTCAGGGTGAGCGAGGATGACCAACTGCTGGAGCTCAAGGGACCACCGGATCGGCGTGAACTCTATCTGTTCATGCTGCTTGCGACCCGTATGAACATGCAGGCGGACCGGGTCCAGGCGGGTATCAACGGGACGGAGCTGTTCGAGCGAATCTGCTGCGAGGTGGCGAAGAACTATTGGGGAGACGCTTCGGAAGGGATCGTATTCGGGACAGCCAGAAGGACCCCAGCGAGCGAGGTGGGCAACTTCCCGGCGGCGGTCAATGACCTTTGTACCCGCTTGCGGGAAGGGGTTCGATTCCACAGCCATTCCCAGTCTCCGCCCGAGGCGCAGGACGGGAACCTGGACGTGGTGGTGTGGAAGGACTTCGCGGACCAGCGCGTCGGCAAGCTGATCGGATTCGGGCAGTGCAAGACAGGCACCCACTGGGCGAGGAGCGTATTTGATTTGCAGCCGGAGGGCTTTTGCGCGAAGTGGATATTGACGCAACCGGTGGTCAAACCCGTTCGACTGTACTTCATCACGTCCACCGTGCGACACCATCAGTGGTACGACGCCTGCGTGGACAGCGGGGTCATGTTCGATCGCTGCCGAATCCTGAACTACGCGCCCCGCATGCACGACTTGCGGGCCGAGTGGGTCGCGTGGACGGCCGCAGCCCTGGCAAGTAAGGGGATGGTGCTACCGTGAGGCACCGATTCCATGCGCTCTGTCCATACTTCGCGATGTTTCCGGAATCGTTCGCGGAGACCTGGATTGAGAGGCTGAGCGAGCCCGGGGATGTCATCTTCGATCCGTTCAGCGGGCGCGGGACGACCGCGTTCCAGTCCCTCTTGATGGGGCGGGGGTGCCTCGCCTGTGACGTGAACGACGTGGCCTATTGCGTCACCAAGGCTAAGGTGAATGCCCCAAGCCAGACTGCGGTAATCAGAAGGCTGAACGCTCTGGAGGCGGGCTACGTCCGAGGTGATTGGCTCCGTGCCGCGAGGGGCATGCCGGAGTTTTTCCAGCACTGCTACAGCAGGCGGACACTCGCCCAAATCCTCTACCTCCGCGACACGCTCGACTGGAGGAATGGCAAGACGGATTGCATGATCGCGGCATTGGTACTGGGCGTACTTCACGGGGAGACGCACAAGTCCCCGTCGTACCTCAGCAATCAGATGCCGCGCACCATCAGCACGAAGCCGGTCTACTCGGTCAAGTTCTGGAGAGATCGCGGCCTCGTTGCACCCGAGCGCGATGCGTTCGAACTGCTCAACCGTCAGGCCCGCTACCGCTACGAATCGGACCCTCCCAAGGGGGACGCGGTAATCCTGCATCGGGACATGCGGCACCTGGCCTGGATGAAGGATAAGCTGCCCGCGCCGCTGAACCTGGCGATTACGTCTCCGCCGTACCTGGATGTCACGAACTTCGAAGAGGATCAGTGGCTCCGGCTCTGGTTCCTCGGCGGGCCTCCTCACCCTACTCGGCACCGCGTCTCAAGGGATGATCGGTACGAACGAGAGGACGGCTATTGGACTTTCGTCGCGGACATGTGGCGGATGCTCGGTGCGGTGATGGCGAAGACGGCGAACGTCGTCATCCGTCTCGGTGCACGGGGTCTCAAACCTGACTTGATGACTGAGAGGCTGATCGCCAGCAGCCAGTTCTCACAGCGTCGGATCAAGTTGGTGAGCCAGTCGTCGAGTGCGCTGCAAAAGCGTCAGACGGACTCTTTTCGTCCAGGGACAAAGGGCTGTCTTGTTGAGGTGGACTGCCACTTCAAGTTCACGTCTTGATCTTCCGGCGTGCTACTGAAGCGGCTGAAAGTGAAGTCGGTGGTCACGGACCGGCTCGGGTCGCCCGGGTGTCCAATCGTGCTCGCCGGCTCAACCACAGGGGACGATCAACCCGGCATCATTGTTTCCGCGACCCGGTGGGGGGGTCGCCGGAAACAATGATGCCGGGCTGAATGACCGCCGGCTGCGCCGCAACCCCTTGCCCCGTCAGGCCCGGGTGTCGGTCGCCGCAACGACGGTGGAACGCAATTCGATCTAACCGCGTGACATGTTTCGGCGACCCGGTGGGGGCGGCGCCGGAAACAATCATTTCCGCGCGAGCGTCGGCGGCGGAACCCTCACCCCTCGTCCTGCTCGCGGAGCTTGGCGAGGATGCTGTAGTCCTCCAGCGTCGTCGTGTCGCCCTTCCCCTCGCGGCCGGCGGCGATGTCGCGCAGCAGCCGGCGCATGATTTTGCCGCTCCGCGTCTTCGGCAGCGCGTCGGTGAAGCGCACGTCGTCCGGCCGCGCCAGCGCGCCGATCTCCTTCGCCACGTGCGCCTTCATCGCCGCCTTCAACTCCTCCGACGCCGGCACGCCGGCCTTCAGCGTCACGAAGCAGCAGATCGACTCGCCCTTCAGGTCGTCCGGGCGGCCCACCACCGCGGCCTCGGCCACCTGCGGGTGGTGCACCAGCGCGCTCTCCACCTCCATCGTGCTCAGGCGGTGGCCGCTCACGTTCAGCACGTCGTCGACGCGGCCCATCACCCAGATGTAGCCGTCGTCGTCCTGGCGGGCGCCGTCGGCGGTGAAGTAGATGTTCCCCTTGTAGTTGCTCCAGTACGTGTCCTTGAAGCGCCGGTCGTCGCCGTAGATGGTGCGCATCATGCTCGGCCACGGCCGCTTCACCACCAGGAAGCCGCCCTGGTTCGCCGGCACGGGGTTGCCGTCCTTGTCCCACACCTCGGCGGCGATGCCCGGGAGTGGCTTCGTCGCGCTGCCGGGCTTGGTGAACATCGCCCCCGGCAGCGGCGCGATCATGATGGCGCCGGTCTCCGTCTGCCACCACGTGTCCACGATCGGGCAGCGGCCGCCGCCGATCACCTCGTGGTACCACATCCACGCCTCGGGGTTGATCGGCTCGCCCACGCTGCCGAGCAGCCGCAGGCTACTCAGGTCGTGCCCCTTCGGGTGGTGGTCGCCCCACTTCACGAACGCGCGGATCGCCGTCGGCGCGGTGTAGAACACCGTCACCTTGTACTTCTCGATCACCTCCCAGAAGCGGTCCTCCTTCGGCTGGTTCGGCGCGCCCTCGTACATCACGACGGTCGTGCCGTTGGCGAGCGGGCCGTACACGATGTAGCTGTGGCCCGTCACCCAGCCCACGTCGGCGGTGCACCAGTAGACGTCGTTCTCCTTGATGTCGAAGACCCACTTGTGCGTCAGCGACGCGCCGAGGAGGTAGCCGGCGGTCGTGTGCAGCACGCCCTTCGGCTTCCCGGTGCTGCCGGACGTGTACAGGATGAACAGCGGGTGCTCGCTGTCCAGCGGCTCGGCCGGGCAGTCGGCGCTCGCCGTCGCCACCAGCTCGTGCCACCAGAAGTCGCGGCCGGCCTTCATCTCGACGGCGGTGTTGCAGCGGTTCAGCACGACGCACTTCTCGACGCTCGGCGACTTCTCCAGTGCCGCGTCCACGTTGGCCTTCAGCGGCACGACCTTGCCGCGGCGCCAGCCGCCGTCGGCGGTGATGACGAGCTTCGCCTGCGCGTCGTTGTTGCGGTCGGCGACGGCGTCGGCGGAGAAGCCGCCGAAGATGACGGAGTGCGTGGCGCCGATGCGGGCGCAGGCGAGCATGGCGACCGCGGCCTCGGGCACCATCGGCATGTAGATGGTGACGCGGTCGCCCTTCTGGATGCCGAGCGACTTCAGGGCGTTGGCGAACTTGCACACCTCGGCGTGGAGCTGGGCGTAGGTGAGCGTGCGGGTGTCGCCGGGCTCGCCTTCGAAGATGATGGCGGTCTTGTCCTTGCGGGAGCCGGTGGCGTGGCGGTCGAGGCAGTTGTGGGCGACGTTCAGCTTGCCGCCGACGAACCACTTCGCGTGCGGGGCGTTCGACCAGTCGAGGACTTGCGTGAAGGGCGTGAACCAGTCGAGCGTCTTGGCCTGCTCGGCCCAGAAGCCGTCGGGGTCGCGGTCGGCCCAGGCGGAGAGGCGGTCACGCTCGGCGGCGGAGACGGTGGCGTTGGCGGCGAAGTCGGCCGGCGGGTCGAACCGGCGGGTTTCCTTCAGCACGCTGGTGATGTTGCTCGTCATTCGTCATTCGTCCTTCGTCATTCGGCCGGCGCCGGTCGGGGGCGCGGGGCGAGACGGTACGGGGGAGTTGGGATCGGTATAACAGACGGGCGCCCCGCGTCCAAGCACCAACGCGGGGGCCGTGCCGAAGGACGAATGACGAATGACGAATGACGAGTTCACCATCGGCCTCGTGCAGATGCGCATGGCGCCGGACAAGGAGGCGAACCTCCGCACCGCCGAGGCCGGCATCGCCGCCGCCGCGAAGGCGGGGGCGCAGGTCGTGTGCCTCCCGGAGCTGTTCACCGGGTACTACTTCTGCCAGAAGGAAGACATCGCCCTGTTCGACCTCGCCGAGCCCGTCCCCGGCCCGAGCGAGGAGCGCCTCGCCAAAGCGGCGAAGGCCCACGGCGTCGTCGTGGTCGGGTCGTTCTTCGAGAAGCGGATGGCCGGCGTGTACCACAACACCGCCACCGTCCACGACGCGAAGGGTGAGCTGCTCGGCATCTACCGCAAGATGCACATCCCCGACGACCCGCTGTTCCTCGAGAAGTTCTACTTCACCCCCGGCGACACCGGGTTCAAGGTGTTCCACACGGCGCCCGCGAAGGTCGGCACGCTGGTGTGCTGGGACCAGTGGTACCCCGAGGCGGCGCGGCTGACGGCGCTGCAGGGCGCGGAGGTGATCTTCTACCCGACGGCGATCGGCTGGCACCCGCGCGAGAAGGCCGAGTACGGCGAGGCGCAGCACTCGGCGTGGGAGACGAGCATGCGCGGCCACGCCATCGCCAACGGCACCTACGTCGCCGCCGTGAACCGCGTCGGCCACGAGGTGATCGTCGGCGAGGGGCTCGAGTTCTGGGGCGGGTCGTTCGTGTCCGACCCGTTCGGCCGCGTGCTCAAGCGCGCCAGCCACGACCAGGAAGAGGTTCTGACGGTGACGTGCAGCCGGAAGCTGATGGAGGAGGTGCGGCGGAACTGGCCGTTCTTCCGCGACCGCCGCATCGACGCCTACGGCAACATCGTGAAGCGCGTCAGCGACTGACGCGCCGCGGAACGCATTTTTTAGACAGGATAACAGGATGAACAGGATGCCGAACCAAGACCGGGCGTAGTTCTTGGCTCGGTCATCCTGTTCATCCTGTTATCCTGTCTAAAATTCCGGCCTCCCCCTCGCCCGGAGCCCTCTCCCGATGCGATTCCTCCTCGCGCTGGTCCTCGCGGCATCGTCCGGCGCTGCCATCGCCGCCGACTGGAAGCCCGCCACAGCCCCGCTCATGACCAAGTGGGGCAAGGCCGTCACCGCCGAGAAGCAGCCGTGGCCCGAGTACCCGCGGCCGCAGCTCGTCCGCACCGACTGGCTCAACCTCAACGGCCTCTGGGACTACGCCATCACCCCGCGGAACGCCCCGCGGCCGGAGAAGTGGGACGGCCAGATCCTCGTGCCGTTCTGCGCCGAGTCGGCGCTGTCCGGCGTCGGCCGCCGCGTCACGCCCGACCAGCACCTGTGGTACAAGCGCAGCGTCGAGGTGCCCGCCGGCTGGGCCGGCAAGCGCGTGCTGCTGCACTTCGGCGCCGTGGACTGGGAGGCCACGGTGTACGTGAACGGCAAGGAGCTGGTGACGCACCGCGGCGGCAGCGACCCGTTCACCGTCGACATCACCGACGCGCTGCGGCCCGGCGCCAACGAGATCGTCGTGCGCGTGTGGGACCCGACCGACACCGGCGCCCAGCCGCGCGGCAAGCAGGTCATGGACCCGCACGGCATCTGGTACACGCCCGTCACCGGCATCTGGCAGACCGTCTGGCTCGAACCCGTCCGCGAGGCGCACGTCACGCGGGTGCTCTTCACCCCCGACGTGGACCGCGGCGAGGTCGAGTGCCTGGTAGACGTGGCGCGGGCGGACGACCGCGTCACGGTCTCGGTGAACACCCTCGACTTCAAGGCCACCGGGTCCGGGGTGCCCGGCCGGCCGTTCCGCTTCAAGGTGCCCGACCCGAAGTTGTGGACCCCGGACGCCCCGCACCTGTACCCCGTCGAGGTCCACGTCTCCCGCCGCCAGCCGCTCGACCAGATGGAGGCGGTCGAGTTCGTCCGCAGCTACTTCGCCATGCGCAAGGTGTCGGCCGGCAAGGACGACAAGGGCGTGCTGCGGCTCATGCTCAATAACCGGCCGCTGTTCCAGTACGGCCCGCTCGACCAGGGCTGGTGGCCCGACGGCCTCCTGACGCCGCCGTCGGACGAGGCCATGCGCTACGACGTGGACGTGCTGAAGCGCATGGGCTTCAACATGCTGCGGAAGCACATCAAGGTGGAGCCGGCGCGGTACTACCACCACTGCGACAAGGTCGGCATGCTCGTGTGGCAGGACATGCCCAGCGGCGGCGTGCCGAAGCGCGGCCAGCTCATCGGCCCGGACGCCAAGCAGGACGCCACCTTCACGCCCGCCGAGAAGGCGCAGTTCCGCACCGAACTCAAGGCGATGATCGACCACCTCCGCGTCTTCCCGAGCATTTATTGCTGGGTGCCGTTCAACGAGGGGTGGGGCCAGCACGACACGAACAACGTGCTGAAGTGGGTGAAGGAGTACGACCCGAGCCGGCTGACGAACGGCCCGAGCGGCTGGGCCGACCGCGGCTTCGGCGACATGAAGGACGCCCACATCTACCCCGGCCCCGGCATGTTCCCGACGATGCCGGATCGCGTCAGCGTGCTCGGCGAGTTCGGCGGGCTGGGGCTGCCCGTGGCCGGGCGGCTGTGGAAGGACCAGGGGAACTGGGGCTACCGCACCTACAAGACGCGCGAGGAGCTGCGCGACAACTACCACCGCCTCGCGTTCGCGCTGAGGCCGCTGGTCGCGCGCGGGCTGTCGGCCGCGGTCTACACTCAGACGACCGACGTGGAAGTGGAAGTGAACGGCCTGATGACCTACGACCGCGAGGTCATCAAGTTCGACGTGGCCGAGTTCGCCGGGTGGCACCGCCCGCTGTACGGCCCGCCGCCGACGATCACCGAGCTGGTGCCCACGTCGGAGAAGGACGCGCAGACGTGGCGCCACACCACGACGCGCCCGGCCGACGGTTGGGAGAAGGCCGACTTCGACGCCGCGGCGTGGGGCGAGGGGCCGGGCGGCTTCGGCACGAAGGGGACGCCCGGGGGCGTCATCCGCACCGAGTGGAAGACGCCCGACGTGTGGCTGCGGCGCGTCGTGGAGCTGAAGGCGGCGCCGGCCGGCGAGGTGATGCTGCGGCTGCACCACGACGAGGACGCGGAGGTGTACGTCAACGGCGTCCTGGCGGCGCGGGTGACGGGGTACACGACGGCCTACGTGGAAGTGCCGCTGACGGCGGCGGGGAAGGCGGCGCTGCGGCCGGGGCGGAACGTGATCGCCGTCCACTGCCGGCAGACCGGCGGCGGGCAGTACATCGACGCGGGGCTGGTGGAGGTGAAGTAGCCTCTACACGACCGGACAATGGACAGGATAACAGGATGAACCGGATGCCGAACCAAACCCTGGTTCGGCATCCGGTTCATCCTGTTATCCTGTCTGAATTGTCTTCGGTCCTCTGGCTTACCGCCCCGGCGTCGGCGGGCAGCCGGCGGCCCGCTTGCTCGCCTCCAGCGCCCGCATCAGCGCGTCCACCTGGCGGCAGTACTCGTCCACCGACTGCTGGCTCGGGGCCATCGCGGCGGCCGGCGGCGGCTGCACGAACTGCGTCGGAGCCTGCACGAACTGCGTCGGGGGCGGCTGCACGAATTGCGTCGGAGCCTGTTGCACCAGATGAGCGGGCGGCTGTACGAGTTGCGGCGGCGGCTGTACCAGCTGCGGCGGCGGCTGTACCAGCTGCGGCGGCGGCTGTACCAACTGCGGCGGGGGTTGCACGAGTTGGGCCGGCGGCTGCACCAGCTGCGCCGGCGGGGCGGCGACGGCGGCGGCGGGCTGTACGAACTGCGTCGGCGCCGCCTGCACGAGCTGCGCGGGGGCCACCGCCATCGTCACCTCCGGCTGCGTCGGCACGGCGATCGGGCGGAGGATCGGGAACGGGATGCGGATCGTGTCGAACGCGAACCCGAGCCGGGCGCGGTTGGCCGGCACGTGGTTCACGGTCGCCGGCACCAGGCCGCCGGTCATCGCCCCGGGGGCGGCCACCATCGCGGCCGGCGGCGCAGTCATCGCGGCCGGCGGCGCGGACTGCGGCGGCAGCTCCACGATCACGTCCCGCGGCGGCACCTTGACGTGAACCGGCGGCGTGTCGCGGACCTCGACCACGCTCGGCGCGCACCCGGCGTCGGTGCAGGCGGCCTTCGGCGGGCACGGGGCCGGGCACGGGTCCGCGGCGGACTTGGTGACGACGGCCGGCGGCGGGGTGGTGGACTTCGCGGACGGGCTGGGGGTGGCGCACTCGGCCGGGGGGAGGCAGGCGTCCACGATCCGCCGGGCGTGCTGGCGGCCGTGCTTGCAGCCGGCGCTGCCGGCCGCCAGCCCGGCCAGCAGGACCAGGCCCGCCGTCCGGGCGGCAGAGTGGGCGTTCATGGTCTCCCCTCCCGTGTTCCCCGGCCAACCCGTAGGGCCGTCACAACCCGTATCGGCCGCAGCCCCCGCCGGGCGTGACCGCTTCCCGGATTTCCAACCCTGCCGACCCGCCCCGGTCGTCGGGGGGAACGCAAACGACCCCGCCCGCGCGTCCGACGCGCGGGCGGGGTCTGGGGAGCCGGGGGGAGCCGGGCTCGCCGTTACTCCTTGCCGGCCGGGGCCGGCGCCTTCGCCGCCGGAGGAGCGTAGAGCGGGAAGTTGGAGTTCACGGCCGCGTTGGCCGCCGGCGGCGGCGGGACGTGGTTCGGGTTCCCGGTGTTGACCGCCCGCGCCCACTTCTCCAGCTGTTGCAGCCGCTCCTCGTGGCTGATCAGCACTTGGGTGTGCGCCTCCACCACCTTCGTCAGCGTCTCCATCTGGCTCGCCACCTTCTTCAGAGCCGCGTCGCACGTCTCGCCGCCCTTCAAGTCCGCCTTCGAGTCCGCCTTCGAGTCCGCGTTCCCCTGGAAGTTACCTGGGGCGGCGACCATGAACTGCATCGGGGCGGCCTGCATGAACTGCGTCGGCGCCTGCACGTACTGCACCGGCGCTTGCATCATCTGCACCGGGGCGGCCTGCACGTACTGCACCGGCGCCTGCACCATCTGCACCGGGGCCGGCTGCACGTACTGCATCGGGGCCGGCTGCACGTACTGCATCGGGGCCGGCTGCACGTACTGCATCGGGGCGGCGTGCACGTACTGCACCGGCGCTTGCTGCACGTACTGCATCGGGGCCGCCGGCTGCACGTACTGCACGGGGCCGGCGGGGCGGTGGTGCGGGTGGCAGCTGAAGTGGCAGATTTTCTGGAACAGTGTCTCTTTACAGCCCGTGTCGCACGGGGCCGCGGCGGCGCGGATGATCACGTTCGGCGGCGGCACCTCGACGATCACCTTGGGGGTGGGGGCGCACACCGTGCGGGCGGGCGGGCACGGGTCGGGGCACGGGAGCGGGGCGGAGTCTTGAGCCGTCGCCCGGGAGGCGAGCCCGCAGGCGACGGCGAGTCCGGCCGAGGCCCAGGCCAGGCGGGGCAGCAGGGACTTCACGGGAACCCTCCGCGGGTAGGACGGTGGATCGGCCGCCGCGGTCACCTCGACCGTACAACGCGGCTTAGATTCCCATCGTCACCCGGGCCGCCCGCCTTGCACCAAACCCGGAAATTCCCCCGCCCGCCCCACCCGCCCCGGCGGGCACCGCGGGTCCGGCGCCCCGTCGGTCACTTCTTCTTGAACACGTCGTCGTCGTCGTCCTTGTCGTCCTTGCCGGCGGCCTTCGCCGCCCCGGTCTTGGGCACGTCCGGGAGCGTCTTGTCGTCGTGCCGGGGGTCGCCCGTGCGAACGAGTTTGAGCAGGTCGTTCACGTTGGCGGCCGCCTTGTTCACCGCCTCGCCGGTCTTGGCGATCTGCTTCGACGTGGCGTCGCTGATGCGCGGCTCGGCGGCGGGCTGGGGCGTCTGGCCCGGCTGCTGGCCCGGGTTCAGCAGCGGCCAGAGCAGCTGCCCGCCGAGCTGGATGCCGCGGAAGATCTGGCCGGCGGTGAGGGCGTTCGGGTCCGACGACGGGGCCACCTGGTAGTACGCCCCGTGGTGCGGCCGGGCGTGCGGCAGGTGGTGCGGCTTGTGGAACAGCGACCAGTAGCCCTGCGCCGGGGAGGCGGTGCTCACCCCGACGATCAGGGTCGCCAGCAGAACGAACGCCAACCGACGCATGGGTGCCTCCGCGCGGGTGCCGGGCCGGCGGCGCGCCACGCCCGTGTGTGGGTTAGCGTAACAGGGTCGGGCGGGGGGGCGCGCCGGAATTCGCCCCGCCGCCCGCCCGCCCGCCGGGTTGCGGGTCCGGTTTTGCCGCGCGGGCGCGTTTTTCCCGTCGCCGGGATACAGTGGGGAGGTGGGCCGAACGCCGCGGCCCGCCTCGGAGGCCCGTCATGCGCCTGCTCCCCGCCGCCGCCCTGCTCGCCGCCGCCGCCCTCCCCGCCGCCGCCGACGAGCCCGCGCCGAAGCGCGCCGCCCCGAAGTACGAGACCCGCGAGCGCCACGACCCCGACGGCATCAACAAGTTCTACATGGGCCGGCAGATCGCCTGCGTCATGGGCTTCCAGGGCGCCAGCTGGCTCGAGCGGCCCGAGCGCGTGAAGGAGGAGGAGCCCGCCAAGCTCGTCGAGGCGCTGGCCGTGCGCCCGGGCATGACTGTCGCGGACATCGGCGCCGGCAGCGGCTACCACGTCTTCCTCATGGCCCCGCTCGTGGGCGACACGGGGAGCGTGATCGCCTCCGACATCCAGCCGGAGATGCTGGAGCTGATTACGGAGCGGGCGAAGAAGCAGGGGGTGAAGAACGTCCGCACGGTGCAGGGCACCGAGACCGACCCGAAGCTGCCGGCCGCGGGCGTGGACCTGATCCTCATGGTGGACGTGTACCACGAGTTCAGCCACCCGTTCGAGATGGCCGAGAAGATGGTGGCGGCGCTGAAGCCGGGCGGCCGGCTGGTGTTCGTCGAGTTCCGCCTCGAAGACCCGAAGGTGCCGATCAAGCTCGTCCACAAGATGACGGAGCGCCAGGTGGTGCGCGAGATGGAGGCGTTCCCCGAGCTGGAGCACACCCGCACCGTCGGCACGCTGCCGTGGCAGCACGTCATCGTGTTCACGAAGCGGGCGCCGAAGAAGTGACGGCGAGTGGCGCCGGTACGCCGCCTTCAGCCACTTCTTCACCTCGGCGGTCACGTCCGTCGCCGCGGCCAGCGCGATGAGGCGCGTCAGCCGGTCGCCCTTCTTCACCCGCTGCTCGTTCACCGTCAGCACGCCCGCGGCCGGCTCGTCGCCGAGCGCCAGCGACAGGTCCACGCGGGTGCGCGTCGTCGCCTTGACCTCGGCGAACACGCGGGAGCGGTACAGCGGCACCATCGTCTTGCACGGGCACACGAGCACGTCCGGGCCCAGCGACCGGCCGTACTCGACGAGCTTCTCCAGAATCGGCAGGAGGTGTGCCTTCGGGCCGGCGTAGGCCGCAGCCACGTACCCGCCGGCGGCGCGGAGGTACGCCTCGGGGTCCCCGTCCCAGGTGGCGGTGCCGGCGGTGTACTCGACCACCCAGAACGCCTGGTTAGTGCCGAACCCGTGCTCGGCTTTCATCCGGGCGCGGGCCTCGGCGGCGGGGAGCTTCCAGCCGCGGACGAGGGCCGCCCACTCGTCGAGGGTGCGGCCGGACTTCGCCGGCAGCTCGGCGGTCCACTTCTGCACCATCGCCACGGACGGGTGGACGTCGTAACGGGCGGGCTGGGTCACGGGTCGATTCCGGGCGGCCGCGGCAGTTCCACCAGCTGGCCGTCGCTGGCGTGGACCAGCCGGCGGAGCGTTTCGGGCGTGGCCGCCGCGAAGTTCAGCGGGACGACGCGGCCGTCGGCCATCGCCGCGAGGACGACGTTCCCGCCGTTGGGCGCGGTCAGTTGCGGGGCCGTCTTGCCGTCGAACGGGATGTCCTCGGGCTTGGTCCACTCCACCGCCGGCCCCGACTCCACCACGGCGAGCGTGTTCGAGGTGCCGTCCTGAATCTGCGACAGCCGCCGCGGCTGCTTCAGGTCGAACACCGCCCCGCCGCCGACGAACACCTTGAACGCCGTCTTGCCGTCGGTGGCCGGGAGCGTGCCCTGGAACACGGCCGGCATCTTCGCCACCAGCGGCCGGTTCGCCGGGCTGTCCCACGGCTCGTTCAACTTGAACTGCTTGTACAGCTTGTCCTCGCCGAGGTACGGCAGGACGGCGACACGCCAGCTCAGCAGCGCCTTGCCGTCGGGGGCGGTGATGGCCGCCGTCGGGAAGCGCTGGTTCACGTCGTGGTAGTTGTGCACCGCCAGCATGACCTGCTTCAGGCCGTTGACCCCGCGCTCGACGGCGGCGGCCGCCTTGTCGCCCTTCGGCCCCCCGTCGCCCGTGGGGCCGGGGCGGGTCGGCCCCACGAACTCGAACGAGGAAAGGAAGCGATTCGCGTTCTCGTTGCCCTTCATGTGTGTCGCGTGGAGGATGATGACGCGGTCGCCGGTGTCGAGTGTGCGTCGCGTGGCGAGTTCGGCCGCGACTCGGCCGGTCATCGAGATTTCGTCCCACTGCTTCCCGGCCAGCGTCACCTTACGCCGCCCAGTGACCTGCCCCGGCAGGATCATGTCTGACAAGGTCTTCAGGTACAACGCCCGCTCGTCGGCCGGCCATTTCGGCGGCGTCGTGAAGTACACGACCGAGAACGACTCGTCGGGGCCGGGGAGGAACCGCGCGCCACCCTTGAGTCCCATGTTCTCCATGACCCTGGAGAAGTTTTGGTTCTCGCTCGCCGGGCCCGGGAACTGGACGCGGAACCCGTCGCCCTCGTACGGCGTCCAGGTGGCCGCCGGCGTCACACCCGCCATCGGGTCGATGGCCCGCGGGTTGGCGCGCGGCGGGGCGTTCGGCGGGGGGCCGAGGTTGCCGCCCCCCCCGCCCGCCGGGGCCGCGGCCGGCTCCGGCCCGTCCGCGTTGTCCTCCTTCTCCTTCATCTTCTTCTGGTACAGCAGGAACGCCAGCACCCCGAGCACGACCAGTAGCACGCCGAGGATGGCGAACCGCACCGGCGAGCTCTTGTACTCCTGGTACTTCGTCTTCTTCTTCTTCCGCGGCCGGTCGTCGTCGTCGTCATCGTCGTCGTCGCGCGGCCGGCGGCGGCGGGGCCGGTCGTCGTCGTCGTCGCGGGGGCGTTCGGCGCGGGCCGGCGGGCCTTTCTTCTTCGGCGGCGGCGGGGCGTCGTCCTCCTCCTCGACTTCGAAGGCGGGGACGGTGAACGGGGTCGAGCACTTCGGGCAGCGGAGGGCCTGACCGGGGTTGAAGCCGGCGGCCGACTTCAGCCCCGCCCCGCAACTGGGGCAGGTGGTGCGGTTGATGGACACCGGGGGCTCCGAGTCGAGGTGGCGGGTCTGGCTGCCAGTGTACCCGGCGCCGCCGCGGGTGCAACGGGAACGCGGGTGCCGCTTGCGGCGCCGCCGCGCCCCGCGTACTCTCTGCCACACCCTCCCCGCCGCAACCCGAGCGCACCCATGTCGAGCGCCCCCGCCCCGCACCAGCCGTTCGTGCCGCCCGACCAGAGCCCGCCCGAGCTCACCTGGGCGCCGGTCGTCGTCGGCTCGCTCCTCGGCATCGTCTTCGGCGCGTCGTCGCTGTACCTCGTGCTGAAGGTCGGCCTCACCGTCTCCGCGTCGATCCCCGTGGCGGTCATGGCCATTACCCTGTTCCGCGGCTTCTCGAAGGCGTTCGGCCTCCGCCGCGCCACCATCCTGGAGAACAACGTCGTCCAGACCGCCGGCAGCGCCGGCGAGAGCATCGCATTCGGCGTCGGCCTCACCATGCCGGCGCTGCTGCTGCTCGGGTTCGACATCGACGTGGTCCGCGTGATGACCGTCGGCGTCCTCGGCGGGCTGCTCGGCATCCTGATGATGATCCCGCTGCGGCGCGCGTTCGTGGTGAAGCAGCACGGCACGCTGGCGTACCCCGAGGGCACCGCCTGCGCCGACGTGCTGATCGCCGGCGAGAAGGGCGGCGCCACCGCCCGCATGGTGTTCCTCGGCTTCGGGATCGGCTTCGCGTACCAGTTCCTGATGCTCGTCGGCCACCTGTGGAAGGAGGTCGCCGCGAAGGCGCTGTACGCCACGACCGCCGCGGGCAAGACCGTGGGCCTGAAGGCCGGCGTGCTGGCCGCGGAGCTGAGCGCCCCGCTCTTGGGTGTGGGCTACATCATCGGGCCGCGGATCGGCGGCATCATGGTCGGCGGCGGCGTGCTGGCGTACCTGGCGCTCGTGCCGGCCATCGCCTACTTCGGCGAGGGCGTCGAGAAGCCGGTCGCGCCGGCCGTCAGCAAGGTGGACGAGAAGACGAAGGTGGACAAGGGGCTCATCAGGAACATGAGCCCGAAGGACATCCGCGACAACTACATCCTGTACATCGGCGCCGGGGCCGTCGCCGCCGGCGGCATCATCAGCATGCTGAAGGCCATGCCGGTGATCGTGGGCTCCGTCGCCGCCGGCTTCCGCGACCTGAAGGCCGAGCGCGCCGCGGCCCGCGGCGGCACCGCCGTGACCGTGCCGCGCACCGAGCGCGACCTGTCGATGCAGGTGGTGCTGTTCGGCAGCATCGGCATGGTGCTGGCGCTGGCGCTGGCGCCGGCCGTGGGCCTCGGCTTCACCCCGGCCGGGTTCCTCGGCGCCGCGATGATCATGGTGTTCGGCTTCCTGTTCGTGACGGTGTCGAGCCGGCTCACGGGCGAGATCGGCTCGTCGTCCAACCCCATCAGCGGCATGACGGTGGCGACGTTGCTGCTGACGTGCCTGCTGCTGCTGGTGCTGAGCGAGGCGGGCGTGCTGCCGCTGGGGAAGGAGACGAAGCTGGCGGCGCTGACGGTGGCGGCGGTGGTGTGCATCGCATCGTCGAACGGCGGCACCACGTCGCAGGCGCTGAAGACCGGCTACCTGGTCGGCGCGACGCCCCGGAACCAGCAGTACGCCATCCTCATCGGCTCGCTCACGTCGGCGCTGGTGGTCGGCGTCACGCTGCTGTGGCTGAACCAGGCCGGCACCGTGTACACGAAGAAGGACTTGCCGACGGCCCGCATCGACGCGGCCGCTCTGACCGTGACCGACACGGTGCGCAGCGGCCAGTACGCGGCCGAGGACACGACCGTGTACAAGGTGCTGAACGTCGGCGAGAGCGAGACGGGGGCGCCGGTGCCGGCCGGCCGCTACCTCGTGAACGCCGACGGCACCATCGCCTACCGCGTGGACCCGGCGGTAAACGGCACGCTGGAGAAGGACGACAGCGGCAAGGACGTGACGAAGTACGACGCCCCTAAGACGCGGCTGATGTCGCTGATCATCAACGGCATCCTGGACCAGAAGCTGCCGTGGGAGCTGGTGCTGATCGGCGTTCTGATCGCGGTGACGCTGGAGCTGGCGGGGGTGCCGGCGCTGCCGTTCGCGGTGGGCGTGTACCTGCCGCTGTCGGCGTCGACGCCGATCTTCCTGGGCGGGCTGGTGCGGTGGCTGGTGGACACGCTACGGAAGGCGCCGGACGAGGGCGACACGAGCCCCGGCGTGCTGTTGAGTTCGGGCTACATCGCCGGCGGGTCGATCGCGGCGCTGGTGGCGGCGTTCCTGGAGTTCGCGCCGAACATCCTGAAGGCGCTGAACCTGGAGCACCTGGTGGAGGGCGTGTCGGTCGGCGGCACGCCGTGGGCGGAGAGCAACGTGCCGGTACTGGTGGCGTTCGGCGCGCTAGTGGCGGTGCTGGTGGCAGTCGGGCGCCGGCCGCGGGGGTAGCAGTCCGTTCGTGCGACGGCCGGGTGTTCAGGCCTTCGGCCTGAACACCCGGCCGTCCGAACACGAACGTGCCCGTGAGGGTTCGCGCGGTGAAAGCGCGCGGCCGCCGCACGGTCCTAACGTGACCGATCCGATCTCCGGACTGTGCTTGCCGCTCAAGGCCGACCACGAACCACGTGGCGCCGCTACGGGGCCGGCGGGAACAGGTCGTCGAGCTGGCCGAGGTTCGCCAGGTCTACCACGGCGCGCCACTGCGCGTCCAGCGCGCTCAGGTACGCCTGCTGCGCCTGGCCCAGGTTCTGCTGTGCCAGCACCAAGTCGTCGAACGTCACCTTGTCGGGCTCCGTCCGGTTGCGGCGGACCAGCGCCGCATACGCCCGGCCCAGGCTCGGCAGAATGTGCTCGCGGTGCCGCGCCGCGATCGTCCGGCTCGACTCGTACCGCGCGAACGCCTCCGCCACCCGGCCGGCCAGGTCGTTCTGCGTGGCCTGGAGGTTGGCCGCGGCCCGGGTAATCCGCGCCGCCGCGCTGCGGACGTTCCCCTGGTTGCGGTCCGTCAGCGGCAGCTGGAGGCCGACCTGCAGGCCGAACTGATAGGTCTGCGCCAGGTTGTCGTACTCGTGGTACTGGTTGGTCGTCACGTCCGGGATCACCGAGCGGCGCTGGAGCACCAGGTTCGCCTGCGCCTGCGCCTGCGTGTTGCGGGCGGTCAGCACGTCGGTGTGCTGCTCCAGCACCCACGCCCGAAGGCGGTCGGCGTCGAAGTCCGGGGGCGGCTGGTGGGCGGAGCCGGCCAGCGGCGCCGGCGGCAGGTCGGGCCGGCCCACGGCCGCGGCCAGCTGGCGCCACGCCCCGCGGTAGTTGGCCTCGGCCTGCGTGAGGGCGTTGCGGGCCTGCTCGGCCATCGCGTGAACCTGCAGCGGCTCGTACCCGGCGGTCTGCCCGGCGGCGGTCTCGGCGAGCTGCCGGCGGTACGCCTCGTCGGCCAGCGCCACGATCGCGCGGTTGATCTCGACGCCCTCGCGGGCCACGAGCACGGCGAAATACTGCGCGCGCACCGCCGCCGCCACGTCGGCCTCGGCGCGGCGCACGGCCACCAGCGCGTTCACGTAGTCGAACCCGGCCACCTGCTGCGCCAGCTTCAGCTTCCCGGCCGTCTTGATGAGCTGGTTGACGTACCCGCCCTGCTGCCCGGCACCGTTCCCCTTCACGCCCTCCGGGATGCGCAGCGCCGGCTGAATCTGGTCCGCCTGGTAGCCGACGGTCGGGTTGGGGTAGAGCCCGGCCTGGATCACCTGCCCGTAGGCGGCGTCGGCCTCGGCCGCGGCGCGGCGCAACACCGGGCTGTGCGCCGCGGCCATCGCGCGCAGGTCGGCCAGCGACAGCGGCTCGCCGGGGGGCGCGTCGAGGTGGCCGACGGGGGTGAGCGCGGGGTACAGCTTGCGGACGGCGGCCTCGCGCTCGGCCTGCGGCGTGTCCTTGCCGAACGTCGGCGGGGCGATCGGCGGCCCGGCCCCGGGGAGCCCCGGCGGCAGGTCGAACGGACCGGCCTTCGGGTCGCCCGGCGGCGCGGGGCGCGGCGCGTACGTCAGGACGCCGGCCGCGTGGGCGTCGGGCGGCCCCTGGGAATGGGGGTAGTGCGCCGTCGGCAGGCGCGGCCCGGCGCAACCGGCCAGCCCGGCGAGGCACGTCAGCGCGAGGCGGGTGGGTGCGTTCACGCGGGTTGTATCGACCGCCGGGGGCGGCGCGGTTGAGCGAAGCTGGGGGCTCCGGGGTTTCGCCGCGTCAGTCCTCGAGCTTTCCCGCGGCGGCGCGCGGCGCCAGCCAGATCACCAGCATCCCCGCGGCGTAGATCGTGCCCGTCCACAAGCCGACCCGCGCGTAGTCGCCGCCGAACCGGTCCAGGAGGAACCCCGCCGACAGCACCACCGCCCCGGCCACGACGCGGCCGGTGTTGAACGACACGCCCGCGCCGGTCGCCCGGACCCGCGTCGGGAACAGCTCGGGCAGGAACAGCGGCAGCCACCCGAAGTACGTGATGCCGACGAACCCCAGCACGAACACCGCGGCGTCGAAGTGGGGGTGCCCGGGTTCGAGCCGCCCGAACAGGTAGCTGCTCGCGGCCAGCGCCCCCAGGCTGATGAGGAAGTAACTCGGCCGCCGCCCCACCGCCCCGGCCAGCAGCCCGCCCAGCAGGCTGCCGAACACGGCGCCGCCGGAGCGGACGACCGTGGTCCGCGCCTTCGCCCGCGGGTCCGGCGGCGGGGCGTCGGCGGTCGCCCGCGCCGCGTCCGACCACGGCACCACCCAGTTCGCGTTCGCCGCCGAGCCCACCACCGGGATCGCGCCCAGCAGCACGCCGAGCGCCGTTCGCGCCAGCAGCGGGGGCCGCAGCACCTCTGCCGCCGGCGCCGCGGCCGCCTTCGGCGCCCCCAGCCAGCGCGGCGACTCGGGCACCGCCAGCAGGATGAAGACGCCCAGCACCGCCGGCGCCGCCCCGACCAGCAGCGCCCAGCGCCACGAGTCCTGAGTCACGGGGTAGAGGTACGCGAGCACGCCGAGCAGCACGAAGCCCAAGTTCGCGGCGGCGCCCAACAGGCCGGCGGTGACCGGCCGGGACGCCCCCGGCCACACCTCGGCGACGAGCGCGACGGCGTTCGGCCACACTCCGCCGACGCCCATACAGGCCGCGAACCGCAGCGCGAGCATGAGCGGGGCCGAGTCGCAGAAGTAGCACGCGAGGGCGCCGAGGGAGTAGCACAACACGCCGGCGGCGAGGGCGCGGGTGCGGCCGGCGCGGTCGCCGAGGTCGCCGAACAGCCAGCCGCCGGCCGCGGCGCCGAACAGGAACGCCGCCTGGAACCACGCGAACCAGCGGACCACCACCGGCTCCGGCGTGTCCGGCCCGAGCAGCTCGAACGCCAGCTGCCGGTGCACGAGGACGAACAGCGAGATCTCGAGCCCGGCGAACAGCCAGGCGAGGAACGCGGCGCCGAGCACGACGCCGCGGCGGGGCGGGGAGAGCGGGGGGGCGGTCACGACGGACGACTGTACCGCGGCGCGGCG
The DNA here is from genome assembly GCA_046350095.1 of Gemmataceae bacterium. Lineage (GTDB taxonomy): Bacteria > Planctomycetota > Planctomycetia > Gemmatales > Gemmataceae > Urbifossiella. The sequence goes on from JAXMBA010000002.1 coordinate 1,660,021, forward strand.
CGGGGGGCAACCACCGCCGTCGTGCGGGCCGGACCCCGCGCGACCGGACCCCGGGCCGAATCCCGCGCGCCGTCCGCCCCGTTTTCGCTCGCCCCGCGCCGGCCGGTGCGGATACACTGGCGGCTCCCGCCTCGGAGCCACCTCATGCTGCTGTTCGACTCCCACCTCGACCTCGGCCTAAACGGCGTGGACTGGAACCGCGACCTGCGCATGGCCGTGGCCGAGATCCGCGTCCAGGAAATCACCCACAACATGACCGACCCCGGCCGGCGGACCAACACGGTCAGCCTGCCGGAGTTGAAGAAGGCGCAAATCGGCGTCGGCGTGGCGACGGTGCTGGCGCGGCAGGAGCGGCAGATCAACCACCCGTTCGGGTACACCACGCCCGAGGCCTGCTACGCGGTGGCGATGAGCCACCTGTACTACTACCGCGCCATGGAGCGCGCCGGCTGGATGCGCAGCATCAAGACCAAGCGCGACCTTCAGCAACACGTCGCCGACTGGAAGGCCGACCCGGCGGGCACGCCGTTCGGGTTCATCCTCAGCATGGAGTGCGCCGACCCCGTCCTCGACCCGGACAACATCCGCGAGTGGTACGAGATGGGCCTGCGGGCGATCGGCATCACGCACTACGGCGCCAACCGCTACGGCGGCGGCACGCAGTGCGAGGTGGGCCTCGCCGTGGACGCACTGCCGCTGCTGCGGAACATCGAGGAGTTGGGCATCGCCCTGGACATGACGCACCTGTCGGACAAGGCGTTCTGGCAGGTGGCGGACCGGTTCGGCGGCAAGGTGCTGGCGAGCCACCAGAACGCCCGCAAGTTCGCCGACTGGCAGCGGCAGTTCTCCGACGAGCAGATCAAGCACGTCATTTCGCGCGGCGGCGTGCTCGGGGTGGCGTTCGACGCGGTGATGCTGCAACCGGGCTGGGTGCGCGGCCAGAGCAAGCGCGAGGTGACGATCGACCGCGCCGTCGAGAACATCGACCACATCTGTCAGCTCGCGGGCAACTGCAAGCACGCGGGCGTGGGGAGCGACCTGGACGGCGGCTACGGCACGGAGCAGGTGCCGGCCGACCTGGACACGATCGCCGACCTGCAGCGCATCCCGGAGTTGCTGGCGAAGCGCGGCTACAAGACGGCCGATGTGGAAGCGATCATGCACGGAAACTGGCTGCGGTTCTTCGCCGACGTACTGCCGAACTGAGACACCGACTCACCTCACGGGCCGCGACCGCAAGGAGCGGCTGCTGAACCGGTCGTACGCGAACGCGGCCCGCGACGTTTGCCGGCCGCTCCCTTGCGGTCGCGGCTCGTGAGACACCCTCCACCGCCCACCGGACGCCCATGCCCAACCGCCACGTCGTCGTGTGGATCACCGCTGTCGCGGCGATGTGGATGTACATCGACCGCGTCTGCGTCTCCATCCTCGCCGACCCCATCCAGACCGACCTCGGCCTCACCGACCGGGAGCGCGCCCGGGCGCTCGGGGCGTTCTTCTTCACTTACGCCCTGATGCAGATCCCCGGCGGCGCCCTCGCCGACCGGTTCGGCCCGCGGCTCGTCCTCACCCTGTGCATCGCCGCGTGGTCGATCGTCACCGCGGCGACGGGGCTGGTGTGGTCGTTCGCGGCGCTGGTGGTGGTGCGGCTGCTGCTCGGCGTGAGCGAGGCGGGGGCGTACCCGGCGGCGGCGGGGCTGGTGAAGCGGTGGGCGCGGCCGGACGAGCGCGGCCGGTTCAGCGCCACCGTCGCGGCCGGCGGCCGGCTCGGCGGGGCCGTGGCGCCGGCCATGACCGCGGTCCTCGCCGCCGCCCTGGTCGCCGTCGGGCTGGTGACGTGGGGGGAGAACCCGTCCGGCGTCCACTGGCGCGGCGTGTTCGTCGTCTACGGCCTGTTCGGCATCCTGGTCGCCGCCGGCTTCTGGGCGTTCGTCCGCGACAAGCCGCCGGAGGGGATCGCGGAGGAAGCGCCGAAGCCGGACCCGGACGCCGAGTGGCACGCGCTGCCGCCGGCCGCGAAGCCGCGTGAGCTGTCGTTCCTCGGCCGGCTGGGGCTGCTGGCGCGGACGCCGAACATGTGGCTGTTCGGCATCATCCAGTTCTGCGTCAACCTGTCGTGGGCGTTCCTCATCACCCTGATGCCGACGTTCCTCAAGGACGCGGACGTGGACCTGGGCGTGCGCGGCTGGTTACAGTCGGGCGTGCTGTTCGCCGGGTGCGTGGGGACGTTCCTGGGGGGGTACGTGGCCGACGGGTGCCGCCGGCGGTTCGGCCCGCGGTGGGGGCGGTCGGGGCCGATGATGGCGATGATGGGCACGTGCTGCGTGACGTGCGCGGTGGCCGCGGCCGGCCCGCCGCTGTGGGTGGTGGTGGCGATGCTGGTGGTGATGTCGCTGTGCCAGGACGTGGGCGTGCCGTCGATCTGGGCGTTCGCGCAGGACGTGGGCGGGCGGAACGTGGGGGCGGCGCTCGGCTGGGGGAACATGCTCGGGAACTTCGGCGCGGCGCTCTCGCCGATCCTGCTGACGGAGGTGCAGATCGCCGGCGGGTGGGGCGCGGCGTTCGGCGTGGGCGCGGTCGCCTACGCGGTGGCCGTCGGCTGCGGGCTGTTCCTGGACGCGACGAAGCCGGTGGAACCCGAGGCGCGGAGTTAACGCGCCACCGCCTTCATCACCAGCGACGCGCCTAACGCCACCGCCCCCGCCACCGACAGCACCACCGCCAGCAGCGTCACCGCCGACACCCCGCCGCGGCGGCGCGGCGGCCGCACTTCGTCGGTCAGCGCCGCCCACGGCGACGCGTCCGGCAGCGTGTCCGTCGCCGCGGGGTGCCGGCCCGTCGCCGGGGCAGGCGGCGGTTGCATCCCGGTCAGGTAGCCCGGCTGGTACGAACCCGACGGCCCCGCGGCCGGCACGTCGAACGCGACGTACCCGCCGTCCTCGTCCACGGCCACGGCGCCGCCGGCGAGCGCGTCCAGCCGGGCGGCCAGCGCCGCCGCCGACTGGAACCGCGCGTTCGGCACCTTCGCCAGCAGCCGCCGCACCACGTCGGCCACGCCCGGCGGCACGTCCGGCCGCAGTGCCTCGATCGCCTCCGCGGCCTCCGACCGGTGCCGCTTCGCCTTCGACTCGGCGCAGCCGCCCGGGAACGGCGGCCGGCCGGTCAGCAGGAAGTAGAAGACGCAGCCGAGCGAGTACAGGTCGGCCCGGTGGTCGCCGGCCCCCTCGGGGGCGGCGTAGTCGGCGGCGCCCGCGGCCGGCAGCTGCGTGTCGCCGTCCACCGCGACATCGGCCGGAGCCAGCCGGGCGACGCCGAAGTCGGCGACCTTCACCACGCACCCCGGCAGGGTCTTCGACGCCCGCGCCACGAGGAGGTTCGTGGGCTTGATGCCGCGGTGGGTCATGCCCTGTTCGCGGGCGTATTCCAGGGCCACGGCCGCCTGCCGGACGATCTCGCAGGCCTCGGCCGCCGGCAGCGGGCCGCGCTCCTTCACCAGCCGGGCCAGGTCCGGGCCGTCCACGTACTCGGTGGCCACGTAGGCCCGCTCGCCGCGCTCGCTGGCGTCGAACGCGGTAATGATGTTGGGGTGGTTCAGCCCGGCGGCGGCCCGCGCCTCGCGGCGGAAGGCATCTTTCGCGTCCGGGGTGCGGGTGCGGTCGGCGGCGAGCACCTTGATCGCCACGGTGCGGTGCATCGACCCGTGCAGCGCCTTGAACACCCGCCCGCCGGGGCCGCGACCGACTTCCTCCTGGATCACGTACGGGTCGATGACGAACCCGTCGGTGCGGCCGGCGAGGAGCCGGCCGGCCTGGAAGCGCGTCAGGAAGCCGGCGGCGACGAGCGCGGCGGCCGCGGCGGCGGCGGTGGCGTCGGCGGGGACGGCGGCGGTCGCCTTGGTGAGGCGCGCCGGGGCGAGGAGGCCGGAGCGGCTGAGGGCGGCGAGGAAGGCCGGGCGGTCGGCGACGGCGGGGGAGGCGGGGGCGGTGGGCATGGGGGCGGTCCGCGGCGGGGACGGAGGCGTCCCGGCCTCCGGCCCGAAGTTTAGATGACGAATCCGGCCAACGACGGGTTTCGCCCGCCCGGCGGAGAGAAGACGAGCGGCGGTTGTGGCCGGGGCGTAACGTTCCGTAACGGCCCGAATCGGGGCGGGGTCTATACTGAGGTCACGCCGGAAAGCGCCGGCGGCACCGAACTTGCGCGGGAGCTTGACCATGGCCGACTGGAAGAAGCTGGCGAAGGACCTGCTGCTGATGGACGGGTACATCGAGCGGAAGGAGACGGAGCTGGTGCGGAAGGCGATCCTGGCCGACGGCGTGGTCAGCAAGGCCGAGGCCGAGTTCCTGATCGAGCTGCGGAAGGAGGCGCCGAAGGCGGTGGCCGAGTTCCACCAGTTCGTGCTGGAGGTGGTGAAGAAGGCGGTGCTGGCCGACGGCGAGGTGAGCGCCGCCGAGGCGGCGTGGCTGGAGAAGTTCATCACCGCCGACGGCAAGGTGGACGACCTGGAGAAGCAGATGCTGCGCGACATCAAGGCCGGCGCGACGAAGTGCTGCGCCGAGTTCGAGGCAATCGTCAAGAAATACGTGGGGTAGCCGCTCCGCCGCAAGCGGCCGGCCTACCGCAACTTCTCCAAATCCTGCCAGAACCCCGGGTACGTCTTCGCCACGCACCCCGGGTTGCGCACCACGACGCCCGGCACCTTCAGCCCCACGAGCGCCAGGCTCATCGCCATGCGGTGGTCGTTGTAGGTGTCCACGGCGGCGCCCCGCAGCGGCCCCGGCGTGATCGTCAGCCCGTCGTCGCGCTCCTCGACCGCGGCGCCGAACTTCCGCAGCTCGGTGGCGAGCGCCGCGATGCGGTCGGTCTCCTTGTGGCGGATGTGGCCGACGTTGCGGATGGTGGTCGGCCCGTCGGCGAAGAGGGCGACGGCGCCGAGGGTCATGACGGTGTCGCTGATGTCGTTCATGTCCACGTCCACTCCGCGGAGCCGGCCGCCGTGGACGGTGATGCCCGCCTCGCACTCCTCGACGCGGCAGCCCATCTGCGCGAGTACGTCCACGAAGCGCACGTCGCCCTGGAGCGACTTCCGCGTCAGCCCCGCCACGGTGACGCGCCCGCCGGCGACGGCCGCGGCGGCCCAGAAGTAGGACGCCGCCGAGGCGTCGGGCTCGATCGCGTAGGTCGCCGGGTTGTGGAGCGAAGCGGCCGGGACGCGGTAGACGTTCCCGACGGTCTCGACCTCGTAGCCCCACTGCCGCATCATCGCCAGCGTCATGGCGATATACGGCTCCGATACGGTCGGACCGACGACCTCGATCTCGACGGGTTCGGCGTCGCCCGCGTAGTGCGGGGCGGCCATCAGCAGCCCACTGAGGAATTGCGAACTGACCCCGGCCCGCACGGTAACGCGCTGTCCCGCGCACACCCCGTCCGACTCGATGACCACGGGCGGGCAGCCGTTCCCGGTCTCGCTGGTCGCCCGGACGCCGCGGAGCTGGTTGAGCGCGTCGAGCAAGTCCTGGATCGGCCGCTCCCGCATCCGGGGGACGCCGTCGAGTCGGTAGCGGCCGCGGCCGGCGGCGACCATCGCCGTCAGGAACCGGACCGTGGTGCCGGAGTTGGCGACGAACAGGTCGGCTTCCGTGGCGGGGACGGTCGCCCGCTCCTGGAACGGGAACAGGACGAACGGCTCGGCGGCGTCCCAGTGCGGTTCGACGGCGTACCCGAGCGCCTTCAAGGCCGCGACCATCACCTCGGTGTCCTCGCTGCGGAGGGCGCCGGTGAGCCGCAGCGGCACGTCCATCGGCGTGAGCGCCGCGAGGACGAGGGCGCGGTTGGTGATGCTCTTGCTGCCGGGGACGGTGACGGTCGCGTGCGGCGCGGCGGTCAGGGGGGCGACGGGCAGCTCGGCGGGGTAGTCGTGCATGAGTCGCGGCGGTTCTCGAAGGCCCGGCGAGCCGAGGGCCGTAAGGCCCCGGGTGCGTCCGCAAGTCGGTCACGTCCGACGTGGTTCGTGATGGGCAGGCTCCCGGCCCCTTACGGGGCTCGGCTCGCCGATACCGCGTGTTCGGGGTACGTCACCCGCAACAGGAACAGCCCCTCGGGCGGGGCCGTCGGGCCGGCCCGGCGGCGGTCCATCGCCCGCAGCACCTCGCCCACCTGCGCCTCCGGCCAGTAGCCGCGGCCGACCTGCACCAGCGTCCCGGCGATCGCCCGGACCATGTTGTACAGGAACCCGTCCGCCTCCACCTCCAGCCGGATCGTCTCCTCGACGCGCTCCACCGTCAGCGCCGTCACCGTGCGCACGCTCGTGAGGCGGTTCGGCCACTCCGTCTCGAAGCAGCGGAAGTCGTGCCGGCCGACCAAACACGCGCCAGCCCGGCGCATCGCGTCGGCGTCCAGCGGCGTCTTCACGAACCAGGCGTACTTGCGCGTGAACGGGTCGGGCACACGGCCGTCGCGGATCACGTAGCGGTAGCGCTTCGCCACCGCGTCCTTATTCGCGCAGAAACTCTGCGCCGCCTCGGCCACGTCCGTCACCGCCACGTCGGCCGGCAGCTTGGCGTTGATCGCCTTCCGCAGCGCGTCGCAGGTCAGCTTCGTGGCGCTGTACACGTTCGCCACCTGGCCCAGCGCGTGGACCCCGGCGTCGGTGCGGCCGCTGGCGTTCGCCCGCACCCGCGGCTCCTGCGTGATCGCCGCGATGGCATCCTGCAGCGTCTCCTGCACGGTACGGCGGCCCGGCTGCGTCTGCCAGCCGGAGAAGTCGGTGCCGTCGTAGCGGAGCGTCAGCCGCAGGTTGCGGACGGTCATGGCCGGTCGCGGTTCGGGTCGTACTCGCCGAGGAGCCGGTCGAGGCGGTCCCAGTCCACGACCGCGGCCGTCGCCGGCCAGAGCCGCGCGGCCCGCTTGACGTTCTCGCTCACCATCAGCAGCAGGCCGGCGAGCGCGCCGAGGCAGAACCACGTCGCCCAGGGCACCCCGAACCACCACGCGCCCGCCGCGAGCCCGCCGAAAATCAGCGTCAGCACCACCATCCGCGGCAGGGCCTTGGCGTACAACCCGGCCGCGGTCGGCGGCTCCGCGACGAACTTGCGGAGGCCGACGAGGTACTGCCGCTGCTCCGGGTTGAGGTCGAGCGGGTGGTCGGGCAGCTCGGGCATCACTTCACAATGCCCCGCTTCACCAGCTCCTCGGCACACTGCACGGCGTTGCTCGCGGCGCCCTTGCGGAGGTTGTCGGCCACCACCCACAGGCTCAGGGCGGTCGGGCAGCTCGGGTCCTGCCGCACCCGGCCGACGTAGGTGTGGTCGGTGCCGGTGGCGTGGAGCGGCTGCGGGAACTCGCCCTTCGTCTCGTCCATCAGCACGACGCCCGGCGCCTTCGCCAGCGCCGCCTTCGCCTCGGCCACGCTCACCGGGCGGTGGAACTCCACGGTCACCGCCTCGCTGTGCGACACCCGCACCGGCACCCGCACGCACGTCGGGCTCACGCCGATCGTGGCGTCGCCCAGGATCTTCTTCGTCTCGTTGATGACCTTGTTCTCCTCCTCGGTGTACCCGTTCGGGTCGAGGGTCCAGTCGAGGGTGATGACGTTCCCGGCCAGCTGGGCCCGGTGCGCGGTCGGGGCCGGGACCGGGCCGCCGGCGGCGAACGCGGCCAGCTGCGACTCGAAGTCGGCCAGCCCCTTCGCCCCCTTCCCGGACGACGACTGGTAGGTGCAGACGACGACCCGCTTCACCCCGCCCAGGTCGTGCAGCGGCTTGAGTGCGACGCACAGCGGGATGGCCACGCAGTTCGGGTTGGCGACGATCCCCTTCTTGACGTGGTGCAGCTGGTCGGCGTTCACCTCGGGCACCACGAGCGGGCAGTCCGGGTCCATGCGCCACGCCGAAGAGTTGTCCACGACGATGGCGCCGGCCTTCGCAGCGATTGGCGAGAACTCCTTGCTGACGGAGCTGGGCGTGCTGCTGAGGACGACCTGCACGCCGGCGAACGCCTCGGCGCGGATCGGCTCGACGGGGTACGTCTTGCCGGCGAACGTGACCGTTTTCCCGGCGCTCTTCTCGGACGCGAGGAATTTGATGTTGCGGACCGGGAAGTTCCGTTCGGCGAGGACCGTCCGGATGAGGTCGCCCACGGCCCCGGTCGCCCCGACCACCGCCACGTTCACGGCCACTGTTGCACCACCGGTGAGAGGAACGCGGCCGCGCGGCCGCACGGGAAAAGATACGGAATCTGATTGACACCGGCCGACGGGTCGGGTTCGGTGGAGGGCTTCTCCAGTGGAGTGACGGCCATGCGGATCGCGGTCGGCGGGTTCATGCACGAGTCGAACACGTTCTCCCGGTCGGCGGCCGACCTCGACCGCTTCCGCGAGGGGAGCCTCACCTACGGCGCCGCGCTGGTGCCGGTGTGGCGCGAGGCGCACCACGAGGTCGGCGGCTTCCTCGAAGGCGCTGAGACGTACGGCTTCGACGTGGTGCCGCTGGCGATGGCGTGGGCCACGCCGTCCGGGCCGGTGACGGACGCGCTGTTCGAGCACGTCTGCGACGCGCTCGTCACCGGCGTGCGGATGGCGCAGCCGGACGGCGTACTGGTCGCGCTGCACGGCGCGATGGTGACGCCGACCTACCCCGACGCCGACGCCGAGGTGCTGCGCCGGCTGCGCGCCGCGGTGGGGCCGAACGTGCCGATCGCGGCGTCGCTCGACTTCCACGGCAACGTCTCGCCGCAGATGGCCGAGACGGCGAACATCCTCGTCGGCTACCAGACGTACCCGCACGTGGACCAGCGCGCCCGCGGCCTGCTGGCAGCGCAGCTGCTGGCCCGCGCCGTGAAGGGCGAGATCAAGCCGGTCGTCCACGTCGCCAAGCCACCGCTGATCCTCAACCTGCTCGGCCAGGACACGGCCCGCGAGCCGATGGCGGCGCTGATGCGCCTGGCCCGCCGTGTCGAGGAGCAGCCCGGCGTGCTGTCCGCGAGCGTGATGGCCGGCTTCCCCTACGCCGACGTGCCCGAGATGGGGCCGAGCGTGATCGTCGTCGTCGACGGCGACCGCGCCCAGGCGAAGGCCGTGGCCGACGAGCTCGCCGCGGCGATGTGGAACGTCCGCGAACAGCTGAACGTGCCGTGCCCGACGCCCGAGGAAGCCGTGGCGCGAGCCGTCGCTTCGAAGCAGCATCCGGTGCTGCTGGTCGATCTGGGCGACAACATCGGTGGCGGCTCGGCCGGCGACGGCACCGTGCTTCTCGCGGAGCTGCTGAAGCAGCGGGCGAAGGGCTTCCTCGTCGCGCTGTACGCCCCGGAGGCGGTGCGGGTGGCGAAGGCGGTCGGCGTCGGCGGCGTGATGGACGGCCCGCTCGGCGGCACCGACGGGATGCACGGCCCGCCGGTGACGGTGCGCGGCGTGGTGCGGTCGCTGCACGAAGGGAAGTGGGTCGAGACCGAAGCGCGCCACGGCGGCCGGCGCCAGAACGACCAGGGCCATGCCGCGGTGCTCGACCTCGGCGACGGCAGCCTCGTGGTGCTCACGTCGCTGCGGACGCCGCCGTTCAGCCTGGGTCAGCTGACGAGCCTCGGCATCGACCCGCGGGGCGCATCGGCGATCGTGGTGAAGGCGGCGGTGGCGTACAAGGCGGCGTACGCGCCGATCGCCGGCGAGGTGATCGAGGTGGACACGCCGGGCCTCACGGCGATCAACCCGGCGCGGTTCAAGTACACGCGCATCCGCCGCCCCATGTATCCGCTGGAGGGGTGAGAAGCCGGATTAACCACAGCGTCACAGAGGACACAGAGAGAAAACCGAAAACCGAGGGAAGAGTTTGGTTTCAAACCCTGTTCTCCTCTCGGCTTTGGTTTTCTCTCTGTGTCCTCTGTGACGCTGTGGTTAATCCGGCTTCCCACTTCCCGCTTCCCCCGCTCACAGAATCCCGAACTTGGCGAACGCCTCCGTCGTCGTCATGCCGCCGGCCAGCGCCTTGCGCACGAGGTTCTCGCCGCTCACCTTCTCCTCCGCCAGCCGCAGCGTCTCCTCGGCCGCGCCCAGCGGCACCGCCACCACGCCGTCGTGGTCGGCCAGCACGAGGTCGCCCGGGTGGATCAGCACGCCGCCGCACACGACCGGAATGTTGTGCCCCACCACGTCCAGCCGACCGAGGCTGTCCGCCGGGTGGAAGCCGTGGTGGAACACCGGGAAGCCCATGTCGCGGATCGCCAGCGAGTCGCGCGTCGGGCCGTCGAGCACCACGCCGCGGCAGCCGCGGTACATCGCCGCCGTGCTCAGCAACTCGCCCCAGAAGCTGCACCCGGACTCGCTCACCACGAGCACGTCGCCGGCGGCCAGCGCGTCGACGGCAGCCAGCTCGCCGGCGTAGGGGTGGGCCGGCACGATGTCGCGCGCCGGGCACGTCTGCACGGTCAGCGCGAAGCCGGCGGCCTTCGCCTCCGGCCACAGCGGGCGGACGCGCGGGTGCAGGCTCTGGTTGCGGAAGCCGAGCTTGTCGAGCACGTCGGCGACGACGGGGGTGTAGAGCCGGCCAAGGCGGTCGGCCCAGGCGATGGGGCGGGGGTGGGGCATGGCGGGCCTCGCGGCGGGGCGGTTACACTACGCCCCGCCGGGCGAGCCGCTAGTTCTTCTTCGGCAGCGGGAACGGCGGCAGCCCGCCGCCGCTCGGCACGACCAGCGGCGGCGCGGCGGGCACGACCGGCGGCGGCTCCGGGACCACCGGCGGCGCCGCAACGACGCCCAGCCGCTTCACCCGCTCGTCCTGCCGGTCCAGCACCTTGCGGATGTCCTTCATCAGCTCCTGCTCCTGCTTCTCCAGGTCCGCCTTGCGGGCGCGCAGCGTCTCCAGCTGGTCCAGCATCCGCTCCAGCGACTTCTCCTCGGACGTGGACACGGGCAGCGGTTGCGGCGCCGGGCTCGGCGCGACGCCCGCCGGCGCGGGCGCCGGGATGGGAACACCGGCCGGCGCGCTCGGCGGCGTGTTCGGCACGGCGGGCAGTTGGGGAATCGGGGCCGGCGGCTGCGTGTGGGCCGCGCCGGCCGCGGCGGCGAACAGGAGCGAAACCGTCAGCAGGCGGGCGCGCACGGGGCACCTCCGGGTCGGGGACGCGGCAACCGTACCCCGACGGCCGTGCGGGCGTCAACGCCACCCGCAGCAGTCACTTGCGGCGGTAGAACCGGTTCGCCACCAGCCCCTCGGCCGCCATCAGCACCAGCAGCAGGATCAGCAGCCACGGGAACAACTCGACCGGCGCCCGCAACGTGTCCGTGCCCTCGAACACCTTCTTCAGGTCCACGTCGCGGCCGACCTGCACCACGCTGCCGGGGCCGGTCACGTCCTCGATCCCCTCCACCGGCACCTTGTCCAGGGTGCTCTCGTCGGCCGGCACGTTCAGCGAGAAGCCCTCCCGCCAGTCGGGGTTCGGGCCGGTCAGCGAGAAGTTGCCCGGCAGGTTCGTCCGCGGCGGGGCGATCGTCACGTCCGCCTGCTTCTCCGTCAGCTTCACCGCCGCCTCGCTCACGGCGACGCCGGGGCCGTCCAGCACCAGGTTCCCCGGCCGACCCGCCACCAGCTTCCCCACGGGCAGCCGCACCGACGCGCCCGTGTCGAAGTTGAAGCGCTCGTCGTCGCGGCTCCCCGCCGCGGAGCGGAGCAGCAGCGCGGGGAACACGACGGTCCACGAGTTCTGGTAGTCCCAGTAGTCGTTGAACAGCGTGCCGGTGTCCATCGGGCTGGTCAGTTGGATCACCTTCCCCTTGTTGCCGCCGCGGCCGCGCTCCAGCACCGCCGGGCGGCGCGCCTTCGGGTCGTCGGCGTCGTCGTACCGCACCACCACCACGCCCTCCGGCAGCGGCTCGACCTCCCAGTACCCGCTCGCCCGGCGCGGGGCGCGGAAGACGTCCACGTTCCCCGTCTGCCGCCACTGCCGCAGCGGCGCCAGCAGCGGGTGCGAGAAGGCGCGGTCGTCGGCGCCCGCGAAGACGTCCCACGTCACGCCCCGGCGGCGGTTCTTGGCCGTCGCGTCCTTCGGCTCCCCGAACTCCTCCGCGGTGTCGATGAAGCGCTTGAAGGCGCCCGGCAGCAGCTTGTTCGCCGCCTCGACCTTCGTGGGGTCGTAGCCGGCGCGGTCGCCCATCCGCTCCGGGCCGCCGGGGATGATGAGCAGCTTGCCGCCGCCCTCGACGTAGCGGAGCAGCTTCGGCCACAGCGGGTCGTCGGCCGGCTCGGCGGGGTTGGTGACGCCGAACAGCGTGACCGCCTCGAACGCCGCCAGCTCCTTGCCGCCGAGCTGCTGCGGCGTGAGCGTTTCGTTGGCGAACTCCTTCCCCTCGTTCACGGCGAGGTTCCAGAACGCGGCGTCCTCGGGGTCGGTGGCGATGGTCAGCACGCGCCGCGGCTCGGCGACGCGGAACGTGACGTACCGCACGTTGTCGGCGGCGAGCGCGTCCTTCGTCGGCAGCTCGAACTTGACCTGGTACAGGCCCGGCTTCAGGTCGCGGAACTCGAACGCCACGGTCCGCGTCTGGCCGCGCGGCACGGCGACTTCCTTGCGCACCGGCTTGGCGTCGCCGAGGACGGCGTTCACGGGAACCGTCAGGTCGTCGGGGCCGACGACGCCGACGGTCACGGTCAGGCTCACCGGCGGGCCGGCGGGCACGACCTGCGCCTTGCCTTCGGTCATGCCGGCGGCCAGCAGCACCACGTTCGTCGGCGCCTCGACACCCACATCGACCACGGCGTGCGCCGGCTTCTCGGGAAGGGCGTCGCGGGTCTTTTTCAGGTCGTCGGCGCGGGCGGCGTCCCAGCTGGCGGCGGCGCGGTCGGTGAAGACGGCGACGAGCTTCTGGTACGGGCCGCTCCCCTCGCTCTCCGCATCGACGGTGCTCAACAACTGGTACGCGGTGCCGACGCCGCCGGTGACGGGCCGGCTGGGGCCGGCGGGGGCGCCGGTGGCGGCCTTCTTGCCACGCTCGGCGAGTTCGCGCAGCCGGGTGCGGGCGTCGGACGTGCTGGGGAGCCAGTTGCCGGTGGCGTCGCCGGACTCGACGACGGCGACGCGCGAGTTGTCCGGCAGCGAACTCAGCAGCTCGCCGGCGCGGCGGGTCGCTTCTTCGAGGCGCGTCTTACCCTCGCCGTCGGCGTACCCCATGCTCGGGCTGGTGTCGATCACGAGGACCGCGGCGACCGGCTGGTCGCCGGACAGGTTGACGAAGCCGGTGCTGAGGACGGTTGGCTGGTAGAGGGTGACGGCGAACAGCGCGATGAGGAGCATCCGCAGCGCCAGCAGCAGGAAGTGGCGGAGGCGGAGCTTGCGCTGGTTGGTCTTGAGCTTCTGCTGGAGGAAGCGGAACGCGGGGAACGGGAGCCGCTTCGGCTCCTGCTTCATGATGAGGTGCAGCAGAACGGGGAGGCCGACGAGCGCGGCCCCCACGATCAGGATCGGGTGCATGGGGCAATTCTACGGTAGTTGGTAGTTGGTGGTTGGTCGTGAAGACAGCGAGTGCTGGCTCGCCTGGTCTTCACGACCAACCACCAACTACCAACTACCAACGGCTTACGGCCCGATGGCGGTGGTGCCGCGCTCGCCGGTGCGGATGCGGACGGCGTCCTCCATCGGGAACACGAAGATCTTGCCGTCGCCGACGGTGCCGGTGTCGCCGGTCCGGGCGGCGCCGACGATGGCCTCGATCGTCGCCTCCACGAACGGCTCGTTGACGGCGATTTCGAGCTTCAGCTTGGGAATCAGCCGCACGGTGACCTCGGCCCCGCGGTAAACCTCGGTGTACCCGCGCTGCCGGCCGCACCCGCGGACGTCGCTGACGGTCATCAGGTACACGTCCCGCTCGGCCAGCGCCCGCTGGACGTCCTCCAGCTTCTCCGGGCGGATGATCGCGACAATCAGTTTCATGGGGGCTGTGGGAGTATGTGTGGGGGTATAAGGGGCGGAAAAGCCCGCCGGTCGCGACCGGCGGGCTTCGGCGCGGGTGTTAGCTCTCGACCGTGGTCTTGACCGGCGCCTTCAGTGCGGCGCTGAGGAGCTTCTGCAGCTCGTTCCGCAGCGCGACCGGGTCGCCGCCGCGGAAGCGGAACTTGTTCCCGGTCACCGTCGTGAAGTACGGGTAGACGGCCTTGAACGACGGGCTCGGCGGGCCGTCGCCGGGCTGGCACATGGCCGTCCACGCCTTCGCCAGCACCGCCGGGTCGGCCCCCTCCACGGTCACCGTGAACCGCTTCGACAGCGGCCCGTTCGGCGGGGTGAGCGCGGCCTTCGGCTCGGGCAGCATGGCGCCGGTGGACTCCTCCAGGCCGCCGCCGCCGTAGTCGAACCCGACCTCGCCGTGCTGCGACAGGTCCAGGCCGGCCGTCTCGTCCTTCACCGACACGGTGAACCCGATCGTCTTGTCGATCACGAGCACGATCACGCCGGTGGCCACGAAGGCGTACACGGCCGAGATCAGCGACGCCTTGATCTGCCACATCAGCTGCGACGACATGTTGTAGGACACCACGCCGTCGGCGAAGTCCGTCTTGCCGGGGAACGCGCCCATCGGCATCTCGGCGCCCCACGACCACAGCGGCAGGCTCACGAAGATACCGGTCAGGATCGCCCCGATGAGCCCGCCGACGCCGTGGACGCCGAAGGCGTCGAGCGAGTCGTCGTAGCCCAGCACGCCCTTCACCAGCACCGCCCCGTAGCACGCGGCCCCAGCCACCAGGCCGATCACCAGCGCCCCGCCCGGCGCCACGAACCCGCTCGCCGGCGTGATGGCCACCAACCCGGCCACCATGCCCGACGCCAACCCCAGCGCCGTCGGCTTCCCCTTGAGCAGCCACTCGGTGAGCGTCCACGACAGGCCGGCGGCGGCGGCCGCGATCTGCGTCACGGTGAAGGCCGACACCGCCTGCCCGTTGGCGAACAGGGCCGACCCGCCGTTGAACCCGAACCAACCGAACCACAACATGCCGGCGCCGAGCAGCGTCAGCACCATGCTGTTCGGGTGGAACGTCTGCTTGCCGTAGCCGAGGCGGCGGCGGAGGATCAGGACGGCGGCGAGGCCCGAGAACCCGGCGGCGATGTGGACGACCGTGCCGCCAGCGAAGTCGATGGCGCCGTTGACGCCGAGGAGCCCCGCGGCCGGGAAGATCGTCGTTCCGTCGGCACCGTTGACCGGCACCTTCGCGGCCGGCGACCAGTCGAACGACCACACCATGTGGGCGAGCGGGTCGTAGACGACCGTGGTCCACACGAGGGCGAAGACGAGGTACGCGCCGAACTTGACGCGCTCGGCGAACGCCCCGGACACGAGCGCCACCGTGATGATGGCGAACATGCCCTGGAACATGGCGTGGATGTACAGCGGCAGGTTGGTGTTCGGGAAGGTGTTGAACCGGTTCCGCTCGGCCCGCGCCTTCGCCAGCTCCTCGCCGGACAGGTTCGGGTTCTCCTTGGCGAAGTCCCCCTCCGAGACCGGCACCGTGCTGGTCCACTGCAAGCACACCAGCTCCTTGCTGAAGCCGATGACGCCGCCCTTGATCGGCTCGCCCTTGTCGTCGCTGCTGATCGATGTGGTGATGAGCGGGGTGCCAAAGGCCAGGGCGTAGCCGACGACGACCCACTGTACGCCGACGAGCGAGAGCGCCACCATCGTGTGCATCATGGTACCGAGGACGTTCTTGCGGCGCGCCATGCCGCCGTAGAAGAGCGCCAGTCCCGGCAGCATGAGCATGACGAGCGCAGCCGAGACGAGCATCCAGGTGATGTCGGCCTGCTTGTGCGTCCCGGTGAGGAGGCCGTCGTTGATCTTCGTCTCAAGATCCCCAGCGGCCTTGGTCACGTCGGCGACCATCGCCGGCGTCTTGGCCGGGTCGGGGGCGTCCTTTTTGGCGGGCTCCTGGGCCAATCCGGCCGGCGCGAGCGCCAAACCGAGTACGACCGCCGTGAGGGCGGAGAGAGCGAGGCGCAACACAGGCGTCTCCTGCGCGGGTAGGAATTCGACGGCCCGCTCTCAAGGCAACGCCGGTGCCGGCAGGCTAGGGAAAATGCTCCGGCTTCAGCATCTGCTAGCAAATCAGGCACTTCGGCGACACTTTCGAGTACGGACCGGGCGTTTCCGCGGAATCGCGTGACGTGTTTCGTGGCACACCTGCCACGATCCGTGCCTGGAATGCGGGCATCGTGGGGAATGGATGGTGGTTGCGCGAAAACACGATGGTGGGGTGCATGGGAATCGGGCAGTCGGCTCGGGGTTTCGCCGCTTGGGGCGTCGTAACGCCGGCGCCGCTACGCCCCGGGTGGCGCTACCCTTGAGCCGATTTTCCCGCAACTTTCCGCTCCCGCCGGCCGATGTCCGGTTATAACGCCCGACCGAGCCGCCCCCGGCGACCTCGGCCCCCGGGCGCGGCATTGCAGATGCCCTGGCTTTGCGGCGGGCACCCGGCTATGGGTTCCCGCCCTGAGTGGCAACCCCCCGTGCCCGGAATCCTTCCGGGCCGTGGGGCGCCGCCGGACCGCCGAGGCACGGGCCGACCACAGTTCTCCCCTCCGTCGGCCGCCCGCGACTCCCCGATCCGTCGTTCCGATTTTTCACGCCGGCATTGCCCCCGTTCCCGCGGGGGCAGCCGGCCCGGAGCGCCGACATGACCGCCTACGACCTGATCGTCGCCGCCGCGCTGTTGTCCGCCCCCGCGGGCACGCCCGAAGTCCCGCCGCCGCCCGAGCAGTGGCCGGCGATGCAGCAGGCGCTTCACAGCACCGCCCTGCGGCTGGAGATCCTCGACGAACGCGAGACGCGCTACGTGCTGTCCCGGCTCGAAGACTTCGAGACCGACCTGGACCTGCTCCGCCGCCGCCACGCCGACCTGCGCGACGCCCCGCCCCTGGCCGACGCCGACCGCCTGCCGCTGCGCGAGGCGGTGAACCAACTGGTGCAGTACAACCGCACGTACCGCCAGCACCTGGAGTCGCGGCAGGCGTGGGAGGCCGACCGGGCCGACGTCATCGGCGTGGCACTGGCCGAGACGGACCGGCTGTACAAGGTGTGGGACGCGGTCCGCGACGCGCGGTGCGAGTTCTACTACGTGACGGTCCGCCGGCAGGCGCTGAAGCGGCTGCGCGACGCGCTGGGCGACACGGCTTACGTGGCGACGGACCTGCCGCCGCACGTGCCGGCGTGGCGGTTCCAGGGCCGCCAATGACGAATGTCGAATGACGAATGACGAATGACGAATGACGACCAGCAGTTGCGTCATTCGTCATTCGTCATTCGTCATTTCCGAGGGGGGTAAACCTTACCCGGTAGCTTTTGCAATCGCGTGACACCTTTTTGCAAGCCCGCCCCCGTTCGCCACCCGTTATCGTCCGACGAAAAGATTTCTTCCCCCGCCCCCGTCAGCACTTACGACCGCGCCGCCGACCGGCGCCGGTCGCGCGGCACGGGCACTGCTTTGGTCATTCCCGTCAAGCCGGTCTCCCCCAGAACGGTTGACGGGTCGAGCGGGTTCCCAGCCGCGAGACCAACCGGACCGATAACCCCCCGACGCCCTCCCCCAACACACGGGCGTCCCCTTCGGGCCGGTAGACTTCCTTCCCCCTGCGAGCCGACCGGCCCCCCAGCCGGTCGGCTCGCCGCATTTCCGGGCCGATTCCGCCGGTCGCGCCGGCCCCGCGGGTCGTATAATTCGCGGAGCCCCGCAGCGCCCGCCCCGCCCGAGCCGCCATGAACGCCAACGCGCCGCTGTACGTGACGCCCGCCGGCCCGGTGCAGATCCCCGAGTCGCCGTTCCCGGGGGCCGAGATCGCCGACCTGCTGCGGCAGTCGATCGACCTGCAGCGCGAGCAGGTCGCGCTCCTGAAGCAGCAGCAGGCCGCCAACGACAACGTCAGCCGCTGCCGGGCCTTCCTGGCGAAGTGGGCCGGCGAGTTCCCGGACGTCGGCCCGGCGTGCAAGCAGTCGCTGCCGGCGCTGGAGCGGGCCTACCTGGCGCTGCTGAGCGACCTGACGGACAAGGTGAAGGAACTGGGCGACGACCTGGCCGACGACTTCGTGCTGTCCGACTTTCTGGACCGGTACGGCATCAAGGTGAACCAGCTCGGCGGGATCATCAACCAGCTCGGTCCCATTGCGGACGCAGCCCCCGCCGAAACGCAGTGAGGAGGGGGGAGGGAGGAGGGGGGAGGGAAGCCCGAACCCCGGTTCTTCCTCCCCCCTCCTCCCTCCCCCCTCCTCACTGATTCCCCTGATGGATCCGACTCCCGCTCAACTGGCCCACCTCCGCGAGCTGTACGCCGCCGGGAAGTACCGGCAGGCGCACGACGTGGCGGCCGCGGTCGGGCCGGTGCGCGGGTGGCAGGGCACCTCCGCCCGCCTCATCGGCGGCCGCCTCGCCATCCAGCTCGGCGCCCCCGAGCTCGGCCGCAAGCTCCACCTCGCCGCCTACCGCGCCACGTCGGGCTACCCCGAGGCCGTGTACTACCACGCCCGCTACCGGCTGGACGCGTTCGGGCCGCTCGCCGCGTGGCGGTTCATGCGCGACCACATGGACTGGTCCGACGCGCCGCCGGAACTGCACGCCGACTGGCTGGCGCTCGCCGGCTTCACCGCGGCCCGGCTCAAGGACTTCGACCGCGCCGAGCGCTGGTTCAACCGCGCCGAAACGGTCACGCCCGACCGCCCGTGGCCGGCCGTGGAGCGCGCCGGCGCCTACGACCTCGCGGACCGCCCGGCGGACGCGCTGGCGGCGGCGCGGCGGTCGCTGGAGCTGTCGCCGTGGTTCCGGCCCGGCGTGCAGGCAGTGGCGCACGTCCTGATCAAGCAGGGCCGCGACGCCGAGGCGCTGGACTTCCTGACGGAAGCGGTGACGCACCTCGAAAGCGGCCTGGTGGTGGCGCAGCTGGCGGCGCTGCAGACGGACCTTGGCCACCACGCCGACGCGGCCCGGTCGCTGGAGCGGTACGCCGACCTGTCGCCGCTGGCCGAGCCGGACGTGGCGAAGTGGCTGGCGGCGCGGCGGGCGGAGGTGTTCTACCTCCTCGGCGACATTCCGACGGCGGCGGTCCACGCCCGCGCGGTCGGCGAGAAGGTGTTCACCGAGTTCGCCCACCGGCTCGAAACAGACGAGCGCCCCATCGTCCAGCGCACGGTGCTGCCGCTGAACCTGAAGTACGACGCCACCCCGCCGACGCCCTACGACCTGCTCGCCGCGCACTGGGGCGTCGCGCTCCCGAACGCGCCCGCCGACGCGCCGCCGACCCCCGACGGTCTCCCCGACGCCGCCGAACGTGCCCGCGCCGCCGGCTGGGCCACCCGCGAATTCACCCTCAGCGCCGACGCCGCGGTCGCGCTCGTTCGGCGCGGCGTGCCGTTCGTGCTCACGCTCGTCGAAGCCGGCTTCTCGCAGGCCCGGCTCGTCGTCGGCGCCGACGCGCTGAAGCACACCGTCTTCCTGGCCGAGCCCGGCGACCGCCGGCCGACCGAGGCGCCCGTCGGGCCGCTGCTGGAGCGGTTCGCCTCGTCCGGGCCGCGGTGCCTGGCGCTGGTGCCGCAGGCGGAATCGGCCCGCCTCGACGGCCTGGAGCTGCCCGACGCCGCCGCCTACGACGCACTCTTCGCCGTGCAGCGGCCGCTGCTGACGCACGACCGCCCGGCCGCGGTCGAGGCGTTCGTGCAGATGTGCGCCACGCTCCCCGGCCACCGCCTCACCGTGCTCGCCGAGCTGGCCCTGGCCCGGTACGACGCCAACCCGGTGAAGCTGCTCGCCGCCTACGACCAGCTGCTGACGCGGTTCCCGCACGACGCCACGTTCGTGATCGGGAAGGCGAACACGCTCCGCGAGCTGTACCGCCCCGCCGACCGGCTGGCGCTGCTGGAGGCGGAGGGCTTCCGCGGCGACGCCGAGGCGCTGGTGATGCAGTCGCTGGCGCAGGTACTCCTGCCGCTGCCGCACCGCCAGGCCGACGCCGACCGGCTGCTGCGCCGCAGCGTGCGGGTGC
This sequence comes from Gemmataceae bacterium, assembly GCA_046350095.1. GTDB lineage: Bacteria > Planctomycetota > Planctomycetia > Gemmatales > Gemmataceae > Urbifossiella. The sequence continues at coordinate 1,680,016 of JAXMBA010000002.1, forward strand.
GGCCGGCGGCGGCGTCGGGGTACTTCCTGCTGGCGACGCAGTGGTGGGAGCAGCGGCGGTTCGACGAGGCGGCCGAGGTGTACCGGTTCGCGGTGACGCTGGAGGAGCGCGAGGAGCCGTTCGCCGAGGCCTACGTGAAGGCCGCCCGCGCCACCGAGCAGGTGCCCGAGGCGGTGCGGCTGTTCCAGCAGCGCGCCGGCCGCGCCGCGGTGCCGAGCCCGGCGGCGACGCGGGCCCTGTACCACGCGCTGCTCGACCGCGACGAGCCCGAGCAGGCGCAGGCCGCGCTCGACGGGGCGATCAAGAAGCTGGAGGGGCAGGCGGCGGCGGCGGCGGCCCGCGCCCGCGCCGAGCTGCTGCTGTTCCGCGCCGAGTGCCACGCCGCCGCCGACCGCGTCCCCGAGGCCGACGCCGACCTCGCCGCCGCCCGCCCGCTCACGCCGCCGGCCGCGTGGCACCGCGCCGCCGGCCGCGTGGCGCGGATCAAGCCGGACCTCGCCGCCGCCGGCGCCCACGCCCTCGAAGTCCTGAAGTACGAGCCGCTGTCCGTCGAGGCCCACCGCGCCGCCACCGCCGTCCTCGCGGAGGCCGACGGCCGGGCCGCCGCGCGCACCCACCTGGCGCAGGCCACGCAGCGCTTCCCGCACTTCCACCCGCTGCTGAAGCTCCGCGCCGAGTTCCTGTCCGGCGACCCGGACGCCGACGCCGAGGCCATTCTCGCCGACATGCTCGCCGACGCCCCCGCCGACGGCTGGGCCCTGCGGCAGCGGGCGCTCATCCTCTCCGACCGCAAGCGGCACGACGACGCACTGGCCGCCGCCGAGAAGTCCGCCGAGTACGAGCCCGGCCACCCGTGGTTCTACGGCGTGATCGCGCAGGTCCACCGCCGCGCCGACCGGCCCGACGACGCGGCCGAGGCGCTCCGCGAAGGCCTCCGCCGCAACATCGACCAGGAGGCGCTGGTCGGCGAGCTGGTCGGCGGCGCCCGCGGCCGCGACGCCCGCCGCGACGCGCTCGACTTCGTGCTCGCCGAGTTACGCCGCCAGCCGCACACCGGCGAGGGGCTGGTCGCCTACGTGAGCCAGGCCCACCAGGCGTTCGGCGACCCGGAGGAGCACGCGGAGCTGCTCGAAACGGTGGAAGACCTGCTGGACGCGCGGCCGGACCTGTGGCAGGCGTGGTCGGTGGTCATTCAGCAGATGGCGGCGCTGAACCGGCTCGAAGAGGCGAACGAGCTCGCCCGCGAGGCCACGGCCCGCTTCCCGCTCCTCGGCAAGCTGTGGTTCGACCGCGCCCAGGTGTGCCACGCCCGGGGCGACGCCGACGGCCGCCTCGACGCGCTGCGGCAGGCCGTCGCCGCCGTGCCGGGCTGGTCGCCGGCGGCGCGCGAACTCGCCGAGGCGCTCGACGACGCCGACGACAACGCCGAGGCGATCCGCGTGCTGCGGCGGAACGTGCTCCGCTCGCCGACCGACCCGCTGGCCCACGGCTTCCTCGCCGAGTGGCTGTGGGAGGCCGGCGAGAGCCGCGAGGCGCTCGACCGCGCCATGCTCGCCGTGCGCCACGAGCCCGGCTACGACTGGGCGTGGCACGCCATTCAGCTGTGGTCCGACCGGCTCGAAGTGCCGGAGGAAGCCGCCGAGACCGGCCGCGAGCTGGCGAAGGAACGCCCCGGCGACCCGCGCGTCTGGCTGCGGCTCGTGCGGGTCCTGAACCACCCGCGGCACAACGAGGAGGTGCTCGCGGCCCTCGACAAGGTGACGGCGCTCGACCCGCGCAACGTCGAGGCGCACGACCTGCGCGCCGAGCGGCTCGCGGAGATGGGCCGGTACGACGACGCCCTCGCCGCCGCGCAGCCGCCGGCGCTCGTGGCCGACCTGCCGTTCGTGCTGCAAGGCCGCGCCGCGTGGGTGGAGGCGAAGCGCGGCAACTACGCCGCCGCCATCCCGCCCATGCAGGCGCTCGTCGCCGTCGATCCCAAGTACGTCTGGGGCTGGCACCAGCTCGCCGACTGGTACAACGAGACCGGCCGTTCCGATAGTTACCTCGAAGCCGCCACAGAGCTGGTGAAGCTGCAGCCGGGTCACCCCGTGTCGCTGACCCTCCGCGGCGAGGCGAAGCTGCAGACCGGCGACCGCGACGGCGGCAAGGACGACCTGCGCGAGGCGCTGGCGACCGCCGCGGCGTACTCGCCCGCCGCGGCCATCCTGTTCGACGCGCACCTGGCCGACGAGGAGTACCGCGAGGCGCGGCAGGTGCTGGCCGTACTCCAGGAGCACCTCGCCGGGCCGGAAGTGGCGGTGAAGCAGATCCAGCTCGCGGCGAAGACGAACGACCCCGACGCGGCGGTGCGGGCGTTCGCCGAGGTGTGCGAGGGGCCGGGCCAGTCGCCGTTCCCGATCCAGGCCGGGCTGAGCGAGATGCGCGGCGCCGGCTGGGAGGAGCGGGCGCACCGTGTGCTGCGCGAGTCGTGGCAGAACGGCGGCCCGTTCCACCCGTGGGCGCCGATCTTCTGGATCGACTCGCCCGACGGCCAGACCGCCGACCCCGGCGACCGCATCCGCGCCGCCGACGCCGTCATCAAGGCGTACCCGCGGTTCATCCCCGGCTACGACAGCAAGGCCGAGCAGCTGGTCGCCGCCGAGCGCTACGACGAGGCGCTGGCCGTGTGTACGAACCCCGAGCTCGGCGACCCGCCGCCGCGCGAGCTCCGCGCCCGCGCCGCCTGGGTGGAGGGGAAGCGCGGCGACCGCGGCCGGGCGATTTCGCAGATGCGGGCGCTCGTGGCCGAAGACCCGGCGTTCGTCCTGGGCTGGCGCCAGCTCGCCGGCTGGTTCGACGCCGCCGGCCGCTACCGCGAGTGCCTGGAGGCCAGCGACCACTACGTGAAGTTGGAGCCGCACAACCCGGTGGCGCACGTCTACCGCGGCGAGGCAAAGCGGAACCTCGGCGACCGCCGCGGGGCCGCCGCCGACTTCGCCCGCGCGTTCGAGCTCGACCCGAGCTTCGAGGTGGCCGGGCTGAATCTCATCACCGAGCAGCTGGCCACCGGCGACACCGGCGGCGCGGCGCGCACGCTGGAGGGGCTGCGCGAGCACGCCGACGGCCCCGTCGTGAAGCTGCGGGCGGTGCAGGTCGCCGGCCGGCAGGGCGACGCCGACGCGGCCGTCGGCCAGTTCCACGCGCTGGCCGCCGACCCCGACGCCGGCCGCGGCGTCATCCGCGAGGCCATCCAGACGTTCGACGCCGAAGGCTGGGGCGCCCGCCTGACCAGCGAACTGAAGGAGCTGGCGTTCGTCGAGGACGCGAACCCGGCCCTGGCCGGGCTGTGGGCCGAGCGCGCCGCCGCCGCGGGCTCGCTCGAAGAAGTCGCGGACCGGGTGGCCGAGCTGCTGGCGCGGAACCCGGACGCCGGCCGCGAACTCGTTCTCGCGTACGTGTGGGCGCTGGCCGAGGCGGGGAAGCCGGTGCAGGCCGTGGTGCAGCGTTACAGCGACGTGCTGCGGCCGGACGACTCCGCGTGGGCGCGGGCCGGCGCGGCGCTGGCCGCGGCCGGGCACACGGCGCTGGCGGCGGCGTGGCTCGCCGACTACCGCGAACGCGACGCACTGGAGCCGTGGATGCTGCGGCCGCTGGCCACGGCGTACCGGGCCCTCGACCAGGACGACAAAGCGCTGGACGTGTGCCGCGCCGCGGTCCGGCTCGGCGGCCCCGAGGAACTGCTCGCCGAGTTCCGCGTCTGGCTCGCCGTCGATCTGGCGCTCAGCGGTCAGGCCGAGGACGCGGAAGGCCAGATCGCGCGGGTCGATCTGCCGACGCTCGGCGACGGCCCGCGGCTGGTGCTGACGCTGGCGGAGGCGGTGCTGATGCTGTTGCGCGCCGGCCCGGGCGGGAAGGCGGCGGCGTTCGCGGAGGCGAAAGACCACCTGAAGACGGCGGCGGCGGCGTGCGCGGCGAAGGACGTGCCGGCGGGTGCGGGTCGGGCGTACCGGCGGACGGTGGCGCGGCTGGCGGCGGAGGCCGGCACGGTCGCGGCGAAGCTGTGGGCGACGTGGCAGCGCGTGGCACCGGCAGTGCGGTGACCAGGACGGAGCCGGCCCCTCACGGGGCCGGCTCCGTCCTGGTCACCACGAGACTACTTCGCCGCCTTCTGCTTGGCGGCCGGCACGCCGGGGCCGCCCCGGAGCCGTTCCTGTTCCCGCTTGATCGCGTCCGGGTCGGTCGTCGTCGGGAGCTCCTTCTCGCCCCCGCCGCACCCGCACGCCGCGGCTAGCACGAACGCCACGATCAACCGCTTCATCGCTCGATGCTCCGGGTTTCGGGTTACGGGAGGGTGAGGGTCTCGCCGCCGCTGCGGGTGCCGGCCGCGGTCCAGGCGTCGGGGTCGATGGCGTCGCTGACGAACCGGACGGACCCGTCGGCCATCACCACGTTCGCGCCGCCGGTGTGCCGGCTCTGCACCGGGGCGACCATCCGGCCGTAGGCGCCGGGCCGCCAGCACGGGCTGTTCGGCGGCAGGAGGTGGTTGTACAGCCCCCGCCACATCGAGCCCTCGGCCCACGGGTAGCCCCGGCCGCGCCAGCCGCCGCCGGCCAGCGACGCCGTCTGCCAGTTCATCGCCAGGAACGCCGCCCGGGCCGCCGGCAGCGTCGTCGCCGTAACGCTCCCCGCCTCGAAGCAGTCGCCGAGCTTGTTGTTCGGCCCGCCGGCCTGGGGGTAGTTCCCGGTCTCGGCCGCGGCCGCGGTGTTCGACGACCCGTCGATCAGGTCGCCGACGCGGATCTCGGTGGCCGGGACGGACGGCGAGCCCTCGCTGACGAGCCGCATCCCGAACACGCCGTCCCAGCCGTTGATCTGATTCCAGCTGCCGGAGTTGAACTTGTAGCTGGAGTACCCGAACACCGCCGACTCGCCCCGCTCCGTCTCGGACGGGCACACGAACACCGACGGCTTGTTCGCGTTGTACGCGCCGAACGGGTCGGCCGTGAGCAGGTTCGGGATCAGCGCCGCGATCGCGTCCTGCTCGACGTACGACAGCAGGTACACGTTCGGGCCGGCGAACGTGCCGGGGTTCGTCCCGGCGGGGAACTTCTGGTGGGCCGAGTGGTAGTTGTGGAGGCCCAGGCCGATCTGCTTCAGATTGTTCTGGCACCGCGCCCGGGCGGCCGCCTCTCGCACCTTCTGCACCGCGGGGAGCAACAGTCCGATCAGGATGGCGATGATCGCGATGACGACCAACAACTCGATCAGGGTAAAGCCACGTCGTCTCATCAATTCAGCCTCGAACACAGAACAAGGGATGTGAATGTGGGCGGGGGGAGGGCGGCGACTGACTTCGCAACACGGGTGCCGGGCGAGGCCGACACTCATCGACGCGTCACTTTTCGCAACATCAATCAAGCCGGTCGCTTAAACTTGAAAGTGTTCGTAGTTGAGACGGAATGCCCGCAGTCGGCCGTCGGGCCTGCCCAGTTCGTAGCCAGGCTGTGCAGTTGATGGCGTCACGGGAGCGGTTGTAAGACAGGTGGTGGACGCCCACGCCCGGCCCGAGGTTTTGATGCTCCCCGCTGATCTGTTCGGTTTCTGCCCTCGCTGCGGCGCCCCGCGGCCCGCCGACAACGCCGGTGCCGTCCCCCTCCGCTGCCTCGGCTGCGGCCTCGTCCTCTACTTCAACCCCACCGTCGCCGCCGCCGCGTGGGTGTTCGACGCCGCCGGCCGCGCCCTGATGATCCGTCGCGACCGTGAGCCCGCCAAGGGGAAACTCGCCATCCCCGGCGGGTTCGTCGACCCCGGCGAGACCGCCGACGCCGCCCTCCGCCGCGAGATTCGGGAGGAGGTGGGGTTGGAGGTCGAGGGCGTCGCGTACCTCACGTCGTTCCCGAACCGCTACCACTACCGCGACGTGACGTACCCCGTGCTCGACCTGGTGTTCACCGCCCGCGCCGTCGCCCCGGAGGCGGCCCAGGCGCTCGACGGGGTCGCCGGCGTCGAGTGGCGCCGCCCCGCCGACGTGACCCCCGACGAGGTGGCATTCCCGTCCATCGCCGAGTCGCTGCGACTGCTGTAGGGCGCCGCGGCGGGCTGGGGCCGGGCCGGTTCTGCCGGTCGCACCGGCTGGGCGGGTTGGCGGGGCCGCGACCGCGGGTTTTGATTTGACTTACCCCCCCCGCAACCTACGGTTGTTGAGGTTAGAACTGAAGGACCGTTCCGCCCCGGCCATCACCCAGGCCGGCTTCCGGAGTCCCGTGCTCATGGCCGACCCGAACACCCCCGCGGAACCGTCGCTGTCCGCGGCCGAGCTCCGCCGCCGGCTGCTCGCGTCCACGCCGCCGCCGGTGGCCGGGGCCGCGTCGCCCGACTTCAACCTCGCCGACCTGCCCGCCGCCACCGCCTCCGGGTCGTGGTCCACGAGCAGCGGCACCGACCTGCTCGCCCGGTTGCGGATGCCCGGCGGCAAGTCGGGCTCCATCCCCGTCCCCGCGGCGCGGCCGGCGCCGGCCGCGCCGATGCCCACGCCGGTCAACCGCCGCACCCCGGTCCCCGGCCGCGCCGCCGGCGACCCGGCCGCCGCCATCGCCGGCGCCCTCAGCCAGCTCGCCGGCCTCGCCGAGACGCCGTCCGGCAGCGGCATGACCGCGGCGCGCGGCGGCGGCGTCCCGCTCGACGACTCGCCGCTCGCGGAGATCCAGCGCCTCCGCGCCGAGAACAAGGAACTCCGGGCGCTACTGGAGGAAATGAAGCAGCTCCTTCAGGAGGCCAGCGGGGCCGAGCAGGACTTCACCACGAAGCAGAAGGAGTACGAGGCGGCGCTGGCCGAGAAGGACGCCCAGGTCGAGGAGCTGGCGATCCAGCTGGCCGACGTGGAGGACAAGATCTCCCGCGGCGAGTTGGCCCCGCCGCCGCCGGTGCCCAAGACGCGGTCCGAGTTGGAGGAGTGGGGCGACGAGCTGGAGAAGGAGAACGCCAAGCTGACGCAGGACCGCCGCCGGATCGACGAGGAGCGGCGGCAGCTGCGCGAGGACGAGGAGGCGCTCGAGACGCAGATGCGCGAGATGGAGATCGGCATGGCCCGCGAGCGGGCCATCCTGGCGCGGCAGGAGACGGAGCTGAAGCGGCTGAGCGCCGAGATCCAGCACGAGCTCGACCTGCTGCAGCGCGGCGACGCCAGCCTGCGGGAGCAGATGTCGAAGTTCCAGCGGCGGGCGCAGGACGTGATGGTCCGCCAGAGCGGCCCGCAGCCGCGCCGCTGACCCGCGGCGAGCCCGGCGGGCCCGGCGGCCGACGCCGCCCGGCTCGCCTGTACCACGTTTGTCACGTCCCGGTTCGCTCCTGTTCCCCTCATCCCGCCGCGGTTACACTTCCCCCGCCGGTGTCGCCGGGCGCGGCGCCGAGCCGTTTCCTTTCCCGTCGCCCGTCCGCCCGCCAGGAGCCGCAAATGCTTCCGCGCCTGACCACCGCCGACCGCCGCCGGTTCCTCGCGTCCGCGGCCACGCTGCCGTTCTGGACCGTCCCCGGGGCGTTCGCCCAGGAAGTGGCCCGCACGCCCACGCCGCCGCAGACCGAAGGCCCGTTCTACCCCAACCGCCTGCCGCTCGACACCGACAACGACCTGCTCGTCCTCAACGACAACATGACGCCGGCGGTCGGCGAGGTCACCCACCTGACGGGCCGCGTCCTGGACCCGAAGGGGAACCCGGTCCGCAACGCGCTGGTGGAAATCTGGCAGTGCGACGCCCGCGGCGTGTACCTGCACACCGGCGACAGCGGCGGCAAGCAGGACCAGCAGGACAAGAACTTCCAGGGCTTCGGCCGGTTCCTCACCGGCAGCACCGGCGACTACTACTTCCGCACCATCAAGCCGGTGCCGTACCCCGGGCGGACGCCGCACATCCACGTGAAGGTGAAGCAGGGCCGGCGCGAGCTGCTGGTGACGCAGCTGTACGTGAAGAACCACCCCGGCAACGACCGCGACGGCATCTTCCGCTCGGTGAGCCGCACGCCGGCGACCAAGGCCGCGGTCGAGGTGGACTTCGTGCCGGTGCCCAACTCGCGGACCGGCGAGTTGAACGCCAACTTCGTCATCGTACTGGGCCAGACGCCGGCCGGGTGAGCGGGGCGGACGTTCCGGACTTTCCGATCCGATTATCGAAATTCCCCATTCCCTCGCGCCGCGGGCCGGGTTAATCTCGGCGGCCGCGGCGCGCCCGCGCCGCGATTCCAGACCTCGTGCCCGGAGGCCCGTCGATGGCTCGGTGGTTCGGTGCGGCTGCGGCCGCGCTGGCGGCGCTGGTGATGACCCTGTCCGGCTCCTCGGCCGACGAGAAGGGGCCGGCCGCCAAGGACGTGATGAAGGCGGTGGCCGGCAAGACCGGGTACTGCGCCAAGTGCGCGGGGGCGGTCAAGGCCGCGAACTGGGCCGAGGCCCAGGACTACGCCAAGAAGATGGCCGACTGCGGGGTGGCCCTGACGAAGGCGCCGTGCCCGAAGGGCGACGCCAAGTCGTGGGCGACGCTGACGCAGGCCTTCTGCGCGCAGACGGCGGCGGTGAACAAGGCGGCCCAGGCCAAGGACGCCGAGGCGTTCGGGTCCGCGCTCAAGACGTTCACCGGGTCGTGCAAGACCTGCCACGACGCCCACAAGCAGTGACCGTCGGGCCGCCGCGGCGCGGGGTCAACACCCGCGCGCGGCGGCCCGGTTGCGGCCCGCGCGCGGGAGTGTATCGTCATACACTCCCACCCCCGGAGGCCGTCATGCGCCGGTTGCTCCTCGCCGCGGCGCTCGCCGCGTTCGTCCACGCCGCCCCGGCGCAGGACCCCGCCGACCCCGTGCGCAAGAAGCTCGACGCCGCCCGCGAGGCGTACAACCGCGAGCTGCTGAAGTACCAGACGGGCGCCGTGGACTGGTTCAACAAGCAGGAAGAGGCCGCCCGCGTCCGGGGGGACAAGAAACTCCTCGACGCCGCGGTCGCCCAGCGCGCCGCGTACACCGCCGGCGGCGACCTGCCGCCCGCCGCCCCCAAGGCGCTCCGGACCCACCTCGACAACCCCCGCAAGGCGCTGGAGGCGGCCTACGCCGACGGCATCAAGAGTTACGTGAAGGCCCGCCAGGACGCGGCCGCCGCCGCCGCCGAGGCCGAGCTGGTGAAGCTCCGCTACACCGCCACGCCGCTCGGCCGCGCCGTCGGGTCCGCGCCGGTGCGGCTCGTCAACAAGCACAGCGGCCGCATCGCCGCCGTCGCCGAGGGGTCGAAGGAGCCGGGCTCGGCGGTGATCCAGTACGACGACACCGGCGGCGGCGACCAGCGGTGGACGCTGGTGCCGGCCGACGAGGACTACTTCCTGATCCGCAACAACCTCAGCGGCCTGTACGTGACCCGGCCGGCGCGCGACGACCGGCACGTGGAGATCGCCAAACTGGCCGACGGCGAGGCGGCGAGGAACCAGCACTGGCGGCCGATCGCGGTGCCGGGCGAGGCCGAGTGGTTCGTGGTGCAGAGCCGCGGCAGCGGCAAGTACCTGAGCATCGACAACGGCTCCCGCGAGCCCGGCGCCCGGGTGATCCAGTACAAGTTCAACGGCCCGAGCGGCACCGCCGATCAGTGGTGGCGGTTCGGGAAGTGAGGCGGTGGGTTCGGGCTCGGGGCGTGAGCCCGGAGGGCGACGGCGTATAGCGCCGGGGGGACCCGGGGCGGCCTGCCGCGGAGTCCGATTAGTTCCGCACCCCGGATCACCGCCGACGCCCTCCGGGCTCACGCCCCGAGCCGACCCGGTGCCGCGCGTCGCGTTACCGGCGAAGTAGCCCACGCGCTTGCGGCGTTGCCCGCGCCGGTCGGCTACAATCGGCGCATGAGCACCACCGACACCCTCCGCTGCCCCGGCTGCCGCCGGCGCGTCCGGGTGCCGGCCGGCACCGACCCCGGCCGGTCGCGCTGCTCGAAGTGCCGCACCCGCCTCCGCCCCGCCGCCGACGACGCCTACCACGTCTTCGCCGGCACCGTCGCCGACGACCCGCCGGCCGACGAGCCCATCTCGCTCGACGAGTGCGAACCGATCCCGACGGCCGGCCCCGCCACGGTCGAGCTGCCGCCACCGGTAAAGGTCCGCGCCGCCGTGACGGGCGCCCACCCGCTCCGCGGCCGCGTCACCGCCGTGCTCACGCCGTTCGGCCTGTTCGTCGAGCGCGTGCCGAACCGGCCGCTGCTGTTCGCGCCGGTCGGCAGCGTCGCCGTCGCGTCCGGGCGCACGCTGCGCCTGAGCCTTCCCGACGGGCCGCTCGCGCTCCTCCTGCCGACCTCCACGCTGACCGCCGACACGGCCGCGTTCCTGGCCGGCACCCGCACCGTCCCGGAAGTTCCGGTACTGCACCGGCCCGGCTGGCTGCTCCCGGCCGCGGCGCTGCTCGTGCTCGTGCTCGTCGGCGCGGCCGTCGTCGGCGGCGCGGCGCTGTACCTGGCGCTGCGGCCGCCGCCGGCCCCGGTCGAACTTCCGCCACCGCCGCCGGTCGAACCGCCGCCGGTCGAGCCGCCCCCCGCGCCGCCGACGCCGACCGAGCCGCCGAGCTACTACGACCTGATGATGCGCGACGGCACCACGCGGCTGCCCGACGGCCCGGCCGGGGTCACCGCGCTGGCCGTGACGCCGGACGGCCGCGAAACGATTGTCGGCTACGCCGACGGCACCACCTGGGCGTGGCGGCTCGACCAGCCGACGTTTGAGCCGCCGCGGGTCGGCCCGCGCGGCGTCGGACCGGTCCGCCGCGTCACGTTCGGCGGCGACCACGTGTTCCTCGCCGGTGACAGCGGGTTGTCAGTCGCGGACGCCCGTGCCCCGCGGGTGACGCTGCACGTGCCCGGCGGCCGGGCGGTCTTCCCGGAGCCAAACCGGGAGCGTGTCGCCGCCGTGCGGAACGACAAACTGACGGTGCGCTACGCGCCGCTGGCGCTGCTCAAAGACCCGCCGGCGGCGCGGGTGAGGAACGGCGTTGTCACCAGCACGCCGAAGGACGAGACGACCCCCGCCGGCCCCTGGCCGGACGTGCCCGCGTCGGCGGTCACGTTCGTGGCGTGGCACCCGAACGGGAAACTTCTCACCGGCACGCCGGACGGTACGATCGTGTCCCGCCCGCCGCCGGCGAAGGGGTCGGCCCCGACGCCGCGGCTGCACCGGGCGGCGGTGCGGGCGTGGGCCGTGGGGCCGACGTGGCCCGACTTCGCCACCGGCGACGACGCCGGCGTGGTGGGCGTGTGGCCGGCCGGGGGCGCGGCGCCGTACCCGCTGAAGGTGGGCTCCGCGGCGGTGAAGCAGCTGGCGTTCAGCCCGTGCGGCGGCGAGCTGGCCGTGGCCGACGCGGCGGGGGTGATTTCTCTTTGGAACCTGCCGGCGCGGGCGAAGGTGTTCGAGACGTTCCGCCTGGGCGAACGGGTGATCGCCTACGGCCCTCGGGCCGACGTGCTGCTGGTGTCCGACGGCAACGGCGTGGAGCTGTGGTGGCTGGAGGGGCGGTGAGGGAAGCCGGATTAACCACAGAGTCACGGAGGGCACAGAGAGAAGGCCGAAAACCGAGGCAAAGCATGGTTTGAAAACAAAGACTTCTGTCCCCCTCGACTTCGGTCTTCCCTCTATGCCCTCCGTGACTCTGTGGTTAATCCGGCTTCCGTGCCACGCACCCACTACCACACCCGCGAGATGATGCACTTCAGGTAGCCCGACTCGCGGCACGTCACCGCCACCGGGTGGTCCGGGCTCGGGCCACGGCGCTCCAGAATCTGCGCGTCGCGCCCGGCCGACACGGCCACCTGCGCGACCAGCTCCTCCAGGTCCGTCATCGTGATGAGGCCGGTGCAGCAGCACGACACCAGAATGCCGTCGCGGTCCAGCAGCTTCATCGCCAGGCTGTGCAGCCGGCGGTAGCCCTTGATCGCGTCCGGCAGCGCGGCGCGGTTCCGCGCAAACTTCGGGGGGTCGAGCACCACCACGTCGAACTTGCGGGCGGCCTTCGCCAGGTCGTCCAGGGTGCCGAACACGTCGCCCTTCTGGAACGTCGCCTGGAAGAGGCCGTTGGTGATCGCGTTGCGGCGGGCCAGCTCCAGCGCCGGCTCCGACGAGTCGAGGCCGAGCACCTCGGCGGCGCCGGCCTTCGCCGCGTACAGGCCGAACCCGCCGCTGTAGCAGAACGCGTCCAGGACGCGCTTCCCGTAGCACAGCCGGGCCACCGCGGCGCGGTTGTCGCGCTGGTCGAGGTAGTAGCCGGTCTTCTGCCCCTCCGCGAGATTCACCAGGAATTTCAGGCCGTTCTCCTCGATGGTCAGGTCCGGCGGCGGCGCCTCGCCCCACAGCAGCTCGTCGTGCAGCTCCACGCCTTCGAGCCGGCCGATGCCCTTCTCGGTGCGGAGGTAGATGCCGCGCGGCTGGAGGACGTCGCGCAGCACGTCGGCGATCAGGTGGCGGCGCTGGCCCAAACCCAGCGACGTGAACTGCACGGCGAGCCAGTCGGCGTAGCGGTCCACGACCATGCCGCTGAGGTAGTCTGCCTCGCTGAACACGACTCGGTAGCCGGCGTTGGGTACGCCGAGCTTCAGCACGTCGTGACGGAGGCTCACGGCGCGCTCGATGCGGCTGCGGAAGAAGTCGGCGTTCAGCTCGACGCCGGGCTCCCAGCAGTAGAGGCGGACGTGGATCTTGCTCTGGCTGTTGAACAGCCCGCGGGCGACGAAGTTGTTCGCCGCCGAGAAGACGTCCACCTCGGCGCCGTCGGCGGGGTCGCCCTCAACCTTGTCGATGGCGCCGGCGTAGACCCACGGGTGGCGGCCGAAGAAGGGTTCCGCCCGCCGTGCCTTGAGGGTCACTTTCCCAACGTTCATGGTGTCGCCGTGAAGGGGTGAAGGGGTGAAGGGGTGAAGGGGTGACGACCGGGGTGCTCACGACACCCCTTCACCCCTTCACCCCTTCACCCCTTCACGGGGTTTAAACGCCCAGCTGCACCCGGCCCATGTACGCCAGGGCGCGGTCGGTGTCGGTGGCCTGCTTGCGGGCGTCGAGCAGCGCCCGGACGCGGATCAGCAGCTCGGTCTTGTTGATCGGCTTCGTGATGAAGTCGTCGGTGCCCACGGCCACGGCCCGCTCGATGTCGGCCGGCTGGTCCAGGGCCGTCACCATGAGCACGCCGACGGCCCGCGTGGCGGCGTCGGCGCGGAGCCGGTCGCACACCTCGAAGCCGCTGAGCCGCGGCATCATCACGTCGAGGAGGATCACGTCCGGCTGCCAGTCGCGGGCGGCGGCGAGGGCCGATTCGCCGTCGGGGGCGATGCGCGTGTCGAGGCCGGAGCCGTCCAGGTGCGCCTCCAGCAGCTCGGCGTTCGGCTGGCTGTCGTCGACGATCAGGACGCGCGGCATGACCACCTCGGGCGGGACGAGTCGGTATTATAGGGCGACACCAGCCCGGGGGCGGCCGTGCGCGTGATCTGCAACCCGAACCACGCCGCCCACGTGCCGCCGCACGAGGTGGACAACGGCGCCGTCGTGCCGCCGTGGGAAGTGCCCGGCCGGTATGAAGCGATCCGCGCCGCGCTCGCGGCGCACGGCGGGTTCACCGTCGAGGACGCGCCCGACCTCCCCGCCGAGGCGCTGACCGGCCTCCACGACGCGGGTTACGTCGCCCACCTGCGCGACACGTCGGCGGCCCTCGCGGGCAGCGGCGGGTGGGTGATGCCGTCGGTCTTCCCGTTCGCGCCGGGCCAGCCGCGCGGCGAGACGGCGCGCCGCGGCGCGTATTGCTTCGACACCTTCACCGCGATCACGGCCGGGACCTGGGCCGCGGCGCTCGGCGGCGCCGCGGCCACCTGCCGCGCCGCGAGACTGGTCGCGGGTGGCGAGCGGGCGGTGTACGCGCTGACGCGGCCGCCGGGCCACCACGCCGAGCGCGGCCGGTGCGGCGGGTACAGTTTCCTTAACAACGCCGCCCTGGCCGCGAACCTGCTCCTCGACCTCGGCCCGGTCGCGGTGCTGGACATCGACGTGCATCACGGCAACGGCACGCAGCACCTCTTCTACGCCGACCCCGCCGTGCTGACGGTGTCGGTCCACGGCGACCCGGCCGGCCTGTTCCCGTACTTCAGCGGCTTCGCCGACGAGACCGGCAGCGGCCGCGGGCTGGGCTTCAACCTGAACGTGCCGCTGCCGCCGGGCACGGGCGTGAACGGCTACCGGCCGGCGATAGCGGCGGCGCTGGAGCGGGCCGGGCGGCACCGGCCGGCGGCGCTGGTGGTGGCGTTCGGGGCGGACGCACACGCGGCCGACCCGATCGGCGGGATGCGGCTGCCGACGGCGTACTTCGCGGAGCTGGGCGCCGCGGTGCGGGCGCTGGGCGTGCCCGCGGTTGTGACGCAAGAGGGCGGCTACGACCTGGCGACGGTGGGGGATTGCGCCGTGGCGTTCCTGGCGGCGCTGGGCGGGCTTACTGTGCGACAGCAGGAACGGTTCGAATTGTGGCCGTGAACTTCGTGACGCCCACGCTCGGGCCAGGGCCGATGAGCAAGTCCACGATCGAGCCGGTGCGGAGCGTGGTGTTGACCGAGTAATCCGTGCCGCGGTCGTCCATCGGGGCGGAGAACACCGTAACCCCGTCCACGACGATCCGCGCCTGGCAGCCGCCGGCCCAGTTGGCTCCCCACGGCATGACCTTGCCGACGCGGCCGCTGACGAGGACGGGGCCCGCGACCGTGCTGACCCAGCGGCGCACCGCCCACTGCTCGGCCGGGGCGTACTTCCCCAACCGCGACGCGCTGTTCGGGTGGCCGCCCTCGGCCCACAGGGACGTGTAGTACTGGCCGTCCTGCAGCGTCCACAGGTCGCCGGTGGTGAAGTCGCGGTGACTACTCAGGCCGTTGATCGGGTCGCGGCCGAACTGCTTCAGCAGCTGGAAGTCGGTCGCCTGGCTGTAGTCCTTGCCCGGGTCGGCGGTGCGGTCCCAGTAGCCGTAGGACCAGCCGTTGGCCCCCTGCTCGCCGGAAAACCCGCGGACGGAATCCGCGACGACCTCCGAGGGCCGAGGGGCCGCGGTGTTGCAGCCGGTCGTCAGCGAGAATGCGACGACCAGCGCGAGCCCCGCGATCGGGAGTCGGGCGGGGAGGGGTTGAGGCGGACGAGCGGCGCGGCACATGACCTCAGGATACCGCTGCACGCCCGCCGCGGGAGGCCGCCCGGCTAGCACTTCACGGTCTTGCGCTTCTTCACGCCGCGGGCCACGGCCTTCGCGATGTACTCGGGGGCGTACGGCACCTTGCACGCCGTGTCGCCCATGTCCACCGTCACGCGGCCGATCCGCTTCGCCGTCGCCACGGCCGCGTCGTGCAGCGGTGCCACGTAGCTGCCCGCGGCGATGACGAAGCCGTTCATCGCGTAGCGCACCCGGTCGGGCTCGTCGTGGATCGCCTTCTCGACGCGCGCCAGCAGTTGCGTCAGCTCCGCCAGGTCGAGGTCCGCGTCCGCGACGACCGCCACCAGGCAGCCGAGCGTGGCCCAGCCGGCGACGGCGGTGCGTTCCTTCTTCGCGTCGATCCACTCCAGGGCCAGCTCGCGGCCGTGCTTGCTGCCGGTCGCCACCCAGGCGACGGTGTACTGGCACAGGGCGTCGCAGCCGGCGCCCGCGACCCAGCGGCGCAGGTCCGCCTTCGTCATGCGGGCGTCGTCGGCGACGAGGCCGGCGAGGTACTGCGCGTCGCAGATGCCCGTCGCGTACAGGTCCAGCGCGAGTTGGTAGTCCGTCTTCACCCGCTTCTGGACCTTCTTGAGGTCCTCGATCTTGACACCGAAACAGGCGTCGGTCACGCCGTGGTTGCGCAGCACCTTGCGGTACTGCTCGGTGCCGAGTGGCTCGATTTCGGTCAGGACTTCGGCCGCGGTCATGTCGCCCCCCAAACCCCCGGCCGGTGAACGACCGGCGCCATCCTACCGGGCGGCGGGTGGGGGCGCAACCGACGACAACCGTTACCCGCGGGGCAGGTCGGCTTCCGGCGACGGCGGCTGCGTCCCGCGGCGGCGCTGCTGCTCCTGCGCCTCCAGGAACGCCGCCAGGCGCGCTGCCCAGTCGGTCGCCGCCGGCGGCGCGAACGCCGCCGGGGCCGCCGCCGACGCGCCCGTCGTCAGCGTCAGCGTCCACGTGTCCAGGTAGCCGCCGTCGCCCGCCGCCAGGTCTTCGACCTGCAGCCGCCACGTCCCGTTCGGCGACTTGCCGTTCAGCGCCGCCAGCGCCACCGCCGGTCGGAACGTCCCCGTGAACGGCGCCGCCGCCCCGCTCACCGAGGTCGCCGCCTGGTCGTCGAACGTCGTCCCCAGGAGATTGTCACCGCTGCCGCCGTACCGGTTGAACAACCGGACCGCCGTGCCGTCCGGGGCGATCAGCGTGATCCGCAGGTCCCGCGTGTACGTGTGGAACAGGTTCAGCGACACGTTCACGTCCCGGATCGACCCCGTCACTCCCGACACCACTACGGACGAGCTCACCGTCACTCGGCCCGACGAGCCGATGGTCACGTCGGTGCCGTTCGTGAACGACTGCGTCGCCGGCGGCGGCGCGACCGAGACCGCCGCCGTGGCCGAGGCCACGCCGCCGCGGCCGTCGCTGATCGAGTACACGAACGAGCCCGCGCCGCTGAACCCGGCGGCGGGCGTGAACACCACCCGCCCGTTCGAGACGACCGCCGTACCGCCCACGACGTTCGACACGCCCGTGACGGTGAGCGCGTCGCCGTCCGGGTCGGAGTCGTTGGCCAGCACGTCCACCGTCACCGGCGTGCCGGCGGTCGTGCTCACGCTGTCATTCACCGCCACAGGGGCGCGGTTCACGGGCGCGGTCACGGTGACCGCCGCCGCGGCCGAGGCCACGCCGCCGCGGCCGTCGCTGATCGAGTACACGAACGACGCGGCGCCGCTGAAGCCGGCCGTGGGGGTGAACACGACGCGCCCGTTCGAGACGGTCGCGGTGCCGCCGACGACGTTCGTCACGCCCGTGATGGTGAGCGCGTCGCCGTCCGGGTCGGTGTCGTTGGCGAGCACGTCCACCGTCACCGGCGTGCCGGCCGCGGTCGTGGCGGTGTCGTTCGCGGCGACCGGCGCCTGGTTCGGCGCGGCGCTGTACGGCGGAACGGTGCCGGTGACGCGGTAGTTGCCGAGGCTGCCGTAGTTCGAGAAGCCGGTGCCGGCCACGTCGCCCTTCCCGGTCCCGGTCACCCGCAGGAAGTACAGCCCCGCCGCCGGGAGCGTGAAGTTCACCACGGCGTTGATCGCCGTGGCCGGGTTCGCCGTCGTCAGTACCGTGCCGGTCGAATTCAGCAACTCCGCCCGCACGGCGAGGTTCGGCCCGAGCGTCAGCGGGTCCACGGTCAGTGTGGCGAGGCCGGCGCCGGCGTAGAAGGAGAACACGTCCGCGTCGGTGTTCCGCTCCACCACGCCGAACGTCGTGGACACCACCGCGGACCCGGGCGCCAGCAACGGCGTGGCCGTGGCGAGGGTGTTGCCGAAGTCGTCGACCCGGTACGTGAAGCCGTTGTTGGTGGTGATGAGGGCGAGGTCGTCCTGGGTGTTGTTGGCGCCGGCGTACTCGCCCTTGCTCCACTGCGTGAGGTTCGGGCTGTACGACGCCCCCATGATCGGGCCCCACGACGTGACGCCGGTGCCGTGGCCGCCGTAGTAGCCGGAGGTGGCGGTGCCGTCGTGGCCGAGGCCGAGGGCGTGCCCGGCCTCGTGCGACGCCGCCTCCGCCACGGCCTTCTCGCCGGTGTTGAAGACGTAGGCCGGGGTGAAGTTCGAGTAGTTGAACGACCCCACGTAGGCGACGCCGCCCGACCCCGGGGCCGGCGCGTCGTTCGGGGTGACGACGACGCGGACGCCCCAGCGGGTGTCGCCGGTGCCGAACTTCCGCAGGTCTTCGAGGTTGGCCGGCTCCTGCGTCGTCACGTCGACGTTGAACGGGGCGTAGTCCTCGGCGACGCGGGCCCAGATCTTCTGGATGGTCTGCTTCTCGGCGTCGCTGAACGCGGTGCCATTGCCGGCGGGGTCGTACGCGGGGCTGGTGAGGTTGTCCCAGCTGGTGCCCGTCACGTCGCCGGTGGTGTGGCCGTCGAAGTCGAGGTAGATCGTGTGGTTCGCGGTCGGGTTGCTGTGAAGGTTGAACGTCTGGTTGAGGTCGTAGACCCCGCCGGCGACGGCCCACACCTGGGCGGCGTCCGGCACCTCGCGGCTTTCGAGGCCTTCGAGGGCGAGGCGGGGCCGGGTAAACACGGACATGCGCGCGCTCCTGCGTCGGAAAGAGTTGGACGTGCTGCCCGCGGCGCGGAAGGGGGAACCTGCGCGGCGGGGGATCGGGCGACGGGAACGAATGACGGGCTAGTAGCGAGTGTAGGTCACAAATTGGGGCAGTGTGCGGATTCTGCGGATTTTTCCGGTCCGCCGGGTCGTGCTGGCCGAGGCGGTGGACTCGTTTTGACCAACAAACCGACTCACGACTGCGGGTCGAACATGAAGACGCGCAACTCCTGGGCGCAGCGGCACGCCTTCGCCAAGCGTGCGGCCCACATCAGGGCGACCTCCCTCGTGGGCAGCTCGAGGATCGTGAAGCCGCCGGTCAGCCGGGGTCCCCAGGGGTAGCCGCCTTCCGCGGCCGCGCCGTCGGCCGAGACGAGTACAGGTGGCACGGCCTCGTCGATGCCGCCGCCGAAGACGTACACGCCGGCCGCCTTCGCCTCCGCAATCACGGCGCGCGAGTCACGGCCGGCTGCTTCCAGCTCGTCGTCGGATACGACCATCGCCGCGCTGGGGAAAGAGATCAGGTACTTGGCCATCGTGAGCCCGCCGTTGGTCGCCGCATGGTAACGCCCGCCCCGCCGGCCGACAACCAACCGTCGGGCCGAAGATCAACGACTACACTCAACCGGCGCCGCCCGGGCGGCCGATACAGTTCTTACGTGTGGTCGCGCGGCCGAACCACCTTGCCCCGCTTGCCGCCGCTGGGTATGGTGCCGCCGTCCGCACGGAGGCACGGCATGGTTCGCGGGTCGATCCTCGTTCTGCTCGCCGCCCTCGCCGTCGGCTGCACCAGCTACCGCTCCCGCGGGCAAGGCCCGTTCGCCGACCGGCCGCGGAAAGGCACTACTCCGCCCGCCGCGCTGCCGCCGGTCAACCCGCCGTCGCCCGCGGCGCCGGTTGCCAACCCGATGCCCCCGCCGCCCCCGGTCGATCGCGCCGAGGCGGCGCTCGTGCCCCCGCGGCCCCCGGAGCCGACCACGAGCGCCGTCGCGCCTCCGGCCACCCCGCGGCCGCCGGCCGTCGAACCGACCACGAGCGCCGTCGCGCCGGCCGCTACTCCGCAGCCGCCGCCCGTCGAGCCGACCGCCCAACCCGCTTCGCCGCAGGCGGCGACCCCGAACGCGCTGGCGAAGCTCGCCGACGCCGCCACGAAGCGCTGGGCGGGCATCGACACGTTCGAGGCGAAGTTGACGCGCCGCGAGGTCGTCCGCGGCGAGGCGGCGCAGACGGAGGAAGTTCTGGTTCAGCTGCGGAGCCAGCCGTACGCGGTGTACATGCGGAACACCGGCGAGGTCGGCCACGGCCGCGAGGTGCTGTACAACCCGAGCCGGCACGAGGACAAGGTTCACGCCATCGTCGGCGAGGGCGACTCGCGGCTGTACAAGGCCGGGAACAAGGCGCCGTCGCTGTCGCCGGACAGCCCGCTGGTGAAGAACAAGAGCCGCCGCAGCATCCGCGACGCCGGCCCCGGCACCGCCGTGGCCCTGTTCGCGCGGCTGGTGCAGACGAGCCCCGCCGACCTGAAGTACGTCGGCGCCGTGCGCCGGCCCGAACTCGGCGACCTGCCCCTGGAACTGGTCGAACAGACGGTGCGGCCGCGCGCCGAGCCGGACGTGGAGCGCGGCGGCGTGCGCAGCTGGTACTTCGACGCGAAGCCCGATTCGCCCTCGTTCGGGCTGCCGGTGCTCATGACGCTGGTGGAGTCGGGCTCGATCCCGCCGAAGGAGCTGGAGTTCTACTGCTACACGCAGGTGAAGGCGCCCGCCGGCCTGACGGACGCCGACTTCAACGTGGACCGGCTGAACCGCCCGCGTCGGTAGCCGGGTGGGGCCGCCGGCCGCCACGGTCGCGCTACTTCCGCAGGTACTCGGCGATCAGCGGGTCCACGGTGAACGTCTTGTCGATCGCCACCCCCCGCCCCTGGACCGACGCCACCGTCGCCTGGTAGCCGGCCCGTTTCGGCTCGACCGGCGACCGTTCTCCGCCGAGAAGCCGGACGGCTGTGATGGCTCGGACGGCGTTCACCGACACCTCCACGCCTGCCCCCTGTACGTGCCGGACCGTCACCCCGTCGAGGGCGTCGAGCAGGTGCTTCCGCTCCTCCGGTGAGCCCTTGTGCTTGCCAACCTCGGCGGTGAGTGCTTCGCGCAGCACGTTCGCGGTTGCCAGGGCTTCCTCGGCGTCCCGCTTGGAGAGCGGGACGACGACGCTAAACACATCCCGGACCCGCGTCAACTTTACCGACCGATCGGCCCCCGCCTTCTTCAGCAGCCGGAGCGAGTCGGCGTCGAGTCTAAGTTCCGAACGGCGCGCCGGCTCGTTCGGGGCCGGCCGCGGGGCGGGCCGGCCGGCAGCCTGGTCGCGGAGTTGCTGCCGCACCTCGTCCCACGTCAGCCACCGGACCGTGACGTTGTCCGCGTCCTTGGATTGGTCCTCGGCATATCTGGTCAGCAGGTCCGCCACCTCCGGCCTCAGGTCCTCCAGCACGGCGTCGAGCGTCTTCCCCGGGACGACGCACTCCTGGTAGTAGCAGAGGTTCCGGTGCTCGTTGAGGAAGAACCGGCCGGACCGGACGCGGATCGTGTCGAGGTCGGCGCGGGTCGTGAGGACCTGATCCGGGGTCGGCTTCGGTTGACCCAAACTGACGGCCGCGAACCGGCTCCGCCCCTTCCGCTCGAACGCCGTCACGCCGAAGATGGCCGGGTCGGCCGGGTTGATGATCACGTGCGCCCGCCGCTCCCAGAGCGAAACGAGGTGATCGAGGTCTCGCGCCTGGGTGGCGTAGAGGTTCGAGTAGACCTGGAGGCAGCGGAACGAGTCGTCGTCCGGTTGGTAGCGGGCGTAGGACTGGACGTCGGCCTCGACGCACCCGGCGAGCGGGAGTGTGGCCCAGACGACGACGGCGACGAACAATCGGCGTCGAGTCGGTGGCATGTGGAGCCTCCCTGGTTCGGAGCGCGCCGGCGCCGCCGGCGCGCTCGGGTATGATGGTATCCGAGCGTTGCATCCGGTCGTGAGTGAATTCTAAGGTTCTTACCACTCCTCACGGGCGCGGTACACTGGCACCCCTGCCACGCTGACAGCCCTGTCCCTGTAACCCGGCGCCACTGGCAGGCTTCAGCTACCCCCTGGCGGCGGCGGCGGGGTAAAATGGGCTTGATCGGCGGAGCGCATCCGTCGCACAATCGGCGTCTTACAACCGAACCGCTGCCCGGCGCAGGGGTTCGGCACCGCGGTTGCTTGTCGAGCCGGCCGAGCAGACCTTCCCCGAGGGGGTTCGGACACCGGCCGGCGGAACCCGAGGCGGTGCGGCCGCCCCGGGAGGTGAACAGTTATGGTCACCGAAACCCGAGCGAACCCGACCCCCGCCGCGCCGTTCACCGTGGTCGTCGCCGACGACGACCGCGGCACGCGCGAGGCACTCGCCGACGTGCTCCAGTCGCAGGGATTCCACCCCGTGCTGGCGGCCGACGGCGGCGAGGCGGTCGAGATCGTCCAGGTGCAGCTGGTTCACCTGGTGCTGTTCGACATGCACATGCCCCGCCTGACCGGGCTGGAGGCGCTGACCCTGTTGCGGCAGACGCTCGACCGCGTGCTGCCGGCCGTGCTGATGACCGCCGACGCCACCACCGAGTTGATGCGGCAGGCGTTCTCGGCGCAGGTGTACAGCGTGATCCCGAAGCCGGTGAAGGCGAACGTGGTTGTCCACACGCTGGCGCGGGCCATCGCCCAGGTGTACGGCCCGCCCCCGACAACGACCCCACCCGCGGCCGGGCCGACGACGCCCCCCGCTTCCCCGAAGGCCGGTTGACCCAGGAGTTGACGCCGATGAAGATCGTCCCGTTGAACGACAAGATCGTGGTCGAGCGCCTCGAGGCGGAGGACAAGACGGCCGGCGGCATCATCCTGCCGGACACGGCCAAGGAGAAGCCGAAGCAGGGGAAGATCATCTCCCTCGGCGACGGCAAGCTGCTCGACGACGGCAAGCGCGCCGCGTTCCAGGTGAAGGCCGGCGACCGCGTGCTGTTCTCCAGCTACGCCGGGAACGAGGTCACCGTCGACGGCAAGGAGTACCTCGTCATGACCGAGGACGACGTGCTGGCGGTCGTGGACTGAGCCGGCTCCCGCGTGCGGCGGGCCACGATCGTGGCCCGCCGCGCGGCGCCTCAACTCCCTCGAATCCCCTTCAATTCATGCCCCTAGCGGGGCTGCAAACTTTTTTCCGGGAAACCGGGAAAACTCTTGCAGTGGGGTTGACACCACTTATAGTGCAAGCACCGTACCCATGTCAGCGTGGGACGGGGCGGCGTGCCCGGTACTTGCAGGCGGTTCCTGTTTCGGTCGTCGAACGGGGCCTGGGGTCATCTCGGCACACGGCACTGGTGATGTGGTTGGCCCCTCGCATGGCGACGAACATTTACGTGGGCAACCTGCCCTGGTCGACGACGACGGACGAGCTGTTCGCAATGTTCCAGCAGTACGGCGCGGTCAACCGGGCCCAGGTCGTGACCGACCGGGAGACCGGCCGCAGCCGCGGCTTCGGCTTCGTCGAGATGCCCAACGAGGCGGAGGCCAACGCCGCCATCGAGGCGCTCAACAACCAGCAGATGAACGGCCGGCCCCTGACGGTCAACATCGCCAAGCCCCGTGAGGGCGGCGGCGGCGGTGGGTACGGCGGCGGCGGTGGCGGCCGCCCCCCGCGTGGCGGCGGCGGCGGTGGCGGCGGCCGCGGCGGCTACGGCGGCGCCGGTGGCGGCTACGGCGGGGGTGGCGGCGGCGGCGGCTACTCCGGCGGCTACGGCGGCGACCGGTACTGACACGACCACCCTGAAGCCCATCCGGTGAGCCGGGTGGGCTTCTTCGTTTTTCCGCCGCGCATCGTCCTTTCCTGGTGGGAACTTGAGTCAAAGTGCGCCGCCGCGGCCGGTTTTTCCTTGACGAACCGGCCGCGGGAGGAGAAGCTAGGCGTGTCGCCCAGGGACGCGGGCGGGTTCCCATCTTCACGACCAGGGAGGGTCGCACCAGTGCTTATTCAGACCGAGTCGAAGGCCCAGGGCTGGCGCGCGGTGGCCGTGTTCGAAGACGGCTCCGAGGCGCTGCTGTTCGTCGGCCGCTCCAGCACGCAGATCCGCCAGGAGTACGTCGAGGCGTACCTGTCGGCGGTGACCGAGGAGGAGTGGGAAGAGGCGACCAGCATCCGCATGGAGCAGTGGAGCGGCGCCCCGGACGCCGGCCGCTGGGTCTCCAAGTCGACCCTCAAGGTTCCGTCCACGTCGCCGGTGAAGCTCCGCCTCGCGGCTTGAAGGGACACGTTGGCACCCGGTGAACCCGGGACGTGGTGAAGTGAAGTCTGGAACGCCCGGGGCCGGCCCCGGGCGTTTTCTTTTGCTGTTCGGCCCCGCAGTCCCTTCGTACCACCGTCCCCCAGTCCTGCCACCGGCCTTGCAACTCGCCCACCCGGCGCGAACAATGACTCATTCCCCGCGCGAGGGTCCGACGCAATGAACTCCTACGCTTCGCTCTGCGACGACTTCGGCGTGTCGTCGTACGTGCACGGCAAGCTCGACATGCCGACCGCCCGGGAGCCGGTGCTCCACTTCTTCGAGGCGGTCCAGCGCGCGGTGCCGAAGATGACCGAGTTCGAGAAGCGGGCCGACGGCGAGTACATGCTCGAAGAAGAACGCGACGCCGGCAGCTACCGCTGGTGCTCGCTCGACGCGCGGCGGCTGAGCACGGGGTTCGTCAACCCGCCGGCCCTGGAAGACGCCGACGCCCACAACGAGCGCGTGCTGGAGATGGCGCCGTACCACCTCGACCTCCACGCGCTGCAGACCGAGAGCATGGACGTGCTCTACTACTTCGACTTCCTCTACCAGGGGAACCACGACGAGGTGGTGGCCGAGGCGCTGACCGCCGGCACGCCGCTGGAGAACCTGGTGGGCCTGCCGGGCGCGCGGGTGCTGCACCACCAGCCGTCGCTGATGATGGCGCTGGACGAGAACTGCCAGCTGCAGGCGCGGCTCAGCGTGGAGACGCGGACGACCGCCTACCAGGTGCGGACGGGCAACTTCCCCGAGTCGCCGATCACGGTGTACTTCACGATCCGCCAGTTCTGGGGGAAGCAGGCGTTCAAGACGTTCCACGAGTCGTACCGGAACCAGCGCCGGCTGCTGGACGAGCTGGTCGCGAGCCACGTCATCCCGGGGGTGATCACGCCGCTGCAGCGGGCCATCGCGGCGAAGCAGTAGCGGAAACCCGAACCGCAAGCGAGTCGGCGACCCGACCAGAGCGGGGGTGGGGAATGCTGCTGGCGAACGTCGTTTGGCCGGCGCTCATCCTGGAGGGGCGGCTACTGACGTGGTGGGCGATCGCCGCCGGCCTGGCGGCCGAGTTCGTCGCCCTCCGCTACCGACTCGGCCTGACCAGCCGGGTCGCCCTCCGGGCCGACCTGCTGATGAACGCGGTCTCCACCGCGGCCGGTGTGGTCCTGATCCCGCTGGCCGGCATCGCGTGGGAGTTCTTCCCCGGACTCATCCTTTACCCCGTGCTCCAGGTGGGGACCTTCAATCCTGTCACCTGGGTGGCGACGTGCCTCCTCGCTGCGCTCGTCAACGCGGGGGTGGAGGGTGCCGTCCTCCGAATGGCGTTCGGGGTCAGGTTCCACCGGGTGGTGTTCCTCTCGCTATTCGTCGCGAACATGGCGAGCGTGGGGCTGGCGTTCGCCAGCCTTTCCGCGATGCCGGTGCGGACGTAGGCCGGTCGGGCGAATCCGGGCTCGCCGACCTCGCCGTGATGTGCGGCATGCTCGTCCACGCCGGCGGCGGCACCGAGTGCGACGCCATGCGGGTCGTGTACGCGCCTCCGCCGGGTGGTACGTGCGGAGCCACCTCGTCCGCGCGACGAGCCGTTGAGGGCCGTCCACCTACACCGTAAGCACCGGTCCGGCCGGATCGCAGTGGACGAACAACGAGCGCGCGACAGCCACCGGCCGGGCCGCGGAGTCGGTCGGCGTGGCGGTGCCGAGTGCGCCTCCGGTCGGCGGCCAGGCCGGTGGCGCACACGATTCGGCGGTCACGGGGCGGCAATCGAACACGTCCATCCATCACGTGCTGGTCGTGGACGTGACCGCCCGCGGCGCCGGGCTCTGGCAGGGCGCCGCGGCCGGGGAACTGTCCGTGATCGCCGCGATGGTGTACCTGAGCAACTGACGACACGTCCGGCAACGGACGCGGGGTGCGGCCGCCCACCGACCGCCCCCGACTTCGACCGGGGGTGGTCTTCGTTTGACATGTCCCGCCGCGCGGTAGGCTCGCGCGACTTCGCTCGAATCCGTGTGGGGTCTCGTTCATGAATTCGAGACGAGTGCCGGAGCGGCACCGGGTGTGCTCGGTTTCTGGTCGTCCCCGGTCTCGGCTCAAGGAGGACGACCGATGACCCCCAAGAAAGTCCGCTTCCTCGGCTCCCTCATCTGCCTGACCTTCGCCGTCCCGGCCGTCCAGGCCCAGACCGCCGACCCGCCGTCGGTCGGTACGGCCCAGGTTCTACCGGTCCTGACCGTCTCGATGGCCGTCAGCAGCACCGGGCGGGACAGCAAGTGGCCCGTCTACGCCCCGCCGCCGGGGTGGTACGTCCGGAGTCACTACGTGTGTGTGTCGAAACGATCCGGGTATGTGACGTACACGGTCAGTACCGTCCCGACCGGCTGGCAGTGGATGAGCGACGAGCAGGCGGCGGCGATGGGGCGGGCCTCCGGCTCGCTCGGCGTGGTCGTCCCGAGCGTCCTGCAGGCGGGCGGCCAGGCGGCGGGGGCGCGCGACGCCGCCGCCCTGGACCGGCACTCGAACCGGTCGAGTCACCACGTGCTACTGGTCGAGGTGACGGCCCGCGGGGCCTGGTACGTCCTGCGTGGGAGCAGCATCGAGATGACCGTGTACGCCGACATGGTCTACCTCGGGCAGTGACGCCCCCCGCGCCGCGTTTCGCCGCACGCCCCTGTCCGACCGGGGGCGTTTTCCGTTTCCCGACAGGATGAACACCCCTCCCCTCTCCGCGTTCGCCCGCGGCCTCACCACCGAAATCGCCTTCGACGTGCTCGCCCTGGCCAAAAAGCTGAAGGCCACCGGCAAGGACGTGATCGAGCTGCAGATCGGCGACAGCCCGTACCCCACGTCGTCGTCGGCGCTCGCGGCGGGCAAGGCCGCGCTCGACGCCGGGCACACGCGCTACGCCCCGTCGATGGGCCTGCCCGACTTCCGCGCCGGTCTGGCGAAGCTCGTCCGCGACGAGTTCGGCATCGCCGCCGGGCCCGAGAACGTGGTCGTCGCGCCGGGGGCGAAGCCGTTCGAGCAGTTCTTCTGCGAGCTGTTCCTCGAACCCGGCGACGCCGTCCTCGTCTTCGAGCCGGCGTTCCCGACCTACCTGCCGAACATCCTCCGCCGCGGCGCCCGCATGGTCACGGCGCCGCTCACCCCGGAGAACGAGTTCCGCCCCGAGCTTGCCTCGGTCGAGCGATTCATCCGCGACGAGCCGCGGGCGAAGGCCGTGTTCCTGAACTCGCCGCACAACCCGACCGGCGGCGTCGCCACGAAGGCCGACCTGGAGGGGCTGGCGGCGCTGCTCCGCGGCACCGGCGTGGCGCTGTTCAGCGACGAGCCGTACTGCCACATGGTGTGGCGCGGCCGGCACCACTCGCCGCTCGCGGAGCCCGGCATGATGGAGCGGACGGTGGCAGCGTACACGTTCTCGAAGAGCTACAGCATGAGCGGCTGGCGCTGCGGGTTCGCGGTGACGGCGGCGCCGCTGGCCGACCTGATCGGCAAGATGGTGAACTCGACGCTGTCGTGCGCCCCGCCGTTCGTACAGCTCGCCGGCCTGGCCGCGATCGAGAAGGACGCCACCGAGCGCGACCGCACGATGGCGGCGTTCCGCGCGAAGGTGGCGCTGCTCGTCGCGGAGTTGCGGCGGTTGCCGGACGTGAGTGTGGCGGAGCCGGCGGGCACCTTCTACGTGTTCCCGGACGTGCGGCCGCTCTGCCGCCGGCTGGGGATCACGTCGCACGGGCTGGCGATGTACCTGCTGGAGGGCGCGGACGAGAAGCGCGGCGTGGCGTGCCTCGGCGGCGAGTGCTTCGGCCCGGCAGGTCAGGGCTTCTTGCGGTTCAGCACGGCCGAGCCCGACGACCGGCTCCGCGAAGCGGTGGCGTTCCTGGCCGACGCCGTGACTCGGGCCGAGCGCGTGGCGGCGTTCCTGGCGGCGAACCCGCACTACCGGGCAGGGCCGCGTTAGGCCGGGGCGCAAGCCCCGTCGGGCTGCTGAGCCCCGACGGGGCTTGCGCCCCGGCCTAACGCGCTACCGGCGCCCCCCCGCCCAGCCGTTCCACGTGGAACAGCTCACGGCCGCTTCCGCCGCGCCAGTTCGGCCTGCACCTCGGCCAGCGACCGCGTGTTGAACACGTCCTTCGCCTCCAGCCAGCCGCGGCGGGCCACGTCCACCCCGAACCGCGTCAGCGACAGCTGGTCCGGGCTGTGGGCGTCGGGGTTGATGACCAGCAGCACGCCCAGCGCCTTGGCCCGCTTCACGTGAACCCAGTCGAGGTCCAGCCGGTACGGGTTCGCGTTGATCTCCACCATCTTCCCGAAGCGGGCGGCCGTCTTCAGGACCTCCTCCAGGTCGATCTTGTAGCCCTCGCGCCGCAGCAGCAGCCGGCCGGTGGCGTGACCGAGCATCGTCAGCGCCGGGTGGGCCAGCGCGCGGCACACGCGCTCCGTCTGCTCCGCTTCCGTCAGCCCGAAGTGGGTGTGGACGCTGCCGACGACGTAGTCGAACCCGGCGAGCAGCTCGTCGTCGTAGTCGAGGGACCCGTCCTCAAGGATGTCGCTCTCGATGCCCTTGAGGATGCGCACGCCGGTCAGCTTCGCGTTCACGGCGTCGATCTCGGCCCACTGCTTGCGGACCACCCCCGGCGGCATCCCTCGGGCCACGGCCAGCGACTGCGAGTGGTCGCCGACGCCGAAGTACTCCCACCCCAGCGCCTTCGCCGCGAGGGCCATTTCCTCCAGCGACGCGCTGCCGTCGCTGTATGTCGTGTGGTTGTGGAACACGCCGCGGATGTCCCCCGGCTCCAGCAGCCGCGGCAGCTGCTTCGCCTCCGCGGCTTCGATCTCGCCGGTATCCTCGCGCAGCTCGGGCGGTACGTACTCCAGGCCGAGTGCCGCGAAGATGTCCGCCTCGGTGGCGCAGCTGACCGGCGCGTCGGCGGTGCCGAGGCCGTACTCGCTCAGCTGCCAGCCGCGGTCGAGGGCGCGCTGCCGCATCCGAATGTTGTGCGCCTTGCTGCCGGTGAAGTAGTGCAGACCGAACGGGAACAGGTCGTCCGTCACGACCCGCAGGTCGGCTTGCAGCGTCACCTTCTCGCCGTCCACGCGGGCCGTGGCCAGCACGCTCGCCTTCGTCGGCCCCTGGCCGAGCACGCGCACCACCTCGGGGAACGCGGCGAAGGCGTCGATGACCGGCTGCGCGTCGGCGGCCGAGGCGAGGATGTCGAGGTCGCCGCACGTCTCGCGGCGCCGGCGGACGCTGCCGCAGGCCTCGGCGCGGACCACGCCGGGCAGCGCCCGCACCCGCTCGACGAGCGCCTCGACCAACCCGGTGGCCTGGTCGATGCGGACGCGCTTCCCGGCCTCCTCGCGGAAGCGGAGGGCTTCGAGGATGTTGGCCTGCGTCTTGGCGCCGAAGCCCTTGAGCTTCGCCACCTCGCCGGCCTCGCACGCGGCCTTCAGCTTGTCGAGCGTGTCGACGCCGAGCGCGTCGTGCAGCGCCTTCACCTTCTTGGAGCCGATCCCTTGCAGCTGCCGCATCTCGACCAGGCCGGCGGGCACCTGGCCGCGCAGCTCGGTCAGGTACGGCAGCTCGCCCGTGGTCACGAGAGTGGTGATTTTGTCCGCGAGCGCGGCGCCGAGGCCGCGGACCTGGCCGAGCGTCTTGTCGGCGACGAGCTGCTTCAGGTCGGCGGACAGGGAGCGGACGGTGCGGGCGCCGTTGAAGTAGGCGTTGCAGCGGAAGGCGTTTTCGCCCTGGAGTTCGAGCAGGACGCCGATCTCGTCGAGGGCGTCGGCCACGTCATCTTTGGACATGCGGGAAGGCTCCGGCGCGTGATGTGGTCAGGATACCACAGCGCGCCGGCCTCCGCCCGCGGCGGTGCAGCGCGGGCGCTACACCGACGCGGGCGGCGGTGAAATCAGGCCGCGATCCGCAGCGACGGCACCGGCTGGGCGGCGCGCTTGCGGGCCGGGGCGTGCAGCAGAATTTCCATCCCGTTCACCACCCGGTCGGGGCCGCGGCCGTCGTACTGGTTGCGGGCGCAGCGGGTCATCGTCTTCCGCTCCATCGCGTCGTCCAGCAGCACGTCCACCGCCTCCTTCAGCGCGTCGAACGACACGTCCGCGGCGTCGCCGAGGAACGTCGCCACCCCGTCCTCGTCCATCCGCTTGGCGTTCATCCCGTGCCGCTTCGTCTGGCTCATCACCAGCTGGGGCAGCCCCACCACGCACAGCTCGCCGCTCCACCCGTCGCCGCCGGTCAGCGCGAAGTGGCTCCGCACCAGCCGCGTCATGAGCTCCTTCGCCTCGGTCACCACCTCGACCCGGTCGTCAGCCTCCGCCAGGTCCTTCAGGTCGGCGTAGCGCGGGTGGTGGCTGCGGCACGCCACCGACACCTTGGCCACCTTGTCCATCTCCAGCAGCTGCTGCGTGCGGGTGAACGCCTCGCCGGCCGGGTCGTCGTCGCCCATCGCCACCAGCGCCCGGAACGGACCGGCCGGCTCGGTGGCGCGGATGGTCCGCTGCCGGCGGAACACGCCGCGGCACAGCGCGTACTTGTGGCCGAGGAGCAGCTGCGTCCCCGGCCCGGGGCGGTACGCCTTACGGCCCGGCGCCGAGAACGGGTTCACCACCACGTCGGCGTCGAACCGCATCCCGGCGGTGCTGTCGAACACGACCACCAGCGTGCCGGTGGCGCGCAGCTCCGAGAGGTAGTCCTCGTCGTACCCGTCGCCGGCGACGATGACGGCGGCGGCGTTCAGGCGGCGGACCTGGGCGACGGTGGCGCCGAGGTCGCCGGGGCTGCCGAGGGTTTGCTGGGCGGGGATCCAGTCGTTGTTGCCGCGGTTCACGGCGATGGCGAGGGACGCCGGGTCGAGGTAGCTGAAGAAGTGCGTGCCGCGGCGGCGCCGCTGGAACGCGGCGGCCAGCGACAGGCACTGGTAGAACGGCTCCCAGCCGCTCTCGGGGGTGCCGTCGCAACGAAACAGGATCGGGCCTCGGGTCGCATCCATGCGCGGGGGCTCCTGCACCACGGGGGTGGGGACGGAGCGCGGCCGGGCCGGGGCGCACCGGGGGCGCGGCCGGGCGTGCGGGGGCACGCGGCGGGACGCGGACGCGGTGCGTCGGGCAAGGTCGCGCGGGTCTGGGGTGGTGCGACAGGACCGCCGAAGTGCGCCCCGATGAGGGGCACCGCGGGAAGCGCGGCGGCGGGCCTCGACACCTCTTCTCACGGGGCCGGGCTGGCCCCACCGCGTTGCCTTCGGGTTCCGGTCCGTTGGCAGGCGGGTCGGGCGACGGGTTCCGGTCCGTCGCCTGACGGGGCGGATGCTAAGGGAGAATTCGCGCCGGCGACAAGGGCAATTCTTTCGCCCGGGGTTTGTAGCCCGGCGGGCGTCGGCGTGTCGCCCCGGGGCGGGCCTCGGCGTGGTTCGTGGCAGCAACGCGGATCGACATTCACCGCAGGCCGCCCCGGGTGTCACCCGGGGCGACACGCCGACGCCCGCCGGGCTACAACCCCGAGCCGCCGCGTGGCCTTCCCAAAGCGCCGCGCCCACGCTATGAGCTCGCCCGTTCCCGCGGGACGCGGGTCACCCGGAGCAATCGCATGGACGCCACCGCCACCAAGCCCCGCCTCGGCCGCGGGCTCTCCGCCCTCCTCGGCGACGCCGGCACCGCCGACGCACCCGCCAACCGTCTCCCCGTCGGCGAGGTGAAGCACAACCCTTACCAGCCACGCAAGCGGTTCGACGACGACGAACTCGCCTCGCTCACCGACAGCGTCAAGTCGCACGGGGTGCTGCAACCGATCGTCGTCCGCCAGACCGGCGAGGGCTTCCAGCTCATCGCCGGCGAGCGGCGGCTGCGAGCCGCGCAGGCGGCCGGCCTCGCCGACGTGCCCGTCCACGTCGTCGCGTTCGACGACCAGCAGGTGTTCGAGGCGGCCCTCGTCGAGAACATCCAGCGGAGCGACCTGAACCCGATCGAAAAGGCCCAGGGCTTCCGCGACTACCTCGACAAGTTCGGCGTGTCGCAGGAGGTGCTCGGCGCCAAGCTCGGCCTCGACCGCACCACCGTGAGCAACCTGCTGGGCCTGCTCCACCTGCCGCCGGAGGTGCAGGACGCGGTGCGGCTGGGCCAGATCAGCCTCGGACACGCCAAGGTGCTGAAGGGCGTGCCCGACGCCGACCGGCAGCTCGCCCTGTGCCGAGAGACGATCCTGAAGAACTACTCCGTCCGCGCGCTGGAGGTGCTCGTCAAGCAGCAGTTGGTGGACGCCGGGGCCGGGGCGCCGGCCGCGGAGGAGGAGGCGGAGGAGCGGCGGCCGGCGGAGAAGACGGCCCACGTGAAGGGGATCGAGGACGACCTGCGGCAGCGGCTGGCGGTGAAGATCGACATCAAGGTGAAGGCCAAGGACAAGGGGCAAATCGTCATCGGGTTCGACAGCAACGACGACTTCGAGCGCATCGTGGCGGCGCTCACGCGGAGTTGACTGTGGTCCGTGGCCGGTGGCCGGCTCGTTGACAGACCCGGGGTACCCCCGGGTTTTGTCTTTTCTGTACACTGCCCAATGACCATGCGGCCGAAGGCCGCACCGGGACAGGAGACCCCCATGCCGACACGGATGTTCGCCCTCGCCGCGGCTCTGCTCGCCGTCGCCGCCCAACAGCCGGCCCTCGAGTTCCAGGCGTTCGCGTCCGCCGCCGGGCGCTACAAGGTGATCTTCCCCGGCGCCGTGAAGACGGAGACGACCGAGGTGAAGACGCCGAGCGGCCCGCGCACCCTGACGTTCGACTCCGTCACCCTCGACAACGACGTGCGGTTCATGGTGACGTACGTCGACCCGCCCGAGGACGTGGCGAAGCTGCCGGCCGGGCCGCGGCTCGACAAGGTCCGCGACGCCGCGAAGGGGGCCGACGGCAAGGTGGTGCTCGACAAGGCGATCGTGGTCGGCGGCGAGAAGCACCCGGGCCGCGACGTGCTCATCGAGAAGCCGCTGTACGCCGTGCGGAACCGCGTGGTGATCGCCGGCCCGCGGCTGTACCAGGTGCTCGTGCAGGGGCCGAAGGAGTTCGTCACCGGCCGCGACGCCGACCGCTTCCTCGACGCCTTCGAGGTGACCAAGTGAGAACCCGGGCCGCGCTCGTCGTGCTCCTCTCGGCCGCGGTCGTCGCGGCGCAGCCGGACGCCGGCGTGGACGTGAGCCCGTCCGGCGGGCGGTTCAAAGTGCGATTCCCCGGAAAGCCCGAGGAGCGGACGCTGAAGGCCAAGACGCCCCTCGGCGAGCTCACCGTCTACTCCGCCACGTTCGCCACGCCCGACGGCAGCGTCTACGTCGTCAGCCACGTCGACTACCCGGCGACCGCCGCCGGCCCGGCCGAGCACCCGCGACTGCTCGACGGCGCCCGCGACGGCCTGAAGGGGAAGGACGGCAAGCTGGTGTCGGAGACGGCGGTCGCGCACGGCCCGGACAAGGTCGGCGGCCGCGAGGTGGTCGTGGACAAGGGGAAGGTACAGCTCCGCTACCGCCTCCTCATGCGCGACACGCGGCTGTACCAGGTCGGCGCCGTCGGCGCCGGCGGGTTCGTGACCGGCAGGGCGGCCTCCGACTTCCTGGACTCGTTCGAGCTCGTCAAGTAACCCCGGAGGCTCCGATGCGGTTCGTGCTCGCGGCGGTGGTGGCGGCGGTCGGCGTGGCCGCCGGCGCCCAGGACGGCGCGGACGGCCGCTACGTCTCGAAGGACGGCGGCTACTCGATCAAGTTCCCGAAGGGGACCACGCCGAAGACCAAGACGCAGGACGCCCCCGGCGGCCTCACGATGGTGATGACCATCGCCGAGCAGGACAAGAAGTCGCACGTGGCGATGTTCATGGAGTTGCCGGCGGGGACGCTGAAGGCCATCCCCGCGAAGTCGATCCTGGACGGCGCGTCCAACGGGGCGCTGCAGAAGAGCGGCGGCAAGGAGGTCAGTCAGAAGGACTTCACCTTCGGCAAGGACAAGCACCCCGCCCGCGAGCTGGTCGTGGACAAGGACGGCATGGTGGTGAAGACGCACATCATCGTCGCCGACCCGCGGGTGTACGTGCTGGTGGTCGGCGGCCCCGACAAGTACGGAACCAGCAAGGCGGCGACCGAGTTCCTCAAGTCGTTCGAGGTACTCCCGCCGGCGAAAAAGACCGACGACTGACCCCGGGGAGGCACACCCATGCGGTACCGGCTCGCGGCCCTCGCGGCCGCCCTGTCGTGCGGCGCGGTCGTGGCGGCGGCCGAGGTGCCGACCGAGCGCTTCGTCGTCCCCGAGGGCGGCTACGTGGCCTTTTTCCCCGAGGGCGCCGAGGTCAAGGAGAAGACGATCGACGTGCCCGGCGGACTCAAGCAGTACGTCGCCACGGCCACGCTGAAGGCGGAGCGGCAGACGTTCGTGGTCAGCTACACGCCGCACCAGAAGGGCGTGCTGAAGGCGCCCGCGAAGGCGACCCTGGAGCTCGGGGAGAAGGCGGTCCTCGCGGTGCCGAAGACGACCCGCCTCGGCGCGAAGGACTTCCTGTTCGGCAAGGGGAAGTACCCGGCCCGCGAAATCCTGACCGAGCGCGACGGGAACCAGACGCGGACGCGGTTCGTCGCCGCCGACCCGGTGCTGTACACGCTCGTGGTCGGCGGCCCGAAGGAATTCGCCTCGGGCGCGGTGGCGACGGCGTTCCTCGACTCGATCGAGCTCACCCCCTCGAAGGTGAAGGCGAAGAAGTAGCACGAGGCGAGCCCGCCGCCGGGCCGCGGACGGCTCGCCCTCTTTGACCCGAAATAATTGTCTGGACGACTATTGTCCCACCGGGTAAACTGAGCCTATGAATAGTGGCGGGGGCGGACGGCGGTTCGACAGCCCGGAGCAGGAGGCGTTCCTGAACCTGTGGCGGACCTACGACCGCCTCCGGGCGCTCGAGGACGAGCTGTTCGCCGGCTTCGAGCTGACCCCGCAGCTGTACAACCTGCTGCGGCTGCTCAAGGCCGCCCGCCCGGCCGCGGTGCCGACGCTCGCCCTCGCGGATCGCCTGGTCAGCCGGGCGCCGGACGTGACACGGATGCTCGACAAGCTGGAGGCGCGCGGCCTTGTGTCGCGCACCCGCAGCGCCGAAGACCGCCGGTCGGTGCTCGTGGAAGTCACGGACGCCGGGCTGGCGCTGCTGGCTCGGATCGCGGCCCCGCTGCGGGCCTGCCACGCCCGTCAGCTCGGCCACCTTTCGCCCGACGACCTGGAGCGGCTGACGGAGTTGCTGAAGGCCGCCCGCGCCCCGCACGAAACCTCGGAGACGTGGCAATGACCAATTCCCAATGACCCACCAATAACCAAGGAAAACCGCCGCGTTCCGCCCTTGGTCATTGGTGGGTCATTGGGAATTGGTGATTCCCAACACAGGAGCAACGCGATGAGCCCGACCACCGAAGCCGACGTGGTAGTCATTGGCGGCGGCCCGTCCGGCGCCACGTGCAGCACGCTCCTGGCGAAGCAGGGCTTCCGCGTGGAGTTGTTCGAGCGCGAGCACTTCCCGCGCTTCCACATCGGCGAGTCGATGATCCCCGACACGTACCACGGCCTGAAGCGCACCGGGCTGCTGGACAAGATGAAGGGGAGCCACTTCGTCAAGAAGTACTCGGTGCAGTTCGTGAACCAGCGCGGCAAGCTGAGCGAGCCGTTCTACTTCAACGAGCACAAGCCGCACGAGTCGAGCCAGACGTGGCAGGTGCGGCGGAGCGAGTTCGACAAGCTCAACCTCGACAACGCCCGCGACAACGGGGTGCAGGTCCACGAGGGCGCCCGCATCCTGGAGGTGCTGTTCGAGGGCACCCGCGCCGTCGGCGTCCGGGTGAAGCCGGAGGACGGGCCCGAGCGCGAGGTGCGGTCGAAGGTGGTCGTGGACGCGAGCGGCCAGAGCACGCTCATCATCGACCGCTTCGGCCTCCGCGAGTGGGACCCGGCGCTGAAGAAGGCGGCGCTGTGGACGTACTGGAAGGGCGCCTACCGCGACCCGGGCAAGGACGAGGGCGCGACCATCGTCATTCAGACCGAGGGGAAGAAGGGCTGGTTCTGGTACATCCCGCTCCACGACGACATCGTGAGTGTGGGGGTGGTGGCCGACCACGACTACCTGTTCAAGAACCGCGACACGAAGGATTTGGAGGCGCTGTACTTCGAGGAGGTGGCGAAGGCGCCGGGCGTGCAGCCGCGGATCGCGAGCGCCCAGCGGTGCGACATCTTCCGCGTGCAGAAGGAGTACAGCTACCGCGCGTCGCAGGCCGCCGGCGACGGCTGGTGCCTCGTCGGCGACGCCTTCGGCTTCCTCGACCCGCTGTACTCGTCGGGCCTGCTGCTCGCACTGACGAGCGGCACGATGGCGGCCGACTGCATCACCGAGGCGCTGCGGACCGGCGACACGAGCGCGGCGCAGCTGCGGAAGTGGGAGCCGGCCTACCTCCGCGGCATGGGCCGCATCCGCCGGCTGGTGTGCGAGTTCTACGACGGCCTGAGCTTCGGCCGGTTCGTGAAGAAGCACCCGCACCTGAAGGGCCTCGTCACGGACGTGCTGATCGGCGACGTGTTCAAGGACGACGTGGACCAGTTGTGGCCGCCGATGGACGAGCTCCGGGCCGAGCAGAACCTGCCGGCCTACGCCGCCGTATGAACACGACCCTGGAACTCCCCGTCGTCCGCGCCGCCCGACCCGCCTGGGTCGGGCCGCTCGGCTACGTGCTGATGCTCGCGGCCGGCGTCGGCGTGTTCCTGCTCGTGCGGCAGGTCGGTTCTTCACTCGCCGCCCCCGCCGCGCCCGCAAATGCGATCTCCGTCTCGGCCCCGAAGGCGGGCCAGGCGGACGTGGTGGCACACGTCCTGGCCACGCTCGCGGCCGTCGTCGGCCTGGGCTTCGCGCTCGGCCGCGTGTTCCGGTACGTCGGCCAGCCGCCGGTCATCGGCGAAGTCGTCGCCGGCATCCTCCTCGGGCCGTCGCTCCTCGGCGCGCTCTCGCCCGACGCCATGCACCTCCTCATCCCCGCGCCCGCGGACGACCCCAAGGGGCAGGTCACGGCCGCCCTCCGCGCCGTGGCGCAGCTCGGCGTGGTGCTGTACATGTTCCTCGTCGGCCTGGAACTGAACGGGGCGAAGCTGAAGGGCCACGCCCACGCCGCGGTCGCCATCTCGCACGCCAGCATCGTCGCGCCGTTCGCGCTGGGTCTGTTGCTGGCGCTGCCGCTGTACCCGCGCGTGTCGCACGCCGGGGTGCCGTTCGTCAGCTTCGCGCTGTTCATGGGCGTCGCGCTGTCGGTGACGGCGTTCCCGGTGCTGGCCCGCATACTGGCCGACCGTGGCCTCGACCGCACCCCCGCCGGCGTGATGGCCCTCGGCTGCGCCGCCGCCGACGACGTGACCGCGTGGTGCCTGCTGGCGCTGGTGGTCGGCGTGGCGCGCGCGGACGTGGGTTCGGCGCTCGGCGTGATCGTCGGCGCGGCGGCGTTCATCGCGGTGATGTTCGTCGCGGTCGGGCCCCTGGCCCGGCGGGCCTGCCGCAGGCTGGACGCGGCCGAGAAGCTGCCGCCGGCGGTGGTGCCGGTCGTGTTCGTGCTGGTACTCCTCAGCGCGCTGGCGACGGAAGCGATCGGCATCCACGCGGTGTTCGGCGCGTTCCTGCTCGGTGCCGTGATCCCGCACGACAGCCGGGTGGCGCGTGAGATCACGCGGGCGCTGAAAGACGTGGTAACGGTGCTGCTGCTGCCGGCCTTCTTCGCCCTGGCCGGCCTCCGCACCGAGCTCGGCCTCCTCGACAGCTGGGCGAGCTGGGGGATGTGCGTCGGCATCATCGGAGTGGCGACGCTGGGCAAGTTCGGCGGCACGTACCTGGCTGCGACGTTCACGGGCTACGACGCGCGGACCTCGGCGGCTCTGGGCGCGATGATGAACACCCGCGGCCTGATGGGGCTGATCGTGCTGGACATCGGCCTGAGCCTGGGAGTAATCTCGCCGGTGCTGTTCGCCATGATGGTGCTGATGGCCCTGGCGACGACCCTCGCCACCGCCCCCGCCCTGGCCCGGCTCCTGCCGGCGCCAGCGACCCCCGGCGAGAACGAGCCGTGGACGAAATCGCCCGCGTGATCGACCAGTTCCGCCGCGACGGCCTCCCGGTCGCGGCCACCGGCCCCGCGCCCGAGGCAGCGGTCCGCGAGCTGGAAGCGGCGTTCGGCCGTGAGATGCCGCCGAGCTACCGCGCGTTCCTCCTCCGCTTCGGCAGCCTGCACATCCCCGCCGTCCCCGGGCGGAACATCCCCGACCAGCGCATCTCGGGCGTCACCGACGGCCTCATCGACGGGGCCGTCGGCCGGGCGTGGTACGACACGCAACTTGCCCGAAGCTACTGGGAGATGCCGGCCGACGTGCTGGTGATCGAGACCGGCTACGCCCCGATGGCGTGCCTCGACTTCGGGCGCCGCCGGCTCGACGGCGAGTGCCCGGTCGCCCGCTTCGACCCCGCCACGGGGGTGGACACCGTGACCGACCCGTCGTTCGCGGTCTGGCTGCCGGTGTGGCTCCACGGCGCGGCCTGCGACCGCGAACCGTAGGCGCCCCTTGCGTCTGCCGCCCGCGTCTGCGACCGTAACGGCGTACCCCGCCCGACGGAGCTGCCGCCATGCCCGACGAGCCGGACGACTTCG
The DNA here is from genome assembly GCA_046350095.1 of Gemmataceae bacterium. GTDB lineage: Bacteria > Planctomycetota > Planctomycetia > Gemmatales > Gemmataceae > Urbifossiella. The sequence goes on from JAXMBA010000002.1 coordinate 1,718,331, forward strand.
AGATCGAACGCGTCGGCGACACGACCGTATTCCGGTTCCGCCGCCGGTCCATCCTCGACGAGGAATCAGTCGGCTGGTTCGGGGAGTACGTTTTCCGGTTGGCCGACACGGCCACCCGGCCCCGAATCGTGATGGACTTCGGGAACGTCAAGTTCATGTCTAGCGCCGTCCTCGGCAAGCTCCTTACCCTCCACCGGAAGGTGCAAGCCGGTGGAGGGTGGGTGAAAATCCGCAACCTCAGCCCGGAGGTCGCGGAGGTCTTCCGACTCACCAAGCTCGACCGACTCTTCGGCAGCGACGACGACGACGACGACGACGGCGGGGCAGGTGTTCCGGCACGGGTCCGCCCGCCCGCGCCGTCCGGCAGCGGGGCGGTCGCGCTCCCGCCGCCCCCGCCCGACCCCGAGTGAGCCGGCCCGGCGTATAATGCCCCGACACCGCCGACGACCGTGGGTTGGCCCTCCGCCACGTACAAAAACAAGGGAGCCGCGATGCCGGCCGTTCTCGACGACGTTTCCGCCGAAATCCTCGACCTGAAGAAGCAGCTCGGCGCCACCATCCTGGCCCACTACTACCAGGACGGCGAAATCCAGGCGCTCGCCGACGTCACCGGCGACAGCCTGAAGCTGGCCCGCGAGGCGACGAAGGTCGATTCGCCCGTGATCGTGTTCTGCGGCGTGCTATTCATGGCCGAGACGGCCAAGATGCTCAACCCCGAGAAGACGGTACTCCTCCCGGACCTGCAGGCCGGGTGCAGTCTCGTGGACGCCTGCCCCGCGGACAAGCTGGCGCACTACCAGGACTTCCTGCGCGCGAACGACCGGAAGTTCCAGACCGTCTGCTACATCAACAGCTCGGCGAAGGTGAAGGCGCTGTCCGACTGGGTGGTGACGAGCGGCAACGCCGTCGAGGTGGTGCGCGACAAGGTGCCGGCCGGCTACGAGGTGCTGTTCGTGCCGGACAAACACCTGGGCCGGTACGTCGGCGAGGTGACGGGCCGCGACATGATCCTGTGGGACGGGTCGTGCATGGTCCACGAGATCTTCAGCCTGACGGACCTGCTGAAGCAGCAGAAGGAGCACCCCGGCGCGGTGACGATCGCGCACCCCGAGTGCCCGAAGAACATCCTCGACCACGCGGACTTCGTCGGCGGCACGGAGGTGATGATCCGCCACGTCGGCAGCTTCAAAGAGCCGACCACGTTCCTGGTGGCGACCGAGCCGAACATGATCTGGCAGCTGGAGCAGCGCTACCCGCAGCACACCTGCCTGGGCGTGCCGGGGATCACGTGCGCGTGCAACGCCTGCCCTCACATGGCGCGGAACACGCTGGAGAAGATCCGCGACTGCATGCGGGCGCGGTCGCCGGAGATCACGTGGCAGCCGGAGTTCGACAAGGCCCGGGAGGTGCTGGCGCGGAGCCTGCTGAACCCGCCGGCACCCGCGCCGCACCCCGTGGGGGACTGACGATGAGCGCAACAGCCAAGCCAGCGGCGAACGGGGACGTGGCGCCGCAGATTTCGCCGCTGGACGTGCTGACGTTGGCGCAGGCCGCGGCGTACCTCCAGCTCGCCGCCGACGTGGTGAGGGCGGAGGCGGAAGCCGGCCGACTTCCGGGTCGTCGTGTCGCTGGCGAGTGGAGGTTTAGCCGTGCCGCGCTCATCGAGTGGCTCAGTCCGACACCGACCGCGGCCGAGTGGCCCCCGCCCGCGCCATTCGGCCCGTGGTCGCCCGAGGCCGAGCGCGAGGCCGAGGCCGAAATCGCACGGCTAGCCGCCGCCCGCCGCGGGACGCCGAAACGCGGCCGGGCGCGGAGCCCGGCGCAATGACTTTCCTGGACACGGACACCGTTACCCTGCTCAGCTACGACCACCCGCGCGTGACCGCGCGGGTCGGGGGGGAGCAGCCGGACCAGATCGCGGTCCCCAGTGGCGCCCGAGCCGAGGCGCTCGCCGGACGACTTGACGCGCTCCGGAAGGCCGCGACCGGCGCCGACGCCGTGGCGATGCAAGCCCGACTTGACGCGCTCGAACGTCTCTTGTCCCGGTTTCGGATCGTGTCGTTCGACGACGCTGCGACCGGCATCTTCGACCGCCTCCGCGCCGACCGCCGAGCCAAGAAGGTGGGCCGCGCCGATCTGCTCATCGCAAGCATCGCCCTCGCGCACAAGGCGACGCTGGTCACACGCAACCTCAAGGACTTCAGGCTCGTCCCCGGCCTCGCCGTCGAGAACTGGGCCGACTGACCCCCGCGAAGGACTCCCCCGTGCCGCCGATCGTGCCCGCCCGGTTCCTCGTCCGCGTCGCCCACCCGTGCCCCTACGTCAAGGACGCGCCCGCCACCGGCGACGACGCCGACCACCTCGTCGACCTCCCCGACGCCGCCCGCCTCGACACCTTCGCCGCGCTCGACGGCCGCGCCGACTTCGCCGACGTGCGCCTCGCGTGGAACGAGCTCGGCGTCGCCGTGCAGGCCACCGTCCTCGGCAAGCAGCAGGCGCCGGCTGGCGACGCGGCGAAGCCGTGGGCGTCGGACGGGCTCACCCTCTGGCTCGACACCCGCGGCGACCGCACCAGCCACCGGGCGAGCCGCACCTGCCACCAGTTCCACCTCCTGCCGGCCGGCGGCGGACCCGACCAGGAAGAGCCCGCGGTGGCGCAGTCGAAGATCAACCGCGCGTTGCAGGACGCGCCGCTGTGCAACCCGGCCGACGTGCCGTTCCGCGCCGAGACGCTGAAGGGCGGCTACCGCCTGGAGGCGTTCCTGCCGGCGGCCGTGCTGAGCGGCTTCGACCCCGAGCAGCACCCGCGGCTCGGCGTGTACTACGTCGTGCGCGACGCCGAGAAGGGCGACCAGTTCCTCGCCGTGAGCGCCGAGTTCCCCGTCGCCGACGACCCCTCCCTGTGGGCGGTGCTGGAACTGGTGAAGTAGGGACAGCAGCAGATTAACCACGGAGTCACAGCGGGCACAGAGAGAAGACAGGAAGCCGAGACAAGACAATTCGATGAATTGTTCCTTCACTGCCTTCCTGTCTTCTCTCTGTGCCCGCTGTGACTCCGTGGTTAACCCGTCTGCTCGACTCTCTTACGCCCCGTAGTCGATGTCCTCGGGGTTGTTGATCTTGTGGTCCATGATGAACGCCTTGCGGCCCTCCACCTCCTCGCCCATCAGCGTCCGGAACAGCTCCTCCGCCCGCTGGGCGTCGTTCACCGTCACCTGCAGCATCGTGCGGTTCTTCGGGTCGAGCGTCGTCTCCCACAGCTCCTCGGGGTCCATCTCGCCCAGCCCCTTGAACCGCGTCACCACCATCCCCTTCTCGCCGAGCCGCCGCACCTCCGCCACCAGCTCGCGCAGGTGTGAAAGCTCCTTGCGGCCGCCGTCGCGCTCCAGCACGAACCGCACCGCCGGGTCGCGGCCGGCCAGCCGCGGCAGCGGCACCAGGTCCGACGGCTCGAAGCCCGACGCCTTCAGCTTCGCCACGGCGCGGTTCAGCGCCCGCACCTCGTGCCACTCGTCGAGCGTGTAGCGGGCGGCCTCGTCGGCCGGCGGCGCGCCCTCGGCCGGCGCCGCCAGGTCGTCGGCCAGCACCAGCTCGCGGCCCAGCTTCGCCGCCTGCTCGCTGCGGAACGCCGCCACCTCGTCGCTCTTGTGGAACCAGTACTCCTTGCCGCCGAAGCGGACGTGGTACGCCGGGAACTGGCCGTCCGTCGCCCGCGGCAGGAAGCCCTCCAGCGTGTGCCCGCGGCGCTCCAGGTTCTGCACCGCCGTCTCGGCCTCCGTCAGAATCGGCAGCATCTTGCCGAGCTCGTCGCTCCCCACCGTCGTCGCCGGCTTCGGGTCGCCGCGGCCGTCGCCGGTGACGACGAGCGTCGTGTCCTTCAGGCCGCGGCTCAGGAGCTCCTTCGCCATCTCCTCGCGGGTCTGGACGAAGCGCGTCTCCTTCTTCTGCACCACCTTGTACAGCGGCGGCCGCGACACGTAGACGTGCCCGTCCTCCACCAGCTTCCGCATCTGGCGGAAGAAGAACGTCAGCAGCAGGGTGCGGATGTGCTGGCCGTCCACGTCGGCGTCGGTGAGGATGATGATCTTGCCGTAGCGGACCTTGCTCACGTCCTCGACGTTCAGGATGTCCACGCCCACGGCCGAGATCAGCGCCGCGATCTCGTTGTTCTTCAGCAGCTTTTCGAGCCGCGCCTTTTCGACGTTCAGCACCTTGCCGCGCAGCGGCAGCACGGCCTGGAACATGCGGTCGCGGCCGCCCTCGGCACTGCCGCCGGCCGAGTCGCCCTCGACCAGGAACAGCTCGCTCCGCTCGCGCTCGCGGGTGGTGCAGTCGAACAGCTTGCCCGGCAGCCCGCCGCCGGAGAGGAGGTTCTTGCGGTCCTTCAGCGCCTCGCGGGCCTTGCGAGCCGCGATCCGCGCCTCGGCGGCGAGCATGATCTTCTTGGCGATCAGCGTCGCTTCCTTCGGGTGCTTCTCCAGGTAGTCCGACAGCGCCTCGTAGATCACGCCCGACACGATCCCCTCGGCCTCGGGGTTGTTCAGCTTCACCTTCGTCTGCGACTCGAACAGCGGGTCCGGGTGCGCCAGGCTCACCACGGCCGTGAGCCCCTCGCGGAAGTCCTCGCCCTTCAGGTCGATGCCGTCCTTGAACACGTTGGCCTTCTTGCCGTAGGCGTTCACGGCGCGGGTGACGCCGGCGCGGAAGCCCGACAGGTGCGTGCCGCCCATCGGGTTGTACGCGCCGTTGGTGAAGCAGCGCTCGATCTTCTCCTCGCCCTGCGTGTACTGGAATGCGACCTCGACGCCGACCGACAGCGTCTTGCCGTCGTTCGCCTGATAGGTCACGTCGCGCTGGATGTAGACGGCGTTGTGGACCGGCACCTCGCCGACGTTCAGGGCGACGACGTACTCGGCGATGCCGCCCTCGAACTGGAACAGCTCGCTCTTGCCCGTGCGCTCGTCGCTGAGCGCGATGGCGAGCCCCTTGTTGAGGTACGCCATCTCGCGCAGCCGCTCCGACAGCGTGTCGTACTCGAAGGTGAGCGTGCCGAAGAACTCGGGGTCGGGGTCGGGCTTGAAGGTGATCGTGGTGCCGGTCTTCCCGTCGGGGATCGGCCCCAGGTCTTGCAGCTTGCTGGTGGCGTACCCCTTCTCGAACTCCATCTTCCAGACGCGCCCCTCGCGGCGGACCTCGACCTCGGTCCACTCGGACAGGGCGTTGACGGCCTTCGCCCCCATCCCGTGCAGGCCGACGGACACGCGGTAGGCGTCGTTGTCGAACTTGCCGCTGGTGCCGGCGACGGTGAGGGCTTCTTCCAGCGCCGACTTGCCGGTGTCGGGCTTGACGCCGACGGGGATGCCGCGGCCGTCGTCGGCGACGGAGATGGAGCCGTCTTTGTGGAGGACGACCTTGATGCTCTTGCAGTAGCCGACGAGCGCCTCGTCGACGGAGTTGGCGACGACCTCGTAGACGAGGTGGTGGAGCCCCGCCGACTGGGTGTTGCCGACGTACATCCCCGGGTTCTGGCGGATGTGCGCGGCGTCCTTGAGGGTCTTGATGTTCTTGTCGTCGTAGGTCGGGGCGGCGGCGTCGGTGCTCATCGGGTGAGGAGTCCTTTCGGGGGTCAACAGAATCGGTGGTGCGAATCTTCCGCCGCTTGCGGCGATGCACCGCGGTGCATCGCCGCAAGCGGCGGCGCGGTCACGCCCCCGCGCGGAACTTCAGGTCCGTCAGCGTCACCGCGGGCAGCGCCGGGCGGAGCTTGCCGAGCAGCGCCCGCTTGTGGAACTGCGCCAGCTCCTGCAACAAGGGGCCGGCCCGCACCTCCACCTCCAACACGCCGCGGCGGATGCCCAGCACCTTCGTCTGCGCCGCCACGTCCGGGCCGGCGGCGGCGGCCCACGCGGCCTCGAGGTTCAGCCGGTCGTTCTTGCGGCCCCAACCGCGCGACGTGAACAACCGGCCGAGGATGTCGGCGATGTTCTCCGGCCCTTTGTTCGCGTCGGACATGCTGCCCCATCACCCGGGTGCCTCACGAGCCGCGACCGCCAGGGAGCGGCCGATACCCAACGCCGGAGACGCAAGCGTACCGCCCGACGAGTTCTAACCAGTCGTTGCCACGCTGAATGGGGCAGCGGCCGCTTCCTGGCGGTCGCGGCTCGTGCGGTGACCAAGATTCCGTGTACATTGTTCGAGTGTTGAACCGGAGCCCGACCCATGCCCGCCCACACGAACTGCGCCGGCGTCACCCGCCGCGACTGCCTCCAACTCGGGCTCGGCGCCCTGCTCGGCGGCGGGCTCGCGACCGCCCTCCGCGCATCGACCGGCGGCGCCCCCGCGCGGCAGGCGAAGGCGTGCATCCTCGTGTGGATGGACGGCGGCCCCACGCACTACGAGATGTTCGACCCCAAGCCGAACGCGCCCGCCGAGTTCCGCGGCGAGTTCGGCACCGTCGCCACGGCCGTGCCCGGCGTCCGCTACTCCGAGCACATGAAGCAGCTCGCCGGGATGCTCGGCAAGTACGCCATGATCCGCTCGGTTCGCCACGACCAGGGGAACCACGGCGCCGGCAACCACTACCTCATGACCGGGGCGCCGCCGCGCATCCCCGTCGGGTGCGGGGCGTTCGTCAGCTTCCACCCGAGCATGGGCTCCGTCGTCGCCGCCGAGAAGGGGGCGCCGGCCGGGCTGCCGCCGTACTTTTCGATCCCCACCATGAGCCGGTCCGGCGGGCCGAACTTCCTCGGCGCCAAGTACGCCCCGTTCGTCGTGGACGGCAACCCGAGCTCTCACGGCTTCCGTGTCCGCGACGTGGCACTGCCGGCCGGCCTCACCGACGACCGCTTCGCCACCCGCTCGGACGTGCGCCGTGAGGTGGACACGTTCCGCCGCGACACCGACCGCGCCGCCGCGGACCCGGCCGTGGCGCTGGACGAGCACTACGTGCAGGCCCACGACCTGATGAACTCGGCGCCGGCCCAGGCCGCGTTCGACATCGGCCGCGAGCCGGAGCGCACCCGCGAGCGCTACGGCAAGAACTCCCTCGGCCAGCGCCTCCTTCTGGCCCGCCGGCTCGTCGAGGCCGGGGTGCCGTTCGTGACCGTGTACGACGGCGGCTGGGACCACCACACGAAGTTGTTCGAGTCGCTGAAGACGCGGCTCCCGGCGTGGGACAACAGCGTGGCGGCGGTGATCGAGGACCTGTCGCAGCGCGGGATGCTCGACGACACGCTGGTGATCGCGCTGGGCGAGTTCGGGCGCACCCCGCAAATCAACAAGGACGCCGGCCGCGACCACTGGTCGAACGCGATGAGCATCCTGTTCGCCGGCGGCCGCACGCCCGGCGGGCGCGTCATCGGCGCCACCGACGCCCGCGGGTTCGCCGCGGTCGAGCGAGTGCTGTCGCCGGAGAACTTCGTCTCGACGGTGTACGCGAAGCTCGGGATCGACCCCGGCAAGGTGCTGTACGCCGCGAACGGCCGGCCGGCGCACCTCGTCAGCGACCCGACGCCGATCCGCGAGTTGATGTGACGGGGGCGGGGATTAACCACAGAGCCACAGTGAGCACAGAGAGAAGACAGAAGACCGAGCAGGAATCATGAATCTGAATCGTGCCCGCTCTCTGTTCTGGGTTCTCCTCTGTGTCCTCTGTGACTCTGTGGTTAATCTGGCTTCCGCCGCACCCCCGTCAATCACCTCCCTCTTCCCCGCGGGTGCGTCGCGCGGTGGCACCGTCGAGGTGACCGCGGCCGGGGCACTCGACCCGTGGCCGGCGAAGGTGTGGGTCAGCCGGCCCGGCCTGTCCGTGACCCCGGCGAAGGACAAGGGCAAGTTCACGGTCGCCGTCGCGGCCGACGCGGCGCCGGGCGTGTACTGGCTCCGCGCCCACAACGCCGACGGCGCCAGCCCGCTGCGGCCGTTCGTCGTCGGCACCCTGCCCGAGATCGTCGAGACCGAGCCGAACGACGAGCCCGCACAGGCGAAGGCCATCGACGGCCCCGGGGTCGTGGTGAACGGCCGGCTGGCGAAGGCCGGCGACGTGGACTGCTTCGCTGTCACGTTGAAGGCGGGTCAGACGCTCGTCGCGTCCGTGGACGCCAACGGCGCCCTGAAGTCGCCGATGGACGGCGTGTTGCAGGTCGTGGCGCCCGGCGGCTTCGTCGCGGAGCAGAACAACGATCGCCGCGGCATGGACCCGCAACTCGCCTTCACCGCCCCCGCCGCGGGCACCTACGTCGTGCGGCTGTTCGCCTTCCCCGCGACGCCGGATTCGACCATCCGACTGTTCGGGTCGGACGCCTGCGTCTACCGGCTGACGCTCACCACGAGCGGGTTCGCCGACTTCGCCACGCCGTTAGCCGTTGCTCCGGACGGCGGCACCGTCGAGGTGACGGGCTGGAACGTGCCGGACGAGGCGCGGCGGCTGACCGTCCCGAAGGGCGAGCCCGGGCCGGTGGACCTGTTTCACCCGCTCCTCGGCAACACGATCCGCGTCCGCCGCGAGGCCGGAACGGTGACCGGGAAAGTCGAAACCGCCCGCACGCCGTTCGAGACCACGGTGACCGGCCGGAAGGGCCAACCGCTGGCGGTCCGCGCCGAGAGCCGGGCGGTCGGGCTCGACGTGAACCCGGACGTCCGCGTCGTCGGCCCCGACGGGAAGCAAGTCGCCCGCGCCGAGCCCGGGAAGCTCCACGGTGACACCGCGTTGACGTTCACCCCGCCGGCCGACGGAGAGTACAAGGTGGTTGTCGCCGACCTGTACGGCACGGCCGGCAAGCGGGGGGTATTCCTGTTGAAGATCGCTCCCCCCGAACCCGATTACGAGTTGACCGTGCCCGCCGACCGGATCACGGTCCCGCCCGGCAAGTCGGTGGACGTGACGGTCAAGGTGGCGCGTCGGAACGGCTTCTCGAAGTCGATCGAGGTTGTGGCCGAGGGCTTGCCCGAGGGCGCGACGCTGGAGACGAAGGCGCCCGCGGGGAAGGCGGACCCGAACGCCGTCGTCGTGATGCTGTCGGCGAGCAAGGCGGGGGTGAGCGGGGCGTTCCGACTGGTCGGCCGAGTGGCGGGTGAGCCGGGCATGACGCGACCGGCCCGTGCCCCTAACGGCGACTTTGAGGAGCCCACCGCGGACCTGTGGGTGACGGTCGGCGACACTCCCGTGTCACCGCCGCCGCCGAAGAAGAAGAAGCGCTAACAGGGTTGAGCCACCTGATCGACCGCGCGGCAGCACTACGAGCCGCGACCGCAAGGGAGCGGCTGTTCCCCATCGCGGACCGCGAACGGGGAAGTCGGGTTCAGCAGCCGCTCCCTTGCGGTCGCGGCTCGTGGCGTGATTCGGCCTGCCGCCCGATTCAACCGCGCCGCGGCAGGCGGTACGCCTCGCGGGGGCTGGTGCTCATCACCTTGCGATACGCCGCGTCACCCTTCCCCTTCACGAACTCGGTCGCCAGCGCCACGACCCGCGGCAGCGGGGCGTAGTGGTCGCTCACGGGCCAGTTCGTGCCGAACACCAGGCGGTCGGCGCCGAACGCGGCCCATGCGGCGTCGAGCACCGGGCGGTAGAACGCCGCCTCGGCCGGCGCCCGCTGCTCCCGGCGGCGCGTCGAGTCGGCGAGCGCCGACAGCTTGCACCACACCGTCTTCGCCGCGGCCGCGGCCTTCAGCGCATCGAGCCACTCCGCCGGGGGCGCGCGGCCGTCGATCAGCGGGTTGCCGAGGTGGTTCACAACGATCCGCAGCGACGGCAGCCGCCCCGCCAGCCATGCCGCCTCGGTGAACGCCTCGTGGTTCCCGTTGATGTCCAACGTCCGGCCGGCGTCCGCGAGTGCCTTCAAGCGGTCGAACTGGTCGCGGTCGGTGCGGCAGGCTCGCACCTCGGCCGCGGCCACGCGGATGCCGACGAACTTCGGGTCGGCCGCGAGCCGGGTCAGGTTGCGGGAGAAGTCGCGGTCCTGCGGGAACAGCCGGCCGACGACGCCGAGGAGGAACGGGTCGTCCTTCGCCAGCGTCAGCAGCCAGTCGGTGTCCTCGACGCGCGGGCTCGCCTCCACGACCACGGTTCCGCTCACGCCGAGCGGCGCCGCCAGCCGGCGGTACTCGGCCGGCAGCACCGGGCGGTACAACACGCGGTCGTCTTTTCCCGGCCACGGCACGCCGCCGGGCCGGGTCGGGTCGTAGAAGTGCGTGTGCGTGTCGATCACCTCGGCGGCCGGCTGCCCGGCCGCGGCGCCGAGTGACAGCGCAGTGACACCGGCGGTCAGCGCCTCGCGGCGGGTTGGCGTCACGCGAGAATCTCCTTCACGACGCGGCCGTGCACGTCGGTGAGGCGGAAGTCGCGGCCGGCGTGGCGGACCGTCAGCCGCTCGTGGTCGAGGCCGAGGCAGTGGAGCATCGTCGCCTGCACGTCGTGGACGTGGACGGCGTTCTCGGCCGGGTGGAAGCCGAGTTCGTCGGTGCTGCCGAAGGTGACGCCGCGCCGCACCCCGCCGCCGGCCATCCAGATCGTGTACGCCTGCGGGTGGTGGTCGCGGCCGAGGCTGCGGCCGAGCGTCGGGTTCGACTCCACCATCGGCGTCCGCCCGAACTCGCCGCCCCACACCACGAGCGTGCTGTCGAGCAGCCCGCGCCGCTTCAGGTCGGCGACCAGTGCGGCGCTCCCGCGGTCGGTGGCGCCGCAGTTCGTCCGGAGATTCCCGGCCACGTCCGAGTGCCCGTCCCATCCCTCGTGGTAGATGGTGATGAAGCGGACGCCGCGTTCCACCATCCGCCGCGCGAGGAGGCAGGCCCGCGCGAAGCTCGGCTTCGCCGGGTCGGCGCCGTACAGCTCCAGCGTCTCCTTGCTCTCGCGGCTCAGGTCGGTCAACTCCGGGGCGGCGGTCTGGAGGCGGAACGCCATCTCGTAGGCGGCCGTGCGGGTGGCGATCTCGGGGTCGCCGACCGCGCCCTGGCGGCGGCGGTTCAGTTCGGTCACGAGGTCGAGCGTCTCGCGCTGCTGGCGGGCGTCCACGCCGGGCGGCAGCGACAGGTTCAGGATCGGGTCGCCGCCGTTGCGGAAGCGCACGCCGGTGTACGTGGTCGGGAGGAACCCGCTCGACCAGCACGCCGGCCCGCCGCTGATGCCGCCGCCGGTGCTCATGACCACGAACGCCGGGAGGTCGCGCGTCTCGCTGCCGAGGCCGTAGAGCGCCCACGACCCGATGCTTGGGCGGCCGGGCTGGGAGAAGCCGGTGTTGAAGAAGATCTGCGCCGGGGCGTGGTTGAACTGGTCGGTGTGGACGGCTTTCAGGATGGCGATGTCGTCCACGACGGTGGCGAGCCGCGGCAGCATCTCGGACAGCTCGGCACCACTCCGGCCGTGCCGGGCGAAGCGGAAGCGCGGCCCGAGCACCGCGGCGTCGGGGCGGATGAAGGCGTAGCGCTGGCCGCGGATCACCTCCGGCGGCAGCGGCTTCCCTTCGAGCTTGGCGAGCGCCGGCTTGTGGTCGAACAGGTCGAGCTGGCTCGGCGCCCCGGCCATGAACAGGTGAATCACGGCCTTAGCCTTCGCCGGGAAGTGCGGCCGCTTCGGCGCCATCAAGTTCGGTACGGCGGGGGCGTCGGCCCCCGGGTTTTGTGCGCGCGTCGAGCCCGCGAGGAGCGACGCCAGCGCGGCCTTGCCGACGCCGTAGCCGCAGTCGCGGAAGAAGTGCCGGCGGGGAACGGGGAGGTCCGTCACGGTCACTCCTTGTTCACAAACTCGTCGAGGTTGAACACCGCCCGCGCGACCGCGGCCCACGCGGCGCGGTCGGACACGGGCCCTTCGCCGAAGCCGGCCGCCGCCGCGGCGCGGGTGGCGTCCGTGGCGAACCGCTCGCGCTGCGCCGCGTGGAAGCGCACTAGCACCGCCAGTTCCTCCGCCTGCGGCGCCCGCGCCAGCGCGATTCGGAACAGTTGCGCCGCCTTCGCCGACGCGTCGCCGGGCTGCGCGAGCGCCCTTCGACCGAGCGCCTGGGCGGTTTCCGTCAGCACCTGGTCGTTGAGCATCGTGAGCGCCTGAAGCGGTGTGTTCGACACCTCCCGGCGGGCCTGGCACGCCTCGCCGCTCGGGCCGTCGAACGTCGCCGACATCGCGAACGGGGCGGTGCGCTTCGTGAACGTGTACAACCCGCGTCGGTAGCGGTCTTCGCCGGGGCTCGGCGTCCACGGCTGGCCGTTGTAAGACCCCTCGGTCGCCACACCCGGCGGTTGTGGCGGGAATACACCGGGACCGCCCATCTTCGCGGACAGCAGCCCGCTCGTCCGCAGCAGCGAATCACGAATCTGCTCGGCCTCCAGCCGCACGCGCGGGCCGCGGGCCAGCCACACATTTTCGGCGTCCTTGGCTCGCGCCTCGGGGGACGCGGCCGATGCCTGCCGGTAGGTCGCGCTCGTGACGATGAGGCGGTGTAGCTTCTTGATCGACCACCCGCCGGGGCCGGTGAACTCGGCGGCGAGCCAGTCGAGCAGCGCGGGGTGCGACGGCGCATCGCCCTGGTAGCCGAAGTCGTCCACGGTGCGGACCAGGCCGCGGCCGAAGAACGCCTGCCACTGCCGGTTCACGGTGACACGGGCGGTCAGCGGGTTGTCGGCCGACACGAGCCAGCGGGCGAGCGTGAGCCGATTCCGCGGCGCGTCCGCGGGCACGGCCGGGAGCACCGCGAGGCCGCCGGCCGTGACTTGCTCCTTCGGTTGAAGAAACTCGCCGCGGTGGTGGCGGTGCGTCACGCGCGGGAAGTCGGCAGGTCGTTCGCGGAACACGAGCGTCGTCGTAGGCCTGGGCAGTTGCTTGCGAACCGCGTCGATTTCGTCCCGCGCCGCCTTGAGTTCGGGCGCTGCCGTCGCCCACGCGGCCAGGAGTGTTCGGCGCTGGTCGGCTGTCAGGCGATCGTCGGGAAGCGTGAGCAACTCCTCGACCTCGGCCGGGAGTGCGCTCGCCTTCGCCCCGCCGGGCGCCGTCGTCACCGCGAGGCGGAACCGGCCGAGGCTCGCCGAGTAGTGGCGCTCGAAGGCGAGTTCCAGCGTCGCGGCGGCGGCCGGCAGCGCCGCGGCGGGAACGAACACGGCCTGGTTGGCACTCCCCTCCCGGCCGGTCGCCGCCCAGCCGGACTGCTGCTGCCCGTCGATCGCCTGGGCCGCGGTCGTGGGGTTGGCCCCCTTCGTCGTCGTGGCGAAGGACTCGCTCGTGCCTGTGAAGGTCACCCGCTGCCCGCCGACGGTGAGCACGAACTCGCTGAGGAGGAAGTCCCCGAACGGCCCCTCGTAGAACGCCCGACCCGGGCCGCGGGCCGGGAGAGTGTCGTGCGGCAGCGCCTCGATCCGCACCGCCGTCACGCCGGCCGGCAGCGCAGGGAGCTTCAACGCGTAGACGTCGCGCTTCTGGGGGTCGCCGGTGGCCAGGATCGAACCGTCGGGCTGGACGGTGAGTTTCGTGTGCGGGCCGGCGTCGAGCGCGGTGGGCCGCAGGACGGTCCACTTCGTCGCCTTCGGCCGTTCGGCGGCGAGCCACGCGGCGAACTGCTTCTCGCGCACGGCCACGGGCACGCAGTCCGGAAGTGCGACTTCGAGCCCGCTGATCTTTGCCCGCAGCCGGTCGCGCTGCTGCTCCTGCTCGGGCGTGAACACGTCCAGCGTGGGCTCGTCCGCGTTGTTCAGGAACGCGAAGAGGCGGTAGTACTCGGCGTGCGAGATCGGGTCGAACTTGTGAGTGTGGCACTGCGCACAACCGACCGTGAGCCCGAGCCACACCGTCCCGGTCACCGCCACGCGGTCGGTCATGGCGTGGTAGCGGAACTCCAGCGGGTCGATACCGCCCTCCTCGTTCAGCATCGTGTTGCGGTGGAAGCCGGTGGCGATCAGCTGGTCCTGCGTCGGGTTCGGCAGCAGGTCGCCGGCCAGCTGCTCGACCGTGAACCGGTCGAAGGGCACGTCGGCGTTCATCGCCCGGACCACGTAGTCGCGGTAGAGCCAGATGCTGCGGGTGCGGTCCTTCTCGTAGCCGTTGGTGTCGGCGTAGCGGGCGAGGTCGAGCCAGCGCCGCGCCCACCGCTCGCCGTACTGCGGCGCCGCCATCAGCCGGTCCACCATTCGCTCGTACGCGTCAGGGGCGGCGTCGTTCACAAACGTGTCGACTTCCTCGGGCGTCGGCGGCAGGCCGATCAGGTCGAGGAACACGCGGCGGGCGAGCGTCGGCCGGTCGGCCTCCGCGGACGGGGTGAGGCCGCGGACGGCGAGCGCGGCGAGCACGAAGTTGTCGATCGGGTTGCGGACCACCGCCCCAGCAGGAGCCGCCGGCACCGGCGGCCGGCGGACCGGAGTGAACGCCCAGTGAGGGTCGTAGCGTGCGCCGGCCGCGACCCACCGCTTGAGGACGTCTTTCTCGCGGGCCGTGAGCGCGTTCTTCACCGCCGGCGGCGGCATCACCTCGGTCGGGTCCGCGGAGTGAACCCGCTTCACGAGCTCGCTCGCGGCGGCCTTCCCGGGGCTCAGCGCTTCGAGGGCCGCGGCGCGGTCGTCGAGGCGAAGGTCGGCCTTGCGGGCCTTGTCGTCGGGGCCGTGGCACTTGAAGCACTTGCCGGCGAGGATCGGCCGCACGTCGCGGTTGAAGTCGGGCTCCTGCGCCGCGGCCGGCGTGGCGGCAAGAAGGGCGGCGGCGAGCGCCAGCGCGGACCGCGGCATCGGCAGGCTCCGGGGAGGTCAGGGCATTTTATCGCGGCCGCCGGCCGTGGCGAATCCCGTTGCCCCGCGGGGAGGTGAACGTACACTCAGCCGCGGCCGGGGCGGAGCAGGTCCGCCCCGGCCGAGACGCGAACCGGAGCCACGGATGAAGACGCTGTACGCGGTGCTGGTGGCCGGGATTGTCGGGTTCAGCGGGGTGCTGGGTGCTTCAGCCCAGGAGAAGAGTGCCCCCAAGATCGAGGGCACCTACGCCATCGTCGGCGGCGTGAAGGACGGCGAGAAGCTCGGCGAGAAGGTGAAGGAGACCCCGGTCAAGATCGACGCCAAGACGATTTACCTCGGCAAGGAAGACGAGCAGTTCGTGATCGGCTACAAGGTCGAGGGGAAGGCCAGTCCGGCGAAGGTGGAGATGGTCATCCTGAAGGCTCCGGCTCCGTTCGCCGACGCGAAGGGCACCCCGGCGTACGGCCTGGTCGCCGCGAAGGGCGACACGCTGAAGCTGGCGTACAGCCTGGACAAGGAGAAGCAGCCGACCGACTTCAGCGGCAAGCACGGGTTCGCGTTCGAGTTGAAGAAGGCGGCCGCAAAGTAAAGCTCCGACGCAATCAGGTGATCGTGACGTCGCCTGCTCCGCCCGGGGCTTCCGCCCCGGGCGGCGTAAGCAACCGGGCGTCTCATCTACTCGATCTTGATGCCGGGGTCGAACTGCCCCAGCAGCATACGTTCGCGCGGGTCGGCGAGCGCTTGCAGGAAGTGAACCGCGTCCCAAATCGCGTCGGGCTGGTCCGCCTGTACCGCCCCCGCCTTCGCCTTCGAGTCCGGCATCGTGGACGCGTAGATGCCGGCGTAGACCCGGGCGTACAGGTCTTCGCCGCGGCGGCCGCCGCGGTACACCCCGAGCGTCAGGTTGCGCGGCTGCACCACCGTGCCCCACACGTCGAACTTCAACTGCTTGGCTCGCCCGTAGTCCTGGTGGCAGCTCGCACACGTGCCCTGAAACACGCGGAAGCCCCGCGCCGCGGACGCCAGGCGGTCCTGCTGTGCGGCGTGTTCTCCGGCGGCACCAGGATGCGATTCGCCTCCGCGCGGTCCCAGTTGCCGAGCGTCAGCAGCACGCGGAGGGCCAGCGTCTGCTCGCCGAAGGCGCGTGAGTAGTCGGGGTCGTCTTCGTTCGGGTTCTTCGTCAGCTGGATCATCCGTGCCATCCAGTCGAACTCGGCCTCGCCGCGGACACAGAGGTGAATCACGTACCCGGCCAGGTCGTCGATCTCGGCCGTGGTGAGCCGCGCGAACGCCGGCATCATGGAGCCCGGGAGGCCGTTGCGGAGGGTGCGGCGGAGGTCGTCCTTGCGGGGCTTGCCGAGCTCGCCGCGCCGCGGGGTGCCGGCCGGGAACGCGGTCACGAACTTGAACACGCCGCGGCGGTAGTCGCGCGGCATCGCGGTGCCGGAAACGGCGTGGATGCCGTCGCCGGCACCGCTCGGCCCGTGGCACTCGGCGCACCAGCGGCGGTACAGGCTCGCACCGCGGGCGAGCGCCGCGTCCGCCAGCCCGAGTTGCTCCACGGCCGCCGCCGCTTCGGAAACCGCCTCCTCGGTCGTCTGAGTGGCTGACTTCCCCGGCGGGCGGCCTTCGGTGAAGGCCTCGTGTACCTTCAGTTTTTCGGCACCTTTCGCCGACACCGGCCGCACGACCGGAGCAGCGGGGGTGCCGAACGCGGCGTCGAGGAACGCGGCCAGTTCCTTCCGTAGTTCCGGCGTCAGATCCTTGTCGGGGTCGAGGATCGCCTTGCCAAGCTTCGGCTTCAGCTAGGCCACGAACTCGGCGTCCGGCGCGGCGGCGTCGAGCTTCAAGACGCGGAGCGGCGGCGCGCCCGCGCTGTTCCAGCGCGGCGGGGCGCCAAGGTCGCCGACGGGCATGAGGTCGGAGCGGACGAGGTAGCGGGCCGCGACCGACCCGGCGACGGGACCAAGGTCGGCCGGCAGGCCCACTCGCTCACACCCGGCGGCGGCGGCAACGAGCGCGAACAAGGGAAGACGCATGACGACCCACGGCCGGCAGGAGCCACTTTTTTCCAAAGGTATTCTTGTGTTTCCGCCCGGGCCGTCAAGAATAGCGGGATGTCGCGCACCGCCGCCGTAGCCGCCCTGCTCCTCGCCGCGACCGTGGCGCGCGGGCAGCAGCCGCCCGAACCGGCGGTCCTCCGCGGCGACTCGCCCCAGACCCGCAAACGGCTCGCGGAGGCCGAGGCGAAGCTCCTCGCGGGCAAGTCCGCCGACGCGGCCGACGACTTGCAGCGTGTGCTCGACGAGGCTGGCGACGACCTGGTCGGCTTGGACGGCAAGCACTTCCGCCCGGCCCGGCTGGTGGCCCACGGGCTCCTCGCCCGGCTCCCGGCCGACGCCCTGAAGGCGTACCAGAATCGCGTCGACGCGCCGGCCAGGCTGCTACTCGACGCCGGCACGCGCGACCGCGACCCGCTCCCGCTCTGGCAGTTACTCGACCGATACTTCGTATCGCGGCCCGCACAGGACGGGGGGCGGCTGCTCGGCGATTTGCTCTTCGAGCGGGGCGAGTTCCGCGCCGCGGAACTGGTGTGGCGCCGGCTCCTACCCGACAGTGGCGCCGATCTGGCGCACCCGACACCGCCCGCGGACCCGGCGGCGCTGCGAGCACGGGTGGTACTCGCGGTCATCTTCGAGCACGAATCCGAACGCGCGGCCGAGGAACTGAAGGCGTTCGAGGCGCGACACGCGGACGCGGCGGGGCCGTTCGCGGGCCGAACCGGGCCGTACAGCGCAACGCTACGGGCGCTGCTCGACAGCCCGCCGAGACTGGCCCCGGACGCGGCGACCGGCGCCTGGTCGACGTTCGGTGGCGGTCCCGACCGCGCCGGCCGCGTGACCGGGCCGGTGCCGTACCGATGGCCGCCGACGCCGACCTGGCGCAAGCCGCTCGTTGACGCCAACATGGCGTTCCTCCCCGGCCGCCTCCGCACACCGATGCGGCACCCGGTCATCGTCGGCGGCACGGTGTACGTCCCGAACGGAGACCGGGTTCGCAGCTTCGACCTGAAGACCGGTGACGAAACCCACGCCGGCGCGGGGAGGTTCTTCGACCCCGACGCCGCCGGTACGCTGTCGGCGGCCGCGGGCCGGCTGTTCCATCGGGTCGGCGCGCCGGCGATACGGCCGCCCGAGGCGAAGGCGGGTAAGGTGGGTGATGCTGCCCTCGCCGCGGTCGCCCGGCCGGAAG
Source organism: Gemmataceae bacterium (assembly GCA_046350095.1). Classification (GTDB taxonomy): domain Bacteria; phylum Planctomycetota; class Planctomycetia; order Gemmatales; family Gemmataceae; genus Urbifossiella. The sequence continues at coordinate 1,736,283 of JAXMBA010000002.1, forward strand.
GGTCGGCGCCGAGCGCGCTGCCGTTGCGGGAGGCGTGGAGGCTGCCGCCGCCCGCGGCCGGTGAGACCCGCGGGCCGGCCGTGTGGGAGGGCGCCCCGCTGGCGGCCGACGGCCGGCTGTACGCCGCGTTCGCCCGGTTCGACGGCGGCCGGGTGGCGCACGCGCTGGTCTGCTACGACCCGGCCGACGCCGACGACACCCCCCGCCCGGCGTGGGTGACGGAGGTGAGTGACAGCCCGTTGTCAACGGGGGCCGAGGGCCGGCCGCGGCAGGAGTTGGTGACGCGGGCCGGGCGGAACGTGGTGCTGGCGACGAACGCCGGGGCGGTGGTCGCGGCGGACGCGGCGACCGGGAAGCGGGCGTGGGGCTTCGCCTACCCGCGGGCGGCGAAGCGACCGAACGACTCCAACCGGTCGGCCGACCCGGCGCCGGCGGTCGCGGCCGGCGGGCGGGTGTTCGTCGCCCCCGCCGACGCCGACCGCGTGTACGCCCTCGACGCCGAGACCGGCCGCGTGGTGTGGGAGAGCACGCCCGTCGACGGGGCACAAATTCTCGGCGTCACCGACGGCCGCGTCGTGGTGACCGTCACCGGCCCGCTCCGCGGCGCGCGGGGGCTGAGCACTGCCAACGGCTCGCACCGGCCGCCGGAGGGCTGGGCGCAGCACGACGGCGGCGGCCAGTTAACGTTCGGCCGCGGCCTCGTTGCCGACGGCGTCGTCTTCTGGCCGACGCGGTCGGCCGGGCTGGCGCTACTGAATTCGGCAACCGGCTACCCGCTGGCGCCCCCGCTGCCGTCGCCGCTCGGCCCGGGGGGGCCGGTCGGGAATCTGGCGTACGCCGACGGCGTGCTCGTGGTCGTGACTGCGACGGAGGTGATGGGTTACGTCGCCGAGGACCGCACGCCCCCGCCGCGCTCGGAGCCCGGGCCGCCTCGGTTCGACGCCCTCCTCGACGGCGCCGAGCGCCGGCTCGCCGCCGGCGACCGTGCGGGCGCCGAGAAGTTGCTGCTCGAAGCGGCGAAGGGCTCCGCCGCGGAGCGGGCACGCGCCGCGGCTCGGCTCGTCTTGCTGACGCCGCCGGGGACCGAAGAAGCGAACCTTCCGGTGGACGTGCGATCGCTCCTCACCCCGTTCGTTCGGCCGGAGTGGCTCCTGACGGCCGACGGGCAGTTCGTCACGCTCCACGAACTGCTGGCCCGCCACGCCGGCCGCGCCACCCCGGCACGCGCCCCGCCCGCGGTTCAACCAGCCGCCCCTGGCGAACCGTTCACCCTCGGCGCCGAAGCTCGCGTCCGCCGCACGGTGCCGTTCCCGCCCGCGACGTTCCCGCTTTGCCCCGTTCCGGGCGCGACCGGCACCCACGCCTTTGTCGCGAGTCCGCAACAGATCACCGCCTTGCCGCTTGCCGGCGGCGCGCCGCGCCCGTTGCCCGCGGCCGACCTGTTCACTCACGCCGCCGACCTCGGCGCCGGCTTTGTCGCCGCGGGACCGTTCGCGGTGGCGGTGTACGGCGCCGGCGACGAACCCGAGTGGGTCTTTCGCCCACCCGCCACCGACGCGCTCCCGGACCGCCCCGGCCGCGTGCCGTTCCGCACCGGCGAGCGCCGCCCGCCGCCGCACCTGTCTGCGTTCACGCTGGCGGGCGGCTGGCTCCTCGCCCGCGTCGGCGAGCACCATCTGGTCGGCCTCGATCTCGTCGGCCGGCGCGTCGGGTGGGTGCTCGGCGGGCACGGCCGGCCGCGGTACGAGCCGGTGGTGTTTCCCGGCGTGCCGGCGTTCGGACCGGATCTGTACGCCGCGGGGCCGCTCGCCGCGGTGCAACTGTCCGACGGCCGGCGGTGGTTCGTGAACGTGGCGACGGGGTGCGTCTGCGACCGCGGCGGCCGGTCGCTCGACGGGTCGGTGCCCACCGGCCACGGCGAACGCACGGCCGGGGCGCCGTGGGCGGCGCCGCCGGCACGGTTGACGGGCGACCGGATCGCCTTTTCAGACGGGCCGGGGCTCGTGCAGGTGTTCCGGCCGTCGCTCGACAAAACGGTCTGGACCTACGCTGCGACCGGCGACGCCAGCCTGAGCGGCGAGCCGCCGCGCGTCCGGGCTCTCGGCGGCGACGCCTTCGTGCTCGTCCGACGCAACCACGGCTGCGAGTTGGAGCGGTTGTCGTCGCTCGACGGCACGCAGGCCTGGGAGGAACCACTCTTCCTCGACGCGGGCCGTATCGACCTGTCGGCGATCGACGCGGACGAGTCACGGGTGTACGTTCCGGTCGGCGAGAGGCTGCGGGCGTTCGACAAGGAGGACGGCTCGGCCGCGTGGGCAGCCGACCTGCCGAAGCTACGCGGTGCCGCCGGCTGGCGCGTGCGCGTCGGCCGGGACGTGGTGCTGGCCTATCCCACGGAGGCGATCCCCGCCGAACCGGTGGCGGACGTGTGGGCGCGCGTAGTGCGGTCGTTTGCTCGCGTGCCGACGGCGTGGCGGTTGCCACTGCTGACGGAAACGCTGGCCGAGACGTGGGGCGAGCGCGCGGTGCCGGTGCTGCTGTTCGACCCCGAGACGGGCGAGTTGTTGAAGCGGTTCACGCTCGCCGCCCGCGGCCCGGGGGTGACGACGCACCTCGCCGGCAACGCGATGGTCGTCGTCACTGGCGCCGGAGCCACGTGGGTGCGGTAGCCGTTACTTCGTCGTCCATGCCGGCGGCGGGGCGATGTCGTCCGTCGGGCGCTTGCCGGTGTCAGCGCGGCCGCTGCCGGCCAGCCGCGAGATCACCCGCACCGTCATGTCGGCATCGCACGTCAGTTGGCAGCTCAGCCGCACGCCGGTCAGCCCCTTCGCCGCCAGCACCGACTTCTCCGCCTCCGTCATCCGCTCCGGCTCACCAGCCACGAACTCGACCTTGCATGTCGTGCATCGTGCGTTACCACCACAGGCGTGTAGCTGGTCGGCACCAGCCTCGTCGGTGAGCGCCAGTACCAGCCGCTTGCCGGCCGGCACATCCACAGGGGCAGTTCCTTCGACCGTCAACATCGGCATTGCGGCTCTCCGGGGGCGACGGCGTCATCATAGCTGCCCGGCCGGCCGGAAGCCGGCCCCACGTCTGGCTACGCCGCCGGCGGCACGTTGTTACAGAGTGCCCACCTACCGCCCGGACCGAGCCGAAAGTTCAGCAGCGTATCACGGTGCACCCCCCACAGCCCCACCCGAATACCCTGCTCGCTCAGGGCCGCGCTTGCAATCTTGTCCAGCGCGAAAAACGAGATCGGGCACCCGATGGGAACCAACTGACCGACCACGATAAGCAGCGCGACGGCCGTCCCGAACAGGCGGCGTGCGAGGTCAAACGCCGCGACCACCCAGGCAACCGCACCAACCGCGGCGACCGCGGCGAGGACGACGAACACGCTGTCGTCGGTCGATCGGGCCGACTCGGATTGCGTGCCCTGTCGGGCGAAGAGCGCAACCGCGAGACTGGAATCGATCAAGAAAACTCGAATGAGCCGCCGTTGCGCCCAGCCGATCGCGGCCAGTTGATCGACCGGCAACCTGCCGTGGTGGTCGGCCCGGTGCGTCGAACCGGGCGCGCCGCCGCGGCCGTCGCATGCGGGGAGTAAGTCGTCGAGTCGGCGTTCAAACAACGGGCGGTCGCTCATCCTGCGGGCTCCGGTAGATCGGATTGCACCGCCGCGAGCGGCGGAAAAATCACTGGTACTCGTACCCGATGTGGAACGTGATCCGCCCGTCCGGCAGGCGGCGGATGTTCGTTACGTGGACCGGCAGGCCGCCGCCGAGTTGGCTGCGGCTGCTCGGCACCGTGTACGGCGTGAACGCCGTGTTCGACTGGCTCGGGTACGGCACCGAGCCCAGGTACACCCGCGGCCCGCTCGCGCCCTCCACGCCGTGCGACTCCTCCAGGATCGGCCGGCCGTTCACCACCCGCCACACCAGCAGCCCGCTCGCCGGCAGCGACTCGTCGAACCCCTTCTTCTGGCGGTTCTCCAGGAGAAAGTACTCGCTGCCGTCGGCCCGCACCGCCACCTTCACGCACTGCGTGGGGTCGTCCTCAATCGGCCCCAGCACCAGCTTCTGCTTGACCCGCGGGTCAATCAGCGTCGGCTTCACCCACCCGAGCTGCTCGCGGCACCACGCCGAGAAGTGCTGCGGCTTCCCCGTGTCCACCTGGTTCGACATCGCGCACCACACGCCCACGCCCTCCGAGCCGGGGAGTTCGGGCCGGGCGTACAGGTCCGGGAGGCCGAGCATGTGGCCGAACTCGTGGCAGAACACGCTGATGTTCCGCATCTTCGAGCCGCCCTCGTCCACGATGAAGTACGGCCACCGCTTCCCGCCGAACGTCACGTTCGCCCGGTGCGGCCAGTAGATCGTCGACCGGGCCACGTTCGGCACCCGCCCGCCGGCGTAGATGAAGAACATGCCGTCGAAGCCGTCGAGGGCGTCCTTCTTCTTGTCGGTCAGCTTGGTCAGCGACTCGGTCAGCAGGGCCAGCTTCTCGCGCTGCTCGATCCCGGCCCCGACGCCGGACGTGTACTCCGACCGCTTCTTCGACATCTGCATCCAGCCGAGGAACTTCCCTTCCAGGTGGAGCTTGCCGTAGCTGATTTCCTTGTAGTAGTCGTGCATACTCCCGTACACCTTCTCGCCGGTGGCGTTGCGGTCGGTGTACGTCCCCAGGCTAAACATCGACGCTTCCCAATCGGCGTCGGTGATCGCCGGGTTGTGCTTCACGTCGGGGTACTCGACGCCGACGATGGCCAGGCGGTAGGTGCCCTTCTTCCACGCCGACGGGATGCGGTCGTCCCACCCCCCCTTCCCCCCGGGGCCGGGTTGAATCACTCCTTCGGCGGCGAGCGTCGGCTGGGCCTCCACCCGTTTGCCGTCGCGCTCGGCCAGCACGTTGACGCGGTCGCCGGGCCGGCGGTCGGCCATCAGGTCGCGGAACGAGGTGTCGCCGTCCACGTCCTTGCCGTCGAGCTTCACGATCACGTCGCCGGCCTTCAGGCCGGCCACGGCCGCGGGACCGCCGGGCGTCACGTCGGTCAGCTTCACGCCCGGCCCCTTCGCCGAGCCCAGCTGAATACCGAGCACCGCCCGGCCGGCGGCGGCCAGCGGGCGGGTCGTGGCCTTCAACGTGGCGGCCACCTGGAGCGACTTGCCGCCGCGGTCCACGGCCACCTTCACCGTCTCACCGGCCAGGCGAGACCGGAGCGCGTCCTGTACCGCGGCCGGCGACGTGTAGCGGGTGCCGTCGATGGCGGCGACGACGTCGCCCTCTTTCAGCCCGGCGGCTTCGGCCGGCGAGTCCGGCTCGACCGCCTCGACGACGGCCTGGCCGTCCTTGCCGACGACGAGCAGGCCGAGGTAGCCGGCGGCGGTCGGGGCGGCGGGCACGGTGGCGGCGAACAATTTGGGATCGGCCTTCACGGCGTCGGCGAGGGTGCGGTAGCCGGTGAGATCCACCCCGGGCCGCGGGGGCGGGGCGACGGGGAGCGGGTCGGCCGCAAAGGCGGCGACGACGGCGGCGAGCAGCGCCGCGGAAGCGAGCGTGGTGCGTGTCATGGCGCGAACACTTGGGGCCGGGAGGGGATAAGGCGGTTTTAGCCCCGCGGAGGTGAAGCGAAAATGAGAGGGGCGGCCCCCCGTCATTCGGACGGGGTGCATTGTGTGCCGCGTACCCCCCCGGGGGGTCGCGGCACGAATTGAGTCAAGTACACAAATCAGCGTTGTAGCACCGCCCGGGGTGGCGTTCTGGTATACTTCCTCCCAACCCGCCCGCGGCGCCCAATATTCCGCCCCGGGCGGCGAACCTCCTGATTAAGAACCGGTGGACCGGTTCCGCACGGGGGCCGCGCGGCGATGAAGTTCACCCACCGATCCGGACAGCGCCCGCTGGACGGGTTCACCATCAAGCGCGGCGTCGGCCAGGGCGGCTTCGGCGAGGTGTACTTCGCCGTGTCCGACGCCGGGAAGGAAGTCGCGCTCAAGCTCCTCCACCGCCACCAGGACGCCGAGCTCCGCGGCATCGCCCACTGCCTCAACCTCAAACACGCCAACCTCGTCCACCTCTACGACCTCCGCACCGACGACCGGGGCGCGAAGTGGGTCGTCATGGAGTACGTGTTCGGCGAGTCGCTCGCGCAGTGGATCAACCGCTACCCCACCGGCCTGCCGAGTGACCTGGTCCGCGAGTGGTTCGCCGCCATCGGCCGCGGCGTCGCCTACCTCCACGAGCAGGGCGTCGTCCACCGCGACCTGAAGCCGGCGAACATCTTCGTCGAGAACGGCCACCTGAAGATCGGCGACTACGGCCTGTCGCGGCGGATCAGCCTGAGCCAGGGCGGCGAGCTGACGCAGGGCGTCGGCACGCCGCACTACATGGCCCCGGAGATCAAGAGCGGCAACTACACGCAGTCGATCGACATCTACGCCTGCGGCGTGATGCTGTACGAGATGCTCACCGGCCTGCCGCCGTTCGAGGGGCAGACGCCGATGGAGGTGCTGGTCAAGCACCTCACGGACACGCCCGACCTGGCGAAGGTGCCGGCGGCGTACCGTGCGGTCGTCGGCCGGGCGCTGGAGAAGGACCCGGCCGTCCGCTTCCCCACGATGCGCGAGTTCGTGCGGGCGGTCGAGGAGGTCGGAAGCGACCCCGTGGCGAAGGCCGTGCCCGTGGGCCTGTTGAAGACGACCGCCGTGCCGGTGCCCCCGGCGCCGGCCGGGCCGCTCCCCGACGCGCGCCTCGCGCCCGTGGCGGCGCCGCCGACGCGGCGGTTCGCGTCCGGCCCGATCCCGGTCGGCGTGCGGACGTGGCTGACGCAGCGGCTCGGGGCGTTCGCCCTGGCCCCGGTCGTGGCGGGCCTCTGTACCGCCCCGTTCGTGCTGTTCGGCACGCCGCAGCCGTGGTCGCTCCTGGGGCGGATGATCCTGCTGTCCACGGCGCTGAGCTGGGGCGCGCTGGCCGTCGCCCGCACGCCGAAGGACAAGGCGTCCGGTTGGGGCCGGAAGTTCCAGATGCTCCTGGTCGGGCTCGCACTCGGCGGGTTCGCCTTCTGGCTCGACGGCTGGTCGGCGCCGCGCGGCGGCCCGGCGGCCGAGTCGGGCCGCGACCTGACGCTCGGGACGTGGGCGCGGGTGAGCCCGGAGTTGTTCAGCACGGCGACGCGGTACGCCCTGTACTACGGCCTCGCGGTGGCCGCGTGCCCGTGGTGGGGCATGACCAACCGCCAGCGCAAGGAGCGGTTCAAGTTCAGCCGTGTGGTGCTGACGGGGATGGCCGGCGGGGTGCTCCTGTTCCTGTGGCCGTGGGGCTACTCGTCGGCGATGCTGAGCGTGTTCCCGCTGGTGATCGCGGCGGTGGCGGTGCAGGTGGTGAGCCCGTGGCAGGCGCCGCCGCCACCCCCGCCGCGGCCGCAGGTGGTGCGGGGTCCGGCGCCGCGGCGGAACCGGCAGTACGCGTAGTCCGCTGCTCTCGGCCATGACCACTAACCCATGACCCACCGATGACCAAGCCGAGTCCCACTCCGACCGCGATTCGCCCGACCGCCTCGGCCGTTAGGGGGTCATCGGTCGTTGGTCGTTGGCGCGCCTTCGCCCTGGTCCTGGCAGGGGTGATCGCGACCGGCTGCGGCGGACCGCGTAGTCCGTCCGAGGGCGGGGCGCGCACGCCGAAGGCGCAGGAGAATCGCAAGCTGGCCGAGAACCTGGCCGTCGCCGCCGCGGTCGGGGCGGCCACGGCCGAGGTCGCCGCACACCCGGAGTTGGAGAAGAAGACCCTGGCGTCGCGGGTGAAGGCCGGCATCGAGGTCTTGCTGCACCCGGAGCAGCGCGTGTCCACGCCGGTCCCGACGCCGGTCCCGACGCCACCCCCGGCACCGACCCCGCCGGCCGCCCCCACACCGCCGCCGCCGCCGGAGCAAGTCGTCCGCGTCGAGCTGGAGGTGAAGCCGGTGCCGCCCCCGACCGGGTCGGTGCTGGTCCGGGAGCGGGTGACGAGCGAGTTGCCGCTGCCGACCGAGGCCGAGGCCGAGGAGGCGACGCTCCAGGCCGCCGCGACGCGCGTCCGGGAGGCGTTCGCCAAGCTCGACCCGCCGCTGGACTACACGCCGAGCCCGGCGGCAGTGAAGGCCGAGTTCCTCCGCCGCGACACGCGCCTCGTCCGCCCGCCGACGGAGGCCGAGAAGGCCGCCCTGGCCCGCGTCGGGTACGCGTCCGACCGGGTGTACGTCGAGTACACGCTGGAGGCGACGGCGGAGCAGGTCCGCGAGATCCGCGGCCGCGAGCGCGTGGCGGGGGGCCTGAAACTGTTCGGGCTGCTGGCCGCGGCCGCCTCGGTCGGGTTCGTGTTCCTGCGCGTGGACGCGTGGTCGCAGGGGTATCTCACGAGCTGGCTGGCGTTCGTCGGTGCGGCCCTGGCCGGCGGGGCGGTTGTGGCGTACGTGTTCGCCTGACCCTCACGCCCGGGGGCACCGATGGCGCGGCGGCGGCTCTTCACCGTGCTTCCCGTGCTGGCCATGTTCTCGGCCGGCGCGGTCGCTTCATACCTCGCCTACCCCGACGTGTTGTTCGGCCTCGCCGACCGCCCCGACCCCGCCGCCGCGCTGGCGAGCGATGACCCGCACCTCCGCCGCGCCGCGGCCCGCGCGCTCGCCGAGCAGGGCGGGGCACGGGCCGACGCGATTCCCGCTCTGACCGCGCTGCTGGACCACGAAGCGGACGGCGAAACCCGCTGGCTCGCGGTCTACGCCCTCACCCGGATGGGACCGGCCGCCGAGCCGGCGTTGGACCGATTGGCGTTCGGCACGCGGAACGACCCGGCCGGCCGGCTGGCCGCCTCGCACCGGCCGTTTCCGGGTGCGGCCGCAGAGTTGATCGCGCTCCTCGATCACCCGAACGCCGCGATCCGCAACCAGGCCCGCGCGCGCCTCCGCCCCGACCAGCCGGCCGCGGCCGCGGCTGTGCCGCTGCTCGTCGCCGCGTGCCGCAAGCAGGCCGAGCCCGAACCGCCGCCGCCCCCGGAACCGCCGCTGGTCGGCCCGCCGCCGCCGGCCGACTTCCCGGTCGGGGCGCCGATCGTCATCCTGCCGCCGGACCGGTCGTTCGAGCCGGACGCCATTCTCGTCGAGATGGGTGCGGTCGCACTCCCCGGCGTGTGCAAGGGGCTCCGAGAGTCGGCCGCGGACCCGACACCCGCGGCGGGCCGATTCCGGGCGTTGCTGGCGCACGTCCTCTTCCAGATCGGGCCGCCGGCGCCGGAGGCGGTCCCGCTGCTGGCCGCGATGGCGTCGGCCGACCCGAACCCCGTCGCACGTCGTGTCGCCGCCCTCACACGCCGCCGCGTGGACCCGGCGTTGATCCCCGACCTGATTCGTGAACTGGAACTGGCGGGCGTCGGGAACGAGGCCTGGGCTCCGCTCGACGACCTGGCGCCCCACGGCCGGGCAGCAGCAGCAGCAGCCCCGGCAGTCGCGCGGGTGATGCACGAGGCGAAGGACTCGTGGATGCGGTTCGTCGCGGCCCGGACGCTCGCGGCCGTCGGTGACCCGGACGCGACGATCGCCGTGCTCACCGAGTCACTCGGTACGCCGCACGCGGGGTCAGCGGCAGCCGCCCTGGCCCCGCTCGGCCGGCGGGCTGCTGCGGCAGGGCCGGCGCTGGCTGCTGCGCTCCGCCGCACCGACCTCGTAAGCCCTGACCGGCCGCGCATCGTCCACGCCCTGTGCCGGGTGAGCCCGCCGGACCCGGACTGGCTGGCGGACCAACTCCTTGTCAGTGGGGGCACCGACGAAGGCGCCGGGGTCGCGGCCGTGCTGGCGGAGATCGGCCCGCCCGCGGTGCCGGCCGCCGCCCGCGTGCTCGCCACCGGGAACGCCGGGGCCAAGACGCACGCCGCCGCGGCTCTCGGGAAGATTCGCCCCGTCACGCCCGAGGCCGTCGCCGCGCTCGCGGCGGCGCTGTCGGACCCGGTCCCGGACCGGCGCGCCGAGGCGGCGTGGGCGCTCGGGGCGCTCGGCCCCGAGGCCGCCGCCGCCGGCCCCGACCTGCTCCGCGCCGCCCGCGAGGCCGACGGCCCCGACCGCGCCGCGACCTTCCGCGAGACCGCCCGCGTCGTCGCCCCCGACGCCGTCGTGGCGGCCGCCGACCCCACCCGCGGCTACCAGTTCGCCGCCCTGTGGGCCGCGATCACACTCCTGTGCGTCGGCTGGCTCCTGTACCGCCGCCGCACCCACCCCGCACCCCGGGCCGCCCGATGACCACCGAGTCCGACCGCCTGTTGGTTCAGCGGGTGAAGGAGAACCCGCGCAAGAGCCGCGCCTACGAGGAGGCGTGGAACGAGCTGTTCACGCGCTACCGCGGGCGGCTCGCGGCGTACGTGCGGCGGCGGCTCAAGGACCAGGCCGCGGTCGACGACGTGGTGCAGGAAACGTTCGTCGGCCTCGGCAACAGCCTCGCCAACTTCGACGACCGCCGCGACCTCCAGACGTGGCTGTTCACCATCGCCGCGCACAAGGTGACGGACCACTTGCGGCGCGTCGGCCGGCGGCCGGTGCAGCCCGGCGGCGACGCCGAGGAGGAAGGCATGGACCGCGCCGCGGACGAGCGGCAGCGGCCGGCGAGCAGCCTGGCCCGCAGCGCCGAGCGCCGCGACAGTGAGGAGGAGGCGCTCGGCCGGGCGCTGACGCTGCTGGTGCGCGAGTGGCTGGCGAAGGGCGAGTTCGTGAGCGTGATGACGCTGGAGTTGCTGCTGGTAAAGGGGTGGGCGAACAAGGACGTGGCGGCCCGCGTGGGGGTCACCGAACAGCAGGTGGCGAATCTGAAGTTCCAGGCGAAGCGCCGCCTGCACGACACGCTCGCCGCGGCCCAACTGTCGGCGGACGTGTTCCCGGAACTGCGGGCGGAGAGTTAGGCGGTGGCGCGCGCCCCGTTCGGCTCGCGCCACCGCCCGAACGACTACTTGCACGGGCTCGGGCACGCCGGCGGCGGGCACGGGTCGCACGCCAACCGCTGGCCGCACACCCGCCTGAAGAAGTCCCGCAGGGTGCCGTTGCTGTTGGAGTCGCCCAGCACGCACCGCATGCCGCAGCCGACCGAGCACGCGCACGGGGCGCACCCGCAGGCAGCCGCCTTCGTCGCGCACGGGCCGCACGCGGTCGCCGAGCCGCAGACCGGGCCGCACGGCACCCGCACCTCGCACGGCACGTCGCGCGTCACCACCACCGGCACGCACTTCGTCACGCACTCCGTCTTCATCACCGTGACCCGCTCGGGGACGCGGCGCACCACCTCCTCCGTCACCGTCTTGCACGTCGTCACCGGGACGCACTTCGTCACTTCGGTGGGCACCAGCCGGGTGACCTTCGTGGGGACGTGCTTCACCTCCTCGACGGGCACCTGGCGTGTCACGGTGTACGGCACCCGGCGCACCTCGGTGACCGGGTGAACTCGGGTGACGTGGTACGTCACCGTCTTGGCGACGCGGGCGCCCTCGACGAACACGCGGCCGGGGCCGTCGGTGTCGTGGGTGGCGGCCCCGGGGGCGAGGGCGGCGTCGCCGCCGCCGACCACCTTGGCCCCGCCCTTCGCCGCGGCGGCCGCGTCGCCGGCCAGCGCGGCGGCGTCGGCGTAGGCGCCGAGCGCGTTCCGGCGGACCGTCTCGGGCACCTTCTTCACCTCGGTGACGGGCACCATCTTCGTGACGGTGTGGGGCACCTTCACCGTCACCTCCTCGCGCACCGTCCGCAGGACCGTCACCGGCACCTTCTCGACCGTCGTCACCGGCACCTTCTTGTGGACGGTCTCGGTCACCTTCTCGGCCACGGTGCGGCGCTGGTACGTGGTCACCGGCACCTGCTCGACGACGGTGCGGTGGCGCGTCACCTGCCGCGTCTCGACGCGGTCGCAGTCGCGGACCCACACCGTCTTCGTGCCGGTCTGCTTCTGCACGGTGCCGCACGCGCAGGGGTCGAACGCGCACTCGTACACGGGCACCGTCTGGCGCCGCAGCTTCCCCTTCACCACGACCGACTCGCACACGGTCTCGGGCACCGATTTGCAGACGGCGCGGGTGCCGGCGACCGGCTCGCAGACCGTCTTGCACACCGTCTTCGTGACCTGCTCGCACACGTCCTGGCAGGTCGTCTTGCGGACCTCGCGGTAGCACGTCTCGGGCACCTGCTTGCACACCACCTGCACGCAGTCCTTGTAGTGCGTCTCGCGGACGGGGCACTGCGTCGTCGTCGCGCAGTCCTTCAGGGTCGTCTCGCAGACCGGCTTGCACACCTGGAAGTACTCGGTCTTGCAGAACGGCTCGGTCGTGGTGCGGCACACCGTGACGGGGCACTCGCGGTAGTGCGTCTCCTCGACGGTCTTGCAGTGCGTGGTGCGGACCTCGCGCAGCACGGTTTCCGTCACCGGCTTCATCACCGTCTCGGTGACGGTCGTGTTCACCGTCTCGGGCACCTTGCGGGTGACGGTCTCGCGGACCTCCTTCATCACCACCATCTCGACCGGCCGCGTCACTTGCTCGGTGACCTTGCGGTACACGGTCTCCTGAACCGGCCGGGTGGCCGGGCGGACGGTTTCGGTTGTCGCGGCGGGCGGGGCGACCGGAACCGCGGACGCCTTCGGGATGTCGGGTAGGGTGCTCGGCGGGTCGGCCGCGCGGGCGGCGGCGAGGCCCACGAGCAGGCCGCCGAGGGCGACGGCCCGGCCCCATCGGCTGAGAGTCATCGGTACTGCCTCCTGCGGACCGGCGGCCGCCCCCGCGTCCTGCGGGAGGCGCGGGCGGCGGATGCGCCCGGGCCGGTGGTCCGTTCGGCTCTCCTATCGGAACCCCACTTCCCGGCGGATGACGCGGCGACGCCGCATCCGGGCGGATCGGCGCGACCGGCTTTCGCGTTGGCGCGGGGGTGCCGCCGGGGGCGGTTGTGGCGGGTGTGAGTCGCGGGCCGGAGGTGGTAGTTGGGAGGTTGGGACCGGCGCCGGTCGGCCGTGCCGTCGGACTCTTCGGCACGACCGAACCCGACGGCGGCGGTCGGACTGCGTGACCGCTGTGACCCCGACAACCGGCCCTCGGCCCCGAAAAGAGACGGGCCGGCTGGCTCCTCAGAGCCGCCGGCCGTTCGTGACAAGTCGGGTTGAAAGGCTCGGGGGTGTGGCCGACCCGGGGGCGTTCCCGGGTCGTCGGGGGGAAGTCGGTCGGATGCGCGTCAACGCCGCAGGTCCGGTCCTGTTCGATCGCCGCCGGGTCGTGGTCGCTGACAACCAACCCAGTGCATGCCCCGTGCCAAACTACCCAGACCGCCGCGGGATGATTCCTCGACCGGTTCGGGCGGTGCGGGTCGTGCCGCGGGAAGCGGGTTTCCGCTTGACAGGCCGGCCACAAACGGCGACGAATGGATGGAGCGGGTTTCGCGCCCGCGGACTGGGATCGCCGAGGATCACGACCACCATGCGCCACTTCTCCTGCGACCTGTGCGGCAAGGGCATCACCGCCGCGACCGGCCCCCGGATGGTCCTGAAGTTGGAGAGCTACCCCGCCCCGGACGAAGCCGACGCGGCCGACGACTTCGCCGAGACGGACGTGGTGGAGGAGGTGGCCCAACTCCTGCAGGAGGCCGAGGACGCGGGCGAGGACGTGCCGACGACGACCCGCAAGCGCGCCTTCGACCTGTGCGTGCCGTGCCACCGGAAGTTTCTGTCGAACCCGCTCGGCCGCAGTCGCGTGGCGGCGCCTCGCTTCAGCGGCAACTGAGCGTCCCCGGGTCGCAAGGGAAGCGGCCTTCCCACTGCGGGTAGCGCTGTTCCCACGGACTGGGCCGCACCCCCGCTCCTCGGGGCCGTCCCATGCGCATCCTGTTTTTCGGCTCGCTGGCTCTCATCGCCACCACGACGCCCGTCGCCGCTCAGTTCCGCGGCGGGCTCAGTCCGGGTCCGGGCTACCAAGGTGGTCCTGCGATGCGCGGCAACCTCGGCCCGCCCGCCGGCGGCGGGTTCCGGATGATTCAAGCGCCCCCGCCGCCGCGGTCGACGGGCTTCGGGTTGGGCGTGGGGGTTGGAACGCCTTACGGCATCGGCGGCGGCTTCCGGAGCGGCTACGGCTACGGGTACGGCGGCGTCTACTACGGGGGCGGATACCCGTACACGCCGTACTTCACGACCCCGCCTCCGATCGTGATCAGTGGCGGACCGACGGTCGTGCCGGTCGCGCCGGCCGAGCCGTCCGGGGCGGCGCTGGTGAGCGGGATCCTGCCGGCTACACTGGTGCTCGAGTACCCCGCGCCGGCGAAGGTGTGGCTGGACGGCGTCGAGGTGCCGGGTGACGCCGACACGACGTGGACGTTCACGTCGCGCGACCTGAAGCGTGGCGAAACGGTCACCTTTCGCGTGCGCGGCCGGTGGACCGCGAACGGGAAGACGTTCGAGTCGGAGCGCGAGGTGCCGCTCGGCCCCGGGGCGCGGTCGCGGCTGTTGGTCGTATCGGGGACCGAGGTGCGGCAGTGACGTGACCGGGGTGAGCCGCCCGCCGCCGGAGGACGGTCGGTACGGACGGATCACCGCCGCGGCGTCCACCATGGACTGAACCTCGTCGGCGTAGCCGCGACGACGTACTGGCTACTCGTCTGTCCACGGCCGGCGCGCCAACTCCTCCTCGATCTCGGGGCGCACGCCGGTCCGCCAGTCGGGCCGGTCGTAGGTCACGAGCCGTACGTGGTTCGGGCCGCCGAGCCGCCGGGCGAGACCGCGGAAGACCCGCCGTGCCGGGTAGCCGGGTACGTTCAGTTCGTCGATCGCCCAGGCTTGCAGGTCGAGTTCGCCGTCGGTCACGAACCGCGCCCGCACGTCGGCCGGCAGCGCCTCGCCCGCCGTCTCGTCGAGCGTGATCCGCGCCCACGGGGTCGTCCCCGAGTACAGCGACATCGCCGGGTACGCGTCCCACCAGCCGACGAAACTGAGCGCCGGCATCACCCCGAACAGCACGAGTAGCCCGCGGCCGACGCACGACGCCGGCCACAGGATTCGCCGCGCCGGCACGTCCGGCGTCCGCGCGAACAACACGACGACGAGCGCAGCCAGGGCGGCGTTCCACGGCCAGACGACGGAGTTCCAGTTGTGCCCGGCCGGCCCCAGGCAGAACAACAGCCCCAGGTGCATGACGGTGACCAGCGGCACGGCCACGGGCCGCAACCGCGGCGCGAGCAGCAGCACGCCGAGGCCACACTCCCCGGCCGCGACGAGATACCCCTGCCCTTCCAGCCAGGCGGCCACCCCCTCCGGCAGATGCCGCTGTACGGGCGCGATCATCCACGGGTAGATGTCGGTAACGAACGACACGTTCAACTTCTGGACGCCGCTCCAGAAGTACGTCGCGGCCAGCACGAGGCGGCAGGCGTCGAGCGCGCCGTCGCGCGCGACACCGACGGCCAGCAGGAACGCAAGGTACTGCAGGAACCACGGCTGCCAGCGCGTCTGGTCCCACAGGCTCCAGAGCCCGGCGACCGCGACGAACGCCAGCACCGGCCAGCGCCGCTGCGGCAGCGCGACGACGAGTGCCAGGAGCGCGAGCAGCGCGCCGAAGGCGACGCGCCCGCCGGCGGGAGGGATGTCGGGAAGTGTGTCCCATACGGGGACGGTGGGGTAGGCGCGGGCCGTCTGCCACAGGTTCGGCGACAACAGCAGCCCCGCGGCGAGGCCGGCCGCGACGACGGAGCGGACGAACAGCAGGCGCACGGCGGGCACCCGGGCGGAGGGGTGCGGGTGTTATAGCCCGGTGCACCAGTACGCGGGCAGGTTCGGCTTCGTCGCCCGGAGGATGCCGATCACCGCGGCCCGGTCCGCCGCCGACAGGTGCGCGAACGCCGGCTCCTGGTTCGCCCCGGTGAGCACGTCGTACAGCTTTTTCAGCACGAACTCGCGCACCGGGTCCGGCATCCGGTCGAACGACTCGGTGTAGATCAGGTAGCTGCACGGGTGGCGGAACAGTCGCGTCTTCAGGTCGAACTGCCGGAGCGACCGGCCGGCCGCGTCGAACGGGCCGCGGGCGGCGAAGTCGCGGGCGAACGTGGTCGTGCCCTCCACCGGGCCGGTCAGTTTCGCCTCGCCGCTGAACAACAGGGCCTTCACGAGGTCGTCGCCGGCCGACGCGATCCGGCCCTTCACGGAGTCGTAGCGCGTGCCCGGCGGCTCCTTGAGGGCGCGGTTCAGTTCGTCCTGGTAGTACAGTGCCGCCCGCGTCTCCAGCGTCGCCCGCGCGATGCGGTTGTGGACGGCGGCCTGGTGGCCGAGCACCATCAGGGCCACCACGTCGCTGTGCGGCGTCGGGTAGGCGCCGGTCGTGAAGAACCGCCGCAGGTCGGTGACGTTCTGGCTCGCCGGCTCCTCGCGCTCGTCGTCGTACCGGCCGCGGTGGGTGCGGTTGCCGAGGTGCTCGAACGGGTGCCGGCCGGTGACGTACCACCCGCCCCACCGCTGGTCGAACGGGCTCGTGTCGTCGGTGCGGTAGCTGCCGGAGCCGAGCATCGGCTCGCCGGTGCGGTCGGGGTGGACGGACCGCAGCAGGTGGCCGGGGAACCCGCGGTTGGCGGACGAGGCGTGGCAGATCAGGCACTGTTCGGTGTGCCGCGTGAACCGCGGCCGGTCGGCCGGTTCCTGGTCCAGCGTGTAGAAACTGGTGCCGAGCACCGGGTCGGCGACGGACACCTCGAGCACGTCGCCCCGCTGGCAGTAGCCGACGTAGACGTCGTCGTTGAAGTAGAGCGCCCGCGGGGTGCGCGGCCCGATGCGCGAGCGCTGCAGGCTGGTCCGCGAGAACACGAACAGCTGCGACGACTCGGGCACGCCGAGTGCCTTCAGCACCGAGCGGAGGTACCCCTGTTCGTCGTCGCGGGTGAGCGCGACGCGGCCGGCGGCGACGTCTTTTTGCACGCGCGTGACGACGTTGTCCGGCGTGGCCGTCTCGTAGTTGATCGGCGGTTGGTTCAGGTCGGTCGCGGCGGCCGGAGTGACGAGCAACACCACGGCGGCAGCGGCGGCGAGGAGGTGGGAGGTGTTCACGAGGCGGGTTCCGGCGGCGGGGCAAAATCGGACACGTTTGTCCGATTACATCATACCCGCGCCGCCGGGCCGGTCAAGGTGCTGGATCGGTTACGGTACGACGGCGCCGGTCTCCTTCTTGTTCGGCTGCCGGGTGGCGGCCTCGGCGGGCACCTCGAAGTCCTTCGTCTGGCTCTCCTTCGCCAAGTCCACGGTGAATTCGTAGCGGGGGAACAGCGCCTTGATGGTGACCTCGCCGGACGTGTCGCCCTTGTCCTTGCCGCCCGTGGCGTTCGGGTCGTACCCCTCAATGGCAACGATGGCGGGGCCGCCGCCGAAGCCGCGGCCGCCGGACGCGGACGTGTCGTACACGCCGTCCTTAATGTCGGCGAACCCGGACGCGCCGGTATTCCCCTTCGACCCGTCGGGGCTGAAGTAGATTTTGCCGGCCGCGACCGATTGCCCCTTGAACGTGACTTTGCCCTGGAGGCGGTATCCCTTCCCGTCGCCGCAGCCGACGGCGAGCACGGCCAGGGCCAGCGCGGGGAGGCGGGGAAAGACTCGTGTGCGGACGACCGTGGTCATGCAGTTGCTCCCCGGTAGGGCCGGAGTGGGAGGGATGGGAACGAGGGACCACGCCCGGTCGGGACCGGGCGTGGTCCGAAGGGGCGGGTCACTGGTCGAGCGTGGCGACCTCGCCGGAGTTAATGCTGGCGGACGCCTTGTAGATGGCTAGGTCGATCGAGTTCCGCAAGAACCGAACGCTGCCGTCGCCGAGGGCGACGTTGCACCCGCCGGTGTGGTTGCTGCCGAAGCTGAGTTCGTTGAAGTTGTTGCTCCCGTTGTACGTCGTCGAGTTGGGCGGGAAGGAGACGCACTTCGCGGCCCCCGCCCCGCCGTTGTTCCCGCGGATCCAGGTGCGGTACTGGTTCACGTTATTCAGCGGGATGACCGAGATCTCTCCGACCATGAGTGTGTTCGAGGTGCCGTCCCTCACGTCCGTGAGCCGGACGATCCGGTTCGTGCTGACGCTGCCGGCGCTCTGCCGGACCTGACTCAGCATGCCGTGGGCCGACCACGCCCCGTTGCCGCCGACGTTTCCGACGGTGTAGTTGTAGGTCGTTCCGGCCACCACGTTGGCGGTCGGGTTCGAGGCCCCGGCCGGACCCATGACGCCGTAGTAGTGGGTGGACGGGTTCGTGGTGAGGTTCGCGTTCGGGTCGAGGAACTGCGTCGGCGGCGGGCCGGACGGGCAGTAGTGCGCCGGGACGACGTTCGCCCCGACCGCGGCGTTCACCGGGTCGTTGTACGCGAGGGCGAAGTTGTACCGGGTGTAGAGCGCGTTCTGCTCCATGTAGGGGAGGTTGAACACCATCCAGCTGGTGCCCCGGATGAACGCCGTGTTGCCGGGCGGGTTCGGTACGGGGTACACGTCTTCCTGAGCGCCGGGCGGCAACTGGCTGTTCGCGTCGTGGTACGCGTGAAGGCCGATCGCGTGTTGCTTCAGGTTGTTGGAGCACTTGGCGCGGGCCGCGGCCTCGCGGACCTTCTGGACGGCCGGCAGGAGTAGCCCGATCAGGATGGCGATGATGGCGATGACGACCAGTAGCTCGATCAGTGTAAACGCATGTCGGCGAAGTGTGGGAGAGCGCATCCAGTACCTCGGAGAGGGGAGAAGAATCGGAACGTTTACGGAGACCGGGGTCGAATTCTAAACTACGGTCGTCCGAGAGTAGAGCCTATTTTCTTCATTTTTTCACGGCCCCCGGCCGCGGTTGACACGCCGCCCGCGGACCGGCTAGAGTCCCGCCCCACCCGGAGGGCGACGTGCGGCCGGAGACGTTCCACGCCATCGTCAGCGGCGAGCGGCGCGGGCCGCTGGCGGCTGCGGCCCGGCTCGGGCTGTGGGCGGCGAGCGGCCCGTACCGCCTCGGCGTGTGGTGGCGGAACCGCGGCTACGACCGTGGCCGCCGCCCCGTTGTGCGTATCGGCGCGCCGGTGGTGAGCGTCGGCAACCTGACGCTGGGCGGGACGGGGAAGACCCCGTGCGTCGAGTACGTGGCCGGCTTCTACCGCGACCGCGGATTGCAGGCGGCGATCCTGAGCCGCGGCTACGGCGCGGCCGCGGGGCCGAACGACGAGGCACTCGTCCTCGAAGAGAACCTGCCGGAGGTGCCGCACCTGCAAGACGCCGACCGGGCCGCGGCGGCTCTGCGGGCGGTCGAGGAACTGGAGAGCGAGGTCCTGGTGCTCGACGACGGCTTCCAGCACCGCCGCCTGCACCGCGACCTGGACGTCGTCCTGATCGACGCCACGCTGCCGCCACACCGCGACCGGATGTTCCCGCGCGGCACCCTGCGCGAGCCTGAGGCGAACCTCGAGCGTGCGGCCGTGGTACTGCTGACGCGCTGCGACCAGGCACCCGACACAGACGCGACGCGCGACCGGTTGACGACACGCTTCCCGCACCTGACCGTGGCGACGAGCGAGCACCGGCCGATTGAACTGATCGGCGGCGACGTACCCGAACCGGTCGAGGGCCTGCACGGGAAGGTGGTGGCCGGGTTCGCCGGGATCGGCAGCCCGCCCGCCTTCCGCCGCACGCTCGAATCGCTCGGCGCGGCGGTGGCGGACTTCCGGGCGTACCCGGACCACCACCCGTACACCCGGGCCGACGTGGACGACCTGCGGGCCTGGGCCGGCCGCCTGCCGCCGGACGCGGTGGTCGCGACGACGCAGAAGGACTGGGTGAAGCTGCGACTGCCCGAGCTGGCGGGCCGACCGCTGCGGGCGGTGCGCGTCGGCCTCGCGTTCCGCGACGGCAGGCACGCCTTCGAGGCGGCTCTCGAGCGAGTCGTACCCGGCGAGCGGCCGGGGTAAGCGGGCTGTTCCACCGCCCACGTGGTGTACGAGATGACCGACCTTATCGACCTGGTCCACCGGCTCGGCCGCCCGCGGGTGCTGGTGGTCGGCGACGTGATGCTCGACCGCTACGTCTGGGGCAACGCCGAGCGTATCAGCCAGGAAGCGCCGGTGGTGCTGCTCCGCGCCGACCGCCGCGAGGAGCGGCTCGGCGGGGCCAGCAGCGTCGCTACCATGCTCGCGGCGCTCGGCGCGGAGACGAGCCTCGTCGGCGTCGTCGGCCCTGACGCCGATGGGCTTCGGTCGCGGCAGATGCTCATCGACCTCGGCATCGACGCGGAAGGGGTTCGCACCGACGCCGGCCGGCCGACGACGGTCAAGGAGCGCTACATCGGCCGCGCCCAGGCCAAGCACCCGCAGCAGATGATCCGCGTGGACTACGAGGACCGCTCCGCCCTCGACTCCGCCGTCGAGCGCGACCTGGCCGCGGTGCTGGAAGGGAAGCTGCGGGCCGCCGACATCGTGCTCGTGAGCGACTACGACAAGGGCGTCTGCACCCCCGGCTTGCTTCAGAATCTGATCGCTGCCGCGAAGGCCCGCGGCGTCCGGGTGATCGCCGACCCGACCCGCGGCGGCGACTACGCCAAGTACCGCGGCTGCTCGTCGATGACGCCGAACCGCCTCGAGGCCGGCCTCGCCGTCGGCCGCACGATCGAGACGCACGCCGACGCGCTACGGGCGGCGGCCGAGTTGCGTGACCGACTCGGCCTCGAAGCCGGCATTGTCACGCTCGACAAGGACGGCATGGCGCTGGCGCACGGCGACGGCCGATCGGCCGTGTTCCCGACGCGGCCGCGGCAGGTGTACGACATCACCGGCGCCGGCGACATGGTGATGGCGACACTGGGTTTGGCCCTGGCCGCCGGCGCCGACTACGACCCGGCCATCCGCCTGGCGAACGTCGCGGGCGGGCTGGAGGTCGAAAAGATCGGCGTGGCGACGGTCAGCCGCGAGGAGATCCTCGCCGACCTGTTCCGTACCGCGGAGCGGACGCCCGGCGCAGGCAAGTCGCTGCCGCTGCCGCAGCTACTCACCGAGTTGCACCGTCGTCGGCAGGCCGGCCAGCGGGTCGCCTTCACCAACGGCTGCTTCGACGTGCTGCACGCCGGCCACGTCCAGTACCTGCACGAGGCCCGGGCCCAGGCCGACTGCCTGGTCGTCGGCCTGAACAGCGACGCCAGCGTCCGACAGCTGAAGGGGCCGACCCGTCCGGTGAACGCGGCCGACGCCCGCGCCCTCGTGTTAGCCGGGTTGCAGGACGTGGACTACGTGTGCGTCTTCACCGAGGCGACGCCGCTGGCGCTGATCCGCGCCGTGCGGCCGGACGTGCTGGTGAAGGGGGCCGACTACCGCAAGGACGAGGTGGTCGGAGCCGACGTGGTCGAGGCGGCCGGCGGCCGCGTCCACCTCGCTGGCCTGCGGCCGGGCGTGTCCACCACGACAATCATCGACCGGATGCGAGCCGCGTAACGACTTTTGCTCACGGGTTCACGGATGAACCGGATCGCGCTGTTTCTGCCGAACTGGGTCGGCGATGTGGTGATGGCAACGCCGGCCATCCGCGCCGTGCGCGAGGCCTACCCCGCGGCCGAGTTGCTGGCGGTGTCCAAGCCCTACGTCGCCGACGTGGTCGCCGGCGTGCCGTGGTTCCGCGACGTGATCCGCTTCGACAAGTCGGGGCCGCGCGACCAACGCTTCTGGGCCGTCGCCCGCCGGCTCCGGTCCGAACGCATCGACGCCGCGCTGTTGTTCCCGAACTCCTTCCGCGCGGCGCTACTCGCCCGGCTCGGCGGCTGCGGCCGCGTCGTCGGCTTCCGCCGCTACGGCCGCGGCTTCCTTCTCAGTTCGCCGAAGCTCGACGCGAAGACGGAGCGCGGCCGGTTCGTGCCGACGCCGATCATCGACGACTACAACCGCCTCGCCGTGGCCCTCGGGGCGGCGGCCCCCGGGCACCGGATGGAGCTGTTCACGACCCCCGCCGACGAGGCCGGCGCGGACGCGGCGTGGACGCAGTTCGGCCTCGGCCGTTACGGCCGCGTCGTGCTGCTGAACCCAGGGGCGGCGTTCGGCGCGGCGAAGTTCTGGCCCGGGGATTCGTTCGCGGCGCTGGCCCGGATGCTAGTGCAGCGCACCGGCGCCGGCGTGCTGGTGTTGTGCGGTCCGGCCGAGCGCGAGTTGGCCCGCCGCATCGCCGAGACGAGCCGTAGCCCGCACGTCTTCTCGCTCGCCGACAACGCCCTGTCACTGGGCCTGACGAAGGCCGTCGTCCGCCGCTCGGACCTGCTGGTGACTACAGACAGCGGCCCGCGGCACTTCGCCGCCGCGTTCGACCGCCCGGTGGTAACGATCTTCGGCCCGACGCATCTGGAGTGGACCGAGACGTACTTCCCGAAGGCGGTGAACCTGCGGCTCAAGGTGCCGTGCGGACCGTGCCAGCAGCGGGTGTGCCACCTCGATCACCGCTGCATGACCGGCATCACGCCGGACGCGGTGTTCGCCGCCGCGGCCGGTTTGCTGGGTCGATTCCCGCTCCCCCTGGGCGCGGAGGTGCGCCGTGCCGCCTAGCGTGCTCGAACCCCCGACCCGCGCCGCGGGCTGGGTCGAGGTGCATCCCGACTTCACCGACCGGCTTGCCGACGCGACCGCGGCCGAGTTGTTGGAACTCCCCGGCGAGGTGGTCAGTGGCCACCCGGACCGGCACGTCGTGCGCGTCGAGTTGCCGGGCTGGGAGCGGCCGCTGTACCTGAAGCGGCAGCACCGCGTGACGTGGAAGGAGCGCTTCCGGCAGTGGCGGGCGGGCTTCGGGTGGCGGTCGCGGTGCGGCCGCGAGGCCGAGTTGCTGAAGCAACTCGCGGCCGCGGGGCTGCCGGCGCCGCACTGGGTGGCCCTCGGCGAGGACGGCACCGGGCGGGCGTTTCTACTGGTCGAGGAGCTGAGCGACGCGGTCGAACTTCGGAAGGCAGTTCACCCCGACCCCGATGTCCTCGGTCGTGCCGTTGCCGGGCTGCACGACGCGGGGTTCGACACGCCCGACCTTACCGCGAAGCATGTGTTCGTCGGCGACGAGGTCACGCTAATCGACTGGCAGTCCGCCCGCCGGCTGGGGCACGTTCCCACCGTGGCTCGGCTGCGGGCGCTGGCGGCCCTGCACGCCTCGCTCGCCGACCACTTGGCGACTCCACGAGAGCGGCTGCAATTCCTGCGCGCGTACCGCCGCTCGACCGGCCTGCCGCTCGCCGCTCGGTCGGTCGAACGGCTCGCCGGCGCCGCCCGGAAGCGCCGCTCGGTCCGCGACCAGCGACAACCCGTTGTCACCGCCGCCGACCAGCGGCTCGTCTGGCTCGCTGGCGAGGCGGTGTGCGCCGTCCCCGCCGTCGCCGCGACGTGGCCCCGCCCCGCGATCCGCGCCCCGTACTACGGGGAACCCGCCGGCGCCCGGCGGGTGGTACTCCCCGACGGCCGTTCGGCCGAACTCGTCACCGGAACGTCCTTCGCCCCGGTCGCAAGGCTACGGGCTTGGTTGCGCGGAAGGCCGTGGCGCTCGCCGGGCGCCACGCTCGGTCGCGTCCTGTTCCATCTCGAGCGGTACGGACTCCCCGCGCCACGACTCCTCGCGTTCGGCCAGCGAATGATCAGCCCGGCGTCCGCCGACTGGTTCGCGCTGTACGCGCCCCCCGCGGGTGTGCCGCTCGCCGACTGGCTCGCCGCGAACCCGACCCTTGAGCGCCGCGAACTGGTGACCCGGCAGTGTGACCGCCTGACGGCCCAGCTGCGTGACGCGAGTTGTGAGCCGGCCGGCCCCGTGTTCTGGGTCGATACCGACGACCGCGTCACCGTCGGCGGCGTGCGGCACGTCCGGATCGTGAGAAGCTGATGGACCCGACCACGCGAACCCCGGCCTCCGCACGGTTCCTGCCGACCGTCCGCGACCCCGTGTCGTCGCTGTGGCACCGGCTCCGTAAGGGCACGCGCCTGCTGCGGCACGAGCCCGACTGGGACCGCCTCGCCGGCGACGACTGGCCCGACCGCGTGATGACGGAGCCCGTCACCGACCGGCTCCACGAGAAGCAGGGCCGCAGCATCGGCCGGCTGATCCTGTCGCAGGGCCGCAGCCGGCTCGGTGTGTACCTGAAGCGGCACTACCGGCTCGGCTGGCTCCGCGGCCTGTTGGCGACGATCTTTCCCAATCGCGCGTGGTCGCCGGGCCTGGAGGAATGGCAGCGGCTACGGTGGGCGCGCGACGCCGGCTTCCCCGTGCCGCGGGCCGTCGCCGCGGGCCAGTTCGTCGGCCCGGGCTTCCGCCTGCAAGGGTTTCTCGCCGTCGAGGAACTGTACGGCATGTTGCCGCTGCACGAGGCCGTGCCGCTCGCGTACCAGCGCCTCGACGCGACCGCGTTCGCCCGCTGGAAGCGCGGCCTGACCGCGGAGCTGGTTCGGCTGTCGCGCCGGCTGCACGACCAGAAGTGGTTCCACAAAGACCTGTACTTCTGCCACTTCTACGTGCCCGAAGAACTGACGCGCCGCGTGCCCGATGAGTGGCCCGGCCGCGTGTTCATGATCGACCTGCACCGCCTCGACAGGCACCCGCTGCTGGCGCAGTGGTTCCGGATCAAAGACCTCGGCCAGTTGCTGTACTCGTCGGACGTGGCCGGCGTCACGGCGCGGGACCGGCTGCGGTTCGGGAAGCTGTACGGCGGCGGCTCCCTCCTGCGACGGTTCGTGACATGGAAGTGGAAGCTGTACCGCCGCAACCACCGGCGGCGGCAGTCGGTGGCCCCCCGGAGCGCGGCGTAATGGACATCGCCCTCTGCTACGAGAGCGTGCTGCCCGCCCGCGGCGGGGCCGAGACGTACCTCGGCGACCTCGCCCGCCGGCTGGCCCGCGACGGCCACGCCGTCCACCTGTACGCCTGCCGCTGGGACGCAGCCTCGCTGCCGCCCAGCACGCACTTCCACCGCCTCGACGTGCCGAGCGGGCCGCGCTTTCTGCGGCCGTGGCGGTTCGGCGAGGCGTGCGAGCGGGCGTTGCGCGGGGCGACCCACGACGTGACCGTCGGGTTCGACAAGACGTGGGGCCAGGACGTGCTCTACCCGCAGGGCGGGCTCCACGCCGCGTCCGCGGCCCACAACCAGCTCAAGTTCGCCACCCGGCTCGAACGCGCCGTCGCCACCGTGGGGAAGTGGCTCGACCCGGCCGCGTGGTCGTTCGCGCGGCTCGAACGGAAGCAGTACCTGGGCCCCAAGCAGCCGCTGGTGGTCGTGAATAGTCGGATGGTGCGCGGGCACTTCGAGCGGTTCTACGGTGTGCCGCCGGAAGCCGTTCGCGTCGTCCACAGCGCCATTGACCCGCTGCGGTTCGCGGCCGACGACCGGCTCGTGCGCCGGCAGCACGAACGCGACCAGTGGGGCGTCACGCCCGACACCACGGTCGGCCTGTTCGTGGCGATGAACTACCGGCTGAAGGGGCTCGCGCCGCTGATCCGCTCGCTGCCGCACGTGCCGCGCACCAAGCCGTTCGCGCTCGCCGTCGTGGGGCACCCGAAGTTCGAGCGCTACCGCCGCCTCGCCGAGCGGCTCGGCGTCGCCGACCGCGTCCGCTTCCTGGGCCACCGCGGCGACCCGAAGGACGCGTACTTCGCCGCCGACTTCCTGGTGCACCCCACCTTCTACGACCCGTGCTCGCTCGTCGCGCTGGAGGCGCTGGCGTGCGGGCTGCCGGTCGTCACCACGCGGTACAACGGCGCGTCGGAACTGCTCAGCGCCGCCGACGGGGTCGTGATCGACGACCCGCACGACGCCCCGGCGCTGGCGGCGGCGATGACCGGCCTGCTCGACCACGGCCGGCGGGCGGCGATGTCCGCGGCGGCGCGGGCGGCCGGCACCCGCTGGACGTTCGAGCAGCACTACCGGGCGCTGCTGGACGTATTCACCGAAATCCGCCGTGCTAGACGCGCCGCCTGACCACACTTTCGCCGAGATTATTGTTTCGGCTGCGCCCCCCTGCGGGTCGCGGAAACAATTTAGATCGTCACTCCGACGACCGTGCCATCCGCCACATTCGCCGCAAGTCCTGCCCCGGGCTACACTCGCGGTAGGGTTCGCCGCGTTCCGGGGTGCGTCGTCATGTCGCCGACAGTTCTGAAGTCCGCACACGTGTTGGCGCTCGGCCTGTGGGGCGGCGGGGCGGCGTTCTTCAACTTCGTGACCGCCCCGACGATCTTCGAGACGTTCAAGCACGTCGTGGAGGCCGGCCCGTCGGACCGGACGGCGTACCAGCCGATCGGCCGGGCGGGTGCGGACGCGGAGGACCGGAAGGCGCTGGCGAGTGCCCTGGCGGGGTCGGCGGTCGGGCCGGTGTTCCCCAAATACTTCGCGTGGCAGCTGGTGTGCGGGGCGGTGGCGCTGCTGACGGCGGCGGCGTGGTGGCGGCTCGGCGGCGTCCACCGGTGGCGGGTGGTGCTGGTGGGGGCCGCGGTGGTGACGGTCGCCGCCGGGTGGCCGCTGTCGGAGGCGGTGACGAACCTGCGGGTGCGGCGGTACGACCCGGACCCGGCGGTGGCGACGGCGGCGAAGGACGCGTTTGGCCCGTGGCACTTGTACAGCCTGGGGCTGAGCACGGTGACGGTGCTGCTGGCGGGCGCGTCGCTGGCCCTGGCGGCGAAGCTGCCGGTCGACGAGCAGCCTACCGCCCGACCGCCCGCGACGGCCGAGGCACCAGACGCGGAGCGAAGGCGTGATTGACGGGACTGGCGTCCCAGATGCGGGCCGTCCGGTCGTCCGAGCCGGTCAACACCCGCGACCCGTCCGAGCTGAACGATGCCCAAATCACCGCGCCGGCGTGTCCCGTCAGCACGGCCACCTCGGCCCCGGTACGCGCGTCCCACACCCGCGCCCTCTGGTCCCGCGACGCGGTCACCACTCGCGAGCCATCGGGACTGAACGACGCCCGCAATACCCAATCGGTGTGCCCGGTCAGCACGGCCACCTCGGCCCCGGTACGCGCGTCCCACACCCGCGCCGTCCGGTCCGCCGACCCGGTCACCACCCGCGACCCGTCCGGGCTGAACGACGCCGAAATTACCCCGCCGGTGTGCCCCTTCAGCACGGCCACTTCGGCCCCGGTTCCCGCGTCCCACACCCGTGCTGTACCGTCCCACGAATGGGCGAGCAGCCGTGTCCCGTCCGGGTTGATGTCCGAGAGTACCCCGTGGAAAGGCCCGTACCTCAAGGACACCTCGGCCCCGGTCCGCGCGTCCCACACTCGCAGCGAGCCATTAATCGACTCGGTCACCACCCGCGAACCGTCCGGGCTGAACGACGCCCACGTTACCAAGTTGGGGGCCCCCTTCAGCACGGCCACCGCAAGCCCGGTACCCGTGTCCCACACCCGCGCCGTCCCATCTCCCGACGCGGTCACCACCCGCGACCCGTCCGAGTTGAACGCCACCGACCCGACCTGGTTGCTGTGCCCCTTCAGCACGGCCACCTCGGCCCCGGTTCCCGCGTCCCACACCCGTGCCGTCCCATCCCGCGACGTCGTCACTACCCGTGACCCGTCTGGGCTGAACGATGCCGACGCGACCCATCCTTCGTGCCCCTTCAGCACGGCCACCACGGTTCCGGTCCGCGCATCCCACACCCGCGCCGTCTGGTCGTTTGAGGTGGTCACCACCCGCGACCCGTCCGAGCTAAACGCCACAGACCACACCGCCTCGCTGTGCCCCCGAAGGACGTAAGCTTCGGCCCCGAAAGGGGCATCCCACACCCTGGCGGTCCGGTCGTCCGAGCGGGTCAGCAGCCGTGACCCATCTGGGCTGAACGACGCCGACAACACCCCGCCGGTGTGCCCCATCAGCACGGCCACTTCGGCCCCGGTCTGGGCGTCCCACACCCGCGCCGTCCCGTCTTGCGACCCGGTCACCACCCGCGACCCGTTCGGGCTGAACGCTACCGACTCGACACGGCTGGTGTGGCCCCTCAGCACGGCCACCGCGGTCCAGGTCCCCGTGTCGAAAATCCGCGCCGTCTTGTCAGACGACCCGATCACCACACGCGATCCATCCGGGCTAAATGCTACCGACAAGATGTGGCTGGTGTGCCCCTGGAGCACGGTCAGTTCGGCTCCGGTCCGGGCGTCCCACACCCGGGCCGTCGCGTCACCGGAGCCAGTCACAATCCGCGACCCGTCCCCGCTAATCGCCACTGGACCAACGGGTAGTAGGTGCCCCTTCAGTACGGCCACCTCGGCCCCGGTCTTCGCGTCCCACACCCGCGCCGTGCTGTCGTCCGCGGCAGTCACCAACCTCGCGCCATCCGGGGTGAACCCCACCGAGCTGACAGACATACTGCCGTGCCCGCGAAAAACGGTGACCTCGGACCCGGTTCGAGCATCCCAGACCCGCGCTTGCGAGCCCTCGATGGTTACAACTCGCGACCCGTCGGGGCTGAACGACGCCAGTCGCATCGCGCCAATGGTCCCCTTCAGCACGGCCGCCTCGGCCCCGGTCCCCGCGTCCCACACCCGCGCCGTACCGTCCTTCGATGCGGCGGTCACCACCCGCGATCCGTCTGGGCTGAACGCCACCGACTCGACACCGCCGGTGTGGCCCGTCAACACGGCCAACGCTGCCCCGGTCCCCGCGTCCCAGACACGCGCCGTCCCGTCTTGCGACCCGGTCAGCACCCGCAACCCGTCCGGGCTGAACGACGCCGACAGCACATCGCGGGTGTGGTCTCCGAATGTGAAACGGTCTGCGTGACAGAGCCGGTGGACGTAGTGCCACTCCCAGCCGCGTAACTCCTGACGCGTGGAGTCGAGCAAGCGGCGGGCAGTCACGACTTCGTGTACGCGCCAGGCCTGGTGTGCGAGTAGCATCGTGCGGCCGTACTCGATGTGGGCCAACTTATCCTCGGCGACCGCCAACTTCGCCGATGCTGTCTCGGCCGCGCCGCGAGCGGACTTCTCCGCGTCACGGGCGTTCTCCGCGTCCTGCCACAGCATTGCGAACCCGCCGCCCACGACCGCCACGAGCACGACCAGCCCCACGGCCGCGGCCAGTGCGCGCTGCACGCGTCGGCGTTTCCGTTGCTCCTCGCCGCGTACCCGGTCGAGTTCGGCCTGCCGCGCCCGCTCCTCTGCCGCCTCCCGAAGTCGCCCCACGGCCGCGGCCACCGCGCCCGCGTCGGCCGGCCGGCCCGCGGGGTCCACGGCGAGGCATGCCCGCGCGACGGCCACCAAGTCCGGCTCCGCACCACAGGCCTCGAGTCGGGAATACGTCTCGGTGAGGTCGCCGGCCCGGGCCTTCGCCATAACCTCGGCCGTGCTCCCGCCGGTAAACGTCCGCTTCCCTGTCAGCACCTCGGCCAGGATGCCGCCGAGGGCGAACACGTCGGCGCGGGCGTCCACGTCCTCCCCGCGAGCCTGTTCCGGGGCCATGTACGCCGGGGTGCCCATCACCTGCCCGGCAACAGTGAGGAGGTCGGCCCCGTCGGCGGTCGTAGTCGCGGGTTCGCTCGCCTCGTCCGACACGCCCGACTCCCGGGCGAGCCCCCAGTCCATGACCTGGACTTCTCCGAACTCGCCCACCATGACGTTCGCCGGCTTCAGGTCGCGGTGGATCACGCCGCGGGAATGAGCGAAGCCCACCGCCTCACAGATCCGCTGGAACACGCCGACGAGATGGACGTGGTCCGCGGCCGGCGACGGGCGGTCGGCGAGTACGGCGGCGAGCGTCCGGCCGCGGACCAGCTTCATCGCCAGGAACGGGGAGCCGTCGGGAAGGGTGCCGAGTTCGTAGGTCGGCGGGATGCCCGGGTGGGCGAGGCGGCCGGTGATCCGAGACTCGCGGGCAAAGCGCCGGACCGCATCAGGCGTACACGCTCCAGGAAGGAGCACCTTTACCGCAACCTGCCGGTCGAACCCCAGGTCGGTCGCGGCGAGGACCCGGCCCATTCCGCCACGCGCGATTTCCCCCGTTACCACGTACCCATGGATGGCGGGGAGGGTGCCGGCCGGCGCAGGTTGCCACGGGTCGGTCGGCCGGGTACTCGCGGGGTCTGGGGTCGATTCGGCGACATACTCCCCGGTGAGGATGGGGTTGTTCGGGGAGTCCGAAACACGGGTCCGTTCGTCCGGCATGGGCGAAGTCAGTGGGTCACGCTGGTCGTGGGTGCGCGAGCATAGCGGTCATGGTAGCATGGCTCAGCAGTCAACTCCCGGCCGGTTCTTGCTGCGTCATGCAGTGGAGCGTGCCGAGGCCCCACACCAGGTCCACGCACGAGATGCCCACCACCTCGCGGCCCGGGAACAGCTCCGCCAGGATCCCCAAGGCCCGGCGGTCGGCGGGGTCGTTGAACGTCGGCACGATCACGACGCCGTTCGCGATGTAGAAGTTCGCGTAGCTCGCCGGGATCCGCATGCCGTCGTACACCCGCGGTTGCGGCATCGGCAGTTCCACCACCTCCAGCTTGCCGCCGGCCGCGTCGGTGAAGCCGCGGAGGCGGTCCAGGTTCTCCCGCAAGGGGGCGTAGTTGTCGTCGGCCTCGTTCGCCTCCACCACGGTCACCACCGTCGTCGGCGTCACGAAGCGGGCCAGGTCGTCCACGTGGCCGTGGGTGTCGTCGCCGGCGATGCCGCGGTTCAGCCACAGCGCCTTCCGCACGCCCAGCTCCGCCGCGAACACCGCCTCGTAGTCCGACCGGTCGAACGGCGGGTTCCGCTCCTGCTGCTTGCTCAGCAAACACTCCTCGGTCGTCAGCATCAGGCCGCGGCCGTTCACGTCGATGCTGCCGCCCTCCAGCACCACCCGCCAGCCGCGGTGCGTCGGCTGCCGCGTCGGCAGGCCGAGCTGGGCGGCGGCGAACGCGGGGAGCCTGTCGTCGCGCGTCCAGTCGGGGTACTTGGCCCAGGCGTTGAAGTGCCAGTCGAGGGCCACGCGGTTGCCGGCGTCGTCCACGACGAAGATCGGCCCCGAGTCGCGGACCCAGCCGCGGTCGGTGGGGAGGACGAAGAACCGCACCCGCCCGAGATCGACGCCGACGGTCGCCAGCATCTTCGCGGCGCGGGCCTGCGTTTTGGGGCCGGGCACGATGAGGTTTACCGGCTCGTGCCGGCTCACGGCCCGCACGATCTCGGTGTACACCCACGGGATCGGGCTGAACCGGCCGGGCCAGTCGGAGCGGCGGTGCGGCCAGGCCAGCCAGGTGGCGGCGTGGGGCTCCCACTCGGCGGGCATGCGGAACGGCGTGTCGGGCATGGTGGCGGGGGTTCGGATTATGCTGTGGGCGCAGACCGGGAAGGTTTTACGGCGCCGGGAAGGCCGGGGGCGTGGGAAAGGTTGGCGCCGGGCCGGCCGGCTGCTAAAGTGTGTTCCACGCTCACGGAAGAGCCCCCCGCACGGGGCGAAGGTTGCACCGGAGGCACCGCGTGTCCGCCCGTCCGACCGTGCTCCTGGCCGAATACGACCCCGCCGTCTACCGGACCGTGTCCGCCCTGCTCCGCCGGCAGGGGTACGCGGTCGAACACGTTCGCACCGCCGCCGCGGCCGAGGGCCGGCTCCGCGAGGCGCGGCCCGACCTGGTGATCGTCGAGTTCCTGATGCCCGGCGGGTGCGGCGTCCGCGTCGCCGAGCTGGCCAAGGCGCTGTCCGACGGCCGGACGCCCGTGGTGATGCTGAGCGCGCTGGCGGCCGGCGTCCACCACGATTTCGCGCGGGCCGCCGGGGCCGACGAGGTGCTGGCGAAGCCGTTTCAGGCGGCGGAGCTGCTGGCGGCGGTCGGCCGGCTGTGCCCGGTGCCGCGGGCGGTCGTACAATTCGCGGACGCGGTGTAGCGCCGCCAGCCGGAGACGCCCGTGAGCCTGCACGACGACCTGAAAGCCCGCGTCAACGCCGCCGTGAAGGCCGGCGACACCGCGACCCGCGACACGCTCCGAACCGTGCTCGGCGAGGCGCAGATGGAGGCCCTCCGCCGCAAGGCCGAGGTGACCGACGACGTGGTGCTCGGCGTCGTGAAGAAGACGGTCGCCGGGCTGAAGGAGACGATCCCACTGGCCCAGAAGGCCGGCCGCGACACCGCGGCGCAGGAGGCGGAGCTGGCGCTGCTCGAAGGGTTGCTTCCGAAGGCGTGGGACCAGGCGGCGATCACCGCGGCGCTGGAGGCCGTGCGGGACGAGTTGCGGGCGGCCAAGAATGACGGGCAGGCGATGGGCGTGGCGATGAAGGCGCTGAAGGCGGCTGGGGCCGCCACCACGCCGGACGACGTGAAGGCCGTGGTGGCGGCGATTCGCGCCTGAGGCGCCTCCCACAAACGCGAACGCCCGGGGGAATTTCCCCCGGGCGTTCGCGTTGATGCGGGCTTCACTTTACCGCCAGCGGACGGCGAAGGTGGCGTTGCCGGTCACCACCAGCTCGCGCTCCGCAAAGCCGTGGGCCTCCAGGCAGTCGAGCAGGTCTTCGGCCGCGCTGAGGTCGTCCACGCAGGTCAGCTGCCACTCGCCGGGGCGGGTCGCGTAGCGGTCCTCGGCCAGAGTGTCGCTGGCGGGGTCGGCCAGCCCGACCACGGTGTCCTGCGAGGCGAGCGCCGCGTGAACCCCGGAGCGGGTGGCGACGACGCCGGCTACGGTGAGGCCGGCGGCGGCGAAGACCAGTGCGGTGATGGCCATGTCGGACTCCCTCTCGGGGTCACTCTGTGTTGATTGTAATCCCTAGAACACGCACCGCCGGGCGTGCGCCGAAAAACCGGAATAATTCCACCCGGACGGCGGGCGGGCGACTGAGTTCAGGCCCGGGCGAAAGCGTGCGACTCGTACCTGACACGAAAAGCATCGGCCGGCCGCGGCGGCCGGGGCGATCAAAGGGAGCAGGAAAATGAATCAGTGTGTCCCCCCCGCACAGGGTCGGGGGGGTCACGTCCGTCGGGCCGGCTGAACCTATTCTACCGCCCGGCGTCGCGGGCGATCAGCTCGTTGACCCGGGCCGCCAGCGCCGTCGGGTCCGCCACCTTCGACCCCTCGGCGATCACGGCCTGCTCGTGGAAGAGCCGGGCGTATACCGCGACCCGCGGGTCGTCGGCGGACCGGGAATGCAGATCCCGTGCCGCTTTTACCGCCGGGTGGTCGGGGTTCAGCTCCAGGACGCGCTTCCCCTTCCCCTCGCCGCGGCCCATCCGCTCCATGAGCCGCTCCATGTGGGCGCTCGTGCCGTGCTCCTCGGCCACGAGCACCGCGGCGCTCTCGGTCAGCCGCTTCGTCAGCCGCACGTCCGCGGCCTCGGGGAGCGTCGCCTTGAAGGCGGTTACCAGCGGCGCGAACTGCTCCTTCACGTCGGCGGGGATGTCGTCCGCCGCCGGGGCCGGGCCGCGGTCGGCGGCGCGGAGGTGCTTCCCCTTGTACTCGCCGAGTTGCGGCAGCGCGAACTCGTCGATCGGGTCGGACAGCAGCAGCACGTCCTGCCCCTTGGCGCGGAACGCCTCCAGGTACGGCGACCGCCGCAGCGGCTCGACCTCCTCGCCGATCAGGTAGAAGATTTCCGTCTGCCCCTCGGGCATCTTCTCGACGTACTCGGCGAGCGTGGTGAGCTGCCCGGCCGGCGTGTTGGCGCTCTCGAACAGGAGCAGGTCGGCGATCTTCTCGCGGTTCGCCCAGTCGCGCGTGAGCCCCTCCTTGAGCACCGGCCCGAGCCCGGCGTAGAACTCGCGGTACTTTTCGAACTCGACGTTCTTCATGCCGGCCAGCGCGTCCAGCACGTTCTTCACGACGCTCTTCTGGATCGTCGTGAGGACCGGGTTCTGCTGCAGGATCTCGCGGCTGACGTTGAGCGGCAGGTCGGCCGAGTCCACGACGCCCTTCACGAACCGGAGGTAGAACGGCAGCACCTCCTCGCACCGCTCCATGATGAGGACGCGCTGCACGTACAACCGCAGCCCGGCCTTCGGCTCCTCCCAGTCGAAGCTGAACGGCTTCTTGGCCGGCACGAAGCACAGCACCTTGAACTCGGTGTTCCCCTCGGCGGCGTAGTGGATCGTGGTCAGCGGCGGGTCGCCGTCGTGGCTGATCTGCTTGTAGAACTCGGCGTACTCGTCGGGCTTTACCTCGCTCTTGTTCCGCAGCCACACCGCCTTGCGGCTGTTCAGCGTCTCCTCGGTGGTCGTCTTCTCCCCGTCCTTCTCCTCCACCTCGTCCATGACCACAGGGTGTTCGATGAAGTCGGAGAACTTCTTCACCAGCGAGCGGAGCTTCCACGGGTCGAGGAACTCGGCCGCGTCCTCCTTCAGGTGGAGGATCACGTCGGTGCCGCGGCTCGGCTTCTCGACCGCCTCGACGGTGAAGGCGCCCTGCCCGTCTGACACCCACTTCGTGCCGTCGGCCGGTGCGCCGGGGCCGCGCGTCACGACCGTGACCGTGTCGGCGACCATGAACGCGGAGTAGAAGCCGACGCCGAACTGCCCGATGAGCCCCGGGCCGGCGCCCTGCTGCTGGGCCTTCGCGGCTTCGAGGAAGGCGCGGGTGCCGCTCTGGGCGACGGTGCCGAGGTGGTCGATGACCTCCTGGCGGGTCATGCCGATGCCGTTGTCCGAGATGGTGAGCGTCTTCGCCTCCTTGTCGGGGGCGATCTTGATCTTCCAGTCGGTGTTGCCCTCCAGCCGGTCGGCGTTGGCGAGGGCGTCGAAGCGGACCTTGTTGACCGCGTCGGAGGCGTTCGAGATCAGCTCGCGGAGAAAGATCTCGCGGTCGGAGTAGAGCGAGTGCGTGATGAGGCGGAGGAGCTGCTTCAGCTCGGCCTTGAACTCCAGCGTCTCGGCAGGCATGGTTTTGGCTCCGGGGAGGGAATGGCCGCAAAAAGGCACAAAAAGCACAAAAAGGAGAGAACCCGAACCGGGTTCTTGGCTTAGTTTTCTGACTGCCCTTTTTGTGGTTTTTGTGCCTTTTTGCGGCCATTCTCCGGGTTCGTGGTTGGTGGTTAATTTAGGACGGGAACGTCACGCGGAACACCGTCCGGCTCGCCTCGCGGCACCACGTCAGGGCCGCGCCGTGGGCGTCGGCGGCGCGCTTCGCCACGGCCAGCCCCAGGCCGATCCCCTCGGGCTTTCCTGTCACGAACGGCTCGAACAGCTTCGCCGCCACGTCCGCCGGCGGGCCGGCGCCGCTGTCGGTCACCGACACGACGCCGGCGGCCAGAGACACCGCCACGTCACCGCCCGGCCCGGCGGCGTCGGCGGCGTTGTCGATCAGGTTGCCGAACAGGTGGGCGAGTTGCGCCGGGTCGCCGGCGAAGGCGTGCGGCGGCGGGGGGTCGAAGTGGAGCGCGATGCCGGCGTGCTGGCAGCGCGGGCGGGCCAGCTCGAGGGCCTGCGTCAGGAGTTCGGCCAGGTCGCACGGGCGGGGGTCGAACGGCGGCGGCTTCCCGGCGGTGAGGAACTGCCGCAGGTTCGCCTCGATCCGGGCCAGCTGCCGCAGCGCCACCCGCAGCGGCTCCGGGTCGGCGGACGGGTTCTCGGTCAGGAACAACTCGATCGAGAGTTTCGCCCCCGCGGCCGCGTTGCGGAGCTGGTGCGCGAGGCCGCCGGCGAACTGGCCCAGTACGCGGAGCCGCTCGGCGCGGGCCAGGGCGTCGCGGTACTCGGCGAGTTGCCCGGCCATCGCGTTCACCGCCCGGTACAGGTCGGCGACTTCGTCGGCGGGGCCGGGCACGGGCACCGGCGTGAAGTCGCCGCCGGCGATGCGGCGCGTGTGGCCGTCGAGCGTGCGCAGCCGGCGGACGAGGCCCGTGCCGAGCGCCAGCGTCAGCGCCACGGCGACGAGCCCGCCGGCGCCGCCGAGCACGACCAGCGGCCGGGCGGCGTCCTGTACGGCGGTGCGGCGGCGCTCCTCGGGAAGCAGGATGTACAACTCGCCGCGCGACGGCCCGGGGTCGGCCAGCCGGCGGCTCAGGGGCAACCGCAGGCACCGGTACTCGACGCCGCCGACGAGGACCGGCGGGCCGAGGTGGTCGTCCTCGTCGCGCGGCGCGGGCGGCACGTCGGCGGGCGGCGGCGTGGCCGCGTCGGCGAGCGTGCCGACGGGTGCGGCGCCGGGCCGGTCGAGGATGAACTCGGCGCCGCTGAAGCCCTTCATCAGGTGGAGGACGCGCTCGGAGAGCGGGTAGCCGGGCGGCTCGGTGACGGTGTTGGCGACGGCCCACAGCTGCGCGGCGAGTTGGCGTTCCGCGGCGCGGGCGGCGCCGGCGGCGGCCCACGCGGTCGCGGCCACGTCGCCGGCCAGCAGCAGCGTGAGCGGCAGCAGCAGACGGTAGCGGAGGGACAGCCGCATGGAGTATCGTGGGGCGGGTTAATGAAGACGATTAACCACAGAGTCACAGAGGGCACAGAGAGAAGCCAGAAGACCGAGTCAGAGCAGTGTTTGAAAACAAAGTCTGGTTCGATCTCTGCCTACTGGTTCCTCTCTGTGCCCTCTGTGACTCTGTGGTTAATGTTCTTGTCTGCTCACTTCGGGAGCCGCCGATGCGCTACGCCCTCTCCATCCTATGCGGCCTCGCCGCCGCCTCGCCCGCCCTCGCGCAGGCGCGGCCGAACGTGCTCCTCGTCATCACCGACGACCAGGGCTTCGGCGACCTCGGCGCCCACGGCAACCCCGTCGTCCGCACCCCGAACCTGGACGCCTTCACGAAGCAGAGCGCGTGGCTGAAGAACTTCCACGTCTCGCCGGTGTGCTCGCCGACGCGGGCGGCGCTGCTCAGCGGGCAGTACAACTACCGCACCGGCGTCGTGGACACGTTCATCGGCCGGTCGCTAATGCGGCCGGACGTCACGATCCTGCCGCAGCTGCTCGCCGGCGGCGGCTACCGCACCGGCCTGTACGGCAAGTGGCACCTTGGCGACAACTACCCCCTCCGCCCCGAAGACCGCGGCTTCCAGGACACGCTGTGGTCCCGCGGCGGCGGCCTCGCTCAGCCCAGCGACCACCCCGACAGCACCGTCGCCACCGCGTACTTCGACCCGTTCCTCACCCGCAACGGCAAGGAGGAACGCACCAGGGGCTACTGCACCGACGTGTTCACCGACGCGGCCGTACAGTTCGTCGGGGCGAAGTCGGAGAAGCCGTTCTTCGCCTACGTCGCTTACAACGCGCCCCACGGTCCGTACCAGGTGCCGCCGGCGCTCGTCGTCCCGTACCGCGGCCGCGACCTGGGTGCCGGCGCGTTCCCGCAGATCGGCCAGCCGTGGGCCGGGAAGAAGGACAATTCGGAAGACGTCGCCCGCGCCTACGCCATGATCGAGAACGTCGACACGAACTTCGCCCGGCTGCTGAAGGCGATCGAGGACGCGGGGCAGGCGCAAAACACGATCGTCATCTTTCTGACGGACAACGGCCCCGGCGACGTGCGGTTCAACGCCGGCCTCCGCAACCGCAAAGGCACCGTGTACGAAGGCGGCACCCGCGTGCCGTGCTACGTCCGCTGGCCGGGCCGCGTCACACCCGGCCACGTCGTCGAGACGCCGCTGGCACACATCGACATCGTGCCGACGCTCCTCGACGCCTGCGCCGTGCCGCTGCCCGACATCAAGCTGCCGCTCGACGGCGTCAGTGCGCTCGGCCTCCTGACCGGGCGGAACGTGGACCGACCGGCGCGGACGCTGTTCGTGCAGTGGCACCGGGGCGACGTGCCGGAGCGCTACCGGGCGTTCGCGGCGCGCGGGCCGCGGTTCAAGCTGGTGCAGGCCAACGGCGTCGCCCCGGACGCGAAGTGG
The DNA here is from genome assembly GCA_046350095.1 of Gemmataceae bacterium. Lineage (GTDB taxonomy): Bacteria > Planctomycetota > Planctomycetia > Gemmatales > Gemmataceae > Urbifossiella. The sequence goes on from JAXMBA010000002.1 coordinate 1,773,988, forward strand.
ACGCCGCGCTACGAGCTGTTCGACATCCCCGCCGACCCGTTCGAGCAGCGCGACCTGGCCGCCGAGAAGCCGGAGGAGGTGGCACGGCTGAAGGCCGCCTACGACGCCTGGTTCACCGACGTGACGAAGCGCGGCTTCGACCCGCCGCGGATCATGGTCGGCAGCGAGAAGGAGAACCCGGTGCGGCTGAGTCGGCAGGACTGGCGCGGCCCGAAGGCGGGCTGGGCGGCCGACAGCGTCGGCCACTGGGAAGTACGGGTGGACCGTCCCGGCCGGTACCGGCTTGGGGTGCGGGCGGCGCGGCCGTTCACGTCCTGCGTGGGGTCGGTCGGTGCCCGGCGCGTGGATCTCGTGTCCGCGGCTCCCGGGTCTGTGGCGTCCACGACGGTCGAGCTACCCGCCGGCGACGCCCGCGTCGAGTTGACCGTCGGGGACGGGGACGGTGCGAGTCGCCGCGGGCCGACGTACGTCGAACTGGAGTACCTCGGGAAATGACCAAGGCCCAAGGACCCGCCAATGACCAAGGAAGGCAGGGCTAGTTTTCCTTGGTCATTGGCGGGTCCGTCATCCTTGGTCATTTCGCGGTGATGGGCTTCCACTCCACCTTCTTGAACGTCACCACGGTTCCGGGGTCGTGCCCCTGGAGGGCGAAGCGGCCCTTCGTGTGCGTCTTGTTCGGGTCGGTGAAGTCCACCGTCTTCTTGCCGTTGACGAAAATCTGGATGTGGTCGCCTTCCATCACCACCTCCTGCACGAACCACTCGTCCGGCCCGTGCGGGGCCTTGTTCATCACGGTGATGTCCTTCTTGAACTGCGTCAGCTTGGTGCGGCCGTCCGGGTACAGGCTGCCGGTGCGGATCGGGTCGCCGCCGGTGGCGTTGATCTGCGCCTCGTAGCCGGGCGGGAACCCGGGGGCGAGCGTGGCCCGCGAGTACTGGCCGCTGTTCCCCTTGTCGTTGATCTTCGCCTCGACGCGGTAGCGGAAGTCGGTGAACCCGTCCTTCACGGTGAACAGGTGGCTGTGCGGGCCACTGCCGACCAGCAGGCCGTCCTTCACCTGCCACAGCGGGATGAGCTTGCCGTCCTTCGTCTCCCCGCTGAAGCCGACCACGTCGCCGGCCTCGTTCTTCACCTCCACCACCTTCTGGTAGGCGCCCGGGTTGGGGTTCGGGTGCGTCGTCCAGCCGGACAGGTTCTTGCCGTTGAAGAGCGGAACCCAGCCTTCGGAGCTCTTGGCGTCCTGGGCCCGGCCGGCGGCGAGGAAGCCTAGGCAGATTGCGCCGGAAAGGCAGGCCGGGCGGAACAGGTGTTGCATGAGAGTCGCTCCGGAAGCAGGGGGAGGACGGCCGGCGTCCGGCCGCCGGGTGATGCTACCCGGCCCGGTGCGCGTCGGCCAGAGCCCGCCCGACCGGCCTGTACAACCTGACCGGCGCGGCAGAGAAATTCCCCCCAAACTGCTCAGATTGCGTTGTCGTCGTGGGTGACGACGGGTAATTTGACGCCGATGCGGCAGGATAGGGGCTCTGGGCGGACCGCCCGGCGACGCCCGCCCCGCCCGGCGAACCGAACGGACGCACCCCGCACCTGGTTCCACACCGAAGTTCCGGAGACTCGTAATGACGACTCGTCGCCTGTTCGGGCTGGGGGCCGCGGCCGCCGCGGCCGCGCTGCTGGTTCTGGCCCAGGACGCCTCGGCGTTCGGCAAGCGGAAGCGGGGCTGCGACGCCCCCAGCTGCGAGCCGGCGTGGGCCGCCCCCTGCGCCACCGCCGTGAGCTACGTCGACCAGAAGGTCACCGCCTACAAGACCGAGTGGAAGACGAAGAAGGTCGAGATGGACGTGGTCGAGAACAAGTGGGTGGACCAGAAGTACAAGTACACCGTCTGCGTGCCGACGCAGGTGAAGGAGAAGGTCAAGGTCTGCGAGCTCGTGCAGTCCAAGCAGGCCTACAAGTACACCGTGAACAAGGTTGTCGCGGTGAAGGAGAAGGCCAAGGTCTGCCAGAACGTGTGGACCGAGAAGGAAGAGAAGTACACCTACTGCGAGCCGGTGTGGGGCAAGACGAAGGTCATGAAGACGGTCTGCGAGACGGTGTGCGTCCCGACGCAGGTCGCCTGCGCCGCCCCGAGCTGCGACAGCGGCCGGAAGGGGCTGTTCGGCCGGCTGTGCCACAAGCCGTCGTGCGACCCGTGCCCGGCCCCGTGCGCCGACGCCTGCGCCCCGGTGACGAAGACCGTGATGGTCAAGCAGGTCGTCGCCAAGCAGGTCGAGGTCGAGGTGGCCACCTGCACGATGGTCAAGAAGGAAGGCACCCGCAAGGTCAAGGTCTGCACCCCGACGTGGGTCGAGCAGGAGGTGACCGTGAACAAGTGCGTGCCGACCGAGATGACCGGCGAGCGGATCGTCTGCACCCCGACGTGGGTGGAGCGCGAGGTGATGGTCACCAAGATGGTGATGACCGAGAAGGAAGGCACCCGCAAGGTGTGCGTCCCGACGACCACCAAGAAGACGGTCGACGTGTCGTACTGCGAGCGCGTCGCCTACGAGACGACGATCAAGGTGCCGGTCGCGGCCCCGTGCACCCCGGCCCCGGTCTGCTGCCACTAAGCGCCACGACCTGAGCGAACGCGGCCGGCCCCGGGCTTCCCCCGGGGCCGGTTCGTTTTTCCCGGTGCGAACGTGTTCTACGCTTCGGCATGAATCTGCACCTCCTCCTGACCGCCGCCGGCGTCGTGCTGGCCGCCGCACTGCTGGTCGGACAGGTGCGCCAGCTCCTCGCCGACCCCGCCGTCTGGCCGCCGGACGACTTCGTGGAGTATTGGGCCGCCGCCCGCCTCACGCTCACCGGCGGCAACCCCTACGACCCCGAGCAACTCCTGCCGCTGCAAGTCGCCGCCGGCCGCGCCACCGACGAAGCCGTGATGATGTGGAACCCGCCGTGGGCGCTCGCGGTCGTGCTGCCGCTCGGGCTCCTGCCGGCGCGCGAGGCGCAACTGCTGTGGCTCGCCGCGAACCTCGTCGCCGCCGGGTGGTGCGGCGACCGGCTGTGGCTCCGCTTCGGCGGCGACCCGGCCCGCCGCTGGGCCGGCTGGGCGGCGGCGCTGGCGTTCGTGCCGACGCTGTTCGCCCTGCAATCCGGCCAGATCGGGCCGCTGTTGCTGCTCGGGGCAGTGCTGTTCCTCGAAGCCGAGCGTCGCGGCTGGTACGCACTCGCGGGCGCGGCGACGGTGCTACTGGCGGTGAAGCCGCACCTCGCCTACCTCGTGTGGATCGCGATCGGGATGCTCTGGCTGACGCGGCGCGACACAGTGTCCACGCGAATGATCCTCGGCGGCACACTCGCCGGGGTGCTGGCGACGGCCGTTCCGCTTCTGTTCGCGCCGCACGTTCTGGCGCAGTACGCCGACGCGATGGGGAACCGGCCGCCGGAGCAGTGGGTGTCGCCGACGCTGGGTACGGTGCTGCGGCTGGTGTTCGGCGAAGGGCGGTTCGGGTTGCAGTTCGTGCCGGTGGCGGCGGGGCTGGCGTGGTTCGCGTGGCACTGGCGGCGTGCAGGGCGGGCGTGGGACTGGGCCGAGCAGCTGCCGCTGCTACTACTGGTGTCGTTCGTGACGGCCCCGTACGGGGCGTGGCCGTTCGACCTGGTGCTGCTGCTGCCGGCGGTGGTACGGCTGCTCGCCGGCGGGGCGCCGCGGCCGGTGCTGGCCGGGCTCCTGGCGGTGAACGCGGCCTGCCTGGCGATGAACTTGACGCAGACGGGCTCCTTCCCGTTCCTGTGGGTGGCGCCGGCACTGCTGGGGTTGTACGTCGTCGGCGTGACCGCCCGGCGAGCCCCCGGGATCACCCCGGGGATTTCCCGGCGTGTCGGGGCGACGGCATGACGCGCCGCGTCGGCCCCGGGGCCGTGGCCTTCGCCGCGCTGTTCGCCCTGCTCCTCGCCGGCGGCTGCAGCAGCTTCTTCCGCGACCCCGGCACGTTCTGGCACGTCACGACCGGCGACCGCATCCTCGCCGACGGCTTCCTCCGCGCCGACCCGTACACGTTCACCTTCGGCGGCACGTGGTGGGTGCCGTACCAGTGGCTCGGCGAGGTGGCGATGGCCCTCGCCCACCGCGCCGGCGGGTTCGACCTGCTCCTCGTCGGCGCGTGCGCGATCCTCGCCGGCACGTTCGCGGTGCTGTACGCCCGGCTGCACGGCACGGGGTTGAACCCGGTCGCGGCCGGCGTGGTCCTGCTGATCGGCCTGGCGGCGGCGGCGTCGCACTTCCACGTCCGCCCGCACCTCGCCACGATCGCCGGGATGGCCGGCACCATGATCCTGCTCGTGGCGATCGACGGCGGCCGCGCGCCGGTGCGGCGGCTGCTGTGGCTCGTGCCGGCGTTCGTGCTCTGGACCAACGTCCACGGCGGCGTCCTCGCCGGCATGGGGACGGTGGGCTTGACCGTCGCCGGCTGGCTGACGCTGGCGGTGATCGGCCGCGGGCCGCTTCAGTCCCGCCGGGACGTGGCTCTGGCCTGCGCCGCCGCCGCGGGCTGCGTCCTGAGCGCGCTCGTGAACCCGTACGGGCTCGACCTGCTGAAGACGTGGCACGTCATCATGGGCGAGCCGGCGCTGAAGGCGATCGTGCAGGAGCACAGCGCGCTCGACCCCGCCGCGCCGTACGCGTGGCCGGTGTTCGCGCTCGCGGCGGTGTACCTCGCCGTGCTCGCGGGGGTGGGGCGCGGCGAGTTCCGCGTGTCGTGGTTCCTGCCGGCGGTGTGGTTCGTCCTCACCCTCGACCGCGTCCGCCACGCCCCGCTGTTCGCGGTCGCGGCGCTGGTCGTGGTCGCGGCGGCGTGGCCGCACACCCGCTGGGCGGCGTGGCTGGCGGAGCACCGGCCCGACGTGTACCGGCCGCGAGACGCGGGCACCGGCGTCTGGCAGAACGTGTGGCTTCCGGTGTTGCTCGTCGCCGCCGCCGTGGCGGCGGCCGTCGGCGGCGTCGGGTGGGCGCGGCTGGACCGGGCCCACTGGCCGCTGGAGTTGCTGCCGCAGCTGCGCGAGTTCGAGCCGCGGTCGCCGGCCGACCCGCACCGCATGTTCAACGGCTACATCGACGGCGGGTTCGTGATCTACCACGCCCCCGGCTACAAGGTGTTCGTGGACGACCGCTGCGAAGTGTTCGGCGGCGACTGGCTGCTGGCCTTCGTCCGCGCCGAATCGGACGGCACCGCCGACGCGGTGGCCGGCTGGGAAGAACGGTACGGCCGGTTCGACTTCGCGCTGGTCCGGGCCGGCACGGGGTACGAGGCGTACTTCGGCGCCGCGCCGGGCTGGGAGCTGGTGAAGCGGACGGGCGTGGCGAGCTTCTACCGGCGTCAGTAGATGAGGTTCCGCAGCCGGCCGCGGTAGTCGTCGGCTTCGGGGCTGCGAGAGCCGATGGCACTGAAGATGCGCACCATCAGCTCCCGCACCGGGCCGCGACCGAGCGCCGCGTCGATCTCCGCGGCCGCGATCAGTTCGTCCATCGCCGGCACGTACTCGCCGCGGGCCGCCAGCACCGTCGCCAGCGGGACGCGGCTCGCCGCGTCGTCCGGCTTCACCCCCGCCCGCGCCGCGGCCAGGTCGGCGTCGGCGTGCGGCGGCTCACGCAAGGAAAGCACGGCCCGCAGCCGGTCCGCCTCGGCGAGTTCGTCGCCGCTATCGACCGGGGCCAGCAGGCTCGCCGCCTCGGCCTCACCGCCGGGCTTCGTGAGCAGCAGCCGGGCCAGGGCGACGCGGGCGGCCGGGTCGTCGGGGTTGGCTGCAAACCGCTCGCGGTAGGCGAACAGCGCCGCGGCCGGGTCGCGGGCCTCGGCCTCGCGCGGGTCTTCCGCCGGCGCCGCGGCCGGCAGCAGCTTTTCGACGAACTGCCGCACCTGGGCTTCGGGCAGGGCGCCCGTAAACTGATCGACCAGCTGGCCGTCCTTGATGGCGAACACGGCCGGGATGCCGTTGACGCCGAACGCCTGCGGCAGTTCTTGCTCCTCGTCGGTGTTCACCTTGGCGAGGACGAACGCCCCGGCCTTCTCGGCGGCGAGCCCCTCCAGGACGGGGCCGAGCGCCCGACACGGCCCGCACCACGGCGCCCAGAAGTCCACGACGACCGGCACCTCGCGGGACTTGTCCACCACCTCCTGCTGGAAGGTGTCGGCCGTCACCTCGACCACCCACGCGGACGCCGCCATGACCCACCTCCCGGTTGAAGGAGTGTTATAGCGGCCGGCCCGCTCACTCCGCGGCGAAGTCCCACAGCCCGAGCCGCGTCTGGGCTCCGTTCGGCTCCAGCACCGCGAGCACCGGCCGCGTCGGGTGGAACGCCATCGCCGTCACCCGGCCGGGCCACGAGCGGAGCAGCTTCCCGGTCGTCACGTCCCACACGCCGAGCCGCGGGTCCGTCGCAGTGAAGGACGTCTGCCGCGGCCCGCCGCCCTTCAGCGCCGTCTCCTTCTTCTCCACGTTCTCGTAGGGGAGGGCCATCAGCCGCCCGTCGCCGGTGAACACCGCCCCGGCCGCCTGGGCGTTGATCAACTCGGCCCCTTCCAGCACCGGCAGGGTCTTGCCGGTCGCGCCGTCGAGGACCGCGGGGCGGCCGAAGGCCCGGCTGACCAGCACCCGGCCGCCGTCGCGCGACAGGCCGAGCGGGGTCGGGTAGATGCGGTCGCCGCCGTCGGGTTGTTTGAGATCGACGTGGACGGCCCATCCCGGTCCGTAGCCGACGTCGTGTGACACGACCTCCTTGGTCTGCTCGTCGATGGTCAGCAGCCGCTTCCCGTCGGCGCTCAGCTGCGCGGTTGCGAATCGGCCCTCGACGGTGGCGACGGTGTCGAGCAGCTTCCCCGTCTCGGCGCTCACCCGGCGGACGACGACCTTGCGGATCGGGTGCGCGTCGCGTGCGAAGAAGAGGGTGCGATACGTCTTGCCGTCGGGGGCGAAGGCGAACTCGTTGGACTGTTCGTTGTCGAGTGTGAACCGGCGCGGTGTGGGGACGAGCGACAGCAGCCGGCCGAGCGGGGTGGTGACGCTTCCTTCGGCGCCGTCCGTGCCCGGCGGGCCGCCGAGGCCCAAACCCCGGCCGGCCGTGCCGAACACGTAGAACGCGGCCTGGTGCCGGCCGCTCACCAGCCCGTGCTCGCGGCGGGTCATCAGGAATTCGTTCCCGTCCGGCGTAAAGCCGACGAACCGCTCCGGGTCGTGCCCCTTCGTGGCGCCGTACACCTGCGCTCCCTGCGGCAACGCGAAGTTGACCACCATGAGCGCCTCCCCCGAACCGTCGCCGCCGGGCGCCGTCGCCACGCCGGGGCCGGGCTCCGGCGGGAAGGTGACGACGAAACGGTCGCCGGTCGGGCTCCACACGACGCGGCGGCCCAGGCGGATTGGCAGGTCGAGCGCCTCCTGCAATCGCGGGGCGCCGACTGCGACGCCCTTCGACTTCGGGCCCTCCGCGTCGGCCGGCGGTTGCAGCGGCTCCTCGACCGCGGCCGCCACGGGCGGCGCCGGATTCGGGACGGCCGCGGGGTTCGGCCCCGAGCCGGCGACCACGACTCCGGCGACGAGCGAGAGTGCCAGCACGCCGCCGAGCAAGACGGTTCTCACGGGAAAGCCTCCGGCCGCGAGGCGGAGTACCGACGCCGGCACGGCCGCCCCGGCCGCCCACGCCGCTACCACGCCACAGGTGTGTTGAACCAACGCTTCGGGGACCGCCGCCCTTCCCTCTGCCACCGCCGCCGGCACCCCCACCGCCGACAGCGCCACGCCGCGGCGCGTCAGCCGCTCGGCCAGCTTCTTCCGCCCGTTCGCCAGCCGGCTAGAAAGTGTTCCCTCGGGAACGCCGAGCGCCTTCGCCGCCTCCGCCCGGCTGGCACCCTGAAGGTCGCACAGCACGATCGGCTCGCGGTAGTGCGCCGGCAGCGCGGCGAGCTCCTCGTGCAGTGCCGGGCCGATGTCGGCGGGCGGCGCGGCGTCCGGGGCGGCGGGGTCCGGCGGGTCCACGGCCTGCACCTCCCGCACGCGCCGCCGGGCCGCGGCGCGTCTCGCCCGGCTCGCCACCTTCGCGGCGACGCCGTACAGCCAGTTGCCGAGCCGACCGGGGTCACGCAGCCCGCCGGCCTTCCGGGCGAGCACCAGGAACACGGCCTGGAAGGCGTCCTCGGCGTCCTGGGGGTGGCCGCACACGCGGCGGCACACGGCCAGCACGAGCGGCCCGTGCCGGCGGACGAGGGCGGCGAACGCGGCCGCGTCGCGGTCGGCGGCGAACCGGGCCAGGAGTGGCCCGTCGTCGGGGTCGGGCGGGGCCAGCCGCCGCAGCAGATGGCCCGGTCGGGTCGCGGACATCGGCCCCTCCACCACGTACTCCCCGGCCGGCCTCGGGCGCGTCGCGCCTCAGTCTACCAACCTGTCGGCGAAGCCAACCCGTTGCGGCGGTCGAACTTTGTTGGTTTAATCACGTCTAGCCCCGCCTCGCACCCTCCCCCGCCCCGGAGTCCCGTCATGAGCGTGTTCGACCGTCGTGAGTTCCTCGACCGCGCCGCGATCCTGTCCGCCGCCGCGGCCGCGCTCGGCGGCACCGCCGCCGCGCAGGACGCGCCCCGCTCGGCTGCCGCCGCCACCGCTCGCGGGGCCAACGACAAGCTGCGCGTCGCCGTCGTCGGCGTCCGCGGCCGCGGCATGAGCCACGTCGGCGGGTTCCTCGGCAAGAACAACTGCGAGATCACCACCGTCTGCGACTGCGACGAGGCCGTCATCGGCAACGCCATGCGGTCGATCGAGAAGGTCCAGGGCCGCGCCCCGACCTACCAGAAAGACATCCGCCGCGTCGTCGAGGACCGCAACATCGACGTGGTGAGTATCGCCACGCCGAACCACTGGCACGCGCTAATGGCGATCTGGGCCATGCAGAACGGCAAGGACGTGTACTGCGAGAAGCCGGCGACGCACAACGTGAAGGAAGGCGCGCTGATGACCGCGGCGGCGCGGAAGTACGGCCGCATCTGCCAGGTCGGCACGCAGAGCCGCAGCAACCCCGGGATGCGGCAGTCGATCGAGGCCGTGCAGACGAAGATCGGCACCGTCGATCTGGCCATCGGCCTCTGCTACAAGAACCGCCCGAGCATCGGGAAGGTGGACGGCCCGCAGGCGCCGCCGGCGACGATGGACTACGACCTGTGGTGCGGCCCCGCCCCGGCCGACGCCCCGCGGCGGAAGACCGGCAACGGCACCGTCCACTACGACTGGCACTGGGTGTGGAACTACGGCAACGGCGACCTCGGCAACCAGGGCGTCCACGAGATGGACAAGGCCCGCTGGGGGCTCCGCAAGGGGATGCCGAACAGCGTGTGCAGCGTCGGCGGCCGGTTCGGCTACGTCGACGACGGCCAGACGGCGAACACCCAGGTGTGCCTGTTCGACTACGGCGAGTCGAAGATGGTGTTCGAGGTGCGCGGGCTGAAGAGCCCGAACTTCAAGGGCGCGGGGGTCGGCAACATCTGGGTCGGCAGCGAGGGCATGGTGGTGTGCCCGAACTACGCCGGCGGCATCCAGTACGACAAGGACGGCCGCGAGGTGGCCCGCTTCAACGGCGGCGGCGACCAGATGCACTTCGACAACTTCGTGAAGGCCGTGCGCAGCCGGCGGGTGGCCGACCTGAACTGCGACATCGCCGAGGGGCACATCTCGGCGGCGCTGTGCCACCTGGCGAACATCAGCTACCGGCTCGGCGCCGAGGGGCCGATCGGCGACGTGGCCGGCTTCGCCGGCGTGGCGGGCGCGACCGACGCCCTGACGCGGATGCGCGAGCACCTGCGCGAGCACAAGGTGGACCCGATGACGGTCGCGGGCCGGGCCGGCCCGAAGCTGACGTTCGACCCCGCGACGGAGCGGTTCACCGGCGCCCGCGCGGCCGAGGCGAACGCGATGCTGTTCCGCGAGTACCGCCGCGGGTTCGAGGTCCGCGAGTCGGTGTAATCGTGCCGCCGCTGGTGGAGTAGCGGGGCGCGCTTCGCTACGCCGCCAGCGGCGATATGGAACCTCGGAGTTTTTCATGCCGACGCTCGAACAACTCGGAATCGCTGACCTCTCCGTGGCCGACCGGCTCGCGTTGGTGCAGGAGATTCTCGATAGCGTGGCGGCCGACCAGCCGCGGCCACCGCTGTCGGAGGCGAAGCGCGCGGGGTTAGCCCGCAGGCTGGCCGACGCCGACGCGAACCCCGACGATGTCGTGCCCTGGGAACAGGTGGAGGCCGCAGCCCGCGCGCGGTTCGGGTCGTGAGCCTGCCCGTCGTCCTCCGCCGCGCCGCGCAGGCCGAGTTCGACGAGGCTTCCGACTGGTACGAGCATCGGCAACCCGGCCGCGGCGGCAAGTTCACAACCGCCGTCGGGTCGACTTTCGCCACCATCGCCGCCGCCCCCGAAGCGTTCACCGAGGTGTACACTGACGTGCGCGAAGCACCGGTCGCGCGATACCCGTTCGCGGTGTACTACCGGGTTAATGCCGCACAGATCACCGTCGTCGCCGTGTTCCACACGTCGCGCGACCTGGGCGTGTGGCAAGCCCGCGTTGGACAACCCAACCGATTCGATTCAGCACCATGACCCCGCGCCTCCCGCTCACCCGCCGGTCCGCCCTCCGCCTCGCGGCCGCCGGCGGCGCCGCGGGGTTCCTCGGCTGGGCCGGCCATGACGCCCCCGCCCAGGTCGACCCGCGCGCCCCGGACGCCGCCGGCAACGACTTCGTCACCCCCGAGGCGCAGGCCGCCATCGACCGCGGGCTCGGCTTCCTTGCGGGGGCTCAGCTCGACGACGGCTCCCTCGCGTCCGACCGCGTCGGCGGCGGCCGGGCCAGCGGCATCACCGCCCTCGCCGGCCTCGCCCTCATGGCCGGCGGGCACCAGCCCGGCCGCGGCCGCTACGCCCGCACCGTGTCCCGGATCGTGGATTATCTCCTCAGCTGCGCCGGCGGCGCCACCCCCGGGTTCGTCGTGTCGCAGGACGCCCAGCGCGGCTTCCGCGGCGGCCAGAACCAGGAGGCCATGTACTCGCACGGGTTCGCCTGCCTGTTCCTCAGCGAGGTGTCCGGGATGCTGCCCGACCCCGCCCGGCAGCGGCAGGTGAAGGCGGCGCTCGAGCAGGCCGTGGCGTTCACCGTGCGGGCGCAGAACAAGGAGGGCGGGTGGCGGTACGAGCCGCAGCCGCAGCAGGCCGACGTGTCCGTCACCGTGGCCCAGATGATGGCCCTGCGGGCGGCCCGCAACGCCGGCCTGTTCGTGCGCAAGAGCGTGGTGGACGCCGGCGTCGAGTTCCTGAAGGGGTGCCAGCAGCCGGACGGCGGGTTCGGCTACACCCGCAGCCAGATGCCGTACTCGATGTTCGCCCGCAGCGCCGCCAGCCTCGTGGGGTTGTTCAGCGCGGGGCAGTACTCCGGCCCGCCGATCGAGCGCGGGCTGCGGTACGTCATGCAGTTCCTGCCGAGCCGGCGGTTTTCGTTCCGCGAGATCCCCGCCCACCACTACTACTACGGCCACTACTACGCTGCGCTGGCGATGTGGACGGCCGGCGGCGAGCACTGGGCGCAGTGGTTCCCCGCGGCGCGGGAGGAACTGCTCGGCCGCGTCCGCGGCGCCGGCGGGGTGTGGGCGGACGACCACTACGGCCCCGCCTACGCCACGGCCATGAGCCTGATCGTGCTGCAGCTGCCGAACAACTACCTGCCCATCTTGCAGAAGTAGAATGGGGGCACCGGGGCCGGCGGAAGTCGATCCCGCACCCCGCCCGTCCTGGCACCGTCACCCCGCTCTTCCCGAGTCGAACGGTCCCGCATGCACCCACTCATCCTGTCCGCCGCGCGCACCCCGGTCGGGAAGTTTCTCGGCGGCCTCGCCGAGTTCCCCGCCCCGAAGCTCGGCGCGCTCGCCGTCGCGGAAGCCGTTCGCCGCGCAAACGTCGCTCCGCAAACGGTCGAAGAGGTGATCCTCGGCACCGTCGTGCAGGCGGGCCAGGGGCAGGCGCCGGCGCGGCAGGCGGCGCTCGGCGCGGGGCTGCCCGACACCGTGCCGGCCGTCACCGTCAACAAGGTGTGTGGGTCCGGGCTGAAGGCCGTGATGCTCGCCGCGCAGGCGATCAAGGCCGGCGACGCGAACGTGATCGTCGCCGGCGGGATGGAGAGTATGAGCCGCGCGCCGTACCTCCTGCCGGGCGCCCGCACCGGCTTCAAGTACGGCGACCAGCCGGCCGTCGATTCGCTCGTGCGCGACGGCCTGTGGTGCCCGTTCGAGAACCGCGCCATGGGCGACTCGGCCGAGTACACCGCCGCGACGTGTGGGGTGACCCGCGCCGACCAGGACCGCTTCGCGGCACAGAGCCACCGCCGCGCCGCGGCCGCGTGGGAGCGCGGCGACTTTGCCGCCGAGGTGTTCCCGGTCACGGTGCCGGGCCGCACGCCGGTCGTGGTGTCGAAGGACGAGGGGGTCCGCGCCGACACCACCGCCGAGGGGCTGGCGAGGCTGAAGCCGGCATTCCAGAAGGACGGCACCGTGACAGCGGGGAACGCGTCTCAGCTGTCCGACGGGGCCGCGGCGCTGGTGGTGGCGTCACCCGCGGCGGCCGAGCGGGTCGGCACGGCGCCGCTGGCGCGAATCATCGCCTACGCCACGAGCGGCGTGGCGCCGAAGGACATCTTCATCGCGCCGGTGTCGGCCGTGCGGCTCGTGCTGGACAAGGCGGGGCTGACGCTCGGCGACATCGACCTGTTCGAGCTGAACGAGGCGTTCGCGGCGCAGATGCTGGCGTGCGGCGGGCACCTAGGCCTGGACGAGTCGAAGGTGAACGTGAACGGCGGGGCGATCGCGCTGGGGCACCCGATCGGCGCCAGCGGGGCGCGGGTACTGACGACGCTGGTGTACGCCCTGCGCGCCCGCGGCGGCCGGTACGGGCTGGCGAGCCTGTGCCTGGGCGGCGGCAACGCCGTGGCGATGGTCCTGGAGCGGGTGTAGCATGGCACGGCAGAAGCCCACGGGAGGAGCCATGATCCGGCCGCCGCGCGCCCAGCCGCGCAACGACTATCCCACCTCGGACGGCAAGCCCATGGCCGAAACCGACCTACACCGCGACCTGATGGCGGAGGTGATTCAGACGTTGAAGTGGTGGTTCCGCGACCGCCCCGACGTGTACGTGTCCGGCAACCTGCTGGTCTACTACGAGAAGGGGAACAAGCGCGTCCACGTCGCGCCGGACGCTTTCGTCGTCCCTGGCATCGGCAACCACCTCCGCGAGAACTACCTGCTCTGGCAGGAGGGCCGCGGTCTCGACTTCGTGGTCGAACTCACCTCGAAGACGACGATGATGGAGGACATCGAGACGAAGTACAACCTGTACGTCGAGAAGTTGGCGGTGAAAGAGTACGTGCTGTTCGACCCGCGCGAGGAGTACCTGACGCCGTCGTTCCAGATGTACCGCCGGTTCGGCGCCGGCTTCCGCCACGTGAAACCGACGGCCGGCCGGTTCACGAGCCGGGTGCTCGGACTGGAGTTGGAACGCCACGGGACCAGCCTGCGCTTCCGCGACCCGGCGACGGGCGGGTTGCTGCCGACGCCGACCGAACGGGCGGACGCGGAATCGCACCGGGCAAGCGCGGAGGCAGAACGGGCCGCCACGGCGGAAGCAGAGGTCGCACGGCTGAAGCGCGAACTGTCCCGGCTCAGGGGCGAGCGGAACGGCGGTGGGGGGTAGAAACGAGAATGCCGGCCGATCGGCCGGCGAGAGCGGGATAGGGGAGTCGAACCCCTCTCACAGCCTTGGGAAGGCTGGGCACAACCGATATACCAATCCCGCAACACTCCCGATTCTAACAACCCGCCGCGGCCCGGCAAGGCGCTTTTGTCGCACCGATGACCCCACCCCCGCCCCCCGACCGCACCACCCTGCCGCTGCTCCGCGCGGCCGCGCTCGTGGGGCTCGCCCTCACGGCCTGGCCGGCGTTCGCCGCGGACCCGCCACGCTGGGCCTGGCTCGCCGCCTTCGCCGCCGGCGTCGGCGTCACGTTCGTGTACCGGCACCCGTTCCACACACTCGGATACGTCCCGTACGGCCTCACGCTCGGCGCCGGTGCGGCGGTCGTCGCTCGATTCTGGGGCTGGGGTGAAGTCAGCGCCGGGTTCGCCGGCTTCGGGATGGGGCTGGCCGCGGGGGCGCTCCTGGAGCCGCGCCCGGCCGCCCGGCTCGCCGACGCGCCGGGGTGGGGGGTCGGCCTGTGCTACTGGGCGGCGGCACTGCTCGGCGTGCTGCCGGTCGTCGCGGTGCGGGCCGGGTGGGCCGACGCCGACCGGCTCCGCGGGACGTTCACCCTTGGCGCCGTCGTCGCACTCCTGCCGGGGGCCGCGCTCGCGTGGGCGCGGCTGATGCGGCCGCTGGTCGAGCTCTCGGTCGTTCCGCTGCTCTCGCTGTCGTACCGCATCCGCGTCACCGGCCCGGGGCTGGCCGACTTCCCGCGCACGGGCGCGTGCGTCGTCATCGCCAACCACGCCTGCTGGTTCGACCCGGTGTTCCTCGGCCGGGTGCTCCCGCGGCCGATCACGCCGATGATGACGAGCGAGTTCTACGACCTGCCGGGCATCCGCTGGCTGATGGTCCACGTGTTCGGCACCATCCGCGTGCCCGAGAAGCAGATGAAGAAGGAGACGCCGGCCGAGATCGTCGAGGCGATCGCGGCACTGGACCGCGGGGACTGTTTGGTCCTGTTCCCCGAGGGCTACCTGCGGCGGACCGACGACCGCCCGATGCGCCGGTTCGGCCGCGGCATCTGGCACATCCTCGCCGCCCGGCCGGACGTGCCGGTGTACGCCTGCTGGATTGAGGGGGCGTGGGGCAGCTTCACGTCGTACCGCGGCGGCCGGCCGACGAAGAACAAGCGGCCCGACGTTTTCCGCTCGATCGCCGTGGGCGTGCCGTTGCCGGAGACGATACCCGCGGCGGAGTTGGAGACGCACCTGACGACCCGGTTGGGGCTGATGAACCGCGTGGCCGCGGCGCGGGCGCTGCTGGGGCTGCCGCCGCTGCCAGAGTACGAGTTGCCGGAGCGCGGCGACGACAAGGACGAGGGCTGAGCCACCGACCTGTCGTGGCGAGTGATGGAAACGTCCTGCTACTTCTGTCGGGCGCCGCGACCGCGGGGCGCCGCCCGGTGTCACTGCGGGTACGAGTACGCGCCAGACCCGCGCCCCGGCCCCCACGCCCCCACCGACCCGGAGTTCGTCCACGACGGGATGCCGGTCGTGCAGCCCGGCGGAATTTTCGGCGTGCTGATGCTGATCGTGATGACCGGGGTCAACGGGACCGGCGTGGCCGTGGTCGGGATGGCCGCGTTGATCACCGGCACGGCAGTGGCCGGGCTGGAGGTCGGTGGGGGCTGGATCGCCTTGACGTTCGGTGCAACGACGATCGGGTGCGATTTGCTGAGCCGTCGGATGCTCCGCTCCTCGCTCTGGGACACCACGCGCGGGAGTGAACTTCTCAAGTTGCCGGCATGGGCCACCGGCGCACTCATCTTCGTCGTCGCGGGCGCGATCCTGATAATTGATTAATGCGAGCGTCACGGCCCGTCGTAGAACCACACCTCGACCCCTTCCCCAGCTTCCATTTCGGCACGCTCCGCCGGGACCAGCGCGAACCCGTCCGCGATCACCGCCCCGCTCAGGTTCGA
Source organism: Gemmataceae bacterium (assembly GCA_046350095.1). Classification (GTDB taxonomy): domain Bacteria; phylum Planctomycetota; class Planctomycetia; order Gemmatales; family Gemmataceae; genus Urbifossiella. The sequence goes on from JAXMBA010000002.1 coordinate 1,789,697, forward strand.
CGCCCCGCCCCCGAGCGGCGCCGCGGCGCCACCCTCGACACGCACCCGCACGTAATCCACCCGACCGACCGCCGACGCCACCGCCGACGCGAGCGGCATTACCGCCGACCGGTACGGCAGCGCCGCCCGGCGGCCGCCGAGCCGACGCACCGCCCGGCCGGCGAACAGGTCGTAGGCGCACAGGCACGACACCGGGTTGCCCGGGAGCAGGAACACCGGCCGCCCGCCGACGAAGCCCACACCCGTCGGCCCGGCCGGCTTCACGCCGATGCCGTGAACGGCCAGTTCGCCCACGTCGGCGAGCGCCCGCGGGGCGTGGTCTTCGGTGCCGACCGACGTGCCGCCCGTCACCAGCACCACGTCCGCGGTCGCACCGCGGAGTGCGGCGCGGATCAGTTCAAAGTCGTCGGGCAGGTAGCGTGTCGGCTCGCAGTCGCCGCCGTCGCGCGCGATCAGCGCGGCGAGCATGGGCGTGTTGCTGTCCACGATGCGCGAGCCGGCGGGCGTCGAACCGGGCGGCAGGAGTTCGTCGCCGGTCGCCAGCACCGCGACCCGCGGCCGCCGCACCACCGCTACGCTTCCGATACCGACGGCCGCGAGGAGCCCCACGTCTTGCGGGCGCAGCACGCGGCCGGCAGCAAGGACTTCGTCGCCCGCCGCCACGTCCTCGCCGACCCGCCCGACGTGCTTCCCGGCCGGCACCGCCGCCCGCGGCGTCACGACCTCACCGGCCGCGTCCGCCAGCTCGGCCATCAGCACCGCGTCGGCACCGGCCGGTAGCGGGGCGCCGGTCGTCACCCGCACGCAGTCGCCGTCGCCCAGCGCACCGGCGAACGGCCGACCGGGGTACGCAGCACCCACGAGGCGGCGCGGCCCGGCGTCGGCGGCACGGACCGCGTACCCGTCCATCATGCAGCGCGGGAAGGCGGGCACGTCCACCGCCGAGACCACGGCCGCAGCCAGGACCCGGCCCGCCGCGGCGGTCACGGGGAAGACCTCAGACGGGAGGGGCTGGACGCGGGCGTCGAGGAGGGCGTGTACGTCCGCGACGGGGGTGCCGGCGGCGAACCCGGTCATGCGGACATCGCGGAACGGACGCATGGGTCTCCCGGGCGGACGCGGCGACACGGGGCATCTGTACCCGCGCACCGGCCGGCCGGCAACCGGGGCGTCGCTCCGGGAAGTGGCAGGTGGTCAGAACGTGATCTAGGGTTCGGCCGTCCCCTCAACCCACGCCCCGGGTGCCACCATGACGGACGATGACTCGCTGCCGGAGCCGATCGGGCCGCGCCGGACCCACCCACTCGCCTACGCGGCGTTCGGCGTGCTCGCGCTCCTCGTTGTCGCCTCGGCCCTCTCCTCCCTCGGGGGGAACGCCAACAGCACGTTCAGTTTCGTCGGCTCGAACATCAAGCCGACCGGCGGTGGGAATTACGCCGCCCAGTCGACGACGCCCCCGTTCACGCCGCTCCCCCCGGGGGGACCTCCGGGGGCGGTCGTCGAACCGACGAAGACCGGCGAGACCTACGCCGGCATCGCCGAGAACCCGTTCCGCCTCGCGCAGACCGTGCCGCTCAGCACGTTCTCCGCGGACGTGAACTCGGCCAGCTACAGCAACGTCCGCCGCTAACTCACCAACGGCAGCCTGCCGCCGCGCGACGCCGTGTTCGTCGCCGAGCTCGTCAACTACTTCCCCTACCGGTACCCGCAACCCAGCGGCGACTCCCCCGTGTCGCTGACGCTGGACCTCGCCCCGTGCCCGTGGAAAGCGGGCCACCGGCTCGCCCGCGTCGGCGTGCGCGCGAAGTCGTTCGAGCCCGGCGAGTCGCCGCGGCGGAACCTTGTGTTCCTGGTGGACACGTCCGGGTCGATGGACGCCGAGAACCGCCTGCCGCTCGTCCGCCAGTCGCTCGAGCTCCTCGTCCACCAGCTCCGCCACGACGACCAGGTGTCGGTCGTCACTTATGCCGGCGACTCGCGCGTCGCCCTCATGCCGACGCCGGGCAGCCGCAAGGACGCCATCCTGGCCGCGCTGCACGGGCTCCGCGCCGCCGGCAGCACGAACGGCGCCGGCGGCATCACGAAGGCCTACGAGCTGGCCCGCGCCAGCTTCGTCGGCGGCGGCACGAACCGCGTCGTCCTCTGCACCGACGGCGACTTCAACGTCGGCGTCGTCAGCCCGAGCGAGCTGGACCAGCTGATCGAGCGCGAGCGGAACTCGCAGGTGTTCCTGACCGTCCTCGGCTTCGGCATGGGTAACCTGAAGAACGACCGGCTCGAAAGCCTGGCGCGGAAGGGGAACGGCCACTACGGCTACATCGACTCCCTGGAGGAGGCCCGGCGCATCTTCGTCGAGCAGGGGGCGGCCCTGAGCGTGGTGGCGAAGGACGTGAAGTTCCAGGTCGTGTTCAACCCGAAGCAGGTGGCGGCGTACCGCCTCATCGGCTACGAGAACCGCCTCCTCCGCGACGAGGACTTCAAGAACGACAAGGTGGACGCGGGCGACATGGGGAGCGGCCACACCGTCACGGCGCTGTACGAGATCGTGCCGGTCGGCGTGTCGGTGGACGTGCCGGGCATGGACCCGCTCAAGTACCAGGCGCCGCCGCCACCCGCCGGCCCGGCCGACGAGTGGCTGACGGTAAAGATGCGGTACAAGGCGCCGCTGGGCGAGACGAGCAAGGAGCTGGTCGCGGTCCTGGCGGACGGCGCGGCGGGCCGGGCTGTGCCCGAAGACTTCGCGTTCGCGGCGGCGGTGGCCGAGTGGGGTCTGGTGTTGCGGCAGTCGGAGTACCGCGGCGCGGGGAGCGCGGCGGCGGCGCTCGCCCGCGCCGAGGCGGCGTGCGGGTACGACCCCGGCGGCCACCGGCACGCGTTCCTGGAGCTTGTGCGGAGGACGATGGCGCTGGCCGGGAAGGAGTGACGCCGGGCCGCGCTTTCCCGGTTGCCGGCCGCGGCGCGGGGGCTTACATTCGGGAACAACCCACCCCCGAACGGAAGCCCCCTCATGGCTCACGCCGCGTCCGGCAGCTCGTCCGCCCCGCCCCTCGACCCGCTCGTCCGCGGGCAGCTCTCGGTCATGATGTTCCTCCAGTTCGCCGTCTGGGGGTCGTGGTTCGTCGTCTTCTTCCCCTACCTGCTCAACCTGAAGTTCACCGGCGAGCAGACCGGCGCCATCTTCGGGAACATGGCCCTCGGGGCGATCTTCTCCACCATCTTCGCCGGGTACGTCGCCGACCGGTTCATCGACAGCGAGAAGTTCATGGGCCTGTGCCACCTCCTCGGGGCCGGGTTCCTGTACCTCATCGCCACCACCCAGGACCCGGGCCAGTACTGGACGCTGTTCGCCCTCACCTTCGGGTACGCGCTGCTGTACAACCCGACGCTCGTGCTGGCGAACTCCATCACCTTCCGCCACGTCCCGGACGGCCAGCGCGACTTCCCCGGCGTCCGCGTCATGGGCACCCTCGGGTGGATCGCCGCCGGGTTCGCCATCGACTTCGTGTTCGCCCGCGACGGCGGCAAGGCGTCGGACACGAACGGCCCGCTGCTGCTGGCCGCCGGCCTGTCCGGCGTGCTGGGCGTGTTCAGCTTCCTCCTCCCCAAGACGCCGCCGACCGCCAAGGCCGGCGACGCCGTGCCGTTCGTCCAGGCGCTGGGGCTGTTCAAGGACTTCTCGTTCGCCGTGTTCTTCCTCGTGTCACTGGCGATCACCGTCGTCCTCGCCTTCTACTACTCGATCACCGGCAACTTCCTGGAGAAGGCCTGCGGGGTGACGAAGACCGGCTCGACGATGCTCATCGGCCAGGTGTGCGAGACGGTATTCCTGCCGCTGCTGCCGCTGTTCCTTTTCCGGATCGGGATGAAGGGCGTGCTCGTACTCGGCATGGCGTGCTGGGGGATCCGCTACCTGTGCTTCGCCAACGCCGGGCCGGAGGGGGTCGGGTTCGCGCTGGCGATCGTCGGCGTCGCGCTGCACGGGTTCTGCTTCGACTTCTTCTTCGCGGCCGGGTTCATTCACTGCGACAACGAGGCGCCGAAGGAGATCCGCGCCAGCGCCCAGGCGCTGTTCAGCTTCCTGACCTACGGCGTCGGGATGTGGCTCGGCAGCGTCCTGAGCGGCGTCCTGCTCGACCGCTACACCGACCCCGCGACGAAGGCCGTGGACTGGAGCGGGTTCTGGATGGTGCCGAGCATCGGCGTGTTCGCGTGCCTGGCGGTGTTTGTGCTGCTGTTCCGCATGACGCCGAAGCGGCCGGCGGCACCGACGACGACGGATGAGGACAAGTGGGGGGCGTGACCCGGAAGCCGGGAATGACCAGTTTCCAATGACCCACCAATGACCAAGGAAGACCTGCTGTGTCTTCCTTGGTCATTGGTGGGTCATTGGAAACTGGTCATTCTTCAGTACCGAGACATCCCCGGGTCCACCTTCTCGGCCCAGCCCAGGATCCCGCCCGTCAAGTTCAGCAGCTTCGTGTACCCCTGCCCCTTCAGGAACTCGATCGCCTTCGCGCTGCGCATGCCGCTCTTGCAGTGGACCACCACCTCGCGGTCCTTCGGCACCTCGGCGAAGCGGGTCGGCAGCTCCGGCAGCGGCAGCAGCACCGTCCCCGGGATGCGGCAGATCTGGAACTCGTTCGGGTTCCGCACGTCGAGCACGAATAGGTTCTCGCCGGCGTCGATCCGCTTCTTCAGTTGCTCGGGCGTGATCTCCCCCGCGCCGCTGGTCGGCGGCGCCACCGCCCCGCGCACGCCGCAGAACTGCTCGTAGTCGATGAGCCCCTTCACCGTCGGGTGCGGGGCGCCGATCGCCCACTTCGGGTCGCGGCGGATTTTGTACGTCTTGAACGTCATGTTCAGGGCGTCGTAGTGGAGCAGCCGGCCGATCAGCGGCTCGCCGACACCCAGGATCAGCTTCACCGTCTCGGTCGCCTGGATGCAGCCGATGACGCCGGGGAGGATGCCCAGGACGCCGCCCTCGGCGCAGCTCGGCACCTCGCCCGGCGGCGGCGGCTCGGGGTACAGGCAGCGGTAGCTCGGTCCCACCGCCGGGTGGAACACCGTCGCCTGCCCGTCGAACCGGAAGATGCTGCCGTACACGTTCGGCTTGTTGAGCAGCACGCACACGTCATTCACGAGGTAGCGCGTCGGAAAATTGTCGGTGCCGTCCACGACGATGTCGTAGCCGCGGACGATGGCCTCCGCGTTCTTCGACGTGAACCGCTCCTCGTGCAGCACGACGGTGATGTCGGGGTTGATGTCGCGGAGCTTGTCGGCGGCGGACTGGCACTTGGAGCGGCCCACGTCGCGGCTGCCGTGGATGATCTGGCGCTGGAGGTTCGACGCATCGACGGTGTCGAAGTCCACCAGCCCCAGGGTGCCGACGCCGGCCGCGGCGAGGTACAGCGCCAGCGGAGAGCCCAGGCCGCCGGTGCCGATGACGAGCACCTTCGCGGCCTTGAGCTTCCGCTGCCCGTCGAGCCCGACCTCGGGCATGATGACGTGCCGGGAGTAGCGGGCGTACTCGGACTGCGTGAGGGCCACGTCGGCCCACCGGCCGGCGAGCAGGTCGGGGAGGGGCATGCGGTGATCCGGAAAGGCGAGCCGGGGGGCGTCAGCCCCCGGATTCTGTGAGGGCTATTCTACGCCCGCCGCCCACGACTGGTTGGCGTCGCACGCGATGCGCTTCCCGAGTCGCTCCGGGAGGCGTAGCCGCACCCACGGGGCCGCCGCAGTGCGGAGTTCGAGCCACGACCCGTACCACGTCCGCACGAACTCCGCGGAGCGCACCTCCGTCCACGGGATGAAGAGCGGCCGGTGTCCGGGACGGAACGGGAGGATGACAGCGAGGTAGAGGCCGTCGGCGTTGCTGCCGACGGTCGAGCACCCGCTGTAGCCACTCCAGCCGAAGCTGATGTGCTGGAAGCGGTACACGCGGCCCGGGAAGGGGGCACGGAGGTGGTAGTGGCGGGCGAGCGTACGCCAGCCGGTCCACCAGGAGACCGACCAGATGAGGGCGCACCACCAGACGACGAAGCCGAGCAGTGCGAGGGGAAGAACCGCTTCGACGGGCATGATCGGGCCCGGCGTGGTTAGACCGCCGCGAGCGCCAGCGAGCAGTTGTGGCCGCCGAACCCGAAGCTGTTCGACAGCACCCGCCGGACGCGGGCGTCGCGGGCCACGTTCGGCACGTAGTCCAGGTCGCAGCCGCCGGCCACGTCCTGCTCGGTAAGGTTCGCCGTCGGGTGGACCTTGCCCTGCTGGATACTCAGGGCGCACGCGATCGCCTCGACGCCGCCGCTGGCCCCGAGCAGGTGGCCGATCATACTCTTCGTGCTCGACATCATCAGCTTCTTGGCGTGGTCGCCGAAGACGTGCTTCACGGCCTTCGTCTCGGCCACGTCGCCCAGCGGCGTGCTCGTGCCGTGGGCGTTGATGTAGTCCACGTCGGTGGGGTTCCAGCCGGCCTCGGCCAGCGCCGCCCGCATCGCCGCGGCCGCGCCGGCGCCGTCCTCGTGCGGGGCGGTGATGTGGTAGGCGTCCGCCGTGTTCCCGCAGCCGACGACCTCGGCGTAGACCTTCGCGCCGCGACTCTTCGCGTGCTCCAACTCCTCGATGACGAGAATGCCGGCGCCCTCGGCGAGGACGAAGCCGTCGCGGCCGGCGTCGAACGGGCGGCTGGCGTGGGCCGGGTCGTCGTTGCGCTCGGACAGCGCCCGGCAGGCGATGAACCCGCCCAGGCCCATCGGCGTGATCGCCGCCTCGGTGCCGCCGGTGACCATCACGTCGGCGAACCCGTAGGCGATCTGCCGCATGGCGTCGCCGATGGCGTGCGCCGCCGACGAGCACGCGGTGCTGACCGTGGTGTTCGGCCCCTGGAGGTGGTACCGGATCGAGATGTTCCCGGCGGCCGAGTTGGCGATCATCTTGGGGATGATGAACGGGCTGAGCCGGTTCGGCCCCTTGGCGGGGTTCAGCAGGTCGTGGTGGCCGCTCTCGAACTCGGCCAGCCCGCCGATGCCGCTGCCGATGATCACGCCGCAGCGGAACGGGTCGTCCTTCGAGACGTCGAACCCGCTGTCCTTGACGGCCTCGTCCGCGGCGACCATGGCGAGCTGGACGACGCGGTCGAGCCGCTTGGCCGCGCGGGCGTCGACCACCGGGGCGGGGGTGAAGTTCTTGACCTCACCGCCGATCCGGACCTTGTAGGCGGACGCGTCGAAGAGCGTGATCGGGGCGATGCCGGACTGCGCGGCGAGGAGCGCCCGCCAGTACGCGGGCACGTCGTGGGCCAGCGGGTTGACCGTCCCGAGGCCGGTGATGACCACCCGGCGGCGTGTCATGGGTGCGGGCACCTGGTCGTCAGCCCTGGGGCTTGTTCTTGAGGGCGGCCTCGATGAAGTCCACGGCCTCGCCGACCGTCTTGATCTTCTCGGCCTGGTCGTCGGGGATCTGGATGTCGAACTCTTCTTCGAGTTCCATCACCAGCTCGACGATGTCGAGGGAGTCGGCCCCGATGTCCTCGATGAACTTGGTGGTGCGGCTGACCTGGTCCTTCTGGACGGCCAGGTGCTCGCAGACGATCTCGGTGACGCGCTGCTCGACGGACACGGTTACACCCTCCGGCGGCGGGCGGCCCCGCCGAGCCCCGCGGACCGGCTCCGACCGGCCGCCGCGGCAATGGGAACGGTATGGCTTCGGCCCGCGGCGGCCAGCGGAGGGCCGGGCGGATCACTCCTCGACTCCCGAAAGCCGGGCGGACACGTCAGATACTAGCGATCCCGCGGGCGACCGGACACCCCGCGGGGGGCAACCCGGAGCCCGAAATACGAAAAACCGACGCTCGGAATTCGAAGCAGGTAGCAGGGTTCGAGATTTGGAGCGTCGCGTCGAATTCATGCCGTCACGTTCACGAAGTCGGCCTTACGGTGGACCCGCTTCATGAGCCCGGCCAGCACGCGGCCGGGGCCGACCTCGTAGTACCGCTCCACGCCGGCCGCCATCAGCCCGCGCAGCGTGTCCTCCCACCGCACCGGCGACAGCACCTGCCGCACGAGCAGCGCCCGGATCTCGGCCGGGTCGGCGTGCGGCTGCGCGTCCACGTTCGACCACACGGGGGTCGTCGGCGGCTTGATCTCGACGCCCGCCAGGGCCGCCGCCAGGGCGTCGTCGGCGGGCTTCATCAGCGCGGTGTGGAACGCCCCGGCTACGGCGAGCCGGGCGGTGCGGATGCCGCCCTTCTCCTGGCACAACTGTTCGAGCCGGTCGAGCGCCGGCAGCACGCCGGACGCGACCGTGTTCCCCGGGCAGAGGTAGTTCGCCACCTCCAGCGTGCCGGCGGCCCGTGCCTCCGCCACCAGCGATTCGACCTCCGGGGCGTCGACGCCGAGTACCGCGACCATTCCCGACGGCGTGGCGACGGCGGCCGCCTGCATGGCCTGGCCGCGGGCTTTCACAACCTTCAGGCCGTCGTCGAACGACAGCGCCCCGGCGAAGACGAGGGCGGTGTATTCGCCGAGGCTGAGGCCGGCCGTGGCGGTGACGGCCGACAGCGCCTCGGGCTGCGTGGCGCGGAGGTGGTCCAAGGCAGCGAGACTGGCGACGAAGATGGCCGGCTGGCTGACGTCGGTGGCGTTGAGCCGTTCCGCCGGGCCGTTGACGCAGACGTCGAGCAGGTCGTACCCGAGGGCGGCCGAGGCGCGCTGGAACAGGCCGTGGGCCGGCGGGTGGCTCTGGCAGAGCGCGCCGGCCATGCCGACGGCCTGGGCACCCTGACCGGGGAAGAGGAGAGCGGTGTTCGGCATCGGGAGGGATCCGCGTCGGAGGTCGGGCCTCGGAGGCGCGGCCCGACCGACGAGCCGCGGGCCGCGTTACTTCGCGTCGTCGGCACCGTCCATGTTGATGACCTCGCGGCCCTGGTACGAGCCGCAGTTCGGGCACAGGCGGTGCGGCATCACCGCCTCGTTGCACTTCGGGCAGTACTGCACCTGCACCGGCGTGACGTGGTGGTGGCTGCGGCGGGTCCCCTTGCGGGACCGCGACGTGCGGCGCTTCGGAACGGCCATGTCTAACCCCCCGACGGGTGTGCGTGCGGAAACAAGACGGGTATCGTAGGACCGCGGCCGGGGGGCGTCAACGCGCGGCTTTGGCCGGGATGCCGCACTCCAGCAGGGTGATCGTCCCTTCCGGGTGACACTCCGCGTCACCCGCCGAGGCCGGGATCAGGATCACGTCACCGATGGCGAGAGGCAGGCGAGTGCCGTCGCACTCCAACTCCCCCTTCCCTTCGATGCAGACGACGATTCGACACTGCCCGGCCACACCGACCCAGTACCGGTCCTGCAACGTCGATCGCGTAAGGCTGAAGTACGGGCAGGTGACGAGGAATTCGTGGCTCCGATAGACTGCATCCAACCGCACCACGTTCTCGACAGGCGGGCACGGGCCGCGGGTGAAGTCGGCGCAGGCCAGCCCCTCCTCGACGTGCAACTCCCGCGGCCGCTTCGTCTTCTCGTCTACCCGGTCCCAGTCGTACAACCGGTACGTGATGTCGCACGTCTGCTGGACCTCGAACACCACCAGCTCGGCCCCGATGGCGTGGACCGTGCCGGCCTCCAGGAACACACAGTCGCCCGGGTTCGGGACGAAGCTGTGGAGCGTCTGCGGGGCCGTCTTAGTGTCCAGGGCCGCGCGGAAGTCGGCGGCCGTCACGCCCGCGCGGAACCCCGCGTAGACGCGGCTCAGCTCCGGGTGCGCCCGGAGGATCACCCAGGCCTCCGTCTTGCCGTTCGCGCCGGTGACCGCGGCGGCGGCGCGGGCGTCGTCCGGGTGGACCTGAACCGAGAGTTCCTGCCGGGCGTCGATGAATTTGAGCAACAGCGGGAAGCGGCCATTCACCAGCGGGGCGTCGCCGAGGATGGCGGCGGCGTCGGCGGCGAGGAGGTCGCGGAGGGTTCGGCCGGCGTGCGGCCCGTCGGCGACGACGCTGGGGCTCCCGTCCACGTCCGAGAGGACCCACGCCTCGCCGATGGCCCCGGCGACCGGCGCCGGGCGGCGCAGGAAGGCGGGGAGCCGACTACCGCCCCAGAGGTTCTCCTTGAAGATCGGCTCGAACCGGAGAGGCGGCAGCGACATCAGGTGTTCCGGGGCACGGGCGTGGCGGACGGGGAATTCTAGTTCAACCCCCCGCCCCGCCGCAACGCCGCGCCCGCCGGAGTTACCGGGTGCCGAAGCAGTACAGGTGGTCCCATGTGCGGACGTACAGCCGGCCGTTGGCGACCGCCGGCGACGCGTACACCTTCTCCTTCAGGTCGTTCGTGGCCAGCACCTTGAACTCCGGCCCGGCCTGGATCACGAACCCGACCCCCTCACGCCCGACGACGATGATCTTGCCGTCGGCGTGAACCATGTTGCCGCGGTAGATCTGGTTCGCCGGCAAGTTCTGGCGGTACAGCTGCTTGCCGGTCTTGGCGTCGAGTGCCGTCAGCGGTCCGTCCTTGAGCAGGTAGATGATGTTGCCGACGCGGAGCGGCGCCACCACGTCCGGCGTCTCCTTGAACCGCCACAGCTCCGCCGGGTTCGACTCGTCGATGGTGCCCTTCGCCGCGGTCGGGTCGAAGGCCACGGTCGGCCCGTTCTTGCACGACGGCACGATGATCAGGTCCGGCGTCACGAGCGGGCACGACACGAACCGCCACGCCCCGTTCGTGGTCGGGTTCAGCCCGGCGACGCGCCACACCTCGGCGCCGGTGTCGAGGCGGTGGCCGGTGCAGTAGTCGTTGCCGTGGGCCACGAGCAGCGCCTCGCCGCCCGGCCCCTCCCAGATGAATGCCGAGGCGTACACGTCCGGGCTCTCGCCCTTGCTGTACCCCGGCCGGTCCACGCTCCACAGTTCCTTGCCGGAGGCCGCGTCGAGCGCCACCAACTTCTGGGCGCCCTTGTGCATCACCTGGAGGTACAGCTTTTCCTTGTACAGCACCGGCGTCCAGTGGATGCCGAACTGGATGCCGACCTTGCCGTACTTCTGGATGTCGAGCGACCACTTCTCCTGCCCGGCCGTGTCGAAGCAGGCCACCTTGCCGTTGCCGGCGAAGGCCCAGACGTGCTTGCCGTCGGTGCTGCACGACGCCGAGGCGTCGTTCCCCTCGTCCCCGCGGCCGCCGCGGCCGGACGGGCCGCCGAGGCTCGCCTTCCACTTTTGGACGCCGTCGCTACCGAAGCACAGGAGCGACGTGCCGGCGGCGTCGAGGGAGGTGACGAAGATCGTGTCGTTCCAGACGCACGGGGTGGACGACCCGCGGCCGGGGAGCTTGACCTTCCACACGACGTTCTTGTCCGGCCCCCACTCGGTCGGGGCGGGGCCGACGGCGTGGCCGTCGTTCTTGGGGCCGCGCCACTGCGGCCAGTTGTCGGCCAGGGCGGGGGCGGCGAGGAGAAGCGCGCCGAGCGTGGCGGGTAGGAGGCGGGTCAGCACGGGGACGGGCTCCGGGCGGGAGTGCGAGGGCGGGAATGCGGGAAAGGGTATCCGATCCCGACCGCGGGTTCAACGGACCAGTTCGGGGAGGTACTTCACCGGCAGCGTGCCGTGGCTCAGCACCTGCTCGTGGAACGTGCCCAGCACGAAGCCGTCGCCGCGGCGGCGCTGCAAGTCCTGCCGCAGCCGGTAGAACGCCGTCCGGCCCACGAAGTACGTGGAAAGCTGCGTGCTGCTCTGCTTCGCCCGCGCCACCTTCGCCACGGCCTCCGCCTCGGTCTGGAAGCCGCGGCCCATCAGCAGCGCGAGCGCCTGCTCGTCGGTCATGCCGCTACAGTGCATCCGGTGGTCGAGGATCGCGTTGAGCACGGCCCGCAGGTAGAACTTGAGCTGGTGCAGCCGCAGCGACAGGTCGCCCGCCCCGTAGCCCTGGTCGAGCATCATCTGCTCGGTGTACACCGCCCAGCCCTCCGCGAAGACGCCCGACGACAGCACCTTCCGAACCAGCGACGGGCAGCGGTTCGAGTACGCCAGCTGGACGTAGTGCCCGGGGTACGCCTCGTGGATCGTCAGCACCTGGAGCATCGGCGTGTTGTACTCGCGGAAAAACGTCGCCACGCGCTCGGCGCTCCAGTCCCGCGGCGGCGGGGCGACGGCGTACAGGCTGTCCGCCTTCGGGTCCAACGGCGGGGCCGGGTTCAGGTAGGCGGCCGAGAACCCGCGCTGGAACTCCGGCATCTCCACGATCTTGCACGTGTCCGGGTCCGGCAGCGTCAGGATCTTCTTCTCGCGGATGAAGGTGCGGATGCCGTCCACCGTCTTCCGCACGTCGGCGAGGAGGTTCTCGGGCTTGCCGTGATCCTTCCCCAACTCGGCGAGCACGGCGGCGGTGGTCGCGCGGCGGCCGTCGGCGTCGTCGGGCGGCAGCGCCTTGCCGGGGTAGAGCTTCGACCACAGCTGCTTGGCGACGTAGTACATCTCGCGCTCGACGCGGTCGGCCTCGCCCTCGGCGAGCTTCAGCACCTCGGCCGCGGTCAGGCCGGCGTCGAGTTCCAGTTCCAGCTTCTTGGCGAACTTCGCCTCGCCGAGCCGCCACTCGCCCGTCGAGCGCGGCAGGAGGTCGGTTTCGAGCCACGTCTGGTAGTCCTTCAGCGCCGCGACGGCGGCGCGGCACGGCGTCGCCAGCGGCTCACTGCCGGGCGTCTCGCCGGCGAACTCCCAGATGTCCTTCTCGTAGAAGGCGATCGCACCCTTATTCCGGCGGATGGTCACCTCTGTGAGAATCTTGGGTGGGTTCTTCAGGCCGGCCTTCGCGGCGGCGACCACCTGCGGCACCGCGGCGACGCGCCTGGCCGCGTTCTGCACGTTCCGCTCGCGCGGCAGCGTGGACTGCGTGAACAGCAGAAACACGCTGTCGGTGAGGAACTCGCCGTAGACGCGCGGGTCGAACTCGAAGCGGTTGTCGTTGGCGGCGCTCCACAACGAGTAGTCGAGGCTGTGGGTGAACACCTCGAAGTCGATGCGGCCGTCGCGCGACAGCTTCTTGGGGTCGATCTCCTTCTTCACGTCCGCAAGCGTCTTACGGGTGAGTTCCACGTCCTTGGCGCGGGCCGCGGGCGACAGGTCGTCCATGCGGTCGTCGTGGTCGTGGTTCCCCTGCTGGGTGGCGTAGACGGGGTGGAGTTGGAACTGCTGGTCGAGGTAGCTCTGGAAGTAGTTGGCGAGGCGGGTGTCTTCCGCGCTGACGGCGGCCGGCGGCTGGGCGGCGGGCGTGGCCATGACGGCGATTCCCAGGAGGACGAGGGCGGCGGGGGCGGCGAATCGCATGGGGGGTTCTCGCGGGGGCTACGGGACGACCTGCCAGCGGTCGGGGTCGAAGGGGAGAATCGTGACGCCGTCGGGCGGGGGGGACTCGGTCGCGCCGACGACGACCAGCACGGCCACGGCGTATCCGGCGGTACGGTAGCGGGTCAGAGTTGTCAGATCAGCATCGATCGCGTCGGGGTTGCTGCCGCTGACGAAACTCAACGCCGCGAGGGGTCGGTCGGCCGCGCCGTGCTCACCGAGCTGCCACACCAATAGGTCCGGCTGCCGGCCCGGCGGCGGGGCGGGATCGGGTTGGATGACGACGTGCCCGAGGCCGAGCCTTACCGGCAACGCCTTGTCCCACAGCCGGCGGAACTGGTGGTAGAACTCGCGGACGAACGGCCGCTCGCGCTCCTTGCGCGCGGCGGCGGGGCCGTCGGCGTCGGCGGGCGGGTAGGCGAGCGTGCCCTTCCCCGCGAAGCGTGGGTGGAGCTGGTTCAACGCCTCGACGGCGAGCTCGACGAACGGGTGGGTCACCCCAGAGCCTCTTTCCACTTCTTGACGCGGCCCTTGTCGATGACACCGTCTCGCTTGCCGCCGGCGCACGCCGACCCGCGCACCGCGAAGTAGTCGGGCACCACGCCCTTCAGCTTCGGCAACTGCTCCGGCTTCAGCGACCCGCCGACCGCCACCTTCGTGTACACCCGCTTCAGGCCGTCCACCAGCTCCGCCAGCTCCGCCGGCTTGATGAAGTCGAGCAGCGTCTTGCTGTCCTTCACGCACGTGTCGATGAGCACGGCCCGGAAGCGGAACCGCTTGGCGAACTTGGCCACCTCCGCCGGGGGGATCGACTTCGCCCGCTCCCAGTCGGCGTAGGCCACGGCCACCATCTCCATCCCGGCCGGGAGGCCGCGGCGGGCGTCGAGCAGGTCTTCGCCCCAGCCGGGCGTGTGGGCGTAACCCGCGAGCCCCCACTTCACGTAGTCGAGCTTCAGCTCCAGGTGCCAGTGGGCTTCCGTGAGGGCGTTCGGCCCCCACTCGCCCAGCGCGGCGCTCACGGGCACGCGCTTCTTGACCTTCTCGACGACCGCCCCGACTACCTCCGGCTCGGCGACACCGAGCGGGCCGCGGGACGGTTCCTTCACGTCGATCAGGTCGGCGCCGCCGGCGAGGGCGTCGTCCACCTCGTCGGCCGAGCGGACGCTGACGAGCAAACCGGGGGTGTCGGGCATGGCGCGAATTCCTTTCGGGTCAATGTCCGGTGACGGCCGTCCCCGGGCTTTCGGCGGTGCTGTCCGGCACGCGGAAGAACATGGTGAACCCCGGCAGCCGGCGGAACGGCAGCGGCCGGGCGGCTCGGAACTCGAACCCGTGCAGCCTCGGCGGGGCGAACCAGTCGGGGTCGTTCAGGTGCCGGCCGGCGTCCGCGGCGAAGGCCTCGGCCGTGTCGTAGGGCCGGCAACCGACCAACTCCGCCTCGCCGACGATGCCGCCGCGCTGCCTGGCCGCCACCTCCAGTTCCGGGGTGGACACCTGCTCCCAGGCCCGGGGCCGGTCGTCGGGTACGAGCCCGGCGTGGATCAGCACCCGGCCGCGGCGGCGGGTGGCCCACGTCCGCACCTCCACCAGCTTCACGCCGGCCACGAGCAGGGCGGCCCACGGCTGTTTCACCGACAGTGCAACAGCGTTGCTCATGGGAGCTCACCCGGGGTCCGGTTCGGGCGGTTTTGCCGGGCGGACCGGCGCATTCAGTTTTTGCCAAACCCCGGGGGGTGAGCTAAAGGATACGTACGCCCGTAGCCCCGGCAGCGCCGGCGGCTCGACCCGTTGTGTCCCGCGCACCCGCACCGGCGAGCCATGCCCGTCAAGCTGGTCAGCAACGAAGAACCGCTGCCCGGCTACCGGCTCCAGGAGAGGCTCGGCCGCGGCGGGTTCGGCGAGGTGTGGCGCGTCGAGGCGCCCGGCGGCCTGCTCAAGGCCATGAAGTTCGTGTTCGGCGACCTCGACGCCTCCGACGAGGACAGCCGCCCGGCCGAACAGGAGCTGAAGGCGCTCAAGCGCGTCCAGACCATCCGCCACCCCTACGTCCTGTCGCTCGAGCGGTACGACATCATCGACGGCCAGCTCATGATCGTCATGGAGCTGGCCGACGAGAACCTGTGGGACCGGTTCCGCCGGTGCCGCAGCCAGGGCCTCCCGGGCATCCCCCGGGACGAGCTCCTCCGCTACATGGAGGAGACGGCCGAGGCCCTGGACCTGATGAACAACCACTACCAGATTCAACACCTGGACGTGAAGCCGCAGAACCTCTTCATCGTGTTCAACCACGTGAAGGTCGGCGACTTCGGCCTCGCCAAGCTGCTCGAGGGCGTGCGGGCCACGGTCACCGGCGGCGTCACGCCGGTCTACGCCGCGCCCGAGACGTTCGAGGGCTACGTCTCCCGGTTCTCCGACCAGTACAGCCTCGCCATCGTGTTCCAGGAGCTGTTGACCGGCACCCGGCCGTTCAACGGGGCGAACACCCGACAGCTGCTGATGCAGCACCTCAACGGCACGCCGGAGTTGAACTCGCTGCCGGTCGCCGACCGGGCGGTGATCGCGCGGGCGCTCAGCAAGAAGCCCGACGACCGGTGGCCGACTTGCACCGAGATGGTGCGGGCGCTCAAGTACTCCGGCCTGCCCGCCCCCCCGCCGACGCCGACCTCGGACCACACGCCCCGGCGTCGGCCCGCCGACGCCGAGGGGTCGCCGTCCGAGTGGGCGACCCGCGTTCAGGTCGGCGGGTCCGGCCGGCTCGGCTCCGACCCCGCGGCGAAAGACACGACGCCCGTCCCGCGCCCGGCCGGGC
Source organism: Gemmataceae bacterium (assembly GCA_046350095.1). Lineage (GTDB taxonomy): Bacteria > Planctomycetota > Planctomycetia > Gemmatales > Gemmataceae > Urbifossiella. The sequence continues at coordinate 1,805,827 of JAXMBA010000002.1, forward strand.
CGATCGGCCCGATGCCCGGGCTGGTCACCGTCGGCCCCGCGGGGACGGTGGTGCCGCGGCTCGTCACCCCGGGGTCTTCGACGCTCGGCCCCGCGCCGGCGGTCACGCTCCTGAAGCCGGACGTCGTGCAGACGCAGTTGATGAACGCGATCGGCCTGGCGCCGCCGGAGAAGGCCGGCGACGGCGTGCTGTTCCCCGCGCTGGTCGTGGCCGTGGGCGGCATCGGCCGGCAGGTCGCCGACCAGCTCCGCCAGGTAATCGCCGACCGCTACGGGAACACCGACAAGGTGCCGAACATCCGGTTCGTCGCGATCGACACCGACCCCGCGGTCGCCGACCAACCGGGCGAGACCGCCGGCACCCACGGCCTAGTTCTGGCGCGGCTCAACCGGTCCGTGCATTACCTGCAGCGAGACGGCCTCCCGCCGGTCGACCAGTGGCTGCCGCCGGGTACCCTGTACAAGCTGCCGCGTAGCCCGGTCGCCGCGGCCGGGGTCCGGGCGTTCGGCCGGCTCGCGCTCGTGGATCACTACCGCGCCGTCGCCCAGCGTCTCCGCCAGGAGATCGGCAACTTCCAGACCGACGAGCCGCTGGCGAAGGCCGACAAGGCGACGCAGCTGGGCCTCCGGACGAACCGCCCGCGGGCCTACGTCCTCGCCGGCCTCGGCGGCGGCACCGGCAGCGGCATGTTCCTCGACCTGGCGTTCATCATCCGGCAGGAACTCCGGGCCGTGGGGTACGTCCGGCCGGAGGTCGCCGGCGTCTTCCTGGTCCCGCCGGCGGAAAAGCACGCCCCGCGGACCGCGGCCCTCGGCAACACCCACGCCGCGCTCACGGAGTTGTACCACTACCAGGCTCGCAAGACGAAGTACGTCACCACGTTCGACCGGAGCGAGGCGCCGATCCAGGACGGCGAAGCCCCGTTCGCCCGCGTCGCCGTGCAGGTGCTCCCGAAGGGCGTGGACCCGAAGGGCCGGACGCTGGCGGCCGGCCGCGCCGCCCGCGCCCTGTTCAACGAGTTGCTGACGCCCGCCGGCCGCGTCACCGACGAGCTCCGCGACATCCACCGCAACGCGTTCCCGAGTCCGACGCCGGTCTGCCAGTCGTTCGGCCTGTTCCGCCTGACGTGGCCGCGGCCCGAGGTGCTGGCGGCGGCGACCCGGCGGTTCGCCATGCGGCTGACGAAGCAGTGGGCGGCGAAGGACGCGGGCGGCCTCAAGGAGCCGATCCGGGCCTGGCTCGACAGCCAGTGGGCCGAGCGGAAGCTGACGTTCGAGCACGTCGTCGAGGGGTTCGAGGCGGCCGCCCGCAGCCACCTCCGCGAGGAGCCCGAGCGAGTCATCGACGCGTTCATCGACCCGCTCCGCACCCGCACCCCGTCCGGCTCGCGGATGGAGGTCAACGCCGTACTCCCGGTCGTCGAGCAACTGCTGGCGATGGTCGGCCGGCCGGACGCCGAGGACGACGCCCAGCGCGGCGTCCTCCACGCCCCGCTGATGGCCCAGTACGAGAAGTGGGCCCGGGAGGCCGAGTCGCACCTGGCCACGATGACGGTCACCTTCATCGAGCAGCCGCAGTACCGGCTGGCGGGCGCGGAGGAGGCCGTGCGGCAGGTCGGCGACCGGCTGAAGCGGCAGATCGACGCGCTCGAGCCGATCCACGCCGACCTGACCAGGCAGGCCAAGTCCGACTACTCGAAGATGCTCCAGGCGCTGGCCGCGCTCAACGAGGGCCGGTGGAAGGCGGCGGCCACGTCCGAGGTGCTCGACCTGCTCCGCCTGTACCCGCGCAGCAAGTTACGACTGATGATCCTGACGCTCTGCCTGTCGGCGTACCGGAAGCTGCTCGGCAGCACGCCCGAGTACCTGCGCGAGGTGAGCATGTGCCGGGCCGGGCTGGACGGCTTCCACGCCGCGCTCGACGCCGGGGCCGCCGCCGGCTCGGCCGGGCCGGGGAAGTTGATCCTGCCCGACGGCTGCGCCACCCTCGACGACGCGGCCGACCGCTTCCTCGCGGGGCTGAACCCGGACGACGTGCTCGACTTCGACGCCCGCTTCCAGAAGGAAGTGGCCCGCAAGTTCCGCGGGCTGGCGGGCGTGTGCCTGAAGCCGAACGAGAAGGGGCCGGTGTTCCGCGAACTCCTGACGACGCGGTCGCGGGAGTTCCTCGACGGCCGGCTCGACGCCGCCGACCCGGCGACGGTGTTCTTCCGCAACCGCACCGGTAGCCAGGCCGACCACTCGCTCATCGCAGAGGCGTTCGACGGCGCCGCCCCGGACCTGCCCGGCACCGGCGGCGTACGGCCCGAGGAGGTCACGGTTCTGGCCGCCCCGCCCGGCCCGGACGGCGACCGCTTCCGAAAAGTGGTTGCCGAGGCGATACCGAGCGTGGAGTTCACCGCGGCCCCGCTGGCGGACGACATCGCCTTCTACCGCGAGTACCCGCGGGTGGAACTCGCGGCACTTCCGCAACTGGGGCAGTACGGCCGCGAGGCGCTCGCCCTGCTTCAGTCGGGCGACCACCCGCCGCACACGCGGGGGGACGTGGTGTGGACCCCCGTCGTCTGAACGAGTGAGTTCGGCCGACTCACTGCGGCTGGGGGATCAACCTGGCCGCCGCCAGGCCGTTCAACACGAACTGCACCGCGATGCCGGCGAGCACGAGCCCGAGCACCCGGTCGAGAACGTGGACGCCGGTCTTCCCGAGCCGCTGTTGGATCGGCTCCGCGAGCCGCAGCGTCAGATAGCACACCACCCCCGTCATCGCGATCGCGCCGAACACGAGCCCGACCGCGGCCGTGTCCTCGGCCTGCGCCATCAACACCGTCACCGTGGACAGCGCGGCCGGCCCGGCGAGCATCGGGATGGCCAGCGGGGCGATCGCCACCTCCGCGGCGGCCGACGTCTCTTCCAGGTCGGACGGCTCCTCCTGCGTCGTCCGCTGGGCCCGGATCATGTCGAGGGCGACGACGAAGAGGACGAGCCCGCCGGCGATCTGGAACGCCGGCAGGGTGAGCCCGAGGACGCGGAACAGGTAGTTCCCCACGGCCGCGAAGGCCATCAGGATGAGGGTGGCCGCGACGCTGGCAACGAGCGCGGTGCGGCGCCGCTTGGCGGGGGTGAAGCGGCTCGTGAGCGCGATGAACGCGGGGACGGTGCCGGGCGGGTCCACGAGGAACAGCACCGACACGAACGCGGTGGTGGCGAAGTCGAGCATCGGGGCTGTTGTACGGCCCTTGCCGGGTGCCGCCGCGGGCGGGAAGATGACGACCCACCGGGCACCTGGTGGAATGGCAGACACAGCGGCCTTAAAAGCCGCAGGCGGGCAACCGCCGTGCGGGTTCGAGTCCCGCGGTGCCCACTTCAAACGAGAACGCCCGGGGGCGGCCGCCCCCGGGCTCCGTCGGTCACCCCGGCCCGCGGCTCAGTTGTCCCGCGACGCCATGAAGATGCGGAGGACGTAGTAGAACATCAGCGCCACCGAGGCGAACAGGGCCAGGCTCGCGGCCACGTGTTCGGTCGGGCCGTACCGGTGCATGACGTTCGACGTGTCGTAGATGATGTACCCGGCGGCCAGGCCCACCATCACCACCGCGAAGACCAGCCCGAGGTTGAACCCGAACAGGACGGCGGCCAGAACCAGCCCGAGGGCCAGCATCGACCCGACGAACAGGATCGGCCCCATCCACGAGAAGTCCTTGCCGGACACGAACACGCCGGCCGTCAGCCCGCCGAACACCAGCAGCGTCACCATCCCGGCCTGGAGGGGCACGTCGGCCCCGAAGCGGATTTGGGCGATCGTGAGGATCGGCAGGAAGATCAGCACTTCGAGGAGCACGTACAGGCTGAGGCCGGCGTACTGCACGCCGACCGACTGGCCGGAGCGGGCCATGTACTGGGCCAGGTAGCCGCCGCCGATGAACACGACCATCAGCGCCAGCCACGCCGCCTTCTGGGCGAACATCGTCTGCACGATGTCCACGGCCAGGCCGGACGAGATGAGCGCCGCCTCGATGCCGACGAACGCCAGGACGGCGCCGCCGAGGTGGAGGTAGGTGCGCTTGATGAACGCCGCCCGCTCGCTGACGGGCCGGGACGCGACGGAGTAGCCGTCGCCGTAGGTGTCGTCGTACGCGTAACTCACGGGCGTCTCCGAAGGGTGGGCCGGCGCGGACGCCGCCGGGGACACGAGCATTCTATCCCACTGTACTCCCGCGCGCGGCCGCAATCCACGCCGCACGCAGCGCCGTGCTCGAAACGTCGGTGCGGAAGTCGGACTCCGCGAGCGCCACGAACAACTCGGGGACCGGCCCGCCCGGGGCGTCCCACGTTCGAAACACGCCGGCGGCATCGACCCGCCCGCCGACCACGACGCGGCAGCCGGTCGCCGCCAGCCGCGCCAGTGCCGCATCCCGGAGGCGGTCGTCGTTCGCGTAGTAGCGGCAATCGACGAGCCGGACCGCCGTGTCGTACCCGACCACGAACGCGGCCCCGGGGAAGAGCTCGGCCTTCTCGGCGAACGTGGCCGCGCGGGTGACCCATACCGGCGCCGTGGCGGCGAACTGAGCCACGCGCCGCTCGACCTCGGCGGCGTCGAGATCGGGCTTGTCCACGTTGGCGACGCTGAGCTCGAACGCGACCGGTATCCCGAGCCGCCGGGCCGCAACGGCGGCGAGCAGGACGTGGCCCTGGTGCAGTGGGTTGAAGGAGCCCGGGAGGAGTGCCCGCGGCGGGGGGTGATCCCGGGCCACGGACCCGCCGACCACCAGGTACGGGAACCGTCCCGCCTCCGGACCCGGTGCAGCGGCATGGGGCATGGGGGCTCCCGTCACTCGGCCAGCAACCGGCCCTTGAAGACCTGCCGCAGTTTCTCCACCTTCGGCCCCACAACCGCCCGGCAGTACGGCTGCCGCGGGTTGTCGTTGAAGAAGTTCTGGTGGTACGCCTCCGCCGGGTAAAACGTCGCCGCAGGAGTGATCTCCGTAACAATCGGCGACGCGAACACGCCAGCCTCGTCCACCTTCCGCTTGTAGCGCTCGGCCAGCTCTCGCTGCCTTTCAGAGTGGTAGAAGATGGCCGAGCGGTACTGCGTTCCCACGTCGTTGCCCTGACGGTTGAGCGTGGTCGGGTCGTGCGACCGCCAGAACACCTCCAGCAGTTCCGGGTAACTCACCACGGCCGGGTCGAACGTCACCTGCACGGCCTCGGCGTGGCCGGTGACGCCGGTGCAAATCTGCTCGTAGGTCGGGTTCGGCCGCTGCCCGCCGGTGTACCCGGACACCACCTTCTTCACGCCGCGGATCTGCTGGTACACCGCCTCGGTACACCAGAAGCAGCCGGTTCCGAAGGTGGCGACCTCGTCGCCGGCCGCGGCGGGCGCGGGGCCGATCTCGTCGGCCGTCAGGGTGGGAATCTGGTCGGGCATCGGGGCATCCCGGTGGGTGAGGGTGAAGACGGCGACCGCGACGCCGGCGGCGACGAGGGCGAGCGGCAGGAGGCGAACCCACATTCGTCGGCGCTCCGGGGCGGCGGCTAGAATCGGATACACCGCGGCCACCCGATTCTATCACCGCGGGGGAAGGAACGTACATGAGGCGGGTCGCGCTGGTCACCGGGAGCGGAAAGAAGCGTGTCGGCGCCGTCGTCGCAGAGGAACTGGCCCGCCGCGGCTTCGGCATCGCCGTTCACTACCACACGTCGGAGGGCGAGGCCACGGACACGGTCGCGGCGCTGCGGACGCTCGGGGTCGAGGCCGAGGCGTACCGCGCCGACCTGGGCGACGAGGCCGACGTGAAGGCGATGGTGACCGGCGTGCTAACGCGATTCGGCCGCATCGACGTGCTCGTGAATTGCGCGGCCGTGTGGCAGCCGAAGCGACTCGAAGACGTGACCGCGGCCGACGTGCGCTTCCACTTCGACGCCAACGCGCTGGGCACGTTCCTGTGCTCGCAGCACGCCGGGCTGGCGATGGTGAAGCAGCCCGAGGGCGGGTTGATCTTGTGCGTCGGCGACTGGGCGGAGGTGCGGCCGTACCTGAACTACGCGGCGTACTTCCCGAGCAAGGGGGCGGTGACGGCGCTGACGCGCTGCCTGGCGGTCGAGTTCGGCACCCGCAACCCGAACGTGCGGGTGAACGCGGTGCTGCCGGGGCCGGTGATGCTGCCGCCCGAGCTGACCGACGCCGAAAAGGCGGACGCCGTCCGCGGCACGCTGGTGAAGCGTGAGGGGAGCCCGCGGCACGTCGCGCTCGCGGTGCTGTCGTTTCTCGACAACGATTTCGTCACCGGCGTGTGCCTCCCCGTGGACGGCGGCCGCACCGTGTACGCGCCGGAGTGAAACATGTTGCCACGTCCCGAACTACTCGACGACCCGATGCGGTTCGTCCCACTGTATCTGAAAGGTGCGATCACGGAGTCGGAATATCGCAATTGCTCTCTGTGGTCGCTGAATGACGCGAACGTGAACCAGTTTCTCGCCTCGTGTCCATCGGATCTACTCCAGATGGTCCTGTCCAAAGTTGCCGACCTACCGTCCGACGAGGATGAAGCTGGGTGGGCATCCCTGTTGTTTTTCCAAATCTCCACGGCGACTCGGGCGTTTACGACAGAGGAGTATGAGCAACAACAGCGAGAGGTCCGGCAGGCGTTTCGCAACGGGGCGCGTGTGCTCCGCGCCGCGATAGCACGACACCCGGTCCCCAGCTAGAATGCCCGCCCGTCCGTCGGGTAAACGAGGTTCCCTATGCGTATCACGCGGGTGTCGGCGTACCGAGTCGGGCTGCCGCTGCACGAGGGGACCTACAAGTGGTCCGGCGGCAACGCCGTCACCGTCTTCGACAGTACCGTCGTGAAGATCGAGACCGACGCCGGGCTCATCGGCTGGGGCGAGTCGTGCCCGCTCGGGCCGGCGTACCTGCCGGCCTACGCCGCCGGCGTCCGCAGCGGCCTCGCCGAACTCGCGCCGCACCTGCTCGGCCAGAACCCGCTCGAACTCACGAAGCTGAACCGCCGGATGGACGCCGCCCTGAAGGGGCACCCGTACGTCAAGTCGCCCGTGGACGTGGCCTGCTGGGACATCCTCGGCCAGCACGCCGGGTTGCCCGTGTGCGAACTCCTCGGCGGCCGCTACGGCGACGACTTCAATCTGTACCGCGCCATCTCGCAGGAGAGCCCCGCCGACATGGCCGCGAAGGTCGCCGGGTATCGCGCCGAAGGGTACCGCCGCTTCCAGCTGAAGGTCGGCGGCGACCCCGACACCGACATCGAGCGGATCCGCGCCGTTGCCGCCGAACTGCGGCCCGGCGACCGCCTCGTCGCCGACGCCAACACCGGCTGGCGCGTCCACGAGGCGATCCGCGTGGTGCGGGCCGTGCGGGACGTGGACGTGTACATCGAGCAGCCGTGCCTGACCTACGAGGAGTGCCTGAGCGTGCGGCGGGCGACCGATCACCCGTTCGTTCTGGACGAGGTGGTGGACAACGTGGGGATGCTGGTCCGCGGCCACGCCGACCGGGCGATGGACGTGGTGAACCTGAAAATCAGCAAGCTCGGCGGCCTGACGAAGACGCGGCAGGCCCGCGACCTGTGCGTCGAACTCGGCGTCGCCATGACGCTCGAAGACACCTGGGGCGGCGACATCGTCACGGCCGCGATCGCCCACCTGGCGCACAGCTGCCCGACGGAGTTCCTGTTCACGGCGACGGACTTCAACAGCTACGTCACGCTGTCGATCGCGGACGGCGCACCCCGACGGGCGCACGGCCGGCTTGTGGCACCGACGGCGCCGGGGCTGGGCGTGACGCCGCGGGCGGACGTGCTCGGCGAGCCGGTGATGGTGGTGGGGTAAGCAGCGCTACTTCCTGCCGCCGGCCGACGCCTGTATGGTGAACCGCGGACGACGCCCACCCGCGGAACCCCTCATGACCGAATCCGACTGGCTCGCCGGCACCGACGGCGACGACATGCTGCTGTTCGTCGCCGACCGCCTCACGCCCCGGCAGTGGGCGTTCCTTGCCGCCGCCCACGTCCGCCGCCTGTGGGACACCCTGCCGGACGGCCCGTTCCGCGCCGCCGTCGAGGCCGTGGAGTCGGAAGAGGCGCTGTCGGCCGACGCACGCGCCGAGTGGGTGCGGCGGGTCACCGCGGCCGAGCCGGGGGCGGCCGAAGCGGCGGGTGCGGCGCAGCGCGAGATCGTGCGGACGGCGGACCCGGACGCGGCCGACGTGTCCGGCCCGGTGCTGGCCCGGCCGACACAGATCGCGCCGGCATTCCCGCTCTTTGCCGCCGCCAGCCGCCACGCCCGCAACGCCATCGAGTGGGCGTCCGACGCCGTCACCGACGCCGCCGAGGCCGTCCGCCGGCTGCTGGAGGAGCCGGGCGAGCACACGTTCTCGCGCGTCCGCCGGGCCGTCGATCAGGCCGCCGAGACGCGGAACAACGCCGCCCGCGCCGCCAACCTGGCCCGCCGCTTCAAGCAGGAGGGCGACGAACTCGCCGACCTCGCCGCGGGGTCGAAGAACAAGCGGCTTGAAGCGGCGAGGGCCGAGGAGATGGTCCGCAAGGGCGAGGAGGGCGCCGGCCTGTCGCCGAACAACGAGGGGACGGGCGACGACCGCCTGCGGCTTGCCGCCGAGAAGCTGTTGGCCCGGACGCTACGCGAGGTGGTCGGCAACCCGTTCAAGGAGCCGCGCTTCGAGCCGAGTTGGCGGACCGAGGCCGCCGTGGGGCTGGCGCGCGGCATCTTCGCGGAGCGGGCCTTCGACCGGCTACCCGTGCTCGCCGACGCGCTCCTCGACGCCGACTGCGACGAGGAGCAACTGCTGCGGCACCTCCGGGGCACCGAGAAGTTGGTGAAGGAACCGCCGCAGCACGTCCGCGGCTGCTGGGCGGTGGAGCTGGTGCTGGGCCGGTGGCAGCCGCTGCCGCCGCCCGACCCGAACGCCCCGAAGCGGCCGCTGACCGGCGACGACGACTTCTGGGACCAACTCGACGAGTTGGACGACGACGACGTGGCGTGAGGTGCTACGCCTCTTGCGGCTTCGCGTCAGCCGGCGCGAAGCCGCGAGCGGCAACCGGGCGGTCACGCCACCCGAATGCGGTACAGCGTCCCCTTGACGCGCGCGCCGCCGGGCTCGCCGGCGCGGATCAGTTCCGGCGCCACCGTGTATCCCGCCTCCTCCAGCTTCCAGCGGAACACCCGCGCCGCCAGGCGGTCCGGGTCGGCGATCAGGCACACCCCGCCCGGCGCCAGCACCACCTCCAGCAGCCCGATGAGCGGCTCGACGAGCCGCTCCTCGTACATGAGGTCGGAGCCGATCACCACCGGGAAGCGGCCGACGCCCTCCGGGGCGCGGAAGTCGAGCGGCCGGGTGCGGAAGCCGGACTTGAAGCCGTTCAGCCGGGCGTTGCGGTCCGCGAAGCTCAGGGCCGTTTCGTCCACGTCGGTGAATGTCACGTCGAGCCCGCGGGCCAGGCACGCGACGCCGGCCAGCCCGAGCCCGCAACCGACTTCGAGCACCCGCACCGGCTGTGGGTAGTTCTCCCACTTCTCGCGCACCACCGCCTTGGCCAGCATCCGTGCCGCCGGCCACAGCTGCGCCCAGTACGGCACGTACTCGTCGGCCGCGTACGCGGAGCGCACCCACGGGTGGTCCAGCAGCTTGTCCGAGTCGGCGGGCTTGTCGATGCGAAACCGGTAGTCGTCGATGAAGACGGCGTCCTGAACCGTCTCGCGGACGGCCTCGGGCGGCGTGGCGTGGTAGTGCGGGGGCATCGGGGCGGTGTCAGAGGAAGCGGACGGACGCGACGAGCTCCTCGTGCGTCAGCGGGCGGTCGGCTGGGAACAGCACGTAGGCGGCGGGGCTCTCGGCGCAGTCCACGATCAGTTGCATGTCGTTCGGCACGCTGTACCCGGTGTCGCTGGCGATGTGGCCGCTCACGAGGAGGTCGGCGACCATGCGCCGGAGGTAGTCGGCCACGTTCGCCGGCGACACGTCGCGGCCCCACAGCACGCCGTGGACCGAGCCGCCCGGTTGCAGGTCGGCGTCGGTGTACTCGGCGGCCAGGAGGCGGGTCGGGTCGAACTGCGACATCTGCCGGGCCGACGGCAGACTGTGGCTGACCAGCACCCGGTTCGCGGTGCGGAGTGCCACCGGAAGCGCCTTGAAGAGGTCGAGGTAAGTTTGGTACACCAGCGGCCCGAACTGCGGGCCGTACGCCGCGGTCGCCCCCTGCTCGAAGGCCGCGTTCAGGTCGGCGTCGGCCTTGAGCACCTTGCGGCCGGTCCACTGGGCGAGCTCGTGGTTGCCCGGAAGGTAATGAACCTGCCGGGGGAACTGGGCCTTCAGCGCGGCGAACAGATCGACCAGTTGGTGCGACTTGTCGCCGCCCGTGGGGTAGCGGTAGTTGCCGTGGATGAGCTCCTGAAACACGAGGTGCCGGCCGGGATTGTTCGCCAGGTCGGCGGCCTTGAGTAGCCCCTGGAAGTGGCCGACGTGACCGTGCAGGTCGCCGGCCACGAGGACTTCGGTGCACCCGACCGGCTCGATCATCCGGCCGCGCCGCCCCGGGGTCGCCCGGGCCAGGACGATGGCCTGGCGCAGGAACGTGAGCATGCGGTCGGGGGCGGGCATTCGCGGCTTCCGGCGGGCGGGTCGTGCGGGTCATTCTACCACGCGGCCGGCCGCGGACAGGGCGGCGCGACGGCGTGGGCGTCGTTCGTGTGTCATACTTCGGCGGTGGCTGTTACGCGCAGCCCCTTGCCGGGTGCCGGACGGGTCGGACAATCCCCTAACCAGACCGAGCACACCCCCCGCATGAGCCCGCTGCCGAACCCGGACCGGTCGCGTTCCGCCCCGCCGCCGCCGCCGCTCAGCCTCTACCCGGTCGAACTCGCGCGAAACCTCCGCGTCGAGAGCGTGTCGCGGCTCGACCCGACGCCGCCGCACGCGGTCGAGGACATGGTCCCGGTGTCGGCCGCGGTCGAGATGATGCGCCGCGAGAAGGTCGGCTGCGTCCTGGTGACGCGCGCCGGCAAGCTGGTCGGCCTGTTCACCGACCGCGACCTGCTGACGAAGGTGCTGGCGACCGGCCTGCCGCTGTCGGCGCCGATGGCCGAGTGCCTGACGCCGAACCCGGTGTGCGTCCACCCCAAGGACCCGGTGCAGGCCGCGCTGAAGAAGATGGAGAAGGGCGGCTACCGCCACCTCCCGGTGATCGACGACGAGCACCGGCCGGTCGGCATCCTGTCGGTGCGGCGGGTCATGCACTACCTGGTCGAGCACTTCCCGGCGCTGGTGTACAACCACCCGCCCGACCCGCACCGCTACCCGGACGCGCCGGAGGGGGCGTAACCAGGCCGTTGCACCCCGCCCGCCCGTCGGCTAGAATCTCCTCGTCGGCCCACCCTCCCACCGCCGACTCCCGCCGGTCCGCCCCCTTGTTCGTTCCCGCCGCCGAGGCGCTCATGCGGTTTTCGTTCGCTCTCGCGCTTGCCGCGCTCGCCGCGCCCGTCGCCCGCGCCGCGGACGACCCCAAGGCGGTCGAGTTCTTCGAGACGAAGATTCGCCCCGTGCTCGTCGAGCACTGCGTCAAGTGCCACTCCGCCGACGCCGAGAGCAAGAACAAGCTCCGCGGCGGCCTGAAGCTCGACACGAAAGCGCACTGGGAGAAGGGCGGCGACACCGGCGCCGCGGTCGTGCCCGGCGACACGAGTAAGGGCACGTTGCTGAAGTCGCTCCGCTACGACGGCGAGGTGCAGATGCCGCCGAGCGGGAAACTGCCGGCCGCGGTCGTCGCCGACTTCGAGCGCTGGATCAAGATGGGCGCCCCCGACCCGCGCACCGGGACGGCGACGGCGGCCAAGGCCCTCAAGGGCCTGAGCCTCGACGAAGGCCGCGCCTTCTGGTCGATCCAGCCGCCGAAGGCAACTGCGGGGGCGCAGTCGGTAGACACCTTCATCGCCGCGAAGCTCGCCGAGAAGAAGCTGACCCCCGTCGGCACCGCCGACCGCCGCACGCTGATCCGCCGCGCCACGTTCGACCTGCACGGCCTGCCGCCGACGCCGGAAGAGGTCGAGGCGTTCGTGAACGACTCCGACCCGAAGGCGTTCGAGAAGCTGATCGAGCGGCTACTCGCTTCCCCGCGCTACGGCGAGCGCTGGGCGCGGCACTGGCTCGACGTGGCCCGCTACGCCGAGGATCAGGCGCACACCTTCGCCGTCACGCCGAAGCGGAACGCCTACCTGTACCGCGACTGGGTCATCAAAGCGTTCAACACCGACATGCCGTTCGACCGCTTCGTGACGCTGCAACTCGCCGGCGACCTGCTGCCGGCCAACGCCGGCGAGACGGCCGACGAGCTGTTCACGCGGCTGGCCGGCATGGGCTTCCTCGGCCTGGGCGCCGAGTACTACAAGAACACCGCCCGCGAGCAAGCCATCGCCGAGGAGCTCGACGACCGCGTGGACGTGGTCAGCCGGGCGTTCCTGGGGCTGACGGTGAGCTGCGCCCGCTGCCACGACCACAAGTTCGACCCCATCCCGACGCGCGACTACTACTCGCTGGCCGGCCTGTTCTACGGCACGAACCTGACCGACACCCCGCTCGCCACGCAGGCCGAACTCAAGACCTACAACGAGGCGCAGGGCCGGGTGAAACAGCAGGAGGCCGCCATCTCCGGCGTGCTGAGCGCCGCCGGGAAGGCCGCCGCGACGAAGGCCGTGGCCCGCACCGCCGACTATCTCGTCGCCGCCCGCGACGTGCAGGCCGGCAAGGCGAAGCTGAACGCGGCCGCCAAGGCGAACGAGCTGGAGCCCTACTTTCTCGACCGCTGGGTGAAGTTCACCGACCCCGCGAACGCGAGCAAGGCGCCGGCCGTCACGAAGGACTGGTTCGCGCTGAAGGCAGACGCGAAGGCCGACGCCGTGAAGGCCGCCGCGAGCGCGGTGCAGACGAAACTGGCGGCGCTGGAGGTGCCGGACGCGGCCCCGAAGGGGAAGGCGAAGGGCGCGGACCCACTGGCGAAGGCGATGTTCCTCGACGCCAACGCCCCGCTGTTCGTGACGCCGGAGAACGCCGAGAAGCTGTTCGTGACCGCGGACCAGAAGCCGCAGCTGGCGTCGATGCGGAGTGAGCTTGAGTCGCGCAAGAAGGCGTCCCCCCCTGCCCCGCTCCAGGCGCACATCCTGAGCGGTGCCGGCAGCGGCATGAAGGTGTACATCCGCGGCAACCCCGCCACGAAGGGCGAGGACGCGCCGAAGGGCTTCTTGCAGGTGCTGGCCTCGGCCCCGGCGAAGGACTTCACGCGACTCGACCTGGCGAAGAGTATCGCCACGCCGGACAACCCGCTGACGGCGCGGGTGTTCGTGAACCGCGTGTGGGCGTGGCACTTCGGCCGCGGGCTGGTGGACACGCCGAGCAACTTCGGCGTCCAGGGCGGCCGCCCCAGCCACCCCGAGTTGCTCGACTGGCTCGCCGTCGGCTTCGTGAAGAACGGCTGGAGTACGAAGTGGCTCCACCGCCAGATCATGCTGAGTGCCGCGTACCAACGGTCGGCTGAGCCGAACGCCGGAAACACGACGATCGACGCGGCGAACGTGTACCTGTGGCGCGGCAGCCGCCGCCGGCTCGACGTGGAGGCGTGGCGCGACTCGCTGCTGGCGGTGAGCGGCAACCTCGACGACAGGCTCGGCGGCCCGACGTTCGACCTCCGCGACGCGAACGCGAACCGCCGCACCGTGTACGCGAAGGTGAGCCGCCACGAGCTCGACGGCCTGCTGCGGCTGTTCGACTTCCCCGACGCGAACGTGACCGCCGACCGCCGCAGCGTGACGACGGTGCCGCAGCAGCAGCTGTTCGCGCTGAACAGCGAGTTCATGGTGAACCAGGCGCGGGCCTTCGCCGCCCGCGTCGAGAAGCTGGGGGCGACGGACGAGGCGCGGGTGGAGGCGGCCTACCGGCTGGCGTTCAACCGCGCGCCGCTGTCCGAGGAGACGGCGCTGGGGCTGGCCTTCCTGCGCCAGCCGACGACGCCCGAAGACCGCCTGACGCGCTGGCAGCAGTACGCCCAGGCGCTGCTGGCGAGCAACGAGATGATGTACGTGGACTGACACAGCGAGCGGCCGGCGTCGGCCAGCAGTTGGCTCGGGTTTTCGTAGGTCGGGTCTCGCCGACTCGACCCGACCTACGAAACCGACCGCTCCCATGCCGGAGGTGCAGCAATGTGGGAATTAGGAGACGCGGCCGTCTTGGCGGCGTCGCTGTATCGCGGCGGCAGGTATGCTACACCCAGGGCCGCGTGGGATGCGGCGGCAGCCCGGTTGCTCGCAACCGAATCGCTCCGCCTCAAGAACTGCCCCCGGGCCACCTTCCTCAGCTTGTGTCAGGCAGGAATGATCCGAGGCATCAGGGCGGGACGCTACACCAGGGCCAAAGAGAATCGTGAGCACGCCCTGTACGCCGTCGAGCTGTTGGCTGAGCGCCCGACGCTGTCCTCATGCGAGCCGGATCGCCTTTGGTCGATGGTGATCGATGGTGCCGACACGGCGCACAACGACCAGATGCACGTGGTCCTTTCTCTCTGGAATCGCGGCCTGATCCTTCCCACTACGGGGTGCGCCCGATGACGTTCCCGATTTCGCGCCGCGAACTCCTCGCCCGGTCGGGGACCGGCCTCGGGCTCCTCGGCCTCGCCGGGCTGCTCGGCGACCGCGCGAGTGCCCGGCCCCAGGCCGCCAACCCGCTCGCCGCCCGCGCCGCGCACTTCGCCCCGAAGGCGAAGCACGTCATCCACCTGTTCATGAACGGCGGCCCGAGCCAGGTCGACACGTTCGACCCGAAGCCGTCGCTGGAGAAGTACCACGGCCAGCAGCCGCCCGGCGCCGGCCTCCGCACCGAGCGGCGCACCGGCGGGCTGTACAAGTCGCCGTTCGCGTTCAAGCGCTGCGGCCAGAGCGGCATCGAGGTCAGCGAGATCTTCCCGGAAATCGGCAAGTGCATCGACGACATCTGCGTCGTGCGGTCGATGCACACCGACATCCCGAACCACGAGCCCGGCCTGCTCCTGATGACGTGCGGCAACACGCAGCCGATCCGCCCCAGCATGGGGAGCTGGCTGCTGTACGGCCTCGGCACCGAGAACCAGAACCTCCCCGGGTTCGTCGTCCTCTGCCCCGGCAAGCCGGTCGTCGGGCCGGCGCTGTGGAACAACAGCTTCCTGCCCGGCGTGTTCCAGGGCTGCCACATCCAGAACCTCGACCCGAAGCGCGTCATCGACCACATTCGCAACGGCAACTTGAGCCCCGCCACGCAGCGCCAGCAGCTCGACCTGCTCAACGGCCTCAACCGGATGCACCTGGAACGCCGCGCCGGCGACGACCAGCTCGACGCCCGCATCCAGTCGCTGGAGATGGCCTTCCGCATGCAGACGGAGGCGACCGACGCCTTCGACGTGAACAAGGAACCAGTGCGCGTCCGCGAGCAGTACGGCAAGGGCTACTTCGCCGACGCCTGCCTGTCGGCCCGGCGGCTGGTCGAGCGCGGGGTGCGGATGGTGCAGGTCTTCTACGGCAACGGGCAGCCGTGGGACGACCACGGCGACGTGGCGAACGGCCACCGCAACAAGGCGAAGGACAGCGACAAGGCCGTGGCCGCGCTGCTCCGCGACCTGAAGGCGCGCGGTCTCCTGGAGGAAACGCTGGTGCTGTGGGGCGGCGAGTTCGGTCGCACGCCGACGAGCGAGGGCTCGAACGGCCGCGACCACAACAACCACGGGTTCAGCGTGTGGATGGCGGGCGGCGGCATCAAGGGCGGCGTGGCCTACGGGGCGACCGACGAGTTCGGGTTCGCAGCGGTGGAGAAGAAGGTCCACGTCCACGACCTGCACGCGACGATCCTGCACCAGCTCGGCCTCGACCACGAGAAGCTGACCTACCACTACAGCGGCCGCGACTTCCGGCTCACCGACGTGAGCGGCGTGGTCGTGAAGGACATCCTGAAGTAAGAACGGAGAATGGCCGCAAAATGGCACAAAAAGCACAAAAAGAAGAGAGTCAGAGTTTGGACCGAACTCTGACATGGTTCTCTTCCTTTTTGTGCTTTTTGTGCCTTTTTGCGGCCAATCTCTTTGTCCCCCTCTCCGAGCCACGCCATGAAAGCCCTCCAGCTCGAACAGCCCAGGCAGTTCCGGTTCATCGACGTGCCCGAGCCGCCGCCGCCGGGGCCGGGGGAGGCGGTCGTGCGGGTGTCGCGCGTCGGCGTGTGCGGCACCGACTACAGCGGCTACCTCGGCAAGATGCCGTTCTTCAGCTACCCGCGCATCCCCGGCCACGAGCTCGGCGTCGAGGTGGTCGCGGTCGGGCCGGGCGTGTCGAACGTGAAGCCCGGCGACCGGGCCGCGGTCGAGCCGTACATCAACTGCCAGAACTGCTACAGCTGCGCCCGCGGCCACACCAACGCCTGCGAGAACCACCAGACGCTCGGCGTCCACTGCGACGGCGGGCTGCGGCCGCGGTTCACCATTCCCGCCCGTAAACTCCACGTCTCCGAGAAGCTCACGTTCGAGCAGTTGGCCCTGGTCGAGACGCTCGGCATCGGCCTGCACGCGGTGAACCGCGCCAACCCGAAGGCGGACGAGACGGTGCTCGTCATCGGCGCCGGTCCGATCGGCCTGAGCGTGATCGAGTTCGCCAAGCTGGCCGGGTCGCGCGTCGTGGTGATGGACCTGAACGAGCAGCGGCTGGCGTTCGCGCGGGACAAGATGGGCGTCCGCGACACGCTGCTGTCGAAGGGCGACTTCGACGCCGACGTGAAGGCGTTCACCGAGCTGACCGCCGGCAAGCTCGGCAACGTGGTCGTGGACGCGACGGGCTCGGCGAAGAGCATGTCGGGCGCGTACCACTACGTCGGCTTCGCCGGCCGGCTGGTGTGGGTGGGCATCACGCAAGACCAGCTCGGGTTCACGCAGCCGCTGATGCACCGCCGCGAGATGACGTTCCTGGCGAGCCGCAACGCCCTGTCGCCGGAGTTCACGCGGATCATCCGGCTGATCGAGGGCGGGATGCTGGACACGCGGCCGTGGGTCACGCACACGGCGCCGTTCGAGAGCGTGCTGGACGTGTTCCCGACGTGGCTCAAGCCCGAGACCGGCGTCGTGAAGGCGGTCGTGGAGATCGGGTAGCCGGGTCGCCGCCCGGCGGTGGTATCATGGGTCATGAGCCCGAGGAGACGACCATGAGCGCCGTGACGACCGTGGTGATTACCGACCCCGACCTGCTCGCCCGGCTGGCCGCGACCGACGGGCCGATCGCATTCTGTGGGCCGGACGGCAAGCAGGTTCGACTCGCGCACCCGGAGCCGGCCGGCGCGGCCCCGGCCGAGCTCCGGTCGCCGATTTCGGACGAGGAGTTTCAAGCCGCGCGGCGACAGCCGGACGGGTCGCCGTTGGCCGAAGTCTGGAAGCGGATCCGAGAGAAGCACGGATCATGAACTACTCCGTCTACTGGACCCCCGAGGCCGAAGACGGACTGGCCGACGTCTGGCTGGCCGCGGCCGACCGGACCGCGGTGACCGAAGCCTCGGACCGGATCGACCAGCAACTGGCGCGAAGTCCGTTCGCGTGCGGGGTTCGGCGTGACGCGTCCGTCAACCGCACTCTCGTCGATTCGCCCGTCGGGGTCGATTACGAGATCATCGAGGATGACAAGAAGGTTCGCGTCCTGCGGGTGTGGACCGCCCCCTGAGCTACACTTCTTCGCGTCCAAATACCTGCGGACTTCGGGCCACGACTCCGACCGGAGCCCCTCCATGATCCCGAGTCGTCGCTCCACAACCAAAGTCGTAGTTCTCGCGTCGTTCGTCTGCGCCCTGACGCCTGTGGTCGCCTCCGCCACCACCTATTCCTTTGAGCCGCACCAGACGATTCTGCTCAGCGACGCGACCACATTCATCGCCCACGACGCGTGGAACAGCGTCGCGCT
Organism: Gemmataceae bacterium; assembly: GCA_046350095.1. GTDB lineage: Bacteria > Planctomycetota > Planctomycetia > Gemmatales > Gemmataceae > Urbifossiella. The sequence continues at coordinate 1,823,799 of JAXMBA010000002.1, forward strand.
CTACCGCATCGCCGACGGCTCGGTCGTCCACCGCTTCCCGGGCACGGCCCGGATCGGCCCAATGGCACTCTCCCCGGACGAGCGGCACCTCCTAGTCTCCGGCAAGGACGGCAGCCTCATGCTGTGGCGGCTTGCGGACGGGGAACGGGTCTGGGAGTTGAGCGCCCGCGACGGCGGACAGGGTTACGTTTGGGACGTCGGCTTCGCCGGGAACGGCGAGCGGTGTGCGGTATGTGCCGGAAGCGACACGGTCGTGGTGTTCGACACCCGCGACGGGGCGCGGGTGGCCGAGGTCCGCTTCCCGCCCCGGGAAACCAACGTCATCACGGCCGCGCTCGCGCCGGCTGGCGATCGTGGCCTTCTGATCGAACTCGGTGGGCGACTGTGCCAGTTCGACTTGGCCGGCGGCACGCCGGTGCCGACGCGGCATACCGGGGCGGGGCCTGCCCGCATGTCCGCCGACGGGAAGTGGATCGCCTTCCGCAGCAACAACTCGGGCCAGCAGGAAGAGCTGTCCCTTGTGGAAGTCGCAACCCCAAACGCCCGCGTTGATGTCGGCAATTTCCGCCGCATCGGAGCGATTCGACCACAGCCCGACGGCAGCTTCATCTTCACCGCAGTGAAGCACTGGGATCCGGTTATCGGGGAGCGAACAGGTGGCTTCCAAGTGACGCCGGGCGACCGGCAGGTTCGTGAGCTGTGGGCACTCGATCCGCACGAGCACAGGGTCAACCACCGGACGACCTTCGACCCGCGATCCCTCCTTGGCGTATCGACCGACTTCCGGCTTGTGACGCGGATCGCGGATCTGCGGACCGGCAATCCGCTTCGGGTGATCGACAACAGCGCGAATGCCCGCGCCGAGATGATGTCTACGACGGTGATGGGGCTGTCGTCCCAATACTGGCCCGCAACGGCGGTCTGGTGCGTATCAGGCCTGATTGCGCTCCTTGGCTGTAGATGGGTGTGGCGCCGGGTCACTTCTTCGCGTCGAGGTAGCCGCGCGTCTTGAGCCAGTCGCCGCACCGGGCCGGCCAACTCGACACCGGGTTCGGTCCCGGTCGCATCCCGTAGCCGTGGCCGCCGCGTTCGTAGACGTGAACCTCCGCCGGCACCCCCGCCTTCTGCAACGCCAGGTACAGCGCCACGCTCCCGACCGGCGTCACGCCGTCGTCGTGGGCGTGCGCCAGGAACATCGGCGGGCTCGCCTTCGACACCGGGTACTCGGCCTTCAGCTTCCCGTCCTTGTCCGTCAGGTAGGCCGGGTAGATCAGCGCCGCGAAGTTCGGCCGGTTCGACGCCTTGTCGGCATCGTCGATCGCGTCGTAGTGGCGCTTCTCGGTGAGCGCCGCCCACGCGGTCAGGTTGCCGCCGGCGGAGAAGCCCAACATGCCGATGCGGTTCGCGTCGAGGTTCCACTCGGCAGCCCGGCTGCGGACGATGCTCACGGCCCGCTGGGCGTCCTGGATGGCGGCGAGGTTGTCGGGCAGCTGCATGGCGCGCTTCGGGACGCGGTACTTCAGCAGGAACGCCGTCACGCCGAGCGAGTTCAGCCACTCGCACGTCTGCGTCCCCTCGTGCTCGAACGCCAGGATGCTGTACCCACCGCCGGGCGCCACGATCACCGCGGTGCCGTTCGCCTTCCCCTTCGGCGCGGGGTACACGAGCAGCTGCGGCTTCGACACGTTCGTCAGCCGCTTCACGTCGATCTGCCCGGCCTTCGGCTCGTTGTAGACCTCGGGGCCGATGTCCTTTGTCTCGCCTGGCGCCTTGCCGGGCCACAGGTCGATCGTCGCGGTGTGCTCCGCGGCGGGGACGGTAGCGGGAACGGCGGCGAGTACGGCGGCGTAGAGGAGTCGACGCATGGGAGGGATTCCGGCATGAACCCGGGGCAACCGGTGGGGTAGAATGATGCCCCGGTCGGCCCATTGTGACCGGCCGCCGGCCCCGCCTCAACACCCTTTCCGAGTCAGCCGTGGATGAACACGACACCCGCACGCCGCCGAATCACCTCACCGGGTTCGACTGCGCCGACTACTTTTCCGAAGGCTACGCCCAACGCGGGCACTACGACATCCCCTCCCACCTGTGGGTGGTGAAACCGTTCCACGAACTCGACGCCGGGATGCGGCTCGGCTTCCTGGCCGTCGGCGACGCCGGCGTGGACGGGATTCGATTCGGCTACCGGTTCGGGTTGCAAGGACTCTGGGCGTACTACCCGATCGGGCACGAATTCGTCTGGAAGGCCGCGACCCTGGCGGAACTGGTCGAAGGCTGGTGTTCCGGTACGATCAGCGTTTAACCCCCACCCGACGGAGCCCCTCCCATGCGCCCCGCCCTCCTCGCCGCCACGGCCGTGCTCGCCGCGGTCGTCCCCGCCCCGGCCGTGCAGCCGGACGGCACCCGCGACCTGTTCAACGGAAAAGACCTGACCGGGTTTGTGAACGTCAACTGCGCCCCCGGCACGTTCTTCGTGAAGGACGGCGAGATCGTGACGACCGGTAACCCGACCGGTTTCCTCCGCACCGACCGGCACTACGAGAACTTCGAGCTCGACTTCGACTGGATGCACGTGGAGAAGAAGAACATGGCGAACAGCGGCCTGTTCGTGTGGGGCGACCCGCTGCCGGCCGTCGGCACGCCGTACACCCGCGGCATCGAGGTGCAGGTGCTCATCAACTTCGCCCCGAAGGACGGCTGGGCCACCAGCCACGGCGATATCTTCAGCATCTGGGGCGCGAAGTGCACGCCCGACCGCGTCCACCCGGTGAACCCGAAGATGGAGCGCTGCCTGCCGAGCGAGAACCGCGTCAAGGGCGGCGGCGAGTGGAACCACTACAAGGTGCTCGCCAACGACGGCGTCATCAAGCTCCACGTCAACGGCAAGGAGGTGTCCGGGGTCAGCAAGAGCAGCCCGCGGAAGGGATACCTGGCGTTCGAGAGCGAGGGGGCGGAGTGCCACTTCAAGAACGTGAAGATCAAAGAACTGCCGAGCACCAACCCGAAGCCCGAGGAGGTGGCGCAGGTGTGGGAGGGGCACGTCAGCCTGTTCACCGGGCTCGACCTCGCCGGCTGGAAGACGGAGACCGGGGCGTGGAAGGCGAGTGGCGGGGTGCTCCGAGCCGCGGGAAAGGCGCCGATCGCCACCGAGAAGGCCTTCGGGAAGTGCGAGCTGATGTTCGACTGGCGCGTGTCGGCGAAGGCCGAGCGGCCGGAGGTGGTGGTGAAGTCGGGCGGCGTCACCCGGACCACGCCGTTGCCGCGCGGCACGAAGGCCGGCGGGTGGAACCGCCAGGGGATCAGGATCGAGAACAGCCAACCCGGCCCGATCGTGTTCGAGCCGGCCGAGGGGCTGGAACTGATGAACGTGTTCGTCAAGGAGTTGAAGTAGGCGGCGGGGGCGGGGGCGGCTCGCACTCGCCGGGCTGCTCCCGAAGACCGTCGCAGCAGTGGACCTCGCCAACGCCTGCACACTCGGGACACGGCTCCCGCTGGCCGTTTACAAGGACGACGTGGGTGCCGTGGCACCGCGGGCAGAGCATTCGGGGCGTCCTGAGGTGCGTGCGTGAAATGAGCCGCGGAATGACCAATTCCCCATGACCCACCAATAGGGGAGTTGCGCAATAGGTCGGGTTCGGCTACCGTCTGGGGTACGGAGACCTCGGATGATCACGTACGCCCGGCTGGCGGAAACCCCGCTCGCGTTCCCGGCCCTGACCGGGATGACCCGCGACGAGTTCGACGCCCTGTTCGTCGCCTACGCCGCCGCGGCCGACGCCCACCGGGCCGCCCGGACGCACACCAAGCGGGACACCCGCCTGCTCCGCCGGGCCGCCGGGGCCGGCCGCCGGCACGACCTCGACGCCCGCACCCGCCTCCTGGTCGCCCTCGTCTGGCTCCGGGTGTACCCGACCTACGAACTCCTCGGGCACCTGTTCGGCCTCGACAAGTCCAACGCCTGGCACAACACCCAGGACGCCCTGGAGGTGCTGGCCACGATGGCCGACTTCCCGTTCGACCCGCCCGGGAAGGGGCGGACCCGACTCCGGTCGGCCGACCAGGTGATGGACACGTACCCCGAGGTCCGGGCCGTGATCGACGCCAAGGAGCAGGCCTTCCGCCGCCCGGCCGGGTGGGAGAACCAGAAGCCGTTCTACAGCGGCAAGAAGCGGCGGCACACGATCAAGAACCAGGTCGTGTGCACCCCGTCCGGGCGGATCGGGGCGGTGTCCCCGACCGTCCCCGGGCGGACCGCCGACCTCACCCTCCTCCGGCTCGACCGGACCCTCGACCGGCTCCCGGCCGGGGCCGGGGTGATGGCCGACAAGGCGTACCTCGGGGTCGGGGCGGACCCGGCGGCGGCCGGGCGGCGGGTGGTGATCCCGGCCCGCGCGTCCCGGAACCACCCGCTGACCGACGACCAGAAGGTCGCGAACCGGATGATCAACCGGGAGCGGGTGGTGGTCGAGCACGTGATGGCCCAGTTGAACCGGTTCCAGGTGCTCCGGCAGACGTTCCGGGGCCGGCTCGGGCGGCACACCCGGGTGTTCCGGGTGGTCGCACTCGTCGTCGACCGGCGGATCGCCGCCACCCCGCTGAAGACCTACCCGACCGCGGCCTGACGGGTTGGGGAGGGGGCTACACAACCCGCCGGCCTATTGCACAACACCCCTAATGACCAAGGAAGACCAGCGATTTCTTCCTTGGTCATTGGTGGGTCATGGGGAATTGGTCATTTTGACTATCACTTCAGCCCCTTCACGAACGCCAGCACTTCGGCCGGGTGCTTGTTCACGTCCACCGCCTCGTAAATCTTGGCGATCTTGCCGTCCTTGCCGACCACGAACGTCTTCCGCTGCGGCGTCTTCCCCTTCGGGCTCTGGATACCCAGCGCCTGGATCAGCTTCAGGTCCGTGTCGCATAGCAGCGGGTACGGCAGCTTCTCCTTGGCGATGAAATCGTCCTGCAGCTTCTCGGTGTCGGCGCTGGCGCCGAGGAGCACCGTGTCGGCCGGGAAGTCCTTGACCAGGTCGCGGAACCCGCACGACTCGATCGTGCAGCCCTTCGTGAGCGCCTTCGGGTAGAAGAAGATCACGACGTTCTTCCCCTTCAGGTCGGTGATGCCGACGGTGTCGCCGGCCTTCTTGCCGGGGAGCTTCTCGACCTGGGCGGCGACGAGGGGCACGTTCGGGAACGGGTCGCCGGCCTTCACCTTCAGGGTGCTGGCGTCCTGGGCCGTGGCGGTCAGGCACACGCCGGCGGCGAACGAAAGGGCTGCGAGGCGGTTCACGGGGAGGCTCCGGTTCGGGAAAGGGGTGCGGGCGGCTGCGGACAGCGCCTAGTGTGCGGCCGGCCGCGTGGGATTCAACCCCCGCCGCGGCCGGTCGGACCGGTCGCACCGGTGGGGCCGGCCGCGGCGGGCGGCGACGGCGGGGGGTCCGCTTGATCGCGACGCCGCGGGCGGGTATGGTTCAAGATAACGCCCGCCCCCGTTCACCACGGCCCAGGCCCATGACACACCGACCCGACCGCCGGCGGTTCCTGGCCGCGGCCCTCGCCGGGGCCGCCGCCCCCGCCGTGCTCGCGCAAGAAACCCGCGGCCTCCAGCCCGGCGAGCGGCCGGTGGACCCCGCCGACCTGCCCCTCGACCGGGCCGGCGTGTGGACCCTCCACTTCCGCTACAAGCCGCCGCGCATCATGGAGGTGGACGGCTTCGACGCCCGCGGCAACCCCGCCCGGCAGACCGCGTGGTACCTGTGGTACCAGGTGTACAACCGGTCCGGCGAGCCGGTGTTCTTCACGCCCGAGTTCGAACTCGTCACGCGGAACCCGCCCACGGCGAACCTGGACGAGCCCCAGCCGTACATCTTCGACCAGATCAAGCGGTTCGAGGACCGGAACATCACCCCGGAGCGGCCGGGCGGCGACCAGAACCTGCTGAGCACGATCCAGATCAGCCGCCGACCGATCCCGCCGAGCCTGCCGGACGCCTTCCCGCGGCTCGTGTCCGGGCTGGCCATCTGGACGAACATGGCCGAGCGTGCCCCGCGGGCGGCGCAGTTCTCGATCTTCGTCACGGGGCTGTCGAACGGCGTGGCGACGCAGCAGTCGCGGCCGGTCCCGCCGAGCAACGAGCCGATCACGCTCATCACCCGCAAGACGCTGCGGCTCGACTTCATCCGCCCGACCGACGACAACCGCCCGGAGCCGACCGACATCCGGCCCGACACCGGCAACGGCCCGGCCGAAACGTGGCTGTACCGCGCCAGCGGCCGGTTGCAGCCGAAGGGGCCGAACGCACCGGCGGCGCCCCCGGCGGGCTGACCCGTCGCCCGCGAGTGTGAATATCGCCTGAACGCCCGCCGGTCGCGACCGGCGGGCGTTCTTCGTTCACACCACCCCGTGGACGTGAACCTCACCGCCGGGCTCCCAGTCGAACACCACCAACTCCGCTTCCGCGCCGACTTCCAGCCGAGGCACCGGCAGCCCCAGCAGCTCGCGCGGCCGCACCGACGCCATCTCGACCGCCTCGGCCAGCGTGACGCCGGCGTCGCGGATCAGCGTGCCGACGCAGCGGTCGGTGAAGTGCCCGCTGCCGGCCAGGTACGGCGTACCGGCCAGCACCACCTTGCCGCCCGGCAGCACGTCGAGGTCGGTGCCCCACTCGCGGTAGCGGCCCGGCGGCATCCCCGCCAGGCTGCTCGCGTCGCAGGTGACGAGCGTGCGCGAAACGCCCTTCGCCCGCACCAGGCACTTCACGACCGCGGCGGGGAGGTGGTGCCCGTCGGGGATCACGCTCATCCACAGGCGGTCGTCGGCGAGCTGGTCCCAGAGGTAGTTCGGGTGCCGCGGCAGCACGGCGTGGGCGCCGTTGCCGAGGTGCGTGCTCGTCTTCGCGCCGGCGTCCACGGCGGCCCGAAGTTGCTCGGTCGTCGCCGCGGTGTGGCCGATCGCCACGACGACGCCCGCCGCGGCGAGCTGTTCGATGAAGCGGACGGCGCCGGTCCGTTCCGGCGCGACCGTGACCATCAGGATGCGCCCGGCCGCGGCCTCCTGAAGGCGTCGGAACTCGTCCCAGTCCGGGTCGCGGGCGTGCTCCCGCGGGTGGGCGCCGCGCGGGCCGTCCTCGCCGGACAGGTACGGCCCCTCGAGGTGGTAGCCGGGGATGACGCGCGCGAGCTCCGAGTCGGTGTCCCGCGCCGCGGCCAGGGTGGCGAAGCCGTGGCGGAGCGAATCGAAGCTCGCGGTGATGAGCGTGGGAAGAAAGCCGCCGATGCCGTGCCGCCGGCACTCGGCCGCGACCACGCTGACGCCGTCGGCCGTGAGCGTCGGCGAGTTGAAACTGACGCCGAGGCAGCCGTTGATTTGCGGGTCGAAGAACGCCGGGGCGAGCCACGCGGTCGGCGACGCGCCCGACCGGCGGAGCGCGGCGATGCGGCCGCCGGCGACCGTGACGTCGAGCGGTTCGCCGGTGGCATAGTGGCGGGCGTGGAGCGACATCGGTGGGTTCCCGTCGGGCGGCCCGGTTCGCGTCCGCCCTCAACTCGTTGTACGCCCCGCGGCGCGAATCCCGCCCCACCGCCGCCCCCCGATTGGACTTCGGGCCGGGTGTGAATTACGGTTCACGCGACGCACTCCGGCCCCGACCGCCCCGGCGCCCGGCCCCCACCGGCGGACCCGCGATGAATTGGATGCGCGAACCCGACACGGAACCGATCCCCGGGTACCGGCTCGTCGAGCCGATCGGCACCGGCGGGTTCGGCGAGGTGTGGAAGTGCGTCGCCCCCGGCGGCATCCACAAGGCCATCAAGTTCGTCTACGGCAACCTCAACTCGCTCGACGGCGACGACGCGCGCGCCCTCCAGGAGATGAAGGCGCTCGAGCGCGTGAAGGAGGCCCGCCACCCGTTCCTGCTGTCGATCGAGCAGATCCGCGAGATCGGCGGCGAGCTCCTGATCGTGATGGAGCTGGCCGACCGGAACCTGCACGACATCCTGTGCGAGTACCAGGCGGCGGGCCGCCCCGGCATCCCGCGCGACGTGCTGCTCGGCTACCTCGACGACGCGGCGGTCGGCCTCGACCACCTCATCGAGAAGCACGCCCTGCAGCACCTCGACGTGAAGCCGCGGAACCTGTTCACCGTCGCCGACCGCGTGAAGGTCGCCGACTTCGGCCTGGTGAAGCAGCTCGAACGCTCCAGCAGCTCCGGCCTGATGGGCGGCGTCACGCCCGTGTACGCCGCGCCCGAAACGTACTCCAACAAGGTCAGCCGGCACTCCGACCAGTACAGCCTCGCCGTGGTGTACTGCGAGCTGATCTCCGGGAAGAAGCCGTTCAACGGGAAGAACATCCGGCAGCTCGCGCTCCAGCACATGACCGAGCCGCCGGACCTGTCCATCATCCCGGAGGGCGACCGGCCGGCGGTGGCGCGGGCGCTCGCAAAGAACCCCGACGAGCGGTTCCCGAACTGTACGTCGTTCATCCGCGCCCTCGCGGGCGTGGCCCGCACCGGCGACGGCAGCGACGGCACCGGCCCGGCCGCCGCCGACCCCGCCGCGTGGGCGAAAGCCCGCAAGACCGCCCACGACGTCGAGCTGACCCCGCGGGCGACCGGCCGCGGCGGCGCCGCCGTGATGGAGCGGCCGGCGAGGACCTCCGCGCCGGTCGTGGAGATCGACGAGGACCACCTGCTGGCGTCGTCGATGCCGCTGAAGGAGGTCGGCGTCCTCCGGCCGACGGTGCTCATCGGCGTCGGGAGCTTCGGCCGCCGGGCGCTGCAGGAGATCCGCTGCCGCCTCATCGACCGCCTCGGCGACGTGGCCCAGGTGCCGGCGTTCCGCTTCCTGTACGTGGACTGCGACCCCGACGCCGCCGCGAAGGCCGTGGCCGCGCCGCCGGACGTGGCGCTGTCGCCGGACGAAGTCTTCCCGGTGCCGCTCCAGCCGGTGACCGGGTACCGCCGCCGGCAGCTCGACCAGATCCTCGACTGGCTGCCGCGCGAGAAGCTCTACGCCATCCCGCGGACGCTCCAGGTCGGCGGCCAGCGGGCGCTCGGCCGGCTCGCCTTCTGCGACAACTACCTCCGCTTCGTCACCCGGGTGCGCCGCGAGCTCCAGATCGCCACGCACCCCGAGTCGATCACCCAGTCGTCGGACCAGACCGGCCTGCTGGCCCGCGACGGGGCGCCGCGGGTGTACGTGTTCGCCAGCGGAACCGGCGGCTCGGGCGGGATGCTCCCGGACCTGGGGTACGCCGTCCGCCGCGTCCTGGCGCGGATGAACGCCCCCGACGCCCCGGTCACGGCGTTCGTGTACGCCGCGGCCCCCACCGACCCCGGCAGCCCCGACCACGAACTCGCCAACGTCCACGCCACGCTCACCGAGCTGAACCACTTCGCCGACCCCGAGGTGTCGTTCGTGGCCCACTACGGCGGCCCCGAGGGGCCGAAGGTGGAAGGGACCGGCCTGCCGTTCTCGGCGACGTACCTGCTGCCGATGGCCGAGCGCACCGGCCAGGCGTTCCGCGACTGCGTCTCGCACCTGGCCGGGTACGTCAGTCATGACCTGACGACGCCCCTGGGCGCCGCCCTGGAGCAGGTCCGGGCCACGCCCCAGCCGTTCGGCCGCACGCCGTTCCGCGGCTTCGGCACGTACGGCGTGTGGTTCCCGCGCGGGCTCCTCCTCCGCACCGCGGCCTCGAAGATTTGCCTGCGGCTGCTCCGCACCTGGGGCGCGGACGTTCACCCGGCCGAGCCGGCGAAGATCGACCTGGCCGTGACGCAGCTGATGGGCGACCCCAGGCTGCGGCCCGAGGCGGTGCAGCAGCAACTCGAGGAGGCCGCCCCGCGCGGCCCCGAGGGCCCCCCGGCCGACCAGATCGATCGCTGGCTGCACGGCCTCGAAGGGCAGATCGAGGCCGCCGCCCGGCGCTCGGAAGCCGGCAAGTGGGCCGGCGGGGCGTGGGAGCAGGCGCGCGAGTTCATCGGCGTCCGGCCTACGTCCGACGCCGACTCCACCGTCCGCCGCGGCCGGCTGAGCAAGTCGCTGGACGAGGCCGTCCGCCGCGTGGCCGAGGCGTGGGGGAACGAGTTCGCCGAGCAGACGCGCTCGCTGGACGAGTACCCCGGCAACCGGCTCGCGTCGGTCGAGGCCGCGCTGAAGCGGCTCGTCGGCCTGTGCGACGACGCGGCCGCGGCGGTCGACAAGAAGCTCGACACGTTCGGCCTGAAGGTGCGGCAGTCCCGCGCCGACGTGCAGTCGGCGATGGACGCCTGCAAGGCCGGCAGCGGCGCGTTCAGCTTCTTCGGCGGCCGCGGCAACCGCAGCATGCGGCACTTCCTCGAACAGCTCCGCGGGTACGCCCGGCTGCGGTTGCAGGAGGACATGCACGACGCCACCGTCCGGTTCTACCGCGCCCTCCGCGGGCAGGTGGAGGCGAGGCTGCGGACGCTCGCGTACTGCCGGTCGCGGCTGGACCACCTCATCGGCACGATGGAGTCGCCGCTGGCGCACCTGCCGGCGGCGGGCGACACCCCCGTGGCCATGCCCGAGGAGGCGCTCCAGCAGACGATCCACCCGACGAACACGCTCCAGGTCGTCCTGCCGAGCGGCGACAACCACATCGACCGCTCCGCCGGCCGGGTCGTGAAGTCGCTCAAGCCGAGCGACCTGCTCCGGCTCGAAAACGCCCTGCAGAAGCTCGTGCTGGAACCCCGGCGGGGGCTGCTGAGCCTGTGCGGCATCAACGCCGACCTGAGCCGCACGCTGCTGGCGCCGATGATCGAGCAGACGACCGCGTTCCTGAGCGACCTGCTGCCGGTGACGGACGTGACGGAGGTGGAGGTGTCGGCGTGCCGCGCCCGCAACGTGGACGCGGCCGACCGGGTGCGCGACTACCACGACAAGGCCCACCCGCCGGCCGAGAGCGCGGCCGAGCAGCGGACCTTCGTGATCGTGCCGGACAGCGAGGCGGGCAAGGCGTTCGCCGAGACGGTGCGGCGGGCGGTGAGTACGGCGCAGACGATTCCAGTGTCCGGCTCGGCGACGGACCTGATGTTCTGCCGCGAGCAGGCGTGCCTGAAGCCCGCCGAGCTGGCGGACATGCTGTCGGGCTGCATGCAGGCGTACTACCAGGCGATGGCCAGCCCGCACACGAACCCGCACGCCCGGTTCGACGTGACCGACTGGATGCCCATCGGGGAGTAGGTCAGCGCCGCCGGTCGAGTGCGACGGCGGCTGCGACGCCCGCCAGCCCGCCGAACGTGCCGCCCATCATCACCGCGACCGGCACGACGAGCACGTCCCCGATCACCCGCCTCCCGTCGGACCTCGCGCCCGCGACGTACGCCGCCCCGCCGGCCGCGGCGGCCCCGAAGACAACGCCCGCGGCGATGACGGCGTAGAAGGTGCGGGCGCGGAGGCGGGTCATCGAGCGTCCGCCTTCGGCTCCCACCGCGCCACCCAGTCGGCCCACGGGTACGGCCGCACGAGCTCGCCGAGCGGCCCCGCCGGGATCGCCCCCGGCGTTCGGTCGTGCTCGCCGAGCCGGGCCGCGGCGCCCATGTCGAACAGGCCGCGCAGCGCCGCCAGCAGCGCCGCCCGCTCCCGCTCGCTCAGCCCCCCCATCCACCCGGTCGCGGCGACCTCGGCGGTGATCACCCCGTCGCGGTTCTCGAACGCCACCGCCACCGTGCCCGCGAGCCCCGCGGCGTGCAGCTCGATCACCGCCCGCTGCGCGCCGAACCGCACGGCCGACACCGCCACCCCGCGGCCGCCCCAGTCGCCGCTCGCGGCCAGCACGCCGACGAGCTCGCGCTCGGCGAACCGGCGGACGCACTCCGCCGCGTGCTCGAGGTCGTGGTGCAGCCGGGCCTCGCGGTCGTGGTCGTGCCGGCGCCGCGCCGCCCGCAGCTTGCGGTACAGCTTCGGCACCGTGCCCGAGTGGAACCCCGGCCGCAGCAGGCCGCGCACCGACTCGCCGTGCGAGCCCACCAGCACCGGCCGCAGTTGCTCCGGGCGGTTGGCCCGGTACAGCCGCCAGTTCTCCTTCAGCTCCCACGCGATGAAGCCGAAGATGCCGGGGCAGCCGTTGATGACGAACGCCGCGAGCCCGCCGCCGTACACCTCGGCCTTCGTCGCCTCGAAGCCCAGCGCCAGGAACTTCTCGGTCAGGAAACCGGCGAACTCCGGGAGGAACGGCCAGATCACCTTGTGCGACACGGTGACCACCGGGAAGTGCTTCAGTGGGTTCACCTGCGGCTCGAACAGGAGGTAGAAGACGAACCGCGTCACGTAGGCGACCGGGAACCACAGCAGGCCGAACAGCGCCTTCCACACGAGCGTCCGCTGCGAGTCGCCGCCGCGGTAGCGGAGCCACTCGTCCACGGCGTACAGCTGCCGCTCCACCCAGTTCGCCAGCCGGCGGAACGCCTCGACGATCGCCGCGAGGATCCCCGGGAGCATCTCGACGCGGACGACGCGCCACCAGTCGGCCAGGCGCTCGGCAAGGCGTTCTTGCAGCAGCCAGCCCCACGACGTGTTGAAGAACACGACCGCCGGCGCGAACACGAACAGCCCCCACCGCAGCAGCCGGCCCGGGCTCGCGCCGAGCAGCACGAGCACGACCAGCACGACGGCGGTGAACGACACCGCGCCGGACAGGTGCCGGTTGAACAGCCGCACCGGCCCGCTGTACCGCACGGCGCGGACCGCCTCCGACCGCAGCGCCAGCCGCGGCACGTCCCACAGGACGAAGCGCAGCGCCCGCCCGGCGGCGCGCAGCACGGCGAACACGGCCCGGCGGAACGGCGGCACGTGGAAGACGAGCAGCAGGAAGACGCCGCCGCAGAACACCGACGCCGGCGACGTGACGCCGTGGTGCGCCTCCGGCGCGGCGGCCTTGGCCGACGACGTGACCGTCTGCTTGCCGAGGTCGATGGCGGCCTGCGGGTCGAGGACGACCCAGCCGTCGTCGTCCAGCGCGAACGTCTCCGCCGGCGGCGCGACCACCTCGGCTTCCGGCCTCGGCTTCCCGGCGATCGTCTTGCTCAGGAACCGGCCGGCGCTGCCGCCGAGGTGCGTCACCTCGTCCACCATCATGAGCGCGAGGTACGCGGCGAGGAACGGCGCCAGCACGTACAGCGTGAGGAGGCGGCCCCACGGCGTGCCGAAGAACACGGCGCTGAGCCGCTGCAGCAGCCGCAGGTAGAACTCGCCGCGGCGGTAGACGCCGTCCAGGTCGTGGGCCAGCCGGGTGTCGGCGCGGAGGAGCGGGTCGCCGAACACCAACTCGCCGGGGCCGGCCAGGTCGGGCATCTTGAGCTGGTTGCGGGCCACGGTGTCGCGCAGGTCGCCGAGGCGGAGGAAGCCGCGCTCGCACGCCCGGTCCAACAGCTCGGCCACCACCTTCTCGCGGGCCACCTCCTCGACGCGGTTCGCCGGCACGAACCCGCTCGCCCCCAGCGCCTCGCGCACGACCGGCGCCAGGTCGTGGCGGACGTGGTGCTCCAGGCGGTGCAGCTCGTGGTGGAACAGCCGGTCGAGCCGCAGGTGCTCGCGCGGCGGGAGGCCGGCGCGGACGAGTTGGGCGTACGCGGCGCGGAGGCGCACCAGTAGCATCACGCCGCGGGCGTGCGGCAGCGGCCGCTTCACGGGCCGGCGGCCGAACGTGCGCAGGTACTCGGCCAGGTCCACCGCGAACACCTCGCGGCCGAGGTCGGCGGGGATGGTTTGCAGCTCGTAGAGGCACCGCGCGGCCCGCGACCAGTTCGCCCGCGCGGCCGGCCCCAGCAGCGGCAACAACGCCTGCCGCCACTCGCGGCGGGTGTCGTCGTCCCAGTGGAGGACGTGGCCGAGCACCTCGACCAGCCGGCCGACGGAGGCCTGAGCCGCCAGCCGGGCCGGCTCGCCGTCGCCGGCCGCGGCGGCCTGCGTGCGCAGCACCGCGGCGCGGACGAGGTTCCCCTTCCCCTCGGCGTCCCGGGCGCGGGCCAGCAGCGCCGACCCTTCCCGGGCCGCGGCCGGCGGCGGTTCCGTCGCGCCGCCGGCTTCGGCCCACCTCGTTGCGGGGTCGTCGGGCGCGTGCGCGTCGGCGGCGCCGGCCGGGCGCGACCTCGGCAGCAGGTCGCCGAACGGCACGTCCGTCTGGAGTACGGCCAGCACCTCGGCCGGCGGCGGCAGCGACGGGAAGTACTCGTCCAGCGACTCGGGGGCGAAGGCGTGCAGGTCGAGGTACGTCGCCGCGAACGCCCGGTACACCCCGGCCGCGGTCTCCTCGTGGTCCGCGAGGTGGTCCGTCTCCAGCACGTACTCGACTTCCCGCGCCGCGGCCGGGCCGAGCCGGTGCAGCCGGTCGCGGCAGCGGCCGACGGTCAGCGCGTCCTTCATCAGTTTGGCGTCGATCGCGGCCCGGACGGCGCCCTGGTACAGGAGGCGCCAGTAGTTGCGGAGCAGGTCCGGCGGGGAGTCGTGGTGCCAGCCGCGGTCGTCGGGGGTGGTGAGGAGGAGGAGCCGCGGTTCGGTGCCGGCGAGGGTGTCGGGCAGGAGCACGTCGGCGGCGACGGCGTCCTGGCGGTCGACCCACAGCGGCAGGTCGGGGTTGGGCGGCAGGGCGAACCCGTGGTCGCGGAGGTAGATCAGCACCTTCCGCAGCTTCCGCTCGGACACGAGCCGCACCGCCGGCTCGACGGCCCGGAGGGCGGCTTCCAGGTCGGGGGGGACGCTCACGCGGCGCTCCGGCGGGCGGGGGTACGGGAATCTTCCGGTTTCAGGGGGGCGGGTCAACCCCGCCCCGCCGGCGCCGATGCGCTACAATAGCGGCAGTGCTCACCCGAGGACCGACCCGCATGAGACGCTTTCTCGCACCCCCGGCGTTCCTCGCCGGGGTCCTGCTCGTGTTGTCCGCCGCCCCCGCCGCCGACCCCGCTCCCGCGAAGGCGGCGACGACGGGGAAGCGCGTCGAAATCCCGTACCGCCTCACCGACACCAAGCACGTCATGGTGCGGGTGAAGATCAACGGGAAGGGGCCGTTCAACCTCATCCTCGACACCGGCGCCCCGGCCGTGTTCATTACCAAAACCGTCGCCAAAAGGGCCGGCGTGCCGGTCACCGAGAAGGGGCTGTCCGAGTTCGACAAGTTCGAGATCGAGGGCGGGCTCGTCGTGCCGGGGGCGAAGGGCCGCGTCGAGGACCTGTTCCAGCTCGACGGCATGAACGGCATGGGCCTCGCGGGCGTCGAGTTGCACGGCGTCGTCGGGTACAACGTGCTCGCCAAGTACCGCATCGAGTACGACTTCACCGCCGACCGTCTCGGCTTCGAGGAGATTCCCGGGTTCGAGCCGCCGGGGTTCGTTCGCATCAACGGCGGCAAGGGGAACGGCCAGCTCGAAATGATGGGGCCGCTGATGAAGACGCTTGCGGCGCTGATGGGGATGAAGCCGAACTTCGACGTGGCCCCGCGCGGGTTCGTCGGCGTCGAGTTTGACGACAAGGACGGCGTGGTCGTGACGAAGGTGCTGGCCGGTAGCCCGGCCGAAAAGGGCGGCGTGAAGACCGGCGACAAGCTCGTCGAGGTGAAGAACGTGGAGATCGAGACGAGTCGCAGCCTGGCCCGGGCGCTGGCCAAGGCCGGCGTCGGCCAGCGGCTCCGCGTGACGGTGAAGCGCGGCAACGAAGACGTGGAACTGACCATCGACCTCGGGCGGGGGCTGTAACCATGCGCAACCTGATCGCACTCGCGCTGTTCGCCACCGCCCCGGCCCTGGCTGTGTCGCAGGACACGCCGCCGAACAAGACGCCCGGCTCCGGGGAAAAGGTGGTCGTGCCGTTCGAGCTGCTCGACAGCCGGCACATGGCCGTGATGGTGAAGCTGAACGGCAAGGGGCCGTACAAGCTGATCTTCGACACCGGCGCCCCGATGAACCTGATCAACAACCGCATCGCCAAGGAGTCCGGCGTGATGGACCCGAAGAACAAGCAGGGGCCGGTGGGGCTGTTCGGCACGATGGGGCAGAAGAAGGTGGGGCTGCTCGAAGTCGGCCCGGCGAAGCTGGAGAACGCTACGGCGGTCGTCATGGACCACCCCACGGTGGCGGCCATCTCCGAGGCACTCGGGCCGATCGACGGCATCGTCGGCTTCCCGTTCTTCGCCCGGTACAAGGCAACGATCGACTACCAGAAGCGCGAGATGACGCTGGTGCCGAACGGCTACGTGCCGACGGACGCGATGGAAGCGCTGATGGGGAAGATGATGGCGGCCCAGAGCGGCGACAAGGGGCCGCGGATCGTCGGCCCGGCGGCGCTGTTCGGGTTCGCGGTGGACAAGCCGAAGGGCGACGACGCGGCCGGCGTCGCGGTCACGGACGTGCTGGCGGACGGCGCGGCCGGCAAGGCGGGGCTGAAGGCCGGCGACCGGCTGCTGACGCTCGACGCCCGGTGGACGGACACGATCGGCGACACGTACCTGGCGGCGAGTCTGGTGCGCGCCGGGCGCGACGTGGTGCTGGTGGTGGAGCGCGGCGGCAAGGAGGTGCGGCTGACCGTGCGGCCGGTCCGCGGGGTGTAGTCGAGAGAGGCGACCGGCCCGCGTGAGCGGGCTGCTTGTGCACGAGGACAAATTAGACAGGATAACAGGATGAACAGGATGCCGAACCGGGCGAATCAGCTCGGTTCGCCATCCTGTCCACGGGCCGAGGTGACCGTGTTCCCGCCCCCGCCCCGTCCACCCGAGCCGGACGAAGCGCCCGACGACCGGCCCCTCTCACCGGAACCACCGGCGGTCGATCGAGCCCTGCGGGATGGGGCGACGGCCGAGGACTTCCCACTATCAGAGGCGCCGAGCCGCGTAGCGCGGCTGGAGGCGCGGGTCCGCGTGCTGGAGCGGAAACTGGCCGCCTCGAACCTCCACAACGAGAGCTTCCTAACGCGGGCCTTCACCGTCTGGGGCCACTTCATGGTGGCCTATCTGTTCATCATTATCCCGTTCACGGTCATGATCCTGATCTGCGCCGGCGTGCTGGGCACCCCCAGCGGCGGAGGCCTCGGCACCGGAAAGGGGCTGCCGCGGTAGTCACCAAATCGGGTCGCGTCTCGCGGGGCCGTCACGCCGCCCGGCGGTCCGGGAACGGCAGGATCGTCGCCTCCGGCTCCTCTGCCTCTTCGCCGCCCCACGGCAGCTGGCTGTCCGGCGGCTCGGGGATGTCGGCCTTGATCAGCACCGCGGCCAGCCGCTCGAACTCGTCTCGCAGCGTCGTCCCCTCCGACGGCACCACCCGCGCCTCGTCGGCCACCGGCAACTCGTCGTCGGCCAGTTCGCCGCCGTGCTCGCGCTCCAGCAGGGCGTGCAGCCGGCGGGCGTACTCCGCGTCGCGGGCCTCGCGCTCGGCGTGCCAGCGGCGCTCGGTCGCCACCAGCTTCGACTGCCATGCCTCCAGCCGTAGCCGCAGCTGCCACAGCTCGTAACTCTCCTCGCGGCGGCGGGCGTCGGACCGCACCAGCCACTCGTCGCGGGCGGCGTTCTCCGCCTCCTTCAGCCGCAGGGCGCGGGTCAGGTCTTCGAGGTCGGCCAGCGCCCGCCGCTCCGCCTCCTGCCAGCCGCCGCGGGCCTGCGCCAGCAGCACGAACTGCTCGGCCAGCACCCGCCGCCGGTCCTCGGCGTCCACCGCCTCGCGGTCGAGGCGGGCGCGAAGCTCGGCGAGCGCGGCCCGCTCCGTTCCCAGCCGCAGGGCCTCGGCCTCGAGCGCCGCGGAGAAGTCGGCAAGGTCCTGGTCCGCCGAGCGCGAGAGGGCGAACTTCACCGTGCCGGGCGGGTCGGGGTTCACCTTCGGGGCCGCGGCCAGCAGCTCGGCGTGGAGCTTGTCGCGCCGCGCCTCGAGCTCGGCGACGACGGCGCGGGCGTTGTCGGCCCGGGCGGCGAGCCCCGCGGCCTCGGCCCGCAGCGCCGCCGTCTGGGCCGCGAGTTCGTTCTTGCCGCGGGCTAACTCCTTCTCGCGCGCCGCCAGTTCCGACTCGCGCCGGGCGACCGCGGCCTCCTGCCGGCCGACGGTCGCCTGCACCTCGGCCCACTCGGCGTGCAGCCGCTTCCGCTGGGCGTCGAGCGCGTCCCACTCCTGACGGATGCGCTGGGCTTCTTCGGTGGCGCGGCCGGCGTATTCGGCACGGGCCTGTTGGAAGCGCATCGCCTCGGCGGTGAGCTGGCCGCGGGCCTCGTCCAGCTCGGCCCGGCGGGCGAGGAGCTCGGCGCGCACCGCGGACCACTTCTCACGCACGCGGCGGGCGAAGCGGACGGCCAGCTTGCGGGCGCGGGCGCGGTCCTTCGCCGCGGCCTCGCGGAGGAAGTGGGCGTCGCGGAGGAGGTCGGCGGGGTCGGGTTCGTGGGCCAACGCGGAACCCCCTGCGGGCGGAATAACCCGCAAGGTTTATCGGCACGCGAGGCCGGCGGACTTGAGCCGGCGAGACGGGGCAAAGTTCGTGCACCGCACGGAGCCGGCCCCGTCAGGGGTCGGAGCGCGCACGGCACTCCGACCCCTGCCGGGGCCGGCTCAGAAGCTCAGACCCGCGCTTACCCGCCGTACTTCTTCACCAGCTTGTCCAGCTCCGCCTTCGGCAGCACGCCGATCTCCTGGTGGACGGGGGTGTCGCTCCCCTTGAAGAACAGCACGCGCGGGATGGTCATCACGTCGTACTTCACCGCGATGGCGCTGTTCTCGTCCACGTTCAGCTTGCCGACGGTGACCTGGCCGGCGTACTGGTCGGCGAGCTGGTCGATGACCGGCGAGAGCTGCCGGCACGGGCCGCACCACGGCGCCCAGAAGTCGGCGACCACGAGCTTGCCGCTGCTGACGTGCTCGTTCCAGTTGTCGGTCGTGAACTCGACCACGTTCGGGCTGGCCATGTCGTCTCCCCGTGTGTCGCGGCCACCGGCCGCGGTTGGACCCGTATTGTACGCACCGGCGGATACCGCACCAGTGCCGTGCTCTTACGCCAGCGGCAGGCCGATGCGCTTCTCGGCCGGCGGCGCGAACTCCAGCGGCGCCGGGTACGCGGGGCCGTCGTCGCCGTCGGCCGCGGCGCGGGTGGCGTCGGGCGTGAAGGCCACCGCCGCCCCCACCCCTTCGCCGGTCAGCACGCGGCCGTACAGCGTGAACGCGCTGGCGTCGTCCACCCGCACCCGCACCGTGTTCCCGACCAGCCGCGGGGTGCCGTCGAACACGACGATGTGGTCGGCCATCGACCGCCCCGTCAGTTGGATGACGCCGCCACCCCCCGCGGTTCGCGCCCGCTTCGACGGACCCTCGACCAGCACCTCGACGGTGGCGCCGATCTGCGCCCGGTGGTCGGCGAGGCTGTTCGCGTTCTGGACCGCCAGCAGGTCGTTGTTGCGCCGCTTCTTCACGTCCTCGCGCACGTCGTCCGGGTACCGCTCGGCCGCCTTCGTCCCCGGCCGCTCGCTGTACTTGAAGATGAAGCTGTTCTTGAACCGCGCCTCGCGCACCAGCTCCATCGTCTTCGCGAAGCTCGCCTCCGTCTCGCCGCAGAAGCCGACGATGAAGTCCGAGCTGACCGACACGCCGGGCACGAGTTCGCGGCAGCGGGCGAGCATGGCGCGGTACTCGCCGGCGGTGTAGAGCCGCTTCATCCGCTTCAGCACGTCGTCGCACCCGCTCTGCGCCGGCACGTGCAGGTACTTCACGACCGTCGGCAGGTCGCGCACGGCGGCGAGCAGGTCGTCGGTCATGTCCTTCGGGAAGTTGGTGACGAACCGCACCCGCTCCAGCCCCGGCACCGCGTCGAGCTTCGCCAGCACGTCCGACAGGCGCGTGCGGCGGCCGTCGCCGTGGTCGAACTCGTAGCTGTTGACCGTCTGCCCGATCAGCGTGATCTCCTTGCACCCCTGCTCCGCGAGTTGCTTTGCCTCGGCGAGGATATGGTCGGGGTGGCGGCTCTGCTCGGGGCCGCGGGTGCTGGGCACGACGCAGTACGTGCAGAACTTGTCGCACCCGAACTGTACGCGGACGAACGCCTGGAACGGCGTCGGCCGCGCCGCCGAGTCGCGGGCCGGGTCGAAGCTGACGAAGCTCGCCTCGACCGCGTGCTTGCCGGCGTCCGTGCGGCCGAGGCTGAGCGCGAACTGCGGCTGTCCCGTGGCGCGGGCCGCCTCGACGAGCTCCGGCACCCGCGCAAGTTGCCCCGTACCGACGACCAGATCGACGTGCGGCGCCCGCTTGCGGATGAGTTCCTGGTCCTTCTGCGCCATGCACCCGAGGACGCCGACGACGGTGCCGGGGCGGGCCTTCTTCAGCGGCGCGACGCGGCCGAGGGCCGAGTACACCTTGTCCTCCGCGTGCTCGCGGACGGAGCAGGTGTTGAACAGAACGAGGTCGGCGTCGGCGGGCTGGTCGGCGATCGAGTAGCCGGCCTTGTGGAGGGCGGCGACCACGAGCTCGCTGTCGAGCACGTTCATCTGGCAGCCGACGGTCTCGATGTATACGGTCCGGGGCATGATCGGGGGGTCCGTTGTAAAGACGGGGCCGATGCGGCAAAGCCGTTATTGTAGCGGCTACCCTCGCGGGTGGGGAGCGACACGCGGCACGCGCAGCCGCGCCCAGTAGCCGCCGTCGGACGGGCGGCCGGGCACGGAGTGGTGCTCCGCCTCCAGCGTCAGCCCGCGGAGCGCCCGCAGCACTACCGCCACCACGCCCTCGTTCTCGTCCGGCTCGATGCTGCACGTCGAGTACACCACCACGCCGCCCGGCTTCACCCGCTCCACGGCCTGGATCAGCAGCTTCGTTTGTAGCCGGATCAGGTGCTCGAACTCGTTCGGCTTCAGCCGCCAGCGGACCTCGGGGCGGCGGCCCAGGACGCCGGTGTTGCTGCACGGCACGTCCACCAGCGCCGCGTCGAACGGCCCGGCGGGCGGGTCGTCGCCCTCCTTCAGCTGCACCGTCTCGACGCCCCGGACACCGAGCCGCTGACACAGCGTTGTCACGGTTTCGAGGCGGCGGGCGTCGGGGTCGCAGGCGATGATCCGGGCGCGGTTGTCGGCCAGCTCGGCGAGGTGCGTCGTCTTGCCGCCGGGGGCGGCGCACAGGTCGAGGATGCGGTTCCCTGGCTGCGGGTTCAGCGCCGACGCCACCAGCATCGACGAATGGTCCTGCACCGCGAAGTCGCCGGCGGCGTAGCCCGGCAGCTCGCGCACGGGGTGGTGCTCGGCGAATCGCAGCGACTGCGGGTGCGGGCCGGGTTCGGCGTCGATCATCGCGGCGGCGAGTTGCAGGCGGTAGCTCTCGCGGTCGGTGCGGAGCTTGTTCGTGCGCACCCACAGCGGCGGCGCGGCGTTGAACCAGAAGCCGAGCCGCGCCGCCTCCCACGCCCCGTAGCGGTCGTGCCACCGCTTCGCCAGCCACTTCGGCCAAGAGAACCCGGCCGCGAGGTAGCCCACCGGGTCGGCGATCGGGTCGGGCAGCACCGGCACCGCCAGCACGCGGAAGCGCGGTTCCGCGCCGGCGTCGAACGGCAGCGCCGCGGGGCCGGGCGTGTCGGTGAACCCGTCGGTCACCAGGTCGGCGACGCGGCGGAGGACGCCGTTGACGAACCCGGTCGCCTGCGGCAGCCCGACTTGGGCGGCGAGCGACACCGTCTCGTTCACCGCGGCGTGCTTCGGGACGTGCGTGAGGAACGCGAGCTGGAACGCCCCGAGGTGGAGGACGTCCCACAGGCGGTCGTCCACGGTGCTCGGTGCCCGGTTCACGAACGGGCGGACGAGGGCGTCGAGCGTGGCCCGGCGGCGGACGACGCCGAACACCAGCTGCGTGACGAAGCGTCGGTCCTGCGGCGACAGCGGGAAGCGGGCGAGCTGGTCGTCGATCAGGTCGGCGACGAACCCGTCGCGGCTTGTGGATCGGTGGAGGATGTCGGCCGCGGCCTGTCGGGCGGTCAAGACAGCACCTCCGGCCCGAACCGCATCCCGGGCACGACCGGGTAGCCGCGGAGGAATTCGGCCGCACTCATTCGCTTCTTCCCGGCGGGCTGGAGTTCCACGAGTTCGAGCATCACGCCACCTGTCGCCACGAGGAGGGCCTGGATCGGTGGTGGCGGGTTACGCGCACCGCTCGACGCCGCAAACCCTACGCCCGCTTCCACATGGCCCGGCGGCATAGGCCCGGTCGGCGTAACGCCGTCTGGGATTTGGCCAGAATGGGTGAAGACATGTGCCGAGTTCACGATCACCCGCATCGGCTCCTTGCCGGGGCGGTGGAGGAACGTGTACGCCGTCGGCCACGGCTGCATCGCCCGGACGTGCCGCTCGATCTCCGCGGCCGGCTTCGCCCAGTCGATCAGCCCGAATTCCTTCTTGATCTTCGGCGCCCGCGTCACGAGCGCCGCGTCCTGCTTCGCCCCCTCGACGGGCCCGCCGGCGCGGTACTTCCGCACCGCCTCCACCGCCAGCCGCGCACCCAGCGCCGCGAGCCGCGCTTCGAGTGTGCCGGTGGTGTCGTCGGGGCGGATGTCCTCGGCCTCCTGAAGGATCATGTCGCCGCTGTCGAGGCCGGGGGTGACCTTGATGATCGTCACGCCCGTCCGCGTCTCGCCGTTCAGGATGGCGTAGGCGACCGGCGCCGCGCCGCGGTACTTCGGCAGAAGGGAGGCGTGGACGTTGATGATGCCGACGGTCGGCGTGCTGATCACGTCCTTCGACAGGATTTGCCCGTAGGCGGCGACGACGACGAGCTCGGGCCGCAGGTCGCGGTACGCCGCCAGCCCTTCCGGCGTGTTGATGCTCTCCGGCTGCACGACGGGCAGCCCGGCCGCGGCGGCGATGGCGGCCATGCCCTTGCCGGTCTGGCGGGTGCTGCCGCGCTTGTTGCCGCCGTCGCGCTCCGGCTGCGTGACGAGGCCGACCACCTCGCCCGGGAAGCTCGCCAGCAGCGCCTCGAACGTCGGCTCGGCGAACGTGCCGGTGCCCATCATCAGCAGACGCATACGGCTCCGGGGTGGTGCGTATCCGGTCGGTGGTTTTCAGGCCGAAGGCCTGACAGCCCTCAGCCCAGGGCAACGCCCGGTTGGGGCGCAACGACGTTGCAGGCTGAAGGCCTGCGAGCCGGCTCGCAGGCCTTCAGCCTGCGGGGTGATTGTACCGCGGACCCAGGGCGGCGGCCCTTCGGGCCTTGCCTGAGGGCTGCCAGGCCTTCGGCCTGAAAACCATCGGCCGGGGTCGTCACAGTTTGGGAGCGAGATCGGGCGGCAGCTCGCCCTTCTTCTTGTCCTTCTCGAAGTCGGCGATGAACTTCTCGATGTCGCGCTTGCTGCCGAGCTTCCCGAGCGGGCCCATCTTGTCGATGAACAGCTCGCCCTTGAGGTGGTCGATCTCGTGCTGCCACACCCGCGCCGGCAGGTCGCTGCACGTCATCTCGTACATCTCGCCCTTCAGGTTGTACGCCTGCACCTTCACCGCCTTCGCCCGCCGCACGTTCTGGTACAGCCCGGGGAAGCTCAGGCACCCCTCGCGGTCGTTGATGGTGCCCTTGCTCTCCACGATCACCGGGTTGATGGCGACGAACTCGGCCTCCTTCACGGCCGGGTCGCCCTCGAAGTTCATGACGATGAGCTGGAAGTCGAGCGTCACCTGCGGGGCGGCGAGGCCGAGGCCGGCGGCGGTGTACATCAGGTCGAGCATGGCGCCGGCGGCGAGCTGCACGTCCTTGTCGATGGCGGTCACCGGCTTGGCGACCGCCCGCAGCGCGGGGTGCGGGTACTTGACGATCTTCATTGCGGCGGCGGCTCGGGGCATGGCGGTCGGAGCTTGAATTATAGCAACTCCGCCCGCACCGGGTTCGGCCGATCAGCGGCACCGCGTCAGCACGAACTTGCCATGGTCGCCCTTGGCGGTGAAGTCGGCGTCGAACGTGGTGGCGGTGGCGGTCGCGCTCATCGAGAAGGTGCCGAGCAGCGGCCCGAGCGTCTTGCTCGCCGACAGCAGCGCCACGCCGTCGCCGCCGCCGACCACGGTCAGCGGTGTGCGGTAGAAGAAGGGTATGACCTTGGCGAAGCGACCCGCGAACCGCACCTGGTAGCAGTTTGGCCCGACCCGCGTGAATGTGGCTCGCAGCGGCCCGCGGTGGCCGTTCTTGCCGCTCTCCCAGTGACCGGACCAGTCGCCCGACAGGTCCGGGGCCGCGGCCGCGACCACCACCGGCGGCGCGTCCTCCCCGACGAGCGGGGCGGCACACAAGAGGAGCACGAGACTGGCGACGAGAGTACGGCGCATGGCGGGAACCCGGGTGCGGAGCGGGGTGTGTCGGATTCGTCGGCCCGAGGGCCGGCTCAACTTGAGCGAATTCCGTGGCACCGATGTTGCGTACGGGACGGTGATGCGGCGGGGTTGCCCCGCCGCCCCTCGTGGAGGAGCGGTCATGGGCTTGCTGAAATGGGCGTTGATCTTCCTGGTCCTGGCCGGCGTGTCGGCCCTGTTCGGCTTCGGCGGCATGGCCGAGGGCTTCGCCGACGTCGCCAAGGTGCTGTTCGGCATCTTCCTGCTGCTGGTGCTCGTGTTCGCCGTGCTGGGGGTGACGGCGTACAAGGCGGTGACGTGACGGGGACGGGAGTTTAGACAGGATAACAGGACGAGCGGGATGCCGAGCCGGGCTTGATACCCTGGTTCGGCATCCCGCTCGTCCTGTTATCCTGTCTAAACTGTCCTCCCGCCCCTCGCCCCGGGTGCCCGCATGTCGCGCCTTGCTCCCCTCCTCGTCGCACTCCTTGCCGCAACGACCACGGCCGCCGACCCGCCGCCTGTGCACCTCGACCTGTTCGAGGCCCGCGCCGGCGGGTACGCGATCTACCGCATCCCCGGCGTCGTCGTCACCGCGAAGGGGACGGTCCTCGTCTACTGTGAGGCCCGCAAGTCGGGGGCCGCCGACTGGGGGCACATCGACCTGCTGATGCGCCGCTCCGCCGACGGCGGCAAGACCTTCGACCCGCCGGCGCCGCTGCCGCCCGCCCCCGGGCCGCACCGCCGCAACCCGCTCGCCGAGAAGCAGAAGCTCGGGAAGGACAGCGAGGTGACGAACAACAACCCCGTCATGATCGCCGACCGCGACGGCAGCGTTCACCTGCTGTTCTGCGTCGAGTACATGCGCTGCTTCTACAGCAAGAGCACCGACGACGGCCGCACCTGGGCCGCCCCGCGCGAGATCACCGCGGCGTTCGACGCCTTCCGCCCCGAGTACGCCTGGCAGGTGCTGGCCACCGGCCACGGCATCCAGTTGAAGAGCGGCCGGCTCGTCGTGCCCGTGTGGCTGTCGCTCGGCACCGGCGGCCACGCGCACCGGCCGTCCGTGACGACGACCGTCGTTAGCGACGACGGCGGCGCTACCTGGAAGCGCGGAGACGTCGCCGTGCCGAACACGGCGGAGTGGGTGAACCCGAACGAGGCGACGGTGGCCGAGCTGCCCGACGGCCGCGTGATGCTGAACGCCCGCACCGAGTCGAAGGCCCACCGCCGCATCGTGACCGTCAGCCCCGACGGGGCGACGAAGTGGAGCCCGCCGGCGTTCGACGACGCGCTGCCGGAGCCGATCTGCTTCGGCAGCCTGCTGAGCCTGCCGGGGCCGCGGCCGCTGCTGGTGTATAGCGGCCCCAACACCCTGGCGCGGACCGGCGGCAGGGCCGAACCCGGGCAGAGCCGCGACCGGAAGAACGTGAGCCTGCGTGTCAGCGCCGACGCCGGCAAGACGTGGTCGAATCCGAAGACCGTGGAGCCCGGCCTGAGTGCGTATTCCGACCTGGCCCCGGCCCCCGACGGCGCGGTGTATCTCTTTTACGAACGTGCCCACCGCTCCGGGAAGGAGGAGATTCGGTACGGACGTTTGAGCCTGGCTCACCTGCCCGCCGCGTGGCTCCGATCGCCGTAACTCTCACCTGGTGCGACTGCTACGGCTGGCGAGAACTCAACGGCAATCGTCATTGAGACCGCGTGACATGTTTCCGCGACCCGTAGGGGGGCGCAGCCGAAACAAAAATCTCGACCAAAATGACGCCCGGCTCAGTACCCGTCGTCGGGCGGGAACAGCGACCGCAGCAACCGGGCAGAGAGGTCGAACGCCGGGGTGAACGCCAGTTCCACCGCCGCGACCGGGCTGACGCGCACCTCCATCGCGGTGACGCGGCCGAGCGGCAGGCCGTCGAGGAAGCCGCGGACGGGCCGCTTGCCGGGGTCGCCGGTGCTGGTCATCTTCACGACGGTGTCGTCGGGCAGGGCCAGCGGCTTCCAGAAGCGCGGGTGGAACACGTTCGACCCGGCCAGCGTGAGCACTGGCGAACTGAGTGGTACCGGCGTGCCGCCCATCGCGCGGGCGTAGGCGCTGGACCCGGACGGCGTCGCCATCAGCAAGCCGTCGCACACCACCTTCTTGAGCCGCGTTTCGCCGTCCACGTCGACGCGGAGCCACGCCCCCTGCCCACTGTCGCGCTCGACCCAGGCGTCGTTGAACCCCAGCCCGCGGCCCTTCACGCCGTCGTCGGTGACGTAATCGACGCGGAGCATCGGCATGCGGTGGAGGACGAACTCGGAACCGGCCAGGTCCGCGGAGACGATCTCGTTCATCAGGTGGCCGAGGTGCCCGGCGTTGAGCCCGAGGAACGGCAGCCGCAGCCGCCAGTGCTCGCGGATGGCGTGGAGCATCGTGCCGTCGCCGCCGACGACGAGGATGAGGTTGGGGTCGGGGCGTTCGAGGTGGCGGAACGCGGCGGCGCGGTCCTGAGCCTCCTTCTGCGGGCCGCACACGATCTTGAGCCGCGGCCGGTCGAACCGGCTGCGCACCTCGCCGCGCGGGATGGCGCTGGTGAACAGCCCGTGCCGGCGGATGTACTCGGCGACCGAGGGGCACACGAACCCGTCGACGGCGTCGGCCCCGCCGTTGAACACCATCGCCCGCACGTCCGCGGTCGGCAGGTGCCCGGCGATTTCGAGGAGTTGGTGCCGCGGCGGCAGGTCGGCGGCGGCGGGCGGGTGGCCGGGCGCGTGGTACACCACGAACCGCGACTCGGTCCACATCCGCGCGCCGTCCTCCCAGCGCGTCTGCACCACCGACGTGCCCTCGGCCCCGCCGGCGACGAACTCGTCGGACACGACGTGCCACACCTCGCCGCGGCCGGCGTACTTCCGCTCCAGCGCGGCGTGTGGGGTAAACCGCTGGTCGTCGAGGTCGTCCAGATCGATGGTGACGCCGGGGGCGTCGGCGAACGCCAGGTCGGTCATCACGGCGCGGTGGACGGCGGCGGCGTGTTCGGCGTCGGGCCGGTCCGGCCGCGGGTGGTCCGGGCGGATCACGACTTCCGCGAACCCGGCGGCGCGGAGGCGGTCGGCGCCGTCGCGGTGAAAGCGGGTGGGCGGGTCGAAGTAGCCGGCGTACAGGGCGATGCGGCGGGCCGACAGCACCGCGGGGACGGGCACGGCGTCGGGCGGCGGCTCGGCGACGGCGGCCTCAGCGAGTTCGTCGGCGTCCCACCCGCGGGCGGCGCAGAGTGCCCGCACGGCGGCCAGGATGGCGCCGACGGCAGCCGGGTCGTCGGGGTCGGCGGCGGCCCGGCGGGCGGCGGTGGCGAGGTCGGTCATGCGGCGGCCCGCGGCGGGACGGTTACCACGTCCAGTCTACGCGGTACACGTGCTGATCCAACGGCCCCGGGACCTCCCAGTACACCCACCGCCGGGCGTCGTCCTGGAGGCGGATCAACGGCCCGTCGTAGTCCCGCGGCGCGCCCCCGCCCGGCGGCGCCACCCGCAGCCGGTAATCGACGAACGGCTTGTCGTCGGGGAAGACGATGAGGATGGACGACTTCACCGCCCCGGCGTAGCCGATCATGCCGAGCCACTGGTCGGCCGGCGTCTGGATCGAGTCGCGGTACGTGGCGAAGACCTGGGCGGTGAACTCCTCGTGGAGTGGTACGCCCCGCGTGTCCAGCGCCAGGTGCCGAATCTTCATCGCCTGCGCGCCGACGGTGCGAGGCTGTGCCGCGACGTACACGCGGGCGCCCTCCGGCCGCGGGCTGACGGCGCGGCCGATGATGTCGCGGCCGGTGGTGCGGTACTCGATGCGGTACTCGTCGGCGGCGGCGGTCCGCGTCAGCACCCGCCGGTTCTGAAAGATCACGAACGACTCCGCGCCCGGCTCCGCGGGCGTGACTTTCTTCCACGCCCGCAAGTCCACCACGCGGTCGTCGGTAATGACGCGGAAGGCCGGGTTCGCCGGCTCGGCCAGAGAATCGACGGCGACGACCGGGTGCGGAAACTCGCGGTCCGGGTTCGGCCGGCCGGCGCGGACGCCCTCCACGCGCCGCACCACCTCCTGCCGCCGCAACTCCGAGGTCGGGTCGTCGGGCGGGACGACGTCGGCCGGCGGCCGCGCGGACAGGTATACGGCGACGAGCGCCACCACGCCGACGAGCGCGACCGCGGCCGGCTTCCACCACCGGCCGGCGGCGCGGCGCAGGCGGTAGCTGCGGTCGCGGGTCGGGAGCGGTTCGCCCCGCCGGAAGCGGTCGAGGTCGGCGGCCAGGTCCACGGCGGACGGGTAACGATCGGCCGGAGACTTCCGCAGGCACTTGTGGCAGATGAACTCCAGATCGCGCGGCACGCCGGGCGCGAGTCGACGGACGGGGACCGGGTCGGCCCCCTGCACCGCCAGCAGCATCGCCGCGGTGGAGTGGCCGGCGAACGGCCGGACGCCGGTGAGGCACTCGTAGAGCATGACGCCGAGCGCCCACACGTCGGCCGCGGCGTCGATCCCCTCGGTTCGGCCGCTCGCCTGCTCGGGCGCCATGTACGCCGGCGTGCCCATCACGTCGCCGGGCTTGGTGAGCGTCGCCCCGGAGGCAAGCTTGGCGAGACCGAAGTCGGCGACCTTCGGCTCTCCGGCGGCGTCGAAGAGCACGTTTTGCGGCTTCAGGTCGCGGTGAACGATGCCGGCAGCGTGTGCTGCCGCCACGCCGCCGGCGAGTTGGAGGAGCAATTCCGCCGCGGCGGCGGGGTCCATCCGGCCGCCCTTGAGGCGGTCGGCGAGCGTGCCGCCGGGGCAGAACTCCATCACGAGGTACGGCCGGCCGCCGGTCTCGCCGAAGTCGTGAACCTGGACGACGTGCGGGTGGTGGACGCGCGCGGTGGCCTGCGACTCGACCAGGAACCGCGACAGGGCGACGCCCTCGGCGCGGCCGTCGCCGAGGACGAGCTTAAGGGCCACCGTGCGGCCGAGCGAGCACTGCCGGGCCTCGTACACGACGCCCATGCCGCCGCGGCTGACCTCGCGGACGATGGCGTAGCCTGGCACGTCCGGAGCGGCGGCCGACCGGGCCGGGTGCGCTCGTCGGCTGCGGCGGCGGGCGGCGTGTGGCCCACCGTCGTGTCCGTCGGCGCTTGGCGGGGCTCGTCGGGCACCGGGGGGGTCCTGCGAGGTATGGTCAGGATACGCGTCAGCGGGCCGGGGCGAACGTAGCCGTCACCTGCAGGCCCACGAACCGCGCCGCCACAGGCGAACTGTCGGCGTCGAGCCGGACCGTAACTTCGACCACGCGGCGGTCGGCGTCCTCGCGCGGGCCGAGCGGGAAGACCTGGTTGCGGGCGATCATGCGGGCCACGTCCGACTCCGCCTTTACCACGCCCTTTAGCGGCCGCGGCAGCGCCGGGTGTGTGATCTCGACCGGCACCGGTCCGGCCTTCACCCAGCCGCTCAGGCGGTCCACGTCGGACTCGTACACCTCCGCGACCACGACCATGTCGCCGAGCGCCGCCATCTGCACCACCGGCTCGCCTGCCCCCGTCGGCTGGCCGGTCCGCCCCGCGACGCGGAGCACCACGCCGTCGACCGGAGCCGTCAGTGTCGCCAGTTCGAGCGCCTTGCGGGCGACGGTCAGCTTCTCCTCGCCGGACTTCACCGGGGCGCGGGCCTCGGCTTCGGCCAGTTCCGCCTCCGCGGCCTTCACCCGCGCCTCGGCCGCGGTTCGGCTGCCGGCGTAAGTCGCCGCCGCCTTCTCCCGCGCCGCCGTCGTCGCGGTCAGCTCGGCGTCGGCCTGGTCGATCAGCAGGCGAACCTTGTCGAGGTCCTCGTCGGCGACGCGGGCGCCGTCGGCGCGGGCGGCGTCGAGGCGGGCCAGCTGCCGGGCTGCGGCGTCGCGCTGCTTCGAAACTAGCCCCGCCTTCGCGTCCAACGCTGCCAGGTCGGCTTTCTCGCCGGCCTGCGCGGAAGCGATCTCAGCCCTCGCGGCAGCGATCTTCTTCACCCCCGCCTCAGTCGCCGCGGCGACGGCCGCCTTCGCCTCGGCCAGCTGCACCTCGGCCACCTTCACTTCGGCGGCGCGGATGTCGCGGCTGGCCAGCACTGCGATCGCGTCGCCGGCCTTCAACTTGTCGCCGGGGGCGAGCGGCTTCAGCTCGGAGATGCGGTCGCCCGGCGGGCCGTACACGGGCACCACGCCACCCGCCGGCTGGATGCGGCTCAGCGCGGCGACGCGGGTGGGTGCCGGGCCGTCGGTACGGTCGGCGTGGGGCTGTGCGACGGGGCCAGGGAGGAAGAGGTAGTAGACGACGGCGCCGCCGGCCGCGAACGCGCCCAGGACCACCAGCAGAATCACCCACGCGCGGGCATCGCGGCGGACCACGCCTCGCCCTCCCGTGCTAAACGGCCCCGTAGGACACCACGCCGCCGGCGAACAGCGCCCACCACGCCACCTTGCAGAGCACGTGCAGCCCCTGGTCGATGTGGATGCTGTAGAGCTTTTCGCACTTCCCCAGGTCGATGAACCAGTGCAGGATCGTCTCGGCGAACCCGAACATGACGGCGACTTCGTACTGGGCGCCGGACCACCGGACGATCACACCCACGGCCGCCCCGTGGAGCAAGGCGTGCGCCGACAGCCAGTAGTACCACGGCACGGCTTGCTGGAGCGGATTGGTCGTCCGGCGACACTTGCACGCCGCCATCGCGTCGTTCTGGAGCGAGTAGTCCATCAGGGCGTGGCCGGCGAGCAGGAAGAACAGCATGTCGCCTCCCCGGCGGGTGTCACACGATCTTACCCCCCTCCTACGGGTCCGGGGAGATTCGCCCACCCGGATGACGCCCCCGATTCCCCCCGCATCGCCCCCCCAATCCCACCTCCCGGACCGCCGCCCGAATTCGTGCCAGGCTCCCCCCCAGGGGGTCGCGGCACGAATTGAGTCAATGACACGAAATAGTGTTGGAGCGACGCGCCGCCGGGCGTCCGCTATGATGGCGCCCGCTCCCCCGGAGGCCGCCATGACCCGCCGTTCGCTCGCGCTGTTCGCCGTCCCGCTGCTCCTCGCCGCCGACTGGCCCACCTTCCTCGGCCCCACGCAGGACGGCGTCTCCACCGAGACCGGCATCATCCGCCCGTGGCCCAAGGACGGCTTGAAGAAACTGTGGGAGTGCCCCCTCGGCGTCGGCTACGCCCCGCCCGTCGTCGCCGCCGGCAAGCTCTACCACTTCGACCGCCACGCCGACGCCTGCCGCCTCACCTGCCGCGAGGCTGCCACCGGCAAGCAACTCTGGAGCTACGAGTACCCGACCACCTACGAGGACTTCTACGGCTACGACCCCGGCCCGCGCGCCTGCCCGGTCGTGGACGGTGACCGCGTGTACGTCCTCGGTCCGGAGGGCACGCTGGCGTGCGTCTCGGCCGCCGACGGGAAGGAGCGTTGGAAGCTGGACACCCGCGCGAGGTACCGCTTCCACCAGAACTTCTTCGGCGTGGGCAGCGTCCCCGTGGTCGAAGGAAACACCCTTATCGTGGCCGTCGGCGGCAGCCCGAAGGGGCCGCGGCCGGTGGACCTGCGCGAGGCCAAGCCCGACGGTTCTGCGGTGGTCGGCCTCGACAAGCTCACCGGCGCCGAGCGCTACCGGACCGGCGACGAGCTGGCGAGCTACAGCAGCCCGGTCGTGCGCACGATCGACGGCAAGCGGACGGGCCTGTACTTCGCCCGCGGCGGGCTGTTCGCCTTCGACCCGCAGACGGGGGCGCAGCGGTTCGCGTTCCGGTGGCGGGCGAAGAGCGAGGAGAGCGTGAACGCCGCGAACCCGCTCGTCGTCGGCGACCGCATCCTGCTCTCCGAGTGCTACGGCCCCGGGGCGGCGCTGTTGGAGGCGAAGAACGCCGGCGTGAAGGCCGTGTGGACGGACGACGACAAGGACCGGTTCGAGAAGTCGCTGCTGTCGCACTGGTGTACCCCGATCCACATCGGCGGTTTCGTGTACGGCAGCAGCGGCCGGCACGACAACGACGCGGACGTGCGCTGCGTCGAGCTGGCAACGGGCGACGTGAAGTGGACGCTGCGGCGGGCGTCGCGCTGTACGTTCACGGCTGTGGACGGGCACCTGATCGGGCTCGGCGAGTTCGGCGAGCTGTTCCTGTTCCGGCCCAACCCGGCCCGATACGAGGAAGTGAGCCGCTACCGGATGCCGGAGCTGAGCTACCCGTGCTGGGCGCCGCCGGTGGTCAGCGACGGGCGGATGTTCGTGCGCGGCAAGGAAAGGCTGGTGTGCCTGGAGCTGGCCGGCAAGAAGTGACCTCGCTTGCGGCGCTACGCCGCAAGCGGCGGACCCGATCCTTTCGTTCCCCCCGCGGAGCGGGGGAACGAGAGGGTTCCGAGTCACGCCGATCCTGTGTCACAGGCTCTCCCGCACACGGGCGGCGAGCCACTGCAGTTCTTCGAGCGACAAGTGCCCGAGTACGCCCTCGCGGCTTCCGTCGTGCCCGACGACCACGAGGCTGCGGCTCTGGTCCTTCGGGTCGAACTCGGCGATCACCGCGGCCACCCGCTCGCCCGGCCACGACCACCGCATCGGCCTGAACACCCCCGGCTCCTCCACTTCCAACCCGGCCCGGCTCACACGCACCTCCGACCGGCCGTAGGTGGTCACGAGGCGGAAGAACCCAAGCAACAGCAGGAGCAGCACGGCCGCGCTGCCGCCGCCGATCATCACCCCGACCACGACCCACGGCGGCGGCGGGGCCGGGTCCCACTTCACTGCGCCTTGCAGGGTGAACACGCCGATCAATGCGAGCATCAGGAACAACACCGGCGCGAAGACCGAGCAGCCCCAGAAGTAGCGGTCGAGTCCGCGGCTGCCGAGCGGACCCACGGCGACCACGATCCCCTCCGGCTGCGGTCGGAGCCGAAGCGTGCTGCCGGGCGGTAGGGTCGGGTGGAACTCGTCGTTGGGGTCGTCCACGACGCCCAGCTCGGAGGGGAGGCCGCACAGCGCCGCCAGCTCCGCGGCGAACGGCAGCAACACGTCGCGCCGGTACCACAACCCCATCCGCCGCCGCCGGCCGGTCACGTCTTCGACTTCGAGAACGGAGAGCTCGCCCCACATCCCGGAGTTGTTCGCCCCCGTACGGCTGCTCGCCCCGGACACGACGAAGCGCCGCACATCCGCCACGTCCAGTCGAACGCTCCGCTTCCACAGCGGCCCGACGCCGCGGGCGTACTCCAACTGGCCGCCTCCGACTCGGACACAGTCCCGGGCGGCCGCGACCCACAGGCCGAGGGCGGCGATGAGCGTCAAGAACAGGTAGCCACCGAGCCAGGGGATGAGGAACACCCCCGCGGCGGGGAACCCCGCGAACGCCGCGAACGGCCCGACCGGGATACTGATCAGAAGGGCGACGCCGACTGCCCACAGGAACACGACTGCGCCCGCGCCCTCAGCCGGCCCGCTCCGCGGGAGCGTCAGCACGGTGTCGGCGCCGTCGGCGGTGCGGGTCCAGGCAGGCGGGTCGTGTGGCGTCATGGGTGCCCTCGGGGGCAGCGGGTAGCCGGTGATTCGCCCGCCGACCGCGGGTCTTGGCCGGGTTCGGGCAGTTGTTACGATGATCCTACGGCCCGCCGAGCGGGCTGAACCGACATGGGGGCTTGCGTGGCACTCCGAGCCGAGCCGGTGACCGACCTGACCGACGACGACCTGGACGCCGCCGAGCACCTCCGCACCGCCGCCGACCGCCTCCTCGCCGAGTGCGGCAAGGTGATCGTGGGCCAGACCGACGTGCTCGAACAGCTCCTGATCGCGGTCCTGTCGCGCGGCCACGCCCTCCTCGTCGGCGTGCCCGGCCTCGCCAAGACGCTGATGATCCGCACGCTGGCCGACGGCATGGCGATGACCTTCAACCGCGTTCAGTTCACGCCCGACCTCATGCCGTCGGACATCACCGGCACCGAGATGCTGCAAGAGGACAAGGCCACCGGCGGGCGGGCGTTCCGCTTCCTGCACGGGCCGATCTTCGCCAACCTGGTGCTGGCCGACGAGATCAACCGTACCCCGCCGAAGACGCAGGCCGCGCTGCTGGAGGCGATGCAGGAGAAGCAGGTCACCGTCGCCGGCCAGCGGCACGCCCTGCCGAACCCGTTCTTCGTGCTCGCCACCCAGAACCCGATCGAGCAGGAGGGCACGTACCCGCTGCCCGAGGCGCAACAGGACCGGTTCATGTTCACCATCCGCGTCGGTTACCCGTCGGAAGACGACGAGTTCCGGGTAATCGAGAGCACCACGTCGGCGGCCGCCCCGCGGGTGGAGCGGGTCGTGGACGTGGAGGAGGTGCTGCGGATGCAGGAGTTGGTGCGGCGCGTCCCCGCGGCGGGGTACGTGATCCGCTACGCCCTGAAGTTGGCCCGCCTGACGCGCCCGACCGGCCAGGACGGCGAGGCGGCCGACTCGAACGTGCCGGACTTCGTGAAGAAGTACGTGACGTGGGGCGCCGGGCCGCGCGCGGGCCAGAACCTGATCCTGGCGGCGAAGGCGCGGGCGCTGCTGAAGGGCCGCCCCTACGTGGCGACGGAGGACGTGAAGGCGGTGGCGCTGCCGGTGCTGCGGCACCGCGTCATCACCAACTACAACGCCGAGGCCGACCGGGTTACGCCGGACGAGATCGTGCGGAAGCTGCTGGCAATCGTGCCCCGCGACGGGGAGCAGTAGGTCATGCCGCCGCTGCCCGATCCGACGGTATTGGCCCGCGTCGATCGTCTCGAACTCGAGGCCCGGCAGTTCGTGGAGGGCTACCTCGCCGGCCGGCACCGCAGCCCGCGGCACGGGTTCGCCGTCGAGTTCGCCCAGCACCGCGAGTACGCCCCCGGCGACGACATCAAGCACATCGACTGGAAGGTCTACGGCCGCACCGAGCGGTTCCACCTGAAGCAGTACGAACAGGAAACGAACCTCGTCGCCTGGCTCGTTGCCGACGCCAGCGACTCCATGCGGTACGGCTCGGGGCCGCGCACCAAGTACGACCTGGCGTGTTCGGCCGCGGCCGCGATGGGCTACCTCGTGCTGCGGCAGTCGGACAGTGTCGGCCTCGCCACCGTGGCCGGCGGGCTGCGGGCGTTCCTGCGGCCGTCGGGGCAAATGAACCAACTCCGCGAGGCGTGTCGGGCACTCGCCGACGGCCCGCACGCCGGCCCCGCGAACCTCGGCCGCACCCTCCACGAGCTCGCCGGCCGCACCGGCCGCCGCGGCATCGTCTTCGTGTTCAGCGACCTGCTGGACGACGTGGAGGACACACTCGCGGGGTTGCAGCACCTCCGCTACCACAAGCACGAGGTCGTGCTGTTCCACACGCTGGACGCCGCCGAGGTGGACTTCCCGTTCCGCCACACGACGCTGTTCCGCGGGCTGGAGGGGCTGCCCGAAATCCTGACCGATCCACTGGGTGTGCGGGAAGGGTACTTGAAGGCGTTCGCCGAGCACGTGGCGGCGCTGGAGAACGGCTGCCGCGGCATGGAGATCGACCTGGTGCGGTTGCGGACGGACGCCGACTTGGGGCACGACCTGACGGCGTACTTGCAGAAGCGCCGCGGCCGCTGACGCAACGCGTCACGACAGCAGCAGTTCCAGGTCCTCGCGCTTCAGCGACGTGATCGGCCCCACGTCGCCGCCGAGGATCGCGTCGGCGAGTTCGCGCTTGCTCTGCTGGAGCGCCAGCACCTTCTCCTCGACCGTGTCCCGCGCGATGAGCCGGTACGCGAACACCGGCTTCGTCTGACCGATGCGGTGGGTGCGATCGACCGCCTGCGCCTCGGCCGCGGGGTTCCACCACGGGTCGAGCAGGAACACGTAGCCGGCCGCGGTCAGGTTCAGGCCCACGCCGCCCGCCTTCAAGCTGATGAGGAACAACCGGCACGCCGGGTCCGTCTGGAAGCGTTCCACGCGCGCGGCCCGGTCGCGGGTGCGGCCGTCGAGCGACTCGTAAGTCAGCCCCGCCGCGTCCAGCCGCTTCTTCACGATCCCCAAGAGGGACGTGAATTGCGAGAACACCAGCACCTTCTGCCCGCTCTCGACCAACTCTTCCAGGTGCGGCACCAGCTCGTCGAGCTTCGCGGACGGCTCGCCGACGCGCTTCGGGTCGACGAGCCCCGGGTGGCACGCCGCCTGCCGCAGCCGCAGCAGCGCCGACAGCACTTGCAGCTTCGCCTTGCCGATGCCGACGGCGTCCACGCGGTCCAGCAGCACCTGGCGGTAGTGGGTGCGCAGCTCGTCGTAGAGCTGGCGCTGTTCCGCGCCGAGGTCGCAGTAGACGGTCTGCTCCGTCTTCGCCGGCAGGTCTTTGGCCACCTGGTCCTTGGTGCGGCGGAGGATGTACGGCCGCAGGGCGCGAGCCAACAGCTCCTTCGCCTCGGGGTCGATGCTGCGCCCGCCCGCGCCGACGCCGAACAGCGCCGCCTTGCCGAGCATCCCCGGGTTCAGGAAGTCGAACAGCGTCCACAGTTCGCCGAGGTGGTTCTCGACCGGCGTGCCGCTGAGCGCCAGCCGGTGGTCAGCGCGGATGAGGCGCACGGCCTTCGCCGTCTCCGTCTCGGCGTTCTTCGCCGCCTGCGACTCGTCGAGCACGCACGTGTCGAACTTAAAGGCCGAGAACGTCTCCGCGTCGTTGCGGAGGGTGCCGTAGGTCGTCAGCACGAGGTTGTACTTCTCGAAGTCGGTGCCGGTGCGGTCGCGGGCGGTGCCGGTGTGGTCAAGCACCTTCAGCTTCGGGGCGAACCGCGCCGCCTCGGCCTTCCAGTTGAACACCAGCGACTTCGGCACCACGACGAGCGCGGGGCCGTCGCGCTTGCCGGCGAGCAGGGCGAGCACCTGCACGGTCTTGCCGAGTCCCATGTCGTCGGCGAGGCAGCCGCCGAAGCCGAAGCGGCGCAGGAACCGCAGCCAGCCGAGGCCTTCCTTCTGGTACTCGCGCAGCTCGCCGACGAAGCCCTTCGGCGGGTCGGCGGCCACGACGCCGGTGAACTTCTTCAGTTCGGCGCGGGCGCGGGCGAACGCCTTGTCGATCTCCACCTCGGGCCGGCTCGCCAGCAGCGCGTCCAGTACCCCGACCTGCGCCTTCGAGTAGCGCACGGTGTCGCCCTCGACGGTACCGAGCGCCGCGAGCAGGCCGTTCTTCTTCAGCCAGTCTTCGGGGAGTAGCCCCAGGCTGCCGTCGCCGAGGACGACGGTGCCGTCGCCGCGA
Source organism: Gemmataceae bacterium (assembly GCA_046350095.1). Lineage (GTDB taxonomy): Bacteria > Planctomycetota > Planctomycetia > Gemmatales > Gemmataceae > Urbifossiella. The sequence goes on from JAXMBA010000002.1 coordinate 1,861,295, forward strand.
CGGAGCGCCGCCAGCAGTTTCGGCAGCGCCACGAGTTCGCCGCCGAAGTCGGCGCTGGCGCTGAGGTCGAACCAGTCGGTGCCGCTGCGGACGGCCAGGTTAAAGAAGTTGGCCGCCCGGTACACCTTGCCGTCGGCCTCGACGAGCCAGCCGGCAGCGGCCAGTTCGCGGGCGATCTTCGGCAGCGCCGACGGCTTCACCTCCGGCACCTGCTCCTTCCCGTTCCACGTCGGGCGGAAGCCGACGCGGGCCAGCTCCGCCTGCGCGGCGGCCTCGGCGGCGGGGTCGCGCAGCAGGAAGCGGCGCTCGTCCTTCAGCAGCACGCCGCGGCCCGGCGTATTCGCGGGCACAGTCCGGTCTGCGTAGAGGAACGACAGCTCGCCGCGGAGCATCGGCGGGCCGTAGCTGCGGTCCGTCGGCCGCACCACGAGCCGGGGCCGCGGCGGCACGGCTTCCTCCGTGAGGCGGAGTTCGTCGGGCAGCGTCAGTTGCGGCAGCCGGGGCATTTGCAGCAATTGCGCCGCGAGGTCGGCCCCCTGTTGTTCCGGCACGCGGACGGGGCCGCGGGCGAGCGCCTGCACCCAGGCAAAGGCGCCGCCGTCGCGGAACGCTGCGAACGTGTCTCCGAGCACGACGAGCCCCGGCGTCAGCAGGTCGGGCGCGGTGAGGGTCCGCACGTCGTCGCCGCGGCGGAGCGCGCCGGCGAGGCGCCACTCCGTGCCGGCGGGGTCGCGGGTCACCTCCACGGCCAGTTCCCACGGCGGGCCGGCGTCGTGCGTCAGCGGGCGGAGCTCGGCGTCCTTGTGCGTGCGGAGGCGGACGCGGCCGCTCTCGGCGAGCAGCGGGAACACCACCTCCAGCATCGGCCCCTCGACCTGGACGCGGCTGCGGTTGGAAGCGGAATAGTGGTTGTACCAGGAGCCAGAGCTGTACGCAGGTTCGGCGGCGTTCAGGAGCGTGAGAAGGCGACGATCGACGGCGTCGGGGAGGCGCGGCACCTGCGTCTGCGACACGACACGCGGCTGCGGCTTGCCCCAATCGCCGTTCTTCTTCCGCTCCGATACCGTCGTCTCGACCGTCAGGCGCGGGGTCACCGCGCCGCCAGTGGCGTCGAGGACGTAGACGAGGAGCCGCTCGGCCTGTCCCGCAGTTGTCGGTTCGAGCTGACGGCGGAGGGCGTCGAGCTGGTCGAGCCACGCCTCGCGGGGCGCGGCACGCGGCCGGCGCTCGCGGGGGGCGGACTCGAACTCCAGGGTCGAGTCGTCGGGGTCGTTGTCCTCGCCTTCGAGGACGAGGCGGAGCGGCGGCGTGAGGGCGGCGCCGAACCTACGCGCCTCGGCGGCGAGGACGGTGGCCCAGATGTGCTTGCAGACGGCCCCGTACTCGGCGACGTACGGGCAGGTACACCAGGCGTGGACGGTGCGGCCCTCCACGACCAGATCGACCTCGTACTCGTCGGTTCCGGAGACGGTGGCGGCGACTTCGTTCGTGCCGACGGAGTCGAGGTGGACGGCACCGGCCCGAAGGTACGTGCGGCCGCGGTCACGGACCGGGGACGACACGTGTGACGCAAGCGCGGCCGAGATGCCCATGCCGGGGATTGTAGCGGGTTCGCCGTGGGGGCGGTCCCCAACCGGCCCAACGGCAAACCTGTCGACCCGACACCGACCGCCAGACGGATTACTACGAAGACCCGCTCTCCGACGCCGCAGGCGGCAGCAGCCGTGCGAGCGGCACGCCGACGGCGATCGTCGCCAGCCCCCACAGCGCCGGCGCACGAGTCTTGTCGTCGTACACCGCGTAGCCCACCGTCCACGCCGTCAGCACCAGGAACGCCAGCGGCGGCAGCGGGTACAGCGGCAGCCGGTACGGCCGCGGCAGCGCCGCCCGCCGCAGTGGGAACACGCTCGCAATGGTCAGCCCCGTCAGCGCCGCCAGCCCCACGGTGGTGTAGCTCAGTAGCTGCTCGAACGTGCCCGACCACAGCAGGCCGACGGCCAGAGCCGCCTGCGTCAGCGTCGCCGCGGCGGGGGTCGCTCGCACGGGGTGAAGGCGCCCGGCGTAGGCGGGGAAGGCGCCGTCGCGGGCCATCGCGTAGGCCACCCGCGGGCCGGTCAGCAGGTACGCACTCACCGCCGCCGTCAGGCTCAGGCCGAGCACCGCCGACGTGACCCGCGCGAGCTCGGAGCCGAACAGCGCCGCCGCCGCCAGTTCCGCGACGCGCTCCACGTCGGCCCGCGGCCGGGTCGTCATTCCCGCCGGGTCGAGGGCGTACACGTAGGCCACGTTCACCAGCAGGTACAGCCCCGTCACCGTGACCGCACCGCCGACGAGGCAGCGCGGCAGCGACCGCGCCGGGTCGCGCAGCTCGCCGGCGATGTACGCCGCGCCGTTCCATCCGGCGTACGCGTAGCCGACGTAGATGAGCCCGATCGCCAGCGCCGGCCACGACTCGTCTCGCGGCCAACCGCCCTGTTCGAAGTGCGTCCAACTGCCGCGGCCGAACAGCAACCCGCCGACGCTCAGCGCTAGAAGCACGGCCACCGTCAGGAGCGTCGCGCCGGTCTGGAGCCAGGCGCTGTGCCGGTGCCCGAGCGTGTGCCCGACCGCCACCGCCGCCACGAGCGCCGTCGCCCCGGCCTTCACCGCCACGTCCGTGTTCCACCAGGGGAACACGCCGGACACCGACGCGGCGAACGGGCCGATCAGGTGGGCCAGCGCCATGTGCGCGATCAGGGCCGTGGGTGCGGCGAAGCCGAGGGCGAACCCGGCCCACCCGGCGACGACGCCGGTGCCGCGGCCGAACGCGGCGCGGACGTACACGTAGTCGCCGCCCGAACGGGGCAGCGTCGTCGCCAGCTCGGCCACGGTCAGGGCGCCGCACACGGCCAACACGCCGCCGAGCGCCCACACGGCGAGGAGACCGGCGGGGTTGCCGGTGTCGCGGAGGGTGTAGCCGGACGAGGACAGGATGCCGGCGCCGATCATACTGCCGACGACGACCAGGTACCCGGCCCACGGCCCGAACCGGCGGGCGTCGGCGGGCGCGGTCGGGTCGGGCACGGGAGTTCGTCCGGGGTGGAATGGGGTCGTTGTGCGAGGCGGGGGCGGCGCCGGCCACCCGCCCCCTTCATACCACTACCCCATGCTCCTCACCAAGGCCGTCATCACCGCCGCCGGCCGCACCCAGCGCGGCCTGCCGCTGCAAACCCTGGTCGACCGCGACGGCGCCGAGAAAAAGGCGCTCGAGGTCGTGCTCGACGAGGCCGTCGGCGCCGGGGCCGAGGAAGTGTGCCTCGTCGTCGCCCCCGGCGACGAGCCCGCCTACCGCGCCGCTGCCGGGCCGCACGCGGGGCGGCTCCACTTCGTCGTTCAGGAGCAGCCGACCGGGTACGCGGCGGCGCTGCTCCTGGCGAGAAACTTCACGGCGGGGCAGCCGTTCCTCCACCTCGTGGGCGACCACCTGTACGTGGCGCGGGGGCCGGTGCGGTCGGCGAAGCAGGTGGCCGACGTGGCGCGGGCCGAGGGGTGCGCCGTGTCGGCGGTGCAGCCGACGCGCGAGAGCGTCCTCCGCTTCTACGGGGCGGTCGGCGGCCGGCGGGTGCCGCAGCGGGCCGACCTGTACGAGGTGCAGGAGGTGCTGGAGAAGCCGACGCCGAGCGAGGCCGAACAGGTGTTGCACGTGCCCGGGTTGCGGGCCGGCTTCTACCTGTGTTTCTTCGGCGTCCACGTGTTCACGCCGGCGCTGCTGGACGTACTCGCCGAGGGGGCGGCGTCGAACCCGCCGGACCTGGCGTGGGCGCTGCGCGAGTTAGCCCGCCGCGAGCGTTACCTGGCGCTGGAGGTGGCCGGCCAGCGGTACGACACGGGGCGAAAGTACGGCTTGCTGACGGCCCAGCTGGCGCTCGCGCTCGACGGCGTGGACCGCGACCGCATTCTGACGCAGATCGTGGACCTGCTGGCCGCCGCCGAGTTGGGACCGCGGTAGCGAAGATCAATCGATTGGTCCCGACTCACCGCCGGCGGGCGTGACGGCCCCCCAAAAGACACTGGGATCGACGCCCGCGCGGAACAGCCGCACGCTTCCGTCGGCCATGCCGCAGGACAACCCGGCCGGGTCCGCCGTGTTGGGCAGGCGCGGGTCGCACTCCGTAATCGACGGGCGGACTTGAAACGTCCGGCCACCTTCGACTGTGCTGACCGGCGGATTCCCGGACGTAACGGGTACGTAGTCGCGTCGGAACCGAAGGCCGGGCGGTGGTCGGAATCCCGGCGGCGTGGAAAACGCGAACTGAGCGAGGGGGGCGAACGACTCCTCTGGTTCGTCCCACGACTGCTGGCCGGTCGACGTGTACCCGAACACGGCTTTCCCACACCGTACGTAGTGTTCGCCGTACATGATGGTCGCCGACGTACCGTCCGGGAGACTGCCGAGTGTCCGGCCCGGATACCAAAACAGTTGGGCGTTGCCCGCATAACTACAGGCGTCGTTCTGGTCCGTTCGGTCGCCGACGTGATACGCGCGATCGAGGAAGGGGTTGATGTAGTTTGAGACTAACAGCGGCACGGAATCTGGCCCACCTGGCGCGGCGAACGCTCGCTGCACGTTCGCCTGTTCAAGGTACGGGAGCAACTCGAAGAAGTGGCCAAAGTGCCTGTAATATTCCAGTCGGTGAACCGTTGGTAGAGGGATGCGGCCCCCGAGGTCCGCGACCTGATGTTGCGTCGCAACGCCGATCTGGCGCAAGTTGTTGAGGTGCCTCGAGCGGAAGGCAGCGGTCCGCACCTGCTGCACCGCCGGCAGCAACAGACCGACCAGGACGGCAATGATCGCGAGTGCGACAAGCAGTTCGACTAGTGAGATGGCACGCCGGAAGCCCGGCGCGAAGGTTGTCGAGTGTTCGTTCGGCTCATCCCCCTGGCGGTCGTCCTTGTGAACGCGGCGAATCATCCTGATCCCTCCCAATCAAGCTCGTCAGGGTGGCGAACTATTTGCCAAAGCGAGGCACATGACGCCGGCACTATTTCACGGGCACATCGGCCGTTTTGATCGCTCCCTCGGCGACGATCTTACCCGTTTTGTCTTCGATGACCGGCTTGATCTCCCACTTCCCGCCGATGGCAAGCGAGCCGCCCCAGTTTCCTCCTGTGACCTTTACACCCCCGGAGTTCCAGGGGTCGGTGGTTCCCGCCTTGCGGAAGTAGTACTTGGCGGTGTTCCCGCTCGTGATCGAGAGGGGTCCGTAACACTTCGCATACCAGAGGACCGTCGTAGTTCCATCCGGGTTGGTGAACACGTCGCCGAGCACTTGAGGACTCTTCGCGTCCCAGGAAATCGTGTCCGCGATCGCGATGCCCCCGAAGAAGCATAGAGCGACCGTTGCCCACAGCACTCGCCTGATGCAACTCGCAGATGTAGCGGGCGACCCAGGTGATTTACCCACCATCCCCACATTTAGTCAAGTAAAAATTCGCTCTTTATGAACGACCATCCCAACTTGCTCAATAGACAAGCATTTAGCAGACCATTTACCTCACTATTCAGGTACCACGGAAATAGGCTCGTGCAGGCGGCGGATCAGCCTACCCGTCACAGCGAATAACCGCTACCCCGCATCGCGCAATAGGGTTAGAATCAGTATGCCTCTTCGACGGCCGAGGACCGCCGATGGTGATGCGGAACCGACACGACGGCGGCGCCCCCGGCTGGTGGGACGACCTGCCGCCGGCGATCAAGGCCCGGTTCGCCGAGCGGCCTCTCGTTCCCGCCGAAGCCCGGTCGCAGCCCTCCGCCCTGGAGTGGGTGCGCGAGTTGAGCCGCGTCGCCCTGCTGTTTCTGGCCGTGGCCGTCGCCAACGTGCTGTTCCTTCTCGTGGCGCTGTCGTTCCTCGGTCACGGCCGCCCCACCCCGCCGTAACCCGCCCGTACCCCCTTCCCGGAGCCTCCCAATGCGCCGCCTGGTGCTGCCGTTCCTGTTCGCCGCCTTCGCCGTCGTCGCGCCGTCCGGCGTCGCCCAGGAGAAGGCGAAGGCCCAGAAGTTCTGCCCCGTGATGACGCAGGACGAGATCGACCCGAACGCCTCCGAGACGGTGACGTACATGGGCGTGAAGGTGTACCTGTGCTGCGACACGTGCGTGGCCCGGTGGAAGCGCGACCCGGCCGCCTACGCCGACGCGAAGCTCATCCCCGGCCTCGCCGGCAAGCAACTGCCGCCGCGCGACATCCAGCAGGCGTACTGCCCGGTGTACCCCGACAAGCGGGTGTCGTCGAAGGACCCGTCGACGACGTACCAGGGGGTGAAGGTGTACTTCTGGAACGAGCTGGCAAAGAAGCGGTTCGAGGGCGACCCGGCCCGGTACGCGAAGGCCGAACTGCTGCCGCAGTTGCCGAAGAAGTAGACCCCGCCCGGCGGCAACCCGAAAGTCCGGAGGTAGCCGCCCCCGGGCTTCGTCGCCCATACACTGTCACCGCCACGCCCCCACCCTCACAACCCACCCTCCCCCATGCGCTTCCTCGCCCCCACCCTCGGCCTCGCGGCCGCCCTCGCCGTGCCCGCCGCCGACACCGCTGCCCAGGAGAAGAAGGCCACGCCGATGTACGAGATGCGGACCTACTACGCCCCGCCCGGCAAGCTCGACAACCTCCACGCCCGGTTCCGCGACCACACCGTGAAGCTGTTCGCCAAGCACGGCCTCACCAACGTCGGCTACTTCGTCCCCGAGGGCGAAAACAAGGACAACAAGCTCGTCTACTTCATCTCGTTCCCCGACCGGGCGGCGCGCGACGCCTCGTTCAAGACGTTCGCCGCCGACCCCGCCTGGAAAGCCGCCGCGGCCGCGTCCGAGAAGGACGGGAAAATTCTCACCAAGATCGAGTCGGTGTTCCTGGCACCGACCGACTACTCGCCGGTGCCGAAGATCGAGGCGAAGGGGAACCGCGTCTTCGAGCTACGCACGTACACGACGACCAAGGGTAACCTGCCCGGCCTGGACGCCCGGTTCCGCGACCACACGATGAAGCTGTTCGAGAAGCACGGGATGACGAACGTGGTGTACTGGCACCGCGCCGCCGGCCAGCCGGGCGCCGAGAGCAACCTGACCTACCTACTGGCGCACCCCTCGAAGGCGGCGGGGCTGAAGGCGTTCGACTCCTTCCGGACGGACCCGGACTGGCTGGCCGCCCGAAAGGCTAGCGAGGACAAGGCCGGCGGCTCGCTCACGGAGGCGACCAACGGCGTGCTGTCGGAGTACCTCGTGCCGACCGACTACTCGCCGCTGAAGTGAGGTCGTTTGGTCGGTCGGACGAGTTCGTCGAGACGCGACGTGAGAGCCCGGCGAGGTGCCGCGACCGCCTGACGCGTCGGCGCGGCACTTTTTCACATCACTCCCCGTCGGGCCGCGACGCCCCGCACCGCCTTACGAATCCACTCGCCGCCATCGGTCCGCAGCCCACACCGCCCGAGCCGTCACCCACACCCCCAACCCCACGAACGAAATCCCCGCAACCGCGTGGCCGAACAGCGCGGCCAGCGCCGCGGCCTGTTCCGGCCACGTCGCCTGCGGTAGGCGTGCGAAGAGCACGCCGACCGCGAGCATCGCCAGAAGCCACCCTGCCGCCTCCGCGGCGCCGGGTGGCGGAGCGGCGCGCGGGGCGGGCGCCGCGTCGGCCGCCGGCGGAGGCGCCACGGGGGGAACCGGTACGGGCGCCGGGGCCGGGAACTCCAGCGTCACGGGGCCGCCGGCTGAGAGGAGTTCGCCGCCCGTCCGCCGCAACCGCTCAACGTCTCCTGGCCATATCGCACGAGCTTCCGCCTGCTCGATTGGCGTAGCTTCCGTCGCCCCAATCAATCGCACGCCGGTCCGCCCAATCCGTCCGACGAAACGCACGTCGCCCGAGTCACCGGGCAGGGCGGCGCCTGCGCCGGCCGACACAGTCGGCAGCGGCCCCACCCAGGCCGACGGCAACCGGACGGACACCACGACTCGGAGAGACGACGACGGCGACGGCAGGTCGACGTCCCACGCCGCCTCGTCGTCGTCGGACCGGCGGCCGGTCACCTTCGAGCCGGCGATTGGTTCCAACTCGGGTACCGCCCCCGGTGGTAAGCCCGACACGCGAACCCGGACGTTCGCCGGCCGACCGGCAGCGACCGGTAGTTCAACCGCGACGCGATACGTCGGCTCCGCGGTAGTCAGGTCGATAAGGCCACACCCTGTCGCCCGGCCGACGCGGGTAGTCGCCAACCGTACCCGCACCGGGGCCACCTTACCCGGCGCCTTGAAGCCCCACTCGCGGCCGTCGCCGAGCCGCTCGGCCGTCCACCCGGCGTCACGCTCGACCGCCAGTCCCACACCCTCAGCCGGTCGGATCCGCAACGCCGTCGCTCCGACCAAAGCGCCGACCGGCCTGGGGAGCGGCGGCTCGAACACCACCGCGTCACCCCCCTTCTCGCCCGGCGTCGCGTCCGCAAACCATTCGACCGCCGCGGCGACTACCGGCTTGCGGAACCACACCTGCACGCGCTCACCAGACTGTGCCCAGCCGGCCAGGTCCGCGGAACGAATCTCCCGCACCCGCGCCGCGAGCGCGAACTCCAGGAGCGCCGCCGGCTCGGCCGCGGTCCACGTCAGCGTCCCGGCCCCGGTCGCCGCTCGCACGTCGGCGCCCCACGCGGCTTCGAGGCGGACCGTGCCCGGGTCGGTGGCGACGCGGAGCAGCGGTCGGAGTTCGGGCGGGTCGCCGTCGGGCCGCGGGCTGAACGCCTGGAGGCCCGGCACCAGGGCGAGCCGCAATTCCGGCACCGACCCGAACTCGCGGACGAGCCCGTCGGCGGCGAAGTCGATGACACCGGCCCGCGGCACACCGCCCACCGTGACGCCGGCAGGTCGGAGGCCGTACACCCCGCCGGTGTGCTGCATCCCGAGTGGTTTCGGGAAGCGAAGGACCGGCTGCGCGGTCGGCGCCGCCCGCGAGTGACACTCGACCGTCACCAGCACGCGGCCGTCGGCCGGTGCCGCCAGGTCCACGAGGAGGGTGCTGCCGCCGCCCTTCTGCGAGGTGACGGCCCACGACTGCACCGCCGCGGCGCCGCCGGCGGCGTCGAGCCCGCGGGCGGCGACGCGGACCGGCGCCAGCCCCGGCGGAAGGTCGAAGCGGAAGCCGGCGGCGGCGTCGGGCCGGATGTCGTAGCACGCCGTCCGCACGGCCCCGGCCTCGGACACGTCCCACACGCACCCTTCGCGGACGGTGGTCTTCCCCGCCCCGGCCGGGGTGTCGCGCCACCGCACGCTAACCGTCTTCAACCCACCCAATTCGGCGGCGACGCGCGTCGGGCCGCCGCCCTGCCGTTGCTCGCCGAACCGGCCGACTGCCTGAACCTGTCGGGCGGCCGGCGGCGCAGCGAACGTCAGCCGCGCGTCCGGTACCTCGGGCACGCCGAACTTCACCTCGCGCTCGCCGACGCCACCGCCGACCGGCACCGCGAACTGCACCTCGACGGCGTGCCGCCCCGGCCCCGGCAGCGGCACCGCGTACCTCCCACCGCCGAGCGCGGCTGGGTTGGCCGCCGCGCCGTTCACCGCCACACGTTCCAGCCGCACGTCGGCGAGCGGCAGCGATACCGATTGCTCCCCGCCGCCGAACGCCTGCACGGCGTAAGCCGCTTTGAATCGGGCCAGCCCGTCGTCGACGCGGCCGTCGTAGGCCGCCGAAACGACTACCGGACCCGGTGGGGCCGGATTCGCCAGCGCCTCTAGCCGGTCGAGCAGAGACGGCGGCGCGAGCACGGTCTCGCCGTCGGCGCTGGTCAGGACGAGTACCAGGTCCGACCCGCCGGGCTGGGCCGAAACGCCGACCGCGGCCGTGATGGCAGCCGCGACCGCAGTGGCCCGCCGCGGCAACCGCCCGCGCACGAATACGACGGCCGTGGCAGTTGGAAGGCCGACGCCGAGCACCGGCCAGCCGACGCGCGCCCACGCCGCAGGCCCGACCGAGACCGCCACGCCGGCCGCCGCCAGCAGCGTCAGCAGCGTGAATCCGGCGAGCCGGTGCGCGCTGCGCACGCCCGCCCAGCCGAGCCCGATTACCAGCGCCGCCAGCCCGAGCCCGGCCGCGGTCGCCAGCGGTACGGGGATCACGACCGCGGTGTCGTCGGCGTCCCGGCCGAACGGCCACGCGGCGGTGACGCCCGGGCCGTACAGCCACTCGCGCCGCTCGCCCTCGGCCACGCCGGCGACCTCGGGCAGCGGGCTCGTCACCTGCCACGCCACGCCGCGCGCCTCTCGTGGCAGCCGGTAGCGCACTTCAACCGCCACCGGCCCGTCCCCGGTCGGCAGTGGCAGTCGTAGGTCAGTCCCGGCCAGCGACGCTGGATCGACCAGCCTGCCCGCCACGGTCGCCCACCGCACAGCCGCGCCCGACGGGATTCGGACCGGCAGTTCGTTCCCGCCGCGGCCGCTGACCGTACCGCGAAGTGTGGCCGACTGGTCGTGCGCGCCGCACTCGGTCGTCAGCACCAGGTCGCCGACCGCCCACTCGGCCCGCTCGGCGACCGCGCGGGCGGCACCCCCCAGCGCCGGTGGCAAGTCGATCCGCGTCGTCCGAGAAGCCGCGCCGGCGACGGCCAATCCGGTCCACTCCGCGGCCCGACGGGCGGCCTGGGCGTGCGACAGTCCGGTGCCCAGCACCGCCGTCGTCTCCAGGGCCAGTTCGCCCTCGACGGGCCGCGCGAAACGCACAAGCCAAGTCGTCCCCGGCTCGTGGCGGCCGGCCGCGGCCGAGGCGGCGACGGGGCCGAGGCCGGGGCCGCCGAGCAGGGCCATTGCCGCGGAGAGGCCGCCGAGGCGAGCGGGGGTCGCGGCGGCGACGGTGTTCGACCCGTCGGTGACCTTCCACGTCCGGCCGGTGCCACCCGTCTGGTCGACCACGGCGACTCCGCCGACCAGACCCGCTGACACGTCCAGACGCACGACCGAAGTGGCGGTCAGCTGCCCGTTCGTGAAGTCGATCCGCGTCTCGACCGAAGACCCGAACGCCGGCCGGACCGCCGCGAGGAGGAGGTCACCGGTCGGTTCCGGGCCGCGGTACGCGTGGCGGAAGGACTCGTGCGGGAGGTGCGGCTCGTTGGCCGGCTCGGTGAGCGGCTGCGGCCGTAGAGGTACGACCGGGAAAGCCTCCCACGCCGGGGCGGCGACGACTCGAATCCACCCCTGCCGTTCCGCGGCCCCGACCACGGCGACGCCCGGGAACGGGAGCCGCGCCACCGGCCCGGCCGGGACCAGCGGGCCCCGGAACTCCAGCGTCAGCCCGATCTCCTGACCGGCCGCGAGCGGCCGCGCGAACTCGACCGTCACGGCACCCGCGGGACCAGGGCCGGCGGACGCCAACCCGTCGGCGGGGTCGGTCGTGACCCGACCGAGCGTGAAGCCCGGCGTGGGGCGGACGGTCACGCGAAATAGCGGCCCGCGCCGCACCCGGAGCCGCACGACCGCGTTCAGGTGCGTGGGACCGGCGTCCGCCACCCACGCCACATCTTCCGTCGAGTCGAACAGCGGCCCCGCGTCGGCGACGCGGACCGCCGGCGGTCGCCGCGCCGGCTGGTTGCTTCCGGCCGGCAGCAGCGTGCCCGTCAGCGCCAGAACTCGGCCGCCGTCCGCTCCCGTCGCCGCGTCGGTGATGCGGAAGTCGCCGGGCTCCCAGCCCGTCAGGTCGAGCCCCGCGGCGACGCGCACATCGACCTGCTCCTGCGTCGGCAGTCCGTCCACCGGCCGCAACGTCGGCAGTGGGGCGGGCGCCCCCGCACCAGTCCGCAGCGCGGCCGCGGCGGTGACCCGAACCTTCGCCGACGCCACCGGCTGGCGGAGCGACACCCGGAGTTCGTTGGTGACGGGATCGGTCCGCCAGCCGGCACGGTTGTTGACCGTGACGTCCAGGACGCGCAGGCCGGGCGACGGCGCGAACGCCCACTCGGCGAGCGGTTCGCGGGCGGCGCGCAGGTCCAGGTCGAACTCGCACGCCACCTCGCCGGGCGTCAGATCGTACCGAGTCGCGGCGACGTACACGACCGGCACGCCATTACCCGCACCGGCCGGGCCGCGCACGACCAGATCGGGCCGCGCCTTCTCGCCGAAGCGGAGTCGCCAGCTTTTCTTCCCCGCAGGAGCCCCGGGCAGCGGGCCGGTTAGGAGCACGTCCGGGCCTGCGGTCGGCGTGCGGTCGGCGGCGAGTTCGAGATCGAGCACGGACGCGGGGCACGGGGGTAGGCGGAGGTCGAACGCCTGTTCCGCGGACGGGCCGGTGGCAGCGGCGGTCCACCTGGCCCGCAGGACGTGCCGGCCGGGACCGGGCACCCACACCCCGACGCCGCCGGTCAGGCCGGTGAAGGCTCCGACCGCGGCGGGTGTTTTGTCGGCCCATACCGGTTCGCCGAGGGCCAGCTTCATCGGGTCGAGCGGGAGCAAGGCCGGACCCCGGCCGCTGTGCGTAATCGTCCACTCGACCGTACCAGCCAGCGACGCGCCGGCCGCGGCGGCGGTGTACTTCGCCTCGACGAGTCGCGGTTGTGCCTTGCCGGCCAGCACGGCGGCGCCGGCTGCGCGGACCTTCGCCTCGAACGCGGGACGCGGCAGGCGGGTGAGCGGGCCGGGGGCGAGTGCCTTCGCGGCGTCCGCCAGTTGCGCCTCGGTGACGCGGACGCGCGCGATCGGGAACGGGTCGGGCACGTCGGCCGTCGTGCCAACGACGACGGGGGCACCGGCGGCAGCCATACCGGCCGGCCCGCGCGCGGCGGGCGGGGATGCGGTGGCGACCGCCGCAACCGCCGCCGCCACTCCGATCAGCAACAGCCTCGGGCGGGACATGAGCATCCAGAATGAAGAGTCACCGTGCGTCAGCCCGAGGCGGCGGCGCCGAGGTCGCCGGTCGAGCCGCTCGGCACCGGCCGCGGCTTCACCGACGGCGTCGGCCTCGGGGTCGCGTCGTCGGCCGCCGGCCCGCGGGCGAAGCCCGGCAGGTGCGTCACCCGCCGCCGAGCCGCGCGTCGGGTTAACGCCCGCGCCGCCAGCACCAGCACCAGCATTACCAAGCCCGGTAGAGACGCCGCGGCCGCTGCTCCAGCCGGCTGCGGCACCAGCGCCGCCGCCACGGCCACCGCCCCGGCCGCGACCGTCACCACCGGACCTGCAACCGAGCCCGGCAGCCGCACCGCCACCAGCCCCAGGACCAGCACCACCGCCGAGCACGCCATGACGAGAGCGACGAGAGGCACTGCTGCAACCCGCACCGGGCCGTCCGCCCGCACCGCCGCCGCGTCGAGGGCCACGCCATCCCCCTTCGGCTCGATCCCCTTCAACAGCCAGTCGTCCAACTCGCCCGCGGCCGGGGCGTAGGGTGCGAAGGCGAACCCGCGCAGCGCCCAGCGCTGCTCCGGGTGGCCGCCCAGCAGAAGCGGCACGGCATCCGGTGCGGTCACCTGCACGCGAACGACCTCGACCGCGGCGCCGGCCAGTTCCGGCACCGCGAGCGGTCGCCACCCGCCCGCCGCGAACTGGTACTGCAGGTCGAGCACCGCCGTCCGCCCGACTTTCGCCTCCGGCAGCGGTACGCGCAGCCCGTACGGCCCCAGCGCGGCGGGCGCCTCATTCCCGTCCACCGCAACCTTCAGGACCGTGCCCGACGCCAGCGGCGGCAGCGACACGTCGATCCCGTCGGCGGGCCACCTCGACAGCACGAACCGCGCCCGCCCCGTGGCCGTGCCGTCGGCGCCGAGCCACACTTGAACGAGCCCGCGGTCGGCCCGTGCCGTCGCGCCACTGAAGTCGGCCGGCGTCACCAGTGACAGCGTTAACGGCAGGTCGGAGCCGGACCCGGCGAGGGTGCGGACGGGGAGTGCGTCGCGGCCCGGCGCCGGCTCCGCGGGCAACTCGCGCCACGGGCCGGCGTCCACCCCGACGGCCCGGTCGGCGGTGCCGTTCCACACGCGCACGGTACTCTCGACGCGGGTTGCGGAGGCGGGCCACAGGAGGCCCACGGGCGCGGCCGCGTCGCGGGTCGGCAGCGCGTAGGTGGCCGTCAGTGTCGCCTCCTTCGCGTCCGCGGCCACCGGGAGCGTCCACTCGCCCGGGCCGGCCGGGACCAGCAGCTGGTTCGTCTTCAGCCCCTTCGGTACCGCCGGCCCGCGAAGCCGGACGGCCTTGCCGAAGCCCTCCGGGGCCTTCAGCCGCAGCGTCTCCGTCACCACCACCTGCGTCGCCTGCGCGGTCACTTCCGCCCGCAACTCGGCCGTCAGCTCGACGCGGTCCGGCGACCAGTTCAAATCGACCCGAGCCAGTCCGCCGTCGGAGCGGCCGGTGATCGCGGGCGGCCCCTTCCCCGCCTTCGGGTCGGCGGCGAGCGGCTGGCCCCACCCGGCCGGCTGGTCGCCGTCCCACTCGCGGGCCGCGCCGCGCACTTCCAACCCGTCTGCCACCGCCACCGTCACCGCCGCGTCGCGCTCCGTCGCGCCGGGGAAGCGGGGCAACGACACCTGGGCCGACGACGCACCCGGCGGCACGGCGAGCGTCGCGGTGAGCACCAGGTCGACGGGCTGCTTGTGCGCCGCCGCGAGGCGGACGGTCAGCGTCCGCCGCGGGCCGCCGTCCTTGCCGGGTTCCACGCCGTCGACCAGGTCCGGCGGCGTCACGGCGGGCGCCCGCCAGTCGGCCGGCACGTCGATGGTGAGCGTCTCCAACTCCCGGCGGACCGGCGAAACCTTCAGCTCGGCGCGTACGCGCCACCCGCCGTCGGTGAGCGTCAGCCGGTAGGTCGGCCGGACCTCGACGAGGCCGGTGGTCGGCCGCGCTTCCACCTCCGCGAGCGGCGCCGGCGGGGGTGCCGGGCCGGGGGCGCCGCTGGCGAAGCGGAAGAAGCTCACGGCCTCGTCGGTGGCCGGGCCGGGGGGCACGTCCTGCCGCATGTCGGGCCCGTGGCGCACCGACAGGCGGGTGTGGGCGGCGGCGGCCACGCGGAGGGTGCCGGTCTGCCGGGCGGCGTCGAGCAGGGCTAACGGGCCGACGGCATACGGCCCGGCGTGCGTCGGGTCGTCGGACTTCGGCCGGGACGTGCGCACGACCGCCGTCAGGCCCCAGTCGGCGGGACTGGTGCCGGCGGGGAACTCGACCGTCCAGACGGCCTTCTTCGCGTCGGTCGGGCGGAGAATGGTCGGGGCGTCGGACGGGGTGGCGTCGCCGACGGCGGGGGCGACGCGCTCGGGCGTTACGACCGCGTCGGCGGGGGCGGCCACCTTCCACACGCGGGCCGGCCCGCGCGGGCGGAGCTTCGCCGTCGTCTCCACGAACCCCGCGCCGATGACGGTGAGCACTTCCCACTCGGCGGTCAACGCCGCCTCGGTCGGCGGGGCGGCGGCCGGCGGCTCCCAGGTCACGTCGATCGATTCCACCGGCCCGAGCGGGTAGCCGTCGCGGCCCGGCTGAGCGGCCAGCTGCTTCACGTCGACACCGCGGCGGGTGTCGGCCGGCTTCGCGTCCGGCAGGCGGGTCGCCAGTGACACCCGGCCGACACCGGGCGGCGCGTCCAGTGCCAGAGTGGTGATCGCGGCCCGCGGCAACCCCAGCTCGAACCCGACCTCCGCCTTGCTGGCCCGACCCGCGACCGGGCATTCGAGTTCCAGCGTCACCGCGTGGTCGCCCACCGATTCGACCAGAGCGACGAGCCCGTCCTCGACCGTTTCGAGCACCGGGGCAGGCCCGTCGTCGAGCTTCGCCGACACGAGGAAGCCCTTCTTCCCGCCGAGGGCGACGGCCGTGTTCGGCGCCGAGGTGCGGAACGTGACCTTCAGCGACAGCGCGGCGACGAGCGTGTCGCCGCGCTTCTCGACCTTGCCGCGGACGGCGCAGCTGCTGGGCGGGCCGGGCTTGCGGGCGGCGAGTTGCTTCTTGAGCTGGTCGAGCTGCGCTTGCAGCCTGGCGTAGTCGTCCGACGACAGGACGACGCCGCCACCGGCGGCGGGCGGCAGGGTGAACGTGCCGTCGGGGAGTTTGGGGCCGAGCTTGGGCGGGTCGGGTGGCTGACCGCCGCCGGTCGTGGCCACCGCCAGCACGACGGCGAAGGCCGCGAGCCGGGCTGTTGGCGGGGCGGCCGGCATCGCGGGCCTCGACCGGGTGACGGGATTGTTCCGTACCCCTCAGTATACCCAAACCCCGCAGCCGCACCGACCGGCAGTGGCGGAATGTCTTCGCGCGCCGGCCGCACGACCGGCGTAGGCGGCGCGACCGGCTCGGGCGTGGGCGTGGGGCGGAATCCGACCGGGGTCGCCGTCCCGGCCGGTAGGTAACCGCCCCCAAGAGAATCCGCGACGCGCCGCCCCGGCGGCGGGGATTACCCACTCGACGAGCGCTCCCCACCGACCCCGGGGCCGCATGACCGCCAACCTGTCCGCCCTTGTCCACCGGCTCGCCGGCGCGGACCCGAGTGACGCCGCCGACGCCGACCTACTCGCCCGGTTCGTCGCCGGCCGCGACGCCGCCGCGTTCGCCGAACTCGTCCGCCGGCACGGGCCGGCCGTGTTCGGCATCTGTCGGCGCGTCGTCGGCGATCACCACCTCGCGGAGGACTCTTTCCAGGCAGTGTTCGTCGTCCTCGCCGCGAAGGCGCACGTCGTGCGCCCCGCGGCGACGCTCGGCGGCTGGCTGTACGGGGTCGCCTATCGCACCGCCCTGAGGGCCCGGACCATGCGCGACCGCCGCCGCCGGCGGGAACGGGCCGCCGCGAGGCCGGAAGCCGTTCCCGCGGCCCCGCCCGACGACCTCGCCGCCGTACTCGACGCCGAGATCGCCCGCCTGCCCGACGCCCAGCGGGCGGCGGTCGTGCTGTGCGAACTCGGCGGCCGGTCGCGGGCGGAGGCGGCGGCCGAACTCGGGGTGAAAGAGGGGACGCTCTCCAGCCGGCTGGCGGCCGCCCGCAAGGCGCTCGCCGCCCGGCTGCGAACACGGGGATTGGCGCTCCCAGCGGCGCTCGCCCCGACAGTCCTGGCGGCGGTGCCGCCGGACCTGTCGGCGCGGGCGGCCGCCGTGGCGACGACCCCGCATCTCGTCCCGGCCGCCGTCGCGGCCCTGTCCCAGGGAGTGCTGCGCGTCATGTTCCTTCAGAAACTGCGGCTCGTCCCGCTGCTCGCCGGCGTGGTCGCGTCCGCGGCGCTGGCCGCCGGCCTGTTCGCGTCGCCGACCCCACAGTCGCAACCGCAACCCGCGGCACCGCCGCTCCGCGTCGCGGCCGACCCCCCGAAGGAGGCGCCGAAGGTGGTGACGGGGCCGAACCGATTGGTGGTGTGGCGGCAGGGCGAGCTGGTGGGACTCGACCCGGACGGGAAGATCGAGAAGGCGGTGTTCGACGGCCGAAAGACCTTGCTTCACCCACAAATGTTCGCGGTGTCGCCGGACGGGAAGCGGGCGGCGGTGGTGGAGGCGATGGGTGGCAAAGAGCCGGTGCCGCCGTCGCGGCTGTACGTCCGCCAGCTTGGGGGTGACGGGGCCGGGGCCGAGGTCAGGGAAATCGACGACGCCGCGACGGCCGTGTGGTCGGCCGACGGCACGCAGCTGGCCTACTGCTCGTTCGCCGACGCGAAGACGCCGAAGGAGATCAAGGCGACCACGACCGTGTACACGCTCCCGACGAAGGCGAAGGTCGCGGTGAAGTTGCCGGACAACCACATCCTCACCGACTGGTCCCGCGACGGGAAGTACTTCCTGACGATGGAGCTGGGCACGGAGCGGGAAACCCCTGTAGCCGGGCTGTGGGTGATGAACCGCGACGGCTCGCCGCACAAGAAGCTCGGCGGCGACCCGGCGATGGCGTTCGGCCGCTTCTCCCCGGACGGCAAGCGGGTGCTCGGGCTGGAGATGAGCGTGCCGCCCGCGGAGACGCCTAAGGAGCGGGCCGAGCGGCAGAAGCTCGGGGCGGCGCGGCCGCGCCCGCTCACGGTGCTGACGGTGTTCGTCATGGCCACGGCGAAGGGGACGCCGGTGAATGACGTACCGCTGAACGCCGACGTGCAGGGGTTCTGCTGGTCGCCCGACGGCCGGCGGGTCGCGTACGTGTGGCGCGAGACGCACCCGCCCGGCACCGACCCGATGACTGAAACGCTCAGTCACCTGACGGTGTGCGACCCCGACGGCGGCAACCAGCGGACAATCCTGACTGAAAAGGGGCCGCGGACGACCGACATTACCCTCGGCGGGGTGGACTGGCGCTAGCCCAGTACCTGCCGGTACGCCGCTTCGCTGTACCCGACCAGCAGCGTGGTGCCGACGCGGGCCGTCGGCGCCCGCAGGTTGCCGGTCGGCCCCATCAGCCGGGCCAGCAACTCCTCGTCGGTCGGCCGCTCCGTTTTCAGGTCGAACGTCTCCAGCTTCTTCCCCTTCGCCGCTACGAGCGTGCGGACGCCGTCGAGGAGGGCGAGCGCCTCGTTGGGGCCGAGGCGAACTTTCGAGGCGTCCACGGTTTCGCCCACCGCGACGCCGGCCGGCCCGAGGAACCCCCGGGCATTCTGGCACGTCACTCAGGACCGGCGGTAGTACAACCAGTCGATGTCCCGCGGCATGGTACCCTCCAAAAAGCCAGTCAAGGCAAAGGCGCGAAGCCGCCCAGAATTATCATCGGCTCCATCTTCTTGGTGGCTTTGCCCCTTCGCGTGAGATTCGACTTCAGCTACTCCGCCGCCAGCGACACGCACACCACTTCCTTGTCGTTCCGCACGAACGCACACCGCTCGGCGAAGGCCGGCGGCGCCCACGCCACCCGCCGGCCGAACGACGGCCCCGTCGGCGCCAGCACCTTCGCCCGGCTCACCTCCTCGTACCCGGCCGGCGACATCTTCGCCACCGCCAGTTCGCCCGTCTCCGAGAACAGGTAGAACCGGTCGCCGTTCTTCACCACGTACGCCGTGCCGCTCGTCGCCTTGCCGTAGTCCTCCTCCTTCTCCTCGCCGATCACCGGCTTGAACGTACTCCACAACCGCTTCCCGGTCGCCATCTCGACGGCCCGGAACTGCCCCGGCTGGTCGGCCCCGTAGATTACGCCGTTCTCGGCGAACGGCGTCATGTTCACCGGGTACAGCCCCTCCTTGACCCGCGGGCCGCCCTTGCCACGCCACACCTCTTTCACCGCGGGCTTCGTGGCGTCGAGCTTGAGCGTGACGGCGACGTTACCGATGCCGCCGACGTAGACCAGGTCGCCGTCCTGCCTCGGCGACATGATCGACATGCCGTACTCCGGCTGGAGCGGCACGTCCCAGTACTTGCTGCCGCTGGTCGGGTTCAGGCCGTAGAGCGCCTTCGGCGTCCAGACCACCAACTGGTCCGTGCCCCCGCCCTTCACCACCGCCGGCGTGTTGTACCCCTGGTCGGCCGCCGACAGCGTCTTCCATGCCTCCGCGCCGCTGTCCTTGTCGAACGCCACGACCGTACTCCCCTCGCCCCCGACGAGGCAGACGACGAGGTTCTGGTACACCAGAGGGTGCCCGGCGAAGCCCCAGACCGGAACCTTGGCCCCGTAGTCCTTCGGGAAGTTCTTCGCCCACAACTTCTTCCCGGAAGCGGCGTCCAGGCAGAGGAAGTCGCCCATCGCACCGAGTGCGTACACCTTGCCGCCGCTGACCGTCGGCACGCACCGCGGCCCGGCCGGGTACTGGATCGCGTACGTCACCGGCCACTCGTGCTTCCAGACCTCCGCGCCGGTCTTCGCGTCGAGGCAGAGCAGGCGCTCGGTGGTGGCAGTCTTGACAATCTCGAACGGGTCGGACGGGTCTTTGGCCCCTTCCTTCAGGACCTTGTCGGCGACGAACACCTTGCCGCCGGCGACGGCCGGCCCGGCGTACCCGCCACCGACGGGCGTTCGCCACAGCACCTTCGGCCCTCCCTTCGGGAACTCCTTCAGGACGCCGGGTTCGGCCCAGACGCCGTTGTGCGTCGGCCCAAGGTACTGCGGCCAGTCGGCGGCCAGGAGAGCGGGGAGCAGTGGGAGAAGGATCGCGGCGCGGCGGGTCATACGAGTCGGCTCCGAGCAGGTGGACCGGAGAGGATACCGGGCGCAACCCCGGCGTTTACGCGCCCCCGGGAGCGGGGATGCCCCGGGACGGGTATTGTTGCCACAGCTGGTCGAGCGTCGCCTGCGCGGCCTCAAGGGGCACCGCCCGGTAGCGGTCGCCGCTCTTCGACACGATCCCCGCCCGCTCCAGCTTGGCCATCGCGTCGCCGATCTCGAAGTCCAGTTCCAGGTTCAGCCGGCGCTCCAGGTCGAGCTCGACGTAGTCGTCCAGTTCGGTGGCCGTCCACCCGCGCTCGTTCGCGTACCGCCACAGGTAGAAGTAACTTAGCAGCGTCTCCCGGCACTCCTGCTCCTCGGCCTCGTCCAGCAGCCGGTACATCACGCCGGCGTTGTTGTCGAGGTTTTGGTAGTACAGGCTCTGCGTTAGCTGAAGGGAGTACGTCTGCTTCGACACCTGGAAGCTGTACCACGTCTTGTACCCGTACCCGAGCACCAGCGCGACCGGGGCGTACAGCGCCAGCAGGGCGGCGGTCGAGCCGGCGAACAGGGCCGCGGCCAGGCCGCCGAGGTTCGCCGCGCTCAGCTTCCACCCGACGTACCCGACGGTGCTGGACAGCGACCCGCCGAGCTTGACCCGCTCGAACCACGGCATCTTGACCCGCCCGCCGGGCAGCAGCATCTCGATGTCCATCTGCGGGATGTCCTTGAACAGCTTCAGGAAGACGCTGTCGGTATCCGCCTCCCTCCCGAGCCGCTTGTGCGGCCGCTGCTTGAAGATCACCGCGACGCGGTTGAACGTCGGGACGCGGACCTCCTCGAGCCGGAACCGGTTCCGCCAGTTCCGCTTGAACCGCTTGCTCATCCCCTTCCCGCGGACGAAGACCTCGACCTGGTCGAAGGCGTCCCACGGGATGTCCATGTCGATGCCCCAGGCGCTGGCCCCGGCCATCACGACCTCGAGTTCGGGCCGCGACAGGTGCGTGTAGTTGGCCCGGCCCATCAGGTGCGTAAACGTGCCGAACAGCTTCTTCTGGGCTGCGGCGGACGCCCCTGGGTCGAGTTTCTTCAGCGGCTTCGGGTCGCCGTCGGGGTCGAACGAGGCGTAGCTGTCCTCGAGCTGCCTCAACTCGGCGTGGTACAGGGCGTGGATGTGGAGCGTGACGGCGCGGGCGAAGCGGCGGAAGCGGGTCTGGTCGTCGGGGCTGAGTGGCTGCGTGCCAGCCGGGCCGGAATCAGTCGCGAGGTAGTCGATCAAGTCCGTGACGCGGACGGGGATGTAGTGCTCGCGGTCGGTATACTCGGCCACGGGATCACCTGGGGCGGGTCAGCGGATGAACACGAGCGCGACCGCGGCGGCGAGGATGACGGCGGCGGCGACGGTTACGACGAGGTTGAGCCCGCGGGGGACGTCGGACCGGCCGTTGTGCAAGCCGCCTTCGCGGTCGCGGGAACTTTGGTAGTCGTCGAAGTCGCTTTCGACATCGGCCACGGCAGGCTCCTCGGGGCGGGCGGCTCTGCCCCGCTATTCGCCGCCCGCGGCCGGAGCTTGCGGCGGCTCGTCGGGGACGCGGAACAGGTCCGCAACCGCCACGGCGAACCCGGGCAGGATCGGTGTGGTTAGCGTGTCACTTTCCGAGAGCAGCGCGAGCCGACCGGCACCCTGATAGACGTGGATGCTGGACGTGTCGGGGTTGAGGACCCAGACCTCCTTGACCCCGGCGCGGAGCCATTCCAGCCGCTTGTTGTCCACCTCGCGGACGGTGTCGTTCGGCGACACCACCTCGGCCACGACGTCGGGCACGGTTTCGCAGAACCCGTCCCGCTTGTACCGCGCGCGCGGCAGCGTCGCGAACGAGATGAACGCGGCGTCCGGCTTGCGGACACGATCCGGGTCAGTCGGGTCGGCGGCGAAACAGCGGAACCCGGTTTCAGGAGGGAACGCCCATCCGGCTCGGTGGTCGTCGCAGTGCCGATCGAGCCGACTGAAAACCTTGCCGCCGACCCGGGACGACTCGGTCCTCACGTTCAGCTCCTTCAGCTTTCCGCGGACCAGTTCGTACCCCTTCCCGGCGTCGCCCATGCGGAGCAGGTCGTCGGACGTCAGCGGCGGCGCGGGGGCGGTGGCGGGGCGGGGGGCGGCGGCGGTCGTCATTAGTCGCACCTCACAGGCGGGCACCGGGAATCGTACCACCGGGGGCGTGGCTACTCAATCCGCCGGGTGATGGACATGCTCCGCACCACCCGCTCCAGGTCGGCCCGCAACTCCGCCGCCGACCCCAGTGGCAGCCGGGCCGCCACCGTGGCGCCGCCGTCGGTCTGCTTGAGCACCGCGTACTCCATCTTCGCCAGCTCGGTGCCGAACGCCACGTCCAGCGCGAACCGGTCCACCGTGATCGGCTCCGCCCGGATGCGCGCCGGCCGCGCCGCAACAGACACGCGGGCCTTCTCCTTCTCCAGGAACGCCGTCGTCTCGCGCAGGTAGTCGTCCACGGCCGGCGTTTTCGCCGCGGTCTCGACCGTCACCAGGATGCCGCCCCCGAGGCGGGAGTGGTCGAGCGTCACCTGCTTCCCCTGCACCGCCCCCACCCGCCAGCCGCGCGGGTAGAGGAACCGCACCCCGAGTCGCTGGTCGTCGTACAGCAGGAGCGTGTTCTCCGCGTCCGGCTTCAGAGTCAGCCCGCGGAGCGAGGCGTCGGACAGGTCGGGCGGCAGCGACGCGAGCGGCGTGCGGGTCAGGATGAAGGAGCCTTCGATGGCACCGGTCGTCTGCCCGGACGTGCCGTCGAGGAGTTCGTGGGTACCCTTCACCGACAGGTACGTCAGGAACTTGGCGTCCAGGTCGAAGAAGGCCGTGCCTTCGAGCTTCTGGCGGTTGGGGCCGTCCTCGTTCACGCCGCGAACGGTGCCGCTGATCCGCAGGCGGGCCAGTCGCTTGCCGTCGGTGGCGGCGACGCCCTGGAACTCGACCGTCAGGCCGCCGTCGTCCACCTTCTCCATGTCGGTGAGTTCGGCGACTGCGGCCGCCGACGCGGCCCACTTGTCGCCGGTCTTCACGGCGTTCGCCGGGAGTAGGCCCGGCACAGTCGCCGGAAGAAAGACGTCCGTGCGGACCACGTCGATCTCGCCCCAGCTGAGCGGGCCGTCGGGCGAGAACGGGGCGCGGCGGTCGTTGGCCCGGATCAGCACCATCCGCCGCACCGACGGGCGCACGGCCGCGTCCTGGGTGACGGTGCCGACCATGCGACGGAAGTCCACGTCGCGGTACGTGCGGACGGTTTTCTGGGCGTTCGCCTCGTCCGGCTCCAGGACGCGCTCGTCGTACACGACCTTGCTCGACCCGAGCACGGGCAGGAGTTGCGGCGCCTTGTCCTTGCCCTGGGGCACGGCCAACTTGCCCGACAGTTGCACCCGCACGTCCACCTTGTACGCGTGGTTCGGGCGGAACCCCTCTGACAGCACGACGACCTCCTGGGCGTCGGCACGTGTCGCCCAGCCGACACAGGTGACGGCGAGCAGGGTGCGAATGTGACGCATGCTGATGAAAGGGTTACGGGGGAAAAGCGTTCCGCCGCTTGCGGCGGTGCACCGCCGCAAGCGGCGAGGCACCCGATTCTACCCCCTGTCCGGAATCCCTTCGCCGACGATGCCAGAAAGGCTTGCAGCAAAACTCACCACGAACCTGTAAATCCGACCAGTGTCGGGGTTAATTCACGGTGTTGATAAACGGTTTGGCAAAAAAATCGGGCTCGCCCAAAGCCACAAACCCCTTTTGAATCAGGAGATCGGGGCCGGTCGGCGGCGAATCGTGGTGTCTGACCGCGGCTTCGGCAACCGCTTTGCTACCACAGAAATCACACCTTCGAGACTGCACCCCTGACAATGCGGACCGCCCAAGCCCTGACCGGGTCGAATTCCCGGCTGTTGATCGGACGAACCCACGAGCGATACGCCGAGAGAAGTCGTACCCCGGGCGTCCTGTCCTGAATATGCGGGACGCCCGGGCGAACCTCGAACGGGCCGGAGATATCTAATCGGGGCAGGCCGTGCAACCCCGAAAGGCCGGCGGCGTCGGAAAGGAAGGGGGCCGGAAACGGTATCCCCTGACACACCGGACACACCCGGTGCCGCGGAGCGGCCCGGGGCGGGAGGAACGGCGGTGAGTGCCTTCAAGGTTTCAGCGCTGCGTGAGCTGACCGAGCAGCAGACCCGCTTCGCCCCGCCGGCACGCCGGCTGGAACAGGTGGCTCGGGCCGAGCGGCTTGTCGCCGAGATCGACCCGGGCAAGCAGTACCCGTACCAGTGGGTCTGCTTCAAGCTCACCGAGTACCGCTCGGACGCGCACCCGGACCTGCTCATTCCCGGCCCGTTGCTGCGGCACGACCTGGCGCTGTTCGCCCGCCGCGTCGAGCGGTCGATCCCGCCGGTGCCGGCGGAGCAGGTCGTCGAGCCGATGCTCACCCTCGAACAGGTGAGTGAACGGTTCCAGGTGTCCACGAAAACGATCGGCCGCTGGCGGCTCCGGGGGCTGACCGCCCGCCGCGTGAAAGTCGCCGGCCGGAGCCAGTTGGGGTTTCCCACGGCAGCGGTCGAGCGGTTCGTCGCCGAGCACCGGGAGCTCGTCAGCCGGGGGGCGAAGTTCTCGCACCTGACGGACGCCGAGAAGGACGTGATTCTCAAGGCGGCACGCGACCTGCGGGCTGCCGGGGTGTGCCTCACCGAGGCGACGCGGCGGATCGCCGCGACCCTGGGTCGCTCGACGGAGTCGGTACGGACTACGATCAAGAGTCACGACCGCGCCCACCCGGCGCACGCCCTGTACCCGGCCGCCGGCCGGCTGACCAATACGGACAAGGACGCGATCTACCAAGCGAAGCGCCAGATGGACCTGACCCGAGAGACAGCCAACCACACAGGTGATACCGTGACTACCCTTGCCACCCGCTTCGGCCGCACCCGGTCGTCCATGTACCGGGTGGTGAACGAAGTCCGGGCGCGCGAACTCATCGCCCGCCCCGTGGATTACATCGACAGCCCCGAGTTCGCCGACGAGGGCCGCGACGCCGAGTTCCTCGCCGAGATGCCCGGGAAGGCCGAGTTCGACGCGAAGCTCATGTCCATGCGGCCGCCGAAGGACGTGCCGCCTCAGATGGCCCACCTGTACGAGTGGCCGCTGCTGACGAAGGACCAGGAGCAGCACCTGTTCCGGAAGATGAACTACCTGAAGCACAAGCTCCGCAAGCTCGGCGAGGCCGTGGACCCGGCCCGGGCGCGCGTCAGCGAGTTGCGGCAGGCCGAGCAGCTGCGTGAGGGCGTTAAGGCGGTCCGCGACATCCTCATCAACTGCAACCAGCGGCTGGTGTACAACAACGCCAAGAAGCACCTGGCGAACGGCACCGAGAACATCGACGACCTGGTGAGCGACGGCAACCTGTCGCTGATGCGGGCCGTCGAGAAGTTCGACTACAGCCGCGGCAACAAGTTCAGCACGTACGCGACGTGGGCCATCATCAAGAACTTCGCCCGGAGCATCCCGGACGAGAAGACCCACAAGCAGCGCTACATGACGGGCCACGAGGAGGTGTTCGAGGCGAAGGCCGACGTGCGGACGGACGAGCAGGAGGTGCTCGCCGTGGCCGACGCCGCGAAGGCGAAGGTGAGCAAGCTGCTGGACCACCTCGACCCGCGGACGCGCGAGGTGATCCGGATGCGGGTGGGGCTCGACGGCAGCCGGGAGATGACGCTCGAGCAGATCGGCCAGCACTTCGGCATCACGAAGGAGCGGGTGCGGCAGATCAACGTCCGCGGGATGAAGCAGCTCCGCGAGTGGGCCGCGAAGGAGAGCAGCGACCTGGTGTGAGCCGGGGAACGAAGCAGCCCGGGGACGGCCGTCCCCGGGCTGCTTCGTTTTCGTCAGTCATTCTTGCGGGACTTGCCCTCGACGCGGGTCAGCACGTCTTTCCTCGCGACCCCAGTCATCACGAGCCTGGACGCGGTGAGCGAGTTCACCGTGAGGGCCTCGCGCCTCTCCTTGCCGGAAATCTTCA
Organism: Gemmataceae bacterium; assembly: GCA_046350095.1. Classification (GTDB taxonomy): domain Bacteria; phylum Planctomycetota; class Planctomycetia; order Gemmatales; family Gemmataceae; genus Urbifossiella. Next base: position 1,887,376 of record JAXMBA010000002.1, read on the forward strand.
GCGTCATCGACAGCTTGTTCCCGTCCAGCTTGTAGTTGCCCTCCGCCGTCTTCTTTCCCTTACCGAAGTCGTCGAAGCCCAGAACGACCTTGCCGTCCTTCGTGAACTCGTAATACTCGATCAGTCTCTCGGCGCGATCCAGTTCGTTCTCGAAGACCCACTTGCCGACGAGGAGCTTGGCGTCGATCCGCTCGGGCTGTCGCCCGTCGGCGATCCCGCCGACCACAGCCACAAGGACCGCCGTCACCGTGCCGACAAGAGCCGTGCGCATGACTCGCTCCCGTGGTGTCGTCAGTCCTTCTTCTCGCTCTTGGCCGCGACGCGGAGGAGCGTGTCCTTCTTCCCCTTCTCGTCGGTCGTCACCAGCGTCTTGGCGTTGAGCGTGTCGACCGTCATCACTTCGCTCTTCTCCTCGCCCATGAACGCCATCTTGATGGCCAGCTTGTCGCCGTCCAGCTTGTAGGTGCCGTCCAGTTTCAGCTCCTTGCCGTTGAAGCTGATGGCGATGGTCAGCTTGCCGTCCTTGGTGAACTCGATGAACATCTTGTCCCGCTTGGCGTCGTCGTCCGGCGTCCACTTGCCGACGAGGAGCTTGGCATCGGCCTTCTTGGCGTCCTGCCCGACGGTCGTGCCGCCGACCGCCAGAACCAGGAACGCGACCGCCAGCCCGGCCGTGACCTTTCGCATCGCCGCACCTCGGGTGAGTAGGGAAGCCGACCCGCTCGTTGTAGCAACTCCGCCCGCGAAACGAGCGACGCCCCGGGGGAACACCCGGGGCGTCGCGTGGGAGCCGACGGCGACTCGGCTCAGTCGGTCTGGGCCGCCGGCACGGCCGGGGCGGCCGGCCGCGGGCTCGTCACCGGGGCCATGATCTCGTCCACCGTCTCGCCGGCGCCCGCCGGGCGGCCGTCGGACTGGAGCAGGTTCAGCTCGATCCGCTTCTCCTGCAGCCGCTTCCGGGCCGCGGCGATCGACTCCTTGATCTGCGCCGCCCGGGTGCCGTCGGTCTGGTAGCGGCTTTCCATCTGCTGCAGGTTCAGGGCGTGAACCTGCTCCTCCAGCTCGTCGATGGCGGCGTCCAGGTCGGCCTTCAGCCGGCCAAACGCGGCCCGCTGCCGCTCCAGTTGCTCGACGATCCGGTTCTGCGACTCCAGCTTGGCCTTCGTGCGGGTCAGGCTCTGGTCCACGTCCACGTAGGTGGCCACGGCGTCCTTTAGGCGGGTGCGGCCGGCGGCGAGCGAGTAGCTCTGGTCGCCGATCGACACGGACACGTTCACCTCGCCGGCCTTGGCCTTCTCCTCGGCGGCGCGGACGGCCACCTCGCGGGCCCGCATCACCTCGGCGACCTCGCCCTTCCGCTTCGTGAGGGCGGCGACGCGCTCCCGGGTCTCCACTTGCTCGGCCATGACGCGGGCCAGCTGCTTGACGACCTTGACGTGATCCCCGTCGAGGTTGCGGACCTCGGCGCGGAGGCGTGCGATCTCGCGCTCCGGCGGGATCTGCTCCTCGGCGGCCTCGCGGACGGAGCGGATTTCGTTGCGGACGAACGACCCGACGCGGGTCCCCTTCAGGGCGGCGACGGCGACCCCGCCGACGACGGCCATCAGGATGAGCTTCTTGATCATCAGCGCCTCCCGGATGTGGGCCGGGGGACCACCCCGGCCGGCATATGGGGAGGATTCGCGTGTCGTCGGAAGTTCTTGCGCCGATTTTTCGGGCGGAACCGCGCCGCAGGCTTATGGGCACCCCATATCCTGCCCCGATGGGAACGGTAGTTCTACTCTGGGCGGCGTTTCTGGCGGCGTGGGTGGGCCATACCTGCGTCCTAACCGCGCTGCTGAACGTCGCTTACGGCTGCCCGTTCCCCAAGTCTTTCCTCAAGCCGCTGCGGCTGGTCACGGGCGCCGTCATCCTGGCGTTTCCGCTGCTGAACCTGGCCACGACCGAGGCACTCGGCCCGGCATTCAACGTGGTCGTGGCGTACTACGGCGTCTGCCTCGTGTTCGGCGGCGTCGTCTTCCCCGTCATCACGCTGGTCCGCCTGCTCCGGGCGCGGCCGGGGGCACTGGTGTCGGAGACGACGCACAGCCTCGACGTGCGGGCCGAGCTGGGGCCGGCCGTAGTCGGCGACGGCAAGTGGCGGCGCGTGGCGACGCTGCCGCTGAACGACGTGTTCTGCGTGGACTTCACCGACTGGACGCTCGCCGTCCCGGACCTGCCGCCGGCGTGGGAGGGGCTGACGGTCCTGCTCCTGAGCGACCTCCACTTCCACGGCACGCCGAGCCGGGCGTTCTTCGAGCGGGTGCTGGCCGAAGTGCGAGCCCGGTGGCCGACGCCGGACGTGGTTTGCCTCGGCGGCGACTACGTGGACACGGACACGCACCACGGCTGGATCGGCCCATTGCTCGGCGGGTTGACCGCAACCGAAGGGAAGTTCGCCATCCTCGGCAACCACGACGACCACCACCGGCCGGAGACGCTGCGCGAGGAGTTGGAGGCGGCGGGCTACACGGTCGTGAGCAACCGCTGGCGCGAGGTGACGGTCCGCGGCGTGCCGACGGTGCTGGTCGGCCACGAGGGGCCGTGGTTCGGCCCGCCGCCGAACCTGAGTGCGGCACCGGCCGGGCTGTTCCGCTGGTGCCTGAGCCACACGCCGGACAACGTGTACTGGGGCGGCGCGAACGGGGTGCGGCTGATGCTGTGCGGTCACGTCCACGGCGGACAGATTCGGCTGCCGGTGGTGGGATCGATTTTCGTTCCGAGCGTGTACGGCCGGCGGTTCGACGCGGGCGTGTTTGAGGTTGGCCGGACCGTACTGGTGGTCGGTCGCGGCCTGAGCGGCAAGGAACCGCTGCGGTTCCGCTGTCGGCCGCAGGTGGTGCGGATCACGCTCACCACGTCAGAGCTTGCCGGGTGAGCGAGGAGGCCGCTTGCGGCCTCGCGTCGGCCGGCGCGAACCCGCAAGGGGCGACGTGGACTTCCCGCGACCCCGCCGACCGCTACAGTGATCCCACCCCGCCGCGACCTGGGTGCAACGCACCGAAGGATTCCGGTACCCACCGGCTGCCGGGGCGGTGTACACTGGTGATGGCTCTCCTCGTCCCCCGCTCATGTCGCACGGCCGAGGCTGACGTGACGACGGCTCCGGACACACCGAACAACGACACCGCCGGCTTCGCGCTCGCGCCGGACGCGCCGCTGCCCGAGGTGTTCCGTCGCATCTGCGAGGCCGCGGCCGACGCCGTCCGGGTCGAGCGCGTCGGCGTCTGGCTGTTCGTCAACGACGACCGGGCGCTGCGGTGCGTCAGCTTGTTCGAGCGGTCCAAGCGGCGGCACTCGAAGGGCGCGTGCGTGCCGCTGGCGGTGCCGTCGGAATACGTCCGGGCGGTGGCGATGGCCCCGCTCCTGGCCGCCCCGGAAGCCCGCACCGACCCGCGCACCGCCGAACTCGGCGACGCCTACCTCGCCCCGAACGGCATCACGTCCGTCCTCGACGCCCCGCTCATGCGCGACGACCGGCTCGTCGGCGTGTTGTGCCACGAGCACGTCGGCCCGCCGCGGGCGTGGACCGAAGCCGAGCGCCGCGCGGCCCGCGCCGCCGCGGACGTCGTGGTCGCCCGCATGACCGCGGCCGAGTCGGCACTGCGGTCGCCGAACCGCGTGGAGGCGCCGCCGGCCCCGCGGGCGGAACGGACCGCCGGCCACGACTTCCGCAACGTGTTGAACGAGATTATGGCACAGGCCGAGCTCGTGGCCCGCACACCCGGCCTGCCGCCGTCAGCGGCCGCGCGCGTCGAGAAGTTGATCGCCGCCACGCACCGCGGCTCGGCCCTGTTGCGGACGCTGCTCGGCGAACCCGCCCCGCCTGAGTCGGAGGCGCCGACCGCGACCGGCCTGTCGGACGACACCGGCGAGCACAAGCCGCTCGCGGAGGCGGTGTGACGCGCTTCAGCGGCCCCGTACTACTTTGCGGGCTCCTCTCCACCGGGATGGGGTTCCTGCTCCTCGCCGTCGCCCCCGAGGTCGAGGGGCTAGTCTGGTACGGCGTGCCGGTGGCTTTGCTCGGGCTGGCGCTCCTCGGCATGTGGTTCCGCGAACGACGGCGGCCGCCCGGGCCGGACACGCCCGAGGCCGTCGCCGCGAACCTGCCGGGGAAGTGGTACCCGCTCGCACTCGTCGTCATTCTGGCGGCGCAAGCCGTGTGGTTCGTCATCTGGTCGAAGCGCTGACGGAGTGACCCGGTGGCCGACCAGCCGCGGAAGGGCCGACCCAGGGGCGCCGCCGGGTTCGGCTGGCGGGCGTTCTTCCACGGCAGCACGACGCCTGTCTTCGTTCTCGGCCGCAACCGCCGGCTCCGGTACGCCAACCCGGCATGGGAGCGCCTCGCCGGCTCCACCCTCGCCGAGTCGCTCGGCCTCGTTTGCTCGGCCCGCCGCCACAGTTCACCCCTCGCTGCGGCGCTGGCCCCCACCCCCGAAGCCCTCGCCGGCCGCGCCGACACTAGTCGCCATGCCGCGCCGCCGAACCGTACCGGGCCGCCGTGGTGGGACGTGTCGTTCGTGCCGCTCACCGCGGCCGACGGGCTGCACGGCATCGTCGGCACCGTCCGTGTTGTCGGCACGCCGGTGCGGGCGGCCGAGCGAGTCATCCCCGCGGCGGTCGCGGCAGTGCGCGAGGCCCACGCCGCTGCATTTACGCCCGACCTCTTCCCGCCACGGCTCGCAGCCCAGTTGCGGCTCGCGGGGCAAACGTCGGCCCCGGTGTGGCTCGTCGGCGAACCCGGCTCGGGAAAGCAGACGGCGGCGCGGGCGATCCACCACAGCGGCGCGGCCCGGGAGCGGATGTTCGTCCGCGTCGGCGGCGGCGAGTTGCAGCCGTACCTGGTCGAGAGCCTGTTCTGGGGCCACGGCGGCCTCGCGGGAACGGACCGCGTCGGTACCGTGTACCTGGCCGACCCCGCGGCCCTGTCCCGCGACGTGCAGCAGCAGCTCGTCGATCTCTTCACCGACGACCGCCCCGACGCCCCGCGCCTGATCTGCGGTTCCACCCGGAGCGCGGCCGCCGACGTGGATGCGGGGCGGCTGCTGCCCGAGTTCCACGCACACCTGTCGGTACTGGAGCTCACGATCCCGCCACTGCGTGCGCGGACCGCGGAGTTGCCGCAGATCACGTCACGAGTGCTGGACGCGCTCGGCGCCCCGCCCGACTTCGACGACGCGACTCTCTCGGTGCTGGCGGCACAGCCGTGGCCGGGGAACGTGCGCGAACTGGCCGGTGTGATCGCGGGTGTGGGTGGGCCGCTGACGCGCGAGTCGCTGCCCTGGGAGTTGCGAGTGCGTGCGGGGCTGGAGAAGCCGCCCGCGGAGCCGCCGCTGACGCTGGAGCCCGCGCTGGCGGCGCTGGAGAAGCGCTTCGTCGAGCGGGCGCTGGCCCGCACCCTCGGCAACGCGGCGAAGGCGGCCGAGTTGCTGGGGCTCTCGCGCGCGGCTTTGCTGCGCCGCATCGCGGCGCTGGGCATTGCACGAAAGACGAATGACGAGTGACGGATACCGTCATTCGTCATTTCCGCGACGCGCCCCTTCCGAAATCGTCACCAGTCGGGTAAACTTTCTCCATCCCTCCCGCCCCCGGGGCCGTCCCGCCATGTTCCGCCTGTCCGGTTGCGCCCTCGCGCTGGTCCTTTGTGTTGCCGCGTCCCCCGCCCAGGACGCGCTCCCTGCCCCGCGGCCGAAGGCCGCCCCGACACCTGCCAGCCCGGCCGCGAAGGCCGACAAGATGCCGCTGTCCGGCCTCGCGCCGGCGGTGCCGATGCCGAACGCGTGCACCTACCGCTACCCGGTCGGCACCACAAACCCGCAGTGCCAGGCGTTCGTGGATCAGGCGCTCGGCATGTACTACTCCTACGTCTGGATCGAGGCCGTCCGCGGGTTCGAGACGGCGCTGAAGCACGACCCCGAGTGTGCTTACGCCTGGCTGATGCTGTCGCGGTCGCTAGAGAAGTGGGGCCGCACCGGTACCGCGCCGAGCCCGCTACCTTACATCGCGGCGCTCGGCGGCCCGGCCCACGTCAAGCTGCCGGACCGCGTCGGCCGCAACGCCGCCGAGTACGCCCTGGAGAAGGCCAAGCAACTGGCCCCGAAGGCGACCCACCGCGAACGGCTGCTCGTGCAGGCCCGGTTGCAGGAAAAGGGGATGTGGCCCGACACCCCCGCCGACGCCCGTAACAAGAAGGCCGCCGCTACGCTCGACGAACTCCTGACGCTCCACGACGACGACCAGGAAGGTTGGTTCTGGCGGGCGCAATTGGCCGAGGGCGTGAACGGGAAGGCGCCGTTCTACAAGGCTCTGCTCCGCGTCAACCCGGACAACCCCGGGGCGAACCACGAGCTGGTTCACTTCTACGAGAACATCAAGCGGCCTGCCCTCGGCTGGCCGTACGCGGAAGGCTACATCCGCTCCTCGCCCGGCATCCCGCACGCGCTGCACATGCAGGCACACCTCGCCATGCGGATCGGCAAGTGGGGGCCGACCACCGACTGGAGCTCGCGGGCCGTCGAGTTGCAGAAGGACTACCACGCCCTCCAGAGCGTGACGCCCGGCGAGGACCACCAGTTCAACCACCACATGGAGACGCTGACACGCAGCCTCGTCCACGACGGCCGGTTCTACGAGGCGGACAGGCTGAAGAAGGAAGCCGAGGGCTACAAGTACAGTTTCCGCCCCGAGTGGTTCCGCATGGCACTCGCCGAGGGCGACTGGGACGGGGCGACGAAGCTGGTCGAGCAGTTCCGCAAGGGGAACAAGGCCGACGGGTCGTACTACGCGGCCCTGCTGTACCTGGAGAAGGGTGAGACGGAGCGGGCCGGCGCCGAGGTGGACGCGCTAAAGCAATCGCCGAGCGGAGGTATGTTGAAGAAGGGCGGCAACCGCGGCGACGTGAAGCTCTGGGAGGTGCAGGGTCGCCACCTGTGCCAAAGCGGCCAGGGCGAGGCCGGGCTGAAGCTGCTGAAGAAGGCCGTGGACGCGACCAAGAACGACTACAACCACCACTCCTGGGGCAACGGGGCGGTGTACATGGAGGCGTGGGGCGTGGGGGCGCTGGAGGCCGGGGACGCGGTCCAGGCGGAAGAAGCGTTCCTGGAGGCCCTGGCCCACGACAGTGGCAGCGTCCGCGGGGCGCTGGGCATGTGGGCCGTGTGCGACCGCCTGGGTCGCGCCGCGGAAGCGGATCGCTTCCTGGCGCTGGCGCAGCGGCTGTGGAGCCGCGCCGACCCCGACGACTTCCAACGGCTCAAGAACGTCCTCGCCTCCAAGGCGACCCGCCTGAGTACGATGGCCGCGGGGCGGGAGTAACCCCTACCGGTGGCCAGAACACCCACCCGCTGCCGACTACCCGGAGCAGACCCACCCCATGACCCGCATCGCGTTCGCCGCCCTCCTGTTCGCCTCCGTGGCCGTCGCCGCCGACCCGGTGCAGTCCGGGATCCCGGTCGGGAAGCGGCCCGGGCCGTACAGCTTTCTCGTCGCCACCGGGCCGCAGCGCGGCCAGCCGACGTGTTACGTCTGCGAGCAACACGAGGGCGGCAAGCCCGCCGCGGTCGTGTTCGCCCGGTCGCTGTCCGACCCGCTCGGCAAGCTGCTGACGAAGCTCGACGCCGCCGGCGCCGGAAAGGACGCCACCGGCTACAAGGTGTGGATGACGCAGGTGACGCCGACCGCCGACCTCGACGGCCTGGCCGCGTGGTCGCAGAAGCAGGGGCTCAAGGGCGTGCCGGTGGGGGCGTTCGAGGGGCCGGACGGCCCGCCGGCGTACCGCCTGAACCCCGACGCCGACGTGACCGTGATGCTGTTCGTAAAGACGCAGGTGGTCGCCAACTTCGCCTTCCGCAAGGGCGAACTCACCGACAAGGCCGTCGAGCAGGTCGTCGGGGCGACGCCCAAGTTGTTCACGACGAAGTGACGCCGCGAGCGGCGGCGTCACTTCTCCTCGTCCGGGCGGTACGGCTTCCCGCGGTGCCGCTGGTGCGACTCGAACTTCGCCTGCTTGCGGAACTTCACCTCGTCGTCCACCAGCAGCGCGTCGAGCTGGTCGAGCGCCGCGAGCTCGGCGGCGGTCCCCGGGGTGAGCGGGACGGACGAGGTGACCGCGCGGGCCTCCAGCAGGAACGCCGCCGACCCGGCCTTGTCGCCCGCCGCCGACGCCCGCGTCGCCGCCTTCTTCGCCCGCGCCGCCACCAGTAGCGCCGCCTGCTCCTTGACCTCGGGGTTCTCCGGGAGCGCGTCCCACACCGCCGACGGCACCGCGGGCAGCGTCAGCCCCGCCACCGCGACGCGCTTCCCGTCGCCGTTCGCCGGCGTCCACTCGACGCGGAACCGGGCCACCGGCACCTCCCCTTCCCCGCCCGGCACCGTCACCCGCACGACCACGCTCGTCGGCATCCCGCCGATCAGGTTCGGCAGCCGGTAGCGGCCGTCGGGCGTGGTGTCGAGTTCGTTCAGCACCTCGCTGAACACCACGCCGGGGGCCGACTCAACGACGAACGTCGCGTCGGTCCCGACGGTCGCGCTCAGGCCGCGGAGCTCGGCCGCGAACAGCCCCGGCAGCTGGGCCGGGCTCTCGACGTAGTAGTAATTGCCGTCGCCGCTCCGGGCCATCGCCTCGAGAAGGTCCTCGTTGTAGTCCGCGCCGAGGCCGACCGCCGACGTGCTGACCCCGGCGGTCGCCGCTCTGTGGACCTCGGTGGCGATCACGTCCGGCCGGCTCTCGCCGACGTTGGCCAGGCCGTCCGAGAGGAGCAGCACGCGGTTCAGCCCGCCGGCGACGAGGCCGCCCTTCACCTGCGCCGCGCCCTCCGCCCACCCACCGAACAGGGCCGTACTGCCGCGCGGCGCCACCGCCTCGATCAGCCCGGCGACGCGGGTCTTGTCCGGCAGACCGTTCGGCACGATCGTCTCGACGCGGTCGTCGAAGATGGTGACGCTGACACGGTCGCCGTCGGCCAGCTCGTGGACGGCGAACACGGCCGCCTGCTTGGCGAACGCCAGTTTACGGGCCTCGCCCATCGACCCGGAGCGGTCGAGGACGAGGCCGAGGTTCAGCCGCGGGCGGTCGGTCGCGGGGGCGGCGGCGGGTGGGGTGATCGTCACGAGCAGGTCGAGCGTGCAGGCGCCGTCGGCGCGGACGGCCGGGCGCGAGGGAAGCACGGTGACGCGGGCGTCGGACATGACGGGCTCCGAGTTGTGGGCGATCCGAGGGGAATAGGAACCGGACGCGCCCGGCAGCGCGGCGGTTCGCGGGTGGTGATTCGCCCGCGGCCCGGCGGCATTGTACCGTCCGGGCGTTCGTACAATTTGGGCATGTGGCCGAACCGCGACTCGACCGACCGCCTCCTCGACGACGCCCGCGCCGGCGACCCGGCCGCGGTGGACCGGCTCCTCGGCGAGTTCCGCGAGCCGCTGCGGCGCGTCATCGGCCTGCGGCTCGACCCCGCGGTGGCGCGCCGCGTGGACGCCTCCGACATCGTCCAGGACGTACTCATCGAGGCGAACCAGCGGCTGACGGAGTACCTGAAGAAGCCGGACATGCCGTTCCACCTGTGGCTGCGGCACCTGGCGCAAGACCGCATCATCGACACGCACCGCCGCCACCGCCTGGCCCAGCGCCGCAGCGTGGACCGCGAGCAACCGATCGCCCGGCCGGCGTGGGCCGAGGAGAGCAGCGCCTCCTTGGTGGCTCAACTCATCGACACCGAACGGACGCCGACTTCCGAGGCGATCGCCCACGAACTGCGGCGGCGGCTGGAGGCGGCCGTGGACCAGCTGGGCGACGACGACCGCGAGGTGGTGTTGATGCGGCACACCGAGGGGCTGTCGAACCAGGAGGTGGCGCACGCGCTCGGCCTGACGGAGGCGGCGGCGTCGATGCGCTACCTGCGGGCGCTGCGGCGGCTCCGCGGGGTGCTGGTGCCGGACGGGCGCGAGGGGGAGCCGGACCTGTAGGCGAGCGGGGGCGTCAGTCACCGGGTGATTCGGGCGTCAACCACTTCCCCAACTCCGTCTCCAGTTCCTGCACGAACTTGCTCCGCGGCAGAACCCGGGTACACCCCGCCTCGCGCGCCGCGCGCAGCGTCTCCGCCTCGACGTGCGACCCGAACGCCACCGTCGTCGGCATCACCGGGCACGCCTCGCGCAACCCCGCCAGGAGCGCCGGCACGTCGAGCCCGTCGGCGTGCAAATCGAGGATCACGCCCCCGGGAGGCTCCTGTCGCGCGAGCACCAGCAGCGCGCCGGCCGTACGGGCCTGCTTCACGGCCAGGCCGGCGGCGCGGGCGGTCGCGGCCACGCGGCTGAAGAAGATCAGGTCGTCGCACAGCATCAGGCCGTTCGTCATCCCGGCTTTATACTCTGAACTGCGACCGCCGAACTCGAACCCCCGCTCTCCCATGCCCGAACCGCTCCGCCGCGTCCCCGCGTCCGCCCTCGTGTCCGGGTGGGACTTCAGCACCGGGGCCGTGAAGGCGCTCGCCTTCGACCTCGCCGGCAACGTCGTCGCCGAGAGTCGCTTCCCGACCGACCTGTGGACCGAGGGCGGCGTCTCCGAGTTGAACCTGATGACGCTCGAAGGCCAGGCGCGCGCGAGCACCCGCGCCCTCGCCGCGCGGCTGAAGGAACTCGGCCGCGTCAACGACTGGCTAGTCGGCGGCATCTCGGCGACGCACCACAGCGCCGGCCGCGTGGACGCCGACGGCAACCAGGTGCGCCGCGCTATCTGCTGGAACGACCAGACGCTCGCCCGGTACCACGCCGACGGTCTGGCCCGCCTCGGCGGCCCGGACGTGCCGCGCGACCTCACCGGCGGCCCGTGGGCGGTCCGCTACTCGCTCAGCCATTTCGTGAAGGACGAGGCCACGCTTCCGCCCGCCGACTGGAAGCGGACGCGCTGGACGCTCGGCCACGGGCCGCTCGCCGCGGCGTACCTCACCGGCCGCTTCGGCGTCACGAGCGTGTCGAGCGCCGCGTCGACGGGCATCATGGACCTGCGCACGAACCAGTGGCGCCGCGAGATGCTGAACGCCCTCGCCAGCGCGGAGTACCGCGACCTCGCGTGGGACAGCCTCCCGCAGATCATCGACATGAACGAGGCCGTCGGCCCGCTCGCGGAGCACGTCGCGCTCGACGCCAAGCTGCCGCTCGACGTGCGGCCGTTCGTCTTCCCCACGCTGGACGACCAGGCCGCCGGGCTCGTCGGCGGCGGGGCGACGGACGCCGGCCACGTCGCCGTCATCCTGGGCAACTCGGCCGTCGTCAACTCGTCGTCGGCGGCGCTGCCGGGCGGCGGGTCGCTCGACGCGATGAAGCTGAACTGGGGGCCGTACCTGTGGATGCGCTGCTACTCGAACGGCGCGCAGTTCCTCGACCGCGTGGTCGGCGCGAACCCCGACTGGCCGACGCTCGAAGCCGCGGCCGCGGCCGTACCCGCGGGGTGCGGCGGCGTCGCGGTGCTGCCGTTCGTGCTGAGCGAGCCGTCGGTCGGCGTGCCGGCGCCGCGCGTCGAGTGGTTCCCGAAGCAACCCGACGACGCCGGACTGAAACTGCGGGCGGCGTTCGAGGCCATCGCCTACCTGATCGCGCTCGGCGTTCGGGAACACGAGGCGGCCGGGCAGACCATCACCCGCGTGACCGTCAGCGGCGGCATCGCGAGGTCGCCGCTGATGGTGGAGATTCTCGCCAGCGTGCTGAACAAGCCGCTGGAGTTGCTGGTGTCGTCGGAGGGGCCGGCGCTGGGGGCGGCGGTGGCGGCGCTGGCCGGGTACGAGACGAGCCTGCGGGCGGCGGTCGGCGAGGCGGCGCCGTTCACCGTCGCGGACGCGGTAGCGACGATGGTGAAGTTTCGCGGCCGGGTGGAGCCGCGGCGCGAGTGGGTGGCTGAGTACGCGACGGGTCTGGCGACGTTCGCGGGGCGGATCAAGTAGCCCCCCGCTCGCGGCGTGGCACCGCGGTGCCACGCCGCGAGCGGCGAACCTTCGTCACTTCTTCGCCGCAGCGGTGTCGATCATCTTCAGGTACACGGGCGTCACCGGCGGCACCAGCTCGGGAATCTCCCACGTGGGGATCGCCGGCCGGCGCGACGCCGCGAACCGAAGGCGGGCCCCCTCGACGTCGCCCTCCAGTAGCGCCAGGTAGCCGCGGCGGAAGAAGAACGCCGCCTGCTGGTCCGACTGGGCCAGGACGTTCTGCCGCACCTGCAGGTACATCCCGACCCGCTGCTGGTAGAACCGCCCGAGCTCGGTCGTGGTGTTGAGCGACGGCACCACCGGCGCCGCGGGCCAGCCGAACGGTAGGGCGTCGGCGGGCGGCGGCGCCGGCGGCAACAGCGCCACCTTCCCTTCCGTCTCCTCCAGCATCCGTCCGGCGCCGTCGTAGTTGCCGCTCACCACGAGCAGCTGACTGTCCACCAGCCGGAGGTAGTGGCGGTTCGCCTGCGCCCCCGGCACCGGCGGCTGGGCGGCGGCCTGCTGGTCGAACGCCCCCCGCAACCCCTCCAGGTCGGCCGCCGCGTCCTCGACGCGGCCGACGGCCAGCTCCAGGCCGACGACCTGGAGGTAGTACCGCCCCAGGTCCGCGCCGAACGCCGCCTGGGCCTCCCCCTCCGACAGGTCCTTCACCATCTGGATCGCCGCGCCGGTGAGCCGCAGCCCGACCGCCGCGTCGAACTTCTTCTTCACCGTCGGCTCCAACTCGCTCAGCCGGCGGAAGTCGTCGGTCGCCTTCTGCCGCGCGGCCTGGAGGCGGTCGGCCTGGGCCTTCAGCCCCTTGAGAATTTGCTCCCGGCGCTCGCGGCCATCCTTGTCCTCGGGCCGGGCCTGCACCTCGCGGTCGGCGTACCGGCCGGCCAGGATCACGGCTTCGTGGGCCAGGTCGATCGGGTAATGGTACGGCACCTTCACGACCTGCCCGCCCTGCGTCTGCACGGACTGTGCGGCCAGGTCGCTGAGGCCGGGCAGGTCCACCGGCAGGCCGGGGATGCCGCCGGTCCGCTGCGGGTTGCCGGAATAGATCGCGGCCAACTGCCGGGCCACGGACCACCCCTCGGTGGTGGTCACCCCCGGCTCGACCTCCTCCGGCGGGGGCAACCGCGACAGGCACTGCCGGAGGGCGCACACCACGCCGACGGCACGCTCGCTGTCGTTGATCGGCAGCTCGGGGTCGCCCAGCGCCTTCGCCAGCGCGCTGTACCCGTCGGGGTGGTCGGGGTTGTCGGCGATCGCCTTGCGGGCCGCCTTCAGGGCGAGGATCGGCACCGCCCGCAGGCTCCCGTCGGCCGGCTGAATCGACCGCGAGTTCCCCTGCGCGTACTGGTTCTCCATCACCATCTGGAACATGTTCGCGCCGAGCGGCGGGTCGAAGCCGAGCGGCGAGATGCGGCCCATCAGCACAGCCGCCTGGAACGCCGGGGCGAACCGCGACGCCATCATGATTTCCTTGTATTCGAGCCACGCCAGCGCCTCCTCGGCGGCCGGCGGGGTGGGGCGGACGGGGTGGGTAAAGTCCGTCTCCCTCGACCGCGGCGGCGGCACCGGCGCGACCAGCCCCGGCGGCAGTTTCTCGGCGTCGGGGCCGAACGCCAGCGCCGCCGGGTCGACGCGGAGGCGGTCGAACGACGCGGCCCCGGCGCCGGCCCGCCACCCGCACACGGTACTGCGCCCGTCGAGGTACCACGCCGCGCAGCGGGCCTCGTTCGCCCACAACTGATGGCTCGCCACCTTGGTCAGCAGCCGGGACAGCGGCGTGTCCGCGGCCGACGCCGACACGGACACGTAGCTCACCTTCGCGTCGTCGAACACGGCGACGGCGTCCTTGAAGCCCACGCCCTCGGCCGCGCGGGTGACGCCGAGCCCCTGCCGGGCCTTGACGAGCGCCGGCCACTCGGCGCGGTGGTGGTTGTAGCGGCCGTTCGCGTAGACCCGCTCGCCGGGGGCGTACCAGGCTAGGTAGTTCGACAGGTCGAGCGCGGCCACGAACCCGCGGTCGTCCGGACCGAGGCGGCCGTCGGCGCGCCACTTCCCGACCTGGGCCGCGGCGCGGGCCAGCGCCGGGTCGGGCACCACCTCCCACCCCACGCGCCGCGCCGTCGCCGGGTTCGACGACTGCGGGTGGAGCCACCCGGGCCAGGCACACGCGCCGAGCGCCACCAGCACGACCACCGACGCGACGCGGCCGACGGTCGAGAGCGCCAGCGCCATGCGGGTGCCGGTGTCGTCCTCGGAGCCGAGTTGGACGCGGGCCGAGAATTCGTTCAGCCGGCTGGCCAGGAGCGGGATGCTGACGGCGGCGAGGAAGGGCACGGCGAAGATGCTCTTGAGCGCCAGCGCCGCCATCCCAAACCAGAGGAGTGCGTGCGGCAGCGGCAGCGGCTCCACGTCCCACGGCTTCCCCGCCAGTCGGGCGACAATGCCGGTGAGGGCGACGGCGTACAGCCCGCCGAACAGGAGCACGGCCAGTGCCAGGCCGTTGCCGTTGTAGCCGAGCGCGGGGTTGTCCCAGTACTCGCCGGTCATCGGGGCCAGGAGGAGCCGGCGGAGGTACGGGTCTTCGGTGCCGGGGCCGCCGACGAGTTCGTACGGCAAGTCCCAGACGCGGACGTGGTGCGGGTTCAGCATGCACGCCAGCACGCCGACGCCGAGCGCCTTCGCCAGCGTCGGCGCGTCCGGCAGCGGGCCGAGCGGGTCGTCCGGCAGTGTCGCCGGGCCGTCGGCGTTGAACGCCTTCGTGCGGACCAGTTCGCCGACCAGGAGCAGCAGCAGCGCCAGCGGGCCGACGAAGAACCAGGCGTCGAAATTGGCCCAGAACCAGAAGGTGACGCCGATGCCGATCGGCAGCCGCCACGACCCCGGCGGGCTCGGCACGCGAAAGATCAGGAACAGCGTGACCGCCAGGAAGAAGAACGACGCGGTCAGCGGCGTGAGCGTGAGCCGCGGCCCCGCGGCGACCGCGGCGACCGCGGCGACGACGGCCCACGGCCACAGCGAGTGCGGCGCCCGGCGGATCCCGACGAGCAGCCCGACGGCCACGGCCACGGCCAGCGCCTTGGCGAAGACGAGGGCGAACCCGTCGCCGCGGTACAGGACGTAGGCGCCGAGGTCGAACAGCCAGGAGTGGTTGACCCACGGCCGGTCGGCGGCGGTGTAGCTGAACGGGTCGGTGCCGGGTGTGTAGTCGCCGGTGGTGAGCATCCGCCCGGCGGCCAGGTGGAGCCACAGGTCCGAGTTGCGAGCGGCGAACGACGCGACGAGAAACGCCAGCGCCACCGCCAATGCCACGAGCAGCGTGTCGGCCCCGGAGTACCACTGCGGCCACGTCGCCGGCTTGGCCGCGACCGGCGGCGGCGGGGGGAGCGGCGGCAACTCGGGCGGGGCGGCGTCCGGCCCCGGCGGCGCCTCGGCGCCGGGCGGGTCACCGGGGGTCGGCGGCTCCGGCGGGGTCGGCGGCGGGGCGGTCAACTTCACGGCAACCTCTCGCGGCGTGGGGAGGACAGGCTAGGCTACCTGGTTCTACGGTCAAGCTCGCCGGCCGGTGCGGAATGACCAATTACCAATGACCCACCACTAACCAAGGGAAGAACCGCACTCCGTCCTTGGTCATTGGTGGGTCATTGATTCTTAGTCATTTCGCCGCCCCGGCGGAACGAATCCGCACCGCCCGGAACGCCACCGGGCCGTGGTCCGCCTGGAGCATCAGCGGTCCGGTCGGCGTCTCGGCCTTCGTGTAGTTGTTCCCGGTCGGCGTTTGCAGTTCCTGGTTCTCGTGAATCACCTGCCCGTTCAGTACGGCGCGGACCACGGTCGCGTTCGCCGTCTTCTTGCCGTCCGGGCCGAACCGCGGCGCGCGCCACGTCAGGTCGAGCGTGTTCCACTCGCCGGCCGGGCGGCCGGCGGTCGCCTTCGGGGCAATCCCCTTGTCGATGTGGTGGTAGTTCGGCGTCGTGTCGGCGCGCGGGTAGATGCCGCCCATCGAGTCGCCGGTGGGCTCCTTCGGCGGGGTGCGGTCGATGAACTGGATTTCGTACACGCCCTGGAGCTTGACCCCGCTGTTGCTGTTCTTGGCGATCAGGAACTCGACGTGGACGTCGCAGTCGCCGAAGCCGGCGCGCGTGTACAGGTCGGCGAGGCGGCCCTTGTCGCCGTTCACCCAGATGGTGCCGCCGGCGGCCTTCTCGGCCTTCAGTTTCGTCGCCTTCTCGGGGTCGAGGCTCACGCGGTCGGTCGTGATCCAACCCGGATCGACCTTCTTCCACGCCTCCGGCTTCATCAGGTCGATCCAGCCCGCGGCGTCCGGCGAGCCGGGGGTGTTCGACCCCGGGTTCTGCCCCGGCGCGGGGAGGGCGGCGGCGGCGGCGACCAGGCAGCACGCGGCGAGACGCATGGGCGGTCCTTTCGGGGTGAATTCGGTACCCGGTACCGGTCGGGGTCATTATCATCAACCGGCCCCGACCGGGGACTGCTATTCCGCACGCACCGGAGGAAACCCCATGCCGCTCTCCCGCTGTCGCGCCGCCGTCGCCGCCGGCCTGTTCGCCCTCGCCGCGCTCGCGCCGCAGCCCGCCCCCGCCGCCGACGAGGCCGCCCCGACCGCGTACTGGGTGTACTTCGGCACGTACACCGGCAACAAGGCCGGCGACAGCAAGGGCATCTACCGGGCGAAGATGGACATCAAGACGGGGAAGCTGTCGGAGGCCGAGTTGGCGTTCGAGATGGGGAGCCCGTCGTTCCTGGCGGTCCACCCGAACGGGCGATTCCTGTACGCGGTAGGCGAGGGCGGCGGGAAGGAGGGCGGCCCGGTCGTCGCGTTCGGGCTCGACCGGAAGACCGGCAAGCTGACCAAACTGAATGAGGCGCTGAGCGGCGGCTCGGGGCCGTGTCACGTGTCCGTGGACCCGAAGGGACAGCACTTGGCGGTCGCCAACTACGGCGGCGGGAGCACGGCCGTCTACAAACTCAACCCGGACGGGAGGCTGGGCGGCGGGCACAACGGCTTCGTCCAGCACAAGGGGAGCGGCCCGGACGCCGGTCGGCAGAAGGAGCCGCACGCCCACTGCACGTTCTTCTACCCGAACAGCGAATACGTCCTAACCGCCGACCTCGGCGCCGACAAGGTGTTCGTGCTCTCGTACGGCATGGACAAGGGCGGGCTCAACCTGTCCGCCGGCGGCAGCGACGTGGTGACGCCGCCGGGCTCCGGCCCGCGGCACTTCGCGCTCGCCCCGGACGGCAAGTTCGGCTACGTGTGCGGCGAACTCGACTCCACCGTCAACGTCATCGAGTTCGGGTGGTCGAAGGGGAACCGCGTGGTGCAGTCGCTCTCCACCCTGCCGAACCCGGTGAAGGGGAACTCCACGGCCGAGTGCGTCCTCCACCCGAGCGGCAAGTTCGTATACGTCTCCAACCGCGGGCACCACAGCGTGGCGGTGTTCAAGGTGAACGACGACCGCAAGCTGTCCGCTGCCGGGCACGTGACCGGCGACATCAAGACGCCACGCAACTTCGCCGTGGACCCGACGGGTAAGTGGATGCTGGTGGCGAGTCAGGACGGCGGCAAGGTTGGCGTGTGGGAGATCGACGCGGCGACCGGCGCCGGGAAGGAAACTGGGAGCACGACGGCGGTGAGCCGCCCGGTGTGCGTGAAGTTCGTGCCGGTCGAGGAGTAACCCTGCTGTTCGCGGCGTCACCCCGGGGGGCGCCGCCGCGAACGGCGCGGTCCTAAGAGGTGCTGACAAAACCCCCGAAACGCCTTGAAAAGCGGGGGTGGCAGGGGGTTTTGTCAGCACCTCTAATCACTCACCAATTCGCCCAGGGGCGACCGCAGCCGCGCCCCCAGGTCCGGCAGCAACCCGTAGGCGTGGGCCAGGTACTGCACCGGGTGGAACGCCCGCTTCCCGGTGCCCTCCTGCATCTGCAACCGGCACGACCCGCACTCCGTCGCCCCGAGCAGCAGGCCCGGCCGGTCGAACGCCTCGATCATCCGCCGGCCGGCACGGAGCGAGGCGTCGTAGTTCGCCTCCGCCAACCCCCACGGACCGGCCATCCCGGAGCACCCCACGTCGATCGGCTGCACCGTCAGCCCGGGAATGAGCCCGAGCAGGCCCGGCCCCGACACCGGCCCGCGCAGCGCCTTCAGGTGGCACGGCACATGATGGCCCAGCGCCAAATCCAGCGCGCGGAAGTCGGTCCGCAGTTGCCCCGCGGCGTGGAGGCCGCCGAGGAACGTCGTCAATTCCGTGGTCGCGGCGGCGACCGCGGCGGCGTCGGCGTCGTCGAGCAGCAGCAAGTAATCCTGCGACAGCGTCATCGCGGCGGTCGGCTCGGAGCAGACGATGCGGTACCCGTCGCGGGCGTAGTCGGCGAGGGCGCGG
Source organism: Gemmataceae bacterium (assembly GCA_046350095.1). Taxonomy (GTDB): domain Bacteria; phylum Planctomycetota; class Planctomycetia; order Gemmatales; family Gemmataceae; genus Urbifossiella. The sequence continues at coordinate 1,905,785 of JAXMBA010000002.1, forward strand.
ACGTTCCGCACGGCCAGTTCGCGGGCCGTCTCCAGGTCGCCCTGCGCGAGCGGGGCGGCCCCGCTGGCGACCTGCCGAGGCGGCACCACGACCGTCACGCCGTTGTGCCGCAGCACCGCCACCGCCGCGGCCCCGACGGACGGGTCGAAGACGTTGGCGTACGTGTCCGCGAAGTACGCCACCTTCGGCGCCCCCGGGGTCACCGGCCCCCGTCGTTCGCCGCGGGCCGATCGCAAGAACGGCTGGTGCGCCAGCTTGGGCAGCCGGCGGCGGCGCGACAGGCCGATGAGCTTCTCGATCACCCATCGGGCCGACCGATTCCCCAAGACGGCGTTCGACAGCGGCGCCAGCCGCGACGCGAACGCGGCGAGCCGGTCGGCGCGGGCGAGAACCCACGACACGCGGTCGAGGCCGTGGTCGGCGTGGCGGCGGGCCTTCGCCTCGATCATCAGGCGCGGCACGTCCACCCGCGAGGGGCACTCGTCGCGGCACATCTTGCAGTTGACGCACCGGGACACGACCGGCTGGGCCTCGTCCGAGCCGAGGTCGGCGAGCCCGCGGACGAGGTTGGCCATGGCCCGCGGCGCGGCTTCTTCGAGCCCCGCGGCGGTGAACGCGGGGCACATCCGCGCCGCCCCGCCGCGCGGCCGGCAGTCGCCACAGCCGGAGCACTTCCCGGCTTCGGTCGTAGGTTCCACGTCCTTCCAAACCAACAACGGCGCACGCCCCGCGGCCGGTTCTTCCTGGCCCCTGGCACCTGTTTCCTGGCCCGTGTCCGCGAAGCGGAGCGGCCACGCCGGCCGGCTCGGGTCGGGGCCGACGATCTTGCCGGGATTCAGGACGTTCTTCGGGTCGAAGACGCGCTTCAGCTCGCGGAACACGGGGAGTACGGGGCCGTACTGCCGCTCCACCCACGGCGTCCGGGCCAGCCCGGTGCCGTGCTGCGTGCTGACCGTGCCGCCCAGCGCCAGCGCGAGCGCGTGAACGGCCTCGGCGACCGGCCACATTTTCGCCCGGTCGGCCGGGTCGGCGAGGTCGATCAGCGGCCGCGTGTGGACCTGCCCGGCGAGCGCGTGGACGAGGAACGACGCGCTGAGTTCGAACCGCTTCAGGACGTCCTGGGTGCCAGACAGGAACTCGGCCAGGGCCGCCGGCGGGACCCCCACGTCCTCGACGAACGCCGCCGGCCGCGGCCCGCGGCCGATCCCGTACAGGCCGTTCACCGCGGCTTCCCGCACGGCCCGAATGCGGGCGACGCCGTCCGGGTCGCACGCCGGCTCCGCGAGCACCACCAGCTTGTGCGACGCCTTCAACGCCTCGACCGCACTCCGGGCGCGCTCCGCCGCCTCGCGCTCGGTGTCGGCCTCGAATGTCACCAGCAGCGCCGCCCCGACCGCCGGGGGCACGGAGTCGGCCCCGCGGCCAGAGAGCGAGAGCAGCCGGCGGTCGAGCAGGTCGGCGGTGGTCGGCTCGAACCGCGGGAGGTCGGCGGCCGCGCCCACGGCGGCGTCGAGCGTCGGGAAGCCCAGCAGCGTCAGGCACGTCCCGCCGGCCAGCGGCACCGTGGCGACCGTGGCTTCGGTGACGAAACCGAGCGTGCCCTCGGAGCCGCACAGCAACCGGGGCAGGTCGGGGCCGGCGTCGGTGAGGACGTCGTGGAGGACGTACCCGCAGCGGTTGTACGGCGTCTGGGGCCGGGCGAGGTGGATCAGGTCGCGGTTGGCCCGCAGAAGCTTCGCGGTGCCCTCGACCACCGCGAGCGTCCGCACCGTGAGCCCGGCCGCGACCAGGCCGCCGGGTGATAGTAGAGTATCGCGGGTGCCGTCGTCCCACACGACCCCGAGGCCGCGGACGTGGTCGCGGGTGTAGCCGTGGCGGACGGCGTTGCCGCCGCTCGCGTTCGTCGCCACCATGCCGCCGACGGTGCAACTGGCCCCGCTGGCCGGGTCCGGCGCGAACCGCCGGCCGACCTTCGCGAGCGCCGCATTCAGCTCCGCGAGCACCACCCCGGGCTCGACCGTGGCCGTGTCCGCGCCGACGTGGAGGATGCCTCGGAATTCGGCGCTGAGATCGACGACGAGCCCCGGCCCGAGCGACTCCCCGGCGACGCCGGTACCGGCCCCGCGCGGCACTACCGGCAGCGCGTGGTCGTGGCAGTACTTCACGAGGGCGGCGAGGTCTTCGGCGTCCTCCGGGAAGGCGACGCCGAGCGGGGTGACGTGGAACGGCGAGGCGTCGGTGGCGTACAGCCCGCGCCGCACGGCGTCGAACGCCAGCCGCCCGCGGAACTCGCCGCGGAGGTCGTCGGCGATCTGGGTGGGGTCAGGCACGCGGAACAGGGGACTGGGGACTGGGGACTGGGGACTGGGGACTGGGGACTGGGGACTGGGGACAAGATACGGGGTGTGTTCGCCTCCTGTCTCCTGTCCCCTGCCCCCTGTTACCCGCGGCCCAACGCCAGCGACATGAACTCCGCGCGGGTGCTGGCGTTCGTCTTCACCAGCCCGCGGACGGCGCTGGTGACGGTCAGGGCGCCGGGCTTACGCACGCCGCGGATCGTCATGCAGCTGTGCGTCGCCTCCACCACCACGCCGACGCCGCGGGGCTTCAGCTCGTTCATCACCAGGTCGGCGATCGTCTCGGTCATCCGCTCCTGAACCTGCGGCCTGCGGGCAACCGCGTCCACCACCCGGGCCAGCTTCGACAGGCCGACCACCTGGCCGTCGGGCAGGTAGCCGACGTGTGCCTTGCCGAGGAACGGTAGCAGGTGGTGCTCGCAGCAGGACGCGAACTCGATGTCCTTCACCAGGACCAGCTCGTCGGCCGACTGCGTGAACGTCTTGCCGAGAAAGACGGCCGGGTCGGTGTGGAGGCCGGCGAACACCTCGGCGTACATCCGGGCCACGCGGTCGGGCGTCTCCTGAAGGCCCTCGCGGTCCGGGTCTTCGCCGACGGCGATCAGGATTTCGCGGACGGCGTTCTTGATGCGATCGTGATCGACGGGGCCGAACGGGGCGGCGGCCAGCTGCGCCAGCGCGGCGAGCGTTACCGGGTCGTCGTCGTCGCAGCCGGGGTAGGGCTTGGGGGTCGCACTCGACACACGGGCTCTCCGGGAGGGCGGTCTTCAAACATTCTAGCCCCTGGCGGGCGGCGCCGGCCGGGGTTACCATCGGGGTGGAGTGCCGGACGCACCCCAAACCGTGCCGGAGGCCGCTCATGGTTCCTCTCCCGACCTGCGACCTGGTCCCCGCCCTCCACGACGCCTTCGTCCGCGGAGACGCCGCCGAGCTCGATGCCCTCCTCGGCCCGGCCGACCCGGCCGCCGACCTGCGTGCCCTGCTGTCACTCGCCAACGTGAGGCAGCTCCACCGCCTCCGCGACAAGCTGTACGACGGCCGCGTCGTCACGCACTGCTTCCGCCGCGGCGCCGGGTCCGCCACCGAGGGCTGCGTCGCATTCTGGCTCACCGGCGTCACGTCGGTGGCGGAACTACTGGCGCTCGACTTCCCGAGCGACGACCACCGGCGGGCGGCGTGCCGCTCGCTCCGCGCCTGGGGCGACGGCACCCTGACCCGCGACATGGTGTTCGCCGGCCTGGAGGGCGCGATCTGGGACACCGTCCACACCGACGACCCGCCGGGGTGACCGCCGCATGACCCGCGCCCTCTTCGCCCTGATGGTACTCGCGTCACCCGCGGCCGCCCGCCCGCCGAACGTCGTGTTCGTCCTCGCCGACGACCTCGGCTACGGCGACCTCGGCTGCTACGGCCAGGCGCGCATCAGCACCCCCGTACTCGACCAGCTGGCGAAGGACGGCATGCGGTTCACGCAGTGCTACGCCGGCAGCACGGTGTGCGCCCCGAGCCGGTGTACGCTGATGACCGGGCTGCACACCGGGCACTGCCGGGTGCGCGGCAACGGCGGCGGCGGCGGGCCGCGGGCGAACGTGCCGCTGCGGCCCGACGACCCGTGCGTCGCCGACGTCCTGAAGCGGGCCGGGTACGCGACCGCCCTCGTCGGCAAGTGGGGGCTCGGCGAGGAGGGGAGCGTCGGCGTCCCGACGCGGAAGGGCTTCGACCACTTCTTCGGCTACCTGAACCAGCACCACGCCCACAACTACTACCCCGACTTCCTGTGGCGCGGCACCGCGCGCGAGCCGGTGGGCAACCCGCAGAGCGCGACCGAGAACGTGGCCGCGAAGTTCGCCGTCTACGCCCCGGACCTACTCCGTGAGGACGCGCTGCGGTTCATCACGGCGAACAAGGACCGGCCGTTCTTCCTGTACTTCGCCACGACCGCGCCGCACGCCAACAACGAGCGTACCCGCGCCACCGGCGAGGGGAACGAGGTGCCGACCGACGCCCCGTACACCGCCGAGGCCTGGCCGCAGGCGGAGAAGAACAAGGAGGCGATGATTACCCGCCTGGACGCCGACGTGGGGGTGCTGCTGGCGAAGCTCCGCGAGCTGGGGCTGGAGCAGAACACGCTGGTCGTCTTCAGCAGCGACAACGGCCCGCACCGCGAGGGCGGCAACGACCCGGCCTTCTTCCGCAGCAGCGGCCCGTTCCGCGGGATCAAGCGCGCCTTCACCGACGGCGGCATCCGCGTCCCGGCGATCGCCCGCTGGCCGGGCACCATCCGCCCGGGCACCACGTCCGAGCACGTGTGGGCCTTCTGGGACTTCCTGCCGACGGCGTGCGACCTCGCCGGCGTGCCGACGCCGGCGGGCCTGGACGGCCTGTCGATCCTCCCCACGCTGACCGGCCGCGGCGAGCAGCGGCGGCACGACTTCCTGTACTGGGAGTTTCACGAGGGCGGGTTTAAGCAGGCGGTCCGGCACGGCAACTGGAAGGCACTGCGGCAGGCCCCCGGTGCGGCGCTGGAACTGTACGACGTGGTGGCCGACCCGGGCGAAGCGCGCGACGTGGCGGCCGCGAACGCGGACGTGGTGGCGCGCGTCGAGGCGTACTTGCGCACGGCGCGGACCGAGTCGGCGGAGTTCCCGGTTCGCGCCGCGAAGAAGTGACCCCCGCTCGCGGCGTTACTTCCCGCGCCGCTGGGCGAACACCCAGGTCCACAGCTCGCGCTCGCGGAACGCCGGCGACCAGCTGTTGTGCCCGACGCCGGGGTACTCGGTGTACCGCGGCTGCGCCCCCGCGGCCCGCAGCGCCGCCACCGCCTCCCGCGACCCGCTCGGCGGCACCACCGTGTCCTTGTCGCCGTGGAACGCCCACACCGCCACCTTCGCCACGTCCTTCGCCTTCGACACGTCCATCGCCCCGCACACCGGCACCGCCGCGGCGAACAGCCCCGGCCGCCGCTGGATGGCGTCGAACGTGCCGTACCCGCCCATGCTCAGGCCCATCACGTACACCCGGTCCGGGTCGACCGGCAGCTCGTTGATGCTCGCATCAACGAGCTGCAGCGCCAGGTCGAGCGGCTCGCTCACGGCCGGCGACGTGTAGCTCCCCTTCGCCCAGGGCACGTTCACCCACTGCTTGCCGTCGGGGCACTGCGGCAGCAGCACGAACGCCTTCGCCTCCTTGAACTCGGCGCGGCCGAGCGGGCCGGTTCCCTTCTCCCACACGTGGATGAGTTGCTTCGCGTTGTCGCCGCCGCGCTCGCCGGCGCCGTGGAGCACGAGGACGAGCGGGTACTTTTTCCCGGGTTCGGTGTCGGCCGGGCGGATCAGGCGGTACGGCAGCGTCTTGCCGCCGGGGGCGGCGAACGTCTTCGCCTCCGGCTCCGGCGTCTGTCCGGGCGTCGCGAGTGCGAGCATGAGTACGGCGGGGGTCATGGGAGTACCTCCGGGTTGGGATCGGGTATGATCTTACAACCCGCGGAGGGCGGCCCGTGCGGATCGTCGGCTACCTGTGGGCGGCACCGGTCACGCTCGTCGGCCTGCCGGTCGCGCTGCTCGCGGCGGCGACCGGCGGCGGCGTTCGGGCGCGCGGCGGGGTCGTGGAAGCGTGGGGCGGCGCGGCCGGCCGGCTCCTGCGCGGCGGGGCGGCAATGGCCCTCGGGCACGTCGTGCTGGCGCGGGACGCGGCGTGCCTGGAACGAAGCCGGCGGCACGAGTTGGCCCACGTCCGCCAGTACGAACGGTGGGGGCCGCTGCTGCTGCCGGCGTACTGGCTCGTGGGCCTGTGGCTGAGGTGGCGCGGGCGGCACCCGTACCTGGATCACCCGCTGGAGCCGCCGCCGCTCACCTGACCAACTCGGACAACTGCCGCGGGGTCGGCGTCGTCCACGCCGCGTGGGGCGGCGCCGGACGGCGCGCCGGCGGGGCGTCGTCCGGCGCCTGCGCCCGTGCCACCGGTTGCGGCGCCGGCAGCGGTTGGGGCGCCGGCAGCGGTTGGGGCGCCGGCAGCTGTTGGGGCTGGACGCCCGGCGGCGTGTACTTCACCGGCGGCGAGCCGCCGCGCTGCACGGTGAAGGTGCCGGCCGGCGTGCTCACGATCACCCCGCCGGCGTTCGGCGGCCGGTACGGCTCCTTCAGCGTCGATTCGGCGTACCGCAGCGCCCGCTCCGTGTTCGGCGACAGCGGCGGGTTCGGCCCCGCCATCAGCCCCGGCACCGTCGTCGGGATCGGCCGGCCCACCGGCACCGGCGGCGGAAGAACGGCCTTCCCGACCGGCAGCGGCGCCGGCGGCATCTCGCCCTTCGCCGCCGCGAGCGTGTCCGTCTGCCGCACCCACGCCCGCACGTGGCCCGTGGTCAGCGCCGGCTCCCTCGCCCGCAGCACCGCCAGCACGCCCGCGAAGTACGCCGCCGCGTTCGACGAGCCGGCCGTCTCGTCGCCGCCGGTGAACAGCGCCACCCCGGCCCGCAGCAGCACGTCCGGCTTCACCCGCCCGTCGGCCGTCGGCCCCACCGCCGACGACGCCGACGTGTCGCCGACGGTCAGCACGCCGGGGTGGTCGGCCGGCGGATAGATTTCGCCGCCGGCGCTCGCGTCCAACAACTCGACCGGGAGCGCCGCCTTGCCCGTGGCCGGGTCGGTGAACGGGGTGTCCTTCGCCGGGGCGATCTGCACCCGCAACCGGTCGCGCGGGCCGAACGCGCCGGCCTTCGCCTTCACGCGGATGCGGTACTCCTGCCCGGCGGCCACCGCGGGAAGGTCGGTCAGTACGACGCGCTCGCGCGGGTTCCGCGTCTCGCCCTGGCCGGCCGCCTTCGCCGCCGTCACCTGCACGAGTTCGCTCTTGCCCACCACCGTCCCGCGGGCGTCCTCGACGATCAGGTCCAGGTCCTTGTCGGTGCCGGCGTCCTCGGCGTCCTTGTAGTCGTTCCACGTCAGCGTGACCGTGACCGCGCTTTCGTCGAAACGGTTGGTGAACCGCAGCGCACCCGGCGACGAGCCGCGGAACCGGACGTAGCCGTCGGGGCCGACGTCCACGGGGCCGTTGTACACCTTGCCGCCGTTGTTGCCGGCCGCGTTCACCCACAGGATGCCGGCGGCGACCGCCTCGTCGACGGCGGCGTTGACCGGCCCGCGGCCGTCGTAGTTGCCGGCGCCCTCGAACGTGCCGCTGAACAGGATCACGTCCGCCTTCCGCTCGACCGCGTACTTCACGGCGCGGCGGAACAGTGTCGGCCCGTTGGCGTTGAGGAGCAGGAACTTCGGCCCCTCGGGCTTGTTGCCGCTGACCGCCCAGACGAGCTGCGCCATGAGCCGGCCGTGTGCGTCGCCGGGGGCGAACGGCCGCTGGAACGCCGGGTCGCCGAGGTTGTTCCGCTGCACGAAGTCGGCCGGGTAGTGCTCCACCACCACAGCCGTGGCAGGGAGGTACGGCCGCTTGCCGTCGACGCCGGCGAACCCGGAGTCCAGTACGGCGACGGTGACGTTGGCAAGGTTGCCGGGGGCGGCGTAGTCGGGGAGGAGGCCGAGTTGCTTGCGGGCCTCGTCGGCGTTGGCGGGCCGGGACACCGCGGGGGGGTCGGCCGCGGCGGCGAGCCCGGCGAGGAGCGACCCGGCGGCGAAGGCGAGGAGGCGCGTCATGGGTGTGCCGTGCGAGAGGGGCCCGGCGCGCCGGCGTGCGGCGCGCCGGGGTTCGACCTACCACCAGCAGGCGGGGCCGTAGCGGTAGCCGAAGCCGCCGTAGAACGACGTGTACCCGACGCTGAACCCGACCGGCCGGTAGCCCCAGCCGCCGTAGTACGCCGGGTATGCCCAGCCGCCGTAGTACGGGCGGTAGCTGTAGCTGTAGCCGACGCCGAACCCGCCGTAGTACGCCGGGTAGCCCCAGCCGCCGTAAAACCCACCGCCGTAGCCCCAGCCGCCGCGGTAGTGGTGGGCCGCGGTCGGCGACTCGGCGTCCAGCTCGCTGCCGCCGGGGGCCGCGACCGCGACCGGGGCCGGGGCGGGCGCCTTCGGCGCCTCCTTGTCCAGTTCGCCGGCGCGGGCGACGGTCGTCGCCCCGGCCAGCGTAAGAACACACGCCGCGATGCGAAACATGGTTGAACCCTCCGTGTGGTGCCGACCGGCGACCGACGTGCCGCCGGCAAACGACCCCCGTACCCAGGACGCCCCGACCGGCCCGACTTGCGCGTCCGACCCGGTCGTGCGGCCTTCCGGTATGGTAGCATGCAGAGGACGAGGGAAATAGTTTAAGCCGGAGCCGCCGGTCATGCGTCTCGCCCTGCCCGCGCTGATTTTGTTCACCGGCACGGCCCCCGCCGCCGACCCCGTCCGCCTCACCACCGACGGCAGCTTCCGCCAGAACCTCCAGTGGTCGCCCGACGGCGGCCGCCTGCTGTTCACACGCATCCACGACGGCAAGATGGCCCTGTGGACGATGGCCTCCGACGGTACCGACGCGAAGCGGCTGCTGCCCCAGCACAAGGAGCCGCACTTCGACGGCCACTGGTCGCCGGACGGCAAGCGCGTGGTGTACGTGTACGACCGCCTCGAAGGGACGGACGGCAAGCTCCAGATCAACCACTGCGCCGCGGACGGCTCGGACGACAAGGTACTGGTGCCTCACAAGGCGTTCGAGGAGTCGCCGCGGTGGAGCCCCGACGGCGGCCTCGTGCTGTGGGTGTCCACCCGCGACAAGAACCCCGAACTGTACACCGTCGGGTCCGACGGCAAGGACATCAAGCGGCTGACGACGGAGGTGGCCTACGACCTCCACCCGGCGTGGAGCCCGGACGGCAAGCGGATCGCCTTCGCCAGCGGCCGCAGTGGCAGGCAGAAGCTGTACGTGATGCACGCCGACGGCAGCGGCACCAAGAAGCTGACCGACGGCGACGGCCTGGACGCGTGGCCGGCGTGGAGCCCCGACGGCAAGCGGATCGCCTTCGTATCGCACCGCACCGGCAACAACGACATCTGGCTCGTGAACGCCGACGGCAGCGGCCTGCGGAACCTGACCGCTCACCCGGCGCAGGACACGAGCCCGGCGTGGAGCCCCGACGGCCGGCGGATCGCGTTCGTATCGACGCGACACGGCGGCAGCGACGTGTACGTGATCCCCGTGGAGCCCGCCCCGTGACCGACCGCGACGCCCTCTACGCGGCCGTGCTGGCCGCCCCCGACGACGACACCCCGCGGCTGGTGTACGCCGACTACCTCGACGACACCGGCGTCCGCGCCGACGGCATCCGGGCGCGGTTCATCCGCAACCAGGTCGCGCTGGCGCGGGCCGAGCCGTGGTCGGAGGAGTACGACCAGCTGTTCCGCGACACGGACCCGGTCGAGGTTCACTACCGGAAAGCGTGGGTGACCGGGATCGACGGGATCGTGATCCCCGACGGCAACGCCTTCGAGCGCGGATTCCTCGGACGGGTGACGTGCTTCTCGAAGCGGTTCGTGGCGGACGGCGCGAAGCTTTTCGATCTCCACCCCGTCCGCGGGGTGAAGTTTGCGAAGATGAACTCTGCCCGCGGCGCCGCAACGGCAGCGGAACTGGCCGCGTCCCCACTCCTCGGCCGCCTCCACACCGTCCACCTGAGCGGGCGCGCGGTAGACGACGCCTACGTCTCCGCGGTCGGACAATCGCCGCACGCGGCGGGCGTCCGGTCCCTGACGCTCGGCGACTGCGGCGCGACCGCGGTCACGGTCGGTCGGTTCGGCGGCCGGTGTTTCCCGGGGCTCCGCGAGCTGGAGCTCTGGAACGTCCTGTACGGCACGACCGACGCGAAGGCGGTGGCGAAGTCCCGTTCCCTCGCCGCCCTGACCGCGCTGCGGGTCTGCCACGGCGGCGAGGCGGCGGACGTGCCCCTCCGCGGTCCGGGGGCCGTCGCGCTGGCGGAGTCGCCGCACCTCCGCGGGCTGGTCGAACTCGAGCTGCGCAACCAGGAGCTGCGCAAGAAGGGGGCCGAGGCGTTCGCCGCCGCCTTCGTCTGGCCGGGGCTGAAGCGGCTGGGCCTCCGCGGCAACGGCATCCCGGCGTCGGCGCTCCCCGCGTTCGCCGCCAACCCGCGGCTCGCGGCGCTGTCGGTGCTCGACCTCCGCGGCAACGACGTCAAGGGCGACGACCTCGGCCCGCTCCGCGCCGCCTTCCCGCGCCTGCGCGTCCTCACCGACGACCGCGAACAGCCGGTGCGGCTCGCGCTCCTGCCGGAGGACGAGCCGTGACCGACGAGGCGGCGCTGCGCGCGGCCGTGCTCGCCCACCCGGACGACGACACCCCGCGGCTCGTCTACGCCGACTGGTGCGACGACGCCGGCGACGCCGACCGCGCGGCCTTCATCCGCGCGCAGGTGGAGGCGGCCCGGGCCGAGCCGTGGAGCCCCGCGGCGCGCGACGCCGAGGCTCGGGCGGCCGCTCTCCTCGGCCGGTTGCCATTCGAGTGGGACACCCCCGTCACGCTCCGCTCACCCGAATTCGGCCGCGGCTTCGTCGAGGGCGTCGAGGTCACGGCGGACGACGTGGACGACCGTCTCGCCGAGATGCGGCAGAGCCACCCGATCCGCCGCCTCCGCCTCGTCGGACCGCTCACGGCCCCGAGCAGCTGGGACGGCGCTCCGGTCGCACGAAACGTCTTCGCCGCCGCGTCACTTTCCGGGGTCACGACGCTCGATCTGAGTGCCACGCGGATTTACGGCTTCTGGGAGTACGACACGCTGGCGGAAGCCGAGCCGCTGGTCGGTCTTCGGGAGTTGATCACCCCCGGCCGCCCGGTGCCGCCCGAGTGGCTGAGCCGCTTCCTCGCCGGCCCGGAGTTGCCGGCGCTCGAGGCCCTCGACCTCACGGACGTTCCCAACCTCGGCCCCATGCTCGCGGACGGGCTCGCGAAGGCCCCCCACCGGGCGTTCACGAAATTGAACGCGGGCGGCGTCCGCTTCCTGTCGCGGGAGCTGAAGCGCCTGCTCGAAAGCCCGCCGCTCGCCGCCGTGGAGCAACTCCGGCTCGAATGGACGTTCACCCCGCCCGGGCCGGCCACGATGATCGACCTCGGCTGGCTCCTGCCGTGGGCCAAGCTGCGGCTCCTCGACCTCGCCGGGCACGGGCTCGGCGACGACGGCGTGCGCGAGATCACCGACCGCCGCGAGGCGGCCGGCCTCCGCTGGCTCGGGCTGGCGCGGAACCACCTCGGCGACGGCGGGGCCCGGCGCCTGCTGGAGTCGCGGCACTTGCACCTCTACCATCTCGACGTGTCCGGCAACGACGTCTCGCGGCCGCTGCTGGCCGAGCTGCGGGCACGCTTCCCGGACGCGGTCGTCGTCGGCTGAGTGGCACCCGAGTTGCTCACCCGCTGCCCACCGTCACCCCCGGAGGACCGGCACGTGGGCGTCGCGTTCGACTGCTACGGGTTCACCGACCGCGGCCGCGTTCGCAGCCGCAACGAGGACCAGTTCCTCGTCGCCGACCTGACGAAGTCCCTCCGCGTCCGCGCCACGTCGGTGCCGGAAGAAGTCGCCGGCGCGCTCGGCGGGAAGGAGCACGGCAAGCTGTTCCTCGTCGCCGACGGCATGGGCGGGCAGGCCGGCGGCGAACTCGCCAGCGGCGTCGCCACCGAGACGGTCGCCCGGTACGTCCTCCACACGATGCCGTGGTTCTTCCGGCTCCACGACGACGGCGCGGACGACCTGGAGCAGCAGCTCCGCGCCGCGCTACACGCCTGCCGCAAGGAGGTGACCGCCGTCGGCCGGGCCAGCGGGTACGCCGACATGGGCACGACCCTCACCCTCGGCTACCTGATGTGGCCGTGGCTGTACGTCGTCCACGTCGGCGACAGCCGGGCGTACCTGTTCCGCGACGGCGAGGCCCGGCAGCTGACCACCGACCACACGGTCGCGCAGCGGATGGTCGAGCAGGGGCTGCTGTCGCCCGCGGAGGCGGCCGGGTCGCGGTGGGGGCACGCCCTGGTGAGGTGCGTCTCGGCCGGGACGCCCGAGGCGGACGTGGACGTGCTGAAGGTGAAGCTGCAGGCCGGCGACGCGATCCTGTTCTGCACCGACGGGCTGAGCAAGTACCTGGAGCCGGCCGCGATCGCCGCCGTGCTGGCGAAGGGGGAGTCGGCCGAGGCGACGGCGCGGGAACTGGTGGCGGCGGCGAACGAGGCCGGCGGCAGCGACAACGTCACGGTCGTGGTCGTGCGGGCGGCGCCGGACCCGGAGGAGGGGGCGCTGACGCCGGCCGACGGCACCGCCTACCTGCCGCCGGCGTGACCCCGCGCCGCGTATCATGGCGGGATGCCCGCCGACCCCCCGCCGCCGTGGTGGGTGCTGCAGAACGTCGCCGCCCTGGACGCCCCCGCCGTCGCCGCCGTGTGGCAGCGCTTCCTCGCCGACCGGTTCGGCGTCGCCGTACCGTGGGCGGCGACCGCCGCCCTCGCCGCCGCGGTGTGGGCCGTCTACCTCGCCGACCGCCGGCTCGACGCCCGCCGCGGCGACCCCCGCTCCGACCGCCACCGCGTCGCCGCCCGCTCCCCCCGGCTGTTCGCGGCCGGGGCCGGGCTCGCCGCCGCACTCGCTCTCGCGTTCGCCACCCAACTCCCGGGTTCCTACCTGCGCTGCGGGGCGTTCGTCGCGGTCGGCGTCGCCGCGTACCTGGCGGCCGTCCACGCCGCGGCCGGCGGCCTCGGCCGGCTGCCGGGGGCGAAGGAGTTCCTGGTCGGCGTGGGCTTCGCGGCCGGGGTGGCGGTGCCGCTCATGGCCGATGGCTCGCCGGCCGCGTGGCCGCCGGCGGTCGCCGCCTTCGCCGCGCTGTGCTGGCTGAACTGCCGCCTCATCGACCGCTGGGAATCCGGCGCCCGACCGACCCGGACCGACGCGCTCCTGGCGGCGGGTGTGCTGGTCGCGGCGACCTGGCAGCCGCCGGTGATCGGCGGCGCGGTCGGCGCGGCGGTCGGAGCCCTGATGGTGGTTCACGTGGCGGCCGGGTCGGCGCCCCGGGCGGCGCGGGTGCTGGCCGATGTCGTGCTCCTCACGCCGCTCGCCGTGTGGGGGCTGCCGTGACGCCGCCACGCTTCGACTGGCTCGCCCCGCACTACGCCCGGGTCGAAGCCGTCACCTACGGCGGCCTGCTTCACTGGTGCCGCACCGCGCTGCTGCCGGACGTCGCCGACGCCCGCCGGGTGCTGATCCTCGGCGAGGGCGACGGCCGGTTCCTGGCGGCATTCCTGGCGGCGAATCCCGTCGCTGCGGTGGACGTGGTCGACGCCAGCGCCGCGATGGTGGCGCTCGCCCGCTGCCGCATCGCGGCCGACGCCCGGGTCCGGTGGCACGTCGCCGACGCGCGCCGCCGCGACTGGCCGGCCGCGGCGTTCGACCTCATCGTCACCAACTTCTGGCTCGACTGCTTTCCCGCGGCGGAGTTGGGGCGGCTGATCCCGCGGCTGGCGGGGGCGCTGGAACCGGGCGGCCGCTGGCTGGTGGGCGACTTCGCGGTGCCGCCCGGCCCGTGGGTGCGCCGGGCGGCCGCCCACGCGGCACTGGCGGGCATGTACGCCGCGTTCCGGCTGACGACGCGCATCCCGGCCGGTCGGCTCGCCGACCCGGCGCCGGCACTCCGCGCCGCGGGGCTGGAAGCCGTGCGCGCCGAGCGGCGGCTCGGCGGCTTCCTGGCGACGACGCTGTGGCGGCGGGCGTGAAACGAACGACGCCCGGGGGATGGCCCCCGGGCGCCGCGTGGTCGTCCTCCCGCGTCAGCCGACGGCGATCCCGCCGAGCAGCGTGCCGTTGAGCACGTCGTCCACGTCCTGGAAGCTCGGGGCGGCGAACGACCGCAGGCCGTTGGTCCCCGACGCCGCGACGAGGGCCGTTTCGCCGGTCGAGAGCTGCCGGACCGCCACCGTCACCCCGCCGTAGTCCGACGGGGCGAAGGCGAAGAACTGGGCCTTCGACGCGGCCGTCACGCCGTCGTACACGCCGACGTGCGGGCCGCCGGTGGCCCCGGCCCCGGTGACGATCTCGGCCCGGCCGTCGCCGTCGATGTCGCCCACGGCCACGTTCACCCCGCCGCGGAAATCCGGGGTGTACGGGATGACACTCAGCTGCTCCTTGAGGCTGCCGCCGGCGAACACCTTGACGTGCGGCGATCCGCCGGGCCCGGCCCCGGTCACCACCTCCGCCTTGCCGTCGCCGTTCACGTCGCCGGCGGCCACGTTCACCCCGCCGTTGAAGTCGGCGGCGTAGGCGAAGAAGCTCCCCAGCAGCGCGGTCGGCAGGTCGTCCGCGTCGCGCTGGCCGAGCCGGGTGCCGTCCACCACCTTCACGTGCGGGGCGCCGCCGGCCCCGGCCCCGAGCACCACGTCGATCCGGCCGTCGCCGTTCACGTCGCCGGCGGCCACGTGGACGCCGCCGCGGAGCGACGGGAGGAAGGCGTAGAACGTGGCCACCTCGCCGAACGTCTTCCCGTCGAACACCTTCACCACCGGGCCGCCGCCCGCCCCGGCCCCGACGATCACGTCGGGCACGCCGTCGCCGGTGACGTCGGCGACGGTGGCGTTCACCCCGCCGGCGAAGCCGGGGAAGGCGATGAAGTCGGCGACCACGGCTCCCGTGGGCACGTCCACCACCCGCACCCGCGGCTCGGTCGAGTTGGTGATCGTCACCAGGTCGAGCGTCGTCGTCGGCTTCGGGGTGGGCGGGTCGACCGGCTTCGGCCGCACGGTGACCGTCACGGTGCCGGTCGCGGTGCCGCCGTTGCCGTCGCTGACCGTGTACGTGAACGTGTCGGTGCCGCTGAACCCGGCCGCCGGGGTGTACGTCACCACGCCGCCGGACAGTGCCGCCAGGCCGTTCCCCGCCGGGCCGACCGCCGTCACCGTCAGCGTCTCGCCGGTGTCCGGGGCGGTGCTGTCGTTGGCCAGCACCGGCACCACCGTCGCCGCGCTCTGGTACGCGACGGTGATGGCGTCCGGGTTTGCCGTCGGCGGGCTGTTCGTGGCGCCGACCGCCACCTGGATGGTGAACGTCTGCGCGGCCGACGTGTTCGCCCCGGTGCCGTTGTCCTGGAGCCGCACGGTCACCGTCGCGCTCCCGGTCGCGCCCGCGGCCGGCGTGAACGTCAGCGCCCCGGTCACCGTGCTGATCGCCGGCTGCACCGAGAACAGTCCGGGGTTGTCGTTCGACACGAGGAACGTGAGCGCCTGGCCGGCCTCGTCGGCGGGGCCGGCGGCGATGCCGGTGGCGAACGGGGACACCGTCCGCGGGCCTTGCAGCGGGTCGGCCGGGATCGTGGCCGTCGGGATCGTGAACCGCGGCGGGTCGTTCACCGGCGTCAGGGTGATCGTGATCGACTGCGGCGGAGACGTGTCGACGCCGCCGAACGCGGTGCCGCCGTCGTCCTTCAGCCGCACCGTCACGCTCGCCGTCCCCACGGCGTCGGCGGCCGGGGTGTACGTCAGCGTGCCGGTCGGGGACACGAACGGCCCCGCGGCGAACAGTTCGGGGCGGTTCGTGGAGACGAGGAACGAGAGCGCCTGGCCGCTCTCGGCCGGCAGGCCCGGCGACAGGTTCGTCGCCCACCCGGTCACCGTCTGCGGCCCGGAGTCCTCGGCCGCCGTCTGGTTCGGCCCGGCGTTGAAGCTCGGGGCCGTGTTCGAGCCGGTGATGGTGATCGTGAACGTCTGCACCGGCGGGGTCACGTCCACGCCGAAGGTGTCGCCGCCGTTGTCGCGGAGGCGGACGGTCACCGTGGCCACGCCGCTCCGGTTGCCGGCCGGGGCGAACGTCAGCGTGCCCGTCGGGCTGATCGTCGGCTGCGCCGAGAACAGCACCTCGCCGTTGTTCGTCACCTCGAAGTTCACCGTCTGCCACGCCTCGTCCGGCGGGCCGGCGCTGATCTGGTCCACGAACCCGGGGAGGGTGACCGTCGCGGTGCCGGGGCCGGCGCTGATTGCCGACTGCGTGAGGTGGAACCGCGGCGGGTCGTTCAGCGGGGTGATGGTGATGGTGAACGTCTGTGGGGCAGACGTGTCGGCCCCGCCGCCGCTGTCGCGCACCTGCACGGTCACGGTGACGACGTCGGCGGCGGTCGGGGTGTTGGCGTCGGGGGCCGGGGTGAACGTCAGCGTGCCGTCCGGGGACACGGCCGGCTGGCCGCCGGCGGTGAACAGCCCGGGGCGGTTGTTGGACACGACGAACGAGACGGTCTGGCCCACCTCGTCGGCCGGGCCGGTGCTGACGCCGCGCGCCCACCCGGCGAACGTCCGCAGGCCCGAGTCCTCGGTCACCGCGATGTCCGACCCGACGGTGAACGTCGGGGTGTCGTTCACCGGGCGGAGGGTGATCGTGAACGTGACCGCGGCCGACACGTTCACCCCGCCGAAGGCCGTGCCGCCGTTGTCCTGCGCCCGCACGGTGACCGTGGCCACGCCGACCGCGTCGGCCCGGACGGCGAACGTCAGGGTGCCGTCCGGGGCCACCGCGGGGGCCGCCGTGAACACGCCGGGGAGGTTACTGCTGACCAGGAACGACACCGTCTGGCCCGACTCGTCGGCCGGGCCGGGGGAGATGTTCGTGGCCCAGTTGAGGAACGTGTGCGAGCCGCTGTCCTCGTCCACCGCGACGTCCGGGCCGCGGCTGAACGACGGGGCGTCGTTGACCGGGTTCACGTTGACCGTGAACGAGTCGGTGTCGGTGAGGGCCGGCCCGTGGCTGGCGCCCTGGTCGTCGGACACGACGGTGATGATGGCCGAGCCCACGAAGTTGACGGCCGGGGTGAACGTCAGCGCGCCGAGGGCCGCGTTCACCGCCGCGACCGGGCCCTCGACCGTCACCTGGGCGGAGTTGTTGCCCGTCACCGTGACGCCGGCGGTGCCGACGGTCAGGACGCCGTCCACGGCGCTCACCGTCACCTTCAGCGGGGCGGTGCCGAGGTCGATGTCCGACACCGACACGCCCGGCACCGACACCAGTTGCTCCTCGAACGTGGTCGGCGTGCCGACCACGACGGCGTTCACCGGCGCGTCGTTCCGCCCCTCCACGAACACCGACCGGCTCGCCGTGTCGCTGAGCAGGCTCGTCGCCGGCTCGTCGGTGACGACGACCGTGACCGTCCGGGTCGTGACGTCCGGGAACTGGCTCGTGTTGGCGTAGGTGAGGGTGCGGAGCAGCGCCTCGTAGGCGCCGATCGGGGCAACGCCGGTGAACGTGATCTGCCCGGCCACCGACGTGTCGGCCGAGACGCCGCCCGGCAGGGTGCCGGTGTACGTGAACACGTCCTCGCCCGGCACGAAGTTGACGAGCCGCACCACGGCGCGGGACAGGTCGGTGCTGTCGGAGTCGGTCAGCGTCAGCGACGGGGCCACGAGGACCGGGCCGAGGTCTTCGACGAACGTCGTGGTGTCGGCGCCGGTGTCCACCACCGGCTTGGCCTTGATGGTGATGCTGTAGGAGTCGGTGTCGCCGAGCGGGGCGGGGCCGCCGGTGTTGCCGCCGTCGCTCGACATCATGGTGATGAGGACGGTGCCGCCGTTCTGGGCGGGCGTGAAGCTCAGCCCGGCCAGGGCGGCGTTGACCTGGTCCAGAGTGCCGGTCACGGTGATGACGTTCGTGCCGTTGCCGGTCGTGAACAGGCTGCCGGTGAAGGTGCCGACCGCGGCCGAGGCCACGCTCACCGTCGCCGTGTAGCCGGCGGTCGTGCCCGGCACCAGGTCGACGGGCTCGGTCACCGACAGGCCGGTGAGCGGGGTGGTGGCGCCGGTGGCGACGGCCACGTTCGTGAGCGGCGTGTTCACCGGGAAGTCGTTGCGCGCGTCCACGGTCAGCGTGACCGTCTGCCACGCGGACGTGTCGATCCCGCCGGACGCGGTGCCGCCGTCGTCGCGCACCCGGACGCGGAAGGTGGCGGTGCCGTACTGGTCCGCGGCGAGGGTGTAGGTCAGCGTGCCGGCGGTGTCGACCGCCGGGCTGGTGGCGAACAGCGGGCCGCCGGATAGCACCTCGACCTCGTACGCGGCGACGGCCTGGCCCGCCTCGTCGGCCGGGCCGAACGCGGTCACCGACGCGAACCCGGGAACGGTGACCGTGCCGTCGTCCTCGGCCGCGGACAGCGAGCCGGTGGCGGTGAACGACGGAGCGTCGTTGACCGCGGTGACGTTAATGCTGAACGTCTGCCACGCGGACAGGTCGACCCCGCCGCCGGCGGTGCCGCCGCTGTCCTGGACGCGCACCCGGAACGTCGCCGTGCCGTTGGCGTCCGCCGCCGCCGTGTACGTCAGTACGCCCGCGGTGCTCACCGCCGGGGGCGTCGCGAAGAGCGCCGCCCCGGTCAACACCTCGACCTCGTAGCCGAGTACGGTCTGGCTGGCCTCGTCGGTCGGGCCGGGGTTGAAGTTCGTCACGAGGCCGAACGTCTGCGGGCCGGCGTCCTCCAGGATCGTCGGCGGGGCCGAGGCGGTGTACGCGGGCGCGTCGTTGACCGCGGTCACGTTGATGGTGAACGTCTGCCACGCCGACAGGTCGATGCCGCCGCTCGCGGTGCCGCCGCTGTCCTGGACGCGGGCCCGGAACGTCGCCGCGCCGTTGGCGTCCGCCGCCGCCGTGTACGTCAGCTCGCCGGCCGGGCTCACGGCCGGGGGCGTCGCGAACAGCGCCGCCCCGGTCAACACCTCGACCTGGTACGCGAGTACGGTCTGCGACGATTCACTCGCCGAACCCGGGTCGAAGCTCGTCACGAAGCTGAACGTCTGCGGGCCGGCGTCCTCCAGGATCGTCGGCGGGGCGGCGGCGGTGAACGACGGGGTGTCGTTCACGTTTGTCGCCACGACCGTGGTCGTGGCGTCGGTCGCGGTGCCGGCGGTCGGGGTGAAGTCGTCGGTAACGGTCACGACGAACGAAGTGCTCGTGCTCGACCCGAACGCGGCCTGGTTCTGCGTGGGCGTGAACCGCAGGCCGCGGATCGCGGCGGTGGCGTCGGCCGGCGTGCCGGTGAAGACGAACGTCCCCGCCCCGGCGGTGCCGCCGGCCGTGGCCGCGGCCGTGCCGTTCGCCGCGGTGAACGAGACGGTCACCGTCACGGAGGCCGCGTCGAGGTCGGCGATCGTCACCCCCGAGAACGGGAACAGCGGGGCGTTGTCGGGCACGTTCAGGGTGCCGCTGGACCCGGTGATGGTCGGGAGGTCGTTCACCGCGATCACCGTCACCCCCTTGGTGGTCGGGGTGCTAGCGTTGCCGTTGGTGTCGGTGGCGATGATCGTGATCGTCCGCGCGCCGGGCAGCGGGTTGTCGCCGGTGGCGACGAACGTGACCGACCGGAGGGCCAGCTGGTAGTTCGCGAGGGTGTCGGTTCCCGACAGTGTCAGCAGGCCGGTGGCGGGGGTGTACACGCCGGTGATGGCGCCGACCGGGGTGAAGGCCAGCACGTCGGAGGCGCCCAGGCCCGCGGTAATCTGGACGGTCGCCCCGCTGAGGCTCGTGTTGTCGAGGTCGGCGATGGTGAGGGCCGGGGTCAGGGTGACGGCCGGGCCGTTCTCGGTGTACGTGAGGGCGGCGCCGGCGCCGGCCAGGACCGGGGGCAGCGGTTGAACCTCGATGGCGCCGATGTCCACGGCGGCGCCGAAGACGCGCACGCCGCCGAACCCGCGCTGGTCGGTGGTGAGGGCTCCCGGGACGAGGGCGTTACTCCCCGCCCCGATGAGCGGGCTGCCGGTCTGCGGGGCGATGGTAAGGGTCGGCCCGCCGTTGTTCGAGAGCGTGCCGAGCATCAAGTTCGCGCCGAAGGGGAGGTTGACCCCGCTGCTGCCTGACAGGGTGAACCCGGTGTTCGACCCGACCGCGCTGAAGTTGACGTTTACCGTGGCGGCGCTGAGTATGTCCGGCCCGTTGGTGTTGCTGTTCCCCGAGACGACGGAGTTCTGCACGGTGATGGTGGGCGTGCCGAAGTCGTTGCTGACGCCGCCACCCCCGTACCCGGATGTCGTTGCACTGGCGGAATTGCCGGTGATCGTGCTGTTCTGGATGAGGAGGGTTCCAGTGACGGACTCCAGCATGATCCCGCCGCCGGACCGGGTGGCGGTGTTGTTGGCGATGGTGCTGTTGCGGACGACCAGCGTGGACGCGGTGAACCCAGTCGGCGGGGTCGCGGAGACGGTCCCGAAGAAGTAGATACCGCCGCCGCCGTCGTAGTTCGTGGTCGCGCCCAGGGCGGTGTTGCCGGAGATCGTGCTGTTCTCGACGACCAACCCGCCGCCGGACAGGAAGTAGATTCCGCCGCCGCGACGGCCGGCGGTGTTACCGGAGACGGTACTGTTACGGAGCGACAGGAACGTCGTACCGGCCATCCCGATGCCGCCGCCGTCCGCAGTCCCTGTGACGGAGTTGCCAGTGATGACCATCCGGTCGAGGTACGCGGTCCCGGTGGAGACGAGCAGGCCGCCCCCGTCGGCGCCGGCCACGGTCCCGCCCGAGAACGTCATCCCGGACATGGTCAGCGTGGTCGCCGACGAACTGAACACGCGGAAGGCGTTATTCCCGCTCACCGTTAGTAGGGACGCGCCGGGGCCGTTGATGGTCAGCACGCCGGTCGCGGCCGGCAGCGCGCTGGCCAGCGTGATGGTCCGGGGGGTGGCGAAGAACGCTGGGTCGAACTGGATGATGTCGTCCGTGGGCGCGGTGTTCGCCAGAGTGATGGCGTCGCGCAGGCTCCCGGTGCCCGAGTCGTTGTTGTTGGTCACCGTCACGACCAGCGGGAGGGCGACCGTGAACGTGCCCACGGCGCCGGCCGGCACGAAGTTGCCATTAAGGTCCGATACCTGGCCGGCGACCACGTTGATCGTGTAGGTCCCGTTGTCGGTCGAGTCCCAGGTGCCCCCCGGCGGGGTGAACGTGTACGTTGCGGTCAGCGGGGTGCCGTCCCCGGCCGGGGTGACCGTTACGAACGTCGGCGTGAACGGGCCGCCCGGGCCGGAGACGGTGATGTCACCGGTGCCGATGGTGGCCGCGGTGATGCCGCGGTTCGAGCCGGTGGCGTCCGAGTAGACGACCGTGACCGTTTGGGTGGTACCCCCGGGGACCGAGACATTCGGCGACGACCCGGACGCCGACGGGATGCCGATCGGCGTGGGGGCGCGGAGGTTCAGCTCCCACGACGTGAGGGTGCCGCCGTTGGCCGCTGTGTCGTCGGACACGGTCAGTGTCCAGGTGCCGTTCGGGTCCTCGCCGATGAACGCCCCGAACGCCTCCTCCGGGGTCAGCGTCGGCTTGACCGTGCCGCCGGTGAACGTGGTCTGGGTCACCACGTTGCTGCCGGCGAACGTGGCGGCCGAGAACGGCGCGAAGTTGCCCGGGTCGGCGGAGTCGGTCCAGAGGGTGCCGTTGAAGACATCGGCGCCGGTGCCGTTGTCGGTCGTGATCGTGACCGTCGTGCCCTGCGGCGAGGTCAGGGTCACGTCGAGGTCGCCCGACGCCGTGTGGGCCAGAAACGTCTTGAGCGTCAACTGGCCGAGGTAGGTCGGCGCCCCGCTCACGGAGATAGTGGACGTTACCGCGGCGACCGTAGTCGGGATGGTCACCGCCGTCGTGTTCGCGAACGTCAGGGGGGCGCCGAGCGGCGACACGAAATCGAGCGTCGTCAGGTCCATCGACCAGGTGAACGCCCCGGTGTCACCCGTGGCGGCGTCCTGCACCCGGAGCGTCCACACCCCGTTCGGGTTTTCACCCCGGAATGCGGCGAGCGCCTCGCGTGGCACGAGCGTCGTCTTCACCACGTTGGTCGTGTACGTCGTGTCGGACGGGAGATTGCTCGCCGCGAACGTGTTCGCCGAGAACGGGGCCACGTTCCCCGGGTCGGCGTCGTCGTCGAACCGCGTCCCGTTAAAGACGTTGACGAAATTTCCGCTGTTGGCCGAAAGAATCGTGATCGAGGTGCCGGCCGGCGAGGTCAGCGAGACGCGAAGGTCGGAGTTCCACGTGTGGGTGATGTTGGTGATCACGTCCAGGTCGTGCAGAAACGGGTTCGCCCCGCTCACCGTGATCGTGGACGTGACCGTGGTGTTGTCGGTGATGTTCACCGACGTGGTGTTGGCGAAGTTCGTGGTGGTACTCGTGAACCCGGGCGGGGCGGGCGGGGCCGACGGTACGACGCGGCTCTCCATGCCTTCGACAAGCAGCCGGGCCTTCAACCCGGCGACGGACCACGGCGAGCGACCGGGGGCGCGGCGGCTGCGGAGCGAGGCCGCCAGACGACGGAGGAATTGCGACATCGGGGGACGCCCTCGGTGTGGGTCATCCCGGTTCGGGTGGAGAGTCCGGCCGGGCGGTGGGCACGGGACGGCGAGTCGGGCGTGCCAGATAAAACGGGTAAGATGGCCTGATTATTCCGTTTTAGCTGTCGTTGCAAACGCCTGACAAGGGCAGAGTCGGCCCCCACCCCATTTTTCCACCCGCACCCACGTCCAAGGTGACGGGTTTTCCGACGGTTCCCTACAATCAGCCCGCCCCAACCCGGAGCTCAGCCGTGTCCGACCCGTCCGACCTCCGCAGCGTCCACACCACCACCCTCCCGGAAGTGCTCCGCCAGTTCGGCATCTCGGTGCTGGTCAGCACCTACCAGGCCGGCAAGCTCGTGGTCGTGCGGGAGGAGAACGGCACCGCGAACACCCACTTCCGCAACTTCCGCTCGCCGATGGGGCTGGCCCTCGACGGCGGCCGCCTCGCAGTCGGCACCAAGACGGACATCCAGGAGTTCCACGACCAGCCCGCCGCGGCCGCGCGGCTGGAGCCCGCCGGCCGGTACGACGCGCTGTTCCTGCCGCGCGCCAGCCACACCACCGGCCAGGTCGCCGTCCACGAGATGGAGTTCGCCGGCGACGAGCTGTGGTTCGTGAACACCCGGTTCTCGTGCCTCTGCACCCTGGACCGGAATAGCAGCTTCGTGCCGCGGTGGCGGCCGGCGTTCGTCACCGCCCTGGCCCCGGAAGACCGCTGCCACCTCAACGGCCTCGCCGTGGTGGGGGGCGCCCCGAAGTCCGTGACGGCTCTGGGCGCCACCGACAGCAACGCCGACTGGCGGGCGAACAAGGCCCGCGGCGGCGTGCTGCTGGACGTGCCGAGCGGGGAGTTCGTGGCCCGGGGGCTGTCGATGCCGCACTCGCCGCGCTGGTACCGCGGCAAGCTGTGGGTGTGCGAGTCGGGGGCCGGCACGCTCGGCACCGTGGACCCCGCCACCGGGAAGCTCGACGTGGTGGCCGAGCTGCCCGGCTTCACCCGCGGCCTCGACTTTTTCGGCAACCTGGCGTTCGTCGGACTGTCGCAGGTGCGCGAGTCGGCGCTGTTCAGCGGCATCCCGATCACCGACCGGCTGCCGGTGGAGGAGCGGGCGTGCGGCATGTGGGTGGTGGACATCGACCGCGGCCAGACGGTGGCGTTCCTGCGGTTCGAGGCGGGGGTGCAGGAGGTGTTCGCGGTGCGGGTGCTGCCCGGGGCACGGTTCCCGGAACTCCTGAACGAGCCGGGGGATGAGGCGATCGAGAACTCGTTCGTGCTCCCCGACGAGGCGCTGAAGGACGCCCCCGGGGCCGTGCGGGTGTAAGGGACGACGCTCGTCTCTCTAGCCCCGTGACATGGTTCCTCGACCCGCACAGGGGGGCGCCGGAAACAATCATTCCCGTCCGACGGCGGGGCCGTAAAACAACCGCTTGCCGTGTCCTCTGCCGATCGGGGTGTGCCGTGGGGCTCGTGGTTCAGAAGTTCGGCGGGTCGAGCCTGAAGGACGCCGAGAGCGTCATGGAGGCCGCCCGCAAGGCCGTCCGCGCCAGGCACGCCGGCGACCAGGTCATCGTCGTCGTGTCCGCCCAGGGGAGCACGACCGACGACCTGATCGCCAAGGCGGCCGAGATCACGGCGGCCCCCGACGCCCGCGAGATGGACGTGCTGCTCGCCACCGGCGAGCAGATCAGCATCGCCCTGACGGCGATGGCCATCCAGGAGCTGGGCGAGAAGGCGGTGAGCCTGACGGGGCCGCAGATCGGCGTGGTGACGGACCGCACCCACCGCAAGGCCCGCATCCGCAGCATCGACACCCGCCGCCTCAAGGACGCCCTCGACGCCGGGAACATCGTCGTCGTCGCCGGCTTCCAGGGGCACGACGAGCTCGGCGACATCAGCACCCTCGGCCGCGGCGGGAGCGACACCACCGCCGTGGCCGTGGCCGCGGCGCTGAAGCTCGCGGGGCTGGAGGTCGAGTGCGAGATTTACACCGACGTGGACGGCGTGTACACGACCGACCCGCGGCTCGTCCCCGACGCCCGCAAAATGGACGCGATCAGCTACGACGAGATGCTCGAGATGGCGAGCATGGGCGCCGGCGTGATGCACTCGCGGAGCATCGAGTTCGCCAAGAAGTTCGACGTGCCGCTGATGGTGCGCAACAGCCGGTCCGACGCCGTGGGGACGTGGATCGTGCCCGAGGCCGAGTGGATGCGCGAGTTCCCGGCCTGCGGCGTCGCGCTGGCCACCGACGAGGCGCGGGTGGTGCTGGACGGCGTGCCGGACGTGCCCGGCGTCAGTCACCGCGTGTTCGCCGCGCTGGCGGGGGCGAACCTGGCCGTGGACATGATCGCCCAGAGCGCCGGCGGCGGCGGCAAGGCGACGATCGGCTTCACCGTGCCCGGCGTGGAACTGGACCGCACCCGGCGCGTCCTGCTACCGCTGGCGACGGAGCTGGGGGCAACGTTCCGCGAGACGGGGAAGGTGAGCAAGGTGTCGGTGGTGGGGGCCGGCATGCGGACGGTGGCGGGCGTGGCCGAGCGGATGTTCGCGGCGCTGGCGGCCGAGGGGGTGAACATGAAGATGATCACCACCGGCGACATCAAGATCAGCGTCCTGATCGAGGAGGACGGCACCGCCGAGCCGCCGCCGGAGGTGGTGCCGGGCGAGAAGATCAAGCAGGCCCACCTCGACGCCCGCAAGGCGGTGCTGGGTCGGAAGGCACTGCGGGCCGTTCACAAGGCGTTCGCCCTGGCCGACGCCCGCAAGGGGGCCGGCGTGCCGGCCGCCGGCGGGTTCCGCCACAAGCCGTCGCCGGCGGTCGTGCCCGGCGAGAAGGACCGCGAGGCGGCCGTGGCGCGGCTCGGCGGCATGGAGGACGTGCTGGTCAGCAGCGTCCACCTCGACGCGGCACAAAGTCGCGTGACGATCCTCGACCTGCCGGACCAGCCGGGGAACTGCTCGCGGTTGTTCAGCGCCGTCGCCACCGGCGGCGTGCTCGTGGACATGATCGTGCAAAACCTGACGGCACACGGCCGCGCCGAGCTGTCGTTCACCGTTCCCGCCGCCGACCTGACGCGGGCGCTGAAGCGCACTCAGGACGTGGTGCGGTCGATCGACCCGGCGTGCCGGGTGGTCGGCGACGCGGACGTGGCGGTGTTGTTCGTGCTGGGCGTGGGGATGCGGACGCACACCGGCGTGGCCCGGACGATGTTCGGTGCGCTGGCCGAGCGCGGCATCAACATCAGCATGATCAACACCAGCGAGGTGTGCGTCAGCGTGGTGGTCGAGCGGAGCCGCGGCGAGGAGGCGCTGGCCTGCCTTCGCGAGGCGTTTCGGATTGGGTAGGCGCTCCACCGAGCTTGACGAGCCGCGACCGCAAGGGAGCGGCTGCTGAACGCAACTTCGCCGAACGCGGTCTGCGATGTTCGCCGGCCGCTCCCTTGCGGTCGCGGCTCGTAATGCCACCGGCCGCCCGCGAAACACAATCGG
Source organism: Gemmataceae bacterium (assembly GCA_046350095.1). Classification (GTDB taxonomy): domain Bacteria; phylum Planctomycetota; class Planctomycetia; order Gemmatales; family Gemmataceae; genus Urbifossiella. The sequence continues at coordinate 1,931,879 of JAXMBA010000002.1, forward strand.
CTCGCAGCGCCGACAACCCCGAGCGACCCATGCCGCTGGACGCGATGAACGCCCACCTCCGCCACGAGCTCGACGGGCTCAAGGCCGCCGGGCTGTACAAGGCCGAGCGCCGCATCGAGACGCCGCAGCGGACAAGCATCACCGTCGCCGGCCGCGACGTGGTGAACTTCTGCGCCAACAACTACCTCGGCCTCGCCAACCACCCCGACGTCGTCGCCGCGGCGTTCGAGGGCTTGAAGACCTGGGGCTACGGCCTTTCTAGCGTGCGGTTCATCTGCGGCACCCAGGACGTCCACAAGCAGGCCGAGCGACAGATCGCCGACTTCTTCGGCAAGGGCGATACCATTCTGTACATCTCGGCGTTCGACGCCAACGGCGGCCTGTTCGAGCCGCTGCTCGGCGAGGCGGACGCGGTGCTGTCCGACGAGCTGAACCACGCCTCCATCATCGACGGCGTGCGGCTCTGTAAGGCGAAGCGATTCCGCTACAAGCACAACGACATGGCCGACCTCCGGGCGAAGCTGGAGGAGGCGAAGGGGTGCCGGTTCAAGCTGATCTTCACCGACAGCGTGTTCAGCATGGACGGCGACCTGGCGAAGCTGCCCGACATCTGCGCGCTCGCGGACGAGTTCGGCGCCGCGGTCGGCATCGACGACTGCCACGCGACGGGGCACCTCGGCGCGACCGGCCGCGGAGCCGCCGAGGAACTGGGCGTGCTCGACCGAATCGACATCATCACCGGCACGCTCGGCAAGACGCTCGGCGGCGCGAGCGGCGGGTTCACGGTGTCGTCGGCCGAGGTTGTGGACTGGCTGCGGAACCGGAGCCGGCCGTACCTCTTCTCGAACTCGGTGCCGCCGGCGCTCGTGGCGGCGGGGATGAAGGCGTTCGAACTGGCGGCGACCGCGACCGAGCTTCGGGCCACCCTGAAGGCGAACACGGCCCGGCTGCGCGGCGGGCTGGAGGCCTCGGGCTTCACCGTCAAGCCGGGGCCGACGCCGATCCTGCCGGTGATGCTCGGCGACGCGGCGCTGGCCACCCGCATGGCCGACGAGCTCCTGAAGCGCGGCATCTATTGCATCGGCTTCAGCTACCCGGTCGTGCCGCAGGGGCAGGCCCGCATCCGGCTCCAGGTGTCGGCGGCGCACACGACGGAGCAGATCGACCGCGCGCTGGCGGCGTTCACCGAGGTGGGGCGGCTGCTGGGGGCGGTGAAGTAGCAGCCACCCGGGCGGCGTCAAGTGAGTAGCTTCCCGTCGACGAAGATCGTGTTGACGAATGTGGACCCGCGGGCGGCGTACCCCTTCTCGACGAGGAAGTTCGCCGCCTCCAGTTTCTGCCGGCGGGTGTTCGCCACCAGCGTCTCGACGCACACCACCTTCGGCCGGTGGCGGGACCAGTCGAGCGACTTCAAGATGTCGAGCTCCAGCCCCTCCACGTCCAGGGACACAAAGTCCGGACAGACCCCGCCGTGGTGCCGGGCGATCACCTCGTTGATGTTCACCAGCGGCACCTTCACCACACCGACGATCTTCTTCTCGCCGCCCGACGCCTTGACGTAGTGATCGGCGGTGTCCTTGTCGAACGTGTTCCAGCTGGGCTCGTTGATCCGGTAGTAATCGGCCTCGGTCGCGGTGGTCAGGCCGATGCCGATGTTCAGCGTGGTGTCGGCGGGCCGCTCGCGGCGGATGAGCGGGATCATGTCCACGTTCGGCTCGACCAGGATGCCACGACACCCACGGGTGTAGAAGAGGTAGGTGTTGTTGATCTCGTAGGGGTGGTAGGTGCCCACGTCGATGTAGGTGGGGCGGTCCACGCCCAGTTCGGAGAGGATGTACGAGGCGATCAGGTCTTCGCCGCACTGCGCGAACGTGATCTGGTGGGGCGGCGTCTCGGCGGGCTTGCCGAGGACCGCGGGCGTCGCCCACCGCGCCGCCTGGAGGGCGCACCCGCCGGCCACGGCCCCGAAGAGGAAGGACCGCTTCGACATCGTCGCGGGCCGGGCGGTCGGTTCCATCGGTGGACTCGAGTTCGGGTGGGGAATGACTTCCGCCACTACCGTAGAACACGAACGCCGGCCTCGCCTGCTGCATGAAATGCGAGAAGCCCGGGGGCGGCCGCCCCCGGGCTTTCGATTCCGTCCCGGCCCGGCGTCAGTTCGACCCGAACTCGCCCTTCCGCTTGTGCAGGTGCGCCTGGAGCCGCTGCACGATGCTCGAGTGCATCTGGCTCACCCGGCTCTCGCTGAGGTTCAGCGTCGCGCCGATCTCCTTCATCGTCATCTCCTCGTAGTAGTAGAGGATGACGATGAGCCGCTCGTTCCGGTTCAGGCCGCGCGTCACGAGCCGCATCAGGTCGCGGTTCTGGAGGCGGTGCGTCGGGTCCTCCGCCTTCTTGTCCTCCAGGATGTCGATCTCGCGGACGTCCTTGTAGCTATCCGTCTCGTACCACTTCTTGTTCAGCGACACCAGGTTCACCGCGGTCGCCTCGCCCATGTGGGCGTCGAGTTGGTCGAGCGGGATGCCCAGACGGGCGGCCATCTCCTCCGGCCGAGGCGGACGGCCGAGGGTCGCTTCCAGTTCCTTGCGGGCCGCTTCCGTCTTGCTCGCCTTGCTGCGGACGAGTCGCGGCACCCAGTCCATCGTGCGCAGCTCGTCCAGCATGGCGCCGCGGATGCGGGGGACGCAGTACGTCTCGAACTTGACGCCGCGGGTGAGGTCGAAGGCGTCGATGGCGTCCATGAGGCCGAACACGCCGGCCGAGATCAGGTCGTCGAGCTCGACGCCGTCGGGCAGCCGCGCCCAGATGCGCTCGGCGTTGTACTTGACCAGCGACAGGTAGCGCTCGACCAGCCGGTTCCGCATCTCCAGCGTTGGCCGGTCGCGGTACTCCTGCCACACGGCCGACATGTCGGTGTCGGCCGGCGTCTGGGTCTGGATCACGCTTCCATCCTCCCTGATCTCGGGCGAACCGGGGCGACGACGAACGGCGAGCCGTTCCCGTCACCCGGTTCGATCGCCGCCGCCCGCCCCCGGTCCGCCGGATTCGCCCCCGCCGCGGCTTCCCCGGCCCGCGGCGGTTCGGTTGTTCCGGTCGTCCCGCCGCGGCGGCTCTCGGCCCGCCCGTCCCCCGTGGCGTCGGGTCGAAAGACACCGACGCTACTCTGCTCCCCTATCGACCCGGCCCGCGGGCATCCTGCACGGATTCCGTGGTTCGGCCCCACCCGGCGCCGGACGAACCGGCGCCGGGTGGCGCCAGCCCGACGAACGGTCCCCCTTCGCGCGCCGGCGGAACCGGCGGCGTCGGTGCGGGCGGCGGGCCGGGCACCGTTCCCCAACGGTGTTCCGAATCGCTCGCCCCACGGGTGCGGGTGAGGGGCGTGTCTATGCCGGCGAAGATGACCGATGAACAGGGCAAGATTTACAAATCGCCCCGCGGCGCCGGCGGTTCCGGCCGCGCGGGTTACCCCGCTTCACTCCGTCTCGTACCGGCCGGGCCGGTTCGGTAAGATGGGCGGCGGTGGACGACCCGCGAGTGCCGCAGGAGGGGTGAGGATGAACCGTCCGACCGGGGCCGTGCTCGCGGGGCTAGTCGCCGCCGCCGGGCTGGCGGCCGGCTGCTCCGCGGGGGGAGCGCAGCCGCCGACGAAGAAGTCCGGGTTCGCCGAGGACGCCGTTCCGAAAGTCGCACCCGTCGAGTTCCCGTTCGACCAGACCCGCGCCGTCGGGTACGTCAAGCAGCTGTGCGACATCGGCCCGCGCGTCAGCGGCACCGACGGCATGGCGAAGCAGATCGAGTTGGTGGAGAAGCACTTCAAGGCGCACGGCGCCGCGGTCACCCGGCAGGAGTTCAAGGCCCGCCAGGCCAGCAAGCGGGAGCCGACGAACTTCACCAACCTGATCGTGTCGTGGCACCCGGAGAAGGCCAAGCGGGTGTTGTTCTGCGCCCACTACGACACACGCCCGATCGCCGACCAGGAGCCGGACCGGGCCAGTTGGAACCGGCCGTTCGTGAGCGCCAACGACGGGGCCGGCGGGCTGGCCCTGTTCATGGAACTGGCCCACCACATGAAGGGCGTGAAGAGCGAGGTCGGCATCGACTTCGTCCTCTTCGACGGCGAGGAGTACGTGTTCGAGCCGCGGCAGTTCGGCGGCGGCGACCGCTACTTCTTCGGCTCCGACCACTTCGCCGACGAGTACCAGCGGACCCGCGACACCCGCAAACACACTTACGTCGGCGGCGTATTGCTGGACCTGGCCACGGCGAAGGGGGCCGTGCTGCGCGTGGAAGGGAACTCGTGGGCGCTCGCGCCGGACCTGGTGAAGCAGGTGTGGGCCGTGGCGGGGGGCGTGAACGCGAAGTCGTTCCGCGCCGAGCCGGGCCACGAGGTGCAGGACGACCACCTGGCGCTGAACCGCGTCGGCATCCCGTGCGTGGACGTGATCGACTTCGACTACCCGCACTGGCACAAGCTGACCGACACGCCGGACAAGATTTCCGGGGAGCAGATGGCCGAGGTCGCCAAGGTGCTCGTGAGCTGGGCGGGGATCGTCCGCTGACGCCGAATAACCAATCACCAATGACCCACCAAGGACCAAGGAAGAAACGGCCCCGCTTCTTTGGTCCTTGGTGGGTCATTGGTGATTGGTCATTCGGGGAGTCGATCCCACGCCATCAGTAACGCAGTTAGCAATACCAGAGCCAAGAAGCCCAGCACGTCCCAGCTCGTCGTCCGAAACGCGGTCAGCGTGTGGAAGCGGCCGTCGAACCCGCGTGCTCGCATCGCCTCGGTCACGCGGTCGGCGCGGACGGCCCCTCGGACCAGTACCGCCCCCACGGCGTGCCCCGCGGTGCGGTAGCCGTGGCGGTCCGGTTTCAGGCGAAAGCCGCGGACTCGCAACGCCACCCGCAGCCGCCGCAACTCGTCGGCGAGGAGGAAGGCGTAGCGGTAGGCCAGCAGCGTCACCAGCACCAGCAACCCCGGCACGCGCAGGCGGTGGGCCGCGGCCAGCGTGTGGTGCACCGGCGCCGTGCCGACCAGCACCAGCGCCAGCGCCCCGACCGCCACGCCGCGGCACACGACGCCGACACCCACCCTCACCCCGCGCTCGGAGAGCCGGAGGAGCCCCCAGTCCCAGGTCGGGCCGTCGAGCGTGAACGGCAACACGAGCAGGAACGGGAGTGCCGCCAGCGCGAACGCCCCGAGGCGGACTCGCACCCACGCGCCTCGGAGGTCGCCGAGCCGCAGTAGTGCGAGACCCAGCACTAGCGCCGCGGCCGACGGGAGCGGTTGGCGGAGGGCGGAGACGGCGGCCGCGGCGAGGAGGACGGCGGCGAGCTTCCAGCGGGCGTCCCACCGCGCCAGCGGCGAGGGCGGCACTGGTCGGTAGCGGAACCCAAAAGCCATGCCGGAAGGGTACGACCGCCGCCCGTCAGCGGCCCTTCAGGAGCGAATCGACGGACAACCGCACTTCCTTCGTGTCGGCCGCCTTCACGACCGCGGCGTTGGCCTTCGCCAGCAGGTCTCGTTCCAGCTGCGGCTTCACCCGGCGCACCGTGTCGATCACCGCGTCGCCGAGGACGCGGGCGCCGTCGCCGCCGATGCCGGCGGTGTGCTCGACCACCAACTTCTCGTAGAAGAGTTGCGCGTCCGTCACCTTCACCCGGCACACCACGTCGGGGATGATGCCGCCGTCCTTCCGCTCGACGCGGGTGACGGCCTCGCACTTCAGGGCCACCGCGGCCCGGCAGCGAGCGCGGGTCTCGCCGCTGTACAACCGCGTGCCGTTCCGCCACAGTTGCTGCTCGAACTTGATGGCGCAGTCGGTGCCGACGTGCGCCGTGAACGTGGCCCGGCCCGGTTCCGGGTACGCCGCCTCGACGATGCCGAGGCCGAGCGTGTGCTCCGGGTTCACCGCCCGCAGTTCGATCTTGCGCCAGGTGCCGTCGTTGCGCATCCCGCGCAGTTGCTCCGTCCGCAGCCGCAGGCCGTCCTTGTGGAACTTGTGCCCGACCACGCCCTCGGCCTGCCGGCCCCAGTCGTCGGCCGACGAGACGAGCGGCTCGGGCAGGTTCTTGAGCAGCAGCGTGCGCAGCGTGCTTTCCAGCGCCTTCACGTCGGCGGGGTCGGGCTGCCGACCGGGGGCCGCGGCGCGGGCGACGACCACGGCGTCGGCCGTCGGCCGGTACGCGGCACAGCCGACGGCCAGCGCGGAAAGCAGCACGACGGCGCGGGTCACGGGTAGCCTCCGGAGCGACACCGCGATTATTCGGCCCTCCCGCCAGCGCCGCGACCGACACCTGTCGAACGCCGGCGGTATCGAAACGTGCGCCACCCGCACAACCGGCACCGCTTGCGCCGCCGCCCACGCTTCGCGCCGCCGCGGCGTGGTTCGACGGCCGCGAAGGTGGTAGGGTAGTGCGGCCCACCCACCGCCGGTGTCCGATGACGAAACTGATCCTCGGCAGCCGCAACAAGAAGAAGCTGCGCGAGATGCTCGACCTGCTCGGCGACCTGAATCTCGACCTGTCGGACCTGTCGCCGTACCCGGACGCCCCGGAAGTGGCCGAGACGGCGGGCACGTTTATCGGCAACGCCACGCTCAAGGCCGTCACGCTCGCCCCGGCGCTGAACGCCTGGGTGATCGGCGAAGACAGCGGCCTCGTCGTCCCCGCCCTCGGCGGCGACCCGGGCGTCGATTCGGCGCTGTACGCCGGCACACACGGCGACGACGCCGGCAACAACGCCAAGCTGCTGGCCGAGCTGGCGAAGCTGCGGCCGGGCACCGACCGCGCCGCGTACTACATCAGTACCGCCGTCCTGTCCGACCCCTTGGGGAACGTGGTGGCGACGGCCGAAGGGCGGTGCCACGGCGTGATCGTGGACGCCCTCCGCGGCGCCGGCGGCTTCGGGTACGACCCGCTGTTCCTGGTGCCGGAGTACGGCAAGACGTTCGGCGAACTGCCGCCCGAGGTGAAGCAGCGGATGAGCCACCGGGCGAAGGCGTTCGCGCAGCTCCGGCCCGCCCTCGAACGGATCGCCGCGACATGCTGAACGAACTTCACTCGGACCTCGGCGCCTTCCGCCACTACCTCCGCGCCGAGCGCGGCATGGCCGACAACACCGTCCAGGCCTACGGCCGCGACCTGGAGCGGTTCGCCAAGTGGTGCGCCCTCGTCCGCTACGACGGCTACACCGCCCCCACCCTCAAGGACCTCGCCCGCTACCTCGCGTTCCTGCACGACGAACAGCTCGCCGTGCCCAGCATCGCCCGGCACCTCGTCTCGCTCAAGATGTTCTACCGCTTCCTCAAACTGGAAGAGAAAGCCGACGCATCCGCGGTCGACCTGCTGGCGTCGCCCAAGCTGTGGGAGCGCATCCCCAGCGTGCTTCCGCCGAACGCCGTGGACGAACTCCTCAAGGCCCCGCAGCCCGGCGACCGCTTCTTCCTGCGCGACCGGGCCATCCTCGAAACGCTCTACGCCACCGGCTGCCGGGCCTCCGAAGTCGTCGGCCTGAAGGTGCAGGACGTGTACCTCGACGCGGCGTTCCTCAAGTGCTTCGGCAAGGGGAGCAAGCAGCGCGTCGTGCCGCTCGGCCGGCCGGCCATCGCGGCGCTGCGGGCTTACCTGGCCGACGGCCGAACCGCCAAGCCCGCCGACGGCCCCGAACCCGTGTTCGTCAGCAAGTCGGGCCGGCCGCTCGACCGCATCTTCCTGTGGGGCCTCGTCAAGAAGTACTGCCAGCGTGCCGGCCTCCCCGCGACCACGAGCCCGCACACGCTGCGGCACAGCTTCGCGACGCACGTCCTCGCCGGCGGCGCCGACCTGCGCAGCGTCCAGGAAATGCTCGGCCACGCCTCCATCAGCACCACCCAGCACTACACCCACGTCGACCGCGACCGGCTGAAAGCCATCCACAAGCAGTTCCACCCCCGCGGCAAGCCCGCCGAGGGGGCCGCCTGACCGGCCTGCCGCTCGTTGGTTCCTACCGACGGCGAGGCCCATCGCAATCAGCATTGAGTCAATGATTCGGATGTTCGTCAGGGCAAAATTTGCCCTGTCTGACTCTCCCATCTCTAGCTTGGACAATGAGTTACGACCGATTTCGTGGTTGGCCACATTCTGCGAGTTCCCTATTATTCCACCTTCTCACCTGTGAAGTACAGGAACGCACTTGCTTGCTCCGGAGTTGCACCCTTGACCGTCAAGGCACCCACTTCCGCGACGCCAAAGTACCTGGACGTGTCTGAGGCGCTTGAGGCCGAGGTGCGGACCGGGCGTTGGGACGGCGGCAAGATGCCGAGCGTCCGCTGGGTCGCTCGGCACTACCGAGTATCGGCCGTCACCGCGTCGCGGGCGTTGCAGGTTCTCCGCGACAAGGGACTCGTACGCACTGTCGAGCGGTCCGGTTCGTTTCGCCAGCCGCCCGAGTCGGCCGACCGGTGGGCGCTGGTCCTCCGCACGACGGCCGGGCCCTGGCAGGCCGACACGCGCACGCTCACCCGCGCCGGCTTCGAGACGCTGGCCCGCCGCCGGCCGATGCACCTGGAGTCGGACCTGTTCCCCGCCTGCCTCGCCGCCGACGGCGTGCCGGCGCTGGCACGGCAGGCGAAGGAGCGCGGCGTGAAGGGCGTGTTCCTCCTGCCGTCGCGAAGCAGCGCGGCCGAGACGGCGACCGACGAGGCGCTACTGGCCGCGTGTCGCGCCGAGGGGCTGGCCGTGGTGCTGCTCGAACGAAACCTCCGCGGCGACGACCGGGGGCTGCCCGCCGACCTGGTCGCCGTGGACGACCTGGCCGGGGCCGCGTGTGCGACGCGGCACCTACTGGAAGGTGGGCGGAAGCGGGTGGCGGTGGTGGTGGCGTCGCCGACGAGCAGCCATCACGACCGGGTGGCCGGCTACCTTGTCGCACTGCACGCGGCCGGGCCGACGTTCGAGCCGGTCGTGATCCGCCAGCCGGACGGGCTGGCGCCTGAAGAAGCCGCGTCGCATTTGGCCGACGAGGTGACGGCGCGCGGCCTCGACGGCGTGGTCTGCTACGCCGACTACGCCGCGGCGGGGCTGATCGCCGAGCTGACGGCGCGGGGCCGGGCGGTGCCTCGGGACGTGGCGGTGGTGGGGTTCGACGACCTGCCGGCGGGTTCGGGCGCGGTGGGGGTCACGAGCTACGCATACCCGGCGGAGGCGATGGCCGAGCAGGCGGTGCGGCTCATGGCCGAGCGACTCGCGAACCCGGGACGAGCGGCGGTCAAGGTACAGGTGCCGGGGCGGCTGGTGGTGCGGGCGAGCAGCGCGGGCTGAGTGCAAGGGCCGGCTCCGTGTGGGACCGGCCGGGGAGCGATTCACTTCTTGTCGCTCTTCACGGCCGCCAGCACCGACCGAACGTCCGTCTCGTTCACCGACACGAACGCGAACGACTTCGCCACCTTGCCCTTGTCCGCCACCACCACCGTGACGTGCGCGTCGGCGTTGAGCCCCCACCCGTTCGGGCCGGACTTCTCGCCCTCGTGCGCGGCGTAGGCCGTATTTTCCAGCTTCAACGACATCTGCACCCGCGGCAGGTAGTCCTTGTTCTTCGCGAACGCCTCCTTGTCGCCGATCCACACCGCCACCACGCCGGCCTTCTCGTTCGCCGTCTTCAGCTTCTCGTCGAGCACCTTGATGAACCGAGCCATCGGTCGGCCGAAGTGCTCGGACTGCACGAACAGGTACACCGTCGGGTCGTCCTTCCGCTCGGCCGCGAAGTCGGCCTCCTTCCCCTCCACAGCGCCGACGAGGCCGTACGCCTTCAACGTCGTCACCTTTTCACCGGCCTTCGGCCCGGAGTCGATGTCCTGGGCCGAGCCGGTCGCCAGCACCACCAGGGCCGCGAGTGCGGCCGCACCGAACTTCGTCATCGGTCGTCCTCCGGGGTCACGCTCAGCGGGTACTCGGGGATCGCCAGCCCCAGCGTCGGGATAGCGTGCAGCCGCCGCCACGCGCGGGTGACGCGGCGCTCCTCGGCGTCAACATACGCCGGGTCGAGAGCCTGTTTGTCGAACGGGCCGGGGCAGGCGACCTGCGCGAACGCGGGGTCAGCGATGAACTGCGCCAGCGCCGGGTTGCAGCGGAGGTGCCGCTCCGGCTGCGTGTGGAGCACGTCGAGGGGCAGCTCGCCGAGGACGAAGCGGAGGTACAGGTCGGAGTCGGTGACGGCCTCGACGTCGCGGCCGCACACCTCGCACCGATACCCCTCGTCGCATCGGGCCACGCCGCCCTCCTTGCTCCCCGAACATATGATAATCGGATACCGCCCCCAATCCGGGGACAGGGTTGGCCGCAGAAAGGCGCAAAAGGCACAAAAATAAGACTGTTTTATTTTGTGCCTTTTGCGCCTTTTTGCGGCCAATTCGTCCGTTGCCTTGAGGCCCGCCGTGCCGCTCCCGATCGTCGCCATCGTCGGCCGCCCGAACGTCGGCAAGTCGTCGCTGTTCAACTGGCTCGCCGGCCGGCGGATCAGCATCGTGGACCCGACCGCCGGCGTCACCCGCGACCGCGTCTCGACCGTCATCGAGGTCGGCGACCGGTTCTGCGAGCTGATGGACACCGGCGGTATGGGGATCCAGGACAAGGACGACCTGACCGCGGACGTGGAGAACCAGATCCGCGTGGCCATCGAGCAGGCCGCGGTGGTGCTGTACCTCGTGGACATCCGCGACGGCGTGGTGCCGCTCGACGAGGAGGTCGCCCGCCGGCTGCGGACCGTGGGGAAGCCGGTCGTGTTCGTCGCCAACAAGGCCGACACTGACAGGCTCGGCACCCTCGGCGGCGAGTTCAACCGGCTCGGGTACGGCGACCCGATCCGCGTCAGCGCCGAGCAGAAACTCGGGCGGCAGGATTTGCTCGAAGCCGTGCTCGCGGTCTTGCCGCCGGACACCGGCGAGGCGCCGCCGACCGACCCGACGCTGAAGCTGGCGATCGTGGGCCGGCGGAACGTGGGCAAGAGCACGTTCATCAACAGCCTTGCCGAGGCCGACCGGGTCATCGTGTCGGAGGTGCCCGGCACCACGCGCGACAGCATCGACGTGCGGTTCGAGCGCGACGGCAAGGCGTTCCTGGCGATCGACACGGCCGGCGTGCGGAAGCGGACGAGCATCGCCGACAGCATCGAGTTCTACAGCGCCCACCGGGCCGAGCGCTCGGTGCGGCGGGCCGACGTGGTCGTGCAGTTCTTCGACGCCCGCCACCGCGTCGGCCGCGTGGACAAGCAGCTGGCCGGCTACATCCTGGAGCACCACAAGCCGGCCATATTCGTCGTGAACAAGTGGGACCTGGTGAAGGAGTCGATGACGACGGAGAAGATGGGGACGTACATCCGGGCCATGTTCCCGATGCTGGACCACGTGCCGATCGCGTTCATCACGGCCAAGAGCGGCAAGAACGTGCTGCGGCTGCTCCAGCTCGCCGTTCAGCTCCACAAGCAGGCCGGGGCGCGGGTGAGCACCGGCGACCTGAACCGCGTCATCCGCCACGCCGTCGAGATGAGCCCGCCGCCGATGAGCGGCAACCGCGCGCCGAAAATCTTCTACGCGACGCAGGTGGGGACCTACCCCCCGACGATCGTGTTGTTCACGAACGGCCCCGAGCACTTCGAGGACACGTACGTCCGCTACCTCACGAAGGCGCTGCGGGAGAGCTTCCCGTTCTCGGAGGTGGCGCTGAAGGTGGTGCTGCGGGCGCGCGGCGAGGGTCCGGTGCGGTCGGCCGACCTGCGGGCGGAGGCCGAAGCCGGGGAGGAGCCGGCCGACGAGGTGCCGGTGCTGCGGGCGCCGCCGCGGCGGGCGGTGCCCGAGCCGGACGCGAAGGCACCGGCCCTGCCGCCGCGGCGGCCGCGGAAGAAGAAGCAGCAGAAGGAACCCGGGACGTGGGAGCTTTAGGGGGCAGTGGGCACTATGATGGTCGAGCTGGCAGCGGAGCAGTGGGCTGAGATCGACGCGCTCATCCTGGCGTGCAACAGCCTCAAGGCGGTGATCCACATCCGTGAAGCGTGTGGGATTGGGTTGGGTGAGGCCATAGAAATCCACGTCGAACGATATCGACTCCTCCGCAAGAGTCGGGCTGACGAGTTCGCGTGCAGCCACGAGGAGTATTGGCGCGACGTATATAGCTGACGCCACCCGGGGCAACGCACCAGGTGCGAGGCTCGGACCATGTTCGGCCCCGAACCAGCGGCTACAATTCCCTGTCGTTCCCGCACCCACCCCGTCGCCCGCCCCGGACGCCATGCCGACCCCGCTCGACCTCTACACGGCCGACCACAAGGCGCTCCTCGCCGCCACCGCGGCCGCCGCCGGCATCGACGATCCCGTCGCCGTGCAGCTCGACGCCTACTTCCACCCGGTACTCACGAAGGCCACCCGCGGGCCGATCGTGCCGGTGAACGGCGTCCTCGTCCGCGACAGGGACCGCGACCATACGAAGACGTGGCCCGGCATCAAGTTCGGCGCCCGCGTCTACACCCTCGGCGGCGTCCGCTTCGCCCGCTGCTGCTGCACCTTCCACTCCGACCTGTACGACTACGCCTACGACTTCGTCGCCGTGGACCGGAAGGACTACCTGAAGCTGTTCCGCCTCGCGGTGCAGGCGAAGCGCGAGGCGGCGAAGCCGGGCCTGCCGCCGGTGCTGCCGCCCGACCACCTCGAGACCCTGCGCCAGAACACCCTCGGCTACCTCGACCGCACGAACCTGCGGCGCATCAAGGAACTCGGCGGCCGGGCCAAGCGCGGCCTGCTGCTGACCGGCCCGCCCGGCAACGGGAAGACGAGCGCCTGCCGCTGGCTGTGGCAGGAGTGCGTGCGGCTGCGCTACGAGTACAAGATGGTGACGCCCGACGCCTACCGCGCCGCCCGCAGTTCGAGCAACCCGGTGCAGGCGGTGAAGGAGCTGTTCACCGTGGACCGCCGCGGGCTGGTGTTCTTCGACGACATGGACATCGCCCTGCGCGACCGCAACACGGTCCACGAGACGGACGACCAGGCGGTGTTCCTGAGCGCGCTCGACGGCATCGAGGTGAACGAGGGCGTGGCCTACGTGTTCACCACGAACTGCTCGCTCGACCTGATCGACCCGGCGTTCAAGCGGCCGGGGCGCATCGACCTGGTGCTCCACTTCCACCCCCCGGACGCGGGCCTGCGGCGGGCGCTGATCGCCCGCTGGCACGCCGACGTACTCGCCGGCATCGACGTGGACGCGGCGGTGCGCGAGACGGCCGGCTACAGCTTCGCCGAGGTGGAGGAGTTGAAGAACCTGCTCATCCTGAACTTCATTGAGGGGAACGGCTGGGACTGGGCGTGGGCCACGCAGCAGTTCGCGCTGAACCGGCAGGAGTTGGCGAACCGGGCGGCGTCGCGGCACGTCGGGTTCGGCGTCACGGAGGCGGCGCGGAACGGGTACTGACCGCCCGCCGCGGCCGCTTTTTCACGCCGCCGCCGGCCCCCCGGGCTATCCTGTATTCTGTTCCCGGCGCGGCGCCGGGCCACGGGGCTTCCCGCTCATGCCTTCCCCGTTTAACGGCTTCCTGGCGCGCCTCCGGCCGAAGCACTACGGCCGCCGGCCGCCGCTCGTCCTGCTCAACGGCCTCGCCGAGCAGGCCGAGTCGTGGTACCGCAACCGCGGGTTCTGGAGCCGCTACTTCGAGGTGCTCGCCCCCAACATCCTGGCGTACGAGGGCGACACCCTCCACAACCGGATCCGGACGAGGAAGCCCATCACGGTCGAGTACCTCGTCTGCGAACTGTACACCTACCTGACGCGGTTCGTCGAGACGCCGCCGTACCACCTCGTGGCCAGCAGCCTCGGCGGCAAGGTGGCCGTCGAGTTCGCCGTGCGGTACCCGGAGCTCGTGGACCGCGTCGTGCTCCTGTGCCCGTCCGGGATGGGCGACGAGGAAAAGCTCCCCATCATGGAAGGTCTCGGCGGCCGCGGCGCCGACGCCATGGTGAAAAGCGTCTTCTACAACCCCCGGAAGTGTGTCGACTACGACGTGTTGGAGTACTACCAGACCAAGTTCGACACCCGCCGGTGGAAGCTCGGGTTCGTCCGGGCCGTCCGCGGCACCCTCGAGCACACCGTCCGCGACAGGCTGAAGGACGTGGCCGCGCCGACGCTGCTGGTGACCGGCGAGGAGGACAAGGTGTGCGACCCGGCGGTGGCGCGGGACGCGGCGAAGGAACTCCCCAACGGGCTGTTCCTGGCGCTGCCGAAGTGCGGCCACGCCCCGCAGATCGAGAAGGCGTGGAAGGTGAACCGCCTCGTCGCCCACTTCCTCACCTGCGCCGACCCCACGACCACGCCGTCGTGGTCGACGCTGTTCCTGACCAAGCCCCCCCGCCCCCGAGCGAAGTGATGCCCCCGACCGACGCCCCCGCCGGCCCGGACTGGTGGCTGATGCTCCGCGCCTTCTGGCGCCGCGGCCGGCAGGTGGCGTCGGTCGCCCCCAGTTCCCGCGCGATGGCCCGCGCCATGCTCCGCGGCATCGACTTCGACAGCACCCGGTGCGTCGTCGAACTCGGCGCCGGCACCGGTCCCGTCACGGCGGAGGTGGCGGTACGGCTGCGGCCGGGCACGACGTTCGTCGCGGTCGAACTCGACCCGACGCTGTGCGCCCGGCTGAAGGCCCGGTTCCCGCACCTGGACGTGGTTCAGGCCGACGCCGCCCGGCTGGACGAACTGCTCGCCGAGCGCGGGGTGCGGCAGGTGGATCACGTGCTGAGCGGGCTGCCGCTCCCGTCGTTCCCCGCGGCGGCCCGCGACGCCCTGCTGGCGACGGCGGCGCGGGTGCTGAGCCCGGCCGGTACGTTCCGCCAACTCACCGTGATGCCGTGGGTCTACTACCCACTCTACCGCCGCGCCTTCGACGACGTCCGGTTCCACTTCGTGGCCGCGAACCTGCCGCCCGGCGGGGTCTACGTGTGCCGCGGCTACCGCGGGGGCGCCGGAAGTCCTTGATGCCGCGCACCTCGTTCCTGGCCCCGCTGGCCGACAGCCGCCTCGTCCGCCGGGCCGCCGACGCCGGTCTCGTCCGGTACGCGCACGCGCGCGTCGCGCACCTCGACCGGATCGACGCCGGCCGGCTCCAGCGCGTCACCCTGATGAACCTCGTCCGCCGCGCCCGCGACACCCGCTTCGGCCGCGACCACGACTTCGGCAGAATCACGTCCGTCGCCGAGTACCAGGCCCGCGTCCCCGTCCGCGGGTACGAGTACTTCTGGGACACGTACTGGAAGCCCACGTTCCCCCGGCTCGACGACGTGACGTGGCCGGGCAAGCTGCCCTACTACGCGCTCTCCAGCGGCACCACGAGCGGCGCCACGAAGTACGTGCCGCTGTCGCGCGAGATGCTGGCCAGCAACCGCAAGGCGGCGCGCACGACGGCCGCACTCTTCCGTCACTCGCGCCCCGAGGCGCAAACCCTGAAGGGGAAGATTTTCTTCCTCGGCGGCACCACCGACCTGCGACCGCTGAGCGACGGCAGCCGGGCCGGCGACCTGAGCGGCATCACGTTCCGCGAGGTCACCGACGTGGTGCGCCCCTACGTGTTCCCGCCGCCCCCGCTCGCCGCCCTCGCCGACTGGGACGAGAAGCTCACCCGCGCCGCGGAGTTGTCCGTCCGCGAGCGGATCACCACGGTGAGCGGCGTACCGGCGTGGCTGCTGGCGCTGTTCGACCGGGTCAAACAGGTGAGCGGCGCCGGCACCGTCGCGGAGGCGTGGCCGGCCCTGCGGCTCGTCGTCCACGGCGGCACGAGCTTCGACCCGTACCGCGCCCTGTTCCGCCGCGAGATCGGCGACGACCGCGTCAGCTTCTGCGAGGTGTACGCCTGCTCGGAGGGCTTCGTCGCCGCCGAGGACCCGCGCCACGGCCTGCTGCGGGTCGTGCCCGACCACGACGTGTTCTTCGAGTTCGTGCCGGTGGACCAGCTCGCGAAGCCGTACCCGGAGCGGCACACGCTGGCGACGGTGGAGCCCGGCGTGCAGTACGCGGTGGTGCTGACGACCTGCGCCGGCCTGTGGGCGTACCTGCTCGGCGACACGGTGGCGTTCGAAAGCCGCGACCCTCCCTTGCTCCGCTTCACCGGGCGCACCAAATTCTTCCTGTCGGCGTTCGGCGAGCACCTGATCCAGGAGGAGGTCGAACGGGCGGTCGCGGCGGCGGCGCGGGCGGCGGCGGTGGACGTGCCGGAGTACCACGTCGGCCCCGAGTTCCCGCCCGACCCTCGGACGCCCGGCCGGCACCTGTACCTGGTCGAGTTCGCCGGTGCGGCGGCCGACCCGGCCCGGTTCGCGGCCGACATCGACGCCGAGTTGCACCGGCTGAACGAGGACTACGCGGCTCACCGGGCCGGCGACCTGACGATGCGGGTGCCGCGGGTGGCGGCCGTGCGGCGCGGCGGGTTCGCGGCGTGGATGACGGCCCGCGGCACGGTCGGCGGCCAGCACAAGGTGCCGCGGATGGACAACACCGGGGCGCGGACCGCGGAGTTAGCGGCGTGGTTCCAGCGGGAGGGGTGGCTCCGCTGACGCCGCAAGCGGGTCGCGGGTTGCAAACTCCCACCGAATCGGTTCCAATATCCATACCCGCCCCCACGCCCTCTCCCGCCTATGCTCACTCTCCTCACCCCCGACCAGAACCCGCACTCCCGCCGCGCCTGGCTCCGGGCCGGCGCCGTCGGCCTCGGCGGCCTCGCGCTCCCGCAACTGGCCGCCGCCCGCCCCACGGGTCGCGCCAAGTCCGTGATCGTGTTCGGCCTCCTCGGGGGTCCGTCGCAGCACGACACCTGGGACCCGAAGCCCGACGCCCCCGCTGAGGTCCGCGGGCCGTTCGGCAGCATCGCCACACGCACGCCCGGCCTCCGCGTCGGCGATCTGATGCCGCTCACGGCCGGGCTCACGGACAAGATCGCCGTGCTGCGGGCCGTGGCCACCGACGACAATGCCCACTCGTCGAGCGGCTACCAGATGCTGACCGGCGTGCCGCACCAGCCGCCGAGCCAGGAAAACGCCACCCCGCGGGCGCCGAATAACGCCCCGAGCCTCGGCGGCATCGTCCGCTACCTGCGGCCGGCGCCGGGCAAGCTCCCCGCGGCGGTCACGCTTCCCGAGCACAACTGGAATGACGGCGGGTTCACGTGGCCCGGCCAGGACGCCGGCCTGCTCGGGCGGCGGTACGACCCGTGGCTGGTGCCGTGCGACCCGAGCAACGCCCGGTTCAAGATCGACTCGCTGGCCGCGCCGGACGAGGTGCCCGCGGCCCGGCTGCGCGACCGCCGCGGCCTGCTCGGCGGTCTCGACCGCCTCCCCACCGGGGCGGAGTCCGAGTCCTACGACGCTGGCGTGCGGAAGGCGTTCGAGCTGGTGGCGAGCGGGGCGGCGCGCGAGGCGTTCGACCTGAACCGCGAGCCGGCGAAGCTCCGCGAGCGGTACGGGAACTCGCGCTTCGCCCAGAGCTGCCTGCTGGCCCGGCGGCTGGTCGAGGCCGGCGTGTCGCTGGTGCAGGTGAACTGGACGCGGATCGCCAACCTGCCGAACCAGGGCGGCTGGGACACGCACGCGAAGCACAACGACGCCGCGAAGGACTTCCTGATGCCGATGATGGACCGCGCCTTCTCGGCGCTCGTGTCCGACCTGGAAGTGCGCGGCCTGCTCGACGAGACGCTGGTGGTGTGGTTCGGCGAGTTCGGCCGGACGCCGCGGTTCAACGGCAACGCGGGCCGCGACCACTGGGGGCACGTGTTCTCGCTGGCACTGGCCGGCGGCGGTGTCCGCGGTGGGGTGGTGTACGGCGCGAGCGACAAGCACGGCGCCCGCCCGGCTGACGGCCGGGTGGCGCCGCGCGACCTGATCGCCACCGTGCTGCACCTGCTGGGACTGCCGCCCGACGCGGAGCTGCGCGACACCGAGGGGCGCCCGTTCCCGGCGAGCCGCGGCGAGGTGATCCGCGCCGTCGTCTAGAAGCCGTAGTACCAGCCACGCGGCCGCGCCGGCCGGGTTCGAGCCCGCGCTCGGTCGCGTCCGTCGCCGCGCTCGCCTACCTCAGTGCCACCTGGGCCGTCAGGCGGATCGCTTCACCCGCGTCCTGCCGGACTCGCTCGCCGCCGGCGGCGGGCAGCGACCTCACCGCCGGCGGATGACAACCCGTTGTCATCGCCGGCGGCGTCGTTCCGGTCGAGGGAGCCGCTGAGGCGGCTCGGCCCGTCGTCCGGCGCCGGCCACGATCGCTGCCGGTCGTCGAGGAAGGGTTGCGTGTCGCGGAACGCGATGTCGTGCTCGGCCGCCCGGCCGCTGGCCTCCGGCTCGCGCGCCAGGCCCGCCGCGAGCCCGCCGCCGAGGAGCAGGAGTGCCAGGGCCGCGACGGACCCGGACGAGGCGAGCCGCGGCCAGCGGCGGGCGAACTTTCGCACCCGCTCCACGACCGACGGGTTCGCCGCGTGCCGAAGCGGGCGGTGGGCCAGGTGCCGGCGGATGTCGTCGCGCAGGTCCGCGGCCGTCAGGTAGCGTGCGGCCGGCTCCGGGGCCAGGCACTTCCGCACCAGGGATTCGACGGCCGGCGACACGGCCGGGTTGAACGGTCGTAGCGCCGGCGCCGGCCCGCGGCGGTCGGCAGCGCTCTCCAGCAACACGTCGGCAGAGTCGCCGACGCGCATGGGGAACGGGTGGCGGCCGGTCAGGAGTTCGTAGAGGATCACGCCGAGGGAATAAATGTCGCAGCGGGCGTCGAGCCTGGCCCGGCCGAGTCGGTAGTCGTCGATGTGCTCGGGGGCCATGTACGGCACCGTGCCGCCGACCCTCGGCTCGCCGCCGAGGCCCCGCCGCTTGATATCCTCCGCGAGGCCGAAGTCGAGGAGCATGACCCGGCCGTCGTCGGACAGAAGCACGTTCGCCGGCTTCAGGTCGCGGTGGAGGATGCCGCGGGCGTGGGCGTGGGCCAGGCCGTCGGCCAGCTCGCCGGCCAGCGTTAGCACGGCGTCGGCGTAGGGCAGCCCGGTCACCCGCTCCCAGCCGAGCGTCGGTTCCGGCGTGCCGACCCCGTCGGGTGGCGACGGCGCGCGGCCCGCTGCCCCCACGCCACCACGGTGTGCGACGATCAGTTGCAAGTTCTTCCCGGACAGCGGCAGCGACGCCCGGTTGCGTACCGAGCGGACGACTTCGACCAGGGTGGTGCGACCGAGGTACGGCATGCACACCGCCTGGAACGGCCCGGCCCGGTGGAACGAATAAATCGGCACGACGTTCGGGTGCTGCAACTGCGCCAGCGCCCGCGTCTCGCCGGCGGCGTCGAGCGTCACCTTGAGTGCGACCGGCCGGTCCCCCAGGTCGCCCTGCCGCGCCAGGTACACCCGGCCGTTGCCGCCGCGGCCGATCTCCTCCTCCAGCGTGAAGCCGAGGAACTCGCCACCCGCGCGGAGGAGTGCCGCGGCGGCGCGGGCGAGTTCGGCCGTGGCGCAATCGAACGCGTCGAGCCGGCCGGCGCCGGCGAGCAGCACCGGGGGGAAGCCGACCGACGACGGCGCGACCGGCCGAAGCGTGTCGAGGAGGTTGGTATCGGGCAGGTCGTTGTGATCGGACGCGCGGCGTTGCGTGCGCCGATCTGCCGACGGGGGCGGCGGATGAGTCATACTCATGTACGCACCGGCGGGCGGATGAGGGGTCACGCCAACGGGCTGCGGGGGGCGAAGGCGAAGTGAGAGGGCGACGGCCGACGGGCGATTCGGTCCGACTCGTCTGCACTCTACATCACGAATGCGGGCTGTGCCGGTTGTAGGAAGAAATTCGGGTATCGGCGTTCGCCGGGACGCCCGAACGACGGTGCGGGCCGCATCGAACAGAGAGATCGGACTCGCGTGCGATGTGGTCGCACCATAAACTCTTGCAATTTATTATTTTCCGTCGAGACATTAGATCCAACTCCCCGTCTCTCTGACGGGATGGCATGTTCCCGCGACCTTCACCGTGCGGCAAAACTCCTTCAGTATCGCCGGGTAGCTCGCGCCGAAGGGCGCCGACACGTCCGCCTCGGTGGCGTCGGACTTTCGCTTCGTCAGGTCGGCGAGCATCCTGTCGAGCGCCTGGCGCGGCGGCAACTCGGCCGACGGCGGACGGAAGTCGCGGTACAGGCTCTTGCCGCCCCACGCCGCCTTGACGAGGAGCACCGCTTGCGGTTGCCGGTCGCCGAGTACCACACCGAAGCCCCGCTCCGGGCCGATGCACTTCGGGGCCCCGGAGCCCACCGTCAGCTACCCGTTCCGCGTGAGGAACTTCACGAGCACGTCGTCGCGCTCGGCCCAGGCCGCGCCGCGGGGGAACGGCGCCCACAAGTCGCGCGTCGCCGGCTGCGCGGCCTGGTAGTCCATCACACTCACCTTGGCGTGACCCTCGATGTTCGACTGCCCGGCCAGGAGGAACGCCAGCACCGGCGGCTCCCGCGCCCGCGCTGCGGCGGGCACGGCAAGGAGGGCAATCACGGCAAAGGTACGCGGCATGGCAGACTCATGGGCGGGGGGAAGACGCGCCCACTGTCGGGGACCGGGGAAGACTCGTCACGCGCCGAATCGGCCCGAACTTCAGTCGTTTTCGCTTGACCGGCCGAAATCCCGCGGCTATGGCCGGCCCGCTTTCGCACACACTCTCGACGCGGGGACCGATCACCCCGTGCCCCCGGCCCACCGGCCGGGGCGGTTCGCGGCCGGCGTCGGGGGACGCCGGCCGGGCCGCGACGGGGTTCCTCGGGGAGGGGAAGGAGGCCATGGTGTTCCAGGCTACGAAGACGGGCTGGAGGCGGTTCGCGGCCCGGCTGCTACTAGTCCCGGCGCTGGCCGGGGGCGCCGCCGCACTGGCCACCGCCCAGCCACCCCGCCCCGGCGCACAAATGCCGGCCGCCGGGGGCGACCCGAAGTCCATGCTCAAAGACGCCCGCAAGGCGCTCACTGAGGGCCGGTTCAACGACGCCCGCGACCTCGCCCAGCGGGCCGAGGCCAGCAACCCGACCGGCAAGTGGGGCCTGTTCGACGACACGCCCAACTCGCTGCGCCGCGACATCGAAAGCGCCCAGGCCAAGGCCAAGTCGGCCGAGGTCGAGAACCTGACGAAGCAGGCCAAGGCGCTGGCCACCCGGCCGGCCGCCAACGACGGCGAGAAGGCCCGCAACCTCGACCAGGCGCTCCAGCTGGCCCGCCGCGCCGATCAGCTCCACGGCCCCAGCTACGGCGTCATGGAGTTCGGCGACCGGCCCGACCGCATGGTGAAGGAGTTCGAGTCGGCCCGCGCCAAGCTCGGCCCGGCGACGTCTCTGCCGGCGATGGCCGCGAACAAGGCCACGCCGACGGGCCCGACCGCGATGGCCACGAACAAGGCCACGCCGACGGGCCCGACCGCGATGGCCACGAACAAGGCCACGCCGACGAGCCCGGTCCAGCCGGCCGTCGGGACGAACACGCCCGGCGCGCCGAGCGGCGTGACGCCGGCCGCCGCCTCCGGCCGGCCCGTCGCCCCGGTCATGCCGGCCGCGGTCAACGCACCAGTGGCTCCGAAGGCACCGGCCATGCCCGTCGCCGGGCCGCTCAGCCCGACGAGCCCGATGAACCCGGTGGCCGCCGCGCCGGCCGCCGACGCCAAGAAGGCCACCGCCCAGCGGCTCATGGCCGATGGCAAGCGACTGGCCGACGGCGGCGACTTCGGCGGCGCCCACGCCAAGTACGTCGAGGCCGTCCGCGTCGGGGCCGAGTTCGCCGCCAGCGAGCCGAACCCCGGCCTGGCGCTGCAAGACCTGAACGTCCGCGGCGCGGCCGCGATCGACCGCCTCGTCCGCGAGGCCGCCGCCAAGACCGCCGCCCGCGACTTCCCGCGCGCCGAGGCCGCCCTCGACGCGGCCGGCGAGATCGCGTCGGCCCTCAGCCTGTTCGCCCGCCCGATCGACGAGGCCCGTACCGCCCTGCGGACGGCGTCGAACGGGTCGGCCGGCAACCCGACCCCGGGTGTCATCACCCCGGCCGGCGGCCCCGAGACGTTGGTCAAGGCGCCGGAACCGACGACCGGTTCCGTCACCGGCCGCCAGCTGATCGACCAGGCCACGCTGGCGTTCCGCCAGGGCGACTTCGAGGCCGCCCGCCGCATCGCGCTGCAGGCGCACAACGTCGGCGGCGTCCAGGCCGAGGCCCGCGGGCTGCTGAACCAGATCGACACGGAGGTGTTCGCCGCCAAGCAGCGGACCGCCGCCCGGTCGCTGGAGGCCGCCGCCGGCGCCGTCAACAACAAGGACCACGGCCACGCCCTCGGCGTGCTCGTGCTCATCGACCCGAACCTGCTCCCGGCCGACGGCAAGGCCCGCCGCCAGGAGCTGATCGACAACTGCAAGGCGGCGCTGGAGAAGACCGGCGGCGTCGTGACCGTCGGCGGTCAGACCGGCGACATGCCGCCGAGCACGACCCCGCCGAGCGCGACCGCGCCCACCGCCAGCGCCCCCGGCGTGGCCCGGATCGGGCCGGACGCGACGAAGGGCGGCGACCTCGTCAACCAGGCCGACGCCATGCGGAAGGTGGCGGCGGACAAGCTGCGGTCCGAAGGGCTGAAGGTGCAGACGGACGCCCAGGCCGCGTTCGGCCGCGGCGAGACCGACCTCGCCATCCAGATGCTGACCGACTACGCGAACCGCGTCCGCGCGGAGAACCTCGACGCGGGCCGCACCGCGCTGCTGCTGCGGCCGGTGGACGCCCGGCTCGAGATGTTCCGCGTCATGCGGGGGCAGACGGAAGCCCTCGCCCGGGAGCGGAACAGCCGGAACGAGGCCCGCGAGTTGGTGACCGGCCGCGGCGCCGCCGAGGAGCAGCGGAAGGCCGAGGTGCAGCGGCTCGTGCGGCAGTACCACACCCTCGTGCAGCGGAGCGACTTCGCCGCCGCCGAGCGGGTGGCGCTGCAGGCCAAGCAGCTGGAGCCGGACGACCCCGGCGTCGCCGCCCTGGCCCACATGGCGAAGATGACCCGCCGGGTGCGGGAGGCCGAGGAGATCAAGAGCAACAAGGAGGCGTTCGTCCTCGGCGGGCTGAACGCGGCCGAGAAGCAGGGGCCGCTGGTGGACGTGGACAACCCCGTCTCCGTGCGGATCGACTCGGTCCTGAAGTCGCGGAAGCGCGGCACGCTGGACGAGTCGTACCTGCGGACGCGGACGCCGGCCGAGTACGAGATCGAGACGAAGCTCGAGCGGCAGGTGTCGATCGACTTCGTGCAGACGCCGCTGTCGGAGGCGGTGGAGGGCGTGCGGGCGCTGACCGGGCTGCCGGTGTCGTGGGACACCGACTCGATCAGCAAGGCGGGCATCAGCCTGGCCGTGCCGGTCAGCCAGTCGGTGGCCTCGATCTCGGCGAAGAACGCGCTGAGCATCATCCTCGACGGGGCGAAGCTGGCCTACGTCATCGAGTACGACACGGTCCGCATCACCACCGCCGACAAGGTGAAGGGCCGGCTGTACACGAAGGTGTACGCGGTGGCCGACCTGGTGACGCCGATCCCGAACTTCGCCCTGCCGGACTACGCCGACTTCGGCAAGATGCTGAACAAGAACCCGTTCAACTCGGGGAACGTGGTCATGCCGGGGCTGAACGCCCCGCAGGGCCCGGCGAACGTCCGCGGCGGGCTCCAGGGCGGTAACCCGGTCAGCGGGTCGCAGGCCAGCATGCCCGGCATCGCCGGCGGCCAGGTGATCGGGAACGAGCGCGGCACCCTGCAGAACGACCAGCTCGGCTCGGCCGGGTACGCCGCCACCGGCACCACCCGCGAGGAGCAGCTGATCAAGCTCATCCGGTCGCTCGTCCGCCCCGGCAGCTGGGACGGCGCGTCCGGCGGCAACGGCAAGGTCGAGTACTTCGACATCGGGCACGCGCTGGTCGTGAACCAGACGGCCGACGTGATCCGCGAGATCGACGACCTACTGCGGTCGCTGCGGCAGCTGCAAGACCTCGCGGTGGCGGTCGAGATCCGGATCATCTCGCTGTCGGAAACGTGGTTCGAGCGGATGGGCGTGGACTTCCACATGAACGTGAAGACCCACAACACCTCGTTCGAGCCGTCGCTGACGACGAACGAGTTCCGCCCGTCGCCGTTCATCAACGACATCAACACCCGCGGGGCGACCGTGGGGTTGACGCCGGCCGGCAGCTTCACGCCCGACCTGGACGTGCCGCTGCGGGCGACGAGCTTCAACTACGCCATCCCCGGGTTCGGCGGGTACCCGAACAACCCCGGGGCGAACGGCGGCGTGAGCCTCGGCCTGGCGTTCCTCAACGACATCCAGGTGTACATGTTCATGGAGGCCGCCCAGGGCGACCGCCGGGTGAACGTGATGCAGGCCCCGAAGATCACGCTGTTCAACGGGCAGACGGCGAACCTGGCCGTTCAGAACACGCAGTTCGTGGTGACGAACGTGGCCGTCTACTCCGTCAACGGCCAGATCGTGTTCGTGCCGCAGAACAACATCCTGCCGGCGAACCCGGTGCAGGACCCGACCGGGCAGATCGGCCTGGCGAACGTGGGCATCTCGGTGCAGGCGGTGGTGTCGGCGGACCGCCGGTTCGTCCGGCTGAACCTGCCGGTCACCATGGTCGCTCAGTCCGGGGCGACCGTCCCGCTGTTCCCGTTCACGACGTTCGTGACGCCGATCTTCGAGGGCGGCAGCCAGGGCCAGCCGATCCCGTTCACCCAGTTCCTCCAGCAGCCGGCGTTCACCACCCTGGCCGTTCAGACCACCGTGGTCTGCCCGGACGGCGGCACGGTGCTCCTCGGCGGGCTGAAGACGCTGGGCGAGAGCCGGAACGAGTTCGGCCCGCCGTTCCTGAGCAAGATCCCGTACCTCAACCGGCTGTTCAAGAACGTCGGCATCGGCCGCGAGACGCAGCACATCATGATCATGGTGACGCCGCGGATCATCATCAACGCCGAGGAGGAGTTCAACCAGACCGAGGGCGGCGGCCCGCTGGGCAACCGGTAATCGGGGGTTGATCGGAAACGCGGACGTCCGGGGAGAACCCCCGGGCGTCTTGCGTTTCACCTCAATGACGAATGACGAATGACCCACCAATGACGAAGGGAAGAAATCCGCGGGCTTCCTTCGTCATTGGTGGGTCATTCGTCATTCGTCATTCCCGAAGTCATTTCGCCGCCGCGGCGAAGTACGCCTTCGACTCCTTCACCCCCGGCTTGATCGTCGCCGCGCCGGGCTTCCAGTCGGCCGGGCAGACCTCGCCGTTCTTCTCGAAGAACTGCAGCGCGTCGAGCACCCGGATCGCCTCGTCCACGCTCCGGCCGAGCGGCAGGTCGTGGATCGTCGCCGCGCGGACGACCCCTTGCTTGTCGATCAGGAACGTGCCGCGGAGGGCGATGCCGCCGTCGAGCAGCACGCCGTAGTCGGCGGCGATCTTCTTCGTCAGGTCGGCGATCAGCGGGTACTTCAGGCCGCCGAGGCCGCCGGTGGCGCGGGGCGTCTGGATCCAAGCGAGGTGGCTGAACTGGCTGTCGATGGAGCAGCCGAGCACCTCGGCCCCGCGGTCGTGGAACTCCTTGATCCGGTCCGAGAACGCCACGATCTCGGTGGGGCACACGAAGGTGAAGTCCAGCGGGTAGAAGAACAGCACCACGTACTTGCCGCGGTAGTCGGACAACTTGACCTGCTTGAACTCCTCGTTCACCACGGCCGTCGCGGTGAAGTCGGGGGCTTCCTTCTGGACCTGAGCCGGCATCGGTTCGTCTCCTGGGGTGGGATACGCTGAATGATTAGGGACGGGGGGCCGGGTTTCTACGGGGCGCCGGGAAGGCACGGCATCGGCCCGGCCGATCAGTACTCCTGCACGAGCAATTCGCCGCCCGCCGCGAACCAGCCCTGCCCGTCGATCTGGTAGACGCCGTCGGTCCGCGCCGCGAGCGCGCGACACGTCGCGGTCAGGAGCTTCTCCAGCGCCACCTCGTCGGTCGCGTCCACCGGCTTGCGGACGACCACCAGCTGTTTCGTGAGCGCGACGCGCTCCACGAGCCCGGCGGCGTGCGGGCTGTAGTCGCACGTCTCCAACTCGGCGGCGTGGGCGTTCAACTCGGCGCGGATGTCGTCCTCGGCCGTCAGGTAGCGGTCGAGCCTGACGGGCGTGTTCAGCCCCGGGAGGCGGAGCTCGCCGCCGGTCCACCCGAGGTCGTCGCCGCGGAAGTGCGGCTCGACCGGCAGCCCGACCGCGTGGAGCTCGGCGGCCAGTTCCGACGGCGAAACCTGCGTGTCACTTCGCCCGAAGACCCGGTGCCACATGCCGTTCCGCCCCCGGTTGAAACCCGGAGGTCATGGTACGAAGTACTGGTGGGTGCCGACCGACCTGTTCCCGGATCGGTCGGTGAGGCTAAGATCATTCCATTCCACTCGCACCCGCCGTTGGAGCCGCGATGACGCCGACCGTGAACGGGGAACTCGTCAACCGCGTCCAGCAACTGCGCCTCGACGGCCAGCTCGGCACCGACACCGGGTCGCGCCGCGGCGGGTCGTGGGTGCCGTGGATCCTGTGCGGCCTCCTCGCCCTCAGCTGGGTCGGCGTCGGGGTCCGGTACTACCGCCAGCCGACGGCCGCGCGCGCCGCCGAGGGCGGCGAGCCCGCGGCGAAGGCGCCCGCGACCTCCGCCGCGCCGGCCGCGTCCGGCCCGGCCGCGGCGCCGGGCGAGGTGCTGCTGCCGCTGAAGGGGAACCTGATCCCGTACCTCCAGATCGCGGTCAGCCCGCGTGACGTGGCCGGGGAGATTACCGGCATCACCTTCTGGGAAGGGAAGCGGGTGAAGCAGGGCGAGACGCTCGCCACCCTGCTGAACTCGCAGTACGCGAACCGGTTCAAGACGGAGGAGGCGTCGGTGCGGTCGGCCGAGGCGCAGGTGTCGAAGGCCGAGGCGGGCGAGGTGGCGGCGTCGGTGCGGGTGGCGAAGGCCAGGTCGGGGCTCGCCGCGGCCGAGGCCCGGGTGACGCGGGCGCTGGCCGTGCAGGACCGCACCACGAAGGACTTCGAGCAGGCCCGCCAGCAGCGGCAGGCCGGCGGCATCTCGGCCCAGGAGTACCAGAAGTTCGACGCCGACAAGCAGGTGGCCGACGCCGACACCGTCGCCGCCCGCGCGGACGTGGAGACGGCCACCCGGGAAGTGGAAGCGACCGAGGCCGAGCAGACCACGAGCAAGGCCAACACCCGGGCGGCGAAGGCCGAGGTGGCCGCCGCCGAGTCCCGCCGCGACGAGGCGAAGCGGCTGCTGGACAACTGCACGATCGTCGCCCCGATCGACGGGACGGTGCTGACGAAGAAGGCCGACCGCGGCAGCCTGGTCAGCCCGGCGGCGTTCAACGTGTCGGCGAGCCTGTGCGAGATCGCCGACCTGGCCAAGCTCGAGGTGGAGCTGGACGTGCCGGAGCGGCAGGTCACGCGCATCCGCCCCGGCCTGGAGTGCCAGCTGATGGCCGACGCGGACCCGGCGCGCGTCTACCGCGGGATGCTGCACCGGGTGATGCCGATCGCCGACGACAGCAAGAACGTCATCAAGGTGCGCATCCGGGTGTTCCTGCCGCGCGACGAGGAGGCGGGGTCGTTCCTGAAGCCGAAGATGAGCGTCACCGCGATGGTCATCAACCGCCCGTTCACGCCGACGCCCGGCGACCAGACGTGGGAGTGACTCCGGATGCAGGGGTGACGGGGTGAACGATCCCACGCCGTCTCACCCCGTCACCCCGACACCCCGTCATCCCGTCACCCCTTTACGGATAGATCATGCCCGCGATCGTCGAAGTCCGCGACCTGCACAAGTCGTTCACCCGCGGCACCGAGACCATCGAGGTGTTACAGGGCCTCACGCTGGACGTGGGCGAGGGTGAGTTCCTGGCACTGATGGGGCCGTCCGGCTCCGGGAAGACGACGCTCCTGAACCTCATCGCCGGCCTCGACCGGCCGACGTCCGGGAGCATCACCGTCGGCCCGAACGCAATCTCGGCCATGTCGGAGAGCGAACTCGCCCGCTGGCGGACGCGGCACGTCGGCTTCGTGTTCCAGTTCTACTACCTGCTGCCGGTCCTCACCGCCTACGAAAACGTCGAGCTGCCGCTGCTGCTGCTGCCGTTGTCGAAGGCGCAGCGGCGCAAGCAGGTGGAGAACGCCCTCGACCTGGTCGGCCTGTCGGACCGGATGACGCACCGGCCCGGGCAGCTGTCCGGCGGGCAGCAGCAGCGCGTCGGCATCGCCCGGGCGCTGGTGACCGACCCGACGCTGATCGTGGCCGACGAGCCGACCGGCGACCTGGACACGAAGAGCGCCGACGCCATCCTGACGCTCCTGGACGTGGTGCGCGGCCAGCTGAACAAGACCATCATCATGGTGACCCACGACCCGAAGGCGGCCGCGCGGGCGCAGCGGACGCTGCACCTGGAGAAGGGGCAACTCGTACTCGACACGGCGGCCGTCTGACGGAGCCGAAAGCAGGTTTCGACAGGATAACAGGACGAACAGGATGACCGAGCCGAAGACAACGCCCTGTCTTGGCTCGGTCATCCTGTTCGTCCTGTTATCCTACCCAATGTCTTAATGCGTTTCCAACTTGCGGTTGCACCGTCCTCCCCCGTTCGGGCACAATCGGCGGCCCACCCGGGGGAAGGACTCCGCCATGCGCCCGCTCCGCGTCGCCGTGCTCGACGAAGAACTGCCGTACCCGCTCACTTCCGGGAAGCGCATCCGCACGTTCAATCTCCTGGCCCGCCTCGCCGACCGGCACCGCGTGACCGTCCTGTGTCACAAGAACCCCGACCGCGACGAGGCCGCCGCCGCGGAGGCCGCGTTCAGGGGCATCGGCGTCGAGACGGTCGTGGTCGAGCGGGCAGTGCCGCCAAAGTCCGGCCCCGGGTTCTACGCCCGGCTCGCGGGAAACCTGCTGTCGCCGCTGCCGTACTCCGTCGCCACGCACGCCAGCCCGGCGCTCGCCGCCGCGGCGAAGCAACTGGTCGCGACCGAACGCGTGGACCTGTGGCACTGCGAGTGGACGCCGTACGCCCAGGTGCTGCGCGACGCGCTCGGCGACGCCGGCCTCGCCGCAGCCCGCTCGGTGGTGATGGCGCACAACGTCGAGTCGTTGATCTGGCGGCGGTACGTCGAGGCCGAGCAGAACCCGGTGAAGCGGTGGTATGTCCGCAAGCAGTGGCACAAGTTCGAGCGGTTCGAGCGGTGGGCGATGGCCGCCGCCACCACCACCGTCGCCGTCAGCTCCGACGACGCCGCGCTGATGCGCGAGCGGTTCGGGGTGCGGAACGCGACCGTGGTCGAGAACGGCGTGGACACCGCGTACTTCCGCCCGCAGCGTGACGTGGAGCGCGACCCGGCGCGCGTCCTGTTCCTCGGCAGCCTCGACTGGCGCCCGAACCTCGACGGCGTGAACCTGATGCTCAACAGCATCTTTCCCGCCGTTCGTGCCCAGGTGCCGAACGCGACGCTCGCGCTCGTCGGCCGGCACCCGCCGGACTGGCTCCGGGCCCGCGCCGCGGCGACGCCCGGGGTCGAGCTGTACGCCGACGTGCCGGACGTACGGCCGTTCCTGGCGACGTGCGGGATGCTGGCCGTGCCGCTGCGGATCGGCGGCGGCTCGCGGCTCAAGATTCTCGAAGCGCTGGCCACCGCGACGCCCGTTGTCAGCACCCGCGTCGGCGCCGAGGGGCTGACGCTGACCCCCGGCCGCGACCTCGTGGTGACGCCCGGCCCCGAGCGGCTGGCCGACGCGATCGTGGCCGGGATTCGCCGGCCGGACGAGCTCGCGGAGCAGGCCGAGCGCGGCCGCGACGAGGTGCTCGGACTCTACGACTGGGGGCCGCTGGCGGACCGGCTCGACGCGGTGTGGCGGCGCGCGGTCGGTCACGAACTCGTAACAACCCGCCAACGCGGGAGAGGCGCCGCCGTTCGCCCCGGGTAGAGTGTCGCCGCGGCGCCTGGGCGCCGCCACACTCCCCGAGGGTTCGCCATGCTGCGCCGCAAGCTCGTCTGGTCCGTCCCCCTGGCCGGTGCCATCGGGGCAGGCGTCGCCGCCGACCGCTGGCTCGCCGCCGAGGCGCTGGCCGACGGCAAGCAAGACCTCCGCCCCGCCGTCACGCTGCCGGTCACCCGCGTCGTCATGTTCAACAGCGGCGTCGGCTACTTCTCCCGCAGCGGGGAGGTGGACGGCGACGCCCGCGTCGACCTGGCCTTCCAGGAACTCGACATCAACGACCTGATCAAGTCGATGGTCCTGGAGGACTTCGGCGGCGGCCGCGTCGCGGCGGTGAGCTACGACAGCCGCGAGCCCATCGAGCGGACACTGGCCAGCTTCTCGATCAACCTGAACGGCGACCCGAGCCTCGCCGGCGTGCTGCAACAGGCCCGCGGCGAGCGGGTCGAAGTCACCACCAACCCCACGGCCCAGAACCAGCCCGGCAAGCTGACCGGCTCCATCGTCGGCATCGAGCTGCAAGCGGTGCCAGTGGGCCAGACGCAGATGCCGGTGCAGGTGCTGAACATGTGGTGCGCCGAGGGGCTGCGGAGCGTGCGCCTCCAGGAGGTACAGCAGTTGCGGTTCCTGAACCCGGTGCTGGAGTCGGAGTTCCGCCGGGCGCTGGAGGTGCTGGCCCGCAACCACGACGCCGCGAAGAAGGCCGTGAGCGTCCACTTTTCCGGCGACGGCAAGCGCCGCGTGCAGGTCGGCTACGTGATCGAGTCGCCGATCTGGAAGACGAGTTACCGCCTCGTGCTGGACGCCCAGGGCAAGGGCGGCAAGCCGTACCTGCAGGGGTGGGCCGTCGTCGAGAACACGACCGACGAGGACTGGGCGAACGTGCGGATGGCGCTCATCAGCGGCCGCCCCATCTCGTTCAAGATGGACCTGTACGACCCGCTGTTCGTGCCGCGGCCGACGGTCGAGCCGGAGCTGTTCGCGTCGCTGCGGCCGCCGACCTACGACGGCGGCTTCGCCCAGCGCGGCATCCGCCCCGACCCGGTGGCGATGAACCCGGCGGTGCAGAACTCGGCGATCTTCGCCCAGAATGCCGCGAACCCCTACTTCAACGGGCCGCTCGGCAACAACTTCGCGTTCCAGAACGGGTTCGCCAACGGCGGCGGGTTCGGCGGCGGCGGGTTCGGCGGCAACGGCGTGCCCCAACAGCAGACGTTCAACTTCGTCGGCCAGTCCATCCGCCCGCCGGCCGCCGCGCCCGAGGCCCAGAACCGCATGCAGTTAGCCCGGGCTGCCGACGCGAAGGCCGAGAAGCAGAACGCCGCCAACCTCGGCGCGCAGCTGGCCGAGCGGCTCAGCACCGGGGCCGTGACCGACGCCGCCACGGCCGGCAAGCTCGGCGACTACTTCCAGTACGCCATCGACCACCCGGTCTCGCTCGCGCGGCAGAAGAGCGCCCTGCTGCCGATCGTCGGCAAGGACATCGAGGCCACGCGCGTCAGCATCTACAACCCGGCCGTGCAGGCGAAGCACCCGCTGCTCGGGCTCCGCTTCAAGAACACGTCGGGCGTCCACCTGTCGCAGGGGCCGATCACCGTGTTCGAGGGGAGCACCTACGCCGGCGACACCCGCGTGTTGGACGTGCAGCCGGGCGAGGAGCGGCTCGTGTCCTACGCCATCGACCTGGGGACCGAGGTGGACCCGCAGAACGGCCCCGGCAGCGGCCGCATCACGAGCGTGAAGGCGAACAAGGGGCACGTCACGACCGTGCGGAAGGTGCGCGAGGAGAAGAAGTACCGCATCGCCAACCGCAGCCAGACCGACCGCACGCTGGTGATCGAGCACCCGAACCGCACCAACCAACAGTTCAAGCTCGTGGAGACGGACCGGCCGATCGAGGACACGGCCGGCGTGTACCGCTTCCAGGTGGCGGTGAAGGCCGGCGAGGAGAAGACGTTCGTCGTGAACGAGGAGCGCGACGTGGCCACGACGGTGCAGCTGTCGAACAACCCGGACCAGCAGATCCGCTTCGTGCTGAGCCTGACCGAGGCCCCGCCGGCGCTGAAGCAGAAGCTGAGCGACGCGCTGGCCCTGAAGGCCACCTGGGACGGTCAGCTGCGCGACCTGAACCAGGTGAAGGCCGACCTGGCGCGGGTGGCCACCGACCAGGACCGCATCCGCAAGAACCTGGGGGCGACCCCGCGGGAGGCCGAGGTGTACCAGACGTACCTGACGCGGCTGGCGACGCAGGAGCGCGAGATCGACGCGCTGACGGCCCGCGAGAAGACGCTGATGGCCAGCGAGTTCACAGCCCGCAAGGCGTTCGAGGACTTCCTGGCGAACCTGACCGACTGAGTGGGGTGGAGCAGAGAATTAACCACAGAGTCACAGAGGACACACAGGGAAGACGAAAAGGCCGAGAGGGAGCATGAACTGAAATCATGATCCGACTCGGCCTTCTGTCTTCCCTCTGTGTCCTCTGTGACTCTGTCGTTAATCCGCCTTGATCCGCTCGCCTCCAACGTACACCTGCCGCACGTCCAACTCCGCGTCCAGCACCACTAGGTCCGCCCACTTCCCCACCGCCAAACTCCCCACGTCCGCGTCGATACCCAGGATGCGCGCCGGCGTCAGGCTCGCCATCCGCACCGCCTCCGGCAGCGGCACGCCGGCCGTGCGGTGCATCGTCCGAACGCAGTGGTCCATCCCCATCACCGCCGACGCCAGCGCCGTCTCGTCGAGCGTCACGCCCACGCCGTCGCGCTTCACGATCCGCTCGCCGCTGCCCTCGGCCCCGAACCAGTACGGCCCGTCCGGCATGTCCACGGCGCGCATCGCGTCGGTGACCAGCGCCAGCCGGTCTGGCCCCTTCAGCTTGTAGGCCAGCCGCAGCAGTTCGGGGCTGAGGTGCTTCCCGTCGGCGATCACCTCGGTGGTCAGCCCGTCGAAGTAGAGCGTCGCCTCCATCACGCCGGCGCGCATGGGGAAGGTCTGCGTCTGCCGCAACCGCGCCCGGTCGGACATGGCGCAGAACAGGTGATCGACGTGCCGCACGCCCCAGCCCACGGCCGCTTCCACCTGCGGGAACGTGGCGTGCGAGTGCCCCGCGTTGAAGCGCACCCCGCGCGCCGAGTACGTCCGCACCAGCCACTCGGCGTTCGGAATCTCCGGGGCGACGGTCACGACCAGCGGCATCGTCGCGGCGAGGCGCGTGAACGCGGCCGCGTTCTGGTCGTCGGGCGTCAGAAACTCTTGATCCGGGTGGCAGCCGCGGGCCGGGCGGGCGAAGTACGGGCCGTAGAAGTGACAGCCCACGATGCGGGCGCCGCCGGGCACGTCGCCGGCCAGCTCGCCGCACAGTTCCAGGAAGCGGAGGTACTGATCCGTCCGCGCCACGGTGCTGGTCGGCGTCAGCGACGTGGTGCCGTGGCGGGCGTGGCAGCGGCACACGGCGCGGAACGCCTCCGCGGTGCCGTCCATGAAATCGGCGCCGTCGCCGCCGTGGACGTGGAGGTCCACGAAGCCCGGCGCCAGGTACGCGCCGCCGAGGTCGATGCCGCCGGGCGTCGGGGTCTCGGTCACCGCGACGATGCGGCCGCTCTCGAAAGCGAGCGAGCCGTTCGGCACGAGGCGGTCCGGGAGAACGAGCGTCGCGTTCGTGAGAACCGTCACAGCCATCACGACCCCCCGGGTTCGCCGGCGCGCCGCCGCCCGCCGGCGCAGCGGCCGCGGCCGCCCGCCGCTACAACGAACAAGGTACGAACCGCGAGGGTAGAGCGATGCCGCGTCGGAACCTGGCCGGGCTGCGAGTGCTGGTCACGGGGGCGTCCCAGGGGATCGGCCGGGCGCTGTGCGTGGTCGCCGCCAAGAAGGGCTGCAAGGTGCTCGCCGCCGCCCGCTCGCAGCCGCTCCTCGACGAGCTGGCCGCGGAGGTCCGCGCCGCCGGCGGCACCATCGAAACGGTCGCCGCCGACGTGACCGTCCCGGCCGACCGCGAGGCCATGGCGGCCGCGGCGAGGTCCGCGTTCGGCGGCCTCGACGTGCTCGTGAACAACGCCGGCATCGGCGCCACCGGGCACTTCATGGACTCCGACCCGCAGGTGCTCCGCACCATCTTCGAGACGAACTTCTTCGGCCTGATCGAGACGACGCGGATTTTCCTCCCGCTGCTGCGCGAGGGCGTCACGCCGGCGATCGTGAACATCTCGTCGGTGGTCGGGCGGCGGGCGCTGCCGGCGCGGTCGCTGTACTCGGCTAGCAAGTTCGCGGTGGCCGGGTTCAGCGAGGCGATCCGCGCCGAGCTGGCGAAGGACGGCGTGCAGGTGGTGGTGGTGAGCCCCGGCCTGACGCAGACGAACTTCTCGAAGAACATGTTGGAGCAGAAGGCGCGGATGCAGATGGACCACATGCGCGGCATGACCAGCGAGGAGGTCGCCGAGGCGACGCTGAAGGCGATCGCGGCCGGCAAGACGGAGGTGACGCTGACGCTGAAGGGTAAGATGCTGGTGCTGGTAAACCGGTTCGCGCCGTGGGTGGTGGACCTCTTCGCCCGCAAGAAGGTCCGCGAACTGTTCGCCGAGGAGATCGCCGCCCGCGAGAAGCGCCGGGCGGCCGCCGCGCCGTAACGCCACGCGATGCTGGTAAAACGAACACGGGGGCTCTCGCCCCCGGTTCGCGCTGCCCGGCTCCGACTCACACTCAGCCGTTTTCGTCACTGAACACGCGGTCGAAGTCGCCGACACCCACGCGCAGGCACAGTTGCCGGAACGCCTCCGCGTGGTCGTCCGTCGTATGGTGGAGGTGCTCGGCCTCACTGATCAGCGGCAGCGCCTTCCGCTTCCGCACGCCCAGGCCGCGGAGCGCCCGCCGGAACGGCTTCAGGTCCGGGGCGTACACGTGCAGCAGCTTGTGCTCGTCGAACTGCACCTCGACCGGCCGGCCGTCGGCGATCACCGCCACGCCGGTGCAGCCGTCCTGCGTCAGCAAGTCCTCGAACTCGCAGAAGTGGCTCATCAGCACCGGCAGGTCGATGTGCCCGCGGCGGAAGTCGCGGTGCTCGTCGGCCCCGACGCCGTGGCTGCTTTCGAGCACGACGTGTACCACCTCGCCGACCGGCTCCAGCAGCGCGAAGAAGGCGTCGAACAGTAACTCCGCGGAGACCGCGGCCGAGAGCATCGGCAGCTTCAGCCGGGCGGCGCGGTCGCGGTACACGTCGGTGCGGTAGCCGGAACGAGGCCGCACCGGCACGCCCGGCCCGGGGCGGACCGCGTCCGTGAGTGTGAAGTCGCCGTACTGCTTAATCTGCAAGTGTTCCGCCAGCCGTTCGGGGTTCACGAATCGACCTCGCGACATCGAGAAGGAACCGGCCCGGGGGAGAATCCGGTGGTGTCGCGTCGTGGCGGGTGCGTCAGGAGGGTCCGGGCACCTAACCATAGTGCGTGTTCCCGACGGCGGCGTCCGTGCCGCCCGCATTCTAGGCCGCCAGGGTGTCCGGATGGCGCGAAACTACCGCCCCGCCGGGGCTTTCCGGTCGGGGCGGTGGCGCCGCGCCGGCGGCGCGGCCGGGCGTGGGCGCGGGCGGGCGACCGCGGCCGGTTGGGCTGGAGCGGCGGCGGCCCGCTTCCGACAATGAGCGGAGGCGCCGCCGACCCGCGGCGCCGCACCCGGAGGGCGACCCCGTGCGCACCTGGCTTCCCCTCATACTGGCCGTCGCGGCCGCCCCCGGACTCGTCGCCCAGCCGCCGCGGCCGGCCGGCCCCATCGTCATCTCCCCGAAGCGGCCCGACGCCGACCCGCCCGGGTTCATCGTCATCCGCCCCGGCGGGAAGGTGGCCCCGGCCGCCGCGACGCAGACACCCACGCTCGTCACCCCAACCGCCGCGCAGAACCCCGCCCCCGCCCCGAACCCCGACGGGAGCTTCGACTACTGGTTCGCCGCCGCCGTCGAGGGCGAGCGGATCGGCTACCTGCAGTGGACCGCGAAGTCCGTCGAGATGAACGGCAAGAAGTACCGCCACGGAACCAAGCACCAGCAGTTCACCGTGGACCGCTTCGGCCAGGTCGTCGTGCAGTTCGGCGAGGAGAGTACCGTCGAGACGCCCGAGGGCGAGGTGCTGCTCACCACGGCCCGGCAGGGGCTCGGCAAGGACCAGATGCTCGTCCTGACCGGCGTGGTGGAGGGCCGCACCCTGAAGGTTAAGGGCGAGGGCGTCGCCGCCACCGCCGCCGACTCGGTGGCGTGGCCGGCCGGCGTCGTCGGCGTGGCGGGCGAGGCCAAACTGTTCGCCGGCAAGAAGCTCGCCCCGGGCGCCACCTTCGACTACCTCACGTACTTCGCCCAGGGGAACCGCGTCCTCAAGGTCACCGTCACCTACGAGGCCACGGAAGACACCGTGCTCTGGCAGGGCGTGCCGGCGAAGAAGCTGGCCCGCTACACGTCGCGGATGGAACCGCTCGGCGCGCTCAAGTTGCCGGCCGCCACCACCTGGGCCGACCCCGACACCGGCGAGCCGTTCCGCACCGAGTTTGACTTCCCCGGTCTCGGCGGCCGCGTCACCTTCCTCCGCACCACGGAGGCCGCCGCCAAGGCGCCCATCGCCAAGCCGCTGGCCCTGTTCAACGCCCAGAGTATCCGCCTCGACCGCGAAATCCCCGACGTCCACAACCGCACCAGCGCCGTGTACAAGGTGACGGCCGCCCGCGACGACGAGCCCGGCACGCTTTTCCCGTCTGACTCGCGCCAGGAGGTGAAAAACCTCGACGCGAAGGCGAAGACGTTCGAGTTACACGTTCAGGCGGTTCGCGGCCCCGGCATGAAGGCGGTGCCGGCGCCGGCCCCCGGCCCCGAGTTCCTCGGCAGCAGCTTCTTCATCAACTGGGACAACGCCGCGGTGAAGGGCCACGCGGCGCGGGCCGTCGCCGGCCTCCCCCCCGGCGCCGACGCCTGGGCCAAGGCCAGGGCGGTGGAGCGGTGGGTGAACCAGAACATGAAGGCGGCGGAGTTCTCGCAGTCGATGGCGACGGCGGACAACGTGGCCCGCACGCTCAGCGGCGACTGCACCGAGTACGCGATGCTCGGCGCCGCGATGTGCCGGGCGGTGGGGGTACCGTCGCGGACGGTGCTGGGGCTGGTTTACGCCCCGGGGCCGGGCGGCCGGCCGTTCCTGGCGTACCACATGTGGTTCGAGGCGTTCGCCGCCGGCCAGTGGCTGCCGCTCGACCCGACGCTCGGCCTCGGCGGCGTGGGGCCGGGTCACGTCAAGATCGCGGACCACTCGTGGCACGAGGAGCGGAGCTTCGCCCCGCTGTTCCCCGTGCTGCGGGTGCTGAACGCCAAACCTACAGTGGAGGTGCTGCGGGCGACGCCCTGACGACGGCGGGCTCCGTCAGTGCCTTATCAAGAAGTGGGATTCATCGGGTGGGTAACGCGGCGGCGGCAGACTCGTCCCGCCTCGAACGGCGGGACGAGGGAACGGAACCGCCGCCCTCACTCGCCGCGGATCAGCACGTCCACGCCGGCGGCGTCGGCCGGCACCGTCTCGCGGCGCTCGGGGCCGCCCGCCTCCGACCAGCGGAACACCTGCGGCAGTTGCGCGTGCAGGTAGTTCTTCGCGGGCAGCACCACCGCCCTCCCCTCGATCACCAGCCGCACCGGCCGGTCGGAGTGGTTGAAGAAGCCGACCTTCCGCAGTGCCCCCGCCGCGGCGCCCGCCGCCGGGAACACCTCCACCCGCGGCAGCGCCGCCAGCGGGCTCGACCGCGCCGTCGTCGGGATCACGCCGCTCGTGCCCGTCGGCACGTCCGGCGGAAGCACCAGTGGCGGGATCGAGTCGCGCTTCGCGTCCGCCTCCGGGGCCGGGGCCGGCGACGGCACCGCCGACGGCAGCGGCGGCAGCACCAGCGGCGACGCCCCCTTCGGCTCTTCCGGCGCCACCAGCGACGGCACCTTCGGGGAGGCCTTCGGCTCCTCCGGCAACACCAGCGGCGGCACGTCCGAGGGCGGCGTCTTGACCTCCGGCGCCTTCGGCGTCAGCATCGGCGGCACTACCTCCGGCGCCTTCGGCAGCGGGGCCTTCACTTCTGGGGCCTTCACCTCCGGCGCCTTCGGCGGCGGGGTCGGCATCGGCAGTGGGGCGGGTGTGACGTTCGTTGCGGGGCGGACGGGCTCCGGGGCCGGGGCGGGCGTCGGCGTGGCGAGGGCCGGCGGGCGGGTCGAGGCCGCAGCCGGCACCCGCTGGATGGTCGGCGGCGGCAGCGGCACCTCGTACACGGGCACGGGCGCGGGGATCAGGTAGAACTGTGGCGGGTAGGCCGGTACCGGGCCGCACGGCGGCGGCGGTGCCCAGCACGGGTGATACGCCGTCGCCCAGTCGGGGACCGCGGCCACCCCGAACACGGCCAGGCAGCACAGGTAGCGCGTCATGGCGGAATCCCTTCGCGACCGGCCCGCGCCGCCGTCCCCCACGGCGGCCGATTCCCCAGAATCCGAACGAGGTCGAGCCGGTATCGATGTTGTACTCCGGACGGCCCCGCGGTCACAAGACCCGAATCGGTTCACACCGCCGCGCCCGGCCCGTCTCAAAACGCTGATGCCCCTGCCGCGAAACCGAACAGTTGCCCCACCGCTGAACATCCGGTGAACGGTTGGGTGCCATCACATCGTTTTTCCATTTTTTCCGAAACCGATACCTCACAATGGCTTGATGCGATTCGGACCGCCCGTTCGGGCACGACTTTGCGATTTGGCACTGCCCGTGCTTTTGATCCAATCGTGGGCGGTTGCGAGTCCCGCCCACAACGGAACTGATTAACCGTCAGCGCCGAACACCCCCTTCGAAACAAGGGCGCGGGACTAGCCGGGTCTGCGAGTCCCCGGCCGAATCCCGCGCCCCACTTCTTTTTCCGACCCCCTCCCGCCACGAGTCCGGCACAAAGTTGCGCCCGCGCCACAATCCAAGTCCTCACCGCCGCCGTCGAATCCCGTAGGACGGGCACAGTTTGCCTCCCGACGGACCCGCCCGCGCCCGACGTGCGCGTTGTTCCGACGGCCCCACCCCCCGGTTTCGCCGAGCCACCCTCTGCCGATGGCATGCGGCCGAAACTGTGGGTAGAGTCTCCATTCAGGAACCCTCGCCCCGCGAGCCGCGACGCCATGGACTGCACGACCCGCCTCCGGCCCCGCCTGAGCGTCCAGCCGCTCGAAGACCGCAGCGTCCCGGCGCTGCTCCTGAGCGACGTCGGCTACTCCGGGGTGTTCTTCAACTCGCCCACCGAGCAGTTCTTCGAGCTCCGCGGCGACCCCGGCGCCACCATCTCCGGCCGCACCTACCTCGTGACCGTGGCCGGCGACGCCGGCACAGGGGCGGGCGTTATCAACTCGGTGTTCGACCTCGGCGGCGTGCAACTCGGGTCGTCCGGTTACCTCGCCGTGGTACAGGCCAACAGCCCGTACACCGTGGATTCGCGGTCCGCCGTACTCCGCGGCACGACCACCGGGTTCGGCGGCCTCGGCGGCACCACGCCGGACCGCTTCTCCGACAACAGCGCCCTGTCGAACGAGTTCGAGTTCATCTTCGGCAGCAACACCTTCCTGCTGATCACGGCCAACACCGCGCCCGTGGCCGGGGCCGACGTGGACGTGAACGACGACGGCCTGCTCGACAGCGCGGCCAGCACGTGGACCGTGCTCGACTCGGTCGGCGTGCTCGGGCCGACGCTCGCGGCCAACGCCAACGAGAAGAGCTACGGCAAGATTACCGTCTCGCAGGGCGGCGTCGGGGTCGCGCGGTACAGCTCGGTGACGATCAACGCCACGGCCCACGGGCACGTCGCCCGCGTCGGCGAATCGACGGGGTACACCGCCGCCGACTGGGTAGCCGGGCGGCCCGACGATACGGGGAACGGCCCGGGCCAGTACCGCTACGAGAACGGCATCTTCGGCCGCCCGACCGACCCCAACCACTTCACCGCCGGGCTCCGCGTCGACCAGCTCGGCGGGGCGAATTTCGTGTCGGCGGCCTACGGCCGGGTGTACACCGACGCCAACGGCAACAACACGTTCGACGCCGGCGACACCCCGGTCGCCGGCCAGACGGTGTGGGCCGACCAGAACGCGAACGGCGTGCTCGACAGCTACGAGACGGACTTCTCGATCGCCACGTCTGGCCTGGCGGTGAACACCGACCTGACGAACGCCGTGCCCGGGGCGACGCTCACGTACATCAACACCGGGGTCAACCAGGTCGGCCGGTCGATCCAGGTGATCGACACGGTGTTCAACACCTCGCAGCGGATCGGCGCGAACATCGTCGGGTTCTTCGCCGGGTTCGAGCAGCTGCGGGTGGACTTCTACCGGCCGTCGAGTTCGGTCAGCCTCGACTACTTCGACGACGTGCCGGGCACCGGCGCGGGCGGCACCGGGCGGATGGAGGCGTACGCGGCCGACGGCACGCTCCTCGACGTGGTCCTCGTGCCCGTCCAGCGCGGCACCACCGGCGGCACGATGACCATCAGCCGGCCGCAGGCCGACATCGCCTACGTCATCGCCTACACCGACCCGAGCACGACGGCGAACGCCTACTTCGACAACCTGCGGTTCATCACCCCGGAGTCGTCGGGCACGACCGCGGCCGACGGGTCGTACAAGGTCGGCGGGCTGCTCAACGGCGACTACTCGATCCGCACCATCGGCGGGTCCCAGCTGCCGGCGTCGATCACGAACCTGGTGCCGGTGCGGGGGCTGGACTTCGGCACGGGCGGCGGCATCGGCGGGGGCGGCGGGGGCGTCGGCGGCCGCGGGCGGACGGTGGCCGTCGGCGGCGGCCCCGGCGCGGTGAGCGTGTACGGTTCGATCAACGGCCAGCTCAGCCAGGCCAGCGTCGTCAACTTCCCCGTCCTGTTCCCGGACGCCCCGTTCGACGGAACCTACCGCACCGCCACCGGCGACGTGAACGGCGACGGCGTCGAGGACGTGGCGGTGGTGACCGGCCCCGGCAGTTCCGTCCGGTGGGCCGTCATCGACGGCCGCACCGGCAACACGCTGCTGGTGCCGCCGACGGTGGCGTTCGCCGGCAGCGACAGCTTCACCGGCGGCGGGTTCGTGTCGATCGGCGACCTGGACGGCGACGGCCGCGGCGAGGTGGTGCTGACGCCCGACCAGGGCGGCGGCGCCCGGGTCACGATCTTCAGCGTCTACAACGTCGGCGCCCGGGTGCGGGCCAACTACCTCGGCATCAACGACCCGAACTTCCGCGGCGGCGCCCGCACGGCCCTGGGCGACGTGAACGGCGACGGCCGGGCCGACCTGCTCGTGGCGGCCGGCTTCCAGGGCGGCCCGCGGGTGGCCCTGTACGACGGCGCGAAGGTCTTCACCGCCGGCCTGGTCCGGCTGACGAGCGACTTCTTCGCCTTCGACCCGAGCCTCCGCAACGGCGTGTTCGCGTCCATCGGCGACGTGGACGGCGACGGCTACGGCGACCTGGTGCTCGGCGCCGGCTCGGGCGGCGCGCCGGCGGTGCGGGTGCTGAGCGGGCGGACGCTCGTGTTGGGTGGCGGCCCCGGGGCGGCGCTGGCCAGCCCGATCTCGGACTTCTTCGTCAACGGCGACTCCTCCTCGCGGACCGGGGTGCGGGTGACGACGAAGAACGTCGACGGCGACGGCCGGTCGGACATCATCACCGGGTCGGGCGAGAACCAGCCGTCGTTCATGCGGGTATACGCCGGCTCGTCGGTCCGGGGCCGGTCCGAGCCGGCGGTGATCCAGGACATCGACCCGTTCGGCGTGGCGCTCACCGAGGGCGTGTTCGTGGGGTGAGTGGCCCGTCGCCGCAGTCGAACGCGCCCGGGGGGTATTCTCCCGGGCGTTTTCGTTTCCCCGGCCCGCTCCTGTCGCTCTGGAGAATCTGGGCAAGAAAAACAGTTTGCGATGACCATTTTGTGCGTCCGGCGGCGCGGCATGTGCCGGTTCTGTGGGGGGCGTTGAGTCCCCACTTGCACCAACCACAGGACCCGCACACATGGCTCGCTTCGCTCGTAACCTCCTCTCCTCCGAGCAGTTAGAAGCCCGCGAGGTTCCGGCCACCGCGTTCGCGCTCGGCTCCGGGGCGTTCGCCGACACGCTGTACCGCTTCGACACCGCCACGCCCACCACCCTGAGCGTGGGCATCCCCGTTACCGGGCTGGACGCCGGGTACAGCCTCGTCGGCACCGACTTCCGCCCGGCCAACGGCCTCCTCTACGGCCTCGCCACGAACGCCGGCAACGCCCAGCTGTACACCATCGACCCGAACAGCGGGGCGGCCACGGCCGTGGCCCCGGCGTTCGCCGTGGCCGGCATCAGCACCGCGACCAAGTTCGGCGTCGACTTCAACCCGTCGGCCGACCGGCTGCGGGTCGTCACCAACCTGCCCAGTGACGGGGCCGGCGGCAACACCAACAACTTCCGCGTCAACCCGAACGACGGCACCCTGGTCGCAATCGACGCCGACCTCGACTACACCGGCCTGGCCGGCGGCTTCGCCGACGGGCCGGAGGTGGCCGTCGCCTACACCAACAACGACACCGACACCGCCACCGGCACCGCCCTGTTCGGCCTCGTCAGCGGCGCGGACGCCCTGGTGTCGAACACGCTGAACGCCCCGTCGTTCAACACCCTCACGTCGATCGGCGCCCTCGGCTTCGACACCGACGCCAACACCGGGTTCGACGTCTACGGCACCGCCAACACCGCGGTGGCCATCCTCAGCACGGCCGGTGTGTCGAACCTGTACACCGTCAACCTCACGACCGGGGCCGCCACCCTGGTCGGGCTCGTCGGCGCCGGCACAGTCACGTTTAGCGACGTGTCGGTCGCCCCGCCCGCGGTCCCGACGCTGGCGAGCGGCCAGACGACCGGGTCGGTTACCCTGCTGAACCCGACGCAGTACGGCACCGACGCCGGGCAGTTGACCGTCGGCACCTCCGTCCCCGGCCCGACCGCCGGCGCCACCGCGAACACGCGCACGGCCACCGGCGACGTGAACGGCGACGGCGTCGCCGACTACATCCTCGTCACCGGGCCGGGCACGCCGATCCGCGTGTCGGTGACCAGCGGCGTGGACGGCACGACGCAGCTGGTGGCGCCGTTCGACCCGTTCGGCGGCAACTTCACCGGCGGCGGGTACGTGTCGGCCGGCGACTTCGACGGCCCGGTCGGGACGACCGGGGCCGACGGCAAGGCCGAGTTCGTGGTGACGCCGGACCAGGGCGGCGGCCCGCGGGTGAGCATCTTCACGTTCGCCGGCGTCGGCGCCGCCCCGACCGTGCGGGCCAACTTCTTCGGCATCGACGACCCGAACTTCCGCGGCGGCGCGCGCTCGGCGGTGGCCTACCTGAACGGCGACGCGATCCCCGAACTGGTCGTGGTGGCCGGGTTCGGCGGCGGCCCGCGCACGGCGATCTTCAACGGCACCAGCCTGTTCGGCACCCCGACCCGGCTGGTGAACGACTTCTTCGCCTTCCCCGGCACCGACGCGGTGACCCTCCGCAACGGCGTATTCGTGGCCGCCAGCGACATCACCGGCGACGGGGTGGACGACCTGGTGTTCGGCGGCGGCCCCGGCGGCGCCCCGCGCGTGTTCATCCTGGACGGGGCGCTGGTGGCCGCGGGGAACTCGAGCGGCGCGCAGGCGGCGCCGATCGCCAACTTCTTCGTGGGCGGCAACACGACCGACCGCGGCGGCGTGCGGCTGGCCTACGCCAACCTCGACGCCGACGACAAGGGCGACCTGGTGGTCGGCAGCGGCGAGGGCTCGCCGGCGAAGGTGCGGGCGTACCTGGGCAAGAACTTCACCACCACCAACGAGCCGACGACGTTCCAGGACATCGCCCTGTTCGGCGGCGGCGCCCTGGCCGGCGGCGTGTTCGTGGGTTGATCCGAGACGGCGAGCCGGGGGCGTCAGCCCCCGGATTCCCACACGTCAGCCCGGGGTTCGCACCCCGGGCTGACGGCTTTTTCAGCGCCGCCGCGGCGGCGTCCGCAGCGAGTCGATCCACGCCTGTTCCAGCGCGTCGATTGACTCGAACCCATACACCCCCTTCGCCGCGGCCGCCCACGACTCGGTCGTGTTCGCCCCCATCCCCAGCGTCAGAAACGCCACCAGAGCCGGCTCTTTGTCCCCGCGAGCGAAGCGGGGTTCGTCCGCCCGCGTCCCGGCCGCCCCGCGGTCCAGCAGGAACCGACACACAGAGTGCCCCTGGGCGAACGTCACGACGTGGTCGCGCGGGTACTCGGTCATGCGGAACAGGGTGCCGAGGCGGATGGCGCGGCCGGCGTTGAGCAGCTCGCGGGCTCGGACCTCGTGGTTGAACTGCTCCACGTCCGCCTCGGAAAGCACGGCGATCCCCTCGTCGGCCCACCGCGGCAGCGGCAGGCCGAAGTGCGTCGCCAGCACGACGTGCGTGACCTCGTGCGGCAGCACCGCCTTCAGCACCTGGTCGAGCGTGCCGCGCAGCTCCATCGTCGCCGACTTCACCCCCGGCGGCCGCTTCCCGTCGGCCTCGCCGAACGTGAATGAGGTGGCGCCACCCGATTCGCCGGCGGTAATCGTGACGCGGACGGCGACCTTCTTGTTCCCGTCGGGGAGCACATCGCCGAACCAGCGCCTGGCCGCCTCGCGCCGGTGCTTCTCGGCCGCGAAGGCGACCGACTTCGCCAGCTC
Source organism: Gemmataceae bacterium (assembly GCA_046350095.1). GTDB lineage: Bacteria > Planctomycetota > Planctomycetia > Gemmatales > Gemmataceae > Urbifossiella. Next base: position 1,976,568 of record JAXMBA010000002.1, read on the forward strand.
GGCCGACGGCGCGGACACGACGAAATTCGCGGTGTAGACGAGGGCGCTCGGTTCGGCCGTGGCCCGCGGCTCCGTCGGCGGCGGGATGCGGTCGGGGTCGGCCCGTTCCGGTTCTCCCTTGGACGGTGCGTTCCGCCGATGCCAGTCGAGCCAGGCGGCTTCCATCCGGTCCACCGAGTCGAACCCGTACACGTCCCTCGCGGCCGCGTCCCAGCCCGCGGCGGTGTTCGCCTCCGCCCCTGCGGCGATGAACGCGACCACCCGGCCACGTTGCGGTTCGGGGGCGCCGTCGAGCAGGCGTGCCAGCCGTGAGCCCGGGGCGGGATTGGCCTTCGACACGCCCACGTGGGCGAGGAGGAACTTGACGACCGCGTGACCCTGGGCCTCGTACACATCCCAGTCGGACTTCTCCCCGCGGCCGACGAACAGGGTCGAGAGCCGCAGGGAACGGCCGTCGTACAGGTGGTTGAAGCTGCGGGCGAAGGCGGCGTCGGGGTCCGCCGAGTAGCCCGCCTCGATCGCGCTATCGACCCACCGCGGCAGGCGCCGCCCCAACCGCGTCGTCAGGACGAGCCGGGCGGCCGTCCGGGGCGCCTCGACGCCGAGGAGGGCGTCGAGGCCGCCGTGGACCGTGGCGTCGAACGGAACGCCCGTCACACCCCGGAAGCGAACCTCGCCCGTGTACCAGCCGGCCGACCGGTGCGTCTTCACTCCCACTAAGACTGGCTCCTTCCACGCCGGTAGGTCCTTGCCGAGCCACTCGACGGCGACCGCCTTCCGCTGCCGCTCGAACTCCTCGCCGAGGGCGCGGGCGACGGCCGCAGTCGGCGCTATCACCTCAAAGTTCGCCGTCTTGTGGACGTGTGACGCGGCGGCCGCCGGTGCGCGGGGCGGCGCCACCTTCGCTTCGGTCGCGGGGATGCGGGCGGGCTCGGGCTGCGGCGCGGCGTCGTTCGCCCAGCCGACGCCGAGGCCGGCCAGCGCCGCGACGCACAGCGCGGCCGCGGCCGCGGAACGGGTCGTCGTCATGGCTGCGAGAACTCCGTGGGCCAGGGCCGCGGCGGGCACGTCGGCCCCGCCGCCGGCCAGAAAGAGGGTCGCGCCGTCGGTCGTCTTCGTCGCCAGCGCTGCCGGCACTGCGTCGGCGGTGGCCGCCAGCGCGGCGAGGGCCGCGGCGGGGGTGATGCCGCGCCGTTCGAGGCGCGCCCGCAGCAGTTCCTTCGCCTCGTCGAGCCGGCGCCGAACGGTGCGGCTGCTCCACCCGAGCGACGCGGCGGCCTGGTCCTGGGTGCGGCCGTCGAGCAGGCACGCCACCGCCGCCGCCCGGAGCTTGTCCGGCAGCCGCGTGAACTCGTCGGCGAGTACGGCCCCCAACTCGGCGGACAGGAGGCAGGAGTCCGGGGGCAGCAAACAGGCCGGTTCCGACTGTGGCCCGTCTCCCGGCTCCGGCCGCCGGTCGCGCTGCCGCATCCGGCGGCCCACCCGCCCCGCGACGCCAACGAGCCAGCTCCCGACCGACGCCGCCTTGCGGACCGACCTGGCCCGCGCGGCCAGCACCAGGAACGTGGCCTGGAAGGCATCGTCGGCGGCGGACCGGCCGACGAGCCGGCGGCAGGTGCCGAGCACGGCCGGGCCGTGCCGGCGGACGAGTTCGGCGAAGGCGTCGGCGTCGCGGCCGGCGACGAACCGCGCCAGCAGGTCGGCGTCGGGCTCGGCCGGGGTAGCAGCCGCGAGGAGTTGAAGGAGGCTGGGCATCCGTGACCCTCGGGGTGACACCCGGATAGTGCGGCTCGGGTGCCAGCGGCGGACAGGAAAATGGCCTACGGGTGCGCCAGCGCCCATCGCACGGCCGACGGCACCAGCTGCTTCAGGCAATCGGTCTGCTCCGGGTGCGGGCTGACGCCGAGCACCCAGCCCTTGCCGTGCCGCGCCGCCACCACCGCCGGCGTGTTGATCATCACGCCCGGGATGCCGTTCTTCGGCACCAGCTCCTCGCGGAAGTACGCCAGCGGGGTCAGCTTCGCCCCCGGCAGCGGCTCCAGGATCGGGCCGTTCGCGTACCGGCACGCGGCGAACGGCTCCGACACCTTCAGCCAGTCCTTCGCGTCCGGCGTGAACTCGACCTTCACGTTCCCGGTGCCGCGGAGCCAGTGCGCCCGGTCGATCACCTTGGCCGGCAGGAGGTCCAGCGACCAGTCGTAGCCGGTGCTCGCCAGGTAGCAGCCGGCGCAAATGCCGACGTAGCAGCCGCCGCCCTTCACGAACTGCTTCACGGCGTCGCGGCCGGCGGGCTCGAGCGCCTTGGCCTGCCCGCTGCCGCTGCCGCCGGGCATCACCAGCACGCGGAAGTCCTTCAGCTTGCCGGCGCGGACGTCGGCGGCGGTCACGCGCGTCACCTTCAGGTCGGCCGACGCCTTGGCGGTCGCCTCGAACATGGCCGGCCCCTTCCCGCTGACGCCGCCGTCCACGTACAGCGCGACGGGGACGACCGCGGGCGACTGCGCGGCGGCGGGGAACACGACGAGGCCGAGGGCGAAGAACGCGAGGGGTCGCATGGCGGGGGCCGGATGAGGGTGGGTGAGAGGACGGGAATTGTACCGCGGCCGCGCCACGGCGTCACCGCTTGCGCCACACCTGGTCGGGGGCGAGGCCGAGCTTCTGCATCGCGGGGCGGATGGCGTCGTAGTACCGCTTCGCGTCGTTGGGGTAGCCGGCAGTCGGGGCGAGGCCGGGGACGTGCTTCTCCCAGAAGCGGTTGAACTGGAGCATGCACACTTCCCGCAGGTACTTCGCCGTCATCGACGCCAGCGCGACGGCGACGCTGTCGCCGTCGGCCCGCGGGCGGAAGCTGACGCTCACGGGCCGCTCCAGCCCCTCGACGCGGTAGCGGCTCTCGGCGGCGCCCTCCTTCTCGGTGACGACCCACCCGTCGGGGAACGCCTGCTGCACGATCGCGGCGTAGGCGTTTCGCCCGCCGAGCTTGTCGCAGTAGATGGAGATGGGTTCGTCGGTCAGCCATTCCCCGCCGGCGACCCCCGCGTAGCGGTGCGGTGGCATCAAGGCGATGAGGCCGTGTGCGGGCACTGCGCCCTTCGACCCGGCGGCCTCGGCAATCCGGTTGAAGCGCGGGGCCGGCGTGATCCACGACATGCCGCCCCACGGGCTCGCCTGCGTCGGGCCGTACGCGCCGCCGACCCAGCGGCCGGCTGCGTCGCTGACCTCGTCGTCCGTGAAGTGGACGGGCAGCCGGAACGTGGGGTCGAACCACGCCTCGGCGTCGAGGTCGGTGCGCTGGTCCGGCAGGCGCGGGTTGTCGATGAAGGCGCCGAGCTGCACGGGTACGACTGCGAGGATCGGGATGACGGCACGTTCCAGCGCCGCCAGCCCGCCGCGGGTGTAGACCTGCTTCGAGTCGTCGATCAGCAGCCGCTCGTCGGCGGGCTCGTGGGCGCGCCGCACGACGGCTTTCAAGGCGTCCCACCCGGCGGGGTCGTCGTCCGGCAGGTGGAGGCACACGGCGGCCTGCACCAGCGGCCCGAGGTTCGGCCCGTACCCGGCCTCGTCGATCCCGACCACCCACGGCATGACGCGCCCCCGTTGACGGGTTATGATACCCGCCCGACCCGCCCCCGGAGCCGCGTCATGCCGATGCTCGCCGACAACCTCTTCCTCAAGATCATCGACAAGACCATCCCCGCCAAGATCGTCCACGAGGACGACCTGTGCCTGGCGTTCCACGACATCGGCCCGAAGGCGCCGGTCCACGTGCTCCTCATCCCCAAGAAGGTGATCCGCACGCACGCCGACGTGACCGCCGACGACGCGGCGCTGCTCGGCCACCTGCACGTGGTGGCGGCCCGGCTGGCGGTGCAGCTCGGCCTCGCCGACGGCTACCGGCTCGTCGTCAACTGCGGCGACCGCGGCGGGCAGACGGTGCCGCACCTGCATATGCACCTGCTCGGCGGACGCGACCTGGGGTGGCCGCCGGGGTAAGATGCGGGCATGACCGACGTTCATTCTCTCCTCGCCGAGCGCCTCGCCGCGGTCCGCGGCCGCATCGCGGGCGCCGCCCGCCGCGCCGGCCGCGACCCCGCCGCCGTCACCCTCGTCGCCGTCACGAAGACGGTCACCCCCGCCGTGGCCGCGGTCGCGTTCGAGCTCGGCGCCGCCGACCTCGGCGAAGGTCGGCCGCAGGAGCTGTGGAAGAAGGCGGCCGCGCTCCCCGCCGCGCGCTGGCACCTCGTCGGCCACCTTCAGCGGAACAAGCTCGACCGCACGGTACCGCTCGTGTCCCTGATTCACTCCGTCGATTCGGATCGCCTCCTCGCCGCGCTCGACGACTTCGGCCGCACGCGCGGCGTGCCGGTGCCGCTACTTCTCGAAGTGAATTGCAGCCGCGAGGCGGCGAAGGGCGGGCTCCGCCCCGAGGAACTGCCGGCGCTCGCGGACACGCTGCCGGCGCGAAGCGGCGTCGAGGTGCGCGGCCTGATGACGATGGCCGCGTACTCCGACGACCCCGAGGCCGCCCGGCCGACGTTCGCGGAACTGCGGCAGCTGCGCGACCGCCTCCGCACTGCGACCGGGCTGCCGCTGCCGGAGCTGTCGATGGGGATGAGCGGCGACTTCGAGGTGGGCGTGGAAGAAGGCGCCACGCTGGTTCGCGTCGGCACCACCTTATTCGAGGGGCTGCCGGCGTTAGAATAGCCGCGTCGTTCCGCCCGAGGCCGCCGTATGTCCGTTTCCGCAGAGCCCCGCCCGGTCACCGCCCCCGCCTTCCGGGCGGCGAAAGGGCGCAACCGGCTCGCCGTCGTCACCGCCTACGACTACACCTCCGCGCGCCTCGCCGACGAGGCCGGCGTGGACGCGGTCCTCGTCGGCGACTCGCTCGGCATGGTGATCCAGGGGCACGCCACGTCCCTGCCGGTGACGCTACGCGACGTGATCTACCACACGCAGTGCGTCGTCCGCGGCGTGAAGCGCGCCCTGGTAATCGCCGACCTGCCGTTCCTGACGTACCAGGTGAGCCCGCGGCAGGCGGTGCGGAGCGCCGGCAAGCTGATGAAGCTCGGCGGCGCGCACGCGGTGAAGCTGGAGGGCGGCGAGCGCGTCGCCGACGCGGTGCGGGCGGTGGTGGCGGCCGGCATCCCGGTGATGGGCCACGTCGGGCTGACGCCGCAGTCGGTCCACCAGTTCGGCGGGTTCAAGGTCCAGCGCGACGCCGACCAGCTGCTGACGGACGCGGCCGCGGTCGTGGCGGCGGGCGCCTTCGCGGTGGTGGTGGAGAGCGTGCCGGCGGACGTGGGGGCGAAGCTGACGGCGGCGCTGCCGGTGCCGACGGTCGGCATCGGCGCCGGCCCCGGGTGCGACGCGCAGGTGCTGGTGTTCCACGACCTGCTGGGCCTGTTCGCCGACTTCACGCCGAAGTTCGTGAAGCGCTACGCCGACCTCGGCACCGCGGCGCGCGACGCGATCGGCGCCTACGCCCGGGAGGTCCGCGACGGCACCTTCCCGGGGCCGGAGCACTCGTTCCGCTGAATGTAGTAGGCACACTCCGTGTGCCGTTCCTCGGGGCTGCCACGGCACACGGAGTGTGCCTACTACTTTGCGGCCGCGCGCTTAGAATCGCCCGCGGCGGCCGGCGCCCGGCCCGCCACAACCCGGAGGCGAACATGCGGACGGTCCTTGCGGTGGCGCTGTCGGCGGTCGGGGTGTGCGGCGTGGCGGGTGCGCGGGACGAGAAGGCCGACCCGGTGGGGACGTGGGCGTGCGAGTACACGATCGGCGACCAGAAGCGGACATCGACTCTGATGATCACGAAGGACGGCGACAAGCTGGCCGGCACGATGACGTGGCCGGACCAGAAGGGGGCGAAGCTGAAGGACGTGAAGACGAAGGACGGGGTGCTGACGTTCTCGGCCGTGCGCGAGTTCATGGGCAACTCGATCCCCATCGACTACACGCTGAAGGTGACGGGCGACAAGCTGGCGGGCAAGGGGAAGTCCGACTTCGGCGGCAAGACGAACGAGTTCGACATCGAGGGGAAGCGCGAGAAGGCGAAGTGAGGCGGGGTGGCGTCTGGCTTACACCCCAAAGGGGTGACAGCCCTCAGCCCAGGGCAAGGGCCGAAGGCCCGCCGCCCTGGGTACGGGGGCAGTTAGGGCTTGCAGGCTGAAGGCCTGCGAGCTGGCTGGCAGGCCTTCAGCCTGCAGGGTAGCACCCCGGACCCAGGGCGTTGCCCTGGGCTGAGGGCTGCCAGGCCTTCGGCCTGAAAACCCAAGCGTAGCAAGTCGACCCGGGGGGGCTGGCGGATGCAATCCCACAAGTGGGTGCTGCGTGCTCTGCTCGTCCTTGCGGTCGCCGTGCCTGTCGGCCTGTTCACGACCGACCGACCTCCGCCCCCGCGTCCCCAGGTGCCGCCACCTACGCCGCGTCTGATCGAGCTACTCTCGGTGTACGACGCCCTGCCGGAGCACCCTGACTTCGACCGGCTCCAAGAGTGGTGCGTGCTGACGCCACGCGAGGCCACGGCCGACGAAGCCGACACCATCCGCGCCGCGGTCCGGGGAGCGGTCGAACCAGTACCACCGATACGAGACCCGCTCATGGGCCGCTGGCCGGACGATCCCGGCCGCCGCGCCGAGTTGGTCCGCGTCGCGTTCGAGACACCGGACCGGACGGGATACGTGCGGTTGTCCGACCCGGCGGTCTCGAGCCGGTGGATCGGGCTCGTGATCCGGCGTTACTACAACACCGCGCAGTGGGACCAGTTGATCGCGTTTCGGGTCGCCGTCGGGTTCTGACGAACGGTTTCGTAGGTCGGGTCGAGTCGTCGAGGCCCGGCGCGGGGCGCCAGGTGCCTCAGCCGAGAATCCACACGGCGCCGACGTAATCGGGTTACACGGTTCGCCTCACGCTCACCGCGTCGGGCCTCGACGACTCGACCCGAGCTACGAAAGCCAGCCCCCGTGCCCGACGACCTCGCGCTGCTCCACGACGACGTCTACCTCCTCGCCGTCAACAAGCCGGCGCCGCTGCTCACCCAGGCGCCGCCGGCCGAGTACTGATTTGGGTGCGTTCGCCAGCCCAAGCGGGTACAATCAGTCTGATGTAACCCGTAGGAGCGGCCATGCCTCCGACCCCCGCCGATCTCCCCACGCCACCCGCCGGTGAGCCCGTTCCGCCGGACCTGCTGGCCTGGGCACGGCAGACGTTCGACGCTGACGAGTTCCTTCAGCAGGTCCGTCAGATCGAGTCCACCGGCGGTTGCACGTTCGAGTCGTTCATTGACCAACTCGACGCCCGGGCAGGCGTGTCGTGAGCGACGCCTCGGCGTATCAGGTGTCTTACTCCGAGCGTGTTCGGGAGCGGTTGCTGGAACTGGCCGACGAGGCCCGGCGGCGTGGCGACGGGCCACAATTCGCGGCCGCCTTCCGCGAGTTCCACCGCCGGCTGTGTGTCTACCCGCAGTTCGGCGATCCACTCACGGACCTCCGCGGCCACCCGGGTCACGTACGGCTGGGGATCGTTTCTCCGCTCGCCATGCGGTACGGCGTGTTCGAGGAGCAGAGGCAAGTATTCGTCGCGGCCATGCCCGTGCTGCTACAAAGGTCCGCAGGCGCGTGAGGCCGACTTCAGTCCCCGGGCCGCGGTCGCCGGAACTCCCCTGATCCCGAGTCCCGCAGTGCCCGACGACCTCGCCCTGCTCCATGACGACATTTATCTCCTCGCCGTCAACAAGCCGGCGCCGCTGCTCACCCAGGCGCCGCCGGCCGTGCCCAGCCTCGAGGCCCGCGTCAAGGCGTACCTCAAGGCCAAGCACAACAAGCCCGGCAACGTCTACCTCGGCATCCCCCACCGCCTCGACCGGCCCGTGTCCGGCGTCGTCGTGTTCGCCCGCAATACCAAGGCCGCCCAGCGCATCCACAAGCAGTTCCAGGAGCACACCACCCGCAAGGTGTACTGGGCCGTCGTCGAAGGCGACATCACGCCGGACACGGGCGTGTGGGAGGACTGGGTCCGCAAGGTGCAGGAGGAAGCCCGCACGGTGAAGGCCGTTGAGGGCGAGCCCGGGGCGAAGCTGGCGATGCTCGAGTACCGCGTGCTGCGCCGGCTCGACGGCAAGACGCTGGTCGAGCTGGAGCCGCTGACGGGTCGGATGCACCAGCTCCGCGTGCAGGCGGCGTGGCGCGGCCACCCCGTCCTCGGCGACACCACCTACGGCTCCACAGTAGCGTTCGGACCGCCGGCCGAGCTTCCCCGCGACCGGGTGATAGCCCTCCATGCGCGTCGGCTAACAATTGCCCACCCCTCGACGAAAGAGCCGCTCACACTGGAAGCGCCGCTGCCGGCGTACTGGGAGCCCGTCGTCGGCCCAACCTCTTGACGAGGCAAGGCTTCCAGCCCAGCGTCTCATTCTGGCGGCGGTCGATCTGGCGGCGTGACATGTTTCCGCGACCCGGTGGGGGAGGCGGCGGAAACAATAATCCTACTCAAAGTTTCGCTCCGCACCTTGCATTCATCCCGCCCCGCCCGCCCGGTCGATAACCGAGGAGCCATTTCGTGTCACGGAGGACACCCATGCGGACGCAGCGGATCACCACGCGGGTGCTCGCCGCCCTGGCCCTGTGGGCCGGGTTCGGCGTCGCCGCCGCCCAGCCCCCGACCGTCGAGAAGGTGCTGGAGGTGAAACCCCGCCAGCCAGGGGTGAACGTCACCACGCCGGCCGCCGACCAGGTCGCCCGCTACCGGCTCGACCCCATCCCGAACCCGAAGACGCCGGGCCAGAACATGGGCTACGTCGTCCGCGACGGCGACGGCCGGCCGGTCCGGCAGCTCGTGAGCCACGACGGCAAGGGGTACAACGTCGTCGCCTTCTACCTGAACGGCCAGGAGGCGTACCGCGAGTTCTACCCGCCGAGCCCGAGCGAGCCGTACCAGTTCCGCTGGCTCGGCGCCAACGGCGGCAAGTGGGGCGTGGACCGCGACCGCGACGGCAAGATCGACGATTGGCTCGTCATCTCGCCGGAGGAGGTCAGCCAAGAGCTGCTCGCCACGGTGCTCACCGGCGACACGAAGCGCCTCGACGCGCTGCTGGCGACGGAGGAGAGCCTGAAGGGGCTCGGCCTGTCGGCCCCGGAGCTGGCCCGCATCAAGGAAAAGACCGCCGGCGCCGCCAAGCGGCTGGCCGAGGCGGCGCAGAAGCTCCAGCTGTCGCCCGAGGCGCGCTGGGTGCACCTGGAACTGGGCGTGCCGAACACCACGCCGCAGGACGCCTTCGGCGGCAAGGACGACCTCGTCGTCCACCGCAACGGCACGGTGCTGATCGAGGACAAGGGGAAGACGCACTTCCTGCAGACGGGCGAGCTGATCCAGGTCGGCCGGTCGTGGAAGGTGGTCGAAGGCCCATCGGTCGGCCCCGGCGTGGTCAGTGCCGACGGCGGCCCCGCGAGCAGCGGCGCCGGCCCGGTCGTGACCGACGCGATCCGTGACCTCGTCACCCAGCTCGACCAGATCGACAAGGGCGCGCCGAACCCGCCGGTGCAGCCGGCGCTCGGCGAGTACTACGGCCGCCGGGCCGCGGTGCTGGAGCAGATCGTGCAGAAGCTCGATCCCACACAGCAGGCCGAGTGGACGCGGCTGCTGATCGACAGCCTGTCCGCGGCGACCGAGGGTGGGGTGGCCGAGAGCGCGTCGCACAAGCGGTTCCAGCAGTGGAACCACCAGCTGTCGAAGCTCGGGCCGCAGAACCCGTTGTTCGCCTACTCCTCCTTCCGCCTGCTGGTCGCCGAGAACGGCATGGCGCTGGCCGGCGCCAAGACCGGGCCGGAACTCCAGAAGGTTCAGGACGCCTGGCGGCTGAACCTGGAGAACTTCGTGAAAGCCCACCCGACCGCGGACGACGCCGGCGAGGCGGTGCTGCGGCTCGGCATGGCCCACGAGTTCCTCGGCAAGGACGGCGAGGCCAAGGCGAAGGAGTGGTACACGACGCTGACCACGACCTACAAGACGCACCCGCACGCGGCGAAGGCCGCGGGCGCCGTCCGCCGGCTGGAGAGCGAGGGGAAGGCGCTGGAGCTGAGCGGCACGACGCTCCAGGGCCAGCCGTTCTCGGTGGGGTCGCTCGGTGGCAAGGCCGTGGCCGTCTACTACTGGGCGAGCTGGAGCACGACGCTGGCCGACGACGCCCGCAAGCTCCGCGACCTGGAGAAGACGTTCGGCCCGAAGGGGCTGGCGGTCGTGACCGTCTGCCTGGACGACGACGCGAAGGCGGCGGCGCAAGCGGTGCAGAGCGCGAACCTGCCGGGCGTGGTGCTGCACGCCCAGGGCGGCCTCGACCGCAGCCCGCTGGCGGCGAGCTACGGCATCATGGTGGTGCCGCACATCATGCTGTCCGGGAAGGACGGCAAGGTAACGAACCGCAACGCCCAGATCGCCACGCTGGAAGAGGAACTCCGCCGGCTGCTGCCGTAAGGGTGGGGACGGGAAGCGAGATTAACCACAGAGTCACAGAGGGCACAGAGAAGAAGACAGGAAGCCGAGACAAGACGAAGTTTGAAACCAAACTGTCTTCCTCTGCCTTCTTGTCTTCTTCTCTGTGCCCTCTGTGACTCTGTGGTTAATCCCGCCTATTCACTTCCTGAGCGCCGCATGCCAGTCGGCCTCAAACGCCGGCAGCGGTTGGCCCACCAAGTCCTCGAACGCCCGCCGCGGGTCGTCGCCGGTGTTCACGGCCACGAGGTACGCCCGGAACCGCTCCGACCCCACGGCCCGGCGGTCGAAAGTCAGGTGGTGGGCCAGCGCCCAGCACGTCAAGTACGCCCGGTCGGCCTCGGCCTTGCCGTCGGCGTGGTGCGCCAGGAACGCCCCCGGCCCCGCCCCGAGCAGCTCGGTCAGCGGCATCAGCCCGGCGCCTTTCGCGCCGACCGCTTCCTTCGCCCGGGTGAGTCGCTTCTGGTCCGGCGCGTCGGCGCGGACCTCGCCGGCCTCCACGACGGCGCGCTCGAACACCTGGGCCAGCCCCTCGTTGAGCCAGCGGGGCAGTTCGCCGGTCCCTTCGCCGGCCTTCACCCGGTCGGCCGGCAGCGGCGGGTACGCGAACGACGCCGCGTAGGCGTGGAACGATTCGTGGTACAGCACCGCGAAGAGTCGCTCGGTGTGAACGTCGAGATTGGCCATGTTGGCGCGGTCGGCGGCGAACACGCGCCGCCGCTCGGCGCTGACCGCCGTCAGGTAGCGCTCCAGTTCCGGCCGGCGGTACAGCATCCGAACGCCCGCCTCGTAGCGGTCCAGCGCCGCGAGCTGCTGTGCGTGGTGGAGCTTCGCCGCGGCCAGCTCGTCGCCGAGGCGGTCGAGGTCGGTACCGCACAAGATGCGGTTCGCGGCCGGGTCGAACACCGCCGGGTTGAGCAGGTCCGCGCGGCCGAGCGGGGCCAACAACTGTCGGTACTCGTCGGGCGTCGGCGCGAGGAAGACGGTAGTGGGGCGCGCGGTCGGCACCGCGGGGGGCAAGAAACGGGTGAACGCGGTGTAGAGGTGTTCCAGCCGCACGGCGGCGCGGCGGGTCACTTCCTCGGGGGCGTCCGAGATTAGCGTGAAGAACTCGCTGTCGTAGCGGCGGGCGGCGTCGCGCTTGCCGAGCCAGTCGGCGGCGGCGAACTCGACGCCCTCCATCCGCTTCCGCTCGCCGGAGCCGTCGGGGTCGAGCTCCGCGATCCGCTCGCGGAGGAACTCGCGGTCCTTCTCTAACAGCCGCTTCACGTTGGCGATTTCGCCGCGGGTGAACCGCGTGGTGAGGGTAAACGTCGGCTTCCCGGGCGGCCGGCGGACGCCCTGAAAGGTGATCTCGCCGGGCGTCTCGCTGAGGATGAGCCCCTGGAAGACGGCACCGTTCTTGAGGGTGAGTTCGTCGAACGGCCAGGGGGTGAGGCCGGGCGGCGTCGGCGGCTGGGCGACGGCCAAGAGGACGGCGGCGGCGTACATACAGGCGGCCTCGAACGGGAGGGCACGGCGAGGGACCAGGATCGGTCCGGAGCCCCGACGAGGCGGCAGCCTACTGCCCACTTACGTGGGCCGCTCGCCGGCCGCTTCCTCTACGGGCTCCGCCATCTTCTTTGCCACGGCCGCGCGGAGGCGCTCCTCCAGCCCCGGCGGCATCGTCCGCGGCAGGCGGCGCGTCAACTTCACGGTGATGGTGAAGCTCTCCAGGAAGACGCCGCAGTGCGCGCAGCCGGCGCGGTGCGTTTCGAACTTCGTGCGGACCTCGGCCACCAACTCGTTGCCGTGGTGGTCGGTCAGGAGGGCGCGGAACTCGGTGCAGGTCATCACGGCGCCAACCCCCCTTCGAAGTGCGGGGCCAGTGCGTCCCGCATCCGCAGCCGGGCGCGGTGCAGCCGGCTCTTGACGGCGGGCACGCTCAGCCCCAGCAGGTCGGCGATTTCCTGATTCGGCAGCCCCTCCACGTCGGCCAGCACGTACACGTCGCGGAACGGACTCGGCAGGTGGCTGATCGCGTCCTCGATCACCGCCGTCTGCTCGGCCGCCAACACCGGCTCGTCCGGCCCCACGGCCCACCTCGCCACCGGGCCGTCACTCACCTCGAGGGTGTCGGTGTCGGGGTCGTGCGTCTCGCGCTTCTGGCGGTTGGCCCGCTTCTGGCGGTAGGCGAGGGCCGCGTTCACGGTCACCCGGTGGAGCCACGTCGAGAGCTGCGCGTCGCCGCGGAACGTGTCCAGCTTGCGGATCACCTGGACGAGCACGTCCTGGGTCACGTCCTCGGCGTCCGCGTCGTTGCCGAGCATCCGCCGCGCGATGTGGTAGATGCGCGGCGCGAACTCGCGGTAGACCAACTCCGGGGTCACGGCGGGCGCGTCCCCGGGTTCGGGGCCGGGTGTAACGGGTAGTATGGGGGCGTGCGTCATGGCGACTCGCGGGGCGACCCAGTCTGTACGATAACCCGGCGAAAGAGGGGCGCAAACCCCCCACCCGGCCACGAAAGCGAACCTCATGCCGTTCACCGCCGCACTCTTCGACTTCGACGGCACCCTCGCCGACAGCTTCGCCGCGATCACCGCCAGCACGAATTTCACGCGCCACCACTACGGCCTGCCGCCGCTGCCGGAGGCGGAGGTGCGCGAGTACGTGGGGTACGGCCTGCCGAACCTGATGCAGGAACTCGTGCCGACTGCCAATCCGGCAGCGGCCGTGGCCGTATACCGCGATCACCACAGGGGGGTGGCACTTGCGGGGACGAAACTGAACCCCGGTGTCGCGGAGACGATCCCAGAGCTGGCGCGACGCGGCCTAAGGCTGGCGGTTTGCAGCAACAAGAGCGTGACATTCACCCGCGACCTCATTTCAGCACTGGGGTTGGCGGACTACTTTGACGCCGTACTCGGGCCGGAAAACGTAGGCGGCCGGGCCAAGCCCGACCCCGCAATGCTACACGAAGGCATGACACGTACCGGCGGTAGGGTCGACACGACCGTTTACGTCGGGGACATGGCGATCGACGTGCGGGTGGCGCGGGCGGCGGCGTTGCCGGTGTGGCTCGTGCCGGGCGGCGCGGCAGGAAAGGAATCGCCCCTCGCCGCGGGGCCGGACCGGGTACTCACCGGCTTCCCGCAGTTGCTGGAGCTGTTGCCCGGCTGACGCATCGGCCCCGCCGATGGCTCGCGCCGCCGACCCCGACGCAAGGCCGGGTCGGCGCGTCGGTAGCTCTTCACACCAACACCCGACCCGGAGCTCACCATGCCCCCGCGCCAGTTCCCGACTCGCCACGACCTGCCGCCCGACAACCGCCGCGACCTGATCGCACTGTTGAACGCCCACGTCGCCGACCTGACCGACCTCCGCGGCCAGACGAAGTACGCCCACTGGAACGTGAAGGGGCCGACGTTCATCGCCCTGCACGAGCTGTTCGACGACCTCGCGGACAAGCTCGACGACCTGACCGACACCGCCGCCGAGCGGGCGACGGCGCTCGGCGGCGTGGCCGAGGGGACGATTCGCCTGGCGGCCGAGCGGAGTCGGCTGCCGGAGTTCCCGAGCCAGACGTTTGCCGGGCTGTCGGTCGTGGAGGCGCTGGCGGTGCGGTACGCCGACCTGGCCAAGAGCACCCGCGAGGCGATCGACGCCGCCGACACCCTCGGCGACGCCGCGACCGCCGACCTGTTCACCGCCGCGTCGCGCGAGCTCGACCAGGCGCTCTACTTCCTGGAGGCGCACCTCCAGGGGTAGTGGCGACTACCGCGGCAGGTACAGGAACGGCCGGCGGAACATGCCGCCGAAGTGGTGCGGGTTGTACACCCGCACCGCGAACGTGTTCGACCCCGGCTTCAGGTGCGCCGTCACGTCCACGTCCCACTCGAACTTGTAGTCCGACAGCCACCACGGCTCGCGGTAGTCGCGGTGCGCGACGAGGTGGCCGTTCACGTACAGCCACGCCTCGTTGAAGATGCCGGGAAAGCGGAGATGCACCTTCCCCGCCGCCGCCGGCAGGTCGGCGTCGGTGCGGTACCAGGCGTAGCCGGTGTAGCTGTGGTAGTCCGGGCTCACCACGCCCTGCGCCTGCATGTACACGTCCGTCCGCAACACGCCCCAGTGGCCCGGGTTCTCCCGGTGGCTGGCCACGCTGCCGGCGTCCTTGCGGCCCTTCCACCACGTCAGGTCGACCGGCTTGTACGACCACCCGCTCACCACGCCGGTGTCGTGCGGGTCGCGGCGGAAGGCCCACTCCTGCGGCAGCTTCGTCAGCAGCTTCCCCTTCGTGCCGTCGGTCGCGGCCAACAACTCGCGGTACTGCTGCACCTCGCCGGGGAACCACGCCGGGCCGTTGTCCTTCGTCTCGGCCGCGACGCCGACCACGCGTGTGGTGAACGTCGGGTTCATCTTCGCCAGCTCCAGCCGGGCCGCGAGCGCCTTCTCGCCGGCGGCCACCGCGGCGGCGTAATCCACGTCGGCCGCCGCGGCCTTCACCATCGCCGTGTAGTGGTCGAGCACGTCGAACCCCCGGCGCGCGAAGACCACGCGCTCGGCGAACAGCTTCTCGTTCCGGCCATTCTTACCCGCTAGCGGCGCCACGGCCTTTTCCGCCTCCGCGACGTGGCCGCGCAGCTGTGTCACCAGCGCCGGCGTGTACATCGCGGGGATCACGAAGTGCTCGTGCTCGGTGACGACGCTGTCGTCCCACGCCTTGAGGATGGCGGTCCAGTACGCCGCCATCGGCTTCGCCGCGGGGCCGTAGAAGCGCTCGTAGAACTCGGTCAGCAGCGCATCCACGTCCGTGTCCGGGTTCCAGTACAGCTGCCCGCGGACGTGCAGGTTCAGGAACGTCGTGGCAATCGCGTTGCGGCTCTCGGTGCTCACGCCGAGGGTGCCGGCCTTCCGGTAGTGCTTCACGTCCTGGCGGATCGCCCCGATCGACGGGTTCGGGATGTCGCGCCACACCAGCATCCCCTGATCGTAGTCGTAGATGACGACGCGGCCCTGCATCACCTCCGACCAGCGGTACATCATGTCGCGGTACTCCTGCCGCGGGGGCGACTTGGGGTCGTCCATGCCGTGGATGGGGTCCACGTCGATCGCGGCCAGGTACGCGACCAGCGGCTTCGCCGCGACGATCTTCCGCTGCGGCGGGATGGTGAGGTTGCCGTAGGCGAGGAAGCCGATCTTCGACGGGCTGTTCGGGTGCGCTTTGAGGAGCCGGTCGGCGACCTTGTTGTAGAGCGTCAGGAACGGGTCCGTCAGCGACGCGGCGAGAAAGTACTTGTCCTTCAGCCCCGCCTGCAATTCCTTGTCGATCTTCGACTCCGAGCGGTAAACGCCGTCCTCCATGCCGAGCGAAAAGTACTCGCCCCTGGCGAACTTCGGCGCGACCTGTTTGGCGATGTGGTCGGCGGTGGCGTCCTCGGCGATGGGGATGTCGAACACCGACTTCCCCTTGGGGATCAGCTCCTTGACGTACTCGCCGATGGCGTGGCCGTTCGGGACGCCGACTCCGCTGTTCATGAAGTTGCGGCGGGTGAACTCGTCCTGCCCGTCGTTGGCGCCGTTCCACGACACCCAGTAGTTGCGCACCTCGAACGGCGGGGCGTAGGCGTAGTCCAGCTCGCCGACGGTTAGGGCCTTCACCTCCGGGATGCACTCGCCGATCCCGGTGGGGAGGTACCACCGGCAGCCCCAGCGGCGCAGCAACTCGGCCGCGGCGTAGTAGTGGCTGTCGTCATTCGTGCCTACGACGAGAACGCGGTCACCCTGGCGGCGCAACGCGATCGCGTCGGCCCGCAGCACCGGCTCCTTCTTCGCCACCTTCGCCAGTGCGAGGGCCAGCGACGGATCGACCTTCAGCGCCGCGCCGCCGACGACGATGACGCGGCCGCCGCCCTTGATGGCCTCGTCCCCGGCCTCGGCGGTGTCGGCGAGCTTGGGTTCGGTGCCGGTCATGAGGCCGACGCAGCGGACGACCTCGGCCGCGGCCTTCTTCTCCCACGGGCCGGCCGCGGGGGAGACGACCACAACCGCGGGTGTTTTGCCGTCGCCGGCGACGACGAGGAGTGCGTGTGGCTGTGCGGCCGTGCGGAGAACGAAAGCGAGGACGACGAAGGGGACGGCGAACTTGAGCGGGCGCATTGCGGTCCTGGGAGGTGGGCTTGGGTGCTGGTCCGGAGCCGGCAGTCGTGAGCGGTTAGCCCCACAGCCCCTTCAGCGCCTCGCGGTCGGGCACGCCGAGCGGGAAGCGCTTGCTAAGCGGGTGGTCGGCGATGCCGGCCAGCTCGCGCAGAGCCTGGTGGACGTGCTCCGGCCGCACCCGCACGCCGCCCTCGCGCCTCACCGCCAGCGTCGCGGGGTCGATCGGCACCGCGAACTGCCCCGCGTCCGTCTCGCCGACCACGTGGTTGCCTTTGATTCCCTTCCCGAAGAACCACGCCGAGCCGACGGACCAGTGGTCCTTGCCGTTGCCGGCGTTGTACGTCGGCGTGCGGCCCATCTCGCTCTGCACGACCACCACCAGCTTGTCGCGGATGCCCAGCTCGCCGGCGCGGCGCACCAGGTAGGCGATGCCGGCGAGGAACTCGGGGATGAGCCGCATCTGGTCGGGGTCGTTGTTGGCGTGGCTGTCGAACTGGCCGATGCTCAGGTTCGCGCTGACGCACACGCCCGCCTTGAACGACGCCAGCGCGATCTCGGCCTGCTGCGACAGCCGCTCCCGCGGGACGTTCTGCGGGATGTAATGCGTCACGCGCTCGAGCGCCTTGGAGTTCGCCTGCGCGGCGTAGAGCATGTTCTCGCCGCGCTCGGCCCGCGGCAGGCGCGGCTGTTGCGCGCGGCCGGCGTTCGTGTCGCGCAGCGCCTCCTCGATCCGATCCAGCGCGAAGCGGTCGTGGTAGGGGGCGCGCTCGTTGCCGCCGACGGCGTCGGCGTTGGCGATGGTGCGGAGCGACGGCAGGTACGGCACCCGCGACATGGCGACGAGGTTGCCGGTGTTCGAGTAGTTGCCGAAGGTGAGGAACGCGAGCGGGCAGGTGCCGCCCCGGCAGGCGGCGACGAGCGCCGCGAACGTGGGGTAGGCGAGGCTGTCGAGCTTGCCGGTGGCCATGTAGCGGGCGCCGGGCGAGTGGTTGTTCACCGCGTAGTCGAGGCCGTTGAACGTCAGCAGTTCGTTGCCGAACTCGGCGTAGAAGTCCTCGTTCGCCATGCCGGCGGTGACGTGCTTCTTGACTGGCGCGAACTTGTGGGCGCCGCGAGTGAGGATGTCCCCCTCGCGGTAGAGGCGGTTGATGTTGTTGACGCCCTTCGGGTCCATGAGGTACGTCGTGTCCCACCCGCCGGCGGCGTTGAAGACGACGTAGAACGTCCCGTCGTAGGGGGCGTCCTTGGGCGGTTGCGCGAAGGAGCGCAGGATCGGCGCCGCGACGCCGAGCCCGGCGAGCCCGCACAGCTTGAGGAAGTCGCGGCGCATGGGGGAACCTTTTTCGGTCGCCGCTTGCGGCTTCGCGCTGGGCGACGCGAAGCCGCAAGCGGCGGAAGAACTACTCGTACAGGAACTCGGGCCGCCGCAACAGGTACGTCACCGCCGCCCGCCACGCCCGGATCGTGTAGTGCGGGTCGGGCGGGATCGTCGCGTCCTCCCGGCGGCAGTGGTACGTCTCGCGGCCCTCGATGCCCTTCTTCCCCGCCGCGTCCGACACCACCGCCGCGAACAGCTTCACCGTGCGGTCCACGTCGGCCGCGTCGGCGCGGCCCAGGATGCGCTCGTGGAGGTACGCCGCCTGCTTGCGGATCGCCGCGTCCGACTCGGCGGACGTGCCCGGCTTCGTCTGCGGGTCCACGAACGGGAACAGCTTCCGCTCGTTCGCCGGCCGCGAGAAGTCCTTCGGCACGTGCCGGCACGCCACGTCGTTCGACAGGATGCGCTGGATCGCCCCCATCGCCCCGCTCGGGTCGGTGGCGCGCTCCGTCACCTCCTGCGAGTCGATGCCGCCGTACAGCATCGCCGTCTGCTCCGTCAGCCGACCCCACCTCTCGCCGAACACCGCGAACACTTTGCGCTCCATCTGCTCCGGCGACAGTAGCCGCACCAGCCCCACGTCGTCGAGCTCGGCGCGGCGGGCCGGGTCGGCGGTCGCGGTGGCGAGCCCGTCGGCACGGTAGAACGGCGACAGCGCCCACTCCTTGAACGCCGTCTTGAGGTTGAAGCCGTTGCCGACCATCGCCGCCGCGATGCGCTCGACCTCGCGGCGCTGCTCGGCGTAGGCGCGACGTTTCGCCGCGTAGAGCGGGTCTTCCAGATCCTTCGGCGGCAGCAGCGCCTTGCGGCCGGTCAGGATGTAGTAGACGTGCTCGGTCATGGCGACGGCAAAGCGCGGATCCTTCGCGGTGCGTTCGCCGAGCCACGCCAGCGCCCGCCAGCGTTCGGCGGCGGGCAGGGTCACGCCCTCGAAGCCGGCGGGGAACATGTCGGTGAACCAGCCGCCCTTCCGCTTGCCGTACACGCCCTTCTCGGCGAACCGCCAGTAGTCCTGGAACAGCCCGGCCACCGGGTCGAGCGTCTTGTGGCAGACCACGCACTCGGCCGACTGCATCGTCGGCACCGCGTACTTGGCCTGCGCCGCCGCGGCGTCGGACACGCGGGCCGCCAGCTCCAGCACGTCCACGCCGAGGAAGTGCTGGTAGTACATCCGCGCCCGCAGCCTGTTGCGGTTCGTCTCGGTCGTCGGGTAGCGCGTCAGGTACTGGAAGCTGCCCAGGACCCCGGCGTGCGGGTAGAAGCCGGTCGCCGAGTCCTGGTTCTCCTGCTTGTTGCGGCCCACCAGCGCCTTCAGCTTCACCGGCACGAACTCGAACGGGTCGTCGGTGTTCTTGAATCGCCCCTTCACCTCGTCGAAGGTGCCGTAGCCGCGGGCGGTGTACGGCGACTGCATGACGTAGTCGGCGGTCACAACCTCGGTGAACGGCCTGTCGGTGCGCACGATGTGCTCGACGAGCCGCAGCGGTTCTTCGAGCAGCGACTTTCGGTAGTCGGCGGCGAGTTTGTAGCGGGCCTGCGTCTGCGCCTTCTCGTCGCCGAACTTCGTGAGGTCGTGCTTCTGGTACCAGTGGCGGTTCGGGAAGTGGTCGTAGGACAGGACCGTCTGGTCCGCGTTCCCGTCCACGCCGAGCGTCAGGAAGATGTCGTTGAAGCCTTCCCGGAGGCGCAGGTAGAAGGCGTCTTCGGTCATCACCTGGTCGAGCAGTTGCGGCAGCGCCTTGAGGCCGTCCTTGCTCACGGCGGCGCGTTCGACGTCGGTTGGGAGGCGGCCCGCGAGCGACAGCGTGAGGCGGCGCAGCAACCGGGCGTCGTCGAGCATCACGACGCCGGCGAAGAACGGCGGCGCCTTGGGGTCGATCTTCGTCAGGTCGCCGGGGGCGACGGGCGTGGTGACGCGCTTGACGAACGTCTGCAGCACGCGGTAGCCGGCGGAGTCGGCGGGGAGCACGTCGTCGCCGCCGTGGTCGAGCTGGCCGACGACCTTGAGCAGGAGGCGCGACTGGTCCTTCTCCTTCGCGGCGGCCATTTTGGCGAAGGCGGCGCGGTTGTGCCGCATGGCCTCGTCGCGGGCCGGGCCTTGCAGCTTGCGCGGGTCGCGGAGGACGAGCTTGCTGTCCTCGGCGTCGCCGCCGGCCTTGTGGCAGGTGATGCAGTTCGGCAGCGCCACCTTCGCCCACACCTCGTCGGCGAAGTAGGAATCGACGGCCGCGGCGCAGTCGTAGGTCGGGGGCGGGGTTTGCGCGCGGGCGCCGACGGTGGCGGCCGCGACGAGGAGGAGGGGGAGGAGGCGGAGCATGGCGATATTCTCACCGGCGGGCGGGCGGGGTGCAAGCGTGACGGCGAGTCCGAGCCCGGAGGGGCCGGGTGGGTACCCATCTCGAATCACGTCGGACGTGATTCGAGATGGGTACCCACCCGGCCCTCACGGGGCTCGGCTCGCCGGCCCCGAGACCCGCCAACCGACCCAACCCCGGTTCCGGCGCGATCGGCGGTCATGCCGCGCACCAGCTCGTACACCGCGCGGTTGAGCGGCGCCGGCTCGCCCGCCGCGTCGGCGAGGCGGAGCAGGTGCCCGGTGTAGTTGTCGAGCTCGGTGCGACCCTTCGCGATCTCGCCGGCCATCGAGCAATACGTGCCGCGCAGCGACGGCTCGAACCGCTTCGCCATCAGTCCCGCGAGCCAGCGGCGGCGCAGAATCCACGCCACCGTCCGCGGCGCGAACGGGCCGACCTTCCCAAGCGGCACCCCGGCGGCGGAGAGGATGCGGTAGTTCTCCTGGAGCAGCGCGAAGAACAGCCGCCGCGCCGCCGGCACCGACAGGAGCTGGCCGTTGTCGATCCCCGCGGCCGCGGCCAGCGGCGAGATCGCGGCGTTGTACATCAGCTTCGCGTACTTGAACGGCTCGATCCGCCCCACGCGCTCGACGCGGCACACCCCCACACCCGACAGCCCGGGGAGGGGCGTTCCCGCCGTACCGTCACGCCCCCCCAGGTGCAGATCGCCGGGCCGCGTGATGCGCGTGTGCGGCCGGTCGACGGCGCACTCGGACACGAACGACGCGATCCCCTCGAACTCGTGCCCGTGCGCCGCGAGTTGCGGGTCGAAGCCGTTTTGAATGGGAATCAGGTTCACGTCCGGCGGCAGCTTCGCAAGCACGGCGGCGTTGTCGTAGCACTTCGTGCACAGCAGCACGGTCGCGCCTGGCGGCGGCGCCCAGTCTCCAAACGGCACGAACTCCGCGGTCAGCGGCGGGCGGTCGTCCACGCGCACGCCGTCGCGGCGGCCGGCGGCGATCTTGGCGGCGTCGGCCTCGACGAAGGTCACGGCCGCGCCGCCGGCCCGCAGGGCGTAGCCGACGGCGCAACCGATGCCGCCCGCGCCGACGATGTTCACCGGTCCCATGCCGGCAGGCTACCCGACGCCCGCGCCGCCAGTCAACGCGGGTGCGCCGCTTGAATCGCGCCGCACGCCGGGGTACGGTACAGGGCGGTGCGTCCGCCGCGCCGCCAACCGGTTCTGGACACCCATGCCGCTCTCACTCGACCAGTACATCGAGGACCTCGACGGGCGGAAGGACCTCCCCTGGCCGGTCGCCCCGAAACTCGACCCGCCCAGGGCCAAGCCGCACATCACCCGGCTGCCGGTGAAGGCCGTCCTGTGGACGGTCTACGGCACGCTCGTCGCCGTGCCGCACGGCGAACTGCTGTACGAACCGCCGCCCGACAAGCTCGGCGAGTTCGTGTTCGAGAACGCCCTGGAGAAGACGATCAAGGAGTTCAAGATGTGGAACTCCATGAGCCGCAAGCCGGGGAAGCCGTCCGAGTACATGGCGTCGCTGTACAAGAATGCCCTCGCCACCCTTCGCCTCACGCACGGCGGCGAGGCCCCCGCCGAGAAGGTGTGGGAGGACATCGTGCGTAAGTTGCAGCAAAAGGAGTACACCTACGACGCCGGGCTGTACGGCAGCGTCGAAGAGTACTGCCGCAAGATCGCCTACTTCTTCCACGCCAGCCTGCAAGGCGCCGGCGCCTACCCCGGGGCCGCGGACGCATTGCGGCTTGTGGCGGAGGGCGGCCGCGCACAAGGGCTCCTGGACAACGGCCAGAGTTTCACCTTCGGCCAACTGCGGCGCTGCTTGCGCAAGGAAGACCCGGGGTTCGAACCGAACTTGTACGTGCGGCCGGAGTTGCGTCTCCTCTCGGGAGAGGTGAAGGGGCGGAAGCCGGCCGAGGGCTTCTGGAAGGCGGCGACCCTCGCCCTGTCGGCGAAGGGAATTCGGCCCGCGGAGACGTTGCACGTGGGGTCGAGCCTGCCGCGTGACATCGGGCCGGCGAAGAAGCACGGTTTCCGCACGGCCCTGTTCGCGGGCGACAAGAATTCGCTCGTCGCCGGCGGCGACCAGCTCAAAGACCCGGCCCTGCGGCCGGACGTGCTGTTGACCGAGTTGACGCAGGTGATAGAAGTACTCGCCTGAGTCCAGCGGCCCGCCGGGAGGGGGCGCATGAGCGCCGAAGAGTTCGACGTTGCCACCCTCGACCTGTCGCACCCGATCGCCGGGATCGACGACATTCGGGCGGTCAACCCACACCGGTTCGAGTTCGAGATGCTCTCGGCCGTGGTCCTGATCGACCACGCCAGGCACCTCGTCGTGGGGTACAAGGACTTCGGCCCGAACGAGTTCTGGGCGCGCGGCCACATGCCCGGCTACCCCCTCCTGCCGGGCGTGCTGATGGTCGAAGCCGCGGCCCAGCTGTGCTGCTACTACACCGTGACGCAGCTGGTCACCGCCCCCGGCGCGCTGATGGGCCTCGGCGGCATCGAGGACACGAAGTTCCACCGCCCCGTTCGACCCGGCGACCGGCTGGTCCTGGTCGGCTGCGGGTTGAAAGTCCACCGCCGGCTGACGAAGTTCCGCGTGATCGGGTACGTGCGGAACGAGAAGGCGTTTGAGACGACCGTGGTCGGCGTGCCGATCGGCAAGCTGGAGGAGCTCACGGGTGCGTAAGCCGCGGCGGTTGGCCCCCGACGAGCTCGCCCCGTTCGAGTGGCACCCGCCGCGGCGGTTCGGCCGGTGGGGCGTCGGGGAGGTGCGGGGCGAGGACGCAGGTTCGACCCCGCACTCCGCACTCGACTGGCCCGCCCTGTTCGGCAACTCCAACCCCGTCGAGGTCGAGGTCGGGATGGGGAAGGGGCTGTTTCTCCTCACCCAGGCGGCGGCCCGGCCCGCGGTCAACTTCTTCGGTATCGAGGTGGTGCGGAAGTACCAGCAGTTCGCTACCACCCGGTTCGCCGTCCGCAAACTGCCGAACGTGAAGACCACCTGCGCCGACGCCAAGGCGCTGTTCCGCGACCACATCGCCCCCGGCAGCGTGGCGGCCGTTCACGTCCTGTTCCCCGACCCGTGGTGGAAGGCGCGGCACAAGAAGCGGCGCGTCTTCACCCCCGAGTTTGCCGCGGACGTCGCCCGCGCGCTCCCCGCCGGCGGGGCCCTGCACGTCGCGTCGGACGTGGCCGAGTACTTCGGCGTGATGACCGGCATCCTCCGCGCCATGCCCGCGTTTCGGGAGTTGGCCGCCGAGACCACCGACACCGGCGGCTTCGAGACGAACTTCGAACGGAAGGCGCGGGCGCAGGGCACCCCCGTCGGCCGGGCGCGGTACGAGCGCACCACCGAGCCGGTGACGGTGGCGCCGGACCCGGCGGCGGGCTGAGCGTCGATCAATTCCTCGTGCGCCCCACCGCCCGGCGGGCATGTCACGGTGGGGAACGGTTCCCCACCCGCGTTCCGGGGCCACCCCGATGAGCAGCGCACCGAATCCCGCGGCCGTCCGCCGGCTCCTCCGACTGGCCGGGCCGTCGCCGGCCTCCACGAGCGACCGCGAACTGGTCCGCCGGTTCGTGCTCGACCGTAGCGAGGCGGCGTTCGCCGACCTGATGGCCCGCCACGGCCCGATGGTGCTGGCCGTCTGCCGCCGACACCTGCGCGACCCGCACGCCGCCGACGACGCCTTCCAGGCCACCTTCCTGGTGCTCGCCCGCCGGGCCGCCACGGTGAAGTGGAAGGACAGCATCGCCGGGTGGCTGTTCGAGGTCGCGTCGCGTGTCGGCCGCAAGGCCGCAGCTCGGGAAGCGCGGCGCGCCGCCCGCGAGGGCGCCCCCGCCGAGGCCGCCCCCGAGCCGGTCGCGCAGCCGGCGCCCGTCGGCGACCTGACTGCCCTTCAGGCCGCACTCGACGACGAGCTCCGCCGCTTGCCCGAGAAGCTGCGCGTGCCCGTCGTGCTGTGCCACCTTGAGGGGCTGAGTCAGGACGAGGTGGCCCGCCACCTCGGCGTCAGCGACGGCCAACTCCGTGGCCGGCTCTACCGCGCCAGACAGAAGCTGCAGGACCGGCTCACGCGCCGCGGCTTCTCGTTGACGACGGTGCTGCTGTCGCTGACGGTCGGACCGCGGGCGCTGGCACTGCCGCCGGTGCTCGCGGCGGCGACGCTGCGGCTGGCCGGCCCCGGCTCAGTCCCGGACGCGATATCCGCCCTAACCACCGCGGTGACCCAGGACATGACCCGCACCATTCCCACACTCGCCGTCGCGCTCGTCGTCGTGGCGCTGGGCGCCGGCGGCTTCGCCGTCCGCCACGCGCTTGCCGAACAACCCGCACCGCCGCGAGCGGCGTCGCGCCCCGCGCCGCTGCCGCCGCTCGCGGCGGTGCAAGCCCCCGACGACGACGACAAAAAGCAGAACCCGAAGGACCGCGTTGAGCAGGTCGAGGGCGTCATCAAGGCGGTGGCCGCCGACAAGAACCAGCTCGTCGTGGCCGTCGAGGAGGACGACCACAAGGCCGACCGCACGGTGCCCGTGGCGGGGGCGAAGCTGCGGTTCGGGCCGAAGCCGGTCACCGTCGGCGACCTGCGGCCGGGCATGGAGGTCGTGCTGTCCTACAAGGGGAACAGCACCGAGTTGTTAGAGCTGAAGGCCGGGTGGCCGTCGCGCGAGGTCGTGTTCAAGGCCGCGGACCCGGCGACGAAGTCGTTCAGCATCGAGACCGGCGGCGACGAGGGCGGCTTCGAAGTCGTGCTCCGGCTCGACCCCGACGCCAAGGTGACGGTGGACGAACTCCCCGCCGGCCTCGCCGACCTGCCGCCGAACCGGAAGGTGCGCGTCGAGCTGACGATCGACAAGAAGGGCGTCATCGGGGTCGAGTCGGACGGCGCCCCGGGCACGCTCCCGGGCCTGCTGAAGCGGTACGACGCGAAGACGAACAGCTTGCTGGTGGAGGTGCGTGCGGCCGGCTTCCGCGAGGACCGGGTGGTGACCGTGGCGTTCCCGCTGACGGCGAACGCGAAAGTGCGGCACGCCGGCCGCGACGCGGCGCTGACCGACCTGAAGGAGCGGATGCCGGTGCGGCTGACATTCACCCCGGACCGCCGCGAGGTCTCGGGCGTGCTGACGGCCGACCCGCTGCCGCCCGAGGTGAACGACGACGACTGACCAGATGCCCTCAAAGTCGTAGGCACACGCCGTGTGCGGTGGCCGCCCCCGACCAACGGCACCCAGCGTGTGCCTACGACTTCGGCCGGCCCGCTCCGACCCCGCTCATTCTCCGCCTGCCCCGTTGCATCCCGGCGCACGCCGGTTACCATATTATCTTGCCCTCCCCGCCCCGCTTCCCTTCCGCGAGCCGGCCGATGAGCACGCCCACCGACGCCAACGACGTGCAGATGATCGAGAAGCTGCGGACGGCCCACGGGCGGCTGCGGAAGGAGATCGGCAAGGTCATCATCGGCCAGGAGCAAGTGGTCGATCAGCTGCTGATGGCCATCTTCTGCCGGTCGCACGCCCTGCTCATGGGCGTGCCGGGCCTCGCCAAGACGCTCATGGTGAGCACCCTGGCCCAGGCGCTGGACATGAGCTTCAAGCGCATCCAGTTCACCCCCGACCTCATGCCCTCGGACATCACCGGCAGCGAGGTCATCCAGGACGACCCCGTCACCCGCGAGCGGATGTTCAAGTTCCTCCCCGGGCCGCTGTTCGCCAACATCGTCCTGGCCGACGAAATCAACCGCACCCCGCCGAAGACGCAGGCCGCCCTCCTGGAGGCGATGCAGGAGCGGAAGGCGAGCATCGGCGGCGTGGACCACCCGATGCGGAACCCGTTCTTCGTGCTCGCCACGCAAAACCCGATCGAGCAGGAAGGCACCTACCCGCTCCCCGAGGCCCAGTTGGACCGCTTCCTGTTCCTCATCAAGGTGGACTACCCCACCGACGAGGAAGAGGAGCAGATCATGCGGATCGGCACCTCCGACACGAAGATTAACGTGTCGTCGGTCCTGAGCGGCGACGACATCATCGGGCTGCAACACATCGTGCGGCGCGTGCCGGTGTCGGACAAGGTGTTCCACTTCGCCAAGCGGATCACGCGGCTCTCGCGGCCTGGCACGCCGGAGGCGGCGGACTTCGTGAGTAAGTGGCTGACGTGGGGCGCCGGCCCGCGGGCGAGCATGAACCTGATCCTGGCGGCGAAGGCGCACGCGCTGTTGCGCGGCAGCAACCACGTGGCCGGCGACGACGTGGTGGCGGTGGCGCTGCCGATCCTGCGGCACCGGCTGATCCTGAACTTCGCCGCCCAGAGCGAGGGCGTGACGATCGACGACGTGATCCGCCAGCTGATCAAGGCGGCGGCCCGGGCGGTGGCCGCGTAAGCACCGGAGGAATGGCCGCAAAAAGGCACAAAACGCACAACTATAAAGCAAGCTTTTGATTTGAATTCGTTTTGTGCTTTTTGTGCCTTTTTGCGGCCGATCCGTCTCCTTTATCCTGGCTGAACACGATGCCGACCTACCTCAAACCCGACGTCCTCGCCCGGGCCGAGTCGCTCGGCCTGGCGGCCCGGCAGGTCGTCGAGGGGCTGCGCGTCGGCGACCACAAGAGCCCGTACAAGGGCTTTTCCGTCGAGTTCGTCCAGCACCGCCTGTACGTGCCCGGCGACGACATCCGCCACATCGACTGGAAGAGCTACGGCCGCTCCGAGCGGTACACGATCAAGCAGTACGAGCAGGAGACGAACTACATCGCCCACGTGCTCGTGGACAACAGCAATTCCATGCGCTACGGCGCCGGCGACACGAACAAGCTCGAGTACGCCAAGCTCCTGGCCGCATCCCTCAGCTACCTGATCCTGCGGCAGCGGGACAGCGTGTCGCTGCGGGTGTTCAACGCCGGCTGGGCCGCGGAACTGCCCGTGAGCAGCCAGCTCGGCCACATCCACGCCATCACGCGTACCCTCGAAGACACGCAGCCGCGCGACCGCACCCGCATCGGCCCGCTGCTAGACGAGGTTGCCGACCGCATCGGCCGCCGTGGGCTGGTGTTCGTCATCACCGACGCCCTCGACGACGTGGACGCCACGCTGGCCGGTCTGCGGCACCTCCGCTACCGCGGCCACGAGGTGATGCTGTTCCACGTCCTGCACCGCGACGAGGTCGAGTTCCCGCTCGACGGCAACATCCGCTTCATTGGCCTGGAGGGCTTCGAGGAGCTGATGACACGGCCGCACCTGCTGCGGCCGGCGTACCTGCGGGTGGTGGGGAACTACCTCGACCGGATGCAGCGCGGCTGCGACGGCAGCGGCGTCGATTACGTCCGAATGATGACGAGCCGGCCGCTCGTTGCGGCCCTCGGCGAGTACCTGGTGCGCCGCCTGCAGACGGGGCGCCGATGACCCGCCGCCGCTTGTGGCGTGGCCTGTTGGTGGCTCTCCCGGTCGTCGCGCTGCTCGGCGTCGCCGGCTGGTTTCTACCCCTGCGCGGCCCGTCCGACGACCTGGGCCGGATGCAGGGCGACTGGGTGCTGAAGGGGGCCGACGGCCGCAGCCGTGCCGGTGTGCGGATCGCCGGCGACGTGTGGACGTACTACGCCGGTGACGAGGAGCGCGGCCGCAGCCGGATCACGCTGAACCCGGCGGCGCGGGAGATTGACCTGACGGCACTCGAAGCCGACGGCCGGCCGCGGACGTTCACTCGCGGGGCGGTCGGCGTGGAGATGAAGGAAGTCGGCGTGTACGACCTCCGCGGCGACGAGTTGCGCATCGCCAAGGCGCCGGCGTGGCACGGCGGCACCCGCCCGAAGTCGCTGGACGACGCCGAGACGCCCGCCCTGACGCTGGTTCGTTCGAAGTAGGCTCGGCGGTCGGCGTCGGGCGGTTTTCCCACCGGACCCACGCCGAACCCGGTGGCCCGCTAACGACTTCCGGCGGGTGCGGCGGATGCCGATCGCGGCGATGCTCTTTTGTGTATCGCACTCATTGCGTGCCTCGAAGGGGTGGGGGGGTCGGCTACACACAATGAGCGCCACCAGACTGATGCCCGTAGGATGCCCGCGATGACGTTCCTGAGCCCGTGGATGCTCGCCGGCGCGGCCGCGGTCGGAATCCCGATCGCGCTCCACTTCTTCTACAAGGCCCGCTACCAGCGGCTGCCGTGGGCCGCAATGGACTTCCTCAAGGAAGCCATCGAGCAAACCAGCCGCCGCCTGAAGTTCCAGGAGTGGATTCTCCTCGCGCTCCGCTGCCTCGTCATCCTGCTGCTCGCGCTCGCTCTCGCCCGCCCCGGCCTCGACGCGGCCGGCGCCGGCGGGCGTGGTGAGGCCGTCGACGCGGTGCTCGTCTTCGACACGTCCTACAGCATGGGCGCCGACGACGGCGACGGGAAGACGCGGCTCGACCGCGCCAAGGAAGCGGCGCTGGGCGTCATCGAGTCGCTGCCGCCGAAGTCCACGGTGCAGGTGATTCTCTGCGGCGACCGCGCCGAGAACGTCGGCCCGAAGTCGCGCTCGAACCTCGACCAGGCCCGGCAGCTGATCCCGACGATTCAGACCACGGGCCTGTCGAGCGACTTCCTGCCGGGGTTCGCCGCCGCACACGCCGCCGCCGAGAGCGGCACGGCGCCGGTGCGCGAGGTGTACCTGTTCAGCGACCTGCAGAAGCTCGGGTTCGAGCGGCAGCAGGGCGCCCTCCGCGACAAGTGTGACGAGCTGCGGGTCAAGTCGAACCTGGTGTTCGTCCGCTGCGGCAGCGAGGGCCGGAAGGTGAGCAACGTCGCCGTGACCGACGTGACCGCCGTCGGCACCATCCCGCACACCAAGTCGCGGGTGCCGTTCGTGGTCAGCGTCAAGAACACCGGCGCGGAGGTGGCGAAGGGGATCAAGGTGGGCCTGGAGTTGGCCGGCAAGCAGGTGCAGGACGTGGTGCAGGTGGACGGCATCGAGCCGGGACAGGTAGTGCCGGTGACGCTCACCGGCAACCTGGATGAGGCCGGCCCGCAGGTGCTGACGGTGCGCGTCAGCGGCGACCGCCTGCCGGGCGACAACCGCTTCGACCGCGTCATCGTGGTCCGCGAGGCGATCCGCGTGCTGCTGGTGGACGGCAACCCGAACCGCGAGACGCCGGTGGAGTCGGCGTCGCACTTCGTGCGGACGGCGCTGACGCCGGTGGCTCAGGACCGCACCGAGGACTACTTCGTCCGCCCGGCCGTCGCGGCGGCGAGCGAGGTCGGCCCCGGGATGCTGGCGAACTACGACATCGTGTACCTGCTGAACGCCCCGGCCGCGACGCCCGCCGACCCGCGCGCCGGCCTCCCCGCCGACTTCGTGGCGCGGCTCCGCGAGTTCGTCGCCACCGGCGGCGGCCTCGTCATCGGCGGCGGCGACCAGGTGCTGCCGACGGACTACAACCGCGTGCTGGGCTCGGGCGGCGCCGGGCTGCTGCCGTTCGACCTGACCGGCGAACCGGCGAACGCCACCGAGACGGCGCCGTTCGTGCCGGCGCCGGAGTCGGTGGAGGTGCCGTCGTTCCTGGCGGCGTTCAAGGAGCGGCCGTTCAGCGACGCCCTCCGCGGCGTAACGATCACGAAGCTGCACCCGCTCGCTACCGACGGCCCCGGCGCGGCCGGCGGCCGGGTGCTGGTCCGCACCAGCGACGGCAAGCCGTTCGTCACGTCGCGGGTGGTTGGCGAGGGCGAAGTGGTGTTCGTCGCCACCACGCTCGACGAGCGGTGGTCGAACTTCCCCGGCCGGGCGTCGGACGCCTTCGTGCCATTCACGCAATACACGCTGGCCCACCTGACGGCCCGCAAGGTGCCCGGCGGCACGCGCACGGCCGGCGAGCCGCTGGTGTGGCACCCGGCGGAAGCGGACGGCCTGTTCGACCTGGTGAAGCCGCCGCGCGACGGCGAGAAGGACGGCAAGCGCGTGCGGCTCGACAAGGCGCGGGCCGACGCGACCGGCAAGCTGACGCTGACGGCGACCGACACCGCCGAGTCGGGGCTGTACCGCATCGTGGCCGACGGCAAGCCGGACAGCACGGGGCCGGTGTTCGCAGTGAACCCGGACCTGCGCGATTCGGCGAACCTCGACGTGGCGGCGGTCGCCGACCTGACGAAGCTACTGGGGTTCGAGCCGGCGGTGATCCAGGCCGGGGCCGGTACCGAGGCGGCGGTGACACAGCAGCGGGCGCGTCGGGAATGGACGGAGTACGTGCTGCTCCTGCTGCTGCTGGCGGCGGTGGGCGAGTCGGCGTGGGCGTGGCTGTGCGGCCGGGCGTGGTGACGGCACCGCCCGCCCGCCGACCGCGGTTCGAAATCCTTTGGCCGGTCAGGTTCCCATGACGACCCCGCTGTTCGCCGAACTGTCGTTCCGGGGCTGGTTCCCGTGGTGGCTCGCCGCCCTGCTCGGGCTCGCCGCCGCCGGGTGGGTCGTCGTCCTGTACTTCCGCGAGGGCGGCCGCGTCGGCCTGCCGGCGAAGACGTTTCTCGCCATCATTCGCGTCGGCGTCGTCGCCGCCGTCGCGTTCCTGCTGCTGCGGCCGGTGTTCGTGAAGGAGTCGAAGGGCGACCGCCGCCGGCCCGTGGCCGTACTCGTGGACGTGTCGCAGAGCATGGACCGCGACGACCCGCGGCCGAACACCGCCGACCAGTGGCGCGCCGCCATCGCCTTCGACCTCATCCCCGCCGACAAGGGCATCCCGTCCGACCTGAACACCACGCCGCTGGCCGCGAACGGCACCATCCCCGACCGGCCGAAGCGGATCGAGGTGGCGCGGGCGGCGCTGACGCACCCGAAGATCAAGCTGTTCGAGAAGCTACGCGACGCCGCCGGCCCGCTGGAGATCGCCACGTTCGGGAGCCGCCGCACCGGCCGCGAGACCGGCGACCTGACGTGGCTCAAAACCGCCACCGCCACAGAGCCCTCGACGGCACTCGCCGACGCCGTCAACGAGTTGGTCGGTCGGGACGAGAACGACTTACCCACGGCGGTGTTCGTGGTCACCGACGGCCGCGAGAACGCCAGCCGGGTCAGCCTCGACGACCTGGCCCGCGAGTGCGCTCGGCTGAAGGTACCGCTCCACGTCTACGGGGTCGGCAGTTCGGCGTTCGGCCAGCTCCGCCTGCGCGACGTGGCCGTCCCCGACTCGGTGTTCGTTGACGACCTGGTGTCGATCCCGGTCCGCTACCGGGTGGCCGGCGTGACCGACGGCAAGGCCGAGATCGTCGTGAACTACGGAGGCCGCGAAGTAGCGAAGAAGGTGATCGACCCCGTGCAGACCGGCGACGACCTGCGCGAGACGCTGAGCTTCATTCCCACGAAGCAGGATGCGGCGGCGCCGAAACAGGAACTCACCGTGACAGTGAAGGTGGCGAGCGGCCAGGGCGCCGCGGCCGAGGTGCTGACGGACGAAATCCTCAAGCCCGTCCGCGTCGTAGACCGCAAACTGAAGGTGTTGGTGGTCGACTCTGTGCCGCGGTTCGACTTCAAGTTTCTGCAGCGGGCGCTGCTGCGCGACCGGCGCGTCGAGGCGGAATTCCACCTGACCGACGCCGACCGCAGCGCACTGAAGTCGGGCGTCCCGTGGGTGCCGGAGTTCGCCAAGGGCCGCGAGGCGTTCCGCAAAGAGCTGTTCGCCTACGACCTGGTCGTACTCGGCGACGTGCCCGGGTCGTTCTTCAACCAGGAACAGCAGGACGTGGTGAAGGAGTTCGTCTCGGAGGGCGGCGGGCTCATCCATATCGCCGGCCGGTGGAACGCCCCCGCCGGCTGGGCCAAGGGGCCGATCGCCGACGTCCTGCCGGTGGAGTTCGATGCGGTTCGCTTCCCGATCGAGAGCCCGCAGCGGCCGACCGGATTCCGCCCCGTGGTCGCGCCCGGCGCCGTACGCGCGCCGCTGCTGAGCCTCGAAGACGACCCGCTCGACAACGCCAAGACGTGGCGGACGCTACCCGAGATTTTCTGGGCCTACCCGGTGAAGCGGCTGCGGCCGGCGTGCGAGGTGTTCCTGCAACACCCCACCCTCCGCACCGAGGACGACAAGCCGATGCCGCTGCTGGCCGGGCACTACTTCGGCAAGGGGTACGTGCTGTTCCTCGGCTTCGACGAGACCTGGCGGTGGCGGTTCAACGAGGCGGACCGGTTCTTCGGCCGGTTCTGGAGCCAGGCCGTGTACGCGGCCGGGGTGCCGCGCACCGTCGGCACCAAACTGACGCAGCTGTCGCTCGACACGACCGAGCCGGTCCGAGGCAAGGCGGGTCAGGTGTACGCCCGGCTGTTCACCAAGGACTTCGCCCCGGTCACGGCCGACGAGGTGGAGGCGCGGCTGGTGAAGGTGGCGGCCGACCCGAACGACGCGGCCGCGGACGTGCCGGTGAAGCTGTCGGCGGTGCGCGGCCCCGGCGGGGCGCCGACCGGCGAGTACGTGGCGACGCTGCCGTTCAACGCCGAGGGCCGCTTCCAGTTGAAGGTGGACCCGGGCAACGGCGCACCGGCGAACCTGGACTACCGGGTCGGCCTGCCGCCGGACGACGAGCGCGCCCCCGGCGGCATGGCCGAGGGCGAGATGCGCAAACTCGCGGAGGCGAGCGGCGGCCGCTTCTACCGCGAGGAAGACTTGGCGACGCTGGCCGATCAGGTGAAGCCGCAGACGGTTCCGTTCACGTCGCGGACCGAGTACGTGTTGTGGAACAAGTGGGCATTCTTGCTGGTGGTCGGGCTGCTGACGCTGGAGTGGGTGGCGCGGAAGTTTAATGGGCTGAGTTGAGGCTCGGGCCTTCGCCGCTTGCGGCGTAGCGCTACGCCGCAAGCGGCGAAGGCCCGAACCGGACGCGGAGACCGAAGCGCGATGAACCTGTTGCTCCGACAGCTCCGCCACTGGCGGTTCCGCGAACGGCTCGTCCGCCTCGCCCTCGGCGCCGGCGGCCTGGCCGGCGTGGCCCTCGCCGTTCTTGGCGCGGCCTGCTTCGCCGACTGGTTGTACGACCGCTTCGCGGACGTGCCGTTCGCGCTGCGGTTGCTCGTCACCGGCGGTCAGGTCGCGCTCGCGGCCGGGCTGGCCTACTTCCTCGTGTTCCGCCCATGGGTCACCGCCCCGCCCGTGGACGACCTCGCCCTCCGCGCCGAGAAGGCCATCCCCGAGTTCGACCACCGCCTCGTCACCGCGCTGCAGCTGAACCGCACCGGGGCGAAGACCGCTGGCATGTCCCAGGTGCTGATCGCCGAAGTGACCCGCGAGGCCGGCGAGATGGCCGCCCGCCACCGCCTCACCAAGCTCATCGACTACCGCCCCGCCGGGTGGGGGCTCGCCGCCGCCGCACCCGCCGTACTCGGTTGGGGGCTGTTCGCCGCGGTCAACCCGACGCTCGCCGGGGTCCTGCTTCAACGGCAGATGCTCGCCAGTGCCGACATCCCGCGCTCGGTGCAGCTCGAAAACGTCACCCCAGACGTGTGGCCGAGTGGCGCCGAGGTCGTGCTCCGCTATCGCGTCACTGGT
This sequence comes from Gemmataceae bacterium, assembly GCA_046350095.1. Taxonomy (GTDB): domain Bacteria; phylum Planctomycetota; class Planctomycetia; order Gemmatales; family Gemmataceae; genus Urbifossiella. The sequence goes on from JAXMBA010000002.1 coordinate 2,010,401, forward strand.
GAGTGGTCGGAGGAGGCCACGGGTAGCGCCTTCGTACGCCCCGAAGACAACCCGGAAGACACCTACCGTCTCACCCACGAGAGCACGAACCCGGACGGCTCCGCGGTCTTCGCGGCGAAGCTGCCCCCGTCGTCGGTGGACTTCACCTTTCGCGCCCGCCTGCGTGACGGCCGCACGCGCACCCCCGGGACCGTGAAGTTCGAGCCGCCGCCGCAGGTGAAGGACGTGGAGGCGTGGCTGCTGCTGCCGACGTACCTCGGCACCCGCACCGCCAGCGTGAACGGCAAGGACGTGCCGCTGCCGTTCGAGCGCTACCAGCCGAAGGGCGAGGTCACCGCGGCGCTGCCGCTGTCCGGCATCCGCGTCGAGGCGACGTTCACCAAACAGGTGGTGAAGGCGGTGCTGACGCCGGTCCTCCGAGGCAGCGGGAACAAGGAGGTGGACGGCACGCCGCTCGCGCCCGACGAGCTTTCGCCCGACGGCCTCCTGGCCGGGTGGACGTTCCCGGCGAGCGAGAAACTCATCGGCTACCGCATCGACCTGACCGACACCCGCGGGTTCGCCAGTCCCGCGCCGGCTCGGCGCGGCGTGCGGATGCTGCCGGACGAGCCGCCGGCGGTCGCCTTCCACAAGGAATCGACGCGGAACCCGGACCCGACGCAGTTCGACGGCAAGGGCGACCCGCGGCTGTACGAGTGGGACAGCATGCCGGTCGCGTTCCGCCCCACGGCCGGCGGCGACGGCGAGACCGGCCCGATGCAGATCATCTATTCGGCCCGTTCCGAGCTCGGTGTCGGCCGGGTGAACTTGGCGTACCGGGTGGTGCCTAAGGGTCTCGACCCGGCGATGCTCCCGGCGGCCACCCGCGACGTCAACCACCCGCGGCAGGACCCGGCGGGGGCGGTGTTCACCCGGCTGCCCCTCAAGGCGGTGACGGCGGACCTGCGGAAGGTCGGCCGGTGGGTGCCGGAGTTGGGCCTGTTCGAGAAGTCGTTCGCCGGCCTCGACCGGTTCGCCCGGCCGAAGGTGCAGGTAGAGTTCTACGCGGTGGCGGCGGCGAACCCGGCCACGGAGCCCGGCGGGCTGGAGGCCGGCGGCCGGTACAACTTTCAGACCGACGGCCTGCGGAAGCGCCGCGCTGACGGTACGCCGGGCCGGCTGGAGGTGGGCGACACCATCGAGGTGTACATGGAGGTGTTCGACCGCTACTCAGAGTGGCTGGTCGCCCGCGGGGGCAAGGCGCGCCCCGCCGGCTACACCCGAGAGGCACGCCGCAAGACGATCGTCACCGAGGAGGACGCGTACGTCCTCACCCGCCAGCGCGACGAGGCGCAGCGGAAACTGCAAGACAAGCTGAACGACCTGGCCAACGACCAGCGGAACGTCTTCCAGCCGCTGCGGCCGAAGAACTGACGGCGCTTATTCGGCGGCCGCTGCCAGCACCTCCAGCGGGTGCCACGCGCGGCGGCCCGTCAGGTCGCGGACCTGGTGGCGGCACGACGTCCCGGTCGCAACCACCGTCGCGCCAGGGTCGGCGTTCAGTGCCGGCAGCAGCGCCAGGTTCGCCACCGCCACGCTCACGTCGTAGTGCTCCCGCTCGTACCCGAACGCCCCCGCCATGCCGCAGCAGCCGGCGTCGAGGACGGTCACATCCTGGTGCGGCACAAGCCTGAGTGCGGCGGCCGTGCCCGCGGTGCCGACCAACGCCTTCTGGTGGCAGTGGCCGTGGAAAAGCACCTTCCCGGGCTCGGCGACGAGCGACATCCCGCTGTGACGAAGCCGCGGCGCCAGCCACGTCTCCGCGAGGTGCGCCGCGGCCGCGACCCGCTTCGCCGCCACACCGGGGACCAACTCCGGCCACTCGTCGGCGAGCGTGAGCAGACAGCTCGGCTCGAGGCCGAGTACGGGCACACCGGCTGCCGCGTACCGGTCCAGCTTTGCAACCCCTTGCTGGGCCAGCCTGCGGGCGTCACCGAGGTAGCCTTTCGAGATCATGGCCCGGCCGCAGCAGACGCCCGCCAACTCGACCGCGAACCCGGCCCGCTCCAGCAAGCCGACCGCGGCGCGGCCGATGTCGGGTTCCTGGAAGGTGGTAAAGCAGTCGTCCAGGAGAACCACCCGTTTCGGGTCGGACGAAGCAGGGATGGCGGAGGACGACGTGCGACGTGCGAACCACGCGCGGAAGTGCTCGCGGTGCAACTCGGGAAGGCTGCGGCGGCGGTCGATGCCCGCGAGGTTTTCGAGCACCCCCCGCACCCAGCGCTGGCGCGCCAGCCAGTTGCCGACGCCCGCGAACCGCGCCGCCAGCGGGCTGAGTTGGTGGACGTGCTTCACCAGCCGGTGCCCGAGCGGCCGTACCCGGCGGGCGTAGTAGGCGTGCAAGAACTCGGCCTTCAGTTTCGCCACGTCCACGTTGCTCGGGCACTCACTCTTGCACGCCTTGCACGACAGGCACAGGTCCATGACCGGCGCCACCCATCGTTGCCCCAGTGTGAGGTGGGAAGCCTTCGACTCCGGACTCCGCTCCCCCTCCACACAGTCCAAAGCGTGTCGCACCGCGTTCGCGCGACCCCGGGTGGTGTCGCGCTCGTCGCGCGTCACCCGGTAGCTCGGGCACATCGCCCCGCCCTGCGTCTTGCGACACACCCCCACGCCGTTGCACAGCTCGACGCTCCGGAAGAACCCGCCCTGCGCCTCGTAGTCGAACACCGTCGGCAGTTCCGGCAGCAGGCGGCCGGGCGGGTGGCGGAAGTTCTCGTCCATCGCCGGGCCGTCTACCACCTTGCCGGGGTTCAGCACGTTGCCGGGGTCGAACCCGCGCTTCACCCGGCGGAACGCCTCGTACACCACCGGGCCGAACATCGTCCGGTTCCACTCGCTCCGCACCATGCCGTCGCCGTGCTCACCGCTCAGGCTGCCGCCGAACTCCAGGGTTAGCGCCACCACATCGCCCATGATCGCGCGCATCGCCCGCACGTCGGCCGGGTCGTGGAGGTTCAGCACCGGGCGGATGTGGAGGCAGCCCACAGAAGCGTGGCCGTAGAAGCAGCCGTCGGTGCCGTGACGGTGCAGGATGTCGCGGAACCGGGCCGTGAACTCAGGCAGCCGCTCCGGGGCGACTGCGCAGTCCTCGACGAACGTCACCGGCTTGCGGTCGCCGACGGTGCCGAACAGCAGCGGCAGCGCGGCGCTGCGGAGGTTCCACAGCGGGTCGCGCGTCGCCGGGTCGAGCGCCGGCACGGCCGCGGTCAGCCCGGGGACGCCCTTAAGCCGGTGGGCCAACTGGTGGACGCGGTGCGCCACCTCGGCCGCGTCGTCGCCGCTGAACTCGACCATGAACAGCGCTTCCGGCCGGCCGCGGACCGCCGCCATGGTGTCCTTCAGGCCGCGCTGCTTGGCCGCGAGCTCGATGAGCATCCGGTCCATCAACTCGACGGCGGAGGGGCCGAGTTCGAGGCACGCGGCCAGCGTGTCGAGAGCCGCGGCGAGGGTGGCGAACTGCGGCACGAGGAGGCCGCGGTGCTTCGGCCGCGGCAGCAGGTTCAACTCGGCGCCGGCGGTGACGGCGAGTGTGCCCTCGGAACCGACGAGCAGCGGAGCGAGCGAGCGCGGGGCTTCGCACTGCGAGAGCAGGTTGTACCCGCTCACCTTCCGCTGGATGCGCGGCGTGCGGGCGACGATTTCCGCGGCGTGGTCGCGCACCACGGCGGCGGTGGCGCGGTAGGCGTCGCCCTCGCGGGTGCGGAGTTCCAGTTTCCGCTCGTGCTCGCGGGCGGACAACTCGCCAAACGTGCCGACCGTCCCGTCGGACAGGACCGCGGTCAGCGACCGGACGTGATCCACGGTCCGGCCGTTGACAATCGAGCGGGACCCGGCAGAGTTGTTACCGATCATGCCGCCCAGCGTGGCCCGGCTGGCGGTCGCCACCTCCGGGCCGAACACGAGTCCGAACGGCGCTACGGCACGGTTCAGTTGGTCGAGTACGACGCCCGGTTGCACCGTGACCCGCCGGCCGGCCGCGTCCACCTCGCCGACGCGGTTCAGGTACTTCGAGCAATCCAACACGACGCCAGGCCCGATGGCTTGTCCTGAAAGACTCGTGCCGGCGCCGCGGGCCGTGATTGGCACCCCGAGCTCGGCCGCAATCTGTACCGTGACCGCGAGGTCGTCTACGGTCCGCGGGACGACGACGCCGAGGGGCTGAACCTGGTAGTGGCTGGCGTCGGTGCTGTAGAGGCGGCGCGAGGTGTCGTCGAACCGCACCTCGCCGGCGACGTGGCGGCGAAGGTAGCGGACGAGTGACTCGCACCGGACGGCGTGGAAGTCGGAATCCATGCGGGGTGGTATACCCCGATAATGACCAATTCCCAATGACCCACCAATGACCAAGGAAGACCGGCGGTGTCTTCCTTGGTCATTGGTGGGTCATTGGGAATTGGTCATTTCCCAGCGGCGGCCGCCAGTAGGACTGCGGCGAACCGGTTACAGCCGCTGTGCCCGCTCACCTGGAGGGAGAAGTGAGTTAGCTCGGCGTGCATACACAGGCCCACGGCCGCGTCTTCCTCGCGGGCGCCGTCGTGCTCGGCGTCCCAAAACTGACAGCCCTTGCACTGCCCGCGGCAGTCGCCGTGGTCGTCGATCCGGCTGAACTCGCTCATCGGACACCCTCGAATGGGGGCCGCCGGGTGGCGGCCGGGGTCGGAAGTGAAGCAACGCCCGTGCCCGAGAGGGACGGGGCCGCTACCGGTACGCTACCACCGCCGCGGCCGGGTCGGAAGTGAGAATCCCCAGAAGTCAAGCGGCAGCACGGCGGGCGGAGACACTTTGGTCGGGATTATTGTTTCCACGGCCGCCCTGTGCGGGTCGCGGAAACAAGTGTGTCGGTCGCTGTGACGATGGTACCGAGGCTTCACCCCGCGTCTTCGGGCGTCGCGGCGACGGCCACGAGCCAGATGTCGCCGCCGGGGTCGGGCTGGTCGAGGCCGAGGCCGTGGTGGCGGATGAGTTCCAGCACCGCCAGGAAAATGCCGATCAGCCGGGCCTTGTGGTGCGGCGGCACGAAGATGTCGAAGAACCGTACCCGGCCTTCGGCTGCCACGCGCTCTCGGATTTGTGCCTCGTACACGTGCTGGGGCGTGTCGTCCACGGCGACCGTGACCCCGGTCGCCTGAGTCTCCCGGACGAGGCGGGCGAACGCGCTCACCAGGTCCCACAACTCGACCGGCTTCACGACCGGCCCGGCCGCCGGCGCCGCGTCCGGCGACTCGTGCCGCGGCACCCGAGCGCCCTGGGCGCCGGCGCGCTCTTCGAGCGCGGCCGCGGCCTCCTTGAAGCGGCGGTACTCGATCAGCTGCTTGACGAGTTCGGCCCGCGGGTCGGGCCTGTCGGAGTCGGCCGGGTGCACGGCGTCGGCCGGGAGCAGGGCGCGACTCTTGATCTCCATCAGCGTGGCGGCCATGACGAGGAAGTCGCCGGCGACCTCCAGGTCGAGGTCGCGCATCACGCGGAGGTAGTCGAGGAACTGGTCGGCGACGGCGGCGACGGGGATGTCGAGGACGTCCACCTCGCTCCGCCGGACGAGGTAGAGGAGGAGGTCGAGCGGGCCGTGGAAGGCGTCGAGGGCGACGGTGTACGGCACCGGGGGAATCCTTCCGGCGAGAACTCAGGCGTACCGCGCGTTAGGCCGGGGCGCAAGCCCCGTCGGGGTTGAAGCCCGACGGGGCTTGCGCCCGGCCTAACGCCTGCCGATGGGTCACAGAAGCATTGCGCGGTTGCGACGCATGCGGTCGTGGTTCGTCCGCTCGCGGTCCTCGTCGCCGAGTTGCTTGTACACCTCGGTGAGCCGGGCCAGCGCCTTCGCCACCTCGTCGCGGTCCTGGTTGTACACCACCTCCACCCACAGCAGCGCCCACATCGCCTCGCGCGGCTTCTTCCCCGCCAGGTACAGTTCGCCGAGCATCGCCTGCCCGGTCGCCCGGACCGCCGCGTCCTTCGTCTTGCCGATCTCCGCCTCGAGCGGGGCGATCCCGTCCAGCGGGTTGCCGGCGGCCGCCTTCGCCGCCACCGAGATCAGGTTGAGCCGGTCCTTCGGGGCGCCGGCGGCGGCGCTCTTCTTCGCCTCGTCGGCCTTCGCCGCGGCCTCGCTGTAGCGGCCGGACCGCATCAGGGCGTCGGCCTCCTGGTACGCCGCCTCGGTCCGCAGGTCGGGCGTCAGTTCCGGCGCCTTCGCCTGCTTGGCCCACAGCCGGGCCGCCACCTCGCCCTTGCCGAGTTCGTGGTTCAGCCGGGCCGCCGTCCGCGTCGCGTACCACGACTCCCACCCGCCGGGGTAGAGGGCCAGGTAGTCGTTCAGCAGCGTCAGCCCGGCCTCGGCCTTGTCCTTCCAGCCGCTGTCGAACGCGGTGTCGTCGGCGGCGCGGGTGCTGGCCACGGCGTGCCGGAACGCGAGCCACTTCTTGAGCCGCTCGGGGGCGCCGCCCTTGTACTTCTCCTTCAGCACGTCGTAGGCGGCGCGGGCCTTGTCCCAGTCGCGGGCCAGTTCGAGTTTCACCGGCTCCTGCGCCTGCTCGCGGGTGATCTCCTTCATGTCCACCGGGTACGTACGGGCCACGTCGGCGATCGTCACCGTGGCCGACGTCTTACCCGTGTTGATGATCTTGACGGCGCCGTTGTCGATCTTCAGCTCGGCGTCCTCCTCCTTGACGGCGGCGCCCTTCTTGGGAACGTAGAAGACCCGGTCCTGCGGCCCCGGCGGCTGGCCGAGCGCGACCCCGACGAACGCCCCGGCGAACAGCGCCAGGGCCAGCGGCCCGCGGGCCATGTGCAACATCGGTGTACCTTTGGGGAGGAAGTTCGGGTGGTTCGTGTCGAGTGAAGGGGCGGTGGGGCGACGGGGTGACAACAGGCTGTCAGCCTCCCCCTCCCCCGCTCACCCCTTCGACATCAATTCTCGGTCGCCTGGAGGAACAGCTTGCCGCCGGCCGCCTCGTACTTCTGCCGCAGCGGGGGCACCTCGGTCAGGAGCTCGTGGTACCGGTTCTTCACCTCGGCGTACATGTTCGCCCCCTCCTTCTGCTCCAGGTCGACGAACAGCTTGGCGATGCGGCCCATTGTGTCGTCCAGCTTCGGGTTGCCGGCGAGCAACTGCATGTTCGCCTTCAGCACGCAGCGGTTGGAGTCGAAGTAGGCGTCGTAGAAGGCGTTCTTGTTCTGCTGGACCTTGTTGTTGTCGACCTGCCCGTTCATGTCCTTCGGCGGCGGGGCGGTCAGCCGGTTCCGGGCGATCGCCTGCAACTCGTTCCAGCCCTTCACGGCCGTGCCCCAGTGCTTGTTCGCCTCCTTGGCGTCCTTCGTCTCGGCCCCGCGGGCCTCGGCCAGGTAGCACGCCTCCTTGCGGAAGTCGAGCGAGCTGTAAGCCCAGCCCTGCTTCTCCTTCGTGCCGACGGCCTCGGCCAGGAGTTTCTCGGCGGGGTCGAACTTCTTCGCCATCCGTTGCGCCCGCGCGGTGTCGAGCGCGGCCCGGCGGAACTGCGCGGCGGCGACGCGGGCGGCGTCGTCGGCCGGCGGCGCGCCCAGGTTCGCCGGGCGCGGAACCTTCGCCAGCGTCTCCACGGCCTTGTCGTACTCGCCGACCACGACCAGCGCCTGGCCGAGGAACAGCATCATCGGCGTCGGCAGGTTCGGCTCGGCGGAGATGCGCTCGACCAGCTTGCCGAACGCCCCGGACAGCGCCTGCGCCTCCGGCGCCTTGCCGGCCTTCCGCAGCGCCTCGATCCGGCCGCTCATGTCAGTCGTCAGCTGCTCCAGCGTCCGCTGGTTGGTCTCGACGCTGCCGCCGAACTTCTTCAGCAGCTCGAACAGCTGAATGCCGTTGTCGGCCTGCCCCTGTTGGATCCGCGTCTTGAGGCCGAGCACGAGCAGGTCGCGGCGGAGCTTGTCCACGCCGTCGGCCAGCTTCGTCACCTTCACCTTCTGGGCCTTGTCCGGGTCCTTGTTCGCCTTCTCCTCGTCCGGGTCGATCGCCGCCACCGCCTTCACCTGCTCGGCGAGCGGCCCCTTCTCGTTCATCTCGGTGAGCATCTTGCCGGCGGCGCCGAACACCTCCTCGTACTTGCCGGCGGCGAACAGGTCGGTCCCCTCCAGGAACACGGCCCGGGTGCGCGAGTCCTCGGTGGTCAGGAACGCCTCCCACCCGTCGAGGTTCGGCCCCTTGTCGCCGGCCATCAGCGACTTGTAGGTGCCGATGAGTTTGGCCGCCTCCTCGGCCGTGCGCGCGGCCCGGGTGTAGCCCACCTCGTTCTTCTCGGCCTCGGGGTCGATCCGCTTCTGGAGCAGGTACAGGAACGCCAGCCGGGCGCGGACGGACACGAACGTGCGGGCGTCGTCCTCGTTCGCGGTCGCCGGCGGCGGCGGCAGCTTCTCCAGGTCGGCGACGGTGCGGCGGAAGACGTCGGTGCGACGGGCGTCCGGCAGCGGCGAGTCCTTGAGCGGGGCGAGCAGCTGCGTGGCGACGGCCCCCTGGAACAGGCGGACGTACGGGAGCCGCTCGTACCCCTGGCGGACCTTCAGCGAGGCGTCGTAGGCCTCGACCGGCTTCCCCTCGTCGTACAGCAGACTCGCCAGCATGTGGCGGGCCTGGTCGGTGGCGGTCTCGGTCGGGAACCGCTCGTCCACGAAGCGGGCCAGCTTGATGGCCCGGTCGCGGTCGGCCTGGCGCGCCGCCGCCGCGGGCTCGGCCTCGGTGATACGGATCGACGCGGCGGCGTTGATGTACGCCCGCACCCCGAGCGCCCCGCCGGCGGACGACTTCCCGCCGGTGCCGCGGACCTGTCGGGCCAGGTGCTCGCCGAGGATCGCGGCGCGGCCGGCCTGGTCGGTCTCGGTGTAGAAGTAGATGAGGCGGAGCAGCACCTCGTTCACGTCGGCCGGGTTGTCCTTCTCGGTGGCGATCTCGCGGGCGTGCTCGAGCAGGCCGACGATCTTGTTCCGCCGCTCCTTCAGCGCCGCCTCGCCGGCCGGCGAGTCGGCCCGCAGCTGGTCCTGCAGCTTGGCCATCTGGATGAGGGACGCCATCTGCGCCTCCTCGAACGTCTTGTACGCGGTCGGGGGCAACTCGGCCTCGCCGAGCAGGCGGCGGACGACGTAGAAGCGGCGCTTCTGGGCGCGGAACGTGAACTCGTTGTCGGACTGGGCGATGACGCGGTACAACTTCTCGGCCTCGCGGTACGCCGGCAGGGCGGTGGCGGGCGTCGGCGGCACGGCCTTCGACCCCTTCGGCACCGGCACCTTGGCCACGAGCTGGTCGGCCTCGCGCTGGCGCACGGTCGCCAGGTACCAGCGCACGGCCACGGCCTCGCCGGCGGCCTTGCGGTTGAGCCCGTACTGGCTCAGCCAGGCGCGGGCGTCCTTCTCCACGGCCTTGTCGTCGCCCTCGATCACCTTGTGGCGGATGAGGAAGAACTTGGCCAGCCGCTTGCCGTCGTCGGAGTCGCCGCCGGCGGCCTTGAGCACGTCCTGGAACTGGGCCTCGGACACCTTGTTGTTGTCCTTCTGGAACTCGCACTCGGCCATCCACGCCTTGGCGACCCAGCCGACGCGGCCGGGCACCCCGGCGCCGGCGGCCAGCTCCTTGAACTCGTTCCGCGCCTGGTCGATCGTCTTCGACCGCTCCTTCTTCTCCTCGGCGGTGGCGGCGATGTACGTGTCGCCGAGGTACATCTGGTTCACCGCGCTGGCCAGCTCGGCGTCCACCTTCGACAGGATGAGCGCCCGGCGGGTGTTGGTGTCCACGTTGGCCGCGAGCTGGGCGCCGAGCTTGTCGGCGGCGGACTTGAACTGCTTGGCCGCGCCGAGGAACAGCGGCCGGGCGGCGGCGGCTTCGGCCTTCTGTTTGGCTAACTCCTCGTCGTGCCCCTTCTCGTTCTCCGGCGGCACGTCGATGCGGCGCGCCTTCGCCAGCTGCGCCTTCGCTTCGAGCGACGTGAGCCGGGCCAGCGCCAGGTAGGCCTCGGCGGCGCGGGGGTGGCCGGGGGTGTTGCGGAGGAACGTGGCGAACCCGTCCTTCGCCTCGCCGACCAGCCCGAGTCGCGTGGCCTCGTCCGGCTCGTCGTCCGCGGCTTCGAGGAGGCAGCGGGCCCGCTCCAGCGGCAGCTCGGCCTTCACCGCCGCGGGCGTGTCCGACTTGGCTTCGAGTTCGGCGATCAGTTCGACGGCCAGGTCCGACTGCCCTTCCTGGCGGAGACCGCGGACGAGTTCGAGCGGGCTAGGCGGGCCGTCGATGGCCGGCACCTCGGGCTCCGTCGGCTCCGGCGGCTTCGGCTGAGCCTTCGGGTCCGGCGGCTTGGGCTGAGCCTTCGGCTCGACTTTCGGCGGCTGCTTGGGCTCGACCTTCGCCGGCGCCTTGGGATCGGTCTTCTGCTGGGCGGTGCTGGTGCCGACGGGGTCGTAGGCGACGCACGCCATGCCGAGGGCGAAGACGAGCCAGACGGCGGGACGGGGCATGGCGGCGGCTCCGGGTGGCCGGGCGGGACACCGGGTGAGACGGGCGGCGGGCGCGGTTGGTTCCGTGATGTGAATTCTTACCGGCCGGGCGGCGGCGTCAAGGGGCGACGGCCATCACCACGACATCTTCGGCGTCGGGCGTCGCCGCGAGAACGTGCGTGGCGACCGCCTCCACGTCCGCGCCGTGTTGCAGGGCCGCGGCGAGCAGCGCGTCGCCGCCGGCGGTGGACACGAGCAGGCGGCCGCCGCGGCGCGTCAGCGCCGGGTACGACGCCTCGGCCGTGCCAAGGAACGGGCCCGGCGCCGACCACGCCGCCGGTTCACCGCTCGCCGGCAGCCACACCGGAGCCGTCAGGCCCGCCCGCGCCACGGTAACCGACTCGTGATCGGCAACGCCCGCCAGGAGGGCCACCAGCGGGGGGTCGTCGAGGCAGAGCGCGAGCAGGGCTTGGTTGACGCGCACGAGTGCCGCGGCGGGGTCGGGCTCGGCGCCGGGCGGGAACGCGGCCCGGAGCACGAGGAGGCCGAGGAGGCTCCCCGCGGTGCCGCCGCGGCCGGGCACGTCGCCGACGAGGAAGGCGACGCGGCCGTCGGGCAGGCGGCGGGCGTCGTGGAAGCCGGCGCGGCCGCGGCGGCACACGGTGACGCCGTCGGGGAGCTCGTTCGGCAGCGCGGACTGATGAACGCGGCGGGCCAGTTCGCGCTCGGCGTCGAGGCGGGCGTACGCCTGGCGGAGTTGGTCGCCGAGAAGCCGGGCTTCCGCGGCGCGCGTGCCGACGCGCGCCGCCGCGGCCCGGGTTCGCGCCAGCGAGCGCAGCTGTGCGGCGAGGTGCGCCGGCTCGACGGGCTGGAGGAGGCACACGTCGGCACCGGCGTCGAGGCCGACGGGGACGGCTTCGGGCCGCGTGACGAGCCAGACGACGGGGACGTGTTCGTCGGCGAGTTCGGCCCGCCAGCGGCGCGTCTGCGCGGCCGCGGCGGGGACGGGCTCGGCAACCACCACGGCGACGGCGACGGCGGCGAAGTCGACGGGCGGCGTGCTGCCAAGCGCGTGAGCGACGACATCGAACCCGGCCGCGGGGAGGGCGGCGGTCGGGTCGGCGGCGCTCAGCAGGACGGTCGGCATGGGATGGTTCGGCCGGGGTACTCGAAACGGCGCGGCCGGGCGGGTAAACTTCTACCCGACGGCCGCGCCGGCCGGAAGCCCGACCGCCCTCACCACGACCGCGAGCCTGCCGTGCCCGTGCAGATGGAGCTCCGCCGGATCATCATCAGCGAGGTCGAGGACCACCAGGTCATCGTCCTCCGCGAAGTCGACGGGGAGCGGAGCTTCCCGATCGTGATCGGCATCTTCGAGGCCACCAGCATCGACCGCCGCGTCCGAAAGATGGAGTCGCCGCGGCCGCTGACCCACGACCTGGTCGTGGCCGCCGTGGAGCAACTCGGCGCGGAGATTCAGGACATCGTCATCAGCGAGTTGAAGGAGCACACGTACTACGCCCGGCTGCGGGTGCGGCAGGAGGGCGAGCTGGTGGAGATCGACTGCCGGCCGAGCGACGCCATCGCGCTGGCGGTGACGGCGAAGGTGCCCATCTACGTGAACGAGGACGTGCTCGGCGAAGCGCTAGACGAGGACTGAGTTCGAGACCCGGAGCACGGAACTCGAACCCGGACAGGTCGGCGACCGGAGTTCGGATCTCGTGAGCCCGTCCTACTTCCGCGCCAGCGGCGGCTCTTCCGTCAGGTCCAGCCGCACCGGCGGGGCCGTCGTGAAGATGATCCGCGGGCCCGTCGGCGCGGGCGCCGGCAGCTCGGGCGGGACCGGCGGCCGGTAGGACGCCACGGCCGTCGGCGTCGGCACACGCGGCAACTCGACCCGGACCGCCACGACCGTCGGAACCTGCGCCGCCGGCGGCCGTGGCGTAGCGCGGGCGGCCACCGGAGGCTCTGCGGTCTGACCCAGGAAGCCGTCCGCCCCGCGGGCACTCCGGTAGCCGAGCAGGTGGTACTCCCACAGCGCCTGCTTCGCCAGGTCGCGGACGACCGGGGCCGGGTCCGTCTCCGCGGCCGCTTCCAACGCCGACCCCGCCAGCGGGAACACCGTCCGGTAGCTGCTGAGCACGTCGGCGGCGTCGGCCCGTACGAGTGCCGCGGGGTCGCGCTGGAGCGTCGCAACCAGCGCCGGGATCACGTCCGCCTGCGCCCGCGGGTCGGCGTCGCGCAACTCGGCGACGGCCGCGCGGCGGCGCTTCTCGTCCGGATCGGTTCTGAGGGTCGTGACGAGCGTGCGAACCTGCGCGTCGCTCTTTCCCTTACCCTTCGACCAAAACGGGTTGGCGTCGGCCCGCGGCGCGAGTGCGACGAGCAGGACGAAGGCGGCCAGGCGGGTGACGGTCACGGTGGTGCTCCTGCGGCGCGGCGTTCCTCCTCATGGCATCGGACGGCGGGGCGGTTGTCAGCGGCACTTCGCCCGCGAAGCGGCGGGAGCGTCGGCGGCGCGGCGGCGCACGCGGCAGATCGGGCGCGTTCGGCGCGCCGCCAGCCGACCCGCGCGGGAGGAGTGATCCTACGTACATCGGTGTGCGTGGAAACGGCACGCCGAGGCGGGCCGGTTCCACGCCGATCTTCTCGAAATCTTTCTCCGGCCCGCGCTTACACCCGCGGCGCGGGCCGCTATACTATTGACTCCGTTTGTGCGCCTCCCGACCCGGGTACGACCATGGCCGCTCCCTCGCAACCCCCCGCCGGCACCCCCATGACCGGGGCCGACATCCTCGTCGAGAGCCTCATCCGCCACGGCGTCGAGGTCGTGTTCGCCTACCCGGGCGGCGCCTCCATGCCCATCCACCAGTCGCTCACGAAGGTCGAGGACCGGCTGCGAACCATCCTGCCGCGGCACGAGCAGGGCGGCGGGTTCATGGCCCACGGGTACGCCCGCACCACCGGCAAGGCCGGCGTCTGCTTCAGCACGAGCGGCCCAGGCGCCACCAACTTCGTCACCTGCATCGCCGACGCCAAGATGGACTCCGTGCCGCTGATCTTCATCACCGGGCAGGTGTCCACCACCGTGCTCGGCAACGACGCGTTCCAGGAAACGCCGATGGTGGAGATCTGCCGCGGCATCACCAAGCATCACTACCTGCTCACGCGGGTGGAGGACGTGGCCCGGGTGGTGAAGGAGGCGTTCCACATCGCCACCACCGGCCGGCCCGGCCCGGTGCTGATCGACATCTGCAAGGACGTGCAGGTGAAGTCCACCGTGCCCGACTGGGACGGCCCGATGGACCTCCCCGGCTACCGCCCCTTCCGCAAGCCGACCCGCGCCGAGCTGGAGCCGATCGTCGCGGCCATCCGCGCCAGCAAGCGGCCGTTCATCTACGCCGGCGGCGGCATCACCCACGCCGGCGCCGCGGCCGAGCTGCGGGAACTCGCCGAGCTCACCGGCATCCCCGTCGGCCTGACGGTTCACGGCCTCGGCAACTTCCCCGCCGACCACTACCTGTGCCTGCAAATGCTCGGCATGCACGGCACCGTCTACAGCAACTACGCGATCAACGACGCCGACCTGCTCATCGCCCTGGGCGTGCGGTTCGACGACCGGGTGACCGGCAAGCTGACCGAGTTCGCCAAGCACGGCAAGATCGTCCACGTGGACATCGACCGCAGCGAGATCCACAAGAACAAGTTCGCCCACGTCCCGGTCCACGGCGACGTGAAGGCGGCGCTCATCACGCTGAACGGGATGCTGAAGGAGGACGCGAACGCGGACCTCGTGGCCGGCGGCCGCTACCCCGACTGGTGGCGGCAGATCGACGCCTGGCGCGAGGCCGACCCGATGCGCTGCCCGGAGCGGCCGGACGCCATCATCCCGCAGCACGCCATCCGCCGGCTGTGGGAAATCCTCCGGGACCGCGGCCAGCTCGACAAGACGATCATCACCACGGGCGTGGGCCAGCACCAGATGTGGGCGGCGCAGTTCTTCGGGTTCAACCAGCCGCGGAAGTGGGTGACCAGCGGCGGCCTCGGCACGATGGGCTTCGGCCTGCCGGCGGCGCTCGGGTGCAAGGTGGCCCACCCCGACAACCTGGTCATCGACATCGACGGCGACGGCAGCTTCCTGATGAACGTGCAGGAGTTGGCTACGGCGTTCGCGGAGAGGATCCCGGCGAAGGTGCTGCTCTTGAACAACCAGCACCTCGGCATGGTGATGCAGTGGGAGGACCGGTTCTTCGGCAGCAACCGCGGCCACACCTACCTCGGGGCCGGCGACGACCTGCCGCCGTACCCAGACTTCTGCACGATCGCCAAGGGCTTCGGCGTGGCGACGCGGAGCGTGATCGACAAGGCCGACCTGGACGCGGCGCTGACCGAGATGATCGAGAGCGAGGGGCCGTTCCTGCTGAACGTCCACGTGCCGCACCAGGAGCACGTGCTGCCGATGATTCCCGCCGGGATGACGGTCCACGACATCATCAAGACGTAACGGTCCTCCGGCGTCGGAACGTCGGGGCGGGCCGGCGGGTGGCCGGGCCTCGCCCGGGCCGGCGGGCACGCCGGCCGCCACCCCGCGGAGGAGTGCTGGCCCGTGGCCGCGAACCCGACCGACCCCGCCGGCCCCGACGCGGCCGCCGACGCCTACCGGGAGCTGGCCGAGGTCCGGGCGGACATGGCCGCCGTCTCGCTCGCCCACCTCGGCCACATCCACCCGACGTTTCGGGACAGCGCCCGCAACCTCCTTCACTACCTGGCGCTCCGCCGCCGCGACCTCCGCCCGCTTCAGGTCCGGCTGGCCGCCCTCGGCCTGTCCTCGCTGGGCCGGGCCGAGGCGAACGCCCTCGGCACCGTCGACGCGGTGCTGGGGGTGCTCCACCGGCTGGCCGGGCGCCCGGCGCCGGCGCCGGCCGGCGCCGGCCCCGACTTCGCCCACGGCCGGCGGCTGCTGGCCGAGCACACCGACGCCCTCCTCGGCCCGGCCCCGCCCGGCCGCGGGGTGCGGATCATGGTCACCATGCCGGGCGAGGCGGCGACCGACTACACCCTCGTCCACGACCTGCTCAAGCAGGGGATGGACGGCATGCGGATCAACTGCGCCCACGACGACCCGGTCACCTGGGGGCGGATGATCGAGCACCTCCGCCGGGCCGAGCGGGCGGTCGGCCGCGGCTGCCGGGTGGTCATGGACCTGGGCGGGCCGAAGCTCCGCACCGGCCCGGTCACCCCCGGGCCCGCGGTGGTCCGGGTCCGCCCGCAGCGGGACGCCTTCGGCCGGGTCACCGCCCCGGCCCGGGTGTGGCTCACCGCCGACCCGGCCCGTCGCCCGCCGCCCTCGCCCGCCGACGCCGTCCTCCCGCTCCCCTCCGGCTGGCTCGCCCGGGTCCGCCCGGGGGACCGGCTGAAGTTCACCGACGCCCGGGACGCCGATCGGGAGTTCGCCGTCGTCGACGCCACCGACAGCGGGTGCTGGGCCGAGGCGGTGCAGACCGCCTACGTCGTCCCCGGGACGGTGTTGAGGCGGGCCGACGTGAACGACCGCGACCGGGAGGCGGCGGTCGGCGGCCTGCCGGCGGGGGAGTCGGCCCTGCTCGTCCGGGCCGGCGACGTGCTGGAGGTGACCCGCGACCTCGCCCCCGGCCGGCCGGCGACCACCGACAGCGCCGGCCGCCTTCTCACCCCGGCCCGGATCGGCTGTTCCATCCCGGAGGTGTTCGAGGACGTTCGCCCGGGGGACGCGATCTGGTTCGACGACGGCAAGATCGGCGGGGTGGTCGAGCGGGTCGAGCCCGGGCGGGCGGTGGTGCGGATCACCCAGGCCGGGCCGGGCGGGGAGAAGCTCCGGGCCGACAAGGGGATCAACCTCCCGGACAGCCACCTCCGCCTCCCGGCGCTCACCGACAAGGACCTGCAAGACCTCTACTTCGTGGCCGAGCACGCGGACGTGGTCGAGTTGTCGTTCGCCAACACGGCGGCCGACGTGGAGCACCTTCAGGAACATCTCGCCCGGATCGGCGACCGCCGGCCGGCGGTGGTGCTGAAGGTCGAAACCCGCCGCGGGTTCCAGAACCTCCCGGCGATGCTCCTGGCGGCGATGCGGTCCCCGTGCTGCGGGGTGATGATCGCCCGCGGCGACCTGGCGGTCGAGGTCGGGTTCGAGCGGCTGGCCGAGGTGCAGGAAGAGATCCTGTGGATCTGCGAGGCCGCCCACGTACCGGTCATCTGGGCCACGCAGGTGCTCGAGACCCTCGCCAAGACCGGGGTGCCGTCGCGGGCCGAGGTGACCGACGCGGCCATGGGCCACCGGGCCGAGTGCGTGATGCTCAACAAGGGGCCGCACGTGCTCGCCGCGGTCCGGGTGCTCGACGACATCCTCCGCCGGATGCAGACCCACCAGGCGAAGAAGCAGGCGATGCTCCGGGAGTTGCGGCTGGCCCACGCCTTGACCGCCCCCGACCCGGCCGTGTAGCGACCGCCCCGGGCGGAAGGGGAAGCCATGGCGCGGAAGGCGAAGCGGGGCGGGAACCGGGCGGCGGTCCGCCGCCTGGAGGGGAAGGCCTACAAGGCGAACGGCTGGCTCATCGCCTCGCTCTCGTTCCTCGTCGTCGGCCCGCTGATGGCCTGCGGCGGCGTCAACGTGTTCGGTTCCGACGGCCCCGGCGTCTGCTGCTGCTTCGTCGGCATCTTCAGCCCGTTCGTGGCGCTCGGCGGCCTCCTCCTGATGGGCGGCGACCGCGCCCGCTGGAACCGCGCCCTCGGCTTCGCCCGCGAGGGCGACGACCTCAGTCTCGACTACACCGAAGAACCGGGCCGCAGCGCGGCCGCGTTCCTCCGCGGGTGCGCGACGATCGGCGACGCCGAGCACGAGCTGTGCCGCAACCGCCTGGAAGGGAGCTACCGCGGCCGGCGCGTCCGCGTCATGGACTACCGCAGCGGCTACGGCGGGTCGAACGTCGTGGCGCGCACCACGGTGGTGTGGGACGGCGAGGCGCGGGGCGTGCCGCGGCTGGCGCTGTACCCGCGCGGCTGGCGCCAGAAGCTGGCCGACGCCGTGGGCGCCGGCGGCGGGTCGATCCGCCTCGCCGGCGAGCGCGAGTTCCACGACGCCTACGTGCTCCAGGGGGCGGACGCCGACGCCGTCGCCGCGTGCTTCACGGACGACCTGATCGGGCTGTGTCTGGAGGAGCGGTCGCTGGTGGTGGAGGCGCTGGACGGCTCGCTGCTGGTGTACTGGGACGGCGAGGAGTTCCCGCCCGCGGACCTGCCCGGCCGGCTGGCGACGGCCCTCAGGGTGCTGAAGTTGCTGACCCCGCGTGCGGAGTTCGACGAGGGCGACTGAGGCCGTACCGCCGTGCGCCGACCGGCCGGCGTCACCCGCCGCGGATCGCCCAGCGGGCGAGGTAGGCTTCCAGCTCGGTCATCGTGCTCTGCCGGCCGGCGAAGCCGACGTGCCCGTCCGGCCGCACGAGGTAGATCGCGTCCCGCACAAAGCCCACCCGCCGGCACCCCGCCGACCACGCGAACCGCTCCACCCGCAACCCCGCCCGCGCCGCCACGTCGCGCAGGGCCGGCCCCACGTCGCCGTAGACGTGCAACTGCCAGTCGCGGCTCGCCAGCGGGGCGAAGTTGTCGGGCGCGCCGAGCCACGGTAGCCGGTCGCCGGCGCGGACCCGGCCGGCGCCGCCGGCGCTCAACGGGCTCGGCCGGTACTCAATCCGCGTCTGCGAGATGACCCGGAACATCTGCCGCCGCAGCGCCGGCACCTTGACCGCCAGCGGCAGCACGCGCGGCATCACCACCCGGCGCATCAGCCAGCCGCGGACGCCGCCGCCGACCAGGAGCCCGAACGCCCGGTCGGTCGTGTCCACCAGCACACGGGCGAAGCGGACGCGTTCCGCCTCGTAGCTGTCGAGCACCTCCGGGGCAGCCCTCCCCTGAAGCACCGCGGCGAGCTTCCACGCCAGGTTGACGGCGTCGCCGATGCCGGTGTTCATCCCCTGCCCGCCGGCCGGGCTGTGGACGTGGCCGGCGTCGCCGGCGAGGAACGCCCGGCCGACGCGGAACCGCTCCGCGACGCGGTGGTGGACGTGGTACGTCGAGAACCAGTTCACCGCGGTCGTGCGCAGGCCGAGGAGCTGCTCCGCGATCGGCCGTACGTCGTCGAACGTCAGGTCGGTGCGGTCCGCGAGGCGGGCGGGAAGAATGCCGATGAGGCGGACCATGCCCTCGCGGCGGACCGGGAAGCCGAGGCAGAACGTGTCGCGGCCGAGGCTGGCGTTCACGAACGCGCCGGGCGACCAGCCCTCGCCGGCCACGTCGGCGACGTAGAAGCGGCTGTCGTACTTCGCGCCCGGGAAGCCGACACCGAGCGCGCGGCGGACGGCGCTGTGGGAGCCGTCGCAGCCGCAGAGGTAGGCGTGCTCGGATTCCGACTCGGCGCCGCCGGCCCGGAGGCGGGCGAACACGCGGTCGGCGGCCTGGCGGACGCCGACGAGTTCGGTGTTCCACTCGACCGCGACGCCGGCCTCGCCGAGCAACCGGAGGAGGTAGCGTTCGTGGTCGTCTTGCGGGTAGCTGAGGACGAACGGGAACGGGCTGATGCCGGCGCCGATGTCGCCGAGTGAGAACCGGGCGACGAGGCGGCCGCGGTCCCAGAAGCGGCCGCCGGACATGAGGAGGCCGCCGGCCACGGCCCCGTCGGCGACTCCGAGCTGCCGGTAGAACTCGAGCACGAGGGCCTGCACGGCCATCGCCCGCGACGCGAGCCCGGGGCCGGGTGCCTTGTCGACGACGCGGGCGCGGACGCCGGCGCGGGCCAGCCAGAGCGCGAGGACGAGCCCGGTCGGGCCGGCGCCGGCGACGAGCACCTCGGGGCCGGTCATTGCAGGTCGATGTCGAACGTGCTCGCCCCGGCCGGGGCGACGAACGTCAGCCCGGACGTGTCGGCGGCCGCGTACCGGGCCGGCAGCACCGCCTTGCCGTTGGCCGTCGCGGTGACCGTAACCGCGTACCGGCCGGCCACGAGGTTCGCCTTGTAGGTCGCGTCGGCCCCGGTCTTGGCGGTCACCGCGGGCACCCCGACCATGCGGTCGAGCGTCGTGAACGTCAGCGTCGCGTCGGCCACCGGCTGCCCCTTGTACGTCACCTTCCCCTTCACCTCGGGGCCGCCGGCCGCGCCCTTCTTCACCTCGGGCACCGTCGTCTTCTTCGGCTCGGGGGTGGTGGTCTTCTTCGGCTCCGGGACCACCGTCTTCTTCGGCTCCGGGACGACGGCGCTCTTTACCGGTTCCTTCAGGTCGGAGCGGACCTTCTCGATGGCTTCGTGCAGCAGAAACGCCTTCTTCGCCGCGTCCGACTCCCTGGCGGCGGCGGCGAGGCCGTCGTCGATGGCGGCCTGGGTGGCGGGGCGGTGGGCCAGGAGCGGGCGGGACGTGCGGAGGGCGCCCTCGTACAGGCGGAACGCGCCGGCGTAGTCTTTGCCCTGGTTGTACAGGTCGGCCCCGCTGTTGTGGACGCCGGCCAGCGAGTCGCGCAGCGCCTTGTCGAAGGCCGGGTCGGCGGCCCCGGACGCGCCGGCGACGAGGACCGCCAGCGCGGCGGCGAGGAAGAGGCGGGACATGGTTCGGGCTCCGAAGGGAGTGGGTTCGGTAGGTCGCGGGCATCATACGCCGGCCGCCCGGCCGCGGCAGTGGCGGCTGCCGGTCCCGCCCGCGACAATGCGAAGGTGCCCCCACCGGAGCCTCCCCATGCGCGCGTTCCTGGCCGTCGCCCTCACGGCCGCCCTGGCCACCCTCGCCGCCGGTCAGCCCGCGGCCCCCGTGCCGCTTTTCAACGGCAAAGACCTGGCCGGGTGGAAGGCGTTCGGCCGCCTCGTGAAGGACGGCCCCACCACGCCGACCGCCGCGACCGACACCTGGACCGTCAAGGACGGCGTGCTGCGGTGTACGGGGAAGCCGACGGGCTACCTCGCCACCGAGGCCGAGTACGGTGACTACGAGCTGTCACTGAAGTGGCGCTACCCGGCCGGCCTGAAGGGCGGCAACAGCGGCGTCCTGCTCCACGTGCAGAAGGCGGACGTGGTGTGGCCGGTGAGCGTGGAGGCGCAACTGCGGGCCGGCCGCGCCGGCGACATCTGGCTGCAAACGGCCGCCGAGGTGAGGCTGACCGTGGACCCTGCCCGCCGCGACGCCGACGACAAGACGAAGCGGCACGTCTGGCGCAGCCCGAAGGACGAGGCCGTGGAGCGCCCGACCGGCGAGTGGAACGACTACCGCGTCGTGTGCCGCGGCGGGACGGTCGAACTGGCGGTGAACGGCCGCGTCGTGAACGGCGGTACCGACTGCAACCTGACGCGCGGCCGGATCGCTCTCCAGGCCGAGGGAACGGACGTGGAATTCAAGGACATCACGATTCGGGCGCTGAAGTGACGGCGCCCGCTCGCGGCGGTGCCAGCTCGCCCCACGCCCGCAGCGCCCGCTCGGCCGCGTCCGGGGCGTCGGCGGGGACGGCGACGAGCGACGGCAGGTGGCGGAACCAAGTCAGCTGTCGCTTGGCGAACTGCCGGGTGCGGGTGCGGATCAGGTCCGCCGTCGCGCTCAGGTCGGCGCCCGGCGTGTCGAGGTGGTCCCACAGTTCGCGGTAGCCGAGTGCCTGCGCCGCCTCGCGGCTCACCGGCCGCTCGCGCAGCCGCCGCGCCTCGTCGAGCCAGCCGGCGTCGAGCATCGCCCCGACGCGGCGGTTGATCCGGTAGTACAGCACGTCGCGCGGGAACTCCAGCACCACACCGGGGATCGCGGCCGGCGGTGGGGCGGATTCGCCGGCGAACGCGGCCGTGTCCCAGCCCTGCTGCCACGCCGAGATCGGCTTGCCGGTCAGCTCGAAGACTTCGAGTGCCCGCACCACACGGCGTACGTCGTTGGGGTGGAGCCGCGCCGCCGTCTTCGCATCAACGGCAGCCAAGCGGGCGTGCAGCGCCTCCTTGCCGACGCGCTCGGCCTCCCCTTCGAGCCTTTGCCGCAACTCAGGATCGCCGGGCGGGCCGTCGAACAGGCCGTGGAGCAGCGCCTTGAGGTAGAACGGCGTGCCGCCGACGAACAGCGGCCGCTTCCCTCGCGCGGCCAGGTCGCGGCACACCTCGGCGGCGCGGCCGAGCCACCACGCCACGGTGCCGCCCTCGGAGGGGTCGAGTTCGTCGATCAGGTGGTGCGGCACGGCTTTGCGCTCGGCGGCGGTCGGCTTCGCGGTGCCGACGTCCATGCCGCGGTAGACGGTCATGGAATCCATTGCCACGACCTCGGCGCCGAGCCTCGGTGCGACGGCGAGCGCGAGCGCCGTCTTGCCGCACGCAGTGGGGCCGGTCAGGATCAGGGCGTTCGGGAACATGGCAGAATTGTAGCGCTCGGCCGTCACTCGCGCGTCAGGTCGTAGATGAGGAACGTGTGCGTCCGCCCGACCGGCTCGCGCGCCAGCACCCACTCGGACGCGACGCGCGTGGGCGGGGTGATGCCGCGGTTGCCGTACAGCGACGTGACCGACACCGCCAGAAGCCCGCGGCCGGCGACCTCGGGCAGCTGGTCGCCGCGGGTCAGTTTGGCATGGCTGACGGCGACGTGGCGGAACGGCGGGTACAGGATGTCGGGGTCGGTGCCGTAGTACCACACGGCCAGCGGCCGGCCGCCGCCGTGGGCCGCGTACCACGCCTTCAGTTCCGGTAGCCCCTGGCCCCAGTCGAAGTTCGAGTCGTGCAGGTGGGTGTAGCCGAGCCCCGGGTCGCCCCACAGCCGGTTGAAGTAGCCGAGCCCGTGCGGCCACGCTGCAATCGAGACGGCCGCCGTGACGGCGACGAGCCCGCCGCCGACCCAGCGGAGCGCCCCACGGGCGGCGGCGGCCGCGGCGCACACGTACGCCACGGCCATCAGCGTAAACATGAACCGCACGCCGATCTGCACGCGACAGTTCAGGCTGAAGAGCAGCAGCACCAGCGCGAACCACCCGGCCGGCGTGTTCCACGCCCGCGGCCGCACGGCCAGCGTCAGAAGTACGAGCACCAGCGCCGGCAGGGGCGTCTTCATCGCCATGGCCAGCGGGAAGTACCTGAGCGTGGCGCGGTCGTACCACTCGCCGAGGAGGTACGTCCCGTGCCCGCGGAAGTTGTGCTTCACCTGCTGGACCAGCGCCTCACCGGCGTTCGGAAAGATTCGCAGGTAGGTACTCACGGGCACGAGCAGGTCCCGGGCCGGTCCGTCGGGCAGCCCCGCGGCCCAGGTGACGAACGTCGGCTCGACCACCCAGTCGGACCCGGTGTAGACGAACACCAGGGTGAAGCCGACGAGCAGTGACACCGCGATGTCCTTGCGCAACCCGTAGCACGCGTGCCAGACGTGGGCCGCGCGGCCGAACCAGCCCATTCCCGCGGGCGGCGACAGCGCCCCGGCCTTCGCCAGGTGCCACAGGCCGATCACCACGAGCGCCTGCACGCCGAACACCATGCCGCTGGCCTTGGCCAGCGTCGCCAGCCCGAAGCACACGCCGGGCACGAAGACTCGCGGCCACCAGCCGCGGCCGGCGCCGTGGTGGGCGTGGTACACCAGCGCCAGCATCATCGCCACGATGGGGATGTCGGTCGTGGCCAGCGCCGCGTGGCCGAGCAGGTTCGGGTCGAAGCCGACGAGGCCGACGGCGATGCGGCCGCCCCACGCCCCACCCCAGGTGCGCCCGAGCCGCATCGTGTACAGGAGCAGCAGCCACCAGAAGGGCAGGTTCGCGGCCCGCGCCGCGGGGAGGATCACGTCCATCTCGCGGTAGACGTGGAACGGCTCCCCACGGCCGCGCTCCCAGAGGTAGAGCGGAAGCGTCTGCGCGTCGACGGCGAGCGGCAGGGTGCCGGCCGACATGAGGGGTTTGTTGCTACCGGTGCGCCAGGCGTTGAGCCCGGACGCGAGGTAGAACGGCTCGTCGAACGTGGGGCCGAGCTGGGCCGCGGCTGTGACGCACCACGCCGACGAGTACACGCCGACGAGCAAGAGCCACAGCGCGTCCGGCCACCGCCTCATTCCGCACCTCGGCCGGGGGAATAGCGGGGCCGGGCGATTCCCGCAAGCCGGGCTACTGCACGACGCCGACGCGCGGGTCAGCGGGGTGGATGGCGGCGCTGGCCAACGCGCGATCGAAGCCGCAGGCGCGTAATGAGGACGTGTTCAGGTCAAAGCTGTCGCTGCAGGTGTTCTACGTCGGCGCAACGGACCTGCTGCCGGACGAGATCGAGGCGAAGGCGCTGAGCGCGGAGCAGTTTGGGGCGAAGTACCCGGAGCTGGCGCTGTCGAATGACGAGTAGGAAGGGACGTTCTTCGAGCTCGGCGACGCCATCCTCAGCGTCTACGCCCAGGGCGAGTACTTCTCGCGCGACCAAGCGAAGCCTTAATGTCGTGATTAGAAGCCCGGCGGGAGCGGGACGCCGAGCGACCGGCAGATGCCGCGAACCGTTCCCCGGGCGATAAAGCGGTGGCGCGGGACCGCAGCCAAACCGCCGGTTGCGGGGTTCCGCCAGAGGTCGTGCTTGGCACCGTTCCGCACGCACTCACACCCATGCGTGCGGAGGTGTTCTTCAAGTTCGCGGCGGCTCACGGCGTGGCTCCCATCACGGCCCTGTTAGCAGGCCACATGAGATTATGCCTTCATGCCACGAAAGGGGGTAGGCGGGGTTGGCTCACTTCTTGGTGACGCCTGGGCTTCGCCTGAACTCGGACCGAGCGGCCACCAGGAGTTCGAGAGCATCGCGGGCCATCTCGAACGCCTCATCGATCGTACGCGCCTGTGTCGCAAGCTCTGGGTCAAGGGGCGACGTAACCACGTACCACCCCTTCTCGGCGGGTTCCAGGGTAAGAACCAACTCACCGTCACTTACGGTATATTGCGTCGGTTTCGTCGTCCCTTTTCGCTTGCCAGACTTTCGCGGAAGGGTTGTGGCCTTCTTGGTCATCGGGTGTTCGACCTCGGTCGGGAACGGCATATCCTTCTTAACCGTTGCACGAACCTGGTGCAACGCAGTGTTGGTTTACCCCCGCGGCGTGAGGCGGGCGATCTCCTCCGCGAACGCCGGCCACTTCGCCGTCAGCTCGGTGCGGCTGGCGCCGCGGTAGTCGGCGTAGTCGAAGCCCGGCGCCACAGTGCAGCCCAGTAGCGCGAAGCCGTCGTCGCCGACGAGCCGCGTCCCCTGCCACACGCCGCCGGGCACCACCAACTGCGGCACCTGCCCGGCCGACAGGTCGGGGCCGAGTACCACCTCGCGACCGCTTCCGTCGGGCCACAGTTGCAGCATCCGCACCGGCGCGCCGAGGTAGAAGTGGAACACCTCCTCGCCGGGGAGGACGTGGAGTTCCGAGACGTGGCCCGGCTTCAACAGGTAGTAGATCGCCGTCGATACCGCGCGGGTGCCGCCGTGGGCGGGAATGGTGGCGGCGCTGCGGTACGTCTCGCGGAAGTAGCCGCCCTCGACCGGGTGCGGCTGCAAGTCTAGCACGCGGATCACGTCGGCGGCGGTCATGATCGCCCCCCCGGCCGCTCGGCCAGGATCACCGAGTAGCCTCGGTTCTCGATCACCGAACAGTCGCCAAACGTGTCGAAGATCATCGGCACCACCGCCTCCGGCATCTTCGTGACGATGTGGTAGCGGCCGCCCGGCTTCAGCAGGTCGCGGGCGCCCTCCACGAACAGGCGCGCGATCTCGGCCTTGGCGTAGTAGGGCGGGTTCGCCAGGATCACGTCGAACTTGTCGGTTTCGAGCCCCTGCAACCGCGTCGCGGCGACGAACGTCGCGTTCGTGACGCCGTTGGCCGCGGCGTTCAGCTTCGCCAGCTGGATCGCGCGGAGGTTGCTGTCGATGAACGTGACGCGGCCGGTCGGCCCGACCCTCCCCGCGGCCAGGCAGCCGACCGACCCCGCGCCACAGCCCAGGTCGAGCACGGCGTCGCCGGGGCGGATGTCGGCGACCTCCAGCATGGCCCGCGAGCCGTTGTCGAACCGGCCGTAGCTGAACGTGCCGGGGCGGCTGACGAACTCCAGGCCGGTGCCGTCGGGCATCTTGGCGTGGTACTTCACCTCGTGGCGGCGGCGGTCCGGCACGTCGTCCGTCTTCGTGCTCCAGAACGCCATTCCGGTCGGCGCCGCGGGGCTCTCGCCGCACTTGCCGAACACCTTCTTGTGCCACTTGGCGAACTGGTTGTCGCGCTCGTACTCGGACAGCGAGATGAGGACGCCGCCCGGCGCCAGGACGTGGTACGCCTGCTCGATGGTGTCGATCTTCAACTCGCGGTCGCCGTAGGCCGCGGCCGGGTAAATCACGGTGTTGAACCGCTGCTCCAGGTCCCACAGGTCGGGGCCGGTGACGACCTCGGCAGTCGCGCCCTGCTCGTCGAGGCACTCGCGGACGCGGCCGGCCTGGTGCAGGTCCGTCTGGAAGCAGACGGTGTCGGGGCGGTTGATCCGCTTGGCGATCGAGGCGACGGCCCACGGCGGGCCGAGGGCGATGCACGCCGGCGGGCGGACGCGGTCTTCGACCACGCGGAACAGGTCGGCGGCGTGCTTCATGAGGGGATTGTACGGCCATTCGCCCGGCGGGACCGGCCTCCCGCCGGTCCCACCGAATCCGTGATCAGTCGTCGTCATCGTCCTCGTCGTCGTCCGACTCCTCCTCGTCTTCGGGGCCGCCTTCGGTCTCGGCGAAGCCCTCCTTCACCTTCGGGTCTTGCAGCATCACCACGCCGTAGATGCCGACCAGCAGCGGGATGGCCATCACCGCCCCGGCGGTCGCGAAGGCGTAGTTGCCGAGGTCTGACATCTGGCTGGCGCCGAAGCAGATGAAGGCGCCCCACAGGAACACCATGAAGCCGAGGAACATCGTCAGGATGGCGTCGTCGAATTCCTCGTCGCCGACCGGGGCGTCGCTGAACACCAGCGGCCACATGCCGATGACGAAAAACACCAGCCCCGCCGCCGCGGCGATCAGCCCCGCCCCGGTCATCAGGTTGGCCGGCATCACCATCAGCCCGACGGCCGGCCCCTTGGCGCTCTTCTTGTACTTGTCCTGCACCTCGCCGAACTTCACCTTGGCCTGCTCGGCCTTCATCTTCTCCTCGTCCGTCTCCACCGCCACGCCGTACCCGCGCTTGATCGACTCCTGGTCCTCGTCGTCGTCCTCATCCGCCTTCGGCTTGGTCGCCGCCGGGGCCGGGGGCGGCGGCTTGGCGCCGTCGTCCTTCGCCTTGGCGGGCTTCTTCTTGGGGTCGTCGCTGAACTTGAACGCGCCGGCGTCCGGCTTCTTCTTCTTGCCGCCGTCGTCGTCCTTGAAGTTGAACGTGCCGGGGCCGGCCTTCGGGGCCGGCTCGTCCGCGGGGACCGGGACGAACCCTTGCTCGCACTTCGGGCACTTTACCCGCCGCCCGGCCGGGACCGCGCCGGGCGACTTGACCGCCGCGTCGCAGTGCGGGCAGGTGTACGTGACGGCCATCAGAGGCTCCCGGGACGTGCGGACCCAGTGGTCCGGCTTCATCCTAGCGAACGACGCCCACCCGGTGCAACGGGTGGCCCGTTCCCGCTAGCTGCCAACCCAGTCCGGCTTCTCCCACGCGCTGAGAATACACGGCTGGCCCAGCAGCCGCACCTTCAGCTGCCGCGTCAGCGCCCACCGGCGCGACCGCAGCGGCGGCTGGAGCGCGTCGAATTCCGAGACCAGCAGCACCGCCCGGCCGCCCGGCTTCAGTACCCGGTCCCACTCCCGCGCCGCCGCGGCGTAGAGCGGGCCGATCTCGTCCGGCGACCCCAGTTGCACGCCGAACGGCGGGTTCGACACGATGCGGTCCACGCTGCCACTTGCCAGCGGCAGGGCCGTCGCGTCCCACCGGAACAGGTCCGCCTTGCCGACCTTTTCCAGGTTCTGCGACGTGACGAACATGGCGTTCGGGTCGAGGTCGCCGCCGACCACGCGGACCGGGTCGCCGCGGCGGCTGCGGGCCACGTCCAGCGCCTCGGCCAGGATCGTGCCCGCGCCGCACATCGGGTCGAGCACGGTCATGCCGGGGCCGATGCCGGCCAGGCGCACCATCGCCGCCGCGGCCGTCGGGCGCAGCGACGCCAGCACGTGGTCCAGCTTGTACGTGCGGTGCCGCATCGTGCGGTCGGACAGCCGCACGCCGCACGTGGCGACCTTGCCGCGGATCGTCAGCCAGATTTCGAGCCAGGCGTTCTCGTCGGCCCGCTGCCAGCCGGCGGGAATCACACCCGCGAGCCCCTCGGCGAACGCCTCGCGGGCGTCCGTCCGGCGGTACCCGTGCTCGCCCTGCATCTGCACGACCAGGTTGAACGTCGGCCGGCCCTTCGTCTTCGGCCGCAGCGCGTGGTGCAGCTTGAACAGCCGCGGCCAGTCCGGCTTGCGGGCGGTCCACGTGCGGATCAGGTTCAGGTCGTCGGCGGTGAACGCCAGGCTGTCCGAGCCCCACGCCAGGAGGTACACGTCCTCGGTGGTGCGGAGCTTCAGCAGGTCGGGCGTCACCTCGTTCACGCGGAACACGACGAGGCCGCGGGTCGTCTTCTTGACCTCGCCGCCGAGGTCGCGGGTGATCTCGTCGGCCGCGACGGGTTCGAGGCCGGCGTGGGTCATCGCGTAGAGCGGCGGCAGCGGGGCGGCGTCGGACGCGGGTCGGCCTTTGCGGGACATCGGGACCGTCGTGGGGGTGCGGGCGGGGTCGGAAGTGATTCTACGGATTCGGGATAGCACCTCCCCGCGGCGTCGCCCGCACGTTCGTCCCCGGGACGAACGGCATTGTGTGTACGGCTCCCCCCCGGGGGGTCGAGGCACGAATTGAGTCGATGACACGAATGAGCGTTGGATCAACGCCGCCCGCTTCGGCTAGCCGCGCCGCGACCGGCAGGCGTATCATACCGCCATGTCCCGCGTACCCGCCGCATCCGCCGTGCGCTTGCTCGCGGGCCTCCTCACGCTCGCGGTGCTGCTCACCGCGTCGCCCCTGCCGCGGATCCAGGCCGTCGTCGCCGCCCCGGTCGGTGAGGAGGCCGACGCGGATCTGGAAACGCTGTCGTCGGCGTGCCCGCGCCGGGCGGCCGGGGCCGGTTTCCCGCCCGCCGGGCTGATTCTCGCGCATCACGGTCACGCCCGCCGGCTCGCCCCCGACTCGATCCGATCCACGGAACCTGTCCGGACCGGCCGGGGCACGCTCCGCCCGCACCCGCGCTGCTAGACCCGCACACTCCCCACCGGCCGACGGTCCGCGGGGGCACCGCCCCCGCGCCGCCGGCCGCCCACCACCCGGGAGAGTGTCATGATTCTGTTCGCCGCCGACCCGGCGGGCGCGCACTGGGCCTGGTCCGCCGCCGGCCTCGCCGCCGTGCCGGCCCTCGTCGCCCTGAACGGGTTCTTCGTCGCCGCCGAGTTCGCCCTCGTCGCCGTGCGCCGGACGCGCGTCGAGGAGCTGGCGGGCCAGGGGAAGGCCGGCGCCGCCGCGGCCCGCGACGCCGTCGCGCACCTGGACCGCACCATCGCCGCGACGCAGCTCGGCATCACGCTGGCCAGCATCGCCCTCGGCTGGGTCGGCGAGCCGACGCTGGCCCGCCTTGTCACGCCCGTTGCGGAGGCGGTGCTGCCGGCCGGCGGCGCCGTGGTCGCGGCCCACGCGGCGGCGGTGACGCTGGCGTTCGGGCTCATCACGTTCCTGCACGTCGTGTTCGGCGAACTCATCCCGAAGGCACTCGCCCTCCGCTCGCCGGAAGCCACGTCGCTGCGGGTGGCCGCGCCGCTGAACCGGTTCGTGCGGCTGACGCGACCGGCGATCGGGCTGCTCAACGGCGCCGGGAACCTCGTCCTCCGGGCGATCGGGTACGGGCCGGCCGGGTCCGAAGCCGGCGCGCATTCCGTGGAGGAACTGTCGGTGCTGGTCGGCGAGACGGAGGGGGCGGGCGCCCTGACCGCCCGGCAGGCGGAGCTGGTGCGGAAGGTGTTCACCCTCGCCGGCCGGCGGGTCCGCGACTGCATGGTGCCGCGCGAGAAGGTGGCGGCGCTGGCGCTGGGGACGCCGCCGGAGCGGGTGCTCGACCAGGTCCGGGCCGGGGCGCACACGCGGATGCCGGTGTACGACGGCGACCTGGACCGCGTCGTCGGCGTGGTGAACACGAAGGACCTGTTCCACCTGTTCAGCCTGCGCGGGCTGGTGTCGCTGGAGGACGCGCTGTACCCGCCGCAGTTCGTCGGCCCCGACGACGGCGTGGCCGACGCGCTGGACCTGTTCCGCCGCGCCCGCCGGCCGCTGGCGGTGGTGCGCGACGCCGCCGGCCGCGTGCTGGGGCTGCTCACGCTGGAAGACGTGCTGGAACAGATCGTCGGCCCGATCGAGGACGAGCACGACCGCCGCCGCTGGCCGCTGCCGGCGCTGGCCGCGAGTTAACCGCCCGTTAGGCCGGGGCGCAAGCCCCGTCTGGGGTCACCCAAGCGGGGCTTGCGCCCCGGCCTAACGACCCGAACCCGAACCCGCCAAGGACTCCCCGGATGCCCCATACGAACGAGCCGCTCTCCGCCACGCTGCCGCGCGACCTCACCGCCGGGCTGGTCGTCTTCCTCGTCGCCCTGCCGCTGTGCCTCGGCGTCGCGCTGGCGTCGGGGGCGCCGCTGCTGGCCGGCGTGATCGCGGGCATCGTCGGCGGGCTGCTCGTCGGCGTCCTCAGCGGGTCGCACACCAGCGTGTCCGGGCCGGCCGCCGGGCTCACCGCCGTCGTCCTCGCCCAGATCGCCGGCCTCGGCTCGTTCAACACGTTCCTGCTGGCCGTCGTCGTCGCCGGCTTCATCCAGATCGCGCTCGGCCTGCTCCGCGCCGGGTTCGTCGCCGCGTTCGTGCCGAACGCCGTCATCAAAGGGCTCCTTGCGGCCATCGGCGTCATCCTCGTCCTGAAGCAGCTGCCCCACGTCGTCGGCCACGACCCCGACCCCGAAGGCGACATGTCGTTCGACCAGCCGGACCACGAGAACACGTTCACCGAGCTGTTCCAGTCGCTCGGCGACATCCACCCCGGGGCTGCCGCCGTCGGCGTGCTGTCGGTCCTGCTCCTGGTGGTGTGGGACCGCACGGCGGCGCTGAAGAAGTCGCCGGTGCCGGCCGCGCTGGTGGTGGTGCTGCTCGGCGTCGGCCTCGCGGAACTGTTCCGGGGCATGGGCGGCGTGTGGCTCATCGAGCCGTCGCACCTCGTGCAGGTGCCGGCGGCCGAGACGCTGGCCGGCGTGTTGAACTTCATCCAGCTGCCGGACTTCACCCAGTGGCGGAACCCGGCGGTCTACACGGCGGCGTTCACCCTCGCGGCGGTGGCGTCGCTGGAGACGCTGCTGAACCTCGAAGCCGTGGACAAGCTCGACCCGCGGCGGCGGAACTCGCCGCCGAGCCGGGAGCTGTTCGCCCAGGGCGTGGGCAACGTCTGCTCGGGCCTGATCGGCGGGCTGCCGGTCACGTCGGTCATCGTCCGCAGCTCGGTGAACATCAACGCCGGCGCCCGCACGCGGCTCTCCGCCATCTTCCACGGCGTGCTGCTGCTGGGGAGCGTGGCGCTGCTGCCGGCGGCGCTGAACCGCATCCCGCTGGCGTGCCTGGCGGCGATCCTGCTCGTGACCGGCGTGAAGCTGGCCAGCCCGGCGCTGGTCCGCCAGATGTGGGCGGCCGGCAGGTACCAGTTCGCCCCGTTCATCATCACCGTGCTGGCCATCGTGTTCACCGACCTGCTCGTCGGCGTGGTGATCGGGCTCGTGGTGAGCACCAGTTTCATCCTGTGGAGCAACGTGCGCCGGCCGGTGCGGCGGTTCCACGAGAAGCACCTCGGCGGCGAGGTGGTGCGGGTCGAGCTGGCCAACCAGGTGAGCTTCCTGAACCGCGCCGCCCTGGCCCGCGTGCTGGACGAAGTGCCGCGCGGCGGCCGCGTGCTGCTGGACGCGACGCACACCGACTACATCGACCCGGACGTGCTGGAGTTACTCCGCGAGTTCGACGACAGTACCGGCCCGGCCCGCGGCGTGGAGGTGAGCCTGGTCGGCTTCCGCCGGCGCTACCAGCTCGACGACCGCATCCAGTTCGTGGACCACTCGACGCGCGACCTCCAGGAGAAGCTGAGGCCGGAGCAGGTGTTGCAAATCCTGTCCGACGGGAACGAGCGGTTCCGCACCGGCCGGCGGCTGACGCGCGACCTCGGCCGGCAGATCGGGGCGACCGCTGCGGGCCAGCACCCGCTGGCGGCCGTGCTCAGCTGCATCGACTCGCGGACGCCGGCCGAGCTGATCTTCGACCTGGGCGTAGGTGACGTGTTCAGCGTGCGGCTGGCGGGGAACGTGACGAGCCGGAAGGCGATCGGCAGCATCGAGTACGCCTGTGCCGTGGCGGGGGCGAAACTGGTGGTGGTGATCGGCCACACCCGCTGCGGCGCGGTGGGGGCGGCGGTGGACCTGGCGGCGGCCGGCCAGACGGCGCGGCAGGCGACCGGCTGCGAGCACATCGACGACGTGGTGGACGACGTGCAGCGGTCGGTGGACCGGGCCGAGTGCCAGGCCGCGACGAAGCTGCCGGCCGCCGAGAAGCAGGCGTTCGTGGACGGCGTAGCGCGGCGGAACGTGGCGCGAGCCGTGGCCGAGCTGGTGGAGCAGAGCGGAACGCTGGCCCGGCTGGTGCGCGAGGGCCGGATCCTGGTGGTGGGCGGCATGTACGACGTGGCGACCGGCGCGATCGAGTTCCTGCCGGCGGACAAACCGGCCGCGGTTTGACAGCGGAGAGGGAGTCGGGTAGCGTGACCGACCCCAGGTGTTACTTGCTAGGCAGTAGTGCTTTTATCGCGAGCTCCCTCGTTGCGCGCGGCGTAATCAAGGGCTCGGCCACACGAGGGCAAATGACGATGGCGACATCGGCGGCGCTCGCCCGCAAACTTCTGGACTCGGGATCGGGAGGGTTGGAAGAGTTGAGAGTGCACGTATTCGACGACGACCTGGCTGCGCACGATGACGTAGCAATCGAAAGCTTGACCGCCGATTTCGTCGTGGAGTTTGACCGCTGTGTCGTTGAGCTGTCCCAGGTGTACGGGGCACCACAACGCTTGGGTACAGAAGACGACGATGCGGTGCCGCTCAACGGCGTCTTCCGCTTTGCGGTATGGACTGTTGGGAATCAAGAGCTGTTCGCTGCCGCAGCGCACGAGGATCGCGAGTTGCCCATCCTGCTGATGCTGGGTACGGCAGGGTAACGCACGTCGATCCAGCCTCTTCCTTTCGTTCCGCCGCAGTGCGGCGAAAGGACAGGGTGAGAACGTACCGATAGCGTTCTCACCCGCCCGCACCCGCGAGTACGTCGCCCACGTCCGCAACGGTCGCCGCAGCGCGCAGCTTCTCGCGGCTACCCGCGTCGCCGGCCACCCGCGCCACGCTGCCCAGCAGCAGCACCTGCAAGTTCGGCTGCTCCGCCGGCGTCACCAGCAGGAAGATCAGGTGGACCGCCGCGGCCTCGGCGCCGCCGAACGTCACGCCCGCGGCCGAGCGGCCGAACACCACCACCGGCGCCCGCAGCCCCGGGCAGCGCGCGTGCGGCACCGCCACACCCAATCCCAGGTTTGTCGGCAGGTCGCGTTCCCGCTCGATCGCCAGTTCCGCCACCGACACACCCGCCGGCACGGCCCCCGCGGGGATCGCCGCGGCCAGCTCGCCGATCGCCTCCTCGGCCGTCGTCGCACGCAGGTCCAGCAGTGCCGCGTTCGTCACCAGCAGGTCGCGGAGCACCACCTTCGGGTGCCGCGGGTACTCGTCCTCGAACCGGCCGACCACCTGCTCCAGCACGTCCTCGATGGTGACGATGCCGACCGGCGTGTCGCCGTCGCGGACGACGCACACCGTCGCCCCCTCGCGCTGGAAGAATTGCAGCGTCGTCTCCACGTCGTCGTCGGGGTGGACCGCGGCCAGCGGGCGGACGAGCGTCGTCCACGCGGTGCCGTCGCTCGGCAGGCCGATGAGGTCCTTCGCCAGCAGGTAGCCGACGGGGCGGCCGGTCGCGGCCTCGACCACCGGCCAGCGTGAGAAGCGGTTCTCGCGCACCTGCCGCCGCACGTCGTCCGGCCCGGCCGCGTCCGACAGCCGGCGGACGCGCGTCCACGGCACCATGATGTTCCGCACCGGCTGCGACCGCAGGCCCGTCACGTTCTCCAGGATGAGCCGGGCCCGGATGTCGCGGACGGCGTGCTCGATCCGCTCGCGGCCGGCGCCGGTGTCGGCGAGCACGAGCCGGGCCAGCGCCACCGCGGCCTCGGCCTCCTCGAAGATGGCCGCCGTCGCGCCGACGTGCTCCAGCTCGCCGCGCTCGCGGAGGTAGTGGGCGCGGACGAGAATCTTCAGCGTCGCGTTCAGGCTCCGGCCGGTGGCCACGATCGCCGCCCGGGTCGCGGCCTGCGGCAGCGTCAGCACCAGGTACGACGCGCCGCCGACGCCGGCGCTCTCCAGGATCGCCGCCTGCGCCGCGTCGCCGTACACGGCCGTGCGCCCCTCGCGGCGGATCTCGTCCACCGTGTCCATGTTCAGGTCGATGACCACCGTGTCGAGGCCGGCGTCGCGGAGCAGCCGGTCCACGGTGCGGCCGACGGGGCCGTACCCGACCACGACGGCGCGGCGGCGCCCCGCGGCGGGCGCGGGCACCTCCGCGTTCGCCCCTCGAACGCGCCGCTCGGCGCGGGCGTTCAGCAGCGCCCACAGCCGCGGCTGCCGCATCAGCCAGCGCTCGACGGCGGGGATGCTGCGGAACAGCAGCGGGTTCAGCGTGATCGACAGGATGGCGCCGCCGACGAGGAGGTTGTGGCCGTCGTCGGTCATGAGGCCGTACTTGCGGGCCGAGTCGGACAGGATGAACGAGAACTCGCCGACCTGCGCCAGCCCGAGGGCCACGACCAGTGCCGTGCGGACGGAGTGCCCCAGGCCGATCACCAGCGCCAGCGCCACCAGCGGCTTCACGAGCAGGATGACGGCCATGACGCACGCCATCATCAGCGGCTGGCGGACGAGGAAGGCGGGGTCGAAGAGCATGCCGACGGACACGAAGAACAGCACCGCGAAGGCGTCGCGCAGCGGCAGCGCGTCGGCGGCGGCCTGGTGGCTCACCGGCGACAGCGCGACCATCATGCCGGCGAGGAACGCCCCGAGCGCCATCGACGCCCCGAACAGCTCGTACGCCCCGGCCGCGATCGCCACCGAGAACACCATCACCGTCAGCGTGAACAGCTCGCGGGAGCGGAGCCGGGCGACCTTCGTCAGCGCCCACGGCACCACCCGCGCCCCGGCCACGGCCACGACCGCGACCAGCGCGGCCAGCTTCGCCAGCGCGACGCCGACGGCGACGACGGGGTTCGCCGGCTCGGCGGCTTCGGCGCCGGGGGGCGTACCGAGTACGGGGATGATGACCAACACGATCACGGTCAGCACGTCCTCGACGAGGAGCCAGCCGACGGCGATGTGACCGGCCGACGAGTTGAGCACGTCGGCGTCCATCAGCACGCGCATCAGCACGACGGTGCTGGCGACGGCGACGGCCATGCCGATGACGGCGCCGGTGCGCGGCGGCACGCCGAAGGCGGCGAACACGGCGACGCACACGGCCGTGGCGGCGAGGCTCTGCACCAGCGCCCCGGGGATGGCGACCCACTTCACGGCGAGCAGGTCTTCGAGGTGAAAGTGGAGCCCGACGCCGAACATCAGCAGGATGACGCCGACCTCGGCGAGCTGGTGGGCGATGTGGACGTCGCCCTGGATGCCGGGCGTGTGCGGGCCGATGGCGACGCCGGCGAGCAGGTACCCAACGATCGGCGACAGCCTCAGCCGCTGCGTGACGAGGCCGAGTACCCAGGCGGCGGTGAACCCGACGGCGATGGTGGAGATGAGCGGAAAATCGTGCATCCGTGCTCCTTCCCGGCCGCGGTCACTGCGCCGGGCCACCCGGAATAGAGATGCGGCCGGGCGGCGGGTTCGTCACCCCTTGAAAACGAGAGCGGCGGGGTCACCCTCCCCCGCCGCGCGGCTCGATGCCCAGGACGCCGACGTCGTGCGCGGGTGCCGGCTCGAGCCCAACGACCGGCTCAAGCCAGCACCCCGCACGACGTGGCCGTGTACGTCGGTCAGTCGGTAGGCGCGGCCCTGGAAGCGGAACGTCAGCTTCTCGTGGTCGATGCCGAGCAGGTGCAGGATCGTGGCCTGCAAGTCGTGGACGTGGACGGGGTTCTCGGCGGGGCCGAAGCCGAAGTCGTCGGAGCTGCCGTAGGTCGTGCCCGCCTTGACGCCGCCGCCGGCCATCCAGATCGAGAACACGTAGGGGTGGTGGTCGCGGCCCCAGGTCTTCACCTCGGCGATCGGCCCCTGCAGGAACGGCGTCCGGCCGAACTCGCCGCCCCAGATCACCAGCGTGTCGTCGAGCAGGCCCAGGCGCTTCAGGTCGCGCACGAGCGCGGCGCTCGGGCCGTCCGTGTCCTCGCACTGGATCTTCAGCTGCGTGTTGAGGTTGCGGTGCTGGTCCCAGCCGGCGTGGAACAGCTGCACGAAGCGGGTGCCGCGCTCGACCAGGCGGCGGGCCATCAGGCAGTTGTACGCGAAGCTCCCCTGCCGCCGCACGTCCGGCCCGTACATCTCCAGCACCTTCAGCGGCTCCTTGCTGAAGTCGGTGAGTTCGGGCACGCTGCTCTGCATCCGGTACGCCATCTCGTACTGGGCAATGCGGGTGGCGATCTCGGGGTCGCCGAACTCGCGGAGGCCCAGCTCGTTCATGCGGGCCAGGTCGTCGAGCACGGCCCGGCGGCTCTCGCGGCTCATGCCGTCGGGGTTCGACAGGTACAGCACCGGGTCGCCGCTGCCGCGGAACTTGACGCCCTGGAACCGCGTCGGCAGGAAGCCGCTCCCCCAGTAGAAGTCGTAAAAGATTTGCCCG
The DNA here is from genome assembly GCA_046350095.1 of Gemmataceae bacterium. Lineage (GTDB taxonomy): Bacteria > Planctomycetota > Planctomycetia > Gemmatales > Gemmataceae > Urbifossiella. Next base: position 2,046,871 of record JAXMBA010000002.1, read on the forward strand.
CAGCTCGCCTCCTTGTCGCGGCTCGTCATCACCACGAAGCCGGGCAGGTCTTCGGACTCGCTGCCGAGGCCGTAGGTCAGCCAGCTCCCCATGCTGGGGCGGCCGGGCATCTCGTGGCCGGTCATGAAGAACGTGATCGCCGGGGCGTGGTTCACCTGCGTCGTGTGCATCGACTTGATGAAGCACACGTCGTCGGCGATGGCCGCGGTGTGCCGCATGAAGTCGGACACCCAGGCGCCGCTTTTGCCGTGCCGCGCGAACTTCGTGATTTCCGGCAGGCACGGGCGGGCGGCCTGGCCGCTGGTCATCGTGCTGAAGCGGGCGCCGCCGACCACCGAGTCGGGGATCTGCTGCCCCTTGCGGCGGGTGAGTTCGGGCTTGTAGTCGAACAGGTCCACGTGCGTGGGGGCGCCGTTCTGGAACAGGTAGATGACGCGCTTCGCCTTCGGCGCGAAGTGGGGCAGCGTCGGCAGCCCGCCGACGCGCGGGCCGGGTGCGGCGGCGGCGTCCTTCCCCAGCAGCGAGGACAGCGCGGCGGCGCCGATGCCGACGGCGGAGCGGCCGAAGAAGTGGCGGCGCGACAGGTGCAGGGCGCGGTCGGCGATCGGGTGCATGGGGTGGCTCACTGCTTCGTCAGCGTTTCGTCGAGGTTCAGGATCAGCGAGCACACCGCCGTCAGCGCCGCGTGCTCGACCACGTCCAGTTCCGCGCGCCGCGGCGACTCGCCGACCGTCATCAGTCGCTCCGCGGCGGCCCGGTCCGCCGCGTACAGCCGGCGCTGTCGGTCGAGCGCGCCGCGGAGGATCGTTACCTCCGCGTCCGCCGGCGTCCGGCCGACCGCGTGGCGGAACGCGACCCGCAGCCGGTCGGCGTCCTCCGTCCCGGCTTCGAGCATCGCCCGCTGCGCCAGCACCCGCGCCGCCTCGACGAACGTCGTGTCGTTGAGCGTCGTGAGGGCGTGCAGCGGCGTGTTCGTCGTCGTCGTCTTCACGGCACACGTCTGACGGTTGGCGGTGTCGAAGAACATCGTCGGCCCGACGATCCGCCGCCAGAACACGTACAGGCTGCGGCGGTACAGCGCCGCCCCGGTGTCCTGCTGGTAGCGCTTGAAGCCGAACGTCGCTTCCTCCCAGATGCCCGGCGGCTGGTACGTCCGCACCGGGGTGCCGCCGAGCGTCGGCGTCATCAGCCCGGCGGCGAACAGTGCCTGATCCCGCAGCATCCACGACGGTAGCCGGTGCCGCGGGCCGCGCGCCAGTAGCCGGTTCTCGGGGTCGCGCTCCCGCGCCTCCGCCGTCACCTTCGACGACTGCCGGTACGTCTGCGAAGTCACGATCAGGCGCACCAACTTCTTCACGTCCCAGCCGCCGTCGCGGAACTCGACCGCCAGCCAGTCCAGGAGTTCGGGGTGGCTCGGCCGCTCGCCTTGCACGCCGAAGTCCTCGGTGCTCTTCACCAGCCCGGTGCCGAAGAACGACTGCCAGAGGCGGTTCACGGTGACGCGGGCGGTCAGCGGGTTGTCCTTCGCCACGACCCAGTTCGCCAGCGCCAGCCGGTTCACAGGCGCGTCCTTCGGCAGCGCCGGCAGCGCCTCGGGCACGCCGGGTTGAACCTTGTCCTCGAGCTTGTCGTACGTGCCGCGGGTGAGGACGAACGTGTCGCGGGGCTTGGGCATGTCGCCCATCACCATCACCTTCGGGATCGCCCCCGCCGCCGCGTCGCGCTCGCCCTTCCGCTTGCGGAACTCCTTCAGTTGCGCCACGTACGCCGGTTCCGTCTTCTCGTAGTGCTTGGCGAGTTCGTCGTGGTTGGCGTCGGCCCGGCCGTTCGGCCCCTTCCGCAGCGCCGACTCAATCACAGCGGGCAACTTCGACTCGTACTTGCCGTCCTTCGTCGTGATCGCCGCGTCGTCGCGGAACTTCTTCTCGACGGGGGTCAACTTGCCGACGACCTCGTCGAGCGCCTTCTGCGTCGCCTTCAGCCGCGTCTCCTGCTCGGGGGTGCCGAAATCAATGATCGGCGGCGTCTGGCCGTTGCCGCCGCCGCCGTTCACCGGCGTCTGGTTGAAGTACGCGAACAGCCGGTAGTAGTCGCGCCGGCTGATCGGGTCGAACTTGTGGTCGTGGCAGCGCGAGCACGTCAGCGTCAGGCCGAGCCAGACGGTGCCGAGCGTCTCCGTCTGGTCGAACACGTACTCGACGCGGTTCTCCTCCGGGATGCGGCCGCCCTCGCCGTTGATCATGTGGTTGCGGTTGAAGCCGGTCGCCAGGATCTGCTCGCGGGTGGCGTTCGGGAGCAGGTCGCCGGCGAGTTGCCAGACCGTGAACCGGTCGTAGGGCATGTTGTCGTTGAAGGCCCGGACCACCCAGTCCCGCCACGGCCACATCGTCCGCTCGTTGTCGCCCTGGTAGCCGTTGCTGTCGGCGTAGCGGGCGGCGTCGAGCCAGTCCCAGGCCATCCGCTCGCCGTACCGCGGCGACGCCAGCAGCCGATCGACCACCTTCTCGTAGGCGTTCGGGGCCGCGTCCGCGACGAACGCATCGACCTCGGCCGGCGTCGGCGGGAGGCCGGTCAAGTCCAGCGTGACGCGGCGGATCAGTTGCTCCTTCGTCGCGGCCGGCGCCGGCGTCAGCTTCTCCTTGCGGAGCTTCGCCAGCACGAACGCGTCGATCGGGTTGCCGCTCCCCGGCACCGGCGGCCGCACGGGCGGCTCGAACGCCCAGTGCCGGCCCCAGGGGGCGCCCTGGTCGATCCAACGCTTCAGCACGTCCTTCTGCTGCCCCGTCAGCTGCTTGATGTTCTTCGCCGGCGGCATCACCTCGGTCGGGTCCGCGGACGTGATCCGCTTGTAGAGTTCGCTCTCGCCGCTCTTGCCGGGCACGATGCTCCCGCTGGCGTGGGCGTCGTCCTTGGTGTCGAGCCGCAGGTCGGCCTTGCGGGCCTTCGCGTCGGGGCCGTGGCAGGCAAAGCAGTTGTCGGACAGGATCGGCAGCACGTCGCGGGCGAAATCGACTTTCGGGGGTGCGTCGGCGAGCGCAGAGCCCGGGGCGAAGGCGAGCAGGAGGAGGGAGAGGCGGAGGGGCATGTCGGTGAGCCCGGCGGGTAGGTACCCGTCAGGATAACCGACGTGAAGCCGGATTCCAACCAGCCGGCCTGGCCGAGGCCGGTTGCAAGCCAGCCCCGAGGAGTGGGAAGGTACAACGAGTGTTCGGGTCGTAGCGGTCGCGCCGAAGCCGGCGGGTGGCGAGTCTGCGCGGGTTGGGGAAACGGGGCTGGCTCGGCCGGCCGGCGCGGGTAGGATCGATCGTGCCACCCCTCCGGTTCCCTCGGGCACCCCCATGTTCCGGCTGCGCGACTGGTCCCTCCCGGCCAAGCTGTACGCCTTGGTCGTCGGCTACTCCGTGCTGGTGACGGGCGTGCTGATCCTCGCCGGCTACCTGATGCGCACGTACCGCGTCCACGGGCCGGTCTACGAGGAGCTCGCCAACGACTACAAGCTGCTCAACGACCTGGACCCGCCGATGATGAACGTCGGGGCCGCGTACCTGATGCTGTCGGAACTCGACTCGTTCGGGAGCGACGCGGCCGAGATCCGCGACAACACCCAGAAGTTCCGCGACTATGAGGCCAAGTACCACGACCGGCGGGCGTACTGGCTCGCCCCCGGGCGGCTGCCCGAGGGCGAGATTCGCCGCGGCCTCGAAGGCCCGGTGCACGCCGCCGCCGCCGACGTGTTCCGCATCGCCAACGAGGAATTCCTGCCACTCGTCGGGAAGGGGCCGGAGGCGGCGAAGAAGGCCAACGAAATCCTGAACACCCGCATCCGCCCGAAGTTCTACGAGCACCGACGGGCGTCCGTCGCCGTGGTCGAGAAGATCAAGGCCGAGACCGAGTCGGACGAGTTGCGGGCGTACGGGGAATCGAACTTCTGGGCATCCACCCTGGCCTGGGTCAGCGTCGTACTGGTCGTCGCTATGGGCGTGACGGGCTGGTGGGTGGCGGCGTCGCTCATTCGCACCTCCCGCGAGCTGCGCGACCGCGTCCGCGAGATGGCCAGCGGCAGCGGGGACCTCCAGACCCGCCTCGCGATTCCCGGGGCCGACGAGATGGGCCAGCTGGCCGAGGGGATCAACGGCGTGATGGGGCGCGTGCAGGCCATCGTGGCCAAGGTCCGCGAGTCGAGCCTGCAGCTCCTCACCGTCGCGTCGCAGATCGCCGCCACGGCCCGCCGGCAGGAACAGACCGTCCACGACCTCAGTTCCTCGACGGTCCAGGTGGCCGCGAGCGTGCGGGAGATTTCCGCCACCAGCAAGGACCTGGCCGGCACCATGAGCGAGGTGAACGAGTCGGCCGGGCACGCCGCCGACCTGGCCACCCGCGGCCGCGACAACACCAACCGCATGGCCGCGGAGATGAAACAGCTCGTCGAGTCGACCGCGTCCGTGTCGTCGAAACTCGGCATGATCCGCGAGAAGGCCGACCGCATCAACGCCGTGGTGACGACCATCACGAAGGTGGCCGACCAGACGAACCTGCTGTCGATCAACGCCGCGATCGAGGCCGAGAAGGCGGGCGAGTACGGCCGCGGCTTCCTGGTCGTGGCGCGGGAGATCCGCCGCCTCGCGGACCAGACCGCGGTGGCCACGCTGGACATCGAGACGATGGTGCGGCAGATGCAGGACGCGGTCTCGGCGGGCGTCATGCAGATGGACAAGTTCGCCGACGAGGTGCGGAGCGGCGTCGGGCAGGTGACCACGATCAACCAGATGACCTACGAGATCATCTCCGAGGTCACGGGGCTCAGCGACCGCTTCCAGCTGGTGGCCGAGGGGATGAAGAACCAGGCGGCCGGGGCGCAGCAGATCAACGACGCCATGGGGCAGATCGCCGACAGCACGAAGCGGAACGCGCAGTCGGTGCAGGAGTTCGAGCGGGCGACCGAGCACCTGCGGGCGTCGGTCGAGGGGCTGAACCAAGAAATCGTGCAGTTCAAGATTTGAGTTCCCATGCTCGCCCTGACGTTCCAGGTCGGCACGGACCGGGTCGCGGTGGACGTCCGCCGCGTGCGGGAGGTCGTGCCCCGGGTGCGGGTGACGCCCGCGACCGGCGGCCCGGCGTGGCTGGCGGGCGTGTTCGTGTATCGCGGCCGGGTCGTGCCCGTGGTAGACTTGTTCCGACTCGTCGGGGCCGGGGAGTGCCCCCCGCACCTGAGTAGCCGGGTGATCCTCGTCCCCCGGCCGGACGCGCCGGACGAGCTGGTCGGCATCCTCGCCACGCAGGTCGCCGACGTCCGCGACCTGCCCGAGCGCCCCCCGGCGGCCGCCGGCGGCCCGCTCCTCGGCCCGCCGGTCGCGGACGGCGCCGGCGTCCTCCGCCTGCTCGACCCCGACCGCCTCCTCGCGCACCTGGAACCGCCCCGCCCAGGAACCGGGCCATGACCCCCTCCCCCGTCGAACAGCTGGTCCGCGCCCGCATCGGCCTCGACCCCCAGTCGCTCGGCGCCGCCACGCTCCCGCGCGTGGTCGCCGGCCGGATGACCGCGCGGCACGCGGGATCGGCCGCCGATTACGCCGAGGTGCTGGCGACCGACCCGACCGAGTGGGCGGCGCTGGTCGAGGAGTTGATGGTGTCGGAAGGCTGGTTCTTCCGCGGGGGCGCGGCGTACTTCCGCGAGCTGGCGAGGTGGCTGCGCGAGCGTGCGGCCGGCCGCACCCCGCGGGCGCTCAGCGTGCCGTGCGGCTGCGGCGAGGAGCCGTACTCGCTGGCCCTGGCGCTGGACGACGAGGGCGTGCCGGGGCTGGCGACGATCGACGCCGTGGACCTCAGCCCGGCGAGCGTCCGCCGCGCGGAAGCCGCCCGCTACCCGGCGTTCGCCTTCCGCGAGGCCGGCGCGGACCCGCGGCCGCGGTACTTCCGCGAGGTGGGGCCGAACCGCTGGGAACTCGACCGCCGCGTCCGCGCCGCCGTGCGGTTCCGCGTCGGCAATCTCGTGGCCGCCGACTTCCTGGCCGAGGAAGCACCGTTCGACCTGATCCTGTGTCGCAACCTGTTCATCTACCTCACGGACGAGGCGCGCGGACGGGCCGTCGCCAACCTGCACCGCCTACTCGCCCCCGGCGGCCGCCTCTGCCTGACGCCCGCCGAGGCCGACCGCCTTCCGCCGGGGATGTTCACGGCCGAGGGATCCGCGGCGCTGGCCACCTTCGTCCGTACCGAAGAAGCGAGGCCGAAGCCGGCACCGAAGTCCGGCGCGACACCCCGACCCGGGGTGAGACCCGACGCGCCGGTGGAGGCGTCGGGCATCTGTTTCGAACCGCCGGAGAGTTCGTCCGCGGCCCGCTCGCTCGCCGACGCCGGCAACCTGGACGCCGCCCGCGCCGCCTGCGAGCGCGCCCTTCGCGCCGGGCCGTCGGCCGAGTGGTACAGTTTGCTCGGCGTGATCGACCTGGCCGCGGGCCGCGCCGGCGACGCCGAGTCGTCGTTCCGCCGTGCCCTCTACCTCGACCCCGACCACCGCGAGGCGCTGACGCACCTGGCGGTGCTGTGCGAGGGCCGCGGCGAGACCGGGCCCGCCTCGGGGCTACGCCGCCGGCTGGCCCGGCTCCCGGAGGCGACCGCGTGACCGCCCTACCCGTGATCGCCGGGAACCCGTGCTGGCAGGCCGTGGGCGTCTGGGGCGACCGCACGTGCCCCGAACTGAGGCAGCACACCCACTGCCACAACTGCCCCATGTTCGCCGCCGCCGGCCGCCGCTTCCTCGACGCCCCCTCCCCCGCCGGCTACCTCGACGAGTGGACGGCCCGGCTCGCGGAGCCGGTGCGGCGCGCGGCCGACGGGGTGTTCGGGGCGCTGGTATTCCGCCTCGGGGAGGAGTGGCTGGCCCTGCCGGTCGGGGTGCTGGTGGAGGTGACGCACCCGCGGCGGCCGCACCGCATCCCGCACCGCGGCGGGCTGCTGGCGGGGCTGGTGAACGTCCGCGGCGAGTTGCACCTCTGCGTCCGCCTCGACCTGCTGCTGGGGATCGAGCGGCCGGCGGAACCGGCGAACACGACGGCCCGGCCGCGGATGGTGGTCATGCGTCAAGGCGGCGACCGGTGGGCGTTCGCGGCCGACGACGTGGACCTGGTCCGCCGGGTGGCGACGGCCGACCTGGCGACGGCCCCGCCGACGCTGGCCCGCGCCGCGGCCCGCGTGACGCGCGGCGTCGTCCACCGCGACGGCCGGGCGATCGGCCTGCTGGACGAGACGCGGCTGTTCGAGGCGCTGCGGGAGCGCGTCCGATGACCGGCATCGATCCGTCGCTGTTCGAGCTGTTCCGCGACGAGGTGCGCGCCCACGCGGACGCGCTCTCGACCGGCCTCCTCGCGCTGGAGAACGACGCCGCCAACCCCCAGCGGGTCGAGCTGCTCATGCGCGCCGCCCACTCGCTGAAGGGGGCCGCGCGGATCGTCGGCGTCGAGCCCGCGGTCCGCCTCGCGCACGTGATGGAAGACGCGTTCGTGGCCGCGCAGGCGGGCCGGGCGACGATCACGCCCGCCGACGTGGACCGCTTCCTGCAGGCGGCTGACGTGCTGGCCGGCCTCGGATCGCTGCGCGACGCCGGCGGCCTCCCCGACTGGGCCGCCGCGAACCAGGCCGCCATTGCCAGGCTGGCGCCGGAGTTCGAGCAATTCAGCCGCGGCGAGGCGACCGTGCCACCTCCCGCGCCGCCGCCGCCGCCGGTGGCGGAAGCCGCGCCGCCGCCGACCGTGGTCGTGGGCCCGCTCCCCGAGCCACCGGCGCTGCGGCCGGTGGCCATCCCCATCGACCCGCTCCCGGTCGGCCCCGACGACGGATTACTCGGCCTGTTCCGGGAGGAGTTGCGGTCGCACCTGCTGGTCGTGGCCGCGGGAGTCGCGGCGCTGAAGGCGGGGCAACTGCCGCCGCGCGACGACGCCGCCGAGAGCCTACGGCAGATCCGGGGCGCCGCCCGCGTCATGAAGTGCGCTCCCGTCGCGTCCGCCGCCGCCGCCGTGGGCGGCTACTGGGCCGCACTCCGCGACGCGAAGGCGCCGCCGGACCCGGCCGCGCTCGTTTGGCTCCGCTACGCCGTGGACGCCTTCGCCAGCCTGATCGACACCGACGCCGACACGTTCGAGGAGCGACTCACGGCCGTCGGCGGCGGCCTCGAACAGCTGGCCGGCGTCTTGCCCCAGGCCTTGGCGGCGGTCGCCCCGGCGCCGGAGAAGTCGCCGTCTGACGTCGGCGGCTCGCCCCCGCCCCCGCCACCCCCACCGCCGTCCGAGCCCGTCGCCGCCTCGCCAGCACCGACCGGCGGCGAGGCCGTTGTTCGCGTCACCGCACAGAGCCTCAGCCGGCTCATGGGGCTGGCCGGCGAGTCGCTCGTGCAGGCACGCTGGCTGCACCTGTTCTCGGGCGCCCTCGGCCGGCTCAAGAAGCAGCACGAATCGCTCACCGGGCTCCTCGACGAGGCGTATCAGGCGGCCGCCACCGGCCGGCCGGTCGATCACGTCGCCACGCTCATCGCCGACTCCCGCCAGCAGGTCGCGGCCTGCCGCACGGAACTGGCGACGCAGGCCGGCGACTTCGACGAGCACGCCGGCCGGGCCGAGGACCTGAACAGCCGGCTCTACCGCGAGGTCATCGCCAGCCGGATGCGGCCGTTCGCCGACGGCGTTCACGGGCTGGCCCGCACCGTCCGCGACCTGTCCCGCGCGCTCGGCAAGCAGGCCCGCCTCGACGTGGCCGGCGAGTCCACCGACGTGGACCGCGACGTGCTCGAAAAGCTCGAAGCGCCGCTCGGCCACCTGATCCGCAACGCCGTGGACCACGGCATCGACCCGCCCGCCGACCGCCTCGCAGCCGGCAAGCCGGAGGTCGGCACGATCCGCGTCGAGGCCCGCCACCGGGCCGGGATGCTGCTCGTAACCGTCGCCGACGACGGCCGCGGCGTGAACCTCGACCGGCTGCGGGCCAAGGTCGTCGAGCGCCGCCACGCCACGGCCGAGCTCGTCCGCCAGATGACGGAGGCGGAACTCCTCGAATTCCTGTTCCTACCAGGCTTCTCGACGGCGACGAACGTCACGGACGTGTCCGGCCGCGGCGTCGGGCTCGACGTGGTGCTCGACTCCGTCCGCAAGGTCGGCGGCAGCGTCCGCATCACGACGAAGGCCGGGGCCGGCACGACGTTTCACCTGCAACTGCCGATCACGCTGTCGGTCATCCGCGCCGTCGTGGTGGAGGTCGGCGGCGAGCCCTACGCGTTCCCGCACAACCGCATCGACCGCCTCCTGCGCGTGCCGCGGGCCGACGTGCGTTCCCTCGAGCACCGGCAGTTCGTCGCCGTGGACGGGCAAAACGTCGGCCTCGTCGTCGCGGCGCAACTCCTGGACGTGCCGGCGGCCGCGGCCGCGACCGGCGAGCTGCCCGTGGTGCTGCTCAGCGACGCGACGGGGAGTTACGGGCTGGTGGTGGACCGCTTCCGCGGCGAGCAGGACCTGGTGGTGCGGCCGCTCGACCCGCGGCTCGGCAAGGTGCCGAACCTCAGCGCCGCGGCCGTGCTCGACGACGGCGAGCCGGTGCTGATCGTGGACGTGGAAGACCTGGTGCGGGCGATGGACCAGTTCATCCAGTCCGGCTCGCTGCGGCGGTGCGAGAGCCGCGACGCGGGGCCGGCCCGGAAGAAGCGCGTGCTGGTGGTGGACGACTCCATCACCGTCCGGGAGGTGGAGCGGCAACTGCTGACGCAACACGGGTACGACGTGACCGTCGCGGTGGACGGCATGGACGGCTGGAACCAGGTCCGGGCGGCGACCTTCGACCTGATGGTGTCCGACGTGGACATGCCGCGGATGACCGGCATCCAGCTGGTGAAGGCGGTTCGCGCCGACGACCGGCTAAAGAACCTGCCGGTGATCATCGTGTCGTACAAGGAGCGCGAGGCGGACAAGGTGCTCGGCCTGGAGGTCGGGGCGAACTACTACCTCACCAAGAGTAGTTTCCACGACAACCGCTTCATCCGTGCGGTCGAGGACTTGTTGGGCGTCGGTTGAGCGGCCCTACCGGGGCTCGGTCACGAACCGCGTCCCGGCCCGCGGCATGGTCTGCTCGCCCGGGTCCGTCCCCACCGGCAGGTCGCGCCAGCCGGGGGCCGCGCCCGGGCGGCGCCCCTCCTCCACGCCGGCCCGGTAGAACCGGCGCTGCGACTCGTCGCTCACGCCGAGCGGCCCGTCCCCGTCCACCGGCACGTCCTGCGGGAGCGCCGTCGACCGGAAGAGGACGCCCGTTTCCAGGCAGTTCAGGTAGACGCGGTACAGCTCGTCGCGCGACTTTCCGTACCGCACGGAGGCGAACGAGGCGCTCACCAGCGGGAAGACGCGCCGCGGCACGCACGACGGCTCGGCGTAGATCTTCCCGTTGTTCAGCACGTACAACACCGACCCGGCCGGCGCCACCGACCCCGGGAGGCCGTTGGCGCGGTTCAACTCCTCCACCATGACCCGGCGGAAAATCACCTCGTCGCTCGCCGCCCCGTCCACGTGCAACTCGTCGTAGCAGCGCCCGTCCACCTCCACCGGGATGCGCACCGGCGGGAACGCGAGCGGGACCGACGCCGACGCCGTCAGGACGGTGCGGTAGAGTTCCAGCGCCTCGGGCGTGCCGCGGCTGGCGATCGCCCCCATGTCCCAGATCACGAGCTTGCGGCGGTCCACGTCGGTGGTCCCCACGTACAGCCGGCGGCCGGCGGCGTGGGCCGCGGCAACCTCGGCCACCACGTCGGCGGTGATGTACTTTTCGATCCGCTGGCGGAACCGGCGGTTGTTGAACAGCGACGGCGCGAACAGGTGCGCGGGCGGAATTCGGTGACCGAGAAGGTCCTTCCGCTCGATGCCGACCATCGCCTCGTAGAGCGGCGCGTCGTACCGCGGGCCGAGGAACGCGAAGGTCGCGATGAGCGCGCCGGAGCTGATGCCGGTGACGGCGTCGAACTCGGGGCGGGTGCCGCTCTCCGTCCAACCGGTGAGGACGCCGACGCCGAAGGCCGAATAGAAGCCGCCGCCGGAGAGGGCGAGGAAGTGGTACGGCCGGGCCGCCGGCGCCGTCGCGGCGGCGCGGCGCTGGAATTCGGCCTCGACCTCGCGCAGGCGCGACGGTCCGACCGGGCCTTGAGCCTCGACGCCGGAGGTGACCTCGACGTACTTCCGCGCGCCGATTTCGGTCGGGACGCAGTGGCGGCGGTTGCACCCGGGGGCGATCAGGGTGACGGTCAGGATGACCAGGACGGTTCGCATCAATGCTCCGACGACGGTCCGGACGACCGACACGACCCGCTTCTCTTATCGGACCGTCACGACCCGCGGCATCAGTACGCCTGGCTACTTCCCATTGTGGCACGCCGGTTGCCCCACACCCCCCGGGAGTGACGCCGGACCAGCGGGTGCCAGGGGGAAGCGAATGACCGACACAGCACCGAACCCGGACACGGAGGGGCCGGTTCAGAGTCGTGAACTCCCGGATTTACGGGCGTTTGCCGAGCATTTACTGGTGTCTGGCACCCAGGATTTGTACCGCGTGCTGCTCGGCGCCGTGGACCGCGTCGCGCTCGCCGCGGTGCTCCGGCACGTCGGCGGCAACCAGGTGCGGGCGAGCGAGGTATTGGGTATTTCGCGCACAACACTGCGCGGGAAGCTGCGTGCTGCCGGACTCTCAGCCGACGGGCGGCGTAAAACCACCGTCGGCCTCAACGGGACGCACGCCTCGCGGGAAGTCGCGGGGAGAGACGAGCCGACGTCGCCCTGATGGCCGCCGGATTAATGGTGGTGGTGGTGCCCGTGACCGACGGCACGGGCAATGACCAGTTGGGCCTGGTGTATCCCCTTCAAGCCGCTCAGCTCGGCCGCGAGTTCCTGCAAGTCCGGCGCGGGGCCGCGGAGGACGATCACCTCCAAGCACAAATCATGGTCGAGGTGAACGTGCATGCTCGACACGACCCGGTCGGCGCGGGCGTGTTGCAGCTCGAGCATTTTGTCCGTGAGCCGCGTCTTGTGGTGGTCGTAGACCAGGGTCAGGCTGGCGGCGACGTCGGCGGCGTCGGCCTGCCACGCGGCCGAGGTCAGCTTCTCGCGCAAGAGCTGGCGGATGGCCTCGCTCCGGGTGGCAAGCCGGCCGTCGGCGCAGTACCGGTCGAATTCGTCGAGTAGTTCCTTTTCGAGCGACACGGAGAACCGCACGAGTTCGGACACGCTTACCCCCCGGCCTGGGCACTGGTCGCCTCCGCTTGCGCGGCCGGCAGGGGCTCGCCGGTGCGGCGGGCGACCATGCGGTGAATGTACGCCATCTCGGCGAGCGTGGAGCGGGTGGCGAGGCGGGCGTCGCGGATGAGCAGCCCGCCGGCGACGAGCATGGTACAAGCCCCGAGCAGGCCCAGCGCCACCGGCGCCCATGCGAACGTGCCCCGCGCCACGGCCGAGAGCCCGATCGCCAGGCTGGAGCCGACCAGCAGCGCGATCGCCGAGTACAGGCAGATGACCGCCCCCTGCAGCCACTTGATGCGGGCCGACTGCTGGGCGATCTGGTCGGCGATGTGTGCTCGCCGGTCCTGGGCGTCCTCGTCCGCCGGGTTCCAGGGCGGCAGGCTTTCCGCTTGCTTCAGCAAGTCGCGGACGCGGTCGACGATGCGGCCGAGGCGGTTCGTGGTGGACAGCGTAAGTGTGCCGCAGGCGGAGATGAGTACGGCCGGGGTAATCATCCCGCCGAGGACGTCGGCGGCGGTCGCCGGCTCGAACAGGACGGGCATCAGGCGCTCCCGGGCGAGAGGGTGTTGTACACCCGCGGGGCGAATACGCGGGAGGCGAACCGTTCTGGCGCACGAAATGCAATTCGTGCGGGACCAGGCCGGGGCCTCCCGCCGCGGCCGACCCAGGAGAGCGACCGTGGCTGACACCATCAAGGGGAAGATCGAGGACGCCGGCGAGGCGGCGAAGAACGCCGCGAAGAGCGCCGGCGAGGCGGTCAAGGACGGGGCCGAGAAGCTCGCCGGCAAGGCGGCCGACGCCGCCCACGCCGCCGGCGAGGCGGCGAAGACCGCCGGCGAGAAGCTGAAGGACAAAAGCGGGGCGTGACCCTGGCGCGTAGCCCGGCGGCAGTCGTCCCCGGGCTCTTTCGTGCGCTAGCCCTTCTTCTTCCCACCGCCCCAGAGCGGGGCCACGTTTCGCGTGTTCCACGTGTCCCACAGCACTTGCAGCTGCTTCGCCTTTTCCGGCTCCCGCGTCGTCAGGTCGGTACTCTCACCGACGTCGGTGGCGAGGTTGTAGAGCCGCGGCCCGGTCACACCGCCCTTGCCCCCGTCGGCCGCGGAGTCGTAGCGGACGAGCTTGTAGTCGCCCTGCCGCACCGCCATCTGTTGCCCGAACCGCCAGTAAAGCGCCTCGTGCGGCGGCCGCAGCGTCGGGCCCGACAGGTGCGGGATCAGGTTCACGCCTTCGACGTTCCACTCGGGTTTCACCTCGACGCCTGCCGCCGACAGCGCCGTCGGGTAGAAGTCGAGTTGGATGACGGGTCGGTCTTCAGTCCGCCCCGCGGGGAGTCGCCCCGGCCACGCCACGAAGTACGGCACCCGCACGCCGCCCTCCAGCGTCGTCCGCTTGGAGCCCCGCAGCGGCGTGTTGACGGAGCCGTTCACGCTCGTGCCCGCCATCGTCGGGCCGCCGTTGTCGCTCACGAAGAACACGAGCGTGTTCTCCTCCAACTTCAGCTCCCGCAGCTTCGCCCGCACGGCGCCGACCGCGTCGTCCATCGACGCCATCATGGCCGCGTAGGTCCGCCGCTGCTGGTTCGGGATCGTGCCGAAGCGCCGGAGGCCGGCGTCGGTGGCCTGCATCGGCGTGTGGACGGCGTTGAACGCCAGGTACAGGAAGAACGGCCGCGCCCGGTGCTTCTCGACGAACGCCACCGCCTCGCGGCGGAAGGCGTCGGTGAGGTATTCCGTCTCGTCCACGGGCGTCGTGCCGCGGAGGATCGTGTCGGCCTTCCCCTTCCCCGGCTGGTACGGGTGGGCGCCGCCGAGGAAGCCGAAGAACTCGTCGAACCCGCGCCGCTGGGGGTGGCGCGGGCCGGCACCGAGGTGCCACTTGCCGACGAGCCCGGTGACGTAGCCCGCGGCGCGGAGGCGGTCGGCGAGCGTCGTCTCCGTCAGCGGCAGGCCCACGTCGGGCCCGGCGGCGGGGTTGAACTCGTGGCCGAACCGGGTCTGGTAGCGGCCGGTGAGGAGCCCGGCGCGGGTCGGCGAGCAGTACGGGCCGGACACGTAGCCGCTCGTGAACCGGGTGCCGGCGCGGGCCAGCGCGTCGAGGTGCGGCGTCGGGATGTCGCGGCAGCCGTGGACGCCGACGTCGGCGTACCCCATGTCGTCGCCGACGATGATGAGGATGTTCGGCTTCGGCGGGTCGGCGGCGCGGGCCGGGGCGACCGCGGCTACGACCGCAGCTACGGAGAGGCAGACGAGACGCATCAAAACCTCGCGAGTGTGGTCATTTCTTTTGGTGATTAGCAAAATTCTAGGGCAGCAGATAGGCTGCTGCCATGACCCTCGAAGAGTACGAACGGCATCTGATCGGTCAGCTTTGTTGGTGGTGCCACCGGGCCACCCACGGGAGCTCCGGGCGGCAGCGGCAGTGCCCCGGGTGTCGGGCCAAGTGGAGCTACCACCGGCGCAGGCGGGTGGGGAGTTGCTCCGCGCGTTCGCCCTCCGCACGACCGCCCACCACGCCGCCCAGGTGGTCCGGTGCAGCTACCCGACGGCCTACGCCGCGTACACCCGGTTCCGCCTCACCCTCCAGGCCGTGACCGACGACGAGAAGCGACCGCTGCTCGGCGAGCTGGGCTCGACGAGTCGTACTTCGGGGGCAAGCGGAAGGGGAAGCGGGGCCGCGGGGCGGGCGGGAAGGTCGCGGTGTTCGGCATCCTGGAGCGGGCCGGGCGGGTGTACACGGTGGCCGTCCCGGACTGCAAGAGGAGACCCTGATGGCCAAGATCGAGGCGGCCACGGTCAAGGGGTCGGTGTTCTACACCGACGAGTTCACCAGCTACAACGATGTCCAGCGGCACGGCAAGCACGTCCCGGTCAACCACCAGGAGGCGTTCGCCGTGGGGCGGGCGCACATCAACGGGATCGAGGGGTTCTGGAGTTTCGCCAAGCGGCTGTACCGGCACGTCCACGGGGTGGACTCGGGGAACTTCCCGCTGTACCTGGCCGAGTACGAGTTCCGGTACAACCACCGCGGGGAACATCTGATGGACCTCCTGTACGACCGCATGATCCGGCCCACCATTCCGACCCAAACTGTGCCCTAGAATTTTGCTAATCACCTTTCTTTTTGGGAACGCCGCCGCCGTTGGGGCTCAGCCGCCGCCACCAGTCCGGCCCCTCGCGTTCCACGGCCGTGTTGTGCTCGCGCAGCGCCGCCGTCATCGCCGCCAGCCGGTCGCGCTCGGTGCCGCTGCGGTCGGTCGCCTCGTTCGGGTCGTCGCGGAGGTTGTACAGCTCGACCTTCGAGAAATCGCGGGCGGCGACGACCTTCCAGTCACCCTGCCGCAGCGCCATGTGGAGGTTGTTCGGGGCCATGTCGAGCCGCCAGTAGAGCGGCTGGGCGCGGGTCACGGCCTCGGCCCGGCCGGCGAGGACCGGGAACACGTCGGCCCCGTCGATGACGAGGTCGGCCGGCGGCCGCACGCCGGCCAGGTTGAGGACGGTCGGGAACAGGTCGGAGCCGACGACCGGTACGTCCGACGTCCGACCCGCGGGGATGCGGCCCGGGAAGCGCACGATTCCGGGCACGCGGATGCCGCCCTCGTACATGCTCCGCTTGCGGCCGCGGAGGCCGCCGGTCGAGCCGCGGGTGCGGCCCCTCGTGCCGTCGCCCTCCGGGCCGTTGTCGGCGGTGAAGATCACCAGGGTCGTGTCGGCGAGCTTCTCGTCCTTCAACGCTGCCACGAGCCGGCCGAAGGCGTGGTCCAACTGCGTCACGTTGCCGTGGTGCTGCCGCACGTCGAGGTCGGCGATGCCGGCGTACGGCGACTGGAACAGCGGGTCGCTCTCGATCGGCAGGTGCGGCTCGTGCGTCCACACGGCCAGGAAGAACGGCTTCGACTTGTTCCGGTGCTGCCGCAGCCACGTCACCGCCTCGCCGACCACGAGCGGCGCCGAGTAGCCCTCCAGCGGGGCGACCGCCTTTCCATTGCGGACGAAATTCGTGGGGTTCTTGTGGCTGGGGGCAGCGTTGTTCTGCGTGCCGAGCCAGTAGCCGTAGCCGTGGTCGTTCGGTTGCGGCTGCGCCGGGTCGTTGAACTTGCCGTTGAGGTGCCACTTGCCGACGTGCGCGGTGTCGTACCCGGCCGCCCGCAGGAGCCGCGGCAGGGTGACCTCGCTCGTGCGGAGGTGGACCTCGCTCCCCTCCTGAATCCACGTGAACACGCCGTTGCGGTATGGCGTGCGGCCGGTCAGGATCGCCGACCGCGACGGCGAACAGACCGCCGACGCGGAGTAGCACTGCGTCAGCCGCACGCCCTCCCGGGCGAAGGCGTCGAGGTGCGGGGTGCGGATGACGGGGTGACCGTAGCAGCCGAGGTCGCCCCAGCCGAGGTCGTCGGCGAGGAAGACGACGACGTTCGGCGGTGCGGCCGGTTCCTGGGCGCGGGCGCTGCCGGCGGACGCCACGACGAGGGCGATGCAGACGAGACGCAACGACATGACAGGTGGGCCTCGGCGGAGAGGGGCCGGGCCGCATTGTCGCCGGCCGTCGGGCCGGCGTCAAACGTCGATTATCACGCCGCGATGCGGAGCGGGCCCACGACGCGGGCCGGCTGCTGCTGCTGGGTCAGACTGGCGATCTCGCGGCGGGCGTGCTTCAGGACCAGCGCCACCGGCGAATCGGCCTCCAGCCGGTTGATCAGGGCCGCCAGTTCCTCGGTCGCCCAGCGGGCCTCGGACACGTCGATGGCGGGGGATTGCGGCGCGAACGCTAGGGGATTCGTCACGATCATGACCACGACCTCCATGTCGGGGTGGGACGGACGCGGCATCATCTCAGCAGACCGCCGGCCGCACAACCCCACTTTTTCGTCGCCCGCATGTTCGCCCCGCGGCGGCACTTGCGGCGCGACTTGAGCGAAACCGCGGCGCCGGGCCGGCGTGAGGGCCGGATGTGCCGGTCGGTGGGCCGGGTGGGGTGGTGCCGGCGGGAGCGGCGCGGGCGGCGGGTTCGGGCCGGGGAAGCGTGATCGGCGGTTCGGTTCGGGAGGGCGGCGGGCTGATAACAGCGGCGTCGGAATCCGCGCACGTTCTCGTGACAAGGAGGTTCGCCGTGAAGGTGCGTGCCCTGTTCTCGCTCGCCGCCGCCGCCGGGATCTCGGCCGGCACCGCCGGCGCACAGCCTGCCAACCCCAACCAGCCGCTCGCCGACGCCGTCAAGGCGCGGGTCGGCGCCCTGCCGAGCGTCGGCGGGGCGGACCTGTCGGTCCTCACCCAGGGCGGTACCGTCCGCGTCCTGGGCACGGCCGTGTCCGCCGTCCAGAAGGACGCGGTGATCGCCGCCGTCCGCGCCACCCCCGGGGTGACGCTGGTCGAGGACGGCATCGTGGTCCGCGGCACCGCCGTGACCCCGGTGCAGTTCCCGGCCCCGGCCCCGGGCGCCGCGCCGGTCGCCCCGCCGGTGCCGCCCGCCCACCTGGGCGGCTTCAACCCGATCGTGGAGCCGGTGCCGCTGGGCGTGCCGGGCTCGATCACCCCGGACCTGCAGGCCCCGCCGCTGCCGCCGTACGCCTGGCCGACGTACGCCCCGCACAACAACGTGAGCCGGGTCGGCTACCCGGAGGCGTACCCGTACAACGCCTTCCCGTACATCGGGCCGTACTACCCGTTCCCGAAGGTGCCGCTCGGCTGGCGGAAGGTGACGCTGGAGTGGGAGGACGGCCACTGGTACCTCGGCCGCAACTCCGCCCCGCACGACTACTGGCGCGTCCGCTTCTGGTGAGATCGAGCGGTCGCCGGTAGAATGACGACGCCCGGGGGGTTCGCCCCCCGGGCGTTTCGCATTGCCACCCCGGGCCGGGCAGTCGGGCGGGGTGGTGTGAGTCGGCACGCTGTTCGCATCGCGGGCCGTCACGTCATTCCCCGCGCGAGCCGCCCCCGCCATGCCCGATACGGACCCGCTCTGGTACAAGGACGCGGTCATCTACCAGGTCCACGTCCGGGCCTTCCACGACAGCGACGGCGACGGGTACGGCGACTTCCGCGGCCTCGCCCGCAAGCTCGACTACATCGAGGACCTCGGAGTCACCGCCGTGTGGGTGATGCCCTTCTACCCGTCGCCCCTCCGCGACGACGGCTACGACATCGCCGACTACACCAACATCCACCCGCAGTACGGCACGCTCGCCGACTTCCAGGAGTTCCTCTCCGAGGCCAAGAAGCGCGGCATCAAGGTCATCACCGAACTGGTCATCAACCACACGTCCGACCAGCACCCGTGGTTCCAGCGCGCCCGGCGTGCGCCGAAGGGGAGCCCGGAGCGCGACTTCTACGTCTGGGGCGACGACCCCACGCGGTACGCCGACGCCCGCATCATCTTCAAGGACTTCGAGCCGTCGAACTGGACCCTCGACCCGGTCGCCGGGCAGTACTACTGGCACCGCTTCTACCACCACCAGCCGGACCTGAACTTCGACAACCCGGCCGTGTGGGACGCCCTGTTCCCGCTCATGGACTTCTGGCTCGACATGGGCGTGGACGGCATGCGCCTCGACGCCATCCCCTACCTCTACGAGCGCGAGGGCACCAACTGCGAGAACCTGCCGGAGGGGCACGTCTTCCTCAAGGCGCTGCGCCGCCGCATGGACGAGAAGTACGCGGGCCGCATGTTCCTGGCGGAAGCGAACCAGTGGCCCGAGGACGTGCTGCCGTACTTCGGCGACGGCGACGAGTGCCACATGGCGTTCCACTTCCCCGTCATGCCGCGGCTGTACATGGCGCTCCACCAGGAGGACCGGTTTCCGATCCTCGACATCCTCGAACAGACGCCGCCGATCCCGGACAACTGCCAGTGGTGTACGTTCCTCCGCAACCACGACGAACTCACGCTGGAGATGGTGACCGACGAGGAGCGCGACTACATGTACCGCGCCTACGCCGAGGACCGCACCGCCCGCATCAACCTGGGCATCCGCCGCCGCCTCGCCCCGCTCCTGAAGAACGACCGCCGCCGCATCGAGCTGATGAACGCCCTGCTGTTCAGCCTGCCGGGCACGCCGGTCGTCTACTACGGCGACGAGATCGGCATGGGCGACAACATCTACCTCGGCGACCGCAACGGGGTGCGGACGCCGATGCAGTGGAGCGGCGACCGCAACGCCGGGTTCAGCCGGGCCAACCCGCAGAAGCTGTACCTGCCGGTCGTCATCGACGCCGAGTACCACTACGAGGCCGTGAACGTCGAGACGCAGCAGAACAACCCGAGCTCGCTGCTGTGGTGGACGAAGCGGCTGATCGCACTGCGGAAGCGGTTCCAGGCCTTCGGCCGCGGCACCATCCGCTTCCTGCGGCCCGCCAACTCGAAGGTGCTGGCCTTCCTCCGGGAGTACCGCGACGAGCGGCTGCTGGTCGTCGCCAACCTGTCGCGGTTCGTGCAGTTCGCCGAACTGGACCTGCGCGAGTTCCAGGGCGTCGTTCCGGAGGAAGTATTCGGCCGCACGGCGTTCCCGCGGATCGGCGAGCTGCCGTACCTGCTGACGCTCGGGCCGCACGCCTTCTACTGGCTCTCGCTGCCGCACACCGAGCCGCACGTCGTGACCGACGCACACCCGGTGCTGGAACTGCCGGCGCTGCCGGGCGAGTCGCCGCTGTCGGACCGGTTCGACCCCAGCGGCCTCGACGACTTCGAAGCGGTGCTGCCGGACTACCTCACCCGCCGCGGCATCGCCGGGCACCCGGTCGTGACCGCGGCCCACGTCAAAGCCGCCGTCCCGGTCGGCCGCGAGTTGCCGGTGTGGTTCCTGCTCCTGACGGTCGAGTACCGCGCGGGCGTGCCCGAACTCCTGTCGCTGTCGCTGGCGTTCGTACCGGACGAGCAACTGGGTGACCTCACCGCCCCCGTCGCGGAGGTCGGGCTGGCGCGCGTGCGGGGCCCGGAGCCCGGCGTGTTCGTGGACGCGCTGGCGGTGCCGGCGTGCGCCCGCGCCGTGCTGCGGGCCGTCCTCGGCCGGCGGGCGCGCCCGCTGCCGGAGGGCGAGGTCGTGTTCGAGCCGACGGAGCCGCCGCTGTCCGCGGCCGAGCTGGACGCGGCCGACGCCTTGCCGATCAGTGTCCGACGGACCGGCCGGCACACGCTCACCGCGATCTTCGGCGACCAGTACGTCTTCAAGTCCTACCGCCGCGTGGACGACGGTGTTGCCCCCGCCGTGGAGGTCGGGAAAATGCTGGCCGGGCGGCCCGGCTTCACGGCGTTCGCCCCCGTTGCCGGGTCCGTCGAGTACCGCCGCCGCGGCAGCCAACCGGCGACGCTCGGCGTGCTCTACCGGCACGTCCCGCACCAGGGGTCGGCGTGGCAGTACGCCCTGGACGAACTCAGCCGCTACTTCGAGCGCGTGGCCGCGCTGTCGAAGGAAGCCCCGCCGCAGCCGCCGCAACACGAGCCGCTCATCGGCCCGACGCCCGGGCCCGAACACGCCGAAGCGACCGGCTGGGAGGAACTGGCCCACGGCTTCGTCGACACGGCCCGCCTCCTCGGCCGCCGCACCGGCGAGATGCACCTGGCGCTGGCCGACCCGGCCGGCGGTCCGGCGTTCGCCCCGGAGCCGTTCGGCAAGCTGTACCAGCGGTCCGTGTACCAGACGATGCGGAACACCGCCGGCAAGGTGCTCCGCTCCCTCCGCGCGGTCGCCGACCGGGTTCCCGGCGCGGCCGAGTTGTTGGCCCGCGAGAACGAGCTGAGCGACCGCTTCCGCGTCGTGCTGACCACCGACCTGGGCGGCTCGCGCATCCGCGTCCACGGCGACTACCACCTCGGCCGGCTGCTCCACACCGGCCGCGACTTCGTGGTCACCGACTTCGACGGGGAGGCCGCCCGCTCCGTGGAGGAGCGGCGGGTGAAGCGGTCGCCGCTGCGCGACATCGCGTCCATGATCCGCTCGTTCGACTTCGCCTGCCGGTCGGTGCTGTTCGGGCTCGACGGCCGCCGCGGTCGGGCGCAAGGCGTGATCCGCCCGGAGGACGTGGCGACGCTCATGCCCTGGGCGGACGCCTGGCAGCGGCGCGTGTCGCGGGAGTTCGTGGCCGCTTACCTGGACGTGGTCGGCGCGACGGGGCTGCTGCCGCGAGACGACGCCGGCCGGCGGGCGCTGCTGGAGGCGCTGGTGCTGGAGAAGGCGCTGCACGAGTTGGACGCGGAATTGGCGACGAGCCCCGAGCGCGCCGAGGTGCCGCTGTCGGGCCTGCTGCGGATGCTGGAGTCGTCAGGGTAGCGACCGCGGGCCGGCGTGGGCCGCGTGTCACCCCGGCGCAACAACCCCGAACGCCTCTGGACGCGGCGAGGCTGGGCGGTCACCATGCGGGCGTCGCCCCAGGAGCCGCCCCGATGCCCCGTTGCACCCTGGCCGCGGTCGTCGCCGCGATCGCCGTGACCGCCGACGCGCGGCAGCCGGCTGAGCCGCCCCTCGAAGACGGCGTCTACCAGCTTCGGTTCGACGGCCCGGGTCGCCCGGTGACGCTGACCGACGGCGCCCCCGCGGTGCTCGGCAAGCGGCTGTCGCCGTCGATCGGCAAGGCGACGGCGTTGAAGTCGCAGTCGAACGACAACCGCCGCTACCACCTGACGTTGACGGGCCTCGGGCCGGTGCTGAAAGACCCGACGGCGGGCCAGGTGGCTCTCGTCGTGGACGGCGTCGTGATCCACCTCGGCACCGGAACCCTTGGGGCGGACGGGGTGACCTACACCGGTGCGAACGTGTGGACGACGAGCGCGGCCCGCACCGTAGGGGCGAAATACCGCATCACGCCGGAAGTGCGGAAGCACCCCGGCCACCGCTACGAGGTACGCTGGACGCCGGACAAGCCGACGTTCAAGGCCGGCGAGGCGGTGGTGCTGAAGCTGGCGCTGAAGAACACCGGGACCGAGCCCCTCCGGTTCACGTTCGGCGGCAAGCAGCGCGGCCCGCGGAACAACCAGTTCCGCTTCGTCGCCCAGGAGGGGCAGGACGGCAAGGCGCTGCCCGACACCGGCGACGCGACCAACTTCGGCGGCCTGATGGGGGTGCAGGTACTGCGGCCGGGCGAGTCGTTCCGCACGGAGGTGGACGTGACGAAGTGGTTCACGTTTCCGCGGCCGGGGACGTACCGCGTGACGGGCATCCTGGAGTTGCCAATCCTGGACCCCGACGACGACGGGTTCGGCCCGACGGTGTGGGACGACCTGGCGGTCGGCGAGTGTGACGTGCGAATTCAGGCGGGAGGGGGGAGGCGGGAGTGAGGATGAAGCCTATCTGGGTCTTCCTCCTCACTCCCGCCTCCCCCCTCCCGCCTGTTCGAAACCGGAGGGTCTGCCGGCCGGCGTGTAAGCCGGGTTCTGTCCCGCCGCGGCCTTGCGACCGCGGCGGCGACGGCCATTTATCTAGCCCCACGGTCGCCCGTGGGGTCGAGCAGCCTACCCGGGGATCGTAACGGACCGGGCCGGTCCTGTCCCCTGCTTGGCCTTGCTCCCGGTGGGGTTTGCCGAGCCGGCCGGTCACCCGGCCGCTGGTGCGCTCTTACATTAAGGGCTTTCGCCCCGCACCATTTCACCCTTACCCACGCAGATTGATGATTTGGTGATCGGTGATTGATGAATGGTTGCAGCCGGCAACCCGGTTCGTCATTCATCAATCACCGATCACCAAATCATCAATCTGCGTGGGCGGTATCTTTCTGTTGCACTGTCCCGCCCGCTGGCGGCCCGGGCCGGTCCCGAAGCCGTTACCGGGGGTGGGCGTTACCCACCACCGCGCCCTGTGGAGCCCGGACTTTCCTCCCCTCGCGGGGCGGCCGTCCCGCCGGCCGTCAGACCCGTTCTCAACCTACCCGCGGCGGCGGCTCCGGGTAGGGCGCTGGCCGGGTTCGACCCGTCGCCCACAATAGCCCGATGACCACCGCCACGCTCGACCGGACAGCCGCCGCCCCGCCGGGGTTCGCGGGCGGGGCGGTTACCGTCGGCAACTTCGACGGCGTCCACCGCGGGCACCAGGCGCTCGTCGCCGCCGCCGCCCGGGGGGCGACGCGGCTCGGCGGCCCAGCCGTCGCCGTCACCTTCGACCCGCCGCCGTACTCGGTGCTCGTGCCGGACGCCCCGCCGCGGCGGCCGCTCACCACGACCGCCGACCGGGCCGAACTGTTGCGCGCCGCCGGGGCCGACCGCGTCGTCGTGTACCGACCCGACCGGGAGTTGTTGGCGCTGCCGCCGGCGGCGTTCGTGCGCGACGTGCTCCTCCGCCAGTTCGGCGCGAAGGCCGTCGTCGAGGGGTACGACTTCCGCTTCGGCCGCGGCCGGGCCGGCGACACGACGCTGCTGCGCGACCTGTGCGTGGCCGCAGGCGTTGGCTTCGAGGAGGTACCGCCGCTGACCGACGCGGACGGGCCGGTGTCGAGCAGCCGGGTGCGGGCGGCGCTGCTGACGGGAAACGTCGGGGCGGCGGCGGCGCTCCTCGGCCGGCCGTACCGCGTGACGGGTGTAGTGGTGGGCGGCGCGCGCCGCGGCCGCACGATCGGCTTCCCGACCGCGAACCTCGGGGACGTTCCAACCCTGCTGCCGGGAAACGGCGTGTTTGCGGTCCGAGCCGTGGTGAACGGCGTGGCGTGGCCGGCCGCGGCAAACGTCGGCCCGAACCCGACGTTCGGCGACGACGCGCGGAAGGTCGAGGTGCACCTCATCGGCTTCACCGGCGACCTGTACGGGTCGGCCCTGCCGGTCGAGTTCGTGGCGAAACTGCGGGACACGCGGCCGTTCGCCGGCGCGGCGGAACTGGTCGCGCAGCTGACCCGCGACGTGGCTGACGCGCGAGCGGTGCTGGGCGGTGGGTGAATGAAAAAACCGGGGGCGTTGGCCCCCGGTACGCGTGGAATCTCGCGGTCGGCTTACAGACGGCCGAACCCCGGGAGGGTGGGGCCGCGGGCCGGCTCCTCGTCGGGCGGGAGGGCCAGCTTCTGCGTCAGCAGCCGGGCGGCCAGCTTGGTGACCGGCGGCGCCTGCACGGTCTTCTTCTCGGGCAGCGGCTTCCGCTCCGTCTTCTCCGGAACGTACACGAACTTCGGCCGCTTCACCTTCTCCTGCTGCCGCTTCCCGGGCTTGGGCGGCTCCGGCGGGGCCACCGGCTCCGGCGGCGCGGCCGGGGCGACCACGACCTGGGCGGCGGGTGCGGGGGTGGGGGCCGGGCCGTGGCCCGCGGGAGCCTTCTTGTTCTTCTTGTTTTTCTTGGACGAGTTCGCGTCGGAATTCTGGTCGGGCTCGAGTTCTCGCAACTTCTTCGCTAGCCGGGACAACGCCATCGATCACTCCGTGGGTAGGGGCGGGGCGTGTATTCTACCGCATTCTCGGGGGTTTGAGTAGACCAGACCGTGGCCCGATTCGCGGAACCGCACCCTCCCCGGAGCCGATTCATGCCCGCCCGCACCCTCGCCGCCCTGCTGCTGGCCGCCGCCACGGCCGCGGCCCAGGAGCCGACGGCCCGCCAAACGCCCTTCCACGGGTACGAGAAAGCCGTCGAACTGACGCTTGGCAGCGGCCGGGCCGTCGTCGCCCCGGAGGCCGGCGGTCGGGTGCTGTCGTTCACCGCGGGCACCGCAGAATCCCTGTGGCTCGACCCCGCCGAGAAGAACTGGAAGCCGGGCCGGCCGTCGCCGTCGAGCGCCGGCCGGTTCGACTTCGGCCCCGAGCTGACCGTACCCGCGCACCCGAAGACGTGGGGCGGCGACTGGTCCGCGGAGGTGACGACGGACAACGCCGTGCGGCTGACGAGCCCGCGCGACGACCCCGCCGGCATCCAACTGATTCGCGAATTCCGGCTGGTGCCGCGCGGCGCACTCGTCGGCCTGAACTGCAAGCAGACGATGACGAACGTCGGCCGGGAGCTCCGCGAGGTGTGCCACTGGGGCCGGTCGTTCTCGCCCGGCGGCGGCATCTGCGTGATCCCGCTGGGCGACCGGCCGAGCCGCTTCCCGTCGCGGTACGCGATGTACGAGGAGGGGGCGACGATCAACGTCCGCAACACCGACCCCAACATCCGCGAGCGCGACGGCTTCCTGGAAATCCTGGCCCCGCCGCGGAAGCCGAAGCTCGGGTTCGACACGTACGCCGGCTGGCTGGCGTACCTGATGCCGAACGACGTGGCGTTCGTCAAGCGCTACCCGACGTTCCCGGACCGCGTCTACAACGAGGCCGCGGGTCTGACGCTTTCGGTGTGGTACCCGACCGGGCCGCGGATCGAGCTGGAGCCAATCGGCCCGCGCGAGCGGCTGCGGCCGGGCGAGTCGGCGTCGTTCACGGAGGGGTGGTGGGTCATCCCGTTCCCGTACCCAAAAGCCGGCGAACGCGCCGACCTGCGGGCACTGGCCGACCGCGTGACGCGGCTGACGGCGGCGCCGGAGTGACCGCTCAAATGAGTTCCCACGTCACGCCGCGGGGGCCGGCGTTGACGACGGGCACGCCGGCCAACTGGCCAGTGGTGCCGCTGCTACCGTGGACGTGCCCGCATACCACGAGCCGCGGCCGAACCCGTAACACCGCGTCGCGGATCGCAATACTGCCGATGCTGCCGCCGCGACTCGACACGTCCACGACCCCCTTCGGCGGCGAGTGAACGACGAGTACGCACCCAGGCGGCGCGGCCGCGAGCAGGGCCGCGCCTTGGCGTTCGTCGAAGTCATAACTCCAGCTTCCGAACGGCGTGACCGGGATGCCACCGCCGACGCCGTAGAACGTGACACCGTTCACGACAACATCCGTGCCGTGGAGGACGTGGCAGCCGTCCCACCCGCGACACGCCGCGGTGAGTTCCTCGGCCGACTCGTTGTTCCCCGGCACGAGCACGGCTGGCTTGCCCGTGTCGCGGAGGACATCAAGGCAGACGGGGAGCGCGGTGGCATCGCGGATGTTGGTGAAGTCGCCGGCGCCGACGAGTAGGTCGGCATCCACCGCAGTTCGGGCGAGTCTGACGGCGGCGGCCCGGTCGGCGTGCAGGTCGCTGGACAGCAGCAAGCGCATGAGACGTAATGACTCGGGGCGTTGGCAGTGGTCCGTCAATCGATGGATGTCGGGCTTCGGCCACGAGCGGACCGACGAGTCGTTAGGCCGGGGCGCGAGCCCCGTCGGGTGTCCAAACCCCGACGGGGCTCGCCCCTGGCCTAACGACTCGATGGGTGTCGATCGGGCGAAGCCCGACATCCATCGATTGACGGACCAGTAGGTCGGGTCGAGCCTTCGACCGGGACGAAGAATCCGTGTGTACTTCCTTGACAACGCCAAACGGGAGTTTACAGTACAGCCGTACACATCAACGGCATCACTTCGCCCGCACGTCGTAGCACAGCAGGACGGCCATGTCGCGGAGGTAGAAGCCGCCGTTAGCCACGACCGGGTGCGGCCAGGCCAGCGTCTTGCCGTGGTCGGGCTGCTTGAACCGGCCACGCTCGCGGTACTCCGCCGGACTCGGCTCCACCAGCGCCACGTCGCCGGCGTGGCCGCGGACGTACAACCGGCCGTCGGCCGCGCACAGGCTCGCGGCCCCGACGGCACGCTCCGTCCACTTCACCTTGCCGGTCGCGAACTCGGCGCAGAACAGCGCCTGGCCGCTGGTCCCGTACAGGTGACCGTCTACCAGCACCGCACCGCCGATGCTCGGCGAGATTTGCTTGTCGAAGAAAACCTGCTTCGCGGTCACACCGCCGCTGGCCGCGGTCAGTTCGACCAGCCCGCCGCCGGTTCGGCTGCCGGCCGTGAACACCTTGTTCCCCTGAATCACGGGCGTGATGATGTTCGCCCCCGGGTCGATGGTCTTCTCGTACCGCCACAGGAACTTGCCGGTCGCCGCGTCGACGCCGATCACGCCCTTCTCCACGAACTGGACGTACTGCTTGGCCCCGTCCACCTCCAGCGCCATGACCGAGGCGTACTCGGCCGCGTCGCCGCCGGGCACGGCGGACTCCCACAGGGTTGCACCGGTGAGTTTGTTCAGGGCGACGACCGTGGCCTTCGCCCCGCCGGGGGTGCAGACGACGCGGTCGCCGTCGATCAGGACCGACTCGCTGTAGGCCCAGCTCTGCGTCGGCCGGCCGACCTTACCGCCGAACTCCTTTACGAAGTCCTTCTGCCAGCGGGCCTTGCCGTCGGTGCCGAGGCACACGAGTTGGCCGGCGCTCGACAGGCAGTAGAGGCGGTCGCCGTCCACGGTCGGCGTGGCCCGCGAGCCGGGGTAGTCGGGGCCGATGTTCTTTCCGACGGTGCCGATCGGCGTCTTCCACAGGTCTTTGCCGGTCTTCTCGTCGAGCGCCAGGGCGAACTCCTCGTTGCCGGCGGTGGTCTGGATGAACACCTTGCCACCGACCACGGCCGGGGACGAGTAGCCGGGGCCGATGTCGGTCCGCTTCCAGCGGAGGGGCGGGCCGTCCTTTGGCCACTCCTTCAGGAGGGCGGTTTCCTGCGAGACGCCGGTGCGGGCCGGCCCGCGCCACTGCGGCCAGTCGTCGGCCCGGAGGGCGAGCAAACCGGCGACCGCGACGACGAGGGAACACGCGAGAAGGGGGCGAATCATGGCGAATCTCCCGGGGCGAAATGTCCCCCGACAGGCTACGCCGGACGTGGCGGGCGGGCTACGCGGATTCGGCGGCCGGTTCGGGCGTGCCGTTGGCGTTCGGTTCCGCCGCCGTGAGGGTCGAGGCCGCGCGGGCGTCGTCGGCGCGGTACTGTTCGAGCTTCTTGTGGAGCGTGTTGCGGTTGATGCCGAGGCGGTCGGCGGCCTTGATCTGCACGTCGCCGCACTGCCGCATCACTTCCTCGATGAGTTCGCGTTCGAGGCCGTCCACGAGGAACGGGTGGAGCCCCTTCAGCCCGCCGGGCAGCGGCGTCTGCACGCCGGCGCGGACGAGGTGGCGAATCTGGGTGTTCACGTCGAGCCCGGCGGGCGTCGCGGCGGGGCCGCGGGCCGCACGAAGCGTGTAGCGCGGCCGCCCCAGGCGAACGTGCTCCGGGGTGATCGGCCCGCCGTCGGCCAGCACGATGAGCCGTTCGAGGGTGTTTTCCAGCTCGCGGACGTTGCCCGGCCAGTCGTGAATCCGGAGCGCGTCCACCGCCGGCGGCGTGAGTTCCGGAACCGGCACCTTGTGCGTGTCGGCGTACCGGCGGAGGAAGAATTGGGCCAGCGGGGCGATGTCGTCGCGCCGCTCGCGCAGCGGCGGGAGCACGACCGGGATGACGTTCAGCCGGTAGTACAGGTCCTCGCGGAACTCGCCGCTCTCGACCAGTTCTTCGAGGGAGGCGTTCGTGGCAGCGATGACGCGGACGTCCACGCGGATCGTCTTGCTCTCGCCGACGCGCTCGAACTCGCGTTCCTGGAGCACCCGCAGGAGCTTGACCTGGAGTTTGGGCGAGGTGCTGTTGATCTCGTCGAGGAAGATCGTTCCGCCGTGGGCGGCTTCGAAGCGACCCACCTTGTCGGCTACGGCCCCGGTGAACGAGCCCTTCACGTGGCCGAACAGTTCGCTCTCGAGGAGGTTCTCGTGGAGTGCGCCGCAGTTAACGCGGATGAACGGCCCGTCGGCGCGGCGGCTGAGCTTGTGAACGGCCTTGGCGATGACCTCCTTGCCGGTGCCGGTCTCGCCGACGAGCAGGACGGTGGTCGTGCGCGGCGCGGCGAGCCGCACCAGACGGTATACGTCCTGCATGGCGGTCGCAGTGCCCACGATCTCGGGCAGTAGCGGCGCAACATGCTCGTTTTTGGGCATCGACCGATCGCTTCCGGGAGAGGAAGCCTGGGATTCGAGCCATTCCGAGCTCTGACAGAGGAAGTGTAGCAGTGGGTGCCCGAAAACGCCACACGATTCGCGCTGGAAACGGGCACGTGTGCCGAATCTCCACCATCGGGATGTTGGTTCCGTCCTCGGGGATTTCGTCTCACGTTCGCCCCTGTAAGAGTTACAAGAAACCGACGCCGGCTTCGGACTGTAGAAGTTACACCGCCCGGCGCGGCGGGTTGCCCAACCCGTAGAGCCGGTCGAATCCCGAACTGCCGTCAGCGACGGACCTTGCGGGCCCACATTCCGCGTCGAGAGACTCGCTTCCGATTCGCGGCACCGCCGTTGCCATGTACCCTTCAGACGCCGCGCAGGTACGCGCCCGGCCTCACGGCCCAAATGGCGTCCCAGTCCCAAACGAGGGTCAAGGGAATGACGCTTCGTCGGCTTCCGCTGTACGCGCTCGTCGTCGCCCTCGCCTCCGCCGGCCGGGCGTCCGCCGCTTCGTACCAGACCGCGAACTTCAGCACGACGGCGCCGACCGAAGCGCTTGCCCGACAGTTCGGCGACATGGCCGAGCACTACCGCAAAGAGAAGGCGCTGCAGTGGCTCGGGCAGGAAATGCCCAACTGGAGCCGCCGCTGCCCCCTGGAGGTGAAGATCACCGCGGGCGGCGCCGGCGGGGCGACCACCTTCACCTTCGGCGGCGACAGCGGCCGTGGCGTTGTGACCTCGCAGCACATGGAGATTCACGGCCCCGCCCGCCAACTGCTCGACAGCGTGCTGCCGCACGAGATCACGCACACGGTGCTGGCCCACCACTTCGGCCGGCCGGTGCCCCGCTGGGCCGACGAGGGCGGCAGCGTCCTCAGCGAGAACGACGAGGAGCGGTACAACCACGACGTCCGCTGCCGCGAGCTGCTGAACGCCGGCCGCGGCATCCGGCTGTCGGTCCTGTTCCGCATGGCCGAATACCCGCGCGACATGATCGTCCTCTACGCCCAGGGCTACTCCGTTAGTGCTTACCTGGTCGATCGCGGCGGCAGCGGCGTGGGCGGCCGGCAGCGGCTCCTCCAGTTCCTCTCCATCGGGATGCAGGGCGGCGACACCCGCAACCACGGGACCGCCGACAGCTGGAACCAGGCCGCCCGCCAGGTGTACGGAGTGAACGGCCTCGACGCCCTCGAACAGCAGTGGCTCGACGCGCTGAAGAACCCGCCGGCCCGCGTCGCGGCCCGCGGCGACCGGGCGCCCGGCACCCCGACCGCCCGCCAGCCGGAGGCCGTCGCCGTCCGCAGCTCGGCCCCGCCGGTCGTGCCGCTGCTCGAACCGCCGGTCCGCGCCGCCCGCGGCACCGCCCCCGAGCGTGAACCCGCTGCCGCCCCTCGCGTGAACCCGGAGCGGCCGGTCCCCGTCCTGCTGCCGCCCGAGTTCCCGCGGAACTAGCCGCTGTTCAGCGCGGCGCGGAGCAGTCATACTTCCCGCATGACGCTCCGCACCGCCTGGCTCGCCGTCGCCCTTCTGTGGCCGGTCGCCCTCCTCAACTACCTCGACCGGCAGCTCCTCGCGGCGATGAAGTTCTCCGTCATGGGCGACGTCCCGGACGTGATGAACGACGCCAACTGGGGCTACATGCTCGGCCAGTTCAAGTGGGTCTACGCCGTCCTCAGCCCGTTCGGCGGCTACCTCGCGGACCGCTTCAGCCGCCGAATCGTGATCGCCAGCAGCCTGTTCGCCTGGTCGGCGGTCACGTTCTGGACGGGTCACGTTCACACCTATCAGGAGCTGCTGTGGACGCGCACCTTTATGGGCATCAGTGAGGCGTTCTACATCCCAGCCGCGCTCGCCCTCATCGCCGACTACCACACCGGCCGCACCCGCAGCCGGGCCGTCGGCGTCCACCAGACCGCCATCTACTGCGGCCTCATCCTCGGCGGCTTCGGCGGCCACGCCGCGGACGCCCCCGAACTCGGCTGGCGCGCCACCTTCGCGGCCCTCGGCCTCGTCGGCATCGCCTACGCCCTGCCCCTGCTGCTGCTGCTGAAAGACGCCCCGCGAACCCACTCCGACGACCCCCGCCCCGGCCCCGGTATCGCGGCCCTCGAACTGCTGCGGAACCCGTCGTTCCTGCTGCTCGTGCTCGTGTTCACGCTGCCGGCCATCGCCGCGTGGGTCGTGCGCGACTGGATGCCTGCCATCCTCAAGGACCGCTTCGCCCTCGGCCAGGGGACGGCCGGCGTCAGCGCCACGCTGTACGTCAACGTGGCGGCCTTCGGCGGAGCGTTCCTCGGCGGGTGGGCCGCCGACCGGGCCGCGCGGCGGACGCCGCGGGGCCGAACCGCCGTCAGCGCCGCCGGCATCGCCCTCCTCGTCCCCGCCTCGTTCGGCATCGGCAACGCTCCCACGCTCGCCGTCGCGGTCGCCTTCCTGATGCTGTTCGGCCTCGGCTGGGGCGTGTTCGACGGCAACAACATGCCGATCCTGTCCCAGATCGTGCGGCCCGAGCTGCGGGCGACCGGCTACGGCGTCATGAACCTGGTGAGCATCAGCTGCGGCGGCTTCGCCGACTGGGGCTTCGGCGCCCTCCGCGACGCCCAGACGCCGCTGAACCTGATCTTCGGGGCGTTCGCTGGAACTGCCGTTCTGTCCGTCGTTCTGGTGTTGCTCATCCGCCCGCGGCGGGACGGTGTCGGGGTACCATGAGTGGAGGTCGCTCCAGTCCTTGCCCATGTCCGGCACGAGGTCGCGCAGCTGCTCCGGCGGCTCGTCCGGGTGGAAGCCGAACTTCTTGACGAACACGTCGTTGGCCTGCTGCTCGCAGATGCGGGCCAGCCCCTCGTGTGAGTCACACATCTTCTGGAATTCCAAGTACTCCTCGACCTCCTTGCGGAGCGCGGCGTCGACCGGGGGCGGCGCCGGGGGCTCCTTGCGACCGGCGGCGGCGACCCGGCGGCGGTGGCGACGGGTGGTCATCCAGATGCGGGCGAGGGCGTCGGCGGCCTTGGCGGCGTCCTTGTCGTCGCCGGTGCGGAGGAGTTTGCGCAGGGTGAACATGGCCTCGTGGAACCCCTCGTCCACGATGCTCTGGCGGGCGTCGCGGAGGAGCTTGCGGTAGTCCGGCCCGGCGTCGCGGGTGTGCTGCTGGAGCTCGTCGGCGTCGAACCCAAGGCGGCCGGCGGTGGCCTCCCAGGACGTACCGGCGGCCCGCATGTCGGCGGTGCGCGACAGGAACTCGTCGGGGATGTGGGACATGGCAGCCCCCGGGGACGGGCGGGCGATAAAGTGTACGGATGTACCGTAAACTCCGGTCTGGCGAAGTCAAGGAAATTGGGACGGAACTATCACGGGTCGGCCCGCTGTTGAACCGACAAACTCTGGTCGCCTGTTGTCGCAGTTGCGATCAAGTGAGAGAGTGACAGGCGACTCGGAACAGTTACCATGACGCACACTGTGACTGACGAACTCGCCCGCTCCTGGGGTCGATCATGAAGGTGTTCGCTGCTGCGGCAATGGGATGTGCGATGCTGATCGCGTTCGGCTGCGAGCGGCCGCCGGAGCCCGAGCCGCAGCCCGAGCAACCGCCCGCACCTGCGCCCGAGGCGAAGGCCGCTGATGCGCCGCGCGAGGTGCCAGCTGCCCTGGCTAAGGTGTTTCAGGAGCGGAACCAACTCCACAAGCGGCAGACCGGCGCGCTGCTTACGATCACCGCCAAGTGGGTTGACGATGGGCGCATAGAACCGTTGATTCGAGCGACCTGGTCGATCGACTACGATGGCCCCCGTCGCCCGTTCACCATTCTCAAACCTGGGGGGGGCGAGAACGCGGCGCTGCTCCACTTCTGGTATCTCGATTCCAAGGGCGGGGTGGCCACCTGCCATACGGGGTGGGGCGGCGCGAGCTATCACAAGGAGCCACCCAAACAGAAGAGCATGTACGCGATCTCGCCCGACGGGAAAGCGGTGAGTGGCCATCTAGAGCGCGGCATCACCAGCCTGCGAGGGGGGTTCGGCCGGTATCCGAAGTCCGGCGACCCGTCGCTGTGGGCTCAACTCGAGCACACACCGACGGACCGAGGCGACGGTTTCGAGCGGCACTTCGACCCCAAGACCGGGATAACGACGAAGGGGGCCGGCTGGACCCTCGACGCGTGGACCGGAAAGCTCTGGTCACCCGTCGTCGAGGTAGTTGAGTTAAAATAGCTGAACCGTCGAGAGACCGGAAACGCAACACTGACGTTTAGGAGTATCGATGGCGCGAACAAGCCATTCGTCGGCAGAGTGATTCCGACTCGAACAACTTGAGGCCCGCTGTGTCCGCGCGGGTTTACCGTGACCTCTCACGTCTGGTGATTTGTCGGGTTGACTGCAACGAACGTGGGGCGATGAAGTCGGATCGGACCGCCCGCCAGGCTGCTCAGTCCCAGCATTGTCGATCTTGCGCGGCTCGCGACCGCTCGGAGTCACTCATCCCGTCCGCCTTCGCGCCGATTCGGGCAAGATGCGGCATTTTCATCAGGTTGTTGTTGCACCGGCCCGTGATTGTGTTGAAGATGTCGTGTAGATTTCGTGAAGACCTACACCGCTTCTTCACACCCGGCCGTTCGTGGGCGTGTGCGCACTGCGGGCCGTGCCCCGCGCCCCTCTCCCGCCTCCTGACCCGCGATCGGAGCTCTCCCAGGCCCGGTTCCCGCTACCGGCAGTCGGCTTTCACCCTGATCGAGTTGCTCGTGGTGATCGCCATCATCGCCATCCTGATCGGCCTCCTGCTGCCTGCGGTCCAGAAGGTCCGCGAGGCGGCCGCGCGCATCAAGTGCGCCAGCAACATGAAGCAGTTCGCCCTGGCCATGCACGGCTACCACGACTCGCGCGGCCGCCTCCCGTCGCCCGGGGCCCACAACCGGGACGGCAACAACAACGCCGCGTCCGACAGCACGAGTTGGGGGCCGTCGTGGGGGATCGCGATCCTCCCCTTCATCGAGCAAGAGCCCCTGTTCAAGGGGTACGACTACACCCAGATGCGGTCGCGCGACGGGGTCAACCCGGCCGTCGTGGGCGCGACCGTCTCCGTGTTCCAGTGCCCCAGCGACGGCAGCAGCAAGCCGCCCTTCAACTGCAGCGGCGTGTTGTTCGCCCGCGGCAACTACGCGGTCAACTGCGGCGCCGGGAACGCCTTCTCCACGACCGACTACAACCTCAGCGCGGAGCGCGGGCCGTTCAGCATGGGAGACCCCTCCGCCCCGGCGCCGACGCCGTACCGCCAGGACAACATCGGCTACGGGGCCAAGTTTGCCGACGTCACGGACGGCACGTCCAACACCGCCTTCCTGGCCGAACTCATCGCCGGCGAGCAGGCCGGCGACGTCCGCGGCGCGTGGGCCTACCCCCCGGGCGCCTACATCTGCGGCGGGGCCCCGTCGTACAACAGCCCGCGCCTCCTCCTGACGCCGAACGCCAACGCCCTCGACAACAACAACCGCGACCAGCCCGGGTTCTGCTCGGCCGACAACGCGGACCGGAACCTGCGCTGCGCCGCGGGCGGGTCCCGGGCGTACCAGACCGCCCGCAGCAAGCACACGGGCGGCGTGCAGGTCGCCCTCGGCGACGGCTCGGTGCGGTTCGTGAGGAACACGATCGACCTGCCGACGTGGCGCCAGCTGCTGGCCCAGGCCGACGGCACGGTACTGGGGCCCGGTGCGAACTAGTGGCCCCCGAATCCTTCCCGGTCGCACGGACACCCACCATCTACCTCCCCGGGCCAACACCCATGCCACGACCGTTCGTCCTGCTCGTCGCCCTCGCCCCGGCGGCCCTCGCGTTGGGGTGCGGGCCGTCCGAGAAGCCGTACACCGACAACTCGAAGGACCCCGAGTTGTACGCACAAGACGTGAAGCAGATCGCCATGGACGCCATCCAGCGGGCCCGCCGCTCCCGCGAGCCGGCCGACCAGCTCCTCACCCTGGCGACGGAAATCGAAGGCCAGGGGGGCAACAACCGGCCCGTCGGCCAGTACCAGCCGGTCTACGCCGAACTGCTCGGCGCGACCAAGTCGCTCATGGACGACTGTCGGAAGTCGAACGGGCGACCGGGCGACCTCTCGACCCGCCTCGACTCGCTCAAGAAGATCGCCGAGAAGCTCCCGGGCCAGGTCCAGACCGGGGGCGAGGACGCCAAGGCGAAGAAGGATCCGAACAAGGATTGACCCGCCGTCGGCCTTCCGGACTGCGGTACCGTCACTCCGGGCGCACGCAATACTGCGCCCGGAGCGACGCGCGGTATCGTTGCGGCGTAACCGCCTCGGTGCTCACGCCCCGCCCGACCGAGGCACACGGCCCACTGCTCTTGCCCGACCCGCACACCCCCGGCTACCCTCCGCCGCCCACCGGAGGTGACCATGACCCGATTCCGCCTGGCCGTCCTGGCCGCCCTGCTCGCGCACTCCACCGCGGCCGCCGGCCCCATCAGCTGGTCCTACACCAGCTCCGGCGCCAGCGAAGCCGGCTACGGGTTCGACCCCGCCGCGCTCGCGTTCACCACCGAGGAGGGCGAAGTCCAGCAGATCTACCCGGCCAACGGGGCGTACGCGCCGTGGTTCGTCAGCCCCATTCCCCTTGAGGGGCCGACCCTCTGGACCCGCGTGACCCTCTGGGACACCGCAGCCGCCGAGGCGTACTCCTTCCGCGTCCCGGTCGTCTTCTACGACAACGAACCCGCCCCCGAAGGCGAGTGGGACACGCACGTCCCACGCATCGGCAGCATCACCCCGTTCGACGTGAAGCTCGGCACGCACAAGTACCACGTCGAACAGGGGCCGTGGCTCACCCTGAACGTCAGCGTCACCACGACCCCGGAGCCGACGACGCTCCTGATGGGGGCGCTGGGGCTGGCCGGGATCGGGCTCGGGCGGCGGTGGCGGCGCGGCTGAGTTCCGCCCGCGGCACGGCAATGGCTCGGGGCTCGGGTATGCTAGTTAGGCCGGGGCGCAAGCCCCGTCGGGTTCTGACGACCGACGGGGCTTGCGCCCCGGCCTAACGGGCGGCCGCCCCCTTCGCCGCACTCTTCCACCGGAACAACCCATGCCGAAGCCCGCGAAGAACACCATTTGCCTGTGGTACGACGGCGGCGCCGAGGAGGCGGCGCGGTTCTACGCCACCGTCTTCCCCGACTCGGCGGTCACCGCCGTCCACCGCGCCCCGGGCGACTACCCCTCCGGCAAGGAGGGCGACGTGCTCACCGTCGAGTGCACCGTGCTCGGCATCCCCTGTCTCGGGCTCAACGGCGGGCCGATGTTCAAGCACACCGAGGCGTTCTCGTTCCAGGTCGCCACTGCCGACCAGGCCGAGACCGACCGCTACTGGGACGCCATCGTCGGCAACGGCGGCAAGGAGAGTGCCTGCGGCTGGTGCAAGGACAAGTGGGGGCTGAACTGGCAGATCACTCCGGTCGCGCTGTCCGCGGCCATCGCCAGCCCCGACCCCGCGGCGGCCAAGCGGGCGTTCGCGGCGATGATGACGATGCGGAAGATCGACGTGGCCGCGATCGAGGCTGCCGTCCGCGGCTGAGGCGGGAATCTTCCCCCGAGCGGGGCCCGCCGGTAGAATGCCCGCGTGCCGCACCCGTAGCTCAACTGGATAGAGCATCGGTCTTCGGAACCGAGGGTTGGGGGTTCAAATCCCTCCGGGTGTACTTCACGTCCGACCGTCACGTCCGCGGGAGGAGCCCCGGTGCACGACACCATCCTGCAGTCCATCGGCCGCACGCCGCTCGTGCGGCTGCGGCGCGTCACCGCCGGGCTCGCCCCCACGATCGCGGCCAAGCTCGAAGCACTCAACCCCGGCGGCAGCACCAAGGACCGCGTCGCCGTGGCCATGATCGCCGACGCCGAGAAGCGCGGCTGGCTGCGGCCCGGCGGCACGATCATCGAGGCCACCGCCGGCAACACCGGCGTCGGCCTGGCGATGGCCGCCGCCGTGAAGGGGTACCGCTGCGTGTTCGTGCTGCCGGACAAGATGAGCAGCGAGAAGATCGCCCTGCTGCGGGCCTACGGCGCCGAGGTGGTCATCACCGCGACGAACGTGCCGCCCGACTCGCCGGACAGCTACAACGGCGTCGCCGACCGGCTGGCCAGGGAGATCCCGGGGGCGTGGCGGCCGAACCAGTTCACGAACCTGTCGAACCCCGAGGCCCACTACCGCACGACCGGCCCCGAAATCTGGGAGCAGACCGACGGCCGCGTGACGCACGTCGTCGGCGGCGTCGGCACCGGCGGCAGCCTGACCGGCGTCGGGAAGTACCTGAAGGAGATGAACCCGGACGTGAAGGTGATCGGCGCCGACCCCGAGGGCTCGGTGCTGTCCGGCGGCTCGCCGGCGCCGTGGAAGGTGGAGGGGATCGGCGAGGACTTCGTGCCGCGGACGTTCAACTCCCAAATGGTGGACGACTGGGTCCGCGTCGGCGACGCCGAGAGCTTCCACACGGCCCGCGAGGTGTCGCGGCGGGAGGGAATGCTGGTCGGCGGGTCGTGCGGCACGGCCATCGCCGCCGCGCTCCGCTACGCCCGCCGGCTGACGGCGTCGGACCTGGTCGTGGTGCTCTGCCCCGACACGGGGCGGAACTACCTGAGCAAGATGTACGACGACGGCTGGCTCGCCGCGAACAACCTGCAAATGGTGCCCGAGGTGCCGCACACGGTGGCCGAGTTGCTCGCCGGCCGCGGCGACCGGCCGCTCGTCACGATCGCCCCGACGGCGACCGCGGCCGACGCGGCCGACCTGTTCCGGTCGCGCGGCATCTCGCAGCTGCCGGTGCTGGACCGCGGCAAGCCGGTCGGCAGCGTCCACGAGGTGACGCTGGCCCGGGTGCTGCACGACCACCGCGACCCGGCGAAGGTGACGGTCGGTGAGGTGATGGCCCGCCCGCTGCCGCAGCTGGACGTGGGGACGCACCTCGACGAGGCGTACCGGCTGCTGCTGTCTGGCAACACCGGCGTGCTGGCGACGCAGAACGGCGAGGTGGTCGGCATCGTCACGCGGATCGACCTCATCGACTACTGGACGCGGCAGCGTTCGTCGGGAGACGGCAAGTGAGCTCGAACCACGACGGCCTCGGCTTCAGCACCCGCGCCATCCACGCCGGCCAGCCGGCCGACCCGGCCAGCGGCGCCACAGTGGTGCCCATCTCGGTCAGCTCGACGTTCACCCAGGCGGCTCCAGGCGAGCACAAGGGGTACGACTACGCCCGTAGCGGCAACCCCACCCGCACCGCCCTCGAAACCTGCCTCGCCGCCCTCGAAGGCGGCGAGCGCGGACTCGCCTTCGCGTCCGGTCTCGCGGCCTCCACGGCGGTGCTACAAAGCCTCCTCAAGCCCGGCGACAACGTCCTCGCCGCGGCCGACCTGTACGGCGGCACTTTCCGCCTCCTCGAGCGCGTCTTCAAGCCGTGGGGTGTCGTCGCCACCTACACCGACGACCCCACGCCGGCCGGCTTCGCCGCGAAGATCACGCCGCAGACGAAGATGGTGTGGATCGAGACGCCGACGAACCCGCTGCTGCAAATCCTCGACATCGCCGCGCTTGCGGAGCTGGCCCACAGCCGCGGGGCGCTGCTGGTCGTGGACAACACGTTCGCGTCGCCGTACCTCCAGCAGCCGCTCGCGCTCGGGGCCGACCTCGTCGTCCACAGCACCACCAAGTACCTCGGCGGCCACTCGGACGTAATCGGCGGCGCGGTCGTCGGCCCGGCGAAGCTGCTGGAGCCGGTCAAGTTCTTCCAGAACGCGGCCGGCGGGGTGCCGGGGCCGTTCGACAGCTACCTCGTCCTCCGCGGCATCAAGACGCTCGCCGTGCGGATGGACCGCCACAGCGCGAACGCGGCCGAGCTGGCGGCGTGGCTCGTGAAGCAGAAGGGCGTCGAGAAGGTGTACTACCCCGGCCTCGCGGAGCACGCCGGGCACGCGGTTGCGGCCCGGCAGATGCGAGCGTTCGGTGGCATGATTTCCGTGAGCGTCGCCGGCGGCATGGAGGGGGCGCGGCGGTTCACGACCGCGACGAAGCTCTTCAGCCTTGCCGAGAGCCTGGGCGGCGTGGAGTCGCTGGTGAACCACCCGGCGACGAT
Organism: Gemmataceae bacterium; assembly: GCA_046350095.1. Taxonomy (GTDB): domain Bacteria; phylum Planctomycetota; class Planctomycetia; order Gemmatales; family Gemmataceae; genus Urbifossiella. The sequence continues at coordinate 2,086,003 of JAXMBA010000002.1, forward strand.
GACGCACGCGAGCATCCCGAAGGCCGTGCGCGAGGCCCGCGGCGTGGACGACGGGCTCGTCCGGCTGAGCGTCGGCATCGAGGACGTGGCCGACCTCCGCGCCGACCTCGCGGCGGCGCTGTCGCGGGTGACCGCCTGATTTCTCACAACTTGCCGGTTGCTCCGCCGGCGCCGGTCGCACAAGATAAGCATCCGCCCCTCTTTCCTCGAAGGAACCCCCTCATGCGTTCCGCCCTGTTCGCCGCCGCCGTCGCCGCCGCGCTCGCGGCCACGGCCGCCGCCCAGTCCGGTGCGACCGAAGTGAAGTCCGTCTCCGCTCTGGCGTTCGGGCCGGACGGCATGCTGTTCGTCGGCGACCCGACCGGCGCCGCCGTCCACGCCATCCCCACCGGCGACACGAAGGCCGACGGCGCCGCCGCCGTGGACATCGAGCGGGTCGACGCCAAGATCGCCGGCGTCCTCGGCACCACCGAGAAGGACATCCGCATCAACGACTTCAAGGTGAACCCGGCGAGCGGCAACGTGTACGTCGCCGTCACCCGCGGGGCCGGCGCCGGCACCCCGGCGGTCGTCCGCATCACCCGCGCCGGCAAGGTCGAGTCGGTGTCGCTGAAGAACGCCAGGGCCACGTCGGTCACGCTGCCGAACCCGGCCCAGGGCAAGGGAGCCGCCACCGTCATCACCAGCATGGCGTTCGTGGACGGCAAGCTGGTCGTCGCGGGCCTGTCGAACGAGCAGTTCGCGAGCACGCTGCGGCTCATCCCGTACCCCTTCTCGACCGCCGACAAGGGCACGGGCATCGAGATCTTCCACGGGGCACACAACAAGATCGAGACGCACGCGCCGATCCGCACGTTCGTGCCGTACAAGGTGAACGGCGAGGACAACATCATGGCCGCGTACACCTGCACCCCGCTGGTGAAGGTGCCGGTGGCCGACCTCAAGGCCGGGGCCAAGGTGAAGGGCACCACGATCGCCGAGCTCGGCAACGGGAACAGCCCGCTGGACATGATCGTCTACGCCAAGGGCGGCAAGGACTACCTGCTGATGGCCAACAACAAGCGCGGCGTGATGAAGATCCCGACGGAGGGCTTCGGCAGCGCCACGGCCATCACCGCCAAGCTCGACCGCATCCCCTCGGGCGTGCCCTACACGACGATCGCCGAGCTGAAGGACGTGCTCCACCTCGACAAGCTGGACAACGACCGGGCGCTGCTGCTGGTCAAGAACGGCGACGGGGCCGACCTGAAGACCGTCCCGCTGCCGTAAGTCGGGAGTGGCCGAATCATTAACCACAGAGTCACAGAGAACACAGAGAGAAGACAGAACGCCGAGACGGAGCAGAGTTTGATTTCGAATTCTGGTTCCCACTCGGCTTTGTGTCTTTTCTCTGTGCCCTCTGTGACTCTGTGGTTAATCCTCTTTTTTCAGACCAACTCGGCCATGCTCGCACTTACCGTCGCGCTGTCGCTCACCACGCCGCAACCGAACGCCCCCGCCGCCGTGCAGGTCACCGGCCTCGCGCAGCGCGACCTGGCCGCGGTCCGCGACGCCAAACTCCCTGCGGACCGCTGGCCGGCCGTGCTCCGCGTCGTCGTGGCCGGCGGCACCCCCGCCGAGGAGGCCGCCCGCCCGGCCGTCGCCGGCTCGTTCGCCGTCACCGACAAGGCGATCCGCTTCACCCCCGAGTTCGCATTCGTCCCCGGCGTAACCTACCGCGCCACCTTCGACCCCGCCCCGTTGAAGCTCGGCGGCCGACCCGTGACGGCGACGCTGTCGCTGCCGAAGCCGCCGCCGAGTCCGCGGGTGTCGGTGGTCGCGCTGTACCCGAGCGCCGACCGGCTCCCCGAGAACACGCTGCGGTTCTACATCCAGTTCTCCGGCCCCGTCGCCCGCGGCGACGTGTACCGCTTCCTGCGCCTGGTCCGCGACGACGGCCGCGAGGTCGAGTCGCCGTTCCTCGAAATCGGCGAGGAACTCTGGTCCAATGACGGCCTCCGGCTCACGGTCCTGTTCCACCCCGGCCGCGTGAAGCAGGGGCTGATCCCGCGCATGGAACTCGGCCCGATTCTCGAAGCGGGCCGACGCTACACGTTCGTGATCTCCGGCGACTGGAAGGACGCCGAGGGCCGGCCGCTGGTGGCGGAGTACCGCCGCACCTTCCTGGCGACCGCGGCCGACGACGACCCCGTGGACCCCGACCGCTGGACGCTGATCCCGCCGCGGCCGGGCGGCCCGCTGATCCTGCGCCTGCCCGAGCCGCTCGACCGGGCGCTGCTCGAATCGATGGTGTGGGTGCAGGACGAATCCGGAAAGCGCGTCGAGGCGGTGACGACGGTGGGCGGCGGCGAGCGCGTGGTGACGGTCGAGCCGTCGCGGCCGTGGCGGGCGGGCCGCTACCGGCTGGTGGTGGACACTCGGCTGGAGGACGTGTGCGGCAACCGCGTCGGCGAGCCGTTCGAGGTGGACGTGTTCCGCCCCGTACAACGGCGGATCGAGACGAAAACGGTGTCGCGGTCGTTCGAAGTGCGTTAGACCCGCCCCTGCCACACCGCCGGGTCGCGGCTGGTGTGGAACACCGAAAGGACTTCGACGTCGCCGGACCTTTCGCGGTAGATGACGCGATAGTACGGATAACCTGGGACAGGAGCCCGACGAACGCCAGCCTTGATCTTGGCATGCATCCGCGGCTGGGCCGCGATCGAGGTGAATGTCTGCTCGACCGCGTTACTGAACTCGTCTCCGGCTCCCGCTCGGAGGTTCTCGAACCAGTCGTACGCCTCCTCCATGTCCGCCTCAGCACCCGGGGCGAGGGTAATCGGGAGACTCACCGCCGCGCCCTCTTCGAGAGTCGTTCCTTCACAACCTCCCATGGAATCCCGCTGTCGGGGTTCGCGTCCGAGTAGGCGATGCGCCGATCGAGCTCGGCCATCTGCGCCTCCGTCAGCGGCGGGTCATTCGCGACATCCGCTTCCAGCAACCGCGTGGCCAGTTCGCGGCGCTCGTCGGGCGTCAGCATTTCGGCCTCGCGCAACAGTGCTTCCACCGTCATCGGTCCGCCCTCCGGGGTCGCTCCCATCATACCCGACCTCACGGCTCGCTCACCAGCACGACCAGCGAGTGCGCCGCCAGCCGCAGCACCTCGCCCTCCGACACCACCGGCCCAGTCCCCTCCGCAATGAAGTCGCCGGGCGGTTCCGCGGCGGTGTCCACGACCAGGCGCCACGGCCGGCGCGTCGGCGAGCGCGGCACCACGAACTCCACCGGGTCGATCCATGCGTTCATCGCCACGTAGAAGTCGGTGTCCATCCGGTAGTCGTCGTCGAGTTCGCGGCCGGTGAAGCGGCCGTCCAGCGCGAACGCCAGCGTCCGGGCCCCGTCGCCGAAGTCGGGCCGAAACGGCTCCACGCCGTGCCAGTGGATGTCTGCCAGCCCGGCCGTCGCCCACTCGCCGGAGCGGCGAGCCGCCGCGGCCGCGTCGCCGGTCGCGGTGGGGGGCAGACCCGCGTCGGCCGGGCGCACCGGGCCGCCCGGCGGGAACGCGGTCGTGTCCACGCCCGGCACCATCTGCCCGACGGGGCCGACGAAGAACCGCCGCCGCCGCAGCGCCGGGTGGCGCTTCCGCAGGGCGATCATCTCGCGGGTGAAGCGGAGGAAGTCGGCGTTCGTCTCGGCCAGCGTCCAGTCCACCCAGCTCACGGCGTTGTCCTGGCACCAGGCGTTGTTGTTGCCGCGCTGCGTCCGCAGGAACTCGTCCCCCGCCAGGAGCATCGGCACGCCCTGCGACAGCATCATCGTCGCCATCATGTTGCGGGCCTGCCGCGCGCGCAGCCTCAACACCGCGGGGTCGTCGGTCGGGCCTTCGGCGCCGCAGTTCCACGAGCAGTTGTCGTCCAGGCCGTCGCGGTTCTCCTCGCCGTTGGCCTCGTTGTGCTTGCCGTTGTAGCTCACGAGGTCGTTCAGCGTGAACCCGTCGTGGCACGTCACGAAGTTGACGGTGTGTCGCGGCAGCCGGCTGCTCCACTGGTAAATGTCGGCGCTGCCGCAGAGCCGTGCCGCGAGCACGCCGGCGAGGCCGGTGTCGCCGCGCCAGAAGCGGCGCACGTCGTCGCGGTACTTGCCGTTCCACTCGCTCCACCGCCGGCCGAACGGGAACCCGCCGACCTGGTACAGCCCCGCCGCGTCCCACGGCTCGGCGATCAGCTTCGTGTCCGCGAGGACGCCGTCCTCGGTGATCGCCTCGATCACGGGCGGGTCGATCATGACGTTCCCGCGGCGGTCGCGGCCGAGCACGCTCGCCAGGTCGAACCGGAACCCGTCCACGTGCATCTCGCCCACCCAGTAGCGGAGGCAGTGCATCATCATGTCGCGGACGACCGGGTGGTTGCAGTTCACCGTGTTGCCGCAGCCCGAGTAGTTCAGGTACTCGCCGTTCTCGCCGAGGAGGTAGTACAACTCGTTGTCCAGCCCGCGGAACGAGTACGTGCGGCCGCGGTCGTTCCCCTCGCCGGTGTGGTTGAATACCACGTCCAGGATCACCTCGATGCCGGCCTCGTGGAACGCCTTGACCATGTCGCGGAACTCGGTCAGCTGGCCGTGGTCGCGGGCCGTCGCGGCCAGCGCCGCCTTCGGGGCCGCGAACCCGATCGGCTGGTAGCCCCAGAAGTTCGTCATCTTCTCGCCGGTCGTCGGGTCGGTGAACGGGCAGTCGCACTCGTCCCACTCGAACACCGGCATGAGCTCCACCGCCGTGACGCCGAGGTCCTGCAGGTACGGGATCTTCTCGACGAGTCCGGCGAAGGTGCCGGGGAAGCGCACGCCGCTGCTCGGGTCGCAGGTGAAGCCGCGGACGTGGACCTCGTACACGACGCTGTCTTCGAGCGGCGTCAGCGGCGGGGCGTCGTCGCCCCAGTCGTAGCGGGCGTGGCGGCGGTACAGGCTGCGGCGGCTCGTGCGCGCCGGGTCGGTCTCGCACGTCGCGGCCCAGCTCTCGCCGGCGGAGATGATGCGCGCCGACGGGTCGAGCAGGAGCCGGGACGGGTCGAACCGGTTCCGCAGCCCCTTCGGCCCGTCCACGCGCCAGCCGTAGCAGAACACCTCGGGCAGGCCGTGGACCCCGATGTGCCAGTGGTCGCCGGTGCGGTGCCGCTTCCCGGCCAGCTTGAACTCCGCGAGCGGCTTGTTCCCGCCGGCCTCGGGGAGGATGACGAGCGTGATGTCCGTGCCGTGCCGGCACAGGAGCGAGAAGTTGACGCCGTCGGGCAGCGTGAGGGCGCCGAGCGGGAGCGGCCGGCCGCGGCTGGTGCGGAACTCGGGCATGGGGCGTCCGGAAGAGTGGGGAGCGACTTACGACGGCTGACAGAGGTGGTGCAGCCGGCTGACGAGCGTCACGGGGTCGGCCGGCTTCAGGAAGAAGTCGGCGGCCCCGGCTGCGGTCGCGGCCGAGCGCCGGGCCGGGTCCGTGTCGCCGGTGACGACCACGACGGCCGGGCCGCCCGGGGTGGACCGCAACTGGCGGATCAGGCGGAGCGGGTCGGAGTCGAGCGACAGGTCCATCAGCACGGCGCGCGGGCGGGTGGCGGCGACGAGCCGGACCGCGTCGCGGACGGTGTGCGCCTCGTCGGCGTCGAACCCACTGAGTCGGAGCATGCCGGCCAGGCTGGCGGAGCCGTCCGAGTCGGCGTCGAGGACGATGACACGCGGCCCGCTCAGGGGGCGCATGGCGAAGTCGGTCGCGGTCATGGGCGTCGGGGTGTCACTCACGGTGGAGTGATTCTACCCCGCATTCCGGCGGGGCACAACCAGGGCTCACGCCCCCGCCGCCTGCGGGGCGATCTCGCGCTCGCGGATCAGGTCCTGGATCCGGCCGAGCCGCGACCCGACGAACAGCACGTTGTTCAGCTCGAAGTCGAGGTTCGCCGGGCCGCCCGTCTTCACGTGCAGGTCGCCCGAGCCGAGGCCGAGAATCCAGTGGCGGAACAGGTCGTTGCGCTTCTTCTCCAGCACCACGCCGTTCGTGTCCACCGCGATTTCGCCGTCGCCGATGTCCTGGCGGATGCGGACCTGGCCGCGGGACACGATGAGGTAGACGTACCGGTCGTACACGAACGTGGCGAACACCCACACCAGGAACAGCGGCAGCGCGACGGCCAGGTAGCCGCCGGCGTTCATGCGGATGTCGAGGCCGCCGACCCAGCGGAAAATCGTGTCCCACAGGTGGAACTGCGCCAGCACCAGGGTGGCGATGATGACGCCGGCGACGACGATGATCGACGCCAGCCCGCGGACGGTGAGGTTCGTGAACACCACGACGAGGAGAATGGTCATGACGAAGATGACGCCGTAGTTGTTGCTCCGCGCCACCAGCATCCCGGGCTCGTTGTGCTCCTCGGTCGCCTTCGGCTGCACCGGCAACTCGGCGCCCGGCGGCGCGACGAGCACGTCGCGCGGGCCGACCTCGCCGGGGATGGTCTTGGCCTTCTCGACGACGGTGCCGGCCGGCACCACGGCCATGCGGTGTCCGTCCATCCAGGTGAGGAACGCGAACAGGAACCCGAGTGCCCACACCGGCCACCAGTACACGAGGTTGGTGTGGCCGAACACGCGAACCTGCACGTCGGGCACGGGGGCGGCGACGACGCCGGGCGGGGGTGGGTCTACGGCGGCACTCATGGGCCGGGCTCCGGGGGCCGGGTGTTCACGATTGCCCCAGAGCAACCCCCGTGCCGGCGGCGGTCCGTATACCAGCCGCATGAGCACCCTCCTCCTCCGCAACGGCCGCGTCATCGACGCGGCGCAGAACCTCGACACCGTCGCCGACCTGTGGCTCGACGGCACCAAGGTGCTCGGCGTCGGCCCGCAGCCCGGCCGCGCCGCCGACCGCACCCTCGACTGCACCGGCCTCATCGTCTCGCCCGGCCTCATCGACATGCACGTCCACCTGCGCGAGCCCGGCCGCGAGGAGGACGAGACCATCGCCACCGGCACCGCCGCCGCCGTCGCGGGGGGCATCACGTCGGTGGCGTGCATGCCGAACACCGAGCCGGCGCTCGACAGTCGGGCCATGGCCGAGTTCGTCATCCTCCAGGCGAAGCGGGCCGGGAACTGCAACGTCTTCCCGATCGGCGCCGTCACGAAGAACCGCGACGGGAAGGAGCTGGCCGAGCTCGGCGGGCTGGTCGAGGGCGGGGCCGTGGCCTTCACCGACGACGGCGCCCCGGTTTACTCGGCGGAGATCATGCGGCGGGCGCTCGAGTACTGCCGGATGCTCGACAAAGCGGTGCTAGTCCACGCCGAAATCCTGGAGCTGACCGTCGGCGGCGTGATGAACGAGGGGCTCGTCAGCACGTCGCTGGGGCTGCGCGGAATGCCGGCGGTGGCCGAGGACATCATGATCGCGCGGGACATCATGCTGTCGGAACTGACCGGCGGCCGCTGCCACATCCTGCACGTCTCGACGGCCGGCGGCGTGGACCTGATCCGCCAGGGCCGGGCGAAGGGCGTGAAGATCAGCGGCGAGGCGTGCCCGCACCACTTCATCCTGACCGACGACGAACTGCGCCGCTTCGACAGCAACTACAAGATGTCGCCACCGCTGCGGACGAAGCGGGACGCCGACGCGCTGCTCGCGGGACTGAAGGACGGCACGCTGTCGGTGCTGGCGACGGACCACGCCCCGCACGCGCCGGAGAAGAAGGAGCGCGAGCTGGACCAGGCGCCGAACGGCATCCTGGGTCTGGAGACGTTCCTGCCGCTGTGCGTGACGCACCTGATCGAGCCGGGGCACCTGACGTGGCCCCAAATGCTGGAGAAAATGACGGTGAACCCGGCGCGGGTGCTGAGCATCAACCGCGGCACGCTGAAGCCGGGGGTGCCGGCCGACGTGACGGTGATCGACCCGAAGGCGACGTGGACGATCGACAAGGCGGCGTCGAAGTCGAAGAGCCGCAACACGCCGTTCGACGGCGCGAAGGTGACGGGCAAGGCGGTGGCGACGATCGTGAACGGGGCGGTGAAGATGAGCCAGCTGGGGTGACGCCGTGACCGAAGCGGAGTTCAACAGTCCGGGGTGGGACCCGAGTTTCCTCTGGGCCAAGGTGCGTGGCGAACGACGTTGGTCCGCCCGCACACGCCGGCTTTTCATCTCCGCATTCATGTGCTGGTTCGAGTCGCGTGAAAGCCGGGGCGCGTCCGAAGATCGTGACCACCGGGTGGCTACGATCGTCGAATGGGCCGAGGCGGGTGAGACGACGGAAGTTATCAGGGCGACCGCGAATGCGCGGTTCGGACGGTTCGCTTCTCAACCCACACGCTTCCTCGCCTGGGTACTCGATCTGCCACGCACGATCTACGGCGCCGAGCGTGACGAAGCCGATCGGGTGATGATCGAATCGATTCGTGACATTCTCGGCAACCCGTTCCGCCCGGTCGCGCTCGACCCGGCGTGGCGGACGGAGGCGGTCGTCGGCCTCGCTACCGGCATTTACGCCGACCGCGCGTTCGACCGACTGCCGGTCCTCGCCGACGCGCTGGAGGACGCGGGCTGCGCCGACGCGGACGTACTCGGCCACTGCCGCGGCCCCGGCCCGCACGCCCGCGGGTGCTGGGTCGTCGATCTGCTGCTGGGCAAGACGTGACCGCTGGGCGTGGTACAATGCGGGCGCCACCCGCCGAGGGCCGCCGATGCCGTCACCGTTCCCGGGGATGAACCCGTACCTCGAACAGCCCGGGGTGTGGCACGACTTCCACAACTCGTTCCTGGTGACGATGCGGGAGCTCCTCACCGCCCAACTGGTGCCCCGCTACATCGTCAAGGTCGAGGAACACGTCTACATCCACGACCTTGAGGAGGGTCGGATCGCACTCGGCCAGCCGGACGTGTCCGTCGCGTTGGCACCGAACCCGTTCCCGGTCGGCGGCGGAACGTCCACGGCCGAACTCGTCGCCCCGGCGGCCGTCCGAATCACGCCCACGGTCCGTGATGAGCTCCACGAGGTCTACCTGGAAGTGCGTGATCGGAAGGGCGGCGAGGTGGTCACGACGGTCGAACTACTGAGCCCGTCGAACAAGGAGCGGGGCGAGGACCGCAACGCTTACCTCAAGAAAGTCCGGCGCATCCTCGCGTCGTCGGCCAACCTCGTCGAGATCGACCTGCTCCGCGGCGGCCCGCGGATGCCGTGGGGCGACCTGCCGGCGTGCGACTACTACGCGGTCGTCAGCCGGCCCGAAACGCGACCCCGGGCGGACGTGTGGCCCCTCGGCCTGCGCGACCAGCTGCCGCGAATCCCGATCCCGGTCCGGTCCGGCGAGCCGGGCGCGGCGATCGACCTCCAGGCACTGCTCAACCGCGTGTACGACGGCGCCGGCTACGAGTACTCGATCTACACCGGCGAGCCCGAACCGCGGCTCGCCCCGGACGACGCCGCGTGGGCAGCCACCTTCGTGCCCCGTCAGGGGGCGTGACGCAGCGCTTTCCCCGGCAGCGCCCCGGTGTGCGTGCCGCGGTCGAGCACCACCTTGCCGTTCACCACCACATACTCCACGCCTACCGAGTACTGGAATGGCGCCGTGTACGTGGCCCGGTCGGCCACCGTCGCCGGGTCGAACACCGTCACGTCCGCGAACGCGCCCGGCCGTAGTACGCCGCGGTCGCGCAGGCCCAGCTTCGCCGCGTTCAGGCTCGTCATCTTCCGCACCGCGTCCTCCAAGCGCAGCACGCCGCGCTCGCGGACGTACTCGCCGAGCACCCGCGGGAACGTGCCGAAGCTCCGCGGGTGTGGGTTGCCGCGCCTCAGCGGCCCCTCCGTCGCCAGCGCGAAGCCGTCCGAGCCGACCGAGCACCACGGCTGCGCCAGCGCCAGCAGCATGTCCTTCTCGTCGTGGTGGGCGTACACCGTCGGCACCGAACCGTCCTGCTCGACGAGAATGTCGAACAGCACGTCCAGCGCGGCGGGCGGCGGCGTCTTCCCCTTCTGTTTCTCGCTGATGACGCGGTCCATCGTCAGCCCCTCGTAGGGGCCGCGGCCGCTGACGAGCATCCGCGACCAGTCGCCGCCGACCGCCGTGAAGTGGTTGTACCACCCGGAGATGCCGCCCGTGATGTCGGCCTTCATCCGCGTGCGCGCGGCCGGGTCGCGCAGGCGTTCGAGCAGCTTCGCCCGGCCGCCCTCGTGCGCCCACGGCGGCACGATGCTCGCCAGGTTGTTGTTGCCGCGGGTGTACGGGTACACGTTGGCCCGCACGTCCACGCCGCGGCGGCGCGCGGCATCAATCATCGCCACCACCTCGGCCATCCGGCCCCAGTACTGTTGGTCGGCGATCTTGATGTGGATGATGTCCACCGGCACGCCGGCCCGCTCGGCGACGGCGATCATCTCGCGCACGGCGTCGAACACGCCCGTCCCCTCGTTGCGGGTGTGCGCCGAGTACGTCCCGCCGTGCCGGCCCGCGGCCTTCGCCAGTTCCACGAGGTCGTCGGTGGTGGCGAGCGACCCCGGCGGCATCGCCAGCAGCGACGACAGGCCGAACGCCCCGTCGCGCATGGCGGCGTCGATAACGGCCTTCATCTGCTCGAACTCGGCGGGCGTCGGCCGGGCGTGCGACTGGCCCATCACCGACTCCCACACGTTGTCGAGGCCGACGTAGGTGGCGACGTTCACGCCCACGCCGGCGCGGTCGATCTCGTCGAGGTAGCCGCGGACGGTCGTCCACTCGAACGTCTTGCCGCGCGCGGTCAGTTTGCGGGCCGAGAGCTTCCCGACGAGCGGGGCCGGGGACGGCCCCTCGCCGAACACCTCGGTCGTCACGCCCTGCCGCACCTTGCTCTCGGCCTTGCCGTCCTCGAACAGCGTCTCGTCGGAGTGCGAGTGGATGTCGATGAAGCCGGGGGCGACGATCTTCCCCTTGGCGTCGATGGTGCGCGCGGCGGTGCCGGTGACGCGGCCGACGGCGGCGATGCTGTTGCCGCGCACGGCCACGTCGCCGGCGAACCACGGGTTGCCGGTGCCGTCCACGACGCGGCCGTTGCGGATGACGAGGTCGTAGTCCGGGTCCGCCGGCCGCGCGGGCACGGTGGCCACGGCGAGGAAGCCGAGCGCGGAGAGGGCGAGGAGACGCATGGGAACCTCGCGGGAACGTGCGGGCCGGCCTACAGGAGGCCGTACCCAGTCAGGGTGGCTCGAACGCGGGCTTCGCCGGCGGCGTCGAGCGGCGTCATCGGCAGGCGCAGCTCGCCGGTGCCGCGGCCGAGCAGCTTCATCGCCGCCTTCACCGGGATCGGGTTCGTCGCCACGCCGAGCATGTCGCGGCACAGCGGGAACAGCTTCCGGTGCCACCGCTGGGCCTCGTCGATCTTGCCGGCGTCGAACGCCGCGCACAACGCCATCAGGTCGCGCGGCACCACGTTCCCGACCACGCTTACGACGCCGCGGCCGCCGACGGCCATGATCGGCAGCGTCAGGCTGTCGTCGCCGCTGAGCACCGTCAGGTCCGTCAGCGCGATCACCTGCGAGGCCATGTCGAGCTTGCCGGTCGCCTCCTTCACACCGACCACGACCGGGTAGGCGTCCGCCAGCCTCGCGATCGTCTCGGCGGCGATCTCGGAGCCGGTGCGGCCGGGGATGTTGTAGATGACCTGCGGCAGGTCGCAGGCGTCGGCGACGGCGGCGAAGTGGCGGAAGTAGCCGTCTTGCGTCGGCTTGTTGTAGTACGGCCCGACCTGGAGGGTGCCGTCGGCGCCGGCCTTCTTCGCGGCCTTCGTCATGCGGATGGCTTCGCGCGTGCTGTTCGACCCGGTGCCGGCCATGACCTTCAGCCGGCCGCGGGCGCGCTCGCACACGAATGCGACGACGCGCTCGTGCTCGTCGTGGTCGAGCGTCGGCGACTCGCCGGTCGTGCCGCACGGCACGAGCCCGTGTGTGCCCTGCTCCGCGTGCCAGTCCACGAGTTTGCCGAGGTCATTCCAGTCGATTTCGCCGTTCGTGAAGGGGGTGACCAGGGCGACGGTGACGCCGGCGAACTGTTCGCCGCGGGTGGCGGGCATGACGGACCTCGACGGGGCGACGGAAAGGGTCAGGGTACGACCCCGTCCGCCGCCCGGCGACTCACGCGGCCGTGGCGGCGCGGGCCGCCTGGTCGAACGCCTTCACCGCGTCGGCCGCGAAGGCGATGGCGGCGCCGCTCCACTCCGTGAGGTTCGCCGAGTAGCCGGCCTTGATGCCGGCCTGCGTCACGTGCGCCAGCAGGGCCCCGCGCGGGCTCAGCTTCTGGGCCGCCAGCTTGGCGTCGTAGTCCTGCAACCGGCGGTGCAGCTCCGCGCCGTCCGCCGGCAGCCCGGCCGGCTTCTCGGTGGCCTCCAGCTTCGTCGTCTGCGGGCCGGTCTTCGTCGTCCTGGGGGCGGGCGTGGCAAACGCCGGCAGCTGCGGCGGCCGCACGATCTGCTTCTTCGCCGGGTCGTAGTCCACCCACTGCGCCGGCAGCCGGTACAGGTAGCGGCCGATGCCGAACTTCACCGCGGCCCGTTTCAGCGCGTCCGAGAACGCCGCCTTGAGCCGGTCGCCGCCGTCCGGCTGCTCGCTCGGCGAGCCCACGTCCATCTTCGTGACCCACTCGCCGCCGAGGTGGATCCGCAGCCTGCAGGTGACGGAGCCGTCCGGCAGGATGTCGTAGTCGTCCTGCCAGTTCTCGACGCCGAGCACGTCGTCGAGTCGGTCCTCGATCAGGCGTACGTCCACGTAGGCGATCGCCAGCGCCTTGTTGTTCTTCACCATCTGGGGCTTGAACTTGATCTCACGCGGCTCGAACGGCGCCGACAGCGCGTCGGTCACGGACCGCACCTCGGACGTGACGGGGGTGGGTAGAGCAACCATGGGAAGCCTCCTCGGTATGGGAAAGGGCAAAGTGTACACCCGTACCGAGGAGGCGAGCAATGATGGTAGTTCGGGTTTCGCCGCAAGCGGCGGACGAAATCAGCGACTCAGCCGGTCCGCTCCCGGGGTGGGGGCCTGGCCCACGGTGGCGAGCGCCCGCGCCAGGAAGTCCGTAGCCAGCTTCTGTGCCTGCACGTCCGCAGCTGCCGTCAGCGCCGACCAGTCGGCGTCGGTGGTGCCGGCCCGGCGGGGCTCGGTGCTCACCTCCAGGTACGCCTTCGCCTTCGGCTCGGTGCCGCTCGGCCGCAGCGACACCTTTGCCGCCAACCCGCCCTGCCCCGCCATGCGGAAGATCAGGAAGTTCCGCGCCGCCCTGTCGGTGTCGCCCTTGAACGGCCCCATGCGGCCGGTCTCCTCGCGCAGGTCCTCGAAGCCCGTCACCGCCAGGCCGCCGATCGCCGCGGGCGGGTTGGAGCGCAACGTGTCGAGCATCTTGGCCATGTTCTGCTTCCCTTCGAGGCCGGTCATGACGATGTTCAGCACCTCGTTGCGGAAGTAGCCGAACTGGCGGTTCAGGTCGTCGAGGTAGTCCACGAGCGTCCGACCGGCGCGCTTCTGAACCAGCGCCGCCTCGGCCATCAGGAGCACGGCGCACGCCGAGTCCTTGTCGCGCAGGTCGCCCGTCGCCAGCACGCCGTGGCTCTCCTCGGTGCCGATCACGAAGTCGGCCGGGGTGCCGGTCACGTCGCCGAACCGGCCGGTGCTTTCGAGCTGCCACAGCACGTCGGCGTGGTACTTGAACCCGACCAGCAGGTCGGCCACCACCTGAGCCCCGAAGTGCCGGCCGATCCGCGTGATCTGGCCGGTGGTCACCTCGGTCGTCACCACGATGGGGTTCGCGGGCAGTGAGCCGCTGCGTGCCAGTTGCGCCAGCTTGAAGTGCGTCAGCAGGGCCGCGATCTCGTTGCCGGTGATGGCGCGGAACGTGCCCCCGCCGGCCGGCGACGTGCTCGCCATCCCGCCGAGCCGGTCCGCGTCGGGGTCGGTGGCGAGCACCAAATCGGCCTGCGTTTCCTTGGCCTTGGCCTCGGCCCGGTCCATGCACTCGGGGATTTCCGGGTTCGGCGTCTTCGTCACGTTCGGGAACTGGCCGTCCGGCGTCTGCTGCTCCGGCACCCGGATCGGCGCGAACCCCTGGGCCTCCAGCGTCTCGCCGGCGCAGAACCAGCCGCAACCGTGCAGCGGCGTGAACACGACGCGGATCTCGTCCCGCTTCGGCGGCGGCACCAGGCTCTGCTTGCGGCACAACTCGATGTACGCCCGGTGCGGCTCGTCCGCGAGGAACTTCACCTTCCCGGCCCGCACGGCGTCCGCCCACGGGACGTGCCTGATGGTCGTCACGCGGTCCACGAACTCGCTCATCAGCTGGTCCTCGGGCGGGACCGGCTGGGCGCCGCGCTCGTCGTAGAACTTGCTGCCGTTGTCGTCGGGCGGGTTGTGGCTCGCGGTCATGTTCAGCCCGCCGTGAGCCCGCAGGTGGCGGATGCTGAACGACAGCTCCGGCGTCGGCGTGTACCGCGGCGAGTCCGGGGGGAGGATGTGCGCCTGGATGCCGTTGGCGGCGTACACCCCGGCCGCGTACTGGCAGAACTCGCGGCTGCTCAGGTGCAGCACCGGGTTGGGCAGGTCGCGGTTGTAGACGCCGCGCTTGTCCTCGAACTGCCGCACGTCGAAGGCGAGCACGACGTGCAGCGGACCGGCCCCGGGGAAGCGCTGTTTCAGGTACTCGCAGTGCCCCTGCACGCTGGCGCCGAGCGTCCACAGGTTCATCCGGTTCGGCCCGATGCCGACCGAGCCGCGCCGGCCGCCGGTGCCGAACGGCATGACCTGGTAGAAGCTGTCCACGAGCACCGACCACTTCGCGGTTTCGATCAGCCACCGCAACTGCGGGACGTAGCCGGCGAAGTCGGGGTGCGTCAGCCAGGTGGTGAGGTTGGCGAGCGCCTTGTCCTTCAGGGCGGGGTCGGCGTCGACGCTGGCGAAGCCCTGGCGGGCGGCGGCGGGGAGGTCCATGAACGCCCTCGGGAAACGGGACCGGGCGGCCCCGTAGGGCCGCCCGGCTAGCATATGCCGACCACTACCCGTGGCCGGGTCAGTTGATCGTGTACACCACGTCAACCGTCGCCACCGCGCCCAGGCTGTCGGTCGCCCGGCAGGTGAACGTGTAGATCGTCCCGCCGCCGACGGTCAGGGAGATCTTCAGCGTGTCCGTCGTCGAGAGCGGCAGTGTCCCGGACAACCACTGGAACGTATACACCCCACTCCCCCCGCTCGCCAGCCCGACGAGCGCCAGGTCGAGCGGCGCGGGGTAGGTGCCAGGCGGGTTCCCCCCCGTATCGACGCCCACTTCCAGAGGCGTCCCGGCCGCGAGCACGGTGACCACGATCCGGTGTGACGGGCCGCTCGTCGGCACGACTTCGATGAAGTACTCGACATCCGAGCCCCCCGCCGCCGGGAGGGTGACGTCGGCCGTGCCGGGGCTGTCGCCGCCCGGGAAGGTGACGGACTGGCTGTCGAAGACCGTCCCACTCCCGTCGGTCGCCAGCACATTTACGGTGTGGCGCCGGTCCGGGCGGTTGGTGCTGACGGTCACGGTGATCGTCCCGCCCTTCACGACACTCCCGCTCGTCGGGTCGTCGATGGTCGGGTAGGCGTCTGGCAGCGCGGAGACGAGCGCACGGCGGACGACGCGGGCGATGCGGCCGGTGGACTTGATGGGGGGCACGGGCGAGTACTCCGGGTCATGGGGTGGAAGGGGGGACCAGGCGGACGTTGCGGAAGGCGGCCCCGGCGTGGTTCACGACCAGACCGAGCCGGGGGCCGATCGGGCCGGCGGCGGCGACCACGCCGTCTTCCGCGAGGATGTTCACGACCCGGGCGCCCGGGAGGGGCGGCACCCCCACCCCGTCCCAGGTCCCCTCGACGTGCGTGGGCCAGACGACGACGGCGAGTTGGTGCCACGCGTCGCCGTCCTTCGGCGGGTCGGCGAGCTGTTGTTCCCAGAGCTTGTCGGAAAACCGCGGGCCGGGCAGGCGGTCAGACCAGCGGAGAAGTTCGAGGCCGGTGTTGACCCGGTAGTACGGCCGCTCGGGCAGCTTCGGCGGGACCACCGTGCGGACGAGTTGCACGAGCGCCGACCGGTTGCCGTTCGGCGACGGCCAGTCCGCCGCGCCGACGAACAACCCGGCCCAGGACGTCTGGTCGCGGGTCGCGGTGAACTGCATCTCGGCTTCGAGGCGTGTGCCGGGCGGGAGCGGGTGGTTCAGGAGTTCGACGCCCAGGCACCCCACCGACCCGACCGAAACCCGGCCGGTCGCGTCGACCTCGACGCCACCGGGCGCGCTGCCGGGTAGGATCGCGTGCGGGTAGCGGAAGCCGACCGCCGGGCTGATGAAGTCGAACGCCTCCCGCCGGGCCAACCGTTCGGCCGCGGTCGGGACCGGGCGGGGCGGCGGTATCACCGGATCGGCCGTGCGGCTACTGGCTTCGGAGACGACCTGCCGACCCGGGCTGGCGGCGACCACCGCGGCGACCACGGCGAGGGCCGCGCCTGCCGCGACGGCCCATGCGGGCCACCGCCGCTTCGCGAGGCGGGGTGGCAGCGGGAGTGTCGCCGTGACCGCCCCGCCAGCCAGCCACGCCTCCAGTTCGTCAGCCACGGCCGCGGCCGACGGGTAGCGGTCGGCCGGCCGCTTCGCCAGGCACCGGTGTGCGACGGCCGCCAGCGCGGGCGGCGCGGCGGGATTCCGCTCCAGCAGCGGCGGCGGGTTGGCCTCCCGAATCTGAATGTACACTTCGACCGGATCGGTGCTCGGGAACGGCCGCTCCCCCGTGAGCAGTTCGTACAGCGTGACGCCGATCGCCCAGATGTCGCAAGCCGGGGTGTAGTCGGCCTTCTGGGCGAACGTCTGCTCCGGCGACATGTACTGCCGCGTGCCCATCGGGGCGCCGGTCACGCTGGCGTCCGAGTCCTCGCCCAGGTACTTCACCAGCCCGAAGTCGGCGACGAGCGGCTCGTCGTCGTCGTCGAGGAGGATGTTGTGCGGCTTCAGGTCGCGGTGGAGCACGTCCGCGGAGTGCAACTTGGCGACGGCGCGGGCGACTTTGGCCATGAGCCCGGCAGCGGCCCGCGGGTGCGTCCGGAACCGGTCGAGCTGCGTGCTGAGCGCCCCCCTGGCGACGTACTTCATCGTAAAGAACGGCACCCCGTCCCACGTCCCCGCCGCGTACACCGGGATGATGTGGTGGTGCCCGAGCTTCGCCAGTGACTTGAACTCGCGCTCGAACCGCGCCCGGGCCGCCGAGTCGCCGCTGTTGCGCGGGGTGATGAGCTTCAAAGCCTCGATGCGGTCCAGTTCGGTGTTCCGGACGCGGTACACGGCCCCCATGCCGCCCTGACCGATCTTCTCCAGCAGTTCGTAGGGGCCGAACCGCGGCGGGGAGACGGTCAGGGCGGTGGTACGGACGGCCGTGCTGGCGCTGCCGTTGAGGGAGCGGGTGGCGTCCGCGGCAGCGGAGAGGTCTGACGCCTGGAGGTTGCCGACCCAGGCGACGGCGCCGTCGGCCGACCCCGACCCGGTGACCGTTTCGGGTTCCGCCATGGAACTCCTCCGCGTAGCCGCTTGTGAGGATACACCCGAGCGCGGCCGCCGCCACGACAAACTCGTTCTTCTATCTGGGAATACGCACGAACCCGGTCACGCCTGACAAATGAGAACTAAATGAGGGTGCCCCGGGGGCTGGGGGCGCCGAACCGGCGGTGCGGCACACGCGTCTGCTACGATGATCGGGGGCCGACGAACGAGTGCTGGCGCAATGACCCTGACTTTTCAGTTCGATGTGGTGGTGGTCGGGGCCGGACACGCCGGCGTCGAAGCCGCGACGGCCGCCGCCCGGCTCGGCCTGCGCACCTGCCTCCTGACCATGAACGCCGACGCCGTCGGCCAGATGAGCTGCAACCCGGCCATCGGCGGCGTGGCGAAGGGGCAGATCGTCCGCGAGGTCGACGCCCTCGGTGGCGTCATGGGCCGGCTCACCGACGCCAGCGGCATCCAGTTCCGCATGCTGAACGCCAGCAAGGGGCCGGCGATGCACTCGCCGCGGGCGCAGTGCGACAAGAAGCTCTACCAGTTCACCGCCAAGCGGCACGTCGAGGAGCAGGAGAACCTGACGCTGCGGCAGGAAATCGTCGAATCGCTTCTCTTGCGAGACGGCCGCGTCGAAGGCGTCATCGCCAACGGGGACACGCGCTACCTCGCACCGGCGGTCGTGCTGACGACCGGCACGTTTCTCAAGGCGGTGATGCACACCGGCGAGGCGAAGACGGTCGGCGGTCGTGCCGGGGACGCTTCCGCGGAGGGCATGAGCGGCAGCCTCGCCGCCGCCGGGTTCGAGCTGGCCCGCTTCAAGACCGGCACGCCGTGCCGCCTCAACGGCCGCACCATCGACTTCTCCAAACTCACGCCGCAGCCCGGCGACGACCCGCCGCGGCCGTTTAGTTTCTCGACGGATCGCGTCACCGTGCCGCAGGTGATCTGCCACAGCACCGAGACGACGCCGGCCGTTCACGACCTGATCCGCGCCAACCTCCACCGGGCGCCGATGTACAGCGGCCAGATCGGCAGCCGCGGGCCGCGCTACTGCCCCAGCATCGAGGACAAGGTCGTCCGCTTCGCCGAGAAGGACTCGCACCTGCTGTTTCTCGAACCCGAGGGGCTGAACACCCGCGAGTACTACTGCAACGGCATCAGCACCAGCCTGCCCAAGGACGTGCAGCACGCCATGCTGAAGCTGATCCCCGGGCTCGAGAACGCGGAGGTGATGCGCTGGGGGTACGCCGTCGAGTACGACTACGCCCCGCCCACGCAGCTCCACCCGACGCTCGAAACGAAGCTCGTGAGCGGCCTGTACTTCGCCGGGCAGATCAACGGCACCACCGGCTACGAGGAGGCCGCGGCGCAGGGGTTGATCGCCGGGCTGAACGCGGCGCTGAAGCTGAAGGGCGAGCCGCCGCTCATCCTCGACCGCAGCCAGGCGTACATCGGCGTGCTGATCGACGACCTGGTCACGAAGGGCGTGGACGAGCCGTACCGGATGTTCACGTCGCGGGCCGAGTACCGGCTGCTCCTGCGGCACGACAATGCCGACCGCCGGCTGACGCCGATCGGCCGGCGGGTGGGGTCGGTGGGGGCGGAGGCGTGGGCGCGGTACGAGGCGAAGGAGGAGCACATCGCGGGGCTTCAGCAGCTTCTCGCGGCCACGCGCTCCGAGGGGGACACGCTGATGACGTGGCTCCGCCGTACCGAGGTGGAGTGGGCGGCGTTGAAGGAGCGGCACCCCGCGGTGGCGGAGTGGGACCCCCGGCCCGACGTGGTGGAACAGGTCGTGATCGAAGCGAAGTACCGCGGCTACATCGACCGGCAGGCCGCGGAAGTGGACCGCTTCCGGAAGATGGAAGGACGCCAGATTCCCGCGGCGTTCGACTACGCCGCAGTGCCCCAACTGCGGGCCGAGGCGCGCGAGAAGCTGAGCCGGCTGCGACCCTTCACCCTCGGGCAGGCAAGCCGCGTCAGTGGCATCACCCCGGCCGACTTAGCAGTGCTGTTGTTTTATCTCGATTGAGTGGCTATGCGGCGTCCGCCCGGGGGGGGCAAGCCGGGTAACCGGCGACGCCCACGCGGGCCGGGTGCCGGCCGCTCGTTGCGGCCGACCCGGGTAGGCCAGCGGTGGCAGCGGGATTCGTCCGCCGCCGCGCCACCCGGCTCGACCCTGCCTCCGACTCGCCGCGCCGGTTGCCGCAGCCGACCCAAATTGCCTTCCTTCCCAACCGGGAATCTGGCAAAATGGCGGAAGCTGCGGGGGCTGGGTGGTCGATGGGAGGGGTGGCCGAGTCGGCAACGGTGCTGACGCCGAACACGCAGGGAAGGTGTGACGCCTCGCTTGTGGCCCTTCGGGGTGAAGCGGGGTAAGCTCGGGAAGGGTTCCGGGTCGTGCGACCGGCTCCGGCTTCCGCGGCACGAGCGCCGCCGGCAGCTGTTCCTGTCTCTTGGTCCGAACACGTCGCCGAGCTACGATGGGTCGGGAGCGGTAAGGACCGCCCGGTCCGCGTGGGTTCACCGGCTTCCCTCCCTCCCCCGACTTCCGGGGTTGGTACACGGCAGCAGCGATTCACGGACGGGTTCCGGTCCGCCGCCGGCTCGGCCACGCGCCGCGCGGACCTCCTTCATGCGAGCCGGCCGGAGCCGGCAGGACAGGTGCGCGTATGAAGACGGTGTTCACGACCGGCGAAGCGGCGAAGATCTGCAAGGTCAGCCAGCAGACCATCATCCGCTGCTTCGACAACGGTCAGCTCAAGGGGTTCCGGGTGCCCGGCTCGAAGTTCCGGCGCATCCCGCGTGAGGCCCTGTACAAGTTCATGAAGGACAACAGCATCCCGACCGACGCCCTGGAGAGCGGCAAGCGGAAGGTGCTGCTGGTGGACGACGACCCGGACCTGGTGGACACCGTCCACCGCGCCCTGCAGGACGACGGCCGGTTCGAGGTGCGGATCGCCTCGAACGGGTTCGACGCCGGCATGATGGTGAAGGAGTACCGGCCGGACCTGATCATCCTCGACGTGATGCTGCCGGACATTAACGGCAAGGAGGTCTGCCACCGGGTGCGGGCCGACAACACGATGGAGGACGTCCGCATCATCTGCATCAGCGGCATGATCGAGGACGACAAGGTCCAGGAGCTGAAGCTGGCCGGCGCGGACGACTTCGTGGGCAAGCCGTTCGACGTGGACGTGCTGATTGAGAAGATGTGCGTCCAGCTGGACATCGAGGTCGCGGCGGTCGCTTAGGGTATTGATGGTCGAGGATTGATGATTGATGATTGGGAGGAGCCGACGGCGCTTCCCGACTTCTCCCAATCATCAATCCTCGATCGTCAATCATAAATGGAGTTTCCCGTGCCACGGACGGCGGTGGGGCGGCGTGCGGCGGACCTGCCGTGGCTGTGCCCGAACACGACCGGGCTGGTCGCACTGGCCGAGCGGCCGGACGACCTCCCCGCGCTCGCCGTCGCCGACCCTGCGTTGCTGGCATTTCTTGCGCGCTTCGCGTTCGGCGCGGACGGCCGCGTCTGCCCCCAACGCTTGAACGGACCGCAGTTGCCCGAGGCGGCGGCCGCATTCCTCGCTCACTCCGAAGCCGGCTGGCTCGACCCGCTCTCGGCGGTAATCGTCGAGATCGACGCCGTGGGTGTCCGCGCCGCCGAACTGGCGAGGTCGCTCGCGGAACAGACGGGCCGGGCGGACACGGACGCCGCGGACCTGGCGGCGCGGCTGGCGCCACTCGGGTGGTACGCCGTCGCCGCGACGGACAAGGCGGCCGCGGTTGCGTGCCTGCGGGCGGCAGACCCGGTGGCTCACCAGCGTGAGTACTGGGGGCACGACACCCACGCCATCGCCCGACGGCTGGCGTCGCGGTGGCGCTTCCCCGGGTGGCTGGCGACGGCGCTCGGCGGGCTCGGGCTTCCAGATTCGGCGCGCGCCGACACACTTGCTGATGTGGTGGCGCTGGCGGTCGCCGAAGCGCAGCGTGAGACCCGCGACCTCGGGCTGACGCCGAAGGTGGACGCTCAGCGGTTGCACGCCCGCCTGGCGAGCGGCCCGCCTCGGCGGGCGGTTTCGTTCGTTGCCGATGCGTGGGAGCAACAGCCCGTTAAGGCGGGCCGCTCGCCTTCCCCGCTCAACCCGAACCCGTACCGCGTGCCGCTGCTGCCGTCGCTGCTGCGCACCGCCGCCGACGCCCGCCGCCGCAACGGCGCCGCACTGGTGCTGCGCCTGGAAGCCGAGATCGACACGCTGCACGCCCGCCTCGGCGACGAGGCCGCGAACGTCGATTTGCAGGCGGCGAAGCTGGTCGCACTGGCCGAATTCGCGGCGGGGGCCGGGCACGAGATCAACAACCCGCTCGCCGTCATTTCCGGGCACGCCCAGCGACTCATCCGCACCGAACAGGACGACGACCGCGCCGACAGCCTCCGCACCGTCGTGCGTCAGACGCAGCGCATCGCCGGCATCTTGCGCGAGGTGATGCAATTCGCCCGCCCGCCGAAGCCGACGCCCGGCCCGGTGCGGGTCGCCGACCTGTTCGCCGCCGTGCTGAACGACCAGGAGCCGTTCGCGGCCGAGAGGTCGGTGCGGCTCGACGCGACCGACGCCGCCGGGGCCATCAACGCCGACGCGGCTCAACTGCGGACGGCGCTCGCGGCGGTCGTCCGCAACGCGATCGAGGCGGCCGGGGCCGACGGCTGGGTGCGTCTCCGGGCCGAAGCCACCGCGACCGGCGTACGGTTGGTCGTCGAGGACGGCGGTCCGGGACTGACGGCGGAAGTGGCGACGCACGCCTTCGACCCCTTCTACTGCGGCCGCCCCGCCGGTCGCGGTCGCGGGCTCGGCCTGCCGACCGCCTGGCGCCTCGCCCGCCAGAACGGCGGCGACCTGCGCCACGAACCCGGCGCCGGCCCCACGCGGTTCGCGTTCACGTTTCCTGCCGCGCGGGAAGCAGCGTTCCCCACGCGGGAAGCGGCGTAGCCGATTTCGGTTCCCCACGTCTTGCGTTCCGACAGGCCCCGCGCTACGATTCGGTCAGCTTCTCACCGGTCGCCGGGACGGACTCCCGTCATGTGGCCGCGGACTCTGCACGATCTGGCGCGTGGCGCGGCGGACCTGATTTTTCCGCCCGCTTGTCTCCTCTGCGACGCGGCCGAGGTCGAAGCCGCGCGGTTGCGGCATGGCTTCTGCTTAACCTGCCGCGACGCCCTCACCGCCGACCCGGCGGTGCGGTGTCCGAAGTGTGCGGCGGCCGTCGGGCCGCACACCGACCTGAAAGGCGGCTGCCCGGCGTGCCGGGGCCGCGGCTTCGGATTCGACGCCTCGGTCCGGCTCGGCCCCTACGACGGGTCGCTGCGGGCCGCGATTTTGAAGACGAAGGGATCGGCGGGCGAGCCCGTAGCCGAGATGCTGGGGCGGACGCTGGCCGAGGCGCGGGCGACCGAATTGCAGGCGCTCGCGGCGACGGTGGTTGTGCCGATCCCGCTGCACTGGCGCCGCAGATTGACACGCGGCTACAACCAGGCCGCTGCGATCGCCGACGAGCTGGCGGCGGTGTTGACGCTACCCCTGCGACCGGCGTGGCTGGTGCGGACGAAACCGGCCGAGCAACACGCACAACCCTCCGCGACGGCACGGGCCGTGAACATTCGGGGGGCGTTCCGCGTGGGGCGGCGTGCAAGTTTCGCCGGCGCGTCGGTCCTGGTGGTGGATGACGTGATGACCACCGCGAGCACCGCGGCGGAGGCCGCCCGCGTGGTCCGGGCGGCGGGCGCGAGCCGGGTTGGAATTGCCGTGCTGGCCCGGGCGTAGCGGTCGGGTCGAGGGGACCAGGAACGCCGGCCAGGACAGGCGGCAACACCCGGCGGGGGGTACCCGGCGGGCAAACTGCTGGTGAAGGACCGCCGGCGCGTCTGATAGAGAACGAGTATCCCGTGCGGGCCGCTGTTCGGGGGAGCGGTGGCCGGCCGGCTTCTGGGGGACGAGTTACCATGTTGCGGTTCGCGCTCGCGGCGGTGGGGGTGGCGCTTTCACTCGGGTCGGCCGCGGCCAACCCCGCCGCCCTGTTCACCGAGAAGGTGAAGGACTTCGGCCCGACCCCGCGGGGGCCGGTCGTCACCCACTACTTCCGCTTCACCAACACCACCAACCAGACGCTCACGCTGGGCCAGCCGCGCGTGTCGTGCGGCTGCGTGTCGGCGTCGGTCAGCCAGTTCACCGTCGCCCCCGGCCAGTCGGCCGCGGTCATCGCGCAAATGAACACCACCCGCGCCGGCCCGGCCAACGTCACGAAGTCGGTGACGGTGTACGTGCCGTTCGTGTCCCCGAGCGCGACCGAGGTGTCGCTGCGGGTGCAGGCGGTGATCCGCGACGACCTGATCCTGTCGCCGGACACGATCAACCTCGGCACTGTCCGCAAAGGCCAGGCCCACAACGGGCAGACGAAGGTGACCTTCACCTCCGACCCGGGGTGGCAGGTGAGCGAGGTGACCAGCACCGGGGCGTTCGTGAAGGCCGAGGCGAAGCTGGAGTCGCGGCAGGGCTCGATGGTGACGTACGCCGTGACTGTGACGCTCGACAAGGACTGCCCGGCCGGCTTCTGGGCCGCCGACCTGTACCTGAAGACGTCGAACCCCGGGGTGGCGTCGGTCCGCGTGCCGGTACTGGTCACGGTGACGCCGCCGGTGACGGTCAGCCCCGCGGCGGCGCAGACCGGCGAGGAGCCTGCCACGGCCGCGCGGCCGTAACAACCCGTCGCCCGAAAGCCCGGGGGCGGCCGTCCCCGGGCTTTTTTGCGCGCATCGATTCCGTATCCCATCCGGCGTGCCCACCCTCTCCGAGGCCGCGCCGGATATGCCGGATCCCCTGCCCCAGCCCTTCAAGAAGCTTCTCGTCGCCAACCGCAGCGAGATCGCCATCCGCGTGTTCCGCTCGGCCCACGAGCTGGGCATCCGAACGGTCGCGGTGTACAGCCACGAGGACCGCTTCGCCCTCCACCGCTTCAAGGCGGACGAAGCGTACCACGTCGGCAAGCCGGGCGAGCCAATCCGCTCCTACCTCGACATCCCCGGCATCGTGGCGCTGGCGAAGTCCGTCGGCGTGGACGCGATCCACCCCGGCTACGGCTTCCTGAGCGAGAACGCCGGGTTTGCCCGCGCCTGTGCGGAAGCCGGAATCACGTTCGTCGGCCCGAATCCGGACATCCTCGACAACCTCGGCGACAAGGTGGCCGCGCGGGCCATCGCCAAGAAGGCCGGCGTCCCCGTGCTGTCGGGGACTGACAACCCGCTGACATCCGCCGACGCGGCTTCGACACTCGCCGACGCGCTGGGCTACCCGGTGATCGTGAAGGCGTCGATGGGCGGCGGCGGCCGCGGGATGCGGGTCGTGCGGTCGGCCGACAAGCTGAAGGAGGCCGTGGAATCGGCCCAGCGCGAGGCGGGGACGGCGTTCGGCGTGCCGGACGTGTTCCTGGAAAAATTCGTCGAGCGGGCCAAGCACATCGAGGTGCAGTTGATCGGCGACCGGCACGGCGGGCTGGTTCACCTGTTCGAGCGCGACTGCTCCGTC
Organism: Gemmataceae bacterium; assembly: GCA_046350095.1. Lineage (GTDB taxonomy): Bacteria > Planctomycetota > Planctomycetia > Gemmatales > Gemmataceae > Urbifossiella. The sequence goes on from JAXMBA010000002.1 coordinate 2,111,098, forward strand.
CAGCGGCGGCACCAGAAGGTGGTGGAGTTGGCGCCCGCGCCGAACCTGCCGGCGAAGGTGCGGAAGGAGATACTCGATGCCGCACTGGCGGTCGGCAACGCGGTCGGGCTCGACAACGCGGGGACGGTCGAATTCCTCTACGACACGGACGCCGGGAAGGTGTACTTCATCGAGGTCAACCCGCGCATCCAGGTCGAGCACACGGTCACCGAGCAGGTGACGGGCTTCGACATCGTGCGGTCGCAAATCCTGATCGCCGGCGGGCTGCCGCTGAACCACCCCGAGGTCGGTCTGGTGCAGGACCAGATCGCCACGCAGGGGTTCGCCATCCAGTGCCGGGTGACGACCGAGGACCCGGCGAACGGGTTCGTGCCCGACTACGGCCGGCTGACGGCGTACCGCTCCAGCGGCGGCCCCGGGGTGCGGCTCGACGGCGGCACCGCCTTCGGCGGGGCGCTCATCACGCCGTACTACGACTCACTCCTCGTGAAGGTGACGGCGAGCGGCCGCCGCTTCCAGGACGCGGCGACGCGGATGGAGCGGTGTCTGCAAGAGTTCCGCATTCGCGGCGTGAAGACGAACATCCCGTTCCTGCTGAATCTGATCGAGCACAAGGAGTTCCTTGCCGGGAACGTGACGACGCGGTTCCTCGACGAGACGCCGGACCTGTTCAAGCTGCCAAGCCGCCGCGACCGCGCCACGAAGCTGTTGGGGTATGTGGCGGACGTGATCGTGAACGGGCACCCGGAGGCCGGTCGGCATGAAGGGGTGAAGGGGAGGAGGGGTGAAGGGGTGACAGCCGGACTCTCTTCTCTCACCCCTTCACCCCTTCACCCCTTCACCCCTTCATCGGGCCTCCCTCAAGGCACCCGCGACTACTTCAAGGCCCACGGCGTCAAGAAACTCGCCCAGTGGGTGAAGGACCAGAAGCGCCTCCTGGTCACCGACACGACGATGCGGGACGCCCACCAGTCGCTCCTGGCGACGCGGATGCGCACCGCCGACATGCTCGCCGTCGCCCCGCACTACGCCGCGGCGCACGCCAACTTCTTCTCCCTCGAAATGTGGGGCGGGGCCACTTTCGACACGTCGATGCGGTTCCTCAAGGAGTCGCCGTGGGACCGGCTCGCCCGGCTGCGGGAGGCCGTGCCGAACACCCTGTTCCAGATGCTGCTGCGGGCCGCGAACGCCGTCGGGTACACGAACTACCCCGATAACGTGGTGGACGAGTTCGTCCGCCTCTCGGCGCAGCACGGCATGGACATCTTCCGCGTGTTCGACGCCAACAACTGGCTGCCGAACCTCCGCGTCGGTGTCGAAGCGGTGCTGAAGACGGACGCGATCTGCGAGGCGGCCGTGTGCTACACCGGCGACATCCTCGACCCGAAGCGCGACAAGTATTCGCTGACCTACTACGTGACCCTGGCGAAGGAGCTGGAAAGGCTCGGCACCCACTTCCTGGCCATCAAGGACATGGCCGGCCTGCTGAAGCCGTACGCCGCGAAGAGGCTGGTGAAGGCCCTCCGTGAGGCGGTCGGGCTGCCGATCCACTTCCACACCCACGACTCGGCCGGCGGTCAGGTCGCAGCCTACGTCATGGCGGCCGAGGAGGGTGTCGATATCGTCGATTGCGCGTTCGCGCCGCTGGCCGGGAACACGGCGCAGCCGAGCCTCAACGCGTTGCAGGAGGCCCTGCGGTTCACCGACCGCGACCCCGGCTTCGAGTTCGACACGCTTCGCGAAACGGCCCTCTACTGGGAGCGCGTCCGCGGCTACTACGCGGCGTTCGAGACGGGGCAGCTGGCGGCGTCGGCCGACGTGTACCAGCACGAGATGCCCGGCGGCCAGTACGCCAACCTGTACCAGCAGGCGCAGTCGCTCGGGCTCGGCGACCGGTGGGCGGAGGTCGGCCCGATGTACGCCGCCGTCAACCGGCTGTTCGGCGACATCGTCAAGGTCACGCCCACGTCCAAGGTCGTCGGCGACGCGGCGCTGTTCCTCCTGTCGCATAACCTGACCACGGCTGACGTACTCGACCCGAAAAAAGACGTGTCGTTTCCCGAGTCGGTGGTCGAGTTCTTCGAAGGAAAGTTGGGCCAGCCGCCGGGCGGCTTCCCGAAGGAGCTTCAGGCCAAAGTGCTCCGCGGCCGCACGCCACTGGCCGACCGGCCCGGGGCGCTGCTGCCGCCGACCGACTTCGGCAAGGCCCGCGGCGAGCTGGAGAAGAAGCTCGGCCGGCCCGCGAGCGACACGGACGTGATCTCGTACGTCCTGTACCCGAAGGTGTTCCCCGAGTTCGCCGTGGCCGAGGCGAAGTACTCGGACCTGAGCGTGCTGCCGACGCCGGTGTTCTTCCACGGCATGGAGAAGGGCGACGAGGTCAGCATCGAAATCGAGCCGGGCAAGACGCTGATCGTGAAGTTTCTCACAGTCGGCGAGCCGCAGCCGGACGGCCGACGTGTCGTGTACTTCGAGCTGAACGGCCAGCCGCGCGAGGTCGTGGTGCTGGACAAGTCGCTCGGCGCCGACGCCGTGAAGGGCCGGCCGAAGGCCGACGTGGGGAATGCGAAGCACGTGGCGGCTCCGATGCCGGGGGCGGTGGTGGGCGTGGCGGTCGCGCCGGGCGAAGAGGTGGCCGCGGGGCAGAAGCTGCTGACGCTCGAAGCCATGAAGATGGAGACGACGCTGTACGCCCCCGCGGCCGGGAAGGTGGCCGAGGTGCTGGTCCGCCCCGGCACCCCGGTCGAGGGCGGCGACCTGGTCGTGCGATTCGAGTAACCGCGGAGGAGCCCATGACTGCGAGCCTGATCGTCGCCCTCGCGCTCGGCCAACCGCCGACCATCACCGCCGCCGCCGGCACCGGCGAGAGGGGCTACACCCCCGCCGGCGTCGCCACACAGGTGAAGCTCGACCAGCCGTTCGACGTGGCGTTCGACCGCGCCGGCGACCTGTACTTCTCCGACACGTTCAACCACCGCGTCTGCAAGGTGGTGTTGAAGACGGGGCAGCTCACGACCGTCGCGGGGAGCGGCAAGAAGGGCTACACCGGCGACGGCGGCCCCGCAATCGCAGCCATGCTGAACGAGCCCTACGGCGTCGAGCTCGACGCCGACGGCAACCTGTTCATTGTGGACCGGCTGAACTTCGTAATCCGCCGCGTGGAGGGTAAGACCGGCGTCATCACCACCGTCGCCGGGAACGGCAAGCCGGCGTACGGCGGCGACGGCGGCCCCGCCACGCAGGCCGGGCTGAAGGAGCCCAACGGCATCTGCCTCGACGGCAAAGGGAAGCTCTACATCGCTGATGTGGCCGACCACCGCGTCCGCGTCGTGGACCTGAAGACGGGCATCATCACCACCCTGTGCGGCACCGGCAAGGGCGCCCGCGTCGGCGACGGCGGGCCGTTCAAGGACGCGGCGCTGCTCGGCCCGCGGGCGGTCGCGGTCGGGCCGGACGGCAAGCTCTACGTCGTCGAGCGGAACGGCAACTGCGTCCGCCGTATCGACTTCGCCACGGGCCTGATCGAGCGGTTCGCCGGCACCGGCGTGCGCGGCTACGCCGGCGACGGCGGCGCTGCGCTGGACGCCACCTTCGACGGGCCGAAGGAGATCGACATCGACAAGGACGGTAACGTGTACGTGGTGGACACCGAGAACGAGGCCGTCCGCCGCATCGACGCCAGGAGCCGCATGGTGACCACGGTCGCGGGCCGCGGCCGCACCAAGACACCGGGCCAGGGCGACGGCGGCCCGGCGACGGCGGCGACGCTCGGCCGGCCGCACGGCGTGGCGGTCGGCCCCGACGGCGGGATTTACATCGGCGACACGAACGCCCACCGCATTCGCGTCGTGCGCTGAGTCTACAGCAGCGAGGCGATCACGAACCCGCCGCCGAACGCCGCCAGCAACAGCAGCGCCACGGCGACCACGAGAATCGCCGCCTTCCGCGGGCTCACGACCCACGTCCCGTTGCCGCCGTCGAGGCTCTGTACGTCCATACCGCTGACGGGCGTCGGGCCGCGCCTCGGCGGCGGCGGGGCCACGTCCTCCTCGACGGGCGGCAACTCGCGCGGCAGGCCGAGCAACTCGTCCACGTCGCCGGTCTCGAACAGTGAGTCGCCCGGCTTCTTCTGCTTCTTCGGCGGGGCCGGAGCCGGCTTCGGAGGCGGCGGGGCGGCCTTCGCCTGCGGCCGCGGCGGTGCCACCACCGGCGACGTGGGCTCAGGGCCGGTCAGGCCGAGCAGCTCGTCGATCTCGTCGAGTTCCTTCGGCACCGGGCCGTCGCCGTTCGGGCGCGGCACCGTCACCAGCCCCGCGCACTGCGGGCACGGGATGTCGGTGCCGGCCTTGCGGGTGGCGATCCCGAGGAGGCGGTTGCAGTGCGGGCAGCGAAACCGAATCGGCATCGGCGGCCCTCCGCGGGCCAGGCGGGTGACGGGTGACGCAGACAGTATAACGCAGGTCGCCGGCCGGTGTCGAATCCGTAACCCAACCGCATGACCGACCCCATTTGGACGCCGCCAGCCGGCACCCGCGGCCTGATCTTCGACTGCGACGGCACCCTCGCGGACACGATGCCGGCCCACTACCGCGCCTGGACGGCGATGCTCGGCCGCCACGGCATTGCGTTCACCGAGCAGCGCTTCTACGAGCTCGGCGGTGTCCCCACGGCGCAGATCATCCGCATCCTCTCCGCCGAGACCGGCGTTCACGTCACCGACGTGGACGCGATGGTGGTCGAGAAGGAAACCTTGTTCCTAGCGCACATTCACGCCATCGAGCCACTCGAAACCGTGGTCGCGGTCGCGGCGGCTCACCGCGGCCGGCTGCCGATGTCCGTCGCCAGCGGCGGCTACCGCGAGACCATCACGCGCACGCTCGACCAGCTCGGCATCCGCGACTGGTTCGACGCGGTGGTGACGGCCGAGGACACCGCCCGCCACAAGCCGGAGCCGGACGTGTTCCTGGAGGCGGCCCGCCGGATCGGCGTGCCGGCGGCGGCGTGCGTCGTGTTCGAGGACACCGACATCGGCCTGGAAGCCGCCCGCCGCGCCGGCATGGCGTCGGTCGACGTGCGGCGGCCGTTCTAGAATGTCAGGATGGCCGACGACCCCCCGAAGAAGAAGCGCCGGCCGTTCTGGCGGAAGCGCGTCCGCCGCAGTACCGCCGCGGGCGAGCACAAGCCCGTCCTCCTCGCCGAAGTCATCGACGCCCTGAAGCCCCAGCCGGGCCAAACAGTCGTCGACTGCACACTCGGCTTCGGCGGCCACTCCGTCGAGTTGCTGAGGGCCGTCGCCCCGGACGGCCTCCTCGTCGCCACCGACCTCGATCCCTCGAACCTGGAACCCGCCCGCGTGAAGCTCGACGCCGTCGGCGGGCTGTTCTCGCTGCACCACACCAACTTCGCCGGCCTGTCCTACGTCCTCGCTGCGGAAGGTGTGGCGGGCGTTCACGGGCTCCTCGCCGACCTGGGCATGTCGAGCATGCAGGTGGACGACCGCGGCCGCGGTTTCTCGTTCATGCGCGCCGGGGCACTCGACATGCGGATGGACCCGACCCGCGGCCGCACCGCCGCCGACCTACTGGCGACGCTGCCGCAAGCCGAACTCGCCGCCGCGTTCCGCGAGTTCGGCGACGAGCCACAGGCCGACGCCATCGCCGCGGCGATCGTGGCCCGCCGCGACACGGACCCTGTGACTACGACGCAGGCGCTGCGCGAGGTGGTGGAGGCCGCGGCGCCGGTCGTGTTCGACCGCACGCCGGGGGCGCCGCCCGAGCGGAAGCAGCGGCTCGCCCCGGTCACGCGGGTGTTTCAGGCGCTGCGCATCCGGGTGAACCGCGAGCTCGACAACCTCCGCCAGCTGCTCCGCGTGCTGCCGGACGTGTTGGCCCCGGGCGGCACGGCGGCGATCATCAGCTTCCACAGCGGCGAGGACCGGCTCGTGAAGGCGTCGTTCCGCGACGGGCTTCGCGCCGGCGTCTACGCCGCGGTGTCGGACGACCCAACGCGGCCGACGTTCGACGAGCGGAAGGCGAACCCGCGGTCGCGGTCGGCGAAGCTCCGCTGGGCGCGGCGCGCGTAAACTACCGACATGGACCCCGCCGACCGCGACGAGCGCCTCGCCGACCTGATCGAGCGACTGACCGCCGATCAGAAGGCCGGCCGCAAGCCCGACGTGGCCGCCGCCGCCGCGGCCAACCCGGACCTGGCCGCCGAACTGGCCGACCTGTGGGCCGTCGCGCAGTTCGCGGCCCTCGCGGTACCCACCCCCACCGTCGCCTACGACCCGCACCCCACAACCCCGGCCGCCGCCGAGCCGGCCGCGCCGCCGCGGGCGTTCGGCGACTTCGAGATCGTCGGCTAGCTGGGCCGCGGCGGCATGGGCGTCGTGTACAAGGCCCGGCAGAAGAGTCTCGACCGCATCGTCGCGCTGAAGATGATCCGCGAGGCGCACCTGGCGAGCCCCGACGACGCGGCCCGCTTCCGGACCGAGGCCGCGGCGACGGCCCGGCTGAAGCACCCGAACATCGTGACGGTGTACGAGGTGGGAACGGTCGGCGGCCAGGCGTACCTGTGCATGGAGTACGTGGACGGCGCGACGCTCGCGCAGCGCGTCGCGGCCGACGGCCCGCTCCCGCCGCGCGAGGCGGCCCGGCTCGTGGCCGTCATCGCGCGGGCCGTCCAGCAGGCGCACGCGGAGGGGATCCTGCACCGCGACTTGAAGCCGTCCAACATACTGCTCGCAGGAGACAGGAGACAGGAGACAGGGGACGGGGACACACCTCCCGGCCTCGCTTGCGCACTGTCTCCCGTCTCCTGCCTCCTGTCTCCAAAGGTCAGCGACTTCGGCCTCGCCAAGCGACTCGACAGCGGCGGCACCCTGACGCGCACCGGGGCGGTGGTCGGCACGCCGGCTTACATGAGCCCCGAGCAGGCCGGCGGGCGCAAGGATTTGACCGCCGCCGCCGACGTGTACTCGCTCGGCGCCATCCTCTACGAACTCCTCACCGGCCGCCCGCCGTTCCAGGCCGCTCACCCGGTCGATACGCTGCTGCTCGTGCTCGAACAGGAGCCGGTGCCGCCGCGCGACCTGAACCCGACCGTGGACCGCGAGTTGGAACTCGTCTGCCTCAAGTGCCTCCAGAAGCCAGCGGAGCTCCGCTACCCGTCGGCGGGGCTTCTCGCCGCCGACCTGGAAGCGTACGCGGCCGGGGAGCCGATCGCGGCACAGCCGAGCGGGCTGCGGTTCCTGCTGGCCCGGGTGTTCCGCGAGACGCACCACGCCGAGGTGCTGGAGAACTGGGGCAAGTTGTGGATGTGGCACAGCCTCATGATCTTCCTGCTCTGCCTGGCCACCCAGGCGATGGCGTGGGCGAGCGTCGGCGACCACGTGTACTACCTGGCCCTGTGGTCGGTCGGGCTGGTGACGTGGGGGGCGATCTTCTGGCAGCTCCGGCGGCGCGCCGGGCCGGTTCTGTTCGTGGAGCGGCAGATCGCACACGCCTGGGCGGCGGGCGTGAGCGCGAGTATCACCATGTTCGGCATCGAGTGGTTGATCCCGCTGCCGGCGCTGTCGCTGTCGCCGGCGGTAGCGGTCGCGGCCGGGATGGTGTGCCTGTTCCAGGCCGGCATCCTGTCGGGGAAGTTCTACCTGTGGGCGGCGTTGAACTTCGCCGCGGCGCTGGTGATGCCGCTGATCCCGGGGGCGAGCATCCTGCTGTTCGGGGTGGTGTCGGCGCTGTCGTTCTTCATCCCCGGCCGGGCGTACCACCTCCAGCGCATGCGGGCCGACGCCCGCCGCGCCCGGGCCGCGTGAGGTCGTGATGACACGGATTCGTCGCTGGGTCGTGCGCCTCGGGCTCGGTGTCGTCGTGCTCGTGCTGCTCGTCGGCGGGCTGGTCTCGCTGAACGGCCTCGTCCTCGCCGACCGGCAGGCGCCGCGGATGCGCCACTACGCCGACGTGGTCACCGCCCCCGGTTCCGCGCCGGGTGAAGTGACGATCGTGGCGTACAACGTGGCGAAGGCCTTCGCCCACCGCGGCGGGCTCCGCTTCGACGACCGCGCCGCGGTCGAGGCGCGTGTCTCGAAGATGGCCGCGGTCGTGAAGGCGGAGCGGCCGGACTTGGTGTTCCTGTCTGAGGCGCTGACGGAGCTGGCGCCGTGTCCGGTCGATCAGGTCGAGCGGTTCGCGCGGGAGTGCGGGCTGCCGCACGTCGCCACCGGAGAGAACTACAACCTCGGCGTCCCCGGCCTCCGCGTCGTCGGCGGCAACGCCATCCTGTCGCGCCAGCCGCTGACGCCGGTAGCGAACATCGACCTGTCGGGGCGCCAGCCGTTCTGGGTGACGAAGAACAACCGCCGCGCCCTGTTCGTATCCGCCGAGATCGGCGAGAAGCGCGTCCTGCTCGGGGCACTGCACAACGACTCGTTCGACATGCGGAACAACGCCGTGCAGGCCCGGCAGCTACTGGAGTACGTCGGCGACCGGCCGTGCGTGCTCGCCGGCGACTTCAACAACCGGCCGGGCGAGGAGTCGATCCGCCTGTTCCAGGCCAGCGGCCGCTTCAGCGGCGCGTTCGACGGCCCGCCGACCTTCTTCGAGGGGAAGCGGGCCGAGCGACTCGACTACGTATTCGCCCCGGCGGGGTGGGAGGTGCTCGACCAGCGCGTCATCCCCGACGACACGTCCGACCACCGCCCGCTGGTGTGCCGCTTCCGGGTCCGCTGACTCACCCCACCGACGGCAGCCCCGGCAAGCCGTCGATGCTGGCGGCGTTCTTCTTCGCGCGGTAGTCGTTGAGCGCCTCGGGGGTCTTCTTCTCGCACCACTCGGCTAACTGCGGGCGGTCGCCGGCGTAGTCGTACCGCGGTACCGCGTAACCGCACGAGTCGGCGATCCGTTCCACCGCCAGCACCACCACCGACCGCACCCCCGGCAGTTCTGGGAAGTGCCCCGCCAGTTCCGACCACCCGGCGTCGCCCGGCTCCACGGCGCGGCCGCGGCCGTACAGGCGGAGGATGCGCGGCCGGCCCTCGAAGGCGCAGAACATCACCGTCAGCCGGCCGTTCTCCCGCAGGTGGGCGATCGTCTCCACGCCGCTGCCGGTCAGATCGAGGTACGCCACCGTCGTCGGGCCGAGCACGCGGAACGTGTCGAGCCCCTTCGGCGACAGGTTGACGTGGCCGTCGGCCGCCAGCGGGGCGCTCGCCACGAAGAAGACGTGCTGCCGCGAAATGAACCGCCTCAGGTCGTCGTCGAGTCCCTCAAATACCTTCCCCACACGGCCCCCTTTCACGCGCCAAAGCACAAGGAATTTCACGCAAGTCGGCCGGCCGCGGGCGTTGCAACGGCGGAAGGGACGGACGAAACACCAACGAACCCCGCGAGGAGCCGAGTCATGTTCCGCAAGCTGATCCTGGCCGCCGTCGTCACCACCGCCACGGCCGCCGCCGCGAACGCTCAGCCGCTCCCCTACGGCCCCGGCCGGCACGAGCCGCACGGCCCCCACTACCCGCAGCGCGACCGCCACGACTACGAGGTGCTGGTCCGCCACCACGGCCACTGGGACCGCTACCGCGTGTTCGACGACCTGTACGAGGCGCGCCGGGCCGTGTGGTGGCTCGAACGCACCGGCCGCGACGCCCGAATCGAGGTCGTCCACCGGCACTGGTGAGGGCTCGAACCCCGCGGCCCGAGTCGTATTCTAACCCGGTTCGCCCTCTCCGATCGTGGTTGCCGGGGGTTCCGATGGCCGAGATTCGTGGGTTCCGCGGGTTCCGCTACGACCTGGGCACGGTCGGGTCGCTGTCCGACGTGGTGGCCCCGCCCTACGACGTGATCGGCCCGGAGTTGCAGCAGACGCTCTACGACCTGAGTCCGCACAACGCCATCCGCCTGGAACTGACGAAGGACGAGCCCGGCGACGACGAGAGCGAGAACAAGTACACCCGCGCCGGCCAGACGCTCCGCAACTGGATCGCCGAAGACGCCCTGCGGCAGGACACGGCGCGGTCGCTGTACGTGTACGAGCAGGAGTTCGAGGCCGAGGGGAAGACGTACACCCGCCGCGGCTTCTTCGCCCGCGTCCGGCTGGAGCCGTTCGGGACCGGCCGCATCTTCCCGCACGAACAGACGATGAGCGGGCCCAAGGCCGACCGGCTGAAGCTGTACCAGGCGACGGGGTTCAACCTGTCGCCGGTGTTCGGCCTGTACCCCGATCCGGAGAACGAAGTCTTCCGCGTGCTGGAGCCGTTCACGCGGAAGGGGCCGCCGCTGGTGGCCAAGGACCACCTCGGCGTGACGAGCCGGCTGTGGGTGATTACCGACACGCAGGCGATCAGCGCCGTCATCGGCCTCATGGGGCCGAAGCCGGTGTTCATCGCCGACGGCCACCACCGCTACGAGACCGGCCTGAAGTACGCCGAGGAGCAGGGCGCGACCGACCCCGAGGCGCCGGCGAACTTCTGCCTGATGATGCTGGTGAGCATGGGCGACCCCGGCCTCATCATCCTGCCGACGCACCGGCTCGTGAGCGGGTTGCCCGCGGTCACGGCGGCACAGGTGGAGAAGGCGCTGGGCGAGCACTTCGAGGTGGTCGGCCGGTTCTCCACCGCCGATGAGTGCTGGGAGCACCTGGAGATGGACGGCGGCCAGGACGTTCTCGGGTTCGGCACCGTGGCCGACGGGAAGTGGTTCGCCGCGAAGCTGCGCGACCCGGCGGTGATGGCCGGGCTGGCGCCTGAGCAGTCGGCGGCGTGGCAGGGGCTCGGCGTGAGCATTCTGCACAAGCTGGTGCTGGAGAAGCAACTGGCCGCGCTCGGCACGCCGACGCTGACCTTCGTTCACCTCCTCAAGGAGGTGACGGACGCGGTGGGGGCGAAGGCGTGTCAGGTGGCGGTGCTGGTGCCGCCGGCGACGATGGACCACGTCGAGGAGATCGCCGGCAACCGCGAGAAGATGCCGCAGAAGTCCACGTACTTCTACCCGAAGCTGCTCACCGGGCTGGTGTTCAACTCGCTGAAGAAGGACTGACCCGGAGCCGGAGTTTAGACAGGATAACAGGATGAACAGGATGCCGAACCAAGACCGGGCTTTCTGACTTGGTTCGGCATCCTGTTCATCCTGTTATCCTGTCTAACTCTTGTTCGGAAATCAGCCCACCCACCACCGCCACGCGGCGCCTGCCAGCAGCCACAGCTTTTCGCGCTTGCCCACCTCGGGCCGCCGTGCCCACACGTCGTACCCCTGCCGCTCGATGGCGCGCAGGATCGCCCGGCCCCCGGCGATGAACAGATCGACATCGACGCGCGCCTCCCGCGGCAGCAGCGGCAGCAGCGCCGCGCCGCGGTCGAAGAAGTCGCGAGCGCGCTCGACCTCGAAGCGCATCAACTCGCGGAACGCCGGCGTGAACCGCTTCGCCTCCAAAGCCTCGTCCGTGTAGCCGAAGCGAGCGCAGTCATCGGCAGGGAGGTAGACACGGCCAATGACGAGGTCGCGGGCCACGTCCTGCCAGAAGTTGGCGAGCTGGAGGCCGGTACACACCTCGTCGGACAGCGCCGCCCGCTCGGGGCTGAAGCAGCCGAACAGGTACAGCACCAGCCGGCCGACGGGGTCGGCCGAGCGGCGGCAGTAGTCGCGTAGCTGGGCGAAGGTGTCGTACCGCTTCACGACCTGGTCCTGCTCGAAGGCGGAGAGCAGGTCGAGGAACGGCTCCGGCGGGATGTCGAAGCGGCGGATCGTTTCGCGCAGCGCGACCATGACGGGGTGCGTGGGCGTGCCGGCGTAGCAGGTGAGGAGTTCGCGGCGCCACCACGCGAGGAGGTCGAGGGCGACCCGGCCGCCGGTGGTCTCGTCGGCGAGGTCGTCGGACCAGCGGCAGTAGGCGTAGACGGCGTGAAAGTGCCGCACGAGCCGCCGCGGCAGCAGCGCCGACACGACGGTGAAGTTCTCGTAGTGCGACCGCGCGACGTGTGCGCAGTAGGTGCGGGCTTCGACGAGCGAAGGCGAGCGGCCCGCGTGAGCGGGCTGTTCCTGAGCCTCTTTGACGCGCTCAGGAACAGCCCGCTCGCGCGGGCCGCTCGCCGGACCCCACCGCGCCAGCTCCCGCGCGAAGTCCCAGCTCACTTCTTCGCGTCCAGGATGCGGAGTTGTGTCGTCAGCGAGAACGGCTGCCCGTCCAGCTCGTACTCGAGTTCGATGAACCCCGCCTTCAACGACCCGGGCTCCGGGACCGCGAACGACGCCTCACCCTTGTTCGAGATCATGCCGGCCGGCGGGACGGACGTCCAGCGGGACTTGCGGAAATCCCTGGTCGAAGCCGTTGCATTCCAGAGCCGCACGCCCTTCATCTTCGTGTCCGACTCGAACCCGACGGCGAGCGTGCTGGCGGCCGGCGCGACCTCCTTCCACGTCAGAACCGGCATCGCCTTGCCGAACACCTGCGCCTTCGTGAACGCCGACAGGGCGTTCACCGCCCGCTGCGGCAGAAGCTCCTTCTTGCCGTCCTTGTCCGTCTCGCGCAGGTCGTGGCCGGCGTTCGGGACGTACAGCAAGTACTTCTCGCCCTGCAAGTCGTCCCAATAAGTGTTGAGCGCGTCCAGCGGCCAGTACGGGTCGTTCGTGCCGTTGATGATGAGCTTCGGCACCCGCACCCGGCTGCGGTAAATCCACGGGTCCACCATCTGCCACAGCTGCGTCGCTTCCGGCGTGTTGGGGATCGGGATCAGGCCGCGGTTCGTGTAGTCCTTCACCATCTCGCTCGGCCGGCCGAACGCCGCCAGCTGGTTCCGCACCTGCACCGGGAAGTTGAGCGTGTCGATCACCAGCGGGGCGATCGCCTTCACCCGCGGGTCGCCGGTGGCGGCCGTCAGCCAGCTCGTCCAGCCGCGCTTGCTCGCGCCGGTCACCACGAACCCCGTCAGCTCGACGTTCAGGTGCTCCCGCGCGAACGCCTGCAGCGCGTCCATCGCGCGGATCACCGACTTCACCATCGGGAACAGCAGCGGCCAGCTGGCGTCCTTCGTGTCGAGGTAGCGGACGAACGTCTCGGCGATCAGCGCGTCCTCGGTCTTGCCCTCGAACAGCGGCTGGTTCGGCACGCCGAAGAGGAACGCCACGGGTGCCCCGACGCGCTTCGCCAACTCCAGCCCGAGCAGGCCCGACGTGGGACCGGGGCGGCCGCCCTGGTTCCACAACATCATCGTCTTCTGCGGGACCATCCCGGCCGGGACGATCACCTGGAGCTTGTGCTCCCACTTGATGTCGTGCCACGTCTGCGACACGAGGTCGATCGTGTACACCGTGCCGGCGTCGGTCACCGTCTTGTCGGCGAGCTTCCACGCGAACGACTTGTCCTCGCGGCCGACGTAGTCGGTCAGCGCCGCCGGCGGGGCGGGCGGCTCGGCCTTCGGCTGCGCCGGCGCCGGGGCCAGCGCGAGTGCCGCGAGGAGGAGCGCGATCAGTGCACGGTTCACGTTGGGGCTCCGGGGGTGGGCGACAGCAGCCGGGCGAAGAACCGCCCGGCCTCGGCGGCGATTTCGTCCTTGTACGCGGTCAGGCGGTGGTCACCGTCCTTGAACAGCCGCACTTCCACCGCGGGGCCGGCCGCGTCGCGGAGGAAGTCGAGGCTGCCGGCGTAGGGCACCGTGTCGTCGGCGACGCCGTGGAACAGGAGCGCCGGCGCCCGCCAGCGCTTGGCCAGGCCGGCGGGGCGGAAGCGGTCGCGTTCCTCGGCCAGGGCGTAGCCGATCTCGGTGTCGATCCACTTGTTCTTGATCCGCAGCCTGCCGGTCCGCTTCCAGTCCTCGCGCTCGGCCTTCGTCAGCCGGTCCCACCGCGCCGGGACGAAGCCGAACGCCGGCGCCAGCAGGGCGCAGCCGAGCACCGTGTTCGGGTTGTCGAGCGCCCACCACGCCGACGCGAACCCGCCCATGCTCGACCCCACCAGGCCGAGGCGCGTGTACCCCTTCCCCGCGAGGAACATCGCCACGGCGTCCAGGTCGGCGAGCAGCCCGCTCGCGGTCAAATCCAGTACGGCGCCGGGCGAGGCGCCGTGTGCGCGGAAGTCGAAGGCGGCGAACGCCCAGCCGCGGCGGGCACACTCGTCGCGCACGGCCGCAGCCTTCTCCCCGCCGCGGTGGCTGCCGAAGCCGTGGACCCAAACCACGGCGAAGTCGGCGGGCCCGGCCTGGCGCGGCAGGTAGTCGCCGGCCAACTCCGCGCCGCCGGGCAGGGGGAGGACGAGGGTTCGAAGATTTGTGGTGGCGTCGCCCATTTCGGGAGTGTACACATGAGAAAAGAATGGGAGTGGGCGGCTCCATCTCACCCGCCCGCCACCCGCCGGGGCTCGCAACCCGGAATCACGCGGTCGCCCAGTCACGAGGATAAGCCTCACACCTGTCACCGGGTAGGCGCCGCGTACGCAGATTGCCCTGACCTTCTCTCCACGAAGGGGCTCGCATGTCACGACACGTACGGTCCGGCCCGCGCCGCGGGTTCACGCTCATCGAGCTGCTCGTCGTCATCGCCATCATCGCGATCCTGATCGGCCTGCTGTTGCCGGCCGTGCAGAAGGTCCGCGAGGCCGCCGCCCGGGCCAAGTGCAGCAACAACCTGAAGCAGATCGGCATCGCGCTGCACGCCCACCACGACACCAAGGGGACGTTCCCCCCGGGCGGCATGCAGACCGGCAACAACGGCACGCCGTGCTACACGAACTGGGCCATCGAGGCGCTACCGTTCATGGAGCAGCAGGCGCTCTACTCCCGGTACAACCAGCTGCTGCTAAACACCGACGCCGCGAACTACGCCGCGGTCGGCAACGCCCGGGTCACGACGTACGAGTGCCCGTCGGACCTGCTGTCCGGCCGGTCGGAGGCGCCGGCGAGCGGCCCGGACACGTCCAGGGTGTGGGCGCACGGCAGCTACCGGGCGGTATCGGGGCGGGCGCAGTACGCGATCGGCAACGCGTGCTGGGACACGTTCGAGCCCAACCTGTGGCCGAGCAACCGGCTCGACCGCGCGTACGCCGGCGTGCTGCACGGCACCGGGGCCGCGTACAACGGCGTCCCCGCACAGACCGGCGGGGCCAACGGCGGCGTCGCCGCGCAGATGGGCGGCCCGGAGCGGATGGCGTCCGTCATCGACGGCACGAGCAACACGCTGCTCGTCGGCGAGTGCACGTTCTCCGACGTGACGCGCCGGGCCACGTTCTGGGCGTACACCTACGCGTCGTACAACCAGTCGAGCGTCGGGCCGCAGAGCTTCCACCTGATGAGCCGCTACGGGAACGGCACCGCCGGCAGCGGCTGCTACACGCCGACCACCCTGTACGCCGACCAGCTGTGTAAGCGGAACTTCTCCAGCAACCACACCAACGTCGTCAACTTCTGCATGGCCGACGGGTCGGTGCGGATCATCAACACGAGCGTGGACATGGCCCTGCTCGGGAACGCCGCGACGATGGCCGGCGCCGAGGTGTCGATCCCGTAACCTCTACCGGAGCCTCGCTCATGTCCCTCTCTGGCGTGGCCCCACCGTTCATCCTGGCCGCGGCGCTCGTCGCCGCGGCCGGGTGCGGCGGCGACGGGCCGAAGTACGTCCCCGTGTCCGGCTTCGTGAAGGTGGACAACCAGCCGTACCCGAACGCCGTGGTGTCGTTCCAGCCGGTCGGCTCGAAGGAGAACTCCGCCCCCGGCCGCGGTTCGAGCGCGGTGACCGACTCGAACGGCCACTACACCCTGTACGTGGACGACGGCACCCGCGGGGCGGTGGTGGGCAAGCATAAAGTCCGCATCCAGACGAAGCGCGACGAACCGGTCGCGGTCTTCGACCCGACGGTCGGGTCGGCCGATGGCGCCCCGCCCCCCGCCGCGAAGAAGGCGCCGAAGGCGGACCCGATCCCGACCGAGTGGTACTCGGACAAGGGCGGCAAGGACTACGACGTGCCCGCCGGCGGCACCGAGCAGGCCAACTTCGACATCACCTCGATCCCCGCCGCGCAGAAGAAGTAGGACGGAACGAAGCCCGGGGGACAAGACCCCCCGGGCTTCGGCGCGCCCCGCGTGGACTTGAATTCGCCACCCGCGCGGTTTATCGTTCAGGTGGCGACGGCAACGCGAACCGACCGATCCCGAAGCCAGGACCGGCCTCTTCCGACCGCCCCTCCCGACAACCCGGCCCCGCTTCCGCCCAGGGGCCACGACGACGAGACAATCGGAGACCGCGGCATCCGCTGGACCCCGCTGCTGCGCGACCTGATCCGCAAGGCCCGGGAGCTGACCGCGGAGCCACCCGCGCCGCCCACCACGGCGGCGGTCGGCGCGACGACCTACGAGCCGCTGGCGAAGGTGATCCTGACCGACGAGGTGAACCGCACGCTGTTCGGCGAGTACGCGGCCCACCGCGCCGGCGACCGCGGCGACGAGGAGATCGGCTGGGTGCTGCTCGGGGTGCGCGGCCCCGACACCGCCACCGTGCTCGCCACCCTCCCCGCCGGCACCGAGCGAGACGCCGGCGAGGCGCACGTGCGGTTCAACAGCACGGCGCAGGCGGTTGCCAGCCGGGCGGTGCGGCAGAAGGACCGACGGCTCGCCCTGCTCGGCGTGGTTCACACCCACCCCGGCAGCCTACGGCACCCGAGCCGCGGCGACTTCCAGGGCGACCGCGAGTGGGTGCGGCAGTTGCGCGGCGGCGAGGGCGTGTTCGCCATCGGCACGGCGGATGCAGACCAGAATGCGGACGGCACGACAGTGGGCTGTCACCCGACGCCGAACACGCAGTGCCTCGGCGGCCTCCGCTTCAGCTGGTACACCCTGGCGGCGGACGCGAAGAAGTACCAGGACGCGGCGCTGGAGCTGGTGATCGGCCCCGACCTGGCCCGCGACCTCCGCCCGGTGTGGCCGCAGTTCGAGGCCAACGCCGCCCGGCTCGACCGGCTGGCCCAGCAGCAGAGCCGGGTGCGGTTCGAGGTGGTGGAAGGGAAGTACGGGCCGGCCCTGGCGGTGATCGTGGGGCTGGCCGAGGCGGGGCACGGCGTCCGCGTGGTGTTGGACGGCCCCGAGGCGCGGTACGTCTACGAGGCCGGGGATACGGCCTTCCAGGTCGATCCCGAGGCGTCCACCCCGGACGAGGGCGTTTACCGCATCCTGGCCGAGCTGGCCGCCCGCGGCTGACGCCGCACCAAAACACGGCGCGACCTCTCCCGCGCCGCCCGCACGATGGTTCCCCCGAATCGTCGTTCCGTTCCCGTCGCCCGTGTCAGGAGGCCACTCTCATGGACTTCCGTCCGCTGAACGAGGTCGAACGCCGTCAACTCGTCACCGCCCTGCGCGGCAACGCCGACCGCGGCCTGTCGCTGCTCATGGACCGCCGCGACACCAGCTTCGTCGGCGCCGCCGACGAGGTGCCCGACGAGGAAGTCATCGCTGCCATCAAGTCGGTGCCGTGCCACTACTGAGGGCGAGTGCAGAACACAGAGTGCAGAATGCAGAATAGCCGCAGTCGGTTCCTCATTCTGTACTCTGCATTCTGCACTCTGCATTTCCGATGGGTCTGCTCGACACCGAGTTCGGCAAGCGCCGCCTGCTGACGGTCGAGGTGCCGGCGGTGGAGGCGTACAACCGCGGCCGCGACGCCGGGTTCGGCATCGCGCTGAACCGCGTCGGCGGCGCGCTGGTGCTCGGCTACCAGCTGAAGCCGTGTCACAACGTGTACCGGCTGGAGACGCGGCTCCTCTCCAGCTACCCGACGGTGCCGCCCGAGACGCGGGTGCTGACGCCGCTGAAGCACTGCCCGCACCTCCTCGAAGGGCAGACACTGTGCCTGTGGCGGCAGGGGAGTACGCGGGCGGCGAGCCGCTGGGACCCGGCGCAGTTCACGTGTGTGTTCGCGGTGCAGGCGGCGTGGCGGTGGCTGGCGTGCTACGAGGTGTGGCACGAGACCGGCGAGTGGCCGCTGCCGGAAGCGAAGTGACGGGGCTCGGCACACCACGGACGGACCCATGCACGTCTTCCAGGTCGGCGCCGGCAGCGGCGGCATCGTCGTCCTCGACCTCGTGGCCCGCGACCCGCGCGTCACCCGCGTCACGCTCGTCGAACCGGACTCGTACAAGTCCCACAACGTCTACCGACACGTGTTCCCGCCCGGGGCCGTCGGCCGGTTGAAGGCGGAGTTGGCCGCCGAGTGGGTCCGCGAGCGCCGGCCCGACGTGACCGTTGATGCCGTCGTCGCCGACTTGACCGACCCGAGCCACGCCGACGAGTTTCGTGACTTCGCGGAGGCGTGCGACGTTGGCTTGTGCGCCGTGGACAGCGAAGCGGCGAAGTTCGCGTTCGACGCCCTGATGCGCGCCGCCGGCAAGCCGTGGACGCTCGGCGAAGTGCTGTCCGGCGGCATCGGCGGCTGGGTGCATCGCTTCACGCCGGGCGGCGCCTGCTACGGCTGCGTCGCGGCTCACCTGCGGCGCAACGTTGCGGAGGAGTCACCGGCCCCGGCGCCCGACTACTCCAACCCGGGCGCCGCGGTACAGGAAACGACCGTGCCCGCGAGCCGGGCGAGTATCGCGGTGATTGCGTCTCTACACGCTACGCTCACGCTCGACGTGCTCGGCGGCACGCCGCCGCCCGACTTCACGAGCCTGCTGTTCACCCTGGCGGCGGTGCCGGGAGTGTTCGACGCGGCGTACCGGCCGTACCGGTTCGCCATCCCGAAGGCGGCCGCGTGCCTGGTGTGCGCGGCCCGACCCGCTCCCGCCGGGGAGGAGCTCGATGTGGCCCTGGATGAAGCGCTGGCTCGACTGGGTGACAACTGACGTGCTGCCGCTCTCCCGCTCCCGCCCGCAGGGGCAGGCCGTCCACACCCGGTACGAGAAGGCCGGGCTGGCGCTCTACGACCTGCCGGTGCCGTGGAACGCCGACGCCGTCGTCGTCGAGGTGCTGCTGAAACTCCCGCCCGCGGCGCGGAAGAAGGGCGACTTCACCCTCCGCCTGCCCGGCCGCGAGCCCGTGGCCGCGGAGACGCTCCGCCACGAGGCCGACAACCGGCATCGGCTCCTGTTCCGACTTGCCGTACCCGCAGCGACGACTGACGGCGAACTGCTGTGGAAGTCGAAGCACCTCTCGCGCGTGAGCGTGCCGGTACTCACGGCCGCGGAGTTCGCCGCAGGCTTGCGGCTGGCGCTGCCGACCGTCGGCGTCCGGCTCGGCGCCCAGACCGTCGCGGCGCAGACGTTCGTGGCGTCGCAGTGCCGCGGGCTGACGGCGTCGTGCGTGTTGCGGAGCGCGACGCCACTCGCGCCCTTTGCCGACATGGGGCTGAAGGCCGTATTCCGCAGCGAGCGCACGGGCACCACCCACGAGGTACCCGTGACGTTGAGCGGCAGCCAGCTGGCGGCGCGGGAGGCGGTGCTGACGGCGGCGTGCCCGAAGGTGCCGCGGCGGGTGGGGCGGTGGGCGGTGTCGTGGGTGGTCGGCGGGCGCGAGATGTGCGTTCAGCGGGTGGAGGGGATCCCGGCGCGGCGGTTCGAGGCGTCGCTGCGGGTGGCCGACACGCGGTTCGTCGTCGCCGACAAGGGCGGGGCGGTGCGGGTGGTGCGGCAGCCGCCGGCGGCCGGCGAGGTGGTGCGGGTGGGGCCGTGCTTCCTGGTGGCGAGTTCAGAGCCGGGGATGGCAGGAGTGTGCCGGCTCCAGGTCCACGCGGCGACCCCGGGGGAGTCCCGGCCGCCGCTGCTGATGGAGCAAGACGTGCTCGTCACCGACGGCCCGACGGCCTTCGCCCCGGGACTGCTCGACGCGGCCGAGACGCCGCGGGTGGGCGGGTTCGAGTTGCGGCACAAGGGGCGGGTGTTGGGGTCGGCGTCGCTGCGGCCGGTGCCGGCCGCGGCGCTGACCGCCGAGGGCGGGTTCAAGCCGCCGCCCGACTTCGCCTGGACGCCGACCGCCGACGACGAACTCGCCGAGCGGCTCAGCCGGCTGATGGGCGGCGGAGGTTAGCTGCAAGCGGCGTCACTTCTGGCTGGTGGCCTGCGTCGGGTTGTGGAACCGCTCCGCGGCCGGCGTCAGCCGTAGCGCCAGCACCAGCGTGAAGGTGAAGAACGCCACCCCGAACACGCTCAGGCCGATCACCACGGCCTTGCCCGAAACCCGATTCGGCGCTTGATTCTCGGTCACGCGAACCCCTCCGCCCGCAGGTCTTCGACCGCCGCCTCGAACGCCGCGACGGTGTGGTCAATCACGTCGTCGGTGTGGGCGCTGCTCGTCATCGCGGCGAAGCCCCACCAGTCCACGCCGTTCAGCAGCATCGCCTGCCGCAGGGCGTTCGATTGCTTCGTGTTCTTCGGCCCGTCGAGCTTCTTTAGATCGCCGCCGAAGGGAATGTGGCCGTCGTTCACGCCCGCGTCGGTCGCCGGCCGCGGGCCGTGGTAGTCGAACACGACACGGACCATCGAGAAGT
This sequence comes from Gemmataceae bacterium, assembly GCA_046350095.1. Classification (GTDB taxonomy): domain Bacteria; phylum Planctomycetota; class Planctomycetia; order Gemmatales; family Gemmataceae; genus Urbifossiella. The sequence goes on from JAXMBA010000002.1 coordinate 2,131,548, forward strand.
CGCCGTAGGCCACCATCGGCCAGCCGCGCGACTCGAACAGCTCGTTGAGCCCGTTCCGCAAACGCACCGCAGCGGCGTTCGCCAGCCGGCCGGGCTCGCCGGTGGCCACGCGGGTGAGCATGGCGACGCCGGCCGCGGCCGACAGTGGGTTCGCGTTGTACGTGCCGGGGTGCTTCATCTTCGGCTTGCCCGGCCGCGGCTCGATGAACGACAGGATGTCGGCCCGACCAGCGAGGCAGCCGCCGGGGAGGCCACCGGCCAGAATCTTGGCCATCGACGTGAGGTCGGGCACGACGCCGTAGAAGCCCTGCGCCCCGCCGGGGGCCACGCGGAAGCCGGTGATCACTTCGTCGAAGATGAGCACGCGGCCGAGGCGCGTGCAGATGTCGCGCAGCCCGCGGAGGAAGTCGCCGCGGATCGGCACCGCGCCCCAGTGGCCGCCGGTCGGCTCCAGGATCACGGCGCCGATGCCGTCGTCGGCCTTCAGGGCCGCCTCGACGCGGTTCAGGTCGTTCGGCGGGACGGCGACGCAGTTCGCGGCCACGCCCTCGGGCACGCCCGGCACGGCGGTCACGTCGTAGGGCGGGTCGGAGCCGACAGTCACGTAGTCGTGCCAGCCGTGGAAGTGGCCGAGGAACTTGAGGAACTTCGGCCGCCCGGTGTGGAGCCGCGACAGCCGCAGGGCCATGAGCGTGGCCTCGGTGCCGCTGCCGGTGAACCGCACCCGCTCGGCCGACGGCACCAGTTGCTGCACGAGCCGGCCCCACGCGATTTCCAGGTCGTGACAGGAGCCGTGGTGCGTCCCCTTCGCCATCTGAGTTTGCACGGCCGCGACCACGTCCGGCGGCGAGTGCCCCAGCAGTAACGACCCGTGGCCGACGAAATAGTCGGTGAGCTTGTGGCCGTCCACGTCCCACTTGTAAGCCCCGGCGGCGTGGCTGACGTAGACGGGGAACGGGTCCATCATCCGCGTGTCGTGGGTGACGCCGCAGGGGAAGATTCCCTTCGCCTGCTCGAAGCGGGCCTTCGAGCCGGGGAACTCGGCGGTGTACCGGTCGACGATCGGGCGGACGGCCGCGGCGGGCATCGGTGGGACTCCGGGTGGGTGCGGTTGGTTTACGGATTCCCCTTCCCGGTGCCGCTCCGGATGGGGTATCACGGAGCGTCGCCTCGCCAGGAACAGCCCATGCGCGGAACCCGGGCCGCCGCCCTCGCCCTACTGATGATCGCCGCCGAGCCCGCCGCCGCGTGTACGTTCTGCGACGGCGGCTTCCGCGGCCGGCAGACGCTCCGCCTCCACCACGCCGGCGCGAAGGTCGTGCTCGCCGGCCAGCTGCGGAACCCGCGCGTGGACGCCAACGCCCCCGGCGGCGGCACCACCGAATTCCACGTCTCGGCCGTGCTGAAGGACGACCCCGCACGCGGCGGCCGCGCCGTGCTGACGCTGCCCAAGTACCTGCCGGTCATCGGCGACACCCCGCCCGATTACCTGATTTATTGCGACGTGGTGAACGGCACCCTGGACCCGACGTTCGGCCTGTCGGCGCCCGCGGCGGTGGTCGAGTACGCCCGCGCCGCCGCGGCCGCGGCCGCGGACGCCGATGTGGTCAAGCGACTCGGCTTCTTCTTCCGCCACCTCGATCACGCGCAGGATGCAGTGGCCGCCGACGCCTTCCTGGAATTTGCAAAGGCCGCCGACGCCGACATTCTGAAGGCCGCGCCCGCTTTCGACCGCGCTAAGCTGCGCGCGCTCATTGCGGCGCCAGCGACGCCGACGGAGCGGCTCGGGGTGTTCGCCTTCCTCCTCGGCAGCTGCGGCACCGCCGACGACGCCGCGTTCCTCGCCGCGCTGCTGACCGCGAATCCGCCGGCGGAGCGTACGTCGGCGGCGTTCGGCGGGCTGCTCGCCGGCTACATCCTGCTAAAGCCGCAGGACGGCTGGGCGTTCACCGCGTCGGTTCTCGCCGACGAGCGCCGCGGCTACGCCGACCGCCTCTCAGCCGTGAACACCGTCCGCTTCTTCCAGGCCACCCGCCCCGCGGAGAGCAAGCCGCACGTCCTCCGCTGTTGCGCCGCGCTGCTCCCCTGCGGCGACCTCGCGGACCAGGCCGTCGAAGACCTGCGCCGCTGGGGCTACTGGGAACACACGGCCGATGTGCTGGCCCAGTTCCCGAAGCCGACGCACGCCGCGCCGATCGTCCGTCGGGCGATCCTCCGCTATGCTCTCAGCTGTCCGCACGACGACGCCCGACGGTTCGTGGCGGCCCTGCGGCAGACCGACCCGCGGCTCGTCGCCGACGTGGAAGAGATGCTCCGCCGCTTCGAGCGTGTCCCCGTGCCGAAGAACTGAATGACCCCCACCACGCCGATCGAACGGGTTCCCGCCACGCCGTCGGGCGTCGTCGCCGACTGGCTCGTCGCCGGCGTCTGGGAGGGCGAGAACCCGCCCGCCGACCTCGACGCCGCGACCGGCGGCTTGCTGTCGTGGCTCGCCGCAGCCGGCGACCTGACCGGCAAGCCGCTCGAACTCGTGCCGCTGCTGAAGCCCGCCGGCCTGGCCGCACAACGGCTCATGCTCGTCGGCCTGGGGAAGCGTGCGGACGCGACGAGGCTCAGGTTCCACGAGGTTGGCGCTGCGGTGGCTCGCTCCGTCACCGGGAAGCCGGTGGCGACGCTGGCCGCGGCTGCACCCGGCCACGGGGGCGGGCTCAGCGACGCCGACGCACTGCACGCCTTCGCGGTGGGAATCACGCAGGGGTTCGTCGGCCCCGGCCTCCGCAAGGCAACGCCGACCCGCCACGCCCCGAACCGCTTCGTGCTGGCGCTGCCCGGCGACTGCGGCTTCAACCCGACGCCGGTCGTGCAGTGTGTCGCCGCCGAGGCCCGGGGACTGTGGCTGGCGCGCGAACTGGTGAACACGCCGCCGTCGGAGCTGTTCCCCGAGTCGTTCGCCGCCGTCGCCGCCGAGCACGCTGCGGCCGTGGGCGTGGAAGTGGAAATCTGGGACGAGCCACGCCTGGAAGCGGAACGGATGGGCGCCCTCCTCGCCGTCGCGCGCGGCTCCGACAAGCCGCCGCGGCTCGTGATCCTCCGCTACGCCGGCAACCCCGGCGGGCCGACGCTCGCGCTCGTCGGCAAGGGCGTGACGTTCGACAGTGGCGGGCTGTCGCTGAAGACGTCGGACCAGATGGTGGACATGAAGTGCGACATGGCCGGGGCCGCGGCCGTACTCGGCGGCGTCCGCGCGGCCGCGGAGTTGAAGCTGCCGGTGAACCTGCTGGGCGTGCTGGCGCTGGTCGAGAACATGCCGTCGGGCAAGGCGATGAAGCTCGGCGACGTGCTGCCGACGCGCCTCGGCAAGACCATCGAGGTGCTCAACACGGATGCCGAGGGGCGGCTCATCCTCGCCGACGCGCTCGCCTACGCGGCCGAGCAGAAGCCCGCAGCGATGGTCGATTTCGCCACGCTGACCGGGGCGTGCATGATCGCCCTGGGGCCGCACGTGTCCGGGCTCATGACGAATAACGACTCGTGGGGCGACCGCGTCCTCGCGGCCGCCGGCCGCGCCGGCGAACGGGCGTGGAAGCTGCCGATGGACGCGCACTACGACGACATGATCCGCAGCAAGGTCGCCGACATGCGGAACACCGGCGGCAGCCGCTACGGCGGGGCGATCACCGCGGCGAAGCTCTTGCAGCAGTTCGTCGGCGACGTGCCGTGGGCGCACCTCGACATCGCCGGCCCGGCGTGGGCCGAGGGCGAGAGCGCGGCCGCGGACAGCGGCGGCACCGGGTGCATGGTGCGGACGATCGTGGAGTTGGCCCGCGGCGGCGTGTCGTAGACTGGAGGCGATGGCGCACACGTCCCCCACGCTGCTCGCCCGCCTCCGCGACCCGGCCGACGCCGACGCATGGGCCACGCTCCTCGGCGTGTACGGCCCGCTCCTCCGCGGCTGGGCCGAGCGCCTCGGCGCCCGCGGGCCCGATGCCGACGACCTTGTGCAAGACGTGCTAGCCGTCGTCGTGCGGCGCTTCCCCGAGTTCGTCCACCCGGAGCGGCCCGGCGCCTTCCGCGGCTGGCTGCGGGCGATTGCCGCTAACTGCGCCCGCGACTTCTGGCGCGCCCGCCGCCGTGCCCCCGTCGCCGCCGGCGGCACCGACTTCGGCGAGTACCTGAAGCGGCTCGAAGACCCCGCCGACCCGCTAGCCCGCGAGTGGGACCGGGAGCACGATCGCGCCGTCACGCGGCACCTGCTCGACCGCATTCGCGGCGACTTCGCCCCCGAGACGTGGGAACTTTTCCGCCGCGTGGTCATCGACGGGCAGAGCGCGGACGAGACCGCCGCCGCGACGGGGGCGACGCCGAACGCGGTGTACATTGCCAAGAGCCGGGTGCTGGCGCGGCTGCGCGCGGAGGCGGCGGGAATCGTGGGGTGAAATGAGAACCGCCGCGCGCGGCGGTGATCGCCGCGAGCGGCGGAACCGACCATCAATCTCAGTACATGTCGTCGTAGCCGCCGCCGGCGGCGCCGCCCTTCTTGCCGTGGTCGTCCTTCTGCTCCTCGGCGATCATCGCGTCCGAGGTCAGCAGCAGGGTCGCCACGCTCGCGGCGTTCTGCAGGGCGCTCCGCACCACCTTCGTCGGGTCGATGATCCCCTTCTCGACCATGTTGCAGTACTCGCTGGCGCGGGCGTCGTACCCGTAGTTCTTGTCCTTGTTGGCCAGCACGTCCTTCGCCACCACGTTGCCGTCGCCGCCGGCGTTCTCCACGATCTGCTTGATCGGGGCGCGGCAGGCGCGGACGATGATGTTGTACCCGATCTTCTCGTCGTCCGTCAGCGCCTCGGGGGCCGTCAGGCCGTTGGAGGAGCGGAGCAGCGCCGTGCCGCCGCCGGGCAGGATGCCCTCCTGGTGCGCGGCCTTGGTCGCGTGCATCGCGTCCTCGACGCGCATCTTCTTCTCCTTCACCTCGCTCTCGGTCGCGCCGCCGACGTTGATCTTGGCGACGCCGCCCGACAGCTTGGCGATCCGCTCGCTCAGCTTCTCCTTGTCGTAGTCGCTGGTGCTCTTGTCGAGCTCCTTCTGGATGCTGCCGATGCGGGCGGTGATGTCGGCCTTCTTCCCGGCCCCCTCGATGATCGTGGTGTTGTCCTTGTCCACCTTGATCTTCTTGGCCCGACCGAGCTGGTTCAGCGTCACCGTTTCGAGCTTGACGCCCAGGTCCTCGAAGATGGCCTCGCCGCCGGTGAGCACGGCGATGTCCTGGAGCATGGCCTTGCGGCGGTCGCCGTAGCCGGGGGCCTTGACGGCGCACACCTTGAAGGCGCCGTTCGAGCGGATGACGTTGACCACCAGCGTGGCCAGCGCCTCACCCTCAACCTCCTCGGCGATGATGAGCAGCGGCTTGTTCTGCTGCAGCACCTTCTCCAGCACCGGCACCAGGTCGCGGTTGGCGCTGATCTTCTTCTCGTACACCAGGACGTAGGCGTCCTCCAGCTCGGCCTCCATCGTCTCGGCGTTGTTCACGAAGTACGGCGACAGGTAGCCGCGGTCGAACTGCATCCCCTCGACGAAGTCGTGGCCGGTCTCCAGCGTCTTCGCCTCCTCGACGGTGATGACGCCGTCCTTGCCGACCTTGTCCATCGCCTCGGCGATGATGCCGCCGATCACGGTGTCGCCGTTGGCCGCGACGGTGGCGACGTTCTGGAGGTCGGCCTTCCCCTTGACCGGGATGCTGAGGCCCTTCAGCTTGGCGACGATGTCCTCGACGGCCTTCTCCATGCCGCGCTTCATGAGCATCGGGTTGGTGCCGGCGACGACGGCCTTGAGCCCCTCGTTGAAGATGGCCTCGGCGAGCACGGTGGCGGTGGTGGTGCCGTCGCCGGCCACGTCGGAGGTCTTGCTGGCGACCTCCTTGACCATCATGGCGCCCATGTTTTCGTAATGGTCGGGCAGCTGGATCTCCTTGGCGACGGTGACGCCGTCCTTGGTGACCGTCGGGCTGCCGAACGACTTCTGGATGATGACGTTGCGGCCCTTCGGCCCGAGCGTCACCTTGACCGCCTTGGCCAGCTTGCCGATGCCCCGCCGCATGGCCTCGCGGGCTTCCTGGTCGAACGCGATCTGCTTGGCTGCCATGATTCGCTTACCTTCGGGGTGGGGTGTCGGGTGTGTTGGGGTGTGGAGCCGCTCAGCCGTCGATGACGCACAGCACGTCGCCCTCGTGCATCACGAGGATCTCGCCGTCGCGGCCGCGGTCCTTGAACTCGTCACCGGCCCAGGACGTGAACAGCACCTTGTCGCCGGCCTTCAACTGCATCGGGGCGCGGGTGCCGTCCGGCTTCACCTTGCCGGGGCCGACGGCAACCACCTCGCCCTTCTGCGGCTTGTTCTTGGCCGTGTCGGGCAGGATGATCCCGCCGCTGGTCTTCTCCTCGGCCGCCTCGCGGCGGACGATAATGCGGTCACCGATCGGCTTGAGCCCCATCGCGGTCGTCTCCGGGAGCGGCGTCAGTCTGCGTGCCATGCCCCACAGCAAAGCCCGTGCCCGGCCCGCGACGACGACGAAAGTAGTTGCGACATCTGGATTTGCGGTTCGAGAGTGGGATCGCGCCGGCCGAGCTTCTGCCAAGATTGCGCGGCCGGGGTTGGGGCCGCCTGCCGGAATGACACCGGGTCTCAGCCTCCGAACATCCGGCGGAAGATGCCCCCCGAGTTGGCCCCGGCCGAGGGGTCGATCGACTTCGTGACGGCGGCCATCGCCTCGGGGCTTTCGAGAACGTGTCGTCCGCCCCAACTTTCGACCAGGCGCGGGTAATCGGCCGCGAACCGGTCGCACACCCCGGCCCACTTCTGATCCTGGTGGCGGCGGATTTTGGCGGCCCCCCACCAGCCGACGCCGAACATGCCGACGCCGGCGAGCGTGCCCATCGCCATTCCACCCCCGCGCGGGGTGCCGAGGCTCTCGAAAAACAGCGCGAACACGGCGACGCCCGCGGCCGGGACCGCGAACAACCAGAAGAAGGACACTCCCACCCACGACCCGTCCTTGGCGTCCTTGGTGGTCTTCCGGACCACCTGGAGTTCCGCCAGACGGCCAAGAAGCAGCGCCTTTCGGGTCGGGTCGGCGGCCAGGTCGTCGGCGGTCATCACGGCCGTGGCGGAGAGCGGCGCCGGCGGTGGGCCGTCCAGGTCGGCGCGAAGGCGGCGGACGCTCGGCGCGTGCCGCAGCGTCGACCGCCCGCCCCAGTCGGCGACCTCGGCGGGGAAGGCAGCGGCGACCTCGTCAACCAACTGTTCTGCCTTCGCCCGTAGATCGTCGGCCACCGCCCGCACCCCGGACCGCATGACGTACACGTACAGGACCCAGACCACCAGCGCGAGTACGAATCCGGCGAAGGACACCCAACTGAGGACCGGGCGGTCGAAGATCACGGGGACGATCGCGATCGGGGCGGTGATCAGCAGCCCCCAGCGGGCGGTGGAGCCGAACGTCCACTTCGCCATGTCGTTCAGTTCGTCGTAGACGGCGCTCAGGCGGGCCAGCGCCGCGACCAGCCCGCGGCGGCGGCCGTCGGTGAGCGGCGACGGGGTGATCTGAGCCGTGTTGGCGACGGTGGGGGCGGCCGGTTGCACCGCCGCGAGCGGCGGCGACTCGACGGGCGTGCCGACACCTCCCGCGGCGGCGTGCAGCAGCGGCAGCAGCTCGCCCGCGTCCTTCGGCCGCTCGTCCATCCAGCCGACGCACCGCTCGATCAGCGCGACGTGCTCCGCCGGCACGCCGTACCGCACCGTCAGTTCCTTCGCCCAGCCGTGCGGCAGCTCGCGGGACACGTCGCCAACAAGGAGCTGGAACCACATGACACCGAGGGCGTACAGGTCGTGACGGGGGTCGGGGGCCGCCCCGCGACGCTGCTCGGGCGACATGTACAGGGGCGTGCCGGCCCCGCGGAACAGGCTGGCCTGGTCGGCGAGGCTGAGAAAGTCGATGGTGCTGGCCCCGATCCGGCTCCGAACCGCCGCCGCGGCCGCCGCGATGCCGCCGATGCCGAAGTCGCCGAGCCGCAGTTGGGCGTCGGCGGTGACCAGTACGTTGGCCGGCTTGAGGTCGCGGTGAACCAACCCGGCCGCGTGGGCGAACGCCAGCCCTTCGGTGATCTGCGTCACCCAGCCGAACACCTCCGCGGCGCCCGGCGCCCGGCCGAGCGCGGCCACCCGCGCGGCCAGCAGCTTCGTGAGGTCGCCGCCGTCAACGAACTCGTAGACGAGGTACGGCGTCGCGTGATCGAGGTCGTAGCCGTACAGCCGCACGACGTGGGCCGAGCCGCGGCCGCCGGCGCGCATCAGGCGTTCGAGGTTGCTCCGCTCGCGGTGCAGCGCCGGCAGCAGCGACCGGTCCAGGCAGAACTTGATCGCCAGCGGCAGGTGCTGCAACGACGGCGACTCCGCGCGATACACCGCCCCGAAGCCGCCCGCCCCGAGGAGCTCGCGGAGCCGGTACGGGGTGCCGCCGAGCGGCGCCTCGGCCGGGTACGGCGGCACGTCTTCGGGCAGCAGTTGCAACAGCGACCGCGGGTCGTCCCACAGCACCGTCGGCGGCACGGAGCGGGTGCCGGCCGCGTCCGGCACGAGCGCCCGGTCCACCGCCGGCGGGATCGCGGTGAGGAACTCGACGGCCCGCTCCACGTCCTCGGGGGCCGCGTCCGGGGCGAGTTCCAGGAAGATACTCTTGGCTTCCGCCCGCACCTCCGCCGGCGGGGTCGCGGCAAGCTCGGCGACGGCGGCCTTTGCTTCTTCCGGGTGCTCGGCGAACCACGCCTGCCAGCGGGCGACAATGCCGCGGCCGAACAGATTGATCGCCCGCTCCACGGCGTGCCCGACGGCGACGCCCGCCATGCCGCCGACCGGCCCGGCGGCTGCGACGCCGGCGCACCCGGCGAGCACCGGGAGCACCCCTTCGGCTGCGAGTACCAGCAGGACAGGCGGCTTGCGGTCGGGCTCGGACACGGGTCGGCCTCCCGGGCAGACGGGATACCGGGGGTTCGCCCGCGGCGGCAGAAGATTGAACGGAAACGACGCCGCCCGGGGTGCGGGGACACCACCGGGCGGCCGGGAGACCGCCCCACGCGGGTGGTTGCGATCTGTTAACACCATAGATCACGGTTTCGTCCCGGGCAATAATCGGCGTCAAGAATTCGTGTCAGGATCGTAACATCCGCGGCCCGCCGTACGGCACGCGGTAGAATGTCGGGGTCGCCTTCCGAACCCGGAGCGTTTCATGCGGTTCCGTCTCGCACTCCCCGCCGCCGCGGTGGCCGTCGTAGTCGCCGGGTCGGCGCTCGCCAAGTTGGTGGTCGCGTTCAGCCCGCCGGCGCAGCGCGCGGTCGCGGCACAGGTCGTCGTCGTCGGCACGGTCACGTCGATCGACAAGGAGCCGGTCGAGGTGTCGCCCGGCCGCGGGGCGCAGGGCAAGGTGACGTACAAGCTCGCGGTTGTGAAGGTGGACGAGGCGCTGTCCGGCGCCGCCGGGCTGACGCACCTGAAGGTCGGATTCGTTTCGGTCGGTGCACCGGCCCCGCAGCCCGGCCGGCCGATCCTGCCGCGCCGCGGCGGCGTCGAGTTGAAGGAGGGCGACCAGTACGTGTTTTTCCTCAACCGGCACCACGACGGCAACTTCTACGTCATGCCGTTCAGCAGCCCGCCGCTGGACCCGAAGTCCGAGGGCGCCACGACGGAGCTCGCCGAGGTGAAGAAGTCGCTGGCGGTGCTCGCCGACCCGACGAAGGCGTTGACCGCGGCGAAGGCCGAGGACCGGGCGTTCGCGGCGACGATGCTGGTGGCCAAGTATCGGGCGTACCCGGAAGGCGGCGGCGAGCCGAAAGAGGAGCCGGTGGCGGCCGACGAAAGCCGGCTGATCCTGAAGGGGCTGGCCGAGGGCGACTGGAAGCTCGGCAATCGGTTCAACGCGCCGAGCCCGTTCACGGCGTTCAACCAACTCGGGCTGACGCCGCAGGACGGGTGGGTGCAGCCGCAGGTTCGGCCGCAGCCGGGGCAGCCGGTGGACTTCGCGGCGGTTACGAAGGAGGCGTTCGTGAAGTGGCTCGCCGGCCCCGGCAAGGACTACCGCGTCAAGCGGCTGGTCGCGGCGAAATGAACCCACCGCTTGCGGCTTCGCGTCGCCCAGGGCGAAGCCGCAAGCGGCGTCACTTCCCCACCTTCACCCCTCGTTTGGTCAGCGCCTCCTCCAGCTTCGCCCGGTCCGTGCGGGCCGGGTCGATCAGCGCCGTGATGCGGCCCTCCTTGAAGCTCGCCGTCGCCTGCTCCACGCCGTCGACCGCAGCGACGATCTCGTAGGCGGCCAGGCAGCACGCGTTGCAGTCGAGCCCGGCCGCGGGGATGACGACCTGTTGCAGCTTCTCGCGCGGCACCGTCCGCCGCGGCTTCAGCCCGAACGTGTGGCCGCTCGCGCCGCGCAGCCGGTCGTTCACCAGCTCCGTGACACGCTCGACCTTCTGGCCGGGGAACAGCTTCGCCGGGGCGAACTCGACCGTCAGCTCGGCGTCGTCGAAGCTCACCTTCGTGAGCTTGAACTCGGGCAGTGTCTCGAACGCGGCGCGGAGGTCGGCCTCGCGCTCCTTCGAGAACAGGCCGGTGACGCGGTAGGTGTACGGCCCCGCGGGCAGAACCGGGATCTGCGCGCCGGCGACGGCGGCGGCGAACAGGGTCACACACAGGGCGGTGCGCATGCGGGCCTCAGCGGGTCCGGAACAACTTCGACTCCACCAGCTCACTCAGCAGCGTGCGCACGCCGCCGCCCTGGCGGTTCGTCGCCGCCACGAGCGCCGCCACGTCCGCCCGGTCGCCGAACGACACGCCGCGGCCGGAGCCGTACACCGCGAACTGCCGCGCCAGGTTCGCCAGCAGCACGTCGCGGTCGGCGGCCAGCAGCGCCTGGAACTCGCCGATGCCGGTGAAGCTACGGCCCTCCGGCAGGACGCTGCTCGGGTCTACCTTCGGGCCGAGCTTGAAGCCGATGCCGATGAAGGGGTCGATGCCGCCGCGCGGGGCCGGGTCGCCGACGCCGAGCGAGCGGTAGCGCGAGCGCTGCCCGCCGATCACGTCGAACTCCTCGAGCGCGAAGCCCGGAGGGTCGATGCGGGCGTGGCAGCCGGCGCACGCCGGGTCGGCCCGGTGCTTCTCCAACTGCTCGCGGATCGTCACCGCGCCGCGCACGTCGGGCTCGACTGCCGGCACGTTCGGCGGCGGCGGTTCGGGCGGGCGACCGAGGAGGCGGTCGAGCACGAACGCCCCGCGCGGCACCGGGGAGGTCGTGGTGCCGTTGGCGGTCACCTTTAGCACCGCGGCCTGCGTCAGGAATGGGCCGCGCGGGCTGCCCGCCGGAAGCGCGACGCGCCGCACGCCGGAGCCGCTCACGCCGGGGATGCCGTAGTGGACCGCGAGCCGCTCGTTGAGCATGGCGAAGTCGGAGCGCACCAGGTACTCCGCGGGCAGGTCCTTCGCCAGCAGCTCGCGGAAGTACGCGACCGACTCCAGCATCATCGAGTCCTGCAGGTACTTGCTGAACTCGGGGTACAGCTTGCGGTCGGGGTCGTTGGCGGCGATCAGCCGGAGCTTCAGCCACTGGCCGAGGAAGTCGTCGGCGAAGCGCTGCGCCTTCGGGTCGGCGAGCATCCGCCCGGCCTCGGCCTTCACAGCGCCGGGCTTGCGGAGCTCGCCCGCCTTGGCCTTCGCGGTCAGGGCGTCGTCGGAGAGCGAGTTCCACAACATGTACGACAGCCGGTTGGCGAGCGCGAAGTCGTCCAGCTCGCCGGCCGGCTCGACGTGGTAGAGGAAGTCCGGCGAGCACAGCGCGGCGCGGTACGCCCACCGCATCGCCGCCTCGAAGGAGTCGCCAGCCGTCAGCCGGGCGGCGACGCGATCGACGTAGCTCTTGCGTGTGTCGGCGGGCACGGGGCGGCGGAACGCCCGTGGCAGGAAGTCCGCTAGCAGCCTGTCGGCGTCCTCCAGCGGGCGGGTCGTGGTGACAGTCCACACACCCTCGACGGGGTCGGCCTTGTTCTTTCCCATGAACAGCTGTTGCCGGTCGGGCTGCCGCGGCGGCGGGCGGACGCCGGCGCTGGCCTTCGCGTCGAGTTGCACGATCGGCAGGTTGCCGAACAGCCGCGTGTGGCCGAGCGGCGGCCAGCTCTCGTGCAGCGGGCCTTCCACGTCGAGGAAGTCGCAGGCGATGCCGGGGCCGGTGAAGCCCATCGCCCGCATCGGCCCGCGGGTGTGGGCGTGTGCCAGGGACGCGGCGTTGAACCCGATCGTCTCGCGCGGGTTCAGCCACGTCGGCACCACGTGAACCTGTTCCTTCAGCGAGGGGGCATCGTAGTAGCCGATCACGGTGCTCGGGTGTCCGCCGCCGCGGCCGTCGCCGACCAGCTGCACGATCGACAGGCGCGCCACCTCGGTGCCGCGGGCGGGGAGCACCTTCCCCTTGTCCCAGCCGAACGCCCACAGGCTCGTGGTGAGGCGGTAGCGGCCGGGGTAGACGGCGACGAACTCGTTGAAGTAGGGGTGGAACGACTCGTCCTCGGGGCGGAACAGGCCGACGCTGGCGCCGTTGCGGAACGACCCCATCCGCTCGTGCGCCCCCTGGTCGATGTGCTCGTGCGCCCCGGCCGGCGGGAAGTCGGGGTCGGGCTGCTTGTTCTTCAGCAGCACGCCGTCGCCGTGCATGAGGACGTGCGCCACGAACCCGTGCGGGTTGGCGAGCGAGATGCGCTGCTTGATCGCCACCGGCGGCCGCGGCCGGGTGGCGACTGCCATGTCGAGGGCGCGGTCGGCGGCTTCGAGGTAGCGGGCGAGCGTCACGTGGGACAGGTCGAGGGCGTCGGCGTTGCGGTCGAACCCGTGAGCCTGCCCGTCCGGCGGCAAGTCGGCTTGCAGCAGCAGGCCCGGCAGGTCGAGCAGGTCGCGGACGGTGTTCTCGTACTCCGCGCGGGTGAGCCGTCGGAGGCGGGTGCGGCCGTCCTTCGCGGCCGCGGCCTTCTCGGCGGCGATCAGGTCGTCGCGGACGGCGGCGACCGCGGCGGCGAGGTCGGTGGCAGGTGGGCGCGGCCGCGACTTTGGTGGCATCTCGCCGGCGGCCATGCGGTCGTGGACTTTCACCCAGCCGGCGGCGTCGAGCGGGGTGGTGAGGTCGAGGCCGCCCTTCTTCGTACCGGCGTCGTGGCACGACACGCAGTGGGCGTCGAGGAACGCGGTCGGCGGGGCAGCGTGCGCCGCGGCCGGGACGACGAGCAGTGCGAGAATCGCGAGGCGGTTCATGTGCGATGTCACGGTGGCGGGTGTCTTGTCGATAAGGATTTTCCTCACCCGACCGTCTCCAGCCCGCGCATGGTTCCACGCCCGGACGAGAACTCATGCGCCTCCACGCCCAGCCGCTGCAACATCGACACGTACAGGTTCGCCAGAGGGTAGTTGTTCTCCTTCTCGAACGCCAGGTGCTTCCCGTGCCGGAAACCGCCGCCGGCCAGTAGCACCGGGAGGTTCGTGTTCGAGTGGCTGTTCGCGCTCCCCATGCAGGTGCCGTACAGCACCATCGACCGCCCCAGGAGCGTGTCGCCCTGCTCCGCCGTGCCAGCCAGCGACGACAGGAACCCGCCCAAGGCGTCGAACTGCGCCTCTTCCTTCGCCCGCAGCTCGGCCAGCACGTCGGGCCGGTTGCCGTGGTGCGTGATGTTGTGGATCACCGTCGTGTCGATGAACAGGCTCACGAGCCGCGACGAGTCCGTCTCCAGCGCCAGCTTCACCACGTCGAACATGATCGCCGTCTGCCGGGCGAACTCCTTCGCGTCGGTCACGTCCACCGGCGGCGTCGCGGTCACCTTCGGCTTCGGCCGGTGCTCCCAGTCCTCGGCACTCGCCAGCCGCCGCTCCAGCTCGCGGACCGACGTGAGGTACTGGTCGAGCCGCTGGCGGTCGGCCGGGCCCAGGCTGCCGTTCAACCGGCGGGCCTGGTCGCCGACGAAGTCCAGTGTGCTGCGGCCCTGCCGGATCTCCTCCACGCGGGCGGCCACTTCACCGGGATTCCCCTGCACGAACAGCTTCTCGAACAGCCGTTTCGGGCTCCGCTCGATCGGGATGGGGGCGCCGCTGCGGGTGTAGCTGAGCGTCTGCCCCTCCTGCCCCACGCCCAGCACCAGCGACGAGTAGCGGGTGCGGTTGCCGACCTGCTCGGCGGCGAACTGGTCGAGCGACACGCCGTTGCGGAACCCGCCGCGCTCGGGGTGCGGGGTGCCCGTCAGGAAGCACTTCTCGGCCGCGTGCCCGCCGGTGACGCCGGGGTGGCTGACGCCGCTGAAGACGGTCAGCTGGTTCTTGACCGCGGCGAGCCGCTGCAGGTACGGCGTCGGGGCGTAGTCGGCGCCGTCCTTCTCGGGGAAGAAGAACTGCGGCAGGATGCCCATGTTCGTCTCGACGCACACCATCCGCCGTGGCACCTCGCGGCGCTCCTGGGCGAAGGCCGGCCGCATGGCGTCGAGGTAGGGCAGTGCGATCGCGACGCCGGCGCCGCGGAGAAACGTGCGGCGGGACAGCGGCCGGGGGGTCGGGTGCATGGGGGGTTGTGGCGAAAGCGGGGGACCGGCGGGGGACTGTAGATTCGCACGCGGGCCGGGCCGCGTCAACCGAGCTCCTCCAGCACCAGCGGCTGCGCGGCCGGCGGCGTGTCGCCGAGCGTGAGCGACTCCGTCAGCAGCGGCAGCGCGGCGGCGAGCGCGTCGTCGTCGCGGTAGCGGACCTCGAACACCGTATCGCCCGCCTTCACCTGCTCGCCCACGGTCGACCGCACGACCACGCCGACGGCGTGGTCCACGGCGTCCTCGGCCCGGCGGCGGCCGGCGCCGAGCACCATCGTGGCCACGCCGACCTTCTCGGCGTCCATCGCCACGACGTACCCCCCGCGCGGCGCCCGCACCCGCGCCGTATGCGGCGCCGTCGGCAGCCGGGTATACTCGTCTGTCACGCGCGGGTCGCCGCCCTGCTGCTCGACGCACCTTCGGAACACGTCCACGCCCGCGCCGCTCGCCAGCGCCGCCCGCACCTTTGCCTCCGCGTCGGCGATGCCGGCCAGCTCCACCATCCGCACCGCGAGCAGCACCGACAGCTCCGTCAGGTCGGCTGGGCCGTTCCCCTTCAGCGTCTCGACCGACTCGATCACCTCCAGCGAGTTTCCGACGTACCGGCCGAGCGGGGCGTCCATCGCCGTCAGCACCGCGCGCACCTTCAGCCCGTTCGCGGTGCCCACCCGCACCAACGACTCGGCCAGCACCTTCGCGTCGGCGTGCGTCTTCATGAACGCCCCGCGGCCGGCCTTCACGTCCATCACGAGGCCGTCGATCCCCTCCGCGAGCTTCTTGCTGAGGATTGACGCCGTGATGAGCGGTACGCTCTCGACGGTGCCGGTCACGTCGCGGAGGGCGTACAGCTTCTTGTCGGCCGGGGCCACGTCCGCGGTCTGGCCGATCATGCCCAGGCCGACCGCCGTCAGCGCCGCGCGGAACTCGGCCTCGTCGAGGTTGACGCGGAAGCCCGGGATGCTTTCGAGCTTGTCGAAAGTGCCGCCGGTGTGCCCGAGGCCGCGGCCGGACATCATCGGCACCACCACGCCGCACGCCGCCGCGAGCGGGCCGAGGATGAGCGAAGTCTTGTCGCCGACGCCGCCGGTGCTGTGCTTGTCCACCTTCGGGCCGGGCAGGTCGGACAGGTCGTAGCGGCGGCCCGAGTTCGTCATCGCCGACGTGAGGTGGGCCGCCTCGGCGGGCGACATCCCGCGGAAGAAGACGGCCATGAGCAGCGCCGACAGCTGGTAGTCGGACCAGCCGTGGCCGCGGGTGGCGCCGGCCACGAAGCTGTCGATCTGGGCGGGGCTGAGTTCGCCGCCGTCGCGCTTGGCGCGGATGATGTCCACGGCCCGCATGGTGGTCACCTCGGCGGCAAGATGGCGGCGCGCAGCTCGCGCTCGAACGCGGCCCAGTCGGGGGCGTCGGCGAACGCCTCGACGCGGCTGTCGCGGCGGTAGGCGGTCGGCGCCACGGTGGGGGCAGAGGTGCGGGCGCGGTTGACGGCGTACCACTCGTGCGGCGTGCGGAAGACGCCCTTGGCGCGGAGCAGGCCCGGCGATGCGAACAGCGCGACGACGCGGTCGCGGTCGAAGACGGTTTCGGGCGGAAACGTCCACCCGCGGGCGGCAGGGGAGCAGCGACCCGGGCCGTCGTGGCGGGTCCACGGCCTCAGTTCCGCCGACAGGTCGAGCCACGCCGGGTCGATCCGGCCGCGCTCCGTGGCCGCGACCAGCAGCTTCGGCGGGTCCAGTTCGTTCGCCCACGTCTGGAACGCGGCCAGCAGCTCCGGCCCGGCCGCGTCCAGCTTGTTCAACACCAGCACGTCGGCGAGTTCCACCTGTTCGCGGAAGACGGGGTTGGCCCGCATCGCCGGCTGTGCGAAGTCGGCCGGGTCCACGACCCCGAGCGTCGCGCGCACGTCCAGTCGGCCGCGGTAGTTCGCGCGCAGCGTGTCGATCAACTTCGCGGGGTGGCCGAGGCCGGTGGTCTCGATCAGGAGGCGGTCGGGCCTGGCGTCGATGAGCAGGAAGTGGAGGGCGACGCCGAGGTACGGGGCCGACGCACAGCAGACACAGCCGCCCCCGACCTCCCGCACCGTCACGCCGGCGGGAGCGGCGCCATCGACAAGGGCGCCGTCGATGCCGACCTCGCCGTACTCGTTAACGAGCACCGCCCACCGCGACCCGGCCGCCTTGCGGGCGAGCAGGTCGAGCACCGCGGTCGTCTTGCCGACGCCGAGGAACCCGGTGATCAGGTTGGTGGGAACCATGCGTCAGGGGACAGCAGCCAGTAAACAGGGGACAGGAGACAAGATACAAAGAAGTAGCCCGGGGACGGCCGTCCCCGGGCTACGCAGGTGCTTCCGGGCTCGTGCCGGGGCTACTCCTCGCCCTTCTTGTCGCGGTCGTCGAGCTTGGCCTTCTGGGCGTCCGTCTCCTCGTACTTGAACTCCCGGCGAAGCAGCGCCATCACGGAACTCCGGGTCCGCACGTTCGCGTCGTTGCCGTAGCTCATCATCAGGAGTTGGAAGATCGGGCCGCGGCCGGCCGGCGAGTACATGTTCCGGCGGAACTCCTCGACGCTCCGCTCCTGCCGGCCGGTCAGCACGAACACGTAGTACGTGTCCTTCGCCGCGTCCGGGAGCACCAGTACCGTCTTCACCGGGTCCAGCCGGTGGTCGATCAGCTGCTTGGCCATGTCGGCCGTCGGGAACGGCAGGTCCGGGATGCCGGCGAGGCTGAACATCCGGGCCATGCCGTTCACGTCGTTCAGAATCTGGATCGGCGAGACGTTGTCGAGCTTGAAGAGCTTCACCGCCTCCTTGGCCTTCGGGGTGGTGAACTTCCCCTGTAACTCGCCCTGGAGGTCAGCCATCGCCAGCGCGAACTGAGCGGGGGAGCTCCCCGGCAGGGCGCGGATGCGGGCGGCGTAGTCCTCGGCCACCTTCTTGGCCTCCTCGCGGCCCTTCGACCGCCGCCACGCCTCCACGACCCGCGGCTTCGCGTTCTGCAGCGGGATGCTCCGCGCCGCCTGGTCGTCGGTCCGCCAGGCCATGTAAAGCGGGTCCTTCCCGGTCAGCATCCGCGGATCGACCTGCTCGGGGTAGAACTCCGGCAGGTAGAGCCCGGTGGCCGTCACCGGCACGCCGCGCTTCGGGTCGATGCTCGTGAAGAACCGCTGCCCGAAGTTGGCGTTCATCCCGCCGTTCGGGTCGAACCCGGGCGGCGCCTTCTGCGCGTCCCGCAGCGGGGCCAGCGCGGGCTCGTCGCGGACGGTCCAGGTGCTCACGCCCTCGGGCGTGGCGCCGGTCTTCAGACCGCGCTCCTTGATGAACTCGGCCGCGAAGGCGCGGGCGGCGGCGCCCTTGTCCGTCGGCCGGCCGTTGTTCCCGAGCTTCAGCAGCTCCGTTTGCAGCTTCCGCAGGTCGGACACGGCCAGCTCGCGGGCCTTGCGGTCGGTCAGGTCCGTCAGCAGCTCGGCCCGCAGCGCCTCCACCGGCGGCGGCGGCGGCAGCGTCTGGCGGTACGCGGCCTCGGTGACGACGACCCGGCCCAGCAGCCCCGGGCCGGGAACGCCGGCCAGGAACAGGAGGCCGCCCGAGATGCCGCGGTCGCGCGACTCGTGGGCCACGGCCTGGGCGTGGAACGCGGCCGGCTGGACGAGCGGATTGCCGCCCACGGCCGTGGTGCCGAGGCCGGTCAGCAGCGCGGCCAGTTCCGGGCCGGCGGCGTAGTACGGGAGCTTCTTCAGGTTGTTCTCGTGCGTCCGCTCGGCGCGGTTGGTCCACATCGAGTAGCTGCTGTCGAGCAGGTACACCGGGCTGACGCGGTCGGCCTCCGTCCACTTGAAGGCCAGCGACTGCTTGTGCGCCGTCACCTTCCCCTGGTACAGCGACTGCACCAGCGGCTCGGTCAGCGACATCGGGGCGGTCGCGGCCGCGGCCCACCCCGCGGGGCCGACGCCGGGCGTCGGCACGGTCAGGGTGGCGACGCCGCCCTTGGCGAACAGCTCGGTGCGGGAGATCCAGTCGGCCGCGGCCTTCTTGTAGTACGGCTCGTCGCCGCTGGCCGCGACCCACTCGACCTTCACCTTCCGCGGCTCCTTGAACCCGAACTCCTCCTTGGAGGGGTCGGGCTCGTAGTCCTTCCGCTCGTTGAACAGCCGCTGGACGTCGGTGTCGGACGGCTCGGCGGTGACCTGCGAGGCAAAGCTGGCCGCGGGGACGGCGAGCGCCCGGTACTCGGTCGGGCTGGCCTTGTCCTTGTAGTAGCTGAACAGGTCGAACGGGGTGGTGAACACCGGCGGGTAGGCGGCGGTGCGCTCGCCGCTGACGTCGCCCGTGACGCCGAGCAGCGCCGTCTGGGCGGCGCGGACCTTGAACTCGGCCGCCAGCGCCCGCCAGATCGCGTTCGGGGTGAAGCGGCCGGCGTACTCGCGGGTCATGTACTCGCGGACGGCGACGTCGTTGCGGAACTGCTCGAAGAACTCGCGGCGGACGAGTTTCTTCACGTCGTCGTCGGTGAACTCGATCCCCATCGCGGCCGCCTTCCGCTCCCACAGCATGAAGTCGATGGCGTCGCGGACCGTCTTGTTTGGCGCGTTCAGGAAGTAGGTGCCGCCGGCCTGCTCGGAGAAGGCCTTGTGCCGCTCCACCATCATCCACGCGTCGATGACGGCGACGAGGCTCTTGTCCGCCTGGCGGGCGTTCGGGGCGTTGGCCATCATCCCCGACAGCATCTGGAACATGCCGACGGCCTGCGGGTCCCGCCCCTCGAGGACGGCGCGGGCGGGGTTGGCGAGCGTAGGCGTGGCGTCGAGGAGCTTTTCCTGGGCGTCGCGGCGGAGGGTGCCGGACACGTCGGTGGCCGCCAGCAGCATGTACCGGTTGGCCATGACGCGGTTGAACCGCAGTTCGCGCACGTCCTTGTCGTTGATGCGGGTGCCGTCGATGGTGGCGAGGCGGTCGCCGCCGCCGCCGAACTGGCGGGGGAACCAGTCGAAGAAGTCGGCCCCGCCGCCGAGGCCGCTCGATAGCACGAAGGTGAACATGATGAACACGGTCACCACCGCGAAGATCGCCCGCTGGTTCCGGCGGAAAACGTTGAACGGGCTGAAAGCCATTGCCAGTCCTCGACTTGCGGCGACCGGTGCCACGTCCCAGGCCCGCCGGGGGGTTGACACCCGGCGAGATGCTGTACTAGTGGTGATGGGCGTTTCCCGCCCCCGGCTTCACGATTGTAGTGATTCTGACGCCCCGGGCGAAGCCCACCCGCCGCGACGGAATCGCTTTCCTCCCGACACCCCGTCCAACCTCGGCCCCCGTTGCCGGGGTGGCTAGAATCGGGTTCATTCGACGCCCTTGCTCAGTTCGGAGTGTGTGCTGGTGCCAACGCCACGGAAGAAGACGGCGACCACCCCCAAAGCCCCCTCTAAGAGGAAGGCCGCGGCCAAGGCTGCGCCCAAGGCCAAGCCGACCGCCGTCGTTCAGGACACGCCGCGCCGCCCGTGGGCCGTGGTGCCCGGCGACGGCCCGCCGCCCGGCGGCCGCACCTTCGACCTGGTGATCGTCGAGTCGCCGGCGAAGGCGAAGACGATCAACAAGTACCTCGGCGGCGCGTACAAGGTGCTGGCCAGCTACGGCCACGTCCGCGACCTGTCGAGCCGGAAGCAGAAGGGCGAGGAGGTCGCCGGCATCCGCATCGCCGACGGGTGGAAGCTGCGCTACGCCGTGGACGAGAAGCAGGACGACGGCGACCGCCGCCGCCGCACGTCCGGCGACATCCTGTCGGAGCTGGGCCGCGAGGCGTCGAAGGCGAACCGGGTGCTGCTGGCGAGCGACCCCGACCGCGAGGGCGAGGCCATCGCCCGCGACATCGCCGACGAGCTGAGCCTCGACCCGAAGCGGACGTTCCGCATCCGCTTCAACGAGATCACGAAGAACGCCATCCAGCAGGCGCTGGCACAGCCCGACCAGATCAACGCCGAGCGCGTCGCGGCGCAGGAGGCGCGGCGGGCGATGGACCGCGTCGTGGGCTTCCCGCTGTCGAACCTGCTGGGCAAGAAGGTGGCCGGCGGGCTGAGCGCCGGCCGCGTGCAGTCGGTGGCGGTGAAGCTGATCGTCGACCGCGAGCGCGAGATCGAAGCGTTCAAGACGGACGAGTTCTGGAAGGTCACGGCGCTGCTGGCGCCGCAGGGGAGTGGCGTGGAGTGGAAGTCGGACCCGAAGCTGTCCAAAATCTTCGCCAAGAAGAAGCCCGGCGACGAGAAGGCGAAGGCGGCCGAGGAGCCCGAGGAGCCGGTCGAGGACACCGAGGACGCGGAGCCGAGCGGCGAGGCGGGTGAGACCCCGGGGGCTGACGCCACCGGCTCGCCGGCTCGTAGCGGGGGTGGATTGCCGAAGCCGCCCGCCGGCGCGTTCATGGCCGAACTCGTGCGCTGGAACGGCGCCGACCCGAAGCTCGGCACCGAGAGCGCGGCCGACGCCGTGGTCGCGGCGCTGCAGGACGTGCCGTTCGTGGTGTCGCGGGTCGAGCAGAAGGACCGCCAGGACCGGCCGCACGCCCCGTTCACGACCAGCACGCTCCAGCAGCAGGCGTTCCTGCGGCTGCGGATGAGCACGAGCCGCACCATGAGCGCCGCCCAGGCGCTGTACCAGGGCGTCGAGCTGTCCGGCCTCGGCCAGACGGCGCTCATCACCTACATGCGTACCGACAGCACGCGCATCTCGCCCGACGCGCTGAACACGGTCCGCACGTTCATCCACGACAGCCCGAGCCTCGGGCCGACCTACCTGCCGGCGAAGCCGAACGTCTACGCCAGCGGCAAGAGCGCCCAGGAGGCCCACGAGGCGATCCGCCCGACCGACGTGACCATTACGCCCAAGCGCGCCCAGGACCTCGGCCTCGCCGGCGACCAGTACCGCCTCTACGAGCTGATCTGGCGCCGCTTCGTGGCCTGCCAGTGCGCCCCGGCGGTTGTCAGCGTCACGACCTACGACATCCTCGCCGGGCCGGGGCTGTTCCGCGCCCGCGGGCAGGTGGTGAAGTTCCCCGGCTACCGCAAGGTGCTGTCGCCGGTGAGCAAGACCGACGATTCGGAACTCCCATCGGTAAAGGAGCGCGACGCGCTCGACCGGCTCGACCTGTTCGAGACGCAGCACTTCACGCAGCCGCCGCCGCGGTACAACCAGGCGTCGCTGGTGAAGGTGCTGGAGAAGGAGGGGATCGGCCGGCCGAGCACTTACAACACGATCATCTCGGTGATCCAGAAGCGCGGCTACGTGGT
Source organism: Gemmataceae bacterium (assembly GCA_046350095.1). Lineage (GTDB taxonomy): Bacteria > Planctomycetota > Planctomycetia > Gemmatales > Gemmataceae > Urbifossiella. The sequence goes on from JAXMBA010000002.1 coordinate 2,153,462, forward strand.
CGAGGAGAAGGGCCGTTTCAGCGCCACGCCGATCGCCAAGGTCGTGACCGACCTGCTGGTGACGGCGTTCCCGAAGATCATGAACCTGAAGTTCACGAGCCACTTCGAGGAGGAGCTGGACGAGATCGAGACGGGCAAGTGCCAGTACCGCGAGGTGCTGGACGAGTTCTGGGGGCCGTTCTCGGAGGCGCTGACGGCCGCGGGGAACGACCTGGCGCCGGTCCGCGAGATCATCGAGGGCGAGGTGTGCCCGAAGTGCGGCGGCGCGCTCGAGCGCCGCTACACCCCGAAGACCGGCACGTACTTCATCGGCTGCGTGAACTGGAAGGACAAGGAGAACCCCTGCCGGTACAAGCGCGACCCGGACGGGAAGGAGATTCTCGGACCCGAGGTGACGGACATCCCGTGCCCGGCGTGCGGCAAGTTCATGGTGCGGAAGGAGGGTCGGTTCGGCGTTTTCTTCACCTGCGAGGGCGCCCCCGACTGCCCGACGACGATGAACCTCCGCCCCGACGGCAGCCGGGTGGTGACGGCGCTGCCGACGCAGGTGACCTGCCCGAAGTGCGAGAAGCACAAGCTGCTGCTGAAGGAGAGCAAGGCGGGGAAGAAGTACGTGCAGTGCCCCGACGCGAAGTGCAAGTTCATCTCGGACTCGGACGACAGGGGCAACCCGGTGGTGCCGCCGGACACGGGGATTGCGTGCGAGAAGTGCGGCAGCCCGATGGTGGTGAAGGTGGCGTGGCGCGGCCCGTTCCTGTCGTGCAGCGGCTACCCGAAGTGCCGCAACGCCAAGTCGATCAACGCCGAGTTGCGCGAGCAGCTGAAGGCGAAGGGGATCGAGCTGCCGGCCGCGCCGCCGAAGGCCGAGAAGGGCGCCGGCCCGGCGGTGCCGCAGGTGGCGATCGACGAGAAGTGCCCGCAGTGCGACGGCCCGATGATGCTGAAGCCGTCGCGCTTCGGCGGCGGCTACTTCCTGAGCTGCAAGAAGTACCCCAAGTGCAAGGGCACCGCGAAGGTGACGCCCGAGCTGCAGGAGCGCATCAACGCCGCGGCGAAGGACGCGGGCGGGGTGGCGAGCTGAGCGGGATCACGAGAAGCCTGGCGAGCCGTGACCGCGAGGGAGCGGCTGCTGAACCGCACTTTCGCCTACGCGGAAGATGGGTTCAGCAGCCGCTCCCTTTCGGTCGCGGCGCGTGACGTGGTATGTCAACTTGGCGGGCGGTTCATCAGTGCTCAAGCAAACTGCGTCGCCCGAGTTTGATCGGCAGTTCTGCCCGGTCACAGAGGATAGTTGTAAGCGAACTGCCCCCCTCGCTCAGTCCTTGTTCAAATGCTCGGCGTTGGGCTGCCATCATCTCGAATAACAGCTCCTGCTCCGACTCGTTCTCGCCTTTCTCTCGGCAGTACCAGTTGCGGCCCTGAGTGTCGTAAATGACAAAGACGCCTTCCTCCGCGAGAGCCAGTTCTTTCACGTCCCCCACCCGACAGACGTAAACCGGCATGTTGTCCTGAGGGTTGGCGTTCTGGTGCTAACTCCAGGGCCATTTTCGGGTCGGCAAGTGACCCCCACAAGGCCAGTTGTTGCCTGGATGTGAATGAGGGGCTCAAACCGGCTCGCGGCATTCGTGTGGCTATCCGCTGTTGATCAGGCAGTACACTGGCATCATCCCACCCCGGAGCCCGCCCATGCAGCTGCGCGGCATCATCCCGCCGGTCGTCACGCCGATGACCGCCGACCAGGAACTCGACCTCCCCGGCCTCCGCGCCGGCATCGACTACCAGCTGTCCCACGGCGTCCACGGCGTCTTCGTCCTCGGCACCACCGGCGAGTTCTACGCCCTCGACGAGCGCGAGAAGCAGGCCGTCGTCGCCGCCGCGGTCGAGCACGTCGGCGGCGCGTCGCCCGTGTTCGTCGGCACCGGCGCCGAGACCACCCGCGAGGTCGTCCGCCTCACCAAGATGGCCGAGCAGGAAGGGGCGAGCGGCGTGTCCGTCATCACCCCGTACTTCCTCAAGCCGACGCAGGCCGAACTCGTGGACCACTTTCGCCGTGTCGCCGAGAGCACGAGCCTGCCGGTGGTGCTGTACAACAACCCGGCCACGTGCGGCGGCGTCAGCATCGACCCGGACACCTGCGCGAAGCTCGCCGCGGTGCCCAACATCGTCGGCATCAAGGACTCGTCGGGCGACCTTCAGAACACCATCGAGATCCTGCGGCAGACGCCGCGGGAGACGTTCGCGGTGCTGAACGGCCGCGACACGCTGATCTTCTCGGCGCTGCAGATGGGGTGCGCGGGGGCGATCCCGGCGTCGTGCAACATCGCCCCGAGCCTGTGCGTGAGCCTGTACGAGGCGTTCGTCCGCGGCGACCTGGCGGCGGCGAAGGAGTACCAGGCCCGCCTCCACGGCGTGCGGATGGCGATGACGCTCGGCACCGGCAACGGCGCGGTGAAGGAGGCGATGGCGCTGCTGGGCCGCCCCGCCGGCCCGAACCGCTGGCCGATCGCGCCGCTGTCCGACGAGAAGCGCCTGAAGCTGCGGGTCATCCTCACCGCCGCGGGGCTGATGGACTGACCGGCGGCCAGTTATACTGGAAGCACCCACGGAGCCGCCGCATGACCGCCCTCTTCGCCGACGTGGCCGTGTGGCCGATCTACGTCGTCCTCGGCGGCATGGTCGTGGCCGGCCTCTTCGGCGCGGCGGGCATTGCGTGGCTCGGCTACTGGCTCGTCCGTCGAAGCCGCCAGAACCCGGACGACGCGCGATGAGCGTCGCCGCACCACTCACCGCCCCGCCATCCCCCGCCCTGCGGGTGCCGGGGCTGCCGTTCGCGGCCGCGTTCGTGGCGCTCGTCGTCGGCGCGGGGGTGCTCGCGGGGGCGGTGCCGGTCGCGTTCTCGATCGCCACCGTGTTCCTGTTCGCCGGGCCGCACAACTGGCTCGAAGCCCGCTACGTCCTCGGCCGGCTCCCCGCCCGCGTCGGCAAGCTGTGGCCGTTCTTCCTCCTGTCCGCCGTCGGCATGGTCGGCCTCACCGCCGGCTTCGCCGCGATGCCGTGGCTGTTTGACGTGTTCGACACAGCCGCCGGGCAAGGCGCCGTGCTGGCGACGTGGAACACGGCGTTCGTGTTCTGGGTCGCGGCGCTGACGTGGATGCGCTCGCACACCAACCCCCGCTTCGACGGCGGCTGGGTGTGGCCGGCCGCGTTCCTCCTCACCGCCGGCGTGTGGCTCAACCCGCTGGCGCTGAACGTCGCCCTCGTCTACCTCCACCCTCTGATGGCGCTGCTGCTGCTCGATAGGGAGCTTGGCCGCTCGCGGAAGGCGTGGCGGGCGGCGTACCGCGTGGCGCTGCTGGCGGTGCCGATCGGGCTGGCGCTGCTGTACGGCCGCCTCCACGACGCCGAGGATTTGCCCGGCACCGACGCGCTCACGGTCGCGATCACGAACCACGCCGGGGCTAACTTCCTCGACGGCGTGTCCACGCATTTCCTGGTCGCGGCGCACACGTTCCTCGAAATGGTCCACTACGGCGCCTGGGTGGTGCTCATTCCGCTCGTCGGCCTGCGGGCATGGCCGTGGCAGCTCGGCACCATCCCCGCCGCCCGCCGCAGTCCGGGGTGGGGCCGCGGCGTCGCGGCGTTCTTCGCGTGCGGCCTCCTCGTCGTCCTGACCCTGTGGGCCTTCTTCCTCCTCGACTACCCCACCACCCGCAGCGTGTACTTCACCGTGGCGCTGCTCCACGTTCTCGCCGAAATCCCGTTCCTGCTGCGGATGGTGTGAATCCGCCGTGAAGCCTGTTGCCCCCGCGCGCCGGCGGCGTTGAATAGCCGCGTCACGCACGGGAGCCCGTCATGCGCCGCCTCGTTCCGATCGCCGCCGTCCTCCTCGCGGCCGTGTCGCTGGCACCGGCCCAGCAGCCGGCCCCGGGCGCGCCGCTCACCCGCATCGCGTTCGGCAGCTGCGGCGACCAGGACCGGCCGCTCCCGATCTTCGAAAGCATCGTCGCCGCCAAGCCCGAGTTGTTCCTGTTCCTCGGCGACAACATCTACGCCGACATCGACGAGAAGTCGAACAAGCTCATCCCCGCGGCCAAGATCACGACCGAGCGCATCGCCGCGAAGTACGACGTGCTCAAGGGGCTCGCGGGGTTCCAGAAGCTCAAGGCGACCTGCCCGTTCATGGCAACCTGGGACGACCACGACCTCGGCGCCAACGACGCCGGCGGCGACTTCGCCCTCAAGGACGCCTCGCAGAAGCTGTTCCTCGACTTCTTCGGCACCGCCGCGGACGACCCGCGCCGCACGCAGAAGGGCGTGTACGCCGCGTCCGTGTTCGGCCCGCCGGGCAAGCGCGTGCAAGTGATCATGCTCGACACCCGCTACCACCGCACCAAGCTCCAGCGCGCCAAGGCGCCGCCGCCCGGCGAGCGCGTGCCGCCGTACGTTCCCAACAGCGACCCCGGCGCCACCGTTCTCGGCGAGGAGCAGTGGACGTGGCTCGAAGCGCAGCTCAAGCAGCCCGCGGAGGTGCGGCTGATCGGCTCCAGCATCCAGCTCGTCGCCGACGAGCACGGCTACGAGAAGTGGGCGAACTTCCCGAAGGAGCGCGAGCGCTTCTACGAGCTGGTGAAGAAGACCGGCGCGACCGGCGTCGTGGTCCTCAGCGGCGACCGGCACCTCGGCGAGATCTCGCTCGACGCCACGACCGCCGGCTACCCGCTCTACGACGTTACGAGCAGCGGCCTGAACCAGGGGGCGAAGGCGTGGCGTGCCCCGGAGATGAACACGCACCGCGTCGCCTCCATGCCCTTCGGCGACAACTTCGGCATGGTCCTGATCGACTGGTCCACCGACAACCCGCGACTGACCCTGCAACTGCGCGATGAGGACGGCGACGTGATGAGCGCCGTGAAGGTGAGGCTGTCGACGCTGAAGCCGACGGGCGTGGCGGCGGGGCCGCGGCCGAAGCTCCCGGACGGCGTGCTGACCCCGGCCGAGGCGGCGGCGAAGGTCGGCCAGAAGGTGACCGTGCAGTTCCAGGTGGCCTCGACCGGCGGGCAGACGAACCTGTACCTGAACTCGGCCCGCGACTTCCGGGCGAAGGACAACTTTGCCGTGGCCCTGACGGCGACCGCGAAGGCCGGCCCGTGGGCCGACGCCACCGGGGCGACGTTCCTGAACAAGACGATTCGCGCCACCGGCACCGTGCAGGTGGTGAGCGGCAGCGCTCGCATCGAGGTCACGGCACCGGCTCAGCTTGTGCTGGTGGAGTGATACCGAGCCGGGTGAATCCGCCGCCGTTGGTCACAATTGCCGGTGGGCAAGGGCGAGCGTCACGGCCGACCCGGTGAATCGCTCCAACAGTATTTCTTCCAGACGACTCAGTGTTTCCACGGATGGGGTGTCCGCCTCCGTTGGAACCAATGAGATCCGCCCGAACGAGCCGGCGGACGGCCCTTACGCCGGCGCCGCCACCCCCGCTTCAATCCGCCGTCTCCTCGACGACGCCGTGGCGCTGGAGGTACCGCGCCGCGAGCCAGCAGCCCACCGCCCACGCCAAGCCCGCTGACCAGCCCGCCAACACGTCCGTCGGGTAGTGGACGCCCAGGTACACCCGGCTCGCCCCGACCAGCCCGGCCAACACCGCCGCCACCGCCGCGAAGTAGAGCTTTGCCCAGCCCGACCGCACCAGCCGCGCCAACAGCGACCCCAGCGTCAGGTACGTCACCGCGGCCAGCATCGAGTGACCGCTCGGGAAGCTCGACGTGAGCGAGTACGACAGGTGCGGCACCAGTTGCGGCCGCGGGCGGGAAAAGAACTCCTTGAGGCCCAGGCTCAACAGCGCGCCGCCGGCCGTCGCCGCGAACACCAGCAGCGCCGCCGGGTGGTGCCGCCCGGCGACCAGGTAGCCGAGCACCGACGCCACCAGGAGCGTGAGAACGGTGTAGCCGCCGAGGGCGGTCAGGTCGCGGGCGCCCTCCTCGACCCACGCCGGCCCCACCGGGTCGGCCGGGTCGCCCGGCTCGCGCATCGCCAGCATAAGCCGCTCGTCGAACGGCAGACTTTCCCCCGCGGCGACGTTGTGGGCCACGGCCAGGAAGACCCACACGCCCGCCGCGGCCAGGACGACCGCCGCCAGGACGAAGGCGTCCGCTCGGCGCACCCATGCCCACAAGGCTCGCGCCATCACCACCCCACCAGAGGAAGTACGTGGATTTCCACGGGCCCGCCGGCGTCTCTGAGGCGGGAGCCCCGGCCCGTACTCGTCGTCCTCAGAATCTTCTCAGACACCGTTCACCACCGCCTCACGGGTCGGGTGTTAGAGATAGGGTGCCAGAGCGTTTTCGGAGTGGTGCCCCGCCGCGGGGAGGACCGACATGCACAGCAACGACTTCGCCCAGCCCGACTTCACCGTCCTCGTCACCGTCTTTGCTGCCGGCCTCGGGATGCTCCTCGGCGGCGGCGCCAACCTCATCCTCGGCCGACTCGGCATCACGGCTCGCACCGCGGCGGCGGCCGGGGCGTGTGTCGTCACCGGGGTCGGGGCGTGGGTGGTCGCCGGGACGGAGAGTTCCGGGTGGCTGGCGGCCGGCGCCGCGGCTGCCGGGATGCTGATCGCAGGTGTCGGGCCGACCCTCGCTGTCGTCCTCGCCCGACGGCCGGGTACCCGTTGGGGGGTACTCGCGGGCACCGGCTTGCTGCTCGCCGTCGGGTCGGTGGCGTGCTTCGAGTATCACTACGAGGCCGCCGCCGACCGGGCATCGGAAAGTTTGTCGGCGCTCACGGAGAAGCCGGCGACGCGCCCGATCGCCCCGCGCGTGGCGACCGACCGCGGCACCGTCGTTCAGGTGCTGGAGGCGACCGACCCGCGCGCCAAGGCCGAGATGACCGCCCTCGAAGACCGCTTCCTGGACAGCGACTCGGTCCGCAACCGGGTGATCCGCCGGCAACCGGCCGACGACCGCTCGAACTGCCACGGCTGGGTCTTCACCGGCGGCCGGTACTGGGTGAGCGGGGTGGAGGTGGATCAGATTCTCGACGACAACGGGTACGGCCAGGTGACCGTGCCGCAGCCGGGCGACCTGGTCGTGTACCGCACGGCGGGCGTGGTGACGCACACCGGCGTGGTTCGCTACGTCACCTCCGGGATGCCGGTGCTGGTGGAGGGGAAGTGGGGTACCACCGGCGTCTACCTCCACGAGGTCGGCGCGTCGGTGTACGGGACCGAGTTCGCCTACTACCGGGCCGACCGCGCCACACACGTCCTGGCCGGCCTGGACACGACTCCGACCACCGCCGGCGGGCAATAATCGGTTCACGCCAGGTAGCGCCGCAGCGCCGAGGCGCTGCCCGCGAGTGCTTCCTGGGCGTCCGTCAGGAAGGCCTCCACGTCGAACCTGTCGGCCGGTCTGATCCGCGGGCGGATCAGTTCCAGAGCCGCCGACACCGTCTCCGCCAGTACCGCCGTCTCGGCCCGCGTGAGGTGGCCGTCGCCGCAGATGCGCCGCACCCCGATGCCCTGGCAGAGCACGCGCACGTCGATTCGCTGCTGCGCTCTCCGGAACGTGCCACGCGGGCAGCTTGCCGCCAGCCGATCGATTTCCGTCTCGAACGGCGAGGTGCCAGTCGGCATGCCCCGCGACGGGTAGACGAGTTGGACGCACACCTCTTTCACTGCCGAGCCGTACCTGCCGAGGCGGGCGTTGACGTACTCGTTGATCAGCATGGTGGTGGCGTGCTGGCCGTGCATCGGCCTCGCGGCGTTGACGATACAGAAGTCCATTGCCAGCCCTCCTCGTTGCCCGGAGTCAAGGGGTAGGTTATGTTTTCGGGAATGTCTCCCGTTACCGAGGTGCTGGCCGCCGCCGCCCGGGGCGAACCCGGGGCCGCGGCGGATCTGCTGCCGCTCGTCTACGCCGAGCTGCGCCGCCTCGCCGCCGCCCGGCTGTCGGCCGAGGCGCCGGGCCAAACCCTCGACCCCACCGCGCTCGTCCACGAGGCGTACCTGCGGCTCGCCGGCGGCCCCGGGTTCGACGGCCGCGGGCACTTCTTCGCCGCCGCCGCCGAGGCGATGCGCCGCATCCTCGTGGACGCCGCCCGCCGCAAGCAGACCGCCAAGCACGGCGGCGGCCGCGCCCGCCACAACGCCCACGAGCTCCCCCTCGCCGCCCCCGAGCCCGACGCCGACCTCGTGGCCCTCGACGCGGCTCTGGACCGCCTCGCGGCGGCCGAGCCGGACAAGGCCGCGGTCGTGAAGCTCCGCTACTTCGCCGGGCTGACCGTCGACGAGACCGCGGCGGCGCTCGGCATCTCGACCGCGACTGCCAACCGCTACTGGGCCTACAGCCGGGCTTGGCTTTTCGAGGAGATGAGCGGCGGGCGGTAGCGCGGGGAAAAATTTCCGCCGCGGGTGAGAGGAACGGCGGCCGCTTCTCGCATTACCGGCACCAGCCCCCGCGCGGAGCCGCACATGTCCGACGAATCGATTTTCGCCGCCGCCCTCGACAAGGCCGACCCCGCCGAGCGGGCCGCGTTCCTCGACCAGGTCTGCCCCGACCCAACGGCGCGCGAGCGGCTCGACCGGCTGCTCGCCGCGCACGACCGGGCCGGGTCGTTCCTGAACCGCCCCGCAGCGACCGCGGAGTTCCCGACCGTCACGGCGCGGGCGGGCGCCGGCACGGCTACGCCCGACGAAGCGGCGGCGTTCCTGGCCCCGTCGGCCCGGCCCGACGCGATCGGCCGACTCGGCCACTACGACGTACTCCAGGTGCTCGGAAAGGGCGCGTTCGGCACCGTCTTCCGGGCGTTCGACGACGTTCTCCAGCGGGTCGTGGCAGTAAAGGTGATGGCCCCGCTGTTGGCGGCCACGTCGCCGGCGCGGAAGCGGTTCCTCCGCGAGGCCCGGTCCAGCGCCCAGGTGCGTCACGAAAACGTGGTACAGGTGTACGAGGTGGGCGAGGACCCGCTGCCGTACATCGTCATGGAGTTCATCCCCGGCGAGACGCTCCAGCAGCGGCTCAACCACCTCGGGCCGGTGGACGCGGCGGAGGTGGTGCGGGTGGGCCGGCAGCTGGCCGAGGGGCTTGCCGCCGCCCACGCCAGCGACCTGATCCATCGTGACATCAAGCCCGGCAACGTCCTCCTCGAGAGCGGCCAGCACCGGGTGAAGATCACCGACTTCGGCCTGGCCCGCGCCGCCGACGACGCCAGCTTGACGCAGAGCGGCGTCATCGCCGGCACGCCGATGTACATGGCCCCGGAGCAGGCGACGGGCGAGCGACTGGACCAGCGGGCCGACCTGTTCAGCCTCGGCAGCGTGCTGTACCAGATGGCCGCCGGCCACCCGCCGTTCCGCGCCAGCTCCACGGTGGCGGTCCTCAAGCGCGTCGCCGAGGACACGCCGCGCGACATCCGCGAGGTCATGCCGGAGACGCCGCAGTGGCTGTGCGACATCATCGCCAAGCTGCACGCGAAAGACCCGGCCGACCGCTACCAGTCGGCCCGGGAGGTGGCCGACGTGCTCGCCGACTGCGAGGAGCAACTGAAGGCGAACAGCCGGCTGAAGGACTACTCGCTCATCCCGCGTCCGACCGAGGCGCTACCGGCCCCGGTGAATCGGCGGCGGACGTGGGCGGGCGTGGCGGCGGTCGCACTGCTGGCCGTCGCCGCTACCGCCATCGCGGCAGTGGGTTTATACTTCCTCGCCGCATCACCGGTGCCGCCGGCCGCGCCGGACACCACGCAGCCGGTGCTGTTCGATTCGCCGGCTACAGTCTCGCCAGCGACGGCGCCGTCAGCCGCGCCGCCAACCACGCCGAAGCCCGCGCCGCCGACCACGCCGTCAACCGCCCCCTCGGCCGTGCCGCAGTCGCCGGCGGTGTACCGCGAGGTCCACGGCGTCGACCGCGCGGCGTTCACCACCTGGCTCGCCGAGGCGAAGCGGGCGAAGTACGTCCCGCACACGCTGGCCGCGTGGGCCACGGAAAAGGGACAAACGCGGTTCGCCGCCGTCGCCGCCTCGTCGCCAAGCGTCAAGGAGTGGGACGTCCACTTCTCGGGACGGAACGACGACCTCAAGAGCCGGAACGACGCGCTGCACGCCCAGGGCTTTCGGGCCGCCGTCCGGGCCTCGTACCCGGACGGCGCCGACGTCGGCTTCGCCGACCTGTGGGTCAAGGACCGCTTCCCCGTGGTGGGGCCGCTCGGCGTCTTCGGCGGCGGCCTGCCTGCCCTTCAGGACCGCCTCGCCAAGTACCACGCCGAGAAGCTACGGCCGACCGGCCACGCTGTCACCCAGGGCGGCAAGAAGGGCGGGTTCTATACCCACACGTTCGCCGCCGACCTCGGGCCGCGGTGGGAGGTGATGACGACGCTCACCGCCGCCACGCTCAAGGCCGAGCTTGCCACCCGCCGCGCCGCGAACTGGCGGCTCGAAGGGTTGGCCGTCCACGGGTTCGGGGGCCAGTCGCAGTTCGTCGCCCAGTTCACCGAGAACACGGACCGCCGAGAGTGGGCCGCGGGCATCGACCTGAGCGCGGCGGAGTACGAGAAGGAGCTGGCCGAGCGCGGTCGCCACGGGCTCCGGCCCCGGCAGGTGAGCGCCCGCGAGTACGCCGGGGCCGTGCGCTACGCCGTCGTCTGGGACCGGCCGCCGGCGGGGCGCCCGTAGGCGCCGGTTTTGGCGTACAATGCCTTCGCCCCCGCCTCCCGGAAACGCCCGGATGCTTCCCCGTGCCGCGCTGGCCCTAGCCGCCGCCCTCGTGCTCGCCGTCGTTCCCGCACCGGCCCGCCCGGACGCTGCGGTGAAAGTGACGCGCGCCGTCACCTACGCCACCGCCGGCGGCGAGACGTTGCAGCTCGACATCGCCACGCCCGCGTCCGCCGGGCCGCACCCGGCGGTGGTGCTGTTCCACGGCGGGGCGTGGCGGTTCGGGTCGCGGGCGCAACTCGGTTGGGTCATCGAGGCGCTCGCCGCCAAGGGCTACGTCGCGGCGTCGGCCAGCTACAGGTTGGCGCCGAAGTCCCAGCTGCCCGACCAACTCGACGACGTTCGATCGGCCGTGCGGTTCGTCCGCGCCAACGCAAAAACCTACGGCGCCGACCCCGACAAGATCGGCGTCGGCGGCTTCTCCGCAGGCGCCCACCTGTCGCTGCTCGCGGCTTTCGACCCGCCGGCGGATCAGCCGCTGGGCGCGAGGTGCGTCGTCGATTTCTTCGGCCCCACGGACCTGACCCTGTACTCGAAAGACCCCGACCTGGAAGACGCCTTCATGGTGCCCTTCCTCGGGAAGGCGTGCAAGACGGACCCGGAGGTGTACAAACGGGCGTCGCCGGTCGCCTTCGCGGCGAAGGGCGTGCCGCCGGTGCTTCTCGTTCACGGCACGGCCGACATCATCGTGCCGATCGTCCACTCGGAGAAGTTGCACGAGAAGTTGGTGGCGGCGGGCGCCGAGGCGGAGTTGGTGCGGGTGCCGGGGAACGGGCACGGCCCGTGGCGGGCGGAGCAGGCGGCCGCCGGGATGACGGCGACGGTGCGCTTCCTCGACCGGCACCTGAAGGGGATGCGATGACAGTGGGACTGCGGGGCCCAGGAAGGATGGGACGCCGGGATGCCGACCGGAGTTCGGCACCCGGTCCCCCGGTCCCGCAGCCCCACGGCCCCAAAATCCTGTTTCTCGTCGCGCTCCTCACCGCCCCTCTCGTCGGCCACGGGTGCCACGGCGACGACGTGGACCACGAACCCGCGGCGGCGCCACCCGCACACGTTCACGACACGGTCGCGAAAACTTCTCGCGAACCCTCTTGCACCCGGGGCGACTAGCGCCAACAATACCCGTGTCACCTGTGGCCCTACGGACGCACCGGCCCTTCGGCCGGTGTTCGCGTATCCGGGCCGCGGCGGACGGCGACCACTCCGGAGGTCGGCCGCGGCCCGCTCGGGCACCGCGGCCGGTCTCACGCCCTGACCACCCGGTCGGTGCGGCCCCTCCGGCCCGCCGCGCCGGGTGTTTGTGTTTTCGCCACCAGAGAGGACGCCGACGTGACCACCAAGAAAGACCCCGGCAAGGCCGTCCTCGAGCTCGTCGAGAAGATGCACGAGGAGAAGAAGATCGCCCGCGAGACGATCTTCGTCGGCATCGAGCAGGCCATCAAGCTGGCCGCCGAGCGCCACTTCCAGGTGGAAGAGGGCGTGCTCGTCAGCATCGACCAGGCCACCGGCCACATCACCGCCCGGTACGGCGAGCAGGAACTCGACCCCGAGACGCTCGGCCGCATCGCGGCCCAGTCCGCCAAGCAGGTGATGATCCAGAAGATCCGAGAGGCCGAGAGCGACACGGTCTACAACGAGTTCACCGGCAAGAAGGGCGAACTCCTCATCGGCACCGTCACCCGCGTGGACGCCGGCACCGCCATCGTGTCGCTCGGCAAGAGCGAGGCCCTGCTGCCCCGCAGCGAGCAGATTCCCGGCGAGACGCACCACGTCGGCGAGCGCGTCAAGGCCGTGATCCTCGAGGTGCGGCGGCAGGGTCACCGCGTCAAGATCGTGCTCAGCCGCTGCCACCCGGACTTCGTCCGCACGCTGTTCGAGGAGGAAATCCCCGAGATCGACGAGCGGATCATCGACATCCGCGCCGTGGCCCGCGAGGCCGGCTACCGGTCGAAGGTGGCCGTCACCAGCATCGACCTGAAGGTGGACGCCGTGGGCGCGTGCGTCGGGGTTCGCGGCAGCCGCATCAAGAACGTGATCGAGGAGCTGAACGGCGAGCGCATCGACATCGTGCGATGGAACGACTCGCTCCAAGTGCTCATCCCGAACGCCCTGCAGCCGGCCCAGATTTCGGAAGTGTTCACCTACCAGCGGCTCGGCCGGGCCATCGTGCTCGTCACGGACGACCAGTTGTCGCTGGCGATCGGCCGGCGCGGGCAGAACGTCCGGCTGGCGTCGAAGCTGGTGGGCTGGGACATCGAGATCATGACGCACGACGAGTTGGCCGAATCGCTGGAGCGGGCCGAGCGCTGGTTCGGGCAGTTGCCGCACGCCAGCCCGGAGCTGACGAACGCGATGATCGACCAGGGTTTCCTCAGTTACAACGACCTGACCATGATCGACGCCGCCGAGTTGAGCGAGATCACCGGGCTGCCGGAGGAGCAGGCCGACGAGATCGTGATGTACGCGGAGGAGTACACAGACGTGATGGAGCGGTCGGTCGAGGAGGAGCGTCGGGCGGCGGAGGAGCAGGCGCAGTTGGAGGCGCGCGAGGCGGCCGAGGCGCAGCGGCTCGCCGACGAGCAGGCCGAAGCCGAAGCCGCGGCGGCCGCCGAAGCTGCTGCCGCGGAGGCGCCGGCCTCGGGCGACGCGCCGGCCGAAGGGGCGGAGTTGGGCGAGGTTTCGGCCGAAGTGCAGACCGAGGGTGAGGCGCCGGCCGAGGTCGCGGAGGCGCCGGCCGAGGCCGGCGAAGAAGCCCCGGTAGAGGAGTCCGCGACAGCGGAGCCGGCGAAGGAAGCGGAACCGCAAGCGACGGCCTGAGGTCTGTCGGAGCCCGGGGCGTGAGCGGCGAGTCGGCGGGACCCGTCGCTCACTTCGTTGGCGGCTCGGTTCTGTCGCGGACGGACCAGGGCGGACGGCCGACCCGGCTCAGGAGCAAGCCGACCAGCCCGAGCGCGGTTACGGCCGCCCCGAGAAACACACGCCGCCCGGGGGTTAGTTCGAAGAATCCGATCGACCCGTGGCGCGGCGGCCGGTCCGACCGCATCGTGAGGGCGACTGGCCATCCCCTTCCGGTCCCGCCGCACCGCCGGCAAACTTCCTCGACTGGCCCGCCCCCGCCGGCCAAAAAGACGGTCGCCCGCCCTGTCCCGCCGCACGCCGCGCATGGCTCTGGCATGATCCCCCCGGTCGTGTGTGCGGCCTGCTGTCGCCCGGCCGTCACCGCGTAGGCGTGTCGCCCTTCTCCAACCGCGACAGCTCGACCACCGCGATCGTGTACTCGATGAACGACCGCGAGCCGGACGCCTTCACCCAGCGGAAGTGCGCCCGCGCCGCGTCCAGGATCCCACGGATGACGTGGTCGAGCCCGAGGTAATACGGGCGTCCGTCTCCTTGTGCCTGGCCGTCGCAAACTTCAAGAACCCCGGTTCGTCGCCGTAGCCATCGAGAACATGGACAATCGGCCCCGGCCATCCGATCTTCACCTTACGGGCGCGGTCGAGGCCCCTCTCGGCTGCCGTGTCGTCCTTCTCCAGCCGAGCGGCGACGGCTTCAACAGCGTCCGCGCGGACGCGATCGAAAAGATGCCGCGGAATTGGAATCGTTTGTGCCTGTCGTTTACCCAGTCGCCGAAGGTGATGTCCTTCGCGTAGTTCTTGCCGACGACCAGTTCGCCCTTTCAGTCGGCCGGCCGGTCCTGGGCCGCCGCCGCGCCGCCGACCAGCACCAGAGCCGCGATCGCGCCCCGCAGGTGCGTCCCTCCCGGCTCCCCAGCGGTGTCGCGCCCGAACGACCGTCCGTTCTCGGACACCAGCCCGATCCGCCCGCGCCCCGGGTATAATTCCTCATCCCGCACACCGCCCGTCAGGCGTTCGCGGGCCGCCCTCCCGAACCTCCCGACCGCACCGCCCTCCCTCCCGTGGGTCGCCCCGTTCTTGTCGGTCCCGCCGATTGCCCTTTTCGCGCGGGCCTCCCGGCTTAGAATAAGACCTATTCGGGTCGGACCGACCGTTCCGTCGGGCTCGCGGGGCGTCCGCGGACGGGTGCGGGGTGTAAAGGGCATCCCTCCAGGAGCATCGCTTGCAGCCGAATCCGGTGGCGAAGGACAAGAAGGTTCGTGTGTTCGAGCTGGCCAAGGACCTCAACGTCCCCAGCAAAGACCTCATCGCGATGGCCCAGGAGCTCGGGTACAGCGGGTTGAAGAACCAGCTGAACACCCTGGAGCCCGAGCAAATCGACGCGCTGAAGGACCGCGCGAAGAAGGGTCCGCCCAAGGCCGCCGGTGCCCCCGCCCCCGCCCCAAAGCCCGGCATCCCGCCTGCCGCCAAGCTCGACACGACCGTAAAGACGCTGCCGAAGATCGTCGCCCCGAAGCCCGCCCCGCCCGCCGCCAAGCCAAAGCCGACCCCCGTCGTCGAGGTGATGCCGGCCCCCATCGTCGAGGCGCCCGCGATCGAGCCGACCCCCGAGCCTGCGCCGGCCCCGGTACCCGAGGTTCCCGACGTTGCCGCCGAAAGTCCCACGCCCGTAGCACCGCCATCGCTCCCGACCCCGCCGGCGAACATCATCCCGACCGTCACCGGAAGTGGCGTCCGCAACCTCGGCGGCGGCGTCCGCAACCTGAACGCCCCGCCACGCCCGGCCGCCGCCGCGCCGCCCCGCCCCAGCAGCCCGCCCCCGCCGGTGACGCCGCCGGCTGACGCCGCGCCGCCGGCCCGCCCGACGCCGCCGGTATTGCCGCCGCCCGCCCCGGCTCAGCCCGCGCCGCCGATCGCCGCCGGCCCGCGCCCCGGCACCCCGCCGGCCGGCGGTCAGCCGCCACGGCCCGGCACGTTTCCGCCGGCCGGCGGCCCACCGCGCCCGGTCGGCCCCGTCCCGCCGCGCCCGTCCGGCCCGGTCCCGTCGGTCGGGCGCGCCCGGCCGCCCCGAAGCCCGGCTTCCTCAAGCCGCCGGTCGTGCCGCCGCCGCGCCAGGGGATCATCGCCGGCCCGCGGACCAGCGCCAACCAGTCGCTGCCGCCCGGCGCCACGCAGCGGACCAGCGGCCCCGGCGGGGGCAGCCCCGTGTTCCGCCCCGGCCAGCCGCCCGCCGGGGGCGCCCCGCGTCCGCCCGGCGCCGGCGGGCTTGGCGCCCCCGGCCCGCGCCCGCCGGGCGGGCCCGGTGCCAACTCCGTCCGCCTCACACCCGAGATGCTGGACCGGCTCCGAAAGGCCGCCCAGCGCGGGCAGAAGATCGAGGTGCGCGAACTCCAGCGCACGCCCCCCGGCGCCGGCGGGCCTCCCGGCGCCGGCGCCCCGCCGCGCCCCGGCAGCCCGCGCGTCGGTCACGCCGGCCCGAGCCGCGACGGCGGCAGTGATGACGACGACGACAAGAAAAAGACCCCCGGTGGCCTCGCCGCCCGCGGCAACACCCGCCAGCCCGGCCGCCCCGGCGCCGGCCGCGACCGCGGTGTAGGCGGTGGCCAGCCGGCGGTCGTCGTTGGCCCGAACGGGCAAGTCGAGATCGTCGAGCAGCAGTGGGGCTCGCGCCGCGGGCCGCGGGCCGCGCTATTCCGCAAGAGTCGCCGCACGCAGCAGAAGACGGAGATTACCGGGCCGGTCACCATCAGCCCGCCGATCACCGTCCGCTCGCTGTCCGAGGCCATCGGCATGAAGGCCGGCGAGCTGTCGAAGCGGCTCCTGAAGGAGACCGGACAGCTGTACGGCGTCAACTCGGCCATCGAGTTCGACACCGCCGCCCTGATCGCCGTCGAGAAAAACATCGAGCTGATCCTCAAGAAGCAGGAAACGGCCGAGGAGAAGCTCCTCCGCGAGTTCGAAGAGGCCGCCGACGCGGTGGACCCCGAGAAGCTCCGCCCGCGGCCGCCGATCGTCACCATCATGGGCCACGTGGACCACGGCAAGACGTCTCTGCTGGACAAGATTCGCGTGTCGAAGGTGGTGGACACCGAGGTCGGCGGCATCACGCAGGTCATCCGCGCGTGGTCCGTGAAGCACAAGGTCGAGGACCCCGAGACCGGCGAGAAGGTCATCGAGCGGCCGATCACCTTCCTCGACACTCCCGGCCACGAGGCGTTCACCAAGATGCGCGCCCGCGGGGCAAACGTCACCGACATCGCCGTCATCGTTGTGGCCGCCACCGACGGCGTGCGGCAGCAGACGGAAGAGGCCATCAACCACGCCCGCGCCGCCGACGTGCGGATCATCGTGGCGATCAACAAAATCGACATGCCGAACGCCGACATCGAGAAGACGCGCCGGCAGCTGTACAGCCTCAACCTCCTGCCGGACGACATGGGCGGCGACACCCAGTTCGTCGAGACCAGCGCCGCCACCGGCCAGGGCATCGACGACCTGTTGACGGCCATCCTGCTGGAAGCCGAACTCAACCTCGCCGACGAGCTCCAGGCCGACCCGGACCGCCCGGCCACGGGCACCTGCCTCGAGGCGTACATGAGCGCCGACGAGGGCGTCATGGCGACGTTCCTGGTGCAGCAGGGCACGCTGAAGCGCGGCGACATCATCCTGTGCGGTAGCACGTTCGGCCGCATCCGCGCGATGTACTCGGACATGGGCCGGGCCATCAAGGAGGCCGGTCCCAGCACGCCGGTGCGGGTCACCGGCCTGAGCGAGGTGCCGAACGCCGACGACCCGTTCTACGTGGTGGACGAACTGACCAAGGCCCAGGAGATCGCCGACCTGCGGCGGGTGAAGGACCGCGAGAGCGCGCTGAACCGGTTCGCCCCGGTGTCGCTCGCCACGCTGACCGAGGCCAAGTCGAAGGTCAAGATTTCCGAGCTGAAGGTGATCCTGAAGGCCGAGGCCCGCGGCTCGGTCGAGGCCATCCGCAAGGAGCTGGAGAAGCTGGTCCACGAGGAGGTGCGGACGCGCGTGCTGCACGCGGGCATCGGGGCCATCACCGAGAGCGACGTGCAGTTGGCCCTCACCAGCCCCGAGGACACGCTCATCGTCGGGTTCAACGTCACGTCCGACGACGCGGCGATGAAGCTGGCCGAGGCCCGCGGGGTGAAGGTCCGCGAGTACCAGATCATCTACAACCTCGTGGACGACGTGAAGGCGGCGCTCGAGGGCCGGCTGAAGCCGATCGAGGAGGTGGTCCACCTCGGCCGCGCCGTGATCCGCGACACCTTCCGCATCACGAAGGTGGGCACCATCGCCGGGTGCTACGTGACCAGCGGCGTGATCGAGCGGAACGCCCGGGTCCGCGTGATCCGCGAGGGCGTGGTGGTGTTCCCGCCGGCCGACAAGGTGGTGGGGCTGGACAGCCTGAAGCGGTTCAAGGACGACGCCAAGGAGGTCCGCGAGGGCTTCGAGTGCGGCATGCGCATCACCGGCTTCGACGACGTGAAGGCCGGCGACGTGATCGAGGCGTTCAAGATCGAGATCAAGCAGCGCACTCTCTAGTGAGTGCGACGCCATGGTGATCGGAAGTCTCACCGCCCGGTTGCTGGTCCGCGACAGCCGGACGCTCAAGGACAAGCGGCAGGTGGTGCGGTCGATCCTGGACAAGGCGCGCGCCGGGTTCGACGTGGCCGCGGCCGAGGTCGGCAGCCTCGACGACGTAAAGGTCGCCGAGCTGGCGTTCGCGGCCGTCGGCCCCGAGGCGGCGCTGGTGCAAGGGGCGCTGCAGAAACTGGCCGAGGCGCTGCGCCGCCACCCGGTCGCCGAGTACCTCGGCGGCGACCTGACCGTCGGGCACGAGGTGGTGTGAATCGCCCGCCCGAGCCCGACGTCGCCCGCCACACACGAACCACAACCGAATGAAGTCCCACCGTTTGGCCCGCGTCAACGAGGTGATCCGGGAGACGGCCGCCAACGCCGTCCTCTTCCAGATCAAAGACCCCCGCGTGAAAGGGGTCACGGTCACGCGCGCCGAGGTGTCCGCCGACCTGCAACACGCCAAGGTGTACGTGTCCGTCATGGGCTCCGAAAAGGAGCAGAAGCTCACCATGTACGGCCTCGCCAGCGCCGCCGGGTTCATCCAGACGAAGGTCGCCGAGCGGCTGACCACCCGGCACGTCCCGCACATCACCTTCGTGTTCGACGAAGGCATTAAAAAGAGCCTCGCCATCGCCCAGATCCTCGCCGCCGAGAAGGCGAGAATGGCACCCGACGAGCCGCCCCCGGCCGACGACGAAGACGACGACACCGACGACCAGCCCCCGCCCCCCGCCGACGGACCGACGGACCGGGCAAGCTGAACACGACCGGAAAGCGAGCGCCCGCCATGCCGGCGATCACGAACAAGCAACAGATGCTCAGCGCCGCCCACGCCGCGCTGAAGAAGCGATACCCGCTCCCGTCCGCCGCACCCGACGAGCCGCGGCCGGTGCTGGAGGAAATCGTCTACGCCGTCTGCCGCGAGGGCACCACCCCCGCCGACGCCGACCGCGCCTACGACGCGCTGCGGAAAACTTTCGTCGATTGGAACGAAGTCCGCGTCAGCACCGTCCAAGAGGTCGCGGACAGCCTCCGACCCCTCCCCTCGGCCGGGCTCAAGGCCGGGTGGATCATCGCGCTGCTCCAGGCCGTCTTCGAGATGACCTATTCCTACGACCTGGACGAGTTGGAGAAGAAGGGGCTGAAGCAGGCCGCGAAGCAGCTGGCCCGCTACTTCGACCCGAAGGACCTGGAGAAGCTCGGCCTGCGGCAGGCGGCCAAGCAGGCGGCCCGGCTGGAAACGATGCACGACTACGCCGTCGCGTGGGTGGTGCAGCGGCGGCTCGGCGGCCACGCCATCCCGCTGGACAACCCGACGCTGCGCGTGCTGCGCCGCCTGGGCGTGGTGGAGCCGGGCGAGCCGGAGAGCCTGGAGGCCTTGCGCGGCAGCGTCGAGCACGTGATCCCGAAGGCGAAGGGGCCGGAGTTCACCGACCTGATGAGCGTTCACGCCAAGGAGCTGTGCGTGGACGGCACCCCCGACTGCCCGCACTGCCCGCTCAAGGCCGACTGCCCGACCGCCCCGCAGGTGCTCGCCGCCGGCAAGAAACCCGGCGAGGGGAAGCCGAAGAAGTCGCGCTGACAGCGGGCGTTCTCACACCGATCCTTTCACAGGGTTCATCCATGTTTCGACGGGCGTTCGGGCTGGCGGTGGCGGCGGCGCTGCTGGTCGCCCTCGGCGGGGCGGCCCAGCCGCCGAAGCTCACCCCCGAGCAGACCAAGGCCAAGAACGAGCTGAAGAAGCTCGAAGAGTTCCTCGGCGTGTGGAACCTCGAGGGGTCGCAGAAGGTCGCCGGCAAGGAGACCATCTGGAAGGAGCAGGTGGACTGGAGCTGGAAGTTCCGCACCGCCGACCCCACCATCAAGCTCGTGTTCGGCGAGGGGAAGGGCAAATTCTTCACCGGCGGCGACCTGACCTACGACGCGGCCACGAAGAAGTACAAGCTGGCCCTCACCGGCGCGGACAAGAAGACGAACGCGTTCGTCGGCGACTTGAAGGTCGGCGTGCTGAAGCTGGAGCGGAAGGACGCGAACGGCGACGTGTACCGCATCTCGGTGAACACTCTGGCCGACGGCGTGCGGATGCAGCTGAAGGTGGAGAAGCAGGAGGGCGGCAAGGGACTGTTCCTGTCGGCGTTCGGCATGTCCGGCAACCGCAGCGGCGAATCGCTGGCCGGGGCCGCGAAGAAGGCCGAGTGCATCGTGACCGGCGGGGCCGCGTCGATCGCGGTAACGTTCGGCGGCAAGCAGTACTTCGTCTGCTGCTCCGGCTGCCGCGACGCCTTCAACGAGGCGCCCGAGAAGTACATCGCCGAGGCGGCGAAGAAGAAGTGACCTGAGTCGCCGCCGTTCGCGGCGTTGAGGCTTCCACGCCTCAACGCCGCGAACGGTAAGTCTACTTGTTCCACCCCATCCCCGCGTGCTACCTTCGGCCTCCCCGGAGGTCGCACCGTTGCCCGCGTCCCGCTCCCTGGTCGTCGCCGCTGCCACAAACTGGGCGGCGTTCGCCTGCGCGATGGCCGTCTCGTTCCTGATGGCCCCGTACCTCATCCGCGGTCTCGGCGACGCGCGCTACGGCGTGTGGTGCGTCGTCGAAAACGTCCTGGCATACTTCACGCTCCTCGACCTGGGCGTGGCCGCGTGCCTGGTGCGGTTCGTCGCCCGCCACCACGCCGCCGGCGAGCTCGACGAACTGAACCGCCTCGTGTCCGCGTGCCTGGCCGTGTTCCTGGCCGCAGCGGGTGTGGTGCTCGTGGCGGGGGCGGCGATCGTGCCGTTCGTCGGCCCTGGGCTCGAACGACGACTCGGAGAGCCGGGTGACGTTTCGTTGTTCGTGCTGCTGATGCTCCTGAACGTCGCCGCGACGCTGCCCCTCAGCGTCTTCCCCACCATACTCGATGGCCTGCAACGCTTCGGCGCCAAGAGCGCGGTCCGGCTGGTCTTCTTGGCGCTGCGAGTCGGCGGCGTCGTGGCCGTGATGGAGACGCGCCCCGGCCTGCTCGCGCTCGGCGTAGTCTTCACCGTGACGAACCTACTGGAGCACGCCGCGACCGCGTGGCTGGCTAACCGGTACCTGCCCGGCCTGCGCATCAGCCACCGGCTGCTCGACCGCGCGACGCTAGACCGCGTGAAGGGTTACAGCCTCGACTCGTTCCTCGCCATGCTCGCCGGCCGCGTTACCGTCCAGACCGGAGCGATCGTCGTCGGCGGCTTCGCCGGCGTCGTTGCGGCGGCACACTACGCCGTGGCGGCGCGCCTCGTGGAAACGGCGAAGGGGCTGCTCCGCTCGGTAACGACCACGCTCACGCCGGCCGTGAGTGAGCGCGAGGCGACCGGCGACCTGGCCGGCGTGCGGGCGGTGTTCCTCGGCGGCACGCGGTGGGTGCTGTACCTGGTGCTGCCGGTCCACCTCGGCATCCTGGCGTTCGGCCGGCCGTTCCTGGAGAGGTGGGTCGGCGCCGAGTACGCCGACCGATGCTTCCCCGCGGCCGCGATCCTGTCCGCGACGCTGACGATCGGCGTGGCCCAGTCGGCGGCGTCGCGGGTGCTGTACGGCATGGGGAAGCTGCGACTATTCGCCCGGCTGGCGTTGGTGGAGGCGGGGCTGAACCTGGGCCTCAGCCTGGCGCTGGTCGGCCCCTACGGGCTGGAGGGCGTGGCGGTGGCGGTGGCCGCGCCGAACCTGTTGTTCTGCGCCGCGACGATCGGCACCGCCGCGTGGGTGCTGGACGTGGGCGCGGGGACGTACCTGCGACGGTCGTGGGCGCGGCCGCTGCTGGCGGCCGTGGTGCCGACGACGGTGTGGGTGCTGATGCCGCCGGCGCAGGCGGCGTGGGGTGCGATCGCCTTCGGCATCGCTTGCGGGCTCGGGCCGTACGCGCTGGCTGTGGCGGCGATGGAGTACCTCGGGCGAAGCCCACCCGTTGCAACGGGTGGGCTTTCGGCCGTTACTGTGAGCCGAGTTTCGACGCCAGCAGCGCCGCCAGTTCCTCGGGCGACCGCCCGCGGATGAGTACCTGCTTGTTGCGGTTCGTCTGACCCGTCGCCAGCTCGATCTCCGAGCGCTTCAGCCCGAGCCAGTCGCGCAGCAGTTCCACGATCGCGGTGTTGGCACGGCCGTCCTCCGGCGGAGCCGTCACGGCGACTTTCAGAGCGCCGCCGTGCTCGCCGGCGACGGCGTTCTTGCGCGCCCCGGGCTGGGCGCGAACGGCCATGAGAACGCCGTCCGGGTGTGGCGTGAGGGTCACCATGCGGGTAGCATACCGCCCATGACGCCGACCCGCCGCCAAGTCCTCGCCGCCGGGGCCGCCGCGCTCGCGCCGGCGACCGCCCTCGCCCTCCCGACCGCCGCCCCCGCCGACCTCGGCATCGACCCGCGCCGCCTCCAGCACGCCTACGACCGCCTCGACGAGTGGACGCGCGGGCCGAACGCCCCAGTCCCCGGCGGTGCCATCCTCGTCGGCCGGCACGGCAAGGCGCTCGCTCCGCGCTTCTTCGGCAAACAAGGGCCGGAGCCCGACGCCGGCCCGATCCGCGCCGACAGCCTGTTCCTGATGGCATCGATCACCAAGCCCGTCGTCTACATGGCGGCAATGATCCTGCTCGAGCGCGGCAAGCTGAACCTCACCGACCCGGTGACTCGCTACGTCCCGGAGTTCGCGGCAAACGGCAAAGGCGCCGTGCTCGTGTCGCACCTGTTCACGCACACGTCCGGCCTGCCGGACATGCCGCCGGGCAACGCCGAACTGCGCCGCAAGCATGCCGACCTGAAAGCCTTCTATGCGGCGGCGTCGAAGGAGACGACGCTCGCGTTCCCGCCCGGCACGAACGTCAGCTACCAGAGCTGCGGCACGATCGTCGTCGCGGACATCGTCGAGCGGCTGAGCGGGATGCCGGTCGCGGAGTTCGTGAGGCGCGAGATCTTTGACCCGCTCGGGATGGCGAACACGCGCCTCGGCCGCGGCGGGCTCGACCGCGACCGCATCGTGCGGGTGCAACTCCAGGACTACATGGTCAGCACGGACTTCGGCTGGAACAGCTTCTACTGGCAAGACCTCGGGGCGCCGTGGGGCGGCATGTTCAGCACGCCGGCCGACTTCGCCGTCGTGCTGCAACTGCTGCTGAACGGCGGCGCGGTCGGCGGCGTGCGCCTCCTTTCGCCGGCGTCGGTGCGGATGATGACGACGAATCGGCTGGACGACTACCCCGATCTGCCAGAGCCGCTGCGGCGAACGCAGCCGTGGGGGCTCGGCTGGCGGCTGAACCACCCCGGCACGCCGGGGAGTTGGGGCGACTTGCTGGGGCGCGACGTGTTCGGCCACACCGGCGCGACGGGGACGCTGGCGTGGGCCGACCCGCGGACCGGCGGATTCGCGGTGCTACTGACGAACGCCCTGCGCGAGAAGCAGCCGTGGCGGCTGGTCCACCTGTCGAACGCGGTGGCGGCGGCATTCGTGTGATGTCGGACTACGGAGTTTAGACAGGATAACAGGATGAACAGGATGCCGAACCAGAGCCATCAGCCCGGTTCGGCATCCTGTTCATCCTGTTATCCTGTCTAAACTCCGGTTCTTCCGTCGCCGCGGGAATCACTTCTTCTCGCCGACGTCCGGGTATCGCAGCTTCCGGTCCGGGTCGGCGAACCGCGCGTACACGGCCCCGCCGCCGGCCCGCGCCGCGATCGTTACCGTGTGCTCACCGGCCGGCAGCGCCACCTCCAGCACCACCTCGTCCGGTCGCACTCGTTCGCCGCTCCCCTTCCCCACGCCCGCCGCCTTGCCGTCGATGCGTACCTCGAAGTCGGCACTCGCGCCGACCAGCAGCGTCAGCTTCAGGTTCTCGGGCGCCGCAACGCGGGCCTCCACGACGGCGGGTGATCCCTTCGTGTCCGGCAGCGGGATGCGACCGTCCACGCCCACGCGGGCCGGCGCCCCGTTCACCGTCGCGCTCGTCAGGAACGGGTTCGCCATCAGGTAGCGCACCAGGTCGCGGAAGTCCTGCGGGGTCATGTTGTACCCCAGCCCTTCCGGCATCAGCGACCGCTCCGCCACCTGTACGGGGCCGTCCAGGTCGGCCTTCTGGATCGTCTTCAACACGCCCTGTTCGAGCTTCAGCGTGACGCTCTTCTCGTCCTCGGCGTGCAGCACCCCCTGCGCCACGGTGCCGTCGAGGAGCCGGGCCGTGCGGAGGAAGTACGGGGCGCCGATGACGCGGTTCGGGTCGATCACGTTCACCAGGATGTACTCGATGTCGCGGGCCGCGCCATCGAGCGCCGGGCCGACCTCGGCCCCCTTCCCCTCGAACTTGTGGCACTTGCCGCAGGTGTTCTCGAACACCACCCGGCCGCGGGCGAACGACGCCGGCTCGCCGACCAGCGAGGCGCGCGTCTTGTCGATGGTCGCGGTGAGCTCGGCGGGCGTCGGCCGGGTGCGCCCCCACGCCTTCTCGATGAGGCCGTTCAGCTCGCGGTCGTTGAACGCCTGGATGCGGAGGATGGTGTTGTCGGTCACGGCGGCGCGGTCCACCTGCCCGCCGGCCATCGCCCCGAGCAGCGCCTTCGCCCCGTCCTTGCGGCTCGCCAGCGTCGTCACCACGTCGGCCCGTAGTTCGCGCGGGTAGCCCTTCCAGCCGGCGAGGAGGTCGGCGGGGAGCTTGGGGTTGTCGAAGCCGGCGAGCGCCCGCGCGGCTTCGGCCCGCAGCGGCACGGGGTCGGCGCCCTTCACCAGTTCCAGCAGCAGCGGCGCGGCTTCGGGCGGCCGCAGCGTGCCGAGCTGGCGGACGGCCTCGGCCCGGGCGGCGGCGTCCTTCGCGGCGTCCTTCGCGGTGTCGAGCGCGCGGCGGATGGCGGCCGGGTCGCGGAAGCTGACGGCGAGCTTGTTCGCCAGCCCCGCCAGCCGCGGCTCAGAGGCGAGTTCGGGTTGCAGCGCGGCCCACCCGGCCGGCGGCGGGGCGGTGCGGCCGGCGAGCGCGACGGCGAGCCCGTCGAGCGCCTTCTCGCGGCTGTTAACGTCGCGCAGCCCGGCGACGAAGCGGACGCAGCGCTCCAGGTCGTCCGGCTGCCCGGTGGCAACGAGGCGGCGCATGACGCGCGGCACGATCTGGTCGCGGACGAGGGTGTTGGTCGGCGCCTGTTCGGCGAGCCACGCCAACTCGGCGTCGGCCGGCGACGCGGCCCCCTCGCGCTTCGCGATGGTCTTCTCGTATGCGAGCCACAGGAGGTGCGGAATCTGCGGGTCGTTGGCGTCCTCGGCCCGCGCCATGAGGGCGTGCAGGAGCGGCTTCACGTCGAGCTTGTCGGCGAACCGGACGGCGGTGGAGGCCAACTCACGGCGGGTCGTCGGGGATTTGATGTTCTTGGCCGACTCCGTGAGTGCTGGGACGATGACCTGCTCAACCGTCTCCGCGTTCCAAACCATGCGAATGGTCCAGTCGGCCACTGGGATTGGCGGTTCTGGCAAGCCCCCGGATCCCTTCTCAACAAAACTAAAGTCGTAGGATTTCGCCAGGTGATTCAGCGTCCAGAAATCCCGAAGCGACCAGCGCCCAGCCCGTTCGACGAGCGGAGTCCCGATGCCTTTCCGCACGTCCGGAGGCATCCCCGCCAATAACCGCAACGCCGTCCGGTAGCGGTACGGGTCGGGGTCGTTCACCAGCTGCAGCAACTCTTGCGGAGTCTTCTTCCCCAAATCCTCAGCCTTCTTCGGCTGAGCCCCCATGAGCTGGATGCGGTAGACGCGGCCGCGCTCCTGGTCCCAGCTGTCGGCCGCGGCCTGGTGGCACGGGTTCTGGTCGTGCCAGTCGATGAGGTAAATGTCGCCGTTCGGGCCCCACCGCAGGTTGATCGGCCGGAAGTTCTTGTCGCCGCTCACCAGGAAGTCGTCGCCCTCCGACGCCGTGAAGCTGCTGCCGTTCGGCTTCAGGATGTTTTGCTTGACGCTGCACCCGTGGATGCTGCCGAACACGACGCTGTTGCGGTACTTCTCCGGCATGTGCGGCACGTCCAGCGAGATGAGCCCGGCGTGCGCCCAGCCGCTCTTCTTGTGAAACGTGTGGTCCGAAATCTCGTTGATCTGGCCGTAGGCGTGCGGGTTGTAGCTCGCCCCCGCCTGCCGCTTGTACGTGCCGCCCGGCACCATGTGGTACAGGTGCGGGATCACGCAGCACGCCAGGATGAACTGCCCGTCGGTGTTGCGCCAGTCCATGCCCCACGGGTTCGACGTCCCCTCGCTGAACACCTCGAACGCCTTCCGCGTCGGGTGGTAGCGCCACACGGCGGCGTTCATCCGCACCTCGGGGCCGTCGGCGGCCTTCACGTTGCTCTGGGTGAAGACGCCGTGCAGGCCGTACAGCCAGCCGTCCGGCCCCCACTGGAAGGTGTTCAGCGTCTCGTGCGTGTCCTGGCTGCCGAAGCCGCTCAGCAGCACGTCGAACTTGCCCGGCTTGTCGTTCTTGTTCTCGATGTACCACAGGTACGGCGGCGCCCCCACGAACACGCCGCCGTGGCCGACCTCGATGCCGCTGGCCATGTCGAAGGCGCCGAGCCCGGCCTTCTTCCGCTCCTCGGTGACGGGGAAGTCCTTCCCCTCGGCGAAGACGGTGCGCTTGTCGGCGCGGCCGTCGCCGTCGGTGTCTTCGAGGATGACGATGCGGTCGCGCGGGGTGCGCTTGCCGGCCTTCGACGGGTACTCGAAGCACTCGACGCACCAGACGCGCCCCTTCTCGTCGATGGTGAAGGCGATGGGGTTGGCGAGTTGCGGCTCGCCGGCGAACAGCTTCGCCTCGAACTCGGGGAGCACCTTCATCCGCGCGACCGTCTCCTCGGGCGAGAGGTACGGCTGGCCGGACGCCTTGCGGTTGTCGAACCCGAACTCACGCTGGGCGGTGGCAGTGCCGGCCGCGGCGAGGAGAGCGACGACGGCGGGGAGGAACCGGCGCATGGTGAGGTGTCCGGAGTGTACGGGAGACAGGGAGGCATTTTAGACAGGATGAACAGGATGAAGCAGGATACCGAACAAAGCCTGAATTTGGATCGGCATCCTGCTTCATCCTGTTTATCCTGTCAAAATTCTTCTTCGAGGACGCGATGATGGCCGACACCTGGACAGTGGCCGGGGTGCAGATGGACTGCCGCCTCGCCGACCCCGCCGCGAATCTCGACTCGATCACCACGCGCCTCGACGCCGCCGCCGACCTCGGCGCCCGACTCGTCGTCTTCCCCGAGTGCGTCCTCACCGGCTACGGCTTCGACTCCCGCGACGCGGTGCGGGCCGTGGCGCAAACGATCCCCGGCCCCGCGACCGACGCGGTCGCGAAAGTGTGCGCCCGCCGCAACGTGTGGGCGGTGTTCGGCCTGATCGAGCACGACCCGGCGACGGGAAAGCTGTTCAACGCCTGCGCCCTGGTCGGGCCGGACGGTTTGGCCGCAAGCTACCGCAAGCTCCACCTGCCGTGCCTCGGCGCCGACCGGTTCACCGACCCGGGCGACCGGCCGTTCGCCGTCCACGACCTCGGCGGCCTCAAGATCGGCATGAACATCTGCTTCGACGGCAGCTTTCCCGAGTCGGCGCGAATCCTGACGCTGCTCGGCGCCGACCTCATTGTGCTACCGACGAACTGGGCCACGAACGCCCGCATGATGGCGGAGCTAGTGTCGCCGGCGCGGGGGTGGGAGAACCACGTGTACTACCTGGCGGTGAACCGCGTCGGCGACGAGGCGGGGTTCACGTACCTGGGTTACAGCTCGGCAGCCGACTACTTCGGCAACGTGCTGCACCGCTCGCCGGTGGGGGCCGAGGACGTATTCACGATCGAGGTGGACCCGGCCGCGGCGCGACAGAAGCGGCAGGTCCACTGCCACGGCGTGTACGAGATCGACCGCGTGAACTGGCGCCGGCCGGAGATGTACGGGCCGCTCGTGGAGGGGACGACGTTCGAGGGGCACATGAACCGCGAATAACGAAGCCGCTCGCGGCATCGCGCGGGGCAGCGCGATGCCGCGAGCGGCACCCGACCTACCCGTGCTTCCGCCGCACGAGCCACAGCCCGGCGAACGCCACCGCCAGCGTCAACGCCAGGCCGGCGACCACGGTGCCCCCGCGCGGCGAGTCGCCGGCCGCGACTTCGTCCTCGATCGACTCGGGGGCGTTCCCGGCGCCCTTCGTCGGCGGCGGGCTCGTGGACTCACTCTTCTTGAGCGTCTTCAGCACGATGCCGGCCTTGGGGTCGATCTTTTGCACCGCCAGCGTCTCGGTGATGACCGTGCGTGGGTCCTTGGCGTCGATCGTGGCCGAGTTCGGGAAGGCGTGCTTGGCCACGGCCGCGCCGGGGACCGTGCCCTTGCGGAGGGCGGCGCCGAACTCCTTCGCGCTCGCGAACTTCTCGCCCGCGCCCTTCGGAACGGCGGCGAACGTGACCTGCCCGTACGGACCCCGGCGGCCGGCGCCCGCGATCTTCAGCGGCTCGTCGGGGCCGAACGGAACCTGCTTCGCCTCGCCCATAAACCCGGTCACGGTGTAGAACTCGTGTTCGGGGTACGCCTTGTCGGTGGTAACGACGTGGTCGACAGTCACGAACTTCTTGCCGGCCGGCGGCGGTACGGCGATGTCGGCGCGGACGGCGCAGACGGCGGCGAGGGCGACGAGGAAGGCGGCGGCGTGCTTCACGGTTCGGCTCCGCAGGGGATGGGCTCACCAGGATACTGGCCGGGAGAGGCCCGCGTCAGCGGTCGATCTCGCCCATGACCACGTCGATACTGCCGATGATAGCCGGGATGTCGGCCACGAGGCAGCCCCGGCACAGCTCGCCCGTGACACTGAGGTTACAGAAGCTGCTCGACCGCGCCCGCACCCGCAGCGGCACGTTCTCCTTCGCCGGCCGGCCGACCACGCCGAACCCCATCTGCCCGCGCGGGCACTCCGTCTCGACGTACACCTCGCCCGCCGGCAGGTGCTTCGGCGGCTCCACCCGGTGCGAGTACTTCGTGCGCTGCAACTCCGCCAGCTTCGCGTCGTCCGCCTTCGCCTCCTCGGGCGTCAGTGTGGCCCGCCGCGCGGCGAACTCGGCCTTCACCTTCTCGCCCTCGGCGTGGATCGTGTCGTACTTGTCGAGCGCCTGCCGGACGATCTTCACCCCCTCGGCCACCTCGCGCATCCGCACGTAGAAGCGGTGCCAGCAGTCCCCGACGACCGCGTCCGGCGGCGCCTCCTTGAACGGCGGCAGCGGCACGTCAAAGGTGTAGCCCTCGTAGCCGCTGTGCGGCTCGGTCTTCCGCAGGTCCCAGTCGGGGTCGCCCTTCGACCGGTCGAGCGACGCGCGCAGCACCGGGCCGGTGCAGCCGTAAGACAGCGCCAGTTCCTTACTCAGAACGCCGATCCCGGCGGTGCGTTTGACGAAGATGTGGTTGTCCGTCAGCAGCGCGTGGTACTCGGGGATGCGCGGCTCGAAGTAGTCGAGGAAGCGGCGGCAGCGGTCGGTCCAGCCGGCCGGCAGGTCGTCGTGGGCGCCGCCGATTGTGAGGTAGCTGTAGGTGAGGCGGGCGCCGCACACGTCCTCGAACAGGTCGAGGATGTGCTCGCGCTCGCGGAAGGCGTACAGGAACGGGCTGAAGCTGCCGAGGTCGAGGCCGTACGCCCCCATGCCGACGAGGTGCGACGCGACGCGGTTCAGCTCGCCGATGAGGACGCGGATCACCTGCGCCTTCTCGGGCACCTTCAGGCCGGCCAGCTTCTCGACGGCGAGGCTGTACCCGAGGTTCATGTTCATCGCGGCGAGGTAGTCCATCCGGTCCGTGTACGGGATGAACTGGATCGGCGTGACGTTCTCGCCGATCTTCTCGGCGCAGCGGTGGAGGTAGCCGAGGTGTGGGGTGACTTCGGAGACGATCTCGCCGTCGGTCCGCAGCACGAGCCGCAGCACGCCGTGCGTGCTGGGGTGCTGCGGCCCCATGTTGACGAGCATTTCGTCGGTGCGGACGTCGAACTCGACGACGGTGTGGTCGGTGGGCATGGTGGGGGTAGCCTACCGAACCGACGCAAGAAGTGCAAAGGGCTCCGCCGCGAGCGGCGGAGCTGGAATCACCGCATCGCGCCGGTGGGCGTCCAGTCGGACTCCGCCACCGGCACCGCCGGCGCCTCGGTGCTCTCCGCCAGCACGACGCGCTCGATCCCCTTCTTCTTGATCTTTGTGTGGAGCGTATCGCGGCTCATTCCCAGCACCTTCGCCGCGTGGCTCACGTTACCGCCGGTCTGCTTCAAGGCCCGGCGAATGGCCCACGTCTCGATCTCGTCCATGTCCAGGCTCGGCGGCAAGTCTGCCGCCGCCAGAGCGACCGCCGCCGACGCCAACTCCGACACCCCGCCCAGGGGCAGCGAGTCGGCGTCCAACAGGTCGGCCTCGCTCATGACCGCGGCACTCTCCAGCACCGCCCGCAACTGGCGTACGTTGCCGGGCCACGTGTACGCCTGCAACTTCCGCATCGCCGCCGGCGTGAGGCGGAAGCTGCGCCGACACTCGCCCGACACCCGCGCGAGGAAGAACGCCGCCAATTCCGGGATGTCTTCCGGGTGCTCGCGCAGCGCCGGCACGCGAATCTGAATGACCTTCAGCCGGTAGCACAGGTCCTGCCGGAACCGGCCGGATTTCACCTCCTGGTCCAGGTTCCGGTGTGTCGCCGCTACGATCCGCACGTCCACCTTGATGTCAGACGTCGCGCCGACCGGGCGGAACGCCTTCCCCTCGATGACGCGCAGGAGCCGGGCCTGGCAGTCCAGCGACAACTCACCGATCTCGTCCAGGAACAGTGTGCCTTCGTCCGCCTGCTGAAATAGGCCGGGGTGGTCGCGGTCGGCCCCGCTGAACGCCCCCTTCTTGTAGCCGAACAGTTCGGCCTCGAGCAGCGTCGGGGCGATGGCCGCGCAGTTGACCACGACCAGCGGGCCGCCGACGCGCTTGCTGTTACGGTGGATGGCGAGTGCCACCAACTCCTTGCCGCTGCCGCTCTCGCCCTGAACCAGCACCGTGTAGGGCTGCGGGGCCGCGCGGAAAATCTGCTGCCGCAGTGCGATGACGGCGGAACTCTCGCCGATGATGTCGTCGGCGGTCGGCGTGTGCGTCCGCAGCCGGCTGTTCTCGGCCTCGAGTCGGCGGCGCTGGCGGTGGATTTCCAGCCCGTGCGCCAAATACCCGGCCACGGCCTCGATGAACCGCACGTCGCGCTCGTCGAACGCCCGGCCGGAGCGGTACACGTGCAGGGCCGCGAACGAGTCGCCGCTGCTCGTCTTCAGCGGGATGCAGATGGCGTCGGCGAACGACGAGAGGCTGTCGGTCGGCGGGTGGGCGGCGGTCAGTTCGGGGAACAGCCAGACGGTACGGCCGGTCTGGTGAGCCTGCTGGTTCAGGCGGCGGGAGAGCGGCATGTCCACCGCCGCGGTCTCGGGCAGCACGACCTTCGGTGCCGGGTCGTCGGCGTCGACGCTGAGGTAGCCGGCGAGCTTGGCGGTGGTCTGGTGGAGAATCGAGCGCAGGGCCATCACGATGAGCTCGTGCGGCGTGCGGGCCTCCACCGCGGCCGTCATGAACTTGCACAGCGCGGTCAGCTCGTCCATGCGGAGGCGGTTCGCGGACTCTTCAGGCGGCGGGTCGCCCGGAAGGGTGCGCTCGGCAGGCAACTCGTGCACCTTCGTGGAGCCGTGGTAGCTGCCGACGGACGTTCGGCCGAGCGGGAGCGTGATCGGCGCGGCGGGCTTCGGCGGCGCCTTCGTCACGGATTTGGTGCCGGCCGTGAAGCGCAGAACGACCTCACCGATCTTGATGGCCTCGCCGTCCGCGATCTCGACGGCCCCGGTGATCTTCTGCCCCTCGACTCGCGTGCCGTTGAGGCCAAAGTCGCGGACGTGCCACTTGCCGTCCTCGAAGTACACCTTGGCGTGTAACCGGCTGGCCAACTCGTCGCGCAGCACCACGGTGTTATCGCGGCTGCGGCCGAGCGTGACGGTGGTACCCGGGGAGAGATCGACCGAGGCGGGCAGGCAGTCGCCGGCCTCGGAGGTGAGTCGGGCTCGCATAACGCCGGTCACTCCAAACCGGGCCGCCCGTAGGGCTTGCGGGCGGCCCCAGGCGGCCGCCGTCCGGCGGCCGTGCGGGCCGAAACTGTCGGACAACTTTAGCACGCGGAAATCCCGGTGGGCGGCGTGTTTAGCGGCTTACCGGGGGGCGATCGCGGGGGTATTGTACCCTCCCCACAACCTCACGTGGCACACTCCGAAGACGACGGTTGTGCCGGTTCCGATGGGCGAAAAACGATGCAAAATCAAATTGAAGGTCGGGCGTACGTCCTGGGCGACAACATCGACACCGACCAGATCATCCCGGCCCAGTACCTGACGTACAACCCGTCCATCCCGGAGGAGTACCGGATGTTCGGCAAGTACGCCCTCAGCGGCGTGCCCGACGACCAGGCCGGGCTGCCGAAGGGACACGTCCCGTTCCACCCGCCCGGCGGCGACGGGTTCGTGTCGCCGTACACCATCATCATCGGCGGCAAGAACTTCGGCTGCGGCTCGAGCCGCGAGCACGCCCCGATCGCCCTCGCCGCCGCCGGCATCAGGGCCGTCGTGGCCGAATTCTACGCCCGGATTTTCTATCGGAACTCCGTCAACGGCGGCTACCTCGTTCCGATCGAAACCCCGGCCCGGCTGGTGGATCGGGTGTGCACGGGCGACGAGTTGGCGATCGACCTGACCGCCGGGACGCTGACCAACAAGACGACCGGAGAAACGTGGAGCCTGCTGCCGCTGGGTGAGGTGGCGCCGATCATCGAGGCCGGCGGGCTGTTCCCGTACGCCGAGAAGGTCGGGATGCTGAAGCGCTGACCGCGCCGCCGCGGGCGGCGAAATCCCGAGCACACTCCTACCACGACCCCCTACAACCCACGACCCACGACCCACGACCCACGATGCCGCTCTCCATCCGTCCCGATGCCGCCCTCGACCTCGTGAGCCTGGGCGCTCTCGTCCACCGCCTCGACCCCGGCGTCGTGCCGTTCCGTAAGGCGAAGGCGTTCGACATCCACGTGTCCGGCGGCGAGTACAACGTCGCGGCCAACCTGTCAGACTGCTTCGGCCTCCGCACCGCCGTCGCCACCGCGATGGTGGACTACCCGATCGGCGAGCTGATCCAGGCGCAGGTGCGGGCCATGGGGGTGACGCCCTTCTACAAGCACTTCGAGCACGACGGCGTCCGCGGCCCGAACCTCGCCACCGTGTACAGCGACCGCGGCCACGGCGTCCGCGCCCCGGTCGTCTTCTACAACCGCTCGAACGAGGCCGCAGCCCGGCTGAAGCCCGGCGACTTCGACTGGGCCAGGGTGTTCGCGGGCGGCGTGAAGTGGTTCCACTCCGGCGGCATCTTCGCGGCGCTGTCCGAGACGACGCCCGAGCTCATCATCGAGGGGATGAAGGCGGCGAAGGCCCAGGGCGCGGTCGTGTCGTTCGACCTGAACTACCGGGCGAAGTTGTGGAAGGCGGCCGGCGGCGACGGCCGGGCCGTCGAGACGCTTCGCCGCATCGTGAGCCACGTCGACTGCCTCATCGGCAACGAGGAGGACATGCAGAAGGGGCTCGGGGTGAAGGGGCCGGAGGTGACGGCGAAGACCGAGTCGAAGCTGGACCCCGAGGTGTTCTTCGGCATGATCGAGAACACGGTGAAGGAGTTCCCAAACATCAAGCTGGTGGCGACGACCCTGCGGGAGGTGCACCACACGAACCGACACGACTGGGCGGCGGTGCTGTGGCTGGAAGGGAAGAAGCACGTTAGCCCGACGTGCGAGCTGGACGTGATCGACCGCATCGGCGGCGGCGACGGCTTCGCGGCCGGGTGCATCTACGGCCTGCTGACGGGCCGGTCGCCGGACGAGTCGCTGCGGCTGGGCTGGGCGCACGGGGCGCTGCTGACAACGTTCCACGGCGACGTGACGATGGCGCGGGTTGAGGAGGTGGAGGCGTTCGCCAAGGGCGGCAGCGCCCGGGTGCAGCGCTGAGTAGCTGGCAGTTGGCAGTCAAGACTGGGTGCGTCGATCGCCGCGCTTAACTGTCTTGACTACCAACTACCAACTGCCAACTCGGGGTAGACCCGGCAACCCGGCCCCGCTATACACCCGCCATTCGCGCGGGCAGAGTGGGGAGGACCGGCCGTGGCGGACGACGCGGAGCTGGTCGTCGAGACCCAGCACCTGACGAAGATCTACCAGAACCGGCAGATCGCCCTCAACGACGCCACGCTCACCGTCGAGCCGGGCTGCGTCCTCGGTCTGCTCGGCCCAAACGGCGCCGGTAAGACCACGTTCCTGCGGCTCATCCTGGGCCTCCACCGCCCCACCGCCGGGTGGGCCAAGGTGTTCGGCCGCGTCATGACGCCCAACGCCGCCGACCTTCGCCGCCGCATCGGCTACATCCCCACGAACCCTCAGTTCCCGAAGGGGATGACGCCGATCACGTACCTGGATTACATCGCCCGCCTCTTCGGCCTCCCCGCCGACGTGCGAAAGCCGAAGCTCGCCACGCTGATCCGCGCCGTCGACCTGCTCCCGCACTCGGGCGACTCGATCGCCTACTTCAGCGCCGGCATGACCGCCCGCCTCGCCGTCGCCGCCAGTCTGCTGAACGACCCCGACCTCCTCATCTGGGACGAGCCGACGCACGGCCTCGACATCGAAGCCCGCCGGTCGATGCTGGAGCTGATCAAGACGCTAGCGGCCGAGAAGACGCTGATCCTCAGCAGCCACAACCTGACGGACGTGGACGAGGTGTGCAACCACGCCGCGGTGCTGAACAAGGGGCAGCTGATCTTCCACGGCACCCTGCAAGACCTGAAGGGCCGCATCCGCCGCAACCACTACGAGCTCGACATCGACGGCGAACAAAAGGCGATCACGAAGTGCGTGGCCGCGCTGCGGAACCTGGCCGACTTCAAGCAGGTGTTGCTGCGGCAGCGGCGGCTGGAGATCAAGCTGACGGACGAGGTGCCGAACGCGGCGCTGCTGGCGCAGCTGTTCCACCTGCTCGGCGAGAACAAGGTGACGGTCATCTCGGTGCGGACGCTCGGGATGCAGACGGAGCAGGCGTACCTGGACCTGGTCGAGCGCGAGGAGAGCCGCGGGTTCGCCCGGCTGTACAAGGACGAGGCGGCGTAGGCGAGCGGCCCCAGCGAGGCACACATGGAACAGACCCCACCCGTCGTGACCGTCCGGTTCAACCGGTTCCTGCCGTACTGGGCGGTGTTCCAGACCGACCTCCGTCAGACGCTCCGCGGCTGGACGTACCGGCTCTGGGTGCTCGTCACCGTCCTCGCGGCGGCCGGATTTCTGCTGTACCGCGTCGGCGTCCACAACGAGGCCGGCATGTTCCGCTCGGCCGCGGCGCAGTCCGGCGACCTGTTCCGCCTCGTCGTCGTCGGCAGCCTCGCGCTCGTCGTCGTACTCGCCGTCTCGGCGGTCGGCGCCGAGCGCGGCACCGTCGCCGACTCGGTGCTCAGCCGCGGCATCAGCCGGCACCAGTACTTCCTGGCGAAGTGGCACGCGCGGCTCGTGGTAGTGGTGTGTACGTTCGCGGCGCTGGGGATCGGCGTGCTGGTGGCGAGCTACTTCCTGTTCAAGTCGGACGCCGAGAGCGACCTGACCGCCGGCGGCGGGCTGATGGCCGTCGTGATGGTCGCCGCGGCGCTGGCGGTGATCGTGTCGTGGGGCGTGACGATCGGGGCGCTGACGAACGGCACGGTGCTGGGCATCACGGTGTTCTGGGTGGTGCTGTACGGGGCGGGGTTCGCGCTGTCGTGGTTGCCGGAGCCGTGGCCGAGCCCGGACCGCTACCTGGCCCGCCTGCGGTTCGTGCTGAAGGGCGAGTACCAGACGGCGGGGCTGTCGAACCTGGTTCTGGGAGCCGCGGCGCTGAGCGGGCTGGCGGCGGCGGTGGGCGTGGTCGGCTTCGCCCGGCGGGACGTGTAGAGCTACTTCCCATCCGCCGGGGGCGGAAGCGCGACGCCGGCTTTGCGCAGGACCGCGTCGAATGCCGTGGCCGGAGAGCGCGAGACGTACACGGTGTGGTCCTTCTCGCCGACCGTCACCCGGGCCTGGAAGCACGAAAAACAGATCACAAACTCGGCCGTCTTGCCGCCGGCGGTGGCGCGGACGCCGTGCCGCGGGTCGAAGCACGTCGCCGGCCCGCCCTTGAACTCGGTCACACCCTTCACGAACGCCCCGGCCAGTTGCTTGCGCGTCGCGGCGTCGGCGACTTCCGTCTTTCCGAGCACCTTCCACCCGCGGAACGCCTCCTTCGCCTCTCCGTCCGGCCGCTCGGGGTGGAGCGAGAAAACCTCCAACTTCTCGGCGCGGTCGAGGATGTCTTTCGCGGCCGGAGGAAACGTGTGGGGGTCGCGGTCGTCGGGGCGCGCGGGCGAGGCGGCCGCCAGCAGCACGACAAGTCCCTGCAGGGTGTGGCGGAACACGACAGAATCTCTTGGTGGAGGGTGGGCGGGCGATCGGCCTTCGGGCGATGGTAACCCGCACCCAGCCCGGGGACAACTTGAAGCCGGGCGAGGATGGATTGCACGGGTACGATGGAATCAACCCGTGCGGAGGCGACCGGGATGATCGTCGTGATGATGGGCGTGTCCGGAACCGGCAAGAGCACCGTCGGCAAGCTTCTCGCCGACGAGCTGGGCTGGTCGTTCGTCGAGGGCGACGACTATCACCCGGCCGCGAACGTCCAGAAGATGAAGGCCGGCATCGCGCTCACCGACCCCGACCGCGCCCCGTGGCTCGCCGCACTCCGCGACCGGATGGACGCCGCCCTCGCCCGCGGCGAGAACGTCGTGCTGGCGTGTTCGGCGCTGAAGCACGCCTACCAGGACTACCTCGAAGCGCACGACCCGGCGCACATCCACTTCGTGTGGCTTCACGGCCCCGAGGAGTTGATCCGTGAGCGGCTGGCGGCGCGGACGGGGCACTTCATGAGCCCGTCGCTACTACACAGCCAGTTTCAGACGTTGGAACCGCCGGCCGACGCGGTCCGTGTGGACGTGGCCGACCCGCCGGCGGCGATCGTGGCGCAGGTGCGGCGGGCGCTGGGCGTGTGACGCGGCCGACCCGTATACCACTTCGGTCGCCCCGCCGCACGAAGGGACCGCGGATGCTCAGCTTCGTCCGCCCGACGCCGCTCACCGACCGCGTCTACGAGTACGCCCTCAGCGTCGGCCTGCGAGAGCCCGAGGCCTTCCGGGCGCTCCGCGAGGAGACCGGAAAATTGGCCGAGGGCGAGTGGCAGATCGCGCCTGAGCAGGGACCGCTACTGGCGCTTCTAGTAAAGTTGCTGGGCGCGACGAAGTGCCTGGAGGTGGGCACGTTCACCGGCTACTCGGCGCTGTGGGTGGCCTCGGCGCTGCCGTCCGGCGGGATGGTCGTCTGCTGCGACGTGAACCCGACGTACGCCGAAATCGCCCGCCGCCACTGGGCCGCGGCCGGCCTCGCCGACCGCATCGAACTCCACCTCGCCCCGGCACTCGACACCCTCACCCGGCTGCGCGCGGAAGGCGGCGACGGCTCCTTCGAGTACGCATTCATCGACGCCGACAAGGCGAACTACGACGGCTACTACGAGGCGGCGCTGGCGCTGCTGCGGCCGGGCGGGCTGGTGGCGGTCGACAACACGCTGTGGGACGGCAAGCCGGCCGACCCCACGGTCACCGACGCCGACACGGCCGCGATCCGGGCTCTGAACGCGAAGTTACACGCCGACGCACGGATCGACCTGTGCTTCCTCCCGTTCGCGGACGGCCTCACACTCGGGTTGAAGCGATGAGCCCGCACGAGGCCTTCGCCGACGGCCAGCTCGCCGAGGCGGTGTCGCTCCAGGAGGCGGCCGTCGCCGCGCACCCGGACGACGCCTCGGCCCGGTTGTTCCTCGTCGAGCTGCTGGCGTTCGCCGGGCGGCTCGACGACGCGGAAACGCACCTCGCCGCGATCCGCTCCGATGACCCCGCGTGGCCGGCGTCGGCGCGCGGCTTCCGCCGCCTGTTCCGCGCCGAGCGACAGCGCAGTGTCACCGTGCGACGGCCGACGGTGCTGCCGACGCCGCCGGCACACGCCAAGCGCCGGTGGCTGGCGGTGAAGCGACTCCGCGACGGCGACCCGGCCGGCGCCGTACGCTGGACCGACCGCGCCGACGCCGCCTCGCCGGAAGTCGAAGGCTTTCTCGACGGTCAGGAGTTCGACGGCCTCCGCGACGCCGACGACCGGTTCGCGTCGGTACTGGAGGGGGTCGTCAGCGGGCGGTGGGTGTGGTTCCCGTGGGAGGTGCTGCGGCGGGTGAAGCTGGAGTTGCCGCGGTTCGCGCTAGACCGGCTGTTCCGCCCCGCCGAGGTGAAGCTGCGCGACGGCAGCGTCCACCGGGTTCACCTGCCGCTGGTGTACCCTGGCTCGCACGCGGCCGACGGAGCTTTCGCGGCCGGCGTGGAGACCGACCGCGTGTGCCCGGACGACGGCCCGATCCGCTGCGTGGGGGGGAAACTGCTGCTGGCCGGCGACGCCGAGGTGCCGCTAGCCGAATGCCGGATGATCGAGATTCGCTGATGCAGCGAGCTGAGGGCCGTCAGGCCCCGGGTGTTCACCTCAACGGAAACACCCGGAGCCTGACGGCCCTCGGCTCGCCGCGTTCGCCGACTTCTACTCGACCTTCTCGCCCCCCTTGTACCGCGTCACGATCGGCGTCTTCGGCGCCGGCGGGGTGTTCTTGAGGTCGTAGTCCAGCTCGTTGCCGAGTTTCGTGAGCGCCGCGGCGGGGTTGTCCGCCGCCACCTCACCGGGCGTGATCAGGATCGCCGGCGGCACCGGGCGGCCGGCCGCCACCGCGTCCTTGTCGGGCGCGGCGTCCGACTTCGCCACCGAACCGGGGGTCGGGAGGCCGGTGCAGCCGACGGCCGACGCGGCGAACACCGTCAGGAGCAGGAGGCGTGTCATGGCCGCACCTCCCGCACGTCGCGGTCGGAGGTCGGGGCTGTGGCGCGGGCGGCGGCGGTAGCCGGGCCAGCCGGCACCGGCGGGGCCGGGGCCGTCAGCGGCGTGACCGCGACGCCGGTGCCGAGCTGGCGGTCGAGCACGTCCGCGGGGCGAGCCTTCGGGAGCCCGAGGGCAGCGGTGCGGGCGTGGTACAGGGCACCAGCCTGGCGTTCCAACTCGTCCACCTGGCGGTGAAGGTTGTCGTCGCCGCGCTGCTCGGCCACCTCGCGGAGCTTCAGGCACACGGCCATCCGCCGTTCGTAGGCGTCCTGCTCGTCCCGGAGAGCGGCGGCCTTCACCTCCGGCGCCAGGCCCGGCGGGGCGTCGGCCTTCGGGGCCGGTGCGGGTTCGGCCTTCGCCTTGGCTTTGCCGAACAACTTGTCCACGACGGTTGTCTGCGTGGGGCGAGCGGCCCGCGGCGGCGGATCGGCGGCCGCGGCAGCCGTCGCCCCGGCGGCGGCGAGGGCGACGAGCCCCCAGGCGCGGTATCGGTACATGGCTTCCCCCCTCGGGCCGCGGTCGGTCGGCCGGCACCCCATCCCCCGGGGGCCGGCGCGGTCGCTCGGACGCTGTGACGCGCGGCTGAGTGGGCGGCTTATGCCGGGGGAATCTGGGCGTGTAAAGCCCACCTTCGCCGCGGCGCCGCCGGGCCGACTATGATTGGTTCCGATGACCACCTACAACGACGCGCGCGTCCGCCTCGCCAACGCCCGCCCTGCGAACCCCGCGGGTCAGTACGTGCTCCTGTGGCTCCAGACCACCCGCCGCCTCCATTCGAGCCACGCCCTCGACTACGCCCTCCACCTGTGCCGGCACTACAAGAAGCCGCTCGTCGTGTACGAGGGGCTCAAGCTCGACTACCCGTGGGCCAACGCCCGCCACCACACCTTCATGCTCGAAGGGATGCGCGACACCGGCGCCGACGCGACCCGGCTCGGCGTCGCGCACTGGCCGTTCGTCGAGACGCCCGGCCAGCCCGGCCGCGGCCTCGTCGCCCGCCTCGCCGCCGACAGCTGCGCCGTCGTCACCGACGACTCGCCGTGCTTCGTCGTGCCGGCGCACAACCGGGCGGTCGCGGCCGGGTCGCGGGTCGCGGTGTACCTCGTGGACGGCAACGGCGTCGCCCCGCTGTCGCTGCTCGGTGAGAAGCCGGTGTCTGCGGCGGCGCACCTCCGACCGCGCATCCACGCCCAGTTCGCCGACGCCTGGGCCAACCGCGCCGCCGCCGAGCCCGACGTGCCGAAGGTGGCGAGGTCCCAACTCGCGCCGCCGTTCGAGCCGTGGCGTGTGCCGAAAGACATGGCGGCGTTCGTGCGTCAACTGCCGATCGACCAGACGGTGCCGCCGGTGCCAGGGGTAGTCGGTGGAACGGTCGCCGGCCGCGCCGTGCTGGCGGAGTTCGTGGCGAAGAAGCTGCCGCGCTACGCCGAGGGCCGCAACCAGCCGGACGACCCAGCCCGCGGTGCGGCCAGCCGGCTGAGCCCGTACCTGCGGTTCGGCCACGTCGCCATCGAGGACGTGATCGACGCCGTGTTCGACACACTCGGCGCCTGGTCGGTGGCGGAGATCAACCTGAAGGCGAAGGGGAAGCGTGACGACTTTTACAGCCGCGACGCGAACGTGAACGGCTTCCTCGACGAGGCCATCACGTGGCGCGACGTCGGGCGGCAGTTCTTCTTCGCGCGGGCGGGCACGGTCGTGCCGCACTCCGCGGACGGTACCCCGCCCTTCCCCGAAGTGCTGCCGACGTGGGCGCAGGAGACACTGCGGAAGCACACGGGCGACCGGCGCGAGCACCTGTACACGCCCGAGCAGTTCGAGGCGGCCGACACGCACGACCCGCTGTGGAACGCGGCCCAGACGGAGCTGGTGCGCACCGGGCGGATGCACAACTACCTGCGGATGCTGTGGGGGAAGAAGGTACTGGAGTGGTCGGAGACACCGGCCGAGGCGTACCGCGTGCTGGAGCACCTGAACAACAAGTACGCTCTCGACGGCCGCGACCCGAACTCGTACACGGGCATCCTGTGGTGCTTCGGCCTGTTCGACCGGCCGTGGCCGCCGGAGCGACCGGTGTACGGCACAGTGCGGTACATGTCGAGCGAGAACACCGCACGCAAGTTCAAGCTCGCCGGTTACCACGAGTACGTCCGCGGCCTCACCGGCCCGGCGGCGACGCTGTTCTGAACGACAAAGTCGCGGGCACGCTCCGCGTGCCTGCGACCTTCCCGACTCACCCTTACCCGACGTAGACCCCGTCGAGGTCGAACAGGCTCTCGGCGTCGGGCCAGGTCGGCGTCGCGGCCAGGGACGGGGCGAGGGGCTTCGCCGCGGCCAGGCCGACCCGCACCGGCTCGACCGGAGCCACCGCCACCCGCACCCGGTCGTCGGTCGCCACCACCGGCACCCCGGGGGCGAACACCGTCTCGGCCGCGACCAGCCACAGCGCCGGCGCCGGCAGCAGCACCGGCCCCGCGGACGGCTTGTCCGCCGGCGTCGGCCGCGCCGGCGGCTCGACCGCCGGCGCCGGCACCTCCGCCGGCGCCGGCACCTCCGCGGCGCGAGCCCGGCCGGGAGCCGCGCACGCCCGCGGTCAGCGCCTCGGCCATCAGGTCGGCCGGGTTCGCCGTCGGGTCCACGTCGTCCAGCCCCAGCTCGTGGCCCAGCTCGTGCATCACCACCGTCAGCAGGTCCACCCCCGCGCGGCCGCCCCGTCGGTCGCGCCCAGGCCGACCGCCACGACCCGCCCGAACTCGGCGTCGTCGGCCGGCGTCGGGTCCACGAACCACCCCGTCCCGCCCGCGTCGTCGTCGACGTGCACCGACCCCGGCACGTGCTCGCCGAGCCGGCCCGCGGCGTTCAGGTCGGTGATCGACACCGTCACCGCCGCCAGCCGCCCGGGGTCGGCCCCGGCCGCCACCAGCCGCCGCGTCGCCTCGACCACGACCGGCGCCAGCCCCGCCGCCGTCAGCGTCGGGGCGGTGCCGCTCGTCACCGCGAACCCGGCCAGCTGCGGGCTCGGGGCGAACAGGCTCGGCGGCAGCGCGCCGCCGTCGTCCCCTTGGCCACGTCGACCGCGTTCAGCACCCACGTCGCCGAGCCGAACACCGTCACGTCCAGGTACCCGTCGGCGTTCGCGTCCTTCCCGAACATCACGTACGACCAGTACTGGTTCACGTTCGTCGCCAGCTGGCCGCTCGCCGTGCCCCCTCCACCTGCAGCCGGATCCACGGCCACTTCCTGTACGAGTCGCCCACGTAGTACCGCACCGCGTAGTCGGCCCCCGCGTCCACCTTCACCCGGAACGTCCCGGCCGGCCCGCCCAGCGTCGCCCCGTCCCGGAATAGCGACTTCTGCGCCGCCGTCATCGACGCCGGCAGCGTCGTCGCCGCCCGCTCGAACTCGTTCACGGCCGTCAGCCACCCGTAGTCGGCCCCGGCCGTCCACAGCTGGGTGCCCCGCACCCCCACCATGCTCGGGTTCGTGTCGTCCGACGGGCCGTTGAAGTCGAACCGCTGCACCGCCGGCACCGTCGGCGCGGACGTGGCCGCGTAGACCTCGCCGACCACGCTGCGCTCCCCGCCCGACACCGACTCGACCTCGATGAACGACGTCACCAGCGTCGTCGAGTACGGCGCCTTGAGCGAGAACGTGGCCGGCCCGGACGCCGGCACCACCACCTGGAACCCGTCGTAGGTCGTGTTCGCGTCCGCCCCGGCCGGCGACCCGAGGGCCGTGCGGACCGTCAGCACCGTGCCCGGCGCCGCCCCGGTCACCGTGTACGCGGTCACCGTGGTGCCGTCGGCCGTCAGCGTCCCGGCCGCCCGGGTGATCGTCAGCGCCGCCTGCGCCGGCCGCACCTCCAGGGCCGCCAGCGTCCAGTTCGGGTTGCCGGTCACGTTCCCGAACCGCACCCGGACCTGCCCGCCGGCGGTGCTCGCCAGGAACGACCGGACCAGCGACTGGCCGGCGTCCGGGGCCACCCCGGGCGGCGACGTCAGCCCGCTCAGGTCGGTGTCGTAGGCGTTCGTCGCCGGGTTGTACCCCTTCGCCGCCACCCAGGCCGTGCCCGTCCACACCTCGACGAACATGTCGTCCCGGCGGGCCCCTGGTCGCCGAGCGTCGCCGTCACCACGTAGTTGCCGGCCGGCATGTCGAGCACGAACTCGCTCGGGGCGTACCCGCCGAACACCGCGTCCCGCTGGACCGCCGTCCCGGTCCCGCCGAAGTCGAACGGCACCGGCGGGTTCGCCCCGGTCCACCCCAGGGCGTTCGTCGCCGCGTCGGTGTACGTCGCGGCCGCGAACAGGACGTAGCCCGCGCCGACCGGGCCGCCGTTCCCGTAGTCGGCGGTGGACGCCGCCGGCGCCGGCCCGAAGTCGAGCCGCCGGGTGGTCGGGAGCACGTACGGCTGGGTGTACGCCCCGGCCCGGAACCCGGTCGCGTCGGCCGCCGTCACCGTCGCCGGGGCGGTGCCGGTCGGCCGGCGGACGCCGAACGTGAACTCGCCGTTCGCGTCGGCCTGGACCTGGAACCCCTGCAGGTACCCGGCCGCGTCCGGGTTCAGGAACCGGGTGGCGAGGGCCGTGTCGGCCGCCGTGAAGGCCGCGTCCACCGGCGTCCCGCTCGACGCCGAGATGGTGACGAGCGACCCGGGGATGGCGTCCTTGCCGCGGAAGTAGTCGATGGTCAGCCCGTCGGCGGCGACCGCGGCGAACGCGCTCTGGTCGGCGTAGCTGCCGGGGGTGGTAACGCTGCCGTCGGTGGAGTACGCGCCGCAGCGGGAGCGGGGCGACCAGCCCGGCGGGGATGATCTGGCCGACCGGCGGGGCCGGGTTCGTCGGCCGCACGTCGAGGGCCGAGATCG
This sequence comes from Gemmataceae bacterium, assembly GCA_046350095.1. Taxonomy (GTDB): domain Bacteria; phylum Planctomycetota; class Planctomycetia; order Gemmatales; family Gemmataceae; genus Urbifossiella. The sequence continues at coordinate 2,197,540 of JAXMBA010000002.1, forward strand.
ACCAGTTCGGCTCGCCGGTGACGTCGCGGAGGCGGACGAACAGGCTCAGGTTGTTGCCGACGTCGGCGGCGGTGAGGGCCGCCGACACGGCGGTCATCTCGCCGCCGGTGGTGAACAGCCCGCCGGCCGGGGTGATCGCGGTCCACGTCGCCGGCAGGCCGGTGGGGCTGTTGGCGACGCCCCACTCGACGACCAGCCCGTCGCGGCCGCCGACCGGGATGCCGACCAGGGCGGTGAGCTGGACCGGCTTGTTCGGGGCCACGTCGACGCGGAACACGCCGTCGCTCGGGTCGCCCTGGAAGCCGTAGGCGAAGTCCTGGAGGAGGGCGGCGATCGGCGAGGCGGCGACGGCCGGCGGGAGGTTCGGCTCCTGGTACGCCTGGTTGCCGTACAGCGGGGTGGTGGCCCACCCGAACCACCCGGTGCCGGCGGTCGCCGCGGCCGGGTAGGAGCTCGTCGGCAGCACCTGCGTGAACCCGAACTGCACCGGGCTGGTCGGCGTCCCGAAGTCGAACGACCCGCCCAGCCCCCGCGGCACCGGGAAGTTCTCGATCGACGTCCAGGTCAGCAGCGGGTAGCCGGTCAGAGAGAAGTTACCGTTCGGCAGCGCCGGGTCGCTGAGCGTCGGGTTCAGCGTGACGAGGCCGAGCACGTCGAGTTGGAGTGTGTCGCCGGGGTAGACGAGCGGCGTGCCGCCGTGGATGGTGGTCGCAGTCTGCTGGTCGGGCCGGACGGCGAAGGTGTCGCCCGGCTGGCCCACCTCGTCCTTCCCGTACACGGTCAGGGCTTCGAGGTTCCCGTCGTACCGAACGCTGACGCCGGCCGACGTGACGCGGTCGTTGTCGCCGATGTTCACGTCCACCGTGTCGGCGCTGTTGGTGCCGTACACGAACGCCGCGTCGGAGGCGCCGGCGGCGGTGACGTTCACCAGCGGCGGGAGGAGCGACAGCCCGGCGGCGGGGTCGGTGAACTGGACGAAGTACGTGTCAGCGGCGGTGCCGCCGAGCAGGCTGAGCACGGTGAGACTGGCGCCTGCCGGGATGTAGTCGAGGATCGTGGCGGCGTTCACGCTGACGCGGCGGACGCCGCTGGCCGGGCTCGGCAGCGGGGCGTTCACCTCGTTCAGCAGGGTGTTGGCGTGGAACGTCAGCGGGCCGGCCTGGGCGGCGCCGTCGACGGTGGCGCGGTAGTTGTCGTTGCCGCTATTATTGAGCCGCACGAAGCCCGTGCCGAGGGCGCCGAAGACGACCGTTACCTGGTCGAACCCGGTGGCCGGGGCGACGATCCCGCCGGCGAACACGTCGAGGTTGGAGGTGCCGGTCTGCGTCACGGTGATCGTGTCGGCGTCGCCGCCGCTGTTGATCGTCACCGACCCGAGGGCCGTGAGCGGCGACGTGATCGGGCCGTTGATGTTGACCGTCGCACCGGTGGTGTCGAGATCGGCGACCACGTCGGCGTTGATCGTCACCGAGCTGCCGGTGCTGGCGACCGTGATGCCAGTGTTCAGGGTGAAGTTCTGGTCCGAACTGAGGACGACGTTGCCGCTACCGCTCACCGGCTGGGCCACCGTCAGCAGCGCGTTCGAGGTTGCGTTCTTGGCGGTGATCGTGGTCGTGCCGCCGGCGACGGTGACGCCGGTGGTGGTGCCGGTGAACCCGGTCACGGTGCTGACCGTCAGCGACTGGTTGTTGGTAAAGCTGAGGTCGCCGGTCCGGTTGCCGGCGAAGGTGGTGACGAGGTTGTCCGCGGTGAGGGTGGCCGTGCCGCTCCCGGTGAAGCGGAACCCGCCGGCGGTGATGACACCCGGCCCCGTCTCGGTGGTGGCGCCGGCGGTGAACAGCTCGAACACGTTCGCCCCGACCGAGGCGGAGTTGACGTTCACCCCGTCGAGTTCGTTGACCGAGGCGTTGCCGCCGGCCGTCACGGCGAGATTCGTGGCGGCCGTGTCGATGTCGCCGGTGACGACGCTGCCGATCGTCCCGAGGGTCGCGGTCAACGTCACCGTCGCCCCGCTCACGCGGGTCGTCTGGACGGCGTCGTCGAAGATGCTCCCGGTTGTGTTCTGCAGGGTCACGTTCCCGCCGGTCGAGGTGACGGTCGTGACCGTCATGTTCCCCGCCGACTCGATGATCGTCACGTTCCGCCCCGTCCCGTTGGCGACGACGTTCTGCGCGGCGGTGTTCCCGCCGGTGGTGATGCGGATAAGCCCGTCCACCTGCGTCGTCACGTTCTGGAGCGTGACCGCGTTGGCCTCGTCGATCCAGATGCCGTGGGCCGGCGGCGACACCGCGGAACTACTGGTGGTGGCCACGATCGTGTTCGCGGCCGTGTCGATGTCCTCGACCTGCGACACGGACAGCGGCTGGCCGATGTCCACGAACGCGGTCAGCGTCACCACGTCGCCGGTAATGCGGGTGCTGTCCACGTCGTCGTCCACGATCGACCCGCCCGGCCCGGTGTTGGCCGACAGGAACACGTCGCCGTTGGCCGTGCCGGCGTTGATCGTGGTCACCGCAATGTTTCCGCCGCCGGTCGCCGTCAGCGTGATGTCGTTCGCGTCGCTGTCGGTGCTGGAGACGACGTTCGTGGCGGTGATCGTGCCGCCGGCGTTCACCGTGATGAGGCCGTTGCTGCTGGTCACGTTCGTGAGCGTGATCGCGTCGAGTTCGTCGATCAGGATGGCGCCGGCGGCGCTGGTGGTGGCGGTGAGGCTGCCGAGGGTGGTGTCGAGGTCGATGCCGCCCGCGGCGGCGAGCGTCGCCGTAGTGCCGGTCAGGTTGTTCGCACCGAGGTTGTTGTCGGTGATCGCCCCCGCGGAGGTGAGGTTGATGGTCGTCGCGGTGATCGTGTTCACCGCCGTCGTGCTGTCCTCGAAGATCGTGACCGTGGCGCCGGCGGCGCTGGCGGTCAGCGAGCCGAAGTTCGCGGTGCTGGGCGAGTCCACCGTCACGTTCGAGCCGAGTAGGCCAGTCAGGGTGGCAAGCCCGGCGGCGGTAAACACCGAGACGGTCACCGCCCCCGCCGAGTCGACCAGAACGCCGTCGACCGTGTTCGACCCGGCCGTCCCGGTCACGATCAGGTCGGCCGGCGAGGAAATCGAGCCGCTCACGGTGCCCGACGACGGGACGTTCCGGGACACCAGCACGCCGACGTTGTCGGCCCCGGTGCCCGTCCCGCCGACCCCGACCACGGTCACGCTCCCCGAGCCGGCCGTGATCTGACCGGTGTTCGTGACCCACACGCCGTGCAGGCCGGTGGTGCCGACGCCGCCGGTGCCCCGCACGTCCACCGACCCGGCCCCGGCCGTGGTGACGACTGAGCCCGAGGTGACGACCACGCCGCGGTTGGTGTTCCCGGTTCCGGTGCCGCCGAAGCCGGTGACGAACACGTTCCCGCTGCCGCCGGCCGTGATCAGGGAGGAAGCGACCAGGGTAACGCCCGCCAGGTTGTTCGTCCCGGCCCCGGCCGTCCCCGTCACCCGCACGTCCCCGCCGGCGGAGCGGATCGTTCCGCCGTTCATGAAAACGCCGGAGTTGCTACCTGCGGCGGAGTTGCCACCGCGGCCGCGGATCACCGTCCCGTCGCCGGCCCCGGCCCCACCCTCGACGACCGCCCCGCCACGGACCTGAACGCCGACCTGACTGCCGCCGGTGTCCCCGCCGCGGCCTTCGATTGTAACGACCCCGCTACCGGTCACGTTCGCCGAGATGTCGGCCCCGACGAACGCGCTGCCCGTCACCTGGGCGCCGGTGTCGGCGTCGAGTGTGATGTCGTCGGCCGAGATCGCACCCGTGACAGAAATCCGCGTGGCGAACGCGGCCAGGTCCTTCGTCGGGGCGAGGGTCACGGCCCCGGTCACGCTCACGGCCTGGAACGGGCTTGCCCCGGTGCCGATTGTCAGCGTGCTGGTGAGGTCCGGCAGCGCGGTCACGGTCAGCGTGTCGGCCGAGTTGCCGCGGTTGATCGTGACGCTGCCGGTCGGGTTGTTGAACGTCGTCACCTCGAACGTGCCGTTCGTACTCCGCAGGCGCGACAGGGTGTTGCCGCTGGTGCCGTCGTCCTCCAGCACGGCGGTGCTGGCCGCGGCCGGGAGGTTGAAGATCACGTCGGCCACGCTGCCGACGTTCACCAGGACCGGCTCCAGCCCGGTGTAGAAGACGGTGCGGGTGGACGACCCGTCGTTGAATGCCACGTTGCCGCTGTTGGCGGTCGTGAAGTTGTGGGTGATGGTGGTGTAGGTGCCGGCGACGACGCGGAGCTGGTCGCCGGGGCCGGTGGTCGGGTTGCCGCCGTTGTAGGTGACGCCGCCGCTCGGGAACGGGTTGCCGTTCACGGCGTCGATGGTGAGGGTGTCGTTGCCGTCGAGGCCGTTGACGGTGAGCGAGGTGATCGCCCCGAGGTCGGCGAAGGTGGCGCCGCTGTCGATGCTGAACTGGTAGTTGCCCGGGGCACCGGCCTTCTGGCGGAGGACCATCTGGTCGGCCCCGGCGGTGCCGTTGACGGTCGGCGTGGTGAGGAGTTGCACGTCGTTGTTGTTGGTGCCGCCGGCGTAGGTGATGTACACGTTCGTGCTGCCGAAGGTGCCGACGAAGGCGCCTTCGGGCAGGCCGGTGAAGTAGCCGGTGACGTTGTCCGTGCCGTCGTTGTTGATGATCGTGTAGGTGGCCCCGGCGGCGATCGTCGGCGTCGGCAGGCTCAGGGCGGTGGTGCCGGCCCCGAGGGCGACGGCGCCGGTGACGTTCAACTGGTCGTACTGCGTGCCGACGGTGGTGCCGTTCACCTCGACCTGGAACGTGCCGCCGGTGAAGGTGACGCTGCCGCTGTTGAGGACGCCCGGCGACGTGCCCGGGGCCACGGTGCCGCTGCTCATCGCCACGGTGCCGCCGACCGTGCCGGTGCCGCCGAGGGTACCGCCGTTCACGGTGACGGCGCTGCCGGCGGCGGTCGAGCCGTTGACGTTCAGCCGCCCGACGCTGACCGTCGTCGTGCCGGTGTAGGTGTTGGCGTTGGTCAGGGTGAATGTCCCGTTCCCCGTCTTGATCAGGGCCAGCGTCCCGCTGCCGTTCGTCAGCGTACCGTCGAACGTACTGCTGCCGTTGTTCCCGCCGACCGTCAGCGTGTTCAGGCCGGCGCTCGAGGCGGAAACGTTCCCCGTCCCGGTCAGGCGGGAGATGGTCTCCGTCACTGGGCCGAACGGGCCCATGCCCAGCACGGAGTTGGCGTTGACGGTGACCGTCGCCGTGTCCGCGATCTGATTCGAGTTGTCGAGGAACGCGCCCTTGGCCACGGTGCCGTCGCCGATCACCAGGTTGCCGTTGATCGTGGTGCCCGAGGCGCGCAATCGCAGCGACCCGGCCCCACTCCCGGACATGGTCGTCGTCCCGGTGTAGGTGTTGGGCGCCGACATCACCAGGGAAATCGGCCCGACCACGTCCAGCGTCCGCGAGCCGCCGCTTTCGCCGATGCCGACGGTCTGGATCACGAGTTCGTTGCCGCCACCCGAGGTGCCGCCGATCGTGGCGTTGCTGGCCAGGGTGATCCCCCCGGACCAGAAGTTGTTGCTCGCGATGTTCCGCAGCGCGCCGGTCCCGCCGATGCCGTTGCCGTTCAGCGTGAGTGGCTCGGCGACCGCGATGTTGCCCTGGATTTCCAACGCCGCGCCGCTGGCCACCGTGGTCCCGCTGGCGGCCCCCCCCAACGCCGACGCGTTCTGAATGTTCAGCACGCCCTGGTTGACGTTCGTAGCCCCCCCGTAGCCGTTCGTCCCGCTCAGGGTGAGCGTCCCCACCCCGGCCTTGGTCAGAGTCGCACCGCCGCCGTTGATGGCGCCCGTGATGCTGCCCGCGCCGGAGTTCGTGATCGAGACCCCGGACGTGGTGGTGATGGCCGAGGCGGTGAGGGTGCCGGTGGTGACACTCAGGCTGCCGAGAGCGCTGGTCGTGCCGACGGCCCCGCCGAACGTCGTCGTGCCGGAACTGTTGACGGTCAACGTGGACCCCGCGCCGCCACCGCTGTTCACGGGGGTGAAGCGGAACGCGGAATTCGCCGGCAGACCCGCGACCCCGAAGTAAGCGTTCGTACCGATTGTGGATGTCACATCCTGAACGCCGACGGTGTGGAAGTAACTCCCGTTCGTCGCCGCGTTGGGGAGCATGACGTCAATGAGGTTCGTCCCCTCGCGCAACTGGATCTGGAACGTGCTCGGGCCGGCCCCGTTGGAGTAGTGTCCGACGTTGGTCCACTGGGCGATGAAGGTGCGGTTCGGCGCGGTGCCGACGGTCTGGTATCGGACTGTGCCACCGGCCGGTGGGTAGAGATCGGTCCACCACCCCGCGATGATGCCACTAGGAGCCGAGGCACTCGGGAGGGAGACCGGGGTGTACGTCGGATCACTGTTGTTCGTCGGGTTGATATTCCCGTTGGTGCTGATCGCCGTGACAGTCGTCGGCGTCCCGAAGTAGTTGAACGTGAACCCGATCGGGATGCTGGTAAATGTCTGGTCGTCCCCCGTCGGGCCGGCGGTGCCGGTGCCGGAGATGTCGATGAAGTTGTACGTCGGCGTGGACAGCGTGTAGGAGGAGGTGGCCGGACTGCCGGCGTTGACCGTGCCGTTGAACGCCACGTTGGCGCCGGAGGTGGTCGTGTTCGCACGGAGCACGACCGCACCGTTGTACGTCTGGGTGCCGGTCGTCGTGACAGACCCGCCGACCAGGTCGATCGCCTCGGCGCTGAGGCTCAGTGTGCCACCCCCGGCCGACAGGTTCAGCGCCGGGGTGATCGTGATGGCGTCGGTCCCGGTGCCGCCGTCGATCGACAGGGCGGCCGCGAACCCGGACCCGAGCGACGTGACGGTGACGGTGTCGTTGCCGACGTCCCCGGCGTTGATCGCCAGCGACGCCGTCGGGTTGACGAACGTGGTCGTCTCCCCGGCCGTCGAGGTCACGGTGGTCTGACCCGCGCCGGCGGCGGTGACGGTGATCGTCTCGCCGGTGGTGCTGTAGTGCAGCACGACGGCGGCGGCGGCGATGCTTGAGGTAATCGGGTCGAGGCCGGTGTAGGTCACGCTGCCCAGCCCGCCCAACACGACGCTCCCGTCGGTGGCGTTGGTGTAGTTGAACGTCTGGGTGGTCGCGGTCCCGCCCTGGAGGACGAGCGCGTCGTTCCCGCCCGCGCCGCCGTTGAAGGTGACGGGCGGCAGCGCCCCGCCGGCGTAACTCAGGGTGGCGGTGTCGTCCCCGCCGGCGAGGTTGAGGACAAGGCTCGTAACGGACGCGACCGGCACGGAGAGCGTCCGGTTGCCGTTGGACAGCACCGCCCCGGGGATGCCGCCGGTGCCGGCGAACTGCTCGGCGGCGTCGGTCAGGACGTAGTTCCCGCCGCTGACGACGACGCTGAGGGCGTTGTTCTTGGTGCCGTCGGTGTCGGTGACGGTGAGGGTGCCGGCGCTCAGCGCGGCGGTGAGGGTGCCGGCCGGCGGGGCGATGGTCAGGTTCATGCGGAACACGAGGCCGCCCGTGTCGCCGCCGCCGTTCGTGTTGCGGACCGCGACGACGAGTTCGTTCGTCCCGGCGACCCAGTTCGTGAAGTTGAATGTGTTGTCGACCCGCACGACGTTGCTGATGCTGCCGTCGGGGTTGATGCGGAACGCGGGGTAGCCGTTGGGGCCCGACGGGCTCGGGGGGTTGAAGTTCTCGACGACGAAGCTGACCTCGCGGGCCACCTCCTGGCCGTTCAAGAACACCTGGGCGTTGTTGTCCACGGAGAACGTGACGTCGGCCGTGATGCCAACCGTGGTGGGGAGCGTGAACGTCGTGCGGTAGAACAGGGTGTTTGGCGCCGCGGTGATTGCCAGCGCGCCGCCGCCGATGTCGGTCTGGTCCTGTCCGTCTACGAACGGGGTGTTGCCGCCCATCACCGCGGGGAGTGTGAACGTCGCCGCCGCCGGGGGGGTGACCCGCAGCGGGGTCCAGTCGCCGTTCGGGCCGCCGTCGTCGACGACGGTACTCCTCATCCACGAGGCGTTTGACACCACGAAGGTGCTCTGGACCTGCGCGAGGCTCGCGATCTCGGCCGGGGTGAGGGCGCGGCCGAACACCCGCACCTCGTCGATCTGCCCGCCGAAGTTCTCGTGCGTGTACGCGGGGTCGTTCGGGGTGCCGATCACGAACGGCTTGCCGGTCACCGCCGCGTTGATCCCGTTCCCCGTGGACCCGAGCAACGCCCCGTTCAGGTAGAACGTGGTCGTCGTCGTCGTCATCACCGCGGCGAGGTGGTACCACACTCCCGGGACGATGTTCGCGGGGACCGTCTGGAACGACGAACCGTTCCAGATCCCGACCGTGTTGGCGTTCTCGTTGACGTGGATGCTCCAGCGGGTGTTCCCGGCGTCCACGGCCGTCCGCATCGACAGGATGCCGCGGTTGTTGCCGTCGGCCGGGGCGTTGAAGAAGGCGGTGACGGTGCCGGTGGTGAAGTCGAACGCCGGGTTGGCCGGCACCGTCACCTGGTCCGCCGTGTTGAAGCTGAACGCCTGGCCGACGACGCCGGGCGCGTAGGCCGCCGGGGCGCTGAACGTGCCGTTCCGCCCGGCCGTGCTGTCGTTCGCGTTCCCCTCCGCGGCGTAATAGCTGGGCAGCTGCGCGAGGCTCGCCACCTCGGCCCCGGTCAGGGCGTTGTCGTAGACCCGCACGTCGTCCACGAGCCCGGGGAAGCCGATGCCGTTGACCAGGTCACGGCCGATGGTGATGTTGGCGTTCGCGCTCAGGGTGCCGCCGTTCGCCCCGGTGAGCGTGTTCTCCAGCACCCCATCGACGTACACCCGGATCGTCGTCCCCTGGCGTACGGCAGCGACGTGGTGCCAGGTGTTGTCGTTCACCGACGTGGTGGACTGGATGGTCTGGTCCGGGTTCCCCACCCCGAACGCGAACTTCCCGTTGATGACGGTGGTGCCGAAGTCGTTCGTCACGCCGCCGACCTCGGCCGTGATGAGCGGGTTCCCGTTGTAGAACTGCGTCCCGGTCCCGGCCGCGGTCGTCTTGATCCAGGCCGCGAGCGTGAAGTCGTTCTGCACCGACCGGTTGATTGTGACGTAGTTCGAACCGGTGAAGCTGAACGCCTGCCCGAAGTAACCCGCGGTGAACGCCGGGGCAGTAAACGCCCCGTTGTTGGCCCCCTGACTGTCGGTCGCGTTCCCCTCGGCCTGGTAGTAGTTGATCAGCGCCGGGACGCTGCGGTCCTCCAACTCCTCGATTCGGCCGCCGACCGCGCCGGTCGGCCGTACGATCGGCGCGGCCGGGCGGGGGCGGAAGGCGCGGGTCAGGAGGCGGGCGGCGAGCGACTTCTTCGAAGACATGGGGCAACACCCGGAGGGGAGTCAGGATATATCGCGCGGCGTCGCAGACCGGCCGTCGGCGACGGTGCGGGGGGTCGGTCGCCCCGGTCGAGCGCCGGGGCGGGTGAAGCGTGTCCGGGCCGGCCTGGGGGCCGGCCGCTCGTGGCGAGGAGGGGGGCGACGGCCGCAAGCCGGTCCCTCCCGCCGGGGTGGCGGTGGGTCGCGCCGGCGGCACCTACCACCAACCTGAGTTGGTGCGAGTCGGGGGTGCCGGGAAGTCCGGGGGCGCGTTCGTCCGCCTGGGGCGACCAGCAGCCATCAGGGTGAGCACCCCGACAACGGCTCAGGTCCGTACGACCGACTATGAGACCGGGGCCACACCGGCACCGCACCGGGACCGATCTGGAACCCGTGCGTTGCTCGGTGCGGGGCGGTTGTTCCCCGGGTACGTCTCAGACTGCAATTACCTTTACACCGGATGCACGGGACGAACAAGTTAATCCGTTCAGGAAGATTGGGTAAACACAGTGGCTTCCGGCGATTCGACAGGTTGCGCCGGTTGGGACGGATGCCTATCACCCAGGCAGCCGATCGCCGTAACACGCTTCCTGATCGACACTAAAGCCTGAGACGTGGCAGTCATTGAAGGGAGCTGACGTCTCCCAATCCCTGTCGAGTTTCTCGACAGGGATTGGGAAAAAAACGTACCGCCGGCCGCTATACCATCTCCGCACACTCTCCCGAGGCGCGTATGACCCCCGCCCGTCGGTGGCTCACCGTCCTGGTTATCTCTCTAGCTGCCGGCCCTGTCGCCGCTGCCGAGCCGTGGGCCGATGCCAAACTCCCCGTCGCCGCCGGCCTCGAACTGTGGCTCGACGCCGCCCGCGCCAGCGGCTCCACACCACCCCCGCACGACGGCAAGCTCGAAACCTGGTTCGACGCCTCTGGCAACGGCCGCCACCTCCGCCAGCCGAACAAGGACGCCCGGCCCACGCGCCTCCCCGCCGGCGGCGCCGCCGTCGTCCGCTTCGACGGGCTCGACGACCACCTCCGCGCCGTGAAGCAGGCCGCCGAACTCGACACGTTCACCGTGTTCGTCGTCGCCGCGCCGCGGCAGAACCCCGGCGGCTTCCGCGGCGTCCTCGCCTTCAACAAGGCGAACCAGCGCGACTACGAAAGCGGCCTCTGCCTCGACCACGGTCCGAACCCGTCGGTGAAGTTCAACTCCTTCAACGTCGAGGGTCGCGGCTTCGGTGGGTGGAAGAACCTTCTCAAGGGCGAGCAGCCGTTCGGCGAGCTGACCACGCTCGAGGTGACCGGCGAGGCGAAGGCCGTGCGGCTGGCCGTGAACGGCACCCCCGCCGGCGACCGGCCGCGCGACGGCGGCCCCGTCAGCCTCGACGAGATTACCGTGGGCGCCCGCTACTACACGAACGGCCCCGGCCCACAGAAGGTGGAGAGCTTCGGCCGCTGGGACGTGGCCGAGGTGCTCGTGTACAACCGCACCCTCCCAGCCGCCGAGGCGAAGGCGGTGCGCGACTACCTGAGCGCGAAGCACGCCGCTCTCAAACAGCAGGTGCCGCCCGACGACGGCGGCGGCACCGCGCTCGTGCTGCTGAAGGACCCGCCGCCGGTGCAGATGTTCCTGCCGGGCTTCACGGTGCGCGAGCTGCCGGTGGACCTGACGAACATCAACAACGTGCTGTACCGGCCCGACGGGACACTGATCGCCCTCGGCTACAACGGCAACCTGTGGAAGCTCCGCGACACCGACCGTGACGGCCTCGAAGACCGCGCCGAGCTGATTTGGGACGCGAAGGGCTCGCTCCGGGGCCCGCTCGGCATCGACTTCTTGCCGAACGGTCGCGGCACGCTGATCCCCTCGAAGGGCCGGCTCACGCTGGTGACGGACGACGGCAAGGCCACGACGGTCGCCGGCGGGTGGCCCGAAATCTTCCCCGCGGTGGACACGCTCGGCGTCGCCGTCGATCCGCGCGACGGGGCCGTCTACTTCGGCCGCGGCTGCGCCAACTTCACCGACCCGTACCAGCGCGACAAGGCGGGCAAGGCGGCGTACAAGTTGACCGACGAGACGGGCACGATCCAGCGCCTCGCCCCGGACTTCAAGAGCCGCGAGATCGTGGCGACGGGCGTGCGCTTCCCCGTGGCGCTGCGGTTCAACAAACACGGCGACCTGTTCGCCACCGACCAGGAAGGCGCGACGTGGGCGCCGAACGGCAACCCGCTCGACGAGCTGCTCCACATCCAGAAGGGCCGGCACTACGGCTTCCCGTCGCGGCACCCGACGCACCTGCCGGACGTGACCGACGAGCCGAGCACGTTCGACTACGGCCCGCAGCACCAGTCCACGTGCGGCTTCTGCTTCAACGAGCCCGTCACGGCCGGCGGCCCCACGTTCGGCCCGGCGCACTGGGCCGGCGACGCCATCGTGACGGGCGAGTCGCGCGGCAAGCTGTACCGCACGAAGCTGGTCAAGACGCCGAGCGGCTACGTCGCCGGCACGCAGTTGATCGCCGCGCTGAACATGCTGACGGTCGATTGTTGCGTGGCGCCGGACGGCTCGCTGGTGGTGGCGTGCCACGGCGGCGGCCCCGACTGGGGCAGCGGCCCGACCGGCAAGGGGAAGCTGTTCAAGATCAGCTACACGGACCGCGACCACCCACAGCCGGTGCTCGTGTGGCCGGCCGGCCCGCGCGAGGTGCGCGTCGAGTTCGACCGGGCCGTCGATCCCGCCCTGCTCCGCGACGTGCTGAAGGGAACAACGCTGACCGCGGGCAAGTACGTGCGGGCCGGCGACCGGTTCGAGTCGATGTGGCCGGGCTACGCGGTCGTTCACATGCAGAAGGCGGCGCCGCGCGTGGACATTCCTGTGCGGTCGGCGCAGCTGACGCCCGACCGCCGCACGCTGGTGCTGGCGACGGACGCGCTGCCGGCGGCGGTCCACTACGCGCTGACGCTGCCGGGCATGGGCCGCCCCGCCGCGCAACCGAAGGGCACGCTGCGGCAGCTGCCGGCGATCGACCTCGACTTCGACCTGACCGGCTGCGCCGCGACATGGGCCCCCGCGGCCGGCGCGGCGTGGGTCGGTTGGCTGCCTCACCCGGACCTCGCGGTGTCGAAGGCACTGACTGCCGGCAGCGCGCCGCACGACGCACTTTGGGCGGCCACCGCCGGCGCCGGCGAGCTGGCCCTGAAGTCCCAGCTTAACCTCGTGGACATGCTGCGGCCGGCGGTACAGCCGGGCTCGCAGATCGACTTCGTGCCGCCGCCCGAGGCGGTGACGCTCTCGTTCGGGCCGAAGTCGCGTATCCCGGTCGCCGGTACGACCAACCCGCCCGCGACGCTCGACCTGAAGCTCCACTTCCCCGGCGCGGTGAAGGCGGCGCTGCCGGTCCACTTCATCACGAACGAGGACAGCCGCCCGCGGCCGCTGCAACTCCACCGCTTCATCCTGCCCTGGGCGAACACCGACGCGAAGGCGCTTGGCCGCGACCTCGTCGCCGTGCGGGCGCCGGAACTCGACGGCGGCAGCTGGGCGCGCGGCCGGGCCGAGTTTTTCGGCGAACAGGCGGCGTGCGCCAAGTGCCACGCCGTCCACGGCCGCGGCGGCGACCTCGGGCCGGACCTGTCGAACCTCGTCCACCGCGACTACGCCTCCGTCCTCCGCGACATCGAGAACCCCAGCTTCGCGGTGAACCCCGACCACATCGCGTCCGTCGTCGAGCTGAAGGACGGCCGCACGCTGGTCGGCGTCGTCCGCGCCGCCGGCGACAAGCTGCGCATCGGCGACGAGAAGGGTGTCATCACCGAGGTGGCGAAGGCCGACGTCGAGAAGCAGACGGCGGCGGCGAAGTCGATCATGCCCGAGGGGCTGCCGAAGCAGCTCGGCCCCGACCGGATGCGCGACCTGATGACGTTTCTGCTGACGCCGCCGCCGCGGATGCCCGACTACGGCCCGACCCGCCCGCCCGAGCCGCGCGCCCGCGCCGACGTGGCCGCGGTGCTGGCCGGCGCCCCCATCCCACCGCTGCCGACGCGGCCGATCACGGTCGTGCTCGTCAGCGGCAAGAAGGACCACGGCCCCGGCGAACACGACTACCCGGCGTGGTCGAAGGCGTGGAAGGAACTCTTGGGCGTCGCCGAGAAGACGACAGTGGAGGCGGCCGACGAGTGGCCGAGTGCCGCGCAGTTAAAGGCGGCCGACGTGCTGGTCTTCTACCAGAAGGGCTCGTGGACGGCGGACCGGGCGAAGGACATGGACGCCTTCCTGGCCCGCGGCGGCGGGGCCGTCTACGTCCACTGGGCGGTCGAGGGCGGCACCGAGGCGCCGGCGTTCGCGCAGCGGATCGGGCTGGCGTCGAACGCGGCCGGGTTGCGCTTCCGTCACGGGCCGTTGGAGCTGGGCTTCGACACCGGCAACCGCCACCCGATCGGCCGTAACTTCGACAGGCTGAAGCTGCACGACGAGAGCTACTGGCAGATGACCGGCGACCCGAAGCGGATCACGCTGCTGGCGAGCGGCAAGGAGGACGGAGCCGCCCGGCCGCTCTTCTGGGCGCTGGAGCCGGCGAAGGGGCGGGTGGTGGTGTCGATCCCCGGCCACTTCGCGTGGACGTTCGACGACCCGCTGTTCCGGGTGCTACTGCTGCGCGGCATCGCCTGGGCGGCGCGCGAGCCGGTGGACCGGTTCAACGACCTGGTGACGCCGGGTGCGCGGGTGCGGGACTGAGACTGGATCGGATTCCTCCGGAGAACAGCCGTGCAGACCATCCGCCGCGAGCACGCCAAAAAGTACGCCTTCGACTGGCGCGACGAGCCGCTCCTGCGCGTCGCCCCCGGCGAGCCGTTCGCGGTCGAAACCTACGACGCCAGCACCGGCTACTTCAAGACGCCCGCCGACCACGCCAACCCCGCCAAGCGGCCCGGCTTCGACCGCTTCCCGCCGATGGTCAACCCCATCGCCGGCCCGGTGTACCTCGACGGCGCCGAGCGCGGCGACGTGCTCGTCATCACCATCGACGAGATCGAGGTGGAGGCGTACTCGTGGACGGCCGCCGGCCCGCGCCGCGGCCCGCTCGGCGAGTCCACCCGGTGGCCCGAGTTGTCCGGCGGGTACACCACGAAAATCTTCAAGCACACGCCCGGCCCGAGCGGCACGACCCGCGACGGCACGCTCCACTTCAGTGACCGCATCAGCTGGCCGATCACGCCGTTCGTGGGCACAATCGGCGTCGCCCCGGACCGCGAGGTGACGACCAGCAACGACGGCCAGGGGCCGTGGGGCGGCAACCTCGACATCCGCGACGTGGCCCCCGGCAACCGCATCCTGCTGCCGGTGTTCCACCCCGGGGCGCTGCTGTACCTCGGCGACGTTCACGCCAGCCAGGGCGACACCGAGTTCACCGGCACGGCCGCCGAGACGATGGCGACGGTGCGGCTGCGCCTCGACATCATCAAGCAGAAGCGCATCCCGTGGATGCGGATCGAGAAGCCGGCGTCGGTGGTGTCGGTGTACGCGGAGCGGCCGCTCGAGGGGGCGGTGGAGGCGGCGACCGTGAACCTGATGGACTGGCTCATCACCGAGCACGGGTACACGCCGACCGACGCTTACTGCCTGGTGACGACGTGCCCCGACTTCCGCATCAACGTCTACCAGATGTGCAAGCTCGGCAAGCTGGCGTTCGTCGCCGGGGCGGAGTTGCCGCGGAAGTACCTGTAGGTCCGGGGTTATTCCTTCTTGGGCGGCGGCACGGCGAGTCGGGCCTCGGCGAGCCGCGATTTCGCGCGGGCGGAGTCGGCGTCGATCGGGTAGAGGGCGTCCGGCGGCAGGACGCCGCCTTCCACCCGCGCGGCGACGACGGCTCGGCGCGTCGCGTGCCGTTCGACGATCTGCTCGAGGAGTCGAACCGCCTCGGCGGCGGGCGCGCCGTCGAGTTGCGCCTCGAACACGCCGATCTCGGCCTCCGCGACCTCGCGGCGGGTGTTCAGCCCGGCCTCGAACCGAGCCTTCGCCGCGGCGAGCTCTTTCTCCGCGGCACCGACCCGTTGCTGCCGCGCGTGCGTCAGTGAGTCGGCGGGCGGCGCCGGCGGCAACTCCTGGACCTCGATCTTGCGGAACCGGACGGCCGTGCCCGGGGTGAACGCCTGCAGCGCGAAGTGCCCGCGGGCGAACGTGGACTTCGCGTCCACCACGTCGACCGCGACCTTGTCGTTCACCCGGGTGACGAAGTGATTTCCGCGGGCGATCACCTCCAGCGTCATCCACTGGTTCGGTTCGGCCAGCGTCTCGGCCGTCTCGCCCAGATCCTTGATCCGGCCGGGCCGCGCGACCGGCCCCCAGAACAGGTCGGCCTCGTACCACCCGGCCGGGGCGTACAGGTCCGGATTCGGCCCGCCGACCCGGTCGAGCTTGAAGGGCGTGCGAAAGAACACGCCCGCGTTGCCGCCCTGCGAGACGTGAACCTCGGCGCGGAGGTGGAAGTCCTGCCAGTCGCCCTTTTCGGAAAACAGGTACCCGGCGGCGCGTGTGGACATCAGGTGGCCGGCATCGACCCGCCAATCACCGGGTGCGTCCGGGTGCGTCTTCCACCCGGTCAGGTCCTTCCCGTTGAACAGCGACACCCACGCCCCGCCGGCCCCGGTGGCAGCATCGACGGCGGCCTTGAGGTCGCCGGTCAGGGCAACCCGGAAGCCCTTCGGCAGGGCCGGCCGGGTCGGGTTGTCGAACGAGCGGAAGGCGACCTCCGTGTACACCGCGGCCGCGTTCCAGGACCCGCCCCGCGACGCCCGCCCGGTGTTCGGTTGGGTCGGCGGGTCGAGGTTCGCCGGGTCGTCCACCGGGGACCGACGGTAGTAGTCGGCGACGTGCCAGTCGCGGCACCATTCGTCGGCCCCGCCGTGGACGTCGAACAGGCCGAACGGGTTGGGCGCCTTCACCCCGACCGGCCCGGGCGTCGGCCAGGCCTGGCCGAAGACGGCGTGGTCGAGCAGCTTCGTCGGGATGTTCCCGAACGACCATAGCCCCGGCCCCCCGCCCCGGGCGGCGTACTCCCACTGCGCCTCGGTCGGCAGTTCGTACCCCGGCCCGAGCCAGCGGCAGAACTCGGCCGCGTCGTCCCAACTCACCCCCATGACCGGCTGCCGGTCCTCCTGCCCGGGGGTGACGAACCCGGTCCAGTCGATCGTCCCGGTCGGGGTGTGCTTCGCGGCCTCGACGAACCGGCGGAACTGGCCGGCGGTGGTCTCGTACTTGGCGAGGTAGAACGGCCGGGTGATGCGGACGGTGTGCCGCGGCCCGCTCGACTCGGCCGCGAACCGCTGGTAGGCGCCGACGTTCGGCAGCCCCTGGAGCGTCTTCCGGACGGCGGCCAGTTCGTCGGCGTTGAACCCCATCTCGAACTCGCCCGGCGGGACGAGGCGGAACGCGAGGCCGCCCTTCCCCTCGAACTCGACCGGGACGCCGAGGTGCTTCGCCCACGCCTCCTGGTGCGTCTTCGCCTGCTCGGGCGTGAACGGCGCCACGGCCGGTGGGGGGGCGGCGCCCGGGGGGCTGACCTTCGCGGTCTCCACCTGTACGGAGACGCGGCCGCCGGGGGCGAGCTCGAATGCCGCGTTCCGCCCGACCTGCCGGCTGCCGACCGCGATGCCGTCGCCGTACCGCCCCTGGGACGCCGTCACTTCCCAGGCCGCGACCGCGAGGCCGGGGCGGAGCCGCGGCTCCAGCGTGTACTTCCCCGGCGGCAGCCGCAGCGTCTGGCCGTTGCTCACGTCCACCCAGCCGAGGGTGGGCTGCCCGTCGTGGAACAGGCGGACCGACTCCAGCCCGACCGCCGCGACCACGATCACCTCGCCCCGGTCGTCGGGGTTCATGATCTTCTGCACGGCCGGGAGCCCGAGCCCGAGCGCGAGCAGCCCCGCCGGCACCCCCACGAGCAGGAGGCAGCCCACCGCCGCCCACGCCCACCGCCGCGACTTCCGCCGCGGCGGCTTCGGCGGCGGCGCCACCCGCGACACGACCGTGCCCTGCTGCTGAAGTTCCGCCAGGTAGCCGGACAGCAGGTCGGCCACCTCCGCGGCCGTCTGGAAGCGGTCGGCGGGCGCCTTGGCGTGGAGCTTCGCCACCACGTCGGCCAGCCAGCGCGGCACCTCGGGGTTCACGTCGCGCACCGGCCGCGGGTCGTCCTCCACGACGCGCTTCAGCACCGCCAGCGTGTTCTCGGCGCGGAACGGCGGGCGGCCGGTGCACAGCACGAACAGCACGCTACCGAGGCTGAACAGGTCCGAGCGCGTGTCGAGGGCGTCGCCGCGGGCCTGCTCGGGGCTCATGTACATCGGCGTGCCGGCGACCACGCCCGACTGCGAGATGCTGGCGTCGTCGGCGGCGCGGGCCAGGCCGAAGTCGGTCACCTTCACCCGCTCGACGCCGTTCTCCAGGAGGATGTTCGCCGGCTTGATGTCGCGGTGGATGAGCCCCTGTCGGTGGGCCGCGGCCAGCCCGCGGGCGATCTGCGAGCCGATCCGCAACACCTCCTTCGGCGGCAGCGGCCCGGTCCGGTCGATCTTCGCCTGCAAGGTCTGCCCGGCGACGAGTTCCATCACCAGGAACGGCACCGGGGCGTCGTCGTCGGACACGGCGAAGACGTTGACGACGTGCTCGTCGCGGACGGCGGCGGCGGTACGGGCCTCGCGCAAGAACCGCGCGCGGGCGGCCCCGCTGGCGGCCAGCTGCGGGGCGAGCACCTTCACCGCCACGACCCGGTGGAGGCGGTCGTCGAACGCCTTCAGCACGGTGCCGAACCCGCCCACGCCCAGGACCTCGATCACCTCGTAGTGGGCCAGCCGGCCGAGGGAGCCGGGCCGCGTGGGTGGGGAGAGGAACGCCAGCACTTCCGTGGGGTCGGCAGCCCGCCCCCCGGCGTGCCCCGTGGCCGCGTCCCCCGGCTCGTGCCCGGCCCGGGTTTGGGTCGAGTCCGGGTCGGTCGGTGGGAGCGTCGCGGTCGCGTCGGCCCCGACGGCCGGGTGGTCCAGGAAGCTGCCGGCGGCGGCGTGGGCGGCGAGGAGCTCGTCGACGCGGCGGCGCACGTCGGGGTCGGGGCAGTTCGCGTCGAGGAACGCGGCGCGCCCGGCGGCGTCGGCGTGGTCCAGGGCGGCGGCGAACAGGGTTTCGTCTGTCACGGGCGGCTCCCGCGGGTGTCCGGGGTGTTATGCGCAGTCGGCGCCCGGACCGGCTCACGGAATTTCACACAACCGTCGCCCCGCGCCCGAAAATCTCCTTGACGACGGCTGCCACACCCCATCCTAATAAGGAACGGCCCCGCACCCGATTCGCGAGCCACACCCGCGCCCGATTCGGGAACCCGTCGGCCCGGCGGGGCGTCGAACCGGAATCCCGTCGGCCCGGACGTTGCGACCGCTCTCACCCAGGACTCGCCGATGCCCCTGACCCGCCTGCTCCCCCCCGGCCGGTTCGTCCTCGTCGCCGGCCTCGCCCTGCTGGCAGTCGCGCTTTTCCCCGAGATCGCCTCCGCCCAGGAGGAGAAGCCGCGGGACAACATCGTCTTCCACATGATCAAGTCGGTCGGGTGGGTGTTCGGGCCGCTGCTCCTGAGCCTGTCGATCATCCTCGTCGCCCTGTGCGTCCTCCTCATCCTCGACCTGCGGATGCAGAACGCCATCCCGCCCGGGTTCGTGGACGAGTTCACCGACACCGTCAACAAGCGGAAGTTCAAGGAAGCCTTCGACCTGGCGCGGAACGACCCGTCGTTCCTGGGCCGCGTGCTGACGGCCGGCATGGGCCGGTTGCAGTACGGCATCGAGGACGCCCGCGAGACGGCGATGAACGCCCTGGAGGCGATCAAGAGCGACAAGGACCAGAAGAACAACTACACGGCCGTGATCGCCTCGCTCGGGCCGATGCTCGGGCTGGTCGGCACGGTGTACGGCATGATCGAGAGCTTCATGGTGCTCGGCAGCAGCACCAGCACGCCGAACGCCAGCGCCCTGGCCGAGGGTATTTCGCACGCCCTCGTGGTGACGCTGTTCGGCATCGGCGTGTCGGTGCCCGCGATCTTCTTCAACGCCTTCTTCAAGAACCGGATCACGAAGATCACGATGGACACGGCGCACATCGCCGAGGACCTGCTGACGCAGATGTACCACAACTCGAAGAAGGGCCCGCCCGCGCCGGGCGCCCCGGGGGCGCCGGTGCCGGGCGCCCCGCCGGGGCCGGCCGCGCCCGGGGCGCCGATGCCGCCTCGGTAGTAACCGGTAGTCAGTGGGCAGTGGACAGAGCGAACCCTGCCCGTCCCACGTCCGCGGGCCCCCGGTGTTCGTTTCTGACTGTCCACTGACCACTGACTACTGGCCACTCCGATGAGTCACGGCAGCAGCGGCGGCGACAAGTGCGAGCCGAACCTGATCCCGCTGCTGGACCTGGTCCTGCAGCTGGTCATGTTCTTCATGGTGTGCGCCAACTTCGTCATGGAGCAGGTGAGCGAGGCGATCCGGCTGCCGGAGGCGGTCGTCGCCAAGCCGGTGGAGAAGTCGGACGAGTACATCATCTTCCTGAACGTGGACAAGGACGGAAAGGTGATCCTGTCCGGCCTCGACGCCCTCGGGGAGAAGCCCGAGGACAACCTGCTGACGAACCCGCAGCAGGTGCTGTCGTACATGAAGCGGCGGCACGACCAGGACATGAAGCGGCCGCCGAAGGACAAGCAGGCCGGGCCGACGCCGTCGCTTGTCATCATCCGGGCCGACAAGGAGGCCCAGTTCGAGAAGGTGTACGGGGTCATGAAGGCGTGCCGGTCGGCCGGCTACGACCGCGCGCAACTCCGCGCCATCCGGTTCGGCGGCAACACGGCACAGTAGCGCGGCGCCCCGCCCCCGAGCCCACACCGCCCCACCCACGGTCCCACCCCGATGGCCGGCAAGCACAAGAACGTGACCGAGGACGTGTCGGTCGAGTTGCCGATCACGCCGATGCTGGACATGAGCTTTCAGCTCATGGCGTTCTTCATCTTCACCTTCCGGCCGGCCCCGACCGAGGGGCAGATCGCCATGTCCCTGCCGAAGGAGGAGGGCGGCGGCGACGCCGTCCCCAGCGCCACCGACGACAAGCCGGTGACGTTCGTCATCACCGTGGACAGCGGCCCCAACGGCACCGTCGGCAACATGACGATCCGCGAGAAGGACGGCCCCCCCGGCGGCGACGCCATCGGGGCCAGCTTCGACCGCTACGGGGCCGAGTTGCGGAAGCGTCGCTCCGACCTGAAGGGCCGCCCGAGCAAGCTGACGCTGGAGATCGGCGACGGCATCTTGCACGAGTACGTGGTGCGCCTGCTCGACGTGGCCCGGCAGGCCGAGTTCGAGGACATCGCCCCCATCCCGGCCAACCCCAAGAACCGGTAGCGGGCCGTCCACGACGCACCTTCGGGGTCTCAAATCCGCCCCAGTAGATTCCCGACCTCGGTCGCTCCGTGACCACCGGCGGCCACACGGTTGCCAGAAAGCGCTCGCCGGGCGGGAACTTCCGGCACAATCGACCGTCCAATGCTGTGGAGGGGTTGCTCGCATGTCGTTCGGCCGGAGCCATTCCGCCGCCCAAGTTACTTCCCGGTTTGCCGTTGCGGCCGGTCTGGCTCTCGCCTGCGCCGCCGGCGGGCGCGCCCAACCGGACAAGCTCGACGAGGAGCCGCCGCTCCCGCCGCAGGAGATCAAGCGGTTCAACGAAACGAAGTGGCGGCCGAAGGGCGGGGCGCTCGCCGTCCCCAACCCCGACCGGGCCATCTTCCGCGGCCGGTTCGACGCGAAGTTGAAGACCGTGACCGGCGGCATCGAAGACGACCGGCCGCTGGCGTCCGAGAAGCAGAACGCCGACGAGGCCGCGGCCTGGGTCGAGGTGGTAGTTCACGCCCACGGCCTCGCCACCGCCGACCTGGAAAAGAACGCCGCGACCGACCTCACGCCCGACGACCTGACGCAGCCGCAGCGGCGCTACTTCCGGCTGGAGCTCGTCCGGTTCGACGGCACCCTCACGAAGTTCCGCCGCGTCACGCCCGTGAAGGCGCTCGCCGATGCGGGCGTCACGGCTGTCTACGAGGGCTGGCTCGTGCCGGTGGACGAGTCGCCGGCGAACCCGGTTCGGGTGGTGTTCACCGAGCTGCCGACCGGTTTCCCGGTGCCGCCGGCCCCCGCCGCGGGCGCCCCCGCCGGCGACTGGCTCACGACCGACCGCTGGGTGACGTTCGCCGGCTTCTTCTTCAAGCTGGCGACCGACCCGCAGGCGCCGGTGGTCGTCGGCAAGTCGGTCACGCCACTCCCCGGCCCGCCCGCGGAGGCCGCCGACCTGGCGCTGGCGACGCGCTACCGCGTGTTCCGACTGGTCCGCGACGACGCCCCGGTCAGCCGCGACCCGCTGCACTGGGAGGAGTCGGCGGCGTGGAACCGCACGCTGCTCCACGTGCGGAAGTTCGAGCTCGACGCCCTGCAGGCCGCGGCGAATCAGAAGCTGTCGTTCGCCGACCTGTTCCAGGCCGGCCGCGAGGACTACCAGTTCAAGCTGGTGCAGATCAAGGGCCGGCTCATCCGCGTGAAGGCGGTCGAGCGGAGCAAGCGGCTCGTCGAGGCCGGCGTGCCGAACCTCTACGAGGCGTGGGTGGTGCCGCACGACGAACCGCGCGGCAACCCGGTCTGCGTCGTGCTCACCGAGTTGCCCGAAGGCGTGGCGCCGGCGAACCTGATGAACTTGAACGTGGTCGTGGCCGGCTACTTCTTCAAGCTGTTCCACTACGAGTCGGCCGAGCCCGCGGGCGACGACCCGACCCGGCACAAGTGGAAGAAGGCGCCGCTGATCCTGGCCCGCGGCGTGTCGCTGGTGACCACCGACCCGACCGACGGCCCCCGCGAGTGGGTGAAGTGGTTCATCCCGGTGATCGTCGGCGGCGTGGTCACCCTGGCCCTGTCGGCGTTCCTCCTGAGCCGGTGGTTCCGCGCCGGCGACGAGCGAGCCCGGGCCGAGTTCGAGAACGCGCGGGTGAAGAACCCGTTCACCGAGTAAGTCCGTGACTCGCCGGTAGTCGTGTGATACATTAGTTTTACCGTCACCGTCCGCCCGAGGGAGACGACCGTGAGCATGCCGAACGCCACCCCGCCCGCGAACTACCGACCGGCGCCGCCGCCGAAGCCGGCCGGCGGCCCGGCCGTGATCCGTCGGGTCGGCGGCGTCGAGGAGACGCTGCACGACCGGCTCGTCAACCGCCACCTGCCGGCGTGGGTCGTCAGCGGCCTCGTCCACCTCGGCATCATCGCCCTGGCGTTCCTCATCTTCGGCTTCCGCGGCCCGGAGAAGAAGCAGGTCGACAAGATCCTGGCGACCACCGTCGAGAAGGAAGAGACGGACGAGAACACCAAGGACCTGACGATCGAGGACATCGGCTTCGAGCCGCACGAGGCCGCCATCCCCGACATCGAACGCGAGGCGGAAAAGACCTCCGTCGGCGTCGTGACCGACGACCCCGTCGGCGTGCCGGACGCCAAGACGAACGACTCCAATGCCCTGTCGGCGATCGGCCTGCCTTCGTCGGACCTGACGACGCCCGGGGCGACCGGAGACGCCGGTATGGCGGTCGGCGGCACGGGCGGCGCCAACGGGCTGGCGCAGGCCGAGTTCGCCGGCCGTAGCGGCGGGACCAAGAGCCGGCTGCTGAAGGAGGGCGGCGGCAACTCCGAGAGCGAGGCGGCCGTCGCCGCCGGGCTGAAGTGGCTCGCGAACCAGCAGAAGCCGGGCGGGTACTGGGAGTACGACCCCCGCGACCCGAAGATGAAGACGAAGGACTGGGCCACGAGCACCGGCATGGCGCTGCTGCCGTTCCTGGCCGCCGGCCAGACGCACCGCTCCGGCGGCAAGTACACCAAGCAACTGTCCGACGGCCTCACCTGGCTGAAGAACGACCTGAACATCTCGACCGGCCGGTTCAACCACGGCAGCCCGCAGTACATGTACGGCCACGCCATCTCGACGATGGCCCTGTGCGAGGCCTACGGCATGACCAAGGACCGCGGCCTCCTGACGCACGCCCAGGCCGCGATCAACTACATCGTCCGCGCCCAGGGGGCCGACGGCAGCTGGGGCTACCAGGCCGGCACCACCGGCGACACGTCGATCGTCGGCTGGCAGATTCAGGCGCTCCGCGCCGCCCAGCTGACGAAGGACATCACCGTGCCCGATGCGTCGGTGAAGCGGGCCATCGAGTTCCTGAACCGGGTGTCGTCCGGCTCGCTGAAATCGCAGTACGGGTACACCGCGCCGAACGGCCGGGCCGGCACGGCGCTGACGGCCGTCGGCCTCCTGTGCCGCTACTACGTGGACGGGTGGGGGCCGAACAACGCCGGCATGGCCGAGGGCTCGATCGGGCTGTTCGGCAACACCAAGGCCGACGCCGTGAACACGGTGACGAAGACCGACCGGGTGCGGGCGCCGCGCACGCACGAGCAGGTGAAGGCGAACCCGGGCACGCCCGAGATGTACTACTACTACTACGCCACGCAGGTGGTCCACTTCTACGGCGGCCCCGAGTGGCAGGAGTGGAACGAGGGCCCTAAGGACGCCACCGGCAAGCGGCTCGGCGGCATGCGCGACTGGCTCGTGAAGACGCAGAGCAAGAACGGCAACGACAGCGGCAGCTGGAACCCCGACCCGGGGACGATCGGCAGCCACTGCGGCCGGGTGGGCACCACGTGCCTGACACTGCTGACGCTGGAGGTGTACTACCGCCACCTGCCGCTGTACAAGCGGAACCAGGGCGCCGCGGACTGACCGAGAGGTCTCACCACGAGCCCGGGGGCAACGCCCCCGGGCTTTCTCGTTGACGGGGAGCCCGATGCCGACCGACCCGCCGAGTCCACCGCAGCCCTCGCGCGAGATCACGCTCGAAGAGTGGATCGCCGCCGGCCAAAGCTGCTGCGGGGCTGCCGACGACGAGCCGCGGCCTGACCCGACGTGTCAGCCGGCTGCACCAGTGGATCGCAGGCCGGAGGGGTGAGTAGCAGTCCCGACAACGAAAAAACGCCCGGGGGTGTCCCCCGGGCGTTCGTGCTTTCCGCCTGTTTGCGGCTTACCGCCAGACCCGCCAACCGGCCCGGTAAACCGGGTAGTAGCCGTAGCTCACGACCGGAGCCGGGACCACGACGGCGGCCGGGGCCGCGTACGCCGTAATCGGCGGCGCCGGGACCACCGCGGCCGCTGGTGCGACGTACCCGCCGGGCACGACGTACCCGCCGGGGGCGACGTAGCTTCCAGGGGCAACGTAGTAGCCGGGGTACGGTGCGGCGTAAACCACTCCACGGCGGACGACGTACTGGGCGTCGGCGGTGCCGGCGCCGGCCGCGACGGCGGCCAGTGCGGCGATCGACAGGACGGCGGTGCGCATCTCGGAATTCCTCTCCGGGTGTCGAGGGGCAAGCGCCACGGGGTTGCGCTGGGTGCAACCATCGTGCCCGGGCGGCGGGCTTACGCCTTGTACTTCTTGGTCGAGCGGGCCTCGTGCTTCTTCTTCTTGCGGCGGCGCTTGTTGGCGGTCCGCAGTTCCTTCCGCTTGTGCTGAATCCCCACGGCGGTCTCCGACGTCGGCGGCTACGGGTTCAAGACAGGTATTGTACGACTTTCCCGCCTGTGGCAACCCGGGCGGTTTGACCGCCGCACCGGTTTCGGTTACCCTTCACCGCCGTAGCGGGTTCGGCTGCCACTTCCTGGACGGAGAATCACCGGATGCGAGTCGTACTGCTGACGCTGCTCTCGGCACTCGCCGTGGCCGGAGCCGGGGCGCGGCCCGACGACAAGGCCGTCGCCGCGGACCGGAAGGCGTTCCAGGGCACCTGGGCGTTCGAGTCGGTCGAGGTCGCGGGTCAGAAACTCCCCGCCGACCTGCTGAAGGGCATGACGGTCTCCTTCGACGGCGACTCGTACTCGGTGAAGCAGGGCGACAAGGTAGTCGAGTCGGCCACGCAGACGCTCGACCCGTCGAAGTCGCCGAAGGCGCTCGACTCGAAGGTGACCGCCGGCCCGAACAAGGGGGCTACGATCCTCGGCATCTACGAGATCCGCGGCGACACCCTGACGGTCTGCTTCGACCCCGAGGGGAAGGAGCGGCCGAAGGCGTTCAAGGCCGACGCCGGAACGCGAACGCTGGTCGTCCACACACGAGTCAAGAAGTAACTCGGCGCGCCGGCGTGTAACGGTAACGTGTGTGCTGACGCCGCACGCCCACTACAACCCGAGCCCGGCCTCCAACTCGACCGGCACGGAGACGACCTCGATCTGGTCGAAGTACGTCGCCCGGACGGTGCAGCGGTCGAGCTTCCCCCGCGACCAGTAGTAGTTGGCCGTGAACTCGCCCCTCTCGGTCGCGGAGGCTGGACAGGAGGCGGGTCTGAGGGTTGGGGGCGATCTCGTCACCCCCGTCGTCGAGGAACGTGATCTGCTTGAGGGGCCTGCTCCCCTTGTACGTCGCGGACGTGCCGGCGCCGAACCCGGCGTCGCGGTCGGCCGCCTTGATGGTACCAAACCCCAGGTCGATCCCCTTCTTGAGCGACGCGTCTTTCCGCTCGACCGTCTTCTCGTCCTTGCCGACGACCACGCCGACGGCTCCACGCACCCGTAGTTTCGTCGCCCCCGCCGCGGGATAGCCGGCGCCGCGGAACACGACGCGAATCGCTTTCCCGTTCGCCGCCGGCTCAGTGGCCGTCGCGCGGGCCACGTTCAGCCGCACCTGGGGGGCGTTGAACAGGTTCGTGCCGCGGTTGTCGGTAAAGGCGTCGATGACGGTGTGTGTGGGGGCCATTGTCAGGATGTGGCGGCCGGGAAGGCGGAGTTGCGCCGTCAGCGTGGTGCCGCCGCCGTACGCACGGACGGCGGGTTCGTCCCCATCGGGGTCCGGCTTCGACACGCTGACGCCGACGGGCGTCCACTCGGGGTCGGTAGCCGGTCGGGGCTCCTGGGCCGCGGCGAGGGAACCGAAAAGCAGCGAGAACAAGGCCACGCGGCGGACCATGACAGGCCTCGCGGGAAAAGAAGAACTCGCTTTCAGCGCACGACGGCGACGCGGCCGGGCGGCGGCACCCGCGCCGCCAGCCATGCCTCCGCCGAGTCGCGGTCCCAGCCGGCCGACACATCAAACGCCACCGCGGCGGTGAACCCGCCGGCCGTCCGCAGCCGGACGCCGCCGCCCACATCGGCCCAGTCGCCGGCCGTCGCCTCGGCGGCAGGCCACCCCGCCGTCAGCACGCCGTCGGCGTCGTGCCACACCACCGGGCCGCACGGCCGCGGCCGGCACTCGCCGAGCTGGTCGGCCAAGAAGCGGTGCGCGTCCGCCGCCGGCAATCGCGCCGGGAAGGCGATCGCCGCCAGCGCCCCGCCCGCCGCGAACCGCAGCTCCACGTCCGGGTAATCCAGCAGCGGCTCCCGCGCCGTCACGGCCGCATCGGGCAGTAGCCGCACCACGAGTCGGTCGCCGTCACGGCCCCAGCCGCAGCGGTCGAGTCGCTTCGCCAGCCGGGCCAAGAGCGCCCCGCCGCGGCGGCCGTTCCGCTCGCTGCCGCCCATCGGGTCGCCGGCCAGCACCCACCGGGCGGCGAGCGGCGACAGCCGGGCGAAGTCGGCCTCGCCCACGTCCTCGGCGTGATCGAGAATCAGTAGAGCGAACGGCGGCTCGCTCGCGGGGGCGGCGAACACCGGGTCGGCGGCCAAACTCCCCGGCGTGCCGACGACCACCCGCGCCTCCGCCAGCGTTCGCAGCGAGAGCTCGCTGCCGGCCGTGGTCAGGTCGTCGAGCCGCGCCCGCGACGCAGCCCGGCGCGCCGCCGCGGCGGCGCGTTTGGCGTCCGTCTCGGCGGCAACGCGGCCGGCGGCGTCGGGCGTGAGCTGCACCGGGGTAGAGACGCCGGTGCGGGTCAGTTCCTTCCCCGTCAGTACGAACCGACCGGCCACCTGGTCGCGCTCCGCGGCCAGTGCGGCGAGCTTCGCGTCGAACTCGGGCCGTCGGGCCACCGCTTCCGCCGCGGTCCGCTTCTCGACCTCGGCCGCGTGGCGGCGGTCGGCGGCCTCCACGTCGGCCTGTGCCGCCGCCTCGCGGTCGGCGGCCTCTTTCGCGGCGGCCTCGGCGTCGGCCACCATCCGGTCGAGTTCGGCGGGGTCGGCCGGGGGCTTCGGCTTGTGCAGCAGCCGGGCGAAGAAGCCCGACTTCTTCGTCGGGTCGGTCGCGTCGCTGCGGAGTTGCTTTGCCGCGGCGAGCGCCGCGTCCGCAGCAGCCCGGCGAGTTGTCGCCGCGGTCCACTCCGCGAGCAACGGCTGGCGGGCCGCATCGGCCTCGGCGGCGAGGCGGGCCAGGTCTACAGCGAACGGCGTTCCCGGCTCGGCGGTCGGGGTGGCTTCGCGGGCGGCGGTCAGCTCGGCGCGCGTCGCTTCGAGGGCGGCGAAGCGGTCGGCCAGCGCCTTCAGAGTCGCGGCGGTCGCCGCCACCGCCTCGGCCGCGGCCAGCTCGGCGTCGGCGGCGCGGAGCTCGTTTTCGGCGGCGCGGCGGACCCCGTCCACGCGCCCACGGCCGGCGGCGGCGGAGGTCAGGCGGTTTGCGACGGGGCTCGGCCGGTGCGGGTTCTCGTCGTCGGCCAGGGCGCGGACCGCCTTCACCCCTGTGTCGCCCGCCACCAGCTCGACGAGCCGGTCGGCCGCGACCGGGTCCGGCGACAGCACCAGGACGCGCTCCCCGCGCAGCGCCGCGCACCGCGCCAGGTCGGCGACGATCCGCTCGCGAGCGGCCCGGTCCGGCGAGTCGAGCACGAACAGGTCGGGGCACGCCAGCGCCCGCGAGACGGCGTCGGCGTCGGCCGCGGTGCGCGGGACCGCGGGGAGCGGCACCGGGAGGAACGGCGGGAGTTCACACTCGCCCACGAGGACGCGGGCCAGCCAGGGGCGCGGCGGGGCGGGTTCGGCGGTGACACGACCGGGGGGTCGGAGCGACAGGGTGGACGACATGGACGAGGAATCGTCTCGCTGGTCGGTGCTCGGGGGACCGGCTCGCTCGGCGCGGACGGGGGGCGGGGTGACGACACCCGGGACGTTGGGCGCGGCGGACCGTTCCCGGTCGGTCATCCGTCACCGTGGCACGTCGCGACGGAGCCCGTCATGGTCGGCCGTCCGCGTCGGTGCGGGGGGAACGATGCCCGGCGGGCGGCTTGCGCGGTCCGTCGCTGGAAACGGCTGGGGCGCAAACTTTCCCGGAGTATAGACGGTTCTCGGGCCGGAAGCCATCACCCGCGCCCAAAATTCACGGGACGGACGCCCCGCCGGCCGCCGGGGTTCGGGGGCCGACACCCCCCGCCGCGCGCGGCGGGAGCGCGCCGAGGAACCGGTCCAGCTCGGCCACGTACTCCGGCGTGTACAGGTCGCTGTGGTTGCCGCCCGGCACCGTCACGAACCGCTTCGGCTCGTTCGCCGCCGCGTGCAACTCGCGGCCGAGGCGGTACGGCACGACCTCGTCGGCGTCGCCGTGGACCTGCAGCAGCGGCCCGTGGTACGCCGGAATCTTGCCGACGGAGTTCAGCCCGGCCCGCATCGCCGCCCGCACCGGGAGGTACGGCACGTGCGCCTCGGCCACGTCCGGCAGGTTCGTGAATGTCCCCTCCAGCACGAGCGCCCGCGCCCCGTCGGCCGCCGCCAAATCCACCGCGACGCCGCCGCCGAGCGAGTGGCCGACCACCACGACGTCGCCTTCCGGTACGCCGGCGTGGTCGGCGAGCCAGCGGCGGGCGGCACGGGCGTCGGCCAGTACCCCGGCCTCGGACGGCCGGCCGGTGCTCTTGCCGTAGCCGCGGTAGTCGAACACAAGGACGGTGCAGCCCATCCGATCGCGGAACAGGCTCAGCACGTGCCGGCGGGTTGTCACGTTGCGACCGTTGCCGTGGCAGAACAGCACGACTTCACGCGGCGGGCCGCTGTCGGGTTCGGCGAGCCAGCCGTGGAGGCGGACGCCGTCCGCGGAGTCGATGAAAACATCGCGCACGCGCGGGTCGGGAGTCCAGTCCCCGAGGGGGTACGGGTGCGGGAAGAAAACGATGCGGTTCTCGACGGCGCCGAGCGGGTGGTTGGCGCAGCCGGCGGCGGGGAGGAGGGCGAGGACCGCGGCGAGGACGGGCACGAGGCGCATGACCCGGCCGTATGCCGGCGCCGGGCGGCGGCGTCAAGGGCGCGGCGCGGCGAGCCGGCGGAGCAGGCCGCGGACCGGCTGGTTCGGCGCCGGGGTCGCGGCTTCGGGTGCGGGCGGCGCGGGCGGTGTGACCGACGAGCCGAACTCGACCCGGAAGTCGCCGCGCTTCACCGACTCGGCGACGGCCTTCGGGATCGCCTCGAACATCTGCACCGTCATGTCGGTGACGACGTGGGTCATCACCGTGGCGGCGCGGGCGCGGAACGGGCCCCGGAGCGGGGGGAGCGGGGTGGGCGTCGTCGGCACGACGAGCGTCCCCGACGCCGGGACGACGAGGCGAACGGCCGGCGCGGGTGTTGCCGGCGTCGCGGGGGGTTGGGCCGCGACAGCCGGGGCGGTGAGGAGGAGAAGGCCCGTGACGTACTGCATCGCCGCCTCCGTGGCACCGGTCGGTCTGGGGGCGATTGTCACCGACGCGGGGTGCGAGTCAAGGGGGTCGGCGGACGGATGGAACCGTCGCGTCACTCGGGCAGCGGGCGGTCCTTCGTCTCGGGGAGGAACGGCAGCACGCACAGCCCCAGCGCGAAGATGCTGCACATGGCCATCCCCGCGTAGCGGAGTGGCAGCGGGGCCGGGTAGCTGGCGAACACCGTGCTGGTGAGGAACCCCAACATCGCCGGCCCCGGCGCCGACAGCAGCCGGCCGACGTTGTAGCAGAAGCTCGTGCCGGTGCTCCGCAGCCGGGTCGGGAACAGTTCCGGGAAGTAGATCGCGTACCCGCCGAACAGCGACAGCAGGCAGAAGCCCATCAGCGGGATCAGCACGAAGATGTGCCACCGCTCGCTGAGCACACCGAACACCAGGGCCGTGCTGGCGGCGGCGATCACGAACGCCACCGCGAACGCCGGCCGCCGGCCCGACCGGAATGCAATGTAGCTGAACGTGAGCATCCCGAAGAACGCCCCGGTGTTCTGCAGCAGCGACGTGAGCCCGGCCCACAGCGTCGTCTGCCACTGGATGTAGGCGCCGCGCCGGGCGGCTTCGAGCTCGCCGGACTGAACCAGGGCGTCGGCCTCGGCGGCGTACACCGGCTTGAACACGTACTGCTGCAGGTCGTAGGAGAAGAACCCGATCCCCCACAGGCCGATGACGCCGGACAGGGCCAGGATGAGGCCGAACACGGCGTTCGCCCGCCACCGCTTGTCGCCGAGCAGTTCCGAATACGACCCGGCCTTCTTCACGCCGCCGGCGGCCATCGCCTGCGTCCACTTCTCGGGTTCCTTCAGCCGCGCCTGGATGACGACGACCAGGAGCCCCGGGATGATGCCGACGAGGAACATGAGCCGCCACGGGCTCAGCGGGAAGCCGAACCAGGTCTGCCCGTCGAACGTGCCGTCGAGGACCATCTTGCCGAACCCGATGCTCAGGAGTGCGGCGCTGCAGTTGCCGAGCACCGACGACGCCTGGAACAGCCCGATGACGAACGGCCGGGCGTGGTCGGGCATGGTCTCGGCGAGCAGCGTCACCGCGGCCGCGAACACACCGCCGACGCCCAGCCCGGTCAGGAGCCGGTAGGCGTGGAAGTCCCAGACCGACTGCGACAGCGAACTCAGCCCGGTGAACAGGGCGTACAGGAGGATGGTGGCCATCAGGGTTTTCACGCGACCCCACCGGTCGCCGAGGATGCCGAAGCCGATGCCGCCGACCGCCCACCCGACCAGGAACCACGTCGTCGCCCACCCGGCGGCGCTGCCGATGTCCGCGTCGTGGACGGCCGTCCGGGCGTCTTCGGTCGTCGGCGCCTTCTTCCCCTGCTCGGTCGCCTTACGTTCGAGGTCGGTCTTGAGCGCCGCCACCCGCGGGTCGTCGGCCGACACCCTGGGGACGAGTTCGACCATCGCCGGCCGGCGGGCGAGGGCGAACAGTTGCTGGTCCATGCAGTCCATGTCCCAAGCCAGGCAGCAGACGATGAACACGAACCACTGGTAGCCGTTCAGGTCGCGGAGGCTGGCCCAGCCGGTGCGGGTGGTGGCGGGGTGGGACATGATGGGTCCGGTGCGGCGGGAGGTTCACGCCAGATATACCCGTGCCGGGGGTACGGTGCCAGTGTTTCCGCAGCCGGAAGTGGTACAATGGCGTTTTCCCCTCGCGGGTGAGGCGCGATGGACGGTCCGTTCGCGGTCGGGTTCCTCGGGGCCGGGCAGATGGCCACCGCCCTCGCCGGCGGGTGGGCCGCGGCCGGCCTCCTCGACCTGCCGAGCTGCCGCGCCGCCGACCCCTCCCCCGAAGCGCGGGCCGCGTTCTCGAAGGCCACCGGCATCGAGGCCGTGGCGCTCAACTCCCACGTCACGGCCTGCGACGTCCTGGTTCTCGCGGTGAAGCCGCAGTACGTCGCCGGCGTGCTCGCCGAAATTCGGCCCGCGTTGCAGCCGCGGCACCTTGTGATCTCGATCGCCGCCGGGGTGACGCTGGCGCAGTTATCGACCGGCCTGGGTGAGGCGGTGCGGGTCGTGCGGGTGATGCCGAACACGCCGTGCCTGGTCGGCGCCAGCGCCAGCGGCTACGCCACCCGCGACGACGGCCCGGACGCGGAAGTGGTCGGCAAGCTGTTCGGCGCCGTGGGCGTGGCGGTGCGGGTGAGCGAGGCTCAGCTCGACGCCGTGACGGGCCTGAGCGGCAGCGGCCCGGCTTACGTGTACGTGATGATCGAGGCGCTGGCCGACGGCGGCGTGAAGGCCGGCCTGCCGCGGGACGTGGCGCAGAAGCTCGCCGCGCAGACGGTGCTCGGCGCCGCAAAGATGGTGCTGGACACCGGCCGCCACCCCGGCGCGCTGAAGGACGCGGTGGCGAGCCCCGGCGGCACGACGATCGCCGGCCTCCACGCGCTGGAGCGCGCCGGCGTCCGCGCCGCGCTGATGGACGCCGTCGAGGCCGCGACCCGGCGGGCGACCGAACTCGGGAAGAAGGAATAACTCCGGAGGTGCCCGCCGTGACCGAGGCACTGGCGTATCAGAAGCGCATCCGCGAGGCGATCAAGGCCGGGGATTGTGTGACCGCGAAGGCGCTGATCGAAGCAGACTTGAGTCAGCTCCACACGATGACCGTGTTCGGAACCTGGATGCACGTGGCGGCCGCACGCGATCAGGTCGAACTGGTGGAGTGGCTCGTCCAGCGCGGGGCCGACGTAAACGCGCGGGGCGGGATAGCAGGCGCGACCCCTCTCCACGACGCGGCGAGTGAGGGGCACACGCGAACGATCGAGTCTCTCCTAAACACCGGCGCAGTGATGGAGACTTACGAACCGCACGTCAACCCGCTGTTCGCCGCTGTCCACGGCGGTCATTCGGGTGTGGTTCGGCTGCTCCTCGACCGTGGGATCGACGCGACAGTGCGGTACACAGGTGAGATCATGAAGGACACGGACGCGGTCTCCTTCGCCCGGCTGTGGGGCCAGACCGAGATTGCCGAGATGATCGCGGCACATCTCAGCCGTTGAACGAGCCGCCCCAAACCAACTTCGCCCGAGCCCCCCGGAACCCATGCCGACCGACCCCGCCGACGAACTCGTCCTGGTCCTCGACTTCGGCTCCCAGTTCGGGCAGCTCATCGCCCGCCGCGTGCGCGAGCTAAACGTCTTCTGCCAGGTCGTCCGCCACGACATCACCGCCGCCCGCGTCCGCGAGCTGAACCCCAGGGGCGTCATCCTCAGCGGCGGCCCCGCCAGCGTGTACGAGCCCGGCGCCCCGCAGATCGACCCCGGCATCTTCGACCTCGGCATTCCCGTACTCGGCATCTGCTACGGGATGCAGCTCGCCTGCCGCGCCCTCGGGGCCACCGTGGGCGGGGCCGAGTCCCGCGAGTACGGCCGCGCCACGCTCACCGTGTCCGACGCCGACACGCTGTTCCGCGGCTTCCCCGCCGAGTCCACGGTGTGGATGAGCCACGGCGACCAGGTGCAGAACCTCGCGGAAGCCGACTTCGTCCCGCTCGCCGCCACCGACACCTGCCCCTACGCCGCCGTGCGGCACCGGACGCGGCCGGTCTACGGCATCCAGTTCCACCCCGAGGTCAGCCACACGGTGCACGGCGGGTTGGTGCTGCGGAACTTCCTCATCGACGCCTGCGGCTGCCGCGGGCTGTGGAAGATGCAGACGTTCATCGACCGCACCGTCGAGGAGGTCCGCGCCCGCGTCGGCAACAAGCGCGTCATCTGCGGGCTGAGCGGCGGCGTCGATTCGAGCGTGTGCGCGGCCCTGCTGCTGAAGGCGATCGGCCCGCAGGTGGCGTGCATCTACGTGGACAACGGCCTGATGCGCGAGGGCGAGACGGAGGTGGTGAAGCACACGTTCCGCGACTGGTTCAAGGCCGACCTCCACGCCGTGGACGCCCGCGAGCGTTTCCTCACCGAACTGAAGGGCGTCACCGACCCGCAGGAGAAGCGGAAGATCATCGGCCGCGTGTTCATCGACGTGTTCAAGCAAGAAGCCAAGAGCATCCCGGACGCGCACTTCCTGGCGCAGGGCACGCTCTACCCCGACGTGATCGAGAGCGGCGGGTCGAAGGACGGCCCGGCGGCGACGATCAAGCTCCACCACAACGTCGGCGGCCTGCCGGCGGAGTTGGGCTTCGAACTGATCGAGCCACTCCGCGACCTGTTCAAGGACGAGGTGCGCCGCCTCGGCAGCGACCTGGGCCTGCCCGACGAGGTGGTGTGGCGGCACCCCTTCCCCGGCCCCGGGCTCGCGGTTCGCTGCCTGGGAGAAGTGACGGAGGCGAAGCTGGCGACGCTGCGGAAGGCGGACACCATCTTCCTCGACGAACTGCACAAGAGCGGCTGGTACCGCAAGACCTCGCAGGCGTTCGCGGTGCTGCTGCCGGTGCAGTCGGTGGGCGTGATGGGCGACGGCCGCACCTACGAGAACACGGTGGCGATCCGCTGCGTGCAGACCGACGACTTCATGACCGCCGACTGGTCCCGGCTGCCCGAGGACCTGCTGGCGCGGGTGGCGACGGGGATCATCAACCGGGTGAAGGGCGTGAACCGCGTGGTGTACGACATCAGCAGCAAGCCTCCGGCGACGATTGAATGGGAGTGACGCGGATCGACGTTTGCGCGTCCGACGACCACGACGCCATCGACCGGCTTCAGGCGCTGCTGGGCGAACTCGGCTGGGTGGCCGACGACAACTGGCACGATTCGCCGCTCGGCCTCGGCCTGACCCGTTTCCGGCGCGGGGCCGACGAGATCACCGTCTTCCGCGACGCCTGGGCCGTGGACCTGGCGGGTTCCGAGGCGGCCCTCAACCAGTTGGCCGAACGATTGAGCGGTCGCTGACTCTGTGGCACCCGTGCTGGGTCCGGTGCCGCCGGCGGGCGTTGACGCGGTTTGGAGGTTTTCGGTAGGCTGCATCGGTTCTAACCGACGGCGTGAACTAACCTTCGCTGAGGAGCGACCGTCCGGGCGGCCGATGACCAGTAGCCGCCTGTCACGCCCGGAGACCGCGATGTTCCGGTACCGCTGCCCGCACTGCACCAAGCTCCTGTCGGCGCCGGAAGTCCGCGCGGGTAAGACCACCGTCTGCTCCAAATGCTCACAACCCCTGACCATTCCGGGGGATAAGGCCGAGTGGCTGAACGACCGGGGCGAGCCGCTCCTGGCCTCACCCACGGTCGTCATCCGGACGCCGCCGCCCGCCGCCGAGCCCTCCCCGCCGCCGCTCGTACCCGCTGCCGAAGCCGATAACGACGTGTTCGGCGCGCTCGTGGCTGGCGATCTGCTCGCGCCCGTGGAGCAGCCGCACTCGGGCATCTTCGACCTAGACGTGGCCGGGCCGCCGGGCATGTCGTCGGCCCTGAACACGCTCCTCGGGCAGTCCGACCCTGAACTCCCACTCCCGGCCCCCGCGTCCGTGGTGGTGCCGGCCCCGCCGCCGGAGTCGACGCCGCCCGAACCGCCGCCGCCCGTTGTTGTCTCGACGGTCCCGCAGCAGCCCGAACCGACCCCCACGCCGCCGCCGCCGGAACGGACGCGCTTCCCGACGCCTCCGCCGCGGGCGCTGCCGCGCCGCGCCAGCGTCATGCCCGACCCCGCCCCCGCGGCCGTCGCGACGCGGCAACGGGCGGCCGGGGTGCAACCCTTCGCCCCGCAGGTGTCCGCGTCCGGGCGGCACCCGCGACCCGACTGGGAGACGACCTCGCAGGGCTCGCCGCGGCCGCGCCTCGTCGGTGCCACGCCCGCCCCTCCCCGGCCCGCCCCGGGCGAGACCGTCGTCGTCGGCAGCCGCACGCAGCAGGACGTGGTCATGCTGCTATCGGCGGCCCTGGCGTCGCGGATGAAGCCGCCGCCGAAGCCGCGCCGCGACCTCCACCTCTCCACCGCCGTGTGGCTGCTCGCCACCGGCGTCGCCGTCGGGTTGCTCGCCCTCACCCTGTTCACGCCGCGCGACTTTGCCGCCGTAGCGCTGTGGGTCGGCGCCGGGGAGGTGCTCGTCGGCTACGCGTGGATCGTGTGGCTGACGGCGAAGCGCGACTGGGTGCGCGGCGTACTGGCCGCGGTACCGCCGCTGACGCTGCTCTACCTCGGCCAGTGGAAGTACGCGCGCCTCCGGCCGCTGCGGTTCGTCGCCACCGGGGCGGCCGTCGCCGCCGCGGCTTACTTCTCGGGCGCCGTCCGGCCGCACACCCGGAACATGGTCGGCGCCGACGGCGGCGCGATCGCCGCGGCGCCGGACGTGGACGTGGCCGCGCGGCGGAAGGTGGACCAGCTGCGGTACCACCGCGACAACCGCAACTACCCGGTGCTGGTCAAGCTGCTCCGGGAGCTGGCGACGACCGACGCCGTGTACTCGGCCGAGGCGAAGGACCGCAACGAACTCCGCGCCGAGACGAAGGCGCTGTGCGACCACCCGGACGCCGAGGTGCGGGTGGAGGCGCTGCCGGCGTTCGCCCGCTGGGGGGCGTCCGACGAGGCCCGCGACCGCTGCCTGGCGGCCGTCCGCTCGGACAACCCGGACGCCCGCATGATGGCGCTGCAGCTGCTGCCGAAGTGGCCGACCGACCGCGTCGCGGCGGCGGTGGTGACGCGGATGCAGCAGCGGCCGTGCCTCGAAGCGACGGCCGCCCGCAAGGCGCTGACGACGATCGGCGGCGGGGTCGCCGAGCGGGCCGCGGTGCCGCTCCTGGGCGAGCAGTACGAGCAGAACGTCCGCATCGCCGCGACCGACGTGCTCGCCGACGAGCGGGTGGCGAGCACGACGGCGATGGAGGCACTCCGCGACGCCGCGCAGAACAGCGGCGACTCGGCCGTCCGGGCGGCGGCGAAGTCGGCCGTCGAGCGGGCCGAAGCCATCCTGCGAAAGAAGTAGCGGGCGCGCCCCGGGCGTGGGTGTCGCGTCAGGACTCGGGCTCGCCGCGGTGCGGCGTCTTTCCCGCAGCGTAGAGCAGCTGGCGCGCGAGGCCGTGCATCAGCTTTACCTCCTGCGGCGTCGGGTTGGCCCGGCCGAGGAACTGCCGCACCGCGTGCATCAGCGAGTCGGCCCGGCCGCCGAACAGGAAGCCGACCGCGGTGAACGCCTCACGCAGGTGCTCGAACATCCTCTCCTGCTCGGCGTGGCTTGCCACCTTCGGCGCGTGCGTGTCGGCCGGGTTCGCCGCCGCCGCCGCGGCCGAGAACGCCTTCCGCAACTCGTAGCAGCAGATCGCCACCGCCTGCGCCAGGTTCAGCGACGAGAACTCGGGATCGACCGGGACGTGAACGAGCCCGTGGCAGCGGCCGATCTCGTCGTTCGACAGCCCGTGCGGCTCCGGCCCGAACACCAGGCCGACGGGCCCGGCCGCCGCCGCCGCCAGCAGCTTCGGCATCAAGTCGGCGGCGGGCCCGATCATGCCGCGGCGCGCGACGCCGGCCGTGAGCGACGACGTGGCGAGAGTGAGGGAGCAGTCGGCGAGGGCGTCGCCGAGGTCGGGCACGATGCGCGCGGCGTCGAGGACGGGGAGTCCGTGGGTGGCGAGGCGGCGCGCCTCCAGGTCGGTGGGGCGCGCGAACGGGGCGACGAGGACGAGGTCGGCGAGGCCGAAGTTCCGCATCACCCGGGCGACCGAGCCGAGGTTCCCGGCGTAGTGCGGCCGCACCAGCACGACGCGGACGTTGGCGAGGCTCATCCCACCACCGGCGGGTAGACGCCGGACCCGGCGATGAGGCCGGCGAGGAACTGCACCGCGTCGTGCCGGGCCTTTGCGGCGTCGGCGAGGGCGCCGTAGTCGTTCAGCCGCCGGGCCAGCTCCGACGCGCTCGGGCAGATCAGCCCGCGCTCGTCCTCGTTCGCCAGGAACTCGCGCGCCGCCGCCAGCGCCTCCGGCAGCCGGCCGATCTTCACCAGCAGGTTCACGTAGATCTGTGCCGCGTAGCTCGCGCCCACGTCGCTCTCGCGCTTCGCCTTCTCGCGGAACCGCGCCAGGTTCGCCTCGACGTCGACCCCCGCCACGGTGTCGAGGTACGCGCGGTAGTCGGCGTAGCCGTCCTCGAACGGCGCGTCGCCGCCGCCGCCGCGGAGGTTCGGCGACAGCCGCTCGCCGTACGCACACAACTCGCGGGCCAGGGCGTTCTCCTCACCCGGCGGCAGGTACAGGGCCATCTGGCACACGCTCGACAGGTGCGACGTGTCGATGTGGTAGGCGTCGTCGCCGAACAGCTCGGGGTGGCCCTCGACCATCTCGCGGACGCTCGCGCCGTCGCGGGCCGGGGTGCCGCGGCCGGCCAGGTCGGCGCGGAGCCGGTCGGCGAGCTGCGCGTGCAGGGCGCGGGTCAGCCGGCCGACGCAGTAGTCGCGCAGGTCGGGGTTCTGGTTCAGCTCGGAGCCGCTGACGGTGGTGATCGCCGAACAGACGCCGTGCCGGTCGAGGATCAGGTCGAACCCCTTCTTCGGGTACAGCCCCTGCTGCCACGCGATCTCGATCACCGGGTAGATGTCCGCCTCGGGGCCGGGGTCGAAGGTCTCGATGGCGAGCTTCACCGGCTCGGGCTCGTTGATGAGCCGGTAGAACTGCCAGGCCTTGGTGAGGTCGCCGCGGTCGAGCGCGAGCCGGCCCACCTCGCGGGCGGCGGCGCGGATGGCGTCCTCGTAGGGCTCGTGGGTGTGCGCCGGCAGCTCGGTGGCGGGGCCGGTGGGGAACGGCGACACGCCGAGTTCGACGCGCTTCTTCAGGAGCAGCGCGTAGAAGAGGCCGTTGAGGTCGCCGGCGGCGCGGAGTTCGGCGATCAAGGAGTCGGCGGCGGCGGCGGGGCCGGCGGCGGCGAGGGCGGCGCGGAGGCGGTCGAAGGCGGCGGGGTCGATCGGCGGCGGGGCGTCGTCGGCGTCCATGAGTGGCTCCGGGGGGTGGGGGTATCCTATCGCCCCGGGGTGTGAAACCGACACCGGTGTCCGCCCGGGAACATTGCGGTCCGGCTCGCGCCCGCGGCCCGGGACGAGAAAACTCCTCTTCTCGCGCCGCCGGGGAGTCGGTATTAGCCGCCCCATCTTCACCCTCGCCGAACGGCCGGAGGACGGATGCGCACGTGGCGGAAGCTAATGGCGACGGCAGCGCTCGGGGCGGCAGTCGGCGGCGCGGCCGCCCAGCCGCCGGCGCCCGCGCCCGGCGTGAAGGCTGCGGACCCGCTCCGCGCCGCCGACCCGCTGGGGGCGATGGTCGCGGAGGCGAAGTCGGCACACGCGGCGCTGCGCGACTACGCCTGCACGTTCACCCGCCAGGAGCGCGTGAACGGCAACCTCGGCGCGGAGCAGGTGGCCGAACTCAAGTACCGGGCCAGCCCGTACAGCGTGTCGGTCCGCTTCGCCCGGCCGGCGGAGGTGGCCGGCGCGTCGGCGACGTTCGCCACCGGCAAGCGGCTGGAACAGGTGAAGGTGCGGCCGGCCGGCGCGAAGGGAGTGGACCGGTTCCTGCTGGTCGGCCAGGACGACCCGAAGGCGAAGCTGGACGGCCTCCACCCGGTGACCGGGTACGGCGTCGGCGCCGTGATCGACCGGGTTGCGAAGGTGGCGGCGACGGAGAAGGCGATGAACAACACCCTGGAAGTTCACCCGGGCGAGTTCCAGTTCGCCGGCAAGACGGTGACGCGGTACGAGATTCTGGCCCGCCGCCCGCACGCGAACCGGTACGCGTACCGGATGCTGGTGTACGTGGACCCGCAGACGAAGCTGCCGGTGCGGTGGGAGGCCTACGACGCACCGCGGCCCGGTACCACCGTCGGCGAGCTGGTCGAGATGCACAGCTACACCGATCTGCGGGCCAACGTGGGGCTCGGTGATACCGCGTTCGAGTAATCGATCCGTCGCCCGCGGCGGTGTACCGCGGTGCACCGCCGCGGGCGACGGACTCCATTCACTTCTTCGCCGCCGGCAGCAGCGCCCTCATCCGCCGCACCGTGTCCGCGCTCGCCGGGTCCGCCGCCAAGTTCCGCAGCTCGCCCGGGTCCGTCTCGTAGTCGAACAGCTGCTCGCCGCGCTTGCCGTCGTCCCACGTCGTGTACCGGTATCGCTCCGTCCGCACGCTCCGGCCCATGAAGAACGGGTTCTTCCCCGTCACCTCGCCCGTCGTCGTGGGGGTGCCGCGGCTCACCTGCGTGACCGCCGGCCGCTCCCACGCCGCAGCGGGGTTCTCCAGCAGCGGGCGCAGGCTCGCGCCGTCGGTCCGCGGCGACGTCAGCCCGCACGCCTCGGCCAGCGTCGCGTGCAGGTCCGTCAGCTCGACCGTGCGGGCGCACGCCTTGCCGTTCCCCTTAGCCCGCGGGTCGTGGATCACCAGCGGCACCCGGGCGCTGTTCTCGAACAGGCTCATCTTCTGCCAGAGGCCGTGCTCGCCGAGGTGGTAGCCGTGGTCGCTCAGGAACACCACGATCGTCCGGTTCGCCAGCCCGAGCCGGTCCAGCGCCGCCAGCACCCGCCCGACCTGCGCGTCCATGAACGCCACCGACGCCAGGTAGGCCTGGATCGCCTCGCGGCGCTGGGCGTCGGTCATCCGTTCTTGCTCCGGCTTGGCGCTGCCGAACGCCGGCGCCGGCCCCGCGGCGCGGTGCCCTTCGGGTACAGTCGCCAGCCGGATGTCGGCCGCGGGGTAGTGGTCGAAGTAGGCCCGCGGGGCGACGTAGGGCGTGTGCGGGCGGAAGAAGCCGCACGCCAGGAAGAACGGCCGGTCCCGGTTCGCCTCCATCAGCTTCGTAATTTCGGTGGCCGTCATGCCGTCGGTGTGCGCCTCGTCGCCGCCGGCGGACGCGAGCCAGCTGAGGGTGCCGCCGAACCGGGCCGAACCCTTGGCGTTCGGCGTGAGGGTGAAGATGCGGTTCGCGTCCTCGTCGTCCTTGTCGAAGCCGCGCGGGTTGATGACGCGCTCCCAGCTCGGCGGGTCGTCGAGGCCGTCGGTGCCGATCTGCCCCGGGACGCCGTAGTGGTACAGCTTGCCGACGCGGGCCACGTAGTAGCCGGCCCGGCGGAACGTCTGCGGCAGCGTCTGCGCGTCGGGCACGTTGCGGCGGAACTGCGTGGCGTTCTCGTAGACGCGGAGCGTGTCGGGCCGCAGCCCGGTGAGGAGGCTGGCGCGGCTCGGGTTGCAGAGCGGGAACTGGCAGTAGGCCCGGTCGAACCGCACGCCCTTCGCCGCGAGCTTGTCGATGTTCGGCGTCTTCGCGCGGCCCTGGTAGCAGCCGAGGGCGGTGTTGGTGAGGTCGTCGGAGACGACGAACAGGACGTTCAGCTTCTCCTGCGCCGCGGCCGGGCCGGCGGCGACGAAGAGTGCCGCGAGAGCGAGCAGGCGAGACATGGGGCCACCGGGAGAGAGGGGAATGGGTCGGGCGTTCGCCGCTTGCGGCTTCGCGTTGGGCGACGCTAAGCCGCAAGCGGCAAGCCCCGAGCAGCGGACGCGGTCACTTCCCTTCGACGACCCACACGTTGCGGTACACCACCGGGTCGCCGTGGTTCTGGAACTGGAACACGCCCGGCGCCGCCCGCTCCGGCTGGCCGCCCGGGCACTCCTTCGGGAACGCGATGTCGTCGTGGATCACCACGCCGTTGTGGCGGATCGTGGCGCGGGCGTTCGCCGTCTTCTTCCCGTCCTCGCCGAACACGGCCGGCGTGAAGTCGATGTCGTAGGTCTGCCACACGAGCGGCGGCAGGCACATGTTCACCCGCGGCTTGTGCTGGGTGTAGATGCCGCCGCATTCGTTGTTCTCGCCGCTCAGGCCGAAGCTGTCGAGCACCTGCAACTCGTAGCGGTTCTGGAGGTAGACGCCGCTGTTGCCGCGGCCCTGGCCGCCGCTGTTCGGCATCCACGGCAGGCGGAACTCGACGTGCGCCTTGAACGCGCCGAACGCCTGCTTGCTCGTCACGCCCACGTCGAGGTAGTCGCCGTCGGTCAGCTTCACGAGCTTGCCGCCGTTCCAGTTCTTCTCGTCGCCGGCGGCGCCGAACAGCACCGCCGCCCCGGCCGGCGCCTTGGCCCCGAGCGTCGGCGACTTCCGCTCCACCTTCTTGAGCGCGAACGTGCTCCCGCCGGCGCTCACCTTCATCTCGCCGCCGCCGATCTCGGCCGTCGAGGACTCGGCCCCGTGCTTCAGGCTCGCGGTCACCTTGCCGTCCTTGGTGACGGCGGTGCCGACGAGCACGTCCTTCATGTCGGCGCCGTCCCCCGGCAGGCCGCCGTGGTAGGCCTTGATCGTGAACTCGCCGAGCCCCTTGGCGATGACCTGCGCGGCGACCTTCATCCCGCTCGGGAGTTGGCCGACGTACTCGCCCTGGACGGCGAAGTCGGGGTCGGCCGCGGCTTTGGTCGGCTCGGCGATGGCGATGCGCTCGCGCTTCTTGGGCGCGTCCTTCTTGTCCTGGGCGGGGGCGACGGCGGACGCGGCGACGACGCCGAGCCCGAGCAGGGCGGGGAGGAGGCGGCGGAGCATGAGGGGAACCTCGGTGGGAGTCGGACAGGGCGTATTGTCCCGAGGGCGCCGGCGGCGTCAATGGGCCGCGGGCCGCAGACCACGCAACCGAGCTTGTTCGGGCGCCGGGTCGGGTCGTACCATCCCACCAAATCAGCAGGGGGCGAGCGATGGCGAAGGGGAAGCCGACGGCCGCGGGCACGGCGTCCGGGCTGATCGACGAGCGCGTCCGCGAGCTGGGCGGCTGGCGCGGCGAGACGCTGGCCCGCATGCGCAAGCTGATCCGCGACGCCCTCCCCGACGTGGTCGAGGAGTGGAAGTGGAACAACCCCGTGTGGTCGCTCGGCGGCATCGTCTGCACCGGCGAGGCGTACAAGGCCGTCGTGAAGTTGACGTTCGCCCGCGGGGCCGCACTCCCCGACCCGAAGACGCTCTTCAACTCCAGCCTGGAGGGGAACACCCGCCGCGCCATCGACATCGGCGAGGGAGAGACGGTGGACGCGGCCGCGTTTCGGGCGCTGGTGAAGGCCGCGGCGGCGCAGAACGCCGCGCCCGCGAAGAAGGCCGCGGCGGTGAAGCTGCTGTCGGGCGGGAACCCGCAGATCGCCAAGGCCGACGGCGACGCGCCGGTGCAGGCGTACATCGCGGCGATGCCCGGCTGGAAGAGCGACCTCGGGAAGCGCCTCGACGCGCTGATCGAGAGGGCGGTGCCCGGCGTGCGGAAGGCGGTGAAGTGGAACTCGCCGTTCTACGGCGTCGAGGGGAACGGCTGGTTCCTCGGCTGGCACTGCTTCACGAAGTACGTGAAGGTGTCGTTCTTCCGCGGCGCCGAGCTGCGGCCCGTGCCGCCGGTCGGCAGCAAGGACCCGAACACGCGCTACCTCGACATCCGCGAGGGCGACGTGCTCGACGAGAAGCAGTTCGCCGCGTGGGTGAAGCAGGCCGCGGCGCTGCCGGGGTGGCTGTCGTAGATTCGTGGGGCACGTTTTTAACGTGCCGTGCGTAGGCACCCGTGACGCGTACGGAGGCACGTTGAAATCGTGCCCCACGGTTCGCTATCCGAAGATCGAGCCCGTCAGCGTGCCCGTGCTGTCGGCGAACGACTCCACGTTGATGCCCATCGCCCGCAGGATGCTGAGGTACGCGTTCGACATCCGCGCGTCGGTGCCGCGCCAGTACGTGCCGTGCCGCAACCCCATCGCCGTGCCGCCAGCGACCAGTGTCGGCAGGTTGCGCGGGTTGTGCGTCGTGCTAGCGCCGCTGCCGAACAGCACGATCGTGTTGTCCAGCACCGGTCCGGTGCGGTCGCGGTACTCCGTCAGCCGGCGGAGGAAGTGCGCCACCTGCTGGCTCAGGAACAGGTCGTACCGCGCGAACGCCAGCTGCCCCGCCTTGTCGCCGGCGTGCGACAGCGAGTGGTGTGTCTGCGACAGCCCCAGCTTCAGCGGGAACGTGTCGCTGATGCCCATCCCGTCCTCGCGGTTCAGCATGAACGCCACCGACCGTGTGATGTCGGCGTCGAACGCCAGCGCGATCAGGTCGAACATGTTGC
Source organism: Gemmataceae bacterium (assembly GCA_046350095.1). Lineage (GTDB taxonomy): Bacteria > Planctomycetota > Planctomycetia > Gemmatales > Gemmataceae > Urbifossiella. Next base: position 2,241,561 of record JAXMBA010000002.1, read on the forward strand.
GATAATACTCGGCCGGCTCGCCCTCGTTGTTCGCGGCCAGGTTCAGGTGGCTGCTGTCCTGCTTCTTGAGCGGCACGTCGGCCCAGCGCTCGGCGGCGATCAGCCGCGCCTCGACCTCGCTCAGGGACGTGAGGTACTGGTCCATCCGCTCGCGGTCGGACTGCCCGAGCTGCCGGCCGAGGGCGCGGGCGTTCTCGGCCACCGCGTCCACGAGCTTGATGCGGCGCTGCAACTCCGTGCGCTGCGCCGCCAGCGAGGCGCGGTCGCCGCGGAACAGGCGGTCGAAGACGCGGCGCGGGTTGTTCTCGGCGGGGATCGGCCGGCCCTCGACGCTGTACGAGATGGTGCCGGTCCGCGACAGGAAGCCGGTGCCGGCGTCGATCGACAGCACGAGCGACGGCTGCCGGCAGTGTTGGCGGGTGTGCAGCGCGACGACCTGGTCGAGGCCGACGGAGTTGTAGGTGCCGGGCTTCGGCTCGTGGAGCGGGGCGCCGGTGAGCCACATGTCGGAGCAGACGTGCGGGTCGGCCTTCGGCCCGCTCGGGTGGTGCAGCCCGCCAAGGAAGCTGAGCTTGTCGCGGAACGGCGCCAGCGGCTCGGTCGACTTGCCGAAGACGAACTTGCCGTCCTTCTCGGCGCGCGGGAACCAGCTCCACTCGTCGAGGCCGTGCTCGGCCCGCGGCAGCGACATGCCGTTGGCCGTGTAAAGTGCGCAGAACCGCTTCGGCGGCGTCGCCGTGGCTTCTGCCCCCATCGCGTCGAGGACGGGCAGCGCGAGCGCGGCGCCGCCGGCCCCGCGGAGGAAGGCACGGCGGTCGAGTTTCAGCGCGGGCATGGGCGGGATCTCGTGTGTGCCGAGGATCATTCCGTTCGCGTGGACAAGCCTCTGCTCATTTCGCGGCCGAGCCCAGGGCATTCAAGCCGTGCTTCGGATGGCCTCACGGTTCGCATCTACCCAGGCTACAAGGATCTTCTGGAGGTCACCTGCCTCACGAAACCGTTCTGTGATGTCCGTTTCGTCTACCTTCGGGCGGGGAGGAATCCGAAACTCCTCCATCAGGGGCTGGAGGTTGGGGAGGTAGTGGACATAGATCGCGACCGCTTCACGGGCCAGTTCAGCGTGAGCCGGACAACCAACCATGTCAAGTCCGCGGATGGCTGAGGCGATAAATGGTGAGTAACCGGCGTAGACCCGGAGGTATTGTGTGAAGCCGCCGTTGAACACCTGGGAGTCGAGCCCGACGACCGCGTGAAACTGTTTGAGCAGATCGGGGAGCGCCTCCCATGCACGTAGTTGATCGACCCCTGCTTCCTCGCCAATCCTGTTCTCAAGGTACGCGATGAACGCACGGTACAACTCGAAGTCCGTGAGTCGAAGTACCTCGGTGAGTTCCATGCCGATCTCCGTCGAGCGACGGCCACTCCCTCACTTCTCCAAAAACGCCGGGCTCGTCACGACGAGCCCAATCATATCACGCATCCGGTAGCCGGTCGGCTTCAGCTTCAGCCCCTCGCGGCGCAGCCAGTCCAGCTCGCTGTAGCTCAGCGTCCGGCCGACGGCGTAGGTCGCCAGGTGCTTCAGCACGCTGAACGACACCTGATCCGCGCGATCCTCAGCCAAATAACGGCGCAGGTCGGCGAAGCCCGTCACCACCGTCTTGTCCGGCAGCGTGCTGCGCGTGTCCTTCGCGCCCGCGCGCCACTTCCCGCCGGCGTCGTACTCCTCGAACGGCAGCCCCCACGGGTCGATCTTCGCGTGGCAGCCGGCGCACCCCGGGGCGTTGCGGTGTTTTTCCAGCCGCTCGCGCAGCGACAGCTTCTTGGTGTCGTCCTGCAGCGCCGGCACGTTCGGCGGTGGGTCGTCGGGCGGCTCGGCCACGATGCGGCGCGCCAGCCACGCCCCGCGCTTCACCGGGTTCGGCTCGCGGCCGTCGGACAGGCCCGCCAGCACCGCCGGCTGCGTCAGCACGCCGCCCAGCTCGCGCCGGCCGTGCTTCACCGGCACGAACTCGAACCCGCTCTCGACTCGGTCGCCCAGTCCGTAATACCCGGCCACGACCTCGTTCACCAGCACGTAATCGGACGCGATCAGGTCGCGGGCCGGCAGGTTGTGGCGGAACAGGTGCCGCAGGAACTCGGCCGGCTCGCGACGCAGTTCCGTCCGAGTGTCGCGAGTCAGCAGCGGGAAGCGCCGCCGGTCCGGCTCCAGCACCTGGAACTTGTCGAGCGCCAGCCACTGCGCCGCGAACTCGTTCACGAACCGCCCGAACCGCGCGTCGGCGACCAGCCGCGCCACCTCGGCGTCGAGCTTGCCACGCAATTCCCCGCTCGCGGCGAGCTTCAGCGTCGTGTCGTCGGGCGGGCCGTTCCACAGGAAAAACGACAGCTTCGACGCCAGCTCGTACCCGTCGAGCGGCTCGGCGGCGGGTGTCGCGCTCGTCTCCACCAGGAACAGGAACTGCGGCGACGTGAGCGCCACCAGCAGCGCGTCCTTCACGCTGTCGCGGAACCCGCGGCCGCTGGCGATCGACTTCTCGAACACGCCCACCAGCGTCGCCTCTTCCGCGGCCGTGACCGGCCGGCGGTAGGCGCGGGCGGCGAAGTCGCGGATGAGCTTGCGGCCGTCGGCGTCGGTGAAGACGGCCTTGTGCTCGCGCGGCGGCCAGGTCTCGTACAGCGGCCCCTCGAACTCGACCGACTTCACCAGCAGCCGCGGCATGTCGCGGCCGTCGGTGTACTCGCTCCGCACGCCGATTTCGCGGACGCCCGCCAGGTAGTTGACGTTGTCCTTCTCCACGTCCGGGCTCGGGTAGTTGCGGATCGCCCCCTCGAACACGAACCGTGACAGCCCGGTGTCACTGACCGTCTGCGGCACCCCGACCGGCGCCAGGGTGCTGCCGCAGTCGCGGCGGAAGCCGAGGTGAACGCCCACCCGCGGCGACCGCGCCTCGAACGCCGCGAACCGCTTCGCCAGCTCGCCCCCCTCGGGCAGCGGCGTGAGCGCCACGCGCTCGACCTTCGCGCCGCCGGTCAGCTTCGCCTCGACGGCCAGCGGCCCGGCGGGGAGGCGGACCACCACGAACGCCGCCTGCTTCAGCGCCCCCGTGAACTCGCGGCCGCCGAGCGTCAGCGTCAGGTCGCCGGCCTTGCTGCCGGTCACGTCCACCTGGTAGACGCCGGCCGCGGGGACGGTGAGGCTCCCCTTCGCCTCGCGCAGCACGACCGCCCCCTCGGCCGCCTTCGCGCCGGGGTCGAGGAGGAGGCCGTCGTCGTACTTCGCGGCGGTGACGGTGACGCGGAAGCGGCCGTGGTCGGGCAGCTCGCGCAGGGCGATGCGGAAGTTCGCCCGCGGCCCGTAGGTGCTTTCGGCCCCGAACACCTCGGAGCTCGGAATCGCCGGCCGCAGCAGGAGCCCCTGCGGGACGGCGTCGTAGGCGTGGCCCTTCGGGTAGCCGCGGGTGCCGCGCATGCACGCGAACACGGCGTGGTAGATGCTGTCATAATCGCGCCAGCCGCGGACCGTGTCGTTCCCCTGATACCCCTCGATGAAGCGGTATTTCGTCCGCATCCGGAACGGCGTGTACGCGAACCCCTTGTCCGGCGCCAGCTCCGTCACCGTCCAGTCGCTGTTGTTGAGGAGCAGACTGTCGGCGCCGAGGACGAGGTTGTCCTTGATGGGGGCGGGGTTGGCGCCGCGCCCCAGATCGACGCGGAAGGTCTGGATGGTCGGCTTCGCGGCCGGGTCCACGACGCAGCGGTCGAGCGCGGCCTCGGCGACCTCGAAGTACGCCTCCAGCAGCAGGGGCGACAGCTGGAGCGTGTCCTTGTTGTTGACGAACCCGTCCTTCGAGACGGCGTCGGGCGGGAGGCGGTCGGCGAGTTCGTCGTCGAGGCGGAGGAGTTCGCGGAGGGTGTTGCGGTACTGCGCGACGGTGAGCCGGCGGGTGAGGCCGTTCTTCGGCCCCGGCCGGGCACGGGCGGCAGCGAGCGATTTTGCCATCCAGTCGGCGGCGCGCTTCCGCTCGTCAGGGGTCGGCTGCGCGGCCCCCTCCGGCGGCATGGTGCCGTCGGCGAGCTGCTTCGCGACGTGCTCCCACAGCTTGAAGTGCGCTTCGCCGGGAGTCGCCGCGAGGTTGTCGAGGCGGACGCCGGACTCGGCCTTGCCGTCCTTGTGGCAGCGGACGCAGTAGCGGGCGAGGACCGGCTTCACGTCGCGGTCGAAGCCGGGGTCGGCAGGCGGGGCGTCGTCGGCGCTGCCGCTAGGGGCGACGGCCCACGCCAGCGCGAGGAGCGCGGCCCAGGAGCCGGGTCGGCGGAGGGGCAGGAGGACGGACGGCAGCGCCAAGGGTCGATCCAGTGCGGAGCGGGCCACCGGCCCGGCGGGTGAGATGAGTTTATCACGGACGGGCGGGGCGGGGCCAGCGGGTCTTTGCTCGGGATTTGGCTTGATCGTCGCGGACGCTGCGGTGAAGATCGAGACAGCTTGCCGAGGCTGTGAAATGCTCTGCTTCGTATGCCATACCAACCGGCCTCGCAGGGGCGCCAACGGCATGTACCTGGAAGACTTGATGCTGCAGCACGATTGCGCTGCCATCTGGGAACATCCTGCGAATGTTCCTCACCGCACTGCCTGGCTGTCGGAGATGCAGCGTGTGACTGCTGGGGATCTGGTTTTCATGTTCGCCAATCAACGATCTGGTCACCCTGGAATTATCGCGGTCGGCAAGGCCAAAGGGCCGTGTTCTCAGGTAGCCCCCATGCAACTTCGTCCAGCGTGGTACGGAACAGAGTGGGTTGTTCCCGTCGAGTGGCAGACTCCCTGGAGCACGAGCAATCCCTGTCCCTTTACAGCTAGATACGCATCCTTCTACGAGTGTGACTCGACACAAACCGGAGTGATTCGCGGGCACTTCAACATGTAGCGATCTGACATGCTGCTACCCTGATCCCTAAATGCGACCCGCGAGGAGCCGCCATGCCCAAGCAGCAGACGCCCAAGCCAACACCGCTAGACGAAGCACAGGTTCGAGGCGCGCTCGGGAAGATGCATGATGCAATGGATGCATTCCAAGACGCGCGATACGAGTTTGCCAAACTGATCTTCGACGCCGGCTACCAGGACAAGGCCGCGTTCGCTGAAGCGATCGAGTCGATCGACGGGTTGGTGAGGGAAGCGAATGAGGGCCGGACTGCAATCAACTTCGGAGAACGGAGTGTGGTTGATCTGTTCCGGTGGTTCAGAAACCCTGTGGTCCAACACCGGCGGCGGAAGTAACTACTTTCCCCTCGTTCCCCTCGTACCATGGTGGAACGAGGGAAGGTCGCCGTTTCGCCGCCGGCTCGGGTCTTGAGCCCGGAGGGCGACGGCGTCTAGCCCCGGGTTGCACCCGGGGCTAGACGCCGTCGCCCTCCGGGCTCAATCGTTCGGCCGGCATGACAGCACCGGTCGGATCGGCCTTGACTACTGAACGTCCGTTCCGTATAGTGCGGTTGAGGTGCCCGGTGTGGACCTGCCCCCGCTCACGTGGCCCGAGACCACGGCAGCGTTAATGGGGCGGCAACACACCCGGCCCGTGAGTCCCCAACCGCGGCCGCGCGGTCTGTCCCCGTCATGGGGCGCCGGGGGGAGCTGGTCGTCCGGGCGACCGGCAGCAGGTGCAAAACCTGTAATCCCCACGGCCGACAGGCACGGCCCGGCGGGCGCGATGCGCCGGAATCCGACACCTCCGCCCCGGCGGCCGCCGGTCGCGCTTCACCGCGCGGCCGACGGCCGCCGGTTGGCGTTCCTCGCCGCATCAGGGCGTCACGTCGGGGGTGAGGAGCCCTTCGAATTCGAGCCGGAGGCGGCGCAGCAGCCGCGACTTGGCCTGGTACACGACGGCCGCCGTCACCCCCAGCTCGGCCGCCACCTCGGCCGCCGGGCGGCCCTCGACGGCGGTCGCCCAGAACGCCCGGAACGTCGCCGGCTCCACGTCCCCGCGGAGCAGTTCCAGCGCCCGCCGCATCACGCCGGCGGTGCCCGTCGCGGGGTCGGCGAGGGAGTCGTCGGGCTCGGCCTCGGGCAGATCGGCCCACCGGTCGCGGGCGGTACTGCCACCCTCGGCCAGCGGGCGGACCGCCTGCCGGCGGTGGTGGTCGGCGAGCTTGCTCCGGGTCACCGTGTACAGCCACCCGCGGAACGTGGCCCCCGGGCCAGCGGCGTCGAACCGGGGGACGGCAATGGCGACGGCGGCCCATACGTCCTGCATCACGTCGGCCGCGTCCTCGGCCGGCAGCCCGGTGCGGCGGCACCAGCCGAACACGAGCGGGCTGTACAGGTGAACGAGCCGCTCCCACGCCCCCGCGTCGGCGGTGCGGAGCCGGGCCAGCAGCGTCGGCGACGTGCCCCCGGACGAGGGCGGCGGAATCGGGTCCACGCCGGCACGATACCCCGCCGCGGCCGGCCGTTCCAGCCCGGCACGGCCCGCGGGCTTGCGTCCGCCCGGGCCGGCGACGACGATTCGTGTCAGACCCCGGCGTTGTACCCGGGTGACGCCCTGCCCCGGCCCGCGGCCCCGCCATGACCCCCTGCCCGCCCGACGACCGCCTCCGCGCCTTCGACCGCGGCGGCGTGCCCGAGGCCGAACTCGACGCCATCGCCGCCCACCTCGGGGTCTGCCTCGGGTGCGTGGACCGGCTCGCCCGGCTGGCCGTGGCCGTCGGCCCGCTGGCGGACGCGTCCGACCCCGAACCGGACCACAGCGCGTACCGGCGGGCGGTCGCCCGGGCGGCGGGGCTGAACCCAGCCCGGCCGCGGCTCCCCGCGCCCGGCGACGCGCTCCGCGACTACCGGCTCGTCGAGGTGGTGGGGCGCGGCGGCATGGGGACGGTGTTCCGCGCCGTCCACGCCCGGCTCGACAAGGTGGTGGCGGTGAAGGTGCTGACCGGGCGGCGGTGGGGCGACCCGGACGCGGCCGCCCGGTTCGCCCGCGAGATGAAGGCCGTCGGGCGGCTGGCCCACCCGCACGTCGTCCAGGCGACCGACGCCGGCGACGCCGACGGGGTGCCGTTCCTGGTCATGGAATACGTCGAGGGGCTGACGTTGTCGGCACTCGTGCGGCGGGACGGCCCGCGGCCGGTGGCGGAGGCGTGCGACCTGGTCCGGCAGGCCGCCGCCGGGCTCGGCTACGCCCACGCGTCCGGGCTCGTCCACCGCGACGTGAAGCCGTCGAACCTGATCCGCACGGCCGGCGGCGTGGTGAAGGTGCTCGACCTCGGCCTCGCGCTCCCGCTCGCCGACCCGACGGCCGACGCCGCCGCGGGACTGAGTTCCGAGTCCGGCGGGTCGGACCTCACCTCGGCGAGCCGCGTCGTCGGCACGGTCGGGTACATGGCCCCGGAGCAGCGGCGGAACGCCCACGCCGTGGACGCCCGGGCCGACGTGTACGGCCTGGGCGCGACGCTGTGGTTCCTCCTCACCGGCGAACCGCCCGGCGGTGGGTTCGCGGCGCCGGGCGCACTCCCGGGCAGCCTGCCGCCCGCGCTCTGGAGGAAGCTCCTCGCCCCGGACCCGGCCGAGCGTTTCGCCGACATGGCGGCCCTGTCCGCGGCGCTGGCGCCGTTCTGCGTACCGCCGAGGTCGCGGTCGAAGGTGCCGCTCGCCGTGGGCGCGCTGGCGTGCGTGGCCGGTGCGCTGGTGGTCGCGCTGCGGCCGCCGGCACCCGCGCCGGCGCCGGCCGCCCCGACGCCAGTCGCAGCCGCGCCTGCTCCGGTCGGAATCGCGGTGGCGGCTCCACGGGTCGCACCGCCGCCCGGGGCACTGCCGATGGCACCGCTCGCCGCCGGGGCGCTGCAACTCGACTGGGCCGAGTTCCTGGGCGCGCCGCCGTTCCGCACGCACCCGGCCGGACTCGACTTCGCGCTGGTGCCGCCGGGCGAACTCGACCTGGCGCCGAACGCCCGGGTCGTCGTCACCCGGCCGTACCGGATCGGCACGACGGTCGTGACCCGCGGGCAGTTCGCCGCGTTCGTCGCGGCGACCGGGCACGTCACCGACGTGGAACAGCGGCGGAACGGCGAGTACGTCGTGTTCGTGGCGGACCCCGGCGGCCGGAGCGGCGGCACGCGCTCGATCCGCAACCCGGCGTACAGTTGGCGGGCGCCGGGGTACGCCGACCCGGCCGACGCCGACCCGGCGACGCAGGTGAGCTGGGACGACGCGGCCGCCTTCTGCCGCTGGCTGTCGGCCGCCGACGGGCGCCCGTACCGGCTGCCGACCGAGGCCGAGTGGACGTGGGCCGTGCGGGCCGGGGACGCCGGCGACGAGCTCCCGGACCGGGCGCCGTTCGCCCCCGGGTACCCCCAGCCGCAGCTGGCCGCCCGCCCGATGCGGCCGACGGCGACGTCCGCGGGGCGGATGAATCCGTGGGGCGTCTGCACCGGCGGGCGGGTGGAGGAGTGGTGCCGCGACTGGTTCGGCGTCGTGCCCGCCGGCCGCACGTTCGACTTCGAGAACGCCACGCCCCACGTTGCCGGCATCCGCCTGACGTGCGGCGACTCCTACGCCGGCCTGCGGACGCACTACGGCTCCCGGGCCGCCTTCCTGCCGCAGGCCGGGCGGAGTTCGATCGGGTTCCGGGTCGTGTGTGAGGCGCCCTGACCGGAGGCGTTTCGGGTTCCGGCGAGTTTCGTGTCAGACTCGCGGGCCGGCCCGCGTTCTGGGTGGGTGACACCCTCTCCGCACCGGAGTCCGCCATGACCCGCACGGCCCGCACGACCCTCCGGGTCGAGCCCCTCGAAGACCGCACCACCCCGGCCTACACCGCCACCCTGAGCGGCACGACCGCCACGTTCGTCGGGAACAGCTCGGGCGCGAGCGGCGATATCGTCGTCTTCGGCCAGAGCGGCGGCCTGTTGATCCACAACCGCGGGCTGGTCGATGCCGGCTTCGCCAGCGAGTTCGACTTCGATTCGACCGTCGCCGGCGACCAGACCCTGGCCGCGGACGCCGCCAGCGTCGTCAACCTCACGACCGGCGGCGGGCCGGACACTCTCCAGATCGGCGGGCAAGTCTCGTCCGGTCTACCGTTGACGGCTGCCCGCGCACTCGCCGCCCAGTTCCACTTCACGAAGTCCGGGGCCGGGGACGCCAGCGTCGTCATCGAAGACGGCCTCAGCACCACCGGTACGACGTACACCTTCGCGAGCAACGGCGTCACCGCGACCGGGATCAACGTCTCGTTCGCCGGCCCGGCGTTCGGCGGCGGCATCACCCTCCGCACCGGCACCGGCTCCGACACGGTCAACCTCATCAGTGTGCTCGGGATCGCCAACGGGGTCGAGCCGCGGAACGTTGTCAACACCGGCGGCAGCGACACCGTCACCATCGGGTCTGCCGCCGGCAGCCTGGACGGGTTCGCCGGGCAGCCGGTCACCGTGACCGGGAACGGCGGGACCACGGCCGTGGTGGTGAACGACGCCGGTGACGACGACGGCGACACGTACACCGTCACCGCCGGCGCCGTCCGCCGGGAGGACGGGGCGAACGACACGACCGTAACCACCAGCGGGACGGGAGTTTCGACCAGCCTGAACACCGGCGGCGGGAACGACACCGTCGTCATGGCCGCCGGCGCCACCTTGAACGGCGGAACGCTCGACGCCGGGGCGGGCGTGGACACGCTCGACTACTCGGCCTTCACCAGCCCGGTCGCCGTGAACCTCGGCCTCGGCACGACCGGCCTCACCGCCGCGCTGGATGGCGGGCAGGCGAACCCGCCCCAGACCTCGCCCTCGGCCGGGACGGCTGCGATCTCGAACTACAGCGTGATCAGCAAGACGTTTGACCTCACCCTGACCGTGACCGACCTCGACTCGGCGACCGTGACCGGAATCCGCCTCCACCGCGGCGGGGTCGGGGTGAACGGCACGCAGTTGATCGACCTGCTCGCCCTCGGCGCCCTCGTCCCGGTCGGGACCGGGTTCACGTTGACGCTCACGGGCGTGCCGCTCGCGGCGGCCGACGAGGCCGCGTTCCTCGGCGGTCAGACGTACCTGACAGTCGGCACCGCCGCCGCGAACACGCTGATCCGCGGGCAGGTATTCACGAATGGGAACGTCAACCTCGTCGCCGGCACTGCGACCGCGACGGGCGGTGTCGCGAACATCGAAAACGTCGTCGGCGGGTCGGCCGCCGACGGCCTGGTCGGCAGCTTCGCGGCGAACACACTGAGCGGGCTGGGCGGGACCGACGTACTCGTCGGTGGGCCGGGGGCGGACACCTTCGTCGGCGGGGCGAACGACGACGTGTTTGTGTGGAGCAACGGCGACGGGTCGGACGTGATGGACGGCGGGCCGGGGAACGACACGGCGGCGGTGAACGGGAACGTGACCGGCAACGACGTGTTCGCGGTCGGGGCGAACGGCACCCGCGTGGACTTCGACCGCACCTCGGCCGGCCCGTTCTCGCTCGACATCGGCACCGTCGAGACGCTGGTCGTGAACGGCGTCGGCGGCGCCGACTCGTTCACGGTGAACGCCCTCGCCGGCGTCGCCGACCTGACCGCCGTCCAGTTGAACGGTTTCGCCGGAGCCGACTCGTTCACAGTCAACGGCCCACCAGCGGGGATCGCGACCCGCGTCGACGGCGGCGCCGGGGCCGACACGCTGTCCGTGCCGACAGCCGGGTCGGCGACGCCGAACCTGACGACGGCGACCGACGCGAACGGCGTGTCCGGTGCGTTCACGTTCGGCGACCGCGGGCCGGTGGCGTTCGCCGCCGTCGAGGCCGTCAACCCGCTCGTCACGAGCAGCGCGGCGACGACGTTCACGCAGGCCGTAGCAGGCACGTTCACCGTCACGGCCGCCGGCGCGCCGGCCGCCACGTTCACGGTTACCGCCGGGGTACTGCCGGCCGGCGTGACGCTCTCCCCCGCCGGCGTGCTGAGCGGCACGCCGACCGAGAGCGGCACCTTCCCGCTGACGATCACCGCCGCCACCGGCGTCGGCCCCGACGCGACGCAGGCGTTCACCCTGACGGTCGAGCCGAACGGCGACCGCTTCGCCGTCGCCACCGGGCCGGGCACGCCGGTGCGGGTGAAGGTGTTCACGCCGGACGGCGCGGAGTTGTTCACGCTCGCCCCGTTCGGCGCGTTCGCCGGCGGGGCGACGGTCGCTACCGCGGACGTGACCGGCGACGGGGTCGAGGACGTGGTGGTCGGCGCCGGGCCGGGTGCGGGGCCGCACGTGAAGGTGTTCGACGGCACGACCGGCGACGAGCTCCAGAGCTTCTTCGCGTTCGCGGTCGGGTTCACCGGCGGCGTGTTCGTCGGCGCCGGGGACGTGACGGGCGACGGGGTCGCCGACGTGGTGGTCGGCGCGGGGGCCGGCGCGGGGCCGCACGTGAAGGTGTTCGACGGGCGGACCGGCGGCCAAGCGCGTAGCTTCTTCGCGTTCGCCCCGGACTTCACCGGCGGCGTCTCGGTCCGCGCCGGCGACGTCGACGGCGACGGGGCCGCGGACGTGGTGGTCGGCGCGGGGCCGGGCGGGGCGCCGCACGTGAAGGTGTTCTCCGGGGCGACCGGGGCCGAGTTGCAGAGCTTCTTCGCCGGGCCGCCCGACGACCGTTCCGGGGTGCTGGTCGGGGTGGGGAACTTCGACCCGGCGTCGAGCCGGCCGGAGATCGTGGCGAGCGTGGGCGGGCGGGTGCGGGTTTTCGGCCCGCCGGCCGGGAACGTGGCCGCGCTGCTGCCCTACATCGAGCAGGACAACTTCGTCCCGTTCGCGGTCGGCATCCCGGCCGCGCCGGCGGCCATCCGGCTGGGCGACGGGATCATCGCCATCCTGATCGGGGCCGTGGGTCGGGTCGCCCCGCGAGTGCAGATCATCGACGGGACGAGCAACACCGTGCGGAGTAGTTTCTTCGCGTTCGAGGAGGCCTTCACGGGCGGCGTGGCCGTCGGTTGACCGCGGCTAGGCGGGCGCGGCGTCGCCCTCCGCCGCGCCCCGAACGACCGCCCACAGCGCGTCCACGTCCCCGCGCGTGGTCTGCTCCGCACCGACGGAGACGCGCACCACCCAGCGGCCGCCGAGCGTCGCCGGCGTGAGGTACGCCCGGCCCGAGCGGTTGACGCGCTCGGCCCACGCGCGGGTGTGGGCGTCGAGTGCCTCGCCGGTCATACCCGGGGGCTCGTGGACGACGCAGACCGTTTGCAGCGGCACCGGAGCGGCCACGCGCCAGTGCGGCGTCGCCCGGACCTGCTCGGCGAGCCACCGCGCGTTGTCCAGGTCGCGGCGCAGCCTCGCCTGCAAGCCGCTCACGCCTTCCGAGCGGAGGAGGAACCACAGCTTCAGCGCCCGGAAGCGGCGGCCGAGGGGAATGCCCCAGTCGCGGTAGTTCGTCACCTTGCCGTCGGCGGCCGTGCGGAGGTAGCTGGGGTTGGTGGACATCACGCGGACGAGGTGGTCCGGGTCGCGGGTGTAGAACAGCGAGCAGTCGAAGACCGCGCCGAGCCACTTGTGCGGGTTCAGCAACACCGTGTCGGCGCGCTCGACGCCGTCCCACATCCAGCGGCACTCGGGGAGGATCATCGCCGAACCGGCCATCGCGGCGTCGACGTGGAGCCAGAGCTTGTGCCGGGCCGCGACCTCGGCAATCCCGGCGATCGGGTCGAGTGCCGTGGACGCGGTCGTGCCGGTCGTGGCGACCACGGCACACGGGAGCTTACCGGCCGCGGCGTCGGCGGCCACCATCTCGGCGAGGGCGTCCGGCCGCAGGGCGAAGGCGTCGTCGTGCGGCACGGCGCGGACGTTCTCCCGGCCGAACCCCGCCAGCAGTGCCGCCTTCTCCACCGAGCTGTGACTCTGGGCCGAGACGTACACGGTGAGCGGTTTGGGTTCGGCCTGCAAGCCGCCGCGGGCGAGGGAGAAGTTCGTGGTTCGCTCGCGGGCGCACAGCAGCGCCAGCAGGCTGCCGGTCGAGGCGGTGTCCTGGATGACGCCGCTCCACTCCTCCGACAGGCCGAGCGCCTGGCGCATCCAGCCGCAGACCACTTCTTCGAGTTCGGTCAGCGCGGGGCTGGCCTGCCAGTTCAGCCCGATGACGCCGAGGCCGGTGCTGACGAGGTCGCCGAGCACGCTGGCGAGCGCGGCGTTCGAGGGGAAGTAGCCGAAGAAGCGCGGGTGCTGCCAGTGCGTGACGCCGGGCATCACGACGCGGTCGAGGTCGGCGAGGACGGCGTCGAACGGTTCCGGCTCGGCGGGCGGCGCCGGCGGCAGCGCGGCCTTCACCTGCCCGGGTTCGGTCTGGGCGATCACGGGCCGCGCGGCGACGCCGGCCCGATAGTCGGCGAGCCAGTCGATCAGCCGGTGGCCGTGGGCGCGGAACTCATCGGGTGTCATCGAGCAGCCGGTGCAGGTGGATGTGGTGCGGGCCGAGCTTGCCGCCGTAGTTGCCGGCGGTGATGCGCACCACCCCCGGGAGGCACGCGGCTCGCACGCCGGCGCGGGTCGCCGCCTCCACGGTCGGCAGGTCGAGCCCGTCGAAGACCAACTCGTAAACGGCGTTCACGCCCTCGGGCAGCGCCGACGCCACCGAGCCGCGGAGCGTCGGGCAGTAGGCGTCGTTCGTGCTCGCCTTCAGCGCCTTGTACTTGCTGCCGACCTTGCTGCCGCTGCGGACGACGCCGCCGGGGAACGGCAGGATGATGCCCGGCACCGCCCGCACCGCCGCGACCGCCGCCTCGGCCGCCGCCAGCGCCACCGACTGCGAGTAGCCGAGGATGAGGAAGTTGCCGCCGCCGACGCCCTTCACCGTGCCGAACGACTCCTCGCACAGGAACTCGCCGTCCATCGTCGGCATCCGCCAGTAGCGCTTGCCGTCGAGCAGCTTGCTGATCTGCCACCCGTCGCCGAAGTAGCGCAACGCCCCGCCCACCTTGATCGACCGGCCCGGGTCGCCGGCCAGTCCGTTGAAACACGCCGTGGTGGCGCACGTCAGCACGCACTGGGCCACGCGGTTCACCACGGCCTTCTGCAGTGCGTCGCGGCTGAAGCCGAAGAAGAGGAGCGCCACCCCGGGCCGGCCGTCGGGGGTTTCGTCCGCCGACAGCTCGCGCTCGACGGCCGCCTCGGCGTCGCAGCCGATGACGCTGGCGGCGTACCCGGTGGCGGCCAGCCCGGCGGTGCGCGCCCACGCCGCCGACGCGGCCGTGACCACGACCCGCGCCGCGGTCATTGGGAACGCCTCGGCGAACGTGTCCTCGATCTCGACGCCGTTGACGGTGAGCACGGGCGGGGCGCTCCGGAGGGAGGTACGGAATCGTGTATTCCTTTGCCTCGCCGGCCGCAACCGCTTATGCTGGCAATTCCCGGCCCGCGAGGCGCGTCGATGCGGTTCGTCCTGGTCCCGATCCGCACCAACAAGCAGGGAGTGCAGATCAACGTCGGCAAGGACGGGGCCGCGTACGACGCCATCGTCAACACGCTGACGATGCACGCCGACGACATGACGGAGTTGGGCGCCGCCGCCGGCGCCACGATTCGAGTGCGGACCGAGACCGGCGAGACGACGTTCCTCGTCAAGGACGGCAACGTGCCGCGGGGGCTGCTGTTCGTGCCGTACGGCCCGCCGACTTGCCTGCTGATGGGTGGGGACACCGACGGCACGGGCATGCCCACCTCGAAGGGCTGGGACGTGGACGTGGACGTCGTGGGGGCGCCATGAACGACGACACCGACGTGCAAGAGCAGGCCGCGAACCAGCCGGCGGAGGCCGAGCTTCCGGCGTGGGAGCAGATCGAGCCGGGGCGGTTCATGCCGCGCCGCGTCCGCGGCAGCTGCCGCGGGCAGGTGCTGGGGTGAAGCTTCGTCGTCCCGCCGTCCGGTCCGGACGGCCCGCCAAACTCGTAGCCGCACGCCGCCGACTCTCCCGGGTGACGCGATGGAACTGACGGTGACGAAGAACGCGGTCTGCACCTTCTGCGGGTGCGTCTGCGACGACATCGAGCTGCACGCCGACGCCGAGCGGATCGTCGAGACCAAGCGGGCCTGCATCCTCGGCGAGGCGTGGTTCAAGAACCACACCGCCGAGCGGCACTACCCCGACGCCCTGATCGACGGGCGCGAGGCGACCGTGAACGAGGCGGTCGAGGCCGCCGCCGAGTTCCTCCACGCCGCCGACATGCCGCTGGTCTACGGCCTGTCCAACGTCACTTGCGAAACCACCCGCGAGGCGGTCCGGCTCGCCGAGCTCGTCGGCGCGGTCATCGACAGCCATACGTCACTCTGACACGGTCCCACAGAGGTGGCCGCCCAGTTGGGCGGGAAGGTGGCTTGCACGCTGGGCGAAGTGAAGAACCGGGCCGACCTCATCATCTACTGGGGCGGCAACCCGGCCGAGTGCCACCCGCGGCACTTCACGCGCTACACCCTCACCCCGAAGGGGAAGTTCATCCCGCGCGGCCGCAAGGACCGCACGATGGTGCTCGTGGACATCCGCGAGACGCCCAGCGCCAAGGCCGCCGACATCTTCCTGCAGGTGCGGCCGAGCAAGGACTTCGAGGTGCTGACCATCCTGCGGGCGCTGGTGAAGGGCCAGCGGGTGGAACCGGCGGCCGTCGCCGAGACGGGCCTGACGCTGGAGCAGTTGCAGAACCTCGTGGACCGCATGAAGGCGTCGAAGTTCGGCGTGCTGTTCTTCGGCATGGGCCTGTCGATGACCCGCGGCAAGCACATGAACAGCGCCGCGGCGCTGACCCTGGCGGCGGAGCTGAACGCGTTCACGAAGTTCGTGGCGATGCCGATGCGCGGGCACGGCAACGTGACCGGGGCCGACGTGGTGATGCGGTACACCACGGCGTACCCGTTCGGCATCAGCCTGACCCGCGGCTACCCGCGGTTCAACCCCGGCGAGTACTCGACCATCGACCTGCTCGTCCGCGGCGACGTGGACGCGACGCTGGTGCTCGGCGCCGACCCCGGGGCGACGATGCCGCAGCCGGCGATCGAGCACCTGCGGCGGACGCCGACGATCGTGCTCGACCCGAAGGTGACGCACACGAGCAAGCTGTCGCGCGTCCACATCACGACGGCCGCGACCGGCATCAGTGCCGGCGGCACGGTGTACCGGATGGACGAGATCCCGCTGCCGCTGCGGCCGCCGCTGACGTCGCCGTACCCGACCGACGAGGAGGTGGTGCGCCGCATCATCGCCGCGGTGCAGAAGAAGGCGCCGTGGTGGCCGGTGCCAACCGCCGCGCCGCAGACGGCGTGACTACTATCCGATGGTGAACAAGCGTGAAGATCGTTCGGGGGACATGCCGCTGCGGTTTTTCCACCAATAACGCCCGGTGGGGGCGTCACTGCTGGTCGTGGTGGTTCCCCATTTACGATGTCCACTCCGGCCGGCTTGGCGAAGAACACTTTCAACTCACCGAGGAGGAGCGCCGCCGTCTTTGGACAAACAGCACAGTGGAGGAAATTGCCGCCCACTGTTTGGAAGTCGAGGAAGAAACGACCAACCGGTTGCGTCGTCGCTACGTCGAGTCTGTCTCCGCCGGGATGGTGCTATTCATCAACGACCACGATACCTCGTCAGCAGAACTACCCTGCCCGGGGTGTCACCAACGCACCCTCCGGTTCGGGCAAGTCGTAGTCTGGGCCAAGTGCCGTACCGATTGCGGCCGCCGCTATCTCTGGCTCGATTCCGAGGTGCCGGGTTGCCCGAGCTGCGGCCACCGGCCGCATTCGTTCGAGATCGAAGACGAGAACTCGGACCAGGGTTCGCCTTCCTGCGTGTGCTGGTGCCCGTGTAGTTCACATACCGTCTGCCACCGTTACGAGAACGGGTTTTGTCCCAAGTGTGGAAGCACTCCGCACGGCTACGAACTCAACGGCATCCCGCACTGCGGCCTGCACCATCGCCGGCTGATTCCGTACCGCGTGCCTGCCAACTTCCTGTTGAGAGAAACGGTGTACAGCGGGGAATCGTACCGATTCCCCAATGCGAGAATCTGGGGCGAGGCGTTCGAGCGTGAGGAGTCCGTCCCGGGCGGCTACTGCGAGAACTGCGAGGCGGCTCGCCGGGAGTGGATGAAGACTCTTCAGACATCGTGAACGGAAACGACAAGCTCATGCTTCGCATCCGCGGCGGCACGGTGTACGACCCCGCCAACGGCGTCAACGGCGAGGTGCGCGACCTCTGCATCGCCGGCGGCAAGGTCGTCGCCGACGACCCGGCGCAGGCCGGGCGCACCATCGACGCCACCGGCATGATCGTCTTCCCCGGCGGCGTGGACGTTCACACGCACATCGGCGGGGCGGCGCTCAACTTCGCCCGCGGGCTCATCCCCGAGCAGCACCGCAAGGCCACGCCGATCTTCCACACCCCGCACACCCGCGCCGGCATCGTCGGCACCACGCCCACCACGTTCGCCACCGGCTACGTCTACGCCGGCATGGGCTGGACCACCGCCAACGAGGCCGCCGTCCCGATCCTCTCGGCCAAGCACACCCACGAGGAACTCCGCGACACGCCCATCATCGACAAGACCTGCTGCGTCCTGATGGCGAACAACGAACTCATCCTCGACCTGCTGGAGAACGACGAGTACGAGCGCGCCCGCGACGTGGCGGCGTGGCAAATCTGGGCCGCGAAGGCGTACGGCATCAAGGCCGTGAACCCCGGCGGCGTCGCCGGCTGGAAGTGGGGTAAGGACTGCAAGGGCCTCTCCGACGTGGTCCCCGGCTACAAGAAGGTCACGCCCGCGAAAATCGTCGCCGCCCTCGCCCGCATTGCCGACGACCTGAACCTGCCGCACCCGGTCCACCTCCACTGCAACAACCTCGGCGCCCCCGGCAACGCCAGCACCACCATCGAGACGATGAAGGTGCTGGAGGGCCGCCGGGCGCACCTGGCGCACCTCCAGTACCACGCCTACGGCGGCGACGACTGGTACACCATGCGCTCCGCCGCGGCCGAGGTCGCCGAGCACTTCAACGCGAACAAGAACCTCACCACCGACGCCGGGGCGGTCCTGTTCGGCACCACCGTCACCGTCACCGCCGACGGCCCGTGGCAGCACCTGCTCTACCAACTCACCGGCCGCAAGTGGGCGAACCTGGACGTGGAGAACGAGACGGGCTGCGGCGTCGTACCCTACGTCTACAAGGAAAAGAACGTCGTCAACGCCGTGCAGTGGGCCGTCGGGCTGGAACTGCTCCTGCTCATCGACGACCCGTGGCGGATCAGCCTGACGACCGACCACCCCAACGGGGCGACGTTCTGGCGCTACCCCGAGATCGTGCAACTGCTGATGAGCGCCGATTTCCGCAAGGAGCAACTGAAGGCGTTCCCCGACGCGACGCGGGTCCGCATGGTGCTGCCGGAGCTGACGCGCGAATACACGCTGAGCGACATTGCAATCATCACCTCGGCCGGCCCGGCGCGGGCACTGGGGCTGCCGCACAAGGGCCACCTTGGCATCGGAGCGGACGCGGACGTGGCGATCTACAACCACAACGCGGACGTGGCCCAGATGTTCGCCCACCCGCGGTACGTCATCAAGGGCGGCGAGGTGGTGGTCGAGGAGGGCGAGCTACGTCACTCGCCCGAGGGGCGGCAGTTCGCCGTGAAGCCGCGGTACGACGAGGCGGTCGAGGACTACCTCCGCCCGCTGTTCCAGCAGCACTACACGATGTCGTTCGAAAACTACCCGGTGGCCGCGGAGCGCGTCCACGGGTTGGAAGTGGTGGCCCCGCCCTCGTGACCGTACGCCGACGCACCACCATGCTGACGCTCACGCTGAAAGAGCCGACCGCGGTGCCGATCGAGGCGGAATGCCTCACGCCGGACACCCTCGCGCCGCTGCCGCACGCCGGCGTGCGTTCGCTGCCGGTGATGCTCGGCAAGCGCACCCTGCGGCTCGACGAGCTGTTCGACGTCGAGGGCGACGGCTCCGACGAGGTCGAACTGCGCGGCGACCTGAGGAAGGTGAAGTGGGTGGGCCGCGGCATGACCCGCGGCCAAATCCGCATCGTCGGCCACGCCGGGATGCACCTCGGCTCCTACATGACCGGCGGCAGCATCGAGGTGACGGGCAACGCTTCCGACTGGGTCGGTGGCGAGATGGTCGGCGGCACGATCCGAATCCGCGGCAACGCCGGCGGCCAGCTGGGCTCGGCGTACCGCGGCAGCATGTCCGGCATGAGCGGCGGGTCGATCGTGGTCGACGGCGCGGCCGGGATCGAGCTCGGGATGCGCATGAAGCGCGGGCTGATCGCGGTCGGCGGCCCGGTGCGCGACTTCGCGGGCTTGCAGATGAAGGGCGGCACCATCGTGCTGATGAGCGGCGCCGAGCTGCGCACCGGGGCGTGGATGCAGCGCGGCACCATCATCAGCCTGAAGCCCGTGCGGCTGCTGCCGACCTTCGCGTTCGCCTGCGAGTACCGCCCGCCATTCCTGCCGCTGTACGCCAAACACCTCGCGGCCCTGGGGGTCGAGCTGCCCGCCGACGGCACCTACCGCCGGTTCGCCGGCGACGCCGCGGTTCCCGGCAAGGGCGAACTCCTCGTGTGGCACGGCGCCTGACGGAGCCACCGACCCGTGGAAGCGAAGTCCGACGCTCACCGGTAGAACGCGACCGTGCGCCGAACGCCGTCCGCGAGCGGCGTTACCTGCCAGTCGGGGAACACGGCCCCGATCGGCGACGGGTGCGGCGGGCGGTTCACGGCCAGCACCGGCCCCGCGGCCGACAGCGCGGCCCCGGGCACTTCCGCCCGGATGAGGGCGAGAAACTCATCCGTCGTGGCCGGCTCACTCGGCAGGTCCACGACGGCGGCGCCGGGCGGCGTGTCCAGTGCGGCGCGGACGAACGCACGAGCCACGTCCTCGACGTAGTCGTAACCGGCGGTGCCGGTGTAGCCGACGGCGAACGGCTCCCCGCGTGCCGCCGCGCGGGCCGCGAGCGACGGGCCGGCGGTGAGCCCGCCGTCGCGCGCCGGGCCGTAGACGACGTGCGGCCGCACGCCGAGCGACCGCACGCCGAAGTGCCGCCAGTACTGCTCGGCGACCTGCTCCAGCGCCTTCTTGAACGCCCCGTACAGGAACGGCGGCGGGTCGCCGGGCTGCGGCCCGAACACGGCCAGGCTGCTGGCGTAGGACAGGCCGCGGGCGGTCACGCGCCGCGCCTCCTCGAACAGCGCGACGCCGCCGAGGACGTTGACCGCGGCGCCGGCGCACGGGTCGGCCTGGCACGTCGGGGTGAGCACGGCCGCGAGGTGGACGAAGTGCGTGACGCGGTGCTCGTCGCAGGCGCGGCGGAGGGCGTCGCGGTCGAGGAGGCTGGCGGCGACGAACGGCACGTCGGCGGCGCGCGGGCCGAGCACGTGCCGCCACCGGTCCGGGTTCGCGGCGACGTCGAGCGCCACGGCGCCGACCCCGCGCGCGAGCAACTCGCGCAGCACCCACGTGCCGACGAACCCGGCCCCGCCGGTGACCAGCACCACGTCACGCATTGTCGGCCCCGTCAGTCGTACAGTGCGATGGCGCGGCCCGGGCCGCCGTGGCAGCCGCGGATCTTCCCGGCCGCGAACAGGAAGTACGACCCCGCCGGCACCGCCCCCAGGTTCGTCAAGAACTCCACGCCCGCCATCCCGCGGCTGCCCAGCGCCCAGTACGTCCACAGGGCGTGCCTGGGGTCCACGCCGCCGAGCGTGGGGGCGTCCGTCGCCACGCAGCGCACGCCCTTGGCCTCCAGGTAGGCCACCGCCTCCGGCCCCGGCGCCGGCCACCCCTCGGCCTTCCCCTTCAGCGGGTCGGCCAGGCACGCCTCGCCCTTCGGCAGCGGGTGGTAGAACCGGTCCGACCAGTCCGACCGCAGGATCACCACGTCGCCGGCCGCGAACGGGCCGTTGTCCTTCTCGAACGCCTTCAGGTGTGCGACCGTCACCTCGGGCGACGCCGGCCAGTTGTCGCGCCGGGTCTTGCCCCGGAGCGGCCGCACGTCCACGACGCGGGCGCGGCCACACGTCTGACCGATCGGCACCTTCTCGGCCGTCACGTCGCTGGTGCCGCGCGGGCCGTGTTGCCTTTCGTACTCGGTCAACCACTGAGGGACGTCCGGGGCGTAGTTCTGTGGGTCGAACGGGCCGGGTGGCAGGGCGTAGGCCGGCGGCACCAGGTGCGTGCCGGCGTGGCTGTCGAGCATGTGCATCGGGAACGGCGTGCGCGTGTTCGGGTTCTTCCCGAACGAGATCGTCTGGTACGCCTGCCGGTGGTCGCCGACACCGGCCCCCGGCCACGTCGCCGGCAGGTCGTCGGCCAGGCCCACCGACAAATCCACCGCGTGCTTCTTCCGCGCCGCCGCGATCAGCTTGCCGGCGAGCGGGCCGACCACGGCGAACGCGCGCGCCTCCGAGTAGGGGTCGCCGAGGTGCTTCGGTCCCATCGCGCAGTAGAACGCGCCGGTCGCCGGCAACGCCCCGAGGCCGGTGGCGCTCTCGGTCCAGATCATGCCGTGCTGCAGGCCGGCGAAGTGAGTCGGCTCGGCCAGGTCGCCGAGCGGCCCCATGCTGGTGCTATCGATGCCGAGCGTCCTGACGCCGCGGCTCGCCAGGTACTCGACGCAGGCCGGGTCCGGCCCCGGCCACCCGGGCGCCTTGCCGGCCACGGGGTCGGCGCCGAACCGCCGCCCCTCGGGGAGCGGCTTGTAGTACTTGTCGCTGTACCCGCTGCGGAACAGGACCACGTCGCCGGGGCCGAGCGGCCGGTGCTCCTTCTCCCACCGGGCGACGTGCGTCTTGGTGATGAGGTCGCTGCGGCCGGCGGGGGCGCTGTCGAGCAACTCGGCGCAGTCGATCACGCACGCCTCACCGCCGAACTGCCAGGCCGGTACCTTGTCGGTGGTGACGGTGCCGTACTTGCCGGCGTTCGGGAAGCCCGAGTCCGGCCGCGTGACGGAGTGCGTCGGCACGTCCAGCTGTGTGCCGGTGTTGCCGTCCATGATGAGGATGTCGCAGTTGTAGGCGCTGCGCGGGCCGATCCGGAGGTGCGGGTTCAGCTGGAACGGCGGGAACGTCGGCCAGGTGCAGGGGTGGTCGGCGGCGACGAGCAGCGACAGGTCGAGGAAATTGTCGGCGCCGGTGGGCGTCTGAGACGGCCCGGCGGGGGCGGCGACCAGGAGTAGGATGGCGGCCGCGGGGAGTCGGCGACGCATGGCGGAGCCCGGGGGGGAGAGTCGCCACGATTGTGACCGCCGGCGCGGGCCGCCGCAAGCCCCCCGTCGCGTCACGGCAGTTCAGGCACCCAGTGCGCGAAGTTGACTCCGCCGTCGAGCGAGGTCAGCTGCCGGGCCGCACCGCCGGCCACGGGGACCACGAACAGCTGCGGGTACTTCCCCTCGAACGACACGAACGAAACCGCCTCCCCGTCCGGGCTCCACGTCACCCGCCCGCACGGCGCGGCCCGCGTCGTCAGCCGACGACGGTTGGCGCCGTCGAGGTCGGCGACGAACACGTTCGGCACGCCGTCGGCCTGGGCGATGAACGCGACGCGCTTACCGTCCGGCGACACGTCGGGGCCGTCGGTCGAGCCGTGGCGGTCCTGGGCGGACAGGCGGAACTCGACGTACCGGTTCCCTTCGGTGAGCCGCTTCAGTCCCGTGCCGTCGGCCCCGACGCGGTACACGTCGCCGTCACGGCGGACGAACACGACTGTTTTGCCGTCGGGAGTGAACTGCGGGGCGAAGCACTCGGCGTGATCGGGGGTGAGTTCGACCGGGGGGCCGGCGGGGAGCGCGGCGAGTTGCAACCGGTAGCCTCGCGCCGGGCCGGAGAAGACGACGCGGTCGCCTGTGGGGTTCAGCGCGGCCATGTAGGTGTAGCCAAGGTGCGGCGCCAGGAACGCGGGCGTAGACCCGTCCGCGCCCGCGACGACGACGCGGCCGGTGGCGCCGTCGTGGGCGGTGAACACGAGCCGGCGGCCGTCGGCGGACAGGGCGAAGCCGAACGCCTCCTTCACGGCGAAGCGGTCTGCGTCGCCGAGCTTCCGGGTGAGGACGTCGGGCGGAGTCAGGCTGACGGCACCATTGCCGCCCCACCGGCAACGGTACACCTGACACCTGCCGCGTGGCCCGGCCTGGTAGTACACCCACCGACCGTCGCGGCTCGCGACCGGGTAATCGACCCCCGGCCCGGGGGCGACGACGCGCGTCAGGCCGGTACCGTCGGCGCGGACGGCGTGGATGCTCCCGAGCGTGGGCGTGGCCTCAACGCCGCCGGGCACGTCGCGGGACTCGTACTCGCCCTCCCAGGTGCGCACGGAGAACACCAGGCCCGGCCCGGCTGCGTGCGCGGGGGCGGCGAGCAGTAGGGCGGCGGCGAGCCACGGCAGGCGGGGGGTGGTGAACACGGTCGCACCTCAAGGGGTGTCAGCCGCGTCAGTCTACCCGCCGGCGGCGACGTAGTAGAGGTTCATCACATCGTGCGGCAGCTGCTCGACGCGCACGTCCCCGAAGCCGGCCGCCGCGAGCATCTCCAGGGCCAACTCCTTCCCCCACGCCGCGCCCAGGCCCGCGCCGCCGGCCGCTAGCGACACTGACATGCAGTGCATACACGACACCGTGTACACGAACGGCCCGAGCGGCAGGTCGTGGTTCCCGCCGACGTGGCTGCACGCGCGGATGTCCTGCATCAGGAACACGCCGCGCGGCCGCAGCGCCGTCGCGACGTTCCGCAGCACCGCTGCCGGGTCCGCCTGGTCGTGGATCGCGTCGAAAGCCGTGATCAGATCGAATGAGGCGCGGTCGCACATCTCGGCCGCGTCGCGGGCTTCGTAGCGGACGTTCCGCAGTTCCCGTTGCCGGGCGTTCTGGCGGGCCGCCTCGACCGCTTCCGCCGCAGCGTCGTACCCGACGAACCGGCTGGCCGGGAACAGCTCCGCGAGTCGGGCCAGGGCGCGGCCGACGCCGCAGCCCACGTCGAGCACGTCGATCCCGGCGCGGAGCCGGGCGGCGAGGCCGGGCACGAGCGGCACGATGTGCTCCTCCAGCGCCGCCACCGTGGTCTGGTCGCTCTCCTCGGCCATCACCTCGTGGAACCGACGGTACGCCGAGTACGGCACCCCGCGGCCGTGGCGGAACGCGGCCGCGACCTCGTCCTCGGCGGCCCCGAGCACGCCGACCCACTGCATCGACGCGGCCAGGTTCGTCGGGCTCGCGCCGCGGGTCAGCACCGCCGCGTGCTCGGCCGGGAGGGTGAACGTGTTCGCAGCCGGGTCGTGCTCGACGACGCCGCCGACGGTCATGGCCCCGAGCCACTCGCGGACGTAGCGCTCGCTCAGGCCCGCGGCCGCGGCGAGCTGCGGGCTGGTAAGCGGCGGTTGGTCGCGGAGCGCGTCGAACAGCCCGGTGCGGTGGCCGAGCGAGGTCATGAGCGCGACCGCGGCGCCGTTCAGGTGGCCGACCATTTTGCCGGCGAACGCCTCGGCGCGGGCGGTGTCGAACGTCGTCGTCATGGCGTCACCTCGTTGCGACGGGTCTCGATCAACGGTCGCGTGCGGCGGAGGCGAGGAACGAACATGGGCACCCGCGCCCGGTACGCCTCGTACTCCGGGTGGGCGGCCGACAGGTCGCGCTCCTCGAGCACGACGGCGATCAGGATGTAAGCCGTGGTCCCGGCCGCGAACAACAGGTGGGCGGCGGTCATGGTCGGGGCGGCCCAAAAGACGGTCAGCCAGCCGACGTACAGCGGGTGGCGGACCCACCGGTACGGCCCCGGCGTCACGAACCGAGCCGGCGGGTACGGCCGCCCGCGGGCGAACAGTACGACCTGCCGCAGACCGAACAGGTCGAAGTGGTCGATCAGGAAGGTCGTCCAGAGTACGATCAGCCACCCGGCCGCGAACGCCGCGTACATCACGACCCGGGCGGCGCCGTCCGTGTCCCACACGACCCCGCCGAGCGGTCGCCACAGGGCGAACATCAGCAGCAGGGCGGCGCACGAGAGCACGCAGTACGTGGCCCGCTCGGCGGCTACCGGGACGTACCGCGTCAGCCACCGCTTGAACGCCGGCCGCGCCATGCCGCTGTGCTGGACGGCGAACACGGCCAGCAGGCCAAGGTCGGTCGCGACCGCGGCAAGGAGGCTCCCCTCGCGCGGGCCGTCGAGGCGGGTGGGGGTGAGGAACCCGCCGACGAAGCCGACCGCGTACACGAACGTCGCCAGGAACAGGGCGTACCCCGCGAGCCCGTACGCCAGCACCAGCAGGCGGAGGAGCATGACCGGCTTCCTGTGAAAGGGAAAGCGGGGCGGCCCGGCGTCGGGCCGCCCCGCGGGAGTGGGGGCGTCAGTCCTGGATCAGGATGTTGTCGCCGAGCCCGCCGTCGAGCACGTCGGCGCCGGGGCCGCCGACCAGTACGTCGTCGCCGGCGCCACCCAACAGTACGTCGTTGCCGGCACCGCCGACGATCACGTCGTCGCCGTCCCCACCGTCGGCCGTCAGCTGGATCGAGCCTGCTGCAAGACTCGACGCCTCGACCACGTCGTCGCCGGCCAGGGCGTTCACCCGCACCCGGTCGTTGGCGGCCTCGAACCCGAACAGGTTGACCTGCGCCGCCAGCCCGATCACCGACACCCCCGCCGCGTCGCCGGCCAGCAGGGCCACGTCGTCGCCGCTCGTTCCGGTGACGACGACGGTATCGGCCGCCCCGTCCGCCCCGCCGAGGTTCAGGTTCACCTCGGTCACGTCCGTCCCCGACAGGTCGCCGACGGTGATGGCGTCGGCCCCGCCCAGCGCGTTGAACGTGATGACCTCCGTGTCGTTCAGGTCCATCACGACGTTGGCAACGTCGCGGGTGAACACCACCCGACCGCCGTTGGCCGAGATGTTGATTCGCTCGGCGATGTTGGCGCCGTTGAACAGCAACTCGTCGCGGCCGTCCTGCCCCTCGACCACGTCGTTGTCGTCGCCCGGGTTCCACACGAACACGTCGTCGCCGCCGCCGAGCAGGGCGGTGTCGGTGCCGTCGCCGCCGGTCACGAGGTCGTTCCCCTCACTGCCGACCAGCAAGTCGTTGCCGAGGCCGCCGTTCATGGTCAGTCGGAGCCCGTCGGCCTCCAGCGAGCTGGCGTTGATGACGTCGTCGCCGCCCTGTCCGTTGAGCGTCAGCCGGTCGTTCGCTTCCTCCGAGAAGAACACGTTGACCGCCGCCTGGAGGCCGAACACGTTCACCCCGCCGGAATCGCCCGCGGCACCGAACACGTCCGCCCCGTTGGTGCCGTTCACGGTCACGCTGTCGGCCGCGCCGTCGCCGCCGCCGTTCGGACCGCGCAGGTCCACGTCGATCCGCGTCACGTCGGTCCCGCTCAGGTCGCCGACCACGACGCTGTCGGCGCCGCCGAGCGCCCGGAATTCGATCGCCTCGGTGTCGTTTAAGTCCATCGTCACGTTCGCCACGTCGCGGAGGAACAGGACGCGGCCGCCGTTGGCGGCGATGGTGACGTTCTCGGCGATGTTCGCCCCGAAGAACAGCAGCCGGTCGGTGCCGTCCTGGCCCTCGATGGTGTCGTTGGCGTCGCCGGGGTTCCACTGGAACACGTCGTTGCCGGCGCCGAGGAATGCCACGTCGTTGCCGTTGTCGCCGAAGACGAAGTCGTTACCGGCGCCGGCGAGGAAGGTGTCGGCCCCATTGCTGCCGAGGAGCACGTCGTCGCCGTCGCCGCCGTCGATCGTCAGCTTCACGACGCCGGCCGGCAGCGTCGTCGCGGTCACGCCGTCGTTCCCGCCCAGGGCGTTGATGACGAGCGCGTCGTTCGCACCCTCGGAGTTGGTGACGTTGACGACCGCGTGGAGCCCGATCACGGAATACGCGGTGCCGGAGCCGAACACGTCGACGACGTCGTCGCCGCCGGTGCCGGCCACGGTCACGGTGTCGGTCGCGGCGTCACCGGTCCCCCCGGGGGCAGCGAGGTTCACATTCAACCGCGTCACGTCGGTGCCGGTCAGGCTGCCGACGGCCACGGTGTCGGTGCCGCCGAGGGCGTTCACGTCCACGACCTCCACGTCGTCCACGTCCATGACGATGTTGCCAAGGTTCCGCGTGAGGCGGAGCCGACCGCCGTTCGCAGACAGGTCGAACGCCTCGCTCCCGGCACTGCCGTTGAACAGGAGGCGGTCGGACCCGCCCTGCCCCTCGACCGTGTCGCTGCCGTCACCCGGGTCCCACTGGAACACGTCGTTGCCGGCGCCGAGGAACGCCACGTCGTTCCCCTGCTGGCCGTCCACGAAGTCGTCGCCGTCGCCGCCGCGGAGCACGTCGGCGCCGTTGCTGCCGAGGATGGTGTCGTTCCCGGTGCCGCCGTCGACGGTGACGGCGACGAGCGCCGCGAGGTTGCCGGTGGCGGAGAACGAGTCGTCGCCGCCGTTGGCGTTCAGCACCAGTTTCTCGGACGTGCCCACGTCGATGCTGAACGGGGCGGGGTCGAGCCGGTCGAGGCGAACGCGGGTGCCGTTGGCGGTGACGGCGAACACCTCGGCACCGTTTCCGCCGTTCACCTCGACGGTGTCGGTGCCGGAGCCGCCCTCGTTGAGGTCGGTGTCGTCACCCGGGTTCCAGACCATACGGTCGTTGCCGGCCTCGCCGAACACCTGGTCGTCGGCGTCGCCGCCGGTCATGGTGTCATTGTCGGCGCCACCGAACAGGAAGTCGGCGCCGCCCTTGCCGAGCAGGGTGTCGTTGCCGGCCTGGCCGAACAGCATGTCCGCGCCGCTGCCGCCGGTCAGGACGTCGTTGCCGGCGCCGCCGAACAGGTTCGCCCGCGGCAGGGCGCCGTTCGCCTCGTTCAGCGCGATCGAATCGCTGCCGCCCTGGCCGAACACCTGGATGAGCGACGTGTTTGCCACCGTCGCGGTGCCACCGACGACGGCGACGGCGCCGCCGTTGACGAGCACCTTCCCGGCCGCGTCGCGGCTGACGGTGATGGTGTTGTCGAGGTTGTCGCCGAAGACGGTGAGGACGCCCGCGGTGAAGGTGCCAACAACGGCCGGCACCTCGCGGGCTTCGAGCCCGTGGACGGCGGGGACGAACCGGGCCGGCCGGCTCGGGCGGCCCGAGCGGCGGGCGGACCCGCGGAGCATGGCACGGAACAGGGCGCGTAGCATGGCGGCCTCCTTGTGCAGGGGGTACAACAGGCCGGACAGCGGTTGTCGTGTCGGGCGTACCGGGCTAATCCGCGAACGGGCGCGGGCCGGCCAAGATTTTCTTGAGGCGGCGGGCATGGCCGCGAATGACTCGGTGGCGATCCTGATGGACCGGCTCCGCTCCGGCGAAGACGGCGCCGCCCGCGAGGTGTTCGAGCTGTTCACGCACCGCCTCGTCGGCCTCGCCCGGAAGAACCTCGGCGGCCGGCTGGCGGTGAAGGTGGACCCGGAAGACGTGGTGCAGTCGGCCTACAAGAGTTTCTTCCTCCGCCAGCGCGACGGCGGCCTGGACGTGGGGAGTTGGGACGGCCTGTGGGGCGTGCTGACGATGATCACGCTCCGCAAGTGCGCCGACCGCGCGGCGTACTACCGTGCGGGGAAGCGAGACGTGGCCCGCGAGGCGGTGACGAACGCCGACGACAGCGCGACGCCGGCCGACCTGGTGCTGGACCGCGAGCCGCGGCCGGACGAAGCCGCGGCGCTCGCCGAGACCGTGGAGGAGTTGTTCCGCAGCCTCGACGACCCCGACGAGCGTGCCATCCTGGAGCTGAGCCTACAGGGCTTCACGGCCGCAGAGGTGGCGGAGCAGTTGCGCCGCGCCGAGCGCTCGGTCCGCCGGTTGCGAGAGAGACTCCGCAAGCGGCTCGAACGGATGCAAGCGAACGAGCAGTGACGGCCGGATGACACCGTGCGTCGGCGCGACGACACGCCAGTCGGCCGGCCGTCTGTTCGCTCGCCCCGCACCCTGGTATCCCCCGCGTCGCCCGACCCGGTACGCCCCCGATGCCGTCCACCCAACCGCACAGCGTGCTCCAGTCCGACTGCGAGGACACCATCCGCCGGTTCGAGGACGCCTGGCGCGCCGGGCGGCCGGACCTGGCGGCTTTCCTCCCCCCCGACACCCCACCGCCGACCGACCTCCTCCTCGAACTCGTCCACGTCGATCTCGAGTTCCGCTTCCGCGGCGGCGACGACGCCCGGGTCGAAGATTACCTCGCACGCTTCCCGGCGCTCGCGGTCGATTCCATGTTGCTCGACCTGATCCGCGCCGAGTTCGCGCTCCGCGTTCGGCACCGCCTGCCCGCCAGCGTCGACGACTTCTGCCGCCGCTTTCCCGACCACGCGGCCGAGCTCGGCAGCCTGTTCGCCGACCCGCGGAAGCCCGGCGGCCTCACCCCCACTCGTGCCGCCGGCACGCCGACCGAGCCGCTGAGAGTCGCGCCCGCGATCCCGGGGTACGACGTCGTCGCCGAGATCGGCCGCGGCGGCATGGGCGTCGTGTACAAGGCTGACGACCTGATCCTGCGGCGCGCCGTCGCGCTGAAGACGCTCGGCTCGGTCCCGTCGGCCGACAGCAAGGCCCGCTTCGCCCGCGAGGCCGAGGCCATCGCCGCGCTCGACCACCCGCACATCGTCCCGGTCTACGAGGTCGGCGAGTGGACGGTTCCCGGGATGCCGCCGGTGCCGTACTTCGTCATGAAGCATTACCCCGGCGGCAGCCTCGACGCGGCCCCCGCCGGCCCCGGCACCGACCCGGCGGTACAGGCCCGGACTGTGGAGGTGATCGCGCGGGCCGTCCACCACGCCCACCAGCGCGGCATCCTCCACCGCGACCTGAAGCCGTCGAACATTCTGCTCGACGACGCCGGCTGGCCGCACGTCGCCGACTTCGGCCTCGCCGGCCGGTTCGACCCGACCGACCCGCGCACGCTAACCGCAGAGGTGGTCGGCACGCCGGCGTACATGTCGCCCGAGCAAGCCCGCTCGCCGAAGGAGGTGACCGTCGCCGCCGACGTGTACGGGCTCGGCGCCGTGCTGTACCACCAGTTCACGGGGAAGCCGCCGTTCGTCGGCGCCACGCCGCTCTCGACGCTGGAGCTGGTGGCGAACGCGGCTCCCGAGCGGCCGACGGCGGTGAACCCTGCCGTGCCGCGCGACCTGGAGACGATCTGCCTGAAGTGTTTGGAGAAGGAGCCGGCCCGCCGGTACGCGACGGCGCTGGAGTTCGCGGACGACCTGGAGCGGTGGCGGACCGGGCGGCCGGTGCTGGCCCGGCCGACGCCGGGCTGGGAGCACGGCTGGCGCTGGGCGCGGCGGCACCCGGTGGTGGCGACGATGGGCGCCGTCACCGCGGCGGCGCTCCTGCTGGCGGTGGCGGTCCTGGCCCGCACGAACGCCGAGATTCAAGCGAAGGAGCGCGAGACGCACGAGGCGTACCTCCGGGAGTGCGCCCTCCGCTACAAGCTGTCCGACGCCCTGACCCGCGAGCAGCAGACGCTGTACCTGGAGCGCGTGGCCGGCGTCGGGCGGCTGGTCGCCGCCAACCAGCTGCCGCAGGCGTGGAAGCTCCTCGACCAGTGCCCGCCCGAGCACCGCGGGTGGGAGTGGAAGTACCTCGACGGCCTCCGCCGCGCCGCCGCGGCGCCGCTGGCCGGGCACGACGCCTGGGTCGCCCACACCGTCTTCCTCGGCGACGGCAACCTACTGTCGCTCGACAACAACGGTACCGTGCGCGTGTGGAACCCGGCCGGGGCGACCGTGCGGACGTGGTCGCTCGGCCCGGAGCGCGCCCACACCCTGGCGGCGCACCCGACGCGGCCGTGGGTGGCGGTATGCGACCCATGGCGGGTGACGGTGTGGGACGCGGCCGCGGGGCAGAAGGTCCGGACACTCCCGAACGACCGCCGTGCCGCGTTCAGCCCGTGCGGCCGGTGGGTGGCCCTCGCCGCGGGCTGCGGCGTGCGCCTCGTCCGCGCTGACGACTGGAAGCAGACCCACGCCCTCGCCGGCCACGCGGCCGACGTGCGGGCCATGACCTTCAGCGCCGACGGCAGGCAGCTCTACACCGGCGACATCGACGGCGTCATCCGCCGCTGGGACGCGGCGACCGGAGAGGTGGTCGGCGAGCCGTGGCAGCGGCCGCGGGCGATCGCGGGGTTGGCGTTCTCCGGCGACAACAGGTGGCTGCTCGAGACGCACTCGGAGGGCGTGGTGGTCGTGGACCCGGCCACCGGGCGCCACGTGCGCCGCGTCGCCCCGACTGCGCCGGGCCGGACGCTGCTGGCGGCGTGTCCGGTCTCGGACCGGCTGGCCGTGGTCGGCCCCGACCGAGAGGTCATCGTGTGGGAGTGTGGAGGCGGCGCGGGGCCGGTGTGCCGCGGGCACGCGGCGAAGGTATCCGCGCTCGCCTTCTCGCGCGACGGCCGGCGCCTCGCCTCCGCCGGCGGCGACCAGACAGTCCGGGTGTGGGACCCCGCTCACGAACCCGGCGTGAGCACGGTGGCGAACGTGCGCGGCGTCGGGTCGCTGGCGGTGGCCGCGTCCCACGTCGCGGTTACGGCACGGGAGGCTGGCCTCCCCCCGGGCGTGTACGGCGTGATGGTGTTCGACCCCGCGGGCCGGGTGCGGACCGTCAGCGCTGTCGGCGACTGCGCCGCGAGTCCGGACGGGAGCCACTTTGCCGCGGGCGGGCCCGACGGCGGCGTGACCGTGTGGGACGCCACGACCGGCGCCCCGGCTTGGGCGCACGCCGATCCGACGGTAAAGGCGATGCGCGTCGGCGTCAAGCTGGCAGTAGCGCCGGGCGGGAAGCGCGTGGCGGCGCGCCCGGCCGTCGGCGCCGCGGTGCGCCTGTGGGACGCGACCGGCCGCGGCCCCGACATCGACGTCGGCGAGCAATTCCTGTATTCCCTGGCCTTTTCGCCGGACGGAGCCCGCCTCGCTGCCGCGACCGCCGGCGGCGCCGGCGTGTGGGACGCCGACACGGGGCAGCGCCAGACCTGGGCCGACGGGCCGCGTGAGGCCTACGCCGTGGCGTTCGCGCCTGACGGCGAGCGTGTGGCGGTGTCGGAGGCGGGAGCCGTGCGGGTGCGAGTGGCGAAGACAGGGACGGTGGTGCAGTCGTTCGTCGGTAGTCCGCTCCGGGTGAACGCGGTGGCATACAGCCCCGACGGCTCGCGGCTGCTGACCGGCGGGGCCGACGGCACGGTGCGCGTCTGGGACGTGGCGAGCGGTCAGGAGTTGTTGACGCTGACGGCGTCGGACACGGAGGAGGCGACCGCGGTGGCGTGGGCCGGCCCGCGAGTTTACGCCGCCGTCGGAGGCGCCGTCCGGGTGTGGAGCCCGCCGGCGGAGTGACGGACGGGCCGAACCGTCGGGAGCACTGCGGGAGCGGCTGACGCGCGGGAACTCGGGGCGAATCTTCTTGCGACGCGGCGCCCCGGCGTCCCATAATGCCCCGTCGTTCCCTTGCCCACACGGCGGAGGCCCGGTGCGATTCCCCCTCGGTGAAATGACGGTCGGCGACATCCTCGACCGCGGCCTCAAGCTCCTGTTCGCGCGGCTGCCGGCGTTCTACGCCCTGTACCTGTTCATGTTGTCGCCGGTCATCCTCCTCCAGCTCGTCATCCCGTTTCTTCTGGAGGCCATGATCAACGACCTGAACGCAGCCGGCGCGGGCCAGGGCGGCGCGGCGTTCGACCCGACCAACCTGATCCTGTTCTTCGCCGCGTACTTGCTCGCGCTGGTCCTCACCGTCGTGCTGGTGACCATCGGCAACGCCGCCGTGTTGCACATCATCATGGAGGAGTACCAGGGGAACCGCGTCGGCGTCGGGGCGGCGCTCGGGTACGCCCTGGGCCGGTTCTTCCCGCTGCTCGGGGTGTCGCTGCTGTTCGGCCTGATGGTCGGCGTCGGCATTCTGTTCTGCTGCGTCCCGGGCTTTTACCTGCTGGCCACGTACATGTTCGTGACGCAGGTGGTGGTACTGGAGCGGCGCGGGGTCGGCGAGTCGCTGACGCGCAGCGCCGAGCTGGCCGACGGCTACCGGTGGCGGGTGCTCGGCGTGTACCTGTTGGTCACCCTGGTCAGCGGCTTCGCCCAGGGGTTCGTGGTGCAGGTACTCGGGTTCGTACTGCCGGGGCAGGAGATGATCCCCGGCGCCGGCGGGCGGATGCAGATCAAGGTGAACGTCGTCAACTCGATCATCGACACGCTCGTCGGCAACCTCGTCAGCATCGTGTTCAGCGCGTACCTCGCGGTGTGCGTCACGCTCCTGTACCTCGACCTCCGCATCCGCAAGGAGGGCTTCGACCTGGAGCTGGCCGCCCTCCGCGGCGAGGAGGGCGAGTTCGACCCGCCGCCGCGCCGCCGGCGCCGGCGGGACGAGGACGACGACTACGACGACGACCGCCGCCGCCGCCGGCGGGACGAGGACGACGACTACGACGACGACCGGGACCGCCGATGACGCCGCCGACCCCGGACGCGATCCGCGCGCGGGCGGCGGACGTGTTCGCTCTGCCGGAGTTCGGCGGCGGCGGCCCGCTGTCGGACTGGCTGCGGTCGGCGCTCCGCGCCCTGGCCGAGTTCTTCCGCTGGCTCGGCTCGCTGTGGGACACCAACCAGCCGCTGTTCTGGACACTCCTCGTCGGGAGCGTACTGCTGCTCGGCGCGCTCGTCACGCACATCGTACTTCAACTGCGGTGGGCGTTCGCCGAGGCCGGCCGCGGGCGGGCCGAGGCGGCGCGGGCCGAGCGGGCGGCGCGGTCGGAGGAGTACCGGCTGGAGGCGGCACGTCGGGCGGCGGCCGGCGACTACACCGAGGCGGTGCGGTTCCTGTTCTTGTCGGTGGTGTACCGCTTTGACGAGGCCGGCCGGGTGGGCTTCCGCAAGGCGTACACGAACCGCGAGTACCTGGAGTTGTCCGCCGACCGGGCCGACGTGCGCGCGGCGCTCCGGGTGATGGTGGACGTGCTAGACGACCACTGGTACGGCCAGACGCCGTGCGGCCGCGCCAGGTACGACGAGTGCCAGGCGGTGTACGCCCGGCTGACGACGTGAGCGCGGCGCGGCGAACCGATTGACGACACGGACCCCTCATGGCCCCCGCCCCAGGCGCCGTTCCCGGAGACCTTCCCGCCGACCCCGCCTCCCGGCTGTGGTGGGCGGTGCCGGCCGTCGGCTTCCTCGCGCTGCTCGTCGTCGCGTTGTTGTTCGGCGGCGGGCCGCAGAAGGTGGACTTCGGCACCAGCTACGACGCCTCCCCCGCCGGGTTCCGCGCCGCGTACCTCCTCCTCGAACGCCTCGGATACCCCGTCGAACGCTCCCGCCGGCCGTCCGCCGGCGACGCCGTGCGCTGGGTGCTGTACCCCGACCACCTCAACGGCAAGGAGGCGACCGCGCTCGACGACTGGGTGCGTCGCGGCGGCGTCGTCCTCCTCGCCGACGACGAGACCGAGGTTGCCGAGAAGCTCGGCCTGCGCATCACCGTGCTCGGGGGCCGGCCGAAGTCGCCGGAGCAACTTAAGGGGCGGCCGTTCGCACCCGAGTTCCACAAGGGCGAGGCGTTCACCGCGAACGCCCCCGACGTGTCGCACGTGCTCGCCGGCGCCACCGAGGTGGACGGCCCGCCCGGCGTCGCCTCGTGGGGAACCGTCGGCGGCCGGCCCCTCGTGACGATTCATCCGCGCGGCCGCGGCGAAGTGTGGCTGCTGCGCCGGCCGGACGTGTTCGCCAACGACCACCTCCGCGGCGAGGACAACGCCGTCCTGCTGTGCCGGCTCGCCGACGCCATGCTCGCCGCCCACCCCGTCCGCCGCATCGCGTTCGACGAACACTGCCACGGCCTCCGCGACCGGCCGGACGTGGCCGAGCTGCTGTTCTGCCCGCCGGTCGTGTGGGTCACGCTGCAAGCCCTGCTGCTGACGGCGCTGGTGCTGTGGCACGCCGGCGTGCGGTTCGGCCCGGTCCGCCCCGACCCGCCGCCGCCGCGCCGGTCGAAGGCCGAGTTCCTCGACGCCCTCGCCGGCCTCCTCGAGCGCACCGGCGACCGCGGCGACGCGTTTCGCGCCGTCCGCGACGACCTGCTGCGCCGGCTCGAAGCCGAGTACGGCCTCCCCGCCGGCACCGCGCCCGAGCAGGTGGCCCGCGAGGCTTCCCGCCGCCGCGGGGTAGCCCCCGACCCTCTCGTGCGCCTGCTGACCGCGGAGGCGCCGCCCGGCGGCCGCGGCGCGGCGGCGTTCCTCGACGCCCTGAAAGCCCTGGAGACCGCCGCCCGTGAATCCCTCCGACCCCGCCCCCGGGATCGCTGACCTGTTCGCCGCCGCCCGCCGCGAGATCGAGAAGGTCGTCGTCGGCCAGGACGACCTCGTCGAGCAACTGCTCGTCGCCCTGTTCGCGGGCGGGCACGTCCTCATCGAAGGCCCGCCCGGCACGGCCAAGACGCTGCTCGTGCGCGTCGTGGCGAGCCTGTTCGCGTGCGAGTTCAAGCGCGTGCAGTTCACCCCGGACCTGATGCCCGCCGACATCATCGGCACGAACGTGTTCGACCCGCGCGACCAGTCGTTCAACTTCCGCCGCGGCCCCGTCTTCGGGGAACTCGTGCTCGCGGACGAGGTGAACCGCGCCCCGCCGAAGACGCAGGCGGCGCTGCTCGAGGCGATGCAGGAGCGGCAGGTCACGTCCGACGGCGTGTCGCACCCGCTGCCGATGGTGTTCACCGTGTTCGCCACGCAGAACCCGGTCGAGCAGGAGGGGACGTACCCGCTGCCGGAGGCGCAGCTGGACCGCTTCATGATGAAGGTGCTGGCGACGTACCCGGACGAGGCCGGCGAGGTGGACGTGCTGCGTGTCCACCAGCGCGGCATGCGCGTCGAGAGCCTGGACCGCTTCAACCTCCAGCGCGTCGGCGGCGCCGCGGACCTGCTGGCGGCGCGCGAGGAGATTTCGGCGCGCACCATCCGCGACGAACTGCTGGGGTACATCGCCCGCGTCGTGCGCGGGACGCGGGAAAACCTGCGCGTCGAAGTCGGAGCGAGTCCGCGCGCCGGGCTGATGCTGCTGACCGCGGCGAAGGCCCGCGCCGCGCTGCACGGCCGGCCGCACGTCCTCCCCGACGACATCAAGGCCGCCGCGAAGCCGGTGCTGCGCCACCGACTGCTACTCAAGCCTGGCGCGGAAGTGGACGGGTTCAAGCCGGACGACGTGCTCGACGAAGTGCTCGGCCGGACGGAGATCCCGCGATGACACCGGTGCCGTCCCGGCGATTGCTGACGGTGCTCGCGGCGCTGGCGGTGGCCGCGTTCGCGCTGCTGGTGTTCCCCGCGGCGTGGCCGCTGCTCGTAGCCGCGAACGCCGCCGCGCTGCTTGCGGCGCTCCTCGACCTGGTCGTGTCGCCGCGGCGGTCGTTGGTCCGCGCCGAGCGGCTGGCGCCGGAGCGGATGGCGGTCCGCGCCGCGGCGCACGTCGCCGTCGTGGTGCGGAACCGCTCGCGCCAGTGGCTGCGGGTGAAGGTGCGCGAGTCGGTCCCGGCCGGCTTCCGCGACGGCGAGACGGAGACGGAGTTGCTGGTTCGGCCGAACGCAGCCGAGCGCTGGGAGTACTCGGTAACGCCGCGCTCCCGCGGACGCTACGAGTGGGGGCCGCTGTCGCTCCGCTACCGCTCGACGTTCGGCCTGTGGGAGCTCCCCGCGACCGAGCCCGCCGAGGGCGAGAGCCGCGTCTACCCGAACCTGTCGCAACTGGAGCGCTACCACCTGCTGGCGCGCTCCGACCGGCTGGCGGCGCTCGGCATCCGCCGCGTGCGGTTCCGCGGCGGCTCGACCGAATTCGAGTCGCTGCGCGAGTACGCCCCCGGCGACGACGTGCGGCAGTTGGACTGGATGGCCACCGCCCGCCGCGCCCGCCTCACCGTGCGACACCGCGAGGCGGAACGAAACCAGACGGTGATCCTGTTCGTGGACTGCGGCCGGCTGATGAACGCGACCGAAAACGGCACGTCCAAGCTCGACTTCGCCGTCGACGCGGCGCTGCTGCTGGCGCACGTGGCACTGGCCCGCGGCGATCGCGTCGGGCTTTGCACCTTCAGCGGCACGGTTCACGCGTGGCTGCCGCCGCGCGGCAACCTGGCGCAGAACCGGCTCATCGCCGAGTCGCTGTACGCTCTGGCCGGCGACTTCACCGAGACGGACCACGCCCGGGCGCTAAAGTTCGTGACCGCCCGCTACCCGAAGCGGTCGCTGTTGGTAACGCTGACCGACTTCGTGGACGCGACCACCGCCGCGGACATGGTGGCGCACCTCCAGCTCGCGGCGCGGCGGCACGTCGTGCTGTTCGCGGCGTTGAAGGATGCGTTCCTGGTGAAGGCGGCAGCAGACGTGCCGAAGTCGGCGCGCGAGGGCTTCCGCAAGGCGGCGGCGGTGGGGTTGTTGCGGGAGCGGGCGGAGGTGCTGGAGCAGATCCGCCACGCCGGCGGGTTAGTCGTGGACGCCGAGCCCGACGGCGTGACGCCCCCGCTGGTGAACGGCTACCTGGAGGTGATGCTCGGCGGGAAGCTCTGACCACGCCCCGCGCACGCCACATAAGCCGCGAAAAGGCCGCCCGTGACCGCCGCCGTCGTCCAGCGCACCGCGGCCCCGAAGTGTGGCGTCACGAACGCCTCGATCACCCCCGCGACCAGCAGCATGAGCACCGCCCCCGCCAGCAGTCGGAATGCGTCTCCGGACGCCGCCCGCAGCGCGTCCGCCCGCGGCCGCCGGCCCGGCGCCAGCACCGCCCAGCCGAGGCGAAACCCGCCGCCAGCGGAGATGCAGATGGCGCTCAGCTCCAGCACGCCGTGGGCCGCGATGATGGCGTAGAAGCCGACGAGGTAGCCGCCGTTGTACACCAGCCCGGT
The DNA here is from genome assembly GCA_046350095.1 of Gemmataceae bacterium. Lineage (GTDB taxonomy): Bacteria > Planctomycetota > Planctomycetia > Gemmatales > Gemmataceae > Urbifossiella. The sequence goes on from JAXMBA010000002.1 coordinate 2,279,405, forward strand.
GAGGGTGCCGAGCATTCGCCCGTTGTACACGAGCAGCAGCACCCCGAGAAAGCACCCGGCCGCACCGAGGCCGAAGGCCAGAATGGCCACCTTGACGTTGTTCCCGATAATCGTCACGGCCACCAGCGGGCTCTCGGCCGTGCTAAAGGTGAAGTTGCCGCGGTACTCGCCCTCCTGCTTCTCCAGGCGGAGGTTCTCGTACTCGACGACGCGCTCGTCGAACAGCGAGTAGGCGACCTCGGGGTCGCGCACGACGGCCAGGCCGGACGCCAGCGTGCTGAGGAGGAACACGAGCGTCGCCGCCGCGACCGGCCGCCAGTTCCGCCGCAGCGAGCGGGCGAACCCGCCGGTGACGAACTCGACCACCGGCCGGATGCGGACCCGCTCGGTGGCGTACACCTGCCCGTGGGCGCGGGCGGCGAGCATGTTCAGGTACTGGATTCGAGCGGGGTCGTCGCCGGCGGCGCGGGCGTGCGACAGGTCAATGGTCACCTGGCGGTACAGCCGGCACAGCCGGCGGACGTCGGCGGGGCCGAGCTTGGCGGCGCCGCGGTCGAGGAGCCGGCGGAGTTCGTCCCAGCGGGCACGGGGGGCTGGTCGCATACGGATTCCGGGGTGGAACTCGGGCCGAGTATACCAGGGCGCGGGGGCGACGGCATGCGCTGGACCGACGAAATGCGGGTGGACACGCCCGAGCAAATCGGCCTCGACTTCGAGCTGGCAGGGCTCGGCTCCCGGCTCGTCGCCGCATTCGTGGACGGCGTCCTGAAGGTACTCCTGGGGTTCGTCGTCGGCACCCTCGGCCTCGTGCTCGTGGCGTTGCTCACCACGGCGAGTCCGTTCGACGGCTCGCCGACGCTGGTGGTGGCGCTGATCGCCGGGTTCTTCACGGCGCTCTCGCTCGGGTACGGGGTCTACTTCGAGGCCCGCTGGAACGGCCAGACGCCGGGGAAGTGGTTCGCCCACGTCCGCGTCGTGCGGCTCGGCGGCGGGCCGGTCGACGCCACCGCCGCGGCCGTCCGCAACGCGCTGGCGCTGGTGGACCAGCTGCCGGTCTTCTACGTCCTCGGGGCGACACTGGTGCTGCTGACGACAAACCGCCAGCGGCTCGGCGACCTCGCGGCGGGCACGGTGGTAATCCGCGAGCGCTACGCCGCCGACGCCCCGGACTCGGCCGAGGAGTTGCTGGAGTACGCGACGGCGGACGTCGCCTTCACGCCGTCGCAACTGGCGACTCTGGCCACGGAGGACCGGGCCGTGATCCGGGCGTTCCTGCAGCGATACCCGGACATGGACCGCGCCGGCCGGGAGCGGCTGGCGGTGCGGATGGCGGCGCGGTTCCGCCGCACGACGGGCTACGCCGACGCCCGCCCGCCCGACGACGGCAGCGAGGCGCGGGCATTCCTGGCGTCGCTGCTGCGCGACCTGGAGCAGTACCGCCGGCACGGGTGAGAAGGGTCGGGAAACGCCGACGCCCGCGGTCCCGGGGCCGCGGGCGGGGAATGAGTGCGTTCGCGGACGGGACCGGTCAGGACACGGCGGGCAGCGGTGCCGGGCCGTCCGGCCGCTGCTGGTTCAGCGGTAGCAGCTCCTGGCGGTAAATCGCCACCTCGCGCGGCGCCTCGATGCCGAGCCGAATCTTTCCGCGGTCGATGTCCACAACCGTGATGCAGATGTTGTCGCCGATGTAGATCTTCTCGCCGAGTTTCCGACTCAGGACCAGCATGTTGTGACTCCTCCAGTGAGCCCCGGTCGTCCGCAAACGCTCCGCAATTCTACGCCACGTTTGCGGGCACGCTCCCGGGGCCGGGAAAAACCCTCCGCCTCCTCCCCGGCCACGCTAGCACACCCGCTACGCCCGGCGCAAGTCGCATTCGGTCCGGCGCAAGAGTTTTCCCAACCCGGCCCCGCACTGGCGGTTGCGGCCGGAGCGAGGGACAGCCCGGCCGGATCTGAGTACACGGGATAGGAGACGAGGGCGCGGCGTGGCCGCTACCACCGGCGCAACCGCTCACCGATCAGACACCCGGTTCCTGGGACGGAGTGACAGCGCGGCGTCACAACCGGAACACGCCGCACGTCACACCCGCGTCAGGGTGCTCGCGGCGGCGGCGAGGAGGTCGGCGTCGTCGTTGCTGTCGAGAGCCGCGAGGTTCTGCCGCACCCGCCGGGCGGCCAGCGACAGGAAGTACCGCCCGGCCGCGGGGTCGGCGAAGGGGTCGGCCGAGGGCGTGGCCGCCAGGTGGTCCAGCCGCGCCAGCACGCACGCCGACACGTACAGGTCGATGGCCACGTCCGCGATCCGCTCGTGAACCAGCTGCGCCTGTGCGAACGTCGCCTCGTCCTTCAGCGACATGAACACGTGCGGCAACTTCAGCCCGAAGTCGCGGACCATTTTCCCCAACTCCTCGGCGGCCGGCTTCAGCTCCGCCGCGGTCACCGGCACGGGCGGCGCCGAGGTGGTGAGCCACGGGACCGTCAGCCGGCCGACGACGCCGAGCGACGCGCCGATGTTGCGGAGACTCCACTTGCCGCCGAGCATGTCGTCGCGGAGCCCCTTCAGCATCATGCCGGGGCCGCGGCAGCCGACCACGGCGATGAACGCCTTCAGCACGTCGTTCGCCCCCTCGCCGATGGTGTTGATGCGGGCGTCGCGCATCCACCGCTCCACCGGCTGGTCGCAGAAGTAGCCCTTGCCGCCGTACACCTGGAGCGTGTCGTTCACGACCGTCCACAGGTGCTCGGTGGCGAACACCTTGAGGATGGCCGTTTCGAGCATGTAGTCGGGCGAGCCCTTGTCGATGAACGCGGCACACTCGGTGGTCGCGGCCTCCATGGCGAACACGTTCGCGGCGGCGAAGGCGATCTTTTTGCGGACCAGCTGGAACTCGGCGAGCGGCTGCTGGAACTGGACGCGGCTCTTGGCGTGGGCCGTCATCGCCTTCAGGCACACCTTGGCGTGGCCGGTGCAGGTGGCGCCGAAGGTGACGCGGCCGTAGTTGAGCACGGTGAGCGCCGCTTGCAGGCCGCGCCCCTGCTGCCCGAGGATGTTTTCCTTCGGCACGCGCATGTCGGTGAAGCGCATCTTGCCGGTCGCGGTGCCGCGGATGCCGCACTTCTCGGCACGCTCTTCGAGCACCTCGAAGCCCGGCATGTCGGGCGTGACGAGGAACGCCGTCACCTTCGTGGCCTGCGGGTCTTCGGGCGTGGGCGCCGGGGTGCGGGCCATGACCGTGAGGATGTGGGCGATGCCGCCGTTGGTGATGTAGTGCTTCGTGCCGTTGAGGATGAAGGCGGACCCGTCCGACGTGGGTTTGGCGGTGGTGCGGACGCCGCCGGCGTCGGACCCGGCCTCCGGCTCCGTGAGGGCGAAGGCGCCGAGCTTCGAGCCGTCGTAGAGGCCGGGGAGCCACTTCGCCTGCTGCTCCCTCGTGCCGAACAGGACGAGCGCCCGCACGCCGATGGAGTGGTGGGCGTTCACGAACACGGCGACGCTGGCGTCGTGCCCGCCGAGCACCTCCATCGTCTTGAGGTACTGCTGCTGGTTGAAGCCGAGGCCGCCGTACTCCGGCGGGATGGTGAGGCGGTACACGTCGAGCTCGGCGAGCCCCTTCACCACGGCGTCGGGGATGCGGGCGTCGCGGTCGATCTTCGCGGCGTCGATGGCGAGGCTGGCGAAGTCGCGGACCTTGGCCGCCATCTCGTCCGCGGCGGTCTGCTTGTCGGCCGGCAGGGTGGGGTACGGGAACAGTAGGTCGCCCTTGAACTGGCCGTAGAAGAGCGCCTTGGCGAAGCCGACGTCGGGGCCGGCGATGAGTTCCTCAACCTGCTTCCGCTGGTCGGCGATCTGGGCGGCGGTGAGCGCCATCGGGTCGGCCCTCGGGACGTGTGTGAGGGTATTGTACCCGGCTCTGGGCTTCGCCGCTCGCGGCTTCGCGCCGGGCAGTTCGAAGCCGCGAGCGGCAAGTCAATTCACGCGCCGCAGTAACTCCCCCAGCACGTCGCCGTCGCTCGGGTAGTCGGTCGGCAGGATGACCCGCAGTGGGATCGGCACCTCGTCCATGCGGTACGCGGTGCCGGGGCGGTGGACGCCGTACACGGCCGTCGTGAACTGCACCGCGGGGCGCAAGTCGGTGTCGGCGTCCGGCGCGTCCAGCAGGATAACCGGGACGCGCTCCAGCTGCGCCCGCGCCGCCGGCGGCAGGTCGGCGACCGTCTCGCCGCCGACGACCAGGCACACGTCCACCTCGCCGCGAGCCAGCAGGTCGGGGCCGGTGAACTCGCCGGGGTTGTAGCGCGGGTAGCCGCGGGCCAGGTTCACGCCGAACGGGTAGCCGGTCTGCCACGCCAGCACCGAGTCGGCCCCGGCCACGTCGCCAAACCGCCGCATCCGTCGGGCGTAAAACCGCGTGTGCGCGTTCAGGTCGGTGACGAGTTGCAGCAGCGCCTCGACCGTGCGGTGCGCCAGCGGCTCGCGGGTGATGCCGCCGCCGAAGAAGACGATGCCGGACCGGCAGCCCTTCATCCGCCGCGCCAGTTCGGCCCATGGCTCGGGGGCGGCTGGGCCCGCGGGTTCGATCCCCTTCACCAGCAGGCGCAGCTGCCACAGCGCCTCCCAATGGCGGCCGGGCTCGACCCGGATGAACAGGTCCGCCAGCTTCACCGTCTCCGTCTCGCGGTCGTCCACGACGACGACGTAGCGGTCGCGGCGGCCGCCGGGGACGAACCGCCCCACGGGGTCGGCCGAGTAGCGCTCCAGGTGCCGCGGGTGCGTCACCGCCGGGTTCGAGCCCCAGAAGATCACCAGGTCGGCCCGGTTCCGCACCTCGCCGAGCGTACACGTCGATTCGCCCACCTGCTGCAGTGCCATCAGCGACGGCGCGTGCCCCGTGCTGGCGGTGGTGTCGATGGTGGCGCCGATTCGGTCGGCCAGCGCCGTCGCGGCGCGCTGCCCTTCGGTGGTGCTGCGCGACAGGCCGTAGATCAGCGGGGCGCGCGACTCGCGCAGCAACTCGGTAGCACGCGCGAACGCGGCGTCCGGCTCGACGGCGACGCCGTTCACGAGCGCGGCCGGCGGGCGGTGAGTGTTCTGGGCGCGGAGCCACGGGTCGGACAACGCGCACGTCCCGGTGGCGGCGACGACGCGGCCGGCTTCCACGGTGACGGCGAGGTCGTCGCACACGCACCCGCACACGGTGCAGGCCACGTCGCGGAAGGTCTCGGGCATCGGCTCGTCGGGGGTTACGGGGCGGGGACGGAGAACTTCTGCACCCGCTGGTTGCCGGCGTCGGCGACGTACAGGAAGCCGCGGCGGTCGAACGCCATGCCGTGCGGCCGGGCCAGTTCGCCGGGCTTCTTACCCGATTCGGTGATGCCGAACAGGTACTTCCCGCCGGCGGTGAACGCCTGCACGCGGTCGTTCAGGCTGCTCACCCACACGCGGTCGTGCCTGTCCACGGCGACGGCGACCGGGCCGAAGGCGTTCTTCGAGTTCCCGAAGGTGTACGCCCCGAACCCGCCGGGGCCGTCGCCGGCGTCGACCCACGCGGCGAGCGGCATGCCGTCGGCCGTCAGCTTCTGGATACGGCCCGGGGCGCCCTCGGTGGCGTAGAACCGGCCGCCGCCGTCTCGCGCCAGGAAGTGCGGCCCGCCGAACCGCGACCCCGCCGATTCGTTGCCGCCGAACTTCCCCGGCTCGGTCCCGTGCCCGCCCCACTGGCCCAGGTACTTTCCCGCGGCTGTGAACCACTGCACGCGGTGGTTCCCTTGGTCGGCGACGTACACGGTGCCGTCCGCGAGCAGCACCAGCCCGCCCGGCTGGCTCAGCTCGCCGTCGCCCTTCCCCTTCTTCCCGATCGTGCGGAGCAGCTTTCCGTCCGGCGTGTAGGCGGCGACCTTGTGCTGCTGCATGAACGACAGGTAGATGGTGCCGTCGGCCGCGACCGCGACGCCGCCCGCCTGCGTGCTCTTCCGCTTCGGCTCGTCCCACGGCAGGTCGAACCCGCCAAGGTGCTTGCCGTCGGTGGTGAACCGCTGAACGCGGGCATTGTTCAGGTCCGTGACGACCACCTCGTCGGCCGCGGTGACAGCGAGGCCGATCGGGGAGTAGAACTCTCCCGGTCCGGCCCCCTTCTTCCCCCAGGCGAGGACGAACGTCGGCCCGCGCGGCTCGGCGCCGGGGCCAGCGCCGCCGGTGAGCACGGCGAGCGCGGCCGCCAGGCCGGCGGCGACGGCACGAACGGGCGTGGTCACGTGAGAAGCTCCGCGGGCGGGTGGAATCACTGTACCCGCCGCCGACCACGCGGGTCAGTCCAGCGCTGTGCTCCGAACCACGAGGCCGAGGACCTCGCCGTCGCGCAGGAACGCGGGCTCCGCCCGCAACAACTCTCGCCGGGCGGCCTCCGGGTCCGGGTGGGGCTTCGGGTTCTCCAGAGTCGTGGCCATCCCGAGTGAGGTGCCCTGGTCAGCCCAGACCGAGTACGTGACGCGGACGGTGTTGGTGAACTCGATCCGGTTCCGCCGCCACCGCGGGTGGGGGGCGAGCATCAGGCGTGTGCCGGCCCGGAGTTCGGGGAGGTAGTAGTAGTGGGTCGCCCGCTCGCCCCACGGGTTCTCGGCGACGAGTTCGACGACGGCCCGGGTCAGGTCGCGGTCGGCCGCCCGGAGGCCGTAGTGGTTGAGCCGGCCGCGCGTCCCTCCGGTCTGCCACCCGCCCTCAACGGTCACCAGCGGCGCCCCGGCGGCGGGGCCGGCGGTGAGTTTCGCGAGCGGGACCAGCCGGTCCTGCCACAACGCGGCAGCCCGGTCGGCGGCGGCCATGTCCGCGTACGCCAGCCGGGTGGTCAGGGCGGCCGCGTCGGCCACCCGCTCGAACAACCGCTGGTTGTCGGCCGCCTCCACCAGTTTGAGCAACCGGGCTCGACTCTCCGGCGACAGCGGCGGGTCGTCGCGGTCGGCCCCCGCGCGGTCGCGGTCCCGCGCCTCGATGAACTCCCGGGCCCGGGCGTGCCAGTTCCCGAGGTAAGCGCCGAACTGGGTGAACGACGCGTCCGGGGTGTTGCCGAACCGGGAGTTGACGAGCCCGAGCCGATACCGCTCGCGGAACAGCATCCGCCCCTCCCGGGCAGCCGCGCGGAGGTACGGGTCGTGGGCGGTCGCCAACTGGTCGAACCGGGTCTGGAGGGCGGAGGCGGCGGCCTCGAACCCGCGGCCGGACGACAGTGTCATCCCCCGGCTCGGGAGGTACAGCCGCTCCGGGAGCGGGGACAGGGTCTCGCCGTCCGCGGCGTAGTACGGAAAGGACACGAGGCGGCCGAGGGCGGCCCACACCGCCTCCGGGTCGGCCGGGTCGATCGGCCCGGTGTCCTCGGCCAACTCCTGGAAGGCGGTGCCTCCCCCGCCCCAGTAGATCAGGCTGCTCCGAGTCTCGTCGGTGGACGGGTCGAAGGTGGCGGACGACCCCGGGAAGGACGGGCTGGTGTAGACCAGGCGGCCGTCGCCGGGCCGGAACACCAGTTCCGTGCCGTCCGGCCAGGGGGCACGGTGCTTGGACCGGATGCGGACGGTCATCCGGAGGGCACCGCCCTCGAACCGGACGCCCGTCCCGTCGAAGATCGGGGCAGGCTGGAACCCGCGAGCCCCCTGAATACAGCCCATCACCTTCCAGTCGCCGGTCCGCCGGTCGACCCCGATAAGCCAGAACTCGCGGGCCGCCGGCCGGACCCCCTGGGCGGGGATCCACGTCCGCCCCCAGAAGCCGATCAGGTCCGCGTGCCGGGCCTCCTTCAGTTCCGCACGGAGCGGCCCGACACGGGCGGCCGGGGCGCCGGCGCGCTCGTACCCGGCGACGGCGTCGTCGAGAACGGCCGCGAACTCTTCGCCGGCCTTGCGCCGCTCGGCTGTGTTCGTACCCGCCCGCGCGACCGCGGCTCGGTGTGCAGCCCGGGCGGAGGCGACCCGCTCGCCGAGCGGGTCGGCCGGGGCCGGGCGGAGCGGCGGCAGCGGTGGGGGCGGTTCGGGCGGGGGAGTGCCGCCCGGGGGCGGCGGGGCGGGAGTGGTCGGTGCAGGGTCAGGCAAAACCGGGGGGTGCGGGTCGTCGGGGTTCGGGGCGACAGGCGCGGCCGGGGTCTCGGGTCCGACCTCAACGGCGTCGGCCGGCGGGCGCTGGGGTCGGTTGCGGGTAGCCAGCAGCCAGGAGCCCCCGGCCACGCCCACGGCCAGGAGTCCCAGGCCCAGAACGACGGCGGCCGCCCGGAGCCACCGGCCGACTCGACCCGGAGCGGGTTCGGCCGTGGGCGGGAGGGCGGGGGCGTCGTCGAGGTCGTAGGGGACCACAACCGTGGCAACGCAGTTCTTGGCCGGGCAACGGATCTGCGACCCGGCCCGGTCCGCCGCGGCGCCCAACGTCTTTCCGCAGGCGGGGCACTTGAAGCGTACGATGCGTTCCACCTGCGTCCCCATCCGAAGCGGCAGACTGAATCGGTCGGACCCGGACACACCTTATCCGTCCGACGCCGACCCGTCAATTTGGTCAGGCCCAACGCCCGCAGCGGCTCCGGCGCTCACCGCGCCACCGCTGGGGCGGGCGGACGTGTGAACTGCTCCAACACCGCCTCAACGATCAGGATCAGCTGTACCCGGCGGCTCACGTTCGCGTCCGCCTCCACGCACCGATCGATCAGTTCCAGTAGCCGATCCGGGCCGACGCGCCGGGCGAACGCCGCCAGTCGGTCGGCCTCAGCCGCGTCCAGGTCGTGGTCGTCGGCGCCGACGCTGAACCGCAGCGCGTGCCGCACCGCCTCCACCAGGAAGCCGACGGCCAGCGACGCCCGCAGCCGCTGGGCGGCGGTGTCCTTACCGGCGTCCTCGTGGAACGCCTGCCACGCCTCGGAGAGTGCCGAGAAGTTCGGCCGAGGCGCCGTCACCCCTTCAACGAGCGTTTTGCGCAGCTCCCACACCGCGGGGTCGGCCAGCGCCAGCGCCCGGCCCGCGCTCCCGCCGCCGAGCCGCACGAGGCGGTCGAGCTGGTCCGCCGCCACGCCCTCGGCTTCGAGCACGGCACGCAGGTCGGCGGCGGCGAGCGGTGCGAACCGAACCACCTGGCAGCGCGAGAGTATCGTCGGCAACTGCTGATCGGTGCCGGTGGCGAGGAGGAGCAGGAGCGAGGCGGGGGCGGGTTCTTCGAGTGTCTTCAGGAAGCTGTTCGCCGACTCCTCGTTGAAGTCGTCGGCGTCCAGCACGATTCCGACCTTGCGGCGGCCGCGGGCGGGCTTGAGCGCCATGCGGGTGCAGAACTCGCGCATGGCCTCGACCGGCAGTTCGTGCTTGCCTTCGGGCGTGGCCAGCGTGAGCACGTCGGGGTGGGTGCCGGCCGCCACCTGGGCGCAGCTCGGGCAATGGTCGCAGGCGGCCAGGGGGGCGGGCGGCTTCTCGCACAACAGCGCCTTGGCCAGTTCGGTGGCGAACAGTCGCTTGCCGACGCCGTCGGGGCCGACGAGCAGGTACGCCTGCCCGAGGCGGCCGCGGTCGGCGGCGGAGCGGAAGGCGGCGAGCGCGGCCGACTGGCCGCGGAGGCGGGACCAGGACATGCATTCCCTGCGTGGTCAGGGCTCCCACGGCCCCAGACGGTACCTCCCCTTATCGTAGCGTCGCGCCCGCGGTTGTCCGCGACGCCAGCCGCTCCCGTATACCAACGGAAACCTGCCGAGGTTCCCGCCATGACGCGCTCGCTCTCCCTGGCGATTCTGCTAGCCGCGCACCCGGCCCGCGCCGCCGAGCCGCCCCCGAAACTGTTCGACCAACCCAACCTGGTCGCGTGGTGCATCGTCCCGTTCGACGCGAAGAAGCGCGGCCCCGAGGAGCGGGTCGCCATGCTGAAGCAGCTCGGGTTCACCAAGTACGCCTACGACTGGCGGGCCGAGCACCTCCCCACCTTCGACCGCGAGGTCGGCCTGCTGAAGCAGCACAACATCGAACTCACCGCGGTGTGGTTCCCCGCCGCGCTCAACGCCGACGCGCGGGCGCTGCTCGACGTGATCGCCAGGCACAAGGTCACGCCGCAACTGTGGGTGACGATGGGCGACCCCGGTGGCGCCGACCAGGCCGCGAAGGTCGCCAACGCCGCGAAGGTGATCCGCCCGATCGCCGACGAGGCCGCGAAGCTCGGCTGCAAGGTCGCGCTGTACAACCACGGGGGCTGGTTCGGCGAGCCCGCCAATCAGGTCGCGGTCGTCGAATCCCTCAAGCTGCCGAACGTCGGCGTCGTCTACAACCTGCACCACGGCCACGACCACCTGCCGCGCTTCCCCGAGCACCTCGCCGCGATGCGGCCGCACCTGCTGGCACTGAACCTGAACGGGATGCTGCCCGACGGTGAAAAGCTGGGCAAGAAGATTCTTCCACTCGGCGTCGGAACTCTCGATCTGAAGCTGCTCCGCGACATCGCCGCGAGCGGCTACACCGGCCCGATCGGCATCCTCGGCCACACCCAGGACGACGCCGAGGCCCGGCTGCGCGACAACCTCGACGGTCTGGCGTGGCTGCGGCCGCAGCTCGCCGGCACGCCCGCGGGGCCGCGGCCGGCGTACCGCACGCACCCGGGTCGGCCGTAAGGTTTACCCCGCCCGCACCACCCGCCCGCGGAAGTGCTACGCGGCGTGGTTCCGACCCGTCGGCGCGCTGCGGGGCACGGGGGCGGGGCGGTAGAGTGACGCTCCCGGGACGGGGCGCGGGGGCGCCTCGCCGCGGGAACGGGGGCGACGCCATGACCACGCAGGTGGAACAGCTGCCGGCCGACGTGTTTGCCGGCGTGTGGAACAACAGCGGCTCGCTCGACGAGGCCGCGACGAAGGTGAAAGAGATGGTCGGCGGCCGCGCCCCGCGGTGGGCGGTGCTGGCGCGGGCCACGGCGATGCGGAAGGCGGGGGCAGACCTGAAGCGGTTCCCGATCGGCGACAAGTAAGGGGGACGGCGATGGCGTTGGTCCACGTCTCGGCGCACCCGCTGGTCCGGCACAAGGTGGCCCGGCTCCGCGCCGCCGACACCAGGCCGCCGGAGTTCCGCGACCTCGTCGCCGCCATCTCGCGCGTCCTGTTCCTCGAAGCGACGGCCGACCTGCCGCTGCGGGCGGTGCCGGTCCGCACGCCGCTGGCCGACACCACCGGCGAAGAGATCGCCGCCCGCGTCGGGCTGGTGCCGGTGCTGCGGGCCGGGCTCGGCATGGCCGACGCCATGCTCCAGGCGCTGCCCGAAGCGAGTGTGTGGCACCTCGGCCTGTACCGCGACCACGCCACGCTCAAGCCGGTGACGTACTACAACAAGCTCCCCGCGCAGCCGGACATGGACGTGGCGCTGGTGCTCGACCCGATGCTCGCCACCGGCGGCAGCGCCATCGCGGCCATCGACATCCTGAAGAAGGCCGGCACCGCGAAGGTCGTGTTCGTCGGGCTGATCGCCGCCCCGGAGGGGATCGCGGCGCTCGTCGCGGCCCACCCGGACGTGCCGCTGTACCTCGCCGCGAGGGACGAAAGGCTCAACGACATCGGCTACATCGTGCCGGGGCTAGGCGACGCGGGCGACAGGCAGTTCGGGACTCGCTAAGAGATGGAGGAGCGGGTCGGCCCGGCGGGCCGGCGTGAGCCGGTCCGGGGGTGCAACAGGACACGCCGACGTTGCCGCCGCGCGACCCGGGGATGAACGGGGTTTGCACCACGTCAGCCCTTCGGCAGCCAGGCGACCTCCAACCCAATGGTGGGGGGAGTTGGAGGCCCGTAGCTTTGCGCCCCCGCCTCGCGACGGGTTAGCCCTTTCGAGGATGAAAGGTGTTGGCGCCCCCGGTCCCGCCGGGGCCGACCCCGGCCGTGCAGCCAAAACCCGCACGGCCGTTCGCTACCTGTACTTAGAACCGTTTCTCACGCGCCGCCGAGAATTCACCCGAAATCACGCTCGGAGCGAAATTCTTGTTTCCGCCGGGTGTGCCACCGGGTCGCGGAAACAAGTCACTCCGTCGCACCGAACAGCGTTCGACCTAGTTCCACATCGCCACCTCGCGCAGCGCCTGCGACAGAAACCCGCCCACCGTCTCGACATCGGACGCGCCCGGCGCCGCGGCGAGGTACGCCCTCAGGTGCGGTACGGCCCGACCCGGCCGACCGGCGTGGATCAGGCACACGCCCAGATCCCGCCGCTGATCCGCGTCCTTCGGAAGGAGCGACACCAGTCGCTCCGTCGTGCGGGCGGCGCGGGCGAAGTCGGCCGTCTTCAGATAGACGCTTTTGAGATTGGTTAACAGCCGCACGGCCACGGCGGCGGTCGGGGCGGCGGCCATCGCCTCGGGCGTGAGCTCGAACGGCCGACCGGTCGCCTCCTCCACCAGTTTCGCGCAGTCGCCAGCGTCGAGGAACCGGCCGGCGTGGAAGGGATCGAAGAACACCGCCGCGCCGTCCTCCCCCACCACCTTCGCCACGAAGTGCCCCGGCAGGCCGACGCCCTCCACAGTCAGGCCGGCGCGCGTGCCCACGGCCGCGGCCACCAGCGACAGCGTGATCGGCAGGCCGAGTTTGCGGTCGAGCACGTCGTTCAGATAGCTGTTCCGCGGGTCGTAGTAGTCGGCCTGGTTGCCGGCGAACTCCTCGTCGGCGAACAGGAGGTCCGTGAGCGCGACGGCGTCGGCGGTGAGGCGGCCGGTGAGCCGCTGGGCGAGGCGGTCGGCCAGGTCGTCGAGGCGGGCGAGGTAGACGGCCGGGTCGAGGTCGGGGTACTCGTCGCGGGCCAGATGAAGCGCGAGTTCGGCCAGGTCCGCGGGGTGGTGCGGGTCGGCGGCGAGGGCCGCGAGGGTGGCGGGGAGGTCCATGCCGGCATCATACGCCGCGGGCTCGCCTCACTGTTCCCCCGCCACCCACGACCGGGTCAGCCGGTACACCGCCACGCGCAGCCGCGGGTGGTCGCGGCCCACCACCGGCTCGGCGCCGCCGTACAGGTTCGGCACCGTCTGCGCCTTCAGCCAGTCGTCCCACACGAACTCCGCGACCACCTCCGCGTCGGCCGGCGGCTCGGGCGGGAACCACGCCCACCCCGCGAACGGCCGCGGGAAGTCCACGCCCGGCGGGAACCGCGGCAGCACCAGATAGTCGCCAGTGGCCAGTTGCGACTGCCCGACCACGGCCGGCCGCATCCCCGCCCGCTCGCAGTAGAACTGGAACCCCCAGTGGCCGACGTACCACGCCCGGCTCCCCGCGGGAACCACCGCCGCGGCCCGCTCGGCGAGCGCCTTCTCCGGCAGCGCGTCGTACCCGTCCAGCGCCACCAGCAGCACGCCGGCGGCGACGCCGAACGGCACCACCCACCGCGCCGGCGGGCGGTCCGGCGTGCGGCTCACGACCCGCGCCGCCAGCACGCCGACCGCCAGTGACACCCCGATGACGCGCCGCGCCGCGGGGAACGGCGTCATGCCGAAGTAGGCGCCGAGTTCCAGCAGCACCCAGCCGACCACGAACCAACTCCCGGCGTCCCGCTCCTCCCGGCGCCACAACAGCAGCAGCGCCGCAGCCAGCGCCGTGAGCAGCACGGCGGCGCCGGTCGTGCGCCACACGAGCGTCGGCAGCGTCAGCTTCGGGTGGTCCTTCGGGCCGACCAGCACCGCGTCCGCGCCGGTTGTGACGGCGACGAGGGCCGCCCCGATCAACCACAGCGCCGCGCCGCCGGCGATCGCCCCGCGCGGCAGGCCGAGCGAGCGCTGGGCGTACAGCGCGAAGCCGACGCCGAGCACGCCGAGGTGCCCGGCCAGCGGCGCCACCAGGTCGAACTTGTCCGCGAGCCAGCCGTCTTCGGATGCGGCCTGTTGCCCCGCGTGGTGGAGGAAGTGCGACGTACCGTACGTCAGGTGCATCAGCCCTTCCCACGCCGCGAACCCGCCCGCAGCCGCCGCGACGGCCACGACCGCGAGGCCGATCCTCCGGTGCGTCAGCCCGTACCAGCCGAGCACGGCGGGGGCGACGAGGGCGGTGTATTTGGTTTGCATCGCCAGCGCCGCGAGCAGCCCCGCGCCGACGGCGAGGCGAAGCGAGCCGCGGTCGGCGGCGCGGGCGAACACGGCGAGGGCCGCGAGCCCGAGCGCCGCCGCGGGCACGTCGAGCATCAGGTTCACCATCGGCAGCACCGCCGGCGACAGCACGATCAGCGGCAGCGCACCCCCTTCCGTTCCCGGCGCGAAGCGGCGCAGCAAATCGCGCACGGCCCACGCCAGCAGCCACGCGACGGGGAACAGCCACAACTTCAGCAGCACGGGTTCGACGCCGAACAGGCGCACGCCGGCGGCCAGCCAGTACGGCAGGACGGGCGGGCAGAGGATGTCCATCGCCGGTTCGGGGGCGTCGTACCAGAAGAGCTCGAAGCCGTAGGGGTCGGCGGGGGCGCCGGCGATGTGCTGGGCGAAGGCGAGGTACGCGGGGTCGTCCACGACGACCGGCTTGGCGGCATTCGCCAGGGTGACGACGAGCGCAAGGACGGTGGGGGTGTTGAACCAGCGAGTGATCACAGTGGGGTCTCGGGCCGGATGGTCGCCGGCTCTGCGTGGTTATACCGTCGAATTCGGCTCAGTTTTGTGCCACCTCGCGTCGGTGAGGTACCCTTCCCATTCGCCGCACTCGCCGTTCATCCAGCCTCGCCCGGACCAGCCATGCGGAGTGTAGCGGAAGTGGACGATCTCGCTGCCGTCCGGCCCAAACACCCGCCGACCGCCGGAGTAAAGCAGCACGTCGGCCGACGCCCAGGCGGCCGCGCCGTGATTCACACTGATACACACAACGCCACAGGCTACTAATCGAAAGGCCTCGCTAACGCACCCACGGACATGCACGCAGCCGCCGGCATGGGCATGGCCCAAGTGGTCCTCGATGAACCATGAGGTCACGGCGAACGGGATACCGGTGTAATCGGAAAGCGATTCAACGAGTCCACCCAACAGACGACGCCACTCGGCGTCGGGGCGGTGTCCAGGGTTCGTGTCGAGCACCTCCTCCACATCGCACCCATTCCAGGAATCGTCGGCGTGCTGCAGTTCGGGTGGCCTGTGTTCCCGCCCGCGGGCTGCTAAAATACGCCCGTCGGGCACGGTTTCCACACCCTGGATGGATCGCCGTTGACGGACCGCCCCCTCCACGCCTACCTCCTCGGTCGGCTGGACTTCGACGCCCTCTTGCCGTTGCAGCGGCGCGTCGCCTACGACATCACCGGCGAACCCGGCAGCGGCGCCGTCCTCATCTGCGAGCACCCGCCCGGCATCACCGTCGGCCGTGAGGGGAGCCGGGCGCACGTACGGCCCGAGCCCGAAGAACTCACCGCCCGCGGCTGGCCCGTCCGCTGGCTCGCCCGCGGCGGCGGCGTCCTGCTCCACCTCCCCGGGCAGGTCGCGTGCTACCCCGTCCTGCCGCTCGCCGAGTTGAAGATCACGCCGGCAGCCTACGTCGCCGAACTGCAAGCCCTCGTGATCGAGGTGCTCGCCGGGTACGACCTCCGCGCCGAAGCCGACCCGCTCGCGCCCGGCGTTCGCGTGAACGGCCGGCGGATCGCCCACGTCGGCGCCGCGGTTCGCGGCGGCGTCACGGCGTTCGGGCTGGTGCTGAACGTCGATCCCGACCTGGAGCCGTTCCGCGCCGTCCACTGCGACGGCGACCCGCAGCCGATGACCTCGGTGCAGCGCGAGTCGCCGTCGCGGGTGCGGATCGCCGGCGTCCGCACGCAGCTGGTCGAGGCGGTGGCGGCCCGGTTCGGGTTCGCCCGCGTGTCCCTGTTCCACACCCACCCGGGGCTCGCGCCCCGGCCCGAGGCCCATGCGCGCGCTACCGGTACTCGATAAGCCGACCGCCCCCGGCCGCCTGCCGGCGTGGCTGAAGCGCCCGCTGCCGAAGGGCAACGGCAACGCCTTCACGCAGACGCTGCTCGACGACCTGAAGCTCGAAACGGTCTGCGAAAACGCCAAGTGCCCGAACCGGCCCGAGTGCTGGAGCCGCCGCACCGCCACGTTCATGGTGCTCGGCAACGTCTGCACCCGCCCGTGCGGCTTCTGCTCGGTGCCGAAGGGCGAGCCGCTCGCCGTAGAAATTGACGAGCCGGAACGGTTGGCGGAAGCGGCCGTGCGGCTGGGGCTGAAGCACGTCGTCATCACGTCCGTGACGCGCGACGACCTGCCGGACGGCGGCGCCGGCCACTTCGCGGCGTGCGTGCGTGCCGTGAAGGCGCGAATGCCCGCGGCCGCGGTCGAGGTGCTGACGCCGGACTTCGGCGGGAACGCGGCCGCGATCGACGTGGTGGTCGAAAGCGGCCCCGAGGTGTTCAACCACAACATCGAGACGGTGCCGCGCCTGTACCGCGCCGCCCGCGGCCGCGCCGAGTACCGCCGCAGCCTCGACCTGCTGGAGCGCGTGAAGCAGACGGCGCCCGCGATGGTGACCAAGGCCGGCCTGATGCTCGGCGTCGGCGAGACGATCGACGAGTTGTTCGACGTGCTGGCCGACCTGCGCGCGATCCGCTGCGACGTGGTGACGCTCGGCCAGTACCTGGCGCCGACGTACAAGCACAGCCTGCCGGTGGCGCGGTACGTGCCGCCGGCGGAGTTCGACAGCATCGCCGCGCGGGCGCGGCTGCTGGGCTTCCAGCAGGTGGTGGCGGGGCCGTTCGTGCGGTCCAGCTACCACGCCGACGAGATGGTGCCGACCCGTGCCGCGAGTGCCGATTGAGCTGCCGGACCTGGGCGCCCCGCGGGCGGTGCTGAGCCTGTGGTACGCCCGCGTCGGCGACCGCGTGTTCGCCGGCGACCGCGTCGCCGAGGTGCTCATCCCCGGCGCCACAGTGGACGTGCCGGCACCGGTCGGAGGCGTGGTGGCAAGCCAGGCCGTACTGCCGAACGACCCGCTAGCGGCCGGGCAGATGATTGGGGAAATCCAGCAAGACGATTAACCACAGAGTCACAGAGGGCACAGAGAAGAAGACAGGAAGCAGAGACCAAACCAAGTTCGAATTTTTGTTCTCCCTCGGTATTTGGTTTTCTCTGTGCCCGCTGTGACTCTGTGGTGAATCCTCCGTTCCGAACCATGCCCAGACCCGCGTTCCTCTCGCTCGACGGCCCCGACGGCACCGGCAAGTCCACGCAGCACGCGCTGCTCGTGGACTGGCTCGCGGCGCAGGGCGTGCCCGTCACCGCCTGCACCGACCCCGGCGGCACCGCCCTCGGCCAGCAACTGCGGCAA
Organism: Gemmataceae bacterium; assembly: GCA_046350095.1. Taxonomy (GTDB): domain Bacteria; phylum Planctomycetota; class Planctomycetia; order Gemmatales; family Gemmataceae; genus Urbifossiella. Next base: position 2,296,648 of record JAXMBA010000002.1, read on the forward strand.
CTCCTCCTGTTCGGCCGCGACCACCGCATCGCCCTGCCGGCCGAGGCGATGCTGTTCATGGCGTCGCGGGCGCAGCTGGTCGAGGAGGTGATCCGCCCGGCACTGGCCCGCGGCGAGGTGGTCGTGGCCGACCGGTACACGCTGGCAAACGTCGTGTACCAGGGCCACGCCGGCGGGCTGAACCCGAAAGACCTGTGGGCCGTCGGCCGCGTCGCCACCGGCGGCCTCGACCCCGACCTCACGCTGGTGTTCGACGCCGACCTGGACGTGGCGCTGAGCCGCCGCACCCGCGCCGCCGACCGGCTGGAGGAGCGCGACCGCGAGTACCAGGAGGCGGTGCGGCGCGGCTTCCTGTACGAGGCCGGCGTGCGGCCGGGGCCGTACCAAATCGTGGACGCCACCCCCGACCTGGCGACGGTGCAGCAGGCCGTGCGGGCGAAGGTGGCCCGGCTGCTGACCGACTTCGGCTGGTCGGTGTCGGCGGAGGCTGGCGGCGGGTAACGTCACACCCGGATCACGACCTCGTCCACCGGGAAGCGGACCTTCGCGGCGGCGGCGTACTTGTCGGCAGGGCTGCGGTAGCCGGCCGTGGCGATCACCACCGACCGCAGCCCCCTCGCGGTCAGGCCGAGAATCTCGTCGTACTTCTCCGGCTGGAAGCCTTCCATCGGACACGCGTCGACGCCGAGTCGGGCGGCGGCGCTGAGGAACACGCCGAGCGCGATGTAGCACTGCCGCGCCGCCCAGGCGTGGGCGTCGGCCGGGCTCTGCTTCGCCAGCGTGCCGAGGATGCGGTCGCGCAGCGCGTCCAGGCTGCCGGCCGGCTGCCCGCGCACCGCCTCGGCGTTGGCCACGTGGCGGGTCACGTCCTCGGCGGTCGGCGGGTTCTTCGCCGCGAACACGACCAGGTGCGAGGCCTCCACGATCTGCGGCTGGCCCCACGACGCCGGCTGCAACTGCTCCCGCACGGCCGGGTCGGTGACGACGACGAAGTTCCACGGCTGGAGACCGTACGACGACGGGGCGAGCACCGCCGCCTGTTCCAGGGCGGCCCAGGTGGCGGGGTCGATCTTCCGGTCCGGGTCGAACTGCTTCGTGGCGTACCGCCAGCGGAGCGGGGCGAGTACGTCGTCGGGCGTGGCGGACATCGGGTCTCCGGGTCAAGCGGGAAGGTCGTTGGCGAGGACGATGCGGTAGCGCGCCTTGCCGGCCCGCAGGTGGGCCAGGGCGTCGTTCACCTTCGACAGCGGGAACGTCTCGGTCACCGGGCCGATGTTGTGGCGGGCGCAGAAGGCGAGCATGTCGGCGGTCGTGACCGGGCTGCCGAGCGGCGACCCGGACAGCGACTTCTGCCCCATGATCATCGGGAACGCGGCCACCGGGATCGGCTCCAGCACCGCCCCGACGAAGTGCAGCCGGCCGCGCGGGGCCAGCGCGGCGACGTACGCCGGCCAGTTCAGCGACACGTTCGCCGTCACCAGGATGAAGTCGAGCTTGCCGGCCAGCTTGCCGAGGGCCGCGTCGTCCTTCGACCCGACGACGTGGTGGGCGCCGAGCCGCTTGGCCTCGTCCGCTTTCTCCGGGTTGGACGAGAACGCGAACACCTCGCACCCCCACTTCGCGGCGAACTGCACGGCCAGGTGGCCGAGCCCGCCGATGCCGACGACCCCGACCCGGTGGGTGGGCCGCACGTCGAACTGGACGAACGGGTTGAACGCGGTGATGCCGCCGCAGAACAGCGGCCCGGCGGTGGCGGGGTCGAGCCCCGCCGGGAGGGGGATGGCCCACTCGGCGTGGGCGCGGACGGTGTCGGCGAACGCCCCGTGCCGGCCGACGATGGTCTGCTCGGCGGTGGCGCACAGGTTGTGGTCGCCGCTCATGCACGGCCGGCACGTGAGGCAGCTGTGCGAGAACCAGCCGAGCCCGACGCGGTCGCCCGGCTTGTGCGTGGTGACGCCGGCCCCGACGGCGCGGACGGTGCCGACGGCCTCGTGGCCAGGAACGAGGGGGTACTGGGTCATGCCCCAGTCGTTGTCGAGCATGGACAGGTCGGAGTGGCAGATGCCGCAGTGGGACACGGCGATGTCCACCTGCCCGGGGCCGATGGGGCCGGGCTCGAACTCGAACGGGCGGAGGTCGCCCTTGGCGGCGGTCGCGGCGTAGGCGCGGGTCGGCATCGGAAGACTCCTGGTGTCGTAGCCGGCTTATACCTAGAGGCGCGGGCGGCGCGAATTCAAGACCGGGGCGCCCACGTGGGTCACTGGGCGAGCCAGCCGCCGTCCGCCGGGAGCGACACGCCGGTCACGAACTTCGCCGCGTCGGACGCCAGGTACAGCACCGCCGCCGCCACCTCCGCCGGCCGCCCCATCCGCCCCACCGGGTGCATCGCCGCCAGCCCCTTCGCCTGCTCCGTCTCCTCGCCGCCGACGAACCGGTCCATCATTTCCGTCACGATCGCGGCCGGCGCGACCGCCGTCACCCGCACGCCGTGCCGGGCGTACTCCAGCGCCGCCGCCTTCGTCAGCCCCTCGACCGCGTGCTTGCTGGCGACGTACACGCTCACCCCCGCCATGCCGACGTGGCCGGCGACGCTCGACGTGTTGATGATCGCCCCGCCGCCGGCCTTGAGCAGTTCGGGAATCTCGTACTTCATCGCGGTCAGCACGCCCCACACGTTGGCGTCGAAGACGCGGCGGTAGTCGGCCTCGGTGGCGTCGGTCAGGGCGCCCGTCCACTCGACGCCGGCGTTGTTGAACGCCACGTCGAGCCGGCCGTACTTCGCCACCGTCTTCGCCACCAACTGCCGGACGTCGTCTTCCTTGCTCACGTCGGCGCGGACGAACGCCGCCTCGCCGCCGGCCGTGCGGATGCCTTCGACCACGGCCAGCCCCTCCGGCTCGCGGCGGCCGGACACGACGACCTTCGCCCCCTCGCCGGCGAACGCCTCGGCCTCGGCCGCGGCCTTGCCGATGCCGCTGGTCCCGCCGGTGACGAGTACGACCTTCTCCGTGAACCGCGACATGGCCGCTTCCCCTGCGTGACGTGAGTCGAACGCCGGGAGTACCCGCCCGAGCCGCGGGGGCTTACAGGCCGTCGGGTGAACTTCACGCAGCCGGCGGGTGGTGGTAGACTGCCGCCGACAGGAGGACGCCATGTCGCCGACCGCACCCGCCGCCCCGTCTTCGCCATCGCCTACGACGGCAATGGCCTACGGTTACCTGGAGTGCGAGGGAGGCCGTGTTCAGGTAGGCGTTGCCAATTTCGCCTTCATTCCCAGCGCCGTGTTGCCCGGCTTCGTTGCCGAGTGCGATTCTCAACCCGTTGACGTGGGCGTGCCAGCGGTTGTGTTCGATCACCGCGGACCGGAGGACGGTCTGGGTGGGGTACTCAAGAGGGTCGGGGCGTACCTCAACACGGGAGTACCGGCCGTCGTCATCCTCGCAGCGAGGTCGCGTGCCGCAGGCATTTTCAACCAGGCCGAGGGCTTCGTCCGGCAGGTCAATGACGGCGACGAACTCACGCTCCCCGACGTGCTGCCGGGGTTCGCGGTGCCGGTGCGGCGGTTATTCGAGTAGCCGCCGGCATAACCCCACCCGTCCGCCCCCGCGGCCGGCCGTCACGTCCGGGAACTCCTACCCCCGCGGCGGGCACGGTGTTAGCATAGGCGGCACTGCCGCCCGGCCCCGTCTCCCCACCCGAGGCTCGTCATGCGTTCCGTCCTCGCCCTCATCCTCGGCGGCGGCCGGGGCACCCGGCTGTTCCCGCTCACCAGCCAGCGCTCCAAGCCCGCCGTCCCCGTCGCCGGCAAGTACCGGCTCATCGACATCCCCATCAGCAACTGCCTCAACAGCGACCTCCGGCACATCTACATCCTCACGCAGTTCCTCTCCGCCAGCCTCCACCGGCACATCGCCAACGCCTACAAGTTCGACATGTTCAGCCGCGGGTTCGTCGAGGTGCTCGCCGCCCAGCAGACGAACGAGGCCTCCGACTGGTACCAGGGCACGGCCGACGCCGTCCGCCAGAACATCGGCTACATCGAGCGCGAGAACACCGAACACGTCCTCATCCTGTCCGGCGACCAGCTGTACCGCATGGACTTCCGCGACCTGTACAAGACCCACGTCGAGAAGAACGCCGACATCACCCTCGCCGCCATCCCGGTGAGGGAGGAGGACACGCCCGGGTTCGGCCTCCTCAGCATGACCGACGCCGGCCGCGTCACCGGGTTCGTCGAGAAGCCGAAGACGGTGGACGAGCGGAAGCCGTACCACGTGCCGGCCGACTGGATCACCAGCCGTGGGATCGCGCCGAACGGCCGGGCGTACCTGGCGAACATGGGCATCTACCTGTTCAAGACGCAGGTGCTGCTCGACGTGCTGACGGAGAAGCCGCTGGCCACCGACTTCGGCAAGGAGGTGTTCCCGCGGAACCTGAAGGCGCGGCAGATGTACGCCCACCTGTTCGACGGGTACTGGGAAGACCTCGGCACCATCGGCAGCTACCACGAGTCGAGCCTGGCGCTCGGCCGCGAGAACCCGCCGTTCGACTTCTTCGCGCCGGACGGCGTGATCTACACCCGGATGCGGAACCTGCCGGCGAGCCGCATCAACGGCGCCACGCTCGAGCACAGCCTCGTCGCCGACGGGTGCGTGCTCGGGCCGCGGACGCGGATCGAGAACAGCATCGTCGGCGTCCGCACCCGCATCGGCTCCGACTGCATCATCCGCGACACGGTGATTAACGGCGCGGACACGTTCGAGAACGACGCCCAGCGGGCGGCGAACGCGACGGCGGGGCGGCCGAACCTGACGGTCGGCGACGGGTCGATCATCGCGCGGGCGATTCTGGACAAGGACTGCCGCATCGGGAAGGGCGTGCGGCTGACGAACGAGTCGCGGAAGGACACGGCCGACGGCCCGAACGGCAGCTACTACATCCGCGACGGCATCATCTGCGTGCCGCGCGGCGCCGTCGTCCCGGACGGCACGGTGGTGTGACGCCGGGGGCGAGCCGGGGGGTCGCCCCCCGGCTCGCCTCGGACGGTCACGACTTCGCGTTGTACCCGATCAGGTCCCACCCGGCGCGGTACTGGCGGCGGACCAGCGCGGCCGCCTCGGGCAGGTCCGTCGCCCGGCAGGCCTCGCCGTCCCAGGTGAACGCCTTGCCGGTGCGGATGGCCACGTTCCCCAGCAGGAACGCCGCCGTCAGCAGGCCGCCGTAGTTGAAGTTCGCCAGCGCCAGCTCCGGCTTGCCGGCCCGGATCGCCGCCGCCCACTCGTTCTTCTGCCCCTGGTCGCCGCCGCCGTTCACCGCCAGCCGCTCCGGCCGGGTGCCGTTGTTGGTGGTCTTTCCGGTGCTGAAGAACACCTGCGCGCCGTAATCATCGGGCGAGTAGGCGATGCCGTTCGCCCCGACCAGGATCGAGCCGCTGTCCACCAGCGTCTTGCGGCGGGCGTCGAGCGCCACCGCGCGGGTCACCAGGTCCGACGGCGGCAGCACCTTCGCGCCGTCCTTCTTCCCCTCGTACCAGTGGAGGGTGAGCGCCGGCATGGTCCCGCGGGCCGGGAACTGCATGGTCACGTGCGCCCACGCCGGGCACGTCTCGGTGTTGACCCCGCCGGCCTCCGCCGTGACGTGCGTCGGGTGGCCGAGCTTCAGCGCCATGAACGCCATGTTGGCGGTGTGGCAGGCCATGTCGCCGATGGCGCCGGTGCCGAAGTCCCAGAACCCGCGCCAGTTGAAGTCGTGGTATGGGCCGCGCTTCCGCTCGGGGCTGCCGCTGTACGGCCGCTGCGGGGCGACGCCGAGCCACGCGTCCCAGTCCAGGTACGCCGGCACCGGCGCCTCCTTCGGCCGGGTCGTCACGCCGGGGGCCTGCGGCCACACCGGGCGGTTCGTCCACACGTGGACCTCGCGCACGTCGCCGAGCTCGCCCGCCTGCACCAGCTCGACGGCGCGGCGGAGGCCGTTCTCGGACGTGCCCTGGTTGCCCAGCTGCGTGCACACGCCGTTCTTCTGCGCCTCGGCGCGGAGGAGGTGCGCCTCGTACACGTCGTGGGTCAGCGGCTTCTGGCAGTACACGTGCTTCTTGGCCCGCATGGCCAGCACGGCCGGCGTGGCGTGGTTGTGGTCGGGGGTGCTGACGGTGAAGGCGTCGGCGGTCCGCATCAGCTCGGCGTCGTCGAACACGCGGCGGTAGTCGCTGAAGCTCTTGGCCTGCGGCCACTTCTTCTGCTTGGTGCCGAGGTAGTCGCGGTCCACGTCGCAGAGGCCGACGACCTCCATCACGTTGCCGGCCTGGTCGATGTCGCTGAAGCCCTTGCCGCCGACGCCGATGCCGACGACCTTGAGGCGGGCGTTGCTGCCGGCGGGCTGGGCCCACGCGGGGGCGGTGTACAGGTAGCCGAGACCGGCGGCCGACGCGGCGAGGGCGCGGCGGCGGGTGATCCGACGACTCATGGAGAGCGCTCCGGGGAACGGGGGAATGGGGGCCGGGCAGGAACTCGGGCGTAGTGTATTCCTGGGAAGAAAGCACGAAATCCGAAATCCGAAATTCGAAGGCCGGACTGGCGTCTTCTTCGAATTTCGGATTTCGAGTTTCGTGCTTATTATGTCTTCATGCTGTTCCTCGCCCCCACCGCCGTCCTCACCGCCGACGTGACCTGCGGGCCGGGCGTGAACGTCTGGTACGGCGCCGCCGTCCGCGGCGACGTGGCGCCGGTGGTGCTCGGCGAGAACGTGAACGTTCAGGACTGCGCCGTCGTCCACTGCGACTTCGGCGTGCCAAACGTGCTGGAGCCGGGCGTGGTGGTCGGGCACGCGGCCGTGGTCCACGGCGCCCGGGTCGGGGCCGACACGCTGGTCGGCATCGGGGCGAAGCTGCTCAGCGACAGCGTGATCGGCCCCGAGTGCCTGATCGCGGCGGGGGCGGTGGTACCGCCGGGGATGGTGGTGCCGCCGCGGTCGGTAGTGATGGGCCTGCCGGGCAAGGTGGTCCGGGCGGCCACCGCCGACGAGATCGCCAACACGCGGCGGATCAACGAGCGCTACCGCGAGCTCGCCGCCCGGTACGCGTCCGGCGACATCCCGGTGACGGTCGGCCCGGCGCGCCGACCGCCGTCGGGCGGCGCGTGAGTGGCGCGATTCGCTCGCCCCCGAACCCGGCCCCCGGCTCGCCTGTCCAGTCGGGCATGTCCACGTTCCTCGTCTTCGGCGACCTGCACGGGAAGATTCTCCCGGCGTTCCGCCTCGCTGCCGCGTGGTCGGCCGACCACGGCACCGCCCTCGACGGCCTATTGCAGGTCGGCGACCTCGGCTACTTCCCCGACCCGGCCCGAATCGACAAGGCCACCCTCCGCCACGCCGAAACCGACCCCCTCGAACTCGGCACCTTCGACATCGTTCAGCCGAACCCGCTCGCCGACGCCGTCTTCGACGAACAGTACGCCGCCCCCGGGCTGTGGTTCACCGCCGGAAACCACGAAGACTTCACCGCCCTGGAGGAACTCGCCGCCGGCACGGGCCACGCTCAGGACTTCGCGGTCGATGCTTACGGCCGCGTCCGCGCGATCAAGGACGGCCGGGTTCAAGCCTTTCCGGACGGCCCGAGAGTGGGTGCGATCTGGGGCGTGGACCGCGGCGGCCCGAACGCCCGGCAGAACCTGCCGCCTCGCGGGTACATTGCCGAAAAGGCCGCCGACCGGCTCCTCCACGAGTCCGGCGGCTGCGACGTGCTGCTGACTCACGACGCCCCACGCGACGCGGTCCACGCAGGGTACGGCAGCGAGTTGCTGCGAACCCTGATCGAACTGGCACGGCCGACATTCGCGTTCTTCGGGCATTACCGCGGCAACGGGGCACTCGCGGCCGGCGACTTCGGCCCGACGGCGGTGTACCACATGGCCGGCCTGGAACTCCGCGGCAAGAGCGGTACGCCGACACCCGGCAGTGTCGGCGTACTGACCTGGGGCGACGAGCCGCGGTTCGAGTACATCCCAGACGAGTGGCTGCGCACGTTCACCCGCCACAACTGGAAGTGGCGGTGAAGGGGATAGCGTCACGCCGCGCAGTAGTGCCGTGCGATCAGGTCGTTCTGAATCCACAGTAGCTTGCCGAAGGCCCGCAGCGCCTTCACCTCCGCCTCCCGCGGCAGGTTCAGCCCCAGGATCGTCGCCGTCAGGGCGTCGGCCACGAACCCCATCAGCGCGTTCATCTGCACCAGCGGCACGTCCAGCGCCGGGTTCCCCGCCTTCGGCGTGTGAATCTTCCCCACCATGTCCAGGTACTCGGCCATCTTCCCGTCGTAGGGCTTCGTCACCAGCGTCACGAGGTAGCGGCCGAGGTGCTGCTTGCGGAAGGCGATCTGCGGGTGGTCGGGCGTCAGGCTCGCCACGTCGGTCGGCACGTCGCCGGCGTAGCCGTGCTGCCGCGGGACGAAGTGCCGCCAGGTCGCGTCCTGGGCGTGCAACTTCTCGTACACCGCGTCCACCAACCCCGGCACCAGCGGGGCCAGCAGCGGTGCCGCGCCGTGGACCACCGCCACGTCGTCCGGGCCGAACCCGATGAACTCCGCCACGTACCCGAACCGGTACCCCAGGTCCGACTCCAGCCGCGCCTCGTCGATCTTCGTCATGACACACTCCGGGAGAGGGGAGAAGCAAATCGGAATTCAGGGTCTAGAATTCCAATTTAACAGTGGCATCCTACATCCCTATAATCAGAGGTCAAGGTCGAATTTCGAGCACCGGGCGGGGGAGCGGATGTTCTCGAAGACGGTCGAGTACGCGCTTCGCGCGGTCGTGCATTTGGCGCACGAGTCGCCGGCCGCCCGCACGACGGCGCAGATCGCCGACGCCACGCAGGTGGGGCCGGCGTACCTCGCCAAGATCCTTCAGGGGCTGGCGAAGGCCGGTATCGTCACCACCCAGCGCGGCGTCGGCGGCGGCGTGTCCCTCGGCCGCGACCCCGCCGACCTCACCATCCTCGACGTGGTGAACGCCGTCGAGCCGATCGGCCGCTACGCCTCCTGCCCGCTCGGGCTGCGGACGCACGGCGTCCGCCTGTGCCCGCTCCACCGGCGCGTGGACGACGCGATGGCGATGGTGGAGAAGGCGTTCGGCGAGACCACCCTCGCCGAGGTGCTGGCCGAGCCGAGCGAGAGCGTGCCGCTGTGCGAGGGCCCGCCGGTCGCGGAGCGGTTGCCGGTCCGGAAGCGCTGACCGGCGAGACCCATGGACGACCTGTTCCCTTACCTGCTGGTCTGGCTGGCTGTCACCGTGCCCGGCGCGGTGGTCGGCTGGTTCGGCACGTTCCGCAAGGCCGGGCAGGCCGGGTGGAAGGCGCTCGTGCCGGCGTACAACGTCTTCGTCCTCGTCGTGGACGTGGCGAAGCTCAGCCCGCTGTGGGCCGCCCTGCTCCTCATCCCCGGCGTCAACCTCGTCGCCGCGCTGCTCGTGAACGTGGAAGTCGCCCGCCGGTTCGGCCGCAGCGAGTCGTTCGGCCTCGGCCTCGCCGTGTTCGGCTTCGTGTTCTACCCGGTGCTCGGGTTCGGCCCCGCGCGCTACCAGCGCTGACCGGTCGTATCGGTCCCGCGAGCCGTGCGCCCTCCGGCTCGCCGCATCTTCCCCAGCTTGCCGACGTGTCGAGAGTTTCCCGGCCGTCACGGTCGAAGGAGTGGGCACGGCCGACGAGCCGCGCGGAAGGTGTGGACCGGGCCTCGGCAGGACGCTACGATTGGGGTGAGGACGTGCCCGCCCCCCCGCCGCCGCCGGCGTCTGCCGCCACCGCCCGATTCGCACCCGAGGCCCGTGCCCATGCTCGATGTCATCCTCCCCGGCGCCGCGACGCGCACCTGTAGCGGCGCCAGCCGCCGCGACTTCCTCCGTGTCGGCGGGCTCGGCGCGGTCGCCCTGCCCACGCTCCTGAAGGCGGAGGCGAGCGGCGCCCCGGCGGCGCGGGCGCGGGCCAAGTCGGTGGTTCTTGTCTACCTCGGCGGCGGCCTCAGCCACCACGACACGTTCGACCTGAAGCCCGACGCCCCCGACGACATTCGCGGCAAGTACCGGGCGATTCCGAGCAGCGTGCCCGGGTTGCAGGTCGGGGAGAAGTTGCCGCGCATGGCCCGCGTGATGGACAAGGTCGCGCTGGTCCGCTCCGGGGCGCACAACAACGACCACCACGAGACGGCGACGAACTGGGTGCTGTCCGGCCGCTTCGGCACGCCGTTCGGCGACTGGCCGGCGATCGGCGCCGTGGTGGCGCACGAGACCGGCTTCAGCGGCACGCTCCCGCCGTACGTGTCGGTGCCGCGGAACCCGTCGTTCACCTGGGAGCTGGGCAAGAGCGCGTTCCTCGGCGGCCGCTACGAGTCGTTCAAGGCCGGCGACCCGAACACGCCGAACTACCAGGTTCAAGACCTGACGACGAACGGCCTCGCCGCCGACCGCGCCGGCCGCCGCGAATCGCTGCTGTCGGCGGTGGACGGCCTGGCGCGGCGCGTGGAAGGGAACGACCAGATCGCCACCTACGACGAGTTCCACGCCCGCGCCCGGGAGATGGTGCTGTCGCCGCAGGCCCGGCGGGCGTTCGCCATCGACCAGGAACCGGACAAGCTGCGCGACCGCTACGGCCGAAACACGCCGGGCCAGTCGATGCTGCTGGCGCGGCGGCTTGTGGAAGCCGGCGTGCGGTTCGTCACGGTGAACTACGGCGGCTGGGACCACCACGCCCGCATCTTCGAGGGGCTCGACCGGAAGCTGCCGGAGTTCGACACGGCCGTGTCGGCGCTGGTGGAGGACATGCACGACCGCGGCACGTTCCAGGACACGCTGCTGGTGGTGATGGGCGAGTTCGGCCGCACGCCGAAGATCAACAAGGACGCCGGCCGCGACCACTGGGGGCAGGCGGCGTCGCTGCTGTTCGCGGGGGCGGGGGTGAAGCCGGGCTTCGTGCTCGGCCGCACCGACAAGCACGGGGCGTTCACGACGCAGCGGCCGGTGGCGCCGGCGGACGTGGCGTACACCATCCTCGACGCGATGGGCGTGGACCCGCACAAGCACCTGCACACGCCGGACGGGCGGCCGGTCGAGATCCTCGACGCCGGGGAGCCGGTGCGGGAGCTATTTAGCTGAACGAAATTTGACGGGATAACAGGATGAACGGGATACCGAACCGGAGCCAGAGTCTTGGCTCGGTATCTCGTTCATCCTGTTATCCCGTCCATTTTGCTTTCCTTCTTTCTCGCTGATCCCATGCCCCGTGCCGCACTTCTGTTCCTTCTCGCTGTCCCGGTGGTCGCGTCCGCCCCCGCCGCGGCGCAGAAGAAGGAGCCCGACAAGAAGACGGACGCGCCCAGGGTCCTCTACGCCGTCCCGCTCGTCGCCGCGCCCGGCACCAAGCAGAAGCTCACCCTCCGCGGCAAGCACCTCGACACCGTCAAGGAGGCGACTGCGTCCGACGGCACCGCCGTGAAGGTGCTCGGGGCGAAGAAGGCGGCGCCGCCCAACAACTACCCCGCGGACCGCGTCGGCGACAGCGAAGTCGAGGTCGAGCTGACGCTGCCGAAGGACGTCAAGCCCGGCGTGACACTCACCGCCGGCGGCGGCGAGCCCTACAAGCTGCTGATTCCCGACGAATTAGCGGCGGTCGCCGAGAGGGAACCGAACGACGGGTACGACGCGGCGCAGCCGATCACCCCGCCGTGCGCCGTCGTCGGCGTGATCCACCAGGAGAAGAACCCGGACGTGTTCCGCGTCGCCGGCAAGGCGGGGCAGAAGCTCCGCGCCGAGGTGCAGGCTTCACGCTTCGGCTCGCCGCTCGACGGCATCCTGACAGTCGTGGACGAGAACCGCCGGTTCGTCGCCGCGAACGACGACGCGAACGCCAGCCGCGACCCGGCCGTGGGCGTGACGCTGCCGCGGGACGGCGTGTACTTCCTGTCGCTGATCGACGCGCACGACCTGGGCGGCGCGGGCTTCGGCTACCGGCTGGTCGTCCGCCTGGAGTAGGCCCACGGGCGCCGCTCACCCCTCGCGTTCGAGCACGTCGGGAATGTCGTAGCTCAGCCCCGCGACGGTGATGCGCTTGTACGGCCAGTCGGTCGGCGGCGTCACGCACTCGGGGCCGTCGGCCGCCACCACCACCGTATCCACCACCGCCGCCGGGCCGATCCGCGGCTGCCACACCAGCGGCTGGCCCGCCGCGAACGGCTCGTCGTGCCCGGCCCGGCGCAACTCCTCGGCCGCGAACCGACCGGTGCCGTAGCCCGGCGGCGCCAGCCGGCCGTCGAACTCGTGCGTCGTGCCGGCGAGCAGTTCCGGCACGCTCTCCCGTGCCGCCCTCATCGTGCCGCCCACGACCGACGACGCGCGGAACACCGCCGCCAGCAGCGCGGCCCGGTCGTACCCCTTGCGGAAGTCCGCCGGCGCCGGCCCGAAGCTCACCGCCCGCCCGGCCGTGGCGTACAGCCCGCCGCGCTGCGCGGTCGCCTGGATGGTGATGGTGTGCCGCGCGGCCGCGGCGGTGAACCCGGCCCGCCGGTACTTCGCGCCGCGGTCGTCGGCCGTCACGCTGATCGCCGCCGGCTCCACCCCGCGGTGCAGCAGCCGGTGCCCGACGTGCCCCGCCACCTCTTCTTCCGTCATGCCGCGCTGGACGGTGCGGGCCGTCGCCTCGACCGCGTGGGCGACGCGCGCCCCGAGCGCGCGGTAGTCGTCCAGTTCGGCCGCGCTCAGCACCCGCACTAGCGGCCGCAGCCGTTCGGCGATCGGGTGCGTGTGCGGGAACGGGCGGTCCGCCGCGACCTGCTTCCCGGCGGTGACGCTCTGCAGCAGGTCGGCCCGGCCGCCGTCCCACGCCCACTCCTTCAGCTGGAACCCGAGGCGGTCGAGTTCCTCGTCAAACAGGCGTTGCGTGTCGGCGTTCGAGCCGAGGAGCCAGCGCTGCCGGCCGTTCGTGTAGACGCCCGGGCGCTCGCTGTCGGCGATGAGCCCGCGGACGTTCATCCCGGCGGTGAACCAGCTCACGTGCGCCGGCATCAGCAGCAGGGCGCCCTCGCAGCCCATCGCCTCCAGCAGCCTCGCCACCTGCTCCTGCTTGGCGTCGACGTCGGCGCGGCGTGCGGCGACGCGGTCGCCGTCCGGCGCGTGGTGGACGCCGTTCGCGGCGGGGGCGACGGTGCCGGTTTCGTGGAGGTCGAGCTTCAGTTCGCCGGAGTCGAACGGTTCCATGGTCTTGAATTGTAGGCCGCGGCGGGGAGGCGGCGGTAAGGCACGCGGGTTGCGTGGGTATCCTCGAACGAGCACCCCCCGGAGGCACCCCGATGACCCGATTCCTGTTCGCCGCCGCCCTCGCCGCGGGCGGCACGCTCGCGTTCAGCAGCGCGGCGCAGGCCCAGTACGTGTACCGGTACAGCAACGTGAACCCGTGGACGGGCGGCGTCGTCACCCAGGGCGGCGTCGTGACGCCGTTCAGCGCCCAGCAGGGCGTGCAGTACGTGAACCCGTGGACGGGCACGCAGGTGCAGCGCTACTCGTACCAGAACGCCTGGGGCACGAACGTGTACCGCAACGCCGGGTTCAGCCCCTACTACGGCGGCTACAACCGCGGCTACGCCTACCCCGGCTTCCGCGCCAGCCCGTTCGCCGGCTCGTGGTACAACTACCGCTGGTAACGTGTGAGCGAACCGAAAGCCCGGGGTCGATTGGCCCCGGGCTTTTTCGTTGAATCAGCCGAACGAGGCCAGCGCCTCGACCACCCGGGCCGGGTCGGCCGGCTTCGTCAGGTGCAGGTCGAAGCCGGCGCGGGCCTCGCGCATGGCCTCCTCCGGGCCGTCGATCGCCGTGATCGCCGCCAAGAATAGCGGGCGGTCGCTGCCCCGCTCTCGCAGCCGCTCCGCCAGTTCACAGCCGTCCATCCGCGGCATGTTCACGTCGAACAGGCCCGCGTCCGGGCGGAACTCGTCGAACGCCGCCAGCGCCGCGCGGCCGTTGTAGCACACGCGCACGTCGGCGCCGCACAGCCGGAGCAGGTCGGCCAGCGAGTCGGCGGCGTCGCGGTTGTCGTCCACCACGAGCACTCGCAGGTTCAAGAATGGCAAGTGGGCGCGCCGGACCGCCGACGGCGACGTGAACGTCACCGCCGGCGGCTCGGGAGAGGATGGGGGAGTGACCATCGGTTGTCCTCTTGCGGCCGGGCGGGGCCGGGGAAATCGGGTAGATAGTGGACATCCGTGTCCGTAATGAGAAGACGAAGCAACGCCGGTGCCCGTTCCCGGAGCGGGCGACGGATTCCCCTGGTGGCAGGACAGATATGGCACAGGCGCGTGTCGCGGTTGTCACAGGCGGCGGCTCCGGCATCGGCCGCGCGGCGGCGCGGGCCTTACACCGCGACGGGTGGGCGGTCGTGGTCGCCGGCCGGCGGGCCGAGGCGCTCGCCGAGACGGCCGCCGCCGACCCCACCCGGATCCTCGCCGTGCCGACCGACGTGACCGACCCCGACTCCGTGCGGGCCCTGTTCGACCGCGCCGTCGCGGCGTTCGGGCGCGTGGACCTGCTGTTCAACAACGCCGGCGTGACGGCCCCCGGCGTGGCACTGGACGAGCTGCCGCTGGACCGCTGGCGCGCCGCCGTGGACACGAACCTGACGGGCGTGTTCCTGTGCCTCCAGCAGGCGTTCCGGGTGATGAAGGCTCAGGACCCGCGCGGCGGGCGCGTCATCAACAACGGGTCGATCTCGGCGCACGTGCCGCGGCCGAACTCGGCCCCGTACACGGCGACCAAGCACGCCGTCACCGGGCTGACGAAGGCGGCGGCACTCGACGGCCGGGCGGTCGGCATCGCCGTCGGGCAGATCGACGTCGGGAACGCGGCGACGGACATGACGGGCCGGATGGCCGCGGGCGTGCCGCAGGCGAACGGCACGGTGGCGGTCGAGCCGACGATGGACGTGGAGCACGTGGCGCGGGCGGTGGTCTACATGGCCGGACTGCCGCCCGAGGCAAACGTGCTGTTCCTGACCGTGATGGCGACCGGGATGCCGTTCGTCGGGCGGGGCTGACCCTACGGCCGCGGCGGCAGCCCCTTCATCGGGCCGGCGTCGGCCGACGCGGCCGGGGGCGGCGCCTTCGCCGCGATCGGGGGGAGCGGGGCGGCCGGCGACTGGGCCTGCGTCGGGCCGCAGCCCACAGCGGCCGAACCGGTGACGACGGCGACGAGGAGCAACAAGATTGGGCGCGTCATGGCGAGCTCTCGGGGTTAGTTGAGGAGGGCGGCCGGGTCCACGTTCACGCCGTCCTTCCAGCCGGACATGTACACCAGCGCCGTGTACGCCGACCCGCCGGTGACGTACTTGCGGGCGGAGCGGACGGACCCGTCGCCCATGGCGAACTGGACCACGCCGGCGTGCCGGCTGCCGAACCCGTTCCACCCGTTGGCGTCGGTCGGGTTCGGGATGCCGCCCCAGGCCGTCGGGAGCGGGCCGGCCAGCGCCCAGCTCCAGGCGAACTGCCGCGGGCCGACCTCGGGGTCGCCCAGGGCTTCGCCGAACATCAGGGTGTTGCTCAGCCCGTCGGCCGCGGCCGCCTGCCCGGCGGTGCCCGACGAGCGGTTCGTGAACAGGCCGGCGTACTGCGGCATCACGGCGTCGGCGTACCCGCCGACGGCCAGGTAGCTCGTCTTGCCAAGCGCCTGCCCCCACGGCGGGCCGAAGTACCACCGCGCCAGCCGGGCCGACGACCCGGCCACGTCAACCACCGGCCAGGCCGCGTTCTGCGCGGACTCGATGTCGCCGTCCGAGGGGCAGAGAAACGTCTTGACCTTGCTCTGCGCCGCGGCCGCCGGGCCGGCGTTCCACAGCACGTGCGAGTACTGCTTCCGCGGCGCGAGGTAGTCCGGGGCGACGCCGGTGGCGAACACCGCCGCCACGCTCGTCTGCTCCACGTAGGGGAGGAGGTGCGGCAGCGTGCCGACGCCCTGGGTGGTGGACACGGTCGCCGAGGAGTACGTCCCGGTGGCGGTCATGTGCAGCAGCGCCCCCGGGGCGAACGTGCCGGTGGTGGCCTCGTAGTTGTGGGCGCCCAGGGCGACCTGCTTCAGGTTGTTCTGGCAGGCGCTGCGGGCGGCGGCCTCGCGGACCTTCTGGACGGCCGGCAGCAGCAGGCCGATCAGGACCGCGATGATGGCAATGACGACCAGCAGCTCGATGAGGGTGAACGCGCGACGTGTCATGGGGGTGGGACCAGCAATTCGTCAGCGGGCGGGCCGGGGGGGCGGGCCGGGGGGCATCTCCCGGTCGCCGGGCGCCCGACGGACGGTACGTGGTAAACCGTAGAACACGCCGGGCGGTGCGGTCGTGACGATTGCCGGGTTTTTGATGAACGGGCGAGGTGAACCGGTGGCGAAAACGAACCGGCCGCCGGGAGCTCCGGCGGCCGGTGGTTGGCAGGGGGAAATCACGTCCGCTTACGGCGGCGGCGGCGGCGGCGGCGGCGGCGGATTGACGGCCCGCTCGCCCTTACCCCCTTCGCCGCCCGTGCCCTTGTTGGCGTCCTTGAACCCGCCGGCCGGCGGCGGGGTGTCGCTCTTCGTCGGCGACGCCTTCCCGCACCCGCCAACGGTCGTGACGACCGCGGCGGTGAGCGTGAGGGCGGCCAGAACCCGTCGGACCATTCGCGTCACTCCGCTGGGTAGGGGGCGTCGGCCACCCCGGGTTCGTACTTACAGCTGGCTGGGGTCGGCAATCTTCATGTCGCCGGCGCCCGAGTGGTAGATGTACTGGTCGTACATGTTCGGGGCGGCGGCGTTGCCGGAGCCCGCGGTGCCGGGGTAGCGGATGGTGCGGATCGACCCGTCGCCGAGGCCGAACACCATCACGCCCGTGTGCCGGCTCCCCATCATGTACCAGTTGGGGTCGTTGCCGCTCGGCGGCGGGTTGGCGCCCCAGGCCATCGGCATGTAGCCCGACGAGATCCACGCCGGGGTGATCGGCTGCCAGCCGGCGCCGGGCGGGCCCTTCGAGTTGTACTCGCCGAACAGGAACGTGTTGCTCGTGCCGTCCTGCATGGTCGCCAGCTTGACCACCGACCGGTTGTAGAACGCCCCGAGGTACGTGTCGTTGACCGACCCGCCGGGGAACGAGGCGGTGATCCCCATCCGCCCGCCGACGGCCATGTAGTTCGTCTTCCCGAACGCCGTGTCGCCGATGGCGATGATGTTCACCGAGAACGACGAGGTGCTGGCCAGGAACGAGTTGAGGGTACAGTCCCAGGTGTTCTCACTGCTCGGGTCCGACGGGCACAGGAAGAACTTGATCCGCGCCCCGCGGTTGTTCCAGAAGCTCGTCACGGTGCTGAAGTCGGCGTACCGCTTGGCCGGCGACAGGTAGTCGGGGGCCGGGGCGCCCGCCATCAGGAGCTGGTACAGCGGCGCCTGCTCGACGTACGGCAGCAGGTGGACCAGCGGGCCGACCAGCTGGCAGTTGTACCCGATGGTCGCCGGGCGGGTGCCGGTGCCGTAGGGGGTGTCGCTCGGCATCGCACCGAGGAAGCCCGGCGGCAGGCTGCCGTTGGCCGACTCGTAGGCGTGGCAGGCGAGCGAGATCTGCTTCAAGTTGTTCGTGCAGGTGCTGCGGGCGGCAGCCTCACGGACCTTCTGGACCGCGGGAAGGAGCAGGCCGATCAGGATCGCGATGATGGCGATCACGACCAGAAGCTCGATGAGCGTAAACCCGGACCGGCGACTGCCCGTGCGGGTGGACATGAGACGTTCCTCCGTCGTGGCGAATGAACGGACCCGGCGGGACCACGCGGCCCGATAACCGGGATGATGCCAATGGGTCAGCCAGGACCCTTCGACTGGCCCGGGGCGGCACGCCGACCCCGGAATCGTGGCACCGGCCGCGCAGGGGTCTGCACGGCTGGGAGAGAATGAAGTCGGATACGGCGGGAGCGGGCGGCCGACGCAAGTAACCCGTATGACGCACCAACCGATCGCTCGGTGACGCTGTGCGGTCTCAGCGCAGGCGGTAATCCGACCCGGTAAGTGTAGCCGAGTCGGAACACCCGAGGCTAGGGATTTTCATCCGCTTTGCAAAAAAAATGCACGTAACCTACCCGGGCCGGCAAGCCGGCTCCGGTCGATCAGACGGAATGCCCTGCAAAGTGTACCCGCACAAGGCCTTAAGACCCGGGGACCCGCGGCCCGCGGGTCGGTTTGTAGCGACGACAGAGGCACGGTGAGCTGACGCCGCCGCCCGCCGGTCAGGGGGTCAGGGGCGCCTCCCGGCCCTTGACCTGCCCGACCGACCGGTCCCCCATCCCGTTCGGTGCCCCGATCGGCGCGTCGTTCGGCGTTTGAATCTTCGTGTTGTCCGACTTGTCGTCCTTGCACCCGCCGCCGAGGGCGGCGCACACCACCAGCCATGTCAGGCGTCGCATCGGGGCTCCGGGTTAGATGCCGCTGGGGTCCACGGTCTCGCCGAGCGAGGCCGTGGACATGGCCACGAACGGCAGCGTGGGGGTGCCGGGGGCGGGCTTCCGGAGGCCGCGGACCGACCCGTCGCCCAGCGCCGCCATCGCCACCCCGGCGTGGTTGCTGGAGTAGTCGCAGAACCACAAGTTCGCCTCGTCCGGGATGCCGAACAGGCTCGGGTACGGGCCGCTGCTGATCCACGACCACGCCAGCTTCGAGTTTTGCGGGGCCGACGCCCGCGGACTCCCCGGGCCCAGCGACTCCACGACCATCAGGGTGTTGCTCGACCCGTCGGTGATGCCCACAAGCGTGATCTTGCCGACCGCGGTGATCGTGTTCGACCCGAACGGCCGCACCCGGGCGTGCGCGAAGACGCCGCGCATGTTGTCCACCGGCACGCCGCCCACGGCGATGTTCGGCCCCATGACGCCGTACCGACCGGCCACCCCGACGTAGTTCGTCACCCCCAGGTTGGCCGCGGCCGGGAACACCGTCACGTCCCACTGGTAGCTGCTGCCGCTGAGCGTGTTGTGCCCCGGCCCGGTGTAGTAGTCGGGGGTGAAGGTGCCGGCCGACGGGCACTCGAACGTCTTGACCCGCGCCCGCGCCGGGGCGGTGTTCGCCGCGCTCGTGAACCACCCCGGCGACGCGGCGTACGGGTCCCAGTTCACCACCAACTGGTTGTAGATCGCCCCCTGCTCGACGTGCGGGAGGATGTAGCCGAGCACGCCGACGGCGTTCCCCGCGGTGGCGTAGTTCGCCGCCGACGTGCCGCCCTGCGTGTAGTTCACCGAGGCGATCCCGGGCGGCAGCGCGCCGTTGGCCGACTCGTAGGAGTGGGCGCCGAGGGCGATCTGCTTCAGGTTGTTCGAGCACGCGCTCCGGGCGGCCGCCTCGCGGACCTTCTGCACGGCCGGCAGCAGCAGCCCGATCAGGATGGCAATGATGGCGATGACGACGAGCAACTCGATCAGCGTGAAGCCCCGGCGGGCGGGGCGGCGGGCGGGCATGACGCGCCTCGGGATGTCGGGATGACGTCCGGGTCGGGATGAGGGGGGGTGGGAAAACGGGCGCCCGGCCGGGACTGGGGCGCACCGCACCCGCCACCCGGGACTGGCCGGATGTCGGTCGATGTGTGCAGGCGGCGGGGGCTTCTTGGACGAGCGGGGCGGGCCACGGGCGCCCGCCCCGTCCGGGTCAGTCGAGCGAGATGGGGTAGGTCACCTTCGCCTGGTCGACCGGGACGCTGAGGCCCGAGGTGTCGACCGAGCCGTACTTCGCCGGGATCTGCGGCCCCTTGGCCGCCGGCGCCGCGGCCGCCTCGGGCGAGCCGGTGGGCTTGCGCGGCCCGCCCGGCCCAGACGTGACGGGTTGCTCGGGGGCCAGCGGCGCCACGGACACCCGGTACGTCCCGTACGGGAGCGCGGGGACGCTGTACGCGCCGTTGACGACCATCGCCGCCATCGGCACGCCGGCCCCCGGGAAGAAGGTGACCACACCGCTCGGGAGCGGTTGTGACTGTAACTGGACCGTACCGGTCACCTCGGCGGTCCGGTCGCCGCAGCCGGCCAGCGGGACGAGCAACAGGCCAGCCAGGAGCGGCCGGAGTCGGTTCGCGGTCATGGGAGCTCCCGGGGTCAGAAGTTGGGCGCGGTCTCGCCGCCGCTGCGGGAGCCGAGGGCTTCGAGGACCGTCATGGTGACGCCGTTGAAGACGAACGTCTGGTTCGCGCCGCTGATGGTGATGAACCGGACCGTCCCGTCGCCCATGCCGAACAGCACCCCGCCGGTGTGGAAGCTGCTCGGGGCGTTAAACACGCACTGGCTCGTGAGGTTGGCCTGCATCATCGGGGCGGGGTACACGCAGGCGGTGTTGCCGGACGCGGCGCCCGAGGTGGAGTACAGCCCCGAGGTGCCGCGCAGCGGCGTCCGGGTGTCGTAGCTCGTCGGGTAGTCCCACCAGCCCCAGAACAGGTCGGAGTAGGTGCCGGCGATGCTCGGGATGCGCTCGGCCACCATCACCGTGTTGGACGTGCCGTCGGTCACCGACACGATGGTGACCTTCTGCGGCACGTACTGGTAGGTGCTGCCGACCAGCTGGTAGTTGTCGCTCCCGGCGATCATCCCCTTGCCGTCGCCGGACGAGCGGTGGTCGCCGGCCACGTACCACGACAGCCCGTACCCGCCGAACCCGCCGCCGGCGCCGTAGGTGACGCCCCCGCGGGGGTCACTCGGGCAGACGCTGAACGGCAGGTTGGACTGCTGCGGGAAGTTCTGCTTGTTCTGCTCCAGGAACGGGATGATGCGGCGCATCCACGTCCCCGGCCCGGTGGCCTCGTTCGTGGGGGTGTACGACTGGATGCCGCCGGGCATGTACTGGAACTGGTCGTGGTAGTTGTGACAGCCAAGTGCGATCTGCTTCAGGTTGTTCATGCACCGGGTGCGGGCGGCGGCCTCCCGGACCTTCTGCACGGCCGGCAGCAGCAGGCCGATCAGGATGGCGATGATGGCGATGACGACGAGCAGTTCAATCAGCGTGAAGCCCCGGCGACCGGGGGGGCGGGCTGGCATGGGCATGCCTCCGAGCGGTAGGGATAATACGAGGAGTCGCCCTCCGACGGGACCGCCGGCCCGCCGGGAGAACCTGGAGAAGAGAGGCCAGTCAGGGCCCCGTCTGGCCCGACGGGTGGCCCCGTCGGAAAAGTCGCGTCACCACGGCTGCGGGCCGGCGCGGCGGCCGGTCGGTGCGTCGTTCCGGAGACTAAAAAGGATCACGTCCCACGCGGTAGGAGTGGGAGCCCGGTACGAGTCATTCCCGGGTACAGCCGCGTGCTTGAATGATAAGTTTAACCGGCCGTGACGACGTGGCGAGGCCAAACTCACACTTTTTTCCAATTCGTCTTAACCGCCCTGGCTGATACGGGTTACGTGCCGAAGAACGTCCCGGATCGACACCATGCCCACGGGTTTCCCACCGGCCACGACGGGGAGGTGGCGGTACCCGCCGGCGTCCATCCGGCCCAGCGCGAAGGCCAGCGTGTCGACGGGGGTCACGGTCTCCGGGTCGCGGGTCATGTGGTCGGCAACGGGGAATTGCTCGAACCCCGGCCGCCCGGCAACGCGGGTCAGGAAGTCCCGCTCGGTGAGGATGCCGACCAGCTCGCCGCCCGCGCCGACGACCAGCAGCGCCCCGACGCGGCGGTCGATCATCAGCCGGACGGCGTCCGCAAGTGTGGCGTCGGGGGCGACGGTGACGGGGGTGGCGGGCGCGAGGATCGAGACGGGTTCGGTCATCAAGCTGCGCTCGACGCGGCCGTGCAGGGCCGCCTCGTCGGTGTGCGTCAGGGGCAGCCCGCAGTGCTCACAGGCGTCCGCCCCGGGCGGGTTGCGGCTGTGGTTGCAGGCGGGGCAGTACATCGTAGTGGTCAGTGGTGAGTGGTCAGTGGGCAGTTCAGAACAAGAGGCGAAGACCGTGCCCGGTCTCTTTTACTGTCCACTGTCCACTGTCCACTGCCCACTACTCCGCGACCGTCCACACGTCCTCGGCCTTGAACAGGTCCTCGACCTTCCCCTTCCCCTTCTTCGCGGCCGCTTCCGTGAGGCGCTGCTCCAGTTGCTCCTCGTAGGTCGGCTTGCGGACGCTGCGGAACACGCCGACCGGCTCGGGGAACGGGTTCACCGCGTTCGGGCTCTCGTCGTGGGCGAACCGGCTCAGCAGGTACGCCAGCGTCGGGTCCTCCGCCGCCTCGTCGTGGGTGAGAACGTCGTCGAGGCCGCAGTCCTTGCCGACGGTCACGATCTCGGGCTTGAGGCCGTTCAGGCGCACGCCCTTGCTGCGGTCCTTCCCGAACAGCATCGGCTTGCCGTGCTCCAGGTACAACACATTCTCGGCCTTCACGCTCTTGTCCGTCGCGTACTCGTACACGCCGTCGTTGAAAATCTTGCAGTTCTGGTAGATCTCGATGAACGCCGAGCCCTTGTGGGCCGCGGCCTTCTGGAACGTCGCCACCATGTGCTGCACGTCCACGTCGATGGTGCGCGCGACGAACGTCGCCTCCGCGGCCAGCGCCAGCGACAGCGGGCGGACCGGCGTCTCGAACGACCCGCCGGGGCTCGTCTTGCTGCTCGTGCCGACGCGGCTGGCCGGCGAGTACTGGCCCTTCGTGAGGCCGTAGATTTCGTTGTTGAACAGCAGCACCTTGATGTCCACGTTGCGCCGCAGGGCGTGGATGAGGTGGTTGCCGCCGATCGAGAGGCCGTCGCCGTCGCCGGTGACGACCCAGACTTGCAGCTCGGGATTGGCGAGGCGCAGGCCGGTGGCGAAGGTGGGGGCGCGGCCGTGGATGGTGTGGAAGCCGTACGTGTTCATGTAGTACGGGAACCGGCTGGAGCAGCCGATGCCGGACACGAACGCCAGCTTCTCGCGCGGGACGCCGACCGTGGTCAGCGCCTTGCGCATCTGGGCCAGGATGCTGTAGTCCCCGCACCCGGGGCACCAGCGCACCTCCTGGTCGGAGGTGAGTTCCTTCGTCGTGAGCGTCGGGAGCGGAGAGGCGGAGGCGGCCATGGGTATCGGTGTGGGTGTGGGTGGTGTGTACGGGTGACGAAAGCCCGGGGGTGTGCCCCGGGCTTCGGGTGGTGTTAGCTCAACGCCTTCTCGATCGCGGCCACGATCTCGGACACGAGGAACGGCTTCCCCTGGATCTTGTTCAGCCCCTCGGCCGGGGCCAGGTACTTCGCCCGCAGCAGCCACGACAGCTGCCCGGCGTTCAGCTCCGGCACCAGCACCTTCTTGTACCGCTTCAGCACGTCCGCCGTGTTCTTCGGCATCGGGTTCAGGTAGCGGAAGTGGACCTGCGCCACCTTCAGCCCGTTCTTGCGGCAGCGCTCGACGGCCGTCGTCACGCTGCCGAACGTGCCGCCCCACGCGGCCACCAGCAGGTCGGCGTCGGCGTCGCCGGTGACGGCCAGGTCGGGGACAGTGAGGGCGATGTTCTCGATCTTCTTCGCCCGCGTCTTGACCATGTGCTCGTGGTTGCCGGCCTCGTAGTTGATGTTGCCGGTCACGTCCTGCTTCTCGATGCCGCCGATGCGGTGTTCGAGCCCCGGAGTGCCGGGCACGGCCCACGGCCGGGCGAGGTACTCGTCGCGCTTGTACGGCAGGAACTTCCCGGCGGTGCCGCCCTCCCCTTCGGCGCCGCTCTCGTGGCCGGCGCCGGTCCAGCCGTCGCTGTTCGGCGCCGTCGCGTTGACCACCTCGAGCTTCGGCAGCTTCGCCACCTCGGGGATCTTCCACGGCTCGGAGCCGTTGGCGAGGTAGCCGTCGGACAGCAGGAACACCGGGCACATGAACCGCGTGGCGATGCGGACGGCCTCGAAGGCGATGTCGAAGCAGTCGCCGGGGCTCTGCGGGGCGATGACCGCGGCCGGGCACTCGCCGTTGCGGCCGAACATCGCCTGGAGCAGGTCGGCCTGCTCCGTCTTGGTCGGCAGGCCGGTGCTCGGGCCGCCGCGCTGCACGTTCACGATCACGAGCGGCAGCTCGGTCATCACCGCCAGCCCGATCGCCTCACTCTTGAGGCACACGCCCGGGCCGCTGGTGCCGGTGATGCCGATGGCCCCTCCGTAACTCGCGCCGATGGCCACGCCGGCGGCGGCGATCTCGTCCTCGGCCTGGAACGTCTTCACCCCGAAGCGGCGCAGCTCGGCCAGCCCTTCCAGCACCGACGACGCCGGCGTGATGGGGTAGCTGGCGTACACGAGCTGCTTGTTGGCCAGCTGCGTGGCGGCGACGAGGCCGAGCACGATGGCCTCGTTGCCGGTGATCTTGCGGTACGTGCCGGGGGCGATCTTGGCCTTCGCCACCTTGTACTGGACCGGCATCACCTCGACGGTGTCGCCGTAGTTGTACCCGGCCTTGAGGGCGCGGCTGTTGGCCTCGACGAACTGCGGGTTCTTGGCGAACTTCTCGCGGATCCACTTGAGGGTGGGCTCCAGGCTCCGCTCGTACATCCAGTACACGAGGCCGAGGGCGAAGAAGTTCTTGCAGCGGTCGGCCTCGCGCGGGCTCAGCTTGCACTCGGCGACGGCCTCGCGGGTCATTTTCGTGACCGGCACGCGGACGACCTTGTACCCCTTGAGGCTGCCATCCTCCAGCGGGCTGACCTTGTACTTGGCCTTGCTCAGGTCCGACGTCTCGAAGCCTTCGGAGTTGACGACAAGGATGCCGCCGGGCTGGAGGTCGCGGAGGTTGGTCTTGAGCGCCGCGGCGTTCATGACGACGAGCGCGTCGAGGGCGTCGCCGGGGGTGTGGATGTCGGACGCGGCGAAGTGAACCTGGAAGCCAGACACGCCGGCGAGCGTCCCGGCTGGCGCCCGAATCTCGGCGGGGAAGTCGGGGAAGGTGGCGATGTCGTTGCCGGCGAGGGCGGACGTGTTCGTGAACTGGGTGCCAGCGAGCTGCATGCCGTCGCCGGAGTCGCCGGCGAAGCGGATGGTGACGGACTGGACTTCTTCGACGCGCTTGTGGTGCCCGTTGGTGCCGTTGGCAGACGGGGGGGCGGCGGTCGGTGCGGCCGACCCGTTCTCGGAACTCATGAACTCGGCCTCGGCAACGGGATGGAGAGCGCCGGCGGAAAGGGTAGCGGGTGGACTTTCCTGGCTACCGGTTCTTTATATCGGACGCGGCCGGGGGAAAGGGAGAGGAGTCGGCGAGAAGTTCTCCCGCGGGGCGGCGCGACCGCTACCGTCGGCGCGGGGGAGTCGTTAGGCCGGGGCGCAAGCCCCGTCGGGCTAGAGAAGGCCGACGGGGCTTGCCCGGCCTAACCAGCCCCCGTCATCGAGCGCGAAACGGCCCCCCCTACCGCGCCGCGGTGTCGAGGAACACCACGCACGACGGGTTCCCCACCGGCACGTACTGCCCCGTGAACGTCAGCCCCCCGGCGGCGCGGTCCACCCGGAACACCGCCACGTTGTCGCCGCGCTGGTTGCAGCAGTAGAAGAACCGCCCGGTCGGGTCGAACTCGAAGCTGCGCGGGTAGTTCCCGCGCGTCCACTCGTCGGCGACGGGCGTCAGCGTGCCGGCCGGGCCGACCGCGAAGATTCCGACGCTGTCGTGGAGCCGGTTGCCGACGTACACGAACCGGCCGTCGGCCGACACCAGGATTTCCGAGCAGAAGTTGCTCCCCGCGAAGCCCGCCGGCAGCGTCGAAATCGTCTGCCGCGCCGACAGCTTCCCCCCGGCCGCGTCCCAGTCGAACAGCACGACCGTGGAGCCTTCCTCCTGCACCGAGTAGAGCCAGCGGCCGTTCGGGTGGAAGTGGACGTGCCGCGGCCCGTCGCCCGGCGGCAGCGCCACCGCCGGCGGGTCGTTCGCCGTCAGCACGCCCTTCTCCGCGTCGAACTTCCACACGAAAATCTTGTCGAGCCCCAGATCGACGTGCAGCACGTAGCGGCCGGCGGGGTCGGCGAGAATCTGGTGGGCGTGGGTGCGGTCGTGGCCGCTGAACGCGAAGCTCCCCGGCGGCGCGCTCGGGGCGCGGGTCGGCCCGACCTTGCCGTCATCGACCTTCACGTCCGTAGCGGCGCCGAGCCGGCCGTCGGCCAGCACCGGCAGTACCGCGACCGTGCCGCCGAAGTAGTTGGCGACGAACAAGAACTTCCCGGACGGGTGGAGGCTCACGAACGTCGGCCCCGCGCCGCCGGACCGCACGGTGTTCAGCGGCGTCAGTTTGCCGTCGGCGCGGTCGATGGTGAAGCCGGTGACGGTGCCTTCGCGCTGGTCGCCCTGCCGGTCGGTCTCGTTCGCCGAGTACATCCGCGTGCCGGCGGCGTTCACCGCCAGGTGGCTGGGGCTCGTCCCCATCTCGTGAACGCCGGCGGCCGTGAGCGCGCCCGTGGCCCGGTTCACGCGGAAGACGTGGATGCCGCGGCCGTTGCCCGGCGGCAGATCGACCTGCGTCGGGAGCACGTCGCGGAGCGGCGAGCTGAACGTGCCGACGTAGGCGAACAGCGGCGCGTCGGCCGGCTGGGCGGCGGCGAGGCCGGCGAGCGGGGCCGCGGCCGAGGCGGCGAGGAAGGCGCGGCGGGAGGTATCGGGTGGGCTCATGGGGCTGAGTCTACGCCGCGCCGGCGTTCCGGCAGCAGTCCTTGAACCGCTTCCCGCTGCCGCACGGGCACGGGGCGCCGGGGCTCACTCGCCCGGCGGCGCGCGGCAGGTGGCTCGTGAGGGCCGCCGGGTCCTGGTGGAACAGCTTGCGGAGCAGGTCGTACAGCCCGGGCGCCTTCGCCTTCAGCCGCGCCGGCGAGCCGAAGAAGTACTCGGACAGCACGGCGAAGAACTCGTGCTCGTTGGTGTACGCGTAGTCGCTGATCCCCGCCCGCCGGTTGGCCGGGTGCGCGAGTTCGCGGGCCACGTACCCCACCCACTGCCGCGCCGCCTCGACCGGCACCTCCGGCGGCAGCCCGCCCTCGGCCGCGCGCTGCTCCACCAGGTGCGCGAACTCGTGGACGCCGACGTTCCCCGGCCCGGGCTCGTCCGCGAACCCGGCCAGCAGCGCCGGCTTCGACAGCACCACGACCCCGCGCAGGTGACCCAGCCCGGTGAGCCCGAGGATGTTCGGGGCGGCCGCCGTGTCCGTCTGGTACTTGTCGTCGAACGTCCCCGGGTAGACGAGCACCTCGCCGAGCCGGCGGTACTCCCAGTCGTCGAACCCGAACACCGGGATGACCGCGCCGGCGGCGACGAGCACCCGAACGGTGTCGTCCACCTCGGCCCGGACGCCGGTGACGCGGACCTCGTCGAGGAACACCGCGACCATCCCCCGGAACCGCGCCTTCCCGGCGTCGTCGAGGGCGCGGTAGTAGCGGACGCGGCGGTCGAGGACCGCCTGCCACGCGGGGGGGAACGGCCGGGCAGCGACCGCGAGGCGGCGCCGGACCGGGCGCCGGACGAGCCAGTACGCGGCGGGGGCGAAAGCCAGCAAGGCGAACAGCGGCGGGAAGACCCACCCCAACAGCGCGCCCGCGAGCGCGGCGCCGACGGCCACGTTTACGGCGTGCCGGCGGTTGTGGCGGTCGATCACCGGGGTCACGAGCACGACGCGCCACCTCCGCCGCCGGCGAAGGTGGACAAGGCCGGGGGTGCGACAAGTTTACGCACGGTCGAAGCGGGCGGCCCGGCGCTACCGCCAGTCGGGGGCACCGAGCGTGATCGTCCACTGGCTCGGCCCCTTGGCGGTCAGCACCGTGCGGGCGTTTTTCCCGTCCGGGTCGGCGACTATCAGCCGCGACTCCGTCTCCGTGCGGGCCAGTTGGTCCGGCGTACCCTTGTGCTGTTGCCGCCAGGTGTACGCGATCCGTTTCCCGTCCGGGGACCAGCAGTAGCCGTGGAGGGCGCCGTTCGGCGGCACCTCGACCGGCGTGACCCGGCCGGTGGCGACGTCGATCAGCACGAGGTCCTCCCGCTCCGCCTCGCCCCGGTTGCCCTGCCCGGCCTTGAAGACCGGCCGCTGCCCGAGCATCCGCGTCCCGTCCGGCGACGCGCTGCCGCCGGCGATGATGACCTTCGCGTCGGTCACCGCCTTCGACTCGGTGCCGTCCCGGTTCATCAGGAAGACGCGGGCCGTCAGATCGTCGGGGGTGCCGCCGAGCCGCGTCGTGACGAAGCGGCCGTCGGCCAGCCAGCTCGTGACGATGTGGTCGCTCGGCAGCTTCACCGCCGTCGCCCTCCCGGTCGTCGCGTTCACGAGTTGGTGCTGGAAGTTCGGCCGGTCCTTCCCGCGCGCCCGGCCGTCGGCCCGCGCGACGAGCAGCTCGGTCCCGTCGGACGACCAGAACGCGATCTCGCCATCGACCTTCAGGTCCTCCGGCTCCCCCTCGCGGTTGACGGGAAAGACGAACAGCGACCGCCGCACGACCTGCTCCCCCGGTTCCGACGCGACCGCACGGACGACCGCCACCCGCGTCCCGTCCGGCGACAGCTTGGCGTCGAACGCCATGCCGGCGTCTGGTTCGAAGGAGGTGAGCCGCTGTTGGCTTTTCCCGTCCGGGTCGATCAGCAGGATGGCGCGGTTCAGGGTTACCAGGATGCGGTTCGGAGCCTTCAAGACTGGACGGGCGGCGGCCTTCGTCCCCGGCTGCGCCCCGGCGGGCGCGGGGGCGGGCGGGGCAGGCGGAGTGGGCTGCGCGGTCAGGAGGCCGGCGGCGAGGGCGGCGGACGCGACCGCGGCGAGCGCGAGCGGCGCGAGCCGGAGCTTGTGGAGGAACATGGCGCGAAGGACTCCGTGCGAGAGGGCCGCGACCGCGGCCGGGGCGTGCTCCGGAGTCAGCGCCGCCGCCACCGCCCGCGCCGGCAGGTCGGCGGGGACGGTGGCGCGGGCCGCTTCCCCCAGCGCGACCGCCAGCCCGCCCGCACCGGGCGCCACGCCGCGGGCGGTCAGCCGCGCGGCGAGTCGCTTCCGCGCCGCGGCGAGGCGGCTGTACACCGTTCCCACGGGCACCCCGAGCGCCGCCGCCACCGCCACCTGCGACTCATCGCGGAGATCGCACCGGACCAGCAGCGCCCGATCCTTCTCCGGCAGTGCCGCGAGTTCGGCGTCGATCACGGCGGCCAGGTCGGGCTCGGGGTGGGCGGCGCCCCCGGCGGCGTCGGGAAGGTGGGACGACGGCGCTTCGCGGGCGGCGCGGCGGGCGGCCATCGTGCGGGCCTCGCGGGCGGTGCGGACGGCCACGCCGTACAGCCAGCCGCCGACGGCCTCGCGCGGCACCACCGCCGCCGCCTTCCGCGCCAGCACGACGAAGACGGCCTGGAAGGCGTCCTCGGCGTCCTGGTGGTGGCCGGTGGCGCGGCGGCAGACGGCGAACACCATCGGCCCGAACCGCTCGACGAGCGCCGCGAACGCCTCGCCGTCGCGGGCGGCGACGAAGGCGGCGAGCAGGGCGCCGTCGGTGCGGGGGTCCGGGGCGACGGCCCGGCGGGCGCGGGCGACGGCGGCGGACAGCCCGGGTGGGGGCATCGGTCGAACTCCGGTCGGCCGGCACCTCGCCGGCCTACCAGTCTTGGGTCGCCGGCGGCCGACCCTTCGGTCGGTGCGGGTGGAATTTCCACCAGCGGCCCGACTGCGGGGAGCAGTGCTTTCCCCGCAAGGGTTTACGTCACTTCCCGGCGGGCGGCATCGCTTCAACGATCTTTTGTGTCATCGACTCAATTCGTGCCTCGACCCCCCGGGGGGGTCGGCTGCACACAATGAACCTCGCCCGAACGACGCCCCGCGCCGAAAAGTGTATGCGCGGCCGCCGCGGCAGGCACATGATGGGTGGAACGACCTCCGGGCCGCTGCGATGACCCCGACCCACAAGCCGGCGACCGTGCTGAACTGCCTCCGGGCCGTCGCCGACGGCCCGGCCGACGCGGCGCTGCTGACCCGGTTCAGCCGCGACCGCGACGAGTCGGCGTTCGAGCTGCTGGTGTGGCGGCACGCGGGGATGGTGCTGGCCGCGTGCCGGGCCGTGCTCCGCGACCACCACGCCGCCGAGGACGCCTGCCAGGCCACGTTCCTCGCCCTCGCCCGGCAGGCGCACGCCGTCGGCGGCCGCGGCACCGCCGCCGGCTGGCTCTACCGCGTCGCCCGCCGCACCGCCGCCCGCGCGGCTCGACGCCGCGGCGTGCCGGCGGTCGAGACGGTGATCGAGCAACTGCCAGCGCCCACGGCCGGGGGCGAGCCCGACGCCGACGCCGTGGCCGCGCTGCACGACGAACTCGACCGCCTCCCCGAGAAGTACCGCACGCCGGTGCTGCTGTGCTTCCTCGAAGGGCTGACCTACGCCGACGCCGCGCGACGGCTCGGCTGGCCCGTCGGCACCGTGGCCGGGCGGGTGGCGCGGGCGAAGGACCGGCTGCGGGCGCGGCTCACGGGCCGCGGCGTGGCCGTGCCGGCGGCGGGGGCGGTCGCACTGGTGGGGGCGGTAAACGTGGTACGGCCGGCGTTCGCGTCGGCGACGACGCAGGCGGCGGCGGCGTTCGCGGCGGGCGGCGTGCCCGAGGTGTCCGGCCCGGTACTCGAATTGGCGAAGGGAGCGGTGCGAACCATGATCGTGTCAAAACTCCAGTGGGCGGCCGGGGCGCTGGTCGCCGTGACGGCCCTGGCCGCGGGCGGCGTGTGGGCCGGAGGTCAGCCGCCCGGCGCGGGCGGGCCGGCGGGCGCCCCACCGGTCGCGGCGAGGCAGCCGGGCGTCGGCGCCCCGCCGCCGGCGGCAGAACGGACGGCGACCGCCTCGCAGCGGCGGCGGAGTCTGAACAACCTCAAGCAGATCATGCTGGCGGTCCACAACTACGAATCGACTTACGGCCACCTGCCGTCGGACGTCCGCGACCCGTCCGGGAAGGCGCTGCTGAGCTGGCGCGTGGCGCTGCTGCCGTACCTGGAGCAGGACAACCTGTACCGGCAGTTCAAGCTGACCGAGCCGTGGGACAGCGAGCACAACCTGAAACTGCTGGACAAGATGCCGCCGTCGTTCCGCGTCGGAATCGAGCCCGCTGGCGCGACGCACACGTACTACCAGGCGTTCGCCGGGCCGGGCACCCCCTTCGGCCCCGCCCGCCCGGCCGATCCCCCCGGTGGCGGTGGCGGCGCCAGCGGCCCGGCACCGGGGGTCGGTCGCCCGCCGGCGGGTCCGGGCGTCGGGCCGCGCGGGTCGCGGCCGCTCCGCCTGGCCGACGTGGTGGACGGCCTGTCGAACACGTTCGGCGTGGTGGAGGTGGGGCCGGCGGTGGCGTGGAGCAAGCCGGCCGACGTGGCGTACAGCCGCAAGGGGCCGCTGCCGAAGCTGGAGTGGCCGTTCACGAACGGGTTCCACGCGGTGATGATGGACGGCGCGGCGCTGGCCGTGCGGCCGGGCCTGACCGAAGCGGACCTGCGGAAGCTGATCGAGATCGACGACGGCCAGGTGGTCCCGGACCTCCGGAAGCTCCGCCCGGCGGCGCCGGCCGACACGCCCGAGGAGCGGGCGATACTCCGCGACCAGGTGGCGCGGAACCGCACGAAGCTGGCCGAGGTCGAGCGGCTGATGAAGGAGCATGTCGAACTGCTGGGCACGGAGCTGGGCAAGGCGGCCGACGCCGGCACGGCCGAGGAGCACGGCGCCGGCCTGGATCACATCATCGACGAGCTCCGCCAGCGGAACCGGTCGCTACGGGGCCAGAAGGGCGAGCCGCCGCCCCCGCCGCCCGGTCCGGCGCCGAAGCGGTAGGGGCCGGGTCACTGCTTCCACTGCCCCGCGACCGTGACCGCGAACCCGAGCGCCGCCTTCGCCCCGGCGGCGCTCACGGCCCGCCGCGTCGTCGCCACCCACACGCCGTCGCCCTTCCCCACCACCTTCGGGCCGGCGGCCTTGTCGAAGTTCGGGAACAGCAGCAACACGGCCGGGTGCTTCCCCTCGTTCACCAGGCTACTCGTCTCGATCAAGTCCTTCTTGTCGACCGGCTCCGCCGATCGGTCCTTGCCGGCCGGGCTGAGCAGGCAGAAGTCCGGGTGCGGGGCGGTGCCGGTGTGGTCGCCGATGTCGGGCTGCACCGCGAACCGCAGCGTGTATACGCCCGCCGGCAGCTCCTGCTTGCGGAAGTCGGTGAATGCCGTCGGGAACTCGATCGCCCCGACCAGCTCGCCCTCGGGTATCTCGCGGTACGTGACGCCGTTGGCCAGCTGCTCCGGCGTGGCCTTCACCGGGATCACGTCGCGGAACCAGACCCGCATCACGACCGCGTCGCCGCCGCGGACGACGAGTGCCTCCTTACTCAGGAGGGTGCGCACGGGCTCGGCGAGCGCCGCGGGCGGGTCGAGCGGTTCGGTCTTGGCGGCGAACGGGTCGTCCGGCCGGGCGAGGGCCGCGGCGGGGAGGAGCAGCAGGGCAGCGGCCAGGAGTCGCATGATCGGTCCTTTCGTCCCGGGTGTCACAGCAGCCCCGTCGTCTCGTCGTACCCGAAGAGGCGGTTGAAGTTCTGCACCGCGACGCCGCTCGCCCCGCGGACGAGGTTGTCTTCCGCGGCCAGGACCACGACCTTCCCGCCGCGGACGACCTTCACGCACACGTCGAGGTAGTTGGTCAACGCGCAATCCTTCGTCGTCGGGACGGTGGTGCGAACACGGACGAACGGCTGCCCGCGGTAGTAGTCGCGGTACAGCTCCGTGAGCTCGGCGTCGGTGACGGCGCGGGTGGGGGTGGCGTAGATGGTGCTGAAGATGCCGCGGTCCATCGGCACCAGGTGCGGCGTAAAGATCACCTCGACGCGCTCGCCGGCCACGTCGGTGAGCGCCTGTTCGATCTCGGGTGTGTGCCGGTGCGTGCCGACGGCGTAGGCGCTAAAATTCTCGTTGCACTCGGGGAAGTGGAAGCCGAGCTTCGGCGTCCGCCCGCCGCCGCTGACGCCGCTCTTGCTGTCGATCACGATGCCGGTGAGTTCGACGAGCCTGTGCGCCACCAGCGGCGCGAGGCCGAGGATGGCCGTCTGCGGGTAGCAGCCGGGGTTGGCGATGAGCGTCGCGCCGGGGATGCGGTCGCCGTACAGCTCCGGGAGCCCGTAGACGGCGTGGGCGAGGTTGGCGGCGTCGTGGTGCGGCTCCTTGTACCACTGCTGGTAGACGGCGGCGTCCTTCAGGCGGTAGTCGGCGCTCAGGTCGATGACCTTGATGCCGCGGGCGAGCAGCGGCGGGATGCTCTCCATGCTGGTGCCGTGCGGCAGGCAGCCGAACGCGACCTGCACGCCCTTCGCCTTGAGCGCGTCGGCGTCGAACGGCTCGCAGCGGAGGTCGAGCCGGCCGAACAGCGACGGGTGCAGGTCGGCGACGTGTTCGGCCTGCCGCGACGTGACCGCGGCGATCTCGACGCCGGGGTGACGCAGCAGGATTTTCAGCAGTTCGACGGCCGTGTACCCCGACCCGCCGAGGACGGCGACCGGGACGCGCTCCAGACTCATGGCACTCCTTCGAATCGCCCGTTAGGCCGGGGCGCAAGCCCCGGAGGGGGTGGCACCCCCTCCGGGGCTTGCGCCCCGGCCTAACGACAGTGTACGATGCCGGGATGTTCACCGACGGCCCCCACACCATCACCGCCGCCGCCGAGTTGATCCGCCGGGGCGACCTCACGCCGTCCGAGTTGCTGGAGCAGTGTCTCGCCCGCATCGACCGCTACGAATCGCGCGTGAAGGCGTGGGTGGTCGTGGACCGCGACGGCGCCCGCGAGCAGGCCGCGCGCCTGACCGCCGAGCTGAAGGCCGGCACGACCCGCGGCCCGCTCCATGGCATCCCGGTCGGCATCAAGGACATCATCGACGTGTTCGACCTGCCGACGGGCTGCGGGTCGAAGCGGTGGGCGAACAGCATCGCCCGGCAGGACGCGACGTGCGTGAGTCGGCTGCGGCAGGCGGGGGCGGTGATCGTCGGCAAGACGGTGACGACGGCGTTCGCGTTCCTGGACCCGCCGCCGACGCGGAACCCGTGGAACCTGGACCGCACGCCGGGAGGCAGTTCGAGCGGGTCGGCGGCGGCGGTGGCGTGCGGCATGTGCCTGGGCGCGCTGGGCACCCAGACCGGCGGCTCGCTGACGCGCCCGGCGAGCTTCTGCGGCGTGTGCAGCCTGAAGCGGACGTGGGACCGCGTGAAGCTCGATGGTGTGTTGCCGCTGGCGCCGAGCCTGGATCATCTCGGGTTCATGGCGAATAGCGTGGGCGACCTCGGCCTCCTGTACCGGGCCGTGGCCGGCGACATGGATTACGGGAAGTACGGTGGCATCGACGTGCGCGACCCGCTGCCGGTCGGCCTGAACTGGGGCGTGGCCCGCGTCCGCCGGCAGCCTCAACCGCACCTCGGCGTACACGTGACGAACGACTTCTTCCCGGACCGCACATCCCCGGTCATGGCGGACGCCTTTCGGCGATTCGTGGACCGGCTCGATGCCGTCGGCGACGTGGTGCTGCCGCCGGCGTTCGCATCCGTTCCTTCCGCGCACCGCACCGTCATGGCGTGCGAGGCCGCCGCGTACCACGCCGAGCGGATGGCCCGCCGCCCCGACGATTACCCGCCGAAGATCGCCGAGCTCGTTCGCGAAGGGTTGGCATTGTCGGGAGCGGCATACCGGCAGGCGCTCGACCTGCGCGACCGCCTGTTCTTCGAGCTGACCCAGCGCGACATTCCTAGCGCGTTGCTCGTGCCCGCTGCCATCGGCCCGGCACCAACGCCCGAGACGACCGGCGACGCGGTGTTCAACGCCCCGTGGAGCTTCCTCGGCCTTCCGACGGTGTCGTTCCCAATCGGCCGGGCGCCGGACGGCCTCCCGCTCGCCGTCCAGCTCGTCGGCGAAAAGTTCACCGAGGCCGAGCTGCTGCAAGCAGCCGCGGCGCACGCCGAACGCGCCGAGTACGAGCCCCGGCCGCTTCCGCTAGACTGACGGCATGTCCTTCGCCGACGCGCTCGACGTCCTCCTCGAAGACAACCACGTCGTCGCGGTCAACAAGCCGGCGGGCTGGCCCACCACGCACTTCGACGGCTCCGACGAGACCATCGACCGCGTCGTGAAAGCGTACCTGAAGGAGAAGTACCAGAAGCCGGGGAACGTGTTCCTCGGCGTCGTCCACCGGCTCGACAAGCCGGTGTCAGGGGCGCTGCTGTTCGCCCGCACGAGCAAGGCCGCGGCCCGGCTCAGCGAGCAGTTCCGCGAGGGCGCCGTCGAGAAGACGTACTGGGCCGTCGTGGAGGGCGACCGCCTCCCCGACGCCGGCGCGTTCGAGGACCACCTGCTGAAGGACGACGCGGCGGCGCGGGTGGAGGTGGTGCCGGCCGGCACCCCGGGGGCGCAGCTGGCCCGGCTGCTGTACACCGTGCGGGCGCGGCACAACGGGCTGACGCTGCTGGAGCTGCGGCCACACACGGGTCGGAAGCACCAGCTGCGGGTGCAGCTGGCGAGCCGCGGGGCGCCGATCTACGGCGACGCGAAGTACGGCAGCCGGTTCGCGCTCGGCCCGGCGATCGGCCTCCACGCGCGGGCGCTGACGTTCCTCCACCCGACGAGCAAGGCGCCGACGACGGTGACGGCCGACGTGCCGAAGGGCTGGCGCGGCCGATTCGCGCACCTGTTGGCGGACCGTGGTGGTTAAGTTGCCGCTTGCGGCTTAGCGTTGGGCGACGCTAAGCCGCAAGCGGCAAAACGGGAACCGACATGACCCCCGACGACAAACTCGCCGCGATCCTGGCGGCGGTGCAGGTCGACCCCGGCAGCCGCGGCCTGGCCCGCGACCCGGCCGACAACCTGTTCACCGCCACCGCCGGCGACTTCCAGGCCGCCTGCCGGGTGCTCGCCAAGCGGCCCGTCGCCAACATCCTGACAGGGTTCTACATCCCGACGGCCGAACCGCCGGCGTTCGAGACGGACGGCCCCCTCGGCGCGGTCTTTCTGCTCCGTGCGTTGCTCCAGGCCGGCGGGCATGGCTTCAACATCGGGTTTGAAGTCCCGGTCTTTCGCGCGATCATGGCCGGGTTGGACGCGGCAAAACACGCGGAGCCGCTGGTCAATTACGGATCCCCGATCCACCTCATCTGCATTGAGCGAGCCGGACCGGCCGCCGACGGCAACTACTACACGATGCGCGGGCGAGACATCGGCTCGTACCTGGACCAGCACTCGAAGGGAAGTCTCGGCCGGCTGTTCCCGAGCGAAGTGACCATCGGCATCGGCGACGGGGGGAACGAGATCGGCATGGGGAAGGTGCCGCACGAGACGGTCGTGAAGAACATCCCCAACGGCGACCTCGTCCACTGCCGCGTGCCGACCGACCACCTCATCGTCGCCGGCGTCAGCAACTGGGGGGCGTACGCGCTCGCGGCGGGCGTGTTCGTCCTCCGCGGCGTCAAGCCGCCGGCCGACCTGTTCGACCCGGACCGCGAGCGGGAAATCCTCGACGTGATGGTCCGCGAGGGGCCACTGGTGGACGGCGTGACCGGCAAGCAGACCGCGACCGTGGACGGGCTGACGTGGGACGAGTACGCCCGGCCGCTCCTGCGCATCCGCGAGATTCTGGAGGCGCCATGACGCTCCGCGACGCGACCGGGGCGGCCGTCCGCGCCGCCTGCCGGGCCGGCACGCTCGCCGGCCCCACGCCCGGCCTCGCGGCCGGGTTCGTGCAGGCCAACCTCGTGCTCCTGCCGCGCGACTGGGCGTTCGACTTCCTGCTGTTCTGCCAGCGGAACCCGAAGCCGTGCCCGCTGCTGGACGTGACCGAGCCCGGCGACCCCGAGCCGCGCGGCGTCGCCCCCGGGGCCGACCTCAGCACCGACCTGCCGGCCTACCGCGTGTGGCAGAACGGCGAGCTGGTCGAGGAGCCGACCGACGTGCGGCGGCACTGGCGCGACGACCTCGTCGGGTTCGTCATCGGCTGCTCGTTCACGTTCGAGACGGCGCTGCTCGCGGCCGGGCTGCCGGTGCGGCACATCGAGGAGAACGTGAACGTGCCGATGTACCGCACCAACGTCCCGTGCCGATCGGCGGGTCGGTTTAGCGGGCCGATGGTGGTGTCGATGCGGCCGCTGACGCCGGCGCAGGCGGTGCGGGCGACCCAGGTGTGCGGCCGGTTCCCGCGGGCGCACGGCACCCCCGTCGGCTTCGGCGACCCGGCGGCGCTGGGGATCGCGGACGTGGGCAAGCCCGACTACGGCGACGCGGTGACGATCCGCGCCGGGGAGGTGCCGGTGTTCTGGGCGTGCGGCGTGACGCCACAGGCGGCGCTGCTGCAGAGCCGGCCGCCGTTCGCCATCACGCACAAGCCGGGGCACATGTTCCTGACGGACTGGCGCGACACAGACTTGGAAGGGGACTAATCCGGGGAACCGGAATTTAGACAGGATAACAGGATGAACAGGATACCGAGCCAAGACAGTTAGCCCGGTTCGGCATCCTGTTCATCCTGTTATCCTGTCTAAACTCCTTTTCAGATCAGCTGCTCGACTTGTTCCACCGTGAGCGCGTCGAGCGACGGCACTACCAAGTCCGCCCCCGCGTCCCGCAGCCGCTCCGCCGGGTGGTGCCCCACGAACGTCATCCCGACGCACGCCATCCCCGCCGCCTTCGCCGCCGCCACGCCCGACGGCGCGTCCTCGAACACCACGCACCGCGCCGCCGGCACCCCGAGCTGCGCAGCGGCCTTCAGGAACACCTCGGGGTCCGGCTTACCACATTTCACGTCGTCGCCGGAGACGATCGCGGTGAAGCGGCCCGCGGTGCCGGTGTGCCGCAGGATCAGGTCGAGGTTGGCCCGCGGGGCGCTCGAGCCGAGTCCTTGCAGCCACCCGGCCGCGGCCAACCCCTCCACCAGCGCCCCGACGCCCGGCAGTAGCGCGACGCCGGCGCGGTCGGTGGCGTCGCGGTAGCAGCGCTCCTTCTCCTCGCCCCAGTCGGCGCAGCGCTCGTCGCTCGCGGTCGGGTCGAAGAGCTGGCGGACAATTTCGGGATTGCGCTTCCCGAACGTGGCGGCGAAGTCGGCGCGGGTGAAGGCGAACCCGTGCGCCGCGGCGAACGCCTGCCACGCGGCGAAGTGAATCTCGGCGGTATCAACCAGGGTGCCGTCCACGTCCCAGATCGCGGCGCGGGTCATTCGCTTTCTCCCCTACAAGTTCCGACCGGCGAGCCAGCCGGTACTCCAGGCGGACTGGAAGTTGTAACCGCCGATCCACCCGTCGAGGTCGAGCACCTCGCCGGCCAGGTACAGGCCCGGCTGCTTCTTGCTCTCCATCGTCCGCGAATCGACCTCGGCCAGGCTCACGCCGCCGGCCGTCACCTCGGCCTTCTCGAACCCGAGCGTGCCGCGGAGCGGGATGCGCAGCCGCTTCACCGCCGCGACGAGCGCCTGCCGGTCGGGCTTGCTCAGCGCCGCGGCCTTGCGGTCGGCCGGCATCCCGCACAGCGTCAGCAGCTGGTCGCACACGCGCCGCGGCAGCTTCTCGGCGAGCACGACCGCGAGCTGCTTCTTCCCCGACGCCAGCGACTCGGCCCGCAGGTACTCGTCGAAGTGCGATTCCGGCTCGCCCGGTAGCAAATCCGCTTCCAGCACCAGCGTCGCCGGCGCCGGGTGGCCGCTGACGGCGCGGCTCACGTCGAGCGGCGCCGGGCCGGTGAGGCCGAAGTGCGCGAACAGCATCGATCCGCGGCGCGACGTGAGCGCCTTGCCGTTCTCGGTTACTTTCAGCGTCACGTCGGGGAGCGTGATGCCGCGGAGCTCGGCGACCCACGCCGGCTGCACGGTCAGCGGCACGAGCGCCGGCCGCGTCGCGGTGACGGTGTGGCCGAACGCCGCCGCGAAGCCGTACCCGTCGCCGGTCGTGCCGCACCCGGGGTAGGACTTGCCGCCGGTCGTGATGAGCACCTTCTCGGCGGTGAGCGTGCGAGTCGCGGTCGTAACGCGGAAGCCGCCGTCGGCTAGTCCTTCAACCCCGGTCACGGCTTCGCTCGTGGCCAGCACGGCACCCGAGCGGCGCAGCCGGGTCAGCAGCGCTTCGAGAACATCAACCGCGCGGTCGCTGACGGGGAAGACCTTGCCCGTGTCCTCAACCTTCGTGGCGACGCCCTCCGCCTCGAACAGCTGCACCACCTCGCGCGGCCCGAGCGCCGCCAGCGCCGAGTGGAGGAACTTGCCGTTCGGGCCGAACGCCTCGACGATGCCGCGGGCGTCGCAGTCGTGGGTGATGTTGCAGCGAGTGCCGCCGCTCATCAGGATTTTCACGCCCGGCTTGCGGCCCTTCTCCAGCAGCAGGACGCGCCGCCCGCGCTCGGCGGCGTGCGCCGCGGCCACCAGGCCCGCGGCGCCGGCGCCGACCACGACCGCATCCCACTCCGCGCCCATGCCGTGCCCCCGGTGAGAGGGGCATTCTAGGCGGCCGGTTGCCGCGGCCCCCGTGGGGCGGGTATCATCGCCCCCGCACCCGCAGACCCGAAAGGACCGCAATGACGCGACCTCTCCTCCTGGCCGCCCTGCTGCTCGGGCCGGCCGCGCCCGCATTCGCACAGCCGAAGACCCTCGTCGAAGGCATGAAGAACCCCGAGTCCGTCGTCGTGCTGCCGGACGGCAAGACGTTCGTCACCGAGATCGGCGAGTTCGGCAAGGACGGCGACGGCAAGGTCACGCTCGTCGCCAACGGCAAGGCGACGACGTTCGTGGACGGGCTCGACGACCCCAAGGGGATCGCCTTCTTCGCCAAGTGGCTGTTCGTGACGGACAACACCCGCGTTCTCCGGATCGACGTGGCCAGCAAGAAGCTGGACATCTTCGCCCCCGCGAACGCCTTCCCGGTGCAGCCGCAGTTCCTCAACGACATCGTGGTGGACCCCGAGAGCGGCATGGTGTACGTGTCCGACTCGGGCGACCGCAAGGGCGGCGGCGGGGCCGTGTACCGCATCACGCAACAAGGGCTCGTGTCCACGGTCGTCAACACCGACACCCTGAAGGGGCTCAACATCCCCAACGGCCTGGCGATGGACGGCGCGTCCAATCTCATCCTCGCCGACTTCGGCGCGGGGAACCTGTACCGCGTGAAGCTGAGCACGGGCGCCAGCGAGAAGATCGCCGACGGCATCGACGGCGCCGACGGTTTGGCCTGGGACTACTACGGCCGGCTGTTCGTGAGCAGCTGGAAGAGCGGCACCGTCCACGTCATCCCGAAGCCGGGCGACGCGCCGGTGCTGCTGGCGAAGGGCTTCGAGAGCGCCGCCGACGTCTGCATGAGTGCCGACCGCAAGGAAGTCCTCGTGCCCGACATGAAGGCCGGGAAGCTGCTGGCCGTCAAGGCCGAGGTGCCCGGCGCCCCGGTGGACGAGAGCCCGGCCCCGGCCGCGTTCCAGCCGGCGTTCCCGGACCTGAAGTTCACCGGCTGGGAGCCCGTCAGCGACACCGGCAAGGCGAACCAGCTCCGCCTCATCCTCCTCACCCACGCCGGCGACGGCTCCAACCGCCTGTTCGTGCCGACGCAGCAGGGCGTCATCCACTACTTCCCGAACGACCCCGCGGCCAAGCAGACGAAGGTGTTCCTCGACCTGACCGACCGCGTGAAGTACTTCGACAACACGAACGAGGAAGGCTTCCTCGGCATGGCCTTCCCGCCGAACTACAAGCAGAGCGGCGAGTTCTTCGTCTTCTACACGCCGAAGGGCGGGAAGATGCGCAACGTGGTGTCGCGGTTCCGCGTGAGCAAGGACGACCCCGACCGCGCCGACCCGGCGTCGGAGGAAATCCTGCTGACGTTCGAGAAGCCGTTCTGGAATCACGACGGCGGCACGATCTGCTTCGGGCCGGACGGAATGCTGTACGTGTTCCACGGCGACGGCGGCGCCGGCAACGACCTGCACGACAACGCCCAGAACCTGAAGTCGATCCTCGGCAAGATTCTTCGCATCGACGTCACCAAGAAGGACGCCGGCCTGCCGTACGCCATCCCGGCCGACAACCCGTTCGTGGGGAAGGCCGACGCCCGCGGCGAGGTGTGGGCCTACGGCCTGCGCAACGTCTGGCGGATGGGCTTCGACCGCAAGACGGGCGAGTTGTGGGCCGCGGACGTGGGGCAGAACCTGTACGAGGAGATCAACATCGTCAAGAAGGGCGGCAACTACGGCTGGAACCGCCGCGAGGCATTCCACCCGTTCGGCGGCCGCGGCGTCGGCAACAACAAGGACATGATCGACCCGGTGTGGGAGTACCACCACGACGTGGGCAAGTCGATCACCGGCGGCACAGTGTACCGCGGGACGAAGGCGCCTGAGCTGGACGGCCACTACATCTACGGCGACTACGTGAGCGGCCGGGTGTGGGCGCTGAAGTACGACGGCGGCCGGGTGGTGGCGAACCGGCCGGTGAAGTGGACGGGGGCGCCGGTGTACTCGTTCGGCGAGGACGAGCGCGGCGAGCAGTACCTGCTGACCGCGACGACGAACGGCCGCGGCATCTTCGTGCTGAGCAAGTAGCCGAGGAGCCGGAGAGAATGGACGGGATACCAGGATGAACAGGATACCGAACCAAGAACCCTCCCATGTCTTGGCTCGGTGATCCTGTTCATCCTGGTATCCCGTCCATTCTCTTCGTTCTTCGCCCCGCCCCCGTTGCCTCCCGCCCGCGGCTGCGGTTGGCGGTGCAAAGCGACGCGGGTACGATACCCCCGTTAAGGAGGCCCGCGAATGAAGATCATCCTGGCGAACCCGCGGGGGTTTTGCGCCGGCGTCAACATGGCGATCGAGAGCCTGGAGAAGGCGCTGGCGCTGTTCGGGGCGCCGCTGTACGTCTACCACGAGATCGTCCACAACCGCCCGATCGTCGAGAAGTTCACGGCCCTCGGCGTCGTGTTCGTGGACGACAT
The DNA here is from genome assembly GCA_046350095.1 of Gemmataceae bacterium. Lineage (GTDB taxonomy): Bacteria > Planctomycetota > Planctomycetia > Gemmatales > Gemmataceae > Urbifossiella. The sequence goes on from JAXMBA010000002.1 coordinate 2,338,495, forward strand.
CTCCGAGGTGCCCAACGGCGGCACCGTGCTGTACAGCGCCCACGGCGTCAGCCCGGCCATCCGCGACGCCTCGAAGGCGCGCAACCTCCGCGCCATCGACGCCACCTGCCCGCTGGTGACGAAGGTGCACATGGAGGCGGTGAAGTTCGCGCGGGAGGGCTACACCATCGTGCTGATCGGCCACGAGGGGCACGACGAGGTGCTGGGCACGATGGGCGAGGCGCCGCACGCGATGGTGCTGGTCGAGGACGAGGCCGACGTGGCGGCGCTGACGCTGCCGGCGGACGCGAAGCTGGCCTTCCTGACGCAGACGACGCTGAGCGTGGACGAGGCCCGCGTGGTGATCGACGCGATCCGGAAGAAGTACCCGCAGGTGGTGGGGCCGAACAAGGACGACATCTGCTACGCGACGCAGAACCGGCAGGAGGCGGTGCGGACGCTGGTGCCGGAGGCGGACGTGGTGCTGGTGCTGGGGAGCCGGAACAGCTCGAACAGCCAGCGGCTGGCCGAGATCGCCGCCGCGACCGGCCGCCGGGCGTACCTGGTGGACCGCGCCAGCGAGTTGCAGGACGAGTGGTTTACGCCGTCGGACACGGTGCTGGTGACGGCGGGGGCGAGCGCCCCGGAGGAGCACGTGATGGCGTGCGTGGACCACCTGCGGGCGCGGTTCGGGGCCGAGGTGGAGTCGCGGGTGGTGCGCGAGGAGCACGTCAGCTTCCCGCTCCCGCGCGAGCTGCGGGTGCTGGCGTAGCGCGACTCGTGTTTTCACCCCGAAGGGGTGACAGCCCTCAGCCCAGGGCAAGGGCCGAAGGCCCGCCGCCCTGGGTGGGGGTGCGAATGGCCGTGCAGGCTGAAGGCCTGCGAGCCGGCTGGCAGGCCTTCAGCCTGCGGGGTGATTGGATTCGCGTACCCAGGGCGGCGGTGCTTCGCACCTTGCCCTGGGCTGAGGGCTGTCAGGCCTTCGGCCTGAAAACCCTGTCCTCCTCTCTTGGGCCTGACCGGACGCCCGCCATGACCGAAGCGGAATGGCTGACATCGAGCTACCCGATGGGTCTGGTAGACCACTTGGGTGGCGCGGCAAGTTTACGCAAGCGCAATCTCCTCGTCGCAGCGTGCTTCCGCCGCATCTGGCACCTCCTCCCTGGCGATCGAAGCCGGAACGTTGCCATCTTGTTAGAGCAGGTGGCCGACGGAGGCGCGACACCCGATGAGGTCGCGGCGGCAAGACAACTTGCCTGGGAAGATGTCGCTCTCGTCGATAACCCGGACGGCAACCAACACCCGAGTGAAATCGCCATCGCCGCAGTGAACATGACATCGGTCGCAGACCAGCTCATGACGGCGGCTGAGGCGACGGCGTGGGTTCACGTTGGTACGCCAGACGCGATCAGCGAACCGGAGGAGAAGGAACAGGCCCAACTCGTCCGTGACATCTTCGGCAACCCGTTCCGCCCCGTCGCGCTCGACCCCGCGTGGCGCACCGAGGCCGTCGTCGGCCTCGCGGCCGGCGTCTACGCCGACCGCGCCTTCGACCGCCTGCCGGCCCTCGCCAACGCGATCGAGGCCGCCGGCTGCGCCGACGGCGCCGTCCTGACCCACTGCCGCGGGCCGGGGCCGCACGTCCGCGGGTGCTGGGTCGTCGATCTCCTCCTCGGGAAGACGTGATGAGCGAACCCCTCTCCCTCAACTACCTCCCCACCCTCCCGCGCCGCCGCGACTGGCGCATCGGCTGCGCCGGCGCCGGCTTCATCATGCGCGACTGCCACCTCGTCGCCTACGCGAACGCCGGGTTCAACCCCGTCGCCGTCGCCTCGCGGAAGGTCGAGACGGCCCGCGAGGTCGCGGCGGCGCGCGGCGTCCCCGCCGTCCACGCCACCATCGACGACCTGCTCCGCGACGAGCGAGTCGAAATCCTCGACGTGGCCGTGCCGCCGGACGCCCAGCCGGACCTCGTCCGCCGCGCCGTCGAGCTCGGCCGCGGCCGGCTCCGCGGCATCCTCGCGCAGAAGCCGCTGGCGCTGTCCGTGCGCGACGCCCGCGACCTCGTCGCGCGCTGCGCCTACGCGGGGATCGTCCTCGCGGTGAACCAGAACATGCGATTCGACCAGAGCGTCCGCGCCGCGAAGGACGCGCTCGCCCGCGGGCTGGTCGGCGAGCCGGTGCTGGCGACGATCGACATGCGGGCGGTGCCGCACTGGATGCCGTGGGCGGAGGGGCTGCCGAGCCTGTCCACGTTCGTGATGAGCATCCACCACCTCGACACGTTCCGCTACTGGCTCGGCACCCCCGACCGCGTCCTCGCCAGCACCCGTCCCGACCCGCGCACCCGCTTCGCCCACCGCGACGGCATCAACCTGTACATCCTGGAGTACGACCGCGGCCCGCGGGCGAGTTCCTGGGACGACGTGTGGGCCGGCCCGAAAGCCGCGGCCGACGACCACCCGCACGCGATCCGCTGGCGCATCGAGGGGACCGCGGGGCTGATGCACGGCACGATCGGCTGGCCGCGCTACCCGAACCGCGAGCCGAGCACGCTCGACCTGTGGAGCGAACGCTTCCCCGGCGGGTGGCACCGGCCGCGCTGGCCGGAGGTGTGGTTCCCCGACGCCTTCGTCGGCACGATGGCGCAGCTGCTCGTCGCGGTCGAGGACGGCACCGAGCCCGAGATCGGCGGCCGCGACAACGTCGAGACGATCGCGCTGTGCGAGGCCGTGCTCGCCGCCGCGACCGAACACCGGGTCACGACCGTGCGCGAATTTCTCTCGGAGGGCAAGCCATGACCCGCTGGCTCATCGCGTTCGCGGTCCTCGTCGCCCCCGTTGCGCTTGCCGCCGACCCCGCCCCCGGGCCGCTCCCCGCCGAGCAGGCGGCGAAGCAGTCGGTCCTCCCCGACGGCTTCCGCATGTCCGTGTTCGCGGCCGAACCGCTGGTCACGCAGCCGGTGTCGTTCTGCCTCGACCACCGCGGCCGGGTGTGGGTCGCCGAGGCGCTCAACTACGGGGCGTGGCAGCCCACCGGCAAGGACCGCGTCGCCATCCTCGAAGACACCGACGGCGACGGCCGCGCCGACAAGCGGACCGTCGTGTGCGAGAACTTCAACTACATCACCGGCGTTGAGGTCGGCTTCGGCGGCGTGTGGGTCATGTCGCCCCCCGGGCTGTACTTCGTGCCGGTGCAGGATGACAAGGCCGGCGCCCCGGAGCTGGTGCTCGACGGCTTCGGCTACAAGGAGAGCCGGCACAACCTTGCGAACGGCTTCACCTGGGGGCCGGACGGCTGGCTGTACGGCGGCCACGGCCGCACCAGCCCGTCCGACGTGGGGCCGCCCGGCACGCCGGCCGAGAAGCGGATTCACTGCGACGGCGGCGTCTACCGCGTGCATCCGGTCACGAAGAAGTTCGAGGTATTCGCCGACGGCACGACGAACCCGTGGGGCGTGGACTTCGACGAGTACGGCCAGTGCTTCGTGTCGAACTGCGTGAACCCGCACCTGTTCCACATGATCCCCGGCGGGCATTACGAGCCGTGGCGGAACCGGCCGAGCAGCCAGTACGCCTACGAGCGCCTGCCGACGATCGCCGACCACCTGCACTACCCCGGCGGCGACATCCGCGGCACGCTCGGCAAGGCCGAGACGCTGGCGATGGGCGGCGGCCACGCCCACTGCGGCACGCTGGTGTACCTCGGCGACTCGTTCCCGAAGCAGTTCCGCAACACCGTGCTGACGTGCAACGTCCACGGCCGCCGCGTCAACAACGACATCCTGAAGCGGAAGGGTTCGGGCTACGTGGCGTCGCACGGGAAGGACTTGATGGTGTCGGCCGACCCGTGGTTCATGGGCGTGACGCTGCGGCTCGACCCGGGCGGCAGCGTGCTCGTGTCCGACTGGTCCGACACCGGCGAGTGCCACACGTACAAGCCCGACATGAAGACGGGACGCATCTACCGCATCAGCCACGGCGAGCCGAAGCTACCGAAGGTGGACCTGTCGAAGCTGGGAAGCCGGGAACTCGCCGACCTACACTTCGACACCGACGAGTGGCGGGTGCGCGTCGCCCGCCGACTCCTTCAGGAGCGTGCGAAGTCGTGGTCGGACGGGGAGGGGGAGGCGGTCCGCCGGGCGCTGCTCGCGGCCGACCGGTATCACCCGGAGGTTCCTCGGCGGTTGCGGGCGCTGTGGACCCTACACGCGGTCGGCGAGCTCTCGCCCGTGACACTGACGGAACTGCTCGCCGACCCGGCCGAGCACGTGCGCGCGTGGGCGGTGCGGTTCCTGAGCGAGAAGCGTGACCCGCGTGCCGGACGGCTCGCGGCGCTGCCGAAGGCAGACCCGTCGCCCGTCGTGCGGCTCGAACTCGCGTCAGCGCTGCAACGCCTGCCGAACGCCGACCGCTGGGGTGTCTCTTCCGGCCTACTCACGCACGCCCGAGACGCCGCCGACGCGAACCTGCCGCTGATGATCTGGTACGGCTTCGAGCCGCTCGTCCCCGCGGACCCCGAGCGGGCACTAGACATCGCTGCGAAGGGGCAGATCCCGCTCGTCCGCCAGTTCGCGGTGCGCCGCTTCCTCGACCACGCCGCGACCGTCGGAGCGAAGGCCGACCTGTCCCCGCTGGTGAAGGTACTCGCGGAGGCGCCACCGGCCGCGGTGCCGGACCTACTCCGCGGCGCCCGCGAAGGGATCAAGGGGCGCCGCAACCTGCCGATGCCCGCGGGCTGGCCCGCGGTGTACGCCAAGCTGCGCGACCACGCCGACAACGGAGTTCGTGACAACGCGGTGTCACTGGCGCTGGCGTTCGGCGACCCGCGGGCCGTGACGGACCTGCGCGCCCTCGCTGTGGACAAGGCCGCGCCGCCGGCCGACCGCGCCGGGGCAGTCGAGGCGCTCGTCGGCGTGAAGGCCGCCGACCTGGCACCGCTGCTGTTTGAACTTCTACCCGACCCCGCCACCCGCCGCGCCGCCCTCCGCGGGCTCGCCGCGTACTCCCACCCCGACACCGCAGCGAAGCTGCTCGCCGCGTACCCGCAGTTCACCGCCGACGAGAAGGCCGACGCCGTCGCCACCCTCGCGGCGCGACGTGACACGGCGCTGTCACTCCTCGCGGCCGTCGAGGCGAAGCGCGTCCCGCGGGCCGACGTGTCGGCGTTCGCCGCCCGGCAGATGTTCGCGCTGAACGACGCCGCCGTGCGCGACCGGCTAAAGCAGGTGTGGGGCGAGGTGCGGCCGACGGCCGGGAAGCCGGAGCTGCTGGCGAAGTACAAGTCGATGCTGACGCCGGCGGTCCTCCGCACCGCGGACGCAGCCAACGGCAAGGCGGTTTACGCGCGGACGTGTCAGGCGTGCCACAAGCTCAACGGGATGGGCACGGACATCGGCCCGAACCTGAACGGCGTCAACCGCGGCAACCTCGACTACTGGCTGACGAACCTCACCGACCCCGGCGCGGAGGTGGGGAAGGACTACCGCATGTCGGTGGTGCGGACCGTGGACGGCCGGGTGGTGTCGGGCATCGTGGTGGAACGGAGCGCGGCCCGGGTGGTGGTGCAGACCGCGACGGAGCGCGTGACGCTGGCCGCGGACGACGTGGACGGCGTGGCCGATTCGCCGCTGTCGCTGATGCCCGAGGGGCAACTCGACGCCCTGCGGCGCGACGACGTGCGCGACCTGATCGCGTACCTGATGGGCGGTTAGCGACCCGCCAAGTACGCGAGTGCCCGCCGCTCGCACTCGTCCGGCGTCAGCGCCGCCGTGTCGAGCGTCAGCCGCGGTACCGTCAGCGGTTCCGCGTTCGCGCGGGAGCGGTCGTGGAGTTCCGGCGTGCGATTCCCCGCGAGGTGCCCCCGTTCCGCCGCGATCCGCGCCCGCGCCACGTCCGGCGGGCACACGCACTCGATCACCCGCACGGGCTCGCCGAGCGCGAGCAGCGTCGCCACCTGCCGCGCCTTCGAGAACGTGCGGCCGTCGAGGAACACCGCCAGGCCCGGGCGCGTACGCCGGAGATGAACCGCGGCGGCGTAAACCGCCTGCATCGCAACGTCGTCCTGCTCAGGTGAGTAGTCGAGGGCCGCGCCGGGGAACAGCGCCGCCCGCACCTCGTCCTTGCCGATCACGACGCCGCCGAGCGCCGCCGCCAGCCGGGCCGCCAGCGCCGACTTGCCCGTCCCCGGCAGACCCGCCATCGCCACCAGCATCAGAGTGCCACCTGCGGGAGTGTCCTGGGCCGGACCCTTCGCTAGCCACGCCGTCACCTTGTACTCGTCAGCCTCGCCCTACACAAGCCGGCGCAACATCGGGTCAAGGGGCGGTGGTGCCGGCCGTCGCTGCACGGTACACTGGACACGTTCCCGGAGCCCGCCATGCCACGTCCACTCGCGCTTCTCGCCGTGCTGGTCGCCGCCGGCCCCGCCGCCGCGCAGCCGGTGAGCTTCGACCGCGACGTGAGCGCCGTGCTGTCGCGCGCCGGGTGCAACTCCGGGGCGTGCCACGGCAACCTGAACGGCAAGGGGGGGCTCAAGCTGTCGCTCCGCGGCGAAGACCCGGCGGGCGACCACGCGATTCTCACCCGCGACCTGCTCGCCCGCCGCACTGACCCGCACCGGCCGGACGAGAGCCTCATCCTGCTGAAGGCCACCGGCGGCGTGCCGCACGAGGGCGGCGTCCGCTTCACGAAGGGAAGCCCCGAGTACGCGGTGCTGCGGGCGTGGGTCGCCGCCGGGTGCCGCCCCGACCCGAGCGACGGCCCGCGGCTGGCCCGCCTCGACGTGACGCCCGCCGCGCGCATCCTGTCCGACCCCGCCGACCGCTTTACCGTGAAGGCCGTCGCCCACTTCACCGACGGCACGAGCCGCGACGTGACGCCGCTGGCGGCGTTCGAGTTCACGTCGGTCGGCGTGGCGCGGATCACGCCGGCCGGCGAGGTGGTCCGCGAGCAGTTCGGCGAGTCGGTGCTCATCGTCCGCTACCTCACGCGCGTCGTGCCGGTGCGCGTCGTCTTTCTGCCCGACCGCCCGGCCCCGGACCTGTCCGGGTTCCCGACCGAGCACCCGATCGACAAGCTCGTCCTCGACCAGCTGCGGGCGATGCGGCTGGCCCCCGCCGCGCCGGCGCCGGACCACGTGTTCCTCCGCCGCGCCTTCCTCGACACCCTCGGGGTGCTGCCGAGCGTGGACGAAACCCGCGCCTACCTCGCCGACCAACGGCCGGACCGCCGCGAGCGCCTCATCGACTCTCTGCTCGCGCGGCCGGAGTTCGCCGAGTACTGGGCGCAGAAGTGGTCCGACGTGCTGCGGAACGACGAGAAGGCGCTCGACCGCAAGGGCGTGGCCGTGTTCTACCGGTGGATCGCGGCGCAGCTCGCCGCCGACCGGCCGCTCACGGAATTCGCCCGCGACGTGCTCGGCGGCACCGGCAGCACCTACGCCAACCCGCCGGCCAACTTCTGGCGCGCCGTCCGCGACCCGCTCCAGCGCGCCGAATCGGTGGCGCAGGTGTTCCTCGGCGTGCGGATCGGCTGCGCCCGCTGCCACAACCACCCGTTCGACCGCTGGACGATGGACGACTACTACGGCTTCGCCGCCCTGTTCGCGCGGGTGGACTACCGCGTGCTGTCGAACACCCGCCGCGACGACCTCGACAAGCACGAGTTCGTCGGCGAGCAGGTCGTGTTCCAGAAGCGCGACGGCGAGATGGTGAGCGGCCGCACGAAGCAGGCGGCGACGCCAAAACTGCTCGGCGCCGCCGTGGTCGCGCCCGACCCCGACCGCCTCGGCGCGGCCGCGGACTGGGTCGCGTCGCCGGACAACCCGTTCTTCGCGCGGGCGCAGGTGAACCGCGTCTGGCTGCACCTGATGGGCCGCGGCCTGGTGGACCCGAACGACGACTTCCGCGCCACCAACCCGCCGTCGAACCCCGAACTGCTCGACTGGCTGGCGAAGGACTTCGCCGCCGGCGGTTTCCGCCTCAAGCCGCTGGTGAGGCGGGTCATGACGAGCCGCACCTACGGCCTGTCGGCGACGACGCGCGACGCCGCGGTGATGGCCGACGAGTTGCACCACTCGCACGCGCTGGTGGCGCCGCTGGAGGCGGAGCAGCTGCTGGACGCGCTGGCACAGGTGACGGGCGTGCCGGTGCGGTTCGGCGGCTACCCGCTGGGCCTGCGGGCGAACCAGGTGCCGGCCCCGCCGCAGACCGGCCGGCGGTTCACGGCCGCGACCGGCGACCAGTTCCTGAAGACGTTCGGCAAGCCGGAGCGGCTGCTGACGTGCGAGTGCGAGCGGAGCGACGACCCGGGCCTGTTGCAGGCGTTCCAGATGATCTCGGGCGACGTAGTGAACCGGCTGATCAACTCCCCGGACAACCGCGTCGGCCGGCGGCTGTCAGAAGGAACGCCGGACGCGGCGCTGCTGGAGGAGCTGTACCTGGCGGCGCTGTGCCGGCGGCCGACGGACGCGGAGGGGCGGCGCATCCTGGGCTACCTCGGCGGCGCGACCGACCGCCGCGCGGCGTGGGAAGACGTGCTGTGGGCGCTGCTCAACAGCAAGGAGTTCCTGCTGCGGCGGTGAAGGCCGCCCGGCACAGACCGTTACGGAGGAAAGGCCATGCTGCGTCGCACGCTGTTGTGGGGGCTGCCGCTGGCCGGCGCCGTGGGGGCCGCCCTTGCCGACCGCTGGCTCGCCAACACCGCACTCGCGGACGGCAAGCAAGAGCTGAAGCCTGCGGTGACGCTGCCGATCAGCCGCGTCGTGCTGTTCAACAGCGGCGTCGGCTACTTCAGCCGCTCCGGCGAGGTGGACGGCGACGCCCGCGTCGACCTCACCTTCCAGGAAGCGGACATTAACGACCTGATCAAGTCGATGGTCCTGGAAGACTTCAGCGGCGGCCGCGTCGCCGCGGTGAGCTACGACAGCCGCGAGCCGATTGCCCGCACCCTGGCCAGCTTCTCCATCAACCTCAACGGCGACACCACGTTCGCCGGCATCCTGCAACAGGCCCGCGGCGAGCGGGTCGACGTGACGACCAACCCGACGGCGCAGAACCAGCCGGGCAAGTCAACCGGTTCCATCGTCGGCGTCGAGCCACAGGCGGGCCCGAACGGCGTGCCGGTGTCGGTGCTGAACCTGTGGTGCGCCGAGGGCATGCGCGCCATCAAGCTGACGGAGGTGCAGCAGCTGCGGTTCCTGAACCCGGTCATCGAGAGCGAGTTCCGCCGCGCGCTCGAAGTGCTGGCGCTGAACCACGACGCCGCGAAGAAGGCGGTGAGCCTCCACTTCGCCGGCGACGGCAAGCGGCGCGTGCAGGTCGGCTACGTCGTCGAGGCGCCGGTCTGGAAGACCAGCTACCGCCTCGTGCTCGACGCCGAGGGGAAGGGCGGCAAGCCGTACCTCCAGGGCTGGGCGGTCGTGGAGAATCCCACGGACGAGGACTGGGGCGGGGTGCGGATGGCGCTCATCAGCGGGCGGCCGATCAGCTTCAAAATGGACCTGTACAACCCGCTTTACGTCCCGCGCCCGACCGTGGAGCCGGAGCTGTTCGCGTCGCTGCGGCCGCCCACCTACGACGGCGGCTTCGCCCGCCGCGGGCAGGGTGTTCCGCCGGACGCGAAGGAAGCGTTCCAGCTCGGGGCGATGAACGCGGCCGAGGCGGCGCCGGTGTTCGCCCGGCAGAAGGCCGGAGCTGGTACCGCCCCGGCCTCGGGGAAGGACGCCGCCGCGCGGCCCGGCGAGCTCTCCTACGCCCCGCCGGCACTCGGTATGGCCGTGCGCGGTACGGTCGCCCCGAACGACTTCGACGGCGACGGGGCGAGGCGCATCAACCGCGAGCTGGCGGCCCGGCTCGGCACCGCGGCCGTCGGCAGTGCGGCCACGGCCGGCAAGCTCGGCGACTTCTTCCAGTACGCCATCGACCACCCGGTGTCGCTCGCGCGGCAGAAGAGCGCCCTGCTGCCGATCGTCGGGAAGGACGTCGAAGCCGCGCGCGTCAGCATCTACAACCCGGGCGTGCAGCCGAAGCACCCGCTGCTGGGGCTGCGGTTCAAGAACACTTCCGGCGTGCACCTGTCGCAGGGCCCGATCACGGTCTTCGAGGGGAGCACGTACGCCGGCGACACGCGCGTTCTCGACGTGCAGCCGGGCGAGGAGCGGCTCGTCTCCTACGCCATCGACCTCGGCAGCGAGGTCGACCCGCAGACCGGCCCGGGGTCGGGACGGATCACGAGCGTGAAGGCGAACAAGGGGGTCGTGACGACGGTGACGAAGGTGCGGGAGGAGAAGAAGTACCGCGTCGCCAACCGCAGCCAGACCGACCGCACGCTCGTGATCGAGCACCCGAACCGTACCAACCAGCAGTTCAAGCTCGTGGACACGCCGGCGCCGGTCGAGGACACGAAGGACGTGTACCGCTTCCAGCTGGCGGTGAAGGCCGGCGAGGAGAAGACGTTCGTGGTGACCGAGGAGCGCGACGTGTCCACGCAGGTGGCGCTGTCGAACAACCCGGACGGGCAGATCCGCTACTTCCTGAGCCTGACCGAAGCGCCGCCGGCGCTGAAGGCGAAGCTGACGGAGGCGCTGAAGCTCAAGGCCGCGTGGGACGGCCAGCTGCGCGACTTGAACCAGGTGAAGGCCGACCTGGCGCGGGTGGCCACCGACCAGGACCGCATCCGCAAGAACCTGGCGGCGACCCCGCGGGAGGCCGAGGTGTACCAGACGTACCTGCGCCGGCTGGCCGAGCAGGAGCGCGAGATCGACACGCTCACGGCCCGCGAGAAGACGCTGATGGCGGCGGAGTTCGCGGCCCGGAAGGCGTTCGAAGACTTCCTGGCGAACCTGAACGACTGAGCGGGCGTGCTCGCCCTCGCTCCGCCACTCGCCGGCGAAGTGAGGGAGGGCACTCGGCCCGACGGGAGTCACCCCGTCGATTCCATGTCCGCGGGGCGGGTCCGCGGGAACAGCAGCGTCATTTCGGCCGCCATCCGGGCGCCGAGCCGGTCCCGCTCGGCCGCGTCGGCCAGCCGCGACCGGGTGTAGTCCATCACGTGCCGGGCCACCCGCTCGCGGTCGGACGCCACGTCCGGGTACATCTGCCGCAACCCGTGCGCCGTCCGCGGCTGCATGGCCAGCATCCCCTCGAACTGGTCGGTCGCGTCCGCGAGCGACAGGCGGCCGGCGATCAGCTCGTCGACGAGCCGGTCCTTGCTCCGAATCTGACCCTGCAGGTCGGCAATCTCGCCGTCGAGCCGGGCCTGGGTGCGGAGATTCGCGGCCATCTGGCTGCGGACGGCGGGTACGTTCCAGGCGTCCAGGCCGGCGGCGGCCAGCCAGCCGGGGAGCCACGGGCCGAGGGCCGCCACCGCGGCGCCCGCGGCCGCCCACTTCGTGCGTCGTCGCATGTCGTCCGTTCCGGGGAGAAATCGGGGTCGCTACCCGGTGTTCGCCGGCCGCGGCGGGTTCTTGTCCCGCGGTCAACTACTACTTGCCGCTCGCCGGCCGGCTGGTCGGGCGCCGGGCGAATTTTCCCGCGCCGGACCGGGCGGCCCCGCCCCCCGTTCGGCGCGAATCCGCTCGAAACACCGCAGCGCCTCCCCGATCACCTCGTCGGTGTTGAAGTACCGGTACTGCGCCAGCCGGCCGCAGAAGTAGACGCCGTGCCGCGCCTTCTCCAACTCCGCCTGTGCGGCGTATTCCGCGTAAAGCGCCCGGTTCTCGGCCCGCGGGACGGGGTAGAACGGGTCGCCGGTCGCGCTCGGCGTCTCGTAGCTCACCACCGTGTGCGCGTGCCGCTGACCCGTGACGTGTTTGATCTCCACCGAGCGGGTGTACGCGAAGTCGTTCGGGTAGTTCACCTGCACGCACGGCTGGGCGTACTCCACCGGCTTCGCCACGAAGTCGAACCGCAGCGACCGGTACGGCAGCCGGCCGAGGCGGTGGCCGAAGTACTCGTCGATCGCGCCGGTGTACACCGTCGCCCGCCGCGGGCGGATCAGCGTCCGCACCTCGTCGTACTTGCAGCCGAGCAGCACGCGGATGCGGCGGTGCTTCAGCATGGCGCGGAACAGTGCCGTGAACCCGCGCGCCGGCATCACCTGAAACTTGTGATCGACGTAGCGTGCGTCGCGGGTCAGTCGGACCGGAATACGGCCGCACACGCCGGGGTCGAGCGCCGCGGCGGGCACGCCCCACTGTTTCCGCGTGTAGCCGCGGTAGAAGGCGTCGTACAACTCCGGGCCGACGCGGCTCAACACCTGCTCCTCGGAGTTGGCCGGCGTCGGGATGTCGTGCCGCTTCCGCGCCAGCAGCTCGGCCGCTGTCTCGGGCGTGAGCGACTTGCCGAAGAAGGCTTCGAGCGTGGTCAGGTTGATCGGGAACGGCAGCAGCTGCCCGCGGACCAGGCTGCGGACTTCGTAGTTTGCTTCGTGCCAGTCGGTGAACCGCGACAGGTACTTGAGCAGCGATTCGTCGTTCGTGCGGAAGTAGTGCGGGCCGTAGTTGTGGACGAGCACGCCGGACGGGTGCGTGGAGTCGTGGCAGTTGCCGGCGACGTGCGGGCGCTGGTCGATCACCAGCACCTTCCAGCCGAGGACTGCGGCGGCGCGCTCGGCGACCACGCTGCCGGCCGGGCCGGCCCCGCACACAAGCACGTCCACGTCGTCCAACATCGCGGGAGGGTACGCCGGTGGCGCGGATGCCGTCAACCCCGTTGGGACAGGCGTCTCGCCGGTCCCAACGGACGAAACCGCGGAATGAGTTCGTCGTGAAATCGCCTCACCCGGCCGGCGTCGGTACCTATGATGGGGCAAGCCCTCATCGCATGTCAGCCGGCTCCCCGGTCGGTGTCCCCCATGCCGTCGCGCCCGATCACGCTCGCCATCGTGTCGTTCTGGCTCGCCACCGTGGGCTGGGTCGGCTACCGCGACGTGTGGCCGCGGCTCGTCGCGGCCGGGCCGCCGCCTATCGCCATCGACCTCGGCGACGAGGCCAGCCAGCTGGTGCCGGTGCGGTGGAACGTGTACCGCGGCGACCAGCGCGTCGGCCGCCTCACCACCCGCATGACCTACCTCGATGCCGACGACACGTTCCGCCTCACCCACCAGTACACGAACCTGATCTTCGACATCGACCGCGTCCGCGTGGTCTTCCCCGAGGTGACGCTGAGCACGCGCGTCACCCGGTCCGGGGCACTGCGCGAGCAGAGCATGAAGGGCCGGATGCTGGTGCAACTCGGCAACGGGGCCGAGGCGCTGACCGTGGCCGAGGCCCGCGCCGCGGTCGAGGGCGAGGCGCGAGACGGCGTCTTCCATAGCCGGTGCGACATCGACTCGCCGCTGCTGAAGGCGAAGCAGGAGCTCGAACCCGTGCCCGTGCCCGACGGCCACGCCCTCAGTCCGCTGCAACCGGTCGGGCGGATCGCCAACGTGCGGGCCGGCCAGCGCTGGGTCGTTCACGAGGTGAACCCGCTGCGCGACGCGATGGCCTCGCTGCTGAAGGGGTTCGTCGGCAAGCAGGGCGTCGCCGTGCCGGACGCGAAGCGGGATTCGTACGTCGCCACCGTCGGCGACGCGCCGGAGCCGCTGGCGTGGGGCAAGGACAAGGCCGCGGTTCCGTGCTGGGTGATCGACTACCGCAGCGACACCGGCCGGGTGCGGACGTGGGTGCGCGTGGACGACGGCCGGGTGCTGCGCCAGGAGGCCACGCGCGACGGCGAATCGATCGCGCTGGAACGAGACGAATAACGCGGGCGCCGGACCGAAGGAGCCGACATGATCGAGATCACGACCGTCACCAAGCGGTACGGCCCGAAGGTGGCGGTGAAGGACCTGTCGCTGAGCGTCCCGGCCGGCGAGCTGTTCGCCTTCCTCGGGCCGAACGGCGCCGGCAAGACGACCACCATCAAGATGCTGTGCGGCCTCCTCTTCCCCACCACGGGGAGCGTCCGCGTCGGCGGGTTCGACCTGATGACGGAGGGCGACCAGGCCCGCGCCCTCATCAGCTACGTGCCGGACCAGCCGTTCCTGTACGACAAGCTGACCGGCCGCGAGTTCCTTCAGTTCACCGCCGACCTGTACGGGATGCCGGCGGCGAAGGCCCGCGACAAGATGGCCGAGGTGATCGACCTGTTCCACCTCGACGACTTCGTGGACGACCTGACCGAGCGCTACTCCCACGGCATGCGGCAGCGCACCGTCTTCGCCGCGGCGCTCGTCCACGAGCCGAAGCTGCTGATCGCCGACGAGCCGACGGTGGGCCTCGACCCCAAAAGCGTGCGCGAGCTGAAGACGCTGCTCCGCCGGCTCGCGGCGGGCGGGACAATCGTATTCCTCTCGACGCACACGCTGGACATCGCGGAGGAGCTGGCCGACCGCATCGGCATTATCGACCACGGCCGGCTGCTCGGCTGCGGCACGCTCGCCGACCTGCGGAAGCACGCCGCGGTGGACGGGAACCTGGAAGACCTGTTTCTGGCGATCACCGAGGAGGCGGGGCGCGAGGCGGCGACCGTTACAAGTGGGGGTGGGTGATTGGGTTTTCACCC
>JAXMBA010000003.1:0-1142745 GCA_046350095.1 Gemmataceae bacterium
CCGGCGCGCCGGAGCCGTGTCACTTCGCCAGTTCCACCACCATCTTCGCGCCCTCGGTCAGGCCGGGGGCCACGCGGATCGCCGGCAGCTCGCTCGTCACGCCGTTCAGAATCTCGCGCGCCTTCTCCACCTCGTTCCCCTCCAGCCGCACCACCACCGGCACCTGGAAGCCGACCTCGCGGCCGGCCTTCACCAGCGCGTCGGCGATGCGGGCGCAGCTGGCGATGCCGCCGAACACGTTCACGAAGATCGCCTTCACCTTCGGGTCCGACAGGATGATGCGGAACGCCTCCACCGCGTTCTCGGCCGTCACGCCGCCGCCCACGTCGAGGAAGTTCGCCGGCTTACCGCCGTGGTGCTGCACGATGTCCATCGTCGCCATCGCCAGCCCGGCGCCGTTCACCAGGCAGCCGATGTTCCCGTCCAGCTGGATGAAGTTCAGGCTCGCCTTGCCGGCCCGCACCTCCACCGGGTTCTCCTCGCCGAGGTCGCGAAGCGCCTCCACGTCCTTGTGCCGGAACAGCGCGTTGTCGTCGAAGTCGATCTTGGCGTCGAGCACCACCACGTCGCCCTTCTTGGTGACGGCCAGCGGGTTCACCTCGGCCAGCGTGGCGTCCTTCTCCAGGTACACCTTGCTGAGCGCCAGCATGATCTTCTCGGCCTTGCCGACCTGGTCGCCGGTGAAGCCGAGCTCGTAGGCCATGCGGCGGGCCTGGAACGGCTGCAACCCGGTCTCCGGGCTGAACGGCACCTTCAGGATCAGCTCGGGCGTGTCGTGCGCCACCTTCTCGATGTCCATGCCGCCGGCCGCACTCGCCATCAGCACCGGCTGGCCGATCGCCCGGTCGAACACGATGGCGACGTAGTACTCCTTCGCCGGCTCGGCGTCGGCCTGGACGATGAGCGTGCGGATCGGCTGCCCCTCGGGGCCGGTCTGCAGCGTCACGAGCGAGTGCTTCAGCATCGTCTCGGCGAGCGCCCGGGCCTTTTCCTTCGTGGGGGCGAACTTGACGCCGCCGAGCTTGTCGGCGTAGCCCTTGAGCTGCCCGGCGCCGCGGCCGCCGGCGTGGATCTGGGCCTTGACCATCACGCCGCCGCCGTTGCTGAGCTTGTCGAACGCGGCGGCGGCCTCGTCGGGCGTCTTGCAGACGACGTGGCCGGGCACGTTGGCGCCGGCGGCGGCGAGGAGTTCCTTGGCCTGGTACTCGTGGACCTTCATCGCGCACGGCTCCGGTGGGGTGGTGCCGCTGTTATAGCGGCCGGGCGGCGTCCGACGCGGCGACGCTTCGGTGGAAATGATTGTTTCGGCCGCCTCCCCCACCGGGTCGCGGAAACATGTCACGCGGTCGGACCGAACGAGATCGGACTGTCGCAAATGCGACCGACCCCCGGGCCCGCCTCCACAACGGGTTGCGGCGTGCCCCGGGGGTCGGTCGTGCCGAAATCCTTGTTTCCGGATCACCCCCCACCGGGTCGCGGAAACAAGTGTGTCGGGGCGATCGTCCGCGGCTCACGGGATCCGCGTGCGGCGACCCCTCACCCCGCCTTCGCCTCCTCCAGGTGCGGGGGCTCCTCGTGGCCGCCGAGGCCTTCCTCCTCGGCCTCGTGTACCACCGCCGGCAGCTCGCCCCGCATCCGCAGGAACACCACCAGCCCCGCCAGGCCGCACGTACACTCCGCCGCCCGCAGCGTGAACCGCCCGAACAGGCCCACCGTGCCGTCGCGGCCCAGCAGCGTGTACAGCCACTGGAAGATGAACTCGGCCCCGCCCACCCCGCCCGGCGCCGGGAAGAACGCCTGCATGATGAACCCCACCGGCGCGATCACGAAGTGCTCGCCCAGCGTCCCCGGCTCCAGCCCCTCCGCCGGGAACACCCGGACCGCCAGGTGGTACATCAGCACCATCGCCACGTGACACACCGCCGTCATCGCCACCGACACGTACACGGCCCCCGGCCGCTGGCGGTACGTCCACACCGCGAACCACACCTCCGCCAGCGCCTTGCCGAGCTTCGGCACGTTCGCCAGCCGGCCCGCGAACCGGTCGGCCCGGTGCGCCGGCAGCACGCCCATCAGCCCCCAGCCGCCCACGGCCAGCCCCACCAGCACGCCGCACACCGTAATCATCCGCCGCAGGTGGTCGTTGCCGGCGATGCGGTCGTCGCCGGCCGCCCACAGGGCGCCGCCGATCACGGCCGAGAACCACAGCAGGCCGAACAGCCCGATGAGCCGGTCGAGTACCACGGTGGCCACGGCCGCGGCCCGCCGGCCGGGCTGGCCGCGGGCGATGAAGTACGCCTTCACCAGGTCGCCGCCCACCGAGCCCGGCAGGAACAGGTTGTAGTACGTGCCGACCAGCCCGAGCCGGAACGCCCCGCCCACCGTGAACGGCAGGTCGAGCGCCCGCACCAGGATGAACCAGCGCACGTACTGGATCGCCAGCACCCCCACGCACAGGGCCAGCATCGCGGCCGCGGTGGCGTAGTCCGGCGTCTTGCCGAGCAGGTCGCGGATGCCGGGGGCGCCGTTCTTGCCCTCCCAGTTCGTGGCCAGCATGTAGCCGAGGACGCCGAACCCGAGGCCGTACTTGGCGAAGCCGATGAGGAAGTGTCGGGTGCGGGTCGTCACGCCTGCTCCTTGCGGGGTCGCGGAAGGGAAGATTGTGCGGTGTCGCCGCCGGGCTGTCTACGGCAACCCGCGCCCGCCCCGGTCTACACTACCTTCACCCCTACCTGATGCGCGGGGAGCCGGTGGTATTCCTCATCGACGGCTACAACCTGATGCACGCCGTCGGCATGCTCCGCGTCGGGCTGCCGAAGAAGCAGTTCGCCCCGGCCCGCGCCCGGTTCCTCGACTGGCTCGCCGACGCCGCCCGCGGCCGACCCGACACCCTCCGCGTGGTGTTCGACGCCGTCCACGGCCCGGCCCCGAGCGCCGAACACAGCCACCGCGGGCTGCGCGTCCGCTTCGCCTTCGCGCAAACCGCCGACGAGCAGATCGAGGAGCTGGTGCGCGCCGTGAACGTGCCGAAGGCGGCGGCGGTGGTGTCGAACGACGGGCAGGTGCAAGAGGCGGCGCGGCGGCGCGGGTGCGGCGTGTTCACGTGTCAGGGCTTCGTGGACTGGCTCATCGCCCCGCCGCGCGACCCCGAGGCGCCGCCGCCGCCCGACGACAAGCCCGTGCCCGACCCCACGGCGGCGGAGTTTGCCGAGTGGGAAGCGGCGTTCAGCACGAAGAAGCCGCGCTGACGCCTCGGCGCGTTTTCAGGCCGAAGGCCTGACAGCCCTCAGCCCCGGGCTACGCCCTGGGTGGGCGATTCCCACCACCCCGCAGGCTGAAGGCCTGCGAGCCGGCGCGCAGGCCTTCAGCCTGCAAACCCAATCGATCCCCGCACCCAGGGCGGCGGGCCGTCGGCCCTTGCCCTGGGCTGAGGGCGGTCATTTCTTCGGCCTGAAATCACCGAACCGGACCACCCCCATGTCCACCGCCACCCAGCCCGCCGCCTTCCGCAGGCTCCGCGTCCGGCTCGCGCGCAACGGCCTCCGCGTCGCCATGGAGGCCGGCCGCGTCCGCTTCGCGAGCGTCGTCCTCAGCACGCTCGTCGTCAGCGGGTTCACCTTCGGGTTCAGCCTGTACCTGTTCGGCCAGCTCGCCGCGAAGGAAATCCCGTTCAAGGGCGCCATCGTCGGCTTCCTCTTCGACCTGCTCTTCTTCACCCTCGGGTCGATGCTCATCTTCTCCACCGGCGTGATCCTCTACGCCAGCCTCTACACCAGCCCCGAGGCGCGATACCTCCTCACGACGCCGGCCCGCGCCGACCACGTCTTCGCCACGCGGTTCCAGGGCGCCGTCGCGTTCAGCTCGTGGGCGTTCGTCGCGCTCGGCGTGCCGATCTTCCTCGCCTACGGCGTCAGCGCCGGCGTGCCGTGGTGGTTCTACGCGCTGCTCCCGGCGTTCCTGCTGGGGTACGTGTTGCTGCCCGGCTCCGTGTCGGCGCTCGGCTGCGTGCTGCTGGTGCGGTTCCTGCCGCGGAACAAGAAGCAGTTCTTCCTCGGCGTCGGTCTCGTGGTGCTGGTGCTGCTCGGCCTGTGGGGCTACCGGTCGTACCGGGCGGTGCGGTACACGCTCATCACGCAGGGCGGCGAGCTCGACGACCTGATCGGCCAGTTCGAGCTGGTCCGCGGCCGGTTCGCGCCGAGCCACTGGATGACGAGCGGCGTGCTGGCCGCGGCCCGCGGCGAACTGGCCGACGCGCTCGCCCCGCTGGCGCTGGTGTGGAGCAACGGGTTGATGCTGTACCTGGTGGCGTGCGCCGCGGCGAAGCGCCTGTACCGCCCCGGCTACGACCGCCTCGCCGGCGGCGGCCGCGGCAGGAAGGTGTACCGC
This sequence comes from Gemmataceae bacterium, assembly GCA_046350095.1. Taxonomy (GTDB): domain Bacteria; phylum Planctomycetota; class Planctomycetia; order Gemmatales; family Gemmataceae; genus Urbifossiella. The sequence goes on from JAXMBA010000003.1 coordinate 4,387, forward strand.
GAGAGCGTGCTGGACCGCGTGATGGGCCTGCTCGTGTTCTACCTCGACCGGCCGACGCGGGTGCTGGTGGTGAAGGACTTCCGCACCTTCCGCCGCGACCCGACGCAGTGGGCGCTCTTGATCGTCTTCGGCGCCCTGATGCTGATCGGGGCCGGCAACTTCCGCTCGTACATGACGGCCGACCTGGCGGTGATGGACAAGTACGCCATCAGCCTGATGAACCTCGGCGGCACGGCCGTGCTGCTGTGCGCGGGCCTGAGCCGGTTCGTGTTCCCGCTCGTGTCCCTGGAGGGGCGGAAGTTCTGGATTCTCGGCCTGACGCCGGTGTCGCGCGACACCATCCTGTGGGGCAAGTTCGCGTTCGCGGCGACGGGCTCGGTGCTGATCGCAGAGGCGCTGGTGCTGACGAGCGACGCCCTGCTCGGCGTGCCGCCGGCGCTGCTGGGCCTGCACGCGGCGGCACTGGCGGTGGTGGCGCTGGGCCTGAGCGGGCTGAACGTCGGGCTCGGGGCGGTGCTGCCGAACTTCCGCGAGACGGACCCGTCGAAAGTGGTCGTGGGCTTCGGCGGCACGGTGAACATGGTGATCGGGCTGGGCTTCCTGCTGGCGGTGATCGGCGTGATGGTGGTGCCGTTCCACGGGGCGCAGTTCGCTCGCACGGTGCGCGGCGCGGACGCGGCCGTGAGCCCGTGGGTGTACGCGGGGGTGCCGGCGGCACTGGCGCTCGGCGCGGCCGCGGTGGTGCTGCCGCTCCGGGCCGGCGCGCGGGCGCTGCGGGGGGTGGAGTTCTGAGCCGCGGAACCGGACTTGTGCGAGCGTCCGATAACCGGTAGCCTTCCGCCCGACCTCTCTCGTTCGCTGGGACGCAGGGACGCTCCCGACACGACCGCCCCGGTCCCTCCCACTTCCACGGAGGGCACCACATGCCCGTCTTCACCGCGGCCCGCCGGGCTGCCCCGTTCGGCCTGCTCGCCGTCGTCGCCCCGCTGTTCGCCACGCCCGTCGCCGTCCAGTCGCCGTCCGCCGGCAAGGCCGGCCCGCCGCCCGAGGCCGAGGTCCGCTGCGCGGACGACAGCGTCCTGCGGGTCAAGCTCCTGGACGAATCGCTGGAGCTGGTCACGAAGTACGGCACCGTGCGCGTCCCGGTCGCGGACGTGCGCCGCATCGACTTCGCCACGCGCACGTCGCCCGAGGTCGCGTCCCGGGTCGCCGGCCTGATCGCCGACCTGAGCCACGCCGACTACGGCACCCGCGAGCGCGCCTCGGCGCAGCTGCGCGAGTACCGCGAGACGGCGTACCACCCGCTGCTGAAGGCGTCGAAGGCGGCCGACCCGGAGGCCAGCCGCCGCGCCGACGAGGCGGTGCGGTTCATCCAGCACAAGCTGCCGGCCGGCGTGCCCGAGCCGCGCGAGTTCGACGTGGTCGTGACCGACGACTGCAAGCTGACCGGCCTGCTGAGCGCGCCGGCGCTGAAGGTGCGGACCGGGCCGTTCGGCGAGCAGTCGCTGCGGCTGGCGGACGTGCGCGGCTTGAAGGTCGGGGCCGGCGCCGCGCCCGAGGACGTGGCCGGCGCCCCGGCCGCGCCGGCGAACATGATGGCGTTCCAGCACCAGTTCGGGAAGGAGCTGGTGGGGACGATCACCGGTACGATGCCGGCGGCGCAGGGCGGCGGCGTGTGGGGCACGGACGTGTACACGCTCGACTCCAGCATCGCGGCCGCGGCGGTGCACGCGGGCGTGGTGCAGCCGGGGCAGACGGCGGTGGTGAAGGTGCGGGTGGTGGCGTCGCCGCCGCAGTTCGTGTCGAGCACGCGGCACGGCGTCAGCTCGACCGGGTACGGGAACTACCCCGCCGGCGGGTACGAGTTCGTGCGCCGCTGAGGGCGCAGGCGGCGGCTCGTGGCCGGTGCCGGGTCGGGGGAAATTGGCCGCCCGCGAGAGTTGTCGCGCGGCGGCCGGCTGCTTATCCCATCCCCACACCCTCCCCGGCGGGCCTTCCCTGATGTCGCTTGCCGTCGCCCTGTTCGCCGTCGTCGCACTGGCGACCGCAGTCTCCGCCCTCGGGGTCGTCCTTTCCACGAACATCGTCCGCGCCGCCGTCTGGCTGCTGTTCACCCTCATCGGCGTCGCCGTCACGTACCTCCTGCTCGGGGCCGAGTTCGTCGGCGCGGCGCAGCTCATCGTCTACGTCGGCGGCACGCTCGTGCTCGTCGTGTTCGGCGTGATGCTCACCGCGCAGGGGCCGCTGAAGGCGCTCGCCGCGAAGCCCGCCGAGTGGGCCGTGGGCGGAACCCTGGCGGCGGCGCTGTTCGGCCTGCTGGCGGTACTGGCGCTCGGCCCGCACGCGCCCCCGGCGACGCAACCTGGGGCCGAGCCGCTCCCCGGCGCCGGGCCGCTGGGGCTGGCGTTCCTCGGCTTCACCGACGTACAGCCGGAGGGGCGAATCACCGGCGTGCCGGAGAAGAGTGGGACGCTTCGGACGCCGGTGGCGTACCTGTTGCCGTTCGAGGTGGTGTCGGTTCACCTGCTGGTGGTGCTGGTCGGCGCCGCGTACCTGGCCCGGGCCAAGCGGAGGGCGAAGGCGTGACCGAACTGGGCCTTCCGCCGTTCCTCCTCCTCTCCGCGTTCCTGTTCGCCTGCGGAGTGGCGTGCCTCGCGGTGAAGCGGAACGCCATCGGCGTGCTCATGGGCGTCGAGCTCATCCTCAACGCCGCCAACCTCAACTTCGTCGCCTTCGCGCGCTACAACCCGGCCTTCAAGGTGGAAGGCCAAGTGTTCGCGCTGCTGGTGATCGTGCTGGCGGCGGCCGAGGCGGCGGTGGCGCTGGCGATCATCCTCAACTTCTACAACAACCACGCCACCGTGGACGTGGACAAGGCCGACGACCTGCGCGGCTGAGGGACCGATGCCGGAGTGGTTCGACACGTCGCCGGGCCGGCTCTACGTGGTGGCGACGCTGCTGCCGCTGCTCGGCTGCGCGCTGTTGCTCCTTGTCGGCCTCGCCCGTTCCCTGTGCCGGCCGCACCGCGAGCGCGGCGGCGCCGCCGGCTCCCTGTACTGGCTCCTCGGCGGCGATCGCCCGCTCACCGTCGGTGCTTACCTCGCGACGGCTCTGATGGGCTGCGCGGCCGTCCTCGCGGCCGTGGGGCTGCTCACGTTCCTCGGCGACGTGAAGAAGGAACTGAAGCCCGCCGAGATGGCCGCGCGCTGGTCCGGCCGCGTGGACTGGATTCGCGTCGGCGACACCGACCCGATGACGCCCGCCGAGTGGGACCGGTCCGACACCGCCCGGCTGATCCGCGACGGCCGCGACGCACCCACGCCGGTGCCGCAGGCCGGGCGGGCGCTCGAACTCGGCTACCGCATCGACCACCTGACGGCACTCATGGTGGCGATGGTGACGGTGATCGGCACGCTGATCTTCGTGTTCTCCCTCGGCTACATGCGCGACGAGACGCGGCCCACCGTCGAGGACCACGAGGTCGATCACCAGACGCCGGGGAGCCACCACTTCGCCCGCCGCGGGCGGTACGGCCGGTTCTTCGCGTACCTGTCTCTGTTCGCCTTCTCGATGCTGAACCTGCTGATCGCCGACAACCTGTTCCAGGTGTTCGTGAGCTGGGAGCTGGTCGGCGTCTGCTCGTTCTTCCTGATCGGGTTCTACTACGAGCGGCCGAGCGCCAGCCGGGCCGCGGCGAAGGCGTTCATCGTCAACCGCGTCGGCGACGCCGGCTTCCTCGTCGGCATCTTCATAGCGTGGACGAGCCTCGGTACGTTGAACATCGAGGAGCTGACGCGGCGCGTCCGCTCCCCGGAGCGCGACTCGCACGGCAGCCTGCCGCTCGCGCGCCAGCTCGTCCGCGCCAACCCGGACGGCGTGGACAAGGCGACCGGGCACCCGCAGTTCGCGGTCGTGCCGCCCGGCGAAGGCGGCTCGCACCTGGCCCTGTTCCCGCTCCTGTGGGAGGATCCGACCCACTTCCACGGACTCGGCTTCAAGACCCCCGGCGCGAAAAAGCACGAGAAGGGCGACCCGGAGTTCGTCACCCCGCGGGAGCAGCGGCTGTTCGACTTCGGGGCGATGCCGTACTGGCTGTTCGTCGTCATGGGCGCCGGCATCTTCCTCGGCTGCGTCGGCAAGAGCGCCCAGGTGCCGCTGCACACGTGGCTGCCGGACGCGATGGAAGGCCCGACGCCCGTGTCGGCGCTGATTCACGCCGCCACGATGGTCGCGGCCGGGGTCTACCTCGTCGGCCGCTGCTACGTCCTGTTCGCGCCGGAGGTGCTGCTCGGCGTCGCGTACACGGGCGCCGTCACGCTGTTCGTGGCCGCGACGATCGCGCTGGTGCAGACGGACATCAAGCGCGTCCTGGCGTACTCGACGTGCAGCCAGCTTGGCTACATGATGCTGGCGCTCGGCGTCGGCGGCTGGGCCGCGGGGCTCCTCCACCTGCTGACGCACGCCTTCTTCAAGGCGCTGCTGTTCCTCGGCAGCGGCAGCGTCATCCACGGCTGCCACCACGAGCAAGACCTGCGGAAGATGGGCGGCCTGCTGACGAAGATGCGGATCACGGGCCTGACGATGCTCGTCGGCGTGCTGGCGATCGCCGGGGCGCCGCTGTTCAGCGGGTGGTACAGCAAGGATCAAATCCTGTCGTCGGCGCTGGGGTACGGGCTCGAACACCGGCAGCACATGGCCCTGTTTATCCTGCCGCTGCTGACCGCGGCGATGACCGGCTTCTACATGTTCCGCCTGTGGTTCCTGGCGTTCACCGGGGCGCCGCGCGACCACCACGTTCACGACCACGCGCACGAGTCGCCGGCGGTGATGACGGTGCCGCTTGTGGTGCTGGCACTGTTCAGCGTCGGCGTGGCGTGGGGCTGGCCGGTGTGGGACGCCGACGCGAGTGCACTCGGCCACCTGCTCGAAGCGGGTCGGCCGGCGGCGTGGCTGACGATGTTCGGCGCCGAGGCGCAGGCGGCCCACGAGAACCACCTGACGGCCGGGGCGCTGGCGCTGCTCGCCGCGGTGCTCGGAGCCGGGCTCGCCGCGGCGATGTACTGGCGGCCGAAGCTCGACCCCGCGGCCGTCCACGCCCGCGCCGGCGGGGCATACACGTTCCTGCTAAACAAGTGGTACTTCGACGAGGCGTACGACGCGGCGCTGGTGAAGCCGGCGGTGGGGCTGGCGTTCGCGTCCGCGGCCGCCGACAAGCGGCCGACCGACGGCGAGACCGACGCCGTGCCGCCGCGCCGCTACGACGTGGCCACGCTCGACGGCCTCATCACGACGACGGGCCAGCTGGTCGGCGCCGCCGGGGCCGAGCTGCGAAAGGTGCAGACGGGCCGGCTGCGCGGGTACGTGCTGGTGCTGGCCTTGACCGTCGTCGGGTTGTTGGGGATGCTCTTGGGCCTTGGCGGCTAACGCCTCCGGGGCAGGGCCGAAGAAGAATTTAGACAGGATAACAGGATGAACAGGATGACCGAGCCCTGACTTGGGTTTCTATCCTGTTCATCCTGTTATCCTGTCTAAACTCCGCGGCGTTGTTCCCGCCTCTGAAGGGTACGGAATGCCCGAAGCCGACCTGTCCTGGCTGACCTGGCTGGTGTTTCTGCCGGCCGCGGCCGCCGCGCTGCTCCTCGTCGTGCCCACCCAGTGGGTCGAGGCGCAGCGGTGGGTCGCGCTCTTCGGCGCCGCCGGCACCCTCTCCGTCTCCCTCTGCGTCGCCGTCGGGTACGACGACGCCGTCGGCCGGCAACTCGGCACCACCGGCCGGCCCGGCCACGCCGCCACCGCGCGGCTCGACAGCCGCGCCGACCTCGCCGCCGCGAACGCCGCCAAGGCCGTACCCGAGTACCGCTCCGACGACTGGGTCGCCAGACGCCCGTGGATCGACCGGTTCGACGCCGAGTACGCCCTCGGCGTGGACGGCATCAGCCTGCCGCTCGTCATCCTCACGCCGCTCGTCACGCTGCTGGCCGTCGCCGCCAGCTGGACCATCGACAAGTCGGTGAAAGCCTACCTCGTGCTGATCCTGCTGCTGGAGAGCGGCGTGCTCGGTGCCTTCCTGGCGCTCGACCTGTTCCTCTTCTACGTCTTCTACGAAGTGATGCTCCTGCCGATGTACGTCCTCATCGGCCTGTGGGGCGGCGGCCGGCGGCGGTTCGCGGCGCTCAAGTTCGTCCTCTACACGCTCGTCGGCAGCGTCGGCCTGTTGGTGGCGATCATCGCGCTCTACTCCGTGGACGTGCGCGACTTCGTGCCGCAGGAGCGAGTCGCGTCCGAGGTCGCCGACCTGCGCAAGCGGAACCCGACGCTCACGGCCGAGGACGCGGCCGCGAAGGTCGAGGTCCACACGTTCGACTTCGTGACGCTGGCGAAGGCCGGCCGGGCCGTCATGCTCGTGCTGTCGGGCCAGGAGGAGCGGCTCGCCGCGAAAGTCGACCCGCGCGACCCCGCCGGCGGCGCCCAGGGCGGGCCCGTCAAGCTGTTCGCCGTCGGCGTCGACGTCCCGGCCGCGGTGGCGCGGCTGAAGGCACAGCCGATCTGCACGCCGAACATGCAGTACCTGCTGTTCGTGCTGCTATTCGTCGGCTTCGCGGTGAAGGTGCCGCTGGTGCCGTTCCACTCGTGGCTGCCGGACGCGCACGTCGAGGCGCCGACGCCCGTGAGCATGATCCTCGCCGGCGTGCTGCTGAAGCTCGGCGGCTACGGGCTGATCCGCTTCGCGTTCCCGATCTGCCCGTGGGCGGCGAACGAACTCGCGTGGTGGGTGGGCCTGATCGGCGTCGTCGGCATCGTGTACGGCGCGCTCGTGGCGATGGGGCAGACCGACTTCAAGAAGCTGCTGGCGTACTCGTCGGTGTCGCACATGGGGTTCGTGGTGCTCGGCCTGGCCGCGTGGTCGGTCGGGCCGCGGGCGCAGTACTGGGAGTGGGGCGTCGGCGGGGCCGTCTTCCAGATGGTGGCGCACGGGATCACGGCGTCGGCGCTGTTCTTCGCGGTGGGCGTGGTGTACGACCGGGCCCACCACCGCGACCTGAACCGCCTCGGCGGCCTGTACGAGCCGATGCCGGCGTACTCGGGGCTGGCGGCGGTGCTGTTCTTCGCGTCGATGGGGCTGCCGGGCCTGTGCGGGTTCGTCGGCGAGTTCACGGTACTGACGGCCGCGTGGAACTACGCCCCGGGGCTGGCGATCCCCGCGGTGCTGAGCGTGATCCTGACCGCGGCGTACCTCCTGTGGGCGTGGCAGCGGGTGTACTTCGGCACGAACCCGGCCACGAAGGCGTTCCCCGAGCTGACCGCGCGGGAGGCGGCGGTGCTGGTGCCGTTCGCGGTGCTGGCGGTGCTGCTGGGCGTGTGGCCGGGGCTGATCATGCGCTGGCTCGACCCGAGCGTGGCGGGGTGGGTCGAGAACCTCGCGGCGCTGAAGCTGTAGTACGAGATGATTTGTAGACAGGATAACAGGATGAACCGGATACCGAACCAAGACCAGGGCTCGGGTCTTGGTTCGGTATCCGGTTCATCCTGTTATCCTATCTAAACTCCGAATCCGTCACACACCCGGAGCCTCCCCATGCGACCCGCCGCGCTCGCGCTCGTGCTCCTCGCCGCCCCCGCGGCCCGCGCACAAACGCCCGAGGTCGAAGCCGCCATCCGGGCGAAGCTCGGCGCCGCCCGCTACGCCCTCAGGCTCGAAGACCCCGCCGGCGGGTTCGCCCCCGCCGCCGGCGGCAAGCCCGGGCTACGCGCCACGTCGGCGTGCGTCCGCACGCTCAAGTACACCGGCACCAAGACGCCGAACGCCGACAAGCATGCGGCGTTCGTGATGTCGTGCTTCGACCCCAAGACCGGCGGCTTCGCCGACGCCCCCGGCGGCAAGGCGGACGTGACGCTGACGAGCGTCGGCGTCATGGCCGCGGCCGAACTCGGCGTCCCGAAGGAGCGCTACCGCAAGGCTCTGGACTACCTGAAAGACAACGCCAGGACGTTCGAGGACGTGCGGATCGCGGCCGCGGGCGTCGAGGCGTGGGGCGTGAAGGACTCCCCGTTTGACGTGAAGCCGTGGGTGGATGCCGGCCGCGAGCACCTGAAGACCGTGGGGCTGGCCGACGCACGCGAGGTCGGTTCGGCCACCGCCCTCGCGCTGCGGCTCGGGGGCACTCCCGGGCAGCAGGAGCGCCTGGCACTCGGCGGCGTCCTGACGGGCGGCCAGCGGCCGGACGGCGGCTGGGGCAAGGCGGGGGCGAAGGGCTCCGATCTGGAGACGACGTACCGGGTGATGCGGGCGCTGGTACTGCTGAACGAGCCGCCGGCGAACCCGACCCGGCTGCGGGCGTTCCTCGCGTCGTGCCGCAACGCCGACGGCGGCAGCGGCGTCGCGACCGGCGAGCCGTCCGGCGCCGGGCCGACGTACTACAGCGCGATCGTGACGCACTGGCTCGCCGGCTTCGAGAAGTGACGCGGGCCCGAAGCCGGTGTATGCTGGCGGTGCCGTCCCGTCCCTCGCGCGGGTCACGCCATGCCTCTCGTGTCGCCGTTCGTCCGCAGTCACCGCCGGGCCTTCCTCGCGTCCGCCGCCGGGGGCGTCGCCGCCGCCGCGGGGTTCGGCCTGTTCCGGGCGGTGCACAAGGTGCGGATGTCGGCCGCGCGGTCGAGAGACCTCTGAAATCTCAAGCAGCTCGCGCTGGCGGTCGCCAGCTACACCGACGCGAACAACCACTACCCGCCGCCGTACCTCGCCGGCCCCGACGGCCGGCCGTGGCACAGCTGGCGCGTGCTCGTGTTGCCGTACATCGAGAACGACCCGCTGTTCAAAGAATACCGCTTCGACGAGCCGTGGGACGGGCCGAACAACCGCCGCCTCGCGGGGCGGATGCCGTCGCTGTACCGCTTCCACCACGACACCGACCCGGGCATCACGACGACGAACTACCTCGCGGTGGTCGGCCCCGAGACGTTGTGGCCCGGCAGGACGAAGGTGCGTTCGGGCGCCGTGACGGACAAGCCCGGCTCGACGATCCTGGTGGTGGAGAACCTCGGCCTCGGCGTCCACTGGATGGAGCCGCGCGACCTGCAGCTGGCGGACATGGACCTGCGGGTGAACAGCCCCGCCGGGGTGAGCAGCCCGTACACCCGGCCGGGCGTGGCGATGATCGACGGCAGCATACACACCCTCCGCCCGGAGTTGCGGCCGGAGGTGCTGCGGGCGCTGCTGACGATCAACGGTAACGAGCCGCTGGCCGACGACGGCGCCGGCGGCTGGGACGTGATCGCCGACGGCCGCGACCGCCCGCTGGCACGGTGACCGGTCACGCCACCGGGCCGGCCAGCCGGGCCTTCCGCGCGGCGATGAACGAGCGGACGCACAGGAACAGGAACACCGCCGACAGCCCCGTCATACCGAGGCCCACCTGGACGGCGGTCGTGCTCACGTCAAACTTCCGCAGCACCACCGGCACGAACCCGCCGACGACGCCGAGCAGCGCCAGCACCGCGGCCAGGTGCATGGCGTGCTTGCGGGCGCCGGGCGCGGCCAGCGACAACAGCCCGGCCAGCGCGATCGGCAGGCCGACGAACGCCGGCGACGCGGCCGACACCTGGTTCGGCTTGCCGCCGGCGAGCAGGTCGGGGTTGAAGTAGGCGACCGCCCCGAGGGCGGTGAGCAGGGCGCCGAACACGATCGCGTAAACCGGCATCGATGGCTCCGGGGCGGGGGGCGTTCGGCTGTTGTACGGCGGGCGCGAGTCAGCGGCCGAGCGCTTCGAGGTAGCGCCGCGCCAGCGCCTCGCCCGGCCGCGGCGCGTCGGCGGCGTACAGCGCCAGCGCGGCGCGGAAGCGACCGGCGGCGCCCGCCGGGTTGCCGCGTTCCAGTTCCAGAACGCCGGCCAGCACCCCCAGGTCGGCCCGCGCCGCCGACAGGAACCGCACCTCCGCCGCGAACCCCGCTACCCGTTGCCCGTCGCGGCCGGCCGCGCCCACGACCGGCACCCACCCCACGCCCGCCGGCGCGCCCCACGCCGCCGTGAGCGCCGTCAGCCGACCCGCCTGCGCCGACAGCGCCCGCGCCACCGCCGGCATCACCTGCCGCTCCTCCGCGTCGAGCCGAACGGCAATGCGGTGCAGCGCGGCGAACGCGCCCGGGTAGTGGCCGGCGGCGGCGCACTGGCAGAAGTCGTACCAGTCGCGCGCCGGGAAGCGGTACACCCACGCCCCGCCGCGGCCCGGCAGCGTGAACAGCCCGAGCGACCCCGGGTCGCGCAGCTCGCCCCGGTCCAGCAGCACCCGCGCCTCCGGCAGCTGGCCCGTCTGGATGAGCAGGTCCGCCAGCAGCGACAGCCCCTCCACGCCGTACAGGTCGGGGTGCGAGCCGAGGAGCACGTCCACGGCGCGCTGCGGCAGGCCGAGTTCCGCCGCGGCGCGGGCGCGGGCCAGCGGGTCGCCGGTGAGGCCGACGGTGCGCACCAGGAAGCGGTTCTCGGCGTCCTGCACCAGTTTCTCGGCCTGCTCCGCGGCCGCGGCGACGCCGTCGGAGTGGCCGGGCAGCCGCTGCGCCGCGGCCGCGTGGCGGTGCGCGAGGTCGACGAACCCGCGGCGGCCGTACACGCCGGCAAGCGCCTCGTGCGCCGGGGCCGAGTCGGGGTTCCGCCGCACCGCCTGCACCAGCGCCCCGGCCGCGGCCGCGTGGCGCACGAACGCCAGCGGCGTCAGCGGCTCGCCGGCGTCGCGCTCCCACGTCCGCGCGTCCAGCGCCAGCGCCGCCCGCGCCACCACGAGCCACGCCACCCCGTCAGCCGGGTCGCGCTCGGCCCCGAGGCGGCCGGCGTGCACCGCCAGCAGCGGCAGCGCGGGCGAGCGGTCGGCCTCGTTCATCAGGCGGAGGTAGATCGTCCCCGCGTCGGCGTGCCACGAGCCGCGGCCGCCGGTGCCGCGCGTCACGTCCCACCACGGCGACGGCTCCGCCAAGGACTCCGGGCCGACGCCCGCGGCCTCCGACGGCGGCCCGAAGGCGGCGCGCTCGGGGTCGAACCGCGGCGCCGCCCCCTTCGGCACCACGAGGGCGGCGCCGCCGGCGACCCGGGCCACGTCCCACCGCGCCGCGGCGGCGCGGAGCGCGGCGGTCAGCCGCTGCGGGTCGGGGTCGTACACGAGGGCGGCGGTGCTGCCGCGGCTCAGCAGCGCGTGCGGGTCGGCACCGCCGGGGAGGAGGCCGACCGCTTCGGAGCGCGCGAGGTAGTCGGCGCCGCCGAACAGCGTGAGCCGCGAGTCGATCGAGGAGCGCTCGCCGGGGGCGAACCACGCGAGGTAGTGGCCGACGTCCGGGTGCGACGTGAACACGACCGCGTCGGCGGGGAGGACGCCGGTGGCGCGCCACTCGGCGAGCCGGCCGGCGGCGTGTTCGAGCGTCGGGTCGGCGTGAACATCCCAGGCGGCGCCGCGGTCGCGGACGTGGAAGCCGGTCAGCTTCCCGAACCAGCCGAGCCCCGCGAGCAGGAGGCCGGCGAGGAGCACCACCGCACGCCCGAGTCGCAGGCACGCCGTCGGGAAGGCTTCGCCGAAGTTCAGCGCCGCGACCGGCCCGGCGACGACGGCGAAGAACGGGATCAGCCGCGCCTGCCAGGCGGCGAGCGCGGCGAAGACGAGCCACACCGGGCCGCGCCAGGTCCGCAGGGCCGGTCGGTTCAGGAGGAACGACACGACGCCGAGCGCCAGCAGCGCGACGAACGCGACCGACGCGAGGTTGGTGCCGCGGAAGGCGTCGGCCGACCACGGCGACGCGAACAGCGGCGCCAGCCGCGGGTCGTCGGCGAAGTCGGCCCACACGGCGGGCGACAGTTCCGGTGGGAGGGTCAGCGCGCGGACGTGGTGCGGGCTCAGGAGGCACGCCGCGAGCGTCGCCGGCACCAGCCACCGCGGCCACGGCTCCGGGCGCGTCGGCTCGATCCGTCGGCCCAGCGCGAACAGCCCCAGCAGCAGCGGGCCGAGGACGAACCAGCCGTCCACGTTCACCCACACCGCGACGAGCACCGGCACCGCCCGCAGCGCCGTCCCGCCGCGGACGAGGCACCACAGGCACGCCGCCAGCAACAGGACCGACGCGACCATCGGGTTCAACAGCAGCCGCGGCGCCATCGCGGTGACGGCGAGGAGCACGCACGCGACGGAAAGCAACGCCGGCCTTCGACCACGACCGACGACGACCATGAACCCGGCCGTGACGGACACGACGACGGCCTTGAGTGCGACGACCGCGGCGGGGCCGGCGTGGGTGAAGACCAGGTAGAGGCCGAGGTCGAACAGCCAGGCGTGGTTCGCCCACGGGCGGCCGGCCGGTGCGGCGAACGGGTCGGTCCCGAAGGTGTATTCGCACGAGGCGATCAGCCGGCCGGCGGCGAGGTGGAGCCACACGTCCGAGTTGCGGGCGACGAACGACGCGGCGACGGTGGTGAAGAAAAAGAAGACGCCGAGGACCACCGTGGCGAAGGTGATCTCGGCGCGCGACAGGGGGGCCGGTGGGAGAATTTCCGGCTCGGTCATCGCAGCTCCGGGGGCGTTCGAGTCCCGGAGATTGTACCGACTCCTGCGCGATGACGAACGGAGCCGGCCCCGTCAGGGGTCGGCTCCGGGGTTGTCGATCCGCGTTACTCCGCCGCCTTGCCGCGGCGCTTCTTGGGCGCCTCGGCCTCCGGCGCCTCGCCGATCGTCGCCAGCTCGGCGGCCGCCTCGGCCTCGTCCTTCGCCGCGGCCGCCGCCGCGTCCATCAGCTCCTGGCTCGACGGCTTCGGCTTCCGCTTCTCCAGCACGGCCGCGGCCAGCTCGGCCCGCACCGCCGGGTTCTCGCGCAGGAACGTCACCGCCTTGTCCTTCCCCTGCCCGAGCCGCTGCTCCTTGTAGCTGAAGAACGCGCCGGCCTTCTCCACCAGCTCGTCCTCCAGGGCCAGCTTCAGCAGGTCGCCCTCGTAGTCGATGCCGCGGTCGTGCAGGATCTCGAACTCGGCGTTGCGGAACGGCGGGGCGATCTTGTTCTTCACCACCCGCACGCGGGTCTCGGCGCCGATCGTCTCGTCGCCGTCCTTCACGTGGGTGATCCGCTTCACCTCCATCCGCACGCTGGCGTAGAACTTCAGCGCCAGCCCGCCGGTGGTCGTGTTCGGGTCGCCGTACATCACGCCGATCTTCTGGCGGATCTGGTTGATGAACACCAGGCACGTCCGCGACTTGTTGATGGTCGGCGTCAGGATGCGCATCGCCTGGCTCATCAGCCGGGCCTGCAGGCCCACCTTCGTGTCGCCGATCTCGCTGTCCTGGATCTCGTTCTTCGGCACCAGGGCGGCGACCGAGTCCACGACGATGAGGTCCACGGCGTTGCTCTTGATGAGCATCTCGGCGATCCGCAGCCCCTCCTCGCCGTACCCCGGCTGGCTGACCAGCAGCGAGTCGAGGTCCACGCCGATCCGCTTGGCCCAGCTCGGGTCGAGGGCGTGCTCGGCGTCGATGAACGCGGCCACCCCGCCCTGCTTCTGGACGTTGGCGACGGCGTGCAGCGCCACGGTCGTCTTGCCGCTGGCCTCGGCGCCGTAGATCTCGATGACGCGGCCGCGGGGGAGCCCCTTGCCGCCGAGGGCGATGTCCAGCCCGAGGCAGCCGGTGGAGATGCCCTCGACGTCGTCGACGTTCATGTCGCCGAGCGACATGATGGCCCCCTTGCCGAACTCCTTCTCGATGGCCGAGAGGGCGGTTTTGAGTTCCTTACTCTCCTTCGCGTCCTTCAGTTCCTTCGCCATGAGTGGTCCCTTTCGTGGCCCCCGCCGACCGGCCCGTTGGTACTTCAGGGTCGAGGGTATGGTGAGTCGCGGGGAGCGGGTGCGAGTTTACCCGCAGCCGCGGGGCCGACGTAGGTCGGTAGCGGAAATTCTTCCGCCGCCCGCGGCGGTGTAGTCGGGCTTGCTTCGCCCGGCGCGCCCGGGTATCCCACGTCCCCCCGGTCAGGTGTGCGGCAGGAAGAACACGCCGGTGACGAACGTGCCGGCCCACAGCGCCGCGAACACGGCCGACAGCCCGAGGTGGAGCCGCTTCCGCCGCCGCACCCCGGTGACGAACAGCGCCGGCAGCAGCACCGCCGACGGCACCGCGAACCACAGGTGGACCCGCAGCGCCTCCCGCGCCGCCGGGTCGAACGCCGACTTGACGTCCACGAACTGCAGGAGCACCTCGAACCCGACGACGGTGCTCATGGTGAGGACGAAGAACGCGGTGTTGAGCCGCCCGTGCAGCCGCGGGCGGCCGGCCGCCAGGGCCGCCAGCGACGCGAGCAGGATCGCCGTCACGGCGGCGACCAGCACCTTCAGGGTCAGGATGATCTCGGGGCCGGTGGGCATCGCGGGTCGTCCGGGGCGGGGGTGTGTCGTGATCTTAGCCGCCCGCCGCGCCGCCGGCCCGTTACCGCCCCGCCGGGAAGCCGCATGACGCCGCAACTGTCCGTCGTCGTCCCCGCGTTCAACGAGACCGCCCGCGTCGGCCCGTACCTGGCCGAGGTCCGCGCGCACCTCGATGCCGCCTACCCCGCCAACTACGAGGTGCTGGTCGTCGACGACGGCAGCACCGACGGCACGCCCGACCTGATCCGCGCGACGGCCGCCGGGTGGCGCGAGCTGCGGCTGGTGCAGCTGCCGGCCAACGCCGGGAAGGGCGCGGCGGTGCGGGCCGGGGTGCGGGCCGCGGCCGGCCGGCGGGTGCTGTTCGCCGACGCCGACGGGGCCACGCCGATCGCCGAGGAGTGGAAGCTGGCGCGGGCGGTGGCGAAGGGCGCGGCCGTGGCCGTGGGCTCGCGGTACGTGGACGGCCCCGGGGTGACGCGCACGCGCAACCCGCGGCGGGCGGTGATGGGGTCGGTGTTCCGCCTCGCGGCGCGGGCGCTGGTGGGCGTCGGCGTGCGCGACACGCAGTGCGGCTTCAAGATGTTCACCGCCGGCGCCGCGGCGGCGCTGTTCGGCTCCGGCCGCGAGACCGGCTACCTGTTCGACATCGAGCTGCTAGCGCTGGCCGACCGGTTCGGCCTGCCGGTGGCCGAGGTGGCGGTGAACTGGGCCGAGCAGCCGGGCTCGAAGGTGCGCGTCGTCCGCGACAGCGTGCGGATGTTCGCCGGCCTGTGGCGCGTCCGCCGCCACCTCCAGACGGTGCCCGCGCTGCCGGCCACCCGCCGCGCGGCCTGACCGGCTATACTGCCGGCACCATGACGCTGACGGTTCACCTCTTCGCCGCGGCCCGCGACCTGGCCGGCGCCGCGGCCCTTCCGATCGACCTGCCGGACGGTTCGACCGTGTCCGACCTGCGCGCGGCGCTGGCGGCGCGCGTGCCGGCGCTGGCGGCGCTGCTGGCGCGCTCGGCGGTGGCGGTCGACCACGACTTCGCGGAGAACGGGCACGTCCTGACCGCAGCCGCCGAGGTGGCGGTGATCCCCCCCGTGAGCGGCGGCTGAGCGGGTGGTATAATCACGTCCATGGTCCGCCTCACCCCCGACCCCATCGACTACCACGCCCTCACCGAGAGCGTGCGCGGCCCCCGGTGCGGGGCCGTCGCCCTGTTCCTGGGCACCGTCCGCGAACTCACCGGCGACCGCGTCACCACCCGCCTCGACTACCAGGCCTACCCCCCCATGGCCGAGAAGAAACTCGCCGAGGTCGAGGCCGAGGTCCGCCGCCGCTGGCCCGTCGGCGACGTGGCGCTGGTCCACCGCGTCGGCAGCCTCGACGTGGGCGAGGTGAGCGTCGCCGTGGCCGTCAGCGCGCCGCACCGGGCGGCCGCGTTCGAGGCGTGTCGGTTCGCCATCGATACGCTGAAGGCAACGGCCCCGATCTGGAAGCGCGAGAACGCCCCGGGCGGCGCCGCCGAGTGGGTGGAGGGCGCATGACGACGCACACGCCGCCGACCGTCTACCTCGCCCGCCACGGCGAGACCGCGTGGTCGAAGTCCGGCCAGCACACCGGCCGTACCGACATCCCGCTCACGCCCAAGGGCGAGGCCGACGCCGCGAAGATCGGCGCCCGCCTCGCCGGGGTCGCGTTCGCCCACGTGTTCAGCAGCCCGCTCCAGCGTGCGTGGCGCACCGCCGAGTTGGCCGGGTTCGCGCCGACGCCCGAGCCCGAGCTGCTGGAGTGGAACTACGGCGAGTGCGAGGGGCTGAAGACGGCCGAGATTCGCGCGAAGCGGCCCGGCTGGGACCTGTTCCGCGACGGCGCCCCCGGCGGCGAGTCGGTCGCCGACATCCAGGCGCGAATCGACGGGCTGGTGGGCCGCCTCAAAGCCCTGAGCGGCAACGTGCTGCTGTTCGCTCACGGGCACGTCCTGCGGGTGCTGGCGGCCCGGTGGGTGCGGCAGCCGGTCCCGTTCGGCCGGGCGCTGCTCCTCTCGACCGCGACCGTCAGCGTCCTCGGGTTCGACCACATGACGATGGACGAGCCGGCGATCAAGCTGTGGAACGACGACCGGCACCTTTCGTAGTGGGCAGTGGGCAGTGGAAAGTGGACAGTTCAAAGCCGAGATGGAAGCACCCGGCTCGCGCATTCCGCTGAGTCTCGCCGGCGACCGCCCGCAGCTCGGGACTGGCCACTGGCCACCGGCCACCGGCCACTTGCAGGATCGATTCGGCCGCCTCCACACCAACCTCCGCGTCAGCGTCACTGACCGGTGCAACCTCCGCTGCACGTACTGCATGCCGGAAGAGGTCGTGTTCCGCGACCGGGCCGAGCTGCTGACGTTCGAGGAGATCACGCGCTTCGTCCGCGTCGCGGCCGGGCTCGGCGTCCACAAGGTGCGGCTCACCGGCGGCGAACCCCTGGTGCGAAAAGACCTGCACCGCCTCGTGCGGATGCTGGTCGGGGTCCCGGGCCTCACCGACCTGGCGCTCACCACCAACGGCGTGCTGCTGGCCGAGCAGGCGGCGGCCCTCCACGCCGCGGGGCTGCGGCGGCTCAACGTGTCGCTCGACACCCTCGACCCCGGCCGCTTCCGCGAGCTGGCGCGGCGTGACGGCCTGGAGCGCGTGCTCGAAGGGCTCGCCGAGGCGACGCGCGTCGGGTTCACTCGCGTCAAGGTGAACGCGGTGGCGCTGCGCGGCGTCACCGAGCAGGACGCGGTGCCGCTGGCCCGGTTCTGCCGCGACCGCGGCTACGAGCTCCGCTTCATCGAGTCGATGCCGATCGGGGCCGACCCCTGGGACCGCTCGAAGGCGCTGCTCGCGGACGAGCTGCTGGAGTTGCTGCGCCGCGGGGTGGGGCCGCTGGAGCCGGCGGCGGGTGCGGACCCGAGTGCCCCCGCGACGGAGTACGAGTACGCCGACGGCGGCGGGAAGGTGGGCGTCATCGCGTCGGTGTCGCGGCCGTTCTGCGGGGCGTGCAACCGGCTGCGGCTCACGGCCGAGGGGGCGGTGCGGAACTGCCTGTTCGCCCTCGACGAGGCCGACGCCAAGCCGCTGCTGCGGCCGGCGCCGGACGACGACGCGCTCGCCGAACTGCTGCGGCGGGTGGTGTGGGCGAAGTGGGAGGGGCACGGGTTCAACGCGGCCGGGTACGTGAAGCCCGGCCGCACCATGCACGCCATCGGCGGGTGAGGGCCCTCACGCCGCCCGGCTCGGGCGGGCGGACTCGGCCGGCCGGGCGTGCGTCTCGCGGATCGCGTCCTGCACGCGGTCCAGTTGCTGGTACAGGGCGCTCAGCGCCTGGTACTGCTCGTTCCGCTGGAACTCCAACATCTCGGCCAGCAGCCGCTCCAGCCGCTCCACCCGCCGGTGCAGCAGCGGCCGGGCGCACCGGTCGGCCGCCCGCAGCACCGTCGCCGCCGCCGACCGCACGTGGAACTTCGCCCGCGCCAGCGCCGGCAAGTCGCGGAGGATCGCCGCCTGCGCCGCCCGCCGGGCCTGCGCCGCCCGCGCGTCCGGCTCGCCCCGCGGGCTCACCACGTCGTACAGGCCGAACGCCTCCCGCCCGTACCGCCCCAGGAGCGTCGCCAGCCCCGCCCGCACCGCCGCGTCCGGCTCGCGCATCAGGTTCGCCGCGTGCGCGAACGCCGCGTCCCGCAGCGGCGGCAGCAGTTCGGCCGGGAGGTCCGGCGTCAGCGCCGCGGCGCGGATGAGCTCGGGGCCGAACTGGCGGAAGATGCCGCTGGCCGTGTAGCCCCACAGCACGTCGCGGTACTCCGGCGCCGCGATCCGGGCCATCAGTGTTTGCAGCACCAGCTGCTGCGTCTTCTTCCGCTTCTGGCTCTGCGAGTACGACTCGGGCACCTCGCGCACCACCGACACCCGCTCCGGCAGGAAGCACACGCCGCGGCGGAACGCCACCACCTGCAGCGGGAACCAGTCGCCGTGCCACTGCAGGTCGGCGTGGTACCCGCCGGCGGCCAGGAACTCGTCCTTCCGCCAGACCACCGGGCCGGGGACGCCGCACAGGATCATCCGCGGGGCCAGCTCCTTCGGCGGCAGGTAGCACGCCTCGTCGGCCCACGGCCCCGGCGACAGGAACCGCAGCCGGCCGTCGTCGTCCACACACTCGACCAGGCCGACGGTGATGCCGGCCTCCGGGTGCGCGGCGAACTGCCCCATCGCCTTCTCGAAGTACCCCGGCAGGACGTAGTCGTCGGACGCGGCGCCGAACACGTACTCGCCGCGGGCCAGGCCCAGGGCGCGGTTGAGCGTGGCGATGACGCCGCTGTTCTTCTCGTTCACGTGGAACCGGACGCGCGGGTCGCGGCGGGCGTACTCGGCGATCACGTCGCGGCTCTCGTCGGTGGAGGCGTCGTCGACGACGATCAGTTCCAGGTCGGTGTACGACTGGTCGAGGATGGCCTCGATACACCGCGGCAGGTAGGGGGCGTGGTTGTAGTTGGGCAGAATGACCGACAGCTTCGGCACCGTCATGACGCCTCCCCACGGGGTCCGGCGCGGGCGTCGCCGTATTGGAGTTATCGACCACCGGCGCGGCCGAGTTGACCGGAATTGCCGGTTGTGCGGGCGCGGCCGGGGCGACGGCGGCGCGGGCGGGCGTCGTGCCGTGACCAGTAATGATTCAGTCCGCGAACCCCGGCCCCGCCGGGGTTCGCCCGCCGCGCGAAAACTCATGCGGCAGGGTGAGGCCGGCGCGCCCCGGGCTGGGTTTTCGCGGCCGGCGGGTTGTACTAGCCACGTCCCGGTCCCATGTTGGTGTGCCCCCGCCGACCGGCCGATCCCTCCGGGCTTGCCATGCGCTCCTCGCTCGCCGACACTCCCCCCCGCGGAAACGCCTTCCTGCCCGCGGACACGCTCGACGGCACCGGCGAGGTCGCCGTCACGCCGGCGTTCACGCTCCTGACGCGCCTGCTCGACACGCTCGTCGTCCTCCCCGAGGAGTGGGACGAACTTTCGCCGCGCGACCGCGACCTGATCACCCAGGCCCCCGGCACCGACGCCCTCCTCGACCGCCTCGTCGGCCGCCACCTGCTGACCGGGTACCAGGCCGAGGCCGTCCGCGAGGGGCGCGGCGACGACCTGATCCTCGGCCACTACCGCGTCCTCGACGTGCTGGGCCAGGGCGGCATGGGCACCGTCTTCCGGGCCGAACACCTCCAGCTCCGCCGACAGGTCGCGCTCAAGGTCATGGCCCGGGCCATCGAGGGGAACCCGCGGCTGCAGCACCGGTTCTACGCCGAGGCCCGCGCCGTCGCCAAGCTCCAGCACCCGAACATCATCGGCTGCACCGACGCCGGCCTGGCCGTGCGCGCCGACCCCGCGGGCGGCGCCCGCAACTACTTCGTCATGGAATTCTGCCCCGGCCAGGACCTGCACCAGCTCGTCCGCGAGAAGGGGCCGCTGACGCCGCACCGGGCCTGCGACCTGTTCCGCCAGATCGCCGACGCGCTCGCCGAGGCCCACAAGCACGGCCTCGTCCACCGCGACATCAAGCCGTCCAACGTGCTCGTCACCCCGGACTGGCAGGCGAAGGTGCTCGACTTCGGCCTGGCCCGGCTGCCCGACCGCAACGTCACCGAGGCCGGCACGCTGCTCGGCACGGTCGGGTACATGGCCCCCGAGCAGGCCCGCGACCCGCACGCCGTGGACGCCCGCGCCGACCTGTGGAGCCTCGGCGCCACGATGTACTGGGCGCTGTCCGGCCGCGAGCCGTACCCCGAGAGCGGCAACCCGGTCCGCGACCTGCACCGCCGGTTCAGCACGTCGCCCGACCCGGTCCGCGCCGTCCGTCCCGAGGTGCCGGCGGAGGTGAGCGACCTCGTCGCCCGGCTCATGGACACCGACCCGGACCAGCGGTTCCCGTCGGCCCGCACCGTCGCCGCGGCCCTCACCGGGTTCACCCACTGGCTGCCGGCCGGGGCGCCCGCGACGACGCTCACGGTGAAGGCCGACCGCGTCCGCGTGTTAATCGTGGACGACGAGCCGCCCCTGCGACGGTGGATGACCGCCGTCCTGAAGGGCCAGTACGAGGTGCGCGAGGCGGGCGACGCGGAGACGGCCCTGGCCGACGTCGTCCGCAACCCGCCGGACGTGATCGTGGCCGACGTGAACCTCCCGGGCCTCAGCGGCCCCGAACTGATCGCCCGCGTCCGCGCCACCTGCCCGGACCCGGACGCGATCAAGATTCTCCTCGTGTCCGGGGCGCTGCCGACGGAGGCGCTCGGCGGGCTGGCCGTGGACGGGGCCGACGACTTCCTGGCCAAGCCGTTCAGCTCGCCCGACTTCCTCTCCCGCATCCGCTCGCTGGTGCTGCGGCGCGGCGCCCGTCCCGGGCCGGGCACCGCCGTCGCCGCGTCGAAGGCGACGGCGGTGATGAGCCGCGGGGCGCTCGAGCGCACCCCGCGCCCGGTCGCGCCGCCGGCGCGGCCGACGGCCGCGGCCGAGGCGCTGTCGTACACCGCGTCGCGGCTCCTGACCGAGACGAACCTGGCGGCCGACGGGCACTGGAGCCGGGTGGGCCGGTACGTGCGGGCGCTGGCCGGGGCCGCCGCCGGCGGCGGCGAGTACGCGCGGCTCAAGGACACGACCTACGTGGACCTGCTGGCAGCGGTCGCGCCCGTGTACGACGTCGGGCTGCTGGCCGTGCCGCGCAACGTGCTGATGAAGCCGGACAAGCTCGACGAGGACGAGCGGAGCGTGGTGCAGACGCACACCACGGCGGGCAGCGAGGTGCTGATGGCGGTGGCGGGGAAGTTCGCGGCCGACGTGCCGAGCCTGCCGCTGGCCGCGGAGGTGGCCCGCGGCCACCACGAGCGCTGGGACGGGAGCGGCTACCCGGACGGCCTCGCGGGGGCGGAGATCCCGCTGTCGGCGCGGCTGGTGGCGGTGGCGGCGGTGTACGAAGCGCTGCGGAGCCGCCGCCCGCACCGCCCGCCGCTGAGCCACGTCCGCGCGGTCAAACTCATCACCACGGAGTCGGCGGGGCACTTCGACCCGACGCTGCTGGCGGCGTTCGCGACCGCGGCCCCGCGGTTCGAGCAGATCCACCAGGGCGGGTAAAGTCGGCGGCCCACGCCGCGTGCCGTCGCTAACCCGAGCGACGGCACGCGGCGTGCGCCGACGACTGTGCGGGCTCGCGTCAGCGCACGCCGCACTCCAGGGTGCTGTCGAACCCGCCGCGGACGGCGTCGCGCACGTCGGCCCACGCGGTCGTCTCGCCGGACGCCTCCCACCCGTCTCGGAGGCTCGTCTCGACCTGCGAGAACATCATCCCGGGGTGCCGGGCCTGGGCCGCCTGGCCGTACCGGTAGCCCCGCCGCTGCGCGGCCAGCTGGTCGTCGCTCGGCTTCGTGCCGGTGCGGCCGAAGTACTCGCGAATCCAGTTGTCTTCGGTCGTCGGGTCGATCAGTTCGCCGATCCCCTTCCCCGCCAGCCCGCCGGCCGCCGCCCCGCCGACGATGGCCCCGGCCACGGCCCCGAGCGGGCCGGCCGTCAGCGTGCCGACGGCCACGCCGCTTGCGACCCCGCCGACGACGGCCCCGATGCCCGTCTCGATCGGGTGCGAACCGGGCGTGTTCGTGATCGGGTCCGCGTTACGCGGCCCCGTCGGCGGTAGGTCAACGGTCTTCTCGGGGTCTTTCGTCGGGCTCGCAGCCATGAGAGTTCCTCCGGTGAGTGGGCGGCGCACGTGAAGCAACCGCTGTGCCGCCGGCACCGGATTCGCATTCGGGTGGAACGCGGTCATTCACCCGGAGGTGCCCCGTGCGGGTCTTCAGCTTTCTGGTGCTGGTCGCGTCGGGGCGGCGGTCGGCTACTTCGGCTACACGAACGACCACGACGTGTCGGTGAACCTGGCCGGCGACACCGTTGCCGTGTCGGTGCCGGTACTGGCCCTGGCGGTGTACGTGCTGGGGATGTTGACCGGGTGGGCCGTGGCCGGCCTGCTGCGCCGGTCGTGGAACCGCGTCGGGGAGTACGACGCGCGGTCGACGTGGACCGCCCGGGGGCGGCCGCCCCCGGGCTTCACCCCACGAGGCGCAGGGCCCGCGGCGACTCGCCGCGGTAGATCGTGCCGATCCGCTCGCGCGTCAGCCCCAGCACCTTGTCGAACCGGCTCAGCTTCAGGCCCGCAATGCCGGTGTCGTAGTCGGCCAGGTGGTGGAGCATGTCCACGTCGGCCCGCACCTCGCGGTCGATCTCGCGGGCGAACAGCCGCCGCACCAGCCGCAGCCCGCCCATCGGCCCGGGGTAGCGCGACTTCGCGTACGTCACCGAGAACAGCCGCGTACTCGTCTCGTCGATCGGCACGAAGAACAGGTACAGCCGCCACCGCACCATCGCCTCGCGGCTCCCGTCCGGGCTCGTCCACCAGTGGTCGTACACGCTGTACAGCGGCGAGAAGTACGTCGTCCAGTCGTCGTGGAAGGTGTCGCCGGGCTTGATGCCGAGGAGCCAGGCGAACACCGGGTTCAGCCGCTTCGTCGGCCCCTCGTTCACGACGCGGACGCTGGCGGCGGTGCTCTCGAACCGCACCTTCACCTCGTGCATCCGCTCCAGGTCGTAGCCGAACGTGGTGTGGACGGTGCCGCTGTGCTCGATCTCGGTGAAGTTGTCCACCGCCAGCTCCAGCGGCGCCGGGATGACGTGGCTGAGGGTGCAGACCGGGTAGAAGCCGTCCGGCGCGAGCCGCGGGAACTCCGGCCTCGACTGGCGGGACTTGAGCCACACCAGGCCGTACTCCTCGCGGACGTCGTAGCTGGTGGTGCAGGCGTGGAGTTTCGGGCTGCCGGGGCTCTCGCCGGTGCCGCAGGCGCCGAACGTCCAGCCGTGATACTGGCACCGCAGCTTCTCGCCGACGACGGTGCCGATGCTCAACTTGAGCTTCCGGTGTGGGCAGGCGTCGGCCAGCGCGCCGAGGCCGGCGGCGGTGCGGAACACGGCGATCGGCTCGCCCGCGACCGTGACGCCGACCGGCTTCGCGCGCAGGTCCGCCGAGCGGAGGACCGGCTGCCAGTGGTCGAGCATCCCCATGCGCGCGGACTCCGGGGCGAACGGCACCTTCCGGTATCGACCGCCCCTGCCGGCGTGGTTGACCCAAACCCCTACAATGGGTCTATGTTTACCGGTCTGGTGCAAACCCTCGGAACGGTGCGGTCCGCCGAGGCCGACGGCGACGGCGGCCGCCGCTTCCGCGTGTCCGGGCTCGGCGAGGAGTTGGCCGTCGGCGAGAGCGTGGCGGTGAACGGCGCGTGCATGACGGTCACCGCCCGCGGTGCGGACGGCTTCGCCTTCCAGGCCGGCCCCGAGAGCCTGCTGCGGACGAACCTGGGGGCGCTGGCCCCCGGCGACGCGGTGAACCTGGAGCGCGCCCTCCGCGCCGGCGACCTCCTCGGCGGCCACTTCGTGACCGGCCACGTCGACGCCGTGGGGCGGATCGAAGAACGAACGACGAGCGGCGAGTGGGAGACGGTGTGGTTCGGCTTCCCGCCCGGCTGGGACGAGTTACTCGTGGAGAAGGGCTCGGTCGCCGTGGACGGCGTGAGCCTGACGGTGGTGGGCGTGCGGTCGGACCGGTTCAGCGTGATGCTGATCCCGCACACCCGGGCGCACACCACGCTCGGCCCGAAAGGCGTGGGCGCGGCCGTGAACCTGGAGTTCGACCTGCTCGCCAAGCACGTCCGCAAGCTGGTGCGCCGCGTATAACAGCACGATGAACCTGTTGACCCATCTCCGCACCCTGTTCGCGCCGGCCGTGTCGGCCGCGGCCGCGGACCCGGCGAAGGTGCCGGACTACCTCGCCGCCGTGAAGCCGGCCGGCAACCCCGACCACGGCGACTACCAGGCCAACTTCGCCATGGCGATGGCGAAGGCCGCCAAGAAGGTTCCTTGGGATCTGGCCCGCGAAATTGTCGCCGCCCTTCCAGCCTCAGCGGACATCGAACCGCCGACCACTGCGCATCCTGGCTTCATCAACGTCAAGTTCACGTCCGCGTTCCTCGCCCGCGCCGTCCGCGGGCTGGCCACCGACGAGCGCCTCGGCCTGCCGCTCGCGGCGAAGCCGCGCACCTACGTCATCGACCTGAGCGGGCCGAACGTGGCGAAGCCGCTCCACGTCGGCCACCTCCGCAGCACGATCATCGGCGACGCGCTGGTGCGCATCCTGCGGGCGCTCGGCCACACCGTCGTCGGCGATAACCACCTCGGCGACTGGGGGACGCAGTTCGGCATCCTCCTGTACGGCTACAAGCACCACCGCGACGACACGGCCTTCGCCGCCGACCCGGTCCGCGAGCTGGCCCGCCTGTACGTCGCCGTCCGCAAGCTGTTCAAGCAGGCCGGCGACGACGACGAGGAGGGGCCGACCGACGACCCGGTGAAGAAGGCGTGCCAGGAAGAAACCGCGAAGCTGCACGCCGGCGACCCGGAGAACGTCGCCCTGTGGAAGACGTTCATGCCGGCGTGCCTCGAAATGCTGCGGCCGATCTACGACCGGCTCGACGTGCACATCGACCACGCGCTCGGCGAGAGCTACTACAACCCGATGCTGCCGGGCGTCGTGGCCGACCTGCTGGCGAAGGGGCTGGCCAAGGAGAGCCAGGGGGCCGTGGTCATCCCCAACGCGAAGGGCGTGATTCCGACGGGCGAGGAAACGAAGAAGGAAGACCCACCCGCACTAGTCCGCAAGAAGGACGGCGCGTTCACTTACACCACGACCGATTTGGCCACGATCCGCTACCGCGTCGAGACGTGGAAGCCGGACGTGCTGTTGTACGTAGTGGACTTCCGCCAGAGCCTCCACTTCAAGACGCTGTTCGCCGCCGCCCGCCGGTGGGGGATCGACAGTGTGGAGATGCAGCACCTCAGTTTCGGGTCGGTGCTGGGCGAGGACAAGAAGCCGTTCGCAGCGCGTACCGGCGGCGCCCCGGAACTCTCGACGCTGCTCGACGAGGCGGTGAAGATCGGCCGGGCGAAGTACCTGGAGAGCTATGAGTCGCGGAAGGGGAGCGGGCACAAGGTGCCGGACCTGACGCCGGCCGAACAGGAAGAAATCGCCGAGGCGGTCGGCATCGGTGCGGTGAAGTACGCCGACCTGAGCCAGAACCGGACCAGCGACTACGTCTTCAGCTACGACAAGATGCTGGCCACGGAGGGCAACACGGCGACGTACCTCCAGTACGCCTACGCCCGCTGCCGCAGCATCTTCCGCGAGGAGAACATCGACCCGGCGCGCTTCCGCACCGACCCGCCGGCGGTGGTCCTGGGGGAGCCGGCGGAGCGGGCACTGGCGCTGCAACTGCTCCGCTTCCCGGAAGCGGTCGAGGCCGCGGCGGCGGACTACCTGCCGCACATGATTAGCGGCTACTTGTGGGACTTGGCGAAGGCGGCGAGCGTCTTTTACGAAAAGTGCCACGTGCTGAAGGCGCCGACGCCGGAGCTGCGCGACAGCCGGCTGCTGCTCGTGGACCTCGTGGGCCGCACCATTCGCCGGGCGCTGGAGTTGCTCGGCATCCGGGTGGTCGAGCGGATGTGATTCGGCGTGTGTGGGCTCGCTGTCTTCAGGCCGAAGGCCTGAGAGCCCTCAGCCCAGGGCAACGCCCTGGGTACGGGGTGCGAAACACCCCCGCAGGCTGAAGGCCTGCGAGCCGGCTCGCAGGCCTTCAGCCTGCACCGTTCTTCGTACCGCGAACCCAGGGCGGCGGTCGCTGGCGCTCCTTTGCCCTGGGCTGAGGGCTGTCACCCCTTCGGGGTGAAACCCGAAACCCTGAACCCGAAACTGGCTCCCATGTTCGTCGACCGCGTTGAACTCTACGTGAAGGGCGGGGACGGCGGCCGCGGGGCCGTCTCGTTCCGGCGGGAGAAGTACGTCCCGCGCGGCGGCCCCGACGGCGGCGACGGCGGCGACGGCGGGTCGGTCATCGTTCGCGCCGACCCGAACGCCGACAACCTCGCCGGCCTCACCATGAAGAAGCACTGGAAGGCCAGGAACGGCGAGGCCGGCTCGGGCGCCCGCTGCGCCGGGTCCGACGCCGAGGACGTCATCCTCCTCGTGCCGCCGGGCACCATCGTCCGCGACCGCGACCGCGGCAACGTGCTGAAAGACCTGACCGCGGAGGGCGACGAGGTGGTCGTCGCCAAGGGCGGCAAGGGCGGCCGCGGCAACCACCACTTCAAGAGCGCCACGAACCGCACGCCGCGGCAGTTCGGGCCGGGCGAGGACGGCGAGGAGCGGCACATCAGCCTGGAACTGAAGGTGATCGCCGACGCCGGCCTGGTCGGCTTCCCGAACGCCGGCAAGTCCACGCTCCTGAGCCGGCTGTCGCGGGCCACGCCGGAAATCGCCCCGTACCCGTTCACGACGAAGCACCCGCACCTCGGCATCGTCACCCTCGGCGACGCCGGGTTCGTCCTCGCCGACCTGCCCGGCCTCATCGAGGGGGCGGCGCAGGGCGTGGGGCTCGGGCACGAGTTCCTGCGGCACGTCGAGCGGACGCGCGTGCTGATCCACGTCGTCGAGCCGTTCCCGTCGGACGCCGCCGACCCGGTGAAGAACTACCACACGATCCGCAAAGAGCTGGCCGACTACACCATCCCGCTGGACGGCCGGCCCGAGATCGTGTGCGTCAGCAAGGCGGAGCTGCCCGGCGCCGACGCCGTGCGCGACGCGCTGGCCGCGGAACTGGGCCGCGAGGTGCTGCTGTTCTCGGCGGTGACGGGGCAGGGGCTGTCGGTGCTGGTGAGCCGCGTGCTGGCGCTGCTGACTGACCTGAAGGCGGCGGAGCCGAAGGAGGCGCGACCGCCGGTCGAGTTCCCGACCGAGGCCGCGGTGCGGACCGAGGACTTCAAGACGCAACCCACACCTCGCGGCGAGGAATGACCAAGGACCAATGACCCACCAATGACCAAGGACGGTAGCTGGTCGGGTGTCTCCCTTGGTCATTGGTGGGTCATTGGTCCTTGGTCATTAATTCCGTGCCGCGCCTGGAATAAGGCATGACCCCCGACGTCGTCGTAGACATCGGCAACACCCGCGTGAAGTGGGGCCGGTGCGCCGCCGACACGATTGCCGAGACCGCCGCGCTGCCGGCCGACCCCGCAGCGTGGGCCGCACAGGCCGCCGCGTGGGGGCTCGGCCGTGGCGCCCGCTGGGCCGTCGGCGGCGTCAACCCGCCCGTCGCAGACGCCCTCGTGCATTGGATCGAAGCCACGGGGGGAATCTGCCACCGCTTCCGCTCGCCGACCGAGTTGCCGATACCCCTGGCCGTGGACGAACCGGCCGCCGTCGGCATTGACCGCGTGTTCGGCGCGCTCGCGGCCCGCGCCCTGGCCCCGCCCGACACGCCGGTCATCACCGTCGATGTCGGCACCGCCGTCACGGTAAACCTCGTGCACGCCGACGGCGCCTTTCGCGGCGGCGCCATCTTCCCCGGCCCGCGGCTGATGGCGCTGGCGTTGCACCAGCACACCGCGAAGCTACCGCTCGTCGAGGTGACCGGGCCGGACACCGCCGTCGAGCCCGCGCCGAACACGACCGCCGCGATCCGACAGGGAATCGCGTCGGCCGTCGTGTGCGGTGCGTACGGGTTAGCGTGCGACTTCGCCGCCCGGCCCGGTCCGCCGGCGTGGCTGTTTCTGACGGGCGGCGGGGCGGCCCTACTCAGCGACACCGACCTCCCGAACGTGACCCGGACCGTCCGCGAGCCGGCGCTGAACCTCCTCGGCATCCGCCTCGCCGCCGCGGCGCTGGGGTGAGCCTCCCGTGACCACCCCCGGTCACGGGGTTGCCACCGACCGCAGCCCTCCGCCCCACGCCCCTTCACTTTCCGCGGCAAACACGCACCCCCGGCCGCCGGCACGGCAGATGCGTTGTGGCTCCCAAACCGCCGCCACGCCGCACTGCCCCGGAGCCGTTTCGTGCCCACGCCCCGCCGTTCCGCCTTCACGCTCATCGAGCTGCTGGTGGTGATCGCCATCATCGCCATCCTCATCGGCCTCCTCCTGCCCGCGGTCCAGAAGGTCCGCGAGGCCGCCGCCCGCATCAAGTGCACCAACAACATGAAGCAGCTCGGCCTGGCGCTCCACAACTACGAGAGCGCCCGCGGCGAGTTCCCCATGTCGAAGCGCGGGTTCAAGGACGTCACCATTCCGGAGGCCGCGCAGCGGAGCTGGATGCCCGACGCCCTGCCCTACATCGAGCAGGGCGCCCTGCTGGCGCAGTACGACCTGAAGGAGAACTGGTGGGTCGGCAACAACGGCGTCCTGGCGCAAACGCAGCTCCGGCTCGTGCAGTGCCCGTCCACCCCGAACCCGGACCGCCTCCAGAACAAGATCGAGGTCACCCCGCCGAACAAGGTCGGCGCGTGCACCGACTACTACGTCGTGGAGGGGATCAGCGCCAACTTCAACGCCAACGCCGGGCTGACCGGCACGGACCAGCTCGCCGGCGACCGGACCGGGGCGATCGTGGGGTGGACGGCGGCCACGGCCCCGCGGCCGTCGAACCGGATCGCGTCGATCCTCGACGGCACCTCGAACACGATCCTGGTTGGGGAGAACGCCGGCCGCGAGGACGTGTACCGCAACGGCAGACTGGCGGCCGCGGCGAACGCCAACAATGCGGCGGCCGACTGCGCCCGCGCCCGCGGCGGGGCGTGGGCGACGAACGACAACCCGTTCGAGATCGGCCAGCTGGTCAACTGGTGCGGTAGCGGCGGGGCGGCGCCGGGCCTGCCGCCGAGCCCGATGCGGGTGAACGGCTCGAACGAGTGGGGCTACCTGTTCTACTCGATGCACCCCGGCGGCGCGAACGTGACGATGGCCGACGGGTCGGTGCGGTTCGTGCGCGAGAGCACGCCCGTGCGGACGCTCGGCATCCTCGCCACCCGCGCCGGCGGCGAGGTGGCGCCCCAGGACTGACTCTGGAGGGATGAGGGATGAGGGATGAGGGATGAAAGCCAGGCACTCCGGGCGGGTTGCCCGGTAGGAGAGTGCCGGGTATTCATCCCTCATCCCTCATCCCTCATCCCTCCGAACCATGACCCGCGTGTCCGTCCTCACCCCGGCCGGGGCCGGGGCCATCGCCACCGTCGCGGTGACCGGCCCGCGCGCGTGGGGGTTGGCACGCTGGCTCTTTCGGCCCGCCGGCGGTCGGACGCTGCCCGACGCCCCCGAGCCGCACCGCTTCTGGGTCGGCCGCCTCGCCGACGGCGACGAGGTCGTACTCGCCGTGCGCGCCGTCGCTCCTGAAGTGTGCGTCGAGTTGCACGGCCACGGCGGCCGCCGCGTCGTGCGGCAGACGGTGGAGGCGTTCACCGCCCGCGGGTGCGTCGAGGAGCCGGCGGCCCGCGGGGACGTGTGGGAGCTCCTGTCCCGCGCCCCCACGCTCCGCACCGCGAGCATCCTGCTCGACCAGGCGCACGGCGCCTTCGACCGGGCCGTCCGTGCCGCCCTCGCCGCGATCGACGCCGGCGCGGACGCCCGCCCGCGACTCGCCGAGCTCGCTCGCTACGCCCCCGTCGGGAAGCACCTCGTGGAGCCGTGGAAGGTGGTAGTCGCGGGGCCGCCGAACGTCGGCAAGAGTTCGCTGGTGAACGCGCTGGCCGGCTACGAGCGCGCCGTCGTGTCTCCGACCCCCGGCACGACGCGCGACGTGGTGACGACGACTCTCGCCTTCGACGGCTGGCCCGTCGATCTGGCCGACACGGCCGGCCTCCGCGACGCCGCCGGCCTGGAGGCGGAGGGGATCGAGCGGGCGCGGGACCGGCTGCCGACGGCGGACTTGGTCCTGTGGGTGATGGACGCGACCGCGACCGCGCCGGTCTACCCCGACGACGTGACCCGAGAGGCCGGTCGGCTGGCGCGATGGCTGTACGTGCTAAACAAGACGGACATCGGCCCGACCCGTCCCGCGGACACGATCCCGGTGTCCGCCGCGGCGGGGGATGGGATACCCGGCCTCATTGCCGCAGTCGTCGAACGATTGGTTTCCGCCGTTCCGCCGCCTGGTGCCGCGGTGCCGTACACCTTGCCGCTCGCCGGGTTCATCGAGATGGCGCACCACGGGGTGGAGAGCGGGAGAATCCCCGCCGCCCGTGACATTCTGCGGCTTCTCACCGGAGAGCTGAGTGGGTAACGGGTTACGTCGCCGAAGCCCATTCGCACTACGATCGATCTGACTGCGTGACATGTTTCCGCGACCCGGTGGGGGAGGCGGCCGAAACAATAATTTCGGTCGAAGTGGCCGGCGGGATACAACACCGACATCGATCTTCGTCGCGGGGTGTGCCATGCAGCTCGGGAAAGTTCGTCGGCCGAACGGCCGCGCCGGCGTCGTGCTCGTCGAGTCCGGCCACGTCTTCGACCTGGACATGACCCGCAAGCCGGGCGTCCACACCCTCGCCGACGTGCTCCACGCCCCCGACCCGGTCCGCATGGCGCGCGAGCTGATCGACGCCGGCAGCACGTCGGAGCCGGCCGGGCGGCAGGCGTACCTGGCGCCGGTGGACAAGCAGGAGGTGTGGGCCGCCGGCGTGACGTACAAGCGAAGCAAGGTGGCCCGCGAGGAGGAGAGTAAGGGGGCGGCGCAGTTCTACGACAAGGTGTACACGGCGCCGCGGCCCGAGCTGTTTCTGAAGGCCACGCCGGCGCGGGTCGTTCACCCCGGCGAGCCGGTGAAGGTGCGGGCCGACAGCAATTGGAGCGTTCCCGAGCCCGAACTGGCGCTGGTGGTGTCGCCGGACCTGCGCATCGTCGGCTACACGGTCGGCAACGACATGAGCGCCCGCGACATCGAGGGCGAGAACCCGCTGTACCTGCCGCAGGCGAAGATCTACAAGCAGTCGTGCAGCGTCGGCCCGCTGGTGACGCTGGCCGCGAAGATGCCGCCGCTGGCCGGCGTGGAGATCAAGCTGACGATCAAGCGCGGCGGGACCACGGCGTTCGAGGGGACCACGACGCTGGAGCAACTGTCGCGCACGCCGGAGAGCCTGGTCGAGTGGCTCGGCAAGGAGAACGCCTTCCCCGACGGCGCGCTGCTGCTGACGGGCACCGGCATCGTCCCGCCGGACGAGTTCACCCTGAAGCCGGGCGACGCGGTGAGCATCAGCATCACGGGGATCGGTACGCTGTCGAACCCGGTGGTGTGAGGCGATTCGCACAAGTCGCCCCCGGCCGGCACCCGAAGAAACCGGACATGCGTTACCACCGGAACCGGTTCGCCCTGGAGCTCCTCGAACCCCGCGACGTGCCGGCAACCCAGCTCGCGGCCGTCGGCACCGACGCCGGCGAGATCGGCCGCGCGCAGCTGGTGGACACCGAGACCGGCACGCCGCGCTACAGCGTCTTCCCGTTCGGCACCGACTTCACCGGCGGCGTCCGCGTCGCGGCGGGCGACGTCAACGGCGACGGCGTTACCGACCTGATCGCGGCGCCCGGCGCCGGCGGCGGTCCGGTGGTCAAAGTGTTCGACGGCGTCACCGGAGTTGAACTCTACAGCCAGCTCGTGTTCGATGCGTCGTTCCGCGGCGGGGTGTATGTCGCGGCGGGCGACACGAACCTTGACGGCAAGGCGGAAATCATCGCCGGCGCCGGGGAGGGCGGCGGCCCCGCCGTGGTCGTCATCGACGGGGGCACCGGCGCCGTCGTCAGCAGCTTCTTCGCGTTCGGCGACGGCTTCCGCGGCGGCGTCCGCGTCGCGGCCGGTGACGTGGACGGCGACGGGCGGGCCGACGTGATCGCGGGTGCGGGCCCGGGCGGGTCGCCGCACGTACGGGCCGTCAGCGTCGCGGCCGGCGGGCGTGAACTCGCCAGTTTCCTGGCCTACGACGCCGCCTTCGCCGGCGGCGTGTTCGTCGCGGCCGGCGACCTCGACGCCGACGGCCAGACGGACATCGTTACCGGCACCGGCGCCGGCGGCGGCCCGCTGGTGAACAGCTTCCGCGGCGACGGCGCCGCGTTCGACTCGTTCGTCATCGGCGACGGCAGCTCCCGGGCTGGCGTCCGTGTCGGCGTCGTCCACCGCGGGTACACCGCCGACATCGCCACGGTCGTCCCCGGCGCCGGCGTCGGCCGGTTCACCCCGGCGGGCGAGCCGACGGAAGCCACCGGCCTGACCGGGAACGGGTGGGTGAGCGGCCCGGCCGAGGCGACGGCCGACCCGTCGGTGCTGTGGAACCAGGTGGCCCTACGGGCCGTCGCCGCCGACGGCACCCCGGCCCCGGCCGCGGCCCGGGCGCTGGCGATGCTCCACATCGCCGTCTTCGAGTCGGTGAACGCCATCGTCCGGCGGTACGAGTCGTACGGTTTCACTCCCGGGTCACTCGACGAAGCCGACCCCGAAGCGGCGGCGCTGCTCGCCGGCGAACAGGTGCTGTCGGGCCTCTTCCCGGAGCAAGCCACCGAGTTCGTCCGCATCCGTAACGCCCGGCTGGCGCTGATCCCGGACGGCACGGCGAGGGACAACGGCCTCCAGATCGGCGCCGAGGAGGCCCAATTCCTCCTCTTCATCCGTGCGTTCGACGGCTCGGCTGAGGCCGGCTCGGTGCCGTTCACCCCGGGCACCGCTCCCGGCGACTGGCGGCCGACGCCGCCCGACAACGCCCCGTTCCTGCTCCCCGGCTGGGGCAACGTGACCACGTTCGGAATCGGGTCGGCGGCCGCGTTCCGCCCGAACGGCCCGCCCGACGTTTCGAGCCCCGAGTACGCGTCCGACCTGTACGCTGTGCAGCAACTCGGCCGCACCGACAGCAGTACCCGCACCGCGGACCAAACGCAGCAGGCCCTGTTCTGGGCCGGCGGGGCGACCGCGAGCGCCGTGACGCAGGACGTGGTCCGCCGCGAGAAACTCGACCTGCTCGACTCGGCGCGGGCGTTCGCGCTGGTGGCGATGGCCGGGGCCGACGCCGCCATCGTGGCCTGGGACTCGAAGCTGACCTTCGCGCGCTGGCGCCCGATCACGGCGGTCCGCGAGGCGGGCACCGACGGCAACGCGGGTACGACCGCGGACCCGACCTGGACGCCGCTGCTGACGACGCCGAACCACCCGGACTACCTCTCGGACGGCGCGGCGGTGACGGCCGCCGGCGCGGCGGTGCTTACGGCGCTCTTCGGCGAGGGGTACGCCTTCCGCACGTACTCGCCAGAGCTGCCGGGGGTAACGCGCGCCTACGCCGGCTTCGCCGACGCCGCGGCGGAGGCCGCGCGTAGCGGCGTTTACGGCGGGGTGCAGTTCCCGTCGTCGGCCGCGGACGGCCTCGCCGCCGGGGAAGCGGTCGGCGGCGCGGTGGTGGGTACGAAGCTGCGGCCGACGGTCTGATCCGGCCGCCCGCCCGCGTCTCTGCTACACTCGGGGTATCGCCCCGGGGGGTGCGCCGTGTTCCTGAAGATGGCCAAGCGGGTGCTCGTCGAGACCGACAAGCGCCTCCTGTGGAAGCTCGCCTACAACATGGGCGTCGGCGCCGCCCTGTCCGTCCACCGGCACAAGCGCCGCCTCAAGCGCGGGCAGGTGTTCCCGCCGTTCCTGTACGTCTCGATCATCAACAGCTGCAACCTCCGCTGCCAGGGCTGCTGGGTGGACGTGGCCCACAAGCAGCAGACGATCTCCCCCGACGCCTTCCACCGCCTGATCCGCGAAGCGAAGGCGATGGGGAACCGCTTCTTCGGCATCGTCGGCGGCGAGCCGTTCATGCACCCGCACCTGCTGGACATGCTCGCCGAGCACCCGGACTGCTACTTCCAGGTGTTCACCAACGGCCACTTCCTCACCCGCGAGCGCGCCCGCCGCATGTGGCAACTCGGGAACGTCACGCCGCTGGTGTCTGTGGAAGGAACCGAGATCGTCTCCGACGAGCGCCGCGGCCGCGGCGGCGTGCTGAGCAAGACGCTGACGGGCGTGAAGAACGCACTCGACGCCGGCGTGTTCACGGGCGTCTGCACCAGCGTGTGCCGCACGAACATCGACGACCTGCTGAAGCCCGAGTGGATCGACCGGCTGATCGAGATGGGCGTCCTGTACACGTGGTTCCACGTCTACCGCCCGATGGGGCCGAACCCGAACCCCGACCTGTGCCTGACGCAGGAACAGGGCGTGCGCGTGCGGAAGTTCGTGGTCGAGATGCGGGCCACGAAGCCGATCGTCATCGTGGACGCGTACCACGACGGCGAGGGGAAGGCGCTGTGCCCCGCGGCGACCGGGATCAGCCACCACATCAACCCGTGGGGCGGCATCGAACCGTGCCCGATCGTGCAGTTCAGCACGGAGTCGATCCACCCCGGGCCGGACGGGCGCGGCCTGAAGGACAAGTTCCTCCGGTCGGCGTTCCTGGCCGACTTCCGCAAGCTCGCCGCCGACACCACCCGCGGTTGCATCGTGCTCGAACGGCCCGACCTGCTCAAGAAGCTCGTGGAGGCCCACGGCGCCGCCGACGCCACGGCGCGAAAGACGGCGCTGGCCGAACTCGGGGCGATGACCCCGCGGCCGTCGCAGTACAACCCCGCCGCCGAGGTGCCGGAGCGGAACCCGCTATACCGGGTGGCGAAGCGGCTCTTTTTCAACGACTTCGGCGTTTACGCCGGCCGCCCCCCGGCCTGACGCCCCGCGCCCAAGACGACACGCCCGCCCGCCGCCGAGGTACTCCATGCCGACTGACGCCGAGCTCGCGGCCGCCTACCGGGCCGGTGGCGCCCGCCCGACCGGAGAGCCGATGCCCGCCGCCGCCGACCTCGCCGAGCACTACCTCCGACCGCTTCCCGACCTCCGCGCCGCCGTCGCCGGCATGACCCGCGAGCAGGTCGTCGCGCGGCCGGTCGCCGGCCGGTGGAGCACGCTCGAAGTGCTCGCTCACCTAGCCGACTTCGAACCGGTGTTCGTGGAGCGGATGAAGCGCATCCTCGCATACGACGACCCACCGCAGTTGTTGGCGGCGGACGAGAACCTGTTCTTCCAGGCGCTCCGCTACCACGACCGCGACGCGGCCGAGGAACTAGCCGTCATCGAGGCCACGCGCGCCAGCGCCGCCCGGTTGATCCGCGGTCTGTCGGCCGAGCAGTTGGCGCGCACCGGCGTCCACAGCACCCGCGGGAGTCAGACGCTGGAGCAGGTCATCCGCTCCGTGACGGGGCACGTCGCGCACCACCTGCCGTTCGTCCGCGAGAAGCGGGCGGCGCTCGGGCTGCCGTCCCCGGCATGACGGTAACCCCGCTGAACGTCGCGGCCCACCTGGCCCGCATGGCCGCGGCCGACCCCGACCGGCCGGCGCTGCTGCTGCCCGCGCGCCGCGTCCGGCCGCACGGCCACACGCCGCACCGGGCCGTCACGTTCGCACAACTCGCCGCCGACACCGACGCACTCGCCCACGGCCTCGCCGCCGCCGGCGTCGGGCGCGGCACCCGCGCCGCGCTGATGGTGCCGCCGTCGGCCGACTTCTTCGCCCTCACGTTCGCGCTGCTGAAGGTCGCCGCCGTGCCGGTCCTCATCGACCCCGGCATGGGTGTGAAGAACCTCGGCACCTGCCTCGCGGAAGCCGAGCCCGCCGCGTTCGTCAGCATCCCCAAGGCCCACGTCGCCCGCCGGCTGCTGCGCTGGGCGAAGAAGTCGGTCCGCGTCACGGTGAACGTCGGCCGCGGGCGGCTCTTCTGTGACACCGGGGTGTCACGGCTCCGCGCCGCGGGCGCCGGAAAGGGGCCGTACCCGCTACCGGACGTGGCGCGGGACGAGACGGCGGCGGTGCTGTTCACCAGCGGCAGCACGGGCGTGGCGAAGGGGGCGGTGTACACGCACGGCGTGTTCGCGGCACAGGTGGAGTTACTGAAGGCCGTCTACGGCATCGAGCCGGGCGAGGTCGATTTCTGCACGTTTCCGCTGTTCGCGCTGTTCGGCCCGGCGCTGGGGATGACGTGCGTCGTGCCCGACATGGACTTCGCCCGCCCGGCCCGGATCGACCCGCGGAGGGCCGTCGCGCAGGTGGCCCAGTTCGGCGCCACGAACCTGTTCGGCTCCCCCGCCGTGGTCCGGGCGCTCGGCAACCACGGGGCGCCGCTGCCGAGCCTGAAGCGCGCCATCTCGGCCGGCGCCCCCGCCCGCGCCGACCAACTCGCGCGCTTCGCGCAACTGCTGGCGCCCGGCGTGGAGGTGTTCACGCCCTACGGCGCGACCGAGGCACTACCCGTCGCCAACGTCGGCAGCCGGGAAATCCTGACGGAGACGCGGCACCTCACCGACCAGGGCAAGGGCGTGTGCGTCGGCCGGCCGGTGCCGGGGGTCACCGTCCGCATCATACCGATCACCGACGACGCGATCCCCGAGTGGGACGACGCCCGGGTTCTTCCCGACGGACAGATCGGCGAGTTCGCCGTGCGCGGGCCGGTGGTGACGGCGGCGTACTTCGGCCGGCCTGAAGCGACGCGGCTGGCGAAAATCCGCGACCCACGGACGGGCGCCCTCTGGCACCGCATGGGCGACGTGGGATACTACGACGATTCCGGGCGGCTGTGGTTCTGCGGCCGAAAGAGTCACCGCGTGGTGACGCCGCACGGCACCCTGTTCACCGACCAGGTGGAGCCCGTGTTCAACACCGTGGCTGGCGTGTACCGGACGGCGCTGGTCGGCGTACGGCGCGACGGCGAGACGTACCCGGTTCTCTGTGTGGAGTTGCTCCCCCAGGCGCGGGCGTACCGTGAGGAGTCGCGAGTGGCGAAGGACGTCATCGCCCGCGGGCAGGAATTCACCCACACTCGCGCCATCGACAAGCTGGTGTTTCACCCGGGATTCCCGGTGGACGTGCGGCACAACTCGAAAATCTTCCGCGAGAAGCTGGCCGGGTGGGCGGACCGCAAGCTCGGCCCGGCGTGGAGGCCGACCGCATGAGGGTGCTCGTCACCGGCGGCGGCGGGTTCCTCGGCGGCGCCGTCGTGCGGCGGCTCCGCGCCCGCGGCTGGGACGTGCGCTCCCTCACCCGCAGCGCCTACCCCTGGCTCGACGAACTCGGCGTTGAGCAGACGCTTGGCGACCTCGCCGACCCCGACGCCGTCGCGAAAGCTGTCGCGGGGACGGACGTGGTGATTCACACCGCGGCGAAGGCGGGCGTGTGGGGCCGTCACGCCGACTACGTCGCCACCAACGTCGCCGGCACCGCGAACGTCATCGCCGCCTGCCGCGCGGCCGGCGTGCGGCGGCTCGTCTACACCTCGACGCCGAGCGTCGTCCACGGCGGCGGCGACCTCGAAGGGGCCGACGAGAGCACGCCCTACCCCAAGCACTTCGACGCCGCGTACCCCGAGACGAAGGCCGCGGCCGAGCGCGCCGTCCTGGCCGCGAACGGCCCCGACCTGGCGACCGTCGCCCTGCGGCCGCACCTCATCTGGGGGCCCGGCGACCCGCACCTCATCCCGCGCGTGCTGACCCGCGCCAGGGCCGGCAAGCTCCGCCGCATCGGCACCCGGCCCGTGCGCGTGGACGTGACGTACGTCGACAACGCCGCCGACGCCCACGTCCTCGCCGCGGAGAAGCTCGATGTGGGCACCGCCCCCGCGGGGGAGGCGTACTTCGTCTCCGACGGCGAGCCCGTCGAGCTGTGGGAGTTCATCAACCGCGTCCTGGCCACGGCCGGCTTGCCACCCGTCACGAAATCCGTGGCGGCGTGGAAGGCCCGACTCGCGGGGCGAGTCCTAGAGACAACGTACCGCTGGCTGCAGCTGTCGGGCGAGCCGGCCATGACGCGGTTCGTCGCGTCGCAACTCGGCACGTCGCACTGGTACAACATCGCGGCGGCTCGGCGCGACCTGGGGTACGAGCCGGCGGTGAGCGTGGACGAGGGTCTGCGGCGACTGGCGGCGTCGTTCGGCGCGGCGAAGTGAGGCCCGGCGGTTGACCCGGGGGCGGCCGGTTCTCATTCTGACCGTGGGGGAATGTCTCGCGCCCCCACTCCGGGGCTGTGCATGGCCGAGGACGTGATCGTCGCCGACCGGGTGGTCGTCCGGTACCGCGGCAAGACCGCGCTCGACGAGTTGAACCTGCGCGTCCCGCGCGGCGCCGTCTACGCCTTCCTCGGCGACAACGGCGCCGGCAAGACGACGACGATGCGCATCCTCACCGGCCTGGCCCCGGCCGACGCCGGGCGGGCGGAAATCCTCGGCCTCGACTGCTACGCCCGCGCCCTGGACCTGCGGCACCGCGTCGGCTACATGCCGGAGCGGCCGCGGTTCTACGACTGGATGAAGGTCGCCGACATCGGCTGGTTCACGGCCGCGTTCCACCGGCCCGGCTTCCTGCCGCGCTACCGCGAGTGGACCGACCGCCTCGGCCTCGACCCCGCCAAGAAGCTGAAAGAACTGTCGAAGGGCGGCTACGCCCGGGTGGGGCTGGCGCTTGCGCTGGCCCCCGACCCCGAGGTGCTGCTGCTCGACGAGCCGACGAGCGGGCTGGACCTGCTCACGCGGCGCGAGTTCCTGGCCGGCTTGGCCGACCTGGCAGCGGCGGGGCGGACGGTACTCATCTCGAGTCACTCGATCGCGGAGTTGGAGCGGGCCTGCACGCACGCTGGGCTACTGCGCGACGGGAAGATGATTCTCTCCGCGCCGCTGGGGGAGTTGCGGAAGAAAGTGCGGCGGATCAGCCTGCGGTTCGCGGAGCAGCCGCCGGACGCGGCGGCGCTCGGGACGGTGCTGACGCGGAACGGCACCGGCCACTACTGGCAGGCGACCGTGCAGGACCCCGACCCGGGCGCCCTGAACGCCCTGCGCTCGGCGCCGGGGGTGACGGACTTCGAGGACAGTGCGGTGTCACTGGAAGAGGTGTACGCGGCGCTGATGGCGCGAACGGCGCCGGTCGTGACGCGTGTGGCGGAGTAGCGCGGCGGTCCGCGCACCCGCGCGGGTTACCACTTTCATCGCAGGTGCCCAGTGGTCCGGGCGATCGTCTGGAAGGAGTTCCGCGAGCAGGGGCTGATCGGCCTCACCCTCGTCGTCCTCGGCGGCGGCGTGCTCGTTGCCGTCGCCGTGCTCGCCGACCCCCCGCAGAAGGGCTCTTCCCCCGGCGACATCTTCCGGGGGCTCGGCCCCGGGCCGCTCACCACCCTGCTGCTCGCCGTAACCGCCGGCACCGTCTGCGGCGGGGCGCTTTTCGCCGCCGAGCGCGAGGCCGGCACCCACGGCTTCCTCGACGCCCTGCCCGTCCCCCGCGCCGGGCTGTGGACCGCCAAGCTCCTCGCCGGCGGGCTCTTGGCCGCGTCTCAGGCGGGGCTCGTCATCGCTGCCGGGTACGCACTCGGCCTCCTCGCAACGACCGGGTGGGCGTTCGCCGTCGCCGTCTACTCGATGCTGGCGTTCTGCTGGGGCACCCTCGGCTCCACGCTCGCCCGCACCACGCTCGGCTCGGTCGGCGTGGCGGTGCCAGCGGCCACGCTGTTCGCCGTCGCCTACCTGCTGCCGATCACGCTCGTGTTCGCCACACCGGGGTCGGCGGTCCCGCGGCCGGCGGGGGCGTTCCTGTTCCTCGGGCTGATGTTCGCCACGCCGCTGCTGTGGTCGGCCGTCGCCTACACCCGCCCGGACCGCGCCCGCGAGGCCGACGACCGCGTGCCGCCGCCGCCGGCCGTGTACCTCGTCGAACCCGCGGCCCCGGCCGTCGCGCCGCCGGTCCGCGCGCGGCGCTCCCGGGTCGGGCTCCAGGCGCTGCTGTGGCTCGCCGCCCGACAGTTGACCGGCCCGGGGCTCACGATCGCCGGGTTCGCCGTCGCCGCCGGCTTCGTTCTACTGCTGCCGACGATCGAGCCGTTCGTGGCGTGGCCGGCCCTCGGGCTCCTGGCCGGCGTGTTCGCCGGCATTACCGCCTTCTCCGACGAGCAGACCACGGGGAGCGCCCGCTACTGGGGCGAACAGCGGCTGCCGGCCGGGCGGATGTGGCTCGTCAAGGTGCTGGTTCACCTCGCGTTCGCGCTACTCCTGGCGGCGCTGGTCGCGCTGCCGTCGGCGGTCCGGGCGGCGGCCACGGGCGGCGGCGGGCTGCGCGCCGAGGCGGTGCTGTCGGCCGTGTTCCGCTCGCTGATGTTCGAGCCGCGGGTGCTCGGCACCGAAGGGTGGAAGTACCTGCTGGCGCCGGTCGGGTACGGGTTCGCCGCCGGGGTGCTGTGCGGGATGCTGTTCAAGAAGCCGGTCGTCGGCGCCGGCGTGGCCGGGGTCGCCGGCGGGACGACGTTCGCGGCGGTGCTGCCGGCCCTCCTCACGGGCGGCACGCGGCACCTGTGGCTGTGGCTTCCGCCGCTGCTGGCGCTGGCCGCCGGCCGCGCCCTCCTGGCGCCGTGGGGCGCCGAGCGCGTCGCCACCCGGCGCGGGCTCGGCCCGCTGGTCGGCGGTACGGTCGCGGCCGTACTCGCCGTCGCCGCGGGGGCGGGGTACCGCGCCGTCGAGGTGCCGGACCGCCCCGGCGCGACCGACGACGTGGCGTACGTCGAGGACGGGCTGGTGACGTTCCAACAGAACGACACGGGCCGGCAGTTCCGCGCCGCCACGGAGCAGTTCTCGCGGGTCGCGGTCCTGGTGGTGAGCCCCGTGCCCGGGAAGCGGAACAACCCCGCCGACCGCGTCGAGCAACTCCGCGGCGGCGCCGCCGTCCGCGACGACGCCGACCTCGCCGAGTGGGTGCGGGCGGTGTACGACGCCGACCGCCCCCAGCCCGGCCCGGGGCCGCTCGCCGGCCCCGCCCCGCCGCCGCACGAGGCGTGGTTCGACCAGGCCGCCGCCGCCGCCGACCCGGCCCTGCCGGTGGCCATCTTCGAGCACCCGCGGCTGACGCGTTCCACGTCCGGCTCGTCGACGCTCGAGAGCGGCCGCGGCATGGCGGTGGTCGTCCTGGCGCACGGCTTGTACCGCCAGGCGGCCGGTGACCCGGCCGCGTTCGCGGCCGACCTGCGCGCCGGGCTCGCCGTCGCCCGGTCGCTGCGGAACGGGTCGCTGACCGCGTCCCTCCACCGCGGCAACGACGTGACCGCCCTGGCCCTGGCGTGTGTCGGCCGGTGGCTGTCGCGCGTCGACAACCGGCCGGACCTGCTCCGCGCCGTGCTCGACGAGGTGCTCCGCGACGAGCGGGCCCTCATGACGCGCCTCCGGCCGGACGGCACGGTCGCGGGGGCGGAGCTGCGGGCGACCGGGTGGGGCGAGCCGTTCGACCCGACGCCGCACCAGCTGGCCGACCGGTACGTCGTCCGCGAGTTGATGAAGGCGCCGAGCGAGTGGCTGCCGGCAATGGTGACGCCACCGGGCCGCGACAAGGACGCGCCGAACCCCGAGGTCGATCTCGTGTCGTTCGCGTGGAGCGTGCCCTGGGAGCGCGAGCGGACGCGGCGGCTGGTGGCCTACGGCCTCGACCCGACCAACGGCGACGATTACCGCCGGCTGACGCTCGGCCGGCCGGGGGCGGCGATGCTGACGGCGCGGTCGGCCGCCCTCGTCGACCTGGGGGCCGCCGACCGCGCGCTGCGGGCGGCCCGCCGGGGGCTCGCGGCGGCGCTGGCGTGTCGGCTCTACCACCACGACCGCGGCGAGTTCCCACCCGACCTGGCGGCGCTGGTGCCGGCGTACCTGCCGGAGGTGCCCCCCGACCCGTACGCACCCCCCGGAACGGCGCTGCGGTACCGCGTGCCGACGACCGACGAGTTGCCGCAAGACATGACCGGATCCCCACCCGGCCGCGGGGCGCCGCCGCCGCTGACGGTGAAGGCCGGGCAGCCGGTGATCTGGAGCGTCGGCCCCGACGGGGCCGACGGCGGCGGCCGGTCGGCGCCGTTCGTGCCCGGCTCCGCGGTGCGCGGCGGCGACGTGGTGTTCCTGGTGCCGCTGCCGCCGGCCCGGTGACCCGCTCGCTCAGGCGTACAGCTCGATCGCCTTGACGATCTCGACCAGGTCGTTCGGCACCTGCACGGCGCGGTTGGCGAACTGCACCCGCTTCACCCCGCGCTTGCCGAGCTTCGCTTCGAACACCGCCGGGTCCGCCGTGTGGTACGCCACCGTCGCGTCCGGGTCCTTCAACACGTGCCCGGTCAGGATGCACACCACGCGGTCCGACGGCGCGACCACGCCCTCCTTCACCAGCTTCAGCAGCCCCGCCACGCTCGCCCCGCTCGCCGGCTCGCACCCGAGGCCGCCGGCGCCCACCTTCGCCTTCGCGTCCAGAATCTCCGCGTCGGTCGCCTCGCGGACCACGCCGCCGCACCGCTCGAGCGCGCGCAGCGCCTTCGGCAGGTTCACCGGCCGGTTGATCTCGATCGCGCTGGCCAGCGTGTCCGCCCGCAGGTTCGCCGCGTCCATCGCCGTCATGTAGCGGTCCACCTTCGGGGCGTCGAACGCGCCGCCGTTCCAGCGCACGCCCTGCTTCTCGTAGAGCTGGTAGAACGTGTTCGCCCCCGCCGCGTTCACTACCGCCAGCCGCGGCGTGCGGTCGATCAGGCCAAGGTCGCGCAGCTCCGCGAACGCCTTCCCGAACGCCGACACGTTCCCCAGGTTCCCGCCCGGCACGACGATCCAGTCCGGCACCTCCCAGCGCAGCGCCTCCAGGATGCGCAGCATGATGGTCTTCTGCCCCTCGAGGCGGAACGGGTTCACGCTGTTGACGAGGTAGATGCCGAGCCGGCTGCTCACCTCCTGGACGCGGCGGAGGGCGTCGTCGAAGTCGCCGGCGATCTGCACCGTCAGGGCGCCGTAATCGAGCGCCTGCGACAGCTTGCCGTAGCTGATCTTCCCGCTGCCGATGAAGATGACGGCGCGCATCAACTGCGTGACCGAGCAGTACACGGCGAGGCTGGCGCTGGTGTTGCCGGTGCTGGCGCAGGCGGCCCGGCGGGCGTTCACCATCCGGGCGTGGGTGAACGCCGCGGTCATACCGTTGTCCTTGAAGCTGCCGCTCGGGTTCATCCCCTCGTACTGGAGGTACAGGCACCCGGGGTTCATCCCGGCGTAGGCCGCCACGTGGTCGGCCCGCTGGCAGAGGGTCTGCCCCTCGCCGACGGTCATGACCTTGTCGGGCGGGGCGAACGGGAACAGCCGGCGGAAGCGCCACACGCCGGAAAAGTCGAGCGGGTCGGACCGGTTGGCCCACGCCGCCTCGAACTCCTTGAGCGACTTCGGGACGGGGAGGCGGTCCCAGTCGTAGGCGAGGTCGAGGAGGCCGCCGCACTTGGGGCAGCGGAACGACGTGTCGGACAGGTCGGCCGTGGCCGCGCACCGGGGGTCGATGCACCGCTGGAACGCGAGGTCGGCCATGCTTTCCGCCCGTGGGAGGGGACCGGGGTTACTGTATCGTTGAACCGGCGAACGGCCGGCCGGTCGCCCCGGCGGCGCGGGCTTGGTATGATTCCGACATGCCCGTACACCTGCTCTCCCTCACCGACGGCCCGAGCATCCTGGTGGACAAGCCGATCCTGCTGTTCGGCCGCCACGAGGAGTGCGACGTGCAGCTGCACTCGAAGAAGGTGTCGCGGCGGCACTGCTGCGTCGCCCAGGTGAACGACTACCTCGTCGTCCGCGACCTGGGGAGCACCAACGGCGTGAAGGTGAACGGCCTCCGCGTCGCCGAGGGGAAGCTGGTGCCGGGCGACGAGCTGACCATCGGGAACTTCAAGTACCAGGTGTGCGGCGACGTCCTCGGCGGCTCGACGGAGCGGCCGCCGGTTCCGAAGGGGTACGGCACCATCCCACCGGACAACGGCACCGAGAGCAGTCCGAACTAACGGAGCGGCCACGCCGCGCCGGTCGGCGCCCTCGGCGGCACCGACCGGGCGTAGAAATAGGCTTCCACCGGCCCCGCGTGGTCGGCCACCTCCACCGCCCCGCGCCAGTAAAGGGTCGGGCACCCCTCGAAGGCGTCGAGTTCCTTCAGCTTCTCGTCGGACACTTCCCACAACTCGCCGCTCACGGCGAGACCGGTGGCGCCGTCGGGAACGAGGCCCGGATACGGCCCGAGGTCGACGAGGCGGTAGTGCGGCGCGGTGACGGCGGGGCCGAGGAAGTGCTGGCCGGCGAGGAGGTCGTGGGCAGCGTGG
The DNA here is from genome assembly GCA_046350095.1 of Gemmataceae bacterium. Lineage (GTDB taxonomy): Bacteria > Planctomycetota > Planctomycetia > Gemmatales > Gemmataceae > Urbifossiella. Next base: position 48,850 of record JAXMBA010000003.1, read on the forward strand.
CCTCGCTTCAGGGTGCCGTACACGAGCAGGACGGTCGGCACGGGGGAACCCTCGTCAGACCAGGAACTCGCGGACCGGCACGCGGAAGTCGGGGAACACCTCCGGCAGCGTCAACTCCTCGTCGGCGGTGAGCCGGCGCGGGAATTCGTCGGGAGTGTAAACGCCGACACTCGCGGTGTCCGGGTCGAGAACGCAGACGAGCTTCACGCCGGCGGCGAAGTACTCCGCAACCTTCGTGTTGATCGCCCGCCACGTTTTCGACGGCGACCGCACCTCGACGATCAACTCGGGGGCGACGGCCGGGTAGCCGTCGGGGGACTGGTCGGCCGGGATGCGGGCGAAGCTGTAGAAGGCCACATCCGGGCCGCGGACCGTGTCCGGGCCGCGCCGCGTCGGCACCCCCGAGTCGTTACTTGTGACCCACCCCAGCTTGTTCGCCTCGACGTAGTTCCCGATCAACCGGCCCGCACGGTTGGCGATTACCCCGTGGCGGAAGCTGGGCGGAGGCACCTCGACTACCTTTCCGTTTACGAGTTCCGTCCGCCGCCCGTCGTCGGGCAGCTCGGCGTACTGCTCCGCGGTCAGCAGCACGTCGGTCGGCGGGGTGGCGGTCGCGGTCGTCATCGGAACTCCCTCGTCGGCGCGTCGGCGGATCATACCTCGGCGGTGTCACTCGATGAAGATGAACTCCTTGGCGTTGAACAGCGCGTGCGACAGGTCGGCCCACGCCCGCGGCTCGCCGCCGTCGCGCGCCGCGTCGGCCACGAACGCCGTCGCCGTCGCGCGCTCGTCGGCGGTCGGGGCGCGGCCGAACGCCGCGGCGTACATCCGCTTCACGCGCTCGTCCGCGCTCTCGCCGCCGGCGGTCACTCGGCGCGACCACAGCTCGGCCTGCTGCACCACGAACGGGTTGTTCAGCATCACCAGCGCCTGCGCCGGCACGTTCGACACCGTCCGCTTGCCGATCGCGCTGAACGGCGTCGGGTAGTCGAACGCCACGAACATCGGGTTCAGGAAGTTCCGCCGCACCGCCAGGTACACGCTCCGCCGGCCGTTCCCGTCCAGTGGGCCGCTCGCCGGCCGGCCGCGGCCCACCTGGTGGTCCGTGAGGTACGGCAGGATGCCCGGCCCGCCGGCGGCGCGGTCGAGCCGGCCGCTCACCGCCAGCATCGCGTCGCGGATCGCCTCGGCTTCGAGCCGCCGCACATTCTGCCGGTGGAGGAGCTTGTTCTGCGGGTCGACCGTCACCGCCTTCGCGGCCTGCTCCGGCGTCGCTCGGCTGCCCTGTCGGTACGCGGCGCTCAGCAGCATCAGCCGGTGCATCCGCTTGACCGACCACGGCACGCCGCCGTCGGACGGGTTCACGAACTCGGCCGCGAGCCAGTCGAGCAGTTCGGGGTGCGTCGGCGGCTGCCCCTGGTAGCCGAAGTCGTCCGGCGAGCGGACCAGCCCCTCGCCGAAGTGGTGCTTCCACAGCCGGTTCACGAGCACCCGCGCCACCAGCGGGTTCGTCGGGTCGGTCACCTTGCGCGCGAGTTCGAGCCGGCCGCTACCGGGGCCGGCTAGCGGCGTCTTGTCGAAGACTTCGAGGAAGGCCCGCGGCGCCTCAATGCCGAGCGTCTTGTGGTTGCCGCGGACGAACACGCGCTCGTTGCGGCCGGCCGCGTCGCGGAGCGTCGGCGCGAACGCCGGCGTCGGCAGCTTCGCCTCCGCCGCCTTCGTGGCGTCGTCGGTCGGCGGTAGCGGCACGGTGCCCGGGGCCGAGGGGGGCGGGTTGTCCGCGACCCAGGCTTCCGTGATCGCCACGAACCCGGGGCCGTCGTCGAGCAGCTCGAAGTACGCGGGCTGCCCCTTCCACATCTTCAGGTCGAATACCACCCAGCGGAGCTGTTCCTTGCCGTTCACCGGCTGCGCGAGCCCGCCGTAGATCGGGGCCTGGATCAGCTGTAGCCCGTTGAGGATGAGCCGCGCCTTGCCGTGCTCGCCGGCGACGCGGACGGCCAGGTAGGGCCGGTCGATCACGAACGTCGGCGAGCGGAGGGCGCCGGCGAGTTTCGAGCTCTCGCGGCCGCTGTGGGGGAAGCCGTCGCCGCCTTCAGGACGGAAGGCGAGCCCGGCGGCGTCCCAGCGGGCGCGCCAGCCGGCGTCGAATCGCTCGAACGGGGTGGCCTTGGCGCGCCACGCATCGGCCGGCGAGCGGCCCGCGTCGGCGGGCTGTTCCTGAGCATCACTGGCGCGCTCGACAACAGCCCGCCGACGCGGGCCGCTCGCCTTCAGTTCGTCGAGCAACTTCACCGTCACGCGCTCGTCGCCCACCTCGGCGCGGTGGTAGCGCGAGCTGCTGAGCACGCCGAACAGCGAGTAGTAGTCCTTCGTGCTGACGGGGTCGAACTTGTGGTCGTGGCAGCGGGCGCACGCCAGCGTCAGGCCCAGTACGCCCTTGCCGAAGGCGTCGATCTGGTTGTCGATGCGGTCGGCGTACTCGGACCGCGAGTCCACCGGCGAGTGCTTCCCCTCGCCGAGCCACCAGAAGCCCGTCGCGACCAGACTCTCGTTCGACCCGTCGGCCGGGTTGCGGCGCGGCTGAGGGAGCAGGTCGCCGGCCAGCAGTTCGGTGAGGAACCGGTTGTACGGCAGGTCGCTGTTCAGCGCGCGGATCACGTAGTCGCGGTACCGCCAGGCGTCGGGGATGTCGTAGTCGAACTCGTGGCCCTGCGTCTCGGCGTACCGCGCCAGGTCGAGCCAGTGCCGGCCCCAGCGCTCGCCGTAGCCGGGGTCGGCGAGCAGCTTGTCCACCAGCTTCTCGAAGGCGCACGGGTCCGCGTCGGCGGCGAACGTCTCCACCTGTTCCGGGGTCGGCGGCAGACCGATGATGTCGAAGTAGACGCGCCGCACCAGCGCCCGCGGGTCGGCCGGCGGGGCGAACTTCAGCCCCTTTTCGCCGAGCCTCGCCAGGAGCAGTTCGTCGATCGTCCTCGCCGCCGGCCGCTTCACCGGCTGGAACGACCAGTGCGCCTTCGCCCGCCCCGCGATGTCGAACGTGTCCTTCGGCCCGCCGCCGGCGACCTTTTCGGCCGGCCACGGGGCGCCACCGTTCACCCACGCGGTGAAGACGGCGATGTCGGCGTCGGACAGCTTCCCCTTCGGCGGCATCTTCAGGTCGCCGTCATAGCGCACGGCGGCGGCGACCAGGTCTTTCGCGGGGCCGGTCTCGCCGCCCTTCTCGAACCCGGCCCTGGTGTCGAGCCGCAGTTCGCCCTTGTGCTTGTCCTTGCCGTGACACGACTGGCAGTGCTGAACGAGGAGCGGCCGCACCTTCGCCTCGAAGAATGCGTCGTCGACCGGCGCCTGGGCGACAGCCGGACCGGCGGCGAGGGCCAGGAGCACGACGGCGAGCGAACGCGGCATGAACGTGGTCTCCGGCGGAGACGAGGCGGTGGGAAGTGGGATTATCCCAGGCCACCGCCCGCGGGGGAAGCCCCTCGCGGCCCACAAACGATCGCCCGTGCGTCTCACGCGCGTATTCCCGCGTCCCGACCCCCCCTCTGCCCGGAACGGTAATCCCGGTCCGAGTGGAACTGTGCCGGTTGGCGCGACTCTCCGGCGTGGAGCGGTGGGGGGATGGGAAAGTGGGGCAAAAACCTTGTGCCCGTGCGGAATCCGGGGAGAATAACGATTACCCTTCCGGCTGACACCGCGGAGCCGTTTCACCATGTCGAACTCGACCAACCCGCACCCCGACGACCTGCCGCCGGTCCCGCGGCCCGACCCCACGACGGACGACGACGTGCCGATGGCACTCACCAGCCAGGAGGAGGCGTCGGGAATCATTCCCGCCGCCGAGGTGGTCGCGGACGCGGGGCCGTTCGACCTTTCGGATCACCCCGGCGAGCCGACGCTCGGCATCGAGTACCTGTCGGAGGCCGACGAGACCGGGCTACCGACGATCCCGCCGGTGTCGCCGGCTGAGAGCTGGCTGACCGAGGGGGCCGAGCCCGAGGAAATCCCCGACGCGGCGTCCGCGTCGTCGTCGGCGCTGTTCGACGAGCCGGCCCCGTTCGCGTCGGCCGCCGGGTCCGGCGAGATCGTGGACCTGGCCGGGTCGAGCCAGTCGGCGTCCAGCCTGTTCGGCGAGTCGGTGCCCGAGGCCCAGCCGGCGTCCGGGTTCATCCCCGCGGCCGAAGCCGTCGGCGACTCGGCGGTGAGCGTGGACCCGACGGTCGAGCCGGTCGCGCCGGCGTCCGGGTGGTTCTCCCGCGACGACATCGCAGCCGTGCAGGTGGTGTCCGACGGGATCGAGGCGGAGTTGGCCGGCCCGCTCCCGCCGTCGGCCCACGGCGACGGGTCGGACGTGTTCGCGTCGCCGCCGCCGCCGAGGGCCCACGGCGACCAGTCGGACGTGATCGCCGCGACCTCGTGGGGCGGGCCCGCGTCCCCCGCCTCGCCGGCCGGCCGCGGTGCCGACCGCACCTCGGAAGTGGCGCTGACGTTCGACCAGCCGCCCGGCGGAAGCACCTTCCAGGAGTCGGCCGACGACCTGCCGGTGGCCGACGACGTGGCCGACGGCGGGTCACTTTTCGGCGACTCGGCGACGCTCGCCCACACGCCGCCGCTCCCGGACGATGGCTCCGTGGACTTCGGCACCACGGCCCTCGGCGGGACCGACGCCAGCAGCATCCTCGCCGACCTGAGCGAGCCGGCCGGGCCGCTCACCGACGGCTCGGCCGTCCGCATCGAGGCGCCGGGCGTCGACCCGACGCTGGCCGAGGACGACGTGCCGGCAAGGTTCGCGGCCCCGGACAGCACCGGCGGCCGGGCCCGCCTGTGGGACGACGGCCAGGACGAGGTGGACTTCGCGTCCGACCCGAGCAGTTCCGACCTGTTCCAGGAGCCGCGCGGCGCCGGCCCGCGGTTCGAACTCACGCCGGACGCGGGCGGGGCCACCGACCTGTTCGCCGGCGTCGAGGACGGCGAGGAGCCGTCGCTGTCGTCGGCCCCGTCGAGCATCTTCACCACCCCCACCGCCCCCCTGACGGGGAGTTCGGGCGTCGTGCCCGAGGCCGACGCGGTCGAGTTCTCGGACCACCCGGACCCGGCGGCCGGTGGCGTGGACTTCGACCTGGCCGGCGGGCCGTCGTCCCCCGAGCGGACGCTCCACCGGGCCTTCCCCGACGACGACGAACTCGACCTGGCGGACCCGGACGGGGCGAAGTCGCCACAACCGAGTACCGGTGACGTGCTAGCCGCGAGCCGCGACGAGGGTGCGGGTTCCGACTGGATGACGGCGCTCGAGCCGGCCGCCCCGGCGAGTGGGTCGCCGCCGAAGAAGGCGGGCACCGGCTCCGCCGCCGAGTCGGCCGCGCCGGTCCGCTCTGTTCGGCCTGGCACGAGCCAGTCGGGCACGAGCGGCTCGGTGGAGCTGGACTGGGTGTCCGGGTCGAGCACGAACGAGCTTCTACTGACGGAGACGCCGGTGAAGCCGGCCCGCCGGGGCGCGGGCCGCGCCGCGGACGACACCTCCGGCGAGACGCGCGTGCTGCCCGCGGCGAGCGACGGCGGCGGGGGCGGCGTGAACCGCGGCGCCGGCGTCGGCCTGTTGTTCGGGCTGTTGCTCGGCGGCGGCATCGCCAGCGGCGTCTACTTTTCCGGCGTCCTCGACCAGGGGAAGACCGGCGGCCCGGTCGCGGTGCTGCCGCCGGTCAAGACCCCGGACACGAACGCGGCGCCCGTCCCCGGCACGGCCCCGCCCGCGACGGCGGCCGACGCCCGCGCCGCGCTCGACTCGGGTGACCCGGCCCGCGCCCTGAAGGTGCTGGAGGCCGCCGGTGTGAGCACGCCCGAGGCGAAGGCCAGCCGCGGGCAGGCCCGGCTGCTGGCCCGCCTCCGCGACGCGTCCGCCGTGACCGGCGACGACGCGGCGCTGAAGGACGCCCGTGCCGACCTCGAAGCCGCGATGGCCGGCGCCGACGGGAAGACGGCCGTGCGCGCGGCCGTCCACCTGGGGCTGACGTACGAAGTGGCCGGCGACCGGGCCAAGGCGAAGGAGGTGTACACGAGCGCGGCGGCGAAGTTCCCGCAGGCCGCCGACGTGTTTAAGGCGGCCGCCGACCGCCTCGACGCCACCGCCCCGCCGGCCGCGCCCGGGGGTGCCACGTCGTTGCGCCTCACCCCCGCCGACGCCGAGCGGGTTGTAATCGCGGCGGCGTTCCTGTTCCTGCAGGACGAGCCGGCCGCGGAACCCGCCGAGGCCGGCGGGCAGTTCTGGCGGGCGGTCAACCTCGCCGCCGGCGGCAAGTACGCCGACGCGATCACCGCCATCGACGCCGCCAAGAAGGCGCACGCGGACCGGGCCCGTGCCCTGGCCGGCCGCGGCCTCAACCCGCTGACCGACCCGCTGGAGCAAATTTTCCCGCGCAGCTGCGACGACCTCAAGGCGTACTGGCAGCTCCGCCGCACGATCTACGAGCACCCCACGGTCGGCGCCCTCGCCCGTGCCGAGGGTGCCGGGAAGGCACTCGACACGTTCGCCGGCTACCGCACCGAGCGCGACACGGCCCTCTCCGACGCGAAGCTCGCCAACGAGAAGCTGGTCGCGGCCCAGAAGGGGCTGCTGGCCGAGCAGGAGGCGCTGAAGACGGAGAAGGCCGCGCTCAAGACCGAGAAGGAGATGAGCGCCAAGTTGGGTGACGACCTCAAGAAGGCGGCCGCCGACCTGACGAAGGCCAAGACCGACGCCGTGGCGCTGATGAAGGACGCCGTCGCGGCGATGAAGCTGGCCGACGACGCGGCCGCGAAGGCCAAGACGCTGGAGGGCGAACTCGCGGCCGCGGACAAGAGCCGCAAGGACGCCGAGGGGGTAATCGCCCGCGTCGCCGCGGAGTTGCAGGCGGCGAAGCTGTTGCCCGAGAAGTACGCCCCGCCCGAGGTGATCGCCGCCACGAAGTCCGCCGCCAGCCGCGCCACCGGGCCGGACTTGACGAGCCTGATCCCGCCGGGCTCGACGGCTGCCGTCGGCGGTCCGGCGACGACCGGGACGCTGGTGGACCTCGCGGCTCGTGCCGGCAAGCTGGACGCGGCCGCGAAAAAAGCCGAGGCCGACCTGAAGAGCGCGACGACGAAGCACGCGACGGAGTTCGCCGCCGCCAAGGCCGCAGCGGACGCCGCGCTGAAAAAGGCGACCGACGACGCGGCCAAGCTTCTCGACACGACCAGGAGCGAGGCCGAGAAACTGCTGGCGAAGGCGAAGACCGATGCCGCGACGGAGCTGACCCGCACGAAGGCCGACGCCGAGAAACTGCTGACGAAGACGAAGGCCGACGCGGCGGCGGACGTCGCGAAGGCGAAGGCCGACGCGGCAGGGATGTTGACGAAGCTGAAGACCGACAGCGACGCGGTGCTGACGAAGCTGAAGACCGACCACAAGGCCGAGACGGCGGCGCTGGAGAAGAAGCTGGCCGACGACGCGGCGGCGGCGAAGGCGGCGCTCTTGGTCGCCGAGAAGCAGTTCCGCGCCGAGCTGGCGAACGCGGTGAGCCCGGCCGAGGCGCTGCCGCTGTGGCAGGCCGTGCTGACCGACCTCCGCCGGCCGGGCGACGCCGACCCGGCGCTCGCCGCCGCCGACCGCGTGCTGAAGTCCGCCGTGCCCGACTCGGAGGCGGCCGCGCGGGCGAACGTCGTGTCGGGCCTGGCGCTGGCGCTGAAAGGCGACGCGGCCGCGGCCCGCGACCAGTTCGAGCGGGCCAAGCGGAGCCCGGCCTACGCCGCGACGAAGGACTGGGGCCGTGCCGCGGACACCGGCCTGGCGGCGCTGACCGACCCGGCCGCGCCGTCGCGGGTGGCCGTGGACACGACGCGCCGCCGCGACGCGGGCGAGGCGGCGCGGAGCCTGGGGGCGGGGATCGCGGCGTACAACGCGGGGAACCTGGCGGCCGCCGAGCGGGCGCTGGCCGACGCCGCGTGGCACGACCCGGACAGCCCGCTGCCGTGGTACTTCCTCGGGGCGACGCGGTACGCGGCCGGCAAACCGGAGCAGGCCCGCGACGACTTCCGCCAGGGCGCCGTCCGCGAGGCGAAGGGGGCCGTGCCGAGCCGCGTGATCGGCACCGCCATCGCCCCGATCCAGGGGCCGGCCCGCGCCGCCCTCGACGCGGTGCGGCCGTAATCACCAACGCCGGCGAGCCCGGCCCCGAACGGGCCGGGCTCGCCGGCGTCACCCGCAGGTCACAGCTTCTCGCGCTGTTTCCGGATGGCGTCCACGTCCACCTTGTAGCGCTCGTCGCGGGCCTTCACCAGTTCCTTCCGCACGTCGCCCTCTTTGCCCGCCGACCACATCAGCACCGGCGGCCCGATCGGCAGGTCCGTCTTCGGGTCGGGCCACGTGTGCCACACCTTGCCCCACGACTTCAGCAGCCCCTTCAGCAGCTTCTCCTCGCAGTCGATCTTTAGCCCCGGCATGGTCAGCAGCCCGGCGCGAATCTCGTAGTCGTGCGGGTGCCACGACTTCTGTTCGTCGGCCGGGAGCGTCTTGAAGATGTCGTCGCTGACGATGTACTCGACGCCGATGAGCTTGGCGTTGCCGCGGTCCTTGTCGAAGATCACGCACTGGAACACCCCGTCGCGGAGCGGCGTGCAGTAGTGGTGCGACTCGACCTGGAGCGTCGGGTCGGCCTTCCCGACGTGGAAGGCGCAGACGTGGAGGCCGTAGTCGCCGGCGAACTTGGCGGGGTTGATGTTGGCGTTGCTGGGGGTGGGGTCGGAGCAGGGGCAGCGGGGCGGCGGGTCGGCGGCGAGGTAGCGGGGGCCGAACCCGAGCATGGCCGCGCCGCCGGCGAGGGCGAGCACGAGCGCGATCCGAACGTTGGTCCGCATGGCGAGCCTCGGAACGTGGGGCGGAGAGGTGCGCGGGCCGATGCCGGCCCGTGGGCGGATTGTATCCGCCGCCCGACCCACAGCGACACCGAAAGGAGCCCGACGAGTAGCTCTCCTGCGCCGGCCGCCGCAGGAGCTACACGTCACGAGAAACGCATCAGCGGCCGGCGTCAGGTGCAGGGTGGGGTTCGGAGCCTGCCGGTTTTAGTCGGGCAAGCATTTCTAACAAAGCTGCCCGCGCACGCTCCGCCGGGCAGCGAATGCTGTCCTCGCGCGTCCGGAAGTAATCGCCATCCTGCCAGGACTCGGTGTACCACAGGTTGACATACTTTCCGTCCGCGTACACGCCCACCGACGGCGAGTCCATGAACTCCGGGTACGTCGAGATACGGGAAAGGAACAGCCGCATGTGCGACGTGCCGAAGTACAGGAGTTTGGCCCTCAGGATGTCGGCGACCGTGTCCAGGAAGCGGATCATATCCGGCCCACAGTGCCTAGCGCACTCTGGCTGGCGGTAGAAGTCGTACACCACTTCGAGATCCCGCTCGCCATGCATCCGCTCCGCCTCCGTGACCGAATGGGTAGGGATACCCAGGCACCGTGGTTCACGGGTTGAACGGCCCAATCCGAGCGACGGTGACCGTCCGGGCCGACTCATCGACCTCGAATAGGATCGTCAGCCCCGCCACGAACGTGATGCGCAACCGCCCCGACCGGGATTCACCCTCGGCCAGCGGAGACTGTTTCAGCCGGGCGTTCAATCTTTCGACCGCTCCCGCCATCCGCTCCCGCACGTCGGCCGCAACCGAGACGTAGCAGTCAGCCAGGCGGTCGAGTGGCTGTTTCAGCCAGGTCAGCGCGTACATTGGTCGATCTCCCGCAGCCGCGCCATCACCTGCTCGGCGGTGAACCGGGGGGCCTTCGGGTCGGCCAACTCGCGCGCCAGTTCCTCGTCGGTCACGCCGAACTCGGGGAACGACATCCCCGGGCGCGGCTCGGGGATGAACCGCCCGAGCACCTTGCCGTCGGGGCCGACCATGTGCTGCACGCCCACCGCCGAGCCCAACACAGCCGCCAGCGCTTGGTCCTGAATCGGGATCGCCATCGCCTCTCCTCCACGAGATAACTGCCCCATGATACCCCGGCCGCGGGCGGGCGTATACTACCGGGCATGATCGGCGGGCGGGTCGGGAACTGGTTCGTGGAAGCCCAGATCGGCGACGGGCCGGGCGGGCCGGTGTACGCCGCCCGCGGGTACGACGACCCCGCCCGGCGCGCCGCCGTCAAGGTCTTCCCCGCCGCCACCGACCCCGCCTTCCTCGACCGCTTCGGCGGCGAACTCCTCGCCCTCCAGCGGCTCGACCACCCCAACATCGCCCGCACCTTCGACAGCGGCACCCACGCCGGCCGGGCCTACGTCGCGTCCGAACTCGCCCCCGGCACCGACCTCGCCAAACAGCTCGAAGCCGGCCGACTGACCTGGCGTGAGGTGCTCGCCGTCGCGGTCGAGGCGGCGCGCGCCTTGAAACACGGGCACAACCGCAACCTGCTCCACCGCGACCTGAAGCCGGGGCACCTCGTCCGCGCCCCGGACGGCACCGTGCGACTCGTCGGCTACGGGCTGGCGAAGGTGTTCCCGCCGCCGCTCGACCCCGGCCGCCCGCTCGGCTCGGCGTCGTACCTCCCGCCCGAGACCGCCGGCGGCAAGCCGCCGACGCGCCGCTCCGACCTCTACGCGCTCGGCGGCGTCCTCTACACGCTGCTCACCGGCCGCCCGCCCTTCACCGCCGCCACGCTGGTCGAACTCACGCACAAGCACTGCTACGCGCTCCCGGAGCGGCCGCGGATGCTCACCCCGGACGTGCCGCTGGAACTGGACGAGTTCGTCTGCACGCTGCTGGCGAAGGAGCCGACGCGGCGGCCGGCGAGCGCCGGGGCGGTGCTCGACGAGCTGGAGCGCATCCGCGGCAAGCTCGAACGGCAGGGCGAGGCGGTGACGTTCCCGCCGAAACTGAAGCCGGACACGGCGGAGGCGCCGGCGCTGCCCGTGTCGCTCGGCGGCATCGACCCCGACCCCGACCCCGAAGCGCCGCGGCCGGCCGTGCGCTGGGTCTGGCTCTGGCCGGTGCCTGCGGTTTTGGTCGCCGCCGCGCTCGCCTACGCGCTCTGGCCGCGCGGCGACCACCTCGACGACGACGACGTCCGGGATGCCGTGTCGGCGGGGGTGCGGCCGGTCGTGCGGTCGGACGCCGAGCGCGGGTTCCGCCGCGGGCTGGCGCTGGCCGAGGCGGGCGAGGCGGAAGCGGCCCGCCGGGCGTGGCAGGCGGTCACCGTCGGCTTCGGCGCCGTCGAGTCCGAGGCCAAGTGGGTGGGGCTGGCGAAGGCCGGGCTGGCGGCGCTGGAGCGCCGCGGCCCCGGGGCGCGGCCCGACCGGCGGGCGTTCGACGCGGCGCTGGCGCGGGCGAAGGAGTTGCCGCCGGCCGAGCGGGCGGCGGCGCTCGACGCGCTCGCGGAACTGGTGCGCGACGACCCCGCGGCGCAGGAGGGGGTGCGGGCTGCCCGCTGAAGACAGAAGACAGTTTTTGACAGGACGAACAGGACAGGACGGGATGGGAAACAGAGACTGAAATCAATTCACATTCGGCCTTTGGGTTCCGTCCCGTCCTGTCCTGTTCGTCCTGTCAAAACTCTCCTCTTACTTCTTCGCAGCCTTCTCGATCACGTCGCGGACGAACGGGCTCTGCACCGCCACCGCGAGGTCCAGAGGGAAGTGGCTCTTCCGCTCCTCGAACGGCGACGTGACCGTGTTCGTGTGCCGCATCAGTGCGAACACCAGCCCCACCACCAGCGGCTCGCCGTCCGGGTACGCCACCAGCGGGGCGCCGCTGTCCCCCTCGAAGTGCGCATAGTCCACCAGCATCGTCTTCGCCCCCGCGGCCGGCGTCAGCGGGTGGGTGGCGATCGAGCCCTTCCGAAGCAGCGGCCAGCCGGCCGGGTTCGCCTCCAGCCGGACCGGGAAGCACGGCACGAACACGTCCTGCCCGGCCCGCACCTTCTTGCGCTTCGCCCACGACTCGTCGGCCACGCGGTCGAACGGGAACGGCGCCAGGTCCACGCCCTTCGGCACATCCACCCGCAGGGCGGCGACGTCAAGCTCGGGATGCTTCGTCCACAACGGCTTCTCCCCGTCGCGGGTGCGGACCTTCTCTTCCTTGCGGCTGAAGCTACCGCCCTTGCCCGGGGCGCGGTACACGAGCGACACCTCGGGCGTCTTCATGGCGTCGAAGACGTGATGGGCGGTGACGAGGACGTGGGCCGGCTCGCCGTCCGGTCCGGGCACCGCGACGAACCAGCCGGTGCCGGAACTGGCCCCGTTCGTGATGCGCACGGACGCCCGCAGCGCCGCTTCGGCCACGTCTTCCGGCGCCGCGAGGGACGGCGCAGCGGCCGCGGCGAGGAACAGCCCGAGGGCGAGGCAGAGGCGCATGGGAGTTCTCCGAAAACGAGCCGCGACCGCGAGGGAGCGGCTGGCGAACACGGCAGACCGCGTTGGCGGAACACCGGTTCAGCAGCCGCTCCCTTGCGGTCGCGGCTCGTAAGGCATTTCGACCGCCGCGTCAGCGGATGTAGCGGTTCAGGATGTTCTCGATCAGCTCCTGCCGGCCGCTCACGTTGGCATCCGCCTCGCCCTTCTTGAGCATGTACGCCTCCAGGCTGGCGAAGTCGTGCTTGCCGGCCTCGATCTCGGCGCCCACGCCCGTGTCCCACGTCGCGTACCGCTTCTTAACGACGTCCGCCAGCACGCCGTCCTTGCGGATCGCGGCCGCGATCTTCAGCCCCTGGGCGAAGGCGTCCATGCTGCCGACGTGGGCGTGGAACAGGTCGATCGGCTCGAAGCTCTCACGCCGCACCTTGGCGTCGAAGTTCAGCCCGCCCGCCCCGAGCCCGCCGGCCGCCAGGATGATGAGCATGCTCTGGGCGGTCAGGTACAGGTCCGTCGGGAACTGGTCCGTGTCCCAGCCGAGGAGCGGGTCGCCGCGGTTGGCGTCCACGCTGCCGAGCATGCCGTTCGCGGCGGCGTAGGCCAACTCGTGACCCATCGTGTGCTTGGCGAGCGTGGCGTGGTTCGTCTCGACGTTGAACTTGAACTCCTTCTCCAGCCCGTAGGTGCGGAGGAAGGCGTGCGAGTTGGCGCAGTCGAAGTCGTACTGGTGGCTCGTCGGCTCGTGCGGCTTCGGCTCGATCAGGAACGTGCCGGTGAAGCCGATCTTCCGCTTGTAGTCCACCGCCATGTGGAAGAACCTCGCCAGGTGGTCGAGCTCGCGCTTCAGGTCGGTGTTCCACAGCGTCATGTAGCCTTCGCGGCCGCCCCAGAAGACGTAGTTCTCGCCGCCCAGCTCCTTCGTCACCTCCAGCGCCTTCTTCACCTGCGCGGCCGAGTAGGCGAACACGTCGGCGTTGCTGCTGGTGCTGGCGCCGTGGACGAACCGCTTGTTCGAGAACAGGTTCGCCGTGCCCCACAGCAGCTTGATGCCGGTCTCCTTCTGCTTCTGCCCGAGCTTCTTGGCGACCGCGTCGAGGTTCTTGTTGCTCTCCGCGAGGGTCTTACCCTCGGGCGCCACGTCGCGGTCGTGGAAGCAGTAGAACGGCACGCCGAGCTTCTGCATGAACTCGAACGCCACGTCCACACGCTTGAGGGCCATGTCGAGGGAGTCGGTGCCGTCTTCCCACGGCCGGACAGCGCAGCCCGGGCCGAACGGGTCGGAGCCGGTGCCGCGGAACGTGTGCCAGTAGCAGACGGCGAACCGGAGGTGGTCCGCCATCGACTTCCCCTCGACCAACTCGGTCGGGTTGTAGTGCCGGTAGGCGAGCGGGTTCGTGCTGTCCGGCCCCTCGTAGGGGATGCGGTCGGGCACGTCGGGGAAGAAGCTCATCGGGCGCTCTCGGGAGGGGGTACGTGTGTGGGAAGCGTAGCGGAACCGGCGGCGCTCGTCACCCCGCCAGCGCCGCGAGGAGCGCCGTCGTGAACGCCGGCAGGTCGTCCGGCGTGCGGCTGGTGATGACGTGGCCGTCCACCACCACCTCGCGGTCCACGAACGTCGCCCCGGCGTTCTCCATGTCGTCGCGGATCGAGTGGAACCCGGTCGCGGTGCGGCCCTTCAGCGCGGTCGTCGAGCAGAGCACCCACGGGCCGTGGCAGATCGCCGCCAGCGGCTTCGCCCGCGCGTGGAGTCCGCGCACCAGTTCCAGCATCGCGCCGCTCCGCCTGACGTAGTCCGGGGCGAAGCCGCCGGGGATGACCACGCCGTCGAAGTCGGCGGCCTTAGCGTCCGCGGCGGCGAGCGTGGTCTTCGCGGGGTAGCCGAGCTTGCTCGGGTACGTCTTGCCCGCCTCGGGGCCGACGAGCTCCACCGTCGCCCCCGCCTCGCGGAGGCGGAGTGTCGGGTACCACAGCTCCAGTTCCTCGTACTTTTGTTCGACCAGGACGGCGACACGCTTGCCGGACAGGTTCACGGCGGACTCCGGTTGGGAGGGCGGGCGGAGGCCGATTGTACGGACGCGCGACCGGACCGGGGTTTGGTTCCGGGGCGGGGCGCCGCTATGAGTACAATGCCCCCGTCTGCCCCGGCCCGCCTCTCCACCGGCCGACCCGGAGCGCCTCGCGATGACCGACCCACTCGCCGGCCCGTACAACCGCGACCTGCTCGACGCGGTCTACCAGCAGTACCGCGCCGACCCCGGCTCCGTCGACCCGACGTGGCGGGCGTTCTTCGCGGGGATGGACTTCGCGGGCGCGGGTGCCGCTCCGACCGGGTACGCGGCCGGCCCCGACGCCCCCGACCTGCGCCTCCAAACGGGTGTCGTCCGACTCGTGTTCTGGTACCGCCAGGCCGGGCACCTTCAGGCCGACATCGACCCCCTCCGCACCGAGCCGCCGCCGCCGCACCCGTTCCTCCGGCTCGAAAACTTCGGCCTCTCCGACGCCGACCTCGACCGCACCGTGGACGCCTCGATGCACTTCGGCATCGGCGGCCCGGCGAAGCTCCGCGACCTGATCGCGGCGCTGGAGGACACCTACTGCCGCACCGTCGGCGTCGAGTACATGCACATCGACTCGCTGGAGGTCCGCCACTGGCTCGGCGGGCGGATGGAGCCGACGCACAACCGGCCGCACTTCCCGCACCGCAAGCAGTACCGCACCCTGTTCACGCTCCACCAGGCCGAGCTGTTCGAGAAGTTCCTCCACACGAAGTACGTCGGCCAGAAGCGGTTCTCGCTCGAAGGCGGCGAGACGCTGATTCCGGTGCTCGACGCGCTCGTCGAGCAGGCGCCGGGCCTCGGCGCGAAGGAGCTGGTCGTCGGCATGGCCCACCGCGGCCGGCTGAACGTACTCGCCAACGTGCTCCGCAAGCCGTTCGAGGAGATCTTCAACGAGTTCGAGGACAACTTCCTCCCCGACTCGTTCAGCGGCGACGGCGACGTGAAGTACCACCTCGGCTTCTCGGCCGACATCGCCACCGCCGACGGCGGCACCGTTCACCTGTCGGTGGCGCCCAACCCGAGCCACCTGGAGATCGTCAACCCGGTGGTCGAGGGCCGCGTCCGCGCCAAGCAGCGGCTCCACGGCGACACCGAGCGCACCACCGGCGTGCCCATTCTGATCCACGGCGACGCCGCGTTCGCCGGGCAGGGCGTCGTCATGGAGACGCTGAACCTGTCCAACCTCTCCGGCTACCGGACCGGCGGCACCATCCACATCGTCGTCAACAACCAGATCGGGTTCACGACCAACCCGCGGGACGCGCGCAGCACCGAGTACTGCACCGACGTCGCCAAGTACATCCAGGCGCCGGTCTTCCACGTGAACGCCGAAGACCCGGAGGCGTGCGTGTACGCCGCGGAACTGGCCTTCGAGTTCCGCCAGCGGTTCAAGCGCGACGTGGTCATCGACCTGGTGTGCTACCGCAAGTGGGGCCACAACGAGGGCGACGAGCCGGCGTTCACGCAGCCGCTGGAGTACAAGAACATCCGCGCCCGCGACCCCATCAGCAAGGTGTACAGCCGGGCGCTCGTGGCGGGGCCGAGCGCCTTCACCGAGGAGATGACCAGCGCGATCGAAACGGAGTTCCACCAGAAGCTGGAGGAGGCGGTTCGGGAGGCCGACCGCGCCGCCGCCGAGTACCGCACGAAGCTGGACCAGGCGCTGAAGGCGGTCAAGAGCGGCCCGCCCCGCAAGCGCGGGATGGAGGGCTTCTCCGGCCGCTGGAAGGGGCTCACGAAGGCGTACACCCACGACGCCGTGCCGACCGGCGTGCCGCCCGCCACGCTCGACCGCATCGCCGACGCCGTCGGCAGCTTCCCCGACGGCTTCACCCCGCACGAGAAACTGCGGCCGATCCTGGAGAAGCGGCGCGACAACGTCAAGGGCCGGAAGCCGGTGGACTGGGGCACGGCCGAGTCGCTGGCGTTCGGCAGCCTCGTGCTGGAAGGCACCCCGGTGCGCCTCAGCGGCCAGGACAGCCGCCGCGGCACGTTCACCCACCGGCACGCCGTCGTCATCGACGCGAACACCGGGTCGCCGCACTACCCGCTGGCGAACCTCGACCCGAAGCAGGCGCCGTTCGAGGTGTTCGACAGCTCGCTGTCCGAGATGGCGGTGATGGGGTTCGAGTTCGGCTACGCGATGGACGACCCCGGCTCGCTGGTGATGTGGGAGGCGCAGTTCGGCGACTTCGCCAACGGCGCCCAGGTGGTCATCGACCAGTTCCTCACGTCGTGCGAGTCGAAGTGGAACCGGTCGAACGGCCTCGTGCTGCTGCTCCCGCACGGGTACGAGGGGCAAGGCCCTGAACACTCCAGCGCCCGGCTCGAACGCTTCCTGCTCATGTGCGCCGAGGACAACATCCAGGTGGCGTACCCGACCACGCCGGCGCAAATCTTCCACCTCCTGCGCCGGCAGGTGAAGCGGAGCTTCCGCAAGCCGCTGGTGGTGATGACGCCCAAGAGCCTGCTGCGGCTCCCGGCCGCGGTGTCGCCGACGGAAGACTTCACCGCCGGCGGCTTCCGCGAGGTGATCGACGACACGCTCCCCGACCCGGCCGTGGTGACGCGGGTGGTGGTGTGCTCGGGGAAAGTGTACTACGACCTGATGGTCCAGCGCGAGAAGCTCGGCACGAAGGCGGTGGCGGTGGTGCGGCTGGAGCAGTTCTACCCGTGGCCGGAGGAACAACTCCACGTCGTGCTCAGCCGCTACCGGCGGGCGACGGAGTGGGTGTGGGCGCAGGAGGAGTCGCAGAACATGGGCGGCTGGTTCTTCGTGGAGCCGCGGGTGCGAGCGATGGGCTTCCCGTTCGAGTACGTCGGCCGCGACGCCAGCGCCAGCCCGGCGACGGGCTCGCACCACGCCCACGAAGTCGAGCAGCGCGAGCTGGTGGAGGCGGCGTTCGGCGGCGCGGTGCCGCACCTGGTGGCACTGAGCAAGCCGGCGGCGAACGGGAAGAATGGCAGCCACGCGCCGCGCGAGGCGATGAAGGGTCAACCACAGGGCGGGGGTGTGTGATGCCGGTCGAGCAGGTGCGGGTGCCGCGGGCGGGCGAGTCGATCGCCGAGGGGACGCTGAACCGGTGGCTGAAGCCGGACGGCGTGTTCGTGAACGTGGACGACCCGCTGTTCGAGCTCGGCACCGACAAGGCGACGCAGGAGGTCGCCGCGCAGGTCGCCGGCGTGCTGAAGATTCTCGTGAAGGAGGGCGAGACGGTCGCCGTCGACGCCGTCGTTGCGTCGATCGACACCGACGCCAAGGCGCCCGCCGAGCAACCGCCCGCGGCGAAGCAGGCGGTACCACCGCCGCAAGCGGCGGAGAAGCCCGCGCCCGGCCCCGCCGCGTCGCGCTTGCTCGCGGAAGCGGGCGTCGGCGCGGCCGCCGTGACGGGCACCGGCCCCGGCGGCCGCGTCACGAAGGGCGACGTGATCGCCCACACCGAAGCGCCGAAGAAGCCCGCCAACGGCACCCCGCCGCCCCCGAAGCCCGCCGCGCCCGCCCCGGCAGCGGGCTCTCGCGTCACCCGCCAGCCGATGTCGCCGATCCGCAAGCGGATCGCGGAGCGGCTGCTCGACTCGCAGAACACGACCGCCACGCTGACGACGTTCAACGAGGCGGACATGACCGCCATCCAGGAGCTGCGGGCGAAGTACAACGAGCGGTTCGAGAAGAAGCACGGCGCCAAGCTCGGCTTCATGTCCGTGTTCGTGAAGGCCGCAGTCGAGGCGCTGAAGGCGTTCCCGCTCGTCAACGCCCGCATCGACGGGAACGAGATCGTCCACCAGCACTTCTACGACATCGGCGTGGCGGTCAGCACCGAGAAGGGGCTGATGGTGCCGGTTCTACGCGGCGCCGACCAGCTCGGCTTCGCCGACATCGAGAAGCGGATCGGCGAGCTGGCGAAGAAGGCCCGCGACGGGAAGATCACGGTGACGGACCTGGAGGGCGGCACGTTCACGATCACGAACGGCGGCATCTTCGGGTCGATGATGAGCACGCCCATCCTGAACCCGCCGCAGGTGGCGATCCTGGGCATGCACAGCATCATGAAGCGGCCGGTGGCGGTGAACGACGAGGTGGTGATCCGCCCGATGATGTACCTGGCGCTGAGCTACGACCACCGCCTCATCGACGGCCGCGACGCGGTGCAGTTCCTGGTGCGGGTCAAGGAGTGCGTCGAGAACCCGGAGCGCATGCTGTTTGACATTTGAGACGGGGATTCAACCACAGAGTCACAGAGGGCACAGAGAGAAGACAGAAAGCCGAGACGAGACGAAGTTTGAAATCAACAACTTGTCTTCCTCTGTCTTCTGTCTTCCCTCTGTGTCCTCTGTGACTCTGTGGTTAAACCTCCGATTCTTCGGAGCCTCAATCATGGCGGACGAGTACGACCTGGTGGTGATCGGCGCCGGCCCGGGCGGGTACACGGCGGCCATCCGCGCGGCGCAGCTGAAGATGAAGGTGGCGTGCGTCGAGAAGCGCCCGGGCAAGGCGCTCGGCGGCACGTGCCTGAACGTCGGCTGCATCCCCAGCAAGGCACTCCTCGACAGCTCCGAGCACTACGAGGCGGCGCTGCACAAGCTCGCCCGCCACGGCGTCAAGGTGAGCGGCGTCGAGCTCGACCTGCCGACCATGCTCGCCCGCAAGGACAAGGTCGTCAAGGAACTCACCGGCGGCGTCTCGTTCCTGTTCAAGAAATACGGCGTCACGCCCGTCTACGGCGCCGCGAAGCTGCTGAAGGGGAATGCCGTCGAGGTGGTCGGCGAGGACGGCAAGACGACGACGCTGAAGGCGAAGAACGTGCTGCTGGCGACCGGCAGCGAGAGCGTCGAGCTGCCGTTCCTGAAGTACGACGGCAAGCACGTCGTCAGCTCGACCGAGGCGCTGAACTTCAACCCGGTCCCGAAGCACCTCATCGTCGTGGGCGGTGGGTACATCGGCCTCGAACTCGGGTCCGTGTGGAAGCGGCTCGGGGCGAAGGTGACCGTGGTCGAGTTCCTGCCGCGCATCCTGGCCATTAGCGACGGCGAGGTTGCGGCCGAAGTATTCAAGATTCTCAAGAAGCAGGGGATGGAATTCCAACTGGAAACGAAGGTGACCGGCGCCACCATCAAGGGCGATACCGTCAGCGTGACGGCGCAGGCGAAGGACGGCAAGGAGTTGAAGTTCGACGGCGACCGCGTGCTGGTGGCGGTCGGCCGGCGGCCGTACGTCGCGGGGCTCGGGCTCGACGAAGCGGGCGTACAGTTCGACCCGAAGACGCGGCAGATTCCGGTGGACGAGTCGTTCCGCACGAACGTCCCCGGCGTGTACGCGATCGGCGACCTGGTCGCCGGCCCGATGCTCGCCCACAAGGCGAGCGAGGAGGGCGTGGTGTTCGTGGAGCGCCTCGCGGGGATGAAGCCGCACATCAACTACGACGCGATCCCGAGCGTCATCTACATCTGGCCCGAGGTGGCGAGCGTCGGGAAGACGGAGGAGCAGGTGAAGGAGTCGGGCACGCTTTACAAGTTGGGCCGGTTCAAGTTCGCGGCGACAGGCCGGGCGAAGGCGATGGACGAGCAGGACGGGTTCGTGAAGGTGATCGCCGACGAGAAGACGGACCGCGTGCTGGGGGTTCACATCCTGGGGCCGCGGGCGAGCGACCTGATCGCCGAGTGCGTGACGGTGATGGAGTACCACGGCAGCGCCGAGGACATCGCCCGCTGCACCCACGGCCACCCGACGCTGAGCGAGGCCGTCGGCGAGGCGGCGCGGATGGCATACGCGGGGCTGCCGCTGAACTCGTGAGTCACGCCAAGCCCACCCGCCGCGGCGGGTGGGCTTCGGGGCGGTTACTGCTTCAGCGACCGCACCCACTCGCGCATCAGCGACGCGCCGCGCTCGTCCACCTTCGTGCTCGCCAGCGGCGGCATCTGGCCCGGGCCGCGCAGCCCGAGCCGATGCACCAGCACGCTCCGCTCCGGGTGGCCCGGCGCCACCAGCCTCGCGTCCGGCAGGTCGAACGACTGGTGCAGCGGCTTCACGTCCAGGATGCGCATCTTGTCCAGCTCGCGGGTGAACTCCAACTCCATCGCCGCGTTGCCGCCGCCGGCCTCGACGTGGCACGACGAGCAGTTCACGTGCAGCCACGACCGCGCCCGCGCGTTCAGGGGTTGCGTAGTGTCGTAGGGGTCCACGAGCGCCGTCATGTCGGTCGGGAAGCGCGTGAACAGCGACGTCGGCCGCGGCTCACGCTGGCCCGGCTGCTGGCCGTTGTCGGCGCCCGTCACGCGGCCCTTCGCCTCGCCGGCCCAGTCGTGGCGGAACAGGCCGAGCCGCTCGAACGCCCGCACCTGGTTTTCCGGCCGGCCCCCGTAGTCCTGGGTCCGGTTCAGCTGCGACGTGCAGAGGCCGAGCACGTACTCCTGCGCCCGGCTGTGGCACACCATGCACTCGGCCCGGCTCGGGTAGTGCCACGCCACCTTCTCACGCCCGTTCGGCGTGCGCCGCACGAACTCGCGGTCGGCGCCCGCCGCCGGCAGCAGCGTCGCGTCGGTACCGTCGGCGTTCCACTCGTAGCTGTAGCCGTACCACTCGCCACCTTGCCGCGTCAGGAAGCGCGTCTCGACCCACTGACGCACGTTCGGCCCGCGGTCGAGGTGGTCGATGGCGAAGCTCTTGACGATGACGGTGCCGTCGGGGAAGCCCCAGCCGCGGTTCCCCTTGTACGTCACGCCCGAGCCGCCGGGCAGGGCCAGGTAGCGGACCTTGAACAGCCCGTCCGACCAGAACGGCGCGTTCACCGAGTACGGCAGCACGCCCGCCGCCATCGTGTGGTCGCGCACCGACGCGAACAGCCCGCTCGCGGACAGCGTGCGCGGGAAGCCAGTGTCGGCGGGCGCGGGATTCGGTTCGAGCGTGAAGAAGCCGCCCTGGCCGTCGGCGGCGTGGTCGCAGATCAGCAACTCGCCGCGGGCGTCGAGCGCGAACGCGGTGATCTTCATCGTCGTGATGGCGATCTTCTTGTGCCACAGGACGCGGGTGCCGTCGTGTTTCACGGCCCAGATGTGGCCGGTGCTGTAGTCGCCGTAGATGTAGGCGCCCACCAGCTCCGGCAGCTTCGTGCCGCGGTACACGACGCCGCCGGTCAGCGACCGGGCCTCGGCGTGCGAGTGCTCGACCGTCGGCGGCGTCACCGGCGTCGGCCCGGCCTTCCGCTGCGGGAAGAACGGGTGGCTCCCCTCGGTCACGCTCCAGCCGTAGTTGTCGCCCTTCTTCACGAGGTGGGCGTACTCCCACAGGTCCTGCCCGTTCTGGCCGAGCCAGATCTGGCCGCTCACCGGGTCGCACGTCATGCGCCACGGGTTGCGGGTCCCGTAGGCCCACGTCTCGGGGACGAACCGCGCGTCGCCCACGAACGGGTTGTCGGCCGGCACGCTGTACTGCTTGCCAGCCGCGGGGCGGTCCACGTCGATGCGCAACACCTTCGCCAGGATGCTGTCGGTCTTCTGGCCCACGTCGTTCGTGTCGGAGTCGGAGGTGCCATCGCCGCTGGTCACGTAGAACTTGCCGTCGGTGCCGAAGCACATCGCCAGCCCGTTGTGCCCGTCGGACTCCCAATCGATGATGGTCGTGGCGCTGGCCGGGTCCAGTGTGTAGGGCGCCTTCGGCTGCATCGTGTACCGAGTGACGTGGCACTTCTTCTTCGTCCCCTTCGCGCCGCCGTTCCAGCCCACGTAGACGTAGCCGTTCTCCGCGAACTTCGGGTGGAAGGTGAAGTCCGTCGCGGTGCCCTCGTGCGGCGTGTCGAGCAGCTTCACCACGTCCTTCCCGCTGGCGCCGGTGTGGGTGAAGCGGAACAGCGTCGTCGGGCCGTAGCTCCGCGGCTGCGTCAGGAGGAGCATCTGGTCGGTGCCCGGCACCGGCTTCACCTGGATCGGGTAGCCGGGGCGGTAGTCGGCGATCGCCCGCACCGATCGGTACGGCGGCGGGGGGTCGGGGAAGCCCACGACCGTGCTGGTCGTCAGCGGCGGCAGCGATTCGAGCCCCACCGGCGTCGCCGACGTGCGGGCGTCGGGGCCGACGAACTTTACCTCGGCGAAGTCGTCGGTCTGGTGGAAGAACGCGCTCAGCTTCTTCTCGCGGATCGGGGCGACGCACGAGAGTTCGGGGCCGTCCCAGCCCTGGTGGTAGTCGAAGCGGCACAGGTTGAACGCCCAGCTCTCGCCCGACACGGGCCGGCCGCCGGTCTTGAGGAAGTCCGTCCACGGGATGCGCCCCTCGACGGCCCACCCCTTCGCGCCGCCGGCCTTCGTCGCGTTCAGCGGGCCGTCGAGCCTTACCCGCGACTCGACGTGGAAGTCGCCGGCCTTCTTCTGTTTTTGGAAGTCGTCGAAGTTCAACTTCGGGAAGAAGGCGTCGAAGGTCGTGTTCAGCGCGTTCACCTGGAACTCGTAGTAGCCGCTCTTGCCGCGGTCGGGGCGGAAGAACAGCTCGAACACGTCGTCGTTCCACGTGTCGCCGTCGTGGTCCTTCACCGCGGCGCGGAGGTCGCTGTCCTCCATCTCGGCGAAGAAGTACAGGTACTCGCGGTCCCACAGCAGCCGGGCCTTCGTGGCCGTGCGCGACAGCCGGGCCTTCTCCTTCAGCCACGGCAGGTGGAACGTGTCGATCGGCTGCGCGTGCGCCCACGCGGCGTCGTCGGCCTTGCCGTCGAGGCTGATCGGCGTGTCGGCCCAGCGGCACTCGAAGCGCGTCGGCGGCGGCGCGGCGAGTGGTGCGGGAACCGGATGATCCGCGGCCGGGGCGTCGGTGCGAACGGCGAGGACCGCGGCAACAAGGCCGGCGAGACCGGCGAGGGGGACGGCACGGCGTGTCATGCGGGCGGCCCGGGGGTGGAGGTGGGGAGGAGGGCTATGATAACCGAGCCGTCCGCGGGGGAACACATGCCGCTGCCGTTCGAGGTGTTGAACCCGCGCGTCCGCCGCGGGCCGTTCCGCGCCGCCATGTTCGACTTCGACGGCACGCTGTCCCTCATCCGCGAGGGCTGGCCGCGCGTCATGGTCGGCATGATGGTCGAGCGCCTCCGCAACCTCGGCCTGGCCCCCGAGCCGGCCGACGAGCTGTGGGGGCTCGTCGAGCGGTTCGTCATGGAGCTGAACGGCCACCCCACGGTCGTGCAGATGGCCCGGTTCGCCGACGAAATCCGCGCCCGCGGCGGCGAGCCGGACGCGGCCGAGGTGTACTTGCAAGACTACCTCGACCGGCTGATGCGGGTGGTGCGGCAGCGGTGGGACGTGCTCGAGCGCGGCGTCGCCCGCCCGGCCGCGTGGGTGGTGCCGAACGCCCACGCGGTGCTCGATTCGCTCCAGACCCGCGGCGTGCCGCTGTTCCTGGCCAGCGGTACCGACCGCGACGCCGTCGTGTACGAAGGGACGCTGCTGGACGTGCTGACGCCGTTCGGCCCGCGCGTGTTCGCCCCCTGCCCCGCCGACCCGACGTTCTCGAAGGGCCGCGTCGCCGCCGACGTCCTCCGCGACCTCGACCTCGACGGCGGCGAACTGCTCGGCTTCGGCGACGGCGTGGTGGAGACGAAGGAGGTGAAGCGTGTCGGCGGCGTGATGGTCGGCGTGGCGAGCGCGGAGCCGGGCGAGTCGGGGGTTCACCCCGGAAAGCGCGAGCGGCTGGCCGCGGCGGGGGCGGACGTGATCGTGCCCGACTACGGCTGCCAGGCGGCGCTGCTGCGGTGGCTGTGGGGGGAGGATTGACCCGCCGCGGGCGGCGACCGGCCGCGCCTTGAGGCGCGACCGCACACCTGTCACACTGGTGGAGCCGGCCGCGCCCGCCGGCCGGGAGCACGGCCGATGTCGATGACCAACTGCCCGTCCTGCGGACTGCCGCGGGCCGACGAGCTCCTCGCCGTCGCCCCCTGCCCGCTCTGCGGAGCCGACGGCCACTCCGTCGCCGTCGAAGCCGCGCCACCTG
This sequence comes from Gemmataceae bacterium, assembly GCA_046350095.1. Lineage (GTDB taxonomy): Bacteria > Planctomycetota > Planctomycetia > Gemmatales > Gemmataceae > Urbifossiella. Next base: position 73,226 of record JAXMBA010000003.1, read on the forward strand.
CCCCCGAGCCGGTCGCCCCACCTCGGCCGCCGGCCGCGGCGCGCCCGCACTTCGGGCTCGGCTTTGTCATCGGCCTGCTACTCGGGATCGCCCTCGGCGCGGGCGGCGTCCTCGGCTGGCCGACGCGGCCGAGCCCCGAACCCGACGCCGGCGGCACCGCCGCCGTGCCGCCCGCAGACACGCCACCCCCTCCGCCGCCGCCGCCGAAGTCGGCGGACTCGCCCGCGGTCGCGCCGCCGACGGTGCCCACGGCGAAGGAAAAGCCGAACCCGTTCCGGCCGACCGGTCCGACGCCGCTCGTGCTCGACAACCCCGACGGCGAGACGCGGCCGGTGGTGCGGCCCGGCGGGCACCTCGTCCTCGCCGGGCAGGTGAAGCGGCTCGTCGTCCCGGGGTTGAAGGCCGGCGCGGTGCTCGACGCCTCCCAGCTCAGCGCCGCGGAGGTGGAAGTGACCGGGCCGATCGACGGCGGCGCCCGGCTCGTCGCCCGCGCCCCCGGCGGCACGGTGGTCCTCCGCGCGACCGTGGACGGCGGCTCGGTCGTGGACGTGGTCGGCCGGCAGGTGACGTTCGACGCCCCGGTCGGCGGGGCGAACACCCGGGCGACGGTGGCGCTGACGAGCGGCGGCGAGTTGCGGGTGGCGGCGCTGAACGGGTCGGCGCGGGTGGAGTACCGCCGGGCGGCCCCGGCCGACCCGCCGGTGCGGCTGTCGGTCGGGCGGGTGACGCCGCCGGCGGTCGTGGTCGAAGTGCCGTGACGCCGCCGGCTACTCCTTGCCCGGCTCGGCGTCCTTCGCGCCGGTGCCGGGCTGCTCCACCGCCCCCGCCACGGTCGTCACCACCTTCACGTTGAACGACCCGGCCCCCTTGCCGACCGACGTGACGATCAGCCGGTGCTCGCCCCCGCGCTTCGGCTTGTACACGATCCGGCAGTTCGGGTAGCCGCCGCCGTCGTCGTCCTGGGCCACCACCTTGCCGCCGGCGCCCTCGATCTGCAGGTACGGGTCGAAGTTCCCCTTGTCGGCCGCGTCCACCGTGATGATGTAAATCTGCCCCGCCTTGAAGTTCACCGGGAACGCCTTGTGCGGCCCGCGCTGCCCGCCGCCGGCCGGGTTCGCGTACGGCGGGTCGTTGAACGTCAGCTTCGACTCCTGCTCGACCAGCGGCTGCTTCGCCATCGGGATCGGCGTCACCGTCACCGAGTAGTTCTGCAGCATGTTGTCGAGGTCGTCCTCGCCGACGGTCGGGAGCACGGTGAGGCGGTACTCGCGGGTCTCCTTCGGCAACACGTAGGCGCTGAACTGGTCCCCGGTGACGAAGGCGTCGCCGGTGCCGAGGAAGTTGCCCGGCCGGAGGTTGACGCTGGGGGTGAAGCCGTCGGCGTCGACGCGGACGAGGTACAGCTTGCCGACCTCCATGCGGAACTTGTGGACGCCGGCCTTGACCGTGCCCTGGCCGGTGAACTCCTTCTCGGCCTTCGGCGGCGGCTGACCGCCGGCGCCGGGGCCGGTGACGACGAGACCGCCGAACAGGACGGCGGCGACCACAAGGCGGGACAGGCGCATCGGGAACCTCGGGGTGAGCGGGGAACGAGTGTGGCCGCTCGCGGCCGCGCGCTGACGTCGGGCGCGAAGCCGCGAGCGGCCACGCGGCTACTTCTCGTCGATCGGGTCGGCCTTGCCGCCCTTCGGGGCCGCGCCGCCGGCGCCGGCCACGGTCGTGACGACCTTCAGCCGGTACTCGCCGACGCGGTTGCCGAGGCCAGTGGCAATGAGCCGGTGCTCGCCGCCGCGCTTCGGCTGGTACACGATGAGGCTGTTCAGGCTCTCGCCGCCGTCGTCGTTCTCGGCCACCACCTTGCCGCCCGGCCCCTCGACGATGAGGTACGGGTCGAACTGCCCCTGCTGGGCCATGTCGAGGGTGATGATGTAGATCTGCCCGGCCTTGAAGTTCACGTCGTAGGCCTTGTGCGGGCCGCGGTTCCCGCCGCCGTTCGGGTTCTGGTACACCGGGTCGCCGGCGACCGTCTTGTCCTTCTTGTCGAGCATCGGCTCCTTGGCCATCGGGATGGCGGTGACCGTGGCCGAGTAGTCGAACAGCTGACCGTCGAGCTCGTCGTCGTCGAGGTTGGGACTGACGACGACGCGGTAGTCGCGGCTCTCCTTCGGCAGGACGTAGCCCTCGAACGAGTCGCCCTGCACGTCGCCGCCGCGGAAGTCCGACCCGGTGCGGAGGAACGTCCCGGGGCGGATGAGCACGGACGGCGTGAACCCGTTGGCGTCGACCTTCACCTTGTACATGAACCCGGTCTTCATGTCGAACCGGTGGACGCCGACCTTGACCTGGCCCTTGCCGGTCTGCGTCTTGGGGGTCGTGGGCGGCTGGCCGCCAGCGCCGGGCGCGAACAGTACCGCGGCGGCAAGGAGGGCGGCCAGGACCGCGGCCCGGCGGAGTCGGGTGAAAGACATCGGGGGGTCTCGGAGCGGGCGGGCCGCCGACGGGCGGCCGTTCCCGCCGCCAGTGTACACCGACCCCGACGGCGGGGAAAGGAGGCGGCGTGGGGCCCGTTACGCCACCCCCCACGGCTGCCACAGCCGGCACGACCGCCCCGCCCGCCGGCGCGGAAATCCGAATCTCTTATCCAGTTTTCCCATCTTGTCCGGTCCGCCGCCGCGTACAACGCCAGTGCTTTCACTTCTCCCAGAGGTCGCATCATGACTCGCAGCCTCCGCCCCGAGGTGCTCGAAGACCGTAGCGTCCCCGCCGCGGTCGGTGCCCTCGACCCGTCGTTCGACGCCGACGGCCTTGTCCGCACGACGTTCGGCGGCACCGACACCGCAAGCGCCGTCGCCGTCCAGCCCGACGGCAAGGTCGTCGTCGCCGGGCTCACCACCATCGGCAACGACGTGGCCGTCGCCCGCTACAACCCCGACGGCAGCCTCGACAACACGTTCGACACCGACGGCAAGGCCACCTACGACCTGGGGTCCGGCATCCTCACGCCGCAGATCACCGGCGTGGCGATCCAGGACGACGGCAAGATCGTCATCTGCGGATACGGCGATATCGGCGGCGACGACGACTTCGTGGTGGTCCGGCTCAACGCCAACGGCAGCACGGACACGACCTTCAGCACCGACGGCCGGGCCACCCGCAGCTTCGGCGGAGGCGGCACCAACGACGACCAGGCGTTCGGCGTGGCGATCCTCGGCACCGGGGCGACGCGGAAGATCATCCTCGTCGGCTCCTCCGACCAGACGACCAACGGCACCGGGTTCGACTTCGCGGTCGCGTCGTTCACCGACACCGGCGCGAGCGACTCCGCGTTCAACTCCGGCGGCACCCCCGGCCGGCTCACCCGCACCCTCGGCGGAACCGACCGCGCCCGGGCCGTCGCCATCGACAGCCTCAACCGCATCGTCGTGGCCGGCTTCACGAACGGGGGCGGGACCAACGACTTCGGCGTGATCCGGCTCACGTCCGCCGGCGTCTTCGACGCCGGCTTCAACGGCGGCAACCACCAGACGGTGAACTTCGGCGCCGACGACCAGGCCACCGGCGTGGCCGTCCGGCCCGACGACCGCATCGTCGTCGGCGGGTTCAGCGACGCCGGGTTCGCCGACTTCGCCGTCGCCCAACTCACCTCCGCCGGGTTGCTGGACACCGCCGGGTTCAACCCGACCGGGGCCGGGGCTGTCGGCAGCGCCCCGGGCCGGTTCACGTTCAACTTCGGCGCCTTCGGCGTGGTCGAGCGCGCCAACGCCGTCGCCCTCCTGCCGGACGACAAGATCGTCCTCGCCGGGTTCAGCGCCATCAACGCCACCGGCGGCAACCCGAACGACTTCGCCGTCGCCCGGGTCACCGCCGACGGCCAACTCGACACCAGCTTCGCCACCGACGGCCGCGCCACCGCCGACTTCGGCGCCGACGACCAGGGCACCGGCGTGGCCATCGACAACAACGGCCGCGTCGTCGTCGCCGGGTTCACCACCAGCAACAACGACTTCGCGGTGGCCCGGTTCGTCGGCACCGTCGAGAAGGGGGACGGCATCGTGGTCGGCGGGACGACGAACGGGGCCGCCCAGAGCTTCGACCCGAGCCCCGCGGGCGTCCTCCCGGCCGCACCGACGTTCACGGGGGCGCCGTTCGGCGCCGTCGCCGCGAACGTCCGCACCGCGGTCGGCGACGTGAACGGCGACGGCGTCGACGACGCCGTCCTGGTGACGGGGCCGGGCGTGGCCATCCGCGTGGCGGTGGTCAGCGGGGCCGACGGCACCACGCTGCTGGTGAACCCGTTCGACCCGTTCGGCGGCAACTTCACCGGCGGCGGGTTCGTCGCCGCCGGCGACTTCGACCTCGACGGCAAGGCCGAGTTCATCGTGACCCCGGACGAGGGCGGCGGCCCGCGGGTGAGCATCTTCACCCGCAACGCCGACGGCACCACCACCACGAAGGCCAACTTCTTCGGCATCGACGACCCCGACTTCCGCGGCGGCGCCCGCGCCGCGGCCGGCGACGTGGACGGCGACGGCATCCCCGACCTGGCGGTGGCGGCCGGCTTCGGCGGCGGGCCGCGGGTCGCCCTGTTCGACGGCGGCACCGTGTTCGGCACCCCGACCCGGGTCGTGGGCGACTTCTTCGCCTTCCCCGGCACCGACGCCGTGAACCTCCGCAACGGGGCGTTCGTGGCCGCCGGCGACGTGGACGGCGACGGGTTCGCCGAGCTGGCGTTCGGCGGCGGCCCCGGCGGCGCCCCGCGGGTGTTCGTGCTGAGCGGCGCGCTGGTGAGCGCCGGCAACGTGGGCGGGGCGCAGGCGGCGCCGGTGCTGAACTTCTTCGTGGCGAACAACACCGCCGACCGCGGCGGCGCGCGGGTGGCCGTGGCCGACCTGGACGGCGACCACAAGGCGGACGTGCTGGCGGGCAGCGGCGCGGGGAGCCCGGCGAACGTCCTGGCGTACCTCGGCAAGAACGTGACCGCCTCCAGCGAGCCGGCGACGTTCCAGGACCTGGTCGTGTTCGGCGGCGGGGCGCTGCCGGGCGGCGTGTTCGTGGGTTAGTGGCGCTACCAGTCGGCGAGGACTTCGCCGCCGGCTGGGGTGACGGCTCCCCAGAACACGGCTTCGTCGGTGTTGGCGCGGAGGAGTCGCACCGAGCCGTCGCCGAGCCCGACGGGCATCGCCGTCGGGTGGCCGGTCTGCGGGATGCGGGGGTCGCAGTTCAGGGTGTATGGGGCCGGTGGCCGGACCTGAAACGTCCGCCCGCGCCGGCTCGCCACCGTCCGCCCCGGTGTGGTCACGTCCGGCACCGGGTACACGTCCGAAGGCGACTTCTCGGCCAAGTCGATCGGCCCACGGTCGGCGAAGGTAGCCCGACGGCGAGGGGCGAGGTCCGCCGACGGCCACATGTGCCAGAACTGCGACTCGCTGCGCCCGCATTCGTAAGCGTGGTGTTCGGCGAAGAAGATCGTGTTCGACAGGCCGTCGGGGATCGACCGGTCGAGGTACGGGACCCCTTGGAACACGTGCGCGTTGCCGGCGTAGCTGGACACTTGACGACCCGGCTCCGCCATCGCCACGAGCGTCGGGTCGAGCGGACAACTGAGGAACGGCACTCGGTCCCCGAACGAGTCCGGGTTGACCGGACCGACCGCCAGATGCGGCAGGAGCCAGAAGAACACCGAGGGCTCCGTAGAACCTTGCCTGTCCGGGCGGCCGTCCGCGCGGGGGAGTCGCCCGTCATGGACGGTCGAAGCGTGATGGAGGGCGAGAGAAATTTGCCGCAGTTGGTTGGTGCATCGTGCCTGAACCGCGGCCGCCCGAACGCGCTGAACAGCCGGGATGAGAAGGCCGACGAGAATGGCGAGGATCGCGAGGGCGATAAGGAACTCTACCAGCGTGAAGCCGCGGCGATTCATCCTCAGTCTCTCCGTCTGCCCCCCGCCCGTCGATCGGCCACACGCCGCAGCCGTGCCTCGCGTCCTCAACTACGAAGGTGCCCGCCGGCCGCATCCCGCCGAGTGCGATCCGGGGGGCGTCCGGCCTCGCCGGGAGACCGCGTGAGAGAAGCTGAGCTCGCCAGCACAATGCCACGGAGCGGGTGCACCGTCGAGGGCGTGGTCATTTTCCCCCACCAGCCCCAACTCGTGTTCTAAGCTACCAGAAGAATTCGCGCCGTCACAGTTTGCCCGACCCGCACCGTCGCCCCCAGCCGGAAGGCCCGATGCCGGCACCCGCGTCCGTCCCCGAACTCGTGGACCGCCTCCGCCGCAGCGGCCTCGTGCCGCCCGACCGGCTCGACGGCTTCGTTGCCGGCCTCGCCGCGTCCGGCCAGTCGCCCGCCACGCCCGCCGCCCTCCTCGACCGCATGGTCGATGCCGGCATGATCACGCGGTTCCACGCCGACAAGCTCGCCGCCGGGAAGTACAAGGGCTTCCAGATCGGCAGCTACCTCATCCTCGACCAGCTCGGCACCGGCGGCATGGGCCAGGTGTACCTCGCCGAGCACGCCTCGATGCGGCGGCTCGTCGCCCTCAAGGTGCTGCCGGTGTTCGCCGCCGACGACGCGGTGGCCCGCGAGCGGTTCCTGCGCGAGGCCCGCGCCGCCGCCACGCTCGACCACCCGAACGTCGTCCGCGTCTTCGACCTGTGCCAGGAAGGCCGGCTGCTCTACCTCGTGATGGAGTACGTGGAGGGGATCAGTCTGCAGGCGCTGGTGGCGCGGACCGGCCCGCTCGACGTGACGGCCGCGTGCCACTACGCCCGGCAGGTGCTGTACGGCCTCCAGCACGCCCACGACCTCGGCTTCGTCCACCGCGACATCAAGCCGGCGAACCTGCTGCTGGACCGCACCGGCGTGGTGAAGATTCTCGACCTGGGGCTGGTGCGGTCGCAGGCCGACGTCCCCGGCGGGCTGACGTGCAAGCTCGACAACCGTACCATCCTCGGCACCGCCGACTACGTGGCCCCCGAGCAGGCGGTGGATAGCTCGAACGTGGACATCCGGGCCGACCTGTACTCGCTCGGCGCGACGCTGTACTTCCTGCTGGCGGGGCGGACGCTGTTCCCCGACGGGCGGACGGCGCAGAAGCTGGTGTGGCAGCAGATCAAGGAGCCGGTGCCGGTGGACCGGTTCCGGCCGGAGGTGCCGGCGGGGCTGGCGGACGTGGTTCACACGCTGCTGCAGAAGCGGCCGGAGGACCGCTACCGGTCGCCGGCGGAGGCGTTCGAGGCGCTGGCGCCGTGGGACGACGCCGACGTGGCGGCGCCGCCGGACGAGTGGATGCCGCAGTTGCCGGGGCGGGTGCAGGTGTCTCGCGCCGCCAGCGCGCCCGGCCCCGTGCGGGCGTCGGGCAGTACGTCGCAGATCCTGACGATCGCGATGCGGAGCGGCACCGGTCTGGCGCGACGGCCGAGCGACCCGGGGTCGAGCGCGATCGGCACCGGCTCCGGGATGCGCCGGGTCGATCCGTCGGCGGAGACGGCGGCGCAGGCGAACGACACGCTCGGCGACACGCCGGGGCCGCCGCGCCGCCCGCGGGAGCGGAAGGGCTTCCCGCTGCTGGTGTGGGTCGTGGTGTGCGCGGCGGCGGCCGCCGCCGCCGCGACCGCGGCGGTGGTCACCGCCATGCGGTAGGCCGCCGCGTCACTTCTTCGGCAGGTTCACCGGGAATCGGATGCCGTCCCGCCCGCGTGCGCGGACGAGGAACGACTGTCCCGGCTCGATCACCCACGGCGACGGATCGACGCGTCTCTGCTCACCGGGGCGGAGGCTGCCGACGGCCTGCACACGGGTACGACCGTCGGGCGCGCTGTACTCGACGGTCACGTCTTCGAGCGGCACCGCGGTCGTGTTGTCGAGGACGACGTAGTACCCCTTGGACAAAGCGAACGGCGTCAGCCCGCCGGACACCCAGTGCGCGGGTTCGGCCGGCTTCACGTCCGGCACCTTCGTGAGCGGCCCCGGCGGTGGCGGTGCTCCCGCCGGCGCCGGACGTGGCCCCCCGGGCGGCGGGCCGACCGGACGCTGCTCGTCGACGCGCACGACCTGACCGAAAAAGCCGACCGCGACGGTCCGCGGCGGCATCCCCGCCACTTTCACCTGCATGGTGCGGTAAACGACGTAATCGGGGTACGTGACGGTCACGAGCCCGGCGGCCTCGGCGACGCCGGCGAACAACACCGCCTCGGGGCGGTCACCGACGACTTCCCGGTGCATCGCCGCCTCACTCGGCTTCGTCACGACGGCGGCGAGTACGACCGCGACGAGGGAGGCGACGAACAGGCACCCGATCAGGAGGAGGCAGCCGAGAACCGAACGGGTCTGCGGCACGGGGGCCGGCCGCCGCGTCGGATACTCGCGGCGGTCCGGCGGCGGGCGTCGGGTGGGTTCGGGCGGACGGACGGGGTGGCCGCAGCCCGGACAGGCGGCGGCCATGTCGGACACCGCACGGCGGCACGCCGGGCACGAGGTCATAGCCATGAATGCGCCCCGAACGGCCGCGCGGCCGCAGGTCAGTTTAATTCTTGGTGATTAGCAAAATTCTAGGGCAGCAGATAGGCTGCTGCCATGACCCTCGAAGAGTACGAACGGCATCTGATCGGTCAGCTTTGTTGGTGGTGCCACCGGGCCACCCACGGGAGCTCCGGGCGGCAGCGGCAGTGCCCCGGGTGTCGGGCCAAGTGGAGCTACCACCGGCGCAAGGCGGAGTGGGAGTTGTCCGTTCGCCCTCCGCACGACCGCCCACCACGCCGCCCGGGTGGTCCGGTGCAGCTACCCGACGGCCTACGCCGCGTACACCCGGTTCCGCCTCACCCTCCAGGCCGTGACCGACGACGAGAAGCGACCGCTGCTCGGCGAGCTGGCCGACGAGTCGTACTTCGGGGGCAAGCGGAAGGGGAAGCGGGGCCGCGGGGCGGGCGGGAAGGTCGCGGTGTTCGGCATCCTGGAGCGGGCCGGGCGGGTGTACACGGTGGCCGTCCCGGACTGCAAGAAGGAGACCCTGATGGCCAAGATCGAGGCGGCCACGGTCAAGGGGTCGGTGTTCTACACCGACGAGTTCACCAGCTACAACGATGTCCAGCGGCACGGCAAGCACGTCCCGGTCAACCACCAGGAGGCGTTCGCCGTGGGGCGGGCGCACATCAACGGGATCGAGGGGTTCTGGAGTTTCGCCAAGCGGCTGTACCGGCACGTCCACGGGGTGGACTCGGGGAACTTCCCGCTGTACCTGGCCGAGTACGAGTTCCGGTACAACCACCGCGGGGAACATCTGATGGACCTCCTGTACGACCGCATGATCCGGCCCACCATTCCGACCCAAACTGTGCCCTAGAATTTTGCTAATCACCTAATTCTTTAACCACCACGTCCTTGAACTCGACCTTGATGTTGTAGCTCTGGAACCCGAGGTGCCCCTTGGCCCGCTTCAGGCCGGGGTGGTTCTTCTCGGCGCGGTCCTTGTGGTCGTCCAGGTTCGCCTTCACGAGCTCCTTGCCGTTCTGCTCGACCAGCACGTCGCGCCCCTTGCACACCACGCGGACGTGGTTCCACTCGCCGATCGGGTTGTTCGCCTGCTGCTTGGCCGGCTGCACGTCGTAGACGGATCCGGTGTGCTGGTACGGGGCGAGCTTCGACTTGTACACCTTCTCCCAGCCCTCGTCGTCGATGAGCTGGATCTCCATGCCGACGTAGGCGGGATCGCCCTTCGCCGGCGTGCGGAGCGCGATGCCGCTGTTGCCGCCCTCCTTCGACCACCGGTAGCTGAACTTCAGCTCGAAGTCGCCGTACTCCTTGTCGGTGAGGAGGTAGCCGCCGCCCCCGCTCTTGCACACGATGTTGCCGCCCTCGACGGCCCAGGCGTCGGCCTTGCCGGTGGCCTTCCAGCCGGTCAGGTCCTTGCCGTTGAAGATCGGGGCGAAGCCGCCGGGCGACTGGGCGGACGCGGTGCCGGCGGCGGCGGCGAGGGCGACGAGCAGGTGGCGCATGGAAGGTGGCTCCGGGGAGGGCGGTGCCGCCCGCTCCAACGGGCGGCCCAAGAGTAGAATAGGGACGACCCCCGACGAGGACGCCGGCATGCAGCGGGTGATGATGAAGTCGAAGCTCCACCGGGCGACCGTGACCGCGGCCGACCTCCACTACGAGGGGAGCATCACGCTCGACGCCGACCTGCTGGACGCGGCCGACATCTTCCCGAACGAGCAGGTCCACGTGTGGGACGTGACCAACGGCGCGCGGCTCGTGACGTACGCGCTGCGCGGCGAGCGCGGCAGCGGCGTGGTGCAGGTGAACGGCGCCGGGGCGCACCTCGTCCGCCCCGGCGACGTGGTCATCATCGCCACCTACGCGGTGCTGGAGGACCAGGAGGCGCGGGCGCACGAGCCGCTGGTCGTGCTCGTGGACGCGAAGAACCGGCCGAAGGACATGCGGCAGATCGTGTGACGCCGCTCGCGGCGGTGCACTACTTCACCGGCGGCAGCCCCAGCACCTCGACGGGGCGGCCGTCGGCCTCCATCACGGTGCCGGCGTCCTGGTGCTTCCACTTCAGGTAGCACAGCGCCACCGCCGCCCCGAGCCGCGGCGAGTGACAGCTCGACGTCACGACGCCGACCTCCTGCCCGTCGCGCAGGATCTTCGTCCCCGCCGGCAGCGGGCCGCCGTCGAGCACTTTGACGGCCGAAAACGCCCGGTTGACGTGGCCGGCCCGGTCGCGGGCCATCACGATCGGCTCCTGCCCGAGGAAGCAGCCCTTCGCGTAGCTCACGGCGCGGGCCGCGTTGCCGACCTCCATCACGAACCGCGTGGCGTCGATGTCCGGGCCGAACACCGGCGTCCCTGCCTCGATCCGCAGCACCTCGAACGTCTCCGCCGTCCCGGGCACGGCCCCCGCCGCCTCCAGCACGCCGCGCAACCCCTCGGCCTTGCCGGCGAGGCAGACGATGTCGTAGCCGGGGAGGCCGAGCGGGTCGCGGCGGCGGACGCTGGCGGTCACGTCGCCGAACGTCCGCTCCAGGTGGGCGAACTCGGGCAGGTCGGGCACGGCGTCGGCCAGTGCCTTCTCCAGCACCGCCTTCGCGGCGGGGCCGGCGAGGTGAAATTGCGCGAAGTCGGCGGTGCGGTCGGCCAGCTCGACGCGCTCCGAAATGAGGTAGCGGTCGAGGTACTTCAGCAGCTCGGCGCCGCGGCCGGGAGTCGTCTCGACCCACAGGGCGTGGCCGCCGCCGAGGCGGACGTGGTAAATCCACGCGGCGAACTGCACCTTCGCCCGCGGGTCGCAGAAGTACGCCTCGCACCCGCCGCCGAGCGGCAGGTTTTTGATGTCGTTCGTGGACAGGTTGCCGAGGAACATCGGCGCGTCGTCGCCGCTCGCGACGACCTTGCCTGTCGCGGAGCGGTCGAACAGCGCGGCGGTGGCGACGGCGGCGGCGTAGTCGGGGGTCATGTCGGGTTCCGTGTGTCAGCCCACTGTCACCATCGCCTTGTGCGCGTCGGCGATGACCGCGACGGTGTCGGCGCCGGCGGCCAGCCGCGCCGCCTCGGCGGGCGTGCGGAGCGGCGTGGCGAACAGCGCCTCGACCACGTCGTCGGGCAGGCCGCTGGCCAGGAACAGACTCGCCCGCCGGGCCGCCCACGCCCACAGGGTACACGCCACGCGGTCCGGCGGGTTCAGCCGCGCCAGCTTCTTCGCGGCGCCCTCGGGGCCGTCGAGCGACCGCAGCAGCGCCGCCCCCTCGCCGAGCGCCGGCGCCGCGTCGCTCAGCACGGCGACGCGGCCGCCCTTCGAGACGACCCGCGCGGCGCACGCCGCGGCCTTCGCCAGGTCCAGGAAGCTGACGCGCTCGGGGCTGCCGGACACGGCCGCGATCACGGCGCCGACGCGCTCGGGGACGGTCCCGCGCCAGCGGGCGTCCTGCCGGCGCACGCCCTCGGCGGAACTGTCGAGCAGCCCCGCGACGACCTCCTGAACGGCGTCGCCGGCCCCTTCGATGACCTGCACGAGGAACGGCGTCCCGAGTAGCCACGCGATCTCGGCCGCTTCCGCCCGCAGGCCGGTCGGCTCGGGCTCGGGGGCGGCCTTCGGCTCCAGCTCGCCCGCTTCCACGACTTCGCCCGACAGCCCGGGGAAGACCGCCGCCTCGGCCCCGGCGTAGCCGGTGAGCGGGTCGTACCCGCGGCCCGTGAGGACGATCGGCGCGTCGGCCTCGACCAGCGTGCGATTCAGGTACACGCGCCGGCCGCCGCGGGTGGTGGCGAGGTACGCGCGCCGCTTCTCGTCGGTCGGGTCGTGCGTCTCGGCGGTCACGTCGGCGTACTCGTCCGGCAGGTCGTCGATCCACCCCTGCGGCGCGCCCGGCGGCGAAATCACGGTGACGGCCGCGGGCTCGATGCCGGCGGTGCGCAGATGATCCAGCACGCCGGCGAGCAGGTCGGCGGCGGCGGGCAGGGCCGGGTCGAAGGCGACGGCGACGCGGTCGTCGGGGGTGAGGGCGCGGCGGAGCGGCTCGAACCCGAACGGGGCTTCGAGCGCGGCGCGGACGAGCTCGCGCGGCCCGGCGGTCGGTACCGACGGGACCGCGGCAGGGCGGACGGCGACGAGCTTGCCGGCGGGGAGGTCGATCGTCCAGGTGCCGCGGCCGACGGGGAGGTCCATGGAGGCATTCTACCGGAAGGGATGAGGGATGACGGAGGAGGGACGAACGTCAGGCTTTTCCGTTCATCCCTGCTCCCTCCTCCCTCATCCCTTCGGCACCGGCGCCAGGATCTCCAGTACCTCGACGGCCGGGCGGTCGCCGGTGTAGATGACGCCGAGGCGGCCGAACGTCACGGTCCCGGGCGGGACCGCGAACCAGCCGGCCATGCCGGCCGACAGCCGCACCCGCAGGTACCCCGCCGACTCGATCCGCCGCAGCATGTCGTGCTCGATCAACACCCGGCCCAGCGGCGTCTTGCCCTCCACGATGGCGTCGCGGACCGGCGGGGGGCACACGCCCAGGTCGATGCGGACGAGGCCGAACTGCACGACCCGGCCGCCGTCGCGGAGGGCGAGGAGAATCTTGCGGGCGTACTCGTCGCCGTCGCGACGGCAGGCGAGGACGCGCACGTCCACGGGGCCGCCGTAGAACTCTTCCACCGTCACCGTCATGTGGTCTGTGTGGACGAGGAGCCGGTGGTACGGCTCGGGCACGTCCGCGGCGTCGATCACCTCGGCCGCGGGGCGGTCGGGCGAGTCGGGGAACAGGCGGTACAGGTGGTCGAGGGTGGGGGCGCGGGTGAGCATCGGCGGCCCGGGCTGGGCTGGGGAGGGCGGCGGAAACCATCAACCCGTCACGGCCCCCTCGGACGCCGAATGCACCAGTTTCGCGTACTTCGCCAGCACGCCGCGCTCGACGCGCAGCGGCGGCTTCACCCAGGCGGCCCGGCGCGTCTTCAGCTCCGCGTCCGGCACGTTCAGCGTCAGCACCTTCGCGTCGGCGTCGATGGTGATGCTGTCGCCGTCCTTCACCAGCGCGAGCGGGCCGCCCACCCACGCCTCCGGCGATACGTGGCCCACCACCAGGCCGTGCGTGCCGCCGCTGAAGCGGCCGTCGGTGATGAGGCCCACCACCTCGCCCAGGTCCTGCCCCATCAGGGCGCCGGTGATGCTCAGCATCTCGCGCATCCCCGGGCCGCCGACCGGCCCCTCGCCGCGGATCACCACCACGTCGCCGGCCACGATCTTCCGCGCGGAAATCGCCTGGAAGCACGCCTCCTCGCCGTCGAACACCTTGGCCGGCCCCGTGATGCTCCGCTGCTTCAGACCCGCCACCTTCGCCACGGCCCCCTCCGGCGCCAGGTTGCCGTGCAGCACCACGATGATGCCGTGGTCGAACATCGGCTCGTTCAGCGGCTTCACGACGGTCTGCTTCGTGGCGTACACGCTCCGGACGTCGGCCAGGTTCTCGGCGATAGTCTTCCCCGTGACCGTCGGGCAGTCGCCGTGGAGGTAGCCGGCGTCGAGCAGCGCCCGCATCACCGCCGGGGTGCCGCCGGCCTTGTACAGGTCGTGCATCACGTACTTGCCGCCCGGCTTCAGGTCGGCCAGGTGCGGCACCTTCGCGCCGATGCGGTCGAAGTCGGCGAGCGTCCAGTCAACCCCGGCCTCGCGGGCGATGGCCATCAGGTGGAGCACGGCGTTCGTGCTGCCGCCGAGCGACAGCACCAGCGAGTAGGCGTTCTCCAGGCTCTTGCGGGTGATCAGGTCGCGCGGCCGCAGGTTGTTGGCGATGCAGCCCACGAGCGCCCGGCCGGCGGCGAACGCCTCGCGCTCCTTGCCGGCGCTCACGGCCGGCGTGCTGGCGCCGTAGGGGAGGCACAGGCCCAGCGCCTCGATCGCACTGGCCATCGTGTTCGCGGTGTACATGCCGCCGCAGCTGCCGTGGCCTGGGCAGCTCTCGCACTCCACCTTCTTCAACTCCGCGGCGTCGATCTTGTTCGACTGCCGCTTCCCCACCGCCTCGAAGATGGACACGATGTCCACGTCCTCGCCGTGCGGCCCGACGCCGGGCAGGATGCTGCCGCCGTACACGAACACGCTCGGGATGTTCAGCCGGGCCATCGCCATGACGCAGCCGGGCATGTTCTTGTCGCACCCGCCGAAGGCCAGCAGGCCGTCGTGGTTCATGGCCCCGCACACGGTCTCGATGCTGTCGGCGATCACCTCGCGGCTCACCAGCGAGTAGCGCATGCCGAGGTGGCCCATGCTGATGCCGTCGGACACGGTGGGGGCGCCGAACGTCTGCGGCACGCCGCCGGCGGCGCGGACGCCCTCGCGGCCCTTGAGGGCGAGGCGGTCGAGGTGGGCGTTGCACGGGGTGATGTCGCTGAAGAGCGAGGCGACGCCGACCATCGGCTTGTCGAAGTCGTCGTCCTGGAAGCCGACGCCGCGGAGCATGGCCCGGTTGGGCGCCCGGCGGTCGCCGCCGGTGGTGGTCAGGCTCTTCCGCTCGAACGCCTCGGCCATGTCGTCGTCCCTTTCACCCGGAGAACGGTCCCGCGCCGGGGGGCGCGCCGGACCCGAACAGTTGTTATCCCCGGAACCCCGGGTTGCGGCTACGGGCTGAGCGGTTTTGCCGGTGCGATAAGGGCTGCGGGGCGCGCGGAAAAATCCCGACGCGCGCTTTGCACGGCTCCGAATGGTGATCTAGGTAGTTGTCGTCCCCGCGAGACCAAGACCGCTCCGGTCGAGCGGACAACCCGAGTCCCTGAGCCCGAGGAGTTCGAGATGAAGAGCCTGACCAAGAGCCTGGTTTCGTTCCTGAAGAAGGAAGACGGCCCGACCGCGGTCGAGTACGCCGTCATGCTGGCCCTCATCATCGTGGTCTGCATCGCCGCCGTCACCACCCTCGGCAGCAACGCCAACAGCACGTTCAGCTTCGTCGGCTCGGCCATCAAGCCGACCAGCGGCAGCTGAGTGCCCGGCGGAACGTCGAGACCTCACGCCAACCCCTGCCGACCTCGGCAGGGGTTGAGCATTTACTGGCCGTACTCCGCCGTGCGTCCGTCGGCTGTCAAGCTTCCCGACACCGCGCCCGCGACATTGCCGGAAAAAAACGCCGCGCCGCGGCGCACGAGCCCGGAGCCGGTTCTACATCCTGGTAACGGACAACCGTCCGCCACTGTTCCGACCCCGCGACCAACAGCCGGAGAGTGACATGCGCAAGGTGACCCAGAGCCTGGTTTCGTTCCTGAAGAAGGAAGACGGCCCGACCGCGGTCGAGTACGCCGTGATGCTGGCCCTCATCATCGTGGTCTGCATCGCCGCCGTCACCACCCTCGGCAGCAACGCCAACAGCACGTTCAGCTTCGTCGGCTCGGCCATCGCCCCGCCGAGCGGCAGCTGAGTACCACGCAGGTCGCCCGAGAGCCCACCGGCAACCCCGGTGGGCTTCGTCGTTGAATCAGCCCGCGTCGAGCAGCCGGCGGACGAGCTCGTCCAGGCCGCGGTCGGAGACGTGCTGGCTGGCGCTGTCCCAGACGAGGTCGCCGGCCCGGTCGAAGGCGACCTTGTGCGGGATGCCGCCGCGGAAGCGGAAGTGCTTGACGAAGTCGGCCCGCTCGTCGTTGTAGTTCTTCCAGTGGTAGTTCGGGAACGCGGCCCGCTGGTCGCGGAGGAAGCCGATCACGGCCAGCTCGTCCCGAGCCTTGTCGAGGCTGACGGACACGCACACCAGCCCGCGGTCGGCGTACCGCTGGTGGAGCTCGACGAAGTCCGGGAACGAGTCGCGGCACGGGCCGCACCACGTGGCCCAGAAGTCGACCAGCACGACCTTCCCCTTTTGGGCCTTGATGGCGGCGTCGAGGGTTGCGAAGGTGGCATCGGCCACCTCGACCGGGCCGGCCGCCGGCCGCGGCGGCGCGGGGTTGCACCCGACCACGACCCCGGCCGCGACCGCCGCAAGCACCCACGTCCGCATCGCAGCCTCCGGTTACTTCTTGAGGAGCTCGGCGACCTTCGCCTCGACCTGCTCGGGCGTGGCGTCGGGGTTCGCGGCCGAGTCCCACACCCGCCGCCCGCCGCGGTCGAAGATCACCAGGTACGGCAACAGCCGGGTGTCCTCGCCGAACGTCTTGTCCATCGCCTTGCTGTCGTCGGCCGGGTTGCGGAGCGTGACGTTGGGGAACGTGGCGCCCTGCTTCGTGAGGAACTCGAGCGCGGCGGCCCGGTCGTGGGTGCCGAGCTTCCCCATGTCCACGGACACGCACACCAGGCCGTCGGCGGCGTGCTTCTTGTGCATCGCCACGAGGTGCGGAAACTTCTTGACGCACGGCCCGCACCACGTCGCCCAGAAGTCCACGACCACGACCTTGTCCTTCTGATCCGTCACCACGCGGACGAGTTCGTCGGCCGACACCTCGTTCAGCTCGACCGGCGGCGGGGCGAAGTTGCCGCGGTCGAACCGCCGGGTCGGCGGGGTGCCCGGGCCGGAACTGGGCGCCGGCGACCCGCCGCACCCGACCGCCAGCCCGGCGAGCACCGCCAGGACGATCGCACTCCGCATTGCCGCTCCTCCGCGTGGTCCGGGTATTGTACGCGCCCGGTCAGTACCCCTTCGCCGCGCCCTCGATGCGGCGGTCGGCCGCGCCCAGGAACCGGCCCGAGTGCGGGTCCACGCGGATGCTGTGCGCGTCGCCCTGCCGCCCCGGGCTGACGCGGTGCCCCAGGTTCGTCAGCTCCTGCACCAGGGCCGGGTGCGTCGAGAACCCCTCGAACCGCGCCACGTCCGGGAACCACTGGTGGTGCCACCGCGGGGCGTCCACCGCCTCCTGCACCGGCATGTCGAACTCCAGCACGTTCAGCACCACGCACAGCGACGTGTTGATGATGGTCCGCCCGCCGGGGCTCCCGGTCAGCAGCACCGGCTTGCCGTCCTTCAACACGACCACCGGCGTCTGCGAGCTCAGCATCCGCTTGCCGGGGGCCACGAGGTTCGCCGGCGTGCCGATCTGGCCGCCCTTCGTCGTCACCCCGGGCACCGGGTTGAAGTCGGTCATCTCGTTGTTGAGGACGTAGCCGCTCCCCTTCACGACCACGCGGCTGCCGAACGAGTGCTCCAGCGTGTACGTGTTGCTGACCGCGAGCCCGTCCTTGTCGATCACGCTGAAGTGCGTGGTGCTGTCCCCTTCCCCGCTGAGCGGGATCTCGGGCGCCACCTTCTCGCTCGGCGTCGCGGCCTTCATGTCGATGCCCGCGGCGAGTTTCTTGGCGTACTCCTTCGTCGTCAGGTGCGCCGGGATGGTCGTGAAGTCGGGGTCGCCGAGGTGGCGGGCGCGGTCGGCGTAGCTCCGCTTCATCGTCTCGATGATCTGGTGGTTCGTCGCCGCCGACCACCGGCCCTGCTTCTTGAGGTCGAAGTTCTCCAGCACGTTGAGCATCAGGCAGATGCCGACGCCGCCCGACGACGGCGGCGGCGGGCCGTACACGTCGTACCCGCGGAACTTCGTCGTGACCGGCGTGCGCTCCTTGGGCTGGTACGCGGCGATGTCGTCCTTCGTCATGATGCCGTTGCCGGCCTTCATCTCGGCGGCGAGCTTGTCGGCCGGGTCGCCGGTGTAGAACTCGTCGGCCCCCTTCTCGGCGATCAGCCGCAGCGTGCGGCCCAGGTCCGGCAGCTTCATCGTGTCGCCGGAGCGCCAGTAGCCGCCGCCCGGCTTGTCGTAGACGCGGTGGAACTCGGCGTTCGTCGTCGTCGGGCTGGCTAGCACCCAGCCGATGCTCCACGAGAGGCCGTCGGTGACGGTGAAGCCCTTCTCGGCCAGTTCCACGGCCGGCATCACCACGTCCTTCCACGGCAGCTTGCCGTACTTCTTGTGGGCGAGGCCGAGGCCGCGGACGGTGCCGGGGACGCCGGACGCCTTGTGGCTGAAGGCGCTCACGCTGCCGTCGGAGAACAGCTTCGGCCCGGCGGCGGCGGGGGCCGTCTCGCGGTACTCGACGCAGGTGGGGTTCTTGCCCGGCGGCGCGATCATCATGAAGCCGCCGCCGCCGAGGTTCCCCGCTTCCGGCCACGTCACGGCCATTGCGAAGGCGACGGCGACCGCGGCGTCGACGGCGTTGCCGCCCTTCTTGAGGATCGCGACGCCCACGTCCGCGGCGGGCGGCGAGACGCACACGACCATGCCGTTGGCGGCCTCGACGGCCGGCCGCGGCGCCGGCGGTTGGGCCGCCCCGGGGATGGCGACGAGGAGCAGGAGCAGAACGGGGGCGAGGCGCATGGGTGGGCTCCTGATGTGTCTTGCGTTGACCTCCTGAGCCGGCCCCGCCAGGGGTCGGAGCTCTTACCCGCGCAAGAGCTCCGACCCCTGACGGGGCCGGCTCGGGTGGTCGAACTACCCCGCCCGCAGCGCCGCCGAGTCGGCGACGCCGAGGTTCTGGTAGATCTGCCGCGTCGCGTCCGACTTGTTGAGCGTGTAGAAGTGGATGCCGCGGACGCCGTTGTGCAGCAGGTCGGCGCACTGCTCGGTGGCCCAGCTCACGCCCACCCGGGCCACCGCGTCGTCGTCGGCGCACCGGCCGACGGCCTTGAGGAGCTTCGCCGGCATGGTCACCCCCAGCGCCAGCTCGGCCATCCGCACCATCCCCGCCTTCGTGCCGATCGGCATGATGCCGACGATGATCGGCACCGTGATCCCGGCCAGCTCGCAGCGCTCGCGGAAGTCGTAGAAGCTGTGGTTGTCGAAGAACATCTGCGTGCAGATGTAGTCGGCGCCGGCGTCCACCTTGGCCTTGAGGAAGTCCATCTCCTTCAGCCGGTTCGGGCAGCCGGGGTGCCCCTCGGGGAACCCGGCGACGCCGACCCCGAACCCGCGCCGGTCCGGCGCGTTCGGCCGGCTGCGGATGAACTTCACCAGCTGCTCGGCGTACTGGAAGGCGTCGTTCTCGCGCTTGTAGTTCACGACCGTCTTGGGCGGGTCGCCGCCGAGGGCGAGCACGTTCTTGATGCCGCTGGCCGCGTAGCGGTCGAGGATCGCGGTCATCTCGTCGAGCGAGTGGCAGACGCACGTCAGGTGCGACACCGCGGTGAGGCTCGTTTCCTTCTGGATGCGGACGACCAGGTCGTGGGTGCGGTCGCGGGTGGAGCCGCCGGCCCCGTAGGTGACCGACACGAACGACGGCTGTAGCTCTTGCAGGGTGGTGATGCTGCGGAACAGTTCGTCGCTGGCCTCGTCGGTCTTCGGCGGGAAGAACTCGAAGCTGAACGTGGTCCGGTGCTGGGCGAAGATGTCCCGGATGTGCATGGCGGCGGTCCGTGCGCGGGGGTGCGTGTGTGGGAGACGTTATACCAGAACGCCGGCACGGGGTGGGAGGGGGATCACTCCGGCGCTTGCGACGTCGCAAGCGGCAGAACCTACTACCTCCCCACGTCCGGCAGTAGCACGGGCACCCGCGGCACCGCCGACCCCGCCGCCGGCGCCAACCGCACGCCCGTCGCCGGCTCGGTGCCGAGCCGCGGCTCGCGCGCCAGCCGGTCGAACTGGAACGTCCGCGAGCCGCCCGCGTCCCACGTCAGCGTGAACGTCTGCCCGCCGGACCGAACCGGCAGCT
The DNA here is from genome assembly GCA_046350095.1 of Gemmataceae bacterium. Taxonomy (GTDB): domain Bacteria; phylum Planctomycetota; class Planctomycetia; order Gemmatales; family Gemmataceae; genus Urbifossiella. The sequence goes on from JAXMBA010000003.1 coordinate 93,306, forward strand.
CCGCCTTCAACCCGTCGCCGGGGCGGTACGTGAATGGCGTCGCGGCCCCGAACGTGTACGCCGTCGTCAGGTCGCGCGGCACCGGCTCGCCCACCGGCGCGTACGTCCGCACCACCGGCTCGCCGGCCCGCGGCGTTACCGTGATCGTCAGCGGGCCGGCTGGCGCCAGCGGCGGGTTCCGCAGTACCAGCGGGATGGTCAGCTCGGCACCGCGCAGGTCGACGGCGAACTCGGGCGCCCGCAGGAACGCCGCCAGCCCCGCGACCGGGTCGCCGGCGTCGCGCTCCTCCAGCTTCGCCAGCACGTGCAGCAGCCGGCCCCACTCCGCGAGCGGCGGCGCCGCCAGGCTCTCGGCCACGCGGCCCCAGCCGTCGGGCGTGTCGTTCCCGTTCAGCCGCGCGGCCACGAGCGGCCGCACGGCCGCGGCGCCGTTGGCGAACGACTCGCGCACGCGGCCCGCCAGCACCGACCGCGCCGGGTCGGGGAAGCCGCTCAGCTCCCACTCGGGGTAGCCGCTCACGTCCGCGGGGTAGAGTTCGCCGCCGCGCGGGAAGCGCGTCCGCAGCTCGGCCAGTTGCCCGGCGGGGAACGCGGTCGCGTCGAGGCCGCTCCCCGGCGGCGGGATCAGCAGCGGGCGGCGCTCGGCCGACGGCGTGAGGGCGAGGGCGTCGGCCAGGTCGCGGAGGTGGAGCAGCCGGCCGCGGGCGTACTCCCAGTCGCGGCGGGCCTGGTACACGCGGTCGTACTCGAACGGCACCCGGTACGTCACCGCGTCGCGGCCCGGCAGCGCCTCGCTCCCGGGCAGCACGTCCGCCGGCTTGAACGGCGGCTGCGTGCCGGCGTCCGCGAGGCGGTTCACGCGGTCGCGCCAGTCGCCGGCGAACGACGCGGTCAGCGTCAGCGCCGTGGCCTGGTTCAGCAGGCCGCGGTACCAGTCGTGCCACGCGGCCTCCGCGCCGCGGATCGCCGCCGCGTCGGCGAGCCACTTGTCGCGCAGCTTCGCCGCCTCGGTGTCGCCCCAGGTGTACTCCGCGGGCAGGGCCAGTTCGCCGGCCAGCTTCGAGCGAATGCGCTCCAGTTCCTCCAGCGTCCGCGCCTCGGCCGGGGCCGGCGACTCGGTCAGCTTCTTGCGGTACGCCTGGTAGTCGTCCGCCTCGCGCAGCCGGCCCTCGACGAACGCCCGCAGGTCGGCCGGGAGCGCGGCGAAGCCCGGGTCGGCGCGGTACGACGCGAGCAGCCGCCTGTTCCGCGTCGCGGTCGGCTCGGCGAGCCGCACCGCCGCCGCGGGCTCGCCGCGGGCGTACAGCCGCACGCGCTCGGGCAGCTGCGGGTCGGCGGTCGCCGGCGCGAAGACCGTGACCGCGACGGCCCCCGCGAGCAGCGCCAGCACGCCGGCCGCGACCGCCCACACGGTGTGCCGCAGGCGCTTGTCGGACGCGCGGGCCCGGCTCCGGTGCGCGGCGGCGGCGCGGAAGGCGTCGTGGAACAGCTCGGCGACGCCGAACGGCTCGGCCTCGGGCTTCGGGGCGTCGGCCAGCGGCGGGCGGCGCACGGCGGTGGCGTAGTCCTCCACGTCCACGCTGCCGAACGGCAGGTACGACGAGCCGTGCCCCTCGAACGGCAGCTGGTCGTCCACGAACTCCTCGAACTGCCGCCGCACCTTCGCCAGGTGCCAGCGCACCTCGGCCTCCCACGTCGCCGTGGTGTCGGTCGGCTTCGCCAGCAGGTCGCACCGCGTGAGCACGACGAACACCGGCAGCCCGCCGACCTCGCGGTCGCGGAGGCGCCGGCCGTGGACCTGTTCGAGGAAGAAGAGGAAGTCCTCGAACCGCTCCGCGCGGTCGTCGTCGTTCAGGGTGGCGTCGATGACGAGCACGAGCAGGTCGGAGCCGAGCACGGCCTGCGCGACGGTGCCGGTGACGCGGCGGGCCTCGAGCGCGTCGGCGGCCTTCAGCAGCGCCGTGGACGCGCGGCCGTCGCAGTCGATCAGCACGAAGTCGGTCGGCTCGGGGGTGCGGTACTGGACGCGGAAGGTGTTGACCTCGGTGCCCGCGGCCTTGAGGTTGGCGTCGGCGTAGACGGCGGCGCGGATGGGTTCGAGGTGGCCGGTGAGGTCGGCGACGGTGCCGCCGAGGACGGCGGGCTGCGCCTGCGAGGCGCGGAGGAGGGCGCCGAGGAGGTGCGTCTTCCCGGACCCGGGGTGGCCGAACAGGAGGATTTGCGGCGGGGTGAGCATGGGGTGGCCCTTCAAATCCGAATTTAACCACAGAGTCACAGAGGGCACAGAGGGAAGACAGAAAACCGAGTGAAGACGAGAATTTGTTTTCAAACCCTGCTTCGTCTCTGTCTTCTGTCTTTCCTCTGTGCCCTCTGTGACTCTGTGGTTAATCCGTCTTCTGCTTCTCTCTACTTCGCCCCGGCCCCCAGCACCACCCGCACGCCGGCGCGCTCGGCCCACTCGGTCACCTGCGACACGGTCCGGCTCCGCTCGTCGGCGGCGCGGGTGCGGTCGGCCGGGTACACCACCACCAGCAGCACCTCGCGCCCCGCCGCCTCGCGCTTCTTCGCCTCGACCGCCGCCTTCACCTCGTCGAACGTCTTCAGCGCCGGCTCGTCGCCGAGGTAGTAGAACCGCCCGCCGGCCGGCTGTGCCGCGTCGCCGCCGAGGAACGTCACCCGCACCTGCGGCAGGCTCGCGTCCACCTCGGCCGGCTTCGGCGGGTCCACCTTTACCGGCGGCCGCTTCTCCTCGGCCTTCGGCGGGTCGCCCTTCCCCGTCGCGTCCGCCGGCGAGCCGCTTCCCGTCCCGACGCCGTCGCCGCTGCCGCCGCCGGTGCCGCGGTTGTGGAACGCGAGCCAGAACACGAGGACGGCCACCGCGATGCCGCACACGATCCGGAGTAGCTTCCGGGCCGGCTCGGGCGACGGTTTCTTGAACACCCACTTGTCCGCGGCCCAGCCGAGGACGCCGCCGCCGGCGTACCCGACGACGTACCCGCCGGCCACGGCGAGGCAGCCGAGGGCGAACTCCTCGAGCCAGTTGCCCCCGCCGGCGAAGAACAGCGGCGTCAGCGCGAACATTGGCGCCTCACGGAATGTCGAACCCGTACGGCACGTCCTTGAACCACGCCCGGTACGTCTCGACGTTCGCCCGGGTGGGGTAGCCCGACGCCCGCCGCGGGTACATGATCAGGAAGTACGTGTCCTTCTCGCCGGCCAGCCGCTTCTGGTACGCGATCAGCTGCTCGGCCTGCGCCTGGCCGGCGACCTCCTGCCGGCCGGGGGCGTAGTAGTACAGCTTACCCGTGTCCGGGTCGATCTCCAGCACGCGAACGACGAGCCGCTCGCCGCGGTCCTTCTGGAACCGGTCGAGCCGCCGCTGCGCCTCGTCGCGCTCCTTCTGCGTCGCCGCGAGCTGCTTCTGCAGCGCCGCCACGTCTGTGGGCAGCTCCGGCGGCTTCGGCGCGGGCTTGCTGTCGTCGTCGGCGGCGGGGCTGCTCACGAACGGCATCAACAGGAAGATGCAGAACAGCAGGATGAGCACGTCGATGAGCGGGATGAAGAACCGGGTGACGGACCGGCGCGGCGGGGTGATCACGCCACCTCCTCCGCCGCCGGCGGCTGCGGCGTCGGGTAGCCGGCCAGGGCGCGGATGAGGTCGCGGCCGACGCCCACGACCCACGTCGGCAGGATGTTCATCAGCGCCATGAACAGCCCGCTGCCGGTGGCGGTGATGGCCGGGGCGTACTTGCGGATGATGTCCTGCGGCGTCGGGTTCGAGCCGGGCGTGAACGAGCTGAACGTCTGCAAAATCGCGGCGACGGTGCCGATGAGGCCGAGCAGCGGGAACCACTCGGCGGCCTGCGCCAGGTGGCTCAGCCAGCGGTCGGCGGCGGGGTCGAAGTCGGCGGCGGTCTGGCTCCAGCGGAGCGCCCGCCAGGCGAAGATCAGCTGGACCACGAGCAGCGTGAGGCCGAGGGCGATGATGATCCAGTCGATGCCGGACTCTTGAGCGCGGGCGAGGTAGTCGCGGCGGGCGTCGGCGGGGATGGCGGCGAAGACGAGCGCCCCGGCCAGCGGCGGCACGGCGCAGAACGCCGCCGGCAGGACGTGGTGGATCCAGAACCGCCTCACAGCGCCCCCGGGGGTTGCGGTGAAGGGGTGAAGGGGTGAAGGGGTGAAGGGGTGAGAAATCCACCCGTCCGTCACCCCTTCACCCCTTCACCCCTTCACCCCTTCATGCGGAACCAGCCGCGTTCGACGGACCCGTCAACCAGTCGGGGAGAGCCTGGAGGCGCCCGTCGCGGCCGACGCACGCCAGCGTGCTCGTCGCCTCGCAGATCACGGCGCCGTCGCGCACCACCTCGTACTTGTGCTCCAGCCGCACCGGGCTGGCCTTCGTCACCGTCGTGCGGATCGTCAGCACGTCGTCGTAGTGCGCCGGCAGGCGGTAGCGAACCTCCAGCTTCGCCACCACCAGGAAGAAGCCGGCGTCTTCCAGGTCCTTGTACGTCTTGCCGGCGTCGCGGAGCAACTCCGTCCGGGCCTGCTCGAAGTAGACCAGGTAGTTCGCGTGGTGGAGGAGCCCCATGCGGTCCGTCTCGGCGTACCGCACCCGAATCTGCACCTCGCCGGTCTGCATGTCGCCCGCCTACCGAATAAACCCGACGCGGTTGTGCGGCCACGCCGGCCAGAACACGAACACCGCCTTGCCCAGCATCAGTCGTTCCGGGACGACGCCCCACGAGCGGCTGTCCGAGCTGTGGGCGCTGTTGTCCCCCAGGCACAGATAGTGCCCCGGCTGCACGTAGTACAGGTCCGCCCCGCTGGCGTGGCCGCCGAACCGCGTGTAGTAGATGTCCCGCATCAGCTTCAGCCCGCGCACCGTCACGCCGCCCTTCGCGCCGACGCTCGCCGGGGCCGCCACGTCGTTCTCCTCCGTCCAGCCCTCCTTGTCCTCCTGCCCGGCGGCCACCGTGCTCGCCGGCAGGTAGTCGGCGTCGGTGCCGAAGTCGACCCGCCTGCCGTCCACCCACACCCACAGCCGGGCGTCCACGTTGGCGAACCGCAGCTTGTACTTCCCCGGCCCCGTGATCTTCGTCGGCCGCTTGCCGAACGACTTGCCCGCCGGCCCGGTCGAGACGAGTTCCACCTCGCCGCCGGCGAAGCGGGCCTGGAACCGCGACTGGCCGCGGCTCAGCTCCAGCACCACCTCGGCGCCGGCCTGCACGTCGGCCTCGCACTCCAGGATCAGGTCGCCGACCCACGTCGTGTCCTGCGCCGACCGGTTGCCGCGCCGCTCGTGCGGCAGGTTCGTGGCCGGGTCCACGTCCAGGCCGTCGTTGTACCCCAGGAAGTTGTCCACCGGCCCGGCGGTCAGCGTCTCGAACGGGTCGGTCTGGTTCGGCCGCCAGTCGCCCCACGTCCAGTACTCGCCGGTCCGCTGCCAGTCGCCGAGGTCCTTGCCGGCGTCGTCCTTCTTCTTCTCGCGCTTCCACACGAGGTGCTGGTAGCGGATGAAGTCCAGCGTGTCGGCGGTGTGGCCGAACGCCTTCGGCTGGCTCGGGCTGTCGCCGTTCCACTTGCCGGTCGCCTCGGGGCGCGTGAACCACCGCGGCGGCGTCTTCCCGGCCAGGTCCGGCGGCTGGTGGTCGTTGTCCCACACGACGCGGGCGCGGGCCAGCAGTTGCTCCTCGGTCGGCCGCAGGATCTCGAACCCGCCCACGCCCGGCGCGAACCCGGCCTGCCGGCTCTTCTCGAAGAACTCGACGGCCTGCTCGTTGTTCGGGTAGCGGAAGTCGGCGGTCTGGGTGGACTCGCCGCCGCGCCACAGGTCGTTGGGGTCGTCCGGCCGCGGGTACAGCGGGTTGCCGCTGCTGTCCTTCGCGTCCGGCGGGTACGTGAGAGTGGTGGTGGCGTACAGGTCGCCGCGGTGGATGCCGACGGTCTCGCCGCCGAACGCCATGCACCGCTTGATGTAGTTGGCCGCCTCCCACTTCTCCTGCGGGGCGCGGGGGAACTTGAACACCACCACGTCGCCGCGGGCGGGCCGGCCGGTGCCGTTGAAGTGGTAGATGGGCTTGAGCACGAGCACGCGGTCGCCGGTGCGCGGCTCGGGCACGGGCTTCAGGTCGGCGACGCGTCCGTGGTAGCGGCAGTTCGGGCAGCAGTACCCGGCGGCGACGAGCTTGCGGCCGCTCCCCTGCTGGCCCTGCACCTCGTCGTGGGCGTTCATCGGGAACTCGTGCCCGCACTTGCCGCAGGTGATGATCTTCTGGATGCCGTACAACGTCTCGGCCATCGACCCGGTGGGGATGACGAACGCCTCGGTGACGAACAGCTTCAGGAGCAGCACCAGCACCACGACGAAGACGATGGTCTCGACCGCCTCGCGCGTGTGGTCCCGCGGCGGCGGCGGAGTCTTCGACTTCGGGTCGGCGGTGGCGGTGGCCATCACGGTCTCGCGGGGGAACGGTCGGGGGACCGTAAGTATTCGCCGGCGGGGGCGGGAGCTTGGCTCGGGCCTTCGTAGGTCGGGTCGAGTCTTCGAGACCCGATGCGGCGGGCGAGCGGCGAACGGAGGTATTCCTGCGGCGGCCGCCTGGCAGGAGTTTCGGTCTTACTCTTCGCGCCTCGCGTCGGGTCTCGAAGACTCGACCCGACCTACAAAACCATCCGCCTCAGTGCAGCCACCGCAGCCGCGCCCAGTCGAGCGTCTGGAACACCCGCTCCTGGCCGCCGGCGGTCACCCGCCCGGGCCGCAGCGGCTGGTGGACCAGGATCGGTTTACCGAGAAAGTCGCCCGCCGGCACGCCCGGGCGCGGCCACTCCCGGCTGTCCTGGGAGTTGCCGCTGTTGTCGCCGAGCACGAAGAACTCGTCGGCCCCGAGCCGCGCCGGCACGCGGGTGCCGTTGCGGCCGGCGTTCGTGTAGTGGATGTCGCGGAACAACTGCACCCGCGTCACCACCAGCTTGCACCCGCGCGCGCCCAGCTGGAACGGCCGCCGCACCTCGCCGCGCTTCGCCTCCGCCGGCAGGTCCGCGGGCGGCACCACGACCCGCCGGTCGACCGCCAGCGTGGCGCGGCGGTCCACGAAGGCGAACTCCACGACGTAACTCTTGCCCGGCTCCAGCCCCACCCCGCGCGACGCCGACAGGCCGCCGAGCTTGTCGTGGCTCAGCGCCGCCTTCCCCTCCGCCCGCGGGCCGACGGACAGCTCCGCCGCCACCGCGTCGGTGCCGTCGAACAGCCGCAGCGCCAGAGTCGCGCCGGGCTGCGCCTCCTGCACCACGACGTCGCAGCGGGCGGAAAAGTCGTGCGCGGCGTAGACGTTGCTCCGCGAGCGGGTGCCGCCGTCGTACCCGTTGTCGGAGGTGATCACGTCGCCGTTCGGGTCGGGGTTGTCGAGGTTGACGTGCCGGTACTCGAGCCGCACCTCGGCCTGCGGCGACGCGGCGGCGTCGAGAATGAGCTGGCCGTTGTTCAGCACGCCGGCGTCGGCGGGGGCGGCGGGGGGGCCGTTCGGCGGGAGGCGGCCGTCGCGGTCGGGCGGGTAGACGTACCAGCGCGGCGACCACCCGCCGGGCGGCGCGAACGCCAGGTCGTACACCGGCAGCTGCGTCTCGTGGACCTCGGCGAGCGCCTTCCGCAGCAGCGTCCCGTTGGCGTACACCTCGCCGTCCTGGATCGTGACCTCCTCGCCCGGCAGGCCGAGGATCCGTTTCACGTAGGCCTTGTACTGGTCGGCCGCGCAGCGGAACACGGCCACCTCCCAGCGGCGCGGCCGGCGCACCGTGTAGACGAGCTTGTCCACGAGGACGCGGTCGCCGTTGACGGCGGGGGCGTCGGCGAGGTTCTGCTTCTTGCCGCAGTTCGGGCAGGGGATGTCGGCGTTGTGGCCGGCGCGCTCGCCGTTGGTGGGGAGCCCGACGCGGACGGGCGCGCCGCAGCGGGGGCAGTCGGCCTGGCGGTGGTTCCCCATGAGGGTGGGGGCCATGCTGCCGGTGGGGACGCCGAAGGGTTCGGCGACGACGACGCGGAACAGGACGAACCCGCAGGTAATCAGCGCGGCGAGGTTGACGAGGCCGCGCAGGTGGGAGGGGCGGCGCGGTCCGAAAGGCGAGCCGACCGCCGTAAGGCGGCGGGTGGGTGGCTCGTCGGGCGGCAGTTCGAGGGGGACGGTCATGCGGCGGCGGGCTCGGGGCTACGGCTCGGGTTTTCAGCCCGGGAGGGCGCCTTCGCTAGCCCGGGGCGGCGTACCGGGTGATCGAACTGCGTGGCTCCCTTGAACCACCCCGTCGCCCACCCGGGGCTTCCGCCCCGGGCTAGCGAAGGCGCCCTCCCGGGCTGAAAACCCCGAGCCACCCGCCGCCTCACGGCGGTCGGCTCGCCAGCTACTCGTCCTGCTCCAGCACCGCCAGGAAGGCCTCCTGCGGCACCTCCACCTGGCCGATCTGCTTCATCCGCTTCTTCCCCTCGGCCTGCTTCGCCCACAGCTTCCGCTTGCGGGTGATGTCGCCGCCGTAGCACTTCGCGGTCACGTTCTTCCGCATCGCCGCGATGTTCTCGCGCGCCACCACCCGCGACCCGATCGCCGCCTGCAGGGCCACCTCGAACAGGTGCCGGTCGATCTCCTCCCGCAGCTTCTTCAGGATCATCCGCCCGCGCCGCTCGGCGCTCGACCGGTGTACCACGACGGAGAGCGCGTCCACCTTCTGGCCGTGGACGAGAATGTCCATCTTCACCAGGTCCGCGGCGCGGAAGCCGAGCACCTCGTAGTCCATCGTGCCGTAGCCGTGCGTGACGGACTTCAGCTTGTCGTACAGGTCGTAGATGACCTCCGCGAGCGGCATCTCGTACACCAGGATGACGCGCTGCTGGCTCAGGTACTCGGTGCGGACGAACGTGCCGCGGCGGTCGGTACACATCCCCATCAGGTCGCCGATGTTCCCGGCCGGGATGAGGAAGCTGATTTTGACGATCGGCTCGCGGAACTCCTCGATCAGCCCGGCGTCGGGCACGTCCTGCGGGCCGTGGACGATCACCACCGAGCCGTCGCGCTTCAGCACCTCGAACGTCACGTTCGGCGCCGTCTGCACCAGGTTCAGCTCGCTGTCGCGCTCCAGGCGCTGCTGGATGATCTCGCGGTGGAGCATCCCCAGGAAGCCGCAGCGGAAGCCGAACCCGAGGCCGTCGGACACTTCCGGCTGGAACGTGAACGACGAGTCGTTCAGCTTCAGCTTGCCGAGCGCCTCGCGCAGGTCCTCGAACTCGTTGTTGTTGACCGGGAACAGGCCCGAGTACACCATCGGCTTCGGCTCCTTGTACCCCGGCAGCGGCTCGGCCGTGGGGTGGAGGGCGTCCGTCACCGTGTCGCCGATGTTGACGTTGTCGATGTTCTTGATGTTCGCCGTGAAGTAGCCGACCATGCCGGCGCCGATCTCGTCGATCTTCGTCATCTCCGGGCGGAACTGGCCCATGTCGGTGACGACGTACTCGCGGCCGGTGCGCATCAGCTTGACGCGCTGGCCGATCTTCAGGTTGCCGTCCATCATGCGGACGTAGACGACGACGCCCTTGTAGGTGTCGAAGTGGCTGTTGTAGATGAGCGCCTTCAGCGGCGCCGCCGGGTCGCCGTTCGGGGCCGGCACGCGGTCGATAATCGCCGTCATGAGGTCATCGACGCCGACGCCGGTCTTGCCGCTGACGCGCATGACCTCGTCGGGGTCCACCATCAGCGCCTGTTCCATCTCGCCGATGACGAAGTCAGGCCGGGCGTGCGGCAGATCGATCTTGTTCAGCGTGGGGATGATTTTGAGCTGCGCGTCCATCGCCAGGAAGCCGTTGGCGACGGTCTGGGCCTGCACCCCCTGGAAGGCGTCGGCCAGGAGGATGGCCCCCTCGCAGGCGGCGAGGCTGCGCGACACCTCGTAGTTGAAATCGACGTGGCCGGGGGTGTCGATGAGGTTCAGCTCGTACTTCTTGCCGTTGTGCTCGTGATAAATCGTGACCGGGTGCATGCGGATGGTGATGCCGCGCTCGCGTTCCAGGTCCATGCTGTCGAGCGTCTGGGCCTTGATGTCGCGCTCGGAGACGGCCCCGGTTTTGAGCAAAAATTGATCGGCCAGGGTCGATTTCCCGTGGTCGATGTGGGCGATGATGCAGAAGTTGCGGATGAGCGCGGTCGGCGTCGGCATGATGGGGGTATCGTAGCAGCGTTCGGAGAGCCGGGGTAGGGCGCGGGAACCGGCCGAGCCTCCGACGCGAGTCGATCTAACCGCGTGACATGTTTCCGCGACCCGGTGGGGGCGTCGCCGGAAACAACAATCTCGGCCTGAGTGAAAAGTTGGGTTGACTCCGGCCCGGGAGTCGTTATCGGGGCGGCACTATGAAAACCACACTCGGCCTAGCCGCCGCCGCGGCCGTGCTCGCGGCGGTCGGGGCGGCGTACACGCAACCCGCCCCCGACCGGCCGGCACTGCCGCCGATCGTGCTCGACCCCGGCGTGCGCCTGCCGGCGCCGGCCCCGGCCGACATGGTGCCGCCGCCGGCGCTCCCGGCCGTGCCGCCGGCGAAGGTGGAACTGCCGCCGCTGCCGGTGGTCGCCCCGGCGCCGCTGCCGGTGCCGATGCCGATCGTGCCCGCGGCCAAGGCCGAGCCGACGAAACTACCCGCGGTGCCGCCGCCGGTGCTCCCGCTTCCCGCCGTGCCGGCGCCGGTCGCCCAGCCCGCGCCGCTCCCGCCGCCCGCCGCGCTGCCGAAGGTGCCGCCGCCGGTGACGCAACCCGCGCCGCTTCCGCCGCCGGCCGCACTGCCGAAGGTGCCGCCGCCGGTCGCGCAGCCGCTCCCGCCGCCGCTCGCCGTCACGCCCACGATGCCGCCGACGAACGGGGGCGTGGTCGTGCTGCAGGACGGCAAGATCGTGGAGGGCCACGTCAGCCGGGCGGAGGGGAAGGTGATCGTGCGGCGGGCGTCGGTGGACCAGAAGTTCACGACGGAGCAGGTGAAGTACGTCGCCGGGAGCAAGGACGAGGCGTACCGCCTGACGCTGAAGGACACCAAGGCCGACGACCCCGCGGCCCGGCTGCGGCTGGCCCGCTGGTGCATGTACAACGGGATGCGCGAGAACGCCCTGACTGAGGCGAAGGAAGCGGTTCGCCTGGAGCCCGCGAACCGGACCGCGGCGACGCTGGTGCGGACGCTGGAGGAGTCGCTCAAGCTGTACCCCGGCGACGGCACCACCCGCGTGACAACGCCCGCGCCGACGCCGGCCCCGACCCTGCCCGCGCCGGCCCCGACCCTCCCCGCCGTGCCGCCGCCGCCGGTGACGACCGTTCCCGAGCCGGATGTGGCCCCGGAGGCGGCGGTGGCGTTCGGCCCGCGGGTGCAGCCGGTGCTGATGAACCAGTGCGCCAGCTGCCACGCCAGCGCCACGCACACGAGCGCGTTCAAGCTGACGGCGGTGCCGTCGAACGAGGTGAACGCCGCGGCGACGCGGGCGAACCTGCGGGCGGCCGCGGCCCAGGTGAAGAAGACGGAGCCGGCCGCCAGCCCGCTGCTGCTGAAGGCGGTCACCGCGCACGGCGGCCAGTTGATGCCGGCCTTCGGCGACCGCGAGGCGGCGGCGTTCCGGATTTTGCAGGCGTGGGCGTTCTTGTCGGTGGGCGAGCTGGCCCCACCGGTCGCAGCCGCGCCGCCGGCCGCGGCCCCGGTGTTGCCGCCGGCGCCGGTGGCGGACGTGCGGCCGACGCTGCCGCTGCCGCCGACCGTGCCCGCCTCGGTGCCGACGGTCCCGGCCCCGCCGGCGATCCCGCCGGCCGAGGGGAGCATCCCGCCGATCCCGCCGGCGAGCGACAACCCCGGCTTCGGCCGCACCGCCCCGCCGCCGATCCCGGTGGTGCCGGCGAAGGACGAGTTCGACCCGGACAACTTCAACCGCCGCTGACCGCCCCGCCGCTCGCGGCGTTGCACCTCGTGCAACGCCGCGAGCGGCGGTCAGTCTGTCACGTCGAACACCACCAGACTCCCGGCCAGCACCGCGACCGGGGTGCGCCCCCGCAGCGCCGCATACGTATCCGGGTCAGGCAGGTACAGCCCGCGCAGGTGGTTCACGCTCACCACCACGAACCGCCGCCCCGGCGGCACCACGTCCGCGCTCGGCGGCCCGACGCGGCCGTACCCCGGCAGCGCCTCGTAGCGGATGCCGTACACTTCCGGCCGGTCGGTGCCGAAGTAGCCGAGCTGCACCACCTCGACGCCGTTCGCCGCCATCCAGTCGCGCAGCGCCGGCAGCCCCTGCCCCCAGTCTGCGTTCGAGTCGGCGAGGTACTTCGTGCCGCGGCCGCCGGCCAGCTCGTTGAAGTACGCTAGCTGGTACGGCGCCGCATACCGCGCCGATGAGGACGCCATCAGGTACGCGAGGAACACAGCCACCACCCGATACTCCCTCAGCCTCCCCGCGGCCGCGAGCCGGCCGGCGATCACGTACAGGAACGGGATCGCCGGCAGCACCACCCGCACGCCCAGATCGACGCGCGACCACGACGCGGCGGCGACGAACGCCAGGGGCGGTACCACGAGCCACGTCGCCCGCCACGCCCCGGACGCGAGCCCGCCGGCGCTGCCGAGCAGCAGCCCGAGCGGCAGCTTCAGCGCCATCGCCACGAGGAAGTAGTGCAGCCACCCGGTACGAGACAGTTCGCCGCACAGGAACATGACGCCGTCGCCGTGCTGTGCCCGGGTGAGTTGGAACTTCAGCCCGCGGCCCCACTCGCCGAAGTGAACGAAGCCGTAGGTCGCCGCCAGCGTGACGAACGCAATCAGCCCCAGCCGGAATGCCAGGTCGAGAGCCGAGCCCAGGCGCTTCCCCGTGTCGGGCGCGTTTGGCAGCGCCATCCGCCCGCCGCGCAGAAGCACGACCACCCCCGCGAGCCCGAGCGCCCCCACCATCCCCAGCGCGGACAGCTTCGACCCCAGCATCAGCCCCAGGCTCATCCCCGCGCCGATCAGCAGGCCGCGCGACGGCTTCGCGGCGTACTCCCACAGCAGGTACGCCGACAGCAGCGCGAAGAACGTCAGCCCCACGTCGGTGCTCAGGACGCACGCGAGCGACACGAGGGTTGGGTCGGTGGTGGCGAACGCCACGGCCGCGACGCCGGCCAGCCACGAGCCCCACAGCCGGTACGCCCACCAGCCGGCAAGCAGCGCCACGCCGGCCCCGAGGGCGAGATTCATCCTTCGCGGCGCGGCCAGGAAGTCAGGGTACGTCACGCCCGGCGCGTAGCCCCACGCCAGCGCCACCTGCCAGTGGTCGTTCGTGTCGCGGGCTAGCTGCCGGGGGAACTCGGGGGCGTCGCCGCCGAGCAGCGGCAGCGCCCACCACAGTTTCAGCAGCGGCGGGTGTTCGGGGTTCAGCGCGAAGTCGCCGGCCACCCAGTATCCGAAGCCGGCGGCGAGGTGCGCGACCTCGTCGAAGGTGGGGCCGTTGGCGGCGATGGCCCGCTCGCCCTGCCGCCAGAACCCGGCGACGAGCCCAGTCACAGCGAAGAGCGCGAGAACGTTTCCCTTCACGGCGGCTCCGGGGTGCGTACCCGCAGTGTAGAACAGGGCCGCCGCCGGTTCGGCGCTTGCCCCGGTCCTCGGGTCGTGGTACAAGCGTAGGTATCCTGCCTGCGCCGGGGTTCCTCCCGGCTCGCCGACCCGCCCGGAACCCGCCCGTGACCGCCCGGCTCGCCGCTCTCCTCGCGCTGTTCGCGCTGCCGTCCGCGGCCCACCCCGCCGACGCGCCCGCGTTCCACTTCGAGAACGACATACTCCCCGTCCTCGGCCGCTACGGGTGCAGCTCGTCCGGCTGCCACGGTAAAAGTGACGGCCAGGGCGGCTTCAAACTGTCGGTGCTCGGCTCCGACCCCGACGCCGACTTCGCCTCGCTCACGAAGGAGGCCCGCGGCCGCCGGTTGATGCCGTCCAGCCCCGACGAAAGTCTGTTGCTGCGCAAGGGCTCCGGCCGCACCGCCCACGGCGGCGGTACCAAACTCCCCTTCGGCTCCGACGACTACCAGACGTTGCGGCGCTGGGTCGCCGCGGGAATGCCCTTCGGCGCGGCCGACGCCCCGCGCGTGGTCGGGCTCCGCGTCGAGCCGGCCGAGCGCGTTATGGGGCCGAAGGCCGACCAGCAGCTCAAAGTGATCGCCCGCTACTCCGACGGCGGCGAGAAGGACGTGACGCGGCACGCCCGCTACCAATCGAACCGCGAGGCGGTCGCGGTGGTGTCGGCCGACGGCCGTGTCACCACGCTCGACGTGCCCGGCGAGGCCGCCGTGATGGCCGGCTACCTCGGCGAGGTCGGCGTGTTCCGCGCCGTGGTGCCGCGCCCCGGCCCGCCCGTCGCCACGAACCTTCCGCGCTTCAACGCCATCGACGAACTCGTGGACCGCCGGCTCGCAAAGCTCAACGTCACGGGTTCCCCCGTGTGCGACGACGCTGAGTTCCTCCGCCGCGTCTACCTCGACCTGACGGGCACGCTCCCCACGCCCGCCGCCGCCCGCCGCTTCCTCGACAACACCACCGCCGACAAGCGGGCCAAGCTCGTGGCGCAGCTGCTGACGACGCCCGAGTTCGCCGACCTGTGGGCGATGCGTTGGGCCGACCTGCTCCGCGTGGACCGCCAGACACTCGGCCCCGAGCGCGCCCGCACCTACTACGGCTGGGTGCGCCGCGGCGTGGCCGAGAACGTGCCCTTCGACCGTTTCGCGCGGGAACTCGTGACCGCGGAGGGGCCGCTGGCCGAGGTCGGGCCGGCCAACTTCTATCAGGTCGTCACGAAGCCAGGCGAGATGGCGTCGAACCTGGCGCAGGTGCTCCTCGGCGTGCGGATCGGCTGCGCCGAGTGCCACCACCACCCGTTCGACCGGTGGACACAGGCCGACTACGCCGGTATGGTCGGCTACTTCACGCCCGTGGGCGCCCGCGGCGGCGCCGTCGTCGCCGGCCCCGCCGCAACGCTGAAGCACCCGCGCACCGGGCAGCCGGTGTTCGCTCATGCGTTGGGTTCAACTCCGCCAGCGACCGAGCTTCCCGGTGACCGCCGCGAGGCGCTCGCCGACTGGATGACGCGGCCGGACAACCCGTACTTCGCCCGCAACCTCGGCAACCGCGTCTGGGCGTGGCTGCTCGGCGTCGGCATCGTCGAGCCCGTGGACGACGTGCGCGCCACGAACCCACCGTCGAATCCCGAACTGCTCGACGCCCTGGCGCGATTCACGGTCGAGAACAAGTACGACGTGCGGAAGCTGGTCGCTTTCATTACCGCGTCACGGACCTACCAGGCGAGCAGCCGGCCAAACGCGACCAACGAGCGCGACGAGCGGAACTTCTCGCGCGCCCTGCTGAAGCGTCCCGAGGCCGAGGTGCTGCTCGACATGGTGAGCCAGGCGACCGGCGTCGGCGAGAAGTTCCAGGGCTCGCCGGGCGTCACGCGCGCCGTGCAGCTTTGGGACAGCAAGGTCCGCAGCGATTTTCTCAAGCGATTCGGCCGGCCGAGCCGGGTGACGGCGTGCGAGTGCGAGCGGACTCGCGAGCCGAGCGTGAGCCAGGTGCTGACGCTGCTGAACTCGCCCGACATCCAGGCGAAACTGAGCCACGAGGCCGGCACCGTGGCGACGCTGGTCCGCACACAGCCCGACGACGCGAGGCTGACCGAGGAGCTGTACCTGACGTTCTTCGCGCGCCGCCCGACGGCCGACGAGACGGCCGTAGCCGTGGCCCACCTGCGGAAGCACGCCGCCGACCGCCGCCGCGGGGCGGAAGACCTGGCCTGGGCGGTACTGAACAGCACGGAGTTTCTGTTTAACCACTAGTGTTGCCGCTTGCGGCTTCGCGCGGGGCAGCGCGAAGCCGTAAGCGGCAACACCTTGGGAGCCCGCAATGCTCCACCGCCGCGACGCGATGCTCCGCCTCGGCCAGCTCGGCGGCGTCTGCGCGCTCCCGGGTCTCCTACAGGCCCGCGCCGCCGCCCCGCGCGCCGGCAGCGCCGACTCGTGCATCTACCTGTTCCTGTGGGGCGGCCCGCCGCAGCACGACACCTTCGACCTGAAGCCCGACGCCCCCGCCGAGATCCGCGGCGAGTTCCGCCCCATCCGCACGAACATCCCCGGCATCGACATCTGCGAGCAGCTGCCGAAGCTCGCCCGGCTCGCGGACAAGTACGCGCTCGTGCGGTCCCTGACGCACCGCAGCGACAATCACGAGCCGAGCGTCTACCACATGATGACCGGCCGCGTGCCGCCGCGGCAGTTCAGCGTGCCGAACAACAACCGCACCCGCGCCGACTTCCCGAACGTCGCCGGCGTCGTGTCGCACTTCACGCCGCAAACCGGCATCCCCGCCGCGGTGACGGTGCCGCGGCCGATCGGCCACGACGGCTCGACCTACGCCGGCACCCACGCCGGCTGGCTCGGCCCGCGCCACGACCCGTTCGAGCGCGCCCCCGCGAAGGAAACCCGCGAGGTGGCGACGCACGCCCTCGACCCGCAGCCCGACCTGCCCGACGTGCGCATCGCCGGCCGCTCCGGCCTGCTGACGCGCTTGCAGCGCCAGGACGCCGCGCTCCAGCGCGGCGCCGCCGGCATCGACGCGAACCACGACCGCGCCCTGCGGATGCTGGCGACGCCGGCGGTACGGCAGGCGTTCGAGCTCGACCGCGAGCCGAGCCGCGTCCGCGACCGCTACGGCCGCAATGAGTACGGCGAGAGCCTGCTGTTGTCGCGCCGCCTCGTGGAGGCCGGCGTCGGGCTGGTGACGATCAGCTGGATGTACATCTTCCCCGACGGCAACGTGGCGAACGTGTGGGACAACCACAGCGGCCTGAACATCCACGGCGCGAAGACCGGCTACGACCTGCTCCGCGGCCCGACGTGCCTCCCGGCGCTCGACCGCGGTCTGAGCGCCCTCATCGAAGACCTCGCCGACCGCGGCCTGCTGGAGCGGACGCTGATCGCCGCGGCGGGCGAGTTCGGGCGAACGCCGAAGGTGAACAAGGACGGCGGCCGCGACCACTGGGGCGCCTGCCAGAGCGCGCTGTTCGCCGGCGGCGGCGTCCGCGGCGGGCAGGTGATCGGCCGCAGCGACCGCAACGCCGCCTACGTCGCCGACCGCCCGATCAGCCCGGCCGACTTCCTGGCGACTCTGTACTCGGCGCTCGGCATCGACCCGCACGCCGAGCTGCGCGACCGCGAGAACCGCCCGTACACGCTGGTGGACGGCGACCCGATCGCCGGCCTGATGGGATAACCCGACGGAGTTCACCCATGTTCTGCGACGGCCTCTCCCGCCGGGACGCGCTCCGCGTCGGCACGGCGGCGCTGTTCGGCTCCGCCGTCGGCCTGCCGCGGCTGCTCGCCGACGGCGGCAGC
This sequence comes from Gemmataceae bacterium, assembly GCA_046350095.1. Lineage (GTDB taxonomy): Bacteria > Planctomycetota > Planctomycetia > Gemmatales > Gemmataceae > Urbifossiella. Next base: position 110,718 of record JAXMBA010000003.1, read on the forward strand.
CGCGAAACGTCGCTCATCTTCGTGTTCCTCCACGGCGGCCTGTCCACCATCGACACCCTCGACATGAAGCCGGACGCGCCCGCCGAGTTCCGCGGCGAGTTCAACCCGACGCGGTCGAAGGTGCCCGGCATGGACCTGTGCGACCTGCTGCCGAAGTTGGGCCAGCAGGCCGACCGCTTCTCGCTGGTGCGCTCGTTCCGGCACCACAACTCGGACCACGGCCCGGCCGACCACTACATCCTCACCGGCTACTTCCCGCAGGCCGGCTTCAACCCGAACCTGTCGCCCAACAACCAGCGGCCGAGCATCGGCTCGATGGTGTCGCGGACGCTCGGCCCGCGCGGGTCGGTGCCGGCGTACGTGGCGCTGCCGAAGTTCCACCCCAGCGGCGGCCCCGCGTATCTCGGCGCCAACCACGCGCCGTTCACCATCGACGCCGACCCGAACGCCCCGAACTTCAGCGTGCCCGACCTGATGCCGCCGCCCGTCGTCGCCGCCGACCGGCTGAACGACCGGCGCGCCTTGCTGAACACCGTGGACCGCTTCCACCGCGCCGCCGAAGCCCGGGCGAACCAGCACGCCGGCGCCGTGGCGACGTTCCGCGACCGGGCCTTCGACCTGATGACCTCGCCGGCCGCGAAGCGCGCCTTCGACATCCACGCCGAGCCCGATCGCCTCCGCGACGAGTACGGCCGCACCAGCCTCGGCCAGAGCTGCCTCATGGCCCGGCGCCTAGTGGAAGCCGGCGTGCGCTGCGTGACGATCGACCACAGCAACTGGGACACGCACGACGGCAACTTCGCCACGCTGAAGGGGTCGCTGCTGCCGGGGTTCGACGCGGCGATCAGCACGCTGTTCCGCGACCTGGCCGACCGCGGCCGGCTGGCGAGTACGCTGGTGGTGGTGACGGGCGAGTTCGGCCGCACGCCACGGATCAACCGCAACGCCGGCCGCGACCACTGGGGGCCGGCGTTCACCGTCCTACTCGGCGGCGGCGGCGTGAAGGGCGGCGTCGTGGTCGGCCGCTCCGACGCCCGCGCCGAGCGCCCCGCGACCGACCCGTACGGGCCTGAGGACCTTTTCGCCACCGTGTTCCACCAGCTCGGCATCGACCCGAAGGCCGAGTTCCACACGCCCGACGGCCGGCCGGTGGCGGCGGTGAACAACGGCCGCCTGATCCCGGGATTGGTGTAAAGGCGGAGGATTAACCACAGAGTCACAGAGAGCACAGCGAGAAGACGAAGACCGAGGGGAATCATGATCAGGGTTTGGCGTCTGGACTCAACAGGCTTTCGTCTCTGCCTTCTGGCTTTTCTCTGTGCTCTCTGTGACTCTGTGGTTAATCCCGTTTTTCTCCGCGGCTCGCCGCCCGTCGCCAGCTACGTCTTCCCCGCAGGCGGGCAGCGCGGCACCACCGTGCCCGTGCGTGTCGGCGGGCTGTTCCTGCACGAGACGTGCGGCTTCGCCCTCACCGGCCCCGGCGTCAGCGCGCCGCCGACACTGACGCGCACGTCGCGAATCTGGTTCGAGGGGCCGGTCATCCCGCTGCCCGATTCGCAGCAGGCCGAAGACTACCCGGTCGACATGGCGGGCAGCGTGAAGCTCGCCGCGGACGCCGCCGCCGGCCCGCGGAAGGGGTACCTGTTCACGTCGCAGGGGGCCGCGGGCGGACTCGTGTTCGTCGTCGGCGAGTTGCCCGAGGTCGTGGAGAAGGAGGCCGACGGCGACCCGATCCCGGAGCGCGTGACGCTGCCGGTGACGGCGAACGGCCGCGTCTTCCCGCGCGACGACCTCGACCTGTGGGAGTTCACCGCGACCGCCGGCCAGACCGTCACCGCGACCGCCGTCGGCAAGGCGATCAACTCCCCCGTCGCGCTGCGGCTCGACGTCCTGGACGCCGCCGGCCGCGTCGTGGCGGAGCAACTCGACGTGCTGCCGTCGGGCGCGGACGCCGCCGTGCGCTTCACCGCGCCCGCACCCGGCATCTACCTCGTCCGCGTCGGCGACGCCCGCGGCCAAGGCGGGCCGGCGCACGTCTACCGCCTCACGATCACGACGGGGTTGTGCGCGGAGCCGCGCCCTGCGGACGGGCTTAAGGAGAGCTCCGATGCAGCCGCCACGCACGCCGCGCCGGTCGCGTTGAAGGGCCGCGTCGAAGCGCCCGGGGCCGCGACCGCGTGGTCCGTGAAGCTGACGAAGGGGAGCCGGACCACGTTTGACCTGGTCGCCCGCCGGGCGGGTTCGCCGCTGTGCGGCGTGCTGACCCTCACCGACGCCGGCGGCAAGGAGGTGGCGAAGGCCGAGCCCACCGACGCGACCGCCGATCCGACGCTGACGTTCACCGCGCCGGCCGACGGGACGTACACCGTCCGCGTCGCCGAGCGCTTCCGCAGCCGCGGCGGGCCGGCCTTCACCTACCGCCTCAAGGTGACGCCGGAAGCGGCCCCCGGCGTGACGCTCAGGCTGCCGGTGGACAACAGCACGAAGCTGCCGACGGACGCACTCAGCGTCCCCCGCGGCGGCAGCGTGAAGCTCAAGGTGTCGGTGGAGCGCACGGGCGGGTTCGCGGGCCCCGTCGAGGTGTCCGCCGACGGCCTGCCGCCGGGCCTGTCGGCGAAGTCGGTCACCGTCCCACCCAACCAGTCGGCCGCAGAGCTGACCGTTCAGGCGGACGCCGCCGCGGTCGTGCAGCCGGCCCGCGTGACGGTCCGCGCGAAGGCCGGCGACGTGACGGTCGAGCCGCTGGAGGTGTACGCAACGGCCGCGGTGCCGACGCCGTTCAAGCTGGTGGACGAGTACGTGATGACCTCCGCCCCGCGCGGCGAGATCTACCGCCGCACCTACCGCGTGCAGCGCGACGCCGGCTTCACCGGCCCCGTCCGCGTGTCGCTGGCCGACCGCCAGGCCCGGCACCTGCAGGGCGTTACCGGCCCGACGGTGGAGGTTCCGGCGGGCCGTGAGGTGTTCGACTACCTGGCCTACCTGCCGCCGTGGATGGAACTCGGCCGCACGTGTCGCGTCTGCGTCCAGGCCACGGGCGTAGTAAAGGACGCCGACGGGACGGAGCACCCGGTCGTGTTCAGCTCGACCGGGCAGAATCAGCAGATGATCGTGGTCGTCGGCCCGGGTCGGCTCGGGCTGGAGCTCGGCCGCGGTAGCATCCGCGGCGGCGGCGAGGTGCGCGTGCCGCTGACCGTGGCCCGCGGCCGCGACCTCACCGGCCCGGTGACGGTGGAGGCCGTGGTGCCGCCGCACTGGTCGGGCGTGACGGCGGAGAAGGCGACGATCCCGGCGGGGTCGGGCGCGGGCGAGCTGGTGTTGCGGTTCGCGCCGGGGGCGGGGCCGTTCAACCAGCCGCTGACGGTCCGCGCCACGCTTGTCACGGAACGCACGCCGGTGGTCGCAGAGGCGGCGCTGGACGTGGTGGCGCCGTGAACCCTCGCCGGCCGCCCGGCGTATCCGGGGCAGCCGACGGGAGGCACACGGTGGACATCACGCGGTTGGTTCGCTCTGGCGCGATCGCGCTTCCCGTCGTGTTCGCAGCCGGGTTCGGCGTCACCTTCCTGATGAAGCTACAACACGTCGCACAGCACGCGGGTGCCGAGGAGGAACGACGGCCTCGGTCGTTGAAGGACCACACGTCACATCCGGACTGGTTCCGCAGCCTCGACCGCGATTCCGACGGCCGCGTCACTCGGGCCGAGTTCGTCGGGACCGACGAGACGTTTCGGGTGCTCGACGGCGGCCTCGACGGCGTGATCACGCCCGCGGTGGCCTGCGCCGCCGACGGGTGGTTTCGTCGGCAGATCACCGGGGAGCCCCGGACGCCGTAGCGCGTCGGGATTACGCCGCGCGGCGCGTCAGCACCTCGAGCGATGGCGTCGTTTCCGGCGGCCGCGTCCGCACCACTCGCGCCACGCCGGCGGCCGCGACCAGCGCCGCGGCTAGCGGCTGGATGCCGAGGCCGATCACGGGCCGGTGGACCGCGTGCGGGAAGGCGAAAATCACCACCGCCCCCAGGAACAGCACCGCCCCCGCCCACGTCGCCGCCGACGCCCACCGCGGCTGACCCGCGCGGTCGAGTAGCTCCCGCGACAGAACCGGCGCGATGAGGATCAGCGTGCTCGACTCCACCGCCGGGCCGAACACCGTCATCCAGCACAGGCCGAGTGTCACGGCGTTGGTCGTCAGCGCCGGCCGGTCCACACCGCGCCACCGCTGCCACCCCAGCACCGCGGCGCACAGGGCGCCGGTGCCCGCCTGCACGAGCAGGTACTGCGACCGCGGCGCCGTCCACCCCAGGGTCTTCAGCAGCAGGTGGAAGTCCTGGTAGCCGCGCCAGCTCTCCCAGCCGGTGCGGTCGTCGCCGGCCAGGTTCGTCCGCCACTCGTGGTACAGGCCGGTCACGTACTCCGGCGATTGGAGCAGGTACGGCAGAGCCAGCCCGGCCGCGAGCGCGGCCACGAGCCCGACGCCGAACCGCGCCGGGGCGGCGAGCATCAGCAGCATCCCGAGCGCCAGCGGGTAGCCCTTGAACAGCGCCGCCGCCGCGACGCACGCCCCCGCCACGGCCCACCGGTTCCCCAGCGCCAGCGCCCCGGCCGCGACCATCAGACCCACCATGTGCGGGTTCGCCTGCCCGTTGCTGACGCTGCCGATCGCCAGCGGCAGCGTCACGCCCAGCGCCGCCGCGACGGGCGCGTCCGGCCAGCTGCGGCGGAACCACGCCGCGCAGCCGCCGAGGAACAGGGCCGCGCCGAGGAGCCGGAAGATCGCCCCGCCCGGCCCCCACGGCATCATCCCGAACGGCACGAAGCCCGCCGCGACGACGGGGCTGTAGCGGTAGTTGTCGATGTACGGTGCGAACACGCCGTACAGCGGCTCGCCGGCCGCGAACCGCTCGCCGGCCCAGGCGTACGTCGGGTAGATGTTCGCCGACAGCGGCTTCAGCACCGTGCGGACGCAGGTCACGCCGAGGAGCACGACCCAGAGCCCGACGGCGGTGCGAACGACGAGCTTCGAGCGGAGGCGGTCGGCGGGCACGGGGCGGGTCCGGGGTTGGCGGCGCGGAAGGCCGATCCCTAACACGAAGTCTCGTGCCGCGGCAATTGCAACTCGTCACTCGGGCGGAAATAATTGTTTCGGCCGCCTCCCCCACCGGGTCGCGGAAACATGTCACGCGGTCGAAGTGACGACCGTTCGCCCCCGACGCGGGCCGGAACCCCTGCCGGGGATGACTCTTCCGCCGCCGGCCGTATCACACCCCCAACCGCCGCACCGCTCCCGGAACAAGCCCATGAGCATCCTCGTCGACAAGAACACGAAGGTCATCTGCCAGGGGATCACCGGCAAGGCCGGCAGCCTCCACACCGACCAGTCCCTGCTGTACGGCTCGCAGTTCGTCGGCGGCGTGACGCCGGGCAAGGGCGGGCAGACGTGGACCGGGGAGAAGTCGGGCAAGAAGCTGCCGGTGTTCAACACCGTGGCCGAGGCTGTGAAGGCCACCGGCGCCGACGCCAGCATGGTGTTCGTGCCGCCCGGCGGGTGCGCCGACTCCATCATGGAAGCGGCCGACGCCGGCATCCGCCTCATCGTGGCGATCACCGAGGGCGTGCCGGTCCTCGACATGGCGCGGGCGAAGCGCTACCTGAAAACGAAGCCGAACGTGCGGCTCATCGGGCCGAACTGCCCCGGCATCATCACCCCGGGCCAGTGCAAGATCGGCATCATGCCCGGCTACATCCACAAGCCGTGCGCCCCGGGCGAGGCCGGCATCGGCGTCATCAGCCGCAGCGGCACGCTCACCTACGAGGCGGTGTTCCAGCTGTCGAACCTGGGCTACCCGCAGTCCACGTGCGTGGGCATCGGCGGCGACCCGGTGATCGGCACGAACCAGATCGACCTGCTCGAAATGTTCGAGAAGGACCCGGGCACGCGGGCGATCCTGATGATCGGCGAGATCGGCGGCACGGCGGAGGAAGAAGCCGCGGCGTACATCAAGAAGCACGTGACGAAGCCGGTGGCGGCGTTCATCGCGGGCCAGACGGCGCCGCCGGGCCGGCGGATGGGTCACGCAGGGGCGATCATCAGCGGCGGCAGCGGCAGCGCGGCGGACAAGATCGCGGCTCTGAAGGCGGCCGGCCTGGCCGTGGCCGCGACCCCCGCCGACCTCGGCGCCGCCGTCGTCGAGGCGATGGGGAAGAAGAAGTAGCCGCCCGCGGGGCCGGTTCCAGCAGGCCTGAACTCGGCCTGCTGGAACCGGCCCCCGCCGCCGAACAACCAGTTCAGCAGCCGCGGCCGTGAGCGCTGGACCGATGCTACTCGCTGATGAGGCCGCGGTCTGCTGCAGAGTCGGGTACGGCGTGCCTTTGCCCGGCCCGGTGGGCTGGCGAGTAATACAGTCCGTAGTACCGCGAGCGGTCCCGCGTCAGCTCGCCCGCTGCGGCGGCCTCCTCGACCCATCCCGCGACATCGGCGTGTTCCGGGCTTGGCACCCCGCACGGGTTGAGCCGGGCGAAGTTGTACAGCCGCCAGATATCGAACCCGTCCGGCTCGCCGAACTCGCCCCAGTCGAAGTCGATCGTCAGCCCGGCGAAGTTCAACTCGATGCCGTACCCGTGCGAGTATACCTCGACCCCGTTGACCCACCGGGCGTTGTAGAGCCCCGTCTCACCGCAGATGGTCACCCACTCGTCCGCGGAAGCGGGCAACCGCACTCCGAGCGTCGACCCCAGTACCTCGACGACGAACGCGACGCCCCGGTCCTGGGCGTGGCGGAAACGCTCGATTAACGCGGCTAGAGACGGATGCACACCCGCTACGCCCTCCGTCGCCGAACATATATCTCAGCAGCGGCCGCCGCCCGTGTGAGCTTGGAACCCCAAGATAGCAAAGGCGGCGGCCGTCTGCTGCAGCGCAGGATTCGGCCCTGAGCCTACTCCTTGCCGAGGATCAGGTCCACCACCCAGCACCCGCGGACGTGCGGCCCGGGGCTACGGCAGTGCCCGAGGAGGTCGGGGTCCGTACACCCGGCGTCCTCCAGCGCGTCCGCCAGGACCGGCATCGGGCCGAAGTCCCGCGACTCGTACATTCCGCGGGCGAGCCCGACCACGGCCTCGGTACGCCAGGTGGGCCGTAGAAGTTGCGGCGGCCTCCGCACCCGCCGGGGGGCGCGGAGCGGCCGCCCGCGCGTGTCGCGGTACGGGTGGTAGAGCACGTCTCGGAAGACGACCACGGTGGTCCGGCGGGCTTGCTCGCGGATGTCGTCGGGCGGGTACGACCGGTCGTGTTTGCCGCCCAGGGCCTCGAACAGGAACCCCGGGACGGTGCGCGCGTGCTCCTGGCCGGCGGCCCCGGCCAGCCGTTCGGCGGCAATGGCGAGGTAATGCAGCGGCGACCACCACCCCTCGGGCCGGGACTTACACTCCGCGCTGACCGCGAGGGCCGCCCGGTGGACGACCTCCACCGCGGCTTCGTCGGCCAACCCATCGGCGGCCTGCTCGACTACCTCTATCGCCTCGTCCAGGAGCGGGAACGGGAGCGGCCGGGGAGTAAGGCGCGCGCAGCCGACCGCGTACAGCCGCTTCGTCCGCTCGCTCATCAGGTGTGCGACCGGGTGGTAGGTGGCGGTCGCGACCCACATTTCCTCCGACATCATCGCGTGGCCCACACCTTGTCGTAAGCCCCCGCGGCCGAACGTGAAGCTCAGCTGCCCGGCCCGCCCGTAGCAGCAGTGAGTCGCAGAAACGCTGAGGCGGGCCGGGCCAGCTGCAGCGACGGGTTCGGCCGGGCGCTACCCCTCGCCGAGCGCCTGTCTCACCTGGTTGTAGAACGCTGCCCACTCCCGCTGCGGGATGTTGCCCTCCCGGATGTCCTCGCCACTCTGCTCGTCGTAGAGCCGCCAGCCGAGGAACCGGGCGAGGGCCAGCGCGGTCGGGAAGTAGTCGCAGTGCGGCAAGTCACCGAGGTACGCATACGGGATGTGCAGGCGGATGCAGTTGGTGGCCGGCCCGGTGTCGGACAGCACCGGGTCGTACTCCCCGTCGGCCCCCTTGAACTCCAAGTCGATCTCCATCCAGCGGGCGGGCTGGTCATCCAGCACGAAACCCCGCGAGCCGTTGGGTCGCACTTCGGGGAGTTGTGCGACGAACGCCATGACCCGCGCGACCTCGGCCGAGCGGCTGAAGGCGTCATCCGCTTTGATAGTCAGGTCGTAGCTCATCCAACGTCGCTCTTGAGGCCGAACCACTGGTTAGATTGCAGCTTCGCAATCTATCACCCGGCGCTGGTAGAGCTGCCCCGCCGGCCGTAACCGCCGATTATGTCGGCCGTTACCTGCGACGGTTCAGCCGAAGACCACGCAATCTATCCTGCTAACGCACCTTGCGAAGCCCGCTGCCGCCGATCAGGGTTTCGGCCGACTCGCGAGTCAGCCGAAACAGGACGATCAAGTTGGCTTACGATCGCCGCGGCGATCGTAACGGCCGCGCCGGGGGTCCGTCAACCACCAACTCGGGGCGCCAAATGGATCGGCCCTGGTGCATGGGCTCCGACGATGAACCCGGCTTGACCCACCGGGCCGGATGCGGGACGACTCACCTGAGTGACCGACGGGCGGCGGCTCGCGGCTGAGGTTTCGGGAATCGCGCCGTTATCCTCCCGGGACGGCCAGCCGTGCCCGCACCCGGTCGCGGCCGGCCGCCGCCTCCGCACGCCCGGGGGTCGCCGCCAGCGCCGCCTCGTAGTGCTCCAGCGACCCCTCCAACTCGCCGCGCTCCTCCAACTGCCGGCCGAGGGCGACGTGTGCGTCGGCGTAGCGCGGGTCGAGGCGGACGGCCGTGCGGAGCACCTCCCGGCACTCGGCCAGGTGGCCGTCGCGGGCCAGCGCCCGGGCCAGGAAGTAGTGCACGGCCGCCGACCCCGGGCAGTCGGCGACGCCCTTGCGGAACGCCGCCGTCGCCCCGGGCCAGTCCTGCTCCGCCTCCCGCGCGAACCCGAAGCCGAGGTGCCCGGCCGGGTCGGCGGGCGCGGCCTCGATCGCCCGCCGGTAGAAGCCCACCGCCCGCGCCGGCCGGCCGCGCGCCCGCCACACGTCGCCGAGCCCGGACAGCGCCGTCGAGAACCCCGGCTGGAGTTCGACCGCGCGCGTGAAGCCGGCCTCCGCCGCGGCCAGGTTCACGAGCCGAACCGGCATCGCCGTCGGCAGCCGCCGGTAGCCGACGGCCCGCGCCGCCCGCAGCCGCGCCAGGTTGGTGTGGGCCGGGGCGTACGTGGCGTCGGCCGCCAGCGCCGCGCGGTACTCCGCCGCCTCGCCGTCCTGGTCGCCGAGCGCGGCCAGCACAGTGCCGCGGCCGGTGCGGGCGGCGGCGTACGACGGCGACAGGCGGACGGCCTCGTCGTAGGCGGCAAGCGCCGCCGCCGGGTCGCCGCCGTCGCGGAGGGCCGCCCCGAGGTTGTGCCACGCCGCCGCCGTGTTCGGCCGCAAGGCCACGGCCGCCTGACAGGCGCGGGCGCGGCGGGCGGCCGTGCCCGACCGCGACGGCAGCTCGAACTGCCCGAGGATCATGAGCGTCGGGAAGTCGCTCGGGCTGCGCCGCAGCGCTGCCTCGGCCGCCGCGGCGCGCGGCACCGGGTCGACGGGGCTCACGCTGGCGATGGCCGCCACGAACCACGCCGGCTGCCGCGCCTCGTCCGCCCGGCGGAGCAGGCCCGCCACCTCGTCCCAATTTTTCGCCACGACCGCCGCGCGGGCCGCGACCCGAAACTCGTCCGGGTCCACCCGCGCGAGCACGTCGGCCACCGCGGTCTGCGTGGCCGGTTCGTCCCGGGCCGAGGCCACCCACCACGTCAGTTCGGCGACCAGCCGGGCCGACGCCAGCGACCCGGCGACCGCCGCCGCCGCGTCGGCCGGCGGCGTGCGGCCGGGGTCGATGCCGAGCCCGGCCATCGCCTTCGCCATCGCCGCCGCCGCCTCCTCCTTCCGGTACTTGCTCCCCTGCACCTGCCAGCGGATGTCTTCGACGCGGTCGAGCTCGGGCAGCAGCCGCAGGTCGGCCCGACAGCGGGCGAGGCGGGCCGCGGCCGGGCCGAGGCGCGCGGCGTCGGCGGCGGTGATCTGCCGCAGCAGCAAGTCGGCCCGCTGGGCGTCGGACTCCCGAACCGCGTTCTCGGCCGACGCCAGCAGTGCCAGCACCTCCTGGTCGCGGCGGGCCTCGGCGACGCGGCGGTCGGCGGCGGCCCGCTCGGCCTCGGCGGCGCGGCGGAAGTCGTCGGCCTGCCGCTCGGCCTCCAGCCGGTCCGCCTTCAGGGCCAGCTCGCGGCGGTCGCGGTCGAGGGCGTCCTTCCACCACGCCCCGGCGGCCCCGCCGGCCAGCAGCACCGCGACCGCCGCCGCCAGCGCCGCCTGCACCCGCCGCCGCTTCCGCCGCTCGACCGCCCGCGCCGCCGCCGCCGCCCGCTCGGCTTCCGCGGCCCGCAGCCGCTCCTCGACTCCCGCCCGGTACGCGGCCACGAGTTCCGCCACGGCCGTCCCGTCCGCCGGCCGGTCGTCCACGGACGCGGCCAGGCAGCGCCGCGCGATGCCGACCAGCTCGGCGTCGGCGCCGCAGGTTTCGAGTTCCGCCAGGACGCCGGCCGTGTCGCCGGCCGCGGCCTGCGCCAGGGTGCCGCCGACGTCCGCCCCGCGGAACGGGGAGCGGCCGACGAGCACCGCCGCGAGCACGCCGCCGAGCGCGAACACGTCGGCCCGGGCGTCCACCGGCTCGCCGCGGGCCTGCTCCGGCGACATGTACGCCGGCGTCCCCATCACGGCGCCGGCCTGCGTGTGGTCGTCGCCGAGCGTGGCGCGGAACGCGGAGTCCGGACTGCGGAGCGTGGAATCGATGCCGGGGCCGCCCGCGAGCTGTGGTTCGGGGATCGTGTCTTCCCGCTTCTCGCTCCCCTCCTCCCGGTCACGCGCCAGCCCCCAGTCCATGACCTGGACTTCGCCGAACGCCCCGACCATGACGTTCGCCGGCTTCAGGTCGCGGTGGATCACGCCCTGGCTGTGCGCGAACCCGACCGCCTGCGCCACCTGTTCGACGACGCCGACGAACCGCGGCAGGTCGTGGGCCGGCGTCGGCCGGTCGGCGAGGAGGTCGGCGAGGGTGCGGCCGCGGACGCGCTTCATGGCCAGGAACGGGGCGCCGTCGGCCAACTCGCCGAGGTGGTACGCGGGGGGGATGTTCGGGTGGGCGAGCCGGCCGGTGATGCGGGCCTCGCGCACGAACCGGCCGGCGGTCGCCGCCGCCGCCGGGCCGGCCAGCACGAGCTTCACCGCCACCTCGCGGCCGAACACCGGGTCCCACGCGGCGAGGACGCGGCCCATGCCGCCGCGGGCGATCTCGCCGCGCACCTCGTACCCCGGCACCTCGACCACGTCGGCCGGCGCGGCCCCGCCGGGCGCGGCCGTGGTGCTCTCGGGGTCGCCGCCCGGCGGGAGGGCGGTCGAGTCCGCCGTCGGGATCGGCCGCGGCGTCGCCGGCCGGGTGAGGTCGTCGGGCATCGGCCGGGCTCCGAGTGGGGCTGCCAGCCGAGGATACGCGACGCACGCGGGTCGGGCAACCGGCCCCGGTCGCGGGCTACTTCGGCGGCGCCTGGCACACGGCGAGGGTCTGCAGCGCGTAGCCGGTACACAGGTTGGCGTCGGTCTCCATCCAGTTGGTGAAGTCGTTCGCCCAGCTGCCGTCGCGCTTCTGGCGGCCCACCAGCGCCCGGGTGATCTCCGCCCGCCAGTCGTGCTTCACCCCGGCGGCGTCCACGAACTCGGGCGCCCCGACCGCGTCCAGGCACTTGGCCAGCGTCAGCAAGTAGTAGTAGTACCCCTGCCCGCCGTTCCCCGCGAGGCGGCCCGGGTTCACGTCCACCGAGTAGTTCTTGGCGAGCCACTCGGTCGCCTTCTTCAGCCGCGGGTCGTCCTTGCCCACGCCGGCGCGGATGTAGCACTTGATGCCCGACGCGGTCATGCTGCCGTACCCGGGGATCGGGGCGTCCGGGTCGCCCTTCGTGCCGCCCGGCTGCGGGGCCACGTAGAAGAAGCTGCCGTCGTTCACCCGCCCGGCCCACGGCATCGTGTTGAACTCGCTCTTCAGGTTCTGCATCCGGCTCACGAACACCACCGCCCGCTTGAACACCGGGTCGTCGGCCGGGGTGCCGACCAGCGTCAGGGCGTCGAGCGCGAAGCCCGTGTTCGACATGTCGCCGCGGAACCCGGGGCCGTAGCCGAACCCGCCGAAGTTCTGGTCGTCCTCCTTCTTCCCGTCCGTCGCCCCGGTCTGGATGTTCTTCAGGTACGCCGCGGCCTTCGCCACCAGCGGGTCGTACTTGGCCTGCTTGCTGGCCTTGAGCGCGGTCAGGTTCACGGCCGTGATGTAGTTCTTCTGGAACACCTGCTCGCCGGCCGCGAGGCTGCCCGTCTCCGCGTCCGCGAGGCTCTCGATGAACTTCAGCGCCTTCGCCATCATCGGGTCGTCGGCGGGCACCTTGCCGCCCTTCAGCAACCCGGTGACCACGACGCCGGTGACGCCGACGTTGGCGGTCTTGCTCCAGGTGCCGTCGTCGGCCTGGGTGCCCTTCAGGTAGGCGACGGCGGCGGCCACGGCCTCCTCGGTCGTCTTCCCCTTGCCCTTCGGCGGCTGGGCGGAAGCCGGGGCGGCGAGGCCGGCAACGACGGCGAGGGCCGCGGCCCAGGAAACGAGTGTCCGAACGGTGAGCATGTCAGTCGGTTCCTGGGTTACTTCTTGACGGGGGTCTTGACCGGCAGTTCGCGGAGTTCCACGTCGGCCCCGCAGCACTTGCACTTGCCCGGCTCCGACGCGGCGAGCTGGCACTTCTCGCACCAGTAATCGACGTGGTAGGCGCGGCCGTCCTTGACCGTCTGGAGCTTCTCGACCTCCAGCGCCTGGGTGCCGGGCCGGACGCGGGCGAACAGCCGCACCGGCCGGTCGTGCAGCTGCTTGTCGAGGATCACGCCCTTCGCGCCGGGGCCGGCGAGGGCGTGGGCCTTGCCGTCGGCCGCCACGAGCGCGACGCCGAGACCGTCGCCGGCGGCGACCGGCGCCGGCAGCGCCTTGTCGTCGAGCCGGGTGTAGGGGACGAGCTTCCCCTCGAACACCTGCGGCGGCGGGGGCGGGTCGGCGGCGAGTACGACGCCGCAGCACGCCACGAGTGCCGCCACGGGGGCGGCCGTCCAACGGGTCATCCCGGTTCCTCGGCAGGGGCGGGCGGGCGAAAGCGATTCTCGTACCGCCGGGCGGGATGCTCGCAGGCCAGGGATTCCGGCGGCGAATGGCGGTCGGGATGGGCAGCGGGTGGCCCGCGGTGGGCGCGGCGTGACCACCACTTGAATCTTCGCACGGTTCGGCGTCCACTGTCCACTGCCCCCCCGGGCGCGGCACCTCGTTTGCCGCGACGGGCGCGTTCCCCCGCACCCGAGGTTCCCGCATGACCCCGCTCAGCCGCCGGGCCTGGCTCCAGGCCGCCGCCGTCTCGCCCGTCCTCCTCACCGCCCGGTCGGCCCACGCCGCGCCGGTCACGCTCGCCGAGAAGAAGGCCGTGCTCGACAAGGCGCTCGCCTACCTGAAGACGCGCCAGAAGGACAACGGCGACCTGGCCCCCGACCCGCGCGTCGGGCCGGGCGTCACCGCCCTCGCCGTCGTCGGGCTGCTCCGCAACGGCGTCCCGGCCTCCGACGACGTGGTGGCGAAAGGGATCAAGTTCCTGGAAACGCACGTCAAGCCGGACGGCGGCGTCTACGGACAGGGGCTGGCCACGTACACCACGTCGCTGGCCATCCTGGCGTTCCGCGAGGCCAACGCCGGCGGCCGGTACGACAAGGTCATCGCCGCCGCCAGCGGGTTCGTGAAGTCGCTCCAGTTCGGCGGCGAGCCGACGGACGTGCGGCTCGGCGGCGCCGGCTACGGCACCCCCGGCGGCCGCGAGCGGCCGGACCTGTCCAACACCAACTTCATGGTCGAGGCGCTGCTCGCCGCCGGCGTCAGCCGCGACGACCCGTCCATCCGCAACGCGATCGGGTTCGTCAGCCGCAGCCAGAACCTGGTGAGCGAGCACAACCGCCAGCCGTTCGCCACCAAGACCACCGACGGCGACCGCGGCGGGTTCGTCTACTCGGTGACGGACCAGGACAACGAGAAGAGCGACAAGCGCACGCCGGCCGGCGGCCTGCGCAGCGAGGGCGGGATGACCTACGCCGGCCTCAAGAGCTTCCTGTTCGCCGGGGTGGGGCGCGACGACCCGCGGGTGCGCGCCGCGGTGGCGTGGATCAAGCGGAACTACACGCTGGCGGAGAACCCGGGGATGGGCCAGGCCGGGCTGTTCTACTACTTCCACACGTTCGCCAAGGCGATGGACGCGCTCGGCGAGGAGGAGTTCGAGGACGCCCGGATGGTGAAGCACGAGTGGCGGCGGGAGCTGTTCGACGTGCTGAAGCGCCGCCAGGCCGAGAACGGCAGCTGGGTGAACGAGAACCGGGCGTTCCTCGAGAACGCCCCCGAGCTGGCGACCTCCTTCGCCGTCCTGACGCTCAGCTACACGATCCGCCGCCCAGGGTAACGCCGATTTTTTGACGGGATGAACAGGACAAGACAGGATGAAAAGCAAAGACCGAAGTCAAAATAATTCGTGTCTTTGTTTTCCATCCTGTCTTGTCCTGTTCATCCCGTCAAAAATGCCCCTCATCTCGCCGCCGGCAGCACGGCGATGCTGCCCGTCTCGCTCACGAACACCAGGTTCCCCGTCCGGTTGTCCTGGAACACCTCGACGCCGTACTTCGCGGCCTTGGCGAAGTCCGTCTCGCCGGCCTTGCGGGCCTTCAGGTTCATTGCCGCGCGCCACGTCACGCCGCGCGTCTCGGCCTTCCCCGCCGGCGGCGCCGCCGCGAGGCTCCCCGTCTCGCTCACGTACAAGAGGTTCCCCGTCGTCTCGTCCACCAGCACCTCGACGGGCAGCTTGCGCGTCTTCTCGGTGAAGTCGGGTTCGTCCGACTTGCGGACGCGGAGGAACAGCCCGTGCGACGGCGCCCAGCCCTTCGCCTTGGCCACGTCCGCGGCGCCCGGCCCGGCCGGCGTCGCCGCCACGGCGCCCACGTCGGTCACGTACAGGAGGCCGCCGGTGTTCTCGTCGCGGTACACCTCGAGGCCGATCTTCTTGGCGTTCTCGAACGTGTCCTGGTCGAGCGCCCGCACCTTCAGGTCGAGGGCGTGGTGCCACTTCGGCGACTTGTCCGCGGTCAGGTTCCCCGGCGCCGGGGCGAGCGCCAGCCAGCCGCCCTCGGCGGCGTACAGCAGGCGGTTGGTGCCGAGGTCGCGGTACACCTCGACGCCGAATGCCTTCGTCTTCTGGGTGAATTCGGGCTCGCCGGCCTTGCGCACCTTGAGGTCCAGGCCGGTCTGCCAGCGGCTCTTCTTGTCGGCGCCGACGGGGCCGGCCGGGGCCACGGCGAGGTGGCCGGCGTCCGAAATCGCGACGAGCGCCTTGAGGCCGTCGTCCTGGAACACCTCGACGCCGATCTTGGCGGCCTTGGGCCAGTCGGGGTTGCCGCCGGGGCGGACGCTGAGGTCGTGGCCGTAGAGCAGCTTGGCGGCCGGCTCGCGGTCGCCGCCGCCCGGCTGGGCGGCGAGGGTGCCGGCGAACGCGATGGCGAGTAGCCCGGCGGCGGTCCGCATGAGGGAACCTCTCGGGGGTGGGTAGGGTCAGACGATCGGTGAGGGTGCGGCTAACACGTGGGTCGCCGCCTGCGGCGTCGCAGCGCCGCAAGCGGCAGATCAGTGACCCCGCCGGATGTTCGACGGCTGGTAGCGCACCTCGATACGGTACACCTTCTTCGTGCGGCAGCAGATCTCCCACGTCTCGGGGTTCACCCGCACCGGCACGTCCATCTTGTGGATGTCCACCGACGTGTGGAACCCGCGCTCGGACATCACGTCGATCATCATCCGCAGCGCCAGCGGGTCGTCGAGCAGCTCGTCCTCGGTGTTGAACCGGGCGTGGCCGGTGAACGCGTGGGCCTTCACCACCGGGATCAGCTTGTCGGAGATGAGCCGCACCACCTTCTCGAACAGCGGCCGGTGCTCCTCCTCGTAGCTGTCGAGCCGCTCGACCAGCTCCTGCCGGGCGTGCGCGGCCAGCTGGCTGGCCACCGGGATCGCCCGGATCAGGTCGAACACCTCGTGGCTGAGTTCGAGCGAGCTCTGGTAGCTGAACTCCTTCTCGATGTTCCGCTGCACCTCGGCCAGGTCGCCCTCGGCGTCGATGAAGTGGAAGTGGAAGATCTGCCGCAGCGACTGCAGGGCGGCGAACGTGCTCTCGCTGAACGTCCGGTAGCGGCCGCGGCACAGCTGCACGTCCAGGTCGGTCACCCGCTCCTCGAGCAACTTGCCGACGCCGGCCTCGCGGACGAGCTGGTTGAGCCGGCGGATCTCCTCGCCCCGCTTGATCTGCCGGGCGACGCTCACGTCCTCGCTCACGTACAGCAGGGCGATGCGGAACATCGGCTTGCGGAAGTCGCGGGCCTGCGGCGTGGAGCGGTGCTCGTCGTGGAGGCCGAGCAGCCGGTGGTAGAACAGCTTCAGACACTCCACCTGCACCTGCGTCCGCGGGAACCCGTCCACGACGACGCCGTCGTGGTACACGGGCTTCAGCAGTTCGTCGAACAGCAGCCCGATGACCTCGCGGTCGCCGACCATCTTGCCGGCGTTCTTCAGGGCCACGGCCCGCGGCGAGGTGAGGAGGCTGCTGATGACCACCGGGTCGGCGTCGATGCCGCGGAGGCGGGCGATGAACGGCGTGTTCGTCCCCTTGCCGGCGCCGGGGGCGCCGCCGAGCCAGATGAACTCGCGGGGGAACTTCAGGTTCTCGGCCCCGTGCTGCTCCTTCAGGTCGTCCCAGACGGCCTGGAAGATGAGCTGCGGGTCCTTGGGGTCGAGGTCGCCGGACGCCGCCGGGCGGGCCGGCGGGGGAGGGGGCGGTGGTGGCATCTGCGCTCCGGAGCGGGGCCGGACCGTGCGGTCGTGAGTAGTGTACCCGAAACCCCCACCGCCGACGCCACCCTCCCATGCGTATTACCGCCCTCGAAACCGTCCACCTGCCGGACTTTCCGTCCCTGCTGTTCGTCGCCGTCCACACCGACGCCGGGCTGACGGGGTACGCCGACACCTGCTACGCCCCCGAGGCCGTGGCCGGGTACGTCCACGGGTTCGCCGCGCCGATGTTGCTCGGCCACGACCCGCGCGCCATCGAGCTGCACTGGCGACGCCTGTACGAGGTGATCGCCCACACCGTCGGCAAGGGCGCCGAGCTGCGCGGCCTGTCCGCCATCGACGTGTGCCTGTGGGACATTCTCGGGAAGGCGGCGGGGATGCCGGTGTGGCAGCTCCTCGGCGGCGCGGCGCGCGACCGCATCCGCACGTACAACACGTGCGGCGGCCCGCACTACGGCCGCTCCGCCCGCGGCGGCACCGGCTACGGCACCGACGGCGCGCCGGCGGGCCGGTACGAGGACCTGGTGGCGTTCATGGAGCGGCCCGGGGAACTCGCGCTCGACCTGCTCGAGGACGGCCTCACCGGCATGAAG
Source organism: Gemmataceae bacterium (assembly GCA_046350095.1). GTDB lineage: Bacteria > Planctomycetota > Planctomycetia > Gemmatales > Gemmataceae > Urbifossiella. The sequence goes on from JAXMBA010000003.1 coordinate 128,344, forward strand.
CTGTGGCCGTTCGACTATTGCTCCCACCGCCCCGGCGGGTGGGACGACTGGCGCAGCTTCCGCGGCATGTTCGACCCCGCCATCCGCACCCTCGGCGGCCACCGCATCGACGCCGCCGACCTGGACCGGGCACTCGAACCGTTCAGGCAGATCCGCAAGGCCGCCGGTGACCGCATGGACATCATGGTGGAGGGGCACGGGCTGTGGTCGCTGCCGGCGGCGAAGCAGATCGCGCGGGCGCTGGAGGAGTTCCGCCCCGCGTGGCTGGAAGACCTCATCCGCGCCGACGACGTGGACGCCCTCGCCGACCTGCGCCGCGGCACGACCTGCCCGATCCTGGCGAGCGAGTACCTGGCGACGCGCTACGAGTACCGGCCGCTGTTGGAGAAGCAGGCGGCGGACATCGTGATGATCGACCCGACGTGGGCCGGCGGGATCACCGAGTGCAAGAAGGTGTGTACCCTGGCGGAGGCGTACAAGCGGCCGGTGGCGATGCACGACTGCACCGGCCCGCTGACGCTGTACGCGGGGATCCACCTGGCGATCAACGCCACGAACGCGGTGTACCAGGAGAGCGTGCGGGCGTACCTGCGGGTCAATTACCCGGATTTGGTGACCGAGCTGCCGACGGTGGAAGCGGGTCACATCCTGGCGCCGACGGCGCCGGGGCTCGGCACGGCGCTGCTACCCGACATCCGCACGCGCCCGGGGGCGGACGTGCGGGTGACGCGGTAATCTCCGCCGCTTGCGGCAGAACTACTCCACCTTCGCCCGCTTCACCAGGTCGTAGCTCTCGCCCGCGCGTACTTCCTCGTAGTCCGGGTCGCAGCGCTTGCGGCGGGTGTCGTAGAACGCCACCTTCGACGCCCCGATCACGTCGGCCCGGCTGCCGCGCACCACCAGCGCCGTCCCCTCGTCGATGCCGATGCCGAGGAACTGCGGGTACTCGGCCATCAGCCCCGTCATGTCGGCGGTGCGGTTCCGCTTGAAGAAGTGCTGGTCGACGGCGCACCCCGGCAGGAACGCCAGCCCGCGCTCGTACCCCTCGGCCGCCATCACCGTGTTGCCGAGTGGGTGGCCGCGCGGCATGTACTCGCTCTGGATGCTCGCCCCCGCCGAGCTGCCGCCGATCGCGCCGCCGCGGGCGAGCACGTCGTGGAACCGCTTCTCGGTGAGCGTCCCCTCGTAGGCGTCCACGAACTTCCACTGCCGGCCGCCGCTGAACCACACCCCCTTCGCCGTCACCAGCGCCTCGCTGAACGCCGGGTCGTCGGCCACCTTGCGGTCGCGGGTGTGCAACTGCGTCACCGTCTTCGCGCCGAACCGCTTCAGCGCCTTCGTCTCGCCGATCTCGACGGGGAGCGGGTCTTCGAGCGCCGTGGGAATCACCACGATCGGCGCGTCCGGCCCGCCGGCGAGCTCGATGAACCGCTTCCAGATTTCCGGCCCGGCCCCGCCGCCGCCGACGATCACGAGCGCCCCCTTCGGCACCACCGGGTCGCGCGGCTTCGCCGGCGGGAACGGCTCGGCGGCGGCGCGGTTCGCGGCCGCGCGCCGCAGCTGCGCCTGGTCGAACAGGCTCCCCGCCTTCGCCACCTGCACCGCGGCCGGGTGCCCGGCGCCCTTCGCCATCACGACCGAAACGGTGCCCTCGCCGATCACGCGGAACGTCCGCCCGCGGGCGACCACGGCCGTGCCCTCGTCGATGCCGAGGCCGACGAGGCTGGGGTTGTCGGCGATCATCCCCTGGAGGCGGGCCAGGCGCTTCCGCTGGGTGAAGTGCTGGTCGACGACGAAGCCCGGGAAGAAGCCGAGGCCGGGGCCGACGTCGGCCTTCTCCTTGCCGCCGGTAATCATCGGGTCGGACAGGATCGCGGCCCCGGCCGACGTGCCGCCGACGACGCCGCCGCGGGCGTGCAGCGCGTGGAACGCCTTCGCGGCGGCCGTGCCGCGGTACGCGGCGGCGATCTTCGCCTGGTCGCCGCCGGAGAACCACAGCGCGGTGGCGTCGGCGAGGGGTGCCGCGAACGCGGCGGCGTCGGCCGTCCGGCGGTCGCGGGTGTGCAGCAGCACGACCGACGCGGGGTTCAGCTTCCTCCACTCTCCGAGGAACGAGTCGGCCTTCGCGGCGTCGTCGGCGTCGGCGCTGGCGGTGGGGACGACGACGATCTTGGCCTTCTCGCCGCCGGCGAGGTCGAAGAACGCCTTGCGAATGTCGTCGGTCATCCGCCCGCCGCCGACGACGACGAGCGGGCCGTGGAGCGGCGTCGGGGCCGGCAGCGGCGCCGCGGCGGCGGGGAGCGCGAGCAGAAGGACGAGCCAGGCGCGGCGCATCGGCGAGACTCCGGCGGGGAGTGGTGTTGTAGGGGCGGTGCCGCGGCGGACCCGTAGAACAGCCGCCGTCACACCTCCGCGCGAGGGTATCCGATGCGCCCGTTCCTGGACGAGTTCCGCAAGTTCATCCTCCGCGGCAACGTCGTCGATCTGGCCGTCGGCGTCGTCATCGGCGCCGCGTTCGGCAAGATCGTGGACTCGCTCGTCGCCGACGTGTTCATGCCGGTGGTCGGCGTGCTGACCGGCGGGTTCAACGTCGAGGGGATGCACCTCACGCTCTACGGCGACGCGGTCCTGCGGTGGGGGAAGTTCCTGCAGGCGGTCATCAACTTCGTCATCATCGGGTTCTGCATGTTCCTGGTGGTGAAGGGCGTGAACGCCCTGCACCAGCACCTGCTGAAGCAGGAGGCCGCCGCCCCCCCGCCGGAGCCGTCGCCGACGGAAAAGCTGCTCGCCGAGATCCGCGACCTGTTGAAGGAGAAGCCGGACTCACTCCGGCCGGGCCAGGTGCCGCACCCGTAGCACCAGGACCACCAACAGGGCCGCGCACGCGGCGCCGACCGCGTACCAGTTCGCCGGCAGCAGGTCGTACTCGACGAACCCCGGCGCCTCGGCGGCGTGTAAGGCGGCGGCTACGGGGCTGACCGTCAGCGCGGCCTCGACGGCGGAGTGGCCGAACGGGGCGTCGCGGCCGAGCCACACCAGCAGCGGCCCGGCGCACACCGCCACCAGCACCACGTTCGCGGCCGCCATCGCCGCGGCCGTCGTCCGCGCCAGGCTGCTGGCGGCGGCGCCGAGCAGCACCGCGAACACCGCCGTGCCGGCGAGGCACGCCACCGCCCGCCGCGCCTGCGGGGCGAGCTCGGGGCTCACCGTCATCATCACCACGTACCCCGGCAGCGTGGCGCACATCAGCAGCAGCAGCGGCCACGCGGCACTCAGGAGCTTGCCGCGCAGGACGCGGCCCGGCGTCAGCGGCGTGGTGCGCAACAGCGTCCACCCGCCGCCCTCGCGCTCGCTGCTGATCAAGCCCGCCGCCAGGCTCGGGGCGAACAGCAGCAGCAGGGCCGTTTGCAGGAGCACGAGCGCGGCCCCGATGCGGCCCGCCCCCCAGTCCACGGCCCCGCCGGCCGCGACGTACGTGAGCCCGAGCGACAGCACGGCGCAGCCGGCGATGAGCCGCAGCGTCCAGTGTCCGCGGCCGAACCGGCGGGTGCGGAACTCCTTCACCATGACCGGGTTCACCCACCGGCTGATGGGCCGGGCGCGGCGGTTCGGATCGACCAGGAAGAACACCCGGCGGCGCCGCCGTTCCGCGGTCGAGCGGTCCTCGGTCATCACCCCGGCGGCGCGGGCCACGTCGAGCGGCGACCGGGCCAGCGTCCGCACCGTACTCGCGGCGCAGACCACGCTCAGCGCCGTCGCCAGCAGGAGGAAGCGCGGCACGGCCCCGGTCGCGGCGGCGAGCCCGTGCGAGCCGACGCCCCCCTGCCCCAGCACCTCCATCACCGCGGGGACCGGCGACAGCGCCCGCACCCACGCGGCCGCGTCGCCGAGCAGGCCGGAATCGCCCTCGACGAGCCACGCCGGTACCAGCGGCACCGCACAGACGCCGATCGCCAGCGCGTAGGCGGCGCGGAGTGCGGCGTCGGTGGAGCGCGCCCGGCCGCTCACCCACAGCGCCAGGGTGGCAAGCTGAAGCGCCGCGGCGGCGAGGACGAGGTACAGGAGCGCGACCCCGCCGCGGACCGGCGCGCCGCCGAGGGCGTGGCACGCCGCCGCGGCGGGGGCGGTCATCAGGAGCAGCAGCGCGGTGAACCCGAGGACGCCGCCGAGCTTGCCGAGGTAGATCGCCCACGGCGTCAGCGGCGTGTTCAGCAGCAGCGCCAGCGTCCCCTTCACCCGCTCGCGGACGATCGCCGTGGCGGGGTACGCCGGCACGAGGAACACGACGCCGGCCAGCAGCCCGTAGCCGAACACCCGGAGCACCTGCACCGAGCGGGCGCCGCCCACGTCGGTGACGCCGCCGGTGGGCCAGCGGACGAGCACGAGCGCGGCGCACGCCGCGGCGAGCAGCAGCTGCGCGGCGACGGCCTGGCGGGTGCGGAGGAGTTCGAGCAGCTCGCGGCGGACGATCGGGTTGGTGGTCATCGGGCCGCCTCGCCGTCGGCCTGCTGCGACACGGTCATGAACGCGTCTTCCAGGTCCGTCTGTACCTCGCGGAACTGCGCCACCCCCACGCCCGCGGCCACCAGCGCCCCGAGCAGGCCCGCCAGCTCGTCGTCGGTCTTCGCGGTGCGGAAGCGGACGGCGAACTCGGCCGGCGACTCCGTCACGGCGTCGCCGACGTGCCGCCGCACCACGTCGGCCGCCGCGGGCACGGCCTCGGCGCGGGCCAGCAGCACCTCCATCGTCCGCAGCGGGCTGAGCTGGCGGGCGATCTCGGCCAGGGTGCCGGCGGCGCGGAGCCGGCCGCGGGCGATGATGGCGACGCGGTCGCAGATGCGGGCCAGCTCGGGGAGGATGTGGCTCGTCACGATGAGCGTCTTGCCGCGGGCGGCGAGCCCGAGCAGCACCTGCCGCATCTCGATGCGGGCCTGCGGGTCGAGGCCGTTGGCCGGCTCGTCGAGCACGAGCGCCGGCGGGTCGTGCAGGAGCGTCCGGGCGATGGCCACGCGCTGCTTCATGCCGTGGCTCAGCGCCTCCACGTACAGGTCGCGGAAGTGCCCGGCGCCGGCCGTCTCCAGCACCTCCTCGACCCGCTTCGGCCGCCCCTTCCGCGGCAGGCCGAACGCGGCGCCGAAGAAGTCGAGGTACTCGGCGACGCGCATGCCGTCGTACCCGCCGAACGTGTCGGGCATGTAGCCGATGAGGCGCTTGACGCGGCGCGGGTCGGCGGCGCAGTCGATGCCGGCGACGGTGGCGGTGCCGCTCGTGGGGCGGGCGAGGCCGACCAGGATCTTGATCGTGGTCGTCTTGCCCGCCCCGTTCGGGCCGATGAACCCGAGGATCTGCCCGCGGCCGACGGAAATCGTCAGCCGGTCCAACGCCACGAACGAGCCGTACCGCTTGGTCAGCTCGCGCGTCTCGACGACCGCCCCGTCCGCCATGCCGGTCCCCCCGTTCACGGTCCGCCCGCCGTCCGGCCGACCACGTCCAGCCCCAGTTCCTCGATCTTCCACGGCACCGGCGCCGGCGCCGGGTCCGTAATCGACACCGTCAGCAACAATCCGCCGTCGGCGTCCGGCCGCAGGTGCCGCGCGTCCGTGATCTCGACGCGGACCGGCTCGGCCGGCCCGTCGGCGACGAACAGCGTTTCCGCCCCCGCGCGCACCGCCACCCGCCGGCCCGGCGCCCGCACCCGCAGCCGCAACACGGCCCGCTCGACCTCCAACGGCAGCACCGACGGCGGCAGCTGGAACCGCAGCAGCTGCTCGGTCGGCGCCGAGGAGTCGAGCGTCGGGCGGCCCAGGTCGGGGCGGCGGACCGGCACGAACGCGGCCGGCACCGCCACCCGCGTCCCGGGCGGCGTCCGCTCGAACGTCAGCGGTGTGACCAGCAGAATCGTACCGACCGCCCGGCCCCCGTCGCGCCCCGCGAACGGCACGGCGGCGGCGTCGGCCCACGCCAGGAGCAGGTCGCGGCCGTCGAGGTGCGGCGGGAGCGGGCCGGCGAGCACCTGCCGGTACACCGCCTGCCGTCGCTGCTGGCGGTCGCTCAGGACCGCGCCCGGCAGCAGTTGGCCGGGCGGCAAGTCGTCGCCGGTGGCGAACACGCCCTCGGCCCCGAACCGCGCCGCCAGCGGCTGACGCTGCGCGGACACGACCAGCGCGTCGGCCGGCGCCGACAGCCCCGGTGCGGTCAACCGGCCTTCGACTCCCGCGGGGCCGAACCGGACCGCGGCCGTCACCGCCCCCGGGCGGGTGGTGGCGCGGAAGACGCCGGTGCGCACGCCGGCCGGCAGGTCGAGCCCCTCGACGTGCCAGGCGTCGGTGTCGGTGACCACGCGGGTGCGGGTCTGCCCTTCGAGCCCGGCGGCGTCCAGGTCGAGGGACCCGCCGCGCGGCGCGGCCAGGGGCACCGGGCCGGGGTCGGGCTGGAACACGGCGAGCACGCCGGACAGCGTGACCTCGTCGGTCCCGCTCACCGGCTCGGCCACGGCCACGACGGCGACCGTCGGCGGCACGCCGCCGCGCGTCAGCTCCGCGTGCCCGACGAAGACGCCCGCCGCGCCCGCCGCCGCGACCGGCGCCAGCCAGCCGACCAACTCGGGCCGACGCGACCGGCGCAGGCCGACGCCGATGCCGGCGACCGCGGCGAGGAACCCGCCGAGCACGACGGCCGCGGTGCCGCGGCCCATCACGGCGTACCCCACCTCGTCGTCGAGGAGCGGGCGGAGGGCGTCGGCCGGGAGCGGTGCCGGCCGGCTGGGCGGGTGCAACTCGGCCGCCAACTCCTGCACCGCTTCGGAGCCCGGCGCCGGCCCGCCGCGCACCGCCCCCTTCGCGCCCGGCGGCGGCGGCGGGGGGGGCAGCCACCCGGCGGCACCGAGCGTGGTGACGACGACGCGGCCGCGGCCGACGTCCCGGGCGAAGCCGGCCGGCCAGTCGTTCGCCACCGCGAACACCCGGTCGCGGTCGGCCGGCAGGACGCGGACGTGTTCGACGGGCTGGTCGAAGTCCCGGTGTTGCGCCGCCTGGCGGGGCGGGGCGAGGTGGACGCGCGTGAGGCCGACCCGGTCCACCACCTCGACCGGCCGGTCGTCGCCGAGCAGCGGGGCAACGCTGTCCGCGTCGACGAGGTCGAGGAGAACCCACAGCCGGCCGCCGCGGGCCACCCACTGCCGCAGGGCCCACCGGCCGGCGGGGTCGCCCGCGAGCCGGTTCCCGGCCACGACGACGTGATCGACCCCGTCGAACGCCTCCGGGGTCGGCGGCAGGGGCCCGTCGGGCGGCACCGTCACCTCGTCCGGCAGCGTGGCGGCCTTCCGCACCAGCTTCACGAACGCGGCCGCGGCGGAGTGGTGCGGCTCGTCGGCGATCAGCGCCGTCGTCGGCGTGCGAGCGCGGAACGGGACCGGCCGCGCGCGAATTTTCTCCCCCTCGCCGGGCCTCAGGACCAGCGTTTCGGTGCCGCCGGTGCGGTCGTAGAGGAGCGACCGGATTTCGACGGCGTCGCCGGCGGGCGGTGCGGCGCCGAGGGGGAGCCAGGCCGACAGGGCGGCCCGCGGCGGCACCCACACGTCGCGCGCGAACCGCGCCCCGGGCCGGGCGTCGTACTCGACCACGACGCGGGCGTCGCGCGGCGCGTCGCCGCCGTTGGCGACGGTGAACCCGACGGTGCCGCCGGTGTCGGTGAGGCGCGCGCGGCCGCCGACGGGCGTGAGCCCCTGGAGGCTGAGGGGGTGGTCCTGAGCGCGGCCGGCCGGCGCGACGAGGGCCACGGCGACGGCGAGGGCGGCGAGTCGGGTCGCGGGCATCGGGACGTTCTACGACGGAGGCGGGTCGCGGGGCAGGCGGAGCGTCAGCGCGAACAGCCCCGCCAGGGCGTAGGTTTGCAGCGACGCGACGAGTAGGTTCTCGGCCGGCGTCAGCGGGTCGTGGCGGTTCTTGATCATGGCGAACGCCCGCTCCGGCCCGAGTACCAGCTTCGCCGCCTGCGTGTCCGACAGCCACGCCACCGCCAGGCACGCCCACATCGCCCACCGCCCCGGCCCGGCCGGCAGCCGCGCCACCAGCAGCCCCACCGGCACCGCCAGCAGCAGGAAGTAGTGCGGCCAGCTCGTCGGCGCCAGCAGCAGCATCCCGGCGCACGCGGCGGCGTAGGCGCGGTCGCGCCCCGTTGTTGTCGCACGACCCGCCCACGCGGTCCAAGCCACGGCCCCGACCACGGCCAGTTGCGACGCGACGATTAACGCCCGCGCCAAAACCGGGAACGAAGGCGCGGGGTCGATGCGACTTTGCGGTGGTGGGGCGAGCGCCCGCAGCCAGTACGACTCGGCCGACAGGTTCCGCCACACGCCGGCAAACTCGCCGCTCACCGCCGGGACCACCTCGGCGACGTACACCCGAAACGTCTCGCTACCGAGCACGCCGGCCGCGGCCGCGTTCACGCCCACGAACGCGATCACGGTCGCGGCAACGGCCCGCCACCGGCCGGCCGCCACGAAGTAGAGCGCCACGAACGCCGGGAACAGCTTCACCGCCGCGGCGACGCCGACGCACGCCCCGGCGAGCCACGGCAGGCCGCGGCGGTCGGCGGCCCACGCGGCGGCGAGCAGGAACACCAGCAGCGCGTTGAACTGGCCGAACATCACCTGGTCGAACAGCGGCGCGCACGGCAGCCCGAGTGCGACCGCGACCACCACGCCGCGCCAGCCCGGCCGGCAGCCGAGCTCGCGTACGACGAGCCACACGGCGAGCCCGGCCAGCGGCAGCGTGACGAGGTTCCACACGAAATGCGCCTCCGCCGGGCCGAGTGGCGCCAGCGGGAGCACGAGCAGCACGGACGCGGGCGGGTGGGCGTTGACGGCGAGGAACTCGTCGCGCGGGTCGGGGATCAGGCCGGTGTGGCGGAATAGCGCGGCGCGGAGGTCGCCGTACACCGGCAGGCCGGCGTCGTGGTCGCGGGCCGAGAGCCAGTCCTGCACGAAGTCGCCGACGAACCCCGGCGGCGGGCGCACGACGGCGAGGTACGCCGGCCCGTACAGCAGCGCCGCGAGCGCGGCGGCCACGACCCAGAGCACGGTCCGGCGGGGCGACGTGGGCATGGGCGTCAGGCTTGGTACGCCGTGGGGTCGGGGACGCCGGCCTCGGCGAAGCCCTTGCGGCGGAGCTGGCACGAGTCGCACCGGCCGCACGCCCGGCCGGCCGCGTCGGGGTCGTAGCAGCTGAGGGTGCCGGCGTAGTCCACACCCAGCCGCACGCCCTCGCGGATGATTTCGGCCTTCGTCAGCTTCAGCAGCGGCGCGTGGACGCGGAACCGGCCGGCGCCCTCGGTGCCGGCCTTCGTCGCCAGGTTCGCCACGCCCTCGAACGCCGCCAGGAACTCGGGCCGGCAGTCGGGGTAGCCGCTGTAATCGAGCACGTTGGCGCCGATGAAGATGTCGAAGGCGCCGACCGTCTCCGCGTACCCGAGCGCGAGGCCGAGCAGGATCGTGTTCCGCGCCGGTACATAAGTGACTGGTACGCCGTGGCCCATGTCGGCGGCGCTGCGGTCCTTCGGCACCGCCACGTCGGCCGTCAACGCCGAGCCGCCGATCGCACGCAGGTCCAGCTTGACCGTGCGGTACTCGGTCACGCCGAGCGCCGCCGCCGCCGCCGCGGCGCGCTCCAACTCCACCCGGTGCCGCTGGCCGTAGTCCACGCTCAGGGCGTACACGTCGAACCCGTCGGCCTGCGCGGCGGCGGCCGTGGTGGTGCTGTCGAGCCCCCCGCTGAGGAGGACCACCGCCCGCGGCCGCACCATCACCCGCCCCCACACTGGAACCCGGCCCGGCCGGCGCCTTAGAGTAGTAGGCACACTCCGTGTGCCGGTTTGGATCGAAACGGCACACGGAGTGTGCCTACTACTTTGCCGCCACCCGGACCGACATGGAACACACGGAAACGCCGGCCGCCGACCAACTCGAGACGTTCCCGAACCCGCGGCCGGGCCGCGAGTTCACCATCGAGATCGTCTGCCCCGAGTTCACCAGCGTCTGCCCGAAGACCGGCCAGCCGGACTTCGGTACGATCACCTACCGGTACGTCCCCGGCGACACCTGCGTCGAGCTGAAGTCGCTGAAGCTGTATTTACAGAAGTTCCGCAGCCGGGGCATTTTTTACGAGCAGGTGACGAACCAGCTGCTCGACGACTTCGTGGCCGCGTGCTCGCCGGTGCGGTGCGAGGTGGTCAGCCGGTGGACGCCGCGCGGCGGCATTTCCACGAACGTGACGTGCGTGTACGAGCGGGCGGCGTGACCGCGATTACCCCACCACGATGGCGTTGTCGAGCCGCAGCGTGGGGACGACCTCGCGGGCGCCGTGCAGCGCCAGCTGCTTCACGTGGAAGGAATCCGCCCGGCCGCGGAGCGTGACGCGGTCCGCACCGACCTCCACGGCCAGGTCGCGGACCCGCCGGCTCGTGCGGGTCGTAACGCTCGCCAGGACGAGTTCGCTGAGGGTCGGCGGGGTCGTACTCATAGCCGTGTGCGTCTCCTCGGCACGGCTGCCCGCGCGGCGGGCAGATTCGGTCAGGCTCGTGGCAGTAGCGTGATGAACAGCGAGGCTCGTGAAGCAGAGCAAACGGCGGACCAAGCCCCGGCCGGGCGGCGGGTGCGGTTCGAGGTGTGCTATTCGGTCGTCGTGCTGACCGTCCGCTGGCGGTCGGCCGCCCACGACACCGGATCGGCGTGGGAGCGGCTCGGCCTGGGTATTCCGTACGCCCTGGCCAGCCTGGCGCTCGGGCCGTGGGGGCTCCCCTGGGGGCCGATCTGGACGGCCGTCGCCGTGTGGACGAATCTGACGGGCGGCGTAACGGACAATCCTGCGGACGACTGACTGCGCAACCGGATTCCCGATCAGGGACGCGCTGGTGCGTTCAGGCCCGGATCGAGCTCCCGGGCGCGGTCGAAGTCGGCCCGTGCCGAGTCGATATGGCCGAGCGCCTGGTACGCCAGCCCGCGGTTGTAGACGCACCACGCCCGGTCGGGGGCCAGCGCCGCACACGCCGCGAATGCCGCGAGCGCCCCGGCTGCGTCGCCGGCGCGCAGCCGGCACACTCCGGCGTGGTAGTTCGCCCACGGCGAGCCCGGGTCGAGCGCGGCGGCGCGGTCGAGATGTGGTGCGGCCGCGGCCAGGTCGCCGGCGGCGAAGCAGGTGCGGCCGAGCGCCAGGTGATCCCACGCCGTGCGGCACGGCGTCGAAGCCGCGCGGCGGGTCGCTTCATCGGCCGCGCTCGCGTCGCCGAGTCGGAGAAGCAGGGTGGCGCGGGCCACGTCCAGCGCCGGCCGCGGGCCGCCGAGCCGGTCGGCCTCGTCGAGCAAGCCCAGCGCCCGTCGCGCCGCAGCGGGGTCGTCCGGCGCCGCCCACACTTCCAGGTCCGCGAGCAGCAGCGCCAGGTCGAGCCGCTCGTCGGTCGCGCCGCCGTCCGCCCACAGTCCCCGCAGCGAGTCGCGCAGCGCGGCGGCTTCGGCGGCGGGCAGCGCCTCGGCGCCGTACACGAGCCGAACGCGCTCGTGCGCCGCCCGGCGGGCCGCGGCGCGGTCCGTGTGTGCGGCCGGTCGAACCAGTTCGACGGGGCGCGTCGTCAGCCCCGCGACGAGTGCCAGTGCCGCAAGCAGCGCCGCCGCCGCCGGCAGCGCCAGCGGCCGCCGGCGGCGCCACTTCGCCCAGCGCTCGCGGACGCTGCGGGTCCGAACGCCCTTCAACACTTGATCGGCGAGGTGCCGGCGCAGGTCGGCGGCGACCGCGGCCGCGCTCGCGTAGCGGGCGGCGGGATCCGGGGCGGCACAGCGCCTCACCAGCGCCGCCAGCGACGGCGGCACCCGCGCCCCGTCCAGCGCCTCGCCGAGCACTTGACCCAGGGCGAAAACGTCGGCGCGGGCATCGACGGCGCGTGGCACCCACTCCTGCCACTTCACCGCCTCCACGGCCGCGGCCTGCTCCGGCGGCATGTAGCCGGGCGTGCCGCCGAGCATCAGCGGCGGCGCCGAACCCGCCGTCAGCGGCGCGCGGGCCAGATGGAAGTCCAATAGCATCGGCGTGCCGTCGGCGGCGATGAGGACGTTCGACGGCTTCACGTCCAGGTGTAGCAGACCGCGGTCGTGGGCGTACTGGAGCGCGTCGGCGAGGCAGGCCACGACCCAGCACACGGCGTCGGTGTAGCTCGCGCGCTCGATCGCCGCCCACGCCGGGCCGGGCGGTGGCGCGGGTACGGGCGTGGGGCCGCGCAGCGCCGTCAGCAGGTCGGCTCCGGTGACGCGCCGCTCGGCGGCCTTCAGCGCCGCGGCCAGGGTGGCGCCGCCGAAGTACGGCTGGCACAGCCCGTCGAGCCCCACGTCGGCGAAGCGGTGAACCGAGTACAGCGGCACGACGTGCGTGTGCTGAAGGCGGGCCAGCGACAGGTGCTCGTCGCCCCCGGCCGGGGCGAGCTTCAACACGACGGGCCGGTCGGCGAGCGCCGGTTGAACCGCGACGAAGACGCGGCCGGCGGCGCCACGGCCGAGTTCCGTGACGAGGTGGAACTCGCCGAGGGTTTGGCCGGCGGCGGGGAAGCGCGGCGCCGGCGGCGGGCCGAGCGCGGCCTGGCAGCGGACCAGCGCCCGCACCTGCGCCGCCCACGCGGGGAAGGCGGCAGCGAGCGCGTCGGCGGCCGTGGGCTCGCCGTACTCGTCGCGGAGGGCGAGTTCCTCGGCAATCAGTTCGAGGGCGGCGTCGGGGTCCGCGCGGAGGCGGGGGTGGTGGCGGGCGTAGTCGGCGGCGGTGGGGCGCTCGCCGGCGCGCCACCGGGCAACCATGTTCGCGGCGAGCCGCCCGGCCTCCGAGAGGGGCAGCCGCGCGGCGCGGAGCACAGGGACGGCGGCCGTGGTGGTCATGCGTGGTCCGGGCGGATTTCGTAGGTCGGGTCGAGGCTCTGCGAGACCTGACGCGGGGCGCCAATATCGAACCGCCGAGCCGGGTTGTGCTCCGCCGTTGGTCTTCCGCGCCCCCGCGTCGGGCCTCGCAGAGCCTCGACCCGACCTACGGAGCCACAGGCTCCTCGCCGAGCGCCAGCTCGCGCGACAGCCGGCGGATCACGCGCCGAACGCTCCCCTCGTGCAGCCCCGTCCGCAGGGCGATCTCCTGCAGCTGCATCCCCTGCCGCCGCAGGTGCAGGATCGGGTGGTGCTCCGGCGGCGTCAGCCGCAGCATCTTCGCCCACAGGTCGTCGCCCTGCGCCGCCTCACTCGGCGGCACCTGCCGCGTGTCCGCGGCGTCGGGCAGGTCGGCCGGGTCGTCGCGGGTGAACTTCCGCGCCCGGCTGGCGAGCCGGCGGCGGGCGATCGTCACCAGCAGCGCCCGCAGGTGGCCGGCGTCGTTCACGACCCACCCGTCGCGGCCGAGCTGGCGGATCACCTGCACCCACACGGATTGCACCACGTCCACGGAATCGAGATGCGGCCGGAGGCGGTCCGACAACCGGGCGCGAACGACCGCCCGCAGGTACGGCGCGTAGGCGTCGGCGAGGTCGCCGAGGGCCGCGAGTTCGCCGCGGCCGAGCTGTTCGAGCACGTCCTCAACCGCGTCGTCGGTCATCGCACTCTCCCCACCCGAGGAACACGGCGTCCGGAGTCGGCCGTGGCCGGCGGGCGCGGGCGGCGGCCCACCCCGCCCCGCCGAGCAGCGCCGCCGACGCCATCAGCCAGCCGTCGGCGCCCCACCCGTCGGCCGGGACCGGCACCAGCTCCGCGGCCGCGTCGAGCGCCTGTCGCACGCCCGCTTCCACGGCGATCAGATCGACACCGAACACGCCCGCGAGCGGCACCGCACCGGGCAACTCGACCAGCAGCGGCGGGAACTCCCAGGTCACGGGCGGAAGCGGCGTCGGCTCCGGTGCCGCCGGGGACGGCGCGCCTTCGGGCCGCACGACGGCGTCGTCGGTGGCGGCGGCCGTTAGCGCCGTGGTGGTGAAGGCCGCGGCGCGGAGGCCGGCCGCGGCGGCATCCACGAGCACCCCGGCGGCCGCCGGCGGCGGCGCGGGTAGAGGAGTCGTGCCGAGCGCGGGTCGCGGTTCGGCGGGGGGTAGGTACGCTGCCGTGGCCGCGGGCTCGGGGTCGGCCTGCATCGCGGCCACGACCAGCGGCGCGACGCGCTCGGCCGCGGCCGGCTCGGTCCGGGCGGCCGCCCGGACCACGACGACGCTCACGTCGGGCCCGCGGCGCGCGGGGGCGGAGCCGACGTAGGGGCCGGCGTGGTCGAAGCCGTGCGGGTGATCGCGGACGATCGCCGCGCGCGGGCCGTCGGGTTGGACGGGGCCGGGGCCGTGGTCGAACCCGACGCGGGACGGGACGACTCGGTCCTCGAACGACTCCACCTGCGGCCGCGCCCGGCGGGATGCGTCCATGTCGGGTTCCGTTCGCACACGGTCTCATCGCCGCGGGCCGCCGGAAGCGGGCGCGGCATTTCATTAAACGCCGCCGGTCAAGGCGCCGCGACCGTGCCCGAATTCCGCGCCCGCTCGCGCCGCCGCCGCGCGAGTGACCGGTAGCGGCCCGCCCGCCGCGTTCCTTCCTCCCGCGGAGCCGACGGCCATGCCCCAAACCCTCAACCTTCTCCCGCTTGAAGACCGCACCACGCCCGCCGCCTACGCCGCGCGCGCGTCGCCGGCGCCGCCGTCGTGTACGACGACAGCGGCGCCGAGCTGTACCGCGTCGCGTCGCCCTACGGCGACGGCGTCGCCGTCCGCACCGCCCTCGCCGACGTGACCGGCGACGGCACCGCCGACCTCATCACCGCCCCCGGCAGCGGCGCCGCCCCCACCGTCAACGTGTACGACGGCGCCGACCCCGGCCACGCCCTCGTCGCGTCGTTCAGCGCGTTCGAGGCGTCGTTCGCCGGCGGCGTGTACGTCGCGGCCGCAGACATTACCGGCGACGGGTTCGCCGAGATCGTCGTCGGCGCCGACCTCGGTGGCGGGCCGCGCGCCGTCGTGTTCGACGGCAGCACCGTGGGCGGCGACGCCACCCCGACGGCGCTCGCCGACTTCCTGGCGATCGACGACAGCAACTTCCGCGGCGGCATCCGGCTGGCGCTCGGCGACATCAGCGGCGACGGCGTCGCCGACCTCGTGGTGAGCGCCGGGTTCGGCGGCGGGCCGCGCGTCGCCGCCTACGACGGCGCCTCGCTCGCCCAGGGGCAGACGGTGAAGTTGTTCGCCGACTTCTTCGCGTTCGAGGGGACGCTCCGCAACGGCGCCTACGTGTCGGTCGGCGACGTGAACGGCGACGGATGCGGCGACCTGGTGTTCGGCGCCGGCCCCGGCGGCGGGCCGCGGGTGCGGGCGCTCGACGGTCGGGCCGCGATGGACGGCACCGAGACGGAACTGGCCAGCTTCTTCGCCGGCGACCCGGGCAGCCGGCAGGGCGTCGAGCCGGGCGTCGTCACGAACGCCGACGGCACCACGTCGATCGTCGGCACCGACGTGGCGACCGGCGAGACGCGGGCGTTCGCACCGAACGGCCGCGGCCGCGGCCGACTCGGCGGGCACCACGGCGGGCTCGGCGCCCCGCCGTTCGAGGGCTCGTCACTCACCGCCGCCGACGCCGCCGTGGTCGAGTCCGCGCTCACCGCCGCCACCTTCGACGGCACCGGCACCGGCACCCTAAGCACGCTCTCGACCACGCCCGGCGGCGCACCCACGTCCGACGACGCCGACGTAACTGTGTCCGTGGACATCGACACCGCCACCACCACGGCCACCGGCGACGCCCCGCTGCGGCTGCTGAACGTGACCGGCACCGTGACCGTCACCGTCGGCGACGCGGCGCCGGTGCGCTACGCTTTCACCGGCACGTTCAGCGTGGCCGGCGGCACCGCCGACGCCCCGCGCGGCCGCCTCACCATCCGTGCCACCCCGACGGGCAGCGCCACCGGCTTCACGCTCAACGGCGTCGTCGCCGAGGACACGCTGACCGTCAGCTGGCTCGTCGTGTCCGACCACTCGACCGGCTCGGGCGGCAGCGTGTTCCAGGTTCGCGGCGTACGCGGAACCGACCCGCTGACGCTGACGCAGGCGTGAGCGGGGAATCCTTTCACCCGGGTGCCGCGTCTACAATGCGCGGCACCCGCACCCGTCGCTCCGGAGCGTAATGCACACCCGTCCGCGCGTCGCCCTGGAAGTGCTCGAAGCCCGCGAGATGCCGGCGGTAAACGTCGTCGTCGACTACTCCTTCGACTCCTCCGGCTTCTTCGCCGACGCCACCCGCCGGGCCGTCGTGGAGCAAGCCGCGGCCGACCTCGGCGCCCGCCTCGACACGCCGCTCGCGGCCGTCGATCCGTCCGGGAACAGCTGGACCGAGATCTTCACGAACCCGGCCACCGGCGGCAGCGGCCGCGTCAGCAACGCCGCGCTACCGGCGAACACGCTCGTGGTGTACGTCGGCGCCCGCGAACTCGGCGGCACCACCATCGGCTCCGGCGGCCCCGGCACGTTCTCGGCGTCGGGCTCGTCGGCGTTCCGGACGCTGCTGAACACCCGCGCCCCGAACGGCAGCACCGCCTGGGGCGGCAGCGTCGCCTTCGACACGAGCACGAACTGGTACTTCGGCACGAGCGCCGCCGGCGTCGGCCGCACGCAGACCGACTTCTACTCCGTCGCCGTCCACGAGATCGGCCACGTCCTCGGCATCGGCACGTCGTCGCGCTGGACGGCGCAGGTCAGCGGCAGCACGTTCGTCGGCCCGAACGCGGTCGCGGTGTACGGCGGCCCGGTGCCGCTGGCGGCGGGCGGCTCGCACTGGCGCGACGGCGTGACGGTGAATGGCCAGCCGGCGAGCCTCGACCCGACCACGACGACCGGCACCCGCATCCCGTTCTCGGCGCTCGACTTCGCCGCGCTCGAAGACCTCGGCTGGACGGTCGGCGACGGCACCACTTCCACCCCGGTGACGACGCAGGCGACGAGCCGCCCGTGGTCCGGCACGTGGACCTCGCTCGCCGGCCGCGACGTGGTCGTGCTCAGCGGCGTGACCGCCGGCACGGCCCGCGTCTTCGTGGCGAACGCGGCCGGCACCCTCACCGCCGTCGGGCCGACGATCACGCCCTTCGTCGGCGGCTCGGTGGTCCGCGCCACGGTCGGCGACTTCAACGGCGACGGCACCGCCGACCTGGCGTTCGCCACCGGGCCGGGCGCGACCGCGGCGGTGCGCATCTTGAACGGCCGGACCGGCGCCGACCTGGGCGGCCTCACGAAGGTGCTGGACGGCTTCGGCGGCGGCGTGTACGTTGCCGCCGGCGACCTGGACGGCGACGGCCGCGACGAGCTGGCCGTGTCGGCGGACGCCGGCGGCGGCACCCGCGTGACCGTGTTCCGGGTGGCCCGCACCCTGACCACGGCGGCCGACTTCATCGCGCTGGACGACCCGAACTTCCGCGGCGGCAGCCGGGTGGCGGTCGGCGACGTGAACCGCGACGGCGCGGCCGACCTGGTGGTGGGCGCCGGCATCGGGGGCGGCCCGCGGGTGGCGGTGTACGCGGGCAAGTCGGTGCTGGCGGGCTCGCCGGCGCGGCTGATCCCCGACTTCTTCGCGCTCGACTCGTCGCTGCGGAGCGGCGTGTTCATCACGGCCGCGGACCTGGACGCGGACGGCTTCGCGGACCTGGCCTACGGCACCGGCGACACGGGCGGCCCGCGGCTGCGGGTCGTGTCGGGTGCGGTGCTGGTGGCGAACCCGGGCGTGCGGGCGGACCAGTTGCCGGCGGCGGCCGACTTCTTCGCCTTCGACGAGGCCGACCGCAGCGGCCTGCGGGTGGCCGGCCGCGACCTGGACGGCGACGGCCGGGCCGAACTGGTGGTGGCGAGCGGCGCGAAGGCGGCGGCGCGGGTGCGGGTGCTGTCGCTCGCGGACCTGGCGACGGCCCCGACGTTCGACCCGTTCGGCGGCGCCGCGGCGCTGGACGGCGTGTACGTGGGCTGAGGCCGGCGTGGTATCATGGCCGCAGGAGGTGGCCGATGCCCGTTCACGACTGGACCCGGGTCGACGCCGGGCTGTTCCACGCCTTCCACCAGAGCTGGGCCGTCCACATCCAGGACGCCCTCAACGGCGGCGTCCTCCCGCCGGAGTACCTCGCGCTCGTCGAGCAGCGCGTCGGCGGGCCGATCCCCGACGTGCTCACCCTCCAGCTCCCCCGCGGGAAGCGAAATCCGACGGCCGATGCCGGCGGGGTTGCAACCGCCCCCGCGCCGGCGCCTCGGAGCGTCCGCCGCGCCCGCCGCGACGCCTACGCCCGCCGGGCCAACCGCGTCACCGTCCGCCACCGGCACGGCGAGGTCGTCGCCGTCATTGAGATCGTGTCGCCGGGGAACAAGGCCACGGCGGGCGAGTTCCAGACGTTCGTGCGCAAGGCCGCGAACCTCCTCACCGAGGACGTGAACCTGCTCGTCGTGGACCTGTTCCCGCCCGGGAAGCACGACCCGGACCGCGTGCACGAAGCGATCTGGCGCGAGCTGAACGAGGACGAGTCGGAGGGCGACTCGACCGGCGTGTTCCCGCCGACGGAGCCGGTGACGCTGGTGTCGTTCGACGCCGGGCCGCGGGTGATGTACGCCGAGGCGGCGGCGGTCGGCGGGCCGCTGCCGGACATGCCGGTGTTCCTGCGGCCCGAGTTTCACGTTCCTGTACCGCTGGAGCGGACCTACGCGACGACGTGGAACCACTACCCCGTCGCGCTCCGCGAACTCCTCGAAGAGCCGGCATGACCCGCGCCGCCGTCGTCCGCCGGTGGGTGCTCGGGCTGGCGTTCGTCGCCGCCGGCGTCAACCACTTCGTGCAGCCCGACTTCTACACCCGCCTCATGCCCCCGTACCTGCCGTGGCACGCGGAACTGGTGTTCCTCAGCGGCGTCGCCGAGGTCGCGCTCGGACTGCTGGCACTGCCGGCCCGCACCGCCCCGGCCGCCGGCTGGGGGCTCGTCGCGCTGCTCGTCGCCGTCTTCCCGGCGAACGTCCACATGGCGATGAACCCCGAGCTGTTCCCCGAGATTCCGGCGTGGGTGCCGTACGCGCGGCTGCCGCTCCAGGGCGTTTTCATCTGGTGGGCGTACCGCTGGACGCGGGGGGCGAGCTGATGCGCGTGTCCGTCGCGCTGTGTACCTTCAGCGGCGAGCGGTTCCTGCCGGAGCAACTCGCCAGCGTCCGCGGACAGGACCGTCTGCCGGACGAACTCGTCGCCTGCGACGACGGCTCGACCGACCGCACCGTCGAGCTGCTGCGGGCGTTCGCGGCCGAGGCGCCGTTCCGCGTCCGCTTGGAGGTGAACCCGGCGCGGCTGGGGTCGTCGGCCAACTTTGCCCGCGCCGTGTCGCTCTGCACCGGAAGCCTGATCGCGCTGTGCGACCAGGACGACGTGTGGCGGCCCGACAAGCTCGCGACGCTGGAGGCGGCGCTGGCCGCCGACCCGGGCGCGAACTTCGCCTTCTCCGACGCCGACGTGGTGGACGAACACGGGACGCCGCTCGGCTACACGCTGTGGCGGTCGATCGGCTTCGGCGCCCGGGAGCGGCGGCGGTTCGCGGCCGGGGACGGGTTCGCGTGCCTGCTGCGCCGCTACCGCGTCACGGGGGCGACGATGATGTTTCGCGCGGCGCTGCGCGACCTCCTGCTGCCGGTGCCGCCGGGGTGGGTTCACGACGCCTGGTTCGCGCTCGTGCTGACGGTGGTCGGCCGCGGGGTGCCGATCGCGGAGCCGCTCGTTCACTACCGCCGGCACTCGGGCCAGCAAGTCGGTGCGACGCTGCGGACGATGCTCGACGAACTCGACCACGCCAGCCGGCTCAACCCCAACGCCTGCGACGCCGTCGCCGACCGGTACGCGGCGGCGCTGGCA
Source organism: Gemmataceae bacterium (assembly GCA_046350095.1). GTDB lineage: Bacteria > Planctomycetota > Planctomycetia > Gemmatales > Gemmataceae > Urbifossiella. Next base: position 148,241 of record JAXMBA010000003.1, read on the forward strand.
CGGCTGGAGAAGCTACCGGGGGTGACCGCGGAGAAGCTCGCTCTGCTGGCGGGTAAGGTGGCGTTCCACCGCAAGCGTGCGTGGCTGCGGCGGCGACCGTGGCTCCCGGCACGGCTGCCGGGGGTGGTCGCGGAGTGGTGGCGCGGCAACTACGGCCGCTACGCCCGCGGCGTGCTGGCGGCCGGGCAGGACGTGTTACTCCGCTGAGTCGCGCACCGGCAGTGCCTCGCGGACCAGGTGCGGGGCGAGCTTCTCGGCCAGCGCCAGCCCGCCGAACAGCACGCCGCAGTAGAACAGGTCGCCGACCAGCGCCGTGCGGTAGAACGGCACCGCCGCCGCGTAGCACTCCACGAGGCCGTCCCACGTCGGGGCGTACATCGCCAGCGGGCCGCCGAACAGCGACTCGCTCCACACGAACAGGTTCGTCACCCCGAAGAACAGCAGCGACCCGCCGACCGTCGCCAGCGCCACCGACGCGACGCCGATGCGGTCGCGCAGCAGGAACCCGACGCCCGCCACGGCCGCGACCGTCAGGTAGATGATGACCGTCCAGTGGTAGAAGCCGGTGCCGCCGGCGAGCCAGCCGTCGAGCCAGCCGTAGTGGATGCCGACCTGGAGGGCGGCGTCACTGAGGAACATGGCGGCGACGGGCATGGTCAGCCCCAGCCACCACGGGCGCATGGTGGCGGCGGCGAACAGCGCCAGGGCCGTCACCGGGGCGAAGTTCGGCGGGTGCGGGGCGAGCCGCGCCAGCGCCGCCAGCACCACGACCCCGGCCATCACCCCCACGCGGTACCCTGTCATCGGCGTCCCCGGACCGAACACGCGGCGTCTCGTCTACTATTCATACCGCCCGCCCGCCGCTACGGTAACCCCGACCGCCCGCCCGAAGGACTCGCACCCATGATCAACACCCGCTTGCGCGACGCCGTCCTCGGCGTGCTGCCGCGCGTCCTCAAGCCCGGCCAGTACATCGGCGGCGAGTTCAACAGCGTCGTCAAGGACCACCGCACCGTCCGCGGCAAGCTGTGCCTCTCCTTCGCCGACGCCTACGAGCTCGGCATGAGCCACCACGGGCTCCAGGTGCTGTACAGCATCATGAACCGCGACCCGCAGTGGGCCTGCGAGCGCGTGTTCACCCCCTGGCCCGACTTCGTCGCGCGGCTGAAGAAGCACGGCCTCCCCCTCTACAGCCTCGAAACGTTCACGCCGCTGCGCGAGTTCGACGTGCTCGGCTTCAGCCTCCAGTACGAGGTCTGCTACACGAACATCCTCGGCATGCTCGACCTCGGCGGCGTGCCGCTGATGAGCGACGAGCGCACGCTCGACGACCCGCTCGTGATCTGCGGCGGCCCCGGGGCGCAGAACCCGGAGGTGCTGGCGCCGTTCGTGGACGTGTTCATCGTCGGCGACGGCGAGGAGAGCCTGCCGTGGCTGATGGACAAGTGGATGAGCCTGAAGGAGCGCGGCGGGCAGAGCCGGCACGACATGATCGGCGAGCTGGTCGCCAGCGTGGCCGACGGCGGGTGGGCGCCGTGGGCGTACGCGCCGGCGTTCTACTCGCCCGAGTACAAGGCCGACGGCACGCTCGCGCGGCTCGCCCGCACCCGGTCGGACGTGCCGGCCCAAATCACCGCCTGCACGATCCGCCAGGACTTCGACGACATCCCGCTGCCGACGACGCCGATCGTGTCGAACATCGCCACGACGCACGACCGCATCGCCATCGAGATCATGCGCGGCTGCCCGTGGCAGTGCCGGTTCTGCCAGAGCACCGTCATCAAGCGGCCGCTGCGCGTGCGGAGCGTCGAGTGCATCGTGAACGCAGCGCTCGAGAGCTACCGCAACACGGGGTACAACGAGATCAGCTTGCTGTCGCTGAGTTCGAGCGACTACCCGCACTTCGAAGAGCTGGTGACGCGGATGCACGAGGTGTTCCACCCGCTCGGGGTGAACGTGAGCGTGCCGAGCCTCCGCGTCAACCACCAGTGGCGCTCGCTGCCCAAACTCATCAAGGGCATCCGCACCCAGGGGCTGACGCTGGCGCCGGAAGTCGCGCGCGACGACATGCGCGACCAGATCCGCAAGCCGATCGACAACGCCGACCTGTTCGAGGGGTGCCGCGAGGCGTTCAAGCAGGGCTTCCGGCGGGTGAAGCTGTACTTCCTGTGCGGCCTCCCCGGCGAGCGGCCGGCCGACCTCGACGGCATCGTGGACCTGAGCGAGCAGATCAGCGACATCGGCCGGCAGGTGACGGGCCGATTCACGGACGTGGTGGCGAGCGTGTCGAACTTCGTGCCGAAGCCGCACACGCCGTACCAGTGGAACGGGATGCAGACGCGCGAGTACTTCCGCTGGGCCGGCGACTACCTGCACCGCCGGAAGCGGCTGAAGAGCGTGAAGGTGAAGCAGCACAACATCGAGCGGAGCCTGCTGGAGGGCCTGCTGACGCGCGGCGACCGCCGCACGGCGCCGGTGCTGCTGGAGGCCTACCGCCGCGGCGCCGGCCTGGACGCGTGGGACGAGTGCTTCAAGCCGGAGCTGTGGTGGAAGGTGGTGGCGGACATGGGGGTGGATTTCGCGTGGTACGCGCAGCGTCAGCGGCCGACGGACGAGGTGCTGCCGTGGGACGTGATCAACGTGAAGAAGGGGCGGGCGTACCTGGAGAAGGAGCAGGCCCGTAGCGTGGTGCAGCTGGGGGTGATGGCCGAGGCGACGTGACCTCAACCGACCGGAGTGCCCCGATGATTCGCCGTACAGGCCTGGGCCTGTTCGTCGCGGCGGCCGCGGCCGCCGCCCAGCCCCCGGCCGACCCGCCGCGGGTACTCGACCCGGCAACCGTTGCTGCGTACCAGGCTGTCGGCGGGCGCCCCGGCCTGATGTCGCTCGCCGGCGAGTACCCACTCAACGTCCGGTCGCAGAATGATGTCAAGGCCGGGCTCCCGGCGTTCGTTTTCGGCAAGCTCCCGGACGCCCCCCTCCCGCCGGTCGCCGGGCCATTCGGGCTCAACTTCCTGGTCCCCGACAAGCCCGCCGACGCCGCCCTCGCCCACCTCAAGGGGCTCGACACGCTGGCCGCCCTGAGTCTCAAGGAGACGCACACGACCGATGCGGGGTTGGCCCACCTCGCCGGGCTCAAGGGCTTGACGCACCTGTCTCTCGCCAGCACCCGCGTGAGAGGGCCGGGGGTCGTGCACCTCGCGGGCCTCACCAAGCTCCAGTTCCTCGAACTCCGGTACACCGGCGTGGACGACGCGGCGGTCGCCCACCTCGCCGGGCTGAAGGCCCTCACCCACCTGGACCTGATCAACACCCGGGTCGGCGGGGCGGGGCTGAAGTCGCTCACCGGCCTGACGGAGTTGACCACGCTGCGGGTCGGCCAGTCCGACGTCCGGGACGCCGACGTGGTTCACCTCCGGGCGTTCCCCAAACTCGCCGTCCTGAACATGAACTCGGTTCGGGTCGGGGCCGAGGGGTTGGCCCACCTGAAGGGGCTGACGCAGCTGACCCGTCTCGACGTCAGCACCAACTTCGTCACCGACGCGGGGATGGAACACGTCGCCACCCTCACGGGCCTGACCGAACTCCAGCTCGGGACCAGCAAAGTGACGGACGCCGGCCTCGCCCGGCTCCGCCCGCTGCAAGCTCTCGAAGCCCTCGACCTGGGGGGCACGGGGGTGACCGACGCGGGCCTGAAAACGCTCAAGGAGTTCCCGCGGCTCCGCCGGGTCCAGCTGTCGTTCTGCGGGATCACCGACGCCGGCCTGGACACGCTTCGGGGGATGCCCGGGCTGACCGAGATCGACCTCGTGTTCGTGAAGGGCGTGACCCCCAAGGGGGTAGCCGACCTGAAGGCGGCCCTGCCGAACTGCACCGTCCGCCAGTAGTGGCGCGCCGCGTGGAACCCGACTGCCTGCCGGGCCGACCGGTGCCGTCGCACGGACGCCACGCCGCACGGCACCGGTGCTGCCGGAGGCGTACCGCCGCGGCGCGGGCCTGGACGCGTGTTCGTGCGTGCGGGTCGCTCCGCGGTCGGGTATAACTCCACCGTCGCCCCCGCACCGGAGCCGCCCCATGGGACTGTTCGACGACGCCTTCGGCGAGAGCAAGCCGGCGAGCCTCACCAAGGAGGTCGCCTTCATCGGCATCCTCATGCTCGCCGACTACAGCGACGGCACCGTCAGCGACGACGAGATGCAGGGGTTCGTCACCGCCGTGTCCCGCATGAAGATGTACCGGGACCTCTCCGGCGACCAGATCAACCGCCTCATCGACCGCGGCAACAAGACCATCCGCCAGAAGGGGCCGGAGGACGCTCTCAAGCTGTTCGCCCAGGCGCTGCCGGAGCCGCTGCACCGGGCCGTGTTCGCCAACGCCGTCAACCAGGTTCTGGCCGACGGCGTCGTCGAGGACGAGGAGAAGGAGTTCATCCAGAACCTCCGCCGCGCCCTCGGCCTCAGCGGCGACGACGCCAACATGATCGCCAAGGTCATGATGTGGAAGAACCAGGGGTGAAGCGTTTCACCCTCGCGCTGGCCGCGGCCCTGGCCGTCGCCGCGCAGCCGGCCGCGCCGCCGCGCCACGCCGTCCAGGCAAAGGACGCCCGCCGCGTCACCGCGGTGCTGACGTACCACGTCAACTGCCCCGAACTGAAGGCGAAGGAGTGGTTCGTCTTCGCCGCCGCCGCACCGGAGCTGCCGGGGCAGGCCGGGGTGAAGACGACGCTGTCCCCCGGCGGCGCCGCCGCGAAGGACCGCAGCGCGTTCGCCCGCGGGCTCGTCACCGCGCGGGTGCCCGCGACCACGGCCGAGCTGAAGACGACGCTGCCGATCCGCGTCACCTACGAGGCGACGCTCCGCTCGCGCACGCTCGTGGCACTGCCGGCGGGGGCCGCGGCGCCGGCGGTGGAGCCGCTGTCGGCCGCGGAGCGGAAGCTGTACCTCGCCGATCACGGCGACGTCAACTTCGAGCACGAGGCGTTCCGGAAGTGGCTCCGCGACGAGCGGCTGGAACGGGCGAAGGAGGGCGACATCGCCTTCGCGCGTGCCGCGTTCCGGCGCGTCCGCGACACGATGAAGTACGCCTACGCCGCCGACCTGGACCGGCGGGCGTCGGCGGTGTGCGCCGCGGGCACGTCCGACTGCGGCGGGCTGGCGGCGCTGTACGCGGCGGTGCTGCGGGCGAACGGCATCCCGGCGCGGACGCTGTACGGCCGGTGGGCCACGTCCGCCGAGCCCGACGCGAAGCTGGGCGGGGTGGTGTACTACCAGTGGCACGTGAAGGCGGAGTTCTACGCGGCCGGCGTCGGCTGGGTGCCCGCCGACCCCGGCGCGGCGGTGGAGCACGACCGCACGCCGGACGGGCTCCGCTTCTTCGGCACCGACGCCGGCGACTTCCTGACAATGCACGTCGATTCGGCGCTTGCGGTGGACGCGGGGCCGTTCGGCCCGCAGACGATCGCGAACCTCCAGACGCCGGCGTGGTGGGTGACCGGCGGTGGCCGGGCGGACCCGCGGCGGACGACCGAGGGATGGACGGTCGAGACGGCGAAGTGACGACGGCCCCGCCGCTTCCCCCCGCCCGCCGCGTCGGGTAGACTCAACCCGTCCCCCCCGCCAGGCTCGCCTCATGCCGCGCTACCCCCTCGCCGCCGCCCTCCTCCTCGCCGCCACCGCCGCCCGGGCGGACGAGCCGGTCGAGTTCAACCGCGACGTGCGGCCGATCCTGTCCGACGCCTGCTTCAGCTGCCACGGGTTCGACGCGAAGGCCCGCAAGGCCGGCCTCCGCCTCGACACCCCCGAGGGCGCCTTCAGGCAGCGCAAGGGGACCGTCCCCATCAAGGCCGGCGACCTCAAGGCGAGCGAGGTGTGGGAGCGGGTCACGTCGGCCGACCCCGACGCGGTCATGCCGCCGCCGCACACCAACAAGAAGTTGACGGCCGCGCAAAGGGACACCCTGAAGCGCTGGATCGAGCAGGGGGCGAAGTACCAGAAGCACTGGGCGTTCGAGCCCGTCCGCCGCGCCGCCGTCCCGCCCGGTGGGCACCCCGTTGACGCGATGCTCGCCGCCCGCATGACGAAGGCCGGGCTGACGCCGACCCCCGAGGCCGACCGGCCGACGCTCATTCGCCGCGTCGCCTTCGCCCTCACCGGGCTGCCGCCGACCGTCGCCGAGGTAGACGCCTACCTGGCGGACGCGGCGCCGGGCGCCTACGAGCGGATGGTGGACCGCTACCTGGCGTCGCCGCGGTACGGCGAGGAGATGGCCCGCCACTGGCTCGACGTGGCCCGCTACGCCGACACGCACGGCCTCCACCTCGACAACGAGCGTGCCATGTGGGGCTACCGCGACTGGGTGGTCCGCGCGTTCAACCAGAACCTACCGTTCGACCGCTTCACCGTCTGGCAGCTTGCCGGTGACCTGCTGCCGAACCCGACGCCCGACCAACTCGCGGCCACCGGGTTCAACCGCTGCAACGTGACGACCGGCGAGGGCGGCTCGATCGACGCCGAGTGGGTGTACCGCAACGCCGTGGACCGCACCAGCACCGCGGCGCAGGCGTGGCTCGGGCTCACCGCCGGCTGCGCCGTCTGCCACGACCACAAGTTTGACCCGCTGTCGATGCGCGAGTTCTACGGCCTGTACGCCTTCTTCCTCAGCGCCGCCGACCCGGCGCTCGACGGCAACGTCAGCCTCGTCGGCCCGTTCGAGCGCCTGCCGACGCCGGAGCAAACTCGCACCCTCGAAGCCGCGAAAAAGACCGAGGCCGAGGCCCACACGAAGCTCGACGCGGCCGCGGCGAAGGTCGATTACAAGGAGCCCGCCGAGGGGAAGAAGGCCGTCCGCGACGTGCTGTTCGACGACGCCCTGCCCCAGTGGGCGACGGCGAGCAACACCACCCGCAACGCGACCGAGTGGGTCACCGACCCGCCGTTCGGCGCGAAGAGCGGCCGGCGCGTGCTGCGGCAGGCGAATTCGTTCTTCCACCAGGACGCGATCACGTTCCGAATCAAGCCTCCGGTCGTGCCGAAGGACGGCACCTTCGAGGCGTGGGTGTATTTGGACCCGAAGCAGCCGCCGACGGCGATCACCGTGCAGTTCGGCGGCGGCAAGCGCGTCGCGTGGGGAGCCGACGCCGGCGACGATACCGGCTACGGCGGCGCGAAGCTCGGCAAGACGCGCGGCCCGCTCCCCAAGCCCGGCGCATGGGCGAAGCTGACCGTGCCCGTGGCCGAGCTCGGCCTGACGCCCGGCAACGGCATCGGCACGCTGACGCTCCAGGAGTACGGCGGCGTCGTGTACTGGGACGACGTGGCCCTGAGCGGCGAGGTGAACCCGGCGACCGACCTGCTCGAGTCGCAGGCCGCCTGGCTGAAGAGCTTCGGCGCGAAGGCGCCCGGCGAGGTGCCGGCCGACGCGGCGAAGCGAACGGCGTTCTACCTGGCGAACGTCGCCCGCCCGACGGGCGAACTCGTGTCGCTGCGGGCGGCGTGGGAGCGTGCCCGCGCCGACCGCGAGGCCGCCGACGCGGCGATTCCGGCGACGCTCATCTTCCGCGACCTGGGGATGCCGCGCGAGGCGTTCGTGATGCAGCGCGGCCAGTACGACAAGCCCGGCGACAAGGTGGCGCCCGGCGTACCCGCCGTGCTGCCCCCGCTGAAGGCCTCCGGGCCGCGCCCGACGCGGCTCGACCTCGCCAACTGGCTCGTGGCCAAGGACCACCCCACGACGGCGCGGGTGCAGGTGAACCGCCTGTGGCAGCAGCTGTTCGGCGTCGGCCTCGTGAAGACGAGTGGCGACTTCGGCTCCCAGGGCGAGCCGCCGAGCCACCCTGAGTTGCTCGACTGGCTCGCCGCCGAGTTCGCCGAGACGTGGGACGTGAAGAAGCTGATGCGCCTGATGGTGACGAGCGCGGCGTTCAAGCGCGACGCGGCGCAGGCCCCCGCCGTGCGGGCGAAGGACCCCGAGAACCGCCTCCTGAGCCGCGGCCCGCGCTTCCGCCTCGACGCCGAGCAGCTGCGCGACAACGCCCTGGCGGTTAGCGGCCTCATCAACCTGGAGGTCGGCGGCCGGGCGGTGCGGACGTACCAGCCGCCGAACATCTGGGAGCCGATCGGGTACGGCGACAGCAACACCCGCTACTACCTCCAGGACCACGGCGGCGCCCTGTACCGCCGCAGCCTGTACGTGTTCATCAAGCGCACCGCCCCGGCACCGTTCCTGTCCAACTTCGACGCCCCGAACCGCGAGCAGCTGTGCGCCGTCCGCGACCGCACGAACACGCCGCTGCAGGCGCTGCAACTCATGAACGATGTGCAGCACGTCGAGGCGGCGCGGGCGCTGGCCGAGCGCGTGATCGCCGAGGGAGGCGCCGACGTGGGCGCGAAGGTGACGTACCTGTACCGCACGCTGCTGTCGCGCCGCCCGGACGCCGAGGAAGTGAAACTCGTGACCGCGGCGCTGGAGCGCCAGCGGGCGCTGTTCGCCGCCGACCCCGCGGCCGCCGGGCGGCTGGTGCGCGTCGGCGAGAGCGTCCCGCGCCGCGCCGCGAGTGATGTCGAGGTCGCGGCGTGGACGATGGTGGCGAACCTGCTGCTGAACCTCGACGAGACCGTGATGCGGAATTGACACCGCTTGTCCGGAGCCCCGAAGGGGCGGCAGGTAATGGCCCAGGGCGTAAGCCCTGGGAAACTTGTGGCGGAGCCTCAGCGCTTCCAGGGCTTACGCCCTGGGCTATTGACTGCCGCCCCTTCGGGGCTCCGAACCGAGCGGCGTCGACGGGCACTCCTTGAACCCGACCCACCGAATACCCATGCACCTCGACCCCACCCGCCGCCAGTTCTTCGGCACCTCCGGCCTCGGCCTCGGTTCAGCGGCGCTCGCGCTGCTGTCCGGCCGCGCCGCCGCACAGCCCGCGGCGCGCGTCCACCCGCCGCTGCCGGGGCTGCCGCACCACGCGCCCACCGCGAAGGCCGTCATCTACCTGCACATGAACGGCGCCCCGAGCCAGCTCGACCTCCTCGACCACAAGCCGAAGCTCGTCGACCACTTCGACAAGGACTTGCCAGCGTCCGTCCGCATGGGCCAGCGCATCACCACCATGACCAGCGGCCAGGCCCGGCTGCCCGTCGCGCCGAGTATGTTCAAGTTCGGCCAGCACGGCCGCGCCGGGACGTGGTTCAGCGAGCTGCTGCCGCACACCGCCCGCCACGCCGACGACATCGCCGTCGTGAAGTCGGTCCACACGAACGCCATCAACCACGACCCGGCGTGTACGTTCGTGATGACCGGCAGTGAGGTCCCCGGCAAGCCGAGCCTCGGCAGCTGGCTCAGCTACGGCCTCGGCAGCGAGAGCAACGACCTGCCGGCGTTCGTCGTGCTGACGCCGTGGTGGACCTCCCGCGGCGCGGCCCAGGCGCTGTTCTCGCGGATGTGGTCGAACGGCTTCCTCCCCGGCAAGTACGCCGGCGTCGCGCTGCGGAGCGTCGGCGACCCCGTCCTGTACGTGCAGAACCCCGACGGCCTGTCCCGCGACGGCCGGCGCGCCATGCTCGACACGCTCGGCCAGCTCAACCAGCGCACCTTCGACCGCTACCACGACCCGGACACGCTCACGCGAATCGCCCAGTACGAGATGGCGTTCCGCATGCAGGCCAGCGTGCCGGAGCTGACCGACTTGTCGAAGGAGACGCAGGAGACGCTCGACCTGTACGGCCCGGAGGTGAAGAAGCCCGGCAGCTTCGCCGCGAGCGCGCTGCTGGCCCGCCGCATGATCGAGCGCGGCGTGCGCTGCGTGCAGGTGTTGCACCGCGGCTGGGACCAGCACGGCAACCTGCCGAGCGAGATCCGCAGCCAGTGCTTCGACACCGACCAGCCGACCGGGGCCCTGCTGACGGACCTGAAGCGGCGCGGCCTGCTGGACAGCACGCTGGTGGTGTGGGGCGGCGAGTTCGGGCGGACGGTGTACTGTCAGGGCGGGCTTTCGAAGACGAACTACGGCCGCGACCACCACCCGCGGAACTTCGCCATGTGGCTAGCCGGCGGCGGCATCAAGGGCGGACAGACCTACGGCGAGACGGACGACTTCAGCTACAGCGTGGCCGCGAACCCGGTCCACCTGAACGACCTGAACGCGACCGTGCTCCACTGCCTCGGCATCGACCACAGCCGGTTCACGTTCAAGTTCCAGGGGCTCGACCAGCGGCTCACGGGCGTCGAGGAGCAGCACGTCGTGCGGGCGCTGCTCAAGTAGTCCGCGGAGAAGCAAATGGACAGGATGAACAGGATGACCGAGCCAAGACCAGAGGTGTGTCATGGCTCGGTCATCCTGTTCATTCTGTTATCCTGTCCATTTTCCGGTTCAGTCGAATCTCATTCACCGCACGCCGCCAGCGCCAGTACCGCGAACGCCGACCCGGCGTTGGTGATGTAGTGCGCCCGGTCGTTGTTCAAACTCCGCGTGTACCACCGGCCGCTCTCGCGCTGGTTGGCCCGCAACCACGCCGCGCCGCGGCTCACCGCCGGGTCGCTCGCCGGCACCCCCGCCTGCCGCAGCACGTACACCGCCAGCCCGGTCGCGTACCCGTCGCTGTCCGCGGCGACGTTCGGCGTCTTGGCCTCGTCGCGCCGGCGGTACTGCCCGAGCGCCGGCAGCGACCACCCGCCGTCCGCCCGCTGCGCCGCCCGCAGCTGCGCGACCACGCCCGCCTGCTGCCCCTTGTTCATCAGCCCGTCTACCTTCGTGGACGCCCACAGCAGCATCGTCGCGTGGTGCAGGTCGGGTGCACCATTCTTCTCCAGGTAGCCGCGAACCTTTGCGAGCCCCGCCTGCGCCGCGTCGGTCTTCGCGTACCCCTCCGGCGCCAGCCCGACGGCCAGCGCCGCGAGCGTGACGCCGTAGTAGTCGTCGTGCTCCATCGGCGGCCAGTCGCACTTCAGCCAGCTCCACCCGCCGTCGGCCCGCTGCTCCTTCCACATGCGGTCGAGCGCGTCGCGGGTGGGTTGCGTCAGCTTGCCGGCGTGGGCGTCGGTCGCGGCGAGGCCGAGCGCGGTGGCGACGACGTAGGCCGGCCCTCGCGGCTTGCCGCCGCTGCTCCAGGAGGCCACGTCGGTTTCGAGGAACTTGCGGACCTCCTTCCACCCGTCGTCGCCGGCCAGCTTCGGGCGGGCCATCAGGTACGGCAGGTTGGTGTGGCACGTCACGCACTTCCGCTCGCGCGTCCAGCCGACGCCGACGCCGTCGAGGTATTCGGCGGCCCTGGCCGGCGAGTACGCCTTCGCCACCGGCTCGGCCGCCTTCGTGGGCTCCGGCGCGGGGAAGTCGGGCGGGGCGGCGACGGCCGCGGCGAGGAGTGCGACGGGAATCACGGCGGAGCCTCCGGGGGAGTCGAAACGTGCGGGCGGCTCCAGACGAGCCACCCGAGCCAGGCGGTAATGGTGACGATCGTAACCGACCGGGCGGCGAGAAGGAACAGCGTGCCGGGAATCGGCCCGGCCCAGGTCGGCGGGTTCGTGGGGAGGTCGTCGCCGTACGTCCACCGGTAGAAGCACGGGAAGACGAGCGTGGTGAGCGCGCCGGCGAGGAGCACGAGCGCGGCCCACCACCGCTCGGCGCGCGACCGCAGCGGCAGGAGCGGCACCAGCGGCATGACCCAGTGGAGGTACTGCGGCGAGCCGACCTTGTTCGCGGCGATGAACGCGAACCACGCCAGCAGCGACGCCGCGACGACGTGCGGCGCGAGCGCGGCGGGGCCCGGCCGCGACCGCGACGCCCGCCAGAAGCCGCGGGCCGTCAGCACCACGGTCACCGGCACCGACAGCACCATGAGCCACCGGGCCAGTTCCGCCCCGCGGGCGGCGAGGGTGCCGGTGACGTTGAAGCTGCCGTAGCCAGCGTTCACGTGGGCCGCGGGGTCGAGCAGGAACACCGGCCAGGCGACCGGCGCTTCCAGCTGGAGGCCGCGGGCCGAGTGGTACGTCAGGTACTGGAACCCGCGCTCGCCGCCGCCCAGCAGGTACGTGAGCGCCGGCCACGCCGCCAGCAGCGCGCCGGCGACCACCGCTTCGAGCACGACGTTCCGCCAGAACCAGCCCGGCCGCGCCGCCGCGGCCGCGAACACCCACGCCGGCAGCAGCAGCACCGGGACCAGCTTGTACGCCGCGCCGAGCACCAGCACCGCGTACCCCAGACGCGGCCGGCACGCGGTCAGCGCCCACAGCGCCACCAGCGCCACCAGCGCCACCACCGGGTCTTGCCGGTCGAACAGGATGGCCCCGACCGACGCCGTGAGCAGCACGTACAGCGCGAGCCGGCCCACCCGGGCCGCAGGAGTGTCGTCCGGGTACACCCGCCGGGCGATCAGCCACACGAGCGCGAGTGACGCGGCATCGACGCCGAGCAGGACGAGGCCCAGCGCCACCTCGTAGCGGTCGCCGGCCTCGCGCGCGGCGGCCGACTCGTCGGTGTACGGGGGGAGCGACTTGTAGTAGCGGGTTTGAACGAGGAGCGGCGCCCAGCTTGGGAGCTGGTCGGCGAGCCAGCCGGGGGCGACGCCGAACAGCACGGCGAGGTGCGGGTACTCGACGGTGCGGGTGCGGTAGAATTCGGCGACGCCGGTGGTGCGGGCGGCGTCGGCGTAGTCGCGGTAGAGGCGGTACTCGCCGGCGACGGTGACCGCCCACAGCCCGGCGCGGACGAGGAGGAAGCCGACGACGAGGGCGGCGTACAGGGCGGCGGGCCGGGTCATCCCACCAGTCTAGAACTACCGCGGCGGCGCGGGCGGCCCGGCGGCGCCGCCCGACAGCGACGAGTAGTACTGCCGCAGCAGGCCGGCGTACCGCGGCATGAACTCCTCGCGGTAGTGCTGCGTGAGCTGCACCCGCACCCGCTCGGGGAGGTGGCCCCACACCTCCTTCGCCACCACGTCCGCGATCGGCAGTTGCGGCTGCACCGGCGGCGGCGGCTGGTCGTTCTTCTTGTCGGCGGGCGCCTGCGCGACGCCGGCCGGGTCCGTCGGCATGCCCGCCTTCGCGGTCTGCGTGGGGTTCGTCGGCTGCTTCTCGGTGCCCTTCCCACCCTGGGCCATCCCGCCGGTCTCCTTGCCGTCCTTCGGCGTCCCCGAGCGGGGCCGCCGGCCGCTCGCCTGGCCCTCCTTCTGACCCATGCCGCCCGTCTGACCCATGCCGCCCATCGGCTCCATGCCGCCCTTCGGCTCTTTGCCGCCGGTGTTGCCCTTGCCGTCGCCCTTCTGATCCTTCTGGCCGCTGCTCTTGCTCATGTCCGGGTTCGCGTCCGACTTGTCGTTCCCCTTGTCGCTCTTGCCGTCGCTCTTGTTCTGATTGGTCATGTCGTTCGCGTCGCCGCCGCCGTCTTTCGGTGGGGAGTCGGGCGGGTTCAGTAGCGCGTCGATGTCCTTGAGGATGCCGGCCTGGGTGGCGCGGGTGCTGTCGCCGGCGTCGGCCGCGGCGAGGTTGTCGCTGGCCTGCTTCGCGCTGGCAATGATGCGTTCCACGACCGCGGCGGGGTCTTCGGCGGGGGCGGCGTCGCGGGAGCCGTCGGGCCGGACCTCGCGCGGCGGCGGGGCGACCGGCAGCGGGTCGGCCGCGACCGCGGGGACGCCCAGCGCGGCGAACACGAACAGCACACCGGCGCGGGTCACGGCATCTCCTCCGGGGTGCGGCGGAACTCGGCGGCGAGCCCGCGGAACAGCTCGGCCAGCTGCCGCTGCGCGGCCTCGATCTCGGCCAGTTCTTCGCGGGCGTCGTCGGAGAGCGCCGCCGGGTCGGGGTTGGCCTTGGCGAACGCCGCCGTCCGCTCGTTCAGCTCGGCCTGAAGCGCCCGCAGCGCCCGCAGTTGGGCCAGCGGCGGGATCACGTCCGCGTTCCCCGCCGGCATCGGCATCCCCATCGGCATCGGCATCGGCGGCGCGCCCATTGGCATCGGCGCGCGGGCGGCTTTCGGCTGATTCTCTTTCAGCGCCTCCAGCACCTGTTCGAGCCGCCGCACGGCCACGCCCATCGGCCGCGTCACGCGGTCGTGGTTCGTCTTCTCCAGGGCCGGGTCGAAGGCCGCGTCGGGGTCGGCGTCGAGCGCGTCCTGGCGGCGAGCCTTGGCCTTGTCGCCGGCCTTGTCCATCGCGTCGGCGGCGTCGTTGACGATGCGGGCGAACACGGCCAGCTGCGGGAACTCGCGGTCGGCCAGCCCGCGGACTTCGCCGGCCAGCGCCCGCTCGCGGTCCTCCAGCTCCGAGAGGCTCGCCAGCAGCGGCCGCGTCCACGCCTTCCCCTTCAGCACCGCGTCCTGCACGCGGCCGGCCTCGGTCACGGCCGCCTTCTGGCGGTCGAGCAGCGTCGTCACCTGCGCCGCGAGGCGGCGGCGCGTCTCGTCGGTCAGCCGCTCCTCGGCGCGGGCCGTCTGCGCGTCCACGCGGTCGCGGGCGTCGTCGAGCTTGGCCGTGGCGTCGCGCTGCGCCGCGGTCGGGTCGGCCCCGTTCTCCAGCGCGTCGTGGGCGGCCTCCATCTTCTCCAGCGCGGCGCGGGCGTCCTTCGCCGCGTCGTCGGCCCGATCGCGGGTCAGGCGCTGCACCAGCTCGCGCGTCTGCTCGGCGAGCTTCTGCTGCTCGGGGGCGAGACGGCGGAGCTCGTCGCCGCGCTTCGTCGCGTCCGGGATGCGGGCGGCCTCGGCGCTGCGCTTCTGAAGGTCGTCCTGCGCCGCGGCGGTGGCGTCGGCCTGGTCGGCGTCGGCGCGCTGCCGGCGCGACAGCTCGGGCACGTTCTCCGGCTGCTGTTCGGCGAGCCCGTTGGCGAAGCGGTCGAGCCGCGCGGCGGCGGAGCGGTCCTTCGCACCCGCTTCACCCTGGCGGTTCTCACGGGCCGCGGCCGCCGCCTGGCGCAGCTCGTCGGGCACGGCCTGCCCGCCGGCGGCCTCCACGGCGGCGCGAATCGCGGCGGCCTCGGCGGCGGCGCGGTCGGCCGCGCCCTTCGCGTCGGCGGCGTCGAACCGTGCCTGCTCGGCCTTCGCCGCCGAGGCCGACCGCGCCTCGCTCCCCGGCGGAAGCGTCCCGGCCTTGGCGTCGAGCGCCGTCGCGTCGGCCTCCTTCGCGGCGGCGGCGGCCTTCGCGGCGGCGGCGGCCTGGTCCTTCTCGGCGGCGAGGTTGCGGGCCTTCCCCAGCAGCGCCCCCGCCTGGTCGGCGAGGCGGTCGAGCCGCGCCGCGGCCCGGTCGAGCTCGGCGCGCTGGTCCGGGGTCAGCGCGTCGGCGGCCGTACCCGGGGGAATGCGGTCCGGCAGTCGGTCGGCGGCGGCGGCCTCACGCAGGACGGTGTCGCGCAGCTGCCGGGCGTCGCCCCGCAGCTCGGCCGCGCCGCCCCACTGGTTCAGCAGGTCGATCAGGTCCGTCAGCGTGTCCTCGACGCCGCGCTGGTGCCGCGCGGCGCGGGCCAGCGGCTGGGTCGGGGGCTGCCGCAGCGCCTCGGCGATCTGGTCGCGTGCCCCCGCCAGGTGCCGGTCGACGGCGGCCGCGTCCTGCCCCTCGGCGGGGCGCAGCAACCCGGCCGCGGCGGCGAGCCGGTCGGTCGCCGGCGACTTCGGCAGGCCGTTGGCGCGGGCCAGGTCGTCGAGCTGTTCCACCTTCTGCCGCAGGCCGGCGACGCCGTTGCGGACGTGGTCCTGGGCGTTGCCGGCGGCGAGGAGTTTCTCGCGGTCGGCCGGCCCGAGCGAGCCGTCGGCCTGCGGGCGGACCGCGGCGCGGTCGGTCGCCTCGCGCTGCTCCTCGCGCACCCGCTGGGCCGCGCGGCGCAGCTCGGCGAGCCGGCGGTGGATGAACCCGTCCACGGCCTCGGGCGACCCCACGCGGATGACCACCCACCCGCCCGTCGGCTCGACCTCCGCCTCCTCCGGGTCCGTCGCCGCGGCCACCTCGGTGCGGCTGCGGCCGGGCTCCTTCAGCACGGTGACGGTGTCCCAGTCGTCGGCCGCGGCGCGGAGGTAAATCACGTCGCCGGCGCGGACGGGCGTGCCGTCGTCGCGGAGGAACCGGCTCAGGTTCAGCACGAACGCGGCGTCGTACTCCGGCGGCTGTGGCGGCAGGTTCGCCAGCGCCGCCCCCACCGCCGCGGGCAGGGCGCGGCTCGTCGGCTCGTAGTCGGCCAGCGGGACGGTGCGGATTCGGCCGGCGGCGCCGACGCGGTATTCGAGGAACGTGCGCCGCAGGCCGTAGACGCGGTCGGTGGCGAGCACCTCGACGCGGAGGTCGGCGGTCGGCACGAGCCGCGTGGGGTCGCGGCCGGGGGCGGGCCGCAACAGGCTGACGGTCGGTGCCGGGTCGGGCGTCAGGCGGATTTCCAGCAGGCGGACGCCGGTGAGGCCCGTCGGGTCTGTCAGCCGCAGGGCGTACATTCCGCCGAACGCCGGCGTGAACTCGGCCCACATCACGCGGCCGTCGCCGGAGAGCGCGAGCGGCACGTCGTCGCCGAGCGCGTCGGCGAGCATGGCGCTGGCGGCGGCGCCGAGCGAGTCGAGGCGGCCGAGGTGGGCGAGCGGCGCGGCGCGCTCGACGGCCGACTTGTCGCCCTGGTACGCCAGGACGGCGCGGCCGAGCGGCACGTCGGCGGCGGCGCGGAGGCGGATCGTCGTTCCCGCCGGCACCTCGACCACGGCGGCGCCGTCGGGCAACTCGGTCGGGCGCTGGCCTGTGTATTCGGGCGGCGTGACGTACACCTGCGGCGACGGCCGGCCGTCGAGCGGTACGAGCCGCGGCGGCGGGACCACGGCGACGTGCAGCCAGCCGGTGTCGCCGTCGCCGGCGGTGACGCGGAAGTCGAAGTCGTGGTTCAGCCGCGCGGGTTCGACGCGGGCGCTGACCACGGCCAGCGGCCCGGCCGGGCTGACGCCTTGCGGGATCGATCCGGGCGTGCGCGGGTCGGCGGCCGTGAGCGGGTAGACCTCGTCGAACTCCTCGCCGGAGTGGAGGCGGAACGCGACGTGGGCGCGCTCCGGCAGCACGCCGCGGACGACGAACTGGAACTCGAACGGGTCGGGCTTCGGCAGCCGGGCCGGGAACTCGGCCGGGCTCACGAGGTCGATCCGCGTGCGCGCCGGCCACGGGTGCGGGCCGAACGGGTCGGCGAACCGGACCGCGGCGGTGGCCGCGCGGTCCGGGTCCGCGAGCGCCGCGGGGACGGCGGCGAGGAGCGCGGCGGCGCAGAACGCGAGCGCCTTCCTGGCCCGGCTGCGCGGCACGATGGCGCCGAGGTCGTGGTTGCCGCTGACGCGCTCGGCCCGGCGGACGGCGGCCTGGCGGAGGCGGCGCGACACGCCGCGGTCGTCGGCGTCGTCGAGGAAGGCGACGGCCGACGCGAGGGCGTCGTTCAGCTTCGGGTGCCGGGCTTCGAGGGCGAGCGCCACGGAGAGCGCGTCGGTGCGGAGGCGGAGGGCGGCGCGGAGGCGGCGGGCGAGGAGGCCGCCGGCGGCGAGGGTGGCCACGAGCGCGAACCCGCGGGCGAGCGGCGGCAGGTGCCAGCGGGCGTCGGCGGCGCCGACCAGCGCCAGCGCCGCGGCGACGGTGCCGACCAGTGCCAGGGCCGCGGCCCCGGCGGCGGCGCGGCGGCGGGAGCGGCCGATCGCCGCGAGGCGCTGCGGCAGCCGCACCGGGCCGCGGCTGGGGTGCGTCGGCGGTTGGAGGATCAGGGCCATTCTTGCGTAGTGACGATTTGCGATTGAAGATTGATGATTGAACCGAGTCGGATTCCCCGGTGGGACTTCGGGTCCGGGCATTCATCAATCAGGAATCGCCAATCATCAATCCTTTACTTCCGCGCCCACGCCGCGCGCGGGATGTCGATCGCCACGCGGCCGACGCCGCCGGCGCGGGTCGCGTCCAGGGTCAGCGTCAGCGGGCCTTCGGCGTTCGTGTCCGGCCTGCTGAACACGAGCGACTCGAGCGCCGGCGGCCCGCCGGGCGGCAGCGGCTGCGAGAACTCGGTGAACCACTCGCGGCCGGCGTCCGTCGGGTAGATCGCGTGCCCGACCACGCCGCCGGCCGCGTACTTCAGCGTGCACTCGCCGGTCGCCACCGGCTGCCAGCGGCGGTACGTCAGGTTCGCTTTACCCGTGTTCTCCACCTCGACCCACACCACGAAGTATTGCTCGGGCGACAGGAAGTTCCGCTTCCGCGCCACCAGCGGCACCTTCGACTCGGCCACGCCCACCACCCGGACGCGCACGTCGCCGGCCTTCTCCCACTTCGACTCCCAGCTCTTCGGCGGAGGCGGGAACGGCGACGGCGGCCGCTCCACCACCGTTGCCGCCTTCGGCGCGGGCTCCGGGGTCTTGGGCGCGGGCTCCGGGGTCTTGGGCGTCGGCTCGGGCTCGGGTGTCTTCGGCGCGGGCTCCGGCACCGGGGTCGGCTCGGGCTCGGGCTCCTTCGGCTTGGGCTTCGGCTTCACCATCGGTGCCGGCGTCTCCGGCTCCGGCGCCTTCGGCATCACCTTCGGTTCGGGTCCGGGTGGTGGCGTCGGCGCCGGCGGGTTCGCCTTCGCGGCGGCGACTTCGGTCGGCTTCGGGGCGGGGTCGCGGAGGAGGTAGACCGCCAGCCCGCCGGCCGTGAGCACGCCGACTCCGAGGATGCCGACGACGGCCAGCACGAGCGGCAGCGCCGACGGCTCCGCCTGCGCGGGGTCGTCCAGCGACAGCATGGCGGCGACATTCGGGCCGCTGCATCTGGGGCAGCGCAACGAGCGGTCGTTACCGCGCGGGTACCACCCGTACTTGCAGTCCCGGCAGTAGTTCCGCGGGCGATCGGCCATCACTCCTCCCCGTCGGGTGCGGAAGTGTCATTGTCCCCGCCCGCGGGCAGGGGTCAAGGCCGGCGGGCCGCCGTGACGCCGGCGTTACACGGGCGCCGCTAGCGCCCCAGGTGCCGGGCCAGGAACGCGAACGTGCCGCGGCTGAACACCCGGTGCCCGCCCACCTGGTATTCGATCTCCGTCCGCGCCGGCAGCTTCAGCCGGTTCGCGTACAGGTAGCGGACCTTCGCGTACTCGTAGCTCACCATCTCGTCGGTGCCGACGCCGTCGTCGTGGCCGCGCTCTACCATGAACGGCCGCGGCGCGATCAGGTACGCCATCTCCGCGTAGTTGAACGTGTTCCCCAGGTCGAACTCGACCATCTCGTACTCGCCCGTCCACATGTAGCTGCGGTCCAGGTCCACGGACACGTTCTTGCCCACCCACTCGTTGAAGTCGCCGGAGCAGATCGACAGGCAGTAGCGCATCTCGACCGCCGGCACGCGCATCGCCGTCTTGCCGCCGTAGCTCAGGCCGTAGAACGCGATGCGGGTGTGGTCCACGTACGGGAGCGTGACGAGCCAGTCGATGGTGCGCTGGTGCTGGCGGATGATGAAGCTGAACAGCGACAGCTTCAGCGGGTTCGCCTTCCGCTGCAGCTGCCGGAAGTGGTTCTGGCCGATATACGGGTTCTGCGGCGCGTACACGATGTAGCCCTGCTCGACGAGCCGCCGCGAGAAGTGGTCGTAGACGGGGCTCTTCTCCACGTCGATGGTGCTGCGCGGGGTGCCTTCGAGCCCGTGCTGGCACACCACCACCGGCCGCTTCTCGCCGGCCTTCAGGTCTTTCGGCAGCAGCAGGATGCCGAGCGCGAACACGTCGTCGTACACGTCGAGCACGACTTCGTGGCCGGTGAACTTCTCCTCGTCGTACACCTGCCGCGTCCGCGGGTTCAGCGGCATTGTCGGCTCCGGCAGCTTGCCGATGACCTCGCTGTGGAAGTACTCGCGGAGCCCGTCGGACGACTTCTGCCACGCCTCGGGCGCACTGGCGTCGGCCTTCGCCCAGAAGGCGCGGCGGACGCCCTCGCTGTCGCGCCACAGCTTCTGCGTGAACACCACCAACTGGTCGAACTGCCGCTTGTGGCGCTTGGCGATTTCGAGCGGCGGGAGCGGGTTCGCCCTGGTGTACTGTGGCACGTTGTCGGTGTGAGTGCCGAGCACCATCGACAGGACGTGCGCGTCGCCGTCGATGTGGAGCTTGTCGCCGTGCAGCGCCCGCGCCCGCTTCATCTCGGCCTCGTAGGCGGCCACGTCCGGCGGCGCGAGTTTGCCGGGGGCGGCGCCGCCCCGGCCGCTCACGGGCGCGAGCGGCCCGGGCCAGCTCGGCCACGCCAGGAACGGGTGGAGCGTCTTGCCGTCGGCCGCCACCGGGTCCGTCTGCGGCTCCACCGGCATGAACCGGCCGGCGATGAGCAGGTTCAACTCGGCGGTGCCGAATTCGGTCAGCTGGCCCCACAGGTTGCGGTCGATCGGCCGGTCCCACGTCGTCTCGGCGGGCACGATGTCGCCGAGCGGGGCCACGAACTTGATGCGCGGGTCGAGCGCGCCGGCGAAGCGCGCCAGGTACGCCCCCTCGCCGTGACCGTACACGGCGACGCGCTTGCCGGCATCGCCGGGGGTATTGGCGACGAGCCAGTCCACGCCGGCGAGGATCTTCTGCACCTCGTAGCCGGGCATGGTGCGGCCCATCTCGTAGGCCATGCGGTGGACGAACTCGCGGTGCGGCAGGTTCGTCTGCCGGCCGAGCTTCGGGTTCCCCGAGTGCGTGTCGCCGCGGTCGATGAGCACGGGCACGAGCACTCGGAACTGGTGAGCGATGTCGGGAGCGATCTGCACCGACACGGGCACGCCCGGCGCGAGGCCGCACACCTGCTCCGGCGTCCAGCCCGCGTGCGGCACCACGACCGCGACGCCCTTCGCCTTCCCCTTCGGCTCCAGCAGCAGCCCCTCGGCGTCCACGCCGGGCAGTACCGCCCAGCGGACGTTGAACACGCGGAAGGCGTCCGTCTCGCCGACGAGCGCGGATTGTGTCGGGCTGCTGACAAATTCGAGCCGTGGTTCGAGCCGCTGGTCCACGACGCCGAGGTACTTGCGGAGCCGCTCGCGGTTCGGCCCGACGGACTTCTCGAAGTCGTCCTGGCTGTCGAAGTTCGGCTTCCAGCGCGCGGCACGCTGCTTCACCGAGTCGGCGGTGGCTCGGTCGAGGTACTTGTGGAGGCCGGCGACCATCTTCTTGGCGAGGTCGCCGGTGTCGGTGAGCGGCTTCGTGTTGGGCAGCTCGGCGGATCGGAGAGGAGGAATTAACCACAGAGTCACAGAGAGCACAGAGAGAAGACGAAGCCCGAGGGAGAGACCGTTCTTCGCCATGTCCCGGCTCCTGGATTTCTCTCGGTGCTCTCGGTGACTCTGTGGTGAATCCGGTTTTCTCAGAACAGTTCCGTCACCGGCCGCGCCGGGTACACCGCGACGGGCGCCCCGTCCGGCCCCGGCATCGTCGCGCCCGACGACACACCCATCGCGTGAAACACCGTCGCCACCAACTCCGGCGGCGTGACGGGGCGGTCGGTGGGTTCGCTGCCGGTGGCGTCGGAGCGGCCGACCACGCGGCCGCCCTGCACCCCGCCGCCGGCGACGATCGCCGTCCAGCAGCCGGCCCAGTGGTCGCGGCCGCCGTTGGCGTTGAGCCGCGGCGTGCGGCCGAACTCGCCCACGGCCACGACCAGCGTCGTGTCGAGGAGGCCGCGGGCGTCGAGGTCGGTGAGCAGCGCCGAGAACGCGGCGTCGAACGACGGGGCGACGGTGTCGCGGTAATCGTGTAGCGTGGTGTTCAGCGAGCCGCGGTCGGCGTGGCAGTCCCACGAGGGCGCGTCGAACACCGTGGTGAACTGGTTGATGGTGAAGAACCGCGTGCCCCGTTCGATCACGCTCGGGGCGAACTCGCAGGCGTCACGGAATGCGAGTCTCGACGTGCAGGGCGGGTATGGGAATGCGGGCGACACCGGAAGGAAGCCGGCATCCTGTCCGCAGCCGACGCGGATGCCGGTGTCGATGTCGCCGGTCGGCAGGCGCCACCACGGGTTACTGTCGCCGCCCCGGCCGTTGAGGAAGTTCAACACCGCCCCCGCGCTCGGCCACGCGGGGCCGTCGCGGAACAGGCGGCCGGTGTTGTT
This sequence comes from Gemmataceae bacterium, assembly GCA_046350095.1. GTDB lineage: Bacteria > Planctomycetota > Planctomycetia > Gemmatales > Gemmataceae > Urbifossiella. The sequence goes on from JAXMBA010000003.1 coordinate 170,253, forward strand.
CAGCTGTAACCCGGCCTCGTGGATCGGCGGCGCGTCGTGGTGCATCGAGCGGATCAGGCTGAACTTGTCGGCCAGCCCCGCGAGCTTCGGGAACAGCTCGCTCAGGTACACGCCGGGCACGTGCGTCGGGATCGGGGCGAAGGGGCCGCGCACCTCGGCGGGGGCGTCCGGCTTCGGGTCGAACGTGTCGAGGTGGCTCGGGCCGCCGACCAGGTTGATGAAGATGCACGCCTTCGCGCTGCCCACCAGCGGCGCGGCGGGGGCGAGGCCCGGGGTGGCGGCGACGGCCGCGCCGGCGGCGGCGGTGCGGAGGAAGTCGCGGCGGGTGGGGTCGGTCGGCATGGGGTGGCCCCGGCGGGTGGGAACGGCCCCATCCTACCCGCCCGACGGCCGGATGCAACCACGCAGCCGTCAGTCGCCGTGCGCCCGTCGCAGCCGCGGGGAGAGGCGGAGAATCCACTGCACGCGCTCGAACTCGTCCAGCCAGTCCTGCACCACCTGCGCCGCCATCGGGTCGGTCTTCGACACCAGCCCCGTGGCGCAGCTCTCGCCGGCCAGCTGCGCCGCGAGTGCGCGGTAGCGGGCCAGCGTCCGCTCGCCGTAGCGGGCCACCTCGAAGCCGTCCTCGGAGAAGAACACCGCCACCGGCACGCGGTTGCCGCCGTTCACCTGCAAGGCCCGCTGCACGTCGGCGTGCTCGTCGCGGTCCAGGTAGCGGACCTTCAGCACCGGCGCCGTCTCGGCGAACCGCTCGAACGCCGGGCACTGGGCGACGCAGTCGCCGCACCACGCCCCGGCCAGCACCAGCACGTTCGTCTCGCGCGTGAACCGGCCGAGGAGCTGCTTTTGGGCGTCGGTGAGCGTGATCGCCGCGTGCGCCGCGGCCCAGCGCGACTTGTCGGACGCGCTGCCGTAGCGGTCCAGGAACGCCGGCAGCGGCAGGGCGTCGGCGAACGACTCGAAGAGGTTCATCGCGGGTTCCCGGGGCGAAGTCACTTCTTGTCCTTGTCCTTCTTCGGCTCGTCCTTCTTCGGCTCGACCTTCTTTGGCTCCACGATGTCGGCCACGATCGGCGGCGGCGTCACGGCGTAGTCCTTGCCGCCCACCTTCGACGTCGCCCGGATCACCAGCGGCGCCGGGCCGAGCGGCACGTCCGCGGCCGTGGTCACCGCCAGATCGCCCTTCGTGGCGCCCTTCGCCAGCGCGCCCTTGGGCGCGACTGTCACCTTCGCCGGGGCGAACAGCGGGGCCAGGGCGATGTCGCCGTCGGCCTCCTTCTCGCGCTTCGCCTCCACCAGCAGCTTGCCGCCCTTCCCCTTCTCCAGGCTGGCCGGGTCGAGCTTCAGCGCCACCGCGAACGGCGCATTCTCCACCACCGCCACCGCGCAGCCGTCCAGGAACTCGAGCGGCGGGTTCGACATGCCGCCGAACGTCGTCTTCACCAGGTCCGTGAGCTGGCCGTACCGCACCGCGTCGCCGGCGGTCGCCTTCACGCGGAAGGCCAGCGGCCCCGGCTTCGCCCCGGCCTTCACCAGCAGCGGCACGAACGCCTGCGTGGCGCCCGCCGGCAGCGTCACCTTGCCGCTCAGGTCGGGGCCGCCGTCGATGCTCAGCTCCACCGGCCCGGCGTACCCGTTGAGGCGCGCCACGTTCGCCACCGCGACCGCCGTGCCGCCGCCGGCGGACGCCTCGTAGCGGTCCAGCGCCAGCGTCACCGCCACGTCCGGCCCGGCCGGCACCACGGACAGGTGGTACACCTCGTTCGGCCCGAACAGGTAGTTCAGGTGCTCGCAGGCGATCACGTAGTCGCCGTCGGCCGGGGGCGTGAACTCGAACCGCGTCGGCAGCGCCGCCGGGTTGCTCTTGGCCAGCTCGGCGCCCTTCGCGTCCAGCACCCGCACCAGCACCTCGGTCGGGGCGTTCACCTCGTAGGTGAGCGCGGCGATCACCAGCTTCTGCCCCTTCTTCCCGGCGATCTTGAAGTGGTCCGTGTCACCCTTGCTGCCGAACTTCGCCGACACGCCGCCCGGCACCGGCAGCGGGTTGGCCTTCGCCGGCTCGTTGTTCGGCTCCGCCTCCACCGACTCGGGGTGGCTGCTGACGATCACCGGCACCGGCCAGCCGCTCGGGCCGCCGGCGCGCTTGGGGGCCACGTTCACGCCCGCGGCCGAAGTCGGCACCTTCAGCGTGACGGGCGGCAGTTCCTCGGCGCCGGGGCCGGCGAAGCCGACCTTCGCGTCCTTGCCGGCCTGCACGGCCAGCGGGAACGCCGTCGTCGCGCCGGGGAAGTCGCCGATGCGGAGGCGGTAGAAGAAGTCGGCGCCGCCGCGGTACGTCGTGTCGCGGACCTCGACGATCACCTCGCCGGCGGCCGGGAACGTGTGCGTCAGCCGGGCGTCGGCCTGGAGGCCGGGCGTGTCGTCGGCGTACTTGTCGATCAGCTCGCGCTTCGTCGCCCCGTCGTGGAGCACGACGATGGGGTCGAGCGGCGAGCCGATGCGGCGGGCCAGCACCTCGAACGTCAGCCGCTGGCCGGCGCTCACCTTCAGCTTGAAGAAGTCGGACGCCTCCGCGTCGGTGCGGCCGAGCACGACGCACGGCGCCGGCACCGGCTGGGCCGTGTCCTTCGTGCGGTTGGCGTCGGTCTCGGCGACGGCCGGCAGGTCGTCCACCACGAACGGCCGGAGGTTGGAGACGCCGTGCTTTGTCGCCGCCCGCAGGCCGTACAGCCCGACCGCGGCGTCGGCCGGCAGCGTCACCTTCACCTTCACCTTGGCGGCGTCGGCCTTCGCGTCGGCGACCACTTCCGCCTTCGCGCCGGGGCACGACACGACGACGCCGGTGGCGTCGGCGAGGTTGCCGCCGGGGAGGGTGAGTTCGGCCGTCTCGCCGGGCTTGGCGCCGAGGTTGGCGGCGCTCGTCAGGCTCGGCGCCTGCGGGGCCGCCGGCACGACGAGCGGCTTCGGCTGGCCGGTGGCGGTCGGGTTGCCGCCGAACACGACGAGGAGCCCGAACCCGGTGGCGAAGGCGGCGAGCGCCCAAACGGGGCGGCGGGACATGGCGGACCTCGGGAGAAGCGTGAACCGGCGGGATGCGGCGATGATACCGCGGCACCCCGCCGAAGGCGAGGGGTAGCGTGCCCCGGCGCTTCGGGTTAGCATCGGGAGTGACCGCGTCCCCCGGGCCTGCCATGCTCCTCCTCTTGCCTCTGCTCGCGCTCGCGCCCGCCGGGCCGCCAGCCCTGCCCCCGGCCAGCGCCGCGAAGGTCGAGTTCGACCGCGACGTGCGGCCGATCCTGGCGGCGCACTGCGTCGGCTGTCACGGGCCCGACAGGCAGAAGGGCGGCTTCCGCCTCGACGACCGCAAGAGCCTGCTCGACGGGGGCAACGGCGGCGCCGCGGTCGTCGTCGGCAAGAGCGCCGAGAGCCGACTGGTTCACGCCGTCGCGGGGGTGGGTGCGGACGCGAAGATGCCGCCGGGGAAGAACCCGTCGCTGACCGCGGCGCAGGTCGGCGTCCTCCGCGCGTGGATCGACGGCGGCGCGCCGTGGACCGGCGGCGCCATCGCCGCGCAGGCCGGCCCGGCGCGGCCGACGCACTGGGCGTTCGTCCGCCCCGCGCGGCCCGTGGTCCCGGGAATCGCCCCGAACCCGATCGACGCGTTCATTCTCGCCCGGCTGCGGCAGGACGGGCTGACGCCGACCCCGGAGGCCGACCGCGCCACGCTGCTCCGCCGCCTGTCGTTCGACCTCACCGGCCTGCCGCCGACGCCCGACGAGCTGGCCGCCTTCCTCGCAGACCAGAGCCCGGAAGCGTACCTGACGGTCGTCAACCGGCTGCTGGCGTCGCCGCACTTCGGCGAGCGCTGGGGCCGGCACTGGCTCGACCTCGCCCGCTACGCCGACAGCGACGGCTACGAGAAGGACACCGGCCGGCCGTTCGCGTGGCGCTACCGCGATTACGTGATCCGCGCCTTCAACGCCGACGTGCCCTACGACCGCTTCACCGTCGAGCAACTGGCCGGCGACCTGCTGCCGAACCCGACGCAGGAGCAGCGGATCGCCACCGGCTTCCACCGCAACACGCTGACGAACAAGGAGGGCGGCGCCGACCCGGAGGAGTTCCGCGTCGCCGCGTGCGTGGACCGCGTGAACACGACCGCGACCGTGTGGCTCGGCCTCACCGTCGGCTGCGCCCAGTGCCACGACCACAAGTACGACGCCATCTCGCAGCGCGAGTTCTACCAGCTGCTGGCGTTTTTCAACTCCGACCGCGAGGCCGACATCCCCGCCCCGCTGCCGGGCGAGGAGGAATCCCTGAAGGCCCGCCGCGCCGCGTTCGACGCCGAAGCCGCGAAACTGACCACGGCGGTCGCCGACGGCAGGGCGAAGAACCTCCCCGCGGCCGAGCTGGCGAAGCGGCAGAAGGCGCTGGCCGACCACGCCAAGAAGGCGCCGACCCCCACGCCGGCGATGACGCTGGCGCTCGGGCCGGCGCGGCCGACGCACGTGATGATCCGCGGCGACTTCCTCCGCAAAGGCGTGCGCGTCGAACCGGGGTTCCTGTCGGCGGTCGGCGGCGGCGCGGGCGCGACGCGGCTGGAGTTGGCGCGGTGGCTCGTGGCCGCGGAGAACCCGCTGACGGCACGCGTGGCGGCGAACTGGGTCTGGGGGAAGCTGTTCGGCCGCGGGCTGGTCGGCACGCCGGAAGACTTCGGCGTGCAGGGCGAGCGGCCGACGCACCCCGAGCTACTCGACTGGCTGGCGTGCGAGTTCGTGTCGCCGGCGAACGGCGAGCCGTGGTCGATCAAGGCGCTGATTCGCACCGTCGTCCTCAGCGCCGCCTACCGGCGCTCCGCGGCGGTGTCGCCCGAGTTGGCCGCCCGCGACCCGCTGAACCGCCTCCTCGCCCGGCAGTCGCGGCTGCGCCTCGAAGCGGAGCTCGTGCGCGACAACGCCCTCGCCGTGAGCGGCCTGCTGACGCAAACCGTCGGCGGCCCGTCGGTGCGGCCGCCGCAGCCGGCCGGCATCTCGGAACTCACCTACGCCAACTCCGCCCGCTGGGTCGAGAGCACCGGCCCGGACCGCTACCGCCGCGGGCTGTACACGTGGTACCAGCGCACCAGCCCGTACCCGCAGCTGACGACGTTCGACGCCGCCGACGGCGCGGTCTGCACCGTGAAGCGCGAGCGATCGAACACGCCGCTCCAGGCGCTGACGGTGCTCAACGATCCGGTGTTCGTGGAGGCGGCGCAGGCGTTCGGGAAGCGCGTGCTGACGGAGACGCCGGGCCGCAGTGACGGCGAGCGGGTGGCGCACGCGGTGCGGCTGGCGCTGGGCCGCGCGCCGACCGACGCTGAGCGCGCGCGGCTGCTGCGGCTACTGGCCGAGGCGCGGCCGGCGGCCGCGGACGCGGCGCGGGTGGTGGGCGCGTACCAGCCCGCGGGCGTGCCGCCGGTCGAGGCGGCCGCCTGGGTGCTGGTGGCGCGGGTGCTGCTGAACCTCGACGAGTTCGTGACCCGGGGTTGACCGCAACGGCCTGACCCGGCCGCCGCCCGAAAAAAATATCGGCCCGCGCCGGATTTCATGTCCGGTATTTCTCCCCAATCTCGATTGACACGTCAGCCCCGGCGGGCACGGCTCCGCAGGCCGACGACCGGGTCCCACCCACCGACCCCCTCAACTCCCATGCTCTGGCTACGCAGGGCCGCGCGCCCGCGGCCCGTCGTCCGCACCCGCCTGCGGCTCGAATCCCTGTCCGACCGGATCACCCCGAGCGGGGACTACAGCGACTTCGTCCTTGGTAACCTCGCCGGCAACAGCGGCAGTGCCGTGGTCGTCGCCCCGCAGATCGTCAACTTCGTCGGCGTGGAGACGGGCCTCGGGTGGTACCGGTTCACCGGCCGCGTCACCGGCTCGGCGACAATCGGCGGGCTGACGGTCACCTTCGGCGGCATCCCGGCGCTGGAGGGGAAGACGGCCACGACCCTGGCCGACGGGACGTTCAGCATCCTGGTAGCCGTGCAGACCAACGGCAGCGACTGCGGCACGGCGTCAGCCCAGACGACGGCCGACGGCCTGGCGTCGAACATCGCCTACTACGAGATCAACCCGAGCTCGTGACCCGGCTCACACACCCGAGGTACGACCCATGGCGAGCGACGGGGCGGCAGTACTGCCGCTGGTGCGGGCGGCGATGGCGCGCGGCGAGGGGCCGCCGGCGGTCCGCGACTGGGTGCGGGCGCAGGGCGAGTCGGCCCGCAGCCGCTGGACGCGGGCCGACGAAGCCCGCGCCCGGGAACTGGCGGCGAGGCTGGCCGGGAAGCTCGCCGCCCACCGCCGGGCCGGCGCCGACACCCTCCGCGGCGCGGCCACCGTCGGCTGACTCACGCCAGCGCCGCCTCGATCACCTCGCCGGCGTTGTCGGTCAGCCGCTCGTTCCGGCCGTTGTGGCGGAACGTCAGCCGCAGGTGGTTCAGGCCCAGCAGGTGCAAGATCGTGGCGTGCACGTCGTGGACGTGCGTCTTCCCCTCCGCCGCGCGCAGGCCGATCGGGTCGGTCGCGCCGAGCACCGTGCCGCCCTTCACGCCGCCGCCCGCCAGCCACATGCAGAACCCGTGCGGGTTGTGGTCGCGGCCGTTCGTCCCCTCGCTCATCGGCGTGCGCCCGAACTCGCCGCCCCACACCACCAGCGTGTCCTTCAGCAGCCCGCGCCGCTTCAGGTCCGTCAGCAGCGCTGCCACCGGCTTGTCGCTGGCGAGCGCGAGGCGGCCGTGGTTCCCCTCCAGGTCGGAGTGACCGTCCCAGCCGTTGGTGTCGCCGCTGTACAGCTGCACGAACCGCACCCCGCGCTCGACCATCCGCCGGGCCAGCAGGCAGCGCGTGCCGAACTCCGCCGTCTCCTCCCGGTCCAGGCCGTAGAGTCGCTTCGTCTCGTCGGTCTCCTTCGACAGGTCCACCATCTCCGGTGCGTGGGCCTGCATCCGGAACGCCAGCTCGTAGGCGGCGACACGGGCGGCCAGCTCTGAGTCGTGCGGCCGGGCGGCGGCGTGGGCGCGGTTCGCCTCGCCGACGAAGTCGAGCGTGCGCCGCTGCTGCGCGTCGGGCACCGGCGACGCGAGGTGCGCCACCGGCTGCGCCCCGCCGCGGACGACGGTCCCCTGGTACGCGGCGGGGAGGTAGCCGTTGCCCCAGGCGGGCGCGCCGCCCTTCGGCCAGCCGCCGGGGTCGGGGAGTACGACGAACGCCGGCATGTTCCGGTTCTCGGTGCCGAGGCCGTAGCTGGCCCACGCGCCGAGGCTCGGGCGGCCCATCAGGATCGAGCCGGTGTTCATCAGGTACACGGACTCGGGGTGCGTGACGCTGTCGCCGTGGCAGCCGCGGAGGAGGCAGATGTCGTCCACGCAGCCGCCGACGTGCGGGAACCAGTCCGAGACTTCGATGCCGCTCTGGCCGTGCTTCTGGAAGGTGCGGCGGGAGGCGAGGAGGCGGTTCCGATCGACGCCGCGGCGCGTCTTGACGGGGCCGTAGCTGGCGGGGAGCGGCTGGCCGTGGAGGCGGGTGAGTTCGGGCTTGGGGTCGAAGGTATCGACGTGGCTCGGTCCGCCGGACATGAACAGGAAGATGACACGCTTGGCCGTGGGCTCGTGGTGCGGCCGCTTCGGCGCGAGCGGGTCGGGCGCGTCGGCGGCCGCGTCGTCGGCGAGCATCGCGGCGAGCGCCAGGGCGCCGAAGCCGCCGCCGGCGGAGCGAAGTACGTCGCGGCGGGAGAGTGGGTGCATGGCTCAGTCCAGGTACACGAACTCGTTCAGGTTGAACAGCGCCCGGCACAGCTCCGTCAGTGGCGACTCGCGCAGGAACGCCGCCGCCCGCGCCGCCTCCGCGTCCGTCGGCGCTCGCCCCAGCACCAGCCGGTAAGCCCGCGCCACCCGCGCCGCGTCGGTGTCGGCCTCGCGGGTCACGCGCGCGGCGAGCGCCGTCGCGGCGGCGAGCGCGTCGGCCGAGTTCAGCAGCGCCAGTGCCTGTGGCGCCGTGGTGCTGCGCTCGCGCTTCGGGCAGCTGTTGTTGCTGTCCGGCAGGTCGAACGCCTCCAGGAACGGGTCGCGGAGGTTGCGGCGGGCGAACAGGTACACGCTCCGCCGCGTGTGCTCGGCCGCGTCCGCCGTAACCGGCACCGGCCGCGACCCGCCCGCGGCGCGGGCCAGCTCCGGCAGCACCACTCCCGGCCCGCCGGCCTTCGGGTTCAGCCGGCCGCTCGCCGCTAGCATCGCGTCGCGCACCGCCTCGCCTTCGAGCCGCAGCCGGTTCATCCGCGAGAACAGGCGGTTCTCCGGGTCGAGCCGGGCGGCGTCGGCGCTCACCGCGGTCGATTGCTGGTACGTCTCCGACAGCAGCATGAGCCGGTGCATCCGCTTCAGCGTCCAGCCGCCGTCGGTCAGCTCGCACGCCAGCCAGTCGAGCAGCTCGGGGTGCGTCGGGGCGGAACCGCGGGTGCCGAAGTCGCTGGCGGTGGCGACGATGCCGCGGCCGAAGTGGTGCTGCCACAGCCGGTTCACCATCACGCGGGCCGTCAGCGGGTTGTCGGCCGACGCCACCCACTTCGCCAGCCCCAGCCGACCGCCCTTCCCCTCGCCGCCGCCGAGCGCCGTGGGGAAGCCGGGCTGCACCTCGGCGCCCTTGTTGCCGAGCTCGCCGCGCCCGAGCACGAACGTCTTCGGGGGCGGCCCCGGCCGGTCGGTCAGGCCGAGCGCCACCGGCCGCGGCGGCGGCCTGGGGAACGCTTTCAGCTGCGCCCGTAGCGCGTCGGCCCGCACCTTCTCGTCGGCGCTCAGCGCCTTCGTCATCTCCGCGTCGGTGACGCGCACCTTCGCCGCGGTCTCGGCGACGAGTTCGAGTTGCCCGCCGGTGCGCTTGTCGGCCGGCGTGCGGTGGGCCGCCCGCGCGTCAGGCGACAGCTTGGCGAGCTTCGCGTCAAACAACTTCTCTCGGTGCGGCCGCTCGACCGCCTCCAGCGCCGCGACGGTGTCTTTCGTCGCCTCGCGGTACCGCGCCTCGGCGTCGGCCGCGGCCCGCTCGTCCGCCGGCGTGCCGACGGGCACGTCGGTGCGGAACGCGGCGGCGGCGAAGAAGGCCTGGAAGCGGAAGTAGTCGGCCTGCGGGATCGGCTCGAACTTGTGGTCGTGGCAGCGGGCACAGGTGAGCGTCAGGCCGAGGAACGCCAGCGCCGCGGTGTCGGTCATGTCGGTGAGCGTGTTGAGCCGCCGCTGGGCCTGGTCGGAGGCGTCGGTCATGTCCGGGCCGAGGAGGTTGAACCCGGTGGCGACGCGGGCCGCGGGGTCGGCGGGGAACGCCTCGTCGCCGGCCAGCTGCTCGGTGACGAACCGCGTGTACGGTACGTCGGCGTTCAGCGCCCGGATGACGTAGTCGCGGTAGCGCCAGGCGTCGGGGCGGGGCTCGTCGAACTCGTAGCCGTTGGTGTCGGCGTAGCGGGCGAGGTCGAGCCAGTGCCGGCCCCAGCGCTCGCCGTAGGCCGGGCTGGCGAGCAGCCGGTCGATCACCTTCGCCCAGGCGTCGGGGGCGGAATCGCGGAGGAAGGCGTCGATCTCGGCGGGCGTCGGCGGCAGGCCGGTGAGGTCGAACGTGGCGCGGCGGATCAGCTGCTCGAGCGTGGCCCGCGGGGCGGGGGCGAGCTTCGCGGCGGCGAGTTTGGCGCGAACGAAGGCGTCGATCGGGTTCGCGGCGCCGGCGGGGACCGGCGGGCGCGCGGGCCTGGTGAACGCCCAGTGGTCGTCGGCGCGCACCGGCGCGGCGAGGAGAAGAATGAAGGTGGGAAGGTGGAAGAGGCGCATCGCGGGCCGCGGCGGGGTGGGCGGGGCCGACACGTAGAGTGTCCCGGACGCGGCGGCGGGTGTCAACGCCGCAGGGTCAGCCGTCCGGCAACTCGACGGCCGGCCCGTCGCCGACGCGCGCGGCCACCTTCGCGCCGCCGGCGTGCCGGAACGCCACCCCCGCCGCGGTGCTGACGAGCCACCCGTCCGCGCCCGGGGCGATCGGCTGGTACGCCGGGCCGGCCGCGAGGGCGTACAGCTCCGGGGCGCGGGTGTCGCGGTCGAACACCCACACCTCGGGCACTCCGAGCGCGGCGTAGAACGGGAACTTCTCGTACGTCTCGTCGTCCGGAGCCCGAACCATCACAACCACAAGCGGCGGGCCGACGACGTACCTGTCGTAGTCGAAATGGAGGTTGTCGCGGTCGAGCAGCACCACGTCGGCGACGCGGTAGTTCTGCTCCCAGTGCACCACGTCCGCAGGCGTGGTCACCCTGGCGCCGGAGATTGCGTCTCCGTCGGCCGACTTCGCCCATTGCTGGTAGAGGAAGGTAAACAGGTCGATGGCGAAGTGCGAATGTGCGTCGGTGCGGGGCGGCGGCATGTGCAGCACGCCCGCCCAAACTTCGTCCCAGTGCCAAGCGTCGGACTTCATTCGCTCGGCGAGCCAGTGCTTGGGGAGATCGTAGATCACCGCCCGCATATGGATTCTCCAAGCAACGGGAGGAGCCGCACCAGGCGGGCGGGCCGAGGGCCGTCAGGCCCCGGGTGAGGCACGCGCCAGGATTCGCATCGGATGACGGTCGTACCGCGTGCCTCACCCGGGGCCTGACGGCCCTCGGCGGCTCGCCCGGGTGCCCGGCGCGCCGTGTTCGCGGTCGTGTCCGTCCAGCACGTCCTGCCACGAATCGTCCCAGTACGTCGCCAGCGGGTCGGGCTGCCGGCGCGCCACGTACAGCACCGCGGCGGGCACGTCCGCGAGCTTTCGCACCGACCCCTTCGCCGTCCAGAACGTGCCGCGCGGCGGCGGCGGGCGGAGCTTCTTCAAGGCACGGGTGGCCCACCCCTTGAAGGTCTCGCGGACCGCGTGCGGGGCCGGGTCGCCGGGGACGCCGACGACCACGTGCGTGTGGTTGAACATCACCGCCGCGGCTTCGAGCCGCCAGCCCCGCACGCCGGCCGTCTCCCGATACTGCCCGACGAGTGCGACCGCGTCGGAACAGTCCAGCACCACGGGCTCGCCGCGCAACCGCTCGCGGGTCCAGCCTTCCAGTTCGGGCACGTCGCGGTCGTAGGGCGTACCGGGAAGGTTGTGCGACACGTGCCCGCCGGCGTCATCGCGGACGTTGCCGACGAACCCGCGGCCGCTGCCGGGGAGCCAGCTGCCGTAGCACGTCCAGGTGATGAGCCAGTGTCGATCCATCGGCCCCGCGCGTTACACCCTCGCCGCTCGCGTCCGCAGCAGGTGGTCGACGAGCACCAGGGCCACCATCGCCTCCCCCATCGGCACGAACCGCGGCAACAGGCACGGGTCGTGGCGGCCCTTGACCAGAATCTCCGTCGGCTCGCCGGCCCGCGTCACCGTCCGCTGCGCCCGCGGGATCGAGCTCGTCGGCTTGATCGCCACCCGGCACACCACCGGCTCGCCGGACGAGATGCCGCCGAGCATCCCGCCGTGGCGGTTCGTCTCGGTGTGGACGCGCGGCGGGCCGGGGGCGAACACGTCGTTGTGCTCGCTGCCGCGCATGCCGGCCACGGCGAACCCCGCCCCGTACTCGAACGCCGTCACCGCCGGCAGCGACAGCAGCGCCTTCCCCAGGTCGGCCTTCAGCTTGTCGAACACCGGCTCGCCCAGGCCCGCCGGCACGCCCGTCGCCACGAGCTCGCACACGCCGCCGATCGAGTCGCGGTCCTTCCGCACGGCGTTGATCAGCTCCTCCATCCGTGCCGCCGCCGCCGGAACGGGGCAGCGCGTCGGGCTCGCCTCCACCTGCTCCAGCGTCACGGCCGTGGGGTCGGGGACGTCAGCGGTCACGTCGCCGACGCGGGTGACGTAGCCGAGCACGGCGACGCCGGACCGCGCCAGCAGCTTCTTGGCGACGGCCCCGGCGGCCACGCGGCACACGGTCTCGCGGGCGCTGCTGCGGCCGCCGCCGCGGTAGTCGCGGAAGCCGTAGCGGGCGTCGAACGTAAAGTCGGCGTGGCCGGGGCGGTACTTCTCGGCGATGTCGCCGTAGTCGCCGCTGCGCTGGTCGGCGTTGCGGAACAGGAGGCCGATCGGGGTACCGTCCGTCCTGCCGTCGAAGACGCCGGACAGGATTTCCGGGGCGTCGGCCTCGTCGCGCGGGGTGGTGAGCTTGCTCTGCCCCGGCCGGCGGCGGGCGAGGTCCGGCAGCAGGTCATCGACCGAAAGGGGGAGGCCGGCGGGGCAGCCGTCGATGATGCACACGTAGCCGGGGCCGTGACTGACCCCGGCGGTGGTGACGCGGAACAGGGTGCCGAACGTGTTGCCTGCCATGCGGTGATTGTAGATGACGGGGTAAAAGGGTGAGGGGGTGAAGGGGCGAGAAGAGCCACTCTTCGTCACCCCTTCACCCCCTCACCCTTTCACCCCGTCATCCGTCAGCCGCGGACGGTAATCTTGCGGGGCTTCACGGCCTCAATCTTCGGCAGGCGGACGGTCAGAACGCCGTTCTTCAGGTCGGCCTCGATCCGGTCGGCGGCGACCGTGTCGGTGACCGCGAAGACGCGGTGGAAGTTGGCCCCGGCGTACTCGCCGAGCAGGGCCCGGCGCTTCCCCTCCGCGGCGGTCCGGCGGCCGTGGACGGTCAACTCGCCCTGCTCGAAGCGGACGTCCACGTCGCCCGGGCGGACGCCGGGGAGGTCGGCCAGCAGCAGGAACTCGTTCTCGGTCTCCAGCACGTCCACCCGGGGGGCGACGGTCGCGGCCCGGGCGTCGTCGGCGGCCGCGGCGGGGGCCCCGTTCGGCTTCAGCGCGAGATCGGACATGGACGTTCTCCTGTGGTTTGGTGTGTGGGTTGAAGTCATCGTGGTCGGGGGCGGAGGAGACGGGAGACAGGAACGAGGGGGCAGGGAGCGACACCGGCTCGGTGTCCCCCGATTCCTGTCTCCCGTCTCCTGGCTCCTGGCTTACTGCCCGGCCTTGACCTGGACCTTGCGGGGCTTGGCGGCCTCGTGCTTCGGCAGGGTCAGCTTCAGTACGCCGTCGGTGTACACGGCCTCGACCTTGTCGGCGTCCACGAGGGCCGGCAGCGTCACGGCCCGGGTGAACCGGCCGGCCGGCCGCTCCTGGCGGACCCACACCGCGCCCTGGATCTCGGGGGCGGCGCGCTCGCCCTGGACGGTCAGCTGGTTCCCTTCCGTCACGGTCACGTCGAGGGCGGCGGGGTCGAGGCCCGGCAGGTCGACCTCGACGTACAAGGCGTGGTCGTCCTCCCACACGTTTAGCGGCGGGCCGCCGGGGGCGGTGGTGGCGAACGGGTTGACGCGGCCGAACAACCGAGCCACCTCGTCCTGAACGGTCGTCACTTCGTTGAACAGGGCGTTGAAGGGGTTGCGAACGCGGTTCATGAGCGTCCTCGGGTGGTGGGTAGCGGGGGGTGCCCCGCGGCTCGCACCGCTAGAGGGGGACGCGCGGCCGAAGGATTCTCGAAAAAGTCGCGGGTAGGCGGATTTCTTACACGCTACCGCCGGGATTCGGTCTGACAATCTTTTGTGGCATCGACTCAATTCGTGCCTCGACCCCCCGGGGGGGAGCCGTACACACAATGATCGCGGCCGGAACGACCGGGCCGGGCTACCCCGTCTCCCCGGTCGGGGCCGTGCCGGGTGTGTTGGTGTTGGGCGGCAGTCCGGCCCAGCGGCGGAGCAACTGCGTGACGCGGGTGGGCGGGGCGCCGTCGGCCACGGCCACCAGCCCGGCCCACATCAGTAGCACGGTCGCCAGCACGACCACGAACGCCACGCCCGCCCCGAGCGCGATCCGCCCGCGCAGGTCGGCCACCGGGTCGAGCACCTCCGACCGCCGCTCCTGCACCAGCACCACGAACCCGGTTTCGACCTCGGCCCCGCCCTCCCCCCGCACCCGCACCCGCTCCGCCGCCGCGAGCCAGGAGCCCGAATACGCCCCGCCGGCCGGGTCGGCGTAGTCGGGCCACACGGCGTCGCCGCCGGCGTCCGCCCGGTTCACGACCGCGTCGGCGTAGTACAGCGGCAGTTGCTCCTTGCCGCTCGGGTGGTACTGCTCCAGGTACGGGTGCCGCAGCAGCAGCCCGCGCCGGCCGGTCGCGTCCGGCCGGGTGTCGACGAGCACCACGAAGCGGTCCCGGCCCGCTTCGAGGCGCGTCTGGCCGCGCAGGTCGAGGGTCAGCCCGAGCACGCCGAGCGGGTCGCCGCCGGGCTCGCCGTGCGGCCACACCGGCACGCTGAACGCGACCGTCCAGTACTCGTCGTCCCGCCCCCCCTTCCGGCGGAAGGCCATCGACCGGTGCGGCGCCCGGATGACGGCCGGCGGCGGGCCGGCGTGCTCGGCGACGTCCTTGCCGAGGCCGTGGAAGTAGTCGCGGTACCCCCGGTACGTCATCCGGTGGTCCGGGAACGGCGGGGCGGTGCCGTACTGGACGCCGTCGGCGGCGTCGGCGAACCAGAGGCCGCTCCGGTCGCCGAGCTGCGCGTCGTACTTCGCCTTCCGCTTCGCGAGCCAGGCGTCGAGCGCGTCGCCGGCGTTCGCCCGCTTGAAGTCGTCCGCCGGGGCCGCGAGCCACTGCCGCACCGCCGGGTCGCGCGCCTCGGTCTCCAGCACCTGCCAGCGGTACTGCACCTGGAGCGCCAGCCGCTCCGCGGCCGACTTCGCGGCGAAGCGGTTCCCCTCCAGCGCCCGCTGCACGACTTCTTCCGTGGCGGTCGAGACGGCGTCGCGGAACAGGACGGCGCCGATGCCGCCGATGAGCACCAACAGCACGGCGAAGCCCAGCGCCGTGACGGCGAGCATAGGCCGGCGGACGCGGCGGAGTCGCCAGGCGTCCAGCGCGGTGACGACGGCCTGCGGGTTCGGGTAGCGCCGGGCCGGGTCGGCGGCGAGACACTTCTCGAGGATCGCGGCGAGCGCGGCATCGACGCCGGGCACGGCGCGGTGCCCCGTCGGCGCCGGTGCGGTGCGGATGAGTGTGCGGTAAGCGTCGAGCTGGGCGGGGAGTTCCCCGGACGCGGGGAGGGTGCCGGCGCTCGGGTCGTCGCGGTGCGGCGGGCTGCCGGTGAGCGTCCGGTACAGGACGGCGCCGAGGGCGTACACGTCCCACCGGGCGTCGGGGGCGGCGCCGAGGTCGGCCTGCTCCGGGGCCATGTAGAACAGCGTGCCGAGGGCGGGGGCGACTTCGGTGGCGAGCCGGGCCTGGCCGAAGTCGGCGAGCCGCGGCCGGCGGTCGTGGTCGAGGAGCACGTTCGCCGGCTTCAGGTCGCAGTGGAGGACGCCCTTGTCGTGGGCGTAGACGAGGGCGAGCGCGATCTCGCGGAACATCGCCACCGCCTGGCCGACCGGCAGCGGCCCGCCGCGGAGAAGGTCTTCGAGCGAGCCGTTCTCCAGAAACTCCATGACGTAGTACGGCGGGTCCGAGTCCCAGCCGACGCGGAGCAGCTGGACGACGTGCCGGCTGTTGAACAGGTAGCGGAGCTTCTCGACCTCGCGGGCGAGGGCGGCCCAGTCGGTGCCGCCGCGGCGGGTGTAGAACTTGATCGCCACCTTGCGGCCGCTGTTGCTGTCGATGCCGACCCACACCTCGCCGTAGGCGCCGCGGCCGAGGTAGGTGAGCCGCTCGTAGCCGGGCACGGGGGCGGGCGGCCGGCCGCCGCGGGCGCTGAGGGCGCGCGCCGCCTCGCGGTCGGCGACGTCCATCACGGGCGTGGGCGGGTCGTCGGGCATCCTGCCATTATCGCCGGTCGGCCGGTAGAATCACGGCACACTCCCGGAGCCACCCATGCCGCTCTCCCGCCGCGCCTTCCTCGGCACCGCCGCCGCGACGCTCGCCACCCCGGGCCTCGCCCAGCCGCCGAAGGCGAAGAAGCTCGTCCTCATGGCCGGCACCCCGAGCCACGGCCCCGGCGACCACGAGTTCAACGCCGGCGTGCAGCTGCTCGCCAACTGCCTCAAGGACGTGCGCGGCCTCGAATGCGTCGTCCTCCGCAACGGCTACCCGGCCGACGATTCGGTGCTCGACACGGCGGACGGCATCCTCTGCTTCGCCGACGGCGGCGCCGGCCACCCGCTCGTCCGCGAGCGCCGCCTGGCGCGCGTCGATGCGCTGATGCGGAAGGGCGTCGGCCTCATGTGCGCCCACTACGGCGTGGAGGTGCCGAAGGACCTGGGCGGCCCCGAGTTCCAGCGCTGGATCGGCGGGTACTACGAGAGCGGCTTCTCGTGCAACCCGATGTGGCGGCCGGAATTCAGCGAGTTCCCGCGGCACCCGATCGCCAACGGGGTGCGGCCGTTCGCCGTCCGCGACGAGTGGTACTTCAACATGCGCTTCCGCGACAACATTCAGGGCGTGGTGCCGATCCTGAGCGCGAAGCCGTCGGACGAGGTGCGCGACGGCCCGTACGTGTACCCGCGCGGGCCGTACCCGCACATCCAGGCCGCGAAGGGCCGCGCCGAGACGATGATGTGGGCGGTCGAGCGGCCGGACGGCGGCCGCGGCGTCGGCTTCACCGGCGGCCACCACCACCGCAACTGGGCCACCGACGACTTCCGTAAGGTGGTGCTCAACGCGCTCGTGTGGCTCGTGAAGCTGGACGTGCCCGCCGAGGGGGTCGTGTCGCGGGTGACGGAGGCGGAGATGATGGCGAACCTCGACCCGAAGAAGAAATAACGACCGGGCGAGCGGCCTCCACGGCGGTCGACTCACCTCCTACAAGGACCAACTCGTGCCCTACCGCGCCTTCGTACTCGTCGTCGTCGCCGCGCTGCCCGCCGTCGCCGCCGACCCGCCGGGCCTTTCGCCCGAGCGCATCCGCGCCGACGTCGTCACCCTCGCGTCCGACCGGTTCGAGGGCCGCGCCCCCGGCACCCGTGGCGAAGAACTCACCACCGACTTCCTCGCCGACGAGTTCAAGAAGGCTGGAGCCGCACCCGCCGGCACCGACGGCTACTTCCAGCCCGTACCGTTGGTGAAGGTTGCTACCAGCCCTAAGTCCACACTCCGCGCCACGAAGGGCGACCAGACGCTCGACCTGCGCCCCGACGAGGACTGGTCCGGCACCAGCCACCTACAGACGGAGCTGGCGGAGTTCGAGGCCGAAGCTGTGTTCGTCGGTCACGGCATCACCGCTCCCGAGTTCGGCTGGGACGACTACGCCGGCGTGGACGTGAAGGACCGCGTCGTGGTGTGCTTCACGAACGAGCCGCCGAGTACGGACCCGGCGTTCTTCGGCGGCACCGCGCTGACGTACTACGGCCGATGGACGTTCAAGTACGAGGAGGCGCTGCGCCGCGGGGCGAAGGCGTGTTACATCATCCACACCGACGCCACCGCGGGGTACCCGTATTCCGTGGTCCGCCCGCTGGAGGGGGCGCAGCTGAAGCGCGAGCCCGGCAAGCCGGCGCTGGCGTTCGCCGGGTGGCTGAGCCGCGGCGCGGGCGAGAAGCTGCTGGCGATGGCGGGCAAGACCGTGGACGCGGCGCTGAAGGAGGCCGACGCGAAGGGCTTCAAGGCGTACCCGCTCGGCGTCACGCTGAAGGCGAGCATCCCGACCCGCGTCGAGAACATCCACAGCAAGAACGTCGTGGCGAAGGTGGGGGGGAGCGACCCGACGCTCAAGGACGAGGCGGTGCTGTTCACGGCGCACTGGGACCACCTGGGCGTCGGCCGGGCCGTGGTCGGCGACGCGATCTACAACGGCGCCGCCGACAACGCCACCGGCACGGCATTGCTGCTGGAACTGGCCCGCGCCTGGGCGAAGCAGAATCCGCGCCCGAGGCGGTCGGCGCTGTTCCTGTCCGTGACCGCGGAGGAGAAGGGGCTGCTCGGCTCGAAGTACTACGCGGCCCACCCCGTGGTGCCGCTCGGCAAGACGGCGCTGAACCTGAACTTCGACATGATCCTGCCGCTGGGCGTGCCCGAGTCGGTAGTCGTGACCGGCGCCGACCGCACGACGGCGTGGCCGGCGGTGCAGGCGGCGGCCAAGCGGGCGGGGCTCGAGATCGAGGCCGACCAGCGGGCGCACCTCGGCATCTTCTACCGCTCCGACCACTTCTCGCTGGCGCGGGCGGGGGTGCCGGCGTTCTCCGTGGGCGGCGGCATGAAGCTGAAGGGGAAGCCGGCGGACTTCGCGCGGGAGGCGCACAAGCGGTTCAACGACGGGGCGTACCACTCCCCGCAGGACGAGGTGCGGCCCGAGTGGGACTTCGCAGGCTTCCCGGTGCTCGGCGGGTTCGCGCTCGACGTGGCGCGGGCGGTGGCGAACGCCGACCGGCTGCCGACGTGGAACCCCGGCGACGAGTTCCGCCCGGCCCGCGAGCGGAGCGGCGTGAAGTAGCGGCTACGCGAGCAACTCTGCTACCGGCGTCCCGGTGCTGGCCGGGCGCGTGAACCCGTCCGGGCTCAGCCGCGTCGCCGGGTCGATGCCGAGCACCGCGTACAGCGTCGCGGCGAAGTCCTCGGGCGACACCGGGGCGTCTTTCACGTAGGTGATTAGCAAAATTCTAGGGCACAGTTTGGGTCGGAATGGTGGGCCGGATCATGCGGTCGTACAGGAGGTCCATCAGATGTTCCCCGCGGTGGTTGTACCGGAACTCGTACTCGGCCAGGTACAGCGGGAAGTTCCCCGAGTCCACCCCGTGGACGTGCCGGTACAGCCGCTTGGCGAAACTCCAGAACCCCTCGATCCCGTTGATGTGCGCCGCCCCACGGCGAACGCCTCCTGGTGGTTGACCGGGACGTGCTTGCCGTGCCGCTGGACATCGTTGTAGCTGGTGAACTCGTCGGTGTAGAACACCGACCCCTTGACCGTGGCCGCCTCGATCTTGGCCATCAGGGTCTCCTTCTTGCAGTCCGGGACGGCCACCGTGTACACCCGCCCGGCCCGCTCCAGGATGCCGAACACCGCGACCTTCCCGCCCGCCCCGCGGCCCCGCTTCCCCTTCCGCTTGCCCCCGAAGTACGACTCGTCGAGCTCAAGCTCGCCGAGCAGCGGTCGCTTCTCGTCGTCGGTCACGGCCTGGAGGGTGAGGCGGAACCGGGTGTACGCGGCGTAGGCCGTCGGGTAGCTGCACCGGACCACCCGGGCGGCGTGGTGGGCGGTCGTGCGGAGGGCGAACGCGCGGAGCAACTCCCACTCCGCCTGCGCCGGTGGTAGCTCCACTTGGCCCGACACCCGGGGCACTGCCGCTGCCGCCCGGAGCTCCCGTGGGTGGCCCGGTGGCACCACCAACAAAGCTGACCGATCAGATGCCGTTCGTACTCTTCGAGGGTCATGGCAGCAGCCTATCTGCTGCCCTAGAATTTTGCTAATCACCTTCACGTAAGCGGCGTGGGCGTCACTCGCGCCGTACACCGCGCCGCCGCGAATCCCGCCGCCCGCGAGCATCGCCGAATAGCAGCGCGGCCAGTGGTCGCGGCCGGGCACGCGCGAGCCGCCGGGCGTCACCCTCGGCGTCCGCCCGAACTCGCCCACCAGCACCACCAGCGTGTCGTCCAGCAGCCCGCGCAGCTCCAGGTCGTCCAGCAGCGCGGCGACCGCGTTGTCGCAGCGCGGCAGGGCGAAGCCGAGGCCGTTCCAGCCGTCGTCGAAGATGCCGACGCCGCCGTTGCCGTGCATGTCCCACGTCTCGACGCTCATGAACTTCTCGCCCGCGTTCAGCCCGCACCACGCCACCACGCCGACGAGCCGCGTCCCCGCCTCGATGAGCCTTCTCGCGAGCAGCAGGTTCTGCCCGAGCGGGTTCCGGCCGTAGCGGTCGCGCACCGCCAACGGCTCTCGCTCAAGGTCGAACGCGGCGCGCACGCCGGGGCCGGTGAGCACGTCGAACGCCCGCCGCTGCTCCGGCCGCAGGGGGTTGTCGCGGTCGAGCCGCTCCAGCAGCTCGCGCCGCGCCGCCAGCCGGCTCCCTGCCAGTGAAGCATCCGCGTCGAAGGCGGTGACGCGGTAGCCGGGCGTGGCGAGGTTGTCGTCGTGGCTCGTGCCGACGAGCACCGGCGCGACAGCCGAGCCGAGGAAGCCGCCGGTGAGGTACGACGGGTCGGGCGGGGCCGCGCCGCCGCCGAACTTCTGGAGCCACACGTAGGGCGGCACCGCGGCGGCGGTCGGCTTCAGCTTCGCCACCACCGACCCGAACGCCGGCGCGTCCGCGGCCGGCACGGTGGCGCCGGCGAGGAGCATCTTGTTCGCGCGGTCGTGAACGGGTTCGCCGTGCGTCATGCTGCGGATGACGGCGAGGCGGTCGGCCCGCGCCGCCAGCTGCGGCATCAGCTCGCCGACGCGGAAGCCGGGGACGACGGTCGGGACGGCGCGGTACGGGCCGCGCAGCTCGGCGGGGGCGTTCGGCTTCGGGTCCCACGAGTCGAGCTGGCTGAGGCCGCCGTACTGGTAGACGAAGACGCACGACTTCGGCCGCCGCGCCGGGGCCGCGAGCAGCGCCGGGAGGCCGAGCCCGAGTGGCAGCACGGCTCCGGCGTGGAGCAGGTCGCGGCGGGTGGGGCGGAACGGGTTCACGACGGGACCACGGGGCGGCTCGGCGGGTAGAGTGAGTGTACCGCGGCGGGCGTGGGTCCGCACGAGCATTCCCACACGGGGGCGGCGATGACCGAGGCCGAGTGGGCGGCGTGCGACGACCCGCGGGCGCTGCTCGACTACCACCGCATGACGCGCGACCCGCGGCGCTTCCGGCTGCTGGCCGTCGCCTGCGCCCGGCTCATCCCGCCGCACGCCTTCCCCGCCGGGCTCGCGCCGATCCTCGACGTGGCCGAGCGATACGCCGACGGCAGGGCCGACCGCCCCGAATTCCTCGCCGCCCGCCGAGCCGTCCGCGCCGTGAACCGACTGCGGATCGACGAGTTCACGCCCGCGCGCCGGATCCTCTTGTGGGTCGTCGATGACTCACGGGAAGCGCAGTCGATGGCGATGACCATGACGCGCGAGTTGTCCGGCCCCGGCGGCGGCGCGGCCGAGTGCGCCCTGAGCCGCTGCGCCTTCGGCAACCCGTTCCGCGCCGTCGCGTTCGACCCGGCGTGGCGGACGGAGGCGGTCGTCGGGCTCGCGACCGGTATCGCCGCCGACCGCGCCTTCGACCGCCTCCCGGTCCTCGCCGACGCTCTGGAAGATGCCGGCTGCGCCGACCCGGACGTGCTCGGCCATTGCCGCGGCACCGGGCTGCACGCGCTGTGCTGCTGGGTGATCGACGGGCTACTCGGGAAGTCGGCTCAGTCGGGGACGTAACCGGGCCGGTCGGGGTCGGGTTCGAGGCGGCGGATGACGTCGCCCTCGACCACGACGCGCACGAAGAAGTCGCGGCCGCACGCCGGGCACTCGGCGTAGCCGTCGCCGACGGCGTTGCCCTCAGGTGGGCGCTCGGACGGCATTGCGGGGTGGTTCCACGGGTACGTCTCGCCGACGCGCAGCGTCGCGTCCTCGTGGACGTACCCGAGCCGCACCTCGACGGCCGCCTCGACCCGCCGGCCGCACCGCGGGCACGCCACCTCGCCGCACACGACGTTGAACAGCCCCACCGCCGCCTCCGGTTTCCCCGGCGCCGTTTCGCTCTACTGTAACCGCCACCCGCGGAGCCGCCCCATGCGGATCGACGTTCACGTCCACATCCTCGCCACGCTGCCGGGGCACGGCGTGATGTCCGACTTCCTTCGCCGCCGGCCGAACGTCGCCGCCATCCGCCTCCGCCTCGGCATCCCGCTCCGCGGCAGCGATACCAAGATCGAGCGCGCCTGCGAAGACATCCTCGTCCGCACCCTCGCCGGCTGCCCCGAGCTCGACGCCGGCGTCGGCCTCGCGTTCGACGCCATCTACACCGACGACGGCCGCCGTGACGACGCCCGCACCCACCTGTATGTGGCGAACGACTACGCCGCCGGGCTGGCCCGCAAGCACCCGAAGATTCTGTTCGGGGCGTCCGTCCACCCGTACCGGCCGGACGCGATCGCGGAGCTGGAGCGGTGCGTGGCGAACGGCGCCGTGCTGCTGAAGTGGCTGCCGCTGGTGCAGGGGATGAACCCGGCGTCCGAGAAGTGCTTCGCCTTCTACGAGGCGCTGGCCCACCACAAGCTGCCGCTCCTGTGCCACACCGGCGGCGAGCTGGCGCTGCCGCAAGACTTCCGCCAGTACGCCTCGCCCGAGTTGCTGGAGCCGGCGCTGAAGCGCGGCGTCACGGTCATCGCGGCGCACTGCGGCACGCGGTCGCACCCGTGGGACACCGACCACCTGGCGGCGTTCTGCCGGATGGCGAAGGAGCACGAGCACTTCTACGGCGACACCGCGGCGCTGAATTCGCCGACCCGCTCCTACGCCATCCCGACCGTCCTCGGCGACGAGGCGGTGCGGCGGAAGCTGGTCCACGGAAGCGACTGGCCGATTCCGTCGCTGGCGACGTTCCACGCCGGCGTGTTCACCGCGCTGAAGCTGCTACTGACGGAAGGGAACTGGCTCCGCCGCGACGTGCTGGTGAAGCACGCCTGCGGGTTCGACGAGGCGTACTTCGCGCGGGCGGGGACGATCCTGCGGCTGCCGGCGGGTCATGGAGCGCGTTAGGCCGGGGCGCAAGCCCGGTCGGGCGTCAGAACCCCAACGGGGCTCGCGCCCCGGCCTAACGCGCGTTCCGAACCGCTTTACTCGCCCAGCGACACCACCCGCCCCGTGCGGTTGCTCTCGTACACGGCGCAGATCAGATCGACGGCCCGCTTCCCCTCGCGGCCATCCACCTGCGGGGCGCGGTTCTCGCGGATCGCCGCCACGAAATCCGCCAGCTGGCGGCGGTGCCCCTCGTGGCTGATCGCCTTCGGGTCGGCCGCGCCGCCGCTCGCCCCCACCTTCGCAGCGAACCGCTCCTTCACCGCCGCGTCGTCGGGCGTCGCCGGCGTGAAGTCCCACTTCAGCACGTCCTCCTGCTCGATCACCGCCGAGCCCTTGTCGCCGTGGACGGCGATCTGCTTCGGGTAGCCGGGGTGGACGCTGGTCGTCGCCGTGAGCGCGCCGAGGGCGCCGCTGCGGAAGCGGATGGCGGCGACGGCCGTGTCCTCCACTTCGATGCGCTCGTGCGCCAGCGTCGCGGTGAGGCCGCACACGCTGGCCGCCGGCCCCATCAGCCACAGCAGCAGATCGACGTTGTGGATGGCCTGGTTCATCAGCGCCCCGCCGCCGTCGAGCGCCTGGGTGCCCTTCCAGCCGCCGTCGTCGTAGTAGGCCTGGCTGCGCCACCACTTGTTCGCCGCCTCGCCGAGCGTCAGCCGGCCGAACTTGCCGGCGTCCACGGCCGCCTTCAGCGTCACGTTCGCGTCGGCGAAGCGGCTCGGGAAGATGGTGCAGAGCTTGACCGAATGCTTGTCGCACGCCTCGATGATCCGCTCGCAGCGCGGCCCCGTGATCTCCAGCGGCTTCTCGACGACGACGTGCTTCCCCGCGGCCGCGGCCGTGACCGCCGGCTCCAGGTGCGCCCCGCTCGGCGTCGTGATGACGACCACATCCACGCCCGGCGCGCGGACCGCTTCCTCGACGGTGGCGAAGACGGGGCACGGCGGCGTGCCGGTTTCGGTGAGCAGCGACTGAGCATTCGCCGGGGTGCGGCTGACGAGACCGGCGACGCGGGCGCCGGGGATCTCGGCGAGGGCGCGGGCGTGGAACCGGGCGATCATCCCGCAGCCGACGAGGGCGAAGCCGAGGGGCGCGGTCATGCGGCGTCTCCGGGTGGGAACGGGAATTGTAGCGGACGCCTCACGGCGGCGGCGCGTCGTCCCACTTCCGCACTGCGGGCGGCGGCGTGAACGCGGCCAGCCGGTCCAGCAGTTCCGGCACTGTGTCGGCGACGAGAAGCAGCTCGCGGTGCTTCGCCTTCAGCAGCCCCGCGGCCACGACCTGGTCGAGCCACGCGAGCAGCGGCGTGAAGAAGCCCGCGACGTTCAGCAGCGCCACCGGCTTGCCGTGGATGTGGAGCTGAGCCCACGTCAGAATCTCGAACAACTCGTCGAGCGTGCCGAACCCGCCCGGGAGGGCGACGAAGGCGTCGGCGCGGTCCGCCATCAGCGCTTTGCGGGCGTGCATCGACTCCACCACGATCAGCTCGGTCGCTTCGTCGAAGGCGATTTCCTTCGCGGACAGCGCCCGCGGAATGACGCCGACCACGGTGCCGCCCGCGCCGAGCGTCGCGGTGGCGACGGCGCCCATCAGCCCGACGCGGCCGCCGCCGTACACCAGCGCCAGCCCGCGGCGGGCCAGCTCGGCGCCGACCTCTTGGGCGGCCGCGAGGAAGGCGGGGTTCGCGCCGGTCGCGGACCCGCAGAACACGCACACGCTCGTCATCGTCGCTCCGGTCATTCTCCCGTTAGGCCGGGGCGCAAGCCCCGGTGGGGGTTCGATTTCCACCGGGGCTTGCGCCCCGGCCTAACGCGCCACACGATCACCCGTCAGCCCACCGTCAGGAACTCGTTGGCGTTGAACATCGCCCGCGCCAGCGCCGGCAGCCCCGCCGCGCGCACCAGCCGCTCGGCGGACGCGCGTTCGGCGGCGGTCGGCTCGCGGCCGAACGCCAGCACCCACGCGCGGCCCACCTGCTTCCCCACGTCGCCGGGCGCCTCGCGCTCAAGCCGCGCCGCCGTCGCGTCCGCCATCCGCAGCGCGAACGCCCCGTTCCACAGCGACAGCGCCTGCAGCGGCGTCGTGGTCACCGCCCGCCGCGGCGCCGCGCTCGCCGGGTCGGGGCAGTCCAGCACTTCCAGCAGGCCCGGGTTCCCGCCGCGCGGCAGGAACCGGTACACGCTCCGCCGCCGCGCCTCCGGCCCCTCCGGGTCGAACGGGTCGAAGTACGCCGTGCCGTTGAAATTCCGCTCCGTGAAGTCGCTGAACCCCGGCCCGCCCACGGTGCGGTCGAGCAGCCCGGCGGCGCTCAGCATCGCGTCGCGGACCGCCTCGCCCTCCAGCCGCCGCGGCTTCATCCGCCACAGCAGCCGGTTGTCGGCGTCGATCTTGGCGCAGTCGGCGCGCGGCAGCGACTGCTGGCGGTAGGTGTCGCTCGTAACGATGAGGCGGTGCAGGTGCTTCTGCGAGAACCCGTTCGCGGCGAATTCGGCAGCCAGCCAGTCGAGCAGCTCGGGGTGCGACGGGCGGCCGCCGTTGAACCCGAAGTCGCTCGGCGTCTCGACCAGCCCGGTGCCGAAGTGCCAGTGCCACAGCCGGTTCACGGCCACCCGGGCGAACAGCGGGTTCTTCGGCGACGTGACCCACGCGGCCAGCGCCTTCCGCCGCGCGGCGTCGGGCGCGTCGGGGGCGAGACCGAAGTCGGCGGGGAGGCCGCGGACTGCCGGCAGCGCCGCGGGCGCGACGGTCTCGCGCGGCGTGGTCACGTCGCCGCGGGCCAGGACGCGCGTCACGCCGACCGGTTGCACGACGTTGGCATAAACCTTCCTGTTGGTCTGCGCCCGCACCGACGCCTCGGCGGCCGTCAGCTCGCGCAGCTGCCTCTTCACCTGCTCGCGCCGGTCGCGGTCCGCGGGCGACAGCTTCTCCCGGATGACCGCCTCCGGGACGAGCGCCGGCCCGGCGGCGAACGACGCCGCGACGTCGCCCGCGCTCAGCGCCCGGTCGTACAGCCGGGCGGCGACGACGGTGCCGGCGAGCATCTTGTTCCCGCCCGCCGGCCCGTGCCGCATCCCGAACACCACCTCCGCCTTGCCGGCGTCGAATGGCTGCGGGCCGCCCGACTTGAACGCCGTGCCGTAGGGCCGGCCGTTGCGGTAGCCGGTGACGGTGCCGTCGTCCGCAACCGTGATGGCGACGTGAACGGCGTCCTTGTCCGCGTCCGCTTCAAGCGGGCCGGCGAAGGACTTCGTGCGGCGGAAGCCGTCGCTCCCCGCCATCCACTTCGCCGGCTCCTGCTCGCCGAACACGATCGCGTCGAAGACCACGCCGTCGGGCGTCTGCACGCTCATCACGCCGCCGCCGCGCTGGGCGAGGGTGTCGAGCTTCACCCACGCTTCGAGCGTCTTCGCCCGCAGCGGCGCGGCCAGGGGGGCGGTGCGGACGTAGCCCGTCTTGCCGTCGAAGGTGGCCCCCGCGGCGGTCAACTGCGCACCGCCAACGGCCTTCGCGTGGAGGCTTCCCACGAGGTCGTTCGTCCCGTTGCGGAAGTCCCAGGCCGCGACCGACTCCGGCCCGCCGGCCGCGGCGCGGACCGGCGCCTCGATCGCGGCCAACTCCGCGCGCACGGCCGCGGCGTCGCGCGTCAGCTTGTTCAGCGCCTCGGTCGCGGCGCGGTCGGGGAGCGTGCGCTCGCCGTGGCCGACGCCGGCCAGCAGCGCGGCGAAGCGGTAGTAGTCGGTCTGGCTGATCGGGTCGAACTTGTGGTCGTGGCAGCGGGCGCAGTTCAGCGTCAGCCCCAGGAACGTCTGGCCGACGGCGCCGACCAGGTCTTCGAGCTCGTCCTGCCGGGCGACGGCGCGCATGGCGTCGGTGCCGACCACGGTGTTGTGGATGCCGGCCACGAGGAAGCCGGTGGCGGCGACCGCGTCGGGGTCGGCGGGGTGGAGCACGTCGCCGGCGAGCTGCTCGCGCACGAACTGGTCGTAGGGCATGTCGCGGTTCAGGGCGCGGATCACCCAGTCGCGGTACGGCCACGAGTGGGGGCGCCGCGTGTTCCGCTCGAACCCGTCGGTCTCGCCGTAGCGCACCACGTCGAGCCAGTGGCGGCCCCACCGCTCGCCGTAGGCCGGCGACGCGAGCAGGCGGTCCACCACCTTCTCGTAGGCGTCCGGCGCCCGGTCGGCGCGGAAGGCGTCGATCTCCTCGGGCGTCGGCGGCAGGCCGGTGAGGTCGAACGTGACGCGCCGCAACAGCGTGAGCGCGTCCGCCGGCGGCGACTGTGACAGCCCCTTGTCACGGAGCTTCGCCCGGACGAAGGCGTCGATCGGGTTCGGCGTCTGCTGCTTCTTGTCCCCAGGCCCCGGCACCGGTTGCAGCGCCCACCAGTCGTAGCCGGCGCGGGCGGCGGTGGTGGCGCGGAACGGGTCGATCGGGTCGGTGCCCCACTTCGCGCCGCCCTCGATCCACTCCTTCAGCAGCGCCTTCTCGGCCGCGGGCAGCCCCTTCTTCGGCGGCATCTCGCCGGCCGCGACGCGTTCCCACAGCGTGCTGTCCTTCAGCTTCCCGGGCACGACGGCGCCGTCCTTGCCGACGACGGCGGCGCGGCGGGACAGGTCGAGGCCGCCCTTGGCGTTCGCGCCCTTGTGGCAGTCGAGGCAGCGCGACGCCAACAGCGGCGCGACCGCCGCGTCGAAGTCGGGCAGGTCGGCGGCGGCTTGCTGGGCGAGGGCGACGACGGCGACGAGCGCCGGCAGGCGGGGCATGGCGGGGTCTCGGGAGGGCACGGGTATTGTCCCCACGCCCGGCGGGCGGGGCAAGGCGGCTCGCGCAAGTGAATCCGCTTGACACCCGACTGTCCCGGTGAGACACTCAGCCCAACGGACGACTCGCCGCCCGCCCCTCCCTCCCCCCGTTTTCCCCTCTCCGGAGGCCACCCCATGCCCCGGTTGCTCGTCGCGCTCGTGTCCGCGCTTCTCGTCGCCGGCTGCGGTAGCGGCGACGGCAAAGAAGCCGTGTCCGGCACCATCACCCTGAAGTCGCAGCCCTTCCCGAACGGCGGCCTCGTCACGTTCGAGCCGCTGGAGAACCAGAACACGGCCGCCCCCGCCGTCGTCACCGACGGCAAGTACGACGTCCCCCGGCAGAACGGCCTGAAGCCCGGGCGGTACCGCGTCTGGATGACCGCCGGCGACGGCAAGACGGCCGTGAACCCCGTCGACTCCGACCAGCCGCCCGGCCCCGGCGGCGGCGCCAACATCGTCTCCAAGGACGTGGTCCCCGCCGCGTGGGGCCGCGACTCCAAGCAGGAGGTTACCGTCAAGGCCGGCGGCCCCAACGTCTTCAACTTCGACATCCCGTGACCTCGCCCGTGCCTCATCCCCGTTCCTTGCCTCTCATCCCAGGTCGTTTCGTGAGGAGTCTGCCATGCGTCCTCGTTCCCGTGCCGGGTTCACGCTGATCGAGCTGCTGGTCGTCATCGCCATCATCGCCATCCTGATCGGCCTGCTGCTGCCGGCCGTGCAGAAGGTCCGCGAGGCGGCCGCCCGCGCCAAGTGCACCAACAACATCAAGCAGATCTCGCTGGCCAACATGGCCTACGAGAGCTCCAACGGCACCTTCCTGCCGGGCGTCAGCCGCACCGGGTGCTGCTGGGGGACGTGGATGGTCCCCATCCTGCCGTACATGGAGCAGCAGGCCATGTTCAACGGGTACTCGAACTTCGGCGGGCTGGACAACGGCGGCGGCACGCCGGCCACGTCCACCAGCCGGTACGCGGGCGGGGCCAACCTCAC
Source organism: Gemmataceae bacterium (assembly GCA_046350095.1). GTDB lineage: Bacteria > Planctomycetota > Planctomycetia > Gemmatales > Gemmataceae > Urbifossiella. The sequence continues at coordinate 198,677 of JAXMBA010000003.1, forward strand.
GAACGTGAGCAGCAAGACGCTGACCACGCTCACCTGCCCGAGCGACACGCCGCGGCTGATCGGCAGCATCACGCTGCACAACTACGTCCTGAACGCCGGCAACACCAACTTCTACCAGGTGAACCAGCCGACCGGCTGCACCGGCGGGACGACCACGGCGGCGACCGGGTGCGTGCAGTTCGGCGGCGCCCCGTTCGGGTGGTACGAGGACCCGGCGACGCTTGCCGCGGGCGGCGACTCGTCACCCGTCAACTACTCGTCCGGCGTCGCGTCCACCGGCAAGTCCGGGCAGCCGCGAAAGATCGCGGCCATCACCGACGGGACGAGTAACACGCTGTGCGTGGCGGAGGTGATCCAGGGGCGGACGTCGGGGGACTACCGCGGGTTCTCGTGGTGGGGCGGCGGGGCGGGGTTCACGACGTTCCAGACGCCGAACCACGCCAGCGCCCCCGACGTGATGACCGGGGCCGGCTGCGTCAACGACCTGACCGGCCAGCCGCGGATGCCGTGCACCACGTCCTCGACCAGCTCGCTGGCGCGGATGCAGCTGGCGCGGAGCCAGCACACGGGCGGCGTCGTCGCCGGGATGTGCGACGGGAGCGTCCGGTTCGTGCGCGACTCGATCGACCTGGCGGCGTGGCGGGCGGCCGGCACGTCGATGGGTGCCGAGACGATCCCGCTGAACTGATGCGCGTCCGGAGAGCCGGGGGCGTCAGCCCCCGGCTTCGACAACGTCGCGTGGCGTGTCCGTGTACGCCGGCCCCCAGCCAGCGCGACCTCGGCGGCGGGCAGCGCGGGTTCGCCGGTCACGTCTGCGGATCGAGAATCAGCTGCGTGTAGGCCACGTCGAGCCAGCGGCCGAACTTGTGGCCGACTTCCCGGAGCACGCCGACCTCCCGGAACCCGAACGCGGCCTGCAGCGCGAGGCTGGCCGTGTGCTCGGTACAGGTCCCGCCGACGATGGTGTGGAGTCCGGCGGCGCGGCCGCGGGCGATGAGGTCGGCGAGGAGCGTGCGGCCGACGCCGCGGCGGTGGTGCTCGGGGTGGACGTACACCGACGCCTCGGCCGTGCGGGCGTAGGCGCAGCGCGAGTTCCACGTCGACAGCGCCGCCCACCCGACGACGACGCCCCCGAAGTCGGCCACGGTCACGGGGCGGGAAGGGCCACGACCGCGGAACCACGCCAGCCGCTCGGCCTCCGTGTCGGGTTCGACCTGGAAGGTGCAGGTGGAGTGGGCGACGTAGTGGTTGTAGATGTCGCGGACGGCGCCGAGGTCGGCCTCGGCGGCGGGGCGGATCAGGAGCGTCACGGCGGCCTCCGGCGGGGTGCGTCTGGCGAACGGGGTCCGTCACTCGCCCAGGCAGTACAGGAACTCCTCCCGCTTCCCGCCGGCCTTCACCGCCACGCGGGTGTAGACGCGGCCGTCGCACACCGCCGGCGTCGTCAGCACCTCGTCGCCCAGCTTCGCCTCGCCCAGCTGCTCGAAGCCCGCCGGGTCGGCCTTGAACACCGTCGTCTTCCCCGCCTCGTTCGTGGCGTACACCCGGTCGCCCACCAGCACCGGTGACGAGCTGAACGTGCCGCCGATCTTCTCGCGCCACCGCTCGGCGCCGGTGTCGCACTTCCAGCACGCCGCCGCGCCGTCGTCCAGCACCGCGTACAGGTGGCCGTCTTTCACCAGCATCGACGGCACGTACACCCGCGACTTGTTCTCCCACGCCACCCGGCCGCTGCCGTCCGCGGCCACCGCCGAGACGTGGTTCTTCGGGTAGCCGCCGCTCGTGAAGACCAGCCTGCCGTCGGTCACCGGCGAGGTCACGCACTCGGTGGTGCTCCCCTTCGTCTCCCACAGCCGGCTGCCGCTCAGCGGGTCGAAGCCGGACACGAGGTCGCACCCGGTCAGCACGAGCTGGTCCTTGCCGGCGACGGTCAGCACGATCGGCGAGGCGTAGTTCGGCAGCCTGGGGCGGTCCTGCTTCCACACGAACGCGCCGGTGGCGCGGTCGAGCCCGGCCACGACCCCGCCGCCCTTGTTGTCGGCGGTCACGAGCAACAGGTTCTTGTAGACCGCCGGCGACGAGCCGTAGCCCTGGTGGAGCACGTAGGGGCTCACGACCGTCTGCCACAGTTGCTTGCCGTCGAGGCCGAGGGCGGTGGCGGTGACCGTCTTGCCGTGCATGAACGTGGCGTAGACGCGCTCGCCGTCGCAGCACGGGGTGGTGGACGCGAACGAACTCTTGGCGTTGCCGTTGGTCTGCTCGAAGCCGCCCTTGTGGACGACGGTCTTCCACAGTTGCTTGCCGGTGGCGCGGTCGAAACACAGCACCGATTGCAGCTGTGCGTCGGGCTCGGCGGCGGTGAGGAACACGCGGTCGCCGGCGACGCACGGGGAGCCGTGGCCGCGGCCGGGGACGGCCGCCTTCCAGCGGACGTTCTTCGTCTCGGACCAGGTGAGCGGCGGGAGCGGGCCGGGCGGGGCGACGCCGTCGCGGGTGGGGCCGCGCCACATCGGCCAGTCGGCGGCCGCGACCGGGACGGCCGCGAGGAGGGCGAGGGCGAGTGCGAGGCGGGACATGGGACGGCTCCGGGGGGGCCGTCTGTTATATCGCCGTTACCCCGCCACCGCCTCGCGGAAGCGGTAGCCGACGCCGCGGACCGTCTCGATCAGCTCGGGCGCGCCGCCGGCCTTCGTCAGCTTCTGGCGCAGCGTCTTCACGTGTACGTCGATGGTGCGCTCCAGCACGATCGACCCCTCGCCGATGGCCGCGTCCATCAGCTGGTGCCGGTTGAACGCCCGCCCCGGCTGCCGCAGCAGGCACAGCAGCAGCTTGAACTCGGTCGGCGTCAGGTCCACCGCCTCGTCGCCGACGCTGACCCGGTGGCGGACGCGGTCGATCTTCACGCCCTCGTGCTCGACCACGTCGCCGGCCTCGCCCGGCCCCTCGCTGCGGCGGAGCACCGCCTTCACCCGCTGCAGCAGCACCTTGTTGCTGAACGGCTTGGTCACGTAGTCGTCGGCCCCGCGGGCGAAGCCCTCCACCTGATCCGTCTCCTCCGACCGGGCGGTGAGCATGATGATGGGGATGTCCTTGGTGCGCTCGCCGCCGCGCAGCTCGCGGCAGACGTCCAGGCCGCTCATCCCCGGGAGCATCACGTCGAGGAGGACGACGTCGGGCAGCAGCGCCTGCGCCTTGCGCAGCCCCTCCACCCCGTCGTGGACGACGACCGGCTCGAACCCCTCGCGGGTGAAGTACCACGACAGCGTCTGCGTCAGCCCCCGTTCGTCCTCGACGATCAGGATGCGCGGCTGGCCCATGCTTGCCCTCGTTGCGAAACGTGGTAGTCGGCCCCGGTGGCCGCTGGTTTCGCATGAAGGGGTGAAGGGGTGGAGGGGTGAAGGGGTGACGACGGACAGCAGTTCATCACCCCTTCACCCCTCCACCCCTTCACCCCGTCATGGTTCCCGAACCGACTCCGGCCGGTGGCGGATCACGTCGCCGTCGACGAGGTACACCACGTCCTCGGCGATGTTGGTGGCGTGGTCGGCGATCCGCTCCAGGTGCCGCACGGCGCTGAACAGCGACACCCCCGGCTCCACCAGCGCCGGGTCGGCCTTCATCTTGGCGATCAGGTCGCAGATCATCTCGGCGTGCATCCGGTCCACCTGGTCGTCCATCCGCACCACCCGCCGGGCCTGCTTCGCGTCCAGGTTCACGAACGCGTCGAGCGCCTCGCGCACCATCGCCGTGGCGGTGTCGGTCATGCCCAGCAGCTTCTCGGACAGCGTCACCCCGTCGGCGGCCGGCGGCCCGGCGGTGAGGACGTCCGGCAGCCCGGCCAGCGCGTCGGCGCGCTCGGCGATGTCCACCGCCAGGTCGCCCATCCGCTCCAGGTCGGTGGTGACCATGAACGTGGTGGCGATGCGCCGCAGGTCGGTGGCCACCGGCTGGTGCAGCGCCTGAATCTTCAGGCACTCCTCGTAGATGCCGTTCTCCAGCACGTCGATCGCCTCGTCGCCGGCGACGACCTCGGCGGCGAGGGCGCGGTCGCGGGTCTGGAGCGCCTTCAGGGCGGCGTAGATGCCCTCTTCGACGCGCGCCGCCATGCCGGTGACGCGCCGCTGGAGGTCGTCGAGGTCGCGGGTGAGGTGCTTACCCATAGTGGACAGTGGCCAGTGGACAGTAGACAGTCAGAACCGCGGTGCCGGCGGCGAACGGTCGTGGCCCGGTGGCTTCTCTGTCCACTGTCCACTGACCACTGTCCACTACCCGAAGCGGCCCGTGATGTAGTCTTCGGTCTGCTTCTCGCGGGGGTGGGTGAACAGCTGCTCGGTCGGGCCGGTCTCCACCAGCCGGCCCTCGAAGAAGAACGCCGTGGTGTCCGAAACCCGCGCCGCCTGCTGCATGTTGTGCGTCACGATCACGATCGTGTAGTCCCGCTTCAGGTCGAAGATCAGGTCCTCGATGGCCTGCGTGCTCTTCGGGTCGAGGGCGCTGGCCGGCTCGTCCATCAGCAGCACCTCGGGGTCGGTGGCCAGCGCGCGGGCGATGCACAGCCGCTGCTGCTGGCCGCCCGAGAGTTCCAGGGCGCTGGCGTGGAGGCGGTCCTTCACCTCGTTCCACAGCGCCGCCTGCTTCAGGCACCGCTCGACGAGGTGGTCGAGCCGCGTCCGGTCGCGGACGCCGCTGACCCGCGGGCCGTACACGACGTTCTCGTAGATGGACTTCGGGAACGGGTTCGACTTCTGGAACACCATGCCGACGCGGCGGCGGAGGTCCACGAGGTTCTGGTCGCGGGCGTACAGATCCTTGCCGTCGAGGAGGATCTGGCCGCCGAGGCGGGTGCCGTCGATGAGGTCGTTCATGCGGTTGATGCACCGCAAGAGGGTGCTCTTGCCGCAGCCACTCGGGCCGATGAACGCGGCGACGGACTTCTCGGGGACCGCCAGCGAGATGTTGAACAGCGCCTGCTTGGGGCCGTACCAGAAGTTCACGTCCTTGACGGCGAGGCGGTCGGTGCCCGGCGGAGCGGCGGTGAAGCCGGCCGAGTTGGACGCCGCCCGGGTGACGATAATGTCGGAGAACAGACGGGTCACAGCGCGGCTCCGGCGCGTGGGAAGGTCGCTCCTTGTTTTACCCCCCGAATGTGAAGAAAGCGCGAAGGCGCAGGGAAGGGTGCGGGTACGCCGCACCGCCGCGAGCGGCGAAATCAGAAGAGCTCGCGCACCGGTTCGCCGCCGTGCGGAAGCAAGTTCAACAAGCGGCCGCTCGCGTCCGTGTACGTCGCGTCGAGCGGCACGCCGAAGTGGCGGTACACGGTCGCCGCCAGGTCGCCGGGCGACACGGGCCGCGTTGCAATTTGCCCGCCGTCCTTGTCGCTGCTGCCGATCACCTGGGCGTGCCGCATCCCGCCGCCGGCCAGCAGCATCGACATCACGTAGGGCCAGTGGTTGCGGCCGTCGGTGCTGCCCTGCGTGCCGAGTTGCGGGGTGCGGCCGAACTCGCCCATCGCCAGCACCAGCGTCTGGTCCAGCAGCCCGCGCTGCTCCAGGTCGGCCACCAGCGTGGTGATGAGGTGGTCGAACAGCGGCAGCAGCGGCCCGAGTCCCTTGCTGATACCGCCGTAGGGGGGGATGTTGTCGCCGTGCGTGTCCCACGTCCCCGACGCCGTGTGGTAGCTCAGGTCGATCGTGACGAACGACACGCCCGCCTCGACGAGCCGGCGGGCCAGCAGCGCCTGCTGACACCACAGGTGCTTGCCGAAGCGCTCGCGGGTGGCGGCGGGCTCGTTGGTCAGGTCCAGCGCGGCGCGGACGCGGCCGCCGGTGAGCATCCCGAGCGCCTGCCGGCCGTACTTGTCGAAGCCGTCCATCGCGCCGGTGCGGTCGATGTCGGCGCGGAGGCGGTCGAAGGTGCCGAGCAGCGCCCGGCGGTCGGTGAGGCGGTCGGCGGGCACGTCCGTCGGCAGCTCGAACAGCCCGCCGTCGCTGACGCGGCCAGTGTCCTTCCCGACCAGGTCGTAGACGGGGAGCCGGGCGGCGGTGTTGGCGAGGAACGGGTCGTACTGCCGGCCGAGGTAGCCGCCGAAGGCGAGGTGGCTGCGCGAGCGCATGAACGCGGCGAAGGCGGGCACGTCCGGCCGGTTCGGGCCGCGGAACTTCGCCACGAGCGAGCCGACGGCGGGGTAGTGGCGGGCTTCGGGGTTGGTGCGCGGCTCGGCCAGGAGGTTGGCCGTCTGCATCACCGTGTTCGGCTCGTGGTTGCTGTGCCGGCAGTCCACGGAGCGGAGGACGGTGTAGCGGTCGAGCTGCGCCGCGAGTTTCGGCAGGTGCTCGCAGACGAGGACGCCGGGGAGGCGGGTGCGGGTGACGCCGAACGGCCCGCGGTTCTCAGGCGGCCGGTCGGGCTTGGGGTCGAGGGTGTCGATCTGGCTCGGCCCGCCGGCCATCCACAGGAGGATGACGGACTTCGCGCGCGGGGCGCGGACTTCGTCCTGGGCGCGGAGGAGGTTCGGGAGCGACAGCGCGCCGACGCCGCCGAGCGCGGCCTGGAGGAGACCGCGGCGGGTGGGGTGGAACGCGCCGAAGGCGTGTGCGTGCATGGTACGGCTCGAGGCTTCGCCGCTTGCGGCGTAGCAGCGCTGCTACGCCACAAGCGGCGGAACGGGCACCTCAAATCTCCGCCAGCTTCTCGGTCGAGTCGCCGAACGCCGGCAGGCGCAGGCCGGCCTTCTCCAGCAGCGATAGGTACAGGCTGCACATCTTGCGGTTCGGCTTCTCCAGGTAGTCGAGGATGCGGCCGGTGCGGATCTGCCCGCCGCCCTTCCCCAGCAGCACCACCGGCAGCTGGTCGTTGTTGTGGCCGCCGGTCATCATGCTCGACGCGAACAGGATCATGCTGTTGTCCAGCAGCGTCCGGCTCCCCTCCTGCACGGCGTCGAGCTTCTGCGCGATGTACGCCAACTGCTGCACGAAGAACTGGTTCACCTTCAGCCAGTCGGCGTTGTCGGTGTGGCTCAGCAGGTGGTGGATCATGTAGTCCACGCCGAGGTGCGGGAAGCGCAGCGACGAGTGGTCGTTGTTCAGCTTCAGCGTGCAGACGCGCGTGGTGTCGGTGCGGAACGCCAGCACCAGGATGTCGCACATCAGCCGCATGTGCTGGTCGATGTCCTGCGGGACGCCGCCGGCCGGCCGCGGCACGTCCGGCTTGTCCAGCGTCGGCCGCCAGCCTTGCAGCCGGCCCGCCTGCCCGGCGCCGGTGATGCGCTGCTCCACGTCGCGGACGCTCGCCAGGTACTCGTCGAGCCGGCGGCGGTCGGCGGCGCTCACGTTCCGCTGCAACCCGCGGGCGTCGTCCAGCACGGCGTCGAGGACGCTGCGGTCGGCGCGGCCGACGTCGTCGCGGAAGAGGCGGTCGAAGGCCAGCGCGGGGTACAGCTCCAGCGGCGTGGGGGCGGTGGCCGAGCTCCACGAGATGTGGGAGCTGTAGATCATCGAGTAATTCTTGTGTATGGCCGCGATCGGCGGCTCGCACCCGAGGACGAGGCTGGGCACCTTCGTCTGCCCGCGGGTGCGCTCGGCGAGGAGCTGGTCGCAGCTGATGCCGGAGCGGACCTCGCCGCCGGGGGCCAGGTGCGCGCCGGTGAGGAGGTTGCCGGTCTGGCAGCTGTGGATGCCGCCGATCAGCGCCTCCTGGTTGTACAGGCCGCGGATGAAGTTGAGCTTCTGGCGGTGCGGCACGAGCGGCTCGAGCACCTTGCCGAACTCCAGCCCACGACCTTCATCTTTCGCCCACCACTCGGTGCGGTGGAAGCCGTTGCCGCAGAACAGCGCGGCGAACCGCACCGGCGGCTCGGACGACCCGCGGGCGGGGGCGCCGTCGTCGCCCCAGACGGGTGACGATTCGAGCCACGGCAGGGCCATCGACACGCCGACGCCGCGGAGAAAGGTCCGCCGGGAGAGGGGCTGCACGGGCATCGCAGGCTCCAAAAGCCAGAAATCAGGATGGCCGCAAAAAGGCACAAAAAGCACAAAAAGGAGACCGATCAAATCCAAAATCAGTCTTGGCTAGGGTCTTTCATTTTGTGCTTTTTGTGCCTTTTTGCGGCCATTCGTCCTGTGTTCATCATTCCGCGTCGCGGCCGCGGACCATCTTGAACTGCGGGCTGCGCACGATCGTCTGCACCGCCGCGGTCACGCTGCCGTTGTTGCGGTTCAGCTCGGCCACCATCTCGTCCAGCAGCGACGAGTCGGACAGCGTCACGGCCCTTCCCAGAGCATACCCCAGAAGCCGGCGACAAAATAGCCTCACCACCACGTCGCGCTTCCGCGTCAGGAGGTACGTCCGCAGGCCGTCGATGCCGTCGAACGCGGTGCCGTCGCGGAGCGTCGCCTTCGTGTCCACCGCGAGGCCGCCCAAATCCTTCTCGCGCAGCCGACCGATGGCGTCGTACTTCTCCAGCGCGAAGCCGAACGGGTCGATGCGGACGTGGCACGTCGCGCAGCTCGCGTCCTTGGCGTGGCGCTCCACCTGCTGCCGCATCGTCAGCTTGTCGGCGCCCTCCGTTTCCGGCAACTGCGGCACGTTCGCCGGCGGCCGCGGCAGCTTCTCGCCGAGCAGCGTCTCGACCACCCAGTTGCCGCGCAGCACCGGGCTCGTCCGCGACGCGCCGCTCTGCCGCGCCTGCACGCTGGCGAACCCCAGGACGCCGCCGCGGCCGTACTTCTTCACGCCGTCGATGCGGCGGAACTCGGCGCCGGTCACGCCCGGGATGCCGTAGTGCTTCGCCAGCGTGTCGTTCACGAACGTGTGGTCCGCGTCCAGGATGCTGGTGACGGGCCGGCCGGCGCGAAAGAGGTCGTCGAAGAAGCGGATCGACTCCTCGTAGATGGCGCCGCGCAGCTTGGCGTCGAAGGTCGGGAACAGCTTTTCGTTCTTCTCCTTCAGCTCGTCGAAGCCGCGGACGTGGAGCCACTGCGTGCCGAACTCGACGGCGAGCGCCCGGATGCGGTCGTCGGCGAGCATCCGCTGCACCTGCGCCGCCAGCACCGCGGGGTCGCGCAGGCGGCCGGCGGCGGCGAGTTCGCGCAGCTGGTCGTCGGGCTGACTCGCCCACAGGAAGTAGCTGAGGCGCGACGCCAGCTCCCAGTCGGACACCGCGCCGGCGGCCTTCCCCGGCGGCGCCGCCTCGACGCGGAACAGGAACGCCGGCGACACCAGCACCCGCGCCAGCACGCCGCGGAACGCCTCGTCGTGCCCAGCGCCCTTGTCGCGCACGGCCTGGTACAGCGTCAGCAGGCCCGCCTTCTCGTTCTCCGCGAGCGGCCGGCGGTAGGCGCGGCCGGCGAACGCCAGGAGCGCGTCGAGCTGCTTCGGCGCGGCCGCCGCCTCGTCGGCGAGGAACCTGTCGTTCTTCGCTTGAAACGCGGGCTTGAGGCCGACGAAGAACGTCTCCATCGCCTTCGGCTGGTCCTGCGTCACGAAGCCGATGAACTGCGGCAGGTAGTTGTTCTCCGCGACCGCCTGCCGGCTCACGAAGCGGTGCTCGGTCCACAGGTGGTCGAGCTGCTTCGCCTGCTCGTCACTCAGGAACAGGCGCCGCAGCGGCTCGTCCTCGTGATGAAACATGCGGAGCGACACCACCTCGTCGGTCGGCACCACGTTCGGGAAGCAGGTGTACAGCGGAAACACGGCGCGGAAGGCGTCGTTCCCGGCCTTGATCTTCGCGTAGCCGGCGCCGGTCGGCGACGCGAGGACGGGGCCGGTCCAGTTCGTCGGCGGGGCGGTGCCGGCCTGCACCTGGATGACGCGGTCGCCGAGCGGCCCGTTCGCCCGCGCGTCCACCACGAACTCGCGCCCCGCGAGCAGTGCCGCCGGGAGGCGGATGGTCGTGCCGAACGACAGCAGCGCGTCGCCCTTGAACGCCTCCCGCGGCAGCGCGAACGCCGGGGCGGCCGGCCGCGGCGCGGTGACGCGGGCGAGATCGACGCCGGCGAACAGCGGGCCCTCGGGCACGACGAGCCGGTCGTACAGGGCGCGGTCGGGGCTCTTGGCGTCGGCCGGGCGCGGGCCGGACAGCAGCGATTGAACCTTGCCCGCCAGTTCGGCCGCCTCGGCGGCGCGGGCGGGGTCGGCGGCGGCGAGGCGCCAGCGGCCGAGGAGCGAATCGACCGGCACCGTCGGCGCCGCCCCGCCCTTCCCGCTCGGGCCGCGGGCGAAGGTCCACGAGCCGTGCGGGTTGCCGTCGCTGATCTTCGCGGACACGTCGCGGCCCAGGTCCCATACCCGCCCGCCGGCGGCGAGCGTGAACGACACGCCGGTCATGTCGCAGACGTGGTCGCCGTCGCGGGCGTCCACCACCAGCACGAGCTGGTCGCCCTTCTCGACCGTCGTCGTGAAGGCGGGGAGGCGGGCGCTCTTGCCCAGGTCGATCGGGCCGGCGCCGAGCACGGCCATGCGGCCGCCGCGGCGGTGTTCGAGCCGCCACGCCACGCCGTTGCCGCACGCCGGGTGTGCGTGGGCCACCGTCCCCTCCACCTTCACCGCCTCGGCCACCGGGCTCGTCCACGCCACCGCCACAAACTCCAGCGGCAGCGGGTGAACGCCGACCCCGTGCGGCGCGATCCGGCCGGGGATCAGCGCCTCCTTGTCGCCGCTGTTCGCCACCACCACCGGCAGGTCGGTGCCGGCCTTGCGCCAGCCGCTGACGGTCGGATGCCCCGCGGGCGGCGGCGCCTTCTCGGTCAGCAGGTCGAGCGGCGGCGCGGGGAGCGGGAAGGCGTTGCCGGCCTTCCCCGGCCGCGGCAGCGCCACGACCTCGGCCCACCGGCGCAGGTACGTCGGGTCGAGCCCCTTCGCCGCGGCGGCGGGGTCGGCGACGACGGCCAAATACTTCGCGGCGTCGGCGAAGGCGGTGCGCAGGTCGGCCTCGAACGCCGGGCCGAAGTCGGCGTAGTCGCGGAGCAGCAGCGGCGCCTTGCCGGGCGCCTCGAACCGCGGGCGGTGCCATACCATCACGCCGCCGGCCCCGGCCAGCGACCGCGCCGCGAGCGTGATCGTCACCTCCGACTGCCCCGGCGCCGGCGTCACCTTCACCCGCAGCGGCACGCTCTCGACCGCCGGCGGGTCCACGGCCAGCTGCCGGGCCTCGTTCAGCGCGTAGCCGGCGCCGGCCGGCCGCATGTAGCTGCCGATGCGCGTCGTCGTCCACAGCGCCGCCTGCAACCGGCCGACCTCGGCGGCGAGCGCGGGCACGTCCTTCTCGGCGGCCGCGCGCCACGACGCCCGCACCGCATCCAGCGGCTGCGACGGCCGGTCGTCACTCAGCGCCCGCACCAGCGCCGCGAGGTACTTCGCGTTCAGCTTCTCGGCCGCGGCGACGGCCTCTACCGTCGTCGTACCCGCAAGCAACCTGTCGCGGTGTTTCACGCTCGCGGCGAGGTACGGCGTCGGGTTGAGCTTGCCGTCGGGCGGGGCGACGCCGGCGTAGAAGCGGCGTAGTGCCGCGGTGGCCTCGTCGGTCCAGTCGCGGCGCGTCGTGGCGGGCGAGAAGCGGAACCCGTCCGGCAGCAGCACCGCGTGGTCGGCGAGCGCCTTCGCCGCGTTCAGGTACTTGGCGAACAGCGCGGGCGAGATGTCGCTCAGCGCCTCGGCGGCGTTCGTGAAGCCCTCGCCGGCGGCGCCGTCGGCGGGGAACTCGCGCGACGGCCGCAGGTCGACGCCGGTGAGGTCGCGGACGGTGTAGTCGAACTCGGCGTTGCTCAGGCGCCGCAGCGGGACGTACCCGGGGTCGCCGGCGCGGGCCCGCGCTTCTGCGTCGAGGAAGCTGCGCACCCACGCGACGAGCCGTTTGCGTTCGTCGGCGGTCGGCTGCGGCCGGCCCGCCGGCGGCATCTCGCCGGCTTCGACCTGCTCGGCGACCTGCTCCCACACTTTGACTTCTTTGCGGATGTCGGCGGGGGTGGCGAAGCGTTCGAGGTCGAGGCTCCCCTTCTTCTTGTCCGCCGAGTGGCAGTTCAGGCAGTACGTCTTGAGGAGCGGCCGGACGGTATCGAAGTCGGGGGCGGCGGCCGGCGGCTGGGCGGACGGCGTGCCGGCGACGACGGCGACGAGCGCGACGGCCACGAGGGGGAGGAGACGGCCCATGCGGGACCTCGGCGGGGGGAGGCGGGCATTGTAGGCGGCGGTCGGCGGCCCGCACGCGAGGCGAGCGGCGTTCGTTCCGGATCCGCCTGGAACGGTTGGAGAACCCATCCCACTCTGGGCGGAACCTGACCGATGCCAGAACCCATTTCGAGGGAATGATTTCAGCCCGCCCGCAGACCGATCATCGACCGAACAATCGCCCATCAAACGCAGCAAATTGTTTCCGCGACCCGGTGGGGTGGTCGGCGGAAACAATCATTTCCGCCCGACCGCTCACGCTAACAGCTCGGGCCGCACGCGGCCCGGCCCGGCGGCGGGGTACGGGCGGCCGAGGCGGTCGTGCAGTTCCGTGTCCGGGCCGATTCCCAAAACGTGACACACCGTCGCCACCACGTCCTTCGGCGACACCGGCACCTCGATCACGTCGCCGCCGATCTTGTCGGTGCGGCCGACCACCCGGCCGCGGGCGAACCCGGCCCCGGCGAACGCCGCCGAGTACGCCCGCGCCCAGTGGTCGCGGCCGCCGCCGGCCACGTTCTGCACCCGCGGCGTCCGCCCGTGTTCGCTCAGCACCACCACCGCCGTGTCTGCCAGCATGCCGCGTGCTTCCAGGTCGTCCAGCAGTGCGACCAGGGCCGCGTCGAGGCCCGGGCCGAGTTCGTCCTTCAACCGCGGCGTCTGGTGGACGTGCGTGTCCCAGCCGGTGTTCACGAGGCCGTACTCGTCCCAGCACACGGTCACGAACCTGCCGCCGGCTTCCAAAATCCGCCGGGCCGCGAGACAGGACTGCCCGAACAGCGTCATCCCGTAGCGGTCGCGCACCCGCGTCGGCTCGCGCTGCACGTCGAGCGCCGCCCGCAGCTTCCCGGACGACACGACGGCGCGGGCCAGCGCCCGGTGCCGGTCGAACGCCGCGGTCGCGGGTGCCGCGTCGATCGCCCGCACGCCGGCGTCGAGCTGGTCGAGGAGCGAGCCGCGGCTTTGGAGGCGGTCGAGCGTCAGCGTGTCGTCGGACGGGCCGAGGTCGAAGCGGTCCTCGGGGCGGACGCCGGCGTAGGGGTCGGCCACGTCCTTCTTCGGCGTGTTGGGGTCGCCGGAGTCGCGGAGGACGGTGCGCGTGCCGGGGGCGCGGAACTCGGCCCAGACGGGGTCGTGGGCCGGGCCGAGGAAGCCGCCGTACGGGCCGGGCCGCGACGGGCCGCGCTTCGACCCGAACGGGAACGGCAGCCAGTAGTTCCGCGGCACCGCCGGCGTGGTCGGGTCGGCGCGGGCGGCGAGGTGATCGACGACGCAGCCGACGAACGGCCAGTGGCGCGGGTCGCGGACATTCCCTTCGAGCGGCAGGTCGGTGGCGGGCACGCCGGTGAGGGCGAAGGCGGTGCCGTGGATCGGGCTCTGGTGGCCGAGCGAGCGGAGCACGGTGAGCCGGTGCAGGTTCGCGGCGATCTTCGGCAGTACCTCGCCGACGCGCACGCCGGGGAGCGACGACTGGATCGAGCCAAGGGCGCCGCGGATTTCGGCCGGGGCGGTCGGCTTCGGGTCGAAGGTGTCGATCTGGCTGGGGGAGCCCCACAGGTACAGCAGGATGCAGCGCTTGGCGGAGCCGAAGCCGTGGGCGGCGGGCTCGGACGCGGCGCGGGACCAGTCCGGCAGCGTGAGGCCGAGCGGGGCGAGGGCGCCGACGTGGAGGAGGTCGCGGCGGGTGAGGCCGTCGCAGAACCGCTTGTTCGAACCGAGGACGCGCAGCATGCCGCTCGGGGGAGAAGGGCGGGGTCGGGTGGGGAGTGAATCATACCCCACGGCGGGGGGAGTGTCGAGCCGGCGTGCGGCCCACACTGCTACCATGACGCCACCTTGCCGGAGCCGTACCGTGCCCGCCGACCCGTTCGCCGCCGCCGTCCGTTCCGGCCCCGACGGCGTCGTCCGCGCCGTCGATCTGCTCCTGGCGGAAGCCGACCGCCTCGGCGCCAGCGACGTTCACTTCCAACCCACGGCCCGCGACCTGGCCGTGCGCGTGCGGGTGGACGGCGTGTTGAGGCCGCTCGCGGAGTTGCCGCGCGAGGTGGCTCCGAACGTCGTCGCCCGGCTGAAGGTCATGGCCGAGTTACTGACGTACCGCACCGACATCCCTCAGGAGGGGGGCACACGGCCGGCCGGCGGCGGCCCCGACCGGCGCGTCAGCACCTTCCCAACGGTCCACGGCGAGTGCGCCGTCGTCCGCGTGTTCGACCCCTCGGCCGGCCTCCTCGATCTGGACCAACTCGGCCTCCCCGCCGACGTGCGGGCCGGCCTGGACGCCCTGCTGCGGACGCGCTCCGGGGCGGTGTTCCTGACCGGCCCGAGCGGCAGCGGCAAGACCACCACCATCTACGCCTGCCTGCGGAAACTCGTGGCCGACGGCCCCGGCCGGCACGTCGTCACCATCGAAGACCCGGTGGAGCGGGCGCTCGACGGCGTGACGCAGTCGCAGGCCCGGCCCGGGAGCGAGTTCGACTTCGCCCGCGGCCTGCGGAGCCTCTTGCGGCAAGACCCCGAGGTCATCATGGTCGGCGAGGTGCGCGACCGCGAGACGGCGGCCGTGGCGATCGAGGCGGCGCTGACGGGTCACCTGCTGTTCACGACGCTGCACGCCGGGTCCGCGTGCGGCGTCGTGGGGCGGCTGCTGGAGATGGGCGTCGAGCCGTACCTGCTGACCGCGGGGGTGCGCGGCATCCTGAACCAGCGGCTGCTGCGCCGGGGGTGCGGCGGGTGCGGCGGCGCCGGTTGTGGCGACTGCGGCGGCACGGGATACCGCGGTCGCTTCCTCGTGGCGGAGTTGCTGACGCCGTCGCCCGAGTTCCGGCAGGCGGTTCTGCGTCGCGCCGACGAGGACGAGTTGGAGGCGGTGGCGCGCCGCGGCGGCTGGCGGGCGATTCGCGAGGCCGCGGTCGCGGCGGTTTCCGACGGGCGGACGACCACCGCGGAGGTCGAGCGCGTGCTGGGGCTGGCGTGAAATGCCTGGCAGCGGGCGGCGTTGTACGTGTTGCCCGCTAGGCCCCTCGCTCCCCCGACCGTAAGAAGGTGCGGATGACGGCCGACGAGCTGACCGCGCTGAACGACCAGATCGCCGCCCTCGCCCGCGCCGGCCTCCCCCTCGACCAGGGGCTCGACAGCCTGGCCCGCGACATGGCTCGTGGTCGGCTGCGCGCCGTCACTGCGGCACTGGCCGCCGACCTCCGCGCCGGCCACACCCTCCCCGAAGCCCTGGCCCGGCAGGACGGCCGCGTCCCGGCGTACTACGCCAACCTCGTCCTGGCCGGCGTCCAGACCGGCCGCCTCCCCGAGGTGCTGGCGACGCTCACGACCTACGCCCGCTCCGTGGCCGCCACCCGCACCATCGTCACCGAGGCGCTGTTCTACCCGGCCGTGGTGCTGGCCCTCGGCGTCGCCCTGTTCGCCACCCTCGCCGGCTTCGTGCTGCCGCAGTTCGACCAGATTTTCCGGGAGTTCGGCCTCCAGCTGCCGTGGATCACCGAGGCCGTGCTCGTGTTCGGCCGTCACCCGATCGAGTTGGTCGTGGTCCCCGCGGCGGTGCTGTTCGTGGGGCCGCTACTGGCGCGGGCGGTGCTGCGCCGGTCGGCACGCGGCCGCCTGCTGTGGGCGCGCCTGGTGTACCTCGTACCGATGGTCGGCGGCTTGATCCGCACGGCCCGGCTGGCAGCGTTCACCGAGTTGCTCGGGCTGCTGGTCGAGTACGGGGTGCCGCTGCCGGCCGCGGTGCGACTCGCCGGCGGCGCGTCCAGCGACCCGGGCATGGCGGCCGAGGCGGAAACGGTCGAGGCCCGGCTGGCGGAAGGAACGGGGCTGGCGGAGGCGTTCCGCGGGCGCGGTCTGGTGCCCGACTGGGTGGCGTGGCTGGCCGCGGCCGGGGAGCGGCGCGGCGGGCTGGGGCCGGCGCTGCGTGAGGCGGCGGCCGTCTACCGGCGGCAGGTGGACGCGCGGGCGGCGGTGCTGCGGAGCGTGCTGCCGCCGTTCGTGGTGGTGATCACGGCCGGGTCGCTGACGACGTGCTTCGTGGTGGCGATCATGGCGCCGCTGCTGAAGCTGCTCGAAGGGCTGAGCAAGTAGGGCGGCCTGGACCCGCTCGCCGAATGCAACGAGGGCCCGACCTGAAACCCGCATCGCTCTCTTACCGCCTCCTGCGTACCACGGGCAGCCTCGTCGGCGGGATGCTACTGTTCGCGCTGCTCGTCGGCGTGCCGGTCGCGCTCGTCGGCCCCGGCGTCTTCGGCGTGCTATTCCTGCTGCTCGTCAACGGGTGGGCGCTGTACGCCTTCCTCCACCACCGCCACGGCCAGCAGGACGAACTCCTCGCCGTCCTCACCGCGGCCGCGGAGGCCGGTCTGCCGCTGGCCTCCGCAGTCCACGCCTACCGTGCCGACCGCCGCCAGCGGGCTTTCGCCCCGTTCTTCCGCTGGGCGTCATTCGTCGGCCTCCCGCTGTACGCCTACGCCCGCATCTGGGCCGGGTGGAAGCCGTTCGATCGCCTGCTCGACGACCTCTCCGCCCGCCTCGACGCCGGCCTGCCGCTGTCCGCGGCACTGAGGGAGACGCCGGGCGTGGCCGCGCGCGAGGTGCGGCTCGCGGCGGCGGTCGGCGAGGCCGCCGGCGGGCTCGGCACGGCCCTCCGCGGGGCCGACCGCGAGCGGTGGTCCGCGGCCTGGCTCGAGGTCGCCCCGCGCCTCATCTACCCGCTCCTGGTGCTGCTGTTCGTGTCGGCCATCACGGCGTTCCTCATGGTGTTCATCCTGCCGCGGTTCAAGAGGATTTTCGACGAGTTCGGCCAGACGCTCCCGCAGTTCACCCGCACCCTGTCCCAGGCGTGGGACGCGCTCGGCGACCCCGAAATGCTCGTTCTCGTGGTGCTGCCGGCGCTCGCCGCCGCGGTCGTGGTCGTGCTCAACCCCACGCTCCGGTGGCACGCGCCGCTGCTCGGCGGGCTGTACCGCGGTGGCGTGCAGGCGGAAGTATTGCGTACCCTCGGCCGGCTCCTGGTCGCCGGCCGAACCGTTCCAGACGCCCTCGCCTTCCTCGCCGCGTCCGAGGACATGCCGGGCGTAGCCCGGCGGAGGCTCCGCGCCGCGGCGGCGGACGTGAACCGCGGCCGGCCGCTCGACGAGGCGCTCGGGTCCGCGGGGCTGCTGCCGCCACACATGACAGCGCTGGTGCGCTCGGCCGAGCGGGTGCGGAATCTGCCCTGGGCGCTTTGCGAGTTGGGCGACCACCTCGCCGGCCGGGCCGTGCGGCTCGTTCGCCGGGCGTCGCTGGTCGTGTCGCCGCTGCTGGTCGTGCTCGTCGGCGCCGCCGTCGGGTTCGTCGCGCTTGCCATGTTCCTACCCCTGATCCAACTCATCACGAGCCTGACCGAATGATCCGCCGCGGCTTCACCGTCGGCGAGGTGCTGCTGGCCCTCGCCCTTCTCGCCGCCGCGGGCGCGCTCGCGGTCACGGCCCTCACCAGCCTGCTGGCCGACCGGTCGCGCCTGGACGCGCGCCTGGAGGCCACGGAGGCGGCGACGAACGCGCTGGAGGAGGCCCGCGCCCGGCCCTGGGACGAGCTGACACCAGCGTGGGCAACGGCCCGGCCGACGCCGCCGGTTCTGGCCCGCTGGCCCGGCGCGAAGCTCACGCTGACGGTCGAGCCCGAGCCGGACCGGCCGCGGGTGAAGCGGGTGACGGCTACGGTGACGTGGGACCGCCCGGAGATGGAGCCGTGGCCGCCGGTGTCGCTGACGACGCAGCTGGCGGCGCGGACGGCGGGAGGCAAGCCATGATCGTGCGCTGCGCCGGCCGCCGCGCCGGGTTCACGCTGACCGAGATGGTGGTGGTGATGTGGGGGATGGGGGTGGCGATGGCCGTCGGCGCGTTCGTGCTGGTGACGGCGTTCCGCGCCACCAAGCTCGGCGAGGCCGCCGACACCCGCACCGCCTACCGGGCCGAGTTGGGTCGTGTCTTCCGCACCGATGTGGCCCGCGCCGAGGCCGCGCCGGAGAAGCACGGCAATCTGAGCGCCGGGGCCGACCGGCTGTTCCTGCGCCTGCCGGGCGGTACGGTCGTGACCTACGAGTGGACCGACGAGGGGTTGTTCCGCGCAGTGGGGGAGTCGCGGATGCCGCTGCAGTTGGGGTCGGCGCAGGAGCGGGTCGAGTTCCCGCGGCCGGCGAACGGCGTGGCGACGCTGCGGCTGGTCCAGACGATCTCGGGCGGCGTGGTGCGGGTGGCCGAGATATCGGCAGCGCTCGGGGGGGACGCACGATGACGGGCGCGAGAGGCCGCCGGGCGGTGGCGTCGGTGTGGGCGGTGGCGGTGGTGGCGGTGGTGTCCGCACTGACGCTGGCAGCGACGGCCCGGCTGGTGGCGTCGCGGAAGCACGCCGACGCGCACCGCAACCGGCTGCAGGCCGAGTGGCTGGCGCGGGCCGGGTACGAACTGGCCGTGGACCGGCTACTGACCGCCGAGAACTACACGGGTGAGAAGGCGACGCCAGTGCCGGGGGGCGAGGTGGCAGTGACGGTGCAGCCGGACGCGGACGCCAAGGGCGTGTACAGGGTAGTGGCGGAGGCACGCTTCCCGGCAGGAGAGCGGGCGGTGGTGTCGCGGCTAGAGCGGAGCGTGCGCCGTACCGACGGACCGGACGGCGTGCGCGTAGTGCCGGTGCGTTGACGCGGCTGGGATGCGTTATGTTGTCCGAGACTTCCCACCGCGCCCCCGCGGTCACTCCTTGACGCGCCGGAAGGTCCACACCAGTGTCCGCGGGTTGGCCGGCTTCTCGAAGCTGGTCGGGCGGTCCTTCGCCCCGCCCTCAGGGACGTGGAACGCCAGCTTCAGCGTATCGCCGTCGATGCGGTAGACGGCCTCCAGCACGCGCACGGTCTTGTCTTGTCGTGTCTCGATCAGGTCGATGCACTTCGGGTCGGTAGTGGGGTCGATGGCGGCGACGCGGAAGGTTTCCTTCTTCCCGCCGGCGCTCAGGGCGACCTCGGTCCCCTTGAAGGTGAAGCGGACACCGCTGTCGGCGGCCTCCTTCTCGCCGCCGGTGCCGACCGACTTGACCACCTCCCAGCTGCCGCCGAGGCGCTTCAGTTCGGCCTTCGCGGCGGGGGTCCACTCTTTCAACTTGCCTGCGTCTGCGGCGGCCGGCGGGGATGCCACTACCACGGCGGCGAGGGCGGCGAGTACGGCACGCATGGTATGTGCCCCGGGGGTTACGGACATCCGGCCGTGAAGTAGTCGCGGGTGTCGCTGGGTGCTCGATCGCCACCCCGCTACTTCCCCACGAGCGACGCCCGCCACTTCTCGTACTCGGCCATCACCGCCGCCCGCGGGCACCGCTCGCGGTACACCACCCGGGCACGAAACCCGTACTCGATCATCACGTCGTACTTCGGCACCAGCAGCTGGAAGTCCCACGCCGGGTTCGTGGCGTCGGCCTCCTTGTTGAACCCACCGCCGCTCGGCGAGTGCGAGAAGCGGATGCCGTCGCTTCGGTCGAACATCACCATCAGGACGTGGCCGCGGAACAGCCCGTAGAAGAACGGCTCCCGGAACCGCAGCGGCGACAGACTCTTGTACAGGCAGTCGCGGTGCCCGTCGGCGAACGTGACGTCGAAGGCGTCGGCGGCGTGGCGGACGGTGCTGAGGGCGTTGTGCGCCGGGGTGCAGTGCTGCGCCCACCCGGTCGGGCTGCGGAAGTACAGGCTCTTGTCGTCCGGGGCGTTGATGTAGCTCGCCCAAAACAGCCCGATGTAGCTGCGGCGGAAGACGTGCTGGTGGGCCTTGCAGCGGAACGTGATGTCGATGGCGTCGGGCTCGACGAAGGTAAACCGCGTCCAACTCTCGAGATTGAACGTGGGGGTGGGCGGCTGGTGAAGTTCGGCGGCGCGGTCGGACAGGCGGCGGAGCCGCATCGGGGCGTTCCGCGGCTCGAAGAACAGCGTGTTCTGGCCCGGCGGGTCGACGGTCTGGCCGTCGAAGACGTGTTCGAGGTTGAACCCGGCGACGGCGGGGACGAAAAGGTTCGTCGGCTCGGTGCGGTGTGAGAGGGACCAGAGGCCGTTGTACCCGGCCCGGTGCTCGCCCGCCGCGGCGTTGTCGCCGACGACGGCAGTCAGGTCGCCGACGGTTAACCGCTCGCTGGCCATGCGCCGGAGTGTAGCGGGTCCGCCGGGTGCCCACAAACAGATTCCCGGCGCCCGGTCAGCCCGTGGCCCAGTCCTGCGGCTTCAGCCACTCGTCGGTCAGCGCCGCCTCGCGGGAGCCCGGCGCGGGGCGGTAGTCGTACACGTACCGCACCACCGGCGGCAGGCTCATCAGGATGCTCTCCGTCCGGCCGTCCGTCTTCAGCCCGAACACCGTGCCGCGGTCGTACACCAGGTTGAACTCGACGTACCGCCCCCGCCGGTACTCCTGGAACGCCCGCTCGTCCGACGTCCACGCCGCCCCCTTGCGACGCTCGACGATCGGCACGTACGACGCCACGAACGTGTCGGCCGCGTCGCGCACGAACGCCCACGCCTCGGGCGTCGCCGGCATGTAGTCGAAGAAGATGCCGCCGACCCCGCGGGCCTCGTTGCGGTGCTTCAGGAAGAAGTAGTCGTCGCACTCGCGCTTCATCGCCGCGTAGTCGGCCACGCCCGGGTGGCGGTCGCACGCGGCCTTCCACGTGCGGTGGAAGTGGACCACGTCCTCGCGCACCGGGTAGAACGGAGTCAGGTCGGCGCCGCCGCCGAACCACGCCTTCGACCCGTGCGTCAAGTAGCGGAAGTTGGCGTGGACCGTCGGCACGTGCGGGCTCCGCGGGTGGAGCACCAGCGACACGCCCGTGGCCGTGAACGTGAGGCCGTCGCCGGGCATCTGCTTCGCGAACTCGGGCGTCAACTGCCCGAACACCTCGGAGAAGTTGACGCCGCCCTTCTCGATGACGCCGGCGTCGGCGAGGACGCGGGTGCGGCCGCCGCCGCCGCCGGGGCGCTGCCACGTGTCTTCGCGGAACGTGCCGCCGCCGTCGGCGGCTTCGAGCGCCGCACAGATGCGGTCCTGGAGCCCGCGGAAGAAGGTGACGGCCTCGGCGTGCATGATGGCCCCCGGCTGAAAATGCGACAGTAGTGTCCGTTTTAGACAGGGTAGCGGGAAATGGCGACCGTTACGGCCGCAGCGCGTCGCCGAGTTGCCGGCTGAACCGCTCCGCGGCCGGCCGCAGCGGGTGGTGGCCGTCGGCGAAGTCGGCCTCCGCGTACTCGCCCTCCGGCTCGATGAGCGGCACGCCGACGCCGGCCAGGTACGCCCGCGCGGCCGGCTCCGCGCCCGCCGCCAGGGCGCGGAACGACGGCCCCTCCGGCGTGCGGAACAGCACCACGCGCACGCCGCGCCCCCGGCACCGCTCGAGCAGGTCGCGGAACACGCGTTCGGACGTCGCGCCGATCCTGTAGTCGGACAGCAGCCAGGCGTATTGATCGCGGACGCGCCGGATCGACTGCTCGCGGTCCGGCTCGGAGATGTGGTCGTGCGGGTGCGGGGAGAAGCCGTGGGGGTCGAGCATGTCCCACTGGTGCGTCAGCCGGTCTCGCCACGGCAGCCAGTCGGGCCGGGCGTGGTTCATGAGCACCAGCCGCAGGGAGTGCCACGAGTTCGCGCGAGCCGCGGCCCACCGGCGCCGCAGCAGTGCGGCGTCGGCGGTGAACGGTTCGAGGCGGCGCAGGTCGGCCCACGACAGGCGGGCCGTCATCTCCCTCAGTTGTTCCTCGGCGGGGCCGTCGTGGGCGAACGCGGCGGGGAAGAACTCGACGAGCAGCACGTCGGGGACGATCCCCTCCGCGGCCAGGCGCTCGACCGTGAGGTGGACGCGGAGCGGCCCGGCGGCGGACTGGCCGAAGTTGTAGGCGAGCGCGCCCGTGAGGTTCATCGCCGCGGGGCTGACGCCCATCTGCGTCCGCGAACTGCCGACGGCGAGCACGAGCGGCCGGCCGGGGTGGGCGGCACGGAGGGCACGGAGTTGGTGGAGGCGGTGGCCGTACTCGGGGTCGCGCCACTCCGGCTTCACCGTCTCGACGGCGCCGGCTAGGCCGACCACGCCGACAAGCAGGAACGCGGCCCCGCACACGACCGCGGCGCGGGAGCGCGAGAGTTTGGTCCGGTGGGGCCGGCGTCCCGCCGGCCGTGGGTCCCGCCCGGCGGGACGCCGGCCCCACCAGATCGGCCGTCCCGCCAGCCGGGCGGTCACTTCCGCTCCCCCGCCAGCAGCGCGGCCGCGGCCGGGCCGAACTTCCGCGTGAACTCGCCGGCGCCGTGCTTCGAGAGGTGGAAGCCGTCCACCAGCAGCTCGTCCGGCATCCAGCCCCGCGCTTCGATCAGCGGCAGGTGCAATTCGTCGCGCAGCTTCGCGAGGTACGTCTGCGCCCGCTGCTCGGCTTCGGCTGGCATCCAGCCGCGGAACTCCGTCGCCTCGGGTAGGTACGCCAGCGCCACCTTCGAGCCCTTCGCCCGCGCCAGTGCCACCGACTCGCGCAAGGCCCGGTCGGCAAGCGGGTGAACCGCGTACCCGGTGAACTGGCCGCGGTAGATCGGCTCGCAGTGGGCCAACCGCTTCAGGCGCTCGTCGGGCCGCGGCGGGTGTTCGTCGAGGCCCGGCAGCCAGCCCCAGCCGTCGAGGCCGCCCCACGCCAGTTCCAGCCGGCGGTCCCACGGCTGCCACCGCGGCGCGATCTGGGCCAACAGCCGGTGCCGCGTCTCGTACAGCAGGAAGAAGCGGTCGCGGCGCATCTTCGCCTCGGTCTCCTCCGGCTTCGGGAAGTAACTCTGCACAAGCGGCTCGTCGCCCGGGAACAGGCGGGCGTGGTCGATGCGGTCGGGCTCGTGGAAGGGGCCGTCCTCGCGGAGGAACGGCGGCCAGAACTCGAGCACCACCACGTCGGGGCGGAAGCCGTCGGCGTAGGCCCGGCGGAGCGCCATCAGCTCGATGACCGGGCCGCCGCCGACGAGGCCCATGTTGAACAGCAGCGGGTCGCCGGCGCCGCCGGGGCGCGCCGCCTCCCACGCGGCGGGGCTCAGGCCCATACACGTCCGCGAGCTGCCGACCACCAGCACGAGCGGCCGGCCCGGGTTCTCCGCGAGGCGGGCGCGGAGCGCGGTCGACCGTCGGCCGTACTCCGGGTCGCGCAGCTGCGGGAACGCCGACTCCATCAGTACGAGCGCGGCCGCGTGAATCACCAGCACGCCGACGACGCCAACCAGAAGCGCCGACGCCGCGGACCGGCGGCGCCGGAAAACGGACTCGGCGCGCCGCGGCCGGGGCGGCGGCAGCGCCGGCAGGCGAAACAGCTGCAGGAGAGTGGTGCGCGTCATCGCCCCCCCCCGAGCCACGGGGCGAGGGCGTCGCGGGTCAGCACGTCGGTGAAGCGGTCGGCGCCGCGGCCGGTCAGGTGGTGGCCGTCCATCGTCTCCTCGGCGCTCACCCACCGCCGGGCATCGACCAGCGGTGCCGCGAACTCGGCACTCAGGCTCGCCAGCAGCGCGTCGAGCTGCTTCAAGCCCTCGGCGTCGTACCACGACTCCCAGCCGCCGCACTCGGGCATCAGCACCAGCGCCGGGCGGATGCCGCGGGCGCGGCACTGTTCCAGCGTGTCGCGCACGGCGGCCACGCCGCAGCCGGTCGGGCGGTAGCCGGGGAAGTACGGGGCGTACTGGGCGAAGGTCAGGTGCGTGAGCCCGGCGCGCTCCTTGGGCAAGCACTCGTCCGGCGGGCGGCAGAAGCCGAAGGCGTCGGGCTCGTGGCCGCCGTTGAGCCGGCGGTTGTCCATCAGCATCCACGGCGCGTAGCGGTCGAGCAGCAAGAAGCGGTGCTCGTAGACGGACGCGAACAGGCCGCGCGGGCCGTGAGTCGGCGGCGCGGCCGCGGGGAAGCCCATGCCGCGCACGACGGGCAACTCGTCGGGTCGGAGCCGCGTCGTCAGCAGCCAGCGGGCTTCGGGTGTGACCGCGTGCTGACCCGCGAGGAAGACGGGGTGTACCTCGATGAGCGCGAAGTCGGCCTTCACGCCGACGTCGGCAAGGCGGCGGAGGTAGACGGCGTTCGTGACCGGGCCGGCCCCGGCCTGGCCGAAGTTGAACACGCTCACGGGCCGGCCGAGGTGCTGCGTCAGGGCGTCGGTGGCACGGCGGGCGTTGACGGCGTTCAGCGTGCGTGAGCTACCGACGAGCAGGACCGTCGTGGGGCGGTCGGCGGCGGCGAAGAACGCCGGGTGCGCGCGGAGGAGTGCGAGCTTGTCGAAGTAGAGGGGGTCGCGGAGCGGCGACACTTCCGTGTTCACGGCAACGCCGAGCACCACCTGCGCAGCCAGGGCCACGACGGCGCCGGTGACGACGGCGACGGCGGCCCGGCGGGCACGGTCGCGGCGTCCCGGCCGGGCGGGCACGACGACGACCTCCACCCGGCCGACGCGCGGCCGGGGCGCGGGCGTCCTGAGGCGGCGGAGGATGGTGGTAGGCGTCATCGGGATTCGTTCCGCCCGCGGAAGAACGGCAGCACCGCCTCGCGCACCAGCCGGTCGGAGAACGCTTCCGCCCCCGGCCGCAGCATGTGGTGGCCGTCGGTGAACGCCGCCGTCGGCAGCCAGGTGCGCGCGTCGACCAGCGGCGCGCCGTACTCCGTTTCCAGCGCCGCCAGGAAGGCGTACAGTCGATCCGTCGTCGCCGGCGGGTACAGGGCGCGGAAGCCGTCCGATTCCGGCATCAGCACCAGCCGCACGGGCAGCTTCTGCTCACGGCACAGCGCGAGTAGGTCGGCCAGCGCCCGCGCCCCGCCGCCGGTCGGGTGCATGTCGGCGAGGATAGCGCCGTACTCACCGGCCGCGCGCTTAAGGCCTTCTTCCTGCTTCTCGGGCGTCAGGTCGGTGACCACCGGCGTGGACCACCCGGCCGGGTCTTCGGTCCGACTCCAGTCGTAGCGGAGGTGCCACGGCAGCGCGCTCGGGTGGACGCGGCCCATGATCGGGAACCGCAGTTGGTACCAGGGCACCGTCACCGAGCGTCGCCAGTCGCGGCGCGTCTTCTCGGCGGGGAAGCCGTAGCCGATCGCGGGTTCGACCTCGCCGTACCGTAGCCGGTCGCCGAACAGGAAGCGCGACTCCAGCGGGCCGCCTTCCAGCTCGGCGAGCGTCGGCGGCAGCACTTCGACCAGCAGCAGGTCGGGCCGCAGGCCGGCGTCGAGCAGGCGGCGGAGGTACGTCAGGTGCCCCACTGGGCCGGACGCGGGGATGCCGTAGTTGAAGGCCATCGCGTCGCCGCCGAGCTCGGCGGCCAGTTGCTCGCGGATGCGGGCCGAGTAGAAGCCGTAGCCGGTGCGCGACGTGCCGAGCATGACCACGCCCGGCGCCCCGGGGTGCGCCGCGTACTGGCGGCGGAGGCGAACCTCCTTGTCGGCGTAGCCGGGGTCGCGGACGAACAGCGACAGCTCCGCGGCGAGCCCGAGCCCGAGTTGCATCAGGACCGCGAGCGTGACGCCCACGCCGGCGGCGACCGCGGCCCGCCGGCGGCGCGGCACGCGCCGCCGCGGTGCGACCCAGGGCGGTGCGAACAATGCGGCGAATCGTGGGGTGAGCTTCAAGGGCCGGGTTCAGAAGTTGAAGTAGATGAAGCTGCTCCCGCTGTCCGGGGCCAGCACCATCGCGGCGCACAGGCACACCGCGTAACCGGCGCCCAGCACCGGCGCCGGCAGTCGGTCGTACACCCGCTGCCACCACCCGCGCGACACCAGCAGGTGGCACAGCAGCACGAACGCCGCCGTGTACCACAGGCTCCGGTTGTGCAGCGGCAGCGGCAGGCCCATCTGCAGGCTGAACAGCTTCCCGAACATCGCCGTCGCCCGCTCCAGGCCGGTGATGACGTACTCCGGCCGCTTCGGGTCGGGGTACAGGTCCGGCTGGAACAGCACCCAGCACAGGCTCACGCTCAGGAACGTCAGCGCCACCCGGCCGCAGGTGCCCAACGTCGTCTTCAGAGCCGCGTCGAGCGCCGGCCGGGCCTTGGCGAACGCGGCGAACTGACGGTGGACGATCAGCAGCGTGCCGTGCGCCACGCCCCACAGGACGAAACTCCACGCGGCCCCGTGCCACAGGCCGCCGAGCGTCATCGTGATCATCAGATTCCTGTTCGTGGCGAAGCTGCTGCCGCGGCTACCACCCAGCGGGATGAACAGGTAGTCGCGCAGCCACGTGGACAGGCTGATGTGCCAGCGCCGCCAGAACTCGGACACGTTCGCCGCGAGGTACGGCATGTTGAAGTTGTTCGTCAGCTTGTACCCGAGCAGGTGGGCCAGGCCCACGGCCATGTCGGAGTAGCCGCTGAAGTCGGCGTAGATGCGCAGGCTGTAGGCCAGCACCGCCATCCACACCGCGCCGGTGTTGTACTTGTCGGGGTCGGCGAAGATCGGGTCGCAGAACACCGCCATGCGGTCGGCTATCGCCATCTTCTTAAATGCGCCCATCAGCAGCAACTGCACGCCGACCTGCACGCGCACCCAGTTCCACCGCTTCGGCCGGCGCGTCTGGGTCAGGAAGTCGCCGGCGCGGACGATCGGCCCGGACACCAGGTGCGGAAGGAACAGGATGAACAGCAGGAACCGCGGCAGGCTCGTCTCGGCCTTGATCTTTCGCTTGTACACGTCGACGGCGTAGCTCACCGCCTCGAACGTGTAAAAGCTGATGCCGAACGGCACGAACAGCGCCAGCGCCCGCATGTCGTACCTGGCGTAGCCCGGGTCGCGGCCGGCGCTCACGAGGAGGTCGTGCAACTCGTTCAGGAAGAACCCGCGGTACTTGAAGTAGCACAGGATCGACAGGTTCATGCCGATGCTGGTGAGCATGACCGCGCGGCGCAGCTTCTGGCGCTCGGTGGCGTCCATGAGCCGGCCGAACAGGTAGTCGGCGAGCGTCGTCGCGGTCACGAGGAAGGCTAGCTCGGCGCTCCACGCGGCGTAGAAGTGGAAGCTGGCGGCGACCAGCACCCAGACGCGCGTCATCTGCCACTTGCGCGGGACGCTCCAGTAGACGGCGAGCACCGCCGCGAAGAACAGCAGGAAGTTCGACGTGTGGAAGAACGGCTCCGGCAGGAGCTCGGCGAGCTTCTGGAAGTACGGCCAGTCCGTCTTCGGCGGGCCGGCGGCGGTGGCGAACAAGCTGAGCGGCATGCGGCCGTCCCGTCCGTGGGAGGGGCGTGGG
Organism: Gemmataceae bacterium; assembly: GCA_046350095.1. Lineage (GTDB taxonomy): Bacteria > Planctomycetota > Planctomycetia > Gemmatales > Gemmataceae > Urbifossiella. Next base: position 226,071 of record JAXMBA010000003.1, read on the forward strand.
CCGCGGACTATAGCGAGGGGGGGAAAACGCGGTCAACCCCGTATCCTAACCCTCTACGTGACGCCGCAGACGCCGCCCCGGGACGACCAGATGACCGAGCAGTGGGACTACAAGAAGGCCGGCCTCGACCTCGGCAAGTACGAGGACACCATCCACCGCATCCAGTCGCACCTCGCCCGCACCCAGGACCGGACCCGGGTGATGCCGCCGCCGTTCCCGCCGCGGAAGGGCGGCAAGGGCGTCGGCGGGTTCGCCAGCCTGTTCGACCTCGACCCGAGCGGCCTGTTCAGCAAGAAGTACGAGCACCCAATCCTCGTTACCTGCACCGACGGCGTCGGCAGCAAGCTGAAGGTCGCGGCGCTGGCCCGCAAGTTCGACACCGTCGGCATCGACCTCGTCGGCATGTCGGTGAACGACCTGATCTGCACCGGCGGCGAGCCGCTCGTGTTCCTCGACTACATCGCCATGCCGGCCGACGACCCGCCGATGACCGAACAGCTCGTCAAAGGCATCGCCGATGGCTGTGTTGAAGCCGAATGCTCGCTGGTGGGCGGTGAGACAGCCATCCTGCCGGACTTCTACCACCCCGGCGACTTCGACATGGCCGGGTTCTGCACCGGCGTGGTGGACAAGCCCGAGGTGATCGACGGCAGCCGCATCGAGGTCGGCGACGCGGTCATCGGCCTGGCGTCGAGCGGCCTCCATTCCAACGGCTACAGCCTGGTCCGCAAGGTTGTCTTCGACGCCGCGGGGCTGAACATCGGCGACCACGTCCCGGAGCTGGGCAAGACGGTGGGCGAGGAGTTACTCACGCCGACGCGGCTGTACGTGAAGCCGGTGCGGCGGGTGCTGGCGCACTACCCGGTGAAGAAGAAGGGCGTGATCCACGGGCTGGCGAACATAACCGGCGGCGGCCTGCCGGACAACCTGGGCCGCATCCTGCCGCCGGGCTGCCGGGTGCGGGTGAAGGCGGGGTCGTGGCCGGTGCCGCCGGTGTTCGGGTGGTTGCAGCGGCTCGGCCACGTGGCCGACGCGGAAATGCGGCGGGTGTTCAACTGCGGCGTGGGCTTCTGCGTGGTGGCGGCGCCGTTCTTCGCGGCGAGCATCGTGGAGCAGTTCGAGAAGCTGGGCGTGCCGGCGTGGGTGATCGGCGAGGTCGTCGCCGGCGAGCCGGGCGTGGATGTGGCGTAGTGGTCGGTCGTGGCGGGTCCGGTGGGACGCCGAACCCGCCGCACCGGGCCACGGTCATGGCGGGTTCGGGATGCCGTCGTTGGCCCCGATCCAGATGCGGAGCACCGCCGGCGCCGTCGACACCGGGAAGAACCGCACCGACCCGTCGCCCAGCGCCGCGTTGAAGCCACCGGCGCCCGGCAGCCCGAGCGGCGGCGGGTCGGCGTCCGCGTCGAAGTCCAGGTCTTCCGGCTTCGACCAGTCCACCGCCTCGGCCCCCTCCGCGATCATGATCGTGTTCGACGTACCGTCCTGGGCATCGGTCAGGCGCCGACCGGTCGATCGGCCGAACATCGACCGCACCGCGGCGTTGTCGGGCGACACGAACACCTGGTAGTGCGTCTTTCCCGGCGGGGCCGTCGCGCCCGGGGCGACGAAGAGCTTCGGCATCCGCGGCAGCAACTGGACGTTGTGCGGGCTGTCCCACGGCTCGTTCAGCTTGAACTCGCGGTACAGCGCCTCCTCCCCGACGTAGGGGAGAATCCCAACCCGCCAGCTCAGGAGCGGGCGGCCGCGCGTCGTGCCCGGCGCGGGTAGCCCGGCCGGCGGCAGCTTGCCGGTCACGTCGTGGTGCGCGTGCATGGCGATGGCCATCTGCTTCAGGTTGTTCTGCCCCTGGACCCGACCCGCGGCGTCGCGTACCTTCTGCACCGCCGGCAGCATGAACCCGGCCCCTACCGCCGCGACCGTGCCGTACGCCCCGGCGATCGAGTCCACCGTCACGGCCGCCGTCAGTTCCGACCCGGCCCGCTCCAGCGGCGGGTTGGCCAGCCACTCGTCGGCCATCTCCAGGGCGCCGAGGGCGAACAGCCCGCCGACGGCCTGCGGCAACTCCGCCGCCGGCCGCGGCTTCTTGGTGTCGGGGCCGCCGGCGATCGTCTCCCGCAGTCTCTTCTTGGCGTCGGACAGCGACTTCCGCCCGGACTCGGCCGACATCCGAAGTTCCTTCTCGGCCGTCATGGCGGTGGCGTCGTCCCGGTACGCCGCCCGCATGTCCACGCGCAGGCCGCGGCCGACAACCACGCCGGCGGTCAGGGCGTCGGCCCGCAGCAGCGGCGACGCCTCGCCCGGGAGGTCGCGGGTCATGTCGGCCGGCAGTTTGTTCGCCTTCAGGTTCAGCGCGCCGACGACGTGCCGGCTCCCGCCGGCGGCCAACTTCAGCGCCGGGGCCAGCGGGCCGTCGGGCGTCTTGCTCCGCATCAGAAACGTCCGCATCGCCGGCTCCGGGCCGACGACCAGCGTCTTGTCGCCGTGGAACGACACCGTCAGCCCGTCGCCGGCCCACATCTCGTGGTCGCCGACCATCTGCTTGTTCGCCACCGGCGTGTACGCGGCCCGCACCTTGGCCGCGTCGACCGGGGCCGTGAAGGTCAGGAGGTACACCGTCTGGAGTTCCGGCGGGGCGTCGGCCGGGGGCGGCACCGGGGCGCCGCCGCCCTTGCCCGGCGTCAGGGTCATGCGGCCGCCCGTCTTCGCCGGCGGCTTCACGAGCGACACCAGGGTCACCCGGTCGAGCGTGGACGGGGCGGGGGTGAACCCCTCGTCGAGCGCCTTGAGGGCGTCGTCGCCGGACTTGCCTAACACGCGCCGGTATTCGGCCATGGCCTCGGTCCGCCACAGGTCGGCGGCGCGGACGTGGACGAACCCCGCGGCGTCGGCTGGGACGAGGCCGAACTCGTCGGCCGCGGCCAGCGACACGGCCGCGACCTGACCGGTGCCCTCGCTCATCTTCGTGCGGTTGAACACCCAGACGAGGCCGCCGCCGACCCACGCGCCGGCGAGGAGGCCGCCGAGGAGCGCCAGCACCGCCCGCGCGGCCCGCCGATTCGTGCCGACCCGCATGACCCGTCCTCCGGTGGGGAACGGAGCGAGTGTACCGCGGGGCGGCGCCGGCGGGAAGGGGCTGGCACATCCGGCACGACCGGCACCTCCCGCCCGCCTTCGCGCCTTTAGAGGTCTGTCCCCCACGCCGCGGCGGCGCAACCCGACGCGACCGGGTACGCTTCCCCCGGACACCCGTGGACGAGCCTCGCTATGAGCCGCTTCCTGTACGCCGCCCTCACGCTCGCACTGGCCGCCGGCCCCGCCGCGGCCCAAGACCCGCCCGGCACCCGCTACTACTTCCTGCTGTTCGGCGGGCAGTCGGTGCCGTTCAAGCCGCGGACCGCGCACACCTGGGCGACGTGGGTAAAAACTACGCCCGCCGGCACCGGCCCGGTCATGGTGGAGAGCTTCACCATCAGCTGGCTCCCACCGGACGGCCGCGTCCAACCGTGGCGGCTCCGCAGCAGCCCCGGCCACAACTTCACGCTCGACGAAACGCTGGCGATCATGGCCCGCGAGCACTCGCAGGTCTCCGTGTGGGGGCCGTTCGAGGTAGACGCCCACCGCTACGCACTGGCCTGCGAACAGGCGGCAACCCTGGAGGCCGGCGGCGTGCGCTTCCGGTCGTTCGACTCCCTCGGCCGCAACCGGGCGGTCCAGCACTGCGTCCACGCGGTGACGTTCGCCGACCCCGCCGTGAGCCGCTACCGCCAGCCGGTGATACGGGTGGGGGAGCCCGGCACGAGCAGCCTGGCGGACAAGTACCTGCGGAACGGCGCCTTCGTCGGCGGCGCGCAGACGCACGACTGGCTGATCCCGGCGCTGGGCCTGGACCGGGCCGGGGTGATCCGTCGGGCGCCGGGCGAGCACATCCCCCGCGAGTGGCGGTGAGTCGGGTCGTGCCGGCGGGCGCGGTTGGGCGAAGCCCGCCCGTTACAACGGGTGGGCTTTCTTTGTTCCCGCACGCCGCAAGTTGCGCCCGCGATGCGGCCGCTTCGGAAAGCGCTGACGCCGAACGCGGCCGATGCATACGATGGGACACTCGGCGGCCGGAGTTGCTGCCGGTCGCACCGCACGGAGGCTGCACGAATGAGGCGCGCACTCGGGCTTGTGGCCGCGGCGATCGGGCTGGCGGCTCCTGCCGGCGGGCAACCGACGGCCCCCGGCTCACCCCCCGCCGCCCCGGCCCCGTGGGCCAACAAGTTCTTCCTCCCCGACATCGGCGAGAAGCGCGACCAGGCCGCGCCCCCGGTCATCACCCACAACTTCGGCGACGTGCCACACGGCACCGTCTGCACGCACACGTTCACCGTCACCAACATCTACGACACGCCGATGCAGGTCGTGGACATCCGCAAGAGCTGCCACTGCCTCAACTTCATCCCGTTCTCGAAGGTGCTCCAGCCGAACGAGAGCGGGCCGCTGACCGTGACCATGGACGCCGGCAAGTTCGTGGGCGCGAACTCACAGACCTTCTACGTCACGTTCGGGCCGAAGTTCGTGTCCACCGCCGTGGTGCGGGTCAGCGCCGTCAGCAAGACGGACGTGTCGGTGAACCCGGGGGCGGTGGCGTTCGGCACGGTCAGCCCCGGGGCGAAGGCCGCGCAGGCGGTGAAGGTGGAGTACAAGGGCCGGATGCGTGACTGGCGCATCACCGAGGCGGTGACGCCGAACGGCCCGTTCGACGTGCAGGTGACGGAGACGAACCGCGGCGGGCCGCTGCGGGGCGGGGCCGAGTACACGGTGACGGTGGCGCTGAAGGCGAACGCCGCGTCCGGGTCGCTGGCCGACACGCTGACGCTGAAGACGAACGACCCGGCGAACCCGGTGGTGACGCTGGCCGTGACCGGCGCCGTGGCGGTGCCGCTGGAGGTGGCCCCGGCGCGGGTGCGGTTCGAGCCGGTGGCGGTGGGCGAGTCGGCGACGCAGCGGGTGCTGGTGCGGGCGGGCCGCCCGTTCCGCGTGCTGGGGGTGGACTGCCCGGCCGGTGACATCAAGGCCGAGCTGCCGGCGCAGCTGCAGTTGCCGCTGCACGCGATCACGGTGAAGTTCGACCCGACGCGGCTCGGGGCGCAGACGGCGGAGTTGCGCGTCCGCACCGACCTGGACGGTGGCACCACGGTGACGGTGCCGGTGGAAGCGGAAGCACGCTAGCCGCCGCCGTAGTGGTCCGTCTACCGATCCGTGTCGGGTGCGCGTTAGCCGGGCGCAAGCCCCGTCGGGCTTCCGACTCCCGACGGGGCTTGCGCCCCGGCCTAACAGCTCGCACCACGGCTCGCGGACGAAGCCCGACATCGAGCGGTAGACGGACCAGTAGGTCGAGTCGAGTCTTCGAGACCCGACAGGGGTAGCAAGCGTAACAGACGTGGGCCGGAAGCCCGAACCAACTTGGGTTCGGGCTTCCGGCCCACGTTATACGCGGACGGCGTCCCGCGTCGGGTCTCGAAGACTCGACCCGACCTACGGGAGGCGGCTCACCTTCGTCCGCTCGTCGATCGAGATGCTACTCAGCTCGCCGTTCGGCTTCGTGAACCGCACGACCGGTACGACCAGGTCGTCGTCCTTCACCCGCTCGGTGGTCACGCCCGTGGCCAGGTACGCCAGGCCGCGGAACTCCCCTTCGGCGACGGCCGGCCACTCCCGCTTCCCGACGCGGACCGTCTGCTCGATTCGCACCTTGTCGCCCGGCTTCAGCGCCCGCAGCAGTTCGACCACGGCCGGGTCGAGCCGGCGCGTCGGGAGCACGATGGTGTCGCTCACGTCCCCTCCTCCGCCGTCTGCGGGCGGGCGTCGCCGCGGACCAGCGCGATGCGGCCGGTGCGCGTCAGCTCCAGGATGCCGTAGGGGCGCATCAGCTCGATGAACGCCTCCACCTTCCCCTCGGTCCCGCTGATCTCGATCATCACGTTGGCGTGCTGGATGTCCACCACCCGGCCGCGGAAGCTCTCGGTCAGCTGGAACACCTCCGGCCGCTTCTCCGACGGGCACCGCACCTTGATGAGCATCAGGTCGCGCTCGACGAAGTCCTCGGCGCTGATGTCGTCCACCCGGATGACGGGCACGAGCTTGTCGAGTTGCTTGCGGACCTGGTCCACGACGGTGTCGTCGCCGTGGACGACGAAGATCATGCGGGAGACGTTGTGGTGCTCGGTCTCGCCGACGGCGAGGGAGTCGATGTTGAACCCGCGGGACGCGAGCATGCCGGAGACGGTGGCCAGGACGCCGGGCTGGTTGTGGACCAGGGCGGAGAGCACGTGCCGCATGCGCGGGCCTTTCGGGGGCGGGACCGGGACACGTTTATCCTATGAATTGCCGCCGCCCGCGGCGGTGCATCACCGCCGCCGCCGCAGCACACGGAACGTCTCGCCGCGCAGCCCCGGAACCTCGGCGAAGGCCGCCAGCTCGGCCGCGAACGGCGCCCACCGCTCGAACAGCGGCCCCGTCACGTCGTGGGTCACCACCACGTCCGCCGCCTTCAGCCGCGCCAACAAGTCGTCCACCTCGACGGCCGGCGCCACCACCGGCAGCAGCGCCGACGACCGCACGCTGTCCACCGCGGGGAACAGCACGCGGCCGGCGCCGGACGGCGTCAGCACCAGCACGCGCTCCGTCGCCGCCAGGTCGCGCACCCGCGCCCATGCCTCCGCGTCCGCCGGCGGGGCGTACAGGCGGCCCGTCGCTTCCGTCTGCACGCGGTCGCGCCACAGGGCCGAGCCGTGGAACGCGAACCCGACCCACCCGCACACCGCCACCACCGGCAGCCCCACGACCAGCCAGCGCGGCGCCCCGCGGCCGACCACGCCGCAGGCCGCGAGCACCGGCAGGAACGAGTAGTACAGCCACGACAGCTCGTTGCCGAACAGCAGGCACACGAACGCCACGTGCAGCGCCACGCACGTCAGCACCGCGAGGGCGCGCGGGTCGCGGCGGTCGCGCACCAACCCCGGCACGCCCGCCAGCCCCACGGCCGAAGCCAGCAGCCAGAACCCGGCCGGGCCGAACAGGTAGTACAGCAGGCTCGGCTGCTCCGGCAGCCAGAACCGCCGGCCGATGCCGCCGAAGAAGCCGAAGCCCTCGCCCTCGTAGGTCTTCGCCCCGGCGACCGGGAACAGCGTCTTCAGCACCGGCGCCGCGCCGAACCACCCCACCAGCAGCGCCAGCACGGCGAACCCCAGCACCGCGCCCGGGATCAACTCGCGGAGGCGGGCTCGCAGAGTCGTCGGGGCCGGCCGTGGGCCGATCAGAATGAGGAGAAGCAGCCCGGTGGCGTAGACCGACACGAGGGCCGACTTCACGAACACGCCGGCGACCGCGGCGGCGAACGCACTTCGGAGGTTGCCGCGGGCCTGCCACGCCAGGGCGTGCGCCAGGAGGGCGGCGTCGAGGGCGTGCGTCGGGCTGGTGTACCGGAGCGGCATCACCGCCACCGGCACGCCGGCGACAAGCAGCCACCGCGCCGCCGGCGGCAACTCGACGGCGCGGCCGAAGCGGAGCATCCCCCACGCGAGGAGGCCGTTGCAGGCGAACAGGAACAGGGTGTCGGCGACGGCGGTGCGGCCGAGCACGGCGTACCACGCCCGATCGATCGCGATTCCGAGGAGGCCGTAGAAGTAGGCGAAGTCCCGGGTGGGGACGCGGCCGTCGTCGAGCATCGCGTCCACGGCGAGGCCGAGGCCGGGGTCGCCGAACACGACGGCGCCGAGGGAGTGGACCTCCGGCAACTGACGCAGGAAGTTCAGCGCCGCAAGCAGGAACACCGCCACGCCGACCGTCGCCCAGTGCTTCATCGTGCCCCGCCGGCGAGAACTGCGGAAACGCCAACCGGCGGCCGTCGGTCGCGCAGTGAAGCGCGGTGCGACGGCCGCCGGCGGCGGGGTGTCGAGTTCGGCACAAACGCGCCCTCCGGACCGCGCCTGTCGGCCGTGGGGATTACAGGCTCGTCGCCTGCTGCCGGTCGCCCGGACGACCGGCTCCCCCCGGCGCCCCATTACGGGGACGGACCGCGCGGCACGCGGGTGGGGACTCACGGGTCGAGTGCGGTTAACCAACCCATCCGGTCGCGCTGTCCGGGTCGCAACGTCGTGGGTCTGAACCGCCCCGACACCTCAGCCGACAGTATACGGAACGCCCGTTCACTATTCAAGCACGGCGGCGCGGAATTCGGATCGTGCTGATGTCTGGTCGCCTCAGGCCGAAGCCTGCGGCGACCAGGCACAAAACGTCGCGCGGTTCAAATCCCCCACGGCCGCCGGTTCCGCACCTTGGCCCGGTCGCCGGCGGTCGTCTCCTTCGGTCGGCCCATCAGCCAGGTGAAGAACCGCCGGGCGTGGATCGAGTACACGGCGAACTGCCGCATGTAGTTCAGCGAGTTGTAGTCCTGCATCGACTTCGCCGGCAACAGCGCCATCTCCGGCGGCAGGTTCGTCACCTCGAACGCCATGTAGTCCTGCTCCGCGTACGTCAGCGGCTCGGTGATCTCCACCTCGGCCAGATCGACCCACGGGTGCGTCGCCTCGTCCCACGGCTCCAGCGGGTTGCGGATCACGTCCGGGTCGTCGGGCTTCACGTCGTGCCACTGGATTTGCAGCACGTGCCGCACCGCGCCGTTCTTCAGCCGGGCGTACCACTCCTCGCGCAGGTAGTCTACCGGGCGCGGCTCGTCCTGCGCCGCGTGCTGGTCGGCGGCCGTCTCGGCGAGTTTCACGTCGGCCGCCACCTGGGCCACCCACGCCGGGTTCGGCGGGAACGGGTCGAACTCCGGGGCGCGGTCGCCGGGGACGAGGCGGAAGCGGACGTACCGCGGTACGCCGTCCTTACAGCGCCAGTCGAACGGCGTCTGGCTGTGGTAGTACATGGTGGCGTTCGACTGCGGCGTGCGGAACTGCGCGTCCGCCGCCGACTTCCGCCCGTCGCCGTACTTGCGGTGGTAGGCGCGGTAGTGGATCAGGTCGTCGGTGCTGCGGAACATCGACTCCTTGATCCGCGTGCCGACGAACTCGAGGAAGCTGCTGGCGTTCCAGAAAAAGCAGTGCCGGCCGGTGTTCATCTGGAGGTCGAGCGGGCTCTTGAACGGGCTGTCGGCGAACTTGAGGCTGCCGCTGCGGACCTGGCTCATCGCCTCGTCGAGGTAGCCGGCGGCGCCGTGGCGGATGCGGCACGGGAACTCGCGGCCGGGCTCGAAGAAGTCCGACGCCAGGAACTTCGGGTCGCTCACGATCCGCAGCTTGCCGCGGCCGCCGCAGCCGGCGTTGTGCGACATGCGGCGGCGGAAGACGTTGATCCACAGGATGACGGTGACGATGAAGAAGCGGGCGGCGAACCACAGCTTCGCTCGCTCCCAGAACGCACGCATGGGCGACAGCCTCCGGTGGTCGGTCGTGGTCGGTCGTGGGTGGCGGACGTCAGCTACTTCTTAGTCGCTCCAGCGCCAGCGCCGCGCGCCGCTCGAACAGCGTCGCCCCCTGCGCCGCCGCGACCGCCCGCGCCGCCTCCAGCCCCGCGGCGGCGCCGGCCGTGTCTCCCTCCTCGGCGAGGAACCCGGCGGCGCGGCGCAGCAGTTCGCTCTCGAACGCCCGCTGCCCGAGGCGGTCGTTGTGATCGCGGCCGCGCGCCAGCGCCGCCCGCGCGTCCTCCCGATTCCCCGCGCGCCACAGCGCCTCGGCCAGCTCCCCGAGGTAGCACGTGTGAAGAATCCCCGAGCCGATGGCGTCGCACCCGGCGACGGCGTCGCGGAGGTAGGGCACCGCCTCGGCCGGCTTCCCCTCCTGCGCCAGGAGCATCCCGCGGACGCCGAGCCCGAGCGCCACCCAGAACGCGTACGACTCCTGCGTCGAGACCGCCACCACCTCTTCGCATAGCGCCCGGCTCTCGGCTGTCCAGCCGCCGAGGGCGTAGAAGAAGGCCACGTGCCACCGCGTCGCCGTGCGCAGGAACTTGTCGTTGAGCTCGTCCGCGAGGTCGAGCGCCCGCCGCAGCCACCGGCGCCCCTCGTCCGGCCGGCCGAGCACGAGGTGCCCCCAGGCCACGTAGCAGGTCATCAGCGGGCCGCAGTTCTGCCCGTGCGCCGCGGCGTGCGGCCGGCTCGGCTCGATCTGGTAAAGGCCGACGCCGCGCGTGGACAGTTCGAGCGACAGCGCGAAGTTCCCCGCCCACCACTCGCACGAGCCGCGCGCCCAGTGCGCCTCGGTCTTGAAGCTGTCGTCGCGGTCCGCGGCCAGGGCCAGAATCTCCTTGCTGGCTGCGACGGCCGCGTCGGACTGGCCGCGGATGAAGTGGACGGCCCACGAGATCATCAGTACGTGGAACAGCGGCGACGCCGGCCCGAGCCGCTCGCACAGGGCGCGGGCGCGGCCGATGTGCTCCTCCACCTCCGGCGCCGCGTACCCGCGCACCGCGAGGTAGCTCGCCGCCAGCGGCAGCCGGAACTGGAGCTCGTCGCCGTCGCGCTCGGCGCCTTCCGGCCGCGTCGCCAGCAGCGCCAGCCCGCGAGACAGGTGCCGGATCGCTTCCGGGTACGCCGACCGCCCGCGGGCGCGCTCCCCGGCCGTCCGCCAGTAGCCGACCGACCGCGCTGTCTCGCCGGCTTCCGCCAGGTGGTGCGCCAGCAACTCCGGCTGCGTGCCGACCACCTCGGGGAACGACGCCTCCAGCGCCCCCGCGACGCGCTTGTGCAGCTGCTGCCGGGTCTTCTTCACGAGCGACTGGTACGCCGCGTCCTGGATCAGCGCGTGCTTGAACGTGTACGTCGCCCGCGGGATCGTCCCCTTCGGGAAGAGCAACCCCGCGTCCACGAGCTTCCGCAGCTCGGCCCGCAGCACAGCCTCGTCGCGGTCGGTGGCGGCACGGATGAGGTCGTACCCGAAGGTTCGGCCGATCGTCGCCCCGAGTTGCACCACCTCGCGGTCGCTGGCCATGCGGTCGAGGCGCGCCAGCAGCAGGTCTTGCAGGCTCGCCGGGATCGCGGCGTGGAGCCCGTCCTTGCCGCCCTCGGCGACGAGGCGCGTGAACTCCTCGACGAACAGCGGCACGCCGTCGGTCCGCTCGGCGATCTTCTCCACGACGTCGGCGGGCACGTCGGCGCCGGCCTGGGCGCGGATGAGCTCCCCGACCTGCACCCGCGTCAGGCGGTTGAGCGCCACCTGCGTCTGGACGGCCTTTCCCCTCCACGGCGGGTCGTACTCGGGGCGGAAGGTGAAGACGCCGAGCACCCGCGCCTCGCCGCCGTCCTCCACGAACCGTGCCAGGAGCGCCTCGGTGGACGGGTCGATCCAGTGCAGGTCTTCGACGACGAACAGCACCGGCGCCGCCTCGGCGCGGGCGGCGAGCCAGCCCAGGAGCGCGTCGAGGGTGCGTTCGCGCTGGCGGTCGGGGCTGAGGGCGAGCGCCGGCAGGCGGGCGTCGGCGGGCACCGAGAGCATTGCGGCGAACAGGGCCATCTCCTCGGCGTCGTGGACGCCGTCGCCGCGGAGGCGCGACACGAGGAGGTCGAGGCGGCGCGCCGGGTCCGGCTCGCGGCCGAGGCCGTAGGCGCGGTCGAAGTAGTCGGTGACGGGGTAGAACGGGCTGCCGGCGTGGTACGGCGAGCAGTACCACTCGACGGCCGCGGCCGGGCCGCCGGCCTGGGTCGAGTCGGCCACGTGCGAGTCGCCGCGGCCGAGGGCGAACTCCTTCAGCGTGCGCACGAGCCGCGACTTGCCGAGGCCGGGGTCGGCGACCAGGAGCAGCACGTTGCGCACGCCGTCGGCCGCCTGCTGCCACCGCTCGCGGAGAAGCTCGACCTCGCGGTCTCGGCCGACGAGCGGGGTCAGCCGGGCCGGGTCGGCGGCGTCCACCCGGGAGCGCGTGTCGCGCTCGGCGGTGACGCGGAACACCGGCACCGCGGCGGCCGCGCCGCGCGGCTTCACCTCGCCCGCGGGCTCGGTGTCGAAGTAGTTCGCGGTCAGCCGGTGCGTGCCGTCGGTGAGCGTGACGCCCGCCGCGCCCGCGGCCGTCACCGCGGCGACCGCGGCGGTCACGTCGCCGACAACGGTCGGCGGCATGCCCGCCGCTTCGGTGACGACGGCGGTGCCGGTGCCGACCGCGGCCGTAGTGCCGGGCGCCTTCGCGCACGCGGCGAGCGCCGCGCGCAGGGCCTGGCGCGGGGCGTCCTCGTGGGCGACCGGGTAGCCGAACACGGCGAGTAGCCCGCTGCCGCCGGCCTGGAGCGTGAGGCCGCCGTGGTCGGTCGTCGCGGCGGCGCACGCGGCCTGGAACGCGGCGAGCACCTCCGTCGGGTCGTCGTCCTCACCGGTCGCCGGCTCGCAGGTGAACTGCACGAGCGTGACGGGCCGGCGCTCGGTGCGCGGCCCGCGCGGCGCCGACGGCGTCGTGGGGCGAACCGGCGACGCGGCCGGCGCCGCGTCCAGCGTCGGGAGCAGGCCGACGGCCCGACGAAGCGCCTCGGCGAAGTCGGCGGCCGTCGTGAACCGGTCGGCGGGCAGCTTGGCCAGGCCCTTAAGACACGCCGCCTCGAGCGCCGCGGGCACGTCCGGCCGCAGCTGCCGCGGCGGCGCGGGGTCGTCCTCGCGCACCTGCCGGATGACCTCGCCGGTGGTCGCACCGCGGAACGGCGCGCGGCCGCACAGCAGGCTGTACAGCGTCGCCGCGAGGCCGTACACGTCGGTGCGGCCGTCCGGCCGGTGAGCGCGGCCGGCGGCCTGCTCCGGGCTCATGTACGCGGGCGTGCCCGACACCACGCCGCGCTCCGCCGCCGCGTCCTGGTCCGAGAGCGCCAGCCCGAAGTCGACCAGCACCGGCCGGCGGCCGTCGCCGAAGACGACGTTCGACGGCTTCAGGTCGCGGTGGACGATGCTCCGGGCGTGGGCGTGGGCGAGGGCGTCAGCCACCTCGGCCGTCACCCGCGCCGCCTCGGCCGGCGCCGGCGGCGCAGCGCGGGCCCAGTCGGCGAGGCTCGGGCCGGGGAGCAACTCGGACACGACGAAGCAATGCCCGCCGGCCACGGCCACGTCGTACACCGCGACGATGCCGGGGTGCCGCAGCTGGGCGAGGGCGCGGGCCTCGCGCAGCAGCTGGTCGGGGTTGCCGGAGCGGGTGCGGGTGGCCTTGATGGCGACGCGGCGACTCAGGCGGCGGTCGAACGCCTCGTACACGGTGCCGAATCCGCCCTGCCCCAGCGCCTTCTCCAGCGAGAAGCGGTCGCCGAAGGCGGCGTCCAGGTCGTCGGCGAGGTCGGGGGATTGGGGCGCGGCCTCGCTGCCGGTGTAGTCGAGGGTGGCCCCCGCGGCGCCCTCCGGCGCCCCGGTCAGGGAGTGGGCGGGGGTCTGGTTGTCGGCCGCCGGAGGCGGGTGGATCGGGGGCGGCGGGACCACGGGGGCCAGTAGCTGTTGGAGGGAGACCGGTCGATGCGTTGAGCCTAGTCGCCCGCCGCCGGTGCTCCAAGCCGATTCCGTGAATCCGACCGTCCGCCCCGTTCGTCCGACGGCACGGCGGCATCGGTCGAACGCGGTTTCGCTCACGCGGAGCGGCCGACGTCCGACGGGGCCGGGTTCCGCTCGTCGGGGTCGCCCTGGCCACACTCCGGCACCGGCCTCGGGTCGGCCGGAAGGCCGCGGGCCGCGGGGCCGCTCGGGTCCAGGGGCGTCGGCAGCGGTTCGGCCGACGGACGGGTCAACAGTTGGTCGCGCGGGTTGGGTTCGGTCATGACGCACCTCCTGGGATGTCGGGAGCATCCGGCGTGCCGCGTCCGCACGGGTTCGCGCGGTAAGATGCCGGCATGGCCAGCCCCGACGAGCCAGTGCTGAAGGCGCTCCGCGACACCGACCGGGGCCGCCGCAACCTCGCCGCCCTCGCCGCGCACGTCGGCCCCGCCCCCGAGCTCGTCGCCGCCCTCGGCCGGTTGCTCCCCCGCGCCGCCGACCCGGACATGGCGCTGAACAACCTCGAACGGCTGTTCGCGCAGCCGGCCGCGCGCCCGTTCCTCCCCGGCCTCCTCGAATCGCGCGCCCGCGGGCTCGACGCCGCCCTCACGCTCCTGGCCGCGTCGCAGTTCTTCGCCGACACCCTCGCCCTCTACCCCGACTTCCTCGAATCCGTCCGCACGCCGCCGCGCCGCAACCCCACGACCGCCGAGCTCGTCGCCCAACTGCGGTCCGAGGTAGACGCCGCGGCCGACGACCCCGGGGTGCTCCGGGCCGTCCGCCGGTTCCGCGCCCGCCACACCCTCCGCATCGGCGTCAACGACATCCTCCGCGACCGGCCGCTCGAAGAAGTCACGCGCGAGCTCGCCCGGCTGGCCGACGCCTCCGTCGAAGTCGCGTTCGCCCACGCGACCCGGCTCGTGACGCACCGCTTCGGCGCCCCCACGTCCCCGGACGGCCGGCCGTCCCGCGCGGCCGTCCTCGGGTTCGGCAAGCTCGGCGGCGACGAGCTGAACTACAGCAGCGACGTGGACCTGATGGTCGTGTACGACGCCGAGGGCGAGACGACCGGCCGGCGCACGACGATCCCGACGGCGGAGTTCTACGCCCGCGTGGTGCAGGAGGTGGTGCGGCTGCTGTCGGCGGTCACGGACCGCGGGTTCGCCTACCGCGTCGATCTGCGGCTGCGGCCGGAGGGCGCCCGCGGGCCGCTGGCGCGGTCGCTCGCCGGCACCCTCAGCTACTACGACACCCGCGGCCGCACGTGGGAGCGGCAGGCGCTGATCAAGCTCCGCCCGGTCGCCGGCGACATCGACCTCGGCCGCGAGTTCCTGGCGGCGGTGGAGCCGTTCGTGTACCGGAAGTACTTCAGCTTCGCCGAGATCAACGAGGTGAAGGCGCTGAAGCGGCAGATGGAGCGGCAGGCGGGCCGGCCGAAGGGCGGGTCGGGCGGCGAGGGCGAAGCGGCGAACCGGTGGACGACGCCGGCCGACGTGAAGACCGGCCGCGGCGGGATCCGCGACATCGAGTACACGGTGCAGTTCCTGCAACTGCTCAACGGCGGCGACCTGCCGGCGGTCCGCCAGCGGAACACGCTGCTGGCGCTGGAAGCGCTCGAGATCGCCGGCTGCCTCACCCCGCACGAGACGTACACGCTGGCCGACGCGTACCGCTTCCTCCGCAAGACCGAGCACCGGCTGCAACTCCTGTTCGACTTGCAAACCCACAAGCTGCCGACGAGCGACGACGAGCTGCGCACGCTGGCGCGGCGGATGGGCTACGCCGAAGCAGGGTCGAGGGGGGAGGGGGGGAGTGAAGACACCGCGCCCGCCACGGCCCCGTCTTCCTCCGCCTTCCCCCCTCCCCCCTCCCCCCTCGCGGCGCAGCGCCGTTCGCCCCTCGACGAGCTCCCCGCCCCGCCGGGCGTCCGCCACCTGCTCGTGGACCCGCTCGATCAGTTCCTCAAGGACCTGCACGACAAGACGGAGGTCGACAGAGCCGTCCTCAACCACCTGCTCCACCAGTCGTTCCCCGACGCCGGCGAGGGCGACGAGCCGGAGACGGACCTGATCCTCGACCCCGACCCGGACGACGCCACCGTGCGCGTCGTACTGGGACGCTACCCGTTCCGAGACGTGCCGAAGGCGTACCACAACCTTCTCGGCCTGGCCCGCGAGTCGGTGCCGTTCCTGTCCGACCGCCGCTGCCGGCACTTTCTCGCGTCGATCGCCCCGCGGCTGCTCCGCGCCGTGGCCGACACGCCCGACCCGGACGAGGCGCTGACGCAGCTGGAGCGGGTGAGTGCGTCGCTCGGCGCGAAGGCGGTGCTGTGGGAGTTGTTCAGCGCCAACCCGGCGACGCTCCGGTTGTACGTGGACCTGTGCGCCGGCAGCCCGTTCCTGTCGGGCATCCTGATCAACAACCCCGGCATGGCCGACGAGCTTCTCGACTCGCTGGTGCTGAACCAGCCGCGGACGGCCGACGAACTGCGGGCCGAGCTCGCCGAGCTGTGCCGCGGCGCGAGCGACCCCGACCCGATCCTCCACAGCTTTCAGGACAAGGAGCTGCTGCGCGTCGGCGTCGCCGACCTGCTGGGCATGGCCGCGATCCGCGACACCACCGCGGCGCTGTCCGACCTCGCCGACACGCTGCTGAACCAGATGTGCGAGCTGGTGGAAGCCGGCCTCGCCGCGAAGGGCGGGTGTGCGGACCGGTACTGCCTTTTGGGTCTGGGCAAACTCGGCGGACGCGAGATCAGTTATCACAGCGACCTGGACCTGTTGCTCGTGTACGAGGCCGACAGCCGCGAGGCGGCGGCCGCGGCCGGGCCGTACTTCACCGAGCTGGCGCAGCGGCTCATCAAGGGGGCGAGTACGCACGGGCCGATGGGCCGGCTGTACGCCGTGGACATGCGGCTGCGGCCCACCGGGAAGTCCGGCACGCTGGTGCTGCCGCTCTGCGAGCTGGACCGCTACTACGCCGGCGGCGGGGCGCAGCTGTGGGAGCGGCAGGCGCTGACCCGCGCCCGCGTGGTCCGCGGCGACACCGCGTTCGGCGAGCGCGTGATGGCGCGGGTCCGCGCCGCGGCGGCGGGCGCGCCGTGGACCCCGGCCGCGGCCGACGAGGTGCGGCGGATGCGCGAGAAGCTGGAGGCGGGGACGACGGCGCGGAACCTGAAGCGCGGCCCCGGCGGGCTCAACGACGTGGAATTCCTGGTTCAGCTGCTGCAACTGAAGCACGGGGCGGCGCGGCCGGCGGTGCTGGAGCCGAACGTGTGGGCGGCGCTGGACGCGCTGGAGGCGGCGCGGCTGCTGCCGGCGGCGGAGGCGACTACGCTGCGGGCGGGCTACTCGTTCCTGCGGCTGGTGGAGGCCCGGCTGCGGGTGGTGACGGACCGCCCGCTGACCGAACTGCCGGACGCGGCGGAAGACGTGGCGAAGCTGGCGCGGCGGCTGGGGTTCGAGTCGGCGGCGGCGTTCCTGGCCGAGCACCGCCGCGTGACGGGGGAGATTCGCAAGGTGTACGCCGCGGCGACGGCGCGGGAGCGATAGGCTTCGCCGCTTGCGGCGTCGCGGCGTCCGCGCCGCGACGCCGCAAGCGGTCGATCACTGACCGTCCTACGGCCGCGGCCGGTCGCCGTCGCGCTTCGGCACGCCGGCCACCACCGCGAGCGCCGCGGTGCCGTCCGTCGTCAGCGTCACCGTCACGCGGTCGGCGGTCTGCAGGTCGCTCAGCTTCGCCGCCTTGCCGTCGAGCGTCACCGTCAGCACCGAGGACAGCGTCACCGTCCGCTGCACCACCTGCCCCTCGCTCCGCTTGCCGACGGTCAACGAGTTCTTCCCCACGTCGGCGACGAACCCGACCAACTTCTCGCCGGTGATTGTCACCTTCGTCGCCGGCTGCCGCTCGCCCGGCAGTTCGACCTCGGCCACGCCCTTCACCGGCACGTCGGCCAGCTTGGCGGCCTTGCCGTCCACCGTCACCGCTGTGTCCTTGTTCACCCGGACGAGGTCGCGTCGCTCGCCGCCGTCGCCCTTGCGCTCCAGCGTGAGGGTGCCGCCGCCGTCCGGGTCCGAGAGGATGCCGGTGACCGTACCCGTCTGCTTCGCCACCCGCGCCGGCCGCTTCTCGCCGTCCTGCGCGCTGATAAACTCCTCGTCTGCCTCGCCGCCGTCCGGCTTCCGCTTCGCCAAGCCGTGGCTCACGCCCAGCACCGTGGTGCCGTCCACGCTCAGCTGCACCGTCACCGGCTCGCCGACGGGCAGCTCGGACAGCTTCACGTCCTTGCCGTCGCGGGTCACCTTCGCGCCGGCGGCCAGGGTGTACTCCACGTCGGTCGGCTTCGCCTTCAGTGACAGTTTGTTGTCACCGACGCCGACGAGCAGGCTCGTGACGCGGCGGCCGGTCGCGGCGATCTTCGTCGCCGGCCCCTTATCGGACTCGCGCTCCACCTCCACGCTCGCCCCGGCCTTCAGGTCGCCGAGCTTCGCCGCCTTGCCGTCGGCGGTGACGGCCACGTCCTTCGCCAGCGGCACGATCAGGTCGGCCTCGTTCTTCCGCGTCAGCGTGATGGTGCCGGCCCCGGCGTCGACGGCGCCGAGGGTGCCGGCGACGCGGGCGCCGGCCGGGCGGGCGGGCTTGTCCTTCTGCTTCGCGGCGGGTGCCTTCTCGGCGGGGTTGGGCGGCTGGGCGCCGGTCAGGCCGACGGCCCCGGCGGACACGGCGAACGCGGCCACGACGGCGGCGGGGAGCTTCCAGGCGGGGGCGGACATGGCGGCGAGAACCTCCTGAGTGAGGGCGAGGACCGGGGCCGACGCCGGCGCGGCCCCGACGGCGGAATCGATCGTTGCGGCCGACAGCGAGGGCGGGACGACGGCCGGGAGCAGCACCGCGGGAACGACGACGCCGCGCCGTTCGAGCCGGCCGCGGAGTAGGTCGCGGGCGCGGGCCAGCCGGCTGGACACGGTGCCCTCCGGTAGGCCGAGGCGGTCCGCGGCTTCCGCCTTGCCGAGCCCCTGCACGCCGCACAGCACCAGCGGCAGGCGGTACTTTTCCGGCAGCTCCGCCACCTGGGCGTCGATCAGGCGGAGCAGTTCGGCGTCGGCCGCCGGCGGCTCCGGGCGCGCGGCGTACTTCGCTTCGACCTCCCGGCGGCGATAATCACGGCCGCGGGCCTTCAACGCGGTGCGGACGGCGACGCCGTACAGCCACGCCCCGAGCAGGTCCGGCGCCCGGCCGGCGCGCCTCGCGAGTACGAGGAACGTGACCTGGAACGCGTCGGCGGCGGCGTGCGGGTCGCGGAGCACGCGGCGGCAAACCCCGAGCACCATCGGCCCGTGCCGGCGGACGAGCGCCCCGAAGGCTTCGTCGTCGCGGCCGGCCCGGTAGCGGGCCAGGAGCGCGTCGTCGCCGGCGTCGTCGCGGACCCGGTCGAGCATCCGGCGGACCGCCCCCAGCCGGGCCGTTGCCATCATCCCCTCCGCGTTCGTCGCCGTACTGTGCCGCCGCACCCGCAGGGCGGTCCGCCATTTTTCCGGAATCCGCGGGTCGAGTGTACCCGAATCCCGCCGCCCGCGGGGCGCGGCGGTACAATCCCCCGCATGAAGTACGTCATCGTCATCCCCGACGGGTGCGCCGACGAGCCGCTCGAGGCCCTCGGCGGCAAAACGCCCCTGCAAGCCGCCCGCCTCCCGAACATGGACCGCATCGCCCGCACCGGCGTCGTCGGCCGCGCCAACAACGTCCCGCCGTCGCTCACCCCCGCGTCCGACGTGGCGACGCTGTCGCTGTTCGGGTACGACCCGCTCGCCGTGTACACCGGCCGCGCCCCGCTCGAAACCGCGGCGATGGGCATCCACCTCGGCCCGAACGACTACGCCATCCGCTGCAACCTCGTCCACACGCCCGACGGCCTCATGCGGGACTTCACCGCCGGCCACATCTCCAGCGAGGACGGCGCCCCGCTGATCCGGGCGCTCCAAAAGGAACTCGGCGGCCGCGAGGTGGCCGGCGGGGTCATCGAGTTCCACCCCGGCGTGCAGTACCGCAACATCCTCGTGTGGCGCGGCAAGACCGACGCCGAACCCTTCGCGCAAACGAAGTGTCAGCCCCCGCACGACATCCCCGACAAGCCGATCGCCGACTACCTGCCGAGCGGGCCGGGCGGCGAGGTGTTCCGCGAACTGATGGAGCTGAGCAAGCCGATCCTGGCAGGGCACCCGGTGAACGCGAAGCGGGCCGCCGCGGGGGAGAAGCCGGCCACGCAGGTGTGGCTGTGGGGCCAGGGGAAGGCGCCGCGGATCGCGTCGTTCGAGGAGACCTACGGCCCGCGCGGGGCGATCATCTCGGCCGTCGATCTGGTCCGCGGCGTCGGCGTGCTGCTCGGCTGGCACCGGGTCGACGTGCCCGGCGCCACCGGCTACCTGGACACGGACTACGCCGCGAAGGGCCGCTACGCCGTGGAGGCGCTGGGGGCGTTCGACCTGGTGTGCGTTCACGTCGAGGCGCCGGACGAGGCCAGCCACGAGGGCCGCGCCGACGAGAAGGTGAAGGCGCTGGAGCGGATCGACAGCGACATTGTTGGCCCGCTGCTGGAGGCGCTGCCGGGGTTCGGCGACTGGCGCGTCCTGGTGTCGCCGGACCACCGCACCACGATCCGCACACGGGCGCACGCCCACGGAGCGGTGCCGTTCGCGGTCGCGGGGACGGGCGTCGCCGCGGCGGGGCAGGCGAGCTACGACGAGCCGACGGCCGCGGCCGCGGCGCTGGCCTTCGACCCGGGCTGGCACCTGATGCGGTGGTTCCTCGGCCGCGAACAAACGGGACAACAGGCATGAAGACCACGATCGCCATCAACGGCGCCGGCGGGCGGATGGGGCAGCGGCTCGTCGCCCTCGCGACCGAGGACGCCGCCCTGAAGGTCGTCGCCGCCCTCGACGCCCCCGGCTCACCTGCCGTCGGCCGCGACGCCGGCGAGATCGCAGGCGTCGGCCCCATCGGCGTGCCGGTCACCGGCGAGCTGCCGCTCGACCCGCGCCCCGATTGCGTCATCGACTTCTCCGCCCCCGCGGGCACGATGGCGGTGCTACCGGTGTGCGTGGCCCGCCGCATCCCGCTGGTCGTGTCCACCACCGGCCACACCGACGCGCAGAAGGCCGAGATCGAGGCCGCGGCGCACGACACGGCCGTCCTGTTCGCGCCGAACATGAGCCTGGTCGTGAACCTGCTGTTCAAGCTGGTGCGATTGACGGCCGAGGCGCTGAACGGGAAGGGGTTCGACGCCGAGATCATCGAGCGGCACCACCGGTTCAAGAAGGACTCGCCGAGCGGCACGGCGATGCACTTCGCCGAGGTCATCCGCGAGGTGCAGGGCGGCCGGTTCGTGCACGGCCGCGAGGGGCTCGTCGGCGAGCGGCAGGCCGACGAGATCGGCGTCCACGCGGTCCGCGCCGGCGACAACGTGGGCGAGCACACGATCGTGTTCAGCACGCTTGGTGAGACGCTGGAGCTGGTCCACAAGGGGCACAGCCGCGACAGCTACGCCCGCGGGGCGCTGCTGGCGGCGGCGTTCCTGGCGACGAAGACGGCCGGCCGGTACACGATGGCCGACGTGCTAGGGCTGTGAATGACCAATTACCAATGACCCACCAATGACCAAGGACAGGAGCCGGCTGTCTACCTTGGTCATTGGTGGGTCATTGGTAATTGGTCATTCCGGAAGTGCGGGTGCGTAGAATTCGTCGCCAGAGCGTTGCCAACTCCAGAAGCCCCCATGTCTGACCTCGTCACCCGCATCGTCCACGCCGTCACCCGCCCGAGCTACTCGCCGGTCAAGGCGAAGGTGCTCGCGAAGCGGATGAACGTCACCGACGAGCAGTACCCCGAGTTCCGCCAGACGCTCCGCGCGCTGGTCCGCGAGGGGCGGCTCGCCGTCGGCCCGAACCAGACCCTCCGCCCCGGCGACCCGCACGGCACCGCCGTCGGCGTCTACCGCCGCGGCAAGTCCGGCGTGGGGCACGTCCGCCCCAACGCGGTGGCCGGCACCCAGGCGCCGGACATCTTCATCCGCGAGGACAAGGCCGCCGACGCCGCTAACGGCGACGAGGTGGTGGTGCGCATCACCCGCGCCGCGGGGAAACTCCGCGACGCGGCCGGCGAGGTGGTGCGCGTCCTCACCCGCGCCACCCGCACGTTCGTCGGCACCTACTTCGAGCGCGACGGCGAGGGGTTCGTGCGCATCGACGGGACACTGTTCGCGCACAGCGTCTCCGTCGGCGACCCCGGGGCGAAGGGCGTGAAGCCGCAGGACAAGGTCGTCATCGACCTTCTCCGCTTCCCCACCGTCAACGACCGAGGCGAGGGCGTCATCACGGAGGTGCTCGGCGCCCACGGCGCGCCCGGCGTGGACACGCTGTCCGTCATCAAGGCGCTCGGGCTGCCCGAGGAGTTCCCGCCCGAGGCGCTCGCCGAGGCGCGGCAGGCGGCGAGCCTGTTTTCGGAGAGCGACCTGCACGGCCGCACCGACTTCACCGACGAGCTGGTCGTGACCATCGACCCGGCCGACGCCCGCGACTTCGACGACGCGGTGAGCGTGACCATCGACCCGAAGACGAAGCACTGGGTGCTGACCGTCCACATCGCCGACGTGGGTCATTTTGCGAAGCCGGGCGGCCCGCTGGACGCCGAGGCGCGGCGCCGCGCGACGAGCATCTACCTGCCGCAGAAGGTCATCCCGATGTTCCCGGAGGTGATCTCGAACGGGCTGGCGAGCCTGCAAGAGGGCAAGGTGCGGTACGTGAAGACGGTGCGGATGGAGTTCACGCCGGGCTTACAGAAAGGGCACGTGTCGTTCTTCAACGCGGCGATCCGCGTGCGGAAGCGGTTCACCTACGAGCAGGTGCAGGAGGTGTTCGACGGGCTGAGTCAGAAGAAGCAGCCGGATAATGGACAGGATAACAGGATGAACAGGATGCCGAACCCAGACTCGGGTTTCGATCCTGTTCATCCTGTTATCCTGTCTAATAATTCCGACCCAGTCCCCGCCATGCTGAAGCGGATGCGCGACCTGGCGCTGCTGCTTCGCAAGAAGCGATTCAAGCGCGGCGCGCTCGAACTCACCATGCCCGAGGCGGTGCTGGAGTACGACGCCGACGGCCGCATGACCGGCGCCCACTTCGCCGAGCACAACCTGAGCCACCAGGTGATCGAGGAGTTCATGCTCGCCGCGAACGAGGCCGTGGCCGAGCACCTGACGCGCGAAGAAGTCCCCTTCCTCCGCCGCGTCCACCCGGCGCCGAAGGAGGAGAAGCTGGAGGCGTTCGCGCAGTTCGCGGGCATCCTGGGCTACCCGATCAAGCGGCACAAGGACCGCGGCGAACTCCAGCGGGTGCTGAACGAGACGGCCGACAAGCCGGAGCGCGCCGCGGTCCACTACGCGCTCCTGCGCAGCCTCAAGCAGGCGGCGTACTCGCCGGTGCAAGACGAGCACTACGCCCTCGCCAGCACGCACTACTGCCACTTCACGTCGCCCATCCGCCGCTACCCGGACCTGGTCGTTCACCGCCTCCTCGACCGCTGGATCAAGACCGGCCGCGCCTCCGCCGACATCAACGAGCTGACGGCGCTCGGCGACCACTGCTCGAAGCTGGAGCGGCGCGCCGAGACGGCCGAGCGCGAGCTGGTGAAGGTGCGCATCCTGACGTTTCTGAGCCGCCGCCTCGGCGAGACGTTCGACGCCGTCATCACCGGCGTCGCGGAGTACGGCTTCTTCGCGCAGGTGGAACAGTTCCCGGCGGAAGGGCTCGTCCACATCTCGTCGCTGGTGGACGACTACTACCACTTCGACGGCGCCGGCCACGCGCTGGAGGGCGGCCGGTCGCGGAAGCGGTTCCGCCTCGGCGACCGGGTGCGCGTCGAGGTGGCGCGCGTGGACCTGCCCAAGCGGATGCTCGACTTCCGCCTCGTGCCCCCGGACGGCAAGGGGCGTCCCGAGGCCCCCCGGCCGCGGACGCGGCCCGCCGGTCACCCGCGGCGGCGCTGACGCCGGCTCAAGTTCCCCACCCCGCACGACCGATACCACCAGGAGAGTCCGCCGCCGCGGGGGAGGGGTCATGCGCGTGCGCTCGCTGGTCGCCGGGTTGGGGGTCGCGCTCGGCGGGTCGGCCGCGGCCCAGCCGGAGCCCGCCCGCTTCCCCACGCCGCCCGTCCTGCCGTCGCGGCCGGTCACCATGCCGGTGCCGCAGACGGCGCCGCTCCCCGTCGCGCCGCCCGGCGTCGTCGCCCCGCCGACGGAACTCGACGCGCTGCCGTACCCCGAGAACCGTACGCCGATCGACGCCGGCCTGCTGCTCGCCCGCCGCACCGTCACCGGGTGGCAGGTGGCCGCCGGGCCGCGCGTGTTCCGCGAGCTCGGCGACGACGAGGCGTCGGCCCACGAGATCGTCCGCGTCCTCCGCGCGCAGCGGCCCACCGAGTGGGTCGTCGTCGGCACCGGCCGGCCGCTCGTCGAGTACGGCCTGCACCAGGGCCGCGCGGCGCTCCTGTCCGCCCCGCCGCGCACCGTCACCGCCATCGACCTGAAGACCGTCCGCGTCGACGCCGTCCGCGGCGTGTGGGTGGTGCGCGACGACGCCGGCATCCACCTGAACTGCGGCCTCCACCGGGCGGACGCCGAGCAGGCCGCGGCCGCCATCCGCCGCTACGGCTTCAACCGCATCGCCGTCGTCGGCGCGAACCCGCAGGCGCCGGCGATGACGTTCCTGTTCGCCACCCTCGACGGCGGGAGCGGCCCGGCGGCGCCGCAGCACCCGCTCGCCGCGGCGCTGCAGGAGCAGAACCTGACGCGCGTCGGCATCCCGGTGCCGGGCGTCGGCTACTTCGGCGAGTTGGTGAAGATCGACCCGCGGCGCGTCGAATCCCGGCGGGAGGGGTCGGAGTGGGTGGTGGCGTGCGGGGCGGAGGTGATGGGGCGGTTCGGGCCGGCCGAGTTCACGGCGCGCGACGCGGCCCGGATCATCACCGAGGGGCGGTTCACCGAGTTCTGCCGGGCCGGCGGGCAGACGTTCTTCCTGGTCAACGGCCGGGCGCCGACGCGGGTGCCGTTCTCGGCCGTCGGCCGCCGCTTCGACCCCGCCGCACTGCGGGCGTCGCCCTACGGCAGCCGGTGGGCGGTGACCGAGAACGGCCGGCAACTGTTCGACGCCGCCGACCAGGCCGAGGCCGAGGGGCTGATCCGGCTGGTGAAGCACTTCGGGTTCGACACGCTGTGCCAGGTCGGTGCCCCGCCGCGGGCCGGTATCGCCTTCATGGCGAAGAGCCGGTAGCGACCACCGCCACCGCCTTGCCGCCCGCGCGCGTCAGGATCACGTGCCGGTGTTCGCCGCCGTCGCCGAGCTTCAGCCCCTTGCGGAAGGCGTCCGCGTCGGCATCAACGGCGCGCTTCAGCACCGTGACCCGGCCGACGCCCGCGGCGCGGAAGTAGTCGCGCAGCTTCCGCGCGTCCAGCGGCGCGACGTGCTCCACGCGGTACGCCGCCGCGAACGGCGACGCCACCAGCTTCGGCCCCGTCAGCAGTGCCACCCCGGGTTCCACCGGCGCAGCCCCGAGCTGTGCCGCGAGTAGGCCCACCAGGTCGGCGCGGATGACCGCCGGGTCGGGGTCGAATAGGTACTCGCCGACCGGCTCCGCGTAGGGCATCTCGGCATCCGCCTCCGCCGCGAGCGTGTGCGGCCCCGGGAGGAGCGTCGCGCGCCGGCCGACGCTGCGGAGCGGACCGAACCACAGCACGCACTCCTTCAGCTCGCCGCCGGCCGACACGAACTCGGCCTCGGCGTCGAACCGCGCCAGGGCGTCGCGCGGCACCCCGGGGGCGATCTTCGCCGCGAGCGGGAAGCCCGCCGGGAAGCGCGCGAGCAGCGCCGACAGCGGCGGCTCGTACTGATCCGGGTCGAGGAAGCGGCGGTCGCCGGCGCGGCGGCCGGGGTCGGTGTAGGCGGCGTCCGCCGGCGGCAGCGCGAGCGCAAGGGCGTCACCCAGGTGGAAGCGAATTCGATCGGCGACGCCGAGGGCGCGGGCGTTCGCCTCCGCGAGTGCGAGCCGCACCGGGTCGGCGTCGACCGCCTCCACGCGGCACCCGGCCCGAGCGAGCGCCAGTGCGTCGGCCCCGATCCCGCAGCCGAGGTCGAGCACGGTGCCGAACTGCGTGAATCGCTCGGCCCGGTGCGCGGCGGGGAGGTCGCCCGACGCCTGCTCCAGTGCCTCGCGGGTGAACCACATCTGGTTCGCCGCCTCGTACTTCGCCCGCGCCCGATCGCGCAGTGTCACCACCTCGACGGCCGCCGCGGCGAGCTCCGGCGGGTAGTGCTTCCGCAGGGTCGCCAGCGCCGCCAGCGTGCCAGCCGGCAGAGCCACGGCCGCGGCGGCGACTACAGCGGCGCCGTCGGGGCCGGTCAGGGATCGGGTGGTCGGGAGGTCCATCGGGCGCGGCACTCTCGCCGTTGGGGCCGGGGTCCGTACAGTAGGGAGAATACGACCCGAAGCGCACCCTCACCCGAGGCGATGATGGGGAACCCGGCCGGCGACAAGCGGAAGCTGAAGGAGAAGCGGCGGAACCGTCAGGAGCTGCGGCTCGGGCCGGGCGCCTACCTGCCGAAGGACGAGCGGGCGCAGCTGCAGGCTGAGATCAAAAAGGGCGAGGAGGTGGTGAAGGCCGCCCGCGACGCCAAGATCAAGGCCAAGGCCGCCGCGAAGGCCGCGGCCCCGGCGGCGAAGTAAGCAGTTTTTTTGACGGGATGCACAGGACGAAGCAGGATGGCAAACAAAGAGAGAAATTAATTCTTGTCTTTGTTGGCCATCCTGCTTCGTCCTGTGCATCCCGTCAAAAAATCAGATGTAATTCGGCTCCGCGTCCAGGTCCGGCGGGGCGAACTCGCCGCGCTTCCACTTCTCGACCGCCAGTGCCGCCATCGCCGCGTTGTCAGTGCAGAGCGAGAGTGGCGGGATGAATAGCTCCGCCCCTTCCTTCGCACACATGGCGGTCAGCGCCGCCCGTAGCGGGCCGTTCGCCGACACGCCGCCGCCCACCGCCAGCCGCTTCAGCCCTGTCTGCCGCAGCGCCTGCTTGCACTTGCCGGCCAGCACGTCCACCGCCGCCGCCTGGAAGCTCGCCGCCAGGTCGGCCCGCTTCGGCCCCGGGCCGGGCGGCGTCGCCCTCGCCACGTCCTGCCCGTGACAGGCGTAGAGCACCGCCGTCTTCAGGCCGCTGAAGCTGAATTCCAGCCGGTCGGTGTCGAGGAACGTCCGCGGGAAGCGGTGCGCCTTTGGGTTCCCCTGCGCCGCCTCGCGCTCCAGCGCCGGGCCGCCGGGGAACCCGAGGCCGAGGATCGCCGCGACCTTGTCGAACGCCTCGCCGGCGGCGTCGTCGCGGGTGCCGCCGAGCAACTCCAGCGACAGCGCGGTGTCGCAGCGGAACAAGGCCGTGTGCCCGCCGCTGACGACGAGCCCGACGCACGGGAAGATGCTGCGGCCGGCGGCGAGCCGGCACGCGAACACGTGCCCGGCGACGTGGTTCACGCCGACCAGCGGCACGCCCAGCGCCAGGCTCAGCGCCTTCGCCGCCGTCACGCCCACCAGCAGCGCCCCCACCAGCCCCGGCGTGTGATGCACGGCGACGCAGCCGATGTCCGTCACGCCGACGCCGGCGCGGCCGAGCGCCTCGTCGATGACGGGGAGGAGGTTGCGCAGGTGCGCCCGGCTGGCGATCTCGGGCACGACGCCGCCGAACCGGGCGTGCAGGTCGGTCTGCGACGCGACCACGCTCGACTTCACTGTCAAGTCGTCGGTGAAGACGGCGGCGGCGGTCTCGTCGCAGCTGGTTTCGATGCCCAGGAAGTGCGTCATTCGAGCTCGATGATCGTGCCGTCGGCCTTCAGGTCGATCTCGCGGATCTTGCCGGCCTTGTCCTTGCCGGACACCTCGAACGAGCCGTCCTTTTTCTTCCAGGCCTTGTCGAAGGTGACACCCGGCAACTGCTCCTTCGCCACCTTCATCGCCTCGGGCGGCACGTCGGCCAGCGGGATCACCTCGCGCCCCGCGACCGCGCCGCACCCGACCGCCGCCGCCAGCACCAGCCCCGTCAGAACCGTCCGCATCAGTAGCCCTCCGGCACGCTCTCGCCCCCGGCGCGGGAGGTGAGTGCCTTGTACGTGGTGTAGTCGAGGGCGCTCCCGAGGAAGCGGACGTGCCCGTCGGCGAACACGAAGTTCACCCCGCCGCCGGCGTGGCGGCTGCCAAAGTTGTTCGCCTCGCCCGGCGCGGCCGGGCCGCCGAACGACTCGCCGGTGTGGCCGAGCACGAAGTTCGCGGCCACGTTCACCTGCCCGGCGAACGGCGACCCCGCCGGCGCCGCGTGCCCCGCCCCGGGGACCACGCCCGCCCACGTCGTCGGGCCGAGTTTGTCGTGCCGCTCGCCGACCGCGAGCGTGTTGCTGGTGCCGTCGGTGATGTCGGCGATCCGGACCGAACTGTTGCGGAAGAACAGGCCGTTGCCGTCCACCCCGGGCTCGGTCACGCCGTACACCGCCGGGTAGCACGCCGACGCGAGCTCGGTCGCCGGGCCGGCCGGCTGCCCGGTCGGGGTGAGGGGGCCGACGGGGATGGTGGGCGCGTCCTTGTCCGCCGGGCAGAGGAAGACCGACAGGCTCGTCACCCGCGCCGCGGCGTGGGCCGGGTCGGTGATCGGCTTCGTGCGGTCGATCTGGTTCGCCAGCGGCCCCTGCTCCAGCTGCGGCAGGATGAACGCCGCCCACCCCCACCCGGGGCCGGCGTCGTCGCCGTTGGCCGCGACGGCGGAGGCGTACCCGGGCGGGAACTGCTTGTGGGTGTCGTGGTACGCCTGGAGCGCCAGGCCGATCTGCTTCAGGTTGTTCTGGCAGCTGCTCCGCGCCGCCGCGTCGCGCACCTTCTGCACGGCGGGGAGGAGCATCCCGATCAGCACCGCGATGATGGCGATGACCACCAGCAGCTCGATGAGCGTGAACCCGCGGCGGCGCGGCATGACCGACTCCGTGGGGGCAATTCTCTTCAGTGTATCAGCCCCCGGGCGGGGTCACTTCTTCTCGACCACCTTGACCTGGTCCGGCCCGTCCACCTTGATCTGTGGCTTCTCCTTGAACAGCGTCACCGTGCCGGTCACGCGGACCGTCTTCCCCTTGAAGTGCGCCGCCGGGTCGTCCACCTTCGCGGCCTTGAACTTCTCCACGGCCTTCGCCGGCAGGAACACGGTGAAGTTTTTGTCGCTCTTGAAGTCCTCCTCCGAGTTGAGGTAGACGGCCGTCTTGCCGCCCGTGGACTTCACCAGGAACTCGACGGTGACCTTCTGGTCCACCTTCTTGGCGGCGTCGGCGGGCGTCAGCGGGGCGGCGTCCTGGGCGAGGACGAAGCCGGCGGACACGAGGGCGACGACGGCGGGGAACACGAAGCGACGCATCGACAGGCTCCTGAGTTGGGAAATGACCAATTACCAATGACCCACCAATGACCAAGGGAAAACTTGGTTCCGGCCTTGGTCATTGGTGGGTCATTAGGGGAGTTGCGCAATAGGTCGGGTTCGGCTACCGTCTGGGGTACGGAGACCTCGGATGATCACGTACGCCCGGCTGGCGGAAACCCCGCTCGCGTTCCCGGCCCTGACCGGGATGACCCGCGACGAGTTCGACGCCCTGTTCGTCGCCTACGCCGCCGCGGCCGACGCCCACCGGGCCGCCCGGACGCACACCAAGCGGGACACCCGCCTGCTCCGCCGGGCCGCCGGGGCCGGCCGCCGGCACGACCTCGACGCCCGCACCCGCCTCCTGGTCGCCCTCGTCTGGCTCCGGGTGTACCCGACCTACGAACTCCTCGGGCACCTGTTCGGCCTCGACAAGTCCAACGCCTGGCACAACACCCAGGACGCCCTGGAGGTGCTGGCCACGATGGCCGACTTCCCGTTCGACCCGCCCGGGAAGGGGCGGACCCGACTCCGGTCGGCCGACCAGGTGATGGACACGTACCCCGAGGTCCGGGCCGTGATCGACGCCAAGGAGCAGGCCTTCCGCCGCCCGGCCGGGTGGGAGAACCAGAAGCCGTTCTACAGCGGCAAGAAGCGGCGGCACACGATCAAGAACCAGGTCGTGTGCACCCCGTCCGGGCGGATCGGGGCGGTGTCCCCGACCGTCCCCGGGCGGACCGCCGACCTCACCCTCCTCCGGCTCGACCGGACCCTCGACCGGCTCCCGGCCGGGGCCGGGGTGATGGCCGACAAGGCGTACCTCGGGGTCGGGGCGGACCCGGCGGCGGCCGGGCGGCGGGTGGTGATCCCGGCCCGCGCGTCCCGGAACCACCCGCTGACCGACGACCAGAAGGTCGCGAACCGGATGATCAACCGGGAGCGGGTGGTGGTCGAGCACGTGATGGCCCAGTTGAACCGGTTCCAGGTGCTCCGGCAGACGTTCCGGGGCCGGCTCGGGCGGCACACCCGGGTGTTCCGGGTGGTCGCACTCGTCGTCGACCGGCGGATCGCCGCCACCCCGCTGAAGACCTACCCGACCGCGGCCTGACGGGTTGGGGAGGGGGCTACACAACCCGCCGGCCTATTGCACAACACCCCTATTGGTAATTGGTCATTCCGCACGCGAATCCAGAAGGTAACGTTGAACGAACAGCGCGGTGGCGGCGGCCTGGAACTCGCGGTTCTTCTGCTTGGCGAAGCCGTGGCCCTCGTCCTTCGCGTTGAGGTACCACACGGGCGTGCCGCGGGCCTTCAGCGCCTTCACCATCTGCTCGGCCTCGCTCGCCGGCACCCGCGGGTCGTTCTGCCCCTGCACGATGAACAGCGGCTTGCTCACCTTCGCCACGTTCGTCAGCGGCGCCGTCCGCTCCATGAACTCGCGCACCTTCGGGTCGCGCTCGTCGCCGTACTCGGCCCGCCGCAGGTCGCGGCGGTACGCCTCGGTGTTTTCGAGGAACGTCCGCAGGTTCGACATGCCGACCACGTCCACGGCGCAGCGGATGCGCTCGGGGTAGTACGTGGCGATGGCGAGCGTCATGTGCCCGCCGTAGCTGCCGCCGGTCACCATGACGCGGTCGGCGTCCAGGTCGGGGCGGCCCTTGATCCAGTCGAGCAGGGCGGCGATGTCCTTGTAGCTGTCCTCACGCTTCAGGCCGTTGTCGAGGGTGAGGAACGTCTTGCCGTACCCCTCCGACCCGCGGACGTTCGGGAACAGCACGGCCACGCCGAGCTCGTTGGTGTAGTAGTTCCCCGCCCCCAGGAACCCCGGCCGGGCCTGCCCCTCGGGGCCGCCGTGGATGTTGATGATGACCGGCCGCTTCCCCGCGAACTTCTTCGCCGGCGGGTACAGGAAGCCGCTGATCTCTCGGTCGTCGAACGACTTCCACGTCACCAGCTGCGGCTCGGCAAACGCCGCGGCGTTGAGCCCGCCCGTCTCGCTCTCCGTCCACCGCTCGACGGTGCCCGGGCCGGGGTCGATGACGAACACGTCGCCCGGCACGGTGGCCGAGGTGAGGTTGAACGCCAACTCCCCGGTCTTCGGGTGGTACTTGAGCCCGCTCACCGACCCCGGCGGCAGGTCGCGCCGCCGCTCACGCAGGCCCATCAGGTCGAGGAACCGGAGCGTGCCGACGCCGGCCTCGTTCGTGACGAACGCGATCGTGCCGCCGGACGGCGACAGCTCGAACTCCTCCACGTCCCACGGCACGCTGGTCGGCACGATGTTCGTTTCCCCGCTCCCGACGTTGATTCGGGCCAGCCGGCGGAACTCGCTGCCGACGTCCGTGGTGGTCCACACCTCGCGGCCGTCCGGGGTGAACTGCCCGCCCCGGTAGGCGCGCCAGCCGTCGCCCCGCGGGGTGACCGCCTTCTTCGTCCCGGCCTTCACGTCCACCGTCCACAGGTAGCTCTCGTTGATCGACACGTACTCGCCGACCAGGATGGTGCCGTCGCCGGGCGCCCAGTCGAGCACCGACCAGCCGACGCCGAGCTCGGCGACCTTCGCGTCGCTCTTGGGGTCAGTCGGGTCGATCACGTAAAGGTCGGCGTCGGTGCCGTTGCGGCGGGTGCTGGTGTAGGCCAGCTTCGTTCCCGAGCGCGACCACACGCCCAGGCTGTTCCGCGCCTTGCCGTCGGTCAGCATGGTCGCGGTGCCGGTCTCGGGGTCGAAGCGGAACGTCTGGTAGCGCTCGTTGCCGCCCACGTCGCGGCCGAAGACGAAGCCGTCGCCGCCGGCCGGGCGATAGCGGGCGCCGCTGACCTTCTCGGGGAAGAACGTCAGCTGCGTGCGGTCGCCGCCCGGCATCTTCACGCGATGCACCTGCGCCGTCTGCCCGAACCGCGTGCTCACCAGCATCTCGCGGCGGGTCGGGTGCCAGTCGAGGAACGTGGCGCTGCGGAACTCGGTGTACCGCTTCACCTGCTCGGCGAGCGCCGCCGGGATGGGCGGGATGCCGTCGGTGACGAGGTTGTCGCCGGGGGCGAGCACCTGGGCCGGGGCGGGCAGCGCCAGCACGAGCAGCGGCAGCGGCAGGAGGGCGCGGCGCATCGGAGCCTCCGGGGCGGGACGGGGTGATTCTCGCGGCAGGGGCGCCCGCGGGCAAGCGGCAACGGCGGGCCGTGTCGCTCCAACATACTTTCTTCCAGACAACTCAATTCTTCCAGGGACGGGGTGCCTCACACCGCTGGAACCAATCATGCGGGCTTGAACGACCCACCCGCGTCGGCGGGGTTGAGATGGCCCGCGGCGGGCGGCGTCGGGTAGGATGGCCCCCATCCGCTTGCGCGAAGAGTGCTTATGGCCGGTGCGATCATCTTTGTCCCGGCGCTGGCCGCGTCCGCCGTCATGGGGTTCGTGTTCGCCCTGTTCGCGGCCAACCACTACTTGACCGTCATGCAGAGCACCGCCGCCGGGGCCAGGCACGTCACCTGGGGCGACGAGGGCGTGTTCGACGGGTTCTGGAAGCCGTTCTACCTGCTGTGGCTGGCGGGGTTGTGGGCCGGCCCGGCGATGTTCGTCGCCCGCGCCGGCGGCGGGGGCTGGCTGACCACCGCGGCGCCGCTCCTGGTGGTGTGGCTGTGCTACCCGGTGAGTCAGCTGTCGTCGCTGAGCGCGACGAGCGTGTGGCTGCCGCTGCACCCGGGCGTGTTCGACCGGCTGGCGCAGAAGCCGCGCGTGGTCCTGGGCTTCCTCGCGCTTAGCCTCGTGCCCATCGCCGGCGTCGGCTTCGCGGCGAACGCCGTCCTCGGGCTCGACGGGCTGCCGTCGCTGCTGTTCGGCTGCGGGCTGCTGGTGATGAGCCTGTACCTGTACGCCCGGCTGCTCGGCCGGCTGGCGTTCGTGCTGCGGTACACGAAGTCGCGGCTGGCGCCGAAGAAGAAGCCGGAGCCGCGCGACGAGTTACCGCCGGTGCAGCCCCCGCCGCCGGAGGAGGAGGCCGAGGGCTTCCGCCAGCCGAGCGAGCTGCCGCCGATCACCACGCCCGACGATGGGCCGCTCAGCGGCTACAACGTGGCGTTCGCCGACGAGCCGAAGCCGGCGAAGCCGCGCGTCCGCGCCGAGGCGGCGCACCCGCGGGAGCGCGACCCGGACGACGACGGGACGTACGGGGTGAACGAGCCGGACGGCGCGGCGCTGCCCGAGGAGCGGCTGCCGGCGTCGGTGGTGAAGCCGCGGGACGACGAGATGAAGCTGCTGGACCGCTCGGACGTGCCGCGGAAGCCGAAGGTGGCGTGGTCGGCGGAGGTGCTGGCGTTCCTGGGCCAGCCCGAGACGTGGGCGGCGGCCGGCCTGCTCACATGCTTCGCGGTGGTGTTCGGCGGGCTGGTGCGGGTGTGCCGCGACTTCAACCCGGCGAGGCTGGGGTAGCAAGGCTCGCCGCTGGCGGCGGCGCGGCGCGTACGCTGCACCGCCGCAATCGGCGGTCAGCGGGCGAACGACTTCGCACTCTCGCGGAACGACTTCAGCGCGTCCGGCAGCACGGTCACGATCTGCGTCCGCGGGGGCATCCCCGCCGTGATCACCCGCGCGATCCGCGCCGCGCCGCCCTCCACCTCCGCGCCGATCGACACCACCAGCGTCGGCGCGCCGTCGAACTCCAGCGTCACCTCGAACCCGTTCGCCTCCGGGTTCACCCGGTGGTCGGGGTGCTCGCCGCCCTCGCGGAAGTCCTTCACCCGCAGCTGCTGCACCGCCCGCACCAGGTCGTCCACCTTCGGCGGGTCGAGGCTGAACCCCGGCGGCTGCTTCGCCACCCAGTTGCCGCCCTCCTTGCGGAACTCGCGCACCAGCATCTCGCCGCCGGTCACGTCCTTCCACCCGCGGACCTGTACCCGGTTGAGCTTCGAGGCGTCGAACCGCACCAGCGTCCGGTCGCGCAGGTCGGCCCCGGCCAGCCGGTCGGCCACGATCCCCTTCGGCACCGTGAACACCACCGGCCGCCCCTCCACCCGGGCGAACACGTTCTGCTTGTCATCCGTCTCGTTACCCAGGTAGTAAACCCGCTCGTTCCCCGGCGCCGGGGCGTCCAGCCCCACCACCACCTTCAGCCGCGGCGCCTCCGCGGCCAGGCCGTAGCCGAGGTAGATGTCCTTCTCCTTCCCCTTGTCCGCGTCGCCGAGCTCGCGCACGAACCGCCCCGCCTGCTGCGTCGAGAGGAGGTTCAGCAGGTCGCCCACGCTGCCGGCGTCGGCCGTCTGCCCCTTCATCGGTTCCGGCTTCAGGTACTTCCACGCCGGCTCCGCGACGCCGGTCGTCTTCTCCTTCTCGACCTCGTTCTTGACGGTCGCCCCGTCGCTGATCGTCAGCTTCGTCGCCTGGAACTGCGAGAAGCCGGGGAGCGTCGGGTCGAGGTAGTCGAACCGCGTCTTCGTCACGGCCGCGAGTACGTCCGTTTCGGTGGGGGCGGCCCCGACCTTGACCTTGTCGGGGACGACGAAGTCGGTCTTGCTGCCGTCCGGCCGGGTGCGGCGGACCCACACCCCGGCGGCGTCCTTCTTGCCGAACACGAGCACCGTCGGCACCACGCCGGCCTTGAGCTTCGGCGCCGCCTTCGGGTCGGCGGTGGCTTCGAGCGCGTCGGCGTACAGCTTCACCTCGGCGGCGGGGGCGGCGAAGGCGGCGTCGGTCGTCGGCGGGAACTCCTTCACGAGCCGGGCCTGCGACACCAGGTCGAGCAGCGCCTTGGCGGTCGTCTGGTTGGCGGCCTGCGGGTCGTTCGGGCCGCCGGCCAGCTTCCAGTCGGCGCCGCTCTTGCGGAGCTGGACCGTCTGCCCGCTGGTTATCACGTCCACGGCGTCGATCCGCGTCTTCACGTCGTCGCGGAGCAGGTCGCGGTCGCGGAGCGGGGTCGGGTTGTCGATGACCGCGGCGAGCCCGTCGAGCCCGACGGCGGCGGCGCGGACGA
The DNA here is from genome assembly GCA_046350095.1 of Gemmataceae bacterium. Taxonomy (GTDB): domain Bacteria; phylum Planctomycetota; class Planctomycetia; order Gemmatales; family Gemmataceae; genus Urbifossiella. The sequence continues at coordinate 260,987 of JAXMBA010000003.1, forward strand.
CGCCGGGCGTGCCCTCGAGCTGCACGTACAGCTTGCCGCCGGCCGGGGCGAAGGCGTCCTTCTTCTCGTCCTTCTTGTCGTCCGCTTTCTTGCCGATGAACGCCACCTCCGTCTTGCCGTCGCGGAGCTTCAGCTCGACGCGGACGCGCTCCGGGTTGCCGGGGTTCAGGCCGTACTGGGCCAGGTCGGCGGGGGCGTCGAGGAAGTCGTCGGCCGCGCCGGCGGCGAGGCCGGTGAGGCCGGCGAGGATGGGGCGGACGCCGGTGAGCGTGCCGGGGGCGGCGGCGGTGTCGGGGGCCGCGGCGGCGTCGCCCCAGCCGGCGGGGGCGGCGAACTCCCAGGTGCCGTTCTTGTTACGGGTGAGGGCCAGTTCCTTGCCGCCGCGGGTGAGCTTGAGGGCGGTCACGTCGTCGCCGCTGGCGCGGGTGTCGGCGGCGAACACGGCCTTCGTGCGGTAGTCGGCGGTCCACTTGGCCATCTCGGCGGAGTGGCCGACGCCCTTGGCGTCCTTCAGCAGGGCGTCCACGGACGCCTTGGCCACGGCCATCGGCCGCGGGCGGTCGGCGGTGGACACGAACGCGACGGCCTTGCTGCCGCCGACGGTCACGTCGCCGACGCTGACCGTCTCGCTCTTGCCGTCGCCGGTGCGGAGCGTGACCTTGAGGGGCTTGTCGAGCCCGTGGATGGCCGGGTTGTCGCGCAGCTCGCCGTAGTGGACGGCGCGGAGGCCGAGGACCGCGGTCACGACGCCCTCGACGGCGGCCTTGTCGGCGCGGGCCTTGACCGACGGCGCCTCGACCGTCCAGTCGTCCTTGCCGGCGCGGCGGAGCACGACCTTGCTCCCGTCGGGCTTCTCGACCTCGACCTCGGCCACGGCGTCGGCCTTCTCGCCGGCCAGGGTCTTCAGGATGAGGTCGCCGGACTTGGTGGGGTCTTCCGGCTCGGTGAACGACTGCCAGAGGAGGAGCAGGCCGACGACCGCGACGATCCCGAACAGGATGGCGGGGAAGCGGAAGTTCATCGGGGCGTGGCTCCGGTGGTCGGCCCGCGGGGCGTCCGGCTGGTTCGGGTCGGTCGGCATGGCGGCAACGGGTGCGGGTGGAACGCCCGGGGACGCCGTCCCCGGGCTTGGAGGGCGCGGGTTACTTCCGGCGGATCACCCACACGCCGGCACCGAGGCCGGCGATGGACAGCAGCGCCAGCCCGATCGGCAGCAGGTACAGCCGCGTCGAGTTCAGCGTCTCGCCCGGCGGCAGCTCGAACGTCGTATACAGCTTGGTCGTGCCGAGGGCCATCGGCGGTTTGCCTCGGAGCCAGTCGAGCGACGCAGCCATGAGCTCGTGGCCTACCGGTGGGCTGCCACCGCGCTGTCGCGGGGCGGCGTCCGAGAACATCTCGGAGTTGGCGAAAACCACCGCCCGCGGCTGCTGCTCGCCGCCAGCCGCGGCGTGCGGGTTCATCGGGTTCGGCGGTGTGCCGCCCTCGCTCACGGCCACGGCCACCACGCGCGGGCTACCGGTCAGCCGTTTCTTCGACCGCAGCGTGTCGTTGCTCAAGATGTCGTTCAGCGCCTGGTACGGGCTGTCCAGCAATTCGTCTTCGAGCCACGTCGGCCGCTGCGGGTAGGTGGCCATCAGCGGGGCGACGTTGGCCGGGCCCCCCTGCGTCGCCGCCGGGGTCACCTCGCGGCCGAGCGTCCACTCAACAGCTTGGTAGCGGGCGAAGGGCAGGATGATCGGGTGCGGTCCATCGCGACCGGACACGAACGCCGCCGTGAGGTCGCGGGGCGTAAGTTGGGCCTGGGCGATCGGATAACTGTAGATGAACTGGTCGCCGAGCCGCACATTGTACTCGCCGAGCAGCCCTTCTAGACCGGTCTTGGCCATCTTTCGGTCCTTCACCCCGGGCCGGGCCTCGGCCAGCACCAGCAGTCCGGTCTTCTTCCCGTCTGGAGCGGGGCGGCCCATGAAGTCTTTCAGCGCCTTCACGGCAGCGTCCGACAGCGGCGTCGTCGGGTCGGCCACGACCACCAGTTTGGCATCGGCAGGCACGTCGGCCTTGCCGCCGTCCTTGAACTCCAGCGGCCGCACGTCCAAGCTGAACGACTCCAGGTGCGTCTTGAGTTGGCCGGCCTCGCGCTCCTTCTTTGTGAACTCCCCCCCGCCGCCGCCGGCCAGCGCCAGCTCGCCGTTCGACTGCGTAAAGTACACCACAGGCCGGGCTTCCGAGTCGCTCAGATATCGCAACTTCTGCACCAACATTCCCTCACCGACGAACGACACCTTCTGCCCGCCGCCCGGAGCGAAGTCGCTCTTGAACAAGTCGTTGATCGGGATGAACTCGTGCCGCTTTCCCTCCTCGCCGACGGCCAGCAGCACGCCAACGCCGGTCTTGTCCAGCTTGGCGTACTTCTCCTGGAGCTTCTGCAACTCGGCCTTGTCGGTCACGGGGCTGACGAACTTCGGCGAGAACTTGCCTCCGCCGATCTCCTGGGCAGAAAACATCAGCGTGCGGATGTCGTTGATCTCGCGGCTTCCGTCGTCCGGCAGGATGACATAAGCCGTCACCGGCTCAGTCAGGGTGCCGACCGTCGTCTTGGTCGCGTCCGACAGCGTGTAGAACCCGCTGTCGGTGGTGTCGAGCATGTTCGGCACCTTGAGGGCGAACACGACGTTCAGCACCAGCAGCGAGCCGAACAGCAGCAGGGTAGTGAGGAGGAGGTTGCCGCCGTACACGAGGCGGCGGAGCGTCTGGTTGTTCCGCTCCTCGGCGCGGGCCGGCTGGATGGCGAGGAACACCACGCCGATGGCGATGATCATGCCGATGACGAGCATCACCAGCCAGCGGGCGCCGGCGCGGGCCGTGGCCGTGCCGCCGGTGTCGTAGGCCTGCACGGCCGCCACCACCCCCTCGTTCCACTTCAGCAGCAGGGCCATCCCGAGGAGGAACCCGGTGAGGCCGAGGAGCCCGCCGACGACGAGGACGAACCCGCGCGTCCAGCTCCGCTGCTCGGCGACGCCGGCCGGCGGGACGCGGGCCAGCAGCGTGGTGCCGGCGCCCGCGGCGATCAGGCAGCCGACGCCGAGGCCGATGCAGCCGAACCAGTAGTCGCCCTTCTTCGGGTTATCGACCTCGGCCGGCGGCGGCGGCGGGGCGTCGGGGTTGAGCGGGTCCACCGCCGGGGTTTCCGGCGCGGCGCCGGCCTTGGTCGCCTGCGTGGCGTAGTACACGGCCCCCGCCAGGAACGCGGCCGCCAGCACGAGCAGCACGTACGCCGAGTTGGCCCGCTCGGTGCGGACGAACTCGACGAGCACTCCGGGGCGGGCGGCGGCGGGCGGCAGGGTCGGGTCGGCACTCATGGGGTCCGCTCGTGCGTTGGGTCGTGCGGGGCGATGCCCACCCGCCGCGGCGGGTGGGTCGACCGTCAGGCGGCTAGTTCCACTTCCGGGCTTCCAGCACCTTCACCGACAGGAACAGGCTGAACACGCCGACCGAGGCGAAGACCAGCACGTCCCGCAGCGGCAGCCGGCCGCCGAGCGACTCCTGCCACATGTGGATGAAGGACAGCTTGCCGAGCAGCGTCTGGAGCAGCGGCGGCAGGAACGGCAGGGCCGAGAACTTCACCAGGTACGTCGCCAGGAACAGGATCATCACGGCGAACGTCAGCACCGCGGCGATGATCTGGTTCCGCGTCAGCGTGCTGAAGAACAGCCCCAGCCCGACGAACGCCAGCCCCTGCGCCCCCAGCGCGATGTAGAAGCTGAGGAGCGGCCGGTAGTCGAACGGCACCCCGCCCTCGGCCCGCAGGGCGATCAGGTACAGCCCCATCGGCACCCACGTGAGCATGAAGAACAGCCACGCCGCCAGGAACTTGCTGGCCACCACCGGCCACTCGTTCACCGGCGCCGTCAGCAGCACCTCCAGGCTCCCCGTCTTCTTCTCCTCGGCGATCAGCCGCATGGTGATGGCCGGCACCTCCAGCAGCAGCCCGATCACCGGGATGAGGGCGACGAACAACTGCGACACGATCGGCTCGTCGAGCCCGCCGCGGCGGCTGGCCGACTGCACCTGCTCGACGAAGAACGCGTAGCCGACCCACTCGATCGCCGCCATCCCGGCCAGCACCAGGAACCCGACCGGCGAGAGGAAGAACGCCGCCAGCTCGCGGCGCGTCAGCGTCACGAACGGGTTGTCCGAGCAGATGGCCAGCGCGACCGCGAGGTACAGCAGGCCGAGGCCCATCAGGATGACGCCGGTCGGCACCAGGTACGGGGCCGGGCTGGTGGTCAGCAGGTTGGCCTTCACCGACGCCATCACGAACACGCCGGCGGCGGCGAGCCCGGCGGCGGCGATCACGCCCCGCAGCCACCCCGGCAGCGACTTCGCCCGGTAGCCCAGGTACGCCACGCCGAGGAAGATGCCGATGCTGACGAGCCGCGGGATCAACTTCCACAGGTCGATCTCGCCGGTCACGCGGCGGATGGCGTTCGGCCCCTCGACCAGCACCGGCGGGAAGGCCGACCGGGCGAACGCCCCGGCCGCCACGCACGCGCCGACGGCCCCGAGCAGGAACGCCACCTGGAAGCCGATCCCCTCCGAGGTGTCCACCTGCGTCATGTAGGCGCACAGGAAGGCGAGCCCGAGCAGGGCCAGCGCCACGCCAGGGCCCACGAGCGTGTCCGGCTTCATCACCCCGACGACGATACTGCCGACGGCCAGCAGCGCCCCGATGGCGAGCATGGCGAGGATGGCGGCGTCGCGGTAGCGGCGGTCGGTCTCGTGGCGGACGAATGGGATGGCGAAGACGAGGCTCAGCGCCCCGAACGTCACGCCCCACGGGAGCAGGTTGTAGCCGAACGTCTTGGTGGCGGTGGTGCTGAAGATCGGCCCCTTGAGGACCGAGGCGCCGACGCCCAGCACGAGGAACGCGGCGGCGAGGAGGCCGTACAGCCGGCGCACCTCCTGTTCGCCGTCGCGGCTGGCGTGGTACAGCATCAGGACGATGCCGGCCGCGGCCGCGAGGTAGCCGAACCCGCTGCCGAACAGCCGCGGCGTCAGCGCCTGGTTGGTGATGATGACGACGCTGCCGAGGACGAGGCCGAACAGGCCGACGAAGCCGACCAGCCGGCCGAACGACTGCCCCTCGTCGTAGCTCTGCGACGGGGCCGTTTCGGCGGGGCGGGCGACGGCGTCGGCGGCCGGCGGCGGCGCGATCGGGTCGGTCGTGCTGGTGCTCATCGGTGGCCCGTTCGGGGTGGCTCGGGGGTCGTGTTACGCCGCGGGGGGCGCGGCCGGCTCCGGCTCCGGAGTCGGCTCCGGCTCGGGGGCCGGCGCGGCCGCCGCCTCCTGCCGCAGCACGACCTGCGTGTACTGGTCTTCCAGGCTGGCCCGCTTCAGCCCGAGGTGGCGGAGGCCCCACCCCTTGCCGGTCAGCCGGGCCGCCAGCGCCTCGCGGACGTCCTTCCCGCCCTTCGTCTTCAGCTCGAACCCGGCCACGCCGTCGGCGCCCACCGGCACCGGGTGCGCCGCCACGGTCGCCACCTCCGGCTGGGCCTTCAGGAACTCGCCGACCTCGCCGGCCGGGCCGCGGACCTCGAACTCGTAGGTCGGCTCCTGCTCGTTGATCGACGCCAGCGTGTTGTCGAACTTCACCCGCCCCTTGTTGATGATGATGACCCGCTCGCAAACCTTCTCGACCTCGGACAGGATGTGCGTCGAGAGCAGCACCGTGTGCTTGCCGCCGAGCTCCTTGATGGTTTCGAGCGTCTGCTGAATCTGGATGGGGTCGAGGCCGCTGGTGGGCTCGTCGAGGATGAGTACGGGGGGGGCGGCGAGCATGGCGTCGGCCAGCCCGACGCGCTGGCGGTAGCCCTTGGAGAGCGTGCCGAGGAGGCGGTTGCGGACCTCCTTGATGCGGCAGCGGACCATGAGTTCGTCGAGCCGGGCGAGGCGGCCGGCGCGGGGGACGCTCTTGAGGCGGGCGCGGTAGCTGAGGTACTCGCTGACGCGCATCTCGGGGTACAGCGGCACGCTCTCGGGGAGGTAGCCGATCCGCTCGCGGACCTCCATCGACTGGTACATCACGTCGTACCCGGCGACGCGGGCGTAGCCGCTGGACGCGGGGAGGAACGTGGTGAGGATGCGCATCGTCGTGGACTTGCCGGCGCCGTTCGGCCCGAGGAAGCCGACCAGCTCGCCGGGCTTCACCTCGAACGACACGTCGTTTACGGCCAGGACGGGGCCGTAGTTCTTCGACAGGTGCTCGACCTGGATCGCGGGCGTCGGCATTGGTGTCGTCTCGGCCCGCCGCGGGGGTGGCCCCGCGGCGGGAACTGGTGCGGAACGCCGTGTTGACGGTGGGTGATGATATGACGGCGCGCGGCGCCGGCAAGCGGGGAAGCTGGGCGAATGGTAACGTCTGCGCGTGTAACCCTGTGGGCCGCCACGTGTACAGTGTGGTAGGAGGACCGCCCGATGGCCGACCGCCCCACACTCTCCCTGAACCTGATCCCCGAACCGCCGCCGGCGGGCGTCATCGACCCCGTCTGCGGCATGATCGTGGACCCGGCCCGCGCCGCCGGCTCGGTCTCGCACGCCGGCACGACTTACCTCTTCTGCTCGACGCACTGCGTGACGAAGTTCCGCGCCGACCCCGCGAAGTACCTCGCCGGCCCGCCGAAGGCCGACACCCATGGCTGCTGCGGCCACGGCGCCGCGGGGTCGGCGCCGACCCAGCCGGGCACGAAGTACACCTGCCCGATGGACCCGCAGATCGTGCAGGACGGCCCGGGGTCGTGCCCGCTGTGCGGCATGGCCCTGGAGCCGATGACGCCGACCGCCGGCCCCGTGGACGACACCGAGCTGCGCGACATGACGCGCCGCCTGGTCGCCGCCGCGGCGCTGACGCTTCCCGTGTTCACGCTCGCGATGGCGCCGATGATCCCGGGGGTGTCACTCGGTCATGGCGCTTGGCAGAACTGGCTGGCGCTGGTGCTGTCGGCGCTGGTCGTGTTCCTGATCGGGTGGCCGGTGTTCGAGCGGACGTGGACGGCGCTGCGCTACCGCACCGCGAACATGTTCACGCTGATCGCGCTCGGCACCGCGGCCGCGTGGGGCGTCAGCGCCGCCACGTTGTTTACACCCCAGCTGTTCCCCGACTCCTACCGCGACGCCCACGGCCACCTGCCGGTCTACTTCGAGTCCGCGGCGGTGATCGTGACGCTGGTGCTGCTCGGCCAGGTGCTCGAACTCCGCGCCCGCCGTAGCACCGGCGACGCGATCCGGGCACTGCTCGGCCTGCGCCCCGACACCGCCCGCCTCGTCCGCCTCGACGGCACGGAGGAGGACGTGCTGCTGGCGGACGTTCGGCCCGGCGACCGGCTACGGGTGCGGCCCGGTGGTAACGTGCCCGTCGACGGCGTGGTTCACGACGGCAGCGGTCCGGTGGACGAGTCGATGCTGACGGGCGAACCCGTGCCCGTGGTGAAGGCGCCGGGTGACCGCCTGACCGGCGGCACCCGCTCCACGACCGGCACGTTCGTGATGACGGCGACGGCGGTGGGCGAGGCCACCGTGCTGGCGAAGATCGTGGCGCTGGTCGCCGCGGCGCAGCGGACGAGGGCGCCGCTGCAATCGCTCGCGGACCGCGTGGCGGCGTGGTTCGTGCCGGCGGTCGTGCTCGTGGCGCTCGTCACGTTCGCGGCGTGGGCGGCGTTCGGGCCGTCGCTCGCCTACGCGGTGGTAAATGCGGTAGCGGTGCTGGTGATCGCCTGCCCGTGCGCGCTCGGGCTGGCGACTCCGGTGTCGGTGACGGTCGGCGTCGGCCGCGGCGCCCGCGCCGGCGTGCTGGTCCGCACGGCCGACGTGCTGGAGCGACTGGCGACGATCGACACCGTGGTGATCGACAAGACCGGCACGCTGACCGCGGGGAAGCCGGCACTCGTGAGCGTCGTCCCCGCGCCCGGCTTCGACGAGAAGCAACTGGTGCGGTACGCCGCGGCACTGGAAGCGGGGAGCGAGCACCCGCTGGCCGCCGCGATCATTGCCGCCACTCGCGGCACCGTGCTCCCGCACCCCGATCACTTCGAAGCGGTCCCCGGGCAGGGTGTGCGCGGCACCGTCGAGGGCGCCGAGGTGCGCGTCGGCAACGCGGCCTTCGTCGACGCCGGCGCGCTCGCGGCCCGCGCCGAGGAGTTGCGACGCGACGGCCAGACGGCCGTGTTCGTCGCCCTGAACGGCACCGCCGCGGGCATCCTGGGCCTGGCCGACCCGGTGAAGCCGACCGCCGCTGAGGCCGTGCGCCAGCTCACGTCGGCGGGCGTGCGCGTGGTCATGCTCACCGGCGACGCCCGCGCCACCGCCGAAGCCGTGGCCCGACAGGTCGGCATCACGGAGTTTCACGCTTCGGTCCCGCCGGAGGGTAAGGCCGCGGTCGTGACCGAGTTGAAACGCGCCGGCCGCCGCGTGGCGATGGCCGGCGACGGCATCAACGACGCCCCCGCACTCGCCGCCGCGGACGTGGGCGTAGCAATGGGGACTGGGACTGACGTGGCCGTCGAGGCGGCGGGGGTCACGCTGGTCGGCGGCGACCTGCTGGGCCTCGTTCGCGCCCGCAACCTCGGCCGCGCCTCCGTCCGAAACGTGCGGCAAAACCTGGCCTTCGCGTTCGTCTACAACCTGCTCGGCGTCCCGGTCGCGGCCGGGGTGTTGTACCCGCTTGTCGGGGTGCTACTAAGCCCGATGCTGGCGGCGGCGGCGATGAGCCTCAGCTCGGTGTCGGTGGTAGCGAATGCGCTGAGGCTGCGGGCCGCGCCCCTGGACGGCTGACCACTTCCGTCCCATCGCACCTCGCAGGCCGTGGTGAGTTCGGGTACGTGTGAACTACCCCCCACCATTCCGACGAGGCCCGCCATGCCCGGCTTCGACCTGAGTCACACCGTGGCCGCGCCACTGCCGGTGGTGTTCGACGCCTTCACCGATTTCGCGAACGCACCGAAGCGCGTCCCTGACATCATCCGTGTCGAGTTGCTGACACCCGGCCCGGTCGGCGTCGGCACGGCATTCAAGGAGACGCGCAAGATGTTCGGCAAGGAGTGTACCGAGTCGATGACGGTGTCGGCGTTCGAGCCGGGGAAGTTGGTCGAGCTGTCGGCGGGCAGTTGCGGGGCGGTGTTCACGACGCGGTTCACGTTCGAGCCGGAGGGCGACAAGACGCGGGTGGGGGTGGCGTTCCGGTCGAAGGCGGTGTCGCTGTACGCGAAGCTGTTCACGCCGCTGGCGTTCCTGATGATGGGGACGATGAAGAAGTGCGTGGCCGGCGACGTGGCTCGTCTCGGCGCCGCCGTCGAGGCGGCGCCGGCGGCGTAATCAACGAATCAACCCGTCCAGCGGGCTGCTGGCGTTCGCGTACAGTTTACGCGGGATGCGGCCCGCCAGGAACGCCATCCGGCCCGCCTCGCAGGCGTAGCGCATCGCCCACGCCATCCGCTCCGGGTCGGTGGCGCTCGCGATTGCCGTGTTCAGCAGCACCCCGTCGCAGCCCAGCTCCATCGCCACCGCCACGTCCGACGCGGTGCCGACGCCGGCGTCCACGATCACCGGGTAGTCGGGGTCGCCGTCCTTCAGGTACTCCAGGATGATGCGGATGTTCGTCGGGTTCTGAATCCCCTGCCCGCTGCCGATCGGGCTCCCGGCCGGCATCACGCTCGCCGCCCCCACCGCCTTCAGCCGCCGGGCCAGGATCGGGTCGTCGGTCGTGTACACCAGCACCTGGAAGCCCTCCTTCACCAGCACCTCCGTCGCCTTGAGCGTGTCGATCGGGTCCGGCAGGAGCGTCTTCCTGTCGCCGAGGCACTCGAGCTTCACCCACCCAGCGCCCGGGTTGCCGAGGTTCCCCAACAGCTCCCGGGCCAGCCGGGCGTGACGAACGGCATCTTCGGCGCTGAAGCAGCCGGCGGTGTTCGGCAGGATGGTGAGCTTCGACAGGTCGAGGCTGTCGAGGAGGCTTTTACCCGAGGCGTCGATCAGCCGTTCGCGGCGCACGGCGACGGTGGTCACCTCGCAACCGCTGGCGACCATGCAGCGCTGCATCAGCTCGTGGGTCGCGTACTTGCCGGTGCCGGTGAACAGCCGGCTTGTGAAGGTGAACGGGCCGACCTTCAGTGGCTTGTCCGCCGGCGGCCCCGACCCCCCACCGACCAGCGTGACGATCTCGACGGCGTCGCCGTCGGCGAGGCGGCGGGCCGGGTGGTCGGCGCGTGGCACGACCTCCCGGTTCACTTCCACGGCGAGCTTGCCGGGGTCCTTGCCGAGCGCCCGGAGGAGGTCGGCGACGGTGGCCGGGTCGGGAAGCGTCTGCGGCTGGTCGTTCACGGTGACGGTCGGCATCGGCATACCCCGGCGAGCCGGGGGGTCAGCCCCCGGATTCTGGAATGCGTTCAACATACCGGAAGCGCCCGACCGGACGTAGGGACGCCCCGCCGGTACAACAACCCCCGACCCGCGTCCGCCCCGGTGTCCCGCCCGATGAGTAGTGCCGCCGACCCGACGGCCGCGTTCCTGTCCGCCCTCCGCGGGTCCGGGCTCCTCACTCCCGCACAGGCCGACGATCTCGCCGCCTGGACCGCTCAGAACAAGCCCGATCCCACCACGCTGGCGAAGGACGTCGCCCGCCGCGGGTGGCTCACCAACTACCAGATCAAGGAAGTGTTCCGCGGCCGCGGCAAGGACTTACTCGTGGACCGCTACGTCCTCCTCGACCTGCTCGGCGAGGGCGGCATGGGGCGCGTCTTCAAGGCGCACGACACCCGCCTGGCCCGCGACGTGGCCCTCAAGATCATCCGCAAGGAGCGCCTGTCGAACCCGGCCGCGGTCGCCCGGTTCGGGCACGAGATGGTCGCGCTCGGGCAACTCCAGCACCCCAACGTCGTCAAGGCGTTCGACGCCAGCCAGACCGGCGACACGCACTTCGTCGTCATGGAGTTCATCGACGGACAGGACCTGACGAAGATCGTGCAGGCCCGCGGCCCGCTGCCGCTCGTGCCGGCGTGCGAGGCGGTCCGGCAGGCGGCGCTCGGCCTCCACCACGCCTACGAGGCGGGGATGGTCCACCGCGACATCAAGCCGTCGAACATCCTGGTCAGCCCAGACTGGAAGACGGCGAAGCTCGTGGACCTCGGTCTGGCCCGGCTCGACGAGCCCGGCGCCGACGCACGGGTGACGCAGGAAGGGTTCGTCATCGGCACGCCGGACTTCCTCGCCCCGGAGCAGGCCCGCGACCCCGGTAGCGTGGACATCCGCGCCGACATCTACGCACTCGGCGCGACGCTGTACTACGTCCTGACCGGCAGGGTACCGTTCCCCGGGGCGAACCCGACCGAGAAGCTGCTGAAGCACTGCACCGAGCCGCCGCCGGCGCTGCGGGCGATTCGCCCCGACGCCCCGCCGCAGCTCGAGGCGCTGATCCTGTGGTGCATGGCGAAGCGGCCCGAGGACCGGCCGCAGACGCCGATGCAACTCGCGGCCGCACTCGCCCCCTTCTGCCCGGCCGCGCCGCGGCCGAGCGGCCCGCACCCGGTCCCGCCGGCGCCGCGGTTCGTACCGGCGCCGCTCCCCGTTCCCGCGCCGCTGCCGCTGCCGAACCCGCATTCGAGCAGCCAGGTGTTCCGCCTGCCCGGGCCATCCGCCGACGACAGCCCGGTCCGCCGGCGGGCGAAGCCGGCGTTCCCGTGGGCGATGGTCGGCATCGGCGCCGGCATCCTGTTCGTCGTCGCCGTGCTCGGCTTCGCCGGCTACCGCGCCGTGTTCGGCAAACGGCTCGGCGCGGTCGATTCGTTCACGAACGCGGTCGGGATGAAGATGGTGAAGCTCGACGGCGGAACGTTCGTCATGGGGAGCCCGCCGGGCGAGCCAGGCCGGCCCCCGACGCCCCCCGGCGAGGCCGACCCCGAAGGCCCGCCGCACGAGGTGACGGTCGGCGGCCCGTTCCTGATGGCGGCGACCGAGGTGACGTTCGGCCAGTACTGGAAAGTGATGGACAACGCCAGCCCGCGCGGGTCGGTGTCGAAGACGCGCGGCGCCAACCAACTGCAGAACCACCCGGTCGAGGGGGTCAGCTTCGGCGAGGCGCTCGAATTCTGCAAGCGGCTGACGGAGCGCGAGCGGAACGAGCCGCACGCCCGGCCGGGCTGGGCCTACCGGCTGCCGACGGAAGCCGAGTGGGAGTACGCGGCGCGGGCCGGCACCACGACGCCGTTCGGCGTCGGCGAGGGCGGCACCGACAAGCTCGTGTACCGGCCGCAGGTCAAGGCGGTGTCGGCGCTGTACACGGTGACGGGCTCCGACCCGTGCGAGGACGCCGACCCGATCGCGCCGCTGACGCTGCCGGGGAAGGCCGGCAGCTACCCGCCGAACCGGTGGGGGCTGTACGACATGCACGGCAACGTCGCCGAGTGGTGCGGCGACTGGTTCAAGCCCGGCTACCCCGCCGACGGCCCGCGGACCGACCCGACCGGCCCGTCGGCCGGCGACAAGCGCGTCGTCCGCGGCGGCTCGTACCGCGACCCGGCGAGCGCCTGCCGCAGCGCGGCGCGGAAGGGCGTGCGCCCGTTCGACACCGGCGGCGAGGCGCACAACCCGGTGACCGGCGCGATCGGGTTCCGCGTGGTGTACGCGCCGGTGCCGAAATAGCTCAACCCGCCAGTTCGTGTTACTTCGAGGAGGCAGTCATGCCCGCCGTCAGTTGGACCGGTGTCTTCCCCGCCGTATGCACGCAGTTCCACGCCGACTACGCGCTCAACATCCCCGGCACGCTCGCCCACGTGGACGCGATGCTCGCGGCCGGCGTCCACGGGCTCGTCATGATGGGAAGCGTCGGCGAGAACACGACGCTCGAACCCGCCGAGAAGCGCGAGCTGCTGGCGGCGACCGTCAAGCACGTCGGCGGCCGGGTGCCGGTGCTCACGGGCGTCGCCGAGTACACCACGGCGCAGGCCTGCCGGTGGGCCGCCGAGGCCGCGAAGCTCGGCGCCGACGGGCTGATGGTGCTGCCGCCGATGGTCTACAAGGGCGACGACCGCGAGACGATGGCCCACTTCCGCGCCGTGGCGAAGGCGACCGACCGGCCGGTCATGGTCTACAACAACCCGCCGGCGTACAAGGCCGACATCACGCCCGAGATGTTCGTCGAACTGGCCGACGAGCCGACGCTGGCGTGCATCAAGGAGAGCAGCGACAACCCGCGGCGGATCACCGACATCATCAACCTCACCGGCGACCGCTACGTCATCTTCGCCGGCGTGGACGACCTGTTCCTGGAGTGCCTGCTGCTCGGCGCCGTCGGCTGGGTGAGCGGGCTGGTGAACGCCTTCCCGGCGGAGAACCGGCTCGTCTGGGACCTGGCGACGGCCGGGAAGTGGGAGGAGGCGCGGGCGGTGTACCGCTGGTACACGCCGCTCTTGCACCTGGACACGCACCCGAAGCTGGTGCAGTACATCAAGCTGGCGTCGGCCGAGTGCGGCTACGGCACCGAGCTGTGCCGCCCGCCGCGGCTGCCGCTCGTCGGCGAGGAGCGCGAGCGCGTCCTGGGCATCATCCGCAAGGCGAAGGCGACGCGGCCGACGAAGTGACGGGCGTCCGAGCGGCGGGCGTCGTTCGGGCCGAAATCTTTGTTTCGGCCGCGCCCCCCACCGGGTCGCGGAAACATGTCACGCGGTCGGAGCAACGAGCGCTCCGGCGACGACACGCCGCAAGTCATTGGAGCGGAACGGGTTTGCCTCGCTGGGCTACACGGCTCGGGGCTTCGTAGGTCGGGTCGAGTCTTCGAGGCCCGACGCGGAGCGGGCGGCCGACCGAGAAAGACCCGAAGCGCCGACGCCGAAGGGTTTACTCCCGAGCCGGTTCGTACCCCCGCGCCGGGCCTCGAAGACTCGACCCGACCTACGAACACTATCGGTCATCCTCGACTTCAAGCTCATGTGCCTCGGTGATTCCCTCGACGACCTGCACGACGGTATCGAGAGTTCGCTTCACCTCGACTGCGTATTCCGCCAAGCCGTCGATGTGTACGACATCCACCAACGTACCTTCCCTGCACCCAGACCAAGAGAGCCGTCCAATTTTGGTCGGCTTCACTTCGAACCTCCCAGCATCGTGGTTGTACCACGACAGAAACAGGGGCGCCTCCACTACGATGCATGGGATGACGAAGATGTGGGCTGGAAACCCCCTCCGCTCTGGTGCCTCTGCACAATCCCAGGCTGCGTTCGCTATCTTCTGCAACGAATCGAACGCGATATCCCGGTTGTCCTTTTTCATGGCTTGAACCAAGCCGTGAGCGAAGACGTGTCGCGCATCGAAGTGCCAGCAACCTTCGAGGGTCGCCTTAGCCTGTTTCGTGAGGCTCGTCGTCTCGCGGAGCGGGGTGGACTTAGGAACGGATACCCAGTCGGCCCAGAAGTGAGCCTTGAGCCCCTGTGTCAAGAGCACCCACGGGTGTTCCTTGGAGTACTTGCACTCACACACGACACGGGCAACCACAGGTCGTTCTTCAGAGCTGTTCTTCGACATCGCTGTGACGTCGAGTTCCCTCCGCTTCCCTTCCTCGGACTCGACGTGATACGACATCGTCGTCCTCAGCCCGGCGTCACGGAAAGCCTTGCTAGTGAGGTATTCGAGCCGGTACCCCTCGGTCGATAGCCACTCGGACACCTTAGCTTCGAGCGTAGCCTTACCCTCCGACATCGGAACACGCTCCTGCTTTCGTTACAGCTCGTGGATGGCACTTGTAATGGGGGACCGTCTCCACACAGCCAGACAGACCGCGAGGCTACTAGGGGGGTTCGCGCACGGACGCCGCCCGTCCGCAGGAGCGTACCGCCCCGCGGCGGTGACCACAAGCCGCGCCGGCCTACAATCGCCGGCATGAAGCGCATCACCGTCATCGACTCGCACACCGGCGGCGAGCCGACGCGCGTCGTCGTCGCCGGCGGGCCGGACCTCGGCGCCGGACCCCTCGCCGACCGCGCCCGCCGCCTCCGCGACCACGCCGACGCCTTCCGCTCGTGCGTCGTCAACGAGCCGCGCGGGTCCGACGTACTCGTCGGCGCCCTCCTCACCGAGCCGCACGCGCCGGGGTGCGCTGCCGGCGTCGTCTTCTTCAACAACGTCGGCACCATCGGCATGTGCGGGCACGGCACCATCGGCCTCGTCGTCACCCTGGCGCACCTCGGCCGCCTCGCCCCCGGCGAGCACCGCGTCGACACGCCCGTCGGCGTCGTCACCGCCGCGTACCACGGCGGCGCCCGCGTCACCGTCCGCAACGTGCCGAGCTACCGCCGCGCCGCGGGGCTCGCCGTCACCGTGGACGGCCGGCGCGTCGCCGGCGACGTGGCGTGGGGCGGGAACTGGTTCTACCTCGTCCGCGAGTGCGACGACGTGGGGCCGCTAGCCGTCGGCAACGTGGCCCGGCTGACGGCGTTCACGTCGGCCGTGCGCCGCGCCGTCAACGCCACCCCGGAGGGCGAACTCGTCGATCACGTCGAGCTGTTCGGCGCCCCGGCCGACGCCGCGAACCACAGCCGCAACTTCGTGCTGTGCCCCGGCGGCGCCTACGACCGCTCGCCGTGCGGCACCGGCACCAGCGCCAAGCTGGCGTGCCTGTTCGCCGACGGCAAGCTGAAGCCCGGCGACATCTGGCGGCAGGAGAGCGTGACGGGGAGCGTCTTCGAGGGGCGCGTCGAGACCGGCGACGAGCCCGGCGTGGTGGTGCCGAGCGTCACGGGCACGGCCTACGTCACGGCCGAGGCGACGCTGCTGGCGGCGGACGACGACCCGCTGCGGGACGGGATTCGCGCATAAGCACGCCGCTTGCGGCGATGCACCTCGGTGCATCGCCGCAAGCGGCGGACGAGAAACGTCAGGGGCTCAGCGCATCGCGGCGGCCGGGCCGACGAGGGCAGCCACACCCGTCGGGCGGCTGGTCGCGCCGTCCATGCAGCACGCCGCGGCCGCGCGGGCGGCGCACGCCGGGCACGCGGCCGGCTTCGCCTCGGTGCTCACCGGCACGGTGCCCTCCGTGAACAGCACTACCGGCCCGGCCGCGGCGACCGAGCAGTCGGCCGGCGAGGCGGTGACTTCGGTCGGCGTGTCACAGCAGCGCACCTGGGCCGTTGGGCAGCCCGACAGCGGGCAGTGGTTCGGGTCGAGGTGGTGGAACACGGCGAACGTCGCCCCGCCGGCGACCGCCGCCGACGCCGCCAGAATCGCGATCAGCTTGCCCATCGTCGGCCTCCCGAGGTTATGCGGTACGGTCGAGTATAGCGTGGGCGCGGGTCCGCGGGCAACACGAACGTGCCGGCGTGTTGGGGCTTCGACGTGGTCCGTCTACCGCTCGATGTCGGGCGTCGTCCGCGAGCCGTGGTGCGAGCTGTCAGGCCGGGGCGCAGCCCCGTCCAGACTCGGACTCCCGCGGGGCGCTGACCTAACGCACCGACACGGATCGGTAGACGGACCAGTAGGTCGGCCCGGGTGATGGTGGAACGGGTCACTTCCCCAACGACCAGGCGGAAGCACGCCCCCGTGTCGCCGTCGGCGGGGCGGTAGCCCAGGGTGCCGCCCAGGCTCTCCGCCCACTGCTTGCACAGCGCCAGGCCCAGGCCCGCGCCGCCGGCGGTGGTGTCGGCCGTCTCGCCGCGGCGGAACGGGCGGAAGATGACCTTCTGCTCCCGCGGCGGCACGCCGGGGCCGCGGTCCTCCACCTCGAACACCACCTTCCCCCCCTCCGGCTTCGCCCACACCCACACCCGCGGGTCGCTCGCCGCGCGCGTGTACTTCCGCGCGTTGTCGATCAGGTTCCCCACGATCTGCCCCACCAGCGCCGCGTCGGTCGTCACCTCGGCCTCCGGCGGCAGCGTGGAGACGACGATCAGCTCCTTGCCGTCGGTGCCGCAGCGGTCGGTCCAGGTGTCGCGCACGGCCGCCAGCACGTCGGCCACCTTCGCCGGCTTCAGGTCCGAACTCGCGCGGCGGCGTTCGAGCCGGGCGAAGTCCAACACGTTGTCCACGAGCCGGTGGAGCCGGTCGGACTCGACGGCGAGCGTGGCCAGGTACTCGGTCCGCCGCGCCTCGTCCTGCACCATGCCGCTCAGGAGCAGGTCGAGGTACAGCCGCAGCGACGTGAGCGGCGTCCGCAGCTCGTGCGTGACGGCGCTCACGAAGCGGATGCGGCGCTCGGACAGGTCGATGAGCGACCAGCCGGCGAGGCCGATGGCGCCGAACGCGATGAGCGCCGCGGCCCACGCCAGCGCCAGCCCGATGCGCAGCGGCGACCAGCCGACCGGCGGCGGGGCCGGCGCGGGGCCCGGGTCGAGCTGCACCGGCAGCGCCGTCATGGCCCGGTCGGGGGTGGCGTCGCCGGCCTTCACCGGCACGAGCTGGGCGTTGGGGAACAGGTCCTGCACGTCCTCGCACAGTACCTTCTGGAGGCCCGGCCAGTCGAGGACGACCCCCTGGTAGACGGTCCGGTCGTTGAGCCGGGCGGTGCGCACCAGCACGAGCGAGTCGGGGCCGCCGTCGGTGGCCGGGAGCCACAGCGGGCGGACCGGCCCGAGGTGGACGGCGACCGGCGGGGTGTTGAACATCACGAGCGGCGGGGCCGGCGCGTCGGCCGGCGGCGCGGGCTCGGCGGTAGGCAGGCGGGGGGCGGTCTCGGGCATCGTCGGCGGGGCGGCCGGGGTGGAGAGCGCGGGCGCCGGGCCGGGCAGCTTGGCGGGCGTCATAGGCGCGGTGCCGGCGGGCGGCCGCCCGGCGGCACCGCGTCGTGTCGGGCGTGGGCAGCCGGCCCGCGGCGGCAGCGCCCGGCCCGGAGAGGGACGGACTCTCAACGCCGGAGGCCGCCTTCGTGAACAGCCCGGCGGCGCCCGGCGGGGTGCGGGGCGGGGCTCCGCAAACGGCGCCGCCCGCCGCGGCCGGCCGCCCCCCGCCGGAGGCGGCGGGGGGCGGCGAACATTCGCTCCTCCTTCGCCCGGTCGAGCATCGCCAGCCCGCCCGCCGCCTCCTTCACGCCCGGGGGCCGTCTGACCTCGCGGGCTGGTGCTTTTCCGGCGACTGCTTGATTGCGGGCCAGGAAGTCGGCCAGCCCGCCGAGCGACGGCGCTCCCCGGCCCGCACGCGCGCCGTCCGGGGCCCGCGGCCGCCCCGGGGCCGACGCTGGGCGGCGGCCGCGGAGCGCGTTGTCGTACTTCGCGCCCGCCGAAGGCGTCCCGCGCTCGCCACGGTCCTGGGGGGCGGCGTAACGGCCGAGGGTGCCGTTGAAACCCGGTTGGCCGGGCAGGTTCTGGCCCGGGTTCACGGGCCCGGTGTTGCGGGCGAAGTTGTTCGCGAGGCCGTTCTGGGTCAACGGGTCGGTCGCGTTCTGCCGGTAGTTCGGCGGGTAGATGAACGTCTGCGGCTGGCGGGCGTCGGCGGCCAGGTCGGCGGCGCGGCGGCGGAACTGGGCGTCGCCGCGGTTGGCATCGGCCTCCCCGGCGCGGGCGGCGTTGTCGGCGGCGACGGGCAGGCGCTGACGGCAGGGCCAGGCGACGCCGGCCAGCTCGACCGCCTTCGGCGGGGGCGACGCGGCTCCGCCTCCGTCGGCCGCGGCGAGGCGGCAGGGCGGCGAGGCCGTTGGCCAGGCCGAGGGCGGGCGGCATCATCCAGGCCAGGGCGGCGCGTCGGCGACGGGCGGCGCGGTCGGTGAGCACGGAGGCCGTCGCCCGGCGGGCGAAGGCGGCGTAGGCGACCTTGGCCGCGTCGGCAGCTGGCGGAGGGCGTCGAGGGCGGGCGCGGCTCCGGGGGTGGCGTTCGACGGGTTCGGCTCAGGCCGCGCCTCCTCGAACTTCAGGCGGGCGTCCGGCGTGAGCACCTGCGGCGACGCCCACCCGGTCTCCAGGTCGAGCTGGGCGTACAGCTTCATCCAGTCGGGGAGCGGCGCGGCCGAGGCTGCGCGCGGGGTGGGGCCGTACGCCGAGTCCAGGGTCGAGCGCCTCGTACTCCAGGTAGGGGTAGGCCTTCTCGTGGCGGCGAGGGCCGGCAGCAGGCGGCCGTCGAGCCGCCACAGCGCAGCGGAGGTGGTTGGCAACGGCGGCCTCGGCCGCGGCGGCTTCGCTGGGCGTCCTCGACGCGCTTGCCCGCCGGTGACCGAGGCCGGCGAACACCAGCCCGGCGACCAGGAGGAACGCGACCGACCCGCCGACCGGGCCGAGGCACCGTCTCACGAGAACACCCTCTGTTGGGAACCGAACCACCCGTGGGGCCGGGGCGCGGCCCGTGGGGCTGCGACGCCCGACGGGGCTCGCGCTGGCGTCGCCGCCGCCGCTTCCACGCGCGCAGTCGCGCCCGGGCCGGCCATGTACCCGTGCGCCCGCACCGTCACGATCGCCTCCGGCTGGTGGTCGTCGCCGGCCGGATCCTTCAGCTTCGCCCGCAGCCGGGCGATGTGCATGTCCACCGCCCGCGTCTCCAGCCCGGCCGTGCCGATGCCCCAGACGCGGTTCAGAAGTTCCTCGCGGGAGACGGCCCGCTCGCGGTTGCTGACCAGGTACTTCAGCAGCGCCGTCTCCGTCTCCGACAGGTCGTGCCGGGTGCCGCAGGGCCAGCGGACCTCGCGGCGGTGCAGATCGACACTCCCCTTCCCCACCTTCACTGCTTTGACTTCCGCCGGCGGCTTGAGGGTTCGGCGCAACACCGCCTCGACGCGCGCCAGCAGCTCCTTCGCCGAGAACGGCTTCACCACGTAGTCGTCGGCCCCCATCTTGAGGCCCTTCACGCGGTCGTCCTCGGTGCCGCGGGCCGTGAGGACGATGACCGGCCGCGTGGGGCAGGTGCGGCGGATCTCGGCGAGCACGTCGAGCCCGTCGCGCTTGGGGAGTTGCAAATCCAGCAGCACGAGGTCGACGCCGGCGGCGGCGCCTTCGGTGAGCCCGGCGGCGCCGTCGGGCGCCTCGGTGACCTCGTACCCGCTGAGGCGCAGGGCGTCGGACACGCCGCGGCGGATGGCGGGCTCGTCCTCGACGACGACGATTCGTGCCTTCGGCATCGTGATCCTCTTTCGGTCCGCCGCGGGCGGCGAAACCCCGAGCCCCGTTACCGCGCCAGGAACCCGCCGATGTTCACGTTCCGGTCGAGCTCCATCTTGAACTCGTACCCGATGGGCAGCGCCTTCTCGCCGTTCTGGTCCGGCCGCAGCGTCACGTCCCACCGCAGCAGCCCCTTCGGCCGCTCCTCGCGGAGGTACGCCGCCTCGGTGCTGAGCGCCGGCGTCGGGTTGTTGACCGTCACCGCGATGGTCATCGCCGACTCGGCGCTCGGCACGCGGTCCCACACCTGCACCGGCACCGGCTCGCGCTTGTAGCTGCTCAGCGCCACCTGGTACTTGAATGTTAACACCTGGTTGCCGCCCTGGGTGGTCCGGTTCTTCTCCGCCAAGGTGCGCGTCACCTGCAGCTGCGGGTCGGCGCCGAAGCCCACCGTGAAGCCCTTCCCCGCGGCCACGAGCGGCAGCTTCGTCTGGCCCACGAAGTCGGAGCCGAGGTACATCGTCGCCTCGCCCGGCAGCAGGACGTGGTCGCTGGTGTTGGTCAGGTCCGCCAGGCGGTACACGTTCGGCGTCAGCACCGGCACGGCCTTGTAGTAGAACTTCGGCGCCAGGTCGAAGCGGTCGATCTCCAGCACCTGCTCGTCGTCGCGGCTCGGCAGGCTGGCGCCGCCCTTGACGCGGTACGCCACGCTCGGCCCCTCGCGCGGCGTCGCGGCGCCGGGGACGCCCTTCGCCGCGGGGTCGTCGAGGAACAGGTCGCAGAACTGCTCGACGGCGGCGGCGTCGTTGGTGAGCTTCGCGGCCACGTCGTCCTTGTTCTGGCGGTAGTTCTCGGCCGCCGCGGCGCGCTGCCCCTTCGCCTGCTTCTCCAGGTCGCGGGCGATCGCCGAGGCGCTCGGCATCCCGCCCCCGGCGCCGCTCGCGCCGGGCGGCATCGCCTTCGGTTCCGGCCCGCTCATCGCCAGCCCCGGCCCGCCGACCGACACCGCCAGCACGCGCAGGTCCGGCGGCGCGGCGTTCAGCAGCGGCTGGGCCGTGGACAGCGTGAGGTTCACGCCGCTCCAGTCCTCGCCGGTCTGCTGCTCGATCGCCGCGAGGTACTCCAGCGTCACCGCGTCCTTGTCCTTGGTGCCGGCCCGCAGCTTGTAGATCGGCCGCCAGTTGGCGTTCGACACGAGGTAGTTCAGCTTTACGGTCGCCGCGGCGCCGGCCTTCTTGTCGATGGTGATGACGGCGTCGCGCTCGGTGCGGACCACGCCGCCAGACTTCTCCCCGAGCAGCCGCTTGGCGAACGCCAGCTGCGTCGTGTTCCCCTCCAGTTCCTGCTTCAGCAGCTGCGCCTCCTTGCTCCGCTTCGCCCGGTCCTCCTGCACGAACTTCGCCAGCACGATGATCTTGTCGGCGTCGAGCTGGCCCTTGTCGGTAAGGCTCTCCAGCCCCTTGGCGGTGAACCCTTCGAGCTTGTCGAGCAGCTTCAGGTTGTCCTCGACGGCCTTCAGCTCGGACTGGATCGTCGCCTGCTTCTGGTTCAGCTTCTTGATCTCGGCCTCGACCTTGCGCACGTCCTCGCGGGTGTCCTCGGCGATGGCGCGGGTGCGGAAGCGGACGCTCAGCACGCGGATCCCCTCGCCGCCCTCGGCGTACAGCGACGATTGCAGCGTGTGGGCCGGCAGCGGCGACACGACCACCTCGGCGAGGCCGGGCGCCTCCGGCAGCGTGACCTCGCGGGTGACGAGGGCCGTCTGCTGGTAGAGGGTGACGGCGGTGATCTTGCTCGGGGCGGCCTTGACGGCGCCGTCCTGGGCGTTGGCGCCGGACAGCACGGCGAGCAGGCCGACGGCGAGGAGCGGCAGGGCGCGACGCATGGGTGCCTGGGGGTGGTGGGAGAAGATTTCTGACCACAGAGTCACAGTGAGCACAGTGGAAAGACAGAAGACCGAGACGACGCAGAGTTTGAAATCCCGTCTGATTCCCTCTCCGTCTTTGGTCTTCCCTCTGTGCTCTCTGTGACTCTGTGGTTAATCCCGCTTTCGTCTTACTTCTTGTCCGCGACCTCGAACCCGGCCGCCCGCGCCTGGTCGCGGACGACGCCCTTCACCGCCTCGTCGAGCGCCTGGTCGGCGGGGTTGCGCGGCCCCTTGGCGCGCTCCTCGTCGAGCTTCCGCTGCCGCTGCGCCGTCAGGTCGGCGATCCGCTTCTGGAGGGCGGCGCGCTCGTCGGCCTTCTTCTGCACGTACCCGGCGCGGTCGGCCGGCGGCAGCTTCGCCACCTCGGCCGGCAGTTCCGCGTCCGGCACCTTGGTGATGTCGAACGCCTTGTCCTGCTTCATCTTGTCGATCAGGTCCCAGCGCTCGTTGCGGTACAGGTCGCCGGCCTTCGACGCCGCCCGGGCCAGCGCCGCCTGCGGGGCGGCGCCGCCGAACCCGCCGGGCCCGGCGGGCACACCGGGGGCCGCCTTCAGGGCGTTCGCGTCCTGCGCCTTCTGGTTCTCGAACCGCTCCTTCCCGTCCTTGCCGTAGGCGAGGTACGTCTTGCCGAGGTCGTCGCCGGCCTTCAGGATCTGGTCGTCGAACTCGGTCTTCGGCACGGCCGCGACCACCGCCTTGTTCTGGTCGATGGTCAGCGCCCGGCCGCCGCACTTCTCGGCGAACATGGCCCACCCCTTCGCCTCGTGGCTGTCGCCGCGGCCGCAGTAGATGGTGTTCAGGATCACGCCGCGGCCCTTCGCCAGGTCGGCAACCTCGTCCAGCGTCGTCTGGCGGTCCTGGTCCACGGGCTCGTTGCCGCACACGAACAGGAGCTTGAGCGCCCCGCGGTGCCACGGCTGCTCGGTGAGCGCCGCCTTGCCGACGCGGGCCACCAGCTCGGTGCCGCCGCGGGTGCGGAGGGTGTTGAGCGCCTTGTACACGTCGTCGAGGTCGGCGGTGAGGTCGAGTTCCTTGCGCACCCAGCCGTTGTTGCGGTCGTAGTTGTCGTTGCCGTAGCTGTAGAGGGCGACGCGCAGGTCGGGCGTCGGCCGGAGGCGGGCCAGCTCGTTGACGATGTCCCACAGCTTGATCTTGGCCGAGTCGATGAGGCCGTCCATGCTGTTGGACGTGTCGAGGCACAGCACGAGGTCGATGGCCTTGGGGGCACCGGGCCGCGGCCCCTGGGCCGAAGCCGGGCCGGCTCGGAGCTTTCCTTCGGCGCGCGCGTCGGTTACCGTGGGGCTTCCCTCCCGGAGCCTCTCCCATGCCCGACCGCCGCACCTTCCTCGCGTCCACCGCCGCGCTACTGGGAGCCGAGTCCGCCCGCGGGTTCCAGGCCAACGACACCCTCCGCGTCGGCTGCATCGGCACCGGCGGCCGCTGCCGCACCCTCATGCGCTCGCTCGCCACCATCCCGAACGTCAAGATCACCGCCGTGTGCGACGTGTGGGAGACGAACCGCGACGAGGGGAAGAAGCTCGCCGACCCCGCCGCCTTCGCCACCGGCCGGCACGAAGACCTGCTCGCCCGCAACGACGTGGACGCCGTGCTGATCGGCTCGCCCGACCACTGGCACGTCCCGCTCACGGTCGCCGCGTGCGCCGCGGGGAAGGACGTGTACGTCGAGAAGCCGCTGACGCACGACCTGGACGAGGGCCGCGCCGCCGTCGAGGCGCAGGACCGCCACCGCCGCGTCGTGCAGGTCGGCACCCAGCAGCGGAGCATGACGCACGTCCGCGCCGCCTACGACTTTCTGAAGAGCGGCGCGGTCGGCACCGTCCACAAGGTCCACTGCACCTGGAACCGCAACGCCGCGCGGGCCACGCGGTTCAAGGACACGCTCGACGCCACGAAGGTGGACTGGACGCGCTTCCTCGGCACGGCCCGGCAGCAGCCATTCGACGCCTACAAGTTCCGCCAGTGGCGCTGGTTCTGGGACTTCGGCGGCGGCATCTTCACCGACCTGATGGTCCACTGGATCGACGTCGTCCACTGGTTCCTGGACCTCGGCGCGCCGGCCACGGCCGCGAGCGCCGGCGACTTCTTCTCGGCGAAGGACGTGTGGGAGACGCCGGACACCGTGCAGACGATCCTCCGCTACCCGGACAAGCAGGTGCAGGTGTACTTCGAGGGCACCTTCAGCAACAACCGCAACGGGGCGATGGTCGAGTTCATGGGCACCGAGGGCACCCTGTACCTGGACCGCGGCCGGTTCGAGTTCATCCCCGACCGCGGCAAGATGGGTCAGCCGCGGGAGATGATTCTGGGCACGGGCACACGCGGCCTCGACTTCTACGACAAGCCGGACGGCGAACTGCTGCACCTGACGGACTGGGTGGCGGCGGTGCGGGCGCGGCGGAAGCCGAGCTGCCCGGCGGAGGCGGGGGTGACCGCGGCCGCGGCGGCGCACCTGGCGAACCGGTCGCTGCGCACGGGGCAGGTGGCGACGTGGAAGGCGTGAGACGGATGAGAAGAATTTTAGACAGGATAACAGGATGAACAGGATGACCGAGCCAAGACGTGCGGTGGTTCTCGGCTCGGTCATCCTGTTCATCCTGTTATCCTGTCTAAAATCAACTCGTGCCCAGTTCCGTTACCAGGGATGGTCCCGATGTCTGCCCCGCCGGTCTGGACGGTCAAGGCGCTGCTCGACTGGACGGCCGACTTCCTCTCGAAGAAAAACGTCCCCGGCCCCGCGGCGAAGATCGACGCCCGCCTCCTCCTCGCCCACGTCCTGAAGTGCAAGCCGATCGACGTGCTCGTCCGCTACGACGAGCAGCCGACCGACGCCGACCGCGCCACCTTCCGCGACCTCATCAAGCGGCGCGTCGACGGCTGGCCGGTCGCGTACCTCCTCGGCGAGAAGGAGTTCTTCCTCCTGCCGTTCGAAGTGACGCCCGCCGTGCTCATCCCGCGCCCCGAGACGGAAACGCTGGTCGGCGAGGCGCTGTCGCTGCTGAGGAAGCAGCCGGACGCGGCCGCGCTCGACCTGTGTACCGGCTCCGGCTGCGTCGCGGTGAGCCTGGCACGCAACGCCAAGGCGGCGCGCGTCACGGCGACGGACGTGTCGCCGGACGCGCTCGACGTGGCCCGCCGCAACGCGGAGCGGAACGGCGTCGCGGGGCGGATCGACTTCCGCGCCGGCGACCTGTTCGCGGCGCTGCCGGCCGGCGCCGCGTTCGACGTGGTGGCGACGAACCCGCCCTACGTCACGCAGGCGGAGCTGGCGGGGTTGCAGCCGGAGGTGCGCGACCACGAGCCGCGGCTGGCGCTGGACGGCGGCCCGGACGGGCTGGCGTTCTACCGCCGCATCGCGGCCGGCGTGGAAGGGGTGTTGAATCCCGGCGGCTGGCTCCTGGCCGAGATCGGCGCGACGCAGCAGGACGCGGTGACGGCGCTGTTCGCCGAGCGCCTTGACGTGGTGAAGACGCTGCGGGACACGGCCGGGTTGCCGCGGGTGGTTGTGGCGCGGAAGCGGGCGTGAACCCATTTTTTGACGGGATGAACAGGACAAGACAGGATGGAAGACAAAGACAAGATTTAATTTAACTTCTGTCCTTGTCTTCCATCCTGTCTTGTCCTGTTCATCCCGTCAAAAAATGGGTTGAACTAAAACAGCTCGTCGATGCGCCGGCCGTGCGGCAGCACCGCGATCGGCCGGCCGTTGTTCATGTAGCTCGCGGACGTATCCACGCCGAGGTGCGCGTACACCGTCGCCAGCACGTCCTGCGGCGACTTCGGGTTCGCCTTCGGGAACGCCCCCAGCTCGTCCGACGCGCCCACCACGCGCCCGCCGACCACCCCGCCGCCGGCCAGCGCGGCGCTGAACACGTTCGGGTAGTGGTCGCGGCCGGCGTCGTTGTTCACCCGCGGCGTCCGCCCGAATTCGCCCCACGCCAGCACCAGCGTCGTGTCGAGGAGGCCGCGGGCCTCCAGGTCTTCGAGCAGCGCCGAGTACGCCCGGTCCCACCGCGGCAGGAAGCCCTCGCGCAGCGACTCGAACCCCTTCACGTGCGTGTCCCACCAGCGCAGGTCCACGGTCACGATCCGCACCCCGGCCTCCACCAGCCGGCGCGCTAGCAACATGCGCTGCGCCCAGTTCGGGGCGCCGCAGCGGTTCGACGCCTTCGGGTCGAACGCCGGCATGAACCCGTAGCGCTCGCGGACGGCCATCGGCTCCTTGTCGAGGTCGAAGGCGTCGCGCGCCGCCGGCGACGTGAGGATGTCCCACGCCCGCGTCTGGAAGCGGTCGAGCGCGTCGAGTTGGCCGCTGGTGTCGGCGTCGCGGCGGAGGGTGTCGAAGCGGTTCAGCAGCGACCGGCGGTCGGCGGCGCCGTCGTTCGTGACGCCGGTGGCGAGCGTGAAGTTCGGCAGCCGGAACGGACCGGGCTGCGCCGGGTCGGCCTGCGTCTCGAACGGCTTGTGCGCCACGCCGAGGTACGCCGACCCGGCGCCCGGCAGCACCCGCGGGATCATGACGTAGGCCGGCAGGTGAGGCGTGAGGTGGCCGAGCTGCTTCGACACCACCGACCCGACCGACGGGTGGACGTTCTCGTCCGGCGCCGGGCCGCTGTTGTAGCCGGTGAAGCAGATCTGGTCGCCGGTGCTGTGCCCCGCGTCGTGGTGGTGCAGGCTGCGGACGATCGACCACTTCCGCATGATGCGGGCGCTCATCGGCATCAGGTCGGAGAGGCGCACGCCGGCGACGGGCGTCGGGATGGTGCCGAACTCGCCGCGCACCTCGGCGGGCGCGTCGGGCTTCGGGTCCCAGGTGTCGTGGTGGCTCGGCCCGCCGCGCATCCACAGCAGGATGACCGACGTGACGCGCTTCGGCGCGGTCGCCGCGTTGGCGCGGAGCACGTCGGCGAGGCCGACGCCGGCGGCGCCGAGCAAACCCGCCTTCACGAAGCCGCGGCGGCTGGCGCGGAGGGTGCGGCGGAAGTCGTCGCAGCCGGGGGGCGTGGGCATGGGACGCGGCCCGGGGAGGGCGGGGGCAGGCGGGGGAACCAACACTCGCACGATACCTTGTTGCGCCGGGCGCCGCCAGCGAAATCGGCGACCGCGCCCATACAACAGCCGCATCTAACACCACGGGGGGGCCATGAAGGGGAACGACCAGGTCATCGACGCGCTGAACCGCGCCCTGACCATCGAGCTGACGGCGATCAACCAGTACTTCATCCAGGCGAAGATGTGCAAGAACTGGGGCTTCCTGAAGCTCGGGAAGAAGCACTACGAGGAGAGCATCGGCGAGATGAAGCACGCCGACAAGATCATCGAGCGCATCCTGTTCCTGGACGGGGTGCCGGAGATCGCCCGGTACGACGTGATCCGCGCCGGCGGCGACGTGAAGGAGCAGTTCGAGGTGGACCTGAAGCTCGAGTCGAGCGGGGTGGCGGCGTACAACGAGCTGGTGAACCTGTGCATCCAGGTCAAGGACAACGGCACGCACAAGCTGGCGCTGGAAATCCTCCACGACTCGGAGGAGCACGTGGACTGGCTGGAGACGCAGCTGAACGTCATCAACACGATCGGCCTGGAGAAGTACCTCGCCGAGCACCTCTTCGACGGCGACGACGAGTGACGGCGGTTGAACGCGGCCGGCGCCGTGGGGTAAGATGCGGGCAACCCCACGGAGGCCACGCATGTCGATCACGATCACGGACCCGGCGCTGATCGCCCAGCTGCGGGAGGCCGGCAGCGCCGAGCTGACCGACCCGGACGGGAACGTGATCGGCACGTTCGCCGTCGAGGGGCTGGGGGCGCTGCCGCCGGGGGTGAAGTCGCCGTTCACCCGTGAACAGATGGAGGAGCGGCGCCGCACCCAGCGGTCCGGGCGGCCGCTGAAGGACATCATCCGCGACCTGGAAGCGCAGGGATGAACTACGTCGTGGAGTGGACGCCCGAGGCCGAGAACGACCTGGCGGCGATCTGGAACACCACGACCGACCGCGGCGCCGTCACCGCCGCAGCCGCGTGGCTCGACGCACGGTTGGCGCGCGACCCGCTCCATACCGGGCAGCCGTGGGGCTCGTCGGTCCACCGGATCGCCGTTCGCGACCCGATTGGCGTCGAGTTCGAGGTGGTCGAGGACGACAAGCGCGTCATCGTTCACGGCGTGTTCGCCGCCGGGTGAGCCCCTCACTTCAGCCCGAACAGCCGCATCAGCGCCTCGCGCAGGCCGGGGCCGTGGCCTTCCTGGCTCGCCTCCTTCAGCGCCGCGATCGGGCCGTGCAGCATCTTGTTCCCCATCAGCCGGAACGCCGCCTCCACCGCCGCCTTGTCCGCCGCCGTCAGCCGGCCGTTCAGCTTCCCCAGCAGCGGCCCCAGCACCTCGTCGCGGATGCGGTTCACCTCCTCGGTCAGCGCCCCGATCACCGGGCCGTCCTTCCGCCGGTTCCAGTCGGCCAGGAACGCCGACACCTCCGCCGCCACGATCTCTTCCGCCGGCGCGAGGTGGCGCCGCCGCTCGGCCAGTTGCTGGTCGCGGACGCGGTTCAGGTCGTCCACGTTGAACACCGTCACCGCGTCGCCGTCGTCGATGCGGGGGTCGAAGTCGCGCGGCACCGCCAGGTCGAACACCACCAGCTTCCGCCGCCCGCGCCGCGGCCGCACCTTCTCGTCGAACCGCCGCCGCGGCACGATGAAGTCGTCGGCCCCCGTCGTGCTCACCACGATGTCGGCGCGGGCCAGGCCGTCGTCGAGTTGTTCCCACGGCAGCGGCGACCCGCCGAACTCGGCCGCCAGCGCCGCCGCCTTCTCGGGACTGCGGTTCGTCACCACCACCGCCGCCGGGCTCAGCTCGCGGATGTGCGTCAGCGTCAGCCGGCCCATCTCGCCGGCGCCGATCACCAGCACCGTCTTGTCGGTGAAGCGGTTGAAGACCTCCTTCAGGAAGCCGACCGCGGCGCTAGCCACCGACACCTGCCCCTGCCCGAGGCCGGTCTCGGTGCGGACGCGCTTCGAGGCGCGGGCGGCGGCGGGGAACAGGGCGTTCAGCAGCGGGCCGGTGGCGCCGGCGCGCTGCGCCGACTCGAAGGCGTCCTTCACCTGGCCGGCGATCTGGTCCTCGCCGAGCACGACGCTGTCGAGCCCCGCGGCGACGCGGAAGGCGTGGCGGACGGCGTCGGCGTCGGCGTGCTCGTAGAGGTGCGCCTGGATGTCGGCCGCGGGGACGTCGTGCAGCTCGGACAGGTACTCGGCGACGAGCGGCGAGTGCACCGGCGCGCCGGTCTCGGGCCGGGCCAGGTACAGCTCGACGCGGTTGCAGGTGCCGAGGACCACGGCCTCGGCGCCGTAGCGGGCGGTGAGCTCGGCCAGGGCGCGGGCCGTCTTGTCGGCGTCGAACGCCAGCTTCTCCCGCAGCTCGACCGGGGCCGAGCCGACGTTGCAGCCGATGGCGCGGAGGTTCATCGGTCGCCCCCCGGCACGAACGGGTGCGACGTCGCCAGCGCGGCCAGCAGCAGCCCGAACGCGGCGACCTGGAGCACTGCCAGCCGCCGGGCCGACACGTTCGTGGCGTAGCGGAGGTACAGCAGCACCGCGAACACGAGCCACAGCGTCGCCGTGGTCAGCACCTTCGGCGACAGCCAGTTCTCGGGGCTGCCGTGCTCGGTCCGCAGCAGCAGGGTGCCCACGAGGAGGCCGGCGGTGAGGAGCGGGAAGGCCCAGTTCACGGCGTTGCGGGCCATCGCCTCGAGGCGTTCGAGGTTGAGCATCGGCACGACCACGGCCGGGTTCACCCGGTTGCGGACGCGGCGGAGCTGCACCAGGTACATGACGCTGGCGAGGAACCCGACGCTGATGCCGATGGCGCCGCCGAGGAGGAGGAAGCCGTGGACGGCGCCCCAGAAGCGGTCGCCGTGGAGCCACTCGGGGAAGCTCGTGGGCGTGGCGGGGTCGGCGGTGGCGGCGAGGGCGAAGGACAGCCCGACGAGGCCGATGACCACCGGGAGGACGAACACGGCCCACGCCTGTTTGGCGTAGTGCAAGGTGCCGTAGAGGTAGAACAGGGCGAGCACCCACGCCAGCAGCAGGAGCGACCCGTAGGGCGCGGCGGGCGTGGGCGGGTTGAGCGCGAGGTACAGCGTGTGGGCGGCGACGCCGGCGACGCCGGCGGCGAGGCCGGCGATTCGCCAGCCGCGGCCGGGCCAGAACAGGCGGGCGGTCTCCAGCGCGAAGGCGAGGAGGTAGCTGAGCCCGAAGCAGGCGTGGCTGATGCCCGTGAGGGGCGGGACCGTCATCGGCGGCGGGGCCCGGGGGTGTCGCGGGGCGGGTGGGGGGATTATACTCGACCGGCCATGACCGAACCCGAATGGCTGACGACGACCGACGTGGACGCGATGCTCGCGCTGCTTGCGAGGCGGCGGAAACGGCTCGGCTTCAACTCGGAGCGATTCCGGACGTTCGCGGTCGGCTGTGCCCGGCGGATGTGGCCCTACCTCGGTGAACCTCTACGAGAACTCGTGAAACAACTCGACTGCAACCCGGCTGACGTGGACCAAGGGGTACTTCGCCAGGGGCGTGTGATTCATGAGACGGCATGCGTGAAGTACGGCGAGGACTACACGCTGGCGTCCGCGAACGTCACCACGGGCCTCGCCGACTACCGATGCCTGATCGAGTTAAGCATCCAGGGGCCAGCCAGGCTGGTTGCCGGGTTTCTAGCCCTCCGGTGGCCGCGCCAGGCTGCTTTGGCGGCTGCGCGGAACGGTCCCCTGGCCGCGGCGATGGCGGAAGGGTACGCCGCTCTGCCGGTCGATCGGCGCATCGACCGCGACGACTTTCTGCAAGTCGTTCAGCCTCGCTCCAGATCCGCTACTGAGTTTGCGGCACAAGCCGAACTGCTGCGCTGCATCTTCGGGAACCCGTTCCGGCCGGTGGCGTTCGACCCGAGCTGGCGGACGGAGGCGGTCGTGGGGTTGGCCCGCGGCATCGACGAGGCGAACGACTTCGCCGCGCTGCCGGTGCTCGCCGACGCGCTCGAGGACGCCGGCTGCGCCGACGCGGACCTGCTGGCGCACTGCCGCCGGCCGGGGCCGCACGCCCGCGGGTGCCACGTCGTCGATCACGTTCTCGGGAACTGGTAACCGCCCGGCGAGCCGAGGGCCGTCAGGCCCCGGGTGCGTCCGCACTTCTGCCACATTAGCCGTGATTCGTGATGGGTACGCACCCGGCCCCTGACGGGGCTCGGCTCGCCGGGGCGAGCCGTCACTCCGCCACCGGCGGCTCGCCGCCGGCGCGCGTCGTCAGCGCCAGCAGCGCCGGCGCGCTCGTCGTCGTGCGAAGGAAGCGCACGCTGCCGTCGGCCAGCGCCGCGTTCGCGCCGCCGGTGTGGTAGCTGCCGTACGCTCCCAGCCGCGCCCGGTACTGCGCCGCCAGCGCCGTCCCGTCCACCGGCGGGGGCGGCGTCGGGATCACGATCGGCGGCACCGGCGGCGGCGGCGGTTCCCAGTGGCTCGGGTTCGACATCCCCACCCCCGCCTGCGACGAGAACAGCCCCCCCGCCGCCGTCCCGGCCGGGGCGTCCGGCGCCGACGCCGGGAACGGGTACCACCGCGTGTACGCCGCGACCGGCTGCAACGGCGGGTTCGGGGCCGGCATGATGATCCCCATCGACTGCGGCTGCTGGTACGTGTCCAGCCCCGCGTCGCCGACCTGCCGCTCGCCCAGCAGCAGCGTGTTCGAGGTGCCGTCCAGCACGTCGCCGAAGCGCACCCCCACCTGGTTCGCCGCCGGCTTCGACCCCGGGCCGGTGGTGTGAAACATGCCGTCGGGCTTTGTGTTAGCGTCGAGTGGGTACGGCCGGGTGCCGCCGTTGCCGCCGTAGGTCGTCAGCCCGGCCGCGGGGTCGAGCGGCGGGTGGCTCGGGCACTGCGTCAGCGGCAGGGCCGACTGGGCCAGTGCGGCGTTGTTGCCGGCGTTGGCGAAGTCCCAGCGGCGGAACAGCGGGTCCTGTTCGACGTACGGCAGGAGTTCGACGAACAGCGTGGTGTAGCGCGTCCCGCCGGCCTCGCACGCGGTCGGGAAGCGCTCGTTGGTGCCGTGGTAGCCGTGGCACGCCAGTGCGAGTTGCTTCAAATGGCTGGTACACTTCGCCCGCGCCGCCGCCTCGCGGACCTTCTGCACGGCGGGCAGCAGTAGCCCGATCAGCACCGCGATGATGGCGATGACGACGAGCAGTTCGATGAGCGTGAACGCGGCGCGGCGACCGGCCATGCCGACCTCGGGGGACGGGGGCCCTGTCATCATCCCGCGCCGGGGCGGCGGCGTCCACCGCCGTCCGGAAACGAACGAACCCGGGGTCGCCCCCGGGTTCGTGTGGTGCGGTCGCCGCCGGTCGGTCAGGCGGTGGCGGCCGGCTTGCGGCGGAAGGCGCCCCGGCCGAGGAGGCAGCCGACGCCGGCCAGCGCCAGCAGCACGGCCGGCGGGGCCGGGACGGCGCCGCCCGGCGGCGGGGGCGGCGGCGGGTACGTCTTGGTGATCGTGCCCAGCACCTTGCTGCCGTCGCTGGAGCTGTAGCTGCCGAGGCTGCGGAAGCGAACGCCCAGGCCGGCGCTGCCGTTGGTGCTCGTGTAGCCCATCAGTGCCGAGGCCGTGACGTTGGCCCCGGCGCCGACCAGGTCGAACACGAACGTGGCCGTGGCGCCCGGGGCGATGCCGTTCGCCGACGCGCCCGACGTGTGCCACGTCGAGCCGACGGCGGCCCCGACGTCGAACTGGCCGAACGCGCCGGTGTCGAACATGCTGCCGTTGCTGTAGTCGGCGTCGGCGAGGAGCTGCCAGTTGGCCGACGGCTTCGAGGCCAGGGCGCCGCTGGTGAGCGTGCCCGGGAGGCTGAACCCGAGCGAGGTCAGGTACAGGCCGCTGGTGTTGGTGAGGGTGATGCGGACGCTGGCGCTGGTCGGGCCGTTGTTATCGACCTCGATCGAGCCGGTGTAGCTGCCGCCGGTGCCCCAGGTCGGGGCCAGGCTCTTGATGTCGACCTTGCTGTCGGCGGCGACGAACGCCGCCCGGGCGGACCCGGGGCCGGCCAGGGCGGCGAGCCCGACCAGCAGTGCCGCGACGAGGCGGCGGGGGGTAATGAGGGCGGGGCGCATCGGACGGGAACTCCTCGGTGTAGAAACCGGTCGCGGCGTGGCCGAGAGGTCAGGGGGGGGCACAGGCCGCATCAGCGGGGGCCGAATGGCATTCCCGGTGCCGCCGGGGTGAGAGTTCCCGACGGGGAGAGGCCGCCGTATCGAAACCCGTTGGGGGGCAACGGGATCGGCGTTCGACCAGGGTTCGTCATTCGGCCGCGTCAAGTCGGGCGGCGCTACTCGGGGGCAACGAGCGCCTCAACAACGACTCACGAAGTGTACAGCCCGCAACACCGGCCCGACCACCCTTTCCGGCAAAGATCGCCGAAGCGGCGTAACCGTTAAGTTCGGGCGTGAATTCACGAACGGGTTCCGGGCGGCTTCCGGCCGCGGCCGCGGGATTGTGCTATCCCGGGGCGGGCCGCGTCATTAGGATGGCCCCACCCCTCCCGCCAGCCGACTCGCCAAGGGCCAAATCGTGGGAACCGACACCGCCGCCGACCCCGTGCCGACCAGCCACCCGGTCGGCTTCCGCTTCTTCTTCTGGGGCGAGTTCGCCGAGCGCTGCTCGTACTACGGGATGCGGGCCATCCTCGCCCTGTACATGACCGAGAAGCTCGGCGTGGACAAGGCCGACGCCGGCACGTTCATGTCGCTGTTCATCGCGGCGTGCTACTTCTTCCCACTCGTCGGCGGGTACGTCGCCGACAACTTCCTCGGCAAGTACTGGACGATCGTGCTGTTCTCGGTGCCGTACGTGGCGGCCCAGTTCCTCGTGGGCATCGAGGACAAGTACGTGGTGTTCGGCGCGCTCGTGCTGCTGGCGATGGGGAGCGGCGTCATCAAGCCGAACATCTCGACGCTGATGGGCATGACGTACGAGCAGCAGAGGCCGGGCCAGGACCAGCTGCTGACGAGCGCGTTCAGCTGGTTCTACATGGCGATCAACTTCGGCGCCGGCATCTCGCAGCTGGCGATGCCGTGGCTGCGGACGAACTACAGCTACCAGGTGGCGTTCCTGTTCCCGGCCGGGCTGATGGCGCTGGCCCTGATCCTGTTCGCCGCCGGCAAGCGGTACTACGCCAAGGAGACGATCGAGCGGAAGGTGGTGACCGACGGCCCCCCGCCGCCCGACGGCACGACCGTGACCGGCATCCCGGTCCGGTACAAGGCCGTGACGCAGGCCGAGAAGGACGCCGACCGGGCGCTGAAGATTCAGGTGCTCGGCCGGATCGGGCTGGTGTTCCTGCTCGTGATGTTCTTCTGGGCCATCTTCGACCAGTCCGCCAGCACGTGGATCTTCTTCGCCGACACGTACATGGAGAACAGCCTGTTCGGCGTGCCGGTCACGGCCGACCAGATTCAGGCGTTCAACGCGTGGTTCATCGTGCTGCTGGTGCCGGCGAGCGTGTTCCTGTTCAAGTCGCTCGACCAGGCCGGGCTGAAGGTGAAGGCCACGCAGAAGATGGCCGTGGGGTTCCTCTTCACCGGGCTGGCGATGGCGATCATGAGCCTGGCCGGGTTCATGGCCGGCGCCAAGCAGGACGCGGTGAAGATTAGTACCCCCGAGGGGGCGGTGGTGGTGCCGGTGGCGAAGACGCCCCTGAAGGACATCAAGCCCGGCACGGCCGAGTTCGGGCCGGTGAAGGTGACGGCCGCCGACTGGGCGTACGACGAGGGGAAGAAGCGGCTGACCTTCGCGGCCGGCACCGTCCGCCTGGCCGACGGGAAGGAGCTGCTGGTGACCGGCGGGCACCTCGTCGCCGAGGAGTTCCCGGACGCCGCCGGGTGGGAGCGCGGCGGGGTGTTGGAGCCGCTGCTGAAGTCCGGCGAGGACCGGGCCAAGGCCGGCACCGAACCGACCAAGGCGACCGCCGAGGTGATCGACTGGGTGAAGCCCGCCGAGCGGGTGACGGTGTGGTGGCAGGTGCTCGCCTACCTCATCATTACCGTGGCCGAAATCCTGATCTCGGTGACGGGGCTGGAGCTGGCGTTCGTGGCGGCCCCGCAGTCGATGAAGAGCTTCGTGACCGGCTGCTGGCTGGCCGTGGTGTTCCTGGCGAACCTGCTCATCAACGCCCCGATCACCCGGCTCTACCCGGTGATGGCGCCGGGCGTTTACTTCGCCATGCTGGCCGGGGCGATGGTGGTGGTGGTGGTGGTGTTCATCCCGGTGGCGATGGGCTTCAACCGCGGGATGGCGGCGCAGGCGGCCCAGACCCCCGGGGCGGTCGAGGAAGCGAATTCGGAAACGGTATAAGCCGAGACGCCACGGGGGCGTCAGTACCGCGGCACCGCGGGATCGACGAGCCGGCTCCAGGCGTCGATCCCGCCGGCCAGCGACGCCGCGTCGTGCCCCGCGGCCCGCAGCACCGCCGCCCCGCGCAGGCTCCGCACCCCGTGGTGGCACAGCACCACCACCCGCGCCTCCCCCGGCTCCACCTCGTCCACCCGCGCCGCCAGTTCCGGCAGCGGGATCAGCACGCTCCCCGGCAGCCGGCAGTAGGCGTACTCGTCGGGGTTGCGCACGTCCACGAGGTACACCGGCTCGCCGGCGTCCTGCATCCGCTTCAGCTCGGCGACGGTCAGTTGCGGTATTAACACGGCGGATTAACCACAGAGTCACAGAGAGCACTGAGAGAAAACCAGGAACCGAGGCGATCGACACTTTCAAATTCGGTCTTCCCTCTGCCTTCTGTCTTCCCTCTGTGTCCTCTGTGACTCTGTGGTAAAAACGTCTTCGCTCACTCCCCGGCGATGTCGGGCAGGCCCAGCTTCGTGAGGTACTCGCGCTCCTTCGCCCGCATCGCGGCGGCGCCGCGATCGTCCGTGTCGGTGTACCCGCACAGGTGCAGACACCCGTGGACGACGTACAGCAGCAGTTCCAGCCCGACGGCGTGGCCGCGGTCGGCGGCGTACTCCGTCGCCACGCCGTAGCCGATCACCACGTCGCCCTCCAGCTTCTTCGCCCCGGCCGCGGAGTGCGGGAAGGTGAGCACGTCGGTCGGCTCGTCGTGGTCGAGGAACTGCTTGTTCAGCCGGTGGATGTGGGCGTCGTCGACGAACGCGAGCGTCACCGCCGCCTCGCGGACGCCCTCGCCCTCGAGCACGACGCGGGCGGCGTCCTTGAGGGCGGCGAAGTCGAGCGGGTACTCGTACGGGTTCGACACGCGGGCGCGGATCATGCGTCCCATTCTACGACGACCGGCCCGCCGCGCCCGTCGAAGCAGCTGGCGTTCACGAACGTGGTGCCGTCGACGTCGAGGCGCCCCGCCGCCTCGTGGATGTGGCCGAACACGTGGAGCCGCGGCCGCACCTCCATCACCCGGTCGAACAGGTCGCGGCAGCCGACCAGCTCGCCGCGGCTGGTGCGGTCGAGGAGGCCGGCCGGCGGGCCGTGCGTGACGAGGACGTCGGTGCGGTCGGGAATCTTCGCCCAGACGGCCGCGAGTGCGGGGCCGCGCTCCCGGTTGAACGCCCAGCCGCCGAACCACGGCTGCCACGGGCTGCCGTACACCGTCAGCCCGCCGACGGTGACGCTGGCGTCTTCGAGGTAATGGGCGTTCGTGACCAGCGCCCGCGCGGCGTGCGGCCGTTCCTGGAAGGCGAAGTCGTGGTTGCCGCAGATGACGACCTTGTGCGGGTGCGGCAGGTCGCCGAGCCAGCGGTCGAAGTCGGCGACGGTGTCGAGCTCGCCGTGGCGGGTGATGTCGCCGGCGTGGACGAGGAGGTCGCCGTCGGGCACGGTCAGGCCGCGGTGCCCGCCGTGTGTGTCGCTGACGCAGACGATCCGCATACGGGGCATGCCGTGCTGGGTCCGGGATTCGGTATCCTACCCGCCGGGTCGGCCGCGCACCAGCCGCGCGAAGGTGCGGTACGCCCGCCACAACCCCGCCACCGACCCCACCGCGCCGGCCGCGCACCACAGCGCCACCGTCACGTCGCCGGCGGCCGCCGCCTGCCACGCCTTCGCCCCCAGCGCGGCCGTCAGCCCGAGGCCCATCGGCGTGAGGAAGCCGACCAGGAACGCCCCCACCAGCCACGACGGCAGCACCGTCCGCCGGTTCGCCGACGGCACGCCGCGCCACAGCCGCCGGGCCAGCCACGCCAGCGCGAACCCGACCGCCCCGAAGCACGCGCCGCCGCCCAGCAGTCCCCACGCCACCGGCCACTCGTTCCGCCAGGCGAAGTGAGCGGCTGCAACGGGTGCGGTCAGCCCGGCGAGGAGGAAGTACGCCACGAACGGGGTCAGGAGCACCGCGCCCGCCAGGCGCGGCCAGCGGCCCACTTCGGCGAAGTAGTCGGTGCCGCGGGCGAGCTTGCCGAGGTTTTTCGGCTCGTCGCCGTCGGGCCGGTCCAGGGGAAATGCGTCGAAGTCCACGGCGACACCGGGGGGCTCAGGCGGCGCGGCGCAGCGGGAGCGGCGCCGCCTTCGCCGCCGGCCGCCGGGCGATCGCCGCCACCCCCAGCGCCCACAGGCCGATCGTCGCGGCGGCGCCCACCCCGCCCGCGCGGAGGCGGTCGAACACCGGGCCGGGGAACAGCGGCACCGCCGTGATGATAGCCCACGCCGCCAGCGCCGTCGTGGTCCGCGCCCCGGCGGTCAGCGCCCCCGGCCGGGCCGCCAGCCCGCGCAGCCAGAGGCCGCACGCCAGCGGCAGGACGAACGCGTAGTAGTGCATGTGCGACACCGGCGTCATGAGCATCATCACCGCACACAGGCACCCGAACAGCACCAGCTGGTCGGCCGGCGCCGGCCCCGTGCGGCGGAAGCCGACCCACGCCGTCAGCAGCAGCATCGTGCCGCTCGCCGCCAGGTGCGCCACCTTCGCCGCGCGGCCCGGCTGGTCCGGCCGCGTCGCCGGGTCGGGGTGCTGCCACGCGTGCACGGCCGCCAGCACCGACTGGCTGTCCGTCGCCGCCGCCCCGTGCAGCTCCTTCGCGCGGGTCTGGTCGCCGTGCTCGTCGAACACCGGCCCCAGAACCACCCGAGCCAGCTTGGCGTTCACCTCGACCGCGCCTTCCACACCCCACACCGCCGCCGGCACGACGCCGACGAGCACCACCACCGCGGCCGCCGCCCCGACCAGCGCCCGCCAGTCGCGGCGGACCAGCGGGTACACCACCAGCAGCGTCGGGATGATCTT
Source organism: Gemmataceae bacterium (assembly GCA_046350095.1). Classification (GTDB taxonomy): domain Bacteria; phylum Planctomycetota; class Planctomycetia; order Gemmatales; family Gemmataceae; genus Urbifossiella. The sequence continues at coordinate 299,250 of JAXMBA010000003.1, forward strand.
CACCACCGCGGCCGCGGCCAGCCACGCCCCGCCGGCGTAGCGGCGGTTCCGCACCACGGCCGCGAACCCGGCCGCCCACAGCGCCACCACGAACGGGTTCACCTGCCCGCGGCCGAGGGTGTGACCCAGCCCGCCGACGCTCACGTACACCGGCACCAGCCGGGCGTACCACCACCGGCGGCTGCCGCGCTCCAGCGTCGGCAGCACCGCAGCGGCGAACGTGTGGACCGCGTAGCCGATCGCCAGCAGGCTCAGCGCGTACCACACGCCGACGGACACGGCGTACGGCACGTAGCCGTCCTGCGGCAGGAACTTGTAGGGGTGGGCGAGCGGCACCATCGCCACGGCGAACGGCGGCGGGTAGGCGTAGTGCCAGCCGTTGTCGTCGGTCACGTCGTAAATGTCGAGGCCGGCGCGGACGGCCCAGCCGGCGCGGGCGAAGACGCCGAAGTCGGTCTTCGGCGTGACCTGGAACGCCGAGCGGATTTCGGTGAGGACCCCGAACGCGACCAGGAACAGCGCGAGCAGGGCGAGGCCGACGCGCTCCCAGGTGCGGAGCCGGTCGGCGGCGGCGGGCGGTGTCATTCCGGGGTTATCGGCAATTCCGCCGGCGGACGCGAGCCCAGCTGCAACGGCACGACGGGAGTCGTTGGGGAACCATGCGGCACCAGGGGTTACGGCGAATCGCCGGTGGCCCCCAGCCGCCGCAGCACCGACCGCGCGGCCGCCCAGCCGCACATGCCGTGCACGCCGCCGCCCGGCGGTGTCGACGACGAGCACAGCCACAGCCGCGGGTTGGCCGTCCGGTACGGGTCGAGCTTCGCCACCGGCCGCGTAAACAGCTGCCACAGGTCCGTCACGCCGCCGCTGATGTCGCCGCCCACGTAGTTCGGGTTGTACGCCTCCATCGCCGCCGCGGTCGTCACGTGCCGGCCGATCACCACGTCGCGGAAGCCCGGGGCGAAGCGCTCGATTTGCGCCTCGATGCGCGGCAGCATGTCCTCGCCGCCGCCGGGCGGGACGTGGCAGTAGCCCCAGCCCACGTTCTGGCCCGCCGGCGCCCGCGAAGGGTCGATCACGCCCGGCTGCACGAACAGCACGAACGGCTTCTCCGCGTGCCGGCCCTCGAACCCGGCGCGCTCCGCGGCCGCGACCTCGTCCAGGGTGCCACCGACGTGGACGGTGCCGGCGCCGCGCACGTCCGCCGCCGCCCACGGCACCGGGGCCGACAGCGCCCAGTCCACCTTGAACACGCCGGGGCCGTGTCGGTACTTCCGCAGCCGCCGCGCGTACCCGGCCGGCAGAGCGTCGCCGGCGATCGCCAGCAGCTGCCGCGGCGACGTGTCGAACAGCACCGCCCTCGCCGGCGGCAGGTCGGCCAGCGACTTCACCCACCGGCCCGTTTCCATCTCGCCGCCCAGCGAGCGGAAGTAGCCGGCGAGGGCGTCCGTCAGCGCCTGCGCGCCGCCGCGGGCGACGGGCCAGCCGTGGGCGTGGCCGGCCAGGCCGAGCATCAGCGCCACCGCCCCGCCGGGCCGCGACTCCAGCGGCAGGATCGCGTGTGCCGCCACCCCCGCCCACAGCGCCCGGGCTTCGAGCGTCTTGAAGTACGCTTCGGCAAAGCCGCGGCCCGATCGCAACCCGGGGAGGCCGAACCGCAGCGCGGCCAGCGGGTGGCGCGGGATCGTGAACGGCGGGCCGAGCAGGTCGGCGAACAGCCCGTCGGCGGCGCGCACCAGCGGCGTCAGGAGGCGGCGGTAGGCGTCCGCATCCTCACCCAAACCCGCGGCGGTGTCGTCGACGGAGCGGCGGAACACGGCCGCGGTGCCGCCGTCGAGCGGGTGCGCGAACGGCACCGGGGGGTGGAGCCATTCCAGGCCGTAGCGGTCGAGCGGGAGCGTGCGCAGGTACGGGCTCGCGGCGGCCATCGGGTACACGGCCGAGCACACGTCGTGGGTGAAGCCCGGCAGCGTCAGCGCCGCCGACCGCGCCCCGCCCCCGATCGTGTCGGCCCCTTCCACGACCCGCACCGACAGGCCGGCGCGGGCCAGCTCGATGGCGGCCGCAAGGCCGTTGGGCCCGCTGCCGACGATGACCGCGTCGCGTTCCGGCATGTCGCCCCCGGCACAGCCTTTGCCCTGGGTGGGTGGTCGCACCCCACGGAGATGCTGTATGGCCGCCGACCCGAACCCGCCCGCGAAGAACGAACCGGCCCCGGACGCGAAGTTGCAACCGGCGGAGCACGAGCAGGAGACCACTCCCGCCCAGGAGCGCGGAGAGCGGTACGATCACGCCAAGGCCGTGGCCCGCGGCGGCAAGGATACGGGCCATGTGCCCGGGGCCGAGCCGGGGTGACCGCCGTGCCGGGCATCCAATCTGGTACTGGGTGGCGAGTGAACCGATCCGCCACCCTGATCAGTCCCCATCCGACGACGACGATTTCGCCCGCCGTTCGGGCGCAACCACTTCCGATGTCGCAACTTGGGACGTGCCGCCGGGATGCAATCGTCGCAAATGCGGCGAGTCGTAGCGAGCCGTAACTTCGTCAGCAAAACGGGGTAACCGTCCGCCGGACGCCATAACGCCGGCACGACCACACGGACACCCCTGCTGCCAAATCCTGTTCTACGGTACAGCCGCACCACCCGCGCAACCGGTCCGCTCGCCACGACCCGACTGCGGAGGTTCGTCCGTGCCCGACGCCCGCACCCGCACGCTACACCCGCCCGAACCCGACCCCACCTGCGTCATCGCCGACGGGACCGCGGTTCGCACGCCGCTGCCGCCGTACGCCGATTCGGCCCCCGGGTACGTCGTGATCCACGAGATCGCCCGCGGCGGCATGGGGCGCGTCGTCGCCGCCCGCGACCCGAAGTTGAACCGCGAAGTGGCCATCAAGTTCCTCCTCCCCACGTCCGACCCGACGGCCGCCGACCGGTTTGCCCGCGAGGCGGAGATCACGGCCCGGCTGCCGCACCCGGGCGTGCCGCCGGTCCACGCCCTGGGCCACACGCCGGCCGGACAGCCGTTCCTGGTGATGAAGCTGGTCCGCGGCCGCACGCTGGCCGCGCTCCTCGGCGACCGGCCCGACCCGCGACACGCTCTGGGGCGGTTCGTCGGCGTGTTCGAGCAACTCTGCCAGGCGGTCGGCTACGCCCACAGCCAGGGGATCATCCACCGCGACCTGAAGCCGGCGAACGTCATGGTCGGGGCGTTCGGCGAGGTGCAGGTCATGGACTGGGGGCTCGCCGCGGACGGGGCGGAGTGCGGCGTGCGGCGTGCGGAACCCAGGCCCGAAACGCGGCCGGCCTGTCCGGGCTCCGCGCCCACCTCGACGCACTCCGCCCTCACGCTGGCCGGAACGGTCCTCGGCACGCCCGGGTACATGGCGCCGGAGCAGGCCCGCGGCGAGGCCATCGACGCGCGGGCCGACGTGTTCGCGCTCGGCGGCGTGCTGGCACTGATCCTCACCGGCCGGCAGCCGGTCCCCGACGACTGGACGGCGCGGAGCGCGGCCGAGGACGGCATCGCGGCGGCGGCGGCGCTCCGCGCGGACCTGCCCCACGCCGGCGCCGACCCCGAGCTGGCGCGGCTCGCCTACGCCTGCCTGAGCCCGCACCCGGGCGACCGCCCGGCCGACGGGAAGGCCGTGGCCGAGGCCGTCGCCGCCTACCGGGCCCGGGCCGAGGAGCGCGCCCGCCGGGCCGAGTCGGACCGCGCCGCGGCGGAGGCCCGCGTCACCGCCGAGGCTCGCGCGTCCGCGGCCCGCGCCGCCGCCGAGGGCCGCACGCGCCGCGCCCACGCCGGGCTGTGGGCGGCGTTCGCCGTGATGGGCGCGGCCGCCGGCCTGGCCGGGTGGTGGCACGACCGGGTGGAACGCGAACGGCAGCAGGAGGCCGGCCACGCCGCGGCCGCGCAGGCCCGGCTGCAGCTGGAGCGCAACCTGGCCCAGGAGCGCGCCGACGGCGAGTCGAGCTCGACTCGGGCCGACGCCGCCCAGAACCTGGTGCTGGCCGACGACCTGCGCGACCGCTTCCGGTTCGACGACGCCGACCGGGCCGTGAAACTGGCCGCCGCGCTGGCGGCACGCGTCGAGTCGGACGACCTGGTGCGCCGCGCGGCCGAGGCGAAGGCGCAGCTGGACACCGTGCGGGCGCTGGACGCGGCCCGGACCAAACAACTGGTGTGGGTGCCGCAGCAAGGGAGCCTCGGCCGCTACGCCGACGCCTCGGGCGACTTCCGCGCCGCGTTCGCCGCCGCCGGCCTCGACTTCGCCGCCGAGGAGATCGACGCCCTGGTCGGCAAGGTGACGGCGTCGCCGATCAAGACGCAGCTGGTGGCCGCACTCGACGACTGGGCGGCGGCCGAGGACGACCGGCGGCTGGCGGCGCGGGCTTTGGAGGTGGCCCGGCTGGCCGACCCCGGCCCGTGGACCGACCGGCTCCGCGACCCGGAGGTGCGGGCCGACCCCGGTCGGCTGGCGGACCTGGCCGCGGAGGCCGAACCGGCCAAGCTCACGTCCGGCGAGCTGGTTTCGCTGGCCCGCGTGATGATGGCCGTGCGGCTGGACCCGGCGCCGGTGCTGCTGCGGGCCCACGCCGCCCACCCGGCCGACTACCGCATCGCCTTCCACCTCGGCGACCTGTCCGTCCACCGCGACGCGGCCCGGGCCGCCGGGTTCTACCGCACCGCCCGCGCCATGCGGCCGGACAACTTCGCCGCCAACGTCAACCTCGGGGTGGCGCTGATGAAGGCCGGCGACCCGGCCGGCGCGCGCGACGCCTACCTGCTCGCCGCCCGGATCGACCCCGACAGCCCGCTGGCGGCGTACAACCTCGGCCGCGCCCTCGCCGCCACCGGCGACCGGCTCGGCGCCGCCGCGTCCCTGCTGAAGGCGACCCGCAACTTCCCCGGGTACGTGGACGCGCAACTCGAACTGGCCCGCGTGCTCGACGAGGCCGGCGACCTGCCGGCGGCGGTCGAGGCGGCGTGGGCCGCGACGCGGGCCGACCCCGCCGACAAGCGGGTGTGGGACCGGCTCGCCGCGCTGGCGGCCCGGACGGACCGGCCGCACCAGCACATCGACGGCCTGCGGGCGCTCGTCGGGGGGTCGCCGGACCAGGCCGTCATCCACACGCACCTCGGCGGGGCGCTGGTGGACGCCGGCCGGCCGGACGAGGGGATCGCGGCGCTGCGGCGGGCGGTCGAGCTGGCGCCGGGGCACTCGCAGGCGTACCAGTTCCTGGGCGTGGCCTACTCCAACAAGGGCGACGGGCCCGAAGCGATCCGCTGGCACCGCAAGGCGGTCGACATCGACCCGACCAGCTCGTGGGCGCAGACCCGGCTCGGCGGCGCGCTGGTGAACGCCGGCCGCGAGGACGACGGCATCGCCGCCCTCGACGCCGCCGCCCGGCTCGACCCGACGAACGCCACGGCGTTCGAGTTCCTCGGCATCGCCCGCAACCGGAAGCGCGAGTTCACCGCGGCCGCCGGCGCGTTCCGCCGGGCGGCCGAGCTGGAGCCGACGATCCCGCAGGTTCACTACCAGTTCGGCACGGCGCTGCTGAACGCCGGCGACGCGGCCGGGGCGGTGGACCCGCTCCGCGAGGCGACGCGGCGCGACCCGGGCGTGCCGCAGCCGTGGACGAACCTCGGCAGCGCCCTGTTGCGCGTCGGCCGCACGGCCGACGCCGCGGCGGCCTTCCGCGAGGCGCTGCGGGTGCGGCCCGGCTTCCCGCCGGCGGCCGCCGGCCTCGCCGAGGTCGAGCGACTACTGGCGGAGTGACGGCGGTTCGTGCTGGCGTCGCGCCGGCCGCGGTCGTACAGTGGCGAGGAATCCCTCCCGGAGGCCTCCCCCATGCGCCACCTCTTCCCCGCGCTCGCGGTCGCCCTCGGCGCCGCCGTCGGCGTCGGCGGCCCGCTCGCCCTCGGCCAGGACAAGACGCCCGCCGCCGCCGCGGGCGCCAAGATCGGCTGGAAGAAGACCGTCCTCGACACCAAGTTCCGCTCCGAGGGCGTGACCGTCGCCGACGTCAACAAGGACGGCAAGATCGACGTGCTGAACGGCGAGTACTGGTACGAGGCGCCGAACTGGACGCCGCACGAGCTCCAGCCGTTCAAGGACCACGGCGACGGCCTGCGGAACTACAGCCGCGTCTTCGCCTGCTGGGCCGAGGACGTCAACAAGGACACCTTCCCCGACCTCATCGTCATCGACTTCCCCGGCGCCCCCTGCTACTGGATGGAGAACCCGAAGGGGAAGGACGGCCACTGGAAGAAGCACACCATCTGGCACTCGGCGTGTAACGAGACGCCGCTGTACACCGACCTCCTCGGCACCGGCAAGCGCGTCCTCGTGATGGGCTTCCAGCCGCCGGGCAAGGGGAGCGAGGGGCAGATGGCCTACTTCACCCCGAACGAGAAGGACCCCACCGCGACGTGGGTGATGCACCCGGTCAGCCCGCCGAGTACCCCGCCGGAGGTGAAGGACGGCAAGGCCGTCCCCGGCACCGGCAAGGAAATCCCCGGCACGCAGCGGTTCAGCCACGGGCTCGGCGTCGGCGACATCAACGGCGACAAGCGGAAGGACGTGATCTGCACCGGCGGGTGGTGGGAGCAGCCGGAGAAGGCCGACGGCAAGACCCCGTGGGTGTTCCACCCGGCGAACCTCGGCGCGGCCGCCGCCGACATGTACGCCTGGGACATGGACAACGACGGCAAGGCCGACGTGATCAGCAGCTCGGCGCACCAGTTCGGCATCTGGTGGCACAAGCAGCGGCCGGCGGCGTCGCCCGGCGGCCACCCGGCGTTCCAGACGATCGTGCTGTTCCCGCGGCTCGTCAGCGAGACGCACGCCGCGCACTTCGTGGACATCGACGGCGACGGCCTCCCCGACTTCGTGACCGGCAAGCGGTGGTGGAGCCACGGCATGGCCGAGCCGGGGTCGGACGGGCCGGCGGCCATCTACTGGCTGAAGAACGCCCGCGGCCCGGACGGCATGACCACGTTCACCCCGATGTCGATCGACGAGGACAGCGGCATCGGCACCCAGTTCGAGGTCGCCGACATCAACGGCGACGGGCTGCCGGACATCATCTCGTCGAACAAGAAGGGCGTGCGCTGATCGTGCAGGTGCGGCAGTAACTCAGTCCCCACCCTCCCCTCTGGGGGGAGGTCGCGGTGCTTCGCCGCGGGGTGGAGGGCACCACCTGCGATGGAGTTCGGGGTGCTCAGCGCCCCGTGACAACGGCGAGGTGGTGCCCCCACCCCAACCCTCCCCTCAGAGGGGGAGGGAGCCGAACCAGACTCTCTCGGTGCTTCGCAGGCTCCACCCACAACCCACAGTTCCGGGAGCGCACGCCCCGCCTCGCCATTTGGGGAGTCGCCCGTGCCCCACATCGCCCCGCCGAAGGCCGCACCGGGTACGACCTCATCGGCTTCGACGCCGGCGGGGACGAGCGCCGCGACGACCCCAGCGGCGTCATGTCCGACCTCACCCTCCGCACCCTGGCCGACGACGCCACCGGCATCACCGACGTGTTCGTCGTCAGCCACGGGTGGATGGGCGACCTGCCGGCCGCGAAGGCGCAGTACGACGCCTGGCTGACCGCGATGGGGGGGTGCGGCGCCGACCTGGCCCGCGCCGCGCGGCAGCGGCCCGGCTTCAAGCCGCACGTCGTGGGCATCCACTGGCCGAGCCTCCCCTGGGGCGACGAGTCGTTCGGCGGCGGCGGGTCGTTCGCCGTCCCGGTGGACGGCCCCGCCGACCCCGTGGCGGCGCTCGTCGACGACTACGCGAGCCGCATCGTGGACACGCCCAAGGCCCGCGACGCACTCCAGCGCATCGTCACGGCCGCGGTCGAGGACGTGGAACCGGACGAGCTCTCGCCCGAGGTGGTGCAGGCGTACCGCGAGCTGAACTGGGAGGCCGACCTCGGCGCCGCGGGAATCACGCCCGCGGCCGACCGCAGCGGCTTCGACCCGCAGGGGATTTACGAATCTCTCAAGGAGGACGCGCCGAGCTTCGGCCTGTTCGGCGGCGGCGGCGGCGTGCTCGGCGTGCTCGGCGTGCTGCGGACGCTGTCGTTCTGGCGCATGAAGGACCGCGCCCGGGCCTTCGGCGAATCGGCCGGGTCGAAGCTGCTGGCGAAGATGATGCAGGCGGCGCCGCGGCACCTGCGCTTCCACCTCGTCGGCCACAGCTTCGGGTGTATCGTCATGGCGGCGACGCTCGGCGGCCCCCGCGGCCGCGGCCGGGTGGCGCGGCCGGTGGAGTCGCTGTCGCTGCTGCAAGGGGCGCTGTCGCTGTGGTCGTTCTGCGACGACATCCCCGGCGTGCCGGGCCAGCGCGGCTACTTCCGCCAGGTGATCGCCGACGGCCGCGTGCGCGGGCCGGTCGTGGCGACGCAGTCGGCGTTCGACACCGCGACCGGGAAGTGGTACCCGCTGGGCGCCGGGGTGGCGCGGCAGGTCGCGTTCGCGGCGCCGGGCGAGTTGCCGAAGTACGGCGCGATCGGCACCCACGGCGTCCGCGGCCCCGGGGTGACGGCGACCGACCTGTCGCTCGTGAAGCCCGACCGCGACTACGCCTTCACCCCGGGCGGCGTGTACAACCTGGAGGGCAGCGAGGTCATCTGCAACGGCTCCGGGGTGTCCGGCGCGCACAGCGACATCTGCCACCCGGAGGTTGCGCACGCGGTGTGGCAGGCGGCGCTGACGGCCGTCTGACCGGCTCGCCCTCCCGCGCCGCACGCGTGCCCGGTGATGAGGCACGCCCGTGGGAATCCCAATTCGCCCCGTGAAGCTGCGTAAACCTTGCTGGTGATTCTGCCCACCGCCGGCAGCCGGTACGACTCGCACGATTCCTCCCGCGTGGTTCCCCACGGACCCCGCCGATAACCCCGTCAGCCCGACCGACCCCTCCCGGCGGCGCCCCAGGAACAACCCATGCGCCACGCCCTTCGCTACCTGCGCGCCGCCGTCGCCGGCGTCGCCCTGGCCGCCGGCCCGGCCGCGGCGCAGCCGCCCGCCGATCTGCCGCCGGTCGTCACGCTCCCCGAGGTGCCGCAGGCCGGCGAGGAGGAAGCCGGCCCCAAGGGCGCCCCGCCGGCCGCGGGTCCGGCTGCACCCGCGGCCCCCACCCCGCCGCCGACCCCGACCGGCCCGAAGTGGGTGACGCCGGTGCCGCGGCCCGCCGTGTTCATCGTCCCGCCGACGGGCTGCGGCTACTACTCGGCGATCGACCAGCTCCGCGGCGAGCCGACCAAGGCGGCGGCGAAGTACCCGTACCCGCGGTTCGGGCTCATCCAGCAGCCCAACTTCGACGTGAACTGGTCGTACCTGAAGAACCCCCAGAACACCGAGCACGACTACGCCGACCCGCTGAAGTGGATGCCGGTGTGCGACGGCGTCACGCTCACCGTCGGCGGCGACCTCCGCTACCGGCTCATGCAGGAGGTGAACAGCAACAACCGCCTCGCCGGCCAGGTGGACAACTACGACCTGTACCGCAACCGCACCTACGCCGACCTGTGGGTCGAGGACTGGCTGCGGGTCTACGGCGAGTTCCTCTACGCCGACTACACCCGCCGCAGCGTCCCGCCGCTGGCCACCGACGCCGACCGCGGCGACATCCTCAACCTGTTCGTCGACGCCAGGGTCGCGCAGTTCGGCGAGAAGGACAACCCCGTCTACGTCCGCGTCGGCAGGCAGGAACTCATCTACGGCTCGCAGCGGCTCGTCAGCCCGCTGGAGTGGGTGAACACCCGCCGCACGTTCCAGGGCGTCAAGCTCTTCACCCGCACCGAGAAGTGGGACTTCGACCTGTTCGTGACCCAGCCCGTGGTGCCGCCGCAGGCGAACCGGTTCGACTCGGTGGACAACAACCAGGTGTTCAGCGGCGCGTACTTCACCTACCGCCCGGCCGCCGGGATCAACCTCGACCTGTACTACCTGAACCTCGACAACACGAACCGCACCGCCCGCGGGCGGTACGGGGCCGTCGGCGGGCAGAACGTGAACACGACGGGCACGCGGTTCGTGGGCACGAAGAACAACTGGCTGTGGGACGCGGAGGGGGCGTTCCAGTTCGGCAGCTACGCGAACCAGTCGATCATCGCCCGGTCGGCGGCGGTGAGCGGCGGCTACCACTTCAAGGACGCGCCGTGGGAGCCGCAGGTGTGGCTGGGCTACGACTACGCCAGCGGCGACCCGGACCCGCAGGCGGGCGGCACCCGGCGGACCTTCAACCCCCTGTTCCCGTTCGGCCACTACTACTTCGCGTTCACCGACGTGGTGGGCCGGCAGAACATCAACGACGTGTTCGCGCAGGCGGTGCTGTTCCCCGAGAAGTGGCTGACGTGCATCGCCCAGTACCACGTCCTGCGGCTCGACTCGGACAAGGACGCCCTGTACGCCCCGACCGGCGCCGTGCTGCGGCAGGACCGCACCGGCCGCGCCGGGAACGACGTGGGGAACGCGATCGACCTGCGGGTGAACGCCCACCTGACGAAGCACTCGGACGTGCTGGTGGGCTACTCGCGGCTGTTCGCCGGCGACTTCATCCGCAACACCGCGGGCACCGGCGCCGCGGGCGCGGCCCGGGGCGCCGACCCGGAGCTGTTCTACCTGCAGTACACGTACCGGTGGTAAGGGTTCCGCCGCTCGCGGCGACCGCAACGGGTGCGTCGCCGCGAAGCGGCTTACTCCAGCGCCCCGCTCAGCTCGCGGACCAGCGCCCGCACGTCGGCCAGCGCCTTCGACCGGTCGCCGGCGGCGGCCTCCAGCTTCTTCACCAGCGCGCTGCCGACGATCACCCCGTCGGCCACGTCCTTCAGCTCGCGGACGTGCTCCGGCCGGCTCACCCCGAAGCCGACGCACAGCGGCAGGTCGGTCATCGTCCGCAGCCGGGCGAGCATGTCGCCGATCTGCACCGGCAGCCGGTCGCGCGCCCCGGTGATGCCCACGACACTCACCACGTACACGAACCCGCCGCACGCCTTGACCACCTTCTCGGCCCGCGCCGGCGAGGTGGTCGGCGTCACGAGCAGGATCAGCTTGAAGTCGCGGTCGGCGGCCAGCTTCGACAGGTCCTCCGCCTCCTCGACGGGCAGGTCCGGCACGACGGCGCCGCTGAGCCCGGCGGCCAGGGCGGCGGTCATGAAGGCGTCCGGCCCGCGCTTGTAGACGAGCGAGTACGACGCCATCGCCACCATCGGCATCGTCCACCCCGGCCGGGCGGCGACGGCGGCGGTGGCGGCGAACACGTCGTCGAGCTTCAGACCGGGCGTGAGGGCGCGGGTGTACGAGGCCTGGATGACCGGCCCGTCGGCGATGGGGTCGGAGAACGGGAAGCCGACTTCGGCGAGGTCGGCGCCGCTTTCCGCGACGGCCGGGAGGAGTTCGCGGGTGAAGGCGAGGTCGGGGTCGCCGGCGGTGACGAACGGCATGAACGCCCGCCGGTTCTCGGCCCGGAGGCGGCGGAAGAGGCTGTCGATCGGGTTCATGGGGGAGGTTTTATCACCTTCCGCCGCCCGCGGCGGGTCACAGGTACTTCATGCACACCACGCCACCCACCACCAGCACGGCCCCGAGCACCCGGCCAGGGGTGAGCGCCTGTTCGGGCAGCCCCAGCAGCGCGAAGTGGTCCAGGAGCAGCGAGCACAGCAGTTGCCCCGCCACCACCGACGCGATGAACAGCGCCGCGCCCAGTTCCGACACGAGAGTCGCGCCGGCCAGCACGATCAGCGCCCCGAGCGGGCCGCCGATCCAGTTCCACCACGGCGTCTGCCGCAGCGCCTCGGCCGACGGCACCGCCGGCCGGATCAGCAGCATCGCGGCGGCGGCCGTGAGGATGGTGCCGCAGATCGAGAAGAACGCGGCGAACAGCGGGCTGTCGATGTTGCGGCGGAAGTTGCCGTTGGCCGACGCCTGGAGGGCGATGCAGGCCCCGGCTCCCGCGGCCAGCAGCACGAACACGGCGGCGTGACTCATGGGGAGGATTGTAAGGGCCGGCCGCATTCGCGGCGGGCGATGTGAAGCGGCCGTGAGAATCGGTCGCCGGTGAAACCCGCCCGCCGTTTTGGAGTTAAATAAGGCAGTCGAACCCTGCCCACCGCCGGGGGTAGCCGTGATCCGCACCGCCAAGGTCGCCGCCCTGTTCGCCGCCGCCGTCGGGCTGGTCGGCGTCGCCGGCGGACAGCCCGAGCCGAACCCGATCCTGAAGCTCGCCAAGGCCGCCAAAGACGGCAAGTTGTCGCAAGACGACTTCCTCAAGGCCTTCGCCAAGTCGCCGAAAGGCAAGGACAACCCGGGCCTCGGCAAGGCCGTGTTCTCGAAGCTCGACGCCAACATGGACGGCTTCCTGACGGCCGACGAGCTCAAGGTACTCGGCGAGAAGGCGAAGGGCTTCCTGCCCAAGGGCGAGAAGGCGCCGGAGAAGGCGCCACCCGCCGGCGCCGGGTTCAACGACGCCCCGACCGCGGAGCAGCTGGCGTTCTTCGAGAAGAAGGTGCGGCCGGCCCTCGTCGAGCACTGCTACAAGTGCCACTCGGAAAAGGCCGACAAGCTCCGCGGCGGGCTCGCCCTCGACACCCGCGCCGGCACCCGAGCGGGAGGCGACAGCGGCCCCGCGCTCGTGCCCGGCAGCCCCGAGCGCAGCCTGCTGGTGAAGGCGATTCGCTCGACGGACCAGGCCACGGCGATGCCGCCGAAGGGGAAGCTGCCGGACAGCGTGATCGCCGACCTGGAGGCGTGGGTGAAGATGGGCGCCCCCGACCCGCGCGACGGGCAGAAGGTGGTGCGCCAGGAGATCGACGTGGTGAAGGGCCGGCAGTTCTGGTCGTTCCAGCCGCCACGGAAGCACCTCGCCCCGGTCGTGAAGGACGCCGCGTGGCCGCGTACCGACGTGGACCGCTTCCTCCTCGCGGCGCTCGAAGCGAAGGGGTTGCACCCCGTCGGCGACGCCGACCGCCGCACCCTGGTCCGCCGCGTCTACCTCGACCTGACCGGCCTCCCGCCGACGGCCGAGGAGGTGGAGGCGTTCGCCGCCGACCCCGACGCCAGGGCGTTCGAGAAGGTGGTGGACCGGCTCCTGGCGTCGCCGCGGTTCGGCGAGCGCTGGGGCCGGCACTGGCTGGACGTGGCCCGCTTCGCCGAAACGAGCGGCAAGACGGCCAACTTCAACTTCCCGCACGCCTGGCGGTACCGTGACTACGTCATCGCCGCGTTCAACGCCGACAAGCCCTACGACCAGTTCGTGAAGGAGCAGATCGCCGGCGACCTGTTCCCCTCCGCCGACCCGAAGGTGCAGGCCGAGCGGCTGATCGCCACCGGGTTCCTCGCCATCGGCCCGAAGGCGCTCAACGAGCGGAACGGCCTGCAGTACGAGCTCGACGTGGCCGACGAGCAGATCGACGTGACGACGCAGGCGTTCCTCGGCATCACCGCGGCGTGCGCCCGCTGCCACGACCACAAGTTCGACCCCATCCCGCAGCGCGACTACTACGCCCTCGCCGGCATCTTCCGCAGCACCGAGACGTGCTACGGCACCGTGCGGTTCGTGCAGAGCCAGCGGCCCAGCGCGCTGATCGAGCTGCCGAAGGGGTGCGGCCAGCCGGCGGCCGTGGAGCCGCTCAGCGGCGCCGGCCGCGCCGCCGCGGAGAAGACCATCGCCGATTTCACGCAGAAGATGAAGGACACGAAGGAGCCGGTCAACAACATCTTCAACGCCGCGCAGATCGCCCTGAACAAGTCGAAGCTCGACTCGTTCGACGCCGACGGCGCCCCGAAGCTGCTGGCGATGGGCGCCCGCGAGAAGCCGGCCGGCTTCGGCGGCGGGTTCGGGCAGGGGCCGTTCGGCCCGCAGCCGAAGGGGATGAAGGGCGGCTTCGGGCCGGGCCTGTTCGGCAGCCGCACCGTCGCCGACAGCCCGCTGTACGTCCGCGGCGAGGTGGACAAGCCGGGCGAGGTGATCCCGCGCGGCTTCCTCCAGGTGCTGACGCCGAGCCCGAAGCCGATCCGCAGCGGCAGCGGCCGCAAGGAACTGGCCGAGTGGGTGGCGTCGAAGGATAACCCGCTGACGGCGCGCGTGATGGTGAACCGCGTCTGGCTGAACCTGTTCGGCCAGGGGCTCGTGCCGACGCCCGACAACTTCGGCGCCGCCGGCCGCGCGCCGACGAACCCGGCGTTGCTGGACACGCTCGCGGTGTCCTTCATGGACGACGGCTGGAGCGTGAAGAAGCTGATCCGCCGCATCGTGCTGAGCCGCGCCTACCAGCTGGACAGCCGGACGGACCCGAAGAACGCCGAGGCCGACCCGGACAACGCGCTGGTGTGGCGGATGAGCCCGCGCCGGCTCGACGCCGAGGCGCTGCGCGACTCGATGCTCGCCGCGAGCGGGCTCCTGAACCTGACCCCGCCGGTCGGCTCGGCGGTGGCGCAGGCCGGCGAGGGGCCGTCGAACCGGCCGCGGCTCGGCGGCCTGGGCGCCGGCCCGGGGCCGAACGACCCGCGCGACAACCGGCGTTCCGTGTACCTGCCGGTGATCCGCGACAACCTGCCGGAGGCTCTCGAACTGTTCGACGGCGCCGACCCGAGCCTCGTGGTGTCGGAGCGGCCGACGACGACGGTACCGGCACAGGGCTTGTTCATGCTGAACAGCCCGTTCGCCATGCGGGTGGCGGACTATGCCGCCGAGCGCGTGCTGAAGGGCACCACGGCCGACAGCGAGCGGATCCGTGCGGCGTACCAGATCGCGTATTCGCGCACGCCGACGGACGCCGAGCTGACGACCGCGACGCGGTTCGTGGAGCAGTACCGCAGCGGCGGCCGCGGGCCGCGCTCGGAGCGCGAGACGTGGTCGGCGCTGATGCAGGCGCTGCTGGCGAGCGCCGAGTTCCAATATCGGAAGTGATGTAGACGGAGACTAAACCACAGAGTCACAGAGAGCACAGAGGGAAGACAAAAGGCAGAGGAAGCACGGACTTTGATTCCGAACCTTGCTTCTCTCTCGGCTTTCTGCCTTCCTCTGTGCTCTCTGTGACTCTGTGGTTAACTGGTTTCTGCCCACCCCAACCGGACCCCACCCATGTTCTCGCGCGCGAACTGCTGCAATCGACGCGTCCGGGTTCGGCTACCTCGCGTTCTCGGCGCTGGCGAACGCCCAGGAGCCGCCGCCGACTCCAACCCGCCGCGCCGAAGCGGCCGCACTTCGCCCCGAAGGCCAAGCGCGTCATCTTCCTGTGCATGGACGGCTCCAGCCACGTCGACACGTTCGACTACAAGCCGAAGCTCGTCGCCGACACCGGCAAGCCGGCCAACCGCGGCCGGTTCGCCGGCGCCATTCCGCTCGGCCCCACGGCGGCGTTCCGGCAGCGCGGCCAGAGCGGCCAGTGGATCAGCGACCTGTTCCCCGAACTGGCCAGCCGCGCCGACGACCTGTGCCTGCTCAACGGCATGCACACCGACCTGCCGGCGCACCCGCAGGCGTTCCTGCAATGCACTGCGGCACTTCCAGTTCCCGCGCCGAGCCTCGGCGCGTGGGTGCTCTACGGCCTTGGCACCGAGAACGCCAACCTCCCCGGCTTCGTCAGCATCTCGCCGCCGAGCAACAACAGCGGCCCCGCCAACTACGGCAGTTCGTTCCTCCCCGCCGCGTTCCAGGGCACGCGGTTGACCGCTCGGGCCAGATCGCCAACCTGTCGAACCCGCGTCGCTCCGTCACCGCCCAGCGGCAACGCTCGACTTCCTCCAGCAGTTGAACCGCTCCGAGGCGGAGCCGCGGCGGCGACGCGCCGCGATCGACGGCCTGATCGGCTCCTACGAGCTGGCGTTCCGCATGCAGGCCGAGATGCCGAAGGTGATGGACCTGAGCCAGGAGACGCGCGAGACGCAGGCGCTGTACGGCATCGGCGCCGGTCGCGGCGGCGGGGCCGGGCTGGGCGGCGGCTTCGGCCCGGGCGGCGGCGACAGCTTCGGCCGGGCCTGCCTCTCGGCCCGACGACTCGTGGAGGCCGGCGTGCGCTTCGTCGAGGTGAATCTCGGCGGCTGGGACCACCACGTCAACCTGAAGGAGTCGCTGGAGCGGAACTGCGCCGCCGTGGACCAGCCGGCCGCCGCGCTGCTGACCGACCTGAAGCGCCGCGGCCTGCTGGACGACACGCTGGTGATGTGGGGCGGCGAGTTCGGCCGCACCCCGGCGGCGCAGGGCGCCAACGGCCGCGACCACAACAACAAGGGCTACAGCATGTGGATGGCCGGCGGCGGCGTGAAGGGCGGGCTGCGCCACGGCGCCACCGACGACTACGGCTTCGAGGCGGTGACGGGCAAGGTCCACGTCCACGACTGGCACGCGACGATCCTGCACCTGCTCGGCCTCGACCACGAGAAGCTGACGTTCCGCCACGCCGGCCGCGACATGCGGTTGACCGACGTGAAGGGCACCGTGGTGCGCGAGGTGCTGGCCTGATTCAAGCGAATGAAAATGGACAGGATGAACGGGATACCGAGTCGAACACAGTCTTGGCTCGGTATCCCGTTCATCCTGTTATCCTGGCTAAACTCTTGCCCCCGAGGCGTCTGAAACCCCTCCCCTCTCCCACGGGTACAATACCTGCCCACGAACCACGGAACCGGTCCATGCGCGTCGCCGCTCTGTTGCTCACCGTCGCCCTCGTCGCCGCCGCCCCGGTCGACGAGCCGCCGCAACCCGTTCCGCGACGGCTCCGGCAAGGGCGGCGCCGACCCCACCGCCAAACCCGTCACTCCACCGCCCGCAGCCGCCCCCGCCCCGCCGCGGCCGACCTGAAGACCGCCCCGAAGGTCCGCCGCGCCGCCGACCACCGCGTCGGCGTCCTCGTCGTCGACGCGCCGTTCACCGACCGTGCCGGCAAGACCGGCAAGCTCTCGGACTTCCGCGACAAGGCGTACCTCGTCGTGGCCATGACCGACCCCGGCTGCCCGCTGTGCCAGAGTTCGCGCCAGTTCTCGCGCGGCTGGAGAAGGAGTACGCCGCGAGGAACGTCGCCTTCCTGTTCGTGAACCCGCTGACGGACGAGAAGTTCGCGGCCGCCGTCGGCGCCACCAGCACCACGGAAGTGGTCGTGCTCGACCCGGCCCGCACGGTCGTGTACCGCGCGCCGTCAGCGACCAGTACGGCCTCGGCTACGGCCTCGACGCGCCGCGCTACAACTACCTCGCCGCCGCCCTCGACCACCTCTCGCCGGCCGCCAGCCGAAGGTGGCCGCCACCACCGCCCCGGCTGCGAGATTTCGCCCCGGCCGCCGCCCGACGCCGCTGACGTACCACGCCCGGGTCGAGCGGATCGTGCAGCAAAACTGCGTCGAGTGCCACCGGGCCGGCGGCACCGGCCCGTTCGTCCTTGACACCTACGAGGCGCTATCGGCCCGCCGCGGCGCCGTGAAGCGGGTCGTGGCCGACAAGGTGATGCCGCCGTGGTACGCCGCCGCGCCGGCCGCCGGCGAGCACACGCCGTGGATGAACGACCGCTCGCTCACGCCCGCCGACCGCGCCGACCTGCTGGCCTGGCTCGACGGCGACCGCCCGAAGGGGAACCCGGCCGACGCCCCGCGGCCGCGCACCTACGAGACCGGCTGGTCGATCGGCAAACCCGATGTCATTTTCGAGCTGCCCCGCGCCGTGCCGATCAAGGCCGAGGGCGTGATGCCCTACGTGAACGTCATGGTCCCCACCGGGTTCACCGAGGACAAGTGGATCGCCGCGCTGGAGGTGCAGCCGACGGCGCGGCAGGTGACGCACCACGTCCTGGTGTTCGCCGCGAAGCCGGGCGACCCGAGCCGCGGCGAGGGCGACGGCTTCTTCGCCGCCTATGCTCCCGGGGCCGTGGCGCTGGTGTACCCCGAGGGGTACGCCAAGAAGCTGTCCAAGGAGGCGGCCCTGCGGTTCCAGCTCCACTACACGCCGAACGGCACCGCGACGGAGGACCGCACCCGCATCGGGCTGGTGTTCGCGAAGGCGCCGCCGCGGCACGAGGCGCGGGTGGCGGCGCTGGTGAACGGCCGGTTCGAGATCCCGCCGGGCGACCCGAACTACAAGATCGAGTCGGACGCGAAGTTCCTGCCGCCGCGGCTACTCCAGCCGTCGTGGTACAACCCGGCCCGGATTCTGGCATTCTTCCCGCACGCCCACGTCCGCGGCAAGGCGATGAAGTTCGAGTTGCCGGGCGAGGGCGGCGCCCCGTCGCGGACGCTGCTGGAGGTGCCGCGGTACGACTTCAACTGGCAGCTCGAATACCGCTACGCGGAGCCGGTGCCGGTGCCGGCGGTGACGCAGCTGAAGTACACCGCGTGGTACGACAACAGCCGCGGCAACCCCGCCAACCCCGACCCGACGGTGCCGGTGCGGTGGGGCCCGCAGACGTTCAACGAGATGCATCTCGGCTACGTCGAGTTCGTCGCCGACCGTTAAGCGTTGTACGGAACGGTGATTCGACGCGAGCCGGGGTGCAGGGATCGGAACCGACCCGTCTCTACCCGGCCGCGTTCGCCTTCAGCAAGTCCTCGACCACTCCGTCCGCGACGCAGAGGCCGCGGCGCGTGAGCGTCACCGCGGCGCCGTCGTCTGCGAGCAGCCCCGCCGCCACCAGCGCCGCCACACGCGCCCCGACGAGCTCGTCCAGCGCGAAGCCCGTCTGCTCGCGGAAGCGGCCGCGCCGGATGCCGTCGGCGCGGCGCAGTTGCGTCGCCAGCGTCTCGAACGCGCGGTCGCGAGGCGGCAGCTCCTCGCTCTGGAACGTGGGCGACTCGCCGGCGAGGACGCGGCGCACGTACAGCGCCGTGTCGCGCACGTTCAGCTCCCGCCGGCCGGCCACGTAGCGTGCCGCGCCGGTGCCGAAGCCGTGGTACGCCTCGTTCGCCCAGTACCGCTCGTTGTGCCGGCAGCGCCGCCCCGGCCGCGCGAAGTTCGACACCTCGTAGTGCTCGAACCCGGCCGCGGTCAGGCGGTCGATGGCGTGCTCGTACATCGCCAGCTCGGCGTCCTCGGGCACGGCCGGCACCGCGCCGCGGCGCCGAGCCTTCCACAGCCGCGTCCCCGTCTCGTAGGTCAGGCCGTACGTGCTCACGTGGTCCGGCGCGAACGCGAGGGCGGCGTCCAGGTCGGCGGCCCAGTCGGCGGGCGTGCTGCCGGGGGCGGCGAAGATCAGGTCGAGCGACAGCGCCAGGCCGCGCCCGCGGATGGCGTCCACGGCCCGCGGCACTTGCTCCGGGGTGTGGCGGCGTTCGAGCGCCGCGAGCGACCCGGGGCGGAACGACTGCACCCCGAGGCTGACCCGCGTCACGCCGCCGGCCGCGAGCGCGGCGGCCTTCTCGGCGGTGAACGTCTCCGGGTTCGCCTCGACGCTGAACTCGCTGCCCGGCGGCGCGGGGAGCCAGCGGTTCAGTAGCGCGAGCAGGCGCGCGAGCTGGTCGACGGTCAGGTGCGTGGGCGTGCCGCCGCCGATAAACCGCATCTCGACGGGGAACGGCTCGCCGAGGCCGGCCAGCTCGACGGCCAGGGCTTCCAGATAAAGCTCGATCAAGTGGTCGCTGCCGGTGGCAACGGCGAAGTCGCAGTAGCCGCAGTGGTGGGCGCAGAACGGGACGTGGACGTAGGCCGTGCGAGGGTGGAACCACGGGTCGGACATGGGCTCGGTTTACGCCCCAGCCGGCGACGGGTCGTGCGGCCGCGCCTCGGGTAACATGCAGCGTCGTACCCGCCCGCCCTCCCCCGAGGTGCCCGATGCGCCCGCTCGTCGCGCTTGCCGTGCTCGCCGCCGCGTCCCCGGCCGCCCGCGCCGACGATCCCGTCAAGGTCTTCGAGCAGCGGCTGCTGCCCATCTTCAAGTCGCCGAACCCGAGCAGCTGCGTGCAGTGCCACCTCGCGGCCGTGGACCTGAAGGACTACATCCTCCCGAGCTCGCGCGACACCTTCCTCGCGCTCCGCGACCAGGGGCTCATCGACCTGGAGCGGCCCGACGACTCGCGCATCCTCAAGCTGATCGGCCGCGGCAAGGCCGACCCCGGGGCGAAGCTCATCCCGGCCGGCGTCCGCGACGCGGAGTACGCCGCGTTCTCCGCGTGGATCAAGGCCTGCGCCGACGACCCGCAGCTGAAGACCGCGAAGGCCAGGGCGCCGGCGCTGGCGCTGAAGCCGGTCGAGGTGGTGCGGCACGCCCGCGCCGACCGCGTGGCCGAGTCGTTCGCGTCGAACGTGTGGGCGATGCGGTTCCGCTGCATGAACTGCCACACGGAAGGGACGCCGGCGTGCGACAAGCACGTGAAGGAGCACGGCGAGCGCGTGGCGTGGTTCAAGCGCGGCGGCCCCGAAGCGACCATGAACTACCTGCTGGGGAGCGGGCTGATCGACTTCACGAACCCCGAGAACAGCCTGCTGCTGCGGAAGCCGCTGGGGGCGGTGAAGCACGGCGGCGGCATCAAGTTCGTGACGGGCGACCAGGGCTACCGCGCCTTCCGCGGCTGGATCGAGGACGCGGCTGCGGTCCGCGCCGGGAAGTACGCGAAGGCGGCCGACGTGCCGCGGGCGGAGGGCGTACGGAAGTTCGGCTCCGAGGCGTGGCTGAAGCTCACGAACACGCCGCCGGAATGGGGTCACAAGCTACTGCAAGCCGACGTGTACGCCTGGGACGCGGCGGCGAAGACGTGGGAGGCGGCGCCGGTGGCGACTTCCGATCGCGTGGTGTGGGGCAAGGGAAAGCTGTGGCAGCACACGCTGACGCTGCTGGCGGCGCCGGGATCGGAGCGGGCGAAGGCGTGGGCCGCGGGGAAGGCGGCGTTGCCGGCGGGGAAGTACCTGGTGCGCGTGTATGTGGACCGCGCCGGCGCCAAGGCCGGCGACTGGCGGCGGGAGTGGATTCCCGACGACTACGTGGGGGCGGTGGAGGTCGAGTCGCGGTGGCCGGAGGGCTACGGGTCGATGACGACGGCCGACGCCGCCCGGGTGCGGCGGGAGTGAGGCCGGGGGGCCGCGGCGGTCAGTCCCGCAGCGCGTGCCCGGTCAGTTCCAGGAACACGCGCTCCAGCGTCGGCTCCGTCGCCGTGACCGCCGTCAGCTCGACGCCGGCCGCGGCGCAGGCCGCCGCGGCGCGGGCCAGCGCCGGCGCCGCCTCGTCCACCACCAGCTCGAAGCCGCCTGCCGTCGGCGCTACGGAGCGCACGCCCGGCAGCGCCGCCAGCCGCTCGGCGAACCCGGCCGGCGCCGACACGCCGAGTCGCAGCGTTGTCTCCAGCCGGCGCAGCAGGTTCGTCAGCGTGTCGCACGCCTTCACCCGGCCGTGGTCGAGCACGGCGATGCGCGGGCACAGCGCCTGAACTTCTTCCAGGTAGTGGCTCGTGTACAGCACCGTCATGCCACCGGCGCTCAGCGCCTTCACCTGCTCGAAGATGTGGTTGCGGCTCTGCGGGTCCACGCCCGTCGTCGGCTCGTCCAGGAACAGCACCCGCGGCCGGTGGACGACCGCCGCCGCCAGGTTCAGCCGCCGCTTCATGCCGCCGGAGAAGGTGCCGGCGCGGTCGTCGGCGCGGTCGGCGAGGCCGACGGCGGCGAGCAATTCGGTCACGCGCCCGGCCAGTTCCGCGCCGCGGAGGCCGTACAGCTTGCCGAAGAACCTCAGGTTCTCGCGCGCCGTCAGGTCGGGGTAGATGCTCAGGTCTTGCGTGCCGATGCCGACGAGGCGGCGGCGGTCGCGGTCGGCGGGGGTGAACGGCCGGCCGAACAGCGCGACGGTGCCGGCGTCGGCGGGGCTGAGGCCGGCGAGGATCGAGATGAGGGTGGTCTTGCCGGCGCCGTTCGGGCCGAGGAGGCCGAACACCTCGCCCTCGCCGACGGCGAGCGAGACGCCGTCGAGGGCGAGGGTGCCGCCGTGGGCCTTGCGGACGCCGGCGGCGGCGAGTACGGGGGCGGACATGCGGGGTATGATACGGCCCCAGCTGGTCATCCCGGGTGCGGCGGGTGCGCCACGACCCGGTCGGCGCGAACTCCGGCCCCACCCGGGTTGTTAACCCGCCTACCACGCCTGACACCGTTCCGAAACGCCGGGGTTTCCGGGCGGAACCGATCGTGTCGATTTTTCCGTTTGACCGCCGCCGTTTCGTGTCCCACGTTACCCGCGTCAACCCGCCCTCCCGCCGGGTCTGAACCACCCCCACACCGCCGCCGCCACGGGCCGCACCACGGCCCGCCGGGGCGCCGTTATCCCGCGAGGCCCGCCGTGAGCCGCGACCCCTTCGCCAGCTACCTCACCGAGATCGACCGCACCCCGCTGCTGACCGCCGCCCAGGAACGCGAGTTGGCCGGCCGCATCGCCACCGGGGACGTGGAGGCCCGCGACCAGCTCGCCCGCGCCAACCTGCGGCTGGTGGTCAGCATCGCCCGCCAGTACGGCGGCCGCGGGCTGCCGCTCGAAGACCTGATCGCCGAGGGGAACGTCGGCCTGCTGCGGGCCGTGGAGGGGTTCGACCCCGCCGCCGGCACCCGGTTCAGCACGTACGCCGCGTTCTGGGTGCGGCAGGCGGTGCGGGTGGCGCTGAACAAGTACGGCCACGCCGTGCGGCTGCCGCAGTACATGGGCGTGCTGCTGCCGAAGTGGCGGCGTGCCGAGGCGGCACTGCGGGACGCGCTCGGCCGCGAGCCGCTGGCGACCGAAATCGCCGCCGAACTGGGGCTGAAGCGCGGCCAGGCGCGGGCGGTGGCGAAGGCGCTGAAGGCCGTGGGTTCGGCCCGCGCGACCGGCGGCGAGGAGGACGCGAACGCCCTGCTGGCGGACCTGCACGCCGCCGCCCCGCAGGACCGGCTGGCCGCGGCCGACGAGGTGCGGGCGGCGCTCGGCTCCCTCGACCAGCTCGACGAGCGCGAGGCGGCGGTGCTGCGGCTGCGGTTCGGCCTCGACGGCGGCGAGCCGATGACGCTCGAAGACGTGGGCCGCCAGTTCGGCCTGACCCGCGAGCGGGCCCGGCAGATCGAGCGGGCGGCGCTGGCGGCCCTCCGCGAGTCGCTGGCGGCGTGATCCGCTCGCGGCGTAGCGGCGCGAGCGCCGCTAGACCGCGAGCGGCAGATCAGCGCCGCTTCGCCTCGCCGTTCTCGGTCAGCACCCAGTACGCCCCGGGCGTCACGCCGGAAAACTCCTGCGCCTTCCCCGACGGCCAGTGGACCGTCACGCCGGTCACGGCGGTGTCGGCGCCCAGGCCGACCAGCAACCGCGGGTCGCACGTGGACGCGAAGCTGCCGCCGCCCTTCGCGAACTTGGTCTGCGTGCCGCCGGCGCTCGTCACCACCACGCGGGCGCCGACCACGTCGCGGTTCTTCTCGCCGGCCAGCACCAGCCCCAGCCAGTTCTTGCCGCCCGCCACGTTCCGCAGCACCGAAACCGGCTCGTTCAGGTGGCTGACCACCAGGTCCGGCCGGCCGTCGTTGTCCAGGTCCCCGACGGCCAGGCCGCGGGCGTTGTGCGGCGAGCGGAAGTACGGCCCGCCCTGCCGCGTCACCGGCTTGAACTTCCCCGCCTCGTTCCGCAGCAGCAGCGGCGTCTGCCGGCGGTCGATCTTCGTCGGGAAGCGGATGGCGTGCCCGCTCACGATCATCAAGTCGTCCCACCCGTCCAGGTCGTAGTCGAAGAACCCGGTGCCCCAGCTGACGTAGCTGCCGCCCACCACCGCCAGCCCCGACGGGAGCGTGTCGTAGGTGAACTGCTCCTTCGTGCCCACGCTGCGGTTGCGGTACAGCGCCGGCAACTCGTTCTCGTAGTTGGTCACCACCACCGACGCCAGACCGGTACGGTTGAAGTCGGCGGCGTCGAGGCCCATGCTGCCGTTGGCCATGCCGCGGTCGTCGCGGGCCATGCCGCTGAACAGCCCGCCCTCCTTCAGGTCCACCGGGCCGCCCGCCTTGCCGCGGTTCACGTACAGGAAGTTGTCGTCCGTGTCGTTGGCCACGTACACGTCCGGCCGGCCGTCGTTGTTCAGGTCGGTGACAAGGACGCCGAGCCCCTTGCCGTCGGTACGCAGATTCTGCGTCGCGCTGATGTCGGCGAACGTACCGTTGCCGTTGTTCCGGTACAGGGTGTGCGGCAGCGCCTTGAAGCGGCGCGGCTGGCACACGTCGCGGGTCTTGCCGTCGTACGTGCAGTCGGTGGGGTGGTTGGTGTCGAAGCCCCAGTCGCCGTAGTGGGTGACGTAGACCTCGGGGAACCCGTCGCCGTCCAGGTCGCCCCACCCGGCCGACGCCGACCACAGCTTGTCGGTCAGCCCGGCCTTCGCGGTCACGTCGGTGAAGCGGCCGTTGCCGTCGTTGTGGAGCAGCACGAGCCGGCTGTACCCGGTCACGAGCAGGTCCGGCCGGCCGTCGCGGTCGTAGTCGAAGGCCGCCGCGCCGTGGCTGTACTGGAAGTTGACCGGATCGAGGCCGGCCTTCGCCGTCACGTCCTCGAACTTGAACCCGCCGAGGTTGCGGTACAGCTTGCACGGGTGGCCGAGCACGGCCTTGTCGCGGTAGTGGCCGCCGCCCGGCAGGAAGACGTCGAGGAGGCCGTCGCCGTCGTAGTCGAGGAGCGCGGCGCCGCCGCCGAGCGACTCGATGATGGCGAAGTTGCCGGCCTCCTCGCCGTTCTTGTAAGTGAACGCCACCCCACTCGCGGCGGTCACGTCCTCGAACAGCGGCGGGCCGACGGGCTCCTCCGGCGGCGCGGGCGCGACCGCGGGCGAGCCGCCGCCGGAACACCCGGCGACGACGGCGGCGAGCACGGCGGCGACGAGGCACCCGGTGACGACGGGGAGGCGACGGTTACGCATGGGAGCGCCGGGTACGGGTGAGGGGGCGTGTATCGTTCTACGCCGCCGACCCGCCGGGCGTGCGGTCAGTCCGTCGTCAGGCAGTACCGGTTCCACACCGTGCCGCCGTTCTTCACGGTCACGCGGTACACGCCGTCGGCGGCCGGCACCCACACCAGGTCCACGCGCTCCTCCTTGCACGCCGTCCGCGCCACCACCCGGCCGTCGGGGCCCTCGACCGTCAGCGCCAACTCCGTGTCGCCGTCGCCGCGGACGCTGACACGCGCCTTCCCGCCGTCCTTCGTGTACTGGAACTGGTACGAGTCCGCCCCCTTGGCCGCGATCCGCCGCAGCAGCGTCAGCGGCACGGCCAGCCGGTCGCCCTCGTTCCGCAGGCCGAACCGGTCCACGGCGAGCGTGTACATGTTCGTCCCCTTCTTGCCGCCGACGTTCTGCACCTGCGCCCGGGCGTACCCGCTCCACCCGGCCGTGAAGCCCTTCCGCTCCTGGTCCGAGTCGCCCGTCTCCTCGACCAGCAGCTTGCCGAACGTCTTGCTCTTCTTGCCGAACTTGCGGGTGTCCTGCCCCGGGCCGTCCACGTCGTCGGCGTACAGGTCGAGGTCGGTGGTGCCGTCGCCCTTCAGGTCGAGGGTGACCGGGGCGCCCTTCGTGACCGGGAAGTAGTACTCGTCCCACCCCGGCGTGTCGACCGCCCCCTGCACCACGAACCGCCGGCCGCCCGGCTGCTGGAGCCCTTCGAGCGCCCGCTTGATCTCGGTGAAGTGGACGCTGTTGTCCACCACCTGCCGCTTCCCCTCGCCGATCGTTCCCTGCGAGATGATCGCGAGCAGCTTGCCGTCGGAGGCGAGGACCGCCCCGCCGCTGTCCCCCTTGTTGCTCGGGGCGTGGTGGGTGACGGAGTAGAAGACGCGGCCGTCCTTGTCGTGGTGGTGGACGTTGCGGACCTTCCCCTCCGAGTAGCCGAACGTGCCGCCCTCGAAGAAGTTGCTGTTGCCGATGACGTGGACCGGCTCGCCCGGGTCGGGGTTCTCGGTCGCCAGCGGCACCGCGGTCGCGCCCGGCGGGAGCCGGTCCAGCCGCACGAGCGCCAGGTCCTTGCCGCGGTTGAGGTACACCACCTTGCCGGGCACGCGCACCTCGGGGTGCTTGGCGTAGAACACGGCGTCGGTCACGACGCGGCCGTCCTTCCCCTTCACCGGGAACGCCACCTTCACGTCGAACCGCCCCTCGCGGACCACGTCGTCCACGACGTGCGCGGCCGTGACGACGAGCTTCTTCTCGGCGTCCACGAGGACGCCGCTGCCGACGCTCGTGGAGCCGTCGGACTCGAAGTGGAACAGGACCGTGGAGGGGACGGCCTTGCGGTACAGGACCACGTCGCCGCGGGCGGGCAGCGCGACGGCTACGGCGAGGGCAGCGAGCGCGAGGGCGCGGCGGGTGAACATGTCAGGCCTCCGGGTCGGTGAGGGGAGCGTAAGCCGGCACGGGGCGGGCGTCAACGCGCCGCCCGCCCGCCGTAAACTTCCCGGATGCCCCGCGACCCGCTCCCGATCGACGCCGCGCTCCCCGAACTGCTCGCCGCCGTCCGCGCCTCGCGCGCTGCAGTCCTCCGCGCCCCCACCGGCGCAGGCAAGACGACCCGCGTCCCGCCGGCGCTGCTCGACGTGGTTCCCGGCACCGTCGTGATGCTCGAACCGCGCCGCGTCGCCGCCCGCGCCGCGGCGCGGCGCATGGCCCACGAACACGGCTCCGCCCTCGGCGACCGCTTCGGCTACCAGGTCCGCTTCGACCGCGCCGCCGGGCCGACCACGCGCGTCCTCGTCGTCACCCCCGGCGTGCTGCTCCGCCGCCTCCACGACGACCCGTTCCTCGACGGCGTCGGCGCCGTCGTGTTCGACGAGTTCCACGAGCGCGGCCTCGACGCCGACCTGGCCCTCGGCATGGTCAAGCTCGTCCGCGAGACGGTGCGGCCGGACCTGGCCGCGGTCGTGATGTCGGCGACGATCGACCCCGGCCCGGTGGCCGCGTACCTCGGCGGCGCCCCCGTCGTGGACAGCGCCGGCCGCAGCTTCCCGGTCGAACTCGTGTACCGCCCGCGCCGCACCGCCGCGGAGGGCGTCCGCGAGGCGCTGCACCTCACCGACGGCGACGTGCTCGCGTTCCTCCCCGGCCTGCGCGAGATCCGCCAGACGGCCGACGACCTCGCGGGGCTCGGTGTCGAAGTGCTGCCGCTCCACGGCGACCTACCGCCCGAGCAGCAGGACCGCGCGCTGCAGCAACTCGGCCGCCGCAAAGTGGTGCTGGCCACGAACGTCGCCGAAACGTCGGTGACGGTTGAGGGCGTGGCCGCGGTCGTGGACACGGGCACGGCCCGGCAGCTGGAGTTCGAGCCGGCCGTCGGCATGGACCGGCTGCGGCTCGTGCCGATCTCGCGTGCCTCGGCCGACCAGCGTGCCGGCCGCGCGGGCCGGACGCGGCCGGGCGTCTGCCTGCGCCTGTGGGACGAGGCCGGCCACCGCGCGCGGCCGGAGCAGACGGAGCCGGAAATTCGCCGCGTGGACGTGTGCGGCGCCGCCCTACAACTGCTGGCCCTCGGCGAGACCGACGTGTCGAGCTTCCCCTGGCTCGACCGCCCGCGGCCGGAGGCGATCGAGCAGGCGAACCGCCTCCTGGAGCAACTCGGCTTAGTCACTCCCGCACGCGGCGCCCGGAAGCGCGTTAGGCCGGGGCAAGCCCCGTCGGGTTCTCAACCCCGACGGGGCTTGCGCCCCGGCCTAACGCGCTTACCGAACTGGGCCGCGAGGCGGCGCGGCTCCCCGTCCACCCGCGGCTCGGGCGCCTCCTGGTGGAAGGGAAGCGCCTCGGCGACCCGCGCCGCGCCGCGCTCGCGGCGGCGCTGCTCGCCGAGCGCGACCCGTTCGTGCGGCCCGACGGCCCGCCCACGCGCGTCGCGCCGCCCACGGTTTCCGACGTGCTCGACCGGGTCGAGGCGCTGGAGGCGTTCGAGCGGACGAAGCGGCTCGACGGCCCCGTCGGCCAGCTCCACCGCGGCGGCGCCTTCGCCGTGCTCGAAGCCCGCGACCAGTTCGCCCGCCTCCTGGGCCGCGGCGAACAGCCGCCCGCCGCCGACCGCGACGAGGTCGTGCTGCGCGCCGTCTTCGCCGCCTACCCCGACCGGCTGGCGCGGCGGCGCGAGCCGGGCAGCTCGCGGGCCGTCACCGTCGGCGGCCGCGGCGTGAAGCTCGCCCCCACCAGCGGCGTCCGCGAGCCCGAGCTGTTCGTCTGCGCCGACGTGGACGCCGCCGGCGCCGACGCCTTCGTGCGACTCGCGTCCGGCGTGGACCGCGCCTGGCTCCCCGCCGAGGGCCTCACCGTCCGCACCGAAGTCACCTTCGACGAGCAAACCGAGCGCCTCGCCGCCCGCAAGCGGACGCGCTTCGACGACCTGATCCTCGACGACGTTCAGGCCCACATCGCGGACGAGGCCGACGCCGCGCGGGTGCTCGCCGCCGCGGCCCGCGACCGGCTGCCGAAGGTGCTCCCCGATCCGGAGTCGGACGCCGGCCGCTTCCGCACCCGCGTCCGCTGCCTCCGCGGCTGGCTCCCCGACCTGAACCTCCCCGCCTTCGACGCCGCCGACCTCGGCGAGTTGCTCGAACACCTGGCCCGCGGCCGCCGCTCGCTCGCCGAGTTGCGCGCCGGGCCGTGGCTCGACCTGATGCGCGGGCAACTCACGTTCGACCAGCAGCGGGCGCTCGACCGCGAGGCGCCGGACCGGCTCGAAGTGCCCAGCGGCAGCCACATCGCACTCGCCTACGAGGAGGGCCGCCCGCCCGTGCTGGCGGCGCGCATCCAGGAGCTGTTCGGACTCACCGAAACGCCGCGGGTCGGCGGCGGGCGGGTGAAGGTGCTGCTCCACCTCCTGGCGCCGAACCACCGCCCGCAGCAGGTGACGGACGACCTGGCGAGCTTCTGGAAGAACGGCTACCCGCTGGTGCGGAAGGAGCTGCGCGGCCGCTACCCGAAGCACAGCTGGCCCGACGACCCGCTCACCGCCGAGGCGGTGCGCGGGGCGAGGCGGCGCCCGCCGACGTAACCGCGGCGTAACGACCAGCTCCGGTAGGCTTGTTCCGCCGGCCCGGCCCGCGGCATACTACCGTCGTCGCACCCGTCCCCGGAGGTACCGACGATGACCGCCCCCGTCCGCCTCGCCCTTCTCGCCGCGCTCGCCGCGTCCGTCGGCGGCGCCGCCGCTGCCGCCCCCGAGCCCGTCGTCAACAACCTGACGAAGCAGGAGCACGCCGGCGTGACGGCCCTCCACCGCCACACGGTGAAGCAGTTCATCGACATGACGGGGTTCGGGTTCGCCCGCATGGAGCCGCCGCTGACGGACGTGCTCGGCCCGCCGAAGTCGGCAGCCGACCAGCCGGGCGGCACCGTGGTCGGGCAGGTTCCGGAGGTGGTTCTACTTCCAGTCAAGGACGCGAAGGCCGCGAAGGACGCGAAGGACGAACGGCCCGCGCACTTCTCGTTCGCCAAGGCCGCGGCGCGCGGCGTCGTGTTCTTCCCGCCGCCGGCGCCGAAGAAGGTGTGGGCGCTGAAGGACGTGCAGCTGGTGGGGCTTGTGAAGAACCCCGAGCCGGTCGTGTACCTGACGGGCGGCGGGATGAAGACGGAGAAAGACGTGAAGACGCGGCGGCCGGACGCGTTCGAGACGCGGGCGCTGGAGGTGATCCGCGGCGGCGGCGACCTGGTGCAGGCGGAAAAGACCGACGGCGCGATGCGGGCGGTGAGCGGCGTCTACGCCGGCCGGCAGTGCCTCCGCTGCCACGAGCGGCCGGGCGAAATGCTCGGCGCGTTCACCTACCGGCTGGCCGTCGAGGACGCCCCGGCCGCCGGCACCGTGCTGCCGTAACCCCGTTACCGGCCCGGACCGCCGACGGACCGCTCGGCGAAGCGGAGGAACGTCGGCCAGTTAGGGCCGGTGGTGTGGCCGCCGGCGTGCTGGCGGAACGCCACCTCGCCGGCCACGAGCGCCGTCTCCTGAGGCGGGAACTCGGCCGTGCCCAGCCCGCGCTTGCCCAGCAGCTCGTACACCGGCCCGGCGTGGACGCCCGCCAGGAACATGCCCCGCGCGTCCACCCACGTCCCCTCCACCGTCGCCGACCCCACGCTGATGAACACCGGCCGCGGGGCGCACAGGGCCACCAGTTCGTGCGCGTCCACCGGGTCTGGTGGACGGGCCGCGCCGCCACGCTACCGGCCGGCGGTGGCCGCGAGCACCCCGCCGGCGACGACCAGGGCGGCGGCCAGCGCCAGGCGGCCGGGCTGAACCGTCTGCCACTCGCCGAGCGCGACGAGGCCGACGGCCACGGCCACGAGCGTGTTCATGTTGTAGAGCGGCACCAGCTGGCTGATGCGGGCCTCGAACCGGCCGAGGGCGACGGCGATGGCCCCGACGCCGGCCGCCCACAAGAGCCCGAACAGCGCCGCGTACCCGGCGCCGGCCGGCGTCGCCGTGGCGTCCCGCTCGACGGCCGTCACCGCCGCCCCGGCCGCGGCCACGACCAGCCCGATGACGACGAGGTACGGCCCGGTGGCGATGCCGCCGGCGGCGCCCTTCTGCACCGCCCCCGACAGGCCGAAGCAGACCGCGGGGACGAGCCCGCCGACGAGCAGGCCGAGGGTGGCGTTCGACATGCCGGGAGGATACGAGCCGCCGCCCGGTGCCGGGGCGAGAATTCCGAATAAACCCGCCCCTGAGGCGGGAGTACCCCGCGGACACCGACCCCGGACGGCCCGATGCCCGGCCCCCCACTCCGCGACGTGCTCCGCCGGCTCCCGCCGGCCCGCGACGGCGCGGACCGGCCCGACGCCGACCTGGTCCGCCGCTACGCCGCCGAGCGCGACGAGGCGGCGTTCGAGGCGCTCGTGCGCCGGCACGGGCCGATGGTGCTCGGCGTGTGCCGCCGCGCCCTCGGCGGGCACGACGCCGAGGACGCCTTCCAGGCCACGTTCCTGGTGCTCGCCCGCAAGGCCGGGGCGCTGCGCGACCGGGCCGCCGTCGGCAGCTGGCTGTACGGCGTCGCCGCGAACGTGGCCCGCCGGGCGCGGGCGCGGATCGGCCGGCGGCGCGAGTGCGAACTCGTCGCCGACCCCCCGCACCACCCGCCCGCCGACGGCTGGCGCGACGCCGCGGCCGTCGTGGACGACGAGTTGGGCCGGCTCCCCACGAAGTACCGCACGCCGATCGTGGCCTGCACGCTCGAAGGGCTAACGATCCGCGAGGCGGCGGTCGCGCTGGGGTGGCCGCAGGGCACCGTCGCCACGCGGCTGGCCCGCGGCCGCGCCCTGCTGGCCGCGCGGCTGGCGCGCCGCGGCGTCGCCGTCGCGGCGGCGCTGGCGGCGCTGGCTCCCGCACCGGTGTCGGCAGACTTGGTGGCACTGGTGACGGCCGGGGCGGTCCCGGCCGCGGTCCTGGCGCTCACGAACGAGGTCACGCGCGGCATGCTCCTCACCAAATTCAAGGTCGTCGCGGCCGTCCTGCTCGCCGCCGGCGTCTGCGCCGCGGCCGTCACCGTTCAGCCGCCCGAGGCGGCCCCGAAGGCCGAGCCGCCCGCGGCGGCGCCGAAGGCCGACCCGCCGGCCGCGAAGCGCGAGGCGACCGCCGCCCGCAAGCTGATCCAGCGGCTGCACGAGTTGAAGCCGAAGGGCGGCGGCGAGTGCCTGGAAGACGACAGCGGCGCGGTGCTCCGCGACCTGATCCGCCTCGGGCCGGCCGCGGTCCCCGACGTTGTCGCGGAACTCGACGCCACGTCCGACCCGTTCCTGCTCCGCTGCCTCGGCTACGCCGCCCGCGCCATCGGCGACAAGCGGGTGGTGCCGGCACTCATCCGCGCGCTGCCGAAGACGTGCCTGCCGGGCGCCAGCGACTACGGGAACGTCTCGGCCGACCCGGAGCTGTTCGCGTTCCTGAAGGAGCACGCCCACGACAAGGTGAGGGTCGGCGACCACTACTCGTTCGGCCGGCCGCTCACCGAGTTCCGGTCGGCGCTGAAGGCACTGACCGGCACGACGCACGGCGAGGCCGAACTGAACTTCGCCTCGCTGGGCGGGTCGCCCCGGCAGCAGGCGCTGCAGCGCGAGCAGTTCCACCGCTGCGCCGCGCGGTGGGCGGCGTGGTGGGACGCGAACTCCCGCGACCTCGTGGCCGACGCCGCGTACCGGACGAGTGGCTACAAGGCGCCGCCGGCCGCCGCCCTGCCGCCGCCGCCGGCCGAGTTCCCGCACGGGCCGCGGGCGAAGGTGGGTGCTGGGAGGTCGGGCGGCGTGCTGGAGTCGGCGCGGGCGGCCGGGGCGGGGGCCGTGTTCAAAGACCTGGACACCGGCCGCGAGGGGCCAATGCCCGCACACCTCCGCGCCGCCGCGGGGCGGCCCGACCGGCTCGACGCGATCGCCGCGTGGGCCGCCGCTGAAGGGTACGACCTGATGTGCACCGAGGACGGCCCGGCGAACGAGCCGCACTACGTGATCCGCGGCCTGGGCCTGACCGCGTGGGAAGTTGATGTCGGGCGGCGCGGCACGCTCGCGGCGGAGGTGAAGGCCGACGGGCGGTTCGACACGGGGCGGCCGGCGGGGGCGCTGCTGGCGCCCTTCGACGCGAAGGCCGGCCGGCACGCGATCACCGAGCCGGGGCTGTTCCTGTTCCGCACCCGGGAGGGCGGCTACGGCTGGCTGTTCGTCGGCGTCGAGGTGCACGACAACTCGCTGCAACCCGGCGGGGCGGCCGGCGGCGACCTGGAGCTGAACCCGGTGGCGTTCCAGAAGGGCCGGCGCTACGGGTACACGCTGGTGTGGGAGTAGCCCGCCCCTCTGGAGCAACGAGTCGGGCCGCGTCAGGCCAGCACCTCGCGCACCACCCGCGCGGGCTCCACGCCGGTCAGCTTCGCGTTCAGCCCCTGGTGCGCGAACGTCAGCTTCTCGTGGTCCACCCCAAGCTGGTGCAGGATCGTCGCGTTCAGGTCGTGGACGCTCACCGGGTTCTCGGTCACGTTGTAGCCGAAGTCGTCGGTGGCGCCGAACGTCACGCCCGGCTTGACGCCGCCGCCGGCCATCAGCACCGAGTAGCAGCGCGGGTGGTGGTCGCGGCCGTAGTCCGTCGCGGTGAGCGCCCCCTGGCTGTACACGGTGCGGCCGAACTCGCCGCCCCACACCACGAGCGTGTCGTCGAGCAGCCCCTTCCGCTTCAGGTCTCGCAGCAGCGCGGCCGTGGGCTGGTCGGTGTCGCGGCACTGCCCTCGGATCGCGGCCGGCAGCCCGCCGTGGTGGTCCCAGCCCATGTGGAACAGTTGCACGAAGCGCACGTCGCGCTCGGCCAGGCGGCGCGCCAGCAGGCAGTTCGCGGCGTAGCTGCCGGGGCGGTTCACGTCGGGGCCGTAGGCGTCGAGCACGGCCCGCGGCTCCTTCGTCGTGTCGAGCAACTCCGGCACGCTCGTCTGCATCCGGAACGCCATCTCGTACTGGGCGATGCGGGCCTGCGTCTCGGGGTCGCCGACGGCGTCGAAGTGCTGGCGGTTGAGCGCCGCGAGCCGGTCGAGCGTGGCTCGGCGCGCGGCCGAGTCCACGCCGGGCGGGTTCGACAGGAACAGCACAGCGTCGCCGGTGTTGCGGAACTTCACGCCCTGGTGCCGGCCGGGAAGGAAGCCGGCGCCCCACAGGCGGTCGTACAGCGGCTGGTCGTCGCGGCGGCCGCTGCCGAACGACGTGAGGACGACGTAGGCCGGCAGGCTCTGGTTCTCGCTGCCGAGGCCGTAGCTGACCCACGAGCCGATGCTCGGCCGGCCGGCGAGCTGGTTGCCCGTCTGGCAGAAGGTGATGGCCGGGTCGTGGTTGATGGCCTCGGTGTGGACGGAGCGGATCATCGTGAGGTCGTCGGCGACGGTGGCGAGGTGCGGGAACAGCTCGCTGAGCCACAGCCCGCCCTTGCCGTGCTGCGCGAACTTGAACATCGACGGGGCCGTGGGGAACGTGGCCTGCCCGCTGGTCATGGTGGTGAGGCGCTGGCCGCGGCGGATGCTCTCGGGCAGGTTCTCGCCGCGGCGGCGCTCCAACTGCGGCTTCGGGTCGAACAGGTCGAGCTGCGACGGGGCGCCGGACTGGAACAGGTAAATGACGCGCTTCGCCTTCGCAGCCGGGAGGCGGAACGAAGCCGCGCCGGGCTGGCCTTGCGCGCTCAACGCCGACAGCGCCGCGGCGCCGAGCGCGGTGGAGTGGCGGAGGAACAGGCGGCGGTTCAAGGCATCCGCCGAATGACGAATGCCGAATGACGAATGACGGAAATTTGATGACACGGGTCAGCCCTTCGGTGGGGGCGGGGGCTTCGGGTGACCGAGGCCGCGACGCCGGATCGCGCTAAAAATCTTGTGGAGTTCGCCGGCCTCTCGGTACAAGTGTCGGCCGGCGTCCTTGCTCGTCGGCACCGCCCGAGCGATCATGCGGAGCCAGAACTGCGTCTCGCGGGATTCCTTCCGGCACGTCCCGATCTTGAGGAGGAATTCCTTCCTGGACACCGCGTCGTCCGCCTCGCAGTAGTTGGCCCCGACGCTTGTTCCCGATCGCACGATCTGCGAGACGAGCGGGCTGACGACCGGGCTCCGTCCGAGCGCCATGGCGAAATCCAGGATCGCCTCGCCGAACAGCGCGGTGCGCTCGGCGAGGTCGTACACCCGCTTCTCGGATGTTCCGTCATTCGTCATTCCGCATTCCGTCATTCCCTGGTCACCACCTCGTCCAGGTTCAGCAGCACGTTCGCGGCCAGCGTCAGCGCCGCCTCCTCGGCGTCGCCGGCGAGCCGCTTCGCGGCGTCGGCGTCGGCGCGGAAGCGCGCCAGGTCGGCGCCGTAGCCGTCGCTCAACACCGCCAGCTCGGCCGCGGTCGGGCGGCGGGCCGTCACCACGCGGAAGCCGTAGCCCAACGGGTCGGCGCCGCCCTCGGCCTTCATGCGGGTCGCCAGCGCCCGCGCCGCCTCGACGTAGGTGAACTCGTTCAGCAGCGCCAGCGCCTGCAGCGGCGTGTTCGTGCGCGACCGCCGCACCGTACACACCTCGCGGTTCGGGGCGTCGAACAGCAGCATCGTCGGCGGCGCGGCGGTGCGCTTCCACACCGTGTACATCGTGCGGCGGTGGCGGTCCGGGCCGGCGTCCATGCGGTAGTTCCGCAGGTCGCCGTACACGCTCACCTCGTCCCACACGCCCGCCGGCATGTACGGCCGCACCGACGGCCCGCCGATGGTGCGCGTCAGCAGTCCCGACGCGGCCAGCGCCTGGTCGCGCACCAGCTCGCCCGACAGGCGGAAACGCGGGCCGCGTGCCAGCAGGCGGTTCTCGGGATCGCGCTGCACCAGCGCCGGCGTCACCCGCGACGACTGCCGGTACGTCGCCGACGTGACGATGAGCTTGTGCATCGCCTTCATGTCCCAGCCGAGGCGGACGAACTCGGTGGCGAGCCAATCGAGCAGCTCGGGGTGCGACGGGAACTCGGCCTGCGTGCCGAGGTTCTCGGTGCTGCGGACCAACCCCGTGCCGAAGAAGTGCTCCCACGCCCGGTTCGCCCACACCCGCGCCGTCAGCGGGTTCTCCGCCGAGGCCACCCATCGCGCGAAACTCAGCCGGTCGGCCTTCGCGCCGGCCGGCAGCGGCGGCAGCGCCGCGGGCACGCCGGCCGTCACCTTCGCGCCGCGCTTGTCGTACTGCCCGCGCAGCAGCACGAAGGCGTCGCGCAGCGCGCCCTCCTGCATCACCATGACCGTCGGCAGCGCCGCGTCGAAGTCGGCGAGGCGCTTGCGGGCCGCGGCCAGCGCGGCGTCGGCGCGCTTCACGGGGCCGTCGGCGGTGGTGCGGTAGAACGCGGTCAGCTCGGCGACCTGCGCCGGCGTCCGCCTGGTGGGCTCGGTGTCGAGCACGGCCTTCACCGCCGGCGGGATGCGCGGTCCGGCGAGCGTCACGGTGCCGGGGGCGGCGCCGGTGACGGACAGGCGGAAGCGGCCGACCGAGTGGTGGTTCAGCGCCTCGTGCAGCAGCCTCACCGTGATCGTCGCATCCGCGGGAACCTCGACCGCCGCGTCGGCCACGAGCGTCGCCTTGAGCGGCGCGCGCCGCGTGGGGCCGTCGGCCGCCCAGCCCTTCTTGGGGTCGCCGTTGAGGAGATTCTTCACGTCCCAGCCCGGCTGCGAGTAGTCGGCCACGGCCCGCACGAAGCGCAGCTTCCGCGGCTCCTTTAGTGACGGCGCCGTGACTTCCGCTTCGATCGACGTGAGGACGAAGTTGCCGTTCGGGGCGCGGCCGACGCTCTGGTTCGGCAGCGACTTGTCGGGCAGGCATTCGAGCAGCACCGCCGACAGCGGCCCGGCCGCGACGGGGGCGACGACGGTGTACAGGTCGTAGGGCGGCGACTGCCCCACCGCGAGGTACGAGCCGTCCGCCTGCTTCTCGAACTTGCCCATGCCGCTGGCGGACACGGCGCGCGGCGCCAGCACCGTCCACGCCTCCATCACCTCGGCGTGCGTCGCCTTGAAGCCGGGCTCCCACGCCGCGACGAGTTTGGGCAACTCCTTCGCCGCATTGGCCGCGGCCCTCTCCGCGGCGCTCACCGCCTCGCGCAGCTTGGCCAGCTCCGCCTCCTGCGCCGGGAGGGGCACCGTGACCGCGGGGTCCGAGTTGCCGCCGCCGCGGTTCGCCGCCAGCGTGCCGGACTCGGGCACGTTGTTGAAGAACGCGAACAGCCGGTAGTACTCGGCCTGCGAGATGGGGTCGTACTTGTGGTCGTGGCAGCGGGCGCAGCCGGCGGTCATGCCGAGCCACGTCAGCGCCGTCGTGTCCACGCGGTCGATCACCGTCTCGACGCGCCACTCCTCGCCGATCAGCCCGCCCTCGCCGTTGAGCCGGTGGTTGCGGTTGAACCCGGTGGCGATGATCTGTTCGCGCGTGGGGTTGGCGAGCATGTCGCCGGCGAGCTGCTGGATGGTGAACTGGTCGAACGGCAGGTTGCGGTTGAAGGCGCGGACCACCCAGTCGCGCCACGGCCACATCGCCCGGCTGCTGTCGGTCTGGAAGCCGTTGCTGTCGGCGAAGCGGGCGTAGTCCAGCCACGGCATCGCCATCCGCTCGCCGTAGTGCGGCGACGTCAGGAGCCGGTCGACGACCTTCTCGTAGGCGTTCGGCGCCGCGTCCGCGAGGAAGGCGTCCACCTCCTGCGGCGTCGGCGGCAGGCCGGTGAGGTCGAGCGACAGCCGGCGGATGAGCGTCTCGCGGCTCGCCTCCGGCGCGGGCGCCAGCCCTTCCTTGAGCAGCCGGGCGCGGACGAACGCGTCGATCGGGTTGGCGACGGCGGGCGTCGTGGCCGGCACCGGCGGCCGCTTCGGCGCCTCGAAGGCCCAGTGTGCCGACCACTTCGCCCCGCCCTCGACCCAGCTCTTGATGGCGCCGACCTGCGCCGGCGACAGCGCCTTGCCCCCCTTCGGCGGCGGCATCCGCTCGGTGGGCTCGGCGCTGGTGACGCGGGCGAGCACCTCCTTCGCCGCGGCGGTGAGGCCGTCGCGGGTGTCGAGGCGGAGGTCGGCCTTGCGGCCCTTCTCGTCGGGGCCGTGGCAGGCGAAGCAGTACTCGGTGAGCACCGGCCGCACGTCACGGGCGAAGTCCACGTCGGCGGCGGCACGGGACGCGAGGGCCAGAACGGCCGTGGCAGCCAGGAGCGATCGGCGCATCGGGAGACCTGCGGCCGGGCGGGAGGGACGGTGTGATTATGCCGCGCCCGGGGTGCGGCGGGTACGGGAAATCGGCGCGTCTCCTCCGACGCGGCTGGGGGCTTGTGGGTACGCGGCTGTTATCGGTGCCTCGTCCAGACACCGTTGGGGATCGTGAAGTAGAAGCGGCCGAGCCCCCCGGCGCGAGTCGCGTCCAACGTGAACGTCATTGGTCCGAGTTCGGCGGTGTTTGGTCGGGCGAACGCGATCGCCTCGACGACTGGTGGACTGCCGGTAGGAATCTCCTGCGTGAACTCCGTGAACCATTCCCGACCCGCGCCGCCGGGGTAGACCGCGTACCCGACCGTACCACCGCTCTGGTAAGTGAGCGTGCATTCGCCGCTCGTCGCCGGCTGCCAGCGACGGTACACATGGGTTCGCGTCGGCGATAGGTTCTCGATCTCAACCCAGACGACGAAGTATTCTTCCGGTGAGTAGAACCGGCGGTTGCGCTCTGTCAGCGGCACCTGAGAGTACGCCACCGAGCGGACCCGGACCCGAATATCGCCGGACCGCTCCCAGGTTGACGACCAACCTGGCGGCGGCGGGAAGGGATTAACCGCCCGCGGTGGCGGGGCCGTCGGTCGTGAGGCCACGACCAGCGGCGGTGCGTCAGGGGGCGCGGCGATTGGTTCCGACTTCTTCGTTGCCAGCACTTCCGAAGACAGTCGAGGAACCGACCCTGGCGTGGCGTCTTTCGCTTCCTTCTTCGGACCTATTCCGGGAGTAGTCGTCGCGCGGTCGTCGCTCCGTGCCGAACCACCCTGGGCGACATCGGCATCCCTCGGTTGGCGAGGCATGATCGCGAGCCAGCCTATGCCGACACAAGGGCAACACAACGCAGCGCTAACGACCACAACCATGAAAGTAAGGGAACTACTTCGGCCTGAATGGTCGGACCGGGCTGGCGGGTCAAACTCAGCAGCAGGAATGTACTGGGCAATAGGGACGAACCGTACGTTGTAGCTCCCACATCGAGGGCATTTCTGAGACAGGTCTTGCCCGCGGGGGTACCACGTCGATCCGCAATGGAGGCACTGATTCTGCGGGCGTTGTGCCATTGAGTATTCTCAACAACGCTTTGTCACGCGGGTTGTCTCAACATTACCCGACAGAACAATGCATTACTTTCGTAGATCGAGTCGAGTCTGCTAGGCCAGACCTAGGGAAGCCCCGAGTCGGCCGCGGGTTGCGGCCCGGGGCGTCGCTCCAACGTTAATTTGTGGCATTGACTCAATTCGTGCCTCGACGCCCCGGGGGGGAGCCGTACACACAATGAAATCGGCCCGAACGACGCCCGTCACAGCAGCCGGTCGCGCTTCCGCAGCAGCCACTCGCCCAGCAGCGCCGCCAGCAGCAGCGCGAACACGCCCTCGTGGTTCCACAGCGGCAGCGGAGGCCGCGGCTCGTTCAGCGGCACCCGGTCCGGCTCCTTCAGGTCCGCGAAGAAGCCGTCCGCGGTCGCCAGCGTGTAGAACTTGCCGTGCGACTTCGCCGCCGCCGCGATCAGGTCCGCCGCGTTCAAATGCACCTGCTCCCGCTCCGTCGCGGGCGGCTTCACCTCCACGCTTGCCGACGGCGGGGCGGCGCCCACGTCCGGGTCCGACAGCACGAACTGGTACACGCCCTCGGGCGTCCGCGTCAGTACGCCCTCGAACTTGCGGCGGTCGGCCTTGTCGCGCGCCAGCACCAGCTGCTGCGTCTCCGGCTCGCCCGCCGTTCCCGGCCGCGGGGAGCGCGTCACCCGCACCTTCACCACCGTGCCGTCCGCCGGCGCCGGGGCGTCGTCGGGGAAGCCCACCTGCACGGTGATGCGGTCGCCGCGGCGGACCGGGCCGTCGGGGAGCAGCTTCAGTTCCGGCTTGCCGCGCCGCGCCCGGGCCAGCGCCCGCACCGACTGCAGCCAGAAGGCGTTGAACTGCGGCTCGTCGGCGCGGAACCGCCACCGCCACGTCTCGTCGAAGCCGAGGAAGATCACCCGCCCGGCGCCGGCGAACTGCTGCAGCACCAGCGGGTGCTTGCCGCCGGTATTCCCCTCCGCGGCGCGGTCCGGATGAACGGCCAGCACCTCGGCCGCGGGCTTGCGGGCGTAGCCCTTCGCGGCCCAGAACAGCGGCGGCAGCCGCGCCCAAATCTGCTCCGCCTCCGCGTCCTTCTTGCCGAACCGGAACAGCGGGTGCCGCTTCCCCTCGGGCGTCAGCTGCGGGCGGTAGCCTTCCGTGAGGGGCCGGTCCTCGGGCGTCGGCCGCGGGGCGCCTTCGAGCACGACCACCGGCAGCACGTCGGCCACCGGCGTGTCGGCGAACGCGGCGGGCGTGTGGTGCTCGCCGGCGGCCACGAGGAGGCCGCCGCCCTTCACCTTCACGAAGTCGGCGAGGTCCTGCAGCGCCCGCGCCGACTGCGGCAGCTGCTTCGGGTCGAAGTCGCCGAGGATGACCACGTCGTACCCGAATAGCTCGTCGCGGGTCGGGAACGCCTCCAGGGCGACGGCGCTGCGGTCCGTCTCCGACCACCCCGGCGACGCCCCCACCAACACCGTCTTGAACTCGATCGACTTGTTCCCCGCCACCAGGTCCGACTCGCGCTCCAGCAGCACCTTGGCGAAGCGGAAGTCGTACCGCGGCCGCCCCTCCACGAACAGCACGCGGGCGCGCTTGGCCTCGGTCACGAGCACGCGGCGCTCGACGCGGTTGTTCGTCAGGTCCGTCTCGCCGGGGGCCGGCGGCACGTCGAGCACGAGAATCTTTTCGCCAACGGTGGTGGGGGTGTACGCCAGCTCCACCTTCTCACCGGCCTCGGTGGGCCGCACCTCCTGCCGGCCGAGCTCGACGAGACGGTCGCCGACCTTCTCGTACAGCGTGACGCGGACCGGGTCAGGCGGCACGGCGCCGCGCGACGAGAGTTTCGCGCCGATGTCGAGCGTGTCGCCGCGGGCGACCACGTCGCCGAAGCTGAGGTCTGCGAGGCCCAGGTCGGGAACGACCCACGGGTCGCCGACGCCGACGAGGTACAGCGGCACGCCGGCGGCCTCGGCCGCGGCCGGGAGCGACGCGCCGGCGGTGGTGACGCCGTCGGTGAACATCACCACCGCGGCGGGCGGGTTCCCCTGGAACTGCCGGGCGATCTGCTCGACGCCGTCGCCGAGCTGCGAGCCGTCGCCGGTGGGTTGCAGGGCGAGCAGCCCCTCGCGCAGGGCGGCCGCCTCCTCGGCCTCCGTGGCGCTGCCGACGACGCGGCCGCGGACGTCCACCGCGAACACGTTCACCTTGACGCGCTTCTCGGTGAGGAGGCGGTCGAGCCAGTCGCCGCCGGGGCGCGTGAGG
The DNA here is from genome assembly GCA_046350095.1 of Gemmataceae bacterium. Classification (GTDB taxonomy): domain Bacteria; phylum Planctomycetota; class Planctomycetia; order Gemmatales; family Gemmataceae; genus Urbifossiella. The sequence continues at coordinate 340,190 of JAXMBA010000003.1, forward strand.
AGCTGCTGCGCGAGCCTCAGGCGATGCGTCTTCGGCAGGTTCGCGGCGCCGACCAGCTCCTCGGCCTTGGCGCGGACGGCGGCGTCCTTGAGGTCGTCCACCGTGTCCATGCTCGCGGACGTGTCAAGGATGATGACCACTTCCGGCCAGCCGACGCGCTTGAAGACGAGCTTCCACTGCGGCAGCACGGCCGCGAGCACCGTGAGGATGACCGCGCCGCGCAACAGCATCGCGGGGAGGACACGCGCCAGCCCGCCGGCGGCGCCGCGCTCCCGGGCGTAGATGCCGAAGGCGTAGCCGACCAGCAGCAGCGCCATGCCGGTGACGGCCCAGCCGTCGTTGCGGCGGTCGGGCGTCATCACCGACACCCGCTCGAACACCACGCGGTTGCTCTCGCCGGCCGGCGCCGGCGGCACCCCGGCGGCGCGGGCGATGGCACCTTCCGCGGCGTCGCGGGCCGGGTCGGGGAGGAAGCCGAACAGGTCGCCGGTGAGTTCGACGCGCACCGCCAGCGCCACAGCGCCGAGGCACACCAGCGCCAGCCCAACGGCGATCACGGTGCCGAAGCCGCGCCACAGCGGGTGCCGGCTGATCGGCCGCGCCACCGGGCCGCCGGCGCGGGCGGGGCCGGTCCACCACGCCAGCGTCGTCTCCGCGGCCAGGAGCGTCAGCAGCGCCCACGCCGCCCAGCGGGACAAGTCCGGGCCGTGCGGCCGCGGCTGCGTCACGGTGCCGGTGCCGCTGCCGTCGGTCGGCTGCGCCTCGCCCGGGCCGCTCACCACCTGCACGGGGCCGACGGTCTTCCACTCGTCGGGCGTCAGCCGCTTCAGGTCGGACTCGGCGTCGCCGGCCGGGTTCACCGCGAACACGCGGTCGCGGCTGTCGCCGGGGGCCACCCGCTCGCGCGGGTCGGTCAAGCGCATGCGGTAGAAGCCGGCGAGGCGCGTGTCGGCGAACCGCGCCACCGCCGACTCGTCGCGGAGTGTCACCGGGGTGTCACCGCTGATCCCCTCGGGGCCGGTCACGCTAACGGCCAGGCCGGCGGCCGCGGCGGGGAAGAAATCCTCCAGCGCGTCGCCGACGCGGGCCGTGTGCGGGTCCGGGTTCGCCGCCGCGAAGCGGAGCAGCTCGTGTTGGAATTCGAGGAAACTCGGAAAGACCGGCCACTCGGTCCAGTCGCGGTTGAGGCTGCTGGCGTACACCACGACGCGGCCGCGGAAGCGCGGCCACTCCAGCACCGCGGGGTCGAGCTTCGCGTCCTTCGCGCCGGCCGCCGGGGCGAACGACAGGACGCGCCGGGCGGCGCCGTCGAGGAGCTTCACGTACCCGCGGAACGGCACGCCGACGAGGCCGGCGCGCGGGTTGTCCTCGCGGAACGCGGCCAGCGGCGAGCCCGGCCGGCGGTACTCGGCGTCGTCGGCACTCAGGGTGAAGCCGGGGTTCTCGGCGGGGACGGTCACGACCTCGCCGAGCGGCGACGGGAGGATGCCCTTGCCGTCGGCGAAGAGGAGGCGGTTGTAGCTGTCCTTCGCCGCGGCCGCGTTCGGGCCGAGGCCGATCACCACGCCGCCGCCGCGCTTCAGATGCGCCTCCAGCCGCGCCGCCATCGCGGGCGTGACCGTCGGCACGTCGGCGAGGTAGACGCAATCGGCGCCGGTGGTGTCGCCGACGGCCGCGTCCGCGAACTCACCGTAGCTGAGCATCCAGCGATCGGAGGGTGTTTCGGGCCAGCGGGAGCCGGGGCGGTGTAGCCGCGCCGGCGTGTCGCCGGGCCGCGACCCCGGCGGCACGAGCGCCCGCGCCAGGTACTCGCCGGCGCGCTTCAATGGGTCGGCCTCGCCCTTCTTCCCCTCCACGATCAGCGCGTGCAGCCCGTCGCGCGCCTCGACCACGACCGCACGCGAGTCGTCGGCCGGCAGGTCGTCGCCGGTTTCGAGCTTTACCTGAATCAGATGCACGCCAGGCGTGAGGAAGCCGGTCTTGCTCCCCTCCAGCGTGAAGGACGCCGACACGCGGCCGCCGGCGGGGATGGCGGGTGTGGACTCGGTGGCGATGGCAGCCGGCGTCTCGACGCCCGCCGCCGACGGCCGGCCGAGGTAGAGCCCGAGCTTCGTCGGCGGGTGGTCGCGACGGCCGAAGTTCTGCACCGTCGCCGTGACGACCATCGGCGAACCCACGACCGCGACGGGGTCGGACAGCGCGAGATCGACCACGGCCAGGTTGTCGGGGTCGTCACGGGCCACGTCCACCACGACCACGTCGGCGGCGCCGCGGCCGTTCTTGCCGCGCAGGATGGTGGTCCACGCCTCCGGCAGCGGCGCGTCGGCCCGCGGCAGCGCGGCGGCCCACCCGGTGCGCTGCGCGTCGGTGAAGATGGTGACCTGCCGGCGCGGGTAGCCACGCGGCGAGCGGGCGAGCGCGTCGGTGACGTGCGACAGCACGGCGGCGCCGTCGGCCGCGGCGTGCGTCGGCCGGAGCTTGCCGAGTTCGTCCAGCACCTTCAGCGCGGCGTTCGACGGCCCCGGCACCACGACCGGCGAGCCCGTGCCGAGCACGAGCACGCTGTAGCCGTCGCCGGGGTTGCCGCCGCGGACCAACTCCTCGGCCTGGGCCTTCGCCTTCTCGAACCGCGTCGGCCCGTCGGCGGTGCGGGCCGTCATGCTCATCGAGGCGTCGAGTACGATCACGTGGTGCGTGCGCGTGCCGGAGGCGACGGCGACCTGCTCGCCGGGCCGGACGCGCTGCCACCACGCCTCGGCCCAGTCGGTGGCGGCGGCGAGCGCGAACAGCGCCAGCAGCAGCGCCAGCACGCGGGCGGCGAGGAGGAGCCAGTGGTCGACGCGGCGGCGGTGGCGGCGCTCGGCCACGGCCAGGAAGCGGATCGCGGCCCACGGGACGATCTGGTAGCGCTTGCGGAACAGGAGGTGGACGAGGAGCGGCACCGCGACGGCGGCGGCCGCGGCCCCGGCGGCGAGGCCGGGGGTGAACACGGCGAACACGGCGAGTGGGGGCATCGGCGGCCGGGTCGGGGTGCGGGCGCGGGGTGCCCCGTTAGTATGACGCCCGACCGCGGCGGGGAACAGGGCGCGGGCGGGTCACGTCGCCATGATGACGGTCTTCACCTCGGTGTACAGCTGCAGCGCGTACGCCCCCAACTCGCGGCCGATGCCGCTCATCTTGAACCCGCCGAACGGCGCCGCCGCGTCGAACACGTCGTAGCAGTTCACCCACACCGTCCCGGCCTTCAGCGCGCTCGACAGGCGGATCGCCTTCTTCACGTCCTTCGTCCACACGGCCGCCGCCAGGCCGTAGAAGCTCTTGTTGCCGCGGGCGATCACCTCGTCGGCGTCCTTGAACCGGAGGATGCTCATCACCGGGCCGAAAATCTCCTCGCGGGCGATCTTCATCTCGTCCTTCACGTCCGCGAACACGGTCGGTTCCACGAAGTACCCGCGGTCGCCGACGCGCCCGCCGCCGGAGAGGCGCCGCGCCCCCTCGGCGTTGCCGGCGTCGATGTAGCCGAGGATGCGGTCCATCTGCTCCTGGCTCACCTGCGGCCCCTGCTCGGTCGTCGGGTCGAACGGGTCGCCGACCCGGCGGGCCTTCGCCTTCGCCGTCATCTTCGCCACGAACTCGTCGTACACCTTGTCCTCGACGTACAGGCGGCTCCCGGCGACGCAGCACTGCCCCTGGTTGAAGAACAGCCCGAAGTACGCCCCCTCCACGGCCGCGTCCAAATCCGCGTCGGCGAACACGACGTTCGGCGACTTGCCGCCGAGTTCGAGGCTGACGCGCTTCAGGTTGCTGTCAGCGGCCGCCTTCATGACGATCTTGCCGGTCGAGGTCTCGCCGGTGAACGCGATCTTGTCCACGTCCGGGTGGCCGGACAGCGCTGCCCCGGCCGTGGGGCCGTAGCCGGGCACCACGTTGATGACGCCGTCCGGGAAGCCGACCTCCTGCGCGAGCTTGGCGACGCGAAGCGCCGTGAGCGGCGTCTGCTCGGCGGGCTTGAGGACGAGGGCGTTGCCGCACGCGAGCGCCGGCCCCCACTTCCACGCTTGCATGAGAAGCGGGAAGTTCCACGGGATGATCTGGCCGACGACGCCGACCGGCTCGTGGCGGGTGTAGCAGAAGTAGTTGCCGTCCACGGGGATGGTGAGGCCGTGGTTCTTGTCGGCCCAGCCGGCGTAGTAGCGGTAGCACTGGAGGGTCAGCGGCAGGTCGGCGCCGAGCGAGTCGGCGATGGGCTTGCCGTTGTCCAGGGTTTCCAGCGCCGCGAGTTCTTCGAGGTTCGCCTCGATCGCGTCGGCGAGTTTGTTGAGGAGCCGGCCGCGGCCGCTGGCGTTCATCCGCCCCCACGGGCCGTCGAGGGCGGCGCGGGCGGCCTTCACCGCGCGGTCGACGTCCTCCTTGTCCCCCTCGGCGACGCGGCAGATGACCTCGCCGGTGGCGGGGTTCACGGTCTCGAACGTCTTGCCGGACGCGGCCGGCTGCCACTTCCCGCCGACGAACAACTGCTGGTCGGCGACCTTCGGCGGGACGGGCTTCGGCATCCGGGCGGTGGCGGCCATGGGAGAGCCTCGGGGGAAGGGGGTGGCATTGTAGTTGGTGTCGCCGCTCGCGGCGTTGACACCGTGACACGGCCCGGTGACAATCACCGGGCGGCGACCCGTATGCCCGAGGCTCGATGTGGTAGAATGGCTCGGCACGATACCCGCGATGTACTACCTGGCCGCGGCCGCCGGCGCTGCGGGCGGGCTGGTCGGGTTCCTGCGGGCGTTCAAACTCGGGCAGGTGCGGAACAACTTCTACTTCCGGAAGGCCGCGATCGAAACCGTCGGCGGTGCCACCGTGGGGTTCTTCCTGTTCCTGCCGTGGAGTGCGGGAACGAGCGACGCCCGATTTCTGATTTCGTTCGTCGGTGGCATCGGGTGGGCGGTCGTCGTTGAACTCGCCCGCAAGAAGGTGACGGACGTCGTCAACGCGGCATTCCTCGGTACTCTGCCGAAGCCGAACGACCCGCCGCAGGAGGACTGACCATGCCGGTGTGGCTCGTGAAACTACTGCACGCGATCGGGCTCACGAACCTGTCGCAACGGGACATCGAGCGGTACGCCGCCCGGCGGTCTCCCCCCGAACTCACGTTCACGAGCGCCCCGATCCTGCGGCGGACCGCTGGCCCGTTGGTGTCTTTCGTCGGCACGGCGACGGTAACGAGTGGTATGGGGCGCTGACATGGACCCGGGAGAGAAGGATAAGGCAGTCGAGTGGTTCAGGGGCAAGGTCTCCTCGGTCTGTCCGTCGTGCCACGAAGCGGCCGGCTTCAGCGTACTCGACGGCTTGATCACCCCTCCGCTCGCCATCCGCGGCATTCAGAAACTCGGCGACGAACTGGTACCTCTCGTCGGTCTCATCTGCAACAACTGCTACAACATTCGATTCTACTCCGCCGTGATGATCGGTGTGATTGGCCCAGAACCGAAGTAACCAACCGGCGTCAGTCCTCGTCCTGGAGCTTCCCCGACCGCTGGATCGCCCGGAACAGACGCAGCCCGAACACGGTCGCCGTCACACACCCGAGCGCGCCGAACACCGAGATTTCCCACACCAACGGCGGCGCCTTCGCCGCCCACATCACCGCCGAGCCGAGGAACAACGCGCTCACCATCAGCCCGAACACCAGCCGGTTCACCGACGGGTCGAGGTGGCGGTGGTCGAGCCGGACCACGAGTTCCTGCCGGTGAAACCGGCGGAACAGGTTCATCACCTCCCGCGGCAGGCCCCGCAGCATCTGGTCCCACTCGCCCAGGTCGGAGAAGAACTGCCGCAGAATCCGCTTCGGCGACAGCTTCTTCAGCACCAGCGACCGCGCGTACGGCTCCAGCAGCCCCACCAGGTTGAACTTCGGCGACAGCCGCCGGCCCGTCCCTTCGAGGATGATGAGCACCCGCAACAGCATCGCCAGCGGGGCCGGCAGCAGGACGTGGAAGCGGCGGACGGCGTCGGTCAGGTCGTTCAGCGCCGTGCCGAGCTGGAACTGGTCCAGCGGCATCCCCCAGTAGTACGACAGCTGCTCAGCCACCTCCCCCTCCAGGGCGTCGGTGTCGAGCTTCGGCGGCACGTCGGCCACCTGCACGATCAGGTCCGTCACCGTCGCCGCGTCGTGGTTCACCGCCGCGCTCACGCCGCGCTCGATCCGGTCGCGCAACTTCGCGTCCACCCGGCCGATCATCCCCACGTCGAGGAGCCCGATGCGGCCGCGCGGGTGGTCGGGCGTCGCGGGGAGGTACAGCAGGTTCCCCGGGTGCGGGTCGGCGTGGAAGATGCCGTCGCGGAAGATCATCGCCAGGAACACGTGCGCGCCGCGCTCGGCCAGCTCGTCGAGGTCGCCGCCGGCCGACTTCACCTTTTCGAGGTGGGTGAACGGCACGCCCTCCAGGTAGTCCATCGTCAGGACGCGGCCGGTCGAGAACGCCGGGTACGGCTCCGGCACCGCGACGCCGGCATCCGTCTCGAACGCCTGCCGGAACAGTTGCAGGTTCCGCAGCTCCCGGCGGAAGTCGAGCTCGCGCAGCAGCACCCGCTTGAACTCGGCCACGACCGCGACCGGGCGGTACGGCCGCATCTCCGGCAGGAATCGCTCGGCATGCTCGGCCAGTTCCGCGAGGATGGACAGGTCGTTCTCGATGCGGCGGACGATGCCCGGGTGCTGCACCTTCACCACGACCTGCCGGCCGTCGTGGAGCGTGGCGCGGTGGACCTGTCCGATCGAGGCCGACGCCAGCGGCACCGGCTCGAACTGGGGGAACACCTCGGGCACCGGCCGGCCGAGCTCCTGCTCGATCGTCTCGCGGGTGGCCTCGAACGGGTCGGCGGGGACGTTCCCTTGCAGCTCCGAGAGCTCGTCGGCGAGCGCCGAGCCGACCACGTCGCGGCGGGTGCTGAGGACCTGCCCGAATTTGATGAACGTGGTGCCGAGCTCGGTGAGGGCGAGGCGGACGCGCGCCTCGAACGTCAGCTGCGACAGGCGGACGATTTCGGTGCGGGCGGCCCAGCGGCGGACGAAGCCGGGGTCGAGCCGCACCAGCGCGTCGGCGAGGCCGTACTTGGTGAGGGTGCGGACGATCTCGCCGACCCGCGACAGGTTGCGGGCCAGCTGCGGGACGGACGCCAGGTCGAGCCGCATTCCGGGCGTCCCCCGCGGCGGGTGGTTACTTCGGCGCGAGTGTCACCCGGGCCGTCTCCCCGGCCCGCAGCTTCACCGCCGCCGTGGCCCGGGTCGTCTTGCCGTTCGTCGTCACCTCGGCCACGAGCGTGTAGCCGTAGTCCTGGCCGTAGCTCAGCGCCGGCACGGTGAACGTCCGCGAGTTGCCGGTGACCGGCGACGTCACCCCGTTGAACTTCAGCACGGCGCTCTCGGGCAGGTCCACGACGAGCGTGGCCGCGGCGGTGCCGGCGAACGGGTCGGCGTAGCCGCGGCAGCCGTAGCAGCCCCACCCGTAGGTGGCGTAGGGGCCGTAGTAGGCCCAGTTCGCGTACGGGCCGTGGGCGTAGTTGTAGTACGCGAACCACGGGTAGGCCCAGCCGTAGTAGTACGTGTTGCTGTAGTACCCGCTCGGGGTCAGGAGCGGAAACGTGGCGCTGGTCGTGGTCGGCCAGTCCCCGGCCTTCGCGGGGGCGGCGGAAGCGGCCACGGCCAAGACGGCGGCGAACAGGGCGCGTCGCATGGGGTGTCTCCGGGTGCGGGGGCACACGCCCCCTTGCCTTCGACTGTAGCGACCGGCGCGCCCGGCACAACCTGACTTGCCCAGATTATCCAAACTGCCTCGCCGACCGATTCAGTCCCCGTTCCGCTCCGCGTCGCGGTCCAGGTGGAGGTGCGGCGTCGCCCCCTTGCCGCGGAGCTCGATAACGCGGTCGGCACGGCCCTGAGTGAGGAACGCCGTCAGGTCCACGCCCATCTCGCGCAGCGCCCCGAGGTGCTGCCGCTGCCGGTCGTCGGCCTGCCGGCGCACCTCCAGTTCCGTCTCCGCGTCGCGGCGGCGCTGCTCTCGCACCGCCGATCGCTCCGCCTCCTTCTGCCGCAGCTCCGCCTCCTGCCGCTTGCGGCCGAGCTCAATCTCGGCCTCCACCTCGGCCGTCTGCTCGGTGCGCCGGCGCGTCGCGCGGTTCATCTGGGCGTTCAGCTTGAAGTCCTCCAGCGTCTGCGCCTGCTCCTCGGTCGCGCGCTCCAGCTGTAGCCGCGTCCGCGACTCGATCGCCTGGTCGTGCATCGCCTGGAGCCGGTCCGGGGCGGCGTAGCCGCGGTAGACCACCTTGTTGATGCGGTAGCCGTTCTGCGCCGCCCGAGCCGTGAGCTGCCGGTACGCCTCCAGCTCGTTGAGGCCGCCGGTGTCGTGCTTGAACTGCTCGAACGTGCGCCGGCCGCAGTAGTCCACCACGTCCGAGGTGGCGGCGTTGATGAAGTCGCCGATCGGGTCGTGCGTCGCCTCCAGCATGCGGTCGATGTCGAGGAGTTCGAAGAAGACCATGAGCTTGATGGTGAGAACGGCGTCGTCGGCGGTGCGGACCTCGGGCACGTCGTGGTACATCTGGTCGGGCATGAGCCAGAGCTTCTGGAAGACGAGCCCCTTGGCGACCTTCCGCACGCCCTGCGAGCCGCCCTCGGACCCGTGCCACGCGAACGTGTGGAGCCACTCGCCGGGCGCCGGCACGAACAGCGTCGGCCCGTACACGATCCGGCGCGTGATGGCGTCCGAGTTCGCCGCGCGGCTGTACACGATGACCGCCTCCTTCGCGGCGAGTTGCAGCGCGTCCTGGCGCTGGACGGTCTCGTGGACGCGCGGGTCGAACCACAGGTCTGCGGGGCCGGGGACGTGCTCCTGCCGGCCGTCGCGGAAGCGGACGATGAGGAACTCGCCGGGGTGCGCGACGAAGTGCCGCATCTTCTCGAACCGATTCCACCCCGCCCACACGCGCCGCGGCCCGACGATCACCTCCATGCGTCCGTCACGGCGGACCATGAGTGCGCGCTGCCCCTCCTCGACGGTGTAGTACCACATGGACGCGGTCCCGTAGTCAGGGGTGGTGTCGAGCCCCGGTGGCATCGGCCGCCGGGGAATGTTGGTCTGAAGGTCGGCGACGTGAACGGACTCCCAGCGGCCGGTACGCGGGTCGATCGCGCCGCGCCCGGCCTTGTTGAAGGTGACCATCGCTCGGGCACGCTTCGTCTTCGGAGCGGTGAGCGTCACCGGCCCCTCGTCCTCGTCGACGGCCGTGTCCGTGAACTCGGTCAGGTACGAACTCACCGACTCGGTCTCGGTCTCGCCGTAGTACTCGTTGATGGCCCGGAGCAGCGCCGCCCGCGGGTAGCCGATCAGGCGGACGTTCTTGTTCAGGATGAAGGTCAGCTTGTCGGCGACGAGCAGGTTGTTGGGGTCGGCGGCGGCCACAATGAGGGTGTCGCCGTCGAGGCGGACCGGCAGCACGAGGTTCCCGCGGGCTACCGACTCGGGGACGAGTTCGAGGACGTGCTGCGGAATCGTCGGCAGCGGGATGACGTCCGGCTCCGCGACCTCGGCGGCGAGATGGACGGCGCCCCGCTTGTGGATGATGTCGGGGATCACGGCGGTCTCCGCCGCCGCGACCGCGGCGGGTGGACACCCGGGTTCGGACTTGTCGGTGCTATTCTTTCCGCGCGGTCAAGAGGTTCGGAAGAAGGAGGATTAACCACAGAGTCACAGAGGGAAGACAGACAGCCGAGAGGAAGACAGGAGATTGATTTGAATCAAACTCTGCTCCGGCTCGGTCTTCTGTCTTCCCTCTGTGCCTTCTGTGACTCTGTGGTTAATCCGCCTTCTTCCCGTTGGCCGTCAGCCGCGCCACCTCGGCGCAGTCCTTGTCGCCGCGGCCGCTGAAGCACAGCACCACCACGTCCGTCTTCGGCCGCCGCGCCGCCTCGCGCAGCGTCTCGACCACCGCGTGCGCCGTCTCCAGCGCCGGCAGAATCCCCTCCAGCCGGGCGCACAGGTGGAAGGCGTCCAGCGCGTCCTGGTCGCTCACGTTGCAGTACCGCACCCGGCGGCCGTCGCGCCAGTAGCTGTGCTCCGGCCCCACGCCCGGGTAGTCCAGCCCGGCGCTCACCGAATGCACGTCGGCCGTCTGCCCGTCGTCGTCCTGGAGCACGTAGCTGAAGCTGCCGTGCAGCACGCCGGGGGCGCCGAACGTGAGCGTCGCCGCGTGCTGGCCGCGGTCCTTGTTGCGCCCGCCGGCCTCGACGCCGACCAGCTCGACGCCGCCCTCGTCCACGAACGGGTAGAACATGCCCGCCGCGTTGCTCCCGCCGCCGACGCACGCCACGACCGCGTCCGGCAGCCGGCCGAACAGCTCGCGCGACTGCTCGATCGTCTCGCGGCCGATGACGCTCTGGAAGTCTCGGACCATCATCGGGAACGGGTGCGGGCCGACGACGCTGCCGATGATGTAGTGCGTCCCCTCGACCGTGCTCATCCACTCGCGCATGGCCTCGTTCGTGGCGTCCTTGAGCGTCTTGCTGCCGCTCGACACGGGGAACACCTCGGTGCCCATCGCCTTCATGCGGAAGACGTTCAGCTCCTGCCGGCGGATGTCCTCCTCGCCCATGTACACCCGGCACGTCATGCCGAACAGCGCCGCCGCGGTGGCGGTGGCGACCCCGTGCATCCCGGCGCCGGTCTCGGCGATGACGCGCGTCTTCCCCATGCGCCTGGTGAGCATGGCCTGGCCGAGGGCGTTGTTGATCTTGTGGGCGCCGGTGTGGTTCAGGTCTTCGCGCTTGAGGTAGATGCGGGCGCCGCCGGCTTCCGCCGTGAGCCGCTCGGCGAAGTACAGCCGGCTCGGCCGGCCGACGTACTCTCGGAGGCGCCGGTCGAACTCGGCGAGGAAGGCGGGGTCCGCCTTCGCCTCCTGGTAGGCGCGGTCGAGTTCCTCGAGCGCGAACATCAGCGTTTCAGGGACGAACCGGCCGCCGTAGGGGCCGAACCGGCCGCGGGCGTCGGGGACGTGGGAGACGGGAGCGGAAGTCATGAGCCGTGGCCGTCCTGGGGTGGGTCCGAGCCGTCATTATAGCCCGACCGCAACCCGGGGGACTTCACAACCGCCCGCCGGCACCACCACAGGATCGCGACCAGCCCGGCACCGGCCCCGGCGACCGGCAGGACGGCGGAAGCCCACTCCCGCGCGGGCGACGGGTGGGCAGTCACCCCGACCGCCCGATCGACCCCCACGTACGGCCGGTACTCGACCACGAGCCGGCACCCGAACGGCTCGTACACCTCGACCGGCTCCCGCCGCGGCGGCGTGGGCGGCACCACGGCGGGCGGTCCGTCCGCCCCCGGCTTCCCGACCGGCCGCCCGACCGGCGCGGACGCGGGTTCGGGCCCGAACTCCGGGGTGGAGGGGTCGCAGCCGGTTGCCTCGGCGACCTCGTCCCGGGTCATCCCCGCCCGGACCCGTCTGGCGACAGCTTCTGGCGACTCGGCCACGACGAGGCAGCCGGCGATCACGACCACCGCGACCAGGCCGACGGCCATGCCCACGAGCAGGAGTCGGCATGCCGCCCCGGCCAAGCGGTGCCAGACCGGCGGCCCACCCGGCCCATCCGGCGCGTCGGCGGCGGGCCGGGCCATACCGCCGACGGGCCTGGCGGGGAGCGGCGTTGTCAGCAGGCGGACGCCGACGAACGCGCCCACGAATACCGCGACGGCGAGCGAGTCCGCCAACAGGAATGTGAGCCCGAGCGCGGCAAGAACCGCCCCGCTCACCACCGCGAGCCCCACCAGTGCCCGCCACGACAGCGCCCCGACGCCGACTCCCAGCCCGGCGGTCGTCGCGAGGACGAGCGAGTCCGTCAACTGAACCACGAGCACGAACGCTCCGACTGCCACTGCAGCACCCAACACGTCTATTGGCAGGGGTAGTACGGGGCGGTCCGGCCCGGGGCGGTCCGGCCCCGCGGCCGGGCTGGGGCGTCGATTCTGCAACCACCAGCATAACCAGCCGGCGACCACCCCGACGGCCGCCCCGCCGAGCGCGACCCGGGCGGGGCCGTTGAGCCCGGCCCACTCGTCGTGCACACTCGTCACCCGGTGGTGGACGTCGTCGCCCCGCATGTGTGTCGTTTGCTTGAAGAACGGGACCTCCCGCTCGGTGGCCCCGGGCCGGTTCCGGGCGAGGTAGCCGGACACGTCGAAGGTGCTGCCGGGGGAAACGTGGACACTGTAGCCCACGAACACGGGCTTCGGCGCGGTATCCGCCCCGACCGCGTAGACCGCGGCGAAGACGAGGGCGGCGACGGCCGCGGGCGAGCGGATCAGTCGGTGCATGCGTGCGAGGGGGGGCAGGGGTGGCGGGGCAGGCCATCCGCGTGGCCCACCCGCGGGGAAGCCTTCAAGACGCCGCGCCGACGGGGACGGCGACCGGGACGGCGGGACGGGCCCGCCGCCACCGCAGCGCCTCCGCCGTCAGGAACCCGGCGGCGACCGCGCCGACGAGCCACGGCACGAGGTGCCAGCCCGGCCGGAACACCCGATACCCCTCGGCCGACGTAACCCGCTCCTCCCCCTCGGGGCCGTGGAACGCGACCGCCACCACGCCGGCGGCCACGTCGTAGTCGCGGTACACCGAGCTGTCGGCCTTCCGCATGGCCCGGCCGCGGTCCACCGCGGACTCGCTCCACAGGTCGGACAGGTCGCGGGCGCCGTGCTTCAGTTGCTCCGTGGCGTAGTCCGGCCGGCCCTCGCTGCCGAGCGCCGCCGCCACCTCCGCGGCCGTCATACCGGGCTGCACCTTCGCCGCGTCCCCGGCCGGGCTCGCGCTCAGCGCGCCGGCCACCAGCACGACCACGGCCACGACTTCGCCAGTCGTCCGCTCCCGCTTCGTCCAGCGCATCGGTGCCCCCCGGTTAATCCCGTCCGAAGTGTAGTACGCACCCACCCGGCGTGTGCGGGCCGGGGCCGAGCAGGGGACGGCGTTATGCGACGGCCGGCCGTGCGGGCCGGCGGCGGCGGGCGAGTTCGGCGGTCACCAACCCGGCCGCCACGGCCGCGACCGGCCACGGGGTGAAGAACCACCTCTCCGACATCGACCGGTGGGCGACGACCGACACGACTCCCTGTTCGGGGTCGAACTCGACATCGACCACGCACCGGAACAGCTGGTACTCCCGGTACCGGGCGTCGGACGCAGCGGCGAACTTGCGGATCTGCTCGTCCTGCCACCGCCGCGACTCGGGGTCCATGGGGTTCCGGATGTGGACGCAAAAGAGGCTGAAGCGGTTCCGGGACCGCTGGTCGGTGGCGCCGAGGGCGGCAGCGACCTCGGCGCGGCTCATCCCCGGTCGAACCCGGGTGGCGGCGGACTCCAGCCCGTCGGCGCAGGCGGCCCCCGCGATCAGGGTGCAGAGGCAGGTGAGATACCCGAGCGCGCGCTCGGAGCCGTTCCACCGCATGCCGGCCTCCGAAACGACCCGACGGACTCGCTCCCGGCGTCGGCCAAGCGGTCGTCGGAACCTTAGCACGCATCCGGGGCGGCGGCCGGGGTTGCGGCCGGCGGCGGCGGGTCTGGTAGAATCCCGGGATGCCGGAACTGCCCGAGGTGGAAACCGTCGTCCGCGACCTCCGCCCGCGTGCGGTCAGCCGCACGGTCACCGCCGTGCGTGTCGGGGCGAAGCAACTCCGCAAGCCGTGGGACGTGGCCTGGGCCGCGGACGTGGTCGGCCGGCGGGTGACCGCGATCCGCCGCCGCGGCAAGTGGATCGTGGTCGAGTTGAACGGGCCGCGACTGCTCGTCCACCTCGGCATGACGGGCCAGTTCACCGCCGTCGCCGCGGCCGAGCCCGAGCCCGACCACCTGCACCTCGTCTTCGCCCTCGACGACGGCCACGAGCTCCGCTTCCGCGACATCCGTCGCTTCGGGTCGGTCACGCTCTTCCCGGACGAACCCGCGGTGGAGGCGTTCTTCGCCGACGCCGGCCTCGGCCCCGAGCCGTTCGGCCTCGACCCGGTGGCGTTCCGCGAGGTCGTGCGCGCTTCCGCGCGGAACCTGAAGGCGATCCTCCTCGACCAGACGGTCGTGGCCGGCGTCGGCAACATCTACGCCGACGAGGCCTGCTGCCGTGCCGGCCTCCACCCGGTGCGGAAGGGCGGCTCGCTGACGCCCGCCGAGTGCGACGCGCTAAGGGTCGCCGTCGAGGCCGTGCTGACGACCGCGATCGCCGCCCGCGGCAGCACGATCCGCGACTACGTCGGCGGGTCGGGCCTCGGCGGCGGCTTCCAGCTGGAACACCGCGTGTACGGCCGCACCGGCGAGCCGTGCCTCACCTGCGGGGCCGCGATCGAGCGCGTCGTGCTGGCGGGGCGCTCGTCCCACTTCTGCCCGAAGTGCCAGCCGCGGCGGGGCCGAGGGACGCAGGGGCACAGGGGCACAGGGAACCGAACCAGGAAGCCCGCACGCCCTCGGCCGAAGCCGAAATGATCGATCGGTCCCTGTGTCCCTGTGTCCCTCGGTCCCAAAGTCCCCCGCCCCCGATGTCCTACCGCGCGTTCAAGAAGCTGCTCGGCGAGACGAGCCTGGAGCGGAAGTGCCGGTGGCTCCTCGGCGCCATGGTGCTCGTCCTCATGACCGGCAGCTTCTGGGTGTACGCCATCCAGACCGAAGGCCTCGCCCACGACCAGCTCCGCACCACCGGCCGCACCCTCGTCACCCCGGCGCTCGCGCGCCTGCACGTCCGCGCCGAGCAGCAGAACGCGATGGACGAGTTCGCCAAGCAGAACGAGGCCCACTGGCCGGCCCAGCTCCGCGACTACAACGTCCGCCTCATCCGCGTGCCGCTCACGCCCAGCGACCCCGAGCACCGGGCCGAGGCCGACGACATGCCGGCCGTTTCGAAGGTGAGCGAGCCCGGCCGCACCGAGTGGGACCGCGACGCCGACGCCGAGAAGGCCTTCTACTACTACGCCGCCCTCCGCGCCGGCCCGTCGTGCGTCGGCTGCCACCGCGACCCGGAGAAGATGGGCCGCCCGGAGCTCGCCCGCCCCGACCTGAAGCCGACCGACCTCATCGGCATCGTCCGCATCCGCCTCACCACCCGCGAGATCGAGGAGGGGTTCCACACCAACCGGGCCGTCCTCATCTCGTTCGCCGTCGGCACGTCGCTCCTCATCATCGCCGGCAGCTACCTCATGATCCGCTACGTGATCGTGAAGCCGGTCAAGCACCTCAAGGAGGTGTCCGAGGCGATCGCCGGCGGCGAGCTGAACATCCGCAGCGAGATCCAGACGGGCGACGAGTTCGAGGACCTGTCGCACGCCTTCAACCGCATGATCCGCAACCTGACCAACACCCAGGACCGCAACAAGAAACTCATCTCGGACCTCGACCGCAAGGTGGACGAGCTGGCCCGCGTGAACATGGCGCTGTACGAGAACAACCGCCTCAAGGGCGACTTCCTCGCCACGATGAGCCACGAGCTGCGGACGCCGCTGAACAGCATCATCGGCTTCAGCGAGGTGCTGCTGTCGGCGGACAACATGACCGAGAAGCAGCAGCGCTACGCCGGCAACATCATGACCGGCGGCAAGCAGTTGCTGGCGCTCATCAACGACGTGCTGGAGCTGGCGAAGCTGGAAGCCGGCAAGATGCGGCTGCGGCCCGAGCCGCTGGAGGTCGCCGGGGTGTGCGAGCACGCGGCGGCGATGTTCCGCCAGCAGGCCGAGAAGAAGAACATCGACCTCAAGGTGCTCGTGGAGCCGGGCACGCCGGCCGTCCGGCAGGACGCCGGGAAGCTGCACCAAATCCTGTCGAATCTGCTGTCGAACGCGGTGAAGTTTACCCCCGAGGGCGGCCGCGTCACGCTCCGCGCCGCGTCCGACGGGGTCGAGCTGGTGCTGACCGTGGCCGACACCGGCGTCGGCATCGCGCCGGAGGAGCAGGAGCTGGTGTTCGAGAAGTTCCGCCAGACGGCGAACCCGCTGACGCGGGAGCAGGGCGGCACGGGGCTGGGGCTGTCGATCGTGCGCGAGCTGGCGAAGCTCCTGGGCGGCGACGTGGGGCTGCACAGCGAACTCGGCCGCGGCAGCACGTTCGCGGTGCGCGTCGCCGCGCGCCTCGCGGACGAGCCGCTGCTCGACTTCGAACTCGGCGAGGAGCCGGGGCCGGCGGCGTAGGGTGCGGCCGGCTTCTACGACGCCTTCACGAACTTGTTGGGCGTGCCCTCGAGCCCACCCCCCGACGCCGGCCGCCAGAGCACGACCTCGTCGATCTTCCGGGCGAGCTCGAAGTCCTTGTCCGTGATGCCGCCGGCCGAGTGGGTCTTCAGCTTCACCCACACCTTCGCCCAGGTGACGGCGAGGTCGGGGTGGTGCCACGCGGCCTCGGCGAGGTAGCCGATGGCGTTCACCAGCATCAGCGTGGTGGGCCAGCCGTCGGTGTTGAACTTCTTCCTCAACCAGCCGTCGTCGAGCGCCCATCCGGCGTGCCCGGCCTCGGCCAGCTTCGCCGCAACCTCGGCGTCGGTGTAGGTGCGTGCGTCGGCCATGATCGTCCTCCGTATCCTGACCTGAACCTAGCACCCCGCCCGCCGGGCTACAACATGACGACCCGCGACCGCCTCCGCGACCTGTTCCGCCAGCGCGCCCTCCAGTTCGGCGACTTCACGCTCGCCAGCGGCAAGAAGAGCAGCTACTACGTGAACTCGAAGAAGGTGCTGTTCCACGCCGAGGCCATCACCCTGCTCGGCGAGGAGCTGTACGCGGCGACGGCCGACCTGACGTTCGAGGCGATCGGCGGCCTGGAGGTCGGCGCCATCCCGATGGCCGCCGCGGCGCTGACGGCGTTCCACCGCCACGGCCGCGCGCTCGAGGGCTTCTTCGTCCGCAAGCAGGCCAAGAGCCACGGTAGTCAGGAACTGGTCGAGGGTCAGGTGAGCAAGGGCGACCGCGTGGTCGTGATCGACGACGTGCTGACGACCGGCGGCAGCGTGATCCAGGCGATCAAGGCGGTGGAGGCGGTCGGCGCCACCGTCGCGCGGGTGGTGTGCATCTGCGACCGCTTGCAGGGCGCGCGCGAGGCGCTGGCCGGGTACGACTACCGCCCGCTGTTCACCATCCGCGACTTCGGCATCGAGCCGAGCTGAGAACAAGACAGATTGGCCGCAAAAAGGCACAAAAGACACAAAAAGGGAGACCCGAGCCAAGACAGAATTCCGGTTTTGTTCTGTCTTCCTTTTCGTGTCTTTTGTGCCTTTTTGCGGCCAATCCCTCTTCCGTCCTACCGCGCAACGGGACGTAGCAGCCGCGCCGCGTAGCGTCCCAGGCGTACCAGCAGCACGCGGTTCAGGTAGCCCGTCGTGGCGCGGGCACCGACCTTGCCCAGCACCTTCCCCGCCAGGTTCGTGCCGACGCCGACGCCGACCACGTTCAGCGCCTCGTGGAACAGTTGGTCGTACTGGTCCTCCACCACCTTCTCCCACTCGGCGCCCTGCCCGGCGAGGTAGGCGTTGAAGAACACCCGCCCGAGTAGCACGCCCGTGCCCGTCTTGCCGGCGCGCAGCTGGTACACCCGGCACAGGTCGGTCAGCATCGACACGGCGTAGAACAGCGTCGCGCCGGTGTCCACGGCCGCGTTCGGCGACACCGCCGTCACCACCCAGATGCGGCTGCCCCAGTACTTCACGCGGGCCTCGGCGGCGGCGTCGAGCTCGGCCTGGAACTCGTCGCGGAAGCGCGCGAACCACTGCTCGCTGGACGCGAACTTCGCCGGGTCCAGCAGCTGCTCGCGGACCGCCTTCAGCCGCACCTGCACGGCGTCGGTCAGGCCGACCGCCAGCAGCGCCTTGCGGTCCTTCTCGGCGTCGAGCGGGTACTCGCGGAGGTAGCCTTCGAGCTGCTCGCGCGCCTCGGTCGTCTTCGCGGCGGCGAGCCACCGTAGGCGGGTGCGGCGGGCCAGCTCTTCGAGCCCCTTCACCTGCACCTGGCGGTTGCGGCGGAGGCGGGCGTACAGGACCGTGAACCGGCCGAAGGCGTACAGGATGCACGCCCCGAACAAGGTGAGTCCGGCGTAGCCGACGTACTGCGCCCACTGCGGCTGCGCCGCGAGGTTCGCCAGCAGCGCCAGCACCTGGTTGAACGTGAACAGCCCGGCCAGGCCGACGGAGCCGACGAGGAACGCCAGCACCAGTGGCGCGCCGAACCAGCCGAGCCAGCCGAGGCCGGTGGGGTCGGCGGCGAGGAGCATCTCGGCCTCGGCGAGCTCCTTCGCGGCCTGCTCGTCTTCGAGCTTGCGGAGTGTGAGGCGGTCGGCGTCCGAGAGGAGGTCGAGCGCCGACGGCACCTGCGGCGGCCGGCCGAGCTCGGTCTCGCCCTCGCGCAGCTCGACGTGCTCGTCCGGCGCGGCGGGTTCCGGCGGCCGCGGAAGAGTGGCGGCGCGGCCGGCGACGGGGACGCCGATGCGGTCGTCGTCGTCCCAGGCGGGTGGGGTGGCGGGCATCGGCGGTCCCCCGGTGTGTGCGGCCATTGTACCGGGGTGATTCGCCGGCCGCGCCACGGGATTGGCATGGAAGACAAGACAGGTTGCCCACAAAAAGGCACGAAGAGCCACTAAAGGAAGACGGAGCCAAGACCGAATTCAGGGTTTGATCGGTCTTCCTTTTTGTGGCTCTTCGTGCCTTTTTGTGGCCAACCTGTCTTTACCCTGCTCCCGGGCCGGTCATCGTCTCGGGGCGCACGATCTGGTCGAACTTCTCCGCCGTCAGCACGCCGCTGCCGTCCTTCAGCGGCGGCGCCAGCTTCACCGCCTCATCGCGCAGTGTCGTGCCGTTGTGGTGCGCCGTCTTGGCGATCTTCGCTGCCGCGTCGTAGCCGATGTGCCGGTTCAGCGCCGTCACCAGCATCAGCGACTCGTTCACGATCCGCGAAATCGCCGCCCGGTTCGCGTCGATCCCCTTCCGCACCTTGCCGCCGGCCTTCGGCTTCAGAGCCGCCTGGTCCACCTCCACCATGCCGCTGTCCGCGCCGACCACGTACTCCAGCGCCTCGTAGTCCGTCTCCGGCATGTCGGCGGCGCAGTGCTCGCGGTAGCTGCGGCAGGCGTCCGTCAGCAGGCGGACCGAGTGCAGCACGTTGTGGATGATGACCGGCTTGAACACGTTCAACTCGAAGTTCCCCTGCGACGCGGCGAAGCCCACGGCGGCGTCGTTGCCGAGCACCTGCACGCACACCATCGTCATCGCCTCGCTCTGCGTCGGGTTCACCTTCCCCGGCATGATCGAGCTGCCCGGCTCGTTCTCCGGGATGGTCAGCTCGCCGAGCCCGCAGCGCGGCCCGGACGCGAGCCAGCGGACGTCGTTGGCGATCTTCATGAGGCCGACGGCGAGCGTCTTGAGGGCGCCGCTGAGGAACGTCAGCGGCTCGTGGCCCGCGAGCGCCTGGAACTTGTTCGGCGCCGTCACGAACGGCTGGCCGGTCAGCGAGGCGATCTCCTTGGCCACCTTCGCGGCGAACTGCGGGTGGCTGTTCAGCCCGGTGCCGACGGCGGTGCCGCCGAGGGCCAGCTCGTACACCATCGGCAGCGCCGCCTCGACGGCCTTGAGGCCGTAGTCGATCTGCGCGACGTACCCGCCGAACTCCTGGCCGAGGGTCAGTGGCACGGCGTCCATCAGGTGCGTGCGACCGATCTTCACCACGTCGGCGAACTCCTTCGCCTTCGCCGCGAACGTGTCGCGCAGCGCCGACACGCTCGGCAGCAGCTGGTGAACGACCTCCTCGGCCGCGGCGATGTGCATCGCCGTGGGGAAGGTGTCGTTCGACGACTGCGACATGTTCACGTCGTCGTTCGGGTGGACCGGCTTCTTCGACCCCATGACGCCGCCGGCCAGTTCGATGGCGCGGTTGGAGATGACCTCGTTCACGTTCATGTTGGTCTGCGTGCCGCTGCCGGTCTGCCACACCCGCAGGGGGAAGTGGTCGTCGAGCCTGCCCGCGATCACCTCGTCGGCGGCGCGGCCGATGAGCTCGCAGCGGTCGGCGGGCATCAGGCCGAGGTCGCGGTTGGTGATCGCGGCGGCCTTCTTGAGGACGCCGAAGGCGCGGATGACGGGCCGCGGCATGGTGTCGGCGCCGACGGCGAAGTGGACGAGGGAGCGGGCCGTCTGGGCGCCGTAGTAGCGGTCGGCTGGGACGCGGATCGGCCCCATGCTGTCGGTTTCGGTGCGGAAAGCGGACATTCGGCAGGGTCTCGCGGCGGGGTGGGGAAAGTGGGGCCATTCTACGGCAACCGACGTTGGCAGACCGGCACGCGTCTGAGAACCTACCGGCACCCGCGGTGGCGGGCTTCCTCCAACAACGGAGCATCCGATGACGCGGTTCGTGGCGCCGGCGGTGCTGGCGGTGGCGGTGTGCGGGACGGTCGCGGCGCAGCCACCGGCCCTCCCCGGCCCGGAACTCGACGTGCTCAAGAAGATGGTCGGCACGTGGGACACGACGATGAAGATGGAGGGGACGGAGAGCAAGGGGACGTGTGTGTACAAGATGGACGTGGGCGGGCTCTGGCTGGCGTCGGCCTTCGAGACCGACCTGGGCGGGATGAAGTTCAGCGGCCGCGGGTACGACAGCTACGACCCCTCGAAGAAGAAGTACGTGGGGCTGTGGATCGACAGCATGATGCCGAGCGTGATGACGATGGAGGGGAGCTACGACGCGGCCAAGAAGACGATGACGATGGTGGGGACCGCCCCCGGCCCGGACGGTAAGGCGGAGAAGATGACGGCCGTGTCGGTGATGCCGGACGCAGACACGATCGACTTCAAGATGTACATGGGCGACGCGAAGGCGCCGGCGTTCACGATCCTGTACAAGCGGAAGAAGTGACGGCACGCCCGGCGAGCCGAACGCCGTCAGGCGTCGGGTGGGAACGCCCATCGGTCACGTCCGACGTGATACGATAGGCAGACGCACCCGACGCCTGACGGCGTTCGGCTCGCCGGGTGGTGCGGCCGCTGTATTCGGTGTGAGTCATGTCCGACCTCGTTCGCTACGACCGCGACGGCCCCGCCGCAGTCCTCACCATCGACCGCCCCGACCGACGCGGCGCCCTCAGCCGCGCCCTCATCGCGCAGCTGAGCGACGCCGTCACCCGCGCCGCGGCCGACGACGCCGTTCGCGCCGTCATCCTCACCGGCACCGGCCCCGCGTTCTGCGCCGGCATGGACCTCGACGAACTCCGCGCCACCCTCGGCGACGAACAGCACCTGGTCTGGGACGACGCGGCGCGGCTGTCGGCGCTGTACGAGCAGATTTACACCCTCCCCAAACCCACGGTCGCGGCGGTGAACGGCGCGGCGGTCGCCGGCGGGGCGGGGCTCGTCACCGTGTGCGACCTGGCGGTCGCGGTGCCGGCGGCGAAGTTCGGCTACCCCGAGGTCCGCCGCGGCCTCGTCGCCGCGATGGTGATGCCGCACCTGCTGCGGCACGTCGGCGAGCGCACGGCGCGCTGGCTGCTCCTCACCGGCGAGCTGATCGACGCCGCGGCCGCCGAGCGCGCCGGGCTCGTCAACGCGGTGGTGCCGCCGGAGGCGCTGCTGGACACGGCGCGGGCGTGGGTGCGGTCGCTGGCCGAGGGCGGGCCGAAGGCGCTGGCGACGACGAAGGAGCTGTTGCGCCGCTGCTCGCGGCAGGCGGTCGGCGTGGACGAGCTGGCCCGCGGCAGCGCCGAGCCGCGGCTGACGGACGAGTGCCGCGGCGGCCTGGCGGCGTTCTTCGACAAGCGACCGGCGCCGTGGGCTCCCCAATGACGCGACCCGTCGTCGGCATCGGCGAACTGCTGTGGGACGTGTTCCCCGACGGCCGCCGCGTCGCCGGCGGGGCGCCGTTCAACTTCGCCTTCCACTGCCGCCAGCTCGGCCACGCCGGCACCATCGTCTCCCGCGTCGGCGACGACGCCCTCGGCCGCGAGCTGCGCGAGGAGGTGCGCCGGCTCGGCATGAGCGACGAGTACATCCAGACCGACCCGGATCGCCCGACCGGCACCGTGCAGGTGACGCTCGACGCCGCCGGCGTCCCCGCGTACCGCATCACCGAGGGCGTGGCCTGGGACGCGATCGAATGGACGCCCGCGCTCGGGGCGCTGGCCGGGGAGGCGGGGGCCGTCTGCCACGGTACGCTGGCGCAGCGCGCGGACACGAGCTGCGAGACGGTGCAGACGTTCCTCCGCGAATGCCGCTTCGCGCTCCGCGTCTTCGACGTGAACCTGCGGCAACACTACTATTCCAAGCCGCACGTCACCTGGTCGCTGGCCCGCAGCCACACCATCAAGCTGAACGTGGACGAGCTGGCGACGCTGGCCGACCTGTTCGGGTGGCCGGGCACGACCGACGCCGAGCGGGTCGCGGGGTTGTTTCGCATCTCGGCCGCGAGAACGTGCCTCGTCGTCCTCACCCGCGGGGCAGACGGTTGCACCGTATACCCCGAGCGCGGCAAACCCGAGTCGGCCCCTGCGCCTCTGGTCAAGATCGCGGACACGGTCGGCGCCGGCGACGCGTTCACCGCCGCGATGGTGTGCCTGCAACTGGAAGGAAAGCCGCTCCGAGAGTCCCTGCGGTTCGCACTGCAGTACGCGGCGCGGGTGTGCGAGCACCGCGGGGCGACGCCGCGGATCGACCGCGCCGAGGTCGAGCGCGCCGCGCTCGGGACGCCGTGAGCCCGATGATGATGCCCCCCGACTGGCGGCCGCCGACGCTCGAAACCGCCCGCCTCGTCCTCCGCCCGTTCGAGGAGGCCGACGCCGAGCCGCTGTTTCCACTCGCCGCCAACCCGGCCGTCACCCGCTTCACCCTCTGGGACCACCACCAGACGCTCGCCGACACCCGCGTCTTCGTGCACGACTACGCCCGCAGCCGCTATTGCGAGGGGGTGCCGGAACCGCTGGCGGTCTGCCTCAAGGCCGACCCGCGGCGCTGGCCGGTCGGCGCCGTCGGGGTGTTCTGGGCGTCGCAGCCGAACCGCGTGATGGAGCTCGGCTACTGGCTCGGCGAGCCGTTCTGGGGCGCCGGCTACGCCGCGGAGGCGTGCCGGGCCGCGGTGAGCCACGCGTTCGCGGCCTACGCCGTGGAGCGGATTCAGGCGCGGGTGATCGCCGGGAACGACGCCAGCGTGCGGGTGTTGGAGAAGGTCGGGTTTCGAGCGGAGGGGACGCTGCGCGGCAGCCTGTACCGGCGCGGCCGGCAGGAGGACGTGCACTTCTTCGCGGTGCGGCGGGGAGAGTGGACGGGCTAACACCCGGGGACAACCGTCCCCGGGCGTCGCGGGACGACTTAACGCACGTTCGGGCAGCGGCCGTTCGGGCAGCTGCTGATGACGCCACCGGTGTACGCCGGGGCGTAGTACCCGCCCGTCACCACGGTGCCGCAGCGGCCGTTGGCGCAGCTGCTGGTCACGACCGGGGCCGCGACGGCGGCCGTGCCGGCCCGCTCGGTCGTGGTCACGGCCACGTCGGCGGCGCTGTACTTCGTGAGGTAGCTCGCCAGGTCCAGCGCCGGGACGGCGCCGCCGTACTTCAGCGCCTGCAGGTTGCCGCAGCGGGAGCTGATGACGAGCCCCTCATCGACGCCGAACGCGGTCGCCAGGCGCTTGCCCTCGGCGGTGTCGGCGTTGACGTACAGGGCGACGTAGCTGGTCGAGAGCAGGCGGCCGGCCTCGGTCGGCATGTTGCCGCCGACGACGCGGCTGTACCCCGCCTCTCCGTGGCCGATGAACACGGCCAGCGGCTTCCGCTGGGCGACCGCCGTCTCCGACGCGCGGGCGTAGTTGGTCTCCCAGGCCGGCGCCGAGGGCGCCGCGGCCAGGGTCGCGCTGACGAGGACGGCGGCGAAAGTGGTGGTGAGCATCAAGCTGAGTCTCCTGGATACGCCACTGGGCTCCCCGCGCCAACCGCTGGCGTGGGTCCGTGTCCTGCCGACGTGGCGTGACTGTTTCGAAGCCCAATTGTAGACAATGTCGCCGTCGGATCAACCAATTTGGACAACATTTCCGCTAACTCCGTTACAACCCGGCAATTCGGTTCATCCGTTCCGGCCACACCCCCGCATTGCTGGCCCTCACATTCGCGTCCTACCCCAGAAAACATGGGGTAAATGGCGAATATGGGAGACTGGAAATCGCCGCGACGGGGGCTCCCAGACCCGCCTGGGTTGACAGCCCGCCGACGGTTCGGGTACGGCCCACCGCATGGACTGGTGCGTTCGGAGGACGATCGGGGCACTTCTGCTGGCCGCGCTCGCGGCGGCCGGGTGTGCCAGCCACTACCCCCGCCGACCGGTCCCCTTCACCCCGCCGCACGCCCAGCCGCTCGCCCCCGCCGAGCACGCCGGCGACACGGTCATGGCCATGTCGCCGGTCCCCGGCTGCCTGGCCCCGTTCGACCCCGCCGCCTCCGACGTCTACCCCATGCGGCGGCCGCGGAACGTGTTGGCCCTGTCCAGTGGCGCCGCCTACGGCGCCTACGCCGCCGGGTTCCTTAACGGCTGGACCACCACCGGGACCCGCCCCGAGTTCGACGTGGTTACGGGCATCAGCACCGGCGCGCTGATGGCGCCGTTCGCCTTTCTCGGTCCCGATTACGACGTCCACCTGGCACACCTGTACACGACCCTCCAGACGCAGGACGTGTTCCGCATCCGCGCCTGGGTGACCATTCCGTTCAAGGACTCGGTCGCCAGTTCCGCCCCGCTCCAGCGACTGATCGAGAAGGAAATCACCCCCACCCTGATGACCCGCATCGCCGAGGAGCACAAGAAGGGGCGGCGGCTGTACGTCGGGACCACGAACCTGGACACCCGCCGGCTGGTGGTGTGGGACCTGGGGGCGATCGCGTGCCGGCCGTGCCCGGAGGGGTGCGAGCTGTTCCGCGACGTGGTGCTGGCCTCGGCCTCGGTGCCGGGGATGATGCCGCCGGTCCGGTTCGGCATCGAGGTCGACGGCCAGCGGGCGACCGAGCTACACGCCGACGGCGCCATCTCGGCCCAGCTGTTCGTGCCGTCGCACGTGTTCGCCGCGGCAGCGGCCGGCGGGGCAGCCGACCCGGCGGGTCGGCCGCCGCCGCCGGGTGGGAACCTGTACGCGGTGGTGTCGGGGAAGCTGTACCCGGACGCGGCGCCGGTGCGGCCGCGGGTGCTGCCGGTCCTGGGGGCGTCGGTGGAGGGGCTGATCTACGCCCACTGCCGCGGTGAGTTGGCGAACCTGTACGGCCTCAGCCGGGCCAGCGGCCTGCGGTACCACCTGACGGCGCTGAACCAGGAGTACCAGGGGCTTCAGACGTCGGTGGACTTCGACCGGAAGGGGCTGCAGGGGCTGTTCGCGGAGGGGCGGCGGCAGGGGGAGGGGCCGGCCTGGATGTACGGCCCGCCGGCCCTGAGCCCGGGCGACGGCGACTACATCCGCAGCGGGCTCCGGTTCCGTCGCCCGCCGGCGCCGCCGGTCGTGGGGCCGTGACGGCGACTCATCCCTGGTCCGCCCGGACCGGCTCACCCCACTTGTCGTACTCCTGGCTGCACGCGGCGCAGGTAGCTCCGCCCCACAGCATCTGCCGCCGGTTCGCCGGCCTCCGTACCACCGGCGCCGGCTCACCGCAGTTCGGGCACTCGATCGGCCGCAGGTTCACGCCCCACTTGCCACGCCGGCGGACGGTGTCGCGCACCACCAGAGCCCCGAGGCCGAGTAGGCCCAGGAACAGCGTGCCGACGGCGACCATCACCACCACCATCGCCGTGTCGTCGCTCACCGCCGGCCCCCCCAGAAACGCCGACACCCACCCGCTTTCGGGGTGGGCGTCGGGATGGTGTACGGGCTACCGCCGGGGTCGGGGAAGTAATGGGCGAGCAGGACGAACTTC
Organism: Gemmataceae bacterium; assembly: GCA_046350095.1. Taxonomy (GTDB): domain Bacteria; phylum Planctomycetota; class Planctomycetia; order Gemmatales; family Gemmataceae; genus Urbifossiella. Next base: position 366,107 of record JAXMBA010000003.1, read on the forward strand.
AACCCAACCCCGGCGGGGTTCCGAAGGCGAACCGGAACCGTTGGCTCAACAAATCCGCTCCACCCGGATGGGTAGGAGGTGATTTCTGGAAAACTGGGCGATCACGTTTTCGGTGCCACTGGTCAAAGCACGACCAATGCCGTAGTCGGAATTTATTTCAAAATTAATCACAACCAACTATGGCAATGCGACTTGCGACGCTGGCACCGACACACCTCCAGGATATTGCCGTGTCGGAAGACTCGACAGATGGGGGGTCGGTGTCGGAATTTTCGGCGTCGAGGAATTTGACTCTGCGAGTCGTGGTGACTATAAATCTATTAGACCGGCCGCGGCTTCCCGACTGAATGGGCGACAGTCAGGGAGTCGGCGGCCGGTCCTTTTTTGCGCCCATTTGGGCGCGTGAAATTCGGCAGATTACACTGGTCGGGGTAGTTCGACGGCGCACCTCTGCGGGCTTCACTCCAACGATGTTATCGCGGCGGCACAGGTCGTGCTTCGTCTCGATCCGCCGGTCGCCGCGCAGGCGCCGGCATCCCATCGCACGAGGGCCGACTGATGCCTCTGGCCGCACGCCTCGACCGCGACGATTCGCTGCCGATTCCCACGGACTTCGTCACGGACGACACCGGGCTGCACGACCTCGGCGACCTGTGGACCGACCTGGGTGGAAGCGACTGACAACCGCGCCCAAACAGAAAGTCCCGGGGGCGGATGCCCCCGGGACTTTCGCGTTTCACGTGCAAGATCTACCGGCCGGGCGGTAACTCCGGGGCGTAACAGTTACACCCGGCCGGTAACAACTGCCGTCAGCCGTCCAGTTCCTCCTGCAACTCCAGCCAGCGCTCCTCGGCCGGGTCGAGTTTCGCGGTCAGCGCCGCCACCTCCTCGTGCAGCCGCAGCGCCTCGGCCGGGTCCGTCGCCTCCATCAACTTCGCGTTCGCGGCCCGCTTCTGCTCGTCGAGGAGGGCGATGGTCTTCTCCAGCGCCTTCATTTCTTTGCGGACCTCCTTTTCCCCGCGTCGCGCCGCCCTCACAACCGGCCGGGCCTTCGCCACCTCCGCCGGCGCCTTCACCTTCCCCACCGCCGCCTCGCGCTCGCCGGCGTCCACCTCCTTCTCGACGCGATCGAGGTAGTCGGCGTACCGGCCGGGGTACGTCACCACGCGCCCCTCTCGCACCTCGATCACGCTCGTCGCCACCCGGCCGGTGAAGTGCCGGTCGTGGCTCGTGAACACGACGGTGCCCTGGTACTCCACCAGCGCGTCCACCAGGGCCTCCACCGTGTCCACGTCCAGGTGGTTCCCCGGCTCGTCGAGCACCAGCACGTTGAAGTCGCCGAGCAGGAGCCCCGCCAGGACGAGCCGCGCCCGCTCGCCGCCGGACAGCACCGGGATCGGCTTCTCGACGTGCGACTTGCGGAACAGGAGCGCCCCGGCGACGGCCAGGATCTCCTGCTCCGTCCGCCCCTTGCCCTTCGACCGCAGGTAGTCGATGACGGTCCAGTCCTTCGGCAGCGACGTGTAGACGTGCTGCGCGTACGTGCCGACCTTGCAGCCGTGGCCCCAGCGGATGTCGCCGGCCACCGGCTTCAGCGACTCGACGACCGTGCGCAGGAACGTCGTCTTCCCCTGGCCGTTGTCGCCGACGATGGCGACGCGGGTGCCGTGGTCCACTTCCAGGTCGATGCCGGTGGCGATGGTGCGCTCGGGGTAGCCGATGCTCAGGGCGCGGCAGCGCAGCGCCGCCCCCTTGCGCGCCTCCACCCGCGGGGCGCGGATGCTGGCCGTCGGCTCGTCGGTCTCGATCTCCGTCAACTCCAACTTCTCCAGCGCTTTGGCCTTCGACTGCGCCAGCGCCGCGGTGCTGGCGCGGGCCTTGTTGCGGGCGATGAAGTCTTCGAGGTGCCGCCGCTTCGCCAGGATGCCGGCGTTCGAGCGCTCCTCGTGGTCGCGCCGCTCCTTCTCGAACTGGAGGAACGCATCGACCTTGCCGGGGAAGCTGGTGAGCTTGCCGCGGGAGAGGCCGAGCGTGTGCTGGCAGGTGGCGCCGAGGAACGCCCGGTCGTGCGAGACGATGAGGCACGCCGCGCGGAAGTCGCGGAGGAAGTGTTCGAGGAGAATCTGCGTCCGCAGGTCGAGGAAGTTCGTCGGCTCGTCGAGCATCAACAGGTTGGGCTCGTGCAGCAGCAGCGCCGCGAGTTTGAGGCGCGTCTGCCAGCCGCCGGACAGCTTGGCCACGGGGCCGTCGAGGTAGGCGCCCTTAATCTCGAACCGGCCGGCGACCTCGCCGCAGCGCCAGTCGGGCTGGCCGCTGTCGCGCATGAGGAAGTCGATGGCCGTTTCGCCCGGCAGGAACGGGTCGTGCTGGCGGAGGTAGCCGAGGCGGAGGCTCGGGTGGCGGAACACCTCGCCGGCGTCGAGTTCTTCTTCCCCCAGCAGGATGCGGAGGAGGGTGCTCTTGCCGGCGCCGTTGCGGCCGATGAAGCCGACCTTCACGTCGTCGCCGATCGTGGCGTCGGCCTCGTCGAGCAGGATCTGGTCGCCGTAATGCTTGGACGCCTTCGTGATCTGAAGCAGGGTGGCCATCGTCGCGCGCGGTCCTCGGGGGCGGGAACGGCCGATTATACGGGCCGCCCCCGGTCCTCGGCTCCGGGGGAGCCGGTTCCGGCTCGACGCTACCCGGCGCACGCGGTGACCACGGCCGGCCGGCCGGCGGTCCGCTCGAGCACGGCGAACAGGGCCGCCAGCTCGCCGGCGCGGAATCGCTCGGCCGTCGCCGCCGGGACGGCCACCCGACGGCCGCGCGGGAAAACACGCCCCTCGTCGTCGCGGAGCTCCCGGAACGGCCCCCGGTACACCACCTCGAACTCGGCGTCGCCGACGGCGGCCGGGGCGAACCCCTCCAGTTGGAGTTCCCGCATCCCGACCCCGCCGCGGACGAAGCACGGCTTCGGGTCGAACTTCAGCAGCCGCACGCCGACCAGCCCGGCCGCCTCCAACAGCGCCGCCGGCTCGGCCTCGAACGGCACCGACCGCACCGCACCGGCCGGCCCCGGCAGGTCGGGGTTCTCGACCGGGCTCTCGCCGACCAGGACGTGTACGAACAGCCGCCCGCCCGGCCGCAGCACCCGCGCCGCCTCGGCAACGACCGCCCGCCGCTGGTCGGCCGACAGCGGCAGGTTGAGCGTGCCGCGGAGGCGGACCTCGTCGGCGGCGCCGTCGGCGAGCGGGACGCGGTCGGGCACCGGCTCGTTCATCCGGTGCTCCCACACCGCCGGCGGGGTCGGGGCCGCGCAGCCGCCGAGCGCCACGACCGCCTCGGCGGCCTGCCCGGCGCCGCGGTGGTCGATGTCGCCGTCGAACGTGTACACCTCCCACAGGTTGCCGTCCGGGTCGTGGGCCCAGAACTTCGTCTGCCGGGCGTAGCAGCACTCGACGCCGTCCTCGCGCTTCGTCCGCAGCCCGGCGCGCTCCAGCCGCTCCTGCACCGCGACGAGTGCCTTCGCGTCCGGCAGGCGGAACCCGACGTGGTTGAGCGCCCCGCCCTGCCCGACCGCGGCGGCCGGCTCCAGCGACAGGACCAGCGGCGGGCTGTCCGGCTCGAACTTGGCGTAGTCGGCGCGGACCTTCGCCGGCTCGACCCCGAGCAGCGTGCGGAAGAACGCGACCGACTTCGCCAGGTCGGCGACGTTCAGCGACAGGTGGAACCGGACGGGGTCGCTCATGGGTGCCTCGGGGGTTCACTCGAAGTACGTGTCGCTCTTGCCGTGCTCGGCGTACTTGGTCCGCAGCCAGGCGTGGAACTCGCGGTAGTGCCTGTCCCGCTGCTCGCCGCCGTCGGAGAGGGCGTTGTAGCTCAGGTACAGCTGCCGGCGCCAGCGGTCCGACACGTTCGGGTCCGACCGGTGCGGCGTGAACCCGCCGAACACCGCCACGTCGCCCGGCGCCAGCACCAGCGGCACCGCCGCCGCCTCGTCCACGGCGTCGGCCGGAAGCTCGTGGTACTTGCCGTCCTGCGGCGTCAGCGGGCCGTTGTGGTGGTAGCCGGGGTAGACCACGGTGCAGCCGTTGTCGCGGTCGGCCGGGTCGAACGGGATCAGCACCGTCAGGAAGCTCCGCGGGAAGCCGTCCCACGCGATCCAGTCCTGGTGCAGGCCGTACCCCTTCACCCCCGGAGGCTTGAAGATGAGCTTGTCCTTGAACAGGCACGCCGGCTCGCCGTACAGCTCGGCGAGCACGGCCAGGAGCTTCGGGGCGAGCGCCAGCCGGCGGCACACCGGGGCGAGGTCGATGACCGGGTCGAACGTCTCGAACGTACACTCGCCGGTGAACACGTTGTCCTGCCACCGGCAGCGAAGATTCTTCACCGACTTCAGGTAGTCGCACCCGATGAGGAGCGAGTCGGCCTCGGCGGCGGCGGCGGCCGTCTCGGCCGCGCCGAAAAGCCCGCGGACGACGACGAATCCGTCCCGGTCGTAGGCGGCGCGGCGGTCGGCGACGGGGCGTGTGGCGGTCGCGGTCATGCCGGGTCGTCCTCCGTCGGGGCGGTCGGGAGCGGGGTGAGGAAGGCCGCGACGGCGAACGCGGCCGACACCGCGGCGAGGTTCTGGACGACCGGCGCGTAGGAGCCGTAGGCCCGCTGCCCGGCCGCGAGGACGAGCGGCCCCGCGGCCGACGCCAGCACCGTTAGCAGCTGTGCGGCCCCCTGGATCTGCCCGAGGTGGGCCGGGCCGAACGCCTGCCGCCAGACGGTGAAGAAGACGACCGTCAGCAGCCCGCCGGCGACGCCCATGGCGGCGGCGTAGGCGTACACCTCGCCGAGCGCCGTCACCGCCGGGAACGCGGCCAGCGCCGCGGCCAGGATCACTAGCGACCCGGCCAGTAGCACCCCGAGGCGGACCTTCGTCGCCAGCCACCCGCCCGCCAGGTTCGCGGCCAGCCCGATCAGCGGGGCGGCGGTGGTGACGGTGAGGAACACGCCACGGTCGAACCCTCGCTCGGCCAGCAGCGACTGGTTGAACAGCGACACCCCGGCGGCGACCAGGCCGTAGAACGAGGTCGCCAGCGCGAACACCCAGAATCCCGGCGCCCGCAGCGCGGCCGCGAGCGTCACCCCAGGCTCGGCCCGCGGCGCGTCGGCCGTCGCTCCGCCCCGCGGGTTCCGCACGCAGACGAGCGCCAGCACGCCGAGCCCGACCAGCCCCCAGCCGAGGCCGGCCCACAGCTCGCGCCAGCCGACGTGGAACTGCTCGAACGCCGCCTTCACGCCCGCGAACGCGGCCATGAAGCCGACGGCGACCAGGAAGGAGTACAACCCGATCACCGCCCCCGGCAGGCTGCCGGCGGCCTTCCCGACCAGCGCCAGGCTCACCACCGACAGGGCACTCTGCCCGAGCCCGCGGGTGAGCAGCACGAGCACGAACAGGTCGAGCGGTACGGCCGACCACTCGACCCCGCCGACGAAGAACACCTCCGCCGCCGGCAGCTCGATCATTCTCCCGCCGGCCGACACGCCGGTCATGGCGACGACGACGGCACCGAGCGCGACCAGCACCGCGGCGAGGGAGACGCGGACGCCGAACCGGTCGATCGCCCACCCGGCGGGGAGGCAGAACGCGGCGCCGACGAGGGTGGCCCAGAAGTTGAGCGCCGCGAACGGCACCCGCTCAAGGCCGAGGTCGGCGAGGAGCGGTTCGGTCACGAGCCCGAGGCCGTGGGTGCGGCCCGGCAGGGTGGCGACCATCGCGGCCGCGGCGACGCCGGCCGCGGCGGCCGTGGAAGCGGAAATGCCCCGGCGAGCCGGGGGCCGGTCGAGGGTGGCGGTCACGGGTCAAAAATCCCCCGGCAGGTCGCCGGCGGCCCGGGTGGCGATCGCCTGCCACGTCGGCAGCGGCACCGAGTTGGTGACGAACCGAGTGCTGCCGTCGGCCAGGAGGATGTTCACGCCGCCGGTGTGCCGGCTCCGCGCCGCCCGGTAGCCGACCGCGATGTACGTCTTCGACGGGTCGTTGGCGACGCAGTCGAAGCTCTTGCTGTTCGGGGTGTAGTAGTGGTTGTAGCTGACGCACCGGGCCTCGCCCGACGCCCACATGAAGCCCCGCCGGTTGTATCCGTTCCACAGCGTCGGCGAGCCGGCACAGTTGGCGTCGCTCGGGAGCGTGCCGCTGTACCCCGTGTACTTGTACGCCACCTGCTCGTCGCCCGGCTGCGTCGGCGTGACCTCCGCCCCGTCGCCGAGGATGCTCTCGGACATGGCCGCCGTGTTCGAGGTGCCGTCGGTGATGTCGGTCACCTTTACGCCATTGACGGCCGGGAACACGCCGTCGGCGGCGATGGGCGAGCCGTACCCGCCGCCGCTGAGCCCGGTCCCGTGGCTGGCGACGTAGTTGGTCGGCCCCATGTCGGTGACGCCGTAGGCGCTGCTCACCGGCACCCCGCGGTCGGACGGGCAGAGGAAGATCGACACCTTCTGCACGACCGCGAACCGGTTCGCCGCCGTGATCTGGTTGGTGGCGTCGTACATCGGCTGCTTCAGGTCCATCGAGTTGTAGACGGCCGTCTGTTCGAGGTACGGGTTGAGCTGCGCCAGGACGCTCCAGGTGTACTTGTAGTCGAACGCCGTCGAGCCCGGGGCGGCGCCGGGGTACAGGGAGGGGAACCGGCCGGCCGTGCCTTCGAAGTTGTGCAGCGCGAGCCCGAGCTGCTTGAGGTTGTTGGCGCACTTGATGCGGGCGGCGGCCTCGCGGACCTTCTGGACGGCCGGGAGGAGCAGCCCGATGAGGATGGCGATGATGGCGATCACCACCAGCAGCTCGATGAGCGTGAACGCGCGGCGGGTGGACATGCGGCCTCCGGCGGAAGGGGCTGGCGGGCGGCTTTCGTCTTGACGCCTGCCCTTTCGACAAGATGTTAGCGGCGGGCCGGTCGGCGGGCAAGCAGAATACCGCTCGCCGCCTCGGCAGCCGGGTTGAGCTTGGCGACCGGCGGCGGCGGCGCGACAATACCCGGGCCCGTTCCGCCCCGCGTGAGACCGCCCGTGCCGAAGCGCGACCCCCTCCAGCCGAAGCGGTGCGCCGAGCTGCTGGCCGCCCTCGCCGCCCCCGAGCGGCTGCGGATCGTCCGGCTGCTCGCGGACGGCGAGCGGAACGTGACGCAGATCATCGAGGCGGCCGACATCGCGCCGCTGAACGTGTCGCACCACCTGACCGTGTTGAAGACGGCCGGCCTGATCCGCGGGCAGAAGCGGGGCCGGTTCGTGTGGTACGCGCTGCGGCCCGGGGTGCTGGAGGAGGCGGTCGCCGCCGGGATCGCGGGCGAGGCGCTGAACCTCGGCTGCTGTCAGCTGGTGCTGCCGCTCGGGGAGCGCCGGCCGGACCCGCCGTGTTGACGCCGGATTCGGTACGCGATGTGCATTGTGCCTGCCGTCGGTTGACCCCCCACGGAGGCTCATCATGGCCCGCTTCGCGATCCTGTTCTTCGTCATCGCGCTGGTCGCGGCGCTGTTCGGCTTCGGCGGCATCGCCGGGGAGGCCGCCTGGATCGGGCAGGTCCTCCTCGTCGTGTTCCTCATCCTCGCCGTCGTGTCGATGATCTTCGGGCGCCGCACCACCGACATCACCTGACCTCGCCGCTCAGCCCCGCTCGACGACGTGCCCGGCCGACGCCCGCGCCACCCAGCCGCGGACGCCGCCGGGCAGCGTCGTTGCCAGCCGCGCGGCCTCGTCCGCCGAGCCCACCACCGCGAACACCGACGGCCCCCACGAACTCTGCCCCACTCCCCTCACGCCGCGGCCGCGGATCGCTTCCACCAGCGCCGCCACGGCGGGGTCGGCGTAGGCGCCGCCCTGCGCGGTGGCAAACGGCTCCCCCGCCCGGAGGTTGAACTCGTGGACCGCGTCGCCGAACCCGTTCAGGTCGCCGGCCACCGCCGCGGGTAGCATTCCGAGTAGGGCGATGCGGCACAGTACGTCCGTGAGACCGGACGGGCGGGCGGCGGCGAACGCCTCACGCTCGCGGCCGCCGTGCCAGGCCGGGCTCACGTTCGGCATCAGCACCGCGACGCGCCACGCCTCGGGCAGCAGCACTCGCGTCAGGAGCGGCGACACGGCTTCCCCGGGCGCCTTGCCGGGTTCCACGATCAGCCCCCCGCGGTCGAACCCGTGGACGCCGATGGCCGACCGCTCGCCGCGGCCGACACGCACGGCCAGTTCAAGGGCCGTCGGGTCGGGCTCCCCGGCTTCGACGGCCAGCGCCTTTGCCACCGCCAGGCCGAGTTGCGTGCCGACGCCGAGGCCGGTGTGCTCCGGCGGGGTGCGCTCGACGAGTACCTGGAGCGGCCGTGCGTCGGGCCGGCCGGCAAGGAAGCGGTGGGCGAACACCTGCGCCCGGCTCGCGAGCGGCCCCTCGAACTGCCACGAGTCGGCGGGGCGCGCGGAGACGACGACGCCGGGCTGGTCGATGAGCAGGCCGACGCCGCCGAACGCGCGGGCGGGTGCCGGCTCGCCGCCGGCGGGGACGTGGAACAGGCCGAAGTGCAGCCGGCTCGGGGCAGTCACCCGTGTCATCGGTGCGCCTCCGCGAGCCGCGTGTCCAGAAAGTCCATCGCCGCGTGTTCGGCCGCGCCGCCCGTCTTGCCCACGATCACTCGCAGCTTTCGGAACTCGGCCGCCACCTCGTCGCGCGGCAGGATGTGAAGCCGCGTCGCCAGGATGGCCGCCTCCACGACCGCGTGCTTCGCCCGGTTGAAGCCCCAGAAGTCGCGGTGCCGCTCGGCGTGAACCACCTCCGCCTCGATGGTCACGCGCTCGCCGCTGTCGTCGATGCTTTTCACGACGAACTCGTAGTGCCGGCAGCAGTCGGCGAGGACGAAGCCGCCCACCTTCGACGCGGCCCGCACGGCCGGCAGCGCGGCGGCGCCGAGGGCGGCGCGGGCGATGAGCAGCGCGTCGTCGGTCACGTGCAGAACGCCCTCCGGGTGGGCGAGGAGGTTTCGGTAGGTGCCGGAGGTCGGGAACGGGCGGAGGGTGAAGCGGGCGAAGTCCGGCGCGACCCGCGGCCCCATCGGGGCCAGGTGCGGCGAGCCGTCGGCGGCGCGGGTGGTGACCAGGCCTTCCAAAATCATGCGGCCAGCGTGGGGAGGAGGAAGAATTTAGACAGGATAACAGGATGAACAGGATGCCGAGCCGGGCTGATCCGCTTGGTTCGGCATCCTGTTCATCCTGTTATCCTGTCCATTTTTCCGGTTCCAACGCCTTCAGCAGTCCGGCCGCCTTCACCAGGGTTTCCTCGTACTCGCGGCGCGGGTCGGAGTCGGCCACGACGCCGCCGCCGACGGGGAACTGCACCCAGCCACGGCCGGCGGTGAACGTCCGGATCAGGATATTGGTGTCCATCGCCCCGTCGAACCCGACCCACCCCAGCGCCCCGCAGTACGGGCCGCGCGCCGTCGGCTCCAGCTCGGCGATGATCTCCATCGCCCGCACCTTCGGCGCCCCCGTCACCGACCCGCCGGGGAACGCCGCCGCCAGCAGGTCGAACGGCCCCGTGCCCGGCCGCAGCTTGCCGCGCACTTCGGACACCAGGTGATGCACGAAGCGGAACGTTTCCGGCTCGCACACCCGCGGCACGGTGACGGAGCCGAACTCGCAGACGCGGCCGAGGTCGTTCCGCAGCAGGTCCACGATCATGACGTTCTCGGCGCGGTCCTTGGCGTTCGTGGTCAGGTCGCGGAGCTGGGCGGCGTCGTCGGCCGGGGTGCGGCCGCGGGGGCGGGTGCCCTTGATCGGCCGCGTCTCGACGGAGCCGTCCGGGTGGCACCGCAAGAAGCGTTCCGGCGACGCGCTGAGCAGCTGGAAGTCGCCGAGGTCGAAGTACCCGGCGAACGGCGCGGGGTTGAGCGCGCGCAGCCGGCCGTACAGGTCGAGCGGGTGCTCGCGGAGCGGGGCGAGGAGCCGCTGGCTGAGGTTCACCTGGAAGCAGTCGCCGGCGTGGACGTACTCGACGGCGCGGGCGACGGCAGCGATGTACCCGTCGCGGCTAAAGTTGCTCGTGACGCCGGGGAAGCCGGGCAGCGGGTACTGCGGGGCGAGGGAAGGCACTGAGAGCACCGGCGAGCCGGGGGCGTGAGCCCCCGGATTCGGAGCGGCGCGGAGGAGTGTCAAGAACTCGGCCAAGCGGCGATCACGGCGGCGCTTGCGTCGATCACGATCCACCTCCGGGTACCCCCGAGATACGACCCACGCACGGTTCTGGTCGTGGTCGAAACTGATGACACAGTCGTACACGCCGACCGCGAGTGCAGGCACCGCGAACTCGTCGGCCCGGGGGCGCGGGATGACTTCGAGTTCCCGGTTCAAGTCGTAGCCGAACAGCCCCGCTACCCCACCCTGGAATGGAGGCAGCGTGTGATCGGTGGTCGTGACACGTTCGGGCTGCAACCGAAGGAATGAGGCGAACGGCGACAGCAAGCCGCGTCGGGCGCCATCGAGTCCGGGCGGTTCCTCCGCAACCCACCGAACCGGGTCTGCGGCGACGTAGGAGTAGCGGCCGCGGTCGGGGTGGTGCTCGGCTGAGTCGAGGAACAGGAGGTGCGGGAGGTGCGCCAGCCGGCGGGCGACGGCCCACGGGTCGGGGGCGGGGACGAGCTCGACGGCGAGCGGGGCGCCGGCCGCGGTCGGCACCGGCACCGCGTCGAACACCAGCGGCGCGTCCATGAAGGGAGTATAGCAGGGCGCCGCGGCGGGGGGGGCGCGCCTCCGCTCCGCCGCGAGCGGCGTAAGACATACGTCAGTTCGTGCTACCGGCCTCGCGCACCAGCGCGTCGATCTCGCGGTCGAGCACGTCGTTGGCCGGCGAGCCGACCCACTTCTTGCGGATCACGCCGCGGGCGTCGATCAGGTACAGCGTCGGGAACGCCCGCACCCGGAACGTCCGCAGCAGGTCGCTGTCGTCGCCGGCCCACCAGTGGGTCCACGGCATCGGCTCCTTCTCCAGGAACGCCGTCAGCGTCTCCTTCTTCTCGTCGGCCGAGATGCTCACGAGCGCGAACGCCTTCCCTTCGAGCCGCTTCACCAGCTCGCGCTCGTGCGGGATCATCGCCCGGCACGGCCCGCACCACGTCGCCCAGATGTCCAGCAGGACGACCTTCCCCTTCAGGCTGCTCAGCTTCGTCTTCTCGTCCTTCAGGCCCACGCCGGTCACGTCCGGGGCCGTCTTGCCGACGCCCAGAGTCTTCAGCGCGGTCAGGTCGTCGCCGGCCATCTTGGCGATGGTGTTCGGCCCCAGGCGGACGTCGCCGGCGTCCTTGGCGGCCTTCTCCAGGTAGTCGATGGCCTTGGTCGTGAGCTCGGTCGCGGCCTTCTCGTTCGGAGCGTCGTCGGCCTGCTCGGCCAGCGCGCTGCCGAGGAAGTACATGGCCGTGCCCTTGGCCTTCTTGTCGGTCGACTTCTCGACGACGGCCTTGAGCAGCTTCTCGCCGGCCGGCCCCATCCGCGGGGCGCTCATGACCAGGTCGGACAGTTGCGGGTTGCCGAGGTGGTGGTCGGTGATTGCGGCGGCGAGCTTGTCCATGTCCGGGCCGGACGTGCCGAACATGCTCAGCCGGGTGAGGCCGAACCGGGCGGCGTCGAAGGCGACGGCGTCCTTGGGGTTCTCGGCGACGAGCTTGGCGAGCTTGCCGGCGGTGAGGGTGGCGAGCTCCTTGGCCTCGGTGCGGACGGCGTTCTGCTCCTCGCGGTTCTTGGCCGCCTGGAACTTCTTGTTGAGGCCGCCGAACTCCTCGTCGAACGCCTTCTGGATGTCCCTGGACTTGCCGACGCGGGCCGGGTCGGCGGGGCCGTCCTGGGCGTGGGCGGTGAACAGGCCGCAGGCGCAGACGAGCGCGGCGGCGAGGGCCAGACGCATGGGGGAACCTCGGGGTGGGCCGGCGGCCCGGCGGGGTGAACCGAATCAGGCTACATCCTTAGACGGGTGCGGGAAAGGGTTATTCGCTTCGGCGCGCGCGGGTTGCTTGCCGCCCGGCGGGCCGCGCCGTAACGTAGTTGTTCCGATCCGCCCCGGGCGGTCGCCAGTAGTAGGGCCATGCCATGAGCAAGACGTGCGTGTTCACCGGCCGGGTGGTCGGGTTCGGCAACCAGAAGACCTACCGCGGTAAGGCCAAGTACCTCGGCGGCGTCGGCAAGAAGATCACCGGCACCAGCCGCCGGAAGTTCAAGCCGAACCTCCAGAAGGTGAAGTGCGTCATCGACGGCGAGGTGAAGCGGGTGTGGGTGTCGGCCGCGGCCATCCGCAGCGGGCTGGTCGTCAAGCCGGTCAAGGTCCAGCCGTTCAGCACCATCAACGTCTGACTTTTTTGAGTCGTTAAGTCGTCAAGTCGCAGAGTCTTCAAGCCGGACGGCCCTGGACTTGACGACGTGTTGACTTGACGACTTGAGGACTTGCGACAATGTCCCTGACGCTCGACCAGGTCAAGAAAGTCGCCAAGCTGGCCAGGCTGGAGCTGTCCGAGGCCGACCTCGGCCGGATGCAGACCCAACTCTCCGCCATCCTCGACTATGTCGATCAGCTGAAGCAGCTGAACACCGACGGCGTCGAGCCGCTGGCCCACCCGCTGCCGGTGCAGAACGTGTTCCGCCCGGACGAGCCGCGGCCGTCGCTGCCGGTCGCCGAGGCGCTGCGGAACGCCCCGACGCGGCTCGGCGACTACTTCGGCGTCCCGGCCGTGTTCGACACCGACGAGCCGGTGAGCCATTAAGACAGGAAGCAGAAAGCAGACTTAACCACAGAGTCACAGAGGGCACAGAGAGAAAGACAGAAGGCAGAGACCGGACAATTCAACGATTTGTCTCCTCTCGGTTTTCTGTCTTCCTCTCTGTGCCCTCTGTGACTCTGTGGTTAATCCGGCTTCATACCCGCGAGCATCGCCATGAGCCTGATCGAGAAGACCGCCGCGGAGCTGCTCGCCCTCCAGGCCGCGAAGCAGGCCAGCGCCGCCGAGGTCGCCGACGCCTTCCTCGCCGCCGTCCGCGACCGCGAGCCGAAGCTCAAATCCTTCATGACCGTAGACGAAGCCGACGTGCGCCGGCAGGCCGCGGCGGTCGACGCCAGGCGCGCCGCGGGTCAGCCGCTCGGCAAGCTCGCCGGCGTGCCCGTCGCGGTGAAGGACGTGCTCTGCACGAAGGGGATGCGTACCACCTGTTCGAGCAAGATTCTCGACAACTTCGTGCCCCCCTACGACGCCCACGTCGTCGAGCGGCTGCGGGCCGAGGACGCCGTCATCCTCGGCAAGACGAACATGGACGAGTTCGCCATGGGCTCGTCCACCGAGAACAGCGCCTACCAGACGACCCGCAACCCGTGGGACGTGAGCCGCATCCCCGGCGGCTCGTCCGGCGGCAGCGCGGCCGCGGTCGCCGGCTGCCAGGCGCCGCTGAGCCTCGGCACCGACACCGGCGGGTCGATCCGCCAGCCGGCGGCGCTGTGCGGCATCGTCGGCATCAAGCCGACCTACGGCCGCGTGTCGCGCTACGGCCTCATCGCGTTCGCCAGCTCGCTCGACCAGGTCGGCCCGTTCACCCACGACGTGACCGACTGCGCCCTGATGATGGAGGTGGTGGCCGGCCACGACGGCCGCGACAGCACCAGCATCGACACGCCGGTGCCGGCGTACACGAAGACGCTGAACGACCCGATTGCGGGCCTGCGAATCGGGGTGCCGAAGGAGTTCTTCGGCGAGGGGCTCGATTCGGAGGTGGAAGGTGCCGTCCGTGCCGCGCTGAAGGAGTACGAGAAGCGCGGCGCGACGCTCGTGGACGTGTCGCTGCCGCACAGCCCGTACGCGCTGGCGGCGTACTACATCGTGGCGCCGGCGGAGGCGTCGAGCAACCTGGCGCGGTTCGACGGCATGCACTACGGCCACCGCACGAAGGAGAAGGCGGACCTGATCGCGACGTACAGCAAGAGCCGCGGCGAGGGCTTCGGCCCCGAGGTGCAGCGGCGGATCATGATCGGCACGTACGTGCTCTCCAGCGGCTACAAGGACGCGTACTACGTGAAGGCGCTGAAGGTGCGGCGGCTGGTGAAGCGCGACTACGACGAGGCGTTCGAGACGTGCGACGTGGTGATGGGGCCGACGACGCCGACGGCGGCGTTCAAGGCCGGCGAGAAGTCGGGCGACCCGCTGGCGATGTACCTGTCGGACGTGTACACGGTGTCGTGCAACCTGGCCGGCATCCCGGGCGTGAGCATCCCGTGCGGGTTCACGACGGCCGGCCTGCCGATCGGGCTGCAACTGCTGGCACCGCCGTTCGAGGAGGAGCGGATGCTGCGGGCGGCGCGGATGTACGAGGCCGCGACCGACTGGCACACCCGCCGGCCGGCGGTGTAGAATCGCGGCATGAACACCGCCACCCTTCAACCGCCGGTTGCGGTTCGGCGAAGTGGTCCGCCACTTCTCACCGCCGCCGACCTGGCGCGATTTCCCACGACCTTGTCGGCCGGGGACGTGCGCTACGAACTCGACGACGGGAGGCTCGTGATCATGCCCCCGCCCGGCGACATCCACGGCCGCACGCAGTTGAAGATCGGCCGCTACCTCGACACGAACGCCGAGGAACTGGGGCTCGGCGAGGGCTGGGTCGAAGTGGGGATCGTCCTCCGCCGCGACCCGGACCGCGTCGTCGGGGCGGACGCCGCGTTCGTGCTGGCGACCTCCCTGCCGACCCGCCGGTCGGTCGAGGGGTACCTGGAAACGATTCCCGAGATCGTCATCGAGATCCTCAGCAAGAACGACACCACCCCCGAGGTGCTGGCCAAGCGGGACGAGTACTTCGGCGCCGGCGTGCGGGCCGTGTGGGTGCTCGACCCCGACGACCGCACGGTCACCGTTCACGCCCCGCCGGCGGCCCCGGCCGAGTTCGGCCCGGCCGACACGCTCACCAGTCCGCTCCTCCCAGGTTTCGCCGTGCCGGTGAACCTCCTGTTCCCGGTCCGAACGACCCCGGGCTGATTCATTTCCTTGCCGGCGCGTGCCCCGGGCGCGATAATCGCCCCGGGCGCCGACTCGCGCCGCGCCCGATCCCCTCCCGAGGAGTGCACCCGTGACGAAGCTGCTCAGCGGCCTTTGCGCCGCCGCCCTGGTCGTCGGCCTGGCCGGCACCGCCGGCGTGACCACCGCCCAGGACAAGAAGAAGGACACCAAGACCGCCCCGCCCACGAAGGCCGCCGCCGGTACCATCGAGATCAACGAGGGCAAGGACGGCAAGTTCCGGTTCGTCGTCCGCGACGCCGACGGCAAGTTCCTCGGCGGGAACACGACGATCGGGCACGCCACCAAGGAAGACGCCGCGAAGGCCGTGGACGCACTCAAAGCGGCGCTCAACAACTCGAAGATCGAGTACGGCAAGAAGGACGACAAGAAATAACGCCCGTCGTCCGCTACTTGTGGCGTGGCGGCGCTCGCGCTACGACGCCGCAAGTAGCGGAACACGTCTGTAACGCCCCCGTAACCACCCCCGTGGCCCACGCTGCAGACCCGGCCCTCGCCGGGTAGGATGCCTCCGCACGAATGGAGGGGAACGCCCATGCGGTACGGGTGTCTGGCGGTCGCCGTCGCGGCCGCGGTCGGGTGCGGGCGGGTCGGCAGCACCACCACCGTCCCCACCACCACCCCGAAGGGCGGCGCGGCCGTCCGGTCCGGAAGCGGGACCGGTACGGCCGACGCCGCCCCCGCGGTACCGTGGACCGACGCCCTCCAGGCCGCGGCGGACGGCGAGGTCGCGTTCGCCCTCGACCTGTACGCCCGCCTCGCCGCCGCGGAGAAGGGCAACGTCTTCGTGTCGCCGTACAGCATCCACGCGGCGCTGGCCCTCGCCGCCACCGGCGCCGACGGCGCCACCCGCGACCAACTGACGAAGGCGCTGCGCCTGCCGCCCGGCGACGACGGCCCCGCCGCGGCCGGCGACCTCGGCCGGTACTACGCCCGGCCGCGGCCCGACTTCACCCTCGCCGTCGCCAACGCCGTGTGGGGTCAGGCCGGCTACCCCTGGCGGCCCGAGTGGAAGGCGCTGGCCGCCGAGCGCTTCGGCGGCGGCTTCCGCGACGCCGACTTCAAGGCGCGGCCGGCCGAGGAGCGCGGCCGCATCAACGCCTGGGTGTCCGAACAGACCCGCACGCGCATCCCGGACCTGCTCCAGCCGCCGCACGTCACCGACAGTACCCGCATGGTCCTCACGAACGCCGTGTACTTCGACGGCAAGTGGACCGACGCGTTCCCGAAGCACGCGACCCGGCCGCAGCCGTTCGCCACGCCGACGGGCCAGGTGCAGGCGCCGCTGATGACGGTGGAGTCGCACTTCCGCTACGCCGAGGGCGGTGGCGTGCAGGTGGTGGAACTGCCGTACCGCGGCGACGAGCTGTCGATGCTCGTAATCCTGCCCGCGAGCGGCGAGCCGAAGCTGACGCCGGAGACGCTGAAGGGGTGGGACGCGAAGCTGGGCCGCGAGCTGGTGCGGGTGACGATGCCGAAGTTCAAGCACACCCTGCGGGCGCAGCCGCTCCCGCTGCTGCGCGACATGGGCGTGGCGGACGCGCTGAGCCCCGCGGCGGCCGACTTCGGGCGGATGCTGGCGGCGAAGCCCGAGGAGCCGATCTTCGTCTCGAACGTGGTCCACCAGGCGTTCGTGGACGTGACCGAGGAGGGGACGGAAGCCGCGGCGGCAACGGCGGTGGTGAACAACGCACCGAGCCCGCCGCCGCCGCGGCCGAAGGTGTTCCGCGCCGACCGGCCGTTCTCGTACCTGATCCGCGACACGCAGAAGGGCACGGTACTGTTCATGGGCCGCGTGGTAAGCCCGAACTAGAGTTGCGGCCCGGCTTGGGGGCGGCTTCCAGCCGGCCCCAAGCCGCCCCCCCCGCGCCGCCGTCAGCGGTTGCCGTTGCGGCGGGCCACCTCGCGGTGGTCCTTCCCGTTGATCACCCCGTCGCCGTCGAAGTCGAGGTACCAGAGGTAGCCCGCCTCCCCGCGGCGCGCCCCGTTGGCGTGGGCCGAGGCCGCAACCTCCTGGCCGTCCACCCGGCCGTCGCCGTTCAGGTCGCCGAACAGCGTCCGGAACGCGACGACCTCTGTCACCGGGCCGCCGGCGACGCCGTCCCGGTCGGTGTCCAGCGCCTGGCCGAGTTGGTCCGTGACCTTGCCCGCGTCCACGCTCAGGCTGTAGGTCCCGTCCGGCAGCGCCCCGTCGGCGCCGACGCCCGGGCCGGCGAACGCCAGGGTCACGAGCGTCTGACCACCGACGACCGTCACCGACGCGACGGTCGCGGTGTACGCGCCGCCCTCGGCCCGGGTCAGGGTGAAGGCCCCCGCCCCGATGTTCGCCGCCGGCACCACCGCGTCGAAGGTCACGGTCACCGCGCTCACCTTCGACCGCTGGGCGGACCCGTCGTTGACCTGCACCGCGGCCACCGTCGGGGCCACCGGGACCCGCATCAGCAGCAGTTGCCCGCCCTCGACGACGCCCGCCGGGGTGGTGATCGGGTAGTGGGCCTGGTCGTCGATGAGGTAGGTGCCCGGCCCGAAGATGTCCGACACGTCGATGACGCCCGACGACTCCTCGTCTTGGTTGTACGGGGCGGTCGCCGGCTGGCCGACGTCGCCGAACCGGGCCGGGTCGTGCCTGGCGACCTGCACCAGCCGGTCGGTCGCGGCCTCGTACATCCACACCTTACCGTTGTGCGCCTGGTTGCCGACGTCCTCCAGGAGGATCACCCGGCCGTGGGCGTCCACGGCGATGTTGTCGTACATGTTGCCGGCCTCGGTCCCGTCGAGCACCGCCTCGATCGTCCCGCCGGCCGTCGGGTTGGTGACGTCGTCGAACGTGAGCCGGTAGAGCCGACTGCGGGCGACGGTGGTGCCGACCCCGTCCTTGACCTGGTCGTACCGGTCGGTGGTGGCGAAGTACAGGACGTTCGGGCGGCTCGGGTCCCAGCTCACGTCCTCGGGCCGCAGGAACTGGGTGCCGCCGGTGGACGACGGCGTGGTCGTGGGGCTGACCAGCGAGAACCGGCCGGCCGCCGGGCTGTTCCGGTCCTCGGCCAGGAGCGACCCGACCTGCACGGCGTAGGTGGTACCGTTGGTTAGGCCGGCGCGGTCAACGGGGGTGCCGGCAGCCGTCTTAGTGCCGACGTAGACGTACACCCGGCCGCCGGTGTTGGTGGCCGACGGGGTGGTGTCGTCGGTCGCGGCGACGACGGTGAGGGCCTGCGCGAACGGGTTGGCGACGGCGTTCTCGAACGCGACCCGGCCGAGCCGCGCCAGCTCGAAGCTGGTGTGGGCGTAGTCGCCGGTGACGACGTGGGCGAAGGCCCGGCCGTTGGCCGTCTCCTCGCCGTTCAGGTAGATCCGGTCCGCCGTGCCGAGGCCGCCGAACGCGAACGCGCTGACCGGGGCCAGGTCGGCCGAGCAGAAGCGGTCGAAGTTGAGCGACCCACCGGAGGTCAGCACGACGGTCTCGATCAGGTCGCGGCCGCTGACCACCTCCAGCGTGTCCTTGCGGATGACCCACTCGGAGACGAACGACCCGGCCGGGTTGGTGGCCGCGTTCCCGTCGGTGAGGAGGGCGGCGTTGTGGGCCCGGGCGACGCCGACGGCCTGGCTCGTGCTGAACTCGTGGTTCATGAGGACGGTGAACGTGCCGTCGCCGTTGTCGAACGCGCCGAGCCCGTCCGGGGTGCCGGCCATCCGATACCCGTTCACGGCGGTCTCCCCGGCGGAGATGATCGCGACGGTGCTCACGGCCGGGTTGGACGGGACGACGTAGGGGGTCACGCTCGGCACGTCGCGGGCCTCGAGCGACTCGACCGACAGGGCGGATTGGGTGGGGCGGCGGGCCGGCTTCCGGGTCCAAAAGGCGTTCGTCCAGCGCATCGTGCTGTCTCCGGTGAGCGGGGGGGTACGGGACGGCGGTGGCCGGGGCGTAGGATAGAACCGGAGAAGTGGGCCGAGCGATCGGCCCGAGAATTCGGGATGAAGGTGCGCGCCCGGCCGCCGCGCGGGGGTGATGGGAACCGCCCCGAGCCCGGCGCCGCCGCGGAGTATCAAGCCGTTAGGCCGGGGCGCAATCCCCGGCGGGGAGGCCGAGACGTGGAACCACCCGCGGCCGTTCGGCAGCGGTTCGGGGCGAGTGAGGATGGGTTTGCCGCGGAGGCCGAGGGCAGGCCGGCCCGTGCTGCCCAACTCCGCGTTCGGTCGTTTAACTTCGGTCAGTACTGGCGTACGCCCGAGGTCCGGGAGGTTTCGTACAGCGTCACCGTGCCACTGGCATTCGTCACTCACCTGCTCGCCCGAGAGCTGCCCGAATACATCAAGGACTGGATCGCCTGCCCCGAAACGGGAACGCTAGAAGATGCGCTCCGCCGCCGGCAGTGGCCCGCCGCGGAGCAAATTTTCGACGATCCCGAACTCTGCCCGCTGGCACTGAACTGGTTCGCCCATGACTGCCTGATCGAATGGCTGGGCGACGGGGAGCCGCAGGAGTCACCGGGTTACGTCATCAACACGGTCGAACGGGCCGAGCGGCAGGAGACTGCGGTGCAGTTCGCGGGAACCGCGCGGGCGGTCGGTCAGCCTGTTCGGTATCAGGATGTGTGAGTGCCTGCCGAAGCCCACTCGGCTCGTTGCGTGACATCGCCGCACGCGTCGGCCTACGGCAGCTTCAGTGCGAGCTGGTAGATCGCGTCCACGTCCAGCACGGCGCTGTTCGACTCGAACAGGCTCCGCACCGCCGCCTTGTGCGCCTTCATCTTCGTGTCGCCGACGCCGATCGCGCCGTAGCAGATCACGCCGTCGCGCTCCTTGCCGCGGTCGGCCACCTCCACCCCCTCGATCCCCGCCGGGGGCACCGCGTTCAGGTCGATCGCCACTCGCAGGTCGCGGGCCGCCTCACGTACCTTCTTCGGCAGGAGCACCGCCCCCGCCGCCCCGGCCGCCACCACCAGCCCGCGCCCCTCCAGCGCCCGCGGGCCGTCCGAACTGGAGCCCACCGCCACCGCCTCGACGCGCGCCTTCGGCACGTGCTCGCGGATCGCCTCGCACACCGCCTCGGCCTTGTCCTTCATCCGCGAGCCGATGCGAACGTGACCGCCGTGCCCGGCCAGCAGCAGGGCCACGCGCTGCCCCACCGGGCCGGTGCCGCCCAGCACCAGCGACTTCGTCTGCTCCAGATCGACGTGCCGGCCCGCGGCGCGGACGGCGGCCGCGGCCGTGGTGTTGGCGCCGTTCGAGTCGAGCATCACGGACACGGTCATGCCGTACTGCGGGATGAGGTGTTTGCGCACCTCCGCGAGCACCGCCTCGCCGGCCGCCACGTCCGAGCCGCCGACGAAGATGGCCGTGCGGTGCAGGTCTTTGGGGCCGCGGGTGAAAATGCACCCGTGGACCAGCGGCATCACGTTCTCGGGCTTCACGCCCCCGTAGCTGAACAGCTGCGCCACGCCGGAATCGACCGCGACAACCCGGTCGAACACGCTCGGGAGCGGGTCGGTGTCGAGCTGGAGGAGGATGGTGGGCTTGTCGGACATGGGGGAGAGGTGGTGTGAGAGGAAGGCGAGCCGGGGGCGTCAGCCCCCGGATTCTCGCCTTGCGTTCGGAGAGAATCCGGGGGCTCACGCCCCCGGCTCGCCGGGGCCGTTCTCACTCGAACGGGTGCTTGGTTTCCTTCTTGGCGATGATCTCGTCGATCGACGGGCTCTTCGTCATCGCGTGCTTGATGGCCAGCTTGGTGGCCTCGTAGTTATTCTTGTAAATCTTGGCGTTGCTGTTCGCCGACCCGGCGATGAACACGCCGCACACGATCACCCAGTCGTCGGCCTTGTCCTTCGGCAGGGTGCCGTCCACCACGCTGTCCACGACGGCGCGGGCGACCGCGGCCTGGGCCGGGCCGAACATCTGCATCACCTGCTTGCTCCCCTTCATGGTCACCTTGGTGATCATGACGGTGGCCGGCTTGCACACGATGTTCGGGGACACGACCGCCAGCAGGTTGGTGTGGCCGGCGCTCTGGTTGGCCAGGGCGTTGGCGAACGCCACCCCGACCGGGCCGTCCTTCGGCCCGATGAGGAGGTCGATGTGGGCGACGTTGTCCAGGTCGCTGCCTTCGATGACCAAGCCTTCGCCGACGTACATCACGGACATGGGGAGGCGCCTCCGGGGCGGGGGGAACGGGGGTGTCACGGTTGGTCGCTGGCGTAGGTTTACTTCCACGGCTGCGGACGGCAACCGCAAACCCGGGGGCGTGCGGTGGATTGGCTGACTCACCCGGCGGTGCTTCTGGCGGTCGGCGGTGGGGCGGGCGCGAACGCCCGCTTCTACCTCGGCCGGTGGGTCGCCGAGTGGCAACTGCGGCACGGCGGCGTCGGCTTCCCGTGGGGGACGTTCGTCATCAACGTGACGGGGTCGGCGCTGCTGGGGTTCCTGGCGGCGACGTGTCTCGGTCACGCCGACCCGGGCCGGCGGGTGTGGTACGTCCTGCTCGGCACCGGCTTCTGCGGCGGGTTCACCACCTTCTCGACGTTCAGCCTCGAGGCGATGGAGATGATCCGCGAGGAGCGGCTCGGGGCGGCGCTGGTGTACGTGCTGGGATCGGTCCTGGCCGGGCTCGGCGCCGCGGCGCTGGCGATGTGGGTTGGGGGGCGCAGAGAATGGGCAGGATAACAGGATGAACAGGATGACCGAGCCAAAACCGGGTGCCCCGGCTCGGTCATCCTGTTCATCCTGTTATCCTGTCTAAATTGCTTCGTTCGATTTCCGAGGCGCCACGAATGCACTCCCACGGCTTCCTCCGCGCCGCCGCCGCCACCCCCGAACTCGTCGTCGCCGACCCCGCGGCCAACGCCCGCCACACGATCGCGCTGCTGGGGCAGGCCGAGGCGCAGGGCGTGAACCTCGTCGTCTTCCCCGAGATGGGCCTCACCGGCTACACCTGCGGCGACCTGTTCCACACCCTCACCCTGCCGCGCGCCGCCGACGAGGCGCTGGCGGAAGTCCTCGCCTTCACCGCGACCGGGTTCCGCGGCGTCGCCGTCGTCGGGCTGCCGGTGGCGCTCGACGGGCAGCTCTTCAACGCCGCCGCCGTGCTGCACCGCGGCCGTGTCCTCGGCGTCGTGCCGAAGGCGTACCTGCCGAACTACAAGGAGTTCTACGACGCCCGCTTCTACAGCCCGGCCGCGAACGCCGTGTCGAAGGACGTGGGCGTGGCGGGCCGGCACGCCCCGTTCGGCACCGACCTGCTCTTCGTGTGCGAGAACGTCCCCGACTTCGTGCTCGGCGTGGAGGTGTGCGAGGACCTGTGGGTGCCGGTGCCGCCGAGCTGCGGGCTGGCGCTGGCCGGGGCCACGGTGCTGGCGAACCTGTCGGCCAGCAACGAGGCCATCGGCAAGGCCGGCTACCGCCGCCAGCTGATCGGCGGCCAGAGCGGCCGCTGCCTCGCCGGGTACATCTACGCCGCTTGTGGGGTCGGCGAATCGACCACCGACCTCGTGTTCGGCGGGCACAACGTCATCGCCGAGAACGGCGCCGTACTCGCGGAGGCGCCACGGTTCCAGCGAGGCAGCTACCTGACGGTCGCCGACCTCGACCTGGATCATCTTCGGCACGACCGCATCCAGACGAACACGTTCAACGACAGCCGCCGCGACCACGCCCGGCCGGTACGCCGCGTGCCGTTCACTCTCGACCCCGCCCCGCGTACCCCGGAGTTGCTGCGGGTCGTGGACCCGGCGCCGTTCGTGCCCAAAGACCCGACCACGCTCGACGAGCGGTGCGACGAAATCTTTCACACCCAGGTCGCGGGGCTGGCCAAACGTCTCACTGCGTCGAATACGCAGGCCGTGTCGATCGGCGTGTCCGGCGGCCTCGACTCGACGCTCGCCCTGCTCGTGGCGTGCAAGACGTTCGACGCCCTTGGCCGCCCGCGCGGCGGCATCCGGGCGCTGACGATGCCAGGCTTCGGCACCACCGGCCGCACCCTGGCGAACGCCCGCGCCCTGATGGCGGCGCTCGGCGTGGGCGTGCGCGAGGCCGACATCCGCGGGCTGTGCCTGGAGCAGATGCGCGCCCTCGGCCACGCCCCGTTCGGCCTGCCGCTGGTGGGGGAGACGGTCGAGACGCTGGGCGAGAAGCTGCGCCACCTCCCCGCGGACCGGCGGCACGACCTGGTCTTCGAGAACGTGCAGGCCCGCGTCCGCACCAGCCTGCTGATGAACGCGGGGTTCGTGGTCGGCACCGGCGACCTGTCGGAGCTGGCGCTCGGGTGGTGTACCTACAACGCCGACCACATGAGCATGTACAACCCGAACGTGAGCGTCCCCAAGACGCTGGTCAAGTTCCTGGTCGGCTGGGCCGCCGACCACGAGTTCGACGGCGCGACCCGCCGCACCCTCCACGACGTCGTCGGCACCGAGATCTCGCCGGAACTTCTCCCCGTGGCCGCGGACGGCACGGCGACGCAGCCGACCGAGGCGACGGTCGGCCCGTACGAGTTGGTGGACTTCTTCCTGTACCACCTGCTGCGGTGGGGCGCGGAGCCGGCGAAGGTGCTGTTCCTGGCCCGGCACGCGACGTTCTCGCGGGCCTACGGCGACGCCGAGGTGAAGGGCTGGCTGGTGGTGTTCCTGCGGCGGTTCTTCGCGAGCCAGTTCAAGCGGAGCTGCCTGCCGGACGGGCCGAAGGTGGGGTCGGTGAGCCTGTCGCCGCGCGGCGACTGGCGGATGCCGAGCGACGCCGCGGCGCGGGCGTGGCTGGCGGCGGTGGAACCGGCGTGACGCCCGGCGAGCCGGGGGCCGTCGCCCCCGGCTCGGCTGAGTTGCTCACCCCCACGTCACCAGGCCGGGCTCGAACAGGTGCGGCAGGTCGGCGTGCTTCGGCAGCACCCGCACCCCGAACCCGAACTGCCCGCTCGCCGCGCACGGCACCTTCCCGGCGTACGTCACCAGGCCCGCCCCCGTGCCGTTCTTCGAGAACGACCCCTCCGGCAGCAGGGCCATCGCCCGCGGCTCGGTGATCTCGCCCAGCGCGCCCAGCACGCCGTAGCACAGCTGCACCTCCACGTCGTCCGGGTGGAACGACCCCAGCTGCACCCGTACCGTCACCGGGAACGCTCCGCCGACGCGGTGCGTCGCCCCCGCCGGCGCCTCCACGCCTTCCACCCGCACCTGGCCCCAGTCGCCGCCGACGCGCTTCCGCCACCCGGCCAGCGCCTTCGCCGCACTCAGGTGGTTCGCCCCGAGCTTGGCGTACCGGCGGTGGCTCGGCAGGTAGCACCGCTCGGCGTACTCCTCCACCATCCGGTTCGTGTTGAACACCGGCACGCACGTCATGATCGACCGCTTCATCCGGCGGATCCAGCCGCGCGGCAGGCCGTCCGCCCCGCGGGTGTAGAACAGCGGCACCACGTCCTGCTCGATCTGGTCGTACAGGCTGCGGCTCTCCACCTCGTCCTGGTACGCCAGGTCCGTGTACTCCTCGCCGGCGCCGATGGCCCACCCGTTGTCGCCGTCGTACCCCTCCACCCACCAGCCGTCGAGGATGCTGAGGTTCAGCCCGCCGTTCACCGGCACCTTCATGCCGCTGGTGCCCGAGGCCTCGAGCGGCCGGCGCGGGTTGTTCAGCCACACGTCCACGCCCTGCACGAGGTGGCGCGCCACGTTCATGTCGTAGTCTTCGAGGAACACCACCCGCCGCCGCAGCTCGGACTTGCGGGCCATCTGCACGACGCGGGCGATCAGCTCCTTGCCGCCCTGGTCCTTCGGGTGCGCCTTGCCGCTGAAGATGAACTGCACCGGCCGGTCCTTGTCGTTGACCAGCTTCACCACCCGCTCGACGTTGCGGAAGATCAGGTCGCCGCGCTTGTACGTGGCGAAGCGGCGGGCGAACCCGATCGTCAGCGCGTCCGGGTCGAGCACCTCGTCGGCGGCGTCCACCTCGCTCGGCGGCGAGCCGCGGCGCTTGAGCTGCGCCTTGAGCCGCTGCCGCGCGAAGGCCACGAGCCGCTCGCGGCCGCGCTCGTGCGTGCGCCACAGCTCGGCGTCGGGGATGCCCTCGACGCGCTTCCACACGGCGTAGTCGGTCGGCTTCGCCTCCCACTGCACGGCGAGGTAGCGGTCGTACAGGTGGCCGATCTCGGGGCTCAGCCAGCTCTGCGTGTGGACGCCGTTGGTGATGCTGGTGATCGGCACCTCGTCGGCCGGCAGCCCCGGCCAGATCTCGTGCCACATCTTCCGCGACACGCTGCCGTGCAGCTTGCTCACGCCGTTGGACGTGTTCGCCAGCTTCAGCGCCAGCACGGTCATGCCGAACGGCTCGCCGTCGTTGGTCGGGTGCTGGCGGCCGAGCGCGAGCAGCCCGGCCCGGTCCACCCCCATCGCGGCCATGTACCCGCCCAGGTACTCCTCGACCATGCTCACGGGGAAGGCGTCGTTGCCCGCGGGGACCGGCGTGTGCGTCGTGAAGCAGGTGCCGGCCTTCACGAACTCGGCGGCGGCGGCGAAGTCGAGCTTGTGCTCCTCGATCGCCACCCGGACGCGCTCCAGGGCGGCGAACGCGGCGTGCCCCTCGTTCATGTGGACGACGGTGGGCACCACGCCGACGGCCCGCAGGGCGCGGATGCCGCCGATGCCGAGGATGATCTCCTGCTGGATGCGGGTGTGGTGGTCGCCGCCGTACAGCTGCGCCGTGATGGCGCGGTCCTCGGGGCGGTTCTCGGGGATGTTGGCGTCGAGCAGGTACAGCGGCACCCGGCCGACCTGGATGTGCCAGATCTTCAGCCTCAGCTCGCGGCCCGGCAGCGGCACCGACACCAGCACCGGGTTGCCGGCGGCGTCCAGTTGCGGGACCAGCGGCAGGGTGAAGAAGTCGTTCTCGGGGTAGCGCTCCTGCTGCCAGCCGTCCACGTTCAGGTACTGGCGGAAGTACCCCTCGCGGTACATGAGGCTGACGCCGACCAGCGGCAGGCCGAGGTCGCTGGCGCTCTTGAGGTGGTCGCCGGCGAGCACGCCGAGGCCGCCGCTGTACACCGGCACGCTCTCGTGGATCCCGAACTCGGCCGAGAAGTACGCGATCTTCAGGTCGCCGTCGGTGGCGCCGTGCTCCTCCCGGAACCACGTCGGGGCCTTGAGGTAGTGGTCGAGCGCCGCGGCCACGCGGTCCATGTGGGCGAGGAACCCCTCGTCCCCTTCGAGTTCGACCAGCCGGTCCTGGGAGGTCGCGGCCAGCAGCCGGATCGGGCTGTGGTCGAGCATCTCGAACAGGTCGGGGTTGACGCGGCGGAACAGGGCGACGGCGTCGGCGTTCCAGCACCACCACAGGTTGTAGGCGAGAGTGTTGAGAGGCTTGAGCCGTTCCGGGACGGTGGGCAGGACCGTGTACGTGCGGATCGAACGACCGGCCATGAAGACCCCCGAAGCACCAAGGCAGCCGGTCGGTCGGGAGAAGGCCCGCGATGTGGGCCGACCTGTCCGGTCAGAACCGGGGTAGTTTAGGCGGAGTTGGACGGCGATTCAATTCGGACTGAAGCATGTGTCCGGCCGCCTCCGGTGGTAGCACGTTCAGAATTTGAACACGGTCGTGGTCAAAAATCGACCACACTGGATTTCCACCGACCAGCTTCATTTGAATCAAAAAACTCCTTCACACGATCTGCAAGTTGTCGGACTAAGGGTAAGCGTGCCGTGATACGAGGTGCCCCAGGCGGGGGCGTGTATCCCTTCCTTACCAAGGTAACGACATGCCGCATGCTCGCTCCCGGTCGGCGTTTACGCTGATCGAACTGCTGGTCGTGATCGCCATCATCGCCATCCTGATCGGGTTGTTGCTCCCGGCGGTTCAGAAGGTCCGCGAGGCCGCCGCCCGCATCAAGTGCCAGAACAACCTGAAGCAGGTGGCCCTGGCCTGCCACAACATCGAGAGCTCCACCGGCAGTTTCCCGCCGGGGCTGCCGCGCTTCCTGGCGTCGCTGCAGGAGAACGCCCCGTACGACTCCGGCGGCGTGGCCGACCCGGTCCCCGGCAGCGGGACGCCGGCGTCGGCCCCGGACGCCCCGGTGTGGTGGGTGTGGGGCAACGGCAGCACCCAGGGCGGGCGGATGTTCGGCCCGAGCTGGACGTTCCACATCCTCGCCGACATGGAGCAGACGCCGGTGGCCGCCATCGTGCCCCTGAGCCTGGCGCTCGACGGGTCGGAGGCCAACCCGCAGGACAACATGGACGGCATCCCGAACCGCGGGGCCAGCCGCGGGCTGATCCAGGGGCCGCTGACCGAGCGGATCATGATCTGCCCGAGCTCCGGCCACAACCCGAACGTCCACTACACCGGCGTCTCCTGCCAGAACCTGTTGAAGGGGAACTACGTCGGCTGCTTCGGCGGCGACACGTGGGGGAACTCGGCCTCGTTCGGCGGCGCCGCCCCGGCCAGCGGGGTGTTCAACATCGTCCGGGTGAAGAAGTGGCCGTACCTGAACCGCATGGGGATCGGCCAGGGGACGCGGATCACCAGCATCGCCGACGGGACGAGCAACACGGTGATGCTGTCGGAGGTGGTGCCGTTCTCGGACGCGCTTAACGCCGCCAACTCGGACAGCCCGGAGGGGCACAACAACGACGTCCGCGGGGCGGTCATCATGCCGGCGGCCGGCGGCAACATGTTCGTCACTTACACGCCTCCGAACAGCACCACCCAGGACGTGCTCATCGGGTGCGACGCGCGGATCCAGCCGAACCACCCGAACCGCCTGAACTGCACCCAGAACCAGGCCGACGGCAACACCTGGGCGGCGGCCCGGAGCCGGCACACCGGCGGGGTGAACTGCGCGTACGCCGACGGGTCGGTGAAGTTCGCCCGCGACAGCGTGGACCCCGGCGTGTGGCGCGGCCTCGGCACCAAGAGCGGCGGCGAGGTCGGCGGGCTGGACTGACACTTGGCCGGCGAGCCGGGGGCGTGAGCCCCCGGATTCTGCTGTTGCGCTCCGCGAGATTCCGGGGCTCACGCCCCCCCTCGCCACGACCCCCCACTCCCGGACCCTCGACCATGCCCCGGTTCGCGCTCCTGACCGCCGTCCTCCTCGCCGCCGGCTGCGCCGGCAGTTCGTCCGTCCCCATGCCCGACTACGGCTCCGAGGAGGGGCTGAAGATCGCCCAGCTGGTCAGCGAGTTCAACGACACGAAGGGCGCCCCCGCCAAGTTTAAGAAGGCGTTCGCCGGCGACCCGCCGGCCGCCGGGCTGAAGGCCTACGAGCGGTACGTCTACGAGGTGGAGGTCGGCTCGCCGCGCGTCTCCGGCGGAACCGCGACCGCGACCGTGCGGCTCCTCAAGGAGGCGGACAACGAGCTGGTGACGACGAAGGAGTGGACGTTCGCCAAGGTCGGCGACGCCTGGAAGATCAAGACGGCCCCGCTCCCGTGACACCCGCCCCCGCCCGCGGCTGGCTCGTTTCGCCGGCCTTCGACCTGCTGTTCCTCGCCAACCTCGGGTGGCCGCTCCTGCTGCTCCCCGGGATCGGCTCGCGCGCCGACACTGCCGTGGACTTCTGGCAGGTCTACTTCCTGACCGTGCCGCACCGCTGGATCACGCTGCTCCTCGTCGCCACCGACCCGCCGCGGCGGGCGGGGCAACAGCGCCGCCTCGTCGTGGTCGCGGCCGCGGCGGCGCTGCTGGTCGGCGGGGCGTACCTGGGCACGGGCGCGTTCGTGTGCCTGGCGCTGGTCGACTACCTGTGGAACGCCTGGCACTTCGCCAGCCAGCACGCCGGGGTGCTGCGGATGTACGCCCGCAAGGTCGGCGGCGGGTCGCCGTGGCTGGAGCGGTGGGGGCTGCGGGTGTTCGTTACGTACGGCGCCGGCCGCGCCGCCGGGTGGACGACCGGGTGGCTCGAGGGCGCGTCCGAGTGGCGGCCGGCGCTGGCCGCGCTCGACCTCGGCGTGCTGCTCGTGCCGCTGCTCCTGCTGGCGACGAACGTCGTCGGCGTCACCCGCGAGCGGCTCGGGAAGCTGGCGTACCTCGGCAGCGTGTGCGTGCTCTACACCGCGTTCCTGCTGGCGCTCCACTTCGAGGAGCCGCGGCTGGTCGTGCCGCTGGCCGCGGCCGGGTCGCTGTTCCACGCCGCGGAGTACCTGGCGGTGGTGACGCTGTACGCGGGCCGCCGCACGACCGGGACCGGGGCGTTCGCCGCGCTCGCGCGCCGCTGGCTGCTGTTCCTCGGGCTGTACGTCACGCTCGTCGGCGCGGCGGGGGCGTACCTGGCGCAACCGGACTCGGGCTGGGCGACGGCGTGGGTCGGGCTGAACCTGTGGGCGGCGTTCGTCCACTACGCCTACGACGGGATGATCTGGAAGCTCCGCCGCCCGGACACCGCCCGCGACCTGGGCGTGGCCGACGGCCCGGGAGGGCGCTAACCCGTGGACCGCTTCCTCGGTGCTGCCCTCGGCGTACTCGTTCCGGCCGCGGTGCTGTGGCTCGCCACGCCCGACGAGCGGAGCGCCGTGGGGATGACGGCGGCGCCGTTCGTGTACCCGCGGCTGCTGGCGGCGCACCTTGCCGCGACCGTGCCGCTCGGGCTCGTACTCGCGGCCCGCTTCCCGCCGCGCGAGCCGGCCGCGCGCGCCCGATGGGTCGCCGGGGGGCTCGCGGCGGCGGTCGGCGTCGCACTGATCGGCCCCTCCCTCGGCGACGAACTCGCCGCGGGAAAGGCCGGGGCGACGCCGCTGCTGGTTCTGCGAACGCTGCTCGCGGCGGCGCTCGTAGCGCCGTGGTGCGTCGCGGCCGCGGCGGGGACGGGCGCCGCGGAGAAGCCGGGGCAGTGGGAGTTCGCCGCGGCGGTGCTGCTGGCGCTGCTGCCGCCGGGGGTGTACGCCGAGACGCTGGCGCGAGCGCGAGCCGCGAGCGCGGACGAGCTGCTCGCCACCGGCCGCCCGGCGAGGGCGCTGCCGCACCTGGCGGGGCTGATCGAACTCGGCGGCGACCGCAAGGTCGAGGGGAAGGCGCCCGCCGAGGCGCGCCGCGCCGCCGACGCGCTGGTGTCGCAGTTGCGGAAGGGAACGGCCGCGGGCCTGCCGCCGGCGGCGCCGCCCGCGGCGCGGATCAACTTCGCCGTGGCGCTGATCCAGCTCGACGAGCTCGACGCCGCCGCGGATCGGTTGCGCCCGCTCGCCGCGACCGACGACACGGCTCAACTGCTGCTGGCGACGGTGTACCGCGATCAGGAGAAGTGGGCCGACAGCGACGCGGCCTACGAGGCGGCGCTGGCGCGACTGCTACCGCGGGCGGAGGCCCCTGCCGCGCGGCGCGGGTGCGCGACGGCGTTCGAGGGGCTGGCGCACAACGCCCGCGGGGCGGGCCGGCCGGCGGCGGCGGGGGCGGTGTACCGGCGGGCGCTGGCGGAACTGCCGGCGGAGGCGGCGCGGTTCCACTTCCTGCTCGGCCGGCACGAGCACGACGGCGGCCGCCCGGCCGCGGCGCTGGAGCACCTGCGGGCCGCGGCCGGGCTCGACCCGGCGGCCTACGCGAAGCCGGCCGGCGAGCTCGCCGCGGCGATCCGCTCGCACACCTACGGGTGCTTCTTGCGGCGGGGCGCCGCCAATGACCAATGACCCACCAATGACCAAGGAAGACACGGCTCGTCTTCCTTGGTCATTGGTGGGTCATTGGTCATTGGTCATTCCCGAGAGGCGGGCACCCCGCGTCGAGGTAGCCTTGCAGGATCAGCTGCGCCGCCACGCGGTCGCGGCGCTCCTTCCGCTGCTTCGGGCTCAGCTTCGCCATCCGCAGGAAGTCCTCGGCCGCGGCCGTCGTGCAGCGCTCGTCCCACCACACCACCGGCAGGCCGGTGACGCCCGCGAGCCACGCGCCGAAGACGCGCGCCTCCTTCGCCTTGATCCCCTCCTCGCCGCCGGTGTGCAGCGGCAGCCCGACCACCAGCCCGGCCACGCGTTCGGCCGCGACCAGCTTCGCAAAGTACGGCCCGTCCAGCGCCGGCCCGCGGACGGCGTACGTCTCCAGCGGCGACGCGATGAGGCGGTCGGGGTCGGACACCGCCAGCCCGACGCGGACGGTGCCGGGGTCGAGGCCGAGCAGGCGGCCGGGCGACGCGGCACTCACAGGTAGCGCTCCAGGCCGCGGGCGCGGATCGCGTCCACCAGCTTCTTCACCTCGCCCTCGCGGTCCTTCGACGCCACCAGCGTCGCGTCGCCGTTCTGGATGATGATCAAATCCGTCACCCCCAGCGTGCCGACGAGGTGGCCCGCGTCCGACACGACCACGCAGCCGGCCGTCTCGACGCCGACGTGCAGCCCCTGCACCGTGTTGCGGTCGGCGTCCTGCGGGTTGCGGCGTTCCAGCGCCAGCCAGCTCCCCACGTCGTCCCACTGGTACGGGGCGTGGAGTACCAGCACCTTGCCGGCCTTGCCCGCCTCCTGCATCACCGCGTAGTCGATGCTCACCTTCTCGGCCGCCGCGTACTCGGCGCGGAACACACGGTCGAAGTCGGGCGTGCCCCACGCCGCGGCGATGCGCTGCACCGTGTCGTGCAGCGTCGGCTTGTTCGCCTTCAGCTCGCCGAGCACGGCCGCGGGCTTCCACACGAAGATGCCGGCGTTCCACAGGTGCCGGCCGCCCACGACGTACTTCTCGGCCGTCGCCTCGTCCGGCTTCTCGACGAACGCCGCCACCTTCGACGCCCGCACGCCCTGGCGGGAGGCCGCGTCGCCGGCCAGCTCGATGTAGCCGTAGCCGGTGCTGGGGAACGTCGGCGGGATGCCGAAGGTGAGGAGCGCCGTCGGGTTCTCGTTCGCCAGTTGTTCCGCCGCGTGGACGGCGCGGTGGAACTCGGCGACCGGCTCGATGACGTGGTCGGCCGGCATCACGATGATGGTCGCGTCCGGGTCGTCCCTGGCGATGATCGCCGCGCCGAGGCCGACGCACGCGGCGGTGTCGCGGCGGGCCGGTTCGCCGATGAGGTGGCTCGCGGGCAGCTCCGGCAGCTGGGCCGCGGTGTCGGCGACGTAGGCGTCGCCGGTGAGGACCCACGTCCGTTCCGGGGGCACCTGCGCCGCGATGCGGTCGACCGTTTCCTGGAGCAGTGTGCGGTCGCCGGCGAAGGAGAGGAACTGCTTGGGCCGGCGGTCGCGGCTGCGCGGCCAGAACCGGGTGCCGCCGCCGCCGGCCATGATCATCGCGTGGAGCATCGGGCGCGGAGTCCTTATCGCAAATGAGTCGGGCCGGAGACGGCGACGCCAGGGGGAATCTTCGCGCGCAGCTCGGCCGCGTCAAGCGCCAGCAGCGGCGACACCTCGACCGCGTGGCCGTGCGTCGGCACCCCCGCCGCCTCCAGCCAGCCGGCGTGTAGCGCGGAAATCGCCGCCCGCACCGTGTCGGGCGAGTCGGGGCCGGTGGCGTTCTTCAGCGGGGCGAACTCCTCCGCCCGCGGCGTCTCGACCGCCAGCCACCGTTCCGCCATCGGCAGCGCGTCGAACACGAACAGCTCGAACTTCAGCGCCTCGACCTCGCCGCCGGCCGCCGGCACCTTCTTCCGCGCCAGGTGGTAGGCCAGCCCGCCGCGGGCCGTGACGCGGCCCAGGAACGGCAGCGAGAACAGGTGGATCGCCGGGCTCCCGGCGCGGAACCGCAGCCGGCCGTCGGCCTCGCGCTCGGTCGCCATCTCCGCCGGCAGGTCCGAGTACTCGATGATGCCGCACCGCCCGTCGATCGCCGCCAGGATGCCGACCTTCTCGCCCGGCTGCTCCTTGAGGACGACTTTCGACGATACCTCGGCGTCCGCCAAAATGTGCCGGCCGACGAACCCCGGGTCGCACACCTTCACCAGCGGGTTGTCCACTTGGAAGTAGAAGACGTGCTCGACGCCGCGCGCCCGCAGGTCGGCGAGCAGCCCGGTCTCGGCCAGCGCGGTGAGCGTGCCGCCGTGGCCGTTCGGGCTCTCGAACAGCTTCCCCGGCCGCTCCAGGATCAGCCGCCCGGTCGCCCGCTCGACCGCCGGCATCGTCCCCTGCTGGAAGAAGGTCACGTCGGCTTCCGCGAGGCCGAAGAAGCGCTCGGCGCGGAAGTAGGCCTCGGTGTCGGCGTGGGTGGCAGGGCTGGTCATGACCAGCAGCGGCACCGGCCTGCCGTAGCGCCGCGACAGCGCCAGCACCTTCTCGGCGTGGACGCGGAACAGCGTCGCCCCGCCGACCGGGCCGACGGGGTACATCCCCTTCGGCTGGTCGGAGCCGAGCCGCGTCCCCTGCCCGCCGGCGACCAACAGCGCCGCCACCGCCCCGGCGCGGAGGCAAGCTTCCCCGCGGGCGACCTCGTCGGCGCTCGCCGCCGCGGGCTGAAGCGGCACGGGGGCGATGCGGTCGCGCGGCGGCAGGGCGGAGTGCGGCTCGTCCTTGCGGCGGTACAGGGCGTCGAGCTCGCCGAGGTCGATGCCGGCCAGTTGCGCGACGAGGGCGGCGCGGGCGGCCGGCGCGAGGGCGTCCCAGTCGGCGAGGACGTGCTCCTGGCCGTGGGCGGCGAGGCGGTGCCGCAGGTCGGGGGGGACGTGGGTCATCTCGGTGACTCTAGAACGCGAACTCGAGCCCGTCGTATCCCAGTTCGACGCCCGGCGGCAACCCCGCGGTGATGGCGTCGTGGTCCATCAGGTGCCCGAGGTGCGTCAGGTACGCCCGCCGCGGCCGCACCCGGTCGATCACCTCCAGCGCCTGCTCCAGGCTGAAGTGCGACGGGTGCGGCTTCAGCGGCCGCAGCGCCCCGAGGATCAGCACGTCGAGCCCCTCCAGCAGCGGCCAGCTGCGGTCGGGGATGCCGCTCACGTCGGTGCAGTACGCCAGGTTGCCGACGCGGAAGCCGTACACGTGGAAGCGGCCGTGTACGAACGGGATCGGCGTCAGCAGCTCGCCGCAGACCGCGAACGGCGTGTCGTCGATGCGGCGGAACTGCACCTTCGGCACGACGCCGACGGGGATGTCCTCGCTCCCCGGCTCGAAGGCGTAGGAGTACACCCGCCGCACCACCTCCTCGGTGTCGGCGTCGCAGTACAGCGGCAGCGGCGCCTTCAGCAGCAGCGGCATGAGCCGCAGGTCGTCGAGGCCGAAGACGTGATCGACGTGGTAGTGCGTGTACACGACGGCGTTCACCAGCCCGACGCCGGCGCGGACGAGTTGCAGCCGCACCTCGGGGCTGGTGTCGATGAGGACGGTACCGCCCGGCGCCTGGATGAGGGCCGAGGTGCGGAGGCGGTGGTTCTTCGGGTTCGGCGAGCGGCACACGGCGCACTCGCAGCCGATCATCGGCACCCCGACGGAGGTGCCGGTGCCGAGGAAGGTGAAGCGCCGGCCTGCGTTCATGACGGAATTATAGCTCGGAATACCGGGCGGAATGACTAAGGACCAATGACCCACCAATGACCAAGGAAAGCACGGGGCCGTCTTCCTTGGTCATTGGTGGGTCATTGGTCCTTGGTCATTCCCCGGCCGCCGGGGTTAGCGGCCCCAGTGCTCGGCCGGCGCCCCGTACTTGTCGCGCGGGTCGCGCGGGGCGGGCGTGTCGAGGTGGACCTGCGAGTACCCGCCGGTCGCGGCGAAGTACAGGATCAGCAGCAGGAACCCGACCGCCAGCGCCGCCGGCACCGCGGCGGTGTACATCAGGGCCGTCTTCGCCCCGTACAGCCGGGCCTCCGTCAGCGGCCCCTTGTCCTTGTCGAAGTTCGGCTTCCCGTCCGACTCCCACCACGACTTCAGTTTGTTCAGGTTCTCCTTCAGCTCGGCGCCGACCGCCTTGCCGTCCTTCTCCTGCTGCGCCACCGTGGCGAGGTCGGCGTCGAGCGTCGTCTTGGCGTCCGGCTTGCGGGTGCCGTCGTGGTTGAACCCGCCGGCGTAGTCGTCGAACACCTTCAGCTTGGCGTTGTCGAGCCCGGCCACCTTCGGCGCGTGCTCCGGCACGAAGTCGCTGGCGATCGGGAACCCGGACGCGGTCGGCGCCTTGTACCGGGCGTAGGCCGCCGGGGACGTGGCCTCCAGCTTCTGCACGGCGAAGTAGTCCTGCTTGTACCCGATGCCGGGGCCGCCGAGGAGGCCGGCCGAGATCATGCCGATGCCGCCGCTGAGGCCCAGTGCCAGCGCCCCGCCGCGCGGGAACCGCTCCGAGATCACGCCCAGCAGCGTCGGCCAGTAGAACGTCTTGCCGATGCCGTACACCGTCACGGCCGCGATCCACGGCCACACGGAGTTCACCTCCGGCAGTCCCAGGGCGTACAGCCCGGCGCTGCCGAGCAGGGCGCTGACGAACAGCAGGCCCACCGGGTTGATCTTGTGGACGATCGGCCCGGCGAAGAACCGCAGGGTGAACATCAGCAGGTTCGTCCAGATGAACGCGAGCAGCGCCGTGTTCTGGTTCTCCAGCACCCGCTCGGTGATGTTCGTGATCCAGCTGTCGGTGCCGAGCTCGACGTACCCGACGAGGGCGTGCAGCAGGAACAGGAACAGCAGGATGGGGCTGATCAGCGCCACGACCATGCTGCCGGTCGAGACGCCGGACTGCTTCGCTTCCGAGTCGGGGAACGAGCGGCCCATCATCATCAGGCCGTAGACCAGCACGGGCACCAGGAACACGCCGAGCTTGTACTCCCAGCGGAAGTCGGTGCCGACGTGGTTGAAGCCGAGGACGATGACGGCGCCGAGGATGAGCCCGAGCGGCCAGCCGGCGTGGAGGATGTTCAGCCAGTGCGTCTTGTTGCGCGGGAACAGCGTCGCGGTCAGCGGGTTGATGACCGCCTCGCAGGTGCCGTTGCCGAGCGCGAACAGCCACATGCCGGCGTACAGGCACCAGTAGGCGCCCTCCTTCCCGAACTGGGCGTACACCGGCGTCGCGGCGAAGGTGACGACGGCCGACGAGGCGTGCAGCAGGAACGCGACGGCCATGAGCCGGCCGTAGCCGAACCGGTCGGCGAGGAAGCTGAAGAAGATGATGGCGATGCCGAAGCCGATGAGGCCGCCGCCGGTGATCGTGCCGAGCTCGGCCTGGGTGAAGCCGAACTGCTGGCCCCAGTCCTTCAGGATCGCCCCGCGCACGGAGAACCCGATGCCCGCGGCGATGAGGGTGAAGAAGCTGGCCCAGAACAGAATTTTGTCGCTACGGGATGGGGCGCCGTTCACGAAACGACTCCGGGGGGAGGGTGCGGGCTACGTGGGAACGGGTCGAGTGTAACCGCGGGTGTCCGGGAGGGTTTACGAAAAACTCACAACCGGGGCGAGCCGGGCGTGCTTCCCCTTGCACCCGCCGGCCGCCGCGGTATACCCGGGCCTCCCGAACTTCCGCCGCCGAGGACGCGTGGGCATGCACGCCACAGCCCGGTTCCGCCGCACGCTCGGCCTCGTCGCGCTCCTCGCCGGCTGTCAGGCGCCGGCCGTCGGCCGCGCCCAGAGCCCCGACGGCCCCCTCGCCCCCGTCGCGCCGGCCGCCCCGCTCGCGCCGGTCGCCCCCGACGCCCAGCCCGCCGGGTTCACCGCGCCGCCGGTCAAGGCCGCCGTCGCGGCGCTCGCCGGCGACCCGCGCATCAAGGTGGTGGCGCTCGTGGGCCTGCGCAACACCGTCACCGAACAAGAGGTGTGGGAGGCCGCCCGGCAGCGGGTGCAAGACTACATCAACGTCGTGGACGGCCCCGGCGGCAAGCAGACGGTCGTGAAGGACGACGCCAAGGCGCGCGAGGTTTACAACGACGAGCTGAAGCGGATCGTGGAGCGGGAGTTGGTGCTGGAGGAGATGGAGGCGAAGCTCAAGAAGGCGGGCAAGGCGGCGGTGATGGACGACATCAAGGACTTCGCCGGGAAGCTCGCCGACCGCAAGCTGCGCGACTTCAAGAGCCGCACGAAGGCCAAGACCGACGACGACTTCCGCGCCGCGCTGGCCGTGATGGGCCTCACGCCGGGCGTGGTGAAGCGGCAGATCGAGCGGCAGGTGATGGCCGACGAGTACGTCCGCAACAGCCTGAAGGAGCGCGGCCGGACCGTGAGCCTGGGCGACGTGCGGCGGTACTACGACGAGCACCCGGACGAGTACTCGCGGCCCGAGGCCGTGGCGTGGCAGCACATCTTCATCAGTGCCGCCCGCTTCCCGACGCGCGAGGCCGCCCGCCAGCACGCCGAGAAGGTGCGGGCCGAGGCCGCCGCCGGGGCCAACTTCGAGGCGCTGTGCAAGCAGCACGACCACGGCATCGCCGCGAACCAGCGGGCCGAGGGCGTGGGCCACAAGCGCGGCGAGATTCAGCCGGCGGAGCTGGAGCCGGTGGTGCTGGCGACGCCGGCCGGCGGCGTGGCGGCGGTGGTGGAGACGCCGCCGGGGTACCACATCGCCAAGGTGGCGACGCGGCAGGAGGCGGGCCGGCTGCCGTTCACGGTGCAGGTGCAGGACGACATCCGCGAGAAGCTCATGCGGAAGATGCAGGAGGCGGAGTACAAGCGGATCGTCGGCGAGCTGTGGCAGCGCGGCGTGGTCCACTTCATCAACAACCCGTGACGCCGGTCGTTGTAACGGGGGTCTTTGCGTCCGCCACACCCCCTGCCCCTTCCGCACAGATTGTGTCTAATTTTACGCACAAGGCGGAGGCCCATTCCCTCCGCTTGCTGCGACTTAAGATGAAATAGAGAAACATTTTACGGCGCTGCGGCTGCATTTCCGCCGGTCAAGGGTGTCCACCGAAGTTGTGTCGAATAACAAGGAGGGGTCGCCCGGAACCCCCTCACGGAAAGAGCACCCTGATGACGGTTCGCGCCCTCCTCGCCCTCGCCCTCCTGACCGCCCTCACCCTCGACTCCGAAGCCGGCCCGTTCCGCCGGCGGGCGCAGCCGAGTTCACCGGCCCCCAGCTACCAACCCGCCCCCGCATACCAACCTGCCCCGGTCGAATCCGTCACGAGCACGAGTCTGTACACGCCGATCGCGGCGACCGACTCCGCGACCGGCGACGGGCTCGACGAGGTGAACGCCCTCCGCGCCGCGCGCGGCCTGCGGCCGTTCGTGCGCGACGCGGCGCTGACGGAAGGCGCCCGGGCGTGCGCCGCGGCCCGGGCGGCGCGCTTCCAGTTCGGCCACACATCGAACGACTTCGCGTTCCTGCCGCCGGGGGCGGCGGCGAGCGCGGCCGGCTGCGCGGCCTACCCGGCGTCCTACGGGTGGATGAGTTGCTGCGTGTACGACGGCGGCACCTACGGCGGTGCCGCGTGGGTGACCGGCGCCGACGGCAAGCGCTACATGCAGCTGTTCGTGCGCTGAGAATCGTCCGCCGCCCGCCGGTCAGGTCTTCTGCACCGGCGGGATCGGCCCCTTCGCCCCACCCCAGTCGGTCGGCCGGTAGCGGATGTCGAGGTGCGGCGTCTCGACCCGTACGCCGCCGCGGTGCTTGCTCAGCATCACCGCGTCCAGCACGCCGGTCGTCAGCAGCGTCCGCTCCACCGGGTACGGGGCGTGGCCGGTGCGGACCAGCGCGTCGATCGCCTTCGTCAGCTCGGCGAAGTGCGC
This sequence comes from Gemmataceae bacterium, assembly GCA_046350095.1. Taxonomy (GTDB): domain Bacteria; phylum Planctomycetota; class Planctomycetia; order Gemmatales; family Gemmataceae; genus Urbifossiella. The sequence goes on from JAXMBA010000003.1 coordinate 404,653, forward strand.
GAACGGGTCGGGCTGTTGCAGGTAGAACTGGCACGCCACTGGGTCGCGGCCGCGCACCTGGCCGGCGAACACGAACGCCCCGCCGTCGCCCTCGTGGACCCAGCCGTTCGGCATCACCACGAACGCCCGGAAGCCGTCGCGGTACTCCACCTCGAACGTCCCCGCGTCGCGCGCCTTCGCCGACAGCTCGCGGACGTCGCCCTGCGCGTGCGCCGGAACGAGTCGCAGGCCCGCTTCGAGGACTGGCTTCGTCCAGGCGTGGCGGTCGAGCGCGGCCCACATCGCCGGCCCGGTGTGGCACGTCACCGCGCTCACGCCCGTCTCCTCGCGGCCGCGGCGCTCGACCATGCACTGCAACCCCTCTAGGGCGTGGAAGCCGTAGCCCTCGAACGGGCCGTAGCCGATCTGCACGGCGCCCACCAGGTCGCAGCCGCGCGGCAGCTCCAGGTCGGGCTTGCGCCACGTCACCGGGATGCTGGAGCCGGCGAGGAACGGCACCATCAGCCGGCGGGCGGTGTCGTACATCCATTTCGCGTCGTCCCACGTCGCCGCGAGGTGCTTGTCGTTGAAGACGGGCACCGACTTCTTCGTGCGCTCGAAGACGGCGGCGATGTCGGCGAAGAAGCGGCGGCGCGGGTAGAGGAGCTGGCCGCGGTCGTTGGTCGGGTACTGGCCGTGCTCGCCGATGGAGAGTACGCCGTCCACGGCGAGCGTGTCGGTGCCGAGGGTGAGCGCTTCGCTCACGGTGTTGCAGATGCGGAAGCCGTGGCGCTTGGCCAGGTCGCGGCTCATGTCGGTCTTGGGCACCTGGTCGGTGACGAGCGACACGAGTTGCAGGTCGGGGCGGGTGCCGTCGGGGTAGCCGCCGAGGAGGTTGCGGAGGATGACGTCGGCGTGCGACCACCGGCGGTACTCGGTGACGACCGCGGCGACCTTCTTCGGGGGCATCGGGGGCTCCGATCACGGAGCATTATTGACAGGATGAACAGGATGAAGCAGGATGGAAAACAAGGACAAATATTAGTTTAATTGTTGCCTTTGTTTTCCATCCTGCTTCATCCTGTTCATCCTGTCAAAAAATGCCTCAGGACTCAGGCGATGATGGCGCGGATCGGCGCGCCGTGGTCGATGTCCAGCCGCTTCCGGCCCGGCACCTCCAGCCGCCGGCTGTCGAGGCCGAGTTGGTGCAGGATCGTGGCGTGGACGTCGGTCACGTAGTGGCGGTCCTCGACGGCGTGGAAGCCGATCTCGTCCGTCGCCCCGTGGACGACGCCGCCCTTCAGCCCGCCGCCGGCCAGCGCCACGCTGAACCCGTAGACGTGGTGGTCGCGGCCGTCGGCGCCCTGCGTGCCGGGCGTGCGGCCGAACTCGGTGGCGAACACCACCAGCGTGTCGCGCAGCAGCCCCGTCCTCTTCAGGTCGGCGATCAGGCCGGCGATCGGCTTGTCCACCGCGAGGCAGTTACGCTGGTGGTTCGCCTTGAGGCCGCCGTGCGCGTCCCACACGCCGGCGCCGCCGGCGCCGTGCTGCACCTGGATGAAGCGCACCCCGCGCTCGACCAGCCGCCGGGCCGCCAGCATCTGCATGCCGAAGTCGCGCGTCTCGGCGCGGTCGATGCCGTACAGCTTCTTCGTCTCCTCCGTCTCGGCGGCGAAGTTCAGCACCTCCGGCAGCGACCGCTGCATCCGGAACGCCAGCTCGTAGCTCCGCACCCGCGCGTCGAGCGCCGGGTCGGCCGGGTACTCGACGCCGCGCAGCCGGTTCAGGCGTTCCGTGAGCGCGAACCCGGCGCGCTGCTCGGCCTCGGTGATCGGGCCTTCGGGGCGGCCGTAGTCGAGCGGGTTGGCGGGGTCGACGCGGACCGGCACGGCGTCGTGGGCGGGGCCGAGGTAGTGACCGTCCTTGAGGTTCCAGTACTCCCGCCGGCCCATGCTGACGAACTGCGGCAGGTTGTCGTTGAGCGAACCGAGGCCGTAGTGGACCCACGCCCCGAGCGTCGGGAACTCGCCGTCGAGCATGTGCCGGCCGGTGTGGAACTGCGTCTGGGCGCCGTGGTTGTCGTCGGTCGTCCACATGGACCGCACGACGGCGAGGTCGTCGGCCCGGTCGCGGAGGTGCGGCAGCCAGTCGCTGATCTCGATACCCGACTGCCCGCCGCGGGCCGAACCCACTTGCAGCGGGTACAGGCGGTTCCGCTGCTGGCCGTTGGCGTCGTTCACGACCGTAACGCGGTTGAGGGCGAGTTTGGCGGGGTTCTGCGTGTCGGCGAACGGCGTCTCGGCGATGGTCTTGCCGGCGTACTTCGTCAGCATCGGCTTGGGGTCGAACGTCTCCATGTGGGAGACGCCGCCGTTCATGAACAACCAGATGACGGACTTGGCCTTGGGGGTGAAGTGCGGCCGGCCGTCGGGCGGCGCCCACGGCGCGGCGGGGTCGGCGCGGCCGTCGCGGTGGAGCATGGCGGCGAGTGCGAGGCCGGTGAAGCTGTGGCCGAAGAATGTGCGGCGGTGCATGTGATGGCGTCCGGAGGATGGCCGCAAAAAGGCACAAAAAGCACAAAAAAAACAGTGCAAAAATCAGGGTTCTTTCAGCGCTTCCGATAGTACGTACTTCTTGATGGAGAAGCGCGGGGCGCCGAAATTCACCAGGAGGCCATGTTCCAGCCGCGACGAACGGAGGTAGCCCAGGAGCTGAGCGACGTGTTCGTCGGTCGTCGCCCGCACCGCCTTCAACTCCACCACCAGAATACCTTCGACCAGGAGGTCGGCAAAGAACTCGCCGAGGGGCGTCCCGTCGTCGTCGTAGACGTTCAGCGGGTATTGGGGCTCGACGGCAATCCCCTGCTTCCGCAGCCGGTGCGCCAGCCCCCGCTCGTAGACTTTCTCCTGGTGTCCGTTCTTGAGGTACGTGTGGAGCGCGAAGCCGGTCTCGCGGACGATGTCGCACAGCTCGTAGACCGTGCCCCACGGCTTCATGACATCCCCCAGTTCTGTCCTAACTCTGTCCGTCTTCTTTTTTGTGCTTTTTGTGCCTTTTTGCGGCCATTTTCTTCATCTTCTACCGCACAGTCACGAAGTCGTTGTGGTTCACCAGCGCCTGCACGAGCAGCGCCCGCGCCCGCCGCGTGCGCTCGGCCGGCGTCCCGCCGTTCGCGGCCCGCAGCTCGGCCAGCCCCGCCACGCACGCCGCCAGCTCGTCCGCGGTCGGCGTCGTGCCCAGCACCGTCTCGAACGCCGCCGTCGCAAACGCCGCGTCGTCGGCCGCGGGGATGCGCCCGGCGATCTTCCCCGCCGCGCCGATGGCGAAGCCGCTGTTCCACAGCGCCAGCGCCTGCTGCGGCACCACGCTCTCGGTGCGGCGATAACAGTCCAGCACGTTGGCGTCGTCGAAGATCGACAGCAGCTTGTGGTGGTCGTTGTGCGACTGGAAGAAGTACATCGCCCGCCGCCGGCTCGTGTCCTGCTCGGCCAGCGGGATCGGCGGGCCGCCGCGCGTCAGATCGAGCTCGCCGCTCAGGTGGAGCAGACTGTCGCGGACGGTCTGAGCCGTCATCCGCGTCGGGGTCATGCGCCACAGGTGGCGGTTCTCCGGGTCCGCCGCGGCGCTCGCCTCCGCGCCCTTCGAGGAGGACGCAAGGCGGTACACGCCCGACGTGACGACGACGCGGTGGAGGTGCTTGAACGACCAGCCGTGGTCCATGAAGTCGGCGGCGAGCCAGTCGAGCAGTTCGACGTTCGCCGGCGGCGTCCCCTTGCGGCCGAAGTCGAACACCGTCGGCACGAGCGGCTGGCCGACGTGGCGCATCCAGACGTGGTTCACCGCCACGCGCGCCGCCAGCGGGTTACTGCGGTCGGTCAGCCAGCGGGCGAAGGCCGAGCGGCGGCCGGTGCTCGTGGTCGGGTACGGCCGGGCCTTCGCGGCGGCGTCGGTGTCCAGGTTCGACTCGCGGGTGCGGACGGCGCCGGGGAACCGCTGCGCCAGCGCCGCCGGCGGCACGGTGCCGGCCTTCGCGTGCCCCTCGAACTCGCGCGCCGCGGCGAGGTCGGCGGCCGCCGCTGTCTCGGCCTTTTCCAGCGCCAGAACGATGCCGAGCGACGGGCCGCCGATTACGGCTTGTGCCTTCTTAACGGTGCCCGCCCGGAGTTTCGCGGCATCCGCTGAAGCGGTCGCCTTTGCCACGTGCGCCGCGGCGATGTCGGGCCGCAGGCCCGGCTGATAGGCCAGCAGCGGCAGCTTCACCGGCTCGATCGTCAGCCCGGCCGGCGCCAGGAAGCGCGGCAGCCCCGGCTCGATCGTGCGGGTCTTGTCCGGGGTGCGCTCGTCGCCGCGGACGTGGAACGGCGTCTTGGCCTCCGGGTTGGCGTCGAACGCCCGCGCCAGCCCGGCCTTCGCCTCGTCCAGCTCGGGCGTCAGGTCGGTGCGGAGCTGGTACGGCTCGAACACGGCGCGGAGGCGGTAGTAGTCGGCCTGACTCACCGGGTCGTACTTGTGGTCGTGGCACTTGGCGCAGTTCGTGGTCAGGCCCAGCAGCCCCTTGCCGGTGTGCTCGACGACCTCGTCGAGCCAGGTGGTGCGGTTGAACAGGAAGTACGGCCGGGCGAGGTAGCCGGTGGCGCGGAGCTTCTGCGGGTCGGTCGGGTACAGTTCGTCGGCGGCGAGCATCTGACGCACCATCTCGTCGTAGCCGACGTCGGCGTTGAACGACTCGACGGCCCAGTCGCGCCACCGCCACACGTGCCGCTGGCTGTTGCGGAGTTCGGCCCCGAGGCCCCACCAGTCGGAGTACCGCCAGACGTCGAGGAAGTGCCGCGCCCACCGCTCGCCGTACTGCGGCGACGCCAGCAGCTCGTCCACGACGCGCTCGTAGGCGTCGGGCCGGGCGTCGGCCTCGAAGGCGGCTTGCTGCGCGGGCGACGGCGGGAGGCCGATCAGGTCGAGGTAGACGCGCCGCAGCAGCACGCGCTTCTTGGCGGGGCCGACGGGCGTGAGCTTGTGCCTCGCGTACCCCGCAGCCACAAAGGCGTCGACCGGGTTCCCCGCGGCCGGCGGGGTGGGCTTCACGACGGGTCGGAACGCCCAGTGGTCGCGCGGGTCGGGCTCGGGGCGGTCGTCGGCCGGCACCTTCGCGCCGGCGTCGATCCACGCCCGCAGCTTCGCCACCTGTGCCGCGGTGAGCGCGTGCCCCTCCGGCGGCATCTTCGTGTCGTCGGTCGCGGTCACCCGCGCGACCAACTCGCTTTCCGCAGCCTTGCCGGGGACGACGGCGCCGGCGGCGGTCATGGCGGCGCCGGTGTCGAGGCGCAACTTCGCCTTCTGCTGCAGGACGCCGTGGCAGGCGTAGCAGCGCTCGCGGAGCAGCGGCTGAACGTCGGCGCGGTAGTCCTGGGCGGCGGCCGGCGACGCGGCGGCGAGCAGCGCCAGGGCAGCGAGGGGGGTCCGCATGGGGCGGGTCCGGGGCGGACGGGCGCGGGGGAAGGCTGAGGTGTAGCGTAAGCGGGCGCGGGGGGTGGTGCAAGGCGGTTGTCGTGGGGCCGGTCGGGAAGCGGCCCCACGACGACCGCCGACCCGTCAACGTGGCAGCCCCGTATAGTCGCCGGGGTAAACCGCGTCCACCGGGCTCGGCGCGAACGTGTCGCGGTACAGGTCGGCCGGCGACGGGTGTGGCTCGCTCGTCGCCTCCACCGCCGCCGCGTCCGCCTCGGCCCGCGCCTCCTCGCGCAACTGGCGAACGCCGTCGGCGTCGATCGCCGCCGCGTCGATCAGCCGCTGCTCGAACAGCGCCACCGGGTCGGCTTCCGCCCAGTCGCGCTGGGCGCCGCTGCTCGACGAGTGGCCGTGCATCCGGCTCACCATCACCTCCAGCAGGTACGGCTTGCGGCCCTGCCGGCACACCCGCATCGCCCGGTCCAGCGCGTGCCACACCACCACCGGGTCGGTCCCGTCCACCGTCGCCGAGTCCACGCCGTACGGCAGCGCCCGGTCGGAGATCGGCCGCCGGGTGTGGACGGTCTCGAACGGCGTCGAGATGCCGGTGCGGTTGTTGGTCACGATCATCAGCACCGGCAGCGAGTTGCCCGGCTGCGTGGCCCAGTTCAGGCAGCTCTCGAAGTCGCCTTCCGCGGTGCCGGCGTCGCCGCCGACCACGACCGAAATCCCCTCCCCGCCGTGCCGCTTCTGCACCAGCGCGGTGCCGGGGGCCATGACGTGCTGCACCTCGATCACGCTCGACACCGGCAGGACGTTCCACTCCGGGACGCAGTAGTGGCCGACGAAGTTCCGCCCGCGGCTGTGCCGGTCGGTGGCGCGCATGGCCAGTTGGCGGAGGTGGTCGGTCATGCTCATGCCCATGGCGAGCATGGTGCCGGCGTTGCGGTAGTGGAGGTGGAGGTAGTCGTAGGCCGGGCCGCGGCCCTTGAGGACCTGCCGGCCGAGACAGACGTTGAACGCTTCTTCGCCCGGCCCGCCGATCCAGAAGAACGCCTCGCCCGACTTCGACATCTTGATCGAGCGCTCCTCCAGCGCCCGGGTGCGGACCATCTGCCGGTACAGCGTCAGCGCCAGTTCGGCCGAGATGGCCTCGCGGCCGGTGCGGACGACGGCCGCGGGGCTGATGCTCGCCCCGCTGCGCCGCGGCCCGCCGGCGCGGCCTTCGGGAGGTTCCTCGTCGGCACTTTGCTCCGGCATGAATCGGCCCCCGGGACGGGAACTGGCGGAGGAGGAGTACCGACATTATACCACGCGGACCGCCGGCGTGACCAGCACGCGCTTCAGCCCCGTCCGGGGCCGGAGCGCGGAACACCTCCGACCCCGTTCTGGGCGGGCTCGGGGGTCACTTCCCCAGCAGCGCGTCGAAGTCGGCCTCCGTCAGCACCGCGACGCCCAGCTCCTTCGCCTTGTCCAGCTTGCTGCCGGCCTTGTCGCCGGCGAGCAGGAAGTCCGTCTTCTTGCTCACGCTGCCGCTCGGCTTCCCGCCCGCCTTGCGGATCACGTCCTCGATCTCCTCGCGGCCATACCGCAGCAGCGTGCCGGTTACCACCACGGTTTTCCCCTGCAACGGCAGCCCCGCCGCCGTCGCCGCCGCGGCCCGCTTCTCCTCGGTCAGCGTCAGCCCCAGCTCGCGGAAATCTTCGATCATGTTCCGCGTCGCGTCCGCCTCGAAGAACGCGCGGATCCCCTTCGCCCGCTCCGGGCCGACGCCCTCGGCGGCCAACAACTGCTCGTCCGTCGCCGCCAGCAGGGCGTCGATCGACAGAAATTCCTGGGCCAGGATGTCGGCCATGCTGTCGGCGACGCCGGGGACGCTGATGCCGGCCAGCACCCGGGCCAGGCCGCGGGTCTTGCTCGCGGCGATCCCTTCGAGGAGGTTGTCGGCCCACTTGCCGCTGGCCTTCTTGGCGTCCTTCGGCGGGCGGGCCTTCAGCAAGTCCTCCTTCGTGAGGCGGTACAGGTCCGGCAGCGTCTCCACGAGGTCGGCGGCGAGAAGCTCATCCACGACGGCCTCGCCGAGCCCCTCGATGTCCATCGCGGCGCGGCGGGCGAACTGGAGCAGCTGCCGCTTCAGCTGGCCGCCGCAGGCGCCGCGCGGGGCGGTGCAGAAGTAGAACGGGCTCCCCTCGTCGCGCTTCGTGGCGGCGCCGCACACCGGGCACGCCGCCGGCCACGCGAACTTCGTCTCCGCGCCGGTGCGGGCGGCCGTCTCCACCCGCACCACCTGCGGGATGATCTCGCCGGCCTTCTCGACCACGACCGTGTCGCCGACGCGGACGTCCTTCCGCTCCATCTCGTCGGCGTTGTGCAGGCTCGCCTTGCTGACGGTGGTGCCGGCGAGCCGCACGGGCGGGTCGAAGTGCGCGACGGGGGTGAGCTTGCCGGTGCGGCCGACCTGCACCTCGACGCGCGCCAGCTTCGTCATCGCCTGCTCGGCCTCGAACTTGAAGGCGCGCGCCCAGCGCGGGAACTTGCTCGTGTACCCGAGCCGCTCGCGCTGCGAGAAGTCGTCCACCTTCACGACCATGCCGTCGGTGTCGTACCCCAGGTCGTGCCGCTTCGTGTTCCACTCGGCGCAGTGGGCGATGACGCCGTCGATGTCGGGGAAGTGCTTCGTCTCCGGGTTCACCGGGAAGCCGAACTGCTTCATCGCCTCCAGCGACGCGAGGTGCGACGTGACGGCGAAGCCGTCGAGGGCGCCGAGCGCGTAGGCGAAGAAGCGGAGCTTGCGGCGCGCCACCTCCTGCGGGTCCAGCATGCGGATCGAGCCGGCTGTGAGGTTGCGGCAGTTCTCGTAGGGCTTGTCGCCCTCCGCCACGCGCTCGCGGTTGATGCGGATCAGCTCGGCGCGCGTGAGGTACACCTCGCCGCGCACCTCGTACAGCGCCGGCGGCTTCTCCGAGCGCAGCTTTAGCGGCACGCCGCCGACGGTGCGGACGTTGTGCGTCACGTCGTCGCCGGCGTCGCCGTCGCCGCGGGTGACGCCGCGCGTGAGCAGGCCGTGCTCGTAGCTCAGCGACATGGCCACGCCGTCGATCTTCAGCTCGACGACGTAGGTGACCGCCTCCTTGCCGAGCGCCTTGCGGACGGAGGCGTCCCACTCGCGCAGCATGTCGGGGTTGTAGCTGTTCTCGATGCTGTACATCGGCTGGCGGTGGCGGACCGAGTTGAGCGCGTCCACCGGGGCGCCGCCGACGCGGCGCGTGGGGCTGTCGGGCGTGGCGAGCTCGGGGTGGTCGGCTTCGAGCTTGGTGAGTTCTTCGAGGAGGCGGTCGAACTCGCGGTCGGAGATTTCGGGGGCGGCGTCGACGTAGTAGCGGTGGTTGTGGTGGTCGATGAGCTGTCGCAGCTCGGCGGCGCGGGCGGCGGGCTTGGGCATGGGTGGTTCCCCGGGGGATGGGGGGATTGTGCCCGCGGCCGGGGCGAAAGGGAAGGTCGGTGGTCAGGCGCGCCCGGCGGCCAGTTCCGCCGGCGCGTCCACCTCGGCCCGCAGCAGTGCCAGCGCGAACGTCTTCCCCTGCGTGTCCGTCCGCAGCGACGTGCTGGCGCCGCCGGCGAGCGCGTCGTACAGCATGAAGTTCAGCCCGCGCACGTTCGCCGCCTCGAACCGCTCCACTCGGCTCACCCCCAGCGGCGCGAAATACTCGGCCACCCACGCCGCCGTGAGGTGCTCGCGCAGCCACGCATACCCGGCGTCGGTGTACGCGATCACCGCCACGTTGGCGTGGTTCCCCTTGTCGCCGCTGCGGCCGTGGGCCAGCGTCGAGAGCCGCGTCACGGCAGCACCTCCGCCGTCGCCTCGACGGCGCTCTTGGACACGAGCGCCGGCCAGTACGCGAACACCTCGCGCACCGGCGGCCGGCCCGTCGTATACCCCGTCGTGCCGGCGTAGCCCGACGTGACCAGCGGCGCGAACTCGCGCGTGAACCGCTCCACCGCGCTCCGCCGCGGGTCGCGCACCGCCACCCGCAGCACCACCTCCGGCGGGTCGGCACTCGCCGTCACCACGCCCGGTACGCACGCGCCGGCGCCGAGCGTTTCGACCAGGCTGTGCGCGAACGTCAGCCCCGACTGCCGCAGGCGATCCAAGATGATCTCGCCGGACCGGCGCGCCTTCGCGGCGGCGTTCGGGCCGGCGATCACGAGCGTGCCGGCGCTCAGGAAGCCGTCGCGGTACGCCACCGACACCTTGTACGTGTCCGTCACACCGCGGCCGCGGCCGCCCGTCACCGCCACCACGCCCGGCCCCGCCTGCCGCAGCTGCACCGTCGTGAAGTCGGCGATCACGTCCGGCGTGAAGTAGCGGGCCGGGTCGGCGACCTCGTACAGCAGTTGCTCCGCCAGCGTCTCCACGTTCACCACGCCGCCGGTGTTGTCCGGCTTCGACAGGGTGAAGGCGCCATCCTCGCCGACCTCCGCGATCGGGTACCCGACCGTTTCCAGGTGCGTCGAATCGTCGGCATTCAGCCACAGGCCGCCGGTCGCCTGGGCGCCGCACTCGATGAGGTGGCCCGCCACGGTCGCCGCGGCGAGGCGGTCGAAGTCGCCGAAATCCCAGCCGAATTCGTGCGCCACCGGGCCGACCGTCAGTGACGCATCGGCCACGCGCCCGGTCACCACGATGTCAGCGCCGAGCCGCAGCGCCTCGACGATCGGCCGCGCCCCGAGGTAGGCGTTGGCGCTGACGACGCGGTCGCGCACCGTCGCCAGCGGCTCGCCGCTGTCGAGGTGGTTCAGTGTGTGCCCGGCGGCGATCAGCTCGTCCAGCCGCGGCATCAGGTCGTCGCCGGACACGACGCCGACACGGCGGCTCAGCCCGGCCTGCGCCAGCACGTCGCGGGCCTTCGCGGCGCAGCCGTGCGGGTTCATGCCGCCGGCGTTGGTGACGATCTTGAGCGACGGCTGTTCCGCCAGCGCGCGGGTGAGGCGGCCGAGGACGTGCGGGAAGTCGGTGGCGAACCCGGCCGCGGCGTCCTTCTGCCGCTGCACGGCGAGGATCGACATGGTGAGTTCGGCGAGGTACTCGAGCGTGAGGTAGTCGAGCCGGCCGGCCTCCGCGAGGCGGACGGGCGCGTCGGGGCTGTCGCCCCAGAACCCGCACCCGTTGCCGACGCGCACCCGCCGCATGAGGCGTTCCCCCGGTGGTATCCTACGCCGCCGGCCGCGTTGCGACGGCCGGTCGCCGCCGCTACTCTGGGGGAAGTCTGCGCGATTCCCGCGTGCCGCGCCGCGGCCGGCGGGCACTACCCTCACAGAACCCGCCGCCGCGGCCACGGAAAGGACCGCCGCCGATGGTCAGCCACGCCGGAACCGGCGGCGTCCGCCCGTTCCTCCAACTGCTCGAAGTGCAAGCCCTCCGCGACGCCGCCGACCCGGAGCTCCTGCGCCGCGTCGCCGCCGCCGACGAGGCCGCGTTCCGCGTCGTCGCCGAGCGGCACGGCCCGATGGTGTTCGGCGTCTGCGCCCGGCTGCTCGGCAACCGGCACGACGCCGAGGACGCGCTGCAGGCGACGTTCCTGGTGCTCGCCCGCCGGGCTGGCGCCGTGCGGAAGTCCGAGTCGCTGGCGAGCTGGCTCCACGGCGTCGCCCGGCGGGTGGCGCTGCGGCTCCGCCGCGCCGACCGCCGCCGCGCCGCCCGCGAGCACGCCGCCGCCGTGCCCGACGGCCGCACCCCACCCGATGCCCTGGCGTGGGGTGAGGTGCGGTCCGGGCTCGACGACGAACTGGCACGGCTGCCCGCCGCCTACCGCGACGTGCTGGTGCTCTGCTACCTCGAAGGCCTGTCCCGCGACGAGGCCGGGCAGCGGCTCGGGCTCGACGCCGGCGCCGTGAAGGGCCGGCTGGAGCGCGGCCGGCGGCTGCTCGGCGAGCGACTGGTGCGGCGCGGCATCGGCCTGTCCGCGGGCCTCGCCGCGCTGGCGGTGGCCCCGGACGCGGCGGCGGCGCTGCGGCTCGGCCGGCTGGCGGCGGACCCGGCCGCGGCGACCCCGCGGGCCGCGGCCCTTTCCCACGACTTCCTGAAGGGAGTGGCGATGTCCAAGTTCAAACTCGTGACCGCCGGCGTCGCCGGCGTGTTGGTTCTGGCCGTCGGGGTCGGCACCGCTCAGCCGCCGAAGCCACCGACGCCGGCCGGCCAGGTCGGGCTCGGCAAGTACGGCGCGGCCGCGGACAAGGACACCGACGAGGCGTTCATCCGCCGCGTCAGCCGCGACCTGCGCGGGACCGACCCGACGCCGGCCGAGGTCCACTTCTTCCTCGCCAGCAAGGACGCGAACCGGCGGGCCACGCTGGTGGACCTGTTCGTGAAGGAGCGGACCGCGAAGGCCGCCGGGCAGGCGGACAAGCTGGTCGATCTGACCCGGCGGTCGGACGCCGACGCCGCCGAGGCGATCCGGCGCTACGCCGAGACCCTACAGCTAGCCCGCGTGCGTGAGGAACAGGCCCGCGCGGAGGCGGAGAAGGCCGCCGCGGAGCGGGCCGTGCAGGCCGAGCGGGCGGCGCGGGAGCAGGCCCGGCGGGCGCTCGACGAGGCGAACGCAGCCGAGGCGCTGGTGCGGCAGGCTCAGGCGGAGCGGGACGCCGAGCGCGCCCGTGCCCAGGAGGCGCTGGCACGGGAGAAGGCCAAGGCGAAGGGGCCGACCACCGCAGTGCCCCTGCCGCCGCGGCCGACCGAGAAGGGCTTCCGCACCAGCAACCCGACCGCCGACCCGGACCGCGCGACCGAGCCGAAGAAGACGCCGGGCGCCCCCCCGCCGGTCACCACGGGCGGTAGCCGCAACACCGTACCCGCCGCGCCCCCGTCGGTGTCGGTGCCGACCGCCCTGGCGGCGAACGTCGAGGTGCTGAAGGTGCGGGTGCAGCTGGCCGAGCTGGCCGTCCGCGAAAAGAAAATCGCGATGGTCCAGCTGGAGGGGCAGACCAAACTGGGCGTCGTGACACCCGAACTGCTCCAGGCACAACTGGACATAGACCGGGCGCAACTGATGCTCCGGGAGGCGCAGCTGACGCTGGAGCAGGCCGAGCGCGGCGATCAGCGACCGCTGCCGCCGGCGAACCGGCCGTAACCGGCTCGACGCCCGGGGCGGCCGTCCCCCGGGCGTCGAGCCGGTTCGTGCTCTACGCTTCGGGCATGTTCCGCCCCTTCTTCGCCGCCGCCGTCGCGTCCCCCGTCCGCCGACGCAGCCTGCGGCAGGCCGTCGGCATCCACGCCGTTCTATGCGTGCTGCTGGCGTGGGCCGCGGTCAGCAACCCCACCCCCGCCGGCCGGATGGCGGTAGCCAACTTCGCGCTCGTCCTCGGCATCGTCGAGGGCGGCGCGCTCGTCGGCTGGCGGCTCACGCAGCTGCCCAAGAGCCAGGCGCTCGAGTTCCTCCTCGTCTCGCCGCTGCGGCCGCGCGGCGTGTTCCTCGCCGAAGCCGCGGTCGGCGTCTGCCGCTTCGCCGTGGTGCAGCTCGCGGGGCTGCCGGCGCTCGCGGCGCTGGTGCGGCAGGGGCTCGTCACGCCCGCCGACCTGTGGCCGCTGGCGCTGATGCCGTTCGCGTGGGGCGTCGTCACCGGCCTCGGCGTCACCGTGTGGGCATACGAACCGTTCGCGGGGCGGAAGGCGGCCGAAATCGTGGCGCTGCTCGGCGTGCTGGTGTACCTCGTCGTCGGCGTGCTCGCCGCGGAGAAGCTGCCGCTGTGGCTCGCGCAACTGCCGCCGGCGTGGGCCAACGCCGTGCAGGCGGCGGTGCTCGCGGCGCACAACGAGAACCCGTTCGGCGTCGTCCGCAACTGGTTCGACCCGGCCCGCGACCCGGCTGAAGTGTGGGCCAGCTTCGTGGCGCTGCACCAGACCGCGGCCGTCGCCGTGGCGCTGTTCGCGGTGCGCGCCGCCTTCCGGCTGAAGCCGCACTTCCACGACCGCCACTACCGGCCGCTGACCGCCGACCGCGCCGCCCGCACTGAGGACGTTGGGACGCGGCCGCTGTCGTGGTGGGCGGTGCGGCGGGTGATGGAGTACGGCGGCCGCGTGAACCTGTGGCTCGCCGGCGGCTTCGGGCTGGCGTACGCGGTGTACCTGATGGCCGGCGACGCCTGGCCGGCGTGGCTCGGCCGGCTCGTGTTCCAGCTGTTCGAGAACTGGGGCGGCGCCCCCACCGTGGCGGCGGCGATGTGCGTGCTGGCGGCGGTGCCGGCGGCGTTCCAGTTTGGCCTGTGGGACGCGACGATCAGCGACCGCTGCCGCCGGCTCGAGCTGCTGCTGCTGACGGACCTGGACGGCCGCGACTACTGGCACGCGTCGCTGGCGGCGGCGTGGCGGCGCGGGCACCACTACCTGTACGTGGCGGAGCTGCTGTGGGTGGCGCTGGCGGTGGCGGGCCGGGTGGAGTGGTACGAGGCGCTGGCCGCGGCGATCGGCGGGGCGGTGCTGTGGATGTTCTTCTTCGCGGTCGGCTTCCGGGCGTTCTGCACCGGCCGGCAGGCGAGCGGGCTGGCGTCGTTCCTGACGCTGGGGCTGCCGTTGGTACTGTTCGCGCTGCTGAAGGCGGGGTTGCACGAGGTGGCGGGGCTGGTGCCGGTGGCGGCGTGCTACCTCCCCGCGGCCGGCGGCCTGCGCGTGGGCTGGGCGGCGGGCTTGGTGCTGATGGGCGCCGCGACGGTGTGGCTGACGCGCCGCGGCCTGCTGCGCTGCGACGCCGAGCTGCGGGCGTGGTACGACGCCAACCAGGGCCGGAAGACGGAGTGACGCGGCAGCGCGTCAGACACGAGGCGACGGTGTCCGACGGGCGAGCAGCCACACGACCGCCGGCGTGGCCGCGGCGCCAGCAAGCCCGCCGAATATCGCGCCGGCGGTTAGCCCTTCCACCATGACGCCCAGAATCCACAACCCACACTCGCCCGTCATCGTCGGCCCCACCTGACAGATCCTCAGGGGCACGCCGACACCGGCCCCGACGAGCGCGCCGACCGTAACGAGGGCGACACCGAGCAGAAAGACCGTGCCCGTGTCGCGCGTGATCGGAGGTGTGTCAGGGAGAAGCGAGCCGACGTGCCGGCGGGCGGCGAAGTCGTACCCGCAGTCGCACCGCGCTGCGTCCGGCGGGTTCAAGAGCCGACAGACCGGGCAGTCCTTCGGCGCGTCCATCACACGACCTGTTCGGAGTCAAACTGCCCGCTGCGGTGCCAGGCACGCCTCACAAGATGAAGGGCACTGGACTACAGGCCTAACCACCGGCGGACGGCGTCCTCGACCAGTGCAAGCCCGGCCGGATCCAGGTCACCGAGCCGCCGAATCAGCCGGGCCTGGGCGACCGTGACCACCTGCTGGGCGTCGAACACGCCGCCGGGCTTAAGGAACCGCGCCCGCACGTCCACCTCGAACCGAGTGCCCTGAACGCTCGTCGTGTGCGGGACGACGGTCACCAGTACCCGGTCCTGCGGGTCGGTCGGCACGCTCAGGACGAGACACGGCCGCACCTTCGCCGCCATCCCAAGATCGACGATCCACACCGCACCGCGGTCAGCGGCCGGGGGCACTTGCGGCCTCCTCGGCGTCGAGGTCGGCGAACAACTCGTCGGCAAGGGCGTCGAGATCGGACGGGGTGAGATCGTCGCTGCCGGGGAGGCGGCGGAGGATTTCGGCCGCGGCCGCCTGCTTGTCGGGCTCGGGAAGCGCGTCGAAGAGGTCGAGGAGTTGACGGACGGGTGCGACCACGGCGACCTCGGGTTGAGTCGCCGTCATGCTAGCCCGCCGCCGGCGGCGGTGCAAGGCGCGCCCTGCACCGCCGCGGAGCGGCGAAAGACCTCACGCCTCCAGCCGCCACGGGGCGCGCATCGGGCGCGACAGCCGGGCGTTGCCCGCGTCCGCGTTCTCGCCCGTGAACTTGAACGTCCGCGCGTCCCACGTCAGCTTCTTGCCCGTCTGCAGCGCGATCACCCCCAGGTGGCACACGATCACCGACCCCGCACCCACGTCCACCCCCGTGATCGGCGTCTGCCGGCTCTGCACGCAGTCCAGGAAGTTCCCCATGTGGTTCGTCGGCCGCGACGGGTACAGCATCGGGTCCAGCAGCAGCGGCTCCGACAGAATCTCCTTCTCGCTCGCCAGCAGCAGGCCGCGGCTCACGAAAATCTTCCCCTTCTCGCCGACGATGAGCAGGCCGTTCTCGCCGCCGTCCACGCCGTCGAACTCTTTCCCGCCCGGGCCGCGGCGCTTGTTCCCCTGCGCGTCCACCAGGCCGTTCGCCGCGGTGCCCATGCCCTCGGCGCCGCTGCCGCTCATGGCGTACACGCTCACGCCGTTCGGGTAGCTGTACTTCACCTTGAAGTGCTCGTGGCAGTTGTACCCGTCGCCGGCCGCGTAGGGCGCCTTCGCCGCCACCACCTCCACGCCGGTCGGGCCGCTGCCGTCCATGCCCAGGCACCACTGCGCGATGTCCAGGTGGTGGGCGCCCCAGTCCGTCATCTTGCCGCCGCTGTACTCGTACCACCAGCGGAACTCGTAGTGGCAGTTCGTCTTGTTCCCGTCCAGCCGGTACGGCACCTGCGCGGTCGGCCCGAGCCACATGTTCCAGTCCAGCCCCTTCGGCACCGGCACCTCCTTGATCGCGCCGCTCTGCGGGTTGTTGCCGATGCGGCACTCGATGCTCCGCACCGACCCGATGCGGCCGGTGCGCACCAGCTCCGCGGCGAGGCGGAACTTGCCGCCCATCTCGGTCCGCTGCTGGCTGCCGGTCTGGAGCACCTTGTTCGTGTCCTTCACCGCCTTCTTCAGCGCCAGCGCCTCCTGAATCGTCAGCGTCAGCGGCTTCTCGCAATAAATGTCCTTGCCCTTGCGCAGCGCGTCGAGCGCCACCAGCGCGTGCCAGTGGTCGGGCACGGCGACGATGACGGCGTCCACGTCGCGGCGGTCCATCACCTCGCGGAAGTCCTTGTGGCCGCGGACGTCGTAGCCGTCCTTCTTGTACTGGTCCACGGCGAAGTCCACGTGGCGGGCGTCCACGTCGCAGACGCCGGTGAACTGCACCTGGCGGAATCGCTTGGCCTCGCCGTAGAGGGCGTTGCTGCGGCGCGGGTTGGGGCCGACGCCGATGACGGCGACGTTGAGGCGGCCGTTGGCCTGCACGGGGCGGGCGGCGGCGGCCTGTTGGGCGGCGGCGGCGCCGAACACGTCCTTGGCGTACCACGCCGGCAGCCCGGCGGCGGTGAGGGTGGCGACGGAGTTCCGCATGAACCCGCGACGCGAGAAGTTTCCGCGCTCCAGCATGGGAGTCCCTTTACGAGAGAGGCGAGGGGAGACGGGGCCGGGGGATATGATAGGCGGCCGGCGAGGGACAAACGGGAACAGGCGAGCCGGGGGCGTCAGCCCCCGGATTCTGTCGTGCGAAACACGAGAATCCGGGGGCTGACGCCCCCGGCTCGCCGGGGCGATTTACTTCTCCCGCCGCACCGCCCACTCCGGTAGCGCCTCTAGCACCGCCCGCGCCTCGGAGCGCGGCAGCACCGCGAGTTCCGCCCGCGCCGCGCGGGCCAGCTCGTCGGCCCGCCCGCGGGCGAACGCCAGCGACTCCGTCCGCCGCAGCGCCGCCAGCACCGCGGGGCCGTCGCCGGCGCGGACCCGCTCCCGCAACCGCTCCGCTTCCGCGACGGGGAGCCGCCCCAGGCAGTGGATCACCGGCAGCGTCAGCTTCTGCTGCAGAAGGTCGGTGCCGAGCGTCTTGCCGGCGGTCGTCTCGTCGCCGACCAGGTCGAGCAGGTCGTCGGCGATCTGGAACGCCCGGCCGAGCGCCCGGCCGTAGCTCGCCAGCCGCTCGGCCACGTCCTCCGGCGCGCCCGCGTACAGCGCCCCGAGCCGGCCGCAGCACTCGGTCAGCGCCGCCGTCTTGCCGTCGATCACGGCGAAGTAGTCGGCCTCGGTCAGGTTCAGGTTGCCGCGCTCGGTCACCTGCCGCAGCTCGCCGGCGCACACGCGGTTGGTCGCGGCGCCGATGACGCCGCACGCCCGGCCGTCCACGGTGCTCGTGAGGTGGAAGGCGTGCGTGAACAGCATGTCGCCGAGCAGGATGCTGACCTTGTTCCCCCAGCCGGCGTTCACCGTGCTGACGTGCCGCCGCACCTCGGCCTCGTCGAGCACGTCGTCGTGGACGAGCGTCGCGGTGTGGATCATCTCCACGGCCGCGGCGAGGGTGTGGTGGGCGGGCGTGATGCCGCCGCACGCCTTGCCGGCGAGCAGCAGCAGCGCCGGCCGCAGCCGCTTGCCGCGGTAGTGGCGGAGGTGCTGGACGAGCGGCCCGAACGGCCCCTGGTACGGGGCGAGCGTCGCGGCGAAGACCCGGTCGGCTTCGTCGATGTCGGCGGCGACGGGGGCGAACACCGACCCCGCCGGCCGGGGCACGAACGGGGCAACGGGCGGGGCGATGGTCGAGGTCACGGCGCGACCCTCCACGGGAGCGGCCCCGGCGGCGTCAGGCGGGCGGCCGGGCGTAGTGCCCACTCGCGCCGCCGTCCTTCTCGTCGAGGCGGATCGCGTCCACGGTCATGCCGCGGTCGACCGCCTTGCACATGTCGTACACCGTCAGGGCCGCCACGCTAACCGCAGTGAGGGCTTCCATTTCAACACCCGTGCGGGCGAAAACCGTGGCCGTGGCCTCGATCCGCACCGCGTCCGGCTCCACCGGCGTCAGCGTCAGTTTGACCGACGTGAGCGGCAGCGGGTGGCACAGGGGGATGAGGTCGGCCGTCTTCTTGGCGGCCATGATGCCGGCGAGGCGGGCGACTTCTAACACGTCGCCCTTGCTGAGTTTACGGTCGCGGATCAGGGCGAGGGTGGCGGGCGCCATGCGAACGAGTGCCGAGGCGCGGGCTGTGCGGTGCGTCTCGGACTTGCCGCTGACGTCCACCATGCGGGCGGCACCGGCGTCGTCGAAGTGCGTGAGGGACATGCGGCGTAGCTCCAAGCCCTGATACGGGAATGATTTCGGCAGAAAAGCCGGCCACACTCGTGTCGGCATCATTGTTTCCGCGACCCGGTGGGGGAGAAGGCGGAAACAATTATTTCGGGGCGACTGTGGGCGTTCTACCGCGCCGACCAGCCGAGCGACGCCGTCAGCAGCAGGTCGCCGCCGTCCTCGGTCAGCCGCAGGGCGGACGCGGTGACGCGCGCCAGGGCCGCGGCGGTGCGCGCGTCGGCGGCGGCGAACAACGGTACGGTGTCTTCCCGCGTCAGCCGCGACCGCACGAACTCGGCCGGCGACTGGCCGTCCACCCGGACGCGGTCGCGGAACCGCGCCGCCAGCTGCACCAGCGGCCGCACTGGCGCCGGCAGGCCGTCCACGGTCGGCTCGCCGACCTCGGCCGAGTCGCAGTTGGTGCGCACCAGCAGCGCCGCGGCCGCGAGCGTCGGGCCGGGTACCACTTCGACCGCCGCCGTGCCGCGCACCGTCAGCGGTACCGTGAACGGGGCGCTGACCTGCGGCACCCAGCGCACAACCGGCACCTGCACCGTCGTGCGCACCTCGCGGCCGAACACCACCACGACGCGCTCCTGCGGCTCGAGCGCCGCCTGCCGGCCGTCGGCCGTCACCCGGCCGCGCACGACCGGCGACGCGGCGAACACGACGCGGCCGTTCTCGTAGCCGATCGTGGGGGCGCCGAGGTCGGCGGCGATGCCGGTGAGCTTCACGTCGCGGAACAGCTCGGCCACGTTGTCGGCGACGGGCTGGTCCGGCAGCGGCACCGACTTCGGCAGCGCCGCCCGCGCCGCCGCCAGCACCGCCGCCTTCGGCAGCCGCACCGTCACGTCGTCGAGCCGGACCGTGTTGCCGTCGCCGGCGACGGCGCCGGTCACCGACTCGACCCGCAGCCCGGCCAGCGCCGCCGGCACCGTCACGCCCGCGACCCGGACCGTCGTGCGAACCGTGGCGACGGGCTCGCCGCCGTGCGGCTGCGCCCAGTCGGCCTGGTCCACGGTGGCGTCGAGGCGGTCGGCCCCGAGATCGGGCACGCCGGCGGCGGGGGTGACGCGCGCCGCCACGAGGCGCACCGCCGCGGCGGCGCCGGCGGGGAGTGACACGCGGGTGTCCGTGGCGTCGCGGCGGACGGTGAAAGTTCCGGTCAGGTCGCCGCCGGCGGCGCGGACCTCGACCCCACCCCCCCGGACAACGCTGTCGGCGCCGACCTTCAGGTTCACCGTCAGGCGGCCGTCGGTGATGTGGCCGCCGGCGGTGACGACCAGGTCGCACACGTCCACGGTCGAACCCGGGCCGACCGCCAGCACGGAGGCGTCGCCGCGGCGGAAGTCACGCCAGCCGACGCGGCCGTTCTCGCGGAGCGCCAGTCGGGCTGTCGTGACCGTCACTTCGCGCACGGGGATGCCCGGCGGCTCCGCGGCGCCGCTCGGCGCCGACCACACCCGGGCCGCGACCCAGTTGGCCACCGACCGGCCGACGACCGGCACGGCCGTGGCCTCGACGCCGCCGGGGTCGGCGGTGAGTTTGTGCAGGTCGGCGACCCAGCCGGCGGCGCCGGTGACGCGGACGGGGGTCGAGAAGGCGACGCGGCTCGGCTCGGCCGTCACGTCGATCCAGCGGCGGCCGTCGGCCTCGCCGCGGCCGGTCACGCGCAGGTCAAGACTGCCGCCGGCGCTCGTGCCCGCGGGTACGTCGAGGGTGACGTCCGCGCCGAGGGCGTAGCGGCCGGGCGCGAGGGCGGCGCGGAACTCGGCGGTGAGCCGGTCGGCGGCGAACGCGGCTTCACCGAACGGGGTTTGGTCGAGGTCGAGGCGACCGCCGACGGGCACGGGCACCGCGACGGCGTGCGGCCGCCCGGCGACGCGCAGCCCCCACGCCCCGGCGAGCGCGAGCACCCCCAGGCCGACGACCCCGGCCGCGATCCGCTTCCGCATGGCGGGCCTCCGCTGTCCGGCGCATTCTACCGCCGCTCGTGGCCGATCGCGTGGCGGGCGACGAAGACGAAGAACGCGGCACTCGCGGCCACGACGGCGAGGTGGAACACCTCGTGCGGGCCGACGCGCACCGGCGGCGGGCTCAGCTCCGGCCAGCCGAACAGGTCGCACGCCGCGCCGCCGGTGTATAGCACTCCGCCCAGCAGCACCCAGTTCATCGCCCGCCAGCCCACGGCCCGGTAGTACGCCACAACCGGCAGGCCGCCGAGCCAGCCCATCGCCACGTACAGGCTCACCGTCGCCCAGTACGGCGCCCTCGGCAACAGCCACAGCGCGGCGACGCCGGCCGCGGCGATCCCCCACATCACACCCAGGCACCACCACCGCCGCCGGCCGTGCAACAGCGCCGCGATCACCGGCGTGTTCGTCCCGGCAATCAGCACGAAGATGGCGGAGCGGTCGAGCGTCTGGAGGTGCCGGACGGTTTCGGCGTCGGCGGGGACGGCGTGGTAGAGGCCGCTGGCGGCGTAGAGCAGCACCATCGACAGGCCGAACACGACGGCCGAGGCGCGGCGCCCCCGACGCCGCGGGGAGAGCCGCACCAGCACGAGCGTGGCGTACGCGGCCCAGACGGCGGCCAGCAGGTGCGTGGCCGAGCTGATCGGGTCGCGCAACGCCATGACACCTCCGGTACGGAACCGAGGTGACATCTTAGCCACGCCTTCCTTGAAGGGACGGGCCAATCGCTGCCCACCGCCGCCGAGCGGCACACCGGGTGCATCACACCGAGCGTCCCGCCGCGGGCGGCCGCGGCACTCCCCCTGGAGGCAACACCATGAGCGTCAAGGACACCCTGAAGAACGCCGGCGAGGCGGTGAAGGAGAAGGCCGAGGAGGCCGCGTGCTGGGTGAAGGAGAAGACCGGCATGGGCACCTGCGACGCCTCGAACGTCAAGCCGCACATGGCGGTGATCTCGTCGTGCGGGTGCACGTTGGGCAAGGTGGACGGCGTCGAGGGGTCCAGCATCAAGCTGACGAAGAACGACAGCCCCGACGGCATGCACCACTTCATCCCGACGGCCTGGGTCGATCACGTGGACAGCCACGTCCACCTGAACAAGAACGCCGACGAGACGAAGCGGGGCTGGACGAGTCATGCCAGCGCGTCGGCGTGACCGCACCTCACTTCGTGGCCCCGAGCGGCCCCGGGGCCACACGTTTCGCCGTGTGGCCCCCGGGGCCGCTCTCGTTTCTCCAAACCCCTTGTTGGGTGAGGATGAGCAACGAGTGGAGAATTATGAGAAGCATCGAAATTGACTTGCATACCGTTCCGCGGCGGGGTTAGGCTTCACGTACCTCTCTGGGTCCGACGTAATCGGTTGGTGTACCGGTTCACATTCCGCAGGAGTTCGTCCATGACCCGCTTCATTCCCCGGCGGCACTCCCGCCCCGCGTTCACGCTGATCGAGTTACTCGTCGTCATCGCCATCATTGCCATCCTCATCGGCCTCCTGCTGCCGGCGGTGCAGAAGGTCCGGGAGGCGGCGGCCCGCGCCAAGTGCTCCAACAACCTCAAGCAGATGGGGATCGCCCTGCACGCCTTCGCCGACGGCCTGGGCGCCGGCCGGCTCCCCGCTGCCATGATCAACTCCGGCCGGGCCGGGAGCGGGACCATCGCCGCCCCCAACTACTCCAACTACAAGGGGCCGGAGGTGGACCTGCAAGCCCTCCACGGGAAGGGCGACACCACGGCCACCTACCGCGTGTACAACCACACCGGGTTCGTCGCCCTGCTGCCGTACATCGAGCAGGGGCCGCTGTTCGCGCGGTACAGCTACACGCAGATCTCGAACGGGTCCAACCCCTACGGGTACACCCTCGGTGCCGACCCGGCCGGGAACACGAACCGCATTGTCGCGTCCACCCCGATCGCCACGTACACCTGCCCGTCGGACGACAACCCCGCCCCGGTCATGACCACGACCGACGCGGCCGGGTCGTTCTACGAGCGGCTGGCCCCGGGCGTGGCCCGGAGTAACTACCTGTTCAACACCGGGTACTACACCGACTACGACCGCGACTGGGCGGTGTGCGCCACCTGGGCGCGGGGCCCGTTCGGCAACAACGGCGCGTCCATGCTCGGGTCGATGCGCGACGGCACCAGCAACACCCTGGCCATCGGCGAGTCGGCCCAGATCAAGACCTCGACCTCGTACGGGCCGTACTGGGGCGGCGGCACCCACACCTCCGTCCACGGCCGCATCCTTCAGGCGACGCCCGGGCTGGTGCAGGCGAGCGGCGGCACGACCCTCAGCAACGCGATCAACTACTGCGCCATCAACACCCCGAACGGCCGACTGGTGAACGGGTGGACGGACAACCGGGCCAACCTGCAGTACGCCTGGGGCTTCGGCAGCCGGCACACCGGCGGGGCCAACTTCGTCCTGTGCGACGGGTCGGTCAAGTTCATCCGGGACACCGTGGACTACGTCAGCGTCCTCCAGTGCCTGGCCAGCCCCGAAGGGGCCGAAGTCGTCGGCAACTACTAACTGCGACTCGCCCCGCAGCCGACCTCGGCTGCGGGGCTTTCCGTTCCCCGATCACGTCGCCCCGGGGAGGGGCGGAACGAGGACGATCTATGCTCCGGTGGAGTTTACCGACGCTCGCCGCAGGACTTCTCGCCCTGGCGGCCGGGTGTTCGGGCAGCAAGAGCGGCGCCTACGCCACCGTCTCCGGGGTCGTGTCCATCGACGGCACCCCGGTCGACGGCGCGAAGGTAACGTTCTACAGCACGGCTGAGGTGGACGGTAAACCGGGCGCCGCGTACAGCTCGCTCACCGACAGCTCGGGCAAGTACCTCATCGCCACGACCGGCAAGGACCCCGGCATCCCGCCGGGCGTGTACAAGGTCACCGTCACCAAGTTCGAGGGGAAGTTCGCGGCCGGGACGGAAGGGATGGACGCCGGCCAGACGGAGGCGATGGTGTCCGACACCGGCGGCGGCGCCAAGGGCGGGCCGACCAACCTCCTCCCGAAGGAGTACGCCACGGTGGCCACCAGCAAGCTGTCGGCCACCCTCGACGTGGGCAAGAACGAGGGCGTCAACTTCGCCCTCAAGAAGAAGTAGTCGGGCTCACCCCGCGGGCCGGCGGTTCCGACCGCCCGGCCCGCGCGGTACACTTCCCCCATGCGACCCGCACTTCTCCTCGCTCTCCTCCTCCCCGCCACCGCCCGCGCCGACGACCCGACGCTAAAAGGCGACGCCGCCCGCGCCCTGAAGGCCGCGGCTACCTTCTTCCGCGACAAGGCCGCCGTCCGGGGCGGGTACGTGTACTACGTCACGCCCGACCTGGCGCAGCGCTGGGGCGAGGGGAAGGCGGGCCCGACCACGGTCTTCGTGCAGCCGCCGGGAACGCCGGCCGTCGGCGAGGCGTTCCTGGAGGCGTTCGCCGCCACCGGCGACCGCTTCTACCTCGACGCCGCGAAGGCCGCCGCCGCGTGCCTGGCCGCCGGCCAGCTTCAGTCCGGCGGGTGGACGCAGACGATCGAGTTCGGCCCCGCCAGGCGCGTGGGCAAGTACCGCAAGATGCCCGGCGGCAGCTGGAACGCCTCGTCCCTCGACGACGACCAGACGCAGGCCGCACTCCGCTTCCTGGCCCGCACGGACAAGGCGCTCGGCTTCAAGAACGAGGCGGTAGGCGACGCCGCGAGGTACGGGTTCGACGCGCTGCTGGCGGCGCAGTTCCCGAACGGCGGATTCCCGCAGGTGTTCACCGGCCCGAGCCCGGCCGCGCCGGTGCTGAAGGCGAAGTACCCCGACTTCGACTACCGCACCGAGGGGAAGGTGAAGGAGTACTGGACCCACTACACGCTCAACGACGGCCTCCCCGGCACGGTCGCCGACGCACTCGTGACGGCACACCAGGTGTACGGCGACGCGAAGTACAAGGCGGCGCTGGCGAAGCTGGGCGACTTCCTGATCCTGGCGCAGATGCCGGAGCCGCAGGCGGCGTGGTGCCAGCAGTACGACCGCGACATGCGGCCGGTGTGGGCACGGAAGTTCGAGCCGCCGGCGGTGAGCGGGTGGGAGTCGCAGGACGCGCTGGAAACGCTGATTCACATCGCCCGCCTCACCGGCGACGCGAAGTACCTGGAGCCGGTGCCGCGGGCGCTGGCGTACCTGAAGAAGTCGCGGCTGCCGGACGGCCGGCTGGCGCGGTTCTACGAGCTGAAGACGAACCGCCCGCTGTACATGGACGCGGCGTACCATCTCACGTTCGACCCGGCGGCGGCGCCGGCGCACTACGGCTGGACGCAACCCGCCCGGCTCGACGCCATCGAGAAGCTGCTCGACGACGCGCGGCGCGACGCCCCGCCGCGGGTCCAACCGCGGCCGACGGAGGCGGAGGTGCGGCGCGTGGTCGCGGCGCTGGACGCCGACGGCCGCTGGGTGAGCACCTACGCGGGCGAGCGGCTGGTGGGGCAGCCGCCGTTCGCGGCGGGCTTCCGGTACGTGTCGAGCGAGGTGTTCCGGCGGAACGTCGGCGTGCTGAGCGCGTACCTCCGGGCGGCGGAATAGACCCGAGCTCGGCGTGTCGGCCGCGACGACCGTCTCTCACCACGACCCGACCTCCGGAGCCCGCCGTGGCGCCCGACCCCGTGCCCCCGGACTTCCGCGTCCGCAACCTGTACGAGCCGTCACCCGCCGACGAGTCCGACCGCGCCCGCTGGTCCCTCCCGACGTCCGGCCGCGTCGAGCTCCCGTCCCGCGGCGGCCTCGGCTTCCGCGCCGTGCAGGCGAAGCGGGCCGGGCTGGCGTTCGCCGACACGGAGTTGGTTGTCCGGTTTACCGGTGCCGCACAACTCGACCGCGAGGCCGCCGAGCGCTGGCCGGCGAGCCTTGACGAGATCGAGCGTGACTTCATGGAGCGCTTCGCCTTCGAGAACGCCGACGCCGTCATCGACCCCGACGGCACCGCGGCCGCGCTCGGCTGGTACTGGTCGCCACCGCCGCCGCTCCCCGAGCCCGCCACGCCGCTCGTGACCATCGGGGTCGCGTACTACAACCTCGGCGCGCACCTCCCCGCGACACTCGCCTCGGTCGCGGCGCAGACCTACCCCGCGCTCGACGTGGTCGTCATCGACGACGGCAGCACCGACGACGCTTCGCGCGACGCCTTCGACCGATTGGAGCGCGAATACCCCGCGTTCCGCTTCGTGCGGCAGGCGAACGCCGGCATCGGCGCCACGCGGAACCGCTGCCTCGATTTGGCCCGCGGCGAGTTCTTCCTGCCGATGGACGCCGACAACGTCGCGCGGCCGGACATGGTCGAGCGCTTCGTCGTGGCGCTGCGCCGCAACCCGCAGTACGCGGCGATGTCGTGCTACTTCCTGGCCTTCGACGAGAAGCACGCGGCGCCCTGCGGCGAGTACCTGTTCGCGCTGCGGCCGGTCGGCGGGCCGTACGCCGCGGCGGCGGTCCGCAACGTGTACGGCGACGCCAACTCGATGTTCCGCACGGCCGCGTTCCGCGCCGCCGGCGGCTACGGCACCGACCGCGGCACGTCGTGCGAGGACTGGGAGGCGTTCATCCGCCTGGTGCAGGCCGGCGGGAAGGTTGGTGTGGTGCCGGACCACCTGTTCTATTACCGCCACCGCGCCGGCGGATTCTCGCGGGTGACGAACTGGTACAAGAACCACCAGCGGGTGCTGCGGCAGTTCGCGCAGACGGACACATTGCCGCCCGGCGAGGCGGTGGCGCTGTGGGCGGCGCTGGTCGGCTTCCAGCAGGAGGCGGCGCGCCAGGCCGACGAGCGGCGGGCGTGGCGCTACCGGATGGCGGACCGCGTCGCGGGGGCGTTGCGGTGGGTGAGGAAAACAACGCCGGATTAACCACAGAGTCACAGGGGGCACAGAGAAAGACAAGAAGCAGAGAGGGAGCATGATGTCAAATCATGTCTCGTCTCGGTCTTCCTGTCTTCTCTCTGTGCCCCCTGTGACTCTGTGGTTAATCCGGCTTTTCCGCCACCCCCACTACGCCGCGTTGCGGAACAGGCCGCGGCCCTCCATGCGGTAGCCCTTCAGCAGCTCGCGGATGCCGTCGTCGAGCGACCGCCGCGCCTCGAACCCGGCCGCGGCCAGCTTCGCGCTCGACACGATGTAGTTCCGCTTGTCCGGGTCCTGGCCGATCGGCGCGAAGTGGAGGTAGAAATTCGGCACCTGCCGCTGCACCGCGCGGGCCAGTTCCTCCTTCGACAGGTTCGCCGAGTCCAGCCCCAGGTTGTAGACGCCCCCCGCCAGCCGAGGGACGTTCCGCAGCGCGAACAGGAAGGCGTCGGCCACGTCGCGGACGTGGACGAAGTTGCGCTTGAAGTCCTTCTCGAACAGCACGAGGTAGCCGTCGGTCACGGCCGCGTGGACGAAGTGGTTCACCAGCAGGTCGAGCCGCATCCGCGGCGACATGCCGAACACCGTCGCCAGCCGGAAGGCCACCGCGTTCGGCGAGCCCAGCAACTCCTGCTCGGCCTCGACCTTCGTCCGGCCGTACAGCGAGATCGGCTCCAGCGGCGTCTCTTCCGTGCAGTAGCTGGCGCCGGTCGTGGCGCCGTAGCCGCTGTTCGTGTTCGGGAACACCACGGCCTGCTGCGGGCTGCGGAGGCGGTTCAACAGCTTCACCGCGTCGAGGTTCACGCTCGTCGTCAGGCCGGGGTCCTTGTCGCACGCCGAGGCGCCGACGATCGCCGCGAGGTGGACCACGGCGTCGGCCGTCTTCAACGCCGCCTTCATGGCGGGCTCGTCGCGCACGTCGCCCTTCACGAACTCGAAGTCGGGGTTGGCACAGAGGTGGAACAACCCCTGCTGGCCGAGGCCGTACATGAGGTTGTCGAGGGCGGTGACGCGGTACCCGGCGGCGAGCAGGTGCTCGCACAGGATGCTGCCGAGGTAGCCGAGCCCGCCGGTGACGAGAACGCGATCGGCCATCGGTCGTGGCTCCGCAAGGTGCGTGTGGGTGCAGGAGGGTGGCGAGTGTAGACCGGGCGGAAAGTGAGACGCAAGCCCGGTTCTTCGGTCAGCCGTTAGGCCGGGGCGCCAGCCCCGTCGGGGTTTTGATGCCCGCGGGGGCGGCCGCCCCGGCCTCACGCGCCTACCGAAACCCGCCGGGGGGGGAATTCGGCGCTTGAGCCCGCCGCGCCCGTCGGGTACGGTCGGTGATCCCTCCTACCGCCCGCGCCACGAGTCGCCCATGAGTGCGTTCGTTCCCGCGTTCGACCCGGACCCGGAAGGCCGCGCCGCCGACCAGGCCGCCCGCCGCACCGAGTACCGCTTCAACCACACCTACGTCTCGCCGCTCGCGTTCGTCTGCGACGTGCCGGGCCGCGACCGCTTCCCCACCGACTTCACCACGCTCGTCCTCAGTCGGGTCATCACCAACATCTCGAACCAGGGCGACGACGACTCGGCGCTGCGCCGCCGGCTCCGCGCCATGTCCAACCCGCTGGCCGGCGCGGCGCTCGGCACCGGCACCGCGGTACGCGCCGTGGCCCAGGTCGTCGGCGAGCTGGTGGGGTTGCAGCAGGAGTCGCGGCGGCTGATGTCGATCGACGACTACAACTCGCTGTTCCACATCATCGGCCTGCCGCCGATCAGCAAGGACTTCGAGAAGGACAGCACGTTCGCCGAGCTCCGCCTCGCCGGCCCCAACCCGGTGATGATCCACCGTATCGACGCCCTCGATTCGCGCTTCCCGGTCACGGACGAGCACTTCCAGGTGGCGCTCCCCGGCGACACGCTCGCCGCCGCCGGCGCCGAGGGGCGGCTGTTTCTGGTCGATTACAAGGAGCTGGACGGCATCGAGAACGCGGTCGCGCCCGGCGGCCAACAGAAGTACCTGTACGCGCCGCTGGCGCTGTTCGCGGTGAACAAACTCACGCGGCAGCTCACGCCGGTCGCCGTCCAGTGCAAGCAGCAACCCGGCGCCGACAACCCGATCTTCACGCCGGACGACGGGTACAACTGGCGCATCGCCAAGACGATCGTCGAGATCGCCGACGGCAACTTCCACGAGGCGGTGACGCACCTCGGCTGGACGCACCTGACGATCGAGCCGTTCGCCGTCGCGGCCCACCGCCAGCTCGCGCCGACGCACCCGCTGAAGGTGCTGCTCGCCCCGCACTTCGAGGGGACGCTCGCCATCAACCACATGGCGCGCACCAAGCTCATCTCGCCCGACGGCGTGGTGTCGAGGCTGCTCGGCGGCACCATCGACGCCACCCTCGGGCTGTCCGCCCGCGGCGTGCAGAGCCGGCTGTTCAAGGACCAGATGCCGCCCGCGACGTTCGAGCGCCGCGGCGTCGGGGCGGACGCGATCGCCAGCTACTCGTACCGCGACGACGCGCTCTTGCACTGGGAGGCGATCCGCGAGTGGGTGGCGGGCTACCTCCGCTGCTTCTACCGCTCCGACGCCGAGGTGGCAGCCGACCACGAGGTGGCCGGCTGGCTGACGGAGGTGTCGCACAAGGGCGGCGGCCGCATCAACGGCGTGGAGCCGGCGCGGACGCTGGCGGAGCTGGTGGACGTGACGGCGCTCGTCATCTTCACGGCGAGCGCGCAGCACGCGGCGGTGAACTTCCCGCAGTACGACGTGATGAGCTACGTGCCGGCAATGCCGCTGGCGGGCTACGCCCCGGCGCCGACGTCGAAGACCGGCGCGACCGAGGAGGACTACCTGGCGCACCTGCCGCCGCGGGACCAGGCGATTCTGCAAATGAACACCGGCTACATGCTCGGCGACACGCACTACACGCGGCTCGGCTACTACGGCGACGACTACTTCGGCGAGCCGCGGCTGGACGAGCTGGCGGGCCGGTTCGCGGACAAGATGCTGGACATCGAGAAGACGATCGCGGACCGCAACACGCGGCGGCGGCCGTACCCGTTCATGATGCCGTCGGGGGTGCCGCAGAGCATTAACATTTAGCGGGTGCGGTTTGGTTTTCAGGCCGAAGGCCTGGGAGCCCTCAGCCCCGGGCAGGGGAGCGCAGCGACCGCCGCCCTGGGTACAGGGTCGGATGGACATTCAGGCTGAAGGCCTGCGAGCAGGCTCGCAGGCCTTCAGCCTGCGGGGTGATTCATACCGCTAACCCAGGGCGTTGCCCTGGGCTGAGGGCTCTCTGGCCTTCGGCCTGAAAACCGGCGTCGTCGTTGATCCGGTCCTATCCTCCGAGCGCCCGCCCCGTGGACGATCCGATCACCCTGAACGGCATCAACGGGGCTACCGGCGAGTACCTCGTCCCGCCGATGACGGCCGCGCCCGCCGCCGATCTCGCCCGCGGCAGGCCGCCGGAGGCGGCTGTTCAAGTCGTGGTTCCGCGCCGTCGTCAGGGTCCTGAAGCGGCCCAAACTCGGCCTGCCGATGGACGTGGACCCCACGAACGTCGCTCGCGCCGGCTGGGCTGTCGTGCTTCCCGCCGCCGCGCCACCCGAGCTGCTCGCCGCGGTTCAGCCGCTCATCGACCACCGCAAGAAGGGCGTGCCGCCGGACCGGTGCAAGCTGTTGCAATACCGACCGGGTGAGGGGATGAAGCCGTGGCTCGCCCGCCACAGCATCGCCCCGGGCACCGTGGACCCGCGGAAGGTGCCGTACTACGTCACCCTCGTCGGCGGTCCGACCGACATCCCGTTCGACTTCCAGTACCTCATCGACGTGGAGTACGCCGTCGGCCGACCCCCGAGGGTTCGGGCGCCGCGAAGTCCATGAGCCTCCTGTTGCGACTCGACCCCCAAGAACAGCGGGGTTCCGCGATGCCGCGGAACTGGCTGGGCTGGAGTTATCTGCGTGGATTCGGGAGTGATAGTCGGTAACATCTCCGGCGAGTTTGCGACGCTCCTCTGACTCGTTCGCGTCAGCCCCTCGGTAGAGGCCGCACCTCCCCCGGGGCCGTCCCCGGTTGGGGGCGGCTCAGGTCAGGTTTTGACTTCCGTTGCAGACCGGGGAATTTCGTTGCAGACGCCCAAAGCGCTGCAACGCCCTTGAATAGTGAACGGGCGTTCCGTATACTGTCGGCTGAGGTGTCGGGGCGGTTCAGACCCACGACGTTGCGACCCGGACAGCGCGACCGGATGGGTTGGTTAACCGCACTCGACCCGTGAGTCCCCACCCGCGTGCCGCGCGGTCCGTCCCCGTAATGGGGCGCCGGGGGGAGCCGGTCGTCCGGGCGACCGGCAGCAGGCGACGAGCCTGTAATCCCCACGGCCGACAGGCGCGGTCCGGAGGGCGCGTTTGTGCCGAACTCGACACCCCGCCGCCGGCGGCCGTCGCACCGCGTTCCCGCGCGGCCGACGGCCGCCGGTTGGTGTTCTCCACCCCACCGGCCGTCGGCCTAGAAAAAAAAGGGCGGATTTCCCGCCCGAGTCGGCGGGCGGGTTACGTAGGCCAGGGTGACCAGCCGGCCCCGGGGTGGTCCCGTGAGGGGGTGACGCCCCGGGGCCGGTTTAGCCGACCGCTACGACCCCACCCCGGAAAACACGACCTCGTAATAAACGGGGCACTGGCGCCCCTCGGCCGCGGGGAACGCCTCGGCCGACTCGCGCCAGCGGGCGCCGGTCACGCCCGGCACCGGCGCTGGTGCCGGGCCCGTCGGCTGCCGCTGCTCCGGGGCGTTCTTCCACCACGGCCCGCCGCCGTCGGACCGGAGCACACGGCCGGCCGCCTTCTGAAGGAGCCGCTGGTACAGCGGCTGGTGCGGCATCTTCCACGGCTGCGGCATCTCCCGCTGCGCCGCCGCCCGGTCCACCGGGATCATGGCGATCAGCCCCGGCGGCATCAACTCCAGGCCGAACGGCGAGGCGTCGTCGGCCGACACCCGCCGGACGGTGGCGTTGTGGCTGCCGTGGTGGCCGACCTTGTACAGGGCCGTGCGCCGCAGCAGGTCGTCGGCCGTGGTCGTGGTCCCGCCGACCTTGAACTCCTGGCCGTGCCACGACAACCAGTTGCCGACCTGCGCGTCGCCGACGAAGAGCAGCACCTTCCCGAGCCCCGGCTCGCCGACCTCGAACGCCAGCACCAGGCTGGTGTTGTTCGTGTCCGCCTCCAGGTCGAGGGCCAGCTGGTCGGCCGCGCCGAGCCAGTCGTCGTCGATGCGGCGCCACGCCTCGTCGTCGGCGAGGTAGCGGTCTTTCCAGAATTTCACGGCCGCGGCCGGCGCGTCCGTGACGTCGTCCGCCGAGACCTTTTTCGGGGTGACCTCGGGGCAGCGGCGGCGGGCCGACTTCTCGAACGGGTAGCGGAAGTCGGAGCTCAGGCTGGTGTCGAGGTCGAGCGCCGGCGCGAGCCGAAGGGCGGTGAGTTCGCCGCGGCCGGTGAGGTACGTTTCGCGGTTCTCGCCCTCGTCGCCGCCGGTGGGCAGGTCCTTCTTCAGCCGGGCCTCGTCGGTCGGCGGGCCGAGCACGTAGGCCCGCGCCCACGGCACGCCGGGCACCGGGGCCACCTCCGCCGGCTCCCAGTACTTCGTCTTGTCGGCGTGCTTCTGGAGCATCGCCAGCGCCACCTCGTTCGACGTGGGCTTGGCCTTGTCCTTCCCCTTCCTCTTGGGTGCGCCGGCGGCCGCGCCGAGGAACTCGTCGGCGACGGCCGCCGGGTTCATCGCCTCGAAGTCGCCGAGGCCGGCGAGCCGGACGCTATCGGCGACGAGTTTAGCTCCGTCGCTTGCGAGGCCGGGGTCATTAAGCTTCTTGCCGCGGTCTTCGAGTTGAATGCCGCGGTCTTCGAGCTTCTTGACGGCCGACCTGATGGCCGCGCGGTACGCCCCGCGGCGGGCGCGGAGCTTGTCGGCCAACCCCTTGTCCTGCTTCTCCGTCCACGCCACCCACAGCTGGTCGAAGGTGATCTTGTCGCCCTTTGCCTTGGCGACGAACGGGCTCCCCTTCTGCACGAACCCGGAGAGGTGGTCGGCGTGCTCGTGGGTGGCGACGACCACGTCGAGGTGCCCGCCGGTGGCGGCGCGCAGGTCGCGCATGACGCGGAGAAGGCGGGCCGGCCCCTTGTCCTGGCGGGCGTGGATGCCGCAGTCCACGAGGACGTAGACCGGCTCCTGACCGAGGCGGCCGAACGCCAGGAGGAAGCAGTCGCCGAGGCCGGCCCGGTACATGCGGACGACGACCTCACCCGGCACCGGGAGGAGCCGCGCGTCGTCGCCCGCCGCGTTCGCCTTGGCCATCAGTCGTCCTCCTCGTCGGTGCCGCGGTGGGTGAGCGCGAACGGCTCCTGCGGCCGCTTGGCCGGGGCGTCGATGTCGTCGTCGGCGTCGGCGTACTCCAGGCCGTACCGGCCCATCACGGCGGGGCCGCCCTCGACGAGGCGTTGCAGGAAGAACCTCGCGTTGGCGTTGCGGCGGGCGTCGCCGACGACGTTCTTGGCGATGGCGTACCGCAGCTCGCCGGTCTCGGGGTTGATGATGAGCGTGCACCCGCCGCGGAACGTGAAGTACACGCGGCGGCCTTCGTCGTCCTCGTACGGGGCGTACGTCCGCCCGCGCCAGGACTTGCCCTCCACGTCGCAGCCCGGCCGGCCGACGGTGAACTCGTCGTGCTGCGGCGCGCCGGCGTCGCTCGCGGGCAGCAGCCACCGCTGCTTCTGGGTGAGGACGACTATCAACTCCACTTTCGTGCGCCCGTCCGCGCGGACGCGGTAGGTCGGCCGAACGTCGTGGACCTCGATGGGCATGTCGTCCGGGTGTCGCGGCTCGCCCCGCTGCCTCCGGGCCAGGTACGCGTTGTTGGCGTGCAGGTCGAGCCCGAGCCACTTGCCGACGAGGGTGGCCGTGTCGTTCGCCGACGCTGACGAGTTGGCGGCGCCCGCTGCCGACGCCGCCGCGGCGCCCGCCGGCTCCGACACCGAGAGCCGCAGCCACTGGTAGAGGAACACGGCGATGGTGCCCTCCAGCTTGTACGCCTCCCACCGGCGGTCGAGGCGGCGGTCCGGGGTGGCGGGCCTCTCGACCCACATCTTGCGGAGGAACGCCTCGCGGAGGGCGGCGCGGTTGTTGAAGTGCGTCCACTCCTTATTCGCCGCGCCTTCCGGGAGCGAGTCGTACCCGGCGAGCATGGTGCGGATCACCTCCGGCGGCGGCATGAAGTCCTTGATCGCGGCGACGCACTCGCGCGTCGCCGGCTGCCACCGCAGGCTGTCCTCGCCGAGCGAGCGGACGTCGTCCGGCAGGATGCCGCGCTCGCGGAACGCCTCGATGAACGCCACCCGGTGCCGCTTCGGGTCGTCCGGCACCAACTCGGCGTCCGCGGTGATGAGCGCCCGCAGGTAGTCGCCGAAGGTGATGTCCACCGGGGGGAGGTAGTCGAGCGCCCGCACCGAGATGTTCAGCACCCGCTGCGCGGCCTTGACCGCCTCGTCGGCGAAGCGCCTGGCCAGGTCGGGGTGGATGTCGCCGGGGCGGAGGATGCCGGAGCCGTCGGACGCGATCCGCTTCAGGTCCCGGATGCGGTCCTCGTAGATGCGGAGGAAGGCGTCGAAGACGGCGGCGACGAGGATCGCCCCGCGGTCGTGCGGCCTGGTGGTGCCGGCGAGCGTCTTCGGCTGCGGGCGGACGCGGCGGCCGTCCTTGTCGAACTCGCCGAGCGCGTTCCGCAGCGCCCCGCCGCGCTTGGTCGCCCGGCCGAACTGCCCGGCGAGCTCGGCAAGGAGGTTGTTCAGCGACAGGTCGCCGCGCGTCTTGTGCATCTGGTCCAGCAGCAGGCCCGGCAGCGTGAAGTGCTGGAAGATGGCGACGACGTCGGCGAAGCCCTCGTGGAACGCGAGCATGTCGCCGTTCGACGGCTTGAGCAGCCGCGGGTGGATGCCGTCGAGGATGGCGTGCGTCGTCTCGTGGGCGATGACGTCGTGCGACAGGCAGGTGAAGACCATGCCGCCGGGCAGCTCCTCGCGCGGGTCGGTGGTCTGGGCGTTGAAGTAGCCGAACAGCAGCGCCTTCTTGCTCGGCGAGTAGTAGGCGTTGGCCTCGCGGAGGGCGTGCGGGTAGACGCGGAGCCGCGGCACGTACCGCTCGGCGCGGGTCAGGTCGCGGCCGGTCGGGTGCTTGTCGGTCCACGGGCGGTCGGCCCACGTCACCGGCCGGCCGAGCGCCGCCTCGAAGTTCTCGATCGTCTTCATGACGACCGCGTACACCATTTGCTGGTGGAAGTGCGGGTTGCCCTCGGACGGGCGGAGGCCGTCCTGGGCGGCGTGGTGCGGGTGGTCGAGGTCCACGGGGTCGTAGGCGCAGCCGCTGGACGGGTCGATGTCCACCACCTCAACGTACTCGCCGACCGGGCCGGGCGTGAGCGCCTCCCACCGCACGGGGAGCACGCAGCGGGCGACGTTGGCCGTACTCAGCGACTGGTCGGCGGCCGGGTCGAGGGCGTACACCTGGAGGCGCCGGCGGCTCGGCGGGGCGACGTCCGGGGGCGGCAGCGGGGCGGGCCTGGCCCGGGTTTTGGGCTTGGGCTTTTGCGCGCGTGAGCGGGCCATGGGCGGTTCCGGGGCGGGGCGCGTGGCCGGGGTGATGTGCTGTGAGTGGTAGTCGATCGTACCGACGAACTCAAGACGTTTCCTGCCAGATTGTTGAACGCCGGCCGCGCCGGCTCGTCGCAACCGGAATCCTTCATGACGCACCGGCCGGGTCTGCTACTCGTCGTGCTCGCCTACGTCGGGTTCGTCAGCCTCGGGCTGCCGGACGCCGTTATCGGCGTGGCGTGGCCGTCGGTCCGCGACCGGTTCGGGCTGGCGCAGGCCGCGGCCGGCGTCGTGTTCGCGGCGTCGGGGCTGGGCTACTTCGCCAGCAGCTTCTTCGCCGGCCGACTCGCCCGCGGGCTCGGCATCGGCCTGCTGCTGGGCCTCAGCACGGGCCTCGTCGGCGGTGCGATGTTCGGCTTTGCCGCGGCGCCGCTGTTCGCGCTCTTCGCGGCGTGCGCCGTCGCCCACGGGCTCGGCTCGGGGGCGATCGACGCCGGGCTGAACGGGTACGCGGCGCACCACCTATCCGCCCGGCACATGAACTGGCTGCACGCCTGCTACTGCTTCGGCGCCATGCTCGGGCCGCTGCTCATGACCGCCGTGCTGAGCGGCGGGCGGCTCTACGCCACCGGGTACGCGGCGGTCGGCGCGGTGATGACGGCGCTCGCGCTGGTCTTCCTGGCGACGCGACCGCGGTGGGGCGGGGCGAGCGCGGACCCGGCCGGGGACGCGCCGCCGGTCCGCACCGGCACCGCGCTCCGGCACCCGGCGGTGCTGCTGCACATGGCCGTGTTCTTCGTCTACACGGGGATGGAGGTGGCGCTCGGGCAGTGGGCGTTCACCGTGCTCACAGAGTACCGCGACGTGGCGGCCGGGGCGGCGGGCGTCGCGGTCGGCGCGTACTGGGGGAGCATCGGCGTCGGCCGCGTGGTGTTCGGCCTGGTTGCCGAGCGCGTCGGCATCGACGGGTTGCTCCGCGCCTGCATGTTCGCCACGGTCGTGGGGGCGGTGCTGTTCGCGGCGCCGCTGCCCGAGTGGGCGGCGTTCGCGGGGCTGGTCGTCGCCGGGGTGGGGCTGGCGCCGGTGTACCCGTGCCTGATGACGCGCACGCCGCAGCGCCTCGGGCCGGGCCTGTCGGCGCACTCGATCGGCTTCCAGGTCGGCGCGGCGATGATCGGGGCGGCGGCCGTCCCCGCGGGGCTCGGGCTCCTGGCCGGGGAACTCGGGCTCGACGTGGTCCCGACGGCGACGCTGATGGTGGCCGCGGGGCTGGGGCTGCTTCACGAAGTGCTGATCGTGCGGGGCGAAGCGCGGTGACGCCCGGAAGCCGGGGGACGAGCCCCCGGCCCGCCGCCGTGGCTCAATTCACCAGCTGGAACGAGTCGAAGAACTCGGCCACGCCGGGGTCGCGGACGGCGGCGTCGGAGCCGCATACCGTCACCCGGTACAGCCGCACCCCGACGACGTACACCCGGCCGCGCAGGCTGCGGTCGCCGGCCGTCGCCTCGAACTCCCAGCCGCGGTGCCTCCCGCCCAGCACCAGCAGCTCGCACTTGCCCAGCTTCGACCCGTCACCCAGTTCGGCCACAGTCGTGTCGCGGAGCTGGTCCAGAGCCGCCTGCCGCGCCTTCCCGGCGGCGCCCTCCAGCTCGGAGTCGTCGGCGTACCCGGCGGAATAGCTGGCGCCGGCGGCCGTCACCGCGTAGGTCGTGAACGTGTGCCCGTCGGCGTCGGCCGTTCCCTTCGTCGGCGACGCCGGGAACCGCGCCTTGAACTTACCGCCGGTCGAGTGGATGGCCGCGCCCACCGCCTTCGCCACCGGCTCGGGGTCGGCCGCCTTCGCCGCCACCCGCTCGGCCGGGTGCGTCCGCTTCGGCGTCGCCGTCGCCAGCCGCTCGGCCGGGTTGCCGCTCGCCGGCGGGAGGTCGCCGAGCAGTGCGAACGAGTCCAGGAACTCGTCCGCCTTCGGGTCGGCCACGAAGTCGTCCACGCCCATGACCGCGACCATGTACATGCGGGTTCCGGCGAGGAAGATGCGGCACCGGTACTTCCCCACCTTGGGCTCGGTGATCGACGCCAGGCACTCGCGGCCCGGGTAGCGGTCGTGCAGCATCACCCGCTTGGCGTCGATCAACTTCCCGCCGACGCCCTGCACCGACCCGGCGACGGCGTCGTCGAGCCGCTTCTGCGACTGGGCCAGCGGCTCGGCCGCCGGCAGCGGCAGTTCGGCGGTGCCGACCATGTACCCGCCCTTGTTCCCCCACGGCTCCTTCGCCCACATGGTGAAGTTGACGCCGAACGCCGACTTGGTCTTCTCCGACGGCGTGCCGGGGAAGAGCGCCTTCCACCTGCCGTCGGGCGAGGTGAACTCGGCCATCGGCGGGTTGAGCATGTCCTT
Organism: Gemmataceae bacterium; assembly: GCA_046350095.1. Lineage (GTDB taxonomy): Bacteria > Planctomycetota > Planctomycetia > Gemmatales > Gemmataceae > Urbifossiella. The sequence goes on from JAXMBA010000003.1 coordinate 441,924, forward strand.
GAACTTGCCGCAGCCGCCGGCCAGCAGCGCGGCAGACACGGCGACCAGCAACACGGGGCGCGGCACGACAGGCCTCCGGGGGCGGTGCGAACACTACCCGGAGCCTAGAACACGAACCCTCGCCTGGTGCTCATTGTGTCCAGCGGAGATGGGCACGGGTTCCGTGGACGCAGTGATTCGACTGGATGAAAGAGTGTCGGACCGATGCACCAACGGAAGTGATTGCGGATCGGCCAGTTGCGGGGGGACACGGTGATACGCCGCGAGCGGCGTCACTTGGCGTCCACCAGGTACAACCGGTGGAACTGATCGATCACCGCGGCCACCTTCCCGGCCGTCTCGGGAGTTGACACCGGCGTCGTGAGCATCCAGCCGAACTCCAGCTGCACGGCGTCGAGGCCGAAGTCGCCGCTGTAGGTGCGGACGATGTAACCGCCGTTGAAGTTCTCGTGCTCCTTACCGTCGAGCTTGGCCGGCTGCGTCTTGAAGCCCGCGCCGCCGAGCAGCCCCAGCAGGCTGTCCGGGCCGCTGTGGGCCTTTTCGCCGAAGCGCTGGCGGAGCAGCGCCACCGTCTTCCCGTCCTGCGTGCCTCGGACCACCGAGTCGGGGAACGTCGCCTGGTTGTGCACGTCGACGAGCAGCCCGCGGCCGTGAGCCTTGCGGACTTCCTTGCAGAACCCGGCGAGGGTGTCGTGGTAGGCGTCGTAGACGGGCTTGGCGCGCGGGCTCTCGTAGGCGACGTCGGCCGGCCGGTTGGCGTCCACGAAGCGGCGACTGAACCGGGCGGTGACGAGGTACGGTCGCTTGCCGGTCTTGAGGAACACCTCGACGGCCAGCATCGCGGCGAGTTCCTCGGTGCCGGGGTCGCGGCCGGTGTAGAAGCCGTTCGGCCCGGTCGGCAGGCCGACCCCGCGGCGCGGCGGTACCCCGGGGATGTCGCCGGTGCCGCCGTGCGGTGCCGAGATGACGACCGGCATGTTCCCCTTGCGGACGTAGAGGAACGGCGACTCCGGCCGGGCCGCCGGCTCCTGGGCCAGCGCGACGGCGACGGCGGCGAGCGTGGCAACGACCGCCGCTAGGAGGCGCGGGCGAAGCATGGCAGTGTCTGGGCGGACGTGGGGGAGCGAGTCTGGCGTCAGTGTACGAGTTGGGAGTGAAAAATGAGAGCCCGGATTGACGCGGTCGGTGCTGGGGAAAACGAACAACCCGGGTGATCGGCCGCCTCTCCCCTCGGCCGACACACCCGGGCTGCTGTATTGGCGAGGTCGAGATCGCGACCCGTGGTGATACCGCCTCTCCCCTCGGCTCACCCCGGCGTCCCGTTCGTCCTCTCCGCCCGAGGGTGAAGCAGCCGCGGTGCCAATCGCACCTGCCGACGCCGCGGTCGGCGCTGATGCGTGCGAAAATCGCTAGAATTCTCAGCGTTTTCTCGCCGCCCCGGCCGCACGAAAAAAAGCCCGCCCCGGTTCGTGACGCGCCGCCGTGCCGGGTGCGGGCGCAATTCGTGCCCGGGGGACGGGCAGGTGGCGGACGGCGGCGGGCGCAAGCCAGCGGGCGGCGACGGCGTAAACTGGAGAGACCGGAAAGTCGGGGCGGCTTAATGGCCGATCTATTCCGGCGTATGCCCTCTGCACCCTGGCGACTAACATGGCAACCGACATCCGGCTGAAGGACGAGCTGCCGACGATCACCGACCTGCTGGTCGAGTCGTACACCGAGTGCAGCCGGATGAACCACCTGGCGCACGAGCCGCTGCCGAGCCGCGACGCCGTCGCCGACATCCTCGCCGACCTCAGCGAAGTCCTGTACCCCGGCTACGGCCGGCGGCAGAACCTGCACCACGGCAACGTGGGCTACCACGTCGGCGCCCTCGTGGACGGCCTCCACGACAAGCTGACGCAGCAGATCGCGCGGGCGCTGCGCCACGAGCTGTGCGATGAGAGCCCGCACGTGGACTGCGAGGCCATCGCCCAGCCGAAGGCGCTGGAGCTGCTGCGCCGCCTGCCGGACGTGCGGAAGGTGCTGGAGCAGGACGTGGACGCCGCCTACCGCGGCGACCCGGCGGCACGGAGCCACCACGAGATCATCTTCAGCTACCCGGGGCTCGAAGCGATCAGCGTGTACCGGGTGGCGCACGAGCTGTACACGCTGGGTGTGCCGTTCATCCCGCGGATGATGACGGAGCTGGCGCACGCCAAGACCGGCATCGACATCCACCCGGGGGCGCGGATCGGGGCGGGGTTCTTCATCGACCACGGAACCGGCGTGGTGATCGGCCAGACGTGCGAGATCGGCGCCGGCGTGAAGCTGTACCAGGGCGTGACCCTCGGCGCCCTGAGCTTCACGAAGGACGACGACGGCAACCTGACGCACGGCAGCTATAAGCGCCACCCCACGCTGAGGGACGGCGTGGTGGTGTACGCGAACGCCACGATCCTGGGCGGCGCCACGGTCGTGGGCGAGCGGAGCGTGATCGGCTCGAACGTGTGGCTGACGGAGAGCGTGCCGGCGGACACGACGGTGCTGCTGGAGAAGCCGCGGTTGCGCCTCAAGGGCGCGAAGCCGGCGGCGGACGACATCTCGCTGATGTACCACATCTGACGGGCGCGAGACTGCTTTCGTAGGTCGGGTCGAGTCTTCGAGACCTGGCCGTGATGCGAACCGCGCACGCGAGAACCCGGTCGCCTTGAGCGCGCGCGGATTCGTTCCGGGCACACTCCTAGGCCGTTCGTGCTGCTGTCAGGTCTCGAAGACTCGACCCGACCTACAAAGACCCGAGCCACCGACCGGCGTGCCACGGGTTTCCGAATGCTCACCGACCTGATCACGTCCCCCGACCCGGCTGTCCGCAACCGCTCCCTCGCCGCCGCCGTCGGCGCGCTCACCTACGCCGAGTTGATCGCCGAGCGGCAAGCGCTGGACCGCTTCCGCCGCGACCGCGGCAACCTGTACGACCGCGTCCGCGCGCTGTTCTTCCTGTACGCCATCGACCGCTTCCACCTGCCGACGCGGCCCGAACTCCCCGCCGCCGGCCGCATCCCGCACGCCGGCGTCGAGCGGCTGATGAACCGCCGGTTCGACGAAGCGATCCGCCTGTTCCGCGCCGCCGAGGCCGAGCATGGCCCCAGCGACCCGCTCAGCAGCGCCCTCGCCGCCGCGTACCACGCCCTCGCCTTCCAGACGCTCGCCGACCAGGTCCGCGCCAGCGTCCGCGGCGCCGCCGGCAACCGCTGGATGTTCCGCGCCGGCGCCCCCGCCGACCACCCGCTCCGCGTCCGCCCCGAACTGTTGAGCCGCCCCCACTCCGGCGCCCCCTTCCCCGTGCTGCGCGAGCGCACGCCGGTGCGGATGGACCTGTCCCACTCGTGCTGGTCGGACATCTTCTTCCTCGGCATGGACTTCCCCGAGGGCGCCCGCGTCCTGAACGTGTCCATCGACCTCGGCGTCCACGGCCGCGACGCGGAACCGAAGCCGCCGATCGAGGTGTACTTCCGCGTCATCGACGAGCCCGTGCTGCGCCTCGTGAGCGTGGACCTCGACGCCGCCGCGGACGTGAAGTCGCTCCCCGAGGTGTTCGACTTCGCGCGGGATTATCTCGGCCTGCTGAAGGCCGCGGTCATCGCGTCGGGCCTGATCCCGCCGGGGCTCGAAGGCTCGCGCGCCGACCTGCGGCAGGTGCTCGACGTGCTCGTCGGCCCCGGCTTGGGGATCGAGCTGGTCAGCGCCGTGAACGACATCCCGAAGGGCTCGCGCCTCGCCGTCTCGACGAACCTGCTCGCCGGCCTCATCGCCGTGTGCATGCGTGCGACCGGGCAGGCGAAGGCGCTCACCGGCTCGCTCACGGAGCCGGAGCGCCGGCTCGTCGCGGCCCGCGCCATCCTCGGCGAGTGGATCGGCGGCAGCGGCGGCGGCTGGCAGGACAGCGGCGGCGTCTGGCCAGGCATCAAACTCATTGAGGGCACCTTCGCCGCTGAGGGCGACCCCGAGCACGGCGTCAGCCGCGGGCGTCTCCTGCCGCGGCACACCGTCTTCGGCCCCGAGCGAGTGTCGGAGGCGAACCGCAGGAAGCTCGAAGACAGCCTTGTTCTCGTCCACGGCGGCATGGCCCAGAACGTCGGCCCGGTGCTGGAAATGGTGACCGAAAAGTACCTGCTGCGAGACGCCGCCGAGTGGCAGGCCCGGCAGGCGGCCCTCGGCATCTTCGACGAGATCGCCGACGACCTGCAGCGCGGCGACATCCCGGCGCTGGGCGCCGCCACGACGCGCAACTTCGCCGGGCCGATTCAGACGATCATCCCCGCAGCGTCGAACGCGTACACCGAGGGGCTGATCGCCGCGAGCCGCGCGTGGTTCGGCAGCGACTTCTGGGGCTTCTGGATGCTCGGCGGCATGAGCGGCGGCGGCATGGGGTTCATCGTCGCGCCGCACCGCAAGGCCGAGGCCCAGGACTTCCTGTTGACCGAGATGCGCCGCCAGCGCGAGGCGCTGAAGCACTCGCTGCCGTTCGCCATGGCGCCGGTCGTGTACGACTTCGCCGTCAACCCCCGCGGCACGCACGCCGACCTCCTCCCCGCCGGCGCCGAGTTACTGCCTCGCGGCTACTACGCACTGCTGGTGCCGCGCTGGCTGCGCGAGGACGCGCGGCTCATTCCGGCGTCGCGCCGCGGCGAGTTGGAGCGAGTCGGCGCCGCGGCCCGCGCCCCGGAACTCGCCGGGCTCGTCGAGTCGCTGTTCGACCGCATGGTCCCGGCGGCGTCGGCGCTATCGAGCGCGCGGCCCGAGGCGCTGGCCGCACTGTTAGCTTCGAACGGGTTCGACCGCGCCGAGCACGAGCGCATCCGCGACGACCTCCGCCGCGGCCGCATCGGCCTGGCGCAGAACCGCCTCCCCGCGTCGACCGTCGTGGAGGACGTTCAGCCCGGCGACGTGACCGACGGCCGCGGAGGTGTGCCCGCAGGGGTGGTGGCGGTCGGCGAGCAGGCGCTGGCTGCGGGCGAACTCGCCGTCGTGACGCTCTCGGCGGGCGCCGGTTCTCGCTGGACGCAGGGCGCGGGCGTGGTGAAGGCGCTGCACCCGTTCGCGCGCCTGGCCGGGAAGCACCGCACGTTCCTCGAAGTGCACCTGGCCAAGAGCCGCAAGGCGTCCGAGCGGTTCGGCGCGACGGTGCCGCACGTCTTCACGACGGGCTACCTCACGCACGGCCCGACCGGCGCGCACCTGGCGGCGACCGGCAACTACGGCTACGGCGGCCCGGTGACGCTGTCGCCGGCGATGAGCGTGGGCCTGCGGCTGGTGCCGATGGTGCGCGACCTCCGCTTCGCGTGGGAGGAGACGGCCCACCAGGTGCTCGACGAGCGGAAGCAGCGGGTGCGCGACGGCGCCCACCAGACGCTGATAGGCTGGGCGACCGCGGCCGGCGAGGGGAGCGACTACACCGATAACGAGCCGCTCCAGTGCCTCCACCCGGTCGGCCACTGGTACGAGATCCCAAACCTGATGCGGAACGGCGTCCTCCGCGACCTGCTGGCGGAGCGGCCGAATCTGAAGTACCTCCTCGTCCACAACATCGACACGCTCGGCGCCGACGCCGACGCGGGTCTGCTGGGGACGCACATCACCGCGGGGAAGCCGCTGACGTTCGAGGTGATCGGTCGGCGCATCGACGACCGCGGCGGCGGCCTGGCCCGCGTCGACGGCCGGCCGCGCATCCTGGAGGGGCTCGCGATGCCGCGCGAGGAGGAGGAGTTCTCGCTGAGCTTCTACAACTCGCTGACGACGTGGGTGACCATCGACGCACTGCTGGAGCTGTTCGGCCTGTCGCGGTCCGACCTGGCCGACGACGCGGCCGTGGCCGCGGCGGTGAACCGCATGGCGGCGCGGCTGCCGACCTACGTGACGCTGAAGGACGTCAAAAAGCGCTGGGGCCACGGCCAGGAGGACGTGTACCCGGTGTGTCAGTTCGAGAAGCTGTGGGGCGACATGACGGCGGTGGCGGGCGTGGAGTGCGGCTTCGCCGCGGTGCCGCGCGTCCGCGGCCAGCAGTTGAAGGACCCCGCCCAGCTCGACGGCTGGCTCCGCGACGGCTCCGCGGCGTTCGTCGAGGGGCTGTGCCGGTTCGCGTAAGGTCATCCCTCGGCTGCCTTCCGCCCGGTACAAGAATTCCGCCCGGTTCCGCGAACCACTTCCCGGCGGCGGCGTCTATCCCCGTGAGCACGCACGAGGACGAGTGATGAACCGCTTCCCGCAACCCAATCCGAAACCGCAGCACGCCACAGGCTGACGCACGGGCACACGGGAGCATCCCGGGGCCGGGCGTCCTTCCGGGGGCGCCCGGCCCCGGTGCGTTTGCGGGGCACCTTCACAGCGGTGTGGAGCCGAACGGTAAGGCGGCGCTCTGTTAAAGCGCAATTTGCAGGTTCGATTCCTGCCACCGCTGCTGCTACGGGGATCGGCTAACGGTCGGCCGCCGGCCTTTGACCCCGGAAATGACGGTTCGACTCCGTCTCCCCGTTTCGACAACACGCTCCGGGATCGTCTAACGGTAAGACGCCGCGCTCTGAACGCGGAAAGTGCTGGTTCGACTCCAGCTCCCGGAACTGCCGCTGGTGTAGCTCAACCGGTAGAGCCCCCGCCTTTTAAGCGGGTGGTTGTGGGTTCGACTCCCACCGCCGGCACAGACGACGATCGACATCCCGGTGTGGCTTAGCGGTCTGAGCGTGCCGCTGAAAACGGCGAGGTGCTGGTTCGACTCCAGCCGCCGGGACTTGGGAGAGCGCGGGCCACGGTCCGCCACGGAATCAACCCCGCGCCCGACGCCGGAGGCCTACACACGTAGCCCAATGGTAGGGCGACAGCCTCAACCGCTGTACGCTGCCGGTTCGAATCCGGTCGTGAGATCGCGCCGCCTCCGGGACTCGCGCGGGGTTGAACTCAGGGTGTGGGTCAAAGGTTGACCACGGGTTTCGGGTACCCGCTCATGCAGGTTCGAGTCCTGCCTCCCTGACTCCGGACCGGTCCGGGCGAGTCCGTCCCTTCGGGGACGGGAGACGGACCCCCGTCGGACGCGACGGGGGTCGCGCTCCGGCTGCGAACGCGGCCGGCTCGCCCGGACCGGTCCCTCGCCAACCCGGCCGGCTGTGCCGGTTGGGGCGCGCGTTTCCACCACCTCCCCGGCCGGCGCTGTTTACCGAGCCGGCGGCGTGGTCTATACTTCCGGTTGAGCCACGCGCCCCGCCTGCCCCGTCCGTCGGACGGCCGGCCCGCGCTCCGCCGGAAAGGGCTTTCCGCCGTGAAGGCGATCATCAGCGACATCCACAGCAACCTCGAAGCCCTCCAGGCCGTTCTGGCGGACATCAAGGCGCAGGGTATCACCGACGTGTACTGCCTCGGCGACGTGGTCGGGTACGGCCCGAACCCGCGCGAGTGCATCGACCTCGTCATGACCGCCAAGGTCGTAATCCTCGGGAACCACGACCAGGGCGCCATGTTCGACCCGGACGGGTTCAACGGCCCGGCCGAGAAGGCCATCTTCTGGACGCGGGCGCAGCTGGAGAGCGCCCCGGACAGCCGGGCGGCGCGCGAGAAGCGATGGGAGTTCCTGGCCGACCGGCCGCGCAGCCACCGCGAGAACGGCTACCTGTTCGTCCACGGCAGCGCCCGCAACCCGCTCAACGAGTACGTCTTCCCCGAGGACGTGTACAACCAGCGGAAGATGGAGCGCATCTTCTCGCTGGTCGAGAAGTACTGCTTCCAGGGCCACACGCACGTGCCCGGCGTGTTCACCGAGAACCTGCAATTCCTCAGCCCCGAGGAAGTGGACTCGAACTACAAGCTGGACGGCCGCAAGACGCTGTGCAACGTGGGGAGCGTCGGCCAGCCGCGCGACGGCAACTGGCGGGCGTGCTACGTGGTGCTCGACAACGACACGATCAAGTTCCGCCGTGTCGAGTACGACGTGGAGACGACGATCAAGAAGATCTACGACACGCCGGACCTGGAGAACTTCCTCGGCGACCGGCTGCGGGAAGGGCGGTAGTCAGGAGCCCGGGAACAGGAGACAGGGGACAACCGAAAGCCCGGGGAGGATACTCCCCGGGCTTTCGCACTTCGGCCTCGCCGCTTGCGGCGGTGCAACATTACGCCTTCGCGTGGCCGTGGCCGCCGTCCAGGATTCGCATCCCGTAGAAGCTCCGCCACACGAAGAACATCGACACCGCCAGGAACGCCGCCGCCAGGCCGTGCGCCAGGGCCGAGCCGCGGGTCGCCGTCAGCTCCACCGCCAGTTCCACCGCCAGCAGCCCGAACAGCGTCGTGAACTTGATGATCGGGTTCAGCGCCACGCTGCTCGTGTCCTTGAACGGGTCGCCCACGGTGTCGCCGACCACCGTCGCGTCGTGCAGCGGCGTGCCCTTCATCTTCAGCTCGGTCTCCACGATCTTCTTGGCGTTGTCCCACGCCCCGCCGGCGTTGGCCATGAAGATCGCCTGGTACAGCCCGAACAGCGCGATGCTGATCAGGTAGCCGATGAAGAAGAACGAGTCGAGGAACGCGAACCCGAGGGTGCTGAAGAACACCACCAGGAAGATGTTGAACATCCCCGCCTGGGCGTACCGGGTGCAGATCTCCACCACCTTCTTCGAGTCCTCGGTGCTCGCCTTCGTTACCGTGTCGTCCAGCCGGATGTTCGCCTTGATGAACTCGACCGCCCGGTACGCGCCGGTCGTCACCGCCTGCATGCTCGCGCCGGTGAACCAGTAAATCACCGCCCCGCCGGCGATCAGCCCAAGCAGGAACAGCGGGTTCAGGATCGACAGGTTCACCACCAGCTCCGGCTTCAGCCCGTGCGTCAGGCCGACGATGATGGCGAAGATCATCGTCGTCGCCCCGACCACGGCCGTGCCGATGAGCACCGGCTTGGCCGTCGCCTTGAACGTGTTCCCCGCCCCGTCGTTCTTCTCCAGGTTCTCCTTGGCCGTCTCGAAGTCGGCGGCGAACCCGAAGTCGCGCTGCACTTCCTCGCGGATGCCCGGCACGCTCTCGATGGTGCTCAGCTCGTACACGCTCTGGGCGTTGTCCGTCACCGGGCCGTAGCTGTCCACGGCGATGGTGACCGGCCCCATGCCGAGGAAGCCGAAGGCGACGAGCCCGAAGGCGAACACGGCCGGGGCGAGCATGATCGGCGGGATGCTCAGGCTGATCCACCACGCCACGCCCATCAGGCCGAGGATGGCCATGCCGATCCAGTACGAGGAGAAGTTGCCGGCCACGAGCCCGCTGAGGATGTTCAGCGACGCCCCGCCCTGCCGGCTGCTCGTCACCACCTCGCTCACGTGGCCGCTCTCGGTGCTGGTGAACACCTTCACCAGCTCGGGGATGATCGCCCCGGCGAGCGTGCCGCAGGTGATGATGGTGGAGAGCTGCCACCACAGGTCCTTGTTCCCGGCGATGTCCGGGATGAGCAGGAACGACACGGCGTAGGTGAGGACGACGGAAACGATCGAGGTGAGCCACACGAGCACGGTCAGCGGCGCCTCGTAGTTGAAGTCCTTCGCCTCACTGTACTTCGCCTTGGCCCGCGCCTCGTTGATGAAGTAGGACCCGGCCGACGCCACCACCATCATCACGCGCATCATGAAGATCCAGACGAGCAGCTGGATTTGCACCGTCGGGTCGGCCACGGCCAGGAGGATGAACGTGATGAGCGCCACGCCGGTGACGCCGTACGTCTCGAACCCGTCGGCGGAGGGGCCGACCGAGTCGCCGGCGTTGTCGCCGGTGCAGTCGGCGATGACGCCGGGGTTGCGGGCGTCGTCCTCCTTGATCTTGAACACGATCTTCATCAGGTCGGCGCCGATGTCGGCGATCTTGGTAAAGATGCCGCCGGCCACCCGCAGGGCCGCCGCGCCGAGGCTCTCGCCGATGGCGAACCCGATGAAGCACGCCCCGGCGAGTTCGCCCGGTATGAACATCAGAATGACGAGCATCAGCAGCAACTCGACGGAGATGAGCAGCATGCCGATCGAGATGCCGGCCTTGAGCGGGATGGCGTAGCAGGGGTAGGCCTTGCCGGTGAGCGCGGCGAAGGCGGTGCGGCTGTTGGCGAACGTGTTCACGCGGATGCCGAACCACGCCACGCCGTAGCTGCCGAGGATGCCGATCACGCTAAACGCCAGGATGATTCCGACCCGTTCGGGCGGGAACCCGTGCTGCGACACGCCGGTGGCCGGGTCGGTGTACGTGGTGAGGTAGCCGAAGTAGACGGCGATGATCGCCCCGATGAACAGCCACAGGACGGCGAGGAACTTCCCCTGGGTGAACAGGTACGTCTTGCACGTCTCGTAGATCAGCTCGCTGACCTCGAGCATGGTGCGGTGGACGGGCATGTTCTTGAGCTGGTTGTAGACGACGAGGCCGAACGCCAGCCCGGCGACGGACACGACCAGACCGAGGTACAACAGGTCCTTGCCGCCGACGCCGCCGACGAACTTGGTCTGGTTGAGGTCGGGGAGGACGAGGTTGGCCTCGCCGCCGCCTTTCTTGGGTTGCCCCGCGGGCGCGTTCTGGGCGAGCGCCGGGCCGGCGAACAGGAGCAGCGCCAGGGCGGCGGCCGCGGCGCGGGCGGCGCGCCGCGGCGCCCGCTGGTCGGGAGAGTCGGTCAGCATGTCGCGGAGTCCTACGCGGAACATGGGGGTGCGAGTCGGCGGGCAGGCTCCGACCCCCGGGTCGGAGTGGGATTAGAGTAAGGGGCCGACGGGAAGGGGTGAAGGGGTGCGGGGAAGATGAAGGGGTGAAGGGGCGAAGGGGTGAAGGGGTGAAGGGATGACGCACGGTGGCTTCTCACCCGTTCACCCGTTCACCCCTTCACCCCTTCAAATGCGCTGTTCGCGGAAGAATTCCCAGCAGGAAGCGACCCCATCGAGGCGCGCACAAGGCGGCCCCGCGACGCGCGGGTTCAGCTGCCCCTTCCCGCCGGGCCAGTGGTGCCCGAGGCCCTCGACCGTCACGGCGCGGAACGGCACCGGCCCCGGGTACACGTCGACCCGCAGGCCGCCCGCGTCCGACTCCTCGGCCGGGGCGGGCGAACACCCCAGTACGCTCGCCCACCGCGCGAGCGACTCGGCGACGGGGCGGCGGGTCACGAGGCGGTGCTTCCACGGGCTGCGGACGGCGCCGCCGCGGACCGGCACGAGCGGGTCGGCGGCGCCGATGAGGTACACCGTCGGCACCGGCCGCGCGGGGCGGAAGCCCTCGGGCACGCGGCAGTACCCGGCGACCGGCGCCACCGCGGCGACGCGGTCGCTCAACTCGGCCGCGACGCGGAACGCCATCGCGGCGCCGTTCGAGAAGCCGGTCACGGACACGCGCCTCGGGTCGGCCCCGGCGCGGGCGGTGGCGTCGGTGAGGACGTGACTCAGGAAGGTCAGGTCGTCGGGGCGGGTGTCCGGCGGGTCGAGCAGGCCTTCGTCGCCGCTGCTGCCCACGTCCCAGCGGGCGGCGTTGGTGAGGAACTTCGGCGGCTTCGCGGGGTCGGGGGGCAGCGCGTCGGGCAAGGCGAGGGCGAACCCCTCGCGGGCGGCGGCAGCGGACCAGCCGGTCTCGCCGTCGGCCCACTCGGCGGTTCCGCCGGCGCCGTGCAGGACGACGACGAGCGGCGGCGGGGTCGGCCCCGGCGGCGGGGCGAACAGCAGGTACGACCGGCCGCCGACGGCCACACGGGTGAGCACCGGTGCGCCCCCTACTTCGACAGCGCCTCGACGTTGTTGAAGAACGTCTGCACGGCCTCCGGCTTGTCCTTGTGCTGAACGATCGCCACGTACCCGGTGTTGCCCACCACCACCCACCGGGTGACGACGCTCAGGTCCTGGTTCACGCCGCCCTTCGCGTCCGTCTCCTTCGCCTGGCCGCCGAGCCAGTCCACCGTCTTCGGCGCGCCGGCGTCCTTGGCGGCGAAGTTCATCATCCCCGCGGCGAGCTTCAAGTCCTTCTCGCGGTCCGCGGCCTTGGACGTGGGTCGGAACTTGACGACTGCGACGGTGCAGGTCAGGCTCCAGTCCGCCTCCTGGCTCCGCCACGCCTTCGCCCCCGTCACCGACTGCGTCGTGAACGACAGGCCGGCGTCGTCCGGGAACGGGGCCGGGAAGGCCGCGCGGACCGACTTGTCCGGCGCCTCGAACTTCGTCCACCCGGGCGGCAGCTGCGCGGCGGCGGACTTCTTCATGTCCTCGTCCAGCTTCTTTGTCACCTGTGCGGCGGCGTCCTTGACCTTGCCCAGAGCGATGTACGCGACGACTCCGCCCCCGCCGCAGCAGGTCAGCAGCAGGAAGCCGCCGCCGAGCAGGATCCACAGCAGCGGCGACTTGCCCCCGCCGGCCGCCGGACGGCGGCCGCGCGGGCGGTCGTCGTCGGCCGGGGCGTCGTCGTCCGGCCGCGGGCGGCGCGGGCGGTCCGGCGGCGGCGTCGTCCTCGTCGCGGCGGCGGCGGCGCGGCCGGTCCTCGCGGCTCGCCTCGCGCGCCCGGCCGCCGCCCCCAGACTCGACGGCCGCGCCGAAGTCGAACGCTCCCCCGCCCCCGGCGGGTGGCGAGGGGGGCGCGGGCGGCGGCGACTCCGGCGCCGGCCGCGACTCGCCGCTCGGGCGGCGAGGCTTCTGCGGCGGCGACTCGTCGTCGAAGTCGAAAGGGCTGCCGCCACTCGCCGAGGCCGGCGGCGGCGGGAGGGGCGGCGGGGCGGGGGCGGCCGCGCCCGGAACGGCCATCACCGTCTGGCATTTCGGGCACTTCACCTTCCGCCCGGCGGCCGCGTCGGGGGCGTTCAGCCGCGTCTGACAGTTGGCACACACGACCGGGATTGGCATGTCGGGGGCTCCGGGGGGAAGCGCTGCGGTCGATTCTAGGAGGCGGTCGGCGAAACGCCCGGCCCCTACCCCCGCCCCCGAGGGCCGGGTAAGGTGTCATTCTGTTCCGGAGGCGGCGCGTGCTCGATCTCCCCGATTACCGCACGCTGCGGCAAGCGAACTGGGACGACTGCTGGTTCCTGTCCGCGCTGGTCGGCATGGCCCGGCAGCGGCCGCAGCAGCTCCGCGACTGCGTGGTGCCGCTCGGCGACGGCGTGTACCGCGTGACCTTCCCGGGCCGTCCGCCGCAGGACGTGCGGCCGGACGAGGTCGCCAGCGGCACCGAGTCCGGCCCGTGGCCGTGGGCGCGGGTGTGCGAGGCGGCCGCCGGCCGGTTCGGCAACCTGTCGAAGCCGCGCGTCTTCACCTACGGCTTCGGCATCGGCCTCCTCACCGGCCGCCGGCGCACCGGCTACCTGAACGTCACCCGCCTCGGCTTCGCGCCGATGTACCGGGCGTGGGCGCGCCGCGCGTGGTTCCGGGACCTGCTCGAAGAACAGGCCGGCCGCCGATTGATGGTGCTCGGCGGCACCGACGGCCGCGTCCGCAAGCCGGTCCACGGCTGGATCTCGCCGCAGCACTGCTACGGCTTGCTGGGATACGACCGCGGCGCCGACCGCGTCCACCTCCGCGACCCGCGCGGCGGCGACGCCCCGGCCGAGCGGCGGCTGGACGGCCCGGGCGAGTTCTGGCTGACCGCCGCCGAGACCGAACACAGCTTCTGCGGCCTCTCGGTCGAACGCGGCTGACTGCCGCTTGCGGCGGTGCCGCGCGCCGGGTACGCTCGGGTGGTTCCCCTCTCCCCCGGAGGATGCCCCGTGGACGCCACCCGCCGCGAGTTCGGTTCCCAGTTCCTCGGCGCCCTCGTCGCCTACGGGCTCGTCGAGACGTGCTGGCGCCGCGACCTGTTCGCGCAGGAGGTCCGCCCCACCATCGACGCCTGGTTCAAGGAACTCGGCGAGATGACCGCCGACCTCCGCGGCCGCAAGCTCACCGACCTGCAGTTCCAGGAACGGATGGAGGCGCTGTACCGCCGCGTGAACCTGCCGGCGCTGTGCCGCTTCGTCAAGCTCGACGAGATCGAGCGGCGCAAGCTGCCCGACAACGGCGCCCTCAGCGCCGGCTTCGACCTCGGCGGCGTCGGCGGCCTGCCGGCGGCGCCGGGCTTCGGCAAGCAGATCTTCGGCTGCGGCCGCGGCCGGTCGATCGTGCCGCACGGGCACGCCAACATGTGCACCGGGTTCATCGTGCTGAAGGGCCGCTGGGCGGGGAAGCACTACGACCGCGTGGAGACGGCCGCCGACCACTACCTGATCCGGCCGACGATCGACAAGGAGTTCGGCCCCGGCGAGGTGAGCACGATCTCGGACCACAAGGACAACGTCCACTGGTTCCGCGCCGCCACCGACGGCGCGTACATCTTCAACGTCCACGTGGACGGCTACGACCCGCGGCTGGGCGCCGGCAGCGGCCGGCTGTACCTTGACCCGGCGGGCGAGCGCGTGGCCGGCGGGCTGATCAAGGCGGCGAAGATGTCGTCGGCCGACTGCCACCGCAAGTACGGCTGACGCGGCGACCCGGGGGCGGGGATGATTGTTTCCGGCGCCTCCCCCACCGGGTCGCGGAAACATGTCACGCGGCCAGAATGACGTGAGTCTGATTCTGCCGCGTCGGAGGAGGATCGGAGCAGGTCGTTACCCGGAAACGGGTTGCGACTGCGACGCCGGGTAACGATTCAGAGCCGTGACCGCCACGACCGCGGGTGCCGGCTGGTGTGGACGACCGCGAACACGTCGATCACATCTCCGACGATGCGATATACGACCATGTACGGGAACCGGTGGAGTGGCGCCAGTCGGGCGCCGCGGTAACCGGCGGCGTACAACTCGGGCTGGGCCGTGATCCGAACGAACACGGCATCTGCGGCGCGGAGGAAATCGTCCCCCACGCCGGCTTGCTGACTCTCGTACCAGTCGTGTGCGGCGGTGAGCTCGTCCTCCGCGCCCGGGCGGATGACCAGTTGGTGGCTCATCGCCGGCCCTTGATCCGGGCCTTCACCTCGTCCCACGTGGACCCGGCTCCGGGGTTCGCGTCGGCCTCGTCCAACCGCGCGTCGATCAGGTCACGGAGTTCGTCCGTCTCGGCCACTGCTTCCGGCGGCTCCAGGGTGTCCCAGATCTCGCCGATCAGGCGGAGCCGGTCCGGCACGCTCAGCTTGTCGATCCCCAGGTCGTAGATGCTCGGCGACATGCGCTCACCCCTCGGCGGTTGAATCCAGTATCCGGCCCGACCCGCGGCCGTGTCAACCTGGCGAGGACGGGTCAGAGGCGCGACCGCCACGCCCGCGGGTGCCGGCGCGTGTGCATCACCGCGACGACCACCACGACGGTGGCATCCACACGGTAGATCACGACATACGGGAAGCGATGGACGAGAGCGTGTCGCACCCCGTGTCGGCCCTTGGCGTAGCCCTCGGGGTTGTCGCGGACGCGAATCAGGGCCGCCTGAGCCTCGTCGAGGAACTCGCGGCCGACGCCCGGTTGCTGCAACTCGTACCACTCGCGGGCGTCGTCGATGTCGCGGCGGGCGGCCCCGCGGACGACGATCGTGCGGCTCATTGCTTGGCCCGAAGCTGCGCCATCGTCTCTTCGAGGGACAGCCCGTCATCGGGGTTGGCGTCGATGTCGGCGAGCCGGTCCTCGATCTCGCGCCAGTGGGCTTCGGAGAGCTGCACCTGGCCGTGGTCGGCCGGCTCCAGGGTGTCCCAGATCTCGCCGATCAGGCGGAGCCGGTCCGGCACGCTCAGCTTGTCGATCCCCAGGTCGTAGATGCTCGGCGACATGCGCTCACCCCTCGGCGGTTGACTTCAGTATCCGGCCCGACCCGCGGCCGTGTCAACCTTGGAGGGGCAGCAGACGGCTCCCGTAGGTCGGGTCGAGTCTTCGAGACCCGACGCGGGGCGCGAACAGCGAGCGATCAATCGAGGTCGATCTCGTCTGCGTACATGAGGCACCCGTCGGCTTCGGAGTACGCGAACTCTTCGTCCTCCAGTTGGTCGGCGAAGTCCTTCAGCCACAACCGGAACGACGGCGCGACCGCGTCAGGGGCGCGGGTGTCGCTGCGCTGGACGATCACGCTGCCACCACCGGCCTCGGCCTCAGGGTTAAGGTCGATGAAGATGACATCACCCGTCCCGCCCCACGCCAGCGGTACGCACGCGCGGAACCGCTGGTTGCGTTCGGACCACTTCCGCCACCACGTCCCAACATCATCGATGGGTAGCAGACACCAACCCTCGCCGCCGATCAGGCCCGGTTCGGTGCTCTGGCCGTCGTGAACGCGGTACGACGCCTTGACCTCCGCGGGGAGTTTCAACCCCATCGCCTGCTCGGCCGCCTGGATGGCGTCGGTTGTGGCACCGGGGCGGAGGTGTCCGTATCCCGCCGGTGCGTTCTCGTCGAGCCAAGCGTGGATGCGTTTCCAGACTGCCTTCATTTGGGATGTGCCCCGCCGCCGAAATGCCCGAGCCAACAGCCGGCTGACGCCGGCCGCTCGCCGCGCTCACCACCCGATGACGTTGTCGAGCAGCACCAGCCCCAGTGCGCCCGGAAGGTACAGCAGCGACGCCCGCAGCACGCGGCGGGCCTGGCGGTCGGTGCGGCGGCGGGCGAACTCCACCGCCTCGCGCAGGAACAGCAGCCCCAGCACCGCACACCCCACCACCGACAGCCAGCCCGCGGCGCCCAAAGCCATCGACACCCAGCCCACCGGGATCAGCGCCACGCACGTCAGCACCATCGCCCACGCCGTCTTGCTCCCCGTGGGGTCGATGTGCGGCAGCATCCGCAGGCCGCCGCGGGCGTAGTCGTCGCGGTACATCCACGCGATGGCGAAGAAGTGCGGCAGCTGCCACACGAAGATCACCCAGAACAGCGCGAACGCGCCGCCCGGCTTCTCCCACCCGCACGCCGCCGCCCACCCGATCACCGGCGGCAGCGCCCCCGGCACCGCCCCCACCACCGTGTTCCACACCGTCACCGTCTTCAGCGGCGTGTACACCCACACGTAACTCACGAATGTCGCCGCCGCCGCCACCCCCGCCGCGGCCGGCAGCGTGGCGAACAGGTAGCACAGCCCCACCGCCCCGAGGCCGACGCCGAACGCCAGCGCCTCGCTCGGCGACATGCGGCCCGCCGGCAGCGGCCGCTTCAGCGTGCGGAACATCCGGGCGTCGATGTGCCGTTCGAGAAACTGGTTCAGGGCGCTGCCGCCGGCCGCGACCAGGCCGGAGCCGAGCAGGACGTGAAAGAGGTCGGCGAGCGACGCCGCGGAGCCGGCGCCCACGAGGTAGCCGATGCCGACGGTGAACAGGGCCATGACCGCGATGCGCGGCTTGGTGAGTTCGAGGTAGTCGGCGGCGCGCGACGGCACGGCGGAAAGAACCTCCTCGGCCGGCCCGGCGAACGGGTCCAGCGGGGCGACCTCGGCCTCGACCGCAGCGGCCTTCCTCATCGCTCGCCTCCCGCCCGCACCCGCAGGGCCAGCCCCACCGCCGCCGCCAGCACACCCGTCCCGACGAGCGCGTGGGCCGTGCGGATGCCGGCCTGCTTGGCCGTCACCGTCTCGAACTCCGGAAGCGCCGCCCGCCCGAACTTCCCCATCCACGCCTCGACGCCGAGCGTCACCTGAAGGGCGACGAGGACGCCGAGGGCGGTGCCCCACACCCGGACGCGCGGCCGGGCGGGGCCGCCGAAGCCGAGCCGCAGCAGCCACACGGCCGTCGCCACCGCGACGAACGCGGTGAGGAAGTGGAGCCGCTGGCCGAGCGCGTCCGGGGCGTGCCGCACCCACGCCCCGAAGGTCAGTTGTACGAACAGCACCGCCACCAGTCCCAGCGCCAGCCGGCCGAGCCGGCGGCGGTCGGCGTCGGGCACGTCGCCCGCCGGCGGCCGCGCGGTGAGCACGGCGACCGTCAGCAGCACCGCGAACGTGACCTGCCCGAACACCCCGTGCACGGCCGCCAGGTCGGTGCCGACCAGCTCGTTCAGCTTGACGCGGAAGCCGCCGAGCAACCCCTGGATCATCACGAATACCAGGGCGATGAGCCCGAGGGCGCGGGCCTCGGCGCCGCGCACGCCGGCGGCACTGCCGAAGCCCGCGAGGAGGCCGACGAGCGCGAGCGCCCCGAGCATCGCGGCGACGACCGGGACGGGCACGGTGACCGTCGCCGTGGAGTCGCGCTGGGCGATGAGCGCCCGGTGGAACTCGCCGAACGCGCCCACCAGCACGACGAGCGCGAGCAGCCCCACGACGCGGGCCGCGCGGTTGGGGTGGGTGGCCCACAGGGCGAGCGCCAGCACGGTGACGAGGCCGCCGACGAGGAAGCCGAGGATGCGGTGCGCGTGCTCGATGAGGTAGCCGGGGCTCGGCTCGTAGTTGTTGACGAGGTGCCACGGCGAGGTCGGCCAGATGGGGTCGGCCATGCCGACGCGGAAGCTGGTGACGAGCTGCCCGACGGCGAGCAGCGCCAGGCAGGCGCAGACGGTAGCGACGGCCCACAGGTGGAGCCAGCGGGGCACGGGGCGCGGCGGCAGGTTGGGGTCGGTCATGGTGCTGTCAGGAGACAGGAGACAGGGAACAGGGGACCCCGGTCCGCGTCCGTTCGCCGCTCCCTGTCTGATGTCTCCTGCTTCCTGTCTCGTGTTTCCTGGCTACGGGTACACCTTCGCCCGCAGGGCCGGCGGCAGCTCGCGCGGGTACGGCAGCGCCCGCACGAACCGCACCACGTCCAGCAGCTGCGCCTCACTCAGCGCCGGCTGCGCGGGCATCCCCACCGGGGCGATGCCGTGCCGCACCCGCGCGGCCAGGTCCTCGGCGCGGTCGCCGCCCTTCGGCCGGGTCTGGGTCAGGTCCGGCGGCCGCACCACCGTGCCCCACACGTCGTACCGCAGCGCCGCAGTCCGGCCGTAGTTCTCGTGGCACTTCGCGCAGCCGGCGCCCGCGTCCGCCACGAACAGCTCGTGCCCGCGGGCCACCGACGCCAGGTAGTCCGGCGCATGCCTCGCGTCGTCGTCGGGGAACGCCGGGATCGCCGCCTGCGGCGACGCCTCCGCCTTTTCCCACTCGCCGAGGACCGCGGCCAGCCGCGCTCGCGCGAACCCGACCACGTCGCCGTCGGTGCCCGCCTCGCCGCCCTCGTCGGCGAGCGCGGCCAGGGTGCGGAACTCGACCTCGCCGCGGACGCCGAGGTACACCACGAACGCGGCCATCGCCTCACGGTCGGCGTCCGGCAGCCGCGCGAACGACGGCATCGCGGTGCCGCGCAAGCCCTCGCGGATCGTCCGCAGCAGGTCGGCGCGGCGCGGCTTCGTCCCGTCGCCGGACGACACGAACTTGAACGCCCCGCGGCGGAAGTCGCGCGGGTGCGGGTCGATCCACGGCCCGGTCGGCCCGCGGCCGTCGCCGGCCACGCCGTGGCACTGGGCGCAGTGCTTGCGGAACAGCCGGCTCCCCTCCGCGAGCTGCTCGGCACCGAGCCCGAGGCCCGGCGACTGCGGCGCTGCGGGGGTGCCGAACGTGTCCCGCAGGAAGGTGCCGAGCTCGGCCCGCGCCGCGGCCGGCAGCGCGGCGGGGTCGGCGGTGCGGCCGCCGGCGGCGTCGAGGGCGGCGATCTCGGCGTCGAGCCGGCCGACCTCCGCGGGCCGCGGCGGGGCCGCGGGCGGGAGCGCCAGCACGAGCCGGTCCTCGCGCGGCGGGAACGTCAGGTCCGGCGGGTAGCCGGGGTTGCGGGAGCAGCCGGCCGGGAGGACCGCCAGAACGCAGCCGAGCGCGGCAAGGGCCGCGCCCGGGACGACGTGACGGCGGTGGCGGCGGGCCGGCATCAGAGTACTAACCGTCCGGCCGGGCGACCGGGTAACCGCGACTCAGATGCCGCCGCGCCACCGGGTCAGGATGTCGGCGAACACGAGGACGAAGAAGATGCCCATGAAGAACAGCGTGGTGAACGCCGACAGCGTCACGGCGGTCTCGCCGCGGCGCATGTGCATCCAGTACCACGCCACCAGGCACGCCTGCACGCTGGCGACGCCCATCTGCACGGGGAGGGCGAGGCTCCCCAGGCCGGTCCCGGCCAGGAGGATGTTCGCCACCGCCAGCACGAGCACGACGACGTACACGGCGAACACGCTGCCCACCGTGTCCACGTCGTGCGGCGTCGAGTCGGTCGGGGTGTGGTGCGGGTCGTGCGCCATCGCGGCCTCGTGTTCGTGGGCTCACCGCCCGCCGGCCGCAGCCGGCGGGCTCCGTTGGCTTGTCAGTGCCCGCCGCGGCTGCCGATCAGGTACAGCAGCGGCATCAGGAACAGCCAGATCATGTCCACCAGGTGCCAGTAGAGGCTCACCACCTCGACCTTGGAGTACCCGGCGGCCGGGACGGCCCCGCGGTACGCCTCGCACACCAGCCACAGGATGCACCCCAGCCCCACGACGATGTGGACGCCGTGGATGGCGGTCATGATGTAGTAGAAGCACAGGAACAGCTGCACCCGCTCGGGGCTCACCGTCCCCTCGCTCCCGGGCTCCTTGCCGTGGTTGATCTTCGCCAGGTCCTGCGCCCAGTGCTCCTGCCCGCCCGTGAACTTGTAGTCCTTGGCGGCGGCGGCGCTGACCGGCGCCAGCTCCTTCACCGCGCGGTCGTACTCGGTGCGGAACATCTCGCCGGGGACGAACTTCTCGTGGTAGTCCGTGCTGTACTCGAACGCCTTGAAGCCCATGAACCCGGCCCCGAGCGCGAACGTGATCAGCAGCCGGCGGATCAGCCCGGCCGTGTCGCCGAGCTGCGCCGAGCGGATGGCCAGCGTCATCGTCAGGCTGCTGGTGATGAGCAGCCCGGTGTTGAGCCCGGCGATCCAGAGGATCAGGTGCCCGCTGGCGAACGCGAACTCGCCGGGGTACCAGTTGCGGTACACGGTGTAGGCGACGAACATGCCGGAGAAGAACAGCACCTCGGTCACCAGGAAGAACCACATCCCCAGCCGTTCGGCCGAGCGCTGTTGTTCCAGGTTGTCGAAGTGGTGCTTCAGCACCGTGTCGTGGTGGGTGCTAGCCGACAACTTCGGTCTCCTTCGGTTGGGCGCCGATCGGACCGGTCGGTCCGACCTTCGCGGCCGGGTTGTCGTCGCCGGCGCCCGGGGGTTCCGGCAGCCCGCGGCCCATCTGGTCCACGCCGATGGCGTACTCGTACGGGCCGCACACCGTGACCGGCAGGTACTCGAAGTTGAACACCGTCGGCGGGCTCGGCACCTGCCACTCCAGCCCCGTGGCGCTCCACGGGTTGGCGCCCGCCTTCGGCCCGTAGAACAGCGACAGCGTCAGGTAGATCGCCGGCATCAGGTAGCCGACGCCCAGGATGCTCGCCCCGGCCGTGGACATCACGTTGTACACCTGGAACTCTTCCGGGTAGTTCGGGTACCGCCGCGGCATGCCGTGGTAGCCGAGCACGAACTGCGGCACGAACGTGAAGAAGAACCCGACGAAGATCACCGTCGCGCTCGTCTTGCTCCAGAAGTCGGAGTACATCCGGCCGGTCATCTTCGGCCACCAGAAGTGGATGCCGGCGAGGTACGCCAGCACCATCCCGCCCACCATCACGAAGTGGAAGTGGGCCACCACGAAGTACGTGTCGTGGAGGTGGATGTCGGTCCCCAGGGTCGCCAGGAACAGGCCGGTCACGCCGCCGACGGTGAACAGGACCAGGAAGGCGAGCGTGAACATCATCGGCGCCTGGAACGTGATCGACCCCCGGTACAGCGTCGACACCCAGTTGAACACCTTGATGGCGCTCGGCACGGCCACGAGCATCGTCAGGAAGCTGAACAGCAGCGCCGAGTAGTAGCTGATGCCGGCGACGTACATGTGGTGCGCCCACACCAGGAAGCCCACCACCGCGATGCCGACGCTCGACCACGCCACGGCCTTGTAGCCGAAGATGTTCTTGCGGCTGAAGCACGTGAGGACTTCGCTGATCACGCCCATCCCGGGCACGATCATGATGTACACGGCCGGGTGGCTGTAGAACCAGAACAGGTGCTGGTACAGGACCGGGTCGCCGCCGAGGCTCGGGTCGAAGATGCCGACGCCGGCGATCCGCTCGACCATCAGCAGGACCAGCGTGATGGCCACCACGGGGGTGCCGAGGAGCTGGATGAAGCTGGTGGCGTACATGGCCCAGATGAACAGCGGCAGCCGGCCCCACGTCATGCCCGGGGCGCGCATCTTGTGGATCGTCACCATGATGTTCAGCCCGGTCATGATCGAGCTGAACCCGGTGATGAACGCGCCGAACACGCCGGGGGCGACGGTGCTGTGCGAGTACCGCGAGCTGTACGGCGGGTACAGCGTCCACCCGGTGTCGATGCCGCCGGCGAGGACGGACCACACCATGAAGGCGGCGCCGACCATGAACACGTACCAGCTGGCGAGGTTCAGCTTCGGGAACGCCAGGTCCTTCGCCCCGATCATGAGCGGGACGAGGAAGTTGCCGAACACCGCCGGGATACTCGGGATGAGGAACAGGAACAGCATCACCACGCCGTGCGCGGTGAACGCCTTGTTGTACTGGTCCTCGGTGAGGATCGCCCCGTTCGGGGTCAGCAGGTTGAGCCGGACGAGCCCGGCCGCCGCCCCGCCGACGACGAAGAACAGCGTGATCGACACGAGGTACAGGATGCCGATCCGCTTGTGGTCGACCGTGAGCGCCCACGACCAGAAGCCGGAGGTCTCGTTGATGTAGTTGCGGCTCGGGACCGCGGGCTCCGGCGGGGGCGGGGCCGTCCGCGGGGTGTCGGCGATGACGATGCTCATGTTACTGCTTCCCCCCGGTGGACCCGGCCGGCGGCGGCGTCAGCCGCGGCGCCCCGTAGGGCGCCGGCGCCTTGTCGTTCGGCCCCAGCTGCGTGCCCGGCCGCAGCCACTTGATGTACGCGACCAGCTCGTTCAGGTTGTCTTCGCTCACCTGGCTGCCGTAGTTCCCCGGCATGACCCGCTCCCAGCCCTCGACCACGTGCTTGCCGGGGTTCACGATCGAGTCCCGGATGTACTGGTCGTCGGCGGTCACCGTGGTGCCGCCCTTGACGGGCACCTCGCGGCCGAAGATGCCTTCGAGGCTCGGCGCCCGCGGATGCTTGCCGGTGCCGATGCCGGCGTTCGGCATGTGGCAGCTCTGGCACTGGAGCCGCTGGAAGTGCTGCCAGCCCTTGTGCGCCAGCGACCCGTCCACCGGGTTGGCCGACCCCTGGGCCCCGCCCTTCCCCTCCAGGAACGCCTCGAACTCGGCGGCCGGCACGACCTTGATCCGGCCGACCATCAGCGAGTGCCACGCCCCGCAGTACTGGTCGCAGAACACGTGGAACTCGCCGAGCTTCGTCGGCTGGTACCACGTGCTGACGTACCGGCCGGGGATCACGTCGATCTTCTGGCGGAAGGCCGGCACGCCGAAGTCGTGGATCACGTCCTCGGAGATGAACGTCACCTTCACCGGCCGGTCGAGCGGCAGCACGAGGGCGCCGATGTTCTTGCGGTCCTCCTCGGTCATGTTCGCCGGGTTGCCGCCGATGATGACGCGCTGGCCGTTCGGGTACTGGGCCTTCCACATCCACTGCTTGCCGATCACGAACACCTCGGGGGCGTCGGCCGGCGGGTGGACGGCGTAGTCGTACACCCACACGCCCCAGGCGTAGAAGGTGAGGAAGATCAGCAGCGGCGTGAGCGTCCAGAACAGCTCCAGCCGGTGGGAGCCGAGGATGCGCGGCGTGCTGATGCGGCCCGGCCGGCGGCGGTACGCCACGCAGCAGAACGCCAGGAGGGCGCACACCAGGAGGAACCCGGCGGCCGTCCAGAACGTGATGTACCAGAAGAGCGGCTCGAACCGGTCGGCCATGACCGACGCGCGCTCGGCGATCGCCGGCAGCGGACCCCTGTTCCCGTCTAGCACGTCGCGCCCTCCTCGGGCTTCGCGGACCCGCCCGCGCGGGCGGCGGCCGTCCGCCGCTCCCGGACCTTGAAGAAGACCACCGCCGCGGCGAGCATCAGGACCGTCAAAACGCCGGCCGCCCGGACCGCGAGCATCACGTTCGGCGTGTACTTGTGGCTCTGGAAATCGAACCGGTAGCACCGCAGGATGATCCGGTCCAGCAGCGACCCGACCTTCCCCTCGCTCGCCTCCACCAGCGACAGCCGCAGCGTCGTGGTGCCGCCGGGTACCCGGTAGTTGCCGTCGTACTTGATGCCGTAGAAGTAGCGGGCGATCGTGCCGGACGGCGTGACCACCGTGACGCCACTCGGGTGGTCGTACTCCTTGAACACCCGGTCGTAGCTGTACCCGAACCCGACGGCCTCGGTCAGCTCGCGGATCGGCTCGCGGCGGCCGGTCAGGAAGAACCAGCCGGTCTCCGCCCCCGGGCGGCCGTACTCGGCGAGGTAGAACTTCTTCTTCTCGGCCGCGAGGCCCGGCGTCTCCTTCGGGTCGAAGCTGACGACGACCACGTTGAACTGGTTGCCGGCGTCGAACCCGGGCGGGAACTGCCGCAGCGCCTCGACGAGCCCGTTGAGCACGTCGGTGCAGTTCATCGGGCAGCGGTAGTACGCCAGCACCAGGATCGTCGGCTTGCCGTTGACGCACTGCCCGAGCGTGACCTCCTCGTTCCGCTCGTTGCGGAACACGAGGCCGAGCGGCAACTGGGCCCCGACGTGCTCGTCGATCTTGACGTCGGGGTTGTCGACCGTGCGGCCCTCGCCGGGCTGCTGCACGGGCGCGCCCTGGGCCGCCGCGCGCGGCGCGGCGGGCACGAGGAGGGCGACGGCGAGCAGCAGGCGGCGGGTCACGGGTTTAAATCACCTATGGGGCCGGGGCGAACGTCTGGTCCCCTGTCCCCCGAAGCGGGGGACAGGGGAAAACCAAGTCAGGCACTACTTCTTCGCCGGCTCCGCCGCCTTCGGAGCCGCCTTGGCCTCGGACGCCTTCGGCAGCCCGCCGCGGCCGGCGTTGCCGTTCGTCGGCTGATCGACGACGCCCTGCGGCCGCGGGCCGCCGGCCGACGGCAGCATCTTCTTCTCGATCACGAGCTTCATCGCGTCGTCGATCGGGATGCGGGCCGTCGTCTTATCCTTGTTCGTGAACTCCGCCCGGTTCAGGGGCGCGTACCGGCCCGGCAGCAGTTCCTCGGGGTGAATCCACGGCGAGTTGCCGGTCGGCACCGGCGGCTGCGTCGTCACCTGGTAGACGGCCTTGTCGTTCCCCTGGAGGCGCTGCAGCGTCTCCAGCCGGGGGGCGTCCACCTCGGACGGCACGCTGGTCGAGCCCTTCTGGCTGATCCGCGCCAGCCGCTCGTTCAGCGGCGCCTCGCCGCGGGCCAGGCCGGCCGGGTGCGAGCGCGGGTCCGGTTCCTTCGCCTTGGCCATGACGAACGCGAACACGCCCGCCGCCACCGCGAACGCGATCACGAACGACACCACCACGGCGAACGGGATACTCATGATCGGCTTGACCTCGAACACGTCCGGTTCGTGGCCGAGCTTCAGCGCGGCGGGGTCCACCCCGCCGCCGCCGCCGTGGTCGTCGGGGGCGCTCAGGTTGGCCGTGTCGGCGGGCCAGTTCGGGCCGGCGCCGGGCGCGGAGCCCGGGGGCGGGTTAGTGGTGCTCACTGTGGCCCTCCGGCAGGTAGTACAACTCGTTCACCGGCAGCAGCGGCCGCTTCTTCAGGATGCTCAGGAACACCAGCCCCCACACCCCGCCGATGCCGATCACCGCGCCCGCGTCCATCAGCACGAAGGTCGGCGAGGCGTGGTCGTAGGTCGGCGACACCCACCACACCACGTCCACCGCACACACCACCAGGATGTAACAGGCCATCGCCCGCAGCCGGTACGGGTGGAGCTTGATGTCGCGGAACAGGAGGAGCAGGAACGGCACCGCGAAGTGGAACACGATGAGCCCGGCGCTCACCGCCCACCACCCGCGCGACGACCGCTTCAGGTAGAACGGGATCTCCTCGGGGAGGTTCCCGATCCAGATGAGCATCATCTGCGAGAACGACGTGTAGCTCCAGAACAGCGTGAAGGCCAGCATCAGGCTGCCCATGTCGAGCTGGAACTTCGGCCGCAGGCTGCTCTTGAACGGCTCGCGGTGCGAGACCGACAGGAACACGACGAGGCAGAACGCGAAGCAGACGAGGAACTGGTTCACGGCGTAGATGACCGGGAACATCGTGCTCGCCCACCCGGCCTCCAGCGACATCGTCCACTGCGTCGCGGCGGCGGTCGTGGTGAGGGCGAAGAGGATGAGCCCGGGGCCGGAGAACTTGTTCAGCGCCTCGCGGGCGCCGTCCACCTTCACCCACTGCTCCTCGGGGGTGCCCTGGCCGATGACGGCGTCGGACACCGCGCCCTGCTTGTTGATGTAGGCGATCATCGCCCACCAGATGGCGAACATCGCCACGAACATCCCGGCCATCGCCGGCGCCGACAGGAAGCTGAACGTGCCCTTGCGGCGGGCCTCGGCCTCGTGCTCGTGCGCCTTGTGGACCTGGTCCTCGGCCGCCTTCATCCGCTCTTCCCACTTCAGCGTGATGCGGTCGGTCGGGGCCGGGCCGGTGGCGGCCTCCTTGGCGGCGTCCTTCGCGGCCGTCTCCTGCTTCGCCTTCACGTCCTTGTCGTGCGCCTCGCCGCTGTGGTGCGTGTCCGACCACCAGTACGGCGACTGCCCGTCGTGCAGGAACGCGCCGGCCACGACCGGCACGAACAGCACCGCCAGCAGCGGCAGCGTCCGCGACGCGGCTTCGAGCGGCCGGCGGAGCAGCAAGCCCCACGAGGTCTTGACGAGGTAGTGGATCATCAGCAGGGCCAGCGCGCCCATCGGCAGGCACAGCCAGAACGTCCACCCGGCGAGCCACGACATCAGGAGCTGCCGGACGACGCCGGGGTAGTCCTGGGCGTGGGCCGGGTCGAGCGAGCCGGCGTACAGCGCGGCGCCGATGCCGTAGAGGGCCAGCCCGGCGACGCCGGCGATGCCGGCGAAGCGGGTGGGCGCCGCCCACATGTCGGCGGCCGGCGGGGTGTCGGTCGGAGCGGTCGTCACGGCTGGTTCCCCCCGGCGTTGATCCGCCCCACCACGTCGGCCGGCAGCTGGCCCACCTCGGCCCGCTGGCTCAGCTGGAGCGCCCGGACGTAGGCGACGATCCGCCACCGGTCCGCGGGCTTGATCTGGGCGGCGTAGCTCCCCATCGCCCCGTAGCCCTTGGTGATGACCTCGAAGTAGTAGCCCACCGGCACGTCCCGCATCGAGATGCGCACGTCCCACTTCCAGAACCCGCGGCTGAAGCCGAGGTTGATCTGGCCGAAGTCGGGCGGCTCGTTCGCCTCCACCGGCTCGGTGTGGAACGACGTGGGCTTGAGGTACCCGCGCTCCCAGATCTTCCCCTTCCCGTTGCCGAGCGGCCCGTGGCACATCGCGCAGTAGGCGGTGAACCGCCGGCCGCCGACGTCGAGATCCTGGGCCGTGATCTCGAACGGGAACTCGGTGACGTACACCTGCGGGCTGCCCGGCTGCCGCGGGTCGAACCGCGGGGCGCCGTAGCTCGTCTCGCGGTCCTCGGCGGCGACCGCGGCGGCGGGGTCCACCTTCCGCTCGCCGCGGGCCCAGAACCGGCCCCACTCGGCCTGCGTCAGCCCGGTCACGAGCGGGTCGCTGTCGAGGTACTGACCGCGGTGGACGACGCCGCGCTCGAGCGGGCGGTTGGAGCGGCCGTCCTCGAAGAAGTCGGTCGGCTCGTACGGCTTGTAGTACGGCTGGTCGCCCATCTGCTGCTTGCAGCCGACGACGCCGGCGGCGAGCGCGACGACGAGGGCCCGCAGGAGGTAGTCGGTGCGGCGGGTCATTCCATCACCTCCTCGACCGACAGGGCGCCGAGCGTGTTGGCGAACGCCAGCGTCGCGGCCGAGTCGTACTTCGGGTCCACCGCCTCGATGGACAGGAAGAACTGGTCGCGGGAGAACCGGTCGAACGCCGCGCTGTTGAACAGCGGGTGGTTCAGCCGCGGCAGCCCGCACAGCGCCATCAGCCCGAAGAACCCGCTGAGCGCGGCCGTCAGCACCATCATCTCGAAGGCGATGGGGACGAACGACGGCCAGCTCATGTACGGGCGGCCGCCGATGTTCAGCGAGTACCCGTAGGCGTTGTTCCAGTACTGCATGAAGAACCCGGCGAACGCCCCGGTCATGCCGCCGATCAGCATGACGGCGCCCATCTCGGACTTCGGGTAGCCGATGGCGTCGGCCGTCTCCGCTACCGGGTACGGCGTGTGCGTGTCCAACCGGGTGTAGCCGGCGGCGACGGCCTTCTTGGTGGCCACGACCAGGTCGTCGGCCGTGGCGAAGCCCGCCAGCACGGCGAACGGCTTCGGCGCGTCCGGGTCCGGCCCGTGGGGCACGACGGTCGTGTCGACCATCGGCACGATGGTGGGAATGTCCACGTTCACGGCGCGTTCTCCATGATCGAGTGCCCGCCGCCGCCGCCCTGCTTCTTCGGGAGGAGTTCCCGCATCTCGGTGATCGAGATCATCGGCAGGTAGCGGATGAACAGGAAGAACAGGAAGAAGAACAGACCCAGCGACCCGACCATGGTCGCGTAGTCCCAGATCGTCGGGTTGTACCGGCCCCAGCTGCTCGGCACCTGGTCGCGGCTGAGCGTGATGACGATGACGTATCGCTCGAACCACATGCCGATGAGGATGGAGATGCAGCACACCTCCAGCCAGAACTCGCTGCGGCGGACCTTCTTCGACCACATCAGCGTGAGGGGGATCACGCAGTTGAAGAAGATGAGGCACCAGTACGACCACCCGTAGGGGCCGAAGATGCGCTCGATGGTGGTGCCCCACTCGTACAGGCTGTGCCCGTACCACGCCATCCACACCTCCGAGAAGTACCCGTAGGTGACGAGGAACCCGGTGGCGAGCATCACCTTCGCCATCACGTCCATGTGGTGGTCGGTGAAGAAGTCTTCGAGCTTGTACCAGTGGCGGATCGGGATCGCCAGCGCCACCACCATCGCGAAGCCGGAGAAGATGGCCCCGGCGACGAAGAACGGCGGGAAGATCGTCGCGTGCCACAGCGGCACGATCGACACGGCGAAGTCGAAGGACACGACCGTGTGCACCGACAGCACCAGCGGCGTGCTGAGGCCGCCCAGCAGCAGGTAGACCTTCTCGTAGCGCCGCCAGTGGATGGCCGAGCCGCGCCAGCCGAGGGCGAGGAGGCCGTACACGATGCGCTGCCACTTCTTCTGGGCCTGGTCGCGGAGGGCGGCGAGGTCGGGCACGAGGCCGATGTACCAGAACACCAGCGACACGGTGAAGTACGTGGTGACCGCGAACACGTCCCACGTCAACGGGGAGCGGAACTGCGGGTACACGCCGGCGATGTTGGGGAACGGGTACAGCCAGTAGAAGAACCACGGCCGGCCCATGTGGATGAGCGGGAACACGCCCGCACACATCACCGCGAAGATCGTCATCGCCTCGGAGAAGCGATTAATGCTGGTCCGCCACTTCTGGTGCAGCAGCAGCAGGATGGCGGAAATCAGCGTGCCGGCGTGGCCGATGCCGATCCACCACACGAAGTTGATGATCGCGAAGCCCCAGGCGACCGGGACGTTGATGCCCCAGATGCCGACGCCCATGTAGAACAGCCAGGCGACCGAGACCGCCAGCACCTGGAGCATGGCGAAGCCGGCGAGGAAGCCGATCCACCAGCCGCGCGGGTGCTTGCCCTCGAGGACGACGTTGCCGATGGCGTCGCCGACGCTGACCAGATCGTGCTTGTTGAGCACGAGCGGGTGCATTTCGGGCTCGAGGGGGAGATCGTTCCCCGGCCGGGCGTATTGCGTCGCTGTCGCTGCCACAGGTTGCCCCTTCGTGGGAAGCCCGTCAGTCCGCCGTCACCACCGCCGACCCGTCCGACTACTTCAGCACCGCCACCAGCGCGGGGTTCGGGTTCCGGATGCTCGCCAGGTACGTCGTCCGCGGCATCGTGTTGAGCTCGGCGAGCAGGCCGTAGTTGCTCGGCTCGGCCTTCCACTTGCCGACCTGGCTGGCGGCGTCGCCGAGGTCGCCGAACACGATCGCGCCCGACGGGCACGCCGTCTGGCAGGCCGTCCGCACCTCGCCGTCGCGGATCGGGCGGAACTCGCGCTCGGCCACGATCTCGGCGTAGCGGATCCGCTGCACGCAGTAGGTGCACTTCTCCATCACGCCGCGGCTGCGGACCGAGACGTCGGGGTTGCGGCCGAGCTTGATGCTCTCGGTGTACCAGTCCTGGAACGTCAGGAAGTTGAACCGCCGGACCTTGTACGGGCAGTTGTTCGAGCAGTACCGGGTGCCGACGCACCGGTTGTACGCCATGTCGTTGAGGCCGTCGGCCGAGTGGGCCGTCGCGGCCACCGGGCACACGATCTCGCACGGCGCCTTCTCGCACTGCTGGCACGGCACCGGCATGAAGAACGTCTTCGAGGCGTCCGGCGCGTTCGGCGTCCCCTCGTAGTACCGGTCGATGCGGATCCAGTACATGTCGTGACCGCGGGTGATCTCGTGCTTGCCGACGGTCGGGATGTTGTTCTCGCTCTGGCACGCGACCATGCAACTGTTGCACCCGGTGCACGCGCTCAGATCGATGGCCATCGCCCACCGCCGGGCCGGCCCGCGGCTCCCGTCGGGGTACAGCCGGTCGTTCGGGTGGTACATCGTCAGGGCGTGGATGCGGCGGTCGCCGTGCTGGTGCTCGTCGCCGTCCTTGTGGTCGTGCTTCTCGTCGTGGCCCGGGCCGTACACGTTCCCCTGCCGCCCGACCACGCCGCTGTCCGGGTTCGCGGACGGCGTCTGCTGGCCGGGGATGTTCTGGGTGATGAGCGCCGTCTCGCCGGCGGCCGTCGGCGTGATCTTGGCGAACCACGGGTTCGTCTTGTAGTCCTCGTTGGTGCCGCGGCGGACCGGGGCGCGGTCGAGCACTTCGCCCGTGAGGAAGAACTCCTGCTTCATCGACCAGTACGCCTGGATGCACGCCAGGTAGTACTCGTCGGCCGTCTTCTCCATCTTCAGCCCGGTGGCGAACGCCGGCGCGGCGCTGGTCCGCAGCGGGTACACGTTCGACCCGCGGACGAGCTTCCCCTCGGCGTTCTTCTCGCCCTCGGCGTTGCCGACCCGGCCGCACCGCTCGCGGCCGTGGCCCAGGTGGACGGTCACCGACTTGTCCGGGTGGCCCGGCAGCACCCACACCGGCAGCTTCACCGACTTGCCGCCGAGCGTGAGCGTCACGACGCTGACCTCGGTGCGGCCGCGCTCGCCGGCCGTGTAGCGGAACTCCTTCTCGATCTTCAGCTCTTCGCCGGTCTTCTGGCTGACGTAGGCGGCGTTGTCCCAGCACATCCGCGTGACCGGCTTTGGCAGCTCCTGCAGCCAGCCGTTGTTGGCGAACCGGCCGTCGAACAGGTTCGGGTCGAGGCGGAAGTTGATCTCGTACTCGTTGCTGGCGAGCGGGGCCGGGGCGGGGCTGGCGCCCTCGGCCCAGTTCGGGGCGAGGGCCACCTTCGCCTGCCGGGCGGCGGCCGTGTTCGGCACCACGCCGAGCCGCACCGCCTCCTGCCACGCCGGCTCGAACGGGGCCGGCAACTTCGTCTGCCAGTAGGCACGGAGGATCTCGTACCCGTCGGTCTGCGGCGCCGCGGCGATCTGGCTCAGCAGCTCGGCGGCGGTGCGGCCGCTGTACAGCGGGGCGATCAGCGGCTGTTGCAGGCCCACGGTACCGTCGTGCCCGCGGCCGTCGCCCCAGCTCTCGAGGTAGTGCGCCTCGTTGACGTGCCACTCGCACAGGCCGGCCGTCTCGTCCTGGTGCGTGCCCAGGTGCAGGACGAACTTCACCTTCTTGCTGGCGAGGGCGCCGGCGAAGTCCACGTCGGCGGGGGCGGAGTACGCGGGGTTAGCGCCGCCGAGGACGAACAGCACGTCCACCTGGTCGGCGTTGATGTCGGCGACGAGCTTGGCCAGCGTGTCGGTGCGGCCCTCGGGCCGGGCCTCGATCGGGGCCGTGACGTGGACCGTGGTGCCGACGCTGTTCAGCTTGCTGTTGATGGCGTGGGCCAGGGCGTGGACCGCGGCCGGCTGCGACTCGCCGGCGATGACGACCGCCTTGCTGCCCGCGCGCCGCAGGTCCTTCACGAGCGGGTCGAGCCACTTCTGGGCCAGTTCCGGCAGCGTGGCCGGCACCGGGGCGGCGGGGTTGACGACCCGCTCGTACACGGCCCGCGCGAACGCCTCCACCTGGCTCGCCAGCAGCGGCAGGCGGTGGTCGGCGGTCGAGCCGGTGATCGACGGCATGCACTCGGCGACGTACAGCCGGCTCATGCCGTCCGGCGTCACGTACTCGTTCTCGCCGCCGGCCGGGATCGTGTTGCGGACGCGGCGGCGGGTGGCGAAGTCCTTGCTGTAGCGGGCGTGCCCGGGGCCCTCGCCGAGGAAGTCGGCGTCGAGCGACAGCACCACGTCGGCGGCGTGGAAGTCGTAGTTGACCGCGTAGTTGCCGCCGAACGCCCGGCGGAGGCCTTCGCGCACGTTGTCCTGCCCGCACACCTCGTACTGCGCCCAGCGGGCGGCGGGGAACTGCGCCAGCAGCCCCTCGACGCGGGCGGCCAGCGACGGCGACGTGACGGCGCCGGTGAGGAGGCGGAGGCGGGCGGCCGCCTTCGGCGTGCCGTCCGGGTTGTACAGCTGCGTGCGGGCGGCGCGGACCACCTCGTCGAGCGCGACGGCGGTGCCGTTGCGGGTCGGGTTCTGGGAGCGGTCGGGGTCGTACAGGTCGAGGACGCTGGCCTGCGTGATGGCCCCGGTGCCGCCGCCGCTGCTCGGGTGGTCGGGGTTCCCCTCGACCTTGACCGGCCGACCCTCGTGGCTGCGGACCAGCACCCCGGTGACGTACCCGGCCAGCGGCGCGGCCGAGGCGAAGAACAGCGGCACGCCGGGGATCATCTGCTCCGGCTGCCGGGTGTACGGCACGATCTTCCGCATCGACGCCGGCCGCGGCGTGCAGCCGGTGGCCCCGGCGAGTGCCAGGCCGGCGCCCATGATGGTGATGAAGTTGCGGCGGCTGACCGGGTCGGTCCACTCGGCCGCGTCGTCGGGGAACTCGTTCTCGAGCGACGCCCGGAACGCGGGGCTGCCCATGTACTCTTCCAGCCCGCGCCAGAGTTCCGGCGGGTTGGCGGCGGGGGTGGCGTCGTTCGCTTCGGGGGGCATCGCTACCTCTTGCGATTGATGATTGATGATCGAGGGTTGTTGAGTCCGGGCACGGCCGGGGTCACAATCCGTCATTCATCAATCCTCGATCATCAATCATCAATACCGTCAGCGGTGGCACATCGAGCAGCCGATCAGCGTCACGTTGTCGCGGATGCCGTACAGCTTCACCAGTTCGGCCCCTAGGGCCGCCTGCGTCGTCGGCCGCGGCTTGCCGAGCAGCTCGACCGCGGCGGCGGTGTCGGTGCCGTCGGGGTTCTTTCCCCAGTTCGGCAGGTCGTCGCGGAGCCACACCTGCGCCTTGCCGTCCACCGGGCGGCCGGGCGCCCACGTCATGCTGTACACCTCCGACCGCGGCCGCATCTGCTCGTGCGGGTTGCGGTGGCAGTTGATGCACCACTCCATCAGCAGCGTCTGCGACTGGTGGGTGAGGTTCATCTGGTCGAGCTGGCCGTGGCACGTCTGGCAGCCCACGCCCTTGGCGACGTGGATGCTGTGGTTGAAGTACGCGTAGTGCGGGACGTTGTGGACGCGGTTCCACACGATCGGCTTGTCCGCCTGGTAGCTGTTCCGCACCGGAGCCAGCATGTCCGAGCCGTGCCACATCTGCTGGTGGCAGTTCACGCACGTCGCCGTCGGCGGGATGTTGGCGAAGTGCGAGTCCTCCACCGACGAGTGGCAGTAGAGGCAGTGGATGCCGAGCTGACCCACGTGGTGGGCGTGGCTGAAGGCCACCGGCTGCGGCACGACCTCTTCCTTGCCCGTGGCGTAGCTCGACCGGTAGAACGCGGCGAGGCCGACGCCGGTGCTGCCGAAGCCCATCGGCAGCAGGAGCACGAGGAACCGCGTCAGCGGGTTCACGGCCTTCGGGAAAATCTGCGGCATCCGCTACCTCCGCGGTGGGCGTGGGTCGGGCGGGGTTACCAGAACCGGTAGCCCCAGGTCACGAACCCGATGCCCCAGTACAGGGCGGTGGTGATCGACAGGCTGAACGCGCAGATGCCGACGCCGGCCAGGGCGACGTTCTCGCCGTGGAGGCCGCCCTTGTTGCGGATGGCCAGCGAGGTCAGGCCGAGGACGAGCCCGACGGCGCCGAGGCACATGCCGAACGGCTTCCAGAAGAACACGATGAGGCTGAAGTACCCGAGGGCGACGGACGCGGCCGCGATCCCGCGGACGGCCGGGGAGTACCCGGGGCCAGCGGACGGCGGGGGGGGCGGGTGATCCATCGGTTCCCTTTCCGACCGGAGCGAGCGGGGCGGCAAGCCGCGCGAGCAAAGACGGGTTTTACAGCCGCCGCACGGACCGGCAACGCCCATTTCCGGGAAACACGGGCCTCGCGATGGTTATCGAACCGCCCCGCCGTCCGGAGCATAACCGCGCCGCGCCGGCCGTTCCCGCGGGTGAGAATCCGACGGGGGACCCCTTCCCACCGGTGAGAATTTCGCGGCCATTGAATCGCGCCTGGGGTTGCCGGAGGAGACCCGTGCGTGGTGCTGCGATTCAAAAAAAGAACCTCCGCCAGGGGGTGGCGGAGGCAGGGGGGAAGGTTGGGGGACGGGGGACCGGACTTGTCAGGGGACTTGCCGGGAGCGGGGGGAACACGCTCCCGTGGCCGGGCGTCAGGGGGACTCACGCCCGGCCGGCATTCTTCGTTCGGCGTCGGGCCGCTTGGGGGTGGCTCGCCTTGGGGGAAGGCTCGCCGTCGCGGCCCGGCACCGACCCGCGACTCCTTGGGGGAAGGTTGTCGCGGACGATCCGGAGTAAAGCAGCGGTCGTGCCAATCGCGACGGCTTCGTTCGCGCCGCGGTCGTAACCCGCAGATAGGAAATGAGGTTCGGGAAAAATCGCGGCCGCGACTTCGGCGCCGCGAGCCGTCCCGGGCCGCATCACTTTGTAAATGTTGCAGGGCGTTGTAAGACGTATCGCAGGAAGAATTGACACGAACCGTCCGGGGCCACTCCATGCCCGCCGACCAGCTCGTCGCCGACCTCACCACGGCCCTCGACGCGATACCGCTGATCGACCCGCACTCGCACATCGACCCGCTGGCGCCGGTGTCGAAGTCGCTCGACGACATCCTCGGCTACCACTACTACACGGAGCTGGCCCACTCCGCCGGGATGAGCCAGGAGCCGCTCGGCAAGGACGTGTCGCCGCGCGACCGCGTCCGCGCCATCGTCGGCCACATGGACCGCTACGACAACACGGCGCAGTACCAGTGGTTCCTGCACATCGCCCGCACCTTCCTCGGCTTCGACGGGACGAAGATCACCGCGGGCGACGCGGACAGGCTGTTCGACGCGGCCCAGAAGACGTTCGCGCAGCCGGACTGGGAGAAGCAGGTCTTCGCGAAGACGAAGCTGGAGAAGATCTTCCTCACGAACGAGTTCGACGACCCGCTCGAAGGGTTCGACACGTCGGTCTACGTGCCGTGCCTCCGCACCGACACGCTGGTCTTCCAGCTGGACCGGGCCGACACGCGCGAGCGCCTCTTCAAGGCGACCGGGGTGCGGATCATGGACGCCGGCAGCCTGCGGAAGGCGCTGGCGTCGCTGTTCCTGCACTTCACCCGCAAAGGCGCGAAGGCGTGCGCCATCTCGCTCCCGCCGGACTTCGAGCCGGCCCACTACGACGACGAGTACCTGTACGAGCAGATCCGCCACCACGACTGCCGCGACATCGGGCCGGGCGTGTTCTGGCTCATCGCCGAGCTGTGCCGCGACTTCAAGCTGCCGTTCGACCTGATGATCGGCGTCAACCGCCGGGTGTACGTCAACGGCGTGTACCAGGGGCAGGACCTGTTCGACCAGCGGACGAGCCTGATCCAGTACAAGCGCGTGTTCAACGCCTTCCCGGAGGTGACGTTCCCGGTGTCGGTGCTGACCAGCGCCCAGAACCAGGAGCTGGTGGCGTACTCGTGGATCTTCCCGAACGTGGTGCCGAACGGGCACTGGTGGTACTCGAACGTGCCGCCCTACATCCGCAAGGACCTGGGCGAGCGGCTCAGCGCCGTGCCGAAGACGAAGCTGATCGGCTACTACTCGGACGCGTACAAGCTGGAGTTCGTGCTGCCGAAGTACGCGATGTACCGCCGCATCCTGGCGAACACGCTGGCCGACGACTTCGTGCGGCCGGGGGTGATGAGCGAGGCCGAGGCGGTGGCGCTGGGGACGCGGCTGCTGCGCGACAACGTCCGGGACACGTTCAAGGTGTGACCCGCCCCGTCGTGTCGCCCCCGACCGCTCACGCCTTCACGAGCACCGCACCCTCGCCGTTGCGGAGCGTCACGCTCGTCACCACCGGGCCGAGCGTGCCGTCGGCGTTCACCCTGCGGTAGTTGCCGCCGAGCGCGTGCGTCGTCGCCGTCTGGGCGTTGAGCGTCCCCTCCCCGACCCCCTGGGCGTAGCTCAGCGGCTTGTACAGCACCAGGGCGTTCTCGTAGTCGCGGGCGAACACCTTGTACGCCAGCGTCGGGCTCAGCGGGTCGCGGCCGGTCGCGAACTCGCGGTACGCGGCCGTCGGCCGGCCCACGTCCACCCGCACCGCCTCGCTCCAGTGCTGCGTCCACGACGTGGACGGGCTCTCGCCGCCGTAGAACATCAGGAACGTGCGGTCGGCGTCGGCCAGCAGGTAGTAGTACGCCAGCGTCGCCAGCTGCGTCCGGGCGTCGGTCGCGCTACCGCCGTCGCTGCGGCTGTCGATCACCAGGTACGGCGACCCCTCGGCCGACAGCCGCCGCGACACCAGGTTCGCGGTGTCGCCGAACTCCGTCCAGCTGTGCGACAGCGGGCGGATCAGGAACTCCTCGATCGACGCCGCCGCGCCCGCGGTGACGGCGTCCGCCGAGTCGCCGCCGCCGGCCGTGTTCGCCATCACCCACTTCGGCGAAATCGCTCGGTTCACCGCCGCGATCAGCGCCCCCGAGTCGGCGCTGAACGTCGCCGTGGCTTCGAGCACCGGCGTGCCGGCGAACGGCAGCTTGCCGGTGGCGTTGTCCATGAACACGCCGTCGGCCAGTGGGTTGTCGGCGAGCAGGCGGACGTGGTAGTCGGCGGCCCACTTCCGCACCGCCGAGCCGCCCGGGTTCGTGACGAACCGCATCTGCCCGTAGTACGGGTAGAACAGCCGCGACTCGTACACGAACCGCGCGTCCTTCCCCGCGGCGCGGGCGGCGTACTCGGCGTCGTTCAGGTAGCCGTCGCCGTTGCGGTCGGCGCTGTAGTCGAAGGCGGGGATGACGCCCGCCTGCGTGCCGGCGGCGCGGACGTAGTCGCGGCCGAACACCGTCTTCAGCTGCGCCGCCTGGGCCGCGGTGCCGGCCGTCACGCGGAAGCGGACGTAGAACTGCCGGTCGCCGCCGCCGATGGTTGCGGTCTTCCAGTCGGCCGGCGGGTCGAAGGTCACCCCGCCGGAACGCTTCAAGCCCGCGGTGCCGTCCTGGAGCGTCGTCAGCGCCTTCCACGCCGTCGGGCTCCCGGCCGCGTCCGCCGCCGACACGTACTCCCACACGCCGCCCCAGCCGCTCTGCGGCAGCGTGGCGAGTGTCACGTTCAGCTCGCGGAACTTCTCCAACGAGCCGAGCGCCGTCCACGCGCCGGCGCCGCCGAAGTTCAGGTTCGTGCCGGCCCCGCCGCGCGACGCCGACGTGACGTTCTTCGTGGCCGCGCCGTCGAACTGGTAGGCGCTCCACAGCCACGTCACCGGCTGCGACGACGGGCTGGTGCCGACGAAGGTCGTGGGCTGCGACACGTGGTAGAACGCCTGCTCGCGCGGCGCCCCGACGCGGTCGGCGTACGCGACCCAGTCGGCGAGGAGCCCCTGGTACAGGTTCGACACGTTGCTGTAGAGCAGCTGCGGCGTGTCGGGCGAGGCGCCGTCCACCGTCGGCATGAACCTCGCGTTCGGGATCACCACGTCCACGCCGGTGCGGAGCAGGCCCTGCTCGTAGGCGCCCATCGGGTTGCCGGTGTACGCCAGCTGCGCGACGCGGACGTGCGCGAACTTCCGCGGGATCGTCGGCTTCGGCACGGGGTCGTTGTCCGCGTTCGTGACGGCGAACACGCGGTCCACGCTGCCTACGTTGCCGTTGGCGTCGAACGCCCGCACGGTCAGCGTGTAGCTCCCGTTCAGGACGGTGGTGCTGTCGAACGTCCACTCCGCGGGGCTGGTGGACGAGGCGTAGCGGACTTGCCCGTTCAGCACGAACTCGATCCGCGTCGGGTTGCCGGTGGCCGCGGCGCGGAAGACGATGTCGCCGCCCGTGCTGCCGTTCGTGTAGATCATGCCGGTGATGGTGACGACCGGCCCCGCGGCCGCGCTCGCCGGCCGCGCCTCGAAGTCGTCGAACGCCACGGTGCCGGAGTAGAGCTTGGGCCGGGCCACGCCGGCGCGGCCGGCGGCGGTGATGCTGCCGTCGCGGACTTCGAGCGCGAAGTCGGGCGTACTCGACCACGCCCCCGCGGGCGTGAGCCACTGGCGGGTGTCGGTGCGGTAGAGCTGCACGCGCAGCCGGTCGCCCTCGGCGGTAAGCCGGACGCGGACCCACTGCGTCGTGAACCACGCCGCCGACTTCACCGTGCCGAGCGTCGTCTCGACGCCGTTCACCACCTTGACGAGCTTCGCCTCCAGGCCGCGGACGGCGCTCACGGCGTAGTACGTCGGCGTGGCGGTGTCGAGGTTCGTGCCGCGGGCGAACACCTGGGCCGGGATGATGCCGTCGAGGTAGAGCGCGGCCGAGGCGTCCACGTCAGCGGGCAGCGCGGTGTCGCTCCAGGCGCGGGCGGCGCTCGCCGAGCCGCCGGACGACACGAACCCGTTCGCGGGGCTGTTCGCCCGCGCGGCCGACGCGGCGAACACGCCGCTGCCGTCGGCCGACCAGCTCGACCAGCCGGCCGGCCGGGCCCCCGCGGCGGTGGCGTCGAAGTTCTGGCTGACGCTCACGACCGGCGGCACCGGCGGGGGGGCCGGCGGGATGACGGTGAAGTCGTCGAGCGACACGGTCCCCGAGTAGCGGGCGGCGCGGCCCATCCCCACCGACCCGCCCCCGGTGACGGTGGTCGAGGCGACGACGGCGTCGGTCGCGGCCGACTGCCACGTCCCCGACTTGGTGAGGTACGCGCCGGTGTCCTCGCGCTGCACGCGGAGCGCGACCGAGCCGCCCGTCGGCACCAGCGTCACCGTCGCCCAGCCGCCGGAGAAGTACGACGCGCCGCCGGACGACACGGAGCCGCGGACCGTGGCCTGGCCCGCCTGCACGTCCCACACCTCGGCCGTCATCCCGCGGGTGAGCGCGGCGGCGACGTAGGTGGGGGTGGCGGTGTCGAGGGCGGTGCCGCGCACGATCAGCAGCGTCGGCACGAGCGAGTCGAGCTTCACGCGGAACGAGGCGCCGGTGTCGGCCGACACGACCGCCGTCTGCCACGCCCGGCCGGCGCTGAGGCTGGTGCCGGTGGAGACGGCGCCGGGCGTGCCGCCGACGCCGGCGCCGGCCACGACGGAGAACACGTCGCCGCCGGCGGACTCGGCCCAGGCGGCGCCGAGGGTGGGCCCGGGTGTGTCGAACGTGTCGGTGAGGCCGGCGGGAACGTCGCGCGCTTCCAGCGCGTGAACGGACAGGCGCGTGCGGCTGGCGCCGGCGGCGACGGGCATGGGGGTCGTTCCTCAACGGTGTCGGTCTGGCCCGGTGGCCGAGTCCGGCGCGGGGCCGGACCGTCCGTGACGGTACGAGTGCCGGAGTGGGATCGACCGGCCGGGCGGCGGCGCGGGACGAATTGCGCGGCGAAGTGCCGCGGGCCGGGAGGGGTGCGGCGTCAGCACCCGGACGACGGGCGCGACGGGCGGAACGGGAAGGATTTCACTTCACCGCGGGGCCAGTAAATCCCGGAGGGCGGCGAGCCCGCCGGCCGGGTCGGCGGGGGCGTCGAGGGACAGCCACTCGCCGGTTTCGCCGGTCGTGCCGGCCTGGCGGCGGAACGCGGCCGCGAGGTCGTCGCGCGCCGCGGGCGTCGCCGGCCGGGCCAGGAGGCGGACGGTCGGGGCGTCCTTGAGGGTCAGGCCGGCGGCGACGGCCCGCACCCTCGCCAGCCCCTTCTGCCAGTCCGCCTTGCCGCCCAGCGATAGCAGCAGGCCGACGGACTTCTTGTTCGCCCAGTCGGCGGAGTCGGTCAGCAGCCACGCGGCGGCGTCCTCGGGAAGCGCTTCCGCGAGCGACGCACGCATGCGCGGCGACAGGCCGCCGGGCGTGAGGTCGCGCTCCGACCAGCCGAACAGCCACACCGTGTCGGCCGCCTTCGTGAGCTTCAGCGGGAGGGGGCCGAACTCGGCGAGGTAGTGCGGCGGGCTGCCGCTCGCGGGGCGCTTCGCCTTCAGCGCGTCGAGGAACTTCGCCTCGTCCGGCACCGGGCTCCGCAGCACGAGCGCGACGGCGAGCCGCAGTTCCGAGAGGTCGGCGTCGGGTACGCTGGCGCCGGCGGCGACGTGATCGATGACGGGGAGCCCCACCCCGCCCTGGCCGAGCGCCGCGAGCGCGGCCGCGGGGACGCCGGCCTTCGTGAGCAGGTCGTACGGGCTCTGGGCGGTCCGCTTGGCGTGCTCGACCACCGGCGACACCTGCACCGCGAGCACGACGTTGGCGTCGGCGGGGAGGTAGTCGAGGCCGCGGAGTTGCGCCGGCGGCACGGGCGTGCCGATCGGCGGCGGCGGCGGAACGGGTTCGGGCGTGGGGCCGCGCTGGGTCAGCGCGAGGTACGCGGCGCCGAGGCCGACGGCGACCGCCAGCGCGAGCACGACGGGGAGCACCGGCCGCCGGGGCGGCGCGTCCGGCGCGGGAGCGGGAAAGGCGGGGGCG
Organism: Gemmataceae bacterium; assembly: GCA_046350095.1. Classification (GTDB taxonomy): domain Bacteria; phylum Planctomycetota; class Planctomycetia; order Gemmatales; family Gemmataceae; genus Urbifossiella. Next base: position 482,998 of record JAXMBA010000003.1, read on the forward strand.
GTTTCGCGGCCGCGGACGGGGACGGTTTCGCCGCACCGCGGGCAACCCACGCGACCCTCGGGCGGCGGCTCGAACGAGGCGTTGCAGAACGGGCAGGAAATCCGCGGCACCGGGCAGCCTCCGGGGGACACCCCCAGTGTACGCCCGGTGCCCGCGGCGCGGCTCACGCGAACCCGTGCTGCCGGCGGTGGTAAGGCCCTTCGAAGTCAATCGTGCTCTTGAACCGCTCGTGCCGGCCGTCGCCGGCGTGCGGCCGCACCTTCGCCAGCAGCGCCGTCAGCTCGGCCGGCTCGAACGGCTTGTACTCGCGCGCGACCCGCAGGTTCTGCCGCAGCACCTCCATCGAGTCGATACCCGTCACCACCGACGCGATCGGCTGCGACAGCGCGAAGCGGATGCACTCCTCGGCCGTCGCCACCTTGGCCTTCACGATGTTCCCGCCGCCGCCGGCCACGCTGCCGCCGCCGAGGCTCTTCATGCCGATCACGCCGGCGCCGATCTTCGCGGCCGCCGGCACCACGTCCTTGGCGAAGCTGCGGTAGAAGTGGTCGCACACGTTGATCGGCATCTGCACCGTCTGCCACTGGTGCACTGGCATCATCTTCAGGTGGATGTGCGGGCTCTTGTGGCCGGTGAAGCCGACGAACCGCACCTTGCCTTCCTTCTGAATCTTCAGCAGTTCTTCGAGCCCGCCCTGCTCGACGACCCACTCGGGGTCGTTGTCGAAGTTGATCTCGTGCATCTGCATCAGGTCGATCGTCTCGGTGCGGAGCCGGCGGAGGCTGTCCTCCACCTGCGAGCGCACGTTGCGGGCGTCGCGGGCGCAGACCTTCGTCATGAGGAAGCACGAGCGGCGCCACTTGCCGCCGTCGGCGGCGAGGGCGCGGCCCATGATCTCCTCGGCGCCGCCGTCGTGGTAGTCCCAGCAGTTGTCGAAGAACGTCAGCCCCTCGCCGAGGGCCGTGTGCATGATGCGGACGGCCTCGTTCTGGTCCTTCACGTCGCCGATGTGCCAGCCGCCGAGGCAGATGATCGACACGTTCACGCCGGTGCGGCCGAGCGGCCGGGTCGGCACGCCGGTGCGGGTGGCGGGCTGGCCGGCGGCGTCGGCGGCGAGGGCCGCGGCGGCGGTGGCGGCGACGCCGGTCTGGAGGAAGTCGCGCCGCGTTTCGTCGGCGGGGAGGTCGGCCATGACGGGCTCCGGGGTGGGGAGGGCGGACACGTGCCAGAGTACCGCAACCCCGGCGCCGCGGCACGCGCCAATTGTTCTGAGCCAACATTGATCCTGGCACCCACCCCCCGCGCGGGGTACGATGCCACACCCGCCCGCGCCCCGTCCGGACGCACCCCATGAAGCGCCTCGCACTCCTCGCCGTCGCCGCGTTCGCCGGCCCCGCCCCGGCCCAGGAGCGCACGCCCGTCCGCCTCCTCGCCGAGGCCGAAGACTTCACCCCGAAGTCGCCCGGCTGGCAGGTCGTGCCGTACCGCGAAAACTACTTCGCCGGCACCTTCGCCGTCACGTTCCTGTCGCGGATGGCGTGCCTCGGCGCGCCCGAGCAGCTGCCCGCCGGCACCACGGCCGTCGCCGAGCAGGTGGTGAACGTGCCCTACGCCGACAGCTTCGAGTTGCTGGCGCGGTACGAGCAGCCGCTGGACTTCAGCGTCGAGTTTGCGGTGGAGGTGGAGCAGGCCGGCAAGGTGGTCGGCCGCTTCCCGTGCGGCCGGCTCACGGACCCGCGAATCTGGGCGTTCAACGACCACAAGCGCGTGCCGTTCGAGCGCTACACCTGGAGCGGCACCGACAACATCGTCTGGCAGCACCCCGGCGCCGTGAAACTGAACGCGGGGCCGGCCACGTTGCGCCTCATCGCCACCGAGCAGGCCGAGAACGGCAAGCCTCGGGCCAACGCGGCGAAGCGGCACGTGGACGTGCTGTGCCTGACCAACGACCGCGCGGGCATGGAAGCGCAGAAGAAGGCCCGCTACCTCGAATTCGACGGCTGGCTCGTGCAGGACGGCGACGTGTTTGTGCGCTTCACCAACCCCGCCGACGCTCCGGCGCCGGTGGTGCCGGTCGTGGCGCCGTTCGACCAGGGGCAGCACTCGCCGTACTACGTTCACGTCCGCGACTGGCCGACGACGCACGTCCTCAAGTCCGGCCGCGCCACCACGCCGACGAAGTACGCCATCCACGGCCCGCGCTCGGAGGCGGTGAAGGCGTCCGAACTGGCGCCGCCGCGCGAGTTGCCGAAAGTCATCCCCGACGCCGAGTACCTGAAGCCCGGCGAGCGGAGCGGTTGGGTGCCGCTCGGCAACGTGCTCGATTCGCTCAACGATTCGCAGTGGTTCCCGCAGGTGAAGACCGCGGGCAAGGCGGCCGACAGCGTGTACCTGCGCGTCGAGTTCGCGGTGCCGGACAGGGGCGGTCTCAAGGTCGTGAAGGACATCACCGTGAAGGGGAAGGCGGCGAACCTGTCGCCGGCGTGCTTCGACATCCCCGGCGTCGTGAACCCGAACGCCGAGCTGACGCGCGTCCGCGCCGAGCGCTACTGGCCGGCCGCGATCCGCACGCAGAAGGAAGTGCTCGACTGGCTCAACGCCGAGGTGGCGAAGTTCCCGAAGCGCGGCTCGGTGCCGAAGCGGTTCCTGGTGTACAACCTGCTCGGCTTCAGCGGCGCGCTCGACGCCTTCCCCGAGGCGAAGCAGCTGGCGACGGCGCTCGGCGACAACACGGCCGTGAACCACGGCGGGATGCAGCGCCAGCTCGTCGCCCACTGGACGGACCCGAAGGTGGAGGCCCTGCAGAAACAAGAAGCCGCGCGCAAGGGCGGTCTGAGCGACGTGAAGATCGTCAGCTACGGCGACGAGATTCACCTGCCGCCGGTACCGCTGACGGACGCCGAGTTCGGCGCGTGGCTGACCGCCCGCGGCGTGAAGTACGACGGCGCCGTGAAGTTCGTGCCCGGGGAGAAGGCGCACCCGCTGTACTACTACTCGCAGCTCGCCGCCCGCGAGAAGGGCGGGGCGCAGTTCGCCGCCGGCACCGCGTACCTGAAGTCGAAGGGCGTCCTCACCGGCGCCAACTACTCGCCGCACGCCAACTTCCTCGTCACCGAGATCGCCTACGTCCGCACGTTCAGGCTGAAGGCGATGAGCATGCCGTGGGCGGAGGACTACGCCTGGCAGATCGCCGAGTTCAGCCCGCAGGTGGTCGGGTACCTGACCAGCGCCCTGCGGTGCGGCGCGAAGTACGACGACCTGCCGATCCACATGTACGTGATGCCGCACTCGCCGGGGCAGGTGCCGGGCGAGTTCCGCCGCAGCTTCTACACCGCCGTCGGCCACGGGGCGAAGATGGTGAACTACTTCTGCGCCAGCCCCTCGGCGGTGGGCTACACGGAGAACTACGTCGATTCCTACGACCTGCCGATGTGGAAGCAGATTCACGCCTGCACCCACGACGCCGGCGTGTTCGAGGACTACGTGATGGACGGCAAGGTCCGCCCCGCGAAGGTCGGGCTGCTCCTCTCCAGCGTGGACGACCTCATCACGGGTGTGAACAACTTCAGCCTGGCGCTGCACAACAACGAGCGGAAGGCGATCTACTACGCGCTGCGCCATGCCAACATCCCCGTCGATTTCGTGACGGAGGACGACATCATCGAGGGACGGGCGAGGAATTACCACGTCATCTATGTGACGCAGCAGTACGTACACTCGCGCTGCATCGACGCGCTTCAGAAGTGGTGCGACGGCGGGGGTAACGTCGTGGTCGCGCTTTGCGGCGGTGGCATGAAAGACGAGTTCCAGCGCGACAACCCCGCCGCGGTTCGGCTGTACGGCGCCACCGGCGCGAAGATCGACGCCGACCCCCAGCTGGTGCCGCGCTACCTGGGGAAGGAGAACACGCCGTTCTTCAGCAAGCACGACCTGCCGCGGTACGAGCCGTTCGACGCGGTGGAATACCGCGGGCTCAAAAACGTGCCCGTCATCGCTTGGAAGCAGCCGCTGAAAGCTGTCGATGGGGGGCAGGTAAAAGGCACATTCCGGGACGGGTCACCAGCAGTTGTGTTCAAGGATCACGGAAAGGGGGGTTCCGCACTGTTTGGCTTCCTTCCCGGGCAGGCGTACCTCAAGTCTGGTCTGCCCCTGCACCCCGTGGACCGTGGCGCGAATCCCAAGAGCTTCGCCCACCTCATGCCAAGAACGATGGACGACGGTCTGCGCGATCGCCTCCTACTCGACATGTTGGGCTTCACGCTGGAACACTACCGTCACGTGGACGTGTCCGCACCGCTGGTCGAAACGACAGTCATTGACACGCCCTCGAAGGATGGCCCTCGCGGCGCGAAGATGGCCGTGACGATGGTGAACTGGACGCCGTTTCGGCACGAGACGGTGACCGTGACGGTCCGCAACCTGTCCCGCGTCACGGCCGTTCGGAGCGTCGAGCGCGGGCCGCTGAAGCACGAGATTCGTGGCGGTCACCTCGTGGTCGAGTTGCCACTCGACGCCGCTGACATACTGCTCATCGACCTCTGGCCGTGATTCGCATCCGAAGCCCACCGGCCGCGGCCGGTGGGCTTGCGCCCCTCCTTCAACTCACCGATGAACCCATGAAGCTCCCCTACCTCCTGACCCTGGTCGTCACCGCCGCGGTGCCCGCGGCCGCCGGCACCGCGCAGCCGCCGGCGCCGCCGTTCGCGTACCTGCCCTGTACCGCGTACCACGTCCTCCCCGGCACCCACACCGACGAGTCCGGCTACTTCTCCCTGTGCGAGGGGAAGGACGGCAAGGTCTACATCGGCACCGCCGCCTACGGCCTCAACGCCTACCTCATCGAGTTCGACCCCAAGACCAACCGCCAGCGCATCGTCGTCGACGTGAACAACACCCTCGGCATCGCCACGCCGCCGGCCGACCGGCCGAGCTTCGCCATGCAGTCGAAGATTCACACCCGCAACTACGTGTCCCCGTCCGGCGTCATCTACGTCGGCAGCAAGCAGGGCTACCGCCGCGGGCCGAACGACTCCGCCGACTACCCCGGCGGCTACGTCATCAGCTTCGACCCGAAGACCGGCAAGGCGACGAATCTGGGCATGCCGTACAAGGGCGAGGGCGTCAACGACGTGACCGCCGACGAGGCCCGCGGGCTGGCCTACGTGGTGACGTGCGAGGACCACCACTGGATGATCGAGGACCTGAAGACGAAGACGTTCCGCGAGCCCGACCCGGCCCTGCGGCTGACGCCCTACGCCCAGACGCTCCTCGACCACAAGGGCCGCGCCGTCGTGCTGACGAAGGACTTCAAGCTCGCCCGCTTCGACCCCGACGCGAACAAGCTGGAGGTGCGCGAGCTGGCGTCGGACGGGAAGGTGGTGGGCACCGCGGCCGACAAGCTCGGCCCGGCGTGCTGGGCCGCCACCGCCGACGGCACGGCCGCGTACCTCATCCGCATGTCCGACTCGACGTTGTTCCGCCTCGACCTCGCCGCGGAAGGTGCGAAGACGCCGGTGGCCGACCTGGGGCCGCTGCTCAAGGGGAAGGGCTTCGACAGCCGCGGGTCGCTGATCGTCGGGCACGACGGCAAGGTGTACGCGCTGATGCGCGTGGACAACACGACCGGCTACGGAACCGGCTACCTGCACCACCTCGTCAGCTACGACCCGGCGGCTAAGGCGGCGAAGGACCACGGCGTGCTGACGGTGCGGAACCCGGACTGGTTCGACTTCCGCCCCGGCCCGGACGGCAAGGCGAAGCCGTGGAGCCACGGGTTCCACAAGCTGCCGGACGGCACGGTCACGCCGCTGCACGCGCACATGGCGCTGCACATGGCCCGCGACGGCACCCTGTACGCCACGGTGATCTACCCGTTCACCCTGCTGAAGATCGACGTGCGCGACTACCGGCGGTGAGCGTCACGGCGCCTTCATCACGTACGGCGTGGCGCCGGGCGGGTCGAGCTTCATGCCGCCCCAGACGCGCACCCGGCCGGTGCGGTCCACGGTCGCCAGGTCCTTGCCGTCGGGGCTCCACGTCGTGGCCACCACCGGCCCGCCGTGGTCGGTGATCTTCACGGCCTGCTTCGGCGGGGTGCGGCCGAACCGGTCGCCGGGGTGCCACAGGCTCACCGAGCCGTCCGTGTGGCCGACAGCGAGCACGTTGCCGTCCTTCCCGAAGTCCAGGTCGGCCGCGGGCGGCTGGTTCTCCTCCGGCTCCAGCTTGCTGGCCCGCTGGCCGTCCCAGAATCCGAACCGGCCGTCGGCCCCGAGCGCCGCGTACCGCGACTCGAAGGCACTCGCCCCGACCGCCGCCTTCGTATACTCGCGGATCGGCCCCTCCAGCGGCGACGCGCCGACGCCGCCGGTCTCTCCCTCCCAGACCGTGATGCCGCGGTTGGCGACGACCGCCGCCGGCCGGCGGTGCTTCGTCTGCGAGGGGAACGCCAGGATCGGCCCCTCGGCCATCAGCGTCCGGTTCGTCTTCCAGTCGCCGAAGCTCTGCCACTCGCGGACGGTGTTCCCGCTCGCGGCCAGGAGCTCCGGGAAGATGTGGTCGGAGAAGGTGACCGCGTCTACGCGGCCGGCGAACGTCCGCTGCCCCTTCCCCGGGCCGATGAAGCGGACCGGCAGGCCGTTGCTCCCCTTCCGCCACGCCGACACGGCCCCCTCGTCGCCGCCGGCCGCGACCCACTCGCCGTTCTTGCTCAGCGCCACCGCCGTCGGCACGTCCGTGAACCCGGGCATCTTCGGCCACCCGCCCTTCGGGACGGCCGCGCCGACGGTGACGACGAACAGGTCCTTCTTGCCGTCCAGCGCGGTCACCACCGTCCCGCCGTCGGGGAAGACCAGCGGGCGGAAGCCCTTCACGCCCGTGGAGAAGCTCGTCCGCTCGGCGCCGTTCACCGCCGACACGAGCGTCACGTCGCCGTCGGCCGTCACGCCCATGAGCAACTGGCCGTCGCCGGCGTAACCGATCTCGGCGAACGGCTTCGCCAGCGCGGGGCTCTGGAACGTGCGGATTTGGGCCACCGTCTGCACCACGGGCGGGGCCAGGAACTGGTCGTCCTGCCCCTTCTTGTTCTTGATCGGCCGCGGCGTCGGGTCCGCGACGATCGGCACGACCGGCGGGGTCAGGTTGGGCACGAACGGCGTCGGCCGCGGGGTCGGCGTCGGGGTCGGCACCGGCGCGGGGCCCGGCGTCGGGGTCGGGGTCGGGGGCTGGTCCGGCGGGGTGACCTGCGCCGTGGTGCGGTCGCGGCCGGTGGCCAGCACGACCACCAGGATGACGAGGAGCGACGCCACCACGCCGCCGCCGGCGATCAGCCACGCCTTCACGCTCGGGCCGTCGCGCTCCTCCCGCTCCGGGCGGCGGTCGCGGTCGGCGTCGCGGCGGCGCGGGCGGTCGGCGTCGCGGTCGCGGCGCACGGTCACCACCGGCCGCTTCGTCGCCGGCGGCGGCGGCGGGGGCGGCGACGCGACGACCGCCTCGACGACGGCCACCTTCGGCGGCGCGGCCGTGGCCGACGGGTTGAACACGGTGCCGCAGCGGGTGCAGCGGAGCGCCGTCGCCCCGGCCCGGAACCGGAGCGACACGCCGCACGTCGGGCAGGCCACGATCTGCGGCCCCTCCGCCGGCGGCGCCGCGGCGCCGGGCGCGTCCAGCTTCGCCAGCCGGTCGGCGAGCTCGGCCGCGTCCTTCGGCCGGTGCGTCGGGTCGTGGGCGGCGCAGTCGCCGAGTAGGTCGATCAGCGGCTCGGGCACGTTGAGCCGCTTCAGCGTGCGGGCGAAGTCGGCGCCGGGGGCGGTGTCGAGCTTGCCGGTCAGCATCTGGTAGCCGATCACGCCCAGCGCGTGAACGTCGTCGCGCGGGTCGGGCTTCTCGCCGCGCTGCTGCTGCGGGCTGGCGTACAGCGGCGTGTGCGAACCCCACAGCTGCGACCCCAGGTAGCCGCTCGACCGCCGCGTCGCCTCCGCGGCGAGGGCCGCGTCCGCGGCGACGCCGCCGATGCCGAAGTCGGCGACGAGCAACTGCGGGTTCGCGGCGGTGCCGCGGACCAGGATGTTCGCCGGCTTCAGGTCGCGGTGGACCAGCGGCGGCCGCAACCGGTGGAAGTGGCCGACGGCGGCGGCCAGGGTCCGCAGCGCCGCGACGGTCTTGGACGCGCGATCACCCGGGGGCGCGGCCTGCCAGGCGCCGATGAGGGAGCCGAGCTCGCCGCCGCTGACGTACTCGTACATCAGCCACGGGGTGTCGCCTTCGAGGTAGGCGTCGAGGAGCGGCACGATGTTGGGGTGGCGGCCCTCCTCCATCACCCGGCTGACCAGCCCGCCCTCGTGCCGCAGCAGCCGCTCGCGGGCCTGCGGGTCGGTGCCGAACTTCACCGCCCCCTTGAGCGCCGCCAGCGACGGGTTCTTCGCGAGCCACACCTCGCCGAACCCGCCGCTGCCGAGCAGCTCGCCGAGAATCCACCCCGGCCGCCCGGCGAGCGGGTCGCCGGGGCGAAACTTCGGCAGCTTCGACGGCAGGCGGCGGGCGAGGTCGGCGCCGTCGTTCAGGGCGAACTGGTCGGGCACGGACCGGCCGGACGGGTCTTCGGCCCGGCGGAACGAGGCGCGGACGGCGCCGGGGACCTGCGTCAGGTACAACTCCAGCGCCGCCTTGTCCGCCGGAGCCGCGTTCTTGGCCACCTCCTGCACGATCTGCTCGGCGGCCTGCCGCACCTCGTCGATGCCGGCGGCGGCGATGGCGACCACTTCTTCCCGAATTTGGTCCGAGCGCTTGCGGTCGCGGAGGCGGCGGTGGGCCTCGTTGGCCACGTCGTAGAGGAACCCGCCGCCCGGGACCAGCTCGGCCAGCCCGCGGACGCCCTTCGCCACGACGGCCTCGGCGACGCACTGCATGAGGACGTACATCGGGCCGGCTCCGCGCGGAGAGAGGCGTCCGGGGGGATTCGCCGCGGTCAGAGAAGGATTGTACCGGATTCCGGCCGAATCACGGCGCCGCCTTCAGCGTCCGCTCGATGTACTGCCGCACCTCGCCGACCGACACGTCGGTGGCCACCCGGGCGGTCGGCGGGCCGGCGGGCTTCGGCCGCACGTCCACCACCAACATGCCGCGGGTCAGCTCGCCGCGGACCTCCACGTCGGCGTGCCGGGGGTCGGCCGTCACCACCCCGGGCAGCGCCACCGCCGCCACGCCCAGAACGTCCTTCAGGTGGTAGCCCTCGATGCCGTACAGGGCCGAGCTCGCCCGGATGCCGTAGGGGACGATTTGCCGCAGGAACTGGCACGTCCGCGAGTCCGGGTTCGGCAGGTCGAGCAGGTCGGACGGCGAGAACACCAGCTTCCGCGTCGCGTCGAGCGGCAGCAGCAGCGGGTTGAGTTCGGCGTGGAGCACCCGGCGGGCGGCGTCCGGGTCGAGCGCGAAGTGGAACTCGGACCCCGGCCCGGCGTTCCCCGGCACCTTCCACGACCCGCCGACGACGACCGTCTCGCTGAGCACTGCCGGGAGCGTGGGGTCGCGGTCGAGGGCGGCGGCGAGCGTGGTGAGCGGCCCGAGGCACACCAGCGTGACCTCGCGCGGGTGCTCGTGGGCCAGTTCCACCAGCACCTTGTCGGCCGGGTGGAGGGCGTGCCGCGTGGCCGTGGGGAAGTTCACGCCGCCGAGCCCGCCGGGGCCGTGGAGGGCGAGGCCGTCGGCGTCGAACATCGCCGGCAGCGCCGCGGCCAGCTTCGGCCACCTCGGCGGGTCGAGCACGTCGATCAGCGTGTGGACGTTGGCCGTGGCCTGTTCCGCGGAGACGTTGCCGGCGGTCGGGAGGAGGCCGACGACTTCGAGGCTGGGGTCGGCCAGAGCCAACGCGACTGCGAAGGCGGTGTCGATGCCGGGGTCGGCGACGAGGACGATTTTGCGGGGCACAGGAGGCTCCTCCCGGGCGAGGGTGCACCGCCGCGAGCGGCGGGTCAGTTGGGCCGCGTCAGCTGTTCCAGGAGCCCCCGCGGGGTGCCGGCGGCCAGGGCCGCGGCGGCCTTGTCCACCCCGGCCCGGAGCGTCGGCACGGCCTCGGCCGCCCACAGCGCCGCGGCCGCGTTCGCCAGCACGATCCGCCGTGCGGGGATGTCCTCGTCGGCGAGCACCCGGCGGATCACCGCGGCGCTGGCGGCCGGGCCGTCGGCCACGATCGCGCTCAGCGGCACCACCCCCAGGCCGAACTCGGCCGGCTCCCACTCGCGGGCCTCGTACTCCTTGCCGCGGACCACCCGCACCATCGTCGGCGCCGCCAGGCTGACTTCGTCCAGCCCGTCGCGGCTGCACACCAGCACGGCCTGCCGGGTGCCGAGCTCGGCGATGGCGCCGGCGAGCGGGTCGAGCAGTTCCGGCTTGCCGACGCCGAGCAGCTGGTACGGGGCGTCGGCCGGGTTGGCGAGCGGGCCGAGGAGGTTGAACAGCGTCCGCACGCCGAGCTTCCGCCGCAGGGCCGCCACGTGCGCCATGCCGTGGTGGAAGTGCGGGGCGTAGCAGAACGCGAAGCCGATGCGGTCCAGGCACTTTTGCGCCCAGTCGGCGCCCGCCTCGACCGGCACGCCAAGCTCCCGCAGCACGTCGGCGCTGCCGGACCGGCTCGACACGGCGCGGTTGCCGTGCTTCACCACCGGCACGCCCGCGGCGCAGGCCACGAGTGCCGCCGCGGTGCTGATGTTGAACGACCCGCTGTCGTCGCCGCCGGTGCCGCAGGTGTCAAGGACGTGGCCGGACACCGGCACCAGCCGCACCATCTGCTCCCGCAACACGAGTGCCGCGGCGGCAATTTCGCCGGCCGCCTCGCCCTTCATCCGCAGGGCCGTCAGGAAGGCAGCCGCGCGGGCGTCGTCCACGCGGCCGGCGACGAGGTCGCGGACCGCCTCGGTGACGCGGCCGCCGGGGAGGGCGCGGCCGGCCAGCAGCTGCGGGAACAGCTCGGCGAACCAGGGCGGCGGCGGCAGGTCCACTGGCGGGCTCCGGGGGCTGGTGTTGCTTTAGCCCGCCGGGGCGGCGGCGGCACCGTCTCGCCCGGCGGTACCCCCTCCGTACAACACCCCGCACCCGCCGAAGGAGAGTCGCCGATGTCCGCCCCCGCCCCCGCCCCCGGCAAGCCGTGGCCGCCCTACGTCGTGCCGCTCATCGGCGTCGGGCTGGTCGCGGCCGTCGTGGTCGGGGTGGTCGCGTTCGGCGGCAGCACGACCATGTCCGACGGCTCCGACGTGACCGCGCCGGACCCGAACCTCAAGGAAATCGCCACCGGCGTGCAGGTGCGCGATCTGAAGACCGGCACCGGCGACCTGTGCCCGCCCGGGGCGAAGGTGAAGGCCCACTACACCGGCTGGCTCCTCGACGGCACCGTGTTCGACTCCAGCAAGGACCGCGGCAAGCCGGCCGAGTTCGACCTGAACCGCGTCGTGGCCGGGTGGCAGAAGGGGATCCCCGGGATGCGGAAGGGCGGCGTCCGGAAGCTGGTGATCGCCCCGGAGATGGCGTACGGCGCCAACCCGCCGCCCGGGAGCAAGGTGACCAAGAACGCCGTGCTGATCTTCGAGGTCGAGCTACTCGCGTTCGCCCCGCCGGACGACGCCGGCAAGGGCGGCGAGAACGGCGGCGGCCGTGCGGGGCCGGAGAAGCTCTCGGACGGCACCGCCCCCGGGGCCGAGGACGCCGCCCTGAAGGACGTCGGCGGCGGGCTGAAGGTCCGCGACCTGAAGGTCGGCAGCGGGGCCGAGTGCCGGCCCGGGGCGACCGTGCTCGCCCACTACACCGGCTGGCTGACGAACGGCAAGGTCTTCGATTCGAGCGTGGCCCGCGGCGCCCCGATCGACTTCTCCCTGAACGAGGTCGTGGCCGGCTGGCAGCGCGGCATCCCGGGAATGAAGGTCGGCGGCGTGCGGAAGCTGGTCATCCCGCCGGATCTGGCCTACGGGTCGCAACCGAAGCCCGGCATCCCGCCGAACAGCACCCTCGTGTTCGAGGTCGAACTGGTCGGCCTCCCGTAGCTGCCGCCAGCGGCTACATGAGCAGCCCGGCGACGGACGCGTTGATGAGCGTCGCCAGGAAGCCGACGAACAGCGCCGTCATCCCCAGCCGCGCCAGGTCGGCGCGGCGGCCGGGCGCGATGGCGCCGATGCCCCCGAGCTGGATGCCGACCGACGCGAAGTTGGCGAACCCCGTCAGTGCGTACACCGCCAGAATCCGCGACCGCTCCGACAGCAGCACCTCGCCCGTCGCCGTCCACCCCTTGAGCTTCAGAAACGCGACGTGCTCGTTGGCCGCGAGCTTGATGCCGAGCAGGCTGCCGACCTTGTCGCACTCGGCCGGATCGACGCCGAGCAGGAATGCGACCGGCGCGAACAGACTGCCGAAGACGCTCTCCAGCGTCAGTCCCGGCCGGACGCCGCCGAGGATCGCGTCGAACAGGGCGATGAACGCCAGGAAGCCGATGAGCATCGCGGCCACGTTCAGCGCCAGCATCAGGCCGTCCTTCACGCCCGCGGCGGCGGCGTCGATGGCGTTGACGTACGGCGTCTCGACGTGGATCGGGGCGGCGCCGGCGGTCTCGGGCGTGCCGGCTTCCGGCATGACGAGCTTCGTGAGGTACAGGCTGCACGGGCAGGCCATGACGCAGGTGGTGAGGATGCTCACCGGGTCGGCGCCGTAGCTGATGTACACCGCCATCATGCCGCCCGAGATGTGCGCCATGCCGCTGCCCATGAGCGCCAGCAACTCGCTGCGGGTCATCCGCGGGACGAACGGCTTGACGATCAGCGGCGCCTCGGTCTGCCCCATGAACACGTTCGCCGACACGCTCAGCGTCTCGGCGCCGCTCGTGCCCATCAGGTACATCATGGCGCGGGCCATCAGCCGCACCAGCACCTGCAACACGCCGAGGTAGTACAGCACGCTGAAGAACGACGACACGAAGATGATCGGCGGCAGCGCCTTGAACGCGAACACGAACCCGGCCGGGCCGTCGTACTTCGCCAGCCCCCCGAACACGAACTCGGCCCCCTTGTCGGCGGCGGTCACCAGGTGCTTGATGCCGGTGCCGACGACCTCGAACACGAGCCGCACCCACTCGAAATGAATGACCGCGACGGCCAGCGCGAACTGCAGCCCGACGCCCCACAGGAGCGTCTTGAGGCTCACCGACGGCAGACTCTTCGACGCCGCCGCCGCGACCGCGAGGAAGCACACGATGCCGGCCGCGGCCTGGACGCGGGGGCGGGCGTTTTCGGGCAGTTGGCCGTGGACCGCATAGACGCCGAGGCCGACGGCGGCAGCGAAGGCGACGAGGCCGAGGCGCCACGTCAGCGGCGTCGGCGGCAGCGGGCGTTCCGGCGGCGGGGGCGGGGTGGGGCCGTCGGCGGCGGGGCCGGGGGCGATCATGCGCGGGTCCGGGGAGCGAGTCTGGAAGGCGGGAGAGGTGCGGATGGTATATGGCGGGCGACCCGAATGAGCGGGCCGCCCGCGTCGTGCTCAGTCCTTCCGCGCCGGCGGCAGGATCGGGCGGAACTCGCCCTTCCCCTTGCGGTCCAGGTTGCGGTTCAGGTCGGCCGCGTCGAACGCCACCGGGGCGCCGCCGGCCGGCACCTCCGCCTTCGCGCACCACAGTACCGCGTTCACCACCAGCCGGCGGAAGTCGGCGTCGGCCCAGTTGCGGTGGAAGTGGCCGCCGGTGAAGCCGAACCCGCGGCCGCCGTCGGCCCGGTCGTAGGCCCACGCCATCGTCTCGATCTGCCCCTTGCGGCCCTTCGTGTACGCGGTGTTCCGCGTGTTGTCCGGCGGCACGGCTTGCAGGATCGGCGTCAGCCCCTTGGTGTCCTCGGGGAAGCGCATCCCGTAGTACCACTCGTCGCGCAGCGTGAACGGGCGAACCCCGCGGGTGATCGGGTGCGTCGGCAGCGACCGCACCTCGGCGTCCCAGTGCGGGTTGATCGAGTAGTCCGGCTCGTAGTACCCGCCCATCCAGCCGATCACGCGCTTGCCGTGCTGCGGCAGGTAGTCCACGGCGTAGTGGAGGTTCACCCACCCGCAGCCGCGGTCGATCTGCTTCTGGATCAGGTCCATGTGGTTCCCCTGCACCACCGGGTGGCCACCGCGGCCGTCCATGTAGAAGACCAGGCAGTCGGCCGTGTCGAGCAGCTTCTCGTTCTTCGGCCAGCCGTCCTTCGCCAGGATGGGGAACACGCCCGGCGTCTGCTTCAGGAGGTTCATCAGGACGGCGCAGCCGGCGAAGAACTCGTGGTCGCCGGGGCCGTGGCTCGGCCGGCCGGCGACGAGCAGGACCCGCTTCCCCTTGAAGTCGGCCGGCGGCTCGACCTCGATCGGCACGCCGGACTGGTCGTAGGGATCGACCTTCGGCTGCGCGAACGCCGGCGTCGGGAGCAGCGTGAGTAGCAGGGCGGCGGGGAGAAGTCGCATGAGGGAAGGCTCCGGGGAGGGCACGAAAAGCAGACCATGTGGTGGGTGCGGACGCAAGCGGGAACCGGTGACGCCTCTTGCGTCCGCCCGCGGGGTTAGGATAATCAACTCCTCCCACCCCGCCCCCTCGTCCCGGGCTGTCTCCCGATGACCCGTCGCGTCCTGGCCGCCGCCGCGCTGTTGGCTCTCGCCCCCGCCGCCCGCGCCGTCGAGCCGTCCGATCTGAAGCCCGGCCTCGTCGCCACCTATAAGGACGCCGCCGGCCAGTCGCTGGTCCGCCTCGACCCGGCGCCCGCCGTGTCGCTCGCCGCCGGCGAGGCCGTCCACCCGCGGCAGAAGGGGCTGGACACCGCCACCTGGACCGGGTTCGTCAACGTCACGCGGGCGGGGAAGTACCGGTTCTCGGCAACGGTCGCCGGCAAGGTGGCCGTCACTGTCGGCGGGCGGATGGCCTTCGCCGCGTTCGAAGATGCTGCCGTCAAGACCGTGGACGGGGCGCCGCTCGACCTGCCCGGCGGCGTCCAGCCGATCTCCGTCGTGTTCGTCGCCCCGAAGGCCGGCGCCGGGCGGCTCGACCTGTTCTGGGAAGGCCCCGGCTTCGTCCGCGAGCCGATCGCCCACCAGTTTCTCGGCCACCTGGCGAAAGACCGGCCCGCGGCGCTCGCCGCCGACCTCGCCCTCGAACACGGCCGCTTCCGCTTCGAGGAGCTGGCGTGCGTCCGTTGCCACAAGCCGGCCGCGAATGACCTCATGGCGAAGGGCCTCGCCGACCGGCCGGCGCCGGACCTGACCAACGTCGGCAAGCGCGCCCACGCAGGCTGGCTCGACAGCTGGCTCGCCGACCCCGCGAAGCACCGGCCGGACACGGCCATGCCCAAGATGTTCCCCGACACGCCCGAGGGGGCCGTCGAGCGGCACGCGGTGGTCCGCTACCTCGTGTCGCTGTCCGGCAAGGCGCTCGCCCCGACCAAGGCAAACCCGCTCGACGGCAGCTACAAGGCGAGCATGGAGAAGGGCCGCGTCCTGTTCCACGTCACCGGCTGCGCCACCTGCCACCCGCCCGCGCTGCAGAAGAAGGAAGCCCGCAACGACGAGGAAGAGAAGGAGCCGCTGCAACCCGCGGACTACGTGTACGGGCTCGGCACGAGCGGCCCGGCGGGCAAGTACGCGCTCGGCGCGCTCGGCAGCAAGTTCACCCCCGAGACGCTCGCCGCCTACCTCCAGAACCCCGTCCCAGTCAACCCGTCGGGCCGGATGCCGCACATGGCCCTCAGCGGCCAGGAAGCCCAGGACATCGCCCGCTACCTGTGCCGCGTCGTGGACGACGCCGTGGTCACCGAGATGCCCGCGCCGCCAGCCGGGGTCGTGAAGACCGACGGCGAGTGGCTCGAACTCGGCCGCGAAGTCCTGGTCACGCGGGGCTGTGTCAACTGTCACGCTATTCAGTCGGGTGGGAAGGCGATCGAACCTGCGGCCGCGTTCCCGAGTCTGGAGAAGGTGAAGGCCGCAGGGCTCGGCAAGGGCTGCCTCTCGACCGCGGCCGCGCCCGGCACCCCCGTCTACAAGCTCGAACCCGCCGAGGCCCGCGACCTGGGTGCCTTCGTGAAGGACGGCCTCGTCGGCGCCGGGTCGCCGGCCCCGAGCCACGCCGCGCGGGTCAGCCTGCGGCGGTTCAACTGCCTGAACTGCCACAGCCGCGACGGCGAGGGCGGCATCCCGGTCGAGCTGTCGGAACTCATCCGCTCGATGGAGAAGGCCGAGAACGCCGACGACGTGCGGCCGCCGGTGCTCACCGGCGTCGGCCACAAGGCGCGGACCAGCTGGCTACGCGGCGTGCTGCTCCAGGGGCAGCGAGTCCGCCCGTGGATGCAGCTGCGGATGCCGCAGTACGGCGACGCCAACGTCGGCAAGCTCCCCGACACGCTCGCGCTCACCGAAGGCACCGTGCCGTCGGACGCGGTCGATAGCGTGGCGCTGAGCGCCGAGAAGATCGCCGCCGGCCGGCAGATCGTGGGCAAGGCCGGCATGGGTTGCATCTCGTGCCACGACATCGCCGGCATCCCGAACACCGGCACCCGCGGCCCCGACCTGGCCACCATCAACCAGCGCGTCCGCTTCGACTGGTACGAGCGCTGGCTCCACCAGCCGCTGCGGATGAGCCCCGGCACCAAGATGCCGCAGGCGTTCGTGGACGGGAAGTCGCTCCTCGCCACCGTCCACGGCGGGAACGCGAAGCTGCAAGCCGAATCGGTGTGGGCGTACCTGTCGCTCGGGCAGGGGCTGCCGCTTCCCGAAGGGATGGAGCCGCCGAAGGGGCTCATCGTGGTGGTGAAGGACCGGCCCGAGATCGTCCGCACGTTCCTGCCCGACGCCGGCACCAAGAGCATCACCGTCGGCTACCCCGGCGGCGTGTCGGTGGCCTTCGGCGCCGACCAGGCCCGCCTCGCCTACGCCTGGGCCGGCAACTTCCTCGACGCCTCGCCGGTGTGGAACAACCGCGGCGGAAACCCGGCGAAGGTGCTCGGGCCGAAGTTCTGGCTCGCCCCGCCCGGCCACCCGTGGGGGCTCACCGCCAACCCCGCCGTGCCGCCCGACTTCGCCGCCCGCGCCAACCACCCCGCCTTCGGCGCCCCGTACCCACTGGAGCCGGCGCGAATCTACGACGGCCCCGTCGCCGTGCGCTACGACGGCTTCTCGCTCGACAAGGCCGGCCGGCCCACGTTCCGCTACGCCCTCGCCGAAGGGCCGAAGGGCGTCGAACTGAAGGTCGCCGAGACGCCCGTCCCGCTGACCAGCGGTGTCGGCGCCGGGCTGGAGCGGCGATTCGCAATCGAGCGGCCGGGCGGCTACCAGCCGTGGCTACTGGCCGGCGTCGCCACCCGCGAGCCGCGTGCGGTCGGGGCCGACGGCGCGGCACTGAGCCTGGACTGGAAGGCCGTGGAGGTGAAGGTACCGGCCGCCGCGCGGCTCGTGCTCCCCGCCGACGGCGACCGGGCCGTGGTACTGGGAATCACCGACGCGCCCGCCGGCGCCGAGTGGCGGTTGGTGCCGCGCGCCGGCGGCGGCTGGAACGCCGTGTTGCGCCTCCCCGGTGACGCCGGCCCGCTGGCGTTCGCCGTCACCGTGTGGGGCTTGCCGCGCGACGACGAGGCGCTGTTGCGGGCGTTGCCGCGGTGAAGCGGCGGGGGAATTCGGGTGTCGCGGCGGGGCCGGTGGTGCTAAACTCAAGGCACGTCAGCACCGGGCTCGCTCGCCCCCCGGTACTCGCACCCCCTCTCCCCCCGGCCAGGAGACCGGCCATGACGGCGTTACGGACGACCCGTTCGGTCCCGCCCCTGTTGCTCGCCGCGGTCGCGCTCGTCGGCTGCGGCGGCCCGCCGCCCGAGGACGACGCGGCCCGGCCCACGATGCGCGAGCTGCCGCCGCCCGTCGCCGAGAAGATCGACTACAACCCCGACACCCGCACCCTGAAGCTGTACTCGTTGCCGCCGTCGAGCCGGTGGTTGGTCCGCTCGTCGAACAACTCGATCACGCCCGAGGTGCAGGCCGGCTCCACCCACGTGCTGCCGAGCGACACCGACCCGGATTACACGTTCGTGTCGTACCGCCGGCCGTCGGGACAGTCGTCGGCGACGGTGAAGCTGTCCGACATCGTGGCCGCCCGCTCGACGCACACCAGCAACGGCCCGTAGCCCCGATGCTCGCGGCCCACCCCGACCTCGCCCCGCCCGGCCCCGCCGCCGGGCTCGCCGCCGCCGACGTGGACGGCGACGGGCAGGTCGAAGTGCTCGTCATTTCTCCCGCCGGCCCGCTACAAACCTACCGCTGGACCGGCTCCGCCCTCCGCCCCGCGGCCCCCGTCGGGCCGGTCGTCGGCGCCGTGGGCATGCTCGCGGCCGGCGACCACGACGGCGACGGCGCCGAGGAGCTGTACGTGCCGCTCCCCGGCGGCCGCGCCGACGCGCTGCTGAAGCTCTGCCCCGACGGCTGGCGCGACCTGCTCGCCGACCCGTTGAATCGACCCGCGCGCGGCCCCGCCGGCCGGGTCGCGGCGGCGCTCGACCGGCGCGGCGACGGCCGCTTCGGCTTCCTGGTGGGCTCCGACACGTGGCCGCTGCGGCTCCTCGAACGCGGCCGCGACGGCCGCCTCGCCGACCTGGCCCCGCCGCTGGCGCTCGCGCACGTCGTGGCGGCGCGCGGCGTCGTCGCCGGCCCGCTGCTCGGCCCCGCGGCCGACGTGTTCGTGACGGCCGAGGGCGGCGCGAACCTGTTCTTCCGCGGCCGCGGCGACGGCACATTCGACGCCGCCGCCGACGGCCTGGCCGACGCCGACGAGCACGCCCGCGGCTGCGCCATGGTGGACGTGGGCGGCGCCGCGGGGCTGTGCTGGGCGAACTGGGACGGCCCGCACCGGCTGGCCGCGCCGGGGCCGGACGGCCGCTGGCGCGACCGCACGAGCCCGGCGTTCGCGCTGCCGTCGGCCGGCCGCGGCGTGGTCGTCGCCGACCTCGACAACGACGGCTACGAGGAGCTATTCGCCCTACAGGACGGCGAGCCGAACCGGCTGTTCCGCCTCCTTCCCGACGACAACGGGTTGTCACTGGTGAAGCTCGACGCCGGCGCCGCGGCCGACTTCGCCGCGACCTCGGCGGTGGTGGCCGACGTGAACCACGACGGCGTGCCGGAACTGCTGCTGGCGGGGCCGGCGGGCGTGGGCGTGTTCCGCGCCCGGGCCGCGGGCGGGTGGCTGCGGCTGGTGCCGCGGACGCGGTTCGGGGCGCCGGCGCGGGGGGCGAGTGTGCGGGCGCGGGTGGGCGGCCGCGACGTGCTGCGGGTGATCGACGGCGGGGCGCACGAGCCGGTGGCGCATTTCGGGCGCGCCGCGGGCCCAGCCGTGGAGCGGGTGACGGTGACGTGGCCGGACGGCTCGTCGCTGACGCTCCGCGACCCCGACGTGAACTGCACCTACGACGTGCCGTACCCCGCGGGGTGAGCGCGCGGGCGAGCCGAGTCGCCCCGAATGATTGCGCACCGACACCACACGATTCTGGTGACAGGGACTTCCCAGGACGCCACTCGCGGGTATATCTTCGCGGTTGGGAACGCCCCATCCGGGGCGAGAAGGCTTTTTTCAACCGGCGCCGCGTCAGCCGCGAAGACGCATGAGATGGGAGTTCGAGTTGAGGTGCGCGAGGGCGAATCGATCGCCGAGGCGCTGCGTCGGTTCCACAAGGCGGTCTTCCACGCGAGCATCAAATACGAACTCGACTGGCACCGCTGTTATCTCAAGCCGGGCGAGGAGCGGCGGGGGCGGGAAGTGATGGAAGTAGTGCGAAGTCGGGCCGTCAAGCGGCGTAGTGCGAGCGGCCGATAGCAATGGTGCCTGACGGCTCCGCGCTCACTCGCCGCGGATCAGCACGTGGCCCTGGTTCCCCCACACTGCAGGGGAACGGCTCGGCCGCCGCTCCGCGGAGTACCACGTCCCTCCTGGCGGCAAGCGGAGGTGTGATCGGGCTTGCCGCGGTCGTCCGATCCGGCCCAATCATTCACCGACGAAACTGTATTCTGTCACGACGCGGACGACACCGCTCGACGGACGCACAGGAGCGACGATGCAACTTCCCGATTGGCTGGCGAAGCGCGGCGGGGTGCTCCAGCCGGGGGCGCAGACCTTCGTCACGTTCGTGACGCTCGGCGGCGCCCCGCAGTACAAGCTCGAAGTGCGCCCCGCCGGGGCCGCGTACACCTGCTACGTCGTGCAGTCGGTGAACGGCCGCCGCGTTGACGACGGCAAGGGGAACTACCCGTCCGCCGACGCCGCCGTCGCCGGGGGGCTAGAGCAACTCCGCGGCGCACTCGGGTGGTAGCCCGCCCGGGGCGTCACCGGTCGGTCCGCAGCACCGCCCCGCCGCCCAGCTCCGCGGGCAGCACGTAGCGCGTCAGGAAGAACCGCACCGCCTCGTCGCGCAGCAGCGCCCCGGTGTTCACCCGCACCACCGGGTTCGCCGTCGTCCCGGTGATCGTCAGCCGCACCGTCTGGTTCGACAGGAAGTCCGTCACGTCGCGGATCACGCCGACCGGCACCGGGCCGATCGTCGGGATCCGCAGGCCGAGCAGCCGCAGGCCGCGCACGTCGGGGCCGATCTGGCCCGTGTGCGCCACCACGTCCAGGTCGAGCCGGCCGTTCGACAGCGTGACAGTCCCGTCGGCGAACAGCTGCGTCGTCGGGTTGGCCAGCGCCAGCCGCTGCACCCGGAGCACGCCGCCGGCCAGCGTCGCACGCACGTCGCCGGTCTGGAAGGCGCGGTTGGCGCCGATGGGGTTCAGGTACGGCACCGCCTGCCGCAGCAGCGGGATCTCCTGCGCCGACGTGCCGTTCAGCACGCCGACTAGGGTGCCCCGCAGGTCGGCGGCCGAGCGCACGTTCTCCCCCGACACGTCGAACCGCCCCGTGAGCTTGCCGCTGCCGACGAAGGCGTTGTCGCCGAGGCCCGGGGCCAGGGCGCGGACGGGCACGTCGAGCAGCTGCACCCGGCCGTTCACCTGCACGCCGGGGCCGACGCCCCAGTCCACGGTGACGGCGCCGGTGGTGCGGCCGCTGCCCGCCAGGGCGGTCGCTTCGCGGACGGTCAGGCGGCCGCCGGCGGCCCCGGCCGTCACCTCGAACGGCACCCGCAGCCCGACCACGCCGGCGCCGCCGACGGTGCCGCGGTCGAGCGTCACGCTGCCGGTCAACCGCGACGCCCGGCCGAAGCTGCCGCGGACGACAAGCGACACGCTCCCGTCGAGCGCCGCGCCGCCTTCGCCGAACGGCGCCAGCAGCCGCGCGGCGTTCGCGCGGTCGAGCGTCAGCGACACGAAGTTGCGGCCGGGCTCGTCCACGTTCACCCGCGCCCGGCCGCGCAGCACGCCGCCGGCCATGTACCCGCGCAGGTCGCGCAGCTCCAGGGTGCCGTCGTTCAACAGCAGCACCGCGTCGATGTCGTCGGCGGTGGCCTCGGCGCCCCAGCGGAGGCCGCGCACGCCGACGCGGCCGGAGCCGGCCGACAGGTCGTTGGCGTAGTCGAACGTCGCGTCCACGCGGCCCTGGAGCGGCCGCAGCGCGTCGGCCCCGAGCGCCCCGGCGAGGCGCGACAGGTCGAGGTTGCTCAGCCGGGCCGACCCGCGCGGGCCTTTGGGCTCCTCCTTCCCGCCGGGGTAGCGGCCCTTCACCTCGAACGTGCCGCCGAGGCTGTGCCCCTCCAGCGAGTACTCGATCGCCCCGCCGCGGACCGACGCCTTGCCCACGAGCTTCTCGGCGGGGAAGCCCTGCACCCTCAGCTTCGGGGCGGTGAGGTCCACGTCGAGGTTGCCGACGCACGGGCCGTCCTTTGCCGGCGGGATGGTGCCGGCGACCTTCCCGGTGACGGCGCCGCTCAGGCGGACGGGGAAGTCCGGCACGAAGGCTCCGGCCTGGGCGGCGTCGAAGTCCTTGAACCCGAGGTCGAACGAGCCGCCGCGGTCGGGCTTCAGCGGGTAGTCGAGCTTGCCGTCCACCGAGCCGCCGAACACCTGCGCCGTCAGCTGCGTGACGCGGAGGCGGTCGGGGTCGAACTCCCAGCGCACGTCGAGGTGGTTGGCCGCGGTCTTGTTCAGCGTCAGGTCGGCCGCGGTGACCCGGCCGGCGGCGCGAACCGCGACGGGCGACAGCGTGCCGGTCAGGCGGGCGTCGGCGGTCAGCGTGCCCTCGACGGGCACCGGCAGCTTCAGTTCGGGGACGAGCTTTCGCAGGTCGGTCACGCTGGCGCCGGCGGCCTTCACGGCGGCGTCGAGCTTCAACTCCCCCGTGAGGCCGAGCGTGCCCGCGGCCGTGACGGGGATGCCCTCGATGGTCGCGGCGCCGTCGGTGAGCGTGAGCGTTCCCTTGTCGACCTTCGCGGCGAAGGAAACGGCGCGGGCGGTGCGGCCGGCCAGGGTCAGTTCGTCGCTCGCGAGCTTCGCCGACGCGGCCCAGGTGGCGGGGTCTTGCAGCTTGTCGAAGGGCGCTCTGAACTCGGCCTCGCCGGTCACCACGCCGGCGCCGCCGACGCCGAGGTCGGGGAGGGCGGCGAGGACGGGGCCGAGCGGCAGCTTCGTGAGGGTGAGCTTCGCGGTGGCGTCGCCGGCCGGGTCGATGGCGGCCTTCGCGGTGCCGCGGAACTCGCCGGGCGCGCCGCCGGCGTGCGGCACCTTGCCGCGCAGCTCGGAAAGCGTGAGGACGCCGTTCTGGTAGTGCAGGTCGGCCGCGGCGTCCTGCACCGTCAGCCCCTCGAACCGCAACTCGGGCGAGGTGAGCGTGCCGGACAGCTTGTACGACGCGGCCGTCGTGACCTCGCCGAGCGGCACGGCGAGCTTGGCCCGGAGCGTGACCTTGCCGCCGAGCTTGTAGGGGATTTTGAGTTCGAGCTGCTCGACGAGCTGGGCGACGTCGATGTCGCGCAGCGACAGCGTGGCCTCGACGGGCGTCTGGTCGGCGCGCTTCTTGTCGGGCGGCTGCAGGAGCGTCGCGGCGAGGAGGAGGCGTTCGAACTCGGCCTTGGTCGCGGGCGGAACCACGAACTGCGGAGCCGCGTTCGACTGCGCCCCGTCCGGTACCCCCGTCTTCTCGGGCGGCGCGACCGTCGCCTCGCCGAGGTGGAAGTTTAGCCGCCTGCCGTCTCCGCCGAGCGTCACGCCGATGCGGCCCTTGCCGCCGAGGAAGTTCGGCAGCGCCACCGTCCCCGACCCGCCGCCGTACACCTGCGCTTCGCCGCCGGCCGGCACGACCAGTTTCAGCGTCGCCGAGCCGCTCAGGAAGCCGCTCTCCAAACTGAGCTTGCCCGGCAGGCCGCCGCCGAGGTTCTTCAGCCCCCACTTCGCGGGCAGGTCCTTCACCGCCAGCCGGTCCACCTCCACGGCGATCGGGTCGGCCACCGACGGCTCCGGGGCGAAGTCGTACGTCGCCGCCGCCTTCACCACGCCGCCGGCCAGCTTCCCCGTGGCCTGCGGCCGGCCGTCGCGGCCGCCGACCGTGACCTTGCCGTCGCGGACTATCAGCACGCCCTGCACGTCCTGGATCGTGACCTCGGCCGCCGGCAGGGCCAGAGTCGCGCTCGTCGGCTGAACCCGCACGTCGTACCCGACCGCTCGCGCCGGCGCGGCCCCGACACTCACGTGAACGGTCGCCTTGCCGCGGCCGGCGGGCTGGGCGTTGTCCCACACCTCGCGCGGCACGAACGGCAGCGACCGCAGCAGGTCCGGCGCAAGCGGCGCGTCGTCGGCGGCCAGGTCGGCCCAGCCGGTCTCGCTGCCCCGGTCCACCTCGCCGGACAGCTTCCACTTGCCCCACGCGGGGTCGTCGGCGCCGCCGGACAGCACCACCTTGCCGCCGTCGTCGCCGGCTCGGAGCGACACCCCGGACACGCTGAACGCCGGGCGCCCCTCCTGCCGCACGGTCACCTTCGCGCGCTCCACGACGACGTGCGGCAGCGGCCCGCCGGCCGCCGCCTGCGCCTCCGGGAGCGTGGGGAGCGTCGTCAGCAGCTTGCCGTTCGCGTCCAGCCGCACCGTCACGGTCACGCCGCGGAGGTGGACTTCCTTCGGGTGGACGCGACCGGTCAGCAGTTCCGAGAAGGACACGTCCGCGGACGCCGACTCGACGGCCAGCACCTCGGCGTCGGGCGAGTTCGGCAGGGCCGGGTCCAGCACGCGGAAGGCGATTGACGACGACACCGGGCCGACGCTCAGCTCGCGGACCTCGACCGGCAGCCCGATCGCCTCTCCGAGGCGTTCGGCGACGACGGCCCGGCCGCCGGGGGATTGCAGGTACCACCCGGCGCCGACCCGCAGGGCGACGCCGACCACGGCGACCGCCCCGACGACGATCAGCGCCACCCGCCCGACCTGCCACATCTTGCTCATCGCGCCCCTCCGGTGGACCGGCGGCCGGTTGTGCATCCGGCGTTCCGCGGCCGGCAGGCGAACCCGGCCGCGCGGGCGGGCGCAGCGGATTGCCCCGGTTTGGCGTCGTCGCCGGCACACTCGTTGCTTCAGTCCCAATCCGTCCGGGCCGTTTCCGCCTGCCGCGGGAGCCCGGTCGAGTCCACATAACCGGAGCCTTACCCATGACCCGTACCCTGGCCGCCCTGACCGTCGGCCTGTTCGCGATCGCCAGCAGCGCCTGCAACCGGAGCCCCGAGGGCGGCGCCCCGGGGCAGACGTTCCGCCTCACCACCGCGGCCGGCGACACCAACCTGAAGCCGGGCGAAGAAAAGACGGTGGTGGTGAACGTCAGCCGCGACGGCAGCTTCACGCAGCCGGTGTCGCTGAAGGCCGACAGCCAGAGCCCGAAGATCGACGTGCGGGTGGACAAGACGAAGGTGGAGACGGCCGACAAGAGCTTCACCCTGACCGTGAAGGCCGCCGCCGACGCCCCGAAGGGCGAGCACATCATCAAGGTGACCGGCACCCCGCAGACCGGGACGCCGACCAACCTGGAGGTGCGGGTCGAAGTGGTGAACCCGTAAGCCCGGCCGCGACCGGCTGTACCTACACCCGGAGGGACTCCGATGCTCCGTATGGCCCTGGCCTTCCTGATCGTGGCGATCGTCTCGGCCGTGCTCGGGTTCGGGCTCATCGCCGACGTGTCGCTCGACGCCGCGAAGGTCCTGTTCTTCGTGTTCCTGGTGCTGGCCGTGGTGTCGTTCGTCGCCGACGCTTTCCGCGGCGGCGGCCGGATGATCGACCCCGTCTAGGGCGGGAGCTGCGAAGCCCGAAAAACGCGATCCGAGCGGGGTGCTGATGGCCCCGGCTCGGATCGCGATTTTCGGGCTTCGCAGCTCCCGCCCTCCTGTCCGGCACGACCGATGCAATTCACCCGATCGGTCCGGCCGCCCGCCGCTTCGGTGGGGGTCGTTTCTCCCAGGAGTTCACACATGTCGCACACCGCCGACCACCGCGGCGACGCGGTCCAACTGTCGGACGTCGCGGGCGTCCGCAGCCGGGTTTGCTGGGGGGCGCTGCTCGGCGGGGCGGTCGTCGCCCTGTCCGCCGCCCTGGTGTTCACCTTCCTGTTCGCCGCCATCGGCGTCAGCCTGCGCGAGGCGGATCTGCGTGCCGAGACGGTCGGCGTCGCGGGCATCGTCGCGGCCGTGGCCACGCTCGCCGCCTCCCTGTTCCTGGGCGGCTGGGTGACGAGCCAGCTGACGGCCGGCGAGACGCGGCCGGAGGCGGTGATCTACGGCGTGCTGACCTGGGCGCTGGTAACCGCGGCGTCGATGATGATGGTCGGCATGGGCGTGCGGGCGGGCTACTTCGCGCTGCTCGGCGGCACGATGGTGGCGCAGACGAACCCGACCGTGCAGCAGCGCTCGTGGGACGAGCTGGCGCGCGACGCCGGGGTGAGCCAGGCGAGCATCGACGCGGCACGGGCGAACCTGGACCCGGCGCGGGCGCGGGCCGCCGCGACCGACCCGGCGAACCGCGAGAAGGCGGGGCAGGTGGCGGTCGCGGCGTCGTGGGGCGCGCTGGCCGCCCTCCTGGTGTCGATCGCGGCCGCGGTCGGCGGGGCGGTCGCCGGGAGCGGGCCGCAGTTCCGCTTGTTCCCGACCGCGGCGGCGCACCGGGCCGAAATCATCGTGGCGCGGTAACCCGTTGCCGAGCCCACCCGTCGCAACGGGTGGGCATTCTTCGCCCACCCCTCCACCCCGTCACCCGTTCATTGTAAAAGTGCCACCCGGCCGCTCGCCCACGGCCACCCCTGGGGCGGCGCGCGCATGGACTGGCTCACCGGCACCGACGGGTTCGTACCTCGGCGGAATTGCGGCGCCTGGGAAGACTGGGAGGTCGCGCTCCACGTCGTCTCCGACGTGCTCATCTGGCTCGCGTACCTGTCCATCCCGCTGGTGTTGGTCTACTTCGCCCGCCGGCGGCGCGGGCTACCGTTCACCGGGCTGTTCGTCCTGTTCGCGGTGTTCATCCTCGCCTGCGGCACCAACCACCTCGTCGAGGCGGTCATCTTCTACCACCCGGTCTACCACCTGTCGGGCGTGGTGAAGGCGGTGACGGCAGTGGTGTCGTGGCTGACGGTGCTGGCGCTGGTGCCCGCGGTGCCGCGGTTGCTCGACCTGACCGCCGCCGCGGCCGAGCGGCCCGAGGCGGTGCCGACCGCGCCGCCGGGCCGGCCGCGGTGGCAGGGGTACGTCGTGGCCGCCGCCGCCGCCGCGCTCTCGCTCGGCGCCCGCGAGGCCCTCGGCCCGCTGCTCGGCGCCAAGTACCCGTACCTCATCTCGTTCCTGGCCGTCACCTACACCGCGTGGGAGGCCGGGTTCGGGCCGGCCGTGCTGTGTACCGTCCTCACCGGGGTCGGTACGGAAGCGTGGTTCATCGCGCCCGACGGGTCGGTGCTCGGCGCCGGCCTCGCCGACCACCTGGCGTTCGGCCTGTTCCTGTTCAGCGGGCTGGGAACCGCCGTGCTCGGCGAGGCCCAGCGGCGGGCGCGGCAGCGCGCCGAGGCGGCGCTGGACGCGGCCCGCGAGACGGCCGACCGGCTCGCCCTGTCGCTGGACGCGGCCCGGCTCGGCGACTGGTACTGGAGCGCGGCGGACGACACTCTCGCGCTCTCGCCGCGCGCCGCCGCGGTGTTCGGCTTCGACCCGGCGGCCCCCCCGACGTGGGCCGCCGTCCGCGCGCGGATTCACCCCGCCGACCGCGACCGGGCCGACGCGGCGGTCCGCACCGCCGTGACGGGGCGGACGGCGTTCGACATCGAGTGCCGGGTGGTGCGGCCGGACGGCGAGGCGTGTCTGTCGGCCCGCGGCCGCGCGACCTACGCCGCCGACGGCTCGCCGCGCGGCATGTACGGGGTCGTCGCCGACGTGACGCCCCGCCGGCGCGTCGAGGACGAGCTGCGCCGCAGCGAGGAGCGGTACAAGGCGTTCGTCGCCCAGAGTTCCGAGGGCATCTGGCGGTTCGAGCTGAGCGAGCCGGTGCCGACGACGCTCCCCGCCGCCGAGCAGCTGGCCGCGTACCAACGGCACGGCTACCTCGCCGAGTGCAACGACGCCTTCGCCCGCATGTACGGGTACGACTGGGCCGTCGAGCTGACCGGCGCCCGCCTCGCCGACTTCTTCGACCCCGCCGACCCGCGCACCACCGCGTTCCTGACGGCGTTCGTCCGCGGGGGCCACCGGCTGGCCGACGCCGAATCCCGGGAGCGCGACCGGTCCGGCAACCCGCGCGTCTTTCTGAACACGCTCGTCGGCATCGTCGAGGGCGGGAGCGTGATCCGCGCCTGGGGCACCCAGCGCGACGTGACCGACCGCACCCGCGCCGAGGAGCTGCTCCGCGCCGGCGAGGAGCGCTACCGGCTGGCGACGGAGGCCGTCCGCGGGCTGGTGTACGACGCCGACATGACCGCCGGCCGCGTCGAGCGCTCGGCCGGGCTGCGGGACCTCGTCGGCGTCCGGCCCGAGGCCGCCGACCCCGCGATCGGGTGGTGGCCGTCGCGCATCCACCCGGACGACCTGCCGGGCGTGCTCGCCGACCGCGAGCGGGCCTACGCCCGCGGCGCCCCGACGCTCCAGGCCGAGTACCGCGTCCGGCACGCCGACGGCCGGTGGGT
Organism: Gemmataceae bacterium; assembly: GCA_046350095.1. Classification (GTDB taxonomy): domain Bacteria; phylum Planctomycetota; class Planctomycetia; order Gemmatales; family Gemmataceae; genus Urbifossiella. The sequence continues at coordinate 511,067 of JAXMBA010000003.1, forward strand.
GTGGGTCGAGGACCGGGCGCGGGTGATGTACGGCGACGACGGCAAGCCGCGGCGGACGGTCGGGTGCCGGGCGGACGTGACCGAGCGGAAGGAGGCCGAGGCCCGGCTGCGCGACAACGAGGCCCGGTTCCGCACGCTCGCCGAGGCCGTGCCCGTAGCGGTGTGGGTGTGCCGGCCCGACGGGTGGACCGAGTACATGAACACCCGCTGGGCGGAGATCACCGGCGTCGGCCCGGACGGCAGCCTCGGCGCCGGCTGGCTCGACCAGGTCCACCCGGACGACCGCGGCCGCGCCGCCGCCGCCTGGACCGCCGCCGTGGCCGACCCCGCCGTCGGCTACCGCATCGAGTACCGGCTGCAGTCGCGGGACGGCGGCTACCGCTGGGTCCTCGCCGCCGGGTTCCCGTACCGCGACACCGGCGGCGCCGTCGTCCGCTGGTTCGGCACCTGCACCGACATCGACGACAAGAAGCGCCACGCCGAGACGCTCGAGTGCCTCGTCGCCGAGCGGACGGCCGAACTCGTCCGCAGCAACAAGGAGCTGGAGGAGTTCGCCTTCGCCGCGAGCCACGACCTGCAGGAGCCGCTGCGGAAGATCCAGACGTACGGCGCCCGGCTGAAGGAGAAGGCGCGCGACCAGCTCGCCGACGACAACCGCGAGCGGCTCGACCGGATGATGGCGTCGGCCGGGCGGATGGGCCGGCTCATCGACGACCTGCTCGCGTACAGCCGGGTCACCACCCGGGCCAAGGCGTTCGCCGCGGTCGACCTGAACGCGGCGCTGGCCGACGCGCTCGACGACCTGGCGGCCCGGCTCGAACTGACCGGCGGGCGGGTGGAGGCGGGGCAACTGCCGACGGTGAGCGGCGACGCGGGCCAGCTGCGGCAGGTGTTCCAGAACCTCGTCGGTAACGCCCTGAAGTTCCACCGGCCGGGCGTGCCGCCTGTGGTGCGGGTGAGCGCCGGGCGCACGGCCGCGGGGTGGGCGGTCACGGTGGCCGACAACGGCATCGGCTTCGACGACCGGTACGCCGGGCGCATCTTCCAGGTGTTCCAGCGGCTGCACGGCCGCGAGGAGTACGAGGGGACCGGCGTCGGGCTGGCGGTGTGCAAGAAGATCGTGGACCGCCACGGCGGCGCGATCGCGGCAAACGGCCGCCCCGGCGAGGGCGCGACGTTCGTGGTGACCCTGCCGGCGCGGTCGTAGTTCCGGGGCCGGCTAAACCGTCACGGCGTCGGCGGCGCAACCGCACCGCCGCGGCGCCCGCACGCCCGGGGTCAGGTTCTTCTGCGGCCGCGCGTCGCGGTTCGGGAACCCCCACCCCTCCTCGGCATCGTTCACGAAGCACACGTCGAGCACGTCGTGGTGGCGGCCGTAGTCGGTGAGCACGTGCGCGAACGCCGGCCCCTTCGGGGTGTCGAGCGGGATCGGCGGGTTGAGTTGGCAGTCGACAATCGAGGCCGGATGGAGTCCGACTGCCAACTACCGACGATCGACTGTCAACGATCAACTCCCAAGGTCCAGCCGCCACCACGCCGCCGCCAAGAATCCCACCCCAAATGCCAGCAGCACCACACAGCTCGTCACCACGACGCCCACGTCCGGCGTCGGGCTCCCCAGCAGTTGCGAGTACGCGTCCAGCGCCCAGGCGTGCGGCGTCGCCAGGCTGGCGCGCTTCATCGCCTCGGGCATCAGCTCGCGCGGCATCAGCGACCCGCTGACGCCGCCGAGCACCAGCACCAGCAGCGTGCCGTACACCGCCACCTGCGTCTCGGTCTTCGCCGCGCTCGCCACCAGCATCGCCAGCCCCACCGCGGCCGCGGACGTACAGGCCACCACCGGCAGCAGCAGCCACGGCTCGGCGCCCCAGCTCATGCCGAACACCAGCCGCCCCGCCAGGAGCAGCACCACGCCCTGCACCAGCGACACCAGCAGGCACGGCAGCAGCTTCCCGAGCAGCACCTGCCCGCGCGACAGCGGTGCCGCCCGCAGCCGCACGAGCGTGCCGTGGGTCCGCTCGGCGACGAACAGCCAGCCCACGGTGAGCACGAGGAAGAACGCGAACATCACCGTGAACTGCGGCACGAGAATCTGGTACCGCTTCGCCCCCGGGTCGGCGTAGGTGGCGCGGTTCGCCGCGGCCCCACCCCGCTCGCCGGTGCGCGTCAGCTGCTGCCACGTCAGCGCGGTGAAGTCGTAGCTCGGGAACAGCTCGCCGACGCCGGCCTTCACCCCCGGCCCCACCTCGGCCCGCACCGCCGGCGTCATCACCTCGCCGATCGACACGTCCTTGCCGACGCGGGCGGCGACTTCGCGGTCGCGGAACGCCTCGCTCACGAGCCGGCGGAACTGGGGCATCTGCCCCTTGATCGTCCCCGTCAGCAGGCCGAACTCGCGCCGCAGCATCGCGTCGAACTTCGCGTCCGCCAGCAGCGCCGCGAGGAGCTTTTGCACCGTCGGGTCGAGCTGCACCAGCACGTCGGGCGGCAGCGGCTTCCGCTCCTTCAGCCCCTCGGCGAGGTGCTCCATGAAGCGGTCGTCGCCGACGCGGGCGAACGCCTGCCCGATCATGTACGGGATCACCACGCGGAACATCGATACCTGCGCGACCTGCTCGATGACCGCGGACGCGGTGGGTTGCGTCGGGTCGCGCAGGACGGTGAGGCCGACGCGCTCCAGGACGACGCCATCGCGGCCGAGCGGGTTGACCGGCTCGAACCCCGGCGCGGCCAGGAACGAGGCCCGGTCCATGCGGTCGCTGAACGGCGGCTCGAACACCAGCACCGCCGGCCGCTTGCCGCGCGCCACCAGCGTCTCGGCCTCCTCTCGGGTGCCGATCACCTCGACACGGATGCCGCCGCCGGTGCCGTCGGGGTCGGCGGCGAGGTCGTCGAGCACCAGTTCCGACCACGGCTTCGGGGGGAAGGTGCGGCCCGCCTTCGCGGGGAGGCCGCCGTCGAGGAGCACGACCGAGACGCGGAGCCGGTCGTCGGCCTTCTCGCCGAACCCCTCGCCGAGCGCGAGCCCCATCACGAGCGTGAGGACGAGCGGCATCAGCAGCAGGATGACGGCGCTGCGCGGGTCGCGGAGGAGGAGGCGCAGGTCCTTCGCGGCGAGTGTGAAGACGGGCATGGGGTCCGTCCTGGCGGCGGGGTGGGGTGAGGCACGAGTGACACCGCCGACGCCCGCCCCGGGTGCCACCCGGGGCTACACGCCGTCGTCCCTCCGGGACTCATGACACCGATTGGTTTTAGCCCCGGAGGGGCGTCGGCGAGTAGCCCCGGGTGGCACCCGGGGCGGGCGTCGGCGGTGTCACGGGGGGCCGGCCAAAATCTTCCCCTTCCCCCGCACCGGCCGGGGGCGTGCCCACTCTAATGAGACACACGGACACCCACCCCGTTCACCGGAGGAAATATGGACCTCAGCAAGTTCACCGAGAAGGCCCAGCAGTCGCTCAGCGGCGCCCAAAAACTCGCCGCCCGGCTTGGGCACCAAAATATCGACGCCGAACACGTTCTGCTCGCCCTTCTCGATCAGGAGAAGGGCCTCGCCGCCGCCATTCTGACGAAGGCCGGCGTCAGCGTGGACGCGCTCACCGTCAAGACGCAGCGCGACCTGGAGAAGCTGCCGCGCGTCAGCGGCGACGTCGAAGCCCGCCTCACGCAGCGCCTCGTCAAGCTCGTCGACGCCGCCGAGAACGAGGCGAAGGGGCTCAAGGACGAGTACGTCTCCGTCGAACACCTGCTCCTGGCGCTCGCGGCCGACACCGGCGCCGCGGGGCAGACGCTCAAGCAGTTCGGCGTCACCCGCGACCGACTGCTGACGGCCTTGAAGGAGGTCCGCGGCAGCCAGCGCGTCACGTCGCAGAACCCGGAAGAAACGTACCAGGCGCTCGAGAAGTACGGCCGCGACCTCACCGCGCTCGCGGCCAAGGGGAAGCTCGACCCGGTCATCGGCCGCGACGAGGAGATCCGCCGCGTCGTGCAGGTGCTGAGCCGGCGGACGAAGAACAACCCCGTCCTCATCGGCGAGCCCGGCGTCGGCAAGACGGCGGTCGTGGAGGGGCTGGCGCAGCGCGTCGTCCGCGGCGACGTGCCCGAGGGGCTGAAGGACAAGAAGGTGGTGGCCCTCGACATGGGCGCCCTCATCGCCGGGGCCAAGTACCGCGGCGAGTTCGAGGAGCGGCTCAAGGCCGTGCTCACCGAGGTGACCAGCAGCGAGGGGCGCATCGTCCTGTTCATCGACGAGCTCCACACGATCGTCGGCGCGGGGAAGGCCGAGGGCGCGATGGACGCCGGGAACCTCCTCAAGCCGATGCTCGCCCGCGGCGAGCTACACTGCATCGGCGCCACCACCCTGGACGAGTACCGCCAGCACGTCGAGAAGGACGCCGCGCTCGAGCGGCGCTTCCAGCCGGTGACCGTCGATCAGCCCACCGTCGAGGACACGATCAGCATCCTGCGCGGGCTCCGCGAGCGGTACGAGGCGCACCACGGCGTCCGCATCAAGGACGCGGCGCTGGTGTCGGCGGCGGTGCTGTCCGACCGCTACATTTCCGACCGCTTCCTCCCCGACAAGGCCATCGACCTCGTGGACGAGGCCGCGGCCAAGGTGCGCACCGAGATCGACTCCATGCCCACGGAGCTCGACGAGGCGAGCCGGCGGGTGATGCAGCTGGAGATCGAGCGCGAAGCGCTGAAGAAGGAGACCGACCGGCCGAGCCGCGACCGGCTGGAAAAGCTGGAGAAGGAGCTGGCCGACCTGAAGGCCGAGGCCGACGCCCTGAAGGCGCGGTGGCAGGCCGAGAAGCAGGGCGTGCACCAGCTGCAGACGATCCGCGAGCAGATCGAGCAGGCCCGCGCAGACCTGGAGCGCGCCAAGCGGCAGTACGACTTCAACGCCGCGGCGCAGCTGGAGTACGGCACGCTCCCGGAGCTCCAGAAGAAGCTCGACGCCGCGGAGGCCGCCGCCGACCACGCCAAGGACCACCGCCTCGTCAAGGAGGAGGTGAGCGAGAGCGAGGTGGCCGCGGTCGTCAGCCGGTGGACCGGCGTCCCCGTGTCGAAGCTGCTGGAGGGCGAGCGCGAGAAACTGCTGCACCTGGGCGACGAGCTCCACAAGCGCGTGATCGGCCAGGACGAGGCAGTGACGGCGGTGGCGGAAGCGGTGGTGCGGGCGCGAAGCGGGCTGAACGACCCGAACAAGCCGATCGGCAGCTTCCTGTTCCTCGGCCCGACCGGCGTCGGCAAGACGGAGCTGGCCCGCGCCCTCGCCGAGACGCTGTTCGACGACGAGCGCGCCGTCATCCGCATCGACATGAGCGAGTACCAGGAGAAGCACACGGTGAGCCGGCTGGTCGGCGCCCCGCCGGGCTACGTCGGCTACGACGAGGGCGGGCAGCTGACCGAAGCGGTGCGGCGCCGGCCGTACGCGGTGGTGCTGTTCGACGAGATCGAGAAGGCCCACCCGGACGTGTTCAACACGCTGCTGCAAGTCCTCGACGACGGCCGCCTGACGGACGGCCAGGGCCGCACCGTGAACTTCAAGAACACGCTGGTCATCATGACGTCGAACGTCGGCAGCCAGCGCATCCTGCAGTACAAGGGGACGCACATCGGCGAGGTGTACGACCGGATGAAGGCGGCGGTGACGGACGAGCTGCGCAAGCAGTTCCGGCCCGAGTTCCTGAACCGGATCGACGAGATCATCGTGTTCCACGCGCTGACCGAGGAGCACCTGAAGGAGATCGTCGAGATCCAGCTCGGCCGCGTCCGCGAGCGGCTGGCCGACCGCAAGGTGACGCTGGCGCTGACGGACGCGGCGAAGGCCCACCTGGTGCGCGTGGGCTACGACCCGGCCTACGGTGCCCGGCCGCTGAAGCGGACGATCCAGCGCGAGGTGGAGACGCCGCTGGCGAAGCGGCTGCTGCAGGGGGCCATCCCCGACGGCGCCGCCGTGACCGCCGATTACGACGCGGCCCACGACGCCCTGGCGTTCACGACGGGGTAACGTCAGCATTTTTGACGGGATGAACAGGACGGACGGGATGACGGAACCGAGCCTTTGTCTGGCACGGTTCCGTCATCCCGTCCGTCCTGTTCATCCCGTCAAAAATGAACCACGATCGCTACTTCTTCGCCACCGCGACCTGGGCCTTCATGAACGCCAGGCCGTTCTTGTAGACGTGCTCCGGGCTCGGGAACAGGTCGCGCCACACCCGCGTCGCCGCCGCCAGGTCCGGCAGCGCCCGGCCGAACGCCTCGATCACCATCCACCCGTCGTAGCCCACCTCCGCCAGCGTCTTGAAGGCGCCCGCCCAGTCCACCTGCCCCGTCCCCGGGGTGCCGCGGTCGTTCTCGCTGATGTGGACGTGCGCCAGCACCGGCGCCACCGTGCGGATCGCGCTCGCCTGCTCCTTCTCCTCGATGTGCGCGTGGAACGTGTCGTACATGGTGCGGAAGTTCGGGTGGTCCACCATCTTCACCAGCTCCACCGCGGCCTTCGCGGTGTTGAGGAAGTAGCACTCGAAGCGGTTCAGGTACTCGATGCCGAGCATCAGGTTCGCCTGCTTCGCCAGCTCGGCGGTGCCGCGGAGGACGTCGGCGGCGCGCTTCTTCTCGTCGCCGGTCGGGCCGCTCCCGCTGAACACGCCGAGCGCCGAGTGGTAAGGCCCCACCACCGTCTCGGCCCCGAGCGTGTGGTTGATCTCCACCACCGTCTTCAGCCACTCGCTCGCCTTCGCCCGCACTGCCGCGTCCGGGCTGATGGCGTTCGTCTCGGCCGTCAGAATCGTGACCGTCGTGCACTTCAGGCCATTCTTGTCGAGCTGGGCGCGGAGTGGCTTGTAGTCGGCCGCGGTGCCGCCGAACACGGGGATCTCGACCCCGTCGAACCCGGCCGCCTTGAGGTCGGCGAGGAGCGGGTAGTGCTCCGGCCCGATGCTCCCGGACCACAGCAGCAGGTTCATCCCGTACTTCATGACCGACTCCGAGGGGTGAGGGTGCCGGCATTGTCCGGCCGCGGCCGGCCCGTGGCAACGGGGCCGGCGAGACTCGCGCGGGCGGACCCCGGGACCCAGTCAGCCCGCGGGCGGCGTCCACTCCAGCAGGTGGTAGACGCCGGACGTGTCCTACTGCACGAACCCGAGGCGGTCGAACAGTCTGCGGGCCGGGTCGTTCACCTCGACGCGGACGCGGCACGCGGCACGCGGCGAGGACTTCCGCCACGCTGACGGCGTCGGCCGGCATGCGAGTCGGTGGGTCGGCCGCGGTAGTGGCGATCTCGAGCTCGGCGCGGGCCTGGCGACCAGCGACTCGGGCGAGTTGAACGGCCCGGGGAGGAGCTTCTGCGGGCGGATTCCGGCGGCATCCGTCCAGCGGAGGCGGCCGCGGCCGGACTGCTGGTGGAGCACGTAAGCCGGGACGAATTACGCTACACGCGCGGGCACCGAGGCGACCGTGGAAGCTTTCACCGTGGCGGGTTCGGAACCCGCGCCCGGCGGTCGCCGGGGTAAGCGTCAAACGCTTCGGTTGCTAGGGTTTTCGTCCAGTGAGCCGGGTGGGGATCGAACCCACGACCAGCGGATTAAAAGTCCGCTGCTCTACCGGCTGAGCTACCGGCTCTCGGGGGGTATCTTATCCGACCGGCGAGATGCTTCAAGAATGACCAACTCCCAAAGACCCACCAATGACCAAGGAAAGCCAGCGGCTTCTTCCTTGGTCATTGGTGGGTCTTTGGGAATTGGTCATTCCGCCGCCGTCAGCCGCGGCGGAGCTTCCGCACCCGGCCGTCGGCCACCCACTCCACCACGTACACGTCGCCGGCCGACGACACCGTCAGCGCGTGCGGCGCCGCGAACTTGTTCGCCTCCGCCGCCGGGTTCGCCGACGCCGTCCCGTCGCCCAGGTGCGCCACCACCTTGTCGTCCGCGTCGATCACCGTCACCCGGCGGCTCAACTCCGGGACGTAGATGCGGCCGGCGTGCTGGTAGAAGCAGCACGGGGCGCGGAAGTTCGGGATCGTCCGCTTGTACTCCAGCTCCGGCGAAAAGACTTCGATCCGGCCGTTCGCCCGGTCGGCGATGTACACCTCCGGGTCCGTCCGGAGCGTGCTCACCCACACGCCGTGACACGTGCTGAACTTGCCGTGCTCCTTGCCCGGGCCGCCGATCACCTTCAGCAGCTTGAACTGCCGGTCGAACCGGAACACCCGCTGGCTGCCGTACCCGTCCACCACGTACACGTCGCCGTTCGGCGCCACCGCCACGTCCGTCGGGTTCGTGAAGTCGATCTTCTGGCTCGTCGCCGACTCGCTCGCCACGTTGCCGAGCGTGTATAGCACCTTGCCGGCGAGGTCGGTCTTGTAGACCCGGGCGCCGATCCGGGGGGCGCCCTTCGGGGCGGACACGTTCTCCGTCCAGTACAGGTACTCGTTCGCGCCCTCTTTGCTCCAGTACAGGCCGTGGGCCGTGCCCGCGACCTGCTGCGGCGTCAGGCCGATGCCGTCGGCGAAGTCCTTCGTCCAGGTTTCGAGGAGCCGGCCGTCGCGGTCGAAGATGGCGACGCACGGCGACGCCGACCGCGACGTGACGTACACCCGGTCGCGCGAGTCCACGACGACGGCGCAGCCGAGGCCGTAGCGCATGCCGTCGGGGAGGCGGCCCCAGGCCGGGTCGAGGGTGAAGCGGGCCGAGCCCTCGCCGAACGTGACGGGGTCGTCGGGACGGGCCAGGGCCGGGGCGGCGACGGCGGCCGCGGCGGTGAGGAACGTGCGGCGCGTGGGGAACAGGTGCTCGGCGGGCATGGGAGGGAGTCCGGGGAGGGAGGCGGGAAGCACCACGGTACCCGGCGGCGCGGCGGCCCGCCAGCGCCTTCCCGGTCGGCGTTGTGCCGTTTCCCGCCCGCCCCATAAAATCCCCCCGGCTCACCCGGTCCCGCACGGAGGCGTCGGTGAACGTCCGCGTCGGCAGCGGCCACGACACGCACCGCCTCGTCGCGGACCGCCCGCTCGTCCTCGGCGGGGTGCGCGTCGAGTACGCCCGCGGCCTCGCCGGCCACTCCGACGCCGACGTGGTCCTGCACGCCGTCACCGACGCGATCCTCGGCGCCGCCGCGCTCGGCGACATCGGCGACCTGTTCCCCGACACCGACCCGCGGAACAAGGACGCCGACAGCCGGATCTTCCTCGCCGCGGCGCTCGAAAAGCTATCGGCCGCCGGCTGGCGCGTCGGGAACCTGGACGTAACCGTCTTCGCGCAGGAGCCGAAGCTCGGCCCGGTGAAGGCGGCGATCCGTGCGAACCTCGCGGCGCTGCTGGGCGTCGGGGTCGATGCGGTGAGCGTGAAGGCGAAGACCGGCGAGCACGTCGGCCACATCGGCCGCGGCGAGGCAATCGGCTGCCACGCGGTGGTAATGATCGGAAAGCAAGATTAGCCGCAAAAAGGCACAAAAAGCACAAAAAGAAATCAGAATCAGATCGTTCTTTTTTGTGCTTTTTGTGCCTTTTTGCGGCCATTCTCGGGGAGCGTTCGATGGCCTTGCAGGTGTACAGCACGCTGACCCGCAAGAAGGAGCCGTTCCACAAGCGGCCGGGCGAGGCCGTGTCGATGTACGTCTGCGGGCCGACCGTGTACAAGCCGAGCCACATCGGCCACATGGTCGGGCCGGTCATCTTCGACACCGTCAAGCGCTACCTCACCCACCTCGGGTACAAGGTGACGTGGGTCGTCAACATCACCGACGTGGACGACAAGCTCATCGGCCGGGCCAAGGAGCTGGGCACCACCGTGCCGGCGCTCGCGGCGAAGATGACGGAGGACTACTTCGGCTGCCTCAAGGCGCTGAACGTCACCGGCATCGACCACTTCCCGAAGGCCACCGAGCACGTCGGCGGCATGCTCGCCATGATCGGCGGGCTGATTGAGAAGGGCTACGCCTACCCGGCCGGCGGCGACGTGTACTTCGACGTGTCGAAGGATTCGGACTACGGCAAGCTGTGCAACCGCGACCCGGAGCAGCTGGAGGCCGGCTCGCGGATCGAGGTGAGCGACCGGAAGCGGAACCCCGGCGACTTCGCCCTGTGGAAGGGCGCGAAGCCGGGCGAGCCGGCCGAGGTGCAGTTCGACAGCCCGTGGGGGAAGGGGCGGCCGGGCTGGCACATCGAGTGCTCGGCGATGGCGACGAAGCTCCTCGGCGACACCCTCGACATCCACGGCGGCGGCCTCGACCTCCAGTTCCCGCACCACGAGAACGAGCTGGCCCAGAGCGAGAGCGCGACGGGGAAGGAGTTCGCCCGGGTGTGGATGCACAACGGGCTGCTCAAGATGAAGTCCGGCAAGATGGCCGGCTCGATCGGCAACGTGCTGAACGTGGCCGACGCCTTGAAGCTGGTCGGCGGCGACGTGCTGCGGTTCTTCATCCTCCAGACGCACTACCGCTCGCCGATCGACCTCGGCGACTGGGAACCCGGCGCCGGCATCCCGACGGGCATCGAGTCGGCGAAGGCGGCGTTCGAGACGTTCACGCGGTTCGCCGAGCGCGTCGGGCGCGTGACGGGGACGGCGTTCGCGGAGCTGCCGCCGCTGTCCGGGCCGGGCGGCACGGCGACGCTGGTGCTCGCCAACGCCGACGCCGCGCGCCGGTTCGGCGAGCACATGGACGACGACTTCAACACCGGCGGCGCCGTCGGCGTGCTGTACGAGCTGGTCCGCCGGCTGAACCGCCTGGCCGACGAGAAGAAGCTGGACGACCCGGCCTCGGCGGCGGCGCCGGCGAAGGCCGAGTTCCGCGAGGGCGCCGTGCTGGTCCGCGACCTGGCCGGCATCCTCGGCCTGACGCTGACCGCGCCGACGGCGACGCTCGGCGGCGGCGACGAGCTGGTGAGCGGGCTGATGCAGCTGCTGATCGACCTGCGGGCGAACCTGCGGGCGGAGGCGAAGGGCGCGGCGAAGGACAACCCACTGAAGAAGGCGCTGTTCGACCAGACGGACCTGATCCGCGCCCGCCTCGGGGCGCTCGGCGTGACGCTGGAGGACCGCCCCACGGGAACGACGTGGCGCGTGGGGTGACGCGGCGCGCCGAACGCCCCGGCGAGCCGAGCGGCGCAACCCGCGCCACCCGTTCGCGCACCGCTCCACATTCTTCCGAGTCCGGCCCCGGCCTGCGGACCGGGCTCGACAGCAGCCGACAACTCCGGTACTGTTCGCCCTTCCACTAGCACGGCCGCCGGGGTATCATGCCATGTCGTCTGCGCCACAACCCCCGCCGCGCCGCGTCCTCGGGCTCGACCCCGGGCTGCAAACCACCGGCTACGCCGTCCTGGAACTCGCCCCGGACGGCCCGAAGGTGTGCGAGGCCGGCGTCGTCCGGTCGGCCGCCGGCCGCGACGCTGCGGACATGGCAACGCGCGTCAAGACGCTTTACGATGGCGTGTGTGAAGTCCTCGACCAGTGGAAGCCGGCGACCATGGCGGTGGAGCAGCTGTACGCCCACTACGACCACCCGCGCACGGCCGTGCTCATGGCCCACGCCCGCGGCGCGTTCCTCCTCGCCGGCGCCCAGCGCGGCGTGCCGGTGATGAGCTACGCCCCCGGCCGCGTCAAGAAGCTCATCACGGGTCACGGCCGCGCCAGTAAGGAGCAGATGCAGCACGCCGTGGCCCGCGAGCTGAACCTGGCCGGCCCGCCCGAGCCGCACGACGTGGCCGACGCGCTGGCCATCGCGCTGTGCCACTACTTCGCGGCCGGCGGGCTCGGCCGCGGCACCCGCTTCGCCACCGTCACCGGGGTGAACCAGCAGGCGCTCCTCGGCAGCGACCCGGACACGATCGACGACGAGTAACCGCCATGATGACGAAGATGACCGGCCTGCTGGTGCGGGTGCTGGACGACGAGGCGCGGGTGGAAGTCGGCCCGTTCGAGTACCAGGTGCTCGTCCCGGAGGCGGTGCGGCGCGTCATCCAGATGCGGACCGGGAGCGAGATCACCTTCCACGTCACCGAGTACCTTGAGGGGAACAGCGGCGGCAACCGGTTCGTGCCGCGGCGGATCGGCTTCCTGACCGAGGTCGAGCTCGACTTCTTCGACCTGTTCTGCACGGTGGAGAAGATCGGCGCGAAGAAGGCGCTGAAGGCGATGGCCCGGCCGGTGAAGGAGATTGCCGACGCCATCGCCCGCCAGGACGCGCGGTGGCTCGGCACGCTCCCCGGCATCGGCGCCACCACGGCCGAGCAGATCGTGACGACCCTGAAGCGGAAAATCACGCCGTTCGTGATGGCCGCGACGCCCGCCGACCCCCCGCCGCCGGACGCGGTGGTCGAGAAGGCGGGCGGCCGGCGGAAGCCGGCGCCGGCCGCAGCGCCGGCCGCGGCGTTCGACGGGCAGGCGGTGGACGACACGTACCAGGCGCTGATGGGCGTCGGCTACACGCCGGTGGAGGCGCGGGCCCGGCTCGACGACCTGTTGAAGAGCGGCCAGCGGTTCACGACCGTGCAGGAGGCGCTGGCCCTGATCTTCGCCAACAAGGGGTGATCACCATGAGTTCACTGACATTCCAGTTGCCGGAAGAGAAGGCCGACCAGCTCACGTCGGCGGCCCAAGAGATCGGCGTACCCGTCGAGGATTTGCTCGCCCGGATCGCGACCGACTATCTCAACCGAAAGGACGCGTTCGATACCGCCGCCAACTACGTTCTCACCAAGAACGCCGAGCTCTACCGGCGGCTCGCCCAATGACCTACCTCTCGACCGACGAGGTCATCCGGCTGCACGAGTTGGTGATCCGACGGTCCGGCGGCTCCGCCGGGGTAAGGGATCACGGGCTCGTGGATTCGGCCGTTGGCCAACCGAGGGCGGGGTTTTCGGGCCATGAGTTCTACCCGACGCTCCCGGAGAAGGCGGCCGCTCTCGGCTACTCGCTGGCGATGAACCACGCCTTCGTTGATGGGAACAAGCGGATCGCGCACGCCGCGCTGGAGCTCTTCCTGGTCATGAATGGTCACGAACTCGATGCCGAAGTGGACGAGCAAGAGGCGACGTTCTTGGCCCTCGCGGCTGGCCAGCTCGCCAAACCCGACTTTTTCGACTGGGTGCGCGCTCACGTTGTGCCGCTGACACCTGCGCCGTGATCCCGAGACACCCCAATGCCCCGCCCTGCTCTCACCGCCGCGCTCGCCGCCCTCGCGGTCGCCGCCGCGCCCGCCGACGCCGACCGCGCCGCCCTCCAGGGCACCTGGGTGCTCGACGCCGCCACCCTCGAAGGCCGCGACCACGCCGACGACTTCCGCGGCATGAAGCTCGTCCTCGCCGGCGACCGCTACACCATCGACTTCGGCCCGAACACCGACAAGGGCAACTACACCCTCGACCCGACCAAGACGCCGAAGCGGATCGACGTCCGCAGCGCCGAGGGGCCGTTCAAAGGGAAGACGCTCCCCGGCATCTACGAGCTGAAGGGCGACACCCTCCGCCTGTGCCTCGACGCCGACGGCAAGGCCGACAAGCGGCCCGCGGCGTTCGAGGCGCCCGGCACCACGCGCAACATGCTCCTGACGTACCGCCGCGAGAAGACCAAGTAACCCCGAGGTGTTCGATGACCCGCTTCGCCCCCGCCGCGTTCGTGCTCGCCGCCGCCGCCGTCGCGGCCGCCCAGCCGGCCGACGAGATGAAGGCCGCCGCCGGCAAGTGGACCGTCGGCAAGGCCACGCTCGGCGGCTCGGACTTCACCAAGGCGTTCAAGGCGCTCGAACTCGTGCTCGCCCCGGACGGCGCGTACACGCTCACGTTCAACGGCGAGACCGACAAGGGGACCGTGAAGGTGGACGCGACCAAGACGCCGAAGGAGATGGACATCATCGGCAAGGAGGGGCCGAACGCCGGCAAGACGATCAAGACGATCTACAAGCTCGACGGCGACACCATGACCGTGTGCTACGAGCTGGGCGACGGCCCCCGGCCGGCGGCGTTCGAGTCGAAGGCCGGCACCAAGGTGTTCCTCGCCGAGTACAAGCGGGCGAAGTAACCCCCGGAAAGTGAGTCACCCCATGGCCCGCGAGCGCGTGATCGGCCCCGCCCCCGGCGGCGACGACGGCCCCTCCAAGGTCGATGCCGCCCTCCGCCCCAAGCTGCTGCGCGAGGTCGTCGGCCAGCGGAAGGTCGCCGAGCGCCTCGAAATCGCCGTCGCCGCGTCGAAGAAGCTCAAGGAGCCGCTCGGCCACATCATCTTCGACGGCCCGCCCGGGCTCGGCAAAACCACCTTCGCCACCGTGCTGCCGAACGAGCTCGGCACGTCCATCCAGCTCACCAGCGGCCCCGCGCTGTCGAAGCCCGCCGACCTGCTGCCGTTCCTCACCAACCTCGAAGAAGGAAGCATCCTGTTCATCGACGAGATTCACCGCATGCCGCGCGTCGTCGAGGAGTTCATCTACCCGGCGATGGAGGACTTCCGCATCGACATCGTGCTCGGCGAGGGGATGAGCGCCCGCACCATCTCGATGCAGCTGAAGCGGTTCACCCTCATCGGCGCCACCACCCGCAGCGGCATGCTCAGCGGCCCGATGCGCGACCGGTTCAAGATGCACGAGCACCTGGAGTTCTACAGCGTCGAGGAACTGGCCACGATCGTGCGGGTGAACGCGGCGAAGCTGAGCACGCCGATCACCGACGCCGCCGCGCACGAGATCGCCCGCCGCAGCCGGGGCACGCCGCGGGTGGCGAACGCCCGCCTCCACTGGGCGCGGAACTACTCGGCGGCGCTCCACGACGGCGCCATCACGGAGGCGGTGGCCCACGCGGCGCTGGACAAGGCCGAGGTGGACGCCGACGGCCTCGACAAGAACGACCGCCGCTACCTGGAGACGCTCATCGACGTGTTCGGCGGCGGCCCGACGGGCGTGGAGGCGCTGGCGGCGACGATGAACCTGGCGGCGGACACGCTCTCCGACGAGATCGAGCCGTACCTGCTGCGGGAGCAGTACATCGTGCGGTCGCCGCGCGGCCGGGTGGTGACGGCGCGGGCGTTCGCGGTGCTCGGCCGCCAGAGCCCGCCGAAGCCGCGGCCCGACGGCCCGGGGCTGTTCGACTGATTCCGGGGCGACTTCCGTTGACAGACGCCCGCCCGGCCAGTCTTATAAGGACGGCAGGGGGGAACACTCGCCCCCCTGTCCGCTCATCGCCACCACCCCCTCGTTCCGGTGGCGCGTTCTCATCCCCGGAGTCTCCATGCCCCGCTCCCCCGTCCGGCGTGCGTTCACGCTCATCGAACTCCTCGTCGTGATCGCCATCATCGCCATCCTGATCGGCCTGCTCCTGCCGGCCGTGCAGAAGGTCCGCGAGGCCGCCGCCCGCATCAAGTGCGGCAACAACATCAAGCAGATCGCGCTGGCCGTGCACAGCTACCACGACGTGAACAACACGTTCCCGCCGGCGGTGATGATCATCAACGCCAACAAGGGCGCGGGCCAGAACGACAACCTGAGCGCGTACCGCACGCCCGGGTTCGGGCCGAACTGGGCCGTCTTCATCCTGCCGCAGATGGAGCAGGGCGCGCTGTACAACCAGTACGCCAGCGCCGTCACCAACTTCACCGCCACCAACGGCACCGACCAGACCTGGCGGAACATCCGCACCGTCTCCATCCCGACGTACCTGTGCCCGAGCGACACCGGCGCGAACACGCCGTTCGCGCTCAACGGCGGCGGGTGGGCGCGCGGCAACTACGCCGCCAACGCCGGCGGCGGGTGGATCTGCGCCAGCGTCAACGGCATCGCCTCCGACGGCATCCGCGGCGGGCTCATCACCATCAACGGCGGCGTCAAGATGACCGACATCACCGACGGCCTGTCCAACACGGTGTGCATCGACGAGGTGCGGACCGGGCTGAACGACAAGGACCGCCGCGGGGTGTGGGCGATGGGGCTGGGCGGGTCGAGCCTGGTCGGGGCCCTCGGGTACGGCGACTGCTACGCTCCCAACGACCGCAGCGAGTACTCCGACGACATCGAGAACTGCAACGACACCCGCCAGGCGCAGGGCGTCGGCAACTCGGGGCTGGCCCAGCTGGCGATGGGCTGCTCGAACGACAACCTGGCGAACAACTGGCCGAACTGGCAGGCGACGGCCCGCAGCCGGCACACCGGCGGGGTGAACGTGGCGATGGGCGACGGCAGCGTCCGCTTCGTCCGCGACGCGGTGGACTACCTCGCCTGGCACTGGTCGCACGGCCGGAACGACTCGCAACTCGTCAGCCTGAACTGAACCCGACGGGGGCGTGCGACGCCAGTCGCACGCCCCCGTCACTCGCCATGCCGCCGCGCGCCGGGGCGCGACCGCCGTCGGGGTTACCAGCCCCGACGGCGGTCGCCCCGGCCGCGCGGCCCGATACACCGGTGTAAGCCCGACCGCCGATGGGTTGGAGAAATCATCCGGACCGAGTGTACGACCCGTCCGCGGTTGCCATCAGTCGATTTTCGTCCAGCGGTGAGTGGTCTCCCGCTCGCCGGCCTTGCTGGTCGTCAGGGAGCCTTGAAAGACGCGCCCGTCGTGGTCATGGCGGTCGAGGCGAAAGACTCCAGTTACCTGTTCAGGTTCTGCGCCGACAACTTCATCCAGGTAAGTGGCGATGATGGTCCACGACTTCCCGTCGTAGGCGTCGTGTCGGATCGATTGGGGGGAGGTGTCCTTCCTGGCACCCGGGATCGCCTTGATTTCCACCGCCTGTCCGGTCTTGGTTACCTCGAACATGCCGAGCAGCAGCGGCTCGGGCCTGATGTGCAACTGTTCCTGCTTCCAGCGGCCGACGAGTTCCACGTCACGGTCGAGCGGCTGCTTCGCCTCCGAGTCCGGGGCCTTCTCCTCGGACGCGACGACCTGCGACGCCGAGCCCGTACCCCAGCCACTGCGGACGAGGAAGAATGCCCCCACCGCGAGGACGGCGGCCGCGGAAGCGAGCGCGACGGCGCCCACCCGCGTCCGATACCACGGCGGCGCCAGGCCGGCCTTCGGACCACCGGTGAACGTGGCGATCCGGCTGGAGAGCCGGTCGATGTCGGGGTGAAAGTCGGGGTCGGGACGGACGGGCGTCGCGTTCCGGTGCGCGAGCGGCTTGAGGGCCGGCGGGAGGTCGGCCTCGCCGGGCATGGTGGTGTGCTCGACCAGCACCGGGATGACCGGGATGCCCCGGGCCAGGGCCGTCGCGACCTCGAGGTGAACGAAGTCGGCCGGGTCGTCGAGCCGGCGGTTCCCACCCCCGTCTCGGGCCGCGAGCCACCCGTCCCCGATCACGACCAGCAGGACCTTGCACCGGCCGACGGCGTCCGCGATGACGGTCCGGAAGTCGTCCCCGAGGGGGATCGACTCCACGTCCTTGAACACGACGCCCGCCCCGAACCGGGTCTTCAGGTGGTCGAAAATCCGGCCGACCACGTCGGACGAGTCGGACCGCCGGTAGGACAAGAACACGTCACTCATCGCGCGGCTCACTCGTTCCGGTCGGGTAGGGTTGCGTCCACGCGGGTTGTATCCGACCCGGGGCGGCTTCGACCACGGAGCGCGGGGCTGATCCCGAGGACCATCCCTCTGGTCCGACGGCCACGACTACGGTTGGTTCGGGATCGGCTCGGCATTCCCGAGGGGGGGCAGCTCTTGACGGTGTGGCACCGCCGGGCGTGTCAGGGCCGCGCCCGGCGGTGCCACTGCCGGAATCAGAGGGTAGTCCACCGGACGGAACAACGACGGTCGCGGGCTAGTCCTCGGAGGCGAGGTACGGCTTGCGCGACTGGACCCGGCCGGTCGCCGCCGGCACCACGGCCATCGCCGCGCCGCCCGCCCGCGCCGCCGGCGCGAACACGGGGTTCGCCACCGGCGCCGGGCCGCCGACCGCCGCCGGCGCCACCGCGCTCGACCCGCCCGCGCTGTACGGCGATACGAACCGGATCGGCGTGCCGTTCACGTGCGTCAGCTCGCCGCTCCACGCCATCCGGTACAGCTCCTCCAGGTCCTCCTTGTCGGCGTCGGTCAGCGTGCTGTTCGCCCCGTAGTTCATGATCGACACCTGGTCGTGCCGGCCGAAGATCTTCGCCGGCCACGACTGCTCGCTCGTCAGCGCGAAGAAGTGCCGCAGGCCGAACGTGTGGCCGAACTCGTGGCACAGCGTCTCGACGATCTCGTCCGGGCCCTCCTCGAACAGCCGCGGGTACAGCATGATCTTGTTCTGCCCGCTCCCCGGGAAGAACGCCGACGCCAGCGTGCAGCCCATGTTGTTGCAGTTGTTCGACCCGCTCATCACGATCTCGAAGTCCCACAGCCCGTCGTCGTAGGTGAACGCCACCGGCAGCGCCGCGCCCCACTTCCGCAGCGCCTTCGAGCACATCTTCCGCACCGCCTCCATCGCCTTCTCGGGGTCGGCGAAGTAGTCGAACGACTCCTCGCGGAACCGCCACCGGAGCGTCGTGTCCGGCCCCCACAGCGGGATCGTCCCGCCCGGGGCGTCCAGCACCAGGTCGAGCGGCGACCGGCCCTGCGGGGTGGGGTGCCCGCGCCGCTCGGTGGCGCACACGATCCCCTTCGCCGCGTTGATGACGTGGACGCTCGCCTCCTGCCGCTTCGTCGGCTTCTTGTCCGCCCGGAGCTTGAACTCCGCCGGCCGCGCCGCCGCCTTGTCGTCCGCCTTCTTATCGCCCTTGGCCATCGCACCACCGTCCTTTCGGGTAGAGAGAGTCTCGAACGCGCCGGCGGCCGCCGCGTCAGCCGCCGGCCGTGAACGGCTTCACCAGCTTCACCGGCCACCGGCCGAGCTTCGTCAGCGTGCCGGCCCGCGCCTCCTGGTACAGCCGCGCCAGGTCCGCCTTGTCCGCCGCCGTGAGCGTGCTGTTCGCCCCGTAGTTCATGATCGTCTTGGGCCGGTGCTCGCCGAACGGCACGGCCGTGCCGCCCTCCTGCTCCACGGCGAAGAAGTGCCGCAGCCCGTACACGTGACCGAGCTCGTGGCAGAGCGTGGACACCACCCCCGTCTCGGCCATCGAGAACAGCCGCGGGTACAGCACGATCGTGCGCCGCTGGACGCCCGGGAAGAAGGCCCGCGCCAGCGTGTACCCGCCGCCGACGCGGTTGTCGGCGGGGTTCATTACCACCTCGAAGTCCCAGTCGTCGTCGTCGTAGGCCAGCTTCACCGGGGCGGCCGCGCCCCACGCCCCCGCCGCCTTCGTCACCAGCTTCTTCACGCCGTCCATCGCCTTCTTGGCGTCGGCGAAGAAGGCGAACGAGGCCTTGCGGAACCGCCACCGCAGCACGGTGCCCGCCACCCACAGCCGGACCTCGGCGGCGTCGCCGCCGACCACGACGGGGAGGTTGGGGTCGGTCCGCTTCTCGGTCGAGCACACCACGACGCCGGCCGGGGCCGGTCCGATCGCCGACGCCACCTGCGGGCGGAACGCCGCCCCCGCCGGCGGCCCCTTCGCCTTCGGCTCGGCCGTCGCCGCCGCCGCGGGCGCCTTCGGCTTCGGCGGCGCCTTCGGCTTCGGCCTGGGCTTCGCCGCCGCCTTCGGCTTGGGCGGCGCCTTCGGCTTCTTCTTCGGGACTTCGGCCTTGGCCATTGCGCACCACTCTTTCGCGGATGAAGTGTACGCCCGTGACGGTCCGGTACCGGCTAGACTTGGCCCACACGGCGGCCGTGCGGCGGACGGGGACCGATGTCAACAAGTCCTTCTACCCGGATGTACGGACCTGAGCCACAACACCGGGCAAAAATCGGCGGAATTAGTTGACCCGCCGCGAATCCGATCTTACGGTACATGTGTTCACTAAGCAGTCCCCCTTACCCCGGGAGCCGTCATGTCCGCCGCGACCGACGAAGTGCTGTCCCGGGTGGCCGAGATGCGCGCCGCCGGCACCGACTGGGACCGCGTGGCCCACCGCCTCGGGGCCGACCAGGACGAGCTCCGCCAGCTGGCCCGCGACGCCGGCCCCGACTTCCGCCGGCTGTTCGCCGCCGCCCGCTCGGGCGTCGTCGAGGACGGCTTCGCCGAGGCCATGCTGTCGCTGCGGAAGCTGCTGCGGTCCGACGACGACCGCACCATCAACAAGGCCGCCGACTGCCTGGCCCGGGTGTGGATGACGACCCGCCGCCACCGCCGCCGGGTGGCCGGCAAGGTGCCGGCGGACCCGCACCAGAAAGCGAAGGACCACCTGTGGCAGGAGGTGGTGGAGGAGACCGAGAAGCACGGCGCCGAGATGGAGGAGCTGACGAACACGATGTTCGAGGTGCGGTTCGGCTTCCACCCGGACCGGCCGCCGGCGGGCTTCGCGGTGCCCGGCGCCGGCCGCGACTGGGGCAAGATGAGCACGTGGGCCGAGGCGACGATCGAGGCCGACCGCCGCGCCTCGCACGACGACGACCCCGACGGCGGCCTGCTCGCGCGGGTGCTGCCGCGGCGGGGGCCGCCGGGCGGGTCCGACGCCGCTCGCGGCGACGAGTCACTCGTACTTCAGCGCCAGGATCGGGTCGATGCCGGCGGCCCGGCGGGCGGGGTAGAGGGCGGCCAGCGTGGTGACCAGCAGGGCGAACAGGACGCCGCTCAGGAGCAGCCACCACGGGAACTCGAAGATCGTGGTCGTCTTCATGGCCTCGTTCCCCATCTGCCCCTGGATGAGGCCGCGGACGTAGCCGTCGGCGGGGAACGAGATGAGGATCGCGGCGGTGACGCCGAGCAGCCCGCCGGCCAGGCCGATGGCGCCGCCCTCGGCGAGGAACAGGCCCGTGACCTGCCCGCGCGTCGCGCCCACGGCCTTCAGGATGCCGATCTCGCGGGTGCGCTCGACGACGCTGGTGACGAGGGTGTTCGTGATGCCGACGCCGGCCACGAGCAGGCCGATGAGGGCGAACAGGTTGAGCCCGCCGGCGATGAGTGTGACCTCGCGCTTGGCGGCGCTGTACCAGCGCAGGGCCGAGTAGGTGCCGAAGCCCATCTCCTCCGCGGCGGCGACCACGCCGGGCATGTCGCCGCCGGGCCGGATGCGGAGCTCGACCGAGCCGACGCCGCTGCCGCGGACCCACGGCAGCTGGTCGAACAGGGCGTCGCCGGCGGCGTTGGTGAGGTAGGCGTCGGCCTCGGCGAGTTCCCAGCCGGCGAGCGGGTCGGCCTTCTTCCGCTCGCCCTCGCTCACGAGCTTCACGACGCCGGCCAGCCTGAACTGCCCGCTGGCGACCTTCCCCGAATCGGGCCGCCTGGCGCGGTCCGGGTCGGGCTTGCGGTTCAGCAGGTCGCCGAGGGCGGCGCGGTCGGCGGGGCTGAGGTCGAGCTTGTCGAGGGACTTGGGGAGGGCGAGCGCCAGCCGGCCGAGGGCGACTGCCTGCGGGCGGGTCAGGTCGTCGGCGGGGAGCCAGCCGGCGAGGGCGCGGGCGAGGGCGAACGGCGGCGCGGCAGTGGTTCCGCCGGCGTCCACCTGAACCGGTCGGCCGACCGCGGCCATCAAATCGGCGTCGTCGCGGACGCCGAGGTCGTAGAGCGCGAGTTCGTTCAGGACGACGCCGGCCGGGTCGGCCGGCAGCTCGCCGGCAATCAGGCGCGGGGCGAGCGAGTCGAGCCTGCCGGCGACGACGAACGCGGTCGCCGAGCGGTCGCCCAGCCAGGCCCGGCCGGCGGAGCTGCGGACGACGCGGACCTCGGTCACGTCGGGGATGGCCCCCAGGGCGGCGACGGCGGCGGCGTCGAGGGGCTTGGGCGGGGTGCGGGCCTCGTCGCGGAGGTAGCGGCGGGCGAGCGCCTCGCGGAGCCGGGCGCGCCGCTCGGGGCCGACGGTCTCGGACACGGCGACCTTTTCGGGCGGCACCTTGTCGGAGTCTGGGGTGACCTCGGCGACGCGGACGGTGACGCGCCAGAAGCCCTCGCGCTCGCGGAACTCGCGGTCGATGAACGCCCGCAGCCCCAGGCCCAGCGCGAGGCTGAAGACGAGGGCCGCGGTGCCGACGAGGACGCCGACGAGGGTGAGCGTGGTGCGCACCTTCTGCCGCCACAGGCCGCCGAGGGCGAAGCGGAGGGCTTGGACGAGGTTCATGGGCACCTGCTGGCGTGGGGCGTGGTCGGCGGGCCGTCCCCGGACTTGACGCCGTCGTCGGCCCGGTATTCCGGTCGGGCTGTCGGCGCCCTTGACCAGTCGCTACAATCCCCAGTCTTCGCCCCCGACGGCGCCGGCCACGCGGCCGGCCGGGGACCCGAGGGTAACCTTCAACCGCACCCGCCCGCGGCGAATGCCGTCTGCCCCGGGCCGCTCCCCACTCTCACTATGGTCAACCGCAACCTCCTCCGCCAGTTCAGCAACGACGCCGACGAGGCCGACATCGAGAAGTCGTTCCTCGACGAGATGGGCGACCTCGAGTCGTGGCTCCCGGCCGAGTCGCAGGTCTTCGAGTCGAACAAGATCGTGTCCGGCCGGGTGCTCGAGATCCGCGGCGAAGACGTCGTCATCGACATCGGGTACAAGTCCGAAGGGGTCATCAAGCTGGAGGAGTGGAAGGAAGAAGGCGCCGAGGGCGTCTCCCCGCCGAAGGCCGGCGACACCGTCGAGGTGCTGCTCGAAACCGTGGAGAGCGAGGACGGCACGATCGCGCTGTCGTACCGCAAGGCGAAGCGGCAGAAGGAGTGGAACGCCGTCCTCGAGAAGCACAAGGAAGGCGACGTGGTCGCCGGCAAGGTGCTCAAGAAGATCAAGGGCGGCCTCCTGGTCAACATCGGCGTGAACGTCTTCCTGCCGGCCAGCCAGGTGGACATCCGCCGGCCGCAGAGCATCGACGAGTACATCGAGCGCACCATCGAGTGCGTCATCCTCAAGATCGACGAGCAGCGCCGCAACATCGTGGTGAGCCGCCGCAAGCTCATCGAGGACCGCCGCCGCATCCAGAAGGACAAGCTGCTGGCGGAGCTGGACGTCGGCCAGATCCGCAAGGGCGTGGTCAAGAACATCGCCGAGTTCGGCGCGTTCGTGGACCTCGGCGGCATCGACGGCCTGCTCCACATCACCGACATGGGCTGGCACCGCGTGACCAACCCGCGCGACGTGGTGCAGATCGACCAGGAGCTGGAGGTGTACATCCTCCACATCGACCGCGAGAAGGAGAAGATCGCGCTGTCGCTGAAGCACAAGACGCCGAGCCCGTGGCAGAACATCGAGGCCAAGTACCCGGTCAACACCCGCCACCAGGGCGAGGTGGTGAACATCATGCCGTACGGGGCCTTCGTGAAGCTCGAGCCCGGCATCGAGGGCCTGGTCCACATCAGCGAGATGAGCTGGGTGAAGCGGATCGCCGACCCGAAGGAGCTGGTGCAGATCGGCGACAAGGTCGAGGTCCAGGTGCTGAACATCAACCACGACAAGAAGGAAATCTCGCTCGGCATGAAGCAGTGCCAGAGCAACCCGTGGGGCGAGGTCGCCAAGAAGTACCCGACCGGCACGGTCATCAGCGGCGTCGTGCGGAACCTCACCAACTACGGCGCGTTCATCGAGATCGAGGAGGGGATCGACGGCCTGCTCCACGTCAGCGACATGAGCTGGACGCGGAAGGTGTCGAACCCGTCGGAGGTCGTGCAGAAGGGCCAGAAGCTGACGTGCCAGGTGCTGAGCGTCGACCAGGAGCGGAAGCGGGTGGCGCTGGGCCTGAAGCAGATGGCGAACGACCCGTGGGAGGGCGACATCCCCGGCCGCTACGTCCCCGGCCAGAAGAAGCACGGCAAGGTGACCAAGCTGACCAACTTCGGCGTGTTCGTGGAGCTGGAGCCGGGCCTGGAGGGGCTGCTGCACATCTCCGAGCTGACGGACGCGAAGATCGAGAGCCCGGAGGAGGTCGTCAAGGTCGGCGACGACGTGGACGTCAAGGTGCTGCGGGTGGACACGAAGGACCGCAAGGTCGGCCTGTCGATGCGGAACGTGGACGACGGCAAGGTGCCGGACATCATCCCCGACATGCCGATCGACGAGCCGGAGGAGGAGATCCCGCAGGAGCCGATGCCGACGAGCGGCAAGAAGGAAAAGCTCCGCGGCGGCACCGGGCCGCAGGGCCCGCTGTTCAAGCTGCCGGGCAGCGAGTAAGTGTAAGTTCCCGTTCGCGATCGGGCCGGCAAATCCCGCCGCCCCGATTTTTCCCCGAAAGTCAACCCGCTTTTCCCGTCCCGGCCGCGCCTCCCAAGTGGAGCGCGGCTCGGGTGTTACGGCCGCACCGGCCGGCGGGGCCGGTTTTTCCGTCGCCTACCAGTTTGCGGTAATGCCCGGGCCGGATTAGATTCGGTTGGGTTCTTCGACCGGGTCCGCCCGGGTTCCGTGCCGCCGGCGCCACCTCGGCCGGTGGTGCGGGTCGTGCCGGCGGGAGTCGTCGCCCCGGTGGCGCCCGCCGTGCGGCCGGCGCCCGCCGGATTCCGCGGCCGGTGGGCCCCAACCGGCCGCATCCGTCCAGGGGATCGTTTCAGCGGTCGATACGTCCTTGCGGGTTCGTCCGCGGGCAATCACCGCCCGCCGGCGCCCGCCCAGGACGCCGGGGTCTCCGACTCGCTCGCCGTCGCCCGCCGGACCCACACCGACAGGATGCCGTAATGTCCCGCCTCCGCCGCTACCGCCCGGACGTGGTCCAGTCGCCGCTCGAAACGTACCTCCGCGAGATCAACGCCACGGCCCTGTTGACCGCGGACCAGGAGAAGTCGCTGGCCCGCGCCATCGCCGTCGGCGACACCGAGGCCCGCGACCAGATGGTCCGCGCCAACCTCCGCCTGGTGGTGAACATCGCCCGCGGCTACACCGGCAAGGGCCTGGCGCTGCAGGACCTGATCGAGGAGGGGAACCTCGGCCTGCTCCGCGCCGTCGAGGGCTTCGACCCGGTGATGGGGACGCGGTTCAGCACCTACGCGAGCTACTGGATCAAGCAGAGCATCAAGCGGGCACTGGTCAACACGGCGAAGACGATTCGTATCCCCGCGTACATGGTCGAGCTGCTGGCGAAGTGGCGGCGGGCGACGAACAAGCTGAGCGACGAGCTGGGCCGGCCGCCGACGCACGAGGAGGTGGCGAAGTTCCTGGGGCTGCCGAAGAAGAAGCTGAACATCATCAAGAAGGCGATCCGGGTGTACAACTCGGCCCCGCAGACGGACCAGGGCGGCGAGCAGGGCTGGAGCATCGAGGAGATGCTGATGGACAACCGCTCCAAGACGCCCGACACGGAGATGGTGGAGACGGACGACCTGAAGCACGTGATGGTGCTGCTGGAAAAGATGGACAAGCGCGAGGCGACGGTGCTGCGGATGCGGTTCGGGCTGGACGACGAGGAGCCGAAGACGCTGAAGGAGATCGGCGAGTGCCTCGGCCTGACGCGCGAGCGCGTCCGCCAGATCGAGAGCGAGGCCTTGGCAAAGCTCGGCGAGAACCTGAACGGGGACTGACCGCCGAGCGAACGCCGCGGGCCCGCGCATGTGATAGGGCAAGAGGCCTACCGGCTGCAACCGGTGGGCTTCGTTTTTCAACTACCTCCCACCCTTGCACCGTGCCGGGCCATCGGTTCTGATGCCCGCATGGACTGCTCCCAGGACGAACTCTTCGACGCCTGCGACCGGCTCGTGCACGGCCTGCTCGACCGCGCCGGCGTCACCCTGCCGCCGGTCGACGCGCTCCGCCTCGCCGACGACCACCTCGGCATCCCCGTCGAGATGGTCGAGCCCGAGGAGGACGACCCCGACAGTCCACCGCGACGGCGCCGCCCGACCGCGGGGATCGTCCTCAACCCGAACATGACCACCGAGCAGCGTCAGGCCGCCGCGGCCCAGGGCATCGCCCGACACCTGCTGCCCGACCTACTCCGCAAGATCGACATCGTCCCCGGCAGCGAGACGAAGCAAGCCGCGACGCACCTCCGCGCGCTGCTCGCGGCGCGAATACTCGTCCCCACGCGGCTCCTGCGGTCGGCCCTCCGCGAGCACAAGTACGACGTGCCGGCGCTGCACCGGGCCTTCCGGACCGCGAAGATGGAGGCCGTCGCCCTGCGACTGCTCGACCTCGACTCGCCGTGCGTGATCGCGGTCGTGGACGACGGCGTTGTCGCGGTGCGGCGCGGCAACGGGCCGCCGGCCGACCGCAAGCTCACGGCCGCGGAACAGCAGTGCCACGACCGGGTGGCGCAGCTGGAGTTGCCCGAGCGGGTCCGCACCGGCGGGTGGACGGCGGACGGGTGGCCGGTGCCGAACCGACCATTTCGACGGGTGCTACTCCGCGCCGTGCCCGACGAGCTATAATGGCCGAACGACCCGGCCCCGGCGGCTGCCCCGCAGCCGCCGGGCTTTTTCGTCCGCGACCGGGTTGCCCCGCCGACGTGCGTCCGCGACGGACCGCTCAGGAGTGCCGATCATGGCCGACGACCGCATCCCGATGACCCGGGAAGGGTACGACAAGCTCAAGGCCGAGCTCGACCGCCTGCGGAACGTCGAGATGATCGCGGTGACCGTGCGGGTGGCCGAGGCCCGCGCCATGGGCGACCTGAGCGAGAACGCCGAGTACCACGCCGCCCGCGAGGACCAGGGCATCCTCCAGGCCAAGATCAACGACGTGTCCGACCGGCTGGCGCGGGCCGCGATCGTGGACATGTCGGCGCTGCCGAAGGACACGGTAGCGTTCGGCAGCAAGGTGAAGGTGATGGACCTGGACCTGGACGAGGAAGAGACCTACGAGCTGGTCGGCCCGGGTCAGGAGAACCCCGACAAAGGCCGGATCCTCACCGGCAGCCCGATCGGCCAGGGCCTCCTCGGCCGCAAGAAGGGCGACACGGTGGAGATCCCGGTGCCGCGCGGCACGATCCGGTTCAAGATTCTGGACATCTCGCTGGCCAGCGGGATTTGAGCGGGCGGCGGAACCGCTGCCCGTCTACCGCGCCGAGCCGAGTTCGCGCAGCTTGGTCTTGAGGTACTTGGCCCGCGCCGCGTTCCGCTCCTCGCCGTCCAGCGGCTGCCCCATCAGCTTCTGCAGGTGCGCCGCCTGGGTGTGGATGAACAGCTGGTTCACCGTCGTCGCTGGCAGGTCCTCGATCAGCCGCTGGTGGATGCCGAGCCGCACCGCGCTCAGCAGCTCCATCGTCTCCTCCGACGTGATCATCGTCGCGCTGCCGAGGGTGCCGATGGCGCGGGCCACGCGGTCCTGCTCGGCCTGCCGGCGTTCCTTCAGCAGGGCGTTGCGGGCCTGCCGCTCGTACTGCAGGATCGTCTGGATGACCTCGCCGATCTCGGCCAGGATTTTCGGCTCGCTCTTGCCGAGCGTCACCTGGTTGGAAATCTGGTACAGGTCGCCGAACGCCCGGCTCCCCTCGCCGTGCAGGCCGCGGACGGCCAGGTTGATCTTCTGCAGCGCCCGGAACACCTTTTCGATCTGCTTCGTGAGGCCGAGCGCCGGCAGGTGGAGCATCACGCTCGCCCGCATCCCGGTGCCGACGTTCGTCGGGCAGGCGGTCAGGAAGCCGAACTGGTCGTGGAAGGCGTACCCGAGCCGCGCCTCCAGCGCGTCGTCGAGCTTGTCGATGTCCTCCCACGCCTCGGTGAGCGCGAGGCCGGAGCGGAGCACCTGGAGCCGCAGGTGGTCCTCCTCGTTCACCATCACGCTGACGGATTCCTTCTGGTCCAGGGCGACACCGCGCGGGCCTTCCAGCACGGTGGCCAACTCGCGGCTGATGAGTTGCCGCTCGACGAGAAACTGGCGGTCGAGTGGCGACAGGCCGGGCACGTCGATGTAGTCGAGCGTGTACGGCAACTCGGCCTTGGCGAGGGCGTCGCGGACCTTGGCGGCGGTCTCGGCCTTCTGGGCCGCGGAGGCGCGGTTGGCGAACGGGAAGCCGGCGAGGTTCCGGGCCAGGCGGATGCGGGTGGAGACGACGACGTCCGACTCGGGGCCGGTGCCGCGGAGCCACTCCCCGAGGTTGGGCAACAGGCTGTCGAGGTTCATTGGCCGGCCTCCTCCTGCCGGGCCGCGTCGCGGAGCCGGGCCGCCTCCTCGTAGTCCTCGGCGCGGGCGGCGGCGGCCATCCGGCGGCGGAGTTCGTCCAGGCGTTCCCCGCGGCGGGCGCTGCGGACGGCCCGGGGGGTCTTGCCGGCGTGGGCGTCGGCCCGGTGGATGCGGGCCAGGAGCGGCTCGAGGGCGGGGCGGAAGGCGTCGTACTCCGCCGGGCAGCCGAGCCGCCCGGTGGCGCGGAACTCCCCATACTGTAGGCCGCAGTCGGGGCAGGTCAACGCGGCCGCCTCGGCGGGCGTGGCTGGGGCCGGGCCGGCGGCCCCGAGCAGCCCGAGTAGCGCCGGCACGTGGACGGTCCCGGCGGCGCTCCCGGGCGCGTCGGCGAACAGCTTGTTCTTCTTGGCGCAGCGGTCGCACAGGCGGAGCACCCGCTTCTGCTTGTTGACGATCTCCGTCAGGGTGACGGTCGCCGGCGCGTCGCAGAACTGACAAGTCATGGCACTCCCCTACCACACCGCCGGCCGCGCCGGCCAGCCGAACCGCCCCCGCCCGCGAGTCGGTCCGGCGTCAGGCGTCGCCCTCCTCCAGCCGGCGGATCTGGTCGCGGACGCGGGCGGCGTCCTCGTACTTCTCGTCGGCCACCAGCTTGCCGAGGCGCCGCCGCAGGCCGTCCAGTTCGGTCGCCGCGGCCTTCCGCTTCGGGCCGCGGCGCGGCGCCTTGCCGGCGTGCGTCGCGTCGCCGTGGACGCCCTCCAGCAGTGGCAGCAGCTCCGCCCGGAAGGCGTCGTAGTCGTGCGGGCAGCCGAGCCGGCCGTGGTTGCGGAACTCCACGAACGCCATCCCGCACGCCGGGCAGGTGCCGTCGGCGGGGGCGTCGGCCGGGTCGATGGCGGGGCTGTCGGCGGCCTTCGCGGCCGGCTTCTTGCCGCCGGCGGTCCCCGGCTCGCTCATGTACTTGCGGGCGCAGTCCTCGCAGAGGTGGACTTCCTCGAACCGCTCCTCGGGCAGGACTTCCGTGATGTGCAGGGTAGCCTGCTTCGGACAGTGCTGACACTTCATCGGCCGACCCCCTCGCGCCGCCGGGCGGCGGTGAGGGAATTGTACCGCGCGGCGCCGCGGGGCAGTACCGGAAGCGGTCAGGCCGCCTCCCACCGGTCGTACAGCTCGAACAGAACCTCGCGCAGGCTGCCCCGGCGGGCGCGCAGCCGCGCGGCGGCGTCGAAGCCGAGGAGCACGCCGCGGCCGTCCGCCGGCAGCAGTCGCGCCAGCACCCACGCCAGCGCGTCGGGCGTCACGTCGGTGCGGTGCAGGGGCGGAAGTCCGGCCGGGCGGTGCGTCGTCACCAGCAGCCCGGCCCCGGCCCGGCGGCACTCGCGCGTCACCCGCCGCCGGCCGAGCCGACCCAGTTGCTCGAACCCGTCGATCACCAGGAGTGGCCGCGGCCCCGGCAGCGGCCACAGGTCCGCCGGCAGCGATCGGTCCGCCGTGCCGAGCCGGACGCGGCGGACGGTCCAGGCGGTCAGACGCGGTACCAGGCTCGCCAGAAGCGTCGATTTGCCGCTCCCGTGCGGGCCGACGACCTCGCCCCAGCCCCCCGCAGCCTCGAAGCACACCACCAGCGCGTCGAGTTCGGCCCCGCCAGGGAGGCGGTACGGGATCGCGCCCGGCTCGACGAAGCGCGTTGAGAACGGGTTCACCCGCGGCGGCGTTCCGACGCGGCCGGTCACGGCCGCTCCCGCGGCGCGAGCACGAACGGCGCTTCCGCCACGACCTCGCCGGCGCCGCCGAAGCGGAGCCGCACCCGGGCCACCCAGTGGATTTTCACCAACGTGCCGTCGTAACTCCACGGCGTGTTCGGCAGGCGCACCGCGAACGTGCCGGGGTTGGGCAACTCCGGCAGCGTACCGGCGGCGGTGGTCCAGTCCTGGAAGTGGATCACGCCCAGGTCTTCGGTCCCCTTCCCCGACGTGTGCCACAGCACCGAAACCTCGACGCTGTCGGCGTCGGCCGGCGGCCCACCCGGCAGGACGAACGCGCCGCGCAACTCGTCGCCGGGGTGGAACCGGCCGCCGACGATCTCGACGCGCACCTCGGGCTTACCCGACATCGCCGCCCCCCGGCCGGACCACGACCTCGAACGATCGCCCGTACGGCAACAGGCCTAGCACGCGGCCCCACACTGTCACCCTCCACGTCACCGAATTCTTCTTCGCCTCGAAGGAGTGCATCGCCCCGGCTGGCACCCGCAGCGTGAAGTCCGTCGGGGCCGCCGGCAGCGGTTCCGGCAACTCGGCGAGCTCCTTCGTCGCCTCGCAGCGCTCTGTGCTCTCGGTCGTGCCGGCCTGGTACGTCGCCGCCTCGGTACAGACCAGCGCCACGCCCACCTTCCGCAGCCGGCACAGGCCCGTCTGCGCTACCCGGCCGCGGTACGTGCCGCCGGGCTCGAACGGGTGGGCGTCCACTTCCACCGTCACGTGGCCCGTCAGCAGTGCGATCATCCACGCGCCGGCGGCGACGACACCCACGACCACCAGCACGACACCGATGAGCACGAACGGGATGAGGAACACCATCAGGAACCACTCGGGCTGCCCGCGCTGGACGGCGAGCACGGCCTGCCACACGAACACGCTGACGATGCCGTTCCAGAACACCGCCACGCCGAGGACGCCCGCGCAGGCGCAGCCGGCGCTCACGTCGGCCGGCGGGAGGCGGCGGGCGAACTCGCGGCCGGGGAACGACGGGTCGGCAGGCACCGTCGGGAATGTCTTGGGACCGGCGGGAGTGGCGGTGAGTTCCGTGCCTCGCGGCGGCTTCGGGGCCAGCGCCGCGGCCTTCTCCGGCGACGGGGCTACGCGCTTCAGGCGTTCCGGCAGTGCCTTCAGGTACGGCCACGCGAGGAGGCTGAACAGCACGCCGGGGGCGAAGAACACGGCCGGCGTCACCCACCCGGGGGCGCCGAGAACCTGCGCGCCGATCACCCCGCCGACCGTCAGCACCGCGACGGCGAAAAACGCACCGAGGACCGGCGCGAGCAGCGGCCACGCCGCCCGCTGTTCGGGGGTCATATCGACGCCGTGGGTTCGAGCCCGGCGGACGGCCAGCACCACGAAGCCGGCGATGTACAGGATCGGCGTGCCGAACATGATGCCGGCGACGACCGGGAACGGGGCGTTGAGCCCGACGCCGGCTGTGACGGCGCCGGCGAACCCTAGGAAGCCGGCGAGTAAGAAGCCGGCGAACAGCCAGCACCCGTTCGGCGGCGGCGGGGCGTCGGGGTCGGCCATGCGCCGAGTAGACCACGTCCGCGCCGCCGACGCAACCGCGTCACTGCGCCGGCAGCACCTCCCAACGGTGGGCCACCGGCTTCGCTAGCTTGTACACCTCGGCCTGCGCCTCGTCCGCCTCGGCGCGCCGCGTCGCCAGCTCGGCCGCGCGCCGCTTCTGGCCCGCCGGCGTTCCCCAGTACGGGTCCTGGCCGCGCAGGATGCCGCGGAACCGGCCGTCCACGATGCGGTTCTTGTCGTTGATCGCCTTCAGCACCGCGTTCCCCTGCTCCCACACCGGGCCGGCCGTGACCGTGCCGAGGTTCACGCCGTCGGCCAGTTGCTTCGCCGTGTACCTCGCCACGTCCTTGCCGTCGACCTTCACCGCATAGTCGCCCTCGGCCAGCCCGGTCACCTTCAGGCCGTAGCGGTTCAGGTCGTTCAGCCCGTTCGTGTACGGCAGCATCGACAGCCAGTCCTTCTGCACCGGCACCGGCAGGGCGTCGTCGAGGCGGGTGAAGGTCACGCCGTCCTTACCGGCCTTCAGCTCGGTCACCAGTGCCCCCTTCGCCACGATGCCGCCGGCCGCGGTCAGCTCCACCTCGCTCACGAGGGCCGGTGCCTTCAGGCCGGTGAGGATGGCGTGCGCCATCAGCAGCCCGCCCGGGGGCGACGTGTGGAACCCGTCGTAGTACGGCACCGCCGTCTTCGCCTTCGGGTCGTCCTGCTCCATGCGGTCGGTCGCCGCCTTGGTGATGGCGAACTGGTCCACGAACGCGAACCCGTACTTCCCGGCGAGGCCGGCGAGCGGGGCGTAGAACTCCTTCTGCGTCACCACGTACTCGGCGCCGTTGCTCTTGTTCCGCTTGTCCACGGCGTTCGGCGACAGTAGCGCCACCCGCACGCCGGCGTCCTTCGCCATCTTCAGCATCGCCTCGGTCCGCTCCGCGAACTGCTTGGCGCGGTTCGCGTCGAACTTGCCGTAGCCGCCGTCGTTCATGCCGAAGTTGATGGTGACGGCCGTCGGCTTCTCGTCGAGGACGTGGCTCTGAAAGCGGCCGGCGCCGCCGCCGGCGGTATCGCCACCGATGCCGGCGTTGAGGAAGCTCAGCTTCCCGTTCGGGAACCGCGTGGTGAGGTACAGCTCGACGTAGGTGCTGTACTGGTACTGCTCGGTGATGCTGTCGCCGAGGAAGACGACGCGGTCGCCGGGGCGGAAGAAGAACTCGCCGGGCGAGGCGGGAGCTTTGTCGTCGGCGACGGCAGGTGCGGGAAGCGCCGCGGCGGTGACAAGCAGCGCGACGGGAAGGAGGAGGCGGGCCACGGGCGGACCTCGTGCGGGGAAGGGGGGACGAGGCGGATTGTAGCGACGCCGCAGGGCGTTCAGTCCCACCAACCCTTCCCGGTGATCGCGTCGTGGAAGAACTCGGCCGGGCTGCCGTACTTTTCGATCGGCTTCATCACCCCTTCGATCTTCATCATGACATCATGGGCCGAGGTGACGGGCTCCAGGTCGCGTCCGGACCCGCCGCAGATCAGCATCACGCACTGGTCGAACTTGGCTGCCGACCGGAAGCACCCGGACGACACCCACAGTGTCTTGCCGCGGCGGACGTAGATTTTCACGAGGTACGCCGTCCCCTCCTTTTGGATCGTCACCCGAGAAACCGCGTCCCACCGGACGCGGCCGGCGGCCCCGTACAGCGAATGTTCGAGGTCGGTGGCGGTGACGACGATCCGCGAGTCGCCGAACGACCGCTTCACCGCCAGAGCGGCGAACCCCATCCCCGCCACGGCCAGCCCGGCGATCGCCAGGTAAATGATCGGCCCGGCGCCACCGAGGGGGATCGGGCCGAGCTTGTTGGGGCCGCCCACCATCAGTGCGAACACGCTGAGCACCAGCGCCCCGCCGGTGAACGCCAGCATCATCAGCCCGGCCTTGAGCGGCGGCTTGTACGAGAACGCCACGCGAAACTCGGGTTCCTCGGGCGGCGGCGGCTCCGGGGCGGTCGTCACTGTCGTGAATAGCCAGTCCAGCTTCCCGGCCTCGATCCACTGCGTCGTCCCGACCTGGCAGACGTAGTCGTAAGGGGCGAGCCGGCCCTTGAGCACCAGCTCCTTGAGCTGGTTCGAGGTGTACGGGCCGGACGTCTCCCCACCTCGGCTCAGGTACCACAACAACGGCGCGGGTTCCGTGGGGGGCGTGGGAGCCGGCGCGGGCGCTGGAGGGGAAGCCGGGGCAGGCTGGACGTTCCGCCAGTCGCCCTCGGCCGGCGCGGCCGCCGACACCGGGGCGTTGCAGCGCGGGCAGGGGATCGTGCGGCCGGCCTTGCTGAGGGGAATCTTCAGGCCGGCCCCACAGCCCGGGCAGCGCACGCGGATGGGTTCTGACACGGTGTAGACTCCGAAGGCGGCGAATTCGGCTTAGGGTGTGATTCTTGCCGAACCCCGCCCGCGTGTACAGACCCTAACCGGTACGAACGGCGCTGCCCGGCGGACGCCGATAGAATGGGCTGATGGACTCGTACCTGACCCTCCTGCGCGACGTGTTCACCCGCGGTGTCGATAAGCCGCAGCGGGCCAAGGTCGGCGGCCGCAGCCTGAAGTGCCGTAGCCTCTTCGCCCCGAACCCCATCCGCCACGACCTCGCCGCCGGCTTCCCGCTGCTGACGACGAAGCGCATGGCGATCCGGCCCGTCGCCGTCGAACTGTTGTGGTTCCTCAGCGGCTCGACCAACAACAACGACCTGCTCGCGCAGAACGTCCGCATCTGGGACGCCTGGGCCGACCCCGTCACCGGCGAACTCGGCCCCGTGTACGGCAAGCAGTGGCGCCGCTGGGAGGCCGCCGACGGCCGACGCGTCGATCAGGTGGCTGAGCTTGTCGCCAACATCCGCGCCGTCGCCGCCGACCCCTGGCACCCTGCGGCCCGGCGGCTGCTCCTCACCGCCTGGAACCCCGGCGACATGCCGCCGCCGACCACGCCCACCGGCTGCCACACGCTGGCCCAGTTCAACGTCACCACGGGCCGGCTGTCGTGCCACCTGTACCAGCGCTCCGCCGACCTGCTCCTCGGCGTGCCGTACAACATCGCCTCCTACGCCCTGCTCACACACCTGCTCGCCAAGGTCACCGGCCTCGCCGTCGGCGAGTACGTCCACTCGTTCGGCGACGCCCACGTTTATGAGAACCACTTCGAGCAGGTCGCCGAACAGCTCACCCGCACGCCGCGGCCGCTCCCCAGGCTCGTCCTCGCCGACGACGTCACCAGCCTCGACGACGTGCGCGTCGATCAGATCAGCGTCACCGGCTACGACCCGCACCCGCCGATTCGCGGCGAGGTCGCCGTCTGAAATGATTCTTCCGCGACCCCCCACACCAGGTCGCGGAAACATGTCACGCGGTTAGATCGACCTTGACATGAATTACACTTTTGCGCAAGATTCGACCACGAATCCACTTGCGTCATTCGCCTGGCAGGCTGTCCGTCTCGCGGCCGGCGATCGTCGCCAGGGCGAACAGAATCTTCGGGTCGCCGCGGTCGGTGAAGAACCGCACCGAGCCGTCGGCGAAGCCCCAGTTGGCGCCGCCGGCGTGGGTGCCGCCGAACTGGCCGCCACGGGCCATCAGCGGCCCCGCGCCCGCGGCGTCGTTCAGCCCGCGCACCGTCGCCGACCCGCCGCGCAGCCACGGCCCCAGGTCGCCGGACCGCTCCCCCAGCAGCAGCGACTGGCTGAGGCCGTCCGTGATGTAGCTGAACGGGGTCGGCCGGTCGTAGCGGAAGCAGCCGGCGCGCGGCGGGGCGGCGGCCGGCGGGTCGGGCAGCACCAGTTCCGCGGCGTCGGCGCCGAGGCCGGCGATCCCCACGTAGCTGGTCGGGGCGGGGGCCGCGGGGTCGGCGGCGGGCGGGTCGGCGGGGCACAGCGCGGCGCGGAGGCGGGTGCGGGCGACGGCCTGGTTCGCGGCCGCGGTGAAGGGTTCGAGCGTCTTCAGGCCCGCGAGAAGCGGCGCCGCGTCCTGCCGCTTCTGGTCGAGGCCGGGGAGGACGCGCGGGAACCAGCTGAGGCGGTCGTCCGGGGCGACGCCGGCGAGGGCGACCGTGCCGGCGGGGATCTCGCTCGGCAGGCGCTCCGGGTCGCCGACCTTCGGGTCGACGTGGTGGGCGGCGAACAGGCCGATCTCGCGGAGGTTGGCGGCGCAGGTCACGTCGCCCGCGGCGCGGCGGTAGCGGAGGATGTACGTGGCGACGAACCCGACCGCGACCAGTAGCACGAACCCCGCGACCGCCGCCGCCGCCCACCGCCGCATGACGCGCCCCCCGGAGTGACTGGGGGATGGTGTAGGGGAAAGCGACCGCCCCAGCCCGAACCGACGGCCGCGGCGCGCGGCGGATTCCGCGCGACGCGCCGGCCGCCCCGCCGACGATA
The DNA here is from genome assembly GCA_046350095.1 of Gemmataceae bacterium. Lineage (GTDB taxonomy): Bacteria > Planctomycetota > Planctomycetia > Gemmatales > Gemmataceae > Urbifossiella. The sequence goes on from JAXMBA010000003.1 coordinate 546,715, forward strand.
CACGGAGGAGGTTCACGGATGACCCCGACCGCCGCCGGCCTGGCCCGCCTCGCCGGGCCGACCGACGCCGACCTGCTGACGCGCTTCGTTGCCACCCGCGACGACGCGGCATTCGCCGAACTCGTGCGCCGCCACGGCCCCGCCGTGCTGGCCGTGTGTCGCCGCCTCACCGGCCACGCCCACGACGCCGAGGACGCCTTCCAGGCCGCGTTCCTCGTGCTCGCCCGGAAGGCCGACCGCGTCCGCCCCGGCGAGCCGGTGGCGGCGTGGCTCGTCGGCGTGGCGGTGCGAGCGGCGCGGAACGCCGCGGCCCGCGCCTGGCGCCGCCGCGGCCGCGAGGCACTCGTCGAAGTCGTGCCCGACGTACCCGCACCGGTGGCCGAGCCGTTCGACCCGGACGCCGCAGCCGCGGTGCTGGACGAGGTCGGCCGGTTGCCAGAGTTCCTGCGCGCGGCGGTGATCCTGTGCGAGCTCGAAGGCCGCTCGCGGTTCGCCGCGGCGCGGGAACTCGGGGTCGCGGAGGGGACGCTGAGCAGCCGGCTCGCCGCGGCGCGGAAGCGGCTGGCGGAGCGCCTCGCGGCCCGCGGCTTCGCCCCCACGGTGCTCGCCGTCCTGGCCCCAGCCGTCGTGCCGCGCCGGCTCCTGGCAGCCGCCGCGGGCCTCACCACCGCCCCCGTCCCCGGTTCCGTATCCACCCTCGCCCGCGGAGTGCTGCCGGTCATGGACGTTCGCCGCCTCTCGCTCGTCCCCCTCCTCGCAGGCCTGGCCGCGGTGGCCGCGCTCGCCGTCCCCGGCGCGTCCGCCCCGCAGCCGCCGGCGGAGCCCCCGCCGCGGCTGGCACCCGTGCCCACGACGGGTCCGAACCAGCTCTTCTTTTGCTGGGGCGACGCGCTCTACCGGTGCGACCCGGACGGCCGCAACGGCCGGCCGGTCCGGCACCCCGCTTGCCCGAAGCCGCACCCGGACTGGTGGTCCGCCTCGCCGGACGGCACGAAGGTGGCCTTCGTGCCCGACCCGCCCGACCGCCGCGGCCGGGGCTTCCGGCTGATGGTGTTCGCCACCGACGGCACCGGCCCGGCCACCGACCTGGGCGACGGGCTGTCGGCCCCAGACTTCCTCTGGGCCGGCGACGGGGCGGGGCTCTACGTCACGACGGCCGAGAAGGGGCACACGATCATCGACGTTGCGACCGGCCGGCGAACGCCGCTCCCGCTCCGGCCCGACTATTCCGTCTCGGACTGGTCCCGCGACGGGGCGCGGTTCCTCGCGTCGCGAGTCGTCACGGAGCGGTGGGACGACCTGGGGAGCCCGCGGCTGTTCGTGCTGGCCCGGGACGGGTCGCCGCTACGGGAGGTCCGGCCGCCCGCGGACTCGGAGGCGGACGGCGGCCGGCTCTCGCCCGACGGCCGCCGCGTGCTGTACGGCAGCCGGCCCCGCCCCGGGACCGCCGGTCGGGGGGAACTGATGGTCTTCGACCTAGCCTCGGGGCGGTCGACCCCGGTGGCGGGCGTCGCGCCCGGGGGCCGGGTGTACGGGGCGTGTTGGTCGCCCGACGGGCGGCGGATCGCGTACACCTGGCACCCGGACCAGGGGGAGCCGAAGCCCGGCAACTTCGACCCGAACGAGAAGATCGAGTGCCGGGTCGTCGTGTGCGACGCCGACGGGCGAAACTCGACGGTCGTGGTCACCAACCGCTCGACCGCCGGCACCTGGTCGCTCGGGTCGATCGACTGGCGGTAGCCGCGGCGGCGTGCGACGATGGACCCGGCTGCAGGGACCGAGGACGGGGGCCGACATGGACTACCGCGTGACGTGCGGGTGCGGGGCGGCGGTGCCCGTGCGGGCCGGCCAAGCCGGGACGGTGCGCCGCTGTGCGTGCGGCCGCGACGTGGAGGTGCCGTCGCTCCACGAGCTGCGGCAGGCGGCCGGGCAGGAGGCGCTGCCGCCGTTCCTGCGCGTCCAAACAAAGCTCGCCGCGGGGCTCCTGCCGGGCACCCACAGCTGCGCCGCGTGCGGCCGCGAGACGGCCGCCACCGCCCGCGTCCACGTCGAGTGCGAACGGGCCCGGGTCGAGGACCGGCTGAACAACCGGGCCGTCCTGACCGGGTGCCTGATCGGCAGCGTCTTCGGGTGGTTGATCGCGCTCCTCGCCATGATGCACTTGCGGTCCCAGGATACGAGCCGCCAGATCGGCAACGATGTGGCCGTGGCCGTGCCGGTGCCGGTGTGTAACATCTGCCGCCCGACCCTATCCGACCCCGCGGCGCTTCGGCAGGCGCTCCGTACCGTTTCCGACTACGCCGACCTTCTCGACTACTACCCCGAGGCGCGGCTCGAACTGCTCCCCGCGACGTGAGGCCGGGTTTTTCGTTTTTCCCGCGACGCGCCGGCGGGATTACCCCCAGGTGGGGTGGCGGGCCGCGGTGGCCCGCCGCGGAGGTCCCGATGCCATCCCCCGCCCTGTCAGCCGCCCTGGGCCGGCTCGCCCGCGCCGCCGACCCCGACCCGCCGGCCGACGGCTGGCTCGTCACCCGCTTCGCCCGCACCCGCGACCCCGACGCCTTCGCCGAGCTGGTCCGCCGCCTCGGGCCGATGGTGCTGGGCGTGTGCCGCCGCGTCACCGGCCACGCGCAGGACGCCGAGGACGCCTTCCAGGCGGCGTTCCTGGTGTTCGCCCGGCGGGCGGGTCACATCGAGCGGCCGGACGAGGTGCGCGGGTGGGTGTACGGGGTGGCCGTCCGCGTCGCCCGGGAGGCCCGCACCGTGTCCGCCCGCCGCCGCGCCCGCGAGGCGCCCGTCGCTGCCGTTCCCGACCGCGCCGCCGAAGCGCACTCGCCGCCCGACGCCGACGCCCTGCGGGCGCTCGACGAGGAGGTGGCGGCGCTGCCCGAGCACCTCCGCGCCGCCGTCGTGCTGTGCGAGCTCGACGGCGCCACCCGGAAGGACGCGGCGACGCAGTTGGGCGTACCCGAGGGGACGCTGAGCAGCCGGCTGGCGAAGGGGCGAAAGCTCCTCGCCGACCGGCTGCGGCGGCGCGGCGTCACGGCCGGGCTGGCGGCGCTGACGCCGGTGTTGGTGCCCGCGCGGCTGTCGGCCGCGGCCTCCGCTCTCCCCTTCGGCCCCGCGCCCGCCGCGGTGTCGGCCCTCGCTTCCGGAGTGGTCCGCGTCATGGTCCTGCACAAGTTCCGCGCCGCGCCCGTCGCGCTGGCGCTGTTCGCCGCTGCCGCACTCGCCGCCGGCTCCGCCGACGTGCCGCGCCCCGCCGCGCCGCCGGTGCGCGTCGCGGCACAGCCGCCGGCCCCGAAGGTGCCGCCGGTCGGGCTCCTCGTCGGCCGCGGCCCCGCCGTCCTCCGGCTCGACCCGGCCGCCAAGCAGCTCGCCGAGATCGCCCCTCCCGCGGAGGTCCGCTTTACCGGCCGCGCCGCCGCGTCCCCGGACGGGAAGTGGATTGCGATCGCCGCCGTGAAGGACGAGCCGCCGCAGCCGGTGCGGGCCGGCGAGGAGGTCAAGCCGTTCCCGCTGAAGCTGATCGTCCGGCGGGTGGACGGCGGCGGCGAGCCGAAGGTGTTCGACCTCCCCGGGTTCACCCTGGAGCCGGTCTGGATGACGCACTGGTCGAAGGTGGGGAGGGAAGTTCTCGTCGCCCAGGCGACGAACCCAGGCCGGACGGCGTACAAGCACGTCACCGTCGACGTCGTGACGGGGCAGTTGACCCAGCACGGCGACAACTCCGACGGGCTGCGACAGCTGGACTACCACCCGGACGGGTTCGTGGGCCTGTGCGAGCAGCGCGACGCGGAGAAGAAGACGGCGAAGCTGGTCCTGTCGCTGCCGGGCGGCGGCGGGCTCGTGCCGCTGACCGACCTGAAGACGCCGCCGGGGTTCATCGCCGCCCGGTTCTCGCCGGACGGGAAGAAGGTGCTGTTCCTCGACGGCGACCCGGCCCGGAAGGACGCCCACAAGTGGGGCAAGAGCCACCGCCCGTTCGTGCTGGACGTGGCGACGAAGGCGCGGGCAGAGCTGGCGGAGTTCCCCGACAACGGGCAGGCGCTCGGGGTGTGCTGGTCGCCTGACGGGAAGCGGGTGGCGTACGCGTGGCAGCAACTGCACGCCGACCTGCTGGCGAAGAACTCGTTCGGCCCCGAGGACGCCCAGCGCGAGACTGAACGGTTCCTGATCGTCGCCGACGCCGACGGTCGGAACGCGACGACGGTAGCGACGGAGAAGGGGAACCACCTCGGCCACCAGCCGTTCGGGCCGGTGGACTGGCGGTAGGGTTGGGACAGTGGGACCGAGGGCCGGCCACAGGGACAGAAGGCAGATGCTTCTGTCCCTGTGGCCGGCCCTCGGTCCCACTGTCCCCTCAGCGCCCGAGCTGCACCAGCTGCGTCACCCCGCGGGTGGGCAGCTCGCCTTTCTCCAGCACCGTGTCCACCAGGTAGTACAGCAGCTCGCGGAACGGCTCCGGCTCGACCGCGTCGGCCAGCGCCTCGGCCTTCGCCCGGAACTTGTCCACCAGCGCGTCCGCCTTCCCGAACACGTCCGCGGCGAAGTACAGGTCGCGGACCCGCGGCAGTACGTCGTCGCCCTTCGCCCGCAGCAGGTGGAGCAGCTCCTCGCGGCGGGCCGGGGTGCTCCCCTCCAGCGCCAGCGCCAGCAGGAGCGTCGGCCGGGCCGCGAGCACGTCGCCGCCGGCCGTCAGCTTGTTGTCGTCGTCGCCGGTCCAGTCCTTGATGTCGTTGAGGATCTGGAACGCCACGCCGACGTTGCGGCTGAAGTCGGCGATCATCTTCTCGTAACTCTCGACCGGGCCGGCGAGCCGCGCCCCGGTGTACAGCGCCGCCTCGAACGCGGGGCTGGTCTTCAGCGCGTAAATCTTCAGCGCGTCGAGCGTGGTGAGCGCCTGGTCGGCGGCGTCGCGCCACAGCAGTTCGGCGCCCTGGCCTTCGCTCAGCTTGATGTGGGCGTCGGCGAGCTTGTCGAGAATGTCGGCGGCGACCTCGGCCCCGAGCGCCTTGCGGTCGCGGCTCACGAGGCGGTACCCGAGGCCGATCAGGTAGTCCCCTACGTTGATGGCCACGCCGGTGCCGTGGCTGCGGTGCAGCGTCTCGACGCCGTAGCGGTAGGCGTCGTCGTCCTCGATGTCGTCGTGGACGAGGCTGGCCTTGTGGAACGTCTCGATGGCCAGCGCCGCGTGCTTGACGGGGTCGGCGATGGTCCAGCCGTCCGCGGAGCGGGTGGCGTTCGCGCCGGTGAGGGCGTCGTGGGCGGCGAGGACGATGAACGGCCGGCTCCGCTTCCCGCCGCGGGCGAGGAAGTCGTAGGCGATGGCCTCGTGCCGGGCGAGCGGGTCCGCGCCCTGGCGGGCCTTCGGGACGAGGCGCGTGAGCTCGGGCTCGTCGAACAGGGCGTTCGCGGCGCGCATCAGGTGCATGTACGTCTTGGTGGTCGTCTCGGGCGGCGGGGTGTGGAGGCCGATCGACTCGAACACCCAGTCGTTGTCCACCGACGTGTTCTTGCAGTTGCTGGAGAGCAGCGGCGTGGCGACGCACGGGATGCCGGCCAGCAGCACCTTGTCGAACGCCTTCTCCAGCACGTTCAGGCACGCCACCCCGACGATGGCGTCCACGTGGCCGCTGACGATGATCTTCAGCACGATCGGGGTGCCCTCGGACACCAGCACCTTGTAGCCGAGTTGCTCGGCCTTCGTGCGGAAGTCGCCGACCTCGCAGGCGCCGCACTTCTTGCAGTCGAGGCCGAGCTCGTCGTACTCGGCGGGGCAGCCCTCGGCGTTCTTCAGGCAGTGCGGCAGCAGCATGAGCCGGCGGTGGAACGGGATCGCCGCCACCTGGTCGCGCCAGAACTCGTTCGACAGCATCACCATCGTGAAGCCGAGGTACTGCCCGCCGAGCCCGAGCCCGGCCAGCACCGCCTCGCTCATCTCCTTCGCGCCGTCCTTCGTGAGCGGCTTCGACTTGTCGAGCGTGGCGACGAACGCCTGGACGGCGGCGCGGACGCGGTCGCGCAGCTCGCGCGTCTCGGGCACGGCCTTGAAGGCGGCGGTGTTCAGCTTCGGCGGCTGGGTCGGCGGCCGCTCGGGCGGGATGTCGAGGGCGTGGTCCACAGAGGCATCCTTCGGGCGGACGACGGGCGGTGGGCGGTCGAGTCAGGATACGGAGCGGGGGCGGGCCGGCAGTGGGGGGACACCCCAGTCTGCCAGACCCGCCCCCGGATGCAACCGAAATCGGGCCGAGCGGCACGGCGCCGGCACCCGGTCGCGCCGGGTGGGCCGGACGCCGGGACGGACTACCGGCTCGTCAGTTCCAGTCGGAACTCGTTGCCGCCTTCCTTCACCTCGACCCGGAGCGGGCTCGCCGCGGGCGTCGCGTACCGGGTCGGGATGGTGTTCTTGAGCGGCTCCTCGCCGTCGTAGTAGCCGCGGCCGGTCTTCACCACCGTCACCTTGTACTGGCCGACCGGGGCGCCGTCCGACTTCGTGTACGTCGAGAACGGCGCCACCCCGGCCGCGTCCGTCAGCCCGTCGGCGACGTAGCTGTACACGTCCTTGCCCGTCTTGTCCTTGCCGAGCTTGTGGAGCGCCACCGTGGCGCGGGCCAGCGGCTGGCCGTCGAGCAGAACCGTCGCCTTGGCGAGGTGCGTCGGCAGCGTCTTCCGCTTCACGCCGGCCTCGTCGCTCTCCGGCTCCTTCAGGTTCTCGGGCAGGATGCCGTCGAGCATCACGTTGGCGATCAGCGGCGCGTCGGTCTTCATCGTCACCCAGGCGACGTGGTCGAACTCGCCGTACTCGACGCCGCGGAGCTTGCTGCCGCCGCCGGTGGTGGCGAGCTGGTAGTAGTTGTTGCCGTTGCGCACGAACTTCTGGTAGCGGTGGACGTGGCCGCAGAACACCGTGTACTTGCGGCCGCCGAGCGCCTCCTCGACGGCGCCCCAGCCGTTCTTCGTCAGGTCCTTCGCCGTCCAGATCGGCTTGTGGAGGAAGACGAACGTCCAGCGGGCGTCGCGGTTGGCGTCCGCGGTCTTCTTCACCCACTCCCGCTGCTCGGGGTCGATCGTCCCCATCTCGTCCGGCGGCGTCTCCGAGTTCAGGCACAGGAACAGGCACTTCTCGTAGGTGAAGCTGTAGTACCGCTTGCCGTACCGCTGGCCCCACATCTTGGACTGCATCTCGTTGGTCAGGTCGTGGTTCCCCGGCACGTAGAAGAACGGAGCCTGGAACTTCTTCACGTACCCGTCGAACTGGTCCCACTCGGCGGCCACCACGTCCTCCTTCGTGCTGTACCCCTCGATGAGGTCGCCGACGGACATGACGAACTCGGGCTGGAGCAGGTTGACCTGCTGGACGGCCTTGCTGAACACCTTCTCGCGGTGGCCGCCGGTGCGGTCGGAGACGACGGCGAACTGGAACTGGCCGTTGCCGGCGTTGGGGCGGGTGCCGGTCCAGGGGTTCTTGTCGCCGGGTTCGAGGCCGCCGAACCCGCCGCCGGGGCCGGCCGCCGTGACGGCGGTGGGGCGGTTCTGCGACGCCACGACGACGACGGCCAGCACGGCGAGCACGGCGGCGGCGAGGAGGAGCTTTTTCACGAAGGGGGCTCCGGCGGGGGGATACATGACTCGGCGAGTCAGGTCAGAATACCCCGTCACCCCCACCAGCGGAAGCGCCGGCCGGCCGAAGTTCGCGGAACTTTCACCCGCCGTCGGGGTATCCTTTTGACCCGCATCCCGTCCGGCCGTTAGGATGGGTGTTTCGCCCCTCACTGGAGACTTGGCATGACCCGCCGGACCGCGCCCGGGGTGTCGGCCCTTCTTCTGATGCTCGCGACCTCCGCTCCCGCTGCCGCCGTCGAGCCGGCCCGCGGGTCGTTCCGCTACGAGCCCGCCGACGACGCCGCAAACCTCGTCCCCGAGCGCTACCGGATGCCCGCCCGGGACTTCGACTACGCCCTCGCCCCGCGCTACGAGCTGCCGCACGCCAACGTCGCCGTTTACGACCTGACGTTCCCGTCGGCCGTGAAATCGGCCGTTCCCGCAAACGACACCGTGCACGCGGAGTTCTTCCTCCCGAAGGGCGCGTCGGCCGGGGCGAAGGTGCCGGGCGTCGTGGTGCTCGACATCCTCGACGGCCGCGGCCACGTCGCGCGGGCCGAGTCGGTGTGGCTGGCGCAGCACGGGGTGGCGTCGCTGTTCGTCTACATGGCGCACTACGGCCCGCGCCGCCCGGCCGGCAGCCCGGTCCGGCTGCTGTCGCCGAACGTCGAGCAGACGATGGCCGGCATCCGACAGACGGTGCTGGACTGCCGCGCCGCGACGGCGTGGCTCGCCGCCCGGCCCGAGGTGAACGCCGACAAGCTCGGGTTCGTCGGCACCAGCCTCGGCAGCATCGTCGGGGCGAACGTGGCGGCCGCCGAGCCGCGGCTGAAGAACGTGTGCCTGCTCCTGCCGGCCGGCGGCCTCGTGGACGCGCTCTACGACCACCCGCAGGCGAAGCCGTACACCGGCCTGCTGGACCTGGTCGGCGGCAAGGAGGGGCTGAAGCGGCTGGTCGCCCCGGTGGACCCGATCACCTACGCCCCGCAGTTGAAGCAGCGGAACCTGCTCATGGTCGCCGCCACCCGCGACGACGTGCTCCCGCCGAGCGCGGCGCGGGCGCTGTGGGAGGCGTGCGGCAAGCAGGCGATCGTGTGGGTGGACGGCACCCACGTCGGGGCGGCGGCGAACATCGTGCCCGCGATGCGGGCGGTCACCGATCACGTGTCGCGGTAGGGGGGTGGGCCATGGTGCGGGCGCTGGGGATCGTCGGGCTCTTGGTCTTCGCGGCGACCGTCCACCGGGCCGTGGCCGACGAGCCGAAGGCCGGAGCGGCGGCGCCGGCCGACCCGACGGCACAGCTGCTGGCGAAGCTCCGCCAACCGCTCGCGCTGGCGCCGGCCGACGAACTGCAACTCCCCGAGTTCGCCGCCCAGGTCGAGAAGGCCACCGGCATCCCGGTGTCGATCAACCGCGACGCCTTCCGCGGCGACAACAGCCGGCCGGAGGAGATCACCGTCCGGGTGGCGGGGTCGAAGAAGCTGGCCGGCACGGTGGTGATGCGCACCGCCCTCGGCGGCGAGGGGCTGACGTACCTCGTCCGCCGCGACCACGTCGAGATCGTGCCGACGGCGTACGCGCTGAAGGAGTCGCGGCAGCCGGCGAAGACCGACGCGAACGGCGACCCGGTGGCGGCGTACCCGCTGGTGTCGGCGGTGGTGCGGAACGCGCCGCTGAACGCGGCCCTCGACGACCTGGCGGTCGACTACGACCTGACGGTGGTGCTGGCCCCGCAGGCCGGCGACCAGAAGGCGGCGTTCGTGAGCGCCCGGCTGCTGAACGTGCCCGCCGACAAGGCGGTCGAGCTGCTGGCGCTGCAAGCCGACCTGCGGGTGGTAAAACGCGGCCCGGCGTTCCTGGTCACCACGAAGGACCATGCCGAGGGACTGTTCAACGAGCGGATGGACCGGTTGCGGCAGCAGGCCGAGCTGGAGAACCTGCGGAACCCGGCGCGCGGCAGCTTCATCGGCCAGCCGGGCGTGGGCCTCTGCGGGTTCGGCGGGTGCAACGGGAACCTCGGCATCGCCGGCGGCGGGCAGTTGGGCCAGCCGCCGGGGGTTGGCTGCATCCTCGGGCTCGGCGGGCTCGGCACGATCGGGGCCGGCGGCAAGGTCGGCTTCGGCGGCGGGTACGGCATCTGACCGGCCGCGGGTCACACCCGCAAACGCCCGGCGAGCCGCGTGCCGGTCCCCACGCCGGCCCCCGGGTGGTACACTACCCGTGCCGCGACCGCGGACCGGGGGCGTCGGACGACGCCCCCCGCGGGCGGCACTACGGGGACCTGCGATGGCAGTGCCGACGGGTGAGGTGGTGGCCCGGCCCATGGTGGCGCGGGCGTGCGGGTGCATGCGCGAGTTCCAGCACTACAAGGTGGACAAGTACCGGGCGCAGCGGCTGGCCAAGTTCCAGGGCACCCGGTGCGAGGACTGCGTCGCCAAGCTGAACGAGCAGCAGAAGCAGGCGGCCGCGCAGCTGCCGAAGAAGGGCGAGGCGTTCCAGGCGCTGCCGACCGGCACGCAGATCGCGCTGACCCGCCTGCCCGACGGCACGTGGGGCGGCTCGATGACGGCCGAGGGGCGGTCCGTGACCGGCACCGGCGAGAGCCCGCACGGGCTGACGATCGCGCTGGCCCGTCAGTGGGTGCTGGAGGCCCGCGGCAGCGGCGAGGCGGCCCAGCCCGCCGCTGCCGCCCCCGCTCCCGCGGTGAAGCCGCCGGCCGCAGCGAAGCCGCTGCCGGCCGGGGTTCGGAAGCCGTAAATCGCGGACTGACCAAAGCCCAATGACCCACCAATGACCAAGGACAGCCCCCACTATCCTCCTTGGTCATTGGTGGGTCATTGGGCTTTGGTCATTACCCGAGCCAGCCCGGCGCCTCGCCGGCCGGCGGCAGCGCCACCACGAACAGGCTGCTGATCTGCGGGTGCGCCTTCACCTCCGCCAGCGCCGCCTCGCTCGGCGGGCTGTCCAGGTTCAGGATGCCCACCGCCTCGCCGCCCGGCGCCGCCCGGCCGACCGTCATCTGAGCGATGTTCACCCCGTGCTTGCCGAAGATGGTGCCGACGAACCCGATCAGCCCCGGCACGTCGCGGTGGACGAACACCAGCAGCACGCCGTCCAGGTAGCCTTCCATCCGAAAGCTGTTCAGCTGAACGAGCCGCACGTACTGGTCGCCGAAGAGCGTCCCGGCCGCGACCGACGTGCCGCCCTCGCTCTCTACCTCGGTGTGCATCAGGGCCGCGAAATCGCCCTTCTTCGGGTTGCTCGACTCGGCGAGTTCGATGCCGCGCTCGCGGGCGAACACCTCGGCGTTCACCAGGTTCACGCCGCGCAGCCGGTACTCCAGCAGCCCCGCCGTGAACGCCGCGGTCAGCAGCCGCGTCTTCTTCCCGGCCAGGTCGCCCTTGTACGTCAGCGTCGCCTTGCGGACGGCGCCGTTCGTCAGCTGCGCGTGCAGCAGCCCGAGCCGCCGCGCCAGGTCGACGTAGGGCCGCACCTCGGCCAGCTCGCGTGGGTCCACGCTCGGCGCGTTCACGGCGTTGGCCACCTGCCCCTTCAGCAGGAAGTCGGCGATCAGCTGCGCCGCCTCGACGGCGACGTTCTCCTGGGCCTCGACCGTGCTCGCCCCCAGGTGGGGCGTCAGCACCACGTTCGGCGCCGCCAGCAGCGGCTGGTCCGCGGTCGTCGGCTCGGCGGAGAACACGTCCACCCCGGCGCCGCCGATGGTGCCGGCCATCAGCGCCGCGGCGAGCGCCGCCTCGTCGATGATGCCGCCGCGGGCGACGTTCAGCACGACGGCGGTCTTCTTCATCAGGCCCAGCTCGCGGGCGCCGACCAGGCCCTTCGTCTCGGCGGTAGCCGGGACGTGGATGGTGAGGAAGTCGGCGAGGGGCAGCAGTTCGTCGAGCGTGTTGACGGTCTTCAACCCCAACTCGGCGGCCTTCGCGGCGGTGACGAACGGGTCGAGCGCCACGACCGTCATGTCGAGGCCGACGGCGCGGCGGGCGACCTCGCGGCCGATGCGGCCGAGGCCGACGACGGCGAGCGTCTTGCCGGCGAGCTGGCTGCCGACGAACTTGTTGCGGTCCCACCCGCCGGCCTTCATCACGGCGTCGGCGGCGGCCACCTTGCGGGCCACGGCGAACATCAGCGCCACGGTGTGCTCGGCCGCCGACACGGTGTTGCCGCCGGGGGTGTTCATCACGACGATGCCGTGCCGGGTGGCGGCGGCCACGTCGATGTTGTCCACGCCGACGCCGGCGCGGGCGATGGCCCGGAGCTTGCCCGGGTTCTCCAGGGCCTCGGCGGTCACCTTGGGCTGCGAGCGGACGATGGCGGCGTCGAACTCGCGGAGGGCCGCGGCGAGGTCGGCGCCTTTCAGCCCGAGGCGGGTCTCGGCGTCGATGCCGGCGGCCTTGAGGAGTTCGAGTCCGGCGGGTTCGAGCTTGTCGGCGATCAGGACGCGCGGCATGACGGTCGGGTTCCTCGCGGGATGGAGAGCGACTGCTGTTGTACGGCGCGGGCCGTGGCGCCGCCGCTTCACCCGCCGCCCGCCGCCACTTCCGCCGCCCACGCCGCCCGCAGCCGCGTCAGCACCGGCCCCGGCACCGGGTACGTCCGCGAGGTGACCGGGCCGTGCCAGAACTCCCGCACCCCGACAAGGCCGAACCCAGTGCCCGCGAGGATCACTTCCGTGGTCCGGGCGTCGAGCTCGTTCGCGCGGAGTGAATGGCCCACGTTGTGGTAGTATCCCTCGGGGAGCGTGTTCGTCGGGAGGCCGAGCCGGTCACACAACTCCTCCGCGACCTTCGCGGAGATGCTGTCCAATACGTCGGCCCCGCGCGGGAAGTACACCTCGCCACCCGCCACGAGCAGGACGGCGCCCACCGGCGTGTCCGCCGACCCTTCCTCCGAGAGGACCACCGGCACCGCCCCGGGCGCGGCCCACGCGCGGACCAGGTTATCCGCGACGTGCCATATCATCCGGCTGCGGTGCTTCACGCGCGGCGGCAGGATGAATCTGGAGTTTCCGTGCGTCCCGGCCACGGCCAGCGTTACGCCCTCCTCCGCGAAGCGCCGATAGCGGCCAGGCACCGGGTACGTCACCATCCCGAGCGTCGGCGGGCCGTTCGCCGGCTCGCCGACGTAGAACCCGAGCGGCCCCGGCGTCGCGAACGTCACCACCTGCAACTCGCCGTCGGCCGGGAGGAGCGCCCCGTTCCGCGCCACCAGTTCGGTGGCGATCGCGGTCAGGTCGGCGTCGGTCGCGGCCAGCGGGACGAAGCAGGCGGCGCAGTCGCGGCGGAAGCGCGCGAGGTGATCCGCCCAGCGGAACAGGCGGCGGCCGTAGGTGCGGGCGTTGTCCACGACGGTGGCGCCGGAGACGAACCCGGCGTCGTGCAGCTGCAGACTCGCGTCCGCGAACGGGACGAAGCGGCCGTTCAGGTACGCGACGGTCACGGCGGCACCGCGACGAGCGTGAGCATTTCGGGCCGCGGGGAGGGGAGGAACTTCTCCCGGCCGTGCCGCTGCACGTCGAGGATCAGGTCGGGGCCGACCATCCGCACGTGGCCGGGGCTGGCGTCGGGGGCGCGATCCTCGACCTGCCGGCGGGCGGTGTCGGGGTCGAACCCGCAGGCGACGAGGTACAGCCACAGCGTGGTCGGCCCGCGGAGGCAGCCGCTCTGGCAGTGGACGTAGACGTGCGCGCCCGGTTCGGAGGCCATGCGGTGGAGCTCGTCGAGCACCTGCAGCGCGGTGCCGGTGGGGATGCGGCGGCTGTCGTCGAGGGGGAACCAGGCGACCCCGCGGAACCCGCCGTCGTCGGCCGCGACCTCGCCCGGCCGGCCGGACACGTTGAGGACGTGCGTGACGCCGCGGGCGAGCAGCGGGGCGGCCCAGTCGGCGGGCGGGAACCGCCCGACGGACAGCGCCTCGGTGATGCGGTAGATCACGGCATTTCCCCCGGCGGCAGGGGCATTGTAGCGGCCGCCCCCGGCAGCTCCTCCTTCACCCCGACGCCGCTGGCGCCCGCGCGGCTCACGGCCGCGGCCAGCGCCGCCACGCGCCGGGCCGCGTCGGCCGGCGACACGCCGCGGGCGTGGACGTTCGACACCAGGTTGCGGTCGGCGTCGGTGTGGCCCGGGCGCGGGCGGTACGCCAGGTAGGCGCTGAGGCTCTCGGCCGTCGCCAGGCCCGGCCGCTCGCCGATCAGCAGCACCACGACCGCCGGGTCGAGCAACTCGCCCACGTCGTTCATCACGCCGACCCGGCAGTTCCACACGGCGAACGGCCGGCCGAACGTCCACCCGCGCGCCGCCGCCTCCGCCGCCAGCAGCGGCAGCAGCGCTGGCACCTGCGCGGCCACGGCGGTTGCGGAGAGGCCGTCGCCGATCACGACCTGAAGGTCCGCCCCGCGCGGGCAGTGAGCGAAGATTCGCTCGCGGGCGTCGTCGTCGAGTTGGCGGCCGAGGTCGGGGCGCGTCAGGTACTCGGCCCTGGACTTGGCTCGCGTATTGACCGTGAACAGCAAGTAGTCGGCAATGAGCTGGTCGCCGAGGTCACGCTTGAGGTCGAACGTGCGATGCACGGCGTCGCGGGCGGCCGCGTGGTCCTCGCGGAGTTGAAGCCACGTCGCGGTGCGGTAGCCCGGCCCGGCCCGGCCGGCGAGCACCCGGGCCGGCGTCCGCGCCAGCAGCTCGGCGATGGGGTCAACCGGTGACAGCGGGGCGTCACTCATCGCGGCCTCCGACGAGCACTCCACGCGGCGGGCCGGGGAACCTCCGGCGCGCGTATCCGAACCACAACACCGTCAGCAGCGCCACCATGCCGAGCACCACGTACCCGGCCTGGTCGTTCGGCGGCTGCACGCCCACGACGATGAGCCCCACGCACGCCGCCACGCTCACCACCGCCAGCGGCCGGAACCACACGCCGAGCGTCCACGGGCCGAACGCCGTCCACCAGCGGCCGTGCGCCAGCAGCCCGATCGCCGTGGGCACCACGTACGAGACGTACAGGAAGATCACGCACACCGCCGTGATGGTGGTGTACACCGGCGTGTACGCGGTGAACGCGACCGCGGCGACGGACACGCCCCACACCGCGACCGGCGGCGTCTGGAAGCGCGGCGACACCCACCGCACCGCGGCGTGGAACGGCAGCCCGCCGTCCCGCGCGAACGCGAACGCCATCCGCGACGCCGACGTGACCGTCGCCAGCCCGCACAGGTACTGGGCCACCACCGCCGCGCCGAACAGCGCCGTCGCCAGCCAGCCCGGAACCACCGCCGTCAGCGTGTGCGCGAACGCCTTCTCGCCGAGCGCCGCCGCCGCGTCCGGGTCGGGCATCGCCAGCACCACGGCGCACAGCATCACCCACCCGGCGACGCCCGACACCAGCACCGACCGTACGATGCCGCGCGGCACCGCGTCCGCCGCGTGCACCGTCTCCTCCGCGGCGTGGGCCGAAGCGTCGAAGCCGGTGATCGTGTACGCCGGCAGCAAGAGCCCGAGCGTGAACAGCAGCGCCAGCGAGCCCGTCGCGGGCCACACGCTCCCGCCCGCCTCGCCGCTGTAGTTCGTCGCCGTGAGCAGGCGCACGAAGTCCGGCGACGGCGCGTAGGCGAGCAGCGCGGCGGTGAGGGCCGCGGACGCGGCCAGGATCCACCAGCCGCTGAAGTCGGTGAGGACGCGGGTGACGCGGATGCCGAGGTGATTCACTGCCGCCTGCGACGCCGTCATCGCGGCGACGACCAGGAATTGCAGCCGCAGCCCGGCCGGGTCGGCGGCGTCGAACGCCGGGTCGAACGCGGCCGCGGCGAAGCGGAAGGTGCCGACGTTGATCGCCGCGAGCACGGTGACGAGGCCGGCCAGGTTGAACCAGGCGGTGGCCCAGCCCCAGCCGCGGCCGCCGAGGACGGACGACCAGTGGTACAGGCCGCCGGCCGTCGGGAAGGCGCTGGCGATCTCCCCCATCGTGGCCGCGACCGCCAGCGACAACAGGCACATCAGCGGCCAGCCGACGCCGACGGCGACGCCGCCGACGGAGCAGAACCCGACGTGGAACGACGTGAGGCCGCCGGCGAGGACGCAGATGATCGACAGCGAGATGGCGAAGTTCGAGAACCCGCCGAGGCAGCGGGCCAGCTCCTGGGCATACCCCATGCGGCGGAGCGTGCGGGCGTCGTCGTCGTCGGGCGTCATGCGGGTCCGGGGTTATGGAGTCAATCGATCACCGTGGCGCCGAACGTGGTGGCCGCCCGCGCCGGGTCGAGGTTGAAGACCACGCGCCCGTCGGTGTGCCAGGTGCCGCGCGCGAACGTGAACACCGCCGTCGCCGGCCGCGGCTCGCGGGCCATCGGGTTCGCGTCCATGTCCGAGTCGGCTTCGGGCTCGAACCGCACCTCCACCGGCACCAGCGCCACGATGCCGCCGGCGGCGCGGGCCAGCACCGCGTCGCCGGTGATGAGGCACGCCGCCCACGTCAGCCCGCGCGGCTTGCCGGTCGCGGCAGCGGCCGTCAGCAAGTGCTCCTCGAACCGCTCGTGCTGGAGGCGGAACAGCTCGCGCGCCCGCTCCACCTGCACGGCCCGGCCGAGGTGCCACACCCACCGCACCGCCACCGCCAGCGGCACGAGCCCGGCCGCGAGCCACCACGGGTTCACGTCGGGCATCAGTCCCGCCCCGCGACGCAGTACAGGTACTTCTCCCCGCGCAGGAACAGTTCCCGCCCCACCGCCGCCGGGCTGGCGTCGATCGGGTCGTTCAGCGCGTTCGTCGCCAGCACCTCCATCGCGGCGCCCTCCTTCAGCACGACCGTCGTGCCGGTGCGGTCGGTGAGGTACACCCGCCCCGCGGCGCCGACCGGCGAGGCGTAGAACGTCCGCGCCCCCGGCACCCGCTCGCGGTCGAGCAGCACCTTCCCCGTCGGCGCGTCCAGCACGCTCAGCAGCGCCTCGTTCGCCTGCGTGAAGTAGAGCTTGCCGCCCATCAGCAGCGGCGACGGCACGTAGGGTGCCCCGGCGGCGCGGCGCCAGTTCCCCTTCGGCTCCGCCCCCAGCTCGCCGCGACTCGCCAGCGGCAGCGACAGGATCACCGACTTGCCGTAGCCCGCCATCGCCACCGTCGCGTCGCCGACCCGCACCGGCGACGGGATCGGGTTGGTCGTCATCGTGCCGCCGCTCCACAGCTCGGCGCCGCTCGCCAGGTCGTAGGCCCGCACCCGCGTCGTGCCATTCGCCACCACCACCGTGCGGCCTCCCTGTTCCGTCACCAGTGGCGTGCTCCACGTCGTCTTCTCCTCCCGATTCGCCGCCCAGCGGGTAGCCCCGGTCTTGGCGTCGAGGCAGTACAGCTTGCCGTTCGCCTCCTGGTCGTGGTTCACGATCAGCGAATCGCCGTGGATCACCGGCGTGACCGCTTCGCCCCAGCCGAGGCGGGTGTTGAGCCGGCCCAGGTCGCGCGACCACAGCAGCTTGCCGTCGAGGTCGTAGCAGAAGGTGCCCGCCGAGCCGAACGAGGCGTACAGGCGCTGGCCGTCGGTCGTGGGCGAACCCGCCGCGTAGGAGTGCGTGACGTGGTGCCCCTCGTGCGGCACCTTCTCGGCGGCGACGTGCTCCCACCGCACGCGGCCGGTGGCGCGGTCGAAGCAGGTGACGCGGAACCGGTAAAAGTGCGTCGGGGCCTCGGTCTTGCGCTCGAATCCGGGGTCGGGCACCGGCAGCTCGGCGGGCGTCGCCTTGCGGTCGGTCTTCTCCGCGGCGAGGAGGAAGATGCGGTCGTCCCACACGATCGGCGTGGCGCTGCCGCGGCCGACGAGCGGCGTCTTCCAGCGGATGTTCGTGTCCGGCCCCCAGGTGGTCGGCGGGTCGGCGTGGGGGGCGTGGCCGGTGGCGTCGGGGCCGCGCCAGTGCGGCCAGTTGTGCGCCCGGTCGGCGGCGACGCACGCGAGCGCGGCAAGGAAGCAGAGCAGGCGCGGCACGGGCGGCCCTCCGGGCGTTGGGGCAGTGTAACCGACCGGCGTCGATCGGGCGGGTTTCATTGTGTGTACGGCTACCCCCCGGGGGGTCGAGGCACGAATTGAGTCCATGCCACAAATGACTGTTGGAACGAGGCCGCGCCTCCCGACCGGGCGAGAGTCGTGACCCGGCCGGCACTTGCGGCCGGCGCCCGGTCAGTGGTCGATCTGGAACCAGTCGGGGGAGGCGGCTTCGTACTTGGAGTACAGGTCGTCGCGGTCGGGCGGCTCGTGGTCGATCCCCGCGGCGCCGAGCTCGGCGAGGACGGCGTCGAGGGCGTCGGGCGACACGAAGTACTGCCGGCTGGGGGCGTCGCCGGCGCGGCCGAAGCGGGTGGCCTCGGCGTAGACGCCCTCGTAGTCGTCGGGCCGGGAGCGGAGGACGTGCGTCCAGAAGGCGGTGAGCCGCGCCTTGAGCGCCGCGTCGGCCTCGCCCGGCCGGCCGGTGACGGTCAGAATCACGTAGTCGTCCACGTCTCCCCCGGTTACTTCTTCGGGAACTGCCAGTTCTCGTCGAACAGCCCCGCGGCCACGACCTCGTACGCGGCCGGGTCGCGCGGCGTCGGCGCCGGGCGGATCACCGCCCAGTCGCCGAGCCGCGGGTACAACAGCGCGTTCGTCCCCTTCAGGTCCGCCTCGCCGAACGTGTGGCCGCTGTTGAGCACCACGTACCGGCCCTTCGCCGTCGGGTGTGGGTAGATCAGCACCGGCAGGTGCGTCGCCGCGTCGTACTCGACGCCGTTCACCACCAGCTTCTCCTTCGTCCACGAGATCGGCAGCTTCGGCAGCACTTCGGCGATCTTCGGGTTGCTCGCCGGGTCGCCGAACAGCACTTCGTTGGCACTTTCCTTGTGCGTCCCGGGGCGCGGGAGGGTGCCGCGGAAGTAGCGGTCCCACAGCCTGGCGAACCCGGCGTCGGCGGCCTTCGCGTGCCGGTCGGTCGCGGCGTGCCAGCCGGCCGCGCCCGGGGCCGTCACGTCGAAGGCGGACATGAAGGCGTCGTCGATCGGCCCCTGCTGCCGGGCGCGCTTCTCGGGCCGGTCCGGCGCCTTCACCGCGGGCTCCCAGGCGCCGTCGACCTTCACCAGTTCCATCGCCTCGCCCGGCGGCAGCGTCAGGTTCGCGCCGTCGATCTTCACCCAGTACGCCCGCTTCGGGTCGGCCGCCTCCACCACCAGCCGGCGGACGTTCGTCGTGGTGCCGGTGAACGTGTTGCCGTCGCGGCGGACGTCCACGACCGCCCGCTCGTACGTCGTCTGGAGGGCTTCGACGCCCAGCCAGTCGCAGAACCCGTACCGCGGCGTGTAGGTCACGAACCGCACCCGGTCCGGCGTCTTCCGGCCCGGCTCGGTGTACTTGCGGTACTCGGCCTCGCACTTCGCCTGCCACTCCGGCGGCTGCTGGTGCTCCAGGCCGGGGGCGACGACGTGCGTGAAGCGCAGCTTTTCGGGGAACTTCGCGAGCGCCGCCTCGATGTTGTCGGCGGCCTTCTTCTGGCCGTCCTTCTCGCCGCTGTACGCGACCACCGGCACGTTGAAGGCGTTCTCCGCGTACAGGGCGGCGTCGTAGATGCGGAGGCACTTCTCCTGGTGGTCCGGGAGCGGGTTCGGGAGGCCGCCGACGTACCCGTGGGTGGTGGTGAACCCGGCGCCGGGGCCGATGACGCAGTAGACCGACGGGCGGTGCAGGCCGAGGTGCCAGGTGCCGGCCCCGCCCATCGAGAACCCACGCAGGACGACCCGGTCGGCGTCGACCGGACCCGTCCGGCCCGGGATGCCGAGCCGCTTCCCCTCGTGCGTGACGAAGTGCCCTTCCGCCTCGATCATGTCCCGCTCCCCAGCCCACCGGTAGGCGTTGTTCCCGCGGCCGTAGACTTCGAGCTGCACGAACCCCAGCCCCTTCGGCGCCAGCTTCGTCTTGTCGTGCAGCGCCAGAAACTTCGGCTCGGTGAGCGACCCGTCGCGGCCGTGCAGCACCACGTCGAGCCGCCACCGCTTAGTCGCGTCGGCCCCGTACTCGGCCGGCAGCAGCACGGCGTATGGCTGCACCGAGCCGTCCACCCGCGACCGGTACGCCCGCGCCACCCACCGGCCCGTCTCGTCGCGCCACGGCGCCTTGCCGCCCTCCGCCTGCTTCGCGCGCTCCAGGCCGCGGTCGAGCGTCGTCAGCGCCCACTTGCCGCTGTCCTTGTGGAACCACTCCTCGAACCGCACGATGTTCTCGGCGGCGCGCAGGTACACCTCCACCTCGATCAGCACGTCGTCGGGCGTCTTCTTCGCCTTCAGCCCGGCCACGGCCTCGCGCAGCTGCGTCGTCTTGTCGGCGATGACCTTCAGCGTGGCGTCGTCGGGGCGGGTGGCGGCGGGCGGGGCGAACTTGTTCTTGTCGTCCTTCTTGCCGGGCTGCTGGCCGGGGCCGCCGGCGGCGAACACGGCGACGGCCGCGGCGGCGAACACGGCGGCCGGGAGGGGGTGGCGCACGGGTCGCCTCCGGGGGAAGGGATCGACCGACACGCTACCCCGCCCGCGGGCGCGGGGCAAGGGGTGGCGGCAGCGCGAGGGCGTGCGGTAGAATCGGGTGATAGAGAATTCCCGCCCGGAGGGCCGACAATGGGGATGATCCCGCCCGACATGCCGCTGGACGAGTACGACCGCCGCGTCTCTGAGGAGATCAAGGCGCGAAAGGCCATCGACCCGAACCCCCGCACGTTTTCAGGCGAGCGGGTGCGGAAGCTGTTGACCGACCTCCAGGACCGGTGCGAGCGCACCGGCCGGGCGGACCCGGCGTTCCTGGACGAGCTGATGGCCGAACTCCTAGCGGAGCCCACGACGTGAGCCCCGACCCCGATTCGACCCCGCCCGCGTTCCGCGTCGACTGGCCGCCCGGCCCCACGGCCGACTTGGGACGCGCGTTCCTCGCGTACTTCCCCTCCCGCCAGGGCTTTCGCGTTACCCGGGCCGAGCGGGTCATTACCGAGTCGCTCGCCGACGACCCGGAGCGGAACGGCACCGTCGTCTCCGAGGGGCTGTACCGGATCACAATCTCGCCGCTTCGGGTGCAGTACGAAATCCTGCCGATCAACCGCGTCGTCCGCGTTCTCTCGGTCGGGTTCTTCCCGGCGTGACCACCGTCCTTGACCCCCGCCGCCCGCGCTGCTGCAATAGAGCGTCACTCGCCCCCGCCCTCCCCCGAGCCGACTCGCATGACCGCCCGCCTCCTCCTCGCGGCCGCGCTGTTCGTCACCGCCGTCGGCTGCGGCAAGAAGCCCGCCCCGGAACCGGCCGCCGCCGAACCCGAGGAGCAGCCGCGCCCGCGCAACGTCAACCCGCCGGCGTCCGGCGAGCGCGACAGTTCGCCGTTCGCGTGGGTGTCGGGCGAGCGCGACAGCACGCCGTTCCCGAAGCCCGGCCAGAAGGAGGACACCACCCCCTTCCCGCAGCCGGGCCAGAAGACGGACAACACGCCGTTCCCGAAGCCGGGTGCGAAGCCGAAGACGGCCCCGAACTGGACCGAGGACGAGCCGGGCGTGCCGAAGGACGCCCGCGCCGCCCGCCGGAGCATCGAGGTGAAGGGGGGCGAGGTGGTGGCGTTCGGCCCGCCCGGCTGCCCCGTCATGCTCGTGGGCCAGCAGGTGTACGACCTCAAGACGTTCGACCCGGTCGGCACCCTGCCGGAGAAGCCGAACCAGAACGCGCGGCCGGTCCTCACGCACGACGGCAAGATGCTCGCCGTCACCGAGAAGGGGCAGAACCAGACCGACTCGGCGGTCACCGTGTTCGCCACCGACACGGGCAAGACGCTCCTCACCGTGCCGGGCGGGCCGAAGGTGTACCCCGACGTGATCGCCTTCTACGGCACCACGCACCTCGTCGTCGGCGGGCGGCACGGGCCGGTCATGGACGTGTGGGAGATCGCCACCGGCAAGCGGGTCGGCGGGCTGACCACCCCGAACCGGCAGGTGCGGCACGGCGAGATCGTCTTCACCCCGGACGGGAGCCACTTCGCCGCCATCATGCACGACAAGGTCGCCGTCGTGAACGGGAAGACGGGCAAGCACGCGGTGATGGCGACGCCGCCCGGCGGCGGCCCGCTCGGCGCCCACGGCATCTTCGCGTGGGCGAAAGGGATGGTGTTCTCGCCCGACGGCTCGGAGCTGGCGCTGTTCAGCATCAACCCGAGCCCGCGGCTGATCGTGTGGAACCCGAAGGGGCAGATCGCCCTCGACGCGGCCGTGCCGCTCCCCAAGTGGATTGGCACCGACGCGGCGCTGCAGTGGCTCCCGGACTCGTCCGGGTGGCTGGTGAACGGCGCCGTGTTCGACCGCACCACGAAGCGGGTCGTGGCGAGCGCCCGGGTGGCGTTCGGCGCGTCGGCCCCGCCGTACCTCGTGGACCAGAGCCGCGTGGTCGGGGCGTTCGGGAACGAGTCGCACAAGCTGCGGGCGGCCGAGATCCCGTGGCCGCAGATCCGCGAGTCGCTGAAGGCGATGACCGCGAAGGCCGACGCCGACCTGGCCCCCGGCCGGCCGGTGGCGCTCGACCTGCGGCTGACTGGCGTGGGCGGGAACGAGGCCGAGACGCGGGCGGCACTCGGTCAGGCGCTGGCGGCGCGGCTGCACCGCGACGGCATCCCGGTGGCGGCGCAGGCGCCGACGGTGCTGCGGCTGAAGCTCGCCGAGTCGCCGGGCGACACGCTGCCGATCTACTCGCGGCAGTCGCCGTTCGACTTCCGCGGGTCGGACACCGGCCGCAAGGCGACGGAGGTGAAGGGCGCCGCGGTGCTGGAGCTGTGGGCGGCGGGCGCGGCCGCCCCGGTGTGGCGCGAGGCGCTGAACGCCGGCTCGTCGCGCAGCTTCACCGAGGACATCAACGACGTGACGATCCGCAAGAGCATGCTGGAGAACCTCGGCCGCCAGCTCGACGACCTGACCATGCCGTACTTCCTGCCGAAGAACAAGGGCACGCTGGCTCTGCCGGCGGTGATCGACTAAGGGAGTTGAGAAGCGGGATTCACCACAGAGTCACCGAAAACACAGAGGGAAGACAGAAAGCCGAGCGAAGACCAGATTTTGAATTCAAATTCCGACTTTGACTCGGTCTTCTGTCTCCCCTCTGTGCTCTCGGTGACTCTGTGGTGAATCCCGCTTCTCCACCCTCAATTCCGCTCCGGCCTGAATCCTGTTCTACACTTCCCCGTCGGCCCCCCGGCGGAGGAGAAGGTGTGAGGCGGCTGCTGCGGCCGGAAGCGGCGTTCTTTCTCGCGGTGTTGCTGCTGACCCTGCTCGCGTTCCGCGAGCGCGGGTTCTACGACCCCGGCGCGCTGTGGCACGTCAAGGTCGGCGAGCTCGTCGTCGACCACGGCTTCCCCACCACCGACCCGTTCACCTACACGTTCGAGGGCCGCACCTGGATCCCCCAGCAGTGGGGCGCCGAGGTGCTCATGGCGCTGGCCCACCGCGCCGGCGGCCTCGACGCCATGCTCCTCGGCTTCGCCGTGCTCGTGGCGACGCTGTACACGCTGATCTTCCGCCGCGCCTTGCAGGCCGGCATGGGTCCGATGCTCGCCGGCCTGCTGGTCGGCGCGGCGCTCGCCGTCGGCGCGTTCCACTACTTCGTGCGGCCGCACATGGCCACGATCGCGCTGCTCGGCTGGACGATGATGTGCGTCGTGGACTTCGAGCGTGGCCGCTGCACGCCGTGGCGACTGGCGGGGCTCATCCCGCTGTTCGTGCTGTGGACGAACCTGCACGGCGGCGTCCTCGGCGGCACGATGACGCTCGGCCTGGCCGTCGCGGGGTGGGGCGTGCTGTTCCTGGCACGCCGCGAGTCGCCGATCACCAACTGGCGCACCGCGTGGCTGCTCGTAGCGATCGTCGCCGCGTGCGGGCTGACGCCGTTCGTGAACCCGTTCGGCATGGAGATGCTGAACACCTGGCAGCGCATCGTCGGGTCGAAGGTGCTGCCGGAGGTGGTGAACGAGCACATGCCGCTGGACCCGAGTTCGCCGCTGGGCCTCACGGTGATCGGCTTTGGCGTCCTGTACCTGGCGCTGCTCGCCGGCACGCTGCCGAAGCTGCCGCGGGTGTCGTGGCTGATCCCGCTCGTGTGGCTGGTGCTGAGCTTCAAGGGCATCCGGCAGGGGCCGCTGTTCGCCATCACCGCCGCGGTCGCGCTCGCCGACCTGTGGCCGCACACCGTCTGGCACCGGCTGCTGGTGAAGTACGGCGACGGCTCGCTGGCGCACGCCCCGGAGCGCCGGCCCGGGTGGGCCTGGGCGGCGGTCCCCGCGGCGGCCGTGCTGCTGATCGCCACGCTGCAACTGAAGGGCGTCGAGGCGCCGGTGGTGGGGCGCGGGTGGGCGCGGCTCGACCCCGACTTCATCCCGGTGGAGCTGGCCGACGAGATGCGCGCCTACGCCGCCGCGGTGCCGCCGGGCACGCGGGTGTTCAACGACGCCAACCTCGGCGGGTTCCTGATCTACCACACGCCGACGCTCAAGATTTTCATGGACGACCGCTGCGAGCTCTACGGCGACGACTGGATTCGCGGCTACTCCGAGACGCTCGGCAGTCCGCCGGCGGAACTCGGCCCGGTGTTCGAGGGCTGGGCCGGCCGCTACGGCTTCCGCCGCGCCATCGTGATGACCGACCCGACGGGCACGGAGAAGCCGCCGATCGAGCGCTACCTGCTGGAGTCGGGCGGCTGGCGCGAGGTCGCCCGCGGCCGGCGGGCGGTCGTGTTCGACCGGGTGAACTGAGGGCGAAGCCTGCTGCCACTTCTATAACGACGCCCGGCCCCCTCCCCGCCGGGTCCGCGTTCATGGCCGAGCCGCTGGTCGGAATCATCATGGGCTCCCGGTCCGACTGGGAGACGATGCGGCACGCCGCCGAGCTGCTGGGCGAACTCGGCGTCGCCTACGAGGCCCGCGTGGTGTCGGCCCACCGCACCCCCGACCTGCTGTTCGACTACGCCGAGCAGGCGCTCGGCCGCGGGCTCGAAGTGATCATCGCCGGCGCCGGCGGCGCGGCGCACCTGCCGGGCATGTGCGCGGCGAAGACGTGCCTGCCGGTGGTCGGCGTGCCGGTGGAGTCGGCGGTGCTGCGCGGGGTCGATTCGCTGCTGTCGATCGTGCAGATGCCGGGCGGCGTGCCGGTGGCGACGATGGCGATCGGCAAGGCGGGGGCGCGGAACGCGGCGCTGTTCGCGGCGGCGGTGCTGGCGAACAAGTACCCGCCGGTGCGGCAGGCGGTGCAGGCCTTCCGCGCCAACCAGACCCAGGCCGTGCTCGACCACCCCGACCCGCGCAGCTGATGAGGCGAGGTGGGAATGGCCGCAAAAAGGCACAAAACGCACAAAAAAGGAAGACAAATCAAACTCTGAAGTCAGTCTTTGTTCTGTCTTCCTTTTTGTGCGTTTTGTGCCTTTTTGCGGCCATTCGGTCCGCGGCCTTCTGGGTCCACAATATGCGATTAGGCATCCTCGGCGGCGGGCAGCTCGGGCGGATGCTCGCCCTCGCGGCGCACCCGCTCGGCGTCCGCCCCACCGTCCTCGACCCCGCCGCCGAGGCCTGCGCCGGGCAGGTGTGCCCCCACGTCCGCGGCGAGTTCGACGACTACCGCGCCCTCTACGAGCTGGCGCAGGCGTCCGACGTGGTCACCTACGAGTTCGAGAACGTCCCCGTCGAGACGGCCCGCTGGCTCGCCGAGCGCGTGCCCGTGTTCCCGCCGCCGCGGGCGCTGGAGGTGTCGCAGGACCGCGTCGTCGAGAAGACGTTCCTCAACTCGCTCGGCGTCCCCACGCCGCCGTTCGCCGCCGTCGAGACGCGCGACGAGTTCGACGCCGCGATCAAATCGATCGGCCTGCCGGCGGTGCTGAAGACGCGCCGCTTCGGGTACGACGGCAAGGGCCAGGCCGTGATCCGCACCGCGGCCGACGCCGAGCACGCCTGGGAAACTCTCGGCGGCCGGCCGCTCATCCTCGAAGGCTTCGTCCCGTTCGACCGCGAGCTCTCCATCCTGGCCGTGCGCGGCCGCGACGGCACGATCGGCACGTACCCGCTGGTCGAGAACGAGCACCGCGACGGCATCCTCCACCGCTCCGTCGCCCCGGCCGGCGACCTGGGCGAGGAGCTCGGCGAGCGCGCCGCCGAGTACGCGGCCCGCATCCTGACGGAGCTGGATTACGTCGGCGTGCTGGCGGTCGAGTGGTTCCAGGACGGGGCGCGGCTGCTGGCGAACGAGATGGCTCCGCGGGTCCACAACTCGGGCCACTGGTCGATCGAGGGGGCGCACGCGTCGCAGTTCGAGAACCACGTCCGCGCCGTGTGCGGGCTGCCGCTGGGCCGGTGCGACGCGGCGGGGTGGTCGGCGATGTTCAACTTCATCGGCGTCGTCCCGCCGGCCGCCGCGGTACTCTCGGACCCGACGGCGCACCTGCACCACTACGGCAAGGCCGACCGCCCCGGCCGCAAGGTCGGGCACGTCACGCTGCGGGCCGGCAGTGCCGAGGAGCTGGCGGAGAAGCTGCCGGGCTGGAACGCGGCGTTCGACCGGCCGCGGGCGGGGGGCTGAGCCGACGGCTCGGGTTTTTAGCCCGGAGGGCGTCTTCGCTAGCCCGGGGTGCCAACCCCGGGCGGCGTACCAGGTCATCGACGGGCGTGGCTCCCCCGAATCACCCCGCAGGCCGCCCGGGGTTGGCACCCCGGGCTAGCGACGACGCCCTCCGGGCTAAAAACCCGAGCCGGCCGCGTCGCCGCCCCTTGTGACCGCCCCGCCGCCACCGTAGGCTGCACCCCGCCCCTCTCCGGAGCCCGCGCATGACCCGGTTCGCCGCCCTCGCCCCGCTCGCGCTAGCCCTCGGGTGTGGCGGCCCGCCCCCCGCGCCGACCGAACCCGCCAAGCCGGCTCCGCCCCCGCCGCCGGTCCCGGTCGTGGTGCCGGCGCCGCCCCCCGCCCCGCCCGTCGCGGCGCCGACGCCGAAGAGCAAGGCGCCGGCCCCGTTCCCCGGCGTCGCCCGTGTCGCGCCGAAGGCGAAGATTCCCCTCCCCGGCAAGTTCGAGGAGTCGGCGTACGGCAACAGCCTCCAGCTCTCCGCCGACGGCAAGCGGGTGGCCTTCGGGGTGAGGAACGCGGACGGGCAGTCGTGGACGCAGGTGTGGGACTTGTCCGGGCCGCCGCGGGCGCTCGCCACGCTGCCGAAGGGGAGCCCGGCCGGCCTCCGCGTCCTCGCGCCGTCAGGCCGCCGCGTCGTCACCGCCGAGGCGCTCGTGTTCGACGTGGACACCGGCAAGCAGGTGTGCCGGCTCCCCGACTCGTTCTTCTCGCACGGCTACTTCCGCGACGACGACACGCTCGTGTTCACCCAGCGGAGCCACGGGTTCGACAAGGCCGAGAAGAAGCCGGTCCGGGTGTGGAACGTGGCGACGAACGCCGACGCCGGCTCGTTCGACGTGCCCGACGACCGGTTCCAAACGGCCGCCCCGACCCGCGGTGGGGCAGAGTTCTGGCTGATGATGGCCGCCGGCAAGTTCGAGGTCGAGTGCTACGACGTGGCGACGCGCAAGCTCGTCCGCACGCTCCGCCCCGAGCCGGCCGATCCGGCCCGGCCGTTCACCTCAGCCGGCACCAACACGGCCGTCGCGCCGGACGGGGCGGTGTTCACCTCGCGCACCGACAGGCAGCGGTTCTACGACGGCACGACGGGGAAGGACGTGGGGAGCCTGCCGGCCGGCGGCGGGCTCGGCGGCCAGGACGGCGGGCTCGTGTTTCACGGGCCGCGCTACCTCGCCCGGAACTTCGCCCTGGCCGACAACCAGAAGGACACGCGGCCGGAGGTGGTGGTGTGGGACTGGCGGGCCGGGAAGGCGCGGGCCGTGCTGACCGGCCTCGCCGAGACGCCGGGCGCGGCGGCACTCGCGGCCTTCTCGCCGGACGGGCGCACGGTCGCCGCCGCCTACCGCGAGTCGGCCGAGGTCTGGGTGTACGACGTGGGCTCGACCGCCGACTGACACCGCCGTAGGTTCACCCCACCCCCCGCGGAGCCCGCGCATGACCCGATTCGCCGCCGCCCTCGCGCTCGTCGTCGCCGGCACGGCCCCGGGGTTCGCGCAGCTCGTCAACCGCCCCGTCCCGTACCAGCACGGCCCGGTCGCGCTCGAAGGCGTGACCGTCTTTGAGACGATCGGCCCGCCGAAGCGGCCGGGCGTGCTCCTCGCGCACGAGCAGGGGCCGAACGGCGTCGCGGCGAAGGCGAAGGCCGCGCAGCTCGTGAAGCTCGGCTACGTCGTGCTCTCCGCCGACCTGTACGGCAAGGGCGCCGCCCCGAAGGACTCCGCCGACGCCGCCACAAAGTTGGGCCTCGGCGGCAAGGACCGGGCGCTCGTCCGCGGCCGCGTCGCCGCCGCTCTGGCCGCGCTGGAGAAGCTGCCGAACGTCGACCCGAAGCGGCTCGCGGCCGTCGGCTACGGCGCGGGCGGGACGGCGGTGCTGGAACTCGCGCGGTCGAAGGCCGAGGTCGAGGGCGTCGTCTGCGTCCACGGCGACCCGACGCCGACCGGCAGCGACGGCAAGAGCGTCGGCGCCTCGGTGCTGGTCGTGGTCGGGGCCGACGACCCGGCCGTCCCCGCCGCCAAGCTCGCCGCGTTCGAGGCCGAGATGCGGGCCGGCGGCGTGGACTGGCAGGTGCTCCGCATGGGCGGCGTGGCCGGCGACTTCACCAACCCGCTCGCCGGCCGCGACCTGAAGACCGGCCGCGCCTTCGACCCCGACGCCGACGCCCGCACGGCCGACGCGGTGAAGCTGTTCCTCGCCGAGATGTTCCCGCCGCCGAAGGCTGCCGTCGTGGCCCCGAAGGTGGTGCCGAAGGTGGCCCCGAAGGGCGTGCCCGACAAGGCGCTGAAGGTGCTGGAGCACGTGGACCGCACCGGCGAGGCGATGGACAACTACGAGGGCGGCCGCACGTTCGGCAACTTCGAGCGCCGCCTGCCGCAGACCGACGCCCGCGGCGGCCGCGTCCGCTACCGCGAGTGGGACGTGAACCCGCTCCGGCCCGGCGTGAACCGCGGCCCCGAGCGGCTCGTCACCGGGTCCGACGGCTCCGCGTTCTACACCGCCGACCACTACGACTCGTTCACCCGAATCCGCTAGCGGGAGCCGCCATGCTGGTCCGCCTCGACGCCCGGCAGTTGCCCGACGCGGCCGCGCTCCACGCCGCCGTCGCCGCCGCGCTCGGCTTCCCGCCGGGGCACGGGAAGAACCTCGACGCGCTGGTCGATTCCCTCACGCACCTCGACGACCCCCGGACGCCGACGGCGCGGGTGCAGGCACTCCCCGGTGAGCTGACGGTGTTCCGCGTCGAGAACGCCGACGCGGCGCCGGCCGTGGTGCGGGCGCTGGCGGACGTGGTGGCCTTCGCGAACGAGCGGCGGCTGGAGAAGGGGCAAGGCCCGGTCGCCGCCGTGGCCTACGATCGGACGTGACTGCTACCGCCGCACCACCCGGCAGTCGGTGAAGGTGAGCGTCGTACCGACGATCGGGTCGGTGGCCAGGCCGGCACACCGCCCCACGATCACGACAGTGGTGCCGAGCGGCACGTCCTCGTCGCCGGCGAACCTGAAGGTGACATTCGGGGTCGTGTCGCGCGGCTGGCCCATCCCGAGGTCGGCGGACGTGCCGACCCAACCCGGGCCGGTCGTTTTCACCTCGAACCGTACTCGCACCCGCTGGTTGGTGTACTTCTCGTCCGCGGCGGCACGGTCGTTCTTGTAAGCGTTGGTGATCCGCTCAAGCGACCACTCCGTTAGCCCCTTCGCAGCCACCCCGCCTCCGTCATCCCCGTCGTGGTCGCGCTCCGCCTCAGCTCGCACCGCCTGCGCCTCGGCGCGCATCATTTCGGCCCGCGCCACCTCGTGCTGCATCGCCGCGTCGCGGCGGGCCGTGAAGGCGAAGAACACCATCCCGACGAACCCCAGCACGGCGAGGGCGCCGCCGCCGACGACGACCCACACCCAGCCCGGGATGCCGCCGCCCCCGGACGCGCGGCCGCGGCGGTCGTCGTAGTCGTCGTCGGTCTGGTAGCTCTCGCGGCGGGGCATGGCGGTGCTCCGGGAGGTCGGCGTACCCCGATGGTAGCAGCCGGCGGCGGGCCGGGCGAGAGGCTAAAGCCGGCGCTGGACGATCGGCCGGCCGGTCCGCATCCTGACTCCGACCCGCCACACCCACCCCACCGCGAGCCGCCCCATGCAGCAGACCCTCATCCTCCTGAAGCCGGACGCGGTGCAGCGCCGGCTCGTCGGCGAGATCACCGGCCGGTTCGAGCGGAAGGGCCTCCGCCTCGCCGGGCTGAAGCTGGTGCAGGCGCCGCGGGCGCTGGCCGAGCAGCACTACGCCGTCCACAAGGGGAAGCCGTTCTACGACAGCCTGCTGGCGTTCCTGACGAGCGGCCCGACGGTGGCGATGGTGTGGGAGGGGCGCGAGGCGGTGGCCGTGTGCCGCACCCTGATGGGCCTCACCGACGGGGCCAAGGCCCCGCCCGGCACCATCCGCGGCGACCTGGCGCTGAGCGTGCAGAACAACCTCGTCCACGGCAGCGACAGCCCCGAGAACGCCACCGCCGAGATCGCCCTGTGGTTCCCCGAGGGGCTGGTGAGCGTCGCGGGTGTTGACGCGCAGTGGGTCGGCTGATTCTTCGTTTGCGTCCGTCCGGCCGGGGCCGGATAATCCGGCCAGTCGTCGGGCATCTCGGCCCGGCGACCCGCGTGTCGTCCGGGGGGATGCATCAATGAGCCGTCGCTCGTGGGTTTCTGCCGCGGCCCTGGTCGTGTTCGGGACCGGGATCGGGCTGTACTCGTTCCGCCCCACCCCGTCCGCGGCCCAGCCGCCGGCCGGCGGAGCCGCCGGGGGGTCGAAGTACACCGTCGTCGAGACCGAGGGGACCAACCTGCTGGTCGTGGACAACTCGACCAACACGATGTTCTACTACACCGTCGACCCCGGCCAGGAGGTCGGATCGCCCCTCCACCTCCGCGGGTCGATCGACCTGACCCAGGTCGGCAAGTCCACCATCACGGTCACGTCCGCCAAGAAGGGCGGGAAGGGGGCGACGCCGTGAGACACGCAATCGCACTCGTCGTCGCCCTAGCCGCGGCCGCGCCCGCCGCCGCTCAGGTGGCGGTCCGGGCCGGGTACAACCCGTACACCGGCCGGGTGGGCACGACCACCGTCGCCCGCAACCCGTACACCGGCGCGGTCCAGGCCCGGACGAACACCGTCAACCCGTACACCGGCACCCGGACCACCCAGGCGGTCGGATACAACCCCTACACGGGCGTCACCGCCCGCGGCGGGGCGGCCTACAACCCCATGACGAACCGGGCCGTCGGCTACCGCACCTACCGGCGGTGAAGGGCCGCGTCCGACGGCGCGGCGCCGGCCGCGAGCGCCGGGCTGTCGCCGACCACCGGCCGCGCGTCGGGAGTCATCCCGTCACCGGCGCGAAGCGCGGCACCGTGCGGCCGTCGTGCTCGACCGGTTCGAGGAACATGGCGACGGGCCGGACCCACAGGCCGCCGTCGCCGTACAGGGGGCGGTAGACGACGAGGCGCTCGTCCGTCTCGGAGTGGCGGGCGACGCCGAGCACCTCGTACTCGCCGCCCTTGAAGTGCCGGTAGCGGCCGACGGGGACCATGCTGCTCTCCGGTTCCGCCGCTCGCGGCGTTGCACCTACACCTTGATGAACACCTTCCGCCGGTACATCCAGAACAGGATCAGCCACATCAGCAGCACCGTCGCCGCGCCGGCCACGGCCGTCTCGTACGGCGGGCCGATCCGTTCCAGGAACAGGCCGAAGTGCCGCCGCACGAACCGGCCGATCTCCGGCTTCACGACCGAGTTGCTCATGCAGTACGCGGCGATCGAGTTCGTGCCCACCACCACCAGCGGGAACGCCCACCGCCGCCAGCCGATCACGTCGTTCACCGCGTAGAACCCGGCCAGTAGCAGGAAGCACCAGCCGCCGCTGAACAGCACCCAGCTCGGCGTCCAGATGCGCTTCACCACCGGGCACACGCCGACCTCGCCGAGCAGCCACCCGGCTGCGAGGGCGACTACGCCGGCCGCCGTCAGCCAGCCCACCTTCGCCCAGCCGCCGCGGTCGCCCTTGAGCACCCCGCCGGCGATCAGGCCGAGGATCATCGTCGCCAGCGTCGGCACGAAGCTCAGGCACGCGTAGCCGCCGCGGTTGAACACGAACTCCGACTGCCGCGGGAACAGGTTCAGCAGCCAGACGTCGAACGCCGCGGCGGGGTTCGCGTTCTTGTTCCAGTGCGCCGCGAAGCCGGTGAGCCCGTGCTGCTCCAGCCACTCGGGCTTGACGCCGACCCGCGCCCAGTCCCACTCCGGCCCCGGCAGCGGCCAGAGCGCGAACAGCGCCCAGTAGCCGACGAGGATCGCCCCGAACGCGACCCACTGGTCGCGCACCGGCCGGAACGCCAGCAGGAACAAGAAGCCGTAGCCGAGGCCGATCTGCGAGAGGGTGTCGGTGAACCCGATGTCGGGGATCGGCTCGCCAAACGAGCGCAGGACGATGCCGATCATCACCAGCAGGAAGGCGCGCCAGAAGGCGTGCAGGGCCAGCCCGAGGGTGCCGTGCCCCTTGGCGCGGCGGGCCGCGAGCGAGTACGGCAGGCTGACGCCGACCAGGAACGAGAACGACGGCTGGATCAGGTCGTGGAGCGAACAGCCGACCCACTCGACGTGCGTCTGGTGGTAGCCGAGGAAGGACACGATTGGGTGGACGCCCTCCTTCCCGACGGCGGCGGAGAACCGCAGCAGCTCGAACATGATGAGGAGCATGACGAGGCCGCGGTAGGCGTCGACGGAGTCGAGGCGGGTCGGCGGCGGGGGCGGGTGGCCCATGGGGCGGCTCCGGGGGGTACCGGCATGTTCCCTCTGCCGGCGCTTCGGGTCAAGGCGTACCGGTCGTGCGGCCGATAACGGAGACGTGGGAACGCGCCGCGGAAGAGCCTGGGTCCGGGCGGGGGCGTGCGCCGCGGGCGTGCTCGCGGCCGGGTGCGCCGACGCCCGCTTCCTCCGCCGCAACGCCCCGCCCCCGCCCGACCCCGTCGCCGCCGCGACCCCCGCCGCCGACTACCGCATCGGCTGCCCCGACGTGCTCGAGGTCGGCGTCGCCGACCGGCCCGCGTGGGACGCCGTCGCCGCCGTCGATCTCGACGGCCGGCTGCCCGTCGCGGCGCGGCCGCGCGTCGAGGGGCTGACGCTCGAGGAGGCCCGCGTCGCGGTGGCGCTGGCGGCGGGCGTACCGCCCGACGACGTGAGTCTGTCGCTGGCGGCGCCGCGCGGCGGGCGGGTGTACGTCCACGGCCCGGTCCGTGGCCACACCCGCGTCGTGCCGTTCCAGGGGCCCGAGCCGGTCGTCGCCTTCCTGACACGGACCGGCAGCCTGCCGCCGGGGTCGGAGCTGAGCAAGGTTTACGTGGTGCGGCCGAACGTCGCCGGGGGCGGTCGGCCGGAGGTGTTCAAGGTGAACCCCGCGGCGGTGCTCCTCGACAACGACCACGCCACGAACGTGACGCTGCGGCCGTCCGACCAGGTGTACGTGGGCGAGACGAGGGGCTCGACGGTGTCGCGGATGCTGCCGAGCTGGCTGGGGCCGGCGTACCGGCGGCTGCTCGGGCTGCTGCCGGACGAGTGGGACTGGTGGCCGTTTCGGCGAAGTGAAATCTGACGGCGGGCCGGGGACTCGCGCCCCCGGCCCGCCGCGTGGGTCAATTCTTACCCGGCGGCATGCCGCCGCCCGGCGGGCGGGCGAACGGGTTGTTCTCGCCGGCCGCGCCCGCCGGCGCCGCCGTCTCCACGTTCTTCTGCCACGCCGTCCACTCGGCCACGTCGCGGACGCGCTCCGGGTTCGCCATGTCGTCCTTGCTGTTGCGCACCATCAGCCGGCCGTCCGGCCGCACGATCAGCAGCTCGGTGTTCACGTCCTCGATCACCGGCGACTTGCCGGCGAACCGGGTCGTCACCTTGCCGCCCTCGAAGTCCACGAGCACGTCGCGGCCGACGAACTCCTCCACGAGCCACCCCTTCGGGGTGCTCGCGTCCTTCCCCTTGCCGACCTTCTCGGTCTGCAACTCGCGGAGCTGGTAGCGGTCCTCCTCGCTGCTCCACAGCGGCAGCTTGACGTAGGTCTTGCGGCCGACGAACCCGCCGCGGGCCACCGGCATCTCGGCCGCCACCCACGCCCCCACCGGCTCGCGCTGGTTGGTGCCGGTGTCCACCCGCACCTGCTCCAGCCACGTCATCTTCTGCACCACCGTGTGCGTGTTGCCCGCCGGCAGCTTGAACCGCGCCTCCAGCGCCGGCTGCTTGCCGTACGCCGACTTCACGTCGTCCTCGTACTTCACCGGGTCGTACGCGAACAGGTGCGACTCGCGCGGCACCGTCAGCGGCTCGCCGAGCCGCGTCCACGGGCCGGGGAGCGTCTTGAAGTTCTCCCCGGCCAGCACGGGGTTGGCCATCGACTTCGGGTTGCCGTAGTTCGGGTTGATCATCTTCACCCGCAGCATGTACTCGTAGGAGTACCCGGGCCGCACGTCGGGGTCGATGAACCGCACCAGGATGTCGTCGATCTCCACGCCCGCGGCCGACAGCGGGTTGCCCAGGCCCGACTCCAGCTTCCCCTCGGCGCCGCCCGGCGGCGGCATCATCATCCCCGCGCCCGCCGCGCCGTACACGGCGGTGCCGGCGCCGGTGGTCGGGGCGAAGATGCCGGTCCGCGCCGACTGCGGCCCCTCCTTCCCCTTCCCCGTGAGCCGCTCCAGCACCGCCGACTTCTGCACCTGCGGGGCGGCGGCGTCCTTCATCTTCTTGACCGTGTCGAGGATCGGCGGCAGCTTCACCTCGGGGTACTTGCCGAGCTCGTCAACCAGTTCCGGGAGGAACATGACGAGGTTGTCCTCGTAACGGTAGAAGTAGGGCAGGTAGGCGCTGATGCCGGTCTTGTCCTTCTTGTCGGCCCCCTCCAGGTGGGTGCTCAGCATCCGCGACGCGACTAACTCCTGGTACTTGTCCACGTAGCGGTAGTCGTACCAGCCCACGGTGTCGTTGTCCTTCTGGCTGGTTACCACCTCCGCGTACTTCTTCCCGGTGCCGACGATCGTGCCGTCCGGGGCGATGACCCGGCGGCGGACGTCGAACCCGTCGAACCGCACGTACGGGGCGGCCTCCGCGGCCGTCTTCATCCGCAGCGCCCGCTTCATCTCCTCGGCCTGCTTCTTGAACGGGAAGGTGGCGTTCACCACCACCATCCGCAGCGGCACCACGGTCATCGCCGGCAGCTTCCCCTCGGCCGCGGCCCGGTCCAGGTCCTCGACGGGGATGTAGTTGATGGTCGTCTCGGAGCGCATGCCGCCCTGGTTGAACCCGCCGCCCTCACCCGGCGGCATCATCCCCGCGCCGGAACTCGACCCCGGGGCCGGCGGCCCGCCCCGCGGCGAGCTCGACGACCCGGGGCCGGGGCCGGACGAGCTCGACCCGGGGCCGGCCGTCGGCGGGCCGGCCGGGCCGACCGCGGGGCCGGTCGGCGGCTGCGCGGCGGCCTTCTGCGCGTTGCGGGCCTTCCCGGCGTTTCCCTTGATCGCGGCGAGGGCGTCCTTGATCTTCTGCTTGTCGGCCTCGGCCACCTTCTTGACCACCTTCACCGCGATCTTCGCCCCGCCCTCGGGGTCCAGCACGATGTCGTGCGCCTTCATCGGCGCCCGCACCAGGTCCACCTGATAGCTGCCGATCCGCTCGACCCGCGGGTTCTCGCGCTTCGTGTCCGGCCGGGCCGTCGGGTCGAACAGCGGCCCGGAGAGCGGGAACTCGTTCGCCGGGATCATGGCGTACCCGCCGGGCTTGTCCGGGGCGTACATGCCGGTCAGCGGCGGGACGGCACTGGGGTCGGCCGGGTCGCTCACGGACCGTTGGATCTGCTGCGCCTTCGAGGTGAGGCCGTCGGAGATCTTCTTGGGATCCTTCGCCTCGGAGTAGGTGGTGCCGCCCAGGAAGAGGAGCAGTAGCAGGCCGGCCCCGGCGACGCCGAGGACGACGTACTCGCCCTTCTTGAGCATGAATTCCTTGATGTCGAACTTCGGCTTCGACGACTTCGACTTGGCCATGGCGCACCCTGGGTCGGGTCGGGGTGTTCGGGGTCTGGTGTACGGGGCGGGCGGGCCGGGGGCGTCGGGCCCCCGGCCCCTCTCGGCTCACGACTTCGGCGCGGGCGTCGGCTCCGTCTTCGGCGCGGGCGTCGGCTCCGTCTTCGGAGCGGGCGTCGGCTCCGTCTTCGGCGCGGGCGTCGGCTCCGTCTTCGGAGCGGGCGTCGGCTCCGTCTTCGGAGCGGGCGTCGGCTCGGGTGTCGGCGTCGTCGGCGTCGTCGGGGCGTTGGGGTCGGCCGGCGCCTGGTACTTCTCGTACAGCGACACGATGCCGTAGATCGTCAGTTCGACCAGTCCCGCGGTCAGCTGACTCTCGGAGATCGAGGTCATGGTGCCGCCGGGGTTACCGGGGCCGGGCATCGTGCCGGGGCCGGGCATCACCCCGGGGCCGGGCATCGGCATCGTGCCGGGGCCGGGCATCCCCGGCGGGCCAGACGCGCTCCCGGGGCCGCCGCGGCCGAAGCCGGGACGACCCATGCTGGCACCAGGCCCGCCGCCCTCACCGGGGGGGCCGCCGAAGCCGATGCCGGAGGTGCCGGGGCCGGTCGTGGCGACACCGCCCTCGCCGCCGTACCCGCCGCCGCCCTCCCCGCTCCCCCCGGACAGGCTGCCGTTGAACCGCTTCCAGTGGACCTGCGTGGTCTGGAAACGCAGCGGCGAGTTGGCGTAGGCGATCAGCACGTCCTGCACGTAGGCCTGGTCCACCACCACGGTGATGGCCACCGGCATCCGCCGCACCTGGGCCGTCACCTCGACGTACCGCTTGCGGTTGCCGTCCACCACCGCCTCGACCGGGCCGCCGGCGCCACCGCCGCCGGCGCCGCCGCCGGGGGTCATGGCCGCGCCCGGCTGCGGGGGGGTGGACGAGGACGACGACGACGACGGCCCCCGCATCCCTTCCGGCGGCCCGCCCGCGTTGCCGCCGGCGCTGGCCTCGGCCGCGGCGGCCTCCTTCTTGTACGACTCGAACTCGGGCATCTTCAGCGGCATCAGGGCGTGCCGGCTGTCCTTGTACCCCAGGGCCACGGCGTCGATCCGGCGGACCGGCACGGTGCGGGTGTCGAACACCTGCTCGACCCGGGTGATGACCGCCTGGTCGAGCCCGCCGGGGATGAGGCCGTCGGGGATGTTGTGCTCCTCGGTGCGGACGATCTCGCGCTCCTCGCCGCCGCGGAGGAACTCGCCGCCGACGTGGAACGGGAACGGCCGGGCCTCCTTGTCGCCGGTCAGCCACACGTTGAGCGTCATGCGGGCGCCGAGGCCGAGCGGCTGGAGCCGGTCGGTCACGTTCTTGATCCGCCCGACGAGCACCGGCCGGCGGTCCTTCTCGTCCGGGATCACCTTCAGCTCGACGCGCCAGTTGCGGCTCTGGAACGCCCGGTGGGTCGGGCTGTCCGTCGCCTTGTTGTTGGCGTCCAGCAGCGGCACCCGGGTGAACGTGCCGATGGTGTCGTTGACCGCCTTCACCTGGCCGAGGACCGCGCGCTGGACCCACACGTCCTCCATCGCCAGCCAGATCTGCTCGGACGTCGGCACGCGGACGCCCCAGCCGTTCTCGCCGCCGGCGCCGACGGGCGGGAAGTAGATGTGGCGGAGGACGCTCTGCCAGCCGCCGAGGAACTCGGTCGGGGCCACCTTGTCGGCCATGCCGGTGCCGGCGAACCCGGGGCGGGCGTTGGAGAACTCGGCGAGGTACACCTCGCGCACCTTGAACACGTTCCGCTCGTCGCCGGTGGCGGACGTGAACTGGTCGCCGAACTTGAGCTGGTTCTTGTCGGTGGCGTAGTCGGGGGTGTAGGCGTACTTCTCGAGCAGCTGCGCCTTCGGCCAGCGGAGGAGGTTGCGGTCCTGGTCCTGGGTGACGACCTCCTTGCCGGCGGCGTCCTTGGTGCGGACGACGCCGATCTGCCGCTCCCAGTTCTCCTTCCACAGGTCGACCTTCTTCTCCTCCAGCTTGCCGCGCTGGTCGTCGAGCAGCTTGATGAGCGGGTCGGACTTCACGCCCGTCTTGCCGGCGATCTCCTTCTCGGCGTCGGCGACGGCCTTGGTCTTGGCCTCGATGGCGGCGCCGACGGTGGCGGAGACGACGAAGGCGGCGATGAGGACCACCACGGGGACGGCCCCGAGGAGGATCCAGAAGTGGTGCTTCTTCAGTTGGTCCTTGTCGATGCTCATGGTCGGTCGCCGGGTGTGCGGGTGGGGGTGGCCCCGGCCGGGTGGCGGCCGGGGCGGTCGGGGTCAGCGGCCGGCGGAGGCGGCCGGGGCGGTGAGGGCGTCGGCCGGGGTCATCACCGGGACCGGCTCGCGCCACACGAACATGACCACGAACTCGAACCGCTTGCGGGTGGTCCCCTCGATGAGGGCCGGCAGCGGCGGCAGGGTGACGCCGCTGGACACGCTGCTGGACGACGAGCCGACGGAGGCGGTCGGCGGGGCGAGGGTGCCGGACTCCGGCGCGCCGCCGCGGGGGCCGCCGCTGGAGCTGCCGGGGCCGGCGCTCTGGGCGCTGGCCTGCCCGCCGGGGCCGACGGGCGACCACGGGGGGCCGGCCGGCGGGGCCGAGGCCGCCTCGGCGCTGACGCTACTGCTGCTGCTCCCCGGCCCGCTCGGGCCGACCATGCCCGGGGGCGGCCCGCTGCTGGACGACGGGTTGCCCGGCGCGCCCGCGGCCCCGCCCGACAGCCCGCCGGCGTGGGCGTCCAGGTACGACCGGTTCACGAACACCATGACGTTCGGGCTCGGGTTCTCCACCGGCCACACGTGGTAGATGAAGGCGTGCGACACCTTCCCCTTCACCGGGTCGGCCTCCAGCCCGGGGATGTACTTGCCGGCCTTCTTGTCCCCGCCGTTCCGCTCGGCCCAGGTGGTGGACATCTTCTGCAGGTTGGCGATCAGCCCGTCGCGGATGAACGGCTCGGCGCCGGGGGTGCCGGGGCCGTAGTCGGTCCACCCGCGGATCTCCACCACCCAGCCGCCGCCCTCCTTGACGTCCGGCTTCTCGCGCTTGGTGGCCTCGTCCACCTTCTTCTCTTCCTTGAGCATGACCCGGGCGATGTCCTCGCCGAACCCGCGGGCCGGCTTCACCGTCTGGTCGCCGTACACCTCGTCGTCGATCTTGGTGAAGAAGGCCGGCAGGTTGTCCACCCACCGCGGGTACACCGCCTCGATGTTGACGATGGCGAGGTGCCGCGGGTGCTCCGAGGTCTCGTACTGGAGCGCCTCCTCGATCGGCACGCCGTTGCTCATCCGGCGGCGGAACTGGTCGTACGCCGCCGCGCCCTTCCCTTCGGTGCTCTGCCACAGCTGCGGCGGGAGGTTCCCGTCGGCCCCCGGCCGCGGCAGCGCCGCCGACAGCACCTCCTGGAGCCGCGGCCAGTTCAGCCGCTCGTCCTGCCCGGACACCACGGCCTTCACCAGCACCTTGCTGTCGGCCACGCCCGAGTTCGCCGTGTTGTACTTGCTCTCCTGGGTGGCCACCGTGGCGACGGCGTTCTTGGCCGTGCCCAGCGCCTGGTCGACCTTCGGGTCGGAAATCGCCTTGTACGTCGCCCCGTACCCCAGCGCCAGCCCGGCCGTGCCGAGCAGCAGCGCCGCCGCGGCCGCGACGCCGTACGGCTTCTTGGCGCGGATCAGGCGCTCCGTGCGGATCTCCGTCGGCAGCAGGTTCGTGGTCAGCCGGGCCTCGCCGGCCCCTTGCAGGGC
This sequence comes from Gemmataceae bacterium, assembly GCA_046350095.1. GTDB lineage: Bacteria > Planctomycetota > Planctomycetia > Gemmatales > Gemmataceae > Urbifossiella. Next base: position 586,246 of record JAXMBA010000003.1, read on the forward strand.
CAGGCCGTAGGCCACCGGGAAGGACAGGATGTTCTCGACGAACAGCGGGTCCTTCACGACCGTGTCGCCTTCCAGGCGGGTGAAGTCGGTCGGCTTCTTCACCTCCAGGGAGAGCTTCTCCGCGAGGTACTTTTGGAGGCCGGGGAGGCGGAACGCGCTGCCGAGGCCGACCATGTAGCCGACGAGGGCGTTGCGGTGCGTGTTGGTGAAGTAGCCGAGCGAGCGCTGCACCTCGCCGACGAAGTCTTGCAGGACGGGCTTGAGCGCCTTGAGGATGGCCGGCAGCTCGGGGCTCTTGGCGGCGTTCCGCTTCAGGTGCTCGGCCTTGGCGAAGGTGAGCTTGAGCTCCTTCGTGAGGGCGCGGGTGAAGTTGTTGCCGCCGAGCGGGATGGGCCGCTGCCAGATGATCTTGCCGCCGTCGGTGATGATGAGGTTGCTGGCCTCGGTGCCGATGTCCAGCACCACGACGCAGCGCACCTTGCCGCGCGGCGTGTCCTCTTCGGGCGCCTCGTCCAACGGCGGGGCCGGCACCTTCCCGCCCTTGCGGAGCAGGTCGTAGGTCGTGTAGTTGACCAGCGCCAGCGGCGACATCTGGATCGTGTGGACCTCGATCTTCGAGCCGCTGAAGTAGCCCATGTAGCGGCTGATGACGTCGCGCTTCAGCGCGAACAGGCCGACCTCCGTCTCCATCGCGAAGCCGTCCACGACCTCGCCGCCGGCGATCTTCTGGAAGTCCCAGACGACCTCGTCCAGCGGGAAGGGGATCTGTTGCTTGGCCTCGAACTTGACGATCTCGGCGATCTTCTTCTCTTCGACGGGGGGGAGCTTGACGAAGCGCGCCAGGCCCGACTGCCCCGGGATGCCGACGGCGACCTCGTCGCGGCCGATCTCGTTGCGCGAGAGGAATTTCTCGAGCGCCTCGCGGATGAGCATGTCCGGGTCGGCGTCGGGCTGGGAGAGGATTTTCGGGTGCTCGACGTAGTCGAACGCCGTGGCCGTGGGCTTGCCGTCGACGAGTTCGACGCGGACGGCCTTGAGGGCGCACTGCCCGATGTCGATGCCCCAGAAGCCGGTGGCGGGTGGCATGGGTGTCTTCTCCGGGCCAGCGGGGGAACGCTGCGGCACAGGGTACGATACTTCAACGGGGGTGGGAAGACCCTCGTTTGCGGTCAGTTTGGGCGGCTGTGGGCGTCAGGGGGGCGGCCGGGTTCGTTGATATGGGGTCACCCGGGCGCACGCCGGTTGTTCGATCCGGGTCGTGCTCCAACAGATTCAGCGTAACCTCCCATTTTCGGGTTGTCAACACGCACAACGTGGTGAAGCGCGGGACGTTGGCGCGGGTGCGCCGGCGCCACCGCCCCGGGGTTGCGTCCGCACGGGCGGCCCGGTATGCCGCGGCCGCGTAACCTGCGCGGAGGGCGGCGGATGCGGCGACTCGCGGACCACCCGGCGGCGCTCGCCGTGCTCGCGCTGGTCGTCGCGGCGGTCGGCGCCCGCCCCTACGCCGGCGGCTGGAACGACGCCAGCCGCCTGGCCACGGTCGAGTCGCTGGTGGACCGCGGCACGTTGGCCATCGACGATTCGGTGTTCCTGGCGCAGACGCAGGACAAGCTCTTCGTCCGCGGGCACTTCTACTCGGACAAGCCGGCGGTCGTGAGCCTGCTACTCGCGGGTGCGGTTACACCGCTGACGTGGCTCGGCCTCCCCGCACCGGTCGAGCGGCCCGACGCGTTCGCGTGGGTCGTGACGGTTCTGCTGAGCGGTGTCGGCTACGCGGCGGCGGTCGGCTGTTTGGCGGCGCTCGGCCGGCGGGTCGGGCTGTCGCCGGGGGTGCGGCTCTTGTGGCTGGCGGCGTTCGCGCTGGCGACGTTCGCCCCGACGTACACGCGCCACGCGAACGCCCACGCGGCGCAGCTGGGCGTGGTCGCGGCGATGTGCCTGTTGCTGCTTCGGACGGCGACGGCCGGGCGCACGCCGTGGGGAACGCTCGTCGGCCTGGGAACGCTCGCGGGTGTCGGCTTCAACCTCGACTTCGGCACCGGCCCGCCGCTGGTGGCGTTCACGTTCATGGCGGTGGCGTGGCGGTCCCGCCGCGTCGGCCCGGTGGCGGTGTTCGCGCTGGCGGTGCTGCCGTGGGTGGCGGCCGGCGTGGGGGTGAACTACGCGGTGTCGGGGAAGCCGCTGCCGATGAACATGTACCGCGAGTTCTTCGACTTTCCCGGTTCGCCGTTCACGGAGGCGAACCTGACCGGATACAGCCGTCACGGCCCGTTGTCGCAGGCGCTGTATGCCGGGGGAATGCTGATCGGCAAGCAGGGCTACTGGAACCACAACCTGCCACTGCTGCTGGGGGCGGTCGGGACGTGGGGCGTGCTGAAGCGGCCGTTCCCGGGCCGGCCGGAGTTGCTGGCGCTGCTGGGCTGGTGCGCCGCGGGGTGGGCGGCGTACGCGGTGCTGTCGAACAACATGGGCGGGCAGTGCTGTTCGGTGCGCTGGTTCGTGCCGTTCCTGGCCCCCGCGTTCTGGCTGCTGGCGGAGATTCTGCGGCAGCGGCCGCAACTGGTGCCGGACTTCGCGGCGCTGTCGGGCTGGGGGTTGGTGCTGTCGGCGGTGATGTGGTGGAACGGCCCGTGGATCGCGCGCATGGTGCTGGGGATGTGGTTCGTCGTTGGCGCGGCGCTGCTGACGTGGGGCGCGGTGGCGGCGCGGCGCTGGCGCCGGCCGGCGCCCGTGGCGGAGGCGCCGCCGGTGCTGCGGCGGGCGGCGTAAAACGGCTGCAGCCACCGACAATGCCCAAGCTACTGTTCGTCTTCCAGCCCATCAAACAAACTGAGCTGGATTCGTGCCTGCGAAGGGGCGGCTTCGGTTGCCCCTGTTGGGGGTGGGAATAGGAACTCGGATTCGGGGTCGTGACGGCGGAAGCGGTCGAGTGCGACCTCACGCTCACGGACGGCATAGCAGTAGACGCATCCGTGGGGGCAGGTGTCGTATTCGCCAATGTCCCGTGACTCGTAGCAACCGCATTCTTTGCGGTTCCCCTTGATCTTGCAGCGGATGGAAGTGCCCCCCACAGCATTCAACCGCTCGGCATCTACGCATCGGGCTTCGCCCACAGCCGGACCAAGGTATTGGGGCTGACTGCAAACCGTCAGGCGAATATTGTGCACGGCTGCAATGCCGGCGAGCTCGGCTGCCAAGTCCCGCTTCCAGTCGTCGGACGGGTCGGACCACGCGAAGTCGTGCTCCTTCCCGGCCCGGTTCATGTTGCGTAACGTCTTCTGATAGAGATGGGCGAAGGAAATCACTACCTCGTCAGTTGCTCCTGCCAGTCCCTTCGCGAGGCGCTCGAACGACTTCAAGTGGAACTCGCGAGGCGTCAGCGTAGAGTGAACCACGGTGTCGTAGCGCCAGACGCAGACTCGCGGGCCGTACTCCTCCGCAATCCTTCGGACGTGTTCAACAGCCTTGTCAGAATCGACCACTGCCTGTTCGAGAGCGCGCGGATAGCCGTTGATCGTGTGCTGAACGAGAAAGGGAATGCCAAGCCGTCGAACCTCACCGAGATGTCGTAGAAACGGCCCGACGTTCTTCGTCCAGAAGACAAACCCGTGAACATCATTGGCGTCGAGAGGCACTCGCAGAATTCGCTGATTGTAGGGGTTCACAAGCTTGCAAAAGCCAGCGCGGAGCCGGTTGACAAACCACTCGCCGTAGAAAGTCGGAATGTCAGTCTTGTAGCTGGCGGAAATGATCACGAATCACTCCTTCACACCGATGCTGTAGACGACGTTCCAGCTGTTTCTCGGTCGTCGGAAATTGGAAGCGGTAGAAAGCTGCTCGTGGAGCTTCCCAAGTAGAGTCTCGCAATCTCCGGGATCCAGCCCACCTGACTCCTCTTTGAAGGCTGACAGCTTCAGGCCAGCTTCGCTTGCGCACGTTTTCATCCTCTGCTTCCACATCCAGCCCCGCCGTTCGATAAAGACGAATCGACTTCCCTTCGGGGCACGCTTCGCGACGGCTGACATGAATGACCGGAATCCGGGGTCGTCGTTGAAGATTTCAGACAGGAGGAAATTGATTACGAAAACGTCGTGCGACCAGATATCACCAAGATTCTCCATCCCTGCGGTGTCCTTGACATCTTGCGCCGTGAAGTTGCCACTGGGGATCATCGGCCAAGCAGAGAAACTGGTGCCGTATACCGTACGGAAGTGGTCCTTGATAGAGTCGCGTATGCCGTACCAGGAGTCTTGCCATGCCTGCTCGATGTCCAGCAACTGAAACTCAACCTGAACCGGATGGCCGAGCCGTTCTTCGTCGAAGAACTTGGCGAACGCCATCAACTCCGTACCCGGTCCAGCGCCGAACGCGCAGACGTTCAGTTGCTGACGCAATTTCGCCAGTCCTATCACGTGGCTGTACAAATCCGAATCGTTCTTCAGTATCCATTTAAATGTGGTCGCGTTAGCTGCAGCCACGATGTAAAGATATGCCAGCCTGCACTCGGGCAGGTGATAGTTGAGGTTGGGTACGTTGTTGGAAAACCACTCGTCGTGGTTGCGCTCTGCTTCATCGAGAATGAGCTGTCGGACTTCGGCAGGAGTCATATTGCCGTGCGTTCCGACGTAATCCATCCGTTTTTTAAGTACGGGGCGCAAGAGATCGAAGAACCTGACCCTAGCCATCTTGTTGGGGAGAGGCAGGGGCATCTTGCATACTCCTGGCGTGGGCTTGCGCGTGACACCCTGAACTTTTCACGCCCATTCTACCTTGACGCGGAACGTCTCGCCAGCTGAGTAGTCCACCGGGATCGCGTCGCCGACGAGGCCAAGCGTGTGCTCGTGCGCCCCGTTGCCGTCCACCCGCGCCGCCGCCGACGGGTCGCGCGCGAAGCGGATCTCCGCGGCGCCGCCGAAGCCGGCGCACTCCACGAACTGACCCACCACCGCCCGGTTCATCCCCTCGCCGGGCGCCGCGGGGCGGAGGCTCGTCAGCACCAGGCTCGGCATGTCCACGTGCGCCAGCCAGCCGCTCGCGCCCACCGCCGGCGGGCCCTTCTCCGTTACCACCACCGGCGACGGCGACACCCACCCCACCGCCGTCTGCATCGGCTGCTCGCGGTCCAGCGCCAGCAGCAGCTCGAACGCCGTGCCCGTCTCGCCTTCCGGCGACAGCACCACGTCGATCATGCGGCTGCCGTGCCGCTGGAGGAAGGGCAGTCCGCCGGTGAACAGGAACGAGCGCTCCGAGCCGAGCCGCACCTCGAGGTAGTCCGGGCTCACCGGGCGGGTGTAGCCGGTGAGCGTGTTCTGGCCGTTCACGCCGCGGAACAGCACCGCCCGGTCGTCGCGCCAGCCGAACCGAGCCCCGTAGTACGAGTGCCACGGGTAGCCGCTCGGCCGGTGCTTCACGTCCAGCTCGACGCGCAGCTCCAGCACCGGCCGGCCCATCCACGCGCGGAACCGCTGGCGGAACGTGGCGATCACCTCGTTCTGCGGGTCGAGGATGTCTCCCTCGCTGACGATCTCCCCGAGCGCGGCGCCGGCGTTCGTCACCGTCACCGAGCGCGCCTTCATGCTGCTGCCGGGGTTGAACACCAGCTGCTGGCCGAAGCGCGTGCTGCGGGTGCGCAGGTCGCGGAAGCTGCGGAGGCCGCCGGTCGCGGCGTCGATGTCCGCTTCGAGGAACTCGTTGCGGACGGTCAGGTTCTCGGCCGTCTTCAGCTTCGGCTTCGGCGGCGCGGCGTTGCCCGTGCGCGGCAGCCACGCGAAGCCCAGCGGCGGCAGCTCGACGACGAGCCGGGCGCGGCCGCCGGCGAACTCGGCGAACTTGATCGGGTCGGCGACGGGCACCGGGTTCGGGAACCCGTCGAGCTCCAGCGCCGCGCGGCGGGTGAAGCCGCACGGGTTGAACACCAGCACGCCCGGCTGCCCGTCGGCGCTGCGGGCCTGGATGCGGTCGGCGAGGCGCTTCGCCCAGGTGCTTTCCACCGGCGCCAGCTTCGATGACAACACGTCGTCACCGTCGGCGCCGGGGTTCACGCCGCGGGCCTCGATGTCGTCCTCGACCGCGGCGAGGTCGTCGTGAGGCCGGGGCGCAAGCCCCGTCGGGCTCGATACCCCGACGGGGCTTGCGCCCCGGCCTAACGGGTCAACCGGCGTCAGGCTGTGGTGCAGTGCGGCCAGCGTGAACGCCGAATCCAGCCGCCGCCGCAGCCGCAGCTGGCGCGGGAAGCCGGTCACCGGCGTCGGGCTCTTGTCGTGCGTCACGCGGTCGTCGAGGTAGTCGGCGAAGAACTCGTCGGCCGGCTGCGTGCCGATGTAGTCGCCGCTCACCGCGTCGGTGAAGTAGCGCGCGAGCCCCGTCCAGTTGCCGAGCACCGGAGCCAGCTCCGCGAGCGCCAGCAGGTCCGCATACCCCGCCGCGGCCGGCTGCCCCTTGTGGATCAGCGCCACCGTCGGCGCCGCGTCCGACGACGTGGCCTGGTGGAGGTGGTAGGCGAGGTTGAAGAACGTCTGCGGGTCGTGGGCCGGCAGCGGCTCGCGGGTGAACGCATCCACGCCCTTCCCGTCCGGGCCGGGCCAGTTCACCGCCGTCGAGCGGAGCGTGGGAATCAGCGCCTGGTCGAAGCTGATGAGCACGGCGTGCCGGAAGCCGAAGTGTTGTAGCCACGACGGCAGCTGCGGGTGGTACGCGCTCTTGCGGCGGGCGAACCCCGCGGGATCGACGCCGAAAAGCTGCTTCGTCACCTCACGCGCCCGCCGCAGGTTCCACCACTGCGACTCGAACGGCAGCAGCGCGTCCTCGCGCTCGCGGTACGCCCCGCAGCACACGTCCACGGCCGACGGCAGCCCCGGGATGATCTTGGCCTTCAGTTCCGCGAACCGCTCCGGCGCCTGCACCTGGAGCTGCTCCAGCGTTTCCGCAGAAGCCAGGAGCGTGAGCGGAATCCCCGCGGCGAGCGACGCCGGCCACGGGGCGTCGAGTTCCTTCGGGTCGGGCATCGCCCAGTCGAGGAGGAACATCGCCCCGGGGTACAGCGACTCGCGCGCCACCCGCAGCTTCTCCGCCGCGGCGGCCAGCGGCGGCCGCACGTCGCCGCCCTCGGCCGCGGCCTTCACCGCGTCCGTCACGTCGCTCCAGAAGCCGTCCGCGTCCAGCAGCCGGTCGTGGTCCTGCGCCTCGTACAGCGAATCGACGAGGAGGTAGCCGTATCCCAGGCCCGTGAACAGCCGCACGACCTCGTCCGGCGTGTCGAACAGCGGCCCGGCCTCGCCGCGCTCGGCGAGCGCGTCCTTGAGGTTGGCGAAGCTCTCGCGGCGGTCGGCGGTGCCGGCGAAGGCGACGGCCCCGGCGGCGCGGACGCGGTCGCGCCAGTCGTCCGGCTGGTACAGGTGCGGCCCCTGCGGCACGCAGTAGACGGCGCCCGGCAGCGGCGTGTCGTGGTCATACGTGTTCGACGTGGCGGGCGCGGCGGCGCCGCCGGCGAGGGCGGCGGGGTGCCACAGGGCGGCGTACCCGTTGAGCCACGCGGCCACCTCGTCGGCCCCCATCTGGAGCGGGTACGAGGTCGGCAGCCGGTAGGGGGAGAGGAGGTGCAGCGGGCGGGTGGTCATGGTTCGCTTTTCGAGGCGGGTGAAGGGGTGAAGGGGTGAAGGGGTGAGGGGGGTGAACGGTGGGTGGTTCTCGTCACCCCTTCACCCCTTCACCCCTTCACCCCTTCATGCGGCTCCAGCCACTTCACCCCGAATCCCGGGCAGCGATATAGTACGAACAACCCCCCCGAGGCCGCCCCGTGGCGAAGAGGAAGCCCGCCGCCCCGCCGCCGCCCACGCCCGACCGCGTGGCCAAGGCCGCCCGCGCCGGCGACTTCGCCGTCGCGCTGGAGGTCGCCCGCGCCCTCGTACAGCTGTCGCCCACGCCCGAACACCGGGCGCTGCTCCGCCGCACCCTCGCCGACGCCGCCGCCCACTTCGCCGACCGCGACCGCGCCGCCGACTTCGACCGCGTCCTCGCCGAGGCCGCCGACCTCGACCCCGCCGTCCGCGCCGTGCTGCTGGCCCGCGCCGGCCGCACCCCCGACGCGCTGGCACTCGCCGACGACGCCAGCCGCCCGAAGGTGCTCGCCGCCGCCGCCGACCGCGCCGTCCGCCAGCACTCGAACGCCTTCCTGCCGCCCGACCTGCACGTCGGCTTCGACGCGGTGCTGCTCGCGTTCCGGAAGCACGAGGCCGGCGACGAGGCGGGCGCCCGCGAGGCGCTGGAGCCGATCGGGCTCCGCTCGCCGTTCCTCGAATGGAAGGTGCTGCTGCGCGGCCTCATGGCCCACGCCGCCTCCGACGACGCCCGCGCCGCCGAGAACTTCGCGCGCCTCGACCCGACGCGCCTCCCGGCCCGCCTCGCGGCGCCGCTCCGGTTCGCCGTCGATCCCGCGTTCAAGCAGGCGCAGCCACCCGAGAGCGCGACGGCGCTGTCGGCCCGCCTGCGGAAGCTGCTGCCGAGCCCGGCCGTGGAACACCTCCGCGCCATCGCCCGCGAGCTCGGCCGCGACAAGCCGCTGGCCCCCGCCTTCCGCGCCGCCGAACTCGTGGTGCCGATGCTGCGGTCGTTCGCCCCCGATCTCGTGCCGCGCCTCGCGAACTGCGTGTACCACGCGATCGTCAGCCAGGGGCAGCCCGAAGACCTGCCGAAGTTCCGCAAGCTGTTCGGCGGCCCGCCCGACGACCCGAACTTCCACCGCCTCCAGGCGCAGATCGGCGAGGCGATCGGCGACCCGGCCGGCACCCACGCCCACTGGCTGAAGTACGAGGCGTGGCTCGCCACCCACCCGCCCGGCTGGCCCGTCGCCGTCGCCGACCGCGCGCGGGCGGAGGTGTGGACGCGCCTCGGGGCCAACGCCGCGACGGCGCTCGGCGACGCGGACGAGGTGCTAGACCTGGGCTTCTTCGGGCCGCCGCGGCGGAAGAAGCCGCCGAAGCCGCTCGCCCCGCCGGCCGAGGCGTGCTTCGCGCGCGCCGCCGAGCTCGCGCCCGACTCGCCCGACGCGGCCCGCCGGCACTTCGAGGCGCTGATCGAAGCGGACCGCACCGCCGACGCCGAGGCCGCGGCGCGAACGTACCTGGCGCGCAAGCCGGACGACGCCTTCGCGCTGGTGGCGCTGGCGAGCCTGATCCGCAAGCAGGGCCGCGCCGCCGAGGCCGCCGAGCTGATGCTGCGGGCGCTGCCGCTGAACCCGCTCGACCGCGCCACGCGCATTCAAACTTCGACGGCGCTCGTCGCCGCGGCCCGCGCCGCGCTCGCCGGCGGCAAGCTCGCCGATGCGAAGGTCGCACTGGAGCTGCTCGACCGGCACGACGCCTTCCTGACGGACCTGGCCCCTGCCGGTCGCAACGCCCTGCGGGCGGTGGCGCTGACGAAGCTCGGCCGCCCCGACGAGGCCGCCGCGGCGCGCGCGGCCGCCCTCGCCGTGCCCGGCGCCCGCCTCAGCGTCAGCTACCGGGTCATGGTCGATTCGCAGCTCGCCAAGCTGAAGCCGGCCGACAAGAAGGCCGCCGACGCCCTCTGGGCCGCGGAGCTGGCCGCCGAGCCGCTGCCGCAGGAGGTGCAGCAGCTGATGGCCGCGTACGACCTGTACCGCCTCGACGCCGTCACCTACCGCGGCCAGAAGGCGCACGACAAGAAGATCACCGACCAGGTGGCCCGCTGTGCCGGCACCGCCGGCCCCGAGGAGGAGTTCGAGAGGCTGCTCGACGTCCTGATCGGCACCAAGGAGGAGTTCAAGGCCGCGAAGAAGCTGGCCGACGCGCTGCTGGTGCGCTTCCCCGCGAACCCGGCGTTCCACCTGACGCGGGCCGAGGCCGGGATGGGCCTCGGCGAGCGCGAGTATCATGTGGAGAGTCGGGTGCGCCGCGCCAAGTTGCTGGCCGAGGCGGCGGCCGAGCCGCGGCACCGCGAGTTGCTGCCGCGAATCGACGAGCTGCTGAAGCAGTTCGCGGCCCCGTTCGACTTCCTGGACGCCTTCTTTGGGCGGCGCTAAGGACGCCCCACTACCCATGCCCGACCCGTATACCGTCCTCGGGGTGCCGCCGGACGCGGACGACGACGCGATCCGCCGCCGCTACCTGGAGCTCGCCCGGACGTTCACGCCGGAGCAGCACCCGGAGCGGTTCGCGGCCGTGCGGGCCGCCTACGACAAGGTCAAGACGCTCGACGCGCGGGCGGCGTACCGGCTGTTCGAGGCGGGCAAGGAAGACACCATCGACGCCCTGATCGAGGAGGCGGCATGTCGGACCCCGCGGCCCCGGGTGAGCTTGCAGGCGCTGACCGCGGCCCACTCGGGGTAGAGCGCGTCCTCGCGGACTTCCGCCAGTGGCTGCTCGCCGCACCAGCGAATGACGACGGCCGAATGACGAACGACGACGGGCGGCCGCCCGTCGATCTCTTCGCGCTGATCGGCCAGTTCACGGCGCTGCGCCACGAAGTGAACCTCCAGACGAAGGCCGCGCGCGCTGCCGTCGAGCAGAACGCCGAGGTGCTCCGCCAGCTCGCCGACCGCGACGACGAGCCCGAGCCCGAACCGGCCGACGACGCAGACGAGTTGCTGCGGCCGGCGGTGAAGGCAGTCATCGACATCGCCGACGCGCTGGCCCTGTCGCACCGGCAGGCCGAGAAACTCCGCGACAACGCCGCCGCCGTCCTGGAACACGGCGGCGTGACGCCACCCGCGGCGCGGCCGGGGCTCCTCGCCCGACTGTTCGGCCCGCCGCCCGCGCCGCCGCCGCCGCCGAATCCGGGGCTCGACGTCCTCCGCCGGCTCGCCGCCGGCGTCGCCGACGGGTACGCCCTGAGCCTCCGCCGCGTCGAGCGCCTGCTACCGACCTGGGAGGTTGAGGCGGTGCGGTGTACCAATGAAGAGTTCGACCCGGAACTGATGGAAGTGGTCGAGGTGGTCGCCGACAGTGGGTTGCCGGCGGGCACGGTGGTGGAGGAGGTCCGCCCCGGCTACCGCTGGCGCGGCCGGCTGTTCCGCGCGGCGCAGGTGAAAGTGGCGCGGTGAGAGGGAAAGGCATTTTTGACAGGATGAACAGGACGGAGCAGGATGGAAAACAAAGACAAGATTTAAATTGATTTCGGTCTTTGTTTTCCATCCTGCTCCGTCCTGTTCATCCTGTCAAAAAATTGAATCGGCTCCAGGTGCTTCATGCCAGACGTGATCGTCGGGATCGACCTCGGGACGACCAACAGCGAGGTCGCCGTCGTCGAGAACGGCCAGCCGCGCGTCCTCGCCGAGGACGGCGACCCCATCCTGCCGTCCGTCGTCGGCCTCGCCGACGACGGGCGTCTGCTCGTCGGCCGCGCCGCCCGCAACCAGTGGGTGCTGGCCCCCGACCGCACCGTCAAGTCGGTCAAGCGGAAGATGGGGCAGGACGTGAAGGTGTCGCTCGGCGACCAGCAGTTCGCCCCGCAGGAAATCTCAGCGATGATCCTGCGCACGCTCAAGGCCCGCGCCGAGCGCGAGCTGGGCGTGCCGGTACAGAAGGCGGTCATCACCGTCCCCGCGTACTTCAACGACAGCCAGCGCCAGGCCACCCGCGAGGCCGGCGAGCTGGCCGGCCTGGACGTGGTGCGCATCCTCAACGAGCCGACCGCGGCGGCGCTGACGTACAACCCCGACCAGTCGAAGGCCGAGCGCATCCTCGTCTACGACCTCGGCGGCGGCACGTTCGACGTGTCGGTCGTCCACACCGAGAACGGCGTCGTCGAGGTACTGGCCAGCCACGGCGACACGGCCCTCGGCGGCGACGACTTCGACGAGCTGCTCCTGAACCACGTCGCCGACGAGTTCCAGGAGATGTACGAGGTGGACCTGCGCGCCAGCCGGACGAGCCGCGCCCGACTGCTCAGCGCCGTCGAGGAGGCGAAGAAGCGGCTGAGCGACCACCCGTTCGCGCGGATCGAGGAGGAGTTCGTCGCCGAGAAGGACGGCGTGCCGCTCCACCTCAGCACCGAGGTCGAGCGCGCCGACTACGAGGAACTGATCCGGCCGCTCCTCGACCGCACGATGGAGTGTTTGCAGCGGGCGCTCGACGACGCGCACCTGACGGCGGCGCAGATCGACCGCGTGGTGCTGGTCGGCGGCGCGACGCGGACGCCGCTGGTGGGGCAGTTGCTCGAAGACCGCCTCGGCCAGCCGGCGCACCGCGAGGTGAACCCCGACCTGTGCGTCGCCCTCGGCGCGGCGGTGCAGGGGGCGATCGTCGCGGGGCTGAACGTCGGCTCGGTGCTGGTGGACATCACGCCGCACTCCATCGGCATCAAGTGCCTCGAGTACACCGGCGCCGGCGGGTTCCGCGCCAACGAGCACAAGTTCGCGCCGATCATCAAGCGGAACGCGCCGCTGCCGGCGAGCCGGAGCGAGGTGTTCTGCACGGTGTCGGACAGCCAGCCGACGGTCGAGATCGACGTGTACCAGGGCGAGCAGCAGGACGTGCGGCGGAACCACCGCGTCGGCCGGTTCATGATCGAGGGGCTGGCCAAAGTGCCGGCGGGGAACCAGCTGGTGGTGCAGCTGGACCTGACGCTCGACGGCGTGCTGAAGGTGTCGGCGCGGGAGAAGAGCACGGGGCTGACGAAGCAGATCACGGTGGAGAACGCGCTGGCCCGGTACGCGGTGACGGAGCGCGCCGCGGCGCAGGCCCGCCTCGACCGCATGTGGTCGGACCTGGAGGCGCTGGCGGAGGCGCCGCCGGAGCCGGGCGAGGACGACGCGCCGCCGATCGGGGCGGCGTCGTTCGGGCTGGCGGCTCCGCAGCTGGACCCGGGGCCGCGCGAGGGCCAGCGCGAGACGGTGCAGGCGCGGGCGCTGCTGGAGAAGGCCGACCGCATCCGGGCGCGGGCCGCCGCCGAAGACCAGGAGGAGCTGGACCGGCTGACCGGCAAGGTCCGCGACGCGCTGACCGACCGCCGCTGGAACGAGCTCGAAGCCGCGTGCAACGACCTGAGCGACGTGCTGTTCTACCTCGAAGACGCCTGACTCGGGCGGGGCACCCCGCGGTCCGTAAGTTACTCGGGTCCGATTCTCTCGTTGGTGCGGAGGCTCCTTGCGGGACCGGCGACCCGAGGGCGAGCGGCTGTCGCGCGCGACGGCCCACCGGCTCAGCCTGTACCTCCGCGCCCTGGCGGCGTGGCCGGCCGACGGCGGCCGGGTGTCCAGCACCCGCATCGCCCTGGCGTGCGGCGTCACCGACGCCCAGGTCCGCCGCGACCTGGCCTCGCTCGGCCACCTCGGCCGCCGCGGCCTCGGGTACGACGCCCCCGAGCTGGCCGCCGCCATCCGCGCCGTCCTCGGCATCGACCGCAGCTGGCGGGCGGTGCTGGTCGGCGTCGGCAACCTGGCCCGCGCCCTGCTCCGCTACCGCGGCTTCCGCACCCAGGGGTTCGAGGTACTCGCGCTGTTCGACGCCGACCCCGCGAAGGTCGGCGAGCGCGTCGAGGGGCTGGCGATCGAGCCGACCGACGTGCTGACCGGGCGGGTGAGCGAGCTCGGGGCCGAGCTGGCCATCCTGACGGTGCCGGCCGACGCGGCGCAGCCGGTGGCCGACCAGCTGAGCGCCGCCGGCATCCGCGGCGTGCTGAACTTCGCCCCGGTGCTGCTGCGGCTGCCGCCGCGGGTGAAGCTGGTCTCGGTGGACCTGGCCATCCAGCTGGAGCAGCTGGCGTTCCTGATCCAGCACGGCGAGCCGGCCGCGGACCCGGCGGCGCGGTAGCGCCCTTGCCGCGGCCGCCGCGGGCCGTACCCTATCCAGCCTGTTACCCGACCACGGCGATTGCGGAGTGCGGTCATGGCGAAGCGGATGTCCACCCGGCTGCGGATGGAGCGGGCCCGCGACAACGCGGCCCTCAGCCGGACCAAGAACGGCCACCTCAAGCGGAAGAAGGCCGCGACCCGCGACGCCCGCATGCTGGCGCTCGTGAAGGCCGGCACCTTCCCGTACACGCCCGCCGTTCAGAGCTGGCTCAGCGTCCAGCTCGGCGACCGGTTCAACCGCATCACCGAGGCGCAGGTCAAGGAACTGGTAAAGTAGGCCGGCCGGTAAACTCGTAGGCACACGGAGTGTGCCGTTCCTGCGATCAGGAACGGCACACTCCGTGTGCCTACGAGTTTACCGGCCGTTACTTCGCGTGCTCCTCGCAGCGGGCGAACACCCGCGGGAACACCGGCACCCGGCCCCACATCTTGTGCCAGCCCCAGCCGCGCGATACCGCCGGCCGGACGCAGAAGTGGCACCGCAGGGCCGTCCCGTCCGGCAGCAGGATCGCCCCCTTCTCCCGCCGCGCGATGTGGTGGTCGGCGATGTCCGACCGCGTCACCCCGCGGCGGTCCAGTTCCGCCTCCATCAGGTCGAGCGCGGCCGGCTCCATGCCGGCCCGGTACACCGTCACCCGGTCCAACAGCTCCTCGGTGTCGGCGGCCCGCACGAACGCCGCCACCCGCTTCAGGTCGAGGCCGAGCATCCCTACTTCACCCGGTCCGGGGTCAGCTTGCCGAGGCCGTCGAAGAGCCGCACCAGGCTCGCCATCAGCTTCTTGAAGTCGCCCTCGTGCAGGCTCTCGTTCGGGGCGTGGGCGTTGCTCGCCGGGTCTTCGATCCCCATCAGCAACGCCGGGGCGCCGCCGAACAGGTCCGACAGCGGGCCGACGAAGCCGATGCTGCCGCCGCAGCCGATGGCCACCGGGTCGCGGCCGAAGCCGGCCCGCATCGCCCCCAGCGCCGCCTCGAACGCCGGGCCGTTCGGGTCGGTCATCCACCAGTTGACCGGCGGCCCGTGCGGCGTCACGGCCACCTCGACGCCCCACGGCGCGTCGGCCGTCAGGAACGCCGCCAGCTGCTCGAACGCCTTCTTCGGGTCCTGGTCCGGCACGAGGCGGCAACTCACGAGCGCCGTCGCCTTCGGCAGCACCTGGTTGGACGCCCCCTTGATCGAGCTCGCCTCCTGCGCGATGACCGTGACCGACGGCCGCCGCCACGTCTGCTCGTACTCGTTCAGCCCGGCCTCCATCGCCATCTTCGCAGTGGGCACGATGCCGATGTCGCGCCGCAGTGCCGCCTCGTCGAACGGCAGCTTCCGCGTCGCGGCCGTCTCCTTGTCCGTCATCGGGCGGACGCTGTCGTAGTAGCCGGGGATCGGCAGCTTGCCGTCGGCCCAGTACAACTTGCCGAGCACCGCGTTGAGGGCCAGCGCCGCGTCCGGCAAGGCGCCGCCGCCCATGCCGCTGTGGACGGGAATCTTGGCGCTGGTCACGTCCACTTGCGCCGTCATCACCCCGCGCAGCGAGTAGGTGATGCACGGCAGCCCGACTTCGATGTTCTCGGTGTCGCAGACGACGATCACGTCCGACTTGATGCGGTCGCGGTGGGTGTCGAAGAACTTGAGGAGGTTCTTCGACCCGACCTCCTCCTCGCCCTCGACGACCATTTTCACGTTCACCGGCAGGCTGCCGACGGTCTGCCGGTAGGCGGCGATGGCGCCGAGGAAGGCGGAGATGGCCCCCTTGTCGTCGGCGCTGCCGCGGGCGTAGAGGCGGCCGTCGCGGCGGGTGAGCTTCCACGGGTCGCTCTTCCACTGCTCGACGAAGTTGATCGGCTGCACGTCGTGGTGGGCGTACAGGAAGACGGTCGGCTTGCCGGGGGCGTCGAGCCACTCGCCGTAGGCATAGGGGAGGGAGTTGCCGACGCGCAGCACCTCGGCGTTGTTGAGGCCGGCGGCCCGCATCTGGTCGACGGTGAGGGCGGCGGTGCGGTCGATCTCGGTGCGGTGTTCGCCGTCGGTGCTGATGCTCGGGATGGCGACGAGGTCCGCGAGGCCGCGGACGATGTCCTCGTGGTGCCGCCCCAGCCAGTCGAGCGCCTTCTCCATCGGCCGAGTCCCCCGTGACGTGTGGTGCTTCCAGTGTAGGCGGCGCCCCCCCGCGCGGGAAACCCGGCCGCGGTTGACCCGCCACGCCGCCGGTGGTATGCCGCCGGCCCACGGAGGGACCGGTATGCGCCGACGGTCGAAGCTGTTGGCCCTGCTCCTGCTCGTCGGCGGGCTGTCGGCCGCGGCCGGGGCGGCGGTGCTGACGGCGCGCGCCGAGCCCGAATTCTACGCCCGCGCCGGCGCCCCCGCCGACTGGGAGACGCGCGAGCGCGCCGCCCGCCTGCCGACGCGGCTGCTCGACTTCAAGAACGAGATCCGCTCGAAAGAGGTGTGGGGCGACACGTTCACCGCCGCCGAGTTGAACGCCTTCTTCGCGGAGCACATGTGCGACCGCGACGGCTACGGCGAGGTGCTGCCGGAGAAACTGCACTCGCCGCGGGTGGCCGTGGACGGCGACCGGGTGAAGGTGGGCTTCCGGTACGGGCACGGGTTCTGGAGCTCGGTGGTGTGGGTGGAGTTCCGGGTGTGGCTGGTGGCGGGGGAGAGCAACCTGGCGGCGGTGGAGGTGTGCGAGCTGCGCGCCGGCCGGCTGCCGCTGGGGACGCAGAGCATCCTAGACAAGGTGTCCGAGGCGGCGCGGGAGTGGAACATCGACGTGACGTGGTACCGGCACGAGGGGAACCCGGTCGGCCTGTTCAAGTTCTTCGCCGACCAGCCGCTGACGCCGCCGACGCAGGTGCTGACGTTCGAGGCGGCCGACGGCAAGATCACCGTCGCCGGCCGGTCGATGCTCCCGGCCGCCCCGCGGGCGGAGTGAGCGGCGGGCGGCGTCACGGCGCCGCCGCCCGCGCCGCCGCCGCCAGCGCCGTCGCGGCGCGACTCAACTCGCCCCCGCGCACCGCGGCCGCCGCCGCACGCACCGCCCGGCCCGGCCCCGCGTCCGACCCCACGGGCGCCGCCTCGCGCAGCTCACGCGTCACCCGCTCCAGCGCCCGCAGAGCCTCGCCCCGCGACCGGTCCGAACCGACGACGTCAGCCGCGTCCGTTCGCTCGGCCGCGGCCGTGAACGATCGCGCGGCCTGGCGGGCGAACTCGGCCGCGGAGCGAACCGCGGCCGGCTGGTCGGTCGCTTCCACCGCCGCCGCCAGGGCGTCGGCGTCGCGGGCCAGCTCCCGCGCCCGCGCCGCCTGCCGCGCCGCCGCGGCGTTCGTGTTCGCCGACAGCACCCGCACCTCCGCCGTCAGGAGGGAATCGGTCGGCAACGCCACCAGCGCCGTGCGGGCGTCGCCGACGTGAAGCCGCTCGGCCGCCCGCACCGCCCCGCTCTCGCGCAGCCGCCGCTCCAGCTCGTCGAACGCCGTCGCGTCGGCCGGCCGGACCCGCTCCTCGACGCGCTTCGCGACGGCCGCCGCCCGGTCGCGCACGGCCCGCTGCTCCGCGGCGAGCCCGCTCAGCGCGGCCGCCAGTCGGGGCGACGGCAGGTAGTCCGCAGCCGGGTCGGGGTCGGCCGGCGGGTCGGGTCGGCACACGTCGGCCACGCCCGCGGATGCCGCCGCCAGCTCGGCGAGGAGGTCCGACAGCTGCGATTGAGCGGCGGCGTCGCGGTCGGGGGCGGCCGCCGCCGCGAGGCGGGCGTAGGCGTCGAGCACCCGCCGCTTCAGCACCTGACCCGCCGCGCCGACGCGGACGTACTCCAGCTCCTTCGCCTCGCGGCCGAGCTGCCGCCGTTCGTCGTCGGACGCCGGGCTCGACGGCTGACCGGCCTTCGCCCTCGCCGCCACCGCGGCCCGCGCCCGCGCGGCGGCGAACGACAGCAGCCGGTCCGCGTCCGTCCGCCGGCCGGCCAACCGGTCGGCCAGCGCCGCGAGCACCTCGGCGGCACGGCGGGTGTCCTTCGCCGACTCGCGGGCGTCGTGCAGCAACGTCGCCGCTTCGGGCGCCGTCAGCCGGGTCAGCCGCTCGGTGATACCGGCCTGCGCCGCGGGGTCGGGGCGGACAACCAGTTCGGCCTGAAGTCGGGCCAGGTCGGCGGCCAGCGCGTCCACCGGCTGCTGGCCGTTGACGCTCTCGGCAAGGCGGTCCAACGCCCGCCGCGCGGCCGCGAGGGCGGCGGCGGCGTCGAGCGGCAGCCCGGCGCGGAGGTCGGCCGCGGCCGCGCGCACGGCCCCGACGGCGGCGCCGCGGCGGGCCTCGAAGCCGGGCAGGTCGATCTCCGCGAGGCGCTCCGCGAGCGGATCGTATCGCTCCAGCGGCGGGCCGACTCGCGCGGCGAACTCCCGCCGGACCGACTCGTCGGGCGTCTGCCGTTCGAACCCGCGGAGCACGCCCTCCACACCGGCGGCGGCCGCCTCGTGCTCGGTGCGGAGGCGTTCGAGCTCCGCGGCGCCGCGCTTGCGGCGCTCGGCCGCGCCGGGGGTCGCGTCGGCGAGGCGGGTCAGCGCCCCGGCGGCGAGCTGCATCGGCTGCGAAGCCGTCGCCAAGTCAGCATCCAGGCGGGTGACGGCCGTTGCGAGGTGGACGCGCACCTCGTCGCGGAGCGGGGTCAGTTTCGGGTCGGCCGGCAGGTTGAGCCGCGCGGCGGCCGCGAGTAGCGCTCGCTGCTCCGTCCGAAGCGCGGCCTTTGCGGCGTCCGTGAGCGTGGCGACGCCGGCGGTGCGGGCGCGGATGTCGTCCTGCCACGGCACGAGGGCGCGGGCGACGGCCTTTCCGTCGGCCGGGTCGAACGCGGGCCGGGCGAATCCTTCGGCCGCGCGGTCGAGCGCTTGCGCCAGCTTCTCCAGCTCGGTCAGCGCCGCGGCGCCGCGCCCGCCTGCCAGGTGCTCGCCGGCGGTGCGGAAGGCGGCCGGGTCGGGGAGCGTCACGCGGGTCAGCCGGGCCGCGGTACCGAGTCGGTCGAGCGCCGCCACGGCCCGCCCCGACAGCGCCACCTGCGCCGCGGCCAGCTCCGCCCCGACGGCGGCGCGCACGTCGGCGGCGAGGCGGGCGGAGACGGCGTCGAGGTCGCGGGCGGCGGCGACCAGCGCCTCGGCACGGCGGGCCAGGTCGCGCCGCTCGGCGCCGGCGGCCGCGGCGACGGCCGCGCGCAGGTCCGCGCTGTCGGCGAGGATCGCGTCGAAGCGGGTGGCGAGGCGCGTGCGCTCGCTGGCCACGTCGGCGCCGGTCGCGGCCCGGTCGGCGAGCGCGGTGTAGGCGGCGGCGAGGGCGGCGAGGCGGTCGGCGTCGAGCCGGGCTCGGGTGGCCCGGTGGTGGGTTCCGGCGAGGTTCTCGATCAACGTCTCGGCCTGCCGCTGCCGGAGGACGAAGGCGGTGAGCGCCTCCTGGCGGACGGCGGGGTCGTCGGCCGCGGCCCGTCGCAGGAAGTCGTCCGCCTCCGCGACAACGGTGTTCGCCGCGTCGCGGTACGACGCCGCCCACGCCTTCGTGCCCGGGTAGCGCTCGGCCTCGGCGGCACCGGCGCGGAGCGCCGCGGCGGCCGCCTGCACTTTCGTGCGGGCCTCTGTCAGCCGGGCGGCGTGGTCGACCGCCAATGCGCCCTTCGTCGGCCGGGCGTCGAGGACCGGAGCCAGGCCCTCACGCGCCTCCGCGAGGTGTTTCAGTGCGGCTCCCGTCCGTTCGGCCACGGCGTGGTACGGGCCGAACACCTCCTGCTCGTCCAGCGGCGGGGCCAGCGGCGTGACGTGCCACTCGTGCCAGCCGTCGGCGGGGAGCGTCGCGGCGCTGCCGGGTCGGGCGTCGGTGGCCCGAAGCCGTACGCGCAGGACGCCGGCCCCGTTCCCCGCCCCGGTCACGCCCGCGAGCGCCGTCGGGTCGAAGGTGAGCCGCCCGTCGGCGGTCGGCGTGCCGGCGCCGGTCAGCGGGAACGGCAGCCGCGTGACGGTGGCGAACCCCTTCCCGGCCGCCACTTCCAGCTCGGCGCCGGTCACGGCCACGTCGTCGGTCACGGTCACGGCGATGTCGACGCGCTGGCCGGGGAGCACGGCGCGGCGGCCGTTCGAGAAGCCGCGGACGGCCGCGAACCGCGGCGGCTCGTCGGCCCGCGGCCGCACGCGCGCCGGCACCTCCGTCCGCAGCTTCCTCGCGCCGGCTTCGTTTGCGATCACGAGCCGCAGCACGCCGGGCTCCCGCACCGGGACCGTGGCCGAGCCGCCGAGCGCGTCGGCGTCGAGCGCCACGGGCAGCGTCGCGGGAAGCGCCGAGGGGGTGTCGGGCTTCCATTCCAGCGCCGCGGCCGCGGCCGGGCGGGTGAAGCGGAGGCGGACCGCCGCCGTGCTGCCGGCAAGGGCGTCGAGGTCGGCGAAGCCGGGCTGCGTTCGCGGCTTCACGGTCGCGGCGGCGTATGCGGGCGGCGTCAGCTCGACGACGGTGCCGGGGGCCAGGTCCACGGGGTCGGCAACGCGGACCGCGTACCACTCGCTCGCGGCCGGGCCGGCTTCCACGCGGTACTCGAAGTCGGCGGCCGGCGCCGGCAGCACGGCCACGGCCGCGCCGGTGGCGGCGTCGGGCGTCATGCGGCGGCGCGTCTCGGGTTCGCCCGGCCCGGCACGCGTCACCAGCTCCACGACGGCGGGCAGCGGCACTTCGGCGGTGGGGTCGAGATACGCGGATAGTGTGACGGGCTCGCCGCGGCGCACGACCGCGTCGCCGGCGGGCACGACGACGCGGAACGGGACGACGGCGGCGGGGCGGAACCAGCCGGCGGAGCGGCGGGCGAGTTCGACGCCGGCGGCGAACAGCCCGACCGCGAGCAGCAGGCCGAGGCCGACGCCGGTGCGGCGGGCGGCTCCCGGGGGCGCGGGCATGGGGGCTCCGGGAAGTCGCCGGGGGCGGACGTGGTGCTTAAACTATACCCGCGACCGGCCGCCCGGGGCAAGCCGCCGGCCCCTTCACCAGGACGCGCATGGTCTCCCCCGAACGCCACGCCGCGATGCAACAGGCGTGGGCCAGGCTGCTCGGCGGCTACCGCGTGACGCCGGCCGCCGCCTACCCGGTGTTCGACCTCCTGGTGACGGCCTACACCGCACCCGACCGGCACTACCACAACCTGGAACACCTCGCCGAGATGTTCCGCGTCGCGGCCCGGCTCACCGCCATCACCGACGACCCGGCCCCTGTGCAGCTGGCGATCTGGTTCCACGACGCCGTCTACGACCCCCGCGCGGCCGACAACGAGGAGCGCAGCGCCGACCTGGCCGCGACGCTGCTCGGCCCGCTCGGCGTGCCGCGCGACGAGATCGACCGCGTGGGCCGCCTGATCCGGGCGACGGCGCACCTGACGCACGACCGGCCGCCGCCCGACCGCGACACGATGATCCTGCTCGACGCCGACCTGGCGATTCTTGGGGCGGCGCCGGAGCGCTACGCTCGCTACGCCGGGGCCATCCGCGCGGAGTACGCGTGGGTGCCGGAGGCGGAGTACCGCGCGGGCCGCGCGGCGGTGTTGAAGCGTTTCCTGGCGCGGCCGCGGCTGTTCTGGACGGACCTGGCGCACCAGGAGGGCGACGCACAGGCGCGGGCGAACCTGACCGCGGAGTCGGCGCGGCTGACCGGCGTGGGTGGTCCGTAGGCCGGGCTCCGCGAAGCCTCGACCCGACCTCTGGACGACCCGCGCCCCCGGAGTACCCGATGTTCGTGCCGGTCGCCTGCCTGCGGTGCGGGAAGCTGTTCCAGGTGCCGCCGGCCGCCGCCGGTACGGACGTCACCTGCCCGTGGTGCCGCGAACCCACCCCCGCACTCCCCGTCGCCGCCGACACGACCGCCGCGACGCCCGAACCGCTCTCGCTCGACGACGCCGAACCGATCGCAGCTGCGGCCACCCCCGTCGCGCCAGCTATTCCGCGGCGGCGGGTGTCGCTGAGGGAGATCGCCCTCGTCGCCGTCGCCGTGGTCGTCGTCGCCGCGCTCACCATGGCCGTCCTCGGCTACCGCTCCGGCCGCGGCGGCACCGCCGGCTGGGTTGCGTTCACCGCCCCCGACGGCTCTTGCACCGGCCTCTTCCCCACCACGCCGACCATGTCGCCGGTCGCGCCGAACCCGCAGAGCGTGGTGACGAAGGGCGGCGAGGAGTACGCCGCGGCCGGGTGGTACAGCGGCGTCCGGTCGTGGGTCGCCTGGCAAGACCTCGACCCCGCCTGGCAGAAGAAGCTCGCCGACGACAAGGACGGCACCCTCGGCACGCTCGAAGCCGAGCTCGCGCGGCGGGTGAAGGACGCCGGCGGCACCCTCGTTGAGGGCCGCAAGAAGACCGTGCAGACCACCTACGGCCGCGGCTTCGAGGTCGAAGTCACTACGCCGCACGGCACCCGCGTCGAGCGCTACGTGCTCGCCGCCACGGGGCCGCGGCCACGGCTGTACGTCGTCGGCGTCGAGGCGCCGAAGCTCGACCCCGACGGCGCGCTACCGAGCCGCGTGTTCACCGCCTTCCGCATCAACTGACCGGAGCGACAATGGCCGACGAGCCCTGGTACCACAACGGCCTGCGCTTCACCTGCACCCAGTGCGGCGACTGCTGCACCGGCGCGCCCGGGTTCGTGTGGGTCACCGACGCCGACGTCGCCGCCCTGGCCGCGTTCCGCCGCGAGCCGGTCGCCGAGTTCACGGCGCTGTACACCCGCCGCGCCCGCGGCCGGCGCTCGCTGCGCGAGAAGAGCAACGGCGACTGCGTGTTCTTCGAGCGCGGCCGCGGCTGCACCGTCTACCCCGCCCGCCCGCCGCAGTGCCGCACCTGGCCGTTCTGGGACAGCAACCTCGACACCCCCGCCGACTGGGAGCGCACCGTGCGGGCGTGCCCCGGGTCCGGGCAGGGCGAACTCATCCCCGTCGAGGAGATCAGCCGCCGCCTCCGCGAGGTGAAGGTGTGACCCACACTTCGGCGGAGATGATTGTTTCCGGCCGCCCCCCCACCGGGTCGCGGAAACATGTCAAGCCGTCGGACCGACGCCCGCTCGCACGACACCGCCGGAGGTAACCCCATGCCGCGCCTGCTGTTCGCCCTCGCCGCGGTCGCGCTCGTCGCCGCCGACCCCGCCGCGCCGCCCGCCCGAATCTTCGCCCACCGCGGCCTTCTGACGCACGCACCCGAGAACACGCTCGCCAACTTCGACGCCTGCCTCGCCCTCCGCCTCGACATCGAACTCGACGTCCGCCGCACCCGCGACGGCCAACTCGTCGTCATCCACGACGACACGCTGAACCGCACGACCACGGGCAAGGGCAAGGTGTCGGCGCTGTCGCTGCGCGAGATCGAAGCCCTGGACGCGGGCTCGTGGTTCGACCCGGCGTTCGCCGGCGAGCGGGTGCCGACGCTGGACGAGGTGTTCGCCCGGGTGGCGGCGCGGAAGGCGGGTACGATGCTGGCGATCGACCTGAAGGACCCGGACGTGGAAGCCGACGTGGTGCGGCTGGCGGTGCGTCACGGCGTGCTGCGGCAGCTGGTGTTCATCGGCCGGGCGATCGAGAACAAGGCGGTGCGCGACGCCGTGAAGGCGGCGGACGCGGGTGCGGCGTGTGCGGTGCTGTGCCCGTCGGCGGACAAGTTGCCAGCGGCGCTGGCGGACGGCTCGGCGTCGTGGGTGTACGTGCGCTGGGTGCCGACGGCGGGCGAGGTGGCGACGGCGCACGCGGCGGGCCGGAAGGTGTTTCTGGTGGGCGAGGAGGTGGCGGGCCACAACCTGGCGAACTGGCACGCCGCGCGGACCGCGGGCGTGGACGCGATCCTGACCGACCACCCCCTGGAGTGCCGCGCCGCCGGCCGAGCGCGGCGGTGAGGGTTTGACGAGAGTCCGTCACGGGATAACGATTTTTCCGACTTTATGGATTGGCGCCGGCCTGCGCGCTGGTATCGTGTAGATGCAACTTCCGTCGGCACGTTGGCTCCCGCGGCCGGAACAGGACCGGCCGCCCGTGTTCGCTCTCCCAGGAGTCGCCGCAATGGTCGCCCCCCCCAATTGCTCGTCTGATCGGCAAACTTTTCGCGCGTCCGGAGTCGCGGAGTGACCGCCGCACACGCCTCGGGATGGAGGCACTGGAAGCCCGCGACGTGCCGGCCGTCACGTTCGGGATCGAGAAGCTGAGTGATGCCACCGAGGGCGGCGCCGCGGCGCAGTTCCGCGTCACCGCCACGGGCGACTCGTCCGACTTTTCGGCGCCCGTCTACGCGATCTGGGACGTAACGGGCGGCACCGCCACGTTCACCAACGACTACACCGTCAGCCCGGCTCGCCTGAGCTACCTGGTGTTCACCTCCTCAGGCGCGACGGCGACGGTGACGGTGACCGCCGTAGACGACACCGACGTCGAAGGGGACGAGACGGTGTCGGTGATGGCACAGCGGTACCAGATGTACCCGACCGGCCCGCAGTCCACCTACACCCTGACCATCCACGACAACGACACCGCACCGGTTACGATCTTCAGCGAGAGCTACGAGTCGGACGATGTCTCGGTGACGGTCACGGTGACGCAGGCGTCGCCGGAGTCGGACTACGTGTGGACGTACCACGTCACGAACGAGTCCCGGGCGGCCGGGTTGTCGTACTTCGCGGTCCCGGTCGAAGACCCGGCGATGATCTCGGCCCCGGCGGACAGCCTGGGCTGGGGCGGGACGATGGGCCTGCCGCTGGACTCGTGCTGGGTGGTGTGGGGAGGCGCGTCCGTACCTCCCCTCGCGCTCGGGGCTTCGGCCGACTTTACGTTCTTGACTGCAACGGCCGGCATCGCCCTGAGCAATGCCCTGTACGACACCAACCTCGGACTGGACACCGCCACCAGCCCGGCCGTGTTCGTTGCGGCTCCGATCCCACAACTAGGACCACAACCGCCTCAGCAGGCACCACCGCCGGCGGTGTTGGTTACGACGCAACTCGACCAGGAGGCAGCAGGAGAGGGGGCCAGTTCCCTGCGTGAGGCGATCAACTGGGCGAATCTACAGTTCGGTCAGAACCCGACCGAGATCCGCTTTTCGAAGAACATGACGGGTCGCGTGCTCTTGATCGGGTCACTGGGCCAACTTCCCCAGATTACTGGCGATGTCGTAATAAATGGTGCCGGCCGTACTCTCCGCATGGATAAGGAAGTACCGGCGCCTGGGGTTCAGGTGCCCGGCACTCGCTTTTTCGAGGGTGATTAGCAAAATTCTAGGGCACAGTTTGGGTCGGAATGGTGGGCCGGATCATGCGGTCGTACAGGAGGTCCATCAGATGTTCCCCGCGGTGGTTGTACCGGAACTCGTACTCGGCCAGGTACAGCGGGAAGTTCCCCGAGTCCACCCCGTGGACGTGCCGGTACAGCCGCTTGGCGAAACTCCAGAACCCCTCGATCCCGTTGATGTGCGCCCGCCCCACGGCGAACGCCTCCTGGTGGTTGACCGGGACGTGCTTGCCGTGCCGCTGGACATCGTTGTAGCTGGTGAACTCGTCGGTGTAGAACACCGACCCCTTGACCGTGGCCGCCTCGATCTTGGCCATCAGGGTCTCCTTCTTGCAGTCCGGGACGGCCACCGTGTACACCCGCCCGGCCCGCTCCAGGATGCCGAACACCGCGACCTTCCCGCCCGCCCCGCGGCCCCGCTTCCCCTTCCGCTTGCCCCCGAAGTACGACTCGTCGAGCTCCAGCTCGCCGAGCAGCGGTCGCTTCTCGTCGTCGGTCACGGCCTGGAGGGTGAGGCGGAACCGGGTGTACGCGGCGTAGGCCGTCGGGTAGCTGCACCGGACCACCCGGGCGGCGTGGTGGGCGGTCGTGCGGAGGGCGAACGCGCGGAGCAACTCCCACTCCGCCTTGCGCCGGTGGTAGCTCCACTTGGCCCGACACCCGGGGCACTGCCGCTGCCGCCCGGAGCTCCCGTGGGTGGCCCGGTGGCACCACCAACAAAGCTGACCGATCAGATGCCGTTCGTACTCTTCGAGGGTCATGGCAGCAGCCTATCTGCTGCCCTAGAATTTTGCTAATCACCTTTTCGAGATCGCGCCTGGCGGAAAGGCGACCATCAACGGCTTGACGATGGTGAACGGCGGGGGGTCTGACATCATCCAAGGCGGTGCGGTTTTCAGCGCTGGCACCCTCACGCTGCAGGACTGCATTTTCAACGCCAACCGAGCGGACCCGGACGGCGGCGCCGTGTATGCCGAAGGACACTCGCTTACCATCAACGGGTGTGTATTCCAGGCCAATGAAGCGCGGTACGGCGGGGCCATCAACGCGAACACTGAAACCGTGTCAATCTCGAACTCGACCATCACGGGCAACAAGGCTCGCGGTCAAGGCGCGGTTCCGGGTGTCACCGGGGACGGTGGGGGCATATTCCTAGGAGAGGGGGTGCATTCCGCGACCATCTCGAACACGAGCGTGAGCGGCAACACGGCGAACGTGAACGGGTACGGCGGCGGAATCTACGTCTCGGGTGGCACGGCCGCGTTCCCTACGGTGCTCACCCTTACCGGCGTAACGATCGCCTCGAACCATGCCGGCTTGGGTGGTGGCGGGCTCGCAATCGGCCTGTCCTCCGACTGCACGGTGTTCATGGAAGATGTGGTCATCGCCGGCAACTCGGCGTCGAACGGGGGCGGTGACAGCAAGGGTGGAGGGGTCTATCTCGGAGGCGGGACGCTCTACACGACCAACACACTCATCACGGTCAACAGCGCGGACATCGGCGGCGGTTTGTACCAGGCGAGCGGAGCCGTGTGGCACGCAGGGGAGGGTACGGCGGTCTGGTTGAACTTCCCGGACGATGTGGTGATCGAAGACGATTGAATCGTCGTGCCCCACCCGGGAGAGAAGGCGAACTCGCGTCGGACATAAACAGGAGAACGGACCGTGGTGCGGTTCACCCTCGGGTCCATTCTGATCCTCGTCGTGGCTCCAACGGCGGCTGGACAGCCGCCGGAGGCGCCGCCTCCTCGAGAACTTCCGGTCGCCGAGTGGGTCCGACAGCTCGGCAACCCGGATGTCTCGGTACGGGACCGGGCCGCTGCCCGGCTCAGCGCCCTCACCGCTGGACCGCCGTCTGAACTGCTCGCCGCAATGCGGTCCGACGATCCCGACGTTCGCGCTCGCGCCACTCGCGCCGTTGCGGCCGTCCGCACTACCGTCGCACTGGCCCGCGGGCGGCGGTTCGCCGAGCAGGGCCGGGTGGACCTGTTCGTTGCTGCCACGGCCACTTGGGACTTGCCGGCCGACGACCCGCAGTTGTGGGAGCTGGCTCACGCCCTCGGCCGGCGCCTGATCGACCGGACCATGTTCATCCGGGACAACCAGCCGCACAACTGCCCGTCGTCGTACGCCGACTTTGCCACCTACAAGCGCCTGCACTTCCCCTTGTTTACCCGGTCCGACCAGTCCTTCGTTCAACCCGACCCGCAGCGAGAAGTCCCCCCGAGGCTGTTCCGCCGTCACGCCGTCCAGGCGCCCGGGATCACCGCGCCCACCGGCGTTGTGAACTCGATTTTCGTTTCGCGTGGAGAGTTCGAGACACTGAGCGGGATACAGGAGTCACTGGTATACGCGACCGGCGACGTTTCGGCGGTGACTGTCATGAGCAGCTGCATTGTGGTGTGTGACGGCGACGTGACGGTCGCCGCGCGTTCCATTTCCCGGTCGGTCGTGGTCGCACGCGGCAACATCACGATACAGGGCTGGCCGTATAAGTCCTACCTCGCGGCCGGCGGGAAGGTGACTCGCGGGATGCGGCCCAATGTCAACGACCGCAGTGAGGTGGTCGAGGACGCGAAAGGTGCATTGGGTGTGACCTTCTTCGAGCTGACCGACGTGGGTGTGTCGGTGCGCCCGGCCGCCGGGTCTGTCGCCGTCGAGATAGTCGCCGCCGATGGGGCGTTCGCCCGCGCCGGGGTGCGGACCGGCGACGTGATCCTCACCGTCAACGGCCGGCGGCCGGAGTCCGCCGAATCGCTGCGGCGGCTCCTCCGTGACGCATTCGGCCCGGGCGACGCTGCCGTCCGTATCCGCCGTGGCGCCGAAATCATCGCCGTCACCGTCTGCTTTCCGGCCTGAACTGGGGCGTCCACGAGGCTCACCCCAGCTGCGCCCGCAGCTGCTTGTAGTCCGTCTTGCCGGTGCCCAGCACCGGCAGGCTCGACACCTTCCGCACCTCGTCCAGCCGCATCACCCCGCGGAAGCCCTCCTCCGACAGGATCGCGTTCGCCTCGCGCACCGTCAGCGGCTCCGTCGTGAACAGCACCACCTTCCGGCCGCCGTCGCCGTCCGTCCCCTCCACCGCCACCCGCGGGCCGGCGTCCGTCGGCGGGTAGCGGCGCGCGAACGGCTCCTCCAGCGCCGGCAGCGAGATCATCTCGCCGCCCGCCTTCAGGAACCGCTTCAGCCGGCCGTGGAACACGATCGCCCCCGTCGCGTCCAGCTCGGCCAGGTCGCCCGTCACGTACCACCGCTCGCCGTCGATGGTGCGGAACGGGTCCGGCGTCCCCTCGCCCAGGTAGCCCGGGAAGATCGTCGGGCCGCTCACCAGCAGCATCCCCATCCGGCCGCGCGGCAGCACCTCGTCCGTCTCCAGGTCGAGCACGCACACCTTCACCCGGGGGATCGGGTCGCCGATCGTGCCCGGCTTCGCCTGCCCCGGCCGGTTCACCGACACCACCGGGGAGCACTCGGTGATGCCGTAGCCCTCCAGCACCTCGGCCCGCGGGGCGAGGCGGGCGTACGCCGCGAACAGCGCCGGCGGCGCCTTCTCGGCCCCGGCCACCACCAGCCGCAGGGCGTCGAGGTCGCCCGGCTTGGCCCGCTCGGCGATGAACCCCAGGAACGACGGCGTGCCGAACACGATCGTCGCCTTGTACCCGGCGCACTTGCGGACCAGCGCGCCGGCGTCGGTCGGGTCGGGGTGGTGGACGACGCGCAGCCCCAGCACCAGCGGCATGAGCCCGGTGATGGCGAGGCCGAAGCTGTGGAACAGCGGCAGGAAGCCGAGGATGGCGTCGGCCCGGGTGAAGTCGGCGACCTCGGCGATGCCGCGCTGCACGCTCAGGACGTTGTCGTGCGTCAGCGGCACCGCCTTCGGCGCCTTCTCGCTACCGCTGGTGAACAGCACCACGGCCGGCTTGTGCGGGTCGGCCGCGGCGTGCGCCAGCAGCGCGTGCTTCACGGCGCCGCCGAAGTACCGCACGCGCAGCAGCCGCGACAGGAGCTCGACCTTCCCCATCTTCGCCCGCAGGTGTTCGAGGAAGAGGAACTCGGTGCCGGGCACCTGCACCTGGGTGCGGTCGATGAACGCCTTCGACGTGACGACGTGGGTGAGGCCCATCAGCTGCGCGGCGTGGCCGAGGTTGGCGGGGCCGGTCGTCCAGTTCAGCACCGCGGGGAGCTTGCCGGCGAGCATGATCGCCAGGAGCGCCGTGTCGCCGGCGACGGACGCCGGCAGCAGCAGCCCGACGCTCGCGGACGGGAGCTCGGCGAACCGTCGGCTCATCGCCCACGCGCCGACCACGAGCCGCTCGTAGGTGACGCCGCCGGCGAGGTCGTCGGCGAGGATCACGTCGCGGCGCTGCTTGAAGGCGCGTGTGAGGATCGCCTCCGGGATGGTGGCGCCCTCCACCCTCACCGGGTCGGCGCTGGACGGGGGGTTGAACCACGCGGCCGGCGGCGGCTTCGGCGGGGCGCGGTCGATGAGGCCTTCGGCGAGCGCCCACAGCTGCCCGAGCGTGGTCGGCACCGTGTCGCCGGTGAAGCCGAACTGGTGCTCCACCTTCAGCGTGATCTCCATGCCGTCGAGCGAGTCGATGCCGAGCCTGGCGAAGGTGGTGTCGGCGGCGTTCTCGGCGGGGTCGAGCGGCCGCTTGATGTGCTCTTCGACGATGTGGGCGACGGCCTCCCGCGTGGCCGGCTTCACCTTCGACAGGTCGAGCCCGGCGGCGGTCTTCGGCGGCGGGAACTCGAACGTGCGCGGGCCGACGGCGAAGTGGTACGGCACGTAGGTCGGCGTCTCGGGCTTGCCGCCGGTGTCGGCGTTGAACCAGTCTTCGAGCCAGCGGTTGACGGCCTCGCGCGTCGGCTCGGGGCGCGTCCCCGGCGGGAAGGCTTCCACCACCATCGTGCCGCAGCGCCGCGGGGTGAAGAACAGCAGGTTCGCCAGCAACACGCCGACGCCGCGGAGCAGTTCGGCGACGAGGTGCGGCTTGCCGCGCGCCCAGCTGAGGCGGCTCCCCCACAGGCCGCGGGTGCGGACCAGCAGCACCGTCACGTTCGGCACGGCGGCGAGGATGTCGGACGCGCCGCGGGCGCCGCCGAGGTCGGTGCGGCCGTCGTGGGTGAGGTGGCCGCTCGGCCACACGATGACGTTGTCGCCGGCCTTGAGGGCGTCGATGGCGGTCTGCACGGCGGCGGCGGCGCGGTCGCGCGTCTCGGCGCCGATCTGCGCGGTGTCGGGGACGCGGATGGCCCGCAGCAGCCACGCGAACGGGGCGAGGGCCGGGTTCTGGAAGTGGGTTTCGAGGAGCATCGGCCGGAAGTTCAGCCGCCGCCACAGGTGCGCGAACACGTTCGGGGGCTCGCAGAACCCGGGGTGGTTCGGCATCACGAGGAACGGGCCCGGGCCGCGGGCGGCTTCGAGGCCGGACACGGCGAGGCGGTAGCGGAGGGCGAGGACGGCGCGGGCGAGCACCCAGACCACCCACCGGACCGGACCGAGCATGAGTCACCCCGGGGTTCGACGGGGCCAGTGTATCGCGGCCGGCCGCGGCGACCCGGGGGCGTGGGGTTCGCGGCCCCTTCCGGGGCCCGGCCCGCCGCGGTACCATGACCCCATGAACCCGGACGACAAGGTGTGCCTGTGCTTCCACGTCACCCGGCGGAAGCTGGTGAACTGGACGCGGCTGCACCAGCCGAAGGTGCCGAGCCAGCTGTCGGCGTGCGGCGGCGCCGGCACCGGGTGCGGGTGGTGCATCCCGTTCCTGAAACAAATCTTCCGCCAGGAAGCCGCCCTCGACGCGGTCAGCGCCGAGGAGTACGCCCGCGGCCGGGCCGGGCACGTCGCCGCCGGCAAGGGCACGCCGCCGCCCGGCGCCGAGCCGGCGTAAGGCCGACGCTACTCGCCGCCGACCGTCTCGCCGCCGGCGCGGGTGGCGAGCGCCCGCCAGCCGGCGAGGCTGATCGAGTCGCGGACGAAGCGGACGCTGCCGTCGCCCAGGCACACGTTCACCCCGCCGGCGAAGTTGCTCCGCGCCGACAGGAAGCCGAGGCCGTGGGCGGTCGCGTCCGGCTCGGGCGAGTTCGGCGGCAGGGCGGCGGTGAAGCCGTTCACCGAGGCGTTCGCCCAGATCCACGACCCGCCGCGGTTGCCCCGCCACGACGTGGCCGCGAGGTAGTCCCCGCCGCCGATCGGCGGGCTGGCCCCGAAACCGGGGTTGGCCCCGCCCGGCCCGGTGAACAGCCCGCGGCCCGAGAGGCTCGCCGTCTGCCGCCGCCGCTCCTCCGCGGTCAGCTCGGCGAACGGCTTGGTGTGGTTCACGTTCAGCCCGAGCAGGCACTGCGACAGGAACAGCGTGTTCGAGGTGCCGTCGGTGACGTCGCCGAACTTCAGCCCGGGGCCGTAGAAGAACATGCCGTCCGACGGGAACCGGGTGTCGTACCCGCTCGGGGCCGCCGCGCCGGCCCCGGCCAGCCCCGAGCCGAGGTTCACGACGTAGCTGGTGCCGGCGTGGGTGCCGCCGCCCGAGTTGATGGTGAACAGCGGCGGCTGCGCGTCGCAGGGGCACAGGAACGTCTTCACCACGGTCGCGGCGGCCGGTGCGACCGCCGGGTTGAGCTGGAACGACGGCGTCGGGAACACGCCGACGAACAGCGGCTGCGTCAGGTCGATCTGCCTGCCGAGTGGCTCCTGCTCGATGTACGGCAGCAGTTGCGCGTGGACCGAGTAGCCGAACGAGGTGGCGTTCGTCGCCCCGGCCGCCCTCATGCCGGGCAGGCTGCCGGTGGCGCTCTCGTACGCGTGCAGGGCGAGGCCGAGCTGCTTCAGGTTGTTCTGGCTCGACGCGCGGGCCGCGGCCTGCCGCACCTTCTGCACGGCCGGCAGCAGCAGGCCGACCAGGATGGCGATGATGGCGATGACGACGAGCAACTCGACGAGCGTGAACCCGAGACGACGGCGGAGCATGGCGGAACTCCTGAGCCGGACCGTGGGGACCATTTCGGTTGAACTATGTTATATATCAATGTTGACGGTTATTCTTTGTAATACGAATCGAGAGCGTGTCAAGTTCGGCCCGCGGCTCGCCGCCGCGCTTTGGTGCAAAGCCGCTCCGGCGTAAGGGGTTGCCGCGCCGGCGGTATCCCATCTGCTCCGCCGTGCTACAACAGACCTGTGACCCCCGGGCAGGGCCAGTGATGACCGCCGTCGAGCAAGAGAAGACCGGCCTCGGCAACTACTTCATCGCCAACTACCCGCCGTTCTCGTTCTGGAAGCCGGCGCACCTCCCGGCCGCCCGCGACGTGCTCCACGCGCCGCCGACGCCGGGCACCCCGCTCGGGCTGTACCTCCACATCCCGTTCTGCCGGAAGCGCTGCAAGTTCTGCTACTTCCGCGTCTACACCGACAAGAACGCCAAGGACATCGAGACGTACCTCGGCGCCCTCACGAAGGAAGTGGAACTGCTGGCCGCGACGCCGGTCGTGGGCGGCCGGCCGCTCGACTACGTCTACTTCGGCGGCGGCACGCCCTCGTACCTCAGCGCCGCCCAGCTCGACGGCCTGATGACGCGGCTGAAGCAGATCCTGCCGTGGGACCAGGCCCGCGAGGTGACGTTCGAGTGCGAGCCCGGCACGCTCCAGCGGCACAAGCTCGAAACGCTGCGGGCGCAGGGCGTCACCCGGCTGAGCCTCGGCGTCGAGAACTTCAAGGCGGAGATCCTCCAGTACAACGGCCGCGCCCACCTCGAAGAGGAGATCGACCGCGCCTACGGGTGGGCGCGCGAGATCGGCTTCCCGCAGATCAACATCGACCTGATCGCCGGCATGGTCGGTGAGGACTTGGACAACTGGAAGCGGTGCGTCGAGCGCACCATCGGCCTCGGCCCGGACTGCGTGACGATCTACCAGATGGAGCTGCCGTACAACACCGTCTTCTCGAAGGAGCTGACGGTGATCGGCAACGACGAGCCGAGCCTCGGCGTGGCCGACTGGCCGACCAAGCGCGACTGGGTGAAGTACGCCTTCGCCGAGTTGGAGAAGGCGGGCTACACCGTGTCGAGCGCCACGACGGTGGTGAAGGACGCGGCGAAAACGAAGTTCGTGTACCGCGAGGCGCTGTGGCGCGGGGCCGACATGTTCGGCGCCGGCGTGGCGTCGTTCGGGCACGTCAACGGCGTCCACCTCCAGAACCTGGACACCTGGGAGGCGTACACCGAGGCGCTGGCGAGGGGCGAGCTGCCGCTGGGCCGCGCCTTCCCGACGACGGAGCGCGACCGGCTGGTGCGCGAGGTGGTGCTGCTGCTGAAGACCGGCCGGCTCGACGTGGGCTATTTCCGCGACAAGTACGGCGTGGACATCCGGGAGACGTTCCGCGCCGCGTTCGCAAAGCTGCAAGCCGACGGCTGGCTGACGGTCGGCGCGGAGTCGATCGACTGCACCCGCGACGGCCTGATCCAGATCGACCGCCACCTGCCGGCGTTCTTCGACCCGCAGTACGTGAACGCCCGGTACACGTGAGGGAAACCAGAAGACAGGATGGCCGCAAAACGGCACAAAAGACACAAAAAGGAAGACCGAACAAATCCTGAATTCAGTCTTGGTTTGGGTCTACTTTTTGTGTCTTTTGTGCCGTTTTGCGGCCATCCCGTCTTCGACATCCACCGCCATGCCCGACTCGCTCACCTTCCTGATGGGCAACCACCCGGCCGAGCTGCCGGGCGACCGCCTCTACTTCAAGAACCACATGTGGGTTCAACCCACGCCCGACGGCCCGCTGCGGGTCGGGTTCAGCAGCTACGCCGTGCGGCTCATGCAGGACGTGTACTTCCTGGAGTGGCGCGTCGACCCGGGCCTCGTCACGCTCAAGCAGGAGATCGGCTTCATCGAGACGCAGAAGGCCACGTCCGGCCTGTACGCGCCGCTGCCGGGGCGCGTCCTGCGCTTCAACCCGGCGCTGCTGACGGACCCGTCAGGCATCAACGCCGACCCCTACGGCGCCGGCTGGCTGTTCGAGCTGGAGGCGGACCCGGCCGGGCACGCGCTCGAGGTGGCGGCCTACTACGCGCACCTGGTGGCCGGCTGGGAGGCGACCCAGCGGATGCTCAAGGGGCAGGTGAACAGCATCGACGACGAGTAGCCGACATCGTCTGGCCGCGGCCCGAGCCCCGACGGTATAAGCGGCAACAGGAGGTTCCCGCCATGCACCCTTCGTCCCGCCGCCGGGTGGCGACCTGTCTCTATCTTGCGAGCACGCTGGCCGCCTACGCGGCCGCGTCCGGTTCGGCACAAAACGGACCGGCCAAGGACGACTACTACCCGCTCCGCAAGGGCAACGAGTGGCACCGCCGCGATCGGTTGGTCGGCGGGGGCGGGGACGAATACCGCGTCGAGGTCGCAGACGTGGAGGTCGAGAACGGGACAACCCGGGCGCGGGTACTCCTGCGGCACTCGCCGACGATTGTCGGGAAGGCGCGCCTACTTGCCGACGGCGGTGGTGTTTACGACGGGAACACCTCGTACGGCAAGACCCGACTGATCAAGTATCCGCTCAAGGTGGGAGAGGCCTGGGCGGAGAGCTTCCCGGCCGGGGCCGACGGCCGACCCGCGGTCGAGATCACCCGCCGGGTCGCCGGGCGGGAGGAAGTCGAGGTGCCGGCCGGCAAGTTCACGGCGGTCGAGGTTCACTCCGTACGCACGACGGACGGCCACCGGTTCACGGACCGCGCCTGGTACGCCAACGGCGTCGGCGAGGTCAAAGCCGTTCGAGTCGTTGAATACCCCGGGGGGAAGCAACAAACGGTCGTCACCGAGTTGCTCCGATTCACCCCCGGAAAGTAGCCGCCCCGCCCGCGACCACGAAGAAGGCCCGGCGGACTTCGTCCCCGGGCCTCCCGTGCGAGTCGAACCCCTTCCGATCACCCGATCAGCTTCTCGACCACCTTGCCCTCGCGGAACAGCTGGATCGGCCGGCCGGTCGAGGTCTGCAGCTCCGTCTTCGGGTCGATCCCCAGCTGCTGGAAGATCGTCGAGGCGATGTCGTCCGGCGTGGTCGGGTCCACGTTCGGGGCCATGCCCGAGGCGTCGGTGCTGCCGTGGACGTAGCCGCGCTTGATGCCGCCGCCGGCCAGCACGCACGCCATCGACCGGGCCCAGTGGTCGCGGCCGGCGTTCTTGTTCACCCGCGGGGTGCGGCCGAACTCGCCGGCGCACATCACGATCGTGTCGTCCAGCAGGCCGCGCCGCTCCAGGTCGGCGATGAGCGCCGCCAGAACCGTGTCGAGCTGCGGCATCAGCCGCGTCTTGTGGGCCTGGAACGTCTGGCTGTGCGTGTCCCAGCCGCCGATGCTCACGGTGGCGAACCGCACCCCGGCCTCGATCAGCCGGCGGGCGGCGAGGGCGCTCTGGCCGAACGGCGTGTTGCCGTAGCTGTCGCGGACCGCGGCCGACTCGCTGGCCAGGTCGAACGCCTTCTTCGTCTTGTCGGAGCGGAGGATGTCCAGCGCTTGCTGGTGGAACGTGTCGAGGCCGTCCACCAGTTCGCTGCTGCGGTCCACGGAGCGGAAGCCGTTGTCGAGGTTCCGCAGGAGGCGGTCGCGGTTCTCCAGGTCGGTCAGGGTGATGCGGGTGCCGTCGAGGCTGATGCCGCGGACGCGGAAGCTCGGGGCGCCGCCGGGCCGCCCGGCCGCGGCCCCGCCGCCGCCGCCGTTCCCCTCGATGACGAACGGGTTGTACCCGGTGCCGAGGTAGCCGGCGAGGCTGGCCACGTTCCCCTGGCCGAACGTCACGTACGGCGGCACGCCGACCTCGGTGGTCAGCAGCTTCGACGCCAGCGAGCCCATCGACGGGTACTGTAGGGCGGCGGTCGGCTTGTTGCCGCTGGTCATGAAGACCGTGGCCGGGCTGTGGCTCGGGATGGTGTGGTACAGCGACCGGACCACGCTGACCTTGTTCGCCTGCTGCGCCATCTTCGGCAGCGTCTCGGCGAACTGCATGCCGGCGGCGGTGGTGGGGATGGACTTGAACTCGCCGCGGATCCCCTCGGGGGCGTCGGGCTTGTTGTCCCACATGTCGATGGTGGCGGGGCCGCCGCCGAGCCACACGAGGATGACGCCCTTGGCGCGGGCCGCGGGCCGCTCGGCCGGCTTCGCGCGGGCCTCGGAGGCGAGGACGCTCGGGAGCGTGAGGCCGAGGAGGCCGGCGCTGCCGACCGACAGGAAGTCGCGGCGGGTGTTGCCTTCGCAGTCAGTCGTCATCGGAAGCTCCGAGGTCAGGGGGTTCGGGGTGGGAGTATTGGGCAGCAAACCCACCCGGTGCGACGGGTGGGCGGTTGCGACTCTTAATGGTTCAGGATGAACTCGCGGGTGTTGATCAGCGCCCACACCAGGTCCGTGGTCGCCTCCTGGCGGGTCCGCGCCGCCCGCACGTGGGCCAGCGACGACGCCCGCTCGTCGGCCGTCGGCCGGCGGCTCAGCGTCGCCAGGAACGCCTCTTCCACCAGCTCCTCGTCGCTCAACTTGGCCTTCGCCAGCTGCGCCACGCGGCCGGTGCCGGCGGCCAGCTTGTTCGAGATCGTCGGGTCGGTCATGCGGAACAGCGTCTGCGGCAGGGCGGGCTCGGCCGAGCGCTCGCAGTCGCAGGCGGTCGTGCGCGGCGGCCGGCCGAAGATGCGCAGGGCGTAGGCCACGTTGCCGTTCAGCCGGCTCGACCCCACCTCGACCATCTTCGTCCCGGCCGGGGCCGCGTCCTGCCCGGCGAACTGCTCGTCCACCCCGAGGGCGCTGTTCAGCACGTCCACCACCTGCTCCGCCAGGAGCGGGCGGATGTAGCTGTGGCTGAAGTTGTTCTTGTCGAACTTGTTCGAGTCGTTGGTCTGGAACGACAGCCCGTAGGTGCGGCTCAGCAGGACCGTCCGCTCCAGCTTCCGCACGTCGTAGCCGGACTTCACGAACGAGTCGGCGAGCGCGTCCAGCAGCTTCGCGTTCGTCGGCGGGTTGGCGAGCGAGAAGTCGTCCACCGGGTTCACCAGCCCCACGCCGAAGTAGTGCGCCCACACCCGGTTCACGAAGCTCCTGGCGAAGAACGGGTTCGACGGGCTCGTCACCCACTCGGCCAGCTTCACCCGCGGGTCGTCGCCGCCGACGAACACGACGCGCTCGCCGCCGAGCACCCGGGCCGGGGCGATCTTGTTCGTGCCGGGGTTCTTCGCCTGCTTCACCTGGGCGGAGTTGAACACCTCCTTCACGAGGAGGAACTGGTTGTTCGCCTTCTTCCCACCCGCCTCGGCGGCGGCCTTGCGGTCGGCGTTCTCCTTCGTGGCGGCGTCCTTCACCGCCGGGGCGCTGAACTGGTTGTTGGCGAACGTCACCGTGCCGAAGATGTTGGCGAAGCCCCAGTAGTCTTCCTGCGTCCAGCGGTCGGTCGGGTGCTTGTGGCACTGGGCGCACTCGAGCCGGACGCCGAGGAACGCGGCCGCGACCTTCTCGCTCCAGGCCTCCACCGGCTGGGCCTGCTGGCGCCGCCAGAACAGGTCGAGCGTCGGCTTGTTCGGGTAGTCAGTGCCGTAGCCGTTGGCCTTCTCGCTCTGCTCGTCCACCCGCCGGGTGAACGCCACCCACTCCTCCGGCGCCATCCCGTCCAGGCTCGTGGCCGTGAGGATGTCGCGGACGGTCTTGTCGTACGCCACGTTGTCCTGCACCCGCTTGCGGAGCCAGTCGTGCCACATCTGGCTGCGGCGCTGGGCGGTGTTCTGCGGCTGCTCCAGCGCGGTCGTGTTGTTGCCGGTGATGTCGCTCAGCTTCGTCGCCCACACGGCGGCGTGGAGCGGGTGCGCCAGCAGCTTGTCCACCAGCTTCTCGCGCTTCCGCGGGTCGGGGTCGGCGACGAACGCCTTCACCTCGGCCGCGGTCGGCAGCTGGGCGATGGTGTCGATGGTCACGCGGCGCAGGAACACCTCGTCGGACGCGGGGCCGGACGGCGTCATGTTCAGCAGCCGGAGCTTGTCGAACACGAGCCCGTCCACGAAGTTCGCCGGCTGCGGGAAGGTGGCGGGCGCGCCGGGGGCCGGCACGATGACCCGGAGCGCGACGACGGCCCCGCGGTAGAGGACGGTCAGCCCGGCGTCGCCCGGCTGGCGGGCGGTGACGCGGCCGACGGCGTCCACGCTGGCGATGGCCTCGTCGCTGATCTTGAAGTCGCAGAACGGGGTGATGTCTTCGCTGCTGCCGTCGGCGAACGTGGCGGTCACCTTCACCTGCCGGCTCTGGTCGGCGGCGACGACGGCGAAGTTGTCGGGGGTGACGGTGAGTTTGGCGATGGCGCCGCTGCCGGGGGTCCAGCGGGCGCCGCCGGCGACCCACTCGCGGAACACGGCGTACACCCACGAGTCGCGGCCGAAGCGCATCCCGCCGTCGTGGGCCACGCTACCGACGGCCTTCTGGAGCAGCAGGCTGTCGTGCGGCTGGAGGACGTTGACGCGGCGGCCGAGGTTGTCGCGGGTGAGGGCGGCGTGGTCCATCGCCGGCTCGTAGCCGAACAGCGACAGGCGGAAGCCGTTCTTCCCCTGGAACGAGCCGTGGCAGCCGCCGGTGTTGCAGCCGGCCTTCGAGAGCAGGCCCATGACGTGCCGCTCGAAGTCAACGTTTCGGAGGGTGCCGCCGGTGGGGAGGGTCACGTCGGCGCGGGCGGCAGGGGCCAGCGCACAAACGAGGGCGGCGGCGAGGAGCCGGGGGGTGGTCATGACGAGCGGCGCCTGGCGGGAGCGGGCGGCGGGTGCGAGCGGCCGGTGAGAGAGCAGTCGGCTTACGGGGATTCAACCCGCGCGAGTCTCGAAAGTATCGTCCCGGGTTCGGGAAAGTGCAAGAAAAATGAGGGTCGACGGAGGTGCTGACGGGGAATGGTCTTAGGCGCCGCAGCCCGCGGCACCACACCGCGGACTGCCGCGTTGCCGGGGCGGAGATTCGACTAGCGCCACCGCCGGCCGTTGTACCAGCCGCGGTTCCCGCCGTACCACACGCGGGAGTAGGCCGGGCTCGTGTAGCGCGGAGCGTAGTAGCCCGGGGCGCGGTACCCCGAGTAGGTGTTCCAGCCCCCGCCGTACACGCCGGTGCCGTAGTAGCGGGTGCCGTAGTACGAACTGCCGTAGTACGGGTTGCCGTAGGCCGGGTAGCCGTAGCGCGGGCCGATGGAGATCGAGAACTGGGCGTCGGCCGTTGCGGCGGACAGGCCCAACGCGGCGACGGCCGCGAGGAATGGGATACGCATGGAGGTGACTCCTGGCTGGCGAAGTGGGCGGCGGGACGAGAGTTGCACCTGCCGTGCCGATCGCCCAGCCGTCACGCCGGCCGGTCGCCGTCGGGCTTCGGCTTCTTCTTCTCCTTCTTCGGCTGCTGCGGGTCGTCCGACCCGTTGAAGCGGTTCATGCACTCCTCGACGCCCGCCGTCGCCCACACCACCGCCGCCTGCGCCGCCTTCGCGACCGCGTCCGCGGCCGCGGCGCGCTCGCCCGGCTTGAACCGGCTCAGTACAAAGTCCACCGCCTCGCCCTCGGCCGGCTGACCCACGCCGATCCGCAGTCGGGCGTAGCCGTCGGTGCCGAGCTGGTCCTGGATGTTGCGGAGGCCGTTCTGCCCGCCGTGGCTCCCTTTCATCCGCACCCGGAGCTTCCCGAGCGGCAGGTTGAAGTCGTCGCACACCACGAGCAGTTGCTCCACCGACAGCTTGTAGAAGTCGAGAATGGCGCGGACGGAGCGGCCGCTGAGGTTCATGAACGTGAGCGGCTTCACCAGCAGGACGGCCTCGCCGCCCTCCTGCCGCTCGGCGACGAGCGCCTCGAACTTCTCGCGGAACGGCGACGTGCCCGGCGCCGCGGCCAGGTAGTCGATCACGTCGAAGCCGACGTTGTGGCGGGTGCCGGCGTACTTGGGCCCGGGGTTGCCGAGGCCGACGAGGAGCTTCATGGGAGGTGTCGGGGGCTCGGGGCGTCGCCGCTTGCGGCGTAGCGCTGGGCAGCCCTACGCCGCAAGCGGCAAAACCCGGCACGTTACTTCTTCTTCTTGTCGTCCTCGGCGTCGTCGTCGGCCTTCTTCTCCTTCTTGATCACCTCGGGGCCGGCGCCGGGCTCGGCCGCGGGCGCCGCCGCCGCCTCGGCGCCCGGCAGCTTCAGCTGCACCACCACCGCCTCCGGCGCCTCCAGCACCGTCACGCCGGCCGGCAGCGCCAGCTCGCGCACGTGGATCGGCGCGCCCAGCGTCAGGCCGGTGATGTCGATGCGGATCGAGTCGGGGATCGCCGTCGGGCTGCACTCGATGTGGAGCGTGTGCAGGGGCTGGTCGAGCACGCCGCCGCCGGTCTGCTTCGGGCTGTTCCGCAGCTCCACCGGGATCGTCACCCGCACCTTGTCCGACGCCGACACGCGGGCGAAGTCCACGTGCAGCATGTGCCGCCCGAGGTGGTCCCACTGCAGGTCGCGGACCAGCACCGTCTCGGTCTTCCCGCCGACCTCCAGGTTCAGCACGCGGGCGTGCTGGACGCGGATCAGGCGGTCGAGCTCGTCGGCGGCGACGGACACGGCCACGTTGGCCTCCTTGTGCCCGTACACGATCGCCGGGATGCGCCCGGACTTGCGGAGCTTGTCGGCGTGGCGGCTGCCGGAACCCGTGCGAGGTTCGGCCTTTAGCGTCGCGGTCTCGGCCATGGTCTGCCCCTCGGCGGCCGGCTACCCTCCCGCGTGCGCGGTACTCTCGCCGGCCGGAGTGATGGAAAAACGAACGCGGAGCGGCCGAACGGGCCGCCCCGGCGCGTGCTTGAGAGCAGGGGTGATTATGGCTCGTACACGGGGGCGCGACAAGGGACCGGGCGGAACGTGCAGACGCCGGCCTTCCCGCCACCGCCCCCACCCCGACCGGCGTCGGACTTCGCCGCCGGCGGGGCGAGCTCGTCCACGTCCACGGCGGTGTCGTCGTACTCGCGCCACACCCCGGCCACGGTGCGCACCCGGCCGCGGACGTTCACCGTTTTGAACCCGGCGTCGCGGACGGCGCCGAACACCCGCGGCGGGAAGGTCGGGTTGACCGCGTAGGCCGCGTCCCACACGTCCACGCGGACGTGCGGCGGGCGGGGGTGGGCCGTGCGGGCGGCGGTCAGGTAGTGCTGGAGGCGGTCGGTGCTGGTGAACAGCACCGGCTCGCCGATCGGCCCCTGCGGGCCGACGTCCACGGCCCGCAGCGGCAGCACGCCATAGGTGCCGCCGACGACCACGTCGATCTGTCGGGCCGGCGGCACTTTCACCACCTCCCCGCTGGGCGCCTCCGCACAGACGTCGACCCGCGCGGCCGCCGGCAGCCGCCCGGAGCTCGACGCCACCGGCAGAAGGACCGGCGTGGGGGCGGTGACGTGCCCGGCCGGCGGCCGGCCCGCGGCGACGAACCCGTAGCCCGACGCGGCCAGGACCATCAGCACGCCCGCGGCCGCCGGCGCCTTCGCCACCCACGACCCGCGGGCGAACCCGTCGGCGAGCCGCGCGGCGACCGGCGACTGCCCCACGCCCGCCGCCGCGCGGGCGGTGGACGCCGTCAGTGCCAGCGGGATCGGCGCGGCGCCGGCGACCAGTGCCGCGGCCGGGTCGTACCCGCGCAGGCGGGCCTTCAGCTTGGTGAGCCCGCGGGCCAGCAGCGACGAGAGCGTGCCCTCGCGGCAGCCGAGTTGCTCGGCGGCGTCGCGGCGGCTCCAGCCCTGGAGGTGGCACAGCACGAGCGGCGTACGGTACTTCTCCGGCAGCGCCAGCAGCGCCGCGTCGAGGTCGAGGCGCAGCTCGGCGGTGTCGGCGTCGGCAGCCAGGTCCGGCGGCGGGGCGTCGAGGTGGGCGAAGCGGCGGGCGTTGCCGCGGCGGAGGGTGCGGGCGGTGAGCACGGCGACGCGGTACAGCCACGGGCCGAGCGGCTGGGTGGGGTCGAGGCCGGCGCCGCGGCGGGCC
The DNA here is from genome assembly GCA_046350095.1 of Gemmataceae bacterium. Classification (GTDB taxonomy): domain Bacteria; phylum Planctomycetota; class Planctomycetia; order Gemmatales; family Gemmataceae; genus Urbifossiella. Next base: position 628,279 of record JAXMBA010000003.1, read on the forward strand.
AGCACCAGGAACGCAGCCTGGAAGGCGTCGTCGGCGTCGGGCGGGTTCGGGAGCATCCGCCGGCACGCGGCGCGCACGACGGGGCCGTGTCGGCGGACGAGCTCGGCGAACGCCGCCTCGTCGCGGGTGTCGGTGAAGGCGGCGAGGAGCTCGCCGTCCGAACGGGTGTACGCCGCCGCCGGGAGGAGCCGGGCGAGCGGGCCGGCAATCGGGCTCATGACCGTATCTTGCCGCCGGCACCCCGGCGCGTTCAGGAAAAAAGAAAAGTTTCAGTGGTCAGTGGTCAGTGGCCAGTGGTCAGCCAGCACCGGCCGATCCCCCAGAGGCTCGGCCGGTGCTGGCTGACCACTGGCCACTGACCACTACTCCGGTCATTTCTTCCGCACCAGTTTCATGGTGCCGCAGTGGTCCGGGGCCGGCTTGCCGTCCACCCAGGCGACGCCGGAGATTTCGACGTGGTCGGCGTCCACGAACGTGTACGTGGCGTCGTGCATGTGCATGTCCTTGGTCACGTCGAGGTTGCTCCCGCCGGTGAACTTGAACTGCAGCTGGTTCGGCGGCGACTTGGCGTCGAGCTTCAGCCGCGGCTGGTTCCCGAGCATGCAGTAGTGGGTCATCACCACGTCGGCCCCGTCGCGGTGGTAGACCGACACCATCTCCATGTCGGTGCCGGGGAACGACGTCTCGTGGACCGCCGACCCGCCGGCGCTGAGCTTCACCACCGACACCACCTTGGCCGTCGGCTGGCCGTCCTTGTCCGCCTCGACCCACGTCCCGACCATCCCCTTGAGCTTCTCGAACGCCGGGTGCGGCGCCTGCGCCTTCGGCGCCGGCCCCTGCCCGCTGGCGCCCGTGCCCAGGGCCAGCACGAGCACCGCGCCGGCCGTCATCAGTCGCGTCATCGTCGTCTCCCGTGGAAGGATCGAACCGGAACCAACACCACCGACCTTACCCGGCCTGGCCGGGGACCATCACCATCCAGGTGACGCCGAACTTGTCGGCGACCATGCCGAAACACGGCGACCAGAACGTCGGCGTCAGCGGCATCGTCACCTTGCCGCCGGCCGCCAGCCCGTCGAACGCCTTGCGCGCGGCCTCTTCCGTCGGCACCGTTAGCGCGAGTTGAAAGCCCTCGAAGTTGATGCGGGCCTCGCACCCGTCGGCGACCATGAGCGGGGCGCCGCCGATCCGCACGGAGGCGTGCATCACCTTCTTCTCGAACCCGGCCGGGAGCATCCCCGGCGGCGGCGGCTCGGGGCTCTCGTCGAACCGCATCAGCATCTCGACTTCGGCGCCGACGGCGTCGCGGTAGAACGCCAGCGCCTCCTCGCAACGGCCGCCGAAAAACAGGTACGGGGTCAGCGCGGTCATCGGGCCTCCAGAGTCATGGCGTTTCGGACGGGTGTCAGGTCGAACAGCGGTCGCGCCTCGACGGCGCCGGTGTGGGCGGTGGGGTGGTCCGGGGCTTCGCCGACGACCACCGACACGCTGCCGAGCTGCGCCGCGGCGGCGTCGAACGGGCCGTCGGTGACCGCCCGAACCCCGTCGCGGACCCGGACGCAGGTCGCGGTGTCGGCGGGGCGGAGGCGGATCGCGGCGGCCACGCCGTCGGGCGCGGCGTCGGCGCCGTAGCCGAGGAGCGCGACGGCCCCGGGCGCCGGCTGCGGCTCGCCGCGGAGTTCCAGCACGGGGCGGATCTCGATCGTGCCCTTGCGCGCCGGCGGCAGCGCCGCGGCGACGGCGATGGCCTCGTCGAGGTCGGCCAGGTCGAGGAGAAAGAACCCGCCGAGGTGCTCGGTCGTCTCGGCGAACGGCCCGTCCGTGACGAGCGGCCGGCCCTCGCGGACGTGGGTCGTGCTCGCCGTGGACGCCGGCAGCAGCGGCGACGCGGCGAGGTACTTCCCCTCCGCCGCGAGCCGGTCGCAGGCGGCCAGCGACTCGACCATGCAGTCGGTGCGCTCGGCGTCGGTCCAGGCGTCCTCGGCGCCGTAGGCCAGCAGCAGGTAGTGCATCGCGGGTTCCGTGAGAGCCGTCGCCGCTCGCGGCGAGGCCCCGAGCCGGTGTCGTCGGATTCAGCCCTTTGTCGTTCGGCCCCCGCGCGGATCGACAGCCGCGCGATTTTTCGCCGCGCGGGTCGCGCGACGGGACGTGATACAACCGTCAGAGTTGATTCAACCGCTTCAACAGGAACCGCCGCTCGGGCTCCTGCCGGGCGAGCTCCAGCGCCCGTTCATAGGCCGCCCGCGCCTCGGCCGGGCGGCCGAGGCGGCGCAGGAAGTCGGCCCGCGCCGCGTGCGCCAGGTGGTACTCGGCCAGCTCGCCGCGGCGGACGATCCCCTCGACCAGCGCCAGCCCCGCGGCCGGGCCGTCGCGCATCGCCACCGCCACGGCGCGGTTCAGCTCCACCACAGGCGACGGGTTGAGCGCGAAGAGCCCGTCGTACAGTACCGCGATCCGCGCCCAGTCGGTCGCCGCGGGCGACGGCGCGGCCGCGTGCACCGCGGCGATCGCCGCCTGCACCGCGTACGGCCCCGCCGGGTCCGCCGCCACCAGCGCGCGCCCCTCGGCGATGAGCCCGGCGTCCCACGCGGAGCGGTCCTGGTCCTCCAACAGGATGATGTCGCCGGCCGGCGTCGTGCGCGCCCGCCGGCGCGACTCCTGCAACAGCATCAGCGCCAGCAGCCCGACCGCTTCCGGGTCGGGCAACAGGTCCACGACGAGCCGGCCGAGGCGGATGGCCTCGCCGGACAGGTCGGCGCGCGTCGCCGCGGCGCCGGCGCTGGCCGAGTAGCCCTCGCTGAACACGAGGTACACCACCGCCAGCACCGGCCCCAACCGCTCGGGCAGCTCCGCGGCCGACGGCAGCGCGAAGGGAATGCCCGCGTCGCGGATCTTCGCCTTGCCGCGGACGATTCGCTGCGCCATGGTCGTCGGCGACGTGAGGAACGCGGCGGCGATCTCGTCCGTCGTCAGGCCGCACACCTCGCGGAGGGTGAGCGGCACCTGCACGGCGCGGTCGATGGCCGGGTGACAGCACGCGAACACGAGCCGCAGCCGGTCGTCCTCGACGGCGGCTTCGGCGCGGACGGCGTTGGCCGCTGCCACCTCCGACAACCGGCCGGCAAGTTCGGGCTGAAGTTCCGCGAACTTGCCGCGGCGGCGCAGGGTATCGACGGCCTTGAACCGCCCGGCGGAGACGAGCCACGCCCGCGGGTTGTCGGGCACGCCCTCGGTCGGCCAGCGCTCGACCGCCGCGGCGAACGCCTCGTGCAGCGCCTCTTCCGCGAGGTCGAAGTCGCGCACGAGCCGCACCAGCGAAGCGAACACCCGGCGGGCGTCGGATCGGTAGGTGGCGTCGATGACGGCGCGGACGTCGGCCGGGGACATGAGGGGGAGGGTAACCACGCCCCCGGCGCGGGGGTAGGTCAGTAGGCCGGCCCGCCGCCGTCAGGGCTTCGCCGCCGGCGCCCCCGCCAGCGTGAGCGTTACGCGGTACAGCGACTTCCCCGCGGTGACGTACAGCGTCCGCCGGTCCGGCCCGGCGAAGCAGCAGTTGTTCGGGTCTTCCGGCGTCGGCAGGAAGCCGAGCTTCTTGCCGTCCGGGGCGAAGAAGTGGATGCCGCCCGCCGCCTTCGAGCCGGCCGTCGCCACGACGGTGCCGTCCGCGGCGACCGTCATGCCGTCGATGCCGCGCTCCGTGCCGAAGTCGTGCAGCACCCGCCGCGGGCCGACCGAGCCGTCCGCGTTCAGCGGGTACGCCACCAGCGCCCGCGAGCCGCTGGCGTCGCCGCTGTGGTCGGACACGTACAGCGTCTTGCCGTCCGGCGAGATGACGAGCCCGTTCGGCTTCCGCACGTCGGTCGTCACGCGGGTGACCTTACCGTCGGGGTCGATGCGGTAGACGGACTCGTGGTCGAGTTCGCGCGGCTCGCCGCCGACGTAGCGCGGGTCGGAGAAGTAGACGCGCCCCTTGGCGTCGAGCGTCAGGTCGTTCGGCGAGTTGAACCGCTTGCCGTCGTACTTGTCGGCGAGTGTGCGGACCGTGCCGTCCTTCTCGGTAACGCTGACGCGGCGGTTGCCGCCGGTGTTCGCCCCCTCACATGCGATGAGGCGGCCCTTCGCGTCGAACTTCAGCCCGTTGGACCGGCCGGACGGGTCGCGGAAGGCGGTCGTCTTGCCCGTCTTCGGGTCGAACCGCATGATGCGGTTGCCGATGTCGGAGAAGTAGACGCAGCCGTCCGGCCCCTCGGCGGGGCCCTCGGTGAACTCGCCGTCGCCCCACAGCTTTTCGAGCCGGGCGCCGGGCGCGACGAAGGTGGGGAGCGGGTCGGCCGCGGGGGCGGCGAGGGCGATCAGAAGGGGGAGCATGAGGTTATCCAGGGGGCTGGTCGGGCGCGACGACGGCCCGCAGTTCGGCGGGGAAGGCGGCCCAGGCGGTCTGGTACGTCGCCTCCAGCGGGGCGTTGACGTACACGTCGGGGCCGAGAAACAGCGGCATGTCGCGGAGGGCGTCACCGACCGCCACCGGCTCCACGAACGCGCTCACCTTGGCCCCCGTCCGGGCCTCGTAGGCCGCGAGCGTGAGCGGCTTGTCGTCGGGGAGTTCGAACGGCCGGCCGGTCGCCGCCTTCCAGATCGCTCCGTGGATGCCCTCCGGGTCGAACGGGCCGGGCGGGAACGGGTCCACGACCAGGACGTGGACGCCGGCGTCCAGCGCCCCCGTCACCTTGCCGACGAAGTCGCGCAGCTCGGACCGCCTCGCCTTCTTGCCCGGCGAGACGATCTCGACGATGGCGATGACCGTGTGCCGGCGGGGGGTCGGGGTACACACGCTCACCCGCCGGGTGCGGAGCCGGCTTTTCAGGTTCTCGGCGGCCACGAACCGGGTGCGCGGCGGGGCCGTCGCGACCCCGGCCGGGATCGCCGGCGCGTCCCCCGGTCGCTGGAGCGTCAGCACGTCCGGGATGACCGTCCGCAGCGAAAAGTCGGCCATCGCGTAGAACCCGGCCGGCAGGAGCCCGGCGTTCAGCGCGTCGCAGAGCGCGTACGTCCACCGCCCGTGGAACGTGTGGTACTCGTTCGGCGTGACCCGCGTCCAGTCGTGCATCGCGTCCTCCACTCAGCCCAGCAGCTGCGTGATCGGCCGGCCGGTCGCCAGGGTGTACGGCTTCCCCTGGCCGTCGTGCAGCTCCGTCGCCGGGTCGATGCCCAGCGCCGCGTAGATCGTCGCCGCCACGTCCTCCGGGCTCACCGGGTTCTCGCGCGGGTACGCCGCCGTCCGGTCGCTGCTGCCGATCACGGCGCCGCCCGGCACCCCCGCCCCGGCGAACAACACCGTGTAGCAGTACGGCCAGTGGTCGCGGCCGTCGTTCTTCGACGCCCCGGCGCCGCTGGTGACGAACCCCACCTTCGGCGTCCGCCCGAACTCGCCCATCACCACCACCAGCGTCTCGTCGAGCAGCCCGCGGACGTGCAGGTCGTCCATCAGCGCCGACAGCGCCCGGTCGAACGGCGGGCACAACGACCGCCGCATCAGGCCGAAGTGGTCGCGGTGCGTGTCCCACGCCTGGTCGATGCGGCGGCCGGTCATCACGGTGACGAGCCGGGTGCCGGCCTCGATCAGCCGGCGGGCCAGGAGGAAGGTCTGCCCGATGTGCGGCAGCCCGCCGAACTTCCGGGCTTCGAGCCCGCGGTCGCTGCCGGGGTCGGTGCCGTAGCGCTCGCGCACCGCCTGCGGCTCGCGCGCCAGGTCGAACGCCGCACGCGTCTCGGGTGAGGTGACGATGTCCACGGCCTGCCGCTGGAACACGCTCATGCGGCCGGGCGCGTCCGAGTCGCCGAGGCGGGAGACGGCGCGGTCGAGCGTCTGCCGCAGGTCGTCACGGCCGGCGAGGCGGTCGAGCGGCACCTCGGGCAGCAGGTCGAGGCCCGGCACGCGGTAGCCCGGCAGGCTCGGGTCGCCGGCCACGAACGGGTCGAAGCGCGCGCCGAGGAACCCGGCCGACTGGCCGGCGATGTCCACGCCGTTGTTCCACTGCAATTCGGGGAGGTGCACGAACGCCGGCAGCGGCTTCCCGACCGGCAGCAGCTTCGCGGCGACGGCGCCGAACGGCGGGAAGTTCTGCGGCCCGTCGGCGACGACCAGCTTCGAGCCGTCCGCGGGGTGGCGGCCGGTGAGCATGTAGTACGCGCCGGCGTTGTGGTCGTTCACGCCGTGCCGCACGGACCGCACCTGCGCGAAGTGGTGCATCACGCGGGCGGTCATCGGCAGCAACTCGCCGACGGTGACGCCGGCGGCGCTGCTGCGGATGGGGCGGAACTCGCCGCGCACCTCGACGGGCGCGTCCGGCTTCAGGTCCCACAGTTCGAGGTGGCTCGGGCCGCCGTCCATGAAGACGAGGATGCACGACTTCGCGCGGCGAGCCGGCCGCGCTTGGAGCAGCGCGGGGAGGGACAGGCCGCCGACGGCGAGGCCGCCGACGCGGAGGAACTCGCGGCGGGACGGGCCGGAGCAGAGGCGGGCGGGTCGGCCGGCGAGGGGGAGCATACCCGCGAGTGTAGCCGACGCGCGGGGGCGGTCGCAACGGGCGGGCGACGGCGGCGGCGGCGCGCGGGGTCACTTCCCGGCGGCGAGCGCGGCGGCGAAGAACCGCACGACGGGCGTCACATCCGGGAGCCCGTGCGGGTGGTGGTCCTGGCCCGGCTTGACCACCCGCGTGACCGGGCCGCCTAGCGCCGCGTAGCGGTCGTACACCACCGCCGAGTTCTCGGCGTGCGGCACGACCGTGTCGCGGTCGCCGTACACGAGCAGCAGCGGGATTCTCGCCTTCGCCAGTGGGGCGAGGTTGTCCACCGGGTTCGCCCTGGAGGCTACCGCCTCGGCGTCCGTCTTGAAGTCGTAGGCGGCCAGCAGCTTCTTCCACTCGGCCGGGCTCCCCGTGCCGGTGCCGAGCTTCATCGGGGCGCCGCCCGGCCAGCTCTTGAAGTCGCACACGGCGTTGTCCAGGTACACCGCGAGCGTCTTGTCCGGGTGCGCCGCCGCCCAGTTCATGCAGTACAGCCCGCCCCGCGACAGGCCGATCAGGCCGGGCCGCGGGTGCATGCCGTACTCCTTCACCATCGCGGCGTGGAACGCCTCCCAGTGCCGGACCGCCTTCGGCGAGCCGAACAGGTCCGGCACCTTCAGGTACGCGAGGTGCCACCCGGCCTTCACGAGGGCCGCGTCGGCGTCGGCGAACGCCCCGAAGAACTCGCCGCGCCACACCCACGGCCGGCCCGGCTGCGGCGCGGGCGGCACGACCACGGTGGCGTCGAGCCCGTTCACCTTGAAGTCGTGGCGGGCGAAGGTCTGCCACTTCGTCGGCGCGCCGGGGAACGGCTGCGGCTCGGCGGCCGGGGCGGCGGCCGCGAGCAGCGCGAGAACGACGAGCGTGACGGGGCGGGTCATGGGGCCACCGGGGACGGCGGGGATCGGGCTGGGTTAGTCTACACACACCCCGACCGCGCCCGCAGACGCGACGCGGGTGCCGGGGTCGGTGCCGCCGTGCTCGCTCCTCGCCCCGGCGTCGGACACGCCCGCCTAAAATGGTGGGTGTCGGGCCGGCCGTACGGCCGGCACGGAGCATCCCCCATGCCGCACTTCGTCTGCGTGACCTGCGGGACGCAGTTCGCCGCGACCGAGCGGGAGCCCGACGGGTGCCCGGTCTGCCTCGACGAGCGGCAGTACGTCGGCCCCGGCGGGCAGCGGTGGACCACCCTCGCCGGGTACGCGGCGACGCACCGGAACGTGTTCGCCGAGGCGGAGCCGGGGCTGCACGCGATCCACCCGGAGCCGAAGGCCGGGATCGGCCAGCGGGCGTTCCTCGTGCGCACCCCGGCGGGCAACGTGCTCTGGGACTGCGTCCCGCCGCTCGACGCCGCCACCGTCGCCGCCGTAAACCAACTCGGCGGGCTGGCGGCGGTCGCCGTGAGCCACCCCCACTACTACACGACGATGGTGGAGTGGAGCCACGCGTTCGGGCGGGTGCCGGTCCACGTCCACCGCCTCGACGCGAATTGGGTAATGCGCCCCGACGCCGTGGTGACATTTTGGGACGGCGACACGAAGCCGCTCCCGGGCGGGCTGACGCTGGTGAAGACTGGTGGCCACTTCGACGGGTTCCAGGTGCTCCACTGGCCGGCCGGCGCGGCGGGCAAGGGCGTGCTCCTGTGCGGCGACCAGCCGTACGTGTGTGCCGACCCGCGGTGGGTCAGCTTCATGTACTCGTACCCGAACCTGATCCCTTTGGGGCCGGCCGCGATCCAACAGGTGGTGCGGAGCCTGGAGCCGCTCGCGTTCGACCGGCTGTACGGGGCGTTCCCGGGGCAGCTCGTGGCGGCGGACGCGAAGGGCGTGGTGCGGCGGTCGGCGGACCGCTACCTGTCGCGCATCGGGGGGTGAGTCGTGCTGCTCGAAGAGTACAACTTCAAGCGCGAGGTGCTGGACGCGCCGGGGCCGGTGCTCGTGGACTTCTGGGCCGCGTGGTGCGGGCCGTGCCGCGCCATGAACCCGGTCCTGGCCGCGCTCGCCCGGGACTTCACCGTCTGCAAGGTGAACACCGAGACGAACCCGCAGCTGGCGGCGAAGTTCGGCGTGTCGGCGATCCCGCTGCTGCTGGTCTTTCGGCACGGGCGGGTGGTGCGGCGGTACGAGGGCGTCACCCCCGAGGCCACGCTCCGGGCCGACCTCACCGCCCTCGCCGGCGGGTGACGGGCGGGCGGGCGAGTAGAGTATCACCGGCCGCACCGCACTGACTACCGCCCGCCGAGACGAAAGGTCGTCATGTCGCTCTCCCGCATTCCGCTCCTCACGGCCGCCCTCGCCCTGGGGGCGTCGCCCGCGGCCGCTCAGGAGAAGTCGCCGCTGGTCGTCCGCGACCGCGTGCAGCTGAACCTCGCGGGGGCCGAGGCGGTGCTGGCCGCGGCCCAGAAGAAGGCGGCGGCGCTGGGGCTGAAGTGCAACGTGGCGGTGGTGGACGACGGCGGGCACCTGCTGGCGTTCGCCCGGATGGACGGGGCGCGGCCGGCGAGCGTCAACACCGCCCTGATCAAGGCGATGTCGGCGGCCACCTTCCGCCAGGAGACCGGCCCCCTCCCGGCGAAGGGCGAGCCCGACCTCCACCTGAGCCTGTCCCTCCAGACCGCGAGCGGCGGCCGGGTGACGACGCTCAAGGGGGGCGTGCCGATCGTGATCGACGGGCAGGTGGTCGGCGGGGTCGGGGTCGGCGGCGGGAGCGGCGAGCAGGACGCCGAGGTGGCGAAGGCCGGCGTCCAGGCCCTCCTCGACGCGCTGCGCAACAAGTAGTCCGGCGGGTCACCGGAGCGGGGGACGACATGACCGACGGCACGGCGGCCCTGGTGGGCCGCGAACTGGCGGACGAGCTCGGGCAGGCCCTGGGCCGCATCGAGCACTGCGTCGGCCAGCTGACCGACGCCCAGACGTGGTGGCGGCCGCGCGCCGACCTCAACAGCGTCGGGAACCTCGTCCTGCACCTGGCCGGGAACGTCCGCCAGCTGATTTGCAGCGAGCTGGGCGGTGCCCCCGACGCGCGTGACCGACAGGCCGAGTTCGACGCGCGGGGGCCGGTCCCGCGGGCCGACCTGCTGGCCGGCCTGCGGGCGGCGGTGGCGGACGCCGCGGCGGTGTTGACGGGGCCGGCGGCGGCCGACTGGGCGCGGGCCTGCTCGTTCCGGGGGCAGCCGGCGACCGCCGTCGGGCTGGCGGTCCGGAGCGTGGCCCACTTCCGCGGGCACGCCCAGGAGGTCATCCACCTGACGCGGACGATCCTGGGCGACGCCTACCGGTTCGCCGGCCCGCCGCCCGGCGGCCCGCCCCGCGCCGTGTGACGCGCGGGCCGCGGCTCCCGGCCCGGCCGACGAGCCGCGGCAGCGGGTGTGCGACGACTTCGGACGGACGCCGGCACCGCCGGCGGCCCGATCCCGAACTCGTCACTGATGTCGGAGGGCGTCGATCGGGTCGAGCCGGGCCGCCGTCCGAGCCGGGTAGTACCCGAACACCAGTCCGACGGTCACCGCCACGCCGACGGCCGCGGCGATCGCCGGGTACGAGGTCTCGGTCGGCCAGTGGAGGGCGGCGCGGACCAGGAGCGAGCCGGCGCGGCCGACGACCACCCCGGCCGCGCCGCCGACCAGGCACAGGACGACCGCCTCGACCAGGAACTGCCGCAGGATCAGCCGCGGCCGGGCGCCGACGGCCATCCGCAGGCCCACCTCCCGCGTCCGCTCGGTGACCGACACCAGCATGATGTTCATGATCCCGACGCCGCCGACCACCAGCGAGATCAGCGCCACGACCAGCAGCAGCCCGCCGATCAGCTCGGACGCCGCCGCCATCGTCCGCATCATCTCGGTCATGTCGCGGACGCTGAAGTCGTCCTCCTGCCCGTCCCGGATGCGGTGCCGCTGGCGGAGCACGGCGGTGACCTGTTCGACCGCCCGCGGCACGTCCTGCGGGGAGGCGGCGCGGGCGAGGATCTGGTCCACGGTGGTGAACCGGACCGGCTGCGGCGTGTCGGCCGCCTGCGTCGCCGACGGGACCGGGTAGAGCGGCTGACTCCCGGGGTAGAGTTTACTCAACGTGTTCACCCGCGGGGCGCCGTCCGCCGTCGAGGCGCCCGGCCCGGCGGTCACGAACGCCACGCCGCTGACCCGGTACTTGACCGTCGTCCACGGGGCCAGGACGACGTCGTCCTGGTCCATGCCGAGCATGTTCGCCCCCTTGCGGGTCAGCACCCCGACCACGCGGAACGACACGTTCTGGATGCGGATCTCGGCCCCGAGCGGGGACCGGCCGGCGAACAGCTCGCGGACGATCGTCTGCCCCACCAGGCACACCTGCGCCCCGTTCCGCACGTCGCGGTCGGTGAACCCGACCCCCTCGGCCAGCGGCTCCCAGTCGCGGACCGCCAGGAACGACGGCGTCGTCCCGACGATCGCCAGCGGGACCCAGTTCCGGTTGCCGGCGACGACCTGCGTCCGGGCCTTCACCATCGGGGCGACGCCGGCCAGCGCGGGGCACTGGCGGAGGAGCTCGTCGGCGTCGTCCGGCGTCAGCGTCGGGGTGCTCCCGACCCCCATCGTCACGCCGCCGCTGGAGGCCGCCCCGGGGAGCACGAGGATGGTGTTCGCCCCCATGCTGGCGATGTTCCGCTCGACCGCCGCGCGCGAGCCCTGCCCGACCTCCATCATGGCGATCACCGCCGCCACCCCGATCACGATCCCGAGAGCGGTCAGAGCCGACCGCATCGCGTTCCGCAGCAGTGCGGTCAGGGCCGCGGCCAGCACCCGCGGCAGCACCCGCCCGCGGGCCGGCGGGTGCGGCGCCGCGGGGAGCTCGTCGGGCGGCGCCGGCGCGACGGGCTCGACCTCCTGGGCCACGTCGCTCACGACCCGCCCGTCGTGGAGGGTGACCACGCGCCGGGCGTGGCGGGCGACCACCGGGTCGTGGGTGACGAGGACGACGGTCATCCCCTCGGCGTTCAGCTGCTGGAACAGCCGGAGGATGTCCGCGCTGGTCTTGCTGTCGAGGTTCCCGGTCGGCTCGTCGGCCAGGAGCAGGGGCGGGCGGTTGACCAGCGCGCGTGCGATGGCCACGCGCTGCTGCTGCCCGCCGGACATCTGGGTCGGCTCGTGCCCGAGCCAGTCGTGCAACCCGACGCGGTCCAGAAGGGCGGCGGCGCGGGCGGTCATCTCGGCGTCGGGGACCGCGTCCCGGCCGCACTCCAGCGGGAGCCGGACGTTGTCCAGCGCGGACGTGCGGGGGAGGAGGTTGAAGCTCTGGAACACGAAGCCGATCTTCCGGCTGCGGACGTCCGCCCGGGCCTCGACCGACAGCCCCGACACGTCCTCGCCGTCGAGCCGGTAGGTGCCGGCGGACGGCCGGTCGAGGCACCCGAGGAGGTTCATCAGGGTCGTCTTGCCCGACCCGGACGCCCCGACGAGCGCGACCATGTCGCCGCGGCGGACGGTCAGCGACACGTCCCGCAGGACGGGGACGTCCACCTCCCCGGGGTGGTACGTTTTGCAGACGCCTTCGAGGCGGATCAGCTCGGCCGGCGGTCCCATCCCCCGTCCTCCGCGCGGGTCAGCGCTTGCCGCCGAAGACGTTCGGGGTGAACGGGCTGGTGGTGGCGCCGGCCTCGGCCCGAACCGGTTCGCCCACGACCACCGGGTCGCCGGCGCGCAGGGCGCCCTCGACGACCTCGGTCGAGACGCCGTCGGTGAGTCCGGTGCGGACCTCGACCCGGCGGGGGCCGCCGGGGGCGTCGACCCAGACCACGCCGCGGTCGGCCGCGTGGGCGGCCGCCGGCTGCCCGGCCGGCTGCCAGCGGAGGGCGGCGTTCGGGACGAGGAGGGCGTCCGGCCGCCGGCCGGTCTCGAACCGCAGGTTGGCGGTCAGGTACGGGAGGAGTTTGCCGTCCGGGTTGTCGGCCGTCACGGCGACGGTGTAGGTGACGACGTTCTGGGTCATGGTGGCGTTCAGCCGCACCTGCGCGACCTCCCCGCGGAACTCCTCGCCGGGGTAGGCGTCCACCGTGAACCGGACCGGCTGGCGCGGCCGGACGCGGCCGACGTCGGCCTCGTTCACCGACGCCCACACCTGGAGGCGGCGGAGGTCCTTGGCGATGAGGAACAGGCTCGGGGCGTTCAGGCTGGAGACGACCGTCTGGCCGACGTTCACCCGGCGGTCGATGATCACCCCGCGGACCGGCGAGCGGATGACCGTGTAGTCGAGGTTCCGCTTCGCCTCGCGCTCCTCGGCCTCGGCCGCCGCCGCCGTCTTCTCGGCCGCGTTCTGGGCCGCCTTCGCCTGCCGGACGGCGGCCTGCGCCACCTCCACGCCGGCCGCCGTCACGTCCTCCGCCGACCGGGCGGCGTCGTAGTCCTGCTGCGACGCCGACCCGGAGTCGAACGCCGCCCGCACCCGCGCCCAGTCCCGCGCGGCCTGGGTGCGCCGCGCCGCCGCCTCCTTCGCGTTCGCCTCCGCCCGGTACCCGTCGGCCTCGGCCCTGGCGACTTCGGCTTTCATCTGGGCCACGTGCGCCGCCGCCTTGTCCGCGCGGGCGCGGTAGACCGCGTCGTCGATCCGGGCCAGGATCGTCCCGTCCTCGACCTGCGTGCCGTAGTCGACCGGGCGGGCGGCGTCGCGCGGGTCGCGGCCGAACTCCTGAACGATTCCCACCACCTGCGCCCCGACGTCCACCACCTCCTCGGGCTCGACCGTCCCGGTGGCGACGACGGTGGCGACCAGTTCGCCGCGCTGGGCCAGGGCGGTGGTGTACGCGGGGTCGTGGCGGCGCGGGCCGCCCGTGGTCCGAATCAAGACCCCGCCCGCGACCGCGGCGGCAAGGCCGACGGCGAGCCAGAACTTCGGCCGGAGAGCCGCGTTCCACCGCATGACCGCTCCTCCGTTCCGGGTGACACCCCCGGCCGGGTGGACATTTCACGAGTGGCCGAAGCTAGGAGGCCAAGGCAAAGCTGGTGCCGAGCCGACGTGGTGTGCCAAAGCCGGCACGCGGGCCGGTCCGGACTCAACACTCTCCCCGGCGAACCGCGTCGAGGTGTGCCGGGGCCGCCCGGGTCGTCGGTCGCTGTGCCGCCGCCGCACACCCGCGCCCCGTCACGGTCTGCGGCCGACCAGCCGATTTTGCCCATCTTCAACCGTCGCCGCAGATCTGACCCGCTGCGGCTCCGACCTTGCGACAGGGCAGTGGCGATCAACCCCGACGATTTCGAGCCCCCGACCCGGCGTACCGGGCCGCCGAGGGCGAAGGCCTTGCGGGCGGTGTCACCGCGGTGCGGGAGGTAGCTCGGGATGGGGTGGTAGCTGCCGGCGCCCCCGTGCTCGGCCGACCGCTGCTGACGGGCCGGACGCAGCCGCGCGGCGGGTCGTTCGGGCGAGCCTCATTGTGTGTACGGCTCCCCCCCGGGGGGTCCGGGCACGAATTGAGTCAAATACACAAATTGATGCGAGATCGACCCGGAGGCGCGTGGGCGGGCGCGAGTCGTTGCCGCGGCCGAGTTTACGGCGGGGGCGGGTCGCCCGGGCCGCCCTCGTCGTAACGGGTGTTGATGAGGATCGTGACCGTGGCCGTGGCGGTGTGCCCGTAGCTGTCGGTCACCACGTACTCGAAGTACACGTAGGTGGCGGCGGCGATCGTCGCGGGCGGGGTGTAGGTGAAGGAGCCGTCGGCGTGGAGGACGAGGGTGCCGAGGGCCGGCCCGGAGCCGGGGGCCAGGGCGACCGTCAGGGTGTCGCCCGCGGCCGGCGGGTCGTTGGCGAGGACGTTCCCGGACACGGCCGAGCCGGCGGCGACGGCGTAGAAGTCCGCCACGGCCACGAGCGGGCGGAACAGCGCGTCCGCGTACGGGCTGCTGGACGAGTTCGTGTCGTCGAGCGTGACGCCGGCGGTGAGGGTGGCGTAGTCGTAGTCGCTGTCGAGCATCTCGTCGGTGCCGGCGCCCGGTAGCACCGGCCGCAGGGCTTCGGGGCGGGTGAACTTCACCGCGTAGCTGCCGAGCAGGACTTCCCCGAAGTCGTAGTGCCCGGACGAGTCGGTGGTGACCGGGTCGCCGAGTTGGTTGTTCTCCGCGTCGAACAGGCGGACCTCGATACCGCCGAGCGGCGCCTCGCCGAGCCCCGGCTCGAACACGCCGTTGCCGTTGGCGTCGCCCCGCACGTTCCCGCCGACGACGCCGGTGATGGGCTTGAACCAGTAGGACTGCGGCATCATGTGCCGGTCCCAACTCGGGCTCAGCACCTGCCCGCCGAAGTCGGACGGGAAGCTGTCGGCGGTCATGAACTTGATCCACTGCGGGTCCCGCGGTGGCACCTTGATATACCCGGCGATCGTTCCGCTGAGCGCGGCGTGCCCGGTGACGACAACCCAGTCGTGCTCGGTGGCTCCGTACCCTTCGACCTCGATCTCCATCCGGCTGTCGCCGAACATGTGCAGACTCTCCTGCACTGTAATCGTGCCGAAGGAAAGCCCGAAGCCGGGCGCGATGGTCGCGGCCGAAGAAGTTCCGCCGAGCGCCGGGTCGCGGCCGATGTGAAGATTCCCCGCCACCGTACCCTGCCCGCTGAGGAGTCCGCCTTCAACCCGCATGAGGTGCCCGGGATCACGGGCGAGCACGGTCGTGTTGTCACGGAGTTCGAAGACGGCTGGCGACCCCGATTGAACGATCGAACCGTTGAACTGAAGGAGGCCGCGCTCGAGCTGGGTCCGGGCCGTCGAGATATAGTTGCCGGCGATGGTCGCCAGTCCCGGCGCGTCGAGGCGGACGATCCCGTCGTTTGTGACCTTGAGGTCGTCGGCGACCGTACCCCAAGTGGCCCCGGCGGCGTTGATGAGGAATCCCGCCCCGTCGCGGACTTTGATTTCGGACTCGGACCCGCCGATTCGCTTCGAAGCCCCCACGCTTCCCCCATTCCAGACCAACGACCCCTTGATATCGAAGGTCGCACTGATCATTAGTGGGTTCGGAGCCCCACCCGCCGCGGGGAACACCTTGAGGGAACTTTGGAGGCCGCCGTCCACGGTCACGTTGTTGAACGTCCCGGAGTAGACCTTCAGCTCCCCCGAGCCGCTGAGGTAGAGTGTGCCACGGGCGGCGCCCTGCCCGTTGATTGAGATGGCCGACTGGAGTTCCGAGCCGGCACCGGTCAGTACGAGTTGGTGTTGGAGGATGAGTGTCCCGGTGAAGCCTCCCCTACCTCCGGGAGTAGGTGGAGAGTACGTCGTGATCTTTTTGACAGCTGTGCTCGCGTCCACCACACAGTCTCGGTTGTATGCGCCCCAGAACTCAACGTCGTCGGCAGCTCCGGGTGCACGATCGGCGTCGATCCACCCGACTCCGCTCTGCTCGCGCCAATTGTCCTCATCCGTCCAGATGGATGAATTCGGTTCCGGCTGCCAACGGTAGGTGTTGGGCGTCAGGCGAGATTCGAGGCATTCCAACAGTAGACGGCTGGAGGGCGGTTGATGCCGCTCCGAGGTCCGCGATACGGTTCCTGACACTGTCACTACCTCTGGGATGTGATGGGTGCTGAATGCGTGGCAGTCGCTACTTAGGCTCCAGCCGTGATAATTCGGCGACCTTGAAGCCGTCTTCCTCGCCATGCTGGAGAATGAGTTCGGAGCGAGTGAGCTTCAGAATTCGAAGTACCGCTTTCTCTCGTTGGTCTTGTCGATCGGCTTTGAGTACGATTTCGTTGCCCTGCACCTGATAGGTTGCGGTGTACGTCTCAGTAGCGCGGCCGACGCCCTTAACCGTACTGATGTACTTCCCATCTTTCGCAAACGCTTCGATCGTTTCGGACTTGTCCGGCCTCTTCACACCGCCGTACTTGTCGAGTCGCCACTGGCCGACGAGGAGTTCCGCTGGTGTGGCCTTTTCCTTCGGCGGGGGCGCAGGCTCGGGCTGGCCGATGCCGCTCGTCGCGCAGCTGAGGAGCAGGACCGCGAGGATCAGGTACCGTGTCGCGGTCATCGCTGCACTCCGCATGAACTGGGTACGTACTCGTCTTGTGACTCGCGCACTTCCGGTCGGTCGCCGCGGACGATCAGGAATCCGCCTCGGGCTCGAAAGCGTGCCGCGTGAAACGTGGTGGGCCGTGCGGCGTGGAACTGATCGGATGCTACGCGGCCGAGACACACGAGTCAACCGCCCGCCACAATTTTCTCCTAGCGACCGGTACATTTCTGGATCTGACTCGGCTGACTTGTCGTGTATACCGCTACCTCGTCGCTTGTGATCGACCGACTGTACGATCAACATCACACGCCCAACCGTCGCCTGTCGGGCCCGCGGCGGCGAAAGTTCCCGCCGCGGCTTGCGGCCGCCGCCGCGCCCCGGCATACTCGGGGCATGACGCCCCGCTTCTCCCACCCCGCGCCCAGCCGCCGCGGCGCCCTCCAGGCCGGCGCCGTCGGCCTCCTCGGGCTCGGCACCGCCGAGTTGCAACTCCTCCGCGCCGCCGGCAGCGGACCGCACCCCGCCCGCGCCGTCATCTACGTCTTCCTCTCCGGCGGGCTCGCCCAGCACGAGAGCTTCGACCCCAAGCCTGACGCCCCCGACGCCATCCGCGGCGAGTTCGGCACCACCGCCACCCGCACCACTGGCGTGCGCGTCACCGAACACCTGCCGCTCCTCGCAGCGCGGTCCGACCGGTGGGCGCTCGTCCGCTCGCTCACGCACCGCTCCAACGACCACTCGCTCGGCCACCACATCATGCTGACGGGCCGGTCCGACGCGCCGCCGGGCTTCAACCCCAGCGCCCCGTCGCCGACCGACCACCCGGCGCTCGCGGCCGTGGCCGGGGCCGTGCTGCCGCCGCGGAACAACCTGCCGCCGGCCGTCGTGCTGCCCGACAAGATCGTCCACAACACCGGCCGCACCCTCCCCGGCCAGTTCGCCGGCCGCATGGGCCGCCCGCGCGACCCGTGGTTCCTCGAAGCGTCCGCGTTCGAGCCGAAGGCCTACGGCGCCTACCCCACCCACGAGTTCGACCACCAGCAGCGGCCGTTCGCCGCGAAGCGGCAGCGCTTCACCATCCCCGACCTGAGCCTCCCCGCCGGCATCGACGCGGCCCGGTTCGGCGGCCGCCGCAGCCTCCTCGCCGAGATCGACCGCCAGCGCACGACGCTCGACGCCGCCGCGGCCGGGTTCGACAAGCGGCGGCAGGATGCCGTGTCGCTGCTGACCGACGCCCGGGTGCGGAAGGCGTTCGACCTCGACCACGCCGACCCGCGCGACCTCGACCGCTACGGCCGCAACGCCTTCGGCTGGTCGCTGCTGACGGCGGCGCGGCTGGTGGAGGCGGGCGTGAGCCTGGTGCAGGTGAACCTCGGGAACAACGAGACGTGGGACACCCACGGCAACGCCTTCCCGCACCTCAAGGACAAGCTCCTGCCGCCGACCGACCGCGCGGTGTCGGCGCTGCTCGACGACCTGGGCGAGCGCGGGCTGTTAGACGGCACGCTGGTGGTGATGGCGGGCGAGTTCGGGCGGACGCCGCGGGTCAGCACGCTGACGCAGCACTACAAGGGGCCGGGCCGCGACCACTGGGGCGCGGTGCAGAGCGTGTTCCTGGCCGGCGGCGGCGTGCGGGGCGGGCGCGTGGTCGGCGCGAGCGACAAGACCGGTGGCTACCCCACCGACGCGCCGCAGACGCCGGAGAACTTCGCGGCGACGATCTACGACGCGCTGGGCATCCCGAAGGTAGCGCACTGGCCGGACGCGGAGGGCCGGCCGAACTTCGTCTACCACGCCGACCCGATGCCGGTGTGAAGTCAGCTCAGGGGAGCAGGTCGGCGACGGCGACGGTCGCGTTCGGGGCGACGAGCGGATTGATGGTGTCGGCCGGGCCGAGAGTCAGGCACGTCTTGTAGCTCGTCGCCCCGAGCGTCGCGGGGAGCGGGCGCGGATCGCGGAACACCAGTACCCGGCCGTTCACCACGTCCACCACCCAGTAGTCGGCCACGCCGGCGGTCGCGTACCGCTCGGCCTTGTCGCGGGTGTCTGTGAGGAGCGACGAGTCGGCCACCTCGACGACGAGCGCGGCCGCGGTCGGGTGTTTGCCGAGGTAGTCGCGTGGCCCGCCCGGCACGACGGCCAGGTCCGGCTCGGGGTCGGTGAACTCGTCGGTGTGGAACGGGCTCTGAACGCGCACCCAGAACCCGACCGGGAAGGCCCGCTGCAGGGCGACCTGGGCGAGGCCGAGGGCGACGGCGTGCGGCGTGTCCATCGGCCCTTGCTCCAGGATGACGCCGTCGATCAGGAACGCCCGCCGCCCCTCGAACCAGCCCATGTCGCCCATGTGGTTGAACTGCGCCGCCGTGATCCGCAGCGGCCGCGGGGCCGGGGGCGGCGTCGGGGCCGGCAGGGTGAGTGCGGACATGCGGGGTTCTCCTCCCGGTAGCGTAGCCTCACGCCTTCCCGAGCACCAGATCGACCACCCAGCAGCCGCGGACATGCGGACCCGGGCCGCGGCAGTGCGCGAGGATGTCGGCGCTCGCGCAGCCGGCGTCTTCGAGCGCGTCGGCGAGGACGGGCATCGGGCCGAAGTCGCGCGACTCGTACATCCCGCGCGCCAGGCCCACGACCGCCTCCGTCCGCCAGCTCGGCTCGAAGGTGACGGGCTCGTAGGGGTTCCCGAAGATGCAGCGGAGCCAGTCGCACTGCTCCGGGTCGTGGTCGCCGGCGGCCCAGAGCCGGTTCGTCATGCTGTCCCGGGCGACGTTCATCACGTCCCGGACATCCGTGTCCGTCGCGTAGATCGGACAGCGCGCGTAGGTCAATGGGGTCAACGGGCGTTCCGTCTCCCCCGGTTCGTAGGGATCGCGGTACGGCATCGCCTGGATTTCGTCCCGAAACGCCCGATCCACCCACTCCCGGGCCGGCTTCCGCTTCGCCTGCACCACCTTCCACGGGACGCGATTCTCGACGTAGTCTTCGAGCGCGACCACCAGTTCGCGCTGGGCGTCGGTCGGGTAGTAGTCCCACACTCGCCGGCAGCAGGCGACGGCAAACAGCCGGATCTTCCTGAGGTCGCGCTTCTTCAGGTTCCGAACCAGCGACAGCATGCGGTCGGTGTGCTGCCCCTCGCGCCACAGCTTCTTGTACATCTCGGACACGGGCGAACTCCGCACAAAGAAACAACCCCCGCCCGCGGCGGGCCGCGAACGGGGGTGCGTGTGGGTCGAACTCGGCGGCCGGTCAGCCGAGGTTCATCGACAGCAGGAACTCGGCGTTGCTCTTGCTCTTCTTCGCCCGGTTCACGATCAGCTCCATCGCCTCCACCGGGTGCATGTCGGCCAGCACCCGCCGCAGGATGCGGACCCGGTCGTGCTCCTCGGGGTGCATCAGCAGCTCTTCCTTCCGCGTGCCGCTGCGGTTCACGTCGATCGCCGGGTACACCCGCTTCTCCACCAGCCGGCGGTCCAGGTGGAGCTCGCTGTTGCCCGTCCCCTTGAACTCCTCGAAGATCACCTCGTCCATCCGGCTGCCGGTGTCGATCAGCGCCGTCGCCAGGATCGTCAGGCTGCCGCCCTCCTCGACGTTGCGGGCCGCGCCGAAGAAGCGCTTCGGCTTCTGCATGGCGTTCGAATCGAGGCCGCCCGACAGGAGCTTGCCGCCGCCCGGGGCCTCGGTGTTGTGCGCCCGCGCCAGCCGGGTGATGCTGTCCAGCAGGATGATCACGTCGCGCTTCAGCTCGACCATCCGCTTGGCCTTTTCGAGCACGATCTCGCTGACGTGGATGTGCTCCTCCGGCGGCTCGTCGAACGTGCTCGCCACCACCTCGGCGTTGGTGCCCTGCACCAGCCGCTGCATTTCCGTCACCTCCTCGGGCCGCTCGTCCACGAGCAGCACGAAGACGTAGGCCTCGGGGTGGTTCTTCATGATGGCGTTGGCCATCTTGGAGAGGAGCACCGTCTTGCCGGTCCGCGGCGGGGCGACGATGAGCCCGCGCTGGCCCTTGCCGATCGGGGTGATGAGGTCCACGATCCGCATGCTCAGCTCGTCCGGCGGGCCTTCCAGGTGGAGGCGGGCGTTCGGGTGGAGCGGCGTCAGGTCCTCGAAGTTGGTGACCGACGTAGCCTCGTCCGACGGCCGGCCGTTCACCACCTCGATCTGCATGATGGCGAAGTTGTCCTGGTTCTCGATCGGCAGCCGGATCGGCCCCTCGACCACCAGGCCGGTGCGGAGGCTCATGCGCCGAATCTGCGACGGCGAGACGTAGATGTCTTCCGGGCTCGCCAGGTAGTTGTGGGCCTGGCTGCGGAGGAAGCCGTAGCCGTCGGGGAGCACTTCGAGCGTGCCGGAGCCGATGACCTTGTCGCCGCGCTCGATCTGCTTGCGGACGATGCCGAGGATGAGCTGCCCGCGGCTCATGCCGTTGTGCTCGTGGATGCCCTCCTTCTCCGCGAGCTTGAACAGCTGCGGCATGGGCATCCGGTACAGGTCTTCGAGGCGGGAGCCGACGCCGGGGCGGGGCGGGGCGACGGGCCGCTCCGGGGGCGCCGGCCGCTCGGCCGGGGCCGCCCGCTCGACCGGGGCCGGGGGCGTGAAGGACGGGGGGGCCGCGGCGGCGGATGTGGGGGCGGCCGCGGGGGCCGCCTCGCCGGGCTTCCGGGCGACGGGCCGCCGGGCGGCGGCCGCACGCAGGGAGGAGGGCCGCGGGAGCGGCGCCCCATCGACGCCCTTGGCGTCGGGCATAACGAATCCTCGGAACGGGGTCTGGACGGGACGCGGGGCGACGGCGCCGCCGGTCGGTCTAGGGGACTGCGGGGCGGGATCACCGCCCCGGATGGGTACGCGGGGGAAACCGTTTCCGCCCGCGGTCTGGCTCGGTCTGGGTCCGCAGGACTCCGCTCAAGTGGGTCTGACGACTCGGCTCGACAAATCTCACTCGGGGGGGAGTCGGGAGGCGCCGCGGGCTGCGTTCAGCGGGCGGCGCGAGAAAGTGCGGGTGCCAACCTACCCAGAGTGTACGCCGGTCTCCCCGGCGGGTCAACGAGATTCTACCCGCGGCGGGGGCATTTTCCACCCCGGTTTGGGACCGTGGGACTCAGGGACCGAGGGACACGGCCACGACCGGGGCGGGGTCGCTTCCGGTCCCCGCGTCCCTCCGTCCCACGGTCCTGCGCCGCTTGCGGCTGGGGCGGTGCGCTGGTAGCCTCTGCCCATCCGAAGCCCGAGGCACGCCATGCCGGACCTGCGAGACGGCGAGTCGCTCGACGTGCCCGGGTCCAACGGAGCCGTCTACACCATCAAGAACGTCGGCGGCGTCTACTCCTGCAACTGCATGGCGTGGCGCACGCAGTCGGCGCCGGCGGACCGGCGCACGTGCAAGCACATCCGCCGCCTCCGCGGCGACGCCGCCGAGGACGCCCGCGTCGGCCCCCGTGCCGCGCCGAAGCCGAGCGCCAGGGGCGGCAAGCCCACCCCCGCCCCGCCGCCGGTCACGCTCCCGAACCCCGCCGTGGCGCACACGCTGCCGGCACCGGTCGAGGCCGACGCCGTCGTCACCGCCTACCAGTTCGCCGGCGGCAGGCTGATCGGCCTTCTGTGCCGCCTCGGCGACGGGCAGGCGGTCGGCGTTTCCTCGGGGCTCGCCGAGCACCCCCCGGCGGTCGGTTCGATCGTCGGGCTGCGGTTCCAGAAGTTGTCGGCGACGGGCGTGCCGGTGGCCGCGGGCTTCGCCGGCGCGCGGGCCGACGACGCCCCGACGTTAGCAATTCCGGCGCGGCTGCTGCCGTGACTGCCGACGCGACCGGCGGACCGTACAGGCGTGTGGGAAGTTGCGAGACGTGGGTGGTTTGGAAACGACACTCTGCAAACGAGTGGCGGGCGGGCTGCACCTTCGGGCGGCGGACCGGTGGCGGCCGGGTGCGTGTCACACCGAAATTGCCGGCCGGTCCGCCTGTAGCGGTCGCTCCGGCCCGGCCGGGTGGAACCGGCCGCTCGGGTGGGGCGGGGTGTCACGAGCAGACCGGCGGGGGGCGATAAGACGGGTGCGCAGGATGCGCGGCCGTGTGGTCCGCCCCTCTCCCGGAGGCTTGCCATGTCCATCCGTTCGGCGGCCGCGGCCGCCCTGTGTGCGGCGCTGCCGGCGGCGGCGCTCGCCCAACCCAGTCCGGTTCAGTCGGCCCGCGCCGGGTCGCCGCACCCGCCGCCCGTCCTCACCGTCGAGCGGGCGCCCGCCCCCGGCGTGACCCCGGCGTCGGCCGTGGTCCGCGCCGAGCAGCCGCAGGCGCCACGCATCCTGCCGGGGCTCCCGCCGCCCGACGCGCAACCGGCGCCGGCCCCGCAGCCGATGCCGGCCCCGATGCCGGCCCCGAAGGTGGTGCCCGCCGCGGCCCCGGTGGAGGTGCCGCCCAAGCCGGCGCCGGTCGTGGTCGAGACGCCGCCGCTCCCCCCGATCACGGTGCGGGTGCAGGACCGTCCCGCGGCGTGCGGGCCGGACGAGTGCGCCTGGGGCCAGTTCGAGTGGCTGTACTGGGCCGGCTCCGGGCAGGCCACGCCGCCGCTCATCACCGTGTCGCCGCCGGACACGCCCCGGGCCGCCGCCGGCGTCCTCGGCCAGCCGACCACCATCACGCAGTTCGGCGGCAACCGCCGCAACAACGACTTCCGCGACGGCTTCCGCTTCACCGGCGGGTGGTGGAGCAACCCCGACCGCACCCGCGGCGTCGAGGCCGACTTCTTCTTCCTGTCGCGCAGCCGCGAGGCCGCCGCCGCGTCGTCCGACGGGTCCGTCGTGTTGGCCCGCCCGTACGTCAGCGCCGGCGTCCCGGCCGCGGAGCTGGTGTCGTTCCCCGGCGAGGTCGCCGGCTCGGTGACGGCCGAGGCCACGAACCGCGTCATCGGCGGCGGCATCAGCCGACTGCACAACTTGTGCTGCGACCCGTGCGGCCGGGTGGACCTGCTGCTCGGCTTCCGCTACCTGCACGTCGGCGACACGGTGAGCGTGACCGAAACCGAGACCGCCACCGGCGAGGGCGCCGGCCTGCCGGCGGGGACCGCGTACTCGGTCAACGACCGGTTCGCCACGTCGAACGACTTCTACGGCGGCGTGATCGGCCTGACCGGCGAGCGGCGGAAGGGGGCGTTCTTCTACGGCGGCCGGGCGTCGGTGGCGCTCGGCGGCGTGGTGCAGTCCACGACCATCGACGGCAGCACGGTGATCGGCGGCGTGGCTCAGGCGGGCGGCCTGCTGGCGCGGCCGTCGACCATCGGCACGTACCGCTCGACGGCGTTCGCGGTGGTGCCCGAGTTCGGCGTGCGGGTCGGCTTCCAGGTGACGGACGCGGCGCGGGTGTACGGCGCGTACAACTTCATCTACCTGAGCAGCGTGGCCCGGGCCGGCGAGCAGATCGACCCGGCCGCGTCCGCCTTCCCGGACCGCACGACCGACTTCTGGCTGCAAGGCGTCAGCATGGGGCTGGAACTGCGGTACTAACTGGTTCGCTGCTCGCGGCGGTGCACCGCGGTGCGACGCCGCGAGCGGTAGAGCGGTTCACCCCGGGAACGCGAATACCCCGGGGCTCACCTTGAAGTAGTGGGCGAGCTTGCCGATCTGGCCGCGGTTCAACTTCCGCTTTCCCGACAACAACTCCGAGACCGTCGAGACGGCCAGCCCCGCCCCGGAGGCGACCTGGGCCTGCGTCGCGCCCTTCGCTTCGATCAGGGCGCGGAGCAGGTCTGCATCGCCGACCGGCATCATGGGGACGGTCGCGTCCTCGTAGGCTTCCACGAGGTCGGTGAGCACGTCGAGGTAGTCCTGCTCCGGCGCCGCCAGCTCGTCGAGGTCGGTGAGCTCGTCGAGCACCGCGACGGCGGCGTCGAGGTCGGCGTCGGTGCGGAGCGGGCGGAGGGGGAACCGGCGGACCAGCTCGAGGTACCGGTCCTCGTGCCGGCCGTACACCGCCCGCGTCGAGGTCGTGTCGCGCGGCATGGCTGTCCTCCACTCGCCTGAGCCCCGGGCCAGCCGTCGCCTCATTGGGGACGGCTCGCCACCCCTTCTACAATACCCGCTCCGCCCGCCCGGAGCCCGCGATGCCGCACCCCGCGACGGACCCGCCACTGCTCACCCCGGACCTGCCCGGGTGCGGCGGCCGCATCCGCGCCACCGACGACGACTTCGAGGTCGAAGAAGTCCCCTCCTACGAGCCCTCCGGCAGCGGCGACCATCTCTACCTGTGGGTCGAGAAGCGCGGCATGGCGCCCGAGTACTTCGCCCGCACGATCGCGCAGCGGCTCGGGGCGCGGCCCGGGGATGTCGGCACCGCCGGCCTCAAGGACCGGCACGCCGTCACGCGGCAGTGGGTGTCCGTTCCCGCGGCGTGCGAGCCGCGGCTGCCGCAGCTCGACGGCGACGGCATCCGCGTCCTGAAGACCGGCCGGCACACGAACAAGCTCAAGCTCGGCCACCTCCGCGGCAACCGCTTCGGCATCCTGATCCGCGACGCCGACCGCGGCGCGAACGTCGAGGCGGTACTGGAGCGCATTCGTTCCCAGGGGCTGCCGAACTATTACGGCCCGCAGCGCTTCGGCCGCGGTGGCAGCACTGTCGAGCTGGGGTGGAAGTGCCTCAACGGCACGGCGCCGCGGCGGCTGCGGCCGTTCCTGTACCGGTTCGCCCTGTCCGCGGTGCAGTCGCTACTGTTCAACGACGTGCTCGCCCGCCGCCTCACCGACGGCCTCTACCGCACCGTGCTCGACGGCGACGTGCTGGCGAAGTGGCCGGCGGGCGGGCTGTTCGTGGCGACGGACGTGGCCGCCGAGCAGGCGCGGTTCGACGCTCGCGAAACCGTGACCGCGGGGCCGATGTTCGGGAAGAAGACGTTCCCCGCGGCCGGGCTCGCCGCCGAGCGCGAGGCGGCCGTGCTGCGGGCGCACAACCTCGGCCCGGCCGCGTTCGCCGGCTTCGGCAAGCTCCTGATGGGCACGCGGCGGCACAACCTCGTCTACCTCGACGACCTGACCGCGGCGTGGGAGGCGGACGGCCTGCGGCTGTCGTTCACACTGCCGGCCGGGAGCTACGCCACGGTGCTGCTGCGCGAGGTGATGAAGGCGCGCGTGGACGACGCCGACGACGAGCCGGCCGAGGAGGAGTGACGGTGCCCCTCCCCGACCTGCGAATCCAGCAAGCGTTGCTCGTGGTCAGCCCCCGCGAGGTGGGCGTCGCCGCGCAGTCGGACGACCTCGACGCCGCCGAGGCCGAGCGGATCGCGGTGCAGTTCGGCATCCCGCCGTCGGGCGTCAATTTCCCGCTGGCGCACTTCGCGCAGCCGTTCGGCCGCCGGCACGTCGCCGTCGTGCAGGTCACCGCCCCGCCCGGGCCGACCGAGTGGCGGTTCCGCTTCCTGGTGCTGTCCGCCGACCTGTACCGCCACCTCGGCGACCCGTTCGCCGTCGCCGACCGCTTCCCGCCGGACTGGTCGGCCCGCGGCCCGCTGCCGGTGCTGGAGTGGCCGCCCGAGCCGCTGCCGCCGCGCACCGCCGCCGGGCTGCAAGACGTGCTGAAGGCGTGCGACCCGGCGACGGAGGAGATGGCCCTGCTGCTGGGCAGCACGCAGGCGCTGGTGGACGGCGGCCGCGTGCAACTGCTGCGGCCCGAGCCGGCGGAGCGGTTCCTGCGCGCGCTGTGGAAGCTGCTGCCGGACAAGGCCCGCGCCGGGCTGTGGCCGGCGTCGTTCGTGTTCGGCCCCGGCCTGCGCTTCGACGCGGCCGTGCGGCCGATGCTGTGGCCGAACGAGCCCGGCCTGCGGCTCACCGAGGACGGGTTGAAGGAGTACCCGGCGGGGAACTACGAGTCGCGGTTGCAGGCCGCCGTGGAGGCGGGCGACGACCGCGAGCTGGCGGCGCTGCTGGCCCGCCGCACCGGCGACGACACGCTGCGGCTGGGCCTCACGATCATCGGCACGGCGCTGCTCGCCGCGGTGGTGGCGAAGTTCGTGCTGTAGGTAAACACCATGCCCACCGACGAGCGCGTCCTGGTGATCCCCGCGGCGCACCTCCGCGCCGCGGGCGCGTTCACCGGCTTCCGCCCCGCCGACCCCGCCTTCGGCGCCGCGCTGCTCTCCCCCGCCGCGTTCGCCTTCCGCCCGCGTTCGCAGGTGGAGACCGACCCGTCGTTCCTGCAACTCATCCCCTACGTTGTTCTCCGCTGTGGCGAACGGGTGTTCCACTACCGCCGCGGCGCCGCCGGCACCGAGACGCGGCTGGCGGCGCTCCGGTCGGTCGGCGTCGGCGGGCACATCTCCGAGGCCGACGCGGCCGGCGGCGACGACCCCTACCGCACCGGGATGCGGCGCGAACTGACCGAGGAAGTGGAACTCGGGTGCGCCCACGTCGAGCGGCCGCTCGGGTTCATCTTCGACCCCACGACGCCCGTCGGGGCCGTCCACCTGGGCGTGGTCCACGTGTTCGAGCTGGAGGCGCCGACGGCCCGGCCGCGCGAGGCGGCGCTGGCCGACGCCGGGTTCGCACCACTGGCGGAACTCACCGCCGGCCGCGGCGGGTTCGAGACGTGGTCGCGGCTGGTGCTGGACGAACTGGGCCGGGTGTAACGATTTTCCCGCCCCGCCCTCCCCGGCCCGCCGCGGGCGGCGCATAATCGCCTCTGCCCCCGCCCCCCACCCGACGGAGTCCCGCCATGCGGAAGCTGTTCGCCGCCCTCGGCCTCGCCGCCGCCGCCGCCGCCCTGACCAGCTCGGTCGCCGCCCAGGGCGACAAGGCCGACGCCCAGCCGAAGATCGTCGTGCCGTACGTCCCGACCCACCCGAAGGTGGTCGAGGCGATGCTGAAGACGGCCGCGGTGAAGGAGGGCGAGACGGTGTACGACCTCGGCTGCGGCGACGGCCGGATCGTCATCGCCGCGGTGAAGGACTTCAAGGCCAAGAAGGGGCTCGGCATCGACTTCAACCCGGAGCGGCTGAAGGACTGCGAGAAGAGCATGGCCGACGCCAAGCTGACCGACGACCAGAAGAAGGCGATGACGTTCAAGAAGGGCGACGTGCTGCAGATGAAGGCCGACGACTTCAAGGGCGTGGACGTGGTGACGCTGTACC
This sequence comes from Gemmataceae bacterium, assembly GCA_046350095.1. GTDB lineage: Bacteria > Planctomycetota > Planctomycetia > Gemmatales > Gemmataceae > Urbifossiella. Next base: position 655,917 of record JAXMBA010000003.1, read on the forward strand.
TGCTGCCGTCGGTCAACCGCGAGCTGAAGCCGGTGCTCAAGGCCGGGCTGAAGAAGGGCGCCCGCGTGGTCAGCCACGACTTCGACATGGGCGACGACTGGATGCCGGAGAAGACGGTGCAGGTGGAGGCCGACCGGCAGCACACCGTGTACCTGTGGACGATCAAGTGACGGGCCGCCGTCACCCCTGACCCGACGGAGCTCCCGCATGCGGACGCTGCTCGTCGCCCTCGCCGCCGCCGCCGGCCTGACCGCCTCGGCCCAGGACGCCGGCACGGCCGGCAGGCCCGACGCGAAGGAGGACCGGCCGAAGTTCATCGTGCCGTACGTCCCGACCCACCCGAAGGTCGTCGAGGCGATGCTGAAGACGGCCGCGGTGAAGGCGGGCGAGACGGTGTACGACCTAGGCTGCGGCGACGGCCGGATCGTCATCGCCGCGGTGAAGGACTTCGGGGCGAAGCGCGGCCTTGGCATCGACCTCATCCCGGAGCGGCTGAAGGACTGCGAGAAGTCGGTCGCCGACGCCAGGCTGACCCCCGAGCAGACCAGGGCGCTGACGTTCAAGAAGGGCGACGTCCTCAAGCTCACGGCGGAGGACTTCAAGGACGTGGACGTGGTGACGCTGTACCTGCTGCCGTCGGTCAACCGGGAGCTCTACCCGGTGCTCAGGGCCGGGCTGAAGAAGGGGGCCCGCGTGGTGAGCCACGACTTCGAGATGCGCGGCCGGGACAACAAGGTGCTGTGGGAGCCGGAGAGGACCGTGCAGGTGGAGGCCGACCGGACGCACACCGTGTACCTGTGGACGATCAAGTGACAGCCGGCTGTCACCGCGAAAGCCCGGGGGCGCCCCCGGGCTTTCGGCGTTGACGGCGACTAGAATAGAGGCCACCACGCCACCCACGGAACGGAACCGACATGCCGACCGAGTACGACGCGATCATCATCGGCGCCGGGCACAACGGCCTCACCACCGCCGCGTACCTCGCCCGCGCCGGGTACAAGGTGCTCGTCCTCGAACGCCGCGACGTGCTCGGCGGCTGCTGCATCACCGAAGAAATCTGGCCCGGCTACAAGGTCTCCACCGCGGCGTACGTGAACAGCCTGCTGCGGCCGCAGATCATCCGCGACCTGGAGCTGAAGAAGTACGGCTTCGAGATGCTGCCGCGCAGCCCGTCCTCGTTCACCCCGTTCCCGGACGGCCGCTACCTGATGATGGGGCCGGACAAGGAGATGACCCGCCGCGAGATCGCCAAGTTCAGCACCAAGGACGCCGAGGCGTACCCCAAGTACGAGGCCATGCTGGAGAAGGTGGCCGACTTCCTCGAGCCGCTCCTCGAACAGACCGCGCCCGACCCGTTCAGCAACCGCCTCGGCGACCTGTGGAGCGTCGCCAAGACCGGCTTCGGCTTCCGCGGGCTGGGGCGCGACGTGGCCACCGACGCCGTCGAAATCCTCACCGGCGCCGCCCGCCCGATCCTCGACCGCTGGTTCGAGTCGGAGCAGCTAAAGGCGACCATCGCCACCGACGCGGTCATCGGCGCCTTCGCGCCGCCGAGCCACCCGGGCACGGCGTACGTGCTGTTCCACCACGTGATGGGCGAGTGCAACGGCGTCCGCGGGGTGTGGGGCTACGTCAAGGGCGGCATGGGCACCATCTCCAACAGCATCGCGCAGGCGGCGCAGGCGAAGGGCGCGACCATCCGCAAGAACAGCGAGGTCGGCAAGATTCTGGTGAAGGGCGGCAAGGCGGTCGGCGTCGCGCTCAAGGACGGCACCGAGTTCCGCGCGCCCCGCGTCATCAGCTGCGCCGACGCGAACGTGACGTTCGTGAAGCTGATGGACGCCGCCGACCTGCCGGCCGAGTTCCTGGCGCGGGTGAAGGCCATCGACTACTCCTCGGCGACGGTGAAGATCAACGTGGCCCTGTCGGAGCCGCCGCAGTTCACGGCCCTGCCGGGGAAGGGCGTCGGCCCGCAGCACCACGGCACGATGCACGTGTGCCCCGACCAGGACTACATCGAGCGCGCCTACGACGACGCCAAGTACGGCCGCCCGGCCCGCGACCCGATGCTCGAGTGCACGATGGCGACGGCGCTGGACAGCACGCTGGCGCCGCCGGGGAAGCACATCCTGAGCATGTTCGTGCAGTACGCGCCGTACCACCTGAAGGGCACGACGTGGGACCAGGAGCGGGACAAGTTCGCGGACCGCTGCTTCGACGTGCTGAACGAGTACGCGCCGAACTTCAAGGCGAGCGTGATCGACCGGGTGGTGTACGCCCCGCCGGACATGGAGAAGGCGTGGGGCATCACCGGCGGGAACATCATGCAGGGGGCGATGAGCCTGTCGAGCATGGCGAGCTTCCGGCCGGTGGCGGGGTTCGCCAACTACCGCACGCCGGTGCGCGGCCTGTACATGTGCGGGGCCGCGACGCACCCGGGCGGCGGCGTCATGGGCGCGTGCGGGCTGAACGCGGCGCGCGAGATTCTGAAGGACGGCTGACCCCGGCTTGACCCGCCCCCCGGGCTTCGCTATTCCCCGGCGGTCCCCGGGAGTAGCCCATGCCCCGCACCCTCGTCGTGCTCCTCCTCGCCGCCGCGGCCGCCCCGGCGGCCGAGCCCGCGTTCGCTCCCGTCGCCCCGGCCCCGCCGGACGCGCTCCGCGACACGCTCAAGCAGATGAAGGCGCGCCGCGCCACGCTAGAGCGCCTCGCCGGTCCGCACGAGCCGTTCGACCTGACGTACCTGCCGCGCCCCGCCGCCGAGGTGCAGGCGCTGCTGGCGCTGCGGCCGAACGTCCTGCTGGCGCACCCGGACCTCGCCGGCGGCGGGGCGTGGCTCGACAACGTCGGCGCCCTCCTCGTCCGCATGGGCGGCGGCGCCTCCGCCGGCCCCGGCCTCGACGGCCTCGACCAGCTCCTTGTCGTCGGCAACGCCACGATCGCCCCCAAGCCCGACGCCGGCGACGGCAAGACGGCGATGTTCTACTTCGCCTTCAACTCCTTCGTCGCCCGCGCCGCTCGGCCGATCGACTGGGCCGCCGCCGTGCGCACGTGGTTCCCGGCGTCGGAGGTGCGCGTCCACCGCGGGTACGGCTACCGCGTCATCCGCCTCAACTTCGGCGGCATGGTCCCGGGCCTGCCGACCGACGGCACCGAGGCCGTGCTGTTCCCCGCGCCCGACGGCCGCACCCTCGTCGCCGACGACGAGCCGACCGTGAAGGCGCTGATCGAGCGGCTCGCCGAGCGCCGGCCGGCGACGGCGCCGCCCGGCTGGGACCGCGTGGACACGGCGGCGGTCGCGGCGGCGGTGAGCAACCGCGACAAGCAGTGGGTGTGCCACCAGCCGGCGGCGTGGGGGCCGGAGCTGCCGGGGCCGGGGAGCCGCCTGTTCCGCGCCGCCGACCACCTCGCCGCCGGCATCGACCTCGGCCCGACGACGCGGGTGCGCTTCGTGGCGCTGGCGCCGACGCAGTTCCAGGCGAAGCACGTGCAGCTGGGCCGGCGCGAGATGATGGAGCGGCTGGCCGACCGCATCGCCCCCGACCCCGGCGACACCGCCGCCGCCTGGGCTGCCGTGGCCGACCTGACGGACGCGCTGCTGAAGGGCGGCAAGACGACGCCGACGCCGCTCGGCTTCGGGTACGCGGCGGAAGCGAAGGGCGACCTGCTCGGGCTGATCGTGAAGGCGTCGAAGTCGAAGGCGCCGGCGGGCACGGGCTCGGCCGCGGCGGCGCTGCCGGGGTTCGCCGCGGCCCCGACCCCGGCCCCGCCCGCCGCTCCGGCCCTGCCGGCGGACGTGGACATCCCCGTGACGCGGAGCCCGATCCCCGGCGACCAGGGGATTCCGGGCTACCTGCAACCCGCCCGGTGACCGTCGCGCCGCTGACCCGGGCCGACGCCCCCGCCGCCGCGCGCACGCTGGCGGCGGCGTTCGCCGGTTACCCCCTCCTGCGTGCGGTCGCGCCGGACAACCCGCCCGCGGTCGAGGCCTTCTGCGGGATGCTCGTCCGCTACACGGCCGCGCTCGGCACCGCCTTCGCCTCGGCCGACGGCGCCGCGGTGGCGTGCTGGCTGCCGCCCGACCACCCGACGCTCACCGCTAGCGGCCTCCTTCGCGCCGGCGTCCTCGCGCTGGCGTGGCAGCTCGGGCCGGCCGGCGGCGTGCGACTGCTGCGGCTCGACCGGGAGTTCGACCGGGCGCGGCGGCGTCACGTCCCGGGGCCGCACTGGTACCTGCTGCTGCTCGGTGTCGCCCCGCACGCCCGCCGGCGAGGGTTGGCCCGCGCCGCGATCGGGCCGGGCCTCGCCGCCGCCGACCGCGCCGGCCTGCCGTGCTACCTGGAAACGCAGGACGCGGCGAACGTGCCGGCCTACGAGCGGCTCGGCTTTGCGCTCGTCGGGCGCCGCCGCGTTCCCGGGGGGCTGGGGAGCTGGGAGATGAGCCGCGGCCCGCGGGGCGTATAACGCGGGTGAGCGCCGTCGCCCCGGGAGGCTCCCATGACCGACCGCACGCCCGAGCCCGCCGGCTTGCACGCCACGCAGATGTCGCCGCCCGGGTCGGCCACGCCGGCCGACGGGCTGCCGCGCGTCGAGGGGTACTCGCTCGTCCGCAAGCTCGGCGAGGGCGGCATGGGCGCCGTCTACCTCGCCGAAGACACCCGCCTCGGCCGCCGCGTCGCGCTCAAGACGATGCACCGCGCGCTGGCCGCGAATCCCGGCGACCGCGACCGCTTCCTCCGCGAGGCGCGGGCCGCCGCCGCGGTCGAGAGCGACTACCTCGTCCCCGTGTGGGCGGTGGGCGAGGCGGCCGACGGCACGCCGTACCTGGCCATGCCCGTGCTCCAGGGCGAGACGCTCGACGCCCGCCTGCGGCGCGAGCCGGCGTCGCCGCCGGGGCTCGTGGCGAAGGTGGCCCGCGAGGTGGCCGAGGGGCTGGCCGCGGCCCACGCGGCGGGGCTCGTCCACCGCGACATCAAACCCGCGAACATCTGGCTCGAAGGCGAGCCCGGCGGCGCCGTGCGCCGGTGCAAGGTGCTCGACTTCGGCCTGGCCCGCCCTGTGGACGCCGCCTCGGCCCAGCTGACGACGACCGGCGCCGTCCTCGGCACGCCGGCGTTCATGGCGCCCGAGCAGGCGCGCGGGGAGGCCGTGGACGCGCGGGCCGACCTGTTCAGCCTCGGCGTGACGCTGTACCGCATGGCCGCCGGCCGCCCGCCGTTCGACGGCCCGACGCCGATGGCCGTGCTGATCGCGCTGACGACCGAGCCGCCGCCGCCGGTCCGCGAGGCCGCCCCGGCGCTGCCGCCGGCGCTCGCCGACCTCATCGAACGGCTGATGGCGAAGGAGCCGGGGCGCCGCCCGGGCTCCGCCGCCGAGGTCGCCCGCGCCCTCGCCGGCGGCACCGGGCCGACCCCGCGCCGCCGGTTGCCGGCGCTGCTCGCCGCGGTCGCGGTGCTGCTCGTCGGCGTCGGCGTGTGGCTCGCGGTGAGCGGCCGCAAGCCGGCCGAGGCGGCGAAGGTCGGCGACCCGCCCGCGCCGGTGACGCCGGTCGCGCCCGAGCCGAAAGCCGTCGATGTGCCGAAGGCGGCCGAGGTGCCGAAAGCCACCGAGTTTCCGAAGGCCACCGAGCCGCCCAAGGTCACCGAGCCGCCCAAGGCCACCGAGCCGCCCAGGGCCACCGAGCCGCCCAGGGCCACCGAGCCGCCCAAGGCGGCCGGCGACCCGGACCGCGCCGCGGCGCTGTGGGTGTTGAGTATCAAGGGCCGGATCACCGTGGACGCCGTGCCCGAGGAAATCCGCGACGCCAGGCGGCTGCCGAAGGAGCCGTTCCGGCTGACCGACGTGTTCCTCCTGGCGCCGGCGACGGACCGGGCGATGGCGGTGTTCGCCGACTGCAAGCACGTCCGCGTCGCGTTCCTCGTCGGCAGCGGCATCTCGAACGCCGGCCTGGCCCACCTCGCCGGCTGCACCAACCTCGCCCACCTGGACCTCGCCGGCACGAAGGTGGACGACGACGCCGTGCCGCTGATCGCCCGGTTCACGAAGCTGAAGGATTTGTCGCTGGGCGCGACCGACGTCACGGCCAAGGGCGCGCTCGCACTGGCGAAGGCGCTGCCGGGCTGCCGCATCCAGTACGGCTCCACTTACGAACCCGCCACGGACGACGACCGCGCCGCGGCCGAGTTCGTGCTGAAGGCCGGCGGCAAGGTGCGGGTGAACTACGCCGACGCCGACACGGCCGACGCGAAGGCGCTACCGGCGGGGTTGTTCCGGCTGACGGCCGTGGACCTGAGCGGCCGGCCCGGCGCGACCGACGCCGAGCTCGGCCGCTTCCGCGAGTGCAAGAGCCTGACGCGGCTGGTGCTGACCGGCACGCCGGTGACCGACACGGGGCTGACGACGGTCCGCGAGTTCGGCAAGCTGACGCACCTGGACGTGCGCGACACGACGGTGACGCAGCGCGGCGCGTCCGGGGTGTTCGCGGCGCTGCCGGGCTGCGAGGTGGCGTGGCCCGGCGGGGTGCTGCGGCCGAAGCGGTAGGCGCCGCCCGTCACTCCCGCGGCACCACCGACTGCACGATGCCGTTGAACACCAGCCGGAACGTCCCGTGCGGCTGGCCGCGGAACAGCACCTGCGGGCCGAACAGCGCCAGCCGGCCGCGGCCGACGCGCGCGTCCACCACCGCCGCCCCGCCCTCCAGGTGCTGCTGGCCCCACGCCCACCCGCTCCGCAGCGGCGTCGCCGTGTCGAACCACGCCACCCGCGTCGCCCCCGCCGCGTCGGCGCCGTTCGTCAGCCGGAACGTCGGGCTGTTCGAGAACATCACGTCCGCGTGGTCGCCCAGCCCCCACGCCAGCGGGTTGGAGCTGTCCACCTTCACCCGCAGCACCGACGACGGCACGTAGAACTTCGTCGAGGCCAGCGCCTTCGGCTCGTTCTTGTCGTCCACTTCCGTGAGGTAGTTTGCCACCGGCACGCCCAGCTCGGCGCCCAGCTTCGTGGACGAGCCGATCGTCAGCACCGTGCCGCCGGCGTCGAGGAAGCGCTTGAGCTGCGGCAGCGTCGTCGCCTTCGTGACGCCGCCGCGGCCCGCCGGCCCCTTGGCCTCGGCTGCGTCGGGGTTGTCGCCGCCCTTGCCGCCCGCGTCGCCGGCGTAGGCGCCGTCCACGAGGACGATAACGTCGTACCGCTCGCGCAGGTCGCCCTTGTCGAGCTCGGCCGTGAAGACGACCTGGTGCGGGAACTCGAACTGCTCCAGCAGCCAGCGCGTCCAGCCCGACGGCATCGACCCTCCGAACTTGTCCCACAGCGCCACCCGCGCCGGCTTCAGCGGCGCCGCCTCGGGCGCGTCCTTCACGCCGCGGAACGTCACGCCAAGGTCGGCGGCAATCGCCCTCACCACGTCCGCCGTCGTGTCCTTCCGCGGCACGAAGAACGTTCCCGGCGGGTGCGCGCCGCCCGTCGCCTGGACCCGCCGGACTTCCTCGCCAGCCTTGTGGAGGCGGTTCACGGCGCGGAAGGCGTCGTTCGTCTCCACGCCGAGCACGAAGCCGACCGCGCCGTCGGCGCCGACCACGCGGCCCGGCGGCGGCGGCACCGTCTCGGTGGTGATCGCCTCGAACGGCCCGTCGAAGCCGTCGAGCAGCCGGTCGAACTTCACGGCCATCTGGTAGGCGAGGGTGTAGCCGGCGGAGTCGTAGGGGCGGACGGGCGGGCCGCCCGGGTAGGCGAAGTCGTTCGGGTGGTCCTGCGGCTCGAACATGTCGAGGACGTGCGCACGGAACGCCTGCGCCGTCTTCACCACGTAGCTCCCCTTCGGGTAGCTCTTGCCGCCGGCGGAGAAGTCGGCCGTGGCGCGGTGGACCGTCACGCCGGTGCCCAGCAGCGCGTTGACGAACTTCGTCGCCGTCAGGAAGTCGGGCTGGTCGGCGGGGAGGACGTAGCCGCGCGGGTCGCGCTTCGCGGGGTCGCGGAACAACTTGTCGAAGTCGGCGCCGCCCTTCCCCTTGCCCGCGGCCTGCGCCGCCTCGACGATCTTGGGCGTGACCGTCCAGCTGTCGCGGGTGCCGTGCTCGATCGCGGTGTTCCCCATCTTCCAGATGTTGAACAGCAGCTGCTCGCGGTGCCGCGAGGCGTAGTCGAGCACGGCCTTGTTCGCCGTCACGGAGTAATCGACGGATTGGCGGAAGCGCCACTTCTGCGGCGGCACCGGCGCCAGGTAGTCGCCCTTCGGCAGCTGCTTGGCGCTCAGCAGCGGGATGCTCGACGGCGTGGGGCTGCCGACGGTTTCCGTCAGCAGGCCGATCATGTTGTGGAACCCGGCGGTGGTGCGGAGGCCGCCGTTGAACCACGTCGAGTACGGCGCCCCGGAGCGGGTGGTGGCGCCGGGCTTACCCTCCACCAGGAACCGCTGCATCATGGCGGCGCCGACGGCGTCGATGCCGTTGAGCGTGAGCGGGTCGCAGAAGTAGTTGAACGGGTCGCGGAACGGCGGGCAGAACAGCACCGTGCCGGGCGGGCCGGACTGGTGGTGGTTGTAGACGATCTGCGGGAACCACTCGCGGTACATCAGGCGGTTCAGGTTCTTCGTCTCGGCCTGGGTGTTGGCGTAGAAGTCGCGGTTGTTGTCGTGCCCGATGTACTTCTGGTACAGCCGCGGCAGGCCGGTCAGGCTCCGCTTCGTCGGCTCCTTCTCCTTCATGTAGTGGTCGGCCACGAGGTCGTGCCCGTCAGGGTTGGCGTGGACGAACAGGATGACCACGTCGTCGAGGATGCGGAGCGTCTCGGCGTCGGTGGCGCTGGCGAACTGGTAGAGCGTTTCGACGAGCACCTGGGCGCAGAGCGTCTCGCTGGCGTGGAGGCCGCCGTCGATCCACACCACGGCCTTGCCCCGCGCGGCGAGTTGCTTCGCGTCGGCTTCCGTGACGCCGTCGGCGAGGGCGAGCCGGCGCGCGGTGGCCTTCAGGTCGGCGAGGCGGCGGTGGTTGGCGGGCGAGGTGACGACCGCAGCGAGCTGCGGCCGGCCCTCCGCGGTAGTGCCGATGGTCACCAGCTTCACGCGGTCCGACTCGGTCGCCAGCTTCTCCCAGTAGGTCTTGAGCTGGGCGTAGTTGGCGAGGCAGTAGTCGTCGCCGACGTGGAAGCCGAACGCGGCTTTCGGCGTGGTGACGGCGGGCGCCTGGGCGGGGGCCGTGCCGGCGAGCAGGAAAAGTGCGAGGGCGGCGAGCGGGCGGCGGGACATGGGGTGTTCCGTGAGGCCGGCGGTCCCCGCTATTGTGCGCGACCGCGGGCCGCGGCACCACCCGGGGCTTGCCCGCGCCGCCCGGCCCGGCGAGAATCGCCCCCGCCGGCCGCGCGCCGCGCGGCCCACCTCCCCCGAGACCGACCATGCCCCGCGTCCTCGCCGTCCTGCTCGCCGCCGTCACGGCCCACGCCGCGGCCGCCGACCCGCCCCGCCACACGTTCCTCGCCACCGGCGCCGAGACGTTCATCGCCGACGACACCGGCAAGGCGAGCTGGACGTACCCGCACTCGTCCCGCGACGGCTGGGTGCTCCCGAACGGCAACGTGCTCCTCGCCCTCTCCAAGAGCACGAGCTACCCCGGCGGCGCCGTCGTCGAGGTGGACCGCGCCGGCAAGGTGCTGTTCGAGTTCAAGGGCTCCCAGAGCGAGGTGAACACCGTGCAGCCGCTGAAGGACGGCCGCGTGCTCCTCACCGAGGCCGGGCCGAAGCCGCGCGTCCTCGAAGTCACCCGGGACGGCAAGGTCGTGGCCGACGTGCCGATCCAGGCCCAGACCGGCGACCTCCACATGCAGTCGCGGATGACGCGGAAGTTGGCGAACGGGAACTACCTCGTGCCGCAGTTGCTCGACCGGGTGGTCCGCGAGTACGACGCGGCCGGGAAGGTGGTGTGGGAGGCCAAGACGCCGCACATGCCGTTCACCGCCATCCGCCTGCCCGACGGGAACACCCTGGTCGGCTGCACACACGGCAACCTCGTCGTGGAGTTCGACCGCGCCGGCAAGGAGGTGTGGCGGCTCACCAACGACGACCTGCCGGGCCGCCCGCTGGACGACTGCTGCGGGGTGGAGCGGCTGGCGAACGGGAACACAGTGGTGACCAGCTACCACGCGGGCCCGGGGAAGGTCCGGCTGCTGGAGGTGACGCGCGACAAGAAGGTGGTGTGGACCTACACCGACGCCCGCCGGTCCGGCATCCACACGTTCCAGATCCTCGGCCCCGACGGCCGCCCCGGCCCCACTGCCCTCCGCTGAGCGCGGCCCGCTGCCGTCCGACCTGCCATCCGAGGCCGAGCCGCTCATGGCCCTGACGCCCCGCGAAATTTACGAGCGCGAGTACGCCCGGGAGCAGGCCCGGCTCGACGCCCGCGACGCGCACCAGGCCCGCCGCGCCGCGGCGTTCCACGCAGCCGGCTTCGAGCGCGGCCGCCGGCAGTACCAGGGCTGCGCCCTCGGCTGCGCCGGGGCCGCCCTCTGCGCCCTGTTTCTCCTCGGGTGCTGGCTCCTCGGCGCGTGGCTCGAACAACCCCCGCTCCGGTAGCCGCCGGCTACAGCACCAGCATCGCGTCGCCGTAGCTGAAGAAGCGGTACTCGCGGGCCACCGCCTCGGCGTACGCCCGCCGTAGTAACTCGTCGCCGGCGAACGCCCCCACCAGCAGCAGCAGCGTCGTCCGCGGCAGGTGGAAGTTCGTCACCAGCGCGTCCACGGCGCGGAACGTGAACGGCGCGTGGATGAACAGGTCCGTCTCGCCGCGGTACGGCGCCACCGCGCCGCCCCGCGCCGCCGACTCCAGCGTCCGCGTCGCCGTCGTGCCGACCGCCACCACCCTCCCGCCGCGGGCCTTGCACGCCGCCACCGCCACGGCCGCGGCTTCGGTCACCTCGCACCACTCGGAGTGGATCGCGTGTGCCGTCGGGTCGGCGGCCTTCACCGGGGCGAACGTGCCGAGGCCGACGTGGAGTGTCACCCGGGTGTCACTCACCCCGGCGGCCGCGAGCCGGGCCAGCAGCTCGGGCGTGAAGTGGAGCCCGGCCGTGGGCGCGGCGACGGACCCGTCGGCAGCGGCGAACACGGTCTGGTAGCGGGTGCGGTCGGCGGCGGCGGCGCGGCCCTTGCGGATGTACGGCGGCAGCGGCACGTGGCCGGACACGGCCAGCAGCTCGGCGGGGGTGCCGGGCCGGTCCGGTTCCATGAGCCAGTGTCGGTCGGCGGTGCGGCCGCGGAGCGTCAGCCGCAGCGGGCCGGGGTCGAGCGCGAAGGTTTCGCCGGGCTGGGCGTAGCCGCGGGTCTGCACCAGGAGTTCCCACAGGCCGCCGGCCGCCTCGCGCACGAACAGGCCTTCCCACTTCCCGCCGGTGGCCTCGCGCCGGCCGATCACGCGGGCGGGGATCACCTTCGTGTCGTTGAGCGCGAGGAGGTCGCCGGCTGAGAGCAACTCCGGCAGCTCGCGGAAGACGCGGTGCTCCAGCGCGCCGGTGGCGCGGCGGACGACGAGGAGGCGGGCGTCGTCGCGCCGCTCCGCGGGGTGCTGGGCGATCAGCCGGTCGGGGAGGGGGTAGTCGAAGAACATGGGGGGCCGGCGAGCCGACCGCCGTCAGGCGGCGGGTGAGTCAGGAAGACAATTTTGGACAGGATAGCCGGACGAACAGGATGCCGAACCGGGCTGATTCCCCTGGTTCGGCATCCTGTTCGTCCGGTCATCCTGTCCAGTCTCCGCCGCGCGTCACTTGAAGTTCCGCACCCACTCGACGAACGCCGGCTTGTGCTTCTCCACGGTCTTCTCGGGGCCGCGGAGCCACGCCGACGCGGTGATGCCGTCCTTCGTCTCGAACACCACGTACACCTGCTTGTACCCGGCGACGGGCGTCGTCTTGGCGTTCGGGTCGAACGGGCCGCCGGCCTTCTTCAGGAAGGTGCCGCTCACCTCCTGCAGCACCGCGTCGTTCGGCCCGACCTTCGTCTTCTCCTGCTTCTCGTCCACCTTGTCCTTGCCGGGGGCGGGCTGGAACACGGCCACCTGCCGCTTCAGGTTGGCGTCGACGCCGCCGCCGCCGCCGAGTTCGAACAGCACCACCTCGGCGTCGTCGGCGTCGCCGGCGACCTTCGGGGCGACGAGCTGCGCGGCCCGCATCTTGTTCGACGGCGGCACCTTCGTCCACCCGGCGGGCGTGGCCGACTTCAGGCCGACCCACTCGACCGGGGCGCCGGTCTGCTCCTCACCGCCGCCGGCGGCGGGGGCGACGGGCTCGGCCGACGTACAGGCGCCGGTGACGGCGGTGAGAAGGGCGACGACGAGAGTCCGCTTCATGGGGGGTGTGCTCCGGAGACGGCGGGCGGGGTCCGGAGGGGATTGTACGGCTCGCCGACTAATCGACCGCGGACGGGATCGGCGTCACCGGCCCGGCCGGCGGCGCGGGGGCGGCGGGCTCCTCGTAGCCGACGGCGGTGAGCACCGGCGCCGCGCCCCCCGCGGCCGCGGGGATGGTCGGCGGGTCCAGCAGCGGGTCGATGTCGGTCACGTCCACGACGCGGACCAGCGCCGGTTCGGCGGGCCGCGGCGGAACCGGCGGCGCGGGTTCGGGCGTGACCGGCGCGTTCACCACGATTTCCGGCCCGGTCCGCTTGGTGCCGATCCAGGTGAGGGCTGCCAGCCCCGCCAACAAAGCCGTCGCGCCGATCGCCCACCGGACCATGTCGCCCCTCCGCACGGACCCCGGGCCGCCCCGGGTGGCCGGGCAGGATAGCCGGTCTGCGCAGGCGGGCAAGCCCAACCGGGCGGCGCCGTATCATGCCCGCGGGCGCCGACCCGACCCCTCCCGGAGCGACCGACCATGACCCGCCTCGCCGGCCCGCTGCTGCTGTTGTTCGCGTCGGGCCTCGCCGCCCCGGCCCAGCCCGCCGACGCGGCGAAGCCGTTCGTCCCGCAGCCCGTCCTGCCCGGCGGCGTGGTGCTGCCGCTGTACCCCGCCGACTCGCCGCGGCTGAAGAAGGAGCGGCTCCACGAGGCCGAGCGGTACAACACCACGCTCAAGGACAAGGCCGGCCCCACCCGCAGCGTCATCAACGTGCACAACCCGTCGATCGAAGCCCACCTGGTGGGCGACGCGCCGGGGAACACGGGCGCGGTCGTGATCGTCGCGCCGGGCGGCGGCCACAACATTCTGTGGGTCGGGCCGGAGGGGGCCGACTTCGTGGCCTTCTTCCGGAAGCACGGCGTCTCGACGGTCGTGCTGCGGAACCGCCTCCGGGTGGACGGCTACGAGCCAACCACCGACGCGGTGAACGACGCCTTCCAGGCCATCCGGCTGGTCCGGTCGCGCGCGGCCGAGTGGAAGCTGGACCCGGCCCGCGTCGGCATCATGGGCTTCTCGGCGGGGGCCGAACTCGCCGCGCCGGCGGCGCTCTTCTACGACGAGTTCGCCCGCGCCAACGGCGGCCCCGGCGACCCGCTGGCGAAGGTGTCGGCGCGGCCCGACTTCGTCGGCGTCATCTACCCCGGCCCGACGCCGTTCACCCGCGACCCGGCGACTAAGATCCCGCGGGACGTGCCGCCGAGCTTCCTCGCCACGGCCGGCTCCGGCGACCGCGTCCACGCCCTGTGGGCGACCGACTACTTCTCGGCGATGCTCAAGGCCGGCGTCCCGAACCTGGAGATGCACGTGTACGGCAACGGCGGCCACGGCGGCGGGCTGACCCCCCGCGGCGGCATCCCGTTCGGCACGTGGACCGACCGGTACGTCGAGTGGTTCCGCGACCTCGGCTTCCTGGGGCAGCCGGGCGTGCGGACGAAGGCCGCCGCGGACGTGGAGGCGTACGCGAAGAAGGCCGCGCGCTGAGCCGATTTCCGTTCCGGCGCGGCGGCCGTGGGGGTAGAATCGGCGGATGAAGCCCCGCCCTCGCTCTCCGGGCCGCGCATGCCTCGCCTGACGGTCGCGCTCCTCCTCCTCGCCGTCCCGCTCCCCGCCGCGGCGCAGAACGACGCCGCCTCCGCCGACGCGCCCGTCGCCGTGTGGCGGTTCGACGGCGCGGCCGAACCCGGCCTGTCGCTGGACGATGCGAAGCACCGCGAGCCCGGCCCGCGCCCGCCAGCGTACCCATCCTTTCCGGCCGGCAACACGGCGCTGGCGTTCACCGCGGCGCACCCGGCCGTCACCGTCCGCGAGGCCGACCTGCCCGGCGCCCGGCTGCGGTTCGGCAACGGCGACGCCATCACCCTCGAAGCCTGGGTCCGCGTCGCCGAGCTGAAGGAGGGCAGCTACGCCTACGTCGTCGGCAAGGGCCGCACCCACCGGCCCGGCTTCCCCGAGATGAACCAGAACTACGCCCTCCGCCTGAAGGGCGAGAAGGGCGAGGCGCGGGTGTCGTTCCTGTTCAGCAGCGCCGCCGGCGACGGCCAGCCGGCCCAGTGGCACCGCTGGACGACGACGAAGGGCTTCACCCCCGGCGGCTGGCACCACGTCGCCGTCGCCTACACGTTCGGCGAGCCCGGCAGCGTCCGCGGCTACATCGACGGCGTGGCCATCCCGGGCACCTGGGACATGGGCGGTGCCACGCGGCGCGCCCCGGTCGCCGACGCCGACGACCTGACCATCGGCACCGGCAACGGCGGCGGCGCCGGCAACTCGTTCCGCGGGCTGCTCGACGACGTGACGATCTGGCGGGCCGCCCTCCCCGACGACGTGCTGAAGAACCGTTACCAGTTCGTGCCGCCGCCTCCGGTCGTGCGCCGCGCCGACCTGCCGCGGGGCGAGGTGCTGGTGCAGTTGTGTGAGGAGGGGATGCCGGCCCGCAACGCCTGGCCGGACGCGCCCCCGCCCGCCGCCGAGAGCTACCGCGAGCCGGCGTTCGGGTTCTTCGAGGTGCCGCACAAGTACGTGGACACGGGCGTCCGCGGCGACCGCGGCTACCCGTTCCTCCTCCGCGCCGCGGCGGTGGTCGAGCTGCCGCCGGGGAAGCACCGCCTGCTGCTGCGCGGCCGCGGGGCGTCGCGCCTGTACGTGGACGAGAAGCTCGTCCTCACCACGCCGTTCCCGCCCGGCACCGGCGACGGCCACGGCACGGTTCGCGCCCCCGAGAGCTACCTGAACCTCGGCCCCGACTTCCGCTTCGCCCCGCCCGGCAACGGCGAGAGCTGGGCGACGGTCGAGTCGAAGGGCGGCGAGCAGCTGGTCGTGCTGGAGTCGATCGTCGGGCACTTCCTCGGCAGCGCGAAGCGGCGGCCGGAGCTGGGCGAGACGGTGGTCGCCGTGTCGCTCGCCGGCAGCGAGTCGTGGCAACTCCTCGCACCGGGCCAGCGCGTGGTGCCGTACACCGACGCCGGCTGGGCCGCCTACGAGGCCGAGCGCGCGGCCCGGCTCGACGCCATGAACGCCGCCGCCCGTGCCGCCAGGCGGGCCGAGCACGCGCCGTACTGGGAGACGCGCCGGGCCGCGGCGCGGCAGTGGCTCGCGGCCACGGCCGCGGAGCCGGTGCCGCCGCTCCCCGCGGGCTACCCGGCGCTCAACCCGATCGACCACTTCCTCGCCGCCCGCGTCGAGCAGGTGAAGGGGCAGGCCGCGACCCCCGCCGGCGGCATCGACTTCTTCAAGCAGGTGCGGCCGATCCTGGAGGCGAACTGCGTCGGCTGCCACGCCGGCGGCAAGGCGAAGGGTGGCTTGCGGCTCGACGGCCGCGCCGCCGCGCTCGACGGCGGCAAGAGCGACGGCCCCGTGGTCGTGCCCGGTAAGGCGGCCGACAGCCCGCTGATTCGTCGCGTGAAGTCCGCGGACGACGACGTGATGCCGCCGAAGGGGAAGCGGCTGACGCCCGAGGAGGTGCGCGTCCTCGAAGCGTGGGTGACGCAGGGCGCCCGCTGGCCCGACCTGGACGCCGCCCACACCACCCTCACGCCGCTCGCCGACGACCTGGTGTTCCTCCGCCGCGTCACGCTCGACACCGTGGGCGTCGTTCCCACTCCGGAGGAGATCCGCGCCTTCCTCGCCGACGCTTCCCCCGAAAAGCGGACGCGTGTGATCGACGGCCTCCTCGCCGACCCGCGCTGGGCCGACCACTGGATGGGGTACTGGCAGGACGTGCTGGCCGAGAACCCGAACATCATCAACCCGACGCTCAACAACTCCGGCCCGTTCCGGTGGTGGCTGTACGAGTCGTTCCGCGACAACAAGCCGGCCGACCTGTTCGTGACCGAGTTGCTGCGGATGCGCGGCAGCGAGCGGTTCGGCGGCCCGGCCGGGTTCGGCACGGCGTCGCAGAACGACGCGCCGATGGCCACGAAGGGCACGGTGGTCGCGGCCGCGTTCCTGGGCGTCGAGATGAAGTGCGCCCGCTGCCACGACGCGCCGGCGCACCGCTCCACGCAGCAGGAACTTTTCCAGCTCGCGGCGCTGCTCGACGGCAAGGCCGCGAAGGTGCCGGCCACGAGCGTCGTGCCGCGGGACAAGGCCCACCCCGGCGGCCGACCGGCGCTCATCAGCGTCACCCTCGCCGCCGGCGCGACCATCGAGCCGCGCTGGCCGTTCGCCGCGTTCGCCCCCGAGGACGTGGGCGCGAAGCTGGCCGAGTACCCCGCCGACTCCCGCGACCGGCTCGCGGCGCTGGTGACGGCCCCTCAGAACGAGCGGTTCGCGCAGGTGATGTCGAACCGCGTGTGGGCGCGGCTGATGGGCCGCGGCATCGTCGAGCCGGTGGACGACTGGGAGCGCGGCCGGCCGTCGCACCCCGAATTGCTCCGCTGGCTCGGCCGCGAGTTCGTCCGCGGCGGGTACGACCTGAAGGCGCTGACGCGCCTCGTGCTCACGTCGCACGCCTACCAGCGCGCCGCCGACCCGGCGCTCGCCGAGACGCCCGTGCTGTTCACCGCTCCGGCCCGCCGCCGGCTCGCCGCCGAGCAGGTCGTGGACTCGCTGTTCGCCGCCACCGGCAAGCCGTTCCGCGTGGAAGAAGTGAGCCTGGACGTGGACGGTGCCCGCGCCATGAACGCGTCGATCACGCTCGGGAACCCGCGGCGGGCGTGGATGCTGGCGTCCACGTCGAACGAGCGGGACCGGCCGAGCCTGTCGCTGCCGCGGGTACAGATGGTCGCCGACGTGCTCCAGGCCTTCGGCTGGCGCGGCTCGCGGCAGGACGCGCTGACCGCCCGCGAGGCGGCGCCGAACGTGCTCCAGCCGGCGATCCTCCAGAACGGCCCGGTCGGCCTGTGGCTCACCCGGCTGAGCGACGACCACGGCGTCACGCCGCTGGCCCTCGCCGCGAAATCGCCCGAGGCGCTGCTCGACGAGCTGTACCTGCGGGTGCTCACGCGCCGCCCCAGGGCGAAGGAGTTGGCGGCGTACGGCGACTACCTTCGCCCTGGGTTCGACGCCCGCGTGCGCCCGCCGGCGCCGGTCGTGGCGGAGGCGCGGCGGCCGGTGCCGTACGTGTCGTGGTCGAACCACCTGAACCCCGAGGCGAGCCTGGTCAAGCAGCGCGAGGAGGAGGCCGCCCGCCGCGGCGACCCGCCGACCGCCCGGCTCGACCCGGCCTGGCGCGGCCGCATGGAGGACGTGCTCTGGGCCGTGCTGAACTCGTCCGAATTCGTGTTCACCCCCTGACCGGACCGCGTATGAACCGCCGCGACTTCCTGGCCGCGTCCGCCGCCCTCGCCGCGCCGCCGCTCGCCGCCGCCGACCCGCCCGCCCCGCGCGGGAAGGCCGAGGCCTGCATCTTCGTGTGGCTCGGCGGCGGGATGGGGCAGATCGACACGTTCGACCCGAAGGCGAAGGGGCTCAACAAGGGGACGCCCAAGACGGCCGGGTCGCTCTACGACTCCGTCGCGACCGCGACCCCGGGTGTGCGCTTCTGCGAGCACCTGCCGCGCGTCGCCGCGCTCACCGACCGCCTCACGGCCGTCCGCACGGTCAACCACAGCGTCGTGGACGAGCACGCCTTCGCCACCAACCTCGTCCACACCGGGCGCGTGACGAGCGGCAACGTCGTGTACCCGTCGGTCGGTTCCATCGTCGCTCACGAGCGCGGCGCCGCGGCGGCGGGCGTGCCGCCGTACGTGCTCATCGGCTACCCGAACGTCAGCCGCGGGCCGGGGTTCCTGGGGTCGAAGGCCGGGTACGTGTACCTCACCGACACCGCCGCCGGCCCGGCCGGGTTCACCCGCCCGGCGGACGTGGACGAGGCCCGCGCCGCCGCCCGCCGCCGGCTACTGGCGGCGGCCGGCGCCCCCGCCCCGGCCGGGTCCGCGGCGGCCGGGTACGAGGCGGCGCAGGCCGAGGCGCTGCGGCTGGCCGGCCCCGGCTTCCTCCGCCACTTCGACCTGACGCGCGAGTCGTCGGCCACCCGCGAGCGGTTCGGCGGCGAGTTCGGCCAGCGCTGCCTCGTCGCCCGCCGACTGGTCGAGGCCGGGGTGCGGTTCGTCGAGGTGTCGCACAACCTGAACTTCCTCAACGGCACCGGCTGGGACGTCCACAACGACGGCATCGACAACCAGCACCTGCTCGTGCGCGAGCTCGACGCGGCGCTGTCGGCGCTGGTGCTGGACCTGGAGTCCCGCAAGCTCCTCGACCGGACGCTGGTGGTGGTGGCGACCGAGTTCGGCCGGCCGCCGGAGTTCGACGGCGGCGGCGGCCGCGGCCACCAGGGGACGGCGTTCTCGATGGTGCTGGCCGGCGGCGGGCTGCGCCACCGCGGCGCCTACGGCGTGACCGACGACCTGGCGAAGCGAATCGTGAGCGACCCGGTGCCGCTGGTGGACTTCCACGCCACGATCCACGCCGCGCTCGGCATCGACCCGGCGAAGGAGCTGTACGACGGCCCTCGCCCGGTGCCGCTCACCGACGGCGGCAAGCCGGTCCGCGCCCTCTTCGGTTGACCCAGGTCCGTGAGTGACGGGTACGCGACGCGACCCGGGCCGCGGTGCCGACCGCGGCCCGGGTCGTAGTGTTCCGATCGGACCAGAGGCCGGCCCGCCGGGCTCGTCACCGGCGCCCGCGCCCCCGACCCGGCTGGGAGTCGGGGTCGGCGTCGGGCAGTTGAGGCGGCGCGGCCGCGGTCAACTGTGCGGTCGCGGTGTAGAGCCCGCTCCTGGTGACGGCCAGGCAGGTCACGGTGTACTGGCCCGGCGCCGAGACGAGGAACGAGACCCGCCCGCCGACGGACGCGGCGACGACGCGGCCGCGCGGGTCGGTGACCACCCAGGCGATCAGGCTCGGGCCGGGGACGGCGAGGGCGGCGGTGAAGGTCACCGTCCGGCCCAGCTGGCTCGCCGCCGGGCCGGTCACCGTGAGCGGGGCCGTGCTCCCGGCCACCGTCACCTGGACGGAGTCGGTCGAGGTGCCGCCGTCGTCGTCGGTCACGGTGAAGCTGGCCAGGTACACGCCGCCGTCGGCCGGCACGAACGAGACGGCGGCGCCGGTGCCGGTCGCCACCACCTGCCCCGCCGGGCTGCGGACGGCCCAGGTCCGCGTGTGCGTGTCGGCCGTGCCGGGGTCGGCGAACGTCCCGGTCAGGGTGACGGTGTCGCCCCGGGTCGCGGTGCGGTCGGCGCCGGCGTTCGCCACCGGGGCCACGTTGCGGACGGTGACGGGAACGGTCGCGGTGCCGACGCCCCCGTCCCCGTCGTCCACGCGGACCGTCACCGTGTACACCCCGTCGTCGGCGTAGACGTGGGAGAGGGCGAAGCGCCCGTTGCTGTCGAGCACCAGCGGCCGCACCCCGGACCCGTCGCCGTAGTCCACCGTGACGCTCCAGGGGTCCAGCCCCGGGTCGGATAACGTCCCCGTCGCGGCGAACGTGCCGCCCTCGTCGATCGTCGCCCCCGGGCCGGCGGTGACGACGGGGGCGAGGTTGCGCACCGTCACGGTCCGGGAGTCCGTGGCCACCCCGCCGCGGCCGTCGGTCACCGTCAGGACGGCGGTGTAGACGCCGTCGTCGAGGTAGACGTGTGAGACGGCCGCGCCGGTGCCGGTGGAGCCGTCGCCGAAGTCCCACCGGTAGGAAAGGGCGTCGCCGTCGCGGTCGGCGGCCGTGCCGGCGAACGCGACCGCGGCGCCTTCGTTGGCGGTCGCGTCCGGCCCCGCGTCCGCCGTCGGCGGGTCGTTGACGGGCGCGACCGTTACGGTCACCGTCGCCGAGGCCGTGCCGCCGTGGCCGTCGGACACGGTGTAGGTGAACGAATCGGTCCCGTTGAAGTCGCCGCCCGGGGTGTAGGTCACCGTCCCGTTCGCGTTGGCCGTGACGGTCCCGTGCGCGGCCGCGCCGACGGTCACCGTGAGTGCGTCCCCGTCCACGTCGGCGGCCGGCAGCGCCAGCGTGACCGGCGTGTCCTCGTCGGTCGTCGCCGTGCCGTCGCGAGCGACCGGGGCGTCGTTGACCGGCACGACCGTCACCGCCACGACAGCCACCGCGGTCGCCCCGTTCCCGTCGTTCACCGTGTAGGTGAAGGAGTCGGTCCCGTTGAAGTCGGCGGCCGGTGTGTACGTCACGGTCCCGTCCGCGTGGAGGACGACCGTCCCGTGCGCGGCCGCCCCGACGGACAGGACCAGGGCGTCCCCGTCCACGTCGGACGCGGGCGGCGTCAAGGTGACCGGCGTGTCCTCGTCCGTGGTCGCTGCGGCGCCGACGGCGAGCGGCGCGTCGTTGACCGGGGCCACGGTCACCGTCACGGTCCCGGTCGCGGTGCCGCCGTTCCCGTCGTCAACGGTGTACGTGAACTCGTCCGTGCCGTTGAAGTCGGCGTCGGGCGTGTAGCTGACCGTGCCGCGCTGGAGGGTGACGGTCCCGTGGGCGGGGTCGGTGACGGTCACGATCAGGGCGTCGCCGTCCACGTCCGAGGCGTTCGCCAGCAGGTCCACCGTCACCGACCCGTCCTCGGCGACGGCGAGCGCGCCGGACGGGGCGACCGGGGCGTCGTTGACCGCGGCCACGGTCACGGTCACGGTGGCGGTCGCGGTGCCGCCGTGGCCGTCGGCGATGGCGTAGGTGAACGCGTCCGTCCCGTTGAAGTCGGCCGCCGGGGTGTACACGAGCACCCCGCCGGCGCCGAGGCCCACGACCCCGTGGGAGCCCTGGGTGAAGCCGGTCAACGTGAGGGTGTCGCCGTCCACGTCCGTGTCGTTGTCCAGAACGCGGACCACGAGTGCGGTGTCCTCGGCGGCGGCCGCCGCGTCGGCGGCGGCCGCCGGGGCGTCGTTCACGGGCGTCACCCCGACCGTCACCGTCCCCGTCGCGGTGCCGCCGCGGCCGTCGGAGGCGGTGAACGTGAACTCGTCGAGGCCGGAGTAGTTCGGGGCCGGGGTGTAGACGAAGTCACCGGTCTCCGGGTTGGTGACGGTGACCGTGCCGTGGCGGGGGCCGGCGGCCACGGCGTAGGTGAGGGCGTCGCCGTTGGGGTCGGAGGCCGCGAGCCGGCCGCCCAGTACCGTGTCCTCGGCCGTGAACAGCATGACGGGGCTGGCGACCGGGGGGCGGTTACGGAGGTCGGCCGCGTACGCCACCACGTTCGGCGCGTACACCCGGGCGAACGGGCTGCCGGGCTGGCCGAGGAAGTAGTCGAGCGGGATCGACGAGTACACGACGTTGCCGGCCCCGAACCGGTAGGAGAACGTGACGACGTGGCTCGGGTCGCCGGTCGTCAGGAGCTTGCGGGCGTCCGCGGGGAGGCTCGCCGCGGTGGCGTACCCGTGGCTCGAATTGCCGCCGTTGTCCAGGGTGGCGTTGGTCACCGCCCCGCCCGGGCCGTGGGTCAGCAGAGTGCCGTCGTCCAGCACCTGAATGTTGTTCGCGTCGGAGAAGTCGCGGACGACGTTGAACCCGCCCCCGCCGGGGAGGATGGATTCGGCGCCGTCCACGTACCGGTCGTGGATGACGAGTGTCAGGCCCGCGCCGACGGCCGCCTGGACCGAGTCCAGCCGGGAAAGGTACTCGGAGCCGTAGGCGCCGTTGAAGAGGTTCTGGACGACCAGCACGTCGAGCCCGGCGAGGTCGGCCGGGGTGAGGTCGTACAGCCGCACCGCGGTGTGCCCGGCGGCCGTGATCGAAGCGACCTGGGAGTCGATACCCTGGAAGTACGCCATGTCGTAGTACCCGACGACCGCCGGAACGTCGCGGGCCTCGAGCGGGTGCAGAACCGGACGGAACGAGTGGCGGGGGGCGCACCGGGTGTTCGGGTCGGCGGCGCGGCGGAGCCAGGAGCGGAGGCCCATGGTCGTCTCCCGGGGGGCGGGGCGGGGCGGGGTAGGGGTGGCGGGTACGCCGGTGGAGCGTCGTGGCCCCCTCCGGCGTCGGGAAACGCTAGGTTCCGAACACGAAGATGCAAACCCGAGTGGGAGGCAACCCGCGGATTCGCTCGTCGGAACGGGCTTCTTGAGGCAGGTGAGGAAAATCTTCGCCCCGTTCAACGCCCGAACGAACGCGACGTTGCCGATCGGATACAGCCCATGAAGGAGCTCCCGACCGCCGGGCGGTTCGTGGTACGATCCCCCGGCGACCGAGTGTCACGCCGCACCTTGCCGACCCACCGTATTCGCCCCAGTTTGACCGCCCGCCCCCGAGGTGCCCGTCATGTCCCGCATCTGTCTCGCCGTCGGACTGGCGATCGGCATTTCGGGCGCCGGTTCGCCGGTCGCCGTCGTCCCGCCTCGGGCCGCACCCGCGGCCCAGGAACCGCCCCGGGGCCCGGCGGCCGGCGAGGACCTGCGGGCCGGCGTCGCCAAGGTCGAGATCACCCACAAGACGGCGCTCCCGGTGAGCGACCCGCTGTACGTCAAGGCGCTCGTCCTGAAGCGCGGCGCGACGACGGCCGTGCTCGTCACGCTGGACGCCGTCGCCGTCGGCGAGATCGGCCACGTCCCGAACGACTACCTCTCCAAGGTGCGCGCCCGACTGGAAAAGGAACTCGGCATCGCGCCGGGAGGTGTGATCGTCAACGCCAGCCACTGCCACGGCGTCGTCGCCCCCGACGTGGCCGAGAGGACGGTGGAGGCCGTGACGGCGGCGGTCGCGGGCCTCGTCCCCGTGCGGGTCGGCGTCGGCGTCGGCAGCGAGACGCGCGTCTCGGAGAACCGCCGGCTCCGCCTCAAGAGCGGCCGGGAGGCCGACGCCCGCCACGCCTACTCGCTCCCGCCCGACGACGAGGTCGTGGGCGTCGGCCCGATCGACCCGCGGGTCGGCGTGCTGCGCCTCGACCGGCTCGACGGCCGCCCGCTCGCCGTCGTCTACCACTTCGCCTGCCACCCGATCCAGGGCGTGCCCGGCGGCGCGAACACCGCCGACGTCACCGGCTTCGCGTCGCGGGTGATCGAGGAAAACTTGCCCGGCGCCGTCGCGCTGTTCGTGCAGGGCTGCGGCGGCGACGTCAATCCCGTTCGCTACAAGGACGTGCACCAGCCGCGGAGCGCCGAGCCGCTCGGCAACCTGCTCGGGCTCAGCACCCTGCGGGCCGTTCGCGAGATCAAGTGCGCCGCCGCCGCGCCGCTCGCGGTGCGGAACGAAAAGCTCGCGCTGCCCCGCGCCGACCACGCCGAGCGGATCGACGCGCTCGTCGCGGAGCAGTCCCGGCTGGTCGGGTCGCTGAAGGGGACGAGCCTGAACCTGCGGACGTTCCTGGAGCTGGCGACGAAGTACAACCTGGCCCGCGAATTCCCGGCGTACCCGTCGCACCTGTACCTGACGGAGAAGGCCCAGGGCCGCGCCGACCTGCTCGCCCTCGACGCCGAGAACCGCCGCAACCTGCAGGCGTACCTCGACAACGTGCTGACCACGGAAAAGCTGACCCGGGTGGCGACGAACCTGGCCCTGCTGCGGCGGCACCAGGAGCGGAACCTCGCCGCCGGCCGCCGGCCGCTGGAGGTCGAGGTGGCGGGGCTGCGGGTCGGCGACTTCGTGCTGGTCACGTTCCCCGGCGAGCTGACGGTCGAGGTCGGGCTGAACGTCCAGAAGGCGTCGCCGCACAAGACGACGTTCGTGTCCGGCTACACGAACGGGTACATCTACTACACGCCGACGGCGGCCCAGCTGCGGAACGCGGGCGGGGCGCAGGAGGACAGCGACTGCCTCGTCGCCCCCGAGTGGGAGCAACTCTTCTACGCCCGGGTCGCGGGGCTGCTCAAGCAACTGTAAGCCGTCCGGTCCGCCCACCGAGCGGGTGCGGGATTTCTGGCTGGACGGCGACCGCCCGGCGCGGGAGCATGATACCGGTCAGACTCCCGCCTGTACTACTCGCCAGCTCGCATGGCCCTCCCCCACCCCACCCGGCGTGCCGCCCTCGTCGCCGGCGGGATGAGCTACTTCGGCTTCGACCTCGCCGGTCGCGTCCTCGCCGCGCCCGCCCCCGCAGCGCGGCCGACGGCGCGCTCGGCCATCATGATCTGGCTCAGCGGCGGCGCGTCGCACATCGACACCTGGGACATGAAGCCCGACGCCCCGGAGGAGTACCGCGGCACGTTCCGCCCGGTGGACACGTCCGCCCCCGGCGTCCGCCTCTGCGAGCACCTGCCGCACCTCGGGAAGCATGCGCACCACCTCGCCGTCGTGCGCTCGCTCGGCGACCACCGCCGCGGCACCGGCGACCACCACGCCGGCTACTACTACAACCTCACCGGCCACGCCCCCGACCGCACGTTCCACCAGCTCCTCAACGCCCGCACCCCGTACCCGACGGACTGGCCGTCGATGGCCTCGGTGGTCGCGCTGAAGCGGCCGCCGCACCCGCACCTGCCGAACGCGATCACCCTGCCGCACAAGGAGGGCGCCCCCGAGTACACCCGTCCGGGGCAGTTCGCGGCGCGGCTCGGCGTCGAGTACGACCCCGTGTTCGTGGACGGCACCCGCGAGCGCCCGCTCGACTTCGCCGTGCCGGCCCTCAGCCTCGGCGGCGACCTGACCGCCGAGCGCCTCGGCGACCGGCGCTCGCTCCTCGGCGCCATCGACGCCGCCCACCGCTTTGCCGACGACTCGACCGCGAACCGCGACTACACGACGTACCAGCGGAAGGCGTTCACGCTGCTGTCGTCGCGGCAGACGAAGGCGGCGTTCGACCTGCGGGCCGAGCCGGAGCGGGTGCGCGAGAAGTACGGCCGCGGGATCAACGCCGCGTCGATGCTGCTGGCCCGCCGGCTGGTCGAGGCCGGGGTGCCGTTCGTGAGCGTGTTCTGGAAGGGCGACAAGGAACTCGACACGCTGTGCAAGAGCGGCGGCGGGTGGGACACGCACGGGAACAACTTCAACTGCCTGAAGGACCGCCTCCTCCCCGAGTTCGACCGCCCGTTCGCCGCCCTGCTCGACGACTTGCACCAGCGCGGGATGCTCGACTCGACGCTCGTGCTCGTGACCAGCGAGATGGGGCGGATGCCGAAGATCGGCGACCGCCGCTCCGGCGGCGTGGCCGGCGCCGGCCGCGACCACTGGCCGGCGTGCCAGTCGGTGCTACTCGCCGGCGGCGGCGTCCGGGGCGGGCAGGTGTTCGGCACGACCGACAAGCGCGCCGAGTACCCCGACCAGAACCCGGTGGCGCCCGAACACATCGCCCGGACCGTGTTCCACGCGATGGGGATCGACGACCTCTCCGCCACCGACCGCGAGGGCCGGCCGTTCAGCCTGATGGACGAGGGCCGGCCGCTCACCGAACTGTTCTGACCCGCCCGGGAGGACGCGACGATGACGCACGCCCCTTCGCCGCCCGCGGGCACGGTCCAGGTCGGCTCGCGGCGCTGGTTCCTACGTACCGGCCTCGCCGGGCTCGGCGCCCTCGGCGCGACCGCCACCGCCGCGCCGCGGCGGCCCACGTCGGTCATCCTGTTCTGGCTCTCCGGCGGGCTCAGCCACATCGACTCGTGGGACCCCAAGCCCGACGCCCCCGCCGAGGTGCGCGGGCCGTTCGGTTCCATCGCCACGCGCGTGCCGGGCGTCCGCGTCAGCGAGCACCTGCCGCTCCAGGCGTCGATCATGGACCGGCTCACGCTCGTCCGCTCCGTGGACTGCAAGGCCAGCGACCACACACCGATCACGATGCAGGCCGGCAACCCGCTGGCCCGCCGCACCAACGACGGCAAGGACGGCGGCGGCTACCCGTCGATGGGGGCGGTGGCGGCGAAGTTCCGCGGGCCGAACGACCCGGCGCTGCCGGCGTTCGTCGGCCTCGCCGACAGCTGGAAGGCGGACGTGTGGGGCGCCGGGGCGCTCGGCGCCGCCTACGAGCCGGTGCAGGGGACCGACCTCGCCGGGCGGATTCGGCTGCCGCAGGGCGTGACCATCCCCCACCTCCGCGACCGCGACGACCTCCGCCGCCGCCTCGCCGCCGCCGGCCGCGACCTCGACTCGCCCGACGCCGGCCGGCTCGACGTGCAGGGGCGGCGGGCGCTCGACATGATCGTGTCCGGGAAGGCGCAGCGGGCGTTCCGGGTGGAGGAGGAGTCGGACCGCCTCCGCGACGCCTACGGCCGCGACAGCATCGGCGAGAAGGCGTTGCTGGCCCGCCGGCTGGTCGAGGCCGGAACCACCTTCGCGCTCGTGAGCGGCGCGTGGGGCTACTTCGACCACCACGGCGACGACGTGCGCTGGGGCGGCATCGAGCGCGGGCTGCGGCC
This sequence comes from Gemmataceae bacterium, assembly GCA_046350095.1. Classification (GTDB taxonomy): domain Bacteria; phylum Planctomycetota; class Planctomycetia; order Gemmatales; family Gemmataceae; genus Urbifossiella. The sequence continues at coordinate 682,509 of JAXMBA010000003.1, forward strand.
GCTGCTGCCGCGGATCGACCGCGTGATTTACACACTGGTGACCGACCTGGCGGCCCGCGGGCTGCTCGACACGACGCTGGTGCTGATGATGGGCGAGTTCGGCCGCGGCCCGGTGATCAACAAGAACGCCGGCCGCGACCACTGGACGAACTGCATGTCGCTGCTGGTCGCCGGCGGCGGGCTGCCGTGCGGGCAGGTGATCGGCCGGACCGACGCGAAGGGGTACGGCATCACCGACGGCCGCGTCGGCCCGGCGGACCTGGCGGCGACGGTGTTCCGCCACCTGGGCATCGACCCCGACGCCCACTGGGAGGACGCGCAGGGCCGGCCGACGCCGGTCGTGGTCGAGAACGGCCGCCCCATCCCCGGGCTCGTGTAGGATCAGCCGACCCGCGTGCGGTCGCCGTCGGATATGGCGAACCACAGTAGCGCGCCGGCGAAGCACACGCCGCAGCCGACCGCGACCGCGGTCGTCCAGCCGTAGGCCTCGCCGAGCAGCGGGGTGACGACCGGCGCCAGCAGGCCGACGCCGTTCCCGCCGGTGTTCACCAGGGCACACGCCAGCCCGCCGTTGCGCGGCGCCAGCGCCGGGGCCGTGGTCCAGAACACCCCCTCACTCAGCCCGAGCGCCCCGAGCCCGAGCGCGAACCACACCACCACCGCGTCCGGGTCGGTCGCGGCGACGCCGCACAGGCTGAACGCGGCGCTGAGGCACATGCCGGCGACGGCCACGACCCGGCTGCCGGCGCGCGGCCCGAAGGCGCGGCCGAGCCGGTCGGCCACCCAGCCGCCCAGCGCCATCCCGACCGCCGACGCCATCATCACCACGAACGCCGCCCGCCGGCTCTCCGACTCCGGGAGTTTCAGCTCGGTCCCGAAGTAGAACTCGATCCAGTAGAAGAACAGGTACTGCAAGTAGCCCAGCGCCCCGTAGCTGAGCGTGAGCAGTACCAGGCTGCGGTTACGGCCCAGCGCGACGATTTCCGCGAGCGTTGCCGTGGCCCGCGGCGGCGGGGCGCCGCCCGCGGCCACCAGCTCCCGCTCGGCGGCGTTCGTACCGGGGTGGTCTGCCGGGCTGTCCGCGGCCAAGGTGTACCAGGCGACGCCGAGCAGCGCCAGCGCCGCGCCGCTGACGACGAACGCCGCCGGCCAGCCGATCGAATCCATCAGCCAGCCGAAGACGGGGTACGTGAGCGCGATGCCGACGAGGGCGCCGGCGGTGACGGTGCCGTTCGCGGTCGAGCGCTCGCCGGCCGGCACCCACAGCGACACCGCCCGCGCCGCCCCGGGGTGGAGCGGCACGCTCGTCGCGCCGGCCAGCCCGCGGATGAGCAGCAGCGGCACGAACATCGCGGCGACGCCCAGGCCGGACCAGCCGAGCACGCCCGTGAGCGCCGCCCAGAAGCCGAGGCCGACGGCCATCACGGTCATCGCGCGGCGCGGGCCGGCGCGGTCGAGGAGGTAGCCGCCGGGCAACATCCCGAGCGTGTAGACGAACAGGAACGCCGAGTACACCATCCCCATCTGCGCGGCCGTGAGCAGGCCCGGCCCGATGAAGTGCGCCTTCGCGGCGACCGAGATGCTGACCCGGTTGAAGTGCGCGAGGAAGGCGAGCCCCGCGAGCAACGCCACCACCAGCCAGCGGACGCGCGTCGGCCGTTCGAACATGGGCGCACCGGAGGTGAAAGGCGTCACGACAGGGCGAAGCGCGCCGCGACCTCGACCGGCAGATCGTAGCCGATCCCGGGGCGGTCGGGGAGCGCGATCGTGCCGTTCTTCACCGGAAACCCGGCGGCCTGGAGCTCGCGGCGGAGCGGCGACGCGTACACCTCGGCGGGCGCGAACTCGACGAACGGCGTCACCGGCGAGTACGCCGCGAGGTGGAGCGTGGCGGCCCCGAGGATTTGCGTGGACCAGTTCCCCGGGCACACGAGCGCGCCGCGGGCGCGGGCCAGCTCGACGATTCGCTTCGCCTCCGTCAGCCCGCCGCAGGTGGTCATGTACGGCTGCACCACGGACACGCGGCCGCGGTCCATCATGTCGAGGAACTCCCACCGCGTCACGCCGTGCTCGCCCATCGCCAGCGGGATGGAGGTCCGCGCCGCGAGCTCGGCGTAGGGCGCCGGCGAGTCCACGGGGAACGGCGTCTCGAAGAAGAACACGTCGAACGCTTGCAGCTCGCGGCACACGCGGGCGGCGGTCGGCACGTCGTGGAACAGGTAGCCGACGTCGACCATGAGCGTCGGCCCGGCGCCGAGCGCCTGGCGGAAGCGGCGGGCGAGTTCGACCACGTCGGCCGGCGACGACATCATCGGCTCGACCTTGAAGGCCCGATAGCCGAGCGCCGCCAGCTGCTCGGCGCGGCCGACCTGCTGGGCGAACATCTGGTCGCCGCCCCACACGTCGGACACGAGCGTGCAGTACGGCGTGACGGCGAGGTCGGCGCCGGCCGGCGTCTGGAACGGCCCGCGCTGCACGCCGCCGAGCAGTTCCCACACCGGGCGGCCGTGCATCTGGCCGTAGATGTCCCACAGTGCCACGTCGAGCGCGCCCAGGATGATGACCTGCCAGCCGCGGCGGTTCGTGTGCATGACCGCGTCCCACATCCGCTGCCACAGGCGCTCGGGGTGCGTGACGTCCTGGCCGATCAACAGCCGGCCGAAGTGCGTGCCCGGCCCGCCGACGGTCGCGCGCACCACGCCCGGCGGCACGCGGAACACTTCGGAGAGGCCGGACAGCCCGCCGTCGGTGTGGACGCGGACGCACGCCAGCGGCTCGACGCCGCCCTTGTCCGGGTCGATGTCCGGGCCGTCGCCGATCACGAACACGTCCAGCCGCGTGACCTTCATGGCGGGTTTCCGGGGGATTTGAAAGTAGTCGGGCCACTCCGTGTGCCGTCGCTGCCCCGTACCGACGGCACACGGAGTAGGCCGACTACTTTCAGGACCGTCCGCGCCCGATTACAGTAGTGGCACACGCCGAGGTGGGCAGAATGTTCCGCGCCGTGCGAGTCGTCCTGTACTTCGTCGCCGCGGCCGCGCTGGTCCGGTCGGCCGCGGCCGACGAGCCGCCCGGCCCCGAGGCGCACCGCGCCTTCCGCCCGGTCGTGCGGCCGAAGGTGCCCGACGTTCGCGGCGGGGCCCGTACCGCGATCGACCGCTTCGTCCTCGCCGCGCTCGAAGCGAAGAACCTCACGCCGAGCCCCGAGGCCGATCGGCCCACGCTCGTCCGCCGCGTCGCGTTCGACCTCACCGGCCTGCCGCCGACCGTCGCCGAGATCGACGCCTACGTCGCGGACACGTCGCCCACCGCCTACGAGAAGATGGTGGACCGCTACCTCGCGTCGCCGGGCTACGGCGAGCGGTGGGGCAAGTTCTGGCTCGACGCCGCCGGGTACGCCGACAGCAACGGCTACTTCAACGCCGACAGCGACCGCCCGCTGGCGTGGCGCTACCGCGACTACGTGGTCCGCTCGTTCAACACCGACAAGCCCTACGACGTGTTCGTGCGCGAGCAGATCGCCGGCGACGAACTCGTCGGCTATGTGCCGGGCGGCGACGTGACGCCGGCGATGGTCGAGCCGCTGACCGCGACGCACTTCCTCCGCAACGCCCCGGACGGCACCGGCGAGAGCGACGGCAACCCGGACGAGGTCCGCACCGACCGCTTCACCGTGCTCGAAGGGAACGTGCAGAACCTCGTGAATTGCCTCCTCGGCCTCACCGTGCAGTGCGCCCGCTGCCACGACCACAAGTTCGAGCCGATCACGCAGGCCGAGTACTACGGCCTCCAGGCGCTGCTGTTCCCCGTGTACAACCCCGAGCGCTGGACCAAGCCGAACGAGCGCGTCATCACGGTCGGCCTGAAGGCGGACCTCGACGCGCGGGCGCGCCGCAACCAGCTGATCGACCGGCAGGTGAAGGCGGCCCGCGACGGCCTCACGGCCTTCGCCGACCCGCTCCGCGAACAGCTCCTCGACGAGCGGCTGAAGGACGTGCCCGCGGCGAAGCGCGCCGAGGTCGCCGCCGCCGTGAAGGCCGCGAAGGACAAGCGGACGGCGGCGCAGAAGGCGCTGCTGAAGGAGCACGACAAGGCCGTCGACGTGGGCGACGACGCTCTGGCGAAGCGGTTCCGCGAGTACGCGGCGCTGCGCGACCAGGTGAAGCAAACCGTCGCCGACCGCGAGAAGGACCGCCCGCCGCCGGCCGACACGCTCGCCGCGTTCGTGGAGACGGACGCGAAGCCGGCGCCGCACCACGTCCTCAAGCGCGGGCTGCACCACGCGCCCGGCGACGAGGTCGAGCCCGGCGTGCCGGCCGCGCTGTCCGCGCCGGGGAACCCGTTCACGATCGACCGCCCCGCCGGCCGCGTCACGACCGGCCGGCGCACGGCGTTCGCGAAGTGGGTCACGTCGCCGGAGAACCCGCTGTTCGCGCGGGTGATGGTGAACCGCGTCTGGCAGCACCACTTCGGCACCGGCCTCGTCGCCACGCCGGACAACCTCGGCGCGTCCGGCGCGAAGGCGTCGCACCCGGAACTGCTCGACTACCTGGCCGCCGAGTTCGTCGCGTCCGGCTGGCGCGTGAAGGCGCTCCACCGGCTAATCCTCACGTCGGCCGTCTACCGGCAGGCCAGCACGCCTCGGCCGGGGCTCGACGCGGTCGATCCCGACAACCGGTTACTCGCGCGCTTCCCGCTCCGCCGGCTCGACGCCGAGGCGGTTCGCGACGCCATGCTGCATATCGCTGGCGAGCTCGACGCGACGGCCGGCGGCCCCTACGTGCCGAGTCGGCGCACGCCCGAGGGGACGGTCGAGGTCGCGGAGAAGACGCCCGGGGCGCTGCGGCGGTCGCTGTACCTCCAGCAGCGGCGGACGCAGGTCGTTACGTTCCTCCAGCTGTTCGACGCCCCGGCGATCACGACGACGTGCGGGAAGCGGACGCCCTCGACGGTGCCGCTCCAGTCGCTCGCGCTGCTGAACTCGGAGTTCGCCCGCTCGCGCGGGAAGGCGTTCGCCGCGCGGCTGGCCCGCGAGGCCGGCGACGACGCGGCGCGGCTCGCGCTCGCCTTCCGCCTCGTCGCCGGCCGCCCGCCCGGCCCGGACGAGAGTGCCGCGTGCGAGGGCTTCCTGGCGAAGCAGCGCGAGGCTTACGCCGGGCAGGCGGACGCCGCCGCCCGCGCGTGGGCGGACCTGAGCCAGATGCTCCTTGCGAGCAACGCGTTCCTCTACGTCGAGTGAGGCCCCCCGTGGTGCGACCCGACTTCGCGCTGAACCGCCGGGCCTTCCTCGGCCGCTACGCCGGCGGCCTCGGCCCGCTCGCGCTGGCGCACCTCGCCGCCGACGCCCGCGCCGCCGACCCGCTGGCGCCGAAGCGGCCGCACCACGCCGCGAAGGCGAAGGCCGTCATCTGCCTGTTCCAGCACGGCGGCCCGAGCCAGATGGACCTGTTCGACCCGAAGCCCGAACTCACGCGCCGCAACGGCCAGCCGCACCCGGAGAAGCTCGAAGTCCACTTCCACACGCAGCAGGGCAAACTCCTCGCGTCGCCGTTCCGGTTCGAGCGGCGCGGGGCCGTCGGCGTCGAGCTGTCGGAACTGCTGCCGCACACGGCCGGCGTCGTGGACGACCTCACGCTCGTGCGCTCGATGACCACCGACTCGGTGGACCACGAGGCGGCGCTGCGGGTGATCCACTCGGGCAAAATCTTCGCCGGCCGGCCGGCGTGGGGGTCGTGGGTGCTGTACGGCCTCGGCACGGAGCGGAAGGAGCTGCCCGCCTACGTCGTGCTCGGCGACCCGGGCGGGCTGCCCGTGGACGGCACGAACAACTGGTCGAGCGGCTTCCTGCCGGCGGTCTACCAGGGCACGCCGTTCCGCGCCGCGGGCACGCCGGTGGCGCACCTCGCCACCCCCGCCGACGTGCCCGCCGCGGCACGCCGCAACCAGCTCGACGTGCTCCGCAGCCTGAACGCGGCGCACCTGAGCCGCCACGCCGGAAATGCCGAGCTGGAGGCGCGGCTGGGGCACTTCGAGCTCGCCGCCGCGATGCAGACGGCGGTGCCCGACGTGCTCGACCTCTCCCGCGAGACCGAGGAGACGAAGCGGCTGTACGGCATCGACGACCCGAAGTCGGCGGAGTACGGGCGGCGCTGCCTGCTGGCGCGCCGGCTGGTCGAGCGCGGGGTGCGGTTCGTGCAGCTGTTCCTGAGCGGCCAGCCGTGGGACACGCACAGCCGCAACGCCGAGAACCTGCGGAACCTGTGCGCCATGACCGACCGGCCGAGCGCCGGCCTGGTGACCGACCTGAAGCGGCGCGGGCTGCTCGACGACACGATCGTGATGTGGGCGGGCGAGTTTGGCCGGCTGCCGATCTCGCAGGGGGCCGACGGCCGCGACCACAACCGCCACGCCTTCTCGCTGTGGCTCGCCGGCGGCGGGTTCAAGCGCGGCTACGTCCACGGCGCCACGGACGAGTTCGGCTACCGGTCGGTCGAGAAGGTGGTGCGCGTGCCGTCGCTGCACGCGACGCTGCTCCACGCCCTCGGCCTCGACCACACGCGGCTCACCGTCCCGCACGAGGGCCGCGACGACACGCTCACCGACTACGCCGTCACCCAGGCCGCGGTCGTGCGCGACCTGTTGGCCTGAGCGCCGGCCCGTCTCCCGCCCGGCGGTCACGGCCGGACCGGGGCGATGACCCGCGAGGGTCGGCCGCGGTCGTGGTGGAGGTGGTTCACCGCCGTCACGACGCGCGCCGGCGGGTCGAGCGTCAGCGGCTCGCCGGTGTTCGGGTTCGGCTCGTAGAACGGGGCGCCGGTGCTCGCCACCGTGACCCGAATCCGGTGCCCCTTGTTGAACACGATGCTGGTCCAGCCCACGTCGAAGTTCACCGGGTACACCCGCCCCGGCTCCATCAGCACCTCCTTGTCGTACCCGTCGCGGTAGCGGAGCCGGCGGACGTAGTCCATCACCAGCATCGAGCGGCCGTCCGGGTACACGTCCGAGACGCGGACGATCACGTCGGTGTCCCGCGCCGCGGACGACACGTACAGCTCGGCCCGCACCTTCCCCGTCCACTCGACCGGCTCGGCGAGCACGTCTGTGGTGAAGGTGAGGACGTTCGGCTGCTTCTCGAAGTCGCGGGCGTCCTTTCCCCCGGGGAAGGCGCGGCCGGGGATGGTCGCCGGGTTTGTCGGGTCGGCCGTGAACGGCGTCGACGACTGTTCCGCGACCGGCGCCCGCGTCGCCAGCGTGCCGCCGGCGCTAAGGTGGTACGGCGTGTCCGTCGCCTTCACCGGCCAGTCGGGGGCGGTCCGCCACACGTTCCCGGGGGCGCCCGCCTCGCCGACGGCGCCCATCACGTAGTAGCGCACCGTCGGGTCGCGCCGCACGCCGTTGTCGAGCCCCTTCAGGTGGTAGTCGAACCAGCGGATCATGTGTGCCTCGGTGTCGAACCGGGCGTTCTCCGGGTATTCCAGGTCGCCGGCCTTGTTCGTGTTCTTGAACCGGCCGTGGAGCCACGGGCCGAGGATCAGTTGCTGCGCGCCCCGGGAGTTCGGCCCGCCGCGGTGCTGGCGTCCGACGAAGCTATCCACGCTGCCGACGCACATGAAGTCGTACCAGCTGCCCACGGTGAAGCAGGGCACGTCCATCTTGTCGAAGTGCCGGGTGCAGTCCTCGGCGGCCCAGTAGTCGTCGTAGGTGGGGTGGGCGAACCACTCCTTGAGGAGCTTGAGGTTGTCGGCCGGGTCGCGGCAGACGGCGCCCATCTGCTTGAACCGCTCGGGCCGCGTGGTGCCGCCGATGCGGTAGCCCTCGTGGAACAGGCTGAGCCCGGTGTCGATCATGTACTGGGCCTTGAGCGCCGGCGGCCGGGTGACGGCGAGGAAGTTCTGCGCGAACCCGGCCTGCGAGCTGCCGAACGTCCCGACCTTCCCCGTACACCACGGCTGCTTCGCCAGCCACTCGACGGTGTCGTACCCGTCTTTCTGCTCGCCCCAGCCGAGCGCCCGATAGCCGACCCACCGCCCTTCCGACTTCCCCGCCCCGCGGAAGTTCTGCGCGGCGACGACGTACCCGCCCTCGGCGAGTTTGGCGAAGCTCTTGCGGGTGGCGGGGGCGGTGAGGTCGGCGTACCGCTGTTCGAGTAGCGCCGGCCACGGCCCCTTACCCGGCGGGAGGTAGAGGTAGACCGAGAGCTTCGTGCCGTCCCGCATCGGCACCCAGACGTGCCGCTCGGTGACCGGTCCGAAATCGACTGGCGGCTGGGCCCCGGCCGGGAGCGGCAGCGCGAGGAGGGCGGCGAGGGCGAGCGGGCGCATGGGCACTCCGGGGTGAGGCGGACGTGGAGTGGTGCGTTCGCTGGAATCGCCGGACGGGCCTCGTAAGGCCTCGGCCCGCCCGGCGATTCCAGCGAACTCAACCGGGGGGCGGGTGCCGGCCGCGCTCTCTCTCCTCCAGGCGGATCGCGACCGCGAGCGGGCGGTTCATCGCGAGGGCCGTGGCCGTCGCCCGACCGGTCGGGGTGAGCGGCACGACCAACGCCCCCTCCCACCGGAAGTGATCCGCCCACGCCTGCGTCCGGGGGCTGAACAGCGGGGCGTCCGCGCCGGTCTCCGGGTCCGTGGCCGTCCGCCGCGCCCACTTCCGCAGCGAGCACGACACGCACGCCAGGGCGAGATTACTCGCCACGGTTGGCCCGTCGGCCGCGCGCGGGACGACGTGGTCGATGTGGAACGTGGCCTCCTGCCCGGCCTGCGCCAGCCCACAGTATTCGCACCGGTTGCCGGCCCGCAGGATCACTTCGTCGCGAAGTGCGGCCGGGATGTCGCTCACGCCGCCCCCCGCTCGGCGCGGAGCCGCAGCAGGGTGAGCAGGTCGGCCATTTCGACCAACCCCTCGGCCTCGGCGCGCTCGTCGGGAGTGAGCGGGTGGCCGGCGTCCTGACGGTCGAGCAGCGACCGGAGCCGGGCGGCGACGCCGGCCGGCAGCCGGAAGCGGGCGAGGTCGGAGGGCGGGTCGATGGCGAGGGTCAGCGGCATGGCGGAACTCCGGTGGGCTCGCACGGGTATGATAGCAGTCGTCGAAGGGCGTTTCGGCGTGTCGTGGCTTTCGGGCCGGCGGCCCGAAAGCCACGACACGCCGAAACGCCGCGGCCACCCGTTGAAGGAGAACGAAAGGGTTATTCCTCGTTCTCCTTCAACGGGCGACCCGCTCGGTCCTTCCACTCCACCCAGCCGTTCGCGGACCGGCCCAGTACGACGCCGGCTGCGCCCGACGGGCTGGCAAAGAGATGATCGCGGGTGAATACCAACCGGCCGCCTTGATCCACCAACACGCCTTCCGTCATGAGCAGTTGGCGGAGGTTGTTGGTCGAATCGGGGATGGACGGGACGGTGGTGTTCGCCGCCTCGGAACCCTTCAACACCACCATCCCCTCACTACCGAACACGCCGCGGGCGTTCGCACCGCGCGCGGCCGTGATGACGTAGTGGTCCGACTCGGACGCGGTCGCGCTGACCAACGGCTCGAACAACTTGTAACCCAAGGCGCCCGTCAGGAGTTGGAGGTTCTCGAAGAACTCCGTCATCACGGCCCGCTCGACCTCGGAAATCTGAGGACAGTTCGGCGTACTCCCGTTCACGACCTCGTACCGCCCCACCTCCAGAGCCTTCGCGTAGATCGTGTGCTCCAGAAACTTGATGTGTGCCCGGTTGAGGTTTTCGTCCTTGCTCACGAAGAGCAGCGCCTCGGTCCAGAACTCCTTGTCCTGGTGTTGGGGGATGCGGCGAATCACGTCGTCGGCCTCGCCCACGTAGGCGGTACTCACCTCGTTCCGGGTGTCGTCGCGGCCGAATAACAAGTAGACGCCGGCTCGCCGGAGGTCCGGGCGGTCGGCGGACTCCTTGATGAGCTTTCGCGGGATGCGGAACGCCTTTCCGGTCCAGTTGAACAATTCACAGGCGACGCGCCCGTCCGGCACACCATCGATCAGGAACAACGAGATCGCTCGGCCGGCCGGCATCGGGAATACTCCTTTGAAGCTCCTGAAGAATACCGCGTCTACTCTCGCTGAACGAAAAGGATTTCACCTCCCCGGCCGGCGGAGTGGCTCCAGGGGCGAGAGCGGCGGCAGCTCGTCCAGCTCCGGCGCCCGCGGCAGGGCGAAGCGGAACGGCTGCGCCTTCGTACCGCTCCCCGTGCGCACCGCCAGCCCCGCCGACACCGCCCGCCGCAGCCATCGGTACAGCACCGTCGGCGCCGGCGCCGCCTCCGACGGCCAGTCGGCCAGCAGCTCCGGACACGTCGCCGGCGCCGGCCGGTCGGCCAGCTGCGCCCGCACCTGCTCCCAGTTCTCGCGGAACACCGCGTCCTCGTCGGTCGCCACCGCCCGGAATTCGGGCGTCCCCGGCACCCACTCGTACACCAGTTCCTCCACTGCCCCCGGCCGGCGCGAGCGGCTCGTCAGCCGCCGACGATTCCCGCCCCCGCCCCGCCCGACGACGTGGAGTTCCAGGATCGTGTCCACGTACCCCAGCAGCGCCCCGCCGCCGCGGGCCAGGCTCCCCTCGGCCGCCGCCGTCCGCCGCGGGTGGTGAAGCACCAGCACCGCCGTCCCGCCCTGGGCCAGCAGGCGGAGCGGCTCCAGGAAGCGCAGCAGGGCGCCCGAGTCGCTGTCGCTCCACCCCGGCAGGAACGGGGACAGCGGGTCCACCACGAACAAGTCGAGCGGGCCGTGCTCCCGGCCGACCTCGCGCAGGCCGTCCACCGCGGCGACCAGTTCGGCCCACTCGGAGGCGGTCGGCCGCCCCGGGAACGGCCGCGACACCAGCCGGGCGTGATCGCCCGCCGGGATGACGCGGTTCCGCTCGGCCCAGTGCGCCCGCGACTCCTCCGACAGCACCACGACCCGCCCGCGGGCGCACGACCGGCCGAGGAATTCGCCGCTGCCGCCGAGGGCGTGGACGAGGCCGGCCAGGAGCGTCGTCTTGCCCGACTTCCACACGCCGGTGAGGAGGGAGATGTCGCCGCGCGCCAGCACGCCGTCCCACACCCATCCGGTGTCGTCCGGGTGTGCGTCGGCGTCGGGGTCGGCCATCGGTCGCAGGTCGAGTGCGAAGGTGCTCACGGGACGCGCCTCGATGAGATGTTCTTTTGTGGCATCGACTCAATTCGTGCCTCGACCCCCCGGGGGGGAGCCGTACACACAATGAGACTCGGCCGGACGGCAGAACGCGAGGTCGGTTGCGCCCGGTCGTGTGGCGGCGCCGGCACCCGACCAGAACTCGCTACCTCCGGGTGCGTGCCTCGATTATCCTGGGGGCACCGACCGAGGGCGCCCGATGTCCCGCCCGCTCGACCGCCGCGCCTGGATGACGCTCGGGGGGCTTCACCTCGGCGCCCTCGCCACGGCGGCGAGCCCGAACCTCGCGGCCCTCCTCGCGGCTGACGGGCCCGGCCCGAAGCCGGACGGCGACTTCTCGGTGATCCTGTTCTGGGCCAACGGCGGGCCGAGCCACCTCGACACGTTCGACCTCAAGCCGGACGCGCCGGCGGAGGTCCGCGGGCCGTTCAAACCCATCCGCACGAACACCGTCGGCGTGCAAATTTCCGAGCACCTGCCCCGACTCGCGGGGATGGCCGACAAGTTCGCCCTCGTCCGCAGCCTGCACCACAACCGGGCCGAGCACTCCGGCGGCACGCACCGCTTCCTGACCGGGTACCCGTCGGTGGCGGCGAACCTCACCGACGCCGAGTACCCGGACGTCGGCTCGATCGTGGCCAAGGCGCTCGCCGGCCGCGACGGCGGGGTGCCGACCTACGTCGCGAACACGAAGGCGTACGGCAGCGGCCCCGGCTACCTGGGGCCGGGGTATGCCCCGTTCATGCCCAACCCCAACCCGATCACCTCGACCGGCGCGAACGCCTACGACCCGGTGCCGCTTCACCTCGCCTCTGGTGGCCCGAGCGGATTGAGCCTCGACCCGGAGGGGACCGTCACCCTGCGCCGGCGGGACGACCTGCGGCGGACCCTCGACGCGCTGCCCAGGGCGCTCGACGACCACGCCGGCCCGGCGGCCGAGTTCGGCCGGTACCAGCGCCGGGCGGTCGAGCTGTTGTCCGGCCCGCGGACCCGCGCCGCGTTCGACCTGAGCCGGGAGGACCCGCGGGTGCTCGCCCAGTACGGCGACTCCGACTGGGGGCGCGACCTGCTCACGGCCCGGCGGCTCGTCGAGGCCGGGGTGCGGTTCGTGCAGTGTCAGGCGAACGTCCGGCTCCGGCCCGGCACCGGGCGCATCACGACGTGGGACGACCACTCGGTGAACTGCGACATCTTCAAGGCGTACGAGGAGCGGATGCCGGTGCTGGACCGCGCCGCGGCCGCGCTGATCGACGACCTGTACCAGCGCGGCCTGGACCGGCACGTCCTGTTCGTCTTCTGCGGCGAGTTCGGGCGGACGCCCCGTATCGCGTACCAGGACCCGAGTCGGCGGCCCGGGCGCGACCACTGGCCCCGCGCCATGAGCGTGCTGCTCGCCGGCGGCGGGCTGCGGATGGGCCAGGCCGTCGGCGCGACCAACGCCCGCGGCGAGGAGCCGACCGCCCGCGCGATGGACAGCAACTGCCTGCTGGCCACCCTCTACCACCGCTTCGGGATCGACACGGCCCGCCAGGAGCGCGACCGGTCCGGCCGGCCGATCCCGATCCTCCCCGAGTGCGAACCGATCGCCGAGCTCGTGGGCCGCTGACCGCCGGGACCTACCCGTCGATCACCGGCCTCGGCCGTCACCGCCCTTCGGCAGCCGGTCGATCACGGCAGTGAGCGCCGCCACGGTGTCGTCGTAGCTCGTCGCGTGGCCGCCGTCGGGGCGGTGGATGAGCGTGACCGGCCGGCCGAGCGCCTTCAGCTTCTCGGCGAGCCGGAGGCAGCTCGCGGGCGGAACGACGGTGTCCTTCCCGCCGGTGGTCATGGCGACGGGCATGGTCAGCCGGGCGGCGTGCAGCTCGGCCGACCGGCTGCGGTACACCTCGGGCCGCTCCTTCCGCGTTCCCCCATAGGCCGCCGCGATCGCGTCGCCGAAGCCGGCGAACTCGACCAGGTTCGCGGTGCCGTTCAGCGACACGCACCCGGCCACCCGGTCGGGGTGGAGCGCCGCGAACGCGAGGGCGGCCGTCCCGCCCATCGACCCGCCGGCCACGACCACCCGCCGCACCCCGTACTTCTCCTTCAACTCGTCCAGGATTTGCAGCACGTCGGCCTCGGCCGCCGGCCCCATCCACGAGGTCTTCGCCCGGTAGTCGGGGCAGACCAGGAGGAACCCGTGCGCCGCGGCCACGTCGCGCGTCCCCTTGCACTCGCCGCGGTCCTGCGTCACGAACTGCCAGCGGTCGGAGCCGTGGCCGTGGAAGGCGACGACGGCGGTGTTGGCCCGCTTCGGGTCGAAGCCCTTCGGCGTCACCACCACGTAGCGCTGCTCGGTCTTGTCGTGGCGGGCGACGAACGGCACGTCGTCCGCCGACCGGAGCACGCCGGCCGCGGCCAGGACCGCGGCCACGACCGCGGCGGGCCGGAACGATCGCGTCATGAGCACGCACCTCAACGGGGGAAGCGACGCCATCATCGGATGGTGCGGAGGTACGCGAGCAGGTCGGCCGCCGCCTGGAGGCTGAGCTTGTCCTCCAGCCCCTCGGGCATGGCCGAGAGCCCCGTGCTCCGCAGCGACGCGACGTTCACCCGCTGCACCGTCTCGCTCGTCCCGTCGGCCTTGCGGATCGTGACCGTGTTCGCCGTCTCGGCGGCGATCATCCCGGTGAGGGTCACGTCGGCGTCCGTGACGAGTACGTACGAGTAGTACTGCGGCAGCACCTCGCGGTTGGGGTCGAGGATGTTCGTCAGCACCGCGTCCGAGCCGCGGTTCTTGACCGCCGCCAGGTCCGGCCCGACCGCCTCGCCGACGCCTTCGAGCTTGTGGCACGCGGCGCACGTCTCCCGGAACACCGCCTTCCCCTTGACCGCGTCGCCCGGGAGGTCGAGCGCCCGCTGGTACCTGGCCACGACCTCCCCGCGCCGCGCCAGCCCGACCCCGGCGAACACCTTCGCCGCCCGGGCGCGGGTCGGCCCGTCGGCCGACTGCTGGAGCAACTGCACGCGCGCCGGGTCGAGGTCGGTCGGCCGCACGGTACCCTTCTCCACCGCGTCGAGGAGGGCGGTCACCCAGGCAGCGCGGGCGAGGAGCGTCTCGGCGGCGGAGGCGCGGGTCGGCGGGCTCATCCCCGGCCACGCCGCCAGCACGACCCCGGGAACCTCATGGCAGTCGAACCGGCCTAGCACCTCGAGCGCGGCGAGTTGTACCGCCGGCGGCTGGCGCACGGCGAGCGCCGCGGTCAGCAGCGCCTTCGCGTCGGCGAACGAGCCGAGCCCGAGCGTGCGGATCGCCGCCGCGCGGGCGGCGGGTGCCGCCTTCTCGTCCCCCGCCGTCTTCGCGGCGTCGGCGAGTAACTCGTTCAGGATCGCGCCCGTCTTCCCGGCGGCGAGCCCGGCGAACCGCGGCCGGGCGGCCGGCGGTAGCTTCGACACGAACGCCTGCACCAGCTGCCGCGCGAGCGGTCGCTCGGCGTCGGGCAGCGCGTCGATCCCCTTCACCACCTCGGCGACGCCGTCGGGCCGGTTGGCCGCGGCCGTCTGCGCCGCGAGCGCGAGGAGCAACTCCGTCGTCCCCGCACCCCGAGCGTCCGGGTCACGGAGCAAGCGGGCGTAGACCGCCCCGCCGCGGTCGCCGACCGAGCAGAGGACCGCGAGGCGGACCCACGGGTCGGCGGCGTCCCGGCGGGCAAGAGTCGATAGCAGCGTCGCCGCCGTCTCGCCGGGGAACGCGCCGAGGGTGAACGCGAGCTGGTAGCGCACCCGCGGGTCCGGGTCGGCCGCCAGCGCCTGCAACTTCTGCGACAGCCCCGCGGACAGGCCGAACCCTTCCGCCAGCCGCAGGGCGTGGACCCGCACCCGCGGGTCGGAGTCGCCGAGCGCGGGAATCACCTCGCCGGCCGTGAGCGCGCCGAGGCCGGCAAGGGCGTGGAGCGCGTGCATGCGGGCGACGGGCGACTCCGACTTCGCCGCGAGCGTGCGGAGGGCCGCGGCGGCGGTCCGGTCCTGGCGCTCGTAGAGCAGCCGGGCGGCGGTGTCGCGGTGCCAGCCGTTCGGGTGCGCGAGCAGTGCGACGAGTTCCGCGGTCGTCGCCTTCCCGAGCTGCGGAGCCTTGCGCCGCTCGACGCCGTCGGGGGCGACGCGCCACACGCGGCCGCGGTCGACGCCGCCGGCCACGTCCACGAGCGCGAGGAGCTGCGGCGGGAGGAACGTCGCCCCCTCGATGATCTCGCGGTACATGTCCACCACGTACAGGCAGCCGTCCGGCGCGTTGGCGAACTGCACGGGCCGGAACCACACGTCCTTCGAAGCCAGGAATTCGCGGTCCTTGTCCGCCCGCACTGCCGACCAGCCGAGCCCCCTCGGTTCGAGCCGCGCCCGGTAGACAAGGTTGTTCGCCACCTCGCCGACGAAGACGTTGCCGCGGAACTCGGGCGGGAAGGCGTCGCCGCGGTACACGGTCACGCCGGTCGCGCCGGTGAAGAACCCGAACGGCTGCCCGCCCTCGTCGGAGCCCGGCACGAGCTTGTCCTTGCGGAGGCGCGTGCGGGCCTCGCGCCACGGCTCGGGCGGGCTGACGCGGCGCAGCTGCGGGTAGCGCCCCGCGGCGTTCACGTCCACGACCGGCGACGGGGCCACCACGTAGGGGTTGCGGGCCGCGTACTTCGCGTCATAGGCGAGGTACTCGATCGGGTTGCTGTTGTCGCAGACGAACGTGTCGCCCCAGTCGTCGAGCGTGAGGCCGTGCTGCCCGCCGCCGCTGGTGGGCTCGAAGCCGCCCGTCCGCGGGTCGAAGCGGATGTTCTGGCGGCGCACGAGAACGGCCTTCGCGTCCGGGGCGTCCGCCGGCTTGAGGTTGCCCCCTGCGAGGCCGGTGGCGATGTGGAAGCGGTTGTCCGGCCCCCACCGGAACGAGTTCAACATCGCCTCGCCGGCCTTGTCCCGGTCGAACCCGGTCAGCACCTTCCGCCGCACGTCCGCCTTGCCGTCGCCGTCGGTGTCCTTGAGGTACCACAGGTCCGGCACCACGCCGACGAACACGCCGCCGCCCCAGCACACGACCGCGACCGGCGAGTCGAGCTCGGCGAACACCGTGGCGCGGTCGAACCGGCCGTCGCCGTCGGTGTCGTCGAGGAGTTTGATACAGCCGCGGGCCTTCGACGGGGTGGGGTTTGCGTACTGGTTGTACTCCGGGAACTCGGCCACGTAGAGCCGGCCGTTCTCGTCGAAGTCCATCGCCACGGGCGAGCGGACGAGCGGCTCCGCGGCGGCGAGCTCGACGCGGAACCCCGGCGGCACCTCGAACGCCGTCGCCGCGTCGGCCGGCTCCAGCGGCTTGAGCTTCGGCAGACCGGCGACCGGGAACGGGGCGCCGGGCTGCCCCACGGCCGCGAGGGCGAGGCCGACCAACAACGCGGCCGGCACGAGGAGGAGGCGGGTCACGGCGGCGACTCCGGGCGGGGGGGCGGGACGCGTCCGCCCTACCCGCACGAGTATGGTTCCGGCCCCGCCCCCGCCACCGTCACGGGCTTGAATTCCGGCCTCGTCCGCCCGGCCAGTCGCGGACCACGCCGTAAGATATGACCGGGTGACTCCCGACCGCGACCAGAGCCCGTGCCCGGCGTGTCGCCAGCCGCGCTGGCTGTGCGTCTGCGCCCACGCCCCGCGGCTCACGACCCGCACCCCACTCCTCCTCGTCGTCCACGTCCACGATTACGGCCGGACGAGCAACACGGTCCGGCTCCTCGCGCTGGCGGTCCGCGGCGTCGCGGTGATCCCGCACGGGGTGTTCCCCGCCGCGGCCGACCCGGCGCCGCACGTACCCGCGGGTACGACCCCGGTCGTCCTGTTCCCCGGGCACGGGGCCAGCCCGCTGACGCCCCAACTCGTCGCCGCCCTGCCGTCGCCGCCGGCCCTCGTCGTCCCGGACGGCAACTGGAAGCAGGCGAGCCGCATGGTGAAGCGCCTGCCGCTCCTCGCCGGCGCCGTGAAGGTCGCGCTCCCGGACCGGGCATTCGCGGGCCCCGCCCTGCGCCGGAGCCACGCGGGGCACCACATGTCTACCTACGAGGCAGTGGCCCAGGCGCTCGGGGTGCTGGAGGGCGAGCAGGTCGCCGGCGTGCTTCTCGACTTTTACCGCCGCGCGACTGACCGAATGCTCCTCATCCGCGGCAAGCTCCGACTCGGCGACGTGTTCGGCGGGCTCGACGAGCCGCGGCACGACGAGAGCGAGGCCCGGTCCGGTTGAACATCTCGCGTTGTTCGCCGGGCCGGCGGCCAGGTGCTCCAAAAAATTCGCGAATCGCGTGGCAGGGTTTCGGCCGGCTCCCGCTTTGTGGGTGTCGGCCCGGATCGGACGATCCGCCGGGCCGGAGTCACCCACCGGAGGCTCCCGTGACCCGCCCCACCCGCCTCGCCCTGTTCGCCACGATCCTGCTGCCGATCCAGCTCCCCGGGTGCGACCCGGTCGTCCTCCGCGGGGCGGAGCCGGCCCCGGCCCGGGTGACGCTCCCCGCGCTCCGTAGCCCGACGGGGAAGGCGACCGACCCGTTCGCCCGGGAGGGCACGAAGGCCGTCGTCGTCGCCGTGCTGTCGTTCAAGTGCCCGCTGGCGCGGGACTACTTCGAGCCGCTGTCGGCCGTCGCCGCCGCGTACGGGCCGAAGGGCGTGACCGTGGTCGGCGTGGTGCCGAACGAGACGCCCGAGGAGGTGGCGCGGCAGGCGGCGGAGTTCAAAGCGACATTCCCGCTGTTCGCCGACCGCGGGCTCGCCGCCGCCGACGCCCTGAAGGCGACGCACACGCCGGAGGTGTTCGTCATCGACGCCGGCCGCGCGGTCCGCTACCGCGGGCGGGTGGACGACAAGTTCGGCGCCCGGCTGAAGGCGAACGCGCAAACCACCCGCCACGACCTGACGGCCGCGCTCGACGAGTTGCTCGCCGGCAACGCGGTGAGCGTGCCGCGGACGCCGTGCGTCGGGTGTGAGATCGCGCGGCCGAAGGCCACCCCCGCGGCCCCGGGCGCGGTCACCTTCCACAAAGACGTGCTGCCGATTCTCCAGGCCCGCTGCCAGGAGTGCCACCGCGCCGGCGAGGCGGCACCGTTCCCGCTCGTGAGCTACGACGACGCGGCGACGTGGGCGGCGGACATCAAGGAGTTCACCGGGGCGCGGCGGATGCCGCCGTGGAAGCCGACCGGCGGGCTGCCGCTGGCCCACGACCGCCGCCTCCCGGCCGCGGAGATCGCCACCCTCGCCGCCTGGGCCGACGCCGGCGCCCCCGAAGGCAACAAGGCCGACGCCCCGGCGCCGCGGGCGTTCACGGCCGGCTGGGCGCTCGGCGAGCCGGACCTGGTGCTGACGGTGGGCGACAACTTCCACCTCGCCGCCCGCGGGCCGGACCACTACCGCTGCTTCGTGCTCCCCACCGGGCTGACCGAGGACAAGATGCTGGTCGGCTACGAGGTGCGGCCGGGCGACGCGTCAGTCGTGCACCACGTCCTGAACTACTTCGACACCACCGGCACGGCGCGGCGGCTGGAGCGCGAGGCGCGGGGGAAGGCGGCCGGCGCCGACCGCGGGCCGGGGTACGAGTCGCCGATGGGGATCGGGTTCGAGCCGAAGGACGCGGAGGCCGTCGGCGGGTTCGGCGGGTGGGCGCCGGGCATGGGTGCCCAGCACGCCCCGGCCGGCACCGGGCACTTCCTCCCGAGGGGGAGCGACGTGGTGTTGCAGGTCCACTACCACCGCAACGGCAAGCCGGCGACCGACCGCACCCGCATCGGCCTGTACTTCGCCAAGGCGCCGGCCGGGCTGAAGCGGCTGAAGACGCTCGCGGTGCCGGGCTTATTCGCCGCGTCCGACGACTTCACCCCGTTCACCCGCATCCCGGCCGGGCGTGCCGGCTACAAGGTGGTCGGGAAGATGGTGCTGGACGAGCCGGGGCGGCTGTACGCGGTGATGCCGCACATGCACATGCTGGGGTCGAAGGTGCGCATCACCATGACCCGGCCGGGCGGCCGGGAGGAGGTGGTGGTGGCGGTCGACGAGTGGGACTACGCCTGGCAGGAGGTGTACCGGCTGGCGGCGCCGGTGGACGTGCCGGCGGGGACGGTGTTCGCGGTCGAGGCCGAGTTCGACAACACCGCCCGCAACCGTCTGAACCCGCACCGCCCGCCGCAGGACGTAGCCCGCGGCGAGGGGACGACCGACGAGATGCTGTTCGGATTCCTCGGCATGACGACGGACGGCCCCGGCGGGACGGTGCGGGCGCGGCCCCTGACCGACCCGTCGGCGTACCGCCCGACGCGGTAAGTCCGGCGAGCCGGGGGCGTCGGCCCCCGGCTCGCCAACTTTTTCTGTCAGCCCGCGCCGCCCCGATACGCTTCTCTCCGGTGAGTACCCCGCCCCAAGCCCCCCGGGTGCCATGACTCAACCGTCACTCGACACCCTGCAGCTGCACGACCTGGTCGATCGCTTCCGCGACGGCGACCGGGCGGCGGCCGACGCGCTCCTGAGGGCCGTTGCCGGTCAGCTCGACCGGCTCGCCCGGCGGATGATCCGCAACTTCCCGAGAGTCCGCGCCGGGGCCGACACCGCCGACGTGGTTCAGTGTGCGATGATCCGGCTGACGAAGGCGCTCGGCGACGTGCGGCCGAACTCCACCCGCGAGTTCGCCGGCCTGGCCGCCCTCCAGGTCCGCCGCGAGTTGCTCGACCTGGCTCGCCACTTCACCACGCGACTGATCGGCCCCCCGGTTCCGGACCCGGAGACCGGCGACTGGGGGACGGGCGGCGGTGACGACCCCGCCGGGCTCGAACTCTGGGCGCGGTTCCACGCCGCCGCCGACGCCCTGCCGGCGGAGGAGCGCGAGGCGTTCGGCCTCCTCTTCTACAACGGCCACACCCGCGCCGAGGCCGCGCTGCTGCTCGGCGTGTCCGAGCGGACCGTGTACCGGTGGTGGGCGGCGGCCTGCGAGCGGTTGGTCGAACAACTCGGCGGCGAACTCCCCACCTGACCCCACCCCGGAGGCGATTCGTGACCAACAACAACGGCGCACTCGACTCCCTCCTCCACGCCTGGGAATGGGAGACGGCCAACGGCCGCGACCCGACGCCGGCGGAGATCTGCGCCGCCCGCCCCGATCTCATCCCCGCACTGGAGCGGAGGATCGCGGCGCTCCGCAAGATGGCGGAGCTGCTCGTCCCGGCGTCCGACCCCACGGCCGACACCGCCGGGTACGGCGACCCGCCGGCCGCCGACGAGCCGGCGCCGATGCTGCCGGGCTACGGACCGTTGGAGCCGATCGGCCGCGGCGGGATGGGCGTGGTGTACAAGGCCCGGAACCTGGCGCTGGACCGCGTGGAGGCGATCAAGACCGTCCGCCCCGGCGACTTCGCCGGCCCGCGGGAGCTGGCACGGTTCCAGTTCGAGGCCGAGGCGGCGGCGAGCCTGGCGCACCCGAACGTCGTCACCGTGTACGGCGTCGGCGAAGCTGGCGGCCGGCCCTACCTGGCGATGCGGTGGGTGGACGGGACGAGCCTGGCGGCGCGGCCGGCCGACCCGCCGCGGGCGACCGCGGTGCTCGTGGCAAAGGTCGCCCGGGCCGTCCACTTCGCCCACGAGCAGGGGATCCTCCACCGCGACCTCAAGCCGGGGAACATCCTGGTGGACGCGGCCGGGGAGCCGTTCGTCGCCGACTTCGGCATCGCCCGCCGGCTCGACCCGGCGGCTACCCAGACCGGCCAGTGCAACCCGGTCGGCACCCCGGCGTACATGGCCCCGGAGCAGGCGCGGTGCGTGCCGCGGCTGACCGTCGCGGCCGACGTGTGGGCTCTCGGGGCGGTGCTGTACGAGCGCCTTACGGGCCGCCCGCCGTTCGGAACCGACAACCTGTGGGCGATCTCGAAGCGGCTCCAGACCGAGACGCTGACGCCGCCCCGGGAGCTGAACCCGGCCGTGGACCGCGACCTGGAGGCGGTGTGCCTGAAGTGCCTGGAGAAGGACGCGGGCGACCGGTACGCCGGGGCCGACGAGCTGGCCGCCGACCTGGAGCGGTACGCCCGCGGGGAGCCGGTGGTCGCGCGGCCGCCGGGCTTCTGGGACTGGCTCCGCCAGCTCGCCCGCACCCGCCCCGACCCGCACCCGCACTACTCCTGGCCGGTCACGGCGTGGTTCGGGGTCGTCACGCTGGTGGTGAACGCGGCGGTTGTCGGGCTGATCGAAGCCGATCGGACGGCGGCCGTGGTGTGGGTCGTCCACATGGCGGCGGCGGTGGTGCTGAGCTTGATTCTGTGGTGGTACATGCTTCGCCGCTTCCGCCAGCTGCCGCCGACGGAGCGCCACTCGCTGATCATCGGCTTCGGGGGAATCGTCGGTCTCGTGGCCATGACCGTCGGGTACGTGCCGCTGTCAACCGAGGTCCACGCCCGGGTCATCCTGATGACCTATCCGACACAACTGATCGTGGCCGGGATGGGGATGTTCGTCCTCGGTTCGACCAACTGGAGCCGGTTCTTCCCGATCGGGATTGCGGTTCTAGCTCTAATCCCGTTCGCCATCTGGTACCCGGAATCCGGCCCGTACCTGTACGGGATCGCGGCCGCGGCGGTGATGTGGTACTGGACCTACGCCAAGGCGGTGCTGTTCCGCGGCCCCGCGCCGGCGTGAGGCGATTTTCGTGTCAGGCCCGGCCGCCCCGGCCCGCTGATCGGGTGTCGAACCCGAAACTGACCGGAGGACCGCCATGCCCGCCCGACTCGGAAACCACGCCGTCGTCATCGGCGGCAGTGTCGCCGGCCTGCTCGCCGCCCGCGTGCTCGCCGCCCAGTACCGCCGTGTGACGATCCTGGAGCGCGACCACTTGCCGGCCGGCCCCGACGCCCGCAAGGGAACCCCGCAGGCCCGTCACATTCACGTCCTGCTCACCGCCGGCCGGCGGGTGATCGAGCGCCTGTACCCCGGCTTCGTCACCGACCTCGTCGCGGCCGGGGCGGAGGACTACGACGCGGTCGGCGACGTGGAGTGGTACTCGCCGGCCGGGCCGGCCACGACGCGCTTCCGGTCCGGCCTGCGGTTTCTCGGGGCGACCCGCGACCTGATCGAGTGGGGCGTCCGCACGCGCACCCTGGCCCACCCCGGTGTCGAGGTCCGCGACGGGGTGTCGGTCGCCGCGTACCGGCTCGACCCGGCCGGCCGGCGCGTCGTCGGCGTGGTGCTCGACCAGCGCGACGGCCCCGGCCGGCCCGCGGAGGAGTTGGCCGCGGATGTGGTCGTGGACGCCTCCGGCCGCGGCTCACGGACGCCGCAGCTGCTCGAAGCACTCGGCTTCCCCCGGCCGCGGGAGACGGTGGTGAACGGCTTCCTTGGCTACGCCAGCCGGCTGGTGAAGCGCCCGGCCGGGTGGACTGACTGGTCGGCGCTGCACGTCCAGGCCGCACCGCCGCACCGCCGCCGCGGCGGGGTGATCGCCCCGGTCGAGGGCGGCCGCTGGGTGGTGACACTGGCCGGCGGCGGGAAGGACCACCCGCCGACCGACGAGGCCGGGTTCCGGGAGTTCTCCCGGAGCCTCCCCGACCCGCGGTTCGCGGCGGCGCTCGAGGCGGCCGAGCCGCTGTCACCGATCGTCGGGACGAAAACGAGCGAGAACCGCGTCCGACACTACGAGGAACTAACGCACCGCCCGGAGGGGCTGCTGGTGATGGGGGACGCGGCCTGCGCGTTCAACCCCGTGTACGGGCAGGGCATGTCGGCGGCCGCGGTCGGGGCCGAAGTGCTCGACCGGTGCCAGGGTACGGCCCGGCCGGGGGTTGAGGGACTGGCCGCCCGGTTCCAGCGCCGGCTGGCGAAGGCGAACACCCGGCCCTGGCTGCTGGCGACCGGGGAGGACTACCGGTTCGCCGAGGCCGAGGGGCCGCCGCCCGGTCTGGTAGTGCGGCTGGCTCACCGGTACCTCGACCACGTGACCGCCCTGGCGGCGCGCGACCCCGTCGTCCGGCGTCGGTTCGTGGAGGTCGTCCACCTGGTCCGCAGCCCGCTGAGTTTGCTGGCCCCGAGCGTGCTCGCTCGCACCCTGTTCGCCGACCGCGTACCCGCGACACCGTCCGCGGCTCGACCCGTCCTGCAACACCGGTGAGGCACGGGTCACGCGACCGGCGGCGGGTTCCGTTCGGCGAACCCGCGCTGGTGCCAGTACGGGTACGCCAGGGTGACCGCGCTGGCCGCGTCCAGCTTCGCCACCTGCTCTGGAGTCAGCGCCCATCCGACAGCCCCGAGGTTGTCACGCAGCTGCGCCTCGTCGCGCGCCCCGATGACGACCGTCGAGACGGTCGGCCGGCGCAGCAGCCAGTTGAGTGCGACCTGCGGCACCGTCCGGCCGGTCTCGGCCGCGACCGCGTCGAGGGCGTCCACGACCGTGTAGACGTGCTCGTCCGCGACCGGCGGCCCCTTCTCGTTGCTCACCTGCGAGTTCAGCCGGCTCGTCCTGGGCAGCGGCTGGCCGCGGCGGACCTTGCCGGTGAGGCGGCCCCAGCCGAGCGGGCTCCACACCACGCACCCGACGCCCTGGTCGAGCCCGAGCGGCATCAACTCCCACTCGTAGTCGCGGCCCACCAGCGAGTAGTACGCCTGGTGGGCGACGTACCGCGCCCACCCGTACCGGTCGCTGACGGCGAGCGACTTCATCAGGTGCCAGCCGCTGAAGTTCGAGCACCCGACGTAGCGGATTTTCCCGGCCTTCACCAGCCCGTCGAGCGTAGCCAGCGTCTCCTCGACAGGGGTCGTGGCGTCGAACCCGTGGAGCTGGAACAGGTCGATGTAGTCGGTGCCGAGCCGCCGCAAGGCGCCCTCGACGGCGCGGGTCAGGTGGAACCGCGACGACCCCACGTCGTTCGGCCCGTCGCCGAAGCGGAACGTCGCCTTGGTGGAGATCAGCACCTTCTCACGGCGACCCTTGATGGCGGCGCCGAGCACCTCCTCGGCGAGCCCGTTCGAGTAGATGTCGGCCGAGTCGAACATGGTGAGGCCGGCGTCGAGGCAGACGTCCACGAGGCGGGCGGCGCCCTTCGCGTCGGTGTCGCCCCACGCCTTGAAGAACTCGTTGCCGCCGCCGAACGTGCCGGTGCCGAGCGTGAGGGCCGGCACCTTGAACCCCGAGCGGCCGAGCTGGCGGAACTCCATCACGTGTCCTCGTGTCACGGGGGCGACGATAGCAGGGTAGCGGGAATACCCCCGCCGCGGCGCCGGCTTACGCGGCCGGCGGCCCCTTGACCGAACGGCGCGACGGGCCGAAGCTAGGCCGGGAGCGCCGGCCCGTCGCGTGCCGGCCCGTCTGGCGGGAGGGAAGTCATGCGTGGCGCCCTGCTCCTGTTCTCGGCCGTCACCCTGCTCACGGTCGCCGTGGGGGGCCGGGCCGCCGACCCGCCGGCGAAGGCCGAGCGAGTCAAGCTGTGGGGCGGGAAGGCCCCGCAGGGCGACGGCACGTTCGAGGCGGCCGACGCCTTCGTCACCGTCCACCGGCCGGAGAAGGCTAACGGCGCCGCCGTCGTCATCTGCCCCGGCGGCGGGTACGGCGGGCTGGTGACCGGTGCCGAGGGGCACGGCATCGCGGCCTGGCTGAACAAGCACGGCGTCACCGGCGTGGTGCTGGAGTACCGGTTGCCGAAGGGCCGGCCGTTCGTGCCGCTGCTCGACGCCCAGCGGGCCATCCGGACCACCCGCGCGAACGCGGCGGCGTGGGGGGTCGACCCCGCGAAGGTCGGCATCATCGGCTTCTCGGCCGGGGGGCACCTTGCCTCCACCGCCGGCACGCACTTCGACGCCGGCGACCCAGCCGCCGCCGACGCCGTGGGGAAGCAGAGCAGTCGGCCCGACTTCGTGGTGCTGGTGTACCCGGTCGTGTCGATGGGGCCGAAGGGGCACGGCGGGTCGCGGGCGAACCTGCTCGGGAAACAGCCAGACGAGAAGCTGGTGGCCCTGTTTTCGAACGAGACGCAGGTGACGCCGAAGACGCCGCCGACGTTTCTGACCCACCCGAAGGACGACAAGGTGGTGTCGCCGGACAACAGCCGGATGCTGTACGACGCGCTCCGCGCCGCGAAAGTGCCGGCCGAGTACCTCGAGCTGCCGTCCGGCGGGCACGGGCTGAACGGGTACAAGGGGCCGATGTGGGACGCCTGGCAGGCCCGGTCGCTGGCGTGGCTCGCCGAGCAGAAATTCGTCCCGGGGGGCGGCGGCAAAGACTGACCGGCCCGCGCGGGGGTGGCGACCGACCGGAAGCTCGCCCCGGCGCGGTGAAGCCGCGGCGCTACGCGAGCAACTCCGACACCACGCGGCCCTCCTGCCCGTTCAGGAGCGTCAACTCGGTCGTGCCGCGGCGGTACACCAGGCGCTTCGCGTCGAGGCCGAAGACGTGGAGCAGCGTCGCGTGCAGGTCGTGCTGCGACACCGGGTTCACGACCGCGTGGTGGCCGAACTCGTCGGTCGCGCCGTACACCGTGCCGGCCTTGAACCCGCCGCCGGCGAACCACCACGTGAACCCGTAGGTGTTGTGGTCGCGCCCCACCCGCGCGGCGCCGGCGTCGTTCTGCACCACCGGCAGCCGGCCCATCTCACCGCCCCACGCCACGAGCGTGCTGTCGAGCAGCCCGCGCTGCTTCAGGTCGCTCACCAGCGCGGCGCACGGCTGGTCCGTCTTGCGGCACACCGCCGGCAGCGCCGTACGGATCGACCCGTGGCTGTCCCACGCCTGGTTCGACGTGAACACCTGCACGAAGCGCACGCCGCGCTCGACGAGCCGGCGGGCGATCAGGCAGCGGGCGCCGTACTCGGCGCTCGCCGGGTCGTCCATGCCGTACATGGCCTTCGTGCGGGCCGACTCGCGGCTCAGGTCCATCGCCTCGCGGGCGGCCGTCTGCATCCGGGCGGCGAGGCCGTAGCCGGCGATGCGGGCGTCGAGGTCGAGCTCGCCGGGGTGCTCGGCGAGGTGGGCGCGGTTCAGCTCGTCGAGGTAGCGGAGGAGCTCGGCCTGCGGGCGGCCGGCGAGGTGCGGCGGCGGGTCGAGGTTCGGGATGCGCGGCTCGCGCGGCCGGGCCACCGTCCCCTGGAAGAGCGACGGCAGCCAGCCGTTCGCCCAGTGCTCGACGCCGCTCACCGGCAGGCTGGCCGGGTCGGGGAGCGCGACGAACGCCGGCAGCTCCTGCGACTCCGACCCGAGGCCGTAACACACCCAGCTGCCGACGACGGGGTGGCCCGAGACGATGCGGCCGGTGTTCAGCGCGTGGATCCCCTGGACGTGGTTGTTCACGCCGGTGTGCATCGACCGCACGACACACAGGTCGTCGGCGACGCGGGCGGTGTGCGGCAGCAACTCGGACACGTCGAGGCCGGCGCGGCCGTGCTTCGTAAAGCGCCACGGCGAGCCGAGCACCTTCGAGCTGGCCTGCGCGGCGTTGTCGTACTTCACCGTGCCGGGGAACGGCTTGCCGTCGAGCTGGTTCAGCCGCGGCTTCGGGTCGAGGAGGTCCATGTGGCTCGGCCCGCCCTGCATGAACAGGGAGATCATGGCCCGCGCCTTCGGGGCGTGGTGCGGCGGCTTCGGGCGGAGGTCGAAGTGCGGGCGTTCCAGCTCGGGCTTCGGCGGCTGCGCAAGGAGGCAGTCGTCGCGCAGTAGCTGCGCGAGCGCGACAGAGCCGATGCCGAACGTGGCGTCGCGAAGGAGGGCGCGGCGGGTGAGCATGGTCGTCACTCCACGTACAGGAACCGGTTGCTCGCGAGCAGGGCCTGGCAGAACGCCGCCAGCGCCCGTGCCTCGGGCGTCGGCGGCTCCGGGAGCGGGGCGTTCCCCTTCTTCGGCGGCGTGGGTGGCGCCGGCTGTGCCGCGAACGCCTCCGCCGCACCGCGCAGGAACGACCGCGCCGCCGCCGCCTCGCCCTCGGTCGGCGCTCGGAGGTACGCCAGTTTCCACGCGCGTACCACCTGCGCGGCGGGGTCCGCGCCGGCTTCACGGCGGACACGCGCGGCAAACGCCTCGGCCTGGGCGGCGGCGAACTCGCCGTTCAGCAGCATCAGCGCCTGCGGGGTTGCGGTCGAACTCGGTCGCGCCTCGCAGTTCGGCTCGGTCGTCGCCGGGTCGAACGCCGCCAGCACCGCCAGCGGCCGCGACCGCCGCACCTGCACGTACACGCTGCGGCGAAACTCCTCGCCCGCCGCTACCGCCTCGTCCCCGAGCTTGTACCCGGCGCCGTCGCGGTTCGCCCGGCCGATCACCACCAGCCCCGCGTCGTCCTCCATCACCGGCACCGGCGGGCCGGAGCGCTTGAGGTTCAGCTTCCCACTCGTCGCCAGCGTCGCGTCGCGGACCGCCTCGGCGTCGAGCCGTCGGAGCGGGTAGCGGCCGAGCAGGCGGTTGTCGGGGTCGATTGCGTCGGCTTTTGCGTCGCGCACCGACGACTGCCGGTAGACGGCGGACGTGACGACGAGGCGGTGCAGGCGCTTCACCCCCCAGCCGTTGGCGACGAAGTCGGCAGCGAGCCAGTCGAGGAGTTCGGGGTGCGTCGGGCGCTCGCCGAGGCGGCCGAAGTCGCCGGGCGAGCCGACCAGCCCGCGGCCGAAGTGGTGCATCCACACGCGGTTAACGAACACCCGCGCCGTCAGCGGGTGGCGCGGGTCCGTCAGCCAGTTCGCCAGCGCCAGCCGCCGGCCGCTCGTACCGCCGGGCGCCTTCGCCACCACCAGCGGCAGTGCGTCGTCGAGCACGGCGAGCCCGCCGGGCGGCACTACGCCCTTCGGTTGCTCCACGTCGCCGCGGTGGAACAGCACCGTCGGCGGCACCTTCCCCGGCACCTCAGTCAGCGCCCGGACGAATTCTTCGACCGGCTTCTTCTTCCGCATCTCGGCGGCGCCCTCGGCCATCTTCTTGAGCACGTCCGCCGCCTTCGCGTCGTACAGGTACAGCGACCCGGGCGACACGTTCAGACTCGGGTGCTCCTGCATCAGCTTCTTCTGCGCCGGCGTCCGCTTGGCATCGGGCGTGTCGCGTGCGGCCCGGGCCGCGGCCCGACGTTCCTCGGGCAGCTTGGCCAGCTCCTTCTCGAACGTCGCCGCGATCAATTCGGCCTGCTTCGCCAGCCGCGCCTTCTCGATCACGCCGGCTTCCACCTCGATCGCCGCCGCCATCGCCCGCTCGTCGGGCGTGTACAGCGACACCTGCCGCGCCGCCGGCGCCTTCCACGCCGTCAGATCGAACCCCGGCTCGAACGCGGCGCGGAGGCGGTAGAAGTCGGTCTGCGGGATCGGGTCGTAGCGGTGGTTGTGGCACTCGGCGCAGCCGACCGTCAGGCCGAGGAACGCACTGGCGGTAATCTTCACGGTGTCCGTGAGGACGGCGTTGCGGGCGACCTTCTGGTCGGCGCCGGCGGCGCCGGTGCCGTCCGGCGCCATGCGGAGGAAGCCGGTGGCGATCAGCGCGTCGAGGTCGGCCGGTGCCAGGTTCGTGTACGGCGGGCGGACCAACTCGTCGCCGGCGAGTTGCTCGCGCACGAAGCGGTCGAACGGCTTGTCGGCGTTGAACGCGCGGACGACGTAGTCGCGGTACTTCCAGGCGTTCGAGCGTACCGGGTCGTCGGGCGAGCCGCCCTCGGAGTCGGCGTACCCGGCCACGTCGAGCCAGTGCCGCCCCCAGCGCTCGCCGTACTCCGGTCGCGCCAGCAGGCGGTCCACTACCTTCTCGTAGGCGAGCGGGTCCGGGTCGGCGGCGAACGTCTCGGCCTCTTCCGGCGTCGGCGGCAGGCCGACGAGGTCGAATGTGACGCGGCGCAGCAGCGCGACCCGGTCGGCCGGGCGGTTGAAACCGAGCCCCTTCTCGCGGAGCTTCGCCAGCACGAACGCGTCGATCGGATGCCCGGCCGCGGGGGCTACCGGCTGCTTCACCGGCTGGAACGCCCACCACGCGCGGTCCTCGGGAGCGATGGCCAGCCCGGGGGCGAGCTTGTCGGGTTCCGGCCCCTCGACGGCGGCGCCGCCGGCGACCCAGCGGCGGAGGACGTCGATCTCGGCAGCGCTGAGCTTCTTCTTCCCCGGCGGCATGTCGCCGCTCGTGACGCGCTCGATCAGCAAACTCTCGGCGGCCTTCCCGGGGACAACGGCGGGGCCGGACGCGCCGCCCACGACGGTGAGGCGGCGGAGGCGGAGGTCGAGGCCACCCTTGAGCTTTTCGGCCTCGCCGTGGCAGTCGGTGCAGTAGGCCTTGAGGATGGGGCGGACGTCGGCGTTGAACGCCGGCACTCTCGGCTGTTGCGCGGCAACGGGGCTGGTGAGGAGCGCCGCGGCTGCGAGCGCGAGGGTGGTGCGGGTCATGTCGGGCCGGAGGCGGAGGAGGCGGGCCGGCGGGTAGGAGTGGTATTGTCCCTCACCCGCGGGGCCGGGGCAAGTGAAGACCGGCGCCGGAAAGCGGCCTACGTTAAGCACCGGCACACAGCATCGCACGAGGGCACCTCATGATCCGCCTCGCACTCGCGGTCGTCGCCGCCCTGATCTCCGCGGCGTCCGTCTCGGCCCAGGACGTGGACGCGCTCGCCGGGAAGCGGGTGGTGTTCCTCGGCGACAGTAACACCCAGGCCGGCGGGTACGTCGGCCTCACGACCTACTACCTGGAAAAGCTGTACCCCGAGAAGTCCTTCGACGTCCTGGGACTCGGGCTGGCGAGCGAGACGCTGTCGGGGCTGAGCGAGGACGGCCACGCCGGCGGGGCGTTCCCCCGGCCGTGCCTGTTCGAGCGGCTCGGCCGCGTGCTGGAGAAGGCCCGGCCGGACGTGGTGTTCGCCTGCTACGGCATGAACGACGGCATCTACCTCCCGCTCGACAAGGACCGCACCGCGGCCTTCCAGAAGGGGGTCACGCGCCTCGTCGAGCAGTGCCGCGCCGCCGGCGTGAAGCAGGTCTACCTCGTCACGCCGCCGATCTACGACTTCACCCCGAAGGCGGGCGAGTTCAACTACGACGCGGTCCTGACCGAGTACGCGCGCTGGGAGGCGACGCTGAAGACGCCTGGCGTGCGTTTGATCGACCTGCACGCGGCGATGCGGAAGGCCCGCGACGCCCGCGCCGAGCCGTACTCGAAGGACAAGGTCCACTTCGGCGACGACGGGCACCTGCTGGTGGCGCGGACGATCCTGGCCGCGCTCGGGGTCAAGGCGGCGGACGAGCCGCTGGCGGCGATCAAGGCCGACCCGCTGTACCGGCTGGTGGAGCAGAAGCGGGCGCTGCGGTCGGCGGCGTGGATGCGGCACACCGGATACACCCGCGAGAAGACCGTAGCGCCGGAGCCGCTCGGGACTGCCGAGGCGGACGCGGCGCGGCTTCAGGAGAAGATCGACGCCCTCCGGCGGCGCTGACGGGGTTCGTTGGACCCGGTCGGCCCACTCGCGTACACTCGGCTCACGCCCCTGCTCCTTCGCCGGATCTCGCCCATGACCGCCCCCGCCCTCAGCGTCGCCGTCCTCCTCACGTCGGTCGCCGGCGCCGCCCCCGCGGACTACGCCGCGTGGCGGCACTCCGGCACCGTCGTCGTGCTCACCACGCCCGACGGGGCCAACCTCGACGCCGCCGCGAGTGTCACCGACTTCCCGCTCGTCGTCCGCCTCCACCGCGACTCCTTCCCGTTCGCCGAGGCGAAGCCGGACGGCGCCGACCTCCGCGTCGCCACCACCGACGGCACCGCGCTCGCGTTCGAGATCGAGGAGTGGGACGCGGTCCGCGGCGAGGCGGCGGTGTGGGTGCGGGTGCCGCACGTCACCGGCAACGCGCGCCAGCAGTTGAAACTGTACTGGGGGAACGCCGACGCCCGCAGCGCGTCTGACGCGAGGGCCGTGTTCAACGCGTCGAACGGGTTTCTCGGCGTCTGGCACATGGCCGGCCCGGTCCGAGACGCGGTCGGCGCCGCGGCGGCCAAGGACACCGGCACCGCGCCGGCGGCCGGCGTCGTCGGCCCGGCGCGCCACTTCCCCGGCCGCAAGGGCGTGTTCGGCGGCGACAAGATCGCCGACTTCCCCACGGGGTCGAGTCCGCACAGCACCGAGGCCTGGTTCCGCGCCAGGGTGCCGAACTCGGTCGTCGTCGGGTGGGGGAACGAGCACGCGCAGGGGAAGGTGGTGGTGCAGTACCGCAGCCCGCCGCACGTGCAGACCGACTGCTACTTCTCGGACGCGAACATCGTCGGCAAGAAGGCGGTGCCGCTCGGGGAGTGGGTCCACGTCGTCCACACCTACGAGAATGGGAACGCCCGCCTGTACGTGAACGGCGTCCTCGACACGGCGGCGACATCGAAGGCAGCGCCGCTCGCGCTCAAGACCCCAGCCCGGCTGTGGCTCGGCGGCTGGTACGACAACTACACCTTCGTCGGCGACCTGGACGAGGTGCGCGTGTCGAAGGTGGCCCGCTCCGCCGACTGGGTGCGCCTCCAGTACGAGAACCAAAAGCCGTTCCAGACGCTCGTCGGCCCGCTGGTGCGGCCGGGGCGGGAATTCGCCGTCATGCCCGCGGCACTGACCGTCGCCGAGGGCGGCACCGCGACCGTGCGCGCCGAGGCCGGCGGCGCGGAGAAGCTGTACTGGGTGCTCCGCCGCGGCGACCGCGAGCAGGTTGTCGCCACCGACCGCTTCGCGTTCACGCTCGACGCCGGCCGCGTCGTCGGCGACCAGGCCGCGACGCTGCAGCTTCGGGCGGTCTACCCCGACGGGGTGAAGACGAAGGACATCCCCGTCACGATCCGCGAGGCGATCCCGGAACCCGTCATCACCTTGCAGGCACCGGCGACGTGGGACGGGCGCGCGCCAGTGGAAGTGGTCGCCGAAGTGACCAATCTCGACGCCCTGCGGGCGGCCGGCGCCGGCGACGTGACTCTTTCCTGGAGCGCCGGCGACATCGCCGTCATCAAGGAGGTGGTACCCGGGAAGCTAATCCTCCGCCGCGCCCAGAACAGCGGCCCGCTCACGGTCACGGCCACGGCAAGCAACGGCGGCGCGCCGACGACGCGCGCGGTCACGATCGCCGTCCGCGAACCCGCGAGCGACCCGTGGGTGCGGCGCCAGCCCGACATGAACGAGCAGCCCGAGGAGAACCAGTTCTACGCCCGCGACGACGGCGGCGACGGCACCCTGCACTACAACGGCACGCTCGACGCGCCTGCCGACGCGGTGTTTCTGAAGCTGTACGCCGACGACCGACTCGTGAAGACCGAGACCACCGCGCCCGCGGCCGACGGGTCTTACGCGCTCTCGACCCGGCTCAAGGCGGGGCTGGTGAAGTACAAGGTGGAGTTCGGCACGACCGCCGGCGGGCGCGACACCGTGCGACGCACCGTGGGCAACCTCGTGTGCGGCGACGCGTACGTCATCACCGGCCAGTCGAACGCCGTCGCCACCGACTTCGGCAAGGACGACCCCGCGTTCCGCAGCGACTGGATTCGCACGTACGGCACCATGTCCGGGAACCCGAAGGCGGTCGCCGCATGGGGTTCCGCCGTCCACCGCAGCCGCGACGGCGACAAATTCCAGATCGGCTACTGGGGGATGGAGTTCGCCCGCCGGCTGGTCGAGGAGCACAAGGTGCCGGTGTGTGTCCTCAACGGCGCGGTCGGCGGCACGCGGATCGACCAGCACCAGCGGAACGCCGCCGCGCCCGAAGACCCCGCGACGATCTACGGCCGCCTGCTGTGGCGCGTGAGGCAAGCCAGGCTCACGCACGGCGTCCGCGCCGTGCTGTGGCACCAGGGGGAGAACGACCAGGGCGCCGACGGCCCGACCGGCGGGTACGGCTACGAAACGTACCGCCAGCTGTTCATCGACCTCACCGCGGCGTGGAAGCAGGACTTCCCGAACGTGCGGCACTACTACGTGTTTCAAATCTGGCCGCGGTCGTGCGAGATGGGCATCAACGGCTCGGACAACAAACTCCGCGAGGTGCAGCGGCAGCTGCCGACGGCGTTCGCGAACCTGAGCGTCATGTCCACGCTCGGCATCGACCCGCCCGGCGGCTGCCACTTCCCCGCCGCCGGCTACGCCGAGTTCGCGCGACTCATCACGCCGCTGGTCGAGCGCGACTTTTACGGGAAGCGGCCGGCCGGCTCGATCACGCCGCCGAACCTGCTACGCGCGACTTACAGCGCCGCCCGCGACGCCGTGGTGCTGGAGTTCGACCAGCCGGTGCGCTGGGACGCGGCGCTGGCGAGTGAGTTCTACCTCGACGGCGAGCGGGGGAAGGTGGCTTCCGGCACCGCGAGTGGGAACCGGTTGACGCTGACGCTCGCCGCACCGTCGGCGGCGCGGCGGGTGACCTACCTCGACAGCCGGGCGTGGAGCCAGGCGCGACTCCTCCGCGGTGCGAACGGTCTCGCCGCGCTCACGTTCTGCGACGTGCCGATCCTCGCAGCGCGGCCGTAGCCGACAAGCTGATGCACTGATGCACGACTCCGCAGCCGTGCCGCTGGACCCGGCGATGGAGCCGGGTTAGCATGGCACCCTCCCGCCCCACAACACCCCACGACGCCTGCCATGACCCGTCTGGCCGTCCTCGCGCTCCTCGCCCTTCCGGCCGTACTCCCGGCCGCCGGGCCGGTCATCGACCCCGCCACCGGGAAGCTCGACTCGGCCGCCGGGGTCCGCTGGTACGACGTCCGCGCTCTCGGCCTGGAGGGCCAGGGTTGGGCCGACACGAAGGCCCCGTTCGACCGCCTCCCCGCCCGCGCCGAGAAGACAGCCCGCCCGCCGGTCTGGGGGCTGAGCCGGCACTCGACCGGGCTGTGCGTCCGGTTCGTCACCGCCGCGACCACGGTCCACGCCCGGTGGACGGTGACGAACAAAAACCTGGCGATGCCGCACATGCCGGCCACGGGGGTGAGCGGACTCGACCTGTACGTCCGCACGCCGGCCGGGTGGCGGTGGGTGGCGAACGGCCGGCCGGCGGCCGAAACCACGACCGCCCAACTCGCCACCGGGCTCGAACCCGGCGAGAAGGAGTTCCTCCTGTACCTCCCGCTGTACAACGGGGTGTCAGCGGTCGAGGTCGGCGTCCCGGACGGGACCGCTCTAAAGACGGCCGAGCCGCGCCCGGCCGACCGCCGCGCCCCGCTCGTCTTCTACGGCACGTCCATCACCCAGGGCGGGTGCGCGTCGCGGCCGGGGATGGTCCACACCGCCATCCTCGGCCGCCGCTTCGACCGCACTGTCGTCAACCTCGGGTTTTCCGGCAGCGGCACCCTCGACCCGGACATCGCCGCCCTCCTCGGCGAACTCGACGCGGCCGTGTTCGTCCTCGACTGCCTCCCGAACCTCTCCCCCCAACAGGTCGCCGAGCGGACGGTGCCGTTCGTGAAGGCGCTCCGCGCCGCGAAGCCAACGACGCCGATCCTGCTGGTGGAAGACCGCACCTACGCGAACGCCGCCGTACTCCCCGCGGCCGCGAAGCGAAACGCCGACAGCCGGGCGGCGTGCCGCAAGGCGTTCGACGCCCTCGTCGCGGCGGGCGACCGGAACCTGTTTTACCTCCCCGGGGACGCGCTCATCGGCGACGACGGTGAGGGGACGGTGGACGGGTCGCACCCGACCGACCTCGGGTTCCTGCGCCAGGCCGACGCCTTCGCCGACGCCCTCCGCCCGCTCCTCACACCCCGGCCGCGGTAGTCGTACGGGCGGTGATGGGAAGCACCGGCGATGGTCACCGGCGCGCGCCCGGCTATCCTCCCCACGAACCGCGTCGTGCTCGAACCACGGGTTTCCGCATGTCTGTACCGCCCGATCAGCCGCAACCGCCGGACGCGCCGCGCCCCCGCTGGCCGCGGCAGATCGCCTACATCATCGGGAACGAGGGGTGCGAGCGGTTTTCCTTCTACGGGATGCGGAACATCCTCACCCCGTTCCTTGCCTCCTCCACCCTCCTCTTCGCGGTCGTCGAGGCGGTGCCCGAGGCGGAGCGGAATGCGGCGGCGAAGGAGGTGTTCCACACGTTCGTGCTCGGCGTGTACTTCTTCCCCCTCCTTGGCGGCTGGCTCGCCGACCGCCTCCTCGGGAAGTACCGCACCATCCTGTACCTGAGCCTCGTGTACTGCGTCGGCCAGGCCTGCCTCGCCGCCTTCTTCCAAAACAAGGCCGGGTTCTACGCCGGGCTGTTCCTCGTCGCCCTCGGGTCGGGCGGGATCAAGCCGTGCGTGTCGGCGTTCGTCGGCGACCAGTTCGACCAGTCGAACAAGTCGCTCGCCCGCCTGGTCTTCGACGCCTTCTACTGGATCATCAACTTCGGCTCGTTCTTCGCCTCGCTCCTCATGCCCGTCTTCCTCCGGGACCTCGGCCCGGCGGTCGCGTTCGGGGTCCCCGGCGTGCTGATGTTCGTCTCGACCGTGATCCTCTGGCTCGGTCGCCGCCTGTACGTCGACGTGCCGCCGGCACCGCCGCACCCGGACTCGTTCGGGCGCGTGGTCCGCTCCGCCCTGACCGCCCTAGGGCCGGCCGGCGCCGGCCGGCCGGGGCTGCTGCTCGCCCTCCTCGGCGCGCTTGTGGCGGGCGCGTGCGTCGTACTCGGGTTCGTCGACCTCGTGCGGACGCTGACGGCCGGCGGGCACCCGCTGCTCGGGGTCGTCCCGTGGTGGTGCCTCGCCCTGGTGGCGGCCATCGGGTTCGCCGGGGTCGGCACGTGGTGGCAGCTCGACCGGGCGCGGGCTGCCCACCCCGCCGACGCGGTGGAAGGAGCCCGCAGCGTGCTCCGCGTCCTCGTGCTGTTCGCGCTGGTGACGCCGTTCTGGTCCTTGTTCGACCAGAAGGCGTCCACCTGGGTGCTCCAGGGCAATGCGATGACGAAGCCCGCGTGGTTCGTGCCGGCGCAGATGCAGGCGCTGAACCCGCTCCTGGTGATGCTGCTCATCCCGTTCAACAACCTGGTCCTGTACCCCGCCCTTCGCCGGGCCGGGTTCGAGCCGACCCCGCTGCGGCGGATGGGGGCCGGGATCGCGTTCTCCGGGCTGTCGTGGGTCGTCATCGGGGTGTTGCAGCTGTCGCTCGACGCCGGCGACACGCTGTCGATCACCTGGCAGGTTCTTCCCTACGCCCTGCTCACCCTCGGCGAGGTGCTGGTCTCGGCGACCGGACTGGAGTTCGCCTACAGCCAGGCGCCGGCCCCGATGAAGGGCGCGATCCTGGCCTTCTGGAGCCTGTCGGTGACGGTCGGCAACCTGTGGGTGCTGCTGGCGAACGCGGCCGTCCGCAACGACGCGGTGACCCGGGCCATCGGCCAGACCGGGGTGGGCGTGTTGAGCTTTCAGATGTTCTTCTTCGCCGCGTTCGCCTTCGCCGCGGCCGCGGCGTTCGGCGCCTACGCGGCCCGCTACCCGCTCGCGGACCACTACCGGAGGAGCGAGTAGCGCCGAATTTGAACCGCCAAGACGCCAAGCAACACTGAAATCACTGATTTGATTTCGCGCTCTCGGTCTGCCTGGCGTCTTGGCGGTTCGGATCGTGCTCACCTCTTCGGGTACGGCGGCGGCGGGGTCGGCAGCCGCGGCGGGTTGCGCCGCAGCTCCGCCTGCAAAACCTCGATCGCCCGCGTCAGCTGCTGGTCGTCGCCGGCGAACTCGCGCGCGGGGTCGTTGTCCACCACGATGTCCGGCGTCACGCCCTTGTTCTCCATGATCCATTCCTTGCCGCCGAGGTCGTAGCGCGAGAACTCGGGCTTGCTCAGCGTGCCGCCGTCGAGCAAGGGCAGCGACCCGCGGATGCCGACCACGCCGCCCCAGCTCCGCTTGCCGATCAGCGGCCCCAGCTTGTGCTGCCGGAAGCGGTACGGGAAGATGTCGCCGTCGGACGCCGAGAACTCGTTCAGCAGGCACGCCATCGGGCCGACGAACGTGCCGTTCGGGTCCACCGTCGGCTCGGCGTTGCGGGCGATGCCGATCATCGCCGCCTCGCGGCGGAGCCGCTCGATCAGCATCGGCGACACGTTGCCGCCGCCGTTGCCGCGCACGTCGATCACCAGCGCCTGCTTCCGCAGCTGCGGGTAGTAGTGCTTGGCGAACTCGTTCAGCCCGGCCTGCTGCATGTCGGGCACGTGCAGGTAGCCGACCGCGCCGCCGGTCGCGTCCGACACCTTCTTGATGTTCCCCTGCACCCAGGCGTAGTAGTACAGGTCCGCCTCGTCGTCCGTCGGCGTCACCACGACGCGCCGCGCCCCCTCGGCGGCGGGGTTCGCGCTGACGGACAGCACCACGGCCTTGCCGGCGGCGTTCACCAGCAACTCGTTGATGTTCTTCACGCCGCTCGTCGGCCGGCCGTTCACGGCCACGATCCAGTCGTTCGCCTTCACGTCGACGCCGACCTCGGTCAGCGGCGAGCGCGTCTTCGGGTTCCAGTTCTCGCCCGGCAGCACGCGCGTGATCTGGAAGAAGCCCGTCTTCTCGTCGCGCCGGTACTCGGCGCCGAGCAGCCCCTGCTTCACGCGGCGGACCGCCGGCAGCTCGCCGCCGCCGACGTAGGCGTGGCCGGCGTTCAGCTCCGAGATCATCTCGCCGATGACGTAGGTCAGGTCGGCGCGGTGCGCGACGTGTTCGAGCAGCGGCTCGTACTTCTTACGGACGGCGACCCAGTCCACGCCGTGGAGGCCGGGGTCGTAGAAGAAGTCGCGCATCTGCCGCCAGCTCTCGTGGAACATCTGCTTCCACTCGGCCCGGCGGTCGAGATCGACTTCGAGGCCCGACACGTCGAGCGGCTCGCCGGCCGCCAGCGGCCCGGCCTTGGGAAGATCGATGACGCTGTACTTGCCGTCCTTCGAGACCAGCATCTTCTTGCCGTCGGCGCTCACCTCGTAGCCGCCGACGGGGCCGAGCGTCGCGTCCTTGCGGCTGGCCAGGTCGAGCAGGCACAGCTGCGGCGCCGCGTCCTTCGCGGACTGGCGGACGTAGTAGAGGCTGTTCCCCGTCGGCGTCAGGCTGCGGTACTGCCCCGGCGCCCCGGGGAGAACCACGACACGACCGCCGAGGCCGTCGAGGTCGATCTTGAGGTCCGCCGGCGGGTCTTTCTTCTCGTCCTTCTTGTCCTCCTTCTTCTCAGCGGGTTCGTCGTCCAGCCGCGGCCGCAGCGGGTTGGCGGTCCCCTTCGCCAACGTCAGGAGGTAGAGGCGGTTCATGTCGCGGTAGGCGTGGTTCCACTCGGTCTGGCTGTACGTCGGGTTGAAGTCGCGGGCCGACACGAGGTACAGGTACTTGCCGTCGGCACTGAACGCCGGCGAGCCGGCGCTGTACCACCCGTCGGTCACCGGCGTCGATTTGCCGGACGCGAGCGAGAACAGGTGGACCTTCTGGAGCGAGTCCACCTCCGGCCGCGAGTAGGCGACCCACTTCGAGTCCGGTGCCCAAACGTAATCGCGGATCTCGAACGCCTTCGCCTGATCGACTAGCGTCACCGCCTTCGTCGCCACGTCCACGAACTGCAGGCGCAGCTTCTTGTCGCCCCACAGGAGCTTCTTCGAGTCGGGCGACCACAGCAGGTCGTACTTGTAGGTGTCGGCGCCGGTGGTCACGGCCTTCGCGGGGGCGCTGCCGTCGGCGGGGCCGACGTGAATCTCGTCCTCGCCGGTGGCGTCGGACACGAACGCGACGCTCTTGCCGTCCGGCGAGAACTTGGGGTTCCGCTCGTGGACGCCCGGCGTCTGCGTCAGGTTGCGGGTGATGCCGGCCGTGGTGGGCACGGTGAACACGTCGCCGCGGGCGCCGAACAGGACGCGCTTGCCGTCCGGCGCGATCTCGTAGGCCGTAATCTGCTTGCTCACGTCGGTGAGGGCGCCGCGGGCGCCGAGGCGGTCGTCGAGGACGCGCACCGGCACCTTCTCGGCCTTAGCGGATGCGGCGTCGAAGCGGTACAGGTAGCCGCCGTTCTCGAACACCACGGCCTTCTCGCCCGCCGACGGGAACTTGATGTCGAACTCGGTGAAGTCGGTGTGCCGCTGGACCTGCTTCGTCTTCGGGTCCACGGAGTACAGGTTGAACCGCATCTCCTTACCGCGGTCCGAAATGAAGTAGACCTTGCCGCCGAGCACCATCGGGAGGATGTCCTGCGCCGGGTCGTCGGTCAGCTGCTCGGTCTTCTTGGTGGCGAAGTCGTAGAGCCACACGTCGTCGCACATGCCGCCGCGGTAGCGCTTCCAGGTGCGGAATTCGCGGAAGATGCGGTTGTACGCCAGCTGACCGCCGTCCGGGGTGTAGCTGGCGAAGCCGCCGCGCGGCAGCGGCAGCGGCTCGGGGAGCCCGCCGACGACCGGCACGGTGTAGAGCTGGCCGATGAAGTCGTTGAACGAGCGCATCCGCGAGCGGAACAGGACGTTCTTCCCGTCGGGCGTCCAGCCCATGACGATGTTGTTCGGCCCCATCCGGTCGGACACCTCGTCGCGGCCGAGCGTGGCGGTGTAGGTGAGCCGCTTCGGCTCGCCGCCCTCCGCGGCCACGACGAAGACCTCGGTGTTGCCGTCGTACTGGGCGGTGAACGCGACCATCGACCCGTCGGGCGAGAAGTGCGGGAACATCTCGAAGCCGGGGTGCGACGTGAGCCGACGGGCGGTGCCGCCGGCGGCCGGCACGGTGTACAGGTCGCCGGCGTAGGTGAAGACGACGCGGTCGCCGTGGATCGCCGGGAAGCGGAGCAGCCGGGCCTCGCCGGGGTCGGCGGCGAGGGGGCCGGCGCCGGCGGCGAGTGCGGCCAGCGCGAGGGGTACGAGTCGGGTCATGGCGGCCTCGGGGCGGTGAGCGGTCTGTGGGCGAATTGTCCGGCGCGACGCCGGGCTGTCAACGGTCGTCCCGGTTCCCGGCCGTCTCAGTCTCCACCAGGCGTACCGAGCAGGCTACCGCAGGGCCGGGGTAGAGTTCTAACGGCCTCCTCCCGGACGTGTGGGCCGTTCCCGGGCCCGACCGGGTTCACCTCCGGCTAGACTCGCCGCCCGGCCGTGGGGAAGCACCGCGGGAATCGTTCCCGAACCTCGACCGGGTGCGTTTCGTAAGTCATCCGGGATAGGCGGCGGTGGTAAACGGCCGCCACACGAATCAGGGGGTGCCCCCGTGCCCTCGCGGCCCACGCCCGTTCTGCCCAAGCGACTCCCGCACGGCCCGCACCCGGCCG
Source organism: Gemmataceae bacterium (assembly GCA_046350095.1). Taxonomy (GTDB): domain Bacteria; phylum Planctomycetota; class Planctomycetia; order Gemmatales; family Gemmataceae; genus Urbifossiella. The sequence goes on from JAXMBA010000003.1 coordinate 722,790, forward strand.
CGACGGTCGCCCACGTCTCGTCCCGGTTGGTCGAGGCGTCCGCCGCCGAGCCCGACGCGGTGCTGCAACGGTTCGGCACGTCGGCGGCCGGGCTGTCGGACGAGGAGGCCGGGCGGCGGTTGCGGGAGAACGGCCCGAACGTCGTGGCCCGCGACGAGCGCCACCCGCGCCTCCGCCTACTTCTTAAGGCACTCGTCAACCCGCTCGTCGTTCTGCTGGTCGTGCTGTCCGCCTCGTCGTTCCTCACCGGCGACCTCCGCTCCGGGTGCGTCATCCTCCTGATGGTGCTCCTCGGGGTGGTGGTGCGGTTCGTCCAGGAGGCCCGCGCCGACTCCGCCGCCGCTAAGCTCCGGGCGTTGATCAGCGTCCACACCACCGTTCGCCGCGGCGGGCAGGCGCGCGAGGTGCCGATCGCGGACCTGGTGCCGGGGGACGTGGTCGAACTCGCGGCCGGGGACATGATCCCGGCCGACGTGCGACTTCTCGCGTGCAAGGACCTGTTCGTCATCCAGGGGAGTCTGACCGGGGAGTCGTTCCCGGTCGAGAAGTTCGCGGCGCGGGAGGACGCCCCCGGCCGGTCGCCACTCGAACGGACGAACGTCTGCTACCTGGGCACCAGCGTCGAGAGCGGGGCCGCCGCCGCCGTCGTCGTGGCCACCGGGCTGGCGACCTTCCTCGGCGGCGTCTCCACCGCCCTCGTCGGGCAACCACCGCCGACCAGCTTCGACCGCGGGATGACCCGGTTCACGTGGCTGATGATCTACTTCATCTTCGCCATGGTCCCGACCGTCTTCGCCGTCAACGGGCTGACGAAGGGGGACTGGGCGGGGGCGTTCTTCTTCGCGACCGCGGTCGCGGTCGGGATGACCCCCGAGATGCTGCCGATGATCGTCGCCGTCTGCCTGTCCAAGGGCGCGATCGGGATGTCCCGGAAGCGGGTGATCGTCAAGCGGCTGAACGCGATCCAGAACCTGGGGGCGATGGACGTCCTGTGTACGGACAAGACCGGCACCCTGACCCAGGACCGGATCATCCTGGAGAAGCACTGCGACGTGACGCTGAGGGAGGACGACGAGGTGCTCCTCCTCGCGTACCTCAACAGCCACTTCCAGACCGGGTTGAAGAACCTGATGGACCGGGCCGTGCTGGCCCACGCCGAGGTCCACGCGCACGGGTCGTTCGCGGGCTACGCCAAGGTCGATGAGATCCCGTTCGACTTCTCCCGCCGGATGATGTCGGTGGTGGTCCGGGTGCCCGGCGGCGGGCACCGGCTGATCTGCAAAGGCGCTCCGGAAGCGATCTACGAGCGGTGCGTGAGCTTCGAGCTCGACGGGGAGACCCAGCCCGTCAACCCCATGCTCCGGGCCGACCTCAAGGAGGAGTTCGACCAGCTCAGCGCCGACGGGTTCCGCGTCCTCGCGGTCGCGTACCGCGACTTCGACGCTCGCCCGACCTACTCGAAGGAGGACGAGCGGGACCTGACGCTGCGCGGGTACGTGGCGTTCCTGGACCCGCCCAAGGACTCGGCCCGCGCCGCGATCGCCGCACTCCAGGCGGACGGCGTCGCGGTCAAGGTGCTGACGGGCGACAACGAACTCGTTAGCCGGAAGATCTGCCGGGAAGTGGGCATCGCCACGGACGCCGTCCTCGTGGGGAGTCGGGTCGAGGGGATGTCCGACGCGGAGTTGGCCCGGGCGGCGGTCCCGACGACGCTCTTCGCGCGACTGTCGCCGGCCCACAAGCAGCGGGTCATCAAATGCCTGCAGGGGGCCGGGCACGTCGTCGGGTTCCTGGGCGACGGCATCAACGACGCGCCGGCCTTGCGGGCCGCGGACGTGGGCATCTCGGTGGACACCGCGACCGACATCGCCAAGGAGTCGGCGGACGTGATCTTGCTGGAGAAGGATTTGCTGGTGCTGGAGGAGGGGGTGCGGGAAGGGCGGAAGGTGTTCGCCAACATCCTGAAGTACGTCCGGATGGGGGCGAGTTCGAACTTCGGGAACATGTTCAGCGTCCTCGGGGCGAGCGCGTTCCTGCCGTACGTGCCGATGCTCCCGATCCAGCTCCTGGCGAACAACCTGCTGTACGACCTGTCGCAGGTGGCCATCCCGACCGACGACGTGGACCCGGAGCAGGTGGCCGCGCCGCGGCCGTGGTCGGTCGGCCAGATCACCCGGTACATCCTGTTCATCGGGCCGTGCAGTTCGGTGTTCGACTACGTCACGTTCTTCGTCATGCTTTACGCCTTCGGGTGCTGGGACCCGGCGGAGGCCTCGGTGCTCCAGACGGCGTGGTTCGTCGAGTCCCTGCTGACGCAGACCCTGGTCATCCACGTGATCCGCACGAACCGCATCCCGTTCGTGCAGAGTCGGGCGAGTTGGCCCCTGCTCGTGTCCACGGCCGCGGTGATGCTCGTCGGGGCGTCGCTGCCGTTCTCGCCGATCGGCCCACTGCTCGGGTTCGCCCCACTGCCACTCCTGTACTGGCCGCTCCTCGCGCTGATCCTGTTCGGGTACGTCCTGCTCACGCAGGTGGTGAAGACGTGGCTGGTGCGGAAGAGCTGGGTGACCGGGTAGGGCGAGCGGCGTCGGGTAACCTGATGACGCCCGCGGTGTAGCGACAAGCCCTGATCCCGTCAGCCGTTCATCGTGCGTGAGCCCTGGGGGTTCGTGTCCTCGGTCGTATTTGAACGGACGAGCAACCAGACCCACCGGGATCTACGTGTGCACTTTTCGTAAGGAACATCCGTACCGGGCGTGACCTACGGCCGCCCGATTTCCCTCGATCGCGGCTCGTTCCGGCGGCAGCCGTGGGAAGCAACCCCAGAGGCAAATCAAAAGGTGATTAGCAAAATTCTAGGGCAGCAGATAGGCTGCTGCCATGACCCTCGAAGAGTACGAACGGCATCTGATCGGTCAGCTTTGTTGGTGGTGCCACCGGGCCACCCACGGGAGCTCCGGGCGGCAGCGGCAGTGCCCCGGGTGTCGGGCCAAGTGGAGCTACCACCGGCGCAAGGCGGAGTGGGAGTTGCTCCGCGCGTTCGCCCTCCGCACGACCGCCCACCACGCCGCCCGGGTGGTCCGGTGCAGCTACCCGACGGCCTACGCCGCGTACACCCGGTTCCGCCTCACCCTCCAGGCCGTGACCGACGACGAGAAGCGACCGCTGCTCGGCGAGCTGGAGCTCGACGAGTCGTACTTCGGGGGCAAGCGGAAGGGGAAGCGGGGCCGCGGGGCGGGCGGGAAGGTCGCGGTGTTCGGCATCCTGGAGCGGGCCGGGCGGGTGTACACGGTGGCCGTCCCGGACTGCAAGAAGGAGACCCTGATGGCCAAGATCGAGGCGGCCACGGTCAAGGGGTCGGTGTTCTACACCGACGAGTTCACCAGCTACAACGATGTCCAGCGGCACGGCAAGCACGTCCCGGTCAACCACCAGGAGGCGTTCGCCGTGGGGCGGGCGCACATCAACGGGATCGAGGGGTTCTGGAGTTTCGCCAAGCGGCTGTACCGGCACGTCCACGGGGTGGACCCGGGGAACTTCCCGCTGTACCTGGCCGAGTACGAGTTCCGGTACAACCACCGCGGGGAACATCTGATGGACCTCCTGTACGACCGCATGATCCGGCCCACCATTCCGACCCAAACTGTGCCCTAGAATTTTGCTAATCACCAAACAAAAACCCCCGGGTAACAACTTATTGCAAACGTTCTTTCTGCTGGCGCCGGTAGGTGATACGTGCGGCGTTGATGACGAGCTTGCACCACACCCATCGCTCCACCCGGCCTCGCCGGCGGACCCAGCTCGGGAGCGGCCCGAGCCCGCCCCCGAACGACCCGGCGTTCCCGAACATCCGCTCGATCGACGTCCGCTCCTTGTACAGCCCCCACCCCAGCCCCTCCCGGAACCACCGGAGGGCGAGGGTCCGGTGCGGGCTCTGGTACCGGTGCCCCTTCCCGGTGTCCTGGGGGTCCGGGTGGGCGAGTAGCTGGTACCCCCGCGCGGCCGCCGCGTCGTACAACCGGCTGGCCTCGTAGTTCCCGTCCCCCAACAGCACCCCCTTGCCGGTGATCTGGGTCAGCAACTCCTCGGCGACCGCCCCCTCGTACTGCCGCACCGCCGTCACCGCCCACGCCTCCGGGAGCGGCTTGTCCCCCCAGATGGCGTGGAGCTTGTACCCCTTCCCGAGGTGCCCGCCCCGGGCGTCCGGGTCCTTCGAGCACCGCCCGACCGGGAGCGGCTTGCCGTCGATCGTCAGCTCCCAGGCCGACGGCCCGTCCCCCTAGAGCCAGGCGGCCAGGTGGTTCAGGAAGACGGCGAACCCGGCCCGGTTGGCCCGCCGGCTGACGGTCGCGGCCGACGGGATCTCGGTCGGTCGGAGGCGGGTGGTGGACCAGTTCCGGGGGTCGCACGCCCAGCACACCGGGCGGTCGTGGATGGCCGCCCACAGGAGGACGGCCGCGATCGCCCACGGGTGGTAGTGGACGTACTTCTGGGTCACCTCCCGTGCGGCGCCTCGCAGGGCGCGGTAGACTAACGGCCAGAGTTCGCGTTCCAGGGCTGGACTCCTTCCGGGCTTCGTCACCCTGAAGTCCACCAGGAACGCGAACTCGTTTCAAGCCAACGCCTTGCCTCGTTTGCAATAAGTTGAACGCCCGGGGCCTCAAGCCCTGCTCGGCCCGGACCGGGGCCTACTACCGCGGCCGCCGGCGGTTGCCCGAGGCGTTCTTCTCGACCGCCGCCTGCTCCGTCGGCCGCGGCCTTGACTCCAAGGCCGAGAAGGGCTGGCTCCGGAAGGGGCGGCGGGTGTACGTGTTCGACGGGACCACGGTGACGATGCCCGACACCCGCGCGAACCAGGCCGCCTACCCGCAGGTGTACAACCAGAGCCCGGGCGTCGGGTTCCCGATCGCCCGCCTCGGGGCGGTGTTCTCGCTGGCGTGCGGGGCGGTCGTGAGCCTGGGGTTTAGCCGGTACGCCGGGAAGGGCTAGGGGGAGCTCAGCGTGCTCCGCCGGCTGTGGGACGTGTTCGCCCCCGGCGACGTGCTGCTCGGGGACCGGCTGATGTCCGGGTGGGTCGACATGCACCGGCTGAAGGAGCGGGGCGTGGACACCGTCAGCCGCCTGTCGGCCCACCGTCGGGCCAACTTCCGCAAGGGAACCCGGCTGGGCACGGACGACCACCTCGTGCGGTGGCCGAAGCCGAACTCGATCCGGTCGGTGGACCGGCGGACGTACAACGCGCTGCCCGACGCGATCACCGTCCGGGAGGCCCGCTTCCGGGTCGAGCAGCCGGGCTTCCGGACCCGGGCGGTCGTCGTGGCGACGACGCTGCTGGGCCCGGCGCAGGCGACCCGGGCGGAGCTGGCCGAGCTGTACCGGGCGCGGTGGCACGCCGAGCTCGATTTGAGGTCGCTCAAGGCGGGGATGCAGATGGGCGAGCTGCGGGGGAAGACGCCGGAGATGGTCCGCAAGGAGGTGTGGGCCCACGTCCTGGCCTACAACCTGGTCCGCACGGTGATGGCCCAGGCTGCGGCGAGAAATGCCGTCGTGCCGCGGTCGATCAGCTTCACCGGGGCGGTGCAGACGCTGGAGGCGTTCCAACCGCTGCTGGAGCTGGGGCCCGCCCGGGACGCCGCCGGCCGCCAGCGACTGTGCCACGACCTGCTCGACGCCATCGCCGCCCACCGGGTAGCAGACCGCCCGGACCGGTACGAGCCGCGGCTGAAGAAGCGGCGGAAGGACTACTGCGGCTGGTTCAACAAGCCCCGGGCCGAACTGAAACGCGAGATGGTTAAGGGCATCAAGAAGTAAGTGCCATTCGTCGAGGTGACCGGAGCTGCCAAGCAGCTGGGTGCGTGTGGCTACCACGCCGTGAACACACCGGCCGCGCCGCAGGTCGCAAGACTCCCCTGCAGCGCGGCCGGATGTGTCGCGGGCGGTGCCGACTCGCCGGTCAGCCGACGAACACCCCGTTCGGATCGCTCGCGAAGGCGTCGAACGAGGACAGCCGGATCATCGGGCCGCCCGTGGTCGAGGCGGACCCGCCGAACAAGGTGATCCGTGTCCCGTACCCCGCGCCGGCCCCGGTGACGAGGTCGGCGTAGCGGTCGCCGTTGAGGTCCTTGGCGGCGACCCGGACCCCGCCCCGCTGGTCGTCGGGGGCGGCGAAGAAGTTGGCGAGCACCACCGTCTGGTTGCCGCTGGTGAGCGCCCGGCCGGACACGACCCGGACCCGCGGCCCGCCGTCCGGCCCGCCGCCGGCAATCACGTCCGCGTACCCGTCGCCGTTGACGTCCCCGGCGGTGATGTACACCCCGTTCCGGACGGTCGACTCGAACATGAAGAAGTCGTCGAACAGCCGGACGTAGGGGGTGTTCGTCGGCGACCCGGTCGGGTTGGTGAGGTACCGCCCGGAGTAGCCGGCGACACGCGGGCCGCCGCCGTACCCGGCCGCCACCACCACGTCCCCGAACCCGTCTCCGTCCAGGTCGGCGACGGCCGCCCGGGCCCCGCCGCGGAACGACGGGTCGTCGATACCGAAGAAGCTGGCGACCGGGGCAAAGTCACCGCCCCGCAGGACGATCACCCGCGGGCCGCCGGACAGGTCGGGCGTGACGACCAGGTCGGCCACCCCGTCCCCGGTCACGTCCCCGGCGGAGACGAAGACCCCGCCGGTGAACGTGGACTCGAACGGCTGCGTCTGGAACACCACCGCCCCGGTGTTCCCGTCGAACACCTTGACGACGCTGACCTGGCCGGGCCCGTTGCCGACGATGAGGTCCGCCACGCCGTCGCCGGTCACGTCCGCCCGGGCCACCCGGACGCCGTCCGGCGCGCCGGACGGGAAGCCCGGTGCCACGTCGCCCTCCGGGGCGCCCGCCGAGTCGAACTTCCGCACCCGCGGCGGCGACCCGTCGTCCGTCCCGGCCGCGAACACGTCCGGCAGGTTGAGCGGCGGGAGGGGGTTGAACACCTCGACCGTCGTGTCGAACGGGGCCGACGTGCCGGCGTCGTCGTCCGCGGCGGTCGCCGTGACGGTGACCACGGCCGACGCCTGGGGCGCGAGGTCGAGGCCGATGTCGTCGGCGTACTGGTGGGTGATCGAGAACGTGGTCACCCCGGCGGGAACGGCCGTCGAGCTGGTCGCGCCGTCGCCCCAGGCCACGGTGACGGTGTGGGCGTCGGGGGCGCCGGGGTCGGTCAGAGTGCCGGTCGCGGTCGCGGACCCGCCCTCGGCGACCCGGGTCGGCGTCACCGCCAGCCCGGTGACCGTCGGCGCGACGTTGGCGACCGTCACCCGGGCGCCGGCCGTCCCGGTCCCGAGGTCGTCGTCGGTGACCGTCACGCTCACCGAGACCGGGTCCGACGCCGTCCCGTTCCCGGGGCTGAACCCGTCGTCGGCGTACACGTGCGACGCGGTGAAGCTGGTCGTTCCGGCCGGAAGTGCGGCCGACGCCGTCGTGGCGTCGCCCCAGTCGAGCGTGAGGCTGTGGGCGTCGAGCGCCCCCGCGTCGGCGAGCGTGACGGTAACGGTGACCGCGGAGCCCTCGGCGACCGTCGTCGGGCTAGCCGTCACGCCGACCGCCGGCGCGCTGTTGGTGACGACGGCGACGATCGCCCCGGAGGCCGAGCCGGTGTCGTCGTCGGCGACCGACACGCTGATCTGGACCGGGTCGGCGCTGGTGCCCGTCGGGGTGTCGTCGGCGTAGACGTGGGTGGCCGTGAAGCTGGTCGTCCCGGCCGGCAGCGCGAAGCTACCGGTCGAGCCGTCGCCCCACCCGACCGTGGCGGAGAACGTGTCCGCGCTCCCGGCGTCGGTGAACGACACCGTCAGGGTCAGGGCGCTCCCCTCCACAACCGCGTTCGGCCCGACGTTCAGGCCGGTGACGACCGGGGCGGCGTTGCTGACCGTCAGGCCGGCCGTGTCACTGGCGCTCCCCGTGTCGTCGTCGGTCAGCGTCACCGTGACACTCACGGCGTCCGTGCTGGTGCCCGTCGGGTCGTCGTCGGCGTAGACGTGGGTGGCCGTGAAGCTGGTGGCCCCGGTCGGGACCGGAATCGTCCCGGTGGTCCCGTCGCCCCACGCCACCGCCGCGGTGAACGTGTCCAGGCTCCCGGCGTCGGTGAAGCTCACCGTCAGCGTCGCCGGCGCCCCCTCGGTGGTCGAGCCGATGGCCACGCCCGTCACCGCCGGGGCGACGTTGCTCACGGTCAGGGTCGCCGTTCCGGAGGCCGACCCCGTGTCGTCGTCGGAGAGCGAGACCTGGACGGTCACCGCGTCGGCGCTCGTCCCGGTCGGGTTGTCGTCGGCGTACACGTGGGCGGCGGTGAAGCTCGTGGCGCCCGCCGGCAGCACGACGCTCCCGGTGGACCCGTCGCCCCAGGCGACCGTGGCCGTGAACGTGTCCTGGCTGCCCGCGTCGGAGAAGGTGACCGACAGCGTGGACGACCCGCCCTCGGTCGTCGAGCCGATGGTCAACCCCGTCAGGGCCGGGGCGGCGTTGTTGACCGTCAGGGTTGCCGACCCGCTGGCGCTGCCGGTGTCGTCGTCGGCCACCGTGACCGTGACCGTCGCCGGGTCGGCGCTCGTCCCGGTCGGGTTGTCGTCGGCGTACACGTGGGATGCCGTGAAGCTGGTGGTCCCGGCCGGGACGGCGACCGTGCCGGACGATCCGTCACCCCAGTTGACGACCGCGGTGAACGTGTCCAGACTCCCGGCGTCGGAGAAGCTGACCGTCGCCGTTACCGGGCTCCCCTCGGTCGTGCCGGTTGGCGACACGGTGACGCCGGTGACGACCGGGGCGACGTTCGAGACCGTCACCACGGCCGAGCCGCTGGCGCTGCCGGTGTCGTCGTCGGTGAGGGTGACGGCGATGCTCGCCGCGTCGGAGCTCGTCCCCGTCGGGCTGTCGTCGGCGTACACGTGAGACGCGGTGAAGCTCGTCGCCCCGGCAGACAGGGCGGCCGACTCGCTCGTCCCGTCGCCCCAGTTGATCGCGGCGGTGAACGTGTCCAGGCTGGAGGCGTCGGTGAACGTCACCGTCACGGTGATCGTGCCGCCCTCGGCCACCGTCGCGGCCGACGACGTGACCCCGACACCGCCGGGGGCCACGTTGGCGACCACCACGCCGATGCCCTGGCTGGCGCTGCCGGTGTCGTCGTCGGTGACCGTGACCGTGATCGCCGCCGGGTCCGCGGCGGTGCCCGTCGGGGCGTCGTCGGCGTACACGTGGGTCGCGGTGAGGCTGGTCGTGCCGGCCGGGACGGCGACCGTGTCGCTCGACCCGTCGCCCCACCCGACGACCGCGGTGAACGTGTCCAGGCTGCCGGCGTCGGTGAAGCTGACGGTCAGCGTCAGCGGCGCGCCCTCGGCCGCCGGGTTGGGTCCGACGCTCAGCCCGGTCACGACCGGGGCTTCGTTGCTGACCGTTACGGTCGTGCTGGCGGACGCGGGGCCGGTGTCGTCGTCGGCGATCGCGACCTGTACGGTCGCCGCGTCCGTGCTCGTGCCGGTGGGGTCGTCGTCGGCATACACGTGGGCGGCCGTGAAGCTCGTCGAGCCCGCCCCCACGGCGACCGTGTCGGTCGTGCCATCGCCCCAGCTCACCGTCGCGGTGAACGTGTCGAGGCTCGACGCGTCGGAGAACAGCACGGTCAGGGTGGTCGCGCCGCCCTCGGTCACGCCGGGCGCCGACGCCAGGGTGATGACCGGGTCGGCGTTGCTGACCGTGACCGTGGCCGACCCGCTGGCCGTGCCGGTGTCGTCGTCGGCCACCGCCGCGGTGACCGTGACGGCGTCGCTCGGCGTGCCGGTCGGGTCGTCGTCGGCGTACAGGTGGCTGGCCGTGAAGCTGGTGGCCCCGGCCGGCAGCGCCACGCTCCCGGACGCGCCGTCGCCCCAGTTCACCGTCGCGGTGAACGAGTCGAGGCTGCTCGCGTCGGTGAACGTCACCGTCACGGTGACCGGGCTCCCCTCCGTCACCCCGGCCGCCGACGCGGCCACGCCGACCGTGCCCGGGGCCGTGTTGGCGACCGTGGCGGGCGCCGAGGCGCTCGCGCTGCCGGTGTCGTCGTCCGTCACCGTCACGCTGACGTTCGCCGGGTCGGCGCTGGTGCCGGTCGGGTTGTCGTCGGCGTACAGGTGGGTGGCCGTGAAACTCGTCGCCCCGGCCGGCAGGACGGCCGACTCGGTCGTCCCGTCGCCCCAGGCGACGACCGCGGTAAACGTGTCGAGGCTGGAGGCGTCGGTGAACGACACGGTGATCGTCTGAACCGCCCCCTCGGGTACGACGGCCGTGGCAGGCGTCACCGTCACCCCGCCGGGGGCGACGTTGGCGACCAGGACGCTGATGCCCTGGCTGGCTCTTCCGGTGTCGTCGTCGGTGACCGTGGCCGTGATCGCCGCCGGGTCGACGCTGGTGCCGGTCGGGTTGTCGTCGGCGTACAAGTGGGTCGCGGTGAAGCTGGTGCTCCCGGCCGCCAGCGCGACCGTGTCGCTCGACCCGTCGCCCCAGGCGACGGCGGCGGTGAACGTGTCCAGACTGCCGGCGTCGGTGAACGACACCGTCACCGTCAGCGGCGCGCCTTCGGCCGTCGGGTTGGGTCCGACGCTCAGCCCGGTCACGACCGGGTCGGCGTTGCTGACCGTGACCGTGGCCGACCCGCTGGCCGTGCCGGTGTCGTCGTCGGTCACCGCCGCGGTGACCGTGACACGTCGCTCGGCGTGCCGGTGGGGTCGTCGTCGGCGTACACGTGGGACGCCGTGAAGCTCGTCGCCCCGGCCGCCAGCGCCACGCTCCCGGTCGCCCCGTCGCCCCACGCGACCGTCGCGGTGAACGTGTCCAGGCTCGACGCGTCCGTGAACGTCACCGTCACCGTGACCGGGCTCCCCTCCGCGACCGTCCCGGCCGACGGGGTGACGCCGACCCCGCCCGGGGCCACGTTGCTGACCGTCACGGCCGCGGCGGCGCTGGCCGTCCCGGTGTCGTCGTCGGCCACGGCGACCGAGACGTTCGCCAGGTCGGACGGCGTCCCGGTCGGGTTGTCGTCCGCGTACACGTGGGCGGCCGTCAGGCTCGTGGCCCCCGCCGCCAGGGCGAACGTCCCCGAGGACCCGTCGCCCCACCCGACGGTGACCGTGTGCGGGTCGAGCGCCCCGGCGTCGGACAGCGTCACGGTGACCGTCGCGGCCCCGCCCTCAGTCACCCCGGCCGTCGCCGCCACCCCGGCCGCCGGGGCCACGTTGGCCACGGTGATCGTGGCCGTCCCGGCGGCCGACCCGGTGTCGTCGTCCGTCACCGTCACGCTAATCGACGCCGCGTCGGCGCTCGTCCCCGACGGGTTGTCGTCGGCGTACACGTGCGACGCGGGTGAAGCTCGGACCCCGGCCGACAGCGCCGCGCTCCCGGTCGACCCGTCGCCCCACCCGACCGCGGCCGTGAACGTGTCCAGGCTCGACGCGTCGGTGAACGTCACCGTCACGGTGAGCGTCCCGCCCTCGGCCACGGCCGCGGCCGACGGCGTCACGCCGACCCCGCCCGCGCCACGTTCGCCACCACCACGCCCACCGTCTGGCTCGCGCTGCCCAGGTCGTCGTCGGCCACCGTCACGCTGATCGACGCCAGGTCGGCGCTCGTCCCCGTCGGGCTGTCGTCCGCGTACACGTGCGCCGCCGTGAAGCTCGTCGCCCCCGCCGCCAGCGCGACCGTGCCGCTCGACCCGTCGCCCCACCCGACCGCGGCCGTGAACGTGTCCAGGCTGCCGGCGTCGGTGAACAGCACCGTGACGGTCACCGGGCTCCCCTCGGCCACCGGGTTCGGCCCGGCGCTTAGCCCGGTCACGACCGGGGCCACGTTCGCTACCGTCACCGCGGCCGACCCGGCGGCCGTGCCGGTGTCGTCGTCGGCCACCGTCACGCTGATCGACGCCAGGTCGGCGCTCGTCCCCGTCGGGCTGTCGTCGGCGTACACGTGGGACGCCGTGAAGCTCGTCGCCCCGGCCGCCAGCGCCACGCTCCCCGTCGACCCGTCGCCCCAGGCGACCGCGGCCGTGAACGTGTCCAGGCTCGACGCGTCGGTGAACGTCACCGTGATGGTCTGCGGCGACCCCTCGGCGAACACCCCGCCGGCCGCCACCCCGACCCCGCCCGGCGCCACGTTCGAGACCGTCACCGCGGCCGACGCCGAGCCGCTCCCCGTGTCGTCGTCGGTCACCGTCACCGTCACGGCGTTCAGGTCGGACGGCGTGCCGGTCGGGCTGTCGTCCGCGTACAGGTGGGTAAGGGTGAAGGTCCGCGGGCTGGCCCCCGCCCCGACCGCCACGCTCTGGGTCGGGCTGCCGTCGCCCCAGCTGACGACCGCGGTGTACGTGTCCTGCGTGCCGGCGTCGGTGAACGAGCCCGTCAGGGTGACCGTGTCACCCTCGGAAGCCGAGTTCGTGTTCAGCGTTGCGGTCACCACGGGCGCGGAGTTCGCGACCGTCACCGTCGCCGCACCCGCCGCCGACCCGGTGTCGTCGTCCGTCACCGTCACGCTGATCAACGCCGCGTCGGCGCTCGTCCCCGACGGGTTGTCGTCCGCGTACACGTGGGACGCCGTGAAGCTCGTGGCCCCGGCCGACAGCGCCGCGCTCCCGGTCGCCCCGTCGCCCCACGCGACCGCGGCCGTGAACGTGTCCAGGCTCGACGCGTCGGTGAACGTCACCGTCACCGTCACCGTCCCGCCCTCCACGACCGTCGCGGCGGACGCGGCCACGCCGACCCCGCCCGGCGCCACGTTCGCCACCACCACCCCGACCGTCTGGCTCGCGCTGCCCAGGTCGTCGTCGGCCACCGTCACGCTGATCGACGCCAGGTCGGCGATCGTCCCCGTCGGGCTGTCGTCCGCGTACACGTGCGCCGCCGTGAAGCTGGTGGCGCCGGCCGACAGCGCCACGCTCCCCGTCGACCCGTCGCCCCAGGCGACCGCGGCCGTGAACGTGTCCAGGCTGCCGGCGTCGGTGAACAGCACCGTGACGGTCACCGGGCTCCCCTCGGCCACCGGGTTCGGGCCGACGCTCAGCCCCGTCACCGCCGGGGCCGCGTTCGCTACCGTCACCGCGGCCGACCCGGCGGCCGTGCCGGTGTCGTCGTCGGCCACCGTCACGCTGATCGACGCCAGGTCGGCGCTCGTCCCCGTCGGGCTGTCGTCGGCGTACACGTGGGACGCCGTGAAGCTCGTCGCCCCGGCCGCCAGCGCCACGCTCCCGGTCGCCCCGTCGCCCCACGCGACCGTCGCGGTGAACGTGTCCAGGCTCGACGCGTCCGTGAACGTCACCGTCACCGTGACCGGGCTCCCCTCCGCGACCGTCCCGGCCGACGGGGTGACGCCGACCCCGCCCGGGGCCACGTTGCTGACCGTCACGGCCGCGGTCGCGCTGGCCGTCCCGGTGTCGTCGTCCGTCACCCTCACCGTCACGGCCGCCACGTCGGACGGGGTGCCGGTGGGGTCATCGTCCGCGTACACGTGGGCGGCCGTCAGGCTCGTGGCCCCCGCCGCCAGGGCGAACGTCCCCGAGGACCCGTCGCCCCACCCGACGGTGACCGTGTGCGGGTCGAGCGCCCCGGCGTCGGACAGCGTCACGGTGACCGTCGCGGCCCCGCCCTCAGTCACCCCGGCCGTCGCCGCCACCCCGGCCGCCGGGGCCACGTTGGCCACGGTGATCGTGGCCGTCCCGGCGGCCGACCCGGTGTCGTCGTCGGTCACCGTCACGCCGATGCTGGCCGGGTCGGCGCTGGTGCCGGACGGGTTGTCGTCGGCGTACAGGTGGGTCGCGGTGAAGCTGGTGGTCCCGGCCGCCAGCGCCACGCTCCCGGTCGACCCGTCGCCCCACGCGACCGCGGCCGTGAACGTGTCCAGGCTCGACGCGTCGGTGAACGTTACCGTCACCGTCTGGACGGCCCCCTCGTTGACCACGGCGGCCGCGGCGCGACCCCGACCCCGCCCGGCGCCACGTTCGCCACCACCACGCCCACCGTCTGGCTCGCGCTGCCCAGGTCGTCGTCGGCCACCGTCACGCTGATCGACGCCAGGTCGGCGATCGTCCCCGTCGAGGCTGTCGTCCGCGTATACGTGGGTGGCCGTGAAGCTCGTCGCCCCCGCCGCCAGCGCCACGCTGCCGCTCGACCCCACCCAGGCGACCGCGGTGGCGAACGTGTCCGCTGCCGGCGTCGGTGAACAGCACCGTGACGGTCACCGGGCTCCCCTCGGCCACCGGGTTCGGGCCGACGCTCAGCCCCGTCACCGCCGGGGCCGCGTTCGCCACCGTCACCGCGGCCGACGCGCTGGCCGAGCCGGTGTCGTCGTCGGCCACCGTCACGCTGATCGACGCCAGGTCGGCGCTCGTCCCCGTCGGGCTGTCGTCGGCGTACACGTGGGACGCCGTGAAGCTCGTCGCCCCGGCCGCCAGCGCCACGCTCCCCGTCGACCCGTCGCCCCAGGCGACCGCGGCCGTGAACGTGTCCAGGCTCGACGCGTCGGTGAACGTCACCGTGATGGTCTGCGGCGACCCCTCGGCGAACACCCCGCCGGCCGCCACCCCGACCCCGCCCGGCGCCACGTTCGAGACCGTCACCGCGGCCGACGCCGAGCCGCTCCCCGTGTCGTCGTCGGTCACCGTCACCGTCACGGCCGCGGCATCGGCGCTCGTCCCGGTCGGGTTGTCGTCGGCGTACACGTGCGACGCCGTGAACGTGTGCGGGTTGGCCCCCGCCGGCAAGGTGACGCTGCCGGTGGCCCCGTCGCCCCAGTTGATGACTGCCGTGTACGTGTCCTGGGTTCCGGCGTCGGTGAACGACACCGTCACCGTGACCGGGCTCCCCTCGGCGACGGTGCCGGCCGACGGGGTGACGCCGATTGCGGCCGGGGCTGCGTTGCTGACCGTCGCCTGGGCCAGTGCGATCGTCGTCCCGGAGTCGTCGTCGCCGACCGTCACGGCGACCGCGGGGTTGTCCACCGGGCTGCCCGACGGGTTGTCGTCGAGGTACTGGTGGGTCAGGCTGAAGGTGCGCGGGTTGGCCCCGGCCCCGACCGCGATCGTGTTGCTCGACCCGTCGCCCCAGTTGACGGCGGCGGTGAACGTGTCGAGCGTCCCGGCGTCGGTGAACGACACGGTGAGCGTGGTCGTCCCGCCCTCGACCACCGGGGTGATGACCGCCCCGGTCACCACGGGAGCCAGGTTGTTGATCAGGATCGTGTCGAGGACCGCCGGGCCGGCCGCGCCGGTGTCGTCGTCCACCAGCTGCATGCGGATCCGGTTCAGGTCCGCCGGCGTGCCGGACGCGTTGTCGTCCGCGTACACGTGGGTGAACGACGTGGTGAAGGTGGCCGACGTGGTCGGCGTGTGGGCGAACGTGACCACCTCGGTCGTGCCGTCGCCCCAGCTCAGGGTGGCGGTGTAGAGGTCGAGGACGCCCGGGTCGTTGATCGTGACCGTGACGGTGGCGGTCTGGCCCTCGTTGATCGACAGCGGGTCCACGGCCCCGCTGAACGTCGGGGCGACGTTGCTGACCGTCACCTGGACGCCGGCCGTCCCCTGGAGCGTGTCGTCGTCCCGGACGGTGACGCTGACCGTGTTGACGTCGAACGGGGTGCCGGTCGGGTTGTCGTCGACGTACAGGTGGCTGGCGGTGAACGACCGCGGGTTCGCCCCGGCCGCGACGGCGACCGTCTGGGTCGGCGACCCGTCGCCCCAGTCCACCGTCGCGGTGAACGTGTCCAGGCTGCTGGCGTCGGTGAACGTCACCGTCAGCGTGGTCGGGGTCCCCTCGGTGATCCCGGCGGCGCTGACGGCCGCCCCCAGCGCGCCCGGGGCCACGTCGTTGACGGTGACCGCGGCCGACCCGCTCGCGGAGCCGGTGTCGTCGTCGGTCACGGTGACGGCGATGACGTTCTGGTCGGAGCTGGTGCCGGTCGGGTTGTCGTCGGCGTACACGTGGGACGCGGTGAACGTGCGCGGGTTCGCCCCGGCCGGCACGGCGAAGCTCTGCGTCGCCGACCCGTCGCCCCAGCTCACCACCGCCACGAACGTGTCCAGCGTCCCCGGGTCGGTGAACGACACCGTGATCGTCTGGGTCGTGGCCTCGTTGAACGTCGTCGCCGAGGGCGTCACCGTGACCCCGCCCGGGGCGACGTTGCTGACCGTCACCGCGGCGGACGCGCTGGCACTGCCGGTGTCGTCGTCTTGGACGGCGACGCTGATGCTGGCCAGGTCGGAGCTGGTGCCGGTCGGGTTGTCGTCGAGGTACAGGTGGCTGGCGGTGAACGTCCGCGAGCCGGCGCCGGCGGCGACGGTGACGGTGTCGGTCGTGGCGTCGCCCCAGCTCACCGTCGCGGTGAACGTGTCGAGGCTGCTGGCGTCGGTAAACGACACGGTGATCGTCTGCGGCGACCCCTCCAGGAACACCCCGCCTGCCGCAATCCCGATCCCGCCGGGGGCGACGTTCGACACCGTGACCACTGCCGACGAACTGGCCGACCCGGTGTCGTCGTCGGTGACCGTCACGGAGATCGAGGACAGGTCGGAGCTGGTGTTGGTGGGGCTGTCGTCGGCGTAGGTGTGGGCGGCGGTGAAGCTGGTCGTGCCGGCCGGCAGGACGACGGTGTCGCTCGACCCGTCGCCCCAGCCGACGACCGCGTTGAACGTGTCCAGCGCCCCCGGGTCGGTGAAGGTGACGGTGATCGTCCCCGGGCTCCCCTCCAGGAACGCCCCGCCCGCCGTGACCGCCACCCCGCTCGGGGCGACGTTGCTGACCGTGACGGTGGCGCCGCCGGACGCGCTGCCGGTGTCGTCGTCGGTGACGGTGACGCCAATCGCGGTGGCGTCGGACGGGGTGCCGGTCGGGCTGTCGTCGGCGTACAGGTGGCTGGCGGTGAAGCTGGTCGTCCCGGCCGGGAGGGCGACGGACTGAGTCGCGCTCCCGTCGCCCCAGCCGATCGTGGCGACGAACGTGTCCAGGGACCCCGGGTCGGTGAACGTGACGGTGATCGTCTGGGTGGTGCCCTCGTTGAAGGCGGTCGCCGACGGCGTCACGGCGATCCCGCTCGGGGCCACGTTGCTGACGGTGACGGCGGCGGACGCGCTGGCGCTGCCGGTGTCGTCGTCGGTGACCGTCACCGAGATCGAGGACAGGTCGCTGATCGTCCCCGTGGGGTTGTCGTCGGCGTAGGTGTGGGCGGCGGTGAACGTCCGCGGGTTGGCCCCGGCGGCGACCGCGAAGCTCTCGGTCGGGGACCCGTCGCCCCAGTTGAGGATGGCGGTGAACGTGTCGAGCGTCCCCGGGTCGGTGAACGACACGGTGATCGTCTGCGGGCTCCCCTCCAGGAACGCCCCGCCCGCCGTCACCCCGATCCCGCCGGGGGCGACGTTCTGCACGACTGTCGCGCGGCTACTGGACGCGGTGCCGGTGTCGTCGTCGGCCACCGACACGCTGATGGAAAACGGGTCGGAGCTCGTCCCGGTCGGGTTGTCGTCGGCGTACAGGTGGGTGGCGAGGAAGGAGCGTGGGCTCGCCCCGGCTCCGACGGTGTACGTGTCCGTCCCGCCGTCCCCCCAGCCGATGGTGGCGGTGAACGTGTCCTGGGTGCCGGCGTCGGTGAACGACACCGTCAAACTGAACACCTCGCCTTCGTTGACGGGCGTGGGGGCCGCGCTGTAGGTGAACCCGCCGGGGGCCACGTTCGACACGGTGACGCCGGCCGACGAGCTGGCCGACCCGGTGTCGTCGTCGGTCACGGTGACGCGGATCGCGTTGGCGTCGACCGCGGTGGCGGTGGGGCTGTCGTCGGCGTACAGGTGGGTGGCGGTGAAGCTGGTCGTGCCGGCCGGGAGCGCCACGCTCGTGGTCGCGGACGCGTCGCCCCAGTCGATCCCCGCCACGAACGTGTCGAGGCTGCTGGCGTCGGTGAAGGTGACGGTGATGGTCTGGGTGGTGCCCTCGACGAACGCAGTCGACGACGGGGTGACGCTCACCCCGCTCGGAGCCACGTTGCTGACGGTGACGGTGGTCGTCCCGCTGGTCGAGCCGGTGTCGTCGTCGGTCACCCGGACGGTGATCGAGTTCACGTCCACCGCGGTGCCGGTCGGGATGTCGTCCAGGTAGACGTGGGTGATCGAGTAGCTCCGGGGGTTGGCCCCGGCCCCGACCGCGACCGACGACGTGGTGGTGTCGCCCCAGTCGACCGACACGGTGAACGTGTCGAGGCTGCTGGCGTCGGAGAACGTGCCGGTGAGGGTGACGCCGAAGACGCCTTCCAGCCCGCTCCCCCCGCCGCCGGTCACCGACAGCCCGCCGGGCGCGACGTTGTTGACCGTCCCGGTGGTGGCGGTCGTGTCTGTCCCGCCGGCACTAGAGACGGTGAACGAGACGGTGAAGAGGTCAGACGGCGTGTTGGTCGGGGCGTCGTCGGCGAAAGTGTAGACGTGCGCGAAGTTCTGCTGGTTGATGCCGTTCGTGGACGGGGCGATGATGACCGCCGAGTCCGTCGTACCGTCGCCGAAGGCGACGGTGACGCTCGCCGACCCGGCGTTGTCGGTGGTGAAGTTGACGAAGACGTTCGCCGGCTCGGTGAGGCCCTCGTCGAAGTTGGCCGAAATGTCCGGGGTGGTGCCGTTGATCCCGGCCCCGGTGATACCGAGCGCCGGCGCCTGCCGGTCCTCGAGGTTCTCGACGAGCGGTCGGAACGGCGCCTCCTGGCCGGGCTGGTTCTGGTTCGGCTTCCGGTTGCGGCGATTTGGGCGGGCCATGATGCGAATCCAGGAGGGGGCCAGGAGTCAGCGGCGCGGCGTGTGCGGTCTGGGCGGAATGCCGTCGTGTGATCCCCGCGAGGAGATCCATCCTGTATGACGGAAGTGCCGGTGGGGCCAACCCGTGCAGCGAGTCGGACGGCCCGAGAGACACCCCGGTGGGCAAGTTCTTCCTAAACTACCCATATTGCCAGATGAATTTGAATAGCGCAGGGGGGAAGTGTCAATAAGGAAATTCTCATCTTTCGGTCGAACCTGACATTCCGATGCCGCTGAGCTCTCGGACAGGCCGATTTTCACCGGGACCACCGCGATCGAGGGCGAGATGTTATTGAAGTGCCGGCGGGGGCCGAAGCGGCTCCTCCACGTCGGGTGCGGGTCGGCCACCGCCCGCGGGACCGTGCCCGTGTTCGCCGACCCGGACTGGCAGGAGGTCCGGCTCGATGTTGACCCCCGCGTGCGGCCCGACGTGGTGGCCAGCATCACCGACATGCGCCCCGTCCCGGACGCCAGCGTCGACGGCGTGCTGTCCGCGCACAACCTGGAGCACCTGTTCGCGCACGAGGTCCCGGTGGCGCTCCGCGAGTTCCGCCGGGTTCTCCGGCCGGGAGGGTTCGCGCTCATTTTCACCCCGGACCTGCAGGCGGTGGCGGCACACGTCGCCCGCGGGGAATTGGAGGACACGCTGTACGTGTCGCCGGCCGGGCCGATCGCGGCGGCGGACGTGCTCTACGGGCTTCGGCGCAGCGTCGCCGCCGGGAACCACTACATGGCGCACAAGACGGGGTTCACCGAGGGGACGCTGCGGCAGAAGCTGGCCGAGGCCGGGCTCGTCGAGGTCGAGGTGGGCCGCGACCGGTTCGAACTCCACGCGATCGCCTACCGCCGGTGAGGCGTCACCCGCCGCGACAGTACCGCCCCCACATGTCGCGGTACGCCGCCTCCAGGTGGCGGGTGAAGCCGGCCACGTCGCACAGCCGCGACGCCCGCAGCCGGTCGCGCATCCCGGCCCGCAGGCCGGCGAGGGCGGGGACGTCGGCCGCCCACTCCCGCGCGACCTCGACGTAGTGCTCCGGCGAGTCCGCCACCCACTCCGGGAGGCCGGCGTGGGTGAGTACGCTGGCCACCATCCGGCCGGCGTGCGCGTGTCCGCGGAGGGTGACGGTCGGCACCCCCATCCACAGCCCCTCGCACGCCGTCGTGTGCCCCGACCACGGGAACGGGTCGAGCTGGACGTCGACGTCGGCGTAGGCCTTGATGTACTCGCCGCTGCCGGCCGGCGGCTGGTGGAAGCGGAGCCGGCCCGCGTCCACCCCGCGCGCGGCGAACACCGTGCGCAGGCCGGCCCGCGCCTCTTCGGTCAGGGTGTGGCGCACGAACAGTAGCGCCGCCGTCGGGACCGCCCGGAGCACCGCCGCCCACAGGTCCAGCACGCGCGGGTTCAGCTTCGCCTGGTTGTGGAGCGACCCGAACGTGACGTACCCGTTCCGGGCGGCCGGCGACGGGCTCACCCCCGGGGTGCCCGGCCGGGGGGCGAAGACGCAGAACCCGCCGGCCAGGCGGTACGGCGTCTCGGTCATGTACGCTGGCCGGTCCGGCGGGTCGGCGACGGCGTCCGTCAGCCGGTAGTCCACCGCCGGGATGCCGGTCGTGTTCGGGTAGCCGAGGTACGTCGCCTGGACCGGCGCCGGCTTCAGCGCGAACAGCTTGAGCCGGTTGCTGGCCGAGTGCCCGGCGAGGTCCACGAGGACGTCGATCCGGTCGCGCCGGATCTGTTCCGCGAACTCGGCGTCCGACCACCCGCGGCTGACGCGCCAGTCGGCCACCTTCCGCTGGAGCCGCCCGGCCAGGTCGTCCGGCGGCCAGACGCACTCGTCGTAGCACACCAGGTCCACCGCCGCCGGGTCGTGGGCGAGAATGACCGGTTCGAGGAAGAAGCCGACCGGGTGGTTGCGGAGGTCGGGCGAGACGTAGCCGACGCGAAGCCGGCGGCCGGGGGTGCGGTCGTTGGCGTGGACCGGCGGGACGGCCGGCGGCGGGGCGAACTTCCGGGCCCACGCCAGGTGCTCCTCGAACACCTCCCCGGGGGTGGCGTCCGGGTCGTAGCAGAGCATGAACAGGAGCGACGAGTGCGCCTCGGCGTAGGCGGGTGCGAGGCGCATCGCCTCGCGGACGCCGGCCAGCGCCGGCTTGATGTCCCCGTTCTGGATGAAGGCGCTCGCCAGCCCGCTGTGGTAGACCGGGTTGCCCGGCTGGAGCCGCACGGCCTCCCGACACCGCCCGACGGCCCGGTCGAGGAACCCCTGCCGGGTGTGGACCATGCCGAGCCGCCAGTGGGCGTCGGCGTCGGCCGGGCGGAGGGCGATGGCCCGCGTGTAGGCGTCCACGGACTCGGTGAACCGGGCCACCTTGTTCATGACGAACCCGAGCCGCTTGAGCACGTCCGGGTCGTCGGGCCGGAGGCGGGCGGCCTCGGCCGCCGGGCCGACGGCCTCGCGGTACTGGCCGAGCCTGGCGAGCGCCTGGGCGAGCCCGTCGGCCACCTCGGCGTCGCGCCGGCCGAGCCGGGCCGCGGCCTGGAAGGCGTCGGCCGCCTCGCGCGGGCGGTTGAGTTCGAGCAGGACGGTCCCGTGGTGCGCCTGGCACTCCGCGTCGTTCGGGTTCAGCTGCGTGGCCGACCGGAACGCCGCCTCCGCCGCGGGGAACTGCCGCAGCCGGAGGAGCGCGACTCCGAGGCTGGCGAAGAGGGCGGCCGTGCGGTAGCCGAGGGCCTCGGCCCGGCGGTACGCCCCCACCGCCTCCGCCAACTTCCCCTGTTCGGACAGGACGTTCCCCAGGTTGTGAAACGCCTTCGGGTCGGACGGGGCGAGTTCGGCCGCGCGGCGGAATTGAATCTCGGCGGCGGCGAAGTCGCGCTCGCCGGCGAGCCGAATCCCCTCCCGGTTGTGCGCACGGGCCTCGGCCGCCACGGGCCCGGCCGGGACCGGCGCGGGCGGTGCCCCGTCCGCCTCCCGGATCGTTCCTCCGGCGCACCAGCCCTGCCACATCCGGCGGTACGCCGCCTCCAGGTGCCGGGTGAAGCCGGCCGCGTCGCACAGCGCGGAGAACCGCAGGCGGTCGCGGAGCCCGGCCCGGAGCCGGGCCAGCCCGGCGCGGTCGGCGGCCCAGCGGCGGGCGAGGTCGAGGTACTGGGCCGGCGCCTCGGCGACCCAGTCGGCCAGCCCGGCGTGGGTGAGCACGCTGGCCACCATCCGCCCGCGGTGGGTGTCGCCGCGCAGGGTGACGACGGGGACGCCCATCCACAGCGACTCGCACGCCGTCGTGTGCCCGCTCCACGGGAACGTGTCGAGCGTCACGTCCACGTCCCGGTAGAAGCCGAGAAACTCGCCCTCGCCGGACGCCAGCGGCCGCAACTCGACGCGGTCGGCGGGGACGCCGCGGGCGGCGAACTGCCCCCGGAAGTAGTCGCGGGTGCCTGCGCCGAGGGTGCTGCGGGCGACCACCAGCCGGGCGTCCGGCACCGTCCGGATGAGGTCGGCCCACAGGTCGAGCACGGCCGCGTTCAGCCGCCCGAGGGTGTGCGGGGCGGCGAAGGTGACGAACCCTTTCGCCGCGGCCGGCAGGGGCGACACCGGCGGGGCGTCGTCCCGGGGGGCGAGGCAACAGAACCCGCCGGGGAGCCGGACGGCCTGCTCGGTCAGGAACGCCGACCACCCCGGCGGGTCGGCGACCGGGTCCGTGAGGCGGTAGTCGATGGCCGGAACGCCGGTGGTGTTCGGGTAGCCCAGGTACGTCACCTGGACCGGGGCGAGCCGGCGGGCGAACGCGGCGAGGCGGTTGTCGGCGGTATGCCCGGCGAGGTCAACCAGGATGTCGATCCGGTCCCCGCGGACGAGCTCCGCGAACCGGTCGTGCGACAGCCCGCGGGTGACCCGCCAGACGGGCACCGTCCGCCGGAGCCGGGCGGTCACCTCGTCCGGCGACCGGGTCGCTTCGTCGTAGCAGACCACCTCGACCGCGGCCGGGTCGTGCGCCGCCAGGACGGGCTCGATGAACCGCCCGACCGGGTGTCGGCGGAAGTCGGGCGAGACGTACCCGACGCGGACGCGGCGGGTCGGCGTGCGGTCGTTCGGGAAGGCCTGCGGGTCGGCCGGCGGGCCCGCGGCGAACTTCGCGGCCCAGGCCCGGTGCTCGGCGAGCAGCGCGTCGGGCGCGACCCGGTGGTCGGAGTTGAGCAGGTACAGGCGCGTCGAGTGGGCGGCGGCGTTCCCCGGGTCGGCGGCGATCACGCGGTCGAGCGCGGCGGTCGCCTCGTCGAGCTTCCCCTGGTGGAGCAGGGCGACGGCGAACTCGTTGCCGGCCGCGGCGTCCGCCGGGCGGGCGCGGACCGCCTCGCGCAGGTGCCCCTCGGCCTGGTCGAGCCGGCCGAGGCGGACGAGCACCGACCCCAGCGCCTTCCGAGCTTCAGGGTCGGCGGGGCGGAGCTCGACCGCCCGCCGGAGGCAGGCCGTAGCCCCGTCCCAGCACAGTTGCCCGGCGAGCGCCTGCCCGAGCCGGAGGAGGAGCGTCGGGTCGTCGGGCCACCGCCTCACGGCCTGCTGGAGCAACTCCTCGGCGGCGCGGAACCGGCCCCGGGCGGACAGCGCCGCGGCCCACCCGTCGTACAGGCTCGGCTCGCGGAACCCGGCCCCCTCCGCCCGCTCGAAGGCGTCCGCCGCGTCGGCGTGCTTCCCCTGTTCGGCGAGAACGTTGCCGAGGTTGTGCAGCGCCCGCCCAGACGCGGGATCGGCCTCGGCGGCGGCACGGAAGGCGTGCTCGGCGTCGGCGGGCCGGCCGAGGTGGACGCTGACCACGCCGAGCGAGTTGAGCAGCCGGGGCTGGCCGGGGTCGAGGGCGAGCGACCGGCGGTAGGCGGCGGCCGCGTCAGCGAGCCGGCCGGCACGCTGGTGGTCGCGGCCGGCGGCGGCCCACCCTGCCGCGTCGTGGGGGGCGGCCAGCGTCCCGTTCGCGCCCGCGCTCATCGCCCACCCCCTTCGCACCACGCCCGCCACATGTCGCGGTAGGCCGCCTCCAGGTTCCGCGTGAACCCGATCTCGTCGCACAGCGGCGACTTCAACAGCCCCGCCCGCAGCCCGGCCCGCAGCGCGGCGAGGTCGGCGACCCGGCCGGCCCAGTCCGCGGCAATGCGGACGTACTCCTCCGGGGAGTCGGCCACCCAGTCCGGGAGGCCGGCGTGGGCCAGCACGCTGGCCACCATCCGGCCCGCGTGGGCGTGCCCCCGCAGGGTGACCGTCGGCACCCCCATCCACAGCCCCTCGCACGCCGTCGTGTGCCCCGACCACGGGAACGGGTCGAGGGCGATGTCGAACTCGTGGTACACGGTCCAGTGGCCGCCGGTGCCGGCCGCCGGGCGGCGGACCTCCAGCCGGTCGCGGCCGACCCCGCGGGCGGCGAATTGGGCGTACAGGTCGGCGCACGCCTCGTCGGTCAGGGTGTGCCGGGCGAGGAGGAGCCTCGCCGCCGGGACGGCCCGGAGCACCGCGGCCCACAGGTCGAGCACCCGGCCGTTCAGCTTCGCCTGGTTGTGGGTGCAGCCGAACGTGACGTACCCATTCCGCAGCGCCGGGGCCGGGGCCACGGCCGGCGTCTGGAGCCGCGGGGCGAAGCAGCAGAACCCGCCGGGGAGTCGGACGGGCGCCTCGGTCATCAACGTCGGCCGGTCCTCCGGGTCCACGACCGCGTCGGTGATCAGGTAGTCCATCGCCGGCACGCCGGTCGTGTTCGGGTAGCCGAGGTACGTCGCCTGCACCGGCGCGGCCCGGTGGCCGAACAGCCCGAGGCGGTTGCTCGCGGTGTGGCCGGCCAGGTCCACCAGAACGTCGATGCCGTCCGCCCGGACCAGCGCCGCCACCTCCTCGTCGGACCGGCCGCGGACGTTCCGCCAGTGCCTCACCTTCTCCTGGAGCCGGGCGGTGAGTGCGTCCGGCGGGCGGAGGAATTCGTCGTAGCAGAACAGCTCGAACCGCCCCGGGTCGTGGCGGGCGAAGGCCGGCTCGATGAACCGCCCGACCGGGTGGCCGCGGAGGTCGGGCGACACGTACCCGACCCGAAGCCGGCGCTCCGGGTCGCGGCTGTTCGGGAACGCGAGCGGTGTGGCCGGGGCCGGGGTGTACTTCGTGCCCCATGCCTTGTGCTCCTCGAAGACGGCCTCGGGGGCGGCGTCCGGGTCGTAGCAGAGGACGAACAGGAGCGAGGCGTGCGACAGCCGGTTGTTCGGCATCGCGGCCATCGCCCGGCGGTAGGTCTCGGCGGCCTCGCCGATCCGCCCGGCCATCATCAGCGCCGTTCCCAGGTGGTGGAGGAACGCCGGGTTGTCCGGGTGGCGGGCCAGGGCCTCGCGGTAGCAGCGGGCCGCCTCGCCGAGGTCGCCCTTCTCGGTCCACACGTTGCCGAGCCGCCACCTCGCTTCGGCGTCGTCCGGGTGGCGGCGGCACAGGTCGCGGAGCAACTCGGCCGCGGCGTCGAACTCCGTCCGCTTGACCAGCACCTCGGCCAGCCGGCGGACCGCGGGCGGATCGCCGGGGCGGTGCCGCAGCAGGTGCCGGAAGTGCCCCTCGGCCTCCGCGTACTCGCCCGCCTGGAACAGGAGGCCCGCGAGGTTCTGGTGCAGCGCCGCGTCCGAGAAGCCGAGCGTGAACGCGCACCGGTAGGCCGCGACCGCCTCGCCGGCGCGGCCGAGTTCGGCCAGGGCGTTGCCGAGGTTGTTCCACCCCTTGGCGTGGTCCGGGTCGAGCTCGACGACCCGGCGGAACGCGGCCTCAGCCTCGGCGAACAGCCGCTGCCCGGCGAGGACGATGCCGAGGCTGTTCCAGGTCCGCGGCGCCTGCGGCCGGAGGCCGAGGGCGTGGCGGTAGTGGGCAGCCGCGTCGGCGTACTTCTTGAGCCCCTTGCAGGCGTCGCCGAACGCGGTCCAGCCGTCCACGCTCCCCGGGTCGGCGGCGAGCAACTCGCGGAAGCAGCTCTCGGCGGCGGGCCAGTCCCCGGCCTGCCGCGCCTGCTCGGCCTGAGCCAGCAGTTCGACCGCGGCGTGGGCGTCCGGCTTTGGTCGCGAGCGGCTGGAGCACCACGCCCGCCACATGCCACGGTAGGCGTCTTCGAGTCGGCGGGCGTAGCCGGCCGTGTCGCACAGCGGCGAGGCCCGCAGCCGGTCGCGCATCCCGGACCGCAGCGCGGAGAGGTCCGAGACCCGGCCGGCCCAGCCCGCGGCGATCCGGACGTACTCGTCCGGCGTGTCCGCGACCCAGTCCGGGAGGCCGGCGTGGGTCAGCACGCTGGCGACCATCCGGCCGGCGTGCGTCTGACCCCGCAGGGTGACGACCGGGACGCCCATCCACAGCGACTCGCACGACGTGGTGTGGCCGGTCCAGGGGAACGGGTCGAGCGAGACGTCGATGTCGCGGTAGGCATGCCAGTACTCGGCCGACCCGGCGGCGAGTTGGCGGAACCGGAGCCGGTCGGCCGGCACCCCGCGTGCGGCGAACATCCGGACCAGCCGATCGCGGGCCTCGCCGGCCATCGTGTGCCGCGCGAACAGCAGCTTCGCAGCCGGGACGGCCGTCAGCACCGCCGCCCACAGGTCGATGACGCGCTCGTTCAGCTTGCTCTGCCCGTGGAGGGACCCGAAGGTCACGAACCCGTTCGCCAGCGCCGGCAGGGGCGACACCGGCGGGACGTCGGCCCGCGGGGCGAAGCAGCAGAACCCGCCGGCCAGCCGGACAGGCCGTTCCGTCAAGTACACCGGGCCGTCCGGCGGGTCGGCGACCGGGTCCGTAAGGCGGTAGTCGATCGCTGGCACGCCGGTGGTGTTCGGGTAGCCCAGGTACGTCACCTGGACCGGGGCCGGCTTCAGCGCGAACGCGCCGAGCCGGTGGCTGGCGGTGTGGCCGGCGAGGTCCACCAGCACGTCGATCCGGTCCTGCCGCACCAGGTCGGCGAGTCGTGCGTCGGTCAGCCCGCGGACGTTCCGCCAGTTCGCCACCCGGGTCCGGAGCCGGGCCGTCACCGGGTCCGGCGGGCGGACGAACTCGTCGTAGCAGAACACCTCCACCCGTTCCGGGTCGTGCCCGGCGAGGGCCGGCTCGATGAACCGGCCGACCGGGTGGCCGCGGAAGTCCGGCGACACGTACCCGACCCGGAGCACCCGGTCCGGGTCGGTGGCGTTCGGGTGGGGAGCCGGCGGCGGGGCGGCGGCGTGCCGCTCGGCCCAGCGGCGGTGTTCGGCGAGCACCTCGGCCGGGTCCGCAGTCGGGTCGTAGCAGAGGCAGAACAGGAGTGACGAGTGCGGCCCGGGGTCGGCCGGGGCAAGGGCCATCGCCCGGCGAATGGAGTCGGCCGCCCGGCCGAGTTCGCCCCGCTGCATGTGCGCGACGCCGAGGTGGTGGTGGTACGCGGCGGAATCGGGCCGGAGTCGGGCGGCGGCGGCGAACGCCTCGACCGCCCGGTCGAGTGACCCCTGCCCTGAGTACGCGTCGCCGAGCCGCCAGTGGGCGTCGGCGTCGTCCGGCCGCACCCGCAGGGCGGCCCGGAAGGCGGCGACCGCGGGCTCGAACTGGATCAGGGTGACGAGGACGGAGCCGAGCCGCTTGAGCAGGTCGGGGTCGTCGGGCCGGGCGCGGAGGGCCTTCTGCAACTCGCGCTCGGCGAGCCGGGCCTCACCCTGACGCTGGTACACCTGGGCCAGGTTGTCGTGGAGCCCGGCGTCGCGGAACCCGAACTGGTACGCCCGAACGTAAGCGTCGGTCGCCTCGCCGAGCCGGCCCTGCTCGGAGAGGACGTTGCCGAGGTTGTTGAGCGCCTTGGCGTAGTCCGGCTCGCGGGTGAGGGCGCCCCGGAAGCTCGCCTCCGCGCCCGGCAGGTCGCCCTGCCGCGCCAGCAGGATGCCGAGGCTGTTGTAAGCCTTCGCGTCGTCCGGCGCGGCGCGGAGGGCGTGACGGTAGGCGTCGGCCGCGGGGGTGCTGTCGCCCCGGGCCTTGAGGACGTCGGCCAGCGCGAGCCACGACGCGGCGTGGTCGGGGGCCGCCCCGACCACCGCCCGGTAGATCGCCTCGGCTTGCCGGAGGTCGCCTGCCGCCCGGCACCGGTCGGCCCGGGCCAGCGCCTCCCCGATCGTCGCGATGGCCATCGCCCCTCACCCGTTCCGACGGTTCCGCGTCCGCGTTCGCCACATCGCCCCGTAGGCCTCCTCCAGCCGCCGGGTGAACCCCACCGTGTCGCACAGCCGCGACGCCCGCACCCGCTCCCGCAGCCCGGCCCGCAACTCCGCCAGCCCCGGCAGGTCGGCCGCCCACCGCCGCACGACGCCGACGAAGTCGGCCGGCGTCTCGGCGATCCAACCCCGCAACCCCGCGTGGGTCAGCACGCTGGCGACCATCCGGCCGGCGTGCGTCTTGCCCCGCAGGGTGACGACCGGGACGCCCATCCACAGCGACTCGCACGCGGTCGTGTGCCCGCTCCACGGGAAGGCGTCGAGTGTCAGGTCGAGGTCGCGGTACACGCCCAGGTACTCGCCCGCGCCGGTCGGCGGGGCGGCCAACTCGACCCGGTCCGGGCCGAGGCCGCGGGCCTCGAACTCCTTCCGGAAGTGGCCGGCCGCCTCCCCGGCGAGCATGTCCCGGACGACCCGCAGCCGGGTCGCCGGGACCGCCCGAAGGACCTCAGCCCACAGGTCGAGCACCCGCCCGTTCAGCTTGATGAGACCGTGCGTCGAGCCGAGCGTCAGGTACCCGTTCGCCGCGGCCGGGAGCGCCGACACCGGCGGGGCGTCGTCCCGCGGGGCGAAGCAACTGAACCCGCCCGCCAGCCGGACCGGCTCCTCGACGAACCGCGGCGGGTCGCCCTTCGGGAGTGTCACCGGGTCCACGAGGACGTGGTCGACGGTCGTCAGCCCGGTGGTGTTCGGGTAGCCGAGGTACGTCACCTGGACCGGGGCCGGGCGGCGGGCGAAGACCCCGAGCCGGTTGTGGGCGGTGTGCCCCGCCAGGTCCACCAGCACGTCGATCCGGTCGGCCCGGACGAGCGCCGCGACCTCGTCGTCGGACCGGCCGCGGGTGACGTGCCAGCGCGGGCACAGCGCGCGCAGCCGGGCGGTCACCGCGTCCGGCGGGAACGGCGCCTCGTCGTAGCAGACGACCTCGACCGCGGCCGGGTCGTGGGCCGCCAACACCGGCTCGACGAACCGCCCGACCGGGTGGTTGCGGAAGTCCGGCGACACGTACCCGACCCGCAGCGGCCGGCCCGGCGTGCAGTCGGCGACGGGCGGCCGTGCGGGGACCGTCGGCACCACCGTCCGGCCCCAGCGGCGGTGCTCCTCCGCCACGGCGTCCGGGTCGGCGTCCGGGTCGTAGTTCCGCAGGAACAGGAGGGCCGACTGCGCGGTCGGGTCGGCCGGGTCGAGCCGGGCGGCGGCCTCGAACGCCTCCCGGGCGCGGGCCAGAAGCCCCTGCCGGGAGTAGACGATCGCCAGGTTCTGCCACAGCGCCGGGTCGCGGTAGCCGTGCCCTTCGGCGGCGCGGTACGCCTCCGCCGCGTCGTCGAGCCGGCCCTGCTCGGAGAGGACGTTGCCGAGGTTGTTGAGCGCCTTGGCGTAGTCCGGCTGCCAGTCGATCGCCCGGCGGAACGCGGCCTCCGCTTCGGGGTAGCGGAGGAGCTTCGCGAGCACGATGCCGAGGCTGTTGTGCGTCCGGGGGTCCTGCGGGCGAAGCGTTGCGGCCCGGCGGTACGCGGCGACCGCCTCGGGGAGTCGTCCGGCGGCGTGGAGCACGGCCCCGAGCCCCGCCCAGGCCTCCGGCGCGAACGGGTCGTTCCGCAGGGCCAGCCGGTACAGGTCCTCGGACGCGGCGGGCTGGTTCGCCTGCCGCAGCCCGTCGGCCTGCCCCAGCGCCTCGACGAGGGTGGCCGGCTCCGGCCCGCGGGCGACCCAGCGCCGCCATGCCTGCCGCAGCGCCGCCTCCAGGGACCGGGTGAACCCGGCCGCGTCGCACAGCCGCGACGCCCGCACCCGCGCCCGCAGCCCGGCCCGCAGCTCCGCCAGCCGCGGCAGGTCGGCCGCCCACCGCCGGGCCAGTTCGACGTACTCCGCGGGCGTGGTCGCCACCCAGTCCGTCAGGCCGGCGTGCGCGAGGACGCTGGCCACCATCCGCCCGGCGTGCGCCCCCCCCCGCAGGGTGATGACCGGCACCCCCATCCAGAGCGAGTCACACGCCGTCGTGTGGCCGCTCCACGGGAACGTGTCCAGGGAGATGTCCACCGGCAGGTAGGCTTCCAGGAACGCGGCCGGGCCGGCGACGAGGCCCCGCAGGTCGAGCCGATCCGGGCCGACGCCGCGGGCGGCGAACCGGCGGCGGAGGTCGTCCGCCGTCTCGCCGGAGAGGGTGTTCCGGCCGACCAGCAGCCGCGAGCCGGGCACCGCGTCGAGCACCTCCGCCCACAGCCCGAGCACCGCGTCGTTCAACTTCGACAGGTTGTGGAACGCCCCGAACGTGACCCGGCCGGACTCCAGGGCCGGGAGTGGCGGCGGGGGCGGGGCGTCGTCCCGGGGGGCGTAGCAGCAGAACCCGCCGGACAGCCGGACCGGCTCCTCGACGAACCAGGCCGGCTCCTCCGGCGGCTGCGTCACCGCGTCCACCAGCACGTAATCAATCGCAGCCACACCCGTCGTGTTCGGGTAGCCGAGGTACGTCACCTGCACTGGGGCCGGGCGGAGGGCGAACACCCCGAGCCGGGTGCTGCCGGTGTGCCCGGCGAGGTCGATTAGCACGTCGATACGATCGGCCCGGATCTGGGCCGCGACCTCGGCGTGCGCCTTCCCGTGAGTCGGCCGCCAGTGCCTCGCCGCGGCGCGGAGGCGGTCGGCGACCTCGTCCGGCGGGCGGCTCGACTCGTCGTAGCAGAACACCTCCACCCGCGCCGGGTCGTGGGCGGCGAGCACCGACTCCATGAACCGCCCGACCGGATGGCGGCGGAAGTCGGGCGACACGTACCCGACCCGCAGCGGCCGGTCCGGGTTCCGGTCATTTGGGAAAGGCTGGGCGAGTGGCGGGGATGGGGCGTGCAGCCGGCCCCAGGCAACGTGCTCCTCGAACAGGTCTTCGGGGTCGGCGGCCGGGTCGTTCGTCCGGAGGAACAGGAGCGACGACCGCGACCACTCGTCCTGCGGGCGGACGGCGACGGCCCGGCGGAACCCGGCCGCGGCCGCGTCGAGTTTCCCCTGCTGGAGCCGGGCGGTGGCGAGGTGGTTGAGGACCGTCGGGTCGGTCGGGGCGAGCGCGAGCGCCGCCTCGTAGCACCGCACGGCGAGGTCGAGCTTCCCCTTGTCGGCGAGGGCGTCGCCGAGCCGGAAGTGGACGTCGGCGTCGGGGGCCGGGCGGCCGAGGGCCCGCCGCATAGCGTCGGCGGCCTCGCCGAGCCGCCCTTGCCGGGCGAGGACGACGGCCAGCCGGGTGAGCAGGCTGCCGTCGGCGGGCCGGTCCGCGAGCGCTCGGCGAAAGCACTCGTCGGCGGCCCCGAGTTCCCCCTGGCGGGCGTACACCTGGCCGAGGCTGTCGTCGAGCGCCGGACCCGGGTAGCCGGCCTCACGGGCGTGGCGGTAGGCGTCGGCCGCCTCGTCCAACTTTCGCTGCTCCGACAGCGCGTTGCCGAGGTTGTTCAGCGCCTTGGCATACCCCGGCCGGAGGTCTATCGCTCGCCGGAACGCCTGCTCGGCCTCGGCGAACCGGCGGCCGCAGGCGAGCGCGATGCCGAGGCTGTTGTAGACCTCCGGAGAGTCGGGGCGAAGGTCAACCGCCCGGCGGTACGCGGCTACGGCGTCCTCGTGCCGGCCCTCGTCGCGGGAGACGGCCCCCACGCGCAACCAGGTCACGGCCGCATCCGGGTCGGGCGGTCCGGGCGCGACCTCGGGGCGTGGCGCAGCCTGGCCGTTCACACCGGTCGGTGGGTGGGCGCTCGCATCTGCCGGCGACGGGGGGGAGGTCATGGAGGATCAGTCGCCCGGTTTGGCTCCCGAAACGGGTCGTACGGGCGGCTTCTCGACGCAGCGGCTGTGGAATCGAGAGTAGTGATAGTGTAACGGGTTGCGAACGCGAATCACCATAACAGCCGCGTGAAGAGCGACGGCGAACAGCCCGCGAGGACGGTACAACCCGTACGTTGCGGTTTGTGGCACCTGCGACCGTTGCTAAGATTCACTGGTGAATCGAGCGAAGGTTACAAGTCCTTCGCTCGCTCAAGACACAGGTCGAGGGTTGCCGTCGAGTCTGACTGGGTATCTGAAAACCGGGGTGGTGTGGGTTCGGCCCCTCGGTTACTCATCGGGCATGACACCCAAGCCCTACGCGACGGACGTGACCGATGCCCAGTGGGAGTGCCTGGAGCCACTCCTCCCGAAATCCAAGTCCGGCACCCGCAAGGGCGGCCGGCCGCCGCCCGACCGGCGGGAGGTGCTTAACGCCATCTTCTACCACCTTCGGGGCGGGTCGTCGTGGGAACTGCTCCCGCACGACTTCCCCCACTACAAGACGGTGTTCCACTACTTCGCCGCGTGGCGGAAGGCCGGGGTGTGGGACCGGGTCCACGACCGCCTCCGGGGGGAGGTCCGGCTGGAGGCCGGGCACCCGCCCGAGCCGCTCACCGGGCGGATCGACAGCCAGACGGTGAAGACCACCCGCACCCGCGGCGACCGCGGGTACGACGGGGGGAAAAAAGGTGAAGGGCCGCAAGCGGTTCGTCCTGACCGACTCGCTCGGCCTGATCTGGGGGCTGTGCGTGCTCCCGGCCGACCACCAGGACCGGGACGGCGGGCGGTGGCTGCTCAGCCAGGTCCGGGACCGGCTCCCGCGGCTAGAGCCAGTTGTTGACTTATCGTGAGCTCACCCCACATGTTAGCGGGATGAGCGAGTCACGGAAGGCGTACAAGACCGACGTGTCGGACGCCGAGTGGGAGTTCCTGGCCCCGTACCTGACGCTGATGCGGGTGGACGCCCCGCAGCGCGAGTACACCCTTCGGGACGTGTTCGACGCCCTCCGGTACGTGGTCAAGACGGGGTGCCAGTGGGACATGCTCCCCCACGACCTGCCGCCGTGGTCGGCGGTGTACCAGCAGGCCCGGCGGTGGGTCCGGGCCGGGGTGTTCGAGGCGGCCGCCCACGACATCCGGATGATCCTCCGCATGGTCGACGGGCGGGAGGCCCAGCCGACGGCGACGGTCCTCGACAGCCGGACCCTGCAATCGACGCCGGAGAGCGGCGGCCGGGCCGGGTTCGACGGGGCGAAGAAGAAGAACGGGTCGAAGGTCCACGTCGCCGTGGACACCCTGGGCCACCTGCTGGCCCTGAAGGTGACCGCGGCGAGCGAGCAGGACCGGGCGCAGGTCGCCGACCTGGTGGCGAAGGTCCAGGAGGTCACCGGCGGTACGGTCGAGCTCGCGTTCGTGGATCAGGGGTACACGGGGGAGACGGCGGCCGCCGCCGCCGCGGACGCCGGCGGGTCAAGCTGGAGGTGGTCAAGCACACCGAGGCGAAGAAGGGGTTCGTCCTCCTACCCCGGCGGTGGGTGGTCGAGCGGAGCTTCGGGTGGCTCGGTCGGTTCCGCCGGCTGGCCCGCGACTACGAACGGCTGACGGAGACCCTGGCGGGGTGGCATTGGGTCGCCTTCCTCACCCTCCTGCTACCCCGCCTCGAGCTCGATAGTGCATAACTGGCTCTAGTCGAGGTCATCGCGGATAGCGGGTTCAGCAAGAAGTTCGTGGACTGGGTGCGGCGGGCGTGCGGGTGGAAGGTGACGACCACGGCGAACGCCCCGAAGGGGTTCAAGGTCCACCCGCGGCGGTGGGTGGTGGAGCGGACGTTCGGGTGGCTGGTGTCGTACCGCCGGCTCGGGAAGGACTACGAGGTGCTTGCCGAGACCAGTGAGGCCATGATCCGGGTCGCCATGATCCACCTCATTGTCCGGCGGTTGCACCCCGACGTTAAGTTTTCAGATACCCAGTGAGATCAGTTTCCGTCTTGTCGTTGATATTCTTGTCCTTTAAGTTACTACAAGTTACTACAAATGCGCAAGCAACGAGATCCCTATGCCCCGGAAGAAGGGCGGAACGGTCGGCACAAGAACCCTGATCGTGCGGGTGCACGAGCAGGTGGACCTCGACCTCCGTACGGCGGCTGAGGGGCTCGGCGTTGACGTGTCCAACTTGGTCCGGATGATCTTCGTCGAGCGACTGCCGGAGTACATCGAGCGCGGGCTGGACGCCCGACGACGGGCCGAAGCCGCCCGCGCAAAGGCGGAAAGGCCTGGGCCGGCAACCAAACCGGTCACAGGCAAGACGGACCACACCGTGAGTCCGCCGAATTCCGGCGGCCAAGCTACTCGCAACTTGGACATTTAGCCGCAATTGTCGCTGCCGCCCGACCGTGCCGGGGCAGATCCAAGGGCGCATGCTCACCCGCCGTTGGAATCGATACGCCGGCTCCGACCGAACTTCACAGAACCCCCGCGTCAGTGACCGGAGGCCTCGCCATGAACGTCGACTTGCTGACGGTGAAGGAGGCCGCCCCCCCGGCTCCGCCTCTCCCCGCCGAGCGTCTACGCCCTTTGCGCCGCCCGGAGGCTGCGGCACCAGCGGGTCGGCGTCGGCCGGGGTAAGATCCTGATCCCCGCCGACGCCCTCGACGAGTACCTCGCGAGAGGGACGGTCAAGTCGACCGAGACTCACCCGGCGGCCTTGTTGAGCGCGGCCCGCAAGTAGGCCGGCGACTGCGACAGGTGCTGGTAGGTCTTGGCGATCATGGACGGGTCGCGGTGACCCATCAGGATGGCGCAGGTGAGGACGTCGACGCCGTTCTTGTGCATCCGGTCGAGCCACGAGTGGCGGAAGTGGTAGAGGCAGTACTTCCGCGTGACCACCCCCGCTCTCGTCATCCGCTTGTGCAGCGCGACGAACGCGCACAGCGAGGCGTCCGCCGTCCACGGGCGGCCCTCGGAGTTCCGCAGTAGATGGGTCTCCGGGCCGGACGCGCCGTTCGGCCGGAGGAGCTCGAAGGCCGTGTCAGTCAGGTAGATGACGCGTGGGTGGTCCCGGTCCTTGCTCTCGTGTGGCGGGAAGACGAGCCGCTTGTTCGAGGCATCGAGGTGGCGAACCCGGGCCGCCACCAACTCCTGCGGCCGCGCCCCGGTCTCCCAGGCGACGACGACGAGCGTTCGGAACTCCTCGTTGCGGACGTGGGCCAGGAGCTCGGCGTACTGCTCGGGCGAGATGACGACCTCGCGACGACCGGCCTTCGGCTTCTCCTGGTGAAGGATCGCCAGTTCGGGGACGAGCCCCAGCCGGTGGCCCCACCGGTAGAGCCGCTGGGCCGCGCGCCACAGGTTGCGGACCGTGCCCGCCGACCAGTCGGGGTGGGCCGCCGCCCACTGCTCGACGTGGAGCGGCCGCAGCTCGCTCGAGGTGAAGGGACGGCCGAGGTGTTCGACGAACGGAGTGAGCTTGTCCCTGTACCACCGCCGGGTTTCGTCGGACTTGCCGCGGAAGCCCGAGGTCAGGAACCGGTCGAGGAGTTCGCCGAGCGCGACGGGGCACGGCTCGCCGGGGGTGACGAACCGCTCCGCCTTCTTCCGGGCGGCCATGAGTTCGTGGTACCGCGCGAACGCCTCCTCCTCAGTGGTGCCGAGGCGGATCTGCTTGCGGTCGAGTTCGACGTACCAGTCGTGGTGGGACTTCTTGAAGAAGGGCTCGCGCCGCTTCATGGGGATACCTCAACGGGGACCACGGTCAGTCCACCGCTCGCGGGCCGTTGAGGTTCGTGAGGCTGGGGCCCCGGGGTGTTGCCGCACCCCGGGGGCTTTTTCGATCGCGGACAAGGCAGGCGGGGTCGCGTCGGAGTCGTCGCAACCCCTTGATTTTGCAGTATGCCCGACAGGAGTTGAACCTGTAACCTTCGGCTCCGGAGTTCGATGGGATGGCATTCGCGGGGCACGTCACTTCCTCTGGGAAAACCACAAAAACTCTAGGAATCATGGGGTTCCACGACCGCTCCCTTTTACCGCCAGTTCCCCTCAGTTACCGCCTGTTACCGCGATTCTGGGGCGATTCTGGGGCGGTCACTCCGCGTCCCCAGCAGCCCGCCGCAAGGCACCGTTGACCAGCCCCGCGAGCCGGTCCGCCTCCTTCTTGTTCTCGATGCCGGCCACCAAGGTCCGGGGATAAGACGACCGCGTGTAGACGTACAGCCGGTAGGTGACCACCGGGTCGCCCTCCCCCGTCGAGTCCACGAACTCGGCTACCGACACGTCTGTCACGTCCGCCGCATGGAACCGCCGCCCGCCCGGCCAGTAGAACGGCCAGTGGGTGACGGCCAGCACCCCGCCGGCGACCCGGACGGTGGTCCGGTTGAGGAACAGCGCCGCCACTACCCAGGTCGAGGCGAGCATCCAGGCAACGGCCAGCCCGACCACCGGGCGCTGCCAGTCCGCGACGACATTTCCCTCCCGGACCGCCTCGACCGCGACGTAGGCCACGGCGAGGCCGGCGGCGTAGAGGGCCAGCGCCACGAAGTAGAACGGGCTGTACCACCGCCAGGAGACTTCGACCCCGTCACCCGTCTCGCGGAGGACCAAGCGGGACGGTATGCGGGTCGGTCGCGGCTTGCGGGAGCGGGCCATCGTCATCTCGTCGTCAGTGCGGAGGCTCTTAGCCTACGGCCCGCCACACCAGCGCCCCGCGCTCCTTCCCACACTTCCGGCAGTGCCACCCCGTCATCCGCTTCGGCTTTCGATGCCGGTCGTGCTCCCTCTCGCACCCCCCGCAGGTGGCCCGCCACCTGCCCTTGGGCATCACCACCGTGTCGCCGTAGCACCGCTCCGGCCGCGCCCCGACCTCGACGCACTTCGCCTTCCAGACTTCATTGTGACCGTGGCCGTGACCAACGAGGGCGTGGGCGATTTCGTGGAGGACGGTGTCGCGGACCTCGTCTGCGGGGTTACGGAGGACGTAGTGCTTGGAGAGCTCGATGCGGCCCGGCCGACCACGAACCGGGTAGCGGCACACGCCGGCCCGGCGCTTGTTCGTATTGAACCCGAACTCCCACTCGTTCAGGCCGTGCTGGGCCATCAGCGTGACCGCGAGGGTCTTGGCGGTGGTGAGCAGGGAAGCCGGCGGGCGTTCGTCAGAATGCCCGCGTAGCGAGACACCGGCCTGCCGCAGCGCCTGAGCACGAGCCAGTACCGCCCACCTCGGCACCGGCCATGCCGCCCCCTCCGACACGCCCGCGACGACCGCGGCCAGCGACCCGGCGGCGTTCCAGAGGGTTACGAAGTCGGTGTCCGACATGGTGGCCATCCAGAACCACCGAACGTCTTCAGTATTCAACGTCGTTTGGAGCGGTCTCCACCGCTCATTCGCGGGCTGTGAGTCCGTCTCGGGTCAGCTCGAAAGTGGTCCCGGACACGAGACCGGGCGGCGGGTCGGCCCGCACCAAGGCGGCAGTCCGCGGGGCCGCCCCAGGCACCACCGCCCACAGCCGGTCGCCCCCACCGGCGGTCACGAATCGCCCCCACTGTGGCACCCGTACCTGACCCGACGCCTTTCCCGTCCGGGCGTCCAACACCGCGACGGTCGGCCCTGCCCCCGGCCACATCAGCAGGTGGTCCGGCCCCCACCACGCGCACCCGGCAGGATGCCGGTCACCCTCTAGCCGGTGCTCGGCCGCCGCTTTCCCGGTTTTCGTGTCCCACACCACCAACC
Organism: Gemmataceae bacterium; assembly: GCA_046350095.1. Lineage (GTDB taxonomy): Bacteria > Planctomycetota > Planctomycetia > Gemmatales > Gemmataceae > Urbifossiella. Next base: position 760,360 of record JAXMBA010000003.1, read on the forward strand.
CGTCGGCCGTCTTACCCTGGTCGTGGGTGGAAAAAAAGTACGCCAGCCTCGTCCCGTCGGCCCGGAAGGCCGCTGCCCACTCGTTCCCGTTCTGCCCCGCCGTGTACGGCGTCGTCCGCATGGCCTCGGCGCCGGTAATCGGGTCGTACAACCCGAACGACGTGCCGTCGAGCACGGCTAGAGTCCTGGCGTCCGGGGTGAGGGCAAACGTCGTAGGGGACTTGGTGAACTGGTTGATGACGGCGTGGAAGCGCTCGCCGCGCGCCGGTCGTCCCCCGAGGCGGGTCAGCCCCGGGACTGCCCACACGTCGGCCGCGCCGGTGTCGGTAAGCGTCAACAGTCGGTCCTTGGGGAGGAACACCAGCCAACCGAGACTGAGGCTGGCGGGGGCGCCGACGCGGCGGGGGTACGGGTTCAGGACGCCAACCTGCTTCCCGTCAGCCACCCCGTACACGACCACCGACTGGCCCTCCTTCGCAGACGCGGTGAGGGCGGCGAGCCACTTGCCGTCGGGGCTAACCGCGTACCCGTTGACCACCGGCAGCGCGACCTCGACCTTCCCCCTGACAGCCCCAGTGGCGGCCGCGAACACATTGACCGTGCCACCTTCACCCCCGCCGCCCTGGCGGAAAGAGACGGTTGCCACATGCCCGTCATCGCCGCCGGCGAAAACGACAGTGGTCAGCAGGGCGGGGTCCAGCGGCAGCGACACCGCCCGGACGGAGGTTGGAGCCGGACCGCCCGCGGGTGTGCGGGTCGGGCCGGAGCCGGTTGCCGCATCCGAGGAGGCCGGGTCGGGGCCGCCTGCAGGCGGTGCGGCGGGCTTACGTGCAAGGACGACGACTCCAACCACGACTGCGACCAAGACAAGGACGCCGGCACCGAGGCCGACGAACAGGCCGACGGGAACGGCCTTCTGTTTACGCTTCCGTGCCCCCCGGCGGCGCGGGCGGTCGTCTTCCTCGTCGTCGTAATCGCGTGGCATGGGTGGCTCTCGGAGAGGGGCCGGTTGAGCAGCGGGAGGGGCAGTATCGGTCGGCTCTAGCCCACCGGCAATGTGCTACCTCTCGGGGAGCGGTAGGAGCTGTCGTCGGATTCGAGGTCGTGTGGGTCGCCCTTCAGCTGGTAGGAGTTCATACTGAAGGCGTGAGTTGTTTGACCGCTAACGGTCTGCCGGCTCTCTCCCCTTCTTCCGCCGCATCAACCCGACCGAGGTGTAGCTCCTCCCGGTCCGCCTCGCCACCTCGTCGTCAGGGAGTTCCACGAGAAGGACGAGCTCATACACACGGCGGTCTCTGCTGGGTGACTGCGGTTTCCGCGCATCGCCTTTGATAGCTTGCTGGGCCAGTCTGTCGTGGGAGGCCCCTGGCAAGTTGGCCTGCCACAGCCCCAGTGAGACACCGCTCCAACGTCACCAGACCGACGAACAGGACTTGGACTTGCGCCATTCCGAGGTCATAATAACGCCTGTACTTTCTCCCTACCAGGACATCAGCACATTCCGCTCGCTATGCCCACCACCGCATCCGCGCCCGTAGCAGACGTATTTTGGGAGTCGGTCGGTGTCTTCCCTCAGGCTCTGCGGGAGCGGAGTGAGCACTCGGCTCTGGCCCAGCAAGGGGTCGCCCTCCTCATGAAGCTGGGGCCGGGGAACCTACGCCTCATCGGAGAACGCCTGGGCCGGCCCCAGCACCCCCACACCGACGTGCGGGAGATGGCGAAAGACCTCGTCGATGCCCTGCCTGCTCAGACTGTCCCGTGCCTCAAGGAGTTCCAGCGGAACCGCATCCCCGAAATCGAGGACATCTTCACGGCCGAGTTCGGCGGCGACGTGAGCGGCCTTGAGGCGGAACTCGCCAACCTCTCACGCCGTTCGGAAGCACTGAAGGTCTTCACAAAGCTGGTTCTGCTCTTCCACCGGGACAGGGGAGCCCTCACCAAGGTGTTCTACCTGGCCCTCTGGCGGTCACGCCCAACCGCGTTCGACTACGCGGTCGAAGACCGGCTACCGGGAAAGTTCGAGAGCCTCCTTATTTCGCAACTCCCCAAACTGGCGAAGGCCGTCTCCGCGGCCATCTCCGACCGCTCGGTCGAGTTGCTCGGCCACCACCGACTCGATGACGGGACCTTGGTCATCGCGCTGAACCGGGAATACACGCCGGCCATCAAGCGGGACTTCGTGAAGAAGTTCACCCTGCACTACCTGTGCGGGGTGGTGGTACTCGGTGTGAACCCCGCGAAACGGACCATCGACGTGAGGTGCTCGAACGCCCGCGTCGGCGAGGCGGTTCACGACTGGTTCAAGTCTACCTTTGACCTGAAGTTGAGGCTGCTCCGGGATGACGTGTGCTCGGACTACGACCCGGTCGCCACCGTGAGCGCGTTCCTCGGCGAGTACGAGCGCGGCACGGGCGTCGAACTGCTGTCGATTCGGTTCCGGCGCACCAGCCTGCCGGGCCAGCCCTCCCTGGCGCTTACCGCTAAGCCCTACTCCACCTCCCTCCGCGAGGACGTGGCACGACTTCGCGAGGCGCACCTAGTCCACGCCGAGTCCCTGACGGACATCGAGACCGTCCGGGTGAGCTACGACACGAAAGAAGCGGAAATCGGCTTCGAGACGGACCGCGGCGGTGCGCTCTGCTTGCGGTTCAACAACGCGGGCTGGGACGAAGCCCTCGAAGGCCGCTTCAAGGCTACGTTCCAGAGGACGTTCGGCGTGCCGCTCAACAAGCGAATCGACCCGACGAAGATGGCCGCGGGAGTAATCGGCGTCATCCAGTACCTGCTCAGCATCCAGAACGAGGGCGATGTCCAGCCGTTCCAGGCGAAGACGTTTCAGGAGTTGGCCGAGCGTGGCCTCCTGGTGCGCCGGGTCGAGCCCGTGCGGCAGTGCCGGAACGCGACCTGTACGAAGTTCGAGAAGCGGGCCGGCGACCAGACCCGGGCCGAATGTGAGCAGTGCGGGAAGCCGCTCAGTGACGCGATGATTCGGCGGGTGGTCGTTGACCCGAAGCGAGTGTTGGAGGTGGTCCGGGACTTATTCGCGGCAGCAAACAGCTGGTCCGTCGGCAAAGAGGCGAGACAGTTCGAGAAGGCGCCCTTTCACCCACTCCGGTCCCCGGCCGGGGTGACACCGCGGAGCGAAATCTGCGTCTTCGTCCGCGACGAGTTGAGTGACGGGGTGCGGAAAAAGTTCGTCCGTTCCGCCCGCCCCTTGCTGCTTGTGAAGACGCGGACCGACGGGCGCCACGCCTACCTGGACGACAAGCGGATGGGAGTTCTCTCGCTCCCGTACCTGCTCGCCGCGGAGACCGACCCGGCGCTGGCGCAGTCCCGTCCGTCACTCGTGTGCGGGCTGGTCGACGACCTCGCCCGCACCTCACTACAGCGGATGGTGGCCGCGGCCGAGCAGTCGTTCGATGTGCTCCGGCACCTCCCCCCAGGCCGTAAGGGCTACGAGTACGAGACGGACATCTTCAACCTGCTCAAGGCCGTGTTTCCCGAGACCATCATGCTCGGCGCCGAGGGGGTGGACGAGCCAGACGGGTACTGCGCCTTGCCGTACTACGAAAAGTGGAGCCTCCGCGACGGGCGGGCGTGGTGCTTCACCTACGACGCCAAGCTGAGCTACGCCCAGAAGGGGTACGAGCTCGACATTGACGAGCGGCGGAAGATGGTGTCGTACATCAACAAGTTCCGGGCGAGCCGGCTGTTGAGGTCCATCAACAAGATGGTCCGGGCGCACGTCATCATCTCGAACAACATGGCCGAGGGCGAAATCAAGTCCGCTTACGACTACCTCATGGGGGAGAACGGCCTCAAGAAGTCGAACAAGGAGGTCAAGTTGGTTCTGATGCGGCAGGAGTTTGTGGTCCGGCTGTACGAGCGACGACGGTCGAAGGAAGACGAGTTCGCTCGGCGGGAGGCCCTACTGGCCGAGTGCGTCATCCGCCGGCTCGACACCGAGGGGCTGAACCCAGAGGGGTACGTCGTCTTGACCGACCATGACGCCGACCGGCTCGCCGACAAGGTGCTTGCCGAAGACCCACAATACGAGGTGGTCGATGGTGAGCGGCTGGCCGCTGGAGACCACGCTTGAACAACCACCTGCGGCCGGCCCTGTGCCACGTCGACGCCAACGCGACCGAAGGTGCCCCAGAGAGCACGTAGCAGGTGGTCAGAGCACTCCTGGCAGGAGTTGCGTCAATCGTCTTCGGCCTCCTGGGTCAACCGAACGTGCTCGGCTGTAACTGCCCAGACGTGAGGCAGGTCGAACCCCTCGCGCCGAAGGACCTCTTGGTAGTGGAGCAGCCGGCCGAGCAGGGCGTTGTGCAACTCCTCGACGGCCACGAGGAAGTCCTCGTCGTCCAGGCGCCCGGCCCGAACCCCCTCGACGACCTCTCGCGCAGTGCCCCACAGAATCTTGAGCGAGTCCCCCTGGATGACCGCGCCGGGGTAGTTCCGGCCGGGCATCCGGACGACGCCGTAGTTTGAGTCCTCGGCGTACACCTCGACCGGCTTGACCTCCATCACCCGCCCTCCGCGAAGTTCCACGCCGCCGGCAAGTCCGCCCCACACGCCGCGCACACGAACCACCCGTCCCGGACGACGTTCCGTTGGCTACACCTCGGGCACCGGCGGAACACCACCGCCGAGGTGAACCCGCCGGAGTGGGGGATGCCGGCACGGCCGAGCGCCGCGGCGACGGCCGGCCACGACTCCGGCTCGGGGCAGAACCCGGTCGACTGGTTCGACACCTCGTCCACACGCCAGCCAGTTCCGTCCCGGGACAGGAACATCTCGCCGGCCGACAGGACCGGGAGACCGCCTGAGCAGGCGATGTGCTCGGACCGGCGGTCGGCAACAAGCAGCACCCCCTGCTCATCAACGACAAACGTGGCCGTCACCCGCCCGGCCGGCTCCGGCTTCTGCCCGGTTGTATCGACCCACCGGGACAGGTCGTCAGCGGCGGCGATGGGAACGCCCGCCAGGGTGCCGGCCACTCGCTCGCGTACAGGTGCCGGACCGACGTAGTGGTAAAGCCTCGCCACCGCCCCCTCCGGCCGGCCCGCTTGCCCTCGACGGCTTGAGCGGCGAGGATGGCGGGGATGGACCATCTTGCCACACTCCGTGCACGACGTCGAGCCCTCCCGCTCGGCCCACCGCCGGCCCCGTGGAATCAGGTCGGCGTCCACGCGGTCGGCGGCTTGACCGAGGTCGGGTACGCGGACGAGACCGACTTGCTGCTGGTCGTGTCTGGCAACGGCCGCGGGGTGTTCGACGCCCGGAACGGGGTGCGGGTGGCGCGTGAGCCCGAGGGGGCGGACGACGGGTGGTACGACCCGGTGCGGCTCACCGCCGCCGGGGTCGGGCCGCTGGCCGGGGTCACGGTCCGGCTCGCCGGCTTGCACGGGGGCGGGCTCCCCGTGACCACCGCCGACGGGTGGTCGGTCCAACTGGCGTTCCCCGACTGGCCGGCCGGGATGGTCGTGCTTCAGCCGCCGGGGGCGGCGGTGCTCGTGAACCACCTGTCCGTCGGGTGCGTCCGAATCGCAGACCTGGACGTGTACATGACGTGCGGGTTCTCCCCGACGGGGCGGACCTTGGCCGTCGCGGAGGGTCACACCTTGCACCTGTTCTCGCGGTCGGAGGGCGACGGGTGAACGTCGTGTACGCGGGCCAGCCACTCCCCACGGCCGGCCCGAGCATCTTCCTCGCAGGCCCGACACCCCGGTCGAAGGAAGTGTCGTCCTGGCGCCCGATGGCGCTCGACCTCCTCGGCCGGCTCGGGTTCGAGGGGGGGGCGCTGGTCCCCGAGCGGCCGGACTGGGCCGTCCGCTTCGAGTATCAGGACCAAGTCGAATGGGAGCACGCTGGACTTGAATCTTGCTCGGTCGTCGTGTTCTGGGTGCCCCGGGACATGTTCACCCTCGCGGGGTTCACCACCAACGTCGAGTTCGGGCGGTACGTCGGGCGGAAGCCGTGCGTCTACGGCCGGCCGGAGGGCGCCCCGCACACCCGCTACCTCGACTGGCTGTATACTAGGCTCACCGGGATGCACCCACAGGGGACGCTGCACGCCACGCTGGCGGCGTCGGTCGTAGCGGTCCGGTCCGCCACTAACCAGATTCAGCAGGAGCGGGTCTGACTACGACGCTCTGGGTCACTTGCCCGACCGTTGGCGACATCCCGCCCGTCCACCACCTGGCTTCGTGGACGACCGACGAACAGCTGGTCGCCCTCCGGTTCCCGCCCGGCGCCCTCACCCCCGACGCCAAGGCGTCTGTCGTCGCTCGGCTCAGCGCCGCCTTGCCCGAGTGCAGTGTCTTCGACAGCGGCGGCGACCAGACACACGAGTGGGTCACCGTCAAGCGAGTCATCCCGACCGAGGTAATGGCGGCGAACGCCGCCGAGTTCCTCGCCGCCATGCGGCTGTTCAGGCGGACGGCGACCGCCCTGGCGTACCAGCTGGCCGAGCGCGCGGGGGTACGCCCCGCCCAGTTGCTGGAGGCGGTGCTCGCCGGGCATCGGGATGTCGACCTCGGCAACGGGTGGCACGCGGGACATCACGGACTCGGATGCCGGTTCGAGAACAGCGTCACCGGGCAGGTCGTCGACGTGCGGCTCGAACACGGCGCTGAGTTCGGCGCTCTCGACCCCTTCTACATCGCCCTCTTCCTGAAGACGACCCCGGGGCTGGAGCCCCTCGGCCGGCTGCTCCGGGACGACTACCACGACGGCCGGCGGGTGCTCGACTACTTCAGGGCGGGCGGACAACTGGTCCGGGTGGAAGGCCAGTACGGGAGCGGCTGGGTCGTCCGTGAGGTCGACCCGCCTCCCGAGCCGTCGTCGCCATGTCAGGCGCCGCCCGGGTGGTGGGGCGAGCAGTAGCACCCTCCGGCCGTCCACGGTGCGGCGGACCGGCACGCCTCCGGCTGGGCACGACTAACCCCTCCGACCGCAAACCGCCCCTCAGCTTCATGCTCTCGCCGCAGCCGTGCCGACCGGTTCGGTCGCTCATGGCACCGCGCGTGCCCACCCTGCCGTCGAGACCCACCCAGGTCGAAGGTCACGGAGCACGACCATGTCCGAAGCCGAGGCCCGTCTGCACGCCCTGCTGCTCATCGAACTGCTGACCGCCGTCGCCCACGACGAAGACCACGACGAACGGTGTGACCGCCCGGCCCGCGTGACCGCCGCCGCGTGACCTTCCGACATGAGCAGGAAGGCGTGATGGTCAACACCGCTACCGGTGATTGCGGCCCTGCTGCGTCCACTCGATAATCACCGACCGGCCGCAAGGGTCGATGCCGAGAGGTCTTGCGCAGCCTCATTTTCTTTCCCCGGACACGTCGCGGCCGACACGCTAGAACCCTCCGCTCCCCGCCCGCCATCACACGACCGCAAGCCGCCGAGCGGCGTCCACCGAGGGTTCGTTCGTATGCCGACCGTCCGCCTGACCGAGACCGCCGCCCACGGGGTGTTCCAGGGGAGCAACGGGTGCCTGTACGAGCGGGAGGACGGGGTCGAGCGGCGGTGCAGCCGGTGCCGGCGGTGGACCCAGACGACCTACCGGTGGGCCGACCGGCACGTCTGCGCCGCCCACGTCCGGGTGGTAAGCTCGGCCGTCATCCGGCTGACGACGATGTTCGCCTGCCGCCGGTTCCGGGCGGGGGACGGCGGGTGGCCCGCGGCCTCCGTTTTGCGTCGGGGGGACACCCTCGTCGTCGGCGGGGTGCCGACCCGCGATGGCCGGTACGACCGGTTCCCCCTGACCGACGGCGGGTACGTCCTGGTCCCCCGCAGCCGGTGGGCCTGGGCGTGAACCGCACCAACACCCGAGGAGTCGCTGATGGAAGTCGAGACCGCCGCCCAGACCGAGGTTCAGCGGAGGGAGATGTTCGCCGCCCTCGTGGCAGCGCAGGACGAGGGGCTGGGCGTGAAGCAGTCGCGGCAGGCCGTCGCGGCGCGGTTCGGCGTGGACGTCGAGACGGTGGCCGAGGTCGAGGACGAGGGGCTCGACAAGAACTGGCCCCCGTTCGGGAAGGGGTGAGGCGGTACAACTCCCGGTGACGGTCCCGCCGCGCACCCCCACAGGTCGAATCATGTCGAGCCGCCCTGTCGCCATCGTGACTGCCGCCAGCCGCGGGATGGGCGCCGCCTGCGCCCGCGAACTTGCCCGCCGCGGGTACGACCTCGCCCTGCTGGCCCGGGGCGACGACCTCCACGTCCTGGCGGAAGAACTCGGCACGGTCGCGGTGGCCGGGTCGGTCGCGAGCGAGGCGGACCTACGTCAGCTGGTGGACACCGCCCTTACTCGTTACGGGCGGCTCGACGCGGTGGTGAACAACACCGGGCACGCCGCCAAGGGCGACCTCCTCGGCCTGACCGACGCCGACTGGCAGGCCGGGTTCGACCTGCTGTACCTGAACGTCGTCCGGGTCGCCCGGCTGGCCACGCCCGCGCTCCTCGCCCGGGGCGGCGCCGTCGTGAACATCTCGTCGTTCGGGGCGGTCGAGCCGTCCCTCCGGTTCCCGGTGTCGTCCGCGATGCGGGCGGCGCTCGGCGCGTTCGCCAAACTCTACAGCCAGCAGTACGCCGGTGCCGGGGTGCGGATGAACAACGTGCTCCCCGGGTTCGTGGACACCCGCCCGGCGGACCCGGCGACGGTCGCGGGCATCCCCGCCGGCCGGTACGCGACCGCGGACGAGGTGGCCCGGGTGGTCGGGTTCCTGGCGTCAACCGAGTCGAGCTACGTCACCGGCCAGAACCTGCTGGTGGACGGGGGCCTCGTCAGGGGCCTGTGACGGGTCAGTTCACGTCGCTCGTCAGCCACTTCGCCAACGCCTCGGCGCGTTCGTCAGCAGGGGCGGCTCCCTGCTCAGGTTGATTGGCGACGGCGCCCTGCTTGCGGGCCTTCCACTCGGCGTACCAGCCGGCGGTCGAGGAGCGGAGCGAGAAGGCGGTGGGGGTAGTCAGGGGGCGGGATGTGGCGGGGCGGGGATGACGGACGTTCATGGACCTTCAGGATGGAGGGGTTATTGGTGGCGGACGCGCCACCCACCAGAAGGGTAGCGCGCGTCCTCCCGAAGTCAACAGCGAGGGCCGTGCCGAACGGCTCTCAGTTCGTGCGAATGCCGGCGACGAGGTCGAGGTACTGGGCGAACGCCTCCGGCCCACCGCAGGCTCGCACGGCCTCGGCCACCTGCTTTGCCTGTTCGACCCCGCCGGACGCCAGCACGGCGGCGTGGACCTGGGCGACGTTGGACAGCACTTGGGCCACCCCGGGGGTATCGGCGGCAGGTGTCGGGGGCGTCGTCTTCTGGGCCGCGGCCGGGACCACCCGCGGCGCCGGCATGGCCTTCTTCTTCAACTCGCCCCGGATGTTGTAGACCAGCGCCTTGATGGACGCCTCCGAGGCCATCAGGCCCCTGGCCTTCGCCGCGGCGACTACCTCGTCGGCCGACAGGCCGAGGTCGCCCGAAAGGATGTCCCGCACGACGGACGAGGTGGTCGGGGCCGTCGTCGTCCGGGCCGCGACCGGGGCCGGCTTCGCGGCCGGGGCGGCGACCTTCTTCTTGAGCTTCTTGCGGACGTTGTAGACGGTCCCGCGGATGGCGGCGTCTGGGGCCTTCACACCCTTCGCCTTGGCCTTGGTGATGACCTCGTCGGCGGTCAGGGACAGGTCGGCGGTCAGGATTTCGCGGACGACGGACCAGACGGGCTTGGCGACCATGCGGAAGGACTCCGGGCGACGTGTGTGGGGCGGGCGTTGTCCATCTTCACTGCGTTGCCGGACTGGGACAACCCGCGCCGGCCGTAGAATCACCGGACTCCCGACGGGGGATAAGGGTGGTGCGGCGCCTGACGGTTGAGCAGGAGAGCACTGTGACCGAGTCGGAGTGGGCCACCTCCACCGACCCCCTTGCGATGCTGTCGTTCCTCCGGGACCTCGGGCTGGTGAGCGAGCGGAAGTTGCGGCTGTTCGCTGTGGCGTGCTGCCGGCGCATTCGGTTCGATGAGGCAAGGAACGGCATCAAGGCCGTGGATGCAGCAGAGCTATTCGCGGACGGTCGCATCACGCCCCACCGGCTCCACGAGGCGTGGATTGCTGTACGGCACCCGAAGTGGTTCGCGACCGGCTCTGGTGGGCGGGCGGTTCGTGCCGCCTGTTCCCCGCCGGGAACTGACCCTTGCGCGCATGTTGCAGCCGATGCTGTGGAAGCAGCCGTGGGAAAGTTCGACCCCAGAGAGCTCCCCGTGTTGCGGGAGAAGGAGCGGTGCGTACAAGCCGCGCTGGTGCGGGACATCTTCGGCAACCCCTCCCGCCCCATCTCCTTTCCCCCCGAGTGGCGCACCGAGGCCGTCGTGGCACTGGCCCGCGGCATCTACGAGGAGCGGGCGTTCGACAGGATGCCGGCGTTGGCTGACGCGCTGGAGGATGCGGGGTGCTCGGACGAGGTCGTCCTCTCACATTGCCGCCGGGGCGGAACTCATGTCCGCGGCTGTTGGCTCGTCGATGAGGTGCTACAGCGAGTGTGAGCTAGGTTGGCAGTCCCACGCTCAACTGCGTGTGGGCTGCTCGGCGAGCGGAGCTAGTCGAGCCGGTCGATGACGTACACGGCGGTGCCGAGCCGGGTCGTCACCCGTAGCGTCACCAGGGCGGCCGCCCCGGCCTGAATCGCAATCCCGTTCGCGTCACCTGCGTCCCGCCCGACAACCTCCGCGGCCTTCGCGTGGTTGTCCATGACGCTCCGAATCTCGTGGTACTCGTTCCGCAACTGCTCCGCGAAGAAGCCGCCGCCAGCGCGGTGCTGAAGGTCGCGGCAACCCACGAGCGCCAGCATCGCCATCCGAGTGTGGTGCCGGAAGATGTCCGGGTGGTGCCAGTGGGCCGGATTCAGGAACACCGCCGCCACCCGGCTCCACTCGCCGGCCACGAGGCCCCACTGCGTCGCCGGTGACCCGCCGTGGTAGAAGTAGCACGACACCGGATTCCGTGGCTCCAGGTCCCACTGTAGCAACGGTGGAGCGCCGGGGTCGGCCGCCGTGGTCAGGCCGAAGAACGGCGCATTGCCGTGGGGAACCTGGACCTCTAGTCCGCCCGCGTCCGGGAGAACGGTGCGGGCGAACTTCTCCCACGTCACCACCTGTGGCGGCAACGCGACCGTCGCAGTCACCATCTTCTTGAGGTGACCGAACACACCTGCGGGAGCCGACTCGCTCCCGTCCGCCCGCGGGGTCCAGAGCGGCGTCACGTCGGCCAGCGTGGCGAACCGGCGCCGGAGCGCGCCGGCGCTGTTGAGTTCTGCGACAATCTTCTCAGCCCGCTCAATGGCCCCAGCCGTGACGGTCGTCGGCCGCATGTACTGAAGGGGGTGCATCTTTTCCGCCCACCGCCGCTGCACGGCCTCGAACTCCACCCCGGCGGCGAGGTCATCCAGCAGGGTACTAATCATCGTGCTGCGGACGTGGCAGAACCCCGGGGGAGCCTCAGCCACGGCCCGCCAGACGACGTTGTCCTTACGGTCCCCGGACAGCCCGGCGACGGCGGTATGGAGGCCGAGCAGCCACTTCGCCACTCCCAGGGTCTTCTCGGACCGGTAGAGGGCCTCGGAGTCGAGTACCCGGACCGCCTGCTCGACAACCAGCCGTGGGAAGTCGGCCAGCCCGCGGCGAAGTGTCCGGTAGTCCTCGGCCTTCTCGGCGGCCATCTGGCGCGGGGTCTTTAGGGCGTGCTTGAACACCGCCGAGTTGGTCCCGCTCAGGTGGGTCCACTGACCGGTCGTCGGCCGCCCCCAGATGGCGTCTCCGGAGAGGAAGACGCCCGTCACCTCGGCCGCGACCAGCTGCCGGCGGACTGCGCCGACTGCGGCGGCGAAGGCCGGCGGCACACCGTCGGACTCCCACAACAAGGTGGTCAGCTGGCCGTCGTCCCCGACGCGGACGACGCCCCCGTATCGCTCGACGAACCGGCGGCAGCAGGCGCACCGGTAGTACTGGCGGCGGTCCTCCGGGAGGGCCTCAAGGAAGTGGTCGAACAGCCCGTCGGACGCGGCGACCAGCAGCGGGCCGCCGGCATTCCCGACCCGCGCGGCGATGAGCCGCTCCAGGTCCGAGTAGCTATCGTCGGCGGCTCGGAGCGCACCTGCTGCGGTCGGTTCACTCATCTCGAAGGCCCCTGCCGGCCAATGATGCTGTGGGGTCGGCTGTATTATGCGGCTTGCCGTCGGCCGGAGGGTGGTCGATTTCGTCAGAAACCCACCGCAGCCGGCGGTGCGAGTACTTGTTGGGGAAGGACATCACGACGGTGAGAAGGTTCACGGCCTCGCCATCCAGAGGGAGTAACGAGGTTCGCAACGACTAGACCCGCAGCTTTCGCCGCGGGCCTCGGTGGATGAGCAGGGTGAATGGCTGTGTGGTGTGCCGGCGGGCCGCGGAGCGTGGCCCGAGGTGCTCGCCTCCTGCTCATGCAGTCGGCGTGCCGGGCGGGCTCAGGCACCCGCCTTCAGCTTCTTGACCACCGCCTCCCCCACGCCGGCCGCGCTCGCCGGGTTCTGGCCGGTGATGAGGAGGCCGTCCTCGACGACGTAGCTCTTGAAGGGGATGCTCGACTTCTCGTAGCCCGCCCCCCGCTCCTTCAACTCATTCTCCAGGTTGTACGGCACCGCATCGTCTCGCTTGGCCAACCCTTCCTCGGCCCACGAGAAGCCCGTCAGCTTCTTGCCTTTGATGAGGTAGTCGCCGCCGCCCACCTTCACCTCCAGCAACCCCGCGGGGCCGTGACAGACGGCCGACACGACCTTCCCGGCCTCGTACAGCCGGGCCGTCAACTGCGCCAGGGCGGCGTTCTTCGGGAAGTCGAAGCAGACGCCGTGGCCACCAGTCATGTAGAGGGCGTCGTAGCTCGCCGGGTCGGCGTCCGCGACCATCATTGTGTTCTTCAGCCGGTCCATGAACGCCCGGTCCTTGTAGTGCTCGTGGACCTTCCCCGGGAGGCCGACGGCGTGCCACATCTCTTGCAACATCAGGCTCTCCGGGTCGATGGGGACGTACCCGCCGCTGGGGCTGGCGATGTCCACCCGGAACCCGGCCTCCTCCACCTCGTCCATGAAGTGGGTAAGCTCCCCGAGCCACAGCCCGGTCCGGTAGCCGACCTTCTCGTACTCCCCGACGTTCGTGACGATGGCCAGGATGCGGTTCGTCGGCATGAGCGACCTCCTCGGTGTGTAGCGAGGAGTAGTGGCAACATTCGGGCCAGTCCGGCACTCACAGCGGGTTGATTTCGGACTCGCCTAGGATTTCAGCGACAGCTTGCTGCACTCGCCGCTTCCGGTCCGAGTCGACGGGGACGCCGGAGAGCATCTGCAAGTAGAAGGGTCTCAGGTCGAGAGGTAGGTTCTGGTCGATGAGCAGGGAGAGCTCGGCGCCGATGGCCTCGGGCTCGACCGACGAGGTCGTTGTGATGCTCAGCGCGGGCTCGATGCCGAGCGGCTTTGCGATGTTCGACTTGGCACGGTTCCTCTTCAGCCAGCGGCGGTACTTCGAGCACTGCACGCCATCCAGACACGGGCGCCCCTCGTGACAGGCGCGACACGGCGGGTCGCGCCGCGTCACCTTGTCGCGGAGGTAGTTGAGGGCGCGATTCCGGGCGTTCGACAGGAAGTAGGCTTCGAGCGACCGAGAGGGGTCGAAGTTCGGGAGTGCCTCCAGGCTCCAAACGACAACTTGTTGCTGGAAATCCTCCTCGGTGCCGTGGATTGTCCCCAGCTTGCGGTACAGGAGCTTCGAGACGTGGGCGGTGGCGGCGAGGAAGGCGTCCTCGCAGACGGTTGTGAACCCACTCACCGCGACCACCTGTGAAAGTCCCAGGCGTCGATAGACTCGTCCGCTGCGCCCGGCTCTGGAGCGGGGTCGCTGCCCACCCCGAAGCAGGCGGCAGTGCCCTGCACCACGGCGGACGGCGCCGGGGACATACCCGGTGCGGCCGGCGCGTGAGCGGCAAGGAGGTCGCGCCCCTCGCCGTCGAGGACTGTGACCTGCCCCAGGCCGAGGTGGACCTCCGCGAGACCGCCCAGGAACTGCCCCTTCAGCGACGAGCCGATGAACCGGCCGGTCTCCAGGTCGAACATCACGAACAGCTTGCTCACTTCTCCCTCTGGTTACTGAATCCGGTCCGCGAACCCGTCACTTATCCCGGCGCCGGTCGGCAGCGCGCCTTATTGTCTCAGCGCCCGCCTCCCGCACCGCGTCAACGGAAACGTCCCGGAGGTGCCGCCAGGACTGACCGACCGCCGCCCGGTACGCGGTGGCGGGCGTCACGCCGTAACTCGCGCCGAGTTCGGTGTACCCCACCCCCTCTCGGGACAGCCGCCGCAGCTCGACCACCCGCTCGTCGGTTAGCTTCGCGTTCGGGTTCCTGGCGCCAGCCGACCGACCCTTGTGGAGGCCGAGCTTGGCAGCGTGGGCGTTGTTCTCGGCCCGGCTACACCAGCAGAGATTGGAGGCCCGGCAATCCGCCTTTCTGCCGTTCAGGTGGTTGACGACGTGCGCGTCGGTCGGCGGGGCGCCGTGGAAGGCCGCGCACACGACGCGGTGGAGGTAGTACATCCGGCCCCGGCCCCGCTCCACGGTCAGCCGGACGACGACGTACCCGCCGGCGTTGGGCGACCCGTTGAGGAACCGCCCCGACCGGACGTTTTGCAGCCGCCCCGCGTTGCTGACGCGGTACTTCCCCTCGTACCCGACCACGTCCCGCCAGACCTCTTCCACGCTCGACTCCTTGGTGACGCAGGTTGATACACCGGCGGCTGTAGAGGAGCCGCAAAATGGTGAGCCAGAGGCGGTCGGGACGAGAATCACGGCGAGGCCGAGGTGGTATTCCGGCTACTAGCCCGGGGGCATTCGACTCAATCACGAGGGGGGCGTCTCACCCGAACCCGGCAGGCCCGGCAGTTGTCGGTGTGCGAGGATGGGGCAGACCTGAGCAGGAAGGGGGGCCGGCGATGGCGGTCTGGCGGCGGCGGGCGCTGGCCCTTTTCCCCCAGCTGGGGCGGGACCTCAACCGCCGGGACTACTCGGTCTACTCGCTGTTCATCGACCTGAAGCCGCTGCTCCGGGCCGCGCTGGACGCCGGCGACGAAGTGTTCATTCGGGGGGTGTTCGGGTTCGCGGAGTGGTGCGCCCTAAGCCCCAACAAGGACTTGTGGAACCCCGCCGGGGTGGCGTTCTACGAGCACTTGTTCGACTACCCGGCCTACTCCGACCAGATGCTCCTGCTGCTGACCTCGTCCGTGGTGTTCACCCACTGGCCGCTGTGGGGGGCGTTGGCGCCGCCCGACGAGTGGGCGCGTGTGAAGCCGATGCTGGAAGAGAAGCGGGCAGCGGGCGAGCGGGCCTACCAAGCCCGAACGAAGTCGAGGCGGCCGGAGCCGCGGGCGGAATAACTCAGCCTACCGCGCCCGCTTCAGGCGTCCGTCACGTCGAGCGACCCGCCGCCCTCAAGGAACCGCATCAACCGCATCAGGTGCTTCGCCTGGGCGGGCGCCGCGAAGAAGTCCCGCAACTGCCCCTCGGCCGAGAAGCGGCTAGACGCACGCCGGCGGGGGGTCGTGTCAACCTTCCTGCTCACGGCTTCCGTCAGGGCGCGAGCGAACGCAGTCGTGTGCGCCGGGAGATAGGAGCTCCTGGGAGGGCGGAAGCCGGCCGTCTCCGCGAGGCCGACCGCCTTGGCGAATGTCACGGCGGGCAGGAGGAGCGTCTTCCCCGGCGCGCCCTCGTCGAACTCGTCCGTCGTGGTGACGAAGCGCATCGTGGTCAGGGTCAGTCGGACCTTCTTCAGCTGCATGTTGCCTCGTGTGTGTGTCGGCGCCCCGCGGCCAAACCCCAGGAGACTTGCCGGCGACCTGACCCGGCCGCGGGAGCGTCATTGAGAACTACACCATCTGGCCGTACCGAGCCTCCAAGTTCTCCGCGCCCTCCTGGCCGTCCGAAGTGCCCCAGGACACCCGACCCGGTGTAGTTCCTTCTGCGGTGACCCTGAACACTAACGAAGAGGAGTCGATGCGGAAGTACGCGGTGGCGCTGGAGCCGGCGACGGTGGCGCGGATGCGGGAGGAGGCGCGGCGGGTCGCCGCGCGGGAGGGGCGAGACTTGACTTGGGTCGGGCTGCTCCGGGAGGTGATGGACGGGTTCCTGGCCGGCGTGGGGCAGGGCGAAACGGTCGCCGGCATGAACGGGGGTGGCCGGTGAGCAAGCACTTCGCCATCACCTTGACGCCGAACGAGTGGGACCGCAGGTCACACGCCCACACGTTGGGGGAGCGCGAGTGGTCGCTCGCCGTGACCCTGGTCGACCGGGCCGGCTTCCGCCCAAACCTCGTGGGTGGGGTCAGCGCGCGGGACGTAGGGCCGTTCGCCAGCCACCTCGCCCGAGCCCTTCAGCAGGCGAGGGTCTCCGAGGCGGACCGTAGCACGCTCGACGGGCTTCTGGACTTCCTGACCCGGAAGGCAGGGGGCCGCGGGTTGACCCTGACCCGCGGCTGGAAGAAGTGGAATCAGGCGTAGCGGAGGCAGTCATCGAATCCGACTCCCGCAACGTGTGCCAGTAGTAGCTCTACCACTGGTAGGTGTACTCGATTCGCTCCCGCTTCTTCGGCCCGGTCACCGTCCACCCGACCCACACCCCATCCGCGAGGACCCGGAGCTCGGCGTCGTAGCAGTCCTTCACGCAGACGTGGGGGCTGACGGGCGCCCAGCCGCCGCCGTCGGTCGGGGCTACGTCGAACAGGACGACGGGGTTGTCCGGACCGAACCGCAGGTGCTCCAGCCGAACCTGTTCCGGCCCGGTTAGCGACCAGCGGAACACGTTGTTGAACGCGAACTCCGTCCCGCTCGGCGCCCTCCAGTTGCCGGCCTCGGTGAACGTGATGACCTCGGGGGCCGGGGCCTCGACGGTGACGGTCCCATGACCGGTCCCCGTCCAGGTGTCGCCGCGGGCATCGAACCGCAGCCGCGTCACGCGCAACAGGGCGTTCCACAGCGCGGCGGTCGGCCCCTCCATGCTCGTCCCCATCTACTTACTGGTCTCGGATAGCCAACCGCCTGCCGGTTATCGGCTCAGCACCCGGACCCAGCTGTCGTCGTTCACGGCCAGGAAGTGGTGTTCCCAGCCCTTGGCCAGACGGAACCGGCACCGGACCCACGGCAGGCCATCCTCGTCCACTTCGTACACGCGCAGCGGTCGCCCCCTCTCGATGAGCCGGCGGAACAGCCGGCGGGTACAGGTCGGGACGTGGTAGCCGGGCCGGCCCCAGCCGGACGGGAGCCGGACGACCCGGATGCGGTCCCCGACCCGGAGCTCGCGCCAGGGCTCGCTCACCGGAGCCTCCAGACCCAGGCGATGACCCCGAGCACCACCAAGGCCCCACCTACCACGAGCCACCCCACCCGCGGGCGGTCAGCCCCCGCGCCGGAGGGCGGACCGGGAGGTGCGGTGTTGGCCTCCTCGAACGCCACCCACCTTCCCACCCGGGCCTCCAGCCACGCCTTCGCCCGCTCGCTCACGAACAGGAACCCGACATCCGGGGACCGGACGAAGTCGAGCCCCTGGGCCGACTCCACGTTCAGGTGGAGGTGCCGGTGGGTGTGGTCGACCGGCTCGCTCCGGGTGACGCGGGCCACCCGAAGCACGTCCACCGCCCAGAGGGTGCCCAGGGCCTCGGCCGCGGCCGGGGAGTGCTCGCCCCGGTCGATGTAGTTCGATGGCTCGGCCTCCTCCGGGTACTCGCGCGGGTTCGGGGCCTTCAGGTTCCACTCGTGCCAGTCGGACGCGACCACCTTCTGCTTGACGACGGGGACGAACGTCACCCCGGTCAGGGCGGACGCCTCCAGGTCGGCCCGGAGGGCGTCGGTGACGACCATCGCGTGGGGGAACGTGACGGGCGGGATGAACGGCCCGGTCCGCTGGACGCGGCACACGCCGTCGATAATGGCCCCGTACCCGTCGGCAAGTACCCGGTAGTAGTCGCCCCACGGGTGGCTCGGGCCGGACAGGTAGAAGTAGCGCGGGTTGCCCATCACCTCACCTTACGGGAGCCGCCACCGGAACGCCGGCTCGACGCGAACGCCCAGGTCGGCCTCGCGGAACCGCCGCGCCCAGTCGACGACCTCCGGCGCACGCAACCCGGTCGCCACCGGCCTCTCCTGCTGAACGTGCTCTCGGGCCTCCTTCATGCCGACCCCCAGCACCTGCTTCACCCTCACCACGGCCTTCCCGAACGTCGCGTCGTCCCACACGACCCAGACGTCGTACCGGCTCTCGTCCTTCTCCTGTTCGACGCGGTCAGCGAAGAACAGGTACTCGTCGGACTCGACGAAGGCGACGACCTTGGCCGTGAAGGCCCGGTTGAGGTCGTCGTCCACGACGGCCGACCTGAGCAGGGAGAGGACGCCGGCCTCGTCCGCCGACCGAAGTGGGACCAGAACCCCGTCGAAGTACAGCCGCCCAGGGACCTCGTCCTCCGAGCCCCGTGGTTTCGGGACAGCGTGCTGTACCAGCCGGACGCAGTGTTCCTGCCCCCTCTCGTCCTTTGTGAGTAGCGTGGTGGTCCCGCCGTCCATCGTGAGGACGGACTCGTGGATGAACAGATAGGAGGGGAGGGTCACGTCGCCCCCGGCATCACTCGAAGTCGTACACGTTCACGCCCACCCCGCGCCCGCACAGCTGCTCCGCGACAATCGGCTCGACGCGGGACCAGTCACCGCCGGCGAGGCCGCACCCGCCCTCGCGTTCACGAGAAAGCCACGACCAGCAAACTGCCGGACTTCTCCTCGAACCGCTCAATCCACCCTCTACATCACACGGCTCGTTCCAGCAGGAGCCGGCGCTCGCCGCACTCGTCGTAGAAGTACGCCAGCCTCCCGGGCAGGCAGCTGACGATGGTCCCCCACCCGCCAGCCTCCACGGCGGCGACCGCCTCGCCCAGCGGTAGCTCGCGGCAGTCGAGCGCCTCCGTGGCCGACAGGACGTAGCACGTCAGCGGTGCGCCGCGGGACCGCAGCAGGTCCGCCACGTCAGCGCCCCGGGGCACCGCGACGGCGAACCGCGGGTCCAGGTCGGGGCAGTGGTTCAGCCGGTCGAGGAACGCCGGGCGGCGGGTCGGGTCCGCTAGGGCCTCCAACCACCGGCCGCGGCGGGCCGGGGTGATGAACGCCCGGACGACGGCCTCATCGTGTGCGGTGTGCTGGTTCATGGGCATCAGCCGTCCGCTTCATGGCCTACCGGCCGGGTCGTCGGGGTCAGCCCGCCCCGGCGGGAACTCACCGCCCTCGACGAAAGCGTGCAGGAACTCCACCAGGGACGCCGCCACCTCGACGAACATCCCCGGCCAGCACGGTTCGCCGCTGTCCCAGTCGTCGTAGAACGCGAACACCGCCCCGGCCCCGGCGGCGCAGTCCACGCACAGCCAGTCCACCTCGCCGGCGAGGTTCTTGACCGGGAGCATCCGGGCCGGCCAGTACCCCGGGTCGTTGGGGGCCTTGTCTGTCGAGTACCGCTCGGCGTACTTCTCGACCCCGAAGGAGAGGTCGATGAAGTCTGGACCGGCGAGGGCGTGTACGACCCGGATGAGCTTCGGGAGCCGGAACCCGAGTACGTCCTCGGCCTCGGCCAAGGCGGACTCGGCGTCGTCCGGGTCGGGGCGGTCTGCGACTTCGCCGTACCGGTCGCGGTGGGCACGGCGCAGGCCCTTGGCGAGTTCTCGCGGGGTCATCACCCGGCATCTCCGGTCAGTCACGCTGGCGGGGAAGCCGCTCGGCCACGAGACGGAAGAACCCGTGGCCGAAGATGATGAGCCCCATCCCGCCGAGCATCGCGGTCGTCACCAGATGGGCTTCCTTGTGGACCCAGACAGCCAGGGCCAGGAACAGGGAGCCCATCACGACCCCGAGCATCCCCGAGGACCACGTCTGGCGGTCCGCCGTCCGCATCACTCGGGCGTTGCTGTCGACGATGCGGTTGAGCAGGAGCACCCGGTCCTCGCACGCCCCCGGGCACGAGAGCCCGGCCCCGGTGTCGGTCGCGCACGCGGCGCAGACTCCTTTGCCGCAGCCCCGGCAGATGCCGACGGCGGGGGCCATTTGGTGGGCGAAGCAGTTCACGCCGTCCCCTCCGCGGTTGTCGTTACCCCGTCACCGCCCCGAGCGACCTCAGCAGGGAGGCAGTCTCGCTCGCCCCTCCCTCTCCGACAAGGTCGAGCGGGGTCTCGCCCGTCTCCAGGCGAGCGTTCACATCCGCCCCGTTCTCGGCTAGGAACCGGATGACGTGCAGGTGGCCGTTCCCGGCCGCGGCGTGCAGGGCCGTGTACCCGCCGACCCCGCGGATGTTCGGGTCGGGGTTAGCGGCGAGGGCCTCCCGGACCCGTTCCAGGTCCCCCAGTGCGGCCCAGTATTCGAGGTCGGTGGCCGGGATGAGCCCTTCGTACCAGCCGCTCATGGCCCGCCGCCCTCCAACAGAACCAAGGTGAAGTCGTCCGGGAACCGGCCGCTGCCGGGCAACCGGGCCGCGTCCTTGAGCGCGTCCACCACGGCCTCCCTGCTCATCGTCGTCGCCGCCCTGACGACCTTTTCCCAGCCCGCGTACTTCCACACCCCGTCCGACACCGCCAACACCTTCCACGGTTCGGTCAGCCGGTCCACGAACGGGACGAACTCAGCCTCGCCAGAGCCCACGGACGGGTTCTTTCGCTGCCCAGCCGTCAGTTCACGCCCCTCTCCACCTACAACCACCAGCACCGCGCTGTCCCCGCTCGAAGCTCCGACCACCACGCTGTCGGTGATGCAGAACCCCACCAGCGTCGTGAATCCCGCCACCTGGTCAGCAGCAACGGCGAGGTCCGCCTGTATCAGCAGGGAGGCCCAGGTGCGTCCGTCGGTCAACCGCTCCGGCGCCATCCCGACGGCCCCGTCGAGCCCAGCGCGACACGCGAGCCTCGCTGCCTCGCCACCGCCAGCACGCCCGCCTTGCCCGTCCGTTAGGAAGCAGAGCCAGCAGCACGGGTCGGCTGGATGTTGTTGAACGAGGAAGGCGTCCTCGTTGAGGGGGTGCCCGCCGGGCTCGGTGAACGTCGTGACGGCGATGTCGCTCTGGATGCTCATCCCGCACCCTAGTTCGCCCGGGGAACCTGACGAGCGGCGTCCAGCACGTCCGCCGACGAGCAAGCTCCGAGCCCGTGCAAGAAGAGCCGGAACTCGAACACGTCGTAGGCCCGGTCCCACTCCGGTAAGCCGGTCGGGTCCGGGCCAGGGTCCGTCACGCTCGCGTCGTCGAGAACGTGCTCGTGCCGGCCCGCGCCCATCTCGACTAACTCGTCGTAGCTCAACCCGCCGAACATGCCGCCCGGGAAGACCTGCGCCGAACGACCACGGGCGCCGGAGCCCGGCCCTTTGTAGAAGGCGTACATCGACGCCTTGCCCGGTCGAAGGAGTAGACCGCCGACACCCTTCGAGGACTTCGCCGCCGGCGCCGGGGCGTCATCGAGTTGTGCTCGCGCGTACTGCCACACCTCGTAGTCCAGCAGGCGGGGCGTGATGTGCGGGTACTTCGGCTTCAGCTTCTCGCTGGCGGCGCTCATCAGCCCTTGCGCCTCACTCGTGTCCACCTGCCGTTCGAGGGCGGCTTCGAGGAACCGCCGGACCATGCGGTCCGGCTTCACGAAGTTGTCCGACCCGGAGAGCATCCAGAAATACTGGAGTGAGACGCCGCTTTTCTGGCCGGGGATAGAGAGGATGGCGTTCTCCAGCCCCTTGTTCGTGCGGGCGGCTGAAACGTCCTGCAAGAACTCCACACCGTGCGCCTTGAGCGCCGACGCGAACAAGTACACGGCCTCGGCTTTCAGGATGCCGTTCCGGGCCGAGGTCCTCTGCCGGTTCTGGAACACCTCGTCCGCCATCTGGTCCGGCGTTCGCTCCGCGAACCGAGCGCAGAAGGTCGACACCGACTCCTGCTGGTTGGTCGGAGGGAGGGCGCCCCGGTCCTCGCCCTTCCGATACCGCGACACGTTGAACCGCGTGCAGTACCGCTCGACGACGTTCAAGACGCCCTCGTACCTCACGCCGATGGAGTAGACCGCGTCGAGGACACATAGCGGGAGGCTGACGTAGTAGTACGAGTCTGACAGCTGGGCCGTGGCAAGAGTCAGGTGGTGGTCGGCGTACGCGGCTACGCGGTCAACCTCGTCGACATTTGGCATCGGCGCCATCTCCTGCTCAGCGACCGGAGCGGACCGAGCGCGCCTGGGCCGGGGCGGGAATGATAAGACCCTCCCTCCAGAGCGCCGCGACCACGTCCATCTGGCAGTTCGGGTTCTTGTCCTCGCCGGCCATCACCACCTCCCAGAGAGCACCGGGTTCATCGGCTAGTTCAGGCTTGATGGCGAGCAACTCGACAGCCTTGAGGGCATACGTCTTGTTTTTCTTCGACCGGGTGTACTGGCCCGGCGGGATGCCGCGGACCTGACCCTCCCCACACAACCCCAGGAAGGCGTCCCTGGGGCACCCTTTCATCTGGCCTGTCGTCCCGCTGCCGAACAGCTTCGTGGTCGCCCGGTCCCAGGCGTCGACGGGACTCAGCTTGCCGCTCTTCCCACACATCCTCGCCGCGTTGAGCGCAGCGGTCGCGTACTTGTTCATGTTCCCCTCGTGGTATGGTTCCGTCGACGAGAATGGGTCACGCCTGAACCTCCAGCAACCCGTCGAGCAAGTCGGCCGACGCCGGACTGAGCCGACGGACGCTCCGCAAGCACTGGGCGTTGTCCAGTTCGTTCCCCGTCATCGCTAGCGGCCTCTCCCGGCCCTTCGAGTCGAGGAAGCGGAGTTGCCGGAGAACCGACGGCTTCAGGGTGAAGTGCATCCGCATCGGGGTGCCCTCCACTCCCTCAACGACCTCCTCGCCCTCCCACAAGTAGGGCGTGTCGTGACGGGCATCCCACTTGTCCCGGCCCCAGACCTGCTTCACCGTCGTCCGGCCGATGAGGTACACCTTCGCCTTCCAGACCGTGACGACGTAGACGAAGTCGCCCGGCCTGACGCCCCGCTTGATGAACACGCTCCCAGCCATGATGTCCAACGGCTCACCCTCGTCGTCGAGCATGTTGATTCGGCATTCGTTGGTCCAGAGGTAGGTGAACGCGGCCACGACCCCCTCCTTTAGTGAAGCTCGTGTCGGTCGCCCACCAGCTCGCCTGTTGCGGCTCTCGATGAGCAGAAGGGAAGTCAACATCATCCCGGCCCCGCCGCCGCGATACAACCACGAACACAATAAAGACGCACGACACCGCCCGGCCGGCTCCGTCGCCGCCCCGGACCTCGCCCCGGGGCATCGGCTATCCCGCTCGTGACGCCCATCGGGTTTAGGTGAGACGCCGGTTCGCCGTCGAACCCCTTCGTTTGTCGACCTCCCTCGCCCGCGCGCCGCCCGAACCGCCCCGCCCTTCTGAACAGAAAAAGCCCGCCTATATGTTTTTGCCCCCCGAGAGATTGGGTGACCCGACCCGGCTGAACCCGGGGATGGCGTGCGGGGAATCGCGTGGCCGAATAGGCCGCGTGCCCGGTGCCAAACTCCCGCGAGCCGCGGGCCGACGTTCGGCCCCGGGGAACGCGGGACACACTCCCCGACTCGGGTTTACCACCCCCCGGTCGGGCCGGAGGATTCACAATGTCCGACCCCTTCATGTCCGCTCTGCTCGGTGCCCGCGAGGTCAAGGCGTCCGCCCGCGTCAAGCACGGGAACGAGGTCCGCACCATCACCATGCGGGACGTAGTGCCGACCGACCTGTCGGACGCCGCGTTCATGGACGCGGCCCGCTCGGGCGGGGTCAACTTGTCCGTCCGCGTGAACACGTCGGACGACCGCGCCCGCACCATCACGGGCAAGGACGTGCGGGGCGCCGCCGCGGCGTCCGCGACCGGGGCCGTGCTCGGGTACGTCGCGGGCGAAGTGCCGGACGCGGTCAAGCGGCGGGGCCGGAGTACCCCGTCCGCGAACGGGACACCGGCCGAAGCCCAGTCGTGACCCGCCCGCGGAGTGGTCCCGGTGCGCCCGCCGGGATGAACGCGCCGTCCGGTCACAAGCCCGGACGCGGGTCCCCCAGGAGTCTACCCGTGCGGTACAACCCCCGCGGCAGCATCATGCGGACGATGCGCCTGACCGACCGCGAAACCACGGCCGACGGTGCGGAGGTCGTCCGTACCATCTCGGGCGCCGGCGTCATCGTCCGCCTCAAGCCGGCGGTACAGGGCATGAAGCCCGGTGCGGTGCGGCGGGCGTTCGTGCGGGCCGCGGAAGCGCTAGGGTGCATCCCGACCGCGGTAGAGTTCAACCACGGGCACTATGACGCCGCCGGGAAGGCCATCAGCGACGGCGCCCCGTCGGCGTACCAGGTCATCGGGAGCGTCCCGGACCTGTTGCGGCTCGTGGAACACTTCGCCGTTTCGGGCTGGCACTACGCCATGTCCGTCCCGGTTCGCGTCAACGCACAGGGCGCCGGCCCCGAAAAGGTTCGTCCGTCTACGGGAAGCGCGTTCGGCAAACCCGAGACCGTCCGCGGAACCGCTGCTCAGCTGTACCGCGACCGAACCGACCGGCACGCCGCCGCGGTCAAGGCGGGCGAGTTGTAGCATCGGGACAGACAACACGAACCGCATCGGCCCGGGGGTCAAACCCCGGGCCGTTTTTCGTTTCCAGCCGTCCGCCGAATGCGGCCGGGTTTGTCTCGCACGCGGCACGGGTTCGCCCGATGCGAGTGATGTAGACCGGTTCGCTACGCGGTCGCGCGGAACCCACACGCCCGCGCGTGTTTAGGACCGCGTGCTGTCTCGTTCAATTTGGTTTTGTCGTCGGCCCGTAGGTCTCGGGCCGGTCGCCCTTCCTGCTCAACCAACGACGCCACGAACAACCTACAGGCCGAAACGGCGGGTCCGCCCGCCGTCCGCGTGTCAGGCACGCGCCGACGAGGCCGGTTGACCTCAACTACGCGGGGCGAGGTGCTGTCACACCCCGCCCCGCTGGTTTTCCCCAGCTGTCACTGGAGAAGACGATGGCGAAGGTACGCCCCAGGAACGCGACGGTCAATGTCCGTGTCGAGATGAAGGCTCAGGTCAGCGTCACCGTCCGGGTCAAGTCTGAGCAGGAGAGGAAGTCGTTGAAGTTCGGCCAGGGCAATGCAAAGCTCTCGCCGGCCATCACCACGTTCAGCCTCCCCGCCGGCCACAGCTGCCCGTTCGCCCGCGAGTGCCTGAGCAAGTCGGACCGCGGAACCGGCATCATCAGGGACGGGCGGCACGTCCGCTTCCGGTGCTACGCCTCAACAATGGAAGCGCGGCGCCCGTCGGTGCGGCGAGCGCGGTGGCACAACTACACCCAGCTGCGGGCGTGCAGGTCGGCCGAGGAGATGGCCCGGCTCATCCTCGACTCGCTGACCCCGTTCGCCGGGTGGGTGCGGGTCCACGACTCCGGCGAGTTCTACTCGCAGGTCTACTTCGACGCCTGGGTGTTGGTCGCCCAGACCCGGCCGAGGACGACCTTCTACGCCTACACGAAGGCGCTCCCGGTCTGGGTCCGGCGGCTCGCCCTGGTCGGCGACGGCTACGAGCCGGGCGAGGTCTCGAACCTCGTCCTGACGGCCTCACACGGGGGGACCCACGACCACATCATCCGGGAACACCGCCTCCGCTCGGCCCGCGTCGTGTATTCCCAGGCCGAGGCCGACGACCTGGGTCTGGAGGTCGACCACGACGACACGCACGCAATGCGGCACGGGTTCGACTTCGCCTTGCTCTTGCACGGCCAGCAGCCGGCCGGGAGCGAGGCCGCGAAGGCCGCGCGGGCTCTGCGGGACGCCGGGTTCGCCGGGTACGGCAAGTCGCGGGTCCCCTTGAGCGTCATCTAGCCCCCGTCCCTCAGCAGGAGAGCAGCATGACCAAGAACAGGTTGCCGCCGTCGGTCGTGTCCGACCTGCGGCTCGTCTGGCAGCTCGCCGCGTCGGTCCGCGAGGCTGTCGCGGAGGTCGTAGCCGACGATGTTGTCGATGACGAGAAGTGCGAGGAGGCCGTCACGCACGCCCGGGACATCGGCGCCCTGGTGAACCGCATCCTGCGCGGGGCCGGCGTCGAGGGTCTGGGGGACATCCAGCCGTTGGGCTGGGCCGAGATTGACGACTGCTAGCCGCCTGCTGAAGGCGGGGGCGGTGACCTGCCGGGGACGAGGGGCTGTCCGCTGTGCTCGTCGACGACTTCCCAACGGAGGAAGGTGGCGACCTTCAGGGCCAGGGCCTCGTACCACTCCTCCTCACCGTCCCCGCACACGAGCTCCACGACGTTGACGGCCGATAGCACGTCGTCACCGACGGCGTAGTTCCCGGCCATGTCCGCCTTGGCGAGTACGAGGGTGACCCACGGCAAGCCAGGCGCGCTTCGGAACTCGACCGGCTTAACCTGCACCAGCTCGGGCAGGCTCTGGAGGTACTCGAACAGCGGTCCGAGTGGGGTGGAACGGGTGTAGTGCGGGTCCGGCCGGATGGTCAAGTACCACGACATCGCCGCCACCCTCGTGTTACAGCAGTCCATCCTACTTCGCCGGCCATTCACCTGTCGGCGTGACGAGCCCCTTCGACGACCGACCCCTTCCTGCTGACCAACCCGCTCCCAATCCCACGGGCCGCCACGCCGCTGTCGAGTGGGTAGCGTCCTTCCACGCACGGAGACTGCATCATGCGCGTCGTGAAGCCGGCGACGTTGAGGCGGAACGCCGCCCGGCTGTTGGCGGTGGCTCGCCGCATCGCCGCCGGGGCCGTCTCGCAGAACAAGGCCGAGTTCCACGCCCTGGGTCGCGCCGTCCTCCGGGCCATCCTCGGCCAGTTGGGCGTCGAGGGCGAGCTCCGGTCGTGCCGAGGTGGGCCGGCCGTCTGCGGCGAGGTCATCATGCACACCGAGGCCGTGTACGTCTGCCTGTCGGTGACGTGCTTCGGCGGGCTCCAGTTCTACTACCGCGCGGTCGAGGGCCGGAACGACTACGTCGGCGGCGCAAACCACTGGTTCACGTTCGAGAGGCTGGCGGCCGACCCGCTGGCGTTCGTCGAGGCCCTGCGGGGCCTTCACCCACACCTTCAGCAGGAGAGCGGTCATGGAAACGGTCGGTGACGTGCTGCGCGCCCTGGCGCAGCTCCCGGAGGGCCTGCCGGTGGCCGTGCTGGTCCAGCAGACCGACGGCGACAAGTACGCGATGCCGGTCGAGCGCGTTGTGAAGCGGCCGGCGGCGGTGGTGCTCAAGCGGTACGGGCTGGAGGTGGACGAACAGCACAGGCTCGTGGCCCTGGTGTCGGCCCTCGAACACGATTGAGGTGAACATGACCAGCATCGCCGTGGGCGCCCGCGTGAAGTACAAGCGGGCGTTCCTCAACTCCATCTGCTGCTTCGGCGGCCCGCTGCCGTTCGCCCGGGGCCGGGTCGTTGACATCACGAGCTTGGGGAAGGGCACCCGTCGGGCGGGGTGGGCCTCGCCCACAGCCAGAGAGTCCGAGCGACGATGCCCCCGGCGGCAAGGCCCGCCCCACCCAGCTCCGACGAAACCAATCGCCCGCGCTCCAGCCATAGCATGCTGCCCGCCCCACGAGGCACCCCGTAGCCAAGGCCCTCGATGCCGAAGGCCCCGACCCACGCCTGACACCAGTCGGCCTCCTCGTCGAGCGAGAAGAACTCGATGCCCAACTCGGGGTGCTCGGCGGCCAGCCGGTGCGCTGCGGCCCGGAACTGCGCCCGGGCTGACCGCTCGGGGCCGGACCACGGGACCGTCAGGAACACGAGGGCACGGGGCGCGGCGTTCACCGCCGCCAGCATGGAGCCGTCGTTGTCCTGGTGGATGCCCATCAGTACGCCCTGGTAGCCAGCATCCGAAGCCGAGTGGCGTGAAGTCTATCAGCTCGACCGAGCACCTTCACGCCCGCGTCTCGCGGCAGTCCTGAGCGAGAGATGAGTTCGAGCATCAGCAGGCGAGGCCAACGGCCTCGTCTTTCGTTTCCCCATCCTCTACCCGGAGACCAACATGGACACCATCGCGCTCCTGCCAGCCAAGCTGCGGCGGCTCAAGGAGGCCCGGCTCAAGCAGCACATGGCGCAGGAGAAGGACTCGGCGCTGGCGAACGTGAAGTACCACGCCAAGCTGTTGCAGCAGTACACGGAGGCGCTGGAGAAGGCCGAGGAGACGACCGTCGAGAAGGTGGAGAAGTGGGTCGAGGCCCTGCACCTGCTGAAGCGGTCGGGGTTCAAGGCCCGGACGACGACCTACGGCCTCGACATCACCGTGAACGTGCGGGAGAAGCGGCTCGTTGACGTGGCCCGAGTGCTGGGGCACCTGGACGAGGGCACCATCGACAAGGAGGTCGTCGACGGCGAGAAGCGGCTCGTGCGGGTCAGCATCAGCCCCGCGAGGTACAAGTTCGTGACGGTCCGGTACGTCCGGAAGCTCAAGGACGGCGACCAGTGCCGCATCGTCGGCACCGAGGTGCCGGCCCGGGTGGAGTACGCGCTGGTTTGCGACCGGTAGGTCAGAACGGAAGCTGGGTCCAACCCCGAAGGTCTTGTGTCTTGGCCGAGGTTTCGGAGTGAGTTGCCACACTCCGAGCGGCCTGACGTGAATGTTGTCCATCAGGTGGGAGAGGTGTCACCCACCACCCCACTGCTCTCTGCTAAAACCATACGCGCGCCGAGCGTGTCTCAGCAACCAATCGGACTGCTTTTTCATTCGACTTCCCCGCTCACAGGAGCCTCACCACCATGAGGGACCCGCCACCGGTCCGCGCCCGCGCCGAGCGGCCGAACGTCCACCGGCCGCGCCAACGTCCCCAACCACTCCTCGTCGCCTGCCACCACTGCGGGCGTCGGTTCCCGTCTCTGACCTGTCCTCTCTGCGAGTTGACCTTCTGCGAGAGCCACCGGGACGGTTGTCCCGAGTGCGGCCACGAGCCGGTTGCTCAAATTCGCTGAACCCCAAAACCCGAGGTGCTTCGTGACCGAGCCGAAGATGCTCGCCGTCGTCGTGTTGGCTGGCGCTCCCGCCGGCTTCTACGAGTCGGCCTTCTTAATTGGTTTCCTGGTCGCCTTCTTGGTGGGCGTCGTACTCGGGGACGACTGACCGACCCCCTGGTCGCCTGCCGGGTCCGCCGCGGTGCTTTCGAGCTCCTCCATTAGGCTCGCCATGGTCGTCCCGAGCGCCGCGGCCAGCTTCTTGACGACCAGGAGCGACGGCATCCGCTTGCCGCGCTCCAGCAGGCTGACGTGCGTGCGATGGAGGGTGGCTTGGTCCGCTAGCGCTTCCTGGCCGAGGCCGACGGCGAGCCGGCGGCGGCGAATCAGCGACCCGAACTGTTGCTGGAGTGTGTCCACGGCGGCACCCACGGGTCCGCGTAGCACACACGGTGACAGCCGATTGGTCCACAGACGGAAAGATGACGCTCAAGAAGATGACAGCTGATTGTCTGCAACTAGCCGGGGCGGTATCCTCCCCCTTCCGCTCCGCGTCAGTCGGCGGGGCCTACGCCTCGCCCCACGCCTCGACGGCTGAACCGTCCGCGGGCCTTGCCCGCGGGACGAGCCCGTTGACCTCCAACCCCCGAGTCCTGAGATGAAGCAGATGTCCACCGCGACCCTTCTCGTTTTCCTCGTCGGCTGCGGGAAGCCGGCGGATACCGGTCCTAGTGCCCCGGCGGCGGCAACGACCCCCCACGCGAAGGCGCGGGCGGTGGTGACCCAGTGGCTCGAAGACGAGAAGCGAGGAGACGGCCACCTGACCTCTTGGTGCAGCTACCCGGGCACGGAGGTGTTCGGCGGCAAGATGACCCTTCATGCCGTGCGCTCCTACGACATCAAGTCCGTCACGGCCGAGCCGAACGTCGGGGAAGCCGGGAAGTGGTATCGCAACGGGGTCTACATCGTCCGGGTCCGGGTCGAGTCCAGCGACCGGGACGGCCGGCACATCACGAAGGACTACGGCGTAGCCGTCGGGGACACCGGTAGCACGATGTGCCTGATTGGGGGACGCTGACCGGGAGTCGTGGGGTCGCTTCACTCCGCTACTCAAGCGGAGGCCACTCGCGGTCGAGCCCTTCGCGCTCAATCCGGCGGACCACGTCCACGTCGATGTTGTGCTGCTTCGCCACGGCGAGCCGAGAGGTGGGAACGCTGGCGCCGGCGTCTTGCGCCGCCACAAGGGCGGCGAAGATGGTGCGGCGCAGGGGTTCGGGAAGGTCGGTCGTCATCGTCTCTCCGGTGGGTCAGTTGAAGTGAAGCCGGAGATACTACGGCCGGCACGCGGCCGTTGCCCACAGCGGGCAAGGACCGGTACACTGGGCCATCCTGCTCATCCGGTCGCTCGGCACGCGCATGACAGCCGTCTTCTACCCCGACCGCACTGCCACTTCGGACGGGGGCCGGTACACCCTCGAAGCGTGTTCCCCCGACAACGGCACCATTCCGTACCGAGACGGCCCGAAGCCGACCGACGGCACGATGCCGCGCCGCCAAGGCCCGTTCCAGCGGGGGTTTCGATACCAGCTGCTCGACAACCGGCCGACCGAGCCCGCGCCGGACGGGGGCCGGCGGGTCGTCTGGGAGCGGTGGCAAAACAACGGGGAACACTCACCCCACGAACTCGTGGTCAGTGAAGAAGGGTGGGCGGTCATCCGAACCCACGGGAGTTTCATTTCCCCGGAGGTCATCGTCGTCGCCCCCGACGGCCACGACCTCGCCCGGGTCCTCGTCGTCGCGGCCGGTGAAGCCCCCGTGGCCGACCCAGACAGGACCTCCTCGGCGTTCGTGTGGCCGCTCGCGCACCTTCATCACACCACCGCCGGGGACCTCTGGTCGTCCCACTCGTGGCCGTGCTTCTTCCGCCACGCCGGCGCCCCGTACTTCAGCTGGCGGGCGTCGTGGGGGCAGCGGCTGGTCATCGACCTGACCCGCGGGACGGTTCACGCGGACCACACGGTGCCGACGGAACTCATTGCCGCCGCCGCCGCCGAAGAGCAGCGCGGGGCGAGTTCCCTGCTCAGCAGCCTGTCCGGGCGGATGGACGAGGTCCGGGGCTTGCTCGCCCGTCGGGCGGACCGGGACGACAATGTCGAGCTCTGGGGGCGAATCTGGCAGGCGGACGCTGCCATCCACCTCGCCGGGGTCCACCGCATCCGCGCGTGCGTCCCGTTCCTCCGCGAGTGGGAGGACACCGACGCGGAGTCACAGTCGACCGGGTCGGTGTCGATGCCCGGGTGGTACTTGGGCACCGGGTGGTTCCGCCCACAGGCCCAGCACGCCCTCAAGCTGCTCGGGGAGGTCCCGCGGGGCCTGCCGGCCTACGGCTTCGTCTCGTCCGTCAGCGACGAGCGGCACCCGATGGCCGAAGCGGTCGCGGACCGTGCCGAACGGGCTCTACGAGTGACGCGGGAGATGACGGCCGGAGAGGTGCTCCAGCTGCTCGGGTCGCCGGACTTCATCCGGCGCCAGTTCCACCGCGTCGGAGAACGCGGGCACTGGTCAGAGCGGTGGGAGTACGACTTCTGGTCGGGGGCCGGGTGGACGACGCGGAGACTGACGTGGGAGGAGGGCGACGGCCGTGGCCGAATGGTCTCGGTGGAGGATGTTTCCCCCGATTGGTTGGTCAATAACGAGCGCGAGCACGAGTACCTCGGGTTGTGAGCAGGGAGGTCCCCGTGACGGACGAAGCCGCGCTGCTCGCCGCGGTCGTCGCCGCGCCAGAGGCCGACACTCCCAGATTGGTGCTCGCTGACTGGTACGACGAGCACGACGACCCTGACCGCGCGGAGTTCATTCGCCTCCAAGTTCGTCATTCTCGCCTCGCGCCGGACGAGGACGGTCGCCCGCTGGAGGTCCGGGCCAACGAGCTCCTCGGCCGGAACGAGGAGCGGTGGGTCGGCCCGGTCCGCCACCTGGTCCTGACCCAGCAGTTCCGCCGCGGGTTCATCGAGGTCGTGGGGGTGCAGGCCGAGACGTTCCTGGCCCACGCCGTCGACTTGTTCGACGCCGCGCCCGTCCGGCTCGCCTTCTTCGTGGGCGCCCCCGACCAGCTAGCTGCCGTCTTCGCCTCCCCACACTTCACCCGTCTCCGCGGCCTCGGGCTCCGCGAGGTGGGGGCCGTGGGCGCCCAGCTCCTCGCCGCCTCCCCGGGGGCCACCGGCCTCGAAGACCTCCACCTGTTCTCGAACGACATCGGGCCGGCCGGGGCCACGTCAATCGCTCGCTCCCCGTACCTGCCCGCGGTGAAGGCCCTTCGGCTCGGATGGAACTGGCTCGGGGACGAGGGTCTCCAGGCGCTGGCGGAATCGGAGCACCTTCAACATCTGGACACGCTCGACGTGAGCGAGAACCGGGTCGGGCCGGCGGGTGTGGAGGCCCTGGCACGGAGTCCGCTCATTTCCCGGTTGGAGACCCTCCGGCTCTGGCATAACCCCATCGGGCCGGATGGGGCGAGCGCGCTTGGGACCTCCCCGTCCCTGGGCGCGACGAGCCGGCTGGCCGTCCTCAACCTGTCAGCGTGCCAGCTGGGGGACGCCGGGTGCAGGTCCATCGCGTCAGCGCCGTGGGCGGCGGGGCTGCGCCACCTCCACCTCGCCGGGAACGACATCGCGGAGGACGGTGTCGAGGCGCTGGTCGACTCCCCGCACTTGTCGAATCTTGCCGAGCTCGACCTCGGTGGGAATCGGCTGACGGACGACGACCGATTCAGCCTGCGCGGGCGGTTCGGGATGCGGGTACAGCTGTGAGCAGAAGGAGTCACCGGCCTTCGCCCGCGCCTCCCGCATCGTCCTGAAGGGCCTGTACCGCCGCCATCCGCGCTCGGAGCGCCAGCCGCCACACGGCACCCCGTTCTTGAAGAGCCACCACTCGCCCCGGCGCCAGCTGCGGACCGTCCAGCATCTGCGCTGGTAATGGCCCGCCGAGACGCGGGTCCACCCGATGTTCGTGTTCATTGAACCCGTGTGCCAGTAGCGAGGCGGACGTGTCAGCCATGCGCGCCCAGAAGATGAGCAGGAGAGGGGGCTTGCGTCGACGCCCGCCTCTGAAAAGTGCCAGAATTTTGCGAGGAACTTTATGCAAATCCTGCGGGCGGCGCGAGCCACATCGCCACGTCCGCGGCCGGCATGTCGCCCACGTCCTTGAAGCAACCCGGCGGGTGCTTCACGACCGCCTCGACGCCCTTGCGTCGTAAAAGGTCGGCCACCGTCGTAGCGGCGCGGCCGTCTCCGAGCCCCTACAGCGTCGTCCGCGGGTTGTTGAAGCAGCCCGCCACGTCATGACCCGCTGCGTTCTCCCCCTGGGGACGGCTGGTCGTGCCGCGCCCGTCCGAACGCCTCAATGAACCGGGCGAGCTTCTCTTCCGCTTGCGCCTGAACTGCCGGGGCGAACGACAACGACTGGGGGTCGGACCGACAATCCTTCAACCCCCACGACTTCTCCCCGGTGTCGGACACGCGGACGACCAACCCGATGCCGAAGGGGTGGAGCACCGTCCGGTTGAGCTCGAACAGCAGCCCGCTGTCAATAGGGGTGTTGTGCAATAGGCCGGCGGGTTGTGTAGCCCCCTCCCCAACCCGTCAGGCCGCGGTCGGGTAGGTCTTCAGCGGGGTGGCGGCGATCCGCCGGTCGACGACGAGTGCGACCACCCGGAACACCCGGGT
Source organism: Gemmataceae bacterium (assembly GCA_046350095.1). GTDB lineage: Bacteria > Planctomycetota > Planctomycetia > Gemmatales > Gemmataceae > Urbifossiella. Next base: position 794,099 of record JAXMBA010000003.1, read on the forward strand.
GTGCCGCCCGAGCCGGCCCCGGAACGTCTGCCGGAGCACCTGGAACCGGTTCAACTGGGCCATCACGTGCTCGACCACCACCCGCTCCCGGTTGATCATCCGGTTCGCGACCTTCTGGTCGTCGGTCAGCGGGTGGTTCCGGGACGCGCGGGCCGGGATCACCACCCGCCGCCCGGCCGCCGCCGGGTCCGCCCCGACCCCGAGGTACGCCTTGTCGGCCATCACCCCGGCCCCGGCCGGGAGCCGGTCGAGGGTCCGGTCGAGCCGGAGGAGGGTGAGGTCGGCGGTCCGCCCGGGGACGGTCGGGGACACCGCCCCGATCCGCCCGGACGGGGTGCACACGACCTGGTTCTTGATCGTGTGCCGCCGCTTCTTGCCGCTGTAGAACGGCTTCTGGTTCTCCCACCCGGCCGGGCGGCGGAAGGCCTGCTCCTTGGCGTCGATCACGGCCCGGACCTCGGGGTACGTGTCCATCACCTGGTCGGCCGACCGGAGTCGGGTCCGCCCCTTCCCGGGCGGGTCGAACGGGAAGTCGGCCATCGTGGCCAGCACCTCCAGGGCGTCCTGGGTGTTGTGCCAGGCGTTGGACTTGTCGAGGCCGAACAGGTGCCCGAGGAGTTCGTAGGTCGGGTACACCCGGAGCCAGACGAGGGCGACCAGGAGGCGGGTGCGGGCGTCGAGGTCGTGCCGGCGGCCGGCCCCGGCGGCCCGGCGGAGCAGGCGGGTGTCCCGCTTGGTGTGCGTCCGGGCGGCCCGGTGGGCGTCGGCCGCGGCGGCGTAGGCGACGAACAGGGCGTCGAACTCGTCGCGGGTCATCCCGGTCAGGGCCGGGAACGCGAGCGGGGTTTCCGCCAGCCGGGCGTACGTGATCATCCGAGGTCTCCGTACCCCAGACGGTAGCCGAACCCGACCTATTGCGCAACTCCCCTAATCAGGTAGTCGAAGTCCACCGGGTCCGTCGCCCAGGCTCGCGTCCGTGCCGCGGGGGCGGGCGGGGCAACTTCAACGGGTGGACCCGCCGGTGCGGCCGACGCGAGCTCGGGCGTGCCGACGTGATTCGGCGGGGCCGGGTCGGCCGGCCCCTCAACCACCCGAGAGGATGGGGCTTCCGGTCGCTGGTCCGTGTCGGGTGAGTCCGAGCCGGACGCACCCCTGGTGTCCGGACTGGGCGTCTTCGCCCGACCCGTCGCCATCGAGTAGGTGGTACCCTTCCGTCGCGCCAGCCTCATCCGCGGCGTTTCCGCAGATGGCTCCTTCCGCGGATTTTCCGCAGATAGCTCCTTCCGGAGGGTGGCTACCGTTTTCCCGTCCAGCCCGCTCAGACGGCCAATCTCCCGGTCGCTCCACGCCGCCCACTCCGGACTCGTGAGCAGGAGGGTGGCGACCTGCTTGCGGTCGGCTCGGGTCGCTGCCAGCCCGTGCTTCAGGTTGGCCTGGGCGGCGTAGAGGAAGGCGTCCGCCTGGCTCCCCTCGTGAATCTCCGAGACGAGCTTGTCCCGCCCGGCCACCTTCGCGGCCTCGACCCGATGCCACCCGTCGGCCAGCCAGAGCACGCCGTCCGGGTCGCGGAACACCACCACCGGGCCGAGAATCTGGTCGTCGGCCAGGGCCTCCGCGTACCGCGTGACGGTGTCCGGGCAGGGCTTCACCCGGACCCGGGCGGCGACGTCCATCCGGAGGTCCGCCAGGAAGACGTACCCACGGACGGGAGGGGCCGGTCGGCCGTCAGACCCTCGGGGGCTGATAGTCTCGCTCGTCATTCGTCGGCCACTCCTGACTTGGCCTTCATCGCGCGTGGGTTAGCTCGTCAATAGCCTCCCCGCGAGTCCGGCTCACTAGACTGTAAAACGAAATAAAGCTTCTACTGTCTGTCGTTTGTTATTCTCCGACAGGAGCGGTCGGATGTCAACGGGGGAGGCCAGATGACCACCTCGCCGGTGTCGCCCAGGCGCCGACCGAAGTGCTTCGTGTGGAGCGCCGGGCCGAGCGGCTCGCGGTCAGGAGGTCAGCACATCAGAGGCCCGCATCTCGCCCACGTCCTTGGACCGGGCGAGCCGGGCAGCGGCAGGGGGTGCATCGTGCGCTTCCTGCTCATCCGCAAGTAAACCGGGAAAGTGGGCCGTGGGGCGGGCGGGGCCGGCCCCACGGGGTTAGTATCCTCCGGTTTCACAATCAGGGCGAGGAGCCCGGCCCGGAGACGAGCATGACCGCCACCGCTGACCCGACCACCACCTTCAGGATTCGCCTCTCGAAGACCGACGTGGACGCCTTGAAGGACATCGCCCGCCGCGAGGGGGTACGCCTGGGCGCCGACCAGGGCTGGTGTGACCTCGTCCGCGCCGCCGTCAAGAAGATGGTCCGCGACCAGAAGCCGGTCGGCTGAGACGAGGAGAGACGGCCCCGCCGCCAAGCTCGGGCCGTCGCCTCGGAGTTGCACCACACGATGATGCTACCCGACAACGGACCCGGGCGCCACTACCCCCGCGCAGATTCGACGCCGCCCGCCGGCCACGCACTACCGGCTGAACTCACGAGCATGCCACGGTGGGCCTGCTGGCGGGCCTGGAACAAGCCCGACCGCATCACCCGCGAGCCCGTCCACCCGGCCACCGGCAAGAACCTCAAGGTGTCGCAGCCCGCGACCTGGGCCACCTACGACGAGGTCACCCGCCACCTGCCGGGTCGAAAGCCGCCGGACGGCATCGGGCTGGTCGTCACCGCCGCCGACGGGCTCGCCGTCGTCCTCAACGCCCCGGCCGACCTGCCAGCACGGCTTGGGGCCAACGTCGTGTACGTCGAGCGGGCGGTCGCGGGCGAGGGGCTGACGGTCATCGTCCTACTGGGGGTCCTCGGAGCGAAGACCGACCGCTTCGTGCCGCTGTCCGGACAACGGCCGTACCAGGAGTGCCCGGCCGAGGTCATGGGCGCCAGTCCGGACGCAATCCGGACGGCGTCCGGACGAGAGCCGTACCAGGAGAACGGCCAATCCGGACAGACTCCGTACCAGACGGGCGGCACCAATCCGGACGAACGCCGTACCCTCTTCTCCTCTTCTCTTCCAAGAGATTACTGCGGGGACGGGGAGTACCCCATCCGGAGGGAGGTGGACGCGCTCGCACGGGTCGTTTGTGAGCAGGGGAAGGCAGGGGACCGCAGCAGGTGGGTGTACGGGCTCATCGGGATGTTCAGGCGGCACGGGCTGACGCCCCAGACCATCCCGACCGACCTCCTGCTCACCTTCGCGGAGCGGGTGGGCGAGGACGTGGGTGCAGTTCAGCGGCTGGTACTGGCCCGGTGGTCGAGGTGGAGGCCGCACAAGGTCCCGCTGGCCGACGCCCTAAAGGCCGTCCACGCCGACTCCTCACTGCTCACCGGCCTGGAGTCGACGTTGACCGACCGCCCGACACTCCTGGCCGCGGGCATGTGCAAGTTCATGGGGGCCGATGGGCACCCGTTCCCGCTCCCCGGCCGGGTGCTGGCCGAGGTGCTGGGCTTGCGGAATCAGCAGGAGGGCTCGAACGTGGTGCTGGCACTCGTCGGGTTGGGCCTCATCAAAAAGGTCAAGGCGGGTAGCTATGCCTCCAAGCGGGCGGCGGAATACGTCTTGGTCGGGGCGGTTGTCGAGCCGGAGCCGGCCCAGGCTGAGAGCACGGCGCTGACCCCTCGCCGGCTAGCCTTGCGTCGCCCCGGTCACTCCACGGAACCGACCACCAAGTTCGGCTTTCCGAGCAAGCTGGGCGGCTATCTGACCGCCGAACACTACCTCGCGGAGTGGATGCTGGTCAGGCAGCGGGCGCGGGAGAACAAGGAGTTGTACGCCGGGTTCTGGAACCACGCCGAACTGGGTCCCGAGTACGCCCGTCAGGTCGCTGCTGCCCGGACCCTGCTCAAGAGCTACGGCATGGAGGCAGTCTGCCGCGCGCTCCGGTCGAAGGACGGGGGGTGGGTCTACTCGTTGGCGGCGCCTCACGCCGTAGGTTTAGTGCGGGCCGAACAGGTCAGGCTGGAGCGCCAGTCGGCCACTCGGTCAGCCGTCGTGGTCGCCGCCGAGGCTGAGTCCGCTCCCCTCCCGCGCGGCCCTCGACCGCACTTCAGGACGGGCCACTCGTTCCGCGCGCTCCTGAACGACCTCGACGCGGATGTAGGTGGACAGGCTTCACCCACCTCATCTCCAGTTGAGGCGGTTTAGCCAGGAAGGAGCGTCGAGGGTGGCGACCTCCTCGCCCGCCGCCGGCGCCGGGGCTCGGCAGGTCATTGGCCTGCCGGGTAACAGCACACGATGTGGCTGGTCCAAATCGCCACGGCGAAATCGCCTCGCACCCCATTGCGGAATCGTCAACTCGTGGGAGTATCGCGTCAGGCGAGCATCGTGTTCGTGGAGCCGCATCAGGTCACTCCCTGCTCACAAGATGACCGGAGGACAATCCAGCATGTGTCGGGTGAAGGAAGAGTTGCTCCACGCCGAGGAGGACGCCGAGTGGGCGGCGTGGGAGGCGAGCCCGGAGGGCCGGGCCGAGAAGGAGCGGATGCAGCAGGCGCGGGCAGCGGCGGAACAGGAACGAGCGCGCCGGGAACGGGTGTGGGCGGTCCGCAATCCCGACGAGTGGGAGGAGTGGGTGCGGTTGCAGCCCCTGCTCAACCCCGTCATCGACTTCGCTGCCGACTACCCGTTCGACTTCGACGACTTCCTGATGGAGGTCGGGCGGCGCCCGTCGGCCAGCCACATCGTCGTCCGCCGCGATGATGAAAGGGCGTATCAGCAGGAGAATCTAACGTGGGCCTGCAAGCAGGTTGAGCCCCCGCGGTCCCCGTACCTGAACGTCGAGCAGGCGGCGGCGTACCTCGGGGTGGCGGTTCGGACGGTCTACAACAACCGCCAGCACATCCCCGCGCTGCCCGGCTTCCGGAAGTTGATGTTCGACCCCAAGGTCCTCGACGAGGTCATGGCGTCGCCGCGGTTCAAGTCGAAGCGGCGGTCCTCGCCGCGCTAGTTCACGTCCACCACCTGACATCGCGCGACCGGTGTCGTCGCGCTACAACCAACACACGAACCACCAGGAGGTCGGTCATGGGCCGGCACGCAAAGCACGTCACCACCGTCGCGGACGGGCGGCAGGTCGGGTTCGCCCCCAAGGTCCGGGGCGACCTGTTCAGGGTCCAGTTCAAGCACCCGACCGACCCGGGCAAGTACATCGAGGCGGCGACCGGGGTGGCGGTCCCGAAGGGGTGGCATCCGGGCAAGAGCCCGCCGCCCGCGTGGTTCTCGGAGGCCGAGAAGGCCATCAAGGACGCCTACACTCCTGCTCAGTGGACCGGCCTGAGCGGGGCTGGCAAGGCCACCTGGGAGGAGGCCGAGCGGTACTTCATGGAGGACATCAAGCGGGACGCCAGCGAGCGGACGTACCGCTCGGCGCTGGGGCTGGTCATGAGCGCCATGCCGGGTCTGACCGGGCCGGCCGACATCACGCCGGCGCACGCCGTGCGGTTCGCCAGGAAGTACGCGGCCGAGCCGTACCGGCGGGCGAGGGCCGAGGACGGGGTGCTCCGTCCGCGGTCGGCCGAGACGGTGCGGACGACGCTCCGGAACCTCTCCGTCATCTGGGCGAGGCTCAAGAAGCTGAGGCTGGTGTCGGAGAACGTGTGGGCCGACGTGGAGCGGCCGCGGGCGCCGAAGAAGCTGCCGCGGATGCCCTCGGAGGACGCCATCCTGAACCTCTACGACTGGCTCGACCAGCGGTTCCCCGGGCCTGACGGGGCCGGGTGGGAGTTGCTCAAGACCTTCGTGGACGTGAAGTGCTTGGCAGGGTGCCGGCTCAACGACCTGTGCCAGGTCCGGTCGTGGCAGTTCGACCCGGCGGCGGGCACCCTGCTCATCACGGCCGACCAGGATAAGACCCACCAGGAGCGGAAGATTACCCTCCCGCGGGAGGTGGTCGCCGTCCTCGACCGGCTGAAGGGGCCGACGTACCTGTGGGAGCGGTACGCGGAGGACTCGGCGGTCTTCCGCCCAGGACCGCGGCGGAAATCCGTGTTCACCACGGCACTCATGTACCACGCCGTCCAGAGCATCTTCCGGGAGTACGGCAAGGCGTGCCCGGCCCAGAAGGTGAAGACGCACGACTTCCGCCGGCGGGCCATCACGCTGACGGCGAAGAGGATGGGCGGCGACTTGGGGGCGGTCGCCCGCGCCATCCCCGTCACCCGGGAGACTGCGGAACGCCACTACGTCGACGCGATGAAGGCGTATGACGCCGAGGCCATCCAGAAGGACATGGCCGGGGTGTTGATTCCGAAGCGGGGGCGGGCCGAGACGTGACGGTCGATTCTGGGGCGATTCTGGGGCGGTCAACAATCAAGGCCGGCAGCGAGTGTCACAACTCGTTGCCGGCCTTGTCTTTTTGAGTATGCCCGACAGGAGTTGAACCTGTAACCTTCGGCTCCGGAGGCCGACGCTCTATCCAGTTGAGCTACGGGCACGCACGTCCGACACCTTGAATTCTAGCCAGCCGCGGCGCCGTTTCAACCGCCGCGCCCGTTTTCACGGGCCCAGCTCCGGGAACAGCTGCCGACGCACCTCGTCCCGGAACGGCAACTCCGCGAACCCACTCGCCACTCGCTTCCTCGCCAGACGGCAGTCGTACTGCCGCCGGCCCAGCCAGTAACCCGCCGCGAACGACCGCTCCGGCTCCCAGCCCGCCGGCTCCGCCCTCCCGAACAGCGCGAACTCCGGCGGACCCGCCAGCGGCGGCAGTTCCACCCGGTCCAGCGGCTTCCCCGACTCGTCGAACAGGCCCACCGCCACGTCGCCGCGGCCGCGGTGGAGGAGGTGCCAGCGGAAGTGGATGCCTTCCTCGACGTTCAGCCCGCCGGCCGTGCTGTCGCCGCTCAGCCAGGCGATGCGAGCACCTTGCGGGGCGGTCGCCTCGACGTGGCGGACCGCGTCCCACAGCAGGTGCGCCCGGGCGGCGAACTTCTCCTGCTTCCCCACGCCGGCGACCGCCACCACCGCCAGGCCCGTACACACGCCCGCGAACGCCGCCTTCTTCCACGCCGTCAGCGGCAGCGCGATCAGCGCGGTCAGCAGCAGCGCGAACAGCACGTCCAGCCCCCACACCGCCGGCATCGCGTACCGGCCCGACATCATCGACAGCGGCAGGTACACCACCACGCCCGCGGTCACGAGCAGCAGCGCGGCCAGCACCGGCGGCGTGCCCAGGCGTTGCCACTGGGCCTTCGGGGCGCCGCCCTTCCACAGCGCCAGCGCCGCCAGCAGCAGGCCTGCGGCCATGAACTCCAGGCTCACCGCGCCCTTCAGCGCGCTCAGCATCCGGCCCAGCTGGGCCGCCGTCGGGCCGTGCGTCTCGTACTGGCCCGGGTGCCAGTGCGCCTTGAAGTACACGAAGTGCGCCGCCGGCAGCACCAGCGTCACGCCCAGCAGCAGCGACCGGACGCCGTTCCGCTTCAGCGCCTCGCGCAGGGTCATCCCGTCGGGCCACATCCGCAGCAGGATTTGCACCGGCACCAGCGCCGCGAACGTGTTCTTGCACCCCAGCGCCACCAGCACCGCCAGCGCGGACAGCAGCTCCCACCGCAGCGGCGTCGCGCTCGTCGCCGCCTTCCGCGCCGCCACCAGCGCGAACAGCGCGTACGGCATCGCCACGCCCTCGGAGAGCGTCAGGCTCGTCCAGATCTCGTTGCGGTACGGGTTCCACATCGCCAGCGCCCCGGCCAGCAGCGCCGCGGCCGGGTGCGCCCCCAGCTCCGCCAGCAGCCACAGCAGCGCCATCGCCGACAACGCACACCATAGGAAGCGGTACGCCCGCCACGCCACGGCGCTACCGTCGAACAGGTTCGCCTGCACCTGCCAGTGGACCCACAGCGTCGGGCGGAACGGGCCGAGGTGCTCGTAGTTCGCCTCCACCTTCTCCCACCACAGCCCCACGTGCTCCCCGGCGCTCAGCCCCGGCGTCGGGTAGACGAGGTTGCCGTCGTCCACGAAGTCGAACGGCGTGGCGAGCGTCGGCAGGTACAGGGCCGCCAGCAGCAGCCCGCCGAAGGGAATCCACCAGGGGGAACGAGGGGCGTCCATGCGTGCGTCCGTGCGGCCGGGAACCGCCGGAGCCTAGCCCACCGGGCCGCGCGGCGCGAAGCCCAACCCGACGCTCAAGCCGGGGGCATTGTGTGTACGGCTCCCCCCCGGGGGGTCGAGGCACGAATTGAGTCCATGCCACAAAAGAGTGTTGAATCGACGGCGCGGTCAGTTCTTGGCCACCGCCGCGGCGACGGCGTTGGCCACCTCGCGGCGCAGGCGCGCCACGTTCCCCTTGTCGTCGGGGTGGACGCGGCTCGTCAGAACGATCACCGCCGTCTGCGAGCGCGGGTCCACCCACAGGCTCGTACCCGTGAAGCCGGTGTGGCCGAAGCCCTCGCCGCGCTTGAAAGCGTCGCCGCGCTGGCCGCTGAACGACGTGTCCACGTCCCAGCCGTAGCTGCGCTGCTGCTTCACGGGGCCGTCCTTCCCCATCGCGGGGGGCACGTCGTGAGGCGCGGTGAACAGCTTCACCGTGTCGGACTTCAGCACGCGGGCGCCGTCGAGCTCGCCGCCGCGGAGGAGCATGCGGGCGTAACGGCCGAGGTCGTCGGCGGTGCCGAACAGGCCCGCGTGGCCGGCCACGCCGCCCATCTTGTACGCCCGCGGGTCATGGACCTCGCCGCGGATCGTCATCTTGTCGCGCAGCCCGGTCGGCGCCACGCGCTTCAGGACGTCGCCGGCGGGGCGGAAGCCGGTGTCGGTCATCTTCAGCGGGTCGAAGACGTGCGTCTTCGCGTACTGATCGACGGGCAGCCCGCCGCGCTTTTCGACCAGCTCGCCGAGCACGATGAAGCCCACGTCGCTGTAGCGGAAGCGAGTGCCGGGCGGCGCCTCCAGCTTCAGCGCGGCGACGCGCTCGATCGCCTTGTCGCGGCCGTCGGCGTAGTCGGAGAGGGCGTTGTCGGCGGTCAGGCCGCTGGTGTGGAGGAGCAGGTGCGCCACGGTCACGTCGGCCTTGCCGAACGCGGGCCAGTGCTTCGCCACGGGGTCGTCGAGCTTCAATTTGCCCTGCTCGATCAGCCGCATGATGCTGGTGCCGGTGGCGGTCGGCTTGGTGAGCGAGGCGAGGTCGAAGACGGTGTCGGCGGTCATCGGCTCGGCGGCGGGGCGGACGGCGCGCTTGCCGTAGGCCTTGCGGTGGACGACGGCGTCGCGGTGGACGACGAGCACGACGGCGCCGGGGCAGTCGTTCCGCGCCAGCGCCGCCTCGACGGCGGTGTCGACGGCGGCGAAGTCGGCGCGGGCGGGGAGCGGCGCGAGGAGCGCGGCGACGACGAGCGGGGTACGCATGGGGGAGATGATACGCGAACCGGGACGCGCTCGGAAGCGGACGAGTAGTTCAGGATTAGGACCGCTCGCCTTGCAGAACCGCGACCCGGAAGAACTCGCTCAGACTTGGCGCGACCTGCTGCCGGCCTTCCCGCAGGATGGTCGCCGCATCCACCCCGACGTCGTGATACACCTGGAAAATCGGAGGATCATCACCGTCGTGGACGCAGAGGAAGTAGGGGTCGCCGGACCCAGAGCTGCCGCCGAAGTTGATGTATCCGGCAGGTAGAATGCCGACGCCCGGGTAGAAGTCCCGCGACTCGGCTACGATATTGCGGGCGTCCGAGACCTCGATCCAAACAACGCCGTCCCAGTCCGGCGTCGGGGCGCTTGCCTGCCATCCAAGTTCCAGGCCACACAGCGGGAAGTCCGAGAGCAGATCGAGGAGCCAGGTCGGGTAGATCGGCAGTTCAGCGGCTACCGATTGCCGCTCCTCCGATGTGAACACACGACCCTTGTGCCCGAGAGCGGTTGCGCGGGCGACGAGGGCTTCGGCCGCATCTCGAACCGACATGTGCTTCCCCCGGCTCGTCATCGCCCCTACCGCGGCGCCGTGATGGCGGGCAGGTCGCGGCCCGTCGATTGCGCGTACAGCACGCCCGCCGCGAACCCGGCCGCCATCAGGATGCCGGCGGCGAGCTGCCACAGCCGGATCACGTTCCGCTGGCTCGCGGCGCCGGCGGCGAACATCAGCCGGTCGCGGTCGAGCCGCGCGGGCGACGGCGCCAGCCGCGCCAGGGCGGCGGCAACGGCGGCGTCGGCGGGCGGGACGGGGGGCGGGGTGTTCATTTCGTCGGGGTCGGGCATTCGGCACCGAGTTTCTGGCGGAGGGCGGCGAGCCCCGCCGCGTACCGGCGGTAGCAGGTGGCGGCCGACGAGCCGAGCGTCCGGGCGATCTGCTCGAACGTCAGGCCGCCCCACAGGTGGGCGGTCACGATCTCCCGCGTCTCGGGCGGGAGGCTCGTGAGGGCGTCGGCCGCGGCCCGGGCGTCCAGCCCGGTCGGGTCGTCGGGGGGCGAGAACCACGGGTCGGTGCGGTCGGCGGCGGCGGCCTCGTACTTCGAGCGCCGGCGGGCGGCCCGGCTGGCGTCGATGGCGCCGTTGCGGACCACCCGGTACAGCCAGGGTACCAGGTTGTCGGGCCGGGCGCGAAGCCGAACGAGTTTGAGGAACGCGGTTTGAACCACGTCCTCGGGGCTGCCGCACCACTGCCGGGCGTACAGCACCAGGGCGGCGGCGTGCCGGTCGACCAGTTCGGCCAGTTCGTCCGGTCCCATCGCCAAGATGACGCCCCCGCGGCCGCGCCGTTTCAGGCCCGGGGTTGGTGAACGGATTCGGCAGGGCGGCGGCAAGCGACACAGGGCCGGGCGCGCCGGGGCGTCAGCCCCCGGACTCCGGAGCCCCGAGCCAACAGCCGGCTCACGCCGGCCGCACGCCTGGACACGCCTCCCGCCCGCGCGGATACTACCCCCGCCCTTCCCTCCCCCGGAGCCGCTCATGCGCGCCCTCGCCGTCCCGCTCGCCTGCCTCGTCGCGCTCGTGCCCGCCGGCGCCCAGCCGCCCGCGCCGGAGAAGTTCTCCGACGACGGCTTCGTCTCCATCTTCAACGGCAAGGACCTCACCGGCTGGACGGTCTCCGCCAAGACCGGCCACAGCGGCACCAGCAAGAACAAGAGCGGCGGCCTGTGGGTCGTGAAGGGCGGCGCCATCGTCGGCAGCCAGGACGTGCCGGGCAACGGCGGCATCGTCATCACCGACAAGCAGTACGGCGACTTCGAGGTGGCGCTGGAGATGAAGAACGACGACGGCCCGGACAGCGGCCTGTTCCTGCGGAGCACCGACACCGGCAAGTGCTACCAGGCGATGATCGACTACCACAAGGGCGGCAACCTGATGGGCGTGTACGGCGAGGGGATCGGCGGCAAGCCGCACGTCCGCAACTTCGACTTCGGCAAGGACGTGAACGAGATCATCGCCCCGAGCCGGCAGACGCCGGACTACAAGAGCCCGGTGAGCGCCGCCGACTGGAAGGCGTTCTGGAAGCACGGCGAGTGGAACGAGCTGCGGGCGCGGATCGAGGGGAACCCGCCGAAGATCACGACGTGGATCAAGGGGGTGAAGTTCCTGGAGTACCAGGACACCGAGAAGCGCCTCGCCGACACCGGCGGCATCGCCCTGCAGGTCCACGGCGGCGGCGACTACACGAAGCAGTTCGTCCGCTACCGCAACATCCGGGTCCGCGACCTGTCGCGGAAATGACGAATGACGAATGACGAACGAAGCCGGGGTTCGTCATTCGTCATTCGTCATTCGTCATTTCCGTCAGGTACAGCGCCGCGAGCCGCGGGAAGCGCCGCCGCTGCTCGGCCGCGTCCTCGAAGTCCCAGTCGTCGCCCTCCGGGGGCGGCGGCGGGGCGTCCTTCTCCGCCTTGTCCAGCTGCTCGTAGAAGTCGCTCATCCCCGTCTTCGCCTCGTAAACCCGGATCGCCGCGGCGTCCAGGCCGAACCCGTCCACCGGGTCGCCGTCGAGGATGTCGGCAAGGGTGTCGGGGTTCTTCAGCGCCGCCTCGTAGGGGTGCCGGCCGCGGCCCACGAGCCACGCCCGGAAGTCGCGGAAGGCGTCGTCCGAGCAGCCGCCCTGGATGAGGTACGCGGCGCCCCACAGGTCGAGCCGGTTGGCGGCGGCGATCGCCTCGTCGAACCGGGCCTGGAACGCCACCACGGCGAACCACGGGAGCGCGTCGAGTTCGGCCTTCAGCGCCTCGAAGTGGTCGGGGCCGTCGGCCCGGTACGCGGTCTCCAGAATCTTCCAGAAGTGCTTCCACTCCATCGCCGGTCCTCCCGCCGTTCACTCCTCGCTGTCAAGATACGCGGCGGCGAGGCGGGGGAAGCGGCGGCGGACCTCGGCGTCGTTACCGAAGTCCCACCGCGGGGCGAGCGGCGGCTCGGTCGGCCGCACCCGGTGGCGGAAGAGCATGGCGCGCTCGTAGGCGTCGTAGCCGGCGTCGTCCTTCGCCGTGCCCGTGGCGAGGAATCAGGCGTCCATCCCCGGTGCCGCCTCGGTTTCCACGTCCGTCTCGCCGTCGAGCACTTCCGCCAGCGTGTCCGGGTCGGCGAGGGCGGCGTCGAACGCGGCACGGCCCTGGAGGATCAGCCACCAGCGGAAGTACTGGAAGCCGTCGTCGGAGCAGCCGCCGTTGACGAGGTAGGCGGCGCCCCACAGGTCGCGGCGGTAGGCGCGAGCGCTGGCCGCGTCCCAGTGGTGCACGAAGTCGAGGATGTCGGGCTCGGGCAGCTTCGCGAGGCGGGCGGCGAGTTCCGCCGCGTGCGCCTCGGCGTCGTAGTGGCGGGGGCGGGCGGCCTGGACGTGTGCCCAGAACTCGGCTTCGGTCACGGCGCCTACCCCCGGTCGGCGGTGACGACGAACGGGAACTCGACCTCGCCCACGAGCACGCCTGCCTGGCCGACCGACACCACGCCGGCGGCGCGGCCGGCCGGCGCCTCCCACGGCACCAACAGGTCGAACTCGGCGCGCCACGGGCTGCCGTGCCACTCCGTCGTCCACACCGGCGTGGTCACCGCCACGTCGGCCACGGTCACGTGAACGGCCAGCTCTTCGCCGCGGCCGATCGCGCGGGCCAGCACGGCGGCGCCGAGCAGCACGGCGTCGTGGTCGAACGCCCGCGCCAGCGTGGCGACGCTGTCGGCCGCGTGCGGCGGGAACAGGAACACCGTCACCCGCGGCGACTCGCTCCGGGCCGCCGCCGGCGGGCCGTACACCCGCACCCACACCGTGTCCGTGGACGGCTTCCAGAACATCACCTTCCGCTTCAGCCGCTTCCACGTGCCCGACAAGGCCGGGTCCTCGACCACCGGCGCCGGCGCGGGCCCGGCCGCGGGCGTGCGCGGGGCCGGCGGCGGGACGCGGTCGCTCCCGGCCGGCGCCCCCACCAGCGGTACGGCCGGCAGCCGCGGCGGCAGCGACTTCGGCGCCTCGGGCCAACGGGGCGTCGCCACGGGAATCGCCGGCGGCGGCGGCGCTGGCGGCGGTGGCGGCGACGCCCGAGGCGGCAGCCGCGGCGACACCGGCGTGTCCGGCGGCCCGTTCAGCGCCGGCCCCTCGGCCGTGTCCGGCAGGTCGAACCCGACCGAGTCTTCCGTATCGTCACGGTCCGCCGGCCGCACCGGCGGCGACCACGGCGCCACCGACCCGCCCGGCGCGCCCCTCGTCGGCAGTCCCACCACCCCCGAGGGCGGTGCGGCGAGCACGGCGGCGGCGGCGTCGTCCGCGGCCGCGGTCAGCGCCAGGTGCGCCTCGTCCAGGCCGGTGAACCGGGCCGCCGGGTCCGCGGCCATCATCCGGTCGAGGACGTCGGCCAGGTCGCGCCCGACGCCGGGCCCCACGGCCGCGCCCGGCTCCGGCGCCCGGCCGGTCAGCGCGAAGTAGCCGACCGCCCCGAGCGAGAACTGGTCCGCGGCGGCCGTCGGCGGCCCCGGCGCGGCCAGCCACTCCGGCGCGGCGAACGGCAGGAACCGCGCCAGCCCGCCGCCGCCCGTCGCCGTGTCGAGAAGGTTCTCGCCGCCGGTCAGGTCCGCGGCGACGACCAGCCCCGCGCCCAAGTCCAGGACGCGCGCCGGTGCCCCGCCGGCCGGCAGCGCCACGGCCGCCGGCGACAGCAGCCCGTGCGGCAGCCCGGCGGCGTGGCACGCGGCCAGCCCGCCGGCCAGTTGCGACAGCACCGTGGCGACCCGACCGGGCGGCAGCGGTCCGGCGGCGGCCACGCGGTCGGACAGCCGCTCGCCGAACGCCGCCGGCCACACCAGGTAGTGGAACCCGTTGGCCGAGTCGGCGTCGACCAGCGGCACGACGGCCGGGTGCTTGCGGAGCGCGGCGGTGCGGCGAGCCAGACCGCGGGTCTGCTTGGCGCGCCACAGGCTCCGCAGCGGCACCGGCACGAGCACGACCGGCTCGGGGGCGCCGCGGCCGACCTTCTCCGCCTCGAACGCCGGGCCGAGGGCGCCGGGCGGGTGCCGGCCGACGAGGCGGTACGGCCCCAGCGCCAGGGTGTGGGCGGCGCCGTCGAGGGCACGGTCGGCCTGGAAGCGCGTCAGGGCGCGGCGGGCGACGAGGAAGTCGGCGAGGTCGGCGGCGGTCCCGCCGGGGAAGTCGGCGAGGTGGGCGTCGAGGCGGTCCGCGGGCACGACCCGGGCGCGGGCGAGGTCGTCCGCCAGGGCGGCGGCGTCGGCGGCCGGCACGGGGGGGGCCATACCCGACTGTAGTACACGACTTCCCGCCTCGCGTGAATTCAATTCCACGATCGCAATTGCGTTCGGCCTCGTCGAGTCCACCGAAGTAGGGTCTTGCGGACGACTTGGATCGACTGGACGGATGAGCGTTGGGTCAACGCCGGGTGGCGACGGCGGTCGGGCCCCGGTATGATGCGGTCACGCGCCCGTAGCTCAACTGGACAGAGCACCCGCCTTCTAAGCGGGATGTTCCGGGTTCGAGTCCCGGCGGGCGTACTGACACCATTTCCGGCCCCGCGCCGCGGCCGCCCTAGAATGACCCCATGGAACGCCTCAACAAATTCCTGGCCCACGCCGGCGTCGGGTCGCGGCGGCACTGCGACGACCTGATCGCCGCCGGCCGCGTCAAGGTCAACGGCCGCAAGGTCGTGGACCTCGGCCTGAAGATCGACCCCGCCAGCCACGACGTCTCCGTCGACGACCACCCGGTCAAGACCGAGAAGGCCGTGTACTGGGCCGTCAACAAGCCCGTCGGCTACCTCTGCACCAACGACGACCCCGACGGCCGGCCGCGCGCCGTCGAACTGCTGCCGCACGTCGAGCAGCGCGTCTACACCGTCGGCCGGCTCGACGAGGCCAGCGAAGGCCTCCTCCTGATGACCAACGACGGCGAGCTGGCGCACGCGCTGACGCACCCGCGCTACAGCATCCCCAAGACGTACCTCGTGCTCGTCGCCGGCAAGCCCTCGCCGGAAGACCTCCAGAAGCTCCTCGACGGCGTGTGGCTGTCCGACGGTAAGGTGCGGGCGTCGGACGTGCGGCGCCTCAAGCCGCAGGGCGACAGTACCTGGCTGCGCATCGTGCTGACCGAAGGCAAGAACCGCGAGATCCGCCGGATGCTGGCGGACCAGGGGCACAAGGTGCTGAAGCTGCGCCGCGTGGCGATCGGCCCGGTGAAACTGGACAAGCTGCCGCGCGGCAAGACGCGCCGGGTGAGCGAGCCCGAGCTGGCCGAGCTGCGGCGGTGGGTGGCGCTGGCGTCGGAGCGCATCGCCAAGCTGAAGGAGAAGGCCGCCGCGAAGCCGATCGTGGACGGCATGAAGTTGACATCCCGGCCCAAGCCCGCCGGCCCGCGGCCGGGTGCCGCGTTCAAGCCCGGCGGTTCCAGGCCGGGCGCCGCGTTCCGGCCCGCCGCACCGAAGCCCGGCGGCACGCCCCAGCCCGCCGGCCCGCGGCCGGGCGGCGCGTTCAAGCCCGCCGGCCCCAACCCGACCGCCGCGGGGAAACCCGTGGCCACGAAGCCGGGCGCCCCGTTCAAGCCCGCCGGCCCGCGACCCGGCCCGGCGCGCACGCCGCCCCGTCCCAAGGGCTGGCGCCCGCTGCCGAAGTCGCGCTGACTGCTCCTTCCCTCGCCGCACCCGCCATGTTCCAGCGTACCGCCCGCGTCCTCGAACACGTCCGCCTCGCCGAGCGGACGTACCGCGTCCGCCTGCACTGCCCCGACGTGGCGGCGGCGGTGCGGCCGGGGCAGTTCGTCATGCTGCGGTTGCCCGGCACGTCCGACCCGCTGCTCGGCCGGCCGTTCGCGCTCTACGACCTGTCGCCGGACGGCGCCGCGCTCGACGTGGTGTACCTCGTCGTCGGCAAGATGACGGGCCGGCTCGTGGACGTGCAGGCGGGCGAGGCGCTGGAGGTGTGGGGGCCGCTGGGCAAGCCGTTCCCCGAGGTCGGCGACGTGGACGAGGTGCGGCTCGTCGCCGGCGGCATCGGGCAGACGCCGTTCCTGGCGTACGCGCGGGAGCTACTCGGCGCGCGGGGCTTCGGCGGCGACGCGCCGCGGCGGCGGGCGCAGCGGGTGACGCTGTACTACGGCGTCCGCACCGCGGCACTGGCGGCGGGCGTGGACGACTTCCGCGCCGCGGGCGCGACGGTAAAGCTCGCCAGCGACGACGGCTCGATCGGGGTGAAGGGCTTCGTGACACAGTTGCTCGCGGCCGACGGCCCGGGCGGGCCGGTGGTGGGCTGCGGCCCGGAGCCGATGCTGCACGCGCTGGCGAAGCTGACGGGCGGGTGGGGCGTGTCGTGTCACGTGTCGCTGGAGACGCCGATGGCGTGCGGCGTGGGGGCGTGCTTCAGCTGCGTGACGAAGGTGAAGACCGAGGGCGGCTGGGACTACAAGCGCGTGTGCGTGGACGGCCCCGTCTTCGACGCCGCGGCGCTGGCGTGGGAGTAAGCCCCCGTGGGTCCACGACAACTTGATGAACGCTTTCTGCTTGCCGCGATCGTCTCGGTTGTTGTCCCACCCGTAATCGTCGCCTACTGCCATATCGTCCGCGAAAGTGAGGCGGGCGGAATCGAGTTGGATTGGGTCGGTCATTTCAGCGCCGTCGTCGTGGCGTTCGTCTCCGTGGGCGTGGTGTTGGTATTGTTGGGCGTCGCGCTGACCGTCGTGACGTGGCTCGTTCTACGCTTCCGCCGCGGTTCCGGTGACTCGAACACAAATGCTTCGTAGGTCGGGTCAAGTCTTCGAGGCCTGACAGCGACACCAACTACTGTCGTGAATGCTCGGCGGATTCGGCGCTGCGGGCTTCGCGGTTCGTCTGCCGCGCTGCCGTCAGGTCTCGAAGACTCGACCCGACCTACGAAAGCAGAAAAGCCCGGGGACCACGCCGGGCCTTCTGTTCCCTGTCTCCTGTCTCCCGTCCCCTGATCTCTAGCCCCGCGTCGCCCGCAGCCGTGCGAAGTGCGGCCGCGGCGCCGACGCCACGTCGCCGCGCCAGCCCTCGGCGCCCACGACGCGGAGGAACGGCAGCAGGGGGCGGCCTTCCCTGGCCGCATGCGCATCCTGCGCGCCCCTGTGGTTCCGTTGCGACAACCGGGCCGCCTCGAACCGCACCCGGTTCCACAGCCCCGCCACCGACGCGCACGCCGGCCGCAGGAACCGCGCCTTCTGCACCACCCGCCGCGCCGCGGCCGTGCGACCCGCTTCGAGCAGGCCGCCCACCACCAGCCGCAGCACCGTCAGGTCGCCCGCCGCCAGCGCGGCCGCGGCTTCCAGCTCGCGGGCGCCGGCGTTCACCAGATTCGCCCGCACCAGCGCCCGGCCGAAGGCGGCGCGGTAGTTGGCGTTCGTCGGCTCCAGTTCGCTCGCCCGGCGGAACCGCACCGCGGCCCGGCGGTCGTCGCCAGCGGCGTCGCGCTCGGACGCCAGGCCGGCCAGGTAGAACGTCGCTGCGCAGCCGGGCTCCAGCCCGAGCGCGGCACGCAGGTGCCGCCGGGCCGCGCCAAAGCGGTCGCGGTCGATCAGGAGTTCCGCCGCCAGCCGGTGCGCCTCGGCCGCCGCCGCCGGGGGCACGTCGGCCCCCGCGAGCAGCTGCCGAAGACGGGTCAGCGCTTCGTGGCGGCGGCCGCGGCGGATCAAGTCCCGCGCGGCCGTCAACCCGCCGTGAACCAGGCTGAGCGTCCTGCTCATGCGCGGCCTCCGTGCCATCCGCCCCGCGGCGGGTCGTGTTGAGAGATCGAAACTATACCGAGACGCGGGGCGGCGCCAAGAGAGAAGTTGGATGCCGTTGGCGCCGAAATTCCGCGGAAAATCCGGCACAAACTGCGCAACACGCGGCGGCAACCACTTGCGCCTCAAGCCCCGCCGCGACCCCCGCCGATAACCCCGTGGGGAATCATTCCGGGCTCACCGCACGCGCGAAAAAGGTGGCGACGTGGACTGGTCGCACTTCGGGTTGGCCCGCCGCCCGTTCCGCCCCGCGGCCGACCCGCTCGCCTACTTCCCCGCGCCCACGCACGAGGCCGCCGCGGCCGACCTCGACGCCGCACTGTCGCGCCGCGAGCCGTTCGTGCTCCTCGACGGCCTACCCGGAACGGGCAAGACGCTCGTCGCGCGGCGCTGGCTGAGCCGCCTCCCGACGGCGGTGCCGCGCGCCGTGCTCCCGGCGGTGCACGCCGCCCGCCCCGCCGACCTGTTGCAGGCGATCCTCTTCGACCTGAACCAACCGTACCAGGGGCTGAGCGAGCAGGAACTCCGCCTCGCCGTCACGGCGCACCTCCTGGCGGCGGCCGAGGGCGGGCTGCCCACCGTACTGCTGGTCGATGAGGCGCAGCACCTCACGGCCGAGGCGCTCGAAGAACTGCGGCTTCTGGCGAACCTGGACACGCCCGCCGGCGCCGCGGCGGTGGCCGTGCTCGTGGCGCAGCCGGTGTTGCGCGAGACGCTG
This sequence comes from Gemmataceae bacterium, assembly GCA_046350095.1. Taxonomy (GTDB): domain Bacteria; phylum Planctomycetota; class Planctomycetia; order Gemmatales; family Gemmataceae; genus Urbifossiella. The sequence continues at coordinate 812,996 of JAXMBA010000003.1, forward strand.
GCGAAGCCGGCGTACGCGGCGCTGGCGCAGCGGGTGGCGGCGCGGCCGCACCTCGAACCGTTGACCGCGGACCAGGCCGTGAAGTACTTGCGGCATCAGATCGAAGCGGCGGGCGGGCGTCCGCTCGAAGTGTTCGACCTGGAAGCGCTCGACCTGCTCGCCCGCGCGTGCGGCGGCGTGCCGCGGGTGCTGAACCAGGCGGCGGCCGTCGCCGGCGAGCTGGCCGCGGCCGTCGGCAGCGACACGGTGGACACCGAGGCGGCGGTCGAGGCGCTGGGCCGGCTGAGCATCCCGGTGCCGGAAGAAGAACCGGCGGAACCGGCACCGGCGGCGCGGCGGGCGGGGGAATCCTTACCGGCGCGGCCGGCGGCCGGTGATGCGGGGCCGGCGCGCGGGACGAAGCAAAAGGCGGCACGGAAGCGGTCGGCCTGACGGCTGGGGGGAGCCGGGGTCGGACCGGGCCGCACGGGGGCAGGGAATGAGCCGGATGTTCAGCGCGTGGAACGGGCCGACGACGGGCGGCGGCGGCGGTGCGCCGACCGTCCCGTGGGCGGCGCCGCGACCCGCGCCCGCGGACGACTTCATCCCCGCCGCCGACGACGCACCGTTCGTCGAGGTCGGCGCCCCGGGCGGGGCGGTCTTCTCGCCCGGCCCCGGGGTCGTCAAGTTCCCGCCGCTGCCGGCCACGGCGAAGGCCGAACCCGCGGCCGACTCGCGGCCGTTCCCGCGCCTCGCCACGGACACGCCCCGCTACCTCTCGGTCAGCTTCCACGACCTGTCGGGCCGCGCGCGGGCGCCGGAGCCGAGCGAGGGGCCGGACGCGGCTCTCGTGGCCTTCCACCACCCCGACCACCCCGTCAGCGGCGAGTACCGCGTGCTCCGCGACGAGGTGAAGGCGCAGTTCGCCGACCACGCCCCGCGCGTGCTGTTCTTCACCGCCGCGGCCGGCGAGTCGGGCACCACCACGGTGGCGCTCAACCTCGCCGTCACGCTGGCGCGCGAGACGCCCGGCCGCGTGCTGATCGCCGACGCCAACATCACCCGCCCGGGCGTGGCCCGAATGATGGGGCTCAAGGCCGCGCCGGGACTCGTGGAAGTGCTGGGGCACACCGTGCCGCTGGCGTGGGCGGCGCAGGCGACGGTGGTGCCGAACCTGCAGGTGCTGGCCGCGGGCGGGAACCCGGCGGCGCCGCCGCCCGGCATCGCCGACGACCTGCCGAAGCTGACCGAGCAGCTGCGGCAGTGGTACGACTGGGTGCTGATCGACGCCGGCGTGTGGGGCGTACTGCCGGACCGCGACGCGGCCTGCCCGGCGGCCGACGCGGTGTACCTGGTGGCCCGCGAGACGGCCGTGGACCGGACCGAGTTCGCCGGCCTGCGCGGCTGGGTGAAGGAACTCGGCGGGCTGCTGCGGGGCTACGTCACGACGCGGGGGTAGGAGAGTCTTCGGGAGTGGGGAGTAATAACCGGGCTTTCCTCCCCCACTCCCGAAGACTCCCGACGACGGCTATTCCTTCCCGCTCAATTCCTTGACCAGCGTCGCCACCATCTCCGGCTTCTTCTGCGCCAGCAGGTGGTCGATGCGGCTCTGCGGCACGCCGAGCTTCGTCATGCACGCGGCGGCGGCCTCCCACGCCTTCGCCTGCTTCTTGCCGGTGGCCAGGTACAGGTCGCCGACCAGCTCGGCGAGGCGCTGCAGCGAGATCTGGTCGATGTTCTCGTAGTACCGCTTGATGATCTTCTGCTGGTGCGCCGTGTAGTCCTGCATGCCCATCGCGTCCGGCCCTCGGGGTGGTCCCCTCAGCAAACGGCATCGGCCCCCCGGCGCCAACCCCAGTTGCCCGCGTTCCGCAGCCGGTTTTCGCCTTCGTAACAACCCCGCTTCTCTCACCCCCCTCTCACCCCATCGGCCCGGCGGAACTGGTAAACTGGGCGTAGATTAAAAACTGCCGGCGACGGCAGTTCTCCGTTGCTTACCCCGGCGGCGGACGGTACACACCCGCGACACGTTCGTGACGACTTGCAGGCGGCCGGCCGCGCACCGTGGGGGAACGGGGCGCGCCGCGGCAGCGGCCCTTCGGCCGCCGCCGACCCGCCCGCGGTCGGATGGGGGAAGTCCATGAGCCAGCTCGACGGCACCCGGTACGCCCCGGTCTGGAAGAAGCGCCGGTGGGTGCCGACCGCCATGTGGGCCGCCGCCGGCCTCGGCATGGCCACCACCTACGCCGCCGCCCAGTCGCCGCAGATCGCCCCGCCCGTCGTCGTCGCCGAGTTCCAGCGCGCGTCGGCCCAGCAGCCGGCCCCCGCCCCGGCCGCGGTCCCCGACAAGGCTCCGGACAAGGCCGACCCGAAGGCCGTGACCCCCGCCCCGGCCCCGAAGGCCGAGCCGGAAAAGACGGTCACCGTCAGCTGGGACAACGCCCCGTGGCAGACCGTGCTCGACTGGTACGGCAAGGAGACCGGGCTCATCCTGGTCACCACCGTGCGGCCGACCGGCTCGGTCACCATCCTGCCGCCGGGGCCGGCGCGGAAGTTCACCCTCGCCGAGGTCACCGACCTCCTGAACGAGGCGATGATCCCGCAGAAGTTCATGATCATCCGCCGCCAGGCGTCGTTCTACATCCAGCCGGCCGACGAGAAGATCGACCCCACCCTGCTCCAGCGCATCGACCACGCCGAGCTGCCGAAGCGCGGCAAGACCGAGATCGTGCTGTGCAACGTCGGCCCGTTCAAGGCCATCTCGGCGTCGGACGTGATGCCCGAAGTCGAGAAGATGCTCACGCCGTTCGGCCGGGCCGTGCTGCTCACCAACGCCAACGCCATCCAGGTGATGGACACGGCCGGGAACATCGGCCGCATCTCGAAGACGCTCGAGGACTACGAGAAGGGCGGCGGCCAGGCCGAGAGCATCACCCACGTGTGCAAGTGGCGCCGCGCCCCCGAGATGGCCGCGGTGTTGCAGCAACTGCTCAAGGACGACCAAACCCGCATCGAGGGGAGCGGCGCCGCCGCGCCGGTGTTCCCGACCGGCCCCGGCGGCTTCCAGTTCCCCGGCGGCGGCAACCCGTACTTCCCGGGCCAGGGCGGCACCGACCCGCGCATGAACGACCCACGCCGCGGCGACCCGCGTCAGGCCACCACCTCGCGCACCAAGACGGTGCAGATCGTCGTGGACAACCGCCGCAACGCCGTACTCATCACGGCGCCGCCCGAGAAGATCACGCTCGCCCAGGAGATCATCCGCGACTTCGACAAGAAGACCAGCGCGGACCAGAAGGAGATCGTGCCGGCGGCGCCGGAGCTGCGGACGTACCCCGTCACGCCGAACACCGCCGACGCCACCGCCAAGATCATCCAGGAGAAGAACCCGGCGATCCGCGTGCAGGCCATCCCGACCAGCAACCAGCTGATGGTCTACGGCACGCCCGAGGAGCACGCCGAGGTGCTCGCCCAGCTCCGCGGCAGCGACCCCGCCGCGGGCAACAGCGGCGCGCTGGTCACCAAGCTCATCGCGCTGCAGAACCTCGACCCCACGACCACCGCCGCCACGCTCGGGAAGCTGTTCCCGTCCGGCGTCGCCGGCGGCGGCCCGGTGCTGGAGCCGCAGACCGGCCTCAACCCCGGCATCCTCTTCCGCGGCACGCAGCCGCAGCTGGACGACGCCGAGCGCGCCATCCGCGCCCTCGACCCCAACGCCATCCCGGGCGGCCAGAACGTGCCGGCCGGCTCGCGGCTGACGCTCCAGTTCGACAACGGCAACGCCGGCATCCTGGCCGAGGCGATCTCCAACGCCATGCGCGGGATGAACAAGAACCCGGTGATCATCAACAACCTGCTGTCGGGGCCGAACGGGCCGGCCAACTTCCAGCCGCGGCCGGCGCGCCCGCTCACCGACCCGATCCCGTACAACCCGGTCCCCGGCACCAACCCGATGGGGCCGCCCGCCCCGCTGACGATGCCGCCGCCGGCCCCGCTGCCCAACGGCGGCAACCGCCGGTCGCAGCTGCCGCAGGGGCCGTACGACCCGCGGTTCGTCCTCGCCCAGATCGTGGACCCGGCCAAGCAGGAGCTCAAGCCGGTCAACATCACCGTGGTCGGCAACCGCCTCGTCATCGAGAGCGGCGACCCGGAGGCGCTGGCGCTGGTGGGCGAGCTGGTCCGCCTGTACACGAGCCAGGCCAAGCCCGACGAGAACCTGTTCGAGGTGATCCGCCTGAAGTACGTCGGCGCGGCCGAGGCGTCGAAGGTGGTCACCGAGGTGTTCAACGGCCCGCAGCAGCAGGGCGGCCAGGGCGGCGGCGGCGGTCGCGGGCCCGGCGGCGGCGGGGGCGGGCCCGGCGGCCTCATCGGCGGGCTCCTCGGCGGCGGGGGCGCGGGCGGGCTGCTGGGTGGCCTCCTCGGCGGCGGCGGCGCCGGCACGCCCTCCAAGGACCGCGTCCGCGTCGTGGCCGAGACGAGCAGCAACTCGCTGATCGTGGTGAAGGCCACCCAGCTGGACCTGCTCACCATCCGCCGGCTCCTCGCCAACGTCATCGACAGCGGCGAGACCGACTCGGATGCCATCCAGCGGACGAACGTCATCACGCTGAAGAACACCGAGGCCGCCGACATGGCCCTGGTGGTCCGCGACGTGTTCAAGACGGCGATCGCGCCGAGCGGCGGCGGCGGCGGCGGCGTCAACCCGCTGTTCCCGTTCGTCCCGCAGGGCGGCGGCGGCCAGGGCAACCAGCAGCGGCCGCCGGCCATGTCCGTCGGCGTCGACGAGCGCACGAACAGCCTCGTCGTCCTGGCCAGTGAGACGCTGTTCCGCGAGGTGAAGGCGCTGGTCGACCAGCTCGACAGTGCCACCCCCACGAACGGCGCCGAGGTGGTCCGCGTGGTGCCGATTCAGGGCATCGACCCGGCGCTGTTGCAGCAGCTGGTGGACGCCGTGCAGGGCCGCGACACCGCCAACAGCCGGGTCACCGGCGGCCAGGGCCGCACCGGTCAGGGCCAGGGCGGCGGCGGCATGACCGGCCTCGGCGGCGGCGGCTTCCCCGGCCTCGGCGGCGGCGGCTTCCCCGGCCTCGGCGGCGGCGGCTTCCCCGGCCTCGGCGGCGGCGGAGCGCGGCCGGGCGGCGGCGGCGGCTTCCAGGGCGGAGGCGGCGGGAGAACCGGCGGCGGCGGGGGAGCCGCGGGGGGACGAGGCGGCCGACAGGCCCGCTTCGGCTCGGAGGGCCCCTCAAATTTTGACTACCGGGGCATGGACGCCCCCCCGGCGATGAGCCGGACGATCTACGACCCCGAGACCGACCCGGACCCGTGGTACTTCACGGCCGGGGCGGCGATGACCGAGCCCGTCCCGCTGCCCGGCGCGCGCCGCCGGCTGGCGCCGAACATCGTCCAGGTCAGTCACCAGTTGCCGGCCGTGCAGCCGCCGCCGGCGCTGCCCCCGACGATGCAGCCGCCCACGCCGCTGCCGGCCGGGCCGGGCGTGCCGATCCCCGGTGATGGCGTCGGCGTGGCCGCGCCGCGCGGCCCCGTTACCGCCACGCCGATCAACGACCTCGGCGTGCTCGTCCTCACCGCCCGCGACCAGCGGGACATGGAGCTCATCCTCCGGCTGATCGAGACGATCCGCGGCGGGACGGGCAACCGCCTGGAGCCCGAGCTGCGGATGGTGCCGCTGAAGCACGCCGACGCCAACATCATCGCCGGCACGCTGAACACGGTGTTCTCGAAGGTGCAGGTGGGGCCGGGCGGGAACATCGTGCCGAGCTCGGCCCGGCAGGTGACGCCGGGCAACGCCCTCAGCGCCCTCGCCGGCGCGCCGAGCGCCACGCAGAACGTCTACGTCATCGCCATGCCGCGGACGAACAGCCTCCTCATCGCCGGGCCGAAGGGCCGGTTCGAGGACATCGTCAAGGAGGTGGACCGGCTCGACGTGCCGAACGGCAGCGACATGCGGCCGAAGGCCATCTTCCTGAAGAACGCGAGCGCCTCGATCGTGGCCCAGCAGCTCCTGCTGCTGTACTCCCAGCGGTACCCGAACGAGGGGCCGCCGAGCACCCAGGTCCGCATCAACTACGACCTCGCCAGCAACAGCGTGCTGGTGCAGGCCGCGCCGGCCGACATGGCCGACATCGAGGCCATCCTCCACCAGCTCGACTCGGCGACGTCGATCGCCAAGAACAAGATCAAGGTCTACCGCCTCCGCAACGGCCTGGCGGACGAGGTCGCCGGCATCCTCATCCAGGCCATCACCGCCAACACGGTGAACCCGAGCCAGCAGGCGCAGCAGCGCTGGTACATTCAGAGCGTGACCGGGGCCGGCAACATCGGGGCCATCGGCAACCTGGCGACCATCGCCCAGGGTGGCGGGGCGCAGGGCGGGGCGCAGCTGGCCGGGGCACTCGGCCAGCAGCAGGGGGGGGCGTTCCAGGGGCTCCAGGGGCTCACGCAGCAGGGCGGGGGGGGCGCCGGCATCGGGCAGAACGTGCCCGGGCTCAACGCCGTTGCCGCTCAGGCCGGCGGCAGCGCCGGCGGCGGCCTGTCCACCCGCAGCAACACCCTCCAGTTCGTCGGCCCCGACGGGCAGCCGGTCGAGAGCGGGTTCCTCTCCGACGTCCACATCATCCCGGCGGCGCGGATCAACGGCATCGTCGTCACCGCCCCGGAGCAGACGATCAAGCTGATCGACGCCCTGATGGCCTCCCTCGACACGGTCGCCGCCGCGTCGTCGAACATCAAGGTGTTCACGCTCACGAAGGCCGACGCGGTGCTGACCGGCATCACGCTCCAGCAGCTGTTCAGCGGCACCAACCGCACCGGGCTGACGCCCGGCGGCGCGGCCGGCGGGCAGGCCCAGCAGGGGGCGCTGAACCAGGGCACGACGGCGGCCCGGCCGCTGCTGACGCTCGGCACCGACCCCGGCCCGGGGGCGAGCCTGATCGACCTCCGCATCTCGGTGGACGACCGGACGAACAGCCTGATCGTGGCCGGCAGCCAGAACGACCTGGACACGATCGGCGCGGTCATCATGCGGCTGGAGGCGACGGACGCCCCGCAGCGGATGATGGACGTGTACAAGCTCCGCAACCAGGCCGCCGCCGACGTGGCGCAGAACCTCCAGACGTTCATGACCAACTCGGTCGCCAACGTCATCACGCCGGCCGGGTTCAACACGTCGTACCAGCAGCTGCTGCGGAACGTGGTGATCGTGGCCGAGCCGGTGAGCAACACGGTGCTGATCTCGGCCAGCCCGCAGTACTTCGGCGAGTTGAAGCGGATGATCGAGCGGCTCGACGCGGCCCCGCCGCAGGTCGTCATCCAGGTGACGATCGCCGACATCCAGCTGTCGAACAACGAGGAGTTCGGCGCCGAGGTGGGGTTGCAGACGCCGATCATCTTCGGCCGCGGCACGACCGGCAACGGGCCCGGCACGCCCGGGTTCAACTTCAACACCACGCCGGTGTCGGCGCTGCCGAACACCAACCTGTTCAACCAGGGGGTGGTCGGGTTCCAGGGGCTCGGGAACCTGGGCGTCGGCCGGGTCGGGGCCGGCGGCGTGAGCGGGTTCGTGTTCAGCGCGCAGAGCCAGTCGTTCAACCTGCTGCTGCGGGCGCTCAAGACGCAGGGCCGGGCCGAGATCACCAGCCGGCCGCAGGTGCAGGTGACCGACAACCAGACCGGGTACGTGCAGGTCGGCCAGAACTTCCCGATCCCGGGCGACATCTCGCAGAACGCCACCGGCACCGTGCAGGGGGTGACGTACACCGCGACCGGCGTGACCCTGCGGGTGACGCCGCGGGTGAACCCCGACGGCAAGGTGCTGATGCGCGTCGAGCCGCAGATCGCCAGCCCGGCGGCGAACCCGGTCGCGGTCGGCACCGCGGGCACGGCGTTCCCGATCAACGTGCAGACGGTGCAGACGACGATCCTGGCCGGCGACGGGGAGACGGTGGTGATCGGCGGGCTGATCACGAACCAGGACACCCGGGCGCAGAACGGCGTCCCGTTCCTGCAGGACATCCCGTACGTCGGGTCGCTGTTCCGGTACCGGACGCACAACGTGCAGCGGCGCGAGATCCTGATCATCATGACGCCGCACATCGTCCGCAACGAGGCCGACCAGGCCCGCATCCTGGCGGAGGAGGCGCGGCGGATGGAGTGGTGCGTGCCGGACATCGCCCGGTACCACGGGCACGGCCTGGAGGTGATCGGGCCGGCGATGAAGGGGGCGACGCCGCAGCCGATCCCCGGCTTCCCGAACCCGAACGGGCCGATCCCCGGCGGGTTCCAGTTCGGCCCGACGCCGCCGTGGATGCCGGCGGACAACTGGCTGCCGCCGACCAACTCGGCCCCGGCGCCCGCCCCGGGCGCGATCCCGCTCCCCGGCCCCACGCCGTTCTCGGCGGCCACGCCCGAGGTGCCCGGCGCGGTCGCCGTGCCCGCGGGGGTCACGCTGCCGCCGTTCGTGCCGGCCGGCCCGTACACGCCCGCCGGCACGGTGACCCCGGCGGCGGGGGCCACGTCGGCGGCGCCGGCCGCGGCGCGGGGCGCGTCGTTCACCATGGCCATGCCGCAGCCGCCGGCCCCGCCGGCGCCGGCGTCGCCGCCCCCGCCGGTGCCGGTGCCCGGCCGCGGGTTCGCCATCGCCCCGCCGGCCGAGCCGGCGCCCACCCCCAACCCGCAGGCCACGGAGGGCCGCTCGTGGAACGTCTTCGGTCGGTGACGCTCGCGGCCGTGCTGGCCGCGCTGGCCCCGGGGTGCATCCACGTCCACAAGGACGCCGCGGGGAACGTGAAGTCGGTGGAGCTGAAGACCGGCGCCGAGCCGGCCGCCGACGCCGGCGTGAAGCAGGCGTCGGCGACGGTGCCGGCCGCGGCGGTACCCGCGGCCGCCGGCGGGATGGCGAAGCTGGCCACGAAGATGCCGTCGTTCGGCGGCGGCCCGCAGGCGGCGTTCCTCCACCTGAACTGGCAGAACCGCATCGCCAAGCTGCCCGACCCGACCGCCGAGGGGAAGTTCAAGCCCGGCCTGGTCGGGCAGATGTTCCTGTACAGCGGCGGCCAGAAGATGCTCCCCATCGCCAACCCCGACGGGAAGCTGACGGTCGAGCTGTTCGACGCCAGCCCGCGCGCCGGGACGGCGGAGCCGGTGCGGCTCGGCAGCTGGACGTTCGAGAAGGACGTGCTGGCCCGGCTGGTGACGACCGACGAGCGGTTCGGCAAGAGCTTCGCCCTGTTCCTGCCGTGGCCGACGTACACGCCGTCGGTCTCGCGGGTGATGCTGATGGCTAAGTACGAGCCCGAGCAGGGCTTCGCGCTCCACGCCGAGCCGATGACCATGACCATCGACACGTCGGTCGGGGCGGACGGGCCGGTGATCGAGCGGTCGTCCTCGACGCGGATGCCGGGGGCGGCGGTGTCGCCGGCGCTGCCGCCGGCGTCAATGAGCGCCCCGCCGGCGCCGGTCGCGCCCGGGGTGCCGGGCGGGCTGCCGCCGCTGACCCTCACGCTGCCGAACCGCTGACCCCACCCCGGCGCGCGGGTTCCCCGCGCGCCGGGAGCTGTTGAACCGACCCGACACGTTGCCGAAGTTTCGAGTTGCGGCGCCACTTCGCCGAAGCTAATATCACTTTCAGCCGGACCTCGGAGGGTCCGGTCCCCGCCGGTGGTTTCCGTATCGCCCAACCTCCCACCCCACACCACCACCCTCTCGGAGTCGCGTCCATGCTCACGTTCTGGGGCAGCAAGCAGAAGTCCTGCGACGGCGTGTCGCGCCGCAACTTCCTCCAGGTCGGCGCGTTCGGCGCCGGGCTCACCCTCGCCGACGTCCTCCGCGCCCGCGCCGCCAGCCAGGCGCCCGGGGCCCCCGCCCGCAGCACGCCGAAGTCGGTCATCATGGTGTACCTGCCCGGCGGCCCCAGCCACATGGACATGTACGACCTGAAGCCCGACGCCCCGGTGGAGTTCCGCGGCGAGTTCCGCCCGATCGCGACGAACGTGCCCGGCATCCAGATCAGCGAACACATGCCGATGCAGGCCCGCATGATGGACAAGCTCTCCGTCGTGCGCTCCCTCGTCGCCAACGACGAGCACAGCGACTCCTACGTGATGACCGGGTACACGGAGAACACGAACCGCACGGCCACCGGCGGCCAGCACCCGTCGATCGGGTCGGTCATCAGCCGGACGCGCGCCGGGGGCAACAGCGACGTGCCGCCGTTCGTCAGCCTCCGCGGCATGAGCATGGGCACCGAGCCCGGCTTCCTCGGCATCTCGCACCGGCCGTTCACCGCCGAAGGCCCCGGCATCCAGAACCTGCGGCCCGGCACCGCCGACCGCATGGGCGACCGCCGCGACCTCCTCGGCCGGTTCGACACCGTCCGCCGCGAGATCGACGCCACCGGCACGATGCGAGGGATGGACGCGTTTAGCAGCCGGGCGTTCGACATGATCGCCAGCGGCACCGTCCGCCAGGCGCTCGACCTGAAGCAGGAAGACCCCCGCACCCGCGACCGGTACAAGGGCGTCGAGCAGTTCCTGACGGCCCGGCGGCTGGTGGAGGCGGGCGTCGGCTGCGTCACGCTGAGCTACGGCGGGTGGGACACCCACGGGGCGAACTTCACGACGCTGAAGCGGCAGCTGCCGCAGCTCGACCGCGGCATCGCGAACCTGATCAACGACCTCCACGACCGCGGGATGCAGGACGACGTGATCACGGTGGTGTGGGGCGAGTTCGGCCGCACCCCGAAGGTGAACATGAGCGACGGCGGCGGCCGCGACCACTGGAGCCCGGTGATGAGCGCGCTGGTGGCCGGCGGCGGGCTGAAGATGGGCCAGGCGGTCGGGAGCAGCTCGGCCCGCGGCGAGTACCCGAAGGACCGACCGTACAAGGTGCCGCACCTGCTGAGCACCATCTACCAGGCGATCGGCATCGACCCGGCCCACACGTTTCAGAACGGCGCCGGCCGGCCGATGTACATCCTCGACGACCGCGCCACCGTGACCGAGCTGCTGTGAGGCTCGGGGTGACGTGACGCACGGGACCGGGGGCCGAACGGCCCCCGGCTTCGTTTTGCTTCTGTAGGTCGGGTCGAGTCTTCGAGACCTGACGGCGGCGCGAACCACGAACAACGGAACCCTGCCGCGCGATCGGCGCTCGCCTGCGTGGTGGGAGTCGCTGTCAGGTCTCGAAGACTCGACCCGACCTACAAGCCCAGAGCCGGAAGCCGGGCTTCACGGCGCCGGCACGCGGCCCGGCTCGCGCTGGCCCGTTCCCGTGCGCTTCGTCAGCGCGTCGCCCAACTCCGCCCGCGCCGCCTCGACGTGTACCATCATGCGACGCACCACGTCGGGGTTCGCCGCGGCCACGTCGCGCGTCTCGCCCACGTCGGCGACCAGGTCGTACAGCTCCGCCGCCTCCAGCTTCACCTGCCGGTAGCGGCCCGGCGTGCCGTCGGCGCCCGGCGGCTGTCCGCGCATCGTGCGGTACGTGTGCGGCAGCACCAGCTTCCAGTTGCCGGCGCGGACCGCCTGCAATTCGTTCGTGCCGTAGTAGTACCACAGCGCCGCGTGCGGCGACTTCGCCCCCGCCTCGCCGCGCAGCAGCGGGCCGATGTCGAGCCCGTCGATGCGGCGCGCCGGCAGTTCCGCGCCGATGATGCGCGCCACCGTCGGCAGCACGTCGATGGTCATGGCCGGCTCGCGGCACACGCCCCCCGCGGGGATGCGGCCCGGCCAGCGAGCCAGGAACGGCACGCGCACGCCGCCCTCCCACACCGTGCCCTTCCCCTCGCGCAAGGGGCCGGCGCTGCCGGCGTGGTTGCCGTAACTCAGCCACGGGCCGTTGTCGCAGGTGAAGACGACGAGCGTGTTCTCGGCCAGCTTCAACTCGTCGAGCGTCTTCAGCACCTCACCCACGGACCAGTCGATCTCCTGGATCACGTCGCCGAACGCGCCGGCCTGCGAGCTGCCGCGGAAGCGCTCGCCGGCGTACAGCGGCACGTGCGGCATCGAGTGCGCCAGGTACAGGAAGAACGGCCGGGCGCGGTTCTCGCGCACGAACCGCACAGCGCGCTCGGTGTACTGCGCCGTCAGCCGCGACTGGTCCGCCGCGGTCACGTTCGGGTTCGCCACCTTCTCGCCGTCGAGGAGCGGCAGCGGCGGGTACGCCCCCGGCTTCGCCTCGGGGTGAAACGGCCACATGTCGTTCGAGTACGGCAGCCCGAGGTAGCCGTCGAAGCCGTGCCGCGTCGGCAGGAACTGCGGGTGGTGGCCGAGGTGCCACTTCCCCACGGCGTAAGTGGCGTAGCCCTTGCTCTTGCACACCTCCGCGAGCGTCGTCTCGTCGGTGTGGAGGCCGTGGCGCGCGTTCGGCCCGAGGGCGCCGTGGATGCCGAGGCGGTTGGCGTAGCAGCCGGTGAGCAGCGACGCCCGCGACGCCGAGCACACCGGCTGCGACACGGTGAAGTCGGTGAAGCGGACGCCCTCCTTCGCCAGCCGGTCGAGGTTCGGGGTGCGGAAGCCCTTCGCGCCGTAGCAGCCCACGTCGCCGTAGCCCTGGTCGTCGGTGAACACGACGACGACGTTCGGCGTCTGAGCCGGGGCGAGCAGCGACAGCGCGAGAAGGGTAGCGTTCATGCGGTGAGGGTAACCGGGACGCGGGGCGGAAGCCAGGGGGCGAACCCGGCTTGTTTTCGCCCACACCCCAGGATACTATTTCGCGGACGGATCCGTCCGTTAATTATCCTCTCTCCCCGCGGTGAGTGCTGTGGAGACTGCCCCCCGCAAGCCCGGCCGGCCGCGCGACCCCGAACTCGAGGCGCGCCGCAAGGGTCAGATTCTCGACACCGCTGCCAAGGTCTTTGCCGGGTTCGGGTTCGGGGGGACGCAGGTGCAGGTGATCGCCGACCGCCTCGGCGTCGGCAACGGCACCGTGTACCGCTACTTTCCCACGAAGGAGGCGCTGTTCCTCGCCGCCGTCGAGCGCGGGCTGGAGGAACTCACCGCCGAGATGGACGCGGTGCTGGACGCGCCCGACCCCGACCCGGTGGCGCAGATCGGCCGGGCGGTGCGGACGTACCTCGGCTTCTTCCACCGCCGGCCCGAGATGGCCGAGCTGTTCATCCAGGAGCGGGCGGCGTTCCCGCACCACCACCGGCCGCTGTACTTCGCCCGCAAGGACGGCGACGAGCACGACTGCAAGCATTCCCGGTTCTGGGAACAACTGGTGGCGACGGGCGTGTTGCGGGCGGTGCCGCGCGAGCGGTTCTTCGCCGTGGTGGGCGACCTGCTGTACGGCACCATCCTGACGAACCTGCTGAGCGGTCGGCCGACCGACCCGGACGCGCAGACGGCGGACATTCTGGACGTGATCCTCGGCGGCCTGCTGGCGGGGGGGAAGCGATGACGACGCGACTGACGGGGCCGGCGCGGGCGCTGACACTCACGCTCCTGCTCGTGATCCCCGCCTGCGCCCCGAAGGCCGCCGACACCGGCGCCAAGGCGGAAGCCGCGCCCGTGGCCGTGACCGTCGTGCCGCTGAAGGCCGTGAGTCTGCCGCGCACGGTGAGCGTCGTCGGCACCCTCGACCCGTACCGCGAGGTGACGCTCGCGCCGAAGGTGGACGGCCGCGTCCTCCGCGTCCGCCGCGACATCGGCGACGCCGTCTCGCCCGGCGAGCCGCTCCTCGAACTCGACGACCACGACTACCGCCTCGAAGTGGAAGTCGCGCGCCGCGCCCTGGAGGCGGAACTGGCCCGGCTCGAACTCGACGCCGTGCCCGGCGCCGCCGCCGACCTGGGCAAGCTGATCGAGGCCGTGCCCGCGGTCGCGCGTGCCCGTGCCGCCGCCGAGGAGTCCGCCCGCAAGCTCGACCAGCAGTCGAAGCTGCTCGATCGCGGCGGCGGCTCCCGCGAGGACGTGGCCGTGGTCGCCGCCGAGCGGAAAGTCTCCGACGCGGCGCTGCGGCAGGTTCAGACCGAAGCCCGCTCGGCGATGGTGAACGCCCGCAAGCTGCAAGCGAACCTGGAGCAGGCGGAGCAGCGGCTGAAGGACACGGTCGTCCGCGCGCCGGTGACGGACGAGTGGGCGGCGTGGGCCGCGGCGCTCGGGCCGGCGGTGCCGTTCAAGTACGTCGTGGCGCAGCGGATGGTGTGGGAGGGCGAGATGGTGCGGGCGATGCCGGAGAAGAACGTGTTCCGGCTGGTGGTGTGTCACCCGCTGAAGCTGCGGGCGGCGGTGCCGGAGAAGCACGCGCCGGAGGTGCGGCCGGGGCAGACGGTGGCGGTGCGGGTGGAGGCGTTCGACCGGCCATTCCGCGGCGTGGTGCGGCGCGTCGCCCCGACGGTGGACGTGCAGAACCGCACGTTCGGCGTCGAGGTGGACGTGCCGAACAACGACCCGCGGTGGAAGGTGCCGCCGGGCTCGTTCGCCCGCGCCGAGGTCGAGACCCGCGCCGACGACAACGTGCTGACGGTGCCGCCGGCCGCCCTCGTGACGTTCGCCGGGGTGACGAAGGTGTACGTCGCCGACGGCGACAAGGCGCGGGCGGTGCCGGTGCGCGTCGGCCGCCGCGACCGCGATTGGGTGGAGGTGAGCGGCGAGCTGAAGCCCGGCGAGCGCATCATCACGAGCGGGCAGACGCAGCTGGTGGACGGCGCGGCGATCCGCGTGCGGTAGTGAGCGAAACCAGAACGCAGGATTGGCCGCAAAAAGGCACAAAAGGCACAAAAAGAAGACAGAGCAGAGCCTGATTTCAGACTTGGATTTGGTTTTCATTTTGTGCCTTTTGTGCCTTTTTGCGGCCAATCTCTTCCTCCGTTCGTGAGCAAGCCTGATGGCGATCTGGGACGTGTGCATCCGCCGGCCGGTGTTCACCACCATGCTCGTGCTCGGGCCGGTGGTGCTCGGCCTCGCGTCGTACTCGCGCCTCGGCGTCGAGCTGTTCCCCAACGTGGACGTGCCCGTCGTCGTCGTCAGCACCACGCTCAAGGGGGCTGGCGTCGAGGAGATGGAATCCTCCGTCACGAAGCCCATCGAAGAAGCGGTCAACACCGTCGCCGGCATCGACGAGCTCCGTAGCACCACGAAAGAAGGCGTGTCGTCGGTCGTCATCGGCTTCAAGCTCGAGCGGAACGGCGAGATCGCGGCGCAGGACGTGCGCGACCGCGTGTCCACTATCCTGCCGACGCTCCCGGTCGGCACCGACCCGCCGAAGGTCGAGCGCTTCAACCTCGACGCCGCGCCCGTCGTCACCGTCGTGGTGTCCGGCCGGCGCGACATCCGCGAGATCACCGAGATCGCCAAGCGGCAGATCAAGGAAGACCTCGAAGGCCTCCTCGGCGTGGGGCAGGTGGTGCTCGTCGGCGGCAAGACGCGGGCGGTGAACGTCACGCTGCGGCCCGACCAGCTGACGAGCCGGAAGGTGAGCGCCGAGGACGTGCGGCGGACGCTCGCCGAGCAGAACGTCGAGCTCCCCGGCGGCAAGGTGACCGCCGGGCCGGCCGAGCAGAACGCCCGCGTCATGGGGCGCGTCAAGAACTGGGAGGACTTCCGCGACCTGGTCGTGGCCGTGCGCGACGACGCCGCCGGCGGCAAGACGATCACGCGGGTGCGGGACGTGGCGACGGTCGACGACGGGTGGGAGGAGGAGCGCGGCCTCAGCCGCCTGGACGGCGACGAGGCGGTGAGCCTGATCGTGCAGAAGCAGTCCGGCGGCAACACCGTCGCCGTCGCGGACGCGGTGCGGGCGCGGCTCGAACAGATTCAGCAGACGCTGCCACCGGACATCCGCGTCGAGGTGATCCGCGACCAGTCCAAGTTCATCAAGGGCTCCATTCAGGAGGTGAAGTTCCACCTGCTGCTCGCGGCGGTCCTCGTCAGCGGCGTCATCTTCCTGTTCATCCGGGACTGGCGGACGACGCTCATCGCCGCGACCGCGGTGCCGACCAGCATCGTCGGCACCTTCGCGCTCATGGACGCGATGGGCTTCAGCCTCAACAACATGACGCTGCTCGGGCTGATCCTCGCGGTCGGCATCGTCATCGACGACGCGGTGGTGGTCCTGGAGAACGTGTTCCGCCACATGGAGGAAGAGGGCCGCACGGCGTGGGACGCGGCCGGCGCGGCGACGAAGGAGATCGCGCTGGCGGTGCTGGCGACGACGCTGTCGCTGGCGGTGATCTTCGCCCCGATCGCGTTCATGAGCGGGCAGGTGGGCCGGTTCTTCAACAGCTTCGGGTTCGTCGTCGGGTTCTCGATCCTGCTGAGCATGGCGGTGAGCTTCACGCTGACGCCGATGCTGTGCGCGCGGTTCCTGAAGCCGCCGAAGAACGCGGCCGCGCACCACGCCCCGCGCGGCGTCTGGGGCTGGGTCACGCGCCGCTACGTCGGCGTGCTGGCGTGGAGCCTGCGGCACCGCTGGGTCGTCGTCCTCGCCACGATCGCCTGCTTCCTCAGCACGCCCGTGCTGTTCGTGCTCGTCGGCAGCGACTTCGTGCCGAAGGACGACCAGAGCGAGTTCGAGGTGTCGCTCATCCTGCCGGAAGGCACCAGCCTCCAGCAGGCGAACGCCACCTGCAAGGAGATGGAGGGCCGGCTGGCGAAGGTCCGCGGCGTCACGAACGTGTTCACCACCATCGGCCCCACCGACGGCCGCGCCCCCAAGGGCCAGGGCGACGTGACGCGGGCGCTGATCTACTGCCGCATGGTGGACCTGCGGCAGCGCGAGTTCAGCCAGCGGGACGCGATGGCCGACGCCCGCGTCGTCACCGCCGACTACCCGGACGTCCGCGCCGCGGTGCAGGAGGTGAACCTGTTCGCGTCGTCGGCGTTCAAGAACGCGCAGGTGGACATCAGCCTCCGCGGCCCGGACACGGACAAGCTGAACGAGTACGCGGCGACCATCGTCCGCAAGATGCGCGCGGCCGGCGGCAAGTACACCGACGTGGACACGAACGCCGCCAGCCGCAGCCCGGAGCTACAGGTTCACATCGACCGCGACCGCGTCGCCGACCAGGGCGTGAACGTCCGCGGGCTGGCGACGACGCTCGGCCTGCTCGTCGGCGGCGAACCCGTGACGCGGTACAAGGAGGGGCCGGACCAGTACGACGTGTGGCTCCGCGCCGAGCTGCCGAGCCGCGACCGCGAGGAGGCGGTGTTCGGCCTCACCGTGCCGGCCGCCGCGGGGAAGCTCGTCGAGCTGCGGAACGTCGCGCGGCCGGTGTCTGAGCGCGGCCCGGCGGCGATCGAGCGCTACGCCCGCCAGCGGCAGGTGACCATCCAGTCGAACCTCGCCCCGGGCCTGGCGCTCGGCAACGCGCTGCCGGAGCTCGAAGGCTTCGTGACGGACCTCAACCTGTCGCCGGAGTACCGGTACGAGTTCCTCGGCGAGGCGAAGCTGATGAAGGACTCGAACTCGAATTTCGCGCTCGCCTTCCTGCTGGCGTTCGTGTTCATGTACATGATCCTGGCGGCGCAGTTCGAGAGCCTGGTCCACCCCATCACCATCCTGCTGGCCGTGCCGCTGACGCTGCCGTTCGCGCTGCTGTCGCTCCTACTGCTGCGGACGCCGCTGGACGTGTACGCGATGATCGGGCTGTTCATGTTGTTCGGGATTGTCAAGAAGAACGGCATCTTGCAGGTGGACTACACGAACGTGCTGCGGGCGCGCGGCGTGCCGCGGGACGAGGCGATCCTGCGGGCGAACGAGGCCCGG
Organism: Gemmataceae bacterium; assembly: GCA_046350095.1. Taxonomy (GTDB): domain Bacteria; phylum Planctomycetota; class Planctomycetia; order Gemmatales; family Gemmataceae; genus Urbifossiella. The sequence goes on from JAXMBA010000003.1 coordinate 830,699, forward strand.
CTGCGGCCGATCCTGATGACGACGGTGATGCTGGTGGCGGCGATGATCCCGATCGCCACCGGCGAAGGGCCGGGGGCGGGAGCGCGTGCCAGTATGGCGAAGGTGATCCTCGGCGGGCAGCTGCTGTCGCTGCTGCTGTCGCTGCTGGTGACGCCGGTGGCGTACTCGATGTGGGACGACTTCACGACGCGGCTGAAGCGGGTGCTCGCGTGGTGGAAGCGCCCGCGAACGCCCCCGCCCGCGCCGCCGGTGGAAGCGGAGACCGAGGCGGTGCTGACGCCGGTCCCGGCCGCGTCGTCGTGACGGCGGGTCGTCACCGCTTCGCCGGCCGGGCGACGTACGGCGCCGTCCCGCCGGCCCCGCGCTCGACGGTCCGCACCTCGCCCCCGCGGGCCTCGCGGACGAGGGTGCGGAACGGGTCGCCGCTGTAGCACACCTCGTTGAAGAAGGCGAACACGGCCGCGTCCTCGGTGCGGAACATCGGGGCCAGCCGGCCGGCGGTGGTGGTGTAGCTGAAGTTCCCGAACACCTCGCTCTCGCCCCCGGCGGTGGTGTGCAGCAGGGTGCCGCCGCGCTCCGTCTTGTACCCCAGCACCCACAACTTGCCGCCGGCGTTCGTGAGATGCGTCCCCTCGTTCTCGACGTTCAGCTGCCGCGCCCACACCCGCTGCCCGGGGTTCACCCGCACGTCGTCCGTCGCCACGTCCTCGAAGAACACGTCGCCCCGCCGCCGCGACACGACCGACCGGCTCTCGACGCTGCGGAACACGACCGTGCGGTCGGTGTCGATCACCACCCCGCCGTTGATCGGCGCGAAGTGCTCGACCACCACCACCGGCGCCTCGCCGCCGGCGACGACGAGGTCCGGGCGGGCCTGCCCGCGGTAGTCGAGCCATGCCCCGGTGCCGAGCAGCCGCCGCACCTTCCCGCGCACCACGACCGTTGAGGCGAGGTGGTAGAAGCCGGGGAAGAAGACCGTCGTCGCCCCCGAGTCGATGGCCTTCTGCACGGCCGCGGCCGAGTCCCGGTTGCCGGTCGGGTCCGCGCCGAACGCGTCCACGACGGCCCACGTCGTGGGGTCGTCGTGCGGCACGTCGGGCGTCTCCTTCACCTCCAGCCCGAGCGACGCGGCCGGCCCGCCGAACGGCACCGTCGGCGTCCCGCGGACGTACTCCCCGACCACCGGCCCCGGGTGCCCGGGCTCCTTCCCCTCCGCCCCGACCGCGGCCGCGTACCCGGCCGTGGCGAGGTTCCGCACGTACACCGGCGCCGGCCCGAGCTTCACGGCGGGGTGGGCGTTCGCGGCGCCCCGGCCGACGAGCTTCGAGTCGAGCAGCGCGGTGAAGCTCTCGGCCCACACCGCCGGCACCGCGTTCTCGCTCAGCAGCCCGCGGACGCTCACCGACTGACCGCGGTTGGCGAACCCGACCTTCGACTGGCCGCTCAGCGTGACCCGCTCGAACGTCTGGCTGTTCACGACCGCGCCGGAGCGGACGCCGGTCTCGAACCCGCGCACGGCGACGTTCCGCACCAGCAGCGGGCCGTTCATGTCGGCCCCGGCCAGGTCGAGCCCCGCCACGCCCGCCCCGTCCCCGGACACGACCGCCACGTCCCGCACCGCCCCGGTGTTGTTCGAGTAGAACTGGAGGCCGATCGCCCCGGGGTTGCCGCGGCCGGTGTCGAACGTCAGGTTCTGGACGTAGTTGTGGAACCAGTCTGCCGACCCGAACCCGCCGCACCACATCACCGCCGTCGGCGCCGCCGCGTCGGTGAAGGTGGCGTCGGCGAGGCGGATGACCGTCTTCGCTGTGCTCTGCCCCTGGAGCCGGTTGAAGCCCCACGCCTGGGCGCCCTTCGTGTTCTTGTTCGCCCAGCGGATCGGCCCGGTCACGCGGTACGTCCCGTTCGGCAGGTAGACGATCTTGTGCTGCCCCATCGTGTCGAGGAGCGCCCGGCGGAGCGGTTCGGTGTCGTCGGCGATGCCGTCGCCCTTCGCCAGGTACGGCGGCTTCGTGACGTCGATGACTGCGGCGCACGGCGGGAACGCGACCGACACGGCCGGGTCGAACGTCGCCCCGATCGTGGCCGGCTGGGCGCCGCCGGGGGCGGGGGTGAGCGCGGCGAACCCAACGGCCGCGAGAATGGCTCGGTGCATGCGAACACTCCGGTGTGACTTCTCGACCGTCTCGACGAAGACCCGCAACCAAGACATGCCCGCCGGCCCCGGGCGCGCACGAAGCCGCGAACAGGTTATTGACAGCTACTTGGCATTGCCGTATAGTTCGGGCATGGACGCCGACTTCCTCGCCAACTGGACCACGCAGATGCGCAAGGGGCTGCTGGAGCTCTGCGTGCTGACCGTGCTCCGGCACCGGCGGATGTACGGCTACGACCTCGCCAAGACGCTCTCCGTCGTGGACGGGCTGGTGACCGGCGAAGGGACGATCTACCCGATCCTCAGCCGGTTCAAGAAGGACGGGCTCGTCGAGACGACGCTGGTCGAGTCGGCCGAGGGGCCGGCCCGGAAGTACTACCAGCTGACGGAGCGCGGCCGGCAACTCCTACCGAAGATGCGGGCGGCGTGGGCGGCGGTGCGGGACGGGATCGAGGCGGTTTCCCAAGCGGAGCACCTGCGATGACGGCCGAACACACCCTGGGCCTGTCCGCCGCGGCGGAGGCCCGACTCGACGACTACCTCGCGCAGGTGCGCCGGGCGCTGCTCGGCGTGCCCGACGTGAACTCGGCCGAGATCGAGGCCGACATCCGCGAGCACGTCGAGAACGAGCTCCGCGGCGCGGCGCGGCCGGTCGAGCTGCTGGTGCTGGAAGTGGTGCTGCGGCGGCTCGGCCCGCCGACGCAGTGGCTGCCGCCCGGCCGCGTGCCCGTCACGGCGCAGGTCGGCGCCGCGGCCGTGACCTTCGGGCAGTTCGTGAAGTCGCGTTTCAGCGCGGCCCGTACGGCGATCTGGCGCGGCCCGGAGGACTGGCGGCTGCCGTACCTGTCGTTCGGCGTGTTCGCGGTCGGCGTGCTCGCCTTCCCGCTGTTCCCGCTGTGCCTGGTGGTGAGTTACATCCTGTCGCGCGCCGGCATCGCGTGCGCCGCCGACAAGGGGACCGCGCTCGACGGGGGGCGGAAGTGGCTGCTGTACCCGCCGGTGGTGCTGGTGTCGGTGACGGTGATCGCCAGCGTGGTCGCACTCCCGATCGGGATCATCATCGGGACCGTGGACGAAGTTCACAACGCCGACATGTACGAGCGGTGGAACGCGGCCGGCCGGCCGACGGTGCTGTCGTCGTGGGGCCGGCCGACGCAGGTGCGGATGCCCGACCGGGAGGTGCGCGAGAAGTTCCCGGAGGTGCGGACGAAGCTCGACGGGGTGCTGGCGGCGTTCCCCGGGGAGTCGCCCGTGCGCGAGGTGCTGGGGGTGAGTTTCGTCGCGGCCGGGGTGTTGGCGGCGTGGTGGGGCGTGCTCGGCTGCGTCTGCGGGTCGTTCCCGGGGCTGGTGCGCGGGCTGGTGTACCCGTTCCACGGGCTGTTCAGCGGCCGACGGGCCGGGTGGGTGGGCACCGCGGGGCTGGTGCTGCTGGCGGTGTGGGCCGCGGCCGCATACCGCCTCGCGGAGGCCGCCGGGCTGGTGTAATCGTTCCGCCGCTCGCGGCGGTGCGGCGCTGCACCGTCGCGAGCGGCGGGAACCGAGTTCACTTCACGTCCGTCACGAGCGTCGCGTAGTGGCGGGTCTCGGTGTACGCCTTGCCGGCGTACTCGCCGGGGCTGGCGTCGGTCACGCGGGCGAACACGCCGTACCGGCCGGTCGGCGCGAACTCCGGCGTGAACCCGTCCTTGTCGGTCTTCAGTTGCTTCTTCTCGCCGCCGGGGGCCATCACCGTCGCTTCGGCGTCGGCCGCGGCCTTCCCCTTGTACAGCACCTGGAAGCGCGTCTTCCCCGCAGCCCCGTGCGGCACCACCTCCACCACCAGCGGCCCGCCGACCGGCGCCGCACTCGCCCCCAGCACCAGCGCCTTGGGGTAGTAGCACAGCCGGAACGGCGCCGCGTCGCCCTTCTGGAGCACGCCGTACTCGGTGACGCCGAACACGACGCGCGGCCCGCCGCCGGGGAGCTTCACGTCGAGGAAGCCGTCGGCCTTCTTCCACTCCAGCGGCGTGTCCTTGCCGCCGGCGCGGGCGGTGAGCTTCGTCGCGGCGAGCTTGTCGAGGTTGACCTTCGTGTCGGGTTCGAGCGCGTCGCTGAACACGACCTTGGCGGCGGTGCCGTCGGGCTCCGGGAGGATGAAGGCGAAGTGCGCTTGCGCCCCGGCGGCGGCGAGGGCGGCGGCGAGGGCGGCGACGAGCATCCGTGTCATGGGGGGCCTCCGGGCGACGGGTGAACCCGGGGAGTGTAGGCGCCGCGGTGCATCGCCGCAAGCGGCGAGAGCCCTTACGCCGCCCGGCGGGCCGGCGCGCCGTCGGTGAGCGCGTCCAGGTAGCCGAACAACTCCGCCTCGAAGCGGTCCCTGCGGAACAGCAGCGCGTTGCGCCGCGCCGCCCGCGGGTCGAACCGGTCCGCCGACCGCTCGAACGCCTCCACCGCCGCCGCCAACGAGTCCACCGTCTGCTCCTCGAACAGCACACCAGTCGGGTCCGGGCCGCCGTCGCGCACGGTCTCGGTGGCGCCGCCGCGGCCGAAGGCGATGACGGGGCAGCCGCACGCCTGCGCCTCCAGCGGCACGATGCCGAAGTCCTCCTCGCCGGGGAACAGCAGCGCCTTCGCCCGGCGGAGGTGGTCGCGGATCACGTCGTCCGGCTGCCAGCCCAGGAAGGTGATGCCCGGCGCCGCCTTCGCCTGCAACTTCTTCGCGTCCTGCCCGGAGCCGATGACGACGAGCTTCTTGCCGAGCTTCGCGCAGGCGTCGATGGCCAGGTCGAAGCGCTTGTACGGGGCCAGCGCCGACACCACGAGGTAGAAGTCCTCGCGCGGCGCGGTACCAGCCGCAGGCGTGTAGTAGTCGGTGTCCACCGGCGGGTAGATCACGACGCTGTCGCGGCCGTAGCACTCGCGGATGCGGTCGCGGACGGTGTTGCTGATGGCGACGAAGTGCGTCACGCGGTCGGCGGTGCGGCGGTCCCACTCTCGGATGTAGTGCAGCAGCGCGCCGACGGCCGCGGCCTTCAGCTTGCCGGCGAGGCCGGTGGCGCGGAAGTACGAGCCTTGCATGTGCCACGCGTACCGCATCGGCGTGAAGCAGTAGCACACGTGCGGCACCCCCGCCGGCGGTCGGGCGCTCTTGGCCACGCAGTGGCTCAGGCTCACCACCAGGTCCGCATCCGTCACGTTCCAGCCGGCGGCGAACGGCATCAGCGGCAGGAGGTAGCGGTAGTACCGATCGACGCGGGGAAGCCGGTTGAGCCGGCTGGGGGAGATGCGCAGCCTCTCGATCGCCGGCGGCACGCTCCCGCGTTTATGGAGTAGGGTGAGGAGGCGGGCGTCGGGCCAACGGCGGGCCAGCGGTTCGAGGCACTTTTCGCCGCCGCGCAGCCCGGTCAGCCAGTCGTGCACGAGAACCACCCGCTCGGCCGGCATCGGTACCCCTCCCCGTTCGGTCGGGGAGTGTACCCGGCCGGCGGCCGCCGGGGAAGCCGACCCTAACCGGCGGCGGCGGCAGCGGATTCGCACCGGGCGCGTTGCACCCCGCCGGGGCGCGATGTAAGTTGAAGTTAACACCCGCGGACGTGTGGCCGATCGCTCCGTCGCCGCCCCGGGCCTGGGGACTGGTCTTATGGCGTTCACGCTGAACATCGGCAAGTGCAGCCTCCTCGGCAACTACCGGGAAAACAACGAGGACTCGCTCGACGTTAAGCAGTTCCCCGACCTCACCGTCGCCATCGTCGCCGACGGGATGGGCGGCCAGGCGGCCGGCGAGGTCGCCAGCAAGCGGGCCGTGGACATCGTGCCGCGCGAGGTCCGCAAGAACCTGACCCCGGCGCAGAACCACGAGCTCGTCAAGGCCGTCGCCCGCCGGGCCATCGTCCAGGCCAACGAAGAAATCATGGCGATGGGCGCCCTCGACAAGGACATGAAGAACATGGGCACCACCGTCGTCATGGCGGTGTGGCGCAAGGGCGGCGAGCTCTTCGTCGCCGGCGTCGGCGACAGCCGGGCGTACCTCGTCCGCAAGGGGAAGATTCAGCAGCTGACGGTGGACCACTCGCTGGCGCAGGCGCTGGTGGAGGCCAAGACGATCTCGCCGGCGGAGGCGAAGGACCACCGGTTCAAGAACGTGCTGTGGAAGTACCTCGGCAGCAAGGAGGTGGGCGACGGCCCGGAGGTGACCGTGGTGCCGGTTCAGGACGGCGACCGGTTCCTCCTCTGCACCGACGGCCTGACCGGCGTGGTGCCCGACGACCAGCTCGCGGCGGTGGTGAGCGAGGCGGCCGACATGCAGCAACTCGCCGACTCGCTGGGCCAGCTGGCGCTCGACCAGAACTCGCGCGACAACGTCTCGTGCGTGACGATCGAAGTCGTTGAGGGGTAATTCACGGACGCGCATCGCGCGGGAGCCCACCCGTCGCAACAGGTGGGCTTCGTTCGTTTCACCAGTACATCTGCGCCGTCGGCTTGATGACCAGCTCCGGCACCGACACCCGCGGCGGCAGCGTCGCCACGAACAGCACCGCGTCGGCCACGTCCTCCGGCTTCAGGATCAGCGCCCGCTGCTCCTCCGTCACCGGCCGCGGCCGCGCCGCCAGGATCGGCGTGTCGATCTCGCCGGGGTACACGTTGCTGACGCGGACCCCGCTGTCCTTCTCCTCGTTGCTCAGCACCATGCCGAACCCGCCCATGCCGAACTTCCCCGCCACGTAGGCCGCGCCGCCGAGCGGGTTGGCGCGCTTGCCGGCCACCGACACCACGTTCACGATCACGCCGTCCTTGCGGGCGAACATCTGGTCGAGCACAGCCTTGGTGCAGTAGAAGGCGCCGTGCAGGTTCGCCCCGATCATCATCTCCCAGCTCTCCGGCGTCAGCTCGCGGATGGTGCGGTCCTTGATGTTCGTGCCCGCGTTGTTCACCAGGACGTCCACGCGGCCGAACGCGGCGGTGGCGGCGGCGATGAGGTTCGCGCAGTCGGCGGCCTTGCTCACGTCGGCGGGGACGGTGCGGAGGGCGTCGCCGGCGTTCGCCTCCGCGGCCACGGCCGCGAGCTTGGCCGCGTCGCGGCCGGCGATCACGACCTTCGCGCCTTCCTTGAGGAACAGCAGCGCCGTCGCCTTGCCGACGCCCGACCCGCCGCCGGTCACCACCGCCACCTTGCCCGCCAAGCGGCCCATGTGCGCTCTCCGGTCTTTGGTCCCCGAACCCGTGCCCCCTATGCTACTCTCCAACCCGGTGGGCGGCCCGCGCCCCCGATTCCGTGGAAGGACGCACCCATGAACCCCGACCTCCGCCGCCGCACCGACGAGCTGTGCGCCCGCCTCACCCAGCTACGGGACTCTCTTTGACATCGCTGGAAAAACGAAGGCCCGCGACGAACTCGAAGCCAAGCAGGGGGAGCCCGGCTTCTGGGACAACCAGGAGAAGGCCAAGGGCACCATCCAGCAGCTGAAGGTCGCCAACAGCCTGCTGAAGCCCTACGAGGCGCTCACCGCCGCGGCCGCCGACCTGACGGCGATGGCCGAGCTGGCCGAGGAGGACGCCGCGTTCGAGGCCGAGCTCGAGCCGTCGCTCGTGCAGGCCGAGGCGAAGTACACGGCGTTCGAGCTGCAAGCCATGATGAGTGGCAAGACGGACTCGGCGAACGCCATCGTCACCATCAAGCCGGGCGCCGGCGGCACCGAGGCCTGCGACTGGGCCGAGATGCTGTACCGCATGTACACCCGCTGGGCCAAGGACCACGGCTTCGACGTGGAGGAGCAGGACCTCGAGCCGAACCAGGAAGCGGGCATCATGAGCGTCACGTTCAAGATCGCCGGCCCCTACGCCTACGGGTACATGCAGAGCGAGATCGGCGTCCACCGGCTCGTGCGCATCAGCCCGTTCGGCAGCGGCGACACGCGGCAGACCTCGTTCGCCGCCGTGGACGTGGTGCCGGAGTTGGACGACACCATCGAGATCGTCATCAACGAGAAGGAGCTGATCATGCAGACCTTCTCGGCGGGCGGCCCCGGCGGCCAGCACCAGAACAAGACGCAGTCGGGCGTGCGGCTGATCCACCCGAGCGGCGTGCGGGCCGAGAGCCGCACCGAGCGGAGCCAGCCGAAGAACTACGCCAACTGCATCGCGCTCCTGAAGTCGCGGCTGTACGCCATCGAGGAGCAGAAGCGGATGGGCGACATCGCCCAGCGGTACGACGCGAAGGGCGAGATCGCGTTCGGGTCGCAGATCCGCAGCTACGTGATGCAGCCGTACACGCTGGTCCGCGAGGAGCGCGACGGCATCGACGTGAAGAACCCGGCGGTGATGAAGGTGCTGGACGGCGACCTGGACGAGTTCATGCACGCCTACCTGCGCTACGTCACTGCCAAGCGCAACCGCATTCGGAAATGACGAACGACGAATGACGAATGACGAACCCGGGATTCGTCATTCGTCATTCGTCATTCGTCATTCGTCATTCATGACCCTCGACATCCCTGACCTGTCCGCCACCGAGGCGCTCGGCCGCCGCCTCGGCGCGCTGCTGTTCCGCGGCGCCGTCGTCGCGCTGGTCGGGCCGCTCGGCGCCGGCAAGACGCACCTCACCCGCGCCATCGCCGAGGGGCTCGGCGTGCGGAACCCGGCGGCGGTCACGTCGCCGACGTTCGTGCTCATCCAGGAGTACCCGGCCCGGCTGCCGGTGTACCACTTCGACGCCTACCGCCTGTCCGGCCCGCGCGAGTTCGCCGAGCTCGGGGCGCACGAGTACTTCGCCGGCGACGGCGTCTGCGTCGTCGAGTGGGCCGACAAGGTCGAGCCGACGCTGCCGGCCGAGCACCTGCGAATCGTCATCACGCCGGTGGACGAGAATCGGCGCCGCTTCGAGCTGACGGCGCACGGCGAGCGGTACGCCGCGGTGCTGGCGGCGCTGTAGGTTAGCGGCATGTCCGAACTCCCCGCCCCGCAGGTCTTCCACCACCCCGGCACGGTCAGCCGCGCCGACCGCGCCGCGCTGCTGAAGCAGGCCGGCGCCACCGTCTGGTTCACCGGCCTGAGCGGCTCCGGCAAGAGCACCCTCGCCACGGCCGTGGAGCACGCGCTGGTCCGCCGCGGCCACGCCGCCTACGTCCTCGACGGCGACAACGTCCGCTTCGGCCTGAACGCCAGCCCGAAGATTCTGACCGACACCCGCGGCTACGGCGCGGACGCGGCCGCGCGGTTCGGGCTGGGCTTCGGCGCCGCCGACCGCGTGGAGAACGTCCGCCGCATCGGCGAGGTGGCGAAGCTGTTCGCCGACGCGGGGCTGCTGGCGTTGACGAGCTTCATCAGCCCGTACCGCGCGGACCGCGACGCGGCGCGGGCGGCGCACGCGGCCGCGGGGCTGGCGTTCGTGGAGGTGTACGTGAGCACGCCGCTGGAGGCGTGCGAGCGGCGCGACCCGAAGGGGCTGTACCGCCAGGCCCGCGCGGCCGTCGCGGCCGGCAAGGCGGCCGGCTTCACCGGCATCGACGACCCCTACGAGCCGCCGGCGAGCCCGGAGCTGACGCTGGACATGTCGGCAATGCCGGTGGAGGACGGCGTCGCCGCGGTGCTGGCGGCGCTGGCGGCGCGCGGGCTGATCGGCTCGCCGTAGTCATGTCATAGCGTCGGCCCCGTGTCGCCCGGCAGCATAATGCGACGGATGAGCTTGATCGGCAGGCCGCCCTGGCGCACGAACTCGTCGTGGAACGCCCGCAGCGAGAACGCCGCCCCCTTCGCCTTCTGGTAGTCCGCCCGCAGCTTGTAGATTTGCAGCTTCCCCAGGGTGTAGTACAGGTACGTCGGGTTGTACGTGCCGCGGCGCGCCTCCTGGAACGCGCCCTCGCCCTCCACGTAGCCCTCCGTCATGAAGAACTGCTTCCCCTGCTCCACCGTCCAGCCGGCGGTGTGCAGCTTGATGCCCGTCACGTAGCGGCAGTCGCGCCACAGCGCCTCGTGCAGCATCGCCAGCCGCACCTTCGGGTCGCCGGCGCCGTAGCCCTCCTCCACACACATCTGTTCCGTGTAGTGCGCCCACCCCTCCACGTTCGTGCCGCACGTGTACAGCTTCCGCACCTTCGTGGGGTACTGCTTCGCGAACAGGAACTGCAAATAGTGCCCCGGGTACGCCTCGTGGATGGTGATGATGTCGAGTGAGGTCTTGTTGAACTGCCGCATGTGCTCGACCTTCCGCTTCACGTCCCACTCCACCTCCGGCGGCGTGACGTAATAGAACGCCTCCGTCGCCTTCGTCTCGAACGCCCCAGGCGTGTCCATCGACGCGAACCCGCCGGTCCGCATGAACGCCGGCGTCTCGGCGATCGTCGGCCGCACCTCCGACGGCACCGTGACGATGCCCTTGTCCAGCAGGAACTTCCGCGTGCGCTCGATGGTGCCGCGGGTGGCGGCGACGAGGTCGTCGGGCTTCGGGTGGTCCTCGGTGAGCGAGTCGAGCACCTCCTTCGGCGTCTTCTTCGGGTCGATGAGCTTGGCCGTGGCGGCGAAGTCGGCCTGGTCCTTCTTCAGGTTCGCCTCGCCGATCGCCAGCAGCCGGTCGAGCGGGATGTCGAGCATCTCCTCGTAGGCCAGCTTCTTCATGAACGTGTCGGCGCCGATGGCGTAGTTCCCCTTCGCCCGCGGCAGCAGGTCCGTCTCGATCCACTTCGCGGCGGCGTCGAACCCGTCGGCGACGGGGCGGTTGGCGGCCTCGAACTCGGCGAGCAGCTGCTTGTCGTCGCCGGCGGCCGTCTTGGCCCACGCCGGCAGGTCGGTCTTGAAGAAGCCGACCGAGCCCTTGGCGACGATCAGGCCCAGGTCGGCGAACTCCTTCGGCGGGTTCTGCACGTTCGCCTTCATGGCTTCGAGCAGCGGCGGCGTGGCCTTCAGCCGCCCGACGACGGCGCGCAGGCGGTCGGCCGGCGGGGCGAAGCTGCGCTTCATCAGCAGGTCGATGCCTTCCGCGGGCTTGCCGAGGTACGGAACCGGGTTCCGCTTCCACTCGCCGATGACCTCGGTGTCCAGCAGCTCGGCGCGGATGGCGTGGTCGAGCGCGTCGGCGTCGATGGAGTCGGCCTGGCTGAGGTTGCCGCCGCGGAGCGCGTCGAGGCGGGCCTGGAGGCGCTTGAGCGTAGCGACGCGGTGGGCGACGCCGGCGGCCGAGTAGTCGGCGAGCGTGGCGTCGAAGTCGTGGACGCCGGCGTAGGTCGCCTGGTTGGGGTCCCAGGCGAACAGGGCGGCGTAGTAGTCGTCGGCGAAGGCGGCGAACGTCGGCGGCTGGGCGGCGGCCGGCGGCGGGACCGGGACGAACGACAGGCCCGCGGTCAGGAGCGCGAGCGGGGCGAGGAGGCGGAGGGATGTCATCGGAGCCTCGGGAGTATTGATGATTGATGATTGGGGGCTTTGGCCCGGCCGGGCAATCATCAATCAGAAATCATCAATCATCATTTTTGAAGAAATGCCGCCACGTCCGCGCGGAGCTTCACGAGCGACGGCCGGTGGACGTACATCATGTGCCCGGCCTCGTAGTACGTCATCGTCACCCGGCCGAGCAGCGCCCGGTCGTTCGCCAGGTGGCTCATCGTGTACTTCGTCGCCGCGTACGGCGTCGCCAGGTCGTAGTAGCCGTTGGCCACCAACACCCGCAGGTCGGGGTTCTGCGCCATCGCCGACCGCAGAGCCGGCGCCACGTTCAGGTACCGGTTACTGGCCGTGCCGTAGTTCCACGGCTGCACCCGCCCCGTGAGAATCTCGTACGGCAGGTCGCTCTCGTACTTCAGCTCGCCGCGGAGGTAGGCGTTCAGCCCCTCGGTGTACGTGCCCTGCACGGCGGCGTAGCTGGGGTCGTACTCCGGCCGCTCGCCGGCGTCGGTGCTGTCGCGGCCGAGGTAGCGGCTGTCGAACCGGCCCACGGTGCGGCCGCGGTCGCGGAGCAGCTCGCGCATGAACCGCTGCCCCTCGACGCGCAGGTCGTTCCGCAGCACGAACTCCTCGCTCAGCCCCGTGAGCCGCGCCACCTTCGCGGCCACCGCCTTCCGCTCCGCGTCGGTCAGTTCGGCCCCCTTGAACAGCGCCTGCTGGTACTCGCCGCTGGCGAAGGCTTCCGCCTCGGCGAGCGTCTTGGGCAGGCTCGTCTGCAACTCGGGGGCGAGCTTCTTGTGGTACCACGCGGTGGCGGTGTAGCCCGGCAGGTACAGCGGGAACGGCAGGTCGTTGCCGTCGTCGAAGCGGATGGTGCCGAAGTTCAGCACCGCCGACACCAGCACGACGCCGCTCATCCGCATGCCGAGCTTCGACTGCATGTGATTCGCCAGGGCCGCGGCGCGGGTGGTGCCATAACTCTCGCCGGCGAGGTACTTGGGCGACCCCCAGCGGTTGTTCCGCGTGACCCACAGGCGGATGAACTCGCCGACGGAGTTGAGGTCTTCCTGCACGCCGTGGAACTGCTTGGCGTTCTTCTCGTCGGCGGCGCGGCTGAACCCGGTGCTGACGGGGTCGATGAACACGAGGTCCGTCAGGTCGATCAGCGAGCCCTCGTTCTCGACGAGCTTCGCGGGCGGCGGCGTGGGCTGGCCGTCGTCCGTCAGCGCGACGCGCTTCGGGCCGAACGCGCCCATGTGGAGCCACACCGACGACGACCCCGGCCCGCCGTTGAAGCAGAACATCACCGGCCGCGTGGCCGGGTCGGCGCCGGGCTTGGTGTAGGCGACGTGGAAGACGCTCGCCTGGGGCTTGCCGTCCTCGTCCTTGAGGACGAGCGTGCCGGCGGTGGCGACGTACTCGACCTTCTTGCCGTCGAGCGTGATCGTGCGCTGGAGGAGCGCCGAGGGCACGTCCTTGGTGCGGTCCTGGGCGGCGGACGGGATTGCGACCGCCGCGAGGGCGACGGCGAGCGCGACGGCCGGGCGGGTCATCGTGGCGGTCCGGGGGTGTGGGGGGAGAGGTGAGGTGAAGCTATCGCCGGCGCGGGGCCGAGTCCAGCGGCGAACGCCAACCGGCGGCCGCGGGCCGCGCGGGAACGCGGTCGAACGGCCGCCGGAGGCGGGGTGTCGGGTTTCGGCACAGACGCGCCCTCCGGGCCGCACACGTCTGCCAGGGGGTTTGCAGGGTTGATCCTGCGGCCAGTCGCCCGGACGACCGGCGCCCCCCGGCGCCCCATTACGGGGACGGACCGCGCGGCTCGCGTTGGGACCCACGGGTCGAGGCGGGGTTGACCGGCCACTCTTGCCGCGCGGTCCGGGCCGCGACTCGCTCAGGCTTGAACCCCACCCGACACCTCACCAGGCAGCATACGGTACGTCCGTTCACTAATCAAGGGCGGTGGCGCGATTTCGTGGGTGCGCTCCCGATCTCGTTCGCCCCGCCTGTGGCCGCTCCTCCGCCCCAACACACGGTCGCTCGCCGTGGTATGATGGCGAGCTGCCGGCGTCATTCTTACAACTCTTCGGGATGACCCTCATGCCCGCTCGCATCGCTCTGCTCGCACTTTTGGCCGTGGTCGGCGCCGCGCTGGCCCGCCTGCCTGTCGCGGCGCCGCGGCCGCCCGCGGAACGGGTCGGTCGCCTCGCTACGGCCGCAGAGATCGACGCACTCGACCGCGCCGTGCGGGCCGCCGGGGGGCGCGTCGATTACCACTACCGAGGCCGTGTTCCCTCCTACATTCCGAATTACCCGGTCGTCGAACTCGACCGCGTCACCGCGGTCGAGCAGATCGACCGCCTCCCCGACCCCGAGTTCGATTACGCGCTCCAAATCACGATCAGCCCCGCCACGCCGCCGGGGGTGCTCGCGCGACTCGCCCGCCTCCGGCACCTGTACCAACTCCAACTCCGCCTCGAAGACCGGCTCCCCGACGGGTCGGCCGGGGCGCTCGACGTTCCCGCCCTTGTCGCAGAGTTGGCCGCGCTCCCGCACCTGGAACAGCTGGGCTTCCATTCGTGGGGGTCGGCGGACGGAGATGCCGTGGTCGCGGCGCTGTCACAGCTGCGGTCGCTGAAGCGGGTCGGCATCCTCTACGGCATGACCGAGGCCGGGTTCGAAGCCCTGTCGCGGCAGCACAATCTGGAGTTCGTCGCGGTCGGCGGCTCGACGGTGACGGACGCCGGCCTGGCCCATCTGGCACGGATGCCGCGGCTGCGTGGGCTGAACGTACAGGAAGCCCGCGGCGTGACCGCGGCCGGCCTACGGCCGTTCACCCGCGACCCGCGGCTGACGACCCTCATCGTCCGCCTCGGCCCGCCCGGGGACGCGGTGATTGCCGAGGTGGCGAAGCTGCACACCCTGGAGTACCTCCAGCTCGACACCCAACCCCGCGGCGAACCGAAGCCAGATCTCCGGCCCCTGGTTGCCCTGCGGAACCTCAAGACACTCCTGTGCGACACCCGCGTGGGCGACGCCGAATTCGACGTGATGGCGAGCCTGCCGCGCCTCGAAACCCTGGTCGCCCTCATCGGGGTGGACGGCAGCGACGCGGGAATCCGCCGTCTCCGCCAGCTGTCGGCGCTGCGATTCCTGTACCTGTACGTCGGGCACCGGCCGGACGCCGCCGCCGCCGAGCTGGCGGCGTTGCCGAGGCTGGAGTCGCTGATTTTGGTCGCCGGCCCCGGCCTGACCGACGCCGGCCTCGACGCCCTCGCCGCGGCGCCGCGGCTGAGCGAGCTCGCCATCGCCCCCACGGACCGCCCTGCGAAGGTGACGGAAGTGGGCCTACGACGGTTCATCGAGCGGATGGGGCCGCGGCTGTGGTCGCTGGACGTGTCGGGGGTGCGGGTGGGGGACGAGGTCGTGGCGGAGCTCGCGGCCGACGCCCCGAATCTTCGGCTGCTGAGCCTGGGTGACGCCGGCGGGGTGACCGCGCAGAGCGTGCCGCCGCTGCTGACTCTGCCGCTGCGAGGGTTACGGCTAAGCGGATCGTCGATCGGCGCCGCCGGGGCGGAGCGGTTGAAGGGCGCGATTTGGAGGGCGGACGTGCAGGTGCCGTTCGTGCCGTCACCATCGCCTGTGCCGAAGAAGTGAAGCGCGGCGTTTCCGGCGTCACCCGCCAAGGGCGTACGGGATCAGCACGTCCTCGTCGTTGAACAGGAACGTCACGCCGCCGGTGGCAAAGTTCGGCACGTCGGCGATGGCCGCCTGCCCTTCCGGCGACGCCAGGATCGCGTCCAGGTCGGCGCGGGTGGCGGCGTACAGGCCCACGATCAGGTAGTACGGCGGCCGCTCGCCCGGCGTCGCCGACTCGCACTTGCCGATCGTCCAGCCCAGCAGCCCGCGCATCCGCCGCGCCAGCGGCACGTGCACGTCGTGGTAGTAGCGGTCGAACGCCGCCGGGTCGGTGGGGTGGCCGTACAGCACGGTCAGGCGGGTCACGGGCACGTCCTCACGCCAGGATCGGGCGGATCACCTCGCCGGCCACGTCCGTCAGGCGGAAGTCGCGGCCGCTGTGGCGGTACGTCAGCTTCTCGTGGTCCAGCCCCATCAGGTGCAGGATCGTCGCGTGCAGGTCGTGGACGCTCACCCGGCCGTCCACCGCGCGGAAGCCGAACTCGTCCGTCGCGCCGTGGGCGTAGCCGCCCTTCACCCCGCCGCCGGCGAGGCACAGCGTGAAGCCATAGTGGTTGTGGTCGCGGCCGTCGCCGGCCTCGCTCACCGGCGTGCGGCCGAACTCGCCGCCCCACAGCACCAGCGTCTCGTCCAGGAGGCCGCGCTGCTTCAGGTCGCGGAGCAGCGCCGCCACCGGGCGGTCGATCTCGCCGCACTTCTTCTGCAACTCGGTGTTGATCCGCGCGTGGTGGTCCCAGCCGCCGTTGGACACCTGCACCACCCGCACGCCGCGCTCGACGAGCCGCCGCGCCAGCAGGCACCCGGCGGCGAACTCGCCGGGGCCGTACATCTCGCGCACCCGCGCCGGCTCGCGGCGGGCGTCGAAGGCGTCGCCGGCGGCGGCCTGCATCCGGAAGGCGGTCTCCATCGCCCGCACCCGCGCTTCCAGCTGCGAGTCGGCGCCGGCGGCGGCGGCGTGGGCGCGGTTCATCTCCTGGATGGCGTCGAGCTGGCGGCGCTGGCGGTCGGGCGTGAGGTCGGGGTTGCGGAGGTGGCGGATCATCCGCTCGGGGTCGGCCGACTGCGTGCCGACGCGCGTGGCCTGGAACTGGCCCGGCAGGTAGCCGGTGCGCTCGAACCCGGCCTGCCCGAAGCCGTTGCCGAACGACACGAACCCCGGCAGGTCGTCGGTCTCGGCGCCGAGGCCGTAGCTCACCCACGCGCCGACGCCGGGGTGGACCGCGTCGGTGCGGCCGGTGGCAAGGAAGTTCGCGGCCGGCGAGTGGTTCGGGTTGATCGCGTGGACGGCGCGCAGGACGCACAGGTCGTCGGCACAGTCGCGGAGGTTCGGCAGTAGGTCGCTGACGGGGAGGCCGCACTTGCCGCCAGGGCGGAACGCGAACGGCGACGGCATGAGGCCGCTGGTGACGCGCTCGGTGCGGAGGTCGGCGGCGGGCGGGCGCTGGCCGGCGTGGCGGGCGATGGCCGGTTTGGGGTCGAACGTGTCGAGGTGGCTCGGCCCGCCGGCCATGAACAGGACGATGAGCCGCGTCGCCCGCGGGCGGTGGTGCGGCACGCGCGGCGCGGCGGAAACGGCGCCGCCGAGGAAGCTGGACAGGCCGAGGAGGCCGACGCTGCCGCCGAGCTGGCGGAGGGCGGCGCGGCGGGTGACGGCGGGTAACACGATGCAGGCCCCGTCAGTCCAGGAACAGGAACTCGTTGCTCACCAGCAGCGCCTGCGCGAGCACGTCCCACGCCGCGGGCTCGCCCGCCAGCGCCAGCCCCGCCGCGACCTCGGCCGCGGTCGGGTCGCGGAGCAGGACCCGGCGGTACAGCAGCCGCACCACGTCGCGCGGCGTCGTCCCGTCCCGCGCCGCCGGCCGCGCCACGCCGGCGGCGGCCGAACGAACGAACGGGCTGTTCAGGAAGTACAGCTGTTGCAGCGGCGTGACCGTCGGCTCGCGGCGCTCGCCGTGGGCCTTCGGGTCGGGCAGGTCGAACAGGCGGTGAACGTCCGACGCGCGCTGCCGGCTCACCTTGCCGTACACCGTGCGGCGGAGCGAGAACGGGCCGTCGAGGTCGTCGGACGGGCCGCCGCCGCGGAGGTCGAGCCGGCCGCTCACCTGGAGCATCGCGTCGCGCCAGCCCTCGACTTCGAGCCGCTTCCGGTGGGCGCGCCACAGCCAGCGGTTGTCCGCATCCGTCGTGGCGAACCCGGAGTCAAGCCGGCTCGATTGGCGGTACGTCGCCGACAGCACGACCTCGCGCACGAGCCACTTCACCGACCAGCCGGTGGCGACGAACCGCGCCGCCAGGTCGTCCAGCAGTTCGGGGTGCGACGGCGGGTCGCCCAGCGCGCCGAAGTTGCTCGGCGTGGCCACCAGCGGCCGGCCGACCACCCAGCCCCACACGCGGTTCACGAACACACGAGCGGTCAGGCCGCGGGCGTCGGTCACGATCGCCTCGGCCAGCTCGCGGCGGCCGCTGCCGCTGCGGAACGGCGCCGGCTCGCCCGCCGACAGCACCCGCAGGAACCGCCGCGGCACCGGCGCGGGGCCGGGCTTCATCGGGTTGCCGCGGACGAACACCGGCAGGTCGCGCGGCGTGCCGGGCTTGTAATTCACGTTCGTCCACGCCTCGCCGTCGGCCTGCACCCACGTCCCCGCGTCGCGCACCGCCGGCGCGATCGGCCCGGCGTACAGTTTCTTCTCACGCTCCTTCCAGGCCGCGGCCTCGGCGTCGTACTTCTTGGCGTCGCGGTCGAACGGCGCCGGATCGCGGCCCTCCTTCGCCGCCGTGCCGCGCAGCTCCTTCGCGTACCCCGCCCGCATCCCCGATTCCATGAGGCCGAGCCGCACCGCCGCCAGCTCCTCGGTGATGGCGTCGGGCTCGGCGACGAGCGGCCGCTCGGCCAGCTGCGTACTCGCCATCACGCCGGCGAGCGCGTAGTAGTCCTCGCTCGAAACGGGGTCGAACTTGTGGTCGTGGCAGCGGGCGCACGCCACCGTGAGGCCGAGGAACCCGCGGGTGACGGCGTCCACCCGCTCGTCCCACTCGTCGGCGACGATGCCGGCGATCACGTCCTCGGCAAGCTTCGGCTCCTTGTGGTACACCGGCGACAGGCCGAGGAAGCCGAGCGCCGCCAGCTCGGAAGGTTCGAGCCCCGGCAGCAGGTCGGCGGCGAGCTGGCGGCGGACGAAGTCGTCGAACGGCAGGTCGGCGTTGAGCGCGGCGATCACCCAGTCGCGGTAGCGGAACGCGAACCGCGGCGGCTTGCACGTCGACTCGCCGGTGGAATGGTCCTCGGCGTACCGGGCCACGTCGAGCCAGTGCCGCGCCCACTTCTCGCCGAACCGCGGCGACGCCAGCAGCCCGTCCACCAGCCGCTCGTAGGCGTCGGCCCGCCCGTCGGCGACGAAGTCTTCGACCTGTTCGACCGTGGGCGGCAGGCCGACGAGGTCGAAGTAGACGCGGCGCACGAGTGTGCGGCGGTCGGCCGGCGCGGCGGGGCGGAGCTTCTGCTCGTCGAGCTTCGCCAGCACGAAGTGATCGAGCCGGCGCGTCGGCCAGTCGGGCCGCGATACCGCCGGCAGCGGGTGCTCGCGGAGCGGGCGGAACGACCAGAACTGCCTGGCCGCGGTCATGTCCTTCACGGCGGAGCCGGCGGTCGCGGCGCGGCCTTCGGGGAGCACGGCCCCGGCCTTCACCCACGCCCGCAGGTCGGCCACGGTGCGGTCCGGCAGCTTCCCCTTGGGCGGCATCGCCGGCGCGTCCGGGTGGTACTCGACGGCCTTCAGCAGCAGGCTCGCCGCGTCCTTCGGCACGACGGCGGGGCCGGAGTCGCCGCCCTTGCGGATGCCCTCGGGCGTGTCGAGGGTGAGCCCCCCCTTGGCCTTCTTCGCGGCCGCGGAGTGGCAGCCGTAACAGTGCTCGGCGAGGACGGGGCGGACCTTCGACTCGAAGGCGTCGTCGGCGCGTGCCGCGGCCGGCAGCAGTGCGAGCACGAGGGCGGCCGCGAGGCGGGGCATGGAGCGGGGTCGTGACGGGGGCGGGGGTGGGTAGGGGAAGTGTACCACCCCCCGCAGCGGCGGGCTAGCGGCCCCCGGCCTCGCGCCTCAGCAGCTCGGCCTTTCGCGCCACGCCCCAGCGGTAGCCGGTCAGCGCGCCGGTGGCGCCGACCACGCGGTGACACGGCACCGCCACGGACACGTGATTCGTGGCGCACGCCCGCGCCACCGCCCGCGCCGCGGTCGGCTGGCCCAGCTGCTCGGCGAGCGTCGCGTAGGTCGTGGTGGTGCCCGCGGGGATGCGGCGCAGCGCCTCCCACACGCGCACCTGGAACGCCGTGCCGCGCAAGTCGAGCGGCAGGTCGAAGGCCGCGGCCGGCGCCTCCACCAGCGCGACCACGTTCGCCACCGTGTCGCCGAACGCCGCGCCCGCGGGCTGAACGTCGGCGCGCGGGAAGCGCCGCCGCAGCTCCGCGGCCAGCGCGTCCGGGTCGTCGCCGAGGAAGACGGCGCACACGCCAAGGTCCGTCGCCGCGACGAGCACGCGGCCGAGCGACGAGTCGCCGACGGCGAAGCGGATGACCTCGCCGCGACCGCCGGTTCGGTAGGCGGCGGGCGCCATGCCGAGCTGCCCCGGTGCCGCGGCGTAGAAGCGACTCGCGGAGCCGAACCCGGCCGCGGCGGCGGTGACGCTCGCGCCGGCCGCGAGCCGCTCCCGCGCCCGCCGTCCGCGCTCCGCGGCGGCATACGCCTTCGGGGTGACGCCGACGACGCTCTTGAACACGCGGTGGAAGTGGAACCGGCTGAGTCCGGCGGCGTCGGCGAGCGCCGCGAGGTCGGGCGGCGCGGCGGCGGCGGCGATGAGGCGGCACGCCTCCGCGACGACGGCGCCGTGACCGGCCGTGGGGCCGCAGCGCTTGCAGGCGCGGAAGCCGGCACGCTCGGCGGCGGCGGCGGTGTCGTGGAAGCGGACGTTGTCGCGGTTCGGCCGGCGGGCGGGACAGCTCGGCCGGCAGTACACGCCGGTGGTACGGACGGAGTAGACGAACGCACCATCCAGTGCGGGGTCGCGGCGGACGAGGGCGGCCCAGCGGTCGTCGTCGGTCACGGGCGGGCTCCGGGGTGGTGCGGGAAGTGTACCGCCGGGGCGCGGCGGCCGCGCCCCGGTTCTTGCGGGCGAATCGGGAATGCGGCAGCTACAATCCCCGGACCCTCCCCCCACACACCCCGGAGCTGCCGTGCCCCGCGCCGCCCTCGCGCTGCTGTTGCTCGTCGCCGCCCCCGCCGCGGCACAGGAGCCGCGCACTCCCGCCGAGCGCGCGAACTTCGCCGCCGCCACCCGCCACGCCGACGTCGTCGCGTTCGGCGAGCAGCTGGCCAAGCTGTCGCCGCGGCTGAAGGCGTCCACGTTCGGCACCAGCCACGAGGGGCGGCCGCTGCCGCTGTGGGTGCTCGCCGACCCGCCGGTGAGCACGCCCGCCGAGGCCGCCAAGAGCGGCAAACTCGTCGTGCTCGCGTTCGCCAACATCCACGCCGGCGAGATCGACGGCAAGGACGCCCTCTGCGCCCTGGCCCGCGACCTCGCCGCCGGCAAAGACGCGCCGCTGCTCAAGGACCTGGTCGTGCTGCTCGTGCCGGTCCTGAACGCCGACGGGAACGAGAAGATCGACCCGAAGAACCGGCCGAACGAGCCGAACCCGCCGGGCGGCGTCGGGAGCCGCGAGAACGCCCAGGGGTTCGACCTGAACCGCGACTTCGTCAAGCTCGAAACGCCCGAGGTGCGGGCGCTCGTGAAGCTGATGACCGAGTGGGACCCGCTCGTCGTCGTCGACTGCCACACGACCAACGGCAGCAAGCACCGCTGGACGCTCACCCACGACGGCCCGCGCTACCCGACCAGTGACAGCGAACTGTCACGCTGGGCGCTCGGCACGCTCATCCCCGAGGCCGGCAAGCGCGTGAAGGCGGCGACCGGCTTCGACACAGGCCCCTACGGCAACTTCGCCGCCGACCGCACCCGCTGGGAGACGTACCCGGCGCTGCCGCGCTACGGCATTCAGACCGTCGCACTCCGCAACCGCATCGGCATCCTCAGCGAGTCGTACAGCTACGCCGCGTACCGCGACCGCGTTCTCGCCAGTGGGGCATTCGTGAAGGGCATCTTCGAGGTCGCCGCGGCGAAGAAGGACGACGTGACGCGCGTCACGACGCGCGCCCCGGCCGCGACCGCGGCCGTGCCGCTGCGGACGAAGACGCTCGTCCACGCCGACCCGCTCACCGTCCCCGGCTTCGACCAGGACGCGCCGAAGGACCTCACGCTTTCGCACGTCGCCCGCACCGAGGCGGCGCACGCGGTATCGCGGCCGGCGGCCTACGTCGTGTCGCCGAAGTGCGCCGACGCGGTGAACACGCTGCGCCGGCACGGCGTCGCCGTCGAGGAGCTGCGCGAGGACGTGCTGCTCGACGTGGAGGCGTACCGGCTCGACCGCGTCGAGGAGGCGGCGAAGGCGTTCCAGGGCCACAAACTCCGCACCCTGACCGTCACGAAACGGGCCGAGGCGCGGACCGTGCCCGCGGGCGCGTTCGTGGTCCGCACGGCCCAGCCGCTCGGTACGCTCGCCGCGTACCTCCTGGAGCCGGAGGCCGAGGACGGGCTCGCCGCGTGGAATCTGTTCGACGCCGAACTCCGCCCCGGCGCCGACGTCCCCGTGCTGCGAGTGCTGAAGCTGCCGCCGGTGCTCACCGGCGCGCCGCGGCCGCTGCCCGAGAGCCGCAAGGCGCTCAAGACGATCACCGAGGAGATGCTGGTCGGCGGCGGCGGCGGGTTCACGTTCGGCCTAGCCGGCAACCCCGCGTCCGGGATCCAGTGGCTCGACGACGGCGAGCACTTCCTGCAAACGAAGGGCGGCGCGACGCTGAAGGTTCACGCCCGCACCGGCCGCTCCGAACCCGCCGCGAAGGCGGACGCGCCGAAGAAGGGCCCGCAGAAGGGGCCGCCCGCGAAGGCGGACGGCCGCGGCGAGGTCAGCACGCCGTCGCCGGACGGCAAGCGCGTGGCGTTCGTCCGCAAGGGGAACCTGTTCGTCGCCACCGGCAAGGACGAGACGCAGCTGACCGACGACGGCGGCAAGGACGACGTGCTGAACGGCAAGGCCGACTGGGTTTACTTCGAGGAGTTGTTCAACCGCAGCAGCCGCGCCTTCTGGTGGAGCCCCGACGGCGAGAAGATCGCGTTCCTCCGCTTCGACGACACGCCGGTGAAGCGCTTCCACCTGGTGGACGTGCAGGACGCGAACGGCAAGCTGGAGTCGTACCCGTACCCGAAGCCGGGCGACCCCAACCCGCTGGTGACGATCGGCGTGGCGAGCGCCGCCGGCGGCCGGCCGACGTTCCTCGACCTGACCGGCTACCCGCCGGCCGACACGCTGGTGGCCCGCGTCGGCTGGGTGCCGGGGTCGAAGGACGTGTACGCCTACCTCCAGAACCGCACGCAGACGTGGCTCGACTTCGTGGTGTGGAAGGACGCAAGCGGCCCGCCCGTCAAGCTGTTCCGCGACACGACCGGCGCCTGGGTGGACGAGCCCGGCGCGCCGCGCTTCCTGCCGGACGGCTCGTTCCTGTTCGCCAGCGACCGCACCGGCTTCCGCCACCTCTACCACTACGCCGCGGACGGGAAGCTGAAGGCCGCCGTGACCGCCGGCGACTGGGAGGTCCGCGAGGTGCTGCGGATCGACCCCGACGCGGTGTACGTCACCGGCACGAAGGACGGCCCGACGCGGCTGCACCTGTACCGCGCCGCGCTCGACGGCTCGAAGCTCGAGCGCCTGACCGACGCGGGCGGGAACCACACGATCACGCTGGCGCCGAAGGGGAACCTGTTCCTCGACCGCTACACGGACGACGCCACGCCGACGCAAGTGTACGTGAGCGAGGCCGGCAAGGGCCGCGTGCGCACGGTGGACACGAACCCGGTGTACGAGCGCGAGGCGTACCGCTGGGGCAAGTTCGAGGCGGTGACGGTGCCGATGCCGGACGGCTTCCAGCTGAACGGCACGCTGGTGTTCCCGCCCGACTTCGACGCGGCGAAGAAGTACCCCGTGTGGGTGTTCACCTACGCCGGCCCGCACGCCCCGACGGTGAAGGAGGGCTGGGGCGGCGGCCGCATCATGGACCAGTCGCTCGCCGCGACCGGCGTGGTCATCTTCCGCGTGGACCCGCGACCGGCGAGCGGCCAGGGGATGAAGGCGGCGTGGAGCGCGTACAAGCAGCTCGGCGTGCAGGAGCTGAAGGATTTGGAAGCGGCCGTGGACTGGCTCGGCAAGCGCGGCGGGTGGGTGGACCGCACCCGCGTCGGCATCAGCGGCCACAGCTACGGCGGGTTCATGACGGCGTTCGCGCTGACGCACTCGAAGACGTTCTCGGCCGGCATCGCGTCCGGCCCGGTGACCGACTGGGGGCTGTACGACACGATCTACACCGAGCGCTACATGCTGACGCCGAAGGAGAACCCGAAGGGGTACGCGGCGAGCTCGGTGGTCGCCGCCGCGAAGAACCTGCACGGCAGGCTGCTGCTCGTCCACGGGCTGATGGACGACAACGTTCACGCGCAGAACACGATGCGGCTGGCCGACGCATTGCAGCAGGCGGGGAAGGACTTCGAGCTGATGATCTACCCGCGGGCGCGGCACGGCATCGGCAGCCCGCACTTCCTGCGGCTACAGCTGAGCTTCATCCGCCGCACGATGGGAGTGTCGGTTGCCCCGTAACCCGCGTCCGTTGCCCCCGACACGAACGAGGCTCGCCCGTGCCCGATGACCTCCCGCCGACAACCCCGCGCGCGCCGGCAGACCCCGCCCCGCCCGCGAGCGCGGACGCGACGGCCGATTTCGAGCCCGCCGTCCGCGACGCGACGCCCGCCGACTCGCTCCAGACCAACCCGTCGGGCGAGGTGGCGCGGGCGGGTGGGATGACGCTGCCGGGGTACGACGTGCTCGGCCAGCTCGGGGCCGGCGGGATGGGCGTGGTGTATCACGCCCGCGACCGGCGGCTCGGCCGCGAGGTCGCGGTGAAGATGGTGCTCGGCGACCGGCCCGACCCCCAGGGGCTCGTCCGCTTCCAGGTGGAAGCCCAGGCGGTGGCGGCGGTCCGGCACCCGAACGTAGTGCAGGTGTACGAGAGCGGCGACCACGACGGCCGGCCGTACATGGTGCTCGAGTACTGCGCCGGCGGGTCGCTCGCCGACCGCCTTCGGGGCGGGGCGAAGCTCGCCCCGGCCGCCGCCGCCGACCTGCTCCGCCGCATTGCCGAGGGCGTGGCCGCGGTCCACGCCGTCGGCATCGTCCACCGCGACCTGAAGCCGGCGAACATCCTGTTCGGCGGCGAGGGCGGCGACACCCCGAAGGTAGCCGACTTCGGGCTCGCCCGCCGCGGCACCGGCGCCGGGCTGACGCAGACGCTGGCGCTGATGGGCACCCCGCAGTACATGAGCCCGGAGCAGGCCGAGTTCCGGGCCCGCTTCGTCGGCCCCCCGGCCGACGTGTGGGCGCTCGGCGTGATCCTGTACGAGTGCCTGGCGGGCGCCCGCCCGTTCCACGCCGACACCGCCGAGGCGGTCCTGTCGCGGGTGCTCGCCGACAGCCCGGCGCCGCTCCGCCCTCAGGTCGCTGGCCTCCACCCGGACCTCGCGCGGATCGTCGACAAGTGCCTGGAGAAGAACCCGGCCGACCGCTACCCGACCGCCGCCGAACTCGCCGCCGAGCTCGGCCGGTACGGCCGCGGGGAGCCGCTGAGCGTCCGGCCGCTCGGCCGGGTCGAGCGAGCGATTCGGTGGTCGCGGCGGAAACCCACGCTGGCGGCCGCCTATGCCCTGGGTGCGGTGGCCGTGACGCTGGGGGCGGTCGCCGCTGGGGCCGTGGGGCTGTGGCGCACCGCCGTCGCCGCCCGCGCCGTGGCCGAGGAGGAACGCCGCGAGGCCGACCAGGAGCGGGGCCGAGCCGACGCCGAGCGGGCGAAGGCCGAGCAGGTCGGCGCCGACCTCCAGCTGTCGAACCAACTCCTCCGCGATGCCCAGCGGCGGGTCGAGTTGCTGAACGCGACGGTGCGGTACGCCAACCTCGTGCAGCTCGCCTACCAGGAGCAGATCAACCACAACTACGAGCGGTCGCAGGCCCGGCTCGACGCCTGCCCGCCACACCTCCGCGGGTGGGAGTGGCACCACCTGAACCGCCACGCCCACCGCGACATGCTCCGCCTCGACCCGGCCGACGCCTCGTCCGTCGCCGTCGCGCCGGACCTGACCCGGTACGCGGCCGTGGTCACGAAGGGCGACCGGACGCACCTGGCGGTGTGGCGGTCCGGGGTTGCGGCCGAGGTCGCCCGCTTCACCCCCGACCACCAGTTCAGCGTGGGCTACCTCAAGCCGGCGTGGAGCCCCGACGGGAAGCGGCTCGCGCACGGCAGCCAGCCAGCGACGGTTCAGGTGTGGGAGCCCGACACGAATGCGGTCGTGACCCTACGCGGTCACTGGGACGACGTGACCTGCGTGGCCTGGAGCCCCGACGGCCGCACCCTCGCCACGGGCGCGAGCGACCGCAGCGTCCGGCTCTGGGACACGGCAACCGGGCGGGAACGCGCGGTGCTATACGGCCACGACGGGACGGTGACGCAACTGGCCTGGCACCCCGAACAGCCTTTCCTGCTGAGCGGCTCGGCCGACGCGACCGCCCGCGTTTGGTTCGCGGTGAATGGGACCGAGGTCGCGGCGTTTCGGGGCCACAGCGGCCCCATCGCGAGTCTCGCCTGGAACCCAAGCACTGGCCACGTCCTGACTACCTCGCAGGGGTCGGAGACGGGACTGCCGACCGCCCGCGTTTGGGAAGCCGAGACCGGGCGGGAGTTGGCCGCGTGGGGCTGGGAGCGGGACTTCGTGACCGCCGCCTGCTGGGGGGCCGGCGGGGACGAAGTCGTCCTCGGCACGGGGAACGGCGAGCTCCGGCTCGTCTCTGTCGAGACGGGCGAAGTTCGGGCGCGGACCGAGTTCCAAGCGGTTTCCGTCACGAGTCTGGCCGTCGACCGGGGGACCGGCCGCCTGGCCGTTTCGACGTCCAACGACCTCATCCGGTGTTGGGAGCGCGCCGATCTCATGTCTGTGCTTTCGGCGGAGGCGTTCCACCCCCCGTCGTCGGACGGCATGACGCTGGAGTGGGCCGAGGGCGGCACGACGCTCGTCTGCGACCCGAACCGGGCGCCCGTCGTGCTGGTGCGGCCCTTCCTCCGGCCCGAGCCCGAGCGGCCCCGCGGCCGGGCCGACCTGATCGACTCGTTGCAGAGTCCCGCCGAGCCGCTCGTGCGGGTCACCCAGACGACCGGACAGGCACTCGCCGTACACATCGACTGGGAGAAGCGGTTTCCGCTGAGTCTGGCGAAGAGGACCGCGGGCGGCCTCTCCCGCTACTCCTCGGGCTGGGATCCGACCGGACGCCGGTTCGCGTCCGGCGACACCCGGCGGCCGTCGGTGGACATCTGGAGCGCGGGGAGTGGGGCGAAGCTCGCCGACATCCCGCTCGGGAAGCATGGGCCGGCCTGGTTCGTGGCCTGGCGGCCCGACGGGGGCGCGCTCGCGGTCGCGGTCGAGAAGGGGTCGATCCTCGTCTTCGGCCCGACCGGCGAGCGACTGGCGGAGGTCCACGCCGCGGAGTGGTCCCAGTGCGCGTGGAGCCCCGACGGGAAACACCTCCTGGTGACCTCGTCCGAGGCGCCGGTGATCTGGGAGGTGAGTCCGGTCCGCCGCCGCCACGTCCTCGCGACGCAGGCTGGGGGCTCGGCGGGTACCGGGTGCTGGAGCCCGGACGGCCGCCGCATCGCCGTGGCCGGAAACGACCGGGCGGTGCGGGTGTGGGACGCCGACACCGGGCGCGAGGTGCTCGACCTGCGCGGCCATTCGGACTACGTCCGCTCCTGCGACTGGAGCCCCGACGGGTCGCGGCTGGTCACCGGAGGGATGGACGGCACGGTCCGCGTCTGGGACACGGCGAGCGGGATCGAGCTCCTGACCATCCAGGGCGGCCGCGAGGCCTGCTGGAGCGCGGACGGGACGCAGCTGCTGACCTTGGGCACCGACGGCCGGAACCGCGTGCTCTCGTCGGCCCCGGTGGGGGGGCGGCCGGGCGAGCGGCCGGCGGCGCCCGCGCCGCGGGCCGTCGGCCCGTGACGCGCCCCGTACCCTAATCCCCATGCACCCCCCCGAGCAGCCGCGGCCCGGCGACGTGGAGCGCGAGTTCGGCGTCGCCTTCCCCGGCCGAATCGCCGAGCCCACCAAGTGGACGCAGACCGCCCTCAAAGCCATGCCCGCCGAGGGCCGCCTGAACTGGCGCGAACTCTTCGGCCGCGACGCCCCCGTCGTCCTCGACGTGGGCTGCGGCAACGGCCGCTTCCTCATCGGCTCCGCCCTCACCCGCCCCGACCACGACCACCTCGGCACCGACATCCTGCCGGTCGTGGTGCGCTACGCCCGCAAGCGCGGCAACCAGCGGGCGCTGGCGAACGCGCGGTTCGCGGTGCTCGGCGGCCTGGAGTTGGTCGAGCGCTACGTGCCGCCGCACTCGGTGGCCGAAATCCACTGCTACCACCCGCAGCCGTACTACGACCCGGCGCAGGTCCACCGCCGGCTCGTCACGCCGACGTTCCTCGCGGCCGTCCACCGGGCGCTGGTGCCCGGCGGGCTCTTCGTGGTGCAGACGGACAACCCCGGCTACTGGCGGTACATCCGCGAGGTGGCGCCGGTGTTCTTCGACTTCCACGAGCGGATCGGCCGCTGGCCGGACAGCCCGAAGGGGCGCACCCGCCGGGAGATCGTGGCGCTGAAGAAGGGCCTGCCGGTGTTCCGCGGGCACGGCACGGCGAAGGCCGACCTGAGCGAGGACGAGGCGGTCCGGCTCGCCGACGCGCTGCCGGCCCCGGTATTCGACGCCGACCGCCGGCTCCGCGACCTCGACCGGCTCGGATAACCCCTTCTCCGCCGCCCGCCGGCGGCGTATCCTTCGTTCAGACCGCCCGCCCCCGGAGCCCCTCCCATGCGCCTCCGCCACGCCCTCCCGGCCGCCGCCGCCGTCGGGTTCGTCGCCTTCGCCCTCGTCGGCCAGCCCGCCCCGGCCACCGCGCCGAAGATGACCGCCGCCGCCAAGGCCTTTCTCGGCAGCCTCACCCCCGAGCAGACGAAGGCCGCCAACCTGCCGTTCGACAGCAAGGCCCGGCTGGCGTGGTTCTTCACCCCGCAGCAGACCAAGGAGCGGCAACCCAACCGGGTCGGCGTCCGCCTCGAAGAGATGACGCCCGCCCAGAAGGCCGCCGCGCTGGAGCTGCTGAAGACCGGCCTGTCCGCCGACGGGTTCAAGCAGGCCACCACCATCATGAGCCTCGAAGGCATTCTGGCCGACCTCGAAGGGGCGAAGGGGGCGATGGTCCGCAACCCCGGGTGGTACTTCGTCACCGTGTTCGGCGAGCCCGGCACCGCCGGCGCGTGGGGCTGGCGGTTCGAGGGGCACCACATGTCGGTGAACTACACCCTCGACAAGGGGGCCGTGGTGTCGGCGACGCCGCTGATGTTCGGCGCCAACCCGGCCGAGGTGAAGGCCGGCGACCGCAAGGGGCTGCGGACGCTGCCGGCGATCGAGGACCACGCCCGGGCGCTCATCAAGTCGCTGACCTCGGACCAGGACAAGCTGGCGAAGCAGCCGACGCCGAAGGGCGTGGAGGGCTGGGAGATCAAGGAGAACAGCCCGACCGCGGACGTGGGCGCGCCGAAGGGGGTCGCCGCGGACAAGCTCGACGCCGGGCAGCGGAAGACGCTCGCGGCGCTGCTGCGGGCCTACACCGACCGGATGCCGGCGGACCTGGCCGCGGCCGAGGCCGACCGCGCCGCGAAGACGGCTCCGGGGGCGATGCACTTCGCGTACACCGGCTCGGCGGAGGTGGGGCAGCCGTACACGTACCGGGTCTACGCGCCGGAGTTCGTGGTGGAGTTCCTGAACGTGCAGGCCGACTCGGCGAAGAACCCGGCCAACCACATCCACAGCGCCTGGCGGCGCCTGCCGGGGGACTTCGCTGCCTCGCGGTAGGGGGAGCGTGGTTCGCGCCGCATGAAGGGGTGAGAGTGATTCTCACCCCTTCACCCCTTCAAGTCACAAAGGCGGGTCCTCGCCCGTCTCGTCCGCGGCGCCGGGGCGGCCGCGGTTCAGCCGGTTCATCCGGTCGTTCTCCTTCGCCTGCCGGTGAACGGCCAGGTCGCGCTGCAGCTTCGCCTCGTGGTCGGCCTTGAGCAGCCGGTACTGGGACATCCAGTACCGGCGCGTCGCCCAGAAGTCGAAGACGGCGAGGCACCCCGCCACGAAGACCAGCCCCAGGATGCCGACCCAGTACGCGGCCACCACCCGGGTGAAGTCCTTGTCGGCCCGGTCCTCCTCCTCCGGGATCGGGACGCCGCTGCGGTCCTTCTGTGCGATCTCGTCCACCCGCGCGTCCATGCCGGACAGGTAGTAGAAGGCGATGAGCCCGCCGATCATCACCAGCACCGTGCCGGTGGCGACGCGGCGGCGGACCTGGCCGCGGAGGTACGCGCGGTCGTCGCTCGGGAGATACTTCTCGGCGCGGAGGCGCGCCACCGTGCCCCGCTGGCGGAGGGCGGTGCCGGCGCCGAACAGCACCAGCGCGGCGGCGAGAGCGAGCCCGACGGCGACCACGGCGGCACCCGGGTTAGCGGATCGACACGCAGACCAGCTCGGTCTCGTCCCGCAGGAAGACCCGGCCGTCGGCCAGCGCCGGGTGCGCCCAGGTCGGGCCACACACCTTCGCCCGGCACAGTTCGCGGAACGCCGCCCGCTCGCCGCTGAACACCGACAGCGTGCCGCCGTCGTCGAGCATCAGCACGTTGCCGTCGGAGCCGACCACAAGCGCGGCGTGGTACTTGCCCACGTCCGGCTTCTCCCACTGCACCTTGCCCGTGGCCGCGTCCACCGCCCGTAGCGTGATCTTCGGGTTGATGCTCAGCTTGCCGTTGAGCATGAACAGCGTCTCGCCGTCCTTCCCGAACGCCGGCGTCGAGAAGTAGCAGTTCAGTTGCGGCGCCGCCCACGCCTTCGTCGGGGCGCCGCCGGCGAGCTTCAGCGCCACGCTGCCGAGCGTCACGGAGCTGCCGTAGACTACGCCGTTCTTGTACAGCGGCGACGTGGCGCTCTCCTGGAGCAGGTCGCGGAAGGGGTAGCGCCAGCCTTCCTTGCCGGTGTCGGGGTCGAACGCCGCCAGCCCGGCCGCGGTCAGGAACACGACCTGCTTCGAGCCGCCCACGTCGGCGACGACCGGCGAGGAGTAGCTGGCCTTGTCGTCGGTCGCCTTCCACGCCAGCTTGCCGGTGGCGGCGTCGAACGCGGCCACGCCGGCACCCTTGCCGCCGACGTTCACGAACACCTTGCCGCCGCTCACGAGCGGCGACCCGCTGACGCCGAAGCTGAGGTTCGGCGCCTTGTACTCCTTCAGCGTGTCTACCTGCCACAGGACCTTGCCGTCGGCGGCGTCCCAGCACGCCAGCACGCCGGTGCCGCCGAGGGTGTACGCCTTGCCGTCCACGATTGCAGGCGTGCCGCGGGGGCCGTTGCCGAACGGCGGGCTGAACGCGGCGCGGGCGTAGCTCTGCTCCCACTTCCGCTCGCCGGTGGCGGCGTCGAACGCGGCGAGCGCGTCGGCGTCCTTGCCCTTCGGCTGGTAGAAGGCGTAGACGAGCCCGTTGGCCACGACCGGGGAGCTGTGCGACTCGCCGACCGGCTGTTTCCACATCGTCTTGGGCGTGCCGGTCCAGGGGGCGATCTTCTCGGGCGACTGGTTGTCGCGGGTGGGGCCGAGGAACTGCGGCCAGTCGGCGGCCAGGAGCGCGGGTACGAGCGCGAGGACGAGGGCGGCCGGGATGCGGGTCACGGGTGCGGCCTCTGTGGGGAAGGGGAATGCTGGCGAGCCGAGCCCCGGGGCCGGGTGCCTCGGGTCCGAGCCCCGAGGCACCCGGCCCCTTACGGGGCTCGGCTCGCCGGGCGATTACTGCTTCTTCGGCACTTCCAGCTTGGTCGGCACGATCGTCTTCTTGCCGTCCTTCTCGCCGACGGTGCCGTACACGGTCACGCCCTCCAGCTTGCCGCCGCCGCACACCTCGCCGTGGAACGCCTCGCGGTTCCCCTTGTCGTTCAGGTAGTACGTCACGACCGCCTTGCCGTCGCCCTTCACCTGGAGGGCGTTCACGCACGTCTTCGTCTCGTTCAGGGCGCACGCCGCGCACACCAGCGTGCCGGTCAGCTTCGTCTCCTTCTTCTCCGCCTTCGGGGCCGGCTCCTGGGCCGACGAGCCCGCCACCCCGACCGCCACCGCCGCCGCCAGGGCCACCGTTAGGACGCGCACCATGACACACCTCCGGTTGGGTCAGAAGAACAGCCGCGTGATGTCGTTCCAGATCACGAACACGAACAGCAGCAGGATCATCACCAGCCCGCCCCACATGAGGGCGGCGAACAGCTTCTCCGGCACCGGGCGGCCGGTCAGCTTCTCGTAGATGAGGAACAGCATGTGCCCGCCGTCGAGCACGGGGATCGGCAGGAAATTCACCACCGCCAGGTTCACCGAGATCATGCCGATGAACAGCAGCAGCTGCCAGAAGTCCTCGCCGGCGAGCCGGTAGGACACGGTGGCGATGGTCAGCGGCCCGCTCAGCGTCTTCGCGCTGATCTGGCCGAAGACCATGCCGTACAGGCTCTGGTACACCGTCAGCACGAACCGGCCCGTGCGGAACCAGCCGAGGCGGATCGCCTCCGTCACGCCGTCGGCCTTCTGCAGCCGCTCCTCGAACTCGAACAGGAAGCCGCGCTCGGGCAGGCCGTGGCCCGGCTCGGCGACGGCGGCGATGAACCCGGTCTCGACCTCGGCGTCGCCGCGCTTCAGCTTCAGGTCGATCTCGTGCGACGGGGCCGCCTGGAACACCGCGTCGATCGCGGCCCACTGGTGCGGCTTCACGTCGCGCCACTTCCCCTCGGAGCCGTCGGCGCCCTTCACGCGCACGGCCGTCACCACGTCGCCGGCCTGCACCTTGCCGGCGGCCGGGCCGGTCACGTCGGCGGCGACGGCGTCCACCCAGTAGGCCAGCCCGAGCCCGCCGAGCGGCAGCGGCGAGTTCAGCAGGTTCACCACCTCGCGGTCGTACCGGAACGAGTCGTCGTACTTCAGCGCCAGGGCGTGCCGCTTGGCCCGGTGGTCGGCGCCGTCCTCGCGGAGCACGACCAGCGTCACCGTCTGGTTGCTCCGCTCGGCGGCGGGGAACGCTGCGGCCCACGCGGCGAGCTGCGCCGGCAGCCGCACCGGGTCGAGCGGCTGGACGGCGTCGCCCTTGGCGGCCTCGGGCGGGGCGGCGCTGGCGAACCAGGTCCGCTTCCCGCTCGGGTCGGTCACGCCGACGGCGGCGATCACGTCGGCCGGGGCCGCGGGGTTCCCCGGCGGGGCCGCGGTCACCTGCCCGTCGGCCGGCCCGCCGCGCCGCACCGCCGCCACCTTCCCCATCTGGAAGCGGACGCCCAGGTCGTGCCGCAGCGCCGGGGCGACCGTGAGGTCGGCGGTGCTGCCGTCCTTGCGGGCCACGCGCACGGTCACCGGCCTGTCGGCGAGGTCCACCATGCGGCGGTAGAAGTCGTCGTAGTCGCCGCGGCTCGTGTCGTGCTCGTCCGGCTTGAACGCCGTCACGGCGCCGGTGGCGGGGTCGGTGGCGGCGACGACCTTGTCGCCGGGCTCGAAGCCGCGGCCGTTGGCGTCCTTCGCCAGCGCGGCGGGCGTGCCGGGGTACACGGGGGTGAAGCCGCGCTTCCGCGAGTCGGCGAGGCCGAGGCGGAGCGGCGGCACGATGCCGAGCTGCGGGTACAGCGCGCCCTCGTCGCGCATCGGCACCGTGGTCAGCTCCTCGACCTTGCCGCCGCGGCTGATGGTGACCGGCAGCTGCTCGTCCTTGAGGGTGCTGGTGACGATGGGGCGGATGTCGTTGAAGAACGGGTGCTCGCGGCCGCCGATGCGGGTGACGTCGTCGCCGGTGCGGATGCCGGCACGCCAGGCGGCGCTGCCGCTCTCGACGACGCCGGCGGTCGCCGGCTGCTCGGCCACGCCGTGCAGGTAGGCGGCGACGAAGCAGCCGATGCCGAGGATGAAGTTCATGATGACGCCGGCCGAGATGATGAGCATCCGGCTGCCGACGGGCTTGTTCTTGAAGCTGCGCGGGTCGTTGTCGTCGTCGTCCGGGTCGCCGTCGGGCGTGCTCTCGCCGGTCCCCTCGCCCACCATGCTCACGTACCCGCCGAGCGGGATGATGCCGAGCATGTACGTCGTCTCGCCCCACCGGTACGAGCAGAACGGCACGGCCGGGCCGAACCCGATGCTGAACGTCTTGACGTGGACGTCGCTCCACTTGGCGGCGAGGAAGTGGCCGAGCTCGTGGATGAAGATGATGAACCCGAGGCCGAACACGACCTTGAGCGTGTCCACCGGGTCGAGCTTCCACAGGACGAAGCCGACGACGGCGGCGGTGATGAGCAGCGACACGGCGTTCTGGCGGAGCCAGGACTTCGCCTCGACCACCTCGGCGTGGTGGTCCGGCTGGCCGGTGCTCGGGTCGATCGGAATATCGCTCATCGGGATGGTTGACGGTGAGGAAGAAAATTAACCACAGAGTCACAGAGGACACAGAGGGAAGACAGAAGCCAGAGCCCGAACAGAAGACCGAGATTGGTTCCAAACATGGTTTGTCTCGGTCTTCGGTTTTCTCCCTGTGCTCTCTGTGACTCTGTGGTTAATCCTCGTGTTTTACCCCTGCCACCGCGCCGCCTCCGCCCGCGCCCAGCGGTCGAGCGCCAGCAGCCGGTCCAGCGGCGGGGCCGCGTCGAAGTCGTGGGCGTCCAGCACGGCCCGGCAGCACGCCGCGATCCCCAGGAACGGCAGCGTGCCGGCCAGGAACCGGCCAACCGCCACCTCGTTCGCCGCGTTCAGCACGGCGCCGGTCGTGCCGCCGCGGGCCGCGACCTCGAAGCCGAGGTCCAGCGCCCGGAACGTGGTTCGGTCCGGCGGCTCGAACCTTAACCCGGAGAGGGCTTTCCAGTCCAGCCGCTTCGCCGGCCCCGGCACGCGGTCGGGGTACAGCAGCGCGAACTGGATCGGCAGCCGCATGTCCGGCGGCGACAACTGGCCCAGCACCGAGCCGTCGGCGAACTCCACGAACGAGTGGACGACCGACTCGGGGTGGACGATCACGTCGATCTGCTCGGGCCGCAGGTCGAACAGCCAGCGGGCCTCGATCACCTCGAGCGCCTTGTTCATCAGCGTGGCGCTGTCGATGGTGATCTTCGGCCCCATCTTCCACGTCGGGTGCCGCAGCGCCTGCTCGGGCGTCGCGGCTTCCAGCTCCGCCGCCGTCTTGCCCCGGAACGGGCCGCCGCTGCCGGTGAGGACGACGCGCGTCACGTCCGCGGCGGTGTATCCGGTCAGCGCCTGAAACACGGCCGAGTGCTCGCTGTCCACCGGCAGCAGCCGCGCCCCGCGGCGGGCGGCCAGCTCCGTCACCAGCGGGCCGGCGACGACCAGCGTTTCCTTGTTCGCCAGCGCCACGTCCTTGCCGGCGTCGAGGGCCGCCCAGGTGCCCTGCAGCCCGGCCGCTCCGACCACCGCGGACACTACCACGTCCACGTCCGCCGCGGTCGCCAGCTTCGCCACGCCGTCGGGGCCGCCGAGCAGTTCCGTCTCCCGCGGGAAGTCCGACCGCACGGCGGCGGTAAAAGCCGCGCGGTCGCACAGCACCGCGTATCGCGGGCGGAACGCGCGGCACTGCTCGGCGAGCTGCGCGGCGTTCGTGTGGGCGGCGAGGCCGACGACCTCCAGGCGGTCGGGCAGGTGCCGGGCCACGTCGAGCGTGCTGACGCCGATCGAGCCGGTGGACCCGAGGACGGCGACCCGCTTTCGGGCGGTCGGGCTCGGGGGTGGGGTCACGCGACACCGGGTGCGTTCGGGGGACCGGCCGACGTACCCGTGAATTGTACGAACTGGGCGGCCCGGGGCTCCACCGCTACCGCCGCCCCGCGAACGCCCGGCGGTCGATGTGGTACTCGGCGATCTTCGCGGTCAGGCTGCGGCGGCAGTACCCGCACAGCTTCGCCGCCCGGCCGACGTGCCCGCGCGTCTGCCGCAGCGCCCGCCGGATGTACCGCTTCTCGATCCGCGCCGTCACGTCCCGCAGCACGTCCTTCAGCGGCTTCGCCAGGTTCAGCCGCACCGGCACCGGCCCCGTCGCCGCCCGGTTCACCTCCGGCGGCAGGTGCCCCGGTTCGATCGTCGCCCCGGCGTGAACCACGCAGGCGCGCTCGACCGCGTTCTCCAGCTCGCGAACGTTCCCCGGCCACGGGTAGCTCGCCAGCTGGTCCAGCGCCGCGGGCGAGGCGGCCTTCGGCGGCGCGTTCGGCCGCGCGTACTTGCGGCAGAAGTGCTCCACCAGTGCGGGGATGTCCTCGACCCGGGCCCGCAGCGGCGGCAGGTCGAGCCGCACCACGTTGAGCCGGTAGTACAGGTCCTCCCGGAACCGCCCGGCGCGCACCAGCTTCCGCAACGACCGGTTCGTCGCCGCCACCACCCGCACGTCCACGCGCACCGCCTCGGTGCCGCCGACGCGCTCGAACCGCCGCTCCTGGAGCACCCGCAGCAGCTTCACCTGCATGAGGGGCGGCACGTCGCCGATCTCGTCGAGGAACAGGGTGCCGCCGTGGGCCAGCTCGAACTTGCCGACCCGCTGCCGGTCGGCGCCGGTGAAGGCGCCCTTCTCGTGGCCGAACAACTCGCTCTCCAGCAGCGTCTCCGGCACGGCCGCGCAGTGTACCGCGACGAACGGCCCGCCGCGCCCGGCGGACGCCGCGTGCACGGCGCGGGCGGCTTCTTCCTTCCCGGTGCCGGTCTCCCCCTGGATGAGCACGGTCGCCGCGGTCGGGCCGACGTCGCGGATCAGCTCGAAGAGTTCGAGCATCTTCGGGTGCCGGCTGACGATACCGCGGAACGGGTCGGCCCCGGCCGTGGCGGCGACCGCGGCCGCGAACGCCCGCAGGTTCTCCCCGTCGTCGGGCAGGACGAAGAAGTCGGCGGCGCCGGCGCGGACGGCGGCGACGGCGGTGCGGACGTCCGGGGCGTCGGCGACGACCGCGGCCGGGACGGGCCGGCGGCGCACGTGCGCCGCCCGCGCCAGGGCGACCCCGTCGGTCGCGGCGTGGGCCACAACAAGGTCGAACCCGCCGGCGGCGAGGCGGGCGCGGGCGTCGTCGGGGTCGGCCGTTTCGGTCAGCACGAGGCGTGGGTCGCCGGCCAGGGCGTCGCGCACGACCCGGGACGGGGCGACGAGCAGCACGCGGACGCGGCAGCGGTCGGGAGGTGCGTGCATCGCCGGCCTCGTAGGGTTACTCGTGTGGCGACACTCTCCGTGCAGTGCGACCGACCGAGAGGTGAAAGGCAATCAAGATGCCGTCGCGGCCTCCCGGGGCGCGATTCCGGCGGGGTCGGCCGCCGGTATCGCGCCCCGGGTAGCGAGCTGCGCGGCGGCGGGAAGCGGATTTCGTCCCTGGTTATACCCGTTCCGTCAGCGGCCCGCGAGCGTGAACCCCGGGTTGCCGCGGCGGCGCCACACGAGACCGTCCAGCAGGTAGTGCGTCAGCTGCGGCAGCGCCAACAGCGGTACCAGCAGCCACCGCCACCGCCGCGCGTCCCAGCCCGCGCCGAACAGCCAGTCGCGGTCGTGCCAGACGAGCCGGTCCCACAGCAGTTCCTCGGCGAACGCCAGCGCCCACGCCACGGCCACGAACGCCGCCGCGGTGCGCACGTGCCAGCCGCGCGGCCGCGGGTCGCCCCGGCCCCAGCGGTACCAGTACACGAGCACGAAGTACGGCACGCCGTGAATGACCACGTTCGTCACCGTGAAGGCGTAGTCGGAGTCGAACCACACCACGCCGGCGTACCAGCACGCGGCCGTCGTCAGCACCACCACGTCCTTGCCGGGGTTGGCGAAGCGGCCCCACGCGCTGCGGGCGAAGTACGCGGCCAGCGTCAGCCAGTAGACCGGCTCCAGCACCTCGGCGCAGACGGCGGGCAGCCCGGCGAAGTCGCCGCGGAGGAACCACGCGAACCGCCGCGGCAGGTGGGCGTGCCAGTACACCAGCGGGTACACCGTCGCCAGGTAGATCGCCGCGGCGTCGAGCCAGCGGCCCGTGCGCTCGCCCAGTTTCGCCCGGTACAGCATCACCCACCCGTACTGCTGGCGGACGAAGTGGAACACCGCGAGGTACGCCAGGCACCGCCAGAACACCGCCGGCCCGGCGTCGTACAGGGCGACGCCGCCGACCAGCCCCGCGGCCGGCACCAGCAGGTACGTCCCGGGCCGGCGGCGGAACTCGGCCGGGTCGAGGTACACGCGGAACAGCGTGCTCCAGACGTGCGCCACGTCGATGAGGAGCACCGCGGCCACCCACGCCCACTCGGGCGTGTCGGCCTTTTCGCCGTCGAGCAGGCCGAGGTGCCAGCCGACGGCCAGCAGCGCGACCGACAGCGCGGCGCTGCCGCCGAACGCCAGGAGGTCGGCGGCGGGGGAGAACAACCAGCGCGAAGGGGCGGCGACACCCATGCCGGACTAGAATAGCCGCCCGACCGCGAAGGGCCGTTCATGCCGACGATCGACGACGCCGTGCGAGCCGCCGAGGCCGGCGACCTGCGGGCCGCCCGCGCCACCGCCGCGGGGCTGGCGAAGGCCGGCGACCCCACCGCGATGCGCCTCCTCGGCCACCTCCACCTCGACGGCGCCCCGACCGCCGACGACGTGGGGCTGGCCGCGTACTGGTTCTTCCAGGCGTGGCAGGCCGGGGTGGACGAGGCCGAGCGCGACATCGTCCGCGTCCGGGCCGAATTGGAGCACGCGGCGCATGACATGGCGTCGGCCGAGGCGCGGGTGGCCCTCGGGCTCATCCTGATGTTCGGCCACGACGCCCCCGACGCGGCCGCGAACTACTTCGCCGCCGCGGCCGAGCAGGGGCACCCGGAAGGGCTGCGGATGCTGGCGTTCCAGCACGCCGAGGGGCGCGGCGTGCCGCGCGACCCGGCCGCGGCGCGGGAGCTGTACCGCCGCGCCGCCGACGCCGGCGACCCGTTCGCGCCCGTCGCCCTGGCGGGGATGCTGGACGCCGGCGTCGGCGGGGCGCGCGACCGCGACGGGGCCATCCGCTACCTCCGCCGCGCGGCCGACGCCGGCGCCCCGGACGCCGACCAGCGCCTGGCCGAACTGCTGGCCGAGCGGAACCGCGACCGCCGCGACGCCAACGAGGCGGTGCAGCGGCTGGTGCGCGCCGCCGCGGCCGGCCCGCCGGACGCGGCCTACCGGGTGGACGCGGCCGACGGGTCGTGGTCGGTGCTCGTGCGCGACCAGGGCCGGACGGTGGCGATGCCCGGCCTGACGCCCGCGGAACTGGTCGGCCTGCCGGAGGACTGAGGATGGAGACCGGGCCCGTCGTGCGGACCGACCGGCTCGTGCTGCGCCGGCTGGCGCCGGCCGACGCCGGCCCGATCGCCGGATACCGGTCGCTGCCGGACGTGGCGCGCTACCAGTCGTGGGAGGCGTTCTCGCCCGCGGACGCCGCCCGCCTCGTCGCCGCCCAGCAGGGGGTCGTCCCCAACACGCCCGGCACGTGGCTCCAACTCGCGATCACGAAGGACGGCGGGGTGGTCGGCGACTGCGGGCTCCACTTCCTCGACGACCGACAGGCGGAAGTCGGCGTCACGCTCGCCGGGGCGCACCAGGGCCGCGGGTACGCGGCCGAGGCGCTGCGGGCGGTGCTCGACTACCTGTTCGGCACGCTCGGGAAGCACCGCGTCGTCGCCACCACCGACGCCCGGAACCGCCCGGCGGCCGCCCTCTTCGAGCGGCTCGGGTTCCGCCGCGAGGCGCACTTCGTCCGCAACGTCTGGTTCAAGGGCGAGTGGGGCGACGAGTTCCTGTTCGCCCGGCTGGCCGAGGAGTGGGCCCGCGACCGAGCACGTTGACGCCGCCCGCCGGGGGGCCGAGACTGGGACTGCGCCGCCCGCGGCGAAAACCCTGGAGCCCATCCCGATGACGCGCTTCGTCCTCTCCCTCGCGCTCGTCGCCGGCGGCGTCGCCCGCGCCGCCGACCCGGTCGTGTTCGTGACCGCGTTCGCCCCCGGCGACAAGGGCGGCATCCACGCCTACACGTTCGACACCGCCGCCGGCAAGCTGACGCCGCTGCGCCGCACGGGCGGCGTCGAGAACCCGTTCTACCTGGCGCTGACGCCGGACAAGAAGACGCTACTGTCGATCCACGCCAAGACGTTCGGCGGCAAGGAGAACGAGGAGGTCGCGGCGTTCGCGCTGGTGGGCCGCACCGGCGAGCTGAAGCCGCTGAACCGGCAGACGACCCGCGGCACCGCGTCGTGCTACCTCGACGTGGACAGGACGGGCAAGGCGGCGCTCGTGGCCAACTACCTGACCGGCAGCGTGGCGTCGTACCCGCTCGCGGCCGACGGGTCGCTCGGGCCGCCGGCGTCGTTCCACCAGCACGCGGGGTCGAGCGTCAACCCGCAGCGGCAGAAGGGGCCGAACGCCCACTGCATCGTGGTGAGCCCGGACAACAAGTACGCCTTCGCCGCCGACCTCGGCATCGACAAGGTGTTGTGCTACAAGCTCGACGCCGCCGCCGGGACGCTAACGCCGAACGACCCGCCGTTCGCCCGGTCGCCGGCCGGCGCCGGGCCGCGGCACCTGACCTTCCACCCGAACGCGAAGCACGTCTACGTCGTGAACGAGCTGCTGAACTCGGTGACGGTGTTCGACTACGCCGCCGCCACCGGCGCGCTGACGGAGAAGCAGACGATCCCGACGCTGCCCGGCGAGTTCAAGGGGACGAGCTACTGCGCCGACGTGAAGGTGACGCCCGACGGCCGGTTCCTGTACGCGACCAACCGAGGCCACGACAGCATCGCCGCGTACAAGGTGGAGGCCGACGGGAAGCTGTCGCTGGTGGCGATCGAGCCGAGCCTCGGGAAGGGGCCGCAGAACCTGCTGCCGACGCCAGACGGCCGCTGGCTGCTGTGCGCCAACATGCCGGGCGGGAACGTGGTGGTGTTCCGCATCGACGCGCAGACCGGCCGGCTGACGCCGCACGGCGAGCCGGTGCGGCAGACAAGCCCGTCGAGCATGGTGTGGATGCCCTAGGGGCGCCCGGCCGGGGGCGGTCCGGCCCGCGCGCCGGCGAGGGCGGCGGTGACCCGGGCGACTGTGTCCGGGTCGAGCCCCCCGGGTGACAGCAACAAGTGCTCCAGCGCCTCGGCCGCCTCGGCGCGGACCTCGCGCACCGGGTCCGTGGTGGCCTGAATCAGCACGGGGACGGCGGGCCGGGCGTCCGCGCCGATCGCCCCGAGGGCTTCGACCGCCTCCTTCCGGGCCTCGGCGTCCGGGTGGGCGAGCAGCGCGGCCAGGAGCGGCACGGCCCGCCGCCGATCGGAGTCGGCCAGCTCGGGCGCGGCCCGGGCCGCGGCCAGACGCTCGACCGTGCTGCCGGCCTCCAACATCCGCAGGAACTCATTCACGGCGGCAGCGTCATCCCGGCCGACCCGCCCGGCGGCGACCGCCGCCGCCTCGCGGACCTCGGCGGCGGCGTCCTCGGTCATGTGGCGCCGCAGCGCCGGAAGTGCGGCCCGCGCGTTCGGGCCGATCCGACCGAGCGTGAACGCCGCGAAGGCACGTCCCCGGTCCGGAAGGCGGTCGAGCCCGCGCGTCAGGGCCGGGATAGCGGCCGGCCCGTTCCGCAGGAGGGCGTCGGACGCCGCGGCCCGCACGTCCGGGTCGTCGTCGTCGAGCATCCCGGCCAGTCGGTCCCACGCCCCCGCCCGCTCCAGCACCCCGACGCTACCGGCCCGCATCCCGGGGGAGAGGACGTACACCTCCACGGCCACGAGCCCACCG
This sequence comes from Gemmataceae bacterium, assembly GCA_046350095.1. Lineage (GTDB taxonomy): Bacteria > Planctomycetota > Planctomycetia > Gemmatales > Gemmataceae > Urbifossiella. Next base: position 871,941 of record JAXMBA010000003.1, read on the forward strand.
GCCAGGACTGTGACGGCGGCGAACACCAGGGGCCTTCGCCAGGTGCGGGCAGACACGGCGGTCACTCCAGAATCGCCCGAACGACGTGCCCGTGCACGTCGGTGAGGCGGCGGTCGATACCGTTGTGCCGCACCGTCAGCCGCTCGTGGTCGATGCCCAGCAGGTGCAGCAGCGTCGCGTACAGGTCGTGGGCGGTCGTCTTGTCGGCCGCGGCGAGGTGGGAGAAGTCGTCGCTCGCGCCGTGGGCCGTGCCGCCCTTCACGCCGGCGCCGGCCAGCCACGTCACCGACGTACCGCCGTTGTGGTCGCGGCCGACGCCGCTCTGCGTCACCGGCATCCGCCCGAACTCGGTCGTGAACACGACCACCGTGTCCGCCCACAGCCCGCGGGCCTTCAGGTCCGCCAGCAGCGCCGCCACCGGCTGATCGACCTGCCGAGCGACCGGCGGCAGCTCGGCGGGGATGCTGGTGTGGTTGTCCCAGTTGTTCGACGGCCCCCCTGCCCCGCTCCACACCTGGACGAACCGCACGCCGCGCTCGACGAGCCGGCGGGCGAGGAGGCAGCTGCGCGCGAACGCGCCCTCGGCCGCCGGCCGGTCGGTGCCGTAGCGGGCGTGCAGCCGCGCCGGCTCGCGCGCCAGGTCGAACGCCTCCGGCGCCGCCAACTGCATCCGCGCCGCCAGCTCGTAGCCTTCGACACGAGCTGACAGCCGACTGTCACCGGGCCGGTCGGCGGCGTAGCGGTCGTTCATCGTGCGCAGCAGGTTCAGCCCGTCGGCGCTGGCGTCGGGCGTGACGAACCGGGCGCCCGGCGCCGCGGCCAAGTCGGGGATGGGGGTCGCTCCGCCGGGGCGGACGACGGTACCCTGATGAACCGCGGGGAGGAAGCCGGCGGAAAAGTTGCCCATGCCGTTGTACGGCAGGCCGCGCACGTCCGGGAGCACGACGAACGTCGGCAGGTCGTCGGTGAGGCGACCGAGAGCGTAGCTGACCCACGAGCCGGCCGCCGGGAACCCGGGGAGGAGGAAGCCGGTGGTCTGGAGGTAGCTGGCCGGCCCGTGGACGCTCGACCGCGACGCCAGCGCCATGAGGAAGCCCAGGTCATCGACACAACCCGCGAGGTGCGGGAAAACGTCCGTGACCCAGCGGCCGCACTGCCCGTGCTGCTTCCACTTGAACGGCGACTTCATGAGCGGCCCGGGGGTGCCGGTCGCGGTCGCCTTGAGGCCGATGTCCACGGCCTGCCCGTGCCGCCGCTCGACCTCGGGCTTGTAGTCGAACGTGTCGAGCTGGCTCATCCCGCCGTTGAGGACGACCTGGATGACGCGCCGCGCCTTCGCCGGGTGGTGCGACACGGGCGCCGCGTCGGCAAGGTGCGCGAGAGCGAGTTGGCCGAGCCCGGCGAGGAAGAACCCGCGGCGGGTGGGGGTCATGGGGTGCCTCGGTCTGCTTCCGTAGGTCGGGTCGAGTCTTCGTGACCCGACGCGGGGCGCCAACCACAGTCACATGAAGTGCGTGGCGAAGACGCACATTCGCTCTTGCTCAGCCGCAACTGCCACCCGGATGAACTCACCCAGCGCCCACGCCGCGTGGTCCGGCCACTGACGGTGCCACGACCCTTCGGTCATCTCCCCCCACGCGGCTCCCAGCGACTCGACCTCGGTCGGCGGGATTGCCCGCAGCTCGCCAAGGAAGTCCGGCCGGACCAGTTCGACGACGTGGGTCGCCTCCTCCTCGATGTTCGAATACCACTCTTCCCATTCTGGGTCTGACTGCTTCGGGAATGCGAGTTCGGACACCTTCACAATTGGGTCGAACTCAGTCAGCCCGCGGAGCCGACAGCGGAGCATCTGGAGTTCCAGGCCGGTGATGAACTTCACGTCGATGGTCAGCCGGTCCGGCGGCAACGAGTAGTTCCACAGGAGTCGCGCTTCCGACTCGTGGCCCAGCCGCCAGATTGTTCCGTAGCTCATGACCGACCCTCAGTCCGCGAACAGGAACTCGCTGCTGTTCAGCAGCACGCGGCACAGGTTCGCCAGGCCGTGCCGCCGCGCGTAGTCGCCCCACGCGGCCTCCTCCGCGGGCGTCGGCGGCCGGCACAGCACGCGCTCGGCGATCACCCGCACGTCGCCCAGCGCGGCCAGGTGCTCGGCGTGGCGGAGCATGAACTTGTTGTTCCACAGCACCAGCGCCTGCGGCGCCCCCACCGACCCGCCCCGAACGGGCGCCGACTGCGACGCGTCCGGGCAGTCCAGCGCCTCCAGCAGCGGGTCGGGCCGCGTGCGGAAGATGAAGCGGTACACGCTCCGCCGCCGCGCGGCGGGAGCGTCCACGTCGAAGGCGTCGTAGTCGGCCTCGGGCGTGACGTGGATGCCCGGCTTGCTCGTGAAGTGCGCCACCGGCGGGCCGTACATCGTGAGGTCGAGCCGGCCGCTGACCTGCAGCACCGCGTCGCGCACCGTCTCGGCGTCGAGGCGGCTGCGGTTCATCCGCCACAGCAGGCGGTTGTCGGCGTCCTTCGCCGCGGCGGCGGGGTCGTGGCGCACCGCCTGGCGGTAGGTGCTGCTCGTCAGGATGAGGCGGTGGAGCGCCTTCAGCGAGCCGCCGCGGTCGCGGAACTCGGCGGCGAGCCAGTCGAGGAGTTCCGGGTGGCTCGGGACGCCGCCCATCGCGCCGAAGTCGTTCGGCGTGTCCACGATCCCGCGGCCGACGTGGTAGTGCCACACACGATTGACGATCACCCGCCACGTCAGCGGATTGCGCGGGTCGGCGAGCCAGTCGGCCAGCGCGGCGCGGCGCTCACCCTCGTTGGTCGGGTCGGCGAGCGTGAATCGCGCCGGTAGCGCGGTGATCGCTTCAACCGTGCCAGGCTCCACCAGTTCGCCGGGGCGCGTCGGCTCGCCGCGCTTCAGCACGTGGACGGGGCGCGGCGTCAGCGCCGGGCGGAAGCTGCCGTCCGCGGTGAAGCGGTTGGTGCCGCAGTACACTCTCGCCGGCGGCGGCAGCGCCGCTAACTCGGCGCTCAGTCGGCGCTCCCAGGCCCAGCGCGACAGCTCGGCCGTGTGCGCGTCGGTGCGCGGGTTCGCCGCCAGAGCCGCGGCCACGGTCGCGGGGAGCGGCTTCGTCGCCTCCGCGCCGGGCGTCGTGGTGACGGCGAGGCGGAAGCGGCCGATCAGGTGGCCGCCGCCGTGCAGCTGGTCGAGCTCGACGGCGAGCGTGGTGCCGGCGTCGAAGCCGACCGGCTTCTCGAACGCGAACACGGCCCGGTGCGGGCGGCCGACGGCCGGGTAGATGCCCCACGCGGTAGTGGCGTTGCCGTCGATGGCCCGCGGGACGGCCCAGCCGTCCTGGTCGAAGTCCGCCGCCGCGGCCGTCAGCTTCACCGCCGCGGCCTTCGCCGGCTCCCCGGGCGGGTGAACCTTCACCCGCACCTCGGACAGGTGGAGGTTGCCGTTGTGGCAGCGGCCCGGCCCCTTGTGCGGCAGCGAGTCGTCGCACAGCACCTCGACGCGCAGCGCCGTCAGCCCGCCGCGCGGAACCGTCAGCGTCGCGGTGTACGTGTCCTTCTCCGGCGTCGGCCCGGCCGCGAGTACGGAGTGGTCCGACAGCACCTTCAGCGCGGACCCCTGCTTCGCGCTCACCGCCCCCGGCGCGGCCGTCAGCCAGCCGACCTCCGGGTCGCGGAGCGCCGCCACCTCGGCGCGCCGTGCGGGCGTCAGCAGCGCCGGGTCGGTCCCCTTTAGCTCGCGGACGAGCGCCAGCTCCGCGGTCAGTGCCGCACGCCGCGCCCCGACGGCGGGGTCGGGGTCGTACTGGCGCTCCGCCTTGTCCACGCCGGCGAACACGGCCTGCAGCGCGTAGTAGTCCTGCTGCGTCACCGGGTCGAACTTGTGGTCGTGGCAGCGGGCGCACCCCACCGTGAGGCCGGCGAACGTGGTCATCGTGCTGGTCACCACGTCGTCGCGTTCCAGGTTCCGCGCCGCGATCCGGTCGAGGCTGTTCTCGTTGATGTCGCGCAGGCCGCTCTCGTCCCACGGGCCGGCGGCGAGGAAGCCGGTGGCGACCAGCGCGTGCGGGTTGCCGGGGAACAGCACGTCGCCGGCGACCTGCTCGCGCACGAACCGCGCATACGGCGTGTCGGCGTTGAACGAGCGGATGAGGTAGTCGCGGTACGGCCACGCGTTCGGGCGGAAGCGGTCCTGGTCGTGGCCGTGCGAGTCGGCGTAGTGGGCCACGTCGAGCCAGTGCCGCGCCCACCGCTCGCCGTATCGGGGGGAGGCGAGCAACCGATCGACGTAGCGCTCGTAGGCGTCGGCGGCGGGGTCGTCGAGGACGGCGTGTAGTTCCTCCGGCGTCGGCGGCAGGCCGGTGAGCGTGATCGACGCTCGGCGGGCGAGCGTGCGCCGGTCGGCCTCCGGCGACGGGCGCAGGCCGTTGCTCAGAAGCTTCGCCAGCACGAATGCGTCGATGGGGTTGCGAACCCACGGCGCGTGCTCGGCCGGCGGCGCGGGCACCGCGGGGCGGGCGACGGGCTTGAAGGCCCAGCCCACAGCCGGCCCCTTCTCGGCGGGCCCGGCGTCGGCCGGGAGCGGCGCCTTCGCCGCAACCCAGCGGCGGAGGGCGTCGATCTGCGCGGCGGTGAGCGGCTCCCCCTCGGGCGGCATCCGCTTGGCCCCGTCACTGCCGGTGACGTGGCGCAGCAGCGTGCTCTCCGCGGATGTCCCGACGACGGAGGTGATGCCGGCAGCAGTGTCGAGGCGCAGCCCGCCGCGCTGCCGGGCGGGTCCGTGGCACGAGGTGCAGCGCGCCGCGAAGATCGGCCGCACGTCGCGCCCGAAATCTGGCGCCGGCGGCTGGGCCGAGACTGGCCACAACGGCAGGGCCGCGAACCCCGCGATCAGAAACCACAACCTGCCGCGCATCCGCGCCCCCTCGGCGGTCGGGCGAACGACACCACGATACCCGACGCGGCGGGTTTGGCACACCCCGTGCATAACAGATCGGCGTCACACAACCTGTCGGGCCGGGAATCCCCGAGGCCCGCCGTCACGTTCCCCCGCACGTCCCCCGACACGTTCCAGAAGGCCGGTGGCGAAAGCCGCCGGCTTCTTCTTTTGTGCCCGTGCCGGTTACGGGGGGTGTTCGGCTCCTTCCGGCGGTGACGTGCGCAACCCATTTCCGCGCGCCCGGCAACTCGCCCGCCGGCACCCCCGCTGCGTGAACCGCCTCCACCTCCGCCGCGGACGCGGTTTTCGCCCGCCGCGGCGGGTAAGAGTTGCAACCCGTGTACTTCCTTCACTCCGGAATGGACCGCATGGACGCCGCCGACCCGACCACGCTCATCGCGTTACTCCTCGACCCGTGCCTGACCGCCGACGAGGCCCGCCGCGAGGCGGCCGCGACGCCGCGCCGGCGGCCCCCGCCCGACCCGCAGCCCCGCCGCGACTGGCACGACCGGCCCGAGGCCCGCGCCTAGCGCCGCCGCCACACCAGCAGCGCGACCCCCAATACCACCAGAGCCGCGGCGCCGCCCGACCGCGCGGATAGTTCCTCGCCGAGCACGGCGGCGCCGAGCAGCACCGCCACCACCGGGTTCACGAAGGCGTAGGTGCCGACCGCGGCCGGCGACGCGACCGTGAGCAACCAGTTGTACGCCGGCAGCGCCACCAGCGCGACCGCGATCAGGTAGCCGAGCGCGACCACCGACACGGCGGTCACGGCGCCGGGGTCGAAGCGACCGCCCTCGCCGAGTGCCAGGCCCAGCGGCACCATGAGCACGCCGGCGGCGAGCATCTCCATCCCCGCGGTCCGCACCGGCGACGCGGGCAACTCGGCGTACCGGTTCACGAGCGACCCCACCGCCCACGCCGCCGTCGCGCCGAGGAGCACGGCCGTGCCCACCGGCGCGATGCCGCCCGGCGCCGACAGCACCGCCACGCCGCCGAGCCCGAGGCCGATCCCGAGGGCCTCCCGCGCCCGCGGCCGGCCGCGCCCGCCGTAGCCCCCGTCGAGCACCAACAGCCACGCCGGCAGCGTGGCGACGACCAGCGCCGCGGCCCCGGTCGGCACCGTCAGCTGCGCCCACGACACGCCGCCGTTGCCGCACACGAACAGCAACACCGCCGCCCCGACCGCCGTCCGCCAGTGCCGGGCCGTCGGCCGCGGCTCGCCGCCCCGCACGCCGACGGCGTACAGCACCGACCCGGCGATGACGAAGCGCGTGCCGGCCATCAGGAACGGCGGCACGGAGTCGATCGCCAGCCGGATCGCGAGGTACGTCGAGCCCCACAGGAAGTAGATGGCGGCGAACGCGAGTAGCAGCTTGAGGCGGGCCGGCGGCGGGTCGGTCCCCATCACACTCCCTGGCGGCGGGCGGGTAGAATCAGGATTCTACGGGCCGCCGCGCGATCAGCCCGGCTTCACCGCCCGGGTGGCGGCGAATGCCGGCAGGTACTTCCCGAGCGGGTGACCGGGGTCGCGGTCCTCGTAGAAGCCGGTCAGCACCAGTCCCGCGGCCAGCTGCCCGCCGATCTGGTCTTCGAGCGTGTGGCCGAAGCACAGCGGCTCGTCCTTGTCCGTGTAGCGCCGCCGCTCCTCGTCCGTCAGGCTCGTCAGGTCCGAGTAGGGGACTGTGTGCCGGACCACCAGCTCGCCGCGGTCGGTCGCGGCTGCGTCATCGAACACGTATAGCACCGGGTTGACGAAACCCGCCAGCAGCACCCCGCCAGGCTTCAGGACTCGAGCACACTCACGCCAGACCGGCAGGATGTTCGGCACGAACCCGTTCGCGCACGGGTGGAAGATCAAGTCGAACCGGGCGGCCGGGAACGCCGACAGGTCGCGCATGTCGCCCTCGACGGTGGCGATCGTCAGCCCGTCGCGGTCGGCGACCTCGCGGTCGCGGGCCAGTTGGCCCGGCGAGTTGTCGAACACGGTGACGGCCGCGCCGGCCGCGGCGAACACCGGCGCCTGCTGGCCGCCGCCCGAGGCGAGGCACAGTACCTCGCACCCGGTGAGCGGCGGGAACCAGTCGCGCGGCACCGGCCGCGTCGGCGTGAGGACGACGCTCCACTCCCCGCGGCGGGCCGCGGCCGTGACCCCCGGGCCGACGGGGACCGTCCAGCGGTTGCCGTCCGCGACCTGTCGGTCCCAGGCGCGGCGGTTGTAGTCACGAATGTCGGCGGGCTGGGTCATGCTGGTAGCTCGGGGGTCGGTTCAGCGGAACGTCACACCATTCGCGTCCACGTCCGCGACGACCGCGCGGCCGGTTCCGGGGTGCGCCAGCAGCCACCGGGCCAGCGGCGCCACCACCTCGCGCTCGACCGTCCGCTGCAACGGCCGCGCCCCGTACCGTGCGTCGAACCCGACCGCCGCCAGGTGCGCCACCAGCCGGTCCGTCCACGTCACCGTCACGCCGGCGAGCCCGTCGCGGCGCGCCACCGCGGCCAGCTCACGCCGCGCGATCCGCTCCACCGCGGCGGGGCCGAGCGGGTCGAACGTCACCACCGCGTCGAGGCGGTTGAAGAACTCGGGGCGGAAGAACGCCATCGCCGCCCCGGTGTAGTTCACCCCCGCCGAGGGGCCGAAGCCGACCGCCCCGCCGCGGCCCGCGCCGAGGTTCGAGGTCATCACGATCACCGCACTGCGGAAGTCGGTCACGCGGCCGTACTGGTCCGTCAGCCGGCCCTCATCGAAGACGCCCATCAGCGCGTCGAACACCTCGGCGCTAGCCTTCTCCACCTCGTCCAGCAGCAGGACGCAGAACGGCTCGCGGCGCACCCGCTTCACCAGCTCGCCGGGCTCGCCGTGCGGCGGGCCGAGCAGCCGCGCGGCGGCGTCGAACCCGCCGTACTCGCTCATGTCGAGGCGCACCAGCCGCGGCGCCTCGCCGGGCCGCTTCGCCGCGTCCGCGCCGTGGCCGTACAGGTACTCGGCGAGCGCCTTGGCCAGTTCCGTCTTGCCCACGCCCGTCGGCCCGCAGAACAGCAGCACCGCCGGCGGCCGGCCGGGGTCGGTCACGCCCGCCTTGATCGCCGTCACCACGTCCGCCGCCGCGGCGCACGCCGCCGGCTGGTCGATCACGCGGCCGGTGAACCACGCCAGCACGTCGGCGCGGTCGAGCGTGCGCTCGTCGCGCAGCAGCAGGTCGGGCAGGCCGGTGCGGGCACGGAAGCGCCCGACCGCGGCGTCGGCCGTCACCTCCTTCGCGCCGCCGCGTGCCGTGGCCTCGACGAGTTCGCGCGCGAAGCCGGACGCCGGGCCGGGGAACGGCGCGTACGGCTGGAACCGGCGGAACAGGCGCACGACGCGTTCGCCGGTGCCGCGCCCGACGCTCAGGCCCGGGCCGGACGCCGACGTGGCGAGCTGCTTGTCGATGACGGCCAGCGCCGCGGCCGGCTCGAACGCGCGGACCGGCACCACCTGGAACAGGTCGGCGAAGCCCGGCAGCAGGCGGCGGCAGGCGTCCAGTTCCGCGGGCGTGGCCTCGGCGGCGACGCGCACCTCGCCGCGCGCCAGGTACGGCGCCAGGAACGCGGCGATGCCGTCGCCGGGGCCGGTGCCCCCGCGGCGGACCAGGTCGAGCAACCGGTCGACGCACAGGACGCCGCCGATCTCGCCGAGGTCGGCGATCACCTGCTCGACGCGCTCCTCCCACTGGCCGAGGTACTTCATCCCGGCGACGAGCCGCCCGGCCGACGTGAGCCAGAACCGCCGCTTGCCGCCGCGGCGCTCGGCCTCCTTCACGGCGTCGGCGAGCAGCGTGGACTTGCCGACCCCCGCGTCGCCGACCAGCAGCACGCTCCCGACTTCGGCGTGCAACACCTTCGCCAGTGACGCGACCTCGGGCTCGCGCCCCCAGGCGCGGGCGAAGCCCTTGCGGACGGCGCGGTCGCCGAGCGGCTCCGCCACGCGGGCCAGCGTCGCCGGCGCTTCCTTCACGGCGGCGCCGGCCTCGCGGACGCGCACCTGCAGCGTGTCCAGTTCCGCGTCCGCGGGCGGGAGAAAGCCGGCGACCTGCGCGGGCGTGAGCCCTTCGAGCTTCTGCAGGGTGTAGCGGCGGACGAGGTCCGCCAACTCCTTCGCGTCGGGGTAGTCGAAACGGTAGCCGAGTTGCGGCAGGTCGGCGGCCGGCTGCCCGCTGGCGCGCACCGCGGTGACGACGAGGACGCGCAGGTCCACGGCCTCGGCGCTCGGGTGGAGGCGGTCGCCGGTGCGGTACTCGGGGCGGACGGCGACGCGGACCCAGCGCAGCTCGGGGTCGAGGAAGTCGGGCGGCGCGACCCACGGCCGGTGGCGGTGCTCCCACGCCAGGAAGTCGCGCAGGTCGTGCTTCGCGTCGGCGGCGGACCCGCCGAACCCGACGGCGCCGTGGTCGAGCGCGACGGCGTGGCACCCGCCGGCGGGGTCGCGGTAAACGACGACGGGGTAGCGGACGGTGGGCACGGTGGCTCTTTCCGCCGCACGCGGCGGTGGGACTGTCAGGCTCGCGGCAATGCCGTCAGGGTGAACGCCCGCAGCTGGTCCGCCGCGTACGGCGGCGGCGCGACCAGCCCGGTGCGCACGTCGAACACCGGCTGCCCCTCGGGGTACACCCGCACGACCGGGCCGACTCCCGCCGGCGCCGCGGCCGGCCAGGCGTCAAGAACGTCCACGCGGACCGGCCGCGGCCCGCCGTGGGTTGGCAGCACGAGGTGCGTACCGACCTCGGTGAGCGCCAGCGCGCGGGCCGCGACGCCCTTCACCTGGAAAAACACGTCCGTAACCGGCAGGCCCGCCGGCCGGCTACTCACCACCTCGACGCCGAGCCCCGCCGCCCACGCTGTCATGAAGAACCGCGCGACCGGGGCCGAGGCGCCGTCGCCGCCGCCGAAGCCGCGGAGCCACAGGAACGTCGGCCGGTCGTCGGGCGCGGCGGCCGACGTGAGCGCCAGCAGGGCCAGCTGGTTCTCCAGGTCGAGCAGGTCCCCGTCGGCGTCGGCCGGCTCGGCGTCCGCCATCAACTCGCGGACGGCGTCCTCCATCGACTCGGCCGACACGAGTGAGGCGAACGGCTGGGCCGTCGGGTTGCTGTGGTACAGCCGCGCCCGCTTCACCGACCGGTAGCGGCTCTTGCGGCCGACCGCCTCCGGCTGCCGCGCCACGATGTTGAAGGCGCGCTCGCCGCGCGCCTCGACGCGCTCCAGCTCGGCGGCCACGAGTCGCGCCTGCTCTTTCAGCGCGAAGTAACGCTCCTGCTCGGCCGTGACGCGCCCCGCCACCACACCCGCCGCCGGCCGCAGCGCCGCGACACGTTCCTCGATCCGCTCCAGCGACAGCCTCGCCGCCCGGGCGCGGTCGGCGGCGGGAAGCGGTTCGGCCGCGGGAAGCCGTTCCGCCCAGCCGGGGGCGGTCACGTCCACGGCCAGCGCGCCGGCGTCGGCGCGGACGCTCACCACGCTCAACTCGCCGGGCGCCAGCTTCGCCAGCGCCGCGGCCGCGGGGCGCGTCAGCTCGCGCTCGACGGCGCGCTTCATCGCCCGCGCCCCGAGCGCCGGGTCGTACCCGGCGTCGATCACGCGCCCGACCGCCGCCGGCGTCACGTCGAGGGCGCAGCCGCGCTGCGCGAACCCGGCGCGGGCCAACACGCCGTCGATCAGCCGCCGCGCCACCGCGCCCAGGTCGGCGCGGCTCAGCGTCCCGAACGGCACCACGCGGTCGAGGCGGTTGAAGAACTCGGGCCGGAAGAACCGCTCCGCCGCCCGCACGAACGCCCGCGGGTCGTCGGCCGCGCCGAACCCGAGCTTCCCCGCCGCCTCGCGGACGCCGAGGTTCGACGTGAGGATGACCACCGCGTTCGTGAAGTCGGCGGTGCGACCGAGGGCGTCGGTCAGCCGCCCCTCGCCGAGCAGTTGCAGCAGCAGGTCGAAGACTTCGGGGTCGGCCTTCTCCACCTCGTCGAGCAGCACCACGGCGAACGGCTGGCGGCGGATCGCGGCGGTGAGCAGTCCCTCGGGTCGGGCGAAGGTGCCGACCAGCCGCGCGGCCGCGCCGGGCTGGTTGAACTCGTTCAGGTCGAACCGGACGAGCCGGTCGGCGGTGCCGAACAGGACGCGGGCCGCGGCCTTCGCCGTTTCAGTTTTCCCGACGCCGGTCGGGCCGACGAGGAGGAACGCGGCGAGCGGCCGGCCGGGGTCGTTCAGCCGCGCCTTGGCGATGCTCACCACGTCGGCCAGCGCCTCCGCCGCCTCGGGCTGCCCGACCACCTGCTTCGCCAGCTGGTCGCGCACGTCGTCGCGGTCGAGCCGGGCCTTGGGGTCGAGGAACGCCAGCGCCAGGCCGCTGCGGGCGGCAACGTCCGCGAGCACGTCGTCGCGGGTGATGCGCGACCGGTCGGGGGCGTCGGGCGCGCGCTGCTCGGGCTTCGGCTTCACGGCGCGGGCCGCGAGGCGGGTCAGCACGGCCGCACCCTTCCCGGGGAAGGCCGCCGTGCGGTCGTAGCGGCGCTGGGCGTCGATCACCGCGGGGAGCACGTCGAGGCCGAACTGGCAGTCGTGCTTCCCTTCGAGGCGGCGCTGCACGCCGATCAGGGTGCGGAGCGTGTCGGCGTCGGTCGGCTCGCGGACCGGCAGGATGTGGAACAGGTCGGCGAAGCCGCGGTCGCGCTCGCGCAGGACGCGCAGCCCCTCCGGCGTGATCTCGCCGAGGACGCGCACGGCGCGGTCTTCGAGGTGCGGCTTGAGCAGGTTCGCGGCGCTCAGGTTCCCCTGGCTCGTCACGCCGGCCTGGAACAGACCGATCAGGTCGTCGAACAGGAGAACGTGGTCGCGCTTGCGGGCGTGCCGCAGGATCGCCAGCAGCCGGCCCTCCCACTGGCCGACGTAGCTCATGCCCGAGATCAGCCGCTGCGGCGAGACGAGCCACACGTTGCCGCGCTGCACGTGGACGTGCGTCCGCTCCGTGACGCGGCCGTAGACGCACTCGTGAACGACCGCCGTCTTGCCGACCTGCCGCGGGCCGACGAGCAGCACCGGCCGGCGGTCCGGCGCCGCGAGGAGGCGCGCCAGCTCGGCGACCTCGGGGTCGCGGAGGACGGCGCGGTCAAGCTCGTCGGGGTAGAGCCAGTCGAGGCAGCGGCCGACGCGGCGCAGCTCGGCGGCGCCGTCGGGCTCGCCCCCGCCGCCGCACATCAGGAACGCCAGCGGGTCGGGCGCCTTAACGACCGACGGCACCCGCGCCGACACGTCCAACACCTGCACCCACGCCTTGCCCGTCAGCGCGTCGGCCGCGGGGTTCACGGCATCCGGCTCGTCGGCGTCGCGCTCGACGGCGCGCCAGTGCTCGTCGAGCGCGGCCTTGGCCCGGTCAGTGAGCGACTCGCCGCGGGCGACCTCGAACCACACGTCGGGCACCGCCGGCGTGAGCGCGAGCCGCCGGCCGAGGTGCTGGAACGTGACGAACAGGAACTTGCCGCGCGCCTTGCGGCGGCGCAGCTCGATTTCCAGGGCGAGACGGTGCTGCGCGACCGGCGGCGCGAACGCCCAGCGGGCCGCCGCGTCCTGCCGGTCGGCGCGGGCGTCCAGCTCGATCGCCCGGACGACGTCGCCGGCGAGCTTGGTGAGGAGGCGGTTGAGGTTGGTGTCGGTGCGGGCCGGGCGCGGGACGAACAGCGGCCGGGCGGCGTACCCGGTCTTCGACTCGACGACGTAAATGGGAACCCGGAACCGCATCGGTCACTCCAGCACGACGGCCCGCAGGCGGTGCCGCGCCGCGGCGGCCAGCACCGCCGGCAGCACCGCCGCGAACCCGCCCCACTGCCCCTCGATCGTTGCCCCGGTCTCGCGGTCGTCGACGCGGGCCTTCGGCCGGTCGTACACCCGCCGCGGCTCGTCGGCCTTCACCGCCCCGCGGCGGACCATCGCCACCGGCGGCCGGTACTCCGCCAGCTTCACGCCGGACGCGGCGACGAGTACGTCGGGGTTCCCCTCCTCGGCGGGCGTGCCCACGACGCGGTGCAGCCCGGCCTCGCCGGCGAACCGCAGGTCGGCCGCGGGGCCGGTCAGCCCCAGCGCAACGCCGACGGCGCCGTCCGGCAGTCGCTCCGTTCGCGGTTCGGCGCGCAACACCACGCGTACCGCGGAGCCGGCCTTCTCCCACAGCCAGTCGTCGTCCCACGCCGTCACTGGCTCGTCGCCCTCGGCCTTCGGGAACTCCGGCGGCTTCTCCTTCGCCTCGACCGCCCGCGCCTCCTCGGCCGACACCGCGACGAACACCCGCCCCTCCGCGCGAACGCGGTGCCGCTCTGCCTCGGCGGAGTACGCGTCGGCCAACTCGGCGAGGTGGCCGCGGTGCTCGGAAAAGAGCGCGAGCGTGACGCGGTCCGCGCCCGGCCGGCTGGCCGCGTACAGGCGGAACAGCAGCGCGTCCCAGTCGGCCTCGCCCGCGCTCAGGCGCGCCGCCACACCCGGGTCAATTGCCTCGGCGCCGCCGTAAAGGGCGACCAGCGCTTCTCCCTCCACCTCCTCCGCGGCGGCCCGCTGTCGCCGCACTTCGGCGGCCAGCTCGCGCAGGCGGCCGAGCCGGGCCAGCGCCTCGGCGTCGGCCGGCCGCTGCGGCTTCCCCTGGGCCTGTCGCCGGCGCACGCGCTGCTCCACCTGCGCCAGTTGGTACACCTCGTTGTCCACGTCGCGGACGGCCGTCGAGTGCTCCAGCAACTGGTGCCAGCGGCGGCGGTCCCGGGCCTGCGCCGCCTGGCGCCCCGCGGGACTCGTCGGTTCACCGCCGCCCCTCACCCCCGGCACCGGCCGCACCGTCACCGCGACGCCGCCACCCTCCACGCCGATCGCGACGGACAGCGGGGTGTCGCCGGGGTGGCGGTTCATCTGCCGCGCCAGCGGCGCGAGCAGGGCCCGCTCCATCGCCCGCTTCAGCGGCCGCGCGCCGTACTTCGGGTCGAACCCGACCGCGGCGACGTGGTCGAGCAGCCCCTCGCCGGTCGTCACGCGGGCGTTGCGGAAGCGGAGGCCGTCGCGGGCCAGCACCTTCCCCCACTCGCGGTCGGCGATGCGGCGAACCACGTCCGGGCCGAGCGGGGCGAACGGCACGATGCGGTCGAGGCGGTTCACCATCTCCGGCCGCAGCACCTGCTCCACGGCCCGGGTGAAGTGCGCCGCCGCGTCCGCGGCCGTGGGGCGGTCAGCGCCGAAGCCCGCCGACCCGGCCCGGAACGACTCGGCGCCGAGGTTCGAGGTGAGGATGACGACGGCGTTGCGGAAGTCGGCCAGCCGGCCGCCGGCGTCGGTCAGCCGCGCCTCGCCGAGCGCCTGCAGCAGTAGGTCGAACGCCGAGGCGTCGGCCTTCTCGACCTCATCGAGAAGCAGGACGCAGAACGGCTGCTCGCGCACGGCCGCGGTCAGGAGGCCTTCCGTGTTGAACGCCGAGCCGACGAGCCGGCGCACGGCCACCGAGTCGGCGTACTCGCTCATGTCGAACCGCGTCAGTCGGTCGGCCGAGCCGAACAGGAACTCGGCGAGCGCCTTCGCCATCTCCGTCTTGCCGACGCCGGTGGGGCCGACGAACAGCAGCGACGCCACCGGCCGGTTCGGCCGCCCCAGGCCGGCCTTCACCGTGGCGAGCAGGTCGGCGACGAGGCTCACGGCTTCCGGCTGGCCGACGACGCGGCGGGCGAACCAGTCGCGCGTCGTGTCCGGGTCGAGCGGCACGGCGGGGTCGAGCAGCGCGGCGGGCAGCCCGGTCTCGCGGCCGAACGCGGCGTACACCTCGGCAGGCTCGATCGGCGTGCGCGGCGGGCCGTCGCGGCGCAGCCGGTCGAGGAAACGGAGCGGCCGGCCGGGGTACGCGGAGTACGTGGCGTACCGGCGGTGGAGCCGGTCGATCACGTCGAGCGCCGCGGGCGTCGGTTCGCGCCGGCGGTCGGCTTCCGCGTACTGCCGGAGGATGCGGCGGCCGCGATCCGGGCCGGGCTCCTCGACGGCGATCTGCCGGAAGGCGTCGGTCAGCTGCGGGGCTTCCTTCTCGATCAGCGGCAGCTGCTCGGGCGTCGCCTCGGCCACGCACAGGAGCTCGCCGCGGCCGATGGCCGGCCGCAGGAACGTGGCGATTCCGGTGGGGTTCCCCTCGCTCTTGCCCACGTCCATCAGTTCGGTCAGGCTGCCGACGTGGAGCACGGCCCGGAGCTTGCCCGCCTCCTTGATCAACTCCTGGCACCGCTCCTCCCACATGCCGAAGCCGGTCTGCCCGGCGACTAGCAGGCTGCCGGACGTGCGGTAGAACGGCGTCGCGCCGAGGCGGTAGGCTGCGGCGCGACGCACGAGTTCGCCGAAGGCCGCGCTCTTGCCGACGCCGCTGGGGCCGACCAGGAGCACGCTCTGCGGCGGCTTCGCGGCCAGCGCCTCGGCCAGCTGCGCCACCACGTCGTCGGCCTCGTAGGCGGGGTCTTCGGCGGCCGGCTTCGCGGCCGTCGCCACGGTCTGAAGGACCGTCTTTTTCGGCCGCTCGGCGTCGCCGCGGACGGCCCGCTCCTTAAGCGACGGCAGCTTGGCTGACACGTCGAGCCAGTCGAGCCGCAGGCCGCCGGTGGCGACGCCGGCGAGGGCCTTCAGGGACTTCGTCAGCTCGGCGCGCCGCAGCGCGGCCAACGCCTCGCGCGTCAGCAGAGCCGGCAGGTCGTCCTTCGGCGCGGCGATGACCTCGACGCCGAGCGCCGGGATGCGGGCGACGACGAAACCGGCCTGCTCCCACGCGACGGCCTGAAGCTTGAGCGCGACGGGCGTGCGCCACAGGTCCGTCTTGCGCGGCGGGGCCACGTCCACGGTGAAGGCCACGAGCCGGGCGGCGGTGGCGCGACGGCGACGGAACAGCTCGCGCGTGTCGAGCTTCGGCAGGCGGGCGGCGAAGTCGAGGCGGATCATCGCGGCGGCCGTGTCGGGGGCGGCGGCGAGGCGCGACACCTCCGGGAAGAACAGCGGCTCGGCGAGGACGGCCCCCGGCCCGACCCGGCGGTGGACGACGCCGACGGCGAAGTGCGTGTCCGTCGCCATCGGTGGTCCTCGGGGGTGGGGTTGGTGTATGACGTGGCGCGGTTGTCCCCGCGGCCCGGGCACGGTTCATGGGATGCTCCCACCCCGGCGAGGGTTCGCGCGTGAAGGTCGTCATCCCCGGCGGTAGCGGCCAGGTCGGCACGCTGCTCGCCCGCGCGCTCGTGGCCGGCGGGCACGACGTCGTGGTGCTGAGCCGGGCTCCGCAGCCGGCGCCGTGGCGCGTGGTGACGTGGGACGCGGAGACGGTGGGCCCGTGGGCCGTGGAGTTAGAAGGCGCCGATGTCGTGGTGAACCTCGCCGGCCGCAGCGTGAACTGCCGCTACGACGCGGCCAACCGGCGGGCGATTCTCGACAGCCGGGTACGCTCCACGACGGCCGTCGGCGACGCGCTCCGCCGCGCCGCCCGGCCGCCGCGGGTGTGGCTCCAGATGAGCACCGCCACCGTCTACGCCCACCGGTTCGACGGCGCGAACGACGAGGCGACCGGCGTCCTCGGCGGCGCCGAAGACGCGCCCGACACCTGGCGCTTCAGCACCGACGTGGCGACGGCGTGGGAGCGCGCCGCGACCGAGGCCGCGGCGCCGCACACGCGGCTCGTGCTGCTGCGCACGGCGATGGTGATGAGCCCGGACCGCGGCGGCGTGTTCGACACGCTACTGGGCCTGGTTCGCCGCGGGCTCGGCGGCACGGCCGGCGACGGGCGACAATACGTGTCGTGGATTCACGAGCGAGACTTCGTCCGCGCCGTGTTTTGGCTCATCGACCGTGCCGAGCTGGCCGGGCCGGTGAACCTCGCGGCGCCGGAGCCGCTGCCGAACCGCGAGTTCATGGCGGCGCTGCGCGCCGCGTGGGGGACGCGGTTCGGCCTACCGGCGGCGCCGTGGATGCTCGCGGCCGGGGCGTGGCTGATGAGCACGGAGACGGAACTGATCCTGAAGAGCCGGCGCGTCGTGCCGGGGAAGCTGCTCGCGTCGGGTTTCGTGTTCAACTTCCCGGCGTGGCCCGCGGCGGCCGCGGAGTTGTGTGCGCGGCGGCGGGCGGGCGGGTGACGGTCACGGCCGCGGCGGGTCAGACGGCGACGAGGTGGGGCCGGGGCGGCGCGTGGCGAAAGGAGTGGGTGTCGTCCGTCAGGCGGCCGGCGGCCATCCGCACCACGCGGTCCGTCGCCGTCACGATCTCCAGGTTGTGCGTCACCATCACGATGGTCACGCCCTCGTCGCGGTTCAGCGCCCGCAGCAGCCTCACGATCTCGCCGCCCGTCTCGGCGTCGAGGTTGCCCGTCGGCTCGTCGGCCAGCAGCACCCGCGGCCGGGTCAGCAGCGCCCGCGCCACCGCGGCCCGCTGCATCTCGCCGCCGGAGAGCTCCCGCGGCCGGTGCTTCAGGCGGTGACTCAGGCCCACGCGGTCCAGCAGCTCGGTGGCGCGCTTGCGCCACTCCTTGCGGGCCGACCACCAGCCCCACGCGGAGTGCTGGATGTACGCCGGCATCAGCACGTTGTCGAGCGTGTTGAGCTCCGGCAGCAGGTGGTAGAACTGGAAGATGTAGCCGAACGTGTGGTTCCGCAGGGCGTCGCGGCCGCGGGCCGGCAGGTTGTCGATCCGCTTGTCGTCCAGGTACACGGCGCCGCTGTCGGGGGCGTCGAGCGTGCCCAGCAGGTGCAGGAGCGTGCTCTTGCCCGAGCCGGACGCGCCGACGATGCTGAGGAACTCGCCGGTGCGCACCTCCAGGTCGAGGCCGGTCAGCACCTTCACCGCGACGGCGTGCCGGTGGTACGTCTTCGACAGGTTCTCGGCCCGCAGCATGTCGGCACCATTGCGGAAAGCGGATGTACGGAGCGCCGGGCCGGGTCACTCGAACCGCAGCGCCCGGACCGGGTGGAGCCGGGCCGCCCGCCACGCCGGCAGCAGGCTGAACACCACCGCCGTCGCCACCGCCCCGGCGTTGATCGTCAGCACCACCACCGGGTCCACGTGCGTCGGGATTTCCTTGAAGTAGTAGATGTCCCGCGGGAAGGCCGTCACGCCCGTCACCCGCGACAGCACCACCTCGATCTCGTTGATGTTCCGCGTGAACCACAGCCCCAGCACCGTCCCCAGCCCGGCCCCGACGCTGCCCAGCAGCAGCCCGTAGCCGAGGAAGATCGACAGCACGCCGCCGCTCGTGGCGCCCAGCGACTTCATCACGCCGATGTCGCGGTACTTCTCCGACACGATCATCGTGAAGATGGCCAGGATGCTGAACCCGGACACGCCCACGATCAGGAACAGCAGGATGTTCAGGATCGTCCGCTCCACGTCGATCGCGGCCAGGAGCGGCCCCTGGTTCTGCTCCCACGTCGCCACCCGGTTGCCGTCGCGCGGCGGGAACAGCTGCTCCAGCTCGGCCGCCACCGCCGCCTTGTCACGGTCGTAGTTCTTCAGCTTGATCTGCAGCGCCGTGCAGCGGTCGCCCATGCCGCGGATCCGCTGCAGCTGGTCGAGCGGCACGAACACGAAGCTCGAGTCGTACTCGCTCATCTCCGTCTTCACGTAGTCGGCGACGACGAAGCTGCCCCACACCGGCTTCATCTCGGCGCCGCCGGTCGTGGTCACCGTCACCGCGTCGCCGGGGCGGAGGACCGCGTCCTCCTCCATGCTGCCGTGGTGCGTGTAGCGAACGTGCGCGATGCTGTACCCGAGGATGGTGCCGAACACCTTTGGCGCCGGCGGCGGCTCGTCGCCGAACAGCTTGGCCGGCGGCAGGGCCAGCGGGTCCGGCACCAGCTGCGGGGCGGGCACGTCGAGCGCCTTCTCGCGCTCCTGCCGCATCCGCTCCAGCCGCTCGGCGTGCTCGCGGTTCTTCGCCAGCCGCTCCTCGGCCTCGGCGGTCAGGTCGAACGTCGGCTTCGGGCTGTCCTTCTGCCGCACCAGGTACTCGGCGAACCCGCCGACGGCGGACCGGCTCCCCGGGTCCACGCCGATCAGGCGGACCGGCTTCATCACCGGGGCGCCGTTCGGGTAGCTGAACTGCAGGATGGCGAACACCTCGACCGTCGGGCTGATCGCCTCCACCTTGTCGCCGATCGGGCTGGTCAGAATCGCCCGCCGCAGCTCGTCCGGGCTGGCGGGGAAGCCGTCGGCGCGCTCCGTGTCCACGACCACGTCCGAGATGCTGCCGTGCAGTCGGTCGCGGAGCTTGGTGCTGAACCCGCTCATCACCGAGTTCACGACGATGAGCGTGGCGACCCCGAGCATCACGCTCACGATGCAGACGAACGCCAGGTAGCGGGTCTGAAGGTAGCGGACGCAGAGGAGCAGCTTGTACACGGGTTCCTTCCCGGAACGGGCGGGGTGCCGGCACCGGGCTTCTATCACGCCGCCGGGCCCCGCTCAAGCCGAAGTGAGAAGCGGGGCAAGAGGGAAGCTCAAACCTCGGGCCGAGTCCATTGTGTGTACCGGACACCCCCGGGGGGTCGCGGCACGAATTGAGTCAATGACACAAATAATGATTGGATCGACTCCGTGCCCGTTCCTGCCGTAACGCCCGGCGCCGACTCGGCTTCGGCCCGCTACCTTCTCCTTACCGGTCCACTTCTCCCCCGGAAGGTCGAACATGCGTGCCATCCTGTTCGTGGTCGGCGTCGCACTCGTGGCCCCGGCCCCGGGCGGCGCCCCCGCCGAGTGGCGGCCCCTCACCACCGAGCTGCTCGCCCGCGAAAAGACCGGCTTCGGCGGCCTCTGCGGCGTCGTCGTCGAACGGTCCACCGGCCGGCTCTTCGTGGACCTCAGCGACCGCGGCCTGTTCACGTCCGCCGACCGCGGCGCCACCTGGACCCGCGTCGAGAACAGCCCCCCGAAGGGCCGCACCGAGACGCCCGGGTGCCTCCAGATCGACCCCACCGGCAAGACGCCGCGCCTCCTCATGCCGCTCGTGTACGGCAGCCCGATCGCCGTCGGCAGCACCGGCGGCGGCCCGTGGCGCGTCCTCGACAAGGCCTCGACGCACGTGGACTGGTGCGCCGCCGACTGGGGCGACCCGGACCTCAAGTTCCTCCTCGCGCTCAAGCACGAGGCGAACGGCCTCCTCCTCCGCTCCCGCGACGGCGGCAAGACGTTCGACGACCTGGGCAAGGGGCACGGCCCGGCGTGGGTGTTCGACGCGACCACGGCCGTGGTGACCCGCGTGAAGACGAAGGACAACCCGAAGGGTGGCGTCGTCCGCACCGCCGACGGCGGCGCCACCTTCGCCCCGGTCGCCGACTTCACGCCGACGGCGCTGCCGCGGGTGGGGCCGGACGGCGTGTACTGGCTCGCCGACGGCGGGCTCCACAAGACGACCGACGGCGGCAAGACGTGGGCGAAGGTGGGGGTCGTGAAGGACGGCCGCTACGGCCCGGTGTTCGGCACGGACGCGAAGCAGCTGTTCGTGCTGACCGGCGCCGGCGTCGTGGAGAGCACCGACGCCGGCAAGACGTGGGCGGCGCCGGTGGCGGTGCCGGCGGCGCTGAAGGGCGTGTCGGCGCTGACCTGGCTGGACTACGACCCGACCTCGGACACGCTGTACCTGATGAAGATGGGCTCGGAGCTGTACGCCCGGCGCCGCGGCGGCCCGTGAGGGCCGCCCCGTGCGCCCCGGATCAGAGCGTCCGCAGCATCAATTCGTAGTCGGCGAGCAGCTTCTTCGTCTCGACGCGCTCGCCGCGGTAGCGCTTGTACCCCGCCGCCTCGCCGTCCGGCCCGACCTTCAACTGCGGGATGAAGCCGCCGCCGCTCGGCAGGTAGCCGGTGAGTTTGATCGTGTCGAACGCGCGGCACGCCTTCAGCCCCTCCAGCGTGAACCCGCCCACCTGCGCGTCGGTCTCGATCACCACCCGCAGCTCGCGTTGGTTGAGCGCGTCCATCCGCGCCCGCAGCAGGTACTCGCCGGCGCCGCGGATGATGGCGTCCTGGTCGAGCTCGATCAGCTTCGGCGTCGTCGCCCACTTCACGGCCTGGTCGCGGCCCGGGATCACGCTCCACAGGCACTTCCCCTTCTCGTCGAACTCGGTGATCGTGAACGGCTCCGGGACGCCCCGTCGGGTGTCGTCGGGCAGCCCGCGGATGGTGAACACGGTGTACGGCTCCCCCCCCTTCGCGGGCGCATCGGGCTGCTTCACGGCGGGCGCCTCCTTCTCCTGTGCGGCGGCGCCGGGCAGCGGCCGCACCGCCATGCCGGCCCCGAACCCGGCGGCCAGGACGACGAGCGTGGCGAACCCGGCGGCGGTCGCCTTGCGGACCCAGAACATACGCAATACCTCCCGGGCGAG
This sequence comes from Gemmataceae bacterium, assembly GCA_046350095.1. GTDB lineage: Bacteria > Planctomycetota > Planctomycetia > Gemmatales > Gemmataceae > Urbifossiella. The sequence goes on from JAXMBA010000003.1 coordinate 893,262, forward strand.
TGTGGACGCGGACGCCGACGCGAGTTGAACCGCCGTGGCCGACCGGACCGCGGCGTCGGCCAGCCCCGCGGGTACGGCGACGGCCAGCAGCCCCGCCACCTCCGCGCCGCCGAGCCGCGCCCGCAGTCGCGTCAGCCCGCGCGACACCAGCGACGACACCGTCCCTTCGGCGCAGCCGAGGCGGTCGGCGGCCTCGCGGTGGGTCAGCCCTTCGAGGTGTGTCAGCAGCACTGCCGCGCGGCAGCGCTCGGACAGGCCCAGCAGCGCGCCGTCCACGTCGGCGGGCGCCGGCGTCGGCCGCGGGTCGGGTACGTCGGGCAGCGGCGCGGCGCGGGCGAGGCGGCGGGCGTTCTTGCGGCGGGCGTTGCGGGCCGTCAGCGCCGCCACCTTCAGCAGCCACGGGCCGACGGTGCCGGCGGCGGTGAGCGCGGGGGCGCGCCGCACCAGAACGAGGAACGTGGCCTGGAAGGCGTCCTCGGCGTCGGCCGGGTCGGGCAGCGCCCGGCGGCAGGCGCCCCACACCAGCGGCCCGTGCCGGCGGACGAGTTCCGCGAACGCGGGCTCGTCGCGGTGGTGGACGAAGGCGGCGAGGAGCGGCCCGTCGGCGCGGGGGTCGGCGGCGGACCGGCGGAACAGGGCGGCGAGCGGGGTCATACCCCTATCATGTCGCCGGGCGGGGGGAGACTTGCACTCAAAAAGTGGACCGTGGTCAGTGGGCAGTGGACGGTGAGGAGCCAAAGACGAAAGCCCGGGGTCCGTCCCCGGGCTTCCTGTCTGAACTGTCCACTGCCCACTGTCCACTACGGGATCACGAACGCCGCCCCCGTGATGACCAGCGCCTCGGCGGCGGTGCCGGTGAGGGTCAGCTCCGGCGGGTACCACAGGTACGGCACCGGGCTGCCGGGCAGGCACTTGCCGGCGCTCGTGTCCCAGAACCCGGTGACGATGCCGCTCGCCAGGCTGTTCGGCCACAGCAGCACGTCGCGGTAGAACGCCATCGTCGAGACGACCGGGCTCAGCGGCCCCAGGTCCCACCCGTACCGCTCGCTGTTCTTCTCCTCGAAGTGGAGCCGGCGGTGGACGACGAACCCCGACTCGTACACCACCTGGAGCGGCGGCTGGGTGCCGGTGCGGCTGACGTAGGTGGTGCCCGGCGGGGCCACCGGCGGCAGCACCGGGAATTCGATCGGCACCCCCACCTTGTTCTTCTTCGCCTGCTCGAGGATCGCCCGCCGCAGCGACTCGTCGTCGTACATCATGAAGATCTTGTCCCGCCCCGGCAGGCGCGTCACCTCGGGCGGCAGCGGCACCGTATCCTTCGGCGTGGCCGTCTTCGGCTGGGCCGCGGGCTGCGGCACGGCCGGCTCCTGGAACACCGGCTGGGACGTGAACACCGGCGACGGCACCGGCACCGGCACCGGCGCCGGGAGCGGCCGCTCGGTCACCGCGGGAACGGCCGGCGGCAGCGCGGGGGCGGCGACCGGCGCGTCCGTGGAGACCGGGGCCAGCACCGGCGGCGCCGACACCTGCGCGACGGCGCCGGCGTCGGCCATGCCGTCCGCGGCGAGGGCGTTGGCCGGCTTGTGGAAGTACATGACCTGCCCGGCGGAGGCGGCCTTCGCGGCCGGCTGCGCGGAGCCGCCGACGGGCCGGTAGCCCGGGGGCGGCCCGTTGTTCGGCCGGCCGGTGGTGCCGGTCGGCTGGGGCGCGGGCGCGGCCTGCGGCTGCGGCGCGGCGGGTCGGGCGAAGACGTTCGGCTGGCCGGCGGTGGTCGGGTACGGCGAGCCGTACACGGCCGCGGGCCGGTACCCGGGCGGCTGCTGGGCCGCGGCCGGCCCGGCGAGGAGGCCGGCGAGCACCGCGAGGCTAGACGCCGTCGCCGGCGCCCAGGTCCGCGGTGCTGTAGTTCGGGGCTTCCTGCGTGATCGCGATGTCATGCGGGTGGCTCTCCTGCACACTCGCCGCGGTCACCTGGATGAACCGCGTCTGGGTCCGAAGCTCGTCCAGCGTCCGGCAGCCGCAGTAGCCCATGCCGGCCCGCAGCCCGCCGACCATCTGGTACACGAACGGGGCCAGGTGCCCCTTGTACGGCACCCGCCCCTCGACGCCCTCGGGGACGAGCTTGCCGTTGGCCGGCCGGCCCCCCCCGGTGCTCCCCTGCCCGTACCGGTCGGCGCTGCCGGCGACCATGGCGCCGAGCGAGCCCATGCCGCGGTACTGCTTGAACGTCCGCCCGCGGTACAGGATCGTCTGCCCGGGGCTCTCGGCGAGCCCGGCGAACAGCCCGCCGATCATCACCGCGTGGGCGCCGGCCGCCAGCGCCTTGGTGATGTCGCCGCTGTACCGGATGCCGCCGTCGGCGATCACCGGCACGCCCGTCCCCGCCAGCCCCTTCACCGCCTCGGCGATGGCCGACAGCTGCGGCACGCCCACGCCCGACACGATCCGCGTCGTGCAGATCGAGCCCGGCCCGATGCCGACCTTCACGCCGTCGGCGCCCGCGTCGGCGAGCGCCTGCGCCCCGGCGGTCGTGGCCACGTTCCCGGCGATCACGTCGATGGCGTGCTTCGCCTTGATCGCCCGCACCGTCTCGACGACGTTGCGGCTGTGGCCGTGCGCCGAGTCCACGACCAGCACGTCGACGCCGGCCGCGATCAGCGACGCCGCCCGCTCCAGGTCGTGGACGCCGACCGCGGCGCCGACCTTGAGCCGGCCGCGCTCGTCCTTGCACGCCGCCGGGTACTTGGCGGCGTTGTCCACGTCCTTGATCGTGATCAACCCCGTCAGCCGGTATAAATCGTCCACCAGGAGCAGTTTCTCCACCTTATTCTGCGTCAGGATGCGCTGCGCCTCGGCCAGGCTGGTGTTGCCGGGGGCCGTGACGAGGTTGTCCTTCGTCATCACCTCGGCGAGCTTCTGGCTGTTGTCGGTGAGGAACTTCAGGTCGCGGCGGGTGAGGATCCCCTTCAGGACGCCGTTCACGGTGATCGGCACCCCGCTGATGTGGTGCTCCTCCATGATCTCGCGGGCGTGGCCGACGGTGTCGTCGGGCGGGAGGGTGATGGGGTCGGTGATGATGCCGTTCTCGGACCGCTTGACCTTGTCCACCTCGCGCGTCTGGGCCTGGACCGACAGGTTCTTGTGGATGATGCCGATGCCGCCCTCCTGGGCGAGCGCGATGGCGAGTTCGCTCTCGGTGACGGTGTCCATCGGGCTGGACAGGATCGGGATGTTGACCGTCACGTTGCGGCTGATGCGGGTGCGGACGCTGGTGTCCTTGGGGACGACGTCGGAGTAGCCGGGTTCGAGCAGGACGTCGTCGAAGGTAATGCCGCGGTAGGCGATGCGGTCGTGCATGGCGTCGGCCCCACGGGTGGTGGCTGGAGTGGATTCGGGATTATAGGGAACCCGGGGGCCGCCGGGGCAGAATGGAAAGACGGGAGACGTGCGGCCGGGTGGGGGGCCGGGGCGGCGCGGGCGTGCCCGGCTCAGCGGGAGATGACCGCGTCCACCGCGTCGGCCCGGGTCGGGTACACCCGCAGTAGGGCGCTCACCTTCGTCATGTCGAACACCTCGCGGACCCCGCCGGTCAGCCCGCACGTGGCGACCGCCCCCTCGCCGCGCACCCGGTTGGCCAGCGCCACGAACGCCCGCAGCCCCAGGCTCCCGACGTACCGCAGCCCGCTGAGGTCGAGCACGAAGTGCCGGCACCCGGCGGCGACCCGGGCCGCCAGTTCCGGCTCCAGCACCTCGCACGCCGGCGGGTCCAACTTCCCGGCCAGCGCCACCACGCACACCCGCCCGGTCGGGTCGTACTCCACGTCAACAGCGAACGGCCCGGTCATCGTGCGTCCCCGCGGTAGGCGACGCCGAACCATAGGTCACGCCGGCCGTTGCCGTGGGGGGAACGCGGTGGGATAATGGGGTCACCTGTCCTCGCGTCCGTTCGCCTCCGTTCTCCGCGGCGGGACTGCCTCATGGCGATCGAGTTCAACTGCCCGCACTGCGCCACCTCGTACAAGCTCAAGGACGAGCTCGCGGGCAAGAAGGCCACGTGCAAGAACCCGGACTGCCGGCAGGTGATCACCATCCCCGCCCCCAAGGCCACCGTGCCGCCCACCGCCGGGCCGCCGGCCGCGAAGCCGAAGCCGCCCGCCCGCAAGGCGGCGCCGAAGCCCGAGGACGTCGAGGCCGCCGCCCTCGCCGCCCTCGCCGACGCCCCCAAGGAAGAACAGCAGCCCGACGCCCCCATCCCGGTGGTGTGTGCCTTCTGTGACCACAAGTGGTCCGAGAGCCGCGACAAGGCCGGCAAGAACGTCCTCTGCCCGAACCCCGAGTGCCGGCAGCGGAACAAGGTGCCCGTCCCCAAGGACGAGAAGCCGAAGGACTGGCGCGCCGAGGACACCGGCCCCAGCCTCCGCAAGGAGCTGTTCGAGAAGCCGACCGACGTGGTGAGCAGTGGCGGCGGCGGGTACGTCACGCGGAAGTCGATGGAGGAGGCCGGCGCCCTCGAGCACGAGCTCGAACCGATCCCGCTGAAGCGCCGCGTCTTCTTCGCGCTGCTCGTGCTCACCCCGGTCGTCGCGCTGGTGTACGGCGGGTGGTGGATCATCTCCAGGACCAAGGACGGCCGCGAGGACCGGCTGGTCAACGACGCCGTCGCCCAGTTCGAGAAGGAAGACCAGGCCGCGTTCCCCGGCGGCGAGGGACCGCTGTGCGGGGCGCTGCTCTACACCGCGGCCGGGGAGTACGCCCTGACCGAGACGCGGGGGAAGGAGCCGGAGAAGGCGCTGAAGGACGCGCTGGCCCACTTCACGAAGGCCCGCGGCGAGCTCGGCCAGGCCGGGCAGAAGGACGACGCCAGGAAGGGCGGCGGGGCCGTCCGCTACGCCGTCGGCGGCGAGCTCGCCCTGGCCCAGCTCGGCCTCGGCGGGACCGACGACGAGGTGAAGGACGGCACCCGCTACCGGTGGGTGCCGCAGGCCGCGAGCAACCGCAAGCTCCGCGTCAACGAGAAGAGCACGGACGTGCACACCGAGCTGCAGAAGACGCTGCAACTGGTGCTGCCGGCCGACTTCGACTCCCGCCTGGCGCTGGCCCGCCGGCTCACCCGCGAGCTGGTCAAGAAGGGGCAGGTGGACATCGCCCGGGACCTGCCGACGGTGCTGTTCTCGACGCCCGAGCAGGCCGAGGCGAAGGCGGCGGTGGCGCTCGAGGTGTGGCGCGCCGACAAGGCCAGCCCGTTCCCCGCGCAGGCCGCCGACGAGTTGAAGACGGCACTGGCGAAGGGGGCACAACCCGGCGGCCCGTTCCCGGCGTCGGCGGTGGTGCTGTGGAAGGCCGTCGGCACCGACAAGGCGCCGACCCTCGGCGTGGACGGCAAGCTCCCGCCGCCGACCGCGGCGCTGACGGACAACGCCCGGGCGGTGGTCGTGGGGCTGGCGCTGCTCGACGGCAGGGGGGAAGACGCGGCGGAGGCGGCGCGGCGGACGGGGCCGTTGCCCGCCCGGATGCGGGCGGCGATTCAGATCGGCGAGTGGGCCGGCGACCCGGGCGCGGCGCTGGACGCGGTCATGAGCCAGGTGGTGGTCCCGGCCGGGAAGAAGCCGGACCCGGCCGCCGCCCCGCCGCCGGCGCTGCTGCAGCGGCTGTCGCAGCTCGCGGCCGCGGCCGGGAAGGCGGACGCCGCGAAGCAGCTGGCCGACGCCATCCCCGACGAGGGGCTGAAGGCGTGGGCGAAGGCCGACGCCCTGCGACTGGGGGCGGTGTCGGGTTCGCCGCTGGACGAGTCGACGTTCGAGGCGCCGACCGACGCCGCGAAGCAGCGGGCCGGGCACGCGTGGGGCCGGTTCTGGGTGGCGCGGCACAACACCCGGCTGTCCGGCGACCGGTCGAAGGAAGAGAAGGCGGTGAAGGGCTGGCCCGGCGGCGCGGTCGGGCCGCTCGGCCTCGCGGGGATCGCGCTCGGCCTGCGCGAGCGGTAGGGGCGGCGGGCTGGTTTTCAGGCCGAAGGCCTGGGAGCCCTCAGCCCAGGGCAACGCCCTGGGTCGGGGTGCGAATCACCCCCCAGGTTGAAGGCCTGCGAGCCGGCTCGCAGGCCTTCAGCCTGCAAGGTTACCCCCCCCCCCGTACCCAGGGCGGCGGTCGCCGCCCCCTTGCCCTGGGCTGAGGGCTGTCAGGCCTTCGGCCTGAAAAGCAACCGGCGAACGCCCGCCCCCGAGACCTCTCCCGATGCCCCGCCCCCTCCGCCACCTCGCTGTCGCCGCCGTCCTCGCCGCCCTCGTGCTCGGTTGCGGCACCAACCCGCCGCCCCCGCCCGAGCCGCCCGCCGCGGCGCCGCTGCCGGCCGACATCGAGGCGCAGGTCCACAACTTCTGCGGCGGCGCGTGCCACGCCTACCCGCCGGCCGAGAGCTTCCCCCGCCGCCACTGGCGCGCCGAGGTCGAGCGCGGGTTCCGCTTCTTCGACCAGTCCGGCCTCGCCCTCAGCCCGCCGAAGCTCGGCCACGTCGTCCGCTACTACGAGGAGAAGGCCGCCGAGGAGTATCCGGCCGCGAACACCACCCCGACCACCCGGCCGCTGCCGGTCCGGTTCGAGCCCGTCAGCTACCCGCCGCCGCCCGGGACGCGACCGATGATCTCGCACGTCCAGGCGGTGCGGCTGCCGCGGCCGGGCGCCGACGCCCCGCTCCTGCTCGTCGCCTGCGACATGAACGGCGGCCGCGTGCTGGCGCTGAACCCCGCCGACGCCGCGCCGGCGTGGCGCGTGCTCGGCCAGGTGCCGAACCCCGCCCGCGCCGAGGTCACCGACCTGGACGGCGACGGGATTACGGACCTGCTCGTCGCCGACCTCGGCAGCTTCGCCCCCACCGACCGCCGCTGCGGCGGCGTGGTCTGGCTCCGCGGCAAGGCGGACGGCTCGTTCGAGGCCGTCGAGCTGCTGAAGAACGTCGGCCGCGTCGCCGACGTGCGCGCCGCGGACTTCCGCGGCACCGGGAAGCGCGACCTCGTCGTCGGCGTCTTCGGCCTGCACGCGACCGGCGAACTGCTGCTGCTGGAGAACCGAACCACGGACTGGAAGGCGCCCGTGTTCGCGCCCAAGGTGCTCGACCCGCGGCACGGCACCATCCACGTCCCCGTCACCGACCTGGACGGCGACGGCCGGCCCGACTTCGTGGCGCTCATCGCCCAGGAGCACGAGACGGTGGTGGCGTTCCTTAACCGCGGCAACGGCGAGTTCCAGAAGCGCACCCTGTACTCCGCGCCGCACCCCGGCTGGGGGAGCAGCGGGATCGAGCTCACCGACGTCAACGGCGACGGCCGGCTCGACGTGCTCTACACGAACGGCGACATCCTCGACGAGCCGTACCTGTGGAAGCCGTACCACGGCGTGCAGTGGCTGGAGAACGTCGGCGACCTGAAGTTCGAGCACCGGCGCGTCGCCGACATGTACGGCGTCCACAACGCCGTGGCCGGACGGGTCGCCGGGAGCCCGCGGCCCGACCTGCTGGCGGTGAGCTTCCTGCCGGCGGACAAGTTCCCCGACCGCGTCGCCCGCAAGGCCGACGCCGTGGTGCTGTTCGAGCACACGGCCCCCGGCAAGTTCGAGCGGCACGTGCTGGCGAGCGGCACCTGCGACGCGGTGGTGTGCTGCGCGGCCGACCTGTTCGGCACCGGCCGGCTCGACCTGGTCGTCGGCAACTTCAGCTCGCCGACGACGGACCACCCGGTGACGGTGTGGCGGAACCGGGGCAAGTAAGGGCCGCCGCCGCAAGCCGCGGGAGCTGGGCAACCCGCCGGGGCCGGTATCCGCGCCCAACTCCGCAGTTCGTCCTCAACTCCCCCACCCGGACCGGCCGATACCTCCGCTACTCAAGGACGAACCGGTCCGCACGGAGGGGGGAGCATGTCCTGGCTTCGTCGTCGTCTGTTGCTGCTCACCGCCGCCGTCGGGCTCGGCGGGTCGGTCGGCTGTTACCCGCTGGGGATGGGGTTCTTCACGCCGGTCCCGGTGCCGCCGTGGGTCACCGAGCGGATGGAAGAGAAGTACGCCCACCGGAATGACGGCAAGGCGCCGATCATGCCGCCGCTGCGGAACGGCTACCCCGACCCGATCTGCGAGGACCCGCCGACCGACGGCGAGGTGCTCCGGGCCATGCCCCGCGTGCCGCGCGGCGCCCCGTACCTGTACGAGACGTTCCGCGACGACATCGTGATCGTCAAGAACCGGCTCGTGGACAAGATCGACCCGCCGCGGTTCTTCCCGCTCGTGGGCATGGCGCAGCTGCACCACTGCCACTGGGAATGCGTGATCTATTACACCGAGACGGTGCAGTCGGACTACCCGTTCCCGATGAAGGTGAAGAAGCCGCGTACGCAGGTCATCTACATCGACAAGGACCACCTGCACCTGTACGTCGGCCCGAACCCCGAGTCGCAGCGGCAGACGACGCTGGACCTGACGAAGTACTGACGATACCCTCCGTCGCAGTGATGGCGACCACCCCGCCCCGGTCCGCAAGACCGGGGCGGGGGCGTTTTCCGGCTCCGCCTGGAAGCCGATAACCGCTGACACGGCAAGAGCTTGGGCCGCAGCCGAACCGCAGCCACTTCTTTTCCGCGACTCCAATCCTTACGATGCCGATAAGGGTTCTGTTGAATCGGAGTCGTGGATGGACCCTCTCCCGATGGCGGCCGACGAGATTGCCGCGGCGAACGAGCGCCTGAAGGACGCGTCCGCCGAGGAGGTGCTGCGCTGGGCCGTGGACCGCTTCCACCCCCGGCTGCTGATGGCGACGGCGTTCGGGGCCGAGGGGTGCTGCCTCATCCACATGCTCGCCGGGATCGAGCCCACGGTCCGCACGATCAACATCGACACCGGCTACCAGTTCCCCGAGACGCTGGAACTCCGCGAGCGCATCCTCTACCGCTACGGCGTGGCCGTGGAGTACGTCCGCCCGGAGCTGACGGTCGCCGAGTACGAGGCCGAGCACGGCGGCCCGCTGTACGAACTGCGTCCCGACGACTGCTGCCGCGACCGCAAGATTCTGCCGCTCCAGGACGCCGTGAAGGCGATCGCGCCGCTGGCGTGGATCAGCGCCATCCGCAAGGACCAGACGGCCGACCGCGGCAAGGCCGACGTGGTGGCGTGGGACGCGAAGTTCAACCTGGTGAAGGTGAACCCGCTGCTCCACTGGTCGAAGAAGGACGTCTGGGCGTTCGTGATGAAGCACGACGTGCCGTACAACCCGCTGCACGACCAGGGCTACCCGAGCATCGGCTGCTACCCCTGCACCCGTGCGGTGAAGGCGGGCGAGGACGACCGCGCCGGCCGGTGGGCCGGCAAGGCGAAGAAGGAGTGCGGCCTGCACGTCATCGAGGTGCAGGACGGGGCCGGCATTTAAGGATTGCTGACTGGTGAATTCGGGATTGATGATTGAGCCGAACCGGGAGCCGTCCAGAACTTTCACCGCGGGGAAACGGAAACCCGTTTTCAATCATCAATCATAACTCATCAATCATCAATACCCCATGCTCTTCTCCGCCAAAGCCGAGTACGCCTGCGTGGCCATGCTGGAGCTGGCGGCGCGCTCCTCGGACCCCAAGCCGGTCCGCCTCGCCGACGTGGCCGACAAGCACGGCATCCCGTCGCGCTTCCTCGTGCAGATCCTGCTCGACCTGAAGCGCTCGGGCCTCGTCGCCAGTACCCGCGGGGCGGCCGGCGGCTACACCCTCGGCCGGTCGGCCGACGAGATCACGCTGTTCGACGTGATCCGCGTCATGGACCCGCCCGAGCCGCCGGTGCGGTCCGACGACAAGCTCCAGCCGACGGCCTACGTCCACACCGTCCGCACGGTGTGGGAGAAGATGGTCGAGGCCCAGGAGAGCATCCTGAAGCAGACGACGCTCGCCGACCTGGCCGCCCGCAGCGAGGCCGACCAGTACGTGATCTGACGCCGCCCGTGGTGACGCAGGAGCCCGAATGTCCGCCGGCAGCTACAACCTGACGCACCTGAAGGTGCTGGAAGCCGAGAGCATCCACATCATCCGCGAGGTCGCCGCCGAGTTCGAGCGGCCGGTGATGCTGTACAGCATCGGCAAGGACTCGGCGGTCATGCTGCGCCTGGCGCAGAAGGCGTTCCACCCGGGCCGCCTCCCGTTCCCCCTCCTCCACGTGGACACGACGTGGAAGTTCCGCGCGATGATCGAGTTCCGCGACCGGTACTGCCGCGAGCAGGGGCTCGACCTGAAGGTGTGGACGAACCAGGAGGGCCTCGCCCAGGGGATCAACCCGTTCGACAGCGGCTCCAAGACGCACACCGACGTGATGAAGACGGTGGCTCTGAAGCAGGCGCTGAACCACTACCAGTTCGACGCCGCGTTCGGCGGCGCCCGCCGCGACGAGGAGAAATCCCGCGCCAAGGAGCGCGTCTACAGCTTCCGCGACAGGCTCCACCAGTGGGACCCGAAGAACCAGCGGCCGGAGCTGTGGAACCTGTACAACGGCCGCGTGAACAAGGGCGAGAGCATCCGCGCCTTCCCGCTGTCGAACTGGACCGAGCTCGACGTGTGGCAGTACGTCCACCTCGAAAACATCCCCATCGTACCGCTGTACTTCGCGGCCGAGCGGCCGGTCGTGGAGCGCGACGGGACGCTCATCATGGTGGACGACGAGCGGATGGAGAAGCGGCTGCGGCCCGGTGAGGTGCCGCAGTTGAAGCGCGTCCGCTTCCGCACCCTCGGCTGCTACCCGCTGACGGGGGCGATCGAGAGCGCGGCGACGACGCTGCCGGAGATCATCGAGGAGATGCTACTGGCGAAGAACTCCGAGCGCCAGGGCCGCGTCATCGACCACGACGAGGCCGGGTCGATGGAGCAGAAGAAGCGCGAGGGGTATTTTTGAGCCCGGGTTTTCAGGCCGAAGGCCTGAGAGCCCTCAGCCCAGGGCAAGGGCCGAAGGCCCGCCGCCCTGGGTCGGGGGGCACAAACCACCCCGCAGGCTGAAGGCCTGCGAGCCGGCCCGCTGGCCTTCAGCCTGCAACGTCATTCGCACCCCGTACCCAGGGCGTTGCCCTGGGCTGAGGGCTCTCAGGCCTTCGGCCTGAAACCACGGCACCGGACCAACACGTGCAAACCGCCGACCTGACGCACGAAGACATCCACACCTACCTGGCCCGCCACCAGCGGAAGGAGCTGCTGCGCCTGCTCACCTGCGGCAGCGTGGACGACGGCAAGAGCACGCTCATCGGCCGGCTCCTGCACGACACCAAGATGATCTACGAGGACCAGCTCGCCGCCGTGAAGCGCGACAGCGAGAAGGTCGGCACCACCGGCGCCGGCGAGATCGACCTCGCGCTGCTGACCGACGGCCTCAAGGCCGAGCGCGAGCAGGGCATCACCATCGACGTGGCCTACCGCTACTTCTCGACCGACCGCCGCAAGTTCATTATCGCCGACACGCCCGGGCACGAGCAGTACACCCGCAACATGGCGACCGGCGCCTCGACGTGCCAGCTGGCGGTGATCCTCATCGACGCCCGCCACGGCGTCCAGACGCAGACCCGCCGGCACTCGTACATCGTGTCGCTACTCGGCATCCGCCACGTCGTCGTGGCGATCAACAAGATGGACCTCGTCGGCTACTCGCAGGACGTGTTCGAGCGCATCAAGGACGACTACACCGGGTTCGTCGCCAAGCTCGGGCTGCCGGACATCACCTTCATCCCGATGTCGGCGCTGAAGGGCGACAACGTCGCCTCCAAGAGCGACACGATGCCGTGGTACCACGGCCCGGCGCTGCTCGACCACCTCGAAACCGTCCACATCGCCAGCGACCGCAACCTGACGGACCTGCGCTTCCCGGTGCAGTACGTGATCCGCCCGAACCTCGACTTTCGCGGCTTCGCCGGCACCGTCGCGTCCGGCATCCTGCGCGTCGGCGACGAGGTGTTGGCGCTGCCGTCCGGCAAGCGGAGCCGCGTCAAGAGCATCGTCACCTACGACGGCGAGCTGCAAGAGGCGTTCGCGCCGCAGGCGGTGACGGTGACGCTGACGGACGAGGTGGACGTGAGCCGCGGCGACATGCTGGTTCACCCCGACAACCCGCCGCACGTCAGCAGCCAGGTCGAGGCGATGGTAGTGTGGATGGCCGAGCAGCCGCTCGTGCCCGGCCGCACGTACCTGCTGAAGCACACGACGCGGCAGGTGACGGCCGAGGTCGCCGCGTTCCGCCACGGCGTGGACGTGAACACGCTGGAGCACCGGGCTGTGTCGCGCCTCGGGCTGAACGAGGTCGGGCAGGTGCAGCTGAGCCTGACGCGGCCGCTGGCGTGCGACCCGTACCGCGCCAACGCCGCGACCGGGGCGTTCATCTTGATCGACCGGCTGAGCAACAACACGGTCGGCGCCGGCATGATCCTCGAAGCCGGCGCCGTGCGGCACGCCGAGCCGGTGGTGACGGCGAAGGGCCGCGAGAGCCTGATTACCCCCGCCGAGCGCGAAGCCCGCTTCGGCCAGAAGCCGGTGACGGTGCTGCTGGTCGGCCTGACCGGCAGCGGCAAGAGCCGCATCGCCTACGCGCTGGAGCGCCGGCTGTGGGACGAGGGCCGCGCCGTGACGGTGCTGTACGGCCAGAACATGCGGCAGGGGCTCAACCGCGACCTCGGCTTCACCGCCGACGACCGCTCCGAGAACCTGCGCCGCTCGGCCGAGGTGGCGAAGCTGATGAACGACGCCGGCGTGATCACGGTGGCGGCGTTCGTGGCCCCGCACCAGGCGGTGCGCGAGAAGGCGAAGGAGCTGATCGGCCGCGACCGCGTGCTGGAGGTGTACTGCACCGCGCCGATGGACGTGCTCCGGGCCCGCGACGCGAGCGGCGCCTACAGGCTCGCCGACGAGGGGAAGATCGCCCAGATGCCGGGCGTGACGGCGGCGTTCGAGGAGCCGGCGGCACCGGACCTGGTGCTGGCGACGGACCAGGTCAGCGTCGAGGAGAGTGTCGCCCGCATCGTCGGGCTGATGCGGGCGAAGGGGGTCCTTCCGGCGACGTGACCGGCCGGTCAGTACCGAAGCACCAGGTCCACGATCACGCGGTTGTTCAGCAGCCCCTTGTACTCGGACAGCGCCACCTCGTAGGCGCCGCCGAGGTACAGGTGCTCGCCGAGCTTGGCCTTCGCGCCGACCGCGGTGCTGAACATCATCCGCCCGCTCATCCCGGCGGTGCCGAGGTTCAGCAGCCCGTCCCCCTCGCCGACCGCCCGCGGCAGGTTGGTGCCGCCGCCGGTGTAGTAGAACCAGTTGGCCTCGACCAGCGGGTAGAACCAGCCGCCGATCTCGCGGTCGAGGTGGAGGCTGGTGTACAGGAACGAGCTGCCGGTGCTCTGGTCCAGCGCGAAGCTGTACCCGTTGTTCCCGATCACGTGCCAGTGCTCGCCGAACTCCTTCCCGTAGCTGACGAACGGCGTCAGGAACCCGCCGCCGGTGTTCTGGAACACCGCCGCCTCCCCGCTCGGCACCTCGTACATGAGGCCGGCGGCGAAGAGGAACTGGTTCTCCACGTCCCGCACCAGCGTGTACTTCAGGCCGGCCGCGATGTTCAGCCAGCCGTGCGACGACGCCGCCCCGCGCGGGTACACGTCGGCGTACCCGTCCTTGTCGGCGATGAGGGTGAGCCGCTCGGTCAGGGCGACGTTCACCTGCATCGCGTAGGCCTGGAAGTTCCCGCCCCCGAGCGGGTTCTAGCCGGGGATGTTGTTGTTCACGTACAGCAGCCGGGCCCACGTGTTCGACCGCGGGTCCTTGGCGAAGATCGGGTTGCTCACCGGGTTGATGAACCCGTCGAACGCGTGGTCGCTCTCGAACGGCCGGCGGGCCGGGCGGCACGCCTCGGCGATCGGGTTCGGCCCCTCGCCGGCCGCGGGCGCGAGGGCCGGGAGTGCGCCGGCGTAGGAGGGGTGGGCCGGCAGGGGGGCGATCCGGGCGACGGCGGCGGGGGCCGCCTCGGCCGGCGGGGCGGTGTCCGGCGGAGGGGCCGGCGGCTGGGCGGGGGCGAGTCCGAGCGTCAGGGCGAACAGGTTCATGGGCTCACTCAGTCCGTTGAGGGAAATGTGGGCGATCGGGATCCTCCCGACCGGGGCGAGTCGCCAATCACCGATGAGATCGGACGAGAATTCCGGACAAGTGAGTCCGGAAATCAGAAATTGACCATTGCGGCCGATAAGCTGTAGCGGATCGTCTGGGGGCGCGCGGCAAAACCGGATGCGCCACCCGGCCGGCGACCCGCCAGCACGCTCACGACTTGCCGAACGAAAACCGCCCCCGGAAGCCCCGAGCCGTTAGCGGTATTTCGCCGCCTCCTCGCGGAAGCGCGCGGCCAGCGCCGCCGCCTGGCGGTCGTACGCCCCGGCGTCGGCCCAGGCCCGCCGGGGTTGCAGCACCGCGTCCGGCACCCCCTCGCAGCGCGCCGGCACCGCCAGCCCGAACGCCGGCTCCGGCTCGAACGGCACGTCCGCCAGCGCCCCCGTCAGCGCCGCCTTCAGCAGCGCCCGGGTGTGCGCCAGCGACATCCGCGACCCCACGCCGTAGGGGCCGCCCGTCCAGCCGGTGTTCACGAGCCACACCGGGGCGGCGTGCGCCTCCAGCTTGGCCCGCAGCAGTTCCGCGTACCGCCGCGGCGGCAGCGGCAGGAACGGCTTCCCGAAGCACGTGCTGAACTCCGGCGTCGGCTCCTTCACGCCGGCCTCCGTGCCCGCCACCTTCGCCGTGTAGCCGCACAGGAAGTAGTCCATCGCCTGCGCCGGCGTCAGCCGCGACAGCGGCGGCAGCACGCCGAAGGCGTCGCACGTCAGGAAGAACACGTTCCGCGGGTGGCCGCCGCGGCCCGACAGCTCGCAGTTGGGGATGAAGTCCACCGGGTACGCCGCGCGGGTGTTCTCCGTCAGCGCCTGGCTGCCGTAGTCGGGCTGCCGCGTCGCCGGGTCCAGCGGCACGTTCTCCAGCACCGCCCCGAAGCGGATCGCGTCGAAGATCTGCGGCTCGCCGGCGCGGGTCAGGTTGATCGTCTTCGCGTAGCAGCCGCCCTCGACGTTGAACACGCCGTCGTCGGCCCAGCCGTGCTCGTCGTCGCCGATCAGCCGGCGGTCGGGGTCGGCGCTCAGCGTCGTCTTGCCGGTGCCGCTCAGGCCGAAGAACAGGGCCACGTCGCCGGCCGCGCCGACGTTCGCCGAGCAGTGCATGCTCAGCACGCCGGCCTCGGGCAGCACGAAGTTCATCACCGTGAAGATGGCCTTCTTGATCTCGCCGGCGTAGTGCGTGCCGGCGACCAGCACCAGCTTGCGGGTGAAGTCGAGGGCCACCACGGCGTCCGAGTTGGTGCCGTCGGCGGCGGGGTCGAACGTCAGGCCGGCGGCGTGCAGGATCGTCCACTCGGGCGTGAAGCCGGTGAGCTCGCCGGGGCCGGGGCGGAGGAACAGGCAGTGCGCGAACAGGGCGTGCCAGGCGCGCTCGGTGACGACCCGCAGCGGCAGCCGGTGCGCCGGGTGGGCGGCGGCGAACCCGTCGAAGACGAACAGCTCACGGTTCTGGAGGTAGGCGCGGGCGTGGTCCACGAGCCGGTCGAACCGCTCGGGCTCCATCGGCTTGTTCCCGGCCCAGTCCACGCGCGGGGCGGTGAGCTCGTCGCGGACGGTGAACTTGTCCTTGGGGCTGCGGCCGGTGCGGGCGCCGGTGCGGGCGGCGAACGCCCCCGGGGCGGCGAGCTCGCCCTCGCCGCGGCGGACGGCGTGCTCGACGAGCGCCGCGGCCGGCAGGTTGGCCCACACCCGGCCGGGGTTGGCGAGTGCGAAGCCGGCGGACGAACCGACCATTCCACGCTCCGAGGGTTCAGTCGGGGAGGGCACGGTCACTATAGCGGCGCCCGCGACCGGGGGCGGGGCGGGCGAACATTCTCCGCGCCTACGCGGTTCGTTCACAGAATCCACACACCAGCCCACCAAACTACTTCTGTCCCAATGTTGCATCCCACCGCCGGTTCGCCCCGGCACCCGTTCGAGGTCTCGTTGATGAAGCAGGCTCTGTCCTACTTCCGTCGCATGCGCCGTCGCGGCTTCACGCTCATCGAGCTGCTGGTCGTCATCGCCATCATCGCCATCCTGATCGGCCTGCTCCTGCCCGCGGTGCAGAAGGTCCGCGAGGCCGCCGCCCGCAGCACGTGCTCGAACAACATCAAGCAGATGGCCCTCGGTATCCACAACTTCGAAGGCGTGAACGGCACCATGCCGTCGGTCGGGCAGTGCGAGTCGAGCGCCGGGTCGGTGACGTACACCGTTCACGGCTGGTCGACCCAGATCCTCCCGTACATCGAGCAGAACGCCGTCTACAACCAGTTCGACGTGACGTACAACAGCCTGGCGGACACGGCCAACTACCGGGTGGCCAGCCTCCACGCGAAGTCGAAGGGCCGGGCCTACGACGACGCGAACTACCCGTCCGGGTTCCTCGCCGCTCAGACCAAGATCAAGACGTACGTCTGCCCGAGCACGCCGATCGGCAACGAGAGCCGCGACCCGGTGAACTCGCTCGGCGGGATCGACTACATGGCCTGCGCGCTGTCGGACATCATCTCGAACCCGGCCAACGGGACGGTCGGCACCCGCGGCGGCATCCCCGACCGGGTGTACGGGGCGATGACCTGCGACGGCCGGACGATCGTCGGCATCACGGACGGCTCGAGTAACACGATCCTCCTGATCGAGGACGCCGGCCGGGCGCACCCGAGCGTCGGCACGTTCGGGGCGAACGCCAGCAGCGGCCGGCTCTCGGCCATGAACAGCCCGGCCAACCCGATGACCCTTCCGGCCACCGGCGCCCGCCGGGTGTTCGCCTGGGCCGACGCCGACGCCGCCACCAACGGGGTGTCGGGGCCGAGCAACTCGACCGGCAGCCGGGTGGCCAAGGTGAACAACAACCCCTCCCCGATCGGCGGGCCGACGACCTGCCCGTGGAGCACCAACAACTGCGGCCCGAACGACGAACCGTTCTCGTTCCACACCGGCGGGGTGATGGCGGCGATGGGCGACGGGTCGGTCCGCTTCATCCGCGACTCGGTCGACGCCCTCGTCCTGAAGTTCGCCGTCGGGGCGGACGACGGCCAGGTCGTCAATCTGGACTGATGCGGGGCTTCGGTCCCTGGCTTCCCGCGGGCCGGCCTTGCCGGCCCGCGCTCGTTTCCCACCCTGGAGTTTCGCGCATGATCCCGCGGGTTCTCTCCGCCGCCATCGCCGTTTGCGCCGCCCTCGCGGCCGGTTGTTCGTCCAACCCGCCGGCCCGGGCCGAGCCGGTCGAGGTGAGCGGCGTCGCCTTGCTGCCGAACGGCCAGCCGGTCAAGGACGTGACGTTGAACTTCTTCCCCACCAGCAGCGCCCAGGTGCAGACCCCGGTTCAGCTGAAGGCCGACGGCAAGTTCACGGCGAAACTGATCCCCGGCGCGTACACGTTCGCGTTCGAGGGGAAGGCAGACCCGATGAAGGCGGTCCCGAAGAAGTACCACCAGAACGAGGCCGACCACAAGTTCGACGTGCCGTCCGGCGGGACGAGTGGCGCGACGGTCCAGTTGCAGAACTGACCCGCCTTGCCCCTTTTGCCCGACCGGAACGCCCCGCGGCCGCGCGGGGCGTTCCGGCCGCACCTTCTCCCCGGCGGCTTCCGGCCGGTTGACCCCGCGAGTACCATAGCCGGTATGAGCGACTGGCACCTGGCCCGCGGGTTCCGCTACGCCGGCGTCGTGAGCGGCCTCCGCTCCGAACCGAACCGCCGCGACATCGCCGTCATCGTCTCCGACGCCCCCGCCGCGGCCGCCGGCGTGTTCACCCAGAACCGCGTCTGCGCCGCCCCCGTCCACGTCAGCCGGGAGCGCCTCCCCCGGGCCGACGCCCGCGCCGTGGTCGTGTGTTCCGGCAACGCCAACGCCTGCACCGGCGAGCAGGGCCTCGCCGACGCCCGCCGCATGACCGAGCTCGTGGCCCGCGACCTGGGCTGCAAGCCCGAGCAGGTGCTCGTCGCCAGTACCGGCGTGATCGGCCGGCCGCTGCCGATGCCGATTCTCGAAGCCGGCATTCCCAAGGCCGTGGTCGCCGCCGCCCCGGGCCGCGAGGCACTGAACGACGCGGCGCACGCGATCCTCACCACCGACACCGGCATCAAGGTGGCCACCCGCGTGCTGGAGCTGCCCGGCGGCGCGGTCACGATCACCGGCTTCGCCAAGGGCGCGGCGATGATCGGCCCGAACCTCGCCACCATGCTCGGCTTCGTCCTCACGGACGCCGCCGTGGCCCCCGCCGACCTGCACGCCCTGCTCAAGGGCGCGTGCGAGACGACGTTCAACTGCGTGAGCGTGGAGGGCCACACGAGCACGAACGACACCGTCTTCCTCCTCGCCAACGGCACCGGCGCGCCGCTCGCCGGGCACGACCTGGCGACGTTCCGCGACGCGGTCGGCGGCGTGTGCGCCGAACTGGCCCGCAAGATCGCCATCGACGCCGAGGGGGCGAACCACCTCATCACCATCGACGTGGAAGGCTGCCGCACCGACGCCGAGGCGAAGCAGATCGCCAAGGCGGTCGCGGAGAGCGCCCTGGTGAAGACGGCGGTGTTCGGCCACGACCCGAACTGGGGCCGCGTCGTGTCCGCCGCGGGCTACTCCGGCGTGGCGTTCGAGGAGTGCGAGCTGTCGCTATGGATGGGCGACATGCTCCTGTACCGCGCGGGCACGCCGCTGCCGTTCGACGCCGCGGCCGCGTCGGGCTACCTGAAGCACAACCGCGACGTGCACTTCAAGCTGCGCCTGACGCACGGCCCCGGGCGCTGCACGTTCCACACCTGCGACCTGACCTACGAGTACGTGAAGTTGAACGCGGACTACACCACGTGACGCCGCTCCTCGAACTCGACGGCATCACCCGCACGTTCGGCGCGTTCACCGCGCTGCACGGCGTGACGCTGTTGCTGCCGCCGGGCCGCGTCGGGCTCCTCGGGCCGAACGGCGCCGGCAAGAGCACGCTCCTCAAGATTCTGATGGGGCTGATTCCCCCCACGTCCGGCCGCGGCCGCGTCTTCGACCAGGAGCTCGGCGGCGACCGCGACAGCGCCGGCAACTGGCGCCTCCGCCGGCTCATCGGCTTCATGCCGGAAGCCGACGCCCTCGTGCCCGGCCTCACCGGCGTCGAATACGTGACCCTCGCCGGCGAACTCTACGGCATGCCGCGCCGCGAGGCCCAGCGGCGGGCGCACGAGGTGCTGTCGTTCCTGGAGCTGGAAGAGGCGCGGTACCGGCGCGTGGAGGAATACTCGGCCGGGATGAAGCAGCGGGCGAAGCTGGCGCAGGCGATCGTCCACGACCCGCCGGTGCTGCTGCTCGACGAGCCGACGAGCGGCCTCGACCCCGCCGGCCGCGACGCGATGTTGCGGCTAGTCAAGGCACTCGGCGCCGACCACGGCAAGTCGGTGATCCTGTCGACGCACCTGCTGGCCGACGTGGAGGTGGTGTGCGAGCGGGTGGTGATCGTGGCCGGCGGCCGGGTGCGGCGCGTCGGCACCGTCGCCGAGCTGTGCGGCAAGCGCGAGGACCACTACCGCATCCGCGTGGACGGCGACCCGGCCGGGTTCCGCGACGACCTCCTGACCGAGGGCGTGCAGCTGCTCGGCGAGGTCGGCCCCGGCGAGTGGCGGGTGAGCGTACCGCGCGGGTGGACGAACCTGGCGTTCTTCAAGCTCGCCGAGGTGAACGGCGTCACCGTGCGGTCGCTGACCCGCGACGACGAGACGCTGGAGGAGCTGTTCCTGCGGACGGTCTCGGCGTGACGGTCGTCGTCATTCGTCATTCGTCATTCGTCATTCGGTACCGATGCCCGCGCAAACCGACACCCTGCTCCGCTACCGCCAGTGGCGCGGCACCCTGCGCGGCCCCGGCTGGGCGGCGCTGGCGATGGCCCGCTCGTCGCTGCTGCTGATGGCGCGCCGCCGGTTGTACTGGGGGCTGTTCGCGCTCGTGCTGCTGGTGTTCTTCTTCTTCTTCTACGGCCAGTACCTCGTCGCCTGGATCCCGGGGCAGGTCGGCGACAACGTCCTGGTCGGCGGGGTGAAGGTGCCGATCAACAACTTCACCAAGTTCCTCGAGCGCCTGAACCTGAACGGCACCGCCCACACGTTCGGCAACCTCTTCTGGTTCGAGGGATACGTCGTCGTCATCCTGCTGGCGCTGGCCGGGTCCGTCCTCGTCGGCAACGACTTCCACCACGGCAGCCTGCCGTTCTACCTCGCCAAGCCGATCGGCCGGTGGCACTACGTGCTGGGGAAGTGCCTCGGCATCGGGGCCGTCATCAACCTGGCGACCACCGTTCCCGCGGTCGTGCTCTGGCTGGAGGCCGGGCTGCTGAACGACTGGAAGACGTACTACCTGGACAACCTGAACCTGCTCGCCGGCGTCCTCGGCTACGGGCTGGTTCTCACGGTATGCTTGAGCCTGTTGGTGGTGGCCACGGCCGTGTGGGTGCGGCAGACGGTGCCGATGGTGATGGTGTGGATGGGCGTGTTCGTGCTCATGCGGATGCTGGCCGCGTGGGTCGTGGACGGCCTCCGCGCCGACCCCGAGTGGCGGCTCCTCGACCTGTGGAACGACCTGTACCTGGTCGGCATGTGGTGCCTCCAGGTGGACCCGGCGACGGTGCGGCCGCAGCCGCAGCCGGCGTACTGGCAGGCGGCGGCGGTGGTGGTCGGCGTGTGCGTCGGGTGCTGCCTGTACCTGCGGCGGCGGGTGCAGGCGGTGGAAGTCATCGGCTGAGGTGCGGCATGCGGAACGCGGAACTTCCGACCCGGCGAGCCGGGGGCGTCAGCCCCCGGATTCTCTCCGCGCCCGTCGACCGAGAAGCCGGGGGCTGACGCCCCCGGCTCGCCGCTGCTCTTGTTCGAGCAAGCGTCGAAGTGGTACGGCTCGGTGCTGGCGCTGAACCAGGTGACGCTCGAACTCACCGGCGGCATCACCGGCCTGGTCGGCGCCAACGGCGCCGGCAAGAGCACCCTGCTCCGCCTCGCCACCGGCCAGTTGCGGCCGACGCTCGGGCGCGTCTCGATCCGCGGCACCGACGCCTGGGACTGGCGCGCCCGCCGGCTCGTCGGCTACTGCCCCGACGCCGACGCCTTCTACGAGGACATGACCGGCCGCGGCTTCGTGCGGGTGATGGCCCGCCTGTGCGGCTACGACCGCCGTGAGGCGCACCGCCGCACCGAGGCGGTGCTGACCCTCGTCGGCATGGCCGACCGCGCCGACCGCCGCATCGCCGGCTACTCGAAGGGGATGCGGCAGCGCATCAAGCTCGCGCAGGCGTTGCTCCACGACCCGGCGCTGCTCGTGCTCGACGAGCCGCTGTCGGGCATCGACCCGATCGGCCGGCAGGAGCTGCTCGAACTGTTCCAGCAGTTGGCGGCGCAGGGGAAGTGCCTGCTCATCTCCAGCCACGAGCTCGAAGCGCTGGAGAAGCTGACGAACCACGTCGTCATCATGGCCCGCGGCCGGGTCGCCGCGGTCGGCACGCTGCCGCAGATCCGGGAGCTGCTCGACGACCACCCGGTGTCGGTGCGGATCGACGTGGACGTGGCCCGCGAGGTGGCGCGGCGGCTGCTCGACCTGCCGGACGTGCTCGGCGTCGAGGTGGTGGGCGGCACCGACGGCCCGGGGCTGGTGGTGAAGGCGCGGAACCCGAAGCGGTTCTTCCCGGCGGTGGGCCGCGTGCTGATCGAGGAGCACGCCGAGGTGCGGCGGCTGGAGCCGCTGGACGAGTCGGCCCACGCGATCCTGGGGTACCTGCTCGGCGGCAGCGGCAAGACGTGATTGATGATTGGTGATCGAGGATTGATGAATGACGGAAGCCGGGTTGCTCCTACGGGTGATGTCACGATGCCGACCGACGCCGCTTCCCAATCATCAATCCTCGATCATCAATCATCACTTCCGCGCCCCAGCCCCGTTACCGGTTTCTTTGTGCTCGTCGCCCACTCCTTCAAGCGCCACTGGCGCGTCCGGCAGATGGGCTGGGTCAGCATCGGGCTCCTGAGCCTCACGGTGGCGTGGACCGCGGCCATCACCCTGAGCGCGGCCGGGTGGCGGCTCGAGGACCGGCGCAGCCGGCGCTTCGGGGGGCTGTCGACACGCGAGTACGCGGAGCAGTTGCGGCCGGCCGCCCGGTACAAGGCGCTCGACGCCGACCTGCGGGACGCCGCCCCGTCGCCCCACAGCTACCGACCGCCGGATCAGCCGCGACTGCCGCACCCGGGGGAGACGCCGACGCCGCTCGACCCCACCGCGGACGCACTCCGCTCGCTCGTCCTGTCGGTGCCGGCCGCGGTGCTCGCGTCGGAGAAGTTCACGCACGACTGGGCGTTCACGAACTTCACCCGGAGCGTGCCGCTCGGGTCGTTCGTCGGGTTCGTGCTGCCGCTGTTCACGCTGGCGTTCGCCAGCGGGGCGATCGGCACCGAGCGCGAGAGCCGGTCGCTGGTGTGGCTGCTGACGCGCCCCCTGCCCCGCCCGGCGATCTACGTGGCGACGTTCCTGGGGGCGCTGCCGTGGTGCCTGCTGTTCGGCGTGGGCGGGTTCGCGGCCCTGTGCCTGGCCGGCGGCGACCTGGGGCGGGAGGCGTTCGTCCGGTTCTGGCCCGCGGCCGTGGGCGGCACCGCGGCGTTCGCGGCGCTGTTCCACCTGGTCGGGGCGACGTTCCGCCGGCCGGTGGTCGTCGGGTTGGTTTATGTGTTCTTTTTCGAGGCGCTGGTCGCGCTCCTGCCGGGGAGTTTGAAGTTACTGAGCTTGAGCTTCTACGCCCGGTCGTTGATCTATAATGAGGCGGTCGACGCGGGCTACCCGGCGGCGATGTTGGAGGTGCCCGAGGCGGTGTCGGCCGTAACCGCCTGGGCGGTGCTGGCGACGGCCACCGTCTTCCTGCTGATCGCCGGCGCGTGGCGGTTCGGGCGGGCCGAATTCCGGGACGACGTTTAACGGGAATGACCAATTACCAATGACCCACCAATGACCAGGGACGGAGTCCGATTCGTGCCCTGGTCATTGGTGGGTCATTGGTAATTGGTTGTTCGGGACAGGGTGAACGATGACAACCTCTCCTGAAACAGCCACGCGACAAGAAGCCCCCGCCCACGGCTTCCGCGGCGACGCGCCGGACGACGGGCCGGCGGCGCGGCCGCGCGGGCTCACCGTCGCCGTCAGCCGCGAGGCCGGCGCCCGCGGCACCACGCTGGCCCGCAAGGTCGGCGAGCTCCTCGGCTGGCAGGTGTTCGACCAGGACCACCTCGACTACCTGCAGATGAACGACGGCGAGCGCGACCAGCTCCTCGCCGACATCCCGGCGTCCGCGAAGGAGTGGGCCGACGCCCACCTCGCCCGGCTGCAACAGGCCCGCCGCATCGAGACCGACGACGACACCGCCCGGCTCTACCGGCTCCTGTTCGCCGTCGCCGCGCGGGGCGACGCGGTCCTCGTCGGCCGGGCCGCCGGGCACCTGCTGCCGGTCGAGTCCACGCTCCACGTCCGCGTCGCGGCGCCGCTGACCACCCGCGTCGCCTACCTCGCGCAGACGCTCCGGCTGACCCGCGACGAGGCCGCGGAGGAGGTGCGCCGGCGCGACGCGGGGCGGGCGCAGTTCGTGGCCCGCACGGTGTTCCTCGACGCCACCGACCTGGCCGGCTACGACCTCGTGGTGAACCCGGTCCGGCTCGGGCTCGAGGCCGCGGCGCAACTGGTCGGCTGGGCGGTGCGGGTGAAGCAGCAGTTCGCCGCGTTCCGGGCCGACCGCACCGACCCGGCCGCCGGTCGATGGCCGACTACACCGCGTTCGCCGCCGCCGCCCGCGCGCTCGCCCCGCGGGCGGCCGTCGTGCTGGGCTCCGGCCTCGGGGGCGTCGTCACCGCCTTCCGCGAGCACGTCAGTATTCCGTTCGGTGACGTCCCCGGGCTCGTGCCCCCGACGGTGAGCGGCCACGGCGGCCGGCTCGCGCTCGGCGAGTGGGGCGCGGCGCCGGCGCTGGTCTTCTTCGGCCGGCTCCACTTCTACGAAGGGCACCCGTGGGGCGTGGTGTGCGGCCCGGCCCGGGTCGCCGCCGAGCTCGGCGCCCGGGCGTTCATCCAGACGAACGCCGTCGGCGGGATTCACCCGGCGCTCGGCCCCGGCAGCCTGATGGGGGTGGCGAGGCACCTCACACTGCTGGACGGCGCCGCGTGGCGGTCGCCGGTCGCGGCCGCGCCGTACTCGCAACGGCTGCTCGCCGTACTCGCCGCGGCCAAGGCGGCGCGGGGGCGGACGCTGATGACCGGCACCTACGCGGCCCTGACCGGCCCGAGCTACGAGACGCCGGCCGAGATCCGGGCACTGGCGGCGATGGGCGCCGACGTGGTGGGGATGTCCACGGCGAGGGAGGCGGAGGCGGCGGCGGCGTTGGGGCTGGAGGCGGCGGCGGTGTCGTGCGTCACGAACCACGCGGCCGGGATCGGCGGCGAGCCGCTCGACCACGCCGAGGTGGTCCGCAACGCCCGGCTGGCGGCGGACCGCCTCGCGGGCCTGCTCGGCGCGGCGGTCGCGGCCGTTTGAGCTCCGACCGGCCGCCGACGGTTCCGACATTTCGGGCGGATTCCCGATTGCACCGTCATTCGGGCCTGACTACACTCCGGCTATCCGTAGCAGACTCCGGGGCCGACTCGCACGACCGGGCTAACCTGCACGGGTCGTGTTGGTACGGGCGACCGGGACCAGGTCGAGCCACACCACGGGCGGGTGGCGGTCGGCGGCGGCGATCAGCACCTCCTCGGGGGGCTGGTCGGCACGGCCGACGTGTACCCGTTGGCCGGGGTGGAGCCCGAGCCGGTCCCAGTCGTCCAGCCCGAGCCGGAGTCGGCAGGCGCCGCCGCGGTCGGTCCAGTACCCGTACACCACCGACCCGTTCACCGCCACTTGCCCCGTGCCGTCCATCGCCGCCTCCTGGTTGAACCAGGCGGATAAGGTGGCAACCTGAGGGCCGGCCTGCAATGTCGGAAGGGCAGCCGCTGCGGCACCGGGCCGCGCCTCCCCCTTACCACCGGCACAGGCCGGGCGGGCAGGCGCGGCGGGGCGGCGGATCCGTCAGAAACTGCGACACCGGAGTGGATCGGTTCTGTTCACACCGCAGGATTGTTTGGCCTTCCGTGTAACTCACGTCACCGCCTCGGAGGGGCATCGTCCATGGCCACGATCAGTCTCGGCGAAAGCCGTTGGCGGATGCTCCGCCGCGTCCTGAAGAAGAAACGATTCCGGTACGAAGACGCCCGCAACATGACCCGCCACGACCAGGCCCACTTCGACTGGCTGCTGGACCACGGCTTCTTCGCGGCCAACGGCGACAGTACGTTCAACATCACCGACACCGGCCGCGACGCGGCCGAACTCGGCTTCTACGAGATCCCGTGACGGCGACCGCTACGCCACCTGCACCTCGGCCGGCTGGAGGACGAACTCGTCCGCCCCGGCCGGCGGCGGCGCTACCTTCAGCTCTCGCACCTTCCAGCCCGGGTGGTTGATCGACCCGGTGAACGGCGGCGACCCCGCCACGTTCCCGACCACCCGCACCGCCGACGGGTCGAACCCGGCCGCCACGGTCGTGCTGTCCCCCTCGTTGCCCGGCAGAATCGTCTCGATCACGGCGTGCCGCTTGAGGGCGTCCTGGGCTTTCTTGTGCACCTCGCGCACGGCCTGGCCGATCTGCTCGTCCGACGCCGCGGCGATGTCCTCCAGCAGGAAGTCCACCAGCCGCGCCTCGGCCTGGAGGACGGCGAGCATCCGCAGCGGGGCGCCGGACGGCTTCGGGGGCGGCGGCGGGGAAGCCGGCTTCGGGGCGGCGCCGCCTTCGAGGGCGGTCAGTTTCGCGTTGAACGCCGGGTCGGCGTTGGCGCGGCCGGCGACGGTGAGGCCGCGCACGGCGTTCCCGAGGCTCCCGGCGCGGGCCGTCAGCCCCACGAACCCCAGGAACAGCACCAGCCCGGCCCCCAGGGCGGCCCCGATCGCGTACTCCATCGTACCCTCGCTTCCGGTGACGGTCGGTCGTTCAGGTAAGGTACGGAAGCCCGGCCGACTGTACCGGTCGCGCCGGCGGCGGGGGCCGGCGGGGCGGCCGCGGCGGTTGGTCCGGCCCGGCGGTTCTCCTAGAATTGCCGGATACGACCGGGTGGCACGACCGACCGGAGGTGTGGGCCGATGCGGCGGGACGTTCGCGGGCGGGTGGTCCTGGTCACCGGGGCGTCCCGCGGGATCGGCAAGCGGCTGGCCGGCAAGCTCGCCCGGCTCGGGGCCCGCCTCGCCCTGACGGCCCGCTCCGGCGACGACCTCGCCAAGATCGCCGCCGAGCTGCGGGCCGCCGGCGCCGAGGTCGAGACCGTTCCCGCCGACCTGACGAGCGCCGCCGACCGGCAGCGGCTCGTGGACGCGGTGGCCGCGCGGTTCGGGGCGCTGGACGTGCTCGTGAACTGCGCCGGGGTGTGCAGCTTCGGCGAGTTCGGCACGTCGTCGGAGGCCGTCGCCCGCCAGGTGCTGGAGGTGAACTTCTTCGCCCCGATCGAGCTGACCCGGCTGTGCGTGCCGCTGCTGACGGCGAGCTACGAGGGCGGGTGGCGGCCGGCGGTGGTGAACGTGGCGAGCATCTGCGGCCGGTCGGGCATCCCGTCGATGTCCGAGCACTGCGCCAGCAAGCACGCCTTCGTGGCGATGACGGAAGCGTTCCGCGGCGAGTTCCAGCGGTTCGGCATCGACGCCCTGCTGGTGCTGCCGGGGCTGGTCCGCAGCGACGACCTGAACCGGCACCTATTGCGGAACGAGGGGAAGATTTACCTCGACTTCGAGGGGGCGCAGCCGTCCGACGAGGTGGCCGACGGGGTGCTGAAGACGCTGCTGCGGAACCGGACCGAGACGGCGGTGGGGTTCGTGTCGTGGTGGGTGTGGTTCGGCAAGCGGGCGTTCCCGCGGGTGGTGCGGTTCGTGATGCAGCGGAAAGTGTGGCGGTTCGCGCGGCGGGAGGCTCGGGCTTCGTAGGTCGGGTCGAGTCTTCGAGACCTGACGGCGGAGCGAACCAGAAGTCGTGTCAGGTCTCGAAGACTCGACCCGACCTACGAAGACTGACGAAGACTGACGGAGACGACGCCTGATGTGTGGAATCGCGGGGATGATCGACCTGGGCGGCAAGCGGGCGGCCCCGCACGGCGCCGTCGCGGCCATGGCCCGGGCGCTGTACCACCGCGGCCCCGACGAGGACGGCTTCCTCAACGAGCCCGGCCTCGAACTCGCCAACACCCGCCTGTCCATCGTCGGCCTCGCCGACGGCCGTCAACCCATCAGCAACGAGGACGGCACGGTCTGGACCGTCTTCAACGGCGAGTTCTTCGACTACCCCGAGAAGCGGCAGGCGCTCGAAGCGAAGGGCCACCGCTTCCGCACCCACACCGACACCGAGATCATCCCGCACCTGTGGGAGGACCACCGGCACGGCCTGTTCGAGCACCTGAAGGGGCAGTTCGCCGTCTGCGTGTGGGACAAGAAGACGAACGAGGTGGTCATCGGCCGCGACCGGTCGGGCATCTGCCCGCTGTTCTACGCCGTGCGCCGGCACGCCGACACCGACTGGCTCCTGTTCGCGTCCGAGGCGAAGGCGCTGTTCGCGTCCGGCCTCGTGCAGCCGAAGGCCGACTGGCGCGGGCTCAACCACGTCTTCACGTTCTTCGCGCTCCCCGGCCCCGTCACCGTCTTCGACGGCGTCACCATCCTCCAGCCCGGCCACTACCTCCACCTGAAGCTCGGCAGCACCACCCCCGCCGAGGCCGAGAAGCAGACGCACTACTGGCGCGTCAGCTACCCCGACCACGGGCAAGAGGACTACGGCGCCGACGAGAAGAAGACGGTGGACGGCTTCGAGGAGGTGCTGCTGGCGGCGGTCAACCGCCGGCTGCGGGCCGACGTGCCCGTCGTGTCGTACCTCAGCGGCGGCGTGGACTCGTCGCTGGTGGTGGCGATGGCGAACAAGGCGCTCGGCCGGCCCATCCCCACGTTCACCATCTCGATCCAGGGCGAGGGGCTGAACGAGGAGAGCGAGGCGCTGCACGTCGCCAAGCACCTCGGCTGCACGCCGTTCGTCGTGAAGTCCGGCCACGCCGACCTGCGGGCGCGCTACCCCGAGCTGATCGGCGCCGCGGAAATCCCCGTGGTCGATACCTCGTGCCTGGCGCTCTTGCAGCTGGCCCGGGCCGTCCACGAGCAGAACTACAAGGTGGCGCTGACCGGCGAGGGGGCCGACGAGTGGCTCGGCGGCTACTCGTGGTTCAAGATCAACAAGCTGATCGGCTTCCTCGACCGCACGCCGGTGCTCCCGGTCGGCGGGGCGCTACGGACGCTGTTCCTGAAGGCCACGGGGCAGCCGAACTTCCCGTTCTCGAACTACAAGAGCACGCTGGCGAAGCTCGGCGGCCCGAACGGCTGGCTCGACCTGTACGGCCTGATGAGCCTGAACAAGCTGCGGTTCTTCACGCCGGAGCTGCGCGAGAAGGCGCTCGCCACGTCGCCGTGGGACGAGATCAACCTCCACCCCGACATGAAGCGGTGGCACCCGTTCAACCGCCAGATGTACCTCGGCAGCCGCATCATGCTGCCGGGGCACCTGCTGTCGTCGAAGGGCGACCGGGTGGCGATGCACTCGTCCGTCGAAACCCGATACGCCTTCCTCGACGAGGACGTGATCGGGTACATGAGCAAGCTCCACCCGCGCTGGAAGCTGCGCGGGGTGATGAAGGACAAGTTCGTGGAGCGGAAGGTGGCCGAGCGCTGGCTGCCGGCCGACGTGGCGTGGCGGCGGAAGATGATGTTCCGCGCCCCGATGGACAGCTGGAGCGCCGTGGACGGCGCCGGCGGCTGGATCGAGCAGGTGCTCTCGCCGGAGAGCCTGAGGAAGGCCGGCTACTTCGACGCGGCCGCGGTCGCGGCGGCGCGGGCGAAGCTGCCGACGATGCGCCGCGGGATTGCCCGCACCGGTCTGGAGATGGGCCTGACCGCCGTCACCGCGACGCAGGTGTGGCACCACCTGTACCTCGGCGGCGGGCTGTGCGACTTGCCGACCCGTGTGACGAACCCCGGGAGCCCGGGCCTCGCGGCCGCGGGCTGACCAAACCCCCGCGAGTGGTTTTCAGGCCGAAGGCCTGACAGCCCTCAGCCCAGGGCAAGGTCCGGAGGACCGCCGCCCTGGGTACGGGGTGCGAGGGGCCGTGCAGGCTGAAGGCCTGCGAGCCGGCTCCCAGGCCTTCAGCCTGGGGGTGGTCTGATCCCCCTACCCAGGGCGATGCCCTGGGCTGAGGGCTGTCACGCCTTCGGCCTGAAAACCCGGAGCTTTGGCACCGCCGCGAGTACCACGAGCCGCTGACCACCGAAATGTCCTACGCCCTCCTCACCCTCTGGCACGAGCGGCAACGGTACGTGTCCGGCGTGTTCGCCGTCACGTTCTCGGCGATGCTCATCGCGCTGCAGTGCGGGCTGCTGCTGGGGCTGTTCAAGATCACGTCCATCCCCATCGACCACGCCACGCCGGAGCTCCGCGACCGGATCATCTGGGTCGGCTCGACCGGCGCCCCGAGCGTGGACCTCGGCAAGCCGATCCCGGTCGCGTTCCTGTCGCGGCTCGCCGGCCGCGAGGGGCTGTCGGCCCCGGAGCTGTACATCGCCAACTTCGGCAACTTCACCAAGCCCGTCGGCGGCACCGAACTCTGCTTCCTCCTCGGCACCCGCCTCGACGACGACGCGCTGGCCCCGGCCGACGTGCTGACGCCCGAGCTGCGGGCCGCCCTGTCCGAGCCGTTCACCATCGTCGTGGACCAGTCGGACGTGGCCCGGCTGAAGCTCGACAGCCCGGAAGGCAAGCCGAAGATCAACGGCAAGGAGGTCCGGGTGGTGGGGGTGGTGACGGGGCTGCGGAGCCTGGCGGCGCCGTGGGTGTTCTGCAGCACGCACACCGCCCGCCAGCTGATGGGGCCGCTCCTGCCGCCGGACCACACGACCTACCTGTTGGCCCGCGCCGACACGCCCGAGCGCGCCCGCCAGGTGGTCGCCGACCTGCGGGCGGCGCACGCCGAGGACATGACCGCTTACGTCGCCCAGGACTTCTCGTACTCCAGCCGCGAGTACTGGCTGCTCCGCACGAAGGCCGGCGTGGCGATCGGGTACGCGGCGCTGCTCGGCCTGGTGGTCGGCGCCGTCATCACCTACCAGACGCTGAAGACCGCCACCGAGGCGAGCGCCCGCGAGTTCGCCATCCTGCTGGCGCTCGGCATCCCGCGCTGGCGGATCCAGCTGATGGTGCTGCAGCAGTCGTTCTGGGTGGCCGTGATCGGCATGGGGCTGGCGTACCCCATTTGCGTGGCGCTGCGCGGGGTGGCCCGCATGGGCGGGGCCGACGTGGACCTGCGCTGGGAGGTGCTGGCCGGCACCGCGGCCGTGACGACCCTCATGTGCGCCGTCGCGGGTATCCTGGCGCTGCGCGGGGTCCGCAAGATCGAGCCGATGTCGCTGCTCCGGTAGCGATTTTGTTCTACCGTACTCTGTCCTCCGGGAACGATGCCCGCCATCGCCACCACGCCGACCCTGAAGGGCGTCCGCCTCACCCGCACCTACGGCGACGGGGCCAAGCGCCGGGCCGCGCTCCGGAGCGTGTCGCTCGACCTGTTCCCCGGCCAGATCGCGCTGCTGATGGGGCCGAGCGGCAGCGGCAAGTCCACGCTCCTCGCCGTGCTCTCGGGCCTGCTCGAACCGGACGAGGGGCAGGTGCTCGCGGACGACGGCGGCGAGCTGCGGGACGTGTGGGCGATGACGCAAAAGCAGCGCGAGGCGTACCGCCTCCGCACCACCGGGTTCGTGTTCCAGGGGTTCAACCTGTTCCCGGCGCTCAACGCCCGGCAGCAGCTGGAGATCGTCCTGAACTGGGGCGGGTACGCCACCGGCGGCGAGGCCCGGCGGCAGGCCGACGACATGCTCGACCGCCTCGGCCTGACCCCGAACCGGCACAAGAAGCCGGCGCAGCTGTCGGGCGGCGAGAAGCAGCGGGTGGCGATCGGCCGGGCGCTGGTGAAGAACCCGAGCTTCGTCTTCGCCGACGAGCCGACCAGCGCCCTGGACTGGGAAAACGGCCAGAAGGTGATGGAGCTCTTGCGCGACGGCGCCCACGAGCGCGGGGCCAGCATCCTGGTCGTCAGCCACGACCATCGATTGCTGCCGTACGTGGACGTATATTACCATTTGGAAGACGGCCACCTCGAAGAGCGGCCGTTGACCCCGCCCGGGCACTGACGCCCGCCGCCCGCCGCCCACAGGGGAGGACCGTGCCATGACCCGACTCCGCATGATGCGCCCGCTGCTGCTGACGGCGGCGGTGGTGGTCGTCGTCGGCAGCCTGCTCGGCGCCCGCCTGCTCGGGCCGGGCGGCGGCGGCGGCACCGAGTCGTCCGGCAAGTCGGCGGCCCCACCGGCCGCGAAGGAGACCATCGGCACCGTCGTCATCGGCGACGCCGACAGCGACCCGCCGCCGGCGCGGTACGGGCTGCCGCCGGTGTTGCAGTCCGGGCAGGTGGCCGAGGTGTTCGTGAAGCAGGGCGACGCCGTGAAGGTGGGCGACAAGCTGTACAAGTTCGACGCCCGCCCGCTGCAGCGGAAGCTGGCCGAGGCGGAGGCGGCGGTCGCCACGGCGATGGCCAAGCTGGCCGAGGCGCAGGGCGAGGCCGACCTGCACGCCACGACCGTCGCCCTCGCCGAGCAGGACGTGAAGGCGGCCAAGCGGAGCGTCGAACTCGCGCTGAAGGCCTGGCAGGTCGCGGAGTGGAACAAGACCGACCTGTTCAAGACGCAGATCAGCGACCCCGCGCTGTTGAAGGAGCGGCTGAGGAACGACCCCGACCTGTTCAAGCTGTACGCCGACCACGCCAAGACCGAGGTCGCCCAGGGGCTGGCCGAGGCCAAGCTCAGCGCCGTGAAGGCGGCCCAGGACAAGAAACTGGCGAAGGTGGTGGCGGTGGCCGAGGCGGTGGTGAAGCAGGCCGAGGCCAACGTGGAGGAGGCCAAGTCGGCCGTCGAGATGTGCACCGTGACCGCCCGCCGCGACGGCACCGTCGAGCGCGTGTCGGTCAGCCCCGGCGACGTGATGGGGATCAGCTCGGTCGCGCCGGCGCTCGTGCTCATCCCGTCCGGGACGCGGGTGGTACGGGCGCGGGTGGAGGCCGAG
The DNA here is from genome assembly GCA_046350095.1 of Gemmataceae bacterium. Classification (GTDB taxonomy): domain Bacteria; phylum Planctomycetota; class Planctomycetia; order Gemmatales; family Gemmataceae; genus Urbifossiella. The sequence continues at coordinate 925,585 of JAXMBA010000003.1, forward strand.
TTCGCCTCGAAGATCGGCCCGAACCAGATCGGCCGGCAGGTCACGGTTCAGGACTTCACCGACCCGAAGGTGACGTGGCAGGGGAAGGTCCGCGGCCTCGGCGGCAGCTTCCTGCCGCGCCGCGCCAACGAGGGCGCCATCGTGACGAACGAGACGCGCTCCCTGGAGGTGGTGGTCGAGGTGCTCGACGCCGCCCCGCCGGGCCGGCCGCCACTGCGGGTCGGGCAGCAGGTGCGCGTGACCTTCGCGCCGTGACCGACTCGCGGAATGACCAATTACCAATGACCCACCAATGACCAAGGACGGAACCGAGGGCTCCCCCTTGGTCATTGGTGGGTCATTGGTAATTGGTCATTCCGGTTCCTACCGGTACTGTCGCGCCGTCACCCGTGCGGCGAACAGCTCCTTCCCCCTCGCCTTCCGCCTGCTGCCCCCGCCGAAGCGGCGCGCGATGGACGCGCTGTACGCCTTCATGCGCGTGTCCGACGACCTGGCCGACGACCCCGGCGCCGACGCCGCGGCGCTCGCCGCCTGGCGCGCGGCCCTGACCGACGCGCTCGCCGGCCGCTACTCGCACGCGGTGCACCCAGCGCTGCACCACGCCGTCGAGCGCTACGCCATCCCGCCGCGGTTCCTGTTCGACGTGCTCGACGGCGTGGCGGCCGACGTGGAGCCGGTGCGCGTCGGCACGTTCGCGGAGCTGTACCCGTACTGCTACCGGGTGGCGTCGGCGGTGGGGCTGGCGTGCGTCCGCGTGTGGGGGCTGCGGCCCGGCGCCACGTGGGCCGAGGCCGACGCGCCGGCCGAGGCCGCGGGGATCGCGTTCCAGCTCACGAACATCCTGCGCGACGTGGGCGAGGACGCCGCCCGCGGCCGCGTCTACCTCCCGGCCGACGAGCTGGCGGCGTTCGGCGTGGACCCGCGGGCGTGGTCGTCGCGGGCGCCGGCGTTCGTGGCGATGATGCGGTTCCAGGCGGCACGGGCGCGGGCGTACTACGCGGCGGCGGAGGGGCTGACCCGCTTCCTGACGGCCGACGGGCGGGCGATCTACGGGCTGATGTGCGCCACGTACCGCGGCCTGCTGGACGAGATCGAGCGGCGCGGGTTCGACGTGTTCGCCGGCCGGGTGCGGGTGCCGCGCTGGCGGAAAGCGGCGGCCCTGCTGGCGGCGTGGCCGGCGAGCATGGGCTGGTGACCGCGGGCTGACCCTAAAAGCGATTGACGAATAGTTCTCCGCCGCCAATCGTTCATGATTCCGCGCGCCATGCGGGAGGGCGTACCGGTTGGGGCGTTGACCCATCGCAGGCGGTAGATTAATGTCAGCGACACATACGGAGCTCGTCCATGCTCATTCTCTACCGCGGGATGGGGGTTTATCTTCTGTGGATTTGGGTGGCTTCATTCTTTGGCGGAATCGCCATCGCGAACGAGGTATTCGGTGAAGACGTTCACTTCAGCGTGATCGGGCTCACAATCAACTTATTGGCCGCGATTCTCGCCCTCGGTCTTGCGCTGATCGTCCGGCGGCGGTCAGCCAAGTCCGCCAAACTTGGCACGGCTTCACGCGAGAAGCATGACCTGTACTTCATACCCATCGGCTGGTGGGCGATCCTCTTCGCGGTCTTCGGAGTCGCTTTTTACTTCGGGTCAGCCCCGTCGGCCGGTCGGCCCTGAGTGGCATTTTCGGTCTAGCGTCACGCGGCGCGGTGCGCGACGAGGAACAACCGCGGGAACGGGAGCAGCACGCGCCCGTCGGCCTGCGGCGGGTATGCAATCGCCAGCCGATCGGTGAGAACCGTCTCGAAGTGGTGGCGCGCCGCGTCGTCGGGGAGCGCCGCGAGGATCGGCCGCAGCCGGGTGGCGCGGAGCCACGTCACGATGGCGTGCGCGTCGGCCAGGACATGCTCGTACTCCGTCTCCCACACGTCGATCCGCGCCGCCGCCCCACACAGCGCGTCGTAATACACGCCGGGCTCGTGGCAGACCGCCGAGTCGTACCCCAGCGTGTGAGCGGCCCACTCGGGGAGCGCCGCCACGTCGTGAACGAGCAGGTGGAGCGGCGAGCGGAGGTGCGCCACCGGTAGTTGAACCGCCAGCGTGCCGCCCGGGGCGACGGCCGCGAACCAGCGCCGCAGCACGGCCGCGTGGTCGGGGAGCCACTGGAGCGCGGCGTTCGAGAAGACCACGTCGTACGACCCGTCCGCGGTCCAGGCGGCCGCGTCGGCGTCCACCCACCTCACGCCGGCGTCGGTGGCGCGGGCGGCGGCGAGCATCGCGGGGTCGTTGTCGAGGCCGGTCACGTCCGCCGCCGGCCAGCGGGCGCGGAGGAGGGCCGTACTGTTGCCGGGGCCGCAGCCGAGGTCGATCACCCGGGCCGGCTCCGACAGGCCGACGTGGGCCAACAGGTCCGCCGCGGCGCGGGTCCGCTCGCCGCCAAATCTCAGGTACAGCTCGGGGTTCCAGGTGGCCATGCCGGCATTCTATCCCGCCACAGGTCGCGGTTGACACGCCGCCGCGGTTCGTGCCACCATGCCGGCCGTCGCCTCACCCACGGACGGGAACCGGCATGACCGACGCCGCCGCCACGCTCATCGACAAGATCAAGCACCGCACCGCCCGGGTCGGCATCATCGGCCTCGGGTACGTCGGCCTGCCACTGGCCCGGGCCTTCGCCCGCACCGGGTTCCGCGTCCTCGGCTTCGACATCGACCCGCACAAGGTCGCCAAGCTGAACGCCGGCAAGTCGTACATCAAGCAGTTCCCCGACGCCACCATCGCCGGCATGCGCGAGAAGGGCTTCGAGGCCACCGACCGCTTCGACCGCCTGGGCGAGGCCGACGCGGTACTCATCTGCGTCCCCACACCGCTGACCGACGCCCGCGAGCCGGACCTCCGCTATGTCGAGGAGTCGGCCCACGCCGTCGCCGCGCAGCTGCGGCCGGGGCAGCTCGTCGTCCTCGAAAGCACCACGTACCCGACCACGACCCGCGGCGTCGTGCTGCCGATCCTGGAGCGCACCGGCCTCGAACCCGGCAAGGACTTCCTGCTGGCGTTCAGCCCCGAGCGCGAGGACCCGGGGAACGCGACGTTCTCCGTAAACAACATCCCGAAGGTCGTCGGCGGCCTCGACCGCGGCAGCGGCGACGCGGCGTGCGCGCTGTACTCGGCGGTGGTGCCGCAGGTGGTGCGCGTCAACAGCCCGGAGACGGCCGAGGCGTGCAAGATTCTTGAGAACACGTACCGCGCCGTGAACATCGCGCTGGTGAACGAGCTGAAGGTGCTCTACGACCGCATGGGCATCGACGTGTGGGAGGTGATCGACGCCGCGAAGACGAAGCCGTTCGGCTTCCAGGCGTTCTACCCCGGCCCCGGCCTCGGCGGGCACTGCATCCCGGTGGACCCATTCTACTTGACGTGGGTGGCCCGCAAGTACGGCTGCAACACCCGCTTCATCGAGCTGGCCGGCGAGGTGAACACGGGGATGCCGGCGTTCGTGGTGTCGAAGCTGGCCGACGCGCTGAACGACGCCGGCAAGGCCGTGAAGGGGAGCAAGGTGGCGATGCTCGGCGTCGCCTACAAGAAGGACGTGGACGACCCGCGCGAGTCGCCGTCGTTCGAGCTGCTGGACAGGCTCATCGGCAAGGGCGCGCGGGTGACGTACAACGACCCGCACGTGCCCGAGCTGCCGCGGATGCGGCACTGGCCGCAGCTGCCGGCGATGGCGAGTCAGGCGATCACGCCCGAGTACCTGGCGGCCCAGGACGCGGTGCTGATCGCCACCGACCACACGGCCTACGACTACGAACAGATCGTGCGGCACAGCCGGCTGGTGATCGACACCCGCAACGCCACCCGGAACGTGCGCGAGGGGCGTGAGAAGGTGGTGCGGGCGTAGCCCCGACGGAATGCGACTTCGGCTGTCGTCAAACTCGTTAGGCCGAGGCGAGCCCCGTCGGGTTCTGGGAACCCGACGGGGCCGCGCCCCGGCCTAACGGTTGATCACCCCGGTCCGCCGCCCCCCGCCAACCGTCCGGTACGCAGCGGCCCGACGCTCGGGTAGACTGAACGGACGCCCGCGGGGCTGACGGGGGAGTGCGATGTTCGGAGCGCGACGCTGTCGGTGCGGGGAACGACTCCCGTCCGCGGCGGGCACGTTCGTCTGCCGTGGGTGCGGCCGCACTCACTCCCGCCGCGCGGCCGGTCCCGTGCTGGTGCTGGCCGGGCTGTGCGTCCTTTCGGCCGCCGGCGGCGCCGCCACCGCCCTCCTCATCCGCCCGCGCCCGACCGGACCCGTCGCCGCCGTCGAACCCGTCGCGGTGACGCCGCCCGCCCGCCCGTCGGGCCGTGCGCCCGAGGCGGTCACGCCTCCCCCGCGCCCGGTTGACCCGCCCCCACCACCCGCCGCCGACCCGCCGCCGGCGGCACCGCCGGTGCCGGCACGAGCCGGCGTCCTGGCCCCCGCCGTCGCGGGGCGCTACCAGGTCGGCGAGGCGTTCGACCAGGAGGTGACCGTCTCGCGGCGGTCGGTGCTGCACGTCCTCGGCTCCGGCGCCCCGCGCGCCGCCGAGTACGCCTTCACCTCGCGCCTCACCGTTACGGCCGTCGCGCCCGACGGGACGCTGACCGTCCGGCAGCGGGTGGAGGTGGCCCGGCTCGTCTCCGCCGACCCGGCCGCCCGCGGCGAACTGGAAGCCGCCCTGCGGGCGGCGCGCGGGGCGACGTTCGACTTGACCGTCGGCCCGACCGGCGAGGTGACGGGCTTGAAGGGGCTGGCGGACCCGCTGCGAGTGGCGGAGGCCAACGACCCGCGCGGCGACCAGACCTTCCGCGTGTGGGCGCTCCTCGACGCCGACGGGTGGAAGGAAATGGCGGGCCTCACGTTCTTCCAGCCGGACCGGCCGCTCGCCGCGGGCGCGACGTGGACCCGCCCGCTCGTTCACAGTTGGGGGCCGCTCGGCAGTTGGGCCGGGCGGACCCGCTACACCGCCGTCGGGCCGCGCGACGGCGCGGAGCGTGTCGAGTACGCCCACGAGTTGACGTACCGGCCGCCGACCGCCGCCGGCGGGCTGCCGTTTCGCGTCCTCCGCGGTGACTTCCGGGTGGACGCGGCCGGCGGCGTGATCCGGTACGACGCGGCGCGCGGCCGGGTCGCGGCCGCCGAGGAGACGTTCCGCGTGCGTGGGGCGCTGGCCGTGTCCGTCGGCGGGGTCGAGGCCACGGCCGGCGTCGAGGAGGCGCAGCACTTCCGACTCGTGATCCTGCCGCCCGGCAACCGGCAGCTCGCCGGCGCCCGCCGGTAGGCGTGGGCGCCGCAATACCGGTGCATCCGACATCTCTTACCCAACTTTCGGAATCGGACCCGGACGCCTCCGCGATCGGGTCAGCCGCCGCTCCACGCCGTCCGATGCGGTCTTACGGCCTGTGTGTCCCCGAGCGCCCACGCGGACAGAACCCGGAAGACGGCCATGCCACCCAGACCCTTCGAAACGCTCCTGTCCGTCGCGCTGGCACTTGCCGGCGGGTCGGCTGCGTGCGCGCAGGAACCGGCGGCGGTGGCGGCACCCGTCACCGAAGCGATCCCGGCCGCCGACCCGGTGCCGTCGAATCCGTACGCCGGCGACGCCCTCACCCGACTGCGCGCCACCGGCGACTGGTGGGGGCACCGGTCGGCGCTCGCCGACCGCGGGCTGACGTTCGACCTGTTCGCCACGCAGTTCTACCAGGGCGTGGCGAGCGGCGGGCGCGAGCAGCAGTTCGAGTTCGGCGGGAAGCTCGACTACCTGTTCAACCTCGACACCGGCAAGCTCGGTTGGTGGCAGGGCGGGCTCCTGAACCTCCACGCCGAGACGCGCTACGGCCGGTCGGTGAACGCCCTCGACGGGCTCATCGCGCCGTCCAACATCCCGCTCAGCTTCCCCGAGCCGGAGGGCTCGATCAGCTCGATCACCGGGCTGAAGCTCACCCAGGCGCTGAGCGAAGAGGTGGTCGTGTTCGCCGGGAAGATCAACACGCTCGACGAGTACGGCTTCCGGTACGCCCCCGGGCTCGGCACGAACCGCCCCGGGCTGGAAGGGTTCATGAACACCTCGCTGGTGTTCAACCCGATCGTCGGCCGGACCGTGCCGTACTCGGCGGCCGGCGTCGGCGGTGCGGTCCTCAAGGACGGCGAGCCGCTGTTCGCCGTCACCGTGTTCGACCCGGAGGAGCGGTCCACGAAGGGGCTCGAAGACCTGTTCGTCCGCGGCGTTACCGTCGTCACCGACCTGACGTTCGACGTGGAGCCGCTCGGCCGCCCGGGGCGGTACAACTTCGGCGGCACCTACAGCAACGCGCGGTACCGCTCGTTCGACCCGGCGGCGTACCTGCAAATCCCCCTGCGACTGGTCCGCGACGACGACGCCTCGCCGAAGGAGACCGGGTCGTGGTCGGTGTACGCGAACTTCTTCCAGTCGGTGTGGGTGGACGCGGCGGACGAGAAGCGGCACTGGGGCGTGTTCGGGCAGTTCGGCGTCGCCGACGGGAACCCGAACCCGATGCGGTTCGTCGCCAACGGCGGCGTCGGCGGGCGGAGCCCGATCCCCGGGCGGACCTACGACACGTTCGGCGTGGGGTACTTCTACCTCGGGCTGAGCGACAACTTCAAGGCGCTGGCCGCGCCGGTCCTGCCGCAGCGCGACGAGTACGGGGTCGAGGTCTTCTACAACCTCGCGGTGACGCCGTGGGCGCGGTTCACGACCGACCTCCAGGTCGCGCGCCCGAGCACCGTCGGACTCGACACCGTGGTCATCCCGGGCTTCCGCTTCCAGCTCCTGTTCTGACGCCCGGGGGGCCGCGTGCGGGTGCGGGCCGCCCCGCACGCGGCCGCGGGGGCTACGGCCTCGGCTCGATCGTCACCCGCTCGATGCGGCCGGTGTAGCGGAACGGCAGGCGGTAGGTGAAGTCCACGGCCGAGCCCGTGTCCAGGCCGACGTCGATCCCCTCGCCGAGCGAGACCTGGAGCGGGATCGTCCGCGGCAGCCGTCCCTCGCCGACCTTCTTGCCGTTGGCCGTCAGCGTCACCGTCGCGCCCTTCCCGCGCTCGCCGGCCTTACCCTCGTAGGCGAGGTTCATCGCCAGCGACACCCGCCCCCGCGGCAGCTCGTCCGACGTGACCGTGAACCGCTCGGTGGCGAGCATGTTGTAGACGAAGTGGGCCTTCCCCTCGCGCAGGTACAGGCCGTACCCGCCGGTGAGCCCGCCCTGCGTCAGCACCATCCCCTCGGCCCCCTTCTCGGGCACCTCGATGTCCGCGGTGAGCGAGAACGACTTGTTCAGCACCGGCGGGCACGCGGCCTCCGGCAGCGCGACCTGGCCGGGGTAGTACACGTACTTGTCGCGCTTCCCGGCGAGGTTCGGGCGGCCTTGCAACTCGCCGCTGAGCCGCTCCACGCCGCGCCAGTCGAGCGGCAGAACCTTGTAGCGCTCCGCCTCCTGCCAGAATCGGCCCTCGAGCTCCCGCACCTTCTCCGGGTGCTTTGGGGCCACGTCGTTCGCCTGCGAGAAGTCCTGCTCCAGGTTGTACAGCTCCCACTTGGCGGCGAACGGGTCGAAGGCGCCGCGGATGGGGTTCCACGGCACGAAGCTGCGGCTCGACGCCATCCACCCGTCGTGGTAGATGCCGCGGTTCACGAACATCTCGAAGTACTGCGTCCGCCGCGTCGCCGGGGCGTTCCGGTCGGCGAACGTGCCGAGGAAGCTCGCCCCCTCGATCGGCTGCTGGGCGATGCCGTTCAGCATCGTGGGCGGGGTGATGCCGATGGCCTCGTACAGCGTCGGCACGACGTCGATGGTGTGGAGGAACTGGGTCCGCAGCCCGCCCCGGTCGCGGATCCGCGCCGGCCACGAGACGATCATCGGGTTGCGCGTGCCGCCGAAGTGGCTGGCGACCTGCTTGGTCCACTGGAACGGGGTGGACATGGCGTGCGCCCACGCGGCCGGGAAGTGGTTGAACCACCGCGGCCCGCCGAGCTCGTCGAGGTGAGGGAGGGCGGCCTGCCACCGCTCCGGGAAGCCGTTGAAGAACAGGTTCTCGTTCAGGCTCCCTTCGAGCCCGCCCTCGGCGCTGGCGCCGTTGTCGCCGACGACGTAGAGGAAGATGGTGTTGTCGCCGCCGGGCAGCTTCTTCACCTCGTCGATGACGCGGCCCATGTGGTGATCGACGTGCGCCGAGAACCCGGCGAACACCTCCATCATGCGGGCGTACACGCGCTTCTGGTCGGGGGCGAGCGAGTCCCACGCCGGCAGCCCCTCGCTGCGGGCGGTGAGCTGCGTGCCCGGCGGGACGACGCCGAGCTTGATCTGCCGCGCCAGCGTCGCCTCGCGGTAGGCGTCCCAGCCCTGGTCGAACTGCCCGCGGAACTTGTCGATCCACTCCTTCGGGGCGTGGTGCGGGGCGTGGTTCGCCCCCGGCGCGACGTACAGGAAGAACGGCTTGTCCGGCGAGATGCTCGTGGACCGGCGGGCCCAGGCGATGGCCTTGTCGGCGAGGTCCTCGGTCAGGTGGTAGTTCGGGTCGGCGCTCGCCGGCACGAGGTTGCGGTTCTCGTACAGGACCGGGTTCCACTGGTTCGAGTCCCCGGCGTTGAACCCGTAGAAGTAGTCGAACCCGAGGCCGTTGGCCCAGCGGTCGAACGGCCCGATCGAACTCGTCTCCCAGGTCGGGGTGTTGTGGTTCTTGCCGAGCCAGGCCGTCATGTACCCGTTCTGCCGGAGTACCTCGCCGATCGACCCGCAGCTGCGCGGCAGGACGCAGGTGTACCCATCGTACCCGGTGGCGCCCTCCGTGATGCAGCCGAACGACGCCGAGTGGTGGTTGCGGCCGGTGATGAGCGCCGCCCGCGTCGGGCTGCACAGGGCGGTGGTGTGGAACCGGGTGTAGCGCAGCCCCTCGGCCGCGAGGCGGTCGAGCGTGGGCGACGGGATGCCGCCGCCGAACGTCGAGTACTGCCCGAAGCCGGTGTCATCGAGCAGGATGAGCACGACGTTCGGCGCCCCCTTCGGCGCTTTCACCGGCTGCGGGAACTGCGGCGGGTCGGAGTCCTTGTAGGTCTTCCCGACCTTCCCCTTGAACTGGAAGTCCGGCCGCGGCAGCACCTTCGGGGTGCCGGTGCCGGGCGGCTCCTGGGCGGGCGGCTCCTGGGCGAGCGCCGTCCCGAGCCGGCCGGAGGCGATCAGCCCGCCGGCGGCGCCACTCGCCGCGAACAGCGCGGCGGCGACCAGGCATCGAGAGAGCATGCGGGTCCTGCCTTTCAGCAAATCGACGGGGTCCATGGGTCTGGCCGCGGGCGACGCCCCGGGCGCGGCGTCGGGTTCGAACAGGCGGGCTGGTCGATGCGGATCAGCCCGGTCCGAGCGGTTCGATCTCCGCCCGCGCGCGGGCGAGGTTGCGTCGCTGGCGCCCAGGCGGCTGTAGTCGAATCAACGGTTCCTGCGGAGGGCGCCGCGGCTCCGGTCGCGGGCCGTCGATTGGGCTGAAACTGTCCGACTCGCCCGGCTCAACTGTAATACCCAATCACGTCGCCGGCGTCGCCGGCGGTGTGATGAAATGCCTTGCCCGAGGGTGAGTTCAGGTCACCGCGCGGGACAAGCTGACGGCGGGCGCGGAGCCCGGCCGCTCTTCAGCACCCGGGTCGCGCGGGTCGAGAACCCGTGCCTCAGCGGCACGGTCGTCAGTCGCGGCTCACGGGGTGTTGGGAATGGCGTCGTCGCCGTTGATGTTCCAGGTGTACGTCGTGAACCGGCCCTGGAGCACGACCGGGCCGAACGTCGTCTCGTCCGAGTCGCCCCAGCCCTTCAGGATGATCGGGTTCCACATCTGGTCGATGGTGATCGCCCGGGTCGATCCCGGGAGCACCTGCCCGCGGAGGTAGCCGTTCACCTGGACGTCGATGTACTGCGTCGTGTAGTTGTTCACGACCACCGTGCGCGGCCCCTTCTTCGGCTCCTCGTACTTCTGGATGCCCTGTTTGATCCCCTCGTTGATCGCCAGCTGCTGCTTCAACTCGGCCAGGTTCTGCTCGGCCACTGTGACCTGGTTCGACATCTGGAGCACCGCCTTCATCTCGGCGGCCTGGCGGCGGAGGGCGGCGAGTTCCGCGGCCTCCTTCATGATCGCCTGGGAGGTGAGCGAGGCCGTCTTGCCGGCCACCTGCTCGGACACCTTCAGTTCGGCCGCCGCGTGGCCCAGCGCGACCGGATCGCCGGCCCGGCGGGCGGCGTCGATGCGCGACCCGAGGGTCGAGAGGCTCGGGTACGGGAGGGCGAGTTGCTGGCGGAACTTGACGGCCGCGGCCGGGTTCGACTTCCCCGGCTTGGTCGTCACGACTTGCTTGTCCTCGGCCGCCGCACCGGGCGGCTGGGCCGGGCCGACGCCGGCGAGGATCAGGCACCCGGCGAGTGCTGCCGTCACGGTCCGCGGCATCACCGTCTCCCAGTTGCAGGTAAAGGAACTGTCACGCACCGGACCGCGCCTCAACGCGGCAGGCGCGTGACCGGCCCAGTCGGCTAGTTGAACAGAACCCACACGACGATGACGGCGGCCGTGAGCGCGACGCCGATGCCGTACCACAGCGCCGGGTGGACGCGGGGCTTCGGCTTGCCGCCGCCGGTGGTGTGGTGCGGCTCGGGGCGGCGGTGCTTGTGGTGGTGCGCGTTGGGGTTCGACATGCTAGCTCCGGGTGTGCGGTGGGGGTGGGGCGGGCGCCCCGGCGAACCGGTCGGTCGGCGGGGCTCCTCGGCGCGGATCGGCCAGACGATCGCCGCGCGGAGCAACCGACGGAGAGTAGGATTTGACGACCGGCTCCGGTTCAAACTTTATCGATCCGGCCCGGCCCGGGCGCGAAGATTCTGCGTGTCTGACACCCGCCGGCCGCCACCGGTACGAGTGCCATCACGTCTTGTCGGCCGGGTGCGCCGGCCGCCCGACCACGCCTTGGTCGGCCCGCTCCTTGCTGTGCGGGAAACGGACCATCGCCTCCCGCCGGGTCCGGTTCGTCCGCCCGTCCCCACACACGACATCCCTCTTGCCGCGGAGCGGCAGCCGGTCCTGTCCGTCGGCGGCGTTACCCGGCCGCCCCCGGCGCGCTGGCACGCCGTGGTGACAGTCGCACCCGCTTCCAGCCCCAGCCGACGAGGCACACCTGGCCCAGCCCGAGCCACACGACCACGACGCTCATGGCCGTGGCCACCGCCCTCGACCAGAAGTGGACGTTCCCGCGGAACGCCTCCAGCTCGCCGCGCGCGTCGGCGGAGTGCTGGCGGACCGCGGCGATGCCGCCGGCCAGTCGCTCGAGCGGCGCGCGGGTGCGCGCGGCGAGGTCGGCCAGCTTGCGGGGGTCCGGGGCGGCATTGCGGGTGCGGAAATCGGCCAGTTCCGCACGGACGCCGGCGAGCACCGCGGCGGCCTCGTCGAGCGCCGCGGCGACGCGCCTCAACTGCTCCGCCCGCTCCGGCGCGCCGTCGAACTGCGCCGAGAGGTCCGCCACGTCTTCGACCAACCGCGTGATCACGTCCAGCGTCTCCCCCCACTCCTCCGCCTTCGAGAGCGAGCGGTCCAGGCGGTCGAGGAGCGGTTCGAAGTCCGTCCGGGCGATCGCCTCCCCGACGAGCTTACCGGCGAGGCGTGCGCCGGCCGAGCGGACCACCTCCACGTCCACCGTCAGGTCCTTGACCCGGCCTTCCAGCCGGGTCAACCGGCCCTCGACGTTGACGAGCCGCCCGGACCCCCGGGCCGCGGCCCGGTCGGTGCGATCGACGACGACGCCCGCCACCCGCCAGGCCGCGACCCCGCCGGCGACGAGCAGCACCACGCCGACTCCGCCGAGGAGCATCGCGAGCAGGCCGAGGATCCTCTTCACGGGTGCCTCCTTCGAGTCGGGAGCGTGGCGCCGGAGCGGGCTGTGCGCGGCCCGAACCTACCTGGGGCGGGGCTCACCCGCCTGGCAAGCGCCGAGCTCAGGTCGTCACTGGGGCGACGGGGCAGTTCGGTAAGCACCTCGACACGGCGCTCTCCGGTCACGGGGCGCCGCCCGAACCCGTGCCGCTGGCGTTTCGGGTTCATTCCACCGCCCGACGCGGTATACTACTGTCGTACCGACCGAAACCGTAGCACCCGTCATATGGCGTATCCGGGGCGAGCCCTGCTGGCGTGCTGGCTCGTCGTCGTCCTCACCGGGACGGCGGTCGGGCACCGTCACGCCGCCGCCCAGGCCCACTCGCACGGGCTCGGGTGGGCCGTCATTCCCGGCACGCCCGGGCCCGAGTCGCTCCCGCACGACCACCGCCACCTCGTCCTCCTCGGGATCGAGTTCGGCCCGACCGGCGTCCCGGCCGACGGCGACACGTCCGCCGGGTCGAGCTCGGCGGCCGGCACGTTGGCCGTGGCCGATGCGGAGTCGCCCGCCGCCGCCGCTGCCGAGCTCCCGTCCCTGGTGCCAGTCTTTGCGCCGGCCGGCGTGTCCGCACGGGTCGCCCGGGCCGCGCCGCTCTGCCCCGCCAGCGCCTGCCCGCTCGTCACCCACGCCCGCACCGGCGTCCTCCTCTCGTAGCCCCTCCGGCTACCCCGCCTCCGTCACCCACACCTGCCGGGCCTTCGTGCCCGCGACCACCCATTCCCCGGGAGCGGACCATGTCCGTCGCAGCCCCGCCGCCACCGGCCGGACCACGGCCGAAGCGACCGTTCGTCCGCCGGCTCGCCGCCTTCCTCCTCCTGCCGCTCGGCGCCGCGCTGGGCGTCGCCGGCACCCGCGCGCTGACCCCGCCGGTCGCGCCGTCGCCCGCCCCGGCTTCGGCACCGACGGCCGACGCCGACCCGACCGCGGTCCGCCTGGCCCGCGACCGGTGGGAGGCCGCCGGCGTCCGCACCGAGGCCGTCGCCGCGACCCCGCTGGCCGACCACGCCTGGCGGACCGGCCGGGTGGTGCTGAACGACGACCGGGTGGCGCACGTGTCGCCGCCGGTCGAGGGGATCGTCCGCGAGGTCCGCGCCCGGCTCGGGCAGGACGTGGCCGCCGGGCAGGTCCTCGCCGTGCTCGACAGCCGGGAGGTGAGCCAGGCCAAGCTCGACCTCGTCACCACCCGGGTGGCGCTGGCCGCCGAGAAGGAGCGCGAGGCGTGGGCTCGGACGTCCGCCGCCAACACCGAGGAGCTGGTCGCCGCCGTCGCCGCGGGGAAGGCCGTGGCCGAGATCGACGCGGCGTTCAAGGACCGCCCCGTCGGCGACCGCCGGCAGCAACTGATGGCCGCGTACACCGGCCGGAACCAGCTCAAGGCCCAGCTCGCCTCGGACCAGGCGAGCAGCGGGGCGATCCCCGGCATCACCCGCCGCAAGACGGAGGCGGACTACGACGCGGCCGAGGCCGCGCTCCAGGGGTTGCGGGAGGAGTTCCGGTTCCAGGCCCGCCAGCAGGCCCGGACCGCCGACCTGAAGCTGAAGGAGGCGGCCGCCGCCCACGACATCGCCCGCACCCGCCTCCTGACCCTCGGCTACACGGCCGACCAGATCGAGCGGATGGACCCGGTGGCGGAGGGGCGGGCCGCGGCGCGGTACGAGGTCGTGGCGCCGTTCGCCGGGACGGTGGTGGAGAAGCACGCGGTCCTGTCGGAGCGGGTGTCGGCGCAGTTCCAGCTGTTCCAGGTCGCCGACCTGTCGGCGGTGTGGGTGCAGGCCGACGCCTTCGAGGCCGACCTGCCGCTGCTCCGCGGGCTGGCCGGGCGCGCGGTGCCGTTCCGCGCCCCGGCAGCCGGCGTCGCCGAGCGGCCGGCGACGGTGTTCTACGCCGGCGACCTGGTGGACCGCGCCTCCCGGGCCGTCACCGTGTCGGCCGCGGCCCCGAACCCGGACCGCGCCTTGAAGCCGGGGATGTACGTCGAGGTCGGGCTGCCGCGCGGCGACGCGGCGCCGGTCGTCCACGTCCCCGCCGCCGCCGTGCAGCGGCACCAGGGCGGGACGTTCGTGTTCGTCCTCCACGGCAGCGACGAGTTCCGCCGCGCCGACGTGCAACTCGGCCGCGAGGCCGGCGACCGCGTGGAGATCAAGTCGGGGCTGAAGCCGGGCGACGTGATCGCCGTCGCCGGCGGGTTCGTGCTGAAGTCGGAGCTGTACCGCGACCAGCTGGCCGGGGACTGACCCCTCACCCACGGAGGTCACCCCGTGACCCGCCTCATCGACTTCGCCCTGGCGAACCGCTTCCTCGTGATCCTCGGCTCGCTGCTGCTGGCCGGCGGCGGGTTCTGGGCCATGACCAAACTCCCCGTGGACGCCGTGCCGGACGTGACCAACGTCCAGGTGCAGGTGATGACCACCGCCCCGGCCCTCGGCCCGCTGGAGGTCGAGCAGTTCATCACCGGCCCGGTCGAGGCGGCGATGAGCGGCATGCCCCGCGTCGAGGAGATCCGCTCCGTCTCGCAGTTCGGCCTGTCCGTCGTCACCGTCGTGTTCGAGGAGGGGACCGACATCTACTGGGCGCGGCAGATGGTGGGGGAGCGGCTCGGGCAGGCCCGCGAGCGGATCCCGGCCGGCGTGCCGACCCCGCAGATGGGGCCGATCGCGACCGGGCTCGGCGAGATCTACCAGTTCGAGGTCCGCTCCAAACCCGGCCACAAGCACACGCTGATGGAGCTCCGCGAGGTGCTCGACTGGCAGATCGCCTACCAGCTGCGGAGCGTGCCGGGGGTGATCGAGGTGAACACCAGCGGCGGCGAGCTCCGCGCCTACGAGGTGCGGATCGACCCGCGGCAGCTCCACGACTTCCGCGTGTCCATTACGCAGGTGGTGGAGGCGCTCCAGCAGAACAACGCGAACGAGGGCGGCGGCTACCTCATCCTCCACTCGGACGAGCAGCGGATCGTCCGCGGCGAGGGGCTGGTGCGGTCGCCGGCCGACATCGAGAAGATCGTCCTCGACACCCGGGCCGACGGCACCCCGGTGTACCTCGGGCAGGTGGCGACGGTCACGTTCGCGCCGGTGATCCGGCAGGGGGCGGTGACCCGCGACGGCAAGGGCGAGGGCGTCGTCGGCATCGTCATGCTCCTGGCCGGGGAGAACTCGCGGGCCGTGGTGCACCGCGTGAAGGAGAAGATGGCCGAAATCGAGCGGACCCTCCCGCCCGGCGTCGAGGTCGCGCCGTTCTACGACCGCACCGAGCTGGTCGAGCGGACGGTGAACACGCTGACGAAGAACCTGATCGAGGGCGGCGTGCTGGTGGTGGTCGTGCTCCTGGTGCTCCTCGGCAGCCTGCGGGCCGGGCTGGTGGTGGCGCTGGCGGTGCCGCTGTCGATGCTCGGGGCGTTCGTCGGGATGCTGTACGCCGGCCTGAGCGGCAACCTGATGAGCCTCGGGGCGATCGACTTCGGCCTGATCGTGGACGGGTCGGTGGTGCTGATCGAGAACGTGGTCCGCCGCGTCGCCGAGCACCGCCACGAGCACAAGGCCGACCGCGCGCCGGTCGAGGTGGTCCGCGACGCCTGCCGCGAGGTGGCCCGGCCGGTCGTCTTCGGCGTCGGCATCATCCTGCTCGTGTACCTGCCGATCCTGTCGCTCCGCGGCCTCGAAGGGAAGATGTTCCGGCCGATGGCGCTGACGGTGATCTTCGCCCTCCTCACGTCGCTGGTGCTGGCGCTGACGCTGATGCCGGTGCTGGCGTCCATCTTCCTCCGCGGCGTGAGCGAGACCGAGCCGTTCCTCGTCCGCTGGGCGAAGGCCGTGTACCGGCCGCTGCTACGGGCCGCCGTCGCGGCCCCGGCGCTGACGTTCGGCGCGGCCGCGGTCGCGTTCGGCGTGAGCGTGGTGGTCGCCACCCAGCTCGGGGCGGTGTTCATCCCCAAGCTCGACGAGGGCTCCATCGCAATCCAGGCCGTGCGGCTGCCGAGCGTGTCGCTCGAAACCTCGGTGGCGATGACCACGAAGATCGAGAAGTGCCTGCTGAAGTTCCCGGAGATCGAGTCGGTGGTGTGCAAGACCGGCCGGCCCGAGATCGCCAACGACCCGATGCCGGTGAACCTGACCGACATCATGGTCACGCTGAAGCCGCACGCCGAGTGGCGGTTCGCGAACAAGGAGGAGCTGGTGGAGGCGATGGAGGCGGCGCTGGAGGCGGAGGTGCCGGCGAACGCCTACAGCTTCTCGCAGCCGATCGAGCTCCGCGTCGCCGAGCTGGTCGCCGGGGTGAAGTCGGACGTGGGGATCAGCCTGTACGGCGACGACCTCGACCTGCTCCGGGCGAAGGCGGAAGACATTTCCAAGGTGCTGTCGCGCGTCCCCGGCGCGGCGGACGTGTCGGTCGAGCAGACCGGCGGGCTGCCGGTGCTGCGGGTGGTGGCGGACCGGGCGGCGGTGGCGCGGCACGGGGTGAACGTGCGCGACGTGCTCGACGCCGTGGCCGTGATCGGCGGGAAGGAGGTCGGGCAGGTGTACGAGGGGCAGCGGCGGTTCCCGGTGCAGGTCCGCCTCGGCCCCGACTGGCGCGACCGGCTGGAGGCCGTCCGCCAGATCCGCGTCGCCGACAAGGCCGGCCGCCCGGTGCCGCTGGAACAGCTGGCGACGCTGAAGCTGGAGGAGGGGCCGGCGCAGATCAGCCGCGACGCCATCCGCCGGCGGATCGTGATCCAGTGCAACGTCCGCGGCCGCGACCTGGCCGGGTTCGTCGGCGAGGCCCGCGCCGCCGTGGACCGCGAGGTGGCCCTGCCGACCGGCTACACGCTGGCGTGGGGCGGCACGTTCAAGAACCTCCAGGAGGCGAGCGCCCGCCTGGCCGTCGCGGTGCCGGTGGCGTTGGTGATGATCTTCGTCCTGCTCCACTCGACGTTCAACTCGTCGAAGCTGGCGCTCCTCATCTTCCTGAACGTGCCGCTGGCGGCGACCGGCGGCGTGTTCGCGCTGTGGCTGCGCGGGCTGCCGTTCTCCATCTCGGCGGGCGTCGGGTTCATCGCACTGTTCGGCGTCGCGGTGCTCAACGGCGTGGTGCTCGTGACCTACATCGTGGACCTGCGCAAGGCCGGCCGCGACCCCGCGGCCGCCGCGTTCGACGGCGCCATGATGCGGCTGCGGCCGGTGCTGATGACCGCGCTGGTGGCGACGCTCGGGTTCATCCCGATGGCCGTGTCGTCCAGCTCCGGGGCGGAGGTGCAGCGGCCGCTCGCCACGGTCGTGATCGGCGGGCTGGTCACGTCCACGCTCCTGACGCTGTTCGTGATCCCCGCCGTGTACCGCTGGTTCGACCCGACCGAGGGTGCAGGCGCGGCGGAGTCCTGAACCCGCGACTACAGGCGTTCGATCAAGTTCACTCGGCAGGGAGGCCGATCATGAGGGATGAGCGGATCGTAGGTCCGGACCCGGGGGGGTTGATGCAGGTGCGACGGTGGGCGACGCGGCTCGGAGTGCCGGCGGCCGGGCTCGGCGTGGCGCTGGCGGCCGGGTGCGCGACGCCCGAGCCGTGGCGCCCGACGCCGATTCCCGCCCCGCCGCCCCTCTCGGCCCTCCCGCGCGACCCCGCCACGATTCAGCCGGTGAGTCACGAGACGACCGAGGCCCAGGCCCCGCCCGCCGCGGCGGTGCCGGCCGTGTTCGGGCTCGACGACCTCGTCCGGTTCGCGATCGACCGGAACCCGCGGGTCGCGCGCGCCGCGATCGCGGTGGACGCGGCGCAGGGGCGGTACGTCCAGGTCGGGCTGTACCCGAACCCGGAGCTCGCCCTGGCGTGGGACGAGATCGGCGACCGCACCGGCCCCGGCGGCATCGTCACCGCCCCGCGCGTCACGCAGCCGATCGTCACCGGCCGGAAGCTGACGCTCGCCCAGGCGGTCGCCGGCCGGGAGGTGGACCAGGCGGCGCTCGATGTGCTGGCCGAGCGGTTCGCGGTGATCGGCTCGGTCCGCTCGGAGTTCTACGACGCCTACGCCCTCCAGCAGCGGCGGGAGATCCTCGCCGAGCTGGTCCGGCTTGCCGAGCAGGGCGTCGAGCAGGGGAAGGCCCTGCTCGCGGCCGAGCGCGTCGCCCGGCTCGACCTCGTGCAGCTGGAGGTCGAGCTGGAGCGCTACCGGGCGGAGGCCCGCGCAGTGGAGCGCGAGTTGCCCGCCGCCTACCAGCGGCTGGCGGCGGCGGCCGGCGACCCGCGCCTCCCGGTCGGCCGGCTGACCGGCCCGTTCGACGCGCCGCCGGCCTACGACCTCGACGCCGCCCGCGAGGTGCTGCTCGCGTACCACCCGCAGGCCCGGTCGGCGCGCGTGGGCGTGGAGCGTGCCCAGGCCGCGATCCGGGCGGCCGAGGCGCAGGTGATCCCGAACGTGGCGCTCACCGGTGCGTACATCCGCCAGTACGAGAACAAGTCGCACGACGGGGCGGTGGGGCTGTCGGCCCCCATCCCGGTGTGGAACCGGAACCAGGGGAACGTCCGCGCCGCGCGGGCCGAGCTGGGGATGGCGGTGCAGAACGTCGGCCGGGTGGAGAACGACCTGGCCGACCGGCTGGCGGCGGCGTTCCGCGGCTACGCGGCCGCCCGCGCGCGGGCCGAAAACTACCGCACGCGGATCGTGCCGCGGGCGGAGGAGACGTACAAGCTGTCGATGGAGGCGTTCCGCGGCGGCCAGTTCGAGTACCTGCGGGTGATCCAGGCCCAGCGGGCCGTGGCCGAGGCGCGGCTCGAACTCAACCGGTCGCTCGGCGAGGCGTGGCGGGCGGCCGGCGAGATTTCGGGCCTCCTGCTCGAAGAAGCCTGGCCCGTGCCGCCGACCGGACCGGGTGCGGGTCCCGGCTCACGGCCGGCGCCGCAGCCCGGGCCGCCCGAGTAGTGGCGGGGCCGACGAGCGACCCGGGGCACCGGGTCGCCTACCCTTCCCCGCCCTCCTCCTCGAGGTGGAAGCGGTGGAACATGCGGTGGACGATCGGGGCCAGGACGACCCCCGAAGCCATCACCAGAACGAGCCCGCTGTACAGGGCGTAGGCCCCGGCGAACAGCTTCCCGCCCGGCGTCTTGAGCGGTTCCAGCGGCCCCATCCCGGAGAGGATCATGGACGCGTTGGCGAACGCGTCGACCCACCCCATGCCTTCGGTCAGGTGGTAGCCCATCATCCCGCCCAGGAGCGAGATGCCCACGAGGGCGCACGCGACCACGAAGTTCCGGGCCACCCGGCGGGCGAACGCCGGCCGGGGCAACAGGGCGTCGCGCTTCGACTCGAACCGCAGGACGTGCCGCTTGCTCATGCCGCCCCCGCGCCCGACGGGCCGGCCGGGCCGCCGGTCGTACCCGAACGAGGTCGGACCCGGTTCGGGGAGGTGTGACGCACGCCCGGGCCCGACCGCGGCCTCCGGCAGGATACCGAGCCGCGCGTCCGACGGCCGCACGAGCCGCTCTCGTGTCACCGGCACACCCGTTCGGCGGTTACTCGTGGCGACAGCGGACGACGCGAAACCCGCCTGCCGCGGCCGTCACGGTGTCGGTCCAGTCGTGACCGTCGAACCGGTAGCGGAGCTGGACCGCCCGGGCGGTGCCGGCGAGCAGCCGTTCCAGCGCCGCGGCCGGCGGGGTCTCGCCCGCCCCGGCGAACGCGCCCGGCCCGCCCTTCTCCCGGGCGCTCGGCCCGGTCGCGGCGGATTCGAGGTCGGCGAACAGCCGCGCCAGCGTCGGCGGGTCGATCAGCCCCTCGACCATCAGCGGCACCGGCGGGCCGTCGGCAAACGTCGGCTGGGTCACTTCCGGTCTCCGGCGAAGCCGACCTCGTGATCTTCCCCAAGAAAAGTGGAGTCGAAGTTAACGGTGGGTCTGGTGGTACGCCCGCTCGAACTCCTCCGGGGAGACGAACCCCAGGGCGGAGTGGTGGCGGACGCGGTAGTCGAACACTTCCAGGTCATGGAAGCTCATGGCCTGGGCGTCCTCCCGGGTGGCGAACATCGCCCCCCGGCGCGATCCCGACCTCGCACTTCAGCCGGCCGAAGAAGCTCTCGACCGGGGCGTTTCCCAGCACTGCCCCACCCCGCTCATGCTGCACACGATCCCGGCCCCGGCGAGGACGCGTCGGAAGTGCTCGCTCGCGTACTGGCTCCCGCGGTCCGAGTGCGCGAGCAGCCCGACCCCGGGGCGGCGGCGGGCCACCGCCAGCTCCAGGGCGTCCACGACAGGACGGGGTACGCCAGCCCGCCGGGCGGGGGCGCCGGGGAGGGTCAGCACCAGTCCGCTGGTATGCACGGCCGTCCTCCGCTGAAGCTCGACGAGGGTACGAAACCGCGTCACGGGGGGATTCAAGAATAAAAGAATTCTAGTTCTTGATTTCTCCAGATGCCCCGGGTAGGTTATCGGCGTCACTCCCGTGGAGGGTCCGACCGGTGACGATCGCCCGTCCCCAACTCGACCAACCCGCGCGGCTCGCGGTCGGGCTCGCGGCCGGTTGCGGGCGGCCCGTCTCGGCCCCGGCCGCCGACCCGCCACCCGGTCGTGGTCCGAACCCTGCACGGCCCGCCCGTGGTGCCGACCGACACGGTCGACGAGAAGGGGTGCCCCACGCCCGCCGGTTCAACTGGGAGAAGACGTTCGTCCTCAAGGAGGAGCTCGGGACGAAGCCCCGCTTCTACTACTTCTTCGACAAGTAACCCGGCTGCCGCGCGGCGGCCGGGGCCGTGCGGCACTCCACCCCACCCCGGCGACCTCTCCACACAGGTGCCACGATGTCCACGACGCTCCCGATGTTCTGCAACCAGTGCGAGCAGACGATGGGCGGCACGGGGTGCAACCACAGCCCCGGCATCTGCGGCAAGGACGCCGACGTCCAGAGCCTCCAGGAGACGATCCTGTACGGGCTGAAGGGGATGGCGGCCTACGCCAACCACGCCCGCCGGCTGGGTAAGCACGACGAGGCCGTGTCGGCGTTCATCGAGGAGGCGCTGTTCGCCACGATGACCAACGTGAACTTCGACGTCCCCACGCTGTTCGAGATCGCGATGGAGCTCGGGCGGAAGAACTTCCGCGTGATGGAACTGCTCGACGCCGGGCACGTCGAGGCGTTCGGCGCCCCGTCCCCGGCGGTGGTCACCGTCGGCACCAAGGCCGGCCCCGGCATCCTGATGACCGGGCACGACCTCGTGGACCTGTGGGACCTGCTCCGGCAGTGCGAGGGCACGGACGTGAACGTGTACACGCACGGCGAGATGCTGCCGGCGCACATGTACCCGAAGCTGCGGGAGCACCCGAACCTGGCCGGGCACTTCGGCGGGCCGTGGCAGAAGCAGCGGGGCGAGTTCCCGGCGTTCGGCGGGCCGGTCGTCGCCACCACCAACTGCATCCTCATCCCGCACGCGGCCTACGCCGACCGCATCTTCACCACCCGGTTCACCGCCGTGCCCGGCGGCACCCGCATCCCGGGGAACGACTTCGCCCCGGTCATCGCCAAGGCGAAGCAGTGCGGGCCGCTCCCCAGGCGGGTGGACGGGGTGCACGAGGTCGGCTACCACCGGACGGTCCTGCTGGACGCCGCCGCCACCATCGTGGACGCGGTGAAGGCCGGGAAGATCAGCCGGTTCTTCGTGATCGGCGGGTGCGACGGGTACGAGCCCGGCCGGAACTACTTCAGCGACTACGCCGAGGCCACCCCGGCGGACTCGTTCATCCTGACGCTCGGGTGCGGGAAGTTCCGCATCAACGCCCACGACTACGGCAAGCACCTCGGGCTGCCGCGGCTGATGGACATGGGCCAGTGCAACGACGCCTACGGGGCGATCAGCGTGGCGGTGGCGCTGGCGAAGGCGTTCGACTGCACGGTGAACGACCTGCCGCTGACGCTCGTGATCTCGTGGTTCGAGCAGAAGGCGGTGGCGGTGCTCCTCACCCTGCTCGCGCTCGGCGTGAAGGGGATCAACCTCGGGCCGAACCCGCCGGCGTTCATCACCCCGAACGTGTTCAAGGTGTTGCAGGAGAAGTTCGACCTGCGGCTCGTCGGCAGCGACGCGAAGGCCGACCTGAAGCGGGTGTTGCAGCCCGCGTGACCGGTCGGTTCAAGGAGGGTAGTCGGGTGCCAGCCCCGCACGGCGTGACGTACGCCCGCTTCCTCCGCCGGTCGCTCCACGTGGCGACCGACGGCGGGTGGCCGTTCTACGCCTGGATGCTGGTGCTCACCGCCGTGGCGCTGGTCGGGGCGAACGCCTGGGCGGTGCAGGTCCGGGACGGGATGGCCCGCACGAACATGTCCGACCACGTCAGCTGGGGGCTGTACATCGCCAACTTCACCTTCTGCGTCGGGCTGGCGGCCGGCGGGGTGATGATGGTGATCCCGGCCTACCTGTACCACGACCACGACATGCACGAGGCGGTCGAGTACGCGCCGAGTGCCACCGAGTGGAAGGTGACGGCGGGGATCTGGGCGTTCGGCCTGCTGCTGCTGACCGCGATGCTGACGGTGTCCGTGGCGGTGTTCACCGACCAGCTGTCCGCCCGCCCGGCCGTCGCGGCCGGGGCCCGTACCGCCGAATAAGGAGAGGACCATGATCCACGAAGTTCACGGCGACATCCTGCTGACGACGGCCCAGGCGATCGCCCACGGGGTCGCCCCCGGCGACCACTTCACCCACGGGCTGGCCCTCACCCTCCGGGAGAAGTACCCGGCGATGGCGAAGGACTTCCGCCACTACGCCCACCAGTGCCACCCGAAGCCCGGGGAGATCTGGGAGTGGGGCGGGGCGGGCGGCGTGCGGGTCTTCTGCCTGATGACCCAGGACGACGAGACCGGCCGCGGCGGGCAGCCCGGCCCGGCCACCGAGGCGACCGTCAACCACTGCCTGAAGCGGCTGCGGCACGAGTTGGATACGGGCGAGGTCGCGAGCCTGGCCCTGCCCCGGCTGGCCACCGGCGTGGGCGGGCTGGCGTGGGAGGTCGTGTTCCCCCTCGTCCGCAAGCACCTGGGGGACTCCCCCGTGCCGGTGTACGTGTACACCCGGTACGAGAAGGGCGTGGCGGCGACCGAACCGAAGTAGCCGCCCGCGGGGCGGTGCCGCCCCGCGCCCCAACGAGTACGCCATGACCCCCTACGGCAAGACCGCCCAGACCGCCATCGCCGCCGTCAGCCGGCTGGCCGAGGTGTACGACCCGGCCAAGCGGGTGAAGCTGAACTCGGCCGACGTCGCCGGAAACCGGCACCTGCCGCAGCCGGTGGTCGCCAAGGTACTCACCATCCTGTCGCAGGCCGGGATCGTGAACGGCTCGCCCGGCCCCGGCGGCGGGTACTGGCTCGCCCGCCCGCCGGAGGGCGTGACGCAGTACGACGTGGTGTGCCTGTTCGAGCGGACCGAGGAGAACGTGAGCTGCCCGTTCGGCCCGGACTACTGCGGCACCGGCCCGCACTGCCCGCTCCACTTCGACATGCTCCGGGTCCGCGAGCAGATGGTGGCGTTCCTCAAGACCAACACGTTCTCGCGGTTCGTCGGCTGGACCCCACCCCCGCCCGCCCCGCCGGCGGCGGGGCCGAAGCGGACCCTCGACGTGCTTCCGAAAACCTGAACCGGGCTGTCCGAGGTCTCCCATGTCCGCGACCGCTTCACCCGAACTCCCGCCCCTCGCCGTCCGCAGCTTCGGCCTGACCGACCCCGGCCGGGTGCGGCCGAACAACGAGGACGTGTTCCTGGTGGGCGAGCTGGCCCGCACCCTGATCGTCCGCCACACGAACCTCTCGCAGCCGGACGAGACCCACAGCCGGCACCGCGGGTACGTGTTCCTGGTGGCCGACGGGGTCGGCGGGAACGAGGCCGGGGACGTGGCCAGCCAGCTCGGCGCCGCGTCCGTCGAGGAGTTCCTGCTGAACACGTTCCGCCGCGTCGCCGCCGCCCCGTCCGGGGACGGGCAGGCCGCCCTCCAGGAGCTCCAGGCGGCGCTGCGGCGGGCCGACGCCCGCCTGTTCGACGCCGCCGGCCGGCACCCGGAGTGGCGGGGCATGGGGACGACGCTCACGCTGGCCCTCGCCGCCGGCCGGCGGCTGTTCGTCGCCCACGCCGGCGACAGCCGCTGCTACCTGTACTCCGGCGACACCCTCCGGCAGTTGACGTCCGACCACACAATCGTCGCCGACCTGGCCCGGTCCGGGCTGTTGACCCGGGCCGAGCAGGACCACCACCCCTGGCGGCACGTGGTTACCAACCTGTTGGGCGGGACGGAACCGGGGGTGCGGGCGGAGGTCCACCTGCTCGACCTGCACGCCGGCGACGCGCTGCTGCTCTGCTCGGACGGGCTGACGGACATGGTCGCGGACGAGGCGATCGCGGCCGTTCTGGCCGCCGAAGCGGACCCCGAGGCGGCGTGCCGGCGGCTGGTCGATGAGGCCAACCGGAACGGGGGGAAGGACAACGTGACCGCCGTCGTCGCCCGGTTCGACGGGCCACACTGACGGGCGTGCCCGCGGGCCGGGGTGCCGTCAGCGCACGTAGATCGGGTTCGAGTACAGCCACGGCCGCCACTCGTCGTCGAGGCGGAGCCACGCCTCCAGCCGGTAGGCGCCCGGCTCCGTCGGCGTGTACTCGAACGCGGCCGCGTCATCCGCCCGTGCCACCTCGCGGCCGTGGCGCAACAGCCGGACGCACGCCGGCTGCGGCAGCCGCGCGGCGAGCTTCAGGCCGGCGGCGAGGCGCACCTCGTCGCCCATCTCGGCGCGCCCGGAGCCCGCCGCCTCGAAGCGGAAGCCGGTCGGGTCGCCCATCCAGTCGTGCGACACGTAGGCGTGGCCCGCCTGGAGCGCAGCCCGGACCGCGGCCTCGTCGAGTCGCGGCGCCAGGACGTGCGTGCTCGAGTTGCGGAACGAGCGGTAGTACGGGTCGAAGTCGAGCCGCGCGAGCACGTCGCCCGCCTTCCGGCCGCGCGTCATCTCGCGGACGCCGGGCCGCAGCGCGGCCGTCACGCGCCGCATCTTGTCGTCCGCGTCCACGTTGGTGCCCACGAGCACCGTGTCCGCGTCCACCATCTTCACGAGGAAGATTTGGTTGTGGTGGCAGTCGTTCGCGGCGACGCCCGTGAGCCGCCGCCGCTTCGTCCCCTCGTCCCACTTGTCGAGGTACACCGTGGGGTAGTCGCACTGGAACGCCAGCACCTCGTCGGGGAACTGCCGCAGACTCTTCTCCAGCGCGGCGACCTGCCGCGGGTCGGTGAGCATCAGCGCGAGCGAGACGATCGACAGCGGGTCGCGCTTCGCGTCCCAGTGGCGGTTATAGATTTCGAGCCCGGTCAGGCCGTCCACCGGGTGGTCCCGCCGCTCCTCGACGTGCGACAGGAAGATCATCCCGTCGTCGGCGGTGACCGTGTCGATGAAGTCGGAGCCCTTCAGCTCCATGCGGGAGAGGATCGACTTGGTGGGGTACAGCAGGAACCCGCGGGCCTCGGACCCGGGGATGAACAGGACGCCGTCCTTGAGGCCGCGCCAGCGGCCGTCGATGAAGTCGGCCGGCGGGCGGTAGTGGTCGGTGAGGAGGACGGCGTGGACGCCCGCCTTCTTCGCGTCGGCCAGCATCTCCGGCAGCGTGCCGCCGGTGTGCGTCGAGTCCTCGGCGTGGGCGTGGAGGATGCACTTGAAGTCCGTCAGCCCCGGCCGCGGGGGGACGGCGACGCGCTTCGCCCGGAGGCGCTCCACGTCCGCCCGCACGGCGGCGAGGCGCTCCGGCGCGAGGCGCTCGACGTTGGTGTGCTTCCGCGGCAGCGGCCCGGCGGCCGTCAGCAGGACGACGACGCCGACGGCGACGAGTGAGCGGCGAAGGGGCATCGCGGCCTCGGGGTGCATCGTTAGGCCGGGGCGCAAGCCCCGTCGGGGTTTCGACGCCCGACGGGGCTTGCGCCCCGGCCTAACGAGTGGGACGATATGCGGACCAGTCATCCGATCACGCGAACAGCTCCCGCACGACGCGGCCGTGCACGTCGGTGAGGCGGAAGTCGCGGCCGGCGTGGCGGAACGTCAGCCGCTCGTGGTCGAGGCCGAGCAGCGCCAGCACGGTCGCGTGCAGGTCGTGGACGTGGACCTTGTTCTCGGCGGCGTACCAACCGTACTCGTCGGTCGCGCCGTAGCGGAACCCCGGCTTCACCCCGCCGCCGGCCATCCACACGGTGAACCCCTCCGGGTTGTGGTCGCGGCCGTCGCGGCCGCCGCCCTCGACGGTCGGCGTGCGGCCGAACTCGCCGCCCCACAGCACGAGCGTGTCCTTGAGGAGGCCGCGCGCCTTCAGGTCCTTCAGCAGCCCGGCGATGGGCCTGTCCACCTCGCGGGCGTTCTTGGCGTGGCCGGCCCGCAGGTTCCCGTGCTGGTCCCACTGCACGTTGGCGTCGCTGTGCGTCACCTGCACGAACCGCACGCCGCGCTCGGCCAGCCGGCGCGCGAGGAGGCACTGCCGGCCGAACGACGCCGTCACCGGGTCGTCCATGCCGTACAGGGTCTTCGTCAGGTGCGACTCCTTAGCCAGGTCCTCCGCCTCGGGCATCGTCTGCTGCATCCGGAACGCCAGCTCGAACGACTCGATGCGCCCCTCCAGCGCCGCGTCCGGGCCGGAGCGCTCCAGGTGGCCGCGGTTCAGGTCGGCGAGGAGGTCGAGCTGCTTCCGCTGGGCGGTGCGGGTCGTGCGCGGGTTGTCGATGTAGCGCACCCGGGCCTGCTCGACCGGCGTGCTGGCGTTGCCGAGCGGCACCCCCTGGCACGCGGCCGGGAGGAACGCCGAGCCCCAGTTGTTCACCCCGCCGTGGGCCAGCGTCGGGCACACGGTCACGAACGCCGGGAGGTCGGCGTTCTCCGTGCCGAGCCCGTAGGCCACCCACGCTCCCATGCTCGGGCGGACGAAGTTGTCGCTGCCGGTGTGGAGCTTCAGCACCGCCCCGCCGTGCGCGGGTTGGTGCCGTGCAGCGAGTGGACGAAGCAGATGTCGTCCACGCACCCGGCCACGTGCGGGAACAACTCGCTGACCGGGCTGCCGCTCTGCCCGTACTGCCGAAACTTCCACGGCGACTTCAGCAGGTTGCCGGTCGGCGCGAACACGACCCGCGGCCGCGAGCCGGGGTACGGCTTGCCGTCGTCGCGGTCCAGCAGCGGCTTCGGCTCGAACGTGTCGAGGTGGGACGGGCCGCCCTTCATGAACAGGAAGATGACGCGCTTCGCCCGCGGCGCGAAGTGCGGGGCGCGCGTGGAGTCGGCGGCGCGGAGCAGGTCGGCGAGGGCGAGGCCGCCGAACCCGAGGGCGGTCTGGCGGAGTACGTCGCGGCGGGAAATCACGGGCCGACCTCCGGCGTTGCGGTATGCATGAACCGTCGGGGTCCCCGGCTCGGGGCTTGAGCCCGGAGGGCGCCGGCGTGTAGCCCCGGGTGCAACCCGGGGCGGGCTGCCGCGGAGTTCGATCCGCGTGGCACCCACGGTTCACGCCGACGCCGCCCCGGGTTGCACCCGGGGCTACACGCCGGCGCCCTCCGGGCTCAAGCCCCGAGCCGGGGACCCCGACCACCTTCGCGTCAGTTCAGGTGGATGAACTCGTTCCCCGCCAGCACCGCCTGGCACACGGCCGCCCACGCCGCACGGCGGCCGTCCGATTCGAACGCCGCCACGCTGGCGGTCACCCGCGCCACCTCCGCCGCGGTCGGCGGGCGGCCGTAGGCGAGCTCGAACAGCAGCCGCACCCGCCCCGCGTCGTCGAGGCCGGGCGCGGCGAGCACCCGGCCGGCGAGTGCGTCGGCGGCCCGCGCCGACAGGTCGCTGTTGAGGAAGAACAGCGCCTGCGTGGGGACGGTGGTCGTCGCCCGGTCGCCGGTCGGCACGGCGGGGTCGGGGGCGTCGAACAGCTGGAACACGTCGTACAGGTTGTTGCGGATCACCGGCAGGTACAGCGAGCGGCGGTCGCTGGCGTAGCTGGTGCGGTCCTTGCTGGTGTGGTCGAACAGGTAGTCGCGGTTCTTCACGCCCGCGAGCGCCGGGCCGCCCGGGGTGCGGTCGAGCAGCCCGCCCACGGCCAGCAAGGAATCGCGGACCGCCTCGGCCTCCAGCCGGCGCGGGTTCGCCCGCCACAGCAGGCGGTTGTCGGGGTCGGCGGTCGCGGCCCTCGCGTCGTGGGCGGTGCTCATCCGGTACGTCGCCGAGAGCATGATGCGGCGGTGCAGCCGCTTCAGGCTCCAGCCGTCGGCCGTGAACTCGGCGGCGAGCCAGTCGAGGAGCTCCGGGTGGGTCGGGGCGTCGCCGGTGAGGCCGAAGTTGTCCACCGACCGTACGAGGCCCTTGCCGAAGTGCCACCGCCAGACGCGGTTGACCATCACGCGGGCGGTGAGCGGGTGCCGGGGGTCAGTGAGCCACGCCGCGAGTTCGAGCCGGCCGCTCTGCCCCTTCGGCAGCGCGGGCTGGGTCGCACCCGCGAGCACGAGCGGGAACCGCCGCGGCACCACGTCCGCGGGGGTGAGGTGGTTCCCGCGGCGCAGCACCCGCACGTCGGTCGGGGTGCCGTCGGCCACGCCCATCGCCGTCGGCAGCTCGGGGGCCGCCGCCGCCAGCGCCGCGGCCGCCGCGGGGAGCGACTTCACCACGGCGCCGGCGGCGTCGATCTGGGCCTTCGCGCGCAGCTCGGCGGGCGTAGCGATGGGGTTCTCGTGCCAGCGGGCCACCTTCTTGAAGTGTTCCATCGTCCGCGTGCTGACGAACACGCCGGCGAGGCCGTAGTAGTCGGCCTGCTCGATCGGGTCGAACTTGTGGTCGTGGCAGCGGGCGCAGCCGAACGTCATCCCCAGCACGGCGCGGCCGACGGTGTCGATCTGCTCGTCCACGATGTCGAGTTCCATCCGCTTCTCGTCGGGCTCGGCGAGCACCTTCGGCCCGAGGGCCAGGAAGCCGGTGGCGACGAGCCGCTCGGCCCGCGCCGCGGGGTCGGCCGCGGGGAGGAGGTCGCCGGCGAGCTGCTCGCGGAGGAACTGGTCGTAGGGCTTGTCGGCGTTCAGGCTGCGGACCACGTAGTCGCGGTAGCGCCAGGCGGTGCCGTGGGCGACGTTCTCGTCGAGCCCGTTGCTGTCGGCGTAGCGGGCCACGTCGAGCCAGTGCCGGCCCCACCGCTCGCCGTAGGCCGGCGACGCGAGGAGGCGGTCCACCACCTTCGCGAACGCGTCCGGCGACGTGTCCGTCAGGAACGCCTCGATCTCCTCCGGCGCCGGCGGCAGGCCGGTGAGGTCGAACGTGGCGCGGCGGATGAGCGCCCGCGGGTCGGCCGGCGGCGCCGGGGTCAGGCCGGCGGCGGCGAGTTTCGCCAGGACGAAGCCGTCGATCGGGTTGGGAAGTTCGGGCTTCGGATTTCGTGCCTGTCGCAGCGGGAGGAACGCCCAGTGCTTCGCCGGGTCGGCGGCGGGCGCCTTCGCCACCGAGGCCGGGTAGGGCGCCCCCGCCCGCACCCACGCCGCCAGGTCGGCGACCTGGGCGGCGGTGAGCTTCCCCTCCGGCGGCATCTTCTCGACCCCGTCGGCGTGGCGGACGGCGCGGAGGAGGAGGCTGTCGTCGGGCCGGCCGGGGGTGACGAGCGGGGTGCCGGACCCGCCGCCCTTCTTGAAGCCGTCCGCCGTGTCGAGCCGCAGGTCGCCGCGCTGCCGGTCGGGGCCGTGGCACTTGAAGCAGTTCTCGGCCAGGAGCGGGCGGACGCGCGTTTCGAAGTGCCGGGTGTCCTGGGCGCGTGCGGCGGGCACGAGCAGGAGCGCGACGACGAGGGGGAGCGGGTGGCGGTTCATGCGCGGGCGGGCCGGGGAGGCGCGGTGCGGAGGGCTGTGGGTATTCTCGCCCACGACGCCGACCGCTTCAAGCGCCTGTTCGGTCGGGCGCTCGTCGGCCGTGGCCGCGGCGCCGGCGCGGGCTACCGTGAGGGGAACCAGATACGCCCGCCCGCGGATCGGAACGTGCCGCTGGCCAGCGACGCCGCGACGGCGTCGCTACAACGGTCTTTTGTGGCATCGACTCAATTCGTGCCTCGACCCCCCGGGGGGGAGTCGTACACACAATGCCCGCGGTCCGAACGACCCGCGTGGCCTGACCCGAACCCGGAGACCGTCGTGCGTCCCTCTCTCGCCGCCGTCGCCGTCGTCGTGATCCTGGCCGCGGCGAACGCGCAGCCCGCGCCGCCCGCCACGCCCACCGCGGCGGACGCACGGCTCGTCGTCGAGCGGTTCGCCAGCGCCCCGGACATCGTGCAGCCCATCGCCCTCGACTTCGACGCCCGCGGCCGGCTGCTCGTCGTCGAGAGCCACACGCACTTCCGCCCGGCGAACTACGCCGGCCCGAAGGCCGACCGCGTCCGCGTCCTCGAAGACACCGACGGCGACGGCCGGGCCGACAAGTTCACCACCTTCTTCGAAGGCACGACCGCCACGATGGACCTCGCCGTCCACCCCGACGGCTCGGTGTACCTCGCCACCCGCAACGAGGTGCTGCGGCTCCGCGACACGAACGGCGACGGCACGGCCGACGAGAAGGCCCGCGTCGCGTTCCTCGACACCGCCGGCAACTACCCGCACAACGGCCTTTCCGGCCTGGCGTTCGACGCCCGCGGCGACCTGATCTTCGGCATGGGCGAGAACCTCGGCGCCGCGTACAAGCTGGTCGGCGCCGACGGCACCACCCTGACCGGTGGCGGCGAGGGCGGGAACCTGTTCCGCTGCACCGCCGACGGGAAGCACCTCCGCCGCGTCGCGACGGGGTTCTGGAACCCGTTCGGCACCGCGCGCGACATCTTCGGCCGGCTGATCGTCGCCGACAACGACCCGGACTCGTCGCCGCCGTGCCGGCTGCTGCACGCCGTCGAGGGCGGCGACTACGGCTTCCAGTTCCGCTACGGGCGGTCCGGGCGGCACCCGTTCCAGGCGTGGAACGGCGAACTGCCCGGCACGCTGCCGTTCGCCGCGGGCACCGGCGAGTCGCCGTGCGAGGTGGTCTGCTACGAGTCGGACGGGCTGCCGGCCGAGTACCGCGGGGACCTGCTCGTGCCGGCGTGGGCCGACCACCGCGTCGAGCGCTACACCCCGCGGGCGAAGGGGGCGACGGTCGTCGCCGAGCGGAAGCCGTTCGTGCAGGGCGGCGCCGACTTCCACCCGTCCGGCCTGACGACCGCCCCGGACGGCTCGCTGTTCGTGAGCGACTGGGGCTCGAAGGACTACAACCTGCACGGCAAGGGGGCGGTCTGGCACGTCCGCTGGAAGGACGCGAAGCCGGCGCCGCGGCCGGCCGACCCGAAACTGGCGCTGGCGAGCCCGCACCGCCCGGCGCGCGACGCGGCGGCGCGCACCCTGATGCAGTCCGAGCCGGGCCGGGTGTTCCTCCGCGAGCAACTGAAGGCTGCCGACGTGCGCGTGCGGGCGGCGGCCCTCGACGCGCTCGTGGCGCAGAACGACAGCCTCACCGACTTCGCGGCCGTGGCCCGCACCGACGCCGAGCCGGCGGTGCGCGCGATGGCGGTTCGCGGGCTGGTCGATGGCGGGCAGAAGGCCGCGGAGTTCGCCGCCGAAGGGGTGGACGCCGCCGTCCGCGCCGAAGCCGTGCTGGGGATGCACGACGAGGCCGCCCTCCCGGTGCTGCTAAAGCTGTTCGCCGACCCCGACCCGTTCCTACGGCTCGCCGCGATCCGGCAGGTCGCCCGCGACCCGGGCCGGCTCATCAAACTCCAGAACCACCCGCTGACCCGGGACCCGAAGGTGCGCGCCGGACTGCTCCAGGGGTGGCGGGCGAGCGGCAACGGCAACGGGCCGTACTTCCTGGGCGAGTTCCTCCGCGACCCCGACCCCGAGGTGCGGTTCCTGGCAGCGAAGTGGGTGGCCGACGACCGGCTCGCCGGGTTCCGCCCGCGGGTCGTCGAGATGATGACGGACGCCGACCTCGACCCCCGCACGCTGACAGGACTGGCGACGGCCCTGGCCCGCATCGACAACCAACCGGTGGACGAAGACGGGCTGGCGAAGTACTTCCTCGACCGCCTCGCCGATTCGGCCGCGCACGCGGCGACGCGCCTGGCGGCGCTGCGGGCGGTACCGGCGGCGAACAAGCGGCTGCGGACGGACGCGCTCGTCGGGCTGTTGCGCGAGCCCTCCGCCGCTCTCCGCGTCGAAGCGTTGCGCGCGCTGAAGGACCGGGCCGACCCGGCCGCGACCGCCGCGGTGAGGGCCGTGGCCGGAGACGCGAAGGAGCCGACCGCGGTGCGGGCGCAGGCGCTCGTCACGCTGGCGGCGGTCGCGCCGGACGCCGACTTCCTCCTCGGGCGGGTCGCCGACGCGGACGCCGCCGTGAGCCGCGAGGCAGTCCGGGCGCTCACCGGGGTCGCGCTGACGCCGGCCCAGCGCGGGCAGCTCGAAGCGGCGGCCAAGGGGAAGGAGCGCGAGGAACTGGCCGCGCGGGTGCTCGGGAAGCCGTTCCACGCCGGCCGCCCGCCGGCGGCCGACACGGCCGCGTGGCTGGCGCGGCTCGACGGCCCGGCCGACGCCGAGGCCGGCCGGCGCGTGTTCGAGCACACCCGCGTCGCCGGGTGCGCCCGCTGCCACGCCGTCGAGGGGCGCGGGGCGACCGTCGGCCCGGACCTGAGCCGCATCGGGCGGACCGACCGGCGCTGGGTGGTGGAGTCGATCCTCCTGCCGTCGGCCGCGGTCGCGCCGCACTACCAGGCGTGGCGGGTCGAAACGCTCGACGGCCGGACGCGGACGGGGCTACTCGTGGGCACCCATCTGGACGAGTCGGTGTACGTGGACGAGAAGGGCGAGCGTTTCCGGGTGCGGGCCGGCGACGAGGCCGGCATCGTCCCGGCCCGCGGCTCACTGATGCCGGACGGCCTGCTCGACGGCCTCACCGACCAGGAGGCCCGCGACCTTGTCGCGTACCTCCTGGCGCGGAAGTAGCCCCGACGGGATTGGTGTTCGTCCCCGCGCTCGGGTAGGATGAATCCCGTTCCCCCCGCCGGCCACACGGGCCACCCTTGATGCGCTCCGCCTCACTCACCGCGGTCCTGCTCCTCGCCGCGCCCGCCGCGGCCCAGCCGGACGCGCACTTCGAGAAGTCGGTGCGGCCGGTGCTCGTCGAGAAGTGCGTGTCGTGCCACGGGCCGGACAAGCAGAAGGGTGGGCTGCGTGTCGATTCGCGTGCCGCCCTGCTCGCCGGCGGCGACCGCGGCCCCGCGCTCGTCCCCGGCGACCCGGGCAAGAGCCTCCTGATGCACGCGCTCGCCCACGACGGCGAACTGCGCATGCCCCCGAAGGACAAGCTCCCCGCGCCCGCGGTCGCCGCCGTCGCCGCGTGGGTGAAGGCCGGCGCCCCCTGGCCCGACTCCGCCCCCGCGGCCGCGCCGACGAAGGCCGCCGGCCCGCGCCCGATCACCGCCGAGGAACGGGCCTTCTGGGCGTTCCAACCCGTGAAGCGGCCCGCGGTGCCTGCGGGTGTGAACCGAAACCCGATCGACGCCTTCCTCCTCTCCCGACTCGCCGAGCAGGGTCTGTCGCTCGCGCGACCCGCCGACCGGCGGTTGCTCCTGCGCCGCGTCACGTTCGACCTCACCGGCCTGCCGCCGACGCCGGCCGAGACCGACGCCTTCCTGCGCGACACCGCGGCGGACGCCTACGAGCGGGTCGTCGAGCGGTTGCTGGCGTCGCCCGCCTACGGCGAGAAGTGGGGGCGGCGCTGGCTCGACGTGGCCCGCTACGCCGACAGCAACGGGATGGACGAGAACCTCGCCTACGTCAACGCCTGGCGCTACCGCGACTGGGTGATCCGCAGCCTGAACGCCGACAAGCCGTACGACCGGTTCGTCCGCGAGCAGGTCGCCGGCGACCTCCTCCCCGGCGGCACCGACGCCGAGCGCGCCGACCGGCTGACCGCCACCGGGTTCCTCGTGGTCGGGCCCAAGATGCTCGCCGAGGACGACCCGATGAAGATGCGGATGGACATCGTGGACGAGCAACTCGACGCGCTCGGGCAGGCGTTCCTGGGCCTGACGCTCGGCTGCGCCCGCTGCCACGACCACAAGTTCGACCCCATCCGCGCCGAGGACTACTACGCCCTCGCCGGCATGTTCTCGTCCACGAAGACGATGAAGAATCACACGGTCGTGGCGGCGTGGAACGAGCGCCCCATTGGCAGCGCCGCGTCGGCCGCGGCGCTGGCGGCGCACGAAAAGACCGTGACCGCCGCGAAGGCGGAGGTGAAGGCGGCCGATGCGAAGCTGAAGGCCGCGGTGGCGGCGCGGCTGGCGGAGGAGCGGAAGCGCGCGGCCGACTACGCCGCGGCGGCCGCCGAGGTGGCGCGGCGTCCCGGGCCGCTGAAGCTGGTCATCGCCGACCCGTCGAAGGACGCGCCGGCCGGAACCGTCCGCGTCGAGTCCGAGGCGTTCGCCCGCGGCAACGTGTTGAAGCTCGCCGACGGCTACGGCACCGGGATCGGCGTCGTCATCAACGCCGGGCCGCTGCCGAACGTCGCCGAGTACGACGTGGAGGTGCCCGCGGCCGGCTCGTATCAGCTCGCCGTCCGCTACGCCGCCGCCGAGGCCCGGCCGGTGCGCGTGACGGTGGGCGGCAAGTTGCTGGCCGGGGCGGCGTGCGGCGCGAAGACCGGGTCGTGGAACCCCGACACGCAGACGTGGCACGCCGAGGGCGTCGTCGCGCTGCCGGCCGGGAAGGCGGTGGTGAAGTTCGAGCGCGCCGGGCCGTTCCCGCACCTCGACAAGTTCGCCCTCCTGCCGATGACGCCGGACCAAGTCGCCGCCGTGCCACTGTCGGTCGAGCAGGCCGCGGCGGATCGCAAGCTGCTCGCGTCGGTCCTTCGCCACTGGGTCGATGACACCAAGCGGAAGGGCGACGACCCGTTCCGCACGTCACCGGCCGTCGAGGCGGAAGCGGCGCCCGAAGCGACGAGCGAGGCGGCGCGGCGGCGCGAGGCGCTCGCCGCGGCCGAGAAGGCGCGGCCGCCGGTGGACGAGGCGATGGCCGTCGAGGACGCGAAGGGCGAGAACCTGCGCGTCCACCTCCGCGGCAACCACCTGACGCTCGGCGCCGAGGTGCCGCGCCGCGTCCCGCAGGTCTTCGCCGACACCGCACCGCCGATCGGCCCCGACCGCAGCGGACGGCTCGAACTCGCCGACTGGCTGACGCGGCCCGCGAACCCGCTCACCGCCCGCGTGATGGTGAACCGCCTCTGGGCCGGCCACTTCGGCGCCGGCCTCGTGCGCACGCCGGACAACTTCGGCCGCCTCGGCGAGCGGCCCACGCACCCCGAGCTGCTCGACTGGCTCGCCGCCGAGTTCGTCGAGAATGGGTGGTCGCTCAAGCACATGCACCGTCTCATGGTCACGTCCGCAGCGTATCGCTCCGCCACGCAGGCCGACGCCGAAGCGGTGCGGCGCGACCCGGAGAACCGCCTCCTGTCGCGGTTCCCCCGCCGCCGGCTCGACGCCGAGGAGGTCCGCGACGGGATGCTCGCCGTGTCCGGCCTGCTCGACCGTACCATGGGCGGGTCGCTGCTGAAGGCGACGCCGCGTCAGTACGTCACCGGCACCGGCAGCCGCAACTACGACGACTACGACCACCCGCGCCGCACGGTGTACCTGCCGGTCGTCCGCAGCGCCGTCTACGACGTGCTCCAGACGCTCGACTTCCCCGACCCGTCGGTCCCGGCCGGCCAGCGGCCCACCACCGTCGTCCCGACGCAGGCACTGTTCATGCTCAACGGCGGGCTCGCCGACCGCGCCGCGGAAGCGTTCGCGCGTTCCTTGCGGGCCGCGCCCGGCGACGACCCGGCGCGCGTCGCGGAGGCGTACCGCCGGGCGTTCGGCCGGGCCCCGACGACGGCTGAGATCGACCGCGTGGCGACGTACCTGGCGCGGGCGGAGGCGGCCGCCGATCCGGCGTTGGCGCCCGCCGAGCGGCGGCTCCGTGCGTGGCGCGGGCTGTGCCGCGTGCTGTTGGCGTCGAACGAGTTCGTCTTCGTGGAGTGACTGATGACGCGCCGCGACGCGCTCCGCTCGTCCGCCCTGGGGTTCGGCTGGCTCGCGCTGGCCGACATCCTGTGCGCGCAGAACCCGGGGGCTAACGCCCCCGGCTCGCCCACTCGCGACCCGCTCGCGCCGCGCCCCCCGCACTTCACCCCGCAGGCGAAGCGCGTCATCTTCCTGTTCATGCACGGCGGCCCGTCGCAGGTGGACACGTTCGACCACAAGCCGCTGCTGGACCGTGACGACGGCAAGAAGCTGCCGTTCCCGCTCCCGCGCGTCGTGTCGAGCGCCACAGGGAACCTGCTGAAGTCGCCGTTCGCCTTCCGCCAGCACGGCCAGAGCGGCGCGTGGGCGTCGGAGCTGTTCCCCCACATCGCGTCCCGCGCCGACGACCTGTGCTTCATCAAGTCGATGCACGCCTCGAATTCGCGGCACGGCGGGGCGCTGCTCGAACTGCACACCGGGTCGGACACGTTCGTCCGCCCGAGCATGGGGAGCTGGGTGACCTACGGCCTCGGCACCGAGGGCCGCGACCTGCCGGGGTTCGTCACTATCTGCCCGACGCTCACCCACGGCGGCGTGAACAACTATTCGTCGGCGTTCCTCCCGGCGGCGTACCAGGCGACGCCGCTCGGCAACGCCGGCACGCCCGCCGCCCGCGCCGCGGTGCCGTTCGTCCGCGGCAGCACCCCGCCGGCGCAGCAGCGGCTCGAAATCGACCTCCTCGCCGACCTGGAACGGCAGCGCACCAGCGCCCCCGACGCGGCGGCCGAGGGGCGCATCCAGTCGTTCGAGACGGCGTTCCGCATGCAGGCGGCCGCCCCGCTGGCGCAGGACCTGTCGAAGGAGACCGCCGAGACGCACCGCCTCTACGGCATCGACGAGCCGGCGACCGAGAACTTCGGCCGCCAGTGCCTGATGGCCCGCCGGTTCGCCGAGGCCGGGGTGCGGTTCGTGCAGTGCACGCACAGCTACAAGTGGGACCAGCACGAGAACCTGAAGCGCGACCACACCACGAACGCCCGGGAGGTGGACAAGCCGGTCGCCGGGCTGCTCACCGACCTGAAGCGCCGCGGGCTGCTCGCCGACACGCTGGTGATCTGGGGCGGCGAGTTCGGCCGCACGCCGGTGGCGCAGGGGAAGGACGGCCGCGACCACAACCCGCACGGGTTCACGATGTTCCTCGCCGGCGGCGGCGTGAAGGCCGGCCACTCGCACGGCGCGACCGACGACTACGGCTACTTCGCCGTCGAGAACAAGGTGCATATCCACGACCTGCACGCGACGATGCTCCACCTCCTGGGCCTCGACCACACGCGGCTGACGTACCGCCACGCCGGCCGCGACTTCCGCCTCACCGACGTCCACGGCGAGGTCGTGCGCGAGGTGCTCGCGTAGCGCGGGTCCGGCGCGACGCTCGGACCACGGGCATTGTGTGTACGGCTCCCCCCCGGGGGGTCGAGGCACGAATTGAGTCAATGTCACAAATTACTGTTGGAACGACGCCGCGGCGGGTGCCGGAGGTAAGATTCGGCCTCCTCGACACTTGGGGCGCGGTCACGGCTTGACCGCCTCGACGACGACGACCGCGTCCACGTACTCGCGCTCGCGCCAGTCGACGATCCGGAACCCCGCCCCCTCGACGTACGCACGCACGCTCGACTTCGTGTCGCGGTGGATGGCGGCGCTCATCGCGTCGTGCCGGCGGCGGGCGTCGTCGAAGTTCGGCTTCAACTTCTGGAACAGCCCCTTCGCCTCCAGCACCTGCCGCATCCGGGCGAAGAGCTTGTCCACGTCGGTGTCGCGGTGCGAGGTCGAGAGCACCAGGCGGCCGCCCGGCCGGAGGAGCGCGAACACGTCCTTCAGGCACTTCACCGGGTCGTCCAGGGCGTACAGGACGTTGACCAGCAGCGCCCCGTCGTAGCTGCCCGACGTGAGGAAGTCGCGGACGTCGTCCAGCCGCTGGATGTCCTCCTTCAGGACGTGGAGCCGGCCGAAGTAGTCCTGCCCCGCCTCGGCCTCCGACCGCTCGATCTTGGCGACCAGCTGCTGGACCATCGCGTGGTTCGACTCGACCGCCCACACCTCCTTCCCGCCCGGCGCGCGGAGCAGGCGGAGGGCGCCGTTCCCGGTCCCGGCCCCGAGGTCGAGCACCTTCCGGGCCCCCGCCAGCTTGCCGACCATCAGGTCGAGCAGGGCGGCGTTCTCGTCGAAGTCGCGGAGGAGCAGGTCGTACGAGATGGCGTACCGGGACCAGTTCAGGTCGCGCTCGAGCCGGACCCGGAGGTCCTCCCACAGGTCGCCCCGCTCGGCCCCGGTGACGTTCAGGCACACCGACCAGGCCACCAGCTGGGCCCGCTCGTCGATGATCTGGGCGGCCACCTTCAGGAACGTGACCCGCCCGTACCGGTCCGTCCGGAGGGCGAGCGGCTCGGTGTCGATGGCCGGCGGGTTCTCGGGGTCGAACACCTGCTTGGACCGCTTGTAGACGCTGTCCATGTTCTCGAGCTTGGCGACGAAGTCCTCGGCGTGGTTGCGGAGCCGCTTGAGCCCGAGCGGGCGGGCCACCAGCTCGTCGAACGCCGGGTTCCAGTCGAGGAACCAGTAGTTGGCGTCGAGCAGGTAGGCCGGCACGGACTGGTCGAAGGCCGGCGCCCGGGCGGCGGCGATCCGCCGCCACGACTCGTCCGGCCCGGTCGGCCGCGCGGCCGAGCCCGGGAGGCCGAGGTTCTGGGGCTCGAGCGGCGGGGCGGGCGGGGCGGGCGGGTCCGGTGGCGGCGCCGGCTCGGGCGGCCGTGGTCGGGGCCTGACAGCCTTCTTCCCCATCGCTCCTCCTCGGCCGGCGCGCCGCCTAGACTGCGGCCGGCCGCGCCGGGGCGGGCGCGGCCGGCGGGCGGAGCGGGCAGGTCTGCTTGGTGCGGGACTCGTACCGGCCGGTGGACCAGCACGTCAGGTTGTCGCACAGGCACAGGTACGGGGCCTGGAGGGCGCTGGCCGGGCCCAGGGCCAGCATCGCCAGGTCTTGCTTCACGACCGCGTCGAGCCGCCCCGTCTGCGGGCGGATCATCATCGCCACCGCCTTCTGGTCGAGGTCCTGGGCGCGGGTGTGGCACCCCTCGATCGCCTCGAACCCGAACTTCCGGTACATCGGCACGTGGCCCGGGACGCACTCCAGCAGGAGCATCTTCTTGCGGAGGTCGATCGCCACGGCGACGGCCGCGCGGACCAGCAGGCGGGAGAGCCCGCACCCCCGGAACTGGGGGGCGACGACCACCCGGCTGAGTTCCGCCATGTCCCCCGCGTCCTGCAGGATTTTCCGGTTGTTGGCCTCGAATTCCGTGGACTGGAGGATCGGGAGGCTGCCGAACCCCCTCCTCGTCATCTGGGCGTCGAGGACGCCCGCCGACGTCTCGTCCCCCGTCGCCCGCAGGTCGTCCAGGATCTCCCGGACCAGCCGGGACTGGCGGACGAGCGCCGCGGTGGGGTCCGGCCCGAGTACGGTCGCCCGGTCCGCCTCCGGGATGTGCCGGGCGAAGACCAGCCGGGCGGCCCCGACCACCTCCTGGTCGACCCCGCCCTGCCGGACCAGGGCGACGAGGTGGAGCGTGCCCCGCCGGCCGGCGGGGTCGAACCCGTCGAACCGGTCGAGTTCGAGCCGGGCGGGGCACCCGGAGACGAGGTCGTTGAGGTACCCCATGCGGTCGTAGATCAGGTGGCGGAGTCGCAGGCACGCGCGGAGCTCGTCGCGCGTGGCGGCGGCCCTCACGACGACCGAGTCCCCCGCCAGGAACTCGCGCGGCGGGCCGGGGGGCGCCTTGAGCCGGAGGCCGTCGGCGACCTTCGCCACCGCGTCGCGCAGCCCGTCCCGGTCCACGGCCCGCGCGTCGAGGGTCCGGTCCAGGTCCGGGGTGCGCGACGCCGTGCCCGGGACGAGGGCGATCAGCCCGCCGTAGTACTCGGTCCGGGGCAGGAGCCGCGCCCGGAGGTCGGCCGCGACCGCGGTCGGCTTGTACCGACCCGGGCCGGCCGGCGCCGCCAGGGTGTCCGACACGACGACGAGCAGGCGCGTCTCGCCCTGGAGGAAGAAGCGGTCCACCTCGGCCGGCAGGGCGGCGGCCGGGACGCACCGCCACTCGACCAGGAACGACTGGTTCGTGGCGAACAGGTGGTAGTCCGGCTCGTCCTCGTGCTTGTGGAACACGGGCAGCGCCGGGTCGTACCGGCGGGCGTACTCCCCGAGCGCCCGCCCGAGCGACTCGTCGGCGCACGCCAGCAGGACGAGGACGCGGAGTTCCGGAGCCTTCCAGTACCCCGGCCCGACCGGCGGGGACGACGCGGCCGCCGCGACGGGCACGGCCGCTGGTTGCGGCGCCGGTACGACGGGGGGAGGCGGGGCTGCGATCTCGATCACCGGGGGGGCCGGGGGCGGCCCGGGTTGCGGGCCCGGCGCGGCGGCCGGCTGGGGTGCGGGCGGAGCGGGCGGGGAGGCCACGACGGGGCGCGGCGGGGGGGCGACGGGTAGCGGCGCCACGGCCTCCGGGGTGATCCCGAACAGGACGCCGTCCGCGCACTGGGTGTAGAGGACCGGCGTCCCCCACTCGACCGAGTTCCGGACGGACATGGCCACGGCCCGCCGCCCGTGAAGTACGGCCGCGTCCACGGGGAGCCCGTCGGCCAGCGCCTGGTAGAAGCGCTCCGAGAACTTCACCGCCGCCTTGTCGCTGATCTCGTACTGCATCGCCACCACCGCCGCGACGCCCTCGCGGACGAGCGTGGCCGCGGTGCCCCCCGGCCGGCCGGTCGGCCCGCCCGCGGCCGTCTCGCACGAGCAGAGGGTCACCAGCCGCAGGGCCGGGGAGTCGCCCAGCAGCAGGGCCAGTTGCTGCGCGGACCGCTCGTCGATCCCGCCGGCCCCGTCGTCGAAGAACAGGAGCCCCTCGTCGGCGGCCGCGTCGTACCGGCCGTGCCCGATGAAGTGGAGCACGTGCCAGGGGCCGGCCTGGAGGGCCGCCTCCAGGCTCTCGTACGTCGCGGCCTCGAGCCACGTCAGCGCCACCACCCGCCGGTCTTGGAGGCGCTTCAGCGCCACCTCCATGCACGCCTTCTCGGCCGCCACGTCGATCGGGGGGAGGTCGCGCGGGCACGCCACGACGGCCAGGATCCGGAGCGGCGAGGCGGCCGGGGCGGGGGACACCGGCTGGCCCGTGTCGAGGTAACGGACCAGCGTCGTGTTCCGGGTACAGAGGAACCGGTCGGACTCGCGGTGGTACAGGAACTCCCACGGGAGGCGGGAGAGTTCCGCCGACTCGAGGTCGAGCCGGAGCCGCACCCCCGCCCCCTGCTTCGCGGCGTCACGCCGGACCTGCTCGTACCGCGCGCCGACCGCCCCGCCGAAGAGGGCGTCGTACAGCCCGGCCCCGAGTTCCTTGGCCGGCGTTTCGACCCGGGCGACCGCGCCGCGGCGCGAGCCGTCGGACCGGAGGACGGCGTTCTGCAACTCGAGCAGGTGGCGGTCGAGGGCCGCGTCGCCGAAGGGGAGCCGCATCCGGCCGGTGTCGTCGCCCCCCGGGGAGAGGGCGCGGACGGTGTAGTCCCGGCCCCCGTCGGCCGGCCGGACCCGGAGGACGAAGTCCACGTAGGACCGCGCGGCGGGCGGGGGCGGGGCCGGGGCCGGGGCCGGGTCGAGCTTCTTGCCGGTGATCCCCCACTCCAGCCGGTCGAGCCCCTCGTCGGTGAACCCGCCCCGCAGGTCCACCCACAGGAGAGTTCCGAGGAACAGCGGGAGCTCCGGTTGGCTCGTGCACCCCGGGAGCAGGACGGGAATGACGCTGAGCTGGTGGTTGATGAATTGCTGGAGACACAGCCGCAGTTCCGGCACCTGCCACGGGCCCAGTCCGTCGGCCCCGATGACCGCGACCGCCGACCGCGTGGACCGGATGATCGCCTCCAGGGCGTCCAGGATCGGCTTCCCGGGAATTAACTCCCGCTCGTCGAGCCAGACCTTCAGGCCCCGCGCCTCGAGCCGGTCGGCGAGCTCGCGGACCTCAGCCTTATTCTTGCTGTTGTGGCTCAGGAAGACGTCGAACTGATAATCCGCCCGATCGTTTTCCATAAAAGCAAA
The DNA here is from genome assembly GCA_046350095.1 of Gemmataceae bacterium. Lineage (GTDB taxonomy): Bacteria > Planctomycetota > Planctomycetia > Gemmatales > Gemmataceae > Urbifossiella. The sequence continues at coordinate 967,650 of JAXMBA010000003.1, forward strand.
TCCGTATTAATAGAATTGCTCCTACTCAACCCCGTCCAGACATAATGCTCAGCGTCTGTGATTTAAACTAGCAGTCCCTTTCATCCGCTGCAAACGAAAAGTGACGAGTGCTGCCGGCGGGAAGCAGCCCTGGCACCGCGGCCCGACGCGGGCGACGCGGCGATCCCGACCCGACAACCGTTGCAATCGGTACTCACCGAAAAACCGGCGTGGCGTGCGCAATTTCTCCGCTCTTCCAGACCGGAGTACCTTGTTTGACCTTTGGAGGTCTTGTAGAGGTAGTGTCTACACTGCTGGTTAGGGGATTTGGTCGGCTCACGCGGGGTCTGCGGCCTATTCCGCCGCGGGGCTCGGCGCGTACCTGCGCTCCCCGTTAGCCGTGTCGCTTGTACAGACCTGAGCCGACGCGGACTCGCTACTCGCCCGTCGCGGCCAGTTCCCCAGGCGGTCTCCCCCGTCTCACCGCGGTCCGATGCTCGTGCCCCGGCTCCGGTCTGGCCGCCGGTGGTGGCAGAGTGCCGGCGGCGGCGGGGAATCATACCCGTCCTCTTCTCCCAGAAGGTGCCGGAACATGTCCTCGACTTCGCCCGCCCGCCGGTTCTGGACGCGCCCCCTGACCCGACGCCCCGCCCCCCGACCCGCGGGAGCCGTCGGCCGCACCCTCGAGCTCCTCGAAGACCGGACCACGCCGGCGATCACCCTCGTGGCCGGCGGCGGGGGGCTGTACACGTTCACCAGCGACGGGTCCAACGACACCCTCCAGATTCAGGCCACCGCCAACCCGGCCGACATCCTGTACAACTCCGGCGGCATCGGGCTCGCCTCGCTCACCGGCGTGACCCAGCTGGTGTTCAACGGCAACGCCGGCACCGACGTGTTGATCCTCCAGAGCCCGACGGGCACCCACTTCGCCCCGGTCAACGGCATCGTGTACAACGCCGGCGGCGACGCCACCGACCGCCTCGACATGATCGGCGGGGCGGCGACCTGGACCGGCACCTACGCCCCGACCGGCCCGCAGGCGGGGTCGCTGAGCTTCACCAACACCCCGGGCACGCTCACCCAGTTCATCACCTTCACCGGCCTGCCGACGATCCGGAACTCGATGTCCGGCACCACGATGGCGGTCACCACGCCGGGGACCAACGACACGATCAACGTGGAGACCGGGCCCAACCTGGGCGACATCGGCGTCGTGCAGCAGGGGCCGGTGCTCATCGACGGCGGCGACCGCGACGACGTCGGCCACGGGTCGTACGACCCGACCAGCAACCCGATCTGGACCTTCACCCCGTCGAACCAGGACCTGGAGGTGAACGGGTGGAGCCTCGCGGCGAACACGAACATCACCAACGCCACGACCGTCCCGCACACGTCGATCCTCGGCACCGGTAACAACACGGCCGACTTTTACCGGATCGACGTGGCCGTCGCCGGGTCGGTCGGCACGTTCGACATCGACTCCACGACCGGCGGGCTGAACACCCTGATCGGCATCTACGACCACCACGGCACCCTGCTCGCGTTCAACGACAACTCCTCCCCGGCGGACGCCGGGAGCGCGACGACCGCCGACTCGTTCCTGTCGTTCGCCTTCCCGGAGGCCGAGGAGTACTACGTCGTGGTGACGCGGACCTCTTCGCCCAACCCGCTGGTGGACCGCGGCGTCCTCCAAAGCAACCTCGGCGTGCCGACCGGGACGACCTACACCCTGCACGTGTCGCTCCAGAACCACGCGCTCGTCGCCGGGTCCGACTCGGTGGCCGAGGTCGAGCCGAACCAGACCGCCAACGCCCGGCCGGCCGGGAACCGCGACGGGTGGCTGTACATCCAGCAGGCGGTCGACTTCGTGATGTCGAACGCCTTCAACTCGACGGCCGCCCCGAACACGATCCTGGCCATCGGCACCGCGCCCGGGTCGCAGGCCCGGGCCGCGTTCGACAGCGTCGCCGGGCCGAACGGCCTGAACCTCGTGCGGTCCTACGTCTCTGGGGCGGCGATCAGCACGATCGACTTCTCGCAGTACCGGATGATCTACATCCCGAGCGACGGCGGCAACACGTCCGGCGGCATCTCCCTCGCCGACCTGGGCCTGTTAAACGCCCGGGCCACGGTCGGGACCCCGACCCAGCCCTCCATCCGCGACTACATCAACAGCGGCGGCGGCATCTTCGCCCTGACCGAGTCGGCCTCCGGCACGGCCGCCAACGGCGGCGCGTACGGGTTCCTGAAGATCCCCGCCCAGTTCGTCATCGGCACGTCCGGGTTCACCGGGACCGAGGCGATGTACAAGACCCAGGCCGCGATCGACGCCGGGCTGACCATCGCCGACCCGGAACTCAGCCGCGGGGTGCCGTACCACAACATCTTCACCGGCCCGGCCGGGTTCAACAACCTGCTCCCGTTCGTCCGCAACACCCCGGCGAACCAGATCATCGCCCTCGGGCTCGGGGCGATCCAGAACGGCGGCCTCGGCGGCGCCGGGCCGTCGACCGCCATCACCTTCGGGACCAACCCGACGGTCAGCCCGACGTTCCCGAAGATGTACGTGAGCGCCACCACCGGCCTGTCCCTCAACGGCGCCGCCGGCGGGGACACGTACAATATCCAGCTCGGCACACCGGTCATCACCTCCATCGCCGTCGCCGACGCCGGCGGCACCCCCGACGTGGCGAACCTGTTCGGCACCACCGCGCCCGAGTCGTTCAACGTCAACTCGGCCGCCGCCAACACCGTGTTCTACGTCGGCCCGACGTCCGAGACGGTCACGTTCAGCGGCCTCGAAACCCTCACCATCGACGGCAAGAGCGAGCCGAACACGCCGTCCCCCGTGACCGGCGACACGTTCACCGTCCGGCCCGTCGCCGGCACCGCGATTTCGGTCACGGCGGGCGACCCGATCATCTACCCCGGCGACACCCTGGCCCTGGACCTGGTCGGCCTCGTCGGCTTCAACCCGACGATCAGCGACCCGGCACTGCCGAACGGCAACCTGACGCTCACCGGGTACGGGACGCTGACGTGGACCGGGATCGAGAACTTCCCGGTGCCGCGGGGGCTGGGCGGGTCGTTCGACTTCGGGACGCCGACCAGCCCGGTGCAGTTCGGGTTCACGCAGGTGCTGCCGACGAGCTCCTACCCGGCCGCCGCGACGGCCGGCACCGGGTGGTTCGGGTGGGCCACCACCCCGCTGTACGGCAACCAGGCGTACCAGGAGCCGAACCTCCCGCCGGCCGTCGCCGCCTCGCCGATCGCCGCCCTCCTCCAGGACTTCGCCTACGGCTTCCAGGGCGACCCGAGCGACGGCGTGTTCCGCGTCGACGTGGCCCCGAACAAGCCGGTCCAGCTCACCGCCCTGGTCGGCATCCCGGTCGGCGGCCGCGACGGGCTGGTCGTCGAGTGGGGCGTCGCCAACAGCCCCACCGGCCTGCCGGCGACGTGGACCGCGATCACCCCGGCCGGCGGGCTGTTCACCACCGGCGGCGAGATGACCGCCGTGTCGGCGGCCCTCACCGCCGCCGACGTCGGCAACAACCTGAGCCTGTTCGTCCGCCTCCGCGACGTCACCGGCGAGCCGAACTGGTCGATCTCGGCCCTCGACGTGCGGCCGACGAACCCGGCCCCGCCGGTCGGCCAGATCATCCCCGCCGGGCTGGTCGCCCCGCTCCCGCTGCGGCGCGAGTACTCCACCGACGGCAGCGTTACCACCCCCGGCAGCTACGCCGACCAGAGCGCGTTCGCCGCGGTCGCCGCCGACGGGCTGACCATCGACTACTTCCGCGGCAAGGACGCCATCCCCGGGTCGCTCGTCACCATCTCGGCGTCGAGCGGGACGCCGGTGGACGCGGCCTTCACGGCGGCCGACACGGCCCTCGCCACCCGGTTCCTGAACCCGGACGCGGCCGGGTACCTGCAGGGGTTCCAGGTCCAGGCCGACGCGAACGGCGAGTTCACGTTCGGCGTCCGCCGGCCGACCGGCACCGCCCCGGCGACGGTGACGGCGGCCGACGCGACCGGGTTCCGGGCCGGGGCGTACACCCAGCCGTACGTGCTCCCGACCACCCGGCGGCTCGACTTCGGGCCGGCGCCGGCGGCGTCCACCGCCGACTACGGGAACGGCGGCCCGGTCGGCGCGGGCTACGTCCCGTTCGCGGCCGCGACGTACACCGACGCGGCGACGAACGCCCTGGGGTGGACCGGGGCGAACCCGCCGGTGCCGTTCGACTTCGGCGGGACCGGGACGGCGGTCCAGCGGGACGCGGTGTTCGGCGGGTACGCCCCGAGCGAGTTCGTGCTCGACATGCCGGCCGGCAACTACGTGGTGACGGCGACGCTCGGCGACCAGGGGGCCCGCCGGGACGACATGTTCGTCGAGGTGTGGACGGGCACGGCCTGGGTGGCGGCGAAGGGGTACAACCCGGCGACGAACGCCTACGACACCGACCTGAGCGGGCTGACGTCGCCGCCCGGGGTGGCCCCGGACGCCGGCCAGTCGCTGGTCCGGTCGTTCCTGGCGAGCACCGCCGGCGGGCAGGTCCGGGTGCGGTTCGGGAACGTGACCGGCAACCCGAACTGGACGCTGGCGGCCCTGGAGGTGCGGCCGGCGCAGGCGGCGCTGACGATCACCCGGGCGGCCGGGACGCTGACGGCCGACGGCACCACGGTGACCGCGTACACGGTGACCGGGGCGGCGCCGGGCACGGTGCTGACGGTCCGCACGGCCCTCGGGTCGCCGGCCGGGACGGACGCGAACACGACCTACGACGGGTTCCAGGTGGTGGTGCCGGCGTCCGGGCCGGCCACGTTCTCGATCAAGGCGCCGTACTCGACGACGCTGGTGACGTCGTTCATCGAGGTCGAGTCGGTGTCGGGCGGGGAGCGCAGCGTGGTCGGCGAGGTCTACGCGGCCACGACCGCGCCGACGGTGCCGGCGGTGCAGCGGTTCGACTTCAACGGCCCGTCGGACGACACGAACCCGAGCATGGTGGGGGTGCGGGGCACCCAGCTGTGGACGGCCGGGGCCGACTACGGGTGGCTGACGGCCGTGAACGAGTTCGAGCGGGCGACGACGACGCTGCCGGCGTCGATGACGGCGGCGCAGAAGTCGCTGTTCCGGGACGGGGCGACGCTGGGCGGGCCGGCCGGGACGTTCCGGGTGAAGGTGGACGCGGGGGCCGACTACGCGGTGCGGTACTACGTGGGCGACTCGTACAGGAAGTGGCCGTGGATCCGGCTGCAGGTGGAGGGGGGCACGGCGAGCGGCCAGCTGGCGACGAACGTGAACCAGTACTGGTCGTACGTGATGTTCGGGAAGGACGCGAACGCCGACGGGTACCTGGACGTGACGGTGTTCGGCTCGGCGACGTGGGTGCTGAACGCGGTCGACGTGGCCAAGGGGACGACGGCGGCGGCGCTGCCGCCGAGCCTGTTCGCCCCGAGCCCGCAGCTGGCCGGGTTCGCGGTGACGAGCGGCACCGCCCCGACGCTGACGGCGGCGGGGCTGGCGCCGGTCGTGGCCGAGGCGACGCGGCGGCTGGTGGCGGCCGGGGCCGACCCCGGGCGGCTGGCGGCGGTGACGGTGTCGATCACCGACCTGAACGCCGCGGGCCGGCTCGGCGAGCACGTGCCGGGGTCGGTGCACGTCGACGACGACGCGGGCGGGACGGGGTGGTTCGTGGACCCGACGCCGGCCGACGACGCCGAGTTCGGGCGGGTCGTGGCGGTCGGCCTGGGCGCGACCGACGGGGCGGCCGCGCGGGGGGTGGACCTGCTGACGGTGGTGATGCACGAGCTGGGCCACGAGCTGGGGCTGGACGACGTGGACCCGACGGCGAACCCGGCCGACCTGATGGCCGAGGCGCTGACCGCGGGCGTGCGCCGGCTCCCGGCCGGGCTCGCGCCGGCGGAGGTGCCGGCGCCGGCGGAGGTGCCGGCGCCGGCGGTCGAGCCGCCGGCGCGGCCGACGCCGGCGGAGAAGCCGTCCGCGGGGGCGGTGCGGCTGCCGGCGCTGTGGCTGGAAGTGGCCGAGACGGTGTTCGCCCCCGGGCTGCCGGTGGTGGCGACCGACGACCGGGTGCGGGTGGCGGTGGCTCCGGTCGAACCGGTGCGGGTCGGCCTGGCCGCGGCGAAGCCCCTCGCCCCGTCCCTGGCCGCGACGCCGACCTGGCCCGACGCCGAGAGCCTGTTCGACCTCGACGGGGTCTACGTCGGTTGACCGCCGGGTGAGGCGGTGGACGGAGACCGGGGCGGCCGCCCCTGGTTTCCGTCCGTCCCGCCGGGGAACCCATACCGGCCCGCTCTCACGTCCGCGGGCCGACTACCCGGCCATTCCGGCCGGCGCCGGCTCGTCCCGGAAGAACGACCCGATCGCGGCGGCCAGTTCCGGGTAGCGCGCGGCCAGCTCGGCGAGCCGCGGCACCCATCCGGCCGCGCTCGCCGCCGGGTACGCGGCCGTCACCACGTCCTCGGCGCTCGCCCCGTCCACGCCGGGGCAGTAGAACCAGCGGCTCGCCAGCAGGTGCCCCGCGAGCAGCCCCACCACCCGGTCGTGTTCGTCGGCGTTCATCGCACGCCCCCGCGACGTGTGTCCGAGACCTCACCCGGGACATGCCCGTCCGCCGCGCCGCGGGGCCAAATTCGGGGCGGAATGGTTTTTGGCCCCGCGCGCGGCGGACGGGCATGTCCCTCGGATGACGACTCACACGCCGCCGGTTGTGGCCCCCGCCGCACGGGGGTATGATCCGGCTATCTCCTCCTCGCGCGCGGCATTGCCCATGCCGACGGACCCCATCACCGTCTGGCTCGGCCGCCTCCAGGCGGGGGAGTCGTCGGCCGCGGGCGCTCTCTGGCAGCAGTACTTTCACCGGCTCGTCGCGCTCGCCCGGCAGCGGCTCGGGGCGGCGCCGCGGCGCGCGGCCGACGAGGAGGACGTGGCCCTCAGCGCGTTCGACAGCTTCTGCCGCAACGCCGAGGCCGGGCGGTTCCCCGACCTGGCCGACCGCGACAGCCTGTGGCGGCTCCTCGCCGCGTTCACCCTCCGCAAGGCCGCCCACCACGTCCGCGACGCCGGCCGGCGGAAGCGCGGCGGGGCGGCGGACGCCGGCGGCGACCTGGAAGCCGCGCTCGGCCGCGAGCCCGACCCGGCGCTGGCCGCCGAGATGACCGAGGAGTGCGAGCGCCTGCTGGCCGCGCTCGGCGACCCGGACCTGCGCCGCGTCGCCGTCCTGCGGATGGACGGGTACTCGGTGGACGAGGTGGCCGAGCGGGTGGGCTGCGCCCCGCGGTCGGTGAAGCGGAAGCTGCAACTCATCCGCGGCATCTGGGAGCGGGAGGCGTGTCGTGGCACGGCCTGACCACCCGACCGCGTCGTTCGTCGCCGGCCCCGCCGACCCGCGGGCGAGCCTGCCCGTCGAGGCGGCGATCGAGCTCGACCGGGTGTGTGACGACTTCGAGGCGGCGTGGCGCGGCGGCGAACGGCCCGACATCGCCGCCGCGACCGCCGGGCTGGGCGACGCCGTCCGCCCGGCCGCCGTCCGCGAGCTGGTGGCGCTCGACGCGTTCTACCGCCGCCGCGCCGGGGAGGTGCCGCGCGCCACCGACTACGCCCACTTCCCCGACCTCGACCCCGACTGGCTCGCCGGCGCCGTCGCCGACACCGACCCGACCGCCGGGGCCGCGAGTACGGGCGTGTCGTCGTCGGCCGGCACGCTCGTCGCAGCGGGCGGGGAGCGGCTGGGCGACTACGATCTGCTCGGCGAGGTGGCCCGCGGGGCGATGGGGATCGTGTTCCGCGCCCGGCAGGCGAGCCTCGACCGGGTGGTGGCGCTGAAGGTGATCCGGTCGGGCGAGTTCGCCGACCCGGCCGAGGTCCGCCGGTTCCGGGCCGAGGCCGAGGCCGCCGCGACGCTCGACCACCCGAACATCGTGTCCGTCTACGACGTGGGCGAGCAGCGCGGCGTGCAGTTCTACGCGATGCGGCTGGTGGAGGGCGGCAGCCTCGCCGCGCGGATGGCTGACTGGGCCGTGCCGAAGGCCGCCACCCGCGCCGCGGCGAAGAACCGGCAGGCGGCCGCGGCGGCGCTGGCGGCGGCGGTCGCGCGGGCCGTCCACCACGCCCACCAGCGCGGCATCCTCCACCGCGACCTGAAGCCCGGCAACATCCTCATCGACGCGGCGGGCGCGCCGCACGTCACCGACTTCGGGCTGGCCCGGCGGATCGGCCGCGACAGCACGCTGACGCGGACCGGGGCGATCCTCGGCACGCCGGCGTACATGGCCCCGGAGCAGGCCCGCGGCCGCGACGACGTGACCACCGAGGCTGACGTGTACGGGCTCGGTGCGGTGCTGTACGAGCTGCTGGCCGGCCGCCCGCCGGTCCTCGGCGAGGACGTGCTCGACACCCTCTACCAGGTCCGCGAGCGCGAGCCGGCGGCGGTGCGGGCGTACTCCCCGCACGTCGATCGCGACCTGGAAACGGTCTGCCTGAAGTGCCTCGACAAGACTCCGGCGCGGCGCTACTCCAGCGCCGCCGCGCTGGCCGACGACCTGGACCGCTGGCGGCACGGCGAGCCGATCCTGGCCCGCCGGGCGGGGTCGGTGGAGCGGGCGGTGAAGTGGGCGCGCCGCAACCCGGCCGGCGCCGGGCTGGTGGGGGCCGGCGCGGTCGCCGCGGCGGCGCTGATCTGGGGCGGGGTGGCGCTGTCGTACAACGCCGAGCTGGAGCGCCGCCGGCATCTCCTGGAGGTTGCCAACGGCGAGCTGACCACGGCCAAGATCGGGCTGGAGGACACGAACGGCGAGCTGACCACGGCCAAGATCGGGCTGGAGGACGCGAACGGGAAGCTCGGGGTGTTGCTCGGGCAGGTGACGAAGGAGAAGGCGGAGGCCGAGCGCCTCCGCGGCGAAGCGGAGCGGAGCGAGCAGCAGGTGGCGCGCATCCTGACGAGCGTGCGGTTCCAGAACGCCGCCCGGCTGTGGCGCGAGGGGCGACTGGAGCGGGCGATCGAACTCCTCGGCGAGCCGGTGCCCGGGTACTTCGCCGGCGGCACCGGCCCCGAGTACGCCCTGGCCGGGATCGTCCCCGTCCGCATCACCGACCTCGGCCCGTCCCCGGTCGAAAAGGCCGGCCGGTGGTTTCCAGGCGCGAAGAGGGCGACCCTCGACCGGACCGGGACTGCGGTCGACGTCGACGGCACGAGCCTCGCCGTGCCCCCGGAGGCCCGCGTCCCGGGCGGCCACGAGCCGGGCGAGCCGCGGGCCCTCGTCCCGGACTTCGCCAAGGAGACGGGGGCCGAAGCCACAACGCCGTCCGCGGACGGCGAGGTCGTCGTGACTCACGGCAAGGCGGCGGCCCGGGTGTGGAACAGCCGCGGCGAGTGGCTCCTGACGTGCGCCCCGGAGTCGGGCCGCCTGCTGGGCGTGGACGTGCGGGGCCCCTGGGTCACGTTCATCTCCCCCGGCGTGGACCGCGTGGTCCGCCTGACGACCGTCCGGATCGACCCCGCGGCCCGCGCCGTCGTCCCGGTGAAGGGGCGGGCCGGGTGCGTCCGCTTCCGGCCCGACGGGGGGGCCGTACTCGCGGCCAGCGACACCGGGGTCTTGTCGTGCGACCTGCCCGGCGGTACCAACCCGGTCGAAGTCGCCGGGCGGAACAGTACGTCCGGGTCGGGGGGGGCCGGCCGCGTGGGGTACAGCGGCCTCGGGGACGTGTTCGGGGCCGTGGGCGAGCCGCCCCAGTTGCGCGACGGGCGGACCGGCGAGCCCCGAACGACCCTCGACGGCGGCCCGCAGTGGGTCCTGGAGGTGGCGGTGTCCCCGGACGGGTCGCTGGCCGCCGCCGGGAAAGCCGGGGCCGTCGTTTGGGACGCCCGGACGGGCCGGAAGCTCTGCCAGATCGACCCGTTCGACAAGCAGCGCCGCTTCGGGGCCTGCTCCGTCGCGTTCTCGCCGACAGGCGAGCACCTCGCGGTCGGGACGTTCGTGTCGATGAGCGACTCCCTCGACGGCCCCGGGATCGCGTCGGTGTGGGAGGCGCGGACCGGGCGGCACGTGCGAACATTCCCGCCGGACCACTGCGGCATCTGGCGTCTCGCCTGGAGCCCGGACGGCCGCCGGCTGGCGACCGCCAGCGGCGTCCACTGGATCAGCCGCGGCACGGCAAAGGTCTGGGACGTGGTGACCGGCGAACTGGTGTACCACCTCCGGGGCCACACGGAGTGCGTCTGGGGGGTGACCTTTTCCCCGGATGGCCGCCGGCTGGCCACGAGCTCCGGGAGTCGCGCCTACGGCCCGCCACGTGCCAACGGCGAGGTGAAGGTCTGGGACATGGAGACTGGACTGGAGCTCGTCTCGTTCGCCGAGAACCGCGCCACCGCGTTCGACGCCGCGTTCAGCCCGTGTGGCCGCTGGTTTGGGGCCGGGTACGCCGACGGCAAGGTCCGCGTCTGGGATCTCAAACCGTGGTCGCCTCCCCTGGCCCCTCCGCCGCGGCCGGTCGTCCGCTGACGGGCGGTTTCGATTTCTTTCCCCTCGGAGGCTCGTCATGTTCACCCGACGTGTCGGCGTGCTGGTCGCGGCCCTCGGGCTCGTCGCGTCGGTCGGCCCCGCGGGCGGCGACGACGCGAAGCCGGTCGAGCTCAAGGTCGGCGACAAGGCGCCCGCGTTCGAGGCCCCGTCCGACGCCGGCCCGACGTGGCTGTCGAAGGACCGGTTCGGTAAGAAGTGGGTCGTCGTCTACTTCTACCCCGGCGACTTCACCCCCGGCTGCAGCGCCCAGGCCAACGCCTTCCGCGACGCCATGCACAGGCTCGCCGAGAAGGGCGTCGAGGTCGTCGGCGTCAGCGGCGACTCGGCCGATATTCACGCCAAGTTCAGGGCCGCGCAGAAGCTCAACTTCACGCTGCTGGCCGACGAGGGAGGCGCGGTCGCCAAGAAGTTCGGCGTGCCGTTCACGAAGGGGGCGACTGTGCGGGCGAAGGACGCCGACGGGAAGGCGTTCGAGTTCACCCGCGCCGGGACCGCCGCCCGCTGGACGTTCGTGGTCGGGAAGGACGGCACCATCGCCTACAAGAGCACCAAGGTGACCCCGGCACTCGACGCGAAGGCGATTACCGAGTTCATCGACAAGGCCGAGGGGAAGTAGCCGCCGCCCCCGCCGAGCGTTAAGCCGTGGCACCCGCCGCCCCGGGAGAATCGTGAATGTGCTCGACAACTGGCACGGCGGGAAATGGCAAAATCCGGCCGTAAGCCGTTGACACGGCAGAGGAAATCTCGGCATATGAAGCGTGTCAGAATCAGATACACCGCCTGGCACTGCGCCAACCCCTGACCGCGCGGTCCGGCAGAGCGCTCGCCCGTCTATCGGGCCGGGGTGACCGAGGCCCGACCCGACACTCGACGGACCACCCACCCGGGCGGCGCTCGCACGCCAACTCCACCGGTTGCAGGCCGCCGTCTACGCCCAGACCGACCCCAGCGCCGACGCCGGGCTCCGCGCCGAACTCGCCCGCGTACAGTCCGCCCTCCGCGGCGCGGCGGCGGACGTGCCACTCGCACCCGTGCCCGTGGCCCCTCCCCCGCCCCGCCCGCCGGTGGGCCGGCTCCTCGGCCCCGAAACGACCGGCCTGAAGGTCGAGCCGACGCTGAACCTGAACCCCGTCCCGACCGCGATCTACCCCCTCCTCGACCCCGACACCGACCCGCTCCTGACGGTCGCGGTCACCAACGTCTCGCTGGACGCCAAGAGCAAGCGGGTGTGCGTCCGGGCGTGGGTCGAGGGGCTGTCCGCGGAGGCCGTGCGCACGATCGAGCTCAAGCGCGGGGTGAAGGAGCCGACCGTCCTCAAGTTGCTGCCGCTCCTCTTCCCGGAGCGGGTGAGCCGCGTCACCACCGCCCAGCGGGCGACCCTCCACCTGCGCGTGGACGACCTCGACGGCCGGCCCGAGTGCCACGACACGTTCCCGCTCGTGCTGCTGGCGCGGACGTGCGGGTTCAACGCCGTCCGCGACGCGGCGACGGGCGAGGCGAAAGACCTGACACGCTACTACGGGGCCTGGGTGACGCCGCACGACGACGCGGTGCAGGAGCGCGTCCGCCGGGCCGCCGCGCTCCACCCGGCGGGGATGCTCGCCGGCTACGTCCACGGCGGGCCGGACCGCGTGCGCGAGCAGGTCGCGGCGCTGTACCGGTCGCTCCAGGAGGCGGGGCTCGCGTACATCAACGCCGTCACCGACTACGGGGCGCCGGCCGACAGCGTGACGCAGCGGGCCCGGCTGCCGCGCGAGTCGCTGGCGCGGAAGAGCGCCAACTGCCTCGACGGCGCGGTCCTGTTCGCCAGCCTCATCGAGGGCGCGTCGCTGAGCCCGGCGCTGCTGCTGATCCCCGGCCACGCCCTCGTGGGGTGGGAGTCGGACGACGGCGCCGGGGACTGGCAGTTCCTCGAAACGACGATGGTCGGGTCCGCCGACTTCGACGCCGCCTGCCGGTCGGGCCAGCGGCAGTACGAGGAGGCGTGCGAGTTCGCCCCCGACGACGTCCGCGTCCACCGCGTCGCCGACCTCCGCGCCCGCGGCGTCTGGCCGATGGAGTGACACGTGCCCGACGACGACGCCATCTGCCTGAACGGCATCAACGCCCTGACCGGCGAGTACCTGGTCGCGCCGCTGACCGTGGAGGAAGCCGGCCGCCGCGCCGCCGGCGGGGCCGCGCCAACTGCCGAGCGCGCCGGCTGGCTGCGGCGGCTGGCGAAGAAGCTCACCGGCAAGTTCTTCGGCCTCCCGGCGGACGTGGACCCGACCGACCTGGCGCAGGCCGGCTGGGGCGTCGTCTTCGCCAAGGAGACGCCGGAAGACGTGCGGGCCGCGCTGAAGCCGCTCCTCGACCGCCGCGCGGCCCAGGCCGGGCCGCTGTTCCGCGTCCTGGAGTTGCAGCCCGGCGAGACCCGCGAGGCGTGGCTGGCGCGGCACAAGGTCCACGGCTCGGACGTGAACCCCGCGGCCGTCCCGTACTACCTGCTGCTGGTCGGCACGCCCGAACAGATCCCCTTCGAATTCCAGTACCTCCTCGACATCGACTACGCCGTCGGCCGCGTGGCGTTCGACGACCCGGCAGACTACGGCCGGTACGCCGCGGCGGTGGTGGCGAGCGAGACCGCCGAGGCCGCGCCGCCGGCGCGCGAGGTCGTGTACTGGGGCACCCGGCACCCGATGGACCGCGCCACGCAGCTGAGCGCCGACAAGCTCATCGCCCCGCTCTCCGGGGCGGGCGCGACCGACCCCACGGTCGCGGAGAAGTACGGGTTCCGCACCCGCTCGTTCCGCGCCGCCGACGCCACGAAGGCGAACCTGCGGGCCGCGCTCGACGCCCGGCCGGCGCTGCTGTTCACCGCGTCGCACGGGATGGGCGGCTGGCCGAAAGGCGACCCGCGCCAGCGCCCGGCCAGCGGGGCGCTGCTGTGCCAGGACTGGCCCGGGTACGGCGCCGTCTCCGCGAACCACTACCTCGCCGCCGCCGACCTCGGCCCCGACACGCGGCTCGACGGCACGATCGCCGTCGTCTTCGCCTGCTACGGCGCCGGCACCCCCCGCTACGACCCGTTCCTGACGGCCCCGACAGGCGGCCCCGTCGAGGTGGCGGAGGCGCCGTTCGTGTCGGCGCTCGGGCAGCGGCTCCTGGCCGCGGGGGCGCTCGCGGTCGTGGGGCACATCGACCGCGCGTGGGGCTACTCGCTGGAGGCGAAGGGGGCGGGGGCGCAGATCCAGCCGTTCCGCAACCTGCTCGCCCGCGTCCTCCGCGGCGACCCCGTGGGCCAGGGGACGATCGACTTCAGCCAGCGGTTCGCCACCTACTCGGCGGAGTTGCTGAACCGCCTCGACCCGACCGCGCCCGGCGCCCGGTCGGCGGCCGACCCGAAGCTCGCCCAGGCGTGGGTCGAGCGGAACGACGCGCAGTCCTACGTCGTCCTCGGCGACCCGGCCGTCCGGGTGCGCAAGGACGGCGGTTGACCGGAGGTGTGATGGCCCGCCTCGCGTGTGTCGTGCAGCCGACCCCGGCCGGGGTGAGCGTGACGTGGTCCGACGGGCCCGCCGCGTTCGCCCCGTACGAGCTCCCGGCGCGGCCCCTCGCCGCCGCCGCGGACGCGGCGCGCGCGGCGCTCGGGGCGGTCGTCGAGGGCTCGTTCACCGACGACGGCGGCGACGGCCCCGCGGCGGCGGCCGCGCTCGCGGCGGCGGGCTACGGCCTGTACCAGGCGCTGTTCAAGCCGCCGGCCGAGCAGATGGCGCTCGCGTCCGAGGTCCGCAAGTGGCTCGACACGCTCCAGGCCGAGGGCGCCGTCGAGGGGCTGGAGGTGGTCGCCGAGGGCGGCCCCGCGGTGCCGTGGAACCTCGTCTACGACCGCCGCCCCGACCCCGCCGCGTTCAAGGCCGGCGGCGACGACCCGGCCCGCTGGCGGCCGTTCTGGGGGCTCCGCTACGACCTCGCCGGCGGCCGCCGCGTCAGCCCGCTGCGGCGGCTCCCGGTGCTTCATAACCCGCGCGTCGTCGTCGTCACCGACCCGCTCGTGCTCGACCGGCTCCCCACCGAGTCGCGCGAACTCGCGGCGCTGTGCCAGGAACACGGCTGGGCGCACGCCCGCACCCGCCAGGAGCTCGCCGACGCGCTCCAGGCCGGCCGGCCCGACCTGCTCTACTGGCTCGGGCACACCCAGACCGACCCGTTCGGCCTCGTCCTCGGCGACGACGCCGTCACGCCCGACGACCTGAAGACGATGCTGGAGGGCGACCCGTTCGCCGACGCCGGCAGCGTGTTCGGCGGGGTGGCGTTCCTGAACGCCTGCGGGACGGCGGTCGCGGAGAAGTCGGGTTCGTTCCTCGACGCCCTCCACCCGCTCGGGCTCACGGGGTACGTCGCCACCGAGCAGGTGACGGTGGACACGTTCGCGGCGCCGCTCGGGCGCGAGTTCTTGACGGCGTTCGCGGTCCGCGGCGAGCCCCTCGGGAAGGTGATGCGCCAGCTCCGCGGCCAGGTGCCGCTCGGCCTCCTGTACGGGTCGTACTGCCCGTCCGCGGTCCACGTCCGCCGCGAGCCCCGCGCGCCGGCCGACGCGGCGCCGATCGTACTCACGCAGGCCGCCGTGGGCACGAAGCTCCGCCGCGACCCCACGCGCGCCCACGCCGAGACGCACCCGCTGCCGCCGCAGCCGTACCGGTCGTTGCAGGCCTACGGCCCGGCCGACCGCGCCCTGTTCGCCGGCCGCGACGACGACACCCTCCGCTTCGCGCAGCTGCTCGACGAGCCCGGCACGCGGCTGGTGATCCTCCACGGCGAGAGCGGCGTCGGGAAGACCTCGTTCCTGCGCGCCGGGGTGGTGCCGTTCCTGGAGCGCGAGTGCGTCGGCTACCGGTTCGCGCGGGACCGCTCGCGCGGCGACGGCGACACGGTGCTGCTGGTGCGGGCGACGAACGACCCGGTGGCGCAGATCGCCGCGGCGCTGACCACGTTCTGCGCCGCCCCGCTCGCCCACCGCACGCCGGCCGGCGCGGACGCCGCCGCCGACCTGCCGGGGGTGCTCCGCGCGGCCGCGGGCGCGCACGCCGGGCGCGACGCCCTCCGCGACGCGCTCCAGGCCGACCCGGGGCTCCTCGGCCGGCTCCTCGCCGAGCTGGGCCGCGTGCTCCCGTTCACGCCGGTGCTGGTGATCGACCAGGCGGAAGAGGTGTTCACCCTGGCCCGCACGCCGGCCGACGAGGCGAACCGCGCCCGGGCGCTGGAGATGCTCCGCCGGGCGGCCGGCGGGCCGGGCGGGTTCAAGGTGGTGGTGTCGCTGCGGACCGAGTACCACGGCCGCCTCACCGACAAACTGCGGAAGGGGTCGCAGCCCGGGGCCGGCGTGCGCGACTACCTGCTCACCGACTTCGGACAGGAGGCGCTGACCGAGGTGATCCGCCGGCCCACGTCGCCGACGCCGGTCGAGCACGCGGCGGAAATCCCGGCCGAGAAGTACGGCTTCCGCTTCGCCGCCGGCGTGGCCGAGGACATCGCCCGGCGGACGCGGGCGGACTCGATCAACCGCTCCGACAGCGTGCTGCCGCTGGTGCAGGTGGTGTGCTCGCAGCTGTACGACCGGGTGTGTGCCCGTACCGCCAAGGTGGTGACCGCCGCCGACCTGGAGGCGATCGGCGGCGTCGAGGGCGGGATGCGGGCACACGCCGAGACGCTGGTCGGGCACCTCTTCCCCCACCGCGCCGACCAGCGGGCGTTCAAGCGGCTCCTCGCCGACCCGAGCACCCAGCTGTTCATCCGGCAGGCCGACGGCACGCTCACCACGGCGCTGCTCCCGGCGGCCTTCCTGGCCCGGCACTGGCGCGGGCGGATGCCGTTCGAGGAGGTGCTGCGGACGGCCGGGGCCGGCGACCGCCGGCTCGTCCGGGTGAACAGCCTACGGATCGGCGGCGACGAGGAGGAGCAGCGGTACGTGAGCCTCGGGCACGACGCGCTGGCGAAGGTGGCGGCCCGGTGGCAGGAGGAGCAGCGGCGGTGGGTACAGGTGCGGAAGGTCGCCGCCGTGGCGGCCGCCGTCGTCGTGGTGGCCGGCACCGTGTTCGCGCTCCAGGCGCGGGCCGCGCGGAAGGAGACGGAGCTGGCACAGACGAAGCTCGCCGAGTCCGAGCGCCACGAGAAGGCGCGGGCGCAGTTCGCCGCCCTGTTCGCGAGGGCCGAACGGACCGTGACCGCCACCCCGGCCGACGCGGTCCCGTGGGACGCCGTCGCGGCCGACCTCCGCGCCGCCGACGAGCTGGCGAAGGCCGACCCGGCGGCGTTCGCCGACTGGCCGCTGAAGCCGTCCGCCGACCAGCTCCTCGCCCGGGCCGACGCCGCCCGGGCCGACACGGACCGGCGGGAGAAGGAGCGGGGCAAGCTCACCCGCCTCGCGAGACACCACCGCGACGCCGTCTTCTTCAACACCCGCGCCGCCGGCCTCGCGGAGGCGGAGACCCACGGCCTCGTCCGCGCCGCGGCCGCCGCCGGGCTGAAGGAGGTCGGCGTCGATCTCGCCGGCAGCGGCCCGCCGGGGCTCGCCCCCGGGTACTTCACACCCGCCGAGGTGCGGCTGGCGACGCACCGCAGCTACGAACTCCTCCTCATCGACGCCCACGCGGTGGCCCTGGCCGCACCGGCCCCCGGGGAGACGGCCGGCGAGCGGAAGGAGAAGGTTCGGGACGCCCTGAAGATGCTCGACCGGGCCGACTTGCTCCTCCCCGCCGGCACGCGGACGCGGGTCGGCCTGACGCGGCGCGCCGAGTACCTCAAGGGGCTGGGTGAGAAAGAGGCGGCGGCGGCGGCGCGGGCGGCCGCCGACGCGACGCCCCCGGTCCTCGCCGCCGACCACTACCTGATCGGGCTCGAACACCACCGCCTGGAGGAGTACACCCGGGCGATCCCGGCGCTGGGCGAGGCGCTGCGGGCCGAGCCCGAACACTACGGGGCGCAGTTCTTGCTGGCCGTCTGCTTCCTGCAGGACAAGCGCCCCCTGGACGCGAAGCTGGCGCTGGACCGGTGCCTCGGGCTGCGCCCCGACTTCCTCTGGCCGCTCGTCTACCGGGCGTCGGCCGAGGTGGAGCTGGGCGAGTACCCGAAGGCCGAGGCCACGCTGAAGGAGGCGATCGAGAAGGGCGCGGGGGACGACGCGGTCCACTACGCCGCCCGCACCAACCGCGGCGTGCTGGCTTACAAGCAGCGCGACTGGGCCGCCGCGGTCGCCGACCTGACGGCCGCAGTCGCCCTCCGCCCGGACGCCCTGCCGGCCCGCATCAACCTCGCCCTGACGCACAGCCACCGGGCGGAGGAGTTGCCCCTACCGGCGGTCGCGTGGGAGCTGGCCCCGGGCGGGACGGTCGGGTTCGCGGCGGCCGCCGCCGGGCACCGCCATGCCGCGCTGGACGCCGCCGCGGACGTCCTCGACAAGGCGATCGAACTGCAACCCCGGGTGGCGCGGCTCTACCACGAGCGGGTGCACCTCCACCTCCTCCGCGGCGACGCCGCCGCCGCCGGGAAGGACTCGCTCCTCGCGGTCCAGCTCGCGCCGAACCTGGGGCGGGCCTCGACCCTGGCCGACGACCTGATGGCGTTCGCCCGGCTGAAGCACCAGGCGCGCCAGTTCAAGCAGGCGTCGGACGCGTACGGCGTCGTGCTCCGGCTCCCCGACACGGCGCTCACCCGCGAGAAGCGGGCGCTGGCGGCACGCCACTCGGCCGACGCGCTCCTCGCCGGCCGGCAGTACGACGGGGCGGTCGTGGCCATCGACATGTACCTGGCGCTGACGCCGGCCCCGGAGGGGACCGCCCTCCCCCGGGATCAGTCCGACCGGCTCGCCTCCGCCCTCCACACGCGCGGCGTGATCCTGGCCGCGAAGAAGGACCACCGGGGGGCGATCGAGAGCTTCACCCGGTCGCTCGTGTACGCCCCCGCCGACCCGGAGGTGCTGACCCTCCGCGGCAGCGCGTACCTCGCTTCCGGGGCCACCGCACTCGCCGTCGCCGACTTCGACGAGGCTCTCGGGGACGGCCGGTCCTACCCCGACGCGCTACTCGGCCGGGCCGAGGCCCGGGTGCGCACCGGGCTGTTCCCGGAGGCGCTGGCCGACGCCGAGGCCGCCGCACGGGAGGCGGCGGCGGCCACCGACCGGTCGGAGCGAAAGCGTCAGCGGTACACCGCGGCCCGGGTCGTCGCCCTGGTCGTCCTCGGCGACCCGAACACGGACGACGCCCCCCGCCGCGTCGCCCGCGTCGCCGCCCTGCTCCGCGCGGCGCTCGCGGACGTGGAGCCGGCCGGGCGGGTGAAGTTCTGGCAGGACTTCGTGCTGGCCGACACGGCGCTGGTCCGCCTCAGCACCACTGGCCCGCTGGCCGCGCTGGCAACCGAACTCGGGGCGAACAGCCCCTAGCCCGCGTGGTACACGACCGCGGACGCACCATGACCCGCCACGCCGACCGCCGGACCGTGCTCCTCGTGGAGCTGCTCGAAGGGCGGCTGCCGCCGGCCGCCCACACCCTCGCGTCGGCCGAGGTGCTGGCGCTCGGGCCGCTCGACTCCGCGAACGTGGGCGGCTTCCTGGCTGCCCCGGACCAGCACGACCTGTACCGGATCGAGCTCGGCCGGGGCGACACCCTCCGCGTGGCCGTCAGCGCCCAACTCGCCGGGAGTGGCCTGCGGCCGCTGGTGCGCGTGTTCGACGCCGCCGGCACCGAGGTGGCGCTGAACAACCAGGAGGGGGGGGACCCGGAGCTGACGGTGCAGGCCGCGGCGGCGGGCGGCTATTTCGTCGGCGTGTCGTCCGCCGGGAACGCCGACTACGACCCGACCGACAGCCGGAGCGGCACCCCCGGCGCCACGACCGGCACGTACACCCTCGCCCTCGCGGTGCGGAAGGGACAGCCCCTCGCGGCGGACGTCGTCGCGTCGTCGTTCCGGCTGGAGGAGGCGACGGCCGAGTGGGGCGAGACGGTCCACGCCTCCGTCAGCGTCAACAACCGCGGCGGGGCGGCGGCCGGGGCGTTCACCGTGCAGGTGGTCGCGTCGGCCGACCCCGGGTTCGACCCCGCGACCGCGACGCCGCTGCTGGCCGCCCCGATCGCCGTGTCCGGACTCGCCGCCGGGGGCGAGTGGTCCGCGGCCGATCTCGAGATCACACTACCGGCCACGTTCCCGCCGTTCGCCTCCGCCCCGGCCGACGAATACCCGGACCTCTTCCCGGACCTCGGCCGACTGGCGAACGGACCGATCTACCTCGGACTTCGAATCACTCCCGCCGCGCCGGGCAACCACTTCGGACACCGCGGGGCGAGTTGGGAGCCGCTCACGATCGTGAACCCGGACGGCGCCGCGGTCCGCGCCACGGCCGAGGGGTCGTTCCAGCGGAGCGGGGGCGCGGGCTATTCGTTTACGATCAGTCCGGCCGTCGGGGCCGGGCTGTTGACGGCGACCGCCCGACTGGGGCCGGCCGGGGAGCTCCCCCAAATCATCCTCACTGGTGCAGACGTCCGGCAGCAAATCCGCGTCGTGGTCGCCGGGACGGCCGCCAACCCGACCGCGACGCTCAGCCAGTACCTCCCGCCGGGCACCTACATTTTGTCCGTCGCCCACGTCAACGCCTTGACCCCGGAAGACCCGGAGAACCACGGCCGGCTGTACGACTTCCACCTCGACGCGGGGTTCTCCGTCAGCACCCTCAACTCCCGGTCCGACACGCCCCTCGGCGACGTGTTCCCGAAGATCCCGGTCACCATCACCCAGGCGGGGACGTACACGGCGACCGCCGTCGCCAGGGATGGTGCGCACCCCGTCCTGTCCCTCTTCACCGGCCTCACGGGCGACACCCTCGTCTACCAGGCCGAAGGCCCGCCGGGCGACGCCACGGCGGCGTTCTCGCAGTACCTCCGGCCCGGGGTCTACTTCCTCGCCGTCGGGGTCGATGAGCCGGACGACGTGCGGCTCACCACAACCTTCACCCCGACGAGTTCGCCGACCGACACCGCTGCGGTGGACGGCGTCCTGGGGCCGGTGGCCACGGGCGACTTCAACAACGACGGCTACCCCGACCTGGCCGTCGTCCACGGCCCCGAAGGCCCCCTGGCCGGGAAGTTCAGCATCCTCCTCGGGCACGGGGACGGGACTAACACCACGAGCTTCACGCAGGGAATTGGGGCCCACTGGACTGCGCCGGCGGTCGGCGATCTGGACGGCGACGGGGCGGCCGACCTGGTCCTCGCCAACACGATCGGAGTCGTCGTCTACCGGGGGAAGGGCGACGGCACCTTCGACCCCCCTCCCCCCGGCGTGTGGGCGGGCGAGCTCGACCCGTACGCGCCCGCGATCGCGATTTCCGTTGCCGACCTGAACGGCGACGGCGCCCGCGACCTGGTCGTGGCCGAGGGGGATTACAACGCCGTCCGGGTGCTCCTCGCCGACGGGCACGGGGGCTTCCGCCCGGGCGAGTCGATCCCCATCGCCTCACCGTACTCGCTGACGGACGGCCAGCCCCAGCCGCAGTTGCGGTCGCTGGCGGTGGCCGACCTGAACGGCGACGGGATCCCGGACGTCCTGGTGACGACCGCCGTCGGCGCGCCCTTCTCGAACCAGATCCAGGACATTTCCGCCGGCCCCGGCGGGGTCGCGGTGCTGCTCGGCGTCGGCGACGGGACGTTCCGGCGGGCCGCCGACCTCGTCGACAACCGCGGGCCGGGCGCGGTGGCGGTCGCCGACGTGAACGGCGACGGGCTGGCGGACGTGCTGGTCGGCAACGTCGTGACCAAGGCGGTCGGGGTGTTCCTCGGCGCCGGCGGCGGGCGGTTCGGGCCGATGACCGAAGTCCCGCTTTCCGCAAAGCCGATGAGGTTGGTGGTCGCCGACTTCAACCGGGACGGCCGGCCCGACCTCGCCGCCGCCGGCGAGTTCACCGTCACCCCGCTCCTCGGCGACGGCCGCGGCGGGTTCGTGACCCAGCAGGCCATGCTCATTCCGCGGCTGTCGGACGCCGGGCTGGCCGTGGCCGACGCGGACCAGGACGGTATCCCGGACTTGATCGTCGAGATGCTCGGCGTCACCGACGGCCCGGCCGCCGGCCTGGACGTGCTCCGGGGCAACGGCGACGGCACATTCCGGACCCGCCCCGCGACCGCCGAGCCCGTCGTCGGGGGGCCGGTCGCACTGGCGGTCGGGGACTTCAACGGCGACGGCCTCCTCGACGTCGTGACCACGTTGGCCCGCGAGCCGGCGGTGGCCGTGCGGCTCGGCAACGGGGACGGCACCTACGCTCCGCAGGCGTCGTTCCCGGCCGGGACGCGGCCGCTGGCGGTGGCGACCGCCGACCTCAACCGCGACGGCCGGGCCGACATCGTGGTGGCGAATCACGGGGACGGCACCGTCGGGGTGCTGTTCGGCAACGGCGACGGCAGCTTCCGCCCGCAGGTGACCTACCCGGTCGGCCGCGGGCCGTGTGCCCTCCTGCTGACCGACGTGAACGGCGACGGCAACCCGGACGTGGTGGTGGCGAACAACGACGACGGCACGGTGGTCACGCTTCTGGGGGGGGCCGACGGCACCCTCCGCGATACGCGGACCGGGCCGGCCGCGCGGCTCCCGGGGGCCGCGCCCGGGCTGGCGCCCGAGGACCTCACGCTGACCGGCCTCGTGGACGTGGCGGCCGTCGATCTGAACGGCGACCGGTGGCCGGACCTGGTGACCGTCAACAGCCGTGAGCGGACGGTCGGGGTGCGGTTCGGTTACGGCGACGGGTCGTTCGCCACCGAGGGCGTCACCCGCCTTCGGTTCGTCCCACACGGGGTGACGATCGCCGACGCCGACGGCGACGGCTCCCCGGACGTCGTCGTGCGGCACAACACCGGCAACTCGGTCGGCATCCTCCGGTACGTGGGCAACGGCAGCTTCGACGTGGTCGAGCGGTCGGTGATCGTGGACGACCCGGCCGCGGTCGCGGTGGCCGACCTGAACGGCGACGGCAAGCCCGACCTGGTGGCGGCGGGCGGGCGGGCCGCCGCCGTGTCCGTCCTGCTGGCCGACGGCCGCGGGTCGTTCCAGGACCCACGGGCGGTGCCGGTCGGGCTCTCCCCCCGGGCCGTGCTCGTCCGGGACATGAACGCCGACGGGAGGCCGGATGTGGTGGTCGTCAACGGGGTCGAGGGAACGCTCTCTACCCTGCTCGGGGGGGCGACGGGACGTTCGCCGCGGCGAGTAACCAGAGCGGCGGCGGGCGGACGAACACGCCGTTCCTGGCGAACCTCTCCGGCGCGACCGACGCCGCGGGCCGGCCGGTCCTCGACAGCGTGGTTGTGGACGCCGCCGGGAACGTCCTCTACCGCCCGGGGCGGACCGGTTCGACCGAGTTCGGCCCGCCGGTCGTGCTCAACGCCGGCGGCCCGCCGGCCCGCGACGCGGTCCCGCTCCAGACGCCGACCGGCTGGGTGATCGCAACCACCCCCCGCGCGGGGCCGGCCCCGCCACCCCCGGGCGCGGTGGCGCCCGCACCACTCTACGTCATCACGCTGTACTCGGTCGCGGGCGGGGTGCCGCGGGTCGTGGACAGCGTGATCGCCACCATGCTGCCGACTCGTCTCTTCGCCGCCGACCTGACCGGCAGTGGTCGGGCCGGCGACCTCGTGACCCTCAGCGCGTTCGACGACCGGATCGAGGTGCTGGTGCGGAACCCCGAGGGGTACTTCCGCTTCGGCCACACGCCGCGGGTCGGCAGCGCCCCGTCGGACGTGGCGTTCGCCGACTTCAACGCCGACGGCCTCGCCGACATCGCCGTCACGAACCAGGCGAGCGGCGACGTGACCGTCTTCCTCAACGACGCCGACCACTCGTTCGCCCAGAGCACCCGCGTCCGCGGGGGGCTCAGCCCCCTCAACTTCGGAACGTCGTCTTCGGTCTCGACGGTCGTGGGGGGCGTCAGGCGGGTCGGCGACGGCCGGCCGGCGACCGAGAACCCGCTGAATGACGTCTCCGCCCTGACGGTGGACGGCCAGGGGAACGTGTACTTCGCCGACAACATACAAGGCGTCGTTCGCCGGGTGGACGCGGCGACCGGGATCGTCACCACGGTCGCCGGGAACTGGGCCCGACTGGACCCGATGCTGGGCACCTCCCGGGACCTGTACGAGTCGGCGGCCGGCGGCCCGGCCACGTCCGCCCCTCTTTACCCGGTCAACAGCCTGGCCGTGGCCGGGGGGTACTTGTTCATCAACGAACAGCTCGGCTACGCGCCCCGGGAAGACGCGACCCGCCGGGTGGACCTCGCGACCGGGATCATCACGCCCGCCGAGGCCGACCCCGACCGCCCCTGGTCGCGGACCACGGACGACGCCGGCCGGACGTACGCCGCGGACCAGAACCTGATCGTCCGGACGGACGGCGGCACGCCGACCACGATCGCGGGCGCCCTGGCGCCCCGGGCAATTGACCAGATCGGGCTGGGCACGGGCGGCAGCAGTGGCAGGGACCTCATCTTCGCGGTGCCGAACCGGGTTTACCGGGTGGACGAGCAGACCGGCGTGGTCAGCGTCGTCGCCGGGACCGGGGTGCCGGGGTACACCGGGGACGGCGGGCCGGCGACCGAGGCCCGGCTGAACTCCGTCGATGCCATCACCGTCGGCCCGGACCGGGCGCTGTACATCTCCGACCGCACGGACGCCGTGGTCCGCCGGGTGGACGCGTGGACGGGCGTCATCACCACGGTGGCCCGGCTCCCCCAGGACTTCGGGCTGAACGCGGACTACATCGCGGTCGATTCGACCGGCGCCGTGTACGTCGCCGACGGCCGGACGGTCCGGAAAGTCCAGGGCGACGGCACGGCCGTCACCATCGCCGAGAACCGCTTCCTCCGCGGGCTCCAGGGACACCTCAGCGACTTTGACGGCTACCCCACCCCCCTGGTGAGCGACGCGCGCCAGGGGTTCCTGTACTTCGCGGACGGCCCGACCGTCCGCCGGGTGAACCTGGTCACCGGCGAGGACACCACCGTTGCCGGCACCGGGCAGTACGGCACCCTCGGCGACGGCGGGCAGGCCACCGAGGCCCAGCTCGGCTACGTCCGCGGGCTGGCGTTGTCCGCGTCCGGTACAGACCTCTACATCGTGGACTCGGAAAGCCTGCTCCGGGTCGTGGACGGGGTCACCGGTGTCATCACCTCCGTTATCGACCTCGTTGGCCGGTTCGACGGCCTCGGCGGCATCAGAGGGCTCGCGGTCGGGGCCCACGGCAGCATCCTGGTCAAGGGGCCGGCGCCCGTGCGCTTCCCCGACGGCTCCGGTCGCCTGGTGAACACGGTGCTGGAGGTGACCGCCCCGAAGACGACGTTCACGTCGGCCGCCCGGCCGGTCGCGGTCGCCTCGGGCGACTTCACCGGCGACGGCCGGGCGGACCTGCTCGTCGTCAACCGCGGCGAGCACTCGTTCTCCGTCCTCGCCGGCACCGGCCGCGGCGGGTTCGCGGCCCCCACCGCCGCGCTGACCACCTCGACCAGCCTCGGCCTGGCCGTCAACGACGAGGCCGGCGCCGCGGTCGCGGGGCGGTTCACCCGAGGCGGGACGGTGGACGACGTGGCCGTGCTGATGCGCGACGCCGGCGAGGTGTGGGTGTTCACGAACAACGGCGACGGCACCTTCCGGCGGGGACAGGTGATCGCCGTCGGGGCGGGAGCCACCGGGTTGTCGCTCGCGCCGGCCGCCGACGGTGGGCCGCCCGACCTACTCGTCGGCAACGGGGCCGGGGATGTGCTCCGACTCGTCGGCAACGGCGACGGGACGTTCGACCCGCCCCCGCCCGTCACCGGCACCCGCGCCCCGATCGCCGTCCAGGCGGTCGGCGGCGGGCCGGTCGCCCTGGTCGCCAACCAGCGAACGAACCGGGTCACCGTGCAGACCCGGGAGGCCGGCGCCTTCGCCCCGGTGGGCACCCTGACCGCGGAGGACGCCGGCGCCCAGCTCGCGCCGGGGGACGTGACGTGGTACCCCCTCGCGCGGGGCGGCGCCCGGGCCGACGCCGTCGTCCTCGCCAGCGGCAGCAACAGCGTGCTGGTCTACCGCGCCACCGGGACGGCCGCGGACGGCACCCCCACGTTCGCCGCCCCCGCGAGCTACCCGACCGGCACCAACCCGGTTCACGTCACCATCGCCGACGTCAACGGCGACGCCGTCCCCGACATGCTCGTCGCCAACGCCGGGTCGAACGACGTGTCGGTGCTGTTCGGCAGCTACGGGGCGGGCGGGCGGTGGGTCGGAACGGCGGGGCC
Organism: Gemmataceae bacterium; assembly: GCA_046350095.1. Classification (GTDB taxonomy): domain Bacteria; phylum Planctomycetota; class Planctomycetia; order Gemmatales; family Gemmataceae; genus Urbifossiella. The sequence goes on from JAXMBA010000003.1 coordinate 993,454, forward strand.
GCGGCTGCGGGCGGCCGGGGCCGGGCCGCTCTCCGCCGACCTTGTGGCGAACCCCGCGAGCCCCGGCGGGAGCGACTTGACGATCACCACCCGGGACGGCAAGGTGACCGTCCTCCCCGGCCGCGGCCAGGGGTGCTTCGACGACCGCAGCCCGCGCGTGCTCGACCTCGGCGCCGCGCTCGCCCCCCAGGCGCCGAGCTACATCCCCGGCCTCCCGGCCGGGTACGTGGTCACCGCCGGCGGCGACGTGATCCGCTTCAACGCGACGACCGGGACGCAGGCCGTCGTCTCGACGGGCCAGCCCGTGCTGCTCGTGCAGGCCGTGGACTTCTCCCGGGTGATCGAGGTCCGGAGCGGGGGCGGCGTCGTCCTCGCGACGGCCGGCGGCGGGTCCACCGACCTGGCCCCCCGCGGGGCGGTCGCGGGGGTCCCCAGCGGACTCGCGGTGGTGGACTTCGCGTCCGCCGTGCTGGAGGTGCTGGTCACCAGCGCGGGGGACGACGCGATCTTCGAGTACGCCGTGCGGACGGGCTCGGGCGGAGTCCCGATCACGTTCGAGATTACCAGCGACCTCACCGCCGTCGACACGTCCTCGCCCCTCGTCCCCACCCTGGTGACGACGATCTCGGCGGCCGGGGGCGGGCGGGGCTCCGCGTCCGCGACCGGGTTCGGCCTGCTGGACGCGGCGGCCGCCGCCGGCCTCCCCGCCGAGTTCCTCGCACGGCTCGGGGAGCTAACCGACGACGAGGTGCTGGCGTCCGAGGGTGAGTCGTTCATCGCCGCCCTGGCCTCCACCCTGTCGGGCGAGGCCGACGGCGACCCGACTCACGGCCCGCGGCCGGCCGAGACGACCCGGGACGAATTCCTGGACGGGACGGCCGACGCGCTGAAGCGGCTCGTCGAGGAGGCGGGGTCCGGGCGGCCGCCGGCCACCAGCGGTGAGCCGGCGCCCGACGGCCCGACCCTGCTGGAGCGGTTGCTGGACGCACTCCGGAAGCTCCCCACGGACGGGCCACCGACGACTACCCCCGCCGGGGATCCGTCCCCGCCGAGTTCCCCCCTCACCACGCCGCCGGGTGAGCCGGACGGACCGGGCGAAGTACCAGCTGTGCCCGAGGACCAGACAGCCGACGAGTCTATCCGCGGGCCGGTGGACTGGCGGGTCGTGGCGATCGCGGCGTGCCTACTGCTCGGGGCGACGGCTCTACTCCACGACCCGGACAACAAGGCCGTGAAGCCGTCCGTCGGTCCGTTCGGCTAGTGTCCTGAGTCGGTAGTCCGCTCGCGAACTTCCGTGATGCGATCGAGGATCGGGTCGGCGTCGGCGACCCAGGTAAACGGCTTCAGGTCGATGTTGTGCCCGGCCGGGTAGCCGGCGATCGCCTTCTCCGGTGCCGACCCGTTCCGGAAGACGCCCCGTCGAATCCGCTCCTCGGTGATCTCGGCGAAGTCGTCCACGGTACGCTTCCGAACCCCCCGCGGCCGGGTGGTGATCGGCGGTAAGGGCGGCGTCACTCCGCGTGCAGGCCGACGACGTTCGTGTCCGGGCGGACCGGGAGCGTGACGCGTACGGTCGTCCCCTCCCCGACCCGGCTGTCGATCTCCAGGCGGCCGTTGTGCTGCTCGACGATCCGCCGGCAAATTGCCAGACCCAGCCCGGTCCCCTTCCCCTCCTCCTTCGTCGTGAAGAACGACTCTAACACCCGCGGGAGGTGCTCGGCCGGGATGCCGACCCCGGTGTCCGTCACGTCCACCGCCACCGCCGGGCGCGTGCCGGGCAGTTCGCCGGGGCCGACGCGGGCGGTCAGCCGGCCGCCGTTGGGCATGGCGTCGGCGGCGTTGGTGAACAGGTTCAGGAACACCTGCCGGAGCTGCTGTCGGTCGGCGTGGATGATCGGGGTTCCGGGGGCGAACTCGGGGTGGAAGCGGATCCGACGCTTCCGCAGGTGGTGGTCGGTCAGCTCGGCCGTCCGGGCGACCTCCTCGCAGACGTCGACGGTGGAGACCTGGTCCCGCCCGGCCCGGCTGAACCCGAGCAGGTTGCCCACCAGGCTCGCCATCCGGGTGACCTCCTGGTCCACCACCTCGAGCAGGCGCCGGCGGGGGTCGCCCGCCGGCGTCTTCGCCAACAGCCCCTCGACCCGCAGGTGAACGGTGGCGAGCGGGTTGTTCAGCTCGTGGGCCAGGCTGGCGGCCAGTTCGCCGACCCCGGCCAGCCGGGCCGCCTGCCACAACTGCTGGGTGGTCGCCCGCAGCTCCTCGGACTTCGCGCGCAGGTCCACCTCGGCCCGCTTCCGGTCGCTGATGTCCAGGTGGGACACCACCACCCCCCGGCGGTCCGGGCCCAGCGGGGTGACGATCATCGAGAACCACAGCTTCTCGTCCAGGAAGTCGCACGGGTACTCGAGGGCGAACCGGGACCGGACCCCGGCGAGGACGTCCCGGATGCCCGCCGCGACGGCCGGGGCCTCCTCCGCGAACGCCCCGGTGGCCCGGGTGCAAACGTCCAGGTAGTTGGCCCCGACCCCGCACCGGGCGGGGTCGCCGTGCCGCAGCCGGGCGAACTCGTCCCAGGCGGCGTTCACCGCGACCACCGCCCCGGTCTGGTCGAGTACGGCGATGTGGGCGGTGAGGGAGTCGAGGACGGCCCGGGCGAACTCCTGGCTCTCCCGCAACGCCTCGCGGTACCGCCGGGCCTCGGCCAGCCGCCCGAGCCGGGTCCGGAGCTCGTCCGGGTTCACCGGCTTGAGGACGTAGTCGGCCGCCCCGAGCCGGAACGCGGCGACCGCCCCGCGGACGTCGGCGAACCCGGTCACCACCACCACCGCCGCGTCCGGGGCCAGCCGGCGGAGGTGGGGCAACAGGTCGTCGGCCGTCCCGTCCGGGAGTTGCCGGTCCAGCACCACCGCCACGTACCGGCCCCATTCGCTCCGGGCCAGGGCTTCGGCGACCGATCCGGCTTCCTCGACCGCGTACCCGTCCAGCTCGAGGATGTCACGGAGGTTGGCCCGGCTGTCCGGGTCGTCGTCCACCACCAGCACGGCGAGCGGGGGGGCGTCACTCATGGGGGCCACCCGCCGGCGCGTCGCGGCTCAGCCGCTCGACCGTGCCGAGCAGCGCGGGCACGTCGAACGGCTTGTAGCAGACGGCGTCGGCACCGGCGCGGAGGACTTCCCCGATCACGTCCCGGAGTTCGTGCCCGTGTCCGGTGATGAGCACCGTGTGCGCGTCCGGGCAGGCCCCCCGGACGATCCGAAACACCTCCGACCCGTCGGCCGAGGGGAGGCGCATGTCGATCAGCACCACCCGGAACGGCTCGTCGCGGAGGCGCTCGGCCGCGTCCGCGGCGTCGTGGGCGAGGCAGACGCGGTAGCCGCGCTCGCGGAAGAGGTCCCAGAGCGTCGCGCACAGGTCCGGGTCGTCGTCCACCACCAGGACCAGCGGCTGCCCGACGGCCTCGTCCACCAGCCCGAGGAGCCGCGGCAGGTCGACCGGCTTGGAGAGCACACGCCACGCTCCCGCCCCGAGGGCCGCCTCCCGGGTGGCCGGGGTGGTGTAGGCCGACACGATGATGGCGACCGTGCCGGCCCGGAGCCGCTTGATCTCCCGGTACAGTTCCAACCCGTCCATCCCGGGCATCTTGAAGTCGAGCAGGGCGACGGCGTAGGGCGTCTTCCGCACGAGGTCCAGGGCGGTCGGCCCGTCGGGGGCCGTGTCCACCCGGTACCCCAGGTCGGTGAGGATGTCGGCCAGATTCTGGCAGGCGTCCGGCTCGTCGTCCACCACCAGGATCGCCGGTGCGGTTGTCGTCATGGTTCCCCGATCCCACTTGCGGCCGTCAACCGGACGGTGAACGTCGTCCCCTGCCCGGGGGCGCTGGTCACCCGCAGGCTCCCCTGGTTCTTTTCCAGGATGGCCCGGGACAGGGCCAGCCCGAGCCCGATCCCCCGGGCCTTGGTGGTGAACAGCGGCTCCATCACCCGGGCGAGGTTGTCCGGGTCGATCCCGCCCCCGGTGTCGGCGACCGCGACCTCCACCCCGCCGCCGGCCGCCCGCCCGGTCAGGGTGAGGGTGCCGGCCGCGCCCATCGCCTCCCGGGCGTTGCGGAGCAGATTGGCGAACACGATGCGCAGCTGGTCGGCGTCGGCGAGTACGTCGGGCAGGTCGGCCGGCCAGTCGCGGACGACCGCTACCCCGCCCGGCGGCGGGTTCGACTCGATCGCCTCCTCGACCACCCGCCGGACCGGGACCGGCTTGAGGTCCGGGGACGGCATCCGGGCGAAGTTCGACAGGGCGGTGATGACGCCGTCGGCGAGCATCACCTGGCGCTCGATCCGGCCGAGGTGTTCGGTCGTCTTGGCCGGGGTCGGGTGTTTGGCGTTGAGGAGGTAGTATACGGAAGTTTTGATGACGTTGAGCGGGTTCCGTAGCTCGTGGGCGATCCCGCCGCCGACCTGCCCGATGGCGGCCATCCGCTCGGTCCGCTGATGGCGGGCGTGGTACTCGGCCTGGTAGGCGTCCTCGATGATCGCCAGGTCCAGGTCGAGGAGGGTGTTGAGCGACTGGCGCACGGGGAGGAGGTCGCGGTGGTCGCCCGGGCAGACCTCGGTGACGACCCGGAGGAGCCCGCGGCGGAGGCGGGACAGGGCGACGTTGGTGTACACCTGGTCGAGGCCGATCTCGACGTGCCGCCACCCGACCCGCCACCGCCGGGCGACGTACTCGCGGTCGTACGGGCCGCCCAGCAGTTGCCGGAGCCACGCGACCAGTGTCCCCTTGAGCCGCGTGATCTGCTCGGCGCCGCCGGTGATCACCTTTCGGGCGGCCGGGTGTTGCTCGATCTCGGCGTAAAAGTCGTCCACCAGCCCGGCCAGATGCGGATCGAGGACGGCGGCGACGGACCGGACGTTCCGGGCGTCGTCGTCCGTCCAGCCGACGTACCGCTGGAGGTCCTGGTATCGGCGGAACTGGGCGTCGGCGGGGGTCATGGTGGGGGCGACGGGTTAGGTCCGAGGGGTTCGGCGTCCGCCTTGATGATACGCCGGGGGTGCTTCTCCGACCGCAACCGGGGTGCCACACGAGGGGGAGGCGCGGCGTCGCTTCAATACGCCGGCTGGACAGACTCGCCTGGACACGAACCGGCCTCCCGCGGGTGTGTCGGGTCGCACACCGCACCGCCCAGGATGTGCCCTCCCCGCACACCCGGGCGGCCGCCGGGGGTGGGGTCGCAGCGGTGGCGCCCGGCGGCGCGGCCCCGGATCGGACGCGGGTGATTGGCTCCGGACTTGCGTTGGGGCAGTGGCATTCCGTCCCGCTAACGCCCGTGCTGCCCGCGCCGGGTACCCACGGCCGCCCCCCGAGGAGCCCCCATGAACCTGCCCCGACTCGCCCTCGCGCTGCTCCTCGGCGCCGCGGGGGTGGCCCCCGCCGCGGCCGACGAGGCCCCGCCGGCCGTGAAGTGGTACGAGGTCAAGGACGGCAAGGTGAAGGTGAACCTGTACCTCTTCTACTCGCGGACGTGCCCGCACTGCACGGCCGCCCGGACCTTCCTCGACGGGCTCCAGAAGCGCCACGACTGGCTGGCCGTGACCGCCTACGAGACGTCCGGCAGCCCGGCGAACATGGACCACTACCGGCGGATGGCGGCGGGCCTCGGCAAGCAAGCCGGGCAGGTGCCGGCGTTCTTCTACTGCAAGCAGATGGAGATCGGCTACCTCGGCGACGACACGACCGGGAAGCGGCTGGAGGCCGCCCTCGTCTACTACCGGACCGCCCTCCAGAAGCAGGTGGACGACCGCCGCCCGCCGCCACCCCCGCCCGCCCCGCCCCCGCCGACCGCGGTGCCGCTGATGCTGCTGCTCGTCGCCGCCCCCCCGGACGGCGTCCCGGCCCCGGAACCGGACCTCGACCTGCCGCTCGACCTCGACGTGCCCCCGCCGCCGGGGGCGGCGACGGTGGACGTGCCGTGGTGGGGCGCGGTCCGGCCGGAGGAGGTGTCGCTCCCGGCGCTGACGGTGGTCCTCGGCGGGCTCGACTCGTTCAACCCGTGCGCCTTCTTCGTCCTGCTGATCCTCCTCGGGCTGATGTTCCGCACCGGCAGCCGGTCGCGGATGCTCCTCGTCGGCTGCGTGTTCGTGGCCGTCTCCGGGCTGGTCTACTTCCTCTTCATGGCCGCCTGGCTGAACCTGTTCTTTATGGTCGGGCACCTGCGCGTCATCACCCTGACGGCCGGCGCCGTGGCCACCGCGGTCGCGGTGGTGAACATCAAGGACTACTTCTGGTTCAAGCAGGGGGTGACACTGTCCCTGTCCGACTCGGCCCGGTCGCGGCTCGTCCACCGGATGACGGCGGTGGGCGGCGCGAACGGCCTGCCGGCGCTCGTCGTCGGCACGGCGGCGCTGGCCTTCGCCGCGAACGCCTACGAGCTGCTGTGCACGGCCGGCTTCCCGCTCGTCTACACCCGGGTGCTGACCCTGCGCGACTTGCCGCCGGCCGGGTACTACGGCTACCTCGCGCTGTACAACCTGGTCTACGTCTTACCCCTGTTCCTGATCGTGGTCGGGTTCTCCGTCACCCTGTCGTCGCACAAGTTGACCGAGTACCAGGGGCGCGTGCTCAAGCTGCTGTCCGGGATGCTGATGCTGGCGCTCGGGGTGGTCCTCCTCACCGACCCGGAACTTCTGAGCAACCTGTTCGGAGCGGCCGCGACGCTCGCGACGGCAATCGGGGGGACGGCCGCGGTCGTCCTCGGGCACCGGGTGGTAGTCCGGGTACGTCGGGCCGCCGCGCTGCGCCCCTCGTCGCGAACGACCCCAGCGGGTTGATCTCGCCTCGGGGGGTGCCGAGAAGGTTGCTCGGATTCGTCACGGCACCCCACCCGGCGAGCGCCTCACTCTGGTTCGCACACACACCGAAGTTCCGAGGCGACCTGGTTCCGGCCGCCTCGCTTGGCCCGGTACATTGCCCGGTCCGCGGCGCGGAGCAACTCCTCCGCCCTGCCGGGCGCGGCATCTTGGGCCGCCACCCCGACGCTGACGGTCACCGGCCCGAGGGGCCACGGCCCGGCCGCCACCGCGAGCCGAACCCGCTCCGCCAGGGCGACCCCCCCCGGCAGGTCGGTCTCCGGCAGGAGCACGGCAAACTCTTCACCTCCCAGGCGGGCGGCCACGTCGGTCCCCCGGCAACACCGCCGTACGGCCGCCGCCACCCGTTCGAGCACCTCGTCCCCGGCCGGGTGACCGAAGGCGTCGTTGAACGCCTTGAAGTGGTCCACGTCCAGAACCATGAGCGCGAGGGGGCGGCGCCCCCGCGCGGCCAGCGCGGCCTCCCGGGCTAACGCCTCGTCGAACGCCCGCCGGTTGGCCAGGCCGGTCAGGGGGTCGGTCGTCGCCAGGACGGCCAGCCGGGCGTTCGCCCCCTCCAGGAGCCGCACCCGCTCGGCCTCCAGCCGCCCCACCTCGCGCCGGAGGCGGTCGTTCTCCGCCCGCAGCCGGCGGGCCTCCAGCGCCCGCCCGAGGACCGGGAGGATCTGCTGCAGCCGGAACGGCTTGAGGACGAAGTCGGCCGCCCCGGCCCGCATGGCCTCGACCGCTGCCGGGATCGACCCCTGCCCCGTCATGATGACGCCGACGACCGTCGGGTCGATCGCCTGCGCCTGACGGAGCAGCGCGATCCCGTCCATCCCGGGCATCATCAGGTCGGACAGGAGCAGGTCAAACCCGCCAGCCCGGACGGCGGCCAGGGCGGCGGTCGGGTCGGAGAACCCGGTCACGTCGAATCCCTCCCCGCAGAGGGCCTCGCACAGGGCGGCCACCAACTCCGGCTCGTCGTCGACGACCGCCAACCGCCCGGCCCAGCCGAGCGCGTGATCCACCGAGGCGGTGTCCCCGCCGGGATGTCCGGTGGGTGGCTCGCTCGGAAGGACGGTGTCTGGGCCGGCCAGCTCGGTTGCCACGGCGGTTGCCAGGATCGTGACGCGGGGGCGACCGACCAGCACTGCACGCGGCGGGCCAACGCCTGGCTCGGACGGGCGGGTTGCGGGGGTACCGTCTCGCACAGGCGTTTTGGCGTACCGCCGGGGTCGCCGGATCTCCGAAACAGGGATCGCGCCGAGCGCCGTCGTGTGCGGTCCCGACCCACGAACAGGAGAGCTGGCGACAAACGTCACAGCCGGCCCCGAGCCGTCCGCACCGACCCGGCGGTCCAAAACCACAAGCCACACCGTCGCTTTCCCTCTTTTCCCTCCCTCCTGACGGCACCGGCTACGGCTTTGCTTGAGTAGGCCGACACGCGACGCTGTCCAACTTCACGCCCCATGTCGCCTCAAGGCGCGGGCGTCGGACTGTTGACCTCGTTGCCCACGAGGAGCTCCCAGATGCCCCCAGGCACGGCCGACCGGACCAGAACCGCATCCCGAAGCGCGCCCCGGCTTGAACCTCTGGAGGCCCGCGAGGTGCCCGCCGCCGTCGGGGCCCTCGACCCGTCGTTCGGAACGGGCGGCTTGGCGACTCTCAACGTCGGCGGGACCGACGGCGCACTGGCTGCCGTCGCCCTCGCCGACGGGCGGGTCGTGGTCGCCGGCTACACCCCCGGCGCGGGCGGGCTCGACTTCCTCGTCGAGCGGGTGAACCCCGACGGGACTCTCGACCCGACGTTTGGAACCGGAGGGCGGACGACCATCGACTTCGGCGGCGGGGCCGATGCCGCTCGTGCGGTCGCCATCGGACCGGCCGGGAACATCCTCGTCGGCGGGAAATCGACGCCCGGCGGGGGCGACGACCGGGTCGCGGTGGCCCGGTTGACCCCGAACGGGTTGATCGACGGCACGTTCGGACTCGCCGGGCGGGTGGTCCTCCCGGTCGCCGGTATGGACATCGAGGCGAGAAGTCTGTTGCCCGACGCGACCGGCCGGGTGGTCGTGGCCGGGACGATCACCGCCGGCGGGGTGGGGAAGTTCACAGTCGGCCGGCTGACCAATACCGGGGCGATCGACGGGACGTTTGGGACCGCCGGCAACACGACGTTCACCTTCGGGTTCGCGGGCGACACGCTCTCCGCGGCCGGCCGCGACGCGGCCGGGAACATCGTCCTCGCCGGCAGCACCTTGGTGGGGGCCGTCCACCGGTTCGCCGTCGCCCGACTGACCCCGGGCGGCCTGCTCGACGGCACATTCGGGATCGGCGGAAAGGCCTGGTTCAACCTCGCCGCAGGAACGGACGACTCCGCCTCCGCGGTGGCCGTGGACGCCGCCGGTCGGCTGGTGATCGCGGGCACCAGTGGCAGCCCGGGTGGAGTCCTGATGGGAGTCGCCCGGCTGAACGGGACCGGGGCACCGGACGGGACGTTCGGGACGGGCGGGGTCGTCCGGACCAGCGCCGGCGGGGTGTTCACCCAGGCGTCGTCCGTCGTGATCCAGCGCGGCGGTCGGATCGTGCTCGGCGGCATCAGTGCGACGCCCGGCACCGCCGACTTCGCCCTCGTCGGTCTCACCCCCGCCGGCGCGCTCGACCCCGCGTTCAACCCGGCCGGGCCGACCCCAGGAGCCACCGTCATCGACTTCGGCGGCGTGGACATCGGGTACGCGTTGGTCCAGTCGGCCGGCGGGCGGCTCGTCGCGGTCGGGGGGCGGGAGGGGGCCCCGGGCGGGGTCGAACTCGCCCGGCTGATCGGGGACGTGGAGAAGGGTACGGCGGTGGCCGCCGGCGGGGTGGCGGACGGGACGGCGGCCCTCCTCGACCCGACCCCCGCCGGCGCGCTCCCGGGCACCCCGACGGCGACCCTGGCGGCGTTCGGGGGCGCGGCGGTGAACGTCCGGACGGCGGTCGCGGACGTGGACGGGGACGGGATCGACGACGTCGTCCTCGTCACCGGCCCGGGCACTCCGCTCCGGCTGGCGGTGGTCAGTGGCGTGGACAACGCCACGCTCCTGGTGGCCCCGTTCGACCCGTTCGGCGGCGACTTCGCCGGCGGCGGGTTCGTGTCGGCCGGGGACCTCGACCACGACGGCCGGGCCGAGTTCGTCGTCTCGCCGGACGTCAGCGGCGGCCCCCGGGTGACGGCGTTCAGCCGCCGACCGGACGGCTCGACGGCGGTCCGGGCGAACTTCTTCGGGATCGACGACCCGGACTTCCGCGGCGGCGCCCGGACCGCCCTCGGCGACGTGGACGGAGACGGGACCCCGGACCTCCTGGTCGCGGCCGGGTTCGGCGGCGGCCCGCGGGTGGCGGTCTTCACCGGCCGGAGCGTCCCGGGCGGGAGCCCGACCCGGCTGGTCGGCGACTTCTTCGCCTTCCCCGGCACCGACGCGGTGAACCTGCGGAACGGGGCCTTCGTGGCCGCCGGCGACGTGACCGGCGACGGGTTCGCCGACCTGGCGTTCGGCGGCGGCCCCGGCGGGGCCCCGCGGGTGTTCCTCCTGAGCGGGGCGCTGGTCGCGGCCGGCGACGTGGACGGGGCCCAGGCGGCACCGGTGTCGAACTTCTTCGTGGGCGGGAACGCGGCCGACCGGGGCGGCGTGCGGGTGGCAGTCGCCGACCTCGACGGGGACACCCGGGCGGACGTGCTGGCCGGGAGCGGCGAGGGGGCGGCCGCCGGGCTCCGGGCGTACCTCGGGAAGAACGTGTCCGGGACGGGCGAGCCGGCGACGTTCCAGGACCTGGCCCTGTTCGGCGGCACCACCCTCCCCGGGGGCGTCTTCGTGGGCTGAGGATCACCCGACCGTGATCGTTCACCGAAATTGGCAACCCCAGGCCGGGCAGCCACGGGGTTCGCCCCAGGAGGCAGACCATGAGCCGGCGTCACGCGATCGACCGCACCCGGATCGGTCTCGAACAACTCGAAGACCGCGCCGTCCCGGCCGCGGTCGGCGCCCTCGACCCGTCGTTCGGGGTCGGCGGTCAGATCGTCCACAACGTATTCGCCGGCAACCGGGTCGAAGCGAGCCGGACCGACCCGTCGGGGCGGATCGTGATCGCCGTGACCGCGTTCGGCGGGAGCGCCGATTTCGGGGTCGTGCGCCTCAACCCCGACGGGTCGCTCGACACGACGTTCGGCGTCGGGGGGAAGTCCGTCATCGACTTCGGCGGGACCGACGTCCCGAAGAGTATCGCCCTCGACCCGGGCGGGAACATCGTGGTCGGCGGATCGACCAAACCCGCGGCCAAGGAGATGGTCGCGGTCACCCGCCTTCTCCCCAACGGCGCGATCGACACGGGGTTCGGACTGTCCGGGAAGGTGATCCTCCCCGTGCCGGGGTCGGACCTCGTGGCCGACACCGTCCTGTCGGACGTGGACGGCGGGGTGGTCGTCGCCGGCACGCTCACGACCGCCGGCGTGAGCAGCTTCTCGATCGGCAAGCTCACCAGCGCCGGGGCGATCGACACGAGCTTCGGAACGAGCGGAAACATCACGTTCAACTTCGCGGCCGGCACCAGCGACACGCTCCAGAACGCGACGTGGGACGCGAGCGGCCACATCGCGGTCGTGGGGGACAGCACGAACGGCGGGGCACACCGCGTCGCCGTGGCCCGGTTGACTGCGGCGGGGGCACTCGACAACACGTTCGGGACGAACGGGAAGACCGCGTTCAACATGGCTCCCACGAGTGACGACAACCCGCGAGCCATCCGATCGGACGAGAACAGCCGTCTGGTGATCGCCGGCGGCACCGAAGCGGGATTCAACTACTGCGCGGTCGCTCGACTGAACCAGAACGGGGATCTCGACCCGTCCTTCGCCACCGGCGGCAAGTTCTTGACCCTCAGTTCGCCCCTTCCGAGCCGGGCCTTCGATCTCCTGATCCGGCCGAACGGGCGGATCGTGGTGGGCGGAGTCGCCGGGTCACCAACGGGCACATACTTCGTCCTCGCACGGCTGACTCCGAACGGGAGCCTCGATACCACGTTTAACGCGAACGGCTCTCTCGCGGGAGATCCGGGAGCGGCGGCGTTCCAGTTCAATGCTGGGGGCTTTGACACGTGTTTGTCCGTCGTCCCCGGCGTGGACGAGCGGATCGTCGCAGTCGGGACCGACCCGCTCGTCGCGCCGTACGGCATCAAAGTCGCCCGGCTGATCGGGAGCGTCGAGAAAGGCTCCCTCCTGGTCGTGGGCGGGCCGGCCACCGGGGTCGCGACCGCCTTCGACGCGGCCCCGGCGACCGGCCAGTACTCGAACACGCCGGCGGCGACCGTCAGCCCGTTCGGGGCGGTCGCGGTCCGGACGGCCACCGGGGACGTGAACGGCGACGGGGCGGCGGACGCCGTCCTCGTGACCGGGCCGGGGGCCCCGATCCGGTTCACGGTCCTCGACGGCCGCAGCGGGGCGACCCTGATCCCCGCGACCGCCCCGTTCCTCGGGAGCGAGGACTTCGCCGGGGGCGGGTTCGTCGCGGCCGCCGACCTGGACGGGGACGGGCGGGCCGAAATCATCGTCACACCCGACCAGGGCGGCGGGCCGCGGGTCACCATCTTCTCGCTCGTGAACGGCACCCCGACCGTGCGGGCGAACTTCTTCGGCATCGACGACGCGAACTTCCGCGGCGGGTGCCGGGCCGCTACCGGGGACGTGAACGGGGACGGCAGCATTGACCTCGCAGTGGCGGCGGGGTTCCTCGGCGGACCGCGGGTCGCCCTGTTCAACGGGAAGACGCTCTACACCCTCCCGACCCGCCTGGTCGGCGACTTCTTCGCGTTCCCCGGCGCCGACGCCGTGACCCTGCGGAACGGCGTGTTCGTGGCGGCCGGGGACGTGGACGGGGACGGGTTCGCGGACCTCATCTTCGGCGGCGGCCCCGGCGGCGCGCCGCGGGTCTTCATCCTCGGTGGCAACCTGGTGTCCGCGGGAAACGTGGAGGGGGCGCAGGCGAGCCCGGTCGCCAACTTCTTCGTCGCCGGGAACGCGTCCGACCGCGGCGGGGTGCGGCTCACCGCGAAGGACGCCGACGGGGATCAGCGGGCGGACGTCGTCGTGGGTGGCGGCGAGGGTTCGCCGGCGATCGTCCGGATCTATCTGGGAAAGAATTTCACCACCACGGGCGAGCCGTCCACCTTCCAGGACTTGACGGTCTTCGGCGGGACAGCCCTCGCCGGCGGCGTATTCGTCGGGTAGCCGTGCGCCCTACCCCCCGGCGGGGAGCCCGTGTGTACGCCCCGCCCGAGTCACCAAGGCCTGGTGATTCGCGTTTAATCCAGGCTCTCCCGCCGAGCTGATGCTGAGCCCGCGTCAGAATGACGGGGCTGAGGTCGTCGCGTCTCGCCCGCGGCAGTACTCCGCGTCATGTCACCCCCCGATCTCCTCCCGCCTGACGCCGGGCTGGCGGTCACCGCCGTCACCCCGGGCCTGGTCGCCATTGCGGCCGCCGCACGCGCCGGTATTGAAACTCCATACTTCGAGTACTCACTGCTTCCTCACTTGCTTTCGGCGGCCCGCCGCGAGACTCTCAGTTCCGATCGTGCGTGTACGCACGACCCCCGCGGCGGCCGACCCTGACCACCGGTCACGACCTCCCGATGGCCCTCCGGGCCGCGTACCTGGCGCTCCACCGCCGGTCGGAAGTGGCGTTCGCCGGGTACGGCGTTACCGCCGACCAGTTCGTCCTTCTCGCCACGCTGGCACGCGGCGGCCGCGCCCTGACCCAGCGGCAGCTCGCCGGCCGCATGGCCTCCGACCCCAGCACCGTGCGGGCCATGCTCGTGCTGCTGGAGCGGCGCGGGCTGGTCGGGCGGGCCGCCCACCCGACCGACGCCCGCGCCCGGACGGTCGTGCTCACCGCCGCGGGCAGGCGGGCGTTCGCCCGGCTGTGGGCGGCCGGCGAGCCGATCCGGGCCGGGATGCTCGCGGCGCTGACGCCGGGCGAGGCGGACACGCTCGTCGGGTTCCTGGCCCGTGTCGCCGGGGCACTGGCCCCCGGGCCAGACCGGGTTCCTCTCACCCCTTCCGAGGATGACGCATGAGTTACCGCACCGCGGGCCCGCTCGCGTGGGTCGTGCTGGCGGGCCTGGCTCTTCCGGCCGCGGGGCAACCGCCCGCGCCGCCGCCGGCGGACTTCGACAAGAAGCGCGACGGCGTCGAGCGCGGCCGGCTGGAGACGGTCGAGTACGACTCCGCCGTCGTGGGCGCGAAGCGGAAGGCGACGGTGTACACGCCGCCGGGGTACTCGAAGGACCGGACGTACCCGGTCCTGTACCTGCTCCACGGCATCGGCGGCGACGAGGGCGAGTGGCGGCGCGGCGGGGCGCCGGACGTGATCCTCGACAACCTCTATGCCGACAAGCTGGCCGCGCCGATGATCGTGGTCATGCCCAACGGCCGGGCGTCGAAGGACCTGACGGCGCGCGACTCGATCCCCAAGCAGTCGCCGGCGTTCGCCCTGTTCGAGAAGGAGCTGCTGACCGACCTGATCCCGTTCGTCGAGAAGACGTACCCGGCAAAGGTGGGACGCGAGGCGCGGGCGATCGCCGGCCTGTCGATGGGCGGCGGGCAGTCGCTCAACTTCGGGCTCGGCAACCTCGACACCTTCGCCTGGGTCGGCGGGTTCTCGTCGGCCCCGAACACGCGGCCGCCGGGCGAGTTGGTCAAGGACCACGCCGAGGCGGCGAAGAAGCTGAAGCTGCTGTACGTGGCCTGCGGCGACAAGGACGGGCTGTTCCGCATCAGCGAGAACGTCCACAAGATGCTGGACGACAAGAAGGTGCCGCACGTCTACCGCGTCATCCCCGGCGGCGGGCACGACTTCAAGGTGTGGCGGAGCGACCTGTACACCTTCGCCCGGCTCGTCTTCCGCGAGCCGGCGCAGGACGGCAAAGCGCCGGCGAAAACGGCCCCTGCCACCGGCGCCGCGGCCGACGACGGGAAGCCGGCGGCGACGACCGTCGGCCCGCTGGGGTACCCGCGGGTCCACGCCGACGGGCGGGTCACGTTCCGGCTGAAGGCGCCGGACGCGAACAAGGTCCAGGTGTTCACCAACTACGGCCTCGGCGCCGGCGGCCCGTGGGACATGACGAAGGGCGAGGGCGGCGTCTGGAGCCTGACCTCGCCGCCGCTCCTCCCGGGGCTCCACTACTACGAGCTGATCGTGGACGGCGCCCGCGTCAACGACCCCGGCAGCGAGAGCTTCTTCGGCACCGGCAAGCCGACGAGCGCCGTCGAGGTGCCCGAGAAGGGCGTGGACTTCTACCACGCCAAGGACGTGCCCCACGGCGAGGTCCGCTCGCGGTGGTATCCGTCGAAGGTGACCGGGCAGACGCGGCACGTCGTGGTGTACACCCCGCCGGGGTACGACGCCGACCCCTCGAAGCGCTACCCGGTGCTGTACCTCCAGCACGGCGGTGGCGAGGACGAGACAGGGTGGGCCCGGCAGGGGAAGGCGAACTTCATCCTGGACAACCTGATCGCCGAGAAGAAGGCCGTGCCGATGATCGTGGTGATGGAGAAGGGGTACGCCACGCGGGCGGGGGCCGCGGCCGGGCCGATGGCGAAGGGGTTCAACTTCGGCGCCTTCGAGGACGTGGTGGTGAAGGAGTTGGTGCCGATGATCGACGCGACCTACCGCACCGTCGCCGACCGGGACCACCGGGCGATCGCCGGGCTGTCGATGGGCGGGGCGCAGTCCATGCAGATCGGGCTCACCCACCTCGACACGTTCTCCGCCGTCGCGGCGTTCAGCGGGGCCGGCAAGGTGGACCCGAAGACGGCCTACGGCGGCGTGTTCGCCGACGCCGCGGCGTTCGACGCGAAGGTGAGCCTGCTGTACCTCCACTCGGGCACCACCGGCCTCGACGCGGGGATCCACAAGGGGGCCAAGGCCCTCCATGACGGGCTCCAGCAGGCCGGCGCCCGGAACGTGGTGTTCCGCGACCTCCCGGGGCAGGGGCACGAGTGGCAGACGTGGCGGTACGCCCTGAACGATTTCGCCCCGCGGCTGTTCCGGCCGAAGAAGTGACCGGCGGGGCGCCGGCTCAGCCCGGCAGCGTCCGCGACTCGGGCTTGGCGAGTGGGTGCTGGTCCTTGCGGCCGTCGGCGACGACCGCCACCCACTCGGCCAGCCGCCGGCCGAGGAGCCGGCAGGACTCCTGCACCTCGGCGTCCCGCGGCTCCCGCGTCAGGACGGCTCCTTAACGTCCGGTGACCCACCTGACCGCCGGGCCGCCGCCGTCGGGTTGCCGGCCGTTTGCCGGTGGTTACATTCGACTGAATGTCCGACGTGACTCGCCTCCTGGATGCCGCAGCGGCCGGCGACCGCCGTGCGGCAGCGGACCTGTTGCCGCTCGTCTACGACGAACTGCGGAAGCTTGCTGCCGCGCGGATGGCGAACGAATCCCCCGGGCACACGCTCCAGCCCACCGCACTCGTCCACGAGGCGTACCTCCGCCTGCTCGGCCCGGCGGACGACACCCGATGGGACAACCGCGGGCACTTCTTCTCCGCCGCGGCCGAGGCCGTGCGCCGCATCCTCGTGGACGCCGCCCGTCGGAAGCGCCGGGAGAAGCACGGCGGCCGGGTCGACCGTGTTAAACTCCCTGACCTCCCCGGCAGCGACCCGGACGGCCGGCTCATCGCGCTTGATGAGGCCCTGACCCGCCTCTGCGACGAGGACCCGGTCGCAGCCCGGGTCGTCGAACTGCGCCAGTTCGCCGGCCTCGGCCACGACGCGGTCGCCGCCGCGCTCGGGATCACCGTTTACGCCACCCGCCAGAAATGGACCTTCGCCCGCGCCTGGTTGCGGGACGCGATTTCGGAGATTTCCTGATTTTCTTTCGGCAGCCGCCGGTCGGGACGGCGCATTGAGTGGTGACCCAAATCCTACATGAGTGCCGTGATGCCCACCGACCCGGCTCGCGTCCAGGCTGTGTTCACCGCGGCTGCCGAAATCGCCGATCCGGCCTCCCGCGCCCTCTTTCTCGGCGAGGCCTGCGGCGGCGACTCGGGTTTGAGGTCTCGCGTCGACGCGCTCCTGCGGGCCCACGACCGGCCGGACAGCATGCTCGACGCCCCGCTCGTTTCACCTCCACACGGCGGCCCCCCGACCACGCGGACCTTCGCCCCGGAACATCCCGCTACCCGCACCGGCGGCGGTATGCCCGGGACCGCGGAGGGGGACGAAGCCCTAAGCTTCCTCGCACCGCCGACGCGCCCCGACTCGCTCGGGCGGATCGGCCACTACGAGGTGCTACAGGTCCTGGGCCGGGGCGGCTTCGGGATCGTCTTCCGGGCGTTCGACGACATCCTCCAGCGGGTCGTCGCGGTCAAGGTGATGGCCCCGCAGTTGGCCGCCACCTCCCCGGCCCGCAAGCGCTTCCTGCGGGAGGCCCGGACGTCGGCCGCGGTCCGCCATGAAAACGTCGTGCAGGTGTACGAGGTGGCTGAGCGCCCGCTGCCGTACCTGGTGATGGAGTTCATCCCCGGCGAGACGCTCCAGCAGATGCTCGGCCGGACCGGCCCGCTCGACGTGGCCGAGGTCCTGCGGATCGGCCGGCAGGTCGCCGAGGGGCTGGCCGCCGCCCACGCCACCGACCTGATTCACCGCGAC
This sequence comes from Gemmataceae bacterium, assembly GCA_046350095.1. GTDB lineage: Bacteria > Planctomycetota > Planctomycetia > Gemmatales > Gemmataceae > Urbifossiella. Next base: position 1,010,978 of record JAXMBA010000003.1, read on the forward strand.
ATCAAGCCCGGCAACGTGCTGATCGAGGGCGGTCCGCGGCGGCAGGTCAAGATCACCGACTTCGGGCTCGCCCGGGCGGCCGACGACGCCAGCATCTCGCAGAGCGGGATCATCGCCGGCACACCCATGTACATGGCCCCGGAGCAGGCCAAGGGGGAGACGCTCGACCAGCGGGCCGATCTGTTCAGCCTCGGCAGCGTTCTTTACCAGATGGCCGCCGGCCGCCCCCCGTTCCGGGCGAGCAGCACGGCCGCGGTGCTCAAGCGGGTGGCCGAGGACACCCCCCGGGACATCCGCGAGGTCATCCCGGAGACGCCGCCGTGGCTGTGCGCCATCATCGCCAAGCTCCACGCCAAGAACCCGGCCGACCGCTACCAATCGGCTCGGGAGGTGGCCGACGTCCTGGCCGACTGCGAGGCCCAGCTCAAGTCCAACTCGAAGCTGAAGGACTTCTCCCGGATCCCCCGGGCAAAGTCGCTGCGCGCGGGGCGGCGGACGTGGATCGCGGCCGCGGTCCTGGCGGCGGCCGGCGTGTCCCTCGCCGGCTGGCGGGGCTGGGGAAGCGGGTCCGTCACGAACGGGCAGGCGGCCGCGGGGGCCAGCGCGCCCGCGCGGCGTCCGCCCGCAACCCCGGTCACCTGGGGGACGGTCGAGGACCCGCTGGGCGACTGCCGCTTCGCCGAAGAGGACGGCCGGTTGACCGTCACCGTGCCGGGCCGCGAGAAGCACGACCTCAACCCCAGGTCGTGGGGGTCCGGCATGAACGCCCCGCGCGTCTTCCGCGAGGTCGATGGCGACTTCGAAGCCCGGGTCACGGTCCTCGCCGGCTCCGATCCGAGGATGACGCCGCCCGACGCGATCCCATACGTCGGTGCCGGGTTGTTCGTGATGCAGGACGACACGCATCTCGTCCGGAATTGCCGCGCGCGATTGATCGGGTTCCCTACGCACGTCCACGCACACTGGTTCAACGGGCCCGGCGGCATCGGTGAGCGGAAATCGCCCCCCCAGGTCGGCCCACTCCAATTGCGGATTCGCCGGGTCGCCGGGGTGATCTTCGTCGCGTATGGCACGAACGGACAGGCATGGTCGGATGAGGCCGCAACGGATTTCACCATGCCTGGTCGCGTTCGGGTCGGAGTTGTGGTCGTAAGTACAGTGGACCAGGACTACACGGCTCAGTTTGAAGGTTTCATCCTCAAGTGATGGCCGCCGAGCCCCCCGGTTCCACCCGCCCCCTAGATCCTCTGCGAGTACGCCCCCCCCTCTTCAGCGGCAATGACATGGCGGGGTGGATGCGGTTCGCCGAACCGCCAGAGGCTGGACAGTCGAGAGCGGGGCACTCGTCGGCCGCGGCCCGCAAGTGATCCACCTGATCAGCGACAGTGGGGACGTCCGCAACTTCCACCTCCGGGCCGAGGCCCGGCCGAACCGGGGGGGACAGTGGCATCAACTTCCGGTGCCCGCCCGGGTTCCCGGTCCGGGTGAACGGAACCCCTATTCCCGGGAGCTTCGAAGTGGCAGATCGCGACCTTCCCGGCGTAGTCGGTGACGCCGAACACCAGGAACCCGAAGTTCATCAGCACCATCTGGAGGGACTGGCAGGCGATCTCGGCCCCGCCGCCCCACCCGCCCGCGGACGAGAACGCGCACGCCACCTTGCCGTCCACCTCCCCCCAGTGGTCGAACATCGCCTCGTCCCAGAACCGCTTCATCCGCCAGGACAGCACGCCCATGTTCGTCGGGCTGCCGACCGCCAGCCCGTCGCACCAGTGGACGTCGCCCGGGGTCGCGGCGTCGACGTCGCGGACGCGGACTTCGGTCCCGGGGATGAGTCCGGCCCCCTCGGCCACGAGCCGGGCCATCGCCGCGGTGTTTCCGCTCGCCGAGTGGTACAGCACCAGCACCTTGCCCATCGTCGTCCCCCGCTCCGGCCCGTGCGTCGCAGCGATCCCGGAGACAGGATAGGGGTCCGTCGGCCCGCTGGTCGAACACGAAGCGTGGCTCCGGACCTCGTTCCGCCTGCCGGCGCGACGCCGCTGCGTACCCCCCTCGCTGCCGAGCGAGGACGACGGCCGGACGTGGGGGCGGCGGCACCAGGTGAGCATCACTGCCACCGGGCCGCGTCCCGGCCGTGTCGGGCCGGGCGGGGTCGCGCCACGGTCGCCGACGCCGGTCGCGGGTCAACGGGCGTCCCAGTCGGATTTGCTGATCACACAGCGGAACCCGATGTGCGACATCCCGGTGTCGCCGACCGTGCCGCGGCGGGCCGCGGTCCGGTAGCTCTCGCAGTACGTGACGTGGCACAGGAACGACCCGCCGCGGGTCACGCGCTTGGGCGCGAGCGCGTCCGCCGGGTCCCACGCCTTCGGCGGTCCCTGCGGGTTCAACGACACCTTCGGGGCGCCGGTGTACGCGTCCGGCCGGTACCAGTCGGCGCACCACTCCCACACGTTTCCGGCGGTGTCGTACAGCCCGTACCCGTTCGGCGGGTACGACTTCACCGGGGCCGTCCGCTCGTGCCCGTCGGCCTTCGTGTTGAGGTGCGGGAACGTGCCCTGCCAGATGTTCGCGCGGTGCGGGCCGCCGTCCGACGCCGGCTCGTCACCCCACGGGTAGCGCTTGCCGGCGAGCCCGCCGCGGGCCGCGTACTCCCACTCGGCTTCCGTCGGCAGCCGCTTCCCGGCCCAGGCCGCGAACGCCGCCGCGTCTTCCCACGACACCTGCACGACGGGGTGGTCGTCGCGGCCGTCGAGGTTGCTGTCGGGCCCCTCGGGGTGGCGCCAGCTCGCCCCGTTCACCCACCTCCACCACACCTCGGCCTTGTCCGTCGGCACCGGCCCGGGCGGCGGGGTGAACACCAGCGCCCCCGGCACCAGCTTGTCGTCGGGCGGCTTCGGCGTCCCTTCGGGAAACTGCTTCTTCAGCTCCTCCCAGTCGATCGGCTTCTCGGCCGTGGTGACGTACCCGGTGGCCTCGACGAACTCGCGGAACCGGGCGTTGGTCACCTCCGTCTCGTCCATCCAGAAGCCGTCGAGCTTGACCCGGTGGGCCGGCAACTCGTTCTTGTTCTTGAAGTTGTCGGCGGTCCCCATCACGAATTCGCCGGCGGGAATCCACGCCATCCCGGCGGGCGGCGGCGGCGGCCGGCGGGCGTACTGCGTGGCCGCGTAGGCGACCCCGAACGCGGCGGCAAGGATGCCGAGGAGGAACACCCACCGGGGGACGCGGAAGCCGGACGGCCCCGCGGCCGCCGGCCCGGCACCGGGTGCGGGGGTGGCGGCGGCGGCGGCGGCGGACTTCGCCCGGCGGCGGTCGCGGTTGTGGGCCGACATGCGTGCGACTCGGGTGGGGGGCGCGGCGGCGGTCACTTCCGGGGCGGGAACACCGTCGCCCAGTCGTCTTTCATACTCGCCACCGTCCAGCCGCGCGCCGGCGCCTCGTCCAGCGCCCGGGCGAGCCGTCCGACGTGCGAGGTCCGGTCGTAGGCGTACTCGCGCTCGGCGTCGGTGTGGTGGACGATCAGGCCGAACCGCGGGCCGGGGCCGGCGGTGGTGTACCGGAGCATCTCGTAGTCGCCGTCCGAGTTGCCGAAGCACATCACCTGCCGGCGGCCGATGAACTTGTTGATGGCGACCGGCTTGCCGGCCTTGTCGTCGTTGAAGTCGAGCCGCGGGAGCCGGACCAACGTCGGCACGCCGTCGCGCTCCTGGTACTCGGTGACGATGGTGCTGCCGATCACCTGTTCCGGCGGGATGCCGTACACCCGTTCGGCCCACACCCGCATGAACTCGACCCCGCCGCCGGACACGATGTACGTCTTGTACCCGTTCGCCCGCAGGTGGGCCAGCACCTCCAGCATCGGCTGGTACACCAACTCGGTGTACGGCCGGTCGAGCCGGGGGTGCTTCGCGGTGGTGATCCAGGCGCGGACGGTCGCCTCGAACTCGGTCGTGGTCATCCCGGCGTGCGTCGCCATCAGCAGCTCGACGAGCGCCTTCTCGCCGCCGGCGGCGACGGCCTTCAGGTCGCCCGCCAGCACCGCCTTGAACGGCTCCTTGTTCGCCCACTCGGGGTGCCGCGGGGCCAGCGCCTTCACCTGGTCGAGCGCGAACGCGAGCTGCGTGTACACCGGCTGCTCGCACCAGAGGGTGCCGTCGTTGTCGAACACGGCGATGCGCTCGGCCGGGGGAACGAACTCGGCACCGCCGGGCGTCGTCGTCTTCGCCACGAAGGCGAGGAGTGCCCGCTTGCTTGCGGCATCCTTCCACGACGGGAGGGGATCGGCCGGGGCCGAGGTCCACAACAGCTTCTGCGCCGTCCCGAAGTTCCCGAGCTGGTAGACGCTGACCGCCCGCGGCTTGAAGGCGAACGCCTCGAACGGCTCGGCCTTGAGCTTGTCGCAGAACGCCCGGGTGCCGATGCCGACGGTCACGTGCGGGTTGTACTTGGCGCCGGTGCCGGCCGGCACGAACCCGGCGACGTAGTCGATGGTCGGCTGGTTGATGGCCGCGCCGGTGGGGTCGGGGGCGAACGCGGCGCCGGTCCCCTTCTCGACGGTGTACGGGGCGAGGGCGTCGAGCACCTTCTGCTGGAGGCGGAGCAGCTCGGGCGTCGGCCGGATCACGATCCCGGCGAGGCCGAGCCCCTGGTACGGGATGTCGTAGTACCCCGTCGCCTTCAACTCCAGGCCGGTCGGGTTCTCGTCGCGGGTGACCTTCGCGACGGCGGCGTACACCTTCTCCAGGTCGGCGGTGCGGACGTACCGCTGGACGATGGTGACGTGCGGGGCGTGGTCGGCGTCAAGGGCGAAGCCTTTCGGGAAGTCGGCGCGGAGGCGGGCGTTCGCCGCACCGGCCCGTGCGGTCATGACCGCGTCCGGGTCGAGCAGCACGTCGATGGCCGTCACACCGGCGTCGGCCGACGGCTGGGCCGGCACGACCTGCGCGAGGCCCGCCAGCAGACAGACACCCCCCAGCATCGCGGCTAATCGGAACCGCATCGCGTGCCCCCATAGCGAAACGGACCACTCACTCACGATCTACGACGAGGCGCCCGGCCGGCCGTGGGACCGGCCGGGCGCCTCGGATGGTCACAGCATCACCGGCCCGCGCCGCTCTCCTGCAAGCGCCGCAGCACGTCGTCGAGGTTGAAGCTCGCGGCCTTCTGCCGCTGCGGGTAGTCCTTGAACGTCGCCAGGAACTTGCCGACGTAGTCCTGGGCCGGGACCAGCATGAAGGCGCGGTCCAGGAGCCAGTCGTAGTAGGTGTTCGAGGTGATGTCGGCGCGCTCGTAAGGGTCGAGGCGGAGGTTGAAGATCTTCGGCACCCGGAGGGTGACGAACGGCTCGGCCCACACCCGCAGCGTCCCGGGCGCCCGCTGCTCCATGAACACGATCTTCCACTGGTTGTACCGCAGACCGGTGAGCTGCTGGTCGTCGTTGCAGTACAGGAACGACTCGCGGGGGCTGTTCTGGGCGGCCCCGGTCAGGTACGGGACCAGGTTGAACCCGTCGAGGTGGACCTTGTACGTGCGGTCGCCGATGCGCAGCCCCTGGAGCAGCTTCTGGGTGACCCCGTCGTCCCCGGCGATGGCCGCGAACGTCGGCAGCCAGTCGAGGTGCGCGACGATCCCGTTGGCCACGCTCCCCGGGCGGACGCGGCCGGGCCACCGGACCATGCACGGCACCCGGTAGGCGCCCTCCCAGTTCGAGTTCTTCTCGTTCCGGAACGGGGTCATGGCGGCGTCCGGCCACGAGTTCATGTGCGGGCCGTTGTCGGTGCTGTACATGACGAACGTGTTGTCCGACACGCCGGCGTCGTCCAGCGCCTTGAGGACGGTCCCGACGTTCCGGTCGTGGTCGATCATCGCGTCGATGTACTCGCTCATCCCCGGCCCGGACTGGCCGCGGCTGGCCGGCTTGACGTACGTGCGGAAGTGCATGTGGGTGAAGTTCACCCACACGAAGAACGGCTTCCCGGCCTTCGACTGCCGCCCGATGAACTCGGCCGCGCGGGTGGCCGTCTCGTCGTCGATTGTCTCCATCCGCTTCTTGGTCAGCGGGCCGGTGTCCTTGATGACCTGCTTGCCGACCTTGCCGAACCGCGGGTCCACGGTCGGGTCGTCCTTGTCGCTGGCCTTCGTGTCGAGCACCCCGCGCGGGCCGTACCGGGCGCGGAACGCCGGGTCCCGGGGGTAGTCCGGGTGCTCGGGCTCCTCCTCGGCGTTCAGGTGGTACAGGTTGCCGTAGAACTCGTCGAACCCGTGGACGGTGGGGAGGAACTCGTTCCGGTCGCCGAGGTGGTTCTTGCCGAACTGGCCGGTCGCGTACCCCATCGCCTGGAGGATGATGGCGACGGTCGGGTCTTCGGCCTGGAGGCCGAGGGTGGAGCCGGGGAGGCCGACCTTGGTGAGCCCGGTGCGGAGCCCGTGCTGGCCGGTGACGAACGACGCCCGGCCGGCCGTGCAGCTCTGCTCCCCGTAGTAGTCGGTGAAGATCATCCCCTCGCGCGCGATGCGGTCGATGTTCGGGGTGCGGTAGCCCATCAGGCCCATCGTGTAGGCGCTGATGTTCGACTGGCCGATGTCGTCGCCCCAGATGACGCAGATGTTCGGCTTCTTCCCGTCCTTCTGCGCCTGGGCCACGACCTGCTGGTTGTGGATGGCGACCGCGGCCGCGACCGGGTCGGCCGGGGCGCAGTCGACGGGACCGGCGCCGGCGCCGGGCCGCGCCGCCGGCGCGCGGAGCGGCACCGCGACCGGCTGCTCGGCGGGCTCGGCGGCGACGGAGCGGGCGAACGGCAGGCTGAGGCGGTCGGACCCCGCCGCCCACCCGAGTGTGGCCGCGAGGGCGACGAGCACCCCCGTGACGAGATTGGAACGCTTCCTCATGCTGTGTCCCCTGGAGACGTGCGGGAGCGGCAAGGCGACGCCGTCCCGGAAGTCACCCATAGCCGCCGAACAATAAATTGCCAGAATCAAACCACTCGACTATCGAGAATTGGCAAAGGGTTGGGGAACGCAACCCACACCGACTTCGAGCACCTCGCCACGTTCGTTATCCGCGAGGGCCGGCCGGGCCCGTCCGCCGACTCGGTCGGGCGGTTCTCATTGGTTCCAGGGACGGAGACACCCCGTCCGTGGAAGCACTGAGTCCTCTGGAAGAAATACTGTCGGAACGATTCCCCCGGGTCAGCCGCGGCGGGAGTCCCTGGCCCGACGACACCTGTCACCAACGGCCACGGATCGACCCGCTCAGGAATCACCCCGTCCGCGGCGGGTGTGGCGGTGGCGACGGCCGGAAGCCGACGGCGGCGAAGTAGCCGACGGTGTACATCACCACGGTGGCGTCGAGCGCGAAGGGAACCCAGAACCCGCTCACGAACGGCTCGCCGGCGTTGGACAGCACGAGCCACACCATGAACGCCTTCTCCAGCGCGCTGTAGAGCAGGATCGGGACGCGCCACGCGGGAACGAGGGCGGCGAGCATCATGGCAATGCCCATGAGGCCCACCATGACCCCCCAGTGCTGGATGATGACCGTGTAGTCTTGCAGGTAGGGGAGCTTCGCCGCGTTGGGCATGGCCCACGCGGGCGCGACGGCGTAGAGCCCGACCAGTGCGGTCCCGGCCCCCGTGAACAGGAAGAACGGGCGGACGGTCCGGGCGAAGAAGCGCCCGATCGGACGGGCGGACGGGTCGCTCATCGGCGAGGGCCGGCTTGAGAGTGGGTCAACGGGAGGGCGGCCCGACGGACGATCGCCGCCGGGCCGCCCTCGGGACGGGTCAGTTGCGCGGCGACGCCGGCGTCTCGAGGCGGCGCAGGATCTCGGCGATCTTGATGCTGTTGTAGTTGATCCCCGCCGCGTTCAGGCTGCTCCCCTCCTGGCGGGGGAACTTGTCGTAGTCGGCGAAGAACTCGCGGATCACCCCCTGAATGGGGACGAAGATCCACAGGTTGTCGGCGTACCAGCGGAGGTACCCCATCTCGCCGTGCTTCCACATCATCTCGTACGGGTCGGCCCGGAGGTTGATGATGAGCGGCCAGTTGGACGCCACCCGCTGCCCGGTGGCGATGTTCCCCTGGATGGTCGCGAAGTGGACCTTCCAGTTCCGGTAGCGGACCGCGTTCAGCTCGCCGCCCTGGCCGAAGAACAGGTACTCGTTCCGGGGGCTGCGGGCCTCCCGCCCCTGGAAGAATGGTAACCAGTTGTACCCGTCCAGATGGACTTTGAACTCCTTCCCGTTGGCCCGGTGGCCGTTCTTCAGCTTCTCCTTGATGTCCGGCTCGCCGGCCGCGGCCAGGAACGTCGGCAGCCAGTCGTTGTGGGCGATCGGGTCGATGATCTTGCTCCCGGCTTTGAGCACGCCGGGCCACCGGACCAACAGCGGCACCCGGTGCCCGCCCTCCCAGGTGCTCCCCTTCTCGCCGTGGAACGGCGTGATGCCGCCGTCCGGCCACGACGCCGTCTCGGCCCCGTTGTCGGTCGAGTACATCACGATGGTGTTGTCGGCGATCCCCAGGTCGTCGAGCTTCTTGAGGAGCTGGCCGACGTGGCCGTCGTGCTCGACCATGCCGTCGGGGTAGAGGCCGATGCCGGTGACCCCCTCGCTCTCCTTCTTCAGCCGCGTCCAGACGTGCATCCGGGTGCTGTTGTGCCACAGGAAGAACGGCTTGCCGGCCTTCGCCGACCGGTCCATGAACTCGAGGCTGCGGGCGAGGGTCTCCTCGTCGATCGTCTCCATCCGCTTGCGGTTGAGGGGGCCGGTGTCCCGGATCGGGCCGCCGGCCTTGGAGTCGATGACGCCGCGGGGGCCGAACTTCTTGCGGAACTCGGGGTCGCGCGGGTAGTAGTACGTCTCGGGCTCCTCCTCGGCGTTGAGGTGGTACAGGTTGCCGAGGAACTCGCCGAACCCGTGGGCGGTCGGGAGGTGGCTGTCCTGGTCGCCGAGGTGGTTCTTGCCGAACTGCGCCGTCATGTAGCCGTGGTTCAGCAGCAGGTCGGCGATGGTCGGCGCCCAGGCCGGGATGCCGTGGGTGCTGCCCGGCATGCCGATGGTGAGGAGGCCGGTGCGGAACGGGTGCTGGCCGAGGAGGAACGCGGCCCGGCCGGCCGTGCACGACTGCTCGCCGTAGGCGTCGGTGAACAGCGCACCCTCGCGGGCGATGCGGTCGATGTTCGGCGTCTGGTACCCCATGATCCCGTGGTTGTACGCCGAGATGTTGTGCACCCCGATGTCGTCGCCCCAGATGACGAGGATGTTCGGCTTCTTCCCGTCCTTCTGCGCCTGGGCCGCCACCTGTTGGTTGTGCGCGAGCAGCGCCGCCGCCTCGGCGGGGCTGACGTTGGGGGCACGGACCCCGCCGACGTCGCAGCAGGTCGGCGCGCCCGGCGTCGCGCGGGCGACGCTCGGCGTGGGGAGCGGCACCGACACTTCCGGCGCCGCGGCGGCCGGCCGCAGCTCGAACTTGCCCGACGCCGCCGCCCACCCGAGGGCGCTGCCGAGCGCGACCAGCGCGAGGCTACCAAGGTACGAACGCTTCAAGGCTGCGACCTCCTGCGGGAAAGGTGATTCGCACACGACCGAGTTGACCAACTTTTTGCCGACGCAGTAGGCTAATGGAGTTCTAACCCGGGTGCAAGGAGCGTCGTTGAGCGGTATCCAAAAACGGCAATCGCGTCCGAAACCGCCTTTCGCCACGATGAGTAGCTGATGATGTGGCTGCACGCCACCGACACCCCGACCCAGGGCACGCGATGCCAGCTCGTTCCCGGTTGACGTGCTTCGAGGAGGTGCCCACCGCTCTCGCGGGCTGGGACGGGACGATCGAACAGGTCTCGAGTGGGAAGTTCGTGGGGACGCTTCAGATCGCTCGCGGCCGGGCGCTCCGGGTCATCCGCATTACCGGCACGCAGAGCCTCCTCCTCCGCGGGCAGGAGTCCGGCCCCGTCCTCTCGCTCACTCCCGTGATCACGGGTAACGCCGACGGGCGGTGGCACGGGCACCGACTGGAGCCCGGGCAGATCGTCCTCCGCGGCCCGGATTCGGAGGTCGATCACCTGACGCCGCGGACGTCGGAGTACGTCAACATCACCGTGCCCGTGGCCGCGCTGGAGGCGGCGGCGCGGGCGCTCGGCGGGTCCAAACCGCTTCCGGACCTGCGGTCGTGGTCCGTCCTCACGCCGCGCCCGGCGGACTTCCAGGTGCTGCAACTGGCGACGGATCGGCTCCTCGCCACGCACGGCGGCGGGTCGGCGCTCCTCGACCCGGAGGCCGAACTCCTCGAACAGGAGTACCTTCGACTGTTGGCGCAGTCGCTCGACACCGGGGCGTGGGCGGCCGAGGGCACCGCTTCACTCCCGGCGCGGGTGAGGCTGCTGCGCCGGGCGGACGAACTGATGCGCGGCCGCCTCCGGAACCCGCTCGGCGTCCTCGACCTGTGCGCCGCGCTCGGCGCCACCGACCGCACCCTGCGGCTCACCTTCAAGGAACGGTACGGGTGCGGCCCGATGACGTACTACCGGCGGCTGCGGCTGAACGCGGTCCACACCCGACTCGCCTCCGACCCCGCCGTGTCGGTCGCCGCGGCCGCACACGAGTACGGCTTCACCCACCTGGGGAACTTCGCCGCCGACTACCGCCGGCTCTTCGGCGAGCTGCCGTCGGAGACCCGCCGGGGCTGACGACTCCGCGGGCGCCCCGCCCTGGTCGGCGGGGTCAGAAGTCGAGCTTCAGCCGGAAGCCGCCGATGTACGCCATCTCGGCGATGCGGCCGGCTTCGGGCTTCACGATCTGGAAGTCCGGGGTGACGCTCATCCAGGGGGTGACCCGGACGTTGTAAAAGACTTCCAGACCGTACCCGTCGCGGGGGGCGAAGGCGGCCTGCGGCAGCGGGCCGAACTGCGTGCTCAACCCGGTGTAGTAGAACCCCACGCCGAACTGGTCGCCCTGGCGGTGCCGGATCGGGCTGTACCCGCCGACGCCGGCGCTCAGGAAGTAGCGGATCGGCGTCGGGTTCCCGTCGCTGATCGACGCCCGCCCGAACAACCCCCAGCCCCGCTTCGTGTCCTCGGAATACACCTGCACGTACTGGTCGAAGCCGTAGTAGATCGTGTACGAGTCGTTGAGCGTGGGCGACCCGCCGACCGCCTGGTACGGGTAGACGCCCGGCGGCGGCTCGTTGAACGCCAGGTTGGTCAGCGCCAGGTGCTTCCAGATGCCGCCGAGGTGCTGCTCGCCCGGGAGCTCGAAGAAGTTCGTCTTCAATTTCACCTCGGTGCCGACGATGACGCCCGTCGAGAACAGGTCGTCGAGGCGGAAGAAGTCCTTCACTCGGTTCTGCGGGTCGTACACGAAGGCGGACACGGCCCCCCACTCCTGCGGGCTCACCACGCCGGCGGTGAACGACGTGTACGGCAGGGCCAGCAGGAACGCCGGGTTGGCGATGAACGCCTGGTTCATGAACTGCACGGTGCCGTTACCGCCGGCGAAGTCGTCCTGGTCGGCCGCCCCGATCACGTTCTTCTTGCCGGCGAACACCACGAAGTTCGGCGAGAACGGCTGGGTCACGAAGAAGTCGGTGATGTAGGGCACCCCGGGGTCGTTGGGGACGGGCGGCAGGGCGGCCGGGAAGATCGGCGGCGGGAACGCGCCGGAGTTCAGGCTGACGTTGCCGTACTGGCCCCACCAGTTCTGGGCGCGGACGGTGAGGGTCCCCTTCGGCAGGCCGCCGAACTTCTCCAGGTCGAACAGCAACTCGTAATCCCCGCGGCCGGTGTACGCGCTCGTGTCCCCTTGCCCGAGCAGCGGCGGGATGCGCGGCGAGTTGATCCCCCCGCCGAGGCCGAACCCGAACTGGGTCACGCTGGCGTTGAACCGGACGCCGTGGTCCCGGAGGTTGGGCCGCAGCCCGCCCCAGTCGCCGGTCAGCGTCGAGCGGGTCCAGAGGTCGTGTGCGTGGGTGTCGCACGTCGGGCAGGGGGCCGCACCCTCGGCGGGGGCCGGCACGGTGGCTTCGACGGGGCGCAGTTGCGGGTAGAGCGCGGCGAAGCCGGGTTGCTCGCCGGCCGCGGCCGGGGGCGGGGTAGTCGGCGCTTGGCCCCGCGCCGCCGGGACGGCGGCCCCCAGGACTACGCACGCGGTCAGTACAGCTCGACGTGACATCACGCACTCCGTCGCGGGTGAATGCTGGGCCGCCGTCCTGGCGCCCACTTTGTTCTCAATCGCCCGCGGGTGGTCGGATTCGGGACCGGAACGGGCGAGAACGTCGTTGCCGGTATTGGATGGTCCGCCGCATGCGCCGTACGGACTCCTCAAGTGGCATTATTCTCCCAACCGATACTCCCGTTGTGATCCCACTATTCGGGAGAGGGCCATGACACGGACGTGCCGGCTCGGGCTCGGCGTTGCGGTGCTGTTCGCGGCCGCCCCCGCCACGGCGAGGGCCCAACCGGGGTTGTACCTGCCCGGCGCGGGTGCGACGCACGCCGGCATGGCCGGCGTGTCGACCGCGACGCCGATCGACGCCATCGGGGCGCTGTACTGGAACCCGGCCGCGATCGGCCGGCTCGGGCGGAACGAGGCGTCGATCGGGGGCGCGTTCGTGTACCCCGAGATCTACGTCTCGTCGAGCCGCCCGGCCCCGCTCCAGGGCACCGTCCTGTCGGGCCGCACCCGGAGTGACAACGGGTTCCCCCTCGTCCCGACCCTCGGGGTCGTTTCCAAGCTGGACGAGGAGAGCCCCCTGACCTTCGGGACCGGGCTCGTCGCGCTCGGCGGCGGCGGGGTGAACTTCCCCGGCGACTCGACCAACCCGATCCTCTCGCCGACCGGCCCGCTGGGCCAGGTCGTCCTCGGCCCGACGTTCGCCAGCATGCAGCTGTTGCAGCTCACCCCGACCGTGTCGTACCAGGTGACCGACCGGCTGGTCGTCGGCCTCGGCCCGACGGTGGACATCGCGATGGTGTCGTTCGACCCGGCGTACTTCGCCCCGCCGAACCAGATCCCCGGGCAGCCGAACACGTTCCTGGCGGCGACGGACTCGCGGCCGTTCTGGGGCGGCGGCGTCCGGGCGGGCCTGGTCTACTCGGTCACCGACACCCTCGACGTCGGCTTCGGGTACACCAGCCCGCAGTGGCTGGAGACCTGGAAGTTTAACAGCCGCGACAACCTCGGGAACGCGCAGACGCTGTCGCTCAAGGCGAGCCTGCCGGCGATCTACTCGTGGGGCGTGGCGTGGCGGGGGGTCGACCGGCTGACCCTGGGGGTGGACATGCGGTACTTCGACTACGCGAACACCGACCTGTTCGGCACCCCGACCAGCGAGGGCGGCCTGGGGTGGGAGAGCGCCTTCGCCGTGGCCGTCGGCGGCAACTACCAGCTCACCGACCGCGTCGCCGTCCGGGCCGGGTACCAGTACAACACGAACCCGCTCGAGAACACCCGCGCCCTCTTCAACCTCCAGTCGCCGGCGATCATCCAGCACACGATCAGCGTCGGGACGACCATGAACCTGACCGAGGCGATGGCGTTGTCCGTCGGCTACGCCTACGGGTTCCAGAACGAGATCAACGGCGTGGTCGACCGGGTCCCGAACACGAACGTGGGGCTGGAGGCGTCGAGCCACTCCCTGCTGTTCAACCTGCAAATCAAGTTCGGCGGGGCGTGGGGCGGCGCGGGGTGCGCGCCGGCGGGCGACGCGGCCGCGGCACCGTGAGAGGGGCTGCCCACGGTTTAGTTGGTGACCGCTCCGCCCCGAGAGATCCATGACCCGTGCGGCGCTATACGCCCTGCTCGCCACCCTGACCGCGGTCGGGGCGGTTCGCGCGGACGCGCCGCCGGTGTCATCCCCGACCGTCGCCCCGTCGGCCGACCAGGTGCCGCCGGCGGCGGACCGACTCGCCGACCTGCTCGAGCTCAAGCCGACGATCCAGCTGCGGGGCCGGGTCGAGGCCGACGCGGTCCTCGCGTCGCAGTCGGCGCAGAGCAAGGCGGAGCTCGGCGACCTGATGAACGGCTACGGCTTCCGCCGGGTCCGGCTCGGGGCGCAGGGGACCGTCGGCGACTCCACGAGCTGGGTCTCGGAGGTCGAACTGGCCGGGGGGAACGTCCGCCTCCGCGACGTGTTCGTCGGCCTGGACGCACTCCCCGGCGTCAGCCAGGTTCGCGTCGGTTACTTCCGCGAGCCGTACAGCCTGGAGGGGATGACGAGTTCGAACTTCATCACCTTCATGGAGCGGTCCCCGCAGAACGTCATCGCCCCGGCCCGGAACTGGGGCGTGTGCGGCTACTGGTGGCCGGACGACGAGCGGGTGCTGTACTCGCTGGGCGGCTTCCGCGTCGGCACCGGGAGCAACGGGCAGAGCCTCGGCGACGGCGGGAACTGGGCGGTCACCACCCGCCTCACCGGCCTGCCCGTCTACGAGCCGGACGACGACGCGTTCCGGCTGGTCCACGTCGGCGGGGCGTTCTCGCAGCGGGTGCCGCCGAACGGGGTCATCAACTTCACCCCGCGCCCCGGGTCGAACCTCCTCACCGTGGACGACAACCCGGGGTCGCCGTTCCTCGTCCCCGTCGACATCCCGGCGAACGGGTACCAGCTGTACAACCTCCAGGCCGCCGGCGTCTGGGGGCCGTTCTCGCTGCAGGGGGAGTGGTCGGCGGCCGCGGTACAGCAGATCGGTGCGGGGCAGATTTTCGTTCACGGGAGTTACCTCGCCGCGAGTTTTTTCCCGACCGGAGAACACCGCGGCTACAACCGGACCCGCGGCTCGTTCGACCAGGTGGCCGTCCGCCGGCCGCTGATCAAGTCGCGGACCGACCCGCGCGGCGGCTGGGGTGCGCTGGAGTTGGTCGCGCGGGTCGCGTACCTCGACTTCGCGTCCCCGAACATCCCCCCGGACGTGAACGGGCTGTCGGCCGCCACGCGCCTCTACGAGTTCACGACTGGCGCGAACTGGTACCTGAACAGCTACACCCGGGTCATGTTCAACTACACAGCCGGGATCCCCTACCCGGTCGGCGCCCCGCCCACGGTCGCTCACCTCTTCGGCGTTCGTTGTGCTCTCTACTTCTGACCCCCGGGTCGCGCCGGGCTCACCGGTCGCACGGCGGCCGCGGTAGCCGGCCTGCGCCGGGATTCGCACGCCGGGCGCCCGGCACACCCGTGGCGGGCGGTACCGGGCTCTCGCCCGCGCTGCGCCGGCCGCCCGGCGGCGGTCCGGGCTACTCCTTCGCCGGCACGAGGAACTGCCGGGCGCGCTCCCGCTCGCGGTCGCGGTCCGTGTAGGGCACGCCGGTCGTCATCCACTCCGGCGCGGTCCGGCCGCGCAGGTGGTGCTCGAAGAACTGGAACATCCGCACCGCGAAGTCGCGGGCGTTCGCCTTCTTCGTCAGGTTGTGCTTCTCGCCGTTGTAGTTCAGCAGGTAGCACTCCTTCCCGAGCCGGCGCAGCGCCAGGTAGTACTCGACGCCCTGGTACCACGGCACCGCGTCGTCCTGGTCGTTGTGGATCATCAGCAGCGGCGTCTCGACGCGGTCGGCCATGAAGATCGGCGAGTTCTCGATGTACTTCATCGGCGCCTTCCACAGCGTTTCGCCGATCCGGCTCTGCCCCTTCTCGTACTGGAACTGCCGCGGCATCCCGCTCCCCCAGCGGACGCCGTCGTAGGCGCTCACCATGTTCGACACCGGCGCGCCGGCGACCGCGGCGCGGAAGCGGTTCGTCTGCGTCACCATGTACGCGATCTGGTAGCCGCCCCACGACTGGCCGTTGATGCCGATGGCCTTCTCGTCCACGCACCCCTGGTCCACCACGGCCTGGATCGCCGGCAGCACGCACTTGATCGCGCTCTGGCCGGGGGCGCCCACCTTGTAGGCGATGTCCGGCATCAGCACGAGGTACCCGTTGCTGGCGTAGAAGGTGGGGTTGATGACCTGGCCGCGCGTCACGTTCGGCACCCGGAAGCCGTGCAGCCCGTCCGACAGCCGCTCGTAGATGTACACCACCATCGGGTACTTCTTCGCCGGGTCGAAGTTCTCCGGCTTCACCAGCACTCCGCTCAGCGGCACGCCGTCGGCGCTCTTGTACCGCACCAGCTCGGCGCGGCCCCAGTTGTAGTCGCGCACCGTCGGGTTGATGTCGGTCACGCGCTTCAGCTCGGCGAAGTCCGGGCCGGTGGCGTGGTAGTCGGGGAACTCGGTAAAGCTCTGCGCCGTGAGCAGGTACGTGTCGGCGTGCTTCGCTCGCGTCGGCGGGCCGTACTTGCGGGCGCCCATCAGCAGCTTCTGTGGGCTGCCGCCCGGATCGAGCCGGAAGAAGCCGGTGTCGCGCGTGTCGAGGTTTTCGGCGGCGAGGAGCATCGGCCGGGCCAGGTCGATCCCCTTGCGGTCGTCCGGCTCCTCGTCGTCCACCGGCACGTTCAGCCGGCGGAAGCGGACCTGCTGCCCGCGGCCGGTTTTCGTCAGGTTCTCGGCGCCGCTACCGTCGGCGGCGACCTTCCACACGTCGAACTTGTCGTGCAGCAGGACGAACCGGCCGTCGGTGCTCCACCCGGCGACGCCGTATGGCGGCGGGTCGGCGGGGTGGTCGTCGTCCTCGTTGAAGAACTTCACCGGCAGCGCGGCGGTGAGGTTGTGCGCCTTCCCCCCGGCGACGCCGACCGCGGACCAGTCCTTGCCGTCGTAGGCGAGCACGTACTTGCCGTCTGGCGACAGCCCCGCCGACCCGCCGAAGTTGGTGAACAGCGGGCGGCGCTCGCCGGTGGTCACGTTCACCAGGGCGTAGTCCTTCGGCACCGGGTCGGCGTAGCCGGTGAGGTGGAGGTACTTGCGGTTGTCCGACCCGAGCGCCCAGTCGCCGACGGCCGGCGGGCCGACCTGGAGCGTGTCGTCGCCGAGCTGGCGGAACTGCTTCGTGTCGAGGAACACGACCGCGGTGTGCGTGCGGTTGCGGTCCGCGTCGCCGCGGACCTTCTGCATCGGCTGGATGTAGTTGTCCTTCCAGTGCCACAGGTCGAGCTCGACGCGGTCCGGCGTCGCGCCCGGCGCGGCGGCCTTCGGCGCCTCGGGCGTGGGCGTGCGCTGCGGGCCGGTGGCGAGGTAGAGGCGCGAGCCGTCGGCGGAGAACGACAGCGTGCTGCCGTTCATCACCCACCCGGCCTTCAGCCCGGCGGGCTTCGGGCCGACCGCCAGCACCGCCGGCGCGGCGGCCGCGTCCTTCGCCGGGCGCTCCCAGACGTAGGCGTGCAGCTGCGGCGGCACGGGCGGCGGCGTCCACCCGACCGGCCGCGGCGGCGGGGCGACCCTCGGGTCGTCGGTCACGCCGGCGGCGTCGTGGAAGAACGCGAGCTTCGTCTGCTTTTCGTCCCACACCAGCCGGCTGTACTTCCCGGCGCCGCTGCGGAGCGGCACGCCGGCCGCGGGCGCCCGCGGGTCGAGGGCGTACACGCCGTTCGCCTCGTCCTTCCGCGAGGCGACCGCGTACACGAGCACCTTGCCGTCCTTGCTGAGGACGTGCGACGACACCTCGGGGATGACGTGCTCCTTGCCCGTGGCCAGGTCGCGGACCACGAGGTCGCTGCCGAAGCGCGGCGCCGTTGCCGCGGGCGGCGTGCCCGTGCCCGGCGTCGGGGGGGTGCCGAACTTGCCGCCCTTCTTGAAGCCGAACGGGCCGGCCGGGACGGCGGGCGGCGCCTCGGCCTTGGCGTCCTCCTTCGCCTCCTTCTTGGCCGGGAGCTGGTAGACGAGGAAGCCGGTGCCCTCGCCGGCGACGGTGAACGCCCCCTCGAAGGGGAGGCGGGCGGCGATCGTGCCGGCGGGGAGGTCCATCACGGCGAGGACCGCCCTCGGCGCCTCGGCCGCGTTCCCCTTCGCCGTCTTCGCCTGTGCCAGCTCGGCCTTCGTCGGCGGGAGTGCGAAAACGACGCGCGACGAGTCCGGGGCGAACCGCGGACTGCCGCCGGCCCCCCCGCCCGCCTTCGCCCCCTTCGCCCCCGGCGGGCCCGTCGGCGGCGCCTCGGGCTCGGCCTCGGCTTCCTTCGTCTCGGGCCGCCCGCCGCGCGCCACGCGCACGTCCTTCGCGGTGGCGACGTGCCGCACCACGATCTCGCCGTCGCCGGTGCCGTCCGCGCCGCCGACGCTGTAGGCGACGTACTTCCCGTCGGGCGAGAGCGTGACGCCGGTCGCGGCCTTCCAGGCGTCGTAGTCGGCGTGGGTGAGCACCTTCTTCGCCGCCGGCTGACCGGCGACGGGGGCGTTGGCGACGGCGAGTAGGCCGAGCAGGGCGGCGGCCGCCGCGAGCGCGCGGCGGGGTCGGGCTGGAGTCATGAGTCGGCTCCCGAAGGTGCGGTGCGCGTGGGAGAGAGGGGGTCATTATTCGTCCCCCGACGCCGTGAACCAGTCCGAAGTCGGGAGTTTTGTCGGGCGCGACGGCCTGCGGTACGGCTGCGTGGCGAACGGGTTACAGCAGCGACGAAATCCACCCGGGGGCAGAACAGCCTCACGTCGATGTCGCCCCCCGGAAGCCGCCACCGGGGGGGGCCGTGTGGTCGTTCCGAGAAGGCCCGATGAAGTCCCCGCGAGGCCGCTTGAACGAGCCCGAATGCGGCGTACTGGAACGGTGAGTTCGCGCGTGAACTACCCGTGTCCCGTCGGGGTCGCCGTCAATGGTCGCCGCCAACCGCCCGCCGCGTGCGCCGCTGACCGTCGTGCCGGGGCACCCCCCGGCGCCGCGCGACTGCGACGTGCTGGTCGTGGGGAGCGGGGCCGGGGGCGCCACGTTCGCCTACGCCTGCGCCCGAGCCGGGAAGTCCGTCGTGCTCGTCGAGCGCGGTCGCCCGGCGGCGCCGGCCGGGCGGGACGAGAAGGCCACGCTGATCGACAAGGCGCCCTACGACGACCGTCCCGTCGAGGTGAACGGGGCGAGCAAGCGGCTGTACATGGGTGGCGTTCCCGGCGGCGGCACGGCCCTGTTCGGCGGCGCCCTCCTGCGGCCGAGCCGCGACGACTTCCACCCCGGCCGGCACTACGGCCGCCGCCTCGGCCGCGAGGTGTGGGACTGGCCGATCGGCTACGACGACCTGGCGCCGCACTACGACGAGGCCGAGCGACTGTTCGGCGTCGCCGGGAGCGGCGACGAGGACTACGGCCCGCTCCCGCGCCCGGCGGCGTACCCGCACCAGCCGCTGCCGCTTCACCCGGTCAACGAGCGGCTGATGACCGCCGCCCGCCGCTGCGGGTTGATGCCGTTCCGCCTGCCGCTGGCGATCGACCCCACGACGTGCCTCCGCTGCGGCGCGTGCGCCGGGTACGTTTGCCCCACGGGCGCGCGGGGGTCGGCGCTGCACCTGCTCGCCCGCGCCGCTGCCGAGGGGCTGCCGCTGCGCGTGCAGACCGGGGTGGAAGTCGAGGCGCTGGAGCGGGACGGCGGCGGCCGCGTGACCGGCGCGAAGCTGCGCGACCGCGCTACCGATCAGACCTCGGTGATCCGCGCCCGGCGCTACGCCGTCGCGGCGGGGGCGATTCACTCGCCGGCGCTGCTCCTGCGGTCGGGGATGACCGGGGAACACGTCGGCCGGCACTACATGCCGCACCTGTCGCCGATCACCGTCGGCTTGTTCCGCACGCCGACCGAGGCCGAGGACACGTTCGTCAAGCAGGTCGGGTTCACCGACTTCTACTTCGGCACGCGCAAGACGCCGCACAAGATGGGGCTCGTGTCCTCGCTGCCGGTCCCCGGGCCGCACATGACGGCGAAGATGACGCCGCGGTTCCTGCCGCGGAAGGTCGTCCACTTCTTGCGCCGGCGGATGCTGCCGATGGCCGGGATCGTCGAAGACCTGCCCGACCCGGCCAACCGCGTGGCGCTCGGCGCCGACGGCCTCCCGCAACTGCGACACCGCTTCAGCGCCTACGACCTGTACCGCGGCAAGCGGCTCGGGCGCGAGATGGCCCGCATCCTGAAGCAGGCCGGGGCGGTCGTCGCGGTGCGGAGGCTGTTCGCGTCCGACGAGCACGTCGCCCACCAGTGTGGCACGCTGCGGTTCGGTGCCGACCCGGCCCACGCCGTGCTCGACCGCGACTGCCGCGTGTTCGGCCACGAGAACGTGTTTGTCGTGGACGGCAGCTTCATGCCGACGTCGCTCGGCGTCGGCCCGGCGCTGACGATCGTCGCCAACGCGCTCCGCGTCGCCGGCGTCGCGACGGCCGAACTGTGACCCCGGAGGCCGCGTTGAACCCGTCGCGCCGATCCGTCCGCCGCGAGCAGCGCCGGCAGGCCTGGGCCATCCACGGCGGGCCGGTCGGCTTCGGCGTGGCGCTGCTGGGCGTCGCGCTCGCGCGGCTGCCGCTGCCGTCGCGCCGGCTCCGGGAGAAGCTGTACCGCACGGCGTTCGGCAAGAAGTACCCGCCGGGGCTGAACGAGGCCGAGATGGACCGGCCGCTGGCCGAGTACCCGACGCTCAACGCCCTGTTCACCCGCGGCGTCCGCCCCGAGTGCCGCCCCATCCCCGCCGGCACGCCGCAGTTCCTGAGCCCGTGCGACGGCACCGTGCAGGACTTGGGCCGGGTCGAGAAGGGGCGCATCCTCACGCTCAAGCGGATCGAGTACACGCTGGAATCGCTGCTGCCCGGGACCGACACCGCGGCGTTCGAGGGCGGGCACTTCGCGGTCGTGTTCCTGTCGCCGATCGACTGCCACCGCGTGTTCGCCCCGCAGGACGGCGAGCTGCACGAGGCGACGCACGTCCCCGGCGCGCGGCTGCTCGTCCACCCGCCGTTCCAGCGGCCCGAGTTCCCGGTGTACACGTTGAACGAGCGCGTGGTGTTCCGCTTCACGACGCCGCTCGGCCCGTGCGTGATGGCGATGGTGGCCGGGTGGGGCGTGGGAAACATTACGCTCCCCGCGGCCCCCGACTTCCGCCCGCGGGCGCGGCGCGTGACCGCGACGGCGTGGTCGCCGCCGCTGCCGGTCCGCCGCGGCGAGTGGGTGGCGACGTTCGAGCTCGGCTCGACCGTCGTGCTGGTCGTGCCGCCGGCCGACGGCGTGACGTGCGCGGTGTCCCCGAACGACAAGGTCCGGTATGGCGAGCCTCTGTTTACCTACCCCGGCTGACGCCCGGCCGCGGTCCGTGACCCGGAGCGAGTCCGCGGTCGTGGTCGTGTCCCTCACGTCGCGGCCGACCGACGAGCAGCTCGCCCGGGCGCGCGGCGGGGACTTCGTTGCCGTCTTGAGCAGCTACCGCTTCCACCTCGGCGACCCCGCCGCGGTCGCGGCCGAGCAGGACGTGCTGGACCGGCTGAAGGGGACGGCGGGGCGGGTGGTGGTGTTCCGCCCCGGCGTCGTCCTCGGCGCCGCGGCGCTACGGCGGTTCGGCGCGTGCTACCCGCTGGTGCCGCGGCGGCTGCGGGCCGGGTTCGTCACCGAGGCCGAACTCGCCGCCGCGATCGAGCGCGAGCGAGTGAGCGGCCCGCGCGGGCGGCGGCGGGCGGTATCGGTCCTCGGCCCGAACCGCGCCTGGCGTGACGTGTTGGCCGAACACGCCCCGCGCGGCGCCGTGTCGGCGTGCGTCACGGCCGTGTGCTGGCTGCTGTCGTGGCTGCTGCTCGGCGAATTGGTCGCGCTCGCGCTGCGCCGGCACAGCTTCGACACGCTCCGCCCGCGGTCGCTGCACGAGCTGCGGGGGCTGTGCCACCCGGCGAACGCGCGGCACGTCAAGGTCGTGGGCTACAACCACGGCGTCAACCACTTCGGCCACAGTTACCCGGCGCGGACGGTCGTTAGCACGGTGCGCCTGAACCGTATCCGCAAGAGCGCCCCCGACCGCATCCGCGCCGACGCCGGCGCCACCGTGCGCCAGGCGCTGGACGTGCTCGCGGCCACCGACCAGACTCTCTACGTCGTGCCAAACTTCTCCTACGTCTGCCTCGGCACCGCGTACTACGTGCCGATCCACGGCTCGGCCGCCGACTACTCCTGCCTCGCCGAGACGATCACAAAGGTGCTCCTCTACGACCCCGCCGCCGACCGCCTGACCGCGGCGGCGAGCAACGACCCGGCCTTCGGCGAGCACGTCTACAACCTCCGCTCCGGCGCCGTCCTCATGCGGCTCGAAGTGCGTGTGAAGCCGCGCTCGCGCTACTTCATGAACCGCGAGGAACTGACGACGCCGGACGCGGCGACGATCCTGGCGGCGCTCACCGACCCGAAGCCGACGAACGTGGAGGTCCGTAAGCCGGACGCAGCCGGTGAGACGGCCACGGTCGCGCGCTTCTACTCGGACGCGGGCGGGGCGCAGGCGCCGGTGCTGGAACTGCCGCGCGACGCCATCGGCCGGCTGTGGGACCGGCTGGAGGAAAACCCGGTCACCGCATACTTGATGCACACGCTCACGCGGAAGCTGGCGTGGCACGTCGAGCTGTTCTTCACGGCCGACGAGTTCGCACGGTTCTGGGCCGACCACCGCTCGCTGCCGCTGAAGAAAATTCAGCTGCGGTTCATCCGCCGCGACGGGTTCCCGCACTCGCCGTTCCGCGACCACGACTGCGTCTCGGCCGACATGTTCATGCTCCGCCGCAGCCGCGGCGCGTTCGAGGCGTACCTGGCGCGCACGTTCGCGGTCGTCCGTTCCAACCCCGGCAAGCACAGCAAATGACCCCGCCCCCGCCGCTCGCCGACACGCTCGACCAGATGCTCCGCGGGCAGCTGCCGAACCTGCTGCGCCTGTACCTGAACCCGTTCGTGGCGCAGACGTGCCTGTGCCTCGGCCGGTACGCCGAGACGACGTGGGGGCCGCCCGCCGACGGCCGCGGCCACCAGACGTTCCTGGCGAACTCGTTCGACGAGGCGCTGAGCGGCGCGATCAAGCTCGCCCGCTACGACGGGAGCGGGGCCCGGCCGGCGACCGGCCTGGTGATCGACCCCGCCGGCCGCCTCGGGCCGTTCGCGTCGGCCCCGGCCGCGGACGGTGGTACGGCCGTGTTCATCCCCGGGCTCGTGACGGACGACTCGCCCGTCGGCTTCGTCGTGCTGGTCCCCAAGGCTGACGGCACCCTCGGGGAACTGACCGCGCTGGCGAAGCGGGCGATCAAGGCCCACTCGCCGCTCGTCATCACCTGCGTGGGCCGCGACAGCCTCGCCGCCGTGCGCCGGTCCGCGCCGGGCGGGCTCCGCGACGTACCCCCGGACGTGGTCGTGTTCGACGAGTCGTTCGTGAACCGCGCCGTGCCGTTCGCCGCGTTCACCGCGCGGACGTCGCTCTACGACCACTGGAACCGCCGCGGCAAGGCGACGTTTCACTCCACGACGTACCAGCCGAACACCGTCTCGACGCTCCACTTCCTCAACTGCCTGAGGGCCGCCGACCCGGCGTTCTGGGCCGCGGTCGAGCCCGAGCTGCGGCGGCTGCACGACGACCTGAAGGCGCGCGGCCGCGCGTTCCGCAAGCTGTACAGCCCGTCGCTCGGCAAAACGATCCGCGCCGCGGGGTTCGACGTGCCCGACGTCCGCGCCGCCGGCGACTTCGTTTATGCGGGAGGCCGGCGCGTGTTCGACGCCGTGAGCGGTGTGGCGTGCAGCATCCGCGGCCACAACCCGCCGGACTACACGGCCGAACTGGCGGCGCTGCCCGGCGCCGACGAGTGCGCCGCCGAGATCGCCGAGCGGCTGCGCGCGACGACGGGGCTGGGTCAAGTCCTGCCGGCGGTCAGCGGCGCGTCGGCGATCGAGAACGCGCTGAAGCTCGCGCTCGTCGTGCAACACCCGCGGCGGCACATCCTCGCACTGAAGTCCGGGTACGGCGGAAAGACGCTGCTGGCGCTCGCCGGCACCTGGGGTGCGAAGTACAAGGAGCGCATCGACCCGCTCTACCCCGACGTGCTCTACGCCGACCCGTTCGCCCCCGACGCGATTCCGCAGATCGAAGGGCTGCTCGCGGCGCACCCCGTCGCCGTCGTGCAGACGGAACTGGTCCAGGCCGTCGGCGGCGTCCGCGCCGTGCCCGACGCGGTGCTGCGGTTCCTGGCCGACAGTCGGAAGCAGTTCGGCCACCTGCTGCTGATCGACGAGGTGCAGACGGGGATGTTCCGCACCGGCCCGTTCACGCGGTCGGCGGCGCTCGGCCTTGCGCCGGACCTGCTCGTACTCGGCAAGGGCACGTCGGACATGATGGTGCCGTTCGCCCTCACGCTGTGTTCGGACGCGGTAGCAGCGGCCGGCGGCGACCTGCCCGCCGAGTTCCGCCGGCGCTACGGCTGCGACGCCGGCTACCGCACGGTGCTGAACGTCCTCCGCCGGGCCGACGAGTTGCGACTCGCCGGGCGCGCCGCGGAGTCCGGCGAGCTATTCGCCCGGCTGCTGCGCGACGGGCTCGCCGGCTGCCCCGGGGTCCGCGACGTGCGGGCGTTCGGCCTCCTTGTCGGCGTCGAGCTCGACACGCGCCGCGGCCTGCGGCGGTGGATGCGGAAGCAGGTGTACTCGCTCTACCTGTTGGCGATGCTGCGACACCCGCGCTTCCCGGTGCTGGCCGGGTTCTGCCAGTACGAGCCGAACGTGTTGAAGCTGACGCCGTCGCTGACCGCGACCGCCGACGACTTGCGGGCGGCGGCGGCGACAGTCATCGAGGTGCTGCGGCGGCCGTTCCCGCGCGTGCTGGCGGGGGCGCTCGGCACCCTGGCGACCGCGACCCTGCGGAGGTGATGACGGTGAGCACTACGGCCGACCCCGCCGCCCCGCCGCTGAGCCTGGCGCGGGTGGACTTCGCCGACCTGTACGCCCGGCACCTGTGCCGGCACTCGCAGTTCGGCATCAACCTCGCCCACCTCGCCGCGCTGTTCGGCGTGTGGTTCGGCGTGTACGGGCTGCTCTACCGGCTGCTCCCCGAGTGGTGGGTGCCGGGCGGGCTGGCGGCGCTGTACCTCCTGGCCGTCGTGCCCAACCTGCCGCCGCGCGTGACGCTGGCGCTGGCGGCGTTCCTGGCGCTGTTCGTGGCGGCCGTGGTGTTCGCGCCGGCGCTGCCGCTGTGGGCGTACCCGCTGCTGGTCCCGGTCTGCTACAAGCTCCAGGCGTGGAGCCACAAGGTGTTCACGACGGCGACCGACATGACCGAGTTCGACCGGAGGTACCCGAAGGGGCAGCCGCTGTTCTGGGTGCTGCTCTTCTACGAGGTGCCGTTCCTGCTGAACTACCTGGTGTTCGACCGCCGGCGGTGGGCGGCGTGAGCCCGCCCACCCGCGGCGGCTGACCGCTCACCCCTCGACCTTCTCGGCGAGCGCGATCACGACGTTGTGGTGGTCGGACATCGGGAACACGAGCTTGTCCAGCAACCACCGGGTGAGGCGGCCGGCCTTGTGGAGCCCGGCGGATTCAATGAACGGGGTGAGCCAGCCGCCGCGGTAGGCGAACTCCATGAACCGGTCGAAGTCGGGGAACTCGACCTTCGGCTCGAACACCTCGCACGCCCGCACGGCGAAGCCGGTCGCCTCCAGCGTCCGCACCACCTCGTCGCGGTCGGCCGGGTTGCACACCACCCCGTCGGCGGTCGCCGCCGACGTGCCGCCGAGCCAGCGCACGAGCTTCGCGTCGGCCTTCTTCTGCAGCGCCGGGAAGCCGGCCATCGTGCCGCCGACGAACGACCAGCAGCCGCCCTCGTCGAGCCGGGCGTGGATCAGCGGCGCCAGCACCTTCATCGGCACGAACCCGGTCACGAAGTGCGTGCAGACCAGGTCGAACGACTGGCCCGGGAAGTGGGCGTCGAGGTGGGCCGCCGAGTCCACCGCGGCGGTCAGGCCGGGGACGCGGCCGCGCGCCCGGTCGATCATCCTCTCCGACACGTCCACGCCGAACGGCTCGACGCGGTCGCCGAACGCGGCGGCGACGCGGCTGAGGAACAGGCCGGTGCCGATGCCCAGGTCGAGGACGCGGAACGGGTCGGCGTCGGCCGGCGCCCACGCCCGGAGTTGGGCCATCGCCCGGTCGAGCGAGCCGCCGATCACGCCCTGCGGGTCGAAGTCGTAGTGCTCGGCGACGACCTCGTCGTACTGCCGCCGGATGGCTGTGGTGTTCACGTCGTGGCTCTCTGGTCGGGACAGCGGGTCGCCGCACCCGGCGGCGTGTAGCTACTCAATGAGCCCCGGGTGGCGTTCGCGGGAAGGGAGTGTGAAGACTTCCGGAAGGCGGGTTCGGGGTGCGGGCATTTCCTAAACCGTCGGGGGGAACCGCACCCGTGAGGAACCGACCGCGATGGGCGAGCCGGCCCGACCGTCCGACCGACCCGCCGCCGGCGCCGCCGCGTGGGCCGTCGCGGCCGCGTTCGGCACGTACTTCTGCGTCTACGCCTTCCGCAAGCCGTTCACCGCCGCGGCGTTCGCCGACGACCCGTACTGGGGGGCCGGCTACAAGACGGCCCTCGTCGTCGCCCAGGTGCTCGGGTACACCGCGTCCAAGTTCCTCGGCATCAAGGTGGTGTCCGAGGTGTCGCCGGCCCGGCGGGCCGGGCTGATCCTCGCGCTCGTCGGCGTCGCCGAGTTGGCGCTACTGCTGTTCGCGGTCACGCCCGCGCCGTGGAACGTGGCGTGGCTGTTCGTCAACGGCCTGCCGCTGGGCATGACCTTCGGGCTGGTCCTCGGCGTCCTCGAAGGCCGCCGGCAGTCGGAGGCGCTGGCGGCCGGGCTGTGCGCCAGCTTCGTCGTCGCCGACGGGGTGGCGAAGTCGGCCGGGGCCTACCTGCTGAGGGAGGGCGTGAGCGAGGCGTGGATGCCGGCCGCCGCGGGGCTGCTGTTCGCGCCGGCGCTGGTCGTGTTCGTGGCCATGCTCGCCCGGGTGCCGCCGCCCGCGGAGTCCGACGTGGCCGTGCGCAGCGCGCGTGCCCCGATGACCGCCGCCGACCGCCGCGCGTTCGTCCGCCGCTACGCCGTCGGACTGCTGCTCCTCGGCGCGGCGTACCTGCTCGTGACGGTGCTGCGGAGCGTACGGGCCGACTTCGCGCCCGAGGTGTGGGCCGGGCTCGGCGTGACGGGGCAGCCGGGCGTGTTCACGTACTCCGAGATGGCCGTCGCGGCGTGCGTGCTGGTGCTCAGCGGCGCCGCGGTGTTGATCCGCGACAACCGCCGGGCGTTCACCTACGCGATGGGCACGGCCGCGGCCGGGGCGGTGCTGCTGGCGGCGGCGCTCGTCGGGCTGTGGGCCGGGGTGCTGTCGCCGCTGGCATTCATGGTGCTGCACGGCGTCGGGCTGTACCTGCCGTACATCGCCGTCCACACCACGGTGTTCGAGCGGCTCATCGCCATGACCCGCGACCGCGGCACCGTCGGCTACCTGATGACCCTCGTGGACGCCTTCGGCTACCTCGGCTACGTCGCCGTGCTGCTGGCGCGGGCGGGCGGCGGCGGCGGGCCGGACTTCCTGGCGTTCTTCGTGCCGCTGTCGTGGGTGATCGCCGCCGCGACGCTGGCGCTACTCCTTCCGGCGTGGTACTACTTCGTGTCGCACCCGGCCGCGAGGGAGGCGTGATGGCGGGCGTCGTACTCTTCCACGGCGCGGGCCGGCCGCTTGAACTCGTGACCGAACCGACGCCCGAGCCGCGTGCCGGCGAACTGCTGGTCCGCGTGTCGTGCTGCACCCTGTGCCGTAGCGACCTGCACACCCACGCCGGCCGGCGGACCGAGCCCACGCCGGCGGTCCTCGGCCACGAGGTCGTCGGGCGCGTCGAGGCGTTCGGGCCGGAGGCGCCGCAAACCGATTACCGCGGCGTGCCGGCGGCGGTGGGTACGCGGGTGACGTGGGCCGTGGCCGTCGGCTGCGGCGCGTGCTTCTTCTGCGCCGACGGGCTGCCGCAGAAGTGCGAGACGCCGTTCAAGTACGGCCACCGCCGCGCCGACCCCGGCCGCCCCGCCGGCGGGCTCGCCGAGTTCGTGGTGCTGGTTCCCGGTACGGCGTGGTTCGTGGTGCCGGACGCGATTCCGGACCGCGTCGCGGCGCCGGCCAACTGCGCGACCGCCACCGCCGCCGCGGTGATGCGGGCCGCGGGGCCGGTAACGGGGGGCACGGTGCTGGTGTTCGGCGCCGGCGTACTCGGCGTGACCGCGTGTGCCCTGGCCCGCGCCGCCGGCGCGGCCGCCGTGATCGCCGCCGACCCGCACCCGGCCAGTCGCACCCGTGCGGCGCTGTTCGGCGCCACGCACGCGGTCGCGCCCGGCGACGAGCTGCGCGCCGCGGTGTTCGGCGCCACCACCGGCCGCGGCGCCGACGTGGTGCTCGAACTCGCCGGAACCGCCGACGCGGTCGCCGCGGCGCTGGCGCTGGCTCGCGTGGGCGGCACGGTGATCCTCGCCGGAACCGTGGCCCCGGTCGGGGCGGTGCCACTCGATCCGGAGGCGGTCGTGCGGCGGATGCTGACGGTGCGCGGCGTCCACAACTACCACCCCGCCGACCTCGCCGCGGCGCTCGACTTCCTCGCCGGGCCGGGGGCGGCGTACCCGTTTGCGGAGCTCGTCGGCGCCGCCTACCCGCTGGCCGACGCCGAGCGGGCCTTCGCCGAGGCGCACGCCCGGCCCGGGGTGCGGGCGGCGGTCGTGCCCTGAGCGGATCGGCGTCGCTCGGGCGAAGATCATTGTGTGTACGACTCCCCCCCGGGGGGTCGAGGCACGAATTGAGTCGATGCCACAAATGAATGTTGGATCGATGCCGCGGCGAGCCGCCGACGTAAGCTGTCTGGTGGGTCGTGGTTGAGTTGCCGCCACGCGTTCCTCGCCGCGTATCCTGACTCTCGGAGGTTCCCGTGCCGCTCGTCGATGCCGTGTTCCGCCTGTTCGCCGAGCGGGGCAGCGGGCTGTACTTCGGTGAGGCCGTCACCGAGACCGAGCACGCCCTTCAGACGGCGCACCTCGCCGAAGCCGCGGACGCCGCCCCGTCGCTCGTCGCCGCCGCGCTGCTGCACGACGTGGGGCACCTCCTCCACGCCCTCGGCGAAGACGTGGCGGAGCGCGGCATCGACGGCCGGCACGAGGACGTCGGCGCCGCGTGGCTCGCCAAACACTTCGGCCCCGCCGTCGCCGACCCGGTCCGCCTCCACGTCGCCGCCAAGCGCTACCTGTGCGCCGCGGAGCCCGAGTACCTCGGCGGGTTGTCCCCGGCGTCCGTGCGGAGTCTGGAGCTCCAGGGCGGGCCGTTCACGCCCCAGGAGCAGGCCGCGTTTCGCGCCGAGCCGCACTGGGAGGCGGCGCTGGCGCTGCGGCGGTGGGACGACGCGGCGAAGGTGCCGGGGCTCGCGGTCCCGGGCGTGGAGCACTACCGGCCGTGCCTCGAAGCGGCGCTGAAGGGGACGGCATGAGCGACGGGTACGACGCCGTGGTGGTCGGGGCCGGGGTGCTGGGGCTGGCCCACGCCTACCACCTGGCCCGCCGCGGGTTGCGGGTCGCGGTGGTCGAGCGGCACCCGGCGGCGCGCGGCGCGTCGGTGCGGAACTTCGGCATGCTGTGGCCCGTCGGCCAGCCGGCCGGCGAGCGGTACGAGCTGGCCCGCCGCAGCCTCGACGTGTGGCGCGACGTGCTCCGCGACGCCGGCCTGTGGCACGACCCCTGCGGCTCGCTCCACGTCGCCCGCCACGCCGACGAGGAGCAGGTGCTGCGCGAGTTCGCCGCGCTCGGCGACCGGCCGTGCGAGCTGCTGAGCGCCGCGGAGGTCGTGCGCCGCTTTCCCGCGGTCCGCGCCGACGGGCTCCGCGCCGGGCTGTTCAGCCCCACCGAGACGTGCGTGGACCCGCGGCAGGTGATCGCCGAGCTGCCGGCGTACCTCACGCGGCGGCACGGCGTCGCCTTCCACTTCGGCACCACGGTGCTCGGGTACGACGCCGGCCGCGTCACCACCACGGGCGAAACAATCTCCGCGAAGCGGCTGGTGATCTGCACCGGCGAAGACTTCCGCGACCTGGCGCCGCAGGCGTTCGCCGCGTCGGGCCTGGTTCGCTGCAAGCTCCAGATGATGCGCTCGGCGCCGCTCCCGGAGCGCCTCGGCACGATGCTCGCGGGCGGCCTCACGCTCCGACACTACGGCGGCTTCGCGGCGTGCCCGACGCTGCCGGCGCTGGCCTCGCGGTTCGACGCCGAGCTGCCGGAGTACGGGCGGCACGGCATCCACGTCATGGCGTCGCAGAACGAAGCCGGTGAGGTGGTGATCGGCGACTCGCACCACTACGGCGACGTGGTGAGCCCGTTCGACGACCCGCGCGTGGACGACCTCATCCTCGACTACCTCCGCGGCTTCCTGAACCTGCCGGGTCTGACGATCTCGGCCCGCTGGCACGGCGTGTACGCCAAGCACCCGACGGCGGCGTGGGTGGCGGCGCGGCCGGCGCCGGGCGTGCTCGCGGTGACGGGCGTCGGCGGGGCCGGTATGACGCTGTCGTTCGGCCTCGCGGAACGGACCGTGACCGAACTCCTGGGAGCTTGACGTGTGTTCGGTCTTCACCCCGAAGGGGTGACAGCCCTCAGCCCAGGGCAAGGCCGAAGGCCGCCGCCCTGGGTACGGGGGTCGTGAGTCCGTGCAGGCTGAAGGCCTGCGAGCCGGCTGGCAGGCCTTCAGCCTGCGGGGTGATTCGCGTCGCGTACCCAGGGCGGCGCCGCTTCGCGGCTTGCCCTGGGCTGAGGGCTGTCAGGCCTTCGGCCTGAAAGACAGGGTTACACGGGGAGGCTGACGTGATCGAGCTGGTCGTGTTCGACATGGCGGGGACGACGGTGTTCGACGGCGACGCGGTGAACGCCTCGTTCCGCGCCGCGCTGGCCGCGCGCGGGGTGACGGCCGACCCGGCGGTGATCGACCGCGTGATGGGCTACCACAAGCCCGAGGCGATCCGCGTGATCCTGGAGACGGTCGGCCGCCCGGCGGGGCCGGCGGAGGTGGACGCGGTGCATACCGCCTTCGTGGCGCGGATGTGCGACTACTACGCCACCGACCCCGCGGTGCGCGAGATCCCCGGCGCGGCGGCGGCGTTCGCGCGGCTCCGCGCCGCGGGCGTGAAGGTGGCGCTCGACACCGGCTTCGGCCGCCGCATCGCCGACGCCGTGCTGGCACGCCTCGGGTGGACCGTGCCCGGGGTGGTGGACGCGACGATCACCAGCGACGAGGTGCCGCGCGGCCGGCCGCACCCGGACATGATCCGCGGGCTGATGGCGCGCCTCGGCGTGACCGACCCCAAGGCGGTGGCGAAGGTCGGCGACACGGCGGTGGACCTGGACGAGGGGACGAACAGCGGCTGCGGACTCGTGGTGGGCGTGACGACCGGGGCGTACACCCGCGAGCAGCTGGCCGCGCGGCCGCACACCCACCTGCTGGCGTCCGTCGCCGACGTGCCGGCGCTGGTGCTCGGCGGGCGGTGAGGAGATGTGCAGGGAGAGGTCCACCGATGAGCGTAGCCCTTCAGCCGCTGCGTGTGCCGAACGGGTGGCGGATCGCGTGGAACACGCTCCACGAGGAGGAGCCCACCGAGTCGGCCAACGCTGGGGGGTACTACTTCGGCACGACCAACCTGTACCTGGCTAACCACCCCGCCCGCGGGCGGGCCGTCGATGTCGAGTGGCGCATCGACGACCAGCGGCCCGCCGGCTGCTACCGCCTCCGCGTGCTGCGGCTGATCTCCGTCGAGCCGGCGGCAGCACGGCGACGGCAGCGTGAAGACGATTTCAACGCCGACTGGCAGGATCCGCTTCACACGTTTGAGACGGTTTCGCGGCCGGAACTGGTCGCGGAGCTGGAGGCGTGGCTGGCCGGGGACAAGTAGCATCACCCTTTCACGGCCGCAGGTTCGACTGTAAGTAGCGGCAGCACGGCGGCGGCCTGGGTCGAGTCCGGGGCGGGGGCCGCCGGCTCGCTTCACTTCACTGTCGCCGTGGGGTGCTCACAAACTGTCCAGAGACGATTCATCGGGGCTTCATTCGCAGCGCGGTAGGTGTAGTGGGTGTTCACGCCCCGCCGGCCCGCGCGGGGGACAGGCATCGGAGCCGAAGCATGCCCGTGTCCGACCCAGGCCAGGCGGACGTGTCCCTCCTCGCGGTGGCGTTCGCGGCCGGCGTGGGGTTGTTCCTGGGCGGGGTCGCGAACACGGTACTGGGCCGGGGGCGGCCGTGGGCGCGGGCGGCCGGGTCCGCCGTGGCGTGCTCGGGGGCGGCCGTCGGGGTGTGGGCGGCGGCCGAGTCCGCCGTGTCGGCGGCCGCCGGCGGCGGGTTCGCGGCGGTCGGGCTGGCCCTGGCCGCACCCAGCCGGCCGGGCGCCCGCTGGGCCGTGGCGGGGGCGGCCGGGCTCGTCCTCGCGGTCGGGGCGGTGGCCTGGCACGCGGCGGCCGAAGCGGCCGACGACGACCGGGCCCAGGCCGAGCTGGAGGCGGCCGCCGAGAAACCCCCGACCCGCCCGGCCCCGGTCCCCGTGTTCACCGACCGGGGCACCCGCGTGGGCGCGTGGCAGGCCACCCGCCCCCGGTCGCGTGCCGAGCTGGCCGCCCTGGACGTCCGCCCCGCGGACACCCCGGCCGTCGCACCCACGGCGATCCGCTCTCATCCGGCGGACGACCGGTCGAACTGCCACGGGTGGGTGTTCACCCGCGGGCGGTACTGGGTGAGCGAGACCGACGTGGAGGTGATCCTCGTCGAGAACGGCTACCGGGCGGTGCCCGACCCGCGGCCCTCCGACCTGGCCATCTACCGCCTGGACGGGGTGGTGGCCCACACCGCCGTGGTCCGGTACGTGTCCCCGGGGATGCCGGTCCTGGTCGAGGGGAAGTGGGGCCCCGGGCCGGTTTACCTGCACGCGGCCGAGGAGTGTGGGTACGGGACCGGCATCACCTACTACCGGGCCGACCGCACCGGCCACGTCCTCGCCGGCCTGGACGACAACCCCTCTGCGGACGCGCCGGTCGGCGGGCAGTGACGCCACTCCGGCGAGCGATTCCCCGGTAACGACCTGCGTGCCGCCCGGGCGGCTCGCGTTAGTGGCACGCCCCCTCGAACGCCGACAACTCGGCCGCGGTGGGGAGCGACGGCTGCGCCCCGACCCGGGTGACCGAAAGGGCGGCCGCGGCACCGGCCCGGCGCGCGGCCGCCCGCACGTCCAGCCCGGCCGCCAGGAACCGCGCGAGTGCGCCGGTAAACGCGTCCCCCGCGGCCGTCGTGTCGACCGCCCGCACCCGCGCGGCGGGGACGGATTCGACTCCGGACGCGTCGGCGATCAGGACGCCACGCTCCCCGAGGGTGACGACCACCGCCCTCACCCCCGACTCCCGGAGGGCGACGGCGGCCCGCCGGGCGGACGCCTCGTCGACGACCGGCACCCCGGACAGCGCCGCCGCTTCCGTTTCGTTCGGCGTCAGCACCGCGACCGCCCGGAGCAGGTCCGCGGGGAGTGGCCGGTCCGGCGCGGGTGCCGGGTTGAGCACGACCGGCACCCCGGCCTCGGCCGCGAGTCGGACCGCGTGCCGGACGGTTTCGAGCGGCGTCTCCAGCTGGGTCACCAGCACCCCCGCGTTCCGGATGCCGTGCGCCGCCCGGTCGACGTCGGCGGGGGTCAGGGCGGCGTTCGCCCCGGGCGCGACCGCGATCGCGTTCTCCCCGGCGGCGTCCACCGTGATGACCGCGACCCCGGTCGCGTGGGCCGGGTCCCGCGTCACGTGGTCGGTCCGAAGCCCCTCGGCGCGGAAGTGGGCGAGGGCCTCGTCGCCGAACGGGTCGGCCCCGACGCGGGCGACGAGTTCGACGGCCGCCCCCAGCCGCGCCGCCGCGACCGCCTGGTTCGCCCCCTTCCCGCCGTGGGCCTTGAGGAAGGTGCCGCCGCCGACCGTCTCCCCCGGCCGCGGCAGCCGGCCCGCCCGCACCACAAGGTCCACGTTCACGCTGCCCACCACCACGACGTGTTCGGATCGGCTCATCGCGCGGTCCTCCAGGGGGTCACGCCCCCGACTGCCGATTCTACGCCGGGGTCGGCAGCGCCGGCGTCTCGCGCCGACCGTGACGAGCGGCCGCGGGGCGGCGGGAAAACCAGTGGCACGAGTGGGGGCGGTGGTGCAAGATGGCTCGACCGGGAACGCCCCGTCACCGCCAGGAACCGACCCGTGACCGACCACGCCCGCCATCCCCTGGAACCGCTCAGCGCCGCGGAGGTCCAGCAGGCCGTTCGGCTGCTCCGGGCCGACGGCAAGGTCACGCCGACGACGCGGTTCGTGTCGGTCAGCCTGAGGGAGCCGCCGAAGGAGCTCGTCCACGGCTTCACCGGCCGCGACGCGGTCCGGCGCGAGGCCTTCGTCGTGCTGTTCGACAACGCCACGAACGCCTGTCACGAGGCCACCGTCTGCCTCACGCGGGGCCAGGTGCTCGCGGTCCGGCACGTGCCCGGCGTCCAGCCGACCATGACCATCGACGAGCAGATCGAGTGCGAACAAGCGGTGCTCGCCAGCGCCGAGTTCAAGGCGGCGCTCAAGGCGCACCACGGCGTCGAGGACACGCGGCTGGTGATGGTCGACATCTGGAGCGCGGGCAACTACGGCAGCGAGGAGGACCGCACCCGCCGGCTGGCCCGCCCCCTGTGCTTCCTCCGCGAGGACGCCACCGACAACGGCTACGTCCGGCCGATCGAGGGGCTCCGGCCGGTCGTCGACCTGAACACCATGACCGTCCTCCGCGTCGAGGAGCACGGCCGCTGGCCGCTCCCGCCGGGAAGCTGCAACTACGCCGCCGACCGCGTCGGCCGCCTCCGCACCGACATCAAGACGCTGGAGATCACGCAGCCCGACGGGCCGAGCTTCGAGGTCGAGGGCCACAGCGTCCGCTGGCAGAAGTGGCGGTTCGTGATCGGGTTCAACGCCCGCGAGGGGCTGACGCTCCACCACCTCCGCTACGACGACGACGGCAAGGAGCGTTCCGTCCTGTACCGCGCCTCGCTCACCGAGATGGTCGTCCCGTACGGCGACCCGGGCCCGACGCAGCGGCGGAAGAACGCCTTCGACGTGGGCGAGTACGGCATGGGCGCCTGCGCCAACAGCCTGGAGCTGGGCTGCGACTGCCTCGGCCTCATCCGCTACTTTGACGCGGCGCTGTGCGACAGCCGGGGCAACCCGCTCACCATCAAGAACGCGGTCTGCATGCACGAGGAGGACTACGGCATCCTCTGGAAGCACACCGACCGGCGGCTGCCGGACGCGCCCGAGGTCCGGCGGTCCCGCCGGCTGGTGGTGTCGTCGGTGTCCACCGTCGAGAACTACGAGTACGGCTTCTTCTGGTACCTCTACCAGGACGGCAGCATCCAGTTCGAGATCAAGCTCACGGGCATCCTCTCGCTCGGGGCGTTTCCCCCGGGCGAGAAGCCGAAGTACGGCAACCTGGTCGCCCCGCAGCTGTACGCCCCGAACCACCAGCACTTCTTCAACGTCCGCCTCGACTTCGACCTCGACGGCACCGCCAACACGGTCCAGCAACTCGACGTGGTGGCCGACGCGATCGACGACGCGAACCCGTTCGAGAACGCCTTCCACACGCGGGTGACGCCGCTCACGTCCGAGTTGCAGGCGCGCGGGCACCTGAACCTGGAGACGGCCCGGACGTGGAAGGTGGTCAACCCGAACGTGCTCAACGCGGTGGGAGAGCCGGTCGGCTACAAGCTCTTGCCCGGCGACAACTCGTTCCCGTTCGCCTCGCCGAACGCGTGGTGGCGGAAGCGGGCGGGGTTCGTGAACCACCACGTCTGGGTGACGCCGTACCACGAGGACGAGAAGTACGGGGCCGGCGACTACCCGAACCAGAGCGCCGGCGGCGACGGCCTGGCACGCTGGACCGAGCGCGACCGGCCGACCGAGAACACCGACGTGGTGCTGTGGTACACCTTCGGGCACACCCACATCCCGCGGCCCGAGGACTACCCGGTGATGCCGACGGCCTACATCGGCTTCGTGCTCAAGCCGAACGGGTTCTTCGCCCACAACCCGGCGAACGACGTGCCGCCGTCCGCGAAGGCGAGCACCAAGGCCGGGTCGTGCTGCCACTGATCCCGGCCCGCGGGTGTTTCACGTCGGCGCGGTCCGGCCGTCCGGGGCCGCGGCCGCCGGCAGGTGTAGTCGGCGTAGCGGTCCTTCGTGCTGCCGGCGGCCTCCCACCCGTACCGGGGGCGGGCTGGCGGGTGGCGGCCGGCGGCGCGTCCGGCTACCCTGTCCTGCGGGGTTCGTCCCACCACCTCTCCGCGTCCACAGTCGCACCCACGCCGCAGGGGGTTCTCATGCGCCGCGCCGGCCTCGTCTGCTTACTCCTCGTCCTGGCCGCGCCGCCCGCCGCGGCCCAGGAGAAGGTCGCCACCGTCGAGGGCGTGACCGAGTACCGGCTCGCCAACGGCGCCCGCGTGCTCCTCTACCCCGAGCCGTCGCGGCCGACCGTCACCGTGAACATGACCGTGCTCGTGGGCAGCCGCCACGAGGGGTACGGCGAGAGCGGCATGGCCCACCTGCTGGAGCACATGGTGTTCAAGGGGACGCCGCGGTTCCCGAACGTGCCGAAGGAGCTGCGCGACCACGGGGCCAGCTTCAACGGCACCACCAACGTGGACCGCACCAACTACTTCGAGACGCTCCCGGCGACCGACGAGAATCTGGAGTTCGCCATCCACCTGGAGTCCGACCGGCTCGTCAACAGCTTCGTTAAGCGGGAAGACCTGCTGAGCGAGTTCACGGTCGTGCGGAACGAGTTCGAGCGCGGCGAGAACAGCCCGGCCGGCGTGCTCGGGCAGCGCGTCCACGCCGCCGCCTACGAGTGGCACAACTACGGCAAGTCCACCATCGGCAACCGCTCCGACATCGAGCGGGTGCCCATCGACAACCTGCAGGCCTTCTACAAGAAGTACTACCAGCCCGACAACTGCGTGCTCATCGTCGCCGGCAAGTTCGACGAGCCGAAGGCGCTGGCGCTGTGCCAGAAGTACCTCGGGTCGATCCCGAAGCCCGAGCGCAAGCTCGACGCGACGTACACCGAGGAGCCGCCGCAGGACGGCGAGCGCACGGTGGTCCTCCGCCGCGTCGGCACCGTCGGGGCGGTCGCGGCGGCCTACCACATCCCGAGCGCGTCGCACCCCGACTGGGCGCCGCTGAGCCTGCTGGCCGGCATCATCTCGCAGTCGCCGAACGGCCGGCTCCACAAGGCGCTCGTGGAGAGCAAGCTCACCACCGGCGCCTTCGCCCGCGCCGACAACGCCCACGACCCCGGCCTGTTCTTCGCGTCCGCCCAGGCCGAGGCGGCGCAGCTGGACGCCGCCCGCGACACGCTCCTGAAGGTGCTCGAATCGCTCGGCGACACGCCGTTCACCGCCGACGAGGTCGAGAAGGCGAAGCTGCGGGCGAAGCGCAACTCGGAAGGCCTCCCCGCGAACGCTTCGGGCATGGCGATGGCCCTCAGCTCGGCGTCGGCGCTCGGCGACTGGCGGCTGCTGTTCGTCCAGCGCGACCGGCTCGCGGCCGTCACCGCCGACGACGTGAACCGCGTGGCCAAGACGTACTTCCCGAAGCACAACCGCACCGTCGGCGTGTTCATCCCCGAGACGGAGCCGAAGCGCCTCGCGGTGCCGGCCGCGCCGCCGGTCGCCACCATCGTGAAGGACTTCAAGGGCGGCGCCACCGTCGCCGCCGGGGAGGCGTTCGACCACACGCCGGCCAACCTCGACGCCCGCGTGAAGGTGATCGACGACGGCGGCTTCAAGGCCGGGCTGCTGGCGAAGAAGAACCGCGGCGAGACGGTGTCGCTGGTGCTGACGCTCCACTACGGCAACGAGGACTCGCTGAAGGGCCAGGAGGCCGCGGCCGGGATGCTGCCGCGGCTGATGGCGGCCGGCACGAAGAAGCACGACCGGCAGGCGCTGCGCGAGGAGATGGAGTCGCTCGGCGTGCGCATCAGCACCGGCGGCGGCGGGGGCGGCGCGAAGGGCGGCAAGGGCGGCGGCGGCGCACCCGGCACCATCGGCCAGCTCACGTTCTCGGTCGAGGCCAAGCGCGACACGCTCCCGAAGGCGATCGACCTGCTCGGCGAAATCCTCCGCGAGCCGGCGTTCCCGGCGGACGAGTTCGAGACGATGAAGCGCGCCGGCCGCGCCGCGCTGGCGGGCTCGGCCGGCGACCCGGCGACGCTCGCCGCCAACAAGATGGCCCGCGCCCTGTCGTCGTACCCGAAGGACGACGTGCGCTACGTCCCCACGCTGGAGGAGAGCCTGGCCCGCGCCGACGCGCTGACGCTGGCGCAGGTCCGCACCCTGTACGAGACGCAGGTCGGCGCCGCGCAGGTGGAGTTGGCCGTGGTCGGCGACTTCGACCCGGACGCGACCGTGGCGAAGGTGCGGGCCGTGCTGCGCGAGTGGGAGTCAAAGGTGCCGGTCCGGCGGATCGCCCGCGACGCGCCGGCGGCACGGCCGGGCTCGAAGGAGGACGTCCTGACGCCGGACCGGGCCAACGCCGTGTTCCTGGCGGCGGTCGCGTTCCCGGCGAAGGAGGGCGACGCCGACTACGCGGCGATGCGGCTCGGCAACTTCATCCTCGGCGGCGGCACGCTGTCGTCGCGCCTCGGCGACCGCATCCGCCAGAAGGAAGGCTTGTCGTACGGCGTCACGTCGGCGTTCACCGCGTCGGCCCGCGACCCGGTGGCGAGCCTGACGATCAACGCCATCACGAACCCGCAGAACATCGACAAGGTGGAGAAGGCCGCGGTGGAGGAGCTGACCAAGTTCCTGACCGACGGCCCGACCTCGGAGGAGCTGGCCGGCGCGCAGCGGGCGTTCCTGGAGGCGGCGAAGGTGGGCCGGACCGGCGACGCCGCCATTGCGGGGCAGATCGCTTCGAACTTGAGTCTGGGGCGGACGTTCGCCCACGTCGCGGAGGCGGAGAAGAAGATCGCCGAGCTGACGCCGGAGGCGATCACCGCGGCCTTCCGCCGG
This sequence comes from Gemmataceae bacterium, assembly GCA_046350095.1. Lineage (GTDB taxonomy): Bacteria > Planctomycetota > Planctomycetia > Gemmatales > Gemmataceae > Urbifossiella. Next base: position 1,049,909 of record JAXMBA010000003.1, read on the forward strand.
CACGTCGACCCGGCGCGGCTGGTCATCATTCGCGCCGGCGACTTCAAGAAGTGAGCGGCGGTGACGGCGTCCCGCCCCCGGGTCATCTCCGGGGGGCGGGGCGGATTCGCCGGGCGATTTTTCCTGGTGCGAATCGCCGACGGCCTGCGCATGGTAGGGGCAAGCCCCGGACCCGCCCGCGGAGGCCCATCGTGACCGACGAATCGCTCTTCGCCGCCGCCCTCGCCATCGGCAGTTCGTCCGAGCGGCGTGCGTACCTCGACCGCGCCTGCGCCGGCAACCCGGCCCTGCGGCGGGAGATCGACGAACTGCTGGCGGCGCACGCCGCCGGCAACCCGCTCGACCGCCCGCCCGCCGACCTCGCCCGCACCGGCGGCTACGAGTCCGCCGACGACCCGCCGGCCGCGGCGGTCGGCGACCGCGTCGGGCCGTACCGGCTGATGGAGCAGATCGGCGAGGGCGGCATGGGCCTCGTGTTCGTCGCCGAGCAGACCGAGCCGGTCCGCCGCAAGGTGGCGCTGAAGGTCATCAAGCCCGGCATGGACACGCGGCAGGTGGTCGCCCGGTTCGAGGCCGAGCGGCAGGCGCTCGCCCTCATGGACCACCCGCACATCGCCCGCGTGCTCGACGCCGGGGCGACGCCCGAGGGCCGGCCGTACTTCGTGATGGAGCTTGTCCGCGGCCTCCCCATCACCGACTACTGCGACCAGCAGAAGCTGCCGCCGCGCGAGCGGCTCGCGCTGTTCGTGCAGGTGTGCCAGGCGGTGCAGCACGCCCACCAGAAGGGCGTGATCCACCGCGACATCAAGCCGTCGAACGTGCTCGTGGCCCCGCACGACGGCGTGCCGGTGGTGAAGGTCATCGACTTCGGCGTGGCGAAGGCGGTGGGCCAGTCGCTGACCGACAAGACGATCTACACCCGCGTCGCGCAGATGATCGGAACGCCGCTTTACATGAGCCCCGAGCAGGCCGAGCTGAACCAGCTCGACGTGGACACCCGGGCCGACGTGTACGCCCTCGGCGTGCTCCTGTACGAGCTCCTCACCGGCACCACCCCGTTCGACGGCGACCGGTTCCGCAAGGCGGCGTTCGACGAGATCCGCCGCATCCTCCGTGAGGAAGACCCGCCCAAACCAAGCACGCGGCTCACGTCGCTGGGGGAGACGCTGACCGGCGTGTCGGCCCGCCGCGGCACCGAGCCGGGGAAGCTGGCCGGCCTCGTCCGCGGGGAGCTGGACTGGATCGTGATGAAGTGCCTGGAGAAGGACCGCAACCGCCGCTACGACAGCGCCGCCGGGCTGGCGAAGGACGTGCAGCGCCACCTGGCCGGCGACGCGGTCGAGGCGTGCCCGCCGACGTGGGGCTATCGGCTGAGGAAGGCGTACCGGAAGAACGCGGCGGCCGTGCGCGTGGGGATGGTGTTCGTGTGCATGGCCCTGGGCGCGGCCGGGATGGGGGCGTTCCTAGCCGTGCAGGCGAAGCGGGCCGAGCGGGCTGCGGAGGCCGGGCGCGAGGAGGCGGAGGTAGCCCGTAACGCCGAGGCCGACCACCGGGCCGAGGCCGAGCGACTGGCCGCCGACCTGAAGCGCGCCGCCTACGCGACCGACATCAACCTCGCTGCAGCATCGCTGGAGCTGGGGAACGTGGTCCGCGCCCGGGAGCTGCTCGACCGGACGCGCCCCGCGGCGGGCGAGCCGGGATTCGAGTGGCACTACCTCCGCCGCGAGTTGCAGCAGGAGACGGCCACATTCCCGGGCGGCTACGACGCGCGAGTCGCCATCAGCCCGGACGGTAACACGCTCGCCGTCACGTTCCGCGCGCCGCGGGGGGCGGTCGAGACGGCGTTCGTCCGCGTCCTGACGCGGAACGGCCGCGAGTTGTGGACGGCCGGGATGAAGGGGATGTCGCCAGGGGCGATCGCATACAGCCCGGACGGCTCGCACGTGGTCGTGGAGCGGCACACTCACGTCACGACCAACGGGGTGAGTAAGGTGCAAAGTGAAATTGGCGTCTGGGAGGTCGCGACGGGTACCGCGCGCGGCCGCCTTTCCAGCGAGGAGTGGTTCTGGAGCGCGGCCGCGTTCTCGCCGGACGGGCAGACGGTGGCCGGTCTGCTCCAGGCCGGACTCGGGGGCTCGGCGATCGCCATTCGGACCTACGCCACGGCCGGGCTGGCCCAACGGTCCGAGACCCCGATCCCCGGTGCCCGGGGGGCTTACGGGGACCTCGCGTACACCCCGGCCGGTCGGCTGCGGGTGGCCTACCGCGACGGCGACACCACGGTTCGCGTTCGCGACGACCTGAACGGCCCGGACGTGCTGACGTTCGACGCACAGGCCGACGGGAGCAACCCGCTCGAATTGAGCCTGACCCCGGACGGGTCGAAGCTGGCTGTGGCGACCGAGGACCGTCAGGTTCGCGTGTGGAATCTCGGCGGCGACGCCCCGGTTCTGAGCGGCCGGTTCCGGGTGGAGCACTACAGCCGGACGGCGCGGGTCCGTCTCAGCCCGGACGGCCGGTCGGTCGGGGTCGCCGGCTCGCGCACGTCCGGCCGGCAATTCCCGACCGTCTGGGACGGCCGGTCAGGTCGGATGCTTCAGGCTCTCCGCGGTCACTCCTCGGTGGTCATGGACATCGAGTTCGGCCCCGACGGCCGGCTCGTGACGACTGCCTCCGACGACGGCACGGCCAAGCAATGGGACGTCCCACCCGGGACCGAACCGGACCCGAACTCCCACGCCTCCACGTCCGTGGCCGCGGGGCTGGCGGTGCGGCCGTCCGGCGGGTTTGTGTCGCTCGGGTACAGTCTCGGCATGGACCCGGCAACGAAAAGCGTGACGGGGGTGCTGGTGGTGCGGACCCAGCCGGACGGCGAGGCGATCACCCGCGTGCCGCGCGGCCCGGGGGAGGGCGTAGTCCGCACCACGGGCGCCATCGCCCCGGACGGCAGCCGGCTGGCCGTGACGGACCGGGTTACCGACCGGGTGAAGGTCTGGGACGCGGCGACCGGCAAGATGCTCGTCATGCTCCCGCCCGCCGGGGTGTCGGGGGTCGCGGCCTGGTTCGGGTCGGCCGACCGGCTGATCGTGCTGGAACCCGACTACGCCTACAGGCTGTACGACCTGTCCGCCGGCCGGCCAGTCGCCCGGTTCCCCGGCGGGAAGACCCGGCTCGATCAGGCCGCCCTCAGCCCGGACGGCCGATTGCTCGCCACCCATACCAACGATCTGCCGGATACACCGGTCGTGATCCGGGACGTGGCAACCGGGTCCGTGCTCCACTCCCTGCCCATGCCCGTCGGTGGGATTGTCGCGATGGTCTTCAACCGGGACGGCTCCCGGCTCGTCACGACCGGGCCGCGGGGCACGATGCTCCTCTGGGACACGGCGACCGGCCGGGTCCTCCACCGGCTGACCGGCCACGCCGGGTGGGTGCAAGCGGCCGCGTTCACGCCGGACGGCCGACGACTGTTCACCAGCGGGAGGGACTCGATGGTCAAGGTCTGGGACACGGAGTCCGGCCAGGACTTGCTCACGCTCCGCCACGACGACCCGGTCGAGGCCATCGCGGTGAGCGCCGACGGGCATCGCCTCGCCACCCAGGTGAGCCGCGGGGCCGTGGTCCGCGTCTTCGACGCCACCCCACTCCAAGAGCCGCCGAAGTGACCGACGTGACGCGGTTGCTGGAGGCGGCGCAGCGCGGCGACCGGCGAGCCGCGGCGGACCTGCTGCCGCTCGTGTACGACGAGCTCCGCAAGCTCGCCGCCGCCCGCCTCGCGGCGGAGAAGCCGGGGCACACGCTCGACGCCACCGGGCTCGTCCACGAGGCGTACCTGCGGCTCGTCGGCGACCAGCGGTTCGACGGCCGCGGCCACTTCTTCGCCGCCGCCGCCGAGGCCATCCGCCGCATCCTGGTCGAGCAGGCCCGCCGCCGGCAGGCCGCGAAGCGCGGCGGCGACCGCGGCCGCGCCGCCCTCAACCCGGACGCCGTCGCCGCGCCGGCGCCCGACGACGAGCTGCTGGCGCTGCACGAGGCGGTGGACGCACTCGCCGCGGCGCACCCGGAGAAGGCCGAGCTGGTGAAGCTCCGCTACTTCGCCGGCCTCACCGCCGACGAGGCCGCGGCCGCGCTCGGAATTTCGCCGAGCACCGCCGACCGCCACTGGGCCTACGCCCGCGCCTGGCTCGGGCGGGCGCTCGCCGGCGGGCCGTGAGCTGGGCGGCTCGAGTCGGGCAGACGAACCGGGGTTCAGTCCCGGAACGACACGACCGCCTGCTGGGTGGTCGGCGGGAGGGGGTGGAACACGCTCCGGGCGAACCCGGCCGCGGCGAACACCCGCTCGTACTCGGCGAACGTGTAGGCGTCGCCGGCCGCGGTCGTCGCGAGCATCGTCAGGGCGAACGCGGCCGTCGCCGGCGGCGTCACCCGGTCCGGCTCCGGGACGAACTCCAGCGTGACGGCCCGGCCGCCCGGGGCGAGGGCCGCGTGCGCCTTGGCCGCCAGCCGCTCGCAGGCCGGCAGGTCGAAGTGGTGGAGGAAGTTCGTCAGCAGCACCACGTCGTACGGCCCGCCCCAGTCCACCTCGAACGCGCTCCCCGGGAGGAGTGCCACCCGGTCGGCCACGCCTTCCCGCGCGGCGTTCTCGGCCGCCACCGCCAGCACGTTCGGCCAGTCCAGCGCCGTGACGCGGGCGGCCGGGCACCGGCGGGCGACGGCGATCCCGAACAGGCCGTGCCCGGCGGCCACGTCGAGCACGCGCAGCCGGGTCTCCGAACCGTCGCCGACCAGGTCGGCGAGCATCCGCGCCGGGAGGCTCATCATCGGGGCCATCGCCCGGGCGAACGCCACCCACACCGGGTTGTCGTGCGACACCGTCCCCTCGGCGGAGGTCGCCGTCCCGCCCTTGCGGACGGCCGCCGTGAGGGACTGGAAGCTCTCGCGCAGCTGGGGCGTGAGGAGGAACTCGAGCGTCCCGCCGAGGTAGGCGGGGGAGGCGCGGTTCAGGAAGGCGTCGGCGTCGGGCGTGAGGGCGTAGCGGTCGGCCGCCTTGTGCAGCAGCCCGACGACGGTCAGGTAGTCGGCCAGGATGCGGACGCCGCGCGGGGACGCGCCGGTCGCCGCGGCGAGGTCGGCGGCCGTGGCGCGGCCGGCGGCGACGTGGGTGAACAGGTCGAGCTCCACCGCCGCCTTCAGCGCCTCGGTCCGCTGGTAGGCGTTGGCGAGGTCGAAGAACGCGGCCGGGGACGGCGGGGCGGGCGGCATCGGCATTCCTTCCGCGGACGACGGCGGCGAGGCGTCATTCTAGGTCGGCCGCCCGGCACGGGGGGCGGAACCGCGGCCACCCCGAGGAGGTTCGCGCGCCGGCCTTCGCCGCGGACGGGTCGCGGCCGGCGTCGGCGCCCGGCGACGGCACGCCGCCCGAGGCGGCGATTTCATCCGGGGGCAAAAACTCGCTCAGGGCGGGACGTAATGTCCGCCAGAACCGCCCGCGGCCGGCCGCGGCGAGCTAGGCTCGTGAGACGTACGCGCCGCCCGAGGTTCCCATGCCCGCACCCCCCGACCCCCTCTCCTCTCCTCCCCCGGCCGCGGCGTCGAGCGTGTCCCTCCGAAGTCACTGAGTGGCCGGCCGTGCCAGCAACCGACCAATCCGTGTCCGCCAACCGCCAGGCCGGCGACGAGCCGGTCCCCGGGTACGTCCTCGTCGAGCCGCTCGGCCGGGGCGGGTTCGGGGAGGTGTGGAAGTGCGTCGCCCCCGGCGGGCTCCACAAGGCCGTCAAGTTCGTCCCCGGCGGCGGCGACCAGCTCCGCCAGGAGGCGGCCGCGTTCGAGCGCGTCCGGGCGCTCCGCCACGCCTTCCTCCTGTCGCTGGAGCGGGTCGAGCTCATCGGCGGCGACCTCGTGATGGTGATGGAGCTGGCCGACGCCCAGCTCCAGGACCGGTTCGACGAGTGCCGCCGCCGGGGCCGGTGCGGCATCCCGCGGGACGAACTGCTGCGCTACGTCGCGGACGCCGCCGAGGCCCTCGACGTGATCGCGGCCCGGTACGGGCTCCAGCACCTCGACGTGAAGCCGGCCAACCTGTTCCTCATCGACGGGCACGTGAAGGTCGGCGACTACGGCCTCGTCCGGGCGCTGGGCGCCGGCCCGTCCGATGCCGGGCTGACCCCGAAGTACGCCGCCCCCGAAGTCCTCCGGGGCAGCGCCGACGCGCGGTCCGACCAGTACAGCCTCGCGCTGGTCTACTACGAGCTGCTCACGGGGGCGTTCCCCTACCCCGGGCGGACCGCCCAGCAGTTGATGCTCCAGCACATGAGCCGTGCGCCGGACCTGACGGCGCTCCCGGCGACCGACCGGGCGGCGGTCGGCCGGGCGCTCGCGAAGGAGCCGGCCGACCGGTTCCCGAGTTGCTCCGACTTCGTCCGGGCGGTGGCGACGGCGGGGGGCGGGAACCCGGGGTCGGGCGTCCTGTCGTTCCCGACGACCGTCCCCGACCTGCAACTCGGCGCCGAGACGCGCCCCGCGCCCGTCAGCACCGTGGTGACCCCGCCGCCGGCCGAGACGCGGGTCACCCCCCGCGCGCCGGCCGCGGCGCCGGCCGACCTGCCGGTCGTGGCCTTCGTCCCGCGGCTGCGCCCGCGGCCGGGCCGCGCCGGCGACCAGTCGGCGGCCGAGTTCATCGAGGCGGTCGTCGCGGCCGCCCGGTACGAGAGCGCGGCGGGCGAGCCGGCGCCGGACGGGACGCGGTCGTGCCGGTTCCTGAGTACGACGTCGGCGGCGGTGCTCCCGGCGAAGTTGGCCGGCGTGGCCCGTCAGTTCGGCATGACCGTGGAGGCGTGGGAGTCGGGGGCGGTCCTGCGCCGGCAGCTCGGGGCGGGCGGGCGGGGCTCCGCCGGCGCGGCCGCGGGCGAGCTGTGGGTGCTGGTCCAGCGGGCCGAGCCGAGCCCCGAGACGGTCGCCACCGCGGGGCTGGCCGGCACCCTGACCGCGGCCGACCAGCGGACGTACCTGGCGGCCCTGCCCGGGGTGCTGGCCGCGGTCCGCGGGGCGGTCGAGACCCTGCGCGACCGCCGGGCTCACCCGCGGTACGCCGTGGGGCTCCCCGTCCGCCTCCACCCGGTCGGCGCCGACGGGTCGGTCGGGGCGACGGAGGACGGGGTGTGCGAGGACGTGTCCGCGGGGGGCGTGCGAATCCTGACCCGCGCGGCCGCCTCGTGGCGGCGGGTGTACCTGGAGTTCCGGAGCATCGAGGGGGTGGCCGGCAACGCCCTGCTCGCGACCGTGGTCCGCTCCGGGCCCGGGTCCGGAGGCCACCTCATCGCTTGCCGGTTCATGGGGTAGAGCCGACCACAGGCCTCCACGGGGTGTTGCCCGCAACGCGACGGCAGTCCCCGGTCCGTAAGCCGCGTCCCAGTCCGGCTCCGGCGGCGTCTCATCCGTGCTCAACGACGTCGGTCCGGCGGCGGCCGCTCACCACCCGGCGAGCCCCAGCGCGGCGCGGAACTCGGCCAGCGCCCGGAAGAAGTCCTGCCGGGCGCCGATCTCGATCACGTCGGCGTCGAACGCCGCCTGCTCCCGCAAGGTGACGCGTAGGACGTCGCTGCGGCCGAGTCGGAGTTGCTCGCGCTCGGCCCGGGCAACCAGTCGCGCCAGCTCGACCCGCTGGCGGGCCTGGCGGTGGAACTCGTAGGCGCGGTCCAGCGCCGAGACGGCGTCCTGAACCTCGGCCCGCACCACGTCCTCCGCCTGCCGCAACTGGGCCTCGATCTGCGCGAGCTGCGCCCCGGCCAGGATCTCCTTTCCGCGGGCGTCCCGCCGCTGCAGCGGCAACTGCATCGCCACGCCGGCGTTCAACGTCGTGCGGTCGAGCCCGTTCGGGCCGGAGAGCGAACTGGTGCCGTACCCCACGTCCTGCGCCGCGGCGACCACGGCGTTCACGGCCGGGAGCGTCTGGTTCGATGCCAGCCGCAGGTCCACGGCCGCCTTCTCGCGCTGGAGGCGGAGCCGCTGCGGCTCCGGGCGGTTGGCGAGGGCGGTTCGCAGCGCCTCCGCAAACCCGGTCGGGACCGGCTGCACCTCGGGGAACTCCGGCAGCCGGTCCCGGCCGGCGAGGGTCGGGCTCCCGGCCTGGTCGCGGAGGAACAGGGACAGCTCGATGGTCGCCTGCTGGAACACCCGCTGGGCCTGCACCATGAGGCCGTTGCGCAGGGCGATGTTCTGCTGGTTGTCCACCCGCTCGATGTTCGCCGCCGGCCCGGCCTCGACGCGCACCCGCAACTGCTCGTCGCGCTCGACCGCCAGCCGCACCAGCTCCTCGGCCACCTTGAGCCGGTGGCCGGCCCCGACCCAGGCCCAGTACGTGCGGGCCGCCGCCCGCTGGAAGTCGAGCCGCTGGCGGTGGATCACCGGCTCGGCGATCTGGCTGTCGAGCCGGGCCTGCTGGACCGCCGCCCGGGGGCGGTCGATCTCGCGGCCCTGGAGGAGGGGAATGCTGACCCCGGCCCGGAACTCGCCGCCGTCGGCCGTCTTCTGCCCGAGGTTGTACGTCGGGAAGGTGCCGTACCCGTTCCGGTAGCCGGCGAACACCCCGAGCCCCGCGACCGGGAGCCCCTGGCTGACGGCCACGCCGCTGCGGACGTTGTCGTAGGTGGTCCCCTGCCCTTCCGCGGTGGCGCCGAGATTCAAGTCGAACGCGCCCATCGCCGACAGCAGCCGCCCGCCGGCCGCCACCCGCTCCTGCTCGACGGCCCGCAGCAGCGGGTAGTGCTGCTCCACCGCCGCCAACACCTCGTCGAGCCCGAGCGGCCCGCCGACGCTCGGCGGCGCTCCGGCAATCGCCGCGGCGTCCGTCGGCGGCGCGGGGGGTGCGGACTTCGGCGCGGGCTCGACCGGCCGCGGCGGCGGGAGCACCGGCTGGGCGGCGAACTTGTCGGTCGGCTCGGAGTAGGAGGCCGGTACGACCGCCGGCCGCGCCGGGGCCGCCGGCGTTGCCCGCGCCGCCCCGGCCGGCGCCGCGTACGCCCACGAAGAGTCCGGGTCGGCGGTGCGACACCCGGCCGCGGCGAGCACGGCGGCGACGTAGGCGGTTCGGGCCAGGGTCACTTCGTTTTCACCTTGGGCGGCTTGCTCTCGTCCATGTCCGGCGCCTTCGGGGCGACCACCGGCGGGAACCCGTTCAACTGGCGCCACAACTCGTACCCGAGCGTGACCCGGTTCAGGAACACCCAGCCGACGGCCTGGTTCCCCTGCCGCAGGTACAACCCCTCCGGCCACCGGTCGCCGGGGAACAGTTCGTCCGGCTCGACCAGGATGCGGAACCGGCCGTTCCCGTCGTCCGTCGCGTCGATCTGGCGGACCCGGCCGCCGAACGTCCCGATCGCGACCGACGGCCAGCCGGCGAACTGGATGCCGGGCCACCCCTCGAACTGGAGCCGCACGTGCGGCCCCCGCCCGGTCTGCTCCATGTGCGCGGCGATCAGCGGCGCGTCCACCCCGTCCACGAGTAATTCGACCACCCGGTCGGTGGCGTCGGGTACGATCACCGCCAGCTCGTCCCCCTCCTTGACGAACTGCCCGCCGGCCCCGGCGTTCGCGCTGATGCGGAACACCACCCCGTCGGTCGGAGCCCGGACGAACCGGGCCTTGAAGCGCTCGATCCGGTTGTCGATCTCCTGCAACTCGCGCTCGACCGAGAACCGGTTCTGCTCGGCCCGGTGGAGGTCGCGGTGGGCCAGGGCCACGGCCGACAGCCCCGTCGCCGCGGCCTGGAGGACGAGCGAGTCGGCGGTCAGCACCGCCGCCTCGGCCCGCTTGATCTCGGCGTCGGCCCGGGTCACGTCGGTCTGGGCGCGGTCGGCCTTCGCCTTCGCGTCGTCCCGGCTCAGCTCCGACTCCAGCCCGCCGAACTGCTTGTCGCGGAACAGCCGGTCGAACATCTCGAACCGGCGGGTCTCGAACGTCGCCGCGAACTCGTTGTTCTTCCGCGCCTGGCGGGACACGTCCACCAGCAGGGCGGCGGCGGCGCGGTTGGCCTTCGCGGCGGCGACGGCCGCCTCCATCGCCTGCTCCTGGGCCTTCACCGACCGCAACTGCTCGGCCACCTCGTCCGTCGCGGCCTCCTTGCGGCTGAAGAGAAACTTCCGCTGCACCTCCAACCGCTCGGCCAGGCCGGGGTCGTTATCGTCAATATCGACAATCGGGTCGCCCGCCTTCACCTTCGATCCCTCGACCACGTACCACTTCTTCACCTGCCCGCCGACGAGGGCCGTGACCACCTGCTTCCGCTCGGTCGGCGCGAACGCGACCACCTGCCCGCGGCCGCGGACCGTCTGCTGCCACGGCACGACCACGAGGGCGGCCGGGAAAGCCACGAACAGCAGCAGCAGGAGCCGGCCGAACCACCGCACCGGCCGCGGGGTGCGGGCGGCATCCAGGCTCGCGAACGGGATCGTCGGGGAGAACGCCGGCGCGGTCATGCGTGGGCCTCCGGGGCGGCGCCGAGGGGGATCATCCGGTCGCACCGGCCGACCACCGCCGGGTTCGCCGTGGCGACGAGGAGCGTCCAGGGGGCGGCCCGGTCGAACAGCGCGGGGAGCAGATCGGCCGAGTCGAACGCGTCGAGGGTGCCGTCGAGGAGGAGGAGCCGCGGCCGGGCGGCGATCGCCCGGGCGAGCGTCAGCCGTACCGCCTGGACCCCGGACAGCGGCGCGCCGTTCGGGGTGAGCACGGTGTCGAACCCCTCCGGCAGCGCCTGCACGGTTTCGAGCAGGCCGACCGCATGGAGTGCGTCGCGCACGGCGGCGGCGGACAGGTCGGCCCGGCCGACGCGGAGGTTGTCGTTAATGGTCCCGGCGAAGAGTTCGGCCCCGCCGACCAGTTCCACCTGCTCGCGCAGCCGGTCCGGGTCGAACACCCGCAGGTCGAGCCCGTCGAGTTCGACGACCCCGCGGTCCGGCTCGCGCAGCCCGGCGACGGTCTCGAACAGGAGCGTCTTGCCCGACCCCGGCGGGCCGAGAACCGCCACCCGCTCGCCGGCCGCGACGGCCCAGTCGGCGGGGATCGGGAGCCCCCGGCCGGACACCCGGTCCACCCCGCGGAGGCGGACGGCCATCGCCCCCCCGGGCGGCGGCGCCTCCCCGCCCTCCCGCTCCAGCGGCAGGTCGGTGAGGAGGCCGAGCTTCTCCGACCCGGCGAGCAGGTCGTAGTACGTCTCGGCGTACTTCCCCAACTTGGCGACCGAGCCGAGTACGACGGACACGATGAGCTCGGACGCGACGAGCTGGCCGAGGGTGAGCTGCTGGTGGATGACGAGGTAGCCGCCGAGCCCGAGGAGGGTGGTCCCGGCGACCACCTGGAGCCCGAGGGCGAACAGGGTCTGCCGCCACACCACCCGGAAGTGGGCCTTGCGGGCGGCCAGGTACTCGGCCGCCAGACGGTCGCCCTCGGCCGCCGCCAGCCGCGGCCCGCCGGCCAGCTTGATCGCCCGGTGCCGGTGGAGGAGTTCCTGCAGCCAGGCGGCCACGTCGTACTTGGCGTGCGACTCGTGGAGCGCGGTCTTCACCCCGCCCCACCCGAGGCCGAGCACCAGGAACAGCACCAGCAGAATCAGCACCGCGTCGAACCCGAGCAGGAGCGGGTGGTAGAACGCCACCACCGTCAGCCCGACCACGGCCGTGACGACCAGCGCGACGCCGTCGAGCAGGAGGGTGGCCAGCGACTTCTGCACGTTCAGGACGTCGAAGAACCGGTTGGCCAGCTCCGGGCCGTACCGGCGGTCGAAGGCGTCGAGCCGGATGCGGGGGAGGCGGTGGGCGTAGTCGGCGGCCACCCGCACGAACAGCCGCCGCTGGAGGCACTCGACCACGTACACCTGCATCGCCCGGACCGCGGCCGCCAGCCCGAGGCACCCGAACAGCACCAGCGCCAGCACCACCACCGGCCAGAGGAGCACCCCGAACGCCACGGTGTTGACCAGCGACTCGACGGCGATCGGCGTGGCCAGCGACAGGACGGCCACGACGGCGGCGAACACCACGACGGTGGCGATGTCGCGCCGCTCGGGGCCGAGCAGCTGCCGCAGCCGGGTGTACGGCCGGGCCGGGGCGTGGCCGTGCCCGACCTCGTGTGCCGCGGGGGGGTGGGGAACAGACTCGCCCATGCATCAACTCGTGTGGTCATTAACCGTCCACCGGCGTCACCCGGCCGGTGGAGATATCGTAGACACCGCCCGCCACCACGAGGCGGCCGGCCCGGACCAGCCGGGCGACCACCGGCGACGCCTCCCGGAGAATGTCCATCTGGTTGCGGACGTTCTCCCGGACCGCCGCCTCCACGTCCCCGCGGGAGGCCCGCACGGCCGGGCGGATGTGGTAGAACAGCGAGCTGATGGCCCCCGGCACCGGCTCCGCCTTCAGCGCCGCGGTCACCGCCCCGCAGCGGGTGTGGCCGAGGACGTAGAGCACCTTCGTCCCCAGCACGTCGACGCCGAACTCGAGGCTCCCGGTGATCTCGGACGTCGTCACGTTCCCGGCGATGCGGGTGACGAACAGGTCGCCGAACCCCTGGTCGAACACGATTTCGATGGGCACCCGGCTGTCGGCGCAGCCGAGGAAGGCGGCGAACGGCGCCTGCGACGGGGCTACCGCCTTGAGGCGGTCGAGGTCCCGGTGCGGGGCGGCCGGGCGGCCGGCGGCGAACCGGTCGTTACCAGCGTACAGGAGCTTCAACGCGTCGGCCGGGCTCAGGTCGGCCGGCCGCGGGGCGGGTGGCGGGTCGGCCGGGCGGGCGGCCGCGGCGGTCAGGCCGGCGGCGGCGGTCGCCAGGAGGGTGCGGCGGGTCGGCTGGGTCACGCGGGTCTCCGGTAGGGGGTGTGAGGTCAGCCGCCGATCCGGCAGGCCATCTCGTAGTACAGCGGGATGCCGACGAGGACGTTGAACGGGAAGGTGACGCCGAGCGAGCAGGTCAGGGAGAACGTCGGGTTGGCCTCGGGGAGGGTGAGGCGGACGGCCGGCGGGGCGGCGATGTAGCTGGCGCTGGCGGCCATCGCCCCCAGGACCGTGGTCCCGCCGACGGACAGCCCGGCCAGGTGCCCGAGCCCCACCCCCAGCGCGCCGTGTGCGACCGGCAGGACGACCGCGAACGCCAGCAGCCGCGGGCCGACCGCCCGGAGGTCCGCCAGCCGCTCCCCGGCCACCGCCCCCATGTGAAGGAGGAACAGCGCCAGGCTGCCGCGGAACACGGGGCCCTTCGTGTCGTAGAAGAGGGCCACGTCGCCCCAGTTCTTGTCCCCCATCACCAGCCCGACCACCAGCCCGCCGACCAGCAGTAGCAGGCCGCGCGAGGTGAACACCTCGTGGAGCGCCGCGGCCAGCCGCCGCTCGCCACCGCCGGACATCAGCCCGATGGCCAGGGCGATGTTGATGCCGGGGCTTTCGAGGATGGTGACGAGCGTGGGCATGAACCCCTCGGCCGGCGCCCCCTGGGCGGCGACGAACGACTGGGCGGCGATGAACGTGACCGCCGACACCGACCCGTAGTGGGCCGCGACGCCGGCCGCGTCGGCCCCGCCGAGCCGGCAGAACCACCGCAGCGCCAGGTACGCCGTGACCGGCGTCAGGCAGCCGAGCATGAGCGTGACCGCGGCCGGCCCGGCGACGGCGGCGACCGGGGCGTGCGCCAGCTCGACCCCGCCCTTGATGCCGATGGCGAACAGGAGGTACGCGGCCAGCAGGCCGAACGCGTCCTTCGGGAGCGACAGGTCGCCCTTGATGAGCCGGGCGGCCAGCCCGAGGACGAAGGCGAGCACGGCGGGCGAGAGCAGGTTGCCGACGAGGGCGCTGTCGTGGGTCACGAAACCTCCGGGGCGGGGGGGGGAAGCAGGGTGTCGGGCGACGGCCCCCGCCAGTCGGCGGGGAGGAGCACGAGGAGCCCCTCACGGGGGCCGAGGCCGGCGGCGGCGGCGGCCACCGCGAGGGCCGGGTCGGGGACGAAGCAGCCGGCGTACTCGGCCGGGTCGGCGGCCGGGCCGTCGGCGGTGAGGATCAGCCGCACCCCGGCCGGCGGCGCGGCCGGGAGCCGCCCACGCAGGCCGATCACGACCACCAGCGCGCCGCGGCGGACGTGCCGCAGGGCCGCGAGGTAGAAGCGGAGCTCGTGCTCGGTCCCGTACTCGGCCACGCTCACGCCGCCGGGCCGCACGGGGGCGAGCCGGCGGGCGGGCGGCGTGGGGTGCGAGTGGGGCTCGGTCATCGACGCTCGCGGGAAACGAAAAAAGGCCGGAGAACCATCCACCGAGGTGGAGTTCTCCGGCCTATGTCCGGCCCGACGGGTCACGCCGGGGCGGCTGTCAGCTACGTATTGTGGGGCCGAGCGGGTGACCGACGGCTCGTGCCGCCCTCCCCCCACCCAACCACGTCAAGGATTCATAACCGACGATCGGAGCCGGGTCAACGGCCGGTGCGCAATTTTTCGACCGGGTCCTCGGCCAGGGTGAAGACGATGACCGACTCGCCGGTCCGGGTGCTGATGTCGGTGTGGAGGCTGAGGATGCGGACCCCCAGGATCGCCTGAACGGCCTGCTCCAGGAGGTCGCGGCCGTGCTCGATGAGCTCGACCCGGAGTTGCTTGATGAGGTCGCGGCCGCGGTGCGGGTCTTCCACCTGCGCGAGCCGCTGCTCGGCCGGGGTGAGTACCCCGCGGAGGCGGACCAGGGCCACGTCCTCCACCAGGAACGTCCGCACCTCCTGCGGCCCCCGACCCATGTAGTCGCGCTTGAAGCGGATGACCGCGGCGCTGATTTCGGCCTCCAGTTCTCCCCGGGTTCGCACGCCACGCCCGCCGTCCCGGTCGGCACGCGGTTCGTGCCGGTTCCGCTGCTGTTATACGGCGCCGCCCCGAGTCATGTGGGGAACCGGAAGTCGGCCCCGGCGATGACCGCGGGCACGAGCTCGCTGCCTGCACCACCCCGCGGCACCCCGGCTGGTGGCGCAGGCAGCGACCCGGAGCGCGCCTTCCCGCCGGTCGAGTCGGAGGTCGGCCTCGTGAGATTGAACCGGGGTCGATGAGGGTGGCGAAGTCGAGGTCCGGCCGGGCTGGCGTTTCCCGGGCGGAGCCGTCCCGTGTGTCCTACTATCCAGGTGGCCGGTGTGTGCCCCGACGGGAGCACCCTCCCAAGTCCCCGGCTTGCACGGATTCTGATCAGTCCGGATCGCTCGGACGGCTCGTGGGACGTCGAGGAGGGCTGGCAAGCTCTGCCGACTGCGTCGGTCGCGACGCCCGCCGCGCCGCCGGTGCCGCGCAGTTCGACTCCACACAACCAGAGCCCACGGCCGATCCCACGCGGCTGGCTGGGGCACGGCACTTGCGAGTGTACGCCGCCCCGCACGCCGACTACACCCGAGCACGCATGACTTCGCGCACCCGCCTCGCCGTCGAGCTGCTCGACGCCCGCGTCGTCCCCGCCGTGGGCGGGCTCGACCCCACCTTCGGCACCGGCGGCGCCGCCACGGTCGTCGGCGTCCCCGTCGCCGACATGGCCGTACAAGCCGACGGCAAGGTCGTCACCGTCGGCACCGCCGGCGACAACATGGTCGTGACCCGGTTCAACGCCGACGGCACCCTCGACACCACGTTCAACGGCACCGGGCAGCGCGCCATCGACTTCGGCGGCGTGGACATCGCCCAGGCCGTGGCCGTCGGCCCCGACGGCTCCGTCGTCGTCGCCGGCGGGGCCGACGGGCCGGGCGGCTCCGACTTCGCCGTCGCCAAGCTCACCCCCACCGGCCAACCCGACGCGACCTTTAACCCCGGCTCCGGCGGCCGCCTCGTGCTCGACCTCGGCGGAACCGACTTCGCCCAGGCCGTCGTCGTCCGGCCCGACGGCCGGATCGTCGTCGCCGGCGGCGGCGGGGCCGGCGCCGACTTCGCCGCCGTCCGCCTCACCGCCGCCGGCGGTCTGGACGGCACGTTCAACGGCGGCGGCATCCAGCTGGTCGACCTCGGCGGTGCCGACGGGGCCTTCGCGGCGGCGCTGCAGGCCGACGGCAAGATCGTCCTCGCCGGCACCACGGGGTCCGACATCGGCGTCGTCCGCCTTACCGCGCTCGGCACCCTCGACGGCGGGTTCGGCACGGGCGGCGCGGTCGTGATCGACGCCGGCGGGTCCGACGCCGGCAACGCCGTGGCCGTGCAGGCGGACGGCCGCATCGTCGTCGCCGGGAGCAACGGTACCGACCTGGTCGCGGCGCGGCTGCTGGCCCCGAACGGCGGCTTCGACCCGTCGTTCGGCACCGCCGGCCGCGTCGTCCTCGGCCTCGGCGCCGCCACGTCCGCGAACGCCGTCGTCGTCCAGGCCGACGGCAAGGTCGTGCTCGTCGGCGACGCCAACTCCGACATCTTCGCGCTCCGCCTCGACGCCGCCGGCCACCTCGACCCGGTGTTCGGCACGGGCGGCGCGACGCTGGTGGACCTGACCGCGGCCGACATCGGCTCGGCGGCGGGGCTGGCGCCGACGGGCGAACTCGTGATCGGCGGCGGGGCCGGCACCGACGGCGTGTTGGTGCAACTCCTCACGGCGCCGGCCGGGCCGGGAAACACACTCACCGTCACGGGCCAGGGAGGTGGGCAGGCGCTGGTGTACACCGCCGACCGGGCGGCCGGGGCGTTCGGCACCGCGCCGACCGCGACCGTCGGCCCGCTCGGCGGTCTCGGCCTCCTCGGGCTCCGGGGCGCCAGCGGCGACGTGGACGGCGACGGCGTCCCCGACACGGTGCTCGTCAGCGGCCCCGGCACGGCGCTGCGGGTGGCCGTCGTCAGCGGCGCGACGGGGCAGCCGCTGGTGCAGCCGTTCGACCCGTTCGGCGGCGACTTTCAGGGCGGCGGGTACGTCGCCGCCGGCGACCTGGACGGCGACGGCCGGGCCGAGTTCGTGGTGACCCCGGACCAGGGCGGCGGCCCGCGCGTCACCGTGTTCAGCCTCGCCGTCGGCTCCGCGGCCCCCGGCGTGCGGGCGAACTTCCTCGGCATCGACGACGCCAACTTCCGCGGCGGCGCCCGCGCCGCGCTCGGCGACGTGAACGGCGACGGCACGCCCGACGTGGTGGTCGCCGCCGGGTTCGGCGGCGGGCCGCGCACCGCCATCTTCGGCGGCGCCAGCGTCCTGGCCGGCGGGCCGGCGCGGCTCGTCGACGACTTCTTCGCCTTCCCCGGGGCCGACGCGGTGAACCTCCGCAACGGCAGCTTCGTGGCCGCCGGCGACGTGACCGGCGACGGGTTCGCCGACCTCGTGTTCGGCGGCGGCCCCGGCGGCGCCCCGCGGGTGTTCGTGCTGAGCGGGGCGCTGGTGAGTGCGGGTCAGGCGGACGCCGCGCAGGCGAGCCCGGTGGCGAACTTCTTCGTGGCCGGCGACGCCGCCGACCGCGGCGGCGTGCGCGTGGCCGTGGCCGACGCCGACGGCGACGGCATCGGCGACGTGGCGGTCGGCAGTGGCGCGGGCCGGCCGGCGCGGGTGCGGGTGTACTCGGGGGCGAGCCTCGGCGGCGGCGGCGAGCCGGCCGTGCTGCAAGACCTGGCGCCGTTCGGCGGCGCGTTCCTCTCGGACGGCGTGTACGTCGGGTAGCGCGTCCGCCGTCACGGCAGCGGCACGTTCGCCAACGTGAACGGCACCACGACCGGCACCACCCGCGGGCCGACGACCACGAGCCGCGCCGGCGTCGTCGGGTAACTCAGCTCCCACGCCACCGACTTGACCACGCCGTCGTCCGACACCCGCGGCGTCGGGCGCGTCGCCGCGGGCAACTCGCGGCCGGCGGTGTCGGTGGCGCGGACCGTGTACCCGGCCCCGACCGGCGCCGCCACGTCCGGCCACAGCGGCCCGTCCGGCTGCCGCCGCCGCAGCCGCTCCCACGGCGACGGCGCCTCGAGCTCCACCGTCAGCCGCACCCTGCCGGCGTGAGTGCCGATTTCGCGCACGGCCAGCCGGCCGCCGACGCCGACGCCCACCCGGCCGGCCGCCACGTCCGGCAGCGCCGCCAACTCCTCGCCCGCGGCGGCGACCTCGCCGAACACCTCGCCCTCGAGCACGGACAGCACCCGCGCGTCGGCTGACCCTGGTCGGATGGGCACCGCGACCACCCGCGGGTTCGGCCGCGTCGCCGGCGGCTGAATTTCGATTGGCGGCAACGGCGCGATCAGCACGCGCCCCGCGGCGGGCGGCTCGAACGCGAACACCGGCGGCTGCGGCGGCGGGGCGTCGTGCCCGCGGGCGCCCGTGCGGCCGGTGTCGTCCACGACGCGGGTCAGGCGCACGCCGACGGCGCCCTCCCACTTCGCGCCGGGCAGCGGCGTCACGTCGAGGTACAGCGTGCGCTGCCCGTCGATCCGCCCGCCGGGGAAGTCGGGCGGCAGCGCCGTCACGCGCACGGCCCCGGTGCGGACCGCGGGCAACTCGGCGGAGCCGTCCACGAAGCGGACCGGCACGTCGGCGGGGCCGAGCGGCGGCGGCGGCGCGTAGTACGAGCGGTTCCGCGCCTGCGGCGGCGGCGCGGGAATCCCCACCTCCGCGTCGACCGCCTCGCGCAGCCCCGCGGCGCGGGCGAACGCGGCGACCGCCTCCCACGGCGGCACCGCGCCCGTGTCGCACGTCACCGGCCGCGTCACGTCGGCGACGCCGGCCAGTTGCACCTCGGCGCCGGTGACGTCGCGCACCATCCCGACGGCGTCGCGGAGCGGGACGGCGTGCAGGCGCAGCCGCACGGGCGCGGCGCGGAGGCGGTTCGCGGAGTCGGCGGTGAGGCGGGCGCGGGCCAGCAGCGGCGCCGCGCGGCGGGCGACTTCGGGGTTGGGGCTCGCGGCGGCGGCTTCGAGCGCCGGCAGTGCGGCGGGGCCGAGGGCGGCGAGGGCGCGGGTGGCGGCCTCGCGCTCGGCGGGAACCGGGACGCCGAGGCGGCGGGCCAGGTCGGCGGGGTCCGCCGCGGGTGCCCCGGCCGCGATGCCGACCGCCCCGACCGCCGCCAGCCAGCGCCGCATGGTGTCGTCCCCGGGTGTGCGTCGATCGTACCCGCGGCGGCGGGGCGCGGTCCACGAGCGCGGCGTCGAATGGGGCGCGATTGGCGGCGGCGGGGCGCGACGGTTCGGGTTGTGCCGGTCGGGCGGGATGGGAAGTGTGGGCGATCAGGCGCCGTGCAGCAGCGCCGCCACGCGCGGCCGCATCGCTTCGGTCGCGGCCGCGTTCAGCGCCCCCGCCCGCAGCCGGCGGTACAGCACGTCGTCGGCCGTGCGCGCCAGCTCGTGCCGCGCCGCCCACAGCACTTCGCCCGCGCGGTAGGGCAAATCCGGGTGCAGCCGTTCGCTCAACGCCGCGTCCGACTCCACGAGCGCCCGCACGGCCGACGAGTCGCTCCCGTACACGGCATACTCGTCGGTCGCCTCCACGTCCGCGGAACCGTGCAGGCGCAGCTCCGCGGTCGGGCACGGGCGGGGCGGCAGGTGCGCCAGCCGCGCCGCCGCGTCGACGCACTCCTCGGCCATCGCCCGGTACGTCGTCCACTTCCCGCCGGTGATCGTCACCAGCCCCGGCTGGTCGGTACGGATCACGTGGTCCCGCGACAGGCCCGCCGTGCTCGCCGCGTCGCCCTTCACCAGCGGCCGCACGCCGGCAAACGTCGCCAGCACGTCGGCCCGCGTCGGCGGCGCGGCGAGGTAGCGGCCCGCGGTTTCGAGAATGAAATCGACCTCGGCGTCGCTCGCGGTCGGGTCGGCCGGTGCCGCCGGGATCGGCACGTCGGTGGTGCCGACGACGGTGTGCCCGTGCCACGGGATGGCGAACAGCACGCGGCCGTCGGGCGTCTCGGGGATCAGCAGCGCGTGGTCCGTCGGCAGGAAGCGCCGCGGCAGCACGACGTGGCTCCCCTGACTCGCCGCGACCATCGGCGCCGCCGCGGGGTCGGCGAGCTTCCGCACCGCGTCGCAGAACGGGCCGGCCGCGTTCACCACCACCCGCGCCGCGGCCCGCACCTCGGCGCCCGTCTCGGCGTCGTGAAAGATCAGCCCGCGCACGCGGCCCTGGTGCGACAGCAGTTCCGTCACCGGCGCGTGGTTCAGCACCACGGCGCCGCGGTCGGCGGCGGTACGGATCAGGGCGATCAAGAGCCGGGCGTCGTCGAACTGGCCGTCGTGGTAGAGGACGCCGCCGCGCAGGCCGTCGGTCCGGACCGTGGGAAGGAGGCGGGTCACGCCGCCGGCCGACAGCAGCTGCGACCGGCCGAACCGCTCGCGGCCGGCGAGCAGGTCGTAGGCCGTCAGGCCGGCGCCGTACTTCAACAGGTCGAACCGGCGGTAGCAGGGCAGCACGAAGCTCAGGTCGTGGACGAGGTGCGGGGCGTTGCGGCGGAGGCGGCCGCGCTCGCGCAGCGCGTCCGTCACGAGGCCGAGGTTCCCCTGGCGCAGGTAGCGGACGCCGCCGTGGACCAGCTTCGTGCTGCGGCTCGACGTGCCGCTGCCGAAGTCGGCGCGCTCCAGGAGCAGGACGGAGTAGCCGCGGGCGGCAGCATCAACAGCGACGCCCGCGCCGGTGGCCCCGCCGCCGACCACGACCACGTCCCAGGGGTCGCGGCGGTCGGCCGCGCGGGCGAGCATGTCGGCACGGGTCATGGGGGAAGTGTAGCCGCCGGCCGACGCTCAGGTGGGGTTCATTGTGTGTACCGGACCCCCCCGGGGGTCGTGGCACGAATTGAGTCTGTGCCACAAAAAAGTGTTGGATCGTCGCTCAGGCCGCAAGTTGTTCCGCGGCCAGGCCGGCGATGGTGTCGGCCAGACTTCGGCCGATGCCGGGGAGCCGCGCGAGCGCCTTGGGGCCGGCGGCGGCGACCAGTTCGGCGACGGGGTCGGGGAGCGCCAGCACGGCCATCGCCGCCTGCCGGAACGCCCGCACGCGGTAGAGGTTGTCGCCGGAGCGGGCCAGCTCGGCGGCGCGGGTGCGGAGCTCGCGGGCGATTTCGGCGTTGGTCACGGCGCGGCCTCCGGGCGGTGGAAGGAATACCACCATAGTATACGCGCGGACACAAGCTCGGTTGCGGCCGAATTCCGCGTTGGGCCGGGTTGTTGGCCCGGGTTAAATTCAAACTCGCGCGACTCCCGCACCCCCGACCGGACAGTGTACTCCCATGACCGACCCCGCCGTGCTCCTCCGGCAGGCCGCCGCCGAGCCGGCGGACGACGCCGACCTCCTCTGCCGGTTTGCCGCCACCCGCGACGCCGCCGCGTTCGCCGAGCTCGTCCGCCGGCACGGGCCGGTCGTGCTCGACGCCTGCCGCCGCGGCGTCCGCCACCACCACGACGCCGAAGACGCCTTCCAGGCCGTCTTCCTCGTGCTGGCGCGTCGGGCCGGTACGCTCCGCGAACCCGCGCTGCTCGGCAACTGGCTGTACCGCGTCGCCGTCGGCGTCGCCCGCAACGCCCGCCGCGCCGCGGCCCGGCGGCAGACCCGGGAGGTGCAAGCCGTGAACGTCCCCGCGCCCGCCGCCCCCCGCGTCCGCACCCCCCGACGACCTCGGCCCCGTGCTCGACGAGGAGCTGGAGAAGCTGCCGGCGTGGTACCGCGACGCCGTCGTCCTCTGCGACCTCCGCGGGCTGTCGCGCGCCGACGCCGCGGCTCGGCTCGGCGTGCCGGCCGGCACGCTGGCGAGCCGGCTCGACGGCGGGCGGAAGCGGCTCGCGGCCCGGCTCGCGCGGCGCGGCGTGGCCCCGGCGGTGGCGGCCGGGTTGATCGGCGGGCGGGCGGCGGCGGTTCCCGAAACCCTGGTCTCGAAAACGTGCGGGCTTGTCACCGACTGGGCCGCCGGCGGCGTGGTGCCGGCGGCGGTGCGGCGGCTCGCCCGCGGAGGGTCGGCGATGAAGACCGTGATGCTCGGCGGCGCCGCCGCCCTCGCGCTGGCCGCCGGCGTCGCCCTGGCCGCCGGGGTCGCGCAGCCGCCGGCACCCCCGCCGCCGCCGCCCGCGGTCGCGCAGCCGGACGCGCCGCCGCGGCCGGCCGTCGCGGAGCAGCCGGCGGCGCCGAAGTTCGCCGCGCCGAAGTTGCAGCGGACGCAGGAGGTGGCGCTGAAGTCGGTGGCCGGCGCGACGTGGAGCCCGGACGGCGCGTGGCTGGCGGTCACCGGCAGCGCGGCCGAGGGCGACGGGGAGAACACGCTGGTCGTGCTCGCCCCGGCCGACCCGCAGATGAGGCCGTGGGTGGGGCCGCTCCCGCCGCAGACGCAGCTGGTCGGCTTCACCCCCGACGGCAAGTCGCTCCTGACCGCGACCCGCGAGACGGGCCTCATCAGCGCCGAGCACACGCTCCAGCAGTACGGCGTGGCGCGGGTCGATCTGACGAACCAGCCGACCGGCCCGCGGCAGGTCGCCGTCAAGAATGTCCCGCAGTCGCGCGGGGCGGTGCCCGAGGGCGGCGAGCGGCTGACCCCCACCGGCCCGGAGGACGTGCGCTTCCTGGTGCGCACGCCGACCCGGGTGACGGTGTGGCACGCCGACCCGCGGTTCGAGGCGCGCTGGCCGCTCGGTGCCTTCGACGGCACGTACTCCGACGTGCGGCTGACGCCGGACGGGCGGCGGGTGCTGGCCCACGCGGGGGCAGGGGTGATCGAGGGGTACGACGCGGCGACGGGGAAGAAGCTGTGGGCGACGGAGCCGGCGGCGAAGCGGCCGGAGGTGAGGCTCGCCGACGGGAGCGGGTTCTTTCGGTCGCCGGCGCCGGACGTCGGCCTGTCGCGGGACGGGCGGCGGGCCGTGCTCACCCGGGGCGTGCAGACGCCGGTGCTGGCGCTCGACCTGGACACGGGGAAGGCGCTGCCGCTGCCGGCGGAGTTGCAGGAGGCGGCGCCGACGGGGGCGCTGGCCCTGTCGGGCGACGGTCGTCTCGCGGCGCTGGCGTACGCCTCGATGCACCCCTACCCCGAGGCGCAGCGGCGGTCGTTCCCGACGGCGACGCACGCGATCGGCGCGTACCGGCTGACGGTGTGGGACACGACCACGGGGGCGGTGCTGCGGACGTGGGACGGGCGGGCGAGCGGGGTGGCGGTCCACCCGTCGCGGCCGGTTCTGGCGGTGCTGGAGGCTTACCGGGGGAACACGCGGCTGGGCCTGTGGGACTTCAACCCGGCGGCGGAGTGACCGCGATGGGGGCTGGGGATTGGGGCCGGCCGTTAGGCCGGGGCGCGAGCCCCGTCGCGTGTCCGAAGCCCGACGGGGCTCGCGCCCCGGCCTGACGGCCAAGCGAAGTCCGCGGGCGCACCCGGCGGCGGTTCCTGGTTGACACCCCGGCGCGGGCGGTCTTACCATCACGCGTGTCGCCGGAGACACTGCCGTGAGCCGCCGCCCGTTCGTCGCCGCCGGCCTCCTGTTCCTGTCCGCCGCGGCCGTCGGCCAGCCCGACCCGGCCGACCCCGTCACCCAGGCGCTGGCCAGGGCCCAGGACGAGTACGTCGCCGCCACCGGCAAGGCGCAGGAGAAGCTGCTCGCGGCCTTCGCCGCGCAGCAGAAGGCGCTCGAGGACACGAAGAAGCTCAAGGTCGCCGACCAGATCCGCCTCCTCGACCAGGTGAAGGCCGAGCGGAAGGCGTTTGAGGCGAGCCCGGCCGCGCTCCCCGCGTCGGCGGTGATGCGGCCGGCGCTGGCGGAGTACCAGGCGAAGCTGGTGGCGGCCCGGAGGAAGTGCGAGGCGGCGTTCGACAGGGCGGCCGAGGACTACCGCGACCGCAAGAACCTGGACGCGGCCCGGGCCGTGCTGGCGCGGAAGGCCGAGTTCTTCGCCGCCGCGTCGCCGGCCGACCAGCGCGTGGAGTGGGTGGGCAAGAAGAAGGCGTTCCGCAGGAACGACAAGGGGCTGTGGTACGAGCGGAACGAGCAGGGGCTGTTCTTCGTGTTCGACGAGGCGGGGCGGACGCCGGAGGCGGTCGAACTCCTCCGCGTCGGCCCGCCGCGGGTGGCGGTCCGGCTGTACGCCGACAAGGCCACGATGTCGGTGAACAAGGGCGAGTGGCTGCCGCTGGACGACGGCGCGTGGGTCGCGCCCAAGCAGTGATCGCCGCGCTCACACGTCGCACAGCCGCACCGCCTGCCGCAGCCCTTCGAGCGGGTTGCGCGTCGGGATGAACTCCTGCCCGACGTACCCCGCGTACCCGACCGCCAGCAGCTTCCGCATCACGGCCGGGTAGTTCACCTCCTGGTTCTCGTCGAGCTCCCCGCGGCCCGGCACCCCCGCCGTGTGGACGTGGCCGATGAGGTCCTTGTTCGCCTCGATGCGGCGGAGGATGTCGCCGTGCATCAGCTGCACGTGGTACACGTCGAACAGTAGCTTCACCCGCGGCGAGCCGACCTTCTTGAGGATGTCGGCGCAGAAGTCGAGGTCGTCGCCCTGGTAGCCGGGGTGCCCCTTCATGGGGTCGGAGGCGTCGCGGGTGTTGAGGTGTTCGAGGCACACGGTGACGCCCTTCCGCTCGGCGTGGCGGGCGAGTTCCTTCAGCCCGGCGACGCAGTTGCGGGCCGCCTCGTCCTGGGGGATGGCGCCCGAGTTGGGGTCGTCGGGGTTCCGCCACTTGTAGCCGACGAAGGTGATGACGCTGGGGACGCGGGCGTCGGCGCAGGCGTCGATCATGCGGCCGGTGCGCTCGAGGTTCTCGGCGTGGAAGGCGGTGTTGTTGAACCCGCGCATGAACGGCGCCCCCGGCATGCCGTTGGGGGCGATGGCGCAGGCGAGTCCGTGCTTGCGGAGCACCGGCCAGTGCTCCGGCCCGACGATCTCGACGGACGGCACGCCGAGGAGCTTGGCGACCTCGCAGGTGCGTTCGATGTCCCAGCGCTCGGCGCGGGCGTTGAAGCACCAGAAGACGAGGGACTGCCGGATACGGCCGGTGCGGACGGCGGGCGGGTCGGCGGCGTCGGCGGTGGTGGCGGCGACCCCGGCGGCGGCGGCGACGGCGCCCTGGAGAACCTGTCGGCGGTCGGGCATGGGAGCGGCTCCGGGAGAGGGACGGGGGGCAGTATACCGGTCGGGTGCGGGTGGTGCGCGAACCCGATATTCGGCCGGCGACTCCTCTTGTCGTACGGGGGCGTGCGGCTTAGGATTTCTGCGACGGATTCCTCTGTAGCTCAGCGGTAGAGCAGCCGGCTGTTAACCGGCGGGTCGTAGGTTCGAATCCTACCGGAGGAGCTTGCCGAACAGGTGCGAACTCGCGCCGGCCGAGCAGTTAACACCGACACCCCGGGGAGAGACGCCCCGGGGTGTTCGCGTTTCCCGCCCTTGTTCCGCAAGGATTTGGGCGATGTGGGATGCGGGGGTAAGTCTCAGACCGGGTGGTCGGTTGGTGGAACGAGGAGGGCTGGTGTGGGCGGGTTGGAGTGGGAGGGGTGGAAAGTCTCGCGCTCTCTGGAGAGTCGGGAGGAGTCAGTTAACAGGTTTGAGACTTCAGTTAATAGCCCGAGAGGGTCGAAACTGCGAAACGCCTAGAAACATAGGTGTCTCGCGCGTGTTAACTGGCGGGTTGGCCGTCGATGGCAAATTCGTCCCAGTAACCCGTTCCGGGACGCCCGCCGACAGTTCGGCGCTTAACAGAATCGAGACATGGGGGGTACGAGCAAAGCGGGCCCCGAGACGTTACCCCCTCGTGGAAGAGCCCCGGGGATCGGCCAACCACCAGCTGATACGAAGCGGTGGCCCCGGATCCTCCATCGACCGGTTGACGCCGACGATTTCCATCTGCCGGGTTGTCCGCCGGGCACGTCGTTGGTACGATCGCACGGAACTCGCCAACCCCGCCTCGGCTCGCCTGATGTCCCCCGACTCCGACTCCGTCCTCCTCGGCCGGCTCAAGGCCGGCGGCGACCCGGCTGCGGCCGCCGCCGTCTGGGAGCGGTACTTCGACCGCCTCGCCGGGCTGGCCCGCGGTCGGCTGTCGGCCCGGACCCGGCGCGTGGCCGACGGGGAGGACGTGGCGCTCAGCGCGTTCGACAGCTTCTTTCGCGGGGTGGCCGGCGGCCGCTTCCCGCGGCTCGAGGACCGGGACGACCTGTGGCAGGTGCTCGTCCTGCTGACCGAGCGGAAGGCGGTCGACCGGGCCCGGCGGGCGGGCGCGGCGAAGCGGGGCGGGGGGGCGGTCCGCGGGGACTCGGTGTTCGCCGACCCGGACGGCGGGTCCGGCGGGGGGCTCGACCAACTCCCCGGCGGCGACCCCGACCCGGCGTTCGCCGCCCTGTTCGCCGACGAGTGCGACCGGTTGCTCCGCCGGCTCGACGACCCGGACCTCGCCCGGCTGGCCCTCCTCAAACTCGAGGGGCTGACCAACGAGGAGGCGGCGGCCCACATCGGCCGCACCCTCCGGTCGGTCCAGCGGAAGCTGGAGACGATCCGCAAGATCTGGGAGCAGGCCGCGGCCGACGACGCGTAGTCGCCCCGGGTTGCGAGGTACCCCCATGACCCACGACGCCCCGTCGCCCGGCCGGGACACCCTCCCGGCCGCCCTTTTGGTCCTTGTCGAGCAGTTGTGCGACCGCTTCGAGGACGCCCGGCGGGAGGGCCGGCCGATCGACCCGGCCGGGCTCCTGACCGAGGCGCCCGAGGCGGTCCGGCCGGCCCTCCTCCGGGAACTCCTCCACCTCGACCTGGCCTACCGCCCGGGGGGTGACCGCGAGGCCGCGCGGGCCGAATACCTGGCCCGGTTCCCGGACTACCCGGCGGTTGTCGAGGACGTGTTCCGGGGCCACCGCGAGGAGACCGCCACCTTCGCCGCGGAGGGGGAGGCTACCCGGTTATACGTGGCGGCACCGGCCGACGCCACGCGCGACGCCGGGGCGGACGGCTCGACGAAAGCGGATCACCCGGCGGCGGCAGACTTCCCACGTGTCCCCGGGTACGCGGTGGAGGAGGCGATCGGGCTGGGGGCGATGGGGGTGGTGTACCGGGCCCGGCAGCTCGGGCTGAACCGGGTGGTGGCGGTCAAGACGACCCGCGGGCCGGCGGTCGACGACCCGAAACTGCTGATCCGGTTCCTGGCCGAGGCCGAGGCGGCGGCGGCCATCGACCACCCGCACGTCGCCCGGGTGTACGACTTCGGCGAGGCCGGCGGCCGGCCGTTCATCGCCCTCGAGTACTGCCCCGGCGGCACCCTCGCCGACCGCCTTACCCCGCCCCCCGAGACTGAGGGTGGGTTACGGACCGAGGGGCGGCCGAACCCGGGGGAGGCGGCCGGGCTGGTCGCGAAGATCGCCCGTGGCGTGGCGGCGGCGCACGACCTCGGGATCGTGCACCGCGACCTGAAGCCCGGGAACGTGCTGTTCGACGCCGCCGGGGAGCCGAAGGTGGCCGACTTCGGGCTGGCCAAGGTCGGGGGCGGCAGCGACCTGACCCACACCCAGGCGGTGATGGGGACGCCGGCGTACATGGCCCCAGAGCAGGCGGCCGGGCGGACGAAGTTCGCCGGCCCGGCGGCCGACGTGTGGTCCCTCGGGGTCATCCTGTACGAGTGCCTGACGGGGTCGCGGCCGTTCACCGGGGCGGACACCGGCGAGGTCCTCCAGGCGGTCGCGAGCCACACCCCCCCTCCGGCCCGGGCGGTGAACCCTGCGGTTCCGCGCGACCTCGACCTGCTGGTGCGGAAGTGCCTGGAGAAGGACGCCCGGGACCGGTACCCGACCGCGGCCGAGCTGGCCGCCGACCTGGAGCGGTTCGCCCGCGGCGAGCCGGTCTCGGCCCGCCCGGTGGGGGCGGCCGAGCGGGCGTGGAAGTGGGCGCGGCGGAACCCCGGGCGGGCGGCGCTCGTCGGCCTCGTCTCGGCCATGGGAGTCGCGATCATGGTCGGCGGGGTGGTTGCGTCAGTCGTCTTCCGCCGGCAGAGGGACGATGTCGCCGACAAGGAGAAGGAGGTTCGGACGGAACGGGACCGGGTGGTGGCGGCCGAGGCCGAGGGCCGCGAGAAGCTGTACCAGGCCCTGATGGCCGAGGCACGGGGCACCCGCATGAGCCGCAAGATCGGCCAGCGGTGGGGCGCCCTGGACGCGGTCGCGCGTGCCCGGGGCGTGTTGAACACACTCGACTTGTCGGACGCTGAGCGGACCCGCCACCGGCTCGACCTCCGCAACGAGGCCATCGCCGCCCTGGCCCTGCCCGACGTCCGCGCCCTCCCCCAGTGGGTCACCATCCCACCGGCGGAAGTCGGGCAGCAGAACTTGATGGACATCGCCCCGAACGGAAAACACGCGGTCGTTTGCACGGAGAAATCGATCACCATCCGACGCGTTACCGACGACCCAAGCCGTTCGATCGAAGTGGATCGTGTTCGCGAAGTATCGGCGAGTTGCCTCGCCTTGTGGAGCCCGGACGGGCGCTACGTCGTCGCGACATTCGGGGCAAGTCTGTATGGGGAGACCAATCGAAATATCGCGAAACACCAATTGGGGCTTTGGGCTTTCGACATCCCGTCGGAAAAACTGACTCCGATTCTGACCTTGCAGACGGGTAGTGTGAGCAGTCAACTCGGCTTCGCGCCCGACGGCAAAACGTTCATCGTCGCGACCGCCGGGTCCGTGCGGGTTTTCGAACTTGGGACCGGCACGCTGGTACACGAAGTGCGGCTGCCTGTGTCCTTTTTCGGTCTAAACCTGGCGAGCATCTCGTTCCACCGCGCTCTCCCGCGGGCCTATCTGATCAGCGGCGACAAGGTGCTGACCTTCGACTGGAAAGAGGGTCGTGTCGTTGAGACGATCACACCGGGGATATCAAAGATCGCCTCCGTCGTTGTTCACCCCGACGGCGAATTGCTCTACGTGTCGGGCGCCTCTGTTTTGAAGGCGTGGTCGCTCGTTGAGAACCGTGAAAAGTTTCAGATGACGCACAACGACGGTGGTGTGGTTCTGAGTCTGAACACCTCCGGTGATGTCCTGGTCAGCACCGGGTGGGCCCAACGCACGACGTACTGGGATGCGTACAACGGCCGCGAACTATTCTTGCACAACGGCACGGGGACGTTCCGAGTTCTGAGTTCAAACCAGCTGATGAGTGTGGTGCCAACTGAGCTGGGGGGTTCCCTACACCAGATCAAGGAATTCAATGCCGGTCGCGAGTTCAGGACTCTCACATTCGCACATGGCGTTCGAAGGCCAGTTGCCGCAAGCCAGTTCAGCCTCCACCCTGCCGGGCGCCTCCTGGCGGTCCGGACGGATGCCGGGGTCAGCCTCCTGGACCTCGAAACGGCTAGTGAGCGTCTGTTCCAGACCAATTGGGGGATGTACTCGACGTTCATGCCGCCGACCGGGGATCTGGTGACCTACAACTCCACAGGGTCTTTGAGTTGGCCGATCCGCTTCGAGCCTCCTTCTTCCAGGGTGCGTTTCGGTCCCCCGGTCAAGTGGCCGTACCCTCTCTTCGTACTTCCCAACCGGGACGGCTCAGTTCTGGCAGGATCCGATCTGTCGGTGACCACGATTTGGCACACCCGCGAGGGGAACCGAATGGTCCGAACCGGACCGCATACAGATGCGAGAAGGTGGGTAGTTTCACCAGACGGACGACTGGTGGCGACCGGCGCCCAGAACGGAAGCAGCATCAAAGTGTGGGACTCCCAAACCGGCGAGTTGGTCAAGGAACTGCTGGCCGACACCAACTGGACGGATCCGTATTTCAGCCCTGACGGGAAGTGGCTGATCGACATGCGAGGACGACGTTGGAGGGTCGGTGACTGGACAGAAGGAAGTTCGCTCAGACAATTGCCCGGAATTTCCAAGTTGGGCCCACTTACGGTTAGTCCCGACAGCTCGGTCATCGCCGTGGATGCCGGGGACGGTGTCGTCGTCCTGCTCGACTCGACAGGTGAGAAGGAACTGGCTCGGCTGACCGACCCGAACCAGCACGGGGTGACTGGGTTGCAGTTCACACCCGATGGCTCGAGGCTCATCACGGTCAGCGTTTACGGCCGTGCCCTGCACGTGTGGGACTTGCGGCTGATCCGCGAGCGGCTGAAAGAACTCGACCTGGACTGGGACCAGCCGCCGTACCCGCCGGCCCCTCCGGTCGACCGGCTCATGCCGCTTACCGTCGAGGTGGAGTACGGCGAACTCGGCACCCTCGCGGACCGACAACAAGCCGAGTCCATCCTCAACGAACGCCCCCGGTCCACCGCCAACCCGCTCCCTTCGGCCGAACAGGCGGTCCAGGGGGCGCCGAAGGTGCCGGCCAACCGTCTGGTGCGGGGGCGGGCGCACGCCCGCCAGCGGAACTCCGCCGCGGCGGTGGCCGACTTCGCCGAGTACCTCACGCTGGTCGGGGCGAAGGCGAAGGAGTACGACCTGGTCGCGTGGCACCTGGCCACCGAACCGGGGCTGTCCGTCGAGGCGTACCGGCAGGCCCGGGAGTGGGCGGGCAAGGCGGTCGCCGCCCAGCCGCTGAGCGTCCCCTTCCACACCTGCCTGGGGGCGGCCCAGTTCCGCGCCGGCGACCTGAAGGCGGCGGCGGCCACGCTTCGGCTGGCCGCGGCCGGCGGGGTGTTTGCGGAGCGGGAGACCGCCTATGCCGGGTACTTCCTGGCGATGGCCCAGATGCGGATGGCCGGACCGGGCGATGCGGCCGCCCGGGCGGAGGCGCGGAAGTCGTTCGACACGGCCGAGACCACCTATCGCAAACTGACCGACCGCCTTCCCGATATGAGCGACCTCCGCGTCGAGGCGGCGGTCCTGGTCGGCGGAAACGCCTTGCGGTTCGAACTGGAGATACATGACTGGTCGCAAACGCTGAAGGCGAACTCGGCCGACGGGGCGGCCCGCGCCGGGCGGGCGATCGCGTACCTGCGGGTGGGGAAGCACGCCGAGGCCGAGGCCGACTACGACGCCATCATCGCGGCCGGGGGGGCGACCGCCGACCCGTACCACAACCGCGGGCACGCCCGGGAACACCAACTCAAGTACGCCGGGGCGGTCGATGACTACGAGGCCGCCCTCCAGCGGACGCCCGCCGCCCCGGCGGCGGACCGGGCCCACCTGCTGAACGAGGTCGCCCGCGTCAGGCTGCTCGGCGGGGACGCGGTGCGGGACGCGCGTGCCGCCGCGCGGGCGGCGGCGGAGGCGAAGGAACTCGGGCGGGGCATCGAGGTGTACAAGGTGACCCTCGGCATCGCCCACGCCCGCGCCGGGGACGCGGCCGCCGCGGTGAACGAGTTGAACGGGGTCGAGGACGCCAAGGTGGCACTGCCCGCCGCGGTGCCGTTCAAGTACCTGTTCCTCGCCCTGGCCTACCACCAACTCGGCCGGTCCGAATCCGCGGTGGCCAGTTACGACCGGGCGGTGACCGGGTGGCGGACGTTACCCGGATCGGTCCTGCCCGAGTGGCGGGATTACTACGACCGCACCAGAGCCGAGGTGGAGAAGGCCCTCGGCCCGGCGATCAAGGCGAAGTAGCGAGCTGGCAGTCAGGCCGGGTGTCGGCGAGGGGCCGTTCGCGCGTTCGAACGGCATCTCCCTGCCGAGGAACCCACAGACTACTCGGCGACGGGAGGCGTCACTTCACCGGACGGGGACGAGGAAGCCGTGAGCCCGACCGTGCCGGCGGCCCCCGTTGCCACCAGCTACCTCCCCGTCGTCCTCCCTCCCACGGCGCGCCTCGTCGGGCGCGTTCGGTCGGTCGCCAAGTTCGACCCGTCACGTCCGTGAAAAAGAAAACTCGGAACTCGTGTCGCCCCGGCGGCGCGTCTTGCGAGAGATCGGGTACGGATGGCGGGGACACGACCCCGCCGGCCCGGAATCCCGCCCCGCCGGCGTAACCGCCGGCCGGGCTTCACGTCAGACGGGGCAACCGCCATGGCCGCCAGGACCAGCCGCACGCTCGGGCTCGAACCGCTGGAAGTCCGCGAGGTGCCCGCCGTCCTGTCCGTCTACCTGGCGGGCCAGGACCTGATGATCCAGATGGACAACGGCGGTGGTGGGGGCGAGGTCCGCCAGGCCGGATCGACGGTCACCGTGACCGAGCTCGCGCGGACCCGGTCCTGGTCCGTCCCGGCCGCCTCGGTCCGCTCCATCAACTTCTACGGGGGGGAGGGGAACGACCGGTTCGTCAACCACACCGGCATCGGGTCGGCCGCCTTCGGGTACGGCGGGAACGACGTGCTCGTAGGCGGGAACGGCAACGACGCCCTCTACGGCGGGGAGGGCGACGACCGGCTGAACGGCCGGGGCGGGGCGGACAACCTCTACGGCAGCAACGGGGACGACGTCCTGATCGGCCTCGACGCCGGGTGGACGGACTACATGGACCCGTGGGGCGGGCGGGACGTGATCTGGGCCGAGACCAACGACCAACTCAGCCCGTACGTCGGGACCGACGACGTGGTGCAGCGGATGTCCGGGTTCGCCAACGGGGCCGACCGGACGCTCGACGGGGACCGGATCCCCGACCCGGCCCCGGACATCGGGCAGACGTACCGGACGTTCGCGGGCAACCCGCTGTTCGCCGCCGCCGGCCCGCGGGTTCAGGACATGGACCAGGGCGCGCTCGGCGACTGCTGGCTGGTCTCCGGGCTCGGCACGGTCGCGAAGCACGACCCGATGGCCGTCCGGGGGCGAATCGTGGACTTCGACGACGGCACCTACGGGGTCCGGCTCGGGGACAACTTCTACCGGGTGGACAACGACCTGCCGGTGGCGGTCGGCGGGACCACCCCGGTAAACGCCGGGTTCGGGGCGGAGAACAGCATGTGGGTGGCGGTCGCGGAGAAGGCGTACGCCCACTTCCGCGTCCCCGGGGCCAACAGCTACCCCTCCCTGGAGAGCGGGCGGGCGGTCGAGGTGTACCAGGCGTTCGGGTCCGCGAACGCGGTCACCAGCTACTTCGCCGACTACACCTCGGCGACCGCCCTGGCGAACGAGATGTACCGGCGGTTCGCGGCGGGGGAGATGGTGTCGATCGGGACCGGGGTGGCGAAGGCCCCGGGCCTGGACGTCGGCCCGACAGTCGACGGCCACGCGTACGTGGTGATGTCCGTGAACCGGTCGTACGTCCAGCTCTCGTCCGGGAAGTACGCCCTCCAGGTGACGTCGATCACCCTGCGGAACCCGTGGGGCGACGACGGGACCCCGGGGAGCGCGACGGTGACGGTCACCCCCGAGCAGCTGTTCAACCGGACCGGCCGGTTCTACGCCGGGACGCTGTGACCCGGCGGCAACCCCGGGCGGGGTCCGACGCCCCGCCCCGGGCCTGTCGCCGAACGGGTGCGACTGCGATTGACGCCAGCCGACCCCGACTCGGCACCGGGGACTTGAGGCATTTCGGGCCGGCGGACGGGTCTCGCCCCCGGCCGCGGTCGGCGTTCCCCGGAGCGGCGCCGGGCCGCCAGCAATCCCCCGGCCGGGCCGGGTTCATACCTCGCGACTCCTCCTGCCTTGGCCGGGTCCGCGGCCCCTCAATTCCCCTGCCGGCGGGTTCTCCCTCTCAACTCGACCGGTCCGGATGACCCGACCCCTGGGCATAGACCGCGGTCGCCCGTCCTACTCCGTCCAGCATAACGCCCGGCGGGCGTCCTCCTGCCACCCGGCCGCCATCCCTGCCGGGTCGGTCGCCCCCTCGGCTGGCCGGGCCCTACGGGCCGGTCGCACGGCCGCTTCCGCCCGAGCATCCCGACGGGTGGACGGCTGTCGGGATCGCACGCCGCGCGGCCGGGACACGTTCGCCTGCCCCGTTGACAGGCCTGTCCGCTCTCAAGCCGGCCGGTCGGCCGTCATGTCCCACACGACCCGGACGGGGTCTGGCTTCTGCGGCGCAGGCTGCACCGCCCGCCCGCTGGCGGATCTGTCGCGCGGGTCCGAACCCCGGACGGTGCGGTGCCGAACAAGCGTGATTACGGGTGACAAACGGCGGCGAGGGAAAAACGGACATCGCCGAGAATCCGTGTCGCCTGTCGCGGTCGCCTTGCGAGGGAAGGGGTGTGAGGCACTCCCCGGCGGCCGCGAGTGGCCGACCGGAGCGAGTGCCCGACACCGAGAGGCAGGACGATGAACTGGCTCAAGAACCTGGCCCGCCGCTTGTCCGATCGCCCCCCCACCACGGGGACGAGCCGCAAGAACCGGAGTCTGCTGAACGTCGAGTCGATGGAAAACCGCCTGGTCCCGGCCACCCTCGGGGTGACGAAGTTCGCCGTCCTCGACTTCGACGGCGATGTCCAGGTCACGAAGGCGGAGTTCACAGAAGGCGGGTGGTCCGGACTGAAGGATCAGGCGGTGACCAGCTTCGCGAACCTCTTTACCAGCGCCCGCCCGTGGCTGAACCGGGACGGGGACGGTGACGTGGATCTGAACGACTTCGCCCGCGTGCGGGACGACATCGTAGCGAAGGTGCGACAGGACTATGCCCCGTACGACGTGGACATCTTCGTCGGCGACCAGGACAGCTACCAGGGCATTCTGACCGACTCCGTGGTGGGGGACGCGATGGTGTTCGTCACCGGCGGGACGGACAACATCGCCGCCCAGATCGGTCAGTCGCCGGGGGTCGGGTGGGCGCCGGTCGACCTTGGGAATGCCGGCGATCAGATGGGGTTCGTGTTCGGTCAGGGCATCGCGGACTCCGCCGTGGTGGGGGGGAATTATGACAGGTTCGTGAACTGGATGGCCCGAACAATTTCCCACGAACTGGGACACACGTTCGGGCTGGCTCACATCGACACCCTAAACCCGACGGACGCCCAGACGCACCACACGATGAACACTGTGAACCGCGACTTCAGCCGCGACTTCGGGTTCCAGGACCAGACGTACGAGACGGCCAAGGGGCCGCAGAACTCCCACCAACTCCTCAGGGCGAACCTCGGGGATTCGACCCGGCCGTGGGCGGCCGTCCTCCGCCCGGGCGTGCTCACCGTCCACGGGAGTTCGGGGAGCGACTGGCTGACCGTCCGCCCGTCGGGCACTTACTGGCGAGACGGGACCACCGTCGTCGGCCCGTCGGGGAGCGACTGGCAGGTCGGGATCTACACCGGGTCGGGAGGGCTCGTTGCCACCTACCACGTGGACCCGTCGGCCACGCCGGACATCAACTCGATCAACCCGTTCTCCTCGGCGATCCAGTCGGTGGCCGTCCACGGCGGCAGCGGGGACGACCGGATCGAGATCGGGGTGACCGCCCCCCAAGGAGTGATGGTGGACGCCGGGGCCGGGAACGACGTAGTGTTCGGCGGGCCCGGGGTCGACTACCTCTACGGCGGGGCCGACCACGACATCCTGGTAGGCGGCGGCGGGAACGACTACCTGTACGGGGAGGGCGGCCGCGACATCCTCATCGGCGGGGCCGGCAGCGACCACCTGTACGGCGGGGCCGACGACAACGTGCTGGTCGGCGGGGACAGCACCATCACCGGCCGGCTCGAACAGTTGACCGCGATGCGGGCGGACTGGACCAGCACCGCGTCCGCCGCCACCCGCAAGGAGGTCGTGAAGGCGCGGTTCGGCCTGTTCACGTTCGCCGACACCGAGTGGGACTCCGTCTACGGCGGCACCGGGGTCGACCTGTTCTTCCTCAGCCCGACGGACGAGAACGGCGCCACGAGTACCGACTACAAGTACCTGGTCTGATCGTTCCGCACGTCCCGCACCCGGCCCCCGAACCGTCGGCGGCCGGGCGACTCGCGTGCGGCATACCGAACCCACTCGGTGGTACTCGACCGAGGTCGGCCGTGCCCGCCATCCCCGGCCGACCCGAGGACCGGCGTTCGGCCCGGCCGAGAAGAGCTACCAGATCGTCGACGTGCCACTCGAGGACTGACGCCGTGCCCGACCGCTTCGACCTCGGCTGCTCGCCCGTCGTGTTCGACACCGAGAAGTACACCCTGATTAGCCAGTCCGGACACCGGCTCCAGGCGCTGCTCGGCGGGACTGTCAGCCCGCGGCACCTGGGCGAGAGCTACTTCGTCCGCTGCATCCGGGAGGACGCCGACTACGACTCGCACCAGTGCCTGGAGGCGGAGGCGTGGCGGAAGATGATCGAACGGCGGGAGTTCGAACTCCTGAACCCGCCGCCGGGGCCGGGCCGCACCTGGGTCCGCCCGCACGAACTCCAGCCGGGGGTCGTCCTCACCGCCGACCCGGCGCGCCCGCTCTTGCTCACCCGCGGGGTGGGTGTCGAATACCGCGGGCACCCGCACGTCGAGTACCGGTTGGCCCGACAGTTCCCGTGGCGGCGGGCCGACCACGACGGCTGGTGGCGTCAGGTGCTCAACCTGTCGACCGGGAAGCTGGAGGAGTTCGCGCCGCCGCCCGCGCGGTCACCCACCGACCTGGGCATCAAGTGGCAGCCCGTCCGTGACCCGTGGGGGCTGGATCTGCCGGACCGCAGGTGGGCGACGACGGCCCTGAACGACCCGCCGCGACCCATGTTCTTCGTCTGGCAGAACAGTCCGGACGACGAGATGTTGATCACGGATGCGGACACCGGCGAGACGTTCCACATCCCCCCGAACCAGGTGGCTTCGGGGGCCACCTGGCGGGTTCACCCGTACACGCCGGTCCGGGTGCAGTTCTGGGACGGGCGGCCGGTTTGGGTGTGGGGACCAGCATGAGGGGTTGGACATGACAGCTCCGACCGAATTCCGGCACATCGTGCGGCAGCACAACTGGCTGCGAGCCGGGGGGGTGTTCGTCCGCGCCCCGGGAGAACGGCGGATCGCCTGGTACGACACGGCCGACGAGGCCGTCGCCGACCAGCGTCGCCGTGAGCAACTCGTCCGCGAGGGGCACAACCCGTTCCGCTTCGGCACCGGCTGGCACCACCTGACGACGATGCCAATGCCGATCTACCGCGGCTGGCTGATGGCCGAGGGCATCGACCCGCCGGCCCAGGACGTCCGCGACCCGGCCGGCTGGCAGGACTGGTGGGACGCCGCGCGGGAATCGCTACCAGCGGGTCAGCGGAACCGCACGTGGGAGGGGTTGAACCGGCTGCGGTTCCACGACGTGATCGCCCGCCGCCCGTCCGAGACGGCGTACTGCGTCTCCCGCATCCTGTGGGATTACGACGACAACTGGTACCACGCCGGGCACGAGGGGGGCGAGCCGCTCAAGCTGTTCCGCACCCGCGAGCGGGCCGAGCGGGAGCGGGAACGGCTGGAGGCGACGGTGGCGACCGACGCATCTGCCAGAGGCTACGCCCACTACCTCGCCCGTGACCCGGAGCTTTTCTTGGAGTACTTGGACGATGAGGGTGGGTATCGCTCGGCCCTGCTCGAGAGCGTCGCGCCGGTCCCGCACTTCGAGGTGGTCGAGATCGACCTGCCGGGGGTGCCGTCGTGAAAGCTGGAACCGTCCACCTGGTACGGAGGCTGGTACTCTATGGCGATTCAGGCGGCGTCGGCGACGACCTCCCGGAACTCACCGACACCGACCCGAGGTGCAACGGGGTCCGGCGGTGGCAGCCGGTGGCCGCATTCGCCACCCGGGCAGAGGCGGAGGCCGACGCGACCGATCGGAACAGGGCCGCGTGCGAACTAGTCAACCCGGTCTGGGTGCTACCGCTGTTGGCCGTCCGGCCCGGGAGACCGCGGACCGCGTTCGACCCGCGTTCCACCCCCGCCGAGTTCGGCGTGGTGCTACCCCCCCAGGAGGAGTACGACACGCCGCACGGTGGGCAACAGGATCGTGACCGCCTGGCACGGTGGTACGACGAACACGCGCCGGACTGGCCGACGCATGTCCGCTCGGTCGTCTGGCACTGGATCGCGTGGAACGTCGGCTTCTACGACGTGGTTGAAATCGAACTCGCCGACTGACCCGGTACACGGGATCGGTCTTGCCTTCACCGGGCTCGGCCAGGCCGAGTCGTCTTCCGTGGTGACGGCAGCGCCCCGGGGGATCGGACCGTGACAGTCGCCCCCTTCACCCTCGGCTGCACGCCGATCGTCTTCGGGGCCGCGGACTAGCTGACGCTCACCCGGCGCGGGGACCGGGGGTCCGCGGTCCGACTTGACGTGAGCGACGGCGAGGCGCGCCGCGGCGGCGGGAAATGACCGCGAGGCGGGCCGAGCGGTGGCGCACGAGCGCCCCGCGGCACTCCGTCGCCACCTCGTAGGCCGGCCGCCGCCTCACCGCCCCTCCCGCCAGACCTCGGTGCTCCGAGCGCGGAGCAGCGCCCCGCCGGCCCGATCCCGGACAGCCTCGGGCGACGCCTGGTCGTCCGCGACCCGTTCCAGGACCCGGACCGCCCGCCGCAGGATCGGCAGTTCCAACCCGCGGCCGACGGCACCGACCCCTCCCCGCGACCCGAACCAGCCCACCGCCTCGCCGGCCAGCGTCACCTCGGAGCGGCTTCCGCCGGAAGTCGGCAGACGGTTCGCCGCCTCGGCCCACTCGCGGCCGGCCCGGTCCTCGTCGCCCGCGGCCTCGCACACCGCCGCCAGAACGAGCCGCCACTTGATCTGCTCCTGACCCTCGGCGTTCTCGACCACGCCGCGCAGGGCGTCCCCGGCGCGCCGGCGGACGTCTTCCGGCGTCTCCTCTCGCCCCACGGCCCTCCACAGGCTTGCGGTAGCCGGCACCAGGACCTGCCGTTCGAGGCCCCGGATCGGCTTCTGTGACCCGAACCACACCACCGCGTCGATGTCGAAGTCGAGGGCCGTCCGCCCGGGGTAGGTCTCCTTGTACAGTTCCACGACCCGCCGCCGCTCCTCCAGGTCCGCCCAGGTTCCAAACCCTCCCTGCATGACCCGACGCACGAGGCGGGCCTTGAGCTTCTCCGGCGGGTCCAGGACCTTGAGCGAGGCGTCCAACCGGTCGGACAGCCGCTTGCGGAACTCCCGATCCCCCTGGCTCCCGGAATCGAACCTGCCGGAGTCGACCCCCCCGGCGATCGCATCGATCAGGACGGGGAATTGTTTCTTGAGCGCGGCCTCGTTCGCCCTCGACTGGAGGTGGTCCCACGCGGCCGCCACGACGAAGACGCCGACGAGCACCCCGCCGAAGCCCAGTTGCAGCGCCCGCCGCGCCCGGGAGTAGGCGAACCGCTCGGACGTCGCGGCGGCACTCGCGGCGGAGTCGAGTTCGCCCTGCCGGCGCACCTGCTCCGCCCTGAGCAGCGCGTCGTGGACCGCCGCCCGGACCTCGCCCGCGTGCGCGAAGCGGAAACCCGGATCGGCCGACAGACACCGCGTCGCCACCGCGGGAAGCCGGCCGGCCCCGCCGACGGCGTCGAGGCGGGCCGCCGCGTCGGCCAGGTCACCGGCCGCGGCCTTCTCCCACACCTCGCGGCTGGTCCGCCCGACGTACGGAGGCCGGCCGGTCAGGATGAACGTCAGGATGCCGCCGAGGGCAAACACGTCCGCGCGCTCGTCGACGCGGTGGTTCTCCCCCGCGCCTGCTCCGGGGCCATGTACGCCGGGGTGCCCATGACGGCCCCCGCGCGGGTCCGCTCCTCCGGGCCGTCCCCGAATTCCGGCTCCGCCGGTCCGGGCGCGGCGGCCGCGACGCGTCCGGCGTCGGCCAGGCTCTTGGCGAGGCCCCAGTCCATGACCTGGACCTCGCCGAACGCCCCCAGCATCACGTTGCCGGGCTTCAGGTCGCGGTGGATGAACCGCCGGGAGTGCGCGAACGCGACCGTGTGACAGATCTGCTCGAACGCGCGCAGCAACCGGTCCCGCTGCTCGGCCGCCTCCTCGTCGGCCGCGGCGTCCCGCAGTTCGCGGTCGGGCCCGGCTGTCCGCTGCGGCCGCCCTGTGCTGGCGAGCTCCTCGGCGAGCGTCCGCCCCCGAATCAGTTTCATCACGAGGTAGGGGGTGCCGTCTCCCAGCGTCCCGACCTCGTGTACCGGCGGAATGCTCGGGTGCTGCAACCGGCCGGTTATCCGGGCTTCCTCGCGGAACCGCTCGGCCGCGGGCGTGCCGGCCAGACCGGGGGTCAGCAGCTTGATCGCCAC
This sequence comes from Gemmataceae bacterium, assembly GCA_046350095.1. Taxonomy (GTDB): domain Bacteria; phylum Planctomycetota; class Planctomycetia; order Gemmatales; family Gemmataceae; genus Urbifossiella. The sequence goes on from JAXMBA010000003.1 coordinate 1,089,822, forward strand.
CTCGCGGTCGAAGGCGAGGTCGGTCGCCCGGTACACCACGCCCATGCCGCCTCGTCCGATCTGCTCGCGGAGTTCGTACCCCGGGATGGCCAGGGGGCGGGGTTCGGGGTCGTGGTCCGGAGGGCCGCGCTCGGCGGGCGCGTCGGTAGGATCGGGGGTTTGCCCCGGGACGTAGCCACCGGTTGTCTCGGCGTTGCCGCGGAAGACGCCTTCGATCATCGTGGCGTAGTCCGGGAAGCGCGCGCGGTACTCGTCCCGGGCCGCCGCGTGACTCGCCGGCGCTCGGTACGCCGCGTCCAGCACCAGCAGCTCGCGGAACAGCACCGGGCGAAGCCCTTCAGGGGCCTCGGCCAGGACGTCCACGAGATCCATCCGCGTGCCGGCGCGCAGGGCATCCTCGTACCGGTCACACAGCCGCTCGAACGCGATCAAGTCCTGCGGGGAGAGCGCGCCGGGTGCGGTACCGATGTCGGGTGTGGTCATGGGAGGCTCAGCGGGCGGCGGCCGTCTCCGGCCGGGGGCCTGACCCCGGGTTAACGCATCGATTCCCCAGTGAACGACCGCCGATGTCGCGATCGCCGTTGGTCGCCCCGCCCGGCGGGTAACCGCTTCTCCTTGTGCTCCCCGACTCGGGGTTTCGAGTCTGAAGCAAGGCAGCCACCGGCCTGGTCAGGCCCAGGCTGGCCCCGGCGTGCCCGGCAGACGAGCCCGGCTCGGATGAAGGCCGAGTAGCGGAAGGCGATCGCGAGGGACAGGCCAAGGGCATCCGCCGCCGGCTCGACGGACTGGCCCGCGAGGTACGCCAGTCCGTCGAGCCGGCCGACGACGGGATCGTGGGGGCCCAGCTGGTTGGGCGCCTCGTCGAGGGCCAGGTACAGATTGGGCGGCTGGCCGGTGACGACCTCGGCCCGGTCGATGTCGACCCGCCCGCGGCGGCCGCCGTGGACGCTGCCCCGCCTTCGCCGGGCGCTCTCGACCAGGATGTGTCGCATGGCCTCGGCGGCGGCGGCGAAGAAGTGCCCGTGGCCGTCCCAGCGGCAGTCGTCGGCCGGGCCGATCAGTCGGAGGTACGTCTCGTGGACGAGGGCGGTGGGGTTCAGCGTGTGGCCGGAGACTTCGGTGGACACGCGCGGCGGCGAGCTTCCGCAACTCGTCGTACACGAGTGGGAGCAGTTCGGCCACGGCGATCGGATCGCCGGCCGCGGCCACGGCGAGGAGCTGCGTCACGTCGGCCATGCGGCCAGCATACCCACCCCGCCGGCTGACGCAACCAGGCGCGGGGCGGCACCTGCCACCTCATCGAACGGTCTAGACGATTCCGCCCGACACTTCGCACCCGTCCGGGCAATTAACACGTCCAGAGACATCCCGCCAGACAGCCGCCGGCCGGTGCCGCCGAAGGTCGCTGTGGGCCACCCCCCTCGGAGGTGCCCGCGTGACCACGGCCGCTCACATCCCCACCATTTCGTCCGCCCCCGGACACTTCGCGCGGAGCGGGGGTAGGTCTCGGGCAGGGGCGGCCGACGCGGCCCACCCCGCCCGATGGCATCACATGACCGACCACCTTACGCCGCTGCACCCGTCCGAGATGGCCCCGGCCGAGCGGGCCACCACGGTCGCCGCCCTCCTCGCGGCCGGCCTCCTCCGGCACCTCCACCCGGCCGCCCTCCCGCCCCCGGCCGGCACCACGAATTTGCAGGTAAAACCAGCCGAATCGACTTGATGACGTGCCGCTATCGAGCGTTACTGCCCACGCCGGTTAACGACCCCGAGACGCCCGAGAGGAGGCACCATGCCCGCGACGACCGAGAAGCCGCCGACGCTCGCGAGGGAGCTGGCGGCGCTGGAGAGGATGACCGCGGCCGAGCTCCGCGACAGGTACGCCGAACTCTTCGGCGAGTCGGCCACGTCCGGCAACCGGGCGTGGCTCGCCCGCCGCGTCGGCTGGCGGATGCAGGCCCTCGCCGAGGGCGACCTGAGTGACCGCGCGAAGGCCCGCGCCGCTGAGCTGGCCCGGGACGCCGACCTCCGCCTCTCCGCTCCGAAGGAGCAGCCCGAGCCGCCCGCCCACGCGGCCCCGATCGAGGCGGTCCTCGACCCGCGGCTGCCGGGGGTGGGGACGGTGCTCACCCGCCGGTACAAGGGGGCCGAGGTGCGGGTCAAGATCGCCGCCGACGGGTTCGAGTACGCCGGCGACCGGTACGGGTCGCTGTCCGCGGTGGCCAAGGCCGTCACCGGCACGCACACGAACGGGTTCCTGTTCTTCCGCCTCACCCGCACCGGGAGCGCCGCATGACCACCACCACACGTCCGCGGCAGACGGTGAAGCTGGTGCGGTGCGCGGTGTACACGCGGAAATCCACGGAGGAGGGGCTGGACCAGGAGTTCAACAGCCTCGACGCCCAGCGGGACGCGGGCGAGGCGTACGTCCGGAGCCAGAGCGGTGAGGGGTGGGTGGCCCTCCCCGACCGGTACGACGACGGCGGGTTCACCGGCGGCAACACCGACCGCCCCGGGCTGCGGCGGCTCATGGCCGACGTCGAGGCCGGGCGGGTGGACTGCGTGGTCGTGTACAAGGTTGACCGGCTCAGCCGCAGCCTCCTCGACTTCGCCCAGCTGATGCAGCGGTTCGAGCAGAAGGGCGTGTCCTTCGTCAGCGTCACCCAGCAGTTCAACACGGCGTCGAGCATGGGCCGGCTGGTCCTCAACGTGCTGCTGTCGTTCGCGCAGTTCGAGCGGGAGATCGTGGGCGAGCGGACGCGGGACAGGATCGCGGCCACCCGCCGCAAGGGGATCTGGGCCGGCGGCCGGCCGGTGCTGGGGTACGACCCCGAGCCTGGCGGCCGGCGGCTGGTGATCGACGCCGCCGAGGCCGAGCGTGTCCGCGACATCTTCGGGCTGTACCAGCGGCACGGGTCGCTCCTGCCGGTGGTCAAGGAACTCGGCCGCCGCGGGTGGGTCACCAAGCGGTGGGCCGACAAGGCCGGCCGGGTGACGGGCGGGCGGCCGTTCACCCGCACCAGTCTGTACCAGCTGCTGACGAACCAACTCTACGCCGGCAGGGTGCGGTACAAGGCCGACGTGTTCCCCGGCGAGCACCCGGCGCTGATCGACCCCGCCACCTTCGACCGGGTGCAGGGGCGGCTCCGCGCCAACGGCACGCAGGGGGCGGTGCCGGGGTCGCCCGACAAGTACGGGGCCCTGCTCAAGGGACTCCTCCGGTGCGGCCCGTGCCGGACGGCGATGACGCCCACCTGCACCACGAAGGGCGCCCGCACCTACCGCTACTACGCGTGCGTGGCCGGACACAAGAAGGGCGCGGCGGCGTGCCCGTCGCGGCCGGTCCCGGCCGGGCCGGTGGAGGGGTTCGTGGTGGACCGGGTGCGGGCCGCCGGCCGCGACCCCGAGTTGCTGCGGCAGGTCGTCGCCCAGGTCCGCCAGCAGCAGGACGAGCGGCTCGCCGAGTTGGGCGCGGAGGAGAAGGGGCTGGAGGCCGAGCTGGCCGGGCTGAAGCGGCACCCGGGGCTGGAGTCGGCCCGGTTCCGGCCCGGCGACGACAACGCCGACGTGGTCCGGCGGCTGGCGGCCCTCCACGACCAGCAACGGCTGGCCGAGGACCGGCTCCGGCGGGTCAAGGAGCAGGCCCGCGAGGTGAAGGCCGCGAGCGTGTCCGAGGCGGACGCGGCGGCGCTGGCCGGGTTCGACCCGGTGTGGGCGGCGCTGGCCCCGCACGAGCGGGCGCGGGTGCTCGGGTTGCTGGTGGAAAAGGTGGTGTACGACGGGGCGGCGGGCAAGGTCGCGGTGACCTTCCGGCCGACCGGGATCACGGCGCTGGCCGGGGAGCTAGCCGACCGCCAGCAGGAGATGGTGGCATGACCGACGCGACGCTGACGGTCGAGGGCACCGTTCACATCGCCCGCCCCGGGCACGGCGGGCGGCCCGAACTGCGGCACGGCCCGGCCCCACGCCGCCGGCCGAGCGGGTGCCGCGGGTGGCCCGGTTGATGGCGCTGGCGATCAAGCTGGACGGGCTCGTCCGCACCGGCGTGGTGAAGGACTACGCGGCGCTGGCGCGGCTCGGGCGGGTGACGCCGGCGCGGATCACGCAGGTGATGAACCTCACGCTGCTGGCCCCCGACATCCAGGAGGCGCTCCTCTTCCTGCCGCCGGTCACGGCCGGGCGGGAGCCGCTGTCCCTGGCCGACCTGCAGCGGGTGGCGGCGGTCCGCAACTGGCGGGGGCAGAAGCGGGCGTGGCGCGAGCTCACGACAACGCGTCACCTGGTGGACGGGGCAGAGAAAAAATCCCCGGCTGCCGCGCTACCATCATTGTCGGGCTGAGGGCCGGTGCGCTAGGATCGGGCGGCTTTGTATACGCCCGTACCCTATCCTCTGGCACTCCAATGGGACACGCCCAGATCGACCGCCTCCCCCGCACCAAGGAGTGGCGGGCCGTCGTCGCCCTCCTCCGCGAGAATGCCGATGCCGCCACCGTCGCCCGGGCCGTCGTCGACGCCGTCCGGACGCTCATCCTCCCCCTGGCCAAGGACCGCGGGGTGGTCGAGGCCACCTGGCACCTCCTCCGCCTCCCCCTCGCCGCCGCCGACGACGACTACCCGGCCGGCCTCCGCCGCGCCGGGCTCGACGTGGCCGACCCGCCCGGGCTCATGGACCTGGTGGCCGCCGTCTCCGACGCCCTCGACAGGGAGGTGCCCGTCGGCCGGCGCACCGACCTCGGCGAGATGGCCCACACCGCCCTCGTCGAGACCCTCGCGGGGCACGCCGCCGACGCGGCGGCCGACCTATACGGCGAGGAGGCCGAGCGGCTCCGGGCGGCCGTCGCCGCGACCGCCACCGTCCGTCGGTTCGGCGCCCTCGCCGCCGGCTACTTCGCCCGGGTCGTCCGCAAGGGTCCCCCGACGACTTCCAGCACTTCCTCGTCGCCGCCTTCACCGCGGCCCGCACGTACCTGCGGCCGGGGGGCGGGTTCTACGTCTGGCACGCCGACACGTTCAGGCTGTCGGTCCGCCACGCCGCGGCCGAGGCCGGCCTGCGGGTGCGTCAGTGCCTGGTGTGGGTGAAGCCGTCGCTCGTCCTCGGCCGGCAGGACTACCAGTGGCGCCACGAGCCGTGCCTGTACGGGTGGGCCGACGGCGCCCCCCACACCTGGCTCGGCGGCCGCACCCAGACGACCGTGCTGGAGTTCGACAAGCCGGCGAAGAACGCCGAGCACCCCACCTTGAAGCCGGTCGCGCTGTTCGGGGCGCTGCTGGTCAACAGCTGCCCGGCCGGCGGGGTGGTGCTCGACCCGTTCGGCGGGAGCGGCACCACCCTCGTCGCCGCCGAGCAGGCGGGGCGGGCCGCGCGGCTGCTCGAACTCGACCCGAAGTACTGCGACGTGGTGCTTGCCAGGGCCAAGGCGACGTTCGGCGACGCGGTGCCGGTGCGACTGCTCGACGGCGAGGTGGAAGTGGCCCACGCCGACGTGGTTGCCCGCCGGCGGGCCGAAGCGGCCGCGGCGTAACCGGTACGCTCAGGGGGCGGCCATGCGGCTCAGGAAACGGGTAGGAGCCGTCGCAGCAGCGGTGGCCGCCACCACCGGCTGTCCCTGCCCCGGCGTGGTGAACCGCCTCGCCGCCGAGGAAGACGCCGACCCGCCGCCCTGCCCCGCCTGCGGCGGGTGCCACGTGCTGGTGATCCAGACGGTCGTGGTCGAGGCCGGACCCGGCGGGAGACTCGTCGAGGCGGGCCGGGACGCGGCCCGACCCTGACACGTCCCTGACAGATGCTGACGCCCCTTCCGGGGCGGACGAGAGGGGGTGGGCGATGGCCGACAACAAGCCGCCGCGGCGGGACGACGCCCTGGCCCTGTCGCTGGCGTGCGGGGCCACGGTCGAGGCCGCCGCCCGCCAGGCCGGGGTGTCCGACCGGACCGTTTACCGCCGGCTCCGCAAGCCCGAGTTCCAGAGGCGGGTCAAGGAGGCCCGGACCGACCTCGTGCGGCGGTCCGCCGGGCTCCTGTCGGCCGCGTCCGGCGAGGCGGTGCGGACGCTCCTGGCGCTGATGAAGGAGTCGGCCCCGCCGAGCGCCCGGCTGGGGGCGGCCAAGGCCGTCCTCGAGCTCGGCATCAAGGTCCGGGAGTTGGCCGAGCTGGAGGCCGAGCTCCGCGAGCTGGAGCAGCAGGTGAAGGCCCTCGGGCCGCCCAACCCGGGGAGGGCGTGGTGAGCCTGCGAGCCCGCGTCGGGCGGCTGACGGCGGCCCTGGCCGGGCGGGGCGGGGCCGACCTCGCCCACATCGTGGTGTGGGTGCCGGCCGGGGGTGACGCGGACGGCCGCCCGCCGGGGGGTGTACCGGACGGGCGGCGTCCTCGACGTGGTGTACGCGGGGGCCGATCCCGACCCGAGCTTGCGGACCCGGGTGATGGAGCAGGCGGCGCCGGCGGCGCTGGAGATCGTGCTCGGGCCGGATGTCGTCCCGGCACCGACGGAGGAGCCCGCGTGAGCACCCGCGCCCTCGGCCGCCGTATCGCCGACCTCGCCCGCCGCCAGGCCGAGGCCGCCGAGCGACACGCCGCGGTCAGCGCAGCCGTGGATGCCGACCACGCGAAGCGGGTGGCGTTCCTGATGACGGTGCCGGAGGACCTGCGGATGGCGGTGGGGATCGCCCTGTGCGACCCGGACGGCGACGACGCCCTCCACTCGTGGGCGGCCCGGCCGTTCGCCCGGTGGGCCGCCATCCCGGCCGGGTTCCAGTTCCCGCGGGCGCTCGTCGCGTGGCTCCTCCACCCGCCCCGGGACTGGTTCCTCGGGCACAGCTGCGAGCGGTGCGGGCTCGGCGTGCCGCTCCTCTCGACCTGCTCGAACGACCCGGCCCCGCCGCCGACGATCGTGGTGTTCCCCACCTGCCCGGCGTGCGGCGGGCCGACCTCGCACGCCGCCAACTGGTACGCGGAGCCGCCCCGGTGCGACTGACCCGGCGGGTAGCGCGGTTGACCGGGCGGCTGCCGTCGCGGCGGCACATGGGGGTGCCGACCGACCCGGCGGGGCTGCTCGCCCAACTGCGGGACGGTACGGTGGCGCTGACTTCGACCTGTCGGGCACTCTGGCGTACGTGGCGGCGCTGGAACCGGCCGCCTGCGACTGAGTCTGGGTGTTGTCACCCCGGCCCGCTGGATGATCGGGCCGATTGCTTGGCCTTCGGCGGTGGGGACGGCGGGCCGAACTTCGGCGCCGGGAACACCGCACTCAGCAGTTCCGCGAACTCGTCCTCGTCCAGCTTCGCCACCTTCCGCCGGTCGTGCTCGTCGAACGTCACCCGCGCCGCGGCCAGCAGCTCCTCGGCCGTGAGGCGGCGGTCCTTGTCCGCGTCGGCGCGGTCCAGGATCGCCCCCGCCATGAACCCGCCCAGGGTGAACCCGCCGGGCGAGCCGCCCTCGGGCGGCACGGACAGCGACTTGTTCAGCCCCGCGGTCAGCCCCTTCAGATCGACCTTGCCGTCCCTATCGCGGTCGCAGGCGTCGTACAGCCGCCGGCCGGCCGCGACCCACTCGTCCCGCGAAAGGTGGTCGTCGCCGTCGGCGTCCATCGCCTCCAAGAACGGCCCGGCCATCAGCGCCCCGGCCTTTGGGGGGCCGCCCATGCCGAACGCCGCCGGGACGAACCCCTTCGACGTGCCCGCCACCTGCGCCGCGACCGACGCCGTCCGCCGCTCGACGAACTTCTTGAGCGCCGGCGGGGCGCCGAACATCAGCGACGCGCCGAGCGGCTCCCTCCGCGCCGCGGCGGCCTTCTGGTCGCGCTCCAGCGGCTCCTTCACCGCCGCCTCAGCCGCGGCGAGTTGCCTCAGGAGCCGGTCCTTGGCGAACGCGGTGCCGGCCAGCTCCTTGAGGAGCGCCTGGTAGCGCGTACTCAACTCGGGGATGGCGAACAGGCGGTCGGTCAGGCGGTGGGTGCCGGCGTAGGGGTGCGTCAGGCTCAGGTTCATCTGCTGGCTGTTCGTGCCGAGGATCGGGAAGTTGGCGAACGCCCGGTCCAGGTCCCACGGGATGACGTGCAGCCGGCCCGTCTTCGGGTGCAGATAGAGGTAGTAGTTGTGCCCGAAGAACAGGTTGTCGGCGTTGGCCACGAACGCGGTCGCGGCGACGAACCGGAGGTAGTTGTCCACGTCGAGGTGCGAGCCGATCTCCTTCCGGAACGTCTCGTCGTCGGCCTTGTGGACGAGCCGGGCGAACCCGATCACGCGCTTCGCCTCGGCCGGCGTCGGCTCGCGCTTCGGCGCGTACTGGGCCTTGTAGCGCCCCCAGTCTTCGCCGCGGTCGTCGAACTCGCGCAACCCCTCCGGCTTTATCAACAGCCCGGAGTCGTCGCCGAAGCGGTCCTTCAGGAACGCCTTGTCCACCGGCTCGACGAGGGTGTAGAGGCCGAGCAACTCCCGGTCGTGCTTCCCCGGGACGGTGAGCCGCACTTCGGCCAGGGCGGTACGCGGGGCGGGGACGCCGGCGGCGCGGTAGACCTCGTACCCGAGCACCTCGCGGCACCGCGACGGGTCGGTCACCTCGCAGTGGAGGTTGATCGACTTCGTACCCGCGAACCGGCCCGCGCCGCCGGCGCGGTCGAGGTCGATCTTGAACGACTTGCGGGCGGTACGGGAGGGCGGTAGGTCGAGTCCGTCTTTTTGGGTGCCGCGCCGAACCAGAGTACAGTACGCTTCGCCTCATTCTCCTTGGTCGGCCACTCGAGCCCTCCCTGGATCAGGCCCTCCGAATTGGTCCACCCCCGGACGCCGGTGTCCTTCCAATCGACCCACAGCTTCCGCGGCGTCGTGGCCACGATGAGCCAGGTGAAGAGGAAACGCGACTTGTCAGGCGATTGGGTTACGGACGAGTCGTAGTGGAAGGCATAAACGCCGTCCTGCACACGAACCGCGTTCGTCGAGGCACCTCCGGGCGGCTACCCCACCAAGTTCACCGCCGACACAAGCAGGAGGAGACCGACGAGTGGCACAGGGAGGTAGAGCAGCCGGGCCACGGAGGCTCCCGCGAGAATGGACGATACGTCGGGGCCAGATAAGTGGGAACTTACAGGCGCACAATTCCCGATGCAAGCGCGAACCGGGGAGCCGGGAATGACATGCGAGGCAGGCCACATCGTGCTTCGATGGCGGAGGGCCGGGTGATCCGGCCCGCGCTTGCTTGGCGGTGCAGCAAGGCGAGTATTGCTGCCGCCCTCGGGCCACCGCCCGCTCGTCCACAACAGCACCCCGAGGTCATGCCGGGCCGCGCCCCAGGTCGACGCCGACACCGCTCGGGTCGCCAAGGACGGCTCGACCGGCCCGCGGTTCGGGCCTTGAGGCCGAAGTCCGTCCCGCGGCGTCCGGCTGAACCGGTCGCTGATGTGCCGTCCCAAGGGTCCGTCACGGTGAAAGCCGAAGCGCCGCACCTGACACCGGCCGCATGAAGGATTTCGCAGCGTCAGCTCTCCTGTGCGGCCGGCGACGGTGGGCGCAGCCGTTCGGCGCTGGCAAGGCCAATCCCATTCCCCTTGCCCGCCCTCTCGGTGGCGAATACTCTGCGGTCGGAGGTGTCTGTCCTCCGCCCCACGTCTGCCCCAGCGGTATCCACCCCATGCCCGAACCGACGGCCGAGGCCGGCCCCCCGACGCCGGCCGGCCCGGTGGCCGAGGCCCGGCGGGACCGGCTCCTCGACGCCCTCCGCGGCGTCGCCCTGCTCGGCATCCTGCTGATGAACATTCCCGTCTTCGCCATGCCCAACTACTTCTCCGAGTCGTTCAAGAGCGACCCGGGGAACGTCAACTTCTGGGTGCGCGCCGTCGTCGACGTGGTGTTCGAGGGGAAGATGCGGGCGCTGTTCGGCATGATCTTCGGCGCCGGCGTGCTGCTGTTCGTGACCAAGAAGGAGTTGGCCGGCCGGCGGGTCACCGGGCTGTTCTACCGCCGCATGGGCTGGCTCGTGCTGTTCGGCCTCCTCCACGCCCACCTGATCCTGTGGCTCGGCGACATCCTGTACCTGTACGGACTGTGCGGGATGCTGGTGTACCTGCTCCGCAACGTCAGCCCGAAGTACCTGGCGCTCGGCGTGCCGCTGGTGGCGGTCGTCGACTTCGGCACCGGCACGGCCTTCTACCAGTACGTCCGCACGCAGCGGCTGGCCTACGTCGACGCCCGGGCGGCGGAGGCCGAGCACCGACCGCTCACCGAGGCCCAGATGAAGGCCCTGGCCGACTGGCGGGAGCTCGAGAAGTCGCTCATCCCGAGTCGGGCGGACGTGGCCGAGAACACCCGCAAGATGAAGTCGGGCTACGCCGACGTGGCCAGCTACGTCCGGCCGCTGGCGCTGGTGTTCGAGACCGTCTTCGTGCCCGTGGGCATCTGGGACTCGCTGGCGCTCATGCTGCTCGGCATCGCCATGTACCGGTGGGGGTTCCTGACCGGCGGGTGGTCGTCCAGCGACTACCTGCGGACAATGCTCGTCGGCTACGGCCTCGGGCTGCCGCTGGCCGCGTATAGCCTTTACCACGGCACCGTAACCCACCCGAACCTGGAGGCCGGCCTCGCCCGCATGGAGGCGGTGCCGGTCGAGTGGACCGGCCTGATCTACCCGTTCCAGCGCATCCTGCTGGTGCTGGCGCACGTCGCCGCGGTCGTCCTGCTGTACCGGGGCGGCTACGCGACGAGACTGTTCCGCGCCCTGGAGGCGGTCGGGCAGATGGCGTTCACCAACTACGTCATGCAGTCGGTCGTCTGCACGCTGGTCTTTTTCGGGTACGGGCTGAACTACTACGCCGAGCTGGAATACTACCAGCTCTACTTCGTCGCCGTCGGCATCTGGGCGGTGCAACTGGTGGTCAGCCCGCTGTGGCTGCGGCACTTCCGGTTCGGGCCGCTCGAGTGGGTGTGGCGGAGCCTGACCTACTGGAAGCGTCAGCCGTTCCGGCGGGCCCGACCCGTCACGCCGGCCGGCGGGGCAGCGGAGTAACGCCCGCGTCCTGGCGAACGTGGCCCAGGTTCACACCGATACCGCCCTCGGCCACCGCCCTACCGTCCGCCGCCCCCCGCGGTCGTGCCGGGTCGTGCCCCGGGTCGGCAGACGGCACCGCCCGGGTCGCCGGCGACGGCTCGGCCGACCCCGCCCCGGCACTCTCCAGCACTTGCATCAGCGCAGCTTGTGGGGCCACAGCCCCCGGAACACTGCGACCGGCAGTTTCGCCCCCCGACACCGTGTCATTGCCGTCACGGCGGCTCGAGTGCGGTTCCCCGGCACCATCGCTTCCGCGGTGCCCTCGTACGTCGCCCTGGTGGCGACCACGGCTGCCCGGACGCAGGTCTCACCTCGTCGGGACCGGGGCCGGCCGGGCCAGCCGCCACAGCCGGTGGACGGCGACCCCGACGACCGCCGACCCGGCGGCCCGGATACACACCCCGGGGAGGACGGCGGCCGGAAGAGTCGGCCCGCCGCTGACCCGGAGGTCGAACAGTTGCATCACGTCGGCGAAGTCCGCCCCCCGAAGGGCCTGGTCCACCGCCCACCACGCCACCCCCGCCGCCCCGATCTCGTTCGCCGCCAGCCCGGTGATCGACACCAGCGCGACCAGCAAAGCGACCGACGCCGGGGCGAGGACGACCGCCCCGGCCCGGGCCAGTGGCCGGCCGGCGTCGGCCCCGAGTTCCCCCAACGCGTCCCCCGGGTCCGCCGGCCCCACCCTGGAGCGGTCGCGCAGCCGGGTGGCGAGCCGGAGCAGTCCGAGGCACGCGACCGCCGCCGCGGCCGCCAGCGGAACCGCCCGCCAGTCGAACACGCGGGCCCCGGGATTCTGGAGTTGGCCGACGGCCATGCCCAGCGGGACGGCCACGCATGCTGCGAGCCCGAGCCGCGCGAAGACGGAGAGGAGGACGACGGCCATCGTCCGAGGCATGTCCCCAACGAGGGTTCGGCGGGCGCGGCCGGCGGCCCGGCCGATCGCGTCGACGACGAACGCCCCGGCGATCAGGTGGAACCCGACCAGCAGTCCGGCGGCCGTAGGGCTGGTGTGGCGGACGGCCTGGACCGCCCCCCAGTCCCGGACGAGGTCGAGGGCGTCGGCGGCCCGGAGGAGGTGGGCCACGGCGAACGCCGCCCAGGCCGCCGGGCCGGCGTCGGGCGGGGCGTCGAAGTGGCCGGGGCCGAGGAGTGCATGGGCGGCGGGGAAGGCGGTCGCATACACCCCCAGCGCGAGGGCCACGTGGGCCGCCCGTGCGGCCGGCGCGGTCCCGTGGGCGGTTGCGGCGACCAGGTTTGCCCCGGCGAGGGCGAGGGTGACGGCGAAGCCGGCCCAGAAGAGCATGGGGGATGGGGAGCCGACGGCCGCGGCGGCCGCGGTCACACACACCCACCCGGCGGACGCGAGCACGAGGGTGAGGCGGATTGGCGGCATGGTCGGCCCGTTCGCGCTCCGGAATCGGTCTCGCCCTGCCTTTCACCATTCGCTCCGGAGGGAGCGGTATTGGTGCACTCGCGCGGGCAGGCCTCGCCCTCACCCGGCCCCAACGTGATCCCCGTCGTTGGAAGCACTTGTCCCGGGGGAACGAAAACGCCCGCAACAGCACTCCGAGATCGTGCCGGGCCATACCCCGGGCCGGCCGCCAGCCCCGCCCGGGTCACCGGCTCGGGCTCGGCCGGCTCCGCCCCCGCCTTCGCCAGCACCTACATCAGCGCCGCCCGCCGCCTGCCACAGCGCCTCGGCCTCCCCGACCCGCCCCTCCTTCAGATACAGGTAGGCGAGGTTGTGTCAGGTCGGAAAGGTGGGTCGAGTAACCACTGTCGGGCGAGGTGACCGGACGCGGGAATATGTGGACGGGCAACAGTGGGATCGATTACCATGAAACCCTCCAATCGAGTCATCGCAACGAATTGTTCGGACGGCGACGCCCTGCCATGGTCCTACCCGACGGCACCGACGAACTCGCCGTGCTCGCCCGGCGCGCCGCGGACGGCGACGCGGCCGCCTGGCGGCAGCTCCTCGACCGCGCCCAACCCCGGCTCCGGCGGATGGTCGCCGTCCGCCTCGACGACCGCCTGCGGGCGCGCGTCGATCCGTCGGACGTCCTCCAGGAAGCCTACATCGACGCCCTCGGTCTCCTCCCCAGGTACGTGCGGGAGCCGACGGTCTCACCGTACCTGTGGCTGCGGCTGGTCACGGGGCACCGGCTGGCGAAGATCCACCGCCACCACCTCGGCGTCCAGGCTCGAGCGGTAACGCGGGAGGACCCACGGCGACTCGACGCGGCGCCCGAGGCCAGTTGCGTGGCCATCGCGGACTACCTCGTCGGGGAGGCAACCCCGCCTGACAGAGCGGCCGCCCGGGCCGAGTTGCGGGATCGGGTCCGGGCGGCGCTGGCCGAACTCGACCCCCTCGACCGGGAGGCGATCGCGTTACGCCACTTCGAGCAACTCAACGCGACGGAGGCGGCGAAGGTGCTCGGCATCTCGCCGGCCGCGGCCGGCAAGCGGTACTTCCGGGCCGTGACGCGGCTGACGGTGATCCTCGGCCCGCTGCGGCTCGACTGATTGGAGTGACCGGTGACGTCCGCCGCGACCAACACCGACCCCCTCGACCCGCTCGCCGACGAGCTGCTGGCCCGGCACCGCCGCGGCGAGCGGCCGGACGTCGAGGAGTTCGCGGCCTGCCACCCCGAACTGGCCGACCGCATCCGCAGCCTGTTCCCGGCCCTGCTCGCCCTGGAAGCGGCCGGGGAGGCGTCGCCGTCGGACACGCTGAGCACCGGCGCACGGCTCGGCGAGTACCGGCTCGTCCGCGAGGTCGGCCGCGGCGGGATGGGTGTGGTTTACGAGGCCGTGCAGGAAACGCTCGGCCGGCGGGTGGCGCTCAAGGTGCTTGCGGCCGGCGCTCACGACCCGAGCGAGCGTCTCGACCGGTTCCGGCGGGAGGCGCGGACGGCGGGGCGGCTGCACCACACGAACATCGTCCCGGTCTACGGCGTGGGCGCCGACCGCGGCACCCACTTCTACGCGATGCAGTACATCCGCGGCCGCAGCCTCGCTGACGTGCTCGCCGACGTTCGCAGGCGGCGGACCGGGTCCACGGTCGTGCAGGCGGCCGGTACGGGCGATGCGAGCTCGACCCTTCCGTCGGCGTCCGGGGCGACCTACTTCCGCCGGGCCGGGGAGCTGATCGCGCAGGCGGCGGACGCCGTCGCCCACGCCCACGCCCAGGGCGTGCTGCACCGCGACCTCAAGCCGTCGAACTTGCTCGTGGACGACGCCGGGACGCTGTGGGTGGCCGACTTCGGGCTGGCGAAGGCGGACGACTCCGACGACCTCACCCGGACCGGGGACCTCGTCGGCACACTGCGGTACATGGCTCCGGAGCGGTTTCGCGGCGAGGCGGACGGCCGCAGCGACGTGTACGCCCTCGGGGCGACCCTGTACGAGCTGCTCACCCTGCGGCCGGCGTTCGACGCCGCCGACCGGCCGCACCTGATCGAGCAGGTGACCCGCGCCGCCGCCCCGCCGCCGCGGTCGGTCGATTCCTCGATCCCCCTCGACCTGGAGACGATCGCGCAGAAGGCGATGGCAGCCGACCCGCGCGAGCGGTACCAGTCCGCGGCCGCGATGGCCGAGGACTTGCGTCGCTACCTGGACGGCCGCCCGGTGCTGGCCCGCCGGCCGACGCTGGCCCAGCGCGGGGTGAAGTGGGCCCGGCGAAACAGCGCGCTCGTGGCGGTCACCGGTGTGGCCGCGGCGTTGGCGGCCGTCGTCAGTATCACGGTCCTGGCCGTGAGTAACGCGGCCATCGCGGCGAAGCAGAAAGACACGGAGAAGGCCCTGGCTCGGGAAAGCACCGCCCTCAAGGCGGAACGCTTGGCTCGCGGGGAGGCCCAGGAGCGTTTGCGGCAGTCGCTCATCGATCAGGCCGCCGCAGTCCGCCTCAGCCGCCGACCGGGCCAGCGTCTGCGGAGTCTGGCCCTCTTACGCGAGGCCGCCGGCATCCGCGCGTCCGAGGAACTCAGCCACGACGTGATGGCCAGCTTCCTGCTCACCGATTGGGAGGAAATCGAGCCGGTGCCGGCGCCGAGCGACCAGTTCGCGGCGCATTTCTTCGACTACCTCGACGCCGTCAACTCCCAATCCGCGGTCGTGCGCCGCAAGCCGGGGAAGGACGCTCTCGAGACGATCCCGTTCGACGCCTCCGCCGTGCGGAACTTCGCCGTCAGCCCGGACGGGCGGTATGCGTTCGCGTTCGACAAGGCGCACGGACTCATCTGGGACCGGACGGCACGGAAGGTCGTGCTGACGACGACGAGCCGACCTCGGCAGGGCAATCTCGTCACCTGGTCGGCGGACTCGGCGTACTTCGTCGCCGAGGAGACCGACCGGAAAATCCACGTCTACGACCTCAAGGCGGGCAAGCAGGCGGCGGCGTGGGAACCGGATTCGAAGCGGCGACCGGTCACACTCGCGCTGGCCCCAAACAACGTCGAACTGGCGATGAGCCTCCCGGAGCCGTCGTCGGTCATCCGCGTCTGCGACCTGCTCACGGGCCGCGTGGTCGGCGACTTGCCAGTCGTCGGAGTCGGGCTCGATCTCTTGTGGTCGCGGACCGGCTACTGGCTTGCGGCCTCGTCGGAGGGGCTTGTCACGCTTTGGCGCCGGAGCGTGCTCCCGAATGGCCCGCCGCAGCATCACGGCGCCGTCGTGATCGGCCGCCGGCACGCGATCCGCCTGAACGACTTCACGCCCGAGGACGACCTGCTGTTGATCAACAGCTTTCCCCGGACCCTGATTCTGGTGGCACCGGACGAGTTGGCCGTGGTGACGGACCTGACGGCCCGATCCGTACCACGGCTCAACATCGGCAACCTGGGCTCGATCGGACTCGCCCGCCCAGGGTGCGTATTCGCCAACGACGGCCGGTCCATCGGCTGGCAGGGTCAGATCGTGAGTCGGGTGGTCCGGCCGGCGGAAGTACACCGCCTGTCGCGGGCGCACGTGACCGGGTGGAACGCCACGATCAGCCAGGACGGCCGGACCTGCTACATCACCGGGGGCGGGAAAGCGACGACCGTTTCGCCCTGGTCGCTGACGGACTTCCGAGTCGGCGATTCGTGCGACTTCCCGCCCGGGTATCAGGCCTTCCTGCCGACCACGGAGTCGCTGTGGGCGTTCGACGCGGCCGCCGGCGAAGTACGGCTGCGTCAACCCCGGGCCGGAAGCCCCGAAGCCGTCTTCACCCGGGTGCCGGCCGGGACCAAGGCCGCGGTGACGCCGACGACTTTCCAGTACTGGCCGGCCAACGGCGTCGTCGCCCTCCGCGCGTACCAGCCCGCCCAGAGTAGGTCCACCGGCCTGCTCGTTTCGGAAGAGGACTTACAGCGAACCCGTGTGGTCCGGGCCGGCTCAATGCCGGGTCTTCACCTCTGGCCACCGGCGGAGCCGGCGAAAGCCCGCCTCCTCGATCTCGGCATCATCGACCAGTTCGCCCTCGACCCGATCGGCCGATGGATCGCCGCACAGTCGGCGGGCGAGGACACGATCAAGGTCTGGGAATACCCCTCCGGCCGGCTCCTGCAAACGCTCGCCTCGACCGCGAGCGACCGGCTCCTCTTCAGTCCCGACGGCCGCTTCCTGGCGCACTACAGCCGCGGCGGCATCGCCTTGTGGCGGACGGACACGTGGGCACGAATCTTCGAGCAGAGTCGCCTGCCCATGAGTCGGACGTCCGCCCTGGCGTTCTCGGCCGACAGTAAACTCTTCGCCGTCGGCGACAAGGACGACGTGGTCATTCGCCGCACCGCGGACGCGGCGGTGTGCCTGAGGTGGGACAGTCCCGGCTCACTATCGAGCCTGGCCTTTTCGCCGGACGGCCGGCGGCTCGTCGGGGTCGCACCCCCGAGTGTCTGGGCCTGGGACCTCGCGCTGATTCGCCAGCAACTCCGGGAGATGAACCTCGACTGGTCCGACGATCCCCCGGGGCCGTAGCGGCTCGTCACCACGCGGCCGGCTCCTCCAGCTCCACGCCCAGCATCCACTCCGCGTCCGTCTGTGAGAGCCTCTGAGACTGCCTCCCCGCCGGGGTCTCGGACGGGATGGCCGTTCGAGTCACGGGTTGCAGTTCTTCCGCCCGCTGCGGGGCGAGCGACGGGCGACCGGGCCGCGGCGTGGCGGTCGTTACGACCACCGGTGCTTCGGGCGCGAGCCAGTTACCCTTCGCGCGGACCGCGACAGGCGCCAAGACGAGCGGCACCGGCTCTTCCGCGGCAGTCGCGGTGACGATTCCGCCCGACGGCGGGTCGAACACGGCATCCGCCACCACGTCGCCGTTGGCGCCCACGGTCAACAGCTTCACCTTCAACATGCTGTTCACGGGGATGCCGGTGAACTTGCCGAGGCTCTCCACGTAGGTGTTCCCGAACAGGATGCCGTCGTTGGGAAGCTCGCGCTGGTTCACCACCACCGTGGCAAGGAGTTTCGAGCCCTTGAAGATCTGGTACGTGGCGTTGGTGGCGTTCGTCGGTCGCGGCACCCACGTCACGAAGAGCTCCGGGCTGGACGACGTGGCCCGGATCTCCCACACGGCCGCGTTGTTCGGCGTCTGACTCACGCCGTACGTGTGGACCGTGTAGTCGTTCCGCCAGCCCGCCCCGGTGACGGTGGTCCAGCCGTTGTGCCTCGCGCTGGGGATGTGGAAGCTGCCGTTGTCGCCGTTGTCGCCACAATCGTGGCCATCGTCGTCATCGTCGTCATTACGGCCGTCGTCCACCCGCGTCGTGACGGCCGGCACCCGCAGCGGCGTGGCCGAGACGAAGTACTCGCCGACCGTGCCGCCCTCGGACGCGACGCGGACCATGTACGTACCGCCCGGCGTCAGCCCTTGCAGCAGGATGCGCTCGTTGCGGCCGTCGGCGAGGACCGTGCCGGTCGCCAGCAGGGTGGTGCCGGTCGAGTCGAAGACGGCGACCCGCGGGTTCAGCGTGTTGACGAACTGCCCGACCCCGTCCGCCGGGGTGCGCGTCTCGACCTGCAGCGCCGTCTGGTCGCCGGCGAGCGTGACCGAGTACCAGTCCGACGGCGCGGTCGTCTCGATCACGAGTTGCCGGGTGACGCCGGAATTCGTGCCGCCGAACAGGAATTGGTTCGCCGCCCCGGAGATGGTGGTCAGGGCGCCCCCGACGGCGAACTGGCCGCCCTGCGCGGCGGCGACCGCGGCCAGGCCGGCCGCGTTCAGGCTGATCACGACGAGCGTTCCGTTGCTGGCCGCGCTCACCGTCACCGAGCCGTAAGAGACGCCGCTGCCGAGGTCGGCGAACCCGGCAACGCCGGCGGTGCCGCCCGTGAGCGAGGCGATCGACGTGGTCACGTCGAAGAGGGTGTACGTCTCGGTCGCGTCGGGGCTCTGGTACCCGTTGGGAGACGAGGGGTTGAAGATCTCGATCCGGGCGGACGCGACCGGCCCGGGCAGCACCGGGACATTGAAGAGGAACCAGTCCCGGTACTCGTTGGTGGACGCGAACGTGTAAAGGCCGACCAGGAAGTTCGTGTTCGAGGGATCGTGGAAGCCGGCTTGGGTGTACCAACCCGAGTCGGCGGCGGTGAGCGCCGGGGTCGGTTCGAGGTACCCGAGGGCGCCCTTCGCGCCGGACAGCGGTTGCGCCGTCGTGGCGGAGTTGTTCGGTTCGAGCCCGAACAGCACGTCGCGGGTGACGACGACGTTGTACCCGGCCCCGGCCGGCCCGCGAACGCGGGCGAAGTACGTGCCGTCCGCCGCGACGGTCACGCCGCTGATCGAGCTGGCGACGTTCGCCGCGCCACCCACCCCGCTCGCCAGCACCGTGGTGCCGTTCGGGCCGACGAGTTCCAGGCCGAACGGCGTCCCGCTGGTGAAGCTGCCCAGTGCGAGCCCGACCCGCTCGCCCGCCTTCGCCGTGAACGAGTAGTAGTCGTAGTCGACGACGGGAGCGACCGGCGCGATCCGCACAGCCTTGCCGTCGCCGACGAGCGAGCCGGGGGAGTTGAACGAAACCAGCGTCGGGTTGGCGTCCGGGTTCGCCCCCTTCACGCCGACCGTGCCGAAGCCGGCAGCGCTGCTCGGCCCCCAACCCTCGTCGAGGCTGGCGTAGTGGAAGTCGATCGACCCGTTGGCCAGGTTCAGCACGGCCTCGAAGGTGAGGTCGCCGGCGAATGCACCGTAGGGCACCGCCTCGTTCCACTGCACGACAAGACGCCGGCTGGCGCCGGAGCCGCGGACCTCCCAGAACACGTTGGACGTGCTGTCGCCCCACACGACGAGGTCGCGCCAGAAGGCCGCGATGGCCGCCTGCGGCGGGGACGAACTCAGGTTGCTGTTGCTGAGGCTGGCATTCGCGCTGCCGAACGTGATGAGCCCGTTCGAACTGACGTACAGCGAGGTGTACGCCGTGCCGTAGAAGGTGAAGGAATCGCCGGCCGGCAGCGCGATCCCGAAGGTGGAGTCATCCGCGGCGAAGCTGAAGCCGGTGTTCGCCGTCGGCGAGGTCGAGATGTCCTCGAACGCGTACGCGGCGGAGGCGGCGCCGTAGTACTGCGTGCCGTCGGTCGCCCCGGAAATAGCACCGCGCGAACCCCGGGCGAGGTCCGTCGAGAGCGAAACGAACGCCCCGTTGATCGACTGGGCCGTCGCCGGCGTGTTGTTCGACACACCTGGTAGCCGGCCTTCCTCCTCGATGTCCACGTTCAGCGCCGCGAACAGGGTGTAGTTCCCGGTCGTGCCGCCGAGCCCGGCGACGCGAATCGTGTACACGCCGCTCGTCGCCGCCGGCACGGATTGCAGCACGAGCCGCTGACCCGGGGTCGCCGCGTCCATCGACGCGAGGAGCACGTTCGTCGGGCTGTAGACCTGCACCCGGCCGCGCAACCCCGGGGCGACGTTGAAGAGCTGCAACGCCACCGTCTGGCCGCCGTCCAGGGTGATCGTGAAGTCATCCGTGTCGCCGCCGGGGATGCCGGGGTTGATTAACCCGGTGATCGACTGGTTGTAGGCGATCATCGAGCCCAGCGGCTGGATGCTGGCCAACGGCACCGGATAGGGCCGGGTGCCGACGTCGATCGAGTACGAGCCGGTAAACGTCGTCGGATTCGGGTTGCCGTACACGTCGGTCAGCGATTCCGAGAAGACGTAGACCGTGAGATTGCCTTCGAGACTGCCGGTGTTAAACGTGATATCCGCGGCCGTGTTGCCCGCCACCGGCGTCGGAGCTGCGGCGGAGAAGCCGGTGGGACTTGACGCGTAGAAGAACGTGAGGCTCGACGGGTCGAACGGCTCGTTGAAGTAGACACGCATCGTGTAGGTCGTGTTCACGTTCAGGACGCTGCCCGGGGCCGGGCTCGTGCCGGTCACAGTCAGGGGTACGCTGTCGTAGCGGAAGACGGCCTCGTATCCCCCGGGGGTCGTGCCGAGCGTGTCTGCCCGCCGCACGGAGCCCGGGGCGAGCGTCATCGACTGCAGCCCCTCGGGGCCGATCGGCTCGACGGCGAAGGTGAAGGTGGCTGTCAGCCCGTCGGGGGAGAGCGACACGCCGGTGGCCGGGGCGCCGTTCACCGAGAAGTCGCCGGCCTGCAGGTCGGCCGGGTTGGCCGAGAGCTGGACCGGTCCGTTGAACGTCAGCGTATACGCGGTCGGCCGCGGGCCGGTCACCGTGACCCCGTCCCCCGGCGTGCTCGAAAGCACGATCAGCTTGTCGGCGTTGAGTTGCTGGAAAGCGCCGAAGAGGTCCAACCGGCCGCCCGTGGCCATGGGGGCGAAGCCGCTCGACGGGTCGAGGTCGGGCAACAGGTCAACGCCGCCGAGGATGGCCGCGCGGATGTCGGCGAGGCTCGCGCCCGGGGAGGCGGACCAGAGGAGCGCCGCGGCCCCCGCGACCTGCGGGGCGGCCATCGACGTGCCGTCGAAGTACTCCCACGACGAGTCCTGCCCGTACCACCACGTCGGCACCGTGCTCAGGACGAAGACACCGGGCGCGGCCAGGTCCACGGACGTCGCGCCGTAGTTCGTGAAGTACGCCGGGTAGTCAGTGTTGTCCGTGGCGCCGACCGAGATCACGTTGTCGTAGGGCAGCGAGGCCGGGTACGAATAGTCGGGGAAGGCGTCGTTGTCGTTGACGTCGTTCCCGGCGGCGGCGGCGATCAGGGTCCCGCTGGCGCCCGCCGCGACGACCGCGTCGTCGATCAGGGTCGAGTACGCGCCGCCCCAGCTCGTGTTGGTCACGCGGGCGCCGGTGCCCACGGAGTAGCCCAGGGCGGCCGCGAGGTCGAAGTCGCTGCCGAACCCGTCGGCGTCAAGGCCGCGGACGACCGCGATCTGCGTCTTCCACAGCACGCCGCTGACGCCGTAGCTGTCGTTGCCCGTCGCGCCCAGAATGCCGGCGACGTGGGTGCCGTGGCCGTTCTCGTCCGCCGGGTCGCTGTCGGCGGCCGTGAAGTCCCAGCCGATCAGGTCATCGGTGTAGCCGTTGGCGCCGCCGTCGATGCCGTCCATCCAGCCGCCGTCGGCGACGGGCAGGAGGATGTCGCCGGCGTCGATGTACCCGTTGCCGTTGAAGTCGTTGACGAGGCCTGCGTTCGCCGGGTCGTTGAGGTCCCAGAAGGTGATCCGGCTGTCGCCGTCGGTGTCGGTCGCGGTCACGAAGCCCGGGATCTCGTCCTGGTTGAGCCAGATGTTGCGGTACAGGTCCGGGTGCGTGTAATCGACGCCGGTATCGACGACGGCCACGAGGACGTCGGTGCCGCCGCGGTACGGGCCGGTCTGGCCCCAGGTCTCCGGCGCGTCGATGTCGGCGTCCGGAACGCCGCCGTTGTAGCCGGTGTTGTGAAGGTGATCCTGGTAGCGGAAGAGCGGATCGTTCGGCACCATCGAGGTGTGGTAGTCGGCGAATTCGGGCTGGATGACGCCGACCGTGGTCACCCGACTCAGGGCGGACACGATCGCCCCCGAGGTCGCGGCCCCCGGCACGCTGAGCTCGTACCAGTTCGCCAGCCCGTCGGCGGGTGCGACACTCGCGCCCGGGAACATTCCGGTCAGGGCCGACTGGAGTACGGCGGGCGGCGTGGAGCCGTCGACCCGCACCGCCCAGCTGCCGGGGACGACCTGCCGTGTGTCGCCGAGCCAGGAGGTCGGGACCGACCCGTCCTGCGCGCCGCCCTGGGCGGTCGGTTTCAGGACGGCGTGCGGGTCCGCCAACTCTGCCGCCGCGCCGACGGGGATACCCGGCTTCTGCTGGAGGGCCTGCCCAAGTGCACCAGCCCGGAGGGCGCCGGCGAGCCCGACGTCGAACAGGCTCCGGTCTTCGAGCGCCTCGCAGAGGAGTGACGGTCGGCGACGGATCGGGCGGCGGGTGCGCATGGGCGGCCTCGGGGTCGGTTCGGTGAGGGGCGGAGTCAACGAAGGTCCGGCCGCGGCGGGAGCCACGGGCGTGAGAACCGGGCGGACGAGCCGGTCGGTCCGCGTGCGGATTATGCCGATATTGCTGAATTGCCCGAGACCCGGTCAGGTCGGACCGGAAATCCGAGGTCGGGGCAAAAAAGATGCTCTGCAGGGCGCCCGCCGCCCGTGCCGGCGGGATTTCACGATCCCATGTCAGGGCCGACGGCAACTCAGTTCGGCACCGAGTCGGTCTTGCAGCCGTCGTCCCGCGACGGGAACGACGTGAGGGTAGTGACGTCCCGGTTCCCGGCGACGCGGAGCAGGGCGTTGCCGCCAGCGTCCACCAAGCCCCGGCCGCCCACCTCCACGCCGTCGAAGCCGAGACGAGCGGCCTCCCTCTCGGGGTCGTCCACCGCCGCGACCTCCTTGCCTGCGCCGGATTGTTCGACGAAACCCTCGGCCGGCACCGCGGGTGGGACGAGGACAGCGACCTGCGGCGGCGGTTCGTCGGGGTCCGGCGCCCGGTTCCTGGCCTTCTCCCACAATAGCGGCCTCTACCACGTCCGCCCCGACCAGCCTCGCCCGCACCCGCCCACCGGCGCCGCCCTCCCTACGACCCCTGCGGCGCTGGCGACCCGGGGGACGAACCCGCCGCTCCTATTCGCGTTGTACCACACCTACCTCGACCACGCCAACGGGGCCGCCCTCGCCGCCCGCGATCTGCTTGAAGACCTTTCCGCCCACGGGTGGGACTGCCGGGTCGTGTGCGGCCCACAGCTCGTCTTCGGCGATGGCCGGTCGATCGAAGATATCCTCCGCGGAACCGGCCTCCCCCACCACGTCGGGAGGTGCGCCCCGCCCAGCGGAGCCCCTATCCCCTGTTCCACTTCGTGCTCAACGACGTCTTGGTCAAGCAGTTGGTGATTAGCACGATCCAGGCTCTCCCGCAGAGTTGGTGGAGGTCTTTCCTCTCGGGCGCCGAGGCATTTCGATTTCGGCGGGGTTGGTCACCCCTTGTGTCGCACTCGAGCCCGGAGCAGTTTCATCCCGGCCCGGCCGAACATTTGCCGTTTGATCCCCTTCAGTCGGCCGACTTGGCCTTCCACTTGGCCATTGCTCCACGGCTCCGTCATCGCCGCCTGCACGGCCGCCGCGTCCGTGAGCAAGCTGTCCGCCAGGTTCCTCAAGTCGGGATCGCCCAACACGACCACCTTCGCCGCCCAATCGGCCAACGTCGTCGCCTGCTTCTGACGGATCATCGCCATCAGCTCCTCGGCGGCCCCCACCGCCGCATGAACCGCCGCATTCCGCTCGCGGAGGTGCTTCAGCACCCGGGTCGAGTGACTGTCCTCTTTCGGGTTCACCACCCGGAACGACAACCGGCGCGCCGACGGCGTCTTTCGCCCCGGCGGTCGCGTGTTCGCATCCCGCCGCCCCGCACGGACGCTACGGCCGGTCAACCGGATCAGATACCGGCGGACCGCGTCGTACCCGCCCGTGTAGCCCTTCCCCTGCAACGCCCGGTACAGGTCGCTGATGGTGCGGTTCCCGGCCGCCACCCACTCGGCGATGAACACGGCGAACGGGTCGAGGGTGGTCACGGTCGGGCGACCGGGGCACCAGTCCGGGCAGCGGTCCAGTCGCCGGTACCGGAACACCACCTTGACGTCCAAACCCAACTGCCGCGCCGCCTCCCGACACGACACGCCCTCGGCCAGCAACGCCTTCACCCGTCGGAACCGCTCCTCCCGCTCCCGCCGCTTCTCCGCCCGGCGTCGCTCCGCCGCCGTCGTGGGACTCGCCTCCGGTTCCGGGGGCGGCGTGACCTCGGCCTCCTCCGCGGTCGAGGCCGGAAGGGTCGGCGGTTCGGTGGTCGGCGCGTTTGCCGTGGGAGCGGTCGGGTTGTTCACCGCCGCGTTGGCGGCGCGGACCTCCGGGCCGACGCGGGAGAGGATCTTCTCCACCGCCTCCCGCACGTTCCGCAGCAGGTGGAACCGGTCGGCCACCTGCTTGGCCTGGGGCGCGGCGGCGGTGGCGGTCTGGATGTAGGCCGGCCAGCGGTCGCGGGTGATCACCTCCACCTGCGGGTTGGCCGCCAGCCACACCCGCAACGCCTCGCCGTCGCGGCCGGGCAGCAGGTCGATCACGGTCCCGCGTTCGAGGTCGATGAGGATGGTGCCGTATGAGTGCCCCTTGCGCGTGGCCCAGTCGTCGACGCCGACGTACCGCGGCCGCGGCGCCGGCTCGTCCGGGGCGTACTTGACCCGCCGGAGGATGGTGTCCGGGCTGGTCGGCAGGCCGAGTTCGGCGGCCAGGCGTGCGCCGGCCTCCCCGCCCAGGGCCAGGCCGATCTGGCGGTGGGCAACGGCCAGTTCGCCGGTGGTGTGGGCGTGCGGGGCGGTCAACTCCGGCAACCGCTCGCAGAACACCCGCCGCGGGCAGTCGGCCCGGCGGCAGACGAACTTGCGGGCGGTGACGAGCAAGCGAACCGTCCGGCCGAGGCACGAGCGATCGGAGAGGGTGCGGCGATAGCGGCCGTGGACGGCGGTGGACGCCGACCGGCACCGCGGACAGGGTGCGGCGCCCGCGGTTGTGGCGAGTCGCACCGCCACCCCGGCCGGATCGATGGCGACATCGGTGATGCGGACGCCGGCGTCGGCCGGCAGAAGGGTCTGGAGGAACGCGGCGTCCATGACGACCTTCGGCAGCCTGCCGAGCGGGAATCGCAGGTGATAGCAGCGAAAATTGTACGCCCGTCACCCACCAACTCTGCGGGAGAGCCAGGATAAACGCTAAACACCAACCTCCCTCGGAACGCCGGTTGTAACCTGTTCGGTCAAGCACTTCACGAGCTGGCTGGGCCTGTGCCCGCAGCACCGGGGCTCGGCCGGGCGGATCAGGAGCCGGGGCGTGCGGCGCGGGGCCAACCGGGCGGGGAGTGCGTTACGCCAGGCGGTGCGGGGCTGCCACCACGCCAAGAACGCGCTGGGCGCGTTCTACCGGCGGGTGCAGGCGTGGGCCGGCGCACCGAACGCGATCCTGCCAACGGCGCGGAAGTTGGCGGAGCGGGTGTACCGGCTGCTGCGGTACGGCGAGCAGTACGTGCGGCGGGACGCCGAGGAGTACGAGGCGGCCTACCGGGCGCTGGTCGTCAAGGGGTTGGCGCGACGGGCGGGCGAGTTGGGATACCGGCAGGAGCCGACGGCACCGACCGGGACGTGAGCGGGAAAGGAGGGACCGGGACGTGAGCGGGCCGTGCGTCGCATCGGTCCCGCCGGGGTTCTCGCGCTCAATCGGCGGAGCCGGGACCCAACGCTTAACGATCTCGACGGAGTGTTCCTTGAGAACAGGCTGAGAGGGGCGAAACGACGAAACGACTAGAAATGTAGGTCACTCGCGCCTGTTAACTGGCGGGTCGGGCGTCGAAATCAAGCTCGTCCTGATAACACCTTCCGGAGAGCCTGACCACACTCCGGCGGTTAACAGAAGGTGATTAGCAAAATTCTAGGGCACAGTTTGGGTCGGAATGGTGGGCCGGATCATGCGGTCGTACAGGAGGTCCATCAGATGTTCCCCGCGGTGGTTGTACCGGAACTCGTACTCGGCCAGGTACAGCGGGAAGTTCCCCGAGTCCACCCCGTGGACGTGCCGGTACAGCCGCTTGGCGAAACTCCAGAACCCCTCGATCCCGTTGATGTGCGCCCGCCCCACGGCGAACGCCTCCTGGTGGTTGACCGGGACGTGCTTGCCGTGCCGCTGGACATCGTTGTAGCTGGTGAACTCGTCGGTGTAGAACACCGACCCCTTGACCGTGGCCGCCTCGATCTTGGCCATCAGGGTCTCCTTCTTGCAGTCCGGGACGGCCACCGTGTACACCCGCCCGGCCCGCTCCAGGATGCCGAACACCGCGACCTTCCCGCCCGCCCCGCGGCCCCGCTTCCCCTTCCGCTTGCCCCCGAAGTACGACTCGTCGAGCTCCAGCTCGCCGAGCAGCGGTCGCTTCTCGTCGTCGGTCACGGCCTGGAGGGTGAGGCGGAACCGGGTGTACGCGGCGTAGGCCGTCGGGTAGCTGCACCGGACCACCCGGGCGGCGTGGTGGGCGGTCGTGCGGAGGGCGAACGCGCGGAGCAACTCCCACTCCGCCTTGCGCCGGTGGTAGCTCCACTTGGCCCGACACCCGGGGCACTGCCGCTGCCGCCCGGAGCTCCCGTGGGTGGCCCGGTGGCACCACCAACAAAGCTGACCGATCAGATGCCGTTCGTACTCTTCGAGGGTCATGGCAGCAGCCTATCTGCTGCCCTAGAATTTTGCTAATCACCTAACAGAATAGAGACGCGGCCGAGTCCGTCCTCCTCCGCAAGCATGAACAGTCGTGACCGGTGCTGGCCGGATGACGGTCTACCGGAACGACGGCTCTGACGAACGCGACTCCGCTGGGCCTATGGCGTCAATGTCCCAGGGTGCGGGAGCCAGTCGCCGATCAGCCGCCGACGGGGACTCGGTGCACGATCTCACCGTTGCGGCGGTCACCCGTCTCGGCCGACGGCAGCCACGTGCGGACGTACTCGACCCGGGCCGGTCCCAGCCCGACGGTGACCCGCACGTGCCCGGCCGGCGGCAGGAACGTGCCGCGGACGTAGCCGTACTCGTCGGCGTTTCGCAACTTCTCTCCGCCGGGGTGGCCCGGCTGCGGCACCATCACGTAGGCCACGCCGTCGAGCTCCTGGAAGGCGTAGAAGTGGTCGTGCCCGTGGAACACGGCCGACACCTTGTGCGTCGCGAGCAGCTGGTGGATCGGGGCCGGCCAGCCGGGCCGCTGCTCCCGGAAGGCGTCGCGGCCGTCCTTCCCCTTGCCGCCCCACTCGTACAGCCCCGCCGCCTCGGCCCCGCCGCGGGCCGAGGCGTCCAGCCCGCCGACGAGGTGGTGGATGAACACGAACTTGTGGCGGGCCTTCGACCCGGCCAGCGTCGTCGCCAGCCAGTCGTACTGCTCCTTCCCGAGCGTCCGCGCCCAGTTCCCCTCGGGCGTCTTGTTCTTTCCGCGGGTGCGGCCGGTGGTCGAGAACGGGTCGAGGGCGACGAGCAGCGCGTCGCCCCACTCCCAGGCGTAGTAGTTGTCCGGCGAGCCGACGTGCTTCCGGGCGGTGGCGTTGCCGGTGTAGAAGCCGTCCGGCCGGGGGTTCGGGAACAGCTTCTTCCGGGCGAGCGCCGACCACACGGGCATGCTCTCCGGCGTGCCGTCCTCGCGGTCGAGCCGCTCGCCGTCGTGGTTGCCGAGCACGAGGAACAGCGGGGCCGAGTGGGCGAGGCGGCCGAAGTAGTACCGCTGGGCGACGTACTGCGGCAGCGCGTCGGTGTGCTTCGGGTACTTGTCCGTCATGAACGTGTCGCCGAGGTCCACGTGGAAGTCGGTGCCGCCGGCGAGGCAGTTGGCGAGCGTCCGCTCGTACACCGCCGGGCGGGTTTGCGCGTCGAGGTGCGAGTCGGCCTGGAGGGTGAAGTGGAACGCCGAGCCCGGCGGGCGGGCGGTGTGGAACGACCGCTCCTCGCCGGGGGCGAACGCGCCGCCGGGCGCGCGGGTGTGGAGGCGGTAGAAGACGCGGGCGTTCGGCGGCAGGTCAGCGAGCACGAACTCGACCGGCGCGACCGCCGCGAGGGTGCGGACGGGCGTCTTGTGCGGGTGGGTGCCCGCGTCGGGGCCGTAGGAGAGGAACGCCTCGGCCGGCTGGTACGCCATCACGCTCGCGGTGACGGCCTTGTCGGTCGGGCGGCCGAGGATCACGTCGAACGGCCCGGCGTTCGGCGGCGACCCGGAGAACACGTGGACCGGGCCGCCGGTCTTCTCTTTCCCCTTCTGGGCGACGGCGGCCGGCGGCCCGACCGCGGCGGAAACGACGACTGCGGCCGCAACCGCGGCACAGAACGGCAGGACGCGCACGGGGGCCTCGGGGTCAGGTGCGGGGGCGGATCGTGTAGCGGTGGGCGACGTCGCCCGTCCGCTGGGTGGCCGTCTCGTCCTTCGGCAGGTAGCAGCGGACGTACTCGACCGCCGCCTCGTCCGGCCCGACCGTTACCCGTAGATAGCCGGCGTTCGCGTGCTTGATGCCGGACGTGTAGGCGGCGGCGTTGTATGTCGAGTACCCGTGGTCCGCCGGCAGCGGCACCTCCTGGTACACGACGCCGTCGCGTTCCTGCCGGCAGTACAGGTGGTCGTGCCCCTGGAAGAACG
Organism: Gemmataceae bacterium; assembly: GCA_046350095.1. Lineage (GTDB taxonomy): Bacteria > Planctomycetota > Planctomycetia > Gemmatales > Gemmataceae > Urbifossiella. The sequence goes on from JAXMBA010000003.1 coordinate 1,118,458, forward strand.
CGCTTACCTTGTGCCAGGCCATCAGCTGGTGAATCGGCAGCTCCCACCTGGGCCGCCGGCGGCGGAACTCGTCGTTCCCCCCCTTCCCGCGGGTGCCGCCGCCCCACTCGAACAGCTCCGACGCCTCGACCCCGCCGCGGCCGGTGCCCATGACGTGGTGGGCGAACACGAACTTGTACTGGGCGGTGCTGGTTTCGAGCGTCCGCTTGAACCAGCGGTACTGCTCGTCGCCGATGGTGACGCCCCACAAGTCGCGGTTCTTCTTGTCGTCGTCCTTCTTCCCGCCCCCGCCGTGGAACCCGTTGTCCACCAGCGCCGGCGAGTGCCAGTAGTTGTCGAGCACCACGAACAGCGCGTCGCCCCACGTCCAGGCGAAGTAGTCGCGGAGCTTGCCGATGCCATCCAGCTCGGCCGCGTCGCCGGTGTAGATGCCGCCGGGGGCGGGCATCGGGTAGTACTTGTTCCGCGCGGTCTGCACGCCGACGGCCACGCGCTTCCGCTCGTCCGTCTGGTTGAAGTTGAACCGCGACGCCTGCTCGTGGTTGCCGTTCACCAGGTAGAGCGACGCCGACTGCGCGACGAGCCCGAGGAACGGCCGCTGGAGGAGGTACGGGGCGGTCAGCGTCTCGGGGCTGACGGTGCGGACCGTGTCCACACTGAAGTCGTCGCCCATGCAGACGTACAGGTCCGGGTTGTCGGCCGCGGCCCGGCGGATGGTGCGGGCGTAGAGGTTCGGCTCGCTCATCTGCGCCCGCTCGGGGTGCGAGTCGCCCTGCACGCAGAAGGTGAACCGCTGCCCCGGCGGGCGGCGGGTGTGGAACCGCGCCTCGGCCCGCGCCGCGAACGCCCCCTCGCCCGACTTCCGGGTGTGGAGGCGGTAGTGGTACGCCGTCCCGGGCCGCAGCTCGGTCACGGCCAGTTCGACCGGCTCGGTCGCGGCGAGCGTGACGGTCCGCGACTTCGTCCCGTACCGGCCCGGCTCGGTGCCGTACTCGAGGTACGCCTCGGTCCGCTCCCGGGCGACGAGGCTGGCGGTCACGTCGGTGTCGCCGGCCCGGCCGAGAATCACCGACACGGCGTTGAACGCGGCGAGGTCGGTGGGCAGGACGTACGGCCCGCCGCGCGGCCCCTTCGGTTGCTGCGCCTCGGCGGCCTCCGGCAGAAGGGTCGCGCCGGCGGTCGCGGCGGCGGCCCAGAGGAAGGCGCGGCGGTCGGTCGGCGGGGTCACGGGCGGGCCTCCGTGGGCGGCGACGGCCGCTCGTAGGTGTAGGTGAGGGTCGCTTCGGCGAGCGTGATGTCGCGGACCGCCCGGAGCAGATCGGCGCGGGTAAACCGGTCGGGGAGCGTCGGCTCGGCGGAGAGCGCGTACAGGGTGATGTGGTACTCCTTCACCCCCGGGCCCTTCGACTTCATCGGGTCGTACCCGGCCTGCTTCTTGTCGTTCAGCCCGACGCGGCCGACGCTCTTCACCGCCTTCTCCAGCGCCGCCACGTCGGCCGGGATGTGCGAGATCACCCAGTACGACTTCACCTCGTTCGGGTCGCCCTTCGGCCGGTGCCAGAGGGAGAGGGCGAAACACTTGGTGCCGGCCGGGGCGCCGGACCACTTCAGCGGGGGGGACACGCCGGCCCCGTCGCCGGTGAACTCGACCGGGTACTTGCCACCCGCCGCGAAGGCCGGGCTGGTGAGCGTGAGCCCGCCCTTCGCGGCCGGCGGCGGGGCGACGTCGGCCTTCGGCGGCAGGCCGTCGTCCGTCTTCGGGGGCGGCGGGTTGTCGCCCTTCTTCTTCGGCGGCGGGTCGTCCTTCTTCTTCGGCTCCGGGCCGCCCTTGCCGCCCTTCCCCTTCCGCTCCGTGTACGTCTCGGTCGTCTGCTTCCCGTCGCCGTCGGTGAACACGAATCTCCACCCACCGCCGGCCGCCGGGGCGTAGCGGACGGAGTGCGCCTTGCCGTTCAGGTCGTAGGTGAGGGTGCGGCTGTCGCCGTCGGCGGCGAAGCCGGTGACCTTCGCCCCCCGCAGCGGCAGCCCCTCCGGCCGCGGCGAAGTCGCCCGCGGCTGCGGGTCCACCTGGTCGCCGCGGACGGTCACCTCGCCGCGGAGCCCGCCGTTGACGTAGGGGTATTTGCGGGTCGAGTAGTAGCGGTACCCGCCCGCCTCGGTCCGGCCGTTGAACTCGTCCAGGTCCGTCGGCTCCTTCCCGGTCGCGTCCGTGTACCCGTACAGCGGGTAGCCGTCGAGCGCGTAGCCGATCGGGTTCCCCTTGCCCACCACCTTCTCCAGGTGAATCGGGGCGACGTGGTAGTGGTAGTCGTCGCCCTTGCCGCAGTGCCCGCCGAACTCGTCGAGCTCGCCGGCGAGGAAGGTGTCGGTGCGGCCGTCGTTCTTGATCGGGTTGAAGATCGGGACGCCGTTGACCGCCAGCGCGATCGCCCCGCGGAACAGCGCCGTCTTCGCCGACACAGGCCGCGCCGCGACCTTCGGCCGGAGGGGGATCTGCCAGGCGTTCGCCCCGGCGTACTTCTGCGGGAGGGGCACCTGCTGCTGCCACGCCCGAATGCCGACCATCATCCGGTGGTCCGGGAGGCCGTTCGACTCGACGTAGAAGGTGTCGGCGTCGGTGCGGAACTTGAGCGACGCCTTGAACGGCTCGAACGCCCGCTGGACGGCCGGCGGGGCCGGCGCGTCCTGGGCGGCCGCGGCCGTGACTCCGGCAACGCCCGCCGCCGCGACCACGGCCGCGACCGCCCCGAGGCGGAGGAGGTGCCGGCCGGCTGCCAGCGCGACCAGCCCGGCGAGGAGTGCCGCGGCCGTCGCCGGGCTCGGGCCGGGCGGCGGGGCCGGGGTCGGCGGCGCGAGGACGGCCGCGGGCGGCGTCCACGTCCAGACGATGTCGTCCTCGTCCCCCGAGTGGGCGGGGGCGGGGGCCGCGAGCACGAGCACGGCAAGCAGGGCCGAAACCGGGCGGGCGGCGGGCACGGTCAGTCCTCCTCGATCACCCGGCGGTCCGGGGCGTGGTGGCGGGTCGGGGTGAAGAAGTCGGCGCCCAGCTCGGCGGTGTCGCGGAGTTCGACCGCCAGCCGGTCGGGGCCGCCGCGGGCGCGGGGGAGGCCGGCGAACGTCATCCGCTCGATCACGCCGGTTGCCGGGTCGTACCACAACTCGACCTCGCGCGGACCGCGGAACTCGTTCGACCGCTTCACCGCCCGCAGCCCCCGCCGGCCGGCGGCGTCGGGCGGTAGGACGGTCAGCGCGTAGGCGTCGCGGAGTTGCACCAGATCGCCGCGCAGGTCGGCGAACGGGATGCCGTGCTGGTGGCCCGGGACCGGGCCGCGGAACCGGAGCGGGTCGCCGCTCACCCGGACCGCCCCGGCCGGCGGGACCGACCAACTCCGCGCGCCGTCGCTCCCCGTCACGAACGGCTGCCCGTCGGGGAACCGTCGCACCAGCACATACCGCTCGGGCGGGCGGACGTGGAGAGTCGCCCCGTCGATCGTCTGCCGGCGCTCGTCCCACGCCTCCGGGTCCGGGTCGAGGGTGCGGATCGTGTACGTCCGGTCGCCGGCCCCCGCGGAACTGGCGATCAGTCGGTCGAGTTCGGCGGCGGCGGTGACGCGGGTCGGCGTCAGCCAGACCGCCAGGAGGAGGGCGGCGGCGAGGGCCGCGATCAGCCCGCCGAGGGCCAGCCGCGCCCGGGGGCGGGCCGGTGCCGGCGTCGCCGCGGGGAGGCTCATGCGGAACACGTCGCCGAGCCGGTCGTGGACCCGGGCGGCGGCGGCGAACCGGGCGGCGTGGGCCGGGTCGGCCTTCACCCAGTCGTTGAGCGCGGCCTCCTCGTCGGCGGTCAGGGTGCCGTCGAGGTAGCCGGCGACGAGCGCGTCGGGGTCGGTTGTCATACCCGCACCCCCTCGGCCGCGGCCTTCCGCTCCACGCACTCGCGCAGCCGGTCCCGCACCCGCTGGAGCGCCTTGGTGATTGCGTTCGCCCCGGCCCGCAGCCGGTCGCCGATCGCGGCCGGCGGCAGGTCGTCGGCGTAGCGGAGCCGGCACAGCTCGCGGGCCTTTTCGTCCAGTTCGCCGACGCACTCGGCCAGGAAGTCGAGCCGTCGGTCCGGCGAGTCTACGGCGAACGCCCTGCCGAGCGCGTCCACGGCGTCGGAATCGAACGCAACCCGATCCCGCCCTTTCTGACGCTGGTGGAGGTACACCTGGTTCCGGGCGATGCCGATAGCCCAACCGACGAACGGCCGAGCCGGGTCGTAACGGGGGAACGCCTCGATCACGGCGACGGCGGTGTTCTGGAGGATGTCGTCCCGGTCGGCGAAGTTGCGGACCAGGGACGTGACGAACGCCGACACGGCCGGCACCGCCAGCGTCCACTGCCGCGTCGCGTCGAGGATCGAGGGGCTCGTCACACCACAGTGTTAACCGAGTTCGGGAAATTATGACACGCCGAGGGTGAGGGCTCGCCGCGTGACGAAGCCGGAAGGGGCACTACTTCGACTCCATTCGGCCTAACCTCGGCTCCATTCTTCATGTAGACTACCCGCCGAGTGAAGGCCATCACGGCCTGCTCGCGCCGCGTCTCCACCGGGTCGGCCGGTCGAACGTCGCTCACTCACACCGGCTATACGATAGATCATTTATTAGATTAAATAGGTCGGGCATGAGACCGGTCTTCCCGGCGCGCGGACGGGACTGCAACTCGAGTTATCCTTGGTTCCACACGTGACACATGTAACACGAGTTCTGGCAGCGGTCGAGCAGGGTGATCCCCGGGCCGCCGAGCAGCTCTTGCCCCTCGTGTATGCCGAGATGCGGGCCCTGGCCGCTCAGAAACTGGCCCGTGAAGCGCCGGGGCACACGCTGCAGCCGACGGCGCTCGTGCACGAAGCGTATCTCCGCCTGCTGGGCGGGGAGGAGCCGGCGTCCTGGAAAGGCCGCGGACATTTCTTCGGGGCGGCGGCGGAGGCGATGCGTCGCATCCTCGTCGACATCGCCCGCCGGAAGGCGGCGGAGAAACACGGGGGTGGGCGGAAGCGTGTCGCCCTCGAAGAATTCCATCGGGTCGCTGAGTCGACCGACGATCTGCTCGCGGTCGACGAGGCCCTCACGCGCTTCGCGACGGAGGAGCCCCGAAAGGCCGAACTCGTGAAGTTGCGGTTCTTCGGCGGCCTGTCGATGCCCGAAGCCGCATCCGCACTGGGTGTTTCTACCGCCACCGCCGAGCGGTGGTGGGCCTTCGCCCGCGTCTGGCTGCTCAGCGAACTGCAGGACGAGCCCGAACGTCTGCCCCCGTCGTGAGGGGATTTTCCGTCCGATTTCGCACTGTCATTCGAGACCGCGTTGGCGCGCGTCCGCGGCTGAAGTTTGGAGACCGCCGATGCCGGACCAGTCACCCGCCGAAGAAATCTATTTTTGCGCACTTGAGATCGGCGACCCGCGGGAACGCACCGCATACCTCGACCGCGCCTGCCACCAGGACGTGGCCCTGCGCCGCCGGGTCGAACGACTGCTCGCGGCCGCGGCCCGCGTCGGCGGGTTCCTGGAGGAACCGGCGATCCACGTGATGCAGTTGGTGCCCGCCGAGACCCCGCCGGGGTACGCGGGGGACACGGGACCGGACCGCACTGGCCCCCCCGTCGCGGGTGCCGACGACCCGCCGCGGGATGTTTCGGTAACGCGCTACGAATTGGGTGAGGAGATCGGCCGCGGCGGCATGGGCCGGGTGCTCCTGGGTCGGGACACCGACCTGAACCGGGACGTCGCCGTGAAAGTGCTCCTCGACGCTCACCGGGGACGCGCCGATCTCGCCGAGCGGTTCATGCAGGAGGCCCGCATCGCCGGCCGCTTGCAGCACCCCGGCATCGTGCCGGTTTACGAGATGGGGCGACTCGCGGATCAGACGCCCTTCTTCTCCATGAAGCTGGTGGAGGGGAAGACGCTGGCGGTACTGCTCGCCGAGCGCCGGCATCCGGACCAGGATCAGGCCCGATTCTTGGGGACCTTCCTGCAGGTGTGTCAGACACTGGCGTACGCGCATTCCCGGGGAGTGATCCACCGGGACGTGAAGCCGGCCAACGTGATGGTGGGGGAATTCGGCGAAGTGCAAGTGATGGACTGGGGCGTCGCCCGGGTGCTGGCCGCGGGGGCGGGCGGGGAGGTTGCGGCCGCCGCCACCTCCGCGTCGGACGATTCACCGGCCTCCCGCGACGGACGGCTGACCGCCGCGGGAGTCGTGGTGGGCACGCCGGCCTACATGGCCCCGGAGCAGGCGCGCCGGGAACACCAGCGCGATGACCCGCGCAGCGACGTCTTCGGACTCGGCGGCATACTCTGCGAGATTCTCACGGGCCAGCCGCCGTTCCGGGGGGAGAATCTCGCCGGAGTGCTCATCCAGTCCCTGGGCCGCGACCTCTCGGACGCGTACGCCCGGCTGGAGTCCTGCGGTGCCGAGCCGGAACTCGTCGCCCTGGCCAAGTCGTGCGTCGCGGCATCGCCCGACGACCGCCCCGCCGATGCCGGCGCCGTGGCGGGTCGCGTTTCGACCTACCTGGACGGCGTGAAGCAGAGACTGCAGCAGGCCGAAGTGGGGCGGGCGAAGGCGGAAGCGCGGGCCGAGGGTGAGCACCGACGTCGCGTGCTGACCCTGTCACTGGCGGGAGCCGTGCTGCTCGTCGTGGCCGGCGGTGGCGTGGCCGCGTGGCTCGGTCAGCAGCGGCTCGCGCGGCAGCGCGAGGACGAGGCCAAGGCCGGTGAGGCCGTAGACCGCGGTCGCGCCCTGCTGGACGAGGGCTGGGAGAACCAGGACCGCGCCCGCCTTGCGCAGGCACGACGCGAGTTCGAACGGGCCGTCGAATTGAGCCGGACCGAGGTGGCTGCGGCTCTCCTCCCCGAGGCGGTGTCCCGGACCGAGCGCGTCGGGCGGAATCAACGACTGATGGATTCCCTCCTGGACGTGACTGCCCCGCGCGAACCGCGGAGGGACGCGGACGACGGCTCGGGCCGCCCCGCGGAGGGCGTCCAGAAGGGTGAAGACGAGCAGTATGCCGACGCGTTTCGAGCGTGGGGACTGGACCCGGAAGGAACGGATCACGCTACGGCCCTGGCCCGGTTCCGGAGTGAGCCGCGGGTGGTTCAGGACGGGGTCGTCGCCGCGCTCGACCGGTGGGCGCTGGTCCGGAGGCTGAACGGCGACACGGTCCGGTGGCAGACGCTGGCGAAGTTGGCGGACGACCTCGACCCGGACGAGGACCGCCGGCAACTCCGGTCTCTCGTTCTCGCGAGTGGCTGGCGGTCGGACCGGGCGTCGGTCTGGCAGCGGGCCGCCGGCCTCGAGCGAGGGGATGTCCTGGCGAGGCTGGAGCAGCTTCGCGCGCGGGTTGGGCCGGCCCAGCCGACGCTGACCGTGCTCCTGCTGGCTTGGGCCAGCGGGCGGGCAGGCGACCCGGCCGGGGCCGAACGGGTGCTGCGGCAGGCGCTGGCCGTGCGACCGGACGACGTGGTGCTGATGAACGCACTGGGCAAGGTCCTGGAACGGCAGGGGCCGACCCGGCTCGCCGACGCGATCGGCTGCCACCGGGCTGCCCGCGCCATTCGTCCGGGGTTGGGCGTGGCACTCGCGCAGGCACTCCTCCGAACCGGACGCCCGGAGGATGCTCGGGATGCCGCGGCCGTCTTCCACGACTTGGTCGGCCGCCAACCCGACAACCCCGACCTTCGGTTCTACTACGGCTACGTTCTTCACGTCCAGGACCGACTGGACGAGGCCGGCGCCGAATACCGCGAGGCGATCCGGCTGCGGCCGGCGTTTCCCGCCGCCTTCAACAACCTCGGAGCCCTCCTGATCCGTCAGAACCGCCTGACGGAAGCCCTCGAGGCGTGCCGCGAGGCCCTCCGCCGCAAGCCCGACTACGGCGACGCCCACATGACCCTCGGGCATGCTCTACGCCTTCAGGGCCGGCATCGCGAGGCGGTCGCCGCCTACCGCGAGGCCGTCCGCGCCGCCCCCGACACGCCCGAAACCCACCTCAACCTGGGCGCCGGACTCGCGCAACTGAAGGACCCGGCCGCTCAGACCGAGGCACTCGCCGTCTGCCGCGAGGCGGTCCGACTCAAGCCCGACTCGGTGATGGCCCGGCTGAATCTCGGCGTCGTTCTGCAGAAGCAGAACCGACTGGCGGAGGCCGCCGACGAGTACCGGGAGGCGGTTCGCTTGCAGCCCGACTCGGCGACCGCCCACTTCAGCCTCGGCACCGCGCTGCAGAGCCAGAGCCGTCCGGCGGACGCGCTCGCGGAGTTCCGGGAGGCGATCCGCCTGAAGCCCGACTACGCCGACGCGCATTTCAGGCTCGGCCGTCTCCTTCAGGCCCAGGGCAAGTCGGCCGAAGCCGCCGCGGCCCACCGGGCGGCCATCCGCCACAAGCCCGACCTGGCCGACGCGCACGTGGACCTCGGCTACGCGCTCCAACTCCAGGGCAACCTCCCGGAGGCGGAGGCCTGCTACCGGGAAGCGCTCCGCCTGCAGCCCGAGAGCCACGTGGCCCACAACAACCTCGCCCGGCTCTCCCACCTGCAGGGCAAGTTGCCCGAAGCGATTGCCGGGTTCCGCGAGGCCATCCGGCACCGGCCCGACTACCCGGACGCCCACATGAATCTGGGGAGCATGTTCAAGGAGCAGAACCAGTTGCCCGACGCGGTGAGAGAGTACCAGGAGACGATCCGGCTGAAGCCCGACTTCGCCGAGGCGCATTGCAACCTGGGCCACGTGCTGATCCTGCAGGGGAAGTTTTCCGAGTCGGCGGAGGCGTTCCGCCGCGGTCACGAACTCGGGTCGAAGCGCCCCGGCTGGACTCTCCCCTCGGCCACCTGGCTGAAGCAGGCCGAACGCAACGCCGAACTGGACGCCCGGCTCCCCGCGCTCCTCCAGGGTGCGGAGCGGCCGAAGGACGCGGCGGAGCGGATCGAGCTGGCGCAGATCTGCCGCCTGAAGGGCGCCCCCGCGCACGCCGTGCGGTTCTACGAGGAGGCCTTCGAGGCGGATCGGAAGCTGGCGAACACCGCCCCCTACCGGTTCCGGGCGGCGTGTGCCGCGGCGCTGGCGGCCGCCGGTGCCGCCGGCGACACCCCGGGCGAGCAGGAGCGGGTCCGGCTGAGGAGCCAGGCCCTCGAATGGCTTCGGGCCGACGTGGCGTCCATGCGGAAGGGGCTCGACGGCGGCAACCCGCAGGCCCGCCGGGTCATCGCCCAGTTGCTCGCCCAGTGGGGCAGCACCCCGGACCTCGCTTCGGTGCGTGACGCCGCGGCCCTGGCCCGGCTCCCCCGACCCGAACAGGAGGCGTGGCAGACACTTTGGGCCGAGGTCGAGCCCTTGCGCCGCCAGGCCGCCGGGAAGTAGCCGAGACCGCTTTCCGCCACCGCTCGCCGCACCGGCGCCGGTTGCCCGGCGCCTCCGGTCAGCTCGCGCCCTTCCGGCGGCGGTTGGTCCCCTCTCGAACCAATTCCAAAAATCGGCCGGCCCCGTGAGGGGGTTCGCCGCCGGGTTCCGCACTGACCCTTACGTGGGGTGCGCCGCGGGTCCGGCTCGCGGCGCACTCGCACAACTCTCTAGTGGAGAAATCCATGTCCCGGTTGTGGCTCCGTCAGGTGCGTCGCGTCCTCGGGCTGGAGCGCACCCCCGCCGCCCCCGTCCGCACCCGCCGCCGGCTCGGCGTTGAAACCCTCGAAGACCGGTCCGTGCCGGCCGCGTTCACCGTGACCAGCCTGGCCGACACCGTCGCCAACGACGGCGTGGTGACGCTCCGCGAGGCGATCGCCGCCGCCAACGCGGACGCCGCCTCGGACGACATCACCTTCCAGGCCGGGCTGACCGGGACGATCGTGCTGACCGGCCGCCAGTTGGCGATCACCAACCCGGTGACGATCACCGGGAACGGGGCGGCGAACACGATCATCGACGCCCAGCAACGGTCGCGGATCTTCGACTACACCGACCTCCGTAGCGCAGGCAATCTGACGCTGGCAGGGCTGACCCTGACGAACGGCGACGCTTACAGAGACACCGGCGGCGCGGTGAACTTCTATACGTTGGGTACGTTGTTGATAAGTGACTGCACGCTATCGAACAACTCCACGGCCTTGGGAGGTGCGGTTTACGCGGCTTTGGGTTCGCTAAGTGTGAGCGGGAGCACCTTCTCCGGCAATTCCGCGACCGAGTACGGCGGTGCGATCTACGGGAACGGGGTGAGTGTGAGCGGGAGCACCTTCGCCGGCAACTCCGCGAGCAACGGTGGTGCGATTGACGCGAGGACGGTGAGTGTGAGCTGGAGCACCTTCGTCGGCAACGTTGCGGACGGTTCGGGCGGTGCGATCTCCTCGAATTCGGCCGCGGTCACGGTGAGTCAGTGCACCCTCGCCGGGAACACCGCCACGAGCGGCTGGGGCGGGGCGATCTACTCGGAGTCCGGCGCGGTGGCGGTGACGCAGAGCACGGTCGCCGGGAACACGGCCATCATCGGCGGGGGGATCCTCAGCCTCTCCGGCCCGGTGGCGGTGCGGAACAGCATCGTGGCGGGGAACACGGGTACGGCCGCAGCCCCGGACATCAGCCCGGGGAGTGGTGGCCTGACGGTCGAGTCCAGCCTGATCGGCAGGAACGACGGCACCGGGCTGACCCCGACCGGCCCCACCCCGGACGCCAGCGGTAACCTGATCGGCTCGGCGGCCGCCCCCATCGACCCGAAGCTCGGGCCGCTGGCGAACAACGGCGGGCCGACGCAGACCATGACCCTGCTGGCCGACAGCCCGGCCCGCAACCGCGGCAGCGCGACCATCGCATCGAGCTTCACCACCGACCAGCGGGGGGCGCCGTTCGCCCGGGTGTACGGCGGCGGCCGGGTGGACATGGGGGCGTTCGAGGCGCTCGAGCTGGTGGTGGACACGAACGCGGACGAGGACGACGGGAACTACGGGCCGGGCGACCTCAGCCTGCGGGAGGCCATCCGCCTGGCCAACGCCAGCGCCGGGCCCGACGCCATCACCTTCCGGCCCGGGCTGACCGGGACGATCGCGCTGACCGGCGGCCAGATGCTCATCACCGACGCGGTGACCATCACCGGCAACGGGGCGGCGAACACGGTCCTCGACGCCCAGCGACGGTCGCGGATCTTCAAGGTCACCGCCGGCGACGTGACGCTGGCGGGGCTGACCCTGACGAACGGCAAGGTCACCAATGCCTCCGGTGGCGCGGTGCTGTTCGATTCGGCGGGTACGCTAACGGTGGTCGACAGCACGCTGTCCGGCAACTCCGCGGACTCGGACGGTGGTGCGGGCGGTGCGGGCGGTGCGATCTACGCGGTGGCCGCGGGTTCCGCGGTGCGTGTGAGCGGGAGCACCTTCTCCGGCAACTCCGCGGACTGGGGAGGCGGTGCGATTTGCGCGGTCGTGGTGAGTGTGAGCGGGAGCACCTTCTCCGGCAACTCCGCGGTCGGTGGTTTGGGTGGTGCGATCTACGCGAACAGGGTGAGTGTGAGTGGGAGCACCTTCTCCGGCAACTCCGCGGGTAAGGGTGGTGCGATCTACTCCCTTTCGGCCGCGGTCACGGTGAGTCAGAGCACGCTCGCGGGGAACACCGCCGCGGGGAACGTGGGCTGGGGCGGGGCGATCTACTCGAACTCCGGCGCGGTGGCGGTGACGCAGAGCACGATCTCCGGGAACACCGCCAACAGCGGTGGGGGGATCTACAGCGTTTCCGGCCCGGTGACGGTGCGGAACAGCATCGTGGCGGGGAACACGGGTACGGCCGCAGCCCCGGACATCAGCCCGGGGAGTGGTGGCCTGACGGTCGAGTCCAGCCTGATCGGCAGGAACGACGGCACCGGGCTGACCCCGACCGGCCCCACCCCGGACGCCAGCGGCAACCTGATCGGCTCCGCAGCCGCCCCCATCGACCCGCGGCTCGGGCCGCTGGCGAACAACGGCGGGCCGACGCAGACCATGACCCTGCTGGCCGACAGCCCGGCCCGCAACCGCGGCAGCGCCGCCGTCGCATCGGCCTTCACCACCGACCAGCGGGGGGCGCCGTTCGCCCGGGTGTACGGCGGCGGCACGGTGGACATGGGGGCGTTCGAGGCGCTCGAGCTGGTGGTGGACACGAACGTGGACGAGGACGACGGGAACTACGGGCCGGGCGACCTCAGCCTGCGGGAGGCGATCCGCCTGGCCAACGCCAACCCGGGGGCCGACGCCATCACCTTCCAGCCCGGGCTGACCGGGACGATCGCGCTGACCGGCGGCGAGATGACCATCACCAGCCCGGTGACCATCACCGGGAACGGGGCGGCGAACACGGTCATCGACGCCCAGAAACTGTCGCGGATCTTCAACATCTTCAACGCCGGCGACGTGACCCTGACGGGGCTGACCCTGACGAACGGCAAGGCCACCAATAACGACGGTGGCGCGGTTCTGTTCGAGTCGAGCGGCACGCTGACGGTGAGCAACAGCACGCTGTCCGGCAACGCCGCGGTAAGTGACGGCGGTGCGATTTTCGCGACGACCGCGGGGTCCGCGGTGCTGGTGAGCGGGTGCACTTTCGCCGGCAACTCCGCGAGCAACGGTAACGGTGGTGCGATTGACGCGAGCACGGTGAGTGTGACCGGGAGCACCTTCGCCGGCAACTCGGCGGACGCCGCTACGGGCGGCGCGATTAACTCGTTCTTCGGTTCAGCGAGTGTGAGCGGGAGCACCTTCATCGGCAACTCCGCGCGCTTGGGCGGTGCGATCTACTCCCGTGTGTCCACGGTGACGGTGACCCAGAGCACCCTGGCCGGGAACGCCGCCACGATTGGCGTGGGCTTGGGCGGGGCGATCTGCTCGGACTCCGGCGCGGTCACGGTGACGCAGAGCACAGTCGCCGGCAACACCGCCAACACCGGCGGGGGGATCTACAGCCTCTCCGGCCCGGTGACGGTGCGGAACAGCATCGTGGCGGGGAACAGGAACACGGACGGCGGCACCGCGCCGGACATGAGTAAGGGGAGCGGGGCGCTGACGGTGGAGTCCAGCCTGATCGGCACGAACGCCGGCACGGCCCTGACCGCATCGGCGGCTCCCGACGCGAACGGCAACATCATCGGCGACGCGACCGGCATCGACCCGCGGCTCGGGCCGCTGGGCAACAACGGCGGGCCGACCCAGACCATGGCCGTGCTGGCCGACAGCCCGGCCCGCAACCGCGGCAGCGCCGCCGTCGCATCAGGCTTCACCACCGACCAGCGGGGCGGCGCCTTCTCCCGCAACCGCGACGGGGCGGCGGACATGGGGGCGTTCGAGGACCAGCGGCTGTCGCCGACCGACCTCGCACTGAGCAGCAACACGATTCCGGAGAATCAACCGGCCGGCACACTCGTCGGCCGGCTCTCCGCGATCGACCCCGACGCGACATCGGGCGGTTCGAGTGGCGGCAACAAGGGCGGTGGCACCGGCGGTAGCCCCGCACCGCACCCCACGCCGTCCCCCACCCCGCCCCCCGCGCCGTCCCCCACCCCGCCCCCCGCGCCGTCCCCCACCCCGCCTTCTCTCGCCTACGCCCTGGTCAGCGGTGTTGGCGACAGCGGGAACGCCGCGTTCACGATCGTGGGGAACGAGCTCCGCACCAACACCGACCTGATCGACTTCGAGGGCCGGTCGACCTACTCGGTCCGGGTCCGCGCCACCGACCCGGACGGGTTGTGGACGGAGGGGGTGTTCACCATCACGGTGGCCGACGTCAACGAGCCGCCGACGGACGTCACGCTGAGCAACGGCACGGTCGCCGAGAACCAGCCGGCCGGGACCCTGGTCGGGGCGCTCGGGACGGCCGACCCGGACGCCGGCGACGCCTTCACCTACGAACTGGTCAGCGGCGACGGCGACAGCGGCAACGCCATGTTCGGCATCGATGTGGCTGGCAACCTGGTGACGGCCGGGCCGCTCGACTTCGAGGCGCAGGCGAGCTACTCCGTCCGCGTCCGCTCGACCGACGCGGCGGGGCTGTCCACCGAGAAAGTGCTCCGCGTTGGGGTCCTCAACGTCAACGAGGCGCCCAAGAGCCTCCGGCTCTCGGCGAACACGGTCGCCGAGAACCAACCGGCGGGCACCCTCATCGGCCTGCTCACCGCCACCGATCCTGACAACGTGACCAGCGGCGGCGGCGGCGGCGGCAGCGGCGGCAGCGGCGGCAGCAGCGACGGCGGTGGCGGCAGTGGCGGCGGGGGCAATGGCCGCCCCGGTGGTCAGCCGGACCGGCCGGCGTCCACCTTCTCCCTGGTCACCGGGGAGGGGGACAGCGGCAACGGGGCGTTCCAGATCGTCGGTAACGTGCTCCAGACCGCGGCGATCTTGAACTTCGAGTCCCAGCCGAGCTACTCGGTCCGGGTCCGCGCCACCGACCCGGACGGGCTGTGGACGGAGGGGGTGTTCACCATCATGGTGGCCGACATCAACGAGCCGCCGGCGGACATCACGCTGAGCAACGGCACCGTCGTCGAGTACCAGCCGGCCGGGACGCTGGTCGGGGCGCTCCGTACGGCCGACCCGGACGCCGGGGACGCCGTCACCTACGAGCTGGTCGGCCCGAGCGGCGGGCCCGACGACGGGTGGTTCACGGTCGACGCCGGCGGCAATCTGCGGACGGCTCGGGCGTTCGACGCCGGGGCGCGGTCGTCCTACCCCGTCCGCGTCCGCTCGACCGACGCCGGCGGGCTGTTCACCGAGCGGGCGTTCGCCGTCACCGTCACGAGCGTTCGCGTGGCCTCGGACTCGCCCGGGGGCGGCGCGCGTGCGGCCGCGGCCGACTTCACCGGGGATGGGGTCGCGGACACGCTGGTCGCGACGGGTCCTGGGACCCCGGCCCGCCTCTCGGTCGTGGACGGCGCGACCGGGCAGACGGTCTGGACGATGTCCCCGTTCGAATCGACCTTCACCGCCGGCGTGAACGTGGCCGCCGCGGACCTGACCGGCGACGGCATCGCGGACGTCGCCGTCGGGGCCGACGCCGCCGGCGGGCCGCGGGTGACCGTGTTCGACGGGGCGACCGGCGCCGTGCTCGCCGACTTCTTCGGCATCGACGACCCCGGCTTCCGCGGCGGCGTCCGCGTCGCCCTGGGTGACGTGAGCGGCGACGGGCTGGCCGACCTGGCGGTGTCGGCCGGGGCCGGCGGCGGCCCCCGCGTCGCCCTGTGGGACGGGGCGAGCCTGCGGCCGGGTTCCACCCCGGCCCGGCTGGTCCGGGACTTCTTCGGGTTCGAGCCGACCCAGCGCGGCGGGGCGGCCGTCGCGCTGGGCGACGTCAACGGCGACGGCCGTGCCGACCTGATCCTGTCGGGCGGGCCCGGCGGCGGGCCCCGGGTCCTGATCTGGGACGCGGCCGCCTTCCTGGCCTCCAACGGGGAAACCCGCACCCCGCTGGCCGACTTCTTCGCCGCCGCCGAGACCTCGCGGGGCGGCGCCCGGGTGTCGGCCAGGGACCTCGACGGCGACCCGCTCGCCGACGTGGTGGTGGCCATCCCGACCGGCCCGGCCGCGTCCGTCGTGCGGGCCTACCTCGGAAGGACTCTGACCCCGGCCGGCACCCCGCCCGTGTTCGACGAATTCTCCCTGGACGTAGGCGGCGTCTTCCTGGGGTGAGGCCCAACGGTTGCGTCCCGCGCCGGAACGGCCCCGCCGGCAGGTCTTCGGACTTGCCGACCCAGCGGTCCAAGTCTCAACCTGGACGGTGGTCGCGGGGTCGCGGGGGAACCGGAGAATGAACTCGGCCGCCCGCCGGTCGGGGGCGGCCGGCGGTGTCGGCGGCGGCGGCCGGGTCGCCGGCCCCGGCCGCGTCGAGTAGGCGGGTGATGTCGGACATGCGGCCAGCAGACCCGCCCAGCGGATCTACGCGACCGGGTGGCCATGTGGTGTCCACCCGACCATCGAACTATGTGGAGAATTCGCCGCGACACTTCGCGCCCGCCCAGGCAATCAGCACATCCAGAGACACTCCGCCAGACAGCCGCCGGCCGGTGAAGCCGATGGTCGCTGTGGGCCACACCACACCGGTGCCCCACGTGACCTACAACCTTGTCCTCGACCGCACCCCGCCCGCCGAGATGACCCCCGCCGAGCGGGACGCGGCCGTCGCTGCGCTGCTCGCCGCCGGCATCCTTAACTACCTCCACCCGGCCGCCTTCCCTCCCCCGGCCCGCATCACGAATTCGCGGGAAAAGACAGGCGAATCGACTTGATGCGTCGCCCCGCGCGAGCGTTACTGTCCGAGGCCGTTAACGACCCCGAGACGCCCGAGAGGAGGCCCGCATGCCCGCGACGACCGACAAGCCGCCCAGCCTGGCGAAGGAGCTGGCGGCGCTGGAGCGGATGACCGCGGCCGGGCTCCGCGACACGTACGCCGCGGTGTTCGGCGAGCCGGCCGCGTCCGACAACCGGACGTGGCTCGCCCGCCGCGTCGGGTGGCGGCTGTCCGTCGCGGCCGGTGCCGGCGGGGCCGGTGGAGGCTTCGTGGTGGACCGGGTGCGGGCCGCCGGCCGGGACCCACGCCTCGATCTCGCCGCGGCGCGGGTCGAGGGCCGTCGGGGCGCGGCGACCGATACTCCCGTGCGGCGGGTCGGGCTGGCGCAGCACGCGGAGCACGGTCCTCGGCGACATCCCCAGGTGCCGGGTGATGTCCGGGATCGAGTCACCTCGGCCCGAAGCGCGTGAACCCGCTGGTGTCGGTCCCGGCGGGCCTGCTGCTTGGCCTCGCGGGCCGCGGCCCGCGCCGACGGCGCGGGTTCGGGGGCCGTGTGCCCGGATGTCGCGGAACTCCCCTCGGCCGGCGGGGGTGACGGGACAGCCGCGTCGTCCGGCCCTCTCGGCCGGCAGCCCCGAGGCGTCGCGGGTCACCCGTGGGTCGGGAAGGTCCGCGAAGAACCGGGCGAACGTCACATCCGTGGGCTTGGCTGGGGTCTCCTGAGCTCCCGCCGGTGTACGGCAAAGCCACGACCACGGCCGCAGTTCAAGATGCGTTGGCCCTGCTGCAAAGTCTGTACTAGCTTTACCCAGAACCATGCACACGTACTGCGCCGCCGCCCATCCGCCACGGCCGAGCAGTGAGATTTCCGTCCCGCCCCGCGACCCGCGCGATGTGATGACACCGACGTACCACCCGGGGATCTGCGAGAAGTACCCCGGCGCCGAGCCGCTGCCGGGCTACCGCCTGCTCCAGCCGCTCGGCCGGGGTGGGTTCGGCGAGGTCTGGAAGTGTGAGGCGCCCGGCGGGCTCCCGAAGGCGATCAAGTTCGTGTCCACCTCCGGCGACCAGTTCCGCCAGGAACGGGGTGCCGTCGAGCAGATCAAGACCATCCGTCACCCGTTCCTCCTCACCCTCGAGCGGGTCGAACTCGTCGGCGCCGAACTCGTCATGGTGATGGAGTTGGCCGACTGTCAGCTGGCCGACCGGTTCAAGGCGTGCCGGGGCGATGGCCACCCGGGCATCCCGCGGGACGAGCTCCTGAACTACCTCGGCGACGCGGCCGAGGCGCTGGACATGATCGGCAGCCGCTACGGCCTCCAACACCTCGACGTGAAGCCGGAGAACCTGTTCCTCGTCGCCGGGCACCTGAAGGTCGGCGACTACGGGCTCGTCCGCCGCGTCCACCGGGTCGGGGAAGGGGCCGACGACCGCCGCGGGTTCACCCCGCGGTACACCGCCCCCGAAGTCCTCCGCGGGGCCGTCGACCCGCGGTCGGACCAGTACAGCCTCGCCCTCGTTTACGTCGAACTGGCGACCGGCGTGTTCCCGTACCCCGGCCGCACCGCCGAGCAGCTCATGCTGCAACACGCGACCACCCCGCCGGACCTTGCCGCAGTCCCGTACGCCGACCGGGCGGCGGTCGGGCGGGCGCTGGCGAAGAACCCCGGGGAGCGGTTCCCGTCGTGCTCGGCGTTCGTCGCCGCCCTGGCCGAGACAACCGGCCTGCCGCCCGAAGCGCTCATCCTGCCCCCCGCCGCCACCTCGCAGGCCGAGACGGACGAAGCGACGACCCCGAACGGCCCGCCCGTACTGGCGGTCACGCCACCCCCGCCCGAGCCGGCGCCGTTCTACAGCCGGTCGCCCTCCGGCACCCCGGTCCGGCCCGGGTCCGGCCGGCTGTCCCGCCGCCGCGAGCCCGAGCCGCCGAAGCCCGCCGACCCGTTCGCCGGGCTCCGGGCTGTCCTGCCGGTGGCCGAGTTCCACGGCGTCCCCGGCGAACGGAAGCACGAACCGGCGGGCACCACCCTCGAGTTCGTCAAAGCCGTTCTCCGGGCCGCGGCCGAGGACCCGGACACCGTGGCCGGGGCCGACGACCCGGACGCCACCTGCCACTTCCTCTCGACACTCCCCGCCGGGATGGTGCCGCTCAAGCTCGGAATGGTGGCCGAGCGGTGGGGGATGGTGATCGACCGGTCGGATGCGGTCCGGGTGGTACTGTGGCGTGAAGCCCCGCCCGACCCGCCGAAGGGGGGGAAGCCGGACCCGAAGGCGCCGCCCCGTCCGAGGACGGGTTTCGAGGTGACCGTCCGCCGCCCGGTCCCGCCGTCGGCCGAGTACATCGCCTCCGGCGCGGTGTGCGGGGTGCCGAACGCCGTGTTCACCCTCCTGGCCATGTCCGACTTGCCGGCGATCCTGACCGACGTGAAGGGGGTGTTGCAAAACCTCGAGGAGCGCCGCGCCCACCCGCGGACCCGGGTCGAGCGTCCGGTCCGGGTATACCCGCTGTACCAGGACGGGGTGGTCGGGGCACCGATCACCGGCGAGTCGGTGGACCTGTCGGCCAGCGGCATCCGGATCCGCACGCCGGACGCCGTCCGCACCGGGAGGATGTACGTCGAGTTCCCCGGTATCGTAGGCGTGTCTGGGCTAGGGGTGTACGTCCGACAGGTCCGAAGTTGGCAGGAACCCGGCGGGCGGATGACCGTCACCGTCGGCCGCTTCTCCAGCAGCGGCTGAGCCGTGTCCAAGAGGTAACCACCATCCCGGCGCTCGCGCGACGAGAACGGAATCCGCTTGCCGTCCGGCCGCCAGCATTAGATACGCCCGTCCACGTTGTGGGGAAAGCGGGCAAGTCGGAGAAGTACGTGGCTGTTGGAGCGAGTTCGGGCAGATCAAGCCTTTACCGCCGACCGCGAGCGAATTGCCCGGGCGGGCGCGACGTGTCGAACGAGTGACACGCTCTTCAACTGAAGGCTGTGCTTGTGACGTAGGGCGCCCCGCACACGAACTTGATCGTCGTCTCGTCGAGGCAACACCGCTTCCAGGAGACCTCGGCCGCATCGTACAAGGCCTCGGCGTCCCGGCGCTGGCGGTTCGACCAGTGGTGCGACGTAACGGTTCACTCCCCGTGCAGTTGATCTGGTCCGGGCGGGCGGTTTCGGCGACGGTGGCGGCATGACGCGAACCGTCGGCCGCGGGATCCCTCCCGAACTCACCGCCCAGATGACGCCCGCGGTGCGGGCATTCGTCCTCGCCCTGTTCGCCGAGATCGACCTACTCCGGGCCGCGGTCCGCGACCTCAACGGCCGACTCGCCGACCGGCAACCGGCGCCCCAGAACTCGTCTCTCCCGCCCAGCACCCAGCACCCGCACGCCAGGCCGGCCCCGGTCCGGCAACAAGCGGGGCGGCCAACCCGGTCAGCCCGTCGGCCGCGAACCGCTTGCGGACGTTGGCCGCGGTCTGGGCCGAGATCCCCAGGTCGTCGGCGATGTCGGCGTCGGCTTCCCCGGCATCGGCCCGGAGCAGCACCTGGACCCGGTTGAGCTGCCGGAGGGTGAGCGGGCCGGCGAACCGCCCCTCGGGGTCGGCCCGCTGGGCGTCCGTCAGGCGGACCAGATGCTTCTTCCGCATGCCCCAACTCATGTGGGGCTTACTGTAGAAGTCATCCCGAAGAACTCGTGCGGTGAGGCACCAGGCGCGACGCGCGAATGGCAGCTAACGTACTACCCCGGCTACCCCAAGGCTCTCGCGGCAGCGCCGGCGGGGTGCCCGCGAAGACCCAGGAGTGCGATCCGGACCTCCTCGTAGCTCTGGTAGCGGTCTTCCGGTTGCTTGGCGGTCATCTGGCGGATGACCTCCGAGACGGCCGGCGGCACGTCCGGGGCAGTCTCGTGGGCCGCCGGCATCGGTTCTCCGGCGTGGGCCGCGAGCACCCGGAAGACGCTGCTGCCGTCGAACGGCAGCCGGCCGGTCACCATCTGGAAGAACGTTATCCCCAGGGAGTAGATGTCCGCCCGGATGTCGATCCCGGCCGGGTTCCGGGCCCGTTCCGGGCACATGTACGCGAGCGTCCCGTCCATGTGCGTCGGCGGCCCGGCCGCGGGGGTGGCGTCCTGCGGGTCGATCCGGACCGCCAACCCCAGGTCAACCACCTTGGCCGTCCCGTCCCGGGCGACCAGGATGTTTCCCGGTTTCACGTCCCGGTGGACGATCCCCAGCCGGCCCGCGGCCTCGAGCCCGTCCACCGCTTGCAACAGGATCGTTACCGCCCGCTCCCACCAGATCCGCCCGGTCTGGGCGAGCAGGTCCTGGATGCTCAAGCCCTCGACGAACTCCATCACCACGTACGGCAGGGCCGGGTCGTCCTCGTAGTCGAGGACGCGGACGACGTTCGGATGGTTGAGTTGGGCCAGGAGGCGGGCTTCGGCGCGGAAGCGGTCGAGGAACTCGTCCACGGCCCCGGCCGTCCGGTTCCGCAGAAACTTCACCGCGACCGGGACGTTCAGTGTCGTGTGGAGCGCCCGGTAGACCAGCCCGAGCCCGCCCCGGCCGACGCACTCCACCAGCAGGAACTTGCCGACGCGGCTGCCGGCGACCGGTTGTAAGACCCCTGCGGGGGGCGGGGTCTGGGCCGGCCGCGACGAGTGCGACGCGGACTTGTCGCGGCCGGCCGCGAGCGAGACCGAGACGACCTCCATCGCCGACAGGTCGAGGTGCGCGGTGGATGAACTCGGCACGCGGCCGGCGGGCTGCCGGGGTGGCGGGAGCCTCACCTCGGGGGTCGAGCGGACCTTCCGGGTGATGGCACCCGATGGCGATGTCGGGGGCGACGGTGCGGCGGCCGGCGCGGTTGGCCGTACCCGCGGCGGGGGGATGATTGTCGTCTGCCCGTGAATGGTGGTGATGGGCCCCGCAGGCGGCGCGGCCGGCGGGGGGGGGGTGGGCGAGTGCTCGGGCTGGCGCGGGGCGGTGCCGCGGCCGGTGGCGGCGAACGACTGAGCGGCCGCAGGGACCGCGGCCGGCGCAGCGGCGGGGCGGCCGAGCAACCCGTCCCGCATCCGGCGGACCTCGTCGTCCAGCGACCGGGACTGCTCCAGTAGCGTCCGGGTGATGATCTTCCCTTGCGGGATGAGGACGTGCCCGCGGATCGGGTGGAGGATGTTCGCCGGGGCCCGGCTGCCAAGGAGGGCGAGCAGGTCGTCGGCCTTCTCGATGTACATCCCGTGGGGGAGTTCCACCACCACCCCGTCGCCGTGGACGTGGGTCTGGCAGGCGAGCCGGCTGGACGGGTCGGCGTCGGTCACCAGCGCGAGGGTTCGCCGCTCCTTCGCCCCAACCGGGGAGAGCTGGTCCATCCCCTCCCGGACCCGGACGTGGCAGGTCGAGCAGATGCCGTTCCCGCCGCACGACATGGCGACGTTCAGCTTCTTCCCGAGCAGCGCGGGGAGGAGGAGCGACCCGGGCGGGACGGTGACCGTGTCGTCGATCGGCTGGAGGGAGACCTTGAGCATGGGGTTCCACCCGGCGAGGGGACCGGGGCGGGGGCGGGGTCAGGCGGCGGGGGCGGGCACCGGTGCGGCGTACACCGCGCCGAGCATTTGGAACGTGGCGACCGCGCCCCAGACGGCCGCCTTCTGCTGCTCCGGGGAGAGCGGGAGGGCGTTGAACACGGCCTTCAGCCGCTGCCACCGGGGCACCCGGTCGGCGATCCCGTCGAGGTGGTAGTCGACCCCCTGCCCCGGCGCGGGGGCGACGCCGAGCGCACGGGAGACCGGGCGGAGCAGAGCCATCGACCCCATCCGCGACCCCTCGAATAGGTACACGACCCCGAGCCACACCTCGGGGCGGACCTCGGCCCGCTCCCGGAGCGACGCCAGCCAGATGTCCACCGCGGGGTGAGCCGCCGGGGTCGGGTCGGTCCCGAGGGCGGCGAGGTCGCCCTCGATCACGTCGGCCCGGGCCATGCGGTCGGTCCAAACGGGGGCACACGCGGGGGTGAGGGCGGCCTCGCCCTCCCACGCGCGGTGGGCGGCCAGCAGGTGCCGGAGGAGCACGACGTACTCGTCCCGGGCGACGGTGCCGGCGGCCATCGCCCGCGCCAGGGGCAGGGCTTCGACCGCGGCGTGGACCGGGTCGGTGGCGGCCCGGAGCTGGGTACACAGGTCCATGTGGTCCTCGGGGTGGGGGGTGGGGGTCAGACCAACGCCTTCCGTTCGCCGACCTCGTCCTTCGCCGGCACCGGCACGTCGGTCAGGGCGGCGGCCATGTGCTCGGCGAACGGCCGCATCAGGGCGAACGTGTCGGGCGACAGATTCCGCTCCAGGGACGCGAGCCACTGGGCGAAAGTGTCGGCCAGGAACTGGGGTGTCAGGTGGACGCCCCGCAGCATGGTCTTGTACCAGTGCGTGAACATGTCGTCGGTCGTGTCCGTCTCGCCGAGGAACATGGCGTTCGCGGTCATGTGAGTGAGCATGACCATGTCCCGGTGCCCCTTGTCGAACCCCTGCGGGCGGATCTTCCCGAACTGGGGGTACATGCGGCGGATGTCCGCCATCAGGTCGTCGGTCACCCGGACGGCCGACCGGCGGACCTCCTCCAGGGCCGACCGCCGGGCCCGGGTGGTGGCCAGGTACGATTGCAGATCCGACCGCTCCTTCGCGGTCGGGTACCGGTTGTCCATGTGGAGCAGAGTGCGGGAAATCACGGGCGGACTCCGGGTGAGCGGTTACCGGCCGGCCAGGGCCGGGGACAGGGCGTCGGCGAGTTCGTCGAAGTACGGCTGGAGGAGCTCGCGGCTGTGCTTAGACAGCTTCGCGGCCGTACGGACCTGGATCAGGGTGTACACCTCCAGCAGCTCGGCCGGGTCCAGGCCCATCTCGTCCACCACCCGCTCGAGGTGGGCGACCCACCGGTGGCGGAACAGCCGGGGCTCGTCGGCCAGCATCGCCTGAACCATCGGCCGCAGGCTCTCCAGCACGTCCTGGACGAGCCGGCGGGTGTACAGCGGCACCTTCGGGTGCTTCTTCTTGAGCTCGGTGAACAGGGTGCCGGCGAGCTCCCCCTCGACCTGCTCCACCTCCTCTGCGGCGCGGAGCCGGGCGGGGAGCCCGCGGGGTCAGACGACGGACCACGGCGACGCCTGTCGGGGGGGCGTCGGCCGGGGCGGCGTCCAGCCACGCCTCGACCTCGGCGATCCGGTCGGGGGCGGCGACGACGAACCGGCTGGCGGCCGCCCCGCGCGTCGGGCAGTCGGTCTGGACGCACCCGAGTGGCGTGCCGGCGAAGTGCCCGAACACCGCCGCGAGCAACCCGGCGGTAAGTTGGTCCACCGGCCGGTCGGCCTCGCGGACGACACCGGGCATGACCGAGTCGGTCACCTCGGCGACGAGCACCCCGTGGTCGGCGGCGGCGAGGTCGATCGTGAGCCGGCCCCACCCGTGGTACGCGAACGCGTCGGCCAGGCAGGCATGAACGACGCCCGCCGGGAGGTCCTTGACCGGCGTCTGGTAGAGGGCGGTGAGTTCCTTCTCGAACCGGGCGGCGAACGTCTTCCCCCACCGGACTCCGCACGCCTTCATGACCGCCCGGTACGCCGCCCCGCACTCGTACACGAGGGCGTCGCGGAAGCCGAGGAGGAAGTCGCTCGTGAGGGTGCACACGCGGGTGCCGGCCGGGGTGCGGGTCGCCCCTTTGGACACGTCCGTGGTGAAGTAATCCGGCCGGGCGTAGACGTTGCCCTTCAGGCGGACCTGGGGCTCGGCGGTCTTGGACACGGGCGTCTCCGGGTAAGGGGGCGGGGTCATCGGGCCGCGGCCAGGCCGCGGAGCAGGTCCCCGAGCGCGGCCCGCTGGGGGCGGCCGACCCGCGGCGGCACGGGCTTGAGGCCGGCCCGCGGCGGCGGGGTCTTGGTCAGGTCGGCGGCCGGCGTCGGGCCGGCGGCGAGGGCTGCGTACACCCGGCCGGCGGCGGCCCGGGCGGTGCGGGTGTGGGGCGGGCGGGCGGGCACGGGGGCACCTCCGGGGGTC
>JAXMBA010000004.1:0-1019360 GCA_046350095.1 Gemmataceae bacterium
CTCTTCTTCGAGGTGAAGGCGGTCACGGGTTGTCGTCTCGGCGACCTGTGCAACCTTCGCCGAACCGACCTCCAGGGGAAGAACCGGCTCGTCTTCTCACCGGGGACAACCAAGGCTCGGAAGGAACGGGTCGCGGTGCTCCCTGCCGACCTGTTCGCGAATCTCAAGAAACTCTCGGGTCCGGTCTATCTGTGGGAGAGCTACGCGACCGACCTCCCGAAGTATCTGAAGCTCCGGGCGGTGCCGACTCACCGTGTCGTTCCCGAGTTCGACCCGGAGCGGCTGTGCTGGTGGGCGAAGGATGAGGTAGACGACTTCAACAAGGCTCACCCCGACAAGCCGAAGCTCAAGAGCCACGACTTCCGGAAGCGGGCCGTCACCGAAGCACACCGGGCCGGGATGGATGTAGACACGGCGGCGGCAGCGGTTGGAATGTCGCCGTCAACGGCTCGCGGCTATTACCTCGCGATGGACCAGGAGAAGGCAGCGGCACAACTCGCGGAGAAACTCGCGAGCACGCTCCGCCCAAGTCAAGCGGCTAGCTGACTAGGGCGATGAGGTGTCGGCGGCCACGAACTGGCGAATCTGCTCCTGAGTGAACGGCTCAAGGGCCGAGAGTCGCCCACGCCAGTTCGACTCGTCCAACACTTCCGGCGTGTTCGAGCCGTTGGGCACCAGCACGTAAAACTGAAGCGATTGTGCACCGAAGTTCTCGCCCGACACCTGCACCTTGATTCGGAACAGTTCCGGCAAGTCGAAGCCATCGGCATAGCGATTGACCGGCGGGTTGCTGGCAATCTTCAGGCTTGCAAGCTCCATGTTTACCTTCGGGGGCAGGACGTAGACGACATCCAGCCAGACTGGAACGCCCGGCAGCAGGTCCATGCCGTGCGTGGCTTTGTTGAAGCTCCACTCCAGCCGGAGGAAGTCCTGATACTTGGTCGGCACGAACTCGCCTTTGGCGGCGTCCCACTTCTCCAACCCGGCCAAGTAGCCGACGCACCCGCGAGCCTTTTCAGGCGTGCGGTACTTTCCTTCCTTATTCGTCACTTTCGCTCGGACGAAGATAGCGTCTCGGCCTGTGGACGTAGACGACATGCCATTGGTGTAGGTCTTGATGAGCACGTTCTCGTAGACGTGCCCCTCGCCGTTGCCGACTTCAACCGTGACTCGGGGCCGCGTCCGCCACTCGTTCCCCCGCTTCCACATCCAAGCTAGCCCGGCCGACAGCACTGCCCCGCTGCCAGCGAGTATCGCCCCGAGGATTTGATTTGCGTACTGCTCCAGCATGGGTTCCCCTTCCACCACCGGACAACTCAAGCCGCTTCCAGATTATTCGCCGACTCGACCAAAGGCTTTTGGGTCGAACCATCCGGATGAGAATCCGGAAGTCAAGGCATCGAGTTCGCCGTGAGCCAGCTTCGAAGGCACGAAATTGGACCTGAGAAATCGACGCATAGAATCCGCATAGAATCGGCCCGAAACGGGGTGAAATCACGTGAAGTCGAATGAGGAACGAGCAACCTCCGAAGTGGCATTATTCGCTTGAAATGCTGGGGTTTCACGCGATTTCGAGGAGTTTGGAGCGGTAGGGGAATCGACAGGCCATAGGACTGTCGATCCGGTGGTTGCGGGTTCGAGTCCCGTCGTCCTCGCTGAGTAAGTGCAAGAGCCGCAAGGATCTGCGGCTCTTGCTTTTTTTCTGGTCGGTGGTCGGGACGAGGAAAGCCCCTCAAAACCCCCTCAATCCTGAGTTACTCGTCGCCGGTCCCCTCGTTCCTCGTTCCTCGTGGCTCGTCGGGGGCGGGTTTCCCTCCTCTTCCGCATCCTGCACCGGCTCTTGCTACCGCCCGTCGTTCGGCTGGACCACGTTGGCGATGGCATTCAGCACCTCGTCGGCGGTCGCCGTCTCGTCCATCGACACGTAGTGCGCCATCATCGTCCTGACGTTGCAGCCGAAGGCGATTGCCGCCTTCTCGGTGTGGATGCCCAGACGCCACGGCTCGGTCATGGCCCGCTTGCGGAAGGCGTGGGCCGAGAACAGCTTCACCTCCGGGTGCCCCTTGCAGTAGTTGTCGATCTCGTCTTGAAGCCACCGCTACAGCCGCACGGGGCAGAAGTCGGGGAGCAGCCTCGTGTGCGGCTTGCCGCTGCCCGGCAGAGGCTTGATCTTTCGCCGCTCGACCCGCCCGTAGAAGGCGTCCTTGGTCAAGTTGCAGTATTGGGCCGCTTCATCGGCGCTGAGGTAGGGCGACTCGACGGCCCTCCCCCGGATGAACTCGTCGGCGGCGGTTTCGCTTATCCGCAGGCTCCCGTCCGCCAGACGCATCACCTTCAAGCCCTTGGCGACCTGCGCTTCCAGTTCCTCCTCGGTTATCCCGAAGAGCTCGCAGAACTCTGCGCCGGTCCAGACCTGCCCCACGCCCTTCTCGCCGTGGGGGCCACGAACTCAAGGTTGTCGCCCTGGTCGAGGATGAAGTCGGGGGGAGCCTGCCCGCCATTTACCAAGGCGAGTGCCTCGTCCGAGAGGTTGAGCACCTCCCTCAACGATTTGCGCATGGAGCCGATCGTGTGGCCGGGGGCGAGGTGGACTTCGTTGCCGCCGTGAATGACTCGCACCATGTCGAGATCCTCCATGATTTCGGGCGTCGTTCGCTACCAGCGGGTGTCCGCTAGTTCCTCGGCCGTGCGGGGGAGAACCGCCGTAACCGGCACTGGCGTCGTTGGCACAGTCAGTGTGAACGGCTGATCGAAAGTGTTCTTGGTCCGTCCTTTAGGGACTCAGCCATGTACGGGAAGACGGCCCGTACCATTGACGTGACGGCGTTGCTCGGGCTGGCCGCGTGGTGCCGGCAACGCCGGGAGGACACCACCTGAGGAGCCGCATGTCCGACACCACCCGCCGCCCCGCGCCCCCGCGCGCCTGACGCCGACATCGGCACCGACGAACGACCCGCCCCCGGTGTGGGCGCACCTGCCGGCCAACCGCCGGAAGCAACTCCACGACCTGCTCGGCCAGCTCCTCGCCCGAGCTTGCCGAACAGGTGCGAACTCGCACCAACCCAGTAGTTAACACGAGGTGATTAGCAAAATTCTAGGGCAGCAGATAGGCTGCTGCCATGACCCTCGAAGAGTACGAACGGCATCTGATCGGTCAGCTTTGTTGGTGGTGCCACCGGGCCACCCACGGGAGCTCCGGGCGGCAGCGGCAGTGCCCCGGGTGTCGGGCCAAGTGGAGCTACCACCGGCGCAAGGCGGAGTGGGAGTTGCTCCGCGCGTTCGCCCTCCGCACGACCGCCCACCACGCCGCCCGGGTGGTCCGGTGCAGCTACCCGACGGCCTACGCCGCGTACACCCGGTTCCGCCTCACCCTCCAGGCCGTGACCGACGACGAGAAGCGACCGCTGCTCGGCGAGCTGGAGCTCGACGAGTCGTACTTCGGGGGCAAGCGGAAGGGGAAGCGGGGCCGCGGGGCGGGCGGGAAGGTCGCGGTGTTCGGCATCCTGGAGCGGGCCGGGCGGGTGTACACGGTGGCCGTCCCGGACTGCAAGAAGGAGACCCTGATGGCCAAGATCGAGGCGGCCACGGTCAAGGGGTCGGTGTTCTACACCGACGAGTTCACCAGCTACAACGATGTCCAGCGGCACGGCAAGCACGTCCCGGTCAACCACCAGGAGGCGTTCGCCGTGGGGCGGGCGCACATCAACGGGATCGAGGGGTTCTGGAGTTTCGCCAAGCGGCTGTACCGGCACGTCCACGGGGTGGACCCGGGGAACTTCCCGCTGTACCTGGCCGAGTACGAGTTCCGGTACAACCACCGCGGGGAACATCTGATGGACCTCCTGTACGACCGCATGATCCGGCCCACCATTCCGACCCAAACTGTGCCCTAGAATTTTGCTAATCACCTAACACGAACACCCCGGGGAGAGACGCACCGGGGTGTTCGCGTTTCACGCCCATGTTTCCCAAGAGTTTGGCTGTTGTCAGATGTGGGTGATAGTCTCAGACCGCGTGGTCGGTTGGTGGGACGAGGCGCTGCGGTGTGGGCGAATTGGGGGGTGGGAGGGGCGGAAAGTCTCTCCGTCTCTTGAAAGCTGCGAGTGGTCAGTTAACAGCTTTGAGTCTTCAATTAATAGCCCGAGTGGGTCGAAATGGCGCTTTGCCTAGACAAGTAGGTGTCTCGCGCCGGTTAACTGGCGGGTAGGGCATCGATGACAAGCTCGTCCCAATAACCCATTCCGGGAGGCCCGCCGACGCTCGGGCGCTTAACAGAATAGAGACGGGGGCAGCCTACGAACAACACCGGCCCCGGAGTGCATCTACCGCGGATGTACCCGGGGGCCGATCGAGATCCGGTCGGTCCTGTTGACTGAGCCACCTCTAGAAATCCCCGCCGTGGCCACCAGTGCTGTCGCGACCACGGGGTGCGTTCGCGTGCTATGTTCGGGTCACAACTACCCAGGCTGACTCGGCGTTACCGCGCCTGAGGTCGTCCGCGTGCTGGAGGAGGGAGCCGGTGGAACAACTGTACTCGACCGGGCAACTCGCAGTTCCCACGTCTCCCGGCCCGGGCGGCCACCTCGCGGCGCTCGGCGATCGACCGACCTTCAAGGCGGCGTCGCGCGGCCTGCGCGCCGAGGACGTCCAGTCCGCGCTCGCGCACACCGGGTACGCGCTCTCCGCCGCGTGGGCCGCGGAGACCAACGGCCCACCCCCCGTGCGACTGGCGCTGCTGCAAACCCCCTCCGCGGGGCGGATGCTGGCGCACGTCGCGCCGAACAACGGGGCGTACTTCGCCCACGCCCTGCTCCACGTCCCCGCCACCGCGGACGCGCAGCTGGCGATCCGGACGTGGGGAGCCCACGCTGGCAGCGCCACGACCCGGACGCAGCCGGCGAGTTGCCCGACCTGCCGTACCTTCCCGTCTCCGACCAGCTCGACGACGGCGCCCTCCGGGCCTGGCTCGACGACCCCGCCCACCGCGCGGCGGTCGAGTTCGTGCTGAGCGCCCTCCTCGTCACCCCGGCCGAGACGCGCGTCGTCGTCGCCGCCTCCGCCGACGCCACCGCCCGGATCGTCTACGCGGTCACCCGCGCGCTGCCCCACAGCCTGCTCGACGGGTTCACGTTCTCGACCTACGAGCCCGACCCCCGCGGCGGCGCCATCCGCCTCGTCGGCCACGACACCGGCCGGCCCGACGCCGACCTTCCCGATGCCTGCTACGACGGCGGCTCCGTCGCGTTCAACCCCGCCACGGGGCGTCGGTCGGACCTCCGAGCCGAGGTGCCGTTCGCGGCGTTCGCGGTCGGGGCCCTGGCTGCGGGCGAGACCGCCCCGCTCGACGACCTCCAGGCCACCTGGCAGCTCCTCGGGCTGACCGACGTTCGGCTGTTCGGGCTCGTCCACCGGCTGTCGCGCGGCCCGGCGGCGCTCACGAAGGACGAGGCGACCGCCGCCGCGACGCACCCGGCGCTCGCCGCCTGGGTCGCGGCCCGGCCGGGCGCCGTGTCGCAGTACGTCGCGTGGGCGCTCGACGACACCGACTTCGCGCACCGCGCCCTGAGCCGCATGGTCGCCCCCCTCCGGCAAAGGGCCGACGCCGTCGGCCGCGTCGCCGCCGAGGTGCGGGAGGCTGGGCTGGCTGCCGTCACGGCCGGCGACCGGGGGCGGGCGGCGAACGCGCTCGAGGTGATTCTCCCGATGGTCGCGCCGGCGCGGGCGAACGCGGTCTGGGGCGACCTGCTCGCGCACGTCCCCGACCCGGCCGTGCTCGCGTGGGACATGCGGCACTACTTGCTGCCGCGGCTGGTGCGGTTCAAGCACCCGGGCGCGTCCGCGACGGCCGTGGACGCGGACCTCGTGCCGTGGCTCGACGCGCCCGCCGACCAGCTGCGCGAACTCCTCGCGCTCGGCCTCCCGGCGCCGTACCGCCTCGCCACCGCCGCCGCATGCTTGAACCGTGAGGGTGAGCCGTCTACGACGTTCGCGCACGCCGTCGCCACGCAGCCCGGAATCGTCCTCGACCTGCTCCGCGCCGAGGGCGACCGGGGGGTGGCGCTGTTCGAGAAGCTCCTCGCCGAGGTGCCGACGCGCCGGTGGTTCGAGGACGTACTCGCCCACGCCGCGGCTTTCGCGGCGGGCACGCGGAATCGACTCTTCGAGGCGACGCTCGCGGCCGGCAAGATCGACCCCGACCAGCTGATCCGCGGCCAGGGGGCGGTGCTGCTGTCCGTGTTCGCGGGCGAGTCCGGGCTGGACCGACTCGGCCGCATGTTCCTGGCGACCCCGCCCGCCGACGTCGTCAGCAACCCGACACTTCTCGACTTCCTCGGTAACCTTAAGGACCAACCGCAGGTCGGGGCCGACGTGGCCGACCGGGCCGCGGCCGTCCTCACGGTGCGGCGATTCCTGGACGGCCTCGACTTCTCCGCGGAGACGCTTGCCCAGGTGGCCGCAGCGCTCGCGGTGCGGCCGGCGCTGTTCCACGAGTCGGCGATAGCGCAGGTGCTGGACGGCGTGTCGGCCGAGTTGGTCCGCCGGTCCGAGTCGGAGGCGTTCCAGCGCGACCTCGAGCTCGTCCTGGTCCACCTCGGCCCCGTCCTCGCCGACGGCCCGGCCGGGCTGTACCGCGAGCTGCTGCGCCGGCACCGGGCGCGGCGCGAGTTCGGCCCCGCCTCGCCGGCGCTGCACGGCTTCCTGGCGGTCGCGCTCGGTGCGGCGGGCGACGACATCGCCAAGGCGACGGAGGGGCTGGAGGCCGAGGCGTTCGCCGTCGCCACCGACGCCGCGCGCCGCGGCGGTCGGCGGGCGCTGCGCAGGATCGACGCGCGGTCGAAAGACTGGCCGAAGTCGGCGCGGGCGCGGTGGGGCTTCCTGGTCGAGGCGGTCCGGCCGAAGGAGGTCGGCCGGTCGTTCCGGGAGCTGTCGCTGTTCGCAGCCGGCGCCGGGGCGGCGACCGTCGTGTGGTTCCTCGTCGCCCAGTTCGCCCGCTGACGGATGCGGACCCGGGAGTCGTGTTGGCCCGCCGGCGGATGGCCGCGAGTCGGCGGTCGGACTGCCAACGCCGACCCGCGGCCTTCACCCGACGTACACCCCGTCGGCCAGCACCGCCCCGCCGAGCACGTCGAGGTTGGTCGCCACCGACTCCCCGCCGCCGGCGAAGTCCTTGCCGAGGTACACCCGCACCTTGGCCGGCCGCCCGGCCCCGCTGCGGACCACGAGGTCGGTCTTCACACCACCCCAGCCGAGCGGTCGTGGCTGAGGGACCGCCCGTCGACGCTGCTCGTGTACTTGGCCCGCGTGAAGATGAGCCACGGCTCGATGGTCCCGGTCACCGCGTCGCCGTCGAACGTGAGCACGAGGTCGAACAGCCTCCGCACCCCGCCCGTGTTGTCGAGCATGGCCATGCTCGCCCGGCCGCCCGTCAGGGGGATGGGCTTGTCGGTCGACGGGTTGTCCCCGTCGTACCGGTAGGCGGTGCCGTCCAGGTCGGGCATGTCCGCCTCGGGCGGGAACGGCCGTTCCTGGTCGAAGGTGGCGGAGGCGGCGGCCACAGACCAGCCGTCGGCGACGTTGAACGCGGTCGGATCGTCCTCGCCGTTGAACTTCAGCGTGACCCGGAAGGTGACCGCGGCCGAACTCCGCAATAAATACGCGGCGGTGTTCGGCGAGCCGGCCGCGTCCGGCAACCGGGCGTGGCTAGCCCGCCGCGTCGGGTGGCGGATGCACGCCCTCGCCAAGGGCGACCGGGGGCGCGCCGCCGAACGACCCCCGACTCGAGTGGAATATCGACAATCGACTTTCCCGCGATGCGAAGGCGCCGCGTCAGTCATCACCCCCCGGCGAAGTGACCGAAGCACTTCGGATGCGAGCATGGCGGCGGCCAGAACGTGACCGCGAGCGGTACAACCGAGCCGCCCGCCTGTCGTTACTACAAGCCGTGGCTGGCTGGCAACGGGCAGTTTCGTCCGACGATACCGTAGATGGCATGCGTCTATGCCGATTCAACTTGTGGCTCGACGGCCCGCAGGTCGGTGGGGATTGCCCCTCTAGCAAGCCGTCGCGGGCCACGTCACAACCCCTCTGATCCGCGAAATCGTTGACCCTGCCCGCCGCTGACACCCGATGACAGACGTGGGACCGCACTTGGTGAGGTGAACCAGGGATGACCGCGGGTGCCGGCCGACCGACGACCGCCGGACGAGCGGCCGTGGTCCTGGCGGCCGGGTTGCTGGCGGCCGGGTGCCACGGGCCGAAGGCGTGCGACCGGGCGTGCGTGTCGCGGGACGTGGCGGCGCGTACCGGGCACACGGTCGGCGCCGGCCCGCGGGCCGACCGGGTGATCGTTCCCGACGGGCTCGACGCCGGCCGCCCACTCGCCGAGGACGAGGCCGTCGTCCTCGCGCTGTGGAACAACGCCGCGTTCCACGAGGCGCTCGTCGAACTCGACCTCACCCGCGCCGACCTCGTGCAGGCCGGGCTGCTGCCGAACCCCGAAATCTACTACTCCTGGCCCGTCCCCGACCGGGTGTTCCGCTACCTGCTCGACTTTCCCGTCGAATCCCTCCTCCTCCGCCCGTTCCGCCTGAAGGTCGCCGCCGCCGAGAACGATCGGGCCTGCGCCAAGGTCACACAGCTCGCCCTCGACCTGGTCCGCGACACCCGCCAGGCCCACTCGGACCTACGCCTCGCCGAGGACCAGGTACTTGTCGCCACGCGGGCGGCCGGGCTCCGCCGCGACATTCTCAAGCTCGCCGAAGCTCGACTCGCGGCCGGCGACGCCAGCCCGCTCGAAGTCTCGGCCGCCCGCATCGACGTCCTCCAGACCGAACAGGACCTGACCCGCGCCCGCGGCGAGGTGGCGGCGGTCGCCGAGCGGCTGCGGAACCTCACCGGCCTCTCCGACGTTCCCGGTCCGCTGTCGGCGGCCGACTCCTCGGCCGACACGCGGACCGCCCTCGGCGCCGACGCACTGGTTGCCGCGGCGGTGGCCACGCGCCCGGACGCGGTCGCCGCGGCCCACGCGGCCCACGCCGCCGAAGAGCGCGCCCGGCTGGCCCGCGTCGGCTGGTTCCGCGTCCTCGCCGTCGCGGACGCCACCAGCGGCGGCACGGGCCACACGCTCGGCCCGGCGGTCCGCGTCACGCTGCCGGTGTTCAACCAGGGGCAGG
This sequence comes from Gemmataceae bacterium, assembly GCA_046350095.1. Lineage (GTDB taxonomy): Bacteria > Planctomycetota > Planctomycetia > Gemmatales > Gemmataceae > Urbifossiella. The sequence goes on from JAXMBA010000004.1 coordinate 9,174, forward strand.
GGATGAAGGCCCGTGCCGACGCCGAGCGCGACCAGCTCGAAGGCCGTCGGCTGACGGTCCACAACCAGGTGGTGCAGGACGTGCGGACCGCGTTCGCGCGGTACGAGCAGGCCCGCGGCGAGCTGGACATCGTGCGGTCGAAGACGCGGCCGGAGGTGGAGAGGGTCATCAGCCGGGCCGAGGCGGCGTACAAAGAGGGGAACGCGACCTACCTGATCGTGCTGGAGGCGAACCGCCAGCTGGTGACGACGCTCGCCCGCGAGGCTCAGCTGTACGCCGACCTGCGGCGGGCGTGGGCCGAGCTGGAACGCGCCGTCGGCCGCCGCCTCGCCCCGCCCGCGGAGCCCGCCCCCCGATGACGTACCGTAGCGGCGTTCTCACCGGGGCCGCGGGCGCGCTCCTGCTCGCCGCCGCGGCCGCGGCCGGGTGGTGGGTCGTCGCCGGGCCGACCGCGGGCGGCGGGAAGGCGCCCCCGCCGGCGGTCCCCGCGACCGTCCCCCAGGTGTTCAAGGAAGCGCAGAGCACGTCCGTCACGCTCACCCCCGAGGGCGAGGCTCGGCTGGCGATCCGCACCGCGGCCGTGGAGTGGAAGCCGGTGCCGCGGGTCCGCGTCTACGGCGGCGAGGTCGTGATCCCGCCCGGCCGGGCGATCCTCGTATCCGCGCCGCTCGCCGGCCTGCTGCGGTCCGCCGGGAAGGCGCCGCTCGCCGGGGTCGCGGTGAAGCAGGGCGAGCCCGTCTTTCAACTCCTTCCACTGCTCGACCCCGTCGGCCGCGCCAACCTCACCGTCGCGAAGGTGGACGCGCAGGGGCAGCTTGAGAACGCGCAGGAGCAGCTCCGCGGCGCGACGATCGGCCTCGAGCGGGCGAAAAAGGTACTGGCCGGCGAGGCCGGGACGCAGCGGGCGGTGGACGAGGCGCAGGTTCAGATGGACGTGGCGACGAAGGCGCTCGCCGCCGCGAGCGCCCGCAAGAAGCTGATGGACGCGGTCGTCGGCCAGGTGGAGGCGGGCACCACGGCGGCGGTGCCGGTGGAGGCGCCGGCCGACGGCGTGTTGCGGGCGGTGTCCGCGCAGCCGGGTCAGTCGATCCCGGCGGGGGCCGCGCTGTTCGAGGTGGTGGACCTGTCCCGCGTGTGGGTGCGGGTGCCTGTGTACGTCGGCGACCTGGCGGACGTGAACGAAAACGCACCTGCGGCCGTCGGGCCGCTCACCGCGCGTCCCGGGGTCGCAACCCGGCCGGCCGCGCCGGTGGCGGCGCCGCCGGCCGCGAACCCGGCGGCGGGCACGGCCGACTTGATCTACGCGCTGGACAACCGCGAGGCGAAGTACGCCCCCGGGCAGCGCGTCGGGGTGACGCTGGCGCTCGCGGGTCCGGCCGACGCGCTGGTGGTGCCGGCGGCGGCGGTGGTGTACGACGTGCACGGCGGCGGGTGGGTGTACGAGAAGGCCGCCGACCGCGCCTACGCCCGCCGCCGCGTCGTGGTGCGCTACGTGTCGAACGGGCTGGCCGTGCTCGCGGCCGGGCCTGCGGTCGGCACCGTGGTCGTGACCGACGGCGCCGCCGAGTTGTTCGGCACCGAGACGGGGTTCAGCAAGTAGCCCGCCCGAGACGCCCCATGTTGTCGTGGCTGATTTCCACTTCCGTCCGCCTCCGCGTCGTCGTCCTGGCGCTGTGCGTCGTGCTGCTCGTCGTCGGCTCGCGCTCCGTCCGCAAGGCGCCGCTCGACGTGTTCCCCGAGTTCGCGCCGCCCGTCATCGAGGTGCAGACCGAGGCGCCGGGCCTCTCCACCGAGGAGGTCGAGTCGCTCGTCACGGTGCCGATCGAGAACGCGCTGAACGGCCTCCCCGGCGTGAAGACGGTGCGCTCCAAGTCGGTGCTCGGGCTGTCGCAGGTGGTTCTCATCCTCACCGAGGGGGCGGAGCCCCACCGCGTCCGCCAGATGGTGCAGGAGCGTGTCGCGTTCGAGACGCCGCGGCTTCCCACCGTCGCGCGGCCGCCGGTCATCCTGCAGCCGCTCTCGACCACCAGCCGCGTCATGAAGATCGGCGTGTGGTCAAAGGCGCTCACCCAGCAGGAGCTGACCGAGGTCGTGATGTGGACCGTCCGCCCGCGGCTGATGAGCGTGCCGGGCGTCGCCAACGTCGCCGTGTGGGGCCAGCGCGACAAGCAGTTCCAGATCCTCGTCGATCCCGACCGGCTGCGCGCGAACAACGTCACGCTCGACCAGGTCACGCGCGCCGGCATCGACGCCGTGGCGCTCGACACCGGCGGGTTTGTGGACACGCCGAACCAGCGCCTCGCCGTCCGCCACCGCGCCGGCGTGCGCACGGCCGACGACCTCGGCCGCACGGTGCTGGAGTTCCGCGCCGGCGCCCCAGTCCGCCTCGCCGACGTGGCCGACGTGACGACCGGCAACCCGCCGCCGATCGGCGACGCGATCATCAACGACCAGCCGGGCCTGCTGCTGATCGTCGAGAAGCAGCCGGGGTCGAACACGCTCGAACTCACCCGCGGCGTCGAGGCGGCGCTCGACGCGCTGCGGCCCGGCCTCAAGGACGTGGAAGTGGACCCCACCATCTTCCGCCCGGCCACGTTCATCGAGCGCGCCATCGACAACCTCGCCCACGCGCTGCTCGTCGGCTGCGGGCTCGTCGTCGTCATCCTCGTCGCGTTCCTGTTCGACTGGCGGACCGCCGTCATCAGCCTGACCGCCATCCCGCTGTCGCTCGTCGCCGCGCTGCTGGTGTTCGCCTACAGCGGCGCCACGATCAACACGATGGTCCTTGCCGGCCTCGTCATCGCGCTGGGCGAGGTGGTGGACGACGCCATCATCGACGTCGAAAACATTGCCCGCCGGCTGAACCTCAACCGCGCCGCCGGGAACCCGCTGTCGGCGTTCCGCGTCGTGCTGGACGCGAGCCTCGAAGTCCGCTCGGCGGTGGTATACGCCAGCCTCATCGTCGTCGCCGTGTTCCTGCCGGTGTTCTTCCTCGACGGCCTCGCGGGCTCCTTCTTCCGCCCGCTCGCCCTCGCCTACGTCGTCGCCATCGTCGCGTCGCTGTTCGTGGCGCTCACCGTCACCCCGGCACTGTCGTACATGCTGCTGACGGGCCGCGTCGAGCACCGCCCCGAGGCGCCGCTGGCCCGGCTGCTGAAGCGGCTGTACCGGCCGCTGCTGCCGCCGCTCGTCGCGCGGCCCTGGCTGTGCGTGCTGGCGCTGGCGCTGGCGTTCGCGCTGTCCGCCGCCGCCGCGGCGCGGCTCGGGCAGGAGTTCCTCCCGGACTTCCAGGAGACCGACTTCCTGATGCACTTCGTCGAGAAGCCCGGCACCACGATCGAGGCGATGGACCGCGTCACGGTCCGCGCCAGCAAGGACCTGCGGGCCGTGCCCGGCGTGCGGAACTTCGGCTCGCACGTCGGCCGCGCCGAGGTGGCCGACGAACCGGTCGGGCCGAACTTCACCGAGCTGTGGATCAGCATCGACCCGAACGCAGACTACACGGAAACGGTGCGGCAGATTGAGGCGCTGGTGTACGCCTACCCCGGCCTGTACCGCGACGTGCTGACGTACCTCCGCGAGCGGATCAAGGAAGTGCTCACCGGCGCCGGCGCGACCGTCGTCGTGCGCCTCTACGGCCCCGAGCAGGACGGGCTGCGGGCGAAGGCGAAGGAGGTCGAGGCGGCGATGGCGAAGGTCGAGGGCGTCGTGAACCTGAAGGTCGAGTCGCAGGTGCTCATCCCCCAGATCGAGGTGCGCCTGCGGCCGGACGCCGCGGAGCGCTTCGGGCTGACGCCCGGCCACGTCCGCCGCGCCACGACCACGCTCGTGCGCGGGCAGAAGGTCGGCGAGGTGTTCGAGGGGCAGAAGAAGTTCGACGTGGTGGTGTGGGGCGTGCCGACGACGCGCACCGACCTGGCGACCGTGCGGGCGCTGCCGATCGACACGCCGCTCGGCACGCAGGTGCGGCTCGGCGACGTGGCCGAGGTGGCGATCGTGCCCGCGGCGAACGAGATCAAGCGCGAGAACGCCAGCCGCCGGCTCGACATCACCTGCAACGTGAAGGACCGCGACCTGGGGTCGGTGGCGCGCGAGGTCGAGGCGGCGGTGCGGGCGGTGCCGTTCGAGCGCGAGTACCACCCCGAGTTCCTCGGCGAGTACCAGGCGCGGCAGGAGGCGTCGAAGCGCCTCTACGCGCTGGCGGCGCTGGCGCTCGTCGGCATCGTGCTGCTGCTGTACGTGGACTTCGGGGCGTGGCGGCCGACGCTCCTGGTCGCGCTCACGATCCCGTTCGCGCTCGTCGGCGGCGTCGCGGCGGTGCGGCTGACCGGCGGCGTGCTGTCGCTCGGGTCGCTGGTCGGGTTCGTGACGGTACTCGGCATCGCGGCCCGGAACGGCATCATGCTGGTGAGCCACTTCCGCCACCTCGAAGCCGAGGAGGGCGTGCCGTTCGGCCCGGGGCTGGTGCTGCGCGGCGCGGAAGAACGCTTGGCGCCGATCCTGATGACGGCGCTGGCGACAGGGCTGGCGCTGCTGCCGCTGGCGATCACCGGCAACAAGCCGGGGCAGGAGATCGAGTACCCGCTGGCGGTGGTGATCCTCGGCGGGCTGGTCACGTCCACGCTGTTGAACCTGTTCCTGCTCCCGCCGCTGTACGCGAGGTTCGGCCGCCCCGCCAGCCCCCGCGCCGAGGCATGACAGGCATACGAACAGTCGCGGACTGTAGCCGGCAGTTCAGTGACCTGTGCCACACTCCATGGCAATCCCGGGGGTGTTCACGTGGCTCGGCCTTGTGTTGCAGGGGCTTGGTGATTCGAGGCGTCGGTCGAACCCCAAACTGGGTTGGAGTTGCGAGCATCGGTCCGTCACGCGAATGGCACATACACGGCCGCAAGCTGTGTGGCCTATCCTCCCGCGGCCACACAGCTTGCGGCCGTGTATGTGCCATTCGTACTCGACACCGAGTCGACACTTCTGCCGCAGACCGGCCCGCCCGGACCTTTCACACCGTCAACCGTCAGCCAGTATGGGTCGCCGACAGTCGACACTGGGGCTCGATCGAGAGACCCCAAACAGAGAGGTCGGGAGCCCAACGGCGGAGACGGCGACATCCAACCTTCTGGCCAGGATCACCCAGACGCGGTGCCGGTGGAGGCGCGGCACCATCTCGACCGCGTTCCTGCAGGTCCCTTCCCTCGGTGCGGGTCGCTTCCAAGTGCCGTTAGCCATCGGCCCGGTGTCGACATTCCCGCGGGCGTCGTCCTACTGACATGGCGACTTGAGTGAAAATCGGCGACATTCCCGTGGGGAGTTACTGTTCCAGAGTGGATCGCCGGCTGTCGGCAGCACGCCCCGGACAACTTTAATTAGTCCGGCGCGGCGGTTGCTTAATCTCCGGCAGAAGACAACTCCGACCCTCACGGACGAGGCAGCCGATGCTCGTGCTCACCCGCAAGACCGGTCAGGAAATCGTCATCGACGGCGAGATCCGCATCACCGTGACGTCGATCGGCGACGGCCGCGTCAAGCTCGGGATCACCGCCCCCTCCCACGTCAAAGTCGACCGTGCCGAGGTCGCCGCGCGTATCGCGGCCGAGGACGCTGACGCCTCCGTCCTCGTCTGTGGTTGACACCCACCCGGACCCCGCGTACCTTCCCGGCCACTCGGCCACGGAAGGCCGGCGCGGGCATGGACGTCCGGCGGACACCCCGTCGATCGGCCTTCGGGTCGGCCGGCGGGGTCGTCGCTTTTTCAGGGCTGCAGACGGCCTATCCAGCCCAACCTGAACTGACGCAGAATGACTCACACACTGTGCGAAGTGTGGGTAAGCCTGGCAGAGAGGTGAGAAGGGCGCTGCCCCTCGGACCCTTGCAGCCGGAGGCCGCTCAAGCCTCTTACCCAGCCCGCCGATATTCCCGGGTCTCTTGCCCCGTGCCTCCGGAGCCGGACCGGATGACCCCGACCGAACGCCCCAAGCGGTGCTGCCCGAAGTGTCAGGCCACGAGCTACCTGTTCCGCGCCAGAAAGACGGTCGAGGAGGCGGAGGGGAAGTACGTCGAGACCAAGTACCGATGCCGGTCCTGCTCACACCAGTGGTGGGACCGCGTCGCAGTTCCGCCCGATTTGCCGCAGGTTGAGGACGCGGCGTGACCTTGCGCGAGCCACCCACTTCTGCCTACCTGCGGGGATAACCGCCCGCAAGCCTGATCCCTTGGCATTCGCCCGGCTGGAGTCCGTCGTGCAGCACCCTGGTACCTCTGGAAGTGAGGGGATTCCTGGTGCTGCGTAGATGAGGCCACCCCGTCGCTTTCGGGTCGTCCCATCGTCACCCCGCGGTTAGACTCGACGGAATGTCCCATGTGACTCGACTCCTGCAAGCCGCCCAAGCCGGTGACCGTCAGGCCACCGTGGCGTCACCCGAGACGCCGTTTGTTCTTCACCGAGGGGGGTCTGACCATCAGGAGAAGGCGCGTCTGCTTGGCATGGGAGGTGCTATGCCGGGTCGGTACTCACTCACGACGGCTTAGAACTGGAGAAGGGCAGCACGGTTTGCCGTTCACCGACGATGCCTGCAACGTGGTGGAACGAGCGTGGGCAAACGACCGGCCCAGGAGGTCGGACGCTTCGCGTCCGAACGGCAGACCGCGTGTTCGCACTCCTCCCTCCCAAGGTGCCTGATGAACATCAAGCCAGCGCGTCGTCGGCCCCGGGTCGGTTTGGAACAACTGGAATCCCGTGAGGTCCCCGCGGCAATCGGGACGCTCGACCAGACCTTCAGCCCGAGCGGGGTTCTCGGCGTCACGAGCGTGGTCTCGGGGAACGAGTTCCGTGGAGTCGCAGTCCAACGGGATGGGAAGATCGTCGCCGTCGGCGGTCCGGCCGGCCTCACCGGGCCGGACTTCTACATCACCCGGTTTAACCCGGACGGGTCCCTCGACACGACGTTCGGAACGGCGGGGACCGGGGTCGTCACGGTGGACGTGGGCGGGGCCGGACAGATCGATAACGCGAACGCGGTTGCAATCGACAGGCTCGACCGGATCGTGGTGATCGGCAGTGGTGGTGCGGTCGTTCCGGACTTTGCCCTCGTTTGCCTGTCGCCGGACGGCAAGTCTGTCGTACTGAACAAGCACTTCCACATCGGCAATCCGGCCGACGCGAACGCCGCACGTGGGGTCGCCATCCAGAACCTCGGCTCGAACCTGAATGCGATCGTGATCGCCGGCGACGCGAAGGTCGGCGGCGACCGGGACTTCGCGTTCATCCGCGTCGACCCGACGACCGGGGCGCTGCTCGGGACGGCCCAGACGAGCGACTTTCCCGCGGCGGGTGATGACGAGACTGGCAACGCCGTGGCGATCGACCCCACCACGGACAAGATCGTGCTCGTCGGCACCACCTCCAGCGCGGGGGCGACCGACATCGCGATCATCCGGCGGAACGCGGACGGGTCGGTCGACGGCACGTTCAACAACGCGGCCGGCCAGAAACAGATCAACGTGAGTGGAAACGACGCCGCACGCGGCGCCGTGGTGACGCCGACCGGGTCGATCATCGTCACCGGGAACAACGGGGCCGCGGACGCGGACACGGTGGTTGCCCAACTCCTGTCCACCGGCGGGTTCGACCCGGCGTTCAACGGCGGGGCGATCAAGACAATTACCAGGGCAGGGAACGACTTCAACCGGGCGGTCGCACGGCAGGTCGACGGCCGGATCGTGGTCGTCGGGGACGCGGGCCTCGACGTCGGCCTTTTCCGGTTGACCGCGGACGGCAAGCTCGACACGTCGTTCAACGCCACGGGCGACGCTACCTTCAACGTGAACGGGAACGACGACGGGAACGCGGTGGCGATCGACCCCAACGGGCGGATCGTGATCGCGGGCGACGACGCCGCGTCGGCGGGGTTCGTGGGGCGGGTGATCGGGACGGTGGAGAAAGGGCAGTTGCTCACCGTCGGGGGGCCGCTGTTCCCGAGCGCATTTTTGTACAAACCCGACTTCGCGACCGGTCAGTACAAGGGCTCCTTGTCGTACGATTCCCCGTTCGGGAACGTCGCCGTCAACATCCGCACGGCGGTCGGGGACGTGAACGGGGACGGCGTCCCGGACTTCGTCACGGTCACCGGGCCGGGCACGCCGATCCGGCTGGCCGTCACGAACGGGGCGACCATCAACTCGTTTCAGCAGTTCGAACTGGTGGCCCCGTTCGACCCGTTCGGGGGGGACTTCACGGGTGGCGGGTTCGTGGCGGTCGGCGACTTCGACCACGACGGGCACGCCGACTTCGCGGTGAGCCCGGATCAGGGCGGCGGGCCGCGCGTCACGATCTTTTCGCTGATCGACGGCGTGAGAGTCCTGAAGCAGAACTTCTTCGGGATCGACGACCCGGACTTCCGCGGCGGGGCACGGGTGGCGATCGGGGACATCAACGGGGACGCGACGCCGGATCTCGCGGTCGCGGCCGGGTTCCTCGGCGGCCCGCGGACCGCCATCTTCGACGGGAAGACGGTGTTCGCCACGCCGACCCGGCTCATCGGCGATTTCTTCGCCTTCCCGGGTACCGACGCGGTCACGCTGCGCAACGGCGTGTATGTGTCGATCGGTGACGTCGACGGAGACGGGTTCGCGGACCTGGTTTTCGGCGGCGGGCCGGGCGGGGCCCCGCGAGTCTTCGTCCTCTCGGGCGCGCTGGTCTCGGCGAACAACGTGGCCGGGGCGCAGGCGAACCCGATTGCCAACTTCTTCGTCGCCGGGAACGCAAGCGACCGCGGCGGGGTGCGCGTGGCGTCGACCGACGCGGACGGAGACAACAAAGCCGAGGTGGTGGTCGGGAGTGGGCGGCCGCAGCCGAATCCGGTAAGGGTCTACCTGGGGAAGAACTTCAGCGGGGTCGGCGAGCCGACAACATTCCAGGACGACCTCCTCGGGCCGAACACCATTCCCCCGCTGCCCGATGGCGTGTTCGTCGGGTGATGACCTCCTCGAGGATGGCCATGGCGTTAATGGCGTCGGCGGTCGTCACAGCGGTGAACACGTGCTTCGCCGAGCCGCACAGCGGGACGGACCGGAACCGGTGCAGCCGGAAGGTGCGGAACGGGTACACGTTCTCCAAGGACTGGGAGACACACCGGGCGGCGACGGCCTTCAGCTACTTCAATTACAACGTCTGCTGGCCGGTCCGACACTGCGGGTGAGGGTGGACGGGCGGTGGGCGTCGCGGACCCCCGCGATGGCCGCCGGGCGACTGGCTAGCTGACCTCGCCGTACACAACGGAAGCAGGTCCCCACGAAACGACACAACCCGCCAATAACATGGCGGGTTGTGTGGGGTCAACTTGTCGGGCCGGCGGGATTTGAACCCACGACCTCTTGCACCCCAAGCAAGCGCGCTAGCCAAGCTGCGCTACGGCCCGGAACGGAGTCTTTCTACCGGACCGGACAACGCGTGGCAACCGCGGGTTCGCAGCGCCCACAAAGCGGTCCCGAAGATTTCGGTTTGGGGGTTGGCGCGACCGCGGCCCTGTGGTTCAATCTTCCCTAGAACACTTCGCCCGACCGAACCCGTCTCTCCACACGTCGAACACGGAGGGTTCAAATGTCAGCGAGCGTCCATCCCGTGCTCAACCGCGACCGCGACGAAGTCCGCGTGCCGGCGCTCTACGGCGCCCCCCTGCTCTCCTGCCTCGGCCGCAAAGGGCTCCGAGGCCACGTCCACACAGACACCGCCGGCGACGTCATCGTCCTCGAGGGTGAGCCCGACATGGGACGGGTCCGGATGTACCTCGACGACTGGGAACGTGCCGCCACGTCCGCCTGAGTCGACGACCGAGCCCGCCCGGCTCAACTGGCGGGCTCGCTAGCTTCCGTAGGGAACAGCGGGATCGGCCTGCGGTCGGGGGTGGTCATGTCCACGCCGACGAACACCGCCTCGGCTTCCGTGACCGAGATTGTTTCGGCGCCGCGCTCGGCCAGCACGTCCACGTGAACCGTAACCGACGTGCGGCCGAACTTCACGACCGACACGTTGAACGATACCACGTCGCCGACCAGTACTGGCTTCTTGAACTCAACCCGGTTCAGAGCCACCGTCACGAACGCAGCGCGGGGCGTGCCGCCGTTCAACTGCACGGCGCGTCGCGCGCCGATGGCCCCGGCCATGTCGATCTGGCTGAGGATGACGCCGCCGAAGACGGTGTTGTAAACCGGGTAATGGCTGCCGTCCGGTAGCGTGGCGACTCCCGGCAAAGGGTTCGCGTCCTGCGGCATCATCACCACCTTCACGGCGGTGTACGGCTCGGTCGGCACGGCGGCGCTCCCGGGGTGCACCGCCGCGGGCAGCGGCGGCGGGCTAGGTGTGGACGGAGTCGAAGGCCACGACCGTGATCGGCCCGAACAACAGGACCGGCAGCCACGCCGACAGCGGCGGGGCCACGTACCCCTGGTCGCCGAGGTACTTGCTGCCGAGCAGGCAGAGGTAGAACCACACGCTGAACGCCAGGCAGACCCCCGTGCTGATGAACACGTGCCGGTTGGGGTTCTGAAGCACCACCGCCAGCCCGAGTAGCACCAGCAGCGCGCCGGTGATCGGCCGCGTCACGCGGGTGTGGAAGAGCACCGCCACCCGGGCCTGCCGCCGCGGTTCGTTCCGCGACAGCAGTTCCCGCAACTTGCCGACCGGGGCGTAGAGGTACCACCCGGCCCCCCGGCTCATCATGTCGTAGTCCACGTCCTGGGTCGTCAGGAAGTACTGGCCGATCTCCACCTGCCGGAGGTTCGGCGGCAGCGGTTCGCGCGGGGGATTCTCCTTGGTCTCCTTCTCGCCGAGCCGCAGCCACCACCCGCCGCCCGGCGGCACCCCGCCCGCGACCGGGCCGTCGGACCCCGGCGGGAAGTAGATCGCCTCGTCGGCCGTGACGTGAAACATCGGGTACGGCGGGTTCTCCGGAAAGGTGGCGTAGAACTTGATGACCCGCCGCTCCTTCCGCACGCCGGCCAGGCCCTCCACCTGTACGCCGCTCGGGTCGTAAGCGCCGGCCAGCACCTGCGCCTTCACGCCTTCGGGGTCGTCCTTGGCGATTAACAACTGCCCGGCGATCCGCGGCAGGATGAATTCCTGGTTCAACGGCCCGAACGACAGGGTCACCGCCGATCCGATCAGGATCGGGCGGATGACGCGGCGCGTCGGGATGCCGGCCGACAACTGCGGCAGCAGCTCGTTGTTCCGCTGCATCCACGAGACGGTGAACGCCGCCGCCATCAGGGCCGCGGGCTCGGCCAGGCGGTCGAAGATGAGTGCGATCTGGTACGAGTAGTAGCCCACGACGTGGCGGATGACGCCCGCCGCGCCGCCGCCGGCCCGGCCGAACGAGTCGATGTTTGTGAACAGGTCAATGATGACGTACAGGCTCAGCAGGCTGCTGAGGACGATGGCGTACGAGCGGAAGTAGTTCCACAAAACCATGCGGTCGAGGGTGGTGGTCACTTCATCCCCCCGCCCGCCCGCCGCGGGGTGTAGTTCTTCACGAACTGGATGATGAAGTCGTCGGCCTCGCTCGCCATGGCGTACCCGTAGCCGTTCTCACGCAGTTCGCGGAGGGCGTCGCCGGTGCTCCAGTCCTCGTACTCCATCCGGTAGATGGCGGTGAGCCGGCCGGTGCGGTGAAGGCCGGCCTTGCAGTGGATCAGAATCGGGTACGACGCCGGGTCGTCGAGCAGCTTCAGGTAGTCGGTAACCACCGGCGGTTGCTTGGTCAGGTCGTTCGGCTCCGGAAGGATGTCGGGCGTCAGGAGCACGTAGCGCACGCCGAGTTGCTTGCAGAGGTCGCTTTCCAGCACCGCGGGCCGGCCGAGCCACGACTCCGGCATGTGCGGGTCGGGACTCTCGTGCTGGAGGTTCAGGACGGTCTTGATGCCGTACCGCTCGATCGTCTCGCGGAAGCCGGAGGCGGTCATCTGGCCGGAACGGTAGAAGCGGCCGGGAGTGACTTCGCGGAAGCGCTTGGCGTGGGCGTAGTTGGCGCGGAACAGGGCCACCGGCGGCGCCGCGACGAGCGCGACGACGAGCAACGACAGCACCCACCGCCCCCAGACCGGCATCCGCGGCCCCCCGTGCCCACCCGCATTCTTCGGCCGTGTGCGGCCGGAGGAATACCGCCGAACCCCGTGCGGTGTCAACTTCGACCCGCAGCCGTCGGCGCCACCTTCCCCCGGCGGTGCGGCCGGCGTAACCTGACTGCACACCCTGCGCCGCGAGGTCCGCCGTGGTTCTCCCCCCTGCCCTGCTCGCCGCCACGCTCCTCGCGCCGGCCCAGCCAGCCGCCCTGCCCCGCGCCGAAATCCGTGACGGCGACCGCGTCGTGTGGCTCGGCAACACCCTCGTCGAGCGCGAGCAGCGGTACGGCTACTGGGAAACCGCTCTTTACGCCGCCCACCCGGGCAAGCGGTTCATCCTTCGCAACCTCGGCTGGAGCGGCGACACCGTGTGGGGCGAGGCCCGCGCGGCGTTCGACCCGCCCGCCAAGGGCTTCGAGCGGATGGTCAACCTGACGCTGGAACTGAAGCCGACGACGGTTTGGGTCGCGTTCGGGGCGAACGAGTCGTTCGAGGGCGCGGCCGGGCTGCCACGCTTCGAGCAGGGGATGAACAAACTGCTCGACGCCATCCGCCCGGCGAACGCGCGGGTGGTGTTGTTCACGCCGGCGCCGGTGCAGGCATTCCCCGGGATGCTCAGCGCCGAGGCCCGCGACGCGCGGATGCGCGACCTGGCGCTCTACGCCGAGGCCGTGAAGAAGACCGCCGCGGCGCGCGGGCTCGCGGTCGTGGACCTGTTCGCCGCGCTGCAACCGAGCTTCGCACAGACCACGTTCACCGAGAACGGCGTTCACCCGACCGGCGACGGCTTCCGCGAGACGGCGACGGGCTTCCTGACCGCAGTTGGCGGCACCCCGCGTACGCTGGAGTGGAAGCAACTCGACGCCCTCCGGCTCGCCGTGGTGGGGAAGAACGAGCTGTTCTTCCACCGCTGGCGGCCGCAGAACGAAACGTACCTGTTCGGCTTCCGCAAGCACGAGCAGGGGAAGAACGCCAAGGAAGTGGCCGAGTTCGACCCGCTCGTCGCCACAGCCGAGACCGCCGTCGAAGCCGCCCGCGCCGCCCTCCAGAAGTAAACCCCTCAACCGGACGCCATATGCCCCGCTTCCTCCCCGCGGCGCTGCTGCTGGTGCTGTCGCCGTCGGCCGCGTTCGCTCAGGCCAACGCCAAGATTCCCGACCCCGACCCGGAGGTCGAGCGCCGCTCGTTCCAGGTCGCCGACGGCTTCGAGGTGTCGCTGTACGCCGCCGACCCGCTGCTGAACAAGCCGATCCAGATCAACTTCGACGCGCAGGGCCGGCTGTGGGTGGCTTCCAGCGCGACGTACCCGCAGATCAAGCCCGGCGAGGCCGCCAACGACCGGATCATCGTCCTCGAAGACACCGACCGTGACGGCAAGGCCGACAAGACCACCGTCTTCGCCGACGGCCTACTCATTCCCACCGGTCTCGTTCCAGGTGACGGCGGCGTCTACGTCGCCAACAGCACCGAGCTGGTCCACCTGTCGGCGTCGCAGCCGGGGGGGAAGGCCGACCGCCGCAAGGTGCTGCTCAGCGGCTTCGGCACCGAGGACACGCACCACATCATTCACACGTTTCGCTGGGGGCCGGACAGCCGGCTGTACTTCAACCAGTCGATCTACATCCACAGCCACATCGAGACGCCGCACGGCGTCCGCCGGCTGAACGCGGGCGGCATCTGGCGCTACGAGCCGGGCACGAGCCAGCTCGACGTGTTCGCCCGAGGCTGGGTGAACAGCTGGGGCCACGCCTTCGACCGCGCCGGCCAGTCGTTCGTGACCGACGGCGCCGGCGGCGAGGGGATCAACTACCTCGTGGTCGGCGGCTACTACCTCACGTCGCAGGGTCAACACGTCGCCCGCATCCTACAGGGGCTGAACCCCGGCTCGCCGAAGTTCTGCGGCCTGGAAATCATCAGCGGCCGGCACTTCCCGCCCGAGTGGCAGGGCGACCTGATTACGAGCGACTTCCGCGGCCACCGCGTGTGTCGCTTCAAGCTCCAGGACGACGGGAGCAGCTACGCCAGCCGCGAGCAGGAGCCGCTGATTCGGAGCAGCCACCCGGCGTTCCGGCCGATCGACGCGAAGATGGGGCCGGACGGGGCGCTGTACATCGCCGACTGGTACAACCCGATCATCCAGCACGGCGAGGTCGATTTCCGCGACCCGCGCCGCGACAAGACGCACGGCCGCATCTGGCGCGTCACTGCGAAAAACCGCCCGCTCGCCCCGTGGCCGAAGCTCGAAGGCGCGACCGTGCCCGAACTGCTGGAGGCGCTGAAGGCACCCGAGGATTTCACCCGCCAGATGGCCAAGCTCGTGCTCGTGGAGCGCGGCCGCGACGCGGTGAAGCCCGAGCTGGCGAAGTGGGTGGCGGCGCTGCCGGCCGACGCGGACGCCGCCCGGCTCGAAGCACTGTGGGTGTCGCAGGGGCTGAACGACACCGACAGCGGGCTACTGGCCGCGCTGCTGAAGTCGGGCGACTTCCGCACCCGCGCCGCCGCCGTCCGAGTGCTGTCGCAAGTCACCCCGGCGGCGACCGAAGCCTTCGCCGCGGCCGTCGCAGACGACCACCCGCGGGTGCGGCTCGAAGCCGTCCGCGGGCTCGTGGGCGCGAAGTCGGCCTCCGCCTCCGAGATCGCCCTCCGCGTTCTCGACAAGCCGATGGACCGCACCCTCGACTACGCCCTGTGGCTGACGACGCGCGAACTCGAACCGCAGTGGATGCCCGAGTTCCGCAGCGGCAAGCTGACGTTCGGCGGCGACCCGAAGAAGCTGGCGTTCGCGCTCAACGCCGTCGGTACCGCCGACGCCGTGAAGCCGGTGCTGGCGTTGATCGAAGGCGGCAAGGTTCCGCCCGCCAACCGGCACGGCCTGTGGATGCTCCTCGCCCGCGTCGGCGGGCCGGACGAACTGGTGAAGGTGCTGAACTTCGCGGACAAGGTCGAGAACGTGACGCCGCAGCAGCGCGTCGAGCTGGTCGCCGCCGTGGAGGACGCCATCCGCAGTCGGCGCGTCCCGAAGCCGCGCGACGAGGTGAACCTGTTCCACCTCATCGACGAGATCAGCAACGGCACGAATCCCGAGTCGCGCGGCGCCGCCCGCTCCGCGTGCCGCATTCTCGCGCTGTGGAAGGAGGAGAACACCCGCCCGGGGATCGAGAGCATCGCCCGCCGCGAGACGCCCGTGGCGACCGCCGACCGGGCCGCGGCGATGGAAGCGATTGCCCTGTACGGCGACGCGAAGGCAAAGACGCTGCTCGCCACGATCGCCGACACGGGCAAGGCCGACGCCCGCCGCCTCGCGGTGGTGTCGCTCGCGTCACTCGACCTCCCGGCGGCGGCCGACAAGGCGGCGAAGTACCTCCCGACCGCCGAGGCGAAGGATGACCTGCTCGAAGTGTTCGGCGCGTTCCTGAGTCGCAAGGGCGGCGCACCGGTGCTGGCGAAGGCGCTCGCCGCTGCGAAGCTGCCGCCCGACGTGGCCAAGCTCGGCCTCCGCGCCGTTCGCTCGGCCGTCGGCACCGACGGCGCCGCACTCGCCGACGCGCTGACGAAGGCCGGTGACCTGGCCGCCGCCCGCAAGGAGCCGACGCCCGACGACATCCGCGCCCGCGTCGCCGACCTGGCGGCGGTGGGCGACGCGGCCCGCGGCGAGGCCATCTTCCGCCGCCGCGAGCTGCAGTGCTTCGCGTGCCACGCCGTCGGCGGCGCCGGCGGCCGGGTCGGGCCGGACCTGTCGAGCATCGGGGCGAGCGCCCCGCCGGACTACCTCGTCGAGTCGCTGCTCCTGCCGAGTAAGGCGATCAAGGAGGGGTTCCACTCCGAGCGCGTCGTGACCGCGGACGAGAAGGTGCGCGTCGGCGTCGTGGTCCGCGAGGCGAACGGGATGCTTGTGCTGCGCGACGAGAAGGACCAGGAAGTGAGCATCCAGACGCGGGACATCACCGAGCGCGGCAAGACGACGAAGTCGATGATGCCCGAGGGGCTGATCGACCCGCTGACGCGGCAGGAGGTCGCCGACCTGGCGCGCTTCCTGAGCGAGATGGGGAAGGTCGGCCCGTACGCGGCGAACCCGGCCCGCGTGGTCCGCCGCTGGGAGATCATCGAGGGGACGCCCGAGAACATGAACCTGGCCCGCCGCACCCGGCTGGCTGCGGCAGCGGAGCCGGGCACTCCCTTCGCCTGGACGCCGATGTACTCGAAGGTGAGCGGCGCGTTGCCGGCCGCGGAGCTGCCGCGGCTGGTGGTGTGGAACGGCAACGACCCGCTCGCAGTGGCCCGCTTCCAACTCGACGTGACGACCGCCGGCAAGGTCGGGCTGCGGTTCAACAGCGTCGCCGGGTTGCAACTGTTCGTGAACGGCCGGGCCGTCGAACCCGCGGCGGAGATGACCCTCGACCTGCCGGCCGGCGTGCAGACGGTCACTGTCGTGATCGACCGCGCGAAGCGGGCCGACGACCTGCGCGTCGAGCTGGCCGACGTGCCCGGCTCGCCGGCGCGGGCGGCCGTGGTCGGCGGGAAGTGATTGACGCGCCGCTGTCGCTGTTCGCCGTCCACCTGTCCGGCGGCGTCGTCGCCGGGCCGTGGGCGGTCGGCGGGTTCGTCGTTGCGGCGGCGCTGTTGGCCGCGGCTTGCTGGCGACTCCCGGAGCGCGACATCCCGCGCGTCGGCGTCCTGTCCGCGGCGTTCTTCGTCGCCTCCAGCGTCTCACTCCCGCTCGGAGGCCTGACGAGCGTCCACCCCATCCTGAACGGCCTCGTCGGCGTCTGCCTCGGCCGGCGGGCGCCACTGGCGATCGCCGTCGGCCTGACGCTCCACCTCTTCCTGCTGGCGCACGGCGGCCTCGACTCACTCGGGCTGAACGTGTGCGTCATGGCGCTGCCCGCCCTCGGCGTTGCGGCCTTGCATCCCGCTCTGCGGCGCCTCGGCCTGCGCGCCTTCACGCGTGGCACGCTGCTGGGCGGCGGCGCGGTCGCGGGTGCTGCGGTCCTGAACTTCCTGGTGCTCCTCCTGGGCGGGATCGAGGACTGGCCGACGCTGGCGCGGCTGGTGCTGCTGGCACACGTCCCCGTCATGCTGATCGAGGGGTTTCTGGTCGGCGTGCTGGTGACGTACGTCGAGAAGGTGAAGCCGGACCTGCTGGCGAGTTGAGGGCGGTCAGCCGGCGGGGAAGATCTCGTCGAACGGCACTTCCCACTGGCCGATGCCGACGCCGACGGTCACCGTCTGCTTCTTGGCGTCGACGCGGACCACCTTGCCCGTCTTATCGAACCGCGACACCAGCACCACGTCGCCGGCCTTCAACCCCGCACGCATCTGAACCAGCGCCGCCGCGGCTTCGGCCTCGCGGTCGAGTTGGGCCTTGCGCCGCTCGAAGTCCTCCCGCTCGCGGTTCGCCTCGTGCGTCGCGGCGAGCGCCGCCTCCTTCGCCTTTTCAGCCTCCTCGCGCAGCTCCTGCAACCGGGCCAGTTCGCCGGTCTTCCCCTTGCGGCGCTTCAGGTATCGGTGGGCCTTTTGCAGCACGCCCTTGGGCAGCTTCAGGCGGCGGGCGATCTTCAGGGCGTTGCTCATGCCGTACTGCCCGATCAGCAGCCGGTACGTCGGCCGCAGCGTCTCGGCGTCGAACTCGACCGCCCCGTTCTCGGCGCGGTCGTTGTTGAACGCGTAGGTCTTCAGGTCGCCGAGGTGCGTGGTCACGACCGCGCGGCAGCCGATGCGGTCGAGCTCGTCCAGGATCGCTCTGCCCAGCGCCGCCCCCTCGGTCGGGTCGGTGCCGGCGCCGAGTTCGTCGAGGAGTACGAGGCTGTCGGCGTCGGCCGTGCGGAGGATGGCGGCGATGCGTGTGACGTGCGAGCTGAACGTGCTGAGCGACTGTTCGAGACTCTGTTCGTCCCCGATGTCGGACAGGATGTGGCGGAAGACCGGCACCTGACTCCCTTCGCCGGCCGGGATGTGCATGCCACACTGGGCCATCAGGCACAACAGGCCGGTCGTCTTCAGCGTGACCGTCTTGCCGCCGGTGTTCGGGCCCGTGACGACCAACAGGTTGAACCCGTACCCGAGCCGCAGATCGATCGGCATCACCTTTCGCAGGCGTTCGGGCGGGTCGCCGCGGAACAGGTGTTCGAGGAGCGGGTGCCGAGCCTGGCGGAGCCACAGGCGGCGCTCGTCGTTCACGTCCGCGGGGTACATGCCGAAGTCGCGGCTGAACCGGGCCTTCGCCGTGACCAGATCGAGCTTCGCCAGTACCTCAACCGCGTAGGCCAGCGGCTTCGCCACCTTGCCGACCTCGGTGCTGAGCCGTCGCAGCACCCGCTTCACCTCGCGGTCCTCGTCGGCTTTCAGTGTCACCCGCTCGGCGCTCAGGTTGGCAATGCTCGCCGGCTCGACGAAGATCGTCTCGCCCGTGCCGCTGACGCGGTGGACGACGCCCTGCACCTTGTGCCGGTGGTTCGCCGCGACCGGCAGGACGTAGTGGTCGCCGTGGATCGTCGCGTTCGGGTAGCTCAGGACGCGCCGCAGCTCCGGGTTGGCGAGTAGCCGGCGGACCTCGTTCTTCACCTTCTCGTCGAGGTCGGCAAGGAGTTGCCGCACGGCCGCGAGGTCGCGGCTGGCCATGTCCAGGACGTGGCCGCGGGTGTCGATGCAGCCGCTGATGGTCTTGGCGACGAGGCCCAGGTCTTCGATCCCGGAGAGGTGGTCGATGAGGCCGGTGAGGTGTTCGGCGAGCCGCATCCGGTAGCGGTACATCGCCCCGGTGCAGGAGAGCGTGTCGGCCACTTCGAGGAGTTGCTCGGCCGTGAGCATGGTGCCGATGGCGGCGCGGCGGGCGAGGAGCCGCACGTCGTGCAGACCGCTGAACGGCGGCGCCTGCCCGAGCCCGAGTGCCTCCGCCATCTCGGTGACGAGACGGGTTTCGATGCGGATCAGGTCGGGGTCGGTGAACGGTTCGATCGCGCCGGCCAGGTCGCGGCCGAGGGTGGTCGCGGCATACCCGGCGAGCAAGTCGCGGACCTTGTCGAACTGGAGGAGTTCGAGGGTGTGAGCGTCCATCAGCGGTGGGGCGGGGTGTTCGGCGATCATGCGGGTCGGACACCCCGACGCGCCGGCGGGTTCGGTATACTACGACCGCCAGCGGGTCACTTCGGCTGCTTCGCCCACACTTCGAGGAAGTGCCCGCTGCCGGCGGCGGCGACGAACTGCGTCGGCCGCGGCCGCTCGACGGGGCCGTAGCACAACTTCAACTCGTTGCCGGCGACCTCGTAGATGCCGTGGCGCTTCTGGCCCTTCAGGTTGCCGCCGGCGAATTCGAACGTGATCCCCTTCGGCCGCGTGCTCGGGTCGAGGGCGACGGACATGACGGCAAGCTTGAGCACGGTCGGCGGGTTCTTCGACTTGTCGGCGTAGTACAGGTGGTACTCGCTACCGTCGAACACGGCGGTGAGCTTGGCCATCTCGTCGACCGGCGCCTGGCTCTTCCCCTCGTGCTGGATGGCGAGCGGCTTCCAGTTCCCCTGCATGACGGCGAGGTCGCCCGTCGGCGCGGCCGGGGGCTGAGCCGTGACCGTACCGATGACGCCGAGAGCCGCCGCGACCGCCGCCAGACTGACCCGCCGCATGTGCCACCCCCGCGCCCGGACGACCGTTGGCGGGCGGCTATGCCGACGGGCGCATGCCGCGTCAAGGTCGGTCGAGAATGCAGTCGAGCTCCGGCCAACCCGGGTTCCCGCCAGAATTCCCGGCACGACGGTTGGCCCGACGTGCGAACCTGAATACAGTGGGATCGGTACGTCCCTTCGCCGAATCGTCCCAGCCCCCGGATCGCCCGCGCGCATGAGCCTGCCGAGCCAAACCGTCGCGCTCCTCCAGGCCGCCCGCGACTTGGTCAAGACGCTGCCCGCCGACGCCGTCCTCGTTCTCACCGAGACGGCCATCGACTGGGACGAGGTCGGCCGCCTCCTCGGCGGGTGCCGGCTGTTCGTCGCCGCCGAGAATCCCGCCCTCACGAAGCCGCTCCGCGACCACCCCGACTGGACGGTTATCGACCTCGACCCGGAGCCGCGGCCGACGCAGGAGCGGATGAACGACGCCCTCCTCAAGGCCGTCAGCGAGGAGATGCTGCAACCCGGGTCTCACGTCGTCGCCCTTTACAACGGCATCGCCACCCTCGACGACGCGCCCGAGCCCGTGGACAGTCTCAGCGTCATCCACCTCGGCGAGCACCTCGAGCGGATGACCTCGCAAGACCTCCGCGTCCTCGGCACGTCGGTGCCCCTCGACGTGCTGCGGGCCGTCGTGGATCTCGCCACCGAGATCGGCCGCGAGGGACGGGAGGGGCAGCCGATCGGCACCATCCTCGTCGTCGGCGACACGAAAAAGGTGCTGAGCCTGTCGCGGTTCCAGAACTTCAACCCGTTCCGGGGCTACACCCGGGCCGAGCGCGACATCCGCCACCGGGACGTCCGCGAGCAGATCAAGGAGATCGCCAAGCTGGACGGCGCCGTCCTCATCGGCCGCGACGGCATCGCCGAGGCGGCGTGCCTCCACCTCGGCGCGCGGGCCGACGGGTTGAACCTGCGAAAGGGCTTCGGCAGCCGCCACGCCGCCGCCGCCGGCATCAGCAAACAGACCAACGCGATCGCCTTCGCGGTCAGCCAGTCGAGCGGGTCGGTGCGCGTGTTCCAGAAGGGCGAGGAGGTGCTGCACATCGAGCCGCTCGCCCGGCCGCACGTGTGGCAGCCGTTCCGCCTCGAAACACAGGAGGAGCCCGACGGCGAGACCGGCGACGACCTCACCTGAAAGCCCGACCGGGGGCCGGCGAATCACCGGGTGGCGAAACCACGACCCGGTTTGCGGGGTAGCGTGACCGCCGGCGGCCGCGTCGGTAAGATGGCCCGCGAGCGAAACGCGGGCGCCCGGCCGGCGTCAGCCGTCTGCCCCCGTCCTCACGAGAAACCGCTCATGCTGCGGACCCTGCGCCTCCCCCTCGCCGCCGCCCTGGCCCTGGCCGCTGCCGGCCCCGTCGCAGCCCAGCCGGCCGGTAAGAATGTCAGCCTTCCGTACCCGGCCAAGGCGCCGCTCGTCGTCGCCGTGAACGGCTGGCAGAAGACGACCGAGCGCCTCACCAAGATGACCGACGCCCTCCCGCAGGCCGAGGCCGAGAAGGTCCGTGGCGGGCTGGAACTCGGCATCGACAAGGTGTTCGAAGGCCGCAAGACCGAGAGCGTGCCCGGCGACCGTCGGCTGTTCGGCGTGATCCACGACTTCTCCAAGCTCGGCGACGAGGAGCCGGCCTTCGCGGTGCTCCTCCCCGTCACGGGGTACACCGAGTTCAAGCGCTCGTTCCTCACGGCCGGCGAGCGCGACACGGTGGCGAAGGCGGGCAAGGGCGTCGAGTCGGTCGAGGTGTCGTTCGGCGGCGGGCCGGCGAAGAAGATGTTCCTCGCCGACCTGAAGGACTACGTGGCCTTGTCGCCGAGCGAGGAGGTGGCGGCGAGCTACGCGGCGCCGTACACGCGGGCGCAGTCCGGGTCGATGGGGCCGGACCTGTCCGGGACGTTCATGGCCGCCGACGCCGCCGTCTACGTGAACATGGAGGTCATCAACGACCTGTACGGCGAGCAGATCCGCTCCGTGAAGGGGCTCATCGACTTCGGCCTCGGGCAGGCCGAGATGCAGGGCAAGATCCCCGGCCTCGACGGCCGGCAGATCGACGTGGTGAAGACGATGTTCACCGGGCTGCTGCAGGGCGTCGAGGACGCCCAGGGGCTTCTGCTGGCGATGGAGTTCCGGCCCGAGGGGCTGCGGTTCGCCGCCCGCACGCGCTTCACCACCGACAGCCCGACATCCACGGCCCTGGCCGCCGAGGCGCCCGCGCCGCTGACCGACCTCGGCAAGCTGCCGCAGGGGCTGGGCGTGTACGGGGGCTGGCGGTTCGGCCGGAAGCTGAGCGACACGTTCCGCCCGTTTACCCAGAACTTCACGGCCCCGGACGGGCAGGACGAAACGGACGCCAAGATTACCAAACTGCTGAACCAGGTCAGCGCGGCCGGCGCGGGCGTCGAGGTGACCGGCAGCAGCGGCTCGAACGCCGGCATCGTGATGTCGCAGTACAAGAACGCGAAGCAGGCCGCCGCCGGCCTCGTCGGGGCGTACGGGGCCGTGCCGGTCGGCGGCAAGGTCATGGGCGTCGTAACCAAAGAGAAGACCCGAGTCACCGACGCGGCGCAGACGCACCGCGGCTTCACGTTCGCCGAGATGAAGCTGGCGTTCGACTTCGAAGCGACGATCCAGTCGTTGCCGGAGCAGGCTCGCGAAACCACACTGGGGAATCTGAAGCGGGTGGCCAAGGAGCGGATGACGTTCTGGATCGGCACCGACGGGAAGACCGTGGCCACACTCACCGCCGAGGACTGGGGTGCCGCGAGTAAGCTGCTCGACGACTACCTCGACGGCACTGCCGGTGTGGGGACCGAGGCCGGGTTCAAGACGACGCGCTCCAACCTCCCGGCCGACGCCACGGCGGTCTACCTGGCGGAGACGAGCCAGGCCGTCCAGATGATTACCGACCAGGTGAAGGGCATCCCGACGCCGAACGGCCGGCCGGCGATCGGCAAACTCGGGAACGTCCAGGGCGGTGAGCCGACGTACCTCGGGTTCGCGCTCACGCTGAAGCCGCAGGGCGCGGGCGTGGACGTGTTCGTCCCCGGCACGGCGATGAACGTCGCCGCCCGGATGTTGGCCGGCGCGTTCCGCCGCGTCGAGTAGTTCGCGACCCGGCCCGGGGCCGCCCCCGGGCCACTTCCCCACCACGGAGGTCTTCGTGCCCACGCGCGCGTTTCTGTGCCTGTCCGCGGTCGTTCTCGTGGCCACCGCCGGCTGCGGGCCGGCCCGCCTCGACGAGAAGAAGACGTACCAGCTGACCCCCGGCGACACGAAGATGATGATCCTGCCCAAGCAGCCGAAGCCGCAGCGGATCACCGTCGAGTTCGAGTCGGACCAGCCGATCGAGGTGGGGATTTACCGGTCGTCGGACGTGACCCAGGACACGACGCCCCCGGCGTCGAAGGCGCTCGGGATCGAGCGAGCCAAGGCCACCGGCACCGTCACCGCGGACCTGGGGCCGGACGAGGCGACCACGGTCACGTTCTCGGCGCTGGGCAAAGCGGCGACAGTGAAGGCGCACGTCCACAACAAGAAGTGACCACCACACGGGCGAGCCGGGTGTCGGCCCAGGCTCGCCCTCACGTCTCACGACCGCCGCGAAAACCGCCGCCGGGCGAGTAGCAACACCCCACCCACTCCCAACAGTACCGCCCCGCCCGGTCCCGGCACGACCGTCGGGTCTGGCGCCGTTTCCGGGAACACGGTCACTGGGTCGGGCGGCTGCAACCCCTGCCCGCTCTCGGACGAAGCCCCGATGGTGTACGTGCCCGCGTCGATGAAGAACGTCACCGGTTCGTTCAGCCCCGTCCCCGGCGTGACCCGGATTCTTGCCAGCAAGTCGTTCGCACCGGCCACCGTGCTCACACCGATCCCGGCGATCGAACCGGCGATGTTGACGGTGAAGTTCGGGGTGTCGATGATGGCCGACTGGCTCGAGCCGAACACACCGGTCGCCCCGAACACGTACTCGCCGTCGCCGGGGCGGAACACCTCGACGCTCAGCAGCGTGTTGGGGTTGAGGCTGGCCGTCTCGACTATCAGGTCGAGGTTGAAGTCCGTGAACGAGTTCAGGCCCGGGGCGCGGAGCTCGAACGTGAACGGCGTGTTCGGCTGGTAGCTGCCGGGGAACGGCCCGCCGCCGTCCCCGACGAACAGGGGGATGGTGTCGGCCCGCGCGGTGGCGGTGGCCCCGATCGCGGTTGCCAGGGCCAGCACGATCGTCCTCACGTTGCGTCCTCGCGGTGGGGTGAATTGCACCCGTTGTACCACCCGCGACGCGCGCCGGCGCCCTCAAAATCGCTACGACCGGCACAAGCTACCGACTACGCACCTGGTTTGTGGCGCGACCACTCGCCACACTCGGCGGAATGATTCCTTGCTGAGGAGCTGAGTCATGCCGGTCGAGTTCGTCAGCGGCGACGTATTCTCGAACCGCGTCGGTGCTGAGGCGCTCGCCCACGGCTGTAACTGCGCCGGCTCGATGGGGGCGGGCGTCGCAGTCGGATTCCGGGACCGCTACCCGGCGATGTTCAAGGAATACCGGAGGCGCTGCAAGGCGACGCTGCCCACGTTCGGTCTCGGCGACGTGTTCCTGTGGCGGGAGGACGGCAAGCCGGCGGTATTCAACCTCGGCACACAGCCCCGCCCCGGCCGCGGGGCAACGTACCCGGTCGTCGAGCGGGCGCTGCGGGCCATGCGTGCCGAGGCCGACCACGCGGGGATTACGAGTATCGCAGTGCCGCGCATCGCGGCCGGGTACGGTGGGCTCAGTTGGAAGAAGTTGCGCGAGCTCGTGCTCACCGTGTTCACGGACTGGCCCGGCACTCTGTTCGTGTACGAGGAGTACGAGGCCGATCGGTGACACCCCCGCAACCGATCGCCAGCTCGTGACATCCGGCCGCGAGGATCACTTGGAAGACCGTCGATCTAACCTGGTGACTTGTTTCGGCGACCCGGTGGGGGGCGCGCCCGAAACAATAATCTCGCAGCGAGTGTGTAGAAGGATTTGCATTCAGGGCGACAGTTGGATCGCCTTCCGTTGCCGGTGCGAGTCGTAGATTGCGGTGAATAGCTCGACCACCGCCCGGCCGTCCGCGCCGGTCACGATCGGCGGCCGATCCTCGCGCACGGCCCGCAAGAAGTCATGGATTTGCACGGCGTGGTAGTGGGTGGTGCCGTCCACGCCGGCGAACGCGGCACGGTCGGCGGCCTGGAATGCGGTCAACTGGTTCTCCTCGCCGGGGATCGTCCACAGGTCCGTCAGTGGCGGCTCGGCGATGCCGGACACGCCGGCGACGAAGCTCGCCCCGGTGTCGGTTTCGACCCCGACCGACGCCCCGTTCGAGCCGTGGACGTGGACCTTCGTGTAAATGCCGGGCTTCTGCGCCACGCTCGTGAGGATCGAACCGAGCGCGCCGTTCCGGAAGCGGACCGAAGCCACGGCGGTGTCGTCAACCTCGACGGTCGGATGGTTGAGGTTGGCCCAGAAGCCGGTCACCTCCGCGGCCGGGCCGAGAAGCCACAGCAGTAGGTCGAATTGGTGTGGCGACTGGTTGACCAGGACGCCGCCGCCCTCCGTGTCCCACCGGCCGCGCCACGGGTCGGACGTGTAGTATGTGGCGTCGCGCCACGAGTACATCAGGAACAGCCCCAGCGCCGGAGTGCCGAGTTTGCCGGCGTCGATCGCGGCCTTCATCCGCTGCACGGGCTCATAGAACCGTCGCTGGCTGATGACGCCGAGGTGAACGCCGGCACGCTTTGCAGAGGAAATCATCGCGTCGCAGTCGGCGAGCGTCGCCGCCATCGGCTTCTCGACGAGAACGTGAACGCCAGCCGCCGCGGCGCGGACCGCCGGAGCGGCGTGGGCCGGGTGCGGCGTGGCGATCAGCACAACCTCGACGCACCGCAGCAGGGCGTCCAGGTCCGCGAACGGAAGCCCGCCGTGCTTGGCCGCGAACGCCGAAGTGCGTGCGAAATCGGCATCACAGGCGCCGACATACACGGCTTCGGGCACGGCGCGCAGCGCGGCCGCGTGGAGCCCGGCCACCTTGCCGCAGCCGACGATGCCGACCCGCACCGGTTCCACGCCGCGTCCTCAGTCGGGGAAGTGTTCGGCGACCTTCCGCCGCAGGAAGGCGAGCGACTCGGCCATCTCGTCCATGCCGTTCATGCCGTCCTCGATGCTCACCCAGCCGCGGTAGCCCACGCCGGCGAGCGTGCGGAAGATGGCGTCGTAGTCGTTGAGGCCCTTCCCCGTAACACCGTGGCGGAGGTTCGGCGAGTAGCCGAGCGTGCCGTCAGCCTGGCGTAGCTCTTCGATCGTCGTGCCGTCGGCGAGGTGGCGGTCGCTGGCGTGCATGCTCACCACGCGCGGGGCGACGCGCCGCAACACTTCGAGCGGATCGTCGCCGGCGACGAGGGCGTTCGACGGGTCGTACTGCACGCCAAAGTGCGGGCCCTCGGGCAAGGCGGCGAGGAGTTCGAGGAACACGTCCTGCTTCTGGGCGAACTCGGGGTACTGCCAGAAGCCGTCCTTGTAGTGGTTCTCGAGGCCGAGCACGACGTCGTGCTCCGCCGCCACCGGCAGGACCTGTTCGAGGCAGCGGACGACGCGGTCGAGGCCCTCCCGGCGGTCCAACCCCGGGTAGCGCTGGCCGCTCAGCACGCGGCACACCGTCCCCGGCCCGCCGAGCCGGCGGGCGACGCCGATCATGGCGACCTCGCGCTCGACGGCCCGCCGGCGGGCGTCGACGTCGG
This sequence comes from Gemmataceae bacterium, assembly GCA_046350095.1. Lineage (GTDB taxonomy): Bacteria > Planctomycetota > Planctomycetia > Gemmatales > Gemmataceae > Urbifossiella. The sequence goes on from JAXMBA010000004.1 coordinate 35,709, forward strand.
GGTGGGTGAAGTCCGGGGAGCAGCATAGCATCGGCATGGCGAACCCGGCCGTGCGGATGGCGTCGCCGACAGAGTCGAGGTAGCCGGGGTCGAGGGACGTGAAGAACCCGTCGTACATCTCGAGGCCGTCGGCGTCGAGCTGCTTTGCCTGCTCGATCCAGTCGAAGACGGTCATCGTGCGCTCGCCGGCGATGCGGTCGAGGTAGCACTTGGGGAACGCGGAGATGCGGAGGGGCATGGGGCACCGCGAGCGGGGGTGCCGATAACGTAGAAAGCCCGGGGACGGCCGTCCCCGGGCTTCGAGGCGCGACACCGCCTTGTCAGTCGGTCAAGACCGCCAGGAAGTCCTCGAACACCTTCCGCGAGGTGAACTCGGCGGCCATCAGGTTCTTTTCCTGGGTGGTGTAGCCGTCGATCTCGCGCTCCTGGGTCGCCAGCCGGTCGAGGTACGTCTTGTACACCTCGGCCTCCCGCGGCGTCGCCGCCAGGTTGCGGCGGATGCGCTCCTGGTCGGTGTTCAGCCGGGCCAGGTTGGCCTTCACCTGCGCGAGGTCGCGGACCTGAGTGTCCCACGCGGCCTTCAGCTTCAGCGACTCAGCGAGTTTCTGCTTGAGGGCCGGCGAGGCCTCGTTGAGGTTCATCACGAACCGGATCGTCTGGTCCGGGTTGTTGGACAGCACCACCTGCGTGGAGACGTCGCGTTCCTCGTTCACCGGAAACGTCTTCTCCTCGCCGGCCTTCACCGCCACCTGGAACCGGTACACCTCCTTGGTGTCTTCCACCGGGGGGGCCGTCTCCACCAGCTTGAACTGCTGGTTGGTGCGGTTCGGGTGCTCGATGACGAGCGTGCGGTCGGTCTGGCTGCGGTTGGCGATGCGGTACTTCTTCTCCTCCCGGATCTTCGTCGTGGTGGTGACGATCCCCTTCACCGCCCGCACGTTCGTGATGCGGCTCGTGCCGGGGCCGTTCTGCGGATCGACCTCCGTCCCCAGGTCGATGGCGTAGGACACGAGCCGCTCCTCGCCCGGTTGCACGTCGAGCACGCGCGTGTCGCCGGCGTAAGTGCTCCCCTCGAACACGGTGATCGGGCCTTGCGAGAGATGCACGCCCGAGGTGTTCTTGAACCGCAGCCCGAGGAGCGGGTGCTTCGGCTGCACGGCCGGGTTGTAGATGCTGACGCGGGTGCCCTCGACTTCCTTGCCGACGATCGGCAGCAGGGCACTCTTCTGCCGCGCCAGGGAAACGGGGTGGTCGATGGCGTACTGGAAGAAGTCGCCGAGCTTGCCGGCTGTGGCGGCGCTGCCGACGGCCCCGGTGCCGAGCCGGCCGGCGAGCTCGCGGCCCACGTCGGCGGCGTGGCGGCGGCGCTGCTCGGCGTCGGCCGGGCTGTCGGTCGCCGCGAGGCCCATGGCGCCACCACCGCCGGGCATCCCGCCGGCGCCGCCGCGGCCGAAGCCGCCCATCGGGCCGTTCATCGGCGGTGCCGAAGCGGTCGGCGCGGGAGGCGGCGCGCCGGGTGCCATCTTAGCCATCGGGGCGCGGTTCTGGACGTCGCGCTGGGCCAGCTTGTCGGCCTCGCCGCGGCCGTTGAAGCCGCCGTCGTAAGTGGGCGGCCGCAGCGACGCGAACAGCTCCGGCTCGACCGTCGGCCGCGGCACGTACAGCGGGTTGTACAGGTCCATCTTGAAGCTGATCGGCCGCCCCGAGATGAGCGCCATCCGCACGCCGGTCCAGTCCTCGTCCGTCGGGTTCTCGACGACCGCCCAGCCCTGGAGGTAGGGCTTGCCGCCCTTGCCTTCGGCGTCCAGCACAAGCCGGTAGCTCGTCTTCCAGACCGGTGCCTCGACGACGTAGCCGACCTGCACGCGCCGCTTGCCGTCCCCGGCGAAGTGGAGGCTCACCGCCTTCTTCGCCGCGTCGTGGTTCAGCGCCAGCACCTCCAAGGCGCGACGGAACTCGGACTCGATGACAGGGTTCAGGAACCGCAGTTGCTGCACCTCGGTCAGCTTTACCGCCCGCATGCCTTCCGCGCACCACATGTTCAGCACGGCCACGGGAACGGCGGGCTGATTCGGCCCGCCGGCCACCACCTGCGGCTCGATGCCGACGATCGAGCCGACGAGTTTGCCCGGTTGGTTCGCGGCCGTCGGCGTGGTCGTGACCTCGACGCGCTCGCCGCGGGCCTGCTGGAGGATGCCCGCGAACGTAGTCTCGCCGTTGAGGTTGATCGAGAAGCTGGCCAGAGTGCGGGCGATGGGCTCGCGGCTGTCGTAGCTCACCGCGGCGACGCGGCCGCCGCCGAAGTCCTCGAGCACCATGCTCTTGATGAGGTCGTTGATGTCGGCTTCCTGGAACGTCAGGTCCACCCGGGCGTCGCCGTCCACCTCGCCGCTGCGGCTGAAGTAGCCGACGCCGCTGTTGAACATCACGACCCGGCTGATCGGCAGGGTGACGGCGGGCTTCAGCTCTTGCTTGCCGTCCGCGAGGGCGGTGCTGGCGAGCCAGCGGTCGGCGACGACGCCGGACCCGATTGCCCCGGCCAGCGGCACGCTCCACAGCAGCTTCCGACGCAGCATGGCAGACCCTCACGAAACATGGGTGGAGGCAACAGTGACGATCATACCGCCAGCCCCACGTCCGGGGCAGGCTTTCTCGGAGGGTCGTTACCGCGTCGTTACGCGGGCTGGTTCCCGATACCGCCGGACGGCAAAATGAAGCCATCGCACCGGGGGCCGCTGGATGAAGACGAAGGCCGAGATTGTCGCCGACTGGCTGCCGCGCTACACCGGCCGCCCGGTCGAGCAGTTCGGCAAGTACGTTCTGCTCACCAACTTTTCCAACTACCTCGACCTGTTCGCCGAACGGTTCGGGGTCAAGGTCGTCGGCCGCGACCGGCCGATGCAGTCGGCCACGGCCGAGAACATCACCATCGTCAACTTCGGGATGGGGAGCGCGATGGCGGCCACGGTGATGGACTTGCTCGCGGCCGTGGAGCCGCGGGCGGTGCTGTTCCTGGGGAAGTGCGGCGGGCTGAAGAAGACGAAGGTCGGGGAGTTCATCCTCCCGATCGCCGCCGTCCGCGGCGAAGGGACGAGCAACGACTACATGCCGCCCGAGATCCCGGCGCTGCCGTCGTTCCGGTTGCAAGCGGCGGTGTCGGCGGCGATCGTGAAGCGGGACCTCGACTACTGGACGGGGACCGTCTACACCACGAACCGCCGCGTGTGGGAGCACGACGACAAGTTCAAGCAGTACCTCACCGACATCCGCGCGACCGCGATCGACATGGAGACGGCGACGGTGTTCGTCGTCGGCTTCGCGAACCACATCCCGAAGGGGGCACTGCTGCTCGTCTCGGACAACCCGATGACGCCGGAGGGCGTGAAGACTTCGCGCAGCGACGCGGCCGTGACCGCGAAGTACGTGCGTGCGCACCTCGACATCGGAATCGACGCGCTGGTGGAACTGCGGGACAAGGGCGAGTCGGTCAAGCACCTTCGGTTCGAGGAGCGGCCGGCGACGTGACTGCGGCGCGGACGTCCTTCAGGCTACGCTCGACCCGGCGGAGGCGGATCACGACCCAGCCCAGCACGAGCGTCAGTGCGAGGATCGCTGCCCGCTCGGGGGTAATGTGCGCGTCGGTCGCCGGTGCGTCGGTCCGCAGCAGGAGCCACGTCAGGAAGCCGACCCAGGTGAAGGCGAACAGCAGAGGCACGGCCAACGCCAGCGGCCGGGAGATCGACCAGCCGTCGCTCCGGCCGGGGCCGGCCCAGCCGGCGAGGGTTTCGCGGTAGTCGGGGACGAGTTCGCGGGTCCGCCGGTGGACGTGCTCGCAGTACGCCCAGTGTCGCGTCTGGATGAGTAGCCACAGGAGCGTGAAGAGTAGCCCGATCACGCCGAGCGGCACGAACAGGGCCAGCGACGGTTCCTTGTTGAACAGGATGGCGCACAGCGACAGCAGGCCGGTTTCCAGGAACGAGAAGTAGTTCAGCCGGTTGTGGAACAGCTGCTCTTCGTGCATGCCGTGCTGCCACACGCGGTTCGCGGCGTCGGCGTCGTACCCGGTCATCCGAAGCTCCCGAGCCGGGCCGCCCACGCCGCCCACAGGGCGAGCCCGAACAGCACCCGACAGCCGATCTGCGCCGACACCCACCACAGCGACGAGCGGGCCGTCGCCCCGAACTCGGTCATGCTCTTGCGGACCTCGGCGTCCACCATCTGGGACGGGTTCACCAGCCCGAGTGTGGCGATCTTCACCAGCGGGCCGCGCCACCCGAGCCACGTCTCGGCCTGGTCCAGGTACTTCACCGTCTCCGAGTGGTCGAACCGGCCGACGCTCACGACGAAGTACAGGTCGACCGCCAGCATCGGTACCACGGCCGCGATCACGACCACGAACCAGCCCCACCCCTCGCGCAGTTCGTTACCGTTCAGGTCTGCGTCGGGCCAGATCACCCGCGAGCAGATCATCTGGATCACCATCAGCCCGAGGGCCAGCATCGCGGGGCGAAAGAACTCCCAGTTCAGCAGCATACTGCCGTGCTCGGCCAGCCGACTCATCAGGCGGGGCCAGCGGCCGCGGACGACGAAGATGATGCGGACCGCGTCCCAGTACACCTCCCACCTCCGGACCAGGCTGATGACGAACATCAGGGCCAGGTAGAAGTCGAACACGCGGATCAGGTTGACGGGGTGGCCGTTCGGCATTCGCGCGGCCTCCCGGGGGTGCCGGCGCGGGCGGCCGGTCATCGGGGTTGTATCGGGATTTCCGGCCCGGCAACTTGACCCGCCCCGCCGGCCCCCTTACGCTTCGCTCAACGGCCCGGCCCTCCCCCCGGACTCGCGGCATGTTTCGCGGCCTGCGCACCCTCCTGCTGACGGCCACCGCACTGTCCGCCGGCTGCGGACGCGACGTGGACGAACTGGTGATCGTCGTCATTCCCAAGGGGATGACGCACGAACACTGGCAGTCCGTCCGTCGCGGCGCGGACCGGTGCGCGTCCGACCTGATGGCGTCGGAAGGCCGCCGCGTCCGCGTCATCTTCGACGGCCCGCTCCGCGAACGCGACGCGATGGAGCAGATTCGCATCGTGGACCGGCGCGTCGCCACGGGTGCCGACGGCATCGTGCTGGCCCCGCAGCACAGCCGCACCATGACGGCGTGTGTCCGCCGCGCCGCCGACGCGGGGCGGCCCGTGGTCGTCATCGACTCCGGGCTCGCCGACCCCGACCACTTCGTGAAGTACGTTGCCACCGACAACTACCGCGGCGGCTGCCTCGCGGCCGAGCACCTCATCGGCGAGTTGAAGAAGCGCGGCAAGCTGCAACCGAAACTGATTCTGTTCCGCTACGCGGTCGGTTCGGAGAGCACCGAGCAGCGCGAGAAGGGCTTCGAAGACACGGCGAGGCGTCTCTGCCCAGAGGCGGTTTGGCTTTCGACCGACCGCTACGCCGGCTCGACGCGCGACTCGGCGATGCGCGAGGCCGCCCCTCTCGTGCTTCAGTTCCGCGACCAGGTGGACGGCGTGTTCGCGCCGAACGAGTCGTCCGCGAGTGGCCTCGTGGACGTGCTCCGCTCGCAACACCTGACCGGCAAGGTGCTGGTAATGGGCTTCGACGCCAGCAAGCCGCTGCTGCACTCGATCGCCAGCGGTGACGTGGTCGGCAGCGTGCTTCAAGACCCGTACCTGATGGGCTACCTGTCCACGTGGTGCGCCGTCCGGCACCGGCTCGGGGAGGACGTGAACGCAGGCCGGACGCGGATGGACCTGAGTACCGGCGAGTACGTCGTGACCCGCGACAACGTCGAGAGCGAAGCGATCCGCGGGCTGTTCGACCCGGAAGTGCAGGCCCGGCGCGTGATGACCCCGCCGCGCTTCCCGAGGCGGGAGGCGACGCCGTGACCGCCCCACGCCTCCGCATGACGGGCGTCCACAAGAGTTACGGGCCGACGCACGCGCTCCGCGGCGTGGACCTGGAGCTGGCCGCCGGCGAAGTCCACGCCCTCGTCGGCGAGAACGGCGCCGGCAAGTCCACGCTCATGAAGGTGCTGAGCGGCGCCGAGCCGCCCGACGCCGGCACGATGGAGTTGGACGGCTCGCCGTACCGGCCCGCGGGGCCGCAGGCGGCGCGGCGGCGCGGCGTCGCCATGATCTACCAGGAACTCGCGGTCTGCCCGCATCTGTCGGTCGAAGCCAACGTGCTACTCGGGCTCGAATCAACGACCGGCGGGTTCCTGCGGAAGTCCGCCGACCGCGACCGGGTACGGGCGGCGCTCGCCCATCTGGGCCACCCCGAGATCGACCCCGCGGCGTCGGTGCAGTCGCTCTCCCCCGCGGCGCGGCAGGTCGTTGAAATCGCTCGTGCCCTCCTTACCGACGTGAAGTTGCTGGTACTCGACGAGCCGACCAGTGCCCTCACGCAGGAGGACGCGCGGCGGCTGTTCGAGCTGGTCCGGGGCCTCAAGGCTCGCGGCGTGACGGTCGTGTACATCAGCCACTTCCTGGAGGAGATTGAGGCGGTCGCCGACCGGTACACCGTCCTGCGCGACGGCTCCGCCGTGGGCACGGACCGCGTCGCGGGTGTGACTCGCGGCCGACTTGTCGAGTTGATGGTCGGTCGTGCCGTGGACGAGCAGTATCCGCGCGTGCCGCACGGCGCCGGCGAAGTCATTCTGGAACTGAACGGCATCGCGGGCTCTCCCCTGCCCCGCTCGGCAAGTTTGTCGTTGCGCCGCGGCGAGATACTCGGCCTCGCCGGGCTCGTTGGCTCGGGCCGCACCGAACTGCTCCGCGCCGTGTACGGCCTCGCCCCAGTCCGCGAGGGGTCGGTGAAGTTGCAGGCCTTCTCCGGCCGCACCGCGACGCCGGCGCAACGCATCCGGCAGGGACTCGGCCTGCTCAGTGAAGACCGCAAGGAGGAAGGCCTGGCGCTGTCCCTAAGCCTCGCCGACAACCTCACTCTGAGCCGCCTTGCACCGCTCACCCGGCTTGGCTTTCTGTCCCCCACCCGCGTCCGCGCGGCGGCTTCGGCTCAACTCGCCCGGCTGGGTGTGAAGCACCGAGACCCCGACCAGCCGGCCGCCGAACTGAGTGGTGGCAATCAGCAGAAAGTCGCCCTCGGCCGGTTGCTCCACCAGGACGCCGATGTCTACCTTCTCGACGAGCCGACCCGTGGTGTGGACGTGGGGAGCAAGGCCGACATTTATCGACTCATCGGCGAACTCGCCGCTGCGGGCAAGGCCGTGCTCGTGGTCAGCAGCTACCTCCCCGAACTGTTCGGCGTCTGCGACCGCATCGCGGTGATGGCCCGCGGCGCCCTCGGCCCGGCACGGCCTGTCGAGGGCTGGACGCCGGAAGCCGTCGTCGCCGCGGCGACCGGCGCGGACCGACCTTCAACCCCAGCCCACCATGTCTGACCCAGCCTCGAAGCGCCTCGCGCTCCCCGCCGGCCCGTGGGCCGGGTTCGTCGGCGTGTTCCTCCTGTTCGCCGTCCTCATCGGCTCACAAGGCGGGCTCAAGACGTTCCTCAGTGTCGGCAACCTGGAGGTGCTGCTGCACGAAGGGACCATCCCCGCCGTCGTCGCGCTCGGGATGTTACTCGTTCTCATCAGCGGCGGCATCGACCTGTCAGTCGGCGCGGTCGTCGCACTGGTCACGGTCGTCACGATGCGCGTGTACGCCGCCGTGCTGGCGTCGAGCGGCAGCGAGTCGGAGGCGAGCCTGACGGCGGTGGCCGCGGGCGTTCTCGCCGGCGGGCTGTGCGGACACGTGAACGGACTCCTCGTCACACGGCTCGACCTACCGCCGTTCGTCGCCACTCTCGGCATGTTCGGAGTCGCCCGCGGTGTGGCGGTATGGCTCGCCGAACGGACGACGCTGGCCTTCCCCGGGGGTGTCACACCGGAGTGGGTCGTAACGCTCGGGAAGACGTCAGCGCTGAACCCCGGGCTTTGGTCGCTCCTGGCGCTCGCCGGCGGGGTGGCCGTGCTTTTGCACCTCACGGTATTCGGCCGACATCTGTATGCCGTGGGGTCGAACGAGGCGACGGCCCGGCTCTGCGGCGTGGACGTCCGGCGGACCAAGCTTGCGGTCTACGTTCTCGGTGGTCTGCTAACCGGGTGGGCCGGCGTCCTGATGTTCGCCCACAGCAACAGCGGCAACCCGACCCTCGGGGAGCAGTTGGAGTTGGACGTAATCACCGCGGTGGTGATCGGCGGGGCCAGCCTGGCCGGCGGCCGCGGCACGGTCGTTGGGGCGCTGCTCGGAGTCGCCATCCTGGGGCTCATCAAGAACGGTGTCAGCCTGTTCAACGTGCCCGTCGAGATGCAGTACATCCTGATCGGCGTGCTGCTCCTGGCGAACGTCGCCCTCGGCCGGCGGCGGGGCGGGAAAGTCACCCCATAGCACGCGATCTCAGCCGCCGTCACAACCGGCACGGTTTTTTCTCCCCCCGATTGGGGCCGGGGCTCAAATTCGGTTGACACACCCCGCACGTCGGGTAGGCTGAGAGTGACCCGTCCATCCCCGAAGACCGGCGCATGACGCACCCGTCCGGATGGTAAGCCTGGCCCCTCAGCCACCCCCCTAACCGGCTGCGAGGCACTGCACCGATGTCCAACCTGAACGTCACGCCGGCCCCCGCGGCTGCGGCTGCTTCGTCGGTCGAGGGTGAAGGCTTCCCCGGCGACCGCCGCAAGCGCAACATCCCGGTGGCAAAGGACCGCCGCGCCGCGAACGCGGCCGCCAAGCGTGCGGCCAGCGAGCGCCGCCGGCTCATCGACCCGACCACTTGCGAGCGCGACTACAACGACGAGGAAACCGAGTTCATGAAGGCCATGGACCGGTACAAGCGCGAGAACCGCCGCCCGTTCCCGACGTGGAGCGAGGTGCTCGAGGTGATGCGGTCCCTCGGCTACCGCCGCGTCGCGGAGCCGACCGCTCTGCCGACCGGCAAGCGCGAGTCGGGCGTGGCCCCTATCCCGACGAGGTGACGATGCGCGTTTCGAGTTCAGGGTTGCACAAGAGCGGCTCCCAACTCTAAACTCCGATTTAGAAACTTTCCAGCGGCACGGACGCCATGCACCTGTTTCTTTCCGCCGGCGAGCCGAGCGGCGACATGCACGGCGCGAACCTCATTCGTGCCCTCACGCGGCGCAACCCGGCGGTCCGCGTTACAGGCCTCGGCGGCGCGCAGATGGCGGCCGCCGGTGCGACCGTCCTCTTCCCGCTGGCGAAACACGCGGTCATGGGCTTCGTCCGCGTGCTGAGGCACCTTCGCACGTTCTTCCGTGCCGCCCGGCTGGCGCAGCGGAGTTGGGCCGCCGACCGGCCGGACGTGGTCGTCATCATCGATTGCTCCGGCTTCAACCTCCCCTTGGCGAAGCGGGCGCACGCCGCGGGCATCCCCGTGTACTACTTCATGCCGCCGCAGGTGTGGGCGTGGCGCAGCGGGCGCGTCGAGAAGATTCGCCGCTGGTGCGCCGGCGTCCTGACCGTACTCCCGTTCGAGGAGGAGTGGTACCGCAGCCGCGGTGTCGCCACCCACTTCGTCGGCCACCCGTACTTCGACGCGCTGGCCACTCAGCAGCCCGACGCCGCGCTCGTGGCCGCCGAGCGGGCGTCGGGCGGGCCGATCGTCGGCCTCCTTCCCGGCTCCCGCGACCAGGAGGTGACGGCAAACATCCGACTGCTCGTCGGGACGGCGCGCCAGGTCGCGGCGGCGCGGCCGGACGTCCGGTTCCGTGTCGCGGCGTTCAACGACCGACACGCGGACACGTGCCGCGCGGCGTTCGCCGGCCTGAACCTCCCCGTCGAGGTGCTGGTCGGCCGGACGCCGGAAGTGATCTCGATGGCGACCGCGTGCGTCGCCGTGTCCGGCTCGGTCAGTCTGGAACTGATGGGTCGGCACGTCCCCAGCGTGGTCGTGTACCGGATGGGCCGCTGGACACGGAAGCTGGTGCTCAAGCTGGTCAAGGTGCGGTGGATGAGCCTCGTCAACCTCCTGGCCGGCGAGGAAGTGTACCCCGAGAACGCCACCGACTCCGACGACCCGAGGCCCGTCGTGGCGCCGGTCCTCAGCTGGCTGAACGACGAGTCAGCACGCGCAGCGGTCGTGGCCCGGCTCCGCGAATTGACCGCCCGCGAGGGCCGGCCGGGGGCGTGCGACCGCGCCGCCGCGTACCTGCTCGCCGCCGCCGGCAGCCGCGCCGCCGCCGCCTGACGAGATTCATGAACTTCTCGCGGCAGCCGAACGCCTGCCCCGATAGGATGGCGGGAACTCTTCCCCTCCGGTGCCGGAGCCGGCATGCCCGACCAGCCGTCGCAGGCGGTGCAAGACTACCTCAAGGCCATCCACCGACTCGGTGGCGGCGACGACTTCGTCCCGCCGGCGAAGATCGCCGTCGCGCTAGCCGTCAAGGCGCCGTCAGTCACCGGGATGCTGAAGCGACTCGCCGACGCCGCGTGGATCGACTACGCGCCGAAGTCCGGCGCGCGGCTCACGCCGACCGGGCTGTCCGAAGCCCTCCGCGTCATCCGTCGGCACCGGCTCGTCGAGTTGTTCCTGACCCAGGTGCTCAAGCTCGATTGGAGCGAGGTGGACGTCGAAGCGGAGGCGCTGGAGCACGCCATCTCGCCGCGGCTGGAGCAGGCACTGGCGGACTACCTCGGCGAGCCGCTCGAAGACCCACACGGCCACCCGATCCCGTCGAGCACGGGCGAGTTGCGGCAGCGCGAGCTCCTGCGACTGTCGGAGTTCCGCGAGGGTGCCCGCGTGGTCATCCGCGAGGCCCAGGACGACAACCCGGCCCGCCTCCGCCACTGGAGCGATCTCGGGCTCATGCCCGGGGCGACGGTTCACATCCTCCACTACCAGCCGCTCGACGACCTGTTCGAGGTCGAGGTCGGTGGCAGGCTCGTCCGCCTCGGCAGTGAGGGGCTTGCCGGCCTCCGCGGCGAACTGGCGGCGGTCGCCGGCTGAGTTCGCCGAGAAATTGGGCGCCGGACGAGGTCACATTTCCGCCCGCATCCGGTTGACCGGACGACACCCCGTACTAGGTTGAAGCACCTTCCCGCGTCGCCCGCAACCGGGCTCCTGGCCATGCTCCACCTGATCGTCTGTGACCTGGCGTGCCTCGCCATCGCCGCGCTGTACTACACTTACCGCGACGTGTACCAGCACCGCCGCCGGCGGTCGCAGTTACGCGAGCGCGTGGCCTACATGCTCTGGGCCGCCGCGGCAAAGGCGGCGTGAACCGGTGTGACTACCGCAACGAGACTCGGGACAGCTGTCCCGGGGCTTTCTGGTTCTAGTGCCTGGCCCGTTGCCGTCGGCGAATGAATTCGTCGAGGATGGTTCCGGCCAGGAGCGTCAACCCGATCACGGTGGGGATGAGGTCGCTCTTGAGCCCGCGGATGGTGACGAGGTTCTCGAGCACCGGCAGCACCATCGCCCCGAGCACCATGCCGATCGCTCTACCTTCGCCGCCGCGGAGGCTGCACCCGCCGAGGACGGCGCCGAGGATCGCGTACAATTCCAGGTATTGCCCGCCACTGTCGGCCTGGACGTAGGCGGAATCGAGGAACAGTAGCACGCCCGCGAGCCCGGCCAGCGCCGAGCACACGACGTACACCCACGCCCGCTGCCGGTCCACGTTCACGCCGGCGTACTTGGCGGCCAGCTCGTTGTGACCGATCGCGTACCAGTACCGGCCGTAGGCCGTGCGGTGAAGGAAGAAGCCGACCACCGCCGCGAGCACCAGTAGCACCACGAACTGCGCCGGGAACTGCAACTCGCCCGTCGCGTCCTTGCCGACCAGGACATAGCGCAAGAACTGAAGCGACCCCGCGAACTCGGGCTGCGCCTCGACCGTTGCCGTGCGGCTTACCGTGCCGGCGAGGAGCCGTGCCGCGCCGCGGTAGACGAACATGCCGCACAGCGTCACGAGGAAGGGCTGCAGCTTCAGCCGGGTGATGAGCACCCCGTTCACCCAGCCCACGAACCCGCCGCAGCACACGACCAGCGGCAGCGCCACGAACGGGTGCAGGCCGCGCTCCGTCAGCACGCCGAACAACACGGCGGAGAAGCCGACCACGGCGCCGATCGACAGGTCGATGCCGCCGGTGATGATGACCAGCGCCGCCCCCAGCGTGATGACGCCGTAGCGGCCCTGGATGCTGGCCACGTCGATGAGGTTGCCCTGAATCCGCTCCTGCGTCCGCGACGCCGGCTCGAACCCGGGGGCGTTCTCGACGTAGGTGCCGACAAGCCCCGCGTAGAGGGCCGCGAGCAGGCCGAGCACCCCGAGGATGCGCATCATCCGGCTTCCCCCCCCGTGGCCAGCCGCATCACGGCTTCTTCGGTCAGTGCCGCCCCGGCCAGCTCGCCGGCCAGGCGCCCCTCGTGCATGACGACGACGCGGTCGGACATGCCGAGGAGTTCTTCCATGTCGCTTGTGATCATCCACACCGCGACGCCACGGCCGGCCAGCTCGTCGATCAGGCCGTAAATCTCGGCCTTCGCCCCGACGTCGACGCCGCGAGTGGGCTCGTCGAGGATCAGCACGCGCGGGCCGCGCGCCAGCCACTTCCCGTACACGACTTTTTGCTGGTTGCCACCGGAAAGGAGGCCGACGGTCTGTGCCGCGGAGGGCGTCTTGACGCGCAACTTCTCGATCCAGGTGGCGTGCAGGTCGGCTTCGCTCCGGCGGTGGAGTCCGAACCGCGAGCGGAGCCGGTCGAGGTTCGGCAGGCTGAGGTTGAACCCGACGCTCTCGGCGGTGACGAGCCCGTGCAGTCGGCGGTCCTCGGGCACGAGGAACACACCCGCCTTGATCGCGTCCGCCGGCGACTTCACGGCCATCGGCCGGCCGTCGAGTGACAATGCGCCGTCAGTGACGTGTCGAACGCCGAATACCGCCTCGGCCAGTTCCGTGCGGCCGGCGCCGACGAGCCCCGCCATGCCGAGGATTTCGCCGGCGCGGATGTCGAGTGACACCGGGGAGTCAGGACCGTTGCGGTAGCGTAGGCCGGCCAGGGACAGGACCGCAGCTCCGCCGGTGCCGGTGCGGTGGACCCTCGGGTAGAACGACTTCATGTCCCGGCCCACCATGAGCCGAACCATGTTGTCGTGCGTGACCTCGGCCTTTGCCAGGTCCCCGGCGTTCTTACCGTCCCGCAGCACCGTCACCCGGTCGGCGCATCGCTTCACCTCGGCCAGCCGGTGCGAGATGTACAGGACCGACACGCCGTCGCGGCGGAGGGTGTCGATCACCTCATAAAGCCGTTCCGTCTCGCGCTGCGTGAGGCTCGAGGTAGGCTCGTCCATGATGAGAACGCGGACCGCTGTGCCAAGCGCCCGCGCGATCTCGACCAGCTGTTTCTCCCCAGGCGGCAGCGTCTCGACGCGCCGACCCACCCGGTCCGCGGGAAGGCCGACGCGGGCCAGTAGCACCGCGGCGCGCTCGGCCATGGCGCGGTTGTTCACGACCAGCAGCTTGCCGCAGGTCGTGACTTCGCGGCCGAGGAACAGGTTGTCGGCGACAGTCAGGTTCTCGGCGAGGTTGAGTTCCTGGTGGATCAGCACGACCCCGGCCGCGGTCGCCTCCGCGGGGCCGGCGAAACAGACGGGCCGGCCGTCGAGTTCGACCGCACCCTCGTCCGGCCGGTAGACGCCGGCCAGAATCTTCATCAGCGTCGACTTACCGGCGCCGTTCTCACCGACGACGGCGAGTACCTCACCAGGCGCGAGCGTCATCGACACGCGGTCCAGGGCCACGACCCCGGGGAAGCGCTTCGAGACGGCGGCGGCAGTTACGCGCGGTGTGGTCATTAAGGCGAGCCCGGGGGCGGAAGCCCCCGGATTCTAAGTGGAGCGAGCAAGAATCCGGGGCCTGACGCCACTGGCTCGCCACGAGCTTCTAGCGCTTCAGAGACGCGAGTTGGTCCCGCATCGCCGTCAGGTATTCGCCGGCCTTGGGGAATTTGATGTGGAGGTTGTTGATCGTCTGGTCCGGGCCGCCCTCGCGGGTGATGACCTGGTACGGGGCCGAGCCGGCGACGCGCTTCGTCTTGTCGCCACGGGCTTCGGCCGCCAGCACCTCCACCGTTTTGTATCCGTAGTTGTAGGGGTCTTGAACCACGGTCCCCTCGATGTGCCCATCGGCGATCGCCTTCAGCGTCTCCTGGTTCTCGTCGAAGCCGACGATCTTCACCTTGCCGACGAGATTCTTGGAGCGGACGGCCTCCAGGATCGACGGCGGGTTGTAGGCGTAGAGGCCGACCATGCACACGTCCGGCACGCCGTCCAGCCGGCTGAGCATCGCCTGGGCGTTGCTCGCGGCCTTCTCCTTCACCATGTCGTCGATCTTGGGCTCGCCGTCCACGAGGAAGAAGTTGCCGTAGAACTTGCCGCTCAGCTCGGGCCGCGTCGGGTGCTTGCCCGCCACACCGTTCTTGTCGGGCGTCGCCAACTCCTCCAGCACCCCTGCCGGCCGGGCCTGACCGTTGGCCGAGGTGACGCTACCGATGAACAGCGCGACCGTGCCGCCGTTCGGCAACGCCTTCTTGACCAGCCGACCCACGGCGCGTCCGGCCTCCTTGTTGTCCACGCCGACGTAGCACACGCGGCCGGAGTCCGGGGCGTCGTTGTCCATGGTCACCAGCACCGACTTTTTGGCGACGAGCTTCAGGTCGTCGGTCTGCTCCTTCGGCTTGATCACGCTCACGCCGATGCCGCTGAACCCCTGACTGACCCAGGCGTCGATCACCGGCTTCTGGATGTCACCGTCGCCGGACTTGGGCTGGTTGAAGACCAGTTCCACGTCGAAGTCCTTGGCCGCCTTGTTGGCGCCGGCCTCGCACAGGTCCCAGAACGGGTCCACGCAGTTGGTGATGATGCCGACTTTCGGCCTGGCGCCGGGGTCCTTCTTGCCGCACGCCGGGACGAAGCCGAGGCCGACCGCGACCGCAGCGACCAGCCCGAGACGTGACCACTGCGCCATAGCCGCACCCGGGGAGTGGGGAGCTGGGACTTCGTAAAGGTTCTTTACAAAGTACCCGCGCCTGTCGCCGCGGCAAGAGTTTCGCCGCGATTATCGCTCCCACTTCGGGGCCGCGGCGCTGCCGGCCAGCTGCTTGCGGATGTCGTCGCCGCGCTGCGACTGCCGCAGCAGTGGCTGCACCTTGTCCAGCTCGGCCGGGTCGAAGCCGGCCCCGCGAAGGAGGTCGCGGGCCACCGCGTCGGCGTTCAACTCGTCCGGGGTGAATCGCTTCGTGCCGGCCGCGTCCTTGTGGCCCACCTCGGCCGCCTTCACGGGGTCGAACGTGGTCGCGCCCGGCAGCGTCACGCTGGCGATGCCCTCGCGGTCCTTGCCGAGTTGGGCGGCGCGGCGCTTCTCGGCAGACATCTTGCCGAGTTCGGAGCACAGCACGGCGGCCAACTCCGGCTCCGTCTTGCACTTCTCGACGAGGCCGGCGCTGATGAACACCTCGGCCGTGCCGCGGTGGAACAGGACCGTCTCGCGGACCCACACGACGTGAAAGAGCGGCTCCAGACCGCTGAACGGGTTCTGCGCCATGACGCGCCGGCCGAGCGAGTCCACGCGCTCGGAGGTCGGCAGCGACACCGGCAGCGTGTTCGCCGTGGCCGGGTCTTCCCAGCCCAGCAACTTCTCGACCGAGAATGTGTCTGTGTGGGTGCAGCCGCACACGAGCAGCAGCCCGAAGGCAAATCCGATCGAGGCGCGGAGCTTCATGGATGTCGTCCCCGAACGCGGAATCAGGCCGATAGCGTGTGTGGCGACGGCTGTCGAGACAGAACCGTCGTTGTTCACCGAGGGGCGGACAGCAGCTCGATCGCGTCCACGCGGAAGGTCGTGCCGGGCTCGAACAGGTCGAGCCGGAGGACGTCCGTCTCGCGGTCGACGAGTACGACCGACTGGGCCGGGGCTGTGTGCAGGTCGAGCGCGTCGATGATCCCGTAGCCGGGGGCCGGGGGAATACGGCCGTCCCGGTCCCAGCTCACGACGCTCCGCGCGAACGTCCCGCCCGGCCGCTCGGCTCGGTAGGTCAGCCGTACCGCGTACACATGGCGGCGGGTGGGGAGCTGGAACACGACGCCGCCGCGCTGGCCGGTCACGCGGTAGCCGGCGGCGTCGCCGATCACCCCGTCTACTCGCGCCACCCGAACGGGCACCACCTCGGCCGTCAGGGCGGCGTCGGGGATGAGGCTGTCGAACGGCGGCACCCCACGCGTGCGGAGAGTGTCGAGCCAGACGCGCCTCCCGTCGGGTTCCCCGGGAAAGAGCCACGGGTTGCGGTCGGCGACGATACCGACGGGGAGCCCGGTCCTGGCCTCGTGCTCGACGCGCTTCAGCCGGGCGGAGTGGACCTCGGCGACGCCGGCCGCGAACCGGGCGTTCGGAATCGCGAGGGCCGCGGCGATCACGGCGACGGCGACGGGGATGTACCGCGTGCGGCCGTAGCACACCCAGGCGAAATAGGCGACGACGAGGCCGGGGGTGAAGAGGGTGACGTATCGCCCCGCGAACACGCCGCGCGGGTGGCCGCTGCGGCCGTAACTGATGCCGGCGGCCAGAGCGGCGATGCCCGCCAGGAGCGCGAGCAGGGCCAGCGCCCGGTCGCGCTCCGCCGGCGTCGTCCGCACGACGCGGACCAGCATCACGGCGGTGGCGAGGAGGAAGTGCGTCGTCAGCACGCCGGCGGCGGTGACGCCGTCGTAGGCCTCGCCGTGCGGCATGTACGCCGCGGGGCCGAACCCGAACCCCGGCAGGTTCACCAGCCCGGAGAGGAAGGCAGCGACGCTCCCTGCCGGCTGCGGTACCCGATTCAGCCCGACGAACGTGGCAATCACGACGCCCGCCGCGGCGATCCCACCGACGAGCCCGACGCCCGCCGCCGCACGAGCGGACCCGACGTTCCGGGCGCCGACGACTACGAGCAGGCCGGCCAGCGCGACCCCGGGCGGCGCCCCGTTCGCGCCGCACAGCGGCAGCGCGGCGGCGACCGCGGCGAGGGCGACGAACCGCCCCGGTACCGCGATCGAACCCGGCCACGCGATCAGCGCCAGCGCCGCCAGCACGAGAGCCGTCGAGAGGACGAACTGGACCTGGAAGCCCCACAGCAGGTTGTCGAAATGTTGCGTTCCGAGGAGGAGCAGCGGCACGGCGGCGTCGCTGACCGCAAACCGCCCGCGGCGGGCGCGCAGCGTCATCAGTACAGCGACTGTCGCGGCGGCGAGGAGCACGACGTTGAGGGCCAGCGGGGCACGAAAGTCGGTCCCAGCGAGCTTCACCGCGGCGACGTACAGCACCCGCGGCAGCGGGATCCGGTGCTCGTTGTGCTGGGCCCAGTAGTCGGCCGCGGTGGCGCCGCCGAACAGGTAGTGGAAGTACGCGTACTCGTCGTGGAACGGTGTCCGTGAGCTGTACTTCGTCACGAACGCGACGAGAACGACGAGGCAGCCGACGGCGGCGAGCGGGACGAACCAAGCCGCAACCGGGCGCGGGGCCGGCGAGAAGACGAGGCGCGGGGCGAGCGAGCTCAACCGGGTGGCGAGCAAGGTGACCTCCGATGCGCCCGAGCCGGCCCCGTGAGGGGTCGGAGCGCGCGGTGCACTCCGACCCCTCACGGGGCCGGCTCAGGAACTTCGCACCCCCGCGCCCGGCAGCAGCCCCAGCGCCCAGCGCTCGGCACCGGCCAGCAGCGCGTACCCGTACCAGTAGCCGTACTTCGGCAGCCACTTCTTCAGGTTGAACCGCGACTCGCCGGCCACCCGGTCGCGCCACGTCGTCGGCAGCTCCGCGATCCGCGCCCCGCGGCGGAACGCTTTCGCCGTCAGCTCCAGCGCCAGCTCGAACCCGCCGGCACTCTCCACGCCCAGGTCGTTCACCAGGGCCGCGTCGTAGAGGCGGAAGTTGTTCGTGGCGTCGCGCGTCGGGAAGTTCACGAGCAGGTGGAGGCTCAGCCCGGCGGCGCGGCTCATCGTCCGCTTCAGCCAGGGGCCGCCGAGTTGCCTCCCGCCGGGGCAGTAGCGGCTCGGGCACACCACGCTCGCGCCGCCGCGGTACAGCTCCAGCATCTTCGGCACGTCGCGCAGGTCGTCGGACAGGTCGGCCATGACGACGAGAACCGGGCCGCGAGCCACCACCTCGAAGCCGGTCCGCAGCGCGCCGACGACGCCCTTGTAGCGGTTCTTCACGAGTCGCAGCCACGGCCGGGTCTGCGCGAATTCCTGTGCCACCGGTACCGTGGTGTCGGCGTCGAAGTCGTAGACGACCGTGAGCGTGAACGGCCGGGGGACGTGCGCTTCCACCTCCCGAATCAGGTTCGGGAAGTTGGACGCCTCGTTGTACACCGGCACGACCAGGCTCAGCGACTCCGGGGGCATCAGATCACCCCCAGTTCCACCTGCTCGGCGATCCACGGGATCACCTCGTCGAGGATGGCGTCGAGCGGCGTGTCGGCGACGAATCCGAGCTGCTCGCGGGCCTTCGTGCAGTCCGGGATGCGGCACTGCACGTCGTAGGCGTAGGGCTTGTCGCTCGTGTAGCGGAACGGCTTCGCCGCGCTGTGGATCTTCGTCCAGATCAGCTCGGCCAGTTCCAGTACGGTCGTGCTCTGCGGGGTCGAGAGGTTGAAGTCCTCGTTCAGGGCGTTCGGGTGCTCGACGCACAGGCGGATGCCGCGGGCCAGGTCGCCGCCGTAGGTGTAGTGGCGCACCTGGTTGCCGCCGCCGAGGATGTGGAGCGGGTCCTGCCCCTTCAGCACCTTCTGCACGAGGTCGGGCACGACGTGGCTCATGGCGAGCTTCACGTTGCCGCTGAAGACTTCCTCCTCGCCGCGGGCCCGCTTCTCGCCGACGCCGACGCAGTTGAACGGCCGGGCGATGGTGAACGGCAGCCCGTACTGCTCGTAGGCCCCCTGCGCGAAGTACTCGACGGCCAGCTTCTGGAACCCGTATGTGCTGGCCGGCGGGGGGCACTTGCGCTGGTCGCCCTCCTTGCTCGGAAACGTTGTCGCGTTCTCGAACACCATCGACGACGAGATGAGGGTGATCTTGCGGAGCGAGCCCGTGCGGTAGGCGTGGATGGCGGCGTCGAACGCGGCCGCGGTAAGCCGCTCGTTCTCGGCGATGAGGTCGTAGGCGTAGGCGTGGAAGTACGTGATGCCGCCGATCATCGCGGCCCCGGCGACGAACCCGTCGCAGTCGGCGAGGAGCGACTTGAGCAGGCCCGCGTCCTTGGCGTCGCCGACGACGAGCTTGTACCGCGGGTGGTCGTCGCAGTCCTGGCGGGTGGGGCCGTACTTCGAGTAGTTGTCCACGCCGACCACGTCGTGGCCGTGGGCAAGCAACTCCTTCACCACGTAGGTGCCAATGAACCCCGCGGCGCCGGTGACGAGAACCTTCAAGACGAACCTCCGGTCACGCGGCCTGGCGGGCGGCGTCGGGGCGGGGGGGCAGGAAGTCGAACACGTCGATCACCGGCTGGGAGAACCGCAGGTGCTTGTACTCGGCGTGGCAGGCGCCGACGAACACCACGTCCGCGCGCCGCACCACCTCGTCGGCGGTGACGAACGACGGGTCGGCGATGTACGGGTCGGTGCAGAGCACCTCGCGGCACTCCAGCGTCAGCACCTTGCGGAGCTTGTACGACAGCGAGTCGCGGGGGTCGTCGCAGTTCCCCTTGAACGCCATGCCGAGGATCGCCGCCGTGTCGCGGCTCAGGTCGCGCGTCTGCTTCACGAAGTCCACGAGCGCGGCGGGGAGGCCCTCGTTCACCATCATGGCCGCCTGGCCGAGCGGGAACGAGTTGTGGTTGAACCCGGCCAGCTGCATCGTGTCTTTGAGGAGGCACGGCCCGCCGGCGAAGCCCGCCTTCGGGAAGCCGCCGAGCCGCGGGTACTTGTGCGTGACCGCGGCGTGGATGCGGGCGAAGTCGGCCCCGTGCCGCTGGGCGATGAGGTATAACTGGTTCGACACCGCGAAGTTGACGTAGCGGTACGTGTTGGCGAACAGCTTCGCCAGCTCCGCCTCCCGCGGGGGCAGCTCGACCAGGTCCGGCGTCAGCAGTCGGAACAGCTCCTTCGCGCGGCGGACGGCGGTCGGCGAACCGCCGCTGACGATCTGCGGCAGCTCGTACAGCTCCTTCAGCGCGTACCCCTGTGCGATGCGCTCGGGACAGAACGCAACATCGACCGCCGGCCCGCTGTCGCGGAATTGCTCGATCAGCCGCTCCGTCATGCCCGGGTAGACGGTGCTTCGCAGGACGAGCAACTGCCCCGGCCGCAGCCGCTGCCGCAGGTCGTCCATCGCGCGGTCGAACGTGCGGACCTTCGGGTCAAGGAACTCGTCCACCGGCGTGCCGATGGTCACGACCACGACCTCGGCGGCGCTGACGCACTCGGCGTCGGTCGTTGCCGTCAGTCTGCCGGCGTCGAGGGCGCGGGCGAGGGCGGCGTCGGCACCCCATTCCAGGAACGGCATCCGCCCGGCGTTCACCTCGCCGACCCGGCCGGCGTGCGTGTCCAGTAGCGTGACCGCGGCCCCGGCCTCGGCGAACGCGATGCCCAGCGGCAGGCCGACGTGCCCGCACCCGCCGACGACGGTCGTTCGAGGTGGCATCCGGCGTCCTTGCCTGGCTTCTGGTATGGTGTGTGCGGGTGCAATACCGTGGCACCCGCCCGACAGTCAATCGGAAGTCGGGGCGGGTCGGCTTGAGCGGCAGGCGGCCGCCCGGTAACCTAGCCGCACCCCGTCGGAGGTCGAGGCATGGCCGAACCGCTGCACGACGACGACCTGCCGGCCCCGCCCCGGTCGCGCCGTTCCACGGCGCTGGCACTCCTGAACGCCGACCCGCCTCCGCCGCCGGACGGTGCGGTGCTCCACCCGCCGACCGGCCCCGATCCGTCGGCCCGCAAGTGGTTTCTGGCGCAGCTCTTGGACGAAGCGCGGCTGGCGTTCCAGATGTACTTCGACAGCCGCTACCGCGTCAGCCGGGTGTTTCAGTTCACGCTGCCGGCGGTGCTCGCCCTGTTCGCGCTGAACTACTTCTTCTTCGCCGTGTGGTTCTCGTTCCCGATCGTCAGCCCGCTGCTGGAGCGGATCGGCTGCGTGGTGCTGGGCGTGTTCCTGTACCGTCTCCTGGTCCGCGAACTGGCCCGCTACCGCGACGTGCTCGACTACCTGGCCCGGTACGCCCGCTGATCCGGGGGGCTGGAGGCAGGCAATCGGAGATACAATACAGGCCGTCGGCGAACTCCTCGTGTCGCCCGTTGTCTCTATCTCTGACTCCTGCACCTTCCCCTCCTTCCCCTGGTTCCGCCGTGATCCGCCTCGGCGTCAACATCGACCACGTCGCCACCGTCCGACAGGCCCGGCGGGCGAAGGAGCCCGACCCCGTGGCCGCCGCAGTGCTCGCCGAGTTGGGCGGGGCCGACGGCATTACCGTTCACCTCCGCGAAGACCGCCGCCACATCCAGGACCGCGACGTGTACCTCCTCCGAGAGACCGTCGCCACGCGGCTGAACCTGGAACTGGCCGCCTACGACGAGATCGTCGCCATCGCCTTCAAGGTGAAGCCCGACGAGGCCACGCTCGTCCCCGAAAAGCGGCAGGAGTTAACCACGGAGGGCGGCCTCGACGTGATCGGCACCGAGGCCCAGACGCGGCCGGCGGTCGAGAAGCTGAAGGACGCCGGGATCCACGTGTCGCTGTTCATCGACCCCGACCCGGCGCAGGTCGATCAGGCGATGGCCCTGGGTGCGGACGCCGTCGAGTTCCAGACGGCGAGCTACTCCGAGGCGGTCGGCGCGGACGCCGTCGCGGCCGCACTCGACAAGCTCCGCACGGCGTCGGCCCACGCCGTCGGGCTCGGGTTACACGTCCACATGGGGCACGGGCTGAACTACACGAACGTGAAACCGATCGTCCGCATCCCCGGCGTCGCGGAGCTAAACATCGGGCACGCGATCGTTTCGCGCGCGGTGCTCGTCGGGCTGGAGCGGGCGGTACGGGAGATGAAGCAGGCCATGCTGGAACACTCCCCGGACCGGCGCAAGTAACGCCTCAGCCCGTCAAGTGTTCCGCCAGCGGCAACTCGCTCGGCCCGCGCGTGTGGTCCAGTACGTACCGCTGGAAGGCGTGGACGCGTTCCTCGCGGTTGCCGATCACGCCCGGGAACGGGCTCGCCTCCAGGCCGCGCTGCACGCCGCGGTAGACCGTCCCGTCCTCGTCGAACACCTGCACCGCGATTCGAGTGGCAATCCATCTTAGGAAGCGGCCCAGCGCCCTCGCCGCCGGGCCGCGGCGGGTGCCGCGCAGGGTGAACAGGATGCACCGGTAGCGGCACGTCGTCGGCCCCGTGGGGAAGACGCACTGCATCATGCGGAACACGTCCAGCGAGCTGCCGGTGGCGTGCGGGTGGAGCACGCGGTGCCAGTACTCGTTCGTCACCGGCACCCCGAGCCGCCGCACGATCCAGTTCATGGCCTGGCCGGGGAAGTCGAGCGGGGGCACCGTCTTGAACGAGCTGAACCGGTCCGTCAGTTCGTGCCACGCGTTCTCGGCCGGCGGGTACTCCTTGAACGTCTTCGGGTGCACCTCCGGGATGTGGTACGACTCCAGCGAGTTCTCCAGCACGACCTTCCAGTTGCAGGGGAACTCCTTCTCCCAGGTCGCCGCGTGGCGGTAGGCGCCGCCGTAGCTCGCCCAGTGCTCGCGCACCGGGCCGAGCCAGTCGTCGAGTGACACGCCGCTGTCGGTGACCCGCACGAACACGAGGTCGCCGCAGGTGCCCACGGCGAAGCGGCGGAGGCAAGAGTTCTCCCGGTCCCACGGGCGGAACGCCGGCGCGTCCGGGATCTTCCCCGTGCGGCCGTCCTCGCGGAACTCCCACCCGTGGTATCGGCAGCGGAGGCGTTCGGTGTTCCCGCATGGCTCCTCGGTCAGCCGGCTGTGGCGGTGCGGGCAGACGTTCAGGAACGCCCGCAGGTGGCCGTCGAAGTTGCGGACCAGGATCGGGGTTTCGAGGACGTCGAGCGAGACGAAGTCGCCCGGCTTCGCCAGCTGATCGACGACTGCGACCGGGTGCCAGGCTGGCAGGAATAGGTGCCGCAACTCGGCCCGGTACTGCTCCTCCGAGGTGTACTGCTCGGGGCGAAGCAGGTGGCGGAGGTGGTGCTGGTGAATGAACATGGGTGCGGGGTCGCGGTTGGTTGACCCCGATTTTAGCAGGCCGCGGAAGGCCCGGGGCCGGGTGACCCACAGCCCGGCGCCACACCGGCCCTATTTTCCGCCCAACTTCTCCATTGTGAGCTCCGGCTGCCAGAGGCTCAAGAACGACGGCAGCTTTGAGCGGTCGAGCCCGGGAATGTTGGGGAGCAACCCTGCACCCTGAAGTGGTACGTTCGCGGTGACGGCGTAGACGGAGTGCGCCGGGTCGTTGGCCCGACGGTACATGACGACCTGCGGGCGGAACCCGTCGCCGCAGCCGAGCCCGGCCGCGACCGCGATCGCGTGGTCGAGGTCGCCGACCTGATCGACCAGCCCCCGCGCCTTCGCCTGCGTGCCGGTCAGGATGCGGCCGTCGAACACGTCCGCCGGTGCGGCCGGGCGCGACTTGCGCACGTCGGCCACCAGCCGGCCGTGGAACTCGTCGGCCATCGCCTGGAGGAGTTGTTTCTCCTCCGGCTGCAAAGGGCGGGCCGAGCTGCCGATGTCGGCCTTTTCGCCGGCCTTGATCGGCTGCGGGATGACGTTGAACTGCGCCATGAGGTCCTGAAGGTTGAACAGGTTCAACACCACCCCCAGGCCGCCCGTCACGGTGCCCTCGGTGGCCACCACCTGGTCGGCGGCGGACGCCAGGTAGTACGCCCCGCCGCACGCCGTGTCCAGCAGTGCCGCCACCACCGGCTTGCCGCAGCGGCTCTTGAACCGCTGGAGGTCTCGCCGCATGGCGATACACGCCGCGACGCCGCCGCCGTGGCTGTTGACGCGGACGACCACGGCCTTGACGCAGGGGTCCGCCTCGGCGGCGTCGAGCCGCTCGCGGAACAGGGCCACCGGGTTCTCCCCGAGCGACGAGAAGCCCGCGAACGGCGTATTCAGGATGAGCCCGTCCACGTCCACCACGGCGACCCGCGCCGCGGAAGAACCCGGTGCGACGACGACCGGCCGGACTGGCCCGGCGTTCGGGCTGACGGGTGGCAGCTCGGTGGTCACCCTGGTGTCCACGGGTCCAGCGAAGGCGACGCGGTTGTCGGTCCGAACGACGAGCCGCTCGCACCCGGTGGTGAGAAACACGCCCGCAAGAATGAAAAAGTATCCGCGCATCTCCGCCCCCCGGCGTGGGTCGTGAGCTCCCCGGTCCCCGCCTTTTGGCAGGATCGGCAGAATCACCCCAGCCGGTTGAGCCCTCCTACCCGGCACAGGAGATGCAACCCACCCGACCCTCCCGAATCCGGCCGGGAACGCAGGTCGGTCTGACCGCTCCCTATTACTCGAGCCGCGGGGAGTGCCGTAATTTTTCCACACTACCCAAATTGCCAACTCGCGGCAGTTTGCGGATAATGACGCATTGGTCTTTCCGTCCGCCGCACGGCCCGCCTCACGAGACACGTGATGGATTCGAGCGACGTTTTGGTTCTGACGCCAGCCGCCAGCCCCGACCCGTCGGTGGCGATCGCCGCCGCCCGTGCCGGCGCCCGCGGCACGCTCGACCTGGAATTCGCGCGCCCGGACTGCGTTGCGTCGGCGGTCGAGCGCCTGGCCCGGCTCGGCCGTGGCCCGTTCGGCGTGAAGCTCGGCGCGACCGCGGCGGAACTTCTCCCGCTCGTCCTCTCGGCCGGCCGACCCGCGTGGGTCATCCTCGCCGACGGCGACCATTCGGACACGACCCGACGGTTGCGCGAGGCCGGCGTTGAGGTGCTGGCCGAGGTGGTGAGCCGGGCGGAGATCGAGGCCGCGGTAGCCTGGGGCGTGGACGGCGTCGTGCTGAAGGGGCACGAGGCGGGGGGCCGCGTCGGGGCGGATACGGCGTTCATCCTGGTGCAGGTGTGGACGCAATACGCGGCGAAGCACGGGGTGTCGCTGCCGTTCTGGGTACAGGGTGGCGTCGGCGCGCACACCGCGGCGGCCTGCCTCGCGGCCGGGGCCCGTGGGGTCGTCCTCGACTCGCAGGTACTGTTGACGCGCGAGTCGCCGCTGGGCGACGCCGCCCGTAAGCGCATTGCCGGGCTCGACGGCGGGGAAACCGTCGTGCTCGGGGCGCGACACGGGTACGCCGTGCGCGTGTACAGCCGCGCCGACAGCGCTGCCGCACAGGAGCTGATCCGCGACGAGGAGCGGGTGACGGACCCCGCCGCGTGGCGGGCCGCGGTGCGCGACCGCATTTCGGCCGGCGCGTGGCCGGTCGGGCAGGACGTGGTTCTCGCCGCGGGGCTGGCCGCGAGGGGCGTCACCGTCGCGGGCGTGGTCCGGCACGTCCGCGAGACGGCGGTCCGGCTGTTCGAGCTGAGCCGCAAGGTGCCGCACCTCGTCGCCGGCGGGCCGCTCGCCGCCTCGCACGGGACGCAGTTCCCGATCCTACAGGGCCCGATGACCCGGGTCAGCGACACGGCTTCGTTCGCGGCCGCAGTCGCCGCCGGCGGCGCGCTGCCGTTTCTCGCGCTGGCCCTGCTCCGCAAGGCCGAGACGGAAGCGCTGCTGAAGGAGACCAGGGCCCGACTCGGCAAGAAGCCCTGGGGCGTGGGCATCCTCGGCTTCGCACCGGCCGAGATCCGCACCGAGCAACTCGACGCGATCCGCGCCGCGAAGCCGCCGTTCGCCATCATCGCCGGCGGCCGCCCGGACCAGGCGAAGGAGCTGGAGTCGCAGGGCATCCCGACGTACCTCCACGTGCCTTCGCCGGGCCTGCTGAGGCAGTTCCTGATGGACGGCGCCCGCCGCTTCATCTTCGAGGGCCGCGAATGCGGCGGGCACGTCGGCCCGCGCGCCAGCTTCGCCCTGTGGGAGGCGATGGCCGAGGTGCTCACCCAGCACCTCTCCGGCGGCAAGCCGGCCGACGGCCTGCACGTCGTCTTCGCCGGCGGGGTTCACGACGCGGCGTCGGCGGGCATGGTCGCGGCGCTGAGCGCGGGCCTGAACGAGCGCGGCGTGAAGGTCGGCGTGCTGCTCGGCACGGCGTACCTGTTCACGAAAGAAGCCGTGGCCGGCGGCGCGATCACGGACCGCTTCCAGCGCGAGGCGCTGGCTTGCGGCGACACGGTGCTCCTGGAGACGGGGCCGGGCCACGCCATCCGCTGCATCCCGACGCCGTACGCCGAGACGTTCGAGGCCGAGAAGCGCCGGCTGCGGGCCGAGGGGAAGACGCCGCTGGACGTGGGCCTTGCTCTGGAGCGGATGAACCTCGGCCGGCTGCGCGTCGCCAGCAAGGGCGTGGACCGCGCCGCCGGCACCGGCCTCGCCGCGGTGTCGGCCGACGACCAGTTCGCCCGCGGCATGTACATGATCGGCCAGGTCGCCGCCCTCCGCGACGGCGTGACCACCGTCGCCGAGCTGCACGCGGACGTGTGCCGCCCGCCGGAGACGTCGTTCGTCGTTCGTCATTCAGAATCCGAGGAGCCGCCCGCCCCGCCGCCGTGCGACGTCGCCATCGTCGGGATGAGTTGCTTCTACCCGAACGCGGTCGGGGCCGAGACGTACTGGCGGAACATCCTGGCAAAGACGAACGCGGTGATCGAGATCCCGGCGTCGCACTGGGACTGGCGGGCGTACTACGACCCCGACCCGCGCGCCCGCGACAAGATGGTGTCGAAGTGGGGCGGGTTCATGTCGGACGTGCTGTTCGACCCGCTCAAGTACGGCATCACGCCGAAGTCGATCCCCAACATCGAGCCGCTGCAACTGCTGCTGCTGGAGGCAGTCAACCAGGCGCTCGGCGACGCGGGCTATTTGGAGCGGCCGTTCGCGCGCGAGCGCACCTGCGCCATCCTCGGCGTCGGCGGCGGCGGGATGCCGCTCTCTGTCGCGTACGGGTTCCGCGCCTGCATGCCGCTGGTGGACTCCATCCCGGGCGTGCCGGTCAAGTCGCAGCAAATCATCGACCTCGGTGAAGGGATCCTCCCCGAGTGGACGGAGGACTCGTTCCCGGGCATCCTTCTGAACGTCGCTGCCGGCCGGGTGGCGAACCGGTTCAACCTGGGCGGGCCAAACATGGCCATCGACGCCGCTTGCGGCTCGTCGCTGGCCGCGCTCTACGCCGGCGTCCGCGAGTTGCAGGACGGCACCAGCGACGTGGCCGTCGTGATGGGCGGCGACGCGGTGCAGACGCCCTACGCGTACGTCGCGTTCTCGAAGACGCACGCCCTAAGCCCGAAGGGCCGCTGCCGCCCGTTCGACGCCGACGCCGACGGGATCGCGCTCGCGGAGGGCGTCGGCGTCGCGGTCCTGAAGCGGCTCGCCGACGCCGAGCGCGACGGCGACCGCATCTATTCCGTCATCAAGGGCGTGGGCGCGAGCAGCGACGGCCGCGACAAGGGGCTGACGGCGCCGCGGGCCGAGGGCCAGTTGCGGGCGCTGCACCGCGCCTACGCCCAGGCCCGGGTGAACCCCGCGAAGGTAGGGCTCGTGGAGGCCCACGGCACCGGCACCGTGGTCGGTGACCAGACGGAGGCGCGGGCGATCGGCCAGCTGCTCCGCGACGCGGGGGCGGACGCGCAGTCGTGCGCGATCGGCTCCGTGAAGTCGATGATCGGCCACAGCAAGTGCGCCGCCGGGCTCGCGGGGCTCATCAAGACGGCGTACGCGCTCCACTACAAGGTGCTGCCGCCGACACTGGTCGAGAAGCCCAACCCCAAGGCGAACCTGGACGGTGGCCCGCTGTACCTGAACACCGAGGCGCGGCCGTGGGTCCACGGCGCCGCCCACCCGCGGACGGCCGGGGTGAGCGCGTTCGGCTTCGGCGGCACGAACTTCCACACCGTGCTGGAGGAGTACACCGGCGACTACCTCGACCGCCCCGAGAGCGGCCTGCGGGTGTGGCCGGCCGAACTGTTTGTGTGGCGCCGCCCCGACCGCGCCGGCCTCGTGACGGCCGTGACGCAGTGCCGCGACGCCCTCGCCGCCGGCGCGGAACCGACACCCGCCGACCTCGCGGCTTCGGTATGGCAAGCGAGCCGCGCCGGTGTCGGGCAGCCGACGCTCGCCGTGGTCGCCACGTCCCTCGCGGAATTGAAGGAGAAGCTCGGCGTCGCACTGGAACTGCTCGCGAAGGCGGAGGACGCCGCGAGCGACCCGCGCGGCGTGACCTTCAACGCGAAGCCGCAGGCGACTTCGGTGGCGTTCCTGTTCCCGGGTCAGGGGTCCCAGTACCCCGACATGCTCGCGCAGCCGGCGATGGCCGTCTCGGAAGTGCGGCAGGTGCTCGACACCGCCGACCGTGTCCTGGCCGGGAAGCTGGAGAAGCCGCTCGGCCGATTCGTGTTTCCGCCGTCCCCGTTCGGCCCGGAGCAGGAAGCCCACAACCGCACAGACCTACAACGGACCGAGGTCGCCCAGCCGGCCATCGGCGCGGCGTCGCTCGGCATGGCGCGGCTGCTGTCGGCCCTCGGCGTCGAGGCGGACGTGCTCGCGGGTCACAGCTACGGCGAGTACACCGCCCTCGCCGCGGCCGGCGCGCTGACCGACGACGACTTCCTGGCGCTCTCCTACGAGCGCGGCCGCGTCATCCGCGACGCCTCGGGGAGCGCGACCGGCGGCATGCTCGCCGCCGACGCCACACCCGCCGTGCTCGACCCGCTGCTGAATGGCGTGGAGGGCGTGTGGGTCGCCAACCACAACTCGCCTCACCAAACGGTGCTCGCCGGCACCGACGCCGGGCTGACCGCCGCGGCCGCGAAGCTGGACGCCGCGAAGGTCCGCAACCAGCGCATTCCCGTGGCCTGCGGCTTCCACTCGCCGCTGATCGCCGCCGCGAAGCAGCCGCTGGCGACGGCCCTCGCCGCCGCCGAGTGGAGCGCCCCGCGGAAGCCGGTGTATTCGAACACGACCGCCGCCCCGCACGGCGCCGACCCGTCGAAGTTGCTGGCCGAGCACCTCGTCTCGCCGGTGAAGTTCGCCGACGAGGTGGAGGCGATGTACGCCGCCGGCGCCCGCGTGTTCGTGGAGGTCGGCCCGGGGACCGTCCTCACGGGCCTCGCGGGGCAGATTCTCGCCGGCAAGCCGCACGTCGCCGTCGCCACCGACCACAAGGGGCGGCCGGGGCTGGTGCAACTGTGCCACGCCCTCGCCCACCTGCTGGCTGCCGGCGTGCCGGTCCAGCTGGACCGCCTGTTCCAGGGCCGCGGAGTCAAGCCGTTCGACGCGTCCAAGATGACCGCCGACACCGGCAAGCCGAAGCCGCCGGCGACGGCGTGGGTGGTGAACGGCGTCCGCAGCCGGCCGGTGAACGGACCCGAGCCGCGGCTGCTGGGCCAGGCGCTACCTCCGGGAACCAAGCCGAAGCCCGTTGTCCCGCCGGCCGAGACCGTGAAGTCGGCTCCGACCCCGGCCGCGAAAGCGGCCGCACCGCCCGCCACACCACGAGTGACCACCCCGACCCCGCGAGCGCCGATGCACACCCCGACGACCCCCACGCTCCTCCCCGCTGCGACCGGGCCCCTACCGGACGGCGCGGCTCAGGTGATGGCTCGCTTTCAGGACGTGATGGCGAAGTTCCTGGACACGCAGCGGAGCGTCATGCTCGGCTACTTCGGCGGAGCCCCACTGCCGGCCCCGAGCGCGAACGGCCACGCGGCCGCGCCGGCCCCCGTGCTCCCGCCGCCGGTCGCGGCGCGGCTGGCGCCGCCCGTACCGGCCCGTCCCGTCGCGCCCCCGCCGGTCGCGGTCGTTCCCGCGCCGGCGGCGAACGGCAAGCACGAGGCGAACGGCAAGCACGAGGCGAACGGCAAGCACGAGCCGGCCCCCGTGAAGCCCGCCGCCCCGGCCCTCGACCGGGACGCGCTCGTCGCCCGGTTGCTGGATCTGGTCAGCGACCGCACCGGCTACCCGAAGGAGGCGCTGAGCATCGACCTGGACCTGGAAGCCGACCTGGGCGTCGACTCGATCAAGCGCGTCGAAGTGCTCGGGGCGCTCGCCGAGGGGATCGAGGCCGCGGCCGGCGACTCGCCGCCCAACCTGGAAATGGAAAAGTTGTCCGTCATCAAGACCATCCGCGGCATCGCCGACTACGTCGCCGGCGCGCTCGCCGAGGCGGCCCCCGCCGCGGCGCTCCCCGCCCCGTCGGCGAACGGCAAGCACGACGCCCCTGCTCTCCTCCCGCCCGGCTCCCGCAGCAGCGACGTGCAGCGGCTCGTCGTGCGGCTGATCGACGCCCCGCTCCCGGAGCGCCCGCGGTTCGCGCCGCCGGCCGGCACGCTGGTCATCACCGACGACCGCCTCGGCACCGCCCGCGAACTCGCCGACCGACTCGCGGAACTCGACGTGAACACGGTGCTGATCCGCATGGCGGAGCCCGGCGAGGCCGCGTCCGCCGCGGCAGCCGACCTGACCGACCCGGCCGCGGTCGAGGCCGTGCTGGCGCGGGTGCGTGAGAAGTGCGGCCCGATCGCGGGGCTGGTCCACCTCTTGCCGCTGGCCGAGCCGCCCGAGGGCGAAGCGCCGGCGGCCCGCGCCGTGCGCGAGGTGAAGTCGCTGTACCTGCTCGCCCGCGGGATCGAGGCCGACGTTCGCGCCGCGGGCACGGCCGGCAGCGCCGTGCTGCTCGCGGTCACCGGCATGGGCGGCCGCATGGGCTACGGCGGCGAGCTGCCGGCCGCGTTCTCCCCGACGCACGGCGGCGTGGCCGGGTTCGCCAAGTGCCTCGGCTACGAGTGGCCCGAGGCGACGGTTCGCGTCGTGGACGTGGACCCCGAGGTGCCCGCGCCGCGGCTCGTCGAACAGCTGCTCACCGAGCTCGGCGACCCGGACGGCCCGCTGGAAGTCGGCCGCGACGGCGACGACCGCGTGACCTGGCAGGTGGAGCCCGGCCCGCTCGACACTGACACCCCCGTCGTGGAGCTGGGTCCGACCGACACGGTACTTGTGACGGGCGGTGCCCGCGGCATCACCGCGAAGATCGCACTCAAGATCGCCACACGCTACCGGTCGCGGCTTGTGCTGGTCGGCAGCTCGCCCGCCCCGGCCGCCGAGGCCGCCGACACCGCCGGGCTGACGACGCCGGCGGAGATCAAGGCGGCGCTCCTGAAGCGGACGCCGGGTGCGAAGCCGGCCGCGGTGGAGGCCGAGTTCAAGCGACTCGTCAAGGACCGCGAGATCCGCGCCAACCTGGACGCGATCCGCGACACGGGCTCGGTCGTCGAATACCGCAGTGTTGACGTGCGGGACGCGGCCGCGGTCGAGAAGCTCATCGCCGAGGTGAAGCCGACCGGCGTGATCCACGGGGCGGGCGTGATCGAGGATAAGCTGCTCAAGGACAAGACGCCGGAGTCGTTCGACCGCGTGTTCGGCACGAAGGTGGAAAGCGCGTTCACCCTGGCCCGCACCCTCGACCCGGCGCGGACGAAGTTCCTGTCGCTTTACGCGAGCATCACCAGCCGGTACGGCAACCGCGGCCAGTCGGACTACGCGGCGGCCAACGAGGTGCTCAGTAAGCTGGCGTGCCAGCTGGACGCGGCGTGGCCCGGCCGGGTGGTGTCGGTGGCGTGGGGGCCGTGGGCCGAGGTCGGCATGGTCGCCGACCTGGAGAAACACCTGGTGGCCCGCGGGCTCAAGCTCATCGCCCCGGCGGTGGGGGCGCGGTTCGCCGTGGACGAAGTCGTGTTCGGTAGTAAGGGTGAGGCCGAAGTCGTGGTCGCCGGCGGCACAGAGCACGCGGGCCGGCCCGGGAAGTCGGCCTCGGCGGAGCTGGCGATCGTGGGGGCCGAGTAACGCATGACCGCCACCCTCGCCGCCCCGTACCCCACGCCGGTTGCCACGCGCCCCGGCTGGGACACTGAAGTCGTTCTCCTCACCGCCGCCGACCGTGCCGCTCTCACCGAGCAAGCACGTGCCGTCGCCGACTCGGCCGAGTCCGACCCGGCGTTCTCGCTTCCCGCGCTCGCCGCCGAACTGGCGACGGGATTCGTCCCCGTCGGCTCGGTGCTGGCCGTGGTCGCCGCGTCGCCGGCCGACCTGGCGACGAAGCTCCGCCGCGCCGCCGGCCGCATCGACGACCCCAAGTGTGAGCAGGTCCGCGACACGAACGGCGTGTACTACTTCGCCCGGCCGCTCGGGCTGGAAGGGTCGGTGGCGCTGCTGTTCCCTGGCGAGGGGGCACAGTACCTGAACATGCTCGCCGACCTGTGCGGCGTGTTCCCCGAGGTCGAGGAGACGTTCGCGTGGTGCGACCGGCTCGCCGCCGAGGCCGGCACGCCCGAGGCGTCGCTGCGGCGGTTGCTGCACCAGCCGGCGGACGCGACCGACGCACAGAAGGCCGCGGCCGAGGCGGAGCTGCGGCAGCTCGGGCCGTCGATCTTCGGCGTGCTGCTGGCCGACCTGGCGCTCGTGAAGGTGCTGTGGAACCTCCAGATCCCCGTGTCCGCGACCGCCGGGCACAGCGCGGGTGAGATCGCAGCGCTCCTCGCCGCCGGCGCGATGGGGGCCGAAGAGGTCCTCGGGCCGCGCCTCGCCGCGACGATGGCGATGATGCAGCGGCAGGAGGACGAGGCCGGCGGCCCCGACATCATGCTGTTGGCCGTCGGCGCCGGCCGCGTCGCGGTGGAAGACGTCACCGCCGGCGCGGGCGTTCTGGTGGCGATGGACAACTGCCCGCACCAGTGCGTGGCCGTCGGCCCGACCGCGGCCGTGGCGCGCGTCGAGGAGGCGTTGGCCGGGCGCGGCGTCATCTGCGAGCGACTGCCGTTCCGCCGGCCGTACCACACGCCGCTGTTCGAGCCGTGGATGGGGCCGTTCCGCGAGCTGTTCGCGCCGGTGCCGTTCGCCGCACCGCACACGCCGGTGTACTCGTGCAGCACCGGCGAGCGCTTCCCCGACGAGCCGGACGCGATTCGCGAGCTGTTCGTCAACCACTGGGTGAGCCCGGTCGAGTTCACCCGGCTGGTACGGCGGATGCACGCCGACGGCGTGCGGGTGTTCGTGGAGGCCGGCCCGCGCGGCAACCTGTCCGCGTTCGCGGAGGACGCCCTTCGTGGCGAGCGGTTCGCGGCCGTCCCGGCGAACCTGCCGCGCAAGAGCGGGCCGACGCAGATCAACCACCTCGTCGCGCAACTGGCGGCGCACCACGTCCCGGTCAACGCGGCGCACCTGCACGCGACTCGGGCCGAAGGCTCACCCGTGACACCGGCCCTGGCTTCGGCGGACCCCGTAATGACGGCCTACTTCGACGTGATGGAGCAGTTCCTCGACGTGCAGCGCGAGGTGATGGCTTCGTTCCTCGCCGGCTGCCCGGCAGGCGTGTTCCAACCGCCGCCCGCCGAGAAACCGCTGTGCTTGACCGGCGACGTGGTCCACTTCGAGCCGGGCCGCGAGGTCGTGTTCCGCCGCGTCATGGACCAGCGCGAAGACCTCTACGTCGACGACCACACCCTCGGCGGCCGCGGCGTCAGCCGCGTGGATCCGGCGCAGAACGGCCTCCCCGTACTGCCGATGACGTTCAGCCTGGAGGCGATGGCGCAGGCGGCCCTTCTCCTCGCCCCCGGCAAGGTCGTCGTCACACTGCAAGACGTCCGCCTGTACCGCTGGCTGCCGTTCGACCCCGAACCGACGACGCTCGAAGTCCGGGCCAGCGTCGTGAGTGCGGACGACGGCACGGTGCGGGTGAAGGCCGACGTGCGCGACCTGGGCAACTCGTTCCTTGCCGACGCCGCCGGGAAGCCGGCCTGCGAGGCGATACTGATTCTCGCCGACCGCTACCCCGAGCCGCCGGAGCCGCTGCCGTTCGAACTCACCGACGAGCAGCCGTGCCGGTCGACGGTCGAGGACTTGCGGCGGAACATGTTCCACGGGCCGCTGTTCCAGATGATCCGCAGCCTTGGCCGCGTCGGCCGCGAGGGGATCGAGGGGACGCTGGAGGTGCAGCCGCGCGACCGGTGGTTCGCGTCCGACCCCGACCCGCGCGTGGCGCTCGACCCGGTGCTCGTGGACGCGGCCATGCACATCCTCGGGGCGTGGCACCTGGAACAACCCGACTGGACGGGGCGCATCCTCCTCCCGATCGGCGTGCGCCGGCTCGACTTCTTCGGCCCGCCCCCGCCGGTCGGCAGCCTGCTCCTCCTGCGCGGCCACAACGAGGACGAAACCGCCCGCCAGGTCCGCCACGGCGTCGAACTCTTCGGCACGGACGGTCGGCCCTGGTTCCGCATGGCCGGGGCCGGGTACTGGCGGTTCTACCTGCCGTTCGGCAACGTAAACTTCTTCGGCCCGAAGGACCAGTATTACCTGAGCAGCCGCGTGGAAGCGGCGGAAGCCGGCGGCGGCCGCTGCTTCGTACTCGACCCGCCGGCCGACCTGCAACAGCCGGTGCTGCGCGCCTCCGGCGTACACGTCACCATGTCGCCGCGGGAACAAGCCGCATTCCTGAAAGTGTCCGAGGCGGAAAAGACGGGGTGGTTCTTCCCACGGCTGGTGGCGAAGGACGCCGCCCGCTCGGCGTGGGGGGCCCGACACGGCGGCGGTATCTTCCCCGCCGACCTCGAAACGGACGTGACCGACGGCCGTACCACCGTCTCACACCGCAGCGGGGGCGGCGAGCCGCTGCCGCCGGTCCGGGTCGCGGTGGTGGGTGGGAAGGTGGCCGCGTTCGCCGCCTTCGCCCCGCGCCTCGGGTTGGCGCTCGAAGCGTTGCCGAAGAAGGCGACGTCCGCCGACGAGCACGCGGCCCGCGAGCGCGCGGCGGTCCGGGCCGTCGCGGACGCGCTCGGTATCGACTCTGCGGGGCTCGCGGTCCGGGCCGACGGGCCCGACGTGGTGGTTGCCCTGCCGCCGGCCGACGCGGGCCGATACCCTGAGTTGAAGTCCGGCGTGCGCGTCCACGTGGCCCGGCACCAGGATTCAATCGTCGCCACCAGTACGGCCGAGCCCGCATGAACCCGCCGGAGCGGATACTCGCCGACCTCGCCGCGGTGGTCCGACGGGCGTTCCCCGATCGCGACTTCCCGGACGCCGTCGGCCCGGACACGCGCGTCCTCGCCGACCTGGGGTTGGCGTCGATCGACGTCGTCGTTCTGGCCGAGCAACTCGGAACGCACTACGGGAAGCGGCTGCCGTTCGGCACGTTCCTGAAGGGGCTCCGCGACCGCGGCGCCGACGACATCGCGCTCGGCGAGCTGGTCGCGTTCCTCCAAGCCAACCTGTAACGGACGCCCATGCCCGAGGTCGAGGCGAACGGCACCCGGCTCTTCTACCAGCAGGCCGGCGACGGGCCGGACGTGCTGCTCGTCCACGCCGTCACCAGCAACCAGGCGGTGTGGCTGTTCAGCGGCCTCTTCGACGCCCTCGCCGCCGACCACCGCGTCACCAGCTACGACCTCCGCGGCCACGGCCAGAGCGCCCGCCCCGCCGCGGGCTACACCTCCGCCGACATGGCCGACGACTTGGCGGCGCTGCAGGCGGCCCTCGGTCTCGGCCCCGCCGTCGTCCTCGGGCACAGCTTCGGAGGGGTGACGGGGCTACACGCGGCCGTGCGGCACCCCGGCGTGATCCGCGGCGTCGTGCTGTCGGACTCGTTTTTCCCCGGGCTGCGGCACGTCGAGCCGAACTTCGGCAAAATGCAACTCTGGGCCGAAGTGCGGGAGAAGTTCGCACTCGTCGGCGTTTCGCTCGGCGACACCGTCGATTTTGCAGCCCTGTTCCGGCAGTCGGCCGCGCTGAGCCCCGAGAAGCTGGGCGAACTCGAAGCGATCTACGGCACCTTCGGCCGCGGCTGGGTTCGGCAGCTCCCACTGCTCGCGGAAACGACCTGCGGCGACGACGTGATGGCCGTCGCCGGCTTGACGGCGGAGGCGATCGCAGGCGTGCGGCAACCCGTGGTCGCACTGTACGACGAGTTCTCGCCGTTCCTGGCGACTTGCCGCTGGCTCGAAGCGAACGTGCCGGCGTGTACGGCCGAGATCATCCCCGGGGCGAAGCACCTGGCGATGCTGGAGAACGCGGCCGGGTTCGCGGACGCGGTGCGACGGCACCTGGCGCGGATCGAGAACGTGTAGCGGCATAACCTGGTGTGGCCGGCGGGACGCCGGGCACACCGAACAAGAGCGGATCCCCCACCCCAAGCAGCCCTCGTGTATTTCATCACCTTCCTGGCCAAGAATCTCCTCCGCCGGCGGACGCGCACGCTCCTGACGGTGTTCGGGCTGGCCGTGGCCGTGGCCGCGGTCGTGGCCATGATGGCCGTCGGACACAACATCGAGTCGGCCGTCGAGCGGGCGTTCGACGGCCGGCGGGTCGATCTGATCGTTCAGCAGGCCGGCCGCTCGGGCGGACTCAACTCCGACTTCGGCGAGTCCTTCGTCCACAAGGCCCGCGAGTTGCCCGGCGTCGCGGCCGTGGCCGAGGGGGTCGTGAACCTGGTGGACGTGACGCGGGCGAGCGGCACCAGCGACCAGGTGATGATTCAGGGGTGGAGGCCCGACAACTTCGGCTACGACGACTTCACCCTGAAGGCGGGTCGGAAGCTGGCCGCCGGCGACCGCCGCAAGGTGATGCTCGGCACGACGCTCGCGGGGAACCTCGGCAAGGGCGTCGGCGAGACGGTGGTCTTCGGCCGCGACGACCCCGACGACCCGAGCAACCGGTACGAGGTGGTCGGCGTGTTCGACAGCCCGGTGATCTTCGAGCAGGGCTCGGCGATCGTGCCGATCGAGGACGCGCGGGCGCTCACCGGGATGCGCGTGACCGGCTTCTCGGTCCGCGTCCGCCGGTCGCCCGACGGCGAGCACGACGCCGCGGTCGAGGAGGTGCGGGCGGCGATCGACGCGCTCCGCGACCCGGCCGACCCGACCGCCCGGCTCGCGGCCCAGCGGCCGGAGAGCTACGTCAGCAACCTGTCGCACCTGAAGATGCTGCGGGCGGTGTCGTGGCTGGTGTCCGCGCTCGGGCTCGTCGTCGGCGTCATCGGCATGCTGAACACGATGATCATGTCCGTGGTCGAGCGGACGCAGGAGATCGGCATCCTCCGGGCCGTCGGCTGGCCGCCGACGCGTGTGATCGGCATGGTGCTCGGCGAGTCGGTGCTGCTCGGCGTCATGGCGGCGGCGCTGGGCACGGCCGGGGCCGTCGGCGCGACGTACCTCCTGACGCGCTTCCCCCAGGTGAACGGCTTCATCGAGCCGGGCGTTTCCCCCGCTGTGGCGCTGCGTGGGTTCGGGCTCACGGTCCTGATCGGCCTGATCGGCGGGTTGTACCCGGCCGTGCGGGCGGCCGGGCTGCTGCCGACGGAGGCGATCCGCCATGACTGAACCACTGATCGAGGCGCGCGACCTCTACAAGCAGTACCCCGACGGGCAGGTGCGGGCCCTCAACGGCGTGACCCTGGCCGTTTCCGCGGGCGAGTTCGTCGCCATCACCGGGCCGAGCGGGTGCGGCAAGAGCACGCTGCTGAACGTGCTCGGGGCGCTCGACCGGCCCGACCGCGGCGAGGTGTTCTTCCGCGGCGAGTCGCTGACGCGGCACGCCGACCTCGACCGGTTCCGGGCGCGGCAGATCGGCTTCGTGTTCCAGTCGTTCTTCCTGCTGCCGACGCTCACGGCCCGCGAGAACGTGCAGGTGCCGATGTTCGGCGGCACGCTCGGGGCGGCGGACCGCGCGCGCAAGGCGGACGAGTTGCTGGAACTGGTCGGGATGTCGAAGCGGGCGGGGCACCGGCCGGCACAACTGTCCGTCGGCGAGCGGCAGCGGGTGGCGCTGGCCCGGGCTCTGGCGAACGACCCGGCACTGCTGCTGGCCGACGAGCCGACCGGAAACCTGGACTCGGACAACGCGGCCCACGTCCTCGACCTACTCACGACACTCCAGCGCCAGCGCGGGCTCACGCTGGTGATGGTGACGCACAGCGCCGACCTCGCCGACCGCGCCGACCGCGTGGTGCGAATGCGGGACGGGCGCGTCGAGTCGGGGGCGACCGCTACTTCCCTTTGAGCCACTCGCGGCGCATGGCCCGCACGTTGATCTGCACCGCCGCCGGCAGCTTCGACCGCAACAAGTTGGCCCCGGCGAACCACCCCGCCGGCTCCGCGAACACGACGTGCTGTTCCACGAAGATCGCCCCCGCCGGCTCGTGCAGCCGGGTCATTCGCAGGTACATCCCCGCCCCCCCGTAGGGCGTCGCGGGGCCCACCTTCTGCGCGCCGCCCTCCTTCGACAGCGCCTGCCACTGGTTCGGGAATTCGGGGTCGGCCGTGAACCGCGGATCGACCTCGGCCGCGGCGACGACCGATTCGCCCGACTTGCTCCAGGTCGCCCGGCCCACCAACCGCAGCCGCACCTTTTCGAGGAAGTCGAACTCGGCGAGGCCGAAGCCCTCTCGCTTCGGGTCGGGGGGCGCGATCTTCCGTTTTTCCAGGTCCGCGGCAGTCAGACTCCGGCCCGTACCAGTCCCCTGCCCCGCGCGGGTCAGGCGGTCGAGGAACTTCTCGTCGTCGGCCACGGCGAAGTCGCCGTAGGCGACGAAGTACACGTCCACGGTGCGGGCCGGGGCGGCGGGGTCGCTCGGCTTCGCGTCGCCGATCCGCACGACCTGCGGGGCCACGACCGACTGCCGCGTGAACTCGGCGAACGGGTAGTCGGTGCCGATCACCTTCTCGATCACGGCCCGCTGCTGGGCCGCGGACAGCCCGTCGCTCATGACCGGCGGCGCGAACTTTACCCGTTGCGTGGGACCGACGACGAGCCCCGGGTCGATCAGCGCCTTATAGACGGCGTTGGCCGCGTCGTGGCTCGGCGGTTGGGCCGGGGCGACGAGAGCCGCGGAGAGGACGAGCGGGAGCATTCGCACACCGGGTGTCAGGGCGAGAAGTCGCGGGCGAGGCGGCGCAATCCGGCTTCCAGATCACGGGCCGAATCCGGCGAGAAGCGCGTCGTGCCAGCCAACTGGCGGAGCGACTCGGGCATCGGCCGGCGGACGCCCGGCGGCAGCACTTCGACCGCGAAGGCGTCGTCCGACGGCATCCCGAGCCGGTTGACCTTGCGGCGGTCCACGACCAACTCCGCGGGGTCGATCGTGTTCGGTGCGACGCGCACGACCTCGGCCATCGCCGAGCAGCCGGTGCCGTCCGCGCCGAGGGACCACATCAACACGGTCAGCGCCCCGCCGGCGCGGTCCGCGAGGAGGGCGTAGCGATACCGGACCAGGCGGTTGGTGTCGCCGCACTTGAACCAGACCGGCGTGTCGAGCAGGCCGAACGCGGGACTCCACAATGGGACTACCGCCTTCCGCTGCACGTCGTAGCCCTTGTCGAGGATCATCCCGCCGAACAGGCCGACATGGACGCCGTGCTTGCCCGCCGTGTCTGAGGTGACGACCACGTCCCGGTCCGTCCCCTTCGCCCCGAGGCCGAGGCCGAGACGCTTGAGCATGTAGGAACCGTCCTTGTCGCGGCCGACTTCAGCGAGGAAGGCGGTAAACATCCACCCGGCCTTCTCGACGGTGAGGTCGGGGAGGCCGGCGCGGTGGTCGGGGCGGACGCGCGGCAGGCTCTTGATGACGAGGTGAGACCACCCCGGCGGCGCAGTGGTGCCGATCACCGTGCCGGGTGCGATCTCCGGCGCAGGCTTCGGCGTCAGGTCGTACACGGCGGCGGCCGACGGCGGGGCCGGGCGGTACTCGTCCGACCAATCGGTGGGCTGTGGCTGAACAGGCCATGCGGCCCAGACCGCGGCGGCGACCCCGAAGGCGGCGACGGCAACCAGCCCGAGCGTGACACCGCGGTATCGCACGCCGCCCCTCCGTAGTGCCGGGCGCGGCCCGGCAGCGTGTTCGTATGCTACGCGCGTTTGTCAACCAGTTCTAGCCCGCGGTTCACACTCGTACACCGCCCGCACACCCGCTACAATCGTCGCATGTCCCGCAAACCCCAGGACGGGGCCAAACACCCCCGCCTGTTCGCCGCCGGGCCCGCCGACGGGTTCGGGCCGTCGCTGTTCCGCCCCGCAGACCAGGAGGTCGTCGGCCGGGGCGTTCGCGCGTCGCAGCCGGCGAAGCTGTTGCGCGGGGTCAGGGAGCACGCCCCGAAACTGCCTGGCGTGTACGGCTGGGTGGACGCCCGCGGCCGGGTGATCTACGTCGGCAAGGCCAAGAGCCTTCGCTGCCGGCTGATGAGTTACTTCCGCGCCGAGAGCCGCGAGCCGAAAGCCGGGAAGATCGTCCAGCAGGCGCGGCTGCTGGTGTGGGAGGAGGCCGCGGACGAGTTCGCGGCCCTACTCCGCGAACTCGAACTCATCCAGCGGCTGCGGCCGAAGTTCAACGTGCAGGGCATCCCGGGTCAGCAGCGCTACCACTACCTTTGCCTCGGGAAGTCGCCTGCGCCGTACCTGCACGTGGCGGCCAAGCCGGGCAAGGGGACGGTCGCCTGTTACGGCCCGCTCGTGGCCCGCCACCACACCGCAGACGCGGCCCGCCGGCTGAACGACTGGTTCAAACTCCGCGACTGCCCCGATACGGTCCCGCTCGGCTTCGCCGACCAGCGGCCGCTGTTCCCCGACGACCGCGGGGCGCGCTGCCTCCGCTTCGAACTCGGCACCTGCCTCGGGCCGTGCCACGACTCGTGCTCCCGCACGGAGTACGCGGCCGCGGTCAGGGCGGTACGGGCGTTCCTCGACGGCCGGGACTGCACGCTGCTGGAGCACCTCAGGCAGCTGATGAGTGCCGCAGCAGCCTCGCTGGAATTCGAGCGCGCCGGGTCGATCCGCGACCGGCTCCAGGCACTCGAGCGGCTCGACAACCGACTGTCGCTGCTGCGGAAGGCACGCTCGCGGCACTCGTTCGTCTACCCGCTCGCGGGTCCTGACGGCGGCGAGCGCTGGTACCTCATCCACCGCGGCCAGGTCCGCGCCGTCGCCACCGCGCCCGCCTGCGGGGTGAGCCGCGCGCGCGTCGGCGAGTTGATCCGCACCACGTTCGCCGCGGCCCCCCCGCCCGACGTGCTGACCGGCGGCGCGGTGGACAGCGTGCTGCTGGTGTCGAGCTGGCTGAAGAAGTACGACGCCGAAAAGGGGAAACTGCTGACGGCCGCGGAGGCGCTGCGGCGGTGCGCGTCAGGAAGTGTAGTAGTGGGGGACGTGGGGCCAGCCGTAGACGCCGAACGCCATGCAGGCTGACACCACCGCGGCGAGCGAGCCGACCATCACGGCGAAGACCGCGAACAAGTGCCCGAGCCGGTGGGCCGGGTGGATGTCGAGCGTGCGCACGGCCCACCCGCCGATCACCGCGGCCACGAACCCGAGCACGAACGGTAACGCGTACGCCACGACCGCCACGGCTTTGCGCGCCCCCTCGGAGGCGTGCGTGAACGCGGCCCCTGGGGTGTTCCGCGCCGCGTTCAGCGGGCTGCCGGCGAGGTGCTCCTCGGCCAGCATCGCCCCGTACAAAGACAGCCCGATCGCCAGCAGCGAGAGACTCAGGGCGACCACCGCGCGTGCCGGCGTTTTCGTCTCGGGCGTCGCCGTCGTGTCAGTCATTGGACGTGGTGGGGTTGTGGCCGCGAGTCGGAAGGTCGGGTATCGTGTGGGGAATTCCTCCCCCGTCGGCGAGCCGCCTATGTCTTCGGAACCGAGCCACGCCCCCGCGTCGCCGTGGCGGTGGTGGGTGTGCGGGCTCCTGTTCCTGGCGACCACGCTGAACTATATGGACCGCGTGGGCCTCAACCAGATGGCCCCCCGCATCCAGTCCGCTCTGACGATCGACGACTTCGAATACAGCCTGCTGGAGAGCGGTTTCTCCTTCGCGTTCGCGGCCGGGGCGCTGCTGTTCGGCTTCGTCGTGGACCGCGTCAACGTCCGCTGGGTGTACCCCCTGGCGGTGCTCGGCTGGTCGGCGGCCGGCGTGCTGACGGGGTACGCCAGCGGTTTCGCGTGGCTGTTCGGCTGCCGCGTCGCGCTGGGGCTGTTCGAGGCCGGGAACTGGCCGTGCGGCATCCGCACAACCAAGGCGGTTCTCCGCACCGACGAACGCTCGTTCGGCAACTCGCTGTTCCAGAGCGGGACCGCGGTCGGGGCGGTGTGCACGCCGCCCCTCGTGCTCGCACTTCTCCGCTGGGCCGACGCCAACGGCACCGCCGACAGCTGGCGGCTGCCGTTCCTGCTCATCGGCTACATGGGCATCGGCTGGGTAGTACTGTGGTTCGTCACCGTTCCCGGCCGGATGATCGCGTCGGCCGGCGGCCGGCAGGAGGGCGGCGGGCGATACACCGACGTGTTCCGCGACCGCCGCTTCTGGGCACTCCTGGGCATGGTCGTCACGGTGAACGTCGCCTGGCACTCGTACCGGCCGTGGCTGCCCAAGTACCTCATGCAGGTCCGGGGGCTCACCGAGCTCGAGATGACCAAGCTGACGACCGTGTACTACCTGGTGGCCGACGTGGGCTCGTGGACCGTCGGCTTGCTGACGCTGGTGATGATGCGTCGCTTCGGCATCCGCGGGCACAACTCCCGGCTCGTCGCGTACGTCGGCTGCGGCGGGCTCGCGGCCGTGTCGCTGGCGGTACCCTTCGTGCCCGTCGGCTGGGTATTCACCGGCCTGGTGCTCATCTACGGCTTCGCGGCGCTCGGCTTCTTCCCGACGTACTTTGCCATGAGTCAGGAGCTGTCCGCGGCCCACCAGGGGAAGGTGACCGGTACTCTCGGCGCCGGTGCGCACCTGACGTTATCGCTGGTCGTGTTCCCGATTCAGGGGTGGGTCGTCAAGAAGACCGGGTCGTACGACGGCGTTCTGGCCGTAGCCGGCCTGTTTCCGCTGATCGGTTTCGCGCTGATGGTGTCGCTGTGGCCGCCGGAGCGGAATGAGGAAGGCCCGCCCGGCGCGCCGGACGGACCTCCGCGTGAGTGACGGACGACCGTCACTCGCGTCAGGAGTTGAAGAGCGAGTTGATGTCGATGCCGTTGGTGCCGGACGAGGCCGTCGAGGTCGCCGGCTTCGACGGGTCGATGAACTTCGACGGGTCGTACGACGTGCCCGTCGTGCCTTCCGGCGAGCCGACCGGCGTCACGAGGATCGGCCGGGCCGCGGTGGAACTCGGGCGGGGGCCGACGTCCACGAGGATCCCCTTGCGGTCGTTCGCGTCGCCGGCCAGGAACTTGCCGACGAACGCCGCCGTACCCGCGTTGTAAATCGACACCTCCGGGCCGGCGCCGGGCCCCATCGAGGTGACGATCATCTGGCCGCGGCCGGCGAACACGTCGCCCAGTTCCACGTCCACGCCGCCGCGAAGCTTCTGGTCGCCGGCGAAGAAGTTTAGCAGCTCCACGCCCCGCTTGAAGTCCAGCAGCGTCACCCGCGGGCCGCCCGAGTCGCCGGCGCCGACGAGAACCTGGTCGTACCCCAGGTTCTGGGCGTCGCCGACCTGCACGTACAGGCCGCCGCGGAAGGTGTTCTCGAACACCGACGCCGTGCGGATCAGCGCCCCAGTCCGGGAGTTGAGCACCACGATCACGCTGGCCCCGCCGAACGCCGGCACGGCCACGACGTCTTCGACGCCGTCGCCGTTCACGTCGCCGGTCGCCACCCGCACGCCGCCGGTGAAGCCGTCGAACACCGTGGTGCTGTACCGCACCGAGCCGTCGCTGTTCCGGACCGTCACGGTCCCGGGCGTACCCGCCGCCGCGCCGGTCACGGTGAACGGGCCCGTCGGGTCGGTCGGGTCCGTCGGCGTGGTCGGGGCCGCCGTCACCGTCAGCCGCACCACCTGGGTGTCGTAATTCGCGTACGGGTCGCTGGTCCCGTTGTTGTCCGGCTGACTCGTGGCGCGGACGCCGACTTTGAACTCGATCGTCCCGATGAACCCGGCGTTCGGGGTGACCGTCACCTTGCCGGTGGCGCTGTCGACCGTCACCGTGGCGTTGGGGATCGTGTTCGTGGTGCCGGTGAAGGCCAGTGACCGCACCGCGATCGTCGTGGGCACCCCGCTCACGATCGTCACGGGAACGGTGAACGACACGGGCTTGCCGGCGGTCGTCGTCTGGTCCGGGATCGGCGTGGTGATGAACGGCTTGGTCGTCGTCACCGGGTTGGGCACGCCCTGGACTGCGAACGTCTGCTGCGTCGGGCCGGTGCCGTCGTTCGCGGTGACGGTCACGTTCGCGGTGCCGGTGAACCCGGCCGTCGGCGTCAGCTTGACGACGGCGTTCTTGGAGTCGGTGAACACCGCGGCCGAGTTGATGGTGAGGTTCGTGTTCGGCTTCGTGCTGGTGGTCGGCGTGTCCCGCATCTTCAGCAGCGTGTCGAACCCGTCGGTGACGACGCCGAAGATGGTGTGGTTAAAGTTCAAGAACTGGAGCTGGTCCGACAGCGGGCGGTTCAGGTCGGTGAAGAAGAACTGCGAGTCGTTGCCGTCGTCGCCGGCGTTCGCCGCCGCCACCAGGCCGTTGCTGACGAACCGCACGTCTGCCCGGTACTCGTCGGGCAGGTCCGGCAGCGCCGAGCCGCCCGAGCCGTCGCCGTTCGGCGAGCCGCCCTGGATGATCACGTTGTCGCCGCCGGCGCCGAGCAGGT
Source organism: Gemmataceae bacterium (assembly GCA_046350095.1). Taxonomy (GTDB): domain Bacteria; phylum Planctomycetota; class Planctomycetia; order Gemmatales; family Gemmataceae; genus Urbifossiella. Next base: position 80,422 of record JAXMBA010000004.1, read on the forward strand.
CGGTGACGCGGTGGAAAATTTTGCCGTTGTAGTAGCCCGAGTTAATCAGGTCGATGACCCGCTGGGTCAGCAGCGGGGCCACGTCCTCGAACAGGCGGATCGTCACGCTACCGCTGAACGGCGCGCCGGTCGAGTCCACGCCCGACACGTCGAACCGCACGCTTCGGCCGCCGGTGAGCACGGTGGCCTGCACGCCGGCGTTGTCGGTGGTGACCGTCGTGGTCACGGCCCCGGCGGGTACGCTGGTGACGTTCACCGGCACGAAGACCGGCACGTCGTTCGGGATCTGCGGCTGCGAGATCGTGCCGAGCGTCACGGCCGGCACTTCGCGCGCCTCAAGTGGCTCGAAGCCCGTCAGGCCGCAGCGGGTGGTACGGGACGGGGACGGGGCGCGGAACAAGCGGCGGAGCACCGTCGAACCTCCTGGCTGCGGCGTCGGGTGGCGTCGGACCGGGCCGGGCACCGGGCGCATCCTGATACGGGAGCTTACCCCAAAGTGCCTCATCTTGTAGACGAGCCAGTCCGGCGAAAGGTCGCAGTGGGTGCGAAAATAACCCGCGAAGCCGCCTCGACCGGCATAGCCGGTGAGCCGCCTGTCGCGTCACGACCCCCTCGCCCCGGTCGCAAACAGCAACACGCCCGTAAGACGGACCAGACTCGAACCTCGGCCCGACCCAGAACTCGCCGCAAGGCACGGCGATGAAAGCAGATCGGTGCAGGTGTCAGCCGCGGTCGCCCTTCGCAACCTCGGCCTGGACGTACTCCTTGAAGCCGGCCATGTTGTACGAGATGAACAGAAAGGCGTGGTGGAGCGCCTGATACGTCTCGTCCTCGGGGTCGTCGGCGTAGTCCTTCCGAAGAGCGTACAGGCGGGCGAGCAACTGGTCGGCGGTCAACACGGGTCGGCTCCGGAAGCAGGGGGACCGGGGTATTCTAGCCGGATTGACACCCCCCGCCGGCGGTGATACTGTCCCGCCGCCGCACGGACCACGGGGCGGACAGAAGATGACCAATCGTACCAGTCAGCCCCTCGTCGCGTGGTTCGTACTCGGCGATCTCGCCCTGACCGCGGCCGCCTGGCTCGTCGCTTACTACGTTCGCTTCCGCACCGACCTCATCCCGATCCTCCACCCCGTACCGGAGTTGGGGCAGTACGTCGCCAACCTGCCGCTGGTCGCGGTTATTGCCCTCGTCAGCTATCGCTTCGCGGGGATGTACGAGGTCCACCGCATGCGCCGCTTCCGCGAGGAGCTCGTGGCGGTCGCCCGGGGCGTCGGCCTGATGGCGCTCGCCGTCATGGCCACCAGTTTCGTCCGGCAGGCGCAGTACGAGTCGCGGGCGGTCATGGTGTTGTTCGCCGCCGGCGGTTTCGTCGCCATCGTGGGGCTCCGCCGCGCGACGTGGCAACTGGTGCGCGCCCTCCGGCGGCGCGGCGTGAACCAGAGCCACGCCCTCATTGTGGGGACGGGCCGGCTGGCGCGCCGCACCTCGCGAACGCTGCGGCACCTGAACTGGACCGGCATCCGCACCGTCGGCCACGTCGAGGACAACCCCGGCCGAATCCCGACCGACCTCCCCGTCGTCGGCCGCATCGAAGAGTTGCCCGAGCTCGTGCAGAAGCACCACATCGAGCACGTCTTCATCGCCCTGCCGCTGAATCGGTACCCCGATGCCCGCCGCGTGTTCGCCGCCCTGTCCGAGACCTTAGTGGACGTGCGGCTCATCGCCGACGTGCCGGCCCTGGCGGGTTTCGGCCTGACGACGACGAGCCTCCACGGGATGACGGTGATCGGCCTCCGCGAGAGCCCCCACCACGGCCTGAACGTGGTCGTGAAGCGCGTCATGGACGTCGTCCTGGCGACGGCGGCGCTGGTCATGCTCGCCCCGGTCCTCGCCGTCGTGGCGCTGCTGGTGAAGGTGACGAGCCCGGGCCCGGTACTCTACCGACAGGAACGCTGCGGGTTGAACGGGCGGTCCTTCATGATGCTGAAGTTCCGCTCACTCCGCGTCGACGCCGAGGCCGCCGGGCCGCAGATGACCGCGGTGAACGATCCGCGCAAGACGCGCCTCGGCAGCATCCTGCGGGCGACGAACATCGACGAGTTGCCGCAGCTGTGGAACGTGCTGATGGGGGACATGAGTCTGGTGGGGCCGCGGCCGGAGCGGCCGGTGTTCGTGAGCAAGTTCCGGAAGTCGATCCCGAACTACATGGCCCGGCACGCGGTGAAGGCGGGCATGACCGGGTGGGCGCAAGTGAACGGCTGGCGTGGCAACTCGTCGCTCCGCAAGCGAGTCCAGTTCGACCTGTACTACATCACCCACTGGAACCCGCTGTTCGACGTGCGGATCATCTTCCTGACGGTGTGGCGGATGGTGTTCGCCAAGCAGAAGCACGCGTATTGATTCGCCGGTCGCGTCGGCACGCCGCGGCCGCAGGTGGCGGACCGTCACGCCCGAGTCAGCTCCTCCCACAGCTTCTTGTACCCCTTCAGGAACTCCACCCCTGCGGCGACCTCGTAGCTGCGGCCGACCTCGATCAGGGTGTACCGGTCGTAGTTCATCGCCGACAGCCGGCGGAACAAGTCGCGGTACGGGTACGTCCCGCGGCGGTCGTTCTCCAGGTCGTTTATGTGGCACGACTTCACCCACGGCCGCAGTAGCTCGAAGTTCGCGGCGATCGACTTCTGCTCGTCCAGGTCGGTGCCATTCGAGTTCCACGTCACGCCGACGGACGGGTGGCCGCAGGCGTCCATGATGGCCTTCATGTTCCGCGGCACCGCCGTCACCGCGCCGTGGACCTCCACCCAGATTTCGACGCCCGCGTCGGCCGCGGCCCGGCCGCACTCGGTGAGCGCCCGGCCGATCTGCTCGAAGGTGCGGGCCGGGTCGCCGCCGGGCGGGACGCCATTGGGGCGGACCTTGACGCCCCGGCCGCCCAGATCCTTCACCAGTTCGACGAACCGCTTGCAATCCTCGACGTTTCGCCGCACCACGGCCGGGTCCGCGGCGTGGAACTCGCACACGCTGCCGCAACCCCAGAAGGCGACGCCGCTGTCGGCGAACTGGCGCCGCACGTCGCGGCGCGCGTCGGCGGTCAGCCCGGGCTCGACGCCGTGACGGTGCGTCGTCCGGCACTCCACGCCGGCGATGCCGACCTCCCGGCACACACGGAGCACGGTCGTCAGGTCCCACTGCGCGGCGACGTTGTAGGTGACGAGGCCGAGCTTGAAACGAGGCCCGGCGGGCTGCGCGACGAGACCCGGGGCGGCGACAGCAACGGCCCCGGCGGCGAGGAACGAACGCCGGGTGGGATTCGTGTTCATGGCGGGCTCGGGAGAGAGGTGACGTGCGAACGCCGCTCGCGGGACGCGACCCCGCGAGCGGAAGGACGAATCAATTCCGCGACGACGGCGGCCCCGGCTGAGGCATCCCGCCGCCGGGCAGCCCGGGCATCCCGGTCGGCTGGTTCGCCGACGGCGGCGGCGGCGCGTGCAGCGTCAGGTCCTCGCCGGTCTGCCGTTGTGAGGCGACACCGGTAATCCAGTCCGCCGCGAACTGGTTTACCGACACCTTTCCTGCCTCAGACCCGGTTGTGAGGTTGAACGCCCGGAGGAAGACGTCCCAGTTCGTGGTACCGTCGAACGGCATGTCGCGCGGCAGTTTGCCGAGTTCGTCGAAGTAGCGGCGCAGCTCCGCGGGGTGGTTCGTCGCCAGGTGGTGGTACAGCGCCCACGACGTGCTGCGGGCTTTATTGACCAGGAACTCCTGCCGGCGGCGGGCGTAGCTGACCGCGTCCTCGGCGGCGGGCGCCCCGGCGGCCCCGACAGTTGTCGGCCCGGAGCCCATCGGGCTGAGAGGCGGCGGCCCGGACGCACTCGACCCAGGCCCCGGCGACGAACTCGACCCGGGCCCGGGCCCGGGGCGCGGCCCCGCGCCCACACCCGCCCCCGGGAAGCCGCCGCCGGCCACCGGGCCGGCTCCCGCCGGCGGGTCCTTCGGCTTCGGCAGCTTCGGGTCGTCGGCGTCCAGCTTCGCGCTGATGGCCGCGAAGTAGGCGTCGGTCACCACATTCTTGAGCATCACGGCCGGGTCCGACGGCAACACCTTCTTCGCCTGGAAGTCGCGGAACAGTTTCTGCTGTGCGAAGTTCGGCGCCCCGTACCCGGGGGCCAGGCCCACCGTGGCGACGACCTTGTCTTCCGGCCCCTCGGTGAAAACGGCCCCGCGCGGGCGGTGGAAGAACTCCGCCGACCCGTGCGCCAGCCACATCGGGCTGCTGACGTGCTTCGGCATCAGACCGGTGGCGTAGAACAGCTGCCGGCAGCCCTCGCGGGTCACGGCGGCTAGTTCGGTGTCGTGCTGGTTGTAGGCGTCGGCCATGGCCCAGGTCATCATCCGCGCCACGTCGGCGGCCTTCATCCCTTCCTTGCCGCGGCCGTCGTCGTTCAGCTTCACGATGGGGCTGTCCGGCGTGTAGGTCTCGGGGTGGAGGAGCCGGTCGCGCTGCACGCCGCGGGCGTAGTTGCTGTTAGCCTGGCGCTGGAACGTCAGGCCGACCTCGTCCAGCCGCTCGGGCGACAGCACGAGCACGTCGTGGTCCGGGGCGTAGAACCCGTCGGTGACGACGCCGGGCACGTCGAGGGCTTCACGGAGCCGGCGGACCTCCGTCGCCGACCCGGCCAGGATGACCGGTAGTTGCTTTTCCGGGAGCGGGAGGCCGACGCCGCGGGCGGCGTGCCACAGGTAGAAGGCGCGGAAGTTCGCCTCCAGTTGTTCCGACCGCCGCTGCACCTCGACGGCCCGGGTGCCGCCGGTCGTCACGACGTGGTAGTGGTTGCTCGGCGTGTTCTGAAGGTCGCTGAACCCGACCCCGAGCCGCTCTTTCCAGTCCGGCCCGTCGCCCGAGTGGAGGACGCGGGCGCGGAGCTTGCCCTGCAACGGCCCATAGGCGGCGGCGAACCGCTCGACCGCCGGCGTGTTCGTCCCCTTCTTGTCCTTGACGTCCTTCACGGCGGCCAGGAGTTCGTCGGCCATCTTCTCGGCGTCGTCCACGAGTCCGACCTCGAGGGCGTCGGTCAGGACGTTGAGGAGTTTCTGTGTGTCGTCCTTGGTACGCTGCCACTCCTTGTGCCGGTCGCGGACCAGGCTCGGGTACGTCTTGGTGGTGGCGGGCTTCCCGGCGGGCTCGGCGTACAGTTGAACCTGGGTGCTGTCCACGAGGAGGTTTGTGGAGCCGAACGGGTGGTGAAGGATGATCGGCCACCGGGGGTTGAACGTCGGGCTTTCCTTGAGGGCGGGGTAGAACAGCCCGGCCTGCCCGTTCTTCACCTCGGGCGACTTCGTCACCGGGATGACGACGAAGATCGACCGCGTGGGGTCCTGGGGCCCGGCGCCTGCGTCGGCCATGCCCGTGAGTCCGCCGGACGAACTGCCGGGGGCCGGCGGCGGCCCCATCGGCCCGCCGCGGGTGGGGCCGGCCGAACTCGACCCGGGGCCGGGTTGCGGCATCGGCATGCCGCCGGTCGGACCGCTACTGGATCCGGGGGCGCCGCCGGCCCCGCCGCCGCCGCCCTCCAGGATAATGCGGACGACGAAGTAGCCGGCGTCGGCGTGGGCCACGACGAGCGTGGCGGCCAGCGCGGCGAACAGGAACCGCCTCATCGCGTCGTCTCCGAACGGGGGTGAATCGGGCGGTGGTGTTACTGGTACTGCACCGGCAGGGCCGGGCTGGCCGCGCCGCCGAACGGCCGCGGGGTGATGTCCTTCGTCTTCCGCAGCACGTCGCGCTGGAACGTTTGAAGGCCGGTCAGGTTCACGGTGCCGGTGGCCGAGCCGAGGGGGGTAATGACGTTGTCGGTGACGGCCTTGGCCACGTCCTTCGCCGAAGCCGGGACGAGTTCCGGCCGGATCGCCGGCTGGGAGGGGTTCCAGTTCACGTCGAACAACCCCTGCCAGGTTTTCAGCCCCTCGTCGAGCCGCTGGGCCGTCCCCCGCCACGGCAGGGCCTTGCTCGCCGGGTCGGTGGCCCTGGGGCCGACCCAGGTGATCACCCCGGTCGCGATCACGTCGGCCATCGGGGCGGCATACTGCTTGGCGGCGGCCCCGCCGCGCGGCGGGGCCATATTCAGGATGCCTAGCACGGCCTCGCCCGCGTCGTTGGCGTCGCCGACGAGGTTCTTGGGGGCGGTGACGATCTCCACCTTCTCGCCACTGACACTAAACGTCTCGACGGTCACCTTGCTCAACGCGACGAGCGCCAGGGTGTGAGCGGGGTAGAGGGTTTTCCCCTTCTCCGAGTCGAACTCGGAAAAACGTACCTGCCCCAGAGCCCGGACGGCCTGCCGACGGATGAACTGGTGAACCGGCACCTGGTCCGGCGGCAGCACCTTCCGGACGGACCCCTTCCCGTCCGGCACGTCGATCAACGGCAGGAGCGCGTCCGGCTTCAGCACGCAGTTCTGCACGGCGACGACGAGCGCGCCGACGGTCTTGGAGTCGGCCGCGTGGCGGCGGGAGCGGTAGTCGTTGATGTCGTACGCGGAGAGGAGGTTGCCGGCGGCCTGAAGGGCGTAGTAGCGGACCTCGGGGTCCATGTTCGGGGCGGTGAGGAGTTCCGTCACGGTCGGCCAGTGGGCGCTGGCCCCGGACCGGCAGGCGGCGGCGAGCATCCGGGTGGCGCCCACGCGGACGACGCGCTCGTTGGACTGCTTCACCACGTCGCCGAGCGCCTTGTCGAGGGCCGCGCCGAACTCGCGAATGTACTCCGCCTCCTTGGCGATCATTTCGGTGTCGCGGGCCGTGGCGGTCGAGAGGTTCGGTTGGCCGGGCGTCGGGTGGAGCGGCACGACCGGGCTCGGGACGATGAGGTGGCGGTAGATCTCGTTGATGAGCCCGTCCACGGTGAGCGGCGAGTTGGGCGGCGGCGGCTCGGGGCGGAAGTCTTGCGGCGCGGTGTGAGTGACGGGGTTGGCGACGTACTCGGCGTGGTACTTGGCGAACACCTCGAACGCGGTCTTGGCCTTGGCGACCTCGCCCTTGAGGACACCGCCCTGCGACTTGAAGCTTGCGACCTCCAGGTACTGACCGGTTTTCTGCGGCAGGTTGGCGGCCTTGGGCGGCTGCGCGGGCGTATCGCCGACGGCCGCGACGAGCACGACCAGGGCGGCGAGTGAGACGCGGACGGGTGCCATCGGAACCCCTGCGACGGACGTGGAGTGTGGGATTCAGGCTAACCCCGCCGCGGACTGGATTCAAGGGCCGGCCTGCGGGTGAGTTACGACGGTTTTCGCGGATGGCGTTGACATTGCCAACCGGATCGATAGTATTTCCCCACGCACCCACCAGTCGTACCGTGGGTGACGGGCTGTAGCTCAGCTTGGTAGAGCGCTTGGTTCGGGACCAAGAGGTCGCAGGTTCGAATCCTGTCAGCCCGACTGGTTGGAAGTTCTTAGCCGAACACGTCTTGTGTACCTCCCGGTTCTCGGGAGTGCGGCACGAAACCCGGATGCGAAACGGTTCATGTACCGTCCATCCCTTTCGGAGCCGCAACGATGCCCCAGGTTCTAAAGCAGCCGGCGTACCGCCACCACAAGGCCCGCGACTGTGCTGTGGTCATCCTCGCCTCCGGCGGTCTGCGGTAGACCGCACCAACCACTCACGAGGGCAACGGATGAACCGGTACATGCTGGGCGGTGTGTGCGGGGCCGTCGCGGCGACGGTCGTCGCGGACGAACCGAAGACCGACGTGAAAAAGGTCGCGGTGGAGAAAGCGCTGGGGGCGTTCACCGGCTGCTGCGAGATCGTTGCCGTGACGCCGGACGGGGCGACCAAAGACTCGCACAGGCTGGTGTTCAACAGGGACGGCACCTACGCCGCCCTGGACAAGGACGGGAAGGAGTTGTGGGCGGGCACGTTCTGGGTCGACCCGACCGTCAGCCCGAAGGTGTGGGACCACCGGTCGCACGACGCGACGAAGACGGGCACGGATGTGCTCGGCATCTACGAGTTGGACGGCGACAAACTCAAGGTGGTCTGCGTCGTCGGGCACTGGAAGGAGAACGAGTGGACCGGCAAGCCGCGACCGACGGTCACCGACCCCAAGAAGGCCGACGTGACGATCGAGCTGAAGCGGGTGAAGTGAGCCGGCCCCTAGCGGGGGTCGGGGCGGAATGGCTATCCCCCCGGCCCCGGATTCTTCTTCCGCTTCTCCTGCCGTTTTTTCTGCGATGTTCTCCCCGGTCAGTAGCCGGTCGGCTTCGGCGGACCCGCTCCACCCTCACCCGGCTTCTCACCCTTGGCCGGCTTCGCCACCGTGGGGTAGTGGTCGCCGTCTTCGTCGCGGCGGACCGCCCGCTGGGTCTGTCGCCGTCTCGCTTCGATGGCTTCCTTCGGGGGCTGGGGCGGGTTAATCCATCACACCCGCCGATGAGGTCGGCCCTTCCGGCTTCGATCCAAGCTTGCCGAACCGTGAAGTAGTTCTCGGGCTTGAAGAACTGCATCAGGGGGCACTTCATGCCCCCCCTGCCCGCTGCATCTTGCTGTCCTTGAGGCCCTTTCTCACTGTAACCGGCTGCTTAGTCCTACAGCCGTAATTGCTAGAGCCAGTTGTTGACTTATCGTGAGCTCACCCCACATGTTAGCGGGATGAGCGAGTCACGGAAGGCGTACAAGACCGACGTGTCGGACGCCGAGTGGGAGTTCCTGGCCCCGTACCTGACGCTGATGCGGGAGGACGCCCCGCAGCGCGAGTACACCCTTCGGGACGTGTTCGACGCCCTCCGGTACGTGGTCAAGACGGGGTGCCAGTGGGACATGCTCCCCCACGACCTGCCGCCGTGGTCGGCGGTGTACCAGCAGGCCCGGCGGTGGGTCCGGGCCGGGGTGTTCGAGGCGGCCGCCCACGACATCCGGATGATCCTCCGCATGGTCGACGGGCGGGAGGCCCAGCCGACGGCGACGGTCCTCGACAGCCGGACCCTGCAATCGACGCCGCAGAGCGGCGGCCGGGCCGGGTTCGACGGGGCGAAGAAGAAGAACGGGTCGAAGGTCCACGTCGCCGTGGACAACCTGAACACGCACCACGTGTCGAGCCTGTACAAGGCGTTCGACGCCGGGACGGCGGGCCGGCTGCGGCTGGTGCCGACGCCGGTGAACGGGAGCTGGCTGAACATGGCCGAGGCCGAACTGGGGGGGTGTCGCGGCAGTGCCTGGGCGCGCGGCGGTTCCGGACGAAGGCGGAGATGGCGGAGGCGGCGCTGAGCGCCTGGGCGGCGGCCCGGAACGCGGCGCGGGCCGGGGCGCGGTGGCGATTCACCACCGCCGACGCCTGCGTCAAACTCCGGGCGCTGTACCCCCTTCCCGAGCCACCGCCCGTACCCGCCATTGATCGGTAGACGGATTACTACCAAGTCGTCGGATCGACACCTCGAGTCCATACGAAATCACGAAAGGGTATCCGTCGACACGGCCGAGGGGGATGACATGAGACAAGCCGAGCGGTCGTCGCCGACCGCGGCCGTCCTGCCGATCCGCAGCGGGATGAACGTGTTCGTCCAGGGCGCGGCCGCCACCCCGACGCCGCTACTCGAGGCGGTTGCCGCCCGCACCGACCTTGAGGATGTCACGTTTTACCACATGCACACGAACGGCCCCGCCCCGCACGTCGCCCCCGGCGTGCGGGACCGGTTCCGGGCGGTGTCGCTGTTCACGGGCGGGCCGCTCCGCGAGGCCGTGGCCGCCGCCCGGGCCGACTTCGTGCCGGTGTTCCTGTCGGACATTCCCGGTCTGTTCACCTCCGGGCGGATCAAGCTGGACGCCGCCCTGCTCACCCTCTCCCCGCCCGACCGGCACGGCAACTGCAGCCTCGGCACAAGTGTCGACTCCGCCCGCGCCGCCGCCGACACCGCCCCGATCCTGATCGCCGAGATCACCCCGCGGATGCCCCGCACCCACGGCAACACGGTGGTGCCACTCGACCGCCTGACGGCGTATTGTCACTCCGACCGCCCGCCGCACGAGCACCCGCCGGAGCCGACCACACCGGTCGAAGACGCCATCGGTGCGCTGGTGGCCGACCTCGTCCCGGACCGCGCGTGCCTCCAATTGGGCATCGGCGGCATCCCCAACGCGGTCCTCGCCCGGCTGAACAACAAGCAGGATTTGGGCGTCCACTCGGAGATGCTAGCCGACGGGTTCGTGGACCTAGTCGGGTGCGGGGCGGTGACGAACCGGTACAAGGCGGTCCACCCCGGCCGGAGCGTGACCAGCTTCGTAAATGGCAGCCGGCGGCTGTACGACTTCGTCGACGACAACCCGCTGGTCGAGTTCCACCCGTGCGACCGGACCAACGACACGGCCCTGATCCGCAAGAACGACCGGGTGGTGGCCATCAACTCCGCCATCCAGATCGACCTGACCGGGCAGGTGTGCGCCGACTCCATCGGTCACCGCATCTACTCCGGCATCGGCGGGCAGATGGACTTCATCCGCGGGGCGGCGCTCTCCAGGGGCGGGCTGCCGGTCATCGCCCTTCCGAGCACTGCGAAAAGCGGCACCCTGTCCCGCATCGTGCCCGAACTGGACGCCGGGGCCGGGGTGGTGACCAGCCGCGGGCACGTGCACTGGGTGGCGACCGAGTACGGGGCGGTGGACCTGCACGGCAAGAGCCTGCGGGAACGGGCCGCCCTGCTGATCTCGATCGCCCACCCGGACTTCCGGGACGAGTTGCGGCGGCGGGTCGTCGCCCTGCGTCACTTCGTGATGTGATCTCGCAACACCCGCTCGGCCGCCCCCACCGCGGCGGCGGTGGCGGCGCTCAGCCCCTCGCCGAACCCCAGTTCGAAGGCCGGGACGGCGAGCAGCCACCCCTCCGGGGAACGACCGTGCAGGGCCTCGCACAGGCCGAGCAGCCACCCCGGATCGCCGGTGTGCCCGACGCCGGGAAGGCGTGCCGAAGGGGAGAGCCGAACGAGTTGTACCTCCGTCCTGTTGACGGCGGCATCGACGAACACGACCCGCCCGCACCGGGCCAGTTCCTCGACCAACTCCGGCAGGAGTTGGTGCACCACGCGAACGCGGCAGCCGTGGTGACCGGCGAAGTGATTGACCACGGCCGCCCCCGCGCCGTCGTCGCGGCGGAGGGTGTTACCGACGCCGACGAGTAGCACGCTCACCGCTTCGTCTCGACGATCACCTCACCGCCCGGCCCGATCAGCTGCAAGTGCAACGGCATCCGGCCGTGGGCGTGCGTCGAGCAACTCAGGCACGGGTCATAGCAGCGGATGCCGTGCTCCACCCGATTGAGGAACCCTTCGGGGATGGCCTTCGTGTCGCGGATGTAGTGCTGGGCGATCTGGGTGATGGTGCGGTTCATCGGCAGGTTGTTCTGCCCGGTGGCGATGATCATGTTGACTGACTTCAGCAGCCCGTTCTCGTCCACCGTGTAGTGGTGGAACAGGGTGCCGCGGGGCGCCTCGCTGCACCCGACCGCCTCCAGGTTGTTCACCCCCGCCTCGGCCCGGTGCCGGGTCGAGCGGATGTCCGGGTCGCTGAGGTGGCGTTCGAGCCATTCGGTGCAGGCGAGCATCTCGACGGCCCGGGCCAGGTGGTACAGAAACGCCGAGTTCGCCACCCCGCCAGCCCGCTGGCGGAACTCGACCAGTTCCGCGTCTGCGAGCGGGGTGCCGATGGTGGTGCACACGTTCAGCCGGGCGAGCGGGCCGACGCGGTACGCCCCGCCGGGGTAGCCGTGCGGCTTGTAGTACGGCGACTTCAGGTACGAGTCGTGTTCCACCTGCTCGGCGATGTGGGTGCGGTAGTCGGCCGGGTCGATGTCGTCGGCCACCACCTTCCCGGTGTGGTCGGTGATCCGCAGCACGCCGTCGTGGTGCTCCCAGCCGTGGTCGGTCGGTCGCACCAGCCCCATGTACAGGCTCGGGTGGTTGCCGAACACCGCCACCTCTTCGCCGTGCGTGTCGAGATAATGCTTGATGAACCCGAGGGCGACCTGCACCGTCGCCCGGGCTTCGGGCAGCCGGCCGAGCAGTTCCCGGCACGTCTCCTCGCTGGCCGCCTCCCGCACGCCGCCGGGTACGGCCCACGCGGGGTGAATCTTCCGCCCGCCCAGCCGCTCAATCACCTCCTGACCGTACTGCCGCAGGCGGATGCCGGCGCGGGCGAGGTCGGGGTGCGACTGGATGACGCCGAACACATTGCGGGTGGCCGGGGCGCTGTCGAACCCGAGCAGCAGGTCCGGGCTGCTCAGGTGGAAGAAGCTGAGAGCGTGGGACTGGAGTATCTGCCCGAGGTTCATGGCCCGGCGGAGCTTCACCGCCGCGGCGGGCGGGCGGACGCCCAGGATACCGTCTCCGGTCTTCGCCGAGCAGAGCAGGTGGCTGACCGGGCAAATGCCGCACACGCGGGCGGTGAGGCTGGGCATCTCGCCGAAGGGCCGGCCGACGCAGAACCGCTCGAACCCGCGGAACTCGACAACGTGGAACCGGGCGTCGGCGATCCGGCCGTCGTCGCCGACGAACAGGCTGATCTTGGCGTGCCCCTCGATCCGGGTGATCGGGTCGATGATGATTCGCTTCATCGCAACACCTCTGGCCGGTGGCACCGGCGGCGACGCCGGTGGGCGGGGCGGCACGGGCGGGACGCCTGGTGCCACCAAAACTACTCACCCGAACCGGATCAGCTCGGCCGCCCGGCTCGGCGTGCGGGCGGCGAGCAGGTCTTCGACGATCGCCCGGATGCGGGCGGCCGGCGGCGGGCAGCCGGGCAGGTAGTGGTCCACCGGGACGACCGCGTGCAGCGGCAGCACCTTGTCGAGCAGCACGGGCACGATCTCGCGGTCGTCGGGCAGCTTCAGCCCGGTGCCGGCGCTCTCCAGCAGGTACGACGTGCGGAGCACCTCCAGGCTCTTGCCCAGCGGGTTCCGCATGGCGGTCACGTTCCCGTTCACCGCACAGTCGCCGAACGACACCACCACCTTCGACCGCTTCCGCAGCACCTTCGCCATGTGCCGGTTCTCCTCGTTCGCCACCGCCCCCTCCACCAGCACCACGTCCACGCGCTCCGGGTACTCCTTCGCGTCGGCGAGTGGGCTGTAAACGAGGTCGATCCTGGGGGCGAGGTCGATCAGCCACTCGTCCATGTCGAGGAAAGACATGTGGCAGCCGGAGCACCCGCCGAGCCAGACAGTGGCCAGCCTCACACGGTCCATTTTTTCTCCCTCCGGGCCACTACGAGGTCGCCGAGCTTCTCGCGGTCCTTGGTCATCTCGGCCACCGTGCTCCCCTGGCGGAACAGGGCGCCGGTCGGGCACGACTGGACGCACTTGCCGCACGACGTACACGTCACCGACTCACCCCACGGCTGGCCCATGTCGGCGATGAGGTGCGACTGGGTGCCGCGGCCGGCCACATCCCAGGTGTGGGCGCCCTCGATCTCGTCGCACGTCCGGACGCACCGGGTGCAGAGGATGCAACGGTTGTGGTCGACCGCGTACTGGGCGTGGCTGACGTCCACCGGCCGCACCGGGTTAAGGTACGGGTAGCGGACGTGGTCCATCCCCAGGTCGGCGGCCACGGCCTGGAGCTCGCAGTTGCCGTTCGCCACGCACACCGCACACACGTGGTTCCCTTCGGCGAACAGCAGTTCCAGGATCATCTTGCGGTATTCGCGGAGGGTGTCCGTCTGGGTGCGGACCACCATCCCCTCGGCGGCGGCGGTGACGCACGCCGCCTGCAACCGCCCGCGGCCCTCCACCTGCACCAGGCAGAGCCGGCAGGCGGCCGCCTCGGACACGCCGTCCAGGTGACAGAGGGTGGGGATCCTGATGCCGGCTTCCGCGGCCGCGGCGAGGACCGATTCCCCCGCCCGCGCCGACACCGGCTTGCCATCAATGGTCAGCGTGACGACGGCCATGTTGGGGTCTCCCTGTCTGCCCCGGGCGGCCCGGGCGGACGCACCGGCTTCACACCACCGACAGCGGGATGACGGACGCCCGCGGCGGGCGGGCGAACTCCTCGGGCTGGAGCAGCGCCTCGTACTCGGCGGCGAAGTAGCGGATGGTGCTGAGCACCGGGTTCGGGGCCGACTGCCCCAGCCCGCACAGGCTGGTGTCCCGCACCAGCTGGCACAGCTCGACGAGCGTGTCCAGGTCGTGGCGCGTGGCCTTCCTCTCCACCAGCTTGGTGAGCAGGCCGTGCAGCTGGACGGTACCGACCCGGCACGGCACGCACTTCCCGCACGACTCGTCGGCGCAGAACTCCATGAAGAAGCGGGCTACCTCGGGCATGCGGTCGGTGTCGTCCATCACGATCATCCCGCCCGACCCCATGATCGACCCGATCTTGCCCAGCGACTCGTAGTCGATCGGCGTGTCCAACAAGCTCGCCGGGATGCACCCGCCGGACGGCCCGCCGGTCTGCACCGCCTTGACCGCCTTGCCGTCGGCCGTGCCGCCGCCCAGCTCCTCCACCACCTCCCGCAGCGTGGTGCCCATCGGCACCTCCACCAGCCCTGCGTTCTTCACCTTGCCGGTGAGCGAGAAGATTTTCGTCCCCTTGCTGGTGCCGGTACCGATGGCGGCGAACCACGCCGCCCCGTTCCGCGAGATGGCGGGGATGGTGGCGAACGTCTCGACGTTATTGATGAGCGTCGGCCGGTCCCACAACCCGCTCTCAGCCGGGTACGGCGGCCGCGGCCGCGGGGTGCCGCGGAGCCCCTGCACCGAGGCGATAAGGGCGGTCTCCTCGCCGCACACGAACGCCCCGGCACCGATGCGGATCTCGACCTTGAACTCGAACGGCGTCTGGAAGATGTTCGCCCCGAGCAGCCCGGCCTTCGTCGCCTGGGTGATGGCCGCCTGCAACCGCTCGATGGCAAGCGGGTACTCGGCCCGGACGTAGATGAACCCCTGGTTCGCCCCGACCGCGTAGGCGGCGATGGCCATGCCCTCGAGCACCTGGTGCGGGGCGTCCTCCATCACCGAGCGGTCCATGAACGCGCCGGGGTCGCCCTCGTCGCCGTTGCAGATGACGTACTTCTGCCCGGGGGGCATCTTCTCCACCGTCGCCCACTTCAGGCCGGTGGGGTAGCCCGCCCCGCCGCGGCCGCGGAGGCCGCTGGCCGTCACGTCCGTCACGATCTCGTCCGGCCGCTTCTGGAGGGCCTGGTACAATCCTTCGTACCCGCCGGCGGCGATGTACGACTCGATCCGCTCCGGGTCGAGCTGCCCCGCGGTGGCCCGCACCACGCGGAACTGCTTGCGGAAGAACGGCTGGTTCGGGTCGATCCGCTGAGCGTCGGTCGCGCCGCCGCTCAGCGTAGCCACGATGCCCTTCGCCTGCTCGGCCGTCACCTTGCCGAACATGCCGCCGTCCGGGTGTGACATCACCACCGGCCCCGCGCTGCACAGGCCGGGGCAGCCGACGCCGACGGCCGTGAGCGTGTCGTTCAACCCGTTCGCGTTCACCGACGCCTTGAGCTGCTTGAGCACATCGGCCGAGCCGGACGCCCGGCAACCGCTAGAGGTGCAGCAGCGGATTTCGTTCGGCTTGGCCTTCGCCCGCTCGACGTCGGCGATCCGGAGGAGTTCGTCATGATCCATGGGTCCACTCCTTCACCCGGGCGGTGAGCTGGTCGGGAGTGATGGTGCCGACGGTGGTGCCGTCCAGGACGACGGCCGGGGCGATGCCGCACGCCCCGAGGCAGCGGGCGACCAGGAGCGAGACCTTGCCGTCGGGTGTCGTCTGTCCGGCCGCGATGCCGCCGAGGTCGCCGACCGCGTCCACCAGCTTCTGGGCGCCCTTCACAAAGCACGCCGTGCCCATGCACACCACGCACGAGTGCTCGCCCCGCGGCTTCAGGCTGAACAGGTGGTAGAACGTAGCGGTGCCGTACACCCGGCTCGGCGGAAGCCGCAGCGCCCGGGCGACGTGCCACAGGACCGGCGTGTCCAGGAACCCGAAGAGCTCCTGGGCCTTGTGCAGGACGGCGATGAGCGCGTCCGGTCGGTTCTGCTGCTTGCGGATGGCGGCGTCGAGGATTTTCAGCCGCTTGTCGGTGGAAAGCGTGGCGGGCATCACGTCCTCCGTGGGCACCTCGTTGCTTCCGGACGCGGTTAGAATATGCTGCCAGTGTGAAAATGCGACATCAATGTCAGCTTTACGCGGCCACATGCCCGAAGGGGGTGCGTCATGGCCGGTAGCCGGATCACGATCGAGGGGAACGAGGCGGCCGCGCGGGTGGCATACGCCTGTAGCGAGGTGATCGCCATCTACCCCATCACCCCGTCTTCGGGGATGGGAGAGTTGTCCGACCAGTGGGCGAGTGAGGGGAAGTCGAACCTGTGGGGGACGGTGCCGCGAGTGGTCGAGATGCAATCGGAAGGCGGGGCGGCGGGCGCGCTGCACGGGGCGTTGCAGGCCGGGGCTCTGGGCACGACGTTCACCGCGTCGCAGGGACTGTTGCTCATGATCCCGAACATGTACAAGATCGCCGGCGAGCTGACGCCGACGGTGTTCCACATCGCCGCCCGCTCCATCGCAGCCCAGGGGCTGTCCATCTTCGGCGACCACCAAGACGTGATGGCCTGCCGCCAGACGGGCTGGGCGATGCTGGCTTCGGGTTCGGTGCAGGAGGCGGGCGACCTGGCACTGATCGCCCACGCCGCCACCCTCGAAGCCCGCCTCCCGTTCCTGCACTTCTTCGACGGCTTCCGCACCTCGCACGAAGTCGCCACGATCAGCCCGCCCACGACCGAGCAGATTCGCGGGATGATCCGCGACGACCTCGTTGCCGAGTTCCGCCGGCGGGCGCTGTCGCCGGAACACCCGGTGCTCCGCGGCACTGCCCAGAACCCGGACGTGTACTTCCAGGCCCGCGAGACGGTCAACCCCTTTTACCTCGCCTGCCCGGCGATCGTGCAGGCCGCGATGGACAGGTTCGCCGAGTTGGGCGGCCGGCGATACGAGCTGTTCAACTACGTCGGCCACCCGCAGGCCGAGCGGGTGATCGTGATGATGGGGTCCGGCTGCGGGGCGGCGGAAGAGGCGGTCGAGGCGCTGAACAAGGCCGGTGAAAAAGTCGGGCTCCTGAAGATCCGCCTGTTCCGCCCGTTCGACCTGACCGCGTTCACCGCGGCGCTGCCCGAGTCGGTAAAGGCCGTCGCGGTACTCGACCGCACCAAGGAACCGGGGGCCATCGGCGAGCCGCTGTACCAGGACGTGCTCACGGCGTTGCACGAAGCCGGCCGCGGCTGGATCACGATCGTCGCCGGGCGGTACGGGCTGTCGTCCAAGGAGTTCACCCCGGCGATGGTGAAGGCGGTGTTCGACAACCTGTCGGCCGCCCGCCCGCGGAACCACTTCACCGTCGGCATCGTGGACGACGTGACGCACCTGAGCCTCAGCTACGACCCGGCGTACAGCACCGAAGACCCGGCGAGCGTGCGGGCAGTGTTCTTCGGCCTGGGGGCCGACGGCACCGTCGGGGCGAACAAGAACACCATCAAGATCATTGGGGAGGACACCCCGCTGCACGCCCAGGGGTACTTCGTGTACGACTCGAAGAAGTCGGGTTCGGTCACGGTGTCGCACTTGCGGTTTGGCCCGAACCCGATCCGCTCCACGTACCTGATCTCGCAGGCGTCGTTCGTCGCCTGTCACCAGTTCAACTTCCTCGAACGGTTCGACATGCTCGGGCTGGTCGAGCCGGGGGG
This sequence comes from Gemmataceae bacterium, assembly GCA_046350095.1. GTDB lineage: Bacteria > Planctomycetota > Planctomycetia > Gemmatales > Gemmataceae > Urbifossiella. The sequence goes on from JAXMBA010000004.1 coordinate 98,147, forward strand.
CACATTCCTGCTGAACTGCCCGTTCGGCCCGGACGAGGTGTGGGGCCACCTGCCGCGGGCGGTGCAGGAGGCCATCCTGGCGAAGAAACTGCGGGTGTTCGTTATCGACGCTCTGAGCGTGGCGAAAGAGAACGGCATGGGCGGGCGGATCAACACCGTCATGCAGACCTGCTTCTTCGCTCTGAGCGGGGTGCTGCCGCGGGACGAGGCGATTGCCGCCATCAAGAAGTCGATCCAGAAGACGTACTCCAAGCGGGGCCAGCCGGTTGTCGAGCGGAACTGGGCGGCGGTGGACGCCACCCTCGGCCGGCTGTTGGAGGTGCCGGTGCCCGCCGCCGCCACCGCCCCGACCGGCCGCCGCCCGCTGGCGTCGGCCACTGCCCCGGAGTTCGTGCGGAGCGTCACCGCCCGCATGATGGCCGGCGAGGGGCACACGCTGCCGGTGAGCGCCCTGCCGAACGACGGCACCTGGCCGACCGCGACGACACAGTGGGAGAAGCGGAACATCGCCGCCGAGATCCCGGTGTGGGACGAGTCGATCTGCATCCAGTGCGGCAAGTGTGTGCTGGTGTGCCCGCACGCGGTGGTCCGCGGCAAGGTGTACGAGCCGGGGTTGCTGAACGGCGCCCCGGACACCTTCAAGCACGCCGACGCCCGCTGGCCGGACCGCAAGGGCCAGTTCTTCACCCTGCAAATCGCCCCCGAGGACTGCACCGGCTGCCGGCTGTGCGTCGAGGCGTGCCCGGTGAAGAACAAAAGCGAGCCGCGGCTGAAGGCCATCAACATGGCCCCGCAACCGCCGCTCCGCGACGCCGAGGTGCAGAACTGGGACTACTTCCTCAAGCTGCCCGAACCCGACCGGGCGACGCTCCGCACCGACTCGGTGAAGGACGTCCAGCTCATGCGGCCCCTGTTCGAGTTCTCCGGTGCGTGCGCCGGCTGCGGGGAGACGCCGTACCTGAAGATGATGTCGCAGCTGTTCGGCGACCACGCCCTCGTCGCCAACGCCACCGGCTGCTCGTCCATCTACGGCGGCAACCTGCCCACGACCCCCTGGGCGCAGGACGACAGCGGGTGCGGACCGGCGTGGTCGAACTCGCTGTTCGAGGACAACGCCGAGTTCGGCCTGGGCATGCGGCTGGCGGTGGACAAGCAGGCCGAGTACGCCCGCGAGTTGCTGGCCAGGATGCGGGACGACCTCGGGGCGGAGTTCGTCGACGGGCTGCTGAACGCCGAGCAAACATCGGCCAGCGTGAAGCCGCAACGCGAGCGGGTGAAGCAACTGAAGGCCAAGCTCGCCGGCCGCATGGACGCCGCGGCCAACGACCTGACGACCGTGGCCGACGCTCTCGTCCCGCGGAGCGTGTGGATCGTCGGCGGGGACGGCTGGGCGTACGACATCGGCTACGGCGGGCTGGACCACGTGCTGAACACCGCCGCCAACGTGAACGTGCTGGTACTCGACACCGAGGTGTACTCGAACACCGGCGGGCAGATGTCGAAGTCCACCCCGCGGGCGGCGGTGGCCAAGTTCGCCGCCGGCGGCAAGCGGACGGCCAAGAAGGATCTGGCACTGCTGGCGGTAACCCAGGGGAACTGCTACGTGGCCCGGGTGGCCTACGGGGCGAACGACGCCCACACGCTAAACGCCCTGCGGGAGGCGGAATCCTACCCCGGCCCGTCGCTGGTCATCGCGTACAGCCCGTGTATCGCCCACGGGTTCGACCTGAGCAAGCAACTGGAACAACAGAAGGCCGCGGTGCAGTGCGGGCACTGGCCGCTGTTCCGCTACGACCCGCGGCGGAAAGCGGCCGGGCAGAACCCGATGGTGCTGGACAGCAAGCAGCCGAGCCTGCCGCTGAAGAACTACCTGTACAACGAGACGCGGTATACGGTGCTGGTCCAGAACGACCCGGCGGCGGCCGAGACGCTCCTCCGCGAGGCCGAGGTCGAGGTCGCCGACCGCTGGAAGCTATACGAACGGCTGGCCGCCGGCGTGCCGCTGGCCGCCGCCGCGAACGGAGGTGCGTCGTGACCGACCTGACCACCCACTACCTCGGCCACGCCCTGGCCAACCCGCTGATCGTGTCGTCATCCCCCATCACCCGCGACCTCGACCTCGTCAAGAAGGCCGAAGACGCCGGGGCGGCGGCGTTCGTCCTGCACTCGCTGTTCGAGGAGCAGATCGAGGCCGAGTCGCTCGACCTGCACCACCACCTGGAGGCGGGTACCGAGTCGTTCGCCGAGGCCACCTCGTACTTCCCCGACATGCGGGCGTACAACACCGGGCCGGACGGCTACCTGGAGCAACTGCGGAAGGTGAAGGCCGCCGTCGGGGTGCCGGTGTTCGCCAGCCTGAACGGCACCAGCGTCGGCGGGTGGGTCCGCTACGCCCGGCTGGTGCAGGACGCCGGGGCCGACGGCGTCGAGCTGAACGTGTACGACATCCCGACTGACCCGGCCGCCTCCGCGCAGCGGGTCGAGGACGCGTTGATGGAGCTGGTGCGGGCCGTCCGCCGCGAGATCACCGTCCCGCTGGCGGTGAAGCTCAGTCCGTTCTACACGGCCCCGGTCAACCTGCTCGCCCGGCTGAAAGATTCCGGGGCCGCCGCCGCCGTCCTGTTCAACCGCTTCTACCAGCCCGACCTGATTATCGACGAACTCGACGTGGTGCCGCACCTCAAACTCAGCCACTCGGACGAGCTGCTGACCCGGCTACAGTGGGTGGGGGTGGCCTACGGGCGGGTGCCGATCGATCTGGCCGTCACCGGCGGTGTGCACACCGCCCGCGACGTGATCAAGTGCGTGATGGCGGGGGCGAGCACGGCGATGCTCACGTCCGCCCTGATCCGCCACGGGGTCGGCTACCTGAGCCACGTCCTGACCGACCTGCGGCACTGGATGGCCGAGAAGGAGTACGCCTCGGTCGGGCAGATGCGCGGCGCGCTCAGCCTGGGCAAGGTGCCAGACCCGGCGGCGTTCGAACGGGGGAACTACATGCGGGTGATCCGCCAGGGGGTCGGGCCGTCGTGGTGAGGCGGCGGCTCGCCGTGCGGGGCGTCGTGCAGGGCGTCGGCTTCCGCCCGTTCGTCTACCAGTTGGCGGTGCGGCACGCCCTCACCGGGGTCGTCGGCAACGACACCGCCGGCGTGTTCATTGAGGTGCAGGGGGCCGCCGACCGGGTGGCGGCGTTCGCCGCCGAACTGACGGCCCGCCCGCCGCCGCTCGCCCGCGTCGACGCGGTGGACGCGGCCGACCTGCCGACCGTCCCCGAAACACACTTCGTCATCGTCGCCAGCCAGACGACCGCCGGCCGCGGCAGCTCGGTTCCGGCCGACGTCGCCACCTGTGTCGACTGCCTCCGCGAGCTGCTCGACCCGGCCGACCGCCGGTTCCGCTACCCGTTCATCAACTGCACCCACTGCGGGCCGCGGTTCACCATCATCCGACGCCTGCCCTACGACCGCCCGGCGACGACGATGGCCGGCTTCCCGATGTGTGCGGCCTGCGAGCGGGAATACCTCGACCCGGCCGACCGCCGGTTCCACGCCCAGCCGGTGGCCTGCCCGGCGTGCGGGCCGCGGGTGTGGCTCGAAGCAGGCGGGGCGAGCGTGGCCGCGGGAGACGCCGCCATCCGCGAGGCGGGGCGGGTGCTCGACGGGGGCGGCCTCCTGGCGGTGAAGGGGGTCGGCGGGTTCCACCTGGCGTGCGACGCGGGCACCGCTGCCGCGGTGGCGAAGCTGCGGGAGCGGAAGGGGCGGACGGACAAGCCGTTCGCGGTGATGGTGCCGGACATCGACGCGGCGAAACGGATCGCCGAGGTGGGCGACGACGAGGCGGCGGTGCTGACCGGCCCCGAGCGGCCGATCGTGATGGTGCGACGCCGGGACGCGGGCGGCCTCATCGCCCCCGGCCTGAACACCGTCGGCCTGATGCTGCCGTACTCGCCGCTGCACCACCTGCTGGTCGACCGCCCGCTGGTGATGACCTCCGGCAACCGCAGCGACGAGCCGATCGCCCGCGACAACGCCGAGGCCCGCGGGCGGCTGGCCGACCTCGCCGACGCCTTCCTGATGCACGACCGCGACATCCACACGGCGTGCGACGACTCGGTAGTGCGGGTGTTCGCCGGGCACGAGTACCCCGTCCGCCGCTCCCGCGGGTACGCGCCGCTGCCGGTGAAACTGCCGCGGGCGGCCAAGGCGGTGCTGGCCGTCGGCGGGGAGTTGAAGGCGACCCTGTGCGTGACCGCCGGCGACCACGCGTACCTGAGCCAGCACATCGGGGATGTCGAAAGCCCCGACACCCTGGCCGTCCTCGACCGCACCGCCGACCACATGCTGGCGCTGTTCGGCGTTGCTCCCGAAGTGGTGGCGTGCGACCTGCACCCCGGTTACCTGTCGGCCGAGTGGGCGGCCCGGCTCGCGGAGCGCCGCGGCGTCCCGCTGGTGCGGGTGCAACATCACCGCTCCCACGTCGCCTCGCTGCTGGCGGACGCCAACTGCCACGGCGGGCCGGTGCTCGTGGCCTGCTTCGACGGCACGGGCTACGGGACCGACGGGGCCGTCTGGGGCGGCGAGTTCTTCCTGGCAGATGAAGGCCGCATCGAGCGAGTCGCCCACCTGAAGTACGTCCCGCTGCCCGGCGGCGACGCGGCCGTCCGAAAACCGTATCGCGTCGCGCTGGCCCACTTGTGGGCAGCCGGCATCGGCTGGGATTCGGATATGCCGAGTACGACCGCGTGCGGCGATGTCGAACAACGCGTCCTCCGCCGGCAGTTGGAGCGGAACGTGAATTGTGTTCCTACCAGCAGCATGGGCCGGCTGTTCGACGCCGTCGCCTCGCTGGCGGGGGTCTGCCAGGCGGTGAGCTACGAGGGGCAGGCGGCGATGGAGTTGGAAGCGGTGGCGGGCGACGGGGCGGACCCGTACCCGTTCGGCGTCACCGGGACCGGCCCCCTCGTCCTCGACACCGCCCCACTGCTCGCGGCCGTGGTCGCCGACGTTAGCGGCCGGACCCCGGCGCCCCGGATCGCCGCCCGGTTTCACACCGCCGTCGCCGAGATGGTACGGGTCGTTGCCGGGAGACTCGCTGCCCCGGCGGTCGGGCTGACCGGCGGGGTGTTCCAGAACGTCACCCTGTTGCAGTTGGTCGCGGACCGGCTCCGGGCCGAAGGGGTCGCGGTCCTGACTCACTTACAAGTGCCGTGCAACGACGGCGGCCTGTCACTCGGCCAGGCGGTGGTCGCCGGCGGGATAAGATGACTGGGGCGGGGGGCCAGGATGCACGAACTGTCGCTGGCCGTCGAACTCGTGCGGGCCGCCGAAGAGGCCGCCCGCCGCGCCGACGCGAACCGGGTGACGGCGGTGGCGGTGACGGTCGGCGCGCTGTCCGGCGTGGCCGAAGACGCCCTCCGGTTCGCGTTCGACGTGGCTGCCGCCGGCACCCTCCTCGCCGGCGCCCGGCTAGACGTCCGCCCGGTGCCGGTGACGGTCCGGTGCCCGCGGTGCGGGGACGTGCCGCTGCCCGGCGTGCAACTGTTCCGCTGCCCGGTGTGCGACACCCCGACCGCCGACGTGCGGGCCGGCCGCGAGCTTGAGCTCGAGTCCATCGAGGTGGAGTGACATGACGGCGCGCATCGTGGAAGTGCGGAAGGGCCTGCGGAAGAAGAACGACGAGATCGCCGCCGGGCTGCGGGAGCGGTTCGCCGCCGCCGGCACGTTCGTGGTCAACCTGGTGTCCGGCCCCGGGACCGGGAAGACGCTGCTGTTGGAACGGACGCTGGCCGCCCTGCGGGACCGCGGCCGCAACCCGGCCGCCCTGGTCGGCGACCTGGAAACCGACAACGACGCCGTCCGGCTCGCCCGCAGCGGGGCGCCGGTGCGGCAGATCAACACCCACGGTATCTGCCACCTGGAAGCCGACATGGTCGGCCGGCACCTGGACGGGTGGGCGCTGGCCGACCACGACTACCTGTTCGTGGAGAACGTCGGCAACCTCGTCTGCACCGCCGGGTACGACCTCGGCGAGGCACTACGGGTGGTCCTGCTGTCCGTCACCGAGGGGGAGGACAAGCCGCTCAAGTACCCGACGCTGTTCAACACCGCCGACGTCGGACTCATCACCAAGTGCGACCTCGCGGCCGCCTGCGAGTTCGACCCGGCCGCGGCGGTGCGGAACCTCCACGCGGTGCGGCCGGGGCTGCCAGTCCTCCGCGTGTCGGCGAAGACCTGCGACGGGCTGGGCGAGTGGCTGACGCTGCTCGAATCCCGCCGCACCTCGGAGGGTTGAGCATGTGCCTCGCGGTCCCGGGTCGGGTGGAGGCGGTGTTCGACGCGGACGGCGTGCGGATGGGTACGCTCACGTTCGGCGGGGTGCGGAAGGACGTCTGCCTGGCGTACCTGCCGGACGTGGGCGTCGGCGACTACGCCCTCGTCCACGCCGGCTTCGCGATCAGCCAGGTGGACGAAGCGACCGCCGCGGAGACGCTCTGCACGTTCGCCGAGATGGGGGTTCTAGCCGACGAACTCGGGGAGGGGGCGGGGTGAAATTCCTCACCGAGTTCCGGGACGGCGGTCTCGCCAAGAAGCTGGTCGCCGAGATCCGGGCGGCCGTCACCCGCCCGTGGGCGATCATGGAGGTGTGCGGCGGGCAGACGCACGCCATCATCCGCCACGGCCTCGACCAGCTGCTCCCGCCCGAGCTCGAACTGGTCCACGGCCCCGGCTGCCCGGTCTGCGTCACCCCGGTGGCCGCGATCGACCGGGCGCTGGCCGTCGCCGCCGCCCCGGGCGTCATCTTCTGCAGCTTCGGTGACATGCTCCGGGTGCCGGGCACCCGCGAAGACCTGTTCGCGGTGAAGGGCCGCGGGGCGGACGTGCGGGTGGTGTACTCGCCGCTCGACGCGGTCCGGCTGGCGAAGGGGAACCCGACCCGGCAGGTGGTGTTCTTCGCAATCGGGTTCGAGACGACCGCCCCGGCGAACGCGCTGGCCGTTCACCAGGCAGCCCGGCTCGGCCTCGCCAACTTCTCCGTGCTCGTGTCGCACGTCCTCGTCCCGCCGGCCATGGAAGCGATCCTGTCGTCTCCGGCCAACCGGGTGCGGGCGTTCCTGGCCGCCGGGCACGTGTGCAGCGTCATGGGCTACCACCAGTACCCGCCGCTGGCCGAGCGCTACCGCGTGCCGATCGTCGTCACCGGGTTCGAGCCGCTCGACCTGCTGGACGGTATCCGGCGGGCGGTGCGGCAGCTCGAAGCCGGGACGCACACCGTGGAGAACGGCTACCCGCGGGTGGTGACGTTTGACGGCAACCGGGCGGCCCAGGCGATGCTGGCCGAGGTGTTCGAGGTGTGCGACCGCGACTGGCGGGGCATCGGGACCATCCCGAACAGCGGATGGCGGCTGCGGGGCGGGTACCTGCGGTTCGACGCCGAGGAGCGGTTCGCGGTCGGCGGCATCCGCTCGGCCGAGTCCCCGCACTGCCGCAGCGGGGAGGTGCTCCGCGGCACGCTCAAGCCGAACCAGTGCCCGGCGTTCGGCACCACCTGCACCCCGCGGACCCCGCTCGGGGCGACCATGGTGTCGGGCGAGGGGGCGTGCGCCGCCTACTTCAACTACGGCCGGCTGACCGCCGTCGGAACGGAGCGCGCGACGTGCCCGACCTGACCCCCGACGCCTGGACCTGCCCGCTGCCGCTCCGGGATTACCCGCACGTGGTGATGGGGCACGGCGGCGGCGGCCGGCTGTCGGCCGACCTGGTCGAGCACCTCTTCCTGCCCGCGTTCCGCAACCCCGCCCTCGCCCGGCTCGGCGACGCCGCCGTCCTCCCGCCCGTGCCCGGCCGGCTGGCGTTCACCACCGACGGCTTCGTCGTCCGCCCGCTGTTCTTCCCCGGCGGGTGCATCGGCGACCTCGCCGTCCACGGCACGGTCAACGACCTGGCCGTGAGCGGGGCGACCCCGTTGTACCTGTCCGCCGGGTTCATCCTGGAAGAAGGGCTACCCCTCGCCGACCTGGGGCGGATCGTCGATCGCATGGCGGCGGCGGCGCGGGCGGCCGGAGTGGCGGTCGTGTGCGGGGACACGAAGGTGGTTGACCGCGGGCACGGCGACGGCTGCTACATCACCACCGCCGGCGTCGGTGTGGTGCCCGACGACGTCACCCTCGGCATGCAGCAGGCTAGGCCGGGCGACGCGGTCGTGCTGTCCGGGCCGGTCGGCAACCACGGGATCGCCGTCCTGTGCGTGCGGGAGGGGCTGGAGTTCGAGACGCGGGTCGAGAGCGACACCGCCGCGCTCACCGGCCTGGCCGCGGCCGTCCTCGCCGCGTGCCCCGCGACCCGGGCCATGCGCGACCCGACCCGCGGCGGGCTGGCCGCCACGCTGAACGAAATCGCGGCGGGGTCGGGCGTCGGGATCGAGATCGACGAACCGGCCGTGCCGGTCGACGACGAAGTGCGGGCGGCGTGCGACCTGCTCGGCCTCGATCCGCTGCTTGTGGCGAACGAGGGGAAGCTGGTCGCAGTGGTGCCGGCGGACGCGGCGGACCGACTACTGGCGGCCGTGCGGCGGCACCCGCTCGGCACCCGGGCCGCCGTCATCGGCCGCGTGACGGACCAGCACACGAAGCTGGTCGTCGCCCGCACCGCCGTCGGGGGGCGCCGCGTGGTCTCAACCGCGGTGGGCGAACAACTCCCCCGCATCTGTTGACGAACCGCCCGTCGGTACGACACCGGGGCGGGCGATCAACTCCAGGGCATGAGGTCGGGGGAAGTCTACTACCTCCGCCTCACCTTCGTCTTCCGCCCGGACGGTAGCCGGTCGGCCGGACGAGTAGCGGGGTCGGACACTCGCCCGGCTCCTCGCCGGCGGCAGGGTTGGCCACGCTGTGGTAGTGGTCGTTCCGCAGGGCGTCGTTCGCCCGCCGCCGCTTCGCCTCCTCAGCCTCCTTCGGTGGGATCAGCCCGTCGCACCTGCCGATCAGGTCGGCCCGGCCGGCCTGCGCCAGCGCGTCGCGGACCAGGAAGTCGTTCTCCGGCTTGAAGAACTGCCTCAGCGCCCGCTGCAGCTTTCGGTCGCGCAGTTTGCGGGCGATCGTCACCGGCTTCTTCGTGAACGGCTCGATCCCCGTGTACCACATGACGTCGCGATCTCGAATGGAGCCGGGACGAAATCCTGCACTTGGTTCAAACGGCAACCTGTCCGCTTTCGTTACAGCTCAACTCGATCATGACCCTAGTGGTCGGCCACTATTGAGTGGACGGGTACAGTCGATGGAGTTTGACCCGGGCGTCGGCCGGTGTGAACCGCCACTTCGCCTAGAGCCTGTTGACGGATTAAGCTGTTTCGCCCCATAATCTTAGGTGTTTCTTTCTCCGCCGTCGGGGCCGGATGCCATGCGGTACATGCTCACGGACGACCTCTGGGACGCCCTCCGACCGGTGGTCCACCAGGCCAAGCGGAACCGCCAGGGGCCGAAGCCGAAGCTCCCCGACCGGGACTTCTTCGAGGCCCTGTTGTACCTCGCCCGGACGAGCGTCCCCTGGCGCGACCTCCCGGCCGAGTTCGGCAACTGGGACGCGGTGTACGATCGGTTCCGCCGGTGGGTCGGGTCCGGCGCCCTCCGCCGGCTGTTCGAGCTGCTCACCGCCGACCCGACGTTCGGGGAGGTCCGGCGGGTGCTCATCGACAGCACCATCGTCCGCGCCCACCAGCACGCGGCCGGCGCCCGGCGGAAGAAAAATACTAGGCCGGCAAACGTGACTGGATGAGTTGGTTTTCCAGGTCTTTCAGGTAGCCCTCGGGGTCGCGACGGAACCGGCGGCGTTCGACCCGGCGCTGCCGCCGCTCCACCAGCTCGGCCCGGACCCGCTGCCACTCGTCCCGATCGGCCCCGGCCAGGTCGGCCGCCGTCCCCGCCCCGGCTCGGGTGCCCAACCCCGCGACCAGCCGGGCCGACCCGCGCAACACCAGCGCCGGCGACGCCCCCTTCTGCCCGGTGGCCCGCCGCTCGTGATACCGGTGCGACCCGAACGCCTGCTCCAGGTCGTTGTTCGTCCGCGGCAGGTCCGGGGTGTCGTAGCAGGAGAACAGCCCCGGCCAGTAGCTCCGGGTCACCTTCAGGAAGTGATCCACCGCCACGCCCCACTCGCCGACCGACTCGCGGTGTCGCCGCATGGCCCCGAGCAGCCCGCTCAACTGGCCGAGGACTACCGCACCGCCGACGCCGACCTGGCCCAGGACGTGGGCCGCCCGGTGGACCCACCCGAACGCCAGCATGATCGGGGCGAACGCCCCCGCCGGCCGCCTCCAGGGCGCGGCGGATCGTGCCCCGGAGGTGTGTCAGTTCGGGGGGCACCCCTCCGCCGCCGCGGCCCGGTCCAGGCTCCCGGCGATCGCCGTCAGTCGGGCGTGGAGCTTCAGCCCCGACGCCTCCAGCGGCGGCCGCCCGTCGTCGGTCAGCGCGCTCCGCACGGCCGAGCAGTACCCGCGGATGACCGCCGCCTCGGGGTCGTCCCGCCCCTCCGTCCGCCGCTCCACCCCGCGGACGGTGCGGACCTTCTTCTTCAACTCCTTCTTGGCGTGTCGGTCGGCCTCGTGGATCGGCCGGGCGGCCTCGCGGAGGAAGTGGAAGTGGCAGAGTTGGTGCGGCACCCCCGGGAGCGTCTCGGCCACCGCCTTGCGGATCGAGTGCTGGCCGTCCGAGACGACGGCGACGATCGGCACCGGGCACGCGGCCTTCACCGCCGCCAGCAGCTCGGCGAGGTCGCGTTGACGGGCGGACAGCAGGCTCTTCGCCAGCAGGATCTCGCCGCTGAGCACGTCCCGGATCACCCACAGCACCTCGTGCCCGACATCGGGCTGGAGCCCGTCGAGGGTCAGGACCACCTTCCCCTGCGCCGCCGGGATGTGCTTCAGCCGGCGGTCGTCCGCGAGGGCGACGGCGAGGAGTTCGTCGTACCGGTCGAGGAGGTTGGTGACGGCCCGCTCGGACACGCTCACCCCGCGGCCGACGAGGTGGGCGCGGATCTCGGGTACGGACCGGTGCTCGGCGTGCCGGAGGCGGCCGATGAGGGCGATCACGTCGAGCCCGAACTCGTGCCGGGGGAGGGCGACGGCGCCCTCGGCCTCGGGCCGGTACGGCCGCTCGTGGGCCGGGCACGGGGCGTGGTGGCAGCGGCGGACGCTGAGGTGGATCCGGGTGACGCCGGCCAGAGTGTGGACCGTCCAGCGGTTGGCGTAGTCGGCCCGGAGGGAGCGGCCGCAGTACGGGCAGGTGGTGCCGGGGGGTCAGGTCGCGGGAGATGGTCGGCTCGGCCGACTTCGCCGTCTTGGGCACGGGGAGCCCTCCTGGGACGCCCCAAAGGCTATGCCGGACGAGGGTTCCGAGCCAGTCACGTTTGCCGGCCTAGCTTTTCTTCACCCAGTCGAGCTCGACCTTGAGCCGCCCGATCTGCTCGTACAGCTCGGGCGTCTTGTCGTCGCCGGGGGCGGCCGTCCTCGCCCCGCCGGCGAACACCGCCTCGGCCCCGGCCAGGAGTTGCTTCTTCCACCCGTGTATGAGGGTCGGGTGGACGCCGAACTGGGCGGCCAACTCGTTCACCGTCTTGTCGCCCCGAACCGCCGCCAGGGCGACCTGGGCCTTGAACGCCGCCGTGTGGTTCTTCCGCTTCGCTCCCATCGGACCACCGACGAGAGCCGCCAATGTAGCGTAACTGGCAGTCTCATTTCCGGTGTCCACTATAATCATACCCGGCCGAGAAGTGGTCTGCTACGATTCGTCAATGTCAGCAGCGGTCGGCCGGGGTTCAAAGTGTACCACTACCGGCCGCCTCGTTCGACGCCACGCCGTCGGCCGGGATCACGACCCGCAGGTCGCGCATGTAGGCGTCGTTGGCGGTGAACAGGACACAGATGTCGGTGGCGAACCCGCCGATAACCACGGTCCGCGTGCCGAGGTAGCGCAGCAGCGTGTCGAGGGTGGTCGAGAAGAACGCCGAGTGCTTCGGCTTCAGGACGAAGTAGTTCTCCGGCTGAGGACGGAGCCGCTCGACCAGCGGCCGCCCGTGACAGTCCGGCTTCTCGCACTCGCCGACCACGGCCGACAGGTCGGAGCGCCACCGGCCGAAGTTGTCGCTGGCGTAGACCACGGGCACGCCGGCGGCGCGGGCCCGGCGCTTCAACCCGGCGAGGCGGTCCGCGGCTGGCACCGCGAAGCGAAGCAGCTGGTCCGCCTCGGGAAACGCGAGCGGGTTGACGACGTCCACCAACAGCAGCGCGACCGGGCACTGGTCCGGGGCGCTGCCGTGGAGGGTGTCGCTCGGGCCGGGCACGATCTAGCTCCGTCGGGTGTCACGACGCCCGCGTCTCGCCGCCGAGGAGGGTGAGCACCTCGCCGCTGACGTAGCTGCTGTCGGCTTCCGACGCGAAGAACACGTACGCCGGCGCCGCCTCCTCCGGCTGCCCCGGGCGCCCCATCGGCGTGCCGGCGCCGTGCTCGGCCGTCTTGTCGGCGCTGCCGGACGACGGGATGAATGGCGTCCAGAACGGCCCCGGGGCCACGCAGTTCACGCGGACGCCCTTCTCGACGAGGCTCTGCGCCAGCGACTTCGTGAAGGCGTGGATCGCCGCCTTCGTGCTCGCGTAGTCGATCAGCGTCTTGTTCCCCTCCAGCCCCGCGATCGACCCGGTGTTGATGACGGTGCCGCCCTTGGGCAGGTACGCCACCGCGGCCCGGGCCATGTAGAAGTAGCCGAAGATGTTCGTCCGGAACGTCTTCTCGAACTGCTCGTCGGTGATGTCGGTGATCGAGTCCTGCCGCTGCTGGTAGGCCGCGTTGTTGACCAGCACGTCGAGCCGGCCGAACTCGGCGACCGTCTTCTCGACGGCCTGGTTGCAGAACTTCGGGTCGGTGACGTCCCCGGGGATGAGGAGGCACTTGCGGCCTTCCTTCTCGACCGCGGCCTTCACCACGTCGGCGTCCGGCTGCTCGTCCTTCAGGTAGACGATCGCCACGTCCGCGCCCTCGCGGGCGAACAGGACGGCGACGGCCCGGCCGATGCCGCTGTCGCCGCCGGTGACGAGCGCGGCCTTCCCCTTGAGCTTGTCGGCGCCCTTGTACCTCGGGTTGAGGTAGCGTGGCGGCGGGTCCATGTCGCGGTCGAGGCCGGGCTTCGGCTGCGTCTGCGGGGGCATCGGCCCCTTCGGTTCCTTCATCGTACTCATGCGGGGGTCTCCGGGGCCGGCGCGGCCGGGCGAGAGCGGGGGCGAACCCCGTGCCGCGCCAGCGCCGCCCGCGCCACAGCTGCGGCGCGCTTGTGCGCCGCCGCCCGGTCGTCGTGCCACGCCACCGCCGCGCGCACGTCGCCGGCCGCGGCGAGGAACCGTTTCAGCGCCGCGTCCAGGTCGGGCGGTTCCGGCGAGCCGAGCCCCGTGAGGGGCCGGGTGAGTGGAGCGTCACCCGGCCCCTCACGGTCCTCGGCTCGCCCGGCCGTGCTCGGTTCGTCGCGCGCGACGACGCTCAGTTCGCCCCCAGGCTCCAGCGTGGCGACCTTCACCTTTCCCAAGTCGTCAATGCCATTCAGCCGCAACTGGCTCATCAGCTCGTCGTCGGTGACGTGCTGGGCGTGTAGGGCGTCGGCCCGCTTCACGCCGTCGCGGACGAGCTCGACCGACGGCGGTTCGAGCTGGCGTTTTAGCCACGGCCAGCGGTCGGTGGCCCAGTCGAGGGCGTAGCTCCAGAACAGCAGCGCCGCCAGCGCCGTGACGCCGTTCGGCACCGACTTCATCTCCGCCGTCAGCGCCGGCGATACGCACTCGGACGCGAGAACGACGAGGAGCACGTCGGTGAGGCCCATGCCGCCGGTCTGGCGGCGGAGGATCAGTCGGAAAAGCACGAGAACGACGAAGTAGACGACGGTGCCGCGCAGGAACGACTCGAACAGCGACCCATCGGGCACGAACACGCCGCCCCAGTCCGGGAGTTGAAACGCCGCCACAACCAACCCTCCGCAGCCCCGAAGCGCATCGGCCTGCGCGGATGCATCCGCCGTGCCGCGGGGAGGAGCGGTCCGGACGTGGGAACGTCGCCAATGGTCGAGTGGTTCCACACGGCCGCATGGTCGGTGTGCGCGGTCAGTACGTCCGGCGTTCGGCCCCGGCTGTCGGCCCCCGTCGACGACCGCGGCCCGACGCCGCCCGGCTCCGGGGGGATGAAGCGGTCGGCTGCGGCGGCGAGCGCCGACACCAGCCCCGGCGCCACCGCCCGCGCCAGCACCGGCACCTTCGCCGGCAGCGTCACCACCACCTCCGCGTCGCCGCGGGCCACTACGCGAAGGATGTCCCGGGCCGCCGCCTCGGCGCCCCTCGACAGGCCCGGCAGGGCGTTGCCCAGCGCGAACCAGCGGAACTCCTCCTCGTGCCGCCCCTTGAACGCGGCCTGCCCGTGGCTGCCGGTGCGCATCAGCCCCGGACACACCGTCGTCACCGAGATGCCGTACCGGCCAGCTCCACGCGCAGCCCGTCGGACGGGCCGACGAGGGCGAACTTGCCCGTGACGTACGGCAGCATGTGCGGCACCGCGACCTTCCCGCCGAAAAACGCGATGTTGGCGATCCGGCCTGTGCGGCGGGCCGTCATCTCGGTGATCACTTCCAGCGCCGGGTACAGCGCCGCCCACAGGTGCGTGCGCAGCGACTCGTCGAAGTTGGCGAGCCGCTGCTCCTCGAGCGGCCCGACGGCGATCACGCCGGCGTTTTTGATCAGCACGTCTACGGGCCGTTCGCCCGGCGGGCTGCGGCGAAGAAGTCCTTCACCTGCGCCTGGTCGGTCACGTCGCACACGACGGCGGCAGCCGGAGTGCCGCGCGCGGCGAACTCGTCGGCTGCGGCGCCGACTTCGTCCGCGTCACGGACGCACAGGCTCAGTCGTGCCCCGCGGGCGGCCAGCACCAACCCGAGCCCACGACACCCTCCGGTGACGACGGTGTGCGTGCCGCGGTAGTCGTAGGTGGGACGCGGGGCGCGGTAAGCGAGGTACGCCTCGGCACCGGCGGCGGCGAGTGACGCGGGACGGCTCATCGCCCCTCCTGGGTATCGGTCACGGCTTCAGCACGACCTTGACGCAGCCGTCCTCCTTGTCTCGGAACGTCTTGTACGCGGCCGGGCCGTCCTCTAGCTTCAGCCGGTGCGTGATCACGAACGACGGGTCGATCTCCCGCGCCTGGATCATGCCGAGCAGCTTCCGCATGTAGCGCTGGGTGTGCGTCTGGCCCATCTTGAACGTCAGCCCCTTGTTCATCGCCGCGCCGAGCGGCAGCTTGTCCGGGAAGCCCACGTACACGCCCGGGACCGAGATAGTCCCCGCCTTCCGGCAGCAGATGATCGCCTCGCGCAGCGCGTGGACGCGGTCGGTGCCCAGGCCGACGGCCGTCTTCACCCGGTCGTACACGGCGTCGATAGCGCCGGTGTAGTGGACCTCGCACCCGACGGCGTCGATGCACCGGTCCGGGCCGCGGCCCTTCGTCAGCTCCTGGAGGCGGTCGTACACATTCACCTCGTCGAAGTTGATGGTCTCGGCCTTCCCCAGTGCGGCCATCGCCAGCCGCTCGGGGACGCGGTCGATGGCGATGACGCGGCCGGCGCCGAGCATCCACGCGCTGCGGATGCAGAACTGCCCGACCGGCCCGCACCCCCACACCGCGACCGTGTCGCCGGGCTCGATGCCGGCGTTCTCGGCCGCCATGTACCCGGTCGGAAAGATGTCCGACGGGAACACCACCTGCTCGTCGGGCATCCCGTCAGGCACCTTCATCGCGTTGGCGTCGGCGTGGACGACGCGGAGGAACTCGGCCTGCCCGCCGGGGTAGCCGCCGGTGAGGTGGCTGTACCCGTACAGCCCGGCCGGCGAGTGGCCCATCAGTTCGGCGGCCATCACCGCGTTCGGGTTGGTCGTGTCGCAGCACGAGTAAAGTTCCTTCTTGCAGAACCAGCACTCGCCGCAGGCGATGTCGAACGGCACGACGACACGGTCGCCCGTCTTGAACTTCGTGACCGCGGCGCCGACCGCGACGACCTCGCCCAGCGGCTCGTGGCCGAGGACGTCGCCGGCCTTCATGGTCGGCATGTAGGCGTCGTACAGGTGCAGGTCGGAGCCGCAGATGCACGTCGAGGTGACCTTAATCACCACGTCCGTGGGCTCCTGGAGCTTCGCGTCCGGGACGGAGTCGTACCGCACGTCGCCCTTGCCGTGCCAGACGAGCGCTTTCATGGACGCATTCCGTGTCGGTAGCAGGATAAGGCCGCCGAACGCGCGGCGCCGGCCAGGCGCTCCTTACGGCAAACTCTGTGCCGCCGGCACTTCAGATGCCGACCCACACTCCGGTCGTCGCCACACCGGAGAGTCGTAATGGCCGAATGGCGCCGCTACGAGGATGAGGGCGTCGTCGTCACCAGGGCCAGAGATGCCGAAGGTGCGGTCGTGGTCGAGGAAGCAGTACGGCGGGTAGTTCGGCACGTCGGTGCCGAAGTAGCGGTCGAACCCGCGGGCGGTCGGGCCTTCGGGGATGGGGCGGGTGAAGTCGCGCCTGCCACCGACCGGCGCGGGCCAGCCCCAACCGCGGTGCCACTTGCCGACGCACGCGGTGGCGTACCCGTGACGGCGCAGCGGTTCGCGCCCGTAAGCCGGCCGGCGTCGATGAGCGGCGGGGCGAACGGGCCGACCACGTTCCGCTGGAGCCGCGTCCGCCAGGCGTACCGGCCGGTGAGGAGGGCGTAGCGCGTGGGCGTCACGCGGCCGACGGCGAGTGCGCGTCGGTGAAGCGGACGCCCTCCGTCGCCAGTCGGTCGATGTGAGACGTGGGGATTATGGACGCAGGGTTGTAGCAGCCAATGTCGCCTTAGCCGAGGTCGTCTGCGAGGATGTAAACGATGTTCGGCTTCGGCGGGTCAGCAGCCCGTAGCGTGGCGGGCGCGGCGAGCGCCAGCAGCGCCGCCGCGAGTCGCGTCGTCATCGGCGTGCCCTACTTCTTGAGGAGGTCGCTCATCGCGCCGCCGAGGCGGAGGCCGACTTCCAGGAACGTCTCGGCGTTGCGGTTGTAGTGGAAGCCCTGGTTCTTGGGCGACACGTCCACCTCGCGCCACAGGTCGCGGACGTCCACGGCCTTCACGTTGCCGGCGAACGCCGGGTACTTCTTGGCGTCGCCGACGGCCAGCTGGGCTTCGGCGATCTTGAGGCCGTTCCCCTCCCGGCCGGGGTTACCGCAGCCGGTGGCGAGAACGAACTTGGCCGCGGGAGCGGCGTAGTCCTTCCGCAGGCTCACGATCAGCCGCTCGAGGTTCTCCTCGTACTTGCTCGTGTGGGCGGCGCTGAAGTGGTCGCGGTGACCCTGCCACCACACGAACCCGGCGATCTCGTAGCCTTCGTCCTTGTAGCCGGGGTACCACTTGCCGAGAGACGCGAGCGCGGCCTTGGCGTTCGCCATGTCGTCGTCGTACTGCTTGCCGGCGTACCAGTTCACTTCCTTCTTCGGCTGCCCCTCGACCCACCACTCGGCCTTGTCCCCGGACCCGGCGTAGGTCTTCCCCTCGAACGTGTACCGCTTGCTCCCAGGCGGGAGCAAGTCCCAGCCGAGGGCGCGGTTGCCGATGCACGACTTCAGCACCAGCACCGGCTCGTCGAGCGCCGCCCCGACGACGTACCCGAAGCCGACCTCGGGCCCGAACGCCTTGCCGCCGTTCGCAGCCGGGCTCAGCCACGCACCCTTCTTGACGCGGGCGTCGTAGTAGTACACGTCCTTCCGCTCGGTCCACTTGCCGCCGGCGTCGAGCAGGAACGGGTACTTCTTCTGCCCCTTCGTGAAGTACTCGAGTGTACCTTTCGTCTCGGGCGGGCCGATGTCGCCCATGCCGACCATGTTCGACTGGCCCATCAGGATGAACACCTTTAGCGGCTTTCCGGCGGCGGCCGGCTTGCCGTCGGGCCGCAGCAGGTGCGGCGGCGCATCCTGGGCGACGGCGGTCGCGGCGGCGAGAAGCAGCACGCCGGCGAATAGCGGTTGGGTTCTTGTCATGTCGGACTCGCTCACGGGGTGAGGAATGCGGCCACGCCGGCGGCGAAGCGCTCGGCGGCATGCGGGTGGTGGCGGAGCCACAACTCGGGCTCGATCAGTTCCAGCTCCATCAAGGCGAACCGGCCGGCGTTGTCGCGGACGAGATCGACGCGGCCGTAGACAGGCAGCGGGTCGCAAGTGGCGACCGCGCGCTCGGCCAACTCCACTTGCTCGGCCGTAGGCTCGTAGTCGTGGACGGTGCCGCCGTGGTCGTCCTGCACGCGAAAGTCGCCGGCCTTCGGCACCTTTCGCACGGCGTGCGAAAACCGGCCGTCGAACACCATCAGCGTGTCCTCGCCGGTGCGCGCGATGTCGGCCTGGAACGGCTGCACCAATAGCGCCTCGGCGGCTAGAAGGCTGTCGAGGAGCGGCTGAAGCTCGGCCGCGGTGCGGCGGTTCACGCGGTACGTGTGCCGGGCGGCACCGGACACGCATGGCTTCACGACCGCCTCGTCCCACCCGGTTTCGGCCAGCACGTCGGCGAGCGGCTGCGTCGAGCCGCGTTCGAGGAATCGCGACGGCACGACTGGCACGCCTCGCGCGTCCAGATCGGCGAGGTAGTGCTTGTCGAGGTTCCAGCGCACGGTCGGGCCGTGGTTGCACAGCCGCGTCTGCCGTTCGACGCGGTCGAGCCACGCCGAGAACTCCGAAAAGCGGTCGAAGTAGTCCCACGTCGTGCGGAACACGGCGCACCGGAACCGCGACCACAGGACATCCGGGTCGGCCCAGTCCACGCGCTCCGAAGTAAGCCCGCGCCGGGCGAGCGCCGCCTGGAGCAGCCCGTCGTCGGCGAGGATGTTACCCATGTACCAGTCGCCTTCGGCCGCGGCGGTCGCGGTGTAGCGGCGGTCGGTGAGCAGGGCCACGTCGCACGTCATCGGTTCGCTACTCGGGGAGTCCCTGACGGGTGACGATCGGCACGTAGCCGACTTCCAACCCCTTCGGCGGCGTCACGAGGACGGCTGGGTCGAGGTCGGCGAGTTTTCCGGTGGTCGGCGCGGGCAGGTATTCTCGCTCCTTGGTCCAGGAGCGGTGCAGCATCTCGACCCGTTTCTGCACGGCCTCGCGCTCGGCGGCGGTCATGTCTGCGTTCAGCATCGCGGGCTGGTCGGCGAACCGGTACCAGTAGTAGGTCGCCACGCTGCCGTCGCCGAGCTTCGCCTGAAACGGGCCGGCCACCGGCCCCGGCCGCTTCCAGCTGCTCGCCGCCTCGTCGGGCGTGACGTACGGCTTGGCGGCGGCGTCCCGCTTCCGCGGGAACTCCACCTTCGCTAGCCCCGTTTCCGCGGGCACGTCCTTCGCGCTCACCACCGTCCAGCGTTCCTTGTCCTTGGCGTCTTTCGTCAGCCGGTAGTAGTTCGGGAGGGTCAAGAGCATGGCGTCCTTCGACACCGAGTCCTTCGCCCACTTGTAGCCGAAGGTGTCGGAGTCGATCGCGGTCGGAGTGGCGAACGAGCTCCACGCCAC
The DNA here is from genome assembly GCA_046350095.1 of Gemmataceae bacterium. Classification (GTDB taxonomy): domain Bacteria; phylum Planctomycetota; class Planctomycetia; order Gemmatales; family Gemmataceae; genus Urbifossiella. The sequence continues at coordinate 117,720 of JAXMBA010000004.1, forward strand.
CGGCGCTTTCTTCTCCTTCGGCGTGTCCGCGGTGTAAAGCTGCCAGGTCGCCCCGCCGCCGCCCTTGAAGGCGTGAACGCCTGACGCCTTCGGGTCGATCGCGCCAGTCGCCGGCGGCCCACCCTCGAACCATGATTTCACGCCATCCCACAGCGCGCCCCGGTTGTACGCGGTGACCCGGTGAATCAGCACCGAGTCGCCGTCCTGCTTAACCGGAAATTGTGTCGGGGCAACGCGGGCATAGGTTTCGCCCTTCGCGTCCTTCGACACGAACGCCGGGATGTGCTGCGTCTCCATCTGGATCGCCTTGTTCGGCTCGGACGGCCGGGCGTCCAGGAACGTGCCGGCGAAGTCGGTCTTCTCGACGGTCGGCTTCGACCAGAAGTACGGCAGGAAGAAGGCGACCGGCCCTTTGAAGTTGCCGCTGTTGAGGAACAGCGTCCAGCTCTGGTCACCGGTCGGCACGTCTTTGCCGGCGGTCGTCTTCTTCGCCTCAGTCAGGGGCAGTGGCAGGTAGCCGTAGCCGAACAACTCGCCGTTCGTGCCCTGCTTCAGGTTCAGCCCGTCCGGCGGCCAGATCACCCACGGGCTTAGCTGGGCGATGGCGTAGTGGCCGGCAGGCTTGGCCCAGTTGCGGCCCTTGCCGGCGCCGGGGCCGTTCGCCCACTCGCTGAACTCGAGCGCCACCCCGCCCATGATGAACTTGGGCGTCTCGGTGGCGAAGCGCGTGTCCCGCCACCAGCCGAGGCCGCCCTCGATGTCCGAGTAGTGGCCCTTCCGCGGAATCCCGTCGTTGCGGGCGAACATCCACGTGCCGAACAGGCCGCTCTGAAAGCGGTTCCCCGGGTAGTTCTTCAGCAGGGGCCACGCGGCGACGTACATCGAGAACCCGGCGTCGTAGCTCTGCGCCACCTTCTCGTGCGGCACGAGGAGGTAGCCGGCCATCTCCGCCGCCCGCGGGGCGACGGGTTCGGCTGCTATCGACGGGCCGCAGAGAAAGAGTGCCGCGAGGGCGACGAGCGGGTACCGCATGCTTGATCCTCCGGCGTTGTGTCCGTGGGCTGTCACTTGGTGGCCGGCGGCGCGCACAGCCGCGTCATCGCCCGGCCCATCGCGTCGCCGATCAGGTAGTACGTCTCGGCGTTGGTGTTCCAGTGGTAGTTCTGCCCCGTCGGCGACACGGCCGCGTCGCGCTAGAACGCCTTCGTACCCACGAACGCCACGTTTCCCAGGAACTCCGGGTGCTCGGCCGCGGCCGCCTGGGCCTTCATCAGCGACAGCGCCCGTGGGTGCTTTTCCTCGGCGCCGCTCATCCCCGTTTCGGCGATCACGAACGGCAGGTTCTTCACCCCCAAATCCTTGCGGACGTCGCGGATGAAGTTCACCATGTTCTTCTCGTACTCGTCGTTGAAGGCCTGGTTGACGCGGTCGTTCCACCCCTGGTGCCAGCCGAACCCGGCCAGCACGTACCCACGGCCCGCCAACTCGGGGAACTCCTTGTCGAGGTTGCCGAGCACGTCCTTGCTCCGCTTCACGATCTCGGTGTAGTACGGCCCGACCTTCCCGCCCGAACTCGGCGGGCGGAAGTCCTGGCCGAGGCTCTTGCCGCCCCAGCACAGTTTCACGAGCAGCACCGGCTCGGCGTAGGCGTCGCCGACGACCTGGCCGAACCCAAGTTCCGGCCCGATGCGGTCCTCTTTGACGCCGAATCCGGCGGTCAGCTTTCCCTTGCGGTCGAGGTAGTGCACCCACACGTCGTCACGAACGGCCCACTTCCCGTCCGGGCCGACGAGGTGCTTGTAGCGGTCGGCCGTAGCCGCGTCCTTCACCAGGAATTCGAGGCTCCCTCGGCCGCCGTTCCGCTTCGGGTCGGCCGGCACGAACCCGTGCCCCTCCATGTTCGACTGCCCGGCGAGCAGGAACACCTTCACCGGCTTGAGCGGCATCAGGGCTTCGGCGAACGCCTTGCCGATCGGCGCCATGACCCGCGCCGCGCCGAGGTAGTGGTAGCCGCCGTTCGACACGCCGCCCTTGTACTTGGCCCACTCTGCCGGCGTGAAGTTGTCCCCGGCCGCCTTCTTGCGGGCCTCCTCCTTCTGCGGCCCGGTGAGCGGCGGCCCCTTCTTGAACTCCTGCTCCAGCTTGTTGTTCACCCGCTCCCAGCGGTTCGCCAGCGCCTCCAGGTCGTCGGCCCAGAACGGCGACGTGTGGACGGCGAACACGTTCCCCTTGAACTCGTCGAGCGCGGCCGCTTTCACCTGCGCCTCGCGGAAGTGCTTCTGCGCCCCCTTCGCCCCCTCCTTGTCGCCGCCGATGCCCATGACGCCGATCACCACCGGCAACTTCGGCGCGGCCAGGTCTTTCCGCACGTCGCGGATCAGGTGGCCGAGCAGGTCGGCGTACTGGTCGTAGCCGCCGGGCTTGTTCTGGTCGGGGTAAGTCCAGGAATCGACCAGGTCGTTGAACCCCTGGAACCACACGAACCCCGCCAGTTCGTAGCCCTGCTTCGCGTCGTAGTCGGGCACCACCCGCTTGATGTCCTTGAGGACCATCCGCGTGTGGTCGATCATGTGCTTGTAGAAGACGCCGCCGTTCTGCCGAATCTTGGCCGTCTCCTTCTCGGGGTCGAGGCCGCGCTTCTTCCACTGGTCGAGGGTGAAGGCGTTGATCTGCTCCGGGCCGGCGCTCGGGGGGCGGAACTCGGTGTGGAGGTTGCGGCCGCCCCACGCGGTTTTGATGAGCAGGATCGGGCCGTCGTGCAGCTTCTCCATCGTGAGGCCGAAGGTGAACTCGGGGCCGAACTTGTCGGTACCGGGGCCGTAGCCGGCGGTTAGCTTGCCGTGCTTCTCGCGCAAGTCGGAGTACGCGTCGCCGAGGCAGCCGACGGACGAGATCCACACCCGCTCGCACACCTTCGGTTTGCCGTCGGGGCCGCGCATCTCCTTCAGCAGCGTCGCCGTCTTCGGGTCGTCGGCCATCGAGTCCAGGGTGGTGACGCGGGCGTGCCCCTGCATGTTCGACTGACCAGCCAGAAGGTAGACCTTGAGCGGCTTGTCGGCCGCCGACGCGGGCTGGGCCGTTGCGACCGCCAGAAGGCAGAGCGTGAGGCGTACGTGGTGAGGCCGCAGGTTCACGGCTACTCCTCGGTCGGCTGGAGGGTGTCACTGGCCAAGGCGGGGCTACCGTCCGACATTATGATCACCGCCGTTCACGATCCGGGGAAAAAAGCACACGAATCCGGGAAGCCGGCTCATGACCCGCCCGGCGCGCCGCGTCGCCCTCATGCTCGACCTCCGGTGGCCGTATAAGCGGCACGCCGAGGTCTTCGCCGGCATCCAGCGGTACGCCGAGGAGCGCGGCTGGGTGTCGATCATCGACGAGTTCGCGCACGACACGCTTCGCCGCGGCCGGAGCGGTACTATTCCGTACGACGGCATCGTCGCCCGGGCCAACCACCCGCTCGCCCGCCGCGCCGCCGCGCGGGGGGTGCCGGTGGTCAACGTGTGGCCCAGCTCGCCGGCGCGGCACCTGCTCCCGGGCGTGTTCCCCGACTCGGCGGAGACCGGCCGGCTCGTCGCCGAACACTTCCTCGCGCGCGGCTTCCGCTCGTTCGCCACGCTCACCTCGCGCCAGAACGCCGACAACGAGCTCGAAGTCGCCGAGTTCGTCGCGCTGGTGCGGGCCGCCGGATTCGGGTGTGCGTCGGCGTTCGTCCCGCAGGACTCGCACCGCGACTTGACCCACTGGCGGCGAACCATACAGGGCATCGACCGGGCGATGGCCGGGTGGGTGCCGCCGGTCGGGGTGTACGTCGGCCAGGAGGTGTGCGGGCGGCTGGTGGTTCAGGCCGGTCACCGACGCGGGTGGCGCATCCCACAGGACGTGGCGATCGTCGCCGGGAAGAACGAGGAGACGCTGTGCGAGCAGCCGCGGCCGTCGCTCACGAGTGTAGAAGTTGGCTACGACCGTATCGGCTATGCCGCAGCCGGCGTACTCGACCGGCTGATGGCCGGCGGTGCCCCGCCGGCCGGGCCGGTCCGCATCGCCCCACAAGGTTTGGTGGTGCGCGAGTCCACGGATTTTTTCGCGGTCGGACATCCGGTCGTTGCGGCGGCGCTGGCGTTCATCTCGGCGAACAGCCACCGCCCCATCGGGCCCGCCGACGTGGCACGGGCTGTGGGGGCGGAACCGCGGACGCTCCAGAACTACTTCCGGGCGACGATTCAGCTCCCGATCGCTACCGAAGTACGGCGAGTCCGCATCGAACGGGCGAAGCGGGAGTTGGTCCAGAGCGGTCGAACCCTCGACGCCATCGCCCGCGCCGTCGGCTTTGGTAACCTCCAGCGGCTGTACGAAGTGTTCCGGCGCGAACTCGGGATGAGCCCCAGCGAGTTCCGCGCGCAGCGGCGGGAGCGCCCGGAGTGAGCGGCCCTCCTCCGTACACTTTCGGTAACCGCCCTACCCTCGCGGCCGGGTCGATGCTCGATCTGCTGTTCCCTGACGATCCCGCCCCGCCGAGCGGCTTCGCCCTCCTCCGCGCGTCCCGCCGGGCGATGGCCACTACGTTCGAGGTCGCTCTCCCGTTCGGCACCCGCCAAGCCGTTCCCGCCGCTGAGGCGGCGCTCGACGTGATCGACGGGTTGGAAGATCAGCTCACCGTCTACCGCGACCAGAGCGAGATCAGCCGCTTGAACGCGGGCGGCTCCGCAGACGTGGACCCGCGGTTGTTCGAGTTACTGTCCCGGTGCGCCGGGTGGACGCGCGAGACGGACGGCGCCTTCGACATCGCGACCGGGGCGCTCATCAAGGCGTGGGGCTTCTACCGCCGCGAAGGACGTGTTCCGACGGCCCGCGAACAGGCCGACGCCATGAGCCGCACCGGGATGCGGCACGTCGTACTGAGCGAGAACTCCGTCCGGTTCCGTGCCGCGGGGCTGGAGCTCAATCTCGGGGCGGTCGGCAAGGGGTACGCCCTCGACCGCGCGGCCGAGGTGCTTCGGAACGACTGGGGCGTCCGATCCGCCCTGCTCCACGGCGGGGGCAGCAGCGTGCTGGCGATCGGCACCCCGCCAGACGACCCGCGCGGCTGGCCTGTCCGGCTGCGTCATCCGAGTGCCGACCGGTCGCTGGGAGTGGTGTACCTGAACGACCGCGGGCTGGGCACGTCGGCGGCCACGTTTCAGTTTTTCGAGTACAATGGACAGAAATACGGGCACGTGCTCGACCCCCGGATGGGCCGGCCGGCTGGCGGCACCGCCGCAGCGAGCACAACCGCCCCCACCGCCGCCGAGGCCGACGCGATGTCCACCGCGGCGTTCGTCGCCGGCCCCGCCCTCGCCGACCGCCTCGCCCGCACCCGCCCGCAGCTCGGGTTCGTCGTCCTGGAAGACGACGCGGACACGCCCCAGGTGTTCAACCTCGCCCCGGACGAATACGCCCTGCCCGACCCCGCGTAGCCGAGCACCCCCGATGCCGACCGAATACCTCCCCGCCCTGATGTACGCCGGCCTCGCCGGCACCGTCCTGGCGCTGATCGTCGCCACCGCCCAGAACCAGTGGTCGCCGCGCGTCCTGTTCCTCCTCGCGTTGCGGCTATCGATCGGCTGGCACTTTCTGTTCGAGGGGCTGCACAAGGTCCACTCCGACCGCCTGGGCGTAACCGAGGTGGGTACGCCGGGGGTAACGACGAACCGGCCGTTCAGTAGCGAGCCGTATTTCAAGGTCGCCCCCGGGCCGCTCGGCGAGAAGATGCGGAAGACGTTCAGCGACCCCGAGGCCGTGTTCGCGGACCACGTTCGACCGACGAAGGAGATCGCACCGAGCGCGTTCGACGCCCTCCCGGTCGAACAGCAGGCCGAGGCGTGCCCGCCGTCGGTGGCGGCCAAGCTCGACGCGGTGCCGAAGGAGAGGGTGGTGGCGGCGATCAAGGCCGACGCGGCGGCCGACAAGAAGGCGGTGGACGCCGCCGAGAAGAAGGGGCTGGCCGACGCCGAAGCTGAAATCAAGCAGTTCAAATTGGCGGAGAAGCAGGCCAAGGCTGAGAAGGACGCGGTGACGAAGAAGGCGGCGAAGGCCCGCGAGGCCGCGGACAAGCTGGCCGCGAGTGCGGAGGCCGAAGCTCCCAGGCGTGTCGTCGGGGCGAAGGCCGCCTACGCGGCCTGGGTGCACGGGGCGGACCGCCGCGACGTGACGCTCAAGTTCATTAGTAGCCCCGCCCCGATGAGCGCGCCGGAGCGGTTCGGCCACATCAACCGGCTGCGCGGGATGCTCCGCGACGAGGAGGCGAAGCTGAACGCCGACCTCGGCCTGGGTAGCGGCGTCGAGACGAAGCGGGTCGCCGAGTTGCGGACGGAAATCATCGCCGCCGAGGCGGCGTTGGCGAAGGACGCCGACGACTACGTCGCCGACCTGCGGAAGGCGCTCGGCGACGACACAAAGGACGCGCCGGTCAAGAGCCTCGGCAAGACGATGGACGGCGTGACGATGTGGTTCCTGGTCGGCGTCGGGGCTTGCCTCATGGGCGGGCTGCTGACGCGGTTCGCGTGCGTGCTGGCGGCGGGCTTCCTGGTGATGACGTACCTGGCGCACCCGCCGTTCCCGTGGTACCCGCTGCCTCCGAACACCGAGGGAAACCCGGTCTTCATCAACAAGAACGTCATCGAGGCGCTCGCGCTGCTGGCGATCGCCAGCTTCCCGACCGGCCGCTGGCTCGGGCTCGACGCGTTGATCGGCCGCGTGTGCTGCCGCACCCGGCCGGACGAGCGACCGATCGCCTGACGAACCCCACCCCGACGGCTAGCGCCGCCGGCTCAGAGAAACACTCACTCCCCGGAGTTCACGATGTCCCTCGATCTCACACCCGAGCAGAAGGCCACGGGCAAGGCCAACTTCGAGCAGGCTGTCGGTGACCTGGCCCGCGGCGGGAAGATGAACAAGAGCATGGTCGTCGGCGGCTCGCCGCAGGAGGCGCCCGCCCAGCCGACCCGCCGCGACGTGCTCCGCACCGGCCTCGCCGCCGGGGCGGTCATCCCGGTGTCCGCGGCCGTGTACTTCGGCTACGAGTCGCTGCGCGGCAAGGCCGTGAAGACGGCGCTCATCGGCTGCGGCGACGAGGGCGGCGTCCTCGTCGGCGAGCACAACCCGGAGTTCAACGAGATCGTCGCCGTGTGCGACATCCGGCCGACGAACCTGGAGCGAATCATCAAGGGCGACAGCGGCCCGCGCAAGGGGCTGAACAAGGTCTACGGCGAGGAGTCGGCCAAGAAGATCAAGCAGTTTGAGAACGTGGACGATCTGCTCGCCGCGAAGTCGAGCCTCGGGCTGGAAGCGGTCATCATCGCCACGCCGCTCAACACCCACGACCCGATTACGAAGAAGTGCCTGGAGGCCGGGCTGCACGTGCTGTGTGAGAAGCTGATGGCCCGCAGCATCGGCCGCTGCAAGGACATGATCAAGGCCGCGAAGGACAACGGCAAAGTGCTGTCGATCGGCCACCAGCGGCACTATAGCACGCTGTACGCGCAGGCGTTGGAGGTGCTGAACTCGGACGTGCTCGGCGATATCAAGTTCATCCGCGCCCTGTGGCACCGTAACAACTCGTGGCCGGCCGAGTACAGCGCCGCCGAGAAGGCCGGGTTCGCCGACGGGTTCGACCTGCCGAAGTACGTGGACGGCTGGTACAAGCCGGTGTTGAAGAAGGACGCCGAGGCGCTGCCCAAGAGCAAGCTTGACGCGCTGGCGTTCGGCGACCCGAAGAAGTACGGCTTCAAGGACGTGTCCGAGTTGATCCGCTGGCGGATCTCGGAGTCGGCCGGCGGCGGCCTCATGGCCGAGCTCGGCAGCCACCAGCTCGACGCCTCCTCCATCATCCTCGGCCACGCCCGGCCGTTGGCCGTCACCGGCGTCGGCGGCAAGTGGTTCTACGGCCCCGGCAAGAACGACCGCGAGAGCATGGACTCGGTGTTCGTCACCTACGAGTTCCCGGGCCGCACCCACCCGAAGGGCCGCGACCACGGCAACAACCCCGACGACATCGTGGTGGTGACATACTCGTCGATGAACACCAACGAGTTCGAGAGCTACGGCGAGTGGGTGATGGGGTCGAAGGGGACGATGTTCCTGGAGAAAGAGGCGAGCGTCTACCTGTGGCGGGAGAAGGACAAGACGAAGAAGGGCGACGCCGGCGGCGGCAAGGACATGCGGCTGACGGTCGGCGCGGCTGGCGGCGGCAAGCCGACGCTCGACGCGAGCAGCACGTGGGGGGGCGGCGGCACCGCGACTCTGAGCCGCGGCCCGGCCGGCACGAACGAGTGGGACACGGCCGTGCGCGGCTACCGCACTGAGATGGAGCACTTCGCGTACTGCATACGCCAGTGGGGCACCGACAAGGTGAGCTACGAGGCGGCGAGCGACGGCCACGGCCTGAAGCACGCCGACAAGTTGCCGCGCTGCCACGGTGAGGTGGCGATGGCCGACGCGATCGTGGCGCTGACGGCGAACATGGCGATGGAGAAGCGAACCCGGATCGAGTTCGAGGACAACTGGTTCAAGCCCGAGAGCGCCGACGTGCCCGAGACGAAGTACGGCAAGCCGCTCTGATCGGGGCGCGGTAACTACGATAAAGCCCGGGGACGGCCGTCCCCGGGCTTTATCGTTTCTCCTGGAGCCTCCCCATGCGCCTCCCCCTCGCCGCGCTCGGAGCCCTCGTCGTGATTCTCCCCAGCACCCGCGCCGACTTCCCACCTCCGGCGCAGCTCCCCGCGCGCCCCGGCCTGCCCGACCCGACCGTGATGCTCGACGGGACCCGCGTCAGTTCGAAGGCCGATTGGGAATCGAAGCGCCGCCCCGAGTTGAAGGCGCTGTTCGAGCACTACATGTACGGCCGCCGCCCTGCCGACCCCGCGAAGGTGACGGCGAAGGTGCGGTTCAACGACGAGAAGGCGTTCGACGGTAAGGGAACGCTCACCGAGGTCGAATTGACCGTCGGCGGCCCCGAGTGGCCGAAAGTTTACCTACTCGTCGCCAGGCCGAACGCCAGCACCCCGGTCGGCTGCTTCGTCGGCCCCAATTTCGGCGGCAACCACCTGTTGACGGCAGACGAGCGTGTCCGAATCCCGATGGCGTGGGTGCCTGACCGGTACCCCGGTGTCGAGAAGAACAAGGCGACGGCCGCCGGACGCGGCAAGCAGGCCGAGACGTGGCCGCTGGCCGAGATCGTTGCTCGCGGCTATGCGGTGGCGACGTTCTACTGCGGCGACATCCAGCCCGACCGGCCTGATGTGAAGGAAGGCGTCCGCGCCGTCGTGCCCGGCACCGGTGACCCCGCCGACACGGCGACGATCATGTGGTGGGCGTGGGGCGTCAGCCGGGCCGTCGACTACCTCCTGACCGCGACGGGCATTGACGCCCGGCGCCTCGCGGTGGTTGGCCACTCGCGGCTCGGCAAGACGGCGCTGCTGGCGGGCGCGTTCGACCCGCGGTTGGCCGTCGTCATTCCGAACCAGGCGGGCTGCGGCGGCAGCGGCCCCAGCCGGCACAGCGACCCGAAGGCCGAACCCGTGGAGCGGATCAACAAGGCGTTCCCACACTGGTTCAACGGACACTTCAAGGTGTTCGGGTCCGACCCCTCGAAGCTGCCGTTCGACCAGAACGGCCTGGTGGCGCTGTGCGCCCCTCGGCCGGTACTGTTCACCAACGCGGCCGAGGACCTGTGGGCGAACCCGTCGGGCCAGTTCGAGGTGTTGCGGGCGGCAAACCCGGCGTACAAGCTGTACGGCGTGGACGGCATCACCGCCGACAGAATGCCGGGCCACAACGAGTTGGTGGCGTCGCGGCTCGGCTACTGGATTCGCCCCGGCAAGCACGCGATGACGCCGCCGGACTGGAAGACGTACATGGACTTCGCCGACGTGTGGCTCAAGTGACGGGGCCGCCGTCGTCAACCGACCATGACGCGGCCGACGATCAGCAGCACCCCCGATAGCGCCATGCACGCCGGTAGCGTCAGGCCCCACGCGATCAGGATGCGGCGGACCGTCGCGCCCTGGATGCCGGAGCGGTTTGCGGCCATCGTGCCGGCCACGCCGCTGCTGAGTACCTGAGTCGTACTCACGGGCAGTCTCAGCACGTCGGCCACGAGAATCGTCGCCGCCGCCACGCTCTCGGCCGCCGCGCCCTGGGCGTAGGTCAGGTGGGACTTGCCGATTCGCTCCGCCACCGTCACCACGATCCGCTTGTAGCCGACGCACGTCCCCACGCCCAGCGCGACGGCCGTGCCGATGATCACCCACACCGGCACGAACTCGATGGCCCCGGCTAAGGTTCTGCGGTGCGGTTCGAGGCCGGCCCGCAGTTCCGGAGGCAAGTCCGCGCCTGCCACCGCACGCCGGCTGCGAAAGATGGCCTGACGCACCGCCCAACGGTCGTCGGCTTCGCGGCTGAGTTGCTCGAACGAGTCTTTGCCGTCCAGCACCGTGCTGAGGAACGTCAAGTCGCGGTCCAGCGCCGGCGGCACCGCGGTGTTGTGCTTCTCGAACTCGGCGCGGATCGGCCCGACCGCCGCAGCCACGTCCTTCGCCTCGCCGGGGCTGTTGGTGTCGAGGGCGTAGTGTGCCGGCAAGAAGCCGATGAGCACGAGTAGCAGCAGCCCCATCCCCTTCTGCCCGTCGTTCGAGCCGTGGGCGAAGCTGACGCCGCCGCAGGTCAGGATCAGCACGCCGCGGATCCAGCGCGGCGGGGCGTCGCCGTTGGCCGGCGGGGCGTACAGCCGGGGGTCGCGGAACACGCGCTTCATCACCAACAGCAACACGCCGGCGCAGCAGAACCCGACCATCGGCGACAGCAGCAACCCTAGCCCGACCTCGCCAGCCTTGCCCCAGTTCACTCCACCGGTGCCGGCCCCGTTCCACAACCCGTTGGCGATGCCGACGCCGAGGATCGAGCCGATCAGCGTGTGCGAACTGCTCACCGGGAGTCCCAGGTACCACGTCCCGAAGTTCCAGCCGACGCCGGCCAACAGCAGCGCCAGAACGGTCACCAGCGCGGCGTTCGAGTTGGCCTCCGCGAGTAAGTCCACGGGCAGGAGATTGACGACGCTGAAAGCGACCGCTGCGGTGCCGACCACGACGGTCATGGCGGCGCCGAGAAAGTTCATGAAGCCGGAGAACAATACCGCGGGCGTCGGCCGCATCGTACGGGTGTAGATGACGGTGGTGACGGCGTTCGCGGTGTCGTGGAAGCCGTTGATGAACTCGAACCCGAAGGCCACGAGTAGGGCGACGCACAGGCACAGTAGGGGGACCGTTGGCAGGGCGGCGGCGGCGTCCCAGAAGGACATCGGCACCTCGTGCGGAGGAGCTGGCGGTGGGTAATGTTGAACGTACAGCCGGACAGCCGTTCGGGGTATCGCGAAACCAACGGGCGTGGCCGAATCGAGGCCGACTTCGCCCGCGCGACCGGTTCGGCACGCACTTCGCAATGGTGATGCGGCATCTGTCCCGCGGCTTCACTGCGGGGCGTCCGGCAACCCTCGCACAGGAGGAAACGATATGACCCCGCACGATCAGACACGCCCGGGTAAGGTTCGCTACGGCCTGGCCGCGTGGCTACTCGGGATGCCCCTGCCGATCATCATCATCGCACTGTTGTGGGGCGGCTGTTCGAACTGGTAGGGTGAAGCGTGACGGTCCTGCGGCCGCGTGCGGCTCGGCGTCTCCGGACGCTAGGCGGTACGCGGCCGCTTCGTTCGGTCGGCCGCGTACCGACGGGCCACCAGGCATGCCGCGACCCAGGCTCCCGCTGCGAGCGCCCCGGCGATCACGTCCGTAGGCCAGTGGACGCCGAGATAAACTCGGCTCCAGCACACTCCGGCCGCGATTCCAGAACAGGCAAGGGCGACAAGCCACCAGCCGGGCCGCTTCTGTTCCCAGCCACGGATGACACTCAAGGCCGCAAGAAAGCCGTACAGGCCGACGCCGCGGAGGGCGTGGCCGCTCGGGAAACTGAAGCCGTCCGCCTCGACGGACCGCGGGAACAGGTCCGGTCGGGCGATTCCGAACAGCGGCTTCAACAGGGATTCCAGCACGACGACACCGCCGAGCACGGCACCAAACGCGGCCGCGGTGAGGTAGTGTTTCCGCCACAGGAAGCCGCCGAGACACCCAATCGTGAGTACAGCGGTGCCGGATGCGTCGCCGGGCCACGTCGCCAAGGCGGCCACCCGGTCGAGCGACGGGTTCGCGCCCGCGTGCACGGCGTTCGAGACGCTCGTGTCCCAGGCCCGCCACTCGTTCGCATTGACCCCGCGCGCCACCCAGGCGAACACCGCGACCGCCACAGCCGCGATGCCAAATCCTGCGGCCGCCCACCCCAAAGTGCGCTTTGCGAGTAGCAGCAGGGCCGTGATGAAACCGAACATCCGGCTGGCGACCCGGCGGTTCGCCGCCTCCGGCAACTCCTCGATACCGTCTTCTTCCACCGGCGATTCCCGCACCGGTTCCGGCTGGTAGCCCGGACCGACGAGCACGCGCACCGCCTTCGGCACCACGGAGAAGCGCACCCGCCTACATTCACACCGCTCGCCGTCCAAACTCATCGGCAGCGGTGGGTGGGCTTCGATCGCCACCGTGCGAGCCCGGCGGTGCGTCACGTTCTCGTCGTGTGTGTAGTCGCCGTGCATTAGCCGGGCGGCGACGACGGACAGGTCGAGAGCGTCGGCAGCGTGAACGAACACGACGTCGAGCAGGCCGTCCTCCGGGTTCGCCCCCGGGGCCACGACAAACCCACCTGCCGCGCTCCGGGCGTTGGCCACCACCACGTTCAGCACGTCGTGCCGTTCCGGCGGGCCGTCGTCGAACCGCACGGTGAGGTGGTACGTCGGCGGGTCGGTGACGGGACCGAGTGCCCCACGGAGGTACGCCAGCGGCCCCCACACGGCCTTGAGCTCCGAAGTGACTTCCGCCGCCACCTTGCCGCTGAAGCCGCCCGTCGCGGCGTTGATGAGGTATTCTCGCTCCCCGCCTTCGACTCGGAGCACGTCCACGTCCCGCGGCACGCCGGCGAGCAAGAGTTCGGCCGCGGCGAGCGGGTCGAGTGGGATCGCCATCGTCCGGCAGAAGTCGTTCCCGGTGCCGAGTGGCAGTACGGCCAGTGTCGTGCGGCGGCCCGCGGTCGCCAGCCCGTTCGCGGCCGCCTGTACGGACCCGTCACCGCCAGCAACCGCGACGGTCTCAAACCCCTCGTCGGCGGCCGCGCGCACGAGCGCGGCAAGATCGTCGCCTTCCGCCAACTCGCGGACCTCGACGCCGAGTTCGGTGAGGCGGTCGAGCATCCCAGCGAGTTGAGCGGCGGTGCCGGCCCTGTGGTTGACGAGTAGGCAGGTACGTCCGACCGACGGCTTCATGCTCGGGCTCTCGTGTGGGCCGTTCCGCCCGCTATCATGCCTGGATGCCCGGGTTCGCGGCGCCGGAATTCCTTTGGCTCGCACCGCTGGCCGTGCCGCTCGCGTGGTGGTGGGCGCGGCGCCGCCGCACCGCCGTGCGCTACTCCGACCTCCGCCTCGTCGCCGACCTGCACGGCAGTCGCCCCGCCCGCGCCCGCTGGGGCGGAGCCCTCCTCCGCGGCCTCGCCTTCGCGTCGCTGGCCGTGGCCTGCGCCGGTCCGCGGACTCCAGACGAACGAACCCGGCTCCCGGCCGAGGGGATCGCCATCGTACTGGCGCTCGACGTCAGCGGCAGCATGACGGAGAAGGACGCCGTGTGGTCGCCGGCCGAACCGCCGCTGTCACGGCTCGAAGCGGCGAAGCGGGCCTTCCGTCTGTTCGTGGCCGGCGGCGACGCCCCGGACGGCACCCGGTTCGAGCCGCGGGACTCCGACGCCATCGGCCTCGTCGCGTTCGCGGTCGTGCCGCAAACCGTGTGCCCGCTCACGTTAAACCACAGCGTGTTGCTGAAAGTCGCCGCCGAGCAGGAACCACGGTCCGTCCTCGACGCCGGGACGAACGTCGGAGACGCCCTGGCAGAGGGCGTCATACGCCTCGACCGTGGCGCGGGCACAAGGCAGAAGGTGCTGGTCCTCCTCAGCGACGGCGAGCACAACGTGAGCAAGGAGGGCGACCGCAACCCGCTGACGCCTCGGCAGGCAGCGCAGCTGGCTGCGAACCTGCAGGTAAAAGTGTACACCATCGACGCCGGCGGAACCCCGCCCCCAGCTGCCGCGCCGGAAGCAGTAGAGCAGCGAGCGGCTGGCAAGGAAGCCCTAAGGGTGGTCGCCGAGATGACCGGCGGGCGATCGTTCGCGGCGTCGAGCGGGGCGGACCTACTCGCGGCCTACCGTGAGATCAGCGCCCTGGAAAAGACTGAGGTCGTGACGTTCCAGTACCGCCGTTACTTCGACCACACGCCGTGGGCCGCCGGGCTCGCGGCCGCGCTGTTGGCTGTTGCCCAACTCCTCGACCGCACGCGGTGGCGGGTGCTGCCATGACCGCCCTCCCAGCCGGCCTCGCCGGCTTCCTCGCCGACGCCCGCGAGTTCCTGCTTGCCGTACGCTTCGCGCGGCCCGAGTTGTTGCTCGCGCTGCTCGTACTGCCCGTGTTCGCACTGCTGAACGCCCACGCCGCTCGCCGCCGCCGGCGCGAGTCCGACGCGGTCGGCCGCCCCGCCGCCGTGGCCGGCCTGCTGACGCGGCCGCGCGTCGTCCGCCGCTGGGTCGGGCTGGCGTACCCGGTGGCATGGGCCGCTCTCGTGCTCGGGCTCGCCGGGCCGCGCTGGGGTCGGAGCGAGGAATCCGGGATCGCCGTCGGCCGCGACGTGGTGCTGGTCCTCGACCTGAGCCGCAGCATGTTGGCGACCGACCTTTCGACAGGCATTACTCGCTGGGAGGCAGGCCGGAACGGCCTGCACGACCTGATCGACGTGCTCCGCCGCCGCGGCGGTCACCGCGTCGCCGTGGTCGTGTTCGCGGCCCGCCCGAAGGTGCTAGTGCCGCTCACCACCGACTACGACCACGCCACAGCAGTCCTGGACGAGATCGACGGCAGGCACCTGCCGCCGGACGTCCGACCCGCGCCGGACGCGACATCTGGTACGCGCATCGGTGCCGCCCTACTCCTCGCCCTGGCGACGCACGACCCGCGTTTCCCCGGGGCGCAGGACGTCATCCTCGTGTCCGACGGCGATGACCCCGTCGGCACAACGGACCTGGAGTGGCGCCGCGGCTCGGACGCGGCCCGCGCGCAGTCGATTCCGGTTCACACCGTCGGTATCGGCGACCCGAGCGAGGCCGGCGTGCCCATCTTTCTCGAAGGCGAACCGCTGGAGTTTCAGCCGCGCGAAGATCTCCCGCCGGACTGGGTGCGGACGCGGTTGGTGGAGGAGCCACTGCGGCAGATCGCCGCGGAGACGGGGGGCACGTACGTCGGCGCCCGGAAGGAAACCCCCAGATTGGGTGAGTTCTTCCGGGCGGCGGTGGAGCCGAACCCGAGCCGGACGGTGTCCGAAGATTCGGTGCCGCAGCCAAAGGACCGGGCGGTGTGGTTCCTGGCCGCGGCGCTGGCATTGTTCCTGGTCGGGTGGCTCCGCGGCCGTTGAATGACTCAGCTGTCCAACGGCGGCCAGTCCTTGTCGACGCCTTCCTTCTCGATGAGGTCGAGTTGCTCGCGGCTGATGTGGAACTCGGCGGCCACCTTCTTCTTCGACTCGGGGACGTTCCCCGGCTGTTGGTCTTGGGCCGCAACGAGGGCACTGAAGATCGACTTACGCTGTTGAACGGTCAAACCCTTGGATGCCATGGGTGCGTACTCCGGGTGCGTGGCGGCGCTCGGCCGACACGGGTGTGATTGGTCGCGGACCGAAATCTCGATGCGAAACCGGGCCGGCGAAGGGGCGAAGCACGGCCGGGGGCGACGCCGAGAGGCGGTGAAACGACTACCGTACTATACGCCTGCCGAGCGGGTCCATTTGCCGAAAACTCCCGAATTCCCCGGACTTACCCCTCTCACCCCCATGCCGCCCGCCCTGCCCTCACACGCCGAAAGGTCGGACATGTTCACACCCCGGATTGCCGTGCTTCCCCTGCTACTGTCGGCGCTCGCCGTGTCCGGTTCCCAGCACGGTCCACGCGACGGCCAGAAACAGCCCACGGAACCCGCACCCGAACGCCCCGCGGCGTGGGTTCGGGAGCGGCTCAAGGCAATTGACGGCCGGCTCGACGTGGAAACAAAGGAGCTCGTCGCACTGTACCAGCATTTGCACGCCAACCCCGAGCTGTCGCTGATGGAGCTGAAGACCGCGGCCCGGCTGGCGGACGAGGTGCGGAAGCTCGGCTTCGACGTGACGGAGAAGGTCGGTGGCAACGGCGTCGTGGCGGTGCTGAACAACGGCCCCGGGCCGGTGGTACTGGTCCGCACCGACATGGACGCACTGCCAGTGACCGAGCAGACCGGCCTCCCCTACGCCAGCCGCGTGAGGATGAAGGACCGCAGCGGTACCGAGGTCGGGGTCATGCACGCCTGCGGCCACGACGTCCACATGACGTGCTGGGTCGGCGCCGCCCGCGTGCTGGCCGGGATGAAAGACCACTGGAGCGGCACTCTCATAATGATCGCACAGCCCGCGGAGGAGATCGTCGCCGGCGCCCGCATGATGCTCGACGACGGCCTGTACCGCCGCTTCCCGAAACCGGACGTGTGCCTCGCACTGCACTCCGACCCGCACCAGCCGGCCGGCGTCGTCTCCTACTCGGAAGGGCTGGCGCTCGCCAACTCGGACAGCGTGGACATTATCGTGAAGGGCCGCGGCGGGCACGGGGCGGCGCCGCACCACACGATCGACCCCGTGGTGCTGGCGGCGCGGATCATTCTGGACCTCCAGACGATTGTGAGCCGGGAGCGGAACCCGTTCGACCCGGTGGTCATCACAGTCGGCTCGATCCACGGCGGCACGAAGCACAACATCATCCCGAACGAGGTGCGGCTACAGCTGACCGTGCGCACCACAACGCCGCAGACGCGAGACGACGTGCTGAAGGCGATCGACCGCTTGACCCGGGCCGCGGCCACCGGAGCCCGCGCCCCCGACCCGGAAGTGCGCGTGAATCTCGAGGAGTACACGCCGGCGACGTACAACGACGTGCCGCTCGCCCGGCGGACGGGGGCGGTGTTACGTGCGGCACTCGGCGAGGCGAACGTGAAGTCGCGGCCGGCGATGATGGGGGCCGAGGACTTCGGGCGGCTCTCGACGGGGAATACGCCGATCTTCATGTTCTTCCTGGGCACCGTGGCGGAGGAGAAGTACGCGGCCGCGCAGCAGCCTGGGGCCGCGCCACTCCCGGGGATGCACACCGACGCCTACGCCCCTCTGCCGGAACCGAGTATCCGGACCGGCGTGCGGTCGATGAGCCTCGCGGTGCTGAACATCCTGGGGAAGTGACCCCCGGGTTTCGCTGGCGGGCGGCGCTGCGGGTGGGCATAATAAAAATAGGTGATTAGCAAAATTCTAGGGCAGCAGATAGGCTGCTGCCATGACCCTCGAAGAGTACGAACGGCATCTGATCGGTCAGCTTTGTTGGTGGTGCCACCGGGCCACCCACGGGAGCTCCGGGCGGCAGCGGCAGTGCCCCGGGTGTCGGGCCAAGTGGAGCTACCACCGGCGCAAGGCGGAGTGGGAGTTGCTCCGCGCGTTCGCCCTCCGCACGACCGCCCACCACGCCGCCCGGGTGGTCCGGTGCAGCTACCCGACGGCCTACGCCGCGTACACCCGGTTCCGCCTCACCCTCCAGGCCGTGACCGACGACGAGAAGCGACCGCTGCTCGGCGAGCTGGAGCTCGACGAGTCGTACTTCGGGGGCAAGCGGAAGGGGAAGCGGGGCCGCGGGGCGGGCGGGAAGGTCGCGGTGTTCGGCATCCTGGAGCGGGCCGGGCGGGTGTACACGGTGGCCGTCCCGGACTGCAAGAAGGAGACCCTGATGGCCAAGATCGAGGCGGCCACGGTCAAGGGGTCGGTGTTCTACACCGACGAGTTCACCAGCTACAACGATGTCCAGCGGCACGGCAAGCACGTCCCGGTCAACCACCAGGAGGCGTTCGCCGTGGGGCGGGCGCACATCAACGGGATCGAGGGGTTCTGGAGTTTCGCCAAGCGGCTGTACCGGCACGTCCACGGGGTGGACCCGGGGAACTTCCCGCTGTACCTGGCCGAGTACGAGTTCCGGTACAACCACCGCGGGGAACATCTGATGGACCTCCTGTACGACCGCATGATCCGGCCCACCATTCCGACCCAAACTGTGCCCTAGAATTTTGCTAATCACCTAAAAATAAGTCCCACCCCCGCCCGCCCGGGCCGCTTCATGTCTGTCCCCCGCCGCGTAGTGGCGGCCGCTCTCGTGCTGCTGCTGGCGCGCCCGGCTTTCTCCCAGCCGGACCCGACGAGCCCGTTCCTGGCGCGCCACTGCCTCGGCTGCCACGCCGGCGACAAGGCGAAGGGCGGCTTCCGTGCCGATCGGCTGACATCCGATTACGCCGACGCCGCTAACCGCGAGCGCTGGCGCGACGCAGCGGAGCGCGTCCGTACCGGCGAGATGCCGCCCGACGGCCGTCCGCGCCCCCCGGCCGCGGAGACCAAGACGTTCGTGGAGCAGGTGGAGAAGGCCGACGCCGCCCGCCGCGCCGCGATGGGTCGCGTGCCGCTCCGGCGGCTGAACCGAGTCGAGTACGAGCGGACCGTCTGCGACCTCCTCGGCGTCGAGCTCGACCTGCGCGAGTATCTCCCGCCCGACACCGCGACGAACGGCTTCGACACCAACAGCGGCGGCCAGCACGTCTCGTCGTTTCTGATGGAGCGCTACCTCGACGCGGCCGAGGCGGCGCTCGCGGTGGCGGTCAGCAACAATCCGAAGGCGCCCGCGCGGATCGCCAGGAGATACAGCTTCAAGGACGAGCGGCACGTCAAGGTGACGACCGAGAAGGTGTTCCGCCACACCGACGACGGGCTGGTGATGTTTAGCTCGTCGCCGTGGCAGGCGATCACGTCGAGCCAGTTCTACCCGCCCGACCGCGGCCGCTACCAGTTCCGTATCACGGCCTCCGCGGTGCAGACGGACAAGCCGGTCGCCTTCCGGGTGGACGCCGGGCCGATGTTGATGGGGACGAAGAACCGCCACGTCGGCTACTTCGACGCCCCGCCCGGGAAGGCGGTGACGGTCGAGTTCACCGAGGCGCTCGAGGCCCGCAGTACGATTCGCATCCTCCCCCACGGCCTCGCGTCGGCGCAGGCGGTCCACAAGGTCGGCGCGGACACCTACGACGGCCCGGGGTTGCTGATCCATCATGTCGAGGTCGAGGGGCCGCTGCACGAGAGTTGGCCGCCGGCGAGCCACCGCCGTTTGTTCGGTGAGTTGGCCCGGGCTCCGATGCCGACCCGGCGCGACCGGCTCGAGGTCGTGTCGAAGGCACCCGAGGCCGACGCCGAACGTCTGATCCTTGAGTTCGCCGGCCGCGCGTTCCGCCGGCCCGCCACCGACGCCGACGTGCGGCCGTTCGTCACGCTGGCGAGGCGGCGGTTGACGGAGGGGGCGTCGTTCGAGCAGGCGGTCCGGGCCGGGTTCGCGGGCGTGCTGTGTTCGCCAGGCTTCCTCTACCTCCGCGAGCAACCGGGCCGACTGGACGACCTCGCCCTCGCGGCCCGGCTGTCGTACTTTCTCACGAGCACCGCCCCCGACGCCGAGTTGCTCGCCGTCGCCGCGTCCGGAAAACTCGGCAGCGCCGCAGTGCTCCGCGAACAGTCCGACCGGCTGATCCGCAGCCCGGGCTCGGCGGCGTTCGTCGAGAGCTTCGTCGGCCAGTGGCTCGGCCTGCGTGACCTCGACTTCACCGAGCCGAGCCACCTCCTCTATCCCGAGTACGACCACGCCCTCCGCGTAGCGATGCAGCGCGAGGCCGAACTGTTCTTCGCCGCGGTCCTCGCCGACGACCTGCCGCTGACCAACCTCGTGGCGTCGGAGTTCACGCTGCTCAACGCCCGCCTCGCGCGCCACTACGGGGTCCCCGGCGTGGACGGCTGGGACTTCCGCCGCGTCCGCCTGCCGACGACGAGCCACCGCGGCGGCGTGTTGACGATGGCCGCGGTGCTGAAGGTGACGGCGAACGGGACGAGCACGAGCCCGGTGGCCCGCGGGGCCTGGGTGTCGGATCGCGTCCTCGGCGTGCCGCCGCCGAAGCCGCCGCCGGACATCCCGGCCGTGGAGCCCGACACCCGCGGCGCCACGACGATCCGCGAGCAACTGGCGAAGCACCGCTCGGCGGCCACCTGCGCCGCGTGCCACGCGAAGATCGACCCGGCGGGGTTCGCGCTCGAAAGCTTCGACGTGATCGGCGGCTACCGCGAGTTCTACCGCACGACCGGCCGCGGCCAGCCCGTCACGATCGACGGCCGGCGGATGCCGTACCTCCACGGCCCGCGGGTGGACCCGTCTGACGTTTTGCCGGACGGCGCGAGCTTCGCCGACGTCGACGAACTGAAGCGGCTCCTGCTCCGTGACAAGGATCAGATCGCTCGGGCGCTGGCGATGAAGCTGATCACCTACGGCACCGGCGGACCGCCCGAACAGACCGACCGCGCCGAGGTGGACGCGATCGTCGCGCGGGCACGCGTGAAGGGGTACGGCCTCCGCTCGCTGATTCACGCAATCGTGCAGAGCAAGCTGTTCCGGGAGAAGTGATGCACACCGCCCGCCGCACGCGCCGCACGTTTCTGAAGGCCGCCGGCGTCGCCCTCGCCCTGCCGCGGCTCGACGCCTTCGCCCAGCCCGCCGCCTCCGTCCCGCGCCGGGCCGTCTTCATCTGCGCCCCGCTCGGCCTGCACGCGCCGTTCTTCTTCCCCGCGGCCACGGGACGCGACTACGCCCTCACGCCGTACCTCGAACCGCTCCTCGACCTACGCAACGACTTTACCGTCGTTTCGGGCCTGGCGCACCCCGACGTGGGGCCGTCGCACGACTCGATCTTCAGCTTCCTCACCTGCGCCCCACATCCCGAGCGGCGGGCGGGGTTCCGCAACTCGATCTCCGTGGACCAGCTCGCCGCCGAGCACGTCAGCGGGGAGACACGCTTCCCGAGCCTGGCGCTCTCGGCTGAGGGGTTCGGCCTGTCGTGGACACGGACCGGGGCGCTCGTGCCGCCCGACCTGTACCCGGCCGCCGTTTTCGCCCGCCTGTTCCTCGACGGCCGGCCCGACGAGGTGGCGAACCAGGCGCGCCGGCTCCGCGACGGCCGCAGCGTGCTGGACGCCGTCCGCGACCAGGCCGCCGACATGCGCCCCGCCCTCGGTGCCGCCGACCGCGACAAGCTCGACGAGTACTTCACGAGTGTCCGCGAGTTGGAACGCCGGCTCGCCCGCGCCGAGGAGTGGTCGCGCCGGCCGAAGCCCAAGGTGGACGCCCGCCCGCCGCAAAACGTCCTCAACCCCGCGGACCTCGTCGGCAAGACGCGCTCGCTCCTCGACCTCATCCACCTCGCGCTGCAGACCGATTCGACGCGCCTGGTCACCATGCTGATGCTGGGTACAAGCCTCGTGCCGCCGATCGCCGGCGTTTCGTTCGGCCACCACGACCTCTCGCACCACGGGCAGGACCCGGCGAAGATCGCCCAGCTCCGCACCGTGGAGCTGGAAAAGATGAAGGCGCTCGCCGACTTCCTGGCCAAACTGAAGGCCACGCGCGAGGACGGGGGGACGCTCCTCGACCGAACCACCGTGTTCTTCAGCAGCAACCTCGGCAACGCGGCCACTCACGCGGTGCGGAACCTGCCAGTACTCGTCGCCGGCGGCGGCTTCCGCCACGGCCAGCACCTCGCGTTCGACCCCGCCAACGGACCGCCACTCGGCAACCTGTTCGTGTCCGTGCTCCAGCGCCTCGGCGTGCCCGCGGAACGGTTCGGTTCGGGCACCTCGAGCCTTCGCGGGCTCGACCCCGTCGGCTGAGTTCGACGCTTGCACGTGGGTTCGGCCCGCGGTAGGCTTCATCCATCGCCCGCGCTCCCCACCCCGGCCGCCCACTCGCGGGCGGCCCCCTCTCCCTCCCCGAGGGTGTCATGTTCCGTCCGAGTCGCCGCAAAGCGCTCTCCGACATCGGCCGCGGGATGTTCCTCGCCACCCTGGGCACGGGCGTCGCCACCGAGCTCGGACTCGGCGCCGCCTGGGCGCAGGACGAGCCCGGCCGGCTCACGTTCGGCGACCTCGACCCGCTCGTGAACTTCATCCACGAGACGCCCGCCGACCGCATCCTGCCGGGGGCGATCGAGAAGCTCAAGACCGGCACCGACCTCCGCCGGCTGGTCGCCGCCGCGGCCCTGGCGAACGTCCGCGCCTTCGGCGGCGAGGACTACGTCGGCTTCCACACGATGATGGCCCTCACCCCGTCGTTCCACATGGCCTCGGAGGAGCCCGACGCCAAGAAGCGGCCGCTGGCCGTGCTGAAGGTGCTGTACCGGAACGCGACGCGGCTCGGGGAGGTGGGCGGCCCGCGCGCCGAGGTGCTGAAGCCGGTGACGGCCGCCGGCGAGGCGAGCGGCGAGCGACTCCGCGAGCTGGCCCGGCAGAAGGACATGGACGGTGCCGAGCGCGCCTTCGCCGCCGTCGCCGCCGGGTCAGTCCCGGACGCCGTGGACGGCCTGATGATGATGGTGGACGACGCCGCCGAGGTCCACCGCACGGTGATGGTGTCGCGGTCGATCGACCTGATCGACTTCGTCGGCCGGGAGCGGGCGCACACCCTGCTGCGGCAGTCGGTGCACTACTGCGTGAAGAACGAGCGGAACGCCAACACCGCGGTCCACAACCAGGAGATCCGTGCCACGCTGCCCAAGGTGCTCGACCAGCACCGCCTCCTGGCCGCGACCCCCGGGACGCGCGTCCCCGACGACGGCTGGGTCGAGCGGTTCGCCGACACGATCTTCCGCGCCACCCCGGCCCAGGCCGCCGACGCGGTCGGCGGCGCGCTGGCCGAGGGGATCGTCCCGGGCGCGATCGGCGAGGCGCTGGCGCTGGCGTCGAACCAACTCGTGCTGCGCGACGACGGCCGGCCGGCGCAGTGGGCGTCGACGGGCAAGCCCGCCGGCAGCTGCCACGGCGACTCGGTCGGCGTTCACTCCTGCGACTCGACGCACGCCTGGCGGACGATCGCCCGCTCCGGCGGCCGCCGCACGACGGTCACGAGTCTGATCCTCGCCGGCTACCAGCTCGCGCGCGACCGCACCGCCCGCGCCGAGTTCTTGACGTGGACGCCGTACCCGCGGCCGGAGCACCTCGACACGGTCCGTGGCGTCGCCGCCGACGCCCTCCTTCGCGAGTTGGACGGGGCCGTGCGCGAGAGGAACCAGGCACGTTCGGCGGCCCTGGTATACCGGATCGGCGAGACGAATCCGGCCGCGGCCCGGGACGTGTTCGCGCTCCTACGCGGCTACGCCGTCTCGGAGGACGGCGCGCTGCACGCCGAGAAGTATTACCGCACGGTGACCGAGGAGTTCGCCGCAGCCCGCCCGGCGTTCAAGTGGCGGCAACTCGTGGCGTTGGCCCGGGTGACCGCGAGTGCCTACGGCTACCCGGCCCCGGGCCTCAGCGAGGCGCGGCAATTGCTGTCGGTATGACGGAGTCGGGCGGTCCGGTCCGCGTCGGCAGACACGGCGGGACCGGCACCTCGGGACGGCTTCCGGGAAAAATCCGATTCTGATCTAGACGCTCAACCGCATCTTTCGTAAGCGGTGTGCGCTAGAATACCGGTGGCCGACCGCCCCGGTCATTTCCCAGGAGTCGTATCGAGGACACGTTGCTATGTGGGAACCTCCCGCGGGACACCCGCTCCGGCGGCTGTTCGCCGGGCTGACCGAGCACGCCTTCTTCTCCCACCTCGGCGTCGCCGACCCGCCCCTGACCGATTATCTCTCGGCGCTGTTGTCGCGGTTCGTACACCTCGACGCCGTCCACCGCCTCCCCGGCTCGGACGGCCGACCACTAACCGAGCTCGTCGGCATGGTCCTGGAGGCGGAGCAACTCCCGACCGGCCGGACGCAGGGCGAATTCTACCGCCACGTCGGCGACTTCGCGCTGTTCTGGACCGGCGTCTATCCCGAGACGCTGAACCGCGGCCGCGGTGCCCGCGACGCGCTGGTGGACTACACCGTCCAGGGCAAGCGTGGCTACCTGATGAAGAGCCGCATCGCCGCAGACCGCGCCCCCGACGAGGCCGAGTTGTTCCGTCGCCTGAGCGAGCAATTCGAGGTGTGCGCCGTCGGCCTGCGCGAGGTCCGCCGCGAGTGGGAGGAGCGCCGCCCCGAGTTGCCACCGGGGACGCCCCTGATCGGGTAACGTCTCGGGCTTGCACGGGCGGGACGGGCCGGCGTACGATGCCGGCCCAGCCCTGCACGGAAGCGGACCGTGGCCGACAAGCTCACTCATCAGATCGTCGAAGCCCTCAGCCGGGCCGCGGCCGACCCGGCCGGCGTGCCGCTCGTCGCGTCGAAGGCTGAGCCCGGGCTATTCCCGGCGAATCCCGCGGGCAAAACTGCAGCCCAGAAAGCGGTCGCCGACGGGCTCCTGAAGCCGACCGACGCCCGAGCGAAGATCTACACCCTTACCGACGCCGGGTGGGCGTTCCTCCTCGCGGCCGCGAACCCCAAGCAGGTGCTCGAAGACTTCGTCCGCGTACTGGAGGCCCGGCAGGGCGAGGTGAACGACCTTGTCGCCACCACACGGCGGATGGCCGACAGCCTCGTCGGCCTCCGCGAAGCGGTCGCGCGTGTACTCCCGAAAGTGACTACCAACCGCGTCACACCTGAACCGACGAACCCGCCCCCTACCGATCTCGTGGACGCGCTCCTGGGAGGCCTGGCAGACTGGGCCGCGACAGCCGGCGAGGACTGCTCACTTCCCGACCTGTACCGCCGCTCCGGCGCTCCGAGCATCGGCGCGTTCCACGACGCCCTCCGCAAGCTCCACGACGGCGGGGCCGTGTACCTCCACCCGTGGACGGGCCCGCTGTACGCCCTGCCGGAGCCGGCGTTCGCCTTGCTCGTCGGCCACGGGGTCGCGTATTACGCCTCGATTCGCACGGACACGGTGATGCGCCGGGCCGACCGGCTCGCGGCCGCCGTCTGACACCCGGAGGGACCCGGATGACCGCCACCACTGCCGACCGCCTGCTCACCGACCGCGCCCGGGACGTGCTGAAGCGCGCCGGCAACCCGTTCCGCAACTACTTCGCCCGTAACCCGGACGACGAGGTCTGCGCCCGCTACCACGTCCCCGAACTGTTCGCGCCCGAGCGCGACCTGCTCCACGCCATCATCGACCTGTACCGCTACGACCCCACGGCGCACTCCGAGGTGGTCCCGGTCCTCGGCAACAAGGGGGCCGGCAAGACGCACCTCCTCCACAGCATCAAGCACGGCGTCGGCGGTGCGTGGCAGTTGCTGGTCACCCCGGGCGTGTACCAAAAGGACACCGACTTCCTCGAATACCTCTTGTTCCAGATCATCGACACGCTCCTGGGCGGCGGGAAGCAGAAGGGCGTGCGGCCGCTCGACCAGGTGGGCGAGCAGCTGGTCCGCCGGCAGCTCGGCGTCGCCCTCCGCGACCTGAGCCCGGGCGACAAGGTGGAGCTGTTCCCGCCGCCCGGGCTCGGGCGGTGGGCGCGGCGGCTCGGACTCGGGGCGCAGCAGGCCCAGGAGCGATCGGAGTGGCTTGCGGAAAACCTCAGCGGCTACTCCAATTTCGCCCGCATGCCGACACCCCTGCCGCAGGCGCTGGCCGACGCCGGGCTGACGGCGCAGCGGGCGTTCGACCTGCTCGCCGCCCACGTCGGCCGCACGGAGGCGCACAACACCGCCGGGCTGATGCGGCGGCACATTCTGACCGGTTTCGCCCGCGCCACCCTCCTGAAGGACGAGGCGGAGCTGGCGAACTTCCTGACTTTCGGATTCGCCGAGCTCGAGTTCCAGGTCCGCCCGACCCGGCAGGATTTGGTGTTGGCACTGTTCAAGGTGCTAGCGGAGCTGTTCCGCAGCCTCAAGACGCCGGTCGTCGTCGCGTTCGACCAGCTCGAAGACCTACTTCTCGCGCGCCGCAGCGACGACGCCCACAAGACCGCCGAGGCGTTCTTCGCCGGCATCGTGCAGGTGATGCACCAGGTGGACGGGCTGTTGTTCCTGATTTTCGCCGAACGCGGCCTGTGGAACCGCTTCGTCCCGAGCCTCGACGGCTACATCCAGGACCGCCTCAACAACCCCGTCCACGTTCCGAAGCACGGCACCGTGAAGGCCATCCGCCTGGAGGCACCGGACGGCGGGCTCGTGCGGCGCGTGGTAGAGGCTCGGCTGCGGCCGGTGCTCGACGAACTCCCGGAGGGCGAGGCCGACTCCGATGTCACGCCGTTCGCGGAAGGTGAAATCGCCCGGGTGGCGGCCACCGAGCCGACGTTGCGCGACATGCTGCAGCAGTTTCGCCACCTGTTCGATCACGTCGTGTACGGACCGGACGACGTGCAGACCGGGCCGCGCGGCGCACGCGCGAACGGCGTCTCGCAGTTGTACGACGAGCCGGAAACGCCGGTGAACCGCGTTCCCGCCGCGGAGCCGCCGGCGCTCACAGCGCCGGCCCCGCTCTCGTACGGCGGCCTCGACCGTGGCACGCTCAACCGGTTGGCCCAACTCCTCGGGCACGACGACGACGACTACCGCGTCGGTGCCGTCGACATCATCCACGTCCCCGCCGATCCCGTCGCCGCGCTGCCGCCGGAGCCGGCCGTTCCCGTGGTCGCCGAACCGACCCCGACCGTCGAGGCTCCGGGGCGATCCTCCGTCCTGTCGCACGCGGCGCTGGTCGAGTTGTGGGATCAAGAGCAGCGGGCGGCCCGGCGAAAGCTCGAGCCAGACGGCGCACTGACAGGCGCGACGCGCGAGTTACAGGCGGGTCTGGGGGCGTTCCTGGTCGCGTGCCACGAGCACGGCGTAAAAGTTGGCCCGTGGCGGCTCCAGCACGTCGTGCCGGAGTGGAGCTTCGGCGACCACCCGACGTACGGCATGGTCACGCTCGCTCACTGGGCCTGCAAGGACGGCCAGCCGTGGAAGGTGGGCGTCGGCCTGTTCCTGTCGCGCGGGGCCGGCAAGCCGAAGGACCTGGAGGTGAAGCTCGGCGCGATGGACACCCGGCCGACGGTCGTCGATCACCTCATCCTGCTTCGGCCGGAGGACGACCTGGGGATGACCGGAAAGAGCAAGTCGCTGTGGGCCGAGGCCGAACGGGCCGGCAAGCACGCCCGACTGGAGCCGGCGGCGCTCGACGGGCTGGCCCAGGTGTACAGCTTCCCGCGGTGGATCGCCGCGGTCCGCGAGGCGCTGCCGGAGGGGGCGCCCCTGCCGAACCTCGCGGACGTGATCCAGGAGCGGTGCGAGAAGCTGCTGGAGCAGGTGTGCATGCCAGTGGTCGGCTGACGCCGGCCCGTTAGAATGGGGTGGAGGGTACAACACCCCAAAGCCCGGGGACGGCCGTCCCCGGGCTTTCGTCGTTCACCCCCGCGCGGCCGCATGACCTACCCCGAGGCTCTGGCGTTCTGGTACGCCCGGGTCAACTACGAGGTCCGGGCGGCGCACCCGACCGATCTGAAGCTGGAGCGGATGCGCGCCCTGCTCCGCCGCCTCGGCGACCCGCACGAGCGCGTCCGCCTCGTCCACGTTACCGGCACGAAGGGGAAAGGCTCCACCTCGGCCATGCTCGCGGCCGTGCTGAGGGCGGCCGGCTACCGCGTCGGGCTGTTCACCTCACCGCACCTCACTGACGTGCGCGAGCGCATCCAGGTCGATAACGCCGTCATCACCGAAACCGAACTCGCGGCGCGGATGACGGAGTTGGCCCCCGCGGTAGCCGCGATGGACGCCGACGGCTTCCCGCCGCCGACGTTCTTCGAGATCGGCACGGCGCTCGGCTTCCTCCACTTCGCGTACCGCCGCTGCGACGTGGCAGTGATTGAGGTCGGCCTCGGCGGCCGGTTCGACAGCACGAACGTGTGCCGGCCGCTGGTGTCGGTCGTCACGTCGGTCGGGCTCGACCACACGGCCCAGCTCGGCAGCACGCTTGAGGCTGTCTCGTACCAGAAAGCCGGCATCATCAAGCCGAATGTACCAGTGGTGAGCGGCGTGACCGAGCCCGGGCCGCGTGACGTGGTGCGGAGTGTGGCCGCGGGGCTGGCGGCACCGCTCTGGGAGTGTGGGGTGGAATTCAGCTTCGACTACCGACCCCCTGCGGGCGGCGGCTCGTCTGCGGTGACGGTGTCAACCCCTCGAGGAACCCACGGCCCGAATCCGCTCGCACTGCTCGGCGAGCACCAGGCGCACAACGCGGCTCTGGCCGTGGCCGTCGTGGATCGCTTGCGCGACAGCGGGCTCCACGTCCCACCCGCGGCCGTCACTGCGGGGCTGGCGACCGTCGTGTGGCCGGGGCGCGTGGAGGTCGTGGGCCGATCGCCGGTCGTCGTGATCGACACGGCTCACAACGTGCCGAGCGCCGAGGCGCTGGTGCGAACACTGGCCGAGGCTTTCCCGCTGGTGCGGACGAAGGCAGTCGTGTTCGCAGTGTCGTCGGACAAGCCAGTCGCCGACATCCTGCGAGTGCTCGCCCGCTATTTCGACCGCTTCCACCTGACGAGGTACGGCAACAACCTGCGGTGCCTGCCGCCGGAAGAATCGGCACGACTGCTCGCGTCGGTCGCGCCGGCGGCGGCGTACGCGCTCCACGCCACGGCCGCAGACGCCTGGGAAGTAGCCCGGACGGCCGCCGTGGAGGAGGACGTCCTCGTGTGCGTCACCGGGTCGGTGTTCCTGGCCGGGGAACTCCGCCCCACGGTGCTGAGGGACCTCGGCTTGAGCGGAACCGGGCCGAAATCCTGATCCGGGGTGCTGAAGTGTGCCGGTCGTGCGGGTAGAATGACGTGCGCCCGTCGGTCCGTGGGGTGCGGATTTATCCGGCCGGGTGGCGAGCCGCCCGCGGTGTGGTGAAATACGGACATGAAGCTCCTCGCCTCGTCTCTGCTCCGCGACTCCCGGCTCGCGCTGACCGGCTGGTGGTTCACGCTCGTCGTAGTCGGGAGCCTGGCCGGGCTCGAAGTCGCCGGCCGGCATGCCTCAAACGACGCCCACGACGGGTTTGCTGCGTTCGCCCTGCTTGCGCTCGGCGCGGCCGTGGCGGTGCGGCACCGCCGCGAACCGCTCACGTGCGTGCAGACCGCTCTCGGTTGGGGCCGCCGCCTCGGCGCGTCCGCCGCCGGCTTCCGGTACGACCACGGTTTCGATCTTCGCGGCACCCCGCCGTACCCGCGCCGCACGCCGCCACTCGTGTGGGCGATCCTCGCCGCTCTCGCCGCGTGGGGCGCGCTCGCCGGGTTAGCGTGGGCACTCTTCCCGAACGGGTGGCGTGTCGTCGGCCAGTACTCCTCCTACGTGCTCTACCTCGCCGCGCTGCTGCTCCTCTGGGGATCGCTACTCCTCTGCACGCTCGTCGGCGTGTTCGTGCCCGTGACGGTGATCGACCGCTGGGTGCGCGGGTGGGCCGGCGAGACCGACCGTCGCGGGGCCGAACTCGCTGCAGTCGTCGGCTACGCCGTGCTGGCCTCGGTCGTGGCGTGGCTCGTGCCACCCACGGCCGTGCTCGGCGTCTGCGCCGCAGTCGCCGCCGTGGCGGCGGTCGCCTACTCCCTTCCGGGTGGTGACGGGGCGGCGATCCTCTGGCGTTCCGCCCCGGGGACGCCGGTCTACGCGATGCCGCTGCACCGGGTCATGGCTCTGGTCGTCGGGCTCGCGGCGGTGGTGATGTTCAACCTGCTGCTGACCGCGTGCGGCGGCCGGCTCAGCGGGGGCGAGGATGCGATGGCGGTGACCGCGCTGTTCGGCGCCATGACTGCGTGGCTCGTCCCCGGCCTGGTACTCGTCGGCGTGTACTGGCTCGGCTCGGCAGCCCGTTCCGACCCGGCGCGCCGCACACGCCCGGCCGTGTCGTTGGTCGGTGGTAACGCGGCGGAGCGGAGGTCGGCTGCGGCTCGCGTCCGGCAGTGGGGGTTCCGCGCAATGACCGGTGACGGCGCGACGGCGGGTTTGGAACTCGTGTCGGCCGAGAAATCCGAGGCGACCGAGTTCGACCCGCGGTGGCCGCTCCGCGTCTGCGTCGCCGACCTGGACGGCGACACGGTTCGTGACCGGATCGCGCGGCGAGACGAGATCCAGCTGCGCCGGCACTTCTTCCGCGGCGTCGGCAAGCTATTCCGACGCGCGAGTGCGTTCAAGGGGCCGGGCGGAGGCGGGTTCTGGTTCGCACCGCACTGGTGGTTCATCGAGTGCCTCGGCCGCGACGACGCCGACGGCGGCGAGGAGGCGGCCCCGCCGCTGGTCGGCCCGCCGTACGCGCGCGTTCTCCCGGTCCGCTGCCGACAGCACCTGCACGGCGTACTTCGGGCCACGCGGGTGGACATGTTCTTCGTGGAGGACGGCGTCGGCTATCGTAAGCTGGAAAAGGTGATCCGCGTGCTGATGGAACTGTACGACGTCCACGGCGGCATGCGGTACGCGGAGGAGCACCACTTCCGCGGCCTGCCGAAGGTCCGGGTGATGATTCACGACTACGAGCCGGGTAACCCGTTCCGCTCGGACGTGTACCCGGAGCCGAAGTTCGACGACCTGAGCCGCGTGCGGGTGCTGCACGTATTCCGCGACCGCGGCGGGGACGAGGAACTGGTCGAGCCGCCGTTCGACTGGTCCTCCAGCCCGGCACCCGTCGGCCTGGTGGGTTGAGTGAGACGCGTGGTAGCGGGCGAGGCGTCGGGCCGGGTACACTTCTACTACCCGCCCCGCACGCCGCCCGTGGTTCCGAACACATGCCCCGCCTGTCGCCACTTTTGATCCTGCCGCTCGGCATTCTCCTCGCCCCGGTCCGTGGCGCCGACCCGATCTACGAAGACCCGGAACTCACGCCCGCCGACAAGGCCCACTGGGCGTTCCGCGCCCCGGCCCGACCCGAGCGCCCCGCCGTCAAGGCTGTGGGCTGGGTCCGCACACCCGTTGACTCTTTCGTGCTGGCGAAGCTTGAAGCGGTAGGCCTCACCCCCTCGCCTGAAGCAGACCGACTCACGCTGGTCCGCCGCGTCACCCTCGACTTGACCGGGTTGCCGCCGACGCCCGCGGAGGTCGACGCGTTCCTGGCGGACGACGCCGCCGATGCCTATCCCAAGCTCGTAGACCGGCTGCTGTCGTCGCCGCGGTACGGGGAGCGGTGGGCGACGCACTGGCTCGACGTGGTGCGGTTCGCCGAGACCAACGGCTACGAGATGGACGGCGAGCGACCGCACGCCTGGCGCTACCGCGACTACGTCATCCGCAGCCTGAACGCCGACAAGCCGTACGACGTGTTCGTGACCGAGCAACTGGCCGGCGACGAACTCGCGGCGGGGAAGGACTCCCGAGAGGCCGCCGAGTTGTGGGTCGCCACGGGGATGCACCGCTGCGGCCCCGTTCACATGGTCAGCGGCAACCTCGACGCCGACGTACTCCGGCAGGAGGTGCTGACGGAAATGGTGAACGGCGTCGGGGCGGCGTTCCTCGGGCTGACACTCGCCTGCGCCCGCTGCCACGACCACAAATTCGACCCCGTCTCGCTCGGCGACTACTACCGTATTCAGGCCTTCTTCGGCGGCACGCGCTACACCGACGTGGACCTCGCCACCGCCGAGGAGAGGGCGTCCCGGAAGTCGAAGGCTGACGCGATCGAGAAGGAGGCCGCGCCGCTGAAGAAACAGGTTGCCGATCTAGACGCGCCCGTTCGAGCCAGGGTTGCGGCCCAGAAGCGGTCCGCACTCGAGGCTCGCTACAAAGACGCGCTGGACACACCGGCCGAGAAGCGGACCGCCGAGCAGAAGAAGCTCGCGTCCGAGGCCGGCACGCTGGTTCGCGTTTCGTGGGACGAGGTGCTCGCGGCCATGCCGCCGGTCGAGCGCGCGAAGCGGGCGGTGCTGCGGGAGCAGATTCACGCCCTCGCCGCGAAGGCGCCCGAGCCGGCGGCCGCGGCATGGGCCATCAAAACGACTGAGGCCGACGCGAAGACGCACGTTTTGAAGCGCGGCAGCCCGAAGAGCAAGCTCGCAATCGCTCCGCCGGCGTACCTCCGCGTGATGGCCACGCCCGATGCCCCGAAAACGCGCTCCGACCTGGCCCGATGGCTGACACGACCCGATCACCCGCTGACGGCACGAGTCATTGTGAACCGGCTGTGGCAGCACCACTTCGGCCGCGGCCTCGTCGCCACGCCGAACGACTTCGGCCTCAAGGGGGCTCGCCCCTCGCACCCCGAACTGCTCGACTGGCTGGCGACCGAGTTGGTGACGAACCGCTGGTCGCTGAAGCACCTACACCGGCAGATGGTGTTGTCGGCGACGTACCGGCAGGCGCAGGCCGCGGCGCACCCCGCCGACTGGGACAACAAGCTTCTCAGCCGGATGCCGCGCCGGCGACTCGAAGCGGAAGCGGTACGGGATTCCGTTCTCGCCGCCGCCGGCACGATTCACCATCAGCTCGGCGGCCCGTCGGTCAAGGTGCCGTTGGAGCCGGAGGTGTACGACCTGATCTTCACCGAGGGTGAGCCGGACGGGCTGTGGCCGGTGACGCCGGACGTGAAGCAGCACACGCGCCGTTCGGTGTACCTGTTCAACAAGCGAAACGTCCGGCTTCCGGTGCTCGAGGCGTTCGACCAGCCGGACACGCTGAACTCGTGCGCCGTGCGGCCGGTCAGTACGTTCGCCCCGCAGGCGCTCATTCTGATGAACGGCCCGTTCGTTCAGGAACAAGGTAAGGCACTCGCCCTGCGGTTGGCCGGCGAACCGGACCCGGTGGGAGCGTTGTACCGTCGCACGGTGGGTCGCATTCCCACGGCGGCGGAGCGGGCGGCGGCAGACGACTTCCTGAGTCATCAGACGGCGTCCGTGCGTGACCGGCTCCGTGCCCGACTGCCCATCGGACTCGACGGAATGCTGCCCCTGGGGGCGGACCCAGCACGGATGCGGGCGTTGGCCGACCTGTGCGTCGTGTTGTTCAACACGAACGAATTCGTTCACATCCCGTAGCGGCGATCAGTCGGTGTTCTGCTTCGCGCGCAGGAACTCACGCTCGCGGTCGTTCCCGGCCATCGCCATCGCCTCGGCGAAGTGGAGTCGTGCGGCCGCAGTGTCGCCGCAGCGGAGGTGCAACTCGCCGAGCGCCGCGTGCCAATGACTGTACCGCTCCGCCCCCTCGCAACGCGCCGCCAGCAACGCGCTCAGCCCGGCCTGTGGGCCGTGGAGGTGGGCCACGGCCACTGCCCGGTTCAGCACGTGCAGCCAGCACGGGTCGCGGCCGCAGAGTCGGTCGTACAGCTCGACGATCCGCCGCCAGTCGGTCACCGCGAACGTCGCCGCCGCACAGTGTTCCGCGGCGATCGCCGCCTCCAGGTGATACGTCGTCAGTTCGTCACCGCGTGCCGACCGCGTCAGCCACGCCCGCGCGGCACGGAGCATGCCAGCGTCCCAGAGTGACCGGTCCTGCTGCTCCAGAAGTACGAGCCGACCGTGGTCGTCCTGCCGGGCGGGGAAGCGGGCGGCGTGGAACAGCATCAGCGCCAGGAGTGCCTCGGCCGCTGGGGCGCCGAGGTCGGTGTGGCGGGCCAGCGCGTCAGCCTGGCGGACGGCTTCGGCACACAAGTCGTGGCGAATCAGGGCGTCGGCGTGCGAAGCGTGGTACCCCTCGTTGAACACGAGGTAGAGAACCGCGAGTACCGCCGGCCGCCGGTCGGCCAACTCGGCGGGGGGCACCGGGTCGGCAGTCAACCCCGCGGCCGCCAGCGCGTCGCGGGCGCGGGTGAGACGCTTCAGCACCGCGGCGTCAGTCGTGAGGAGCGCGCGGGCGATTTCGCCGACGCCGAACCCGCACACCACCTTCAGGGCAAGCGCCACCCGCGACTCCGGCGAGAGAGCCGGGTGGCAGCAGGTGAACAAGAGGCGCAACGACTCCTCCGCCAGCGGCGAATCGTCCGGCTCGAACACCGCGGCCGCGGGGACGGCCACCTCGGCGCGTCGGTCGGCGGCTGTCGCCTCACGCCGCAGCGCGTCCACGGCTGCGTTGCGTGCCGCGCGGCGGAGCCACGCCGCGGGGTCGTCGGGTACGCCGCGGCGCGGCCACGTCTGCACCGCCCGCAGTAGCGCCGTTTGCACCGCGTCCTCGGCCTGGTCCAACCGACCTGGGCCGAGGCGGTGCACGAGGCCGGCCACCAGCCGCCCGTACTCATGCCGGAAGGCGTGGTCGGCCAGCCCCGCCGGGGTCACGACAGCCCTGCCAGTTCGCGCACCTCCACCGGCCCGTGCAGGACCGCCGGGCACTCCTTGGCCACCGCCACGGCCGCCTCGTAGGAGTCGGCCGTGATAATCGAGTAGCCGCCCAGCACTTCCTTGGTTTCGAGGAAAGGTCCGTCGGTGACGCCGGTCGTGCGGACGACGCGGCCGGTCGGCTGGAGGCCGTCGCCGGGGTCGGTGATGAGGCCAACTTTGGCGAACTTGTCGATCCAGGCGCCCCACGCGGCGAGGAGCTTCTGCATGTCCTCGGGGCCGGGCGGGGCGGCGTTCGGGTCCTCGGCCGGGCCGCGGTAGATGAACAGATACTTGGGCATCGCGGGCACTCCGTCGGGGGTGCGGCGCCGGGCGTCGGCGCCGCTCACGAGTGCGGACGGTTGAGGTCGCGCGGATTGGACACGGCCGCGGGAAAAAATCCGGCGGCATCAGTCGATCACGAACGTCGCCAACCGGTCGAGGTTGACCTGCTCCGGCGGGTAGTCCTTTCGAACCGGCATCCGCGGGTACACCTCGGGAAACGAGAATGCCCCCGCGGCCCAGTCGTTCGGCCAGTCGTCGGGGAGGCCCGACACGCCGAAGCGCTGCTCGGGGCCGGGCGGCAGTTTCTTCCCGTCCGCGCCCCGCAGCGGCACACCGACCAGGAACCGCTTGCCGTCCTCGGCCGGCAGCGGCTTCGTGGACACCACGGACGCCAGGTTGAAAAAGTCGAACCTCAGTCCGTCGCGGTTGTCGGCATAGCGGGCCACCATCCGCCGCATCAGCCCGAGCATCCGGTCGCGGTCGGCCGGGTGAACCAGGTCGAGCTTCGGGGCCACGAACGCCAGTCGCGTGATCCAGCCGGGCCGCAGCTGGTGCGGCAGGAACACCTTGCTGAGCCCGCGGGCGATCGGGCCGAAGACCGGGTGCTCGCCGGGGTTCAGAACGTCGAGCAGGTCGCGCAGGATGAGCCGGTTGTCGTCGTACATGCCGACGCCGCCGGCGAGCAGCATCGTCACGTCGATCAACACGACGAGCGACGTGCAGGACTTCAGCGCGTCCACCGCCGGCCGCACCACGCGCTCGACGTACTCGTTGAACCTCCCCTCGAAGAGCACCTCCAGGTCCGGCCGCGCGGCGCGCACGGCGGCCGGGAGCGGGCAGAACTGCGAACCTTCCGCGAGGCCGGAGAAGCGCGAGTCGGCCAGCGCCTCGGGCGTGGCGGGCTTCGCCGGCTGGCCGCTCACGTCGAGCAGGAACGTGGATGGACTCACCAGCGGTTTGAAGCCCAGGATGAGGTTCGCCAGCGACAGGCGGTAGGAACGCAACAGGTCAGCTTCTTTCACGCCGGGCTCGGCGGCCGCAGCCAGGAACGGGGCACAAGCTGTGCGGTAGGCGGTGTCGTTGGCGATGACGGTGAGCAAATGTTCCGACCACGCCGCGAACGACCGGCCGAGCATTCCGGCGTCGGCGATCCGCTCGCCGGGCAGATCGTACACCTTCAGCAGGCAGTCGCTGAACGTCCAGTCCGACCGCTCGAACTTGCACACGTACTGCGCCCGGTCGCGGGTCTTCGCCGGCCAGCGGCCGCCGTGGACGAGGGCGTCGCGGCAGCCGGTGTAGTTGAACGGCTCCCACCCCGCGTCCGGCGGAAGCACGGTGAACTTCCGCAGCCGCGTTGCCGGGCCGCCGAGCGGGAAGCGGTCGGCGTCGTGGTCCTGGAGGTGGTTGATGAGCGACGTGAGGAGCACGGTCTTGCCGGCGTTGTACAGGCCGACGACGCCGACACGGCACTCGGTGGTCTTCACCCGCAGGATGCCCATGCCCGCCCTCGCTGCCGGTCCGGTGCCGCTACTCTATTCGCCGGCCGGCCCCACTGCTTGACCTTCCGCCCGGCGGCGCCGACAATTCGGCGATGACCACCGCCGCACGACCGAAACTTCGCGCCCGCCTCGCCGCCGAACGGGCAGACGGCTCGTTCCACGTCACCGACCCGTACCGCGTCGGCAGCCCCGTGCAGCTGAGCCCGCTGGCGCTGGAGGTCGTGAAGCGCCTCGACGGCACCCGTACGCTTTCCGACATCCAGGCCGAGCTCACCACCCTCACCGGCGGCACGGTCCTCCCACTCGACACGCTCGACGGGCTGGTGAAAGCGCTCGACGACGCGCTGCTGCTCGACTCGCCGGCACTCGCGGCGCGGATCGGCGGGCCGGTACGGAAGCCGTCGTGCATCGGCTCCTACGACGGCGACCCGGTACGACTGCGCGCACAGGTCGACGCGCTGTTCACAGCCCCCGGCGGGCCGGGCTTGCCCGGGAAGTCTGTGTCGTCGCCTCACGGTCCGTTGCGTGCGGTCCTCGTGCCACACATGGACTACGGGCGCGGCAACGTGTCCTACGGCTGGGGCTTCAGGGAACTGGCGGAACGCACCGACGCCCGACTGTTCGTGGTCGTGGCCACGTCGCACTACTCGCCGCACCGGTACACGCTGAGCCGCCAGCACTTCGAGACGCCGCTCGGCGTGTGCGAGACCGACACGGCGTTCGTGGACCGCATCGCTGCGGAGTACGGCCCCGGCCTGTTCGACGACTCGCTCGCCCACGTTCCCGAGCACTCGATCGAGTTGGAGGTGGTGATTCTGCAGCGCCTGTTCGGCGAGCGCACTCGCATCGTTCCGTTGCTGTGCGGCTCCCTCGGCGACTGCGTGGACGACGGCACGGACCCGAGCGCGGCCGCCGACGTGGCGCGGATGGTGAACGCCCTTCGGGCCGCAGAGGCAGCCGCGGGCGAGCCGGTGTGTTTCGTCATCAGCGGCGACCTGGCGCACATCGGGCCGAAGTTCGGCGACCGCCCTAAGGCCGAAGGACCGTGGCTGCAGGAGAGTGAAGGGCAAGACCGCTCGATCCTCGCGGCGCTGGAAAACGCCGACCCGGCGGCCTACTTCGGGGTCATCGCGGCGGAAGGGGACGAGCGCCGCATCTGTGGGCTGCCGCCGACGTACCTCACACTCGCGGCGGCGCGGCCGACCACGGGGCGGGTATTGCACTACCAGCAGTTCGTGGACCCGAAGGGGCGAGAGAGCGTGAGCTTCGCGGCAGCAGCGTTCTACGGGTGACGGCGTGGCGAGCGTGCGCCGGCGGGTTGTTGGTCGGCGCCCCAGTGGACCCGAACAACAGCCCGCTGGCGCGGGCCGCTCGCCATCATCTTCGCAGAGTGTACACGACCGCCGCCCCAGTCGAGCACGCCACCGCGAAGCGGTCGCCGGCGGGGTGGATCGCCAAGTCCCGAATATGGGCCGCGTGCGTCAGCATGTGCGTGCTCGTCGTCTCGGCCCCGCTCCAGAACCACACCCGGCCCCCGCTCCCACCGCCGGCCGCGACTACAGTTCCATCACTCAGAACGCCGACGCCCCACGCGGTGCCCTGGAAGGCGTCCTTCGGCTTCAGCGCCTTCGGCTTGCCGTCGGCCCAGTCGAACAGCACCACGAGCGGGTTGCCGACGCCGGCGAAGGCGTTCGACACGTTCGTGATGCCGGCGCACGCCACGCGGCCGTCCGGCGCCACGGCCATGCCACGGGCGCCGCCGATGTCGGCCCTGAAGGTGGGGTCGTACTTGTGCATTTGTTTCGCGTCCAACTCGCGGACGCACGCCCCGGTCGTGGTGTCCCAGTCCTTCACCGTACCGAGCAGGTCGGCCGAGACGAGCCGCGTGCCGCTCGGGTGGAAGGCCACGTTGTAGACGTGCGACGTGTGCCCCGTCAGCGAGCGGCGGTGTGCCCCGGTCACGGCGTCCCAGAGCTTCACGAGGTTGTCGTTGCCGCAGCTGGCGAGCGTGGCGCCGTCCGGGCTCAGCGTGACGGCGCGGCACCACCCCGTGTGCGCTTCCACGGTGCGGACCGGCGTCGGGTTGGCGACGTGACCGTTCCACCAGATCAGTTTGCCGTGGTAGTCCGCGGTGACGAGCGTGAACGGCTCGGCCGGCGGGGCGGGCAGCGCGACCGCGGCGGGGCCGATCGCAGCGCCACGGGATGCGATCCGTGCCGCTGCCTGCTCAACACTCGACGTACTCGGACCGATCGATCGCACGGCCATGCCGCGACCCCATCCCGCGTGGCCGACTAGCGGCGTTCGCGCGCCGGTGACGAGGTCGAAGCGCTGGACGCTGTTGTCTTGCGCGGAGGCGAACAGGAAGCGGCCCGTGGGGTCGAACCGGCAGCCGAGCAGCGGGCTGCTGTGCCGGAACTCACGCTCCACGCGGGCCGCGGTCGGGTCGAGTGGCATACTCGCCTCACGCCAGGATTTCGCTGATCGCACTCGCCCGCGGGTCGGCGACCGGGACGGGGCGCTGGTTCGGGTGGAAGTTGCGCTCGGGGTCGAGGCCGACGGCCCGTAGGTAGGTGTGGAACAGGTGCCACGGCCCCACCTCGCGGTCCGCAATCGTCGTCCCATTCGCGTTGGTGCGGCCGACCACCGCCCCGCCCTTGATGCCGGCCCCGCCCATCACCACCGACCAGCCGTTCGACCAGTGGTCGCGGCCGAATCGGTCGTTGATCCTCGGCGTGCGGCCCATCTCGCTCATCACCACGACCAGCGTGCTCTCCAGCATCCCGCGGTCGGCGAGGTCGTCCAGCAGGGCCGCGAACGGGCGGTCGAACTCGCCGAGCTGCTCGATGTGGAAGTCGAAGTTCTCGTGGTGCGTGTCGTAGTTCGAGTGGCTGACTTTGACATAACTCACGCCCGCCTCCAGCAGCCGGCGGGCGAGGAGCAAGTGGCGGCCGAAGTCGTGCCGGCCGTAGCGATCGGCGGTCTTCAGGCTCTCGCGTTCCACGTCGAACACGTCGGCCCGGTTGAACACGCGCTCGGCCTGGGCGAACGACGCGGCGTAGGCCTCGCTGGCGGCGCTGCGGCGCGAGCGCGAGAAGCGGTCGGTCAGCGACTGGCGGAGTGCCTCGCGGGCGGCGTCGGCGTCGGCGGTGAGGCCCGCCGGGCGGAGGAGGTTCGTCGGCGGCCGGCCGTCGGGAACCGGTACCGAAGCGAACTGCGGCCCGAGGAACGCGGCGTCGGCCCGGCCACCGCCCCCACCGCCGGGCAGAATATGGATGTGGCCGGGCATCTCGGCCCGATCGCCGCCGAGCAGCTTGGCCGCCACGGCACCGAGGTGCGGGTACTCGATGCCCGCTTCCGGCCGCCGGCCGGTCAGCATGATCTTCTCGCCCTGGGCGTGGTCGGGCGTGGTGCTGTTCAGGCTCCGCACCACGGCCAGCTTGTGGATCCGCGCCGCGGAGTGCGGCAGGAGTTCGCAGATGTGCGTGCCGGGCACCGAAGTCGGAATCGCGCGGAACGGTCCGCCGGTGTCGGTGCCGGGCTTCGGGTCCCACGTCTCCAGCTGGCTGACGCCGCCGGCGAGGTAGACGACGAGCACACGTTTCTGGTTGCGGGCCAGTTCCGCCGTCGAATCGGGCGCCGCGAACCCGGCCGGGCCGAGCGCGGCGGTCGCCCCCGCGGCGGCGAGGAAGCCGCGCCGCGACACGGCGTGGGCGGCGGACCCGCAGGCGTACTTCGCATTCAGCATCGGGCACCGGGCGGGTTAGTGGTTGAAGCGGAATTCGGCCGAGGTCACGAGCGCCCACACGAGTTCGCCGCAGACCGCCGGGCGTTCGCCAGCGGGCGTGCGGGTCAATGCGGCGGTCACGTCGGCCTTCTCGTCGGCGGTCGGGCGGCGGGACAGGACGCTGATGAACAGTTCGTCCGCAACACGGTCTGGCGGCAGCTTACCGAGCCGGTCGGCGAGGTTCCCCGCCTTCGGCTGCGTCAAACCGCGAACGACCGGACCGTTCTTCAAGAACAGCGTCTGGCTCAAGGTCTGCGTCGCGCCGTCGTCGGGCTCGCCGGCCACGCCGCCGTAGACGCCGCGAAACGTCGCCACCAGTGGGGCCGCCTTCGCGTCGGCGCTGGTGTTACCGGTCGCCTCACTGAGGGCGTAGGCCAGTTGCTCCGCGGCGAGCGGCTTGAGTGGGCCGACGAGGTAGCGGTCGGCCGGTACGTCGGTCAGCGACGCAGGCACCTCGCTGCTGCGCTGGTAGGTTCGGCTCAGGGCGACCTCACGGATCAGCCACTTCACGTCGTACTTGTGGGTGACGAACTCACGCGCCAGCGTGTCGAGCAACTCGGGGTGGCTCGGCGGGTTGTCGGCATGATCCTGGTCCACGGGGTCGATGATGCCGCGGCCGAGCATCAGTGCCCAGATGCGGTTCACCGCTGTGCGGGCGAAGGCCGGGTTCTCCGGAGCCGTAACGGCCGCGGCCAGGCGCTCGCGGCGGCTGTACGCCGGTACCGGCCGCACGTGCTTCGCCGGGGCGACGGTGTACTCCTTCCCCTTCTCCGCCTTCGGCTCTTCGAGCGACTTCAGGCCGGGCATCCGCGGGCCGGTGCCGCTCGTCTTCTTGGCCTTGTCGAAGACGCTGGTGAAGTTCACTTCGCCGTCGGCCTTTTCGGCGATGACGGCGGTCGGCGCCTGGGCGTTCGGGAACAGGAAGGTGCGGTTGATGAACGCCTGGATGCCGTAGTAGTCGGCCTGCTTGTAGTCGTTCACGGTGGGGTGGTCGTGGCACTGCGCGCAGCCAAGGTTGCGGCCGAGGAACACGCGGCCGAGGTCGCGGGTGATCAGGTTCGGTTCGAGGTCGCGGTCGAGGAAGAACTTGGCCGCCGGCCGCGTCTTGGCGTCGCTGCCGTCGGCGGATAGCAGCTCGCGCGCGAAGGCGTCGTAGGGCCGGTTCGCGGCAAAGGTGTCGCGCAGGTACGTCTCCCACGCCGCGCGCGTAACGCGGGTGTCCTTGCGTCGCTCCATCAGGATCACGTCGAACGCGTGGGCCATCCGACGTGCGTACCCGGGCGCCGAGAGGAGGCGGTCGATCAATTTGGTGCGCTTGTCGGGGTCGGTGTCGGCGAAGAAGGCTATGGCTTCCGCGGCGCTGGGGATCGTGCCCGACAGATCGAGCGTCACGCGGCGGAGGAATTCCGCGTCGTCGGCCGCTGGCGCGGCGAGCCTTGCGTGGTCGGGGAGGCCGGCGGCGACAAGCCGATCGATGCGGGCGTGGAGCGGTTCGTCCGCGAGGGCGGGCGGTGCGAGTGCGAGAAGTAGTAGCACGGCCGCGGGGCCGGAGCGAGCGGGCATGGACCGGTCCTCGGGGGGGAAGCACCCGGTCGGCGGGACCACGCCGGCGGGTCGGTGAGCTACCCAAATACTCCCGTGCGGCGGGGTCACTGTCAAGCGCGAAACCGATCCGCTGCCGCGGCCATACCATAGCCCCATGAGCGTTCTGCTGGCCGCCCGCGACCTGACGAAATCCTTTTCCGCCCGCCCGCTGTTCGACGGGCTCACGTTCGACCTGCGGGCCGGCGAGAAGGTCGGACTCATCGGCCCGAACGGTGCCGGCAAGTCTACTCTTCTGCGGCTCGTCACCGGCCGCGAGGCGCCAGATTCCGGCACGATCACGACCCGCCGCGGGGCCGTCATCGGCTATCTGGCACAAGACGACGTGTTCCCCGCCGGCCAATCCGCCCGCGAGGTCGTGGTTGCCGGGTTAGCCGGAACCGACCTGGAAGAACACGAGCGCGACACGCGCGCGGCCATCGCCCTGACCCGGGTCGGCTTCGACGACCACGACCAGCCGGCGGGCACGCTCTCCGGCGGCTGGCGGAAGCGGCTCGCTCTCGCCCGCGAACTGGCCCGCGAACCCGACGTGCTGCTGCTCGACGAGCCGACCAACCACCTCGACCTGCCCGGCGTCGTGTGGCTCGAAAAGCTGTTGCGGTCGGCCCCGTTCGGCTACCTCGTCGCCACCCACGACCGCGCCTTCCTCCGGGCCGTCGCCGACGACGTGATGGAGGTGAGCCGCAGCTACCCCGGCGGCGTCTTCCGCGCCGAGGGCGGCTACGACAGCTTCGCCGACAAGCGCGACGACTTCCTGGAGGCCCAGGCCCGGCAGCGCGAGGCGGTGGCGAACCAGGTCCGCCGCGAGACCGACTGGCTCGGCCGCAAGGAGAGCGCCCAGCGCCGCAAGAGCCGGTCGCGCATCGAGGAGGCCGCCGACCGCCGCGCCGAGCTCGCCGAACTGAACGTGCGGACCGCTGCCCGCGGCGCCGCCGGCATCGACTTCGCCGGGACCGGGCGGCAAACCAAGAAACTCGTCACCGCCACCGGCGTGAGCAAGTCGCTGGGCGGGAAGCCGCTGTTCGCAGGGCTGGACGTACTCCTCGCCCCCGGCACGCGGCTCGGCCTCCTCGGCCCGAACGGCGGCGGCAAAAGCACACTGCTCAAGGTGCTCGCGGGCGACCTCGCCCCCGACGCCGGCACGGTGACGCGCGCCGACGGCCTCCGTGCGGTGACGTTCGAGCAGGGCCGCGCCTCGCTCGACACCACCTTGCCCTTGCGGCGCGCGCTCAGCCCGAACTCGGAGATGGTGACGTTCCGCGACCGGCAGCTGCACGTCGGCGGCTGGGCGAAGCAGTTCCTGTTTCAGGCCGAGCAACTCGACATCGAGGTCGGCGCGCTCTCCGGCGGCGAGCAGGCTCGCGTCCGCATCGCACAA
The DNA here is from genome assembly GCA_046350095.1 of Gemmataceae bacterium. Lineage (GTDB taxonomy): Bacteria > Planctomycetota > Planctomycetia > Gemmatales > Gemmataceae > Urbifossiella. The sequence continues at coordinate 160,684 of JAXMBA010000004.1, forward strand.
CTGATGCTGAAGCCGGCCGATGTACTATTCCTCGACGAACCCACGAACGATCTCGACATTCCCGCGCTGGAGGTGCTCGAAGACAGCCTCGCCGACTTCCCCGGTGCGGTGGTGCTCGTCAGCCACGACCGCGACCTGATGGATCGCCTCTGCACCAGTGTCATCGGCCTGGACGGGCGGGGGAATGCTTACCACTACGGCAGCGTGACGCAGTGGCTCGACGCGATGACCCGCGAGGAACCGGCCAAGGCGAAGGAACCCGCAAAAGCGGTGGCGACGACCGCGAAGAAGACGAAGAAGCTGAGCTATAAGGAGCAGCAGGAGTGGGACGGCATGGAGGCCGCAGTCACCGTCGCCGAGGAGGCGGTCGCGGCCCGGCAGGCCGAGGTCGAAGCGGCGAGCACGACCGGGCACGCGGCGCTCGCCGACGCCTGCCGCCGGCTCGAAGACGCACAGGCTGCGGTGGAATCCCTGTACGCCCGCTGGCAGGAGCTGGAAGCCCGCCGGGCCGGGGAGTGACGATGCGTGAGCTGCCGCCGCCGACCGCCGGTCCACTCCTGCCGTGGCTGCTGAACGTTCTCGCGCCCACGAACCGCACCCGCGTCAAACAACTCCTCCAGCACGGCCGCGTCCTCGTGAACGGCCGACCCGTCTCCCGCCACGATCACCCGCTGACACCCGCCGACCGCGTCTCGATCGCCGCCGACGGGCACAGTCCCCGTAACGCGCTGTCGCCCACGCTGGTCTACGAGGACGACGCTGTCGTTGTGATCGACAAGCCGGCCGGGCTCCTGAGCGTCGCCACCGACGCGGAGAAGGACGACACCGCGTTCACGCGACTCGCCGACTTGCTGGCGCGCCGCAAGTCCGGGCGGCCGTTCGTCGTGCACCGGCTCGACCGCGGGACGTCGGGTTTGCTGCTGTTCGCCAAGTCGGCTCACGTCCGCGATCGCTTGCAAGCCGGCTGGGAGGCCGTGGAGAAGACTTACCTCGCGGTTACGGCGGGAGTGCCCCGGCCGGCCGAGGGCGTGATCGAGAACCACCTGCTGGAAGGTGCGAACCTTCGGGTTCGGCCAGTTTCCGCAGACGTACCGGGGGCGAAGCGGGCGGTGTCGCGCTACCGCGTACTCGCCTCGCACGCGGGCCGCGCGCTCGTTGCCGTCGAATTGCTCACCGGTCGCAAGCACCAGATACGCGTACACCTCGCCGGCCTCGGCTGCCCAGTCGTCGGCGACCGCGACTACGGGGCAAGGGACGACACCGTCGGCCGCGTTTGCCTCCACGCCTGGAGGCTCGCGCTCGACAATCCCGTCAGCAGCCGCCGCGTCGAGGCGGAGGTGCGTCCGCCGCCGGACCTCTGGCAAGCCTACGGTGCTCCGGCGGATCAACGCCCGCAGATGAGTTGAATTCCGCCGATTTCTTGGATTGCCGGCACGACGCCCGCTATTAGTTGGTCGCCGCGTCGGGGCGAACTCGGGCGGCACGCCCAGCACCACAACCGGAGTCCGTTCATGAAGGCGAAGATGTTCGTCGCGGGAGCCTGCGCGCTCGTGCTCGTGTTGTTCGTCGGCGCCCCGACCCCGGCGGCTGAGGACAAGGACATCGTGGCCCTGGCCGTGGGCTCGAAGGATCACACGATTCTCGTGACCGCGGTGAAGGCGGCCGGGCTCGTGGACGTGCTCAAGGGGAAGGGGCCGTTCACGGTCTTCGCCCCGACCGATGCCGCGTTCAAGAAGCTCGGCGACGAGAAGATCAAGGCGGTGGTGGGCGACAAGGCACTGCTGACGAAGATCCTGCTGGCCCACGTCGTTCAGGGGAAGGCGGTCTACGCCGCGGACGCGATCAAGCTGGACGGCAAGGAAGTGAACGGGTTCAAGATCGCGGCCGGCAGCGGCGGCGTGTCGATCGGCGACGCGAAGGTGACGAAGGCTGACCTGAAGGTCAGCAACGGCGTCATCCACGTCATCGACACCGTGCTGATCCCCAAGGAGTAACTCACCCGCCGCTTGCGGTGGAGCGCGGGGGCGCTACGCCGCAAGCGGCGATCCTGTTACCGCCGCCCGCGCGGCGTCTCGTCCTCGTAGGCCTTCACGATCCGCGACACGAGCGGGTTGCGGACGATGTCCGATTCGTCCAGGTACACGATCGACAGCCCCTCCACGTCACGTAGCCGATGCACCGCATCGGCCAGCCCGCTCGGGATCGTCTTCGGCAGGTCGGTCTGCGTGAGGTCGCCGGTCACCACCACGCGCGAGTTGTTGCCCATACGCGTCAGGAACATCTTCGTCTGTGGTACCGTCGCGTTCTGGGCCTCGTCCATGATGATGACGGAGTTGTTGAGCGTCCGGCCGCGCATGTACGCCAGCGGGGCGATCTCGATCACGTCGTTGTCCATGTACTTGCGGACCTGCTCCGGCTCCATGATGTCGTTCAGGGCGTCGAACAGCGGGCGGAGGTACGGGTTCACCTTCGCCGCGAGGTCGCCGGGGAGGAAGCCGAGGCGCTCGCCCGCTTCCACCGCCGGCCGCACCAGCACGATCTTCTTCACCTGGCCCGCCCGCAGCAAGCTCACCGCCATGCCGACGGCGAGGTAGGTCTTGCCGGTGCCGGCCGGGCCGACGCAAATGACCATGTCGTGCGACTTCATCGCCTGCACGTACCTGCCCTGGCCGTCGGTGCGCGGGCGGAGGTGGCGGCCGCTCTCCATCGTCGTCACGGCCGAGCCCGCGCCGCGGTCGGTGGCGCCGCGCACGACCTCGACCACGGTGCGCACGTCCTCGGCGGTCAGCTTGCCGTGCTTGCGCAGCACCAGCCGCAACTGCTGGAAGGCGCGTTCGGCTTGCTCTACGGGCTCGGTCGTCCCGGCTTCCAGCAGGATGAGGTCGCCGCGGGCAACGACCTTGACGTTCAGTGCGTCGCGAACGGTGCGGAGGTACTGATCGCGTGGGCCGAACAGGAGCACCGCCTCCTCGCGGCTGTCGAGGGTGACGGTGCGGGTGACTGCCGTGTCGGCCATGACGGTTACCGAACAGGGTTCAGGTGCTGCGACAGGGCGAACCACAGGTACGCGGCCGGCGCGGCGAAGAGCACGGAATCGACCACGTCGAGCAGGCCGCCGAACTCTGGGATGCGGTTGGCCGCGTCCTTCGCCCCGCCGTCGCGCTTGATGAGCGACTCGGCCAGGTCGCCCAGCACGCCCACCGCACCGACGACGACGCCGAACGCCACTGCTTCCATGATACCCGCGCCGAACAGCCCCCCGGCCAGGTAGTCGAACCCGGCCGCGGTGGCGGCCGACCACGCCAGCCCGCCGACGAGCCCCTCCCACGTCTTCTTCGGGCTCAGCACCGGCGACATCTTGTGCCGCCCGAACGCCCGCCCGGCGAAGTAAGCCCCCGTGTCCGCCCCCTTCGGGATGAAGATGGCCAGCGCGAGCAGCCAGCTCGACCGGTACGGGTCGGGCGTGACCCAGCGGATCTGCGCGAAAACGCTGCCGAGCAAGCCCAGGTACGCGGCCGCGAACACCACCAAGCCGAGACGCGGCACGATGCCGCCGGGTTCGCGGAACCGGGCCATTTCCAGCAGAATCGCCGCCAGAAGCACCGTCACGAACGCGGCCAGCACGGCGAGCGACCACGGTAAAGATGGGACAACCAGCGGCACCCAGTTCGCCACCATGACGAGCAACACGCCGCCGACGGTGAGGCGGGCGTCGGGGCGGATTGCGTCGGGGTACAGGGTGAGGAGTTCACGCGTGGCGACGACGCCGATGAACCCCAGAGCGACGAACAGGATGGGGAACCGCGGGTCGAGGTAGCGGTCGCCGATGAGGAGGGCGATGGTGAACGCGGCGAGAATGTTGCCGATGATGATGCGGGTGCGCATCAGTTCGATCCCGCGGTTTTGAGGCCGCCGAACCGGCGCTCTCGGCGCGCAAAGTCGCGGAGGGCGTCGTGCAGGAGTTCGACGCCGAACTCAGGCCAGAACCGCGGCGTCACCCACAACTCGGCGTAGGAGATTTGCCAAAGCAGGTAGTTGCTCACGCGCATCTCGCCGGCCGTGCGGATGAGCAAGTCGGGGTCCGGCATGCCGGCCGTATACAGGCTCGCGGAGACGGCGTCTTCGTCGATGGCCGCCGGGTCCAGCTCGCCTCGCCGGGCACGCTCGGCGATGGCCTTCACGGCGTCCACGATCTCGCCGCGCGAGCCGTAGTTGATGGCGAGGCAGAGCGTGAGGCCGGAGTTGTCACGGGTGAGGCGCACGTTCTCGTCGATCTCGGCGAGCACGTCGGCAGAGAGCCCGTCACGCCGGCCGATCACGGCGAAGCGGATGTTCTGCCGCAGGATCTTCGTGCGTTCCTGAAGGAGGTACTGCTTGAGGAGCGCCATCAGGAAGTCGAGTTCGGGCTTGGGCCGCTTCCAGTTCTCGGAGCTGAAGCAGTACAGGGTGAGTTGCCCGACGCCGAGGCGGCAGCACTCCTCGGTCACCTCATCGACCGACTGCGCGCCGCGGGCGTGCCCCTCGACGCGCTCCTTCCCCTGCGCCCGCGCCCAACGGCCGTTGCCGTCCATGATGACGGCGACGTGCCGCGGCAGCTTCGCCGGGTCGAGCCCGACGGACCGGGCGTAGGCGGCAGCGTCGTGCGTCATTTGGTGAGGATCGTCTGTGCCCTGTCCGGGCCGACCGACACGACCGACACCGGCAGCCCGACCAGCTCGCCCACGCGGTCGATGTACCGCCGTGCCGCGGCCGGCAGGTCCGTCAACTTACGGGCCGTGGTCAGGTCTTCGGTCCAGCCGGGGGTCGTCTCGTACACCGGCTTGCAGCGATCGAGTTGGTAAGCGTCGCTCGGGAAATGCGTCGTCCGCTCGCCCTCGATGTCGTAGGCGGTGCAGAGCTTCAACTCGGGGAGGCCGCTCAGCACGTCGAGCAGCATCACGGTAATCTCGTCGGCCCCGGCCAGGGCGGCAGTGTAACGGACGGCCATGGCGTCGAACCAGCCGACGCGCCGCGGGCGGCCGGTGACGGTGCCGTATTCGCGGCCGATCTTGCGGATCCGCTCGCCGGTGGCGTCGTCGAGCTCGGTCGGGAACGGCCCCTTGCCGACGCGTGTGGTGTACGCCTTCACCACGCCAATGGTCCGCTGGACGTTCTTCGCCGGCACGCCGGTCCCGCCCCAGATACCGCTCGGCAGGCTGCTGGAACTCGTGACGTAGGGGTAGGTGCCGTGGTCCACGTCGAGTAGGCTGCCTTGTGCGGCCTCGAACAGGACGTGCTTGCCGGCCGCGAACGCTTCGTGCAGCAGCCGGGTCGTGTCAGTCACGTGCGGGCGGAGGGCGTCGGCATAGCCGAGGAACTGGTCGGCGACAGCGTCAGCGTCGAGCGGCACCAGTTTGTCGGCGTTCCCGTTAGCGAACGCCGTCATCAGCCGGTTCTTGAACGGCACCACGAACCGCAGCTTTTCGCGGAGGTGGTCCGGCCTCAGCAGCTCGCCGACTCGGATACCGAACCGCCGACCGACCTTGTCCTGGTAGCACGGGCCGATGCCGCGGCCGGTGGTGCCGATCTTCCCCTCGCCGCCGCTCTCGGCCAGCCGCTCCTCTTCCATGTGGTAGGGGAAGATGACGTGGGCGTGGTCGCTGAGCTTCAGCGACTCGCCGAGGTCGATGCCGCCGGCCTTCAGGGTCCCGACTTCCTCGATGAACTTCGGGGGGTACACGACGACGCCGTTGCCGATGACCGACGTGACGTTGGGCCGGATGACGCCGGTGGGGAGCAGCGACAGCTTGAAGGTCTTACCGTGGACGACGACGGTGTGCCCGGCGTTGGCCCCGCCGTTGTAGCGGACCACGTAGTCGAAGTTGTCGCCGAGCAGGTCGACGATCTTGCCCTTGGCCTCGTCGCCCCACTGCAACCCGACGACGCACGTACCCGGCATCTGGAAACCGCCTGCTGCTGACTCGTGGAGAGGGTCCGTAGAACCCCACACACGTTAGGCGGTCCGGGAGGGAAGTCAAGGGAACGGGCTAAGGCCGCTCGGCCACGGCCATCATGCAGTCGCTCATGCCGGCGGCGTAGCACAGCCACGCGACCGCCCGCGCGGCCGGCTTCCACGTCAGTGCCTTCGCCGCGAAGCCGCCGCGGGTCCGCGCCGCCAGCCGGGCACTGGAGCGGAGCCAGTCGGAGTGCCGCAGCTGCTGCACGCGCTCGACGCGGTAGCCGGCCGTCTCCAGCGCGGAGCGAAGCGTCTTGGGGGTGAAGTGCGTCAGGTGTCGCGGCAGGTCGAGGCCGAACCAGTCTGCGCCGAACCAGTAGAACGGCAGGCTCTCGATGTTCGGGCAGGCCACGACCAATTTGCCGCCGGGGACGAGCAGCCGGAACGCCTCGCGGAGTACTTCAAGCGGCCGGTGGACGTGCTCGAGGGAGTGCCACATCGTCACCACTTCGAACGAGCACGGCGGCAGGTCCGGGTGCGGGAGCGAGCCGGCCAGCACGCGCAGCCCGAGCTCCTCTTGCACGGCCCGGCCGGTTTCGACGGCGGAGTCGAGGCCGGTCACGTCCCAGCCGCGGTCGGCCATTCGCTTCAGAAAGGCACCGCCGCCGCAGCCGAAGTCCAGGAGCCGGCCGGTGCCGGGCCACGGCAGGTCACCCCGCCGCTCGCCGCACGGCCGGCCGAGGAGGCGGCTCGTGAGCGGTCTCGTGGGGCGCGACTCGCGCATCTTGCCCGGCCGGCGGTGCGGGGCGTAGTCCGACGGGTAGAACCGTGCAATCGTCCGCGGCGTCGGGCGCGGGTTGGTGTAGGTGAGGCCGCACGTCTCACAGCGGACGACGGCGAAGCGGAGACCGGTGCCGTTCGGCGGGAGCGGGTCGGGGGCTTCGAGAAGCAGTGCGTGCTCCTCGCGGCCGCAGAGGGGGCACGCGGCGTCCTCCCACGCGACGGCCGGCCGCGGGGCGTCGGTCGCGTCGGGGACCGGCGGGCGGTGGAGCATCATGGGGCGCGCGGACCCGGGTGCGGGGGAACCGGTCGGAGCGTATTCCGGCCGGTGGGACGGCGTCAACCCCGACCGGAGTTACGGTCAAACTCTCTCCACTTGCACGAGGTTGTCGAAGAACGTCGCCCCGCCGCCGAGGTCGGTGAGCGCGGTGCTCGTCGTCGTGTTGCCGTTCACGCCGTCCGGCGTGTAGCGGTTCCACCAGATCCCCAGCGACACCACCACCCCCGGCTTCACCGCGCCGCCTACCGACGCCGTCGCCCGGAAGCGACCTCGGGCGTTGAACACGCTTACCTCCGCGCCGTCCGCGATGCCGCGGGGCGCGGCGTCCGTCGGGTGCATTTCGAGCGTCACCCCACCAGCCGCGTTGCGCTGCTTGTCGACGTTTACGAACGTCGAGTTCAGGAACGCCGGGACCGGCGGCGTCAACAGTTGCAGCGGGTAATCGGCGGCGAGGTCGGGGCGCGTCTGCGGGTCTTCGTGCGGCGGGCGGTAGTGCGGTAGCGGGTCGCGGCCGGCACGGGCTTCTCGTTCCGAGTACAGCTCGCACTTGCCACTCGGCGTCGGGAAGTTCCCACCCGCGAAGGGCGCCCAGCCCGGCGGAAGGTTGAGCCGCACGGGGCCGCGCCGGGCGTCTTCGAGCGTGATCGACTCGAACTCGGGTGCGGCGGCGAGTGCGCCGCGGGCCAGTTCCTCGTCGGAAATGTCGAAGAGTTCGGACTCGTAGCCCATCTCGCGGGCCAGCAGTCGGAACACCTCAGTATTCGGCTTCGCCTCGCCGAGCGGGGCCACTGCCGCGTTGCTCGCCTGGACGTACAGGTGGCCGTAGCTGCCGTGCAGGTCGAAGTGTTCCAGCTGCGTCGTAGCCGGCAGGAGGATGTCGGCGTAGTCGGCGGTGTCCGTCTGGAACTGGTCGTGGACGACCGTGAACAGGTCGTCGCGGCGCAAGCCCGACAGGACGCGAGACTGGTCGGGGTTCACGGCCGCGGGGTTCGAGTTGTACACGAACAGCGCCCGGACCGGCGGCCCCGGCAACTCGCCGTGGAGTGCTTCGGCCAGGCTCGTCATGTTGATCGTGCGCGTGCCGCGGGGGACGAGGTCCGGCCGCGTCAGGAACGTGTCGTCGAACGGGTACGCCTTACTCGTGCTGAGCAGCGCCCCGCCGCCGGGGTGACGCCAGTCGCCGGTCATCGCCGGGAGGCAAACGACGGTGCGGACCGCGATGCCGCCGCCGCCGTGGCGCTGCAGGCCGTAGTTCAGGCGGATCAACGCCGGGCCGCCGAACAGCTCTTGCGACCGACCGTACTCGCGGGCGAACTGCTCGATGTCCTCTACGCCCAGGCCGGTGATCCCGGCCACGCGATTGGGTGAATACTCGCTCATCACGCGGTCGCGCAGCGGCGCGACGCCGACGCAGTAGCTGTCGAGATAGTCCTGGTCGACCCAGCTCTCACGGAACAGTACGTGCATCACCCCGAGAGCCAGCGCCGCGTCGGTCCCGGGCCGAACGGGAATCCACCAGTCGGATCTGGCCGCGGTCGGCGAGCGGTACGGGTCGATGGTGACGATCCGCGCCCCGCGCTTGCGGGCCTCGTGCTCGATTCGCCAGAAGTGCGTGTTCGTCACCGACGTGTTCGAGCCCCAGTTCACGATATACCGGGCGTTAACCGCGGCTTCCGGGTCGATCATCGCACGCGTGCCGAGCGTCACGTCGCACCCCGCGGCGCCGGCTGTGGCACAAATGGTGCGGTCGAGCAGGCTCGCCCCGTAGCGGTGGAAGAAGCGACGGTCGAGGCTGCCGTACATGAGCTTCCCCATCGTGCCGGCGTAGCTGTACGGCAGCACCGCCTGCGGGCCGTCGGCCGAGGCCGCGATTTCGCGGAAGCGGTCGGCGATGGTGTGGATTGCGTCCGTCCAGCTGACCCGCTCGAAGCGTCCCTCCCCCTTGCGCCCGACGCGCCGCATGGGGTACTGAACCCGCCCCGGGTGGTAGACGCGGTCCAGGTAGTTGGCGACTTTCTGGCACAGGAAGCCGCGCGTGAACGGGTGTTCGGCGTCGCCGCGGAGTTTCACCGCCCGGCCGGTTGCGGGGTCCACGGTAACGACGAGCCCACAGGTGTCCGGGCAGTCGTGCGGGCAAACGGCGCGGACCGTCGTCAGTTCCCGGGCCATTGTGACTCCCGTTCCGGGGGCGAGGCGACCGATATGATACCGGAAGCCGCCCGATCCGCGGGGTCCGGGCAGGCTGGAGAAGCGCCGCGGGTTCCGCCGAAAAATCCGATTCGGCCGCTTGCAGACGCCGCCGCGCCTCGGCAGAGTAGACACATTGCCGCCACGGACGCGGCCGACCGACCCGCCGCGGGGCGGTCCCAGGGACCGGAACCGGGTGACGCCCACCTCGGCCCGGGGACGAGGATACCCAGAATGCCGGCACCCGCCTCCGTACCAGAGTTCCTCGACCTGGTCCGCAAGAGCGGTCTACTCCCCGACGCCACCGTCGACGAAGTCATCGACCGCCACCGCGCCGCCGGTACCCTGCCGACCACACTCGACCCGACCGCCGCGCTTTTCGTCCGCGAAGGCCTGCTCACTTTCTTTCAGGCCAAGCAACTCAAACTCGGCCGGTACAAGCGCTTCACGATCGGCTCGAAGTACCGGCTGCTCGAGCTCATCGGCGCCGGCGGTATGGGGGCGGTGTACCTGTGCGAGCACACCCTCATGAAACGCCTGGTGGCGCTGAAGGTGTTGCCGGTGGAGAAGCTGGAAGACCCGTCGAACCTGGAACGGTTCCACCGCGAAGCGCGGGCCGTTGCCGCGCTCGACCACCCGAACATCGTCCGGGCGTACGACATCGACGTCCAGGACAAGCTGCACTTCCTGGTCATGGAGTACGTGGACGGGTGCAGCCTCCAGGACATCGTGGCACGGCACGGCCCGATGGACCCGGTCCGCGCCGCCCACTACATCGCGCAATCCGCCGTCGGCATCCAGCACGCGCACGAGCTGGGCATGGTCCACCGCGACATCAAGCCCGGTAACCTGCTTCTGGAGCGGACCGGGGTCGTGAAGATTCTCGACATGGGGCTGGCCCGGTTCTTCAACAAGCCCACCGACAGCGTGACCGAGAAGTACGACGACAAGTGCGTGCTCGGGACTGCCGACTACCTGGCCCCCGAGCAGGCCGTCAGCAACACCGTGGACGTGCGGGCCGACATCTACAGCCTCGGCGGCACGCTCTACTACCTGCTCACCGGGCAGACGCCCTTCCCCGACGGCACCATCGCCGCGAAACTGGTCGCCCACCAGACGCGCGACCCGAAGCCGATCGAGGCGTATCGCTCGGACGTGCCGCAGGGCATTCTCGACGTATTCCGGGTGATGACGGCCAAGAACCCCGAGGACCGCTACCAGTCGCCGATCGAGGTGGCCGACGCGCTCGCCGAGTGGGCGGACTTGCCGACCGAGCCGCCGCCGCCGAAGGAAATGCCCGGTCTCTGCCCGCTCGTGCTGGCACTGACCGGCCACGCCGTGGACAAGGCGAACGGCACCGGGGCGTCAGTGCCGCTAGGCCGCGTGCTGTTCGGCCCGGGTCGGTCGGCCCTTCGCGGGGGTGGCATGGGGAGTTCCGGCCGCGTGGTTGCGGGCGGGTCGGGGCGGTTCGCTCCTGCGTCCGGGCGGGTCGGTGTCGCCGGCAATTCGTCGCCCAGCAACCCATCCGCCGGGAGCCTCAGGTCCACGACCCGCAACGCCGCCGCGACGACGGCCCCGATGCGGCAGCGCCCGGTTCCGGAGCCGAGCACCGGGCCGAACGACGAATCGACGGCCGACTACCGCGGCGCGCCGCAAGCGTCGGCGCGGCGAGGCCTGTACGTCGCGCTCGCCGTCGCTGTGGGGCTGGTGTTCTGCGGCGCGATCGCGGCCGGGGCCTACTTCCTCGGCAGGGGGCAGATGCCGGACGGTGGGACGACGAAGGGTACTGGTCCGGACGACGCCCGCCGCGCTCCGACGCTGACCGAAGCCGCCTTCGCCCCGGAGGCGGCCGCTCAGCTCGACGGCAAGGTCTGCACCGTGGAGTTCCGCGTTGCCTCGGTCGGCGGCGGGGACGCCGTGTACCTCAAATCGACGAACGACGACGGGGCGCCGACGGCGTTCGTGGCCAAGCTCGACCGTGAACTCGCAAACCCGGCCAACACCAATGACGTGGCAATCCGGTTCGACGGGAAGACGATCCGCGTCCGCGGCACGGTGCACAAGTCACCTTCCGGCCCGGCAACGGTCGAGGTTGAATCGTACCGCCAACTGCTGCTAGTACCGCGGTAACCCGTTGCGGACACGCTGGTTCGACACCGATCCCGGCAGCAATCACCCATCTCACTCCGGGCCGACCACCTCGGCACTCCTGAGGAACTCTTCCGCCCACAGCCAGGTCGAGCGTGCGTGTCCCAGACCCTGCTGTGCCTCGGGCAAGCCCGCGCGCCGTCCAAGTTGCAGACTCGGTAGTTGAACGGCCGACGAAAAGCGATCACACTGAGCGTGTAGGGCGTCTCCCATCTGCGGCTCATGCCCTATAGTAACTTAGCCGTGTAACCGCCTCCGCCGCCCGGCGAGGATCTCGACACATGCCCGCCCCCGCTTCGGTTCCCGAGTTCCTGGACCTGGTCCAGAAAAGCGGGGTCGCCGACGAGGCCAAGCTGAAAGCGTACCTGGGCAAGATCGGCGGGGTGGCCGCGCTCCCCGCCGAGCCGGCCAAGGCCGCCGGCCAGCTCGTCCGCGACGCCATGCTGACGTACTTCCAGGCCGAGCAAATTCTCCAGGGGAAGTGGAAGCGGTTCACGATCGGTAAGTATCGCGTCCTGGAGCGACTCGGGTCCGGCGGCATGGGCACCGTCTTCCTGTGCGAGCACAAGCTGATGCGCCGCCGGGTGGCGGTGAAGGTGCTCCCGACGGCCAAGGCCGCCGACCAGGCGAGCCTGGACCGGTTCAACCGCGAGGCCCGTGCCGCCGCCGCCGTCGACCACCCCAACATCGTCCGCGCCTTCGACATCGACCAGGACGAGAACCTTCACTTCCTGGTGATGGAGTACGTCGACGGCACCAACCTCCAGGACCTGGTCAAGAAAACCGGCCCGCTCGACCCGGTGCGGGCCTGCCACTACGTGTACGCGTCCGCGGTCGGGCTCGAACACGCCAACGCAATCGGGATGGTGCACCGAGACATCAAGCCGGGGAACATCCTTCTCGACCGCGCCGGCGTGGTAAAGATCCTCGACATGGGCCTGGCCCGCCTGACGTTCGACACCGACGACCACATCACCCGGAAGTACGACGAGAACATCCTCGGAACCGCAGACTACCTCTCACCCGAGCAGGCCGAGGACAGCCACACCGTCGACATCCGCTCCGACATCTACTCGCTGGGCGCTACGTTTTACTTCCTGCTGACCGGAAGCCAGCCGTTCCCGGAAGGGACGATCCCGCAGAAGCTGATCTGGCACCGCTCGCGCGAGCCGCGGCCGGTGCGCGAGTTCCGCGCCGACGTTCCGGACGCGGTCGTCGCCGTGCTGACGCGGATGATGGCGAAGAAACCCGAGCACCGCTACCAGACACCGGCCGAGGTGATGGCCGCGCTGCAGCCGTGGGTGAACATCCCGATCGCGCCGCCCAGCGACGCCGAGATGCCGCAACTGTCTCCGGCGTTGGCCGCGGCGCTCGGCGGCCGCCCGGCCGTCCGTTCGACGGCCAGCCCCACGATGCTGCTCGGCGCCGAACCCGGGAGCGGGATCCGGCTGAGTTCGCCGGCGAGTCTGAGTTCGGCCCCGACGCAGATCGCCGTGGTGACGACAGACACGACTCCGTCGCCCGGCGTGTGGGAGTCGCTGGACGAGGGATCCCCGCTCGCCGCCAACGACACCCCGCCGAACGGCCGGGTCCAGCCCGAACCCCGGCCGACTCGCGCCCCGGGCGGCGGCCCGCCGCGTCGCCGGGCGCGACCGCTCCTGCTGGCGGCGGGCGCGGCTGTCGTGCTCCTCGGCGGCGGAGTCGTCGCCTATCTCCTTCGTAAGCCACCCGAGCCCCCTCACACGCCCGTGGTGTCCGGGGCCAAGCGACTGATCGTCTCGAAGTCGAAGTCCGGCGAGGGGACGTTTCAAACGCTGGCGCAGGCCGTAGCCCGTGCGGCCAACGGCGACACCATCGCGGTCGAGGAGCCGACGCTGACGGAGAGCCTGGTCCGCGTGTCGCGACGTGACGTGACGATCGAATCGGCCCTCCCCGACGGCAAGCCGGTGACGCTGACGCTGAGCGCGGCCAACCCCGGCACGGCGCTCGTCGAGGTGGCAAACGGGGCCGAGAGCTTTCGGCTGCGCGGGTTCGTGGTCGACGCACAGGGCGGGGCCGACTACGCCGTCGGCATGAGCGGTAACATCGCCGGAGCGACGCTGGAAAACGTCACGGTGCAGGGTGGCAAGAAGGGCGGCGTACGGCTCTTCAACGTCGCGGGTCACTCGGCCAAGCCCGTCGTGCTGGACCGGGTCCGCGTGGTGGTCGGAGCCGGCCAGGACGCCGGGGTGAAGGTGGAGACGCTGGGGAACCTGGCGGCCCGCGCCTTGGTCGTGCGGGCCTGCCGGTTCGAGGGGCCCGGCCGCGCGGGCATCCGCTTCGAGGCTCCCGTGGACGGAGTCGATGTGACGAACTGTCGCTTCTTCCAGCTGGACGCGGCCGTCTCCGCCGCCCGCCCGGCCGACCGCCAGCCGCTGAAGTTGAGCGTGACGCAGAACATGATCGCCGAGTGCAAGCTCGGGCTGGTCGTGACCGGCCAGGACCGCACCGCCCCGAACGTGGCGCTGACGGTGAGCCGCAACTTCTTTGCCCGCGTCCCCGAGGCCATCGGCCGGACCGAGGCCGACCTGTCGGGTGTTACCGCGAAGCAGAACGGCCGGGCGCCGGACGCCAACACCGGCAACCTGATCCCGGATGCCGTCGTCGTCAACCCCGCGCCCGAGTTCTCGACCAACCGGGCGGACGACCCGGCCTTCCTCCGCTTCCTCCCCGGCGCCGCGCCGACCGTTGAGGGGCATCGCGTCGGCGCCGAGTAGCGTCAGATCAGCGACTCGAGCAGGTACTTGAGCTTGCGCACCTCGGGCTCGACCGGGAACGGGCTGTCCGGCACGTCCCGCACGTCCACCGTCAGAGCGCGGTCGTAGCGGACGCGGTCGAGTTGCGTCAGCACGCGGCTGTACTCCAGCTCGCCCTGCCCGACGCGGACCTGGAACTGATCCGGGGTCGTGCCGCTGTCGCGCAGGCGGACGTGCCGCACGTACGGGAACGCGGCGTCGTGGCCGACCGGGCCGTGCGGCGTGACGTGGTAGTGACTCGGGTCGAGCGTCAGGCCCAGACCCGGCACCCGGCGGCAAAGCTCGACCGCGCCGGCCGGGTCGGCCGTGACCGTTTCACCGTGGGTCTCCACGGTGAGGATCACGCCCTCGGACTCGGCCGTGCGTACCCAGTCGGACAGCCGCGTCGTCTCGGCGTCGAGGTCGGCCCCGATCGGGGCGGCGGGCACGGTGACGATCGGTACGGTCATGACCCGGGCGAGGCGGCACACGGCGCGCAGCTCGGCCCGCGCCTGGTCGGGGTTCGGGTTGTCGATCAGGACGTGGAAAGCGGCGAGCGGCAGGTTCGCGGCCTTCAGCCGCTGGGCGGTGCGGCCCGGGTCGGCGAGCACCTCCGCGGGCGTGAGGTGCGGGCCTCCGCTGTGCACCGCCAGGTCGGCCTTGGGAAAGTGCATCTCCCGGATAGTCCGGAGGGCGTCCTCCAGCGGCATCCTGGTGAAGCACAGAGTCGAGCAGGCAACGTACACGGCGTGGCCCTCCCCGTGGGCGCGCGTCGGTCAACCGTCCCGGCCGTCCGCCCCCGCGGAAGCCGAGTCCGTCCCCCAAAGACGAGCCGGCCGCATACCCGCGGCGACGGGCGGACGCAAGCAAAAAACTGGGGAAAAGGCCTTCCACGCGGCGGTCGCGGCCGGTATCTGCTCGCCCCGGTTGCCCGCCTTGCCGCACCGCCCGGGGCCGCGATGACGCTACCGACCGCCGACTGGCTCGCCGCCCTCGCCGAGATGGACGCGGCCGTCGCGTCCGCCCTCGCGGAGCTCGACGCGTTCGAACTCCGCTGGCCCGACTCCGCACCGCTGCCGACCCAGTCGCCGTCGGAAGCACTCGAGGCGCGGCTGACGGGCTGGGACGAGCGATTGGAAGCGGCGGGGCGGCTGGCCGAGGGGCTCGAGCGGCAGTTCGCCGACGGCTCGGCGGCACTCGGTCGGTGGAACGAGGCGTTCACCACCTGGCAGGGGCGGATACAACAGCCGGCGGAATAGCCACCCGGTCCGGAGCCGCCATGCCGTCGGTCGCCGTCATCATCCCCGCCGCGGGGCAGTCGTCGCGGTTCGGGGGGCTGGAGAAGAAGCCGTTCGTGTCCCTCGACGGCCGGCCGGTGTGGCAGCGCTCGGCCGAGTTGTTCTGGAACCGGCCGGACGTGAGCCGCGTCTACCTCGTGCTCTCGCCCGACGACCGCGCCGACTTCCGAGCCCGGTTCGGGCACCTCATCGCGTTCGCCAACGTGGAACTCATCGACGGCGGCGCCGAGCGGTTCGAGTCGGTCGCCAACGCCCTGGCCCGTGTCCCTTCGGACGTCGGGTTCATCGCGGTCCACGACGCGGTCCGACCGCTGGGAACGCCGGCGCTCATCGACGCCGTCTTCGGCGCCGCCGCGGAGCACGGTGCGGCACTACTCGCGGTTCCGGTCGCCGACACCCTCAAGCGCGTGGACGCGGCCACGAGCCGCGTCGTCGGAACGACACCGCGGACGGGTTTGTGGCAAGCCCAGACACCCCAGGTGTTCCGCCGCGACTGGCTGCTCGACGCCTACGCCCGCCGGGCCGAGGTGCCGCAACCGGTGACCGACGACGCGCAGTTGGTCGAGGCCGCCGGCTACCCCGTCGTCGTCGTGACGGGGTCGGCGACGAACTTCAAGATCACGACGAGGGACGACCTGGCACTGGCCGAGGTGATCCTCAAAGCCCGGACCGGCGTCCGCGAGGCGGATAAGCCGCCGGTCCGGTTCGACGACGAGGCGAAGTGGTAGCGTCAGCGGTGGTGGATCAGCCGGCCGAGTTCGGCGTGCAGAAGGCCGTTCGTCACCAGGCTGTCGTGGCGGAACGGGTCGGGCTCGCCGCCGTCGAGCGTCGTAACGGTGCCGCCGGCCTCCGTCACCAGTACGAACCCGGCAGCCACGTCCCACGCCCAGTTGTCGAACGCCCAGTAGCCGTCGAACCTGCCGCAGGCCACGTAGGCCAGGGCGAGCGCCGTCGAGCCGTTGCGCCGCAGCGACTGCGCCTCGGCGCTGACCGCCTTCCACACCTCCAGATTCCGCAGCTGCCGTTCGTAGCTCGACGGGAAGCCGGTGGAGATCATGCCGTCGCGGACCGTCGCAATGCCGCTGACGCTCGTCGGCTTGCCGTTGAGGGTCGCGCCGAGCCCTGCGGCGGCGGCGAACATCTCGTCCAACCGCGGGTCGTAGATCACGCCGACGACGGGCGTGCCGTCCACCACGAGGCCGATCGACACGCAATACGCCGGCACGTCGTGGACGTAGTTGGCGGTGCCGTCGAGCGGGTCCACGACCCACGCCGGGGCCGACCCTGCTGCCGGCCGCGTGGCCTCGATCGGCTTGCCGAATGACTCTTCCTCGCCGACGAACTGGTGCTCGGGAAACCGGCCGAGGAGGTACTCCTTCACCACGTCTTGCGACGCCTGATCGGCTTCGGAGACGAGGTCGGCGCGAGCCTTCTCGCGGACGACGAACCGGCCGCGCCACGACTCGAGGACGGCCGCGCCGGCACGGGCGGCCTCCTGCGCGGCGGCCAGGTATTCCGGAAGGCGAGCGGGGTCGTAGGGCATCGGGTCGGCGTCCGTGCGGGGGCTAGACGGGTTTCCCGGCCACGCCGTCGAGCGTGGCCAACGGGCCGAAGGCGATCACGGTGCTGCGGTCGATCGGGTAGCGGTCGAGGTACTCCCGCACGTCGGCGAGCGAGACGGCGTCGAAGTTCGCCAGTTCGGCGTCCACGTCGCGGTACTCGCCGGTGTAGCTCCACGCCGCGGCGATGGCTTGCATCCGCCCCATCGGCCGCTCGCTCCCGCGGACCACCCGGCTGGCGATCTTACTCTTCGCGGTGTGAAGCTCGTCCGCCGTCAGGCCGTCGCGCTGCACCCCGGCGAGCACCGTCCGCACGATTTCCAGGTTCGGCGCGGCCCGGTCCGGCTCGCAGCTGAACGCCGTGTACGCGCAGCCGGCGCCGTCGTTCTCGTAGTACGCGCTGTCGGCCGAGTCGGCGTAGCCCGGGTCCACCAGCGCCCAGTACAGCCGGCTGCCGGAGTCGTCGCCGAGGGCGAGCGCGAGGGTGTCGGCGGCGTAGCGGAGGCGGTTGTCGGCGGGGGGGCCGCCGGCCAGGAACATGACGTGTTCCTGCTGAACCTTCTCGCGCGTCAGCACGTGCAGGCCGCCCTCCCCCGCCCACTCGGTCCGCGGGCCGCGGCCGGCCTCGCCGCGCTCCCAGCCGCCGCACGCCGCGGTCACCAGCCTCACCAACTCGTCCCAGTCGAAGTGCCCGGCGGCGGAGACGACGATGTTGGTCGGCGCGTACCGGCGGCCGAAGTAGGCGTGCATGCCGTCTCGGGTCAACGCCGTCACGCTCTCCTTCGAGCCGAGCACGCTGTTCCCGAGCGGGTGCGGGCCGTAGAAGATTTTCCGCGCGTGGTCCGACGCCGCCCACGCCGGCTGGTCCTCGTACATCCCGATCTCTTCGAGGATCACCTGCTTCTCGGTGTCGAAGTCGGCGGTGCGGAGGCTGGGGCGGAGGATGTCGGCCAGGATGTCCACCGCCCGCGGCAGGTACTCCGGGAGCACGGACGCGTAGTAGACCGTATTCTCCTCGCTGGTGTAGGCGTTGTAGCTCGCCCCGATCCGGTCGAAGTCGAGGTTCACGTCCAGGGCCGAGCGGCGCGGCGTGCCCTTGAACATCATGTGCTCGAGGAAGTGGCTGACGCCCGATTCGTCGGGCTGCTCGTCGCGGCTGCCGGTGCGGACGAAGAAGCCGACGGCCGCCGACCGGGCGGCCGGGCTCGGCTCGCCGATCAGGGTCAGCCCGTTCGGCAGGGTGTGGGTGAAGAACGGCACGGCCGCGGACTCCTCAGTTGCTGAAGAAGCGGGACCACACGATCATCGCGGCCCCGAGGGTCCATACCGTCAGGCCGGCGATGATGACCCACTTGAAGGACGTGGCCGGTTCGCGCTGCTCGGTCGGGTCGTTCACCGTTACTCCGGCATGGTCAGGGGGGCGGGGCCGAGCGTCACGAGCGTCAGCCCGCGGGCCGGGTAGCGCTCGAGGTAGCCCACCACGGCCGCCGGCGTCAGCCCGTCGATGGCGGCCTGCACCTCGTCGAACGAGCGCACCCGGCCGAGGTAGTACCAGTCGGTGGCGATGGCCCCGGCGCGCGCCGACGTGGATTCTTCTTGCATGATGAGCGACGACTTCAGCCCCGCCTTCACGCGGTCGATCTCGTCGTCGGTCACGCCCTGGCTCAGGCGCCGGAGCTCGCCGACGGTCACGTCGAGCGTCTCCTGGGCGCGCTCGGCGCGGGTGCCCGCGTACGCCAGCATCGAGCCGCGGTCCCGGAACGTCTCGTGCCACGCCGACACGCTGTAGCACAGGCCCCGCTTCTCGCGCACTTCCGTAAACAGGCGCGACGCCATGCCGCCGCTCAACACCGACGCCGCGGCCCGCGCCGAGTAGTAGTCCGGGCTGCCGATGGCCGCCGCCGGGTATGCCAGGGCGATCTGAGTCTGCTGCGTGTCCTTTTCCAGGTGCTCGGACCGCGGCGTGCTTGCGGTCAGAGATAGGGTGCCGTCGTCGCCCGGCTTCCAGTCGGCGAACAGCCGCTCGACCTGGGCCTTCAGCGGCTCCCATTCCACGTTCCCGGCCACGGACAGGATGGAGCCGTTCGGCCGGAACAGGCGGGCGTACTGGTCGCGCACGTCGTCGATGGTCAGCGCCTCGATGTGCTCGGCGACGCCCCGACGGTCCTGGTTCAACGGGTGCGGGTAGTACCGGCGGCGCAGTTCCACCATCACCTTCTGCTGCGGCGCGTCCTCGAGGCTTTGCAAGTCCTGGAGCGCCAGCGCCTGCACCGGTTCGAGTTCGTCGTCGGGCAGGTGCGGGCGGCGGAGTACGTCGGCGAAGATGTCCAGAGTCGCGGGGGCGTTGCGGGCGAGCGTCGAGCCCCAGAATCGCATGTTGACGGCGCCGACGCTCTCGTCGCGGTCCACGCCGAGGTTGTCGAGCGCGAGCGCGAGTTGCCGACTGTCGCGGTCGCCGGCGCCGCGGGTCATCAGGTCGGCGAGAACCGACGCGAGGCCAAGCCGGCCGGGCGGGTCGTAGGCGGCGCCGGCGGGCACGAGGAAGTTAATGGCGGCCGAGCGGACGTGTTCCATCCGCTCGGCTAGCAGGACGAGGCCGTTGGCGAGGGTGTGCTGGAAAACCTGCTGTCCCACGACCGCCCCTTTTCCGTCCGTGGCGGCCGGGCGGCCGCCGCTGAGGCATTCTACGACCTCCGAGCCGCGACGGACTACTTGCGGCCCGGCGTGGGATTCGTCGGCAGGTCGATGTTCAGGATCTGGCTGTCGGCCGTCACGTCCACTTCGTAGTCGGTGTGGCCGGGGTCGTACCGTCCGCCGAGCGAGTCCATGAACCGCGGGTTGAACTGCTGCACCGCCACCAGGTACTTCCCGGCCGGTACGCCAGACAGCTTGTACGTGCTGCTGCCTGTGTCCGTGTCACGGGCGGTGTAGCGTTCCGTCTTGATCGGGTCGACTGGGAGGAAGATGACCAGCAGGCTCCCACCGTCGGGCCACGTCAGCTTCTCGCCGCCGCGTGTGACGGTGCCGCTGATCTCGCACACGGGCACGCGAGCCGCACAACCACAAATGAGCAGAAAGAGCGCAATCGCCGGGAGAGTTCGTCGCATCGATCGATCCTCATGCGAAGACGCAAAGTCATGTCCGGAGAAGCTTTAACCACCGTGTAGAGCCCTTCCTTCGCTCCGATACCAATTTGTGTACTGGACTCATTTCGTGACCGGAAGGGGGGTGGGTGAGCCGTACACAAATCGGCGTCAGTGTGGGAATTGCTCCGCGTGCTTTCGGTGGTCGGCCGGCGGCATGCCGCTGTGGCCGGGGTGACAACCCACGCAGAAGTGCCGGCCGCCAGGTCTTACCAGGCTGTAGTGGTCGCCGGCGAAGGCGTAAAACGCAGCCCGACGCCCCGCCGCGTCGGTCGCCGCGGACTCCCACCTCACCACCTTGCCGTCGCGGCCAAAGCCGGCGAGCACGGTCGGCGCGTCGGTCGGTACCGGTCCGCCGGCGGTGTCACCTGCGGGGTACTCGACGAGGGGCTCCCACGCCCCTGGCACCCGCGGCCGGCCGGGGTCGTCGAACCGGTCGCGGCGCGACGCCCACACCTTCAGCTTGACGATCGCACCGGCCGGCGGCGGGCCGAATACCGGACCGTTGCCGGCGTCCGTGCGCTGGCCGGGGAGGTCGGCCATCTGTTGCCCGGTCAGCCCTGTGGCGAAGAGGTTGCCCGTCGTACCGACGTACTTCTTCCCCGACAGCAGTTGCAGCGTGCGATCCGGGGCGGAGGCGTCGCTGCTTGCGGCGGGCACCTCGTAGACCGTTCGGCGGTACACGGCCACCGGCTCGGCGTCGACCAAATCCGGATCGTTGAACAGTAGCTTCAACTCGACCGGACGCGCTTCACCTTCCTCCGGCCATTCGTCCGGAGCGAGGTAGAGACCGAACGCGCCAGGCGCGGGGTCCACGGTGCCGGCGAGCAGGACGCCGGCGGGCGGGCACGGCGATGGCGTGGCGAACCAGGCCGGCCTCGACGGCTCCACAATGCGGCGCAAGCGCGTTCCTGACAGCGCGGGCAGCGCGGCGGCGGCGGCACTGGGAACCGCGGCGATCGTACCGGGCTCGACCTGGGCGACGGTAAGGCGGCCGTCCGGTGTGGGTGTCATAAACACGACCCGGCCGTTGGCCAGAATCCTCGGCCGCCACACCGGCACCGGCGGCTTGGCCAGCATCCCGAAGTGACCCGACGAACTCAACCGCACAAACGCCCCGAGCCAAGAATCGGTCGGCGGCGTCGCCGGCGGCACTGTGGGGTCGTAGGGCCGCACGTCGGTGGTGTCGGCGCTGACCACCTCGCGGTTCCGGCTCCAGAGGCTGAACACGACGTAGCCACTGGCCATCGTCCACGGCCAGCGGTCGTTGTTGCGGTTGGCCGTCGCCGGCGACAGCCGCCCGCGCTCGTCGCGCACCCACAGTTGCGTGGACCGGCGGGCGTGGTCGCGCCCGAGGTCCGGCTCGCGGCTGGACGCGAACACGATCTGCCGCGGCTCGGCCCGGACCTCGACCGGGTCCACGTCGTCGTAGTCGATCCGGCAGCGTTGGGCGTCGGACAGGGCCGACCCGTCCGCGGCGAATCGGAGTGGGGGCACGGCGACGGCACCGGCGTCGTCCGGCTGCCCGGTGAGCGGGCGCAGGTCGGAGCCGTCGAGTTGGACCTCGTAGAGGCGGAAATGCCCGGGGTCGTCTCCCCCCTTTCGGCCCGCGAAAAGGATCGATCGGCCGTCCAGCGTCAGTGAGGGACTCATCACGTCGATCAGCGTGCTGCCGTCGGGAAGTGCGCGGCCCCAGGTGAGTTCGTGGACGGTGCCACGAGTGGTGAGAAGCCGAAGTCGCCCCTCTCGTGCTGCCCACAGGCGTCGGCCGGGGTACTCGAACGCTTCACCCTCGGGGGCGGCGGCCTCGAAACTGACGGGCTCGGTGCGCGACGTGAACACTATGGCCACCGGCGGCCGCTCGGCAACGAACCGGTTCAACCGGGGGTCACCCGGGTCGGGCCGGAAAAGGAACCAGTATGCCACAACCCCGGCCGCCACGGCGAGCGCGGCGACCAGGGTCGGGCGAGCGCGAGGGGTCATCGGCGGCGCGTCAGTTGTCGGTCCAGTTCCGGCCGTCGTTGCGGCTGAGCATCAGAAACCAGTTCGCCTTGCTGACCGAGTTGCGGACGAAGCGGGTGCTGCCGTCGCCGAACCCAACCACGACGCCGCCGGTGTGCTTGCCGCGCGACGTGGCCTGTTGGAAGGGGCAACCGGGCCACGCGCCCATGCCGTTCCTGGGGTCGTTGATGCAGCCCTCGCAGTCGTCCGCGTTGTCCTCGGTCGTGTTCGGGGTGGTGCAGTCCCATCCGTTGCCGGCGATGACGCTGGCCCCGGGGAAGCCGAGCGCCCACACGCCGCGCGAGTCCTGCGACCCGAGTTGCGAGCCGATCCGCAACTCCGCCAGCATGATGGTGTTGGACGAGCCGTCTTCGATGCGGTTGACCATTGTCGCCCAGTTGATGCACATCACGCCGCCGGCCAGGGTGTTGTTCGGCACACCCAGGTCGGTCGGGTTGTTGGTCAACCGCGGGCTATTCCCCATCTCGCTGCTGATGTAACCGACGCCGTTGTCCGGGCTGACGGTGGCCGCCTGGTGGAGGCCCCCGGCGTTGCACGCGTAATTGCCGCGCGCCCACCCGCCGCCGTCGCCGGTCCACGCCGCGTCGATACCCAGGTCGGAGGGACACAGCATCGTCGGAATGAGCGTGGTGCGGATCGCCTTCCAGGCCGCGCTACCGGTCGCGGCGTAGGCGGTGATGTTCGCGGCGTGCGCGTTGTATAGCGCCCCCTGCTCGATGTCGGGAAGGATGAATACGGCCCAGTTCGGCCCCTGCCCGCCGGAGTTGGTGCGGCTCACACCCGCGCGCATCTGCACGGCCACAGGCAACGCCCCGGTCCGGTCCTGGTAGCTGTGGCAGGCGATGCCCAGTTGCTTGATGTTGTTCATGCACTTGGCGCGCGCGGCGGCCTCCCGGACCTTCTGCACGGCCGGCAACAGCAGTCCGATCAGGACGGCGATAATGGCGATAACGACCAACAGTTCGATCAGCGTGAACCCGTGACGACGGCGGAGCATTGGAGACCCCCGGGAGAAGAGGGAGGCACCGGGAAGGGCCGGGCCGACGAGAGCGAGTGTGCGGTGATCTCGGGCCGGCGAGTCCGGTGAAAGCTACGAGCCGGCGTTCACAATACCACCAGAATTAGTCGGCCGCCAGCGTGATCTTGAAAAGCCGGCACGACGGTGCCTGTAACACCCGGCCCGAGTCAGATGCCAGCCCCGACCCCGGCCGCGGGCACACCACGGTACGTGGTTCGGGTGCAGCGGAAGCCGATCGAGCGGTACATCCGCACGGCCGGCTCGTTTAGCGCCGTCACCTCCAGGAAGACTCGCTTGACGCCTACGGCGGCGAACCCGGCGACGGCCTTCAACAGAAGCGCCCGGCCGATGCCGCGGCCGCGGTACTCGGGTAGGACGCCGATGTTTTGCACGCCCCCGTGGCCGGTGTCGTCGATCAGACCCTGAATGGTGCCGACACAGCCGCGGGCCAGCGCGGCGTGGTCGGGCGTGGTACCCACGAGCCACGTCGCCTGCGGACAGAACCCCGGCCTCGTGCGGATGGCGGTCATCAGGTCGTGGCACCCGGCGAGCGAGCCGAGGCTAGGGAATACGGCCGTGTCGAGTTCGTCGAGGAAGCTGAGCGCCTTGACCTCGGCGTGAGTGCCGAGGAGTGAGTCGTGCCACGGCAGCCAGTAGCAGCCGTCCGGTAGCGTGGCGCGGAGGACGCGGCCGGCCTCGTCCGCGGCGCCGGTCGGCGGGCGGCGCAGGTCGAGTTCCATTCGGTAACGTTTGAAGTATTCGATCCGCCGCATCGGTCGATCCGCCAGCGAGTAACCGAAGGTAATCGTACCCGGTCCACGCGGCGCGGTCAAAGCGTCAAAGCCGCGACACGAGCCCGACCACCACCACGAGACCGACCAGAATGGCGAGCACGCCGCAACCGGCCGCGACGAGCACCCAAGGCTTCAGCTCCGGGGCGCCGACTGCAACATCGGGAATGGGCTCCGCGTCCCACAACTCCGGGTCGCTGCCGGGGGCGTCGAGAGCAGCTACGGTCTCGCGCGTACTGTGTTCACCGGGATCGCCCGACGGCCGGCTAAAGGCGTCACCCGCCCACGGCGTTAGAACGGCTCGCACGGCGTCGGCGCTGGGCGGCCGGTCGGCGGGATTCTTTGCCATGAGCGATCGCACGAGCGCGACAAGCGGGGCCGGCACGGCGGGGTTGAACTGCGCGAGTGGCGGTGGCTCCTCGGCCCGCTGCCATTGGATTTTTTGCTTCGACGTGCCGCCGGGAAACGGCGGAAGGCCGGCGAGCGCGAAGTACAGCGAGCACCCGAGCGCGTACAGGTCGGCGGCAGGCCCGACGGCCGTAGGATCGGTCGTCTGCTCGGGGGCGATGTAGTCCATCGTGCCGAGCACGTACCCCTTCGTGCCAAGGATTTTCGAGTCATCCAGTTGGCGCTCCCCGACCATGATGGCGAGGCCGAGGTCGAGGAGCTTGGCCCGCCCTTCCGGGGTCACCATCACGTTCGCCGGCTTCAGGTCACGGTGGATCAGACCGCGGGCGTGGGCGTGGGCCAACCCCGCGGCCACGTCGGCGAACACCCGTGCCGCGTCGGGCACGGACAGCGGTCCGCCGGCCTCGACGAGTTGCCGAAGAGTCAACCCCGGGACGTACTCCATCGCGATGAAGTACGTCCCGTCGTCCTCCCCGGCTTCGAACGTGCGGGTGACATTAGGGTGCTCCAGGTGCCGGCCCAGTTGCATCTCGCGGAGGAACCGCGCGAGCGTCCGCGTCTCCGCCTTCGCGCGCTTCGGCGAGAGCACCTTCAGCGCCAGGAGGCCGCCTGTTCGGTCGCGGCGCCGGGCAAGGTAGACGGCGCCCATGCCGCCACGGCCGACCGGCGCGAGGATGACGTAGGGGCCGATGAAGAAGCCCTGCCAACGGCCGTGGAGGAGTTTCTCAGCCTGGAAGTGCGTCAACTTCTCGGCGGCCACGAGGAGGTCGGCCGCGGCCCGGCTGTCGGCGCGGGGGACGGCGGCGAGGTCTTCCGCGGTAACGAGCCCGCTGCGGACCGCTACGAGGAAGAAGTCGGCCGGGTCCGTCTCGGCCATCGCTCGCATCTCGGGTGGGATTCACCTCATCGTAGCCGGCCGCGCCGCGCCGGCCACCGGCCTGTTCCCCCGGCGCCGCTTCGGTTAAGAAGTCCGAATACGCAATGCCCGCGGAGGGGGTCGTGTCCAAGCACCTCGACATGGACCTGGAGCGCCTTCACCGGTCGCTGTTACGCATGGCCGGGTATGTGGAGGACGCCGTCGTTACGGCCGCGACCGCCCTGCAGGCCCGCGACCCCGACGGCTGCGCACGCGTCATTGCCGGCGACGCCGACATCGACCGGCTCGAAAACGAGGTGCAGGACGAGTGCCTCAAGATCCTCGCGCTCCACCAACCGGTCGCGGTCGATCTGCGGCGCGTCTCGGCGGTGCTGATGATCACGACTGACCTGGAGCGGATCGGCGACATGGCCGTCGGGATCGCCGAGCGCGCGGCCGTCATCGCGCAGGCGCCGTACGTGCCGATCCCGGAGGCGATCGGCGGGATGACGCGGCGGACACTTGAGATGCTGCGGGCGAGCCTCGACGCGTTCGTCCACCTCGACACGGCCGAGGCCTCCCGGGTGATCCGCGCCGACGACGAGGTGGACCGCGACAACGCCGAGATCATCCAGGGGCTGATCGCCCGGATGCAGGCCGAGCCGCACCTGGTCGAACCGGCGATGTCGCTGTTCACCGCGGTGCGACACCTGGAGCGGATCGCGGACCACGCCACGAACATCGCCGAGGACGTGATCTATTTGGTGCGGGGCGAGATGGTCCGGCACCACCCCGAGGTGCTCAGCCCCCCGTAAGGCGGTCCAACTCCGCCCGTACTGCGGCAACCTTGTCCGCGTCGGTCATCGCCTCACGCCCCATCGAACCCGCGAGTGGATGACGTACGTCGGGGCCCGCAGACCGGAACGAACCGTGAACCTGGTCGCAGCCCGTGGTCGCGACCAACTCGGCGACGTTCTCGCGGTGAATGCCGCCCCCGGGGAGGACCTCGATCCGTCCCGCAGCTCGCCGAATGAGGTCTCGAATGACGGCCGCGCCTCCGATCGCCGATGGCGCCCCGCCGCTGGTCAGGACTCGCTCGACTCCCACGTCGATCGCCAGTCCCAATCCCTCTGCTAGGTCCGGGAGGAAGTCGAAACAACGGTGAAGCACCATGCGGCCGCCGGACGCGTGGACGAGTTCCCGGCATCGGTCGCGGTGGAGTTTGACCTCACCATTCGCCGCTCCGTCGAGCACCCCGCCGACAACGCCGTGTGCCCCGTGGGCGAGAAACCAGTCGGCATCGCGACGGATCGTGGCCCACACTCGGTGCGGGTAGCTGAACCACCCGGGTCGCGGCCGGAGCAACACATACAGCGGGACTGTGACGGCGGCGCGTGCCTCGAGGAATGTCGCCGGCGAGGGCGTCAGCCCGCCGACCTCGAGTGCCGAACACAACTCCAGCCGGTCGGCCCCGCCTGCGACAGCGACGAGGGCCTCTTCGACGGTCGTGACGCAGACTTCGAGCGTGATTCGTCGGCCCGATACACTGGTCTGCATGGGTTTGCTCAAGCTCGCCGGTGGCACCGTCCACGACCCCGCCAACGGGATCGACGGCGAAGTCCGCGACGTCTGGATGGACGGCGGCCGGATCATCGAGCCGCCCGCCGACTCGGCCACGCCGGCCCGAGTGTTCGACTGCACCGGCCTGATTGTGATGCCCGGCGGCGTGGACATTCACGCCCACATCGCCGGGCCCAAAGTCAACGTAGCGCGCAAGCTGCGACCGGAGGACCGCCGCGACCACGCCCCGTTCCGCCGCACCGACCGGCTCCGCTCGGGCACCCTCGGTAGTACGCCGACCACGTACGCGACAGGCTATTTGTACGCCGGCCTCGGCTACACCACCGTCTTCGACGCCGCCATTCCCCCGCTCGGGGCGCGGCACACGCACGAGGAGTTCCACGACACGCCGGTGATCGACAAGGGCTTCTTCGTCCTCGTCGGCAACAACCACTACGTGATGGACCAGATCGCCGCCGGCGAGCACGACCGCCTCCGCGGCTTCCTCGGCTGGCTGCTGCACGCCACTCGCGGTTATGCCCTCAAGGTTGTGAACCCCGGCGGCGTGGAGGTGTGGAAGCAGGGCGGCGCCATGACGAGCTTCGACGACTTGGTGCCGGGGTTCGGCGTGACGCCGCGGGCGATCGTGCGCGAACTGGCCCGCGCCGCCGACGACATCCGCGTGCCGCACGCGCTGCACGTCCACTGCAACCAGCTAGGGATGCCCGGCAACTGGACGACAACGCTCGAGTCGATGCGGGCAGTGGAGGCGGGCCGCGCCCACTTCACGCACGTGCAGTTCCACAGCTACGGCGGTAGTCCCGACGACCAGGGCACGTTCTGCTCGAAGGTTCAACCGCTGGCGGACTACGTGAACGCCCACCCCAATCTGACCGTGGACGTGGGGCAAGTGTTATTCGGCGACACGACTTCGATGACCGGCGACGGGCCCCTCGGGCACTTCCTGCACCGCGTGACCGGACGGAAGTGGTTCAACGGCGACGCCGAGTGCGAGGCCGGCTGCGGCATCGTGCCGATCGAGTACAAGGAAAAAAGCCTCGTACACGCCCTCCAGTGGGCCATCGGCCTCGAGTGGTACCTGCTCGTGGAGGACCCGTGGCGCGTCTGCATGAGTACGGACCACCCGAACGGCGGGTCGTTCCTGGCATACCCGGAAATCTGCGCCCTGCTGATGAGCCGCGACTACCGCCGTGAGGTCCTGAAGCGACTGCCGGAGAAGCTGCGTGACCGGTGTTCGCTCCCGGACCTGACGCGCGAGTACACGCTGAACGAGATCGCCATCATCACCCGCGCCGGCCCCGCCCGCATCCTCGGGCTGACGCACAAGGGCCACCTCGGCCCCGAGGCCGACGCCGACGTGACGGTCTACACGCCGGCAGCGGACCGGCGTGCGATGTTCGAGCTCCCACGCTACGTGTTCAAGGCCGGCGAGTTGGTTGTCGAGCAGGGGGAGTTGCGGTCGGTGCCGTTCGGCCCAGCGCTGGTGTCGCGGCCGGCCTACGATGTCGGCGTGCTGTCCCACGTGCGCCAGTGGTTCGGGTCGGCGTACTCGCTGTCGTTCGACAATTACGCGGTCGGGCCGGAATACACGACACACGGGGAGCGGGTCGTCACCCGCTGAACTCGATGCGGATCGGTGTCGTCACCGACGTCCACGACGCGGCCGACCAATTGGCCCGCGCACTGGCCGTGATCCGGGCCGAGCGCGTGGACGCGATCGTCTGTCTGGGCGACACGACCGACCAGTTCGGCCCCCACAACCACGCAGCCGAGGTCGCGATGCTGCTCCGCGATGCCGGGGCCAAGCTGGTTTGGGGTAATCACGACCACGGTTTGTGCTACGACCCCAGCCCGGTGGTCAGGGCCAAGTACGACGCCGACACGCTCGCAACGTTCGCGTCCGCATCGCCGCACGTCGAACTCGCGGGTTGTCACTTCTCTCACGTCGAGCCGTGGATCGACGCCAACGACCCCGCCGCGCTCTGGCACTTCGACGGGCTGCCGCGGACGGCCGAAATGCGGGGGAAGACATTCGCCGCGTTTCCACACCGGGCGGCGTTCGTCGGCCACCATCATTGCTGGTTCGCTACAACGCCGACCGGACCGGTTTCCTGGGACGGGTCGGCCCCGCTCCAACTCGCCGCTACGGAGCGCTACTTGATCGTCGTCGCCCCGATCTTTCAGGGCTCGTTCGCGGTCGTGGACACCGACCGCGGCGATGTGACCCCGCACACCCTTCCCGACCGCTGAGGCGCCATGAAGCTCATCCTCGCCATCATCAAGCCCGAGAAGCTCGACGCGGTGAAAGAGGCGCTGAACAAGGTCGAGGTCTTCCGCCTGACGATGGTGGACGTACTCGGTTTCGGCCGGCAGAAGGGACACACCGAGGTCTACCGCGGGCACGAACTCACCGTCAACATGCTGCGTAAGGTGCAGTTGCAGATAGCCGTCAACGAGGACTTCGTCGAGCCCACGGTGAACGCCATCATGGAAGCCGCCCGCACCGGACCAGAGGGGCGGATCGGCGACGGCAAGATTTTCATCTTGCCGCTCGAAGACTGCGTCCGGATCCGCACCGGCGAGCGCGGACCCGAAGCGATTTAATCTGAGAACGCCCACCCACCGGGGCGAGTGAGCTTCGGCGGTTCTACCCCAACCGGTACGGCGCCCGGTACGGCCTCGTCAGCATCGCGTTCGCCGCGGCGTCGCCAACAATCTGCTCCTTCGTCGCGTCCCACGTGATCTTCCGCCGCGTCCGCAGGGCGATGTTCCCCAGGTGGCAGACTGTCGCGCTGCGGTGCCCGATCTCCGCCTCGCAGATGGGCCCTCGCCGGCTTCGGACGCACTCGAGCCAATTCTGGTGGTGGTTGTTGCTCACGTACAACCGCGTCTCGCCCGTCGGCAACGAGTAGGGGTCGGCCACTCGTTCGCCGTTCAGTGTCACCGTCAGACCGCTGCGATTCACATGAATGCTGCCGCGGGCGCCCTCGAAAGTTACGCCGCCCGGGAAGCCGCCGCCGAGGCTGCATTGCAGGGTCACGTTGTTCGGGTACGTGTACGTCAGCATCGCCTTCTCCGGCGTCTCGAACCAGCCGTCCTTGTGAAACGTCGCCGTCCCCTCGACGGACAGCGGGCCGGACGCGTCCATCCCCAGCCCCCACTGGGCGATGTCGAGGTCGTGGGCGCCGAAGTTGGTCTGCTGGCCGCCGGAGTAGTCCCAGAAGAAGCGGAACAAGTAGTGGACCCGCTTCTCGTTGAACGGCCGGTCCGGTGCCGGCCCCAACCAGGTCTGGTAGTCGAGCGCGGCCGGCGGCGCGGCGTCGGGCACGGCGGGGCCGCGGAAGTTCGGGCCGGGCAGCCCCACCTTCACCGTGCGGATGGCACCCAGTGCCCCGTTACGGACCAGTTCGCAGGCCTGTCGGAAGCCGCGGTTCGAGCGCTGCTGGCTCCCCGTCTGAACCACGCGGTTGTGCCGCTTCGCGGCGTCCGCGATGGCTCGGCCCTCGGCTACGAAGAGGGTCAGGGGTTTCTCGCAGTACACGTCCTTACCGGCCTCGCAGGCGTGGATCGTCGGCAGCGCGTGCCAGTGGTCGGGCGTGGAGACGAGCACGGCGTCCACGTCGCGGCGATCGAGCAGCCGGCGGTAGTCGGACGCGGTCGTCGCGGTCACGTTATTCTTGGCCAGGTCGGCGGCGGCGGTGGCGAGGTGGTCACGGTCCACGTCGCACACGGCGACCACGTTTCGGCGAACGGCATTCATGTTCCCCTTCCCCTGCCCGCCGACGCCGATGCACGCCACCCGGACGCGCTCGCTCGGGGCGTCCTGCCCGAGTGCCGTACGATACGTGCCCGCGCCGAGCCCGAGGAACGCCCCACGCGCCAACCCTGACCGCAAAAACCCCCGACGCGTCTGCCGTGCCATCGGTTCGCCCCCTGGAGAAAAGTGAGCCGGTGCCCGTACTCTACCCCACCCACGTGCCGGGACCAGATCGCAACCGTTCTATCGAACGCGCCGGTTGCGACGTCTTGGGCTAGGGGGGAGTGTCGGTCGCGGGGTCGAGGGCTCAATTCGGCGGTGGCGGAATGCCGACACTGGATCAGCGACGAACCGCCCCTCCGCCCGGTTCGGGACCGGTCCCGAGCCGCGATTCGCCCGCCAGGATGAGACTCCACCCGGCTGCGGTCGGGGCTCACCGTCCGGGAGGCCGACATGACCCCGCTTTCGCCGCTCGCCGTCGTCCCGCCCGCACGGCCGAATTTCGAGCTTCTCAGGTGCGCCGGCTGGGCGATCTCGTCGTTCACCGGGTCGTACTGCGTCGCCTGGCGCGACCGCGACGAGGTGGTGTTCGAGTGGCGTGATGGCGAGTGGCACCGGGTCGGTGCCCGGGCGTGCGGCGTCGCCGCCTGACCGACCGAGGGACGCCCATGACCCGCCCGCCGGCCGATGTCGTGTCTCCCGCCCAGTCGTACCCAACTTTCTGGGACGCCATCCCGGTGGACCCGCCACCCGTCGCCCGGCCACCGAACGTTGAAGCGTACGCTCATATCGCTCACGAGGCCGCGCCCGCGGTGCTGACCGTGGACCGGCTCGAAGTAGACTGACCGGATGGCCGACCGCTTCTACACGCCCGACGCGCTCTCGCCAGGCGAATACGTCCTGACCGGGCCTGAGGCGCATCACCTTGCTACCGTCCGCCGCTTCGGCCCCGGTGACCGCGTCGTGCTCTTCAACGGCGACGGCGCCGACCACCCCGCCGAGGTCGTCGCCACGGACCGCAAGCGCACGCACTTGCTTGTGCACCCGGCGGTGCCCGTTGACCGCGAACTCCCCTTCCAACTCGAAATCGCCGCTGCCTTGCCGAAAGGCGACCGCGGCGACTACCTCGTCGAGAAGCTCACCGAGTTGGGGGTCAGCCGCTTCACACCGCTGCTCACCGAACGCACGATCGTCGAGCCGAAGGAGGCACGGCTGGAGAAGCTAAGGCACACGGTGATCGAGGCGAGCAAGCAGTGCGGGCGGAACGTGCTCATGCGCGTCGCCCCGCTGACGACGTGGGCCGCGTTCCTGGCGTCGGCCGACCTGCTACCGCAGCGGCAGATCTTGCACACCACAGGCGAGAGGATGGCACTCGGGCCTGCTAGCGCGGGCGGAGTCGTGATCGCGGTCGGCCCCGAAGGCGGGTTCACCGACGCCGAAGTCGAGGCTGCCAAAGGCTGGGTGCGCGTCGGGCTCGGGCCACGGGTGCTCCGAGTAGAAACGGCCGCGGTCGCAGCCGCCGCGTGGGCCGCCCACACGGCCGTCGTCTCTCTTCCTCCAGAGTGAGGTTGACCACCTCCCCGATGTGGGACTATAAGCCGTACCCGGCCGGGCGGCCGCGTGCGCGAGCATGGAGTGCGTCATCGGGCGACACCAGCGAGTCCTGATCACCGGCGGGAGTGGGTTCCTCGGCGCGACCCTCGCCCGCGCCGAAGTCGCCGCCGGCCGCGACGTTCACCTCCTGCTGCGCTCGGGAGCACGCCCGGATCGGCTCCTGGAGTTGGCCGGGCGGTACACGCGGCACGACGCCGACCTCCGAGACGCGGGGGCCGTCCGTCGGGCGGTCGATGCCGCGCGGCCGGATGTAGTGTACCACCTGGCGACGAACGGGGCGCACCCGTCCGAACGCGACCGCGGTACCATCCTCGCCACGAACCTCGGCGGCACCGCAAACCTCCTCGACGCCCTCGCCGGCCGCGATTACAAGGCGTTCGTTCACGCCGGCAGTTCGTCCGAGTACGGCCACAAGGCCGCGCCGATGAAACCGCGCGACGTACTGGAACCACGCAGCGACTACGGCGTGACCAAGGCCGCGGCAACGCTGCTGTGCCAGGCGGAGGCGCTCCGCGGGGCGCCGGTCTGCACCGTCCGCATCTTCTCCGCCTACGGCCCGCTCGAAGACGCGACCCGGCTCGCGTCCAGCGTCCTCGCCTGTTGTGCCCGCGGCGACGCCCCGCGCGTCACCGCCGGCCACCAACCGCGTGACTGGGTGTACTCCGACGATGTGATCGAACTGCTTCAACGGGCCGCGGACTGCCCCGCGGCGCGAGGGCGTATCCTGCACGCCGGCGGTGGCCGGCGTCAAACCGTGCGCGACCTCGTGGAGACGGCCGTGGCGGTTTCCGGCGGGCTCGTACGGCCGGAGTACGGCAGCGAGCCGCTGCGAGCGGACGAGCCGACATCATGGGTCGCAGACCTGACCGACACGACGGCGCTCACCGGCTGGGCGCCGCGGACGACGCTGCGGCAGGGGCTCGAACGGATGTGGGCGGCGCTGGCCCCGGCGCGTGCGGCGTGAAAGGGAGCGGCCGATGACGCGGTTCGACCCGACCCGGCTTCGCGCGACGGTGTTACGGATGGCCCACGCCGGGTCCACCGTTCACATCGGCTGCGCGTTCTCGCTGGTCGAGGTGCTCGCGGTGCTGTACCGCTCGCACCTGCGATTGGGTGCCGGCCCCGGTGACCCCACCCGCGACTACCTGGTGCTCAGCAAGGGGCACGGCGTTATGGCCCAGTACGCCTGCCTGCACGAACTCGGCTGGTTGACCGACGCCGACCTCGACCGGTACTTCGCCGACGGCACCCGCCTCAAGGGGCTTTCCGACGCCCACGTTCCCGGGCTGGAAGTCACGTCCGGATCGCTCGGGCACGGGTTGTCCGTCGGCGTCGGGCTCGCGCTCGCGGCGCAGAGGAAGGGCACCGGGCAGCGATGCTTCGCCGTGGTCGGCGACGGCGAGATGAATGAGGGCTCGATGTGGGAGGCGCTGCTGTTCGCGGCGCACTTCAAGCTGTCGAACCTGGTCGTCGTCGTAGACGCCAACGGCTTCCAGGCGATGGGCCGCACCGACGAGGTGATGGGCCTCGGCCGACTCGCCGACAAGTTCACCGCGTTCGGGCTCCACGCCCAGGAAGTGGACGGGCACGACGAGGCGGCACTCGAAGCGGCGGTACTCACGGCGCTGGCCGACCGGGAGCCGCGGCCGAAGGCGATCGTCGCCCGCACCGTGAAGGGTAAGGGCGTGTCGTTCATGGCGGACGACAACCGCTGGCACTACACCCGGCTGACGCCCGAGACGTACGCCGCAGCCGTCCGCGAATTGGCCCCCGCGGCCGGGGGTGCTCAACATGCGTGACGCCTTCTCCACCGCGCTCGTGAACGCCGCCCGCGCCGACGAGCGCATTTTGCTCCTGACCGGCGACCACGGGTACGCCCTGTTCGACGGCATCCGCCAGGCCTGCCCGGACCGGTTCCTCAACGCCGGCGTCGCCGAACAGAACATGGTCGGCGTCGCCGCCGGGCTAGCCAAGGGCGGGTTCCGGCCGGTCGTCTACGGGCTCAGCGCCTTCGTGCCGGTGCGGGTGCTGGAGCAGATCAAGATCGACGTGTGCTACGAGAACCTGCCCGTGCTGTTCGTCGGCGACGGGGCCGGGTTCGTGTACAGCCACCTCGGCACCAGCCACCAGAGCACGGAGGACGTGGCCGCGCTGCGAGCCGTGCCAAACCTCACCATCCTCTCCCCGGCCGACGCCGCCGAGCTGACCGCCTGTTTCGAGCTGGCTCTGTCGCTGAACGGGCCGGCGTACCTTCGTATGGGCAAAGCCGACCTCGGCGCCGTCCACGATGCCCCGCCGCGGGTGCCGCTCGGCGGGCTGCTGCCGGTCCGCGCCGGCGACGGGCCGATGGCGTGGATCGCTACGGGGTCGATGGTGCGAACCGCGATGGCCGCGGCGGCGCGGTGGCCCGGCAGCGCCGTGTACAGCGCCCCGTGCCTGAAGCCGCTAGACGCGGACGCGGTCGCCGCCGTCTGCCGCCGGCACCGCACCGTGGTCAGCATCGAAGAACACAGCATCTTCGGCGGGCTCGGCGGGGCGATCGCCGAGATCGCCGCCGACCGAGCGACGGCGTTCGTCTGCCGCATCGGCGTGGACGACCGCTTCTCCGAGAAGTGCGGCAGTTACCAGTACCTGCTACGCGAGCACGGGCTGGATGTCGACGCCGTCGTGAAGCGGGTCGACGAGTACCTGCGTCGCCAGACCGCCGGGCTGTCCCGGGCCGCGTGACACACCGCGAAGGAGTCGCACCCCGATGTGGGAACCGCTGCACGCCGAGATTCTCGACAAGGTCCGTGACTACGTCGTCGCCCGGCACGGCCCCAAGCCATTCCTGCCGGGGTCGAGCCGCGTCCCGTACGCCGGCCGCGTATTCGACGAGAACGAAGTCGTCGCCGCGGTCAGCTCCGTACTCGACTTCTGGCTCACCCTCGGGCTGCAGGGTGACGCGTTCGAGCGCGAGCTGGCGAAGTACGTCGGCGTCCGTAACGCCCTGCTCGTGAACTCGGGCTCGAGCGCCAATCTTGTCGCCTTCGCCACGCTCACCAGTAACCAGCTCGACCGCCCGCTCAAGCCCGGGGACGAGGTCATCACCGTCGCCGCCGGCTTCCCGACCACGGTGGCGCCGATCGTCCAGCACGGCTGCGTCCCCGTGTTCGTGGACGTACGGCTCGACACCGCGAACGCCATCGTGGACCACCTCGCAGCGGCGGTCGGCCCGAAGACGCGCGCGATCATGATGGCGCACACCCTGGGTAACCCGTTCGAACTCGACGCCGTCATGGACGTAGTCAAGCGGTACGACCTGTACCTCGTCGAGGACAACTGCGACGCGCTCGGCAGCACGTACGGCGGCGTCCGCACCGGTACATTTGGCCACCTCGCCACGCAGAGTTTCTACCCGCCGCACCACCTGACGATGGGCGAGGGCGGCGCCGTTCTGACGAGCGACGGGCGGCTCAAACGAATCGCCGAGTCGTTCCGCGACTGGGGGCGAGACTGCTGGTGCCCGTCGGGGAAGGACAACACCTGCAACAAGCGCTTCGGGTGGAAGCTCGGCACGCTCCCGGAGGGGTACGACCACAAGTACGTCTACAGCCACCTCGGCTACAACTTGAAGCCGCTCGACGTGCAGGCCGCCATCGGCCGCGAGCAGTTAAAGAAGGTGGACGACTTTACCGCCGCCCGCAAGGCGAACCACGCCCGGGTTAGGGCGACGCT
Organism: Gemmataceae bacterium; assembly: GCA_046350095.1. Classification (GTDB taxonomy): domain Bacteria; phylum Planctomycetota; class Planctomycetia; order Gemmatales; family Gemmataceae; genus Urbifossiella. The sequence goes on from JAXMBA010000004.1 coordinate 196,552, forward strand.
GAAGCCCTACGAGGAGTTCTTGGCGCTGCCCGAAGCCACGCCCGGTAGCGACCCGTCGTGGTTCGGCTTTCTTGCTACTGTGCGCGACGGGGCGCCGTTCTCGCGCCGCGAGATCGTGAAGTACCTCGAAGACCGCCAGATTCAAACGCGGCAGCTGTTCGCCGGCAACCTGCTGCGGCAGCCGGCGTTCGAGGGCGTTCAGCACCGCGTCGTCGGCGACCTGACGAATACGGACAAGCTGATGGCCGACGCCTTCTTCCTCGGCGTTTACCCCGGTCTCACCGGGCCGATGTTCGACTACCTCGGGACGGTACTCGACGACTTCTTCGTCGCCGTCCGCCGTACCGGCCGTGCCGCCGCCTGACCCCGGAACACCATGCCCGCGCAGAAGGTCATCAGCGTCGTCACTCCCTGCTACAACGAGCAGGATAACGTCGGCCCGTGCCACGAGGCCGTGCGGGCGGTGTTCGCGCGCGAGTTGTCCGGGTACGACTACGAACACGTCTTCTGCGACAACGCCTCCACCGACGCCACGCCCGGTGTCCTACGCGATCTGGCGTCCCGCGACCCCCGTGTTAAAGTCATCCTGAACGCCCGGAACGTCGGCCCGTTCCGCTCGGCCTTCAACGCCATCCTGGCCACCCGCGGCGACGCCTGCCTGCTGATGCTCGCCGCCGATCTGCAAGACCCGCCCGAACTGCTGCCGCAGATGGTGCGGCTGTGGGCGGAGGGGAACGAGGTCGTGTTCGGCGTCCGCAAGGTGCGGGAGGAAGGCGGCCTGATGCGGCTCACGCGGCGCCTTTACTACTGGACAGTTAGCAAGTTCGCCGACATTTCCATCCCGCAGAACACCGGCGAGTTTCAACTCGTGGACCGCCGTGTTGTCGATGCCCTGCGGCGGTGCGACGACTACTACCCCTACATCCGCGGGCTGGTTGCCAATTGCGGGTTCCGCCGCACCGGCGTCGAGTACACTTGGCGGGCGAGGAAGCGCGGTTTCTCGAAGAACCGGCTGTACCACCTCATCGACCAGGGGCTGAACGGGCTCATCTCGTTCACCAACGTGCCGATGCGGGTGTGCATGCTCACCGGGTTCACGGTGGCCGGCCTGAGCCTGCTGTACGCGGCGTTCACCGTGGCGTACCACCTGTTCGTCGGCGGCACGGCCCCGCCCGGCATCCCGACGCTCATCACGGCATTGTTCCTGTTTTCAGGCATTCAGTTGTTCTTCTTCGGGGTCCTCGGCGAGTACGTGTCGGCGATCCACGCCCAGGTCCGCAAGCGCCCACTGGTGGTGGAGCGCGAGCGGATCAACTTCGACGCCGAGCCCGCCGCCCCGGCCCGCGCCGCCTGACCCACCCGGAGACGAGCCCGTGACCGCCGAGACCACCATACCCCGGGTCAGCCGACTGGCGATCTTCCTGGTCGGCTTCAGCGTCGGTCTGTTCGCCTGGACGGCCGCCGAGGGGCAGAAGCTCGGGCTCCACCAGGTGATGCCCGAGTCGATCTTGCGGCACGAGGCTTGTGTGTCGGTCGCCATCTCCGACATGAAGTACGGGCTCAACCGCGGGTACGTGTGCTACAAGTCCGTCCGAGAAGAGTTGTACCAGCACGGCTGGTCTTGGAACCCGGACGTGCTCGCCAAAACGGGCGTGCCGTACCCGACGAACATGACCGCCCGCGACCGCCTCGACTACGGGTTGGCGCAGGCCTGCAATCTCCCAGACCCGGCGGCCGGCGGCATCGACCACCTGCCGGTGTTCGCCGAGGACGTGGGCTACACCGACTTCGTGAAGCTCGGGTTCACGCTGTTCGGCATCAAGCTCGGGTCGCTGTACTCGGCGTACTTCGTCGTGATGGGGGCGGGGCTCGCCCTGTACCTGCTGGCGTACCGGCGCGACGTGGCGATGCTGCTATTGCTCCTCGCCTTTCAAGTGGGGTTCTTCTTCCTGGTGCGCGCGATCCCGACGATGGGGACGGTACCGGCTCAGCCGGACGTGCGGTTCCAGCTCGGCACGGTCATCAACGGCCGCTTCCTCGGCACGCTCGGGCTCATCCCGTTCTTCCACCTCGCCGGCTGCCTGCTCACGTGGCCGCGGGCGAGTTGGTGGCAGGTGGCGCTCGCCACCGGGCAGGCGGCCCTACTGGGGCTGGCACTCCACTTCCGTGGGTCGGTGGTGTGGATGTTCCTGACGCTGTTCGCCATGGCCGCCGCGCCCGCCGGGATGTGGGTGTGGCGGAACCGGCGGACAATGGTGTCGCACCCGTTCAGCATCGCGGCCGGCGGCAGGCTGCTGGCGCTGCGGTGGCCGGTGGTGGTCGTGTTGCTCGGGCTGGTGGGGCAGAAGGCGTTCGTGAAGAGTCACGCCCACTGGCTCTACCACACCGACGACGGCCTGCCGAACCACCTGGTCTGGCACAACGCTCTGATGGGGCTTCAGCTCCACGACGACTGGAAGAACCAGCCGATTAACTACGGCAAGGACAGCGACGGCCTCTCATGGTCGGCGGTGGACGAGTTCCTCGTGCAGGAAGGGATTGACAAGCAGCACCACGTGAGTGCGCTGAACGGCTACTACAAGCCGCGCCTACACGACGAGCTGTGCCGCCGCATTTACCTCGGCTTTGCACCTGGCAACCCGAAGTACATGGCCGAGCTGTTTCTTTGGTACAAGCCGCGCATGATCTGGAGGCAGTTCACCAACTGCTGGGGCTGGATCAAGCCGGGCTTCAGCCGCACGGATGGCGTGTGCCTACTTGTGGCGTTTGGCGCGTGCGTCCTGCTGGGCGTGCGCACTGCCCCGAGCGGCTGGCGCGTGCCGGTCGGAATCGCGGCGGTCGGGTTCGTAGGGTCGCTGCTGCCGATGTTCTGGGCCTACGCCATTTACCACGTCATGGGCGAATTCCTGCTTCTGACCGGCATGCTGGCCGTCGCCGGCGTCGCCGGCGCGGTGGGTGCGGTGACGCGGGTGAAGCTGCCGACGGGAGTGCGGGTGCGGCTCCCCGGCGCGGCCGGGCGCGTGGGCGGCTGACACAGGAACGCCAGGGAGGGCGGGCCGATGCAGGTGGTGATTCTGTGCGGCGGGATGGGCACGCGCATTCGGGACGTGGCCGACGACATCCCCAAGCCGATGGTGCCGGTCGGCGGCAAGCCGATCCTGTGGCACATCATGAACGGCTACGCCCGCCAGGGCTTTCGTCGGTTCGTGCTGTGCCTCGGCTACAAGAGCTGGGTTATCAAGCAGTACTTCCTCAATTACGGGCTCGCCTCGGCAGACGTGACCGTCGGGCTGCGGCCGAACGCCCCGGTGAAGGTCCACGCCCACCCGGCCGGCGACGACTGGCAGATCACCATGGCCGAGACAGGCCTGAACACGATGACGGGCGGCCGCGTCCGGCAAGTGGCCCGGTATCTCGACGGCGACCGTTTCATGCTCACCTACGGCGACGGCCTCGCCGACATGAACCTGCACGCCCTGCTGGACGCGCACACGGCAGCCGGCCGAATCGGCACCGTCACGACGGTCCGCCCGCCGGGACGCTTCGGCGAAGTGGAGATCGACGGCCCACTGGTGACCGAATTCGCCGAGAAGCCGCTGCTGTCGCGCGGACGAATCAGCGGCGGGTTCTTCGTTTTCGAGCGCCGTTTCCTGGACCGCCTCAGCGACGACCCGAGCCTCGTTCTGGAGCAGGAGCCGCTGATCCAGCTGGCCCGCGAGGGCGAGCTGGCGGCGTACCAGCACGACGGCTTCTGGCAGTGCATGGATAGCAGCCGCGACCACCAGTATCTGAACCAGCTGTGGGACAGCGGCTCGGCCCCGTGGGAGTCGAAGCCGCCGGGCCTGCGACTCGCCGCGTGACCACCGGAAGGAACCCACCGATGACGACGCCCACCGCATTCTGGCGGCACCGCCGCGTGTTCGTGACCGGCTGCACCGGCCTCGTCGGCGCGTGGACGATTCGCGCCCTGCTCGACCGCGGCGCCCACGTCGTCGGCCTCGTCCGCGATCAGGTGGCCGGCTCGGAGCTCGTGCGCGCCGGGCTGGACCGGCGGATCGACATCGTGCGTGGCGATCTGGGCTCGGCCGAGTTTCTGGAGCGGGTGCTGGCCGAGTACGAGGTGCAGACCGTATTTCACCTTGCGGCCCAAACCATCGTCGGCATCGCCAACCGCAGCCCGCTCTCGACGTTCGAGTCGAACATCAAGGGGACGTGGTGCCTACTCGAGGCCGCGCGCCGCTGCGGGTTCAACCCGCAGGTGGTGGTGGCGTCGTCGGACAAGGCCTACGGCGATCAGCCGGTACTGCCGTACACCGAGGACGCGCCGCTCCAGGGGCGGCACCCCTACGACGCGAGCAAGTCCTGCACCGACATCCTGGCGCTGACCTACGCCCACTCGTACAAGATGCCGGTGTGCGTGACGCGGTGCGGCAACTTCTATGGCGGCGGCGACCTGAACTGGAACCGCATCGTGCCCGGCACGATCCGCAGCATCCTGGCCGGCGAGCGACCGATCCTGCGCTCGGACGGCACGAACGTCCGCGACTACTTCTACGTGAAGGACGGGGCCGCGGCGTACCTCCACCTCGCCGAGTGCATGGCGGCGAACCCGGCGGTGAACGGCGAGGCGTTCAACTTCTCGACGGAGATTCGCGTCCCCGCCATCGACCTGGTGCGAAAACTGCTGTCGCTGATGGGCTCGCAACTCACCCCAGACGTGCAGAACACCGCGGGGAACGAGATCAAGCACCAGTACCTGTCGGCCGAGAAGGCCAGGCGCCTACTGAGCTGGGCGCCGCGCTACACGCTCGAGGCCGCCCTCGGAGAAACCATCGACTGGTACCGCACCTTTCTGGCTCCCACGTCCGCGTAAACGGCGCGGCCACACCGCCGTCGTTTTGGGTGCCCCTTCGCACACGTGCGGTAGAATCGGCGCGTTGGGCACCGTTACGTAGCCTGGACCGCCCAATGAACCGGACTACCGCACTCGTCGAATTCACCGTCTCCGCAGGCGAGACCGTTTAGATTGCCGGCGGCGAGTGCGCGTTCGTCTACCCGTTCGATGCGAAGAGGCTCTTGCTCGCCCCAGCGGGGGCCGACCACGCGAAGCTGAACGCAGTGGCGCGGTTTGTCGAAGGTAAGGTCGGCACGCGGATGAATGAGTTCACCGACGGCACGTCGAACACATTCGCGGTGGTGTAGGCCGGCGACGCGGTGCCCTGGTACGTGCCGGACGTGATGCCCTACGACGGAAAGTTGCCGCTGCCGCAACTCGGCGTGAACGGTGGCGACGGCTACCTCGCCGGGATGGGCGACGATCGCGTGCGGTTCATTCGGGCCAAGACCGACGAGGCAACGATCCGAGCCGCCGCCACCCGCGACGGCGGCGAGGTGATCGCGTTCCCGGGCTGGTGATTCTCAATCGTCCCAGGGTAACGAAGTCTTATTCCCCGCCCCCCGTCGCGGCCCGACGGGGGCAGGAGTCGTCGCCAGGGGCGGCGGCAACTCGACGCGGCCGAAGTAGGTGACGACGGCCGCGAACTTGACCGCACGCACCCCCTTCGGCACGCCGAACAGCATTCGGAGTCGCTGCGGCCCGGTCAGGTTCCCCTCGCGCGCCGGCTTCCAGTTCCCGTTCACGAAGCGCTCCGCCGAGTGCAGCGCCCCCATCTGTTCCGAGCACTCGGTCGGGTCCTCCGGCTCGAAGTCGGCCGGCGAGACGCCGATACCGGTCGGGTCCCACAGCGCCGCCGGGTCGGCTGGGGTGATGGTGGCGTCGATGACGTAAAAGTCAGCGTCGTCCGCCTCCCACGGCGTGCCGTCGAGCTCGGGACAGAAGTTCTCGTCGTCCTCGTCGAGGTCGTAGGGCGAGGGCTCCTTCGGCGCAGTGACCGCGACCACCGAATGCACCTCGGCCGTGGCCCCTGCGAGCGCGGACCCGGCACACAGCACTGCGTCGTGAACGATCTGGTCGAACCGCCGCCGGACGTACCAACCCAGCACCTTCCAGCCGACGATCAGGACGACTGGCACGATGACGAGACTGACCCACCAGGGCAGGCCGAGCACGGCGCACTCCCGGGTTCGGAGGATTGCCCCTCTCGGGGCGAAGAGTTGCCGAACCGTAGGACGTGCGTGCGAAGTGGTCAACCGCGGCGTCGCACGCCCCAGGTGACATGCCGGGAGGGGGCGCGGACGAGCTCCAACGGCGGCCGGTCGCGGAAACGGGCGAACTCGTCCGCGGCGCGGCCGGCGTCGAGCGGTCCGGCGTGGGCGTGAAGCAGGTAGCGGAGCGTCAGCGAATCGGCCTGCGTCGTCGTGCGCGGCCCGGCGAAGCAGGCGGACGCGCCCATCCAGCCGTCCTCGCGGACGTGCCACGCGGCCGGGTGGCCGGGGTTCGTCGGGTGGTCGAAGTACGTCACGCCCTCGCGGTGGCTGCCGGGCTGTTCGCCACTGTAGTCCACCCACCGGGCCGGCTTGCCGAAGATGGCAGGCTCGCCGACGGCGCCGTCGCTGTTGGTCAGGGTGCCGCCGCCGAAGAAGGCCGACAGCGCCTTGGCGACGCGGACTGCGAGGAAGCCGAAGTTCGTCTTGCCGAATTCGAGCTGGTTCGCGGCCGGGCGGAACGTGGCCTGGAACTCCACGAGCGTCTCAAGGCCGGGGCCGGGGATGAGAGCCGCGAACAGGTCTTGCGTCAGGAGTTCGCGCGGGTCGTGGCCGTCGGTCCAACCGAGCCGCACAGCCATCACGGCCTCCGCTTCGCCGTCGTGGTAGGCGAGCCACTCTTTCTGCCGGATTCGCGCCGTCCCGGTATCACCCCAGAAATTGACGCCGGCGACCTTCTCGTGGGCGAACCATACTGACCGGTGGTGGTCGTGGTTCGGCGCCCCCGGGTGTCCCATCCGCGTAAGGGACAGGCCACTCGCCGGGCCAACGAGTGGGTAGAAGAACGGCCGCGGGTACTGCGGCCCGCAGTGCCAGCGGAGGCGCTCCGCCCCGTCCACGAGGAACGCGACCTGGTGGTCGGGCAACGGCAGTAGGGTGCAGCGCGGCATCAGACCCGCGGCTCCCAGCCGGGCTGGTACTCGCGCCGCCACATCGCCTGCGCGACCGCGTCGTTGGTGATGGCGCCCTTCTTCGCCGGGTCGCAGACCAGCCGCTTGCCGGTGCGGTGGGCGATGTTGCCGAGGTGGCAAAGGAGTGTCGTCTTGTGGCCTTCCTCGATCTCGCTGTTCAGCCGGGCGCCCTCGCGGATGCCGGCCAGCAGGTTGTTGAAGTGGAGGTTGTCGCTGGTGGCGCCGCCGGACTCCTTCTTCACCTCGCGGCCGCGCTCGTCGTACACCGTGTAGCCGTTGTCGTTCAGCGCCAGGCTCCCCTTCTCGCCCTGGAACAGCGCCGTCGGCTTCGACCCGCCGGGAATCTGGTTGCAGCTGGTGCCCTCCCAGGTGATCGTCTTGCCGTCGGCGAAGTCGTAACTGACGACGTGCGTGTCGGGCGTTTCCTGGTCGTCCTTGAAGCGGTAGCGGCCGCCGGCCGAGGTGACGGCCGTCGGATAGTCCACGCCGAGGCCCCATCGGCACAGGTCGATGGTGTGGACGCCGTTGTTGCCGAGCTCGCCGTTGCCCCAGTTCCAGAACCAGTGCCAGTTGTAGTGCAAATAGTTCGACCGGAACGGCTTCGCTGGCGCCGGCCCCTGCCACAGTGCGTAGTCGAGGCCCTCGGGCATCTTCCCCGGGGTGCCGGTGCCGATCGAGGGCCGGTTGTTCGTGTACCAGCTCTGGGCGAAGTAGACGCGGCCGATGACGCCCTCGCGGAGCGCCTGGATGGCCTCGATCACCTTCGGCATCGACCGGCGCTGGTTCCCCATCTGGACCTTGCGGTCGGCCCGCCGCGCGGCGGCGACGAGCATCTCGCCCTCCGCGGCGTTGTGGCTGCACGGCTTTTCGACGTAAACGTGCTTCCCGGCCTGGCACGCGAGGATGCCGGACACCGCATGCCAGTGGTTCGGCGCGGCACAGACGAACAGGTCGATCGTGCGGTCGTCGAGGATGCGGCGGAAGTCGGCGACGACGCGCGGGCTCGACCGCATCCCGTCGGCGACTGCCTTCTGCACCGCAGCAGCCCGGCTGGGGTCGGGGTCGCTGACCACCGCGACCTCGACGTTCGGGAGCGCCGCGAACGACCGGGCGAGGTGGTTGCCGCGGCCGCCGCAGCCCATGACGCCGACGACGACCTTGTCGTTGGCCGCGGCCGTGAGGGCGGGGGCGGACGCGACGGCGGCGGCCGACGCGCTGAGGAATGTGCGGCGGGTGAGGGACATGGTCGCACTCCGGGGGAAGGGGGTGGTTAAAGCGTACCCGGGGGGTCAGCCCCGAGCAAGCGGCAGGACCGGGTGGAGCAGCGGCTTCCCCGCGAGGCCGAGCATCAGGTTGTCGATCGACACCTCGGCCATGCGGCGGCGCGTCTCCACGGTGGCGCTGCCGATGTGCGGTGTGATGATTACGTTCGGCAGCGCCAGGATCGGGTGGTCGCGCGGTAGCGGCTCGGGGTCGGTCACGTCGAGCGCCGCGGCGTGAATGCGGCTCTCGCGAAGGGCGTCGGTGAGTGCGGCCACGTCCACGACCGCGCCGCGGGCGACGTTGACGAGGCTGGCCGTCGGCTTCATCCGCGCCAGCTCCGACCGGCCGATCAGGCCGCGAGTCTGCGTCGTCAACGGGACGGTGAGCACGACGTAGTCGGAGCGCTCGAGCAAGTCGTCGAGCGAGGCGAAGGTGGCGCCGAGGGTCACCTCGGCGGCCTCGTTGCGGCGGCGGTTGCAGTACAGCACGGTCATGCCGAAGCCGCGGGCGCGCTTCGCCACCTGCTCGCCGATGCGCCCCATGCCGACGACGCCGAGGGTGGTGCCGTGGACCTCGCGGCCGAGCATGAACGACGGGTCGAACCGGTGGAAGTCGGGGCCGCGGGCGTAGCGGTCGCCCTCGACGAGCCGGCGGCCCGCCGCCAGCAGCAGGGCGAACGCCAGGTCGGCCGTGGCGCCGTTCAGCACCCCGGGCGTGTTACCGACGGGGATGTTCCGAGCGGCCGCCGCAGCCACATTGATGTGATCGACGCCAACGCCGTTGTTGCTGATTACCTGCACCGCGGGGAGCGTGTCGAGCAACGATGCGTCCACGGTCGGGTGGCCGTAGGTGTACACGCCGACGACGCCGTGCGTGCTTCCGGTCCAAGGCACGAGTTCGACCCGGCCCGCGCACAGTTCGGTCACGTCGGCCGAGACGGGGAGGTCGGCGAGGACGCGCGGCAAGTGGGACATGGGCGGCTCAACGGGAGGCGGCGGCTTTTCGCGCCAGGACGACGGCGCCGACCGCGGGGTCGTCCACGACGGTAACCGCGCCCGGGTGGATGCCGTGGCCACGGAGGGCATCCACGAACAGGGTGCGGTAGAAATCACTACCCGAGATCAGCCCACCGGCAACAGCCACCGGCAGACCCAGCTTCGGCAGCTTCGCCGCGTCCACGGCCGTCGCCGCGGTGCGGGCCAGCTCGGTGACCTCCCGCACCACGAGCTTGTGGGCCACGTCGTCGCCGGCCTCCGCGGCTTCGAGCACGAGCGGTGCCAACCCGGCGATCGCAGCGCGGTCCCAGACGCCGCGGTACGTCGCGGGGATGAAGTCGCGCGGGTCGGTCGTGCCGAGGAGCTTCAGGAAGTCGTCCAAGAGGCGGGTCGGCGGCCCGGCGCGGTCGGCGGCGCGGCACGCGGCGCGGAGGCCGTTCAGGCCTACGAGCCAGGCACTCCCCTCGTCGCCGAGGAGGTAGCCCCAGCCGCCGGCGCGGCCGTCCTTGCCGCTCCGGTCGAAGGTGAAGGCAATCGACCCGGTGCCGGAGATTACCGCCAGGCCCCAACCCTCGGGTGTGCCGGCGGCGAATAACAGCGTCGCGTCGTTCGCCACAGTGACGCGATCGGCCAGGCTCATGCGCTGAGCCCAGCCGCCGATGATGTCGAGCCCTTCGTTCAGATCACAACCGGCGAGGCCGAGACAGGCCGCCGCCACCTTCGCGCGTGGGATGTCTGCCGCGGCGAAGGCGCCGACTACCGAGGCCTCGAGTTGCTTGAGCGCCGACTCGACGCCGACCGCCTGGATGTTCGACGGGCCGGACTCGCTCCGGCCGAGCACGGTCCCCGTTGCCGCGTCAGCGAGCAGAGCAGCGGTGTGCGTTGCGCCGCCGTCGATGCCGATGACGAGAGCCGGGGGAGTGGGCGTGGTCATGTCGTTGGTTTATCGATGCGGCCGGCCGCGTGCTACTTCCGCGGCTCGGCCTGCTTCACGTACCGGTCGAACCACGCGATCTGTTCGGCCAGTACGTGCTCGACCGACTCGCGGGCTTCGTACCCGTGCGCCTCGTGTGGCAGGAGCACAAGCCGGCACGTGCCGCCGTTGCCGCGCACGGCCTGATACAGGCGCTCGCTCTGCACCGTAAAGGTACCGGGGTTGTTGTCCGCGGCGCCGTGGATCAGCAGCAGCGGCTCGTTCAGCTTGTGCGCGAAGTTGAACGGCGACATTTTGGCGTACACGTCGGGCGCCTCCCAGAAGGTGCGGCGTTCGTTCTGGAAGCCGAACGGCGTCAACGTGCGGTTGTACGCGCCGCTGCGGGCGATGCCGGCGCGGAAGAGGTCCGAGTGGGCGAGCAGGTTCGCCGTCATGAACGCCCCGTAACTGTGCCCCATCACGCCGACGCGGCCCGGGTCCACCACGCCCAGTTCGGCCCCCTTCTTGATCGCGGCCGTGGCGTTCGCGACCAGCTGCTCGACGAACGTGTCGTTGGCCGACGCCGGCGGCCCGACCACAGGCATCGACACCTCCATCACCGCGTAGCCCTGCGTGAGGAAAAACATGTGCGAGTACCCGGTCGGCAGCGTGAACCGGTGCGGCGAGCCCTTCACCTGCCCGGCCGTGTCCGCATCGGCGAACTCGGTGGGGTAGGCGTACAGCACCGTCGGCAGCTTTTGCCCTGCCGTGTGGCCCGGTGGCGTGTGCAGTGTCAGGTTCACCGCCGTGCCGTCGGCCCGCTTCGTGGTGATGATCTGCCGCTTCGCCTGGCGCAGCTCGGGGGCGGGATCGCTCCCCGTGGTGAGCCTCACCTCGGTGACGCCGCTGCCCCCATCACTGCGGAGGACGTAGTGCGGCGGCTCGGACGCCGACTCGCGGTGGACCAGCAGCGTGCGCAACTCGGCGTCCATGACAGCCGTGACGGTGTGGTACGCGTCCTCGGGCGAGCGGAACCGCGCCGTGAAGGTGTTGCCCGACGGCTGGTACAACTTCAGAATCGGGCGGTCGCCGGTCGGGCTGGCGCCGGTACTGTTGAACACCAACTGCCCCTCGTACTCGAAGAGAACGCGCTGGCCGTTCGGCAGCGGCCGCGTCAGCGGCGTGCCGGGGTCGCCGTAGCGGTCCTGCGTCGATAGCTCAAATAGCACCTTCGGCGTACCGCCGGTCGTCTCCGCGATCATCGTGCGGCCCCACTTCTTCTCGCGCTCGTAGTCCTTCACCAGCACGCGCTTGCCGTCCTCGAAGAACCCAATGGAGGTTGTGGTGCTGATCGCCGATTGGCGGTGCGTGAGCGTGACCGACGACTGCCCCGACTGCCCGACGACGGGCTGGAACACGACCTTGTCGCGGGCCTCGGCCTTCACCCGCGGGTCGCCGCCGTCGAGCGCCTCGACCCAGCACAGCCCCGCGGGCTGCGTCGGCATCCACTGCACCAGCCGGGGGCCGGTGACGACGCCCTCGATAGGGACCCGGTCCTGCAGGGGCTTGTCCGCGATCGTAGCGATCACGGCCCCGCGCCGGTCGAGCACCTCGACAGTCTTGGGGAACGAGCCGTAGCTGAAGAGGTACGAGAACGGTTTGTTGACCCGCGTCAGCAGAACGAGTTCGCCGTCGGGCGACACGTCGCAGCCGGACACGATGGCCGGGGGACCGACGGGGTGCGTCTTGCCGGCTGGCACGCTGACGAACGCCAGTTGCGACGTGCCGTAATAGCTAAACAGCGCTTCGTCGTGGCTGTTCTGCAACAGGTCCTGAAGCGTACGGACGGGGCCGGCCTTGCCGCTCGTCTCCTGGATGACCGGGCCGGGCGGCTCCGGCGGCGACACCGGCGGCCCGGTCCGGCCGGAAGGGATGAGTTGAACCAGCAGTTCGTTCGGCGACGCCCACTGAAGTGGTGTCCCGACGGCGGCGTTGACCGCGACGCCTGGCAGCCGCGTGAGCGTGGCCGTGGCGACATTGTAAACCCACACTCCGATCCCCGTTTCGTGTGTCCCCAGCACGGCAAAGTGCTTGCCGTCTGGCGCCCAACGCGGCGTGCCGAAGCGAACGTCGGCGGGGAGTGCGATCGGCGTCTTCGTCCCGTCGAGCGTCGTGAGCGTCAGCACGGCGACGCGGCCGGCGCGGGCCGGGCCGTTCGTCCGCGGGTTGATGCGGAGGCCGGCCAGTTTTAGCATCGGCTCGGCGAACTCGGCGATCGGCGGGTAGCGATCCTTGTGGATGAGCAACACGCGGTCGCGCGCCGGGCTCACCGACACGTCCGGCGCGGGAGCACTGTTCAGGATGGCGGCGACGGCGGGCGGCGCCTTCAAGTAGCCGGTTTGGCCGTCGGCGGCGGCGGCGGACGCGAGCAGGACGGTGGACACGACGAGAACCCGCATGGGGCGGTCTCCGCGGTGGAGAGGCGGGGCCAGTGTACCCGGCCGACCCGCCGCCGTATACTGGCCGCGGTTCGCCACCCGCCTCACCCACCGGACCCGCCATGACCCGGTTCGCACCCGCCGCCCTCGTCGCGGCTCTCGCGCTTGTCCCTGCCGACGCCCGGCCCGACGGCCCGCCGTCGGCGATCACCCTGCCCGGCGGCGAGGGCGTCGGCAAGGGGAAGCACGTCGTTCTCCTCAGCGGCGACCAGGAGTACCGCTCCGAGGAGGCGATCCCGCAGCTGGCCAAGATTCTCAGCACTCACCACGGCTTCAAGACCACGACACTGTTCACTGTGGACAAGAACGGCCACGTCGACCCGCACGTGAACAACGTCCCCGGCACCGACGCGCTGAAGTCTGCAGACCTGTTTCTGATCTTCACGCGGTTCCTGGCCCTCCCCGATGACCAGATGGCGCCGATCGCCGAGTACGTGGCCGCCGGCAAGCCGGTGGTCGGGCTCCGCACCTCGACGCACGCCTTCAATTACCCCGGCGGCTCGAACTCGCCGTTCGCCAAGTTCGGCAACGGCAGCGGTGTGAAGGGCTGGGAGGGCGGCTTCGGCAAGGTCGTGCTCGGCGAGCGGTGGGTGGCGCATCACGGCGGTCATGGTAAGGAGGGAACTCGCGGCGTGGTCGCTCCGGGGCAGGAGAAGCACCCCATTCTGAAGGGGATCGCCCCCGGCAGCATCTTCGGCACGACCGACGTGTACACCGTAACCCTGCCGCTTCCCGGCTGCACGCCGCTGGTGCTGGGCGAGGTGACGGAAACCCTGGAGCCCACCTCGAAGGCGGTGACCGGGAAGAAGAACGACCCGATGATGCCGGTGGCGTGGACGCGAGACTACCAGGTGCCGGAGGGGGCCAAGGGTCGGGCGTTTAACACGACGATGGGCGCGTCCGAAGACCTGTCGCACGAGGGGACGCGGCGGCTGATCGTGAACGGCTCGCTTTGGGCGATGGGGCTTGAGGCCAACATCCCGGAGGCGACGAAGGTGGACCTCGTTGGGAACTACACCCCAACGCGGTTCCGCAACCCGGGGCACAAGAAGGGACAGACGCCGGCCGACCTGTTCCGCTGAGAACCTTCTTGGGGCCGGTTCCCAACCGGCCCCACGACGTCGTCATTTTTTCGGCGGCGGGTTCGGGCGTGGCTGTCCGCCGAAGCCCGGCCCGCCGGGAAACCCGCCAGGCTGCATCCGACCCATCTCCTGTCGAGTACGAGACGCAGCGGGGTAGTCGCCCATCTCCTCCAACACGCCGGCGAGTTGGTTCAGCGTCGCGGTCGGGAAATCCCCGCCGAACCGCCCTGGCCCCCCGCCTCCGAACTGTCGCACATCCGCGACTGCATCTTCCAGCACACGCCGTGCGGCCGCCATATTCCCTTCGGCTACCAGGAGTGACGCGAGTCGCCTGCGGGCCATCGCCTGTTCGAACGCCACGACCGGAGGCCGCCCCTCGCGGCCCGGCCCGGCAGCCAGATGCTCGATCGCCGCCCGGTACGCCGCGGCCGCGCCGGTGGGGTCGTTCGCCAGCTCCCGCGCGGCGCCGAGCTTCAACTCGACCGAACCGAGCGCCCAGCGACGCGGCGGGTCGGTGAACCCGGCCCCGAGCGCGGCCGCAGCGGTCAGTTGGAGGGCCGCCGACGACATCCCAACGACAGCGGGCGGCGCGTGGGCCAGAAGTTGCATGCGCTCGAAGCGCACGTCGGCGTCGTCGGGGAATTCGCTGGCGAGTTCGGCGAGAAGTTTGGCACTGCGGCGGAACGACGCGGTCGCCTTTTCCTGCCGTCCGAGCCACTGGTGTAGTTCGGCGACGCGGCGGTGGGCCTTCGCGGCTTCAAGCTGGAGTGCCGGCTGCGTCGCGTTCCGCTCCGCGAACTTGTCGTAGAAGCCGAGCACCGCCTCCAGCACCGCCGCCCGGTCGGCCGCCTCGCCGGCAATCGGGCCGTCTTTGGGGCCGTCCTTCCCGCCGTCCTTCGGACCGAATCCGTCTTTCGGGCCGAAGCCCTTCGCCGGGCCGAACCCGAGTGCGAAGCCCGGCCGATTCTCGCCACCGGCCGCGGCCTCGAACACCTTTTCGAACTCCTGAAGCGTCAGCCGGAGATTCCCTTCCAGCCTCTCTGACGCCTCCTTCGCTTCCTTCTGGCCGCGCTCCGCGTCGCCGCGCGCGACCGTCTCGTCGGCCAGCGCCTTTGTCGTCTGCGCGTAGGCGATCCAGCCCACAATTGCGGCCAGCAGCAGCGCCGCGGCGGTCGTAAGTGACAGGCCGGCCACGGCCGGGTTCCGCCGGCACCACCGTGCGGTGCGGCCCGTCAGGGACTCACGGCGGGCTCGGATCGGGCGGTCGTCGAGGAACGCTCGCAGGTCGGCGGCCATGTCGCCGGCGGTGGCATAACGCCTCTCCGGCTCGCGGGCCAGCGCCTTCAGCACAATCGTTTCCAGGTCACGCGGCACCACCGGGTTCACCTTACGCGGTGGGACGGGGGTGCCGTCCGCCAACTGCTTCATCAGTTCGGCGGGCGTGTCGCCGGCGACGGGCGGCTTGAGTGTCAGCAGTTCGTAGAGGGTGGCTCCGAGACCGTACACGTCGCCGCGGACGTCCGGGGCCGCGGTCAGGCCTTCGGGGGCCATGTACTGCAACGTGCCGAGGACGTGCCCCGTCGCGGTCAGGCCGCCGACATCGTCCAGCTTCGCAAGGCCGAAGTCGGCGACCCACACCTGCCCGCGGTCGTCCAGCAGCAGGTTCGCCGGCTTGATGTCGCGGTGGACGACACCCGAATCGTGCGCGTACTGCAGGGCGTCGGCCACTTCCACGCCGACTGTGGCGACGAACCGCCAGTCGTCGTAGCGCGGGGCATCCGGAGCCATCTCGAACGACTGCACCGCAGCCGGCTCAGCGTGCGGCCACGTGTCGTCAGCGCGGGCGGGAGCGGGCGTGTCGGCGTGGGCCGCGGCGTGCCACGCTGACACGACGGCGTTCAGTCCGCGGCCGGGAATCAGCTGCATGACGTAGTACGGCAGCCCGTCGTGCTCGCCGGCCCCGAACACCGGCACGATGTGTGTGTGGTGTAACCTGGCGGCCGCCTTCGCCTCGCGCACGAAGCGTGCGCGTCGGTCGGCGTCCATCGTCGAGTGCGTCGCCAGCACTTTGAGGGCGACGCGGCGGCCGAGAGACTCCTGCACGGCCTCGAAGACGATGCCCATACCGCCGCGGCCGAGTTCGCGGACGATGCGATAGTCGCCGAACCGGTCGGGCAGTGACCGCTCGACCGGGACAGACCGGCGGTAGCGCTTCAGCAGTTCAATCTGCGCGACGGCGGGGAGGAGGTCGCGCAGCTCAGCGGCGTGGTCCGGGTGCGCGGCGGCGTAGTCGGCGACGCTCGGCCGCTCGCCGCGCCTCAACCGGGCGGCAAAGTCCTCGGCGAGCAGGTCGAGCGTGTCGCGGTCCACGGTCATCCCTCGAATCCGGGCACTTCCTCGAGAATCTGTTTCAACCGGGCCAGTGCCCGGACGTACCGCTTGCTCGCGGCCGGCGGCAGGATGCCGAGCAACTCGGCCGTCTCGGTGTTGCTGAGCTCCTCGAAGTGCCGCAGGGCGAGCACCTCGCGGTCGAGCGGGTCCATCCGCGCCAGCGCCGCTTCGAGCTGGCCGAACCGCTCGTTGCGGTTCGCTGCGGCACTCGGCGACGACCCGCCGGCCAGGAGGCACGCCGCGATGCACGCCGAGTCGGCGCCGGGCGGGCCGGCGTTCAACCCGACGTCGCGGCCGGCGTCGCGCTTGCCGGCGAGGTGTTCCCGATGAACGTCCGCCAACCGCTGCCCCACCACCAGCCGCAGCCACCCGAAGAATGGCTGATCGGGCTTGGCGAAGTAGTGCTCGACCCGCTTGAGGGCGTCGATATACGCTTCTTGAAGCACGTCCGAGGCGGAGACGCGACCGGCCAGCCGCGCGTCGAGGCGGAACGTGACCATCCGCCGCAGCTTGTCGCGGTGCCGGTCGAACAGGACGCCGAGCGCGGCCTGGTCGCCAGTGCGGAGCCGCTCCACAAGTACGACGATCTCCGGGTCGGGGTCGGTTGCCATCGGCGACGCTCTGAGGGTGTCAGTCCCCCAACATCGTAAACGCCGGCGGGGCGACGGCGAAGACAGGAATGATGAGTGTCGCGGCCGGCGGCGAATTTCGTTTCCCCACGCAGTACCGTTGACGACAATCAGGCGAGATGAACTCTCCGGGAGGGCGTGCAATGAGATGGGCACCTGTTGCGGTCGCGTTAACGGCCGCTGGTGTGGCGTGGGGTCAGCAGCCCGGCGGGCCGGGCGGACCGCCTCCCGGATTTGGTCCGGGCGGACCGGGCGCTCCGGTCGAGAAGGCTGATCCGCAGGTCGAGGCGTGGGTGAAAATGCTGACTGACAAGATGAACGACCCGCACGACGCAATCCGCGAGAGCGCCCGGGCGGCCCTCGTCTCAGTCGGCGGCCCCGCCCTGCCGGCGTTACGGTCGCTGGCCGGCGGGAGCGACGCGAAGGCGTTCACGGCACGCCGGCTGGTTCAGCAGATCGAGCGCGGAGCCGGCGGCTTCCCCGGCACGGGCGGCTTCGGCGCCGCCGGTGGAATGGGCCCGCCCGGCGGGTTCGGCGGCCCGGGAGCGTTCCCGTCACCAGGCGGCCCACCGCCAGGGCTGCGGCCGGGCGGCCCGGGGGAGGTGCCGCCGGGTGGTCGTACAGGCGCGGAAGCGGGCCCCGCCTCGACCTCACCGCTGCGGGGCGTCCTCGCCGAGTTGAAGCTCGACGCGAAGCAGGAGGCGCAAGTCGAGAAGGTGATCGAGAACTACACCACCAAGCTGCGCGGGCTTTTGGAAGGGGTACGGGGCGGGAAGATCGACCGCGACGAGATGCGCGAGGTTGTTCCCAAACTTATGGCCGAGGCAAACGCCGAGTTGAACCGCGCGCTGACGCCCGAGCAGCGTGCGACGCTCGAACGGCTGACGCCGCGCGGCCGGCCGCTGTTCCCGACCCCGTACCAGTACGGCGACCCGCCCCCGGGCCGCCCCGAGCCGACCACCCCCGACCGACCGCGCCAGCCGCGTCCGGGCCCGCCCGCGGGCCGCTGACCCCAGCCGGCGAGCCGGCCCGTCACTCCTTCGGCAGCGGCTCGCCGTTCACCGTCTTCACGCCGTCGCGCGATACCGCCTCGATCGCGTAGCGGAACCCAGGCCGGAGGTCGCGCGTCGATATCGCGGATGTTTTGAGATTGCCATCGGCCACGACCGCCGACACCTTGAGGATGCTGCCCCGGGTCGTACCGACCACGAGCAACGTCTTGCCGAAGTCCACCTTCGGCGCGTCCTTGATGCCCCACGCCTCGCGCAGCGCCTTCCACCCCGCTTCGGACACGACCACGCCGGCCTTCGGCGCCTTCGCCTGGAGTGCCTCATCGTCAACGCTCCCCTTCAGGCTCACTCCGACCTTCTCCTGAGCCGGCGCCCCCGCGCCCAGAACCAGACAAGCCGCGGCAACCAGTGTCGCAAGAGCTCGCATGAAAATCTCCCTTCGATGAGTTCGGGCACTCTGATTGTGAGGGCTCGGCCCCCGCGGTCAAGCGCCCTCAACGCGATGTTCGGTAGACTCCCCGCCGGGGGTCCATAAGCTGATCTGAGTTTGCGCTGACCACGCCCCCGACCGCCACCTTGGATTCCATGCCGAAACGCACCGACATCAAGAAGATTCTCCTCATCGGCTCCGGCCCCATCGTCATCGGGCAGGCCTGCGAGTTCGACTACTCCGGCACCCAGGCCTGCAAGGCGCTGCGCGAGGAGGGGTACGAGATCGTCCTGGTGAACTCCAACCCGGCGACGATCATGACCGACCCCGAGACCGCCGACCGGACGTACATCGAGCCGATCACCTGGCAGGTCGTCGAGAAGATCATCGTCAAGGAAAAGCCGGACGCCCTGCTGCCGACGCTCGGCGGGCAGACGGCCCTCAACACCGCGATGGACCTCGTCAAGCACGGCGTGCTGGCCAAGCACGGCGTCGAGATGATCGGCGCGCGTGCCGACGTGATCGACAAAGCCGAGGACCGCCAGAAGTTCAAGGACGCGATGATCAAGATCGGGGTGGACGTGCCGCGGAGCGGCGTCGCCCGGTCGCTGGCCCAGGCGCTCGAAATCGTCGAGACGATCGGCCTGCCGTGCGTGCTGCGGCCGAGCTTCACCATGGGAGGCAGCGGCGGCGGCATCGCCTACAACCGCGAGGAGTTCATCGACCTCGTCACGAAGGGGCTGCAACTCTCCCCCGTCGGCGAGACGCTGATCGAGGAGTCGGTGATCGGCTGGAAGGAGTTCGAGCTGGAGGTGATGCGCGACGTGGCCGACAACGTCGTCATCGTTTGCTCCATCGAGAACCTCGACCCGATGGGCGTCCACACCGGCGACAGCATCACCGTCGCGCCGATCCAGACGCTGAGCGACAAGGAATACCAGCGGATGCGCGACCAGGCGAAGGCGATCATCCGCGAGATCGGCGTCGAGACGGGCGGCTCCAACATCCAGTTCGCGTGCAACCCCGCCGACGGCCGCATGATCGTGATCGAGATGAACCCGCGGGTCTCTCGCTCCAGCGCCCTGGCGTCGAAGGCCACCGGCTTCCCGATCGCCAAGATCGCGGCGAAGCTGGCCGTAGGCTACACGCTCGACGAGCTCCGCAACGACATCACCCGTGAGACGCCGGCGTGCTTCGAGCCGACGATCGACTACGTGGTGACGAAGGTGCCGCGGTTCGCATTCGAGAAGTTCCCCGAGGCCGACCCGACGCTCACCACGCAGATGAAGTCGGTCGGCGAGACGATGGCCATCGGCCGCACCTTCAAGGAGTCGCTTCAGAAAGCGTTGCGCGGCTTGGAGGTGGGGCGGTTCGGCCTCGGCTGCGACCGCCGCGACCGCTGGGGCTCCGACAACCCGCCCACGGCCACCGAGATTGCCCAAAAGCTGGCCCGGCCGAACAGCGAACGGCTGTGGTACGTCCGCTACGCGCTGAAGGGCGGGATGTCGCTCGACGACCTGCACCACCGCACGAAGATCGACCCGTGGTTCCTCCGCGGCATCGCCGAGCTAGTAGCCGTGGAGGACGAGCTGGCGGCGGTCGGGTCGCTGGCCGCGGTCACGCCCGGGCTGATGCTTATGGCCAAGAAGCACGGCTTCGTGGATCGGCAACTGGCGAACCTATGGAACTGCCCCGAAAGCGAGGTGCGCCACGCCCGCCAGGGCTTCGGGATCGAAGCCGTGTTCAAGAGCGTGGACACGTGCGCGGCGGAGTTCGAGGCCTACACGCCTTACTACTACTCGACCTACGAGACGCCGACGCACACTCCCATGGGCACCGCCGCGGAGGACGAGGTACGGCCCTCGACGGGGAAGAGGCGGATCATGATCCTGGGCGGCGGCCCGAACCGAATCGGCCAGGGTATTGAGTTCGACTACTGCTGCGTGCAGGCAGCATTCGCGCTCCGCGCCGCCGGGTACGAGGTCATCATGGTGAACTCGAACCCCGAGACCGTCAGCACCGACTACGACACCTCCGACCACCTGTTCTTCGAGCCGCTGACCGTCGAGGACGTGCTCAACATCCACGACCGGATGAAGCCCGACGGCGTGATCGTGCAGTTCGGCGGGCAGACGCCGTTGAACCTGGCCAAGCCGCTGGAGGCCGCCGGAGTGCCGATCATCGGCACCAGCGTCGACTCCATCGACATCGCCGAGAACCGCAAGCGGTTTGCCGTCCTCGTGGACGAGTTGGGGTTGAAGCAGCCGGCCAACAGCACGGCCGTGGACGCCCCCGCGGCGGTCTTCGCGGCGCGGAAGATCGGCTTCCCGGTGCTGGTCCGTCCGAGCTTCGTGCTCGGCGGCCGCGACATGAAAATCGTCTACACCGAGGACGAGCTCGAAGCGTACATGGAACGTGTCGCCCCGGACGTGAACAAGGACCGGCCCGTCCTCATCGACCAGTTCTTGGAGAACGCCACGGAGGTCGATGTCGACTGCCTGTCGGACGGCACCCGGACGGTGATCGGCGGCGTGATGCAGCACATCGAAGAGGCCGGCATCCACAGCGGCGACTCGGCGTGCGTCATCCCGCCGTACAGCCTGCCGCCGGGGGTCGTCGAGGAGATCAAGAGCCAGGCCCGGAAGCTAGCTGCGGCGCTGAACGTGAAGGGGCTGATGAACATTCAGTTCGCCGTCGCCGGGATGCGCGGTACCGCCCCCGTCGTGTATATCCTGGAGGCGAACCCCCGCGCCAGCCGCACGGTGCCGTTCGTGAGCAAGGCGACCGGGGTGCCGCTGGCCCGCCTCGCGGCCCTGGTGATGGCGGGCAAGACGCTCGACGAGTTGGGCGTGAAGGACGAGGTGGTGCCGACGCACTACTCGGTGAAGGAGAGCGTCTTCCCGTTCAACAAGTTCCCGGGCGTGGACATCATCCTCGGCCCGGAGATGAAGTCCACCGGCGAGGTGATGGGGATTGACGACCAGTTGCCGATGGCGTTCGCCAAGAGCCAAATGGCCGCGAGTGCCCCCCTGCCCCTGAGCGGCACCGTCTTTGTCTCGGTGGCCGACCGCGACAAAGAGGGTGTGGCCCCGGTGGTGAAGGCGTTCGCCGAGATGGGCTACAAGGTGATTACCACCCGCGGCACCGGCAAGTTCCTGGCCGGGCGCGGCATCCCGGTCGAGGTGGTACCGAAGATCGCCGAGGGGCGCCCGAACCTGCTCGACAAGATGAAGAACGGCGAGGTGGCGCTCGTCATCAACACACCGAGTGGCCGCGGCAGCTCGTCCGACGAGCGAAAGATTCGGGCAGGTGCAGTCGCCAACCGGGTGACGTGCATCACCACGCTCTCCGCCGCGGAGGCCGCCGCGGACGCGTGCCGGGCGCTCCGCGAACGGGAACTGACCGTGGTGCCACTCCAGGACCGGTTCCCCACTCGCCGTTGAGCCGTCGAACTTCAGGCCGCCCGCGGGAACAACTCCCGCAGGCCGCTGACGTGCTTGCAGCGGTGGCTGTGATTTTTCTCGCCGTTGTACACCGCGTCCGCACAGGTGCAGTGCCACGCGGTGGCGCCGGCGTCGGTCCGCTCCAGAGCGATTTGGTAAGGCTCGCGGCCGCCGATTACGTCCCACGTCATCAGACAACCGGACTCCGACGGGTCGGAGTTACGGTACGTGACGCGGTAGTGGTACGGGCTCGGCTTCCGCTTGCGGTCGGGGCCGGGCAACAGCAGCGTGATGAGGGCGAACGACGGCTTGGAGGGTGTGGTGGTCATGGCTACAGGTTGGAGGGGTCGTTCGGGTCGTCCGGTTCATTTTACCGTCACGACCGTTCACCCCCATGTCGGTAGCCGCGACGGCCGGTAAATTAGGGGTGATACCGAACCCCGAGGCGCGACATGGCCGACGACCCGCAGGCCCGCAAGGCCGCCATCCGCGAACAGGCCCGCAAGAACCGCGTCGCCCAGCAGGACAAGGACGCCCTCAGCCGTACGATCTGCGCTCGGTTCATGGCGCTGCCGGCGTACCAGGCGGCCCGAACGGTTATGTGGTACGTGGACGCCGGCAGCGAGGTGCGCACCCGCCACACCCTGCCCGAGGCGCTGACGCACGGCAAGCGCGTCGTCGTGCCGTGGTGCGTCGTCGAGACGAACACGCTGGAGCTGTTCCTGCTCGAAGACATGAGCGAGCTCGTGGAGGGGGCGTACAAGATTCTCGAACCGAAGGACGAACTCCGCCGCCTCCCCGCGAAAGTGGTGCAGCCGCAGGAGCTGGACCTGGTGATGGTCCCGGGCACGGCCTTCGACCCGCGCGGCGGGCGAATGGGCCAGGGGAAGGGCTACTACGACCGACTGCTCGCCATTGCCCGACGGGACGCGCCGCTCGTCGCCCTCGCGTTCGACTGCCAAATCTTCGACGAAATCCCGGTCGCGCCGCACGACGTGTTCATGGATCAGGTGCTGACCGAGACACAGGCCATCGCCGGCCGCGGGCGGGGCTGAGCCGTGCGGCGCCCCGAACCGCCGTTCTGGGCCGGCGTGCTGCTGCGGCTCGCGGCCGTCGTCGTCGCCGGGCTGGCGCTGGTTGTGTTATTCAAGGAAGTGATGGTGCCGATCCTCCGGGGCGACGCCGAGCGCGTCCAGAAGGAGCACGCGAAGTAGCGGTCAGCGGTACAGCAGGTTCGGGTCGCTGACGTTCTGCTCGGCGACCGCCCGGGTGATTCGACCGGCGATCAGCAGTTGCCGGAGCGACTCGTCGAACGACTGCATACCGTCGACCCGGCCGGTGACGATGAGCGTGTCGATCCCCTCCACCTTCCCGAGGCGGATAGCGGCCGCCACCGGGTGCGTGACCCAGAGCACCTCCAGCGCCAGTTCGCGCTTCGCCCCGCGCTCGACGCCCGGCAGCAACCGCTGACTCACGACCGCCCGCAACCCAAGCGCGAGCTGCGCCCGGATCGGCTGCTGCATGTCCTGGGGGAACAGGTCGGCGAACCGGGTCACCGCCCCTTTCGCGTCGCGGGTGTGGAGCGTGGAGAACACGAGGTGCCCGGTCTCGGCGGCGCTCAGGGCCATCTGTGCCGTCTCGCGGTCGCGCACCTCGCCGACCAGGATCACGTCCGGGTCTTGCCGCAGCCCCGACCGCAACCCGTCGGCGAAGGTCGGCACATCGGCCCCGACCTCGCGCTGCGTCACGACCGAGTGCGGCAACCGCGGGAAGACGTACTCTACGGGCTCCTCGACGGTGATGATGCGATACCCCCCGGCGAGGTTAAGGCGGTTCACGACCATCGCCAGCGTCGTCGTTTTCCCAGAGCCGGTGGGGCCGGTGAGGACGACGAGCCCGTCGCGGAGCGTGGCGATGCGGTCCGCGAGATGCTGCGGGAAGCCGGCCCAATCCAGGTCGGGGATGTCGCCCGGGATGACGCGGTAGCACGCCCCGAGTTGCCCGCCGGCGTGGAACACGTTCGCCCGGAAGCGGGCAGTCTGGGCACGGACCGCGAGGTCGAACGAGAAGTCGGCGCTACGCTGAGTCGTGAGCCGGTCCACGGCCGCAGGCGGGCAGGTGGTTAGGATCAGCGGTTCGAGCGCGTCGGCGGCCAGGGGCGGATCGGAGAGTGCTGTGAGCTCTCCGTGCAGACGCACGACGGGCGGATGGCCGGCGATCAGGTGCAGATCGGACGCGCCGCTCTCAACGGCGACGGCGAGCCAGCTGCGGAGCGGGTCGGGGACGGTGCGTGAGGCCACGGCGGGTTCGCTCATCGAGTCTTCCTCATAACTCCAAGAACGGCGAAAGCCCGGGGACTCCAGCCCCCGGGCCTCGTGGCTACCGCTACGGTCAGCCCGCGATCAGCGGTTGAACAGGAACGCCGGCGTGTTGATGAGCGCCCACGCGAGGTCTTGCGCCCCGAGCACCCGCGGGTCGGCCGGGGGCACATCGGCTGCGTCGGCCGCGAGCCTCTGGTACTCACGGTCTTGCGCCAGGTACATCGACCGCAAGCGGGCCTTCTGGGCGTCCGTCCGCTGGGCCGCGGGTGTCTCCAGCAGCGCCACTTCCTCAGCGGACAGCGGGCTCGCCAGCTTGGGGTTGGCGTCCGAGGTCACCGACAGCCGGAACTTTCCGACGACGTGGCTCGTGCCGAATCGCTGGTCGAGAGTCGCGGTGAAGGTCACGCCCTCAGCCACAGCGGGCACCGGGCTCTGGAACTTGAACAGAGCCGCCTGGTTATTGCTCACCCCGTTCCCCACCGCCCAACCCGTAGCAGGGTTATTGTCCACCGCGTTGCCAACCGGGAAGCCGTCCTGCTGAACGGTCGCCTGTCCCCCCGTCAGCCGTACCACGGCCGGCTTCGCGTCGTTGTCCTTGCCAGCCTTCTGGTACGACAGCTTGAACTCGTTCAGCACGAAGTTGCCGTTCTCGGCGCGGCCCGGCCCCTTGTTCGGCAGGCTGGCGTCGGACAGCGTCTCAATGCGGACGGCGGTGATCGCCTTGCCGAGCTTCGCCTTGCCGACCACGGTGTAGACGTCCACCTGCGCCGACTTGCCGCTGGCCAGGATCGAGCCGTCCTTGCCGATCGTCAGTGTCGCCCCGTCCTTGAGCGACGCCGGCGTCGCCCCCTGCTTCGACTCGGCCTTTACGACTTCGAGCGGCACCCACGCGGTCGGCTTCTCGGCGATGCGACCCTGTTCCCACGCCGTCTGCCGGTCGTCGAGCGTCGTCTTGTACGCGGCAAGGGCGTCAGCCTTCACCTTGTAGTCGGCCAGAATGCGGGCGTGGTCCGGCCCGGCGGCGCGGAGCGCGGACACGCCCGCCTCGCGCTCCTTGGCCGACGGCTGCCGGGCGAGCACCGCCAGGTAGATCTCGTCCACCACCTTGGCGTCGTCTTTCTCGCCAGTCACCAACTTGGCCAGTCGGTTGTTCGGGTCCTTCAGGGCGTCGCCGACGATCGGGCCGTTGACCATCGCCAGCACCGGGCCGAGGTTCATGCCGCCGGTGCGCTCGCACTCGCAAGCGCTCTCACGGACGGGCTTACCGAACAGGTCGAGGAACCCGCCCGGCAGGTCCACGTTGCTGTCCGGCAGCTGCGCCGCCCGCGACCCCGGCGGCAGGCCTGGTAGCCGGCTCACCGAGCCGGTCACGCGGTGGATGCTGTCGTAGAGCACCTCTGCCGGCAGCCGGCGGGCCAGGGCGTGCGAGTAGTTGATGTCGTCGTCACGGTTCCAACGGTTGGTGGCGATGCTCAACTGGTACGTCCGGCTCTTGCAGATCGTGCGAATCATGGCCCTGACGTCGAACCCGGACTTTACGAACTCCGTCGTAAGCCGGTCGAGCAGCTCGGGGTTCGTTGGCGGGTTGCCGGCGCGGATGTCGTCGATCGGCTCGATCAGGCCGACGCCGAGGAGGTAGCCCCACAGCCGGTTGACGTAGCTGCGGGCGAAGTACGGGTTCTCGGCGGACGTGATCCACTTCGCCGCCTGCTGCCGCCGCTGGGCCGCGGGGCCGACGTCGGCGTTGATGACGTAGGGGAAGCGCGGCGCCGCTACCTCGCCGGTTCGGTCGTGCTTGATCTCGCCGGTACCGCCGTCGGACACGACTTCGACCAGCGACTTGGCTCCTTCGACGGCGGTGCCGCCGATCCGCTGGCCCTTGTAGGCCGGGTCTTCGGCGAGCTTCACCTGCGCGAAGTACGCGGCGAGGTTGTAGTAGTTGTCCTGCGTCCAGCGCTCGAACGGGTGGTCGTGGCACTTGTTGCAGTTGAACCGCACGGCCAGGAAGAGCTGCGTGGTGTTCTCCATCACCGCGTCCGGCGTGCGGAGCACCTTGTAGTACGACGCCGGCGGGTTGGCGACGTTCGAGCCGCTCGCGGTCAGGATGTCGAACGCGAACTTGTCGTAGGGCTGGTTCGTGGCCAGTGCGTTGCGAATCCAGCCGCGGAAGCTGCTGGCGCCGACGTCGCCGAGGAACTTGCGGTTCACCTGGAGCAGGTCGGCCCACTTGTTCGTCCAGTGCTCGACGAACGGCTCGCTGCCGACGAGCCGGTCGATGAGGGCGTCGCGCTTCTCGCGGCTGGGCCGGTCGTCGGCCAGGAACGCGCGCACGTCCTGTGGCTCGGGCGGGAGGCCAGTCAGGTCGAGGTAGACGCGGCGGACGAACTCCTCGTCGGTACACAGCGGGCTCGCCTGCACCATGACCTGCTTCAGCTTGCGGTCCACGAGTTCGTCGATCCAGTTCTGAACCGGCCGCTGCTCCCAGGCGAAGCCGGCGCGGTCGCCGAGGATCACGACCGTGGAGGCGGCGTAGGCGCCCTCGTAGCGGGCGAGCATGGTTGCCTCACCGCGGCGGACCCCAGTCACGATCCCGCCACGGTCGGCGGCCACGACCTCGGTGTTACTGCTGTCGATGAACGCCTCGGCGGTCACATCGCGGGTGCGGCCGTCGGCGTAGGTGGCGATCACGGCAAACTGCTGCCGGGTGCCGATTCGCGTCAACGTCGGGTTCTTCGGGAAGATCTCGATCGACTTCACGCGCACCGCGTCGAGGTCGAGTTTCGCCCCCTGGGCGACCCAGCGGCGGATGACCTCGTAGTTCGGCTCGCCGGGCTGCGTCAGCACGCCGCCCTGGTGTGGCACCACGCCGCTCGTCTTCAGCAGCAACAGCGACCGCTCCGGGGCGGCGCGGTTGATGCGGCGGCTCTCCAGGTCGTCGGTCAGGGCTCGGTAGTCGAACACGGCGTCGTAGCCGCGGAGGGAGAGCTTGAACCCGTTCTTCCCGGCCTGCGCCCCGTGGCAGGTGCCGGCGTTGCAGCCGAGCTTCGACAGCACCGGCTGGACGTCGCGGACGAAGCTCACCGCCGGGTCGGCCGTCGCGCCGCGCACCTCGACGGGGACGCGAACGGACTTGTCGCCGACGACGATCGAGATGTCGCCCTTCCCCTCCGCGGCAGGGCGAACGAGCCCGGCCTTCTGCGTCACGAGCTGCTCGGGCAGGAGGAACTGCGCGATGCGGGTGGCGTCGACGGTCTCGCCGTTGTCAAGCTTCGCGGTGACGAGCAGCTGCGTGTACTGAAACGGCCCGTCGAGCGCTACCGCGGCCGGCCTCGCTTCCAGCGCCACGACTTTGGCGCCGGGTGGGAGCGTCTCGGCCGGCGCCTGGGCGAGCGACGGCGTGGCGGCGAGTAGAAGGACCGCGACCACGGAGAGCGAGCGGGTCATCTCGGGGTGCCTCGTGAATGGTGGCGAAGCCCGCTGGCCGCGGCCGGCGAGCTTTGGTGTGTGTTTAGCGCGCGGCGGCCGCGGAGGGCCGCACCACAAAGCTCTTGAGCAACTTGCCGGTCGTGGGGTCGTGCAGCCACACGGTGCCGTCGAAGCCGGCGGAGGCGATCGACTTGCCGTCCGGGTGCCACGCCACCGCGTAGGCCGGGCCAGTCACGCCCTCGCACACGACCTTCTTGCCGGTGTCGGTTTCGTAGACTCGCACGTCGCCCTTGCCATCGAGGCTGCTCGCGGCGGCGAAGAACTTGCCGTCGGAGTTAAACGCCAGGCCCGAGATGCGGCCCGGCATCTTCTCGTACTCGCGGAGTTTGTTGGCATCGTCGCCGATCTGCCGCTTCACCTCGCGGTGCATCTTGTACAGCCGCGGCGTGCCGTCGGCCCCGCCGATGATAAGTTCGTCGTACACCTTCGGTGGCACCCCAGGGGTGTCCTCGGGCACCTTCTGCATCTTCTTCTCTTTCATCGGCCGGCGGTCCACGGCCATTAGACCGCCGCGGAGGCCGCCGGGGGTGATGCTGGTGACGTTGTCGACGAACCGCTGCGTCGGCACCTCGGTCAGCCGCAGGCTCATGTCGCGGCTCACGGACACGAGGTGCTGGCCGTCCTGGCTGAACACGGTGCCGAGCACCCAGTCGGTGTGTGTGCCCATCTGGAGTGTCTGCTTGCCCGTGCTCGGGTCGATGGCGCGGACGGTGTTATCGATGCACCCGAACGCTACCGTCTTGCCGTCCGGAGACCAGCTGACGCCGTACACGGTGTCGAACGTGACCGGGGCAGAGACCACGAGGTCGTCACGCTTGTGGTTCCAGACCTGCACCTCGCCGAACCGCCCCGGGGCGCCGCCGGCAACCGCCAGGCGCTCGCCGTTCGGGCTGAACGCCACCGCGTTGATCCGCTCCGAAATGCCGACGAGCCGAGACGACAGCTTGTAGTCTTTCGCCGAGTACAACAGTACCTCATGGAAGCCGCTCACGGCCAGGAAGTCGCCCTGCGGGTCGAACGCCAGCGAAGTAACGACTGGCGGGGCGGCGTACTTCGGCGGGTTGGCCATGTCGATGAGCACTTCCTTCGCGGATGCGGGCGTATCATCAGTGGCCCCCTGGGCGATCCAGTCGGCGATTAGCTTCACCTGCGGGGCGGCAAGCGGGTCGCGGTTCTTCGGCATCTCGGCCTTGCCGTTGTGGGCGCGGACGAGCTCCAGCAGGTAACTCTTTTCCGCGTTCCCGGCCACGACGCCTGCCTTGCCGCGCTCGCCGGCCTTGAACAGGTCGGGGAACGCGGTCATGACGTAGCCGCCTTGCGCCTTCGCCGGCTGGTGGCAGCCGTTGCAGTGCTGCGCGAACAGCGGGCGGACGTCCCTGTAGAAGCTGACTTTGGCCGACGGTGCGGCGGGCTGTTTGGCGTCTTGCGTCGTGCCGGCGGCTGTGCCGGCAACGGCGACGCCGAGCGCGAGGAGTGCGCGGGGGAGGGTCATGAAACGGCCCCGGGGGGAGGTCGCGCGGCGGCCCACGAGCAGGCCGGGTGGGTAAAAGTAGTTTAGACCCTGGGCGGGGGTCATTCAACAGATTTGGAGGGACGAGTCGCTCTGAAGCGAATCGAACCCCCATGCCCGGTTATGATCTGGATACCCTGAGCCGTTGGACGGCGGGGCGACGAGCGGAAGCGGTGGGACTCGAACCCACAACGGGTGCGACCCCGTTACCTGTTTTCGAGACAGGCTCCTCATCCGGCCGGGTCGCTTCCGCGAGCAGGGACGCGACCCGGGGCGGGCGGGTTCGCGTTACTTTGCCCCGAAGCAGAACAGGTGCGTTGCCCCGCGGACGTACAGCCGCCCATCGACCAGCGCCGGCGACGCGGACACCGGCTCGCCGATCGAGCCGCGGCGGATCAGCTCGTAGTCGCGGGCGGCCTTGAGCACGAAGAACTCACCCGTCGTGGCGATCGCCAGCAATTCGTTTCCCGCCATGAGCGGGGACGACATCACTTCCTTCGTCGTCGGCCGGTCCTCCCACAGTTTCGTTCCCGTCTTGGCGTCCGCGCAGGCGACCACGCCGTTGTCGGCCACCCAGAACAGCAAGCCGTTCTTCTCCAGCAGGCACGGCACGTAGGGAATGCCACTGTTCTTGCTGTCCCACACCTTCTTCGGGTTGCCACCGTTCGGGTCGACGGCCAGCATGTAACGGGCACCGCCGCCGTCGCCGCTCGGGCACACGATCAGCCCGCCGGACGCGACCGGGGAGCCGACCACGCGGAGCTTCTGCTTGCCGCCGGACCAATCAATCGGGTGTGTCCAGTTGGTCTTGCCCGTGGCCGGGTCGTAGCCGGTGATCTCGGTCGTGGTGCCGACCACGAGTTCGGTTCCCTTCCCCGGCCGCTCCCACACGAACGGCGTGGAGAAGCTTGCCCGGTGGGCCGGCCGCTCCACGGCCCACTTCTTCTGCCCGGTGGCGGCGTCGTAGGCGACCAGCGTGGCGTGGCCGCCAAGATCTTTGCTCCCGTCCGCGTTCAGGTAGACGACGCCGTTGTGGACCATCGGCGAGTGCCCCGCGCCGTGGTCGCTGACATACGAGCCGAGCGAGGCGGTCCACTTCTCGTTGCCGGCGAAGTCGTAGGCCGCGAGCGTCATCGCGTCGCCGTCCCACCACGCGCAGTAGACGTGCTTGCCGTCGCTGGCCGGGGTGCCTGAGGCGTAGCTGTTCTTGGCGTGCTTCTTGGCCGCGTGGCCTGGTACTTCCTTCGTCCACTCGGGCTTGCCGGTCGCGGCGTCGAGGCACACGAGCATCCGCTTCGACCCGTCCTTCGCCCCACTCTGGACGAACACCTTGCCGCCGACGACGATCGGCGAACTGATCCCCTCACCCGGCACGGCCGCCTTCCACAACGGCGCTTTGGCATCGATGTCGGGCAGTTTGCCGTCAGCGACGCCGGTGCCGTTCGGGCCGCGAAAGCGTGCCCAGTCGGCGCCGAGGCCGACGAACGCGAAGAGGAGTACAGCGGGCAATACGACGCGGCGCATGGAGGTGTTCCGAGCAGGGACAGGGCGGGTAAGGTGATTATCCCAAAGCGGCGGGTGGATGCAACCACCCGCCGGCCGCAAACGATGAGGGCGGCGTGAGCGTTTCCCCGCTTGTCGGCGGACGCTTGCCCGCCTACTTCCTTTCGGTGAGACTGTCCGTCGTCACTCTCCCCCCGACGGCCGCCCCCGCGCCTGGTTCCAGAAAGGACCCCGATGTTCACGCTCCGTCACGCCCGGCTCGCCGGGCTCACCGCCGTAGCGGTCGCGGCCGCCGGGTTGCTCGGGGCTATCGCCCCGGCCACGGCTCAGGACAAGAAGGCGACGACCAAGGAGGCTCAGCCGGCCGCCGGCAAGAAGGTCAAGTCGAAGATCAAGGTCACCGTCCCGCAGGACGACGCCGAGTTGAAGATCGAGGGGAAGGACACCAAGACGCCGGACAAGAACCCGGCCGTCCGCGAGTTCGAGACGCCCGAGATCGACGCCGGCAAACTCTACGAGTACACGTTCAGCGCCACCTGGCGGCCGAACAACTACACCGTGCTGACCCGCAGCAAGACGGTTGAGTTCAAGGGCGGCGACGACGTGGTCGCCGATCTGACGAAGGCCGACCCGAAGGTGCAGGACAAGGCCGTCATCCGCTGGGTACCGACGCCGGACGACGTGGTCGCCGAGATGGTGAAGTTGGCCGGGGTGAAGGACGGCGACGTGGTGTACGAGCCGGGGCCGGGCGACGGCCGGGTCCTGATCGCCGGCGTGAAGGCGGGCGCGAAGAAGGCCGTCGGCATCGAGCTGGACGGTAAGAAGGTGCTCGAGGCGAAGGACAACGTGAAGAAGGCCGGGCTGGAGAAGCAGATCACCGTGATCGAGGGCGACGCGCTAAAGGACCGCGACTACAGCGAGGCGTCGGTGGTGTTCCTGTACATGGGTAACGAGTTCAACAACCTGCTGCGGCCGATCCTCGCCCGCCAATTGAAGCCGGGCACGCGGATCGTGTCGCACCGGTTCATCCTGGGCGACTGGGCACCGGACCGGTCGATCACCGTGATGGGCGCCGACGGCGACGAGTACCGCCTGCACCTGTGGGTCGTCAAGGACGCGAAGAAGCCGAAGGAGTGAGCGCTTCAACGAGCCCACCCGCCGCGGCGGGTGGGCTCGATCGTCTCCATCACGTCGCGCTCACGACGTGCGCACGACTGCCGCCGCCCCCCTTCGGCAGCTTCACCACCAGCACCGAGCAAGGCGTCTCGCGCATCACGCGCTCGGCGACACTTCCCATTACGAGCCGGTCCACGCCAGTGCGGCCGTGGGTCCCGATGACGATCACGTCGATGCCGGCGTCGGCGGCGTAGCGGGCGATCTCGCCGGCTGGGTCGCCTTCGAGAAGTACGTGGTGCACGGCAATACGGTTGTCGGCGGGGCGGACTTGCTCCAACTGGCCGAGCCAGTACTCGCGGCCCTTCGCCGCTTCGGCCGAGCCGGGGGCGACCACATAAACGACGGTCAGGCTCGCACGATACGTCTCGGCAAGGCCGACGGCGTGGAAATATGCCAGGTTGGAGTAGCTGCTGAAGTCGGTCGGGTACAGGATGCGGCGAACCTGGATCATTGGCGGGCTCCGCGCCGGGGAGAGGGGTTGGCGTCCGAGCCCACGCATCCTACCCCCGCGGCAACCGCCGGGCCAGAGGGCAAATCAGACGCGCGGGCCGACCGGCTCCAATGCAAACGTCACACCGTCCGCCTCGACGGCGGCCGGCAGCCGCAGCGGCGCCCGCTCGGCGTGTGGCCGGTCGTTCACCAACACCTTGCCCCCCGGCACCCGTACGCCGAGCCCGTCTTTCGAGCGGTACAGCAACACCCGCTCCGTCACCCCGGGCACGACGACGTGAGACGCCCCTGCTGGACCTAGGATGATCTCGTTGGACATCAACAGGACGCCTTCGACGCAGTGGACGAGCCGGTGGCCGCTGGTAAGCTCGAGTTTGGCCGTACTGCTGACCGGGACCGGGCGGTGGAACTGGAACTGGCACGTCGCGCCCAGTGTAATGCGGTCGCCGGGGCTGAGGACGGAGCGGCCCACGTCCTTGCCGTTCACCAGGAGCGTCCGAGCGCCGGCGGCGGCGGTCGCCTTTCCGGCCTCGATGAGAAAGCCCTCGCCGTCACGGGATAGTTCGGCGTGAATGCGCGACACGTCGGCGAACAACGGCACGTCGACGGGTCCGCCCTCCAACACCGCCTGCCCGAATGTGACGCGGTTTCCAGTACACACCAGGTAGCCGGCCACGCCGTCCACCCACAGCAGGAACCGGCGCGGCAGGCCGGGCCCGGAGCCGATCTCGCGCTCGGTCGGCGGCGGGCCCGAGCGCGAGCCGCGGTAAGACCGTGCCTCGTCGTCGTCCGACCTGGCGAGCAGTCGGGAGGACATCGCCGCCCGACCGGGCAGTGTCGCAGCGGCAGGCGACTCGGCGGGAGTGCTGCCGGGATGGCTCAGAGTCACGGCTGATCCGTTGACGGGCTCGGACGAGCCGGGGTGCGCCGCCTGCCAGGCCTTGTCGCGAAGCGTGCGGGCGGCGTGATACGCCGGCGCGGCGGCCAGCGCCTCCTCGGCCGCGACGACGGCGTCGCGCCACTGCCGCAGCGTCGCCGCGTCCTGCGCGCGTCCTACGGCATCGAGGAACCGGGCGTGCCGACCGCGGACCGCTTCTCGGAACCGGTCGAGCGCGTCCGTCGGGGCGGGGAACTGATCCCGCAAGCGGTGTAAATCATCGATCGCGGGCAGGAAGTCGCCGCAGTCGGCCTTCGCCGCTGCTGCCAACCAGCCGGCCGCGCCCGACGCGACCCGTGGTAACTCGGGATGCCGCACCCCGCGGTCCTGCAGGCGGGCGGCGCGGTCGGCGGCGCGCTCGGGGTCGCCGGCCTCCAGTGCCGCTTTCGCTTGAACGAGCCCGAACCGCGACAACGTCTGCCGTAGGTCGATGACGCACTTTTCGCCGGTGTTCAGTGCCTCGGCGGCGAGCAAGTCCTGCCACGCCGCTTCGGGGTTGTCGCGGTCGAGCAACTGGGCGGCACGCTTGCAGTAGCCGCGGGCCACGTCCTTGGCGGCCTTCCACGCCTTGCGATGACCGGCCTCGATCAGCGGGGCGAGCAGGCGGTGGGCGTCGTCCGGGCGGCCGGCGGCCACCGCGTCCGAGGCCTGCCTCAGCGTCAGCCAGGGGGGTAGGTCCATGACTCGGGCGGTCGTCCGGGCGGGCGAATGCTTTCCGTCCAGTGTACCAGATACACCGGCTCCACGTTCCGGCGCGAATTTTTGTTTCCGGCGACACACCCACCGGGTCGCGGAAACATGTCACGCCGTCACAATGACACGCGGGCGAATCTTGGCTCGGGGCACGGACCGACGTAAGTCCGCCGGCGGGCGCGACAAGCACCCGCCTCGTCACCGGCATACTCGCGTCGCGCCCTTCGCCGGGTTCTTCCTTGCCTCCCTGACTGCGGGAGATTATGGTTGACGTTGGCCCACCCCCGCCGCCCGTTGCCGCCCGATGACACCCGCCCGCCTCCTCGCCGCTCTCGCGGTCGTCGCAGCGTCACATGCCAGCGCCCTGGCTGCGGTCACGTGTTCCGTCGCCAGCGTCGAGCTGCGCGACGCCTTCGAGGGGAAACAGCTCCTCGTCCGCGACGGCGACCGCGACGCCACACGCGACGCAAAGTACGCCAGCAGCAACCTCGCCGTCGCCGCCGTGGACGAGAAGGGCTTCGTCTCGCCGACCGGCGACGGGACGTGCGTCGTGCGGGTCGAGCACGCCGCGGGGCGGCTCGAAATTCCGGTCACGGTCCGCGGGTTCGGTCAGGGCCGCGCCGTCGATTTCCGCACGGAGGTGATGCCCCTCCTGAGCCGCCTCGGGTGCAACGCCGGCGGCTGCCACGGGAAGGCCGGCGGGCAGAACGGCTTCCGCCTTTCGCTGTTCGGGTTCGACGCCGAGTTCGACCACGCCGCCATCACCCGCGAGTCCCGCGGCCGGCGCGTCTTCGCCGCGAACGCGGACGAATCGCTGTTCCTGCTGAAGGCCACGGGCCGGTCCCCGCACGGCGGCGGCAAGCGACTCAACCCCACCGGGGCCGACTACGCCGTGATCCGCCGATGGATCGCCGCCGGCGCCCCGGCCTCGGCCCCGGACGCCCCGAAGGTCGTCCGCATCCGCGTCACCCCCGGCGACAGCGTGCTTGCGCCGGACGGCCGCCAGCAACTGGCCGTGACCGCCGACTACTCCGACGGCAGCAGCCGCGACGTGACCCGGCAGAGCGAGTTCCAGAGCAACCTGGACGTGGTCGCCTCCGTGGCAGCCGACGGCCTCGTGACCGCGCACCGGCTCAGCGGCGAAGCGGCGATCATGGCCCGATACATGGGCTACGTCGGCGTCTTCCGGGCGATGGTGCCGCACGGGCCGCAGCTGGCCAGCATCCCGGACTTCACGCCGAGCAACTTCATCGACGAGCTCGCCGCGAAGAAGTGGCAGCGGCTCGGGCTACAGCCGAGCCCTCCGTGCGACGACGCCACGTTCCTCCGCCGCCTCTGCCTCGACCTGTGCGGCCGGCTGCCGGCCGTCGAGGAAACCCGCGCCTTCCTCGCCGACACAGGCCCCGAGAAGCGCCTGAAGCTGATCGACCGGCTGCTCGCCTCGCCGGACTACCCCGCGTACTTCGCCTTGCGCTGGGGCGCGATCTTGCGGAACTCCAACCTCGCGGGGGCGGACCAGGCCGCGGTCGCATTCCACCACTGGCTCCGCGACGGCATCGCCCGCAACCGCCCCTACGACGAGTTCGCCCGCGGCATCGTCGCCGCCGCCGGCGAGTGGCAGGACGCCCCCGCCATCAACTGGCTGTGGCAGAACCGCGACGACCAGCTGCACCAGGTCACGGCCGACGTGGCGCAGGTGTTCCTCGGCGTGCGGCTCCAGTGTGCGAAGTGCCACCACCACCCCTACGAGCGATGGGGGCAGGCCGACTACTACGGGCTCGCCGGCTTCTTCACGCGGCTCGGCCGCAAGAACTTCGGCCAGCCGCCGCCGTACTACGCCAGCGCCACGCCGACGACCGGCGAGCGGAACCCGCTCACTGGCAAGACGCCCGAGCCCAAGTACCTCGACGGGCCCGAGGCGAAGTTCTCGCCCGACGAGGACCCGCGGCACGCCCTGGTGGACTGGATGGCGAAGGCGGACAACCCGTTCTTCGCCCGCACGTTCGTCAACCGCATGTGGGGCCACTTCCTCGGCCGCGGGCTGCACCACGAGGTCGATGACTTGCGCGAGACGAACCCGCCGTCGAACCCCGACCTGCTGGACCGGCTCGCCAAGGAGTTCGTGGACCACAAGTTCGACATGAAGTGGGTGGTGCGGACGATCGTGACCAGCAAGGTGTACGCGCTCTCCAGCGAGCCGACGGACGCGAACCGCAACGACAAGCAGAACTTCGCCCGCTACTACGCCCGCCGGCTACCCGCGGAGGTGTTCCTGGACGCCGTGAACGGCACCTGCGGCGTGAAGGGCGGCTTCAGCGGCGTGAGCCAGAACGCCCGCGCCGTGGACCTGCCGCACGAGGGCTTCGGCTCGTACTTCCTCGACACATTCGACCGGCCGAAGCGCGTGACGGTGTGCGACTGCGAGCGCTCTACCGGGGCGACGCTGGGGCAGGTGCTGTTGCTGGCGAACAGCGACGAGATCGAGAACAAGATCGCCGACGGCAACGGCCGCATCGCCAGGCTGGTGAAGGCGAAGGCCGAGCCGCGGGCGGCGGTCGAAGAGCTGTACCTGGCGGCGCTGTCGCGGATGCCGACCGATGTGGAACGCAACCGGGCGGTGAGCTACGTCGCGGAGATGATGGACAAACAAAAGGCGATCGAGGACGTGCTCTGGGCGCTGCTGAACTCCCGCGAGTTCATGTCCAACCACTGAAGCAAGGCAGTTTTTTTGACAGGATAACAGGATGAAGCAGGATGGAAGACTAAGACAGAACAAGATTTGATTTTTGACTTTGTCTTCCATGCAGTTTCATCCTGTTATCCTGACAAAAAGTGTCTTCTCTGACGGAGACTGCGATGCCCACGCGGCGGACGTTCCTTCAGCTCGGTGGCCTCACCCTCGGCGGCCTCTCGCTCCCCGGCCTCCTCCGCGCTCGCGCGCAGGCCTCCGCCCCCACCCGCAAGCGCTCGGTCATCCTCGTGTGGCTCGCCGGCGGGCCGAGCCACATCGACATGTACGACCTCAAGCCACAAGCCCCCGCCGAGGTCCGCGGCGAGTTCCGCCCCATCCCCACGAACGTGACCGGCATCCAGATCGGCGAGCACCTGCCGCGGCAGGCCGCGATCATGGACAAGTTCAGCGTCGTGCGCTCCGTCACGCACACGCAGGCCGGGCACGGCATGGGCTCGCAGTGGATGCAGACCGGCTACCCCGTCACGATCGAGGTGAACGACAACATCCACCCGAGTACCGGCTCCGTCGTGGCCCGGCTGAAGGGGCCGAACGACCCGGGGCTGCCGGCCTACGTGAACCTGCCGCGGCAGGTCAGCTTCGGGAAGGCGGCGTACCTCGGCGCCGCGTACAACCCGTTCTCGCCGGACGCCAACCCGAACGACCCCGGCTTCCAGGTGCGGAACATGCGGCTCCCCGGCCGCGTCGACGCCACGCGCCTCGACCGCCGCCGGCAGCTCCTGCAAGACCTCGACACCGCCCGCCGCGACATCGACCTCCGCGGCGACCTCGACGGCCTCGACACGTTCTACCGCGACGCCCTGGAGATGGTGACGAGCCCGAAGGCGCAGCGGGCGTTCGACGTCAACCGCGAAGCCCCGCGGCTCCGCGACCGCTACGGCCGCAACGACCTCGGGCAGAGTTGCCTGCTCGCGCGCCGCCTCGTCGAAGCCGGCGTGACGTTCGTGACCGTGCAGGCCGGCGGCGGCTGGGACACGCACGGCAACAACTTCGCCGAGCTGAAGCGCCGGCTGCTGCCGCAGTACGACGCCGCGGTCGCGTCGCTGATCGAAGACCTGCACGACCGCGGCCTGAGCGACGACGTGCTGGTGATGTCGCTCGGCGAGTTCGGGCGGACGCCGAAGATCAACAAGGACGCCGGCCGCGACCACTGGCCCGGCGCGATGAGCGTGCTGTACGCCGGCGGTGGGCTGAAGCCGGGGCAGGCGATCGGCTCCACGAACGCCCTCGCCGAGTACCCGACGAGCAAGCCGTTCACCCCCGGGTGCGCGCTGGCGACGATGTACCACGCCGTCGGCGTGGACCACCGCCACACCTTCTACGACGACGCCCAGCGGCCGTTGAACGTACTGCCGGAGGGCGAGCCGATCCGCGACCTGATCGGGTAGCCAATCTCCACTGCGAGCCGACCGCCGGGCGGCGGCCGGCTCGCCAGGCACTCTGGTACAATGCCGCCGTGCCACCCTTCCCCGCTGACCCCGACGACTGCCTCGCGCCGTTCGCCATGCGGCCCGCCGCCAGCCGCGGCCGCCGCTACCCCGAGCCCGACCACGCCTTCCGCTCGCTGTACCAGCGCGACCGCGAGCGCGTCGTCCACTGCACCGCGTTCCGCCGCATGACCGGCAAGACGCAGGTGCTCGTCGCCAGCGTCAACGACCACCACCGCACCCGCCTCACGCACACGCTCGAGGTCGTGCAGGTGGCCCGCACCGTGGCCCGCCGCCTCCGCCTGAACGAGGACCTGACGGAAGCGATCGCGCTGGCCCACGACATCGGCCACCCGCCGTTCGGCCACGCCGGCGAGGACGCCTTGAACGAGTGCCTGAAGCCGCACGGCGGGTTCGACCACAACCTGTTCGGCCTCCGCCGCGTGGACGAGTTGGAGGAGCGCTACCCCGGCTTCCCAGGGCTAAACCTGTCGTTCGAGGTGCGCGAGGCGTTCGTGCAACACGCCGGCGCGGACGTGGAGGAGTTCCGCGGGGCCGGCCGGCCGCTGCTCGAAGCGCAGGTCGTGGACGTGGTGGACAGCCTGGCCTACGACACGCACGACACCGACGACGCCCTCGGGCTGGGCTTCATCACCCTCGACGATCTGGCCGCGGTCGAGTTCTGGGGCCGGGCCGCCGAGCGGGTGCGGGCGCACACGCCCGGCCTTTCCGGCAACCCGTTCCGCACGGCGGTCGTGCGTGAGCTCCTGGCCTGGCAGGTGACCGATCTGCTCGACGAGACGGCCCGCCGGCTGTCCGACGCGAACGTGCGGACGCTGACGGACGTGCGGGCCGCGACGGCGCCGCTCGTCGGCTTCTCGGCCGAGGTGCGGGGGATGAAGGCCGGGCTGGAGCGGTTCCTCCGCGAGCGCGTGTACCGCCACCACCGCGTGCTGCGAATGACCGCCAACGGCAAGCGCGTATTAACCGCGCTGTTCCACGAGTACGTCGCGCACCCGGAGTTGTTGCCGGAGAAGCACCTCCGCCGGTGGGACGGCGCCGACGCCGTGATCGGCCGGCCGCCGCCGGGCTGGGTGACGGCGAACCGGCAGCCCCTGCCGGGGCTGCAGCGCGTGGTCGGCGACTACCTCGCCGGCATGACCGACCGCTTCGCCCAGGCCGAATACCGCCGGCTGTTCCTGCCGTCCCTGGACCTGTAGGCTCCACGGCGGCGTGTATCATAGCTGCGTCCGAGGCCGCTCCCCGCGAGACCCGTCATGCTCCTTTGGCTCCTCCGCGGCGCGTACGTCGCCCTCCTGCTCGGCGTCGCCGCCTTCGCCGCGAACGTGTACTTCGAAGACGACCACGGCAAGGGCGTGCTGGTGGCGCTCGGCGTCGTCGCGGTCGGGGCGCTCGTGATGTTCACCGACGTGCGCGAGAAGCAGAAGCAGATCACCACCATCTCGGCGCTGTACTTCGGGCTGATGCTCGGGCTGCTCGTCGGGTGGCTGCTCTCACTCGCACTGGAGCCGCTGCTGACGTACGCCTTCCCGTACCGCCCGCAGGCGGTGCAGGTGGCGCGCGTGCTGGTCACGCTGATTTGCTGCTACGTGACGATTTCGACGCTCCTGCAGACCAAGGACGAGTTCCGGTTCATCATCCCTTATGTCGAATTTTCCAAGCAGGTGAAGGGCGGCCGGCCGCTGGTGCTCGACACGAGCGTGATTATCGACGGCCGGATCGCCGACGTGTGCGATACTCGACTGATCGACACGAAGCTGCTCGTACCGCGCTTCGTGTTGCAGGAGCTGCAGGCGATCGCCGACAGCTCGGACAAGCTGAAGCGCGGCCGCGGCCGGCGCGGGCTCGACGTCCTGAAGCGACTCCAGACGAACCCGAAAATCCAGCTCGAGCTGCACGACGGGAACGTCCCGGAACTCCGGACCGCGGAGCGGATCAAGGTGGACGAGCGGCTCGTGATCCTGGCCAAGGCGCTGGGCGCCCGCGTCGTGACGAACGACGTGAACCTGAACAAGGTGGCCCAGCTGCAGGGCGTGGACGTCATCAACCTGAACGAGCTGGCCATCGCCCTGCGGACGGTGGCGCTGCCGGGCGAGCTGATGACGGTGAAGCTGGTGAAGCCGGGCGACCAGATCGGGCAGGCGGTCGGCTACCTGGACGACGGCACGATGGTGGTCGTCGAGCAGGGCCGGCCGCTGATCGGGCAGGACGTGCCGGTGGTGGTGACGAGCGTGTACCCCACGCCGGCCGGGCGGATGATCTTCGGCCGACCGGACGGCCGCGCCAGCGGCACGAACGTGTCCGGGGCGACGGCCGCCGTCCCGCCCGGCTCGGCCGCCCACGACCCGCTCCGCCCGCCGAGTAAGCCGCAACTGTGAGGTAGGCATGACCCGCGTCGTACCCCTCGGTCTGTTCGCGGCGGGGGTCGTGGCACTTCTCGCCGCCGGCGGCCCGCCGGCGGCCGCCCGCCAGGACAAGAAGGCCGAAGCCCTGCCGCCCGCCGCGGCCCCCGCCACGTCCGACGTGGAGGTCGTGGAGAAGGTGCTGCTGGCGCGCAAAGACTACGAGGCGAGCCTGAAGAAGCTCTGGCAGCACTACACCACCGCCGGCGACAAGCTGCGGCAGAAGTGGACCGAAGACGAGTTGATGGCGTACCACCTGATGTTCAAGCCGTCCTACAACCTGGACGTGCACGACGTGCCGCCGCCCACGTTGCAGGCGACGACGAACGTCCGCGAGGCGAACGAGCTGTTCCGGATGGCGATGGAGTACCGCGGCAAGGGGAGCGGCAACGAGTACGTCCTGAACATGCGCCGGGCCGAGGTGCTGCTGCGGGAAATCCTCGAGAAGTACCCCAACTCGGACAAGATTCCCGAGGTCGCGTACGCCCTGGCGGGCCTGTACGAGAGTCGGGCGTACAACCAGATGGACCGCGCCGCCCGGTACTACGAGCGGTCGTTCCAGTGGGCGCGCGGCAGCCGCACCGACGCCCGCCTCCGCGCCGCGGTCCTGTACGACCGGCAGCTGAACGAGCGGTCGAAGGCCATCACGCTGTACCGCGACGTGGTCGAGCACGACATCGACCCCGAGCGGATTCGCACCGCCGAGCGCCGCCTCGCGGAGCTGACCGGCGGGAAGAAGTAGCCCCCGGCCGTACAATCCCCGCATGGCGCCGTCGCACCTCCGCTGGCCGCTCAAGTTGTCCATCGCGGCGGCGGTCGTCACGATCGGGATGAAGGCGACGGCCTACGCCGTCACCGGGTCGGTGGGCCTGTTCTCGGACGCGCTCGAGTCCGGCGTTAATTTGTTCACCGCGGTCGCGGCCTACCTGTCGCTGCTGTACGCGGCCCGCCCCGCCGACCCGGACCACGCCTACGGCCACGAGAAGATCGAGTACCTGTCCAGCGGCCTCGAGGGCTCCCTCGTCCTCGCCGCCGGCCTCGGCACGGCCGGGTACGCCGTCCGCCGCCTGATCTACCCCGAGCCAATCACCAACCTCGAACTCGGCACCGCCATCGCCCTCGCGGCGTCCGCGGTCAACTTCGCCGTGGCCCGCGTGCTCCTCCACCACGGGCGTAAGCACCGCTCCATCGTGCTCGAGGCCGACGGCCACCACCTCATGTCCGACGTCTGGACGTCGGTCGGCGTCGTCGCCGGGATCGGGCTCGTGCTGCTGACCGGCTACCAGTGGCTCGACCCGGTGGTCGCCGCGGCGGTGGGGCTGAACATCACGTGGACCGGCGGCGAGCTCATCCGCCGGTCGTTCGACGGGTTGATGGACCACGCCCTCCCCACAGCCGACCAAGACCAGATTCGGGCCGTCATCGCGGCGCGCCTCCCGCCCGGAGCGACATTTCACGCGCTGCGAACGCGACAGGCCGGGGCGCGGCGGTTCGCCGAGTTTCACCTGTTAGTCGCCGGCGACCAGACAGTGCGGGCCGCCCACCACCTTGGCCACGAGATCGAGTCTGCGCTGGTGGACGCGCTCCCCGGCCTGGAGGTACTGTTCCACGTCGAGCCGGTGGACGAGCGCGGGTCGTGGGAGGGGGAGTACCTGGAGCGGCTCGGCGAAAAGTCACACCCACCGGGGGCGGCCGATGCCCGCTGACGCCCTGCTGTCACTCGGGGGTTCGTCGGCCGTGCGCACGGTCGCCGCGGGCACGGCCGGGCTCGGCCTCGCGGCCGGGGCGGTCGGCACGTTCGCCGTCCTCAGGCGGCAGAGCCTCCAGGGCGACATGGTCTCGCACGCCGCGCTGCCGGGGCTGGCGGCGGCGTTCCTGCTGGGGGCGCGAGAGCCCGGATCGCTCGTGCTCGGGGGCGCGGTCGCCGGGTGGCTGGCGATGCTGGTCGTCGGCACGGTCACGCAGCGGTCGCGGGTGCCGTTCGACGCCGCCCTCGGCGGGGCGCTGGCGGTGTTTTTCGGCCTCGGACTCGTCCTGATGACGTACGCGCAGCACCACATCCCGGACGCCTCGCGGCACCCCCTCGACCGCTACCTGTTCGGGCAGGCCGCCCTGCTCCGCGACGACGACCTGCTGATGATCGGCCGGCTCGGCGCGGCCGTGGTGCTGCTGCTCGTGCTATTCTGGAAGGAATTCAAGCTGCTGGCGTTCGACCCCGACTA
Source organism: Gemmataceae bacterium (assembly GCA_046350095.1). Taxonomy (GTDB): domain Bacteria; phylum Planctomycetota; class Planctomycetia; order Gemmatales; family Gemmataceae; genus Urbifossiella. The sequence goes on from JAXMBA010000004.1 coordinate 239,182, forward strand.
CGCCCGCAGCCTCGGCTGCCCCGTCCGCCGGCTCGACCTGCTGCTCACGACGCTGACCGTGGTCGCGGTCGTCGTCGGCCTGAAGGCCGTGGGTGTGGTCCTGATGACGGCGCTGCTCGTCGCCCCGGCCGCGGCCGCGCGACAGTGGACCAACCGCCTCGGAGGCGTGGTAGCGCTGGCGGGCGCGTTCGGGGCCGTGTCCGGGGCCGGCGGCGTCCTGTTCAGTCACCTCGCCCCCGGAAGCGCCAGCGTGCCGACGGGGCCGACGATCGTACTGACGGCGACCGCGATCGTCGGCCTGTCGCTGGTCTTCGGGACGGCGCGGGGGCTCGCCTGGGCGCCCCTGCGGCGGGCCCGCGCGGCCGCAGACATCGGATGAAGCGATCGTGTCCTCGACCGCCCTGACCGCCGTCATCCTCTCACTCGTGGCCGCCGCTTGCGCGCTGCCCGGGGTGTTCCTGATGCTGCGCCGGATGTCGCTGGTCAGCGACGCCGTGGGCCACGTCCTGTTGTTCGGAATCGTGCTGTCGTACTTCGTGGTCCGCGACGTGGACTCGCCGTGGCTCCTCGTCGGCGCGGCGGTCGCCGGACTCGCCTCGGTGGCGCTCGTCGAACTGCTCCAGAAAACTCGGCTCGTGAAGGAAGACGCCGCCATCGGGTTGGTCTTCCCGGCCCTGTTCGCGGGCGGCGTCCTGCTCGCGTCGGTGTACCTGCGGAACACCCACCTCGACGCCGACGCCGTTCTCCTCGGCCACCCCGACCTGGCGACCGGGGACGAGCGGCAGTTCGGCGGCATGTACCTACCCGCCGCCGGCGTGAGACTCGCCGGCGTGCTGGTACTCAATCTCGCGCTGCTGCTCCTGTTCTTCAAGGAACTGAAGCTGACGACCTTCGACCCCGCCCTGGCCGCCGCGCTCGGCTTTCGCCCGGGCCGCGTCCACTACGGGCTGATGGCCGTGGTGTCGGTCACCGCGGTGGCCGCGTTCGACGCCGTGGGGCCGGTCCTGGTCGTCGGCTTCTTCGTCGTCCCGGCTGCGGCCGCGTACCTGCTGACGGATCGGCTCGGCGTGCTGCTAGCCCTCGCGGGAGTGATCGGCGTCGGTGCTGCGTGGGCTGGGACGTACCTCGCGGCACTCGTGGACGCGAACACGGCCGGCGCCGTCGCGGCGGTACTCGGGACGATTTTCGCGGCGGTCTTCCTGCTCGCCCCCTCCCGCGGGCAGGTCGCACGGGCGGTCCGCCGGTGGCGCCAGCGGCGCGAGTTCTTCGAGACGATGCTGACGGTCCACCTGCTGCACCACGAGGGGACCTCGACCGAGGCGGACGAGTCGGCCGCGGCGGGGCTTCACACGCACTTTCACTGGACGCCACGGGACGTGGCCGCGGTGGTCCGGCGGGCGGTGCGGCACGGGCTGGTGGAGCGGGCGGGCGACGGGCTGAAGCTGACGCCTACCGGGCGTGAGCGAGCCGCGACGTGGGTCCGGCTGGCAGCCGGCCGGCCTGACCCGGCCGGCTGCCAGCCGGACCCACGAATCACGGCCTCGCGTACGGAATCCGCTCCGGCGCCTGCGCCGGCGGCACCACCTTGGGCACCGGCAACGGGGCCATGAGCGGCCCGACCGACCACGGCAGGATGACGAGGGCGCGGTCAGCCGACACCGTCTGTGTGCCGTTCGCCAGGAACGCGGCCGACACCACCGGCGCCGCGTGACGGCGGAACGTCGCCGGTTCACGCCCCGGCAGCGCCGCGTCCCAGAGCCGCAGCGTACGGTCCGACGACGCCGACAGTACCATCCGCCCGCCGCGTACGGCCACCGCCCGCACCGGGCCGGCGTGAGTGCCGATCGGCACGCCGGGCGCTTCCGCCCGCGAGTCCCACAGTCGCACCCGGCCCGCGTCGTCGCCGGTGACGATCGCGACGCCCGAGGGGTCGAACGCGACCGCGGACACCGGGGCCGCGTCGTGAGTGAAGCGGCGCACCTCCGCGCCGGAGTGCAAGTCCCAGAGCACGGCCGACCGCCCGGCGGCGACCAGCGCGTGCTTCCCGTCCGGCGAGACGGCGACCGACGCCACGTAGCCGCCGACCTCGCGGCGCCGGAGTTCCTCGCCGGTGCCGGCCTTCCACACGGCGACCATGCCGTCGAACCCGCCGGAGACCCCCCACTTGCCGTCCGGCGTGAACGCGACCGCGGACACGAGCCCGTCGTGGCCCGTGAACCGCGACACTTCCAGGCCGGTCTGCACGTCCCACACGCGGGCCGTGCCGTCGAGCGATCCCGACATCGCCCGCTTGCCGTCGGCCGACAGCGCGACAGCCCACACACTGGCGCCGTGGCCGACGAACCGCTTCAGGTCGCGGCGACCCTCCACGTCGTAGAGGCGCACGCTGCGGTCGCCGGAGGCGATGACGGCACGCCGGCCGTCGCCGCCGAACGCGGCCTGGTTGGCCGTCTCGCCGCGGGCTTCGAGCGGGTCGGTCTCGCCCGTGTTGTCGGGGAGCGTCGGGCCGTTCAAATTCCCCTGGTACAGCGTGCCGAGTTGCAGTTCGCGGACGTGGTCGCCGAACGCCTGCACCCAGATCTGCCGGCTCACGGTGCCGCCCGCCGCACGGAGCGCCCCGACGTGCTTCGCCAGCGTCTCGGAGCCGTTGACCCGCTGCACGAACTCCTCGGGCGGCAGCCCGACCTCGGCCGCGGCGGTCGTCAGGTCCAGGTCGGCTTCGTACCGGCCGGTGATGGTGCTGACCGGCTCGAACCGCGTCACCTTCGAGCCCGTTTTGGCCAGCGCCGCGGCGTAGCGCTTCATGTCGTCGGCCATCAGCTCCAGCGACTTCTCCTTCGGCGGGTACAGGGCGCGGACGATGTCGGCGTCCTGGCGGCGGAACGCGGCCGGGTTCTTGCCGAGGTGGTCGCGTACCTGGTCGGGCTTCGGCAGGATGCCGGTGACGTGGCACGACATGCACGACACGCCCGCCTCGACCGCCCGGTCGGGTCGTTTCGGGTCGGAGACGATGGCGACCGGCGCCTTGTCGAGCCGGGCGTTCACCGCGTTGACGAGGAAGAAGGCGTGCAACCCGTTCGGCAGCGCGAAGATCGCCTCGCCGCCGGCGTGCTGGAACGGCTGCTCGGCGGCGACCGGGCCGAGCGGGTGGGCGAAGACGTTGCGCCGGTCGGCCAGCAAGTTGCCGTTGGCGCGCTCCGTCAAGTTCGCGGGCGGCTCGTCGAAGTCGTAGGTGCGCCAGTACATCCCCTGGGCCGAGTCGTGGCGCTCCAGGACGCGGTTGAACCGCGACACGCCCGAGCCGTTGAACCCGACGCGGACCACCCGCTCCTGCTGGATGTTGAGCGTGCCGTCCACACGTAGCTGGCGTTCGAGGTCGGCGAGGTTCGCGGGCAGTTGTAGCACGTCGTAGTACAGCGGAGCCCGGCTCGCGGTGGCGACGAACCAGTCGGCCCGAACCACGGGCAGGCGGGCGGCCGTGTTCACGCTCACGGCCCGCGCGGCGATTGTGTCGTCGAGTACGCCGTAGGGGTATTCGAGGAGGATGCGGTTCCAGACGGCGGCGTCCCACTGGTACCACCGCAGGTCGATGCGGAGCACGGTGCGGGCGGCGTCCACCGCCACGGGGACGCGCACGGCCGAGTTCCACGACAGGCTGTTGACCAGCTTCGACAGGGCGTTGCGGTACGTCTGCAACTCGTCGTCGGAGAGGCCGGCGTTGTGCAGGTGCGTGAGCGTGAAGTAGCGCTGGAAGCGGCGGGCGCGGCGGTCGTGCGTGTCGAGGTCGGCGAGGACGGCGGCGTGAACCTCGGCCGGCGTGATCGGGGCGCGGTTCGCCAGGCTCGCCCCGGGGGCGCCGGCCTGAATCCACGCCCGCACCGCGGCCAGCTCCGCGTCCGACGGCCGCGGCTGCTCGTCGGGCGGGGGCATCGTGCCGTCGGCCATCCGCTTGAAGAGCCGGGATTCGTCGGCATTCCCAGGGACGACCTTCTTGCGGCTCACCAGCTTGCCCAGGTCGGCGACGTAGTTCAGTCCGCCCTCGACGGCCCCGTCCTGGCCGTGGCAGCGGACGCAGTGCGTCTTCAGCACCGCCCGCGCCTTCTCGGCCAGCGGCTCCTGCCCGGCGACCGGCGCGGCGAGCAGCAGCGCGGCGACCAGCGACCTGACGTGCATCCGGCGTCCTCCCGGGGCTCGGCGCGGGCCGCGGAACCCCTTATCATCGATACCACAACCCGCCGCCGGTTCCCACCCTCGGCGCGTCACGCGGACGTAACATGACCCACTCCCGCCGCGACTTCCTGAGCTTCCCCGCCCTCGGCCTCGGGGCCGCAGCCGCTGTGCAACTACTGGCCCGCGACGGCGTCCTGAGCGCGTCGACGCACCACGCCCCGAAGGCGAAACGCGCGGTGCAGATCACCCTGGTCGGCGGCCTCAGCCACATCGACTCGTTCGACCCCAAGCCGGCGCTCGCGAAGTTCCACGGGCAGCCGCTGAAGACGGACGAGCGGCCCGACGTGTTCTTCAACCAGGTGGGGTTGCTGCGCCAGCCCGACTGGGCGTTCCGCCCGCGCGGCAAGAGCGGCCTCCAGGTCAGCGATTTGTTCCCGCACCTGGCGCGCCAGGCGGCCGAACTGTGCGTCGTCCGCTCGATGACGGCCGAGAGCGCGAACCACACGCCGGCGCTGTTCGTGCTCAACAGCGGCTTCCAGTTCAACGGCTACCCGTCGCTCGGCGGCTGGCTCAGCTACGGCCTCGGCACCCTGACCGACGAACTGCCGGCGTTCGTCGTCCTCCCCGACGGCCGCGGGGAGGCGAACGGCGCGGCGTCGAACTGGACGAGCGGCTTCCTCCCGGCGCAGCACCAGGGGGTCGTCTTCCGCAGCGGCGAGGTGCCGGTGAACGACCTGACGCCGGCCCGCCCGATTGACGCCGGAGTCGAGCGTGCGACCAGGAATTTCCTGGAGGAGCTGAACGGTTCCCACCTCGAGCGCGTCGGCGGCGAGTCTGATCTCACGGCGCGGATGCGGAGCTACGAACTTGCGGCGCGGATGCAGCGGGCCGTGCCCGCCGTCGCCGACCTGTCGAAGGAAAGCGAGCGGACGAAGACGGCATACGGCCTGGACCGCGCGGGAACGGCGGACTGCGGCCGCCGCTGCCTCCTGGCCCGCCGGCTACTCGAACGCGGGGTGCGATTCGTGCAGGTGTACAGCGGCGGCCCCATCGCCGGGAGCCCGCGCACGAGCTGGGACGCGCACGAGAACGTGCGCGAGAACCACGGCGCCGAAGCCGCCCGCATCGACCAGCCGGTCGCCGCCCTGCTCGCCGACCTGCGGCAGCGCGGCATGCTCGACGACACACTGGTGCTGTTCACGACCGAGTTCGGCCGCACGCCGTTCGCGCAGTCCGCCGCGGGCACGGTCGGCCCCGGGCGGGACCACAACAAGTACGCCTTCAGCTGCTGGCTCGCCGGCGCCGGTGTAAAGGCCGGCAGTGTGTTCGGCGCGACCGACGACATCGGCTGGAAGGTGGCCGAGCACCCGGTGGCGTGGCACGACTTCCACGCCACCGTGCTGCACGTCCTCGGCATCGACCACGAGAAGCTGACGTACTACCACAACGGCATCCGCCGCCGGCTGACAAATGTTCACGGCGAGGTCGTCCGCGGCGTGTTAGCCTGAGTTCGCCTTCAAGAATGCGGCCACCTCCTCCACCTCCGCCACGGTCAGCCGCCAGTCGGCGGCGCCGACCAGCGCCGGCAGTTGCCCCGGCCGACGCGCCCCCACGATTGCCGCCGTCACGGCCGGGTGTCGCAGCACCCACGCGATCGCCACCTCGCCCGGCGACTTCCCGTGCCGCGCCCCGATCGCCGTCAGCAGCTCGACCAGCGCCAGGTTCCGCGTCAGCAGCGGCTCCTGGTAGTGCTTGTTCTTCTCCTTCCGCCAGTCGTCGGCCGGCAGCGCCGCGATCCGCTCGCGCGTCATCGCACCGGTCAGCAGGCCGCTCGCCATCGGCGAGTAGGCGATGACGCCGACGTTGTGTTCGAGGCAGAACGGCAACGTGCCCGCCTCCACCTCCGGCCGCACCATCGAGTACGGCGGTTGCAGCGACGTGATCGGCCCGAACGGGGCCACGCGGGCCATCTGGTCGGCGCTGAAGTTCGAGACGCCGATCCAGCGGACCTTCCCCTCCTGCTTCAGCTTCTCCAGCGTCTGCCAGCCTTCTTCAATGTCCTCGTCGGGCTCCGGCCAGTGGACCTGGTACAGGTCGATCACGTCCACCTTCAGCCGCCGCAGGCTCGCCTCGCACTCGCGGCGGATGCTGTCGGCCTTGAGGCACTTGCCGATCTGCCCGGTCGCGTCCCACACCCGCTCGCACTTCGTAAACACGAACGGCCGCTCGTCGGCGGCGACACCGTCGAGCGCCTTCGCCACCACCTCTTCCGAGTGACCCAGGCCGTAAACCGCGGCGGTGTCGATCCAGTTGATGCCGAGGTCGAGCGCCTCGCGGATCGCGGCGACGCTGTCGGCGTCGTCCTGGGCGCCCCAGCCGAACGCCCACCCGCCGCCGCCGACGGCCCACGCCCCGAAGCCGATCGGCGTGATGTGCAGGTCCGAGTTGCCGAGCCGCCGTGTCTGCATCGTCGCCCCTCCGGTGTGCCGGCGGACGCCGGCCCCTTAGTGCACTACCCTCACGGTATGCAACCCCTCGTGCTCATCAACGCCGTCGGCCTCACCCCGCGGCTGCTGGAATTCGCCCCGCGCCTGAAGGCCGCGGCCGCCGCGGGCTGGGTGGCGAACATGCCCGAGGTGCTGCCGGCCGTCACCTGCACGGCGCAGGCCACGTTGCTGACAGGCAAGCTGCCGCGCGAGCACGGCGTGGTGGCGAACGGCTGGCTGTTCCGCGACACGAACGAGGTGCGGTTCTGGCAGCAGTCGAACCGGCTGATCGAGGCCGAGCCGCTGTACGCGACGGCACGGCGGCGGGCGAAGGAGCGCGGCCGGTCGTTCAAGAGTGCGAAGCTGTTCTGGTGGTTCAACCAGGGCGCGGCGGTGGACATTTCCGTCACCCCGAAGCCGTGGTACGGCGTGGACGGGAACAAGGTGTTCGGCGTGAGTAGCACGCCGCCGGAACTCGCCGGGCGGATTGAATCGAACGTCGGGCAGTTCCCCTTCCCCGCGTTTTGGGGGCCGATGTCGGGGAAGGCGAGTTCGGAGTGGATCGCCCGCGCGGCGGGGTTTGTGATAGCCGCCGAAATACCGGACCTCACTCTCGTGTACCTCCCGCACCTCGACTACGACCCCCAGCGGTTCGGCCCCTCCGGGACCGACCTGCCGCGGTGCGTCAAGGAGCTGGACGACGCCTGCGCGTCCCTGCTCGATGTGGCGGACATCATGGGGGCGAAGGTGTGGGTGGTGAGTGAGTACGGGCACTGCGACGTGACTCGGCCGGTGTTCCCGAACGTGGAACTGGCCGCACACGGGTTCGTTGGCTGGCGCGACGGACCGTTCGGGCGGCAGCTCGACCTGTTCGCCAGCCGGGCGTTCGCCGTCTGCGATCACCAGCTCGCCCACGTCTACGTACCGGACGCCGCCGACATACCGAAGGTCGTCGAGCGGTTGGCACAGATGCCGGGGGTGGCCCGTGTGCTGATCGGTGAAGCACGCGCCGAGATCGGCCTCGACCACGCGCGGAGCGGCGAAGTGATTCTGCTCGCCGAGCGCGACAGCTGGTTCGCGTACCCCTTCTGGGGCGACGACCGCGTCGCCCCGGACTACGCCCGCGCCGTGGCGATCCACCACAAGCCCGGGTTCGACCCGTGCGAACTCTTCTTCGACCCCGCACTGCGGTTCCCGAAGTTGCACGCGGCCCGACGGCTGGCGCAGAAAAAGCTCGGCTTCCGCACCGTGTTCGACGTGGTGCCGCTCGACGCGTCGATCGTCCGCGGCAGCCACGGGCTCGCGGCGGCCGACCCGCTCGACCGACCGGTGCTGGTCGGCCACGGGCCGAACCCGGGGCCGACCGTTCCGATGACGGCTGTGCGCGACCTGATCCTCGGCGCCCTCGACCTCAGCCAATGAGCCGCCGCAGTTCGCGGACGTGGCGCGGCACCGCCACCTTGGGGTCTTCCGCGGCCTCGTACTCCAGCGCCACGTAGCCGTGGAAGTTGCCGTCCTTGAGGATGCGGACCACCCGAGCCAGGTCGGCCTCCTCGCGCTTTCCGCCGGGGTACACCTCCGTCTTCACCTGCGCCACCACCCCGTAGGGCACGATGGCCGCGATCTCGCGGTACGGGTCGGCGGTGCGGAAGTTGCCGGTGTCGATATTCACCCCCAGCGCCGGGCTGCGGACCGGCCGCACCAGGTCAAGCAGGTGCTCGGCCGTGTCCGTGATGCCGCCGTGGTTCTCCAGCGCGAGTTGCACGCCGAGCCGCTCCGCGACGGGGCAGCACTCGTTCAGGCACGCCACGACGCGGCCCTGCGCGGCGGCGAACGTCTCGCCCTTCTCGACGTTGCCGGCGAAGACGCGGACGGTGCGCGCCCCGAGCCGGGCGGCCCGGGCCGTCCAGTCCTTGACGTGCTGCACCTCGCGGGCGCGGCGGGCGTCGTCCTTCAGCGTGAACTCGCTGCGCACCGGCACGCCGGAGATGGCCCGCCGCTTCCGCATCGCGTGGTCGCGGAGCTTGTCCAGGTACGCGTCCGAGGTGTCGGCGAAGTAGTACGACGTGAGCTCGACGCCGTCGAGCGGCAGGTCGGCAGCGAGGTCGATGAAGTCGAACAGCGTCATCGACCCCTTCTTCGGGTCGAGGAACTGGCGGAAGCTGTACGCGGCGAGGCTGAGCTTCAGGTCGGCCGTCGGGCCGGGTCGGCGGATGGGGTCGATGGCGGCGGCGAGGCCGGGCGACGCGGCGAGGGCGGCGGCGGTGCGGAGGAAGTCGCGACGGGTGCGGGGCATGGCGGGGCTCCGGGAGGGAACCCCTACTCTAACGGCCGGCGGCGTCGGCCGCGAGCGCCTTCACGCGCTCCTCCACGACCGTCATCACCCGGTTCCAGCCGTGCTTGTCGTTCTTCACGTCGTCGAACGTCGCCGCCGGGCCGACGCGGATGGTGATGCGCCGCGGCCGCGGGAACCGAACCCCGGCCGGCATGGCGTCGAACGTGCCGCTGATGTGGCACGGCACCACCGGCACCGACGTGCCGGCCACCACCATGCCGACGCCGCCCTTGAACGGCGTGAGGTTGCCGTCGCGGGTCCGGCCGCCCTCGGGGAACACGACGTACCCGCACGGCGTGTTCACCAGCTTTTCCCGCAGCTCCTTCAGCGCCTGCGGCGTCCGCTTCTTCCGCCAGATCGGCAGGGCGTTGATGAACCCCGCGGCGAACGCCGTGATGAGGGCGCTCTCGAAGAACGTGTCGCCGGCCGCGAGCGCGAACGTGTTCGCCCGCAGCCCCATCCGCAGCGGCGCGACCAGCGCCAGCGCGTCGAGGTGGCTCGAGTGGTTCGAGCACAGCACGAACGGGAACTGCGTCGGCAGGTGCTCCTTGCCGACGACGCGGAGGCGGTGCCACAGCGAGAAGTACGTACGCGCCAGAAGGGCCCAGCCGGTGTGGACGGCGGTGAGGAACGGCCCGCTCTCGCGCCGCACGCTCGACAGCCGCTCCCAGACCTTCAGGCCGAGGTCTTCGGCGGGGCGGAGTTGGAAGTCGTCCATCGCGGGGGTTGCGGGGTGCGGAGTTCGGAACGCGGAATACCGGACACGGGTCATGCGGTCGCTCGCCGGGGTGGTGGCTTTGTATTCCGCAATCCGAATTCCGCATTCCGCAATCCGCGTCACCCGGTCAGCACCCGCCCCGCCTCCAGGTTCAGGCCGCCGAAGAAGCTCATGCCGTGGTACGCCACCGGGGCCACCAGGATCATGCTGTCGAACCGGTCGAGAACCCCGCCGTGGCCGGGGATGACGTTGTCCAGCGTGTCGACCCCGGTGTCGCGCTTGATGGACGCGAGCATCAGGTCGCCGAGCTGGGCCGCGACGGCGAGGAGGGCCCCGAGGCCGAGCAGCGGCAGGGGGTTCTCCAGCGGCGTGCCCGCGAACACCATCGGGCCGACGCCGTACACGAGTGCCAGCACCACGACCGCCCCCGCCACCGAGCCGGCGACCGTTCGGTCCGGCGTCGTGTTCGGGGCGAGTTGTCGCCCCCGAACCGTTTTTCCGACGACGTAGCGGGCCACGTCCCAGAACCCGACGGCGACCAGCACCAGCGCCAGCTTCGGCCGGTAGTCGGGGTCGTTCGCCAGGTAACTGAGGTGGCCGAGGCAGCTGCCGAACAGCGCGAACGCGACCGCGCCCAGCGCGACGCGCTGAAGGTAGCCCTTCGGCCGGTCCTGCGCGGCCGCGAACCCGGCGACGCAGGCGATCGTGAGCGGGAACGTGGCGGCGAACAGGCCGGCGTCGTTGTCGAGGGCCGCGAACTGAATGACCGCCATGCCGAGGAGCACGACGTAGCACGTCAGCTTCTCGCGGAACAGCCCCGTGGCGCGGGCGAAGTCGCGGAAGCACAGCGCGCTGAGGGCCGCGACGCCGGCGATGACCCACGCCGCGCCGAGGAGCACGGGGGCCGCCATCGCCGGCACCACCCACAGCCAGCCGCGGGCGCGGCGGCGGGCGTCATGCCGCGTCTCGGTCGTGATCCGCTTCCTGGCCAGCTTCAGGAAGACCGGGCCGATCACGAGCGGCGCGAAGGCGAGGCCAAGGAGGACGAGGGTGGCCCGGTGGTCAAGTGCCGTGAGCGGATTGATGAGGCGGTCGCGGGCGGCGTCCGTCACGGGGCACCCGGGATCGACGGGGGGGCGGTTCGGTGGGGGGAATGCTACCGTAACGCGGCGCAACGACCACCCGCCCGCGGCGTGCTTCCGCGCCCCCCTGGCAGTAAGATCCCCCTGCCCACTCCCGTCCCCCCGGAGCTCCCATGCTCACGCCTCACTCCGTCCGCGCCGCGGCCCTCGGCCTGGCCGCGGCCGCCGTCGTCGCCGGCACCGCCCCGGCGCGGTACATGCGCGTCGAGACCGAAAAGGTGCCGGTCGAGCGCGTCGTGTCCAACCTCGAAGCCCAGGTGAAGGAGAACCCAAAGGACGCGAAGGCGGTGCTGAACCTGGCCCGGGCGCACGCCATGGCGTACACGACGCGTGCGGGGGCGCTCGAGGTCCGCAAGGACGGCAAGAACGGCGGCCTGTGGTTCGGGTACGAGCCGCCGTTTGTGCCCTTCGGCAAGGCCGACAAGGACGCGACCGCGGCCGCGAAGGACCACCTCCTGAAGTCGCTGGCCCTGTACGAGAAGGCGATGAAGCTCGCCCCGGGCGACCCGGCCACGGTCCTGGGGCGGGCGTGGGTCATCGACCAGTCGGGCGACAAGGCGAAGGCGGTCGAGGCGTACCGCGCCGTGGTCCGCGACGGCTGGGCCAAGGACAAGGACTTGCGGGCCCTCGGCCTCGGCGGCCACACCGTCACCGCGGAGGCCGCCGGCTACCTCGTGCCGCTGCTGGACTCCACGAAGGACGCCGACGAAATCGCCGACCTGAAGGCGAAGACGGAGACACTGAAGAAGCTGCCCCGGCCGATCACGCCGATCGCCGTGCCGCTCCATGACGGGCTCGGTGCCGCCGCCCTGGAGGACACCCGCGCCGCCGTCCGCTTCGACGCCGACGGCTCGGGCATCAAAAAGCGCTGGACGTGGATCACGAAGGACGCCGCGTGGCTCGTCTACGACCCGTCCGGCCGCGGCGAGGTGGATTCGGCGCTGCAGTTCTTCGGCAGCGTCACGTTCTGGCTGTTCTGGGAGCACGGGTACGCCGCACTGTCGGCGCTCGACGACGACCGCGACGGCCGCCTCACCGGGGTCGAGTTGCGGGGGCTGGCCCTGTGGCGCGACGCGAACTGGAACGGCGTCGCCGACCCCGGCGAGGTGCAGGCGATTACCGACGCCGGGATCGTGGCCGTGTCGTGCCGGCACGAGCGCGACGAGTCGCACCCCGACCGGATCGCGTTCAGCCGGGCCGGCGTCACCTTCCGCGACGGCCACACCCGGCCGACGTTCGACCTGGTGCTGAAGCCGCGGTAGGCGCCGCCCAAAAGCCCGGGGGCGACCGTCCCCGGGTTTCGTCACGTCTGCTACAATGCCATTCCGCCGGGGCCGGAAGCTCAACGGTCGAGCAGTCCGCTCATAACGGATTGGAAGTGGGTTCGACTCCCACACGGCCCACTGCCGGACCCGGTACACTGACACCCTGCCCGCCCCGCCACCCTTCTCCGAGCGGTGCCCATGCGGTTCCCCCTCGCCGCCACACTCCTGGCCGTCGCCGCGGCCCCCGCCGCGGCCGAGCCCGTGGATTACGCCAAGGACGTGCGGCCGATTCTGGCGACGCAGTGCTTCACGTGTCACGGCCCCGACGAGAAGTCGCGCAAGGCCGACCTGCGCCTCGACGTCCGCGACGACGCCGTGAAGGCCGGCGCCATCGCCCCGGGCAAGGCCGACGCCAGCGAGTTACTGAAGCGCCTCACCACGCCCGAGCCGACCGAGAAGATGCCGCCGGCCGCCGCCAAGAAGCCGCCGCTGACCGCGCAACAGATCGACACGCTCCGTCGCTGGGTAAACGAGGGCGCGAAGTACGGCGAGCACTGGTCGTTCGCCAAGCTGAAGCGACCGGCTGTGCCCGACGCCGCGGGTGTGACCGTGATCGACAAGTTCGTCCGCTCCCGGCTGGCGAAGGAGAAGTTGGCCCCCGCCGCGCCCGCCGAAAAGAGCACACTCGTCCGCCGCCTCACCCTCGACCTGACCGGCCTGCCGCCGACACCGGCCGAGGTGCGGGCCTTCGTGACCGACGCGGCCCCGGACGCCTACGAGAAGCTGGTCGAGCGGCTGCTGGCGTCGCAGCACTACGGCGAGCGGATGGCGGTTTTCTGGCTCGACCTGGTGCGCTACGCCGACTCCATCGGCTACCACAGCGACAACCCCATGAACGTGTCGCCGTACCGCGACTACGTGATCCGCTCGTTCAACGCGAACCTGCGGTTCGACCAGTTCACGATCGAGCAGCTGGCCGGCGACCTGCTGCCGCAGCCGACGCTGTGGCAGCAGGTGGCGACGGCGTACAACCGGCTGCTGCAAACGACCGAGGAGGGCGGGGCGCAGGCGAAGGAGTACGAGGCGAAGTACGCCGCCGACCGGGTGCGGAACTTCGGCCAGGTGTGGCTCGGCGGCACGATCATGTGCGCCGAGTGCCACAACCACAAGTTCGACCCGTACACGAGCGCCGACTTCTACAGCATGGCCGCGTTCTTCGCCGACGTCCAGGAGGGGGCCGTCGGCCGCCGCGAGCCGGGCCTGCCGGTTCCGATGCCCGAGGACGAGAAGCGCCTTGCGGAGCTGAGCGCGACTGCGGCGGCCGCGCAGAAGACGCTGTCGGCCCGCGCCGCCGTCGTACCGGTGGCCGCGCTGACGGCCGAGCGTGCCGCCGCGACCACAGCCGAGAAGGCGCGGGCCGAGCTGGACGCCAGTATTCCCCGTGCCCTCGTGACGAAGGCCGGCGCCCCGCGAACCGTCCGCATCCTGCCGCGCGGCAACTGGCTCGACGCCAGCGGCCCGGTGATGGCCCCGAACACGCCAGGATTCCTGCCGCCGATGCAGCGCGGCGACGCGAATCAGCGCCCGACGCGGCTCGACCTGGCCCGCTGGACGGTGGCCGAAGACAACCCGCTGACGGCCCGCGTGTTCGTGAACCGCGTGTGGAAGCTGTTCTTCGGCGCCGGCATCTCGAAGTCGCTCGAAGAATCCGGCGCTCAGGGCGAGTTGCCTTCCCACCCCGAGTTGCTCGACTGGCTCGCGGCCGAGTTCCAGAGCGACTGGGACGTGAACCGACTCGTACGGCTCATCGTCACGTCCGAGACGTACCGCCAGTCGTCGGCCGAGACGCCGGCGCTGCGCGACCGCGACCCGTTCAACCGGCTGCTGGCGCGGCAGGGCCGGTGGCGGCTCGACGCCGAGTTCGTGCGCGACGGGGCGCTCGCGTCCGCCGGCCTGCTGAACCGGCAGGTCGGCGGCCGGAGTGTGTTCCCGTACCAGCCGCCGGGCTACTGGGCCGCGCTGAACTTCCCCACCCGCGAGTGGCAAAAGGACGCCGGCGAGAAGGTGTACCGCCGCGGCCTGTACACGCACTGGCAGCGGACGTTCCCGCACCCCGCGATGGTGGCGTTCGACGCCCCGAGCCGCGAGGAGTGCACGTGCGACCGGCCGCGGTCGAACATCCCGCAGCAGGCGCTCGTGCTGCTGAACGACCCGGAGTTCGTGGAGGCGGCCCGCGCCTTCGCCGCCCGGACGCTCGGCGAAGGCGGGGCTGACGACGGCGCGAAGCTGGCCTGGGCGTTTACCACCGCGACGAGCCGCGCCCCGAAGCCGGAGGAGGTCGCGGTGCTGCGGGAACTCCTGGCGCGGCAGCGGGCCGAGTACGCGGCACAGCCGGCGACCGCGGGCCGGCTGCTGGCCGTCGGCGACCGGCCGGCGCCCGCGGGCGTGAACCCGCCCGAACTGGCGGCGTGGACGAACGTGTGCCGCGCCGTGCTGAACCTCCACGAATCGATCACGCGCCAGTAACCGAGGTCGAGCGATGAACCCGATTCACCTCCTGAAGCGCCGCACGTTTCTCGCCCAGGCGGCGCGCGGCGTCGGCGGCGTGGCGCTCGCGTCGCTGCTCGCCCGGGACGCCGCCGCCCAGTCGGCCCGCGGCGCACTCGCTCAGCCGCACGTGCCGCCGAAGGCGAAGCGGGTGATCTTCATGGTCATGGCCGGCGGGCCGAGCCACCTCGAGCTGTTCGACAACAAGCCCGTCCTGGCCCGCATGCACGGCCAGCCGATGCCCGATTCCGTCACCCGCGGCCAGCCGATCGCCCAGCTTCAAGGCGCCCGGCTGACGTGCTTCGGCCCGCAGTGGGGCTTCAAGAAGCACGGCCGCGGCGGCGTCGAGATGAACGAACTGTTCACGCACCTGCCGCGCGTCGCCGACGACCTGTGCGTGGTCCGATCGCTGCGGACGGAGGCCATCAACCACGACCCGGCCCACACGTTCATGAACACGGGGTCCACCGTGTCCGGCCGGCCCAGTATGGGGAGCTGGCTCACCTACGGCATCGGCGCCGAGGCCCAAGACCTACCGGGCTTCGTCGTCCTCACGTCGAACGGCCGCGGCGGGCAGAACCAGCCGATCGCCGCCCGCCAGTGGGGCCCGGGGTTTCTTCCGGGTCGCTTCCAGGGCGTGCAGCTCCGCGGCCAGGGCGACCCCATCCTGTACCTCACGAACCCGCCCGGCGTCGCCCCCGCCCAGCAGCGCGACGTGATCGACGCCGTCGCGCGACTCAACCAGTTGCACGGCACCGCGGTCGATGACCCGGAAGTGGCCACCCGCATCGCCCAGTACGAGCTCGCGTTCCGGATGCAGACCAGCGTGCCGGCGCTGATGGACCTGTCGAACGAGCCGCGAAACGTACTCGAAAGCTACGGCACGAAGGGGGCGGACGGCTCCTTCGCGGCCAACTGCCTGCTGGCCCGCCGGCTCGCCCAGCGCGGCGTGCGGTTCATCCAGCTGTACCACCGCGACTGGGACCACCACGGCGGCGTGAAGGACGGCATCCGCCTGAAGATCGAGGAGGTGGACCGGCCGTTCGCGGCGCTGGTCGAAGACCTGAAGCGGCTCGGCATGCTCGACGACACGCTCCTCGTGTTCACCGGCGAGTTCGGCCGCACGCCGATGTCGCAGGGCGGGAACGGCCGCGACCACCACATGAAGGGCTTCTCGGCCGTTCTCGCCGGCGGGGGCATCAAGGGCGGCGTGACCCACGGCGCCACCGACGACTTCGGCTACCACGCGGCCGAGAAGGTGGTCGAGGTGTTCGACCTACACGCGACGATGCTCCACCTGTTGGGCATTGACCACGAACGGCTCACCTTCCGCTTCCAGGGCCGCGACTATCGGCTGACGGATGTTCACGGCAAGGTAGTCAAAGAGATTCTCGCCTGATCGCGCGGGCCGGTGTAAGCCGCGCCCGCCTGTCCGGTATCCGCTACCGCCTCCCTCCGGTTCCCGCGGAACCCATGACGCAACTCCCCGCCCGACTCGTCACCGGATTCGCCTTCGGGCTCCTCGTCGCCGCGGGCTGCGCGAAGCCGCCGCCCCCGCTGGTGAAGGCCTCGGCCCCCGACGTGGTCGTGGCCGTGCCGGTGGTGAAGGGCGTGACCGACTTCGAGGACTTCACCGGCCGCACCGAGGCGTACAAGGTCGTGGACGTGAAGCCGCAGCTGACGGCGCTGCTGGACCGCGTCCACTTCAAGGACGGGGCGTTCCTCCCCGAGGGCACGCCGCTGTTCGACCTGGACGCCCGCTTCTACAAGGCCCAGGCCGACGGCGCCGACGCGAACCTGAAGCTGTCGCGGGCCAAGCGCGACCTGGCGAAGACCCTGCTGACCACGGCCGAGAAGTCGCGCGACCAGGGCGTCATCTCGGCCGACGAGTACGCGAAGACGGCCGCCGAGTTCCAGGCCGCCGAGGCCGCGGTGAAGGTCGCCGAGTACGACCTGGAGAAGGCCGTCACCACGCTCGACTACACCCGCATCAAGTCGCGCTACACCGGCCGCCTCGGCAAGTCGATGGTGGACCCCGGCAACGTCGTGAAGGAGAACGAGACGATCCTGACGCGGCTCGTGGTCCTCGACCCCATCTACGTCGTGTTCGACATCGACGAGCGCACGCTGCTCCGCATCCGCCGGCTGGTCGCCGAGGGGCGTGTCCCGTCGGCGCGGGAGAACCCGATCACGGTGCGCGTCGGCCTCGCCGACGAGGACGGCTACTCGTTCACCGCCCAGTTGACCTTCGCGGACAACCAGCTCGACGTGGGCACCGGTACCCTCCGCTTCCGCGGCGAGATGCGGAACCCCACGCTCCAGCGGGCCGGGCTGCCGGCCGTGGTCGGCGGCGCGGCCGCGACCGGGGCCGACATCAACGCCGCGCGGCTGCTGTCGCCGGGGATGTTCGTGCGGGTGCGGTTCCCGGTCGGCCGCGAACACCCGGCGGTGCTGATCCCCGAGGAGGCGATCGGCGCCGACCAGGGGCAGCGGTTCGTCTTCGTGCTGAACGACAAGGACGAGGCGCAGTACCGCCGCGTGACGCTCGGGCCGCAGGAGGGGAAGCTCCGCGTGATCGAGGATGGCGTGCGGGCCGGCGAGCGCGTCGTCGTGAGCGGCCTGCAGCGCGTGCGCGCCGGCCAGAAGGTGAACCCGAAGGCGGCGCCGACCGCGAAGCAATAACCCGGCGAGCCGCGTGATCCCGCGCTTCTTCATCGACCGGCCCATCTTCGCGGCCGTCTTGTCGCTGGTCGTCACCCTGGCCGGGGCGCTCGCCGCCCCCGTGCTGCCGGTGTCGCAGTACCCGTCCGTCACGCCCCCCACCGTCCAGGTGGACTGCAACTACCCCGGGGCCAGCGCTTCGGTCGTGTCCCAAACCATCGCCTCGCCGGTCGAGCAGCAGGTCAACGGCGTCGAGGAGATGCTGTACATGACCTCGCAGTGTACCAGCGACGGCAGCTACACCCTCACCGTCACCTTCCGCCCCGGCACCGACCTGAACATGGCGCAGGTGCGCGTGCTGAACCGCGTGGCCCTGGCGATGCCGCAGCTGCCGGACGTCGTCCGCGCCACCGGCGTCACCACCCGCAAGCGGTCGCCCGAGCTGCTGATGACCGTCAGCATGAACAGCCCGGACGGCACCTACGACCAGACGTACCTCAGCAATTACGCCCTGCTCCGCGTCCGGGAGGAGATCGCCCGCGTCCCAGGCGTCAGCGACGTGACGATCTTCGGCCAGCGCGACTACGCCATGCGCGTGTGGGTGAACCCCGAGCGGCTCGCGGCACTCTCCCTCACGCCGGCCGACGTGGTAGGCGCCCTGCGGCAGCAGAACCTCTCCATCATCTCCGGCCGCGTCGGTCAGGCCGACGGCGATGGGGCGACGCCGTTCGAGTTCACCGTGTCGGGCCTCGGCCGGCTGACGCACGAGGAGGAGTTCGCCGAGATCGTCGTGAAGGTCGGCGCGGCCGGGCAGGTGGTGAAGGTGAAAGACGTGGCCCGCGTCGAACTCGGGGCGAAGGCCCAGGACGTGAACAGCCGGTTCGACCGCAAGCCGACCACCGGCCTCGGCATCTTCCTGATGTCGAACGCGAACGCGGTCGAAACGTCGGCCGAGGTGCTCGAGCGGATGGAACGGCTTGGCAAGGAGTTCCCGGCGGGCATCAAGTGGGAGATCGGCTACGACACGGCCCCGTTCATCAAGGACTCCATCAAGGAGGTCTTCTACTCCCTCCGCGACGCGGTCGTACTCGTGGCGCTGGTCGTACTCGTGTTCCTGCAGAGCTGGCGAGCCGCGATCATTCCGCTCGCCGCGGTGCCGGTGGCGATCGTCGGTACTTTCTCTGCGATGTACCTGGCCGGCTTCAGCGTCAACAACCTGACGCTGTTCGGCCTCGTACTGGCGGTCGGCATCGTGGTGGACGACGCGATCGTGGTCGTCGAGGCGGTGCAGCACAAGCTCGACCAAGGGCTCCCCCCGCGCGAGGCGACCATCAACGCGATGGATGAGGTGAGCGGCCCGGTCATCGCCGTGGGCGTGGTGCTGGCGGCGGTGTTCGTGCCGTGTGCGTTCCTCTCCGGCATCATCGGCTCGTTCTTCCGGCAGTTCGCCCTCACCATCGCGGTCAGCACGCTCCTCTCGACGCTGAACTCGCTGACGCTCAGCCCCGCCCTCGCGGCCATCCTGTTGCGCCCGAAGCACGGCGCCGCGCCGACCTCGTGGTTGGGTCGGCAGGTGTCGCTCGTGCTGCTCCCGCTCACGCTGTTCGGCCGCGGCTTCGACCGCCTCTTCGGCTGGTCGAACCGCTCCTACGTGCGCGTCGTCGGCTTCGGCCTCCGGGTCCCGGTGTTGATTCTGGCCGGGTACGCGGGACTGATCGCGGCCGGCGTGTACGGCTACCGCCAGCTCCCGACCGGGTTCATCCCGCAGCAGGACAAGGGCTACCTGATCGCCAGCCTGCAGCTGCCCGACGCCGCGTCGGCGGAGCGCACGGTGGACGTGTTACAGGAACTGGCCCGCGTCGCGCTGGAGTACGAGGTGCCTGTCGCCGCGACGGAGGGTGAGGAGGGGGCCGAGCCCGTCGAGAAGGACGGCGTGACGACGTGGCAGAGAAAGGTGCGGCCGGTGGCCCACATCAACGGCATCGCCGGCAACTCCTTCGTGCTCAGCGCGTACGGCTCGAACTTCGGGTCGATGTTCATCATCCTGAAGGACTTCGACGAGCGCCGCGACCCGAAGCTCTACGCCCCCGTGGTGGCCAAGAACCTCGCCGACCGGTACGCGCAGAAGGTGCCTGGCGCGCAAGTCAACGTGTTCGGCGCCCCGGCCGTGTCCGGCCTCGGCCGCGCCGGCGGCTTCCGCGTCATGATCGAGGACCGCGGCGGCGCCGGGGCCGACGCACTCGAGCGGACGACCAAGGCGTTCGTGGACCGGGCCAACCAGCAGCCGCAGGTGAACGGGCTGTTCACGGTGTACAAGACGAACAGCCCCCAGGTGTTTCTGGACGTGGACCGGGCCGCGTGCCTGACGCACGGCGTGGACCTGACGGACGTGTACGCCACGCTCCAGGGCGGCATGGGAAGTCGGTACGTCAATGACTTCAATCGGTTCGGCCGGACGTGGCAGGTGAACGTTCAGGCCGACGGCCCGTTCCGCAACCAGCTCGAAGACATCCGCAAGCTGAAGGTCCGAAACCACGCCGGCCAGATGGTGCCGCTCGCCGCCGTGACCGACGTGCGCGTGCAGGCCGGCCCCCTCGTCATCTCGCGCTACAACACGTACCCGGCGGCGGCGGTGAACGGCAACGTGGCTGCCGGCGTGAGTACCGGCGACGCCCGTGCACTGCTCGAACGCCTCGCCGAGGACGAGCTGCCGCAAGGAACGATGGCCGCCGAGTGGACCGAGCTGATGTACCTGGAGGACCTGGCGAACCGCGCCGAGCTGCGGCTCCCCGGCGGGTACAGCTTCCGCGGGCAGACGACGGTACTGGTCTTCGGCCTGTCCGTGTCGTTCGTGTTCCTCATCCTGGCGGCGCTCTACGAGAGCTGGGCGTTCCCGCTGGCCGTCATCCTGGTGGTGCCGGTGTGCGTCGCCTGCTCGCTCGCCGCGGTCTGGGTCACCGACCCCGGGTCGGCCGCCGAGTCCCTGCGACAGGCCGGTGTCACTCCCGACTGGTGGGGCGGGTTCGGCGGGCGGCTGCTGTCGGGCGGCGAGTGGCTCGACGGGAACGCCATCGCCCCGGTGTCGAAGCCGCTCGGCCGACTCGGAACGTTCAAGCAGGACATCAACGTCTTCACGCAGGTCGGGTTCGTGGTGCTGATCGGGCTGGCGTGCAAGAACGCCATCCTGATCGTCGAGTTCGCCAAGGTCCGCCGCGACGCCGGGGCCGACCTGCGTTCCGCCATCCTGGAGGCGTGCACCCTCCGCTTCCGGCCGATCATGATGACCTCGGTGGCGTTCATCCTCGGGGTGCTGCCGCTCGCCGTGGCGCGCGGGGCCGGCGCCGAGATGCGGCAGGCGCTCGGCATCGCCGTGCTCGGCGGCATGATCGGCGTTACCGTCTTCGGCGTGGTGCTGACGCCGATCTTCTTCGCCGTGGTGGACCGCCTCACGCACTCCCGGTTGTTCAAGCACCCGCGGGTGGTGGCGGCCGGCCGCGGCGTGATGTACGTGGTCGGGCTGAAGTTCGTCCGCCCCGCCATGGGGTACGCCGCGGCCGGCGTCCGCCGCCTCGCCCGCAACCGCTTCGGAGCGTAAGCCCCACCCATGACGCGGTTCTTCATTGACCGGCCGATCTTCGCCACCGTGCTGTCCACACTCATCGTGCTGGCCGGCGCGGTGGCGCTCTCCACGCTGCCGGTCGCCCAGTACCCGGAGATCACGCCGCCCACGGTCGAGGTGTCGGCCGTGTACGTGGGGGCGAACGCCCGCGTGGTGGCCGACACGGTCGCGGCGCCGATCGAGGAGCAGGTGAACGGCGTCGAGGACATGCTGTACATGTCCAGCACCTGCACGAACGACGGCACGTACACGCTGACGGTGACGTTCCGCCCCGGCGTGGACCTGAACATCGCGCAGGTGCTGGTGCAGAACCGCGTGAACCTCGCCGCCCCGAAGCTGCCGGCCGAGGTGACCCGCCGCGGGCTGCTGGTGAAGAAGAAGTCGCCCAGCCAGCTGATGATCATCAACCTGTACTCGACGGCGACCCTGGCCGACCCGCCGGCCGACGCCCCGAAGCGTCAGCGCGACGCGGTGGAGGCCCGGCGGCAGGAGGCGCTACTGTACCTCAGCAACTACGCCACCATCCGCCTCCGCGACGAACTGGCCCGGCTGCCGGGCGTCGGCGACATCACGTACCTCGGCCAGCGCGACTACTCGATGCGGCTGTGGCTCGACCCCGACCGCATGGCGTCGAAGGGCGTGTCGGCCGACGACGTGGTGAAGGCCGTGCAGCAGCAGAACGCGCAGGTCGCGGCCGGGCAGGTGGGCCAGCCGCCGGCCCCGACCGGGCAGGCGTTCCAGTACACGATCAACACCCTCGGCCGCCTCGCGGTGCCGGAGCAGTTCGCCGACATGATCCTCAAGTCGGACGCCGACGGCCGCGTGGTGCGGATGCGCGACGTGTCCGAGGCCGAGCTCGGGGCGCTGAACTACGACCAGACGTGCACGCTCGACGGCCGGCCGTCGGTGGCGTTGTCGGTGTACCAGTTGCCCGGCACGAACGCCCTGGACACTGCCCGCGGCGTGAAGGAGAAGATGGAGGAGCTTCGCGCCAAGTTCCCCGAGGGCATCGACTACGCGATCGTCTACGACACCACGCCGTTCATCGACGAGTCCATCGTCGAAGTGTTCCGCACGCTCCGCGACGCGGTGATACTGGTCGCCGTGGTGATGCTCGTGTTCCTCCAGAGCTGGCGCGCCGCGGTGATCCCTCTCGCGGCCGTGCCGGTGGCCATCGTCGGCACGTTCGCGGCGATGGCGGCGCTGGGCTACACGGTGAACAACCTGACGCTGTTCGGCCTCGTGCTGGCGGTCGGCATCGTCGTGGACGACGCCATCGTCGTGGTCGAGGCGGTGCAGCACCACATCGAGCGCGGCCTGGCCCCGCGCGACGCGACCATCCTCGCCACGCAGCAGGTGGCGGGGCCGGTCATCGCCGTGGGGCTGGTGCTGTCGGCGGTGTTCGTGCCGTGCGTGTTCATCAGCGGCATCGTCGGCGAGTTCTACCGCCAGTTCGCCGTCACCATCGCCGTGAGCACGCTGCTCAGCGTGTTCGTGTCACTCACACTCAGCCCCGCGCTGTGCGCGCTCCTGCTGAAGCCGCACACCGACGCCGGCGGCCGCGAGCCTCTGCCGCGGGCGACGTTCCCGCTGGCCGGAGCCGCGCTGGCGTACTTGTACCTCACCGACCACTTCAGGCCACACCTCCCGCCCCTCGCCGAGTGGGTCGTGCCGCTCGCCGCGGGCGTCGTCGGGGCGGTCGCCGGGTACGCCTTGCGGGTCGTGCTGAACCGCGCCCTCGGGGTGCTGTTCACCGGCTTCAACCGCGGGTTCGACGCCGCCACGGACGGCTACGTCCGCGTCGTCGGGCTGATGCTCCGGGGGGCACCGCTCGTGCTCGTCGGCTACGGCGGGCTCCTGTACCTCACGTACCACGCGCTGGCCACGGCCCCGAGCGGGTTCATCCCCGACCAGGACAAGGGCTTTCTACTGGTGAACCTACAGCTGCCCGACGCCGCCTCGCTCGGCCGCACGGCCGCGGAGATGCGAAAGCTCGAAGACCTGGCCCGCGCCACGCCGGGGGTGCGGCACACGGTCGGCGTGTCGGGCCAGTCGGTACTGCTCGGCGCGAACGCGCCGAACTTCGGCACGCTGTACGTGCTGCTCGACGACTTCCCCGGCCGTCGTTCGCACGAGTTGGGCGCCGAAGCCATCGCGGCCCGGTTGCAGGCCGAGTTCAACGCGAAGCTGCCGGGCGCCCGGGTGAACGTGTTCGGCGCCCCGGCCGTGGACGGCCTCGGCACCGCCGGCGGGTTCAAGCTGGTGATCGAGGAACCGGGCGCGACTGACCCGGCCGAACTCGAAGTGGTCGGCAAGGCGGTCGCCGACGCGGCCGGGGAGGGGCACGATCTGCGCGACACTTTTAGCGGCTTCCGCGCCGACACGCCGTGGCTGTACCTGGAAATCGACCGCGTGAGCGCCCAGATGATCGGCGTGCCGGTGTCCGAGATCGTGAGCGCGCTGCAGGTGTACTTCGGGTCGTTGTACGTGAACGACTTCAACCGCTTTGGCCGGACGTGGCAGGTGAACGTGCAGGCCCGCGCCGACTACCGCCGCCGGATCGACGACCTGAAGCGGATCCGCGTCCGCAACCCGCGGATGCCGGAGGGCGTGGAGCACATGGTGCCGCTCGGCGGCGTGCTGAAGGTGCGCGACGACGTGACCGGCCCGGTGATGGTGTACCGGTACAACCTCTACCCCGCCGCCCCGGTGACGGCGACGCCCGCGCCGGGGGTGAGTTCCGGCGCGGCGATCGCGGCGTTGGAGCGGGCCGCCGCCGACAAGCTCCCGCCGAACATGCGGACCGAGTGGACCGAGCTGGCGTTTCTTCAACTCCAGACGAAGGACACGGCCGCGAAGGCGTTTCTGCTGTCGGTGGTGCTGGTGTTCCTGGTGCTGGCCGCACAGTACGAGAGCTGGGCGCTGCCGCTCGCGGTCATCCTGGTGGTGCCGATGTGCCTCTTGAGCGCGGCCGCGGGCGTGCGGCTGGCGGGGCTCGAAGTGAACATCTTCACGCAGGTCGGGTTCGTGGTGCTGGTGGGGCTGGCGTGCAAGAACGCCATCCTGATTGTCGAGTTCGCCAAGCAGCGGCACGACGACGGGGCCACCCGCCGCGACGCGGCCGTGGAGGCGTGCCGGCTGCGGCTGCGGCCGATCGTGATGACCTCGGTGGCGTTCATCATCGGGGTGGTGCCGCTGGTGCTGGCGGAGGGCGCGGGCGCCGAGATGCGGCGGGCGCTCGGCACGGCGGTCTTCGCGGGGATGGTCGGCGTCACGGCATTCGGTATCTTCCTCACGCCGGTCTTTTACGTCGCCGTGCAGTGGGTGACGGACCGCGCCCGGAAGTGACCGAGTGGCGAGGGTGTCGTGAGTTCGCAAGCACCTCGTTCGAGCCACATCCCCGACAGCCCCGTCCGCCGGTTCACCCGGCCGCTCGCCGCGTTCCTCGCGGTCGAGTCGGCCGGCGGCGTCGTGCTGTTGGCGTGCGCCGTCGCCTCGCTCGTGGCCGCCAACTCGCCGGCCGCGGCCGCCTACGAGCACTTCTGGCACACCCCTGTCTGGCTCCAGGTCGGCGGCCTCCGGCTCGGCGGCGAACTCGGCCACTTCGTCGTCAACGACGTGCTGATGACGCTGTTCTTTTTCGTGGTCGGGCTGGAGATCAAGCGCGAGCTGGTGACGGGCGAGTTGCGCGACCCGCGGAAGGCGGCGTTGCCGGTGGCCGCGGCGCTCGGCGGGATGATCGCACCGGCGGGCGTCTACCTCGCGCTCCAGGGCGGCGGCCCGGCGGCCCGCGGGTGGGGCGTGCCGACGGCCACCGACATCGCGTTCGTCGTCGGCGTCATGGCCCTGCTCGGCCGGCGGGTGCCGTTCGGACTCAAGATCATGATGCTGTCGCTCGCCATCGCCGACGACATCGGCGCCGTCGTCGTCATCGCCGCCTTCTACAGCGGGAGCCTGGCGTGGCCGCTGCTCGGGGCGGCGCTCGCGGGGTTCGTGCTCGTGCGGGTCATGGACCGGATCGGCGTGCGCGCGGTGCCACTCTACGCCGTCGTCGGCGCCGGGGTGTGGCTCGCGGTGTACAAGTCCGGCGTCCACCCCACAATAGCCGGCGTGGTGCTCGGGCTCATGACACCCGCAGCCGCGTGGCTCGGCGACGCGAAGCTCGTCGCCGTGTTGAGCGACGCCGCGGCCCGCGCCCCCGGCGAGGGCGACGAGCGGTTCGACGCGCTGCGGGCGGCGGGGTTCGCGGCTCGGGAGGGACTGTCGCCGCTGGCCCGGCTGGAGCACGCCCTTCACCCGTGGGTCGGGTTCGTCATCATGCCGCTGTTCGCGCTGGCGAACGCCGGCGTGGCGCTGAACCCGGCCGCGGTCGCCGACCCGGTCGCCGTCGCGGTCGCCCTCGCGCTGCTGCTCGGCAAGCCGGTCGGAATCGTGCTGTTCGCGTACCTCGCCGTGAAGGCGCGGCTGGCCGCACTGCCGACCGGCGTGAACTGGCTGATGATGCTCGGCGGCGGGGCGCTCGGCGGCATCGGTTTCACGATGTCTCTTTTCGTGGCCGGGCTCGCGTTCGAAAACCCGGCCCACCTGACGGCCGCGAAGGTCGGCGTCCTCGTCGGATCGACCGCCAGCGCGCTGCTCGGCGCGGCGCTGCTAGCGGCCGCGGGGGCTACCGGGCGTCGCCCTTGAGGTACCGGTCAAACCACGCCAGGTCCCACTCCATCTTCGCGCGGCGGTGCGACAGCTTGCCAAGGCCGTGCGGCTCGCCGGGGTACACGCACAACTGCGTCGGGACGCTCAGGTTCTCGCGGAGCGCCCGGTACAGCATCCGGCTGTGCCCCGGCGGGCAGCGGTCGTCCTTCTCCCCGACGTGGATGAGCGTTGGCGTCTTGACGTTGCCGAGCTGGTACGTCGGCGACGTGCGGCGGTAGTTGTCCGGCACCTCCCACGGCAGCCCCTTCTTGAACACCCGCGGGTAGGCCGGCTCGTCGTTGAAGCCCCACTCGGCGACCGTGTCCAAGATTCCGGCCCCGCTGCTCGCCGCGCGGATGCGCACGGGCGAATCCGCAAGTGAAATCAGGCAGTTCGTAAGATAGCCGCCGTTGCTCCAGCCCATCACGGCGATTCGATCGGGGTCGGCGATGCCGGCGTCGATCAGGTGCTTGATGCCGGCCAGGATGTCCTTCACGTCGAGGTCGTTCTCGCGGCCGACGAGGTCGGTGGTGAACGTGTCGCCGTAGCCGGTCGATCCGCGGTAGTTCGGGGCGAGCACGGCGTACCCCGCGGCGGCGAAGTACAGCCGGCCGTTGTGCGGGTCGAACTGGAGCGCCGCCGTGCTGCTCGTGGTCGGGCCGCCGTGGATGGCCACGACCAGCGGCAGCTTCGACGCACCTTTCTTGTACCCGGCCGGGAGTTCGAGAGCGCCGCCGACCTTCGTCCCGTCAGGCGCCTTCCAGGTGACGTGTTCGACGCTCGGCAACTGCCAGCCCTTCGCCTGCGGGTTCAGGTCCGTGAGCGGCCGGCGCGTCGGCCCGACCACCTCGGCCAGCCCGGCGTGGTTGCCGCGGACCGCGACCGGGTGGCCGCCGGCCGCCGTCAGGTCGAAGGCGTAGATCACCCCGTCGCGGCCGGCCATCTCGTGGTTCTGGGTGAACCGGTCCGGGTTGTGCGGGTTCCAGCTCTGCAGGTCGTTGAACCCCTGGTGGTCCGTCACGAAGTACAGCGTGTCCTGCCACCACCGCAGCGGGGTGCCGTAGCCGCGCAGCTGGTAGTTGTCGCGGCGCGGCACCCGCTGCGACTTCCACGCCCCGTCCGCGAGGTGACAGGCGATGAGTTCCGCGGGGTGGGCGTCGAAGATGGTGCAATAGGCGAGCCGGTCGCCGGCCGGGTTCCACGCCAGCCCTTCGAGCCAGGGCCACGGCGACGCGGCGGACTTCTTCCACCCCTGGTCGGTGACCGTGACCTTCCCGGCCTCCCACACGTCGACTCGCGAATCGCCCTCCCAGCGGATGACGGTGTCGTCCGGGGCAGTAATCATCGCCACACGCTTGCCGTCGGCGCTGACGGCGAACTCGCGGATGTACCGCTTCCCCGCGTGGATCGTGATTGCGTCGCCGTCGTTCGCAGGGAGACGGTACACCACCGAGACCTTGCGCTTGCCGTGGCCGTACTCGATCCGCGGGTAGCGCTCGCGCAGCTTCAAGAAGTCGTCGGGGTCGGTCACCTCGTCGTCGGCGGTGTAGAACACGTAGCCGGCCGCGGCGGCGTAGTCGTAGCCGGTCACACCTCCGCTCACCTTGGTGATCGCGGCGGGGGCCGCCTTCCCCTGCACGCCGACGCGCCAGACTTGCGACGTGCCGTCGTGCGGGGGTTCCTTCGAGTCCTTCGCCTTGACGTTGCGAAGCACGTACACGGCGGAGCCGTCGGCGGCCCACTTCGGGTGTCGGTCGCTGGCGCGGTCGGAAGTCAGCCGCCGCGGCGTTCCCTTCCCGTCGGTGGTGGTCACCCACAGGTCGGTGCGGCGGTTGTCGGCCTTCTCGTCCCACGTGGCGACGGTGTAGGCGACCTGCGTGCCGTCCGGCGACACCGCGACTTCGTTGGCCGTCACGACGCTGGCGTAGTCGGCGGGGGTGACCGGCCGCGGTTGTGCCGCGGCGGGTGGTACGACGGCGAGGAGGACGAGGAACGCGGTTCGGCGCATGGGAGGCTCCGGGCGGGAATCCCGATACTGTAACCGGACGCACGCCCTCCCGCGAGACTCGACATGACCGCCGCCCGCGGCCGCCGCCTCGCCCTCGCCGCCGCCCTCCTCGGCTGGATGTTCGACGGCATGGAGATGGGCCTGTTCCCGCTCGTCGGCAAGGACGCGCTCCGCGAACTCCTCGGCGGCTCGCCGGCGCAGGCGGAAGTGGACCTGTGGTACGCGGTGGTGCTCGCCGCGTTCCTCATCGGGGCCGCGACCGGCGGCGTCGTGTTCGGCTGGCTCGGCGACAAGGTCGGCCGCGTCCGGGCGATGACGGCCAGCGTGCTCCTGTACTCGCTGTGCAGCGGCCTCAGCGCCGCCTCGGCGACGCCGCTGCAACTCACGGTGCTGCGCTTCCTCGGGGCGCTCGGCATGGGCGGCGAGTGGGCGCTCGGCGTGGCGCTCGTGATGGAGCTGTGGCCCAACGCGTCGAGGGCGGCGCTCGCCGGCTGGATCGGGGCGTTCGGCAACCTCGGCTACACCGTCTGCGGGCTGATCGCTCTCGGCCTCACCCGGGTCGGCGCCACCGAGTTGGCGGCCGCCCTGCACTCCGTCGGCCTCGGCGAAGGAACGGCCGACGCACTGACGGCGAACCGCAACTGGCGGCTGCTGATGGTGGCGGGCGCGGTGCCGGCACTGCTGACGCTCTTCATCCGGTTGTTCGTCCCCGAGTCGGAGAAGTGGGAGCGCGAGAAGGCGGCCGGGCGGGCCTCGCACTGGTCGGGCGTCGATCTGCTCGCGGTGCTCGGGGGCGCGGCGGCCGCCGGCGGTGTCGTGTTCCTGTGGGCCCGGAAGGACGTGCCATTCGAAGTCCAGCTCGGCGGGTCACTGCTCGGCGTCGTACTCGTGACGCTCGGCTACCTCCACCCCGCGCGCGGCTACCTCCGCCGCAGCGGCCTCGACCCGACGGCCCGGCGCGAGACGCTGGGGCGAATGCTCCTCGCGGCAGGGCTCAGCGGCGTTCCGCTGCTCGCCACGTGGAGCGGCGTCATGTGGATGTACCAGTGGGTCGGTAAGCTGCCCTTCGGCGACGTGCCCGAGGCGCGGCCAATCATCCAAATCTCGTCCTCGCTCGGGGCCGCGGCGGGATGCGTGGCGGCGGCGCTGCTCGGCGGGTTGATCGGCCGGCGGCCGGCCTACGCCGCTCTGTGTGTCGCGTCGATGGCGACCATCGCAGGCTTCTACCGACTGAACACGGAGTACGGGCCGGCGTTCGTGGTGACGGCCGGGCTGATGGGGTTCGTGACCGCCGGGTTTTACGGCTGGCTGCCGCTGTACCTGCCGGAGTTGTTCCGCACCGCCGTCCGCGCCACCGGGCAGGGCTTCGGGTTCAACTTCGGCCGCATCATCGCCGCGGCGGGGAACCTGCAAATGCCGGCGCTGCTGGCCGCGTTCGACAACGACTACGGCCGGGCGTGTGCGGTCGTGGCTGGCGTCTACGGCGTGGGGCTGGTGCTCATCATGATTGCCCCCGAGACCAAGGGCCGGCCGCTGCCGGAATGATCGCTACGGCTTCGCGGCGGGCCGTACCCGGCGGCGCAGGTCGTCGAGCGCGGCCTGGAAGCGTGCGTCCGTCGCCGAGCCGTAGCGGGCGGTGAACCGCTCCGCCGAAAGGCCGTCGGGCAGACCGGTCACTTCCGGGATCAGTGTCGATGTGTTCGGCAGCGAGGCGAGTTGCGTCAGGCGGGCCAGGTCTTCGCGCGGCAGGCGGGTGAACTCGATCCCGGCCAGTTCCGCGGCCAGCGGCGGCAGGCCGACGCCCGCGGGGCGCGGGCCGTCGAGCGACTGGAAGGTGCGCGACACGGCCGCGGCTTCGGCGGCCTGCCGCGGCAGGAGTTCGCCCGACGCAACCCCCGCGGCGAAGCGGCGACAGAGGTCGCGGCGGCCGCGGACCGTCGGGTTCCCCAACACCTCGCGCCGCTCGTCGCGGGAGCTGGTGGATTCCACGCCCGCCACCTGCTCGCGGGTCGTCTCGTCGCCTCGTAGCGTGTCGGTGTCGTCGAGCGCCACCGCGAGCCCGAGAAGGAACCCGCCGACGCGGTCGTCGGCCGTCGCCCCGTCGATGTCCGCGGCGAGCGCCGCGGTCGCGGCGGTGCGGAGGTAGATCACGGTCAGGGCGTCGCCCGTAGGCCCGCCCGGAACAGCCACGGCGCGGGCCTTCGCGGTCACCGCCGTCACCACCAACCGGGCCACCGCGTCGCGCTTCAGCTCGGCCTTCGGCGGCGCGACGGGGTCCGGAGGCACGTCCTTCTTCGGCACCGCGGCCAGGTCGCGGTCGAACTCGTTGAGGTACGCCAGCGCCGCCGGCTCGCCCGGCTTCGCCTTCAGGAGCGCGCCGTACACGCGCTTCAGCCGGGCGCGGCCGGCGGGGCTCAGGTCGTCCACCTTGTCGAGTTTGCCGCTGCGACGCTCGTCGGCCCACACGTTCAGCACGAGGGCGTTCAGCGGGTCGAAGCGCATCTTGTACTCCGCGTGCAGCGCCAGCCCGTTGCCCAGTTGCTCCCGCATCACCGAGCCCACGTCCGGCACCGGCACCGCCCCCATCGCGCGCCCGAGGTGGTGGACCAGTGCCTCCGTGCGCTCGGCCTCGTCGCGCGGCACCCACTCGCGCATCAGCAAGTGGCCCGACGGCGCCGCTCGACTGCCGCCGAACGGTGCAGGCTCCCGCGGCTTCTCTTCGACCTTGCGGCTCGTCCAGCCGATGGCGATGCCAGCGGGCGGTGCCTTCACCTTCTGCTGGAAGTCGGCCAGAAGTTCTGGCACCGTCGAAGCCAGCGGCTCGGACTTCCACACGGCGAAGCCGGCCGGCTCGAAGCGGATGCCGCAGTGGGCCTCGAACACGGCCGACGCGGCGGCCAGTCGCTTGCCGAGCAAGTCCTTCCACAGCGCCTCGGCCCGCGGGTCGGCGTCGTCCACCAACAGCGTCACCGGCACGCGGACGGGGTCGCGCTTCGGGGCGGCGCCGCGCTTCGTGTCCTGCTCCAGCGGCATCCCCGGCAGTTCGACGCCCTCCAGCCGGCGGCCCGTCTGGGCGTCGGGGAGGATGATGAACGCGTTGTACGGCTCCACCTCGTAGGCCAGGTGCTGCGGCGTCGCCGGCACCACGAGCACGGCCGGCCCGCCGAGCCCGATCGGCGCCACCTGCGCCGGCCGGAGCGTGACCGTCTGCTTGTCGCGCTCCGGCTCGGTCAGCGTCAGCGTCACCTCGGCGGGGGTGAAGTTGGCGACGACGATCACGCCGGCGTCTGCCGAGGGTCCGACTGTACACGCCGCCAGTGCCAGCAGGAGCCGACGCATTACCACCCCCAAATCAGGACCATCCCGAACTCTAGCACCGGGTCGCGGCCGGCTCAACCCGGGCGTCCTTCCCTTCGGCCGCGGGACTCATTCAATACAGGCAGTAGCCTCACCCACCGGAGCCCGCCCCCGATGCGCCTCGCCACCGTCGTCACCCCCAACGGCCCCCGCGTCGTCGCCCACGTCGGCGACCACTACGTCGACCTGCACGCAACCGACCCGGGCCTGCCGACGTGCATCAAGAACCTCCTCGCTGGCGGGGCCGGGGTGAAGGCCGCGGCCGCCGACGCGGCCAAGTGCTCGAAAGCCGTCCGCTACGCCACCAACGCCGTGAAGCTGCTCCCGCCGGTGCCGAAGCCGTCGAAGATTCTCTGCGTCGGCCTGAACTACCGCGACCACGCCATCGAGGGCGGCAAGGCCATCCCCACCGAGCCGGTGTTGTTCGCCAAGTACCCGAACACCCTGATCGCCAGCGGCGACCCGATCAAGCTGCCGAAGGTGGCCCAGAAGGTTGACTACGAGGCGGAGCTCGTCATCGTCATCGGCAAGCGCGGCCGGCACATTCCGAACGACGACACGGCGTTCCAGCACGTCGGCGGCTACACCTGCGGCCACGACGTGAGCGCCCGCGACTGGCAGTTCCGCGGCGAGGAGAAGCAGTGGAGCATCGGCAAGACGTTCGACACGTTCGCCCCCACCGGCCCGGTGCTGGTGACGCCCGACGAGCTGGGTGACCCGCACAAGCTCCAGGTGCAACTGCGGCTGAACGGCGAGACGATGCAGAACTCCAACACGAAGGAGTTCATCTTCGGCGTCCCGCACATGCTGTGGTTCCTGTCGCAGGTGGTGACGCTCGAGCCGGGCGACCTGATCTTCACCGGCACGCCGCCGGGCGTCGGCATCGCCCGCAAGCCGCCGGTGCTGCTCAAGGCCGGCGACGTGGCGGAGGTCGAGATTCAGGGGATCGGCGTCCTCCGCAACCCGGTCGTCGCGGAGTAGCGGCCGGCCGGCCCGTCAGGGGACGTAGATGTCCCCGACGGGCCGGGTCAGGGCGTGGACGACGTACCGCCCGCGGCCGCCGCCGGAGCGGAACACCGTGGGCTGGTTCAGTGGGAAGAGTTGCCGCTCCTCCTTCGGCACGACCGGAGGCAGGAGGTCGGCCGGTCCCGGCCCCGGCTCGCTGAAGAGGTGTTGATCCTCGTTCTCGTAGAACGACGACAGCCGGAGCAGGTCGGACACGACGAACCGCACGCCGGGGGCGGCCCGTTCCACCTCCTCCTGCACCCACCTGCGCTGCTCCTCCCCCATCCCGGCGGCGGTGCTCAGGTGCATGAAGCGGATCGGCGGGCGGACGCCGAGCGCTAGGTACACCGCGTGCGGCGAGTCGTTCCACGCCATCACCTCCCGGTCGCCGACGCCCTGAGTGCGAAGGAACGCGGCCACCTCGTCGATCCCCGCCGAGTCGATCCCGGCGAAGTAGTCGGACTGGAACGCGACCCCGTCGCGGACCTCGCCCGACACGCCGCGGGCGAAGCACGCCGGCCACCAGCGGAGCCGATTCGGGCCGCGGTCCGGATACGCCCACACGACGTGCCGAAACGCTTCCCGTCCCCACGTCCACGGCCCGACCGGGGCCACAACCAGCCACGCCATCACCGCAATTTGCACGGCCAGGACCGGGGCCGCGATCACCCACCGGTTCGCGCCGAAGAGCGCGATCATGAGCACGGTCTCGGGGACGTGCACGTAGTGGAACCGCTTCTGGAGGCAGACGGCGGTGAGCAGCCACGAGAGGTACAAGGCAGCGAGTACGGTCCGGGCGAACCGGGCGTCAGCGTCCTCGGGGGCGGAATAGAGCCAGTTCGGCAGCAGTCGCTCGCCGGGGTCGGGTAGGTCGGCCGCGCCGGAGACGCGCCACGGGCGGCCGACGACGACGTTCAGTACCGCGAGGGGTACGGCGACGACCACGAACAGGCTCCACGGCGGGAAGTAGCCGGGTTGGTACGCGAGCCGGTCGCTGAACTCGGCGGCCATCTGCCCGAGGTACGACGTGTTCCAGTTCCGGAACACGTCGAGGAAGTAGGGCCACGCGCCGGAGGAGACGAGCCACACGAGCCCGGCCGCCCCAGCCACAAGCCCACCCGATAACGACCCCAGCAGGTCGGCCGCGGCTCGCCGCCTGCGCGACCCGGGCGGCGCGCTGGCGGCGAGCCCCGCCTGCGACACGGCCCACATCACGACCGCCACCGGCAGGATGTGCGGCTTGACCCACACCGCCGCCCCCCACACCAACCCCTCAATCGCAGCCGAGCGGAAGACGCTACCGGCGGTCATCGCGCCGGACCGTGCGGCGGCGAGGCGGCGCAGGCGCAGCTGCGTCGCCCCGAGGACGGGGAGCATCATCCACACGTCACGCTGTAGGTGGTTGAACTCGGAGATGTAGAGGTAGAAGCCGGCGAGGCCGGCGGCCGTCCAGGCCACGCCGGCCGCGGTCGCCCCCGCGGCACGGGTCAGCCGCAGTAGAAGTGCGGCGGCGGCCGACACGACGACGAGGTCGGCCGCGCGAGCGGCCTCGATGGACGTGCCGAACAGCGCCCGGATGCCGCACATGATCCACACGAACCCGGGCGTGTTCGTGTCGAACACGTCGCGGTAGTGGACACCGCCGGCGAGAACGGTGCGGGCCGCAAGGTCGTACAGGGTGGCGTCGATCCAGAGGGGCATCCGCAGGAACAGCGGGACGCCGACGACGACGAGTGCGGCAAACACGAGCCAGCCGAGTCGAGCGGACCGCCACGGGAGCCAGGACCGGGCGGGCGGAGCAGTCATCAGCGGGTGGGTCCGGAGGGGACGTGCGTGGCGCGAGAACCATTCCGTTTTACGGCCACCGCCAAGCCCCAGCAAGGAGCCCGGGTGCGTGTGAAGGCGTCGCGAGAATCCGGCGAAAAAACCGGAATGACCGTTGCAACCCACCCATCGGCCGATTACGATCTCAGAGGAAAAGTGGGGTTCACTGGCGCCATCAGGACTCGGCGACGCCGACCCCGTATCTCCGGCCCGCGCCCGGGTGCCGCTCATCATCAAGGGAGTGCCGCGATGAGTGCGTCTGACTACCCGCCGTCATTCGAACCCGCCGACGTGTTGTTCGCCAGCCCGCACACGCACCTGCGCCGACTCGTGGTAACCACGAGCGAGGTGGAGGTGGTGATCACCGGGCGGGTGCCCAGCTACTACCTCAAGCAGATGGCCCAGGAGGCCGTCCGCTGCTGCCTCGGCCCGCGACGGCTGCGAAACGAGGTTCAGGTCTGTTCCGCCTGACTCGCACCCAGGCGCAGGTTTACCAAAAACTCATCAACCGCGTCCGCCGGCGCCGCCTCAGGCAGTTGGCAGGCGGCGTGTGCCGCGTCGAGCCGCGCTTCCCAGCGGGCCAACTCGGCGCGGTGAAACTTGACGTCTTCGCACGGCAAGGTCCCCAGTTCCGCGGTCGATTTGCGGCGGATCAACTCGGGGATGTAGTCGAGCCCGAACCGCTCGTTTAGCGTCGGCAGGTGGGCCTGCACCTCGCCCGTCTCCAGCAGGTGGATGCCGGTCAACACCACACGGTAGGCGTAGAGCAGCGTCTTGGCACGCACCCCAGTATTGCGACGGAATTGCGTGTCCAGTTGCCGCAGCTGCGTCTGGAGGAACCCGCGGTAGTGGTGGTGGCAGCCGCGCGTGACACACAGGGCCGCGAGCGGCCGCAGCCGGGCGAGAAAGTCCGCCCCGTGAACCACCAGCGGCGAGAACACCTGCTCCAACACGTACCCGTTGTCCTTCCCGAGCAGCCGTAAGTACTTGCCGATCTCGTGCGCCACCGCCTCCGTCTCGATGCCGGCGAACTCACCCTTCGGCTCGACCGTCTCGACGGGCCGGCGCAAGCCCACCAGGTGCCGCAACGGCGCGAGGAAGGCGCCGCGCAGGTCAATGTCGCTGTCGGCGGACGGGAATCCATACAGGTGCGCGCCGCTGACGGTGAGGAACAGCGCGCCGGGGATGCGGTCGGTACCCCACCGGGCGAGCGCCGGCAGATCGAGGTCGTGTACGAGGTCGGCCACCGTCGCTACTCCTTCAACGCCTCCGCCGCCCGCCGGCGGCGCGCCGCGATCAGGAAGCGGTTCGCGGCGTCAGCGTCCGGCCGCTCCGGCAGCGTCGTCCGCTCGAAGGCCTCCTGGAACAAGCGGTCCAGTTCCAGCGCCCGCGCCTTCACCTCGGCGAACGACCACCGGCCGCCCCGCACGTCCAGCAGCTCGGTGCGGTGCTCACCGACGTCGATGCGGATCTCGCCGGTCGTCAGGGCGTGGATGCCGCTGTGGAGCAGCCGCAGCAGGTGCATCGCGTGCTTCGGCTTGTACGCCCCGCCGGCCGCGTGCCGCTTCTCGATCAGGCCGAACTGCGACAGCACGTAGCCGGAGTACGTGCGGTACAGGTGCCGCGATAGGAACGCCCCGCGGACGCGGCGCAACTCCTCGCCCGTCTCGTCGGCGAACGACACTACAGGAACCCAGAGCGTCTCCAGGATGTTTGGGTTCGCCTGGAGGGCCAGCCGGACGAACTTCTCGACCTCCCAGACGACTTCCTCCACGCCAACGCTCTTCGTCTCCGCCTGCTCCGGCGGGCGGGTCAGTGACCAGTGCCAGGCGGCCGGCGGAAGGTAGACGCCACGCCGGTCTTCGTCCGACGCCTCGGTGGCGAGGCCGAACGCGCGTGAGCCCACGGTGACGCGGTAGATGACGTACGGCGACACGTCCGGCCCCGGCGTCGCGGCGGGCGCCTCGACGGAGTGGTCGCCGCGGCGGACGAGGAATTCGCCGAACTTCAACCGGGCGGTGGCGCCGTCCAGGAACCGGACGACGTACGGACGGTCGTTGGTCGCCGGCGCCTCCACCACGACCGCAATGCTCCCCGCGGGGCGGGTAGCGGCGGTGCCGGGCAGCTTGCGGTCGGCGCGGAGGACGACGTGTGTCCCGGGTGGTAGCAGGAACGACGGCGGCAGCGGGTCGGTCATCAGTTCTTCGGAGGCGCCGGCGGCGGATCGACCTTCGGCATCGCCTCCACCGGCGGCATCCCGGCCGGCGGGGCGGCCTGGCGCGGCACCGGATCGACCGTGACCGGCGGGGCCATCCGCACCGGCGAATCGTACTTGCGGGCGGCGTCGCGGAGGCACACGATCAGCCCGTTGTCGGCGGCGAGGAACAGCCGGTCGGACACGGTGTTGACCACCGGGATGTTGAACTCCGAGATGTTGAGACTCGTGAGCGGGGCGGCACGGCCGTTCGCCTCGGTCGGCCGCCGCGCGTCGTACACGAGCAGCTTGCCGAAGGTGTCGCGGACGTAAGCGAAGTCCTGGTTCACCGCCAGTAGCCGGTCTGCCTGCCGGTCCGTGCGCCACACCTGCGCGCCGGTCGCGCGGTCCACCCGGACCACGCCCGAGTGGTCGCCGCTGGCGAACACCGCGTCCTCGGTCACCACCGGCGTGTGGTTTAGAATGCCGCCGACGTTCGTGCGCCACAGGATGTTCACGCCGCTGATGCGGTTGCCACCTTCCAGATCGACCGCGAGCAAACTCCCGTCCGACAGCGGCACGTAGGCGATGATCCCGGCGCGCCCGGGGGCGGCGGCCACGTGCTCCCACATCGGGCCGTCCACCTCGACGACGCGGTCGGCCTTGCCGAGGGCGAGCTTGCTCTTGGAATCGGTGACGATCCACACCCGCGAGGGCGTCAGGACCGGGGCGAAGCGGATCCGCGTGGTCAGGCCGTACTCCCACCGCACCTTCGGCTTCACGCCCTGCGGCCGCAGGTCCGTCAAGGCCAGTGCCGCGGACACCGACGGCGGAATGGTGCCGATCGACGGGGTGCGCTGCACGTTCTTCCCGGAGTCGTCGTGGAGGCGGTACGGCTGGCGGAGTGACGGCACCGTCTGCAGCGACGGCGAGGTCGGCTGCCCCTCGATCGTGTACGGCGGGGTGACGCGGGGGACGGCTGCCAGCGACGGGCTCCGGCTGCCGCCGCCGCCCCCGCTGGCCCGC
This sequence comes from Gemmataceae bacterium, assembly GCA_046350095.1. Classification (GTDB taxonomy): domain Bacteria; phylum Planctomycetota; class Planctomycetia; order Gemmatales; family Gemmataceae; genus Urbifossiella. Next base: position 276,228 of record JAXMBA010000004.1, read on the forward strand.
GGCTGCTCGAAACCCCCGGTCGGCGGGCGGTCGAATTGGTCGGGGTTCGACGACCGGTACACCCCCGGCGCGGGGTAGCGGTCGGTCAGCTGATCGACGGGGTTCGCGCGGCCGACGACGGCCTCGCCGGCCTTCGGCGCTTTCTCCTTCGTCAGGTCAGGAATGACGATCGGGTTCGGGAGTTCGAGCGCGAGTACGCGGTGCTCGCCGGCCGCGCCGGGCTGCGTGGCCAGCGGCGCGTACAACCCGCGGGCGTCGGCCGACAGCCCGGCCACCGGCGTGGTGCCGAGTTCGGCCGTGAACTCGAGCACGCCGGTGTCGCGGTAGAAGGCGTAGGCCCGGGTCACGTGCGCCACGTACACGAACCGGTCGTTGGCCGCCACCGGGTAGACGTTCGAGTACCCGCCGTTGCCCAGCGCCACCTGCCACTGGATGCGGCCGGTGCGGGCGTCCACCGCGATCAGATGGCCGGTCCGCGTCTGGACGAACAGCTGGTCGCCGATCGTCTGCACCATCTGCACGGTGTCGCGGCCGCCGGCGATCGGCAGGAATTGCGCCCACTCGATGCGGAGGTTGAGGCGGGCCAGGGCCGTGGCGTCCGGCGGCACCGCCCGGGAGTACGGCGACGGGGACTGGCCGCTGGACAGCGCACCCAGACCGAGGACGAGGCCGGCGGCAGCAGCCGAGCGGGACCACATGGCGGACTCTCCTGGTGCGACGGGGCCGATTCCATCAGTCTACCAGCCGCCGCGGCCGGGCTGAAGCAACGACCCCGGATCGTGCCGGGCCGCGGGTGCGACCGGTACCGGGCGTGCGGGTTGTGCCGGGGTTACTTCTTCCCGAGCGCCCGCTTCCGCGCGAAGAACGTGGTGAGCATGGCCGCGCAGCGCCCGGCCAGCACCCCGCCGACGACGCGGGCGCGGTGGTTCAGCCGCGGGTCGGAGGCGATCTGGTACAGGGTGTGGCACGCACCCGCCTTCGGGTCGGTGCACCCGTACACGACCAGCGGGAGCCTGGCCTGCACGATCGCCCCGGCGCACATCGGGCACGGCTCGAGGGTGACGTACAGCACGCACCCTTCGAGGCGCCACGACCGGACCGCGGCCGCGGCCTGGGTGATGGCGATCATCTCGGCGTGGGCCGTCGGGTCGTTCAGCTGCTCACGCTGGTTATGGGCCGACGCGATCACCCCACGCTGCGGGTGGATCACGACCGCGCCGACCGGGACCTCGTCCGCGGCGTCGGCCTCGGCGGCCTCGGCGAGGGCCAGTTCCATGTGGTGGACGTGGAACGGGTGGCCGGGGTCGGTGAACGTCAGGTCGGGCGGGCTGAAGGGGTCCATTCGATTCCGGGTCCGGTGTGGTACGCCGGCAGCGACACTCGAAACGTGGTGCCCGCTCCGGCCGCCGACTCCACCCCGATTGTACCCCCGAGGTCGCGGACGATCCCGGCCACGGCCGCAAGGCCGAGCCCGCTGCCGTCCGGCTTGGTGGTGAAGAACGGGTCGAACAGCCGCCCCAGGTCGGCCGCGGGGATGCCGCAGCCGTCGTCGGTCACCTCCAGGATCACGCGCCCGTCCGCGGCCGACACCCCGACGCGCACCGTACCCGGGTTCCGGCCGATCGCCTGGACCGCGTTCGTCACCAGGTTGAGGACGACCTGACTCAGCTGCGACGGGTCGGCCCACACCGGCGGCAGGTTCGCCTCGGCCGCCACCACCACGCGGACGCCACTCGTCCGCGGCGGCTGGCTGATCCGGAGCGTGTCGCGTGCCACCGCACACAGGTCGGTCGGCCCCGGCCGCGGCTGGGCGCCGCCGGCGAACGCGAACATTTGAGAACACAGTTCGGCCGCCCGGTCTCCGGCGAGGCTGAGTTGGCGCAGGTACTCCCGCGCCGGCGACTCCGCCGGGACCGCGCCCGCGGCCAACTCCGCGTTCCCGAGGATCACCGAGAGCACGTTTTTGAAGTCGTGCGCCGACCCGGCCGCCAGCAGGGCGAGCGCCTGAATCTTCTCCGCGCTGACGAGTCGGGCGTCGAGCTCGCGGCGGGCCGCGGCCTCGCGCTCGCGGTCGGTCACGTCGATCCCCACGCCGCCGACGTACCGCACGCCGTCCGGGCCGGAGAACGGGAACTTCACGTTCAGCCACGACCGCGGCGTGCCGTCCGGTTCCGGGGCCACCTCCAGGAACTGCTCGGCCCGCCAGACGGCGAACACCCGCTCGTCGGTGGCGCGGAACCGGGCGGCCACGTCGGCGGGCCAAACCTCGTCCACCGTCCGGCCGATCACGTCCCCAGGGCGGATGCCGTAGTGGGACAGGTACGTGCCGTTGACGAACACGTAGACGCCCGCCTCGTTCCGCATCCAGGCGTTGGCCGGCAGGCGGTCCATGAACGCCCGGAACCGCTCCTCCTCGGCGCGGAGTTCGGCCCGCAGTTCCTTCACCTCGTCGACCGTGAACGCGGCCACGAGCACGGACGCGATCGCGCCGTCGGCCCCGCGCTCGGGCACGAACCGGTACTCGAGGAGCATCTCGGCCGGGGGCGGCGGGCGGAGGTACTGGAAGCGCCCCGGCTGGCCGGTGCGGAAGGCGGTACGGAGGTGTTCGACCCAGCGGCCGTAGGTCGCCGGCTCCATGCCCACTTCCAGGCACGACCGGCCGACTACCTGGGTGGGAGTGAGGCCGAGGAGCTCGCAGGTCGGCCGATTCGCGTAGCTCAGGCGCAGGTCGGGCCCGATGCGGAAGACGATAACCGGCAGCGAGTCGAGGATGGCCGCCGTGTCGGCGGCCGGGAACGTCGTCATCTCCAAGCCCTCGGCCGGCGTACCGCCGGCGCTAGCGGACCGTCTGGTTCACAGTGTAGTAGGCCTCGGGGTGCACGAGCCGCTCGCCGGTCGGGGTTCGAACCGACTCCGGGCGCAGGGCGTACACCCGCCCCGGCCGCACCCCCGGCACGTCCAGCGACAGGGTCCGCCCGTCGGCCGACAGCCGCGCGGCGGCGACCGGTTCCGCCCGGCGGTCGGTCTCGGGGCATCCGTAGGCACTGGAGTAGATGTAGGTGTACGACTCCACCGGCACCGCCACCTCGGCCGACTTCGCGTCCATCGGCTTCGTGAACGTCAGGTCGAAGCCGGTTTTCGTGAGCGTGACGTGGTGGATTTCCGCCGGCTCGGTGCCGGTGAACGTCACGCGCTGGAGCCCGTACGGCCGGCCGCCGGCGGATCCCCAGCCGCGGTTCGTCTCGCCGACGAGCAGCGAGCCGTCGGGCGCGAAGACCAGCCGGTTGACGCCAGACTGGAAGCCCGCGCGGAACGGGAAGCACGCCCCCTGGAACACGCCGTTCACCTTCTCCAGCGCCACCCGCATCACGACGGACGTGCTCTGGTCGCCGACGAAACACTGCCCGGCGAACGGGCCGAACTTGCCGCGGGTCGTGTCCCAGATCGGTTCACTGAGCGACCGCCCCATCCGGCCGTAGGGGAACCAGATGGCCGGGGGGTCGAGTTGCGGCATCCCGCTCGGGGCGCCGGCGCCCGGCCCCTTCTGGCCGTCGTACAGCATGCCGCTGGCCACCTTCTCGGGCACGAGCCCGGCGAACGGAGAGAACGGCACCCACCGCAGGCCGGCCTGGTGGCCGAAGAACTTGCCGCGCTGGATGTGGTGGAGCTTGTTCGTGGCCACCCACTCGCCCTGGTTGTCGGCGTAGAACAGGTCGCCGTCGGGGCTGAAATTCACGCCGTTCGGCGACCGCAGCCCGTACGCCCACGGCTCCATCGACCCCGTCCGCGGGTTCACCTTCACGCACCACCCGCGCCACGGCGCCTTCGCCTGGTGGCCGCCGCCGAAGCCGACGTTCAGCGTGACGTAGAAGTTCCCGTCGCGGTCGCGGGCCGGCCCGAAGGCGTACTCGTGGTAGTCGCCGGAGACGCCCCACTTGTCGCACACCGTCTCGAACACGTCGGCCACGCCGTCGCCGTCGGTGTCGGTCAGCTTGCAGATCTCCGGGCGGTGGACGACGTACACCGTCTTGTCGTCCTGCACCCACATGCCGAGCGCCTCGTGCAGGCCGGTGGCGAAGCGGGTGACCTTCACGTTCCGCGGGTCGGCTTCGAGCGGGTTGTGGACGAGCCACACCTCGCCCCGGCGGGTGCAGGCGAGGAGTTTGCCGTCGGGTCGGAACGCCAGACCGCCGACTTCCAGGACGCAGTCGTCAGGGAGTGAAAGCGTGCTGACGGCGTAGTGCGTCGCCTCCGCGCCCGAGGCGGCTTGCGCGGCCTGAGCCTCGCCCGACGGCGGGAAGTCGCGGGCGACGCGGCGGCGGATCGTTTCGGGCACGACGAGCGGGAGTTCGGGGGCGACGTAGGCCTCCCACCCGCCGGCGATCTGCGTGATCTTGATGAGCAGTCGGTTTTTCCCGGCCACGACCGGCAATTCGACACGGTCCTGGTCCGGCGCCGCAGCGCGCTCGTGCGGCTCGTGCAGCAGCCGGCGGCCGTTGAAGTACACGGTCAGCGTGTCGTCGGAGCCGAGGGACAATGGGAGGCGGAACTCGCGGTCCGAGTCGAACTCGTGGTACAGGTACACGACGCTGTTGTTCTTGTGCTCCGGCGGGAAGAGTGCGGCGAGGTCCAGCAGTTGGCCGAGCCGGAAGCCCTTGTACTCGGCCCACGCCGCCTGCTTGCCGCCCTTCGCCGGGTACTTCGCGGCGAGGTCCACGGCCCCCTTCTCCGGGCCGAACTCGCGGTCGAAGCCGGTCCGGTCGGAGTTCTCGAACGGGCCGACGAAGTACCACTTGCCGCCGAGGCTCGGCAGCTTGTGGGACGCGAGCGTGGCCGCGACCGTGTCCGCACGGGTAGCCTTTTTGACGTAGTCGCCATCGGGCGGCTTCGGCTGCGCGGTCAGGAGGGCCGCGGTGAGGGCCGCGAAAAGGGCGGCGGGCGGCAGGCTGCGGAGGAGCATGAACGCTCTCGACGCGGGAACGGGGCGGACGGCGGGTGCGGGCAGTTTACGGGATCAGAACTTGTTCCACAACCGGTCGAATTCGGCGGCGAAGGCGGCAACGAGCTTCGGATCGGCGCTGTCGACGAGATTCTCGTAGTTACATTCGGCCGCCCCGCGGGTCCAGTTGTAACTGCCGTTCACGAGGCGGGTGCCGTCGAACAGGGCGAACTTGTGGTGCATGTGGCCCGTGAGCCCGGACACGCCCGGGCCCGGCACGTCGTCCACCTTGACCGGGATGCCGGCGGCCTGGAACTTGTGGACGTCGGAGCCGGCGTCGTGGGCCTTCTCGTTGTCGGTGACAATCCGCACCTTCACGCCGCGACGGTGGGCGTCGAGGATGGGGTGCGAGACGCGGTCGTCCGTGACGGTGAAGACGCACAGGTCGAGGGTGCGCCGAGTCTGACTGATGCGGCTGACGAGGTGCCGCCAGCACGCGTCGCCGGGGGCGAAGAACACCAGGTCGTCGGCCGCCGCTCCGCCGCCGTGCGGCGCGGCCGCCTGGACGGGCGCCAGCGTCCGCATCACGTCTTCGAGCCAGGTGATGACCCGCTCGGCCGGAAGGTTCGCCGACGCCGTCCGGGCCAGGTCGAACGCCGCGTGCCGGATGACGCCGCGGTGGGCGTCCGACTTCGCGTTGGCCGCCACCCACGCCGCGAGCGCCGTCTTCTCGCTGCCGGACAGGGTGAGGTCGTCGAGCGTCTGGGCGAGGACGCGCTCGGCGTCGGCGGCGTTCATCAGGCGGCTCCTGGCTACGCGATCAGCTCGCGGATCGGCTTCGCCGGCTCGACGCCGGTGAGGCGCTGGTCGAGCCCCTGGAAGCGGTACGTGAACCGCTCGTGGTCGATCCCCATCAGGTGGAGGATCGTCGCCTGGAAGTCCGGGATCGAGCACGGGTCCTTGACGATGTTGTAGCTGAAGTCGTCCGTCTCGCCGTAGATCGTGCCGCCCTTCGACCCGCCGCCGGCCATCCACATCGTAAAGCAGCGCGGGTGGTGGTCGCGGCCGTAGTTCGTCTTCGAGAGCCCGCCCTGGCTGTAGATCGTCCGCCCGAACTCGCCGCCCCAGATGACCAGCGTGCTGTCGAGGAGCCCGCGGGCCTTTAGGTCCTGGATCAGCGCCCAGCACGGCTGGTCCACGTCCTTGCACTGGAACTGCATCCGGCCGGTCAGGTTGCCGTGGTGGTCCCAGTTGTTGTGGTACACCTGCACGAACCGCACGCCCTTCTCCACCAGCCGGCGGGCAGTCAGGGCCGTGTGCGCGAACGAGCCGGGCTTGTGAACGTCGGGGCCGTACATGTCGAGCGTGCGGGCCGACTCCTTGTTCAGGTCGGCGAGTTCCGGCACGCTCGTCTGCATCCGGAACGCCATCTCGTACTGGGCGATCCGCGTCAGCGTCTCGGGGTCGCCGATGCGCTGGTGCTCCAGCTGGTTCAGCCGGCCGATGCCGTCGAGGGTGCGGCGGCGGACGGCCGGGTCCACGCCCGGCGGGTTGTTGATGTAGAGGATGGGGTCGCCGGCCGCGCGGAAGGAGACGGCCGCGTGCTCGCCGGGGAGGTAGCCGCTCTGCCACAGCCGGGCCGAGATCGCCTGCACCTGGTCCTGGTTGGTCGGCTTGGCGACCATGACGACGAACGTCGGCAGGTTCTGGTTGAGGCTGCCGAGGCCGTAGCTCATCCACGCCCCGAGACACGGGCGGCCCGTCACCTGGTTGCCGGTCTGGATGTACGTGATGGCCGGCTCGTGGTTGATCGCCTCGGTGTGCATCGAGCGGATGAACACCATGTCGTCGGCCATCCGAGACGTGTAAGGCAGCAGCTCGCTCATCCACATGCCGCAGCGGCCCTGGCGCGCGAACTTGTACACCGACGGGGCGATGGGGAAGCGGGCCTGGCCGCTGGTCATCGTGGTGAGGCGCTGGCCGCGGCGGATACTGTCGGGCAGGTCCTTGTCGTAGAAGTCCACCATCTTCGGCTTGTAGTCGTACAGGTCCATCTGGGCCGGGCCGCCGACCATGTGCAGGTAGATGACGTTCTTGCACTTCGCCGGGAAGTGCGTCTCGCGTAGGGCGGCGCCGTGTGCGGTGGGGCTGCCGGCGGCGCGGGCCGTGCCGCCGAGGAGCGACCCGAGCGCGGCGCCGCCGAGGGAGAGGGCGGAGGAGCCGAAGAAGTGGCGGCGCGTCTGAGCCAGCAGTGCGGGGTTGTCGAAGATCATGGCGGGTTCCTTGTGTGCGGGGTGTGGGGAGGGAAAGCCCAGGGACGACCGCCCCGGGCTTTCGGGCACGCTACTTGTTCAGAACCTCGTCCAGATTCATCAGCTGGTTCACGGCCATCGTGTACGCCGCCAGTTCGATCGGGTCGAGCGCCGCGTCGGCGCGGCTCTCGCCGAACGCGATCAGCCGGCGGGCCTCGTCGGGCTTCGCGAGGTAGTGCGCCAGCAGGTCGTTCAGTACGCCCTCGACCACCGGCCGCTCGGTGTCGCGGAACGGCCGGGCTAGCAGCCGCCGGGCCACGAAATCGAGGCGCGACTGCGGCGTGGCCCCGCCGGTCTTGATCGCCCGCTCGGCCAGCGCCCGGGCGGCCTCCACGAACTGCACGTCGTTCAGCGTCAGCAGCGCCTGCAGCGGCGTGTTAGTGCGGTCGCGGCGGACGGTGCACAACTCGCGGTTCGGGGCGTTCAGCACCTCCATCGACGCCGGCGGGGCCGAGCGCTTCCAGAACGTGTACAGGCTGCGGCGGTACAGGTTCTCGCCGGTGTCGCGGCGGTAGTCGCGGGTGTTGCTGCCGATCATCGCCACCGCCTCCCACACGCCGTCCGGCTGGTACGGCCGCACGCTCGGGCCGCCCAGCTTCCGCACCAGCAGCCCGCTCGCCGCCAGGGCCGAGTCGCGCACCATCTCGGCGTCCATGCGGAACCGCGGGCCGCGGCTCAGCAGCCGGTTGTCGCGGTCCTTCGCCACCTTCTCGGGCGTCGCCACCGCCGCCTGCCGGTACGTGGACGACGTGACCAGCAGCTTGAAGAACTGCTTGATGTCCCAGCCCTTCTCGCGGAACTCGACCGCCAGCCAGTCGAGCAACTCGGGGTGGCTCGGCAACTCACCGGTGGTGCCGAAGTCGCCCGCGGTGCGGACCAGGCCGGTGCCGAACAGTTCCTGCCAGAACCGATTCACGGTCACGCGCGTCGTCAGCGGGTGGTCGGGCCGCAGCAGCCAGTTGGCGAAGCCGAGACGGTTCTTCGGCAGGTCGGCGGGGTACGCCGAGAGCGCGGCGGGGGTCGCGGCACCGACCTTGTCGCGGCGCTTGTCGTAGTCGCCGCGGTGGAGGATGTACGCCTCGGGCGCCCCGGCCTTTTCCACCGCCACGTGCGCAATCGTGCCGCGTCCGCGGATGGCGACCTCCTCCTCCTGGAGTCGGCGGTACGCAGCCGACAGCTGCTGGTAAGTCGGGTCCTGCGACACGAGCCACCAGTTGAATAGCTCCGCCGTCTCGGCCGCGGTGCGGACCGATGAATCCTTCGAGAGCAGGTCGGAGACGCGGCGCGAGCCGGCCAGCTGCGAGGCATCCAGCGCCGTGAACGGGCGGGCGTAGATGCGCAGGTCTTCGAGCGCCACGCCGTTGACGCGGCCGGTCGTGTGCCGCTGGCCGATGCTGAACGGCACCGTCGTCCGCGTCGTGGACTTCAGCGAGTCGTTCTCGGTGTCGAACGGCTGCGGCTCGCCGTTGTAGTAAATCTTGGTGCCCGCCGCCTTGCCGGTGCCGTCGTGGGCCACGGTCACGTGCGTCCACTTCCCCGGCTGGATGACGCCCTTGGCCACCACCTTCATGGCGTCGCCCGGCCACGTGTTGACGACGTGCGTGCCGATGCGGTCGGCCTGAATCCACACGTCCCAGCCGCGGTGCGCGTTGGCCTCGTCCATCCGGGCCACGATGGCGCCGTTGCCCGAGCCCTTCTTGTCGATCGTCACCCAGAACGACACCGCGAACGGCTGCGTCCGGTCGAAGTCGCCCACGTCCTTGAAGCTCAGCTTCTCGCCGGCGCGGACGGTGAAGGCCTTGCTCTTGTCGGCCCGGGCGACGGACCAGTCGTACCCGCCGGCGAACTTCGCCTCGCGGGCCGTGCCGTTCACCACCACGCCGACCGACTTGCCGGCGTCCTCGCGGAGCGGGGCGTGGAATTCCAGCGCCCCCGCCGGCGCCTGCTTCCCGAAGTCCTCGGCCTTCGCCGTCTTCAGCCAGGCGGCGAAGTCGGCCTTCGCGGCGGTCTTGCGGCCGTCGACCTTCGCCTTCGCGGCGGTCAGCTCCGGCGTGAGCTGGTCGAGCCGGGGGCGGTCCTCGCCGCGGGGCACGGGGATGATCGGGTTCGGGTTCGGGATGTTCCCGTCGCGGACGGGCACGGCCAGGTTGTTGAAGAACGCCGCCATGCTGTAGAACTCGCGCTGCGAGATCGGGTCGAACTTGTGGTCGTGGCACACGGCGCACCCGGCCGTCAGCCCCATCCACACGGCGTTGATCGTCTCGGTGCGGTCGCGGGTGTACAGGACGGCGTACTCCTCGTCGATGATGCCGCCCTCGTTCGTCGTGATGTTGCAGCGGATGAACCCGGTGGCGACGCGCTGGTCGAGCGTCGGCTCCGGCAGCATGTCGCCGGCCAGTTGCTCGACGGTGAAGCGGTCGAACGGCAGGTTGCGGTTGAAGGCGTTGATGACCCAGTCGCGGTACGCCCAGATCTCGCGGAAGTTGTCGAAGTGGATGCCGTGGGTGTCGGCGTAGCGGGCGGCGTCGAGCCAGTACCGGCCGCGGTGCTCGCCCCACTGCGGCGTCGCCATCAGCTTCTCGACGTAGCTCTCGTACCAGTTCGGCGACTGGTCGTTCACGAAGGCTTCGACGTCGGCCGGCTCCGGCGGCAGGCCGGTGAGGTCGAGTGCGAGCCGGCGGGCGAGCGTGCGGCGGTCGGCCTCGGGGGCGGGCTCCAGCCCGTTCGCGCGGAGCTTCGCCAGCACGAAGGCGTCGATCGGGGTGCGGACGAACGCCTTCGCCTTCTCATCGGTGAACGCCGGGACGGCGGGGCGACTCGGGGCGATGAACGACCAGTGCGGCTGGTACGCGGCCCCTTCCTGGACCCAGCGGCGCAGTGTCGCCTTCTGCGCCTCCGTGACCACCTTCTTGGTCTTCGGCGGCGGCATGACCTCGGTCGGCTCGGTCGAGCAGACGCGTTCGATGAGCGACGACTTGGCCGGGTCGCCGGGGACGATCGCGCCGGACTGCACGGCGTCGTCGCGGCGGTCGAGCCGCAGGTCGGCCTTGCGGGCGGCGCTGTCGGCGCCGTGGCAGGCGAAGCAGTTCTCGGCCAGGATCGGCCGGATGTCGCGGTTGTATTCGAGCTTCTCGGCCTTCGGCGCGGCCGGCTGCTGGGCCTCGATGGCACGCGGCGTGAACGGCCAGCCGACGGCGGCGGCAAGGGCGAGGAGGCCGGCCGGGCCGGCGAGGCGGGAGATGCGTGACATCGGCGTGCCCTCGCGGGGTCGTGTCGGTGGTCAGTTCAATCGGGTCGTGATCCGCGTCCAGTAGGCCTCGCCGCTCCGGATGTGGCGGGCCATCGCCCGGCCGGCGGCCTTCGCGTCGGCCGCCTCTAGGGCGCGGATCAGGGCGAGGTGCTCGCGCGCCTCCACGCCGATCCGGTGGTAGTCGTTCCGCTCCTCCTCCTGCTCCCACGCCACGTCGCGGAAGGCGCGGAACAGCGTCTTCAGGCGGGCGAGCTCGGCGCGGAGGAAGCTGTTCCCGCACGACGCGGCGATGGCGTCGTGCAGGCGGTCGTCCACGTCGCGGGCGCGGGCGATGGTGTCGGGCGTCGCCGCGGCCGCGGTCAGAGTCTCGGACTCCTCGCCGAGGCCGGCGAGCGTCTCGCGGTCCACCCGGCCGCACGCGTGCCGCGTCGCCAAACACTCGAGCGACCGCCGCACCTGGCACACTTCGCGCACGTCCTTGGCCGTGACCCGCCGCACGACGGCCCCGCGGTTCGGCAGCAAATCGACCACGCCGATGCCGGCGAGTTCGATCAGCGCCTCCCGGATCGGGGTGTGGCTGACCCCAAATCGATCCGCAAGAGTTTGCGTGACGAGCCGGTCGCCAGCCTTGAGACGCCCCTGGAACACGTCCGTGAGCACGGCGCGAACGACCGACGGCCTGCGGCGGCCGTGGTCGAAGCCCTGTTCGGCGGAGCGCGGGGTCGGCATGCGGGAGAACGCGGTCGGGCGGGTATTGGAAAGATAACAGGCGGCCCGAACACCGGCAACCTGATTCTACAGAATCCGCCCGCGACTCCGGAACGCGACGTGCACCCTTCCCGCGACTCGATCCTGGAGAGCTTTCATGTCCGAGGCGCTGTACTGGTACGGTTCGATTTGGGCGGCTCTCTTCCTGACGGGGATCGGCCTGCCGCCGATCCCCGAGGAAGCCGGCATTCTGTACGCGGCCGGGCTGAACGCACTCCACCCGGAAGTGCGTTGGTGGGGGGCGTGGTCGGCGGCCGGGCTCGGCATCTTCTGCGCCGACACGCTGCTCTACGGCATCGGCCGCAAGATCGGGCCGAAACTGTTCGAGTACCGCTGGGTACAGCGGATCCTGAGCAACGAGCGCCGCCAGCGCCTCGAGGGGAAAATTCATGACCACGGGATCAAGCTGCTCGTCATGGCCCGCTTCCTGCCGCCGCTGCGGACCGGCGTGTTCCTCATCTCCGGGGCCGCACGCTACCCCTTCGGCAAGTTCATGATCGCCGACCTGGTGTACTGCGTCGCCGGGGTCGGCGTGTTCTTCTTCGGCGGGGCGTGGCTCCTCGACCTGCTGAAGCAGGCGGGTCACTCGGCGGTGTGGTTCGTGGCGGTGCCGGCGACCGGCTATGGACTGTACCGGTACTTCAAATACCTGAAGCGGCGCGAGGTCGGGCCGGCGTCGCCAGTCGTTGCGGCCGCGGAGCCGGGGGTGGCGAACCCGGCCGGGGCCACCGCGGCCATGCGTACGGCGGCGACGATGCTCAAGGAATGACGCCGGGCGGTTGCAACCGCCCGGCCGCGGGCGCATAATCCGCCCCATGAGGATCGCCCGCGTCGAGACGCACGTCTGCCACGCCCGGATGCGGAACTGGGTGTTCGTGAAGGTGGTCACGGACCAGGACGGCCTGTTCGGCTGGGGCGAGGCCACGCTGGAGTGGCACACCCGCGCCGTGGTCGGGGCCGTCGAGGACATCGCCGAACTGATCGTCGGCGAGGACCCGACGCGGGTCGAGCACCTGTGGCAGATGATGTACCGCCAGCACTTCTGGCACGGGCACGGCATCGTCCGCGCCACCTCCATCGCCGGCATCGACCTCGCGCTCTGGGACATCCTCGGCAAGGTGTGCGGCGTGCCATGCTCGAAGCTGTGGGGCGGGCCGGTGCGCGACCACGTCCGCACGTACTGCCACCTCGGCGGCGGTCGAATGGAGGACTTCTACGAGACGGCCGCGGACGACGCCAGGCGCTTCGCCGACCTCGCCCGGCAGGCGGTGGCCGCCGGCTACACGGCGTTCAAGTGCATGGCCGTGCCGCCGACGCTGCCGCTCGACGGACTGAAGCCGATTCGCACCGCGGAGAAAGCCGTCGCCGCGATGCGCGAGGCGGTCGGCGACGGTATCGACGTCATGGTGGACTGCCACGCCCGCCCGTCGCCGGCGATGGGGCTCCAGTTCGCCAAGGCGCTCGAACCCTACGGCCTGTACTTCCTCGAGGAGCCGTGCTGGCCCGAGTCGGTGGACGGGCTCGCGGCCATCAACCGCGCCGTCGTCACGCCGATCGCCACCGGCGAGCGCGTCACGAACCTGGCCGACTTCCAGCGGCTGTTCGCGGCCCGCGCCTGCGAGGTGTGTCAGGTGGACATTACTCACTGCGGCGGGCTCTCCGAGGCGCGCCGGATCGCGGCGCTCGCCGAGGCCCACCGCATCGCCCTGGCGCCGCACAACCCGCAGGGGCCGGTCAGCACCGCGGCGAGTCTAGAGTTCGGCTTCAGCCAGCCGAGCTACGCCATCTGCGAGACGGTGACCGAGGACGTGCCGTGGCGCCGCGACGTGGTCGCCGAGGGGTTCACGATCGAGCCGAAGGGCCGGCTCGTGAAGCCGAACACACGACCCGGCCTCGGCATCACCATCGACGAGGCCGAGGTGAAGCGGCACCCGTTCCAGCAGGAGTTGCCGCAGCGCGTGTTCTACCCCGACGGCAGCGTCGGAGACTGGTGAGCGATGCCGAAGCGACTCGAGGGCGTGCTGGCGATCGCCCACACGCCGTTCACTGCCGACGACCGCATCGACGCCGTGGCGCTGACGCGCGCCGTGGACTGGTCGTTCGCCGTCGGCGCCGACGGCCTCGGCACCGGCATGGTGTCCGAGACGCTGAAGCTCACGGCCGACGAGCGCGTCGAGCTGCCGCGGTTGCTGGTCGAGGCCGCCGCCGGTCGCGGGCCGGTGTTCGCGGCCGTGGGCGCGGAAGGAACGAAGCAAGCCGTAGCGTTCGCGGTCGCCGCCGAGCGCGTGGGCTGCGACGCCGTCATGGCCGTGCCGCCGCTGTCGGCGCGGCCCGGCGTGGACCAGCTGACCGACTACTTCCGCGCTGTCGCCGACGCCATCGCGGGTCCGGTCATCGTTCAGGACGCCTCCGGTTACGTTGGGCAGGCGATCCCACTCGGCGTGTACGTGAATCTGCTGGAGCGGTACGGGCCGGACAAGATTCTGTTCAAGCCGGAGGCCGCACCGAACGGGCCGACCATCTCCGCGCTGCGCGACGCGACCGGCGGCGCCGCCCGCATCTTCGAGGGTTCGGGCGGCGTGTACCTCATCGACAGCTACCGCCGCGGCATCGCCGGCACGATGCCCGGGATGGACCTACTCGACGGCGTCGTCGCCGTGTGGCGGGCGCTCCGCCGCGGCGACGAGGAGGCGGCGTACCGCGCGTACTTCCCCGTGTGCGCGGTCGTGAGCCTGCAACTGCAAGCGGGCCTCGACGGCTTCCTGGCGGTCGAGAAGTACCTGATGGTGAAGCGCGGCCTGTTCCCGTCGGCCCGCCGCCGCGGCCCCCACGGCTGGGAGCTGGACGCCGAGACGGCCGCGGAGGTGGACCGGCTGTTCGCCCGACTGCAAGCCGCGATCGGGCCGGCCTGATGCGCTACACCCTGCTGGCGTTCCTCTGTCTCATCACCCTTGTCGCCTACCTCCAGCGGTCGGCGCTCGGAGTGCCGTCGAAGGCAATCGAGGGCGAGCTCGGCCTCACCCCAGAGGCGATGGGCGTCGTGTGGTTCGCGTGGTACGCCGGCTACGCCGCGTTCCAGCTCCCCGCGGGTTGGGTCGCCGACCGCCTCGGCAGCAAGCCCGCGCTGCTCCTGTTCGCCGTGGCGTGGTCGGCGCTCACGGCCGTGGTCGGGCTCGCCGGCGGGTTCGTCGGGCTCGTCCTGCTGTGGGGGCTGATGGGGGCGGCGCAGGCGGGCATCTTCCCGTGCGCGACGAAGGCCGTCGGCGCCACTTTCCCCAAGACCGAACAGGGGCTCGCGTCCGGGGCGCTGGCGTGCTTCATGGCCGGCGGCGCGGCGCTGTCGCAGGAGGTGACCGGGCGGCTGTTCGGCCCCCTCACCTGGCAGGCGGTGCTGGTCGTGTACGCGGTGCCGGGGCTGGTGTGGGCGTTGCTGTTCGCCGTCGCGGTGCCGCGGCCCGACGCCCCGCGCCCCGTCGTGAAGCACGAGCCGTTCGACTGGACGCTCCTCGTCGCCGACCGCGACATGGTACTGCTGTGCCTCCAGCAGCTGACGCGCGCCGGGGCCACGGCGCTGTTCTTCACGTGGTTCCCGCGGGTGCTCCAGGAGACGAAGGGCGTCACGCCCGCGGAGTCCGGCAGCCTGGCGACGTGGCCCCTGCTCGCGGGCATCGTCGGCGCCCTCGTCGGCGGTAGCGCGTCGGACTGGCTGCTCCGCCGGACCGGCCGCGAGAAGCTGAGCCGCTGCGGGCTGTCGGCGGTGTGCATGGGCGTGGCGGCCGTGTCGGCCGTGGCGGCGTACTTCGTCGGCACCGCCGTCGAAGTCGTGGTGCTGCTCAGCGTCGCCGCGTTCTGCGCCTACGTGGCCGGGCCGGCAGCGTACGCGGCGGCGCTGTCGATGGGCGGCACCCGCGTGGCCATCGTGTTCGCCACGATGAACATGGCCGGGAACGTCGGCGCCGGGCTGTTCCCGTACGCCGCCGGACGGCTGGTCGGCGCGGCCGGCGACTGGAACGGCGTGTACCTGCTGTTCGGCGGGATGTGCGCCGGGGCCGGCGTGTGCTGGGTGTTCCTGAACCCCGCCCGGACGCTGTACGAGGAGCCGACGTGTCCACCCGCGTGACCACCCCGCAGACGCGCTGCCGGGCCGCCTTCGCCCGCGCCGACATCACCCCGCCGGCCGGCATCTACCACCGCATGTGGGGGGCCGCCCTGCACGAGCGCGCCACCGGCGTCCACCGGCCGCTCACCGCGACGGCGATGCTGATCGAATCCGCCGACGCGGCGAGCCGGCTGCTCGTCGTCGGCATCGACCACTGCCTCCTCGAAGCGACGGAGGCCGACCGGATGCGGGCCGCCGCGGCCGCCGCCGCGGGGGTCGAACCCGCGAACGTCCACCTGGCTTTGAGTCACACCCACGGGTCGGCGTGGCTGTCGCGCTCGCGGTCGCACCTGCCAGGCGGCGACCTCATCGGGCCGTACCTCGACCGCGTCGCGGCCGTGTGTGGCGAATTGGCGGCGGAAGCCGTTGGAAAACTCACCCACGCGACGGTCGTGTACGGCACCGCGAGGTGCGACCTCGCCCGCCACCGCGACTTCTGGGACGCCGC
The DNA here is from genome assembly GCA_046350095.1 of Gemmataceae bacterium. Lineage (GTDB taxonomy): Bacteria > Planctomycetota > Planctomycetia > Gemmatales > Gemmataceae > Urbifossiella. Next base: position 292,104 of record JAXMBA010000004.1, read on the forward strand.
GTCGCAGCAGATCGTCTGCGGCTTCAACCCCGACGGCCCCGCGGACGACACCGTGACCCTCGCCCGCGCCGTGAGTGACAGCGGGGTGACACTCGGGACGGTGGTGAACTACGCGTGCCACCCGACGACGCTGGCGTGGCAGAACACGCTGGTCAGCCCCGACTACGTGGGGGCGATGCGCGAGGTGGTCGAGCGCGAGACCTCGGCCCCCTGCCTGTTCCTGCAAGGCGCGTCTGGTGACCTGGGGCCGAAGGAGGGCTACGTCGGCGACCCCGCGGTCGCGGACCGAAACGGCCGGCGGCTCGGCTTCGCGGCGCTGTCCGGGCTGGAAGCGCTCCCCCCGCCCGGCACCGCGTTCGTGTACGCCGGTCCCGTCGTGTCCGGGGCGACGCTCGGGACCTGGGAGCACCGCCCGCAGACCGGCGCGGAACTCGACCGTTACGAAGCCTTCGCCGGCCGCCGCTTTACCACACCCCTTCCCTACCGCGCCGATCTCCCCACCCGTGAGGGCACCGAGGACGCACTGCGACATTGGCAGGCGGAAGAAGACGCGGCCCGCGCCGCCGGCGAGGAGGCACGGGTGCGCGATGCTCATGCTCACGTCGAGCGGATGACGCGACAGCTGGCCCGCCACGCGGCGCTGCCCGAAGGGAAGAGCTACCCGCTTCCCGTCGGCGTGTGGCGGCTCGGGGGGGCGCTGTGGGTGTTCGGCGCGGGCGAACTGTACCAGTCGTTCCAGCTCGAGCTCCGCCGCCGCTTCCCGCACCAGGCGGTGATGGTGGCGACGGTCTGCGACGACTGGCAGCCGGGCTACCTGCCGGCGACCACGGCCTACGGCTACGGCATCTATCAGGAGGTGATCGCGGCCGTGGCTCCGGGGAGCCTGGAGGCGCTACTGGAAGTGGTGACCCGCGAGTGCCGCACGTTGCTCGGCCTTCACCCGGCCGACGCAGCCGCCCCCACCCGCTCGCCGTAGGCGGCCCGCAGGTTCGCCGGCGTGAACGCCTCCGCCACCGGGCCAGACGCCACCACCCGCACGTTCAGCAGCGTCACCCAGTCGAAGTACGCCGGCACCGTGTTCAGGTCGTGGTGTACGACGACGACCGTGCGGCCGCGCGAGCGGAGGTCTCGCAGGATGTCGATGATGGAGCGCTCCGTCACCGCGTCCACGCCCTGAAACGGCTCGTCCATGAGGTACACCGGCGCGTCCTGCACCAGCGCCCGCGCCAGGAACACCCGCTGCTGCTGCCCGCCCGACAGCTGGCTGATCTGCCGCCCGGCGAACCCCGCCATGCCGACGCGGCCGAGCGCCTCCGTCGCCTCCGCCCGCTCCTTCGCCCCCGGCCGGCGGAACCAGCCGACGCGGCCGTAAGTGCCCATCGTCACCACGTCGAGCACGGTCGTGGGAAAGTCCCAGTCCACGGTGCCGCGCTGCGGGACGTAGGCGACGAGGCGGTCGCGCGCCGCGTAGGGTTTCCCTTGCACCAGCACCCGGCCGGCCACCGGCTTCAACAGGCCGAGGATGGCGCGGATGAGGGTCGTCTTGCCGGCCCCGTTCGGGCCGACCACGCCCATCAGCACGCCGGCGGGGACGGTCAGGTCGATGTCCCACAGGACCGGCTTATCGCCGTAAGCGACGGTCAGGTCGTGAACGTCGATCGCGGGGGGGCATGTTGCCACGGGGTCGGCGGGCCCACGGGCCGCCCCGCACCCCAACCGCTCGACGGCGACGTCAGGCGACCGCATCACGACCACGCTCCTAGTTCGAAAGGGCGTCCACGATGACCTTCACGTTGTGCCGCACCATGCCGGCGTACGTGCCGCCCGGCGTGCCCGGCGCGCCGAGCGCGTCCGAGTAAAGGGCGTCGTCGCCGCCGACGAGCCGCACGGTGTGGCCGTACTTCTTGCGGCTATTTTCGAGCACCGCCTGAAGCCCGTCGTCGCGGATCGACGTCTCGGTGAACACGGCCGGGACGCGGTTCGAGCCGAGGAAGTCGGCCAACCGGTCCAGGTCGGCGGTGCCGACCTCGCTGGCCGTGCTCACGCCCTGCAACCCGCGCACCTCCAAGCCGTAGGCCCGGCCGAAGTAGCCGAAGGCGTCGTGCCCCGTCACCAGAACGCGCCGCTCCTTCGGCAGTTTCCCCAGCGCCGCCCGCACCTCGGCGTCGAGGGCGTCGAGTTCCTTGCGGTACGCCTCCGCGTTCGCCGCGTAGGTGGCGGCCCCGGCCGGGTCGAGCTTCGACAGTTCGACCTGCACCGGTCCAACCGTTCCGGCCCACAGCGCCACGTCGAACCAGACGTGCGGGTCGTGCTCGCCGCCGTCGGTGTCGGCGGCGCGGAGTTTGTCGGCCGGCAGGTCGCGGGTCACGGCGAAGGCGCGGAACCGGCGGCGCGACTTCTCGAACGTGTCGGTCATCTTCCCTTCGAGGTGGAGGCCGTTGAAGCACACGAGGTGCGCCCCTTCCAGCTTGGCCCGGTCGCCGGCCGTGGGGATGTAGCGGTGGGGGTCCACGCCCGGCCCCATCAGCACGTCCACCGTCACCCGGTCGCCGCCGACACGCTTCACCAGGTCAGCGACGATCGTCGTGGTACAGACGACTTTCACGGGCGGCGCGGTGAATTCGGGCGGTCCACCGCCCCCGCACCCGGCGATCACACCACAGCCCAGCAGAATGAACCAACGGGCGAATGACATCAGCAGCAACTCGGAGGTGCGAAGCACGACCTAATCATTACTATTAGTCTAGACGAAACCCGGGCTGAAGGCAAGCCACTGCTCGAAACTCGTCCCGCCCACGCACGTCGTGAATACACTTGCGGGGTGTCGGCATCGCACCCCCGTCCGCGGCGGTCCATGAACGTACTGGTGATCGGAAAGGGCGGCCGCGAACACGCCCTGGTGTGGAAGCTCAAGCAATCGCCGCGGCTCGGCAACCTGTTCTGCGCGCCCGGCAACGCGGGCACGGCCCGCGACGGGGCCGTGAGCGTCGCCATCGACCACACCGAGACGGACAAGCTCAACCGCTTCTGCGCCAAGGAGCAGATCGGCCTGGTGGTGATCGGTCCCGAAGACCCGCTGGCCGCCGGCCTGGCCGACTTCCTGCGCGACAAGGGGTACAAGGTGTTCGGCCCGTCGAAGGAGGCGGCGCGCGTCGAAGGGAGCAAGGTGTTCGCCAAGGAGCTGATGCGCCACGCCGACGTTCCGACCGCCGACTTCCGGGTGTTCGACCACCCCGACCCGGCCCGCGCCTACGTGCAGAGCCGCGACTACCCCGTGGTGGTGAAGGCCGACGGGCTCGCGGCGGGCAAGGGCGTGGTGGTGTGCAAGGACACGCTCGAGGCGCAGAAGGCCGTCGAGCGGATCATGGTGCGCGACGAGTTCGGCCGCACGGCCGGCCGGCGGATCGTGGTCGAGAAGCGGCTCGACGGCGAGGAGGTGAGCGTCCTGGCGCTGGTGAGTGGCCGCACCATCCTGCCGCTGCCGCCGTGCCAGGACCACAAGGCCGTCCACGACGGCGACAAGGGGCCGAACACCGGCGGCATGGGCGCGTACTGCCCCGCCCCGATCGGCACGCCGGAGCTGCTGAAGGAGCTGGAAGACCGCGTGTTCGTGCCGACGGTCCACGCCATGAAGCGCGGCCGCTTCCCGTTCCAGGGGGTGCTGTACGCCGGCGTCATGCTGACGAGCCAGGGGCCGCGCGTGCTGGAGTTCAACGCCCGCTTCGGCGACCCCGAGACGCAACCGCTGCTGATGCGGCTCAAGACCGACCTTCTCGACCTCCTCGAAGCCGTGGCCGACGAGCGGCTCGACCAGTTCGACGGCAAGATCGAGTGGGACGCCCGGCCGACGGTGTGCGTGGTGCTGTGCTCCGGCGGCTACCCGGGCAAGTACGAAACGGGGAAGCAAATCCTGGGCATCGACGAGGCCGACTCGCTGCCGGGGGTCAAAGTCTTCCACGCCGGCACGAAGCTCGACCCGAAGGGCCGCGTCCTGACCGACGGCGGCCGGGTGCTGGCGGTGACGGCGCTGGGCGACGACCTACGGGCGGCGAAGGCGCGGGCGTACGAGGCGGTCAAACTCATCAGCTTCCCGGGGATGCACTTCCGCACCGACATCGCGGACAAGGCGCTGAAGCGGAAGCCGGTGATTCCGTAGTAGACCATCCAGCGGTCGGTGTCGGGCAACGTCCGAGCCGTTCGGCCGGGGCGTAAGCCCCGTCCGGTGTTGGAACCCTGACGGGGCTTGCGCGGCCGAACGGCTCCCTCGTCTGCGAGCGGGCGAAGCCCGACACCGACCGCTGGACGGACCACTACGGGAAGCCGCCAGCGATTCCCGCACCCAATCTCGTCCCGTCTCCCTCGAATAGCATGTGAGGGCGGGGCCGCGTGGGCGGTATTCCCTCCCGAGGGGGTACATCGATGTTCGGTTCGCTGCGGCTCGGCAAGTTCTTCGGCATCGACACCTACGTCCACGGCACCTTCTGGCTGCTGCCGCTGTTCGTGCTCGTCGGCGGCGTCGCCGGCGGGGACTTGAGCGCTGCCGCCGGCGAGGTGCTGTTCCTGTTCGCGCTGTTCGGCTGCGTCGCCCTTCACGAGGTCGGCCACGCCCTCGCCGCGCGTTACTACGGCGTCCGCACCCGCGACATCACGCTGTACCCGATGGGCGGCGTGGCCAGCCTGGAGCGGATACCCGAGAAGCCGGGGCAAGAGGTCGTCATCGCGCTGGCGGGGCCGGCGGTGAACCTGGCCATCGCGGGCGGCATCTTTGCCGGCCTCCTCGGCGGAGCCGTGGCCTTCCCCGGCGCGTTCGACGCCTCGCTCGACCCGCTCGACGGCTTCGTGGTGAACCTGATGAAGGCGAACGTGTGGTTGCTGCTGTTCAACCTCATTCCGGCGTTCCCGATGGACGGCGGCCGCGTGCTCCGGGCCGTGCTCGCAACGGGTATGACGCGACTGGACGCGACCCGGGCGGCAGTCGGCGTGGGCAGCGTGTTGGCGGTGGTCGGCGGCGTGTACGGCCTGCTAGTAGGGCACTTCATGCTGACGTTCGTGGCGGTCGTCGTGTTCCTGTTGGGGCACGCCGAGCTGGCCGCGGTGACGGCGCAAGGAAGCCGCCGACGCTGGTACGAACCCGAAGCCGACTCCGACCGCGTGCGGGTGGTGGACGTGCGGCCGCACGAGGCGTTCAGCGGCTGGGTGTGGGACGCCCGCCGGCGGGCGTGGGTGGAGTGGCGGAACGGCGTCGCCGTACGCGAGGCCGGCTCGTAACACTCACGCTGGTCGATCTGACCGCGTGACATGTTTCCGCGACCCGCACAGCGGCGCGGCGGAAACAATAATCTCGGCCAAACTGTCGGCGACCCCCCGGTTCTGTGCTTGACAACTGCCGGAACTTGGGGCCGAAATCCCGCTCAACATCCGTGAAGCCCCGGGCCGATACAATCGTTACGGTCCGTACCGCCGCCCCGGTCGGGAGGCCGACACTACCCCCCGGGTGGCCGATGACCGTCGCGACGCCGCCCGCCTCACCGGAGCCGCCCGACGCGGACCTGCTCCCCATCGGCGGCCCGATCGCGACCGCGCTGGTCGGCCTCGGCGACTGGACGCTCTTCTCGACCCGCGCCATCTCGGGCATGTTCCGCCGCTCGTTCAGCGGCCGCGAGTGGCTCCGCGTCTCCGTCGACATCGGCCTGAACAGCCTGTCCGTCGTCATCATCACCGGCCTGTTCATCGGCATGGTGCTGGCGGTGCAGACGTACAACCAGTTCCACACCGTCGGCCTCGAAACGTCGCTCGGGGCGGTGATTCACCTGTCCGTGGTGCGCGAACTGGGCCCGGTGCTGTCGTCGGTGATGCTGGCCGGCCGGGTCGGCGGGGCGATGGCCGCGGAGCTGGCGACGATGCGCGTCAGCGAGCAGCTCGACGCCCTCGCCTGCCTCGGCGTGGACCCGGTGAAGCACCTCGTGGCCCCGCGGTTCCTCGCCTCGCTGCTGATGATCCCGATGCTGACCGTGTTCGCCGACGTGGCAGGTTTGGTGGGGTGCACGATCATCTGCCTCCACGTCTACGGCATCGACACGCACCACTACTGGGAGCACTCGCGGAACTACGTCGGCATATGGGACGTGTTCGTCGGCGTGGCCAAGGCGTTCGTGCTGGGCGGAGTGATGGCGCTGATCGCTTGCCACCGCGGCTTCCACAGCAGGCCCGGAGCGGCAGGCGTCGGCCGGGCCGCCACGCAGGCGTTCGTGTTCGCCTTCGTGTCGATCATCGTGCTGGACTTCGTGCTGTCCATGTTGGCCAACAGCGTCCACGACATGATCTGGCCCGACGCCAAGTCGAAGGTGATATGACGTGGCCGACCCGCTGATCCAACTCCGCGGCGTGTCCGTCCGGTTCGGCCGGCAGGCGGTCTTGCGCGACCTGAGTTTGTCAATCGAGCCACATCAGACGCTTTGCGTCATCGGCGAGAGCGGCTGCGGTAAGACGGTGGCGTTGAAGCTCCTGGTGGGTCTCTTGAAGCCGAACACCGGGGACGTGCTGTTCGAGAACCGAAGCGTACCTGCGCTAGGCGAGTCCGAGCTGACGCAGATGCGGATGCGGATGGGTTTTCTGTTCCAGCAGGCGGCGCTGTTCGACAGCCTGACGGTGTTCGAGAACGTTGCCTTCGGCCTCCGAGCGAAGGGCGGCCTCACCGAGGCCGACATCCGCGCCCGGGTCCGCGACCGGCTCACAGAAGTGGGGCTCACCGAGGCCGCCGAGCCGAAAATGCCGACCGAACTGTCCGGAGGGATGCGGAAGCGCGTGGGTCTGGCACGGGCACTCGCCCTCGACCCGGACGTGATGCTGTACGACGAGCCGACCACCGGCCTCGACCCGATCATGACGGACGTGATCAACGAACTCATTCTCCGCACCCGGAGCCGCCGGCCGGTGACGAGCATCGTCGTGACGCACGAGCTGCGAACGGTCCAGAAGGTGGCCGACCGCGTGGTGATGCTGGAGCCCGTCGGCCGGCTGGAGGCGGACGAGCCGCAGGTGCTGTACGACGGCCCCCCGGCGGGGCTGGCGACCGCGACTGACCCGCGTGTTCGTGAGTTCGTCGAGGGCGACGCCGCCCGTCGGATCGGCGCGGAGGAGTAGCTCACAGGATCGTGGCCTTACTGTCCACCGGTGCAACGTGGCCGAGCAGAAGATGCGGTTGCGGCTCGGGCTGTTCGTCGGGGCGACGCTCGTCGTCCTCGCGGTGCTCGTCGTGTTGTTCGGGAAGGCGCCGCAGTTTTTCGCCACGAAGCTGAACTACACCGTGCTTTTCCCCGAGGCGCCGGGGCTGACGCAGGGCACGCCCATCCGAAAGTCCGGCGTCCGCATTGGCGAGGTCACCCGCATCGACCTCGACACCGAAACCGGAGAGGTACGGGTGCGGATCACGGTGGACCCCAAATACCCGCCGCGGACGAACGAGGCCGCAACCATCACGCGCGGCCTCCTCAACGGCGACACCGCGCTAGACTTCCTCCCGAAGCTCGACGCCGCGGGCCAGCCGATGCCGCGCGGCGACGACATCCCGCCGGGTAGCGAGATCGCCGGCGTGCCGCCCATCACGACCCGCAGCCTGCTCACTCCGGCGTCCGGCGTGCTTTCGTCGGCTCAGCAGTCACTCGATCGTGTCGTCGCGTCGTTCGAGAAGATCGAGAGGGTCGCCCCGCAGCTCGAAAAGACGCTGCGAGAGTACGAACTCCTCGGCCGAGACGTGCGCGCCTTCATCCCCGAGGTGCAGAAGACCAACAAGGCGATTCAGGACTTCGTCGGCACCGGCGAACGACCTGCCCCGCCGCCCGGCGCCGTCTCGGCGGTCGGCCCGCCGATCGATGGCGCTGAGGCCGACAACCTTCGCACGACCCTGCGCGACATCCGGGCGCTTGTCGCGACAGTGCGTCCCGCGGTCGACGAAATCCGAGGCAGCGTGAAGAGGATCGAGCCCGACGTGGCTGGTGCCGCCAAGGCAGCTCGGGAGGCGCTGGAGTCGGTCAATCAGGTACTCTCGCCCGAGAACCAAAAGGAAGTGTCGGCCCTGCTGAAGAACCTGAATTCCATCGGGCTGAACGTCCTGAAGCTGTCCGGGGGGTTGCAAGCGGTGTTGGACGAGACGGAGAAGACGATTCGGAACTTCGACACTCGCACGGCCGCGGTGCCGGACGCGATCGCCGAGCTGCGCGGGGTCGTCCGGCCGTTCGGGGCGCGGTCGGAGGCGCTGACGAAGGACATCGCCGAGGCGGCGGCGTCGCTCAACGCGGTACTGACCGACGTGCGGGGCGTGGTGCAAGCATTCGCCCGTGAAAACGGCACGGCCCAACGACTACTGACCAACCCTACGCTGTTCAACAACGTCGACGCGGCGGCGGCGTCGCTGGCCCGGGTACTGGCGCGGGCTGAGCGGATCGCCGGCGACCTGGAGGTGTTCGCCGACAAGGTAGCTCGTCGCCCCGAGTTGATCGGCGTGGGCGGCGTGGTCCGCCCAAGCAGCGGGCTGAAGGACTCGCCGTTCGCCCCGACGCCGGTGCCGCCCGGACTGCCGGCCTACCGCCCCGACTGGCCCCCCGCGGTGCCCGCGACCCGTCCGGCACCGGACAGCGGACGCGGGCCGGTGCAGGGCTACCGTCCCTGAACGCGTCACTTGGGAGGGTCGAATCCACCCTCTTCGATCCGCTCCGGGAACTCCCATTCCTCGACGACCCATTCTTCCAGTGGCAGCGGCAACGCGCTCTGTCGGTACTCGATGCGTCCCGGCACCATGAGGCCGTCGGCCGCACGATGGTCGCGCAGCGTGAACACCTTGTCGGTCGGCTTCGTGTTACCGGGCTCGATCTGGGCGAAGCCCACTTGAAGAAGCAAGCCGGACTGCTCGTCGAACCACAAGGTGAAGACCGGCGTGCCCGGTGCGGCCGCGCGGATCACGTCGGCGGGCCGGCCGTTCAGCGGCAACTTTTTGGCGTCGAAGACCACCGTCCGCGAGTCGGCGAGCGGGACCAGGACGGCCATCCAGTGTCGCCCGACCGACTCGGCCGCAATCGCTGCCTCGGGAGCCTTACCGTCGGCGAATTCGACAGGCAACGCCTTTCCCTCGGCGATACGCCCCACCCAAAGTACCGGGCGCCGCAGGCGGACGAGCGTCTTACCGAACCCCGAATCGGAGCCGAATTCGTCCGTCTGGGCCAGTCGGTCGGGCCAGACCGCCTCGACGAGACGCCGTGAGAGTACTGGGCCGGACGGCCCCATGACCGTGCCCTTCATCCTGAGCCGATTCACCTTCGCCCGCTCGACGCGCGCCGGGTTGCCGGCGGTGGCTGCCTTGACGGCACGCCCCACGACCGCGACGGCGGCGGGTTCGGACTTGTCGGGCGCGGTTACAACCGCTGTCGTGCCCGACTGGCCGGTGTTTTCAGGGACGTGTTGGGGTAGCGACTTCTCGGACCCACCGCAGCCGGTGTTAACCGAGGTGACGGCCACGGCCGCGAGTACCAGGATCGACACCCACACGCCGCGCATCGTCGTGCCCCCCCGGGAACCGGACCTACTGGTCCGTTCTACCCGGTCGGGCGGGAAGACGTCCATTTCAGGACGCGGCGGGCGTGGGTCGGGAGCGCGGCCGGGGTTCCGGACGCACGGCGTCGGGGGGCGGGGTCAGGGATTCCGGTTGTCCGGCCGCGGCCGGGAATGCCGCACGGAACAGGGAGCCCTCGCCGGGCTCGCTTTCGACCTCGATCACACCACCGAGCCGCTCGACGTACTCCTTGACGATGGCCAGCCCGAGCCCGGCGTGGACGCCGGTGGCGGTGCGGGAGGGATCGGCCCGGTAGAACCGCTCGAAAATCTTTGCCCGCACCTCGCCCGTCATGCCGATGCCGGTGTCGCGCACCTCGAACACGACCCGCCCCGCGTCCGGCCGCACCGTCAGTTCAACGCGGCCGCCCGCGCGGTTGTACTCGACCGCGTTGTGCAGCAAGTTCATCAGCACCTCGCGGAGTCGGTCGGGGTCGGTGTCCAGTTCGGCTGGGCCGACCGCGGACAGCGTGAACGTCAGCCCGTGGGCCTCGGCGAGGGGGCGGATGACGACGGCACAACTGCCGGCGAGTTCGGTCGCGTCCACGCGGCTGAGGGCTCCGCGGGCGGTGCCGGCGTCGAGGCTGGCGAGCGTCATGATCCGCTCGACGAGTTGGCCGAGTTGTTTGGCGATGCCGCGGCAGTCCTCAAGGGTGGCCCGGTACTGCTCGGGGGTTCGCGGCTTCCGAAGCGTCACGTCGATGGTGGCGAGGAGTGACGCAATGGGCGTACGGAGTTCGTGGGAGATGTCGGCCACGGCTTCCTTCTCCCGGGCGAACGCGGCCCGCAGTTGGTCGAGGGTCTGGGTTAGGCGGGCGTGGATCGGGGCGAGTTCGACCGACAGCGCCGCCGGCGAGACGGGGAGGGCGAAGTCCTTCTCCGACACCCGGCTTACAGCGTCCGACAGCGTTCTCACCGGGGCCAGCCCACGGGCGACGATGAACCAACCCCCGACGACCAGTGCCAGGAACGACCCGACGGCGATCGCGGCGAGTCGGGTGCGGAGCTTGGTCAGCTCCTCCCGCGACTCGGAGTGGACGCGTACGATTTCCTGGTCCCGCTCGGCGGCCGCGGCGACGAACCGACTATCGAGTTCCGCCTGCGGCCGCGCGGCGTGGACAAAGACGCGGAGCCAGAAATCAGGGCGAAAGGCCCGCGGGTTCAGTCCGTTCGGCGGGTAGAAAAACGATGTCGCGCGCATCCCCTGACCGGCGGGATACGCCTGGTTCTCGTGCCAGACCGGAATAGCCAGCTGCCTCGGCCCCTGCGGCGTGACCGCGGTCCACACAATCGCACGCCGGAAGGCCCCTTGCCCCTCGACGCGGACTTCCTCGGCGGGAAGGAACTCGCGGTCGGAGTCTTCCACGCGAGCAAGGTCGAGCGGCAGGTCGTGATGGAGCCGGGCCGGTCGAACTGTGCCGATCGACTGCCACGGCCGGCCCGGGTAGTCGGCGACGACGTGGAACTGATAGTAGCCCGTGTGGTCGCCGCCCTCCACGAACGGTCGGTGCAACATATCGGGTAGCTGCACCCGCGACGCCGTCCGCGGCGAGGCGAACGAAATCCATGCCGGGCTCCACGCCCTGTGCGTGGCGGACGCCGCCTCCGCCGCCGGCAGCCAGTTCCCGGCCGCGGGCGGTTGCAACATCAGGGCGGTCACGCGGCGGAGGTACTCGCGTCCGTCCTCGTCGGGCGCCTTACCAGGGAAACTCGGGCGGGGTTCGATGCTCTTCGGCTCCGGTGGGGACTTCGGCTCCGGCGGCCCCTTCCCTCCCGGCCGCGGTTGGTCGGGCGGGCGGAACCGGCCCCAGGCCTTGAAGAACGTGCGGTTCAGTTCCCCGGCCAGGCTGCGGGCCTCTTGCACGAGTTCCGCGTCGAACTTGGTTTGGGCTTCGAGTTTGCGGGCGTCGAACGCCGCGGTGATCCGGTTCGACTCCGACTCCTCACGAGCCCGGACGGCCCCTACGGCGTAGCGGTCCACGAACGCCGCGATCAGCCCGAGGGCCACGGCAAGCAGCAGGAGGAAGTAGCCGAGTAGAGACCGGCGGATGGAACGCATGGGGCTGTCACCCCTTCTTCCCGGCCGGCGGGGCCGGCGGGTCGTCGTCGCCGCGGAGCATGTAACCCTCGCCCCACCGCGTCAGAATCAGCGGCGGGTCGAAGCCCTTGTCGATCTTGTTCCGCAGGTAGCGGATGTACACGTCCACCACGTTCGAGGTGTTCTCGTCGTACTCGTCGTAGAGGTGCTCCCAGATCATGCTGCGGGTCACGACCTTTCCGCGGTGGAAGGCCAGGAACTCCAGCAGGGCGTACTCGCGCGGGGTGAGGTGGATCACCTGCCCGGCCCGGCGGACGGTGCGGGCCGCGGTGTCGATCTCCATGTCGTAGCACCGCAGAACGGGGTCCTTCTGCTGGTGCCCGCGCCGGATCAGGGCGCGAACTCGGGCGCACAGTTCGTCGAAGTCTACTGGCTTTGTCAGGTAATCATCGGCCCCGGTGTCGAGGCCCGTCACCTTGTCGGACACGGTGCCGCGGGCGGTGAGCATCAGGACGTGCGTCTTGATTCCGTCGGTCCGCCACTTCTTCAGCAGCGTCAGCCCGTCCACTTTGGGCAGCATGATGTCGAGGACGACCACGTCGTAGCCGGTCGTGCGAGCCTTGACGTCGGCCTCCTCACCGTCGGTGGCCACGTCGACCGCGAAGCCTTCCTCTTCGAGCCCCTGACGAAAGGCGCGGACGAGTGAGGGATTGTCCTCGACGAGCAACACGCGCACGGACTGCCCTCTAGCGCCGACGAACCAACCCACACTGGAGTTTACCCCCGCCGGCATGAAGTGCGAATGAGAAACTCCAAGGCCGATTCGTCATTCCATTCACCCGGCCAGCAGCCGCGTGCGGGCCGCGAACGCGAACGACTCGCGTACGTGTCGCTCTTCTGCGGCTACCTGCTGAGCCAGCGGCAGTTGGGAGAAACGCGGTAGCGGCTCCTTCGGGGCTGACCGGCGAACGAGCGCCAGGGTACGTGCCAGGTCGCGGCCTGGAACGCGGTCGAGAGTCGCCCAGTAGCGTTCTGTCAGGCAAGGCACAGGAAGAGGATCGCGGGTGATCATTTCGAGTTGGAACCGGAGGCGCGGGTTCCCCTTCCGCAGCGCGGCGACGACCCCCGGCAAATCGAGTACACCCTGCCCCAGCGGCACCTCGGCGAGGCGGAAGCCCTCAGGGCACTCTTCCAATGCCATGTCCTTCAGGTGAACGGTGAACGCGAAGGGCGCCAGGGCGGCGATAGTGGCAGCCGGGTCTTCGAGCAGCGCGAGGTTGTTGCCGGTGTCGATACACACACCGACCCACGGACTCGCAAGACCTCGTAGCAGGCCGAGCAGTTCGTCCGCGCGGAAGTCCTTGTGATTCTCGACGGCCAGTTTGACGCCGGCGGTGCGCAAGATCGGCTCGGCCCGTTCCAGCGACGCCTTCGCGGTACGGGCGAACATGACGTACTCGTCGGCCCGTGAGAACAGATCGTAGCGGCGGCCCGCCATCAACACCGCGCGGACGACTTCGGCCCCACAGGCTCGGGCCGTCTCCAACTCGGAGGCGAACTGGTCTCTCCCGGCGACCGTGTCGGGGGGCAGGGTCACCATCCCCTCAACCGCCACGCCGGCCGCCTCGGCTGCCCGACGGATCGAGGCTACGGCGGCATCCGTTCGCCGGCCCAACGGCACCTGCACCGCACTCGCGCCCCGCTCACGAGCCAGTGTGATGAAGCTCGCCGGGTCGGTGAACCCAGCGCCCTCGGCCCGCGCACGGATGCCGTAGGAGTAAAGCACCAAGCCGAGGTTCGCCGCCACAGGCCGTGGCTCGTCGGCCGGTGACACTGTTGGTGCCAGTCCGGTTGCCAAAAAAGCTCGACGTGTCGGGAACATGTCGTTCTCCGAGCGCACGACCCCGAGCGCTCAACGCTTGCGGTCACTGGACATACGATTCGGTCGCGTCACCATCATTGCGGATCCGGAGTCGCTGAGGAACACCGTCGCAACTACGTCCCACCGGCGAGTGTGGCCGAGTTCTGTGGCGACGCTGCCAAAGTGACACGAATCGGCCGGGCATTTGGAGCCGGTCAGACCAGTCACAACTCTTCGGCGCGCTCGGGTGCGAGTGATGACGACTCCGAATCGGCGAACCGGACGTGCGTGAGGGCCACCGCGTCGCGCAGTCGGGCGAGGTACTCGACCCTGGAGATGTTCCTCGCCCCCATTCGCTCCGTGTGGTCGGTCGTCATCTGCACGTCGAACAGAATGAAACCCCGCGCTTTCAACCGCTCAACGAGTGTGACCAGCGCCACCTTCGAGGCATCGGTGCGGCGGTGGAACATCGACTCCCCGGCGAACAGCCCGCCGACCGCGACGCCGTAGATGCCGCCGGCCAGTTCCCACGCACCCGCGTCGGTCGGCACCCAAACTTCAACGCTGTGCGCATCCCCGGCGAGGTGCAGCGCCGTGTACGCCGAGACCATCTCTTCGTGGACCCACGTGCCCTCGGCTCGGTACTCACCGCAGCCGAGCATCACGTCGCGAAAGGCCCGGTTCACCGTGGTGCGGAATTTTCCCGAGCGAATCGTGCGGGCGAGCCGCCGGCTGACGTGGAGGCCGTCCAGCTCGATGACGGCGCGCGGGTCTGGCGACCACCACAGCACCGGTTCGCCGGGGTTGTACCATGGGAAGACTCCGGCGGCGTAGGCCTTCCGCAGCAGATCCGGCGTCAGCGACCCGCCGTACCCCAGCGGCCAATCGCCGGGGCCGCTCGCGGGGTCGAGCCACGGCACCTCCGGCGTGCGGCCGCGACGGTTCGGCCGGTCGGGTGTCACTTGTTCAGTTTCTCGAGGATTTCCTTCGCCTCCGCCCCCGCCTTCGTCTTGCCGTACTTGCCGATTACCACGCCCAGGATCAACTTCGCGTCGGCCGCCTTCCCATCAGTGAGCAGACCCTTCGCAGCGTTGAGCCGGGCCAGCGCCGCCGCCTCGTTCGGGTCGTCGGGCACGAGCACCGGCGTGGTGGGCGGCGTCGTGGCCGGCGGCGCGAGTACCAGCGGGGCCAACTTCTTGACCTCCCCGCGCTCCTTGCCGGGGCCGAGGCGGACCCAGCCGTCACGCGGGTGGTCGTCCCCGGACAGTACCGTGAACCCGAGACCGTGTTGCTTGAACAGGTCGTCGAGAATCGCCTCGACTGCCTTGTCCTTGCAGTTGTAAGTGACTGGTACGTTCGGCACGCCGCCGTCCGCGGCGTAGGACCAGAGAATTGGCTTCTCGGTGTTTTCGTTCACCAGGTGTGCGATCTCTTTGAGCGCCTCGCGAAGCGGCATCTTGTTGAAGTTCAGCGACAACTTTACCTTCAGCAGCTTTGACCGCGTCTCGGCGGCGGCGGGCGTCACGCCACCGTCCTGGCCGGACGCCGTCGCGATGGCCAGGAGCAGGCCCCAAAGTACCCCCAGCGGTCGGCGCATCGTTGGCTCCCAGAACCCGTTGCCGCGGTTGACGTTCGGGCGAGGAAAAAGGTGCCAGGAACGCCTCTACGCGGGTGGTTCGAACTCCCGGCTTCCACTAAAATAACGCCCTTACGCCCGACGTGCATCGCAATCCGGTCCGGGCCGCGAAATTCTCCCGGAACCACAGGAGCCGACGTTGGCCGACGACACCCCACCCCCGCCCGCCCCCGGCGGCCCGGACGAGGCGAGCGGGGCTCCCATCCCGCCGCTCGACATCGTGGACGAGATGCGCGACAGTTACCTCACATACGCCCAGTCCGTCATCGTGTCCCGGGCGCTGCCGGACGTCCGCGACGGCCTCAAGCCATCGCAACGCCGCATCCTCGTGGCGATGAACGACCTCGGCCTCGGTCCCACCGCCGCTACGAGCAAGTGCGCCGGCATCATCGGCGAGACGATGAAGCGCTACCACCCGCACGGCGACGCGTCGATCTACGACGCGCTCGTGCGGCTCGCCCAGGACTGGGTTCTCCGCTACCGCCTCATCCACGGGCAAGGCAACTTCGGCTCGATCGCCGGCCTGCCGCCCGCCGCGCACCGGTACACCGAGGCCAAACTCTCGCCTGTCGCGGCCGAACTGCTCGACGACCTGGACCACGAGACCGTCGACTTCGTCGACAATTACGACGGCAAGTACCGCGAACCGCTGGTGCTTCCGGCGCGGTTCCCGAACCTGCTGGTGAACGGCGCGGACGGCATCGCCGTGGGCATGGCCACGCACATCCCGCCGCACAACCTCAAGGAGGTGTGCGCGGCGCTGGTCAGGCTCATAGACGACCCCGACACCACGCTCGGCGACCTGATCCAGCTCGTTCCCGGCCCGGACTTCCCGACCGGCGGCATCGTCATGGGTCGGCAGGGGATTGTGGACGCCTACGCCCGCGGCCGCGGCAAGATCACACTGCGGGCGCGGGTGGACATCGTCGAAGAGGGCAAGGGCAAGTCCCCGAGCATCCTGATCCGCGAGGTGCCGTTCCAGGTCAGCCGGATCAAGCTCCAGGAGGTGATCGCGGAACTGGTGAAGGAGGAGCGGATCGCCGGCATCAGTGGGGTACGCGACGAGTCGAGCGCCCGGACCGGCGAGCCGGTCCGCATCGTCGTCGAACTGAAGCGCGGGGCCGACCCGCACCTGGTGTTGAACCAGCTCTACCAGTTCAGCCCCCTGCAGGACACGGTCAGCATCATCCTCCTGGCGATCGTCGACGGCCGGCCGCAGTTGCTGACGCTGAAGGAGATGATGCAGAAATTCCTGGACCACCGCGTTCAGGTGATTCGGCGTCGCACGGAGTACCTGCTGCGGGAGGCGAAGCGGCGCGGGCACGTCCTCGAAGGCCAGCTCATCGCCATCGCCGACATCGACGAGGTGATCCGCATCTGCCGCACGTCGCCGAACCGGTCCGAGGCCAAACTACGGCTGCAACAGATGGAAGTGCCTGCCGCGTTGATGGAGCGGGCGATCGGGGCCGAGGCGTTCGGCGGGTTGCAGCGCGAGCTGGGGGTGCAGGCGGTGTACCGCATGACGGAGCTGCAGGCCGAGGCCGTGGTCCGGCTCCAGCTCGGACAACTTGCGGCGCTCGAGAGCGACGAAATTTTGAAGGAGTACACTCAGCTCCGCGAGCAGATTCGCAGTTTCGAGACGCTTCTGAGCGACGAGGCGAACGTCCGCAAGGTTATCCGGGACGACCTGGAGCACATCGGCAGCCGGTTCGGCGACGCCCGCAAGACGGAGATCAGTGGCGACGCGGCGGACGTGTCGATGGAAGACTTGATCGAGGACGAGCAGGTAGTGGTGAGCGTCAGCCACCAGGGGTTCGTGAAGCGGATGCCGGTGGGCGAGTACCGCGTCCAGAACCGCGGCGGCAAAGGCGTCCAGGGCGGTCTCCGCGACGACGACTTCGTCGAGCACTTCTTCACCGCCGCGACGAAGGATTACCTCCTCTGCTTCACCGACAAGGGGCAGCTGTACTGGCTCAAGGTGTGGCAGGTGCCGCAGGCGGCGCGCACGTCGCCGGGGCGGTCCATCGCCAACGTGCTTTCGCTGAAGCCAGAGGAAAAACTGTCGGGCATTGTCCCGGTGCGGGAGTTCGCCGAGGGGGCGTTCCTGCTCACGGCGACCCGCAAGGGGCTGGTCAAGAAGTCGAAGCTGACCGACTACAGCCGCCCGCGCGCCGGCGGCATCATCGGCATGGGCCTGGACGATGACGACAAGTTGATCGGTGTCGGCCTTACAAAGGCCGGCGACGAGGTGGTGCTGAGCAGCCGCAACGGGATGGCCATCCGCTTCTCCGAGGCGAACATCCGCGCCACGGGCCGCGGCACCTACGGGGTGAAGGGGATCAACCTGGCCGGCGACGACGAGTTGGTCGGCATGACGGTCGCTGACCCCGACGGCTTCCTGCTGACGGTGTGCGAGCTGGGCTACGGCAAGCGAACGCCGTTCGGCGCGAACACGGCCGACGCCGCGGAGGGCGACGACGACGTCGGGGCCGAGCCGTCCGAGACCGAGCCCGAGCCCGAGGAAGCGACCGAGACGGAGGGGGGCGAGGACCGGTCGTCGATGCGATACCGCCGCCAGCGCCGCGGCGGCAAGGGGCTCCGCGACGTGAAGGTGACGGCGAAGAACGGCAAGGTGGTCGGCGTGTCGTCCGTCCGCGACGGCGACGAGGTCATTCTCATCACCGTGGGCGGCATGGTGACGCGGTGCAAGGTGGACACGATCCGCCTGGTGGGCCGCAACACTCAGGGCGTGCGGGTCATGAACCTGAACGAGGGGGACAAGCTCGCCACGCTGGCGAAGGTCGCCCCCGAAACGGTGGAGCCGGCCGGAACCGCGGTCGAGCCGGCGTAGCGAACTCTCCCATCCTCACGGGCTGGCTTCCGATGCGTGTGCTGATCACCGGCGGGTACGGGTTCATCGGGGCGTGGATCGCCCGCACCCTGCTGGCCCGGGGCGACGACGTGTTCGTCTTCGACCTCAAGGAAGACCCCCGCCGCTTCCGTCTCATCCTCTCCGACGCCGACGTGGCGAAGTGCACGTTCGTCCCCGGCGACGTGACCGACCTGGCCGCGCTCACGGCCGCGATCCGCACCCACGGCATCACGCACGTCATCCACCTGGCCGGCCTTCAGGTGCCGACGTGTCGCGTCGACCCGATGCTCGGTGCCAGGGTGAACGTGCTCGGAACGCTGGCCGTGTTCGAGGCCATCAGGGCGACCGGCTCGCAGGTGCAGCGGCTCGTCTACGCCAGCTCCGCGGCGGTATTCGGCGGCCCCGACAAGTACAAGTACCCGGCCGGAAGCCAACCCGACGACGCGCCGCTGATCCCGAGCACGCACTACGGCGTGTTCAAGTGCTGCAACGAGGGGAACGCCCGCATCTACTTCCAGGACCACGGCATCAGCAGCGTCGGCTTGCGCCCGTGGACCGTGTACGGCCCCGGCCGCGACCTCGGCATGACCAGCGAGCCGACCAAGGCGATCAAGGCCGTGCTCCTCGGCCGACCCTACGCCATCAGCTTCGGCGGGTGGAGCGACTTCCAGTACGTCGACGACGTGGCCCAGGCCTTCATCCTCAGCCTGGTGCGGCCGTACCAGGGGGCGAAGAGCTACAACCTCCGAGGCGCCGTCGTCACGCTCGCCGACTACCACAGGGCGCTGACGCGAGTGCTGCCCGCGGCGGCGACGCTGGTCACGGTCGGCACGTCGCAGATCGCCATCGCCTACGACCTGTCCGACGCCGGCATCGAGCGCGACCTGGGGCCGATGCCGAAGACGCCGCTCGAAGACGGAATCCGCGCGACTGTTGAAGTGTTTCGGCGGTTGCAGGCCGAAGGGCGGCTCGACACCAGCGACCTGGACGCGCCGAAGCCGCCGCCTGTGACGACGGCGGACGAGGTGTGAGCCGGGCGAGCCGGGGGCGTCAGCCCCCGGATACCGGTGCCGCGCGGGACAAGAAGCCGGGGAGTGACGCCCCCGGCTCGCTGGGTGGTTCGATCACCACGTTGTCGATGAGCCGCGTCGTACCGAGGAACACGGCTACCGCTGCCACCACGGGCCGTTCGAACCGCGGAATCGGTTGCAACGTCTCGGCGTCTACGACCTGCGCGTAATCGACACGCGACCCGGGAATCGCCGCCAGCTGCGCTCGCAGCCCTGCTTCCAGCACTGCCACGTCCCGTTCGACTGCCGCACGATCACGCACGGCGAGCAACGCACGATAGATCCCTGGCGCGGCCCCGCGCTCGGCCGTGCTCAGGTAGCGGTTGCGGCTACTCATCGCCAGCCCGTCCGCCTCTCGGACCGTCGGCTCGACCACCACGGCCACCGGCACGTTCAAGTCGCGCACCATCTGGGTGACGACGCGGGCCTGCTGGTAATCTTTCGCGCCGAAGTAGGCGCGGTCTGGCAGCACCACGTTGAACAACTTCAGCACGACGGTGCAAACGCCGCGGAAGTGCCCCGGCCGCCGCGGGCCGCATAGCTCGCGGTCCAGTTCCGCAACCTCCACGAAGGTGACCGAGCGGGAGGGATACATCTCGGCTGCGGCCGGGGCGAAGACCAGGTCCGCACCGGCGTCGTGGCACAGCGTCCGGTCGGCATCCAGGGTGCGGGGGTACTTGGCAAAGTCCTCCGACGGTCCGAATTGGGTCGGGTTCACGAAGACCGATACGACTACGAACCCGCCGGCCGCACGGGCCGCGCGGACGAGCGCGGCGTGCCCCTCGTGTAGTGCCCCCATCGTCGGCACAAAGCCGATCTCGTTGCCTCGCCGTCGCGCGGCCACGACCGCAGCGCGGACCTCGGCGATCGTTGTCACGACCGGCGTCACGCCCTGCCCTCCGATTCCAGCAGCATCCTCAGGTACGACCGCGGCTCCGGCTCCGCCAGGCCGAGCTCGGCCGCGAGCCGCAGCACGGTCGCCTCCGCGAGCGCCGCCCTCGCCTCATCGCACACCACTTCCACTTCGACGTACGTACCGACGCCCTCGACGGCGTCCAGGCACACGGTCGCGGTTAAGTCGCCGCGCGCCAGCTCGTAGACGGTGCGGATTTTTTTTACGACCGCGACTGGCCGAAGGCCCAGCGCCAGAACCAGCCGCTCGGCGTCGGCCGCGCCGGCGTCGCCGTCGGCGACGGCGAGTTCGATCTCGGTACGCGTCTTGGCCACGGCTTCGTGCTTCGGCCCCTTGTAGGTGAAGCGATTACTGGCGCCCTCCCGGCGGAGGCGGAATGCCTCACCGGTGGCGCGGAAGTCGCGGTCGGGGGCGTTGAAATAGTGGTCGGCCTCGGCCGCCTCGCTGACGCGCGCCGCACCGAGAGCGACGAGGCGGGACAGCACGGCGGCGTGGTCCGCGACGCGGTACTTCAACTCGACTTCGAGCAAGGCGGCGACCCCCTGTTGGCGTCTGATACACTACAACCATATGACCCGTGGCGGAGGGACGATGTGGGCCGCAGGATACCTCTCGGGAAGGTGACCGACCTACCGGCCGGCGCGACGACGGTCGTCGAAGTGGACGGGAAGGACGTGGCCGTCTTCCACCACGAGGGCAGGTTCTTTGCCATCGACGACCTCTGCCCGCACATGGGGGCGTCGCTGTCCGGCGGGTTCGTCGAGGGCGGGGTGGTGACGTGCCCGTGGCACTACTGGCGGTTCCGCCTCGATGACGGCAGCTGGGCCGACAACCCGAAGGTGCGGATCGGCTGCTACCCAATCCACGTGGAAGGGGACGACGTGGTGATCGAGGTTCTGGAACGGGCGTAACGCTTGACTCCGGGGCGGTGCGGGTCTAGCCTAGCCGCGCTCCCGGCCAAGAACCGACCGCGGCGGTCGAATACCCCGGACAACGCCGCCGCGGCGGCGCCACCCCACGAGCCCGAACCGATGTCCAGCGCCCTCCCGCCCTCGTCGGCCCCACCCGGCTCCTCGGCCGCCGGCGCCTCGCACGTGCCCGGCGCTACCCACGCGCGCGAGATCAAGCTCGTCAGCCACTCGCCGATCTTCTACTGGTGGCCGATCTGGCTCCTCGGCTACGTGATGGCCCTGATCACCCTGTTCGAGGGGCATCGCGTCGCCATCCTGCCGGCCAATACTCTCGTGATGAAGCAAGAAAGCGGGGCCGACGACAAGGACGAGAAGAACGAGCGTTACACCCTGACTATCCCGAAGGGCCAGGCCACCCGGTCCCTCGAGACGGCGGTCAAGAACTCGAACGACCCCACTCACCCCGATCCCTTTCGAGCCCGCATGTCCGAGAAGGCGTGGATGGGGCCGCTCTACTGCGTGATCCTGCTCCTGACCATTCTCATCACCAACATCCCGTTGCGGGGGCTGTGGTCGTTTCTTGTGCTGATGTTCCTGCTGATCCTGGCCCTGGCGATCACGCTCATCCCGAACGGGTGGGACAACCTCCTCGGGGCCATCGGGAACCTGCACATTTACATCAACATGGCCGGCTACCTGTTCATTGCCACCGCGACGCTGATCCTTTGGACGGTGTCGGTGTTCGTGTTCGACCAGCGGACGTACATGATCATCACGCCGGGCCAGTTGCGGGTGTGCGAGCACATCGGCGACTCGGTCCGCAGCTATGACACCACTGGCATTGCCTTCGAGAAGCAGCGCGACGACCTGTTCCGCCACTGGATTCTGGGCTTCTTCTCGGGTGACCTGATCGTGCGCACCAGCGGGGCCGAGAAGCAGGAGATCCGCTTCCCGAACGTCCTGTGGATCGGATACCGGCTGGAGCAGATTCAGACGATCCTGCGCGAGCGGGCCGTCGTGGCTGGGTGAGGTGTGGTGCGAGACGGGTGAGGCCCACCCGTTGCGGCGGGTGGGCCTTGTCGTCGCTACTCGATCGGTTCCTTGACGAGGTTCAGATAGAAGACGGCCTTCCCTTCCTTCTCGGCGATCTTCCTGGCGAGGAGCGCTTCAGCGTCGGGCTTCTGGTTGAAGGGGAACTTCTCGACGACCTTGCTGCCGTTGTCGAAAACGACCCAGAGCGCTTTCATCCGCACTTCCTTGGCGGTGCGGGTGCGCTTGGCAGCCGGCTTCTTGGCGGCGGGAGCCTTCTTCTTGCCGGGAGCCTTCTTCTTCTTTTTCGGCTTTCCCTCGTCGTCGCCGTCGCCCTCCTCGGCCTCGGCTTCCGCATCCGGCTCTTCCGCTTCCTCTTCCTCGGCGGCCTCCTCGACGTCTTCCTTCTCCTCCTCCTGGGCTTCGGCCGCCTCCGCCTGCCGGCGAAGGTCCATTCGGCTCGGCCGCCCGCCACCCGCCCGCTTCGCCATCGTATCGCCTCCGTCGGGGCCGACGTGTGATCGCAAATCCGGCTGATAACCTAAGCCGGTGAGGGGATCACGACAAGGGCCGTCAGAGCCACCGTCGCCAGCGGAACAGGCCGTAGGCGACCAGGCCGACGAACGTCATCAGGCCGAGGGCGAAGCCGAAGCCCCAGTCGGTGTGGTATCCGGGCACCGCCGACTCCTCGAAGTTCATGCCGTACACGCCGGCGATGAGCGTCATCGGCAGGATGACCGTCGAGATCATCGTCAGCAACTTCATCACCTGATTCAACCGGTTTGACGCGGCGGCGAGGTGAGTCTCCATCAGGTCGCTGACCATCTCGCGGGCCGACTCGATGAGCTCGGTGTACCGCACGAGATGGTCGTAGACGTTCCGGTAGTAGGCGATCTCGCGGTCGTCCACGAGTTCGAACTCGCCGCGGGTTAGCCGGGACAGCACCTCTCGCTCGAGTATGAGCGTCTTCCGAAGGCCCGACACGAGTCGCTTCAGCCGCAGTAGCCGGCCGAGTTCCTCAGGGCTCGGGTTGCGAAACACACGGGTTTCGAGCTTGTCGAGGCGGTCGGCGACTCGCTCGACCACCGGGGCGTACTCGTCCACCACGGCGTCGAGGATGAGGTGAAACACGTAGTCCGGGCCGCGCTTCGCGCACTCGCCGTGCCGCGCGACGTAGCCGGACACGTCGGCGACGCAGGCCATCGCGGTGTAGTGGTGGGTGACGAGCACGTGCCGGGTGAGTACGGCACTCAGTTGCGGGCGGTCGCGGAGGCGGATCCGCTTACCGCCGGTCGCCTTCGGGTCGGCGAGGCCGGGCGGAAGAGGGTTGACGACGATGAACAAGTAGTCGGCGAATTCCTCGACCTTGGGGAGGTGCGCCCCCTGTTCCGGTTCGCGGCGCGGCTTGGTAATGTCGCCGAGGGTGAGCGTATGTATCGGCAGGAACTGCTCGAAGACGCGAGCCTCTTCCTCGGGCGTCGGGTCCATGAGGTCGATCCACAACATGTCGTCGGGGGGCATCTCGCGGGCCGTCGACGGCAGCGCGAAGCCAGGGACGGCTTCATAGGTGTGTGTGGCCGCGTTCCATCGGTGAGGCGAGATCATGTCAGGAACTCCGGGCGAGCGGCGGGCATGGGCCCGGTATTATTGGTACGACGGGGCGTGGTGAATTCCGGGGACAGTCGTCGCGTCTAGTCAGGTGGCGGGGTAGAATGCGGCTGTCGGGTGCCCACGGACCGGACCCCAAAGTGCCCCACGCGCCATGCCCGCCGCCCCGGCCATCCCCACCCCGCACGTGTCGGACGCCGCGCTACTGGAGCGGTCGGCCGGCGGCGACGCGGCCGCGCTTGACGAGTTGTTCCGCCGCTACCGGATGGTGGCGTACCGGGTGACGTTCCGGCTGCTCGGTAACGAGGCAGACGCCCTCGACGCGGTGCAGGACGCGTTCGTGAAGGCTCTGTCGAACCTGGACCGGTTCCGTGGTCAGAGCACGTTCAAGACCTGGCTATTGCGGATCGCGAGTAACGCGGCCCTGGACATGGGCCGTCGCCGCAAGCGCGACGGGTGGAACGACCGGCCGCCGGTCTCGGCCACACCCGAGAGCGCGGGCCCGGACGGACGGCCGCCACCGGACCACGGTCTGGAGCGGGCCGAGTTACGGCGCCAGATCGACGCCGCCCTTGCGGTCCTGCCAGCGGCCCAAAGACAGACGTTCGTCCTGCACGTGGACGGCGAACTCACCTACCGCGAAGTCGCCGACGTGCTCGGTATCTCGATCGGCACCGTGATGAGCCGGCTGTTCTACGCCCGACAGAAACTTCAGAAACTGCTGGCAGACCGCGTGCTCCCATGACGCCCCCGCCCGACCCCGCCGACCTTCCTGGCCCCTGGCCGGACGTGCTCGCCGCCTACGCAGACGACGAGTTGGACGAGCGCGCCCGTGCCGCCGTCGAGCACTGGATCACGGCGAACCCCGCGGCGTGGCCGTGCGTGGAAGCTCAGCGGCGTCTGTCGCCCGAGAACTGGCGCTTGTGGTGTCTGGCGTCGCCACCGCGGCCCGATGAAGAAACCTGGGACTCACTTCGTGAGGGCATCGCGGGGCGCCTGATCCTCGCCCGGCAGACAGAACCTGCGGGCGTGCCCTGGGAAAAACGCGCCGCACGGGTGGTCGCGGTCATTGCGTACACCCTGACGGCGTGCGTGCTGCTGTTTTCCGGTTTCGGCTACCTGCTGTTCCCGCGGCAGCCCCAACAGGTGACCAGCCGAGTCGCCCGCGCGGACGACCCGCTCGCCGGGATCCCCGTGCTAGTCATCGCCGCCGAAACAGAGGTGGACGTGCACCGCGTGGACGGCGCCGGGGCCGGGGGTTGGCTACCCGTCGGCGGGATGCCACTGGCCGGCCCGCTGGCGTTGGCGACGTCCGACGACGTGGAGCTCGAAGAGGCCGAGGACCACCCGGCGTGGCCGACGGGTGGCCCGCGCATGACCCGCACGCCGGCCGACGTACCTCTGTTGTTCCCGAACTCGACCCGTTAACTCGACGTGGAGTGTGCGATGCTCGCCGTGGCCGGGCTGTTCGTCGCGGTGTGTGCGCCGCGGGAGTGCCAGCCGGCACCGGAGCAACCGGTGCGGATCACCGTCGTTACGGTGCTTGCCACCCGTGCGAACAAAACCGTAGACGAACGGCTCGTCGAACTAGCGAAGGAAGTACAAAAGCGCGACGCGGCGCTGACCGGCTTCAAGCTCCACGCCTCGGAAGCGAAGTCCGTAGCGCCCGGCGAGAGCGTCCGCTTTGACCTAGTGGACGGCAAAAAGCTCGAGGTGAAGGTGGAGCGGCCGCGCGACGAAAACGGACGGGTGGCACTGAAGCTCCGCCCGCCGGGCCTCGGCGAAGTAACGTACACCTGCACCTGCGACCGCTTCTTTCCCGTGGTGACGCCGCACCGCACCCCTGAAGGCGACACGCTGATCGTGGCCGTCATGGCCCGGCCCTGCACGTCGAAGAAGTGACCGCCCGTCACGGCGCGAGCCGGTCCCGTATCCAGTCGTCGCCGTCGCGGGTGAAGCGAATGCGGTCGTGAAGTCGGCTCGGCCGCCCTTGCCAAAACTCGATGACCCGCGGTAGCACCCGGTAGCCGCCCCAGTGCGGGGGCCGCGGCACAATCCCGTCGGGGTAGCAGGCCGTCAACTCGGCGTGCTGCCGCTCAAGTACCTCACGGCCCGCGATTACCGCGCTCTGCGGCGACGCCCACGCCCCGAGCCGACTGCCGAGCGGCCGCACCGCGTAGTACTCGTCCGACTCGGCCGCCGTCACCATCTCGACCGTCCCCTCGACGCGGACCTGCCGCTCGACCGCTTGCCACAGGAAGACGAGCGCGGCACGGGGGTTCGCCTCCAGCTCGCGACCCTTGCGGCTGTTGTAGTTCGTGAAGAAGGTGAACCCGCGCTCGTCGAGCCCCTTCAGCAAAACGGCCCGCGCCGACGGCCACCCGTCCGTCGTGGTGGTGGCGAGGGTGAATGCGTTCGGGTCCGTCAGGCCGGCGGCTATGGCCTGGTCGAGCCAGCGACGGAAGAGCGCAAACGGGTCGCGCCCGGCGTCGTCCTCCGAGAGGCCGCCGGCGCTGTACTCCTGCCGCAGGTCAGCAAGCGATGCCATTCTTTCCCTCCGTGCCGGGTGGGGTTCGCCGCGCCCCCTCTGTTGTGCTATCACGGAATGACCACCGGGGGAAGCGATGGCGGCCGAGCAGGCGTTGGCACTCGTAGTCCGCGGTACCGACTGGAGCGAGACCAGCCGGATCACCACTCTGTTCACCCGCGAATTCGGCAAGCTCCGCGGCCTGGCGAAAGGCGGCCGTCGGCTCAAGAGCAGCTTCGACTGTTCGTTCGACTTGCTGACCGTGTGCCGTATCGTGTTCCTGCGAAAGGCCCAGGGCGGGCTCGACTTGCTGACCGAGGCGCGGATGGAGGAACAGTTCCCCGCCCTGCGGGATAACCTCGCGGCGCTCAACGCCGGGTACTACGTCGCCGAGCTGCTGTCCGACGGCACGCAAGACTACGACCCGCACCCCGAGCTGTTCGACGCCGTGCTCGACACACTGCGAAAGCTAGGCGAACCGGGCGAGCCGCCGGCGGACGCGGTCACGCGATTCGAGCTTGTTTGGCTCAAGGAACTCGGCTATCGCCCGCGGCTCGACGTGTGTACCGGGTGCGGGAAAGCCGTGCCGGGGGACGTGGCGCGGGTGTGGTTCAGCCCGGCTGCCGGTGGCGTGGTCTGCACCCGGTGCAGCCCAAATCAGCCGGACCGCCGGCCGCTCTCGGGCGACGCCCTGCGGGCGATCTCCACGGGGGTCGTAGCCGACCCGGTGCGGCCGGAGGTGCGGGCGGTGCTCGGGCAGGTGGTGAGCTTCGTGCTCGGCCGCCGGCCGCGGATGCACCGGTTCCTCGCCGACCGGTAGCGACCGAACGGAATCGGGGGAGAGGTCATGGCCGACGCTGCCGGGCGGGTGTACCGCGGGCTCCAGCTCCTCACCGGGGCGCTGGCCGCGGTCCTCGTCGCCCCGGGCTGCCAGGGCTTCTCAAAGTTCAAGGAGCGGGTCGCCGAGTTCCGCTTCTCCAAGAGCTACGAGGACGCCCGCGCTGAGGAAAAGCTGGCCGAGGCGGAGGGCGAGTTCACCGCCGCCCACTACGCCGACGCCCGCGACAAGTTCAAGAGGCTCGCCGACAACACCGGCAACCCGGCCTCTCTCGCCGAGCGCGCCCGCTTCATGCAGGCCGAGTGCGACCGGATGCAGAGCAACTACCCCCGGGCCGTTGACACCTACCACCGCCTGCTGATGGACTTCCCGACCGGTGCTCACCGCCGCGAGGCGTGCGCCCGGATGTTCGAGATTTCCGACTACTGGCTCGACGACTTCCGCGACGAGATCAGCGCACGCACCGCGGCCGGCGAGAAGGGCGTGATGCGGTGGACGCCGCGGTGGAACAACCCGCTCGACAAGTCGCGGCCGTTCCTGGTGCAGGAGGGCCGCGCGACGGAAGTGCTGGAAAACATCCACACCCACGACGTGACCGGCCCGACGGCCGACACGGCGCTGTTCTGGTGCGGGTACGTCAACTTCGTCCGCGGCAACTTCGACGAGGCCGACCACTTCTTCAGTCAACTGGTCGAGCTTCACCCCGACAGCCGGTGGCGGCCGCAGGCCATCGCCTACGCCGTGCAGGCGAAGAACAACGCCACCGGCGGCGCGATCTACGACGGCCGCAAGTGCGCGGAGGCGCTCCACCTCGTTCAGATGGCCGAGGCGACGGTGCCCGAGATCACGCAAGACCCGGCGATGGCCGAGCGGATGACGCGTGCCCGCTTCGCCATCCGCTTCCAGCAGGCCGAGAAGGATTTCGAGACGGCCCGCTTCTACGAGCGGACCGGGCACCCCGGCTCGGCGGTGTTCTACTACGAACTCGTTCGCCGCCGGTACGCCGGCACCCGCTACGCCGACCTGGCGACGGAGAGGAAGGAGTTTCTCATGGGGTCGATCGCCGAGGGCCGCACGCCGCCGGGGACCGACCCCATCCGCGTGCTGCAAGCGAAGTGGGACGAACTGATGGGCCGACCGAACGTGGTGCAGCCCGAGGCCCGACCCGCGGACGCGCCGGCGACGGCCGCCCCGACGGCCCCCGTAAGGCAGCCCGCGACGCTGCCCGGCTACAACGCCGCCCCCTGACCCGGCGAGGCCCGCATGACCCGCACGCTCCCCGCCGTCGGCGGGGTCATCGCTCTCGCAGTGGTGGTCGGCTGCCAGGGCGGCGCGCCGACCGTGTTCGGCTACAAGCTCGGTGCCGACGCCCTCTACGACAGCAACATCCACACGGTGTACGTTCCGACGTTTACGAACCGGGCGTTCCAGACCGGGCCCTACCGCGGGCTCGAACTCGATCTGCAGCGTGCCGTGGTCCGTGAGATCGGCCGACGGACGAGTTTCAAGGTGATTTCCGACCCGGAGCGGGCGGACACCGAGTTGCAGGCCAACGTCGTGGGTATCGACAAGACGGTGCTGAATCGAAATCTTCAGAACCTGATCCGCGAGGCCGACCTGGTACTCAGCGTCGACGTGCTGTGGCGAGACCTCCGGAGCGGGGAGATTCTTTCAGCGCCGAAGCGTGGGCGGCAGCCGGGG
Source organism: Gemmataceae bacterium (assembly GCA_046350095.1). Lineage (GTDB taxonomy): Bacteria > Planctomycetota > Planctomycetia > Gemmatales > Gemmataceae > Urbifossiella. The sequence continues at coordinate 320,711 of JAXMBA010000004.1, forward strand.
CCGGCGGGAGTGCCGGTCATTCCGGGCGACGCGCCACCGGTGTTCGACCCGACCAACCCCACCCCGCCGCCTCCGCAGGTCGTGCAGTTTGCCCCTCCGACGCGGCTTGTGGCGACCGGTCGCGAACTGCCCGAGTTGGGCGAATCGAGCACGACGGCCGAGCAGCGGGCGGTGAACGCGATGGCGATTCAGATCGTGTCGATGATGGAAAAGCCGTGGTGACGGGTCCGGGTTTCACAGCCGGCGGAACAGCACCGCCGGCAAGGATACCCAGCGCTCTCAGTCCCCAAGGGGCCTGTCCCACTCCTGAATTTGCTTCTTCATCTCGGTGAGGTCCAGCGGCAGCGGTACGCTGTCGGCCTCCGCCGAAGCGTCGGGGTCACGCAACTGCCGTAAGGCGTCTTCCAGCCGCCGCACCCACGCCGGCACCTCCAACCCCACGCCGCTGACCGTGTCTCGCAACGGCGACATCGCCACGAGCAGCCGCACGAACGCCGGGCAGTCCTCGGCCTCACCGGCCCTCGCCGCCTCGGCAGCAGGGCCGACCTGCGCGGCCGCGCGGTCAATCTCGAGTGGCAACAGGAACCGTTCCTCGAGCCGGTCGCGCACGGTCCGCAACCGGACCGCGTAGCGCGCCTCGCGCTTGCCGAGTTCTTCGAGCAGTTCCTCGGCGAGCTTCTGCGTGCGACCCTGGATCGTCTCGCGCCAGCGGGCCGCGAGCGCGTCCTGGCCGCGGCGGCAAAGCACCTCGTGGGCGAGCGCGAACGGACGCATCCGCCACGCGGCGCGGTCGTACTTCACCTTCAGCCGCAGGAAGTCGAGGAGGATGTGGATGTTCTCCCCGTAGTCGCTCTGCGTCGTTGTGGTGTTGTAGTCGCGGTACTCGTCGTAGTGCTCGACCAGCGCCTGCAGCACCAACTCCGCCGCGCGCACCGTCCGCGGCTTGTCGAGTTTTCCCTCCTCCCAGTCGTCCACGAGCCGTGGGCGGCGGTCGGGGTCGGCGAACTCGGCCTCGTGGTCGAGCCACGGCCCCACGCCGCGGGCCAGGATGCCGCGCATGTTCGACAGGCCCAAGAACGGCACCGTGAACAGGTCGCTGCCGTACCGCGCGACGAATCCGCGGACCGCCTCCCAGTCGGCCTCGTCGGTCACGGCTTCCAGCACCGAGAGTCGCAACGACTGGCTGTGCTCGACCCACAGCTTCTGGAACTCGTCAGCGATGCGGAAAAGCATCGCGGCAAGGGGACCGTCCGGGGCGCCGTCCTTGCCCCACGCGGGGGCCGATGCCAACAGGGTGTCGACGACACCGACGAGCGCGGTGCGGAACAACTGGTCGAAGCTGCTGACCCGGCGGCCGGTCGGCGGGCTGTTCCACTCCATCGAGCGACCCAGCTTCGTGAGGTGAAACGTCTCGCGGAGTAAGCCCAGCCGCGGTAGCCGCGTCAGCAGGTCCTCGAGGGCGTGCAACGCGGTCTGCGCCCGTAAAACCGGCGCGGGTTGACCCCCGTCCGACGGCGGGCAATACAGGAGAGGCTCGCCGCGGAAACGGGCGACGAACGCCGGCAACAGCCGCCGCACTTGAGCCGCATCTCGAGTTGCCACGGCGCGCTCGACCGGGATCAACAGCGGCTCCCAGTCCGGCGGTGCGGCGGGGTCGTCGACCGGCTCGGGAGTGGCCCCCCCGGGAGCGGGCAACTCGCCACTCGCAGCGAGTACGGCTGACAGTGCCAGTGCCGCTCGCCCGGATTCGACACACGTTGCGACCCCGAGGTCGAGCAGGTGTCCTTTCAAGGCGCGGCGGCGGTCAAACTCGATCATGCCCTCGTGCCCGCCGATCGGCTCGGGGACGGCGATCTCCCGCACCCGGTCGAGGAATCGCGCGAGCGCCGCCCGACTGCGCCGAGCCGAGCCGAGCCAGCCGGCGAGCGTGTCGTGGGCGGACGGGTCGCCGCGACCCCACAATTCCGGACGGGCCGCGACGCGCCAGAGCCGTGCGACCATGTGGCAGAACTTGAGCCGGGTTTCCAGGTCGTTCGCCTCACCCTCCAGCGGGAAGTCACCGACCGACAGCCTGGCGCCGTCCGCCACAGCACCCTCCTCGCCGTCGTCGGCCGAGTCCTGAAACGTCATGCCCTCGTAGGCGGACGCGAAAGTGTCGTGGTCGTCATCGTCCTCGTCATTCTCATCCTCGGGTGCCACGACACCCGGCAGCCACTCGTCGGCGGGTGTGAACTTGTCCTCTGCGTTCACCTCCAACAGCTCGAAGAAGCGACGCACGAGTCCGGCGCGCTCTGCCGGCGGAATGGTAGTCGTACCAACCACGCCGACCAGCCACTTCTCGGCCAGGTCGTCAAACGACGCCGACGGGTCTTCGAGCGGCACTGCGTCACTCTCGGACAGCCAGGTCATCAGGAGGCCCATGCCGGCCCTCCACTCCTCGTGGCGGAGCAGTGCGGTAATCACCTGCGCGAACGCGGCGGGGCTCGTGAAGCCGTCGCGGTGCTGGCGCCAGAATGCCAGGTCGTTCCCGCCCGGGTCGCGCCTCGACCAAGCCGCAAGGGCCGCGGCGACGTGGCCGGCGGCGTCGGCGCGTTCGCCGCCGTGGATCCGCGGCAAGTCGGTCACGGTGCCGGTGGCGAACCGGTCCCACCACTCGGCCAGGGAGCGCATGGCCCGGTCGAGCCGGTCGTGGATCGCGGAGTCACCGGCGACGGCGGCCGCGCTGACGGCCTTCGCGTACAGGTCGAACTGCCGACCGACGGTGTGGATCAGTTCCTCCGCTCGCGGGTCGCGGACGGTGTCCTCGCGGCCCGGGAAGATCGGGAACAGCCCCTGGTAGCCGAGCACGTTCCACGGGTCGAGTACGGCCCCACAGTCGATGCCGCGGCGTAGCAAGTCTTCAACCTCGCCGAGTAGCCGAGTTGCTTCCACGAGTTCGCCGCGGTCGGTTGCGAATTCGGCTTCCGTCTGCCGTATGCGGACCTCCGTCCCGACGCGGACCGCCGGCGCGGCGATCTTCTTCGCCTGCTCGCGGGCCGCGAACGGGTAGCCCATCGCGGCGAACAGTTGGGCGAGTCGGCGGTCTTGGAGGTGGGCGGCGCGCTGGCTGGCGATGGCCTGGTTGAGGAACTGGCGGACTCCGGCGAAGGGCTGCTTCCGCTTCTCCGCCTCCTCGCGGAGTCGGTTGCCGTGCGCGCCGGGGAGGCTGGCGAGCAGTTTCTTGTAGAACCCGTCGCGGTAGCGGGCGATTCGCGGCACGAGTTTCGATAACGTTACCGTGGAGTCGTAGGTGGTCGGCCCGGTGCCACTGACGCCGGCGCCCATCAGGATCGTACCGGCGAGCACGGCCGACGCCTCGAACAGGCGCTCGCCGCGGTCACCGACCGCCACGCCAGCCGGCGGATGAACCCACGTCAGTAGCGTGTCGAGCGTCATCTGGCGAAGCACGAACCGCCGGTAGAACCCTTTCGCGTCGATGGTGTGCGGGTCCCACTCGCCGAACAGCACGTTCGGCCGCTTGTTGATCGGATGAAAGTGGTCGTGGGCGCGCGGGTCGAAGGCGAGCTCGTCCATCCGTTCGGGGTCGAAACAGGCTTCGTCCAACAGCTCGGGGGCGGTCTGCGCGAGGAGCTCGAGTGCCGGCCGTATCAAGTCGGCGTACCGACCCGGAGCAACGCCTGCGCCCTTGAGGTAGAGCGGGATCGGCCGCACCTTCTCGTGCGGGTAGAAGTCCGTGTTCGGGCGCGTCTCCAGGACGGCAATCGGCCGGTAGCCGACGAAGTCGTTCAGCGTGTGGACGGCACCGGCGACGTGCCACGGCGTCCCCTGTCGCAAAATCGCCTCGAAGCCGCGGGCCAGGAAGAACGGCGTGAACAGTTCCGCGTCCGGCTGGTGGGCGAGCAGGTCGGCGTGGTGCTCGCGGTACGCCTGCGGGAGGCGCGCCGCCGCGGCGAGTACGCCGGACGCCTGCGTGGTGTCGCGGAACGCGGCGGCCCCGGACGCCGCCAAGTCGGCAAGCGTCCGGCCGAGCCAGTCGAGGAGCGTGAGCCACGGCGCGGCGTCGCCGTGCTCGAGCAGCAGAGCGTACGCGTCCGCGAGCCCCTTCTGGAAGCGGGGGTCGGGGCGGCCGTCGGAAAAGTTAAGGTAGCCGAGGAGCTTGGCCGGGTCGGTCCGGCGGGCCAGCTCGGGGTAAATGCCGTCCATCCGCGGGTCGGTCCTTTCGCCCGGGGGTCAACCCCGTTCCCTGATAGCATAAAACACCCGCGTCGATTCCCCAAGCCCGGCGGCCCCCTATGCCCGACCCGTTGCGCCTCGTCTGCCTCGTCAGCGGCGGCGGCACTACCCTGCAAAACTTACTGGATCGCTGCGCGGACGGCTCACTCCCCGCCCGAGTGGTCGGCGTGGTATCGAGTCGGTCGGATGCGTTCGGGGTCGAGCGGGCAAAACGGGCCGGCGTGCCGGCGACGGTTGCAGCACGTGGGCCGGGGTTCGCCGAGCGCGTGTGGGACGCCGTTCGCAGCTTCGCCCCCGGGTTAGTATGCTTCGCCGGCTGGCTGCACCTCCTGCCGATCCCTCCGGACTACCGCGGCCGGGTGCTGAACATCCACCCCTCGCTGCTACCGGCATTCGGCGGCCACGGCATGTACGGCCGGCACGTCCACGAGGCGGTGCTCGCGTACGGCGCGAAGGTAAGCGGCTGCACCGTCCACTTCGCCGACGACACGTACGACACCGGCCCCGTGCTGGTACAGAAGTGCGTGCCAGTGCTCGTCGACGATACGCCGGACTCGCTCGCCGCGCGGGTGTCCGCCGCCGAGCGTGAGGCTTATCCCGAGGCGGTAGGACTGATCGCCAACCGCCTGGTACGGGTCGAAGGGCGGCGCGTGATCGTCTCGGGCCGGGATGCCACTACTACGGGTTGAAGGGGTTAGAAGAACAGGCTGATGATGCTGAAGTATATGATGATGCCGAGTACGTCCGACAGCGTGGCGATGAGCGGCCCGGACATCAGCGCCGGGTCCCACCCGATCGACTTTATTCCGAGCGGCAGCATGGCGCCGACGAGCGCGCCGGTCAGGCAGATGCCCATGACGGAAAACGTCACCACCCACACCAGGCTCCAGAACCCGTCGTCGGGCACCTTCACCAGCACGTCCGTCGGCGTGAACCAGTACGTTCGCGCGACCGAGAGGACGCCGAGGGCCGCGGCGAGTGCGACCGCCATGAGCAGTTCTCGGTGGAACACCCGCAGCCAGTCCCGCGCACGAATCTGGTCGAGCGCCAGTGCACGGGTCACGAGCGTCGAGGCCTGCGAGCCGGCGTTCCCGCCCACCGACAGGCACAACGGGATGAACACGATCAGGAACGCCAACCCGCGGCCGTCGGGGCGCTCGGCCCCGCCCTCGAGCCTGCCCTCGTAATGGGCCATCACGTTGATCGTGACCATTTGCATGAGAAACAGAAACACCAGCCAGACGGCCCGGCTCAGCCACACCTGCCGGAACGACGCCTCCAGATAGGTCCCCTCGATGCGGCCGACGCCGGCCTGTCGTTGCAAGTCCTCCGTCGCCTCGGCCTGGACCACGTCGAGCACGTCGTCGTGAGTGACGATGCCGAGGAGGCCGAACCGGTCGTCGACGACCGGCACGGCGATGAAGTCGTACCGCGCGAACAGCTTCGCCACCGCCTCCCGGTCCTCGTCGTACCGCAAGGCTTCAACCTCGCTCTCCATCAGGTCTCGGATCAGGGCGTGCCGCGGGGCGAGGATCAGGTCGCGCAGCGACACCACGCCGAGGAGTCGCCGCGGGGCGAGGGTGCCGTCAGGCTTCCGGGCCGCCTCGTCGAGGACGTAGACGTAGTAGATCGTCTCGCGGTCGGGGGCTTGCTGGCGGAGTTGGTCGATGGCCTCGGCCGCGGTCAGGGTGCCAGGGAGCCAGGCGTAGTCGGTCGTCATCATCGCGCCGACGGTGTCCGCGCCGTACTGGCCGAGGGTGGCGATGTCGCGGCGGTCGGCCTCGTCCACCAGCCGGAGCAACTTCTCGTGAACGTCCTCAGGGAGGCGGCGGACCAGGTCGACTCGATCGTCGTGAGACATCTTGCCGAGCAGCTGGCCGACTTGCGGCCGGGCCTTCTCGATCATCTCAACCTGGCGGGCCGGAGGCAGGTACTCGAACACCGACGCCTGTGTGCGAATGTCGGCGTGGCTGATCGCCTCCCATACCTGCTCGGGGGTGAAGTCGTCGTCCAGTGCCTCGGCAACGGTAGCCGGGTGTAGCGACTCGCAGAACTCGCGCAGCCCTGCGTCGCTCCGCTCCTGGAGCATCATCCGGACTTCGGGGGTGAACAGCGGGTGCGGCATCGGCCCCTCCTGCTGGAGGTTGTAAGCCTACAGGCGTATTTCGGGACGTGACGGCGGGCCAGGGAAGGGGTGAAGGGGTGAAGGGGTGAAGGGGTGAAGGGGTGAAGGGGTGACACCGGAGTGTCACCCCGCAACCCCTTCACCCCGGACGGCTCAGCGGGGCGGCTGCAGAGTTGCACCGGCGCTCTCGGTGACACGATAGTCGCCGGTGGCCCGGTCGTATACGATCCGCCGCGCGATATTGCCGCTGCCGTTGTACCGGTGGGTGATGCGCGCCAGGGCGTTGCCGGCCGCCGACAACGTGACGTACCGGCCGTCCGAGTTCACCACCTCACCCCAGCCGTCGTACTCGTCGGACCGGATGAACACGTTCCCGTATGCATCCATCCGCTGGGCTGCGGGCTGCCCCTCCGGGCGGTGGGTGGACACTACCAGCCGCTCGGCACACCGCAGCGTGACGGTGCCGACCGGCGGGTTCGCCGGGGCGATCGCGATGCCGGGCTCGGACGCCGGGGCGTGAACGACCTCGATCGGCGCGCTCCCGTTCTGTTCCGTGAAGAACTCCGCCTCCTGGTACAGCCGGCCCTTGTCCTTCGCCACCATGCGCCCGGCGAACTTCACCACCGTCAGCCTCATCTCACCCTCGGCCGGGGCGGGGCGGGCGGGCGGGGTCATCGGCTGCGTGGAGGGCGGCGCCCGGGAGACGTTTTTCTCGCCGTACTGCCAGATGCGGACCTCGCCAGGACCTGTGGCGAGTAGCTGCTGGTACGGTTCCTGGCCGGGGGCGTCCGCGGTCTTTGCCGTCATCTCCAACGAGGCGGAGCGGAGGAATTGCCACTTGGTAAGCCGGCCGGTCGGGTCGCGTTGCACTTCGGTGTAATGCACCTCGTGGGCGTCACGCGGTTCGTCGGGCGCGTCACCCGGGGCGTTGTAGCAGTACACGCGCTCGATCTTCGCGTCGCTACGCTGGCTTGGGGTGCCCCCCGCCGGGCGGGCCGGGTTGAACACCACCGGCTTGTCGAAGAACACCTGCATCGTGTGGCACACGACCGACGCTTCGCCCTGGATCGTCCGCACCCGACCGATGAACTCTGCCGTCTTCAGCGCCCCCTCGAATCGCATCTCGTCGCGCCAGTGTATCACGATCGGCTGCGCGGGCGGCGCGTCCTTCTTGCCGGCTGCCGCGGGGGCTTTTTGCGGTTCGCTGCCGGCGAGAGTACTCCCCACGGGCATCGCAAGCGAGCCCCCCCCCTCGACGGACAATCGGTTCCGCAGCTGGTCAATAACGACCTTCGGACCGACAACGGACATGCCCTCGTGATGAACCTGCCCGGGACGGCCGCTTTCACCGGTCACGGTCATCACGCCGCCGTCCGGTGTCTGGTCGAGGTGCAGACTCGTGCCGTAGATGTCGATGCCACGCGGTTGCTTCCCGGGGTCGGTAGGGTCTTGGTGAACGAGCGGGGCGTCCTGGCCTCGGACCTTATCGCTCCCCTCGCAGCTGACGTGCTTCAGCTGGTACTTCGTACCGCCGGTCGGCGTCCGCGACACCGGGTCGGACGGCGAGATGCCAGGCATCTTTGTGCCGGGCCGATCCAGACCCTCGAACGCGTTCTTTTGTGCGACCCGCTCGACAGTCGTGTTGATTAGCCTGGCGCGGAGGCGTATCGGGGGTTTCGGCCGCGGCTCTTCTTTCGGTTGGGGTGCGGACGCAACCGCGGGGACCGGAGTCGGCGGGTTCGGCTGCGCCGCTACGGGCTGAGCAGGGGCAGCAGGGGCCGGCACCCCGGGCCGGACGGCCGGAGTGTGGATCCCTTCGGTAAACACGACATTGAGGTGGTCGGCCCGCTCAATGTCGTAGTCCGCCGAGTGGCTCGACACGTCGCCGAGCGCCTGTACCTGGTACGGCAGCGGTTGGCCGCCGCCCTGGCCCGCAGCCGGGTCGAGCCATAGTTTGAGCACGTTACCCTTCAGCCAGAAATCGGCCTTGCGGTCGTCGAACGACGCGGCGCCGGTGAAGGTAATCAGATCCAGTTCGCGGTTATGGGACGTCTCGCGCGTGTGCGACATCGACTCCGCCCACGCCGCCTCCACCGACTGCGTGCCGCTGTTAGGGTCGAACAGCTTCATCGTGCCGGCGCCCTCGATTAGCGCCGTTGTGGCCTGCTTCGCGCCCGTCGTCGTGGTCGTCATCGAGAGGGTGGCAGGGCGACTCGCGGCGCCGGCTGTAAGGACGCTTTCGCCGGCCTCTTTCTTGTCCGCCCGCGCCTCGTTGCCGCGGATCGCCGTCAAGGGTGCCCCGGTCAGCACCGACTTGTTGCTCGTCTGGTCGTGGACCAACTTCGTGCCGAAGGCGTTGAGCCGGTCCGCGTCGGAGGACACCATGACGAGCCGGCCCGGCGTATACGTCCACGCCCGCAGCTCCTTGAACGACGGCCCCGCCCCAGCCGCCTTCGGCGCGGGCTCCTTACCGCCAGTCGGCGGGCCGTTGAACTCGATCTCGAGCACCTGGCTGAACAACCGCTGTGTACCGCCGCGCGGCGGCAACTTGTGGACCTGCACGTAATCCTGCACGCCCGCCTCGGCCGCCGGCACCACGTCGAACCGGCCGACATTCTTTTCCGCGTCGTACGCGAAGGGGCCGAGCGTCTCGATCTGTAGGAGTGCCCGGTCGAGCCGACGGACGGACTGGGCGGCCGTGAACAGCCCGCCCACGACCGCGGCCGCGGCCTGCGGTTCGTCGGCGACGGTCAGTGGGTTGGTCGAGCCCCCCGGGCTCGCCATCACGGACTGCCGCGCGTCCACCCACAGGTTCAGGAGCACCTTCTCGCCGAGTTCCAGACGTCGGACACCGGAGAAGCCGGCCGAGCCCTTTTTCTGCGCGACCGTCTTCGCGTCCTTGTCTTCGAGAAACACCTTGAGGCCGACGGCCGTCATCGTCGGCGGTGGTAAGCGGCGGCCCGCGAGGATGTCAGGCACGACGCCGGCGTCGTGCAAGTCCTTGGCCCTGGTGGACGCCGTCGGCGGCGCCGGGGTGCCGTAGGCTCGCGGCAGATTCTGTCTGTCAACCACCTCGACGGCCGCGTCGGTCCACACGTCCGGGCCGGCGGCTTTGCGGTCGGCGTTCTTCGGGTCGCGGTAGAAGACCGGGCCGGGCGTCCGCATGACGAGCGACCGGTTCGGGTCGGCGGACCGCTGGTTGTTCGTGATGTGGACGAGCCCGCGCCGCTTGTCGTCGGTCGTTGCCTCCGGGTCGCTGACGAGTTCGAGTCGCAGCACCTTGGCCTTACTCATGTCGGCCAGGCCCGAGACGTGCCGGTCGAACTCGAGCACCGCCTTGTCGGCGTGAAAGGTGCTGACCTCCGGCACCTCGCCCGGTGCCCGCATGTGCGGCGGCTTCGGCTTGCCGAACACGGCGACGCTGAACGGGCTGAGTGTGACCGACTTGCCGTCCGGGTTCGGCACCCGCCCGGTGGCCACGACGACCCACGAGTCGCCGCTCTTGAACGTGAACTGGTTGGCGTAGGTGGTGGTGTTCTCCTCCTCACAGCCGGGGCCGAACGCCTCGCGGAGGAGTTGCACCGTCGGCAGCACCGGCCGCTCGGGCGGGCGGAACGTGCCGTCGGAGCGTGCTAGCGCCTTCGCGGGAAGTTGTGGGAGGCCGTCGATCCAGCCGAGGGCGCCGGCGTACGCCGCGTACACCGCGGCGAAGAGCGCGGTGCCGGCGAGGAGGAGCAGAACCCGCCGCGGCGTCCACACGATCGCTTGCCCCCGTCAGCGGAACGACGCGACAACCCGCTGCCACTCGCCGGTCAGTGTCATCAACCACTCGATCGCTTCGCGGACCGCCCCGGCCCCGCCGGGCGCCACGGTCACGTAGTCGGCGGCGGCTCGCACCTCGGGCGCCGCGTCGGCCACTGCCACTGCCAGCCCGGTCAGTAGCAGCACCGGCAGGTCCGGCAGGTCGTCGCCGACCGCACACACCTCGGCGGCCGCCACGCCGACCTCGGCCAGTACCCGCTCGAACGCCGGCCGCTTGTCCGCTTGCGCCTGCAACACCGGGGCGATTCCCAGCTCGGCGGCACGGCGGGTCACGGCCGAGGAACTCCTGCCGGACACGATCGCGGCCCGCTTACCGGCGTCGCGCCAGAACTTCAACCCCGAGCCGTCGCGAACGTGGAACCGCTTCACCTCGGTGCCGTCGTCTGCGTACACGACGCGGCCGTCGGTCAGCACCCCGTCCACGTCGAGGAGCAGCAGCCGGATTCGTGCGGCACGGGCGGCGAGGTCGGACATCTATGCCGGGGGAGAATGATGAATCCTACGCGCTGCGGCGGTCCGCGAGGCGAAGCGGTGGGCGGGTTTCGGTAGGAACGGACGGCGGCGCGAGCCCGATGAGGTCGGTGATGTCGATCATGCCGACGGGCCGGCCGTCGCCGTCCACCACCGGCAGCTCGCTGAACTTCCTCGCGCGTAGGATGTCGAGCGCCTCCCCGACCCGCGCGCCATCGCCTATCACCACCGGCGCCCGTGTCATGACCCGTTCGACCGGTTCGTCCATCGAGCCGTCCCGGCGGGCCTCGAAGAGCCGGGCCAGGTCGCTGTCGGTGAACAATCCCGCGAGTCGGCCGGAGTCGTCCACGAGCATCACGGCCCCGGTGCGGCGGCCCTCGTGGTGGACTCGGGCGAACACCTCGCGGACGGTCGCCGCGGCCGGGGCGATGCGGAGTTCGCGGCCCGTCCGCATCACGTCGGACACGGTGGCCAGACGACGGCCGAGGCTGCCGGCCGGGTGATATCGGGCGAAGTCCTCAGCCGTGAAGCGGCGTTCTTGGAGGAGTGCGAACGCGACCGCGTCGCCGAGCGCGAGCATGACGGTCGTGCTGGAACTCGGGGCGAGCGACAGGGGGCAGGCCTCCTGTACGGGGCCGTACACAACGGCGATGTCCACGCAGCGTGCGAGCGTGCCGGCCGGGTTACCGGAAAGGCCCACGAGCGCGGAGCAAAGTTTTCGCAGCGGGCCGATCAGACGCACAATTTCGTCCGACTCGCCGCTATGAGAGAGGAGCAGCGCCACGTCGTCAGCGTGGACCATCCCCAGGTCGCCGTGGACTGCGCGGGTGGCGTCAAGTGTGTACGCTCGGGTACCGGTCGAGTTTAGGGTGCCGGCGATCTTGGCCCCCACGTCGGCCGACTTCCCCACGCCGACGACGGCGACGCGGCCGCGGCAGTGAAGGAGCGTTTCGACCGCGGCAAGGAACGACTGCCCGAGCCGGTCGGCGACGCCGGCCACGGCCGCGGCCTCGGCGCGCAGCACGTCCCTGGCGAACGCGAGGCGGTCGGCGGGCGGGTTGAGCATGGCACGTCCCTGTGCCGGGTCGGGCCGATCGGTATACCCAGCGGCGGCGGCGGACGCAACCTCAGGGTTTCGCAGCGGCAGCCACCTCCGCGGCCGCGAACGCCCGCATCGCGTTGCCGCCGAGTACCTTGTGGATCGCCTCGCGGGTGTAGCCGCGCGTCAGCATCTCCTGCGTGATGAACGGGTAGCACGACACGTCGTGCATCTGGTGCGGCAGCCGCGGCACGCCGTCGAAGTCCGAGCCGAGGCCGACGTGGTCCACGCCGGCGTGCTTCACCACGTGGTCGATGTGGTCCACGATCGTGCCGACGGTGCCGGACGGGTAGTCGTTCTCCTTCGACCACGCCTTCATCGCCTCCTGGAAGGCGTCCTCGTCGGGGAACTTCTTGCGGAACTCGCGGGCCACCTCGAACATCCGCCGCGTGGCGCGAGCACCCTCCGGCACCAGGAACCCGGAGTAGAAGTTGATCATCACTACGCCACCGTTCTGCTTCACGATCGGCAGCACGTCGTCGGGCACGTTGCGCGGGTGGTCGGCCACGCCGCGGGCCGACGAGTGCGAAAAGATCACCGGCGCCCGCGACACCTTGAGCGCGGCCTTCATCGTCTCCGGCGACACGTGCGACAGGTCGACGAGCATCCCGAGGCGGTTCATCTCGCGGACCACCTCCTCGCCGAACGGGGTAAGGCCGTTCGCCTTCGGGGCGTCGGAGCAGCTGTCGGCCCAGTCGAGCGACTCGGAGTGGGTCAGCGTCATGTAGCGGACGCCGAGGCGGTAGTAGTCGCGGAGCACGCCGAGGGAGTTATCGATGGAGTGGCCGCCCTCGACGCCGATGAGCGAGGCGATCTTGCCGGCCTTGCGGATGCGGGCGATGTCGGCTGTGCCGTAAGCCATCTCGAACGCCTCGGGGTGCCGCGCGCAAAGCTGATGAACGATGTCGATCTGTTCCAGTGTGGTGCGGACCGCGACGCCCTTCTTGACCGTGTCCGTGGGCACGTAAGCCGACCAGAACTGCACGCCGACGTTCCCCTTCGTCAGCCGCACAATGTCGGTGTGGAAGCGGGGCTGCGGCACACCGATGTTGATCGACCGGAACGCGGGGCCGTCCTTCTGCCGCAGCTCCCACGGCAGGTCGTTATGGCCGTCCACGAGGAGGGCGTCGCGGTGAATGGTGAGCGCTTCCGGCGTGACGACGATGTCCTTCGGCGCGGCTTTCGGCGCCGGCTGTGCAGGGGCGAGCCCGGCGACGAGGGCGACGAGCAGGACAGCGAGGCGCATGGGGGTGTCTCGGCGGCGGGGGAGGCAGAGTGAGGATACCGCTGCAGCCGACCGAAGGCGACCTTGCCGGTTGGGGAGGTCGGGGGTATTATTCCCGCGTTGAGTCAGAACCCGCTGGGGATTGGTGTAACGGTAGCACGACTGACTCTGACTCAGTTAGTCTAGGTTCGAATCCTAGATCCCCAACTCGGTGGTAAAGGCCCGCGGCGAGGTGACTCGCCGCGGGCCTTTCGCTTTCGCGCCCGCTCGTACTCCATTTCTGTCGGAGAGTAGCTCCCGTCCGGTGTTTCCGGATGTGAACACGTTTCCGCGCTCGAACCCCGCGACTGACCGGAATTCCGACGCTTTTTCTTGCACTTCGCCCGATCCTGATCTAGCTTCACGGCCCGCGGCCTGCTTAGCTAAGCTCAGTTCCCAGCCCGCGGAGCAACCGGCCGATGGATCGTCGCACGTTCCTCAAGTCTGCCGTCACCGCCGGCGTAGTTGGCCCGGTCGCCGGGGCCAGCTACGGGCTGTACGAGGCGGGAGCGGTCGTCGTCGAACGGCCCGAAGTGGGCGTCCCGCGTTTACCGCAGGCGTTCGACGGCCTTCGCGTCGCGTTCCTCGCCGACATCCATCACGGTCCGTACGTGGATCTCGACCACGTCACCGCGATCGTCCGCACGACGCTGGCGCTGCAACCCGACGTGGTTGTACTGGGCGGCGACTACTCGACACGAGAGGCGCGGTACATTGGTCCGTGCTTCGAGGTGCTGACCGGGCTGAAGGCGCCACTCGGCGTGTTCGGCGTGCTCGGCAATCACGACTACTGGCACGGCATCGCCGAGTCGCGCGACGGGTTTCGGTCGTCTCGGATCATGGAGTTGACGAACGCCGGCGTTTGGCTCGAACGTGGCAGCCACCGCTTCCGCCTCGCCGGGGTGGACGACCTGTGGTGCGGTAAGACGCACCTGGAATCCGCCCTCGGCGACGCCCGCCCCGACGATGCGTGTCTGGTGGTCAGCCACAACCCCGACTTCGCCGAGAAATTGCGGGACGATCGTGTGGGCGTTGTCCTCAGCGGCCACACCCACGGCGGGCAGTTATTCGTGCCCGGCTTCGGCGCCCCGATCGTGCCGAGCCGTTACGGGCAGAAGTACCTGAAGGGGTTGGTTCAGGCGCCTGCGACGCAGGTGTACGTGTCGCGCGGGCTCGGAACGGTCACGGCCCCGATGCGATTTCGGAGCCCGCCGGAACTCGCGCTCCTCACTCTCCGGTCCGCGTAACTATCACGTCGTCCACGTCTGCCCCGGACCCGCTTCTCTGATTCCGGACACTCACGGGCGGCCTCCCGCCGGGGCGGTTTCGCGGAGGCTACTGAGAAATTCCACGAGGTCGCGAAGCTCCCGGCGAGTCAACTTGGGATGGAGGTCGTCGGGCATCGCGGACGGACCCGTACGGCGGGCTTCGATGTCGCCGGTCGGGACCACCAGTTCGCGGTTCTCGGGCGTGACGAGCCGTAGCCGCTCCTTGGTTTCCTCCTTCACGACGCCGCTCACGACGCGGCCGTCGACAAGCGTTACGACTGCGGTCTCGTACCCCTTGGCGATCTGGGCCGACGGAAGAACCACGGCCTCCAGCAGGTAGCGGCGGTCCTTGCCGGGTTGCGCGGCGATGCCGTTTAGTGGCGGGCCGACTTGACCGCCTTGGCCGTCGAGCTGGTGGCAGCGCTGGCAGTAGACGGCGTTGTTGTTGAGGAACACGTTCCGCCCGCTGGCGGCGTCGCCGCCGGCGAGCGTCTCGGCCCACTGGGCGAGCTTGTCGGGCGACTTGCCCGCGGCGGTTCGGTACCCCGAAACTACCTGACGCAGCGGGGCGTGCAGCTTGGCTTTCCCCTTTGCCCGCGCTTCTGCGGCCTCCAGCGCGTCGAGCAAGACGTCCGGCTGCCCCTTCCCCGAAGTCGCCGTCGCCAGGAGTTCTGCGAGGAGCGTGTCGCCCTCGGCCGACTCGCCGGCCTTGCCGAGGATCGTGAGTGCCGCCTGCTTCTCGGCCACGCTCGTCTTGTCATCACGGACGAGGCCCGGCACGTCGCGCAGCACCGCGGCGGGGTCGGCCTTCGCCTTGGCGGTCAGGCCGGCGGCGCGGAGTCGCGCCACCGGCGACGCCAGGGCGTAGGCGGTCATTTCGGGCAGGTTTACCGCCTTTACGGCGACCAGAGCCGATAGGGCGTCGGCGCGGTCGACAGGCGTCGCCTTCTCGTCGCGGACGAGGGCTGTCAGGAGCGGGCCGACTTCGGTGATGCCGAGCTTGGCAGTCACCTGGGTGGCTTCGGCTCGAACGGCGTCCGACCCGGCGAACACGCCCGCGAGCACCGGCCGGAGGGCCATGGTAACGGGTTCGGCGGGCCGGCGTGGCAGGTCGTGCGTCAGGCCGGTGATCGGGTCGCGACGCGGCGGGCTGGCCCAATCGGCAAGCAGCTTGAGGGCGAACACGCGCTGGTGGTCGGGCTCCGTCGTCCGGGCGGCGAACCGCGCGACGCGCCCGACCGCGTCGGGCGTACCGAGCACGTAGTTCGCGGCCAACGCCCGGTAGGCGATCGGGTCGGGTCGGCTGGTGTCACACTGCGCCGCGAGCACCGGGAGCGCGCCAGCGACCCGCTCGTCGTAGACGCCGCGGGCGGCCTCAGCGGCGACCTTCGGGTCCGCGTCTGTCAGGAAGCCGGCAAGTTCCGAACCGCGGTGTCGGCGGAGAGCGAGCACCACGCCGAGCCGCACGGCCGGCACTTCGTATCGCTCGCGAATCGCCGTCCACATCCGCGCGAGTTCGTTCGAGTCGGCGGTCTGCCCGACGAGCCCGAGCACAGCCGAGTGTCGGAGGTAGGCGTCCGCGTCGGCATTCGCCTTGAGCAGTTCGAGAAGGGGCACGAGGCGTAGGGCTTCGGACCCCGGTGTGATACCGGCGATCGGGCGGTCGAGACGACGATATGCTGCGGCCGCAAACGCGCGCACGCGAGGCTCGGCGTCCGAGCAACCGCGCGAGAGAACGGAGGCGAGAACGTGCGGCAGGTGCGGAAACGAGCCCAGCGTGCGGAACACCTGGGCGCGGATTTCGGCGTCGGCATCGGTCGACAGTCCGGTGAGCCGCGCGACCGCATGCGAGTGTTGCCGCCCGACGATCCCCAACGCCCAGACTGCGTGAACGCGACTCAAGCGGTCTTTCGACGAGGCGGCAACAGCGGTGAGCCCGTTTGCCACGGCGTTGTCCCCACCACGGGCACCGAGCTCGATGCCGGCCTCGGTGCGTACTTGCTGGTGGGGGTGGCCCAGCAGCTTGAGCAACTCGGCCGTGTCGCGCTTCTCGAAACCCGCGGCCAGCAGCGTTCTGGCTTCCGCCACGGCCGGGTTCTTCATCGCCTCAGGGTCGGTGACGCGGAAGATGCGACCCTTCCCCGTCGGGCTCCAGCCGCCGATCCAGTCCGACCAGTAGAACGCGCCGTCGGGCCCGAACTCGCAGTCGGTCGGCACCATGCCGCGAACGAACGGCTCGTGCTTCGCCACCTCGTAGCCCGCCCCCTTCGGCTTGACCGACACACCCCAAATAACGCTGTTACCGGCGCTGGAGGTGAAGTCGCACGCGAAAAAGTAGTCGCGGTACTTGTCGTTCAGGCCGACGCCCGGGTAGTGGGTCAGGCCGGCGGGGCCGTTGCCGAAGTGGAGCAGCGGCGGGAGTACGTAGGCCGGCGGCTCGCCGTTCGGGCCCGGGACGTGCCAGATCTTCTCGCCGTTCCACGGGCCGCGGTTCCCCTGCGGCGTGCCGGGCGGGTGGTACAGCGTGCCGTACTGGTAGCCGCCGCGCCAGCCGCTGTCGCCGCCCTCGGCGATCGCGACCCAGCGGGCGCGATCGCCGCTGTCAGAGTTGTTGTCGTATGTAAACAGATTGCCGAGGTCGTCGAACGCCAGCTCCTGCGGGTTCCGCAGGCCCATGTGCACGACTTCGAGGTTCGACCCGTCCGGCTCGCAGCGGAGGACTGCCCCGGTGTTCGGGTAGCTCAGCCGCTTCCCTTCCTTCGTGGTGACGACGAATCCCCGGTCGCCGATGCTGAAGTACAGTCGGCCGTCCGGCCCCATCCGGAGGCCGTGGAGGTCGTGGCCGACGAACTGCACCGTCGGGCCAAAGCCCGTGAACAGACTCTCCTTCAGGTCGGCGACGTTCGTCCCCTTCGTGTCCTTGAGGCGGTACAGGTCCGGGATGCAGG
The DNA here is from genome assembly GCA_046350095.1 of Gemmataceae bacterium. Taxonomy (GTDB): domain Bacteria; phylum Planctomycetota; class Planctomycetia; order Gemmatales; family Gemmataceae; genus Urbifossiella. The sequence goes on from JAXMBA010000004.1 coordinate 337,941, forward strand.
CGAAGTAGACGCTGCCGCGGCGGGCCAGGACTCCGGCGGCGAGCCCGTCCTGCGGGCGGTTGTATCCGCCGGAGAAAATTCCGCTCTTGTCCGCGCGTCCCTTCCCGGTGCTGTCCCACACCACCCGCAGTTGGTCGGAGTTCTTCTCAAAACCCTTGTAGTTGTGCTTCGTGTACATCGCCGTGAGGTCGGCAGTGCTGCGGTTGGCGAGGTCCTCGTCGAGCCACTTCATGTGGCTCCGCGTGTCCGGCACGCCGTTGTTCATCCGCGTCGTCTCGGCCACGTAGGCGCGGCCCCGTTCGTCGAAGGCGAACGCCACCGGATTCGCCATCAGCGGCTCGGCCGCCCACACGCCGACCTTCAACCCCTTCTCGATCTGCACCTGTGCCAGCGCCTCTTCCGCCGAACCCTTCGTCGGGGGCACTGCGGGGCCGTCGATCTGCTCGGGGGGTACGGCGGTGGCGACGACGCCGGCGGCGAGCAGGAAGGCAATCGCGGCGACGCTGAGGCGGGCCGGCGGGGTCATCGGCAGACTCCGAGTGTAGACGTAAGTTGAAGCTACCGGACGGGCGGGGGGTGGGCAACGTCAACGAACGAGCCCGGGGACGACGACCCCCGGGCTCGGCGTGCTCAACCTGTTCCTACTGGTCGTCCGTCGGCATCTCGCCTTCGTTCGTCACGACCGCCTTGCCTGTCTTGGTCGCCCCCGCGGCCTTGAGCGTCACCGTGTATTCGCCCGGGGGCGTGGGCAGCGCCGAAGTATGCAGGCCCGGTGCCAGTCTGTCGAATGCTCTGGACGCGACCGACTTGCCGGTCTTGTCCGTGACCGTCACCTCAGCCTTCGCCGCACCCTTGCCAAGGTAAAACGTCACCGGCACGCCCGGGGGCGGGTTGGCGGCGGGGAACGCCTTACCGAGTTGCTCCGCACCCTTCGCCGGTGCCGGCCGCGGCACCTGCTTCACCGCCACGGACGGCTTAACCGCGAACAGGTGTGCCGGGGCGGCCAGCACTTCCTCCGTCAACTGCTCCAGAGGCGCGATGTCCATGACCCACACACCGCGGCCGTGGGTGCCGATCACCAGCTCTCGCTCGCGGGGGTGGATTACTAGATCGTCCACGCGCACGCCCGGCGGCAGGCCCGTGTTCTTGAGCTGGTGCCAATTCTTGCCGCCGTCCGGCGTCACGTACAGGCCCATCTCGGTCCCCGCGAACAGCACCCCCGGGTTCTTCGACGACTGCCGCAAGACGCCGACCACGGCCCCGTTCGGAAGCCCCTTCACGATCGGCTCCCAGGTCTCGCCGAAGTCCGTCGTCTTGACGATGTACGGCTTCGTGTCGTCGTTGCGGTGCCGGTCGATGGCCACGTAGGCGGTGCCGGCGTCTTTGTGGTCGCACTCGATCTTCGAGATGGCCCGGTCGTTCGGGATGTCCTCCAGGTTCTGGCCGACCTCCGCCCACTTGTTCCGCGTCTGATTGCTCACCCAGATGTTCCCGTCGTCGGTGCCGGCCCACAGCACCAGCCCCTTCACCGGCGACTCGGCGATTGTCAGGATCGTTCGGCCGTTCGCGGCGGCACCCTTCACCCGGCTCAGGTCGGGGCTCATCTTCGTCCACGTGTCTCCGCGGTTCGACGAGCGCCACACATACTGGCTGCCGAAGTACAGCACCTTCGTGTCGTGCGGCGACAGGATGAACGGGGCGTTCCAGTTGAACCGGTTCGGGGCCGCGGGCTGGTTCGGCTGGCCCGGCATCGGCTGGTTCGTCGGCGCGCCGGGGCGGATCTTCTTGGTCTGGTCGCCCTTCTGACCCTTCAGGTTCGTGCGATTCAGGCCGCCGAACAGGATTTCGTGGTAGATCACGTCCGGGTCGTCGCGGTCCACGGCCACCTGGAAGCCGTCCGCTGCCCCACCGATCCGCTTCCAGTCCGCCGCGGTCACGCCGTCCGGGAAAGGGGTGGACACGGGCGCGCCCCAGGTGCCGTTGTCCTGCAACCCGCCGTACACGCGGTACGGCGTCCGGCTGTCCACGGCCACGCCGTAGAACTGGCTGATGACCATGCCGCGCTTCATGACCCAGTTCTTCCCCTGGTCCTTGCTGACGTAAAGACCGCCGTCGGTGCCCAGGATCATGTGCTTGGGGTCTGTCGGGTTCACCCACAGGGCGTGCATGTCGCTGTGCACGCCGGCCAGCGGCGCCGTCTTCATGTGCCGGCCGCCGTCCGTCGAGTAGTGGAACGACACGCCAAGCACGTACACCCGCTCGGGGTCTTGGGGGTCGACGCGCACCTGGCCGTAGTAGAACGGCCGCGGCACGAGTTGGTTCACGACCTCCCACGTCTTGCCGCGGTCGGCGGAGCGGAAAACGCCGCCGTTGCTCGCGTCGCCGCCCGGCTCGGCGACCTGGCCGACGTTCGTGAGCGCCTTCGTCTTGTCGGTCTGGACCACGGCGTACACGATATTCGGGTCCTTCCGTGACACCGCGACGCCGCAGCGGCCGTAGGCCCGCTCGGGGAGGCCGCCGGTCATCTTGTCCCACGTCTTGCCGGCGTCCTGCGACTTGAACAGGCCGCCCTTCGCGTTCGTCTGCTTCGCGGGGTTCGGCCCGCTGAAGCCGTCACGGCGAACGCCCCAGGCCGCGGCGTACAGCGTGTTCGGGTCGGCCGGGTCGAGCGCCACGTCCACCACGCCGGTGTCGTCGTCGAGCTTCAGGCTGTGCGCCCACGTCTTGCCGCCGTCGGTCGTCTTGAACAGGCCGCGCTCGGGGTTCGGCCCCCAGAAGTGGCCGACGGCCGCGACGTAGGCCGTGTCCGGGTCGGTGGGGTGAACCACGACACGGCCGATGTGGTGCGTGTTCTCCAGGCCGCACGCCTTCCACGTCTTGCCGCCGTCGGCGCTGCGGAACACGCCCTTCCCCCACGACACGCTGTTGCGCGGGTTCCCCTCGCCGGTGCCGACGTACACCACCTCCGGCTTCCCCTGACACACCGCGACCGCGCCTATGCACTGCGTCGGCTGTGCGTCAAAGATCGGCGCGAAGGTCTCGCCGCCGTCGGTCGTCTTCCACACGCCGCCGCCGGCGCTGGCGACGTAGAACGTGTCCGGCGTGCTCTCCACGACCGCCACGTCGGTGACGCGGCCGCCCGTGTTCGCGGGGCCGATGCAGCGGGCCTTCAAGCCGTTCAACACCGTCTGGTACGGGGTCGGCGGCGGGCTCGACCCGGCGGGTTGCGAGCGGACGGCACTCGCCGCCACCAAGCTGCAGACGACCGCGGCGACGGCGGCGGCCCGGACGAGGGGTCGAACCATGACGGCTCCCGGTGTAAGGTGCCGCCAGCATACCGCCGCACGAGCGATGTGTCTCGCGCGAACTCGTGGTTCGTGACACGCGCCGGATTCGGCAGTCAGCTTCCCACGTCTCGGCAGTGTACTGCTCGACGCACCCGCCGTGGCACCCACGACAAGACGAACGTGCCCGGCCGTTGTTTCACGGCTTCGAGTCGTAATTGCTGGTTTGCGTGGGGATCGCCGCATAAGTGCGGCTGCGAAAACGAAAAAAGGCGGGGCACGGGTCTGGATCGTCGCCCATTCGATCCAGACTCTCATGCCCCGCCCACCTCCAGTAATGCAGCCCCCGTGCCAAACCGCCGCAACTGACCTCCCCTCGCCGCGCTTTAACGGAGATTATTGTTGGTGATTAGCAAAATTCTAGGGCAGCAGATAGGCTGCTGCCATGACCCTCGAAGAGTACGAACGGCATCTGATCGGTCAGCTTTGTTGGTGGTGCCACCGGGCCACCCACGGGAGCTCCGGGCGGCAGCGGCAGTGCCCCGGGTGTCGGGCCAAGTGGAGCTACCACCGGCGCAAGGCGGAGTGGGAGTTGCTCCGCGCGTTCGCCCTCCGCACGACCGCCCACCACGCCGCCCGGGTGGTCCGGTGCAGCTACCCGACGGCCTACGCCGCGTACACCCGGTTCCGCCTCACCCTCCAGGCCGTGACCGACGACGAGAAGCGACCGCTGCTCGGCGAGCTGGAGCTCGACGAGTCGTACTTCGGGGGCAAGCGGAAGGGGAAGCGGGGCCGCGGGGCGGGCGGGAAGGTCGCGGTGTTCGGCATCCTGGAGCGGGCCGGGCGGGTGTACACGGTGGCCGTCCCGGACTGCAAGAAGGAGACCCTGATGGCCAAGATCGAGGCGGCCACGGTCAAGGGGTCGGTGTTCTACACCGACGAGTTCACCAGCTACAACGATGTCCAGCGGCACGGCAAGCACGTCCCGGTCAACCACCAGGAGGCGTTCGCCGTGGGGCGGGCGCACATCAACGGGATCGAGGGGTTCTGGAGTTTCGCCAAGCGGCTGTACCGGCACGTCCACGGGGTGGACTCGGGGAACTTCCCGCTGTACCTGGCCGAGTACGAGTTCCGGTACAACCACCGCGGGGAACATCTGATGGACCTCCTGTACGACCGCATGATCCGGCCCACCATTCCGACCCAAACTGTGCCCTAGAATTTTGCTAATCACCTTATTGTTTCGGCCGCCACCCCCACCGGGTCGCGGAAACATGTCACCGCGTCACATCGACGCGCGTCTGAGGATATCCCCCATGTCACACCTCCTCTACAAGCCCGTCCCGCTGGGCTCCGTCGACGCCACCACCACCCACCCCGTCGAGTGGGTGTGGCACGGCCTCCTCGCCCGTGGCGACATCACCCTCCTCACCAGCGAGTGGAAGTCCGGCAAGACCACCCTGCTCGCCGGCCTCCTCGACGCCCTCGACACCGGCCGCCCGTTCCTCGGCCGCGACACCACGCCGGCCGCCACCCTGATCGTGTCCGAGGAGGCGCCGGCCCACTGGGCCGAGCGGCGGGCCGTCATCCCCGGCGGCCGCCGCGCCGGGCTCGTGTCGCGGCCGTTCCCCGGGGTGCCGTCGCCGGCCGACTGGGACGCCCTCGTGGCCGAGGCCGAGGCCGACCGCAAGGAGGGGCCGCTCGACCTGTTCGTGGTGGACACGCTCGCCGCCTTCCTGCCGGGGGCGAGCGAGAGCCACGCCGGCACGTTCCTGAACTTCCTCCGCCCGCTCCGCCGCCTCGCCGTCGGGGGGACGGCGGTGCTGGTGCTCCACCACCCGCGGCGGAAGGAGAGCGAGGCCGGCAGCACGTCCCGCGGCAGCGGCGCCCTGCTCGGCTACGTGGACGTGATCGCCGAGCTGGGCGGGTGCGGCCGGCTCGCGTCCGACGCCAACCGCCGCCGGCTGACGGTGCGGTCGCGGCACCCGTCGGCGCCGGAGTCGGTGGTGTACGAGTGGGTGGTGGGGACGCCGGAGTTCCGGGTGGTGGCCGACGGCGCCGACGCCCGGTTCCGCGAGAACTGGGACGAGGTGCGGCGGCTGCTGGCCGACCGGCCGGCGGCGGCGAGCGTCCGCGACCTGTTGGAGACGTGGCCCGAGGACCGGCTGGCGCCGTCGCCGCAGCAGCTGTACGACTGGCTCCACCGGGCGGGGCGGGAGGGGCTGGTCGGGCGGACCGGCCGCGGCACGAAGGGCGACCCGTACCGCTTCGAGCTGCCGCAGGATCGGAGCTGGCTCGACGACCTGCCGCCGCTCCCGCCTCTGTGAGTTGACACAATCGTGGGCAGCGCGGGAACAGAAATCGTGCGCCCGGCCGCTTGACAGTGCCGCTCATCCCGGCGAGGTTCCGGTGGTGTAAACTCGCGGAGAGCGGCACCGATGTCGGACGCGACGACCGTCCCACCCCCTCGGCTGCTCCACCGTCCGCGGCCGGCGTAACGGATGCGGCACTACGACCTCCGGAACGAGGACTCGTAACACGACTTGGCGAGGCGGTACACCACACCTTCGCCTCCCTCCGGATGGAGGACGGGTCAGGACAGCAGGACGATTCAGGATCTGTTGTGCCACGCGGACGTGTCGTCCACGATGATTCACACGCACACCTTGAACCGTGGCGGGCGAGTTGTGAAGAGCACGACCGACCGGCTACTAGGTGGCGCAGAGCCGGACGGCGCATAGTGGTGTTTCGTGTGTTAGGATGCGCGGAGCAACGGCGGCAGATCGCAAATTGCAGGGTTTCTTTCGGCCGGCGAGCCGAAATCGCGCACGATCGGGCTCTCCGCCCCACGCGTACTAATCACTTGTTCGGTCCCGGAGATTTCGGGCGAGTGACACAGTGTGATAAGCCAGAAGATGCCCTGCGGCGATGCTTGCCGTAAAGGGAACAACCGATTTGCGACGCAGAGCGATCAGGGCCGCGGCGTGCTTTTCCTTCGGTTACGAATGCAATATGGGTGCCAATCATGGCGACGACTGTTGAAGTGCCATTCGTCGTTAACAAGTACCTTGAAGCCAGATTGGCGGGGATCAGAAAATCGATGCTCGCATCGTTTGCAGCGGGCATGGATCTCAGTGCGGCCACAAAAGGAAACGAACGGGAAGTGTTTGTAAAGTCTTTTCTGACCCAAGTCTTTTCCCCAGCATACAGATTCGGCACAGGCGATATCACCTCTTCCGACAACATGCGAAGCGGACAAGTGGACATTGTGGTTGAGTCCCCATACTGGTACAGCCTACCTGTCCACCCAGAAGGGCCGCGCCTCTACGTCGTTGAGGGCGTTGCTGCTGTTATCGAGATCAAATCAAATCTGATGAGCCAGTGGGATGAGATTCTGGCGACGGCCGAAAAAGTCAAGCAATTGCGAAGGCGCAATCGCCTAACCCTGCTGAAGGATCTTGCCGAAACTTTGAGAATTGTCAACGATCATGCAAAGGCGACGGGCGAACAAACCTCGGATGAGATGCAGAAGTCAATTGATTCTGTGCAAGGTGCCTTGCAGCAGTTGATGTCAAAGTCTCCGACAATTCGGCCCGACATTCCTTGTTATTGTGTCGGGTACTCGGGATGGAAAACCGTCGAGGCATTCGACGAGAGATTTGACGCTGCCACTGACTTGGATGGGGCGTTGCTTCTTGATCCGCCCGTCTATCGCTTTCGGTCTCGAGACAATGGGCGTGTCGAGGGTCTTGCAGGCGATTGGGCCTTAGCAACCTTCCTCGATCAAATTGCGTCCGACATCACCACAGTGGCTCAAATGGAGCTTCCAACGGCTGCAAATTATATGTCGGGACTGATTCCAGCGACCGCAGCATCCGTCTATCAGCAAAACCAAACCGCAGGCGGTAGCGAGTGAGCTGGAGGAAGTGAGGGCCGTGCGGGTGACGCCGAACCCCGCGTTCTAGCAGACTACCGCCTCTTCAGCGATTCGTGACTCTCGGCGTCATCGGTCGCAGCTGCTGAGCTTCTCGATCGGCGGCATACTCAGCTTCGCCGCTGCCAATGCCTTTCTTCACTCCACGTAGCTGTCGGCCGCCGCCCGCATGTACGTCGGCTCCAGATCGACCATCACGGACACTTCCGGCGTCAGCGCGAGCGGCATCCGCGGCAGCGGCTCGCCGACGACGAGCGGTTGCTGCCACACGCCGAGCATCCGCCCCCCGAACGCCGCCGCCGCACCCACGCGGTAGCTCACGACTGACGGGGCCGGAGCCGCCGGGAGTTCCTCGCCGAGCCCGGCGGCGATCAGCTGGGCGAACGAGAACCCGACCGGCCGCCGGTGGACATCGACGAGCAGCAGGTGGACCCCGCCGCGGAGGTAGCTGAGGTAGCGGTTGGCGTAGTGTTCGCGGGCCGCCGGGCGGTCCTTGTTCCGCGGCGAGATCAGTTCCACGGCCGCCACCAGCCGGCCGTTCCACTCGATCGTCAGGGTCGGTTCTTCATCCAGCGTGGCGACCGCGACTTCCACGTCCGGTTCCGGCGTACCCGCGCCCGGCGTCGGCGACGGGTGGTGACCCGTGCCGTTCGTCACAGCCACGTCGGGCTTCGCGGGCGTGGCGTCGAGGGCGTCGAGGGCGACGAAAGGGACGGACCCGATGACCGCGCGGAACCCCGGCGGCAATTCGGGGCGGAGTTGGCGGACAATCTCGGTCATCCAGAAGGTGTGTAGCCCTTCCCAGCCGGAACGGTCGGTCCAGTCGTGGAGCGGCATCTACGGCCTCCGATCGGGTCACCAATCATCCTACCGCAATCCGACCAGCTATGCCCACGACCGGATACCGAGTAAAATGCGGCTACTGTTGCTGGAGGGTTGTCATGCCGGAAATCACCCTGGAGTCGCTCGCCGCGCGTCTCGCGGTGGTCGAGCGCGAGTTGGCCGGCCTCAAGGGCGGGTACATTCCGGCGCGCGGCGACTGGGAAAGCGTGGTCGGAACCTTCGAGGACACCGAGTCGTTCCGGGCCATGCAGGCCGAGATGAAGGCGTTCAAGGACGCCGAGCGGCGGGCGGCGCAGAACGGGGACGAGGGATGATACTCCTCGACACCGACCACCTCACCATTTTGCAACTGCCGGAAACCGACCGGGCCGAGCGCCTCCGCACGCGGTTGCGGACGGCCACCGCGACCCACGGCCCGATCGGGACGACGATCGTAAACGTCGAGGAGTCGATGCGGGGGTGGATGTCCAGCATTGCGAAGGAGCGGAACCCACTCCGCCAGATCGGCCCGTACCGCGAGTTGGGGAAGTTGTTCGGCTTCTTCGTCAACTTCGCGTTGGCCCCGTTCGACACGCCCGCCGCGGCTCTCTTCTCGACCTTCGGCCGCATCCACATCGGCGCGAGCGACCGCAAGATCGCCGCCATCGCCATGACGCGGCCCGCGCTTTTCCTCACTGCCAACCGCCAGGACTTCGAGCAAATCCCCGGGCTGCGGTTCGAGAACTGGCTCGACTGACCATTACCCTAACCGGACCCGCGCCACCTTGCGACCCAGGCGGACGACCAGGCCGTCGGACACCGGCACCGTCGCCTTCGGGTCGGCCGGCTTCGTCCGGTCGGGGCCGTAGTTGAACGCCCCCTCCTCGATCTTCCGCCGCGCCTCGCCGTTACTCGCGCAGAACTTCGCCAGCACGATCAGCTTGATCGCGCCTACGGCCCCGTCCACCACGTCCGCGGCGGGGACGGTGAACTCCGGCATGACCTCCGGGTCGCCCGTGCGGTCCTCGCGTTGCTTCTTCCAGTCGGCCAACGCCGTCTCAGCTGCGGCGGCCCCGTGGTACTGCCGCACGATTTCGGCCCCCAAAGCCTTCTTCGCCTCCTTCGGATTGCCGGCGAGGAGCGCGTCGATCTCGGCCGGCGGGCGGTCGGACAGCAGCGTGAACCACTCCCGCAACAGGTCGTCGGGAATGCTCATCGTCTTGCCGAGGTGGTCCGCCGGCGTTTCGTTCAGGGCCACGTAATTGCCGACCGATTTGCCCATCTTCTTCACGCCGTCGGTGCCGCGGAGGATCGGCATCGTCAGGCACACCTGCGGCTCCTGCCCCGCCGCCCGCTGCAGGTCGCGGCCGACCATCAGGTTGTACAGCTGCTCCGTGCCGCCCAGTTCCACGTCGGCCTTGATCTCGACGCTGTCCCACCCCTGCATCAGCGGGTACAGGCACTCGTGCAGGTAGATCGGCGTGCCCGACTTGATGCGGTTCGAGAAGTCGTCGCGCTCGAGCATCCGCTGCACCGTCGTGCTGCCGAGCAGCTTCAGCATGTCGGCGAAGCCGAACTTGTTGAACCAGTCGGCGTTCGGCCGCACCTCGGCCTTGCTCACGTCCACGACCTTGGCGATCTGTTCGAGGTAGGTGGCGGCGTTCGTCTCGATCTGCTCGGGGGTGAGGCCGGCGCGGGAGGAGTCGCGGCCGCTCGGGTCGCCGACCGCGGCCGTGGCGGTGCCGATGATGAGCACCGCGGTGTGGCCGAGCTCCTGGAACTGCTTCAGCTTCCGCAGCGGCACCGTGTGGCCGAGGTGGACGTCGAAGCCGGTGGGGTCGATGCCGTACTTGACGCGCAGCGGCCGGCCGGACGCGAGCTTCTTGCGGAGCTCGTCGGCCTTCTCGATGTGGGCGGCGCCGCGGGTGAGGAGGTCGAACTGCTCGTCGGCGGAAAGGGGCATGGATGTTCCGTGGTGCGGGAACCGGCCGGTAGCCCGTTAGGCCGGGGCGCAAGCCCCGTCGGGCATCAAGCGACCAACGGGGCTTGCGCCCCGGCCTGACGCGCCGGAGGGCTGCGATAATGCAATTCTAGCCGTGAAACTGGAAGCGGCCGGTGGCCTCGAAGGCGTGAAGGAAGTGACGCACCACGGGTTCGCGCGCGGCCGGCGGCCAGCATAGCACGAGCACGTCGAACCGGACGGCGACGCCCTCCAGCAGCCGGCGGCGGGCGAGAAAGCGGACCGCCGCCCCGGTGATCTTCCGCTGCTTGCGGAGGTCCACGGAGGCGGCGGTGCGTTCCCAGTCGTCGGTCGCGGTGCTGCGGACTTCCACCACCACGACCGTGTCGCCGTCGAGGGCGATCAGGTCGATCTCGCCGGCCGGGTCGGCGACGTTCGCCGCGACGACCCGGTAGCCGAGGCCGCGGAGGAAGCGGGCGGCCGCGCGCTCGGAGCGGCGGCCGAACCAGCGCCGCCACCACGGCCGCGGGGCGAACACGGCTTACTTCTTCTTCGCGGCGGCGGCCTTCTCGGCCTCCTTCTTCGCCTTCTTCTTGGCGGCCGACTTGGACACGCCGCCCTCGGTGCTCACCTTGGCGGCGGCCTCCTGGGCGGCCTTGGCGTCGGCGAGCGCGGCGGCCTTGAGGTTGGCGTCGATGGTGGCCTGCCGCTTCACGTCGTCCTTGACCTTCGTCGCCTTGCCGACGCGGTCGCGGAGGTAGTAGAGCTTGGCGCGGCGGACCTTGCCGGCCTTCTTCACCACGATCTTGGCGACGCGGGGCGAGTGGATCGGGAAGATGCGCTCGACGCCCTCGCCCTGCACGATGCGGCGGACGACCATCGTCTCGCGGACGCCGCCGTTCTGGCGGGCGATGACGGTGCCCTCGAACACCTGGACGCGCTCCTTGGCGCCGTCCAGGAGCTTCTGGTGGACCTCGATCGTGTCGCCGACGCGGAAGTCGGGCACGTCGGACTTCAGCTGCGGCTCCTCGACGAGCCGGATGTGGGGAGCGTTCATGGCCTCGGGTTCCTGCTACGCTGGTCGCTTTGTTCTTTCCGCCACTTCGCCACCGCCCCGTGGTTGCCGCCGAGCAGCACCTCGGGCACTTCCAGCCCGCGGTACACGCGCGGCCGGGTGAACTGCGGGTACTCGATCCGGCCGTCCTCGCTGTGGCTCTCGTCGGCCGCGCTCGCGGCGTCGCCGAGCACCCCGGGCACGAGCCGGATCACGGCGTCGATCACCACCATCGCCGGGACTTCGCCGCCGTTGCACACGAAGTCGCCGACCGAAATCTCGCGCGGCTTCAGCACCTGCCGGATGCGGTCGTCGAACCCCTCGTAGCGCCCGCAGAGCAGGAGCAACCGCGGCTCCGCTGCCAGTTGCTCGACCACCCGCTGCGTCAGCCGCTCGCCGGCCGGGGTGAGCATCACCAGGGCGCCGGGCGGCTCGGCCTTCGCCCGCACGGCCTCGACCGCGTCCACCACCGGCTGGGCCATCAGCACCATCCCGGGGCCGCCGCCGAACGGGCGGTCGTCCACGCGGCTGTGCTTGTCCTCGGTCCAGTCCCGGATGTTCCAGGCGTGGACCTCGACGAGCCCGGCCGTGATGGCGTCGTCGAGGAGGCTCTGCCGGACGTAGCTGTCGAACATCCCCGGGAACAGGGTGAGGACGTCGAAGCGGACGGCGGCCATGGTGCCTTACTGGGCCGGCGGGGCGTTCTTGGCGGCCTCGGCCTTCGCGGCCGCCTCGGCCTCCAGCGTCTCCCACCGGGCCATGTGCTTCCGCAGGATGGCCTCGACGTTTTCGGACGCCTTCGCCCCGACGCTCTGCCAGTACTTGATCCGGCTCGGGCGGAGGGTGACCGACTTGTCGGCGTCCGGCACGTGCGGGTCGTAGGAGCCGAGCTCCTCGATGGCCCGGCCGTCGCGTGGCTGGCGGCCGTCGATGGCCACGATGCGGTAGTAGTGCCGGTGCGTCCGGCCCATCTGCTTCATACGGATGCGGACTGCCACGGCGCGAGACCCCACAAGGCGGCGGTTCACCAGGAACGGTTGTGATAGCGGGCGGGCGACGGAGCGGCCAGCGTGGGGGCGAAAATGCGTCGGCCGGAATCGGATTATTGACGCGACCCAACCCACCCGGTGATGTAGTCTGCGGTTCGGGGTTCGGCCGAACCCCGAAACAGGAGACCCGCGATGACTCGCCCCGTCGCCCTGCTGATCGCCGCCGCCGTCCTCGCCGGCCCGTCCGCCGGCCAGGACAAGTCACTCCCGCCGCACGCGGAAGCCCTCGCCACGCTACCCAAGAACGGCTGGGTGACGGAGGGCATGGTGAAGGCCAAGCCGTGGTTCGCGGACGAGGGCGAGTACCGGCTCGTGATGAAGTTCGTCCCCGACAAGAACGCGACCGGGAAGCTGCTGCCGAAGGGCAAGGTCATGCTCGGCTTCGACCTGTCGAAGGCCGGGCAGGCCGAGGTCGTGCTCCAGCCGGCCGACGCGCGGTACGAACTGACCGAGGGCAAGTCGGGGGCGAACCTGCGGGTGGTGCGGGCCGGTGAGATGGCCAAGAAGACCAGCGCCTTCGAGAAGGAAATGGCCCGCTACGAGTCGGACAACGCCTACCGCATCGAAGCCGGCAAACTCGTCTTCCCCAAGGGGTTCACGGTGGCCGCGTGGGGGAACCTGCCCGCCGACGTGAAGCACGCCGGGTCGCTCACGTTCGTGGCGAAGTGATCCCGACTCCAGGCGCGACCGTCCCCCGAGGCGTTAACTGATGACCGCATTCGTCGTGTTCCTGCCGTGTCTCGTCGCCCCCAGCCAGGTGCCGGCAGCCCCACCGGTCCAGGCGGATGCCGTGCTGGTCGGCGGGAGGATCTGGACCGGCGAGGCGGACCGGCCGGAAGTTCAATCGCTGGCGGTCTGGGGCGATCGCATCCTCGCCGTCGGGACCGACGCCGAGCTGGCCCCGCTGATCGGCGCGAAGACGCGGGTGATCCGGCTGGGCGGGAAGCGTGTCGTACCCGGCTTCCACGACAGCCACCTCCACTTCCTCAGCGGCGGGCAGCAGCTCAGCCGGGTCGATTTGAAGGACGCCAAGGACGAGGCGGAGTTCGGCCGGCGGCTCCAAGAGTTCGACAAGAACACGCCGCGCGACCGCTGGATTCTCGGCGGCAACTGGGACCACGACCGCACGTTCAACGGCACGCTCCCGACCGCGGCGGTCGTGGACAAGTACGTCAAGGACCGGCCGGTCTTCATCCGCCGCTACGACGGCCACATGGCCCTCGCCAACTCGGCCGCGTTGAAGCTTGCCGGCGTCACGGCCGAGACGAAAGAGGTCGCGGGTGGCGTGATCGACCGGCTCGCGGACGGCAAGACCCCGTCGGGCGTCCTGAAGGACAACGCCATGGACCTCGTGGACCGGCTGATCCCCGAGCCGGGCGAGGCGGAGATTCAGGAGGCGTCGCTCGCGGCGTTCCGGGCGCTGGCCGAGAACGGCATCACCAGCGCCCAGGACATGTCCGGGAGCCGGGACCTGTTCCGCGTACTGCAGCGCCTGGCGCGCGACGGGCGCATGACCGCGCGCCTCGACCTCCACTGGCCGGGCGGCGGGCGGCAGGACTTCACGCGGCTCGGCGTCGAGGACAATTTTGGCAGCGCCTTCCTCCGGCTCGGCGGGATCAAGTTCTTCGTGGACGGGTCGCTCGGGTCGAGCACCGCGAAGATGTTCGCCCCCTACGTCGGCCAGCCGACGAACACCGGCGTGTTCGTGACCCAGCCCGAGGCGCTGAAGGCGATGGTCAAGCAGGCCGACCGGGCCGGGTTGTCCGTCTCGACCCACGCGATCGGCGACGAGGCCAACGCGGTGCTGCTCGACATTTACGAGCAAGTCGCGAAGGAGAACGGCCCACGCGACCGGCGCTTCACGGTCGAGCACGTCCAGCACCTCCGCCCGCAGGACTACCGGCGGTTCAAGGAGCTGGCGGTGGTCGCGTCGATGCAGCCGTACCACGTCGTCGACGACGGGCGCTGGGCGGAGGGGCGGATCGGCAAGGAGCGGTGCGCGTCGTCGTACGCCTACAAGTCGCTGCTCGACGCGGGGGCCGTGCTGGCGTTCGGGTCCGACTGGCCGGTGGCGCCGCTGACCGTGCTGGAAGGGATCGACGCGGCCGTGAACCGGCGCACCCTCGACGGCAAGCACCCGACCGGCTGGTTCCCCGAGCAGGCGATCACCGCCGAGCAGGCGCTGCGGGCGTACACCTGGGGGAGCGCCTACGGGGCGCACCAGGACACCGACCGCGGCACGCTGCGGCCGGGGAAGTACGCCGATCTGGTGGTACTCTCGCGCGACATCCTCGACCCTTCGGAGCGGAACACCATCGCAACGACGCGCGTGGAGATGACAGTAGTCGGGGGCCGTGTTGTGTTCCAGAAACGATAGAAACGTGCTTTGACGTCAGCCATTTCTGCGGCAACAGCGAGTAGCGTGAATCAGACCGAGACGACAATCCCGAGTCTACTTCTCAAGACGCGCTCCAACCGCAAGAAGCCAGGCCGGTCGAGTTCGATGATTGTCGGAACAAACGCCCAACAGTCCAAGGCTCTTGCTACCAAGCTTCGAGGAAGTGGCTCACAGATTCGCTGAATCGCAGCGTGGCGTTTGAAGTGCCACCAACGTGATCGGCGGTCATAGAAATAGCAACGGCCTCCAACATCCAATGTGCGTGCGATACCGTATATGTAGACATCACGATCTACGCCACCAGTTGAATCGTATCGGCCACACAGTAACACGAGTTGACCCGAGGACATCTCTTGAGTGAACCGTCGAATCTGTCCAACATTACCGTAAACAGATTGATCGCTCGCGCTGGGCCAATGGACGCGATACGCCGATAGCATCTGTTCATGGCTCATTGTGGACGTGTCGGGCATCGGTTCCCAACCCATCGCAATGACGCTCTCGGCGAGGAAATGATTCCAGTACTCGCCACACTCGCCGGGTTTCAAGCCCCAATAGGTTGCATCGGGCTGGGTACTCGCAACTCCACTTCCTATCCCGATCCGTCTGCTTCGATTCGTAAAGATCGCCCTTGCGAGTGCGAAGTCGATGGGATCGAAATGTCGCCCTAACGATCTCCCGATCCAGGTGCGGATATCTACGAGCGCGTCAGTATCGGTCGTGTCGCGTTCATCGAGAATGACACACGCCTCCTGATTCGAGCATAGACCAGGTCGTGTCAGGTTAGCCGAGCCAACCATCGCCCAATTCGTGCCATCTTTTCGTTCGATCAGATAGACCTTTGCGTGCAGGTTACCGCCATGCAATTCCGCCGAGACAGCCCGGATGTAGTTCGATCGGGAATCGAGCGCCTGAAGGCTGTCAGGGTCGTTGATTTCGAAATCGTCTGAAACCAAGAGACGCAAGCGTGGGACACGCTGCAATGCCTGGAGCGTTTGCGGGTCAGGGTTGAAGTAAGCAACAGCGATATCAACCCTCGCTGCCCGGCGGAGTTCACGACGTAGTCTATCGCCAAGGCCGGAAGTCACGAATTCCATCGGGGGACAACTCGTGACGGATTCAGGGCGCCGTTCCTTTCAGCTAACTCTACTACCGCTTCTTCTTCTTCTTCTTACGCTCCTCGGCCCGCTGCTTGGCGCTCTTGCGGGTGCCGGTGTCGCCCTTCGTCTTCAGCATGTCCATGCCGCCGGGCATGAACGCCCCCGCCTTGCCCAGGCCCGTCACCATCTTCAGCCGCTGCCACATCGACATGCTCGCCATCTGCTTCATCAGGAACCGCACCTGCTCGAACTGCTTCAGGAACTGGTTCACCTCGTGCGGCTCCACGCCGGCCCCCTTGGCGATGCGGCGGCGGCGCGGGGTGTCGATGATGTCGGGGTCGGCCTTCTCCTTCTTCGTCATGCTGTCGATCATCCCCTGGACGCGCTTCAGCGCCTCCTCGGGGTCCTCGCCCTCGGGGATCATCTCGCTCATCCCCGGCATCCGGCCGAGCATGTCCTTCATCCCCATCTTGGCGATGGTGGCGAACTGCTGGCGGAACATGTCGAGCGTAAACTGCCCCTTGGTGAGCGCCTCCTGCTGCTTCTTCAGCTCCTCCTCGGACACCTGCGACTGGATGCTGGCGATCTTCTCGACCACCCCCATCAGGTCGCCCTGGCCCATGATCCGGCCGGCCATCCGCTCCGGCACGAAGTCTTCGAGCTTGTCCACCTTCTCGCCGACGCCGATGAACTTCACCGGCACGCCGGTCACGCCCTTGATCGACATGGCGGCGCCGCCGCGGGCGTCGCCGTCGAGCTTGGTCAGGATGCAGGCGTTGAGCTCGAGCGCGTCGTTGAACGCCTTGGCGACGTTCGCCGCCTCCTGGCCGATCATCGCGTCCACGACGAGGTAGCACTCGTCCGGCTTCACCAGCTTGTCGATCCGCTGCAGCTCGGCCATCAGGTCGTCGTCAATCTGCAGCCGGCCGGCGGTGTCGAGGATGACGGAGTCGCACAGCGTCCGCTTCGCCTCGGCGACGGCGTTGCGGCACACGTCCACGGGGTTCGTGGCTTCGGAGTAGACGGGAATGCCGATCTGCGCGCCGAGCGTCCGCAGCTGCTCGACGGCACCCGGGCGCTGCAAGTCGGCCGCGGCGAGGAGCGGCTTGCGGCCGCGGGACTGGAGCGTGAGCGCGAGCTTGGCGGCGGTAGTCGTCTTGCCCGCGCCCTGGAGGCCGCACAGCATCAGCACGACGGGGCGGTCGGCGCGCTGGGGAATCTTCGGGTCCACCGGCCCCATCGTGGCCACGAGCTCGTCGTGGACGATCTTGATGATCTGGTCGGACGGATTGACCCGGGCCAGGACTTCCTGGCCGACGGCCTTCGCCTCAACGCGGCCGATGAAGTCGGTGACCACGTCGTAGTTGACGTCGGCCTCGATGAACGCCCGGCGGACCTCGCGGAGGCCGTCGCGGACGTTGTCGGCGGTGAGCTTGCCGCCGCGGAACTTCTTGAACGCCTCGGTCAGCGACTTGGTAATGCCTTCGAACATCGAGTCACCGTCCGGGGGTCGTCGTGCGGGCCGCCGGCAGGGCGGACGATAGGTTACTGTAAGGCCGCACCCGGCGCGGTTCAACGGGACGGTAAGCCGGGCGGGTCTCGCCGGTATCCCCGGGGCCGACCCCACTCACCGAAGGAAGCCCCATGCGCCTCGCTCTCGCTCTGGTCGCACTCCTCGCGGCGACCGCCGCCCGCGCCGACGACTGGCCGCAGTGGATGGGGCCGCAGCGCGACGGCGTCTGGCGCGAGGACGGCGTCCTCGACCGGTTCCCCGCCGGCGGGCCGAAGGTGCTGTGGAAGCAGCCGTGCGGGCCGGGCTACTCGGGCCCGTCGGTGGCCGCCGGGAGGGTCTACGTCCCCGACTTCATGCCGAAGGACAAGCTGCCGGACGGCGGTTTCGCCAAGGGCGAGTTCCGCGGCGAGGAACGGCTGGTGTGCCGCGACGCCGCCACCGGCAAGGAGCTGTGGGCCGACGCCTACCCGGTCGAGTACCGGATCGGCTACCCCGGCGGGCCGCGTGCCAACGCCACGGTGGACGGCGGGAAGGTGTACGCGCTCGGGGCGATGGGCGACCTCCGCTGCCTCGACGCCGCGACCGGGAAGCTGGTGTGGGCCAAGAACTTCATCCGCGACTACGGGGCCGGCACGCAAATCTGGGGACACGCGGCACACCCACTCGTGGAGGGCGACACGCTCGTCTGCCTCGTGGGCGGGACGAACGACCGGATGGTGAT
The DNA here is from genome assembly GCA_046350095.1 of Gemmataceae bacterium. Taxonomy (GTDB): domain Bacteria; phylum Planctomycetota; class Planctomycetia; order Gemmatales; family Gemmataceae; genus Urbifossiella. Next base: position 355,776 of record JAXMBA010000004.1, read on the forward strand.
CGCGTTCGACAAGCACACCGGCAAGGAGGTCTGGGCGTCGCAGAGTGTCGCCGGCGACTTCGGCTACAGCGCGCCGGTCGCCCACGAATTCGGCGGCAAGCGGCAAATCATCGTCTGGCACAGCAAGGCCGTCGTCGGGCTCGAACCCGCGACCGGGAAGCGGCTGTGGAAGCAGGACTTCGACGTGAAGCTCGCCCTCACCGCCCCGATGCCGCGGAAGGTGGGCGCCGACGGGCTGTTCGTCACGTCGTTCTACAACGGGTCGATGTTCCTGAAGGTCGGGGCCGACAGGGCCGACGTGGTGTGGAAGAGCAAGGCGAAGGGCGAGCAGGCGAGCCAGACGACGGACCTGAGTTCGATCATGCCGACGCCGGCGATCGACGGCGACACCGCGTACGGCGTGTGCAGCTACGGCCAGCTCCGCGGCCTGGAGATTTCGAGCGGCAAGCGCCTGTGGGAGACGATGCAGGCGACCCGCGGCAAGCGGACCCCGGCGAAGGTGGCCGCGAGCGACGAGCCGGCCGGGAGCGAGCGGTGGAGCAACGCCTTCCTGACGCCGCAGGCCGGCCGCTACTTCCTGTTCAACGAGCAGGGCGACCTGATCATCGCCAAGCTGACGAAGGCCGGCTACGAGGAGATCGACCGGGCGACCGTGATCGAGCCGACGAACACGATGGCCGGCGCGGGGCGAAAGGTGGTGTGGGTCCACCCGGCTTACGCGAACAGGTGCGTGTTCGTGCGGAACGACCGCGAGGTGGTCTGCCTGTCACTCGCCCGGTGACCGGGCGGTGACGACGCGGACCGGCATCGTCCAGATTTCCCGGTCCGCGACCGTCGCCACCGTGAACCCGGCCGCGGCGACGAGCCCGTCGGTGTCGATGGGCTGGCAGTCCACCAGGTGCGGGAAGTGGCGGTGCATCCAGACGTAGGTCCGCTCCAGCGCGCTGACCGGGTGCCCCGGCCGCACCGTCGCCATCGACACCACCGCGAGCCGCCCGCCGGGCTTCAGCACCCGGCGGACCTCGGCCAGTACCACCGGGATGTCGTCGAGGGGAAACAGTTCGAGCGTGAAGCTCGTGTACACGGCGTCGAACGTCGCCGCGGCGAAGGGGAGCGCCCGCGCGTCGGCGACCCGCAGGTTCACCTTGGCGGCGGGTGCCGCGGCCGCGACCTTTCCCTGCGCGACGGCGAGCATCCCGGGCGACACGTCGATGCCGGCGACGGTGCCCGTCGGGCCGACGAGCGCCGCCAGGTCGAGCACCTCGTTGCCGGTGCCGAAGCCGAGTTCCAACACCGTCTCGCCTGGCCCGACTGCGAGCGCCGCAACGCCGGCCCGGCGGGCGGCGCGCTCGTTGGCGTCGGCGATGAGGTCGTACGCGCCGGCGATCCGGTCGTAGAAGCGGCGGTTCGACTCGTGGCGGGTCGTGTCCATGGTCACACCAGGCCCGAGGTGGCGACCTTGATCCCCTTGATCATCATCTTCAGCTGGTCGGCGTTCGGGCTGAACTCCAGCGCCGTGGACTTGTCCACGTCGCCGCGCTCGACGAGTTGGCGGAGGTTCTCGTTGAAGTCCATCATCCCCTCGTTGTAGAACGAGCGGATCGCGTCCAGCAGCTTCTCGTCGCGGTGCTTCAGGATCAGGTCGCGGATCGTCGGGTTGACGATCATGATCTCGTTCGTGGGCACCCGGCTCTTGCCCGGCTTGATCGACGGGATGAGCTTCTGGGCCACCACCGCCTTGAGGTTGAACACCATGGACTGCCGGACCGCCCCGTGCTGGCTCGGCGGGAACAGGCCGAGGATGCGGTCGATCGTGCTGTAGGCGTTCGAGGCGTGGATGGTGCCGAACACCACGTGCCCGGTCTCGGCCGCGTGGACGGCCGCCTCGAACGTCTCGGCGTCGCGCATCTCGCCGACCAGGATGATGTCCGGGTCCTCGCGGACGGCGTGCTTGAGCGCCGTGTGCCAGTCGGACACGTCGAGGAACACCTCGCGCTGGTTCATGATCGACATCTTGTCGGTGAACACGAACTCGATCGGGTCCTCGATCGTGAGGATGTGGAGCGCCTCGTTGGCGTTCATGTAGTCGAGCATCGACGCGATGGTGGTGCTCTTGCCCGACCCGGTCACGCCGGCCAGCAGCACCATCCCCTGCTCGTAGTGGCACAGCGTCTCGATGGAGTCGGGGAGGCCCAGGTCGGCGAACGACGGGATGCTCTGGTTCACCAGCCGGGCCACGACGGCGAACCGGCCGCGCTGCTTGAACAGGTTCACCCGGTAGCGGGCCTCGTCGTTCCCGATGACGTGGGCGAAGTCGGCCCCGCCGGTCTCCTCCAGCACCTTGCGGTCCTTCTCGCGGAGGATGGGGTAGATGAGCTTCTCCAGGTGCTCCTGGGTCAGCACCGGGGTGTTCATCTTCTGGATGACGCCGCGGAGGCGCATCATCCCTGGGAGGTTCGCCTTCAGGTGGAGGTCGGACCCCTTGTGGAGCATGACCGTGCGGAACAGCTGGTTGATCATCGGCTCGCCGGGGACCGGCGTGGCGACCTTCAGCCCCGGCTCGGTGCCGTTGATCGGGTGCGGCGACTGGAACGACATGCCGGCCATGAACGCGCTCCGTGATGTGAGTCAGGCCGTCAGCTTCGGCGCGACCCGGACCGGCACCCCGCGGGCGGCGAGGTACGCCTTCGTGTCCGGGATCGAGAACTCGTTGTAGTGGAAGATGCTGGCCGCCAGCGCCGCGTCGGCCCCGGCCGCGAACGCCGCCCGCAGGTGCTCCGGCGAGCCGGCCCCGCCGCTGGCCACCACCGGGATGTTCACCGCCCGGCTGACCGCCTCCACCATCGGCAGGTCGTACCCGTTCTTGGTGCCGTCGGCGTCCATCGACGTGAGGACGATCTCGCCGGCCCCCAACTCCTCGACGCGCCGCGCCCACGCCACGGCTTCGAGCCCCGTCGGGATTCGACCGCCGTTCACGAACACTTCCCACGTCTCGCGGCCGTCGCGCGTCACGCGCTTCGGGTCGATGTTCACCACGGTGGCGCAGCGGCCGAACTTCTCGCTCACCTCGCGGATCAGGTCCGGATTCCGCACCGCGGCCGAGTTCAGGCTCACCTTCTCGGCCCCGGCCTGGATGATCTGCGTGGTGTCGTCCAGCGTGCGGATGCCGCCGCCGACGGTGAACGGCATGAAGATGGTTTCGGCGACGCGGCGGATCATGTCGAGCAGGATCGCCCGGCCCTCGTGGCTGGCGGAAATGTCCAGGAAGACGAGTTCGTCGGCGCCCTGTTCGTCGTACCGGCGGGCGACCTCCACGGGGTCGCCGGCGTCGCGGAGGCCGACGAAGTTGGTCCCCTTCACGACGCGGCCGCGGTCCACGTCCAGGCAGGGGATGATCCGCTTGGTCAACATTGCACTGATGCTAGCGGCCGCCGCCGGCGCGGTCAACGGGGCGAAACGGGGGGCGTTGTGCTACCCTGTCTCCAAACCCGTCACCCGAGGTCGCCCCCGTGCGCTCACTGCTCCGCTTCCTCGCCCTGTCGGCCGTGCCCGCAGCCGCGGTCGTGTGTCTCGTGGCCGTCCCGGCCCCGGCCCGGCCGCCGGCCGGCCTCGCACGCCTGATCGACGAGGTGGTCACCGGCCCCGACTACACGCACGCCAGCTGGGGCATCCTGGTCGTGGACGCCGACGGCAACCCCGTGTACGCCCGCAACCCGGACCAGATGCTCGCGCCGGCGTCGGTCACGAAGCTGTTCACGTGCGCCGCGGCGCTGCTCGCGCTCGGGGCGGACCACACCTTCGTGACCGACGTGTTCCGCCGCGGGCTGCTGCTGAACGGCACCCTGCGTGGCGACCTCATCCTCGTCGCGTCCGGCGACCCGATCATGGGCGGCCGCACCGGCCCCGACGGCAAGACGGCGTGGAAGAACAGCGACCACACCTACGCCGGCACCAGCCCGGCCGAGGCGTACCTCACCGACACCGACCCGCTCGCCGGGCTGAACGACATCGCGAAGCAGGTCAAGGCCAACGGCGTGAATGCCGTCGAGGGCGAGGTGCTGATCGACGACCGGCTGTTCGCCCGCGCCCGGAGCTCCGGCAGCGGCCCGGACGTGGTCTCGCCCGTCACCGTCAACGACAACGTCGTCGACGTGATCGTGACCCCGGGGGCGAAGCCCGGCGACCCAGCGGCAGTGAAGACGCGTCCCGAGACGGCGTTCTTCCAGGTGGACGGGCAGGTGAGCACGGCCGACGAGAAGGCCAAGGCGCAGGTCGAGGTCCTGGCCGTCGGGCCGAACCACCTCGCGGTGCGCGGGCGGGTGCCGGCCGGGGGCAAGGCGGTCGTGGCCATCCACCCGGTGGCCGAGCCGGCGCTGTTCGCGCGGGCGCTCCTGGTCGAGGCCCTGCGGCGGAACGGCGTGCGGTGCGAGACGGCTGTCATCCGCCCCGGCCACACCACGCTCCCGCCGCGCGGCGACTACGCCACCCTGACGAAGGCGGCGACGCTGAAGTCGGCGCCGCTGAGCGACGTGACGACGGTGACGCTCAAGGTGAGCCACAACCTGTACGCCAGCACGCTGCCGTGCCTGGTGGCGGTCGGCGACGGCCGCACCACCGCCGCCGACGGGCTCCGCCGCGGCCGGCGGCTGCTGACGGACCTCGGCGTGGACGCGGGGGCGTTCTCGTTCGCCGGCGGGGCCGGCGGGGCCGAGGCGGATTGCGTGTCGGCGCGGGCGACGGTGCAACTCCTTCGCGGCATGGCAGCGCGGCCGGAGTGGGCCGCCTACCGGGCCGGGCTCCCCGTGCTCGGGGTGGACGGCACGCTGGCCGAGGTCGTGGGCCGCGACAGCCCGGCCCGTGGCAAGGTGTTCGCCAAGACGGGCACGCTGTACTGGACGGACGTGGCCAACGACCGGTGGCTCCTCCGCAGCAAGGCGCTCGCCGGCACGATGACCACGAAGGGCGGCGCGACGTTGTACTTCGCCATGTTCGTCAACAACGTGCCCGTGTCCCGCGAGACCGGGGCGGCGCGTGAGGGCCGCGTCCTGGGCCGGCTCTGCGAGATCATCCACGACAACGGGCCGTGACCCCGAAGCGGGGAATGACCAAATCCCAATGACCCACCAATGACCAAGGAATTCCCGCGGTTCTTTCCTTGGTCATTGGTGGGTCATTGGGATTTGGTCATTCAGGCCCAGTCACCACGTCACCGCTTCTCGTGCGGCTTCGGGTGGAGGGATGCCCAACGCCTTCGCCGCGATCGGCGCCACCAGCAGCGCCGACGCCCGCCGGTCCTGCTTCCCGAGCGCCGGCACGCCCTGCCCCGCCGCGAGGACTGGCACGTGCGTGTCGTACGGGTGCGGGCTGCCGTGGCTCGTCCCCTCGGCGTAGCCCGTCACCAGCACGCCGGGCTGCGGGATCACGATGATGTCGCCGCAGCGATCGGGGTGATACGCGAGCCTCGCCTGCTCCAGCAGCGGCCGCAGCTCGGGGCCGGCGCCCGGGGGGAGTGTGCCCGTCTCGATTTGCTTGCGGGTGAAGGCCACGAGTTGCGAGTTGTGGCGGTTGCCGAGCCACTGCGCGGCGAAGTCGGCCACTCTGTCCAGGTCCGCCCCGCGGGCGCGGATCGCCGAGTGGTTCAGGTACACCCACGGCCACACCTGTTGCGCGTCCTTGCCGTCGAGTTCGAGCCAGCGCGTGAGGCCGGTCGGAGCGGGGCCGAACACCTCGTCGAGCGCCGCCGGCAGCCCCGGCAGCAGCGCGTTCACCGAGAGGCGCTGGGCGAGCGACAGCTTCTTCCCCTCCGGGATCGGGCAGATGCCGTGGTCGGCGGTCATCACCACCGTGTGCCGGCCCTTGCCGACCGTGGCGTCGAGGAACGTCAGGAGGTCGGCCACGAGCCGGTCGGAGCGGAGCGTCGTGTCCAGCACCTCGTGCGAGTCCGGCCCCCACTGGTGGCCCACGAGGTCGTTGGACGAGAAACTCAGGCACAACAGGTCGGCCGCTTCGCCGTTGCCGAGTTTCTCCGCGGTCACCGCCTTCTTCGCCAGTTCGAGGAGCAACTCGTTTCCGAACGGCGACGTTTCCACGGCGCTGAAGTAGCGCGGCCCGGTGGTCGCCTCGTCGCCCGTCGGGTGCGGGAAGACGCGGCCCTGGGCGGCGCCGAAGCTCTCGCCGGGGGCGTCGTCATTGCCGGCGAGGGCGTCGTAGTTCAGGTCGGGGCGCAGCCGCTCCCACTTCTTGCCGAGCCACCGAGTCACGGCCCCGGAGGCGTTGAACTCCTCGACCCACGGGTGGGGCTGCGGGCGGTAGTTGCTGCCGGTGTGGAAGCGGCCGTCGCGGGTGTCGAAGCAGTACGCCGCGTCCGGCTGCTTCCCCGCCGTCATCGCCACCGAGCGGTCCTTGATCGACAGGACGACGACGCGCCCCTTGCCGCCGGTGGCGGCGCGGAGGCGGTCGGCGAGTGTTTCGACCAGGACGCGGTCGGGGCCGAAGCCGAGGCCGCTGCCGCGCGCCGGCTGCCCGCCGACGAGTAGCGGCGGGACGCGCTCGTGGGCGCGCTCGGGCTGGGCGCAGTAGACGCGGGCGGCGGCCTTCCGGTCGTACCAGTCGTTCTCGATGACGCCGTGTACCGACGGCGGCGCCCCGGTGGCGATGCTGGCGTGACCCGGGCCGGTGGACGTGCAGGCGTAGGGGAGGTGGGCGTCGGCGTACCACACGCCGTCGCGCTTCAGCCGCTCGAACCCGTCGGGCCCGAAGTGCTCGGCCCAGCGGGTGAGGTAGTCGCCGCGGAACTGGTCGAACACGACGACGACGACGAGCCGCCCGGGGCCGGCCGGCGTGCCGTCGGGGCCGAGGCCGTCGGGGGCGGGGCCGGGGCGGGTGAAGTACCAGACGCCGGCCGAGCCGCCGGCGACGAGCAGGACCAGCACGACCGGGAGCGTGACGCGACGCATCGATTCACCCGCGGAGCGGGGTCGCGTCAGCGCCCCGTGCTCACTCAGAACTTGCATGCTCGGGAGCCCACGGGGCGCTGACGCGGCCTCGCTCCCGAGCGGTTAGCGCCCGTCGTTGGCCAGCAACTCCCACTTCTCGCCGAAGAACCCGGCGCGTACCACTTTCCCCGGGTAGCGGCTGTTCGGCGGCGTCGTGATGTCCACGACCGCGTAGTCGGGCAACATCGGCACCTGGCGGGCGTTGTTGAGGTAAGCGTACTCCCGGAACGTGAAGCCCGAGTTAAGCACCAGGTACTTCGCCGGGTTCAGTGGGTTCGGGTAGATCAGCACCGGCACGTGCGTCCCCGCCGGGTACGTCTTGTCGCCGACGGTCACGCCCTCGGGCGTCCACTTCACCGGAAGCTTGTCGGCGATCTTCGCCAGGACCGCGTTGCTGCTCGGGTCGCCCCACAGGATGAGGTTGGCGTTCTTAATGTGCTCGTCGGTCAACTGCGTATCGTCGGTCACGGGTGCGTCGCCGCGGAAGTGCTTCCGCCAGTGCGTGACGGCGTGCTTCATCTCGGCCGCGGCCCAGGCGCCGACCTTTTCATTCATCGCCTTGCCGGTCGGGCGGACCATCACGAACCGGCTCATGAAGGCGTCGTCGATCGGCCCCTGGAGGCCGGGCACCTTCGACTGCCCCGCGCCCGGAGCCAGCCCGCCCGCCTTCCAGCCGCTCGCCGTTTTGACGAACCAGACCGGAGCCTCGTCGGCGCCGACGTCACCCTTCATCGCCGCCACCACGGTCCCGTCGATCGACACGAGCGCGTTCGGTCCCACAGACAGCGACAACGCTGTCACCCCGCTTGTCGTGACCTCGTACCGGACCGGCAGGTTGGCGCGACTCACTTTCGCCGTGACACGCGCCGGTTCCCAGTGCTTCGACAACCCCTGCACGGTCACCGGGTCGCAGCGGTTGTAGCGCAGCGTGTACGTCGTGAACTTGATCTCGTCTCGCTGCTTCGGCAGCCCCTTCGCCACGATCGCGTCGATCTTCTCGTTCACGACCGCCTTCGCCGCCTTCTCGTAGCTGTGGCCGGTCTTCGGACCGATGACGTGGACCAACTCCAGCCCGACCTTCTTCATCTCACGGGCCATCACGTCGGCGGCCTGCTTCTGGCTGTCCACCTCGCCGCTGTACGCGACCGTCGGCAGGTTGAAGAGGTTCTGCGCGTAGTCGGTGGCGTTGTACATGTGCCACAGCTTCTGCTCGTACCACGTCGGCTCGACCTTCTCGTTCTGGAACACGCGGAGGAACTCGGGCGTCTCGCTGAAGCCCGCGCCGGGGGCGTTCGCCGCCCACAGCGTCGGGTAGTGGACCGCGAACTGCCAGCACGCCGCCCCACCCATGCTGAACCCGCGCGCGACCAGCCTCGACATGTCGATGCGGTAATTCGCCGAGGCATGCACGAGGCACTCGAAGGCGTCGATCTCGCCGGCGAACTTGTTGGCGTTGCAGTACCGGCCATAGGGGCACAGGATGAACGCCCCCGGCGCCGGGATGATACCGCCCGCGTTCTGCGTGACGGCCAGGAAGTTCACCTCGCTCAGCGTCTCGCCGCGGCCGTGCCACCAGAAGTCGAGCCGGTGCGCGTCCTTCGCGTCGAACTGGTAGTTGGCGGGGACGTGGAGCCCGTAGGGCTGGGCCGAGCCGTCGATCTTCGAGAAGTAGCCGCGGACGACGTAGCCGGTCTGAGTCGTCCACGGGTGCTTGCCGTCCTTCAGCAGCCGGGCCCGCTCCAGGCCGGCCTTCAGGACGTTCTTCACCGCCGGGATCCCCTTCGGGTCGAACACCTCCTTGTACTCGACGGCGTAGCGCACGGCCTTCTCGTAGACCGCCACGTCGGCGAGGAGCGGGTGCCGGCCGATGTCCTTGATGAGCGCCTGAAGTTCGGCCAGCCCCTTCCGCACTTCGGCATCGTCGGCCGGCGGCAGGTCGATCCCCTTCGGCGGGACGGGGCGGACGTTGTCCGGGATGTTGTCGGCCGGGCCGTCGGCGGCGGCGGGGAGGGCGACGAGCGCCGCCAGGAGGGCGGCGGGGAAGGCGCGCGCGAACATCGGAGGCTCCCGCGGGGTCGGTGGGATGCGGTGAGTGTAGGGACCACACCCTACTCCGCCGCGGGCCGATCCGATAAACCATCAGCCACAACCTTGTCCCCCGTCCGAGCCCGCGTGGCTCGCCTCGCGGAGAGTTCCGATGGCCGCCGTGAAGATGATCGACATCCGCAAGGGCAACGTGCTGAACATGAACGGCACGTTGTTCTACGTCCTCGACCGCGACCTGAACACGCCCGGGAACTGGCGGGCGATCCTGTACCTCAAGATGAAGAACCTGACCACCGGGAGCATCACCGACGAGCGCGTCCACCCGGACGACAAGGCCGACGTCGTGTTCCTGGACACCAAGGACTACAACTACTCGTACAAGGACGGCGACGAGTACGTGTTCGTGGACGGCGAGACGTTCGAGCCGGTCAACCTCGGCGCGGACATGGTCGGCGACATGATGAAGTACCTCCGGGAGAACGACCCGGTGAAGATCACCTTCTACGACGGCAAGGCGCTGTCGATGGAGCTGCCGCAGACGGTGACGCTGAAGGTGACGGAGACGGAGCCCGGCATCAAGGGCGCGACGGCCGCGGCCCAGACGAAGCCCGCGACGCTCGAAACGGGCGTCGTCGTGCAGGTACCGTCGTTCATCACCGAGGGCGAGCTGATCGTGGTGCAGACCGAGGACGGCAAGTACCTCCGCCGGGCGGCGAAGGAAGGCAAATAGCCGTCCCCCAGGCCCACCGGTCGCGGCCGGTGGGCTTTTCCGCGCGCCGAGGAGCCCGCCGTGAAGCCCGCCGACGTGCGCGTCGCCGACGTGTCGTACGCCACCGACGACTACCGGTACCGCACGCCCATCAAGTTCGGCGGCGTCGCCCTCGACAAGGCCACCGTCCTCACCGCCCGCGTGACCGTCGAGGACCGCTACGGTCGCCGCGCGGAGGGCGTCGGCTCGATGCCGCTCAGCAACGTGTGGGCGTTCCCATCGCGGGTGCTCACCTACGACCAGACGCTCGGCGCCATGACGGCCCTCGTCGCCGCCTTCCGTGACACCACCGCGGCGCTCGCTGGTTACGGCCACCCCGTCGAACTCGGGCACGACCTGGAGCCCAAGTTCCTGGCGCACCTCGGCCCCACCGGCACGCGTCTCGGACTCGGGGAACCGATCCCCGTGCTCGCCGGCCTCGTCGCCGCCAGCCCGTTCGACGCCGCCCTCCACGACGGCTACGGCAAGCTGCTCGGCCGCAGCGTTTATCAGTGCTACGGCCCGGAATACCTCAGCACCGATCTCGGCCACTACCTCGGCGCCGACTTCGCCGGCCGCACCCTCGACCGGTACGTGCTGCCGGCGCCGAAGGCGACGATGCCGCTGTACCACCTCGTCGGGGCGCTTGACCCGCTGACGGCCGGGGACGTGAAGGCGCCCGTCGGCGACGGCCTGCCCGAAACGCTCGGCGAGTGGATCGCCCGCGACGGACTCACCCACCTGAAGGTGAAGCTGAACGGCGACGACCTGGCCTGGGACGTGGAGCGCGTCGTGCGCGTCAACGCCGTGGCCGAGGAGGTGAACGGCGCCCGCGGCGTGGCGACTTGGTACTACTCCCTCGACTTCAACGAGCGCTGCCAGACGGTCGAGTACCTCATCGAGTTCCTCCGGCAGCTGCGGGAGAAGGCGCCCGCCGGTTACGACCGCGTGCAGTACATCGAGCAGCCGACCGCCCGCGACCTGAAGGCGAACCGGCAGAACGTGATGCACGCCGCCGCGAGGCTCAAGCCCGTCGTGATCGACGAGTCGCTCGTGGACCTGGAGAGCCTCCACCTGGCGCGCGAGATGGGCTACACCGGCGTCGCGTTCAAGGCGTGTAAGGGACAGACGCAGACCCTCCTTCTGGCCGCTGCGGCGCAGGAGATGGGGTTGTTCCGCTGCGTCCAGGACCTGACGTGCGTCGGCCGCTCACTGATCCACTCGGCCGGGCTCGCCGCCCACATCCCGGGTGTCGCCGCCATCGAGTCGAACGGCCGGCAATACTGCCCCGCCGCGAACGCGGGGTGGGACGACCGCTACCCCGGCGTGTTCACCGTCGCCGGCGGCACGATGAACACGGCACTTCTCGACGGCGTCGGGTTGGGGGCGGGCTGACCCCGGGGACGGACGGACGAAAACGGGTCGCCCGTCCCATGCTCCCTCGGTCCCTCTGTCCCACCGTCAGCCTGGTTGCTCCCCGCCGCAACCCCGGATACAATCAGCCCGTTCAGCCCGGCCGCCCGGGCGGTTCGCCCTCCCCGCCACGCGAGGTTCTACCGGTGCAGGTGACCGTCTCCGCCCGCCACGGGCATCTGGACGACCAGACCCAGGCCGCACTCCGCGAAAAGGCCGAGGGCCTGCTCCGGTACTTCGAGCGGCTCGTGTCCGTCGCCGTCGTCGTGGACCTCCACCAGGACCACGCCCACAACGTGAAGGTGGAAATCACCGCCACCGCCGGGCACAAGCACGAGTTTGTGGCGACCGAGGCGAACGGCGACGTGGTGGCCGCGTTCGGCCTCGCCCAGGACAAGATCAAGCAGCAGATCAAGCACTACAAGGAGAAGTTGCACGACCACCGGCGGGACCCGTCGCACAACGACGCGGGTGGGAAGTGACCGCGGCCGCCCCGCCCCCCGCACCCGGCCCGGAGGCCCCCATGCGGCTACCGAACTTCATCGTCCCGGAAGCCATCATCCCGGCCCTCTCCACGTCCGCCGCGGACGTCAACCCGAAGGACGCCGCGGCCGTGGCCGGGGTGAAGGAGCGTGTCGTCCGCGAACTGGTGGCGGCGCTCCAGGAGGCCCGCGCGTTCGGCCCCGAGCACACGGACGACGTGGTCAAGGAGGTCATGCGCCGCGAGCAACTCGGCACCACGGGGATCGGCCGGAACATCGCCATCCCGCACTCCCGCCACGCCGCCGCCGAGAAGCTCATCGGCGCCCTCGGGATCGCTCCCAACGGCCTGCCGTTCGACAGCCTCGACGGCGAGCCGGTGTACGTGTTCGTGCTGCTGGTGTCGCCGAAGGACCGCCCCGGCGACCACCTCCGCGCCCTGGAAGCCGTGGTGCGGACGATGCGGAACGAGGACTACGTCAAACAGCTGCGGGCCTGTACGACGAAGGCCGAGGTGTGGAACCTGCTCGAAGCCGCCCCCGGCCTCTGACGCGGCCGGGCGGCGGGGTCGTACCTGAAGGCACCGGGCGGGGGCTGGCATGACGGGCAACGGCCGAGCGAGCGACGGCACACTGTCGGGCGGCCCGCTGCGCCGCACCGTCAAGGTGGTGAACCCCCTGGGGCTCCACCACCGCGTCGCCGACCGGTTCAGCCGGGCCGCCCGCCAGTTCGCCGCCGCCGTCGCCGTCTTCCACGGCGACTCGCGGGCCGACGGCAAGAGTGTCTGGGACCTGATGATGCTGGTGGTTCTGCCGGACGCCGAGGTGGTGGTCGAGGTGGACGGGCCCGACGCGGCCGCCGCCCTGGACCCGCTGGCCGCCATCCTCGCCTCCCCCGGCGGGGAAGACTACACGATCTGACCGGGCTACTAAAGTAGTAGGCACACTCCGTGTGCCGCGGCTGCACCGAAGAACGGCACACGGAGTGTGCCTACGACTTTCAGGACACGATCTGACCGCCCACGGGCGACATGGAATACAGGTACGGTACCGCCGTCTCGCCCGGGATCGCCATCGGCCCGGCCCTGGTGCTCGACACCGAGGGCGTCCGCATCCCCAACAAGCTCGTCCCCGCCGACCAGGTGGACGCCGAGGTCGTCCGCCTTCGTGGGGCGCTGGACGACGCCGCCGCCGAGGCCCGCGAGAAGCGGCAGCGGTACACCGCCCGGTTCGAGCCTGCCATCGGCAACATCTTCGCCGCCCAACAGTCGGCGTTCGAGGACCCGTCCTTCCGCGACCGGCTCGAGCAACTCATCCGCACCCAGACGTACTCCGCCGAGTACGCCGTCAGCCGCGGCATCCGCGAGCAGGTCAAGAAGCTGGAGGAGGCCCAGCGGAAGGTCGGCGACCTGGCCGCCTCGGAGGTGCTCCGCCGCCGCGCCGGCGACCTGATCGACCTGGAAAAGCAGATCCTCTCCACCCTCCTCGGCCAGCTGCCGAACGCCGTCGCCCCGCTCGGCGGCGAGCGCGTCGTCATCCTCGCCAACGACCTGATGCCGTCCGACACGGCCGACTTCTCGCCGCGGACGGTGTGGGCCTTCGCCACCGAGAGCGGCGGCCCCACGAGCCACACCGCCATCCTGGCCGGGGCGCTCGAGATCCCCGCGGTCGTCGGCGTCGGCCGGTTCCTGACGGACGTGTCCGGCGGCGACATGATCATCGTGGACGGGAACGAGGGGAAGATCATCCTCGACCCGGACGAGGAGACGGTCCGCAAGTACGAGGCGAAGCGGATCGCGGCGCTGAACCGCGCCGACCGGTACGAGTCACTCCGGGGCAAGCCGGCCGTCACGCACGACGGCGTGGCGGTCCGCCTGCTCGGGAACATCGAGCTGGCCCCCGAGGCCGCCCACTGCGCCGACCGCGGCGCGGAGGGCGTCGGCCTGTACCGCACCGAGTTCCTGTACCTCAACAAGTCGGCCGACCCCACGGAAGCCGAGCACTACGACGCCTACCGGGCCGTCATCGACGAGATCGGGGCGGACCGGCCGGTCGTGATCCGCACGCTCGACCTGGGGGCGGACAAGTTCAGCAGCGTGTCCGGCCTCCTGAGCGTGGAAAAGAACCCGTTCCTGGGCCTCCGCAGCGTCCGGCTGTGCTTGCGGAAGGTGGACCTGTTCCGCACCCAGCTGCGGGCCATTCTGCGGGCCGCGGCCCACGGCGACATCCGCATCATGTTCCCGATGATCAGCACGCTCGGCGAGCTGCGCCAGTGCAAGACGCTGCTCAACGAGGTGAAGGAGGACCTGGACGAGGCGGGCGTCCCCTACAAAGCGGACATCCCGGTTGGTACGATGATCGAGGTGCCGTCCGCCGCCATCCTGGCGGACGTGCTGGCCCGTGAGGTGGACTTCTTCTCGGTCGGGACGAACGACCTGATCCAGTACACCCTCGCGGCGGACCGGAACAACGAACACGTGGCCCACCTCTACGACCCCGCGGACCCGGCCGTGCTCCGGCTGATTCGCATGGTGGTGGAGGCGGCGGGCAAGGCCGGGATCGACGTGAACGTGTGCGGGGAGATGAGCGGCGAGCCGCTCTACACCCCGCTCCTGATCGGGCTGGGGCTGCGGTCGCTCAGCGCGACGCCGCGGAAGATACCCGAGATCAAGCGGGTGATCCGCCAGCTGAGCGTGGCCGAGGCCGAGAAGGTGGCCGGGCAGGCGCTGTCGATGGACACCGCCCGGCAGGTTCAGAACCTGTTGCGCGACCAACTACGCCGCATCCTCCCGGAGGCGGTCGAGTAGCGGGCCGGATAGTCGGGCCGGGGGGCACCAAACCCCGGCCGACATTCGGCCGACGCACCCGACACGCACGGGAGCTTTGGAAGGATGACGGATGACGGATGAAGGATGAAGGGTGAGCCCCTTTGTCCGGCGTCTGTTGTCCTGCGTCCTCCGGGAAGACCGGACGCGATGCTCGGGGACAAATTCCGCCTCCGCTTCGAGAAGGCCGGTGTTCTCCGGTTGCTCTCCCACCACGACTTGATGCGCGTGCTGGAGCGGATGCTCCGCCGGGCCGGTCTGCCGTTCAAGTCCACCGCCGGGTTCCACCCCGGCCCCCGCGTCGTCTTCGCGCAGTCGCTCCCGCTCGGCGTCGTCGGCCGCGACGAGGTCGTCGAGCTCGAGCTGACCGAGGTGCGCGACTCCGAGGCCGTACGTACGGGTCTGAACGTCCAGGCGCCAGAGGGGCTGCGGTTCACGCGCGTGACGGTCGTCCCGTTGCGTACGACGGCGATGCCCCGGCGGATCGTGTACACCCTGCCCCTGCCCGCGGGGCGGGCGGGCGAGGCGGCCGCGGCGTGCGAGTCACTTCTCGCCCAGGACGCCGTGTGGGTGGAACGGGTGCGGCCGAGCCCGAAGGGGCTCAACATCCGCCCGTACCTTCGCTCGGTCGCCGTCCGCGACAACACGCTGACACTCGACCTGTGGGTGACCACGACCGGCACCGCCCGCGCCGACGAGTTGCTGCGCCTCCTCGGCGTCGACGACCTGCTCGACGCCGGGTGCGTGCTCGAACGCACCCTCGTGGAACTCCGGGACGAGGCGGCCGCGCCCCTCGACCCGACCGACATTCCGCCGGACGGCCCGGCGGACACCCGGCCCGCGGACCCCTCGCGTGCCACCCCCGACCAACCCGTCGCCTCGATCAGCGTCGCCGTCCCCGGCGACCTGGCGGCGGAGTAGGACCATCACGCCCCCGCCCCACCGGCGGCAGGAGATTCGATGAAAAAAGAAATGCTGATCAACGTCCTCCAGCCGGAGGAGTGCCGCATCGCCATCGTCGAGGACGGCCAGCTCGAGGAGTTGTACGTCGAGCGCTCCAGCCAGGAGAGCTACGTCGGCAACATCTACAAGGGCCGCATCGTCAACATCGAGCCGAGCATCCAGGCCGCCTTCGTGGACTTCGGCATCGGCCGCAACGGCTTCCTGCACGTCTCCGACGTGGACCCCGCCTACTACAAGCACCTCCTCTCGAAGGAGGCACTCGCCGAGTACGAGGCCGAGATCGACCGCGAGTACGGCGGGGGCGGGCAGCGCCAGGACCGGGGCGACCGCGGCGGTCGTGGGCGCGACCGCGGCGACCGGGGTGACCGTGGCGAGCGCGGCGGCGGTGGCGAGCGGAGCTTTCGTGAGCCGGCGCAGCCGAGCAGCTGGCTCCAGCCTCAGCCGACCGGCCCCGCGTCGGTCGACGACGACGGCTTCGCCGAAGGCCTCGACGGCGCAGCGGCCCTCGCGGCCGAAGCGCCGGACGAGGAGCCGATCGCGCCGTTCGCCGACGGGCCGGACGAGCCGCCGGCCGCCGTCGCGCAGCCACCGCGGGCGCCGCGCCAGGCCGCGCCGCCGGCCCCGCCGGTCGAGGACGACGAGTTCGGCGCCGGGCTCGACGACGACGACGGGTTCGCCGAAGGAATCGTCGAGTCGCCCGCGCCGTCCGACGAGACGTCGGCCCCCGAGGCCGAAGCCGAGGCCGAGGAGCCGAAGAAGAAGCCGCGGAGCCGCCGGCCGCGCAAGACGGACGAGGTGAAGTCCGAGGAGGCCGCCGGCGAGGAGGGCGAGGCCAAGCCGAAGCCGCGCCGCCGCAAGAAGAAGGCGGACGGCGAGGGCGACGCGCCCGAGGGCGTCGACGCCCCGCCGGACGTGCCGCCGCTGACGATGGGCGGGGCCGAGCACCGCACCAGCCCGCCGGGCGACGAGCCGGAGATCCGGCCGTTCTTCGAGGGCGCCGACGACTTCGACCCCGACGCCCCGAACGACCGTTTCGCCGAGGGTACCCCGCCCGAGCTGCCGGCGATCCCGGTCGACGACGCCGAGGACTTCGAGCCGGAGACCGCGGAGGCCGCCGAGGAGGAGGCCCGCGAGGTCGAGAAGGCCGAGCGCGAGGCGCCGGTGGGCGAGCCGGGGCGCGGCTTCAACGACGACTTCGAGGACGCCCGGCCCGAGCCGCGCGGCGACCGCGGCGGGCGCGACCGCGACCGTGGTCGCGGCGGGCGCGACCGGGACCGCGGCGACCGCGGCAGGGGGCCGGGGCGAGACCGCGACGACCGCGGCCCGCGCACCGGCGGCGGGGCGCGGCCCGGACCGCGGGCCGCGGTTCGGCAACGGCGGCCCCGGCGGGCCGAAGGGCGGCCGCGACCGCGGGCTGCCGAAGCCGCCGATCCAGGAGATCTTCAAGCGCGGCCAGGAAGTGATCGTCCAGGTCATCAAGGAGGGCATCGGCACGAAGGGGCCGACGCTCTCCACGTACATCAGCATCGCCGGCCGCTACCTGGTGCTGATGCCGAGCCTGAACCGCGTCGGCGTGTCGCGGAAGATCGAGGACCACGAGGCGCGCCGCCGGCTCCGCGACATCATGGCCACGCTCGGGCCGCCCAAGGGCGTCGGCTTCATCGTCCGCACGGCCGCCATCGACCGCGACGCCCAGGAGCTGCGCAACGACCTGGCGTACCTGCTGCGGCTGTGGCAGGTGGTCGTGAAGCGGATCAAGCGGGTCGCGGCCCCGGTGGAAATCTACCGCGAGTCCGACCTCATCACCCGAACCATCCGCGACATCTTCACGGCGGACGTGAGTTCCATCTACGTGGACGAGCAGACGGCGTTCGACCACGCCCGCGAGTTCCTGCAGATCGTCATGCCGAAGTACGCGGACCGCATCCGCCACTTCGACGGGACCGAGCCGCTGTTCCACAAGTACGGCATCGAGGACGAGATCGCCCGCATCCACCAGAAGCGGATCGAGCTGCCCGAGGGCGGGTCGATCATCATCGAGCAGACCGAAGCGCTGGTGGCCATCGACGTGAACAGCGGCAACTTCCGCGCGGAGAACAACGCCGAGGAGACGGCGTACCAGATGAACCTCCGGGCCGCGAAGGAGATCGCCCGGCAGCTGCGGCTCCGCGACCTGGGCGGCGTGATCGTCAACGACTTCATCGACATGCGCGGCGAGGCCCACCGCCGAAACGTCGAGAACGTTCTGCGGGAAGCCATGCGGCGCGACCGGGCGCGCACGAAGATCCTCCGCATCTCGCAGTTCGGCATCATCGAGATGACGCGGCAGCGGATCCGGCCGAGCCTGAAGCGGAGCATCTTCGCCGACTGCTCGCACTGCAAGGGCACCGGGTTCGTGAAGACGTCGGAGAGCGCGTCGATCGAGGTGATGCGACTGGTCCAGCTGGCGGCCCACCGGGCCCCGGCGGTGCAGTCCGTTCACGTGACCGTGCACCAGGACGTGGCCCACTACCTCCAGAACCGCCGGCGGCGCGAGCTGGCGAAGCTGGAGGAGCGGGCGAACTTCGAGGTCGTCGTCACGGGCCAGTCGGGCGTGTCGCCGGACACGTGCCTGGTGAAGTGCTTCGACCACAACGGGGCCGAGGTGCGGCTGATCCCGCCGGCGCCCGTGCGGCTGGCCGGCGGCCGCATCCCGCACGGGCGGCCGCAACCGCGCTTCCCGCAGCAGCTGGATTGAGTCGCACTCACCAGTCGCGAAGCCCGGGGACGAACGTCCCCGGGCTTTTTTGTCGCCCCGGCCGCGGCCCCGAGGCACTATCTGGTGATGACCGCGACCCGCCTCCCCGCTGCCGTCAGCGACCTACTTCGCGGCGGTACGCCTGACACCGAGCTTCTCGCCCGGTTCGTCGCCACCCGCGACGAGGCCGCCTTCGAGGAACTCGTCCGCCGTCACGGCGGGCCGGTGTGGGACGTGTGCCGGTCCGTCCTCCGCAACGCTGCCGACGCCGACGACGCCTTCCAGGCGACGTTCCTCACGCTGGCCCGCCGAGCCGCCGCGCTCCGGAAGCCGGCGTCTGTCGGGGCGTGGCTGTACGGCGTCGCGGTGCGGGTGGCCCGGAAGGCGCGCGCCGCGGCCCGGCGGCGCGCACGCCGCGAAGCAGCCGTTCCGCCGCCGCCGCCGGTCGAGCACAGCTGGAGCGACGTGCGGGCGGTCGTTCACGAGGCACTCGCGGCGCTGCCGACGCGCTACCGCGAGCCGCTCGTCGCGTGCTACCTGCGCGGCCAGGCGCACGACGACACCGCCTCCGAACTGGGGTTGTCGAAGGCCTCGCTGAAGAAGCGACTCGAACGCGGCCGGGCTCGACTCCGCGCAGCACTCGGGCGCCGCGGAGTCGGGCCGGTCGTGATCCTCGGCCCGGTCGCCGTCCCCGCCCCGCTGCTCGGCGCCGCCACCCGCACCGCCGCGGGCGCGGTCCCGGTCCCGGCCGAGATACTCCAACTGGTCGAAGGAGGGTTCTCGATGACGTTCGCCAAGTTCGCCGTCGCACTGGTTCTGGCCGCTGGCGTGGGTCTCGCCGTCGTCGCGCAGGAGCAGCCCGGCCGGACGCGGAACGAGCCGCCGCCCGCCGAGCGGGCGCCGAAGCGGCCCCCGCCGGCGGCGAAGGCCGACGGCCTCGCCGCGAGATCGGAGCTGGACGGCACGTGGACGGTGACCCGGATCGAGACGGGAGGTAGACCCGTCAACACGGCCGCTGCCCCCGACGAGCTTACGCAGCCGACGACGTTCGTGATCGCCGGCGGCCGCTGCGAGGTGAGGGGCGTCCGCGTAGTGCACCTCACGGACTTCCGCGTCACGACCGACCCGTCGGCCAGGCCGAAGCAGATCGACGCGACCATGCTCGACGGCCCGAAGAAGGGCGAGACGAGTCCCGGCATCTACGCCATCGACGGCGACAACCTGCGTATCTGCCTCCGGCTCCAGCACCTCGAACTCGGCCGGCCGAAAGGGTACTCCACGACGAGCGGCACGACGCTCTACACGTTCGTGCTGACCCGTGACAAGGCAGCGGCCGCAGCCCCGCTGGCAGACCTGCGGTTCGACGACGTGCGGCGGGCGGGGAACAAGCTCTACCTCGTCCTGAACGGGCCGATCACGAAGAGCTTCCCCGACGACTTGGCCCCGTTCGCCGCGCGGCTACCCCAGGCAGTGACCGCCGCCGACCGGGTGAAGGACAAGGAGCTGACCGTCGTCCTGTTCCGCCGCTCCGACGCCAAGAGCAACGAGGGCGTCCTCGCAGGCTTCACCCGCGATCAACTCGCCCGCTACGCCGCGGAGGAGCCGGCGCGGCGGATCGACAAACTCGCCGAACACGCCTGGACGCCCGGCCGGCTGCCGAAGGACGCGACCCCGCTCCCGCCGGAGGAATCGCCGGCTACGCCCGGCGCGCCGCGGGGCGGAGGCGACACCGACGTGATGACGAGCGACGAGATTGCCGCGCTCCTACGCGGGAAGAGCGCGATCGGTCGGGTTGTCGAGTTCGACGGCACGGTCGTCAGCGTCGGGAAGGGCGTGGACGGGGGCGTGGTGCCGCTCGTGCGGCTCGACGGGGGGGAGCCGGACAAACACCGGCTCGACCGCTTCTACGTCCACCACATTTCCGCGGACGCGGTCGGGAAGGCGGGCGACCGGGTGAAGGTCCGCGGGCGGGTCGTCTCGCAAGCCTACGGGGTGTGGTTCCTGTGGGCCGACCGCTGGGCCGTCGTCGAGGGCGCCCGGCCCGCGCCGCCGGCAGAGCCGGCACCGGCGGGGGAGAGCATCTACGACCGGGTCCGCCGGACGGACGAGCTCCCCGTCCCCGGTGACGAGGTCAAGAGCCCGAAGGACGCCTCGATCCGCTACTACGTCACGAACACGAAGCGGATGTGGGGCGAGCCGCGGAACACCGGCAAGCACGCCGGGCTGTACGCCTCGCGGGACGCCGGGCAGACGTGGCGGCTGGTGAATACGTCGTTCGAGTTCAAGACGCTGTTCGTCCACCCGACCACGGGCGACCTGTTCGCCGTCATCGAACACGCCTGGAATGGGACCGACGAGAAGACGGGGGGGCTCACCCGCTACCACGCCGACAAGGCGATCCGCTCGGCGGACGGCGGGTGGAAGTGGAAGGACATCACGCCGCCGCCCGGGTACATCGCCGTCATCAGCCGCTTCTTCGCCGACCCGGACCACCCTGGGCGGGCATGCTTCGTGGCCACGGTTGTCCGCGGAGTCATTTTCCGGCCGAGGGACGACACCTATTCCGACTTCGACCAGGTCCGCGAAGCGACGCCGGAAGGCGAGCGCCTGATGGAACGCGGGACGGCGGTCGGCCCGCGGTGAGCTACGCCCGCGCCCGTCCGTCGGTCGGCAACCAGGGGTTACGCGATGCCGCACGTTCTGTCCCTCGCGGGGTTCGTGGGCCTACTCGTGGCGACCGGGTCCGCCCGCGCCGAGTGGGTGACGACGCGGGTGACGCCGGAGAAGGCCGGCGACCACCTCTACGAGTTCGCCGTCAAGGTCGAGCGAGTCAAGCAGCGCGACGCCGGCGACCTGCTCGACTTCCACGTGACCGTGACCGTTAAGAACGCCGGCGGCGTACCGCTCGGGCCGCGCCGCCGGGGTGTCTTGGAGGTGTTCGCGGGGACGGACCTCGTCTCGAATTGTGAAGTCCGGCCGACCGAGCGAGCCGGCGTGCGCACGTTTGCGTTCCGGGTCGCGGCCAGCCACGCCGAGAAGTCGAAGTTCGTCTACTCTGAGACCGTCGAACCCGAGGATCAGGGCTTCTCCTACTGGTTCTACCTCCAAGACTTCGTCCGGTCGAAGTAGCCGGCCACACGAGCGTGACCGCCCGGCCTCAGCCGATCTCCTGGATCGGTTCGTCGCCGGTCGGGCGCTGCACCACCGGGCGCATCAGGAACGGGCCGCTGCCGAGTTCGCCGATGTGCCACGTCCCCTGAATGCAGCCTTCGCCGTCGGGCCGGCCGCGGTAGGTCACGGTGTGGCGGCGCAGGTACTTCTTGACCATCACCACCGCCCCCGTCCGCTCGTCGTAGGTGCCGCGGAAGGCGAACGGCGCGATCACATCGCGGCCGCGCCCGGTGATGCGGCCGGTGGCGAAATTGAGCGTGAACGCCCGCATCGGCTGCCGGCCGTAGTACTCCTGCACCCAGAACCCTTCCCACTCGCCCGACGGGTACACGCTGTTGCTCCCCTTACCCGCGGCCTGACGGCACGCGGCTCGCCTGCATCATACGCGGCGTGTATCGTTCCTGGATGACCCGTCCCGACGCCCGGCCGTACCTGT
Organism: Gemmataceae bacterium; assembly: GCA_046350095.1. Taxonomy (GTDB): domain Bacteria; phylum Planctomycetota; class Planctomycetia; order Gemmatales; family Gemmataceae; genus Urbifossiella. The sequence continues at coordinate 377,589 of JAXMBA010000004.1, forward strand.
GGATGCTCAGCGGCAGTTTCTCGTTCACCCTGATGGCCGAATTCGCCCATGTCCTCACCCGTGCCTGTGACTGGCAACTCGTCGCCGTCGCACGGGCCGGGCTCGTCGCGCTGCTGGCCGCGGTCATCGCCGGGGTCGCGGGGGCCAAGCTGGTGTTCTGGCCGTGGCGGCTGTGGGTCCGCAGCGTCGCCGGGAGTTGCAGCATGGTCTGCACCTTCTACGCCTTCGCCAGGCTTCCCGCGGCCGACGTGCTGACGCTCACGAACACCTTCCCCATCTGGGTCGCCGTGCTGTCGTGGCCGCTCTACGGCCGGCCGCCGGGGGCGAAGATGCTGCTGGCCATCGGCGTCGGCGTCGTCGGCGTCGTCCTCGTGGAGCAGCCGCACCTGGAGAGCGGTAACCCCGGCGTCTACTCGGCGCTGGCCGCGGCGCTGCTCACCGCCGTCGCCATGCTCGGACTGCACAGCCTGAAAGGAATCGACCCGCGGGCCATTGTCGTCCACTTCTCGTCGGTCGCCACGGTGGTCTGCGTCGCGGCGTACTTCGTCGGGCCGGTCGAGCGCGACCCGGCGGGCGTGGCCCAACCCGACGTGCTGCTGAAGCTCGCGGGCATGGCCGTGACAGCCACCGTGGGTCAGCTCTTCCTCACGCTGGCGTTCGGCGGCGGGGCGCCGGCCAAGGTGTCGGTCGTGGGGCTCAGCCAGATCGTGATGGGGCTGGCGTTCGACGCCTGGCTGTGGGGCCGGGAGGTGAACGCCGTCGCGCTCGTCGGCACGGCGCTGGTCATCGCGCCGACGGCGTGGCTGCTGGTACTGGAAGCGAGCTGGGTCGCCCGCCCACCGGATCAGACGCGGGTGCCGAAGTAGGCGGCCGTGAACGCGATAATGATGCCCTCCCACACCTTCATGGCGGCGTCGCTCGGCGGCTCCGAGAGGCTGGGCCGGATGGCGAACTGGAACACCGTCTCGGCGACCAGTAGCAGCGACGCGATGATGCCGGTCCAGCCGCGGAGCGTCATGAACAGGTTGTTGTTGCGCCCCATCAACTTGCGGCTCAGCAGGCCGACCGCGAACCCGGCCGACAGCGTGCCGAGCAGCACCGGCCACTGGCCGATCTCACTGGCGTTCGGCGTCAGCCGCGTGGCGAGGCGGTCCGGGTTGGCGTACGCCGTGTAGGCGACGACGCCGATGCTGCCGAACACGAACAGGATGCGGATGATCCACGGCAGGAACTCGGAGCCCTCCGGCGAGTTCGTGTGCTGGTGCGAGGCGAAGGCCATAAAGACGAGCGTGAGCAGGAAGAAGTGCCCGAGCGGGGCGGTGTGGGGCAGGCCGGAGCTGTCCGGCAGCAACAGAAAAATCCAGAAGAACGAGCAGATCAGGAGTGACATGAACCCGCGGACGGTCCCCATCGGGAGGCCGTACGGGTGTTGTGCGGCGGCGTAGGAGGCGGTGCTCATCGGGTGCGGGCTCCGGAAGTGGGAAATTCTCTATACCCGGTTTCGGCCGCCCGGGCAAAACCTTTCCGCGGTTCCGGCTTGACGGTCGCACCGGCCGGTCTAGGATGACCGTCTTCCGGATCGGCCGCCCCCGGCGGTTTGTTCGTTTCCGGGCGCGACACACGGGACGGGTGAGCGATGTCCACGACAATGGCGAAGGCTTCGACGGTTACGCAAAAGTGGTACGTCGTGGACGCCACCGACCTGGTCGTCGGCCGGCTGGCGGTGCTGATCGCCAACGTCCTCCGCGGCAAGCACAAGCCCGAGTACACGCCCCACTGCGACACCGGCGACTTCGTGGTGGTGGTGAACTGCGAGAAGGTGCAGTTCACCGGCAAGAAGTGGGACCAGAAGAGCTACCAGGACTACAGCCACTACGCCGGCGGGCAGAAGATCACCCCGGCGAAGGAGATGCTGGCCCGGAAGCCGGAAGAAATCCTCCGCCGGGCGGTGAAGCGGATGATGCCGCGCGGCCCGCAGGCGTACAAGCAGTTGACGAAGCTCCGCATCTACGCCGGCGACCAGCACCCGCACCAGGCCCAGCAGCCGCAGGAACTAAAGCTGAGCTGAGGCCCGCCCCCCGCACACCCCGACCCACGGACCACCCGACCATGGCCGAGAAGAAGCCTGCCGAGAAGAAGCCCGCGGCGAAGGAAGCGAAGACGTACTACATCGGCACCGGCCGCCGGAAGAGCGCGGTCGCGCGGGTCCGCGTGACCGAGGGTAAGGGCAGCATCACGATCAACGGCCGGGCCCTGGACGACTACTTCACCGAGGACAAGGACCGCGCCGCGGTTCTCGGGCCGCTGAAGGTCACCGACCAGGTGAACCGGGTGGACGTGATCGTGCTGGCCAACGGCGGCGGCATCACCGGCCAGGCCGGGGCCGTCTGCCAGGGGCTGGCCCGGGCCATCAAGACGATGTTCAGCCCGGCCGAGGACCAGAAGCGCTACGTGTTCCACCGCACGACCGTCGTGAAGCTCTACCGCGACGAGAAGAAGGAGCGGGAGAAGGCCCGGGCCTTGGTGGCCGCCCCGGCCGCGGCCCCGAGCGCCGACTCGGCCCCGCTCGACGAGGCCGGCGGGATGGTGAAGAAGCTCCGCGACAGCGGCTTCCTCACCCGCGACGCCCGCATGAAGGAACGCAAGAAGTACGGCCTCCGCGGCGCCCGCCGTGGCACGCAGTTCTCGAAGCGTTAATTGCTACGCTGGCGACCACGCCCACCCGTCAAATCGGGTGGGCGTTTTCACGCGCCCGCTCACTCACTTCGAAACGGTTCCAACCGCTCGACAAACTCGGTGAAGCTCCGCGCCGCGAGGTACAGGTTCTCGAACCCGGCCGGCTTGGGCGGCAGCCGGCCGGTGCGACGCAGCTCCAGGTAATGATGGATGTCGGGTGCCAGGCCCGGCCACTTCCTGAACTCGTCGTCCGGCCAGGCCGAGCGGCCGTAGTGGTCGTGAACGTACACGTGCCCGAGGTACGGCTCCGCGCAGAACAGCCAGAACATGCGGCCGAGCGGCGTGTAGCCCAGCGCGACGATATCGGGGGCGCCCTCGATCAACTCCGTGGCGTCCGCGAGTCCGTCCGGCTCGAACCCGAAGAAGTAGTCGATGCACTCGGCGGTGCCGAACGGCGTCGGCTCCAGCAACGGGCAGGACGCCAGACCGCGGACGCCAGCGTGCTTCGACAAGAAGGTCCGGTAGTCCTTCGGTAGCGTCAGCCCGAATTGCTTCTCGTAGCCCCGGACCAATCCAAGAGAGGGGGTCACCGCGCCGGCCGGCAGTGCGAACCCGAGTTCACGAAGTCGGGTGGTGAAGGGATCTTTCATTTCTGCCGCGCCTCGAATCGCGGACGCCACGCCGATAGTCGGAGCTACTCAACTAGCCGCGCGTCGGCCCAGTTCACATCCGCCTGTACGTCCCCCGCCGGACCACTTTCAACTGTCAGCGCCAGCTGCCGCGCACCGGTGAGCTCCTGACGCAGCAGAACCGCGGGGCCGGGTACCAGCTCAACCGTGACCACGTCCTTGCCGTCGACGGCAACGCGAACGACGGCTTTCCCTCGCCGCCCGGTCACCGGGTCGAGACCGACGAGTGACTCGAACCGCCGGTACTTTCCTCCGAGTTCGTAGGTCAGCACCGTGCGCGGGTGCGTGCCCAGCCCGCGGTCGAACGTCTCGACACCGCTTGCCGTGAGCAGCGACAGCGGCTCGCCGCGCACCGTGCGGTCCGCGGCCCACGGCCACGTCACGCCGAGGAACCCGCCCTGCTCCGCCTTCGGCCGCAGCGCCGATAGCTCGGTCGCCTTCCCGCGCAGCGTGTCGAGCGCGACCACCCGCGACAGCGGAAGCTCGACCGCCGGCCCGAACAGCGTCTTGCCGCGGAGGGTCGTCGCGTCGGCAGTCGCCCCGACGAGGTGGAGCCGGGAGCCGTCGCGGAGGACGGCGAGGGTGTACGCCCCCTTCGGCCGCCTGGCCGATGCCAGCGCCGGGTTGAACGCGACCGCACCGACGGTGGCGAGTGGCACCGCCCGCTCCTCCCCGGCGTCCGGCTTGAACGTGACCGCATCTCCGTCCGCCGCAAAGCCGACGACCGTGCCAGCGGCGGTGTCGCCGTTCCGGAGGCGGAGTACGTCGCGCTTGCGGGTCGGGCCGAGCCACGTCATGCGGGCGGGGTCCGGCGGAGTGCCCGCGGGTTGCACCCCGAGGCACGCCACCGCGACCGCCGGCAGCGGTACCGTCCACGGCTCTTCGATGCCGGCCGCCTGGAACCGCAGTGCGTCGGCCCAGCCACCGACGAGCCGGCCGGGAACGCGGTCGTCGGTCGTGGTCAGGAGGCCCGGACCGCGTGGGAACGCCGGCCGGGGCAGCCCGACGCGCCGCAGACTCACCACGTCGGCGACCGTCACCGCCCCGTCCGTCGTGGCGAGTTCGGCATTGCCGTCGGCGAGCCGGACGAGTCGCCCGACGTGCCGGGCACCGGCCGGGCTCACGGCTTCATACGTAGGTCGCTCCGGCTGCCCGGGGGCGAGGGTGGCTAGCAGCAGGACCGGGCCGATGCCCATCGGACCTCCGGGCCGGCGAACCCGGCGTCGGGGGGTGGTGTCTGGCGGGCGTTGGTGCGGGCCGCCCGCGGTGCTATAACGGGAAGGGTATGCCCCCGTAGCTCAGGGGATAGAGCACCGGTTTCCTAAACTGGGGGTCGTGCGTTCAATTCGCACCGGGGGCACTCGGGCCGCGCCGTTCGACGGCGCGGCCCGCGTCGTTTCCGAAGTGTGTGGCCAAGGTGGGACTCGAACCCACACGTATTGCTACGCTCGATTTTGAGTCGAGTGCGTCTGCCATTCCGCCACTTGGCCCGTCGGTTCAACCTAAGCCGGCCCCGCTGCCGGGGCAAGGGACGGACCCGCGCCCGGCGGCGGCGGTTCGGCCGTAAACGCCAGCGACACCGAGTTCAGGCAGTACCGCAGGCCCGTCGGCGCGGGGCCGTCGGGGAAGACGTGGCCGAGGTGACCGTCGCAGCGGGCACAGCGAATCTCGGTGCGGACCATACCGTGGCTGTCGTCCACGATCTCGGCGACGTGGGCCGGGTCGAACGGCGTCGTGAAACTCGGCCAGCCGGTACCGGACTCGAACTTCGACCCGGACCGGAACAACGGCAAGCCGCACAGCCGGCAGACGTACACGCCCGATTCCTTGTTCTTCAGCAGCCCGCCGCAGAACGGCCGCTCCGTCCCCTGGTGCAGGATGACGCGCCGCTCCTCGGGCGTCAGCGTCGCCTCGGCCGCGGTCCGCGCGTCGGCGGTCAGCGGCGACAGGTCGTACCCACTCGCGGATCGGCCCATGGTGCGGCTCCTTTCGTGTGAGGCATTGTAGCGCCGGCCCTGCTGAACCTCCACCGGACCGCGGGTGTCCCTGCCCCGCCATTCGGCACCGCCGGGTGCCCCGCCCTGGATCCGCTCGTCGCGGAAAAAAGGCCGCACCCGCGGCCGGGCGGAGGACCCCGGACAACCGCCGGCCGCTCGTCGCGGCCGGCAGGGGCTCGCTCCCATGAAGAAGGTTCACGTCAACGTCGGCACCATCGGCCACATCGACCACGGCAAGACCACCCTCACCGCCGCCGTCCTCGCCGTCCAGGCCGAACGCGGCCTCGCCGAGCGGAAGGACTACCACGCCATCGCCCGGGGCGGCGTGCGGCGCGACGAGACCAAGACGGTTACCGTCGTCGCCAGCCACGTCCGGTACGAGACGGAGCACCGCGAGTACGCCCACGTGGATTGCCCGGGGCACGCGGACTACGTCAAGAACATGATCACCGGCGCCGCCCAGATGGACGGGGCGGTGCTGCTGATCTCGGCCGTGGACGGCCCGATGCCGCAGACGCGCGAGCACGTCCTGCTCGCCCGCCAGGTCGGCCTCGACCGGCTCGTCGTCTTCCTCAACAAGGTGGACCTCGTGCCGGACACCGAGCTGGTCGACCTGGTCGAGCTGGAGACCCGCGACCTGCTGGCGAAGTACGGCTTCGACGGCGACGCCACGCCGGTGGTCCGCGGCAACGCGAAGGGCGCGCTCGACAACCCGGCCGACCCCGCGTTCAACGGGTGCGTGCGGGAACTGCTGGCGGCGCTCGACAGCCACGTGCCCGCCCCGGCGCGGGAGGTGGACAAGCCGTTCCTGCTGCCGGTCGAGGGCGTGTACTCGATCGAGGGGCTCGGCACCGTCGTCACCGGCCTCGTCGCTCAGGGGCGGGTCGGCCCCGGCGACCGCGTCCAGGTGCTCGGCGCCGCCGACGGCCTGGAAGCGGTGGTCACCAGCGTCGAAGCGTTCCACGCCCCGACGCCGCGGGCCGAGGCCGGCGAGAACGTCGGCGTCCGGCTGCGCGGCGTCAAGGCCGACCAGGTGTGGCGGGGCTGCGTCCTCGCCGCCCCGGGGTCGGTGACGCCGAGTGCCCGCTTCCGGGCTTCGGTGTACGCGCTGACGAAGGCGGAGGGCGGGCGTCACACCCCGTTCTTCAGCGGCTACAAGCCGCAGTTCTTCGTCCGCACCACCGACGTGACCGGTGAGGTGGCGCTGCCGGCGGGCGTGGACATGGTGATGCCGGGCGACTCGGCCGCGGTCGAAGTGACGCTCGACCGGCCGGTGGCTCTGACGGCCGGCGGCCGGTTCGCCATTCGCGAAGGCGGCAAGACCGTCGGCTCCGGCGTCGTCACCGAGTTGCTGGGCTGACCCGGGAGACTCCCACCCGCCGCGGCGGGTGGGCGTCGTTCCGTTCACACTTCCCGAAATCCCCCAAGCCACGCGACCGCCCGCGCCGATACTCCCGACACGCCTCACACCAGGAGTCGCGGATGCGTCGGGCCGGCTGGTTGCTCTTCCTCGCGGCCACGACACCCGCCGTCGCCCAACAGCCGCTGCCGAACCCGTTCGGCCCCCCGGAGGCGACGCTGCCACGGAAGGCCGGTGACCCGGCCCCGCGCAACCTCTACGGAGCCCTCACTCCGGCCGCCTACCCCATCGACCTGCCCACGGTGCTGAAAATCGCCGGGGCCAACAACCCGACCGTCGGTATCGCCCGCGCCCGGGCCCAGGAAGCCGTCGCCCGGCTGGACCGCTCCCGGCTCCAGTGGGTGCCGACGCTCTCGTTCGGGCCGTCGTTCTTCTACCACGAGGGGATCGACCAGAACCGCCGCGGTGACATTTTCGACGCCTCGCGCGGCTACTTCGCCCTCGGCGTCGGGCCGCAGTGGCGGTTCGACCTGGGCGACGCCTTCTACGGCCCACTCGTGGCCCGCCGCGTCGTCCGGGCCGAGGAGGCGAGGTCGGTCGCCGCGGGTAACAGCGTGCAGTACGACGCCGCCTCGGCGTACCTGGATTTGCTGGAGGCGCACGGCCTCCTCGCGGTGAACGCCAGGACGCTGTTCCGCGCCGAACAGATGCTCGCGGCCGCGGAAGCCGGCGCGAAGGCCGGTGCGAACAAGACCGTGGCGGACGTCCAGCGCGCCGCCACAGAGGTCAACATCCGCCGCCAGGAGGCGCTGGTGCTCCGCGCCCGCGCCGGGGCCGCGTCCGCCCGGCTCGCACGATTGCTGCTTCTCGACCCGACGGTCGAGTTGCGGCCGTTCGAGCTCGCCGTCGTGCCCGTGATCCTGGTGCCGGGGGAAACCACGCTCGCGCAACTCATCGACGCCGCGGTGAAGGCCCGGCCCGAAATGATGGCGGCGCTCGCCGAGTTGGAGGCCGCCAGTGGTTTCGTGCAGCAGGCGAAAATGGCTCCGCTCCTACCTCGTGTGCAGGCCGACTTCATCGGCGGCGGGATGGAGGCGGGGCGCGCGCTCGTGAAGCCGGTGCCGGCCGGCACGACCTACGGATGGAGCGAGTTCCGCGGCCAGTACAACGCCAGCGCCGCACTCGTGTGGCAGCTCGACGCCCTCGGCGCCGGCAACGCGGCGACCGTCCGCCAGCGGCGCGCCGTTTACGAGGCGGCGCAGTACCGCGTGGCCGAGGTCCGCGCCGCCGTGTCGGCGGAAGTGGCCGAGTCCGCCCGGACCGCAGCCGCCCGGTACGACGCGCTCCTTGCCTCGCAGGAAGCCGTCCGCGAGGCGACGGAGATGGGTCGGAGGTTCCGCGAGGCGGCGTTCGGCGCCGACGGGCCGAAGCGGCAGTTCGACGCGCTCGAGCCGCTGACCGGCATCCAGGCCCTGAACCAGGCGCGGACCCAGTACTTGCAAACCGTCATCGAGTTCAACCGCGCCCAGTACCGCCTGTTCACCGCACTCGGGCAGCCGGCCGATTCCTCACTCGGCCGCGGCGACGTGCAGCCGCTCACGGTGCCCGCCGTTCCCCCGCCGCCGGAACGCGGCGACGCTGTTCCCGTTCCCAAGCAGTAGCGAGCTCCCGGTAACGGATCGAGCTGCGTGCCGACCGTGGACTCGCGGGTCGGCATTCCGCCCGTTTTTGTTGCACGCCGCGGTCTCGCGTGCTAGATGCTCGTAACCGTTGGTACAGTCGTCGCAGCCGTTACAACCGGTACAAGAGTTTTCTCGTACCGGTTGAACGTGGCGACGAACACTCAGCCCGGGACGGACCCCGGCCCTGCTCGCGGGAGCGCCCGGAGTCGTCCGTGACGATTACGCCCAGCATTCCCATCCCGCCATTGCGGCGGCCGCCGGCCACGCTGGACCAGACGCCGCCTCCGACCATTCAGTTCGGCCCGCCCCAACCTCCCAACGTGTTCGGGTCGAGTCGGACCGGTAGCTCCGCGTTCTGCGACGACCCCCCACTCGGCCCGTCGATGCCGGAGGTCGGCGAGTCGTTCGTGGGCTTTCGCCTCGTCGAGGAGCTGGGGCGCGGCACGTTCGGGCGGGTGTTTCTCGCCCACCAACTCGACCTCGCGAGCCGCCCCGTTGCGTTGAAGGTCACCCTCCGGCCCACGCGGGAGCCGGAGCGGCTTGCCCGGCTTCAGCACCTGAACGTCGTGCCGGTATACTCCGTTCACGCGGTCGGCCCGATGCAGCTGATCTGCATGCCGCTCCGCGGCCGCCGGACGCTCGCCGACGTCGTGAAGTCGCACCGCGGCAGCTCCGGCGGCTGGAGTAAGAAGACCCGCGCCCTGCGCGGTTCCACGACCGTGACCACCAAGGTGCGGCCCCAGAAGGCCGTACCGTCGCCGGCCCCGATCCCCGCCTCCGACCTGCCCGACGACCTGGTCGGCAACCCGGTCGCGGTGCTGAAGTTATTGTCTCAGCTCGCCGCCGGGCTCGACCACGCCCACGGCCGTGGCATTCTCCACCTCGACATCAAGCCCGGTAACGTCCTCCTCGCCGACACCGGCGAGCCGATGCTCCTCGACTTCAACCTCTCGACCGACGCCACCGAGGCGAGCCGCGAGTTGGTCGGCGGCACCGTGCAGTACATGGCCCCGGAGCAGTTGCTCGACCTGCGCACCCGCGGGCACGGCGGGGTAGACGCGCGTACCGACCTGTACGCCCTCGGCGTGGTCGCGTTCGAGTTGCTGGCGGGTGAACCGCCGTTCCCCGGCTCGTTGCGCGCGTTGGCGAACTTCGATAGCCTTATGGCCGCGAGGCAGGCGGGGCCGCCCGACCTGCGTGCCGCAAACCCCACCGTTACGCCGGCAGTCGATGCGATCGTGAGGAAGTTGCTCGCACCCGACGCGGCTCAGCGGTACCAGACGGCCGCAGACCTGAAGGAGGACGTGGACCGGCAGCTGGCCGACCGTCCGCTCCGGTTCGCGCGCGACAAGTCCGTGGCAGAGCTTGCGCGGAAGTGGCGGCGGCGGAACCCCCGGCTCCTGGTCGGCGGGGTGATCGCGGCCGTGGTCCTGGCGGCCGGTGGGAGCGCCTCCTACGCCGTACAGGCCGCCGACGGCCGCAGCACCGCCGAAGCCCACTTGAAGGCCCAGACCACGACCGAGTTGCTCCACCCACTCCGGATCGACCTGACGACGACCGACGACCCCCTGACGGTCGCGCGGGGCATGAACCGCGCCCGGGTGTTGCTTTCCGACTACGGCCTCGCGGACGACCCGAACTGGCGGGAACGCGACACGCTACGCCGCCTCCCGCACGACCAACGGGCTGCCCTCCTGGCCGATCTGGGCGAGGTGGCCCTGCTGTACGCCAGCGCCCGCCTAACCGAGTCGCGGGCGGTGCCCGGCCCCGAGGGGGACGCCATCCGCGACGACGCCGCGCGGTTCGCCCATGCCGCGACCGCGTGCTTCACGGAGGCGCCACCGGCCCTCCTGCGGCTCGCCCGCGAGCTGGGGTTGAGCGCAGCCGAGCCCGGACTGCCGACGACGCCGCGCGACGAGTTCCTGAGCGCCGTCGAGCACTTCCGATCGGGGCGGACCACGGACGCGGCCGCGGCGCTGGAAGACGTGACCTTTGCCGACCCGACGCACGCCGCGGCCCAGTACCTGCTCGCCACGTGCCGGGACCGCCTCGGCCAGGCTGACGCGGCCGTCGAGCGGTACGCCGTCGCCGCGGCGCTCCTCCCCCGCGACCTCCGCACCTACCGCCACTGGGGCCGGGCCGAACTCAACGCGAAACGCCCCGACCGGGCGCTGAAGGTGTTCGACCGGTGCGTCAAGCGGTTGGAGGGTGTCGAACCGGGTGCAGACTTCCGTGACCTGCGCGGCGGTGCCCGGCTCGCACTCGGGGACTACCCAGGCGCCGCGGACGATTTCACGGTGGCGATCCGCAGCGGCGTACGGCCGGTTGCGTCGCTGATGGGCCGGGCCGCGGCCCGCGACGCAAGCGGCGACCAGGCCGGGGCCGCCGCCGACCGACGCGCACTGGCGGCGGTCACACCCGTCCGGGCGGTCGATTGGCTGGAACGAGGGCTGGCGATCGAGGCGCACGACCCCACCGGTGCGCGACGCGACTTCGAGACGGCCGTCGCAGCAGGCGCCGCTACTCCCGACGCGTACCGGGCACTGTTGCGATCCTTGCTCGGTCACACGAACGACGCGGAGGCCGCGTTGCGGGTTGCGGTCGCTGCGGCCTCCCGGTTCCCTGACTGTGCCGAATTCCATGCCGCCCGCGCTCTGGCTTTCGCCCGTCTCGGTCGTGCCGCAGAGACTCGTGACGCCGTCGCCGCCGCGGCCGCGTGCCAGCCCACGGACCTCGACTCGTTCCGCCTCGCGGCCGCGCTGGCTCGGTCGAGCGACCCGGCGGACCGTACTGCGGCACTGGGGTGGCTAAGGCAGGCCTACCTGGCGGGTAGTCGAAACGTGTCGAGGTACGAGAGCGACAGCGACTTGGCCGCGCTTCGCGAGACGCCCGAATACTTCGCGTTCCGGTCTGCGGCCGTCGAGCTGGAGAAGAAGTGATAACGACACGGCCCCGGGGCAAGAGCCCCGGGGCCGTAGTGAACGCAGGAATAACCGGCCGGGCTCTTACGGAGGGGTGCCGCCGTTGTTGGTGGTGCCACCGCCGATCGGCCCCTGACTGGGGTCGATACCGCTGCCGTTGCCCGGGTCGTAGATCGGAGGGTTGCTGCCGCCGGGCGGCGGAATGATGACCGTCGGGTCCACCCCGCCGCCGTCCGGGACGTCGCGGGATTCGAGCCAGGTGAGGCTGAGTCGCGTACGAAACATGGAGTCCTCTCCGTGAGGGGGTGAAAGAACATCCGCTGCTAGCTGAACTCGCTGCCGCTAGTTTCGCCGGACCTCAATTAATCCGCAAGGGGTAATGAGGCCGATTTTTAGCGTTTTGTGCCCCAGCACGCCCGGATTCAGGCAGCAGCCCAATTAGTTTGGTGCCGCCACAAGAAAATCGGCTCAGGAAGCAACGCGGCTATCTGATTTCTAACCAGAAATGAGCTGGGACCCGGAGGTAAAGCCGCCTCGAAGCCGCAGTTATTGCTCGGGCAAATGTGCGTTAGTCGAAAAACTCATCTTCGGGATTAAATGCTGGTAGCGCGACGACCACGGTTGTGACGCCCGTCTCGCTCACGAGTCGGTGCCTCGTCCCGGGCTCGATCCACAGCACAGTACCGGGTTCCAGGTCCACCCAGTCGCCGTTCAACTCCATCTTGCCCGTGCCCGACAGGATGTAGTACACCTCGGTGGTTTCGCGGTGGTAGTGCCGTACCGCGTCGCGGATCGACGTGACGTGGAGCGACAGCGGCGCGCCATCGGCAGCGGTCAGAACGCGGGTGCTGTCGCCACACGGGCAAGGTACGGTCGGGGCGTCGGCGGCGCGTCGAACGAGGTAGCCGCGGGTCGCGGTCGGCATCGCTGTGTTCCCGTGGACCTGATCCACTTCAGGCTAGCCGCCCGGCAGCCCCCCGACGAGGTGCGTGCGTGACCCGCCGTGTGAGCTCCATCGTCATTTTTTTTGCGGCCGGCTGTGGAACGCAACCGACGTTTCTGCTCCCCGACGCCGCTGTGCCGAGCCCGACGAGCTCCGAGCACCGATTCGATCGCTCAGGCTGCGGCACGATCACCGGCCGGGTGACGTGGGCGGGCGCGTTGCCGGAGACGCCGACATTCCTGTACGGCGTCGCGGCCGACGGCGGGAACTTCGTGACGAAGACGTTGAGCGGTCCCTACCAGCCGCGGATCGATCCGAAGTCTCACGGCCTCTCAGGCGTCGTCGTTTCCTTGCGAGGGGTCGATCCAGCGGCGTCGCGGCCGTGGGACCATCCGCCGGTGCGGGTGGAGATCGCGGGCGGCTCCATCCGCGTGATTCAGGGCGGCGTCGGCCGCGTCGGGTTCGTGCGGCGGTTCGCCGAGGTGCCGTTCGCGTCGGGCGAGCCGGTGTACCACATCCTCCGCGGCCGCGGCGACGACTTCTTCAGCCTGGCACTGCCGGCCGCCGACTCGCCGCGGGTGAGGAAGTTCGAGCGACCAGGCCGGGTCGAGTTGTCGAGCGGTACCGGACTCTACTGGGCCCGGGCGGACCTGTTCGTTGCGGATCACCCGTACTGGGCTCTCACCGACGACGCGGGTCGGTTCTCGCTCCCGCAGGTGCCGGCGGGACGTGTCGAGGTCGTGGCGTGGCACCCCAACTGGCGTCCGGCCCGGCAAGACCGCGACCCGGAGACGGGGCTCGTCAGCCGGATGACCTACGCACCGCCGCTGGAGCGAACGACGCCCGTCGAGGTGACGGCCGGTATGACGTGCGACGTCGCGTTATCGTTTGAATAGCGCCGAGCCCCTTGCTTCCGCCGCGTGGCCGCCTGAGAATAGCGGCGGCTTCTCCCCGCGGACGGATTCGATGTTCCTCTACCCCGCGATCGACCTCCTGGGCGGCCGCTGCGTCCGCCTCCGGCAGGGCGACTACTCGCGGGAAACCGTCTTCTCCGACGACCCCTCCGCCGTCGCCCGCCAGTGGGTGAGCCAGGGCGCCGACCGCCTCCACGTCGTCGATCTCGACGGCGCGAAGGCCGGCAAGCCCGTCAACGGCGAGGTTATCCGTCGCATCGTGGAGGTAGCCGGCGTACCCGTTCAGCTCGGCGGCGGCATCCGTACCGACGCCGACCTCGACGCCGTCTTCTCGTGGGGCATCCGCTGGGCCGTGCTCGGCTCGAAGGCTCTCAAAGACCCCGCCTGGCTTCTCGCCGCCGCCCACAAGCACCCCGGCCGCATCGTCCTCGGGCTGGACGCGAAGGACGGCTACGTCGCCACCGAGGGGTGGCTCGACGTGTCGCGCGTGAAAGCCGTGGACCTCGCCCGCCGGGTGCAGGACGCCCCCCTGGCCGCGGTCGTGGCCACCGACATCGCCACGGACGGCATGATGGCCGGCCCCAACTTCGCCGCGCTGGCGGAGTTGACGGCGGCGATTTCCCTCCCCGTCATCGCCAGCGGGGGGGTCAGTTCGGCCGACGACGTGGTGCGGCTGGCCCGGGCCGGGCTGCCGGGCGCGATCATCGGCCGGGCGCTGTACGAAGGCGCGATCGATCTCGGGTCTGTTTTGCAACTGGTCCGCGCGACCGCCGTGCCCGACAGGCGACTCCTCTGACGCGCCACCCCGCGGGGGCTCCCCCGCGAGGCGCGCACGCCGCCGAGCCACCTCTCCCCGGGTACTCCGACCCGCCGGGCCGCCCTTCCCTTCCGTGGAGGCCCATCATGGCCGTCAAGCACCTGGTCGAGAACGTCCGCGACATTGCCCTCGTCGGGCATCGGGCCGCGGGCAAGTCCACCCTCGCCGACGCCCTCCTGTTCGACGCCCACGCCGTCGACCGCCTCGGGAGCGTGGACGACGGCACCTCGGTCGCCGACGCCGACGACGAGGAGCACAAACACCACTTCAGCATCGACACCCACGTCCTCCACGCCGACCACGCCGGCAAGCACCTGAACATCCTGGACGCCCCGGGGTCGCCCGACTTCATCGGCGCCGCCCTCGAGGCCCTCGCCGCGGTCGAGACGGCGGTGGTGGTCGTGTCCGCGGTCAACGGCATCGAGCCGGCCACGCGGAAGATGTTCCAGGAGGCCACGAACCTCGGCCTGTCGCGGGCCATCGTCGTGAACAAGCTCGACGCCGAGGGCGTGGACCTGGCGACGGTCGTCGGCCAGATCCAGGAGGCGTTCGGCAAGAACTGCGTGCTGTTCAACGTGCCCGACCGCACCGGCCCCGGGTTGCGCGAGGTGTACTGCCTCCTCGACCCCAAGACGTACATCCCGCCCGGCTGTCCGGTCGACGTGGGCGAGGCCCGCAGCAGACTCATCGAGGCGGTGGTCGAGAGCGACGAGGCGCTGCTGGAAAAGTATCTGACCGAGGGCACGGTGACGGTCGCCGAGTTGGAGGCGGACATCACGCGGGCGCTCGACGCCGGCACGCTCATCCCGATCTTCTGCACCGCGGCGAAGAAGGACAAGGGCGTCCGCGAGCTGCTCGACGCCCTCAGCCGCTACGGCCTGTCGCCGAGCTTCGCCCGCAAGCGGCTCGACGGCCTCATGGTGGGGGCGAACGGTTCGACGCACCAGCTACAACCGACGGAGCAGGAAGAGTTCGTCGCGCAGGTGTTCAAGGTGGTGAACGATAAGTTCGTCGGGCACCTCAGCTTCGTCCGCGTCATCGCCGGCACGCTTCACCACAACCACAACGTCGTCAACCTCCGCAACGGCGCGACGATCCGCGTCGGCCACCTGCTGGAGGTCCAGGGCAAGACGACGAGCCAGGTGCAGGACGCCGGCCCCGGCGACATCGTCGCCATCGCCAAGGTCGAAGGCCTGGAGATCGGCGACACGATCGCCCACACGGCGCACGCCCCGAAGCTGCCGCTGCCGCACTTCCCGACGCCCATGTTCGGCCTCGCCGTCGAGCCGAAGAACCGCGGCGACGAGCAGAAGATTTCGGTCGGGCTGCACAAGATCGCGGAGGAAGACCCGACGGTGAAGGTGAGCCACGACCCGCAGACGCACGAGCTGGTCATCAGTGGCGTGAGCCAGCTCCACCTCGACATCATCCGCGAGCGGCTGAAGGCCCGGTTCAACGTGGAGGTGAACACGAAGGAGCCGAAGATCCCGTACCGCGAGACGATCCACGGCGAGGGGGCGGGCGACCACAAGCACAAGAAGCAGACCGGCGGCCGCGGCCAGTTCGCCGAGGTCCACATCCGCATCTACCCGCTGTCGCGGGACATCAAGACGCAGCAGGACTGCGAGGAGCAGTTCGCCAACAAGAGCCGGTTCGAGAAGCTGCGGCACGTCCACTACGACCCGAGCTGCAACTTCGCGTTCCTCGACCACATCGTCGGCGGCACGATCCCCAACAACTTCCTGCCGGCGATCGAGAAGGGGTGCAAGGAGATGCTCGAGCGCGGCGTGCTGGCCGGTTACCGCATCCAGGACGTGGCCGTGGAGGTCCACTTCGGCAAGTACCACGACGTGGACTCGTCGGAAGCCGCCTTCAAGACGGCGACGCGGCACGCCTTCCGCAAGGCGTTCCTGGCCTCCCGGCCGGCGCTGCTGGAGCCGATCGTGAAGCTGGAGATCACGGTGCCCGGGAAGTACGTCGGCGCCGTGCTGGGCGACCTACCGACGAAGCGGGCGCACGTGGAGAACCAGGACAGCCTGCCGGGCGACATGACCGTGATCTACGCCCGCGCCCCGCTGTCGGAAGTGACGCGGTACGCCGCCCAGCTCAGCGGCATGACTCAGGGCCAGGGTTCGTACGCGATGGAGCTGAGCCACTACGACATCGTGCCGGCGGCGGTCCAGCAGGGGATCGTGAGCAAGGCAAAGGTGGCCCACGACGACGACGACGAGTAACGCCTCCGAGCCGGCGGCGTCAGCCGTCGGAGCCTGCGCGCAAGCTGAAGGCTCCGACGGCTGACGCCGCCGGCTCGGGGAGTCGGTTGTTGTTTCCGCGAGCCGCGCTCCGATAATGAAGTGGAGCGCAATCCCCGTCACGTCCCCGCCCGGGTGAGCCCGCATGAAAGCGGTTACCGACTTCTTCATCGGCGAGTGGTACTTCGCCGCCCCGCTGGTCATCATGTCGCTGATCGGCGCCGGCCTCGTGATCTGGCGGCTCCTCCTCAACAACACCGCCCGCACCGACCTCGACGACTTCCTCCCCGACTTCCAGGAGACGCTCCGCAAGCGCGGCATCGCCGGCGCCACCGAGATGTGCCGCGAGGAGAAGGGGCTGATTCCGAGCCGCCTGTTCGTCGCCGGCCTCGAAGCCTCCGACCAGGGCGCGGCGGCGATGCGGCGCAGCATGGCCGCCGAGACCGAGTTGGAGATCGTGCCGCGGCTGAACGCCCTCCTGCCGACGATCCTGGCGTTCGCCAAGATCGCCACGATGGTGGGGCTGCTGTTCACCGTCATCTCGATGATCAACACGTTCAACGCCATCGGCGAGGCGGCGAACAAGGGCGGGGCCAAAGACATCGGCGGGCACTCGTCGAAGATCGGCCTGGCGCTGTTCGCCACGGCGCTGGGGCTGTTCACCGCCATCCCGCTGGTGTTCAGCCACGTGCTGTTCAAGGCGTGGATCGCCAACTTCGAGACGAAGACGAAGCAGGCCGGGTCGAAGCTCATCGCGCTGGTCACCAACTACAAGAAGGACCCGAACCTCCTCGCCCCGCCGAAGAAGCGGGAGGACGAGGAAGAAGCCGAGCGGCCGGCCCGCGCCCCGGCCCGGGGGGCGAGCCGTGGCTAGCGCCCCGAAGGCCCTCGACGTGTGGTACGTGACGGCGAACACCGTCTACCGCGGGGTGCCGTACCAGGTCGTCGCCGACTGGGTCCGCGACGGCCGGCTCGGTGCCGCCGACCAGTTGCGCCCCGCCGGCAGCGGCGACCGCGACTGGCGCACCGTCGGCACGTGGGAGCTGTTCGCCGACTACCTGCCGGGTTCGGGTACGGCCCCGGGCGCGGAGGGCGGCGAAGTCGAGCTGCCGGAGCCCGTCGAGCCGGAGAGCCACGGCCGGAAAATCCGCGAGGCCGAGGACGACGAGGTGGACATGATCCCCCTCATCGACATCAGCATGGTGCTGCTCGTGTTCTTCGTGATCGTCTCGGCCACGGGCGCCCTGTCGCCGGTGGACGTGCCGGACATGAAGCACGCGGGCACACTCACGAACGACCCCAACGCCATCACGATCAACATCCAGAAGGCGTCGGCGGAGGACGTGTACTACGCGCTGCGGGTCGGAAAGATGGCTCCGCGGCCCGAGTACGCCCGTCTCGGCAGCCCCGAGGACGCGCTGAAGGCCCTCGACGCCCTGCTCGGCGAGGCGACGCAGCCGCCGCACGTGCAGGTGGCGTGCGAGAAGGCGCTGCCGAGCAAGCGCGTCGTCGAGATGCAGTTGGAGCTCAAGAAGCGGTTCGACAAGCGGCTCATCCAGTCCTTCGACGCGACCGTGAACGAGGCACCCCCCGGATGAGTACGTGGCACGTCCGGAAGGAAGGGTCGCCGTCGTCGACCGCGGCCGCGGTGCCGTCGGCCCAGGAGGTCGCCGCCGGGTTGGCCGACGGCGTGTGGCTGCCGACCGACGAGGTCCGCGGGCCGGGCGAAACCGCGTGGACGCAGCTGGAGCTGCACCCCGTCTTCGCCGAGGCCGCGGCCGAGCAGGAGGACCACGGCCACGCCGAGGCCGACGAGACGCACCTCGACATGAACCCGCTCATCGACGTGTGCCTCGTGCTGCTCATCTTCTTCATCCTGACCATCAGCTACGAGTCGCTTGAGCGCTCCATCTCCATCCCGGAGACGGCCCCGGAAGACAAGGGCGCCGCGGTGCCGAAGCTGAACCTGAAGGACATCCGCGACAAGGTGTTCATAGTGTCCGCGGCGATGGAGGGCGAGAAGGTCGCGGTGAAGCTGGAGAAGGAGGCGGTGCCGATCGACCAGCTTCCGGGCCGCATGAAAGAAGTGATGAACAAGACCGGCCGCAGCGAGATGCTGTTCGACCTCGACACCGACGTGCCGTGGGGCGTCCAGACGACGATCCTCGACGCGGCCAAGGGGAACGGCGTTCACAACGTGCTACTGCGGCCTCGACCGGTGCGATAGGAGACAGGAGGCAGGAGAGAACAAGAAGCCGAAGCTTTTCTGTCTCCTGTTTCCGGTCTCCTGTCCCCCGGCTACCGCTTCGGCGTCTGGTCCACCACCACCAGGTCGTAGTTGCCGCCGCGGACGATCACCTTGAAGATCGTCTCCTCGATGTCCTCCGCCCGGCGGTTGCGGTAGGCCAACTCCTTCCGCGACAGGTCGTCCTCCAGCCCGCGGGGGAAGAACGCCCAGAACGACTGCGCCGGCTGCGTCACCCGCAGCGCCGCGCACACGCCGGCCACCGACCCCGGCCGCGTGTCGCTGAACTTGATCTGCCCGGACAGCGACTTCAGGTCGTCGTCGGTCGCCATCCGCGGGCTCGGGTTGCGCAGGTCGCTGAAGTACAGGCACTGCTTGTTCTCCGGCGGCAGCGGCACCAGGATCGTCGCCCCCATCGCCGCCAGTTGGTTCACGTAGTCGTGCCCGTCGCTGGTCTGGAAGCGGAGCACCCAGCGAAGGGAGCGGGCGCGGGTCGAGTCGGCACCGGAGCCGCCCGGTCCTTTGCCGGCCTCGCCGGTGTTCCCCTTCCCGTCGCCGGGCCCGTCGCCCTTGCGGCTCCCGAGAATCTTCTTCAGCAACTCCTCGTCCGACTTGGCGAACGCGGCGCGGTTCGCGGCCGCGACCGGCAGCGTCCCCGCGTCGTCGAGCAGGACGCGCTTCATCGCCACTTCGGCCTGTGCCAGCTGCTCGGGTGTCGGCAGTTCGTTCTTCTGGGCCTTGAACTGGTTCTCGCCTTCCTTGATGTCGTCGGTCGTGCCGCCGGACCCCTTCGAGCCTAGGCCGATGTCGTCGTCGCCGCCAAGGTCCACGAGGGACACGGGGACGGCGGAGCGGTCGGGGCCGCCGCCCATCACCTTCACGAACAGGAAGATGACGAACGCCGCGACGGCGACGTGCAGCAGCACCGCGGCGACGGCGGAGAGCGGGAATTCAAGGCGCCGGTTGTAGCGCTCCCAGAACTCCTCCTCCGGCGGCCCGCGGAACTCGCGGTCGGGCTCGATCGGCGGGCGGCGGTCCGGCTTCGCGGCGGGGGTGGGGGGCATGGCGGAACCTCCGGCCGGAGTGGGGTCACCTATCAGCCTACACGCCGGGCCGGCCGATGCAAACGCGAACGCCCGGGGAACGTGCCCCGGGCGTTGCGGCGAACGGTTCAAGTTGTCAGTCCGCGTTCGCCGTCTCGCCGCCGTTGCGGCTGACCAGCGCGGCCACCGTGGCGATCGGCGTGCTGGCCTTCAAGAACCGCACGCTCCCGTCGCCGAGAAGGGCGTTCACCCCGCCGGTGTGGAAGCTGTAAATCTGTCCGGTGCCGTCCGTGTTGTAGAACGGGTCGGGGTAGCCACTCAGCGGGATGCCGTTCGTCACGTTGATCGCCGCCGTGCCCGGGGCAGTGGTGCCGCTGGCGTCCGAGCCGCGGAGGATATTCAACTCGCTCGCGGGCCGGCACCAGCCGCCGCCGTTCACCCGCGTGCCGACGTTCGCCTTCACCGCCAGCTTGCCGTTCCGGTAGACGTCCGGGCGGCCGGCCGACTCCGTCAGCTGGAGCGTGTTCGAGAGGCCGTCCGTGAACGAGCCGAACGTCAGCTTGATCGTCTTCGAGATGGCGCCGTTGTCGGCCCGCGCCGTCGTCGCGCTCAGCCCGGCGACGGTCACGAGTTCCGGCGACACGCCGTAGAAGCCGGCGTAGTCACCGTTGGCCACGATCGGCGTCCACTGCGGTGACGTGTCCGGGGCGCCGTCAACGACCTGCCCGTTCGGGGCCGACGGGCACTCGACGACGTTGAGTTTGACGCCGAACACCGCCGGCTGAAGGTGCCAGTTCTGGGCGAGGTTGACCTGCTGGAACAGCGGCCCCTGCTCGAGGTACGGCAGAGTGTAGGTCACCCACCGGACGCGGACGGTGCTGACCGCGTCCGGCCGGATGTTCGCCGGCAGGCCGCCGTTGGCGTCATGGTAGGCGTGCAGCCCGAGGCCGAGCTGCTTCAGGTTGTTCTGGCACTTGGCGCGGGCGGCGGCCTCGCGCACCTTCTGCACGGCCGGCAGGAGCAGGCCGATGAGGATTGCGATGATGGCGATGACGACCAGCAGCTCGATCAACGTGAACCCGCGGCGGGTCCGGGCAAGGCGGGGCATTCGTGGCTCCGGTTCGGGGCTGGGGTAGTTAGCGATTGATCTCGATGGCCTTCAACTCGGTCGCCCCGGCGGCGATCGTGGCGGTGAGGCCGGAGGTGTTCGGGTCGGCGTACTTGGCCGGAAGGCGATTCGCCGGCGGGTCGTCGGCCCGCGCGCCGGCGAGCCACTGTTCGACCGTGACGCGGTACTCGCCGGCCGGAGCGCCGTCGCCGGCGGTGTGCGTGGTGAGGGTAAAGGAGCCGTCCGCGGTCACCTTGCCGCGCGGCTTCGGGGCGTCGGACGCGGCCGGGTTTACCGGGTGCAGTACGACGGTGGCGTGCTCCGCGGCCTTCTTGTTGACGAGAACCGTCCCTTTCACCGGGTACAGTTCCGGCCCCTTGGTCCCGCAGCCGCTGAAGGTCACGCCCGCACAGGTGACGAAGCCCGCCAGAATGCGGCGGAGCGGCGGCGGAGAGCGGAACGCGGCAACGGTCACGACAGCCTCCAGTCAGCAACACGACCAGAATCATCAACTTGGTCGTGTAGCAACTGTATCGGCGCAATCGGGCTGCGTCCAGCGATAAAAATCACTTTGTCGGTGCAAATTGTGCAAATTCAGAAACGAAAACACGTTGCGACATGTGACGCTACTCGCGGCGATGCTCGCCGAGCATCACTACAAGCGGCGGGAGAAGGATCAGATCGCGTAGTCCGGCGTGAAGATGGTTGCCGACTTCGGAGTTACATACACGGCCTCTCGCGTCCGGAGGCCGAGCTGCCGGTAGCGCTCCAGTGGCAGGTCGACGTTGAGCATCAGCCCGAAGTCCTCGGCGAGCAGTCGCACCTTCACGACCGAGCCGGCAGGGTTGATGTGGACCACCTCCGCGGACATGCAGTTGCCGGCGTCCGCGGTGCGCGAGATGTCCAGCTCGTGCGGCCGGATGTAGGCGTCGGCGTGGCCGTCCGCCTGCTCGAACAGTTTGCCCGGCAACTCGACCCTGTGCTTCTCGCCGAACAGCGCCCGGCCACCCTCCACGCGCACCGGCAGCTTGTTGACGTTGCCCAGGAAGTCCATCACGAAGGCGTTCGCGGGGTGCTCGAACACCTCGATCGGGCTGCCGACCTGCTCGATCTTTCCCTTGTTCATCACGACGACACGGTCGGCCACCTCGAACGCTTCTTCTTGATCGTGAGTCACGAAGATGCTGGTGACGTGCGACTCGTCGTGGAACTGCCGCAGCCAGTGGCGGAGCTCGGTGCGGACCTTGGCGTCGAGCGCGCCGAACGGCTCGTCGAGCAGTAAGACTTTCGGTTCCGGGGCCAGCGCGCGGGCCAGGGCGATGCGCTGCCGCTGCCCGCCCGAGAGGGCCGCGGGGTAGCGCTCGGCCTTCTCCGGCAGGCGGACGAGATTCAAAAGCTTCATCACCCGGTCGCGGATCCGGTCCTCCGGCCACTTCCGTACGCGGAGGCCGAAGGCCACGTTCTCGAACACGGTCATGTGCCGGAACAGGGCGTAGTGCTGGAACACGAAGCCGACGTGCCGGTCCTTCGCGGAGCGGTGCGTGATGTCGTCGGCCTCGTGATGCACGCTGCCGCTGTCGGCGATTTCGAGCCCGGCGATGATCCGCAGTAGTGTCGTCTTGCCGGAACCGCTCGGGCCGAGCAGCGCGACCAACTCCCCGGCGGGGCACCCGACCGAGACGCCGTCGAGGGCGACGAACTCGCCGAACCGCTTGCTCACGTTCGTGGCGGTGATGCTCATGGCTTCCCGGGGCGGGCGCGGTATCCTGACCCGAACCATCGGCCGAACCGGACCGCGGCTTGAGCCGAATTCGTCGCTTGGTTTATCAGATTAGTCGGCAATCCGCCACTCTGCTCCCCCGGGCCGCACCCATGTCGCGTCGTCCGAAGTCGCCACAGCCGGAGCCGAAAAAGCTGTCTTGGCTCCCGATCGTTGCGGTGGTCGGCGTGGGGGCCCTCGTCGGCGTCCTCTCCGTGGTCGGCTTCAAGTCGGGGGACCCGTCGGACCGAGTCGCACTCGGCCTCGCCGACGACGCGCCCGGCGAGATGGTACTCGTCCCCGGCGGCACGTTCACGATGGGCCGAGCCGACGGTCCGGCCGACGAGCAGCCGACCCACGAAGTGACGCTGGCCCCGTTCTACCTCGACAAGACCGAGGTGACCAACGCCCAGTTCGCGGCCTTCGTGCGGGCGACCGGCTACGTCACTGTCGCGGAGCGAAAACCAGAGGCGCGGAAGTACCCCGGCGCGGACCCGGAAAAGCTCGTGCCCGGTTCGGCGGTCTTCTACGCGGCGGAGGCGTCTCTCGACCCGCGGACGTGGCCCGCGGCCTACCCGCCGTGGTGGAAGTACGTGCCGGGGGCGTGCTGGCGCCGGCCGGAGGGGCACGGCACCGACCTCACGGGGAAAGCGAACTTTCCCGTCGTGCAAATCGCGTGGGACGACGCCGCGGCCTACGCCCGCTGGGCCGGCAAGCGGCTGCCCACCGAAGCGGAGTGGGAGTACGCGGCCCGCGGCGGGCTGGCCCAAAAGCCGTACTGCTGGGGCGACGCCCACCAAGGGCAGGAGGGCAAGTGGTACGCGAACGCCCACCAAGGCAGCTTCCCGAAGACCGACACCGGCGCGGACGGCTTCGCCGGCGTCGCCCCGGTCGGCAGCTTCCCCGCGAACGGCTACGGGCTCCACGACATGAGCGGCAACGTGTGGGAGTGGTGCGCCGACTGGTACGACCCCGACTACTACGCGCGGTCGCCGCGCTCCAACCCGCCGGGCCCGGACGGCGGCGTGCTCGGCCCGGACGGCGTCGCCGAGCGCGTGCGCCGCGGCGGCTCGTACCTCTGCGACGACACGTACTGCAAGCGCTACCTGCCGTCGGCCCGCGACAAGGACCCGACCGACAGCAGCGCCACGCACACCGGCTTCCGGTGCGCGAAGACCGTGCCGTGAGTTGGGGTTGAGTGCCCCGGCGCGGGCGCTGTACTCTCCCCGCTTGAACCTTCCCCCATCGGGCCGCGGCATGGACGCCGAGCCGAGTACGTCCGTCGCCGTCGAGCGGGTGACCGAACCGTTCTCGGGGATGCGCCTCGTCCGCGTCACCGGCTACTGGCAAGGCGCGTCCGCGCCGCCGACCCACTTCGACGTCCGCCTGGACGGTGAGACGGTCACGCGCTGCGAGCCGGTGGCCGTGACCGTCGGCGGGCAGGCGCGGGTCAACTTCGGTACGCAGTTCCCCGAGGAACACGCCGGCACGCTGGCCGTCGTGGCTGTCTTTCCCACAGGCGAACACGCGCTCGCCTCGCGGCCCGTCGCCTCGCTCGACACCGTGGCCGACACGCCGCGCCAACCCGGCTTCCTCGGCAGGGTGTTGAGGTCGGTCGCGTCCGGCGAGGTCGTGTCGCCGACGAGGTGGGCGGCGCGCCTCGGCCGCGCCGCGGCCAGAGCGACCGAGTTGCGGGAGAAGGTACAGGGCCGGCTACTCGCCCGCCGCTTCCGCCCGCGCGACCCGCACCTCGGCTACGCCGAGAGCACGGCGGTCTCGCCGCGCCTCCGCGCGGCGATGACCGCCGAGATCGATCGCTTTCGTTACCGTCCGACGTTCAGCATCCTGGTGCCGGTCTACCTCGACGAGAAAAAGAAGATCGGGTCGCAGTGGCTCCGGCGGGCCGTGGAATCGGTGCGCGCGCAGGTGTACCCGCACTGGGAATTGTGCCTCGCCGACGACGCCTCCACCGACCCCGACCTGCTCCGCTACCTGGACCGCCTGCCGGCCGACCCGCGCATCAAGCTCGTGCGCCGCGCCGAGAACGGCCACATCTGCCGGGCCACGAACAGCGCCGCCGACCTGGCGACCGGCGAGTTCGTCTCCCTCCTCGACCACGACGACGAACTCGCGCCGCACGCCCTGTTCGCCGTCGCCGAGCGGTTGCAGACCCGGCCCGACGCCGACCTGATCTACTCCGACGAGGACAAGGTCGATGCCGCCGGCCGCCGCTACGACCCGCAGTTCAAGCCGGATTGGTCGCCGGAACTGCTCCTGAGTTACAACTACGTCAACCACTTCACGACGATCCGCCGCGCCGTGTTCGAGGCCGCCGGCCGCTTCCGCCCTGGCTTCGAAGGCTCCCAGGATCACGATCTGCTGTTGCGCGTGACGGAGCGTACCGACCGCGTCGAGCACATTCCGCAGGTGCTGTACCACTGGCGGTCGCTGCCCGACTCCACGGCGACGGCCGCGGGCGTGAAGACCTACGTCCACACGTCCGGCCGCCGGGCCGTGGCCGAGGCGCTTACCCGTCGCGGCATCGCCGCCGAGCTATACGTCCCGCCGTTCGCCGAGAAGTTGGGGCTGCCGGTACTCGCGCTCGACGGGCCCGACGACGGCCCAGGTGTGGCGGTGATCGTGAGCGGCGAGGCCGAGGCGGCACGGCGCACGGTGCGTTCCTTGCGGCAGACGACGGCGTACCGCGGCCTCACCGACTACCTGGTGATCGACCGCGACCCGCCCGCCGAGCGTCTCAACCGCATGGCCGCGGGCCGCACGGAAGACCTGTTGTTGTTCCTCGAAGCCGGCTGTGAGCCGACCGACCCGCGATGGCTGTCGCGGCTCGTGGCGAACCTCGGCGTTCCCGGCATCGGCGCCGTCGGCGGCCGGACCGTGGACGCGACCGGGGCCGTGCTCGACGCCGGTATCGTGACCGGCATGCGCGACGGCATCGCCCCCGCCCCGGCCTTCGCGGGGCTGGCGCCGAACGCGATCAGTTACTACTTCTACGCCGAGGTGACGCGGAACGTGTCGGCCGTGAGCGGCCGCTGCCTCCTGACGCGCCGCGACACGTTCGAGCAACTGGGCGGCTTCGACGCCCGCCGCTACCCGCACTCGCTGTGGGACGTGGACTACTCGCTGCGGGTTCGTGGCCGCGGGCTCAGGTGCGCCGTCGTCGCGGGCGCGGAACTAAGGCAAACCGGCGGCGCGGTGCCGGACGGCCGGCCGACGGAACTCTTGTCGCTGAAGCGTGCTTACGGCCGCCTCCCGGACGCGTTCCACAACCCGAACTGTTCCGAGCGTGTGCCGTGGGAGCCGGGCCGTGACGCCCCGCTGTCACTGCCGGCGGAGGCGACGCGGCCGGCGGTGCGGGCGCTGGTCGTGGCCCACAACCTGAACAACCCCGAGGGCGCGCCGCGCTACCTGTCCGAGATCGTGCTAGGCCTGCGCGACCGCGGCGCGATCGCCCCCGTGGTCGTGTCGCCGCTCGGCGGCCCGGGGGCCGCGGTGTACGCCGACGCCGGCATCCCCGTTGCCGTGCGCGAGACGCCGCAGAGCCGCCGGTTCGTGGACGGCCTGTGGACGCCGGCCGAGTACCGTGCCGCGCGCCGCACCGCCGACGCCGTGTTGAGGCGGCACTGCCCCGAGGTGGTGATCGCCAACACGCTGACGACTTTTCCGCTCGTGGAAGCCGCCGCGCGGGCCGGCATCCCCGCGGTGTGGATCATCCACGAAAGCTACTCCCGGGAGAACCTGGTGCGGCTGTTCCCGCCGTTCGCGCGGGCGCGCGTCGAACTGGCGTTCGCGCTGGCGACGCGGGTCGTCCCCGCGTCGCACGACACCGCGGCGCTGTTCGCGCGTCTGAACACACGCGGCAACGTCCGGGTGATCCACAACGGGCTCGACCCGGCGGCCTTCCCGCCGGTCCGGAAGCAGAACACCGGCCCCGTCCGGTTCCTGGCCGTCGGCACGATTTGCGAGCGGAAGGGGCAGCACACACTGATCGAGGCCGCGGCGCGACTGGCGCGCGAGCGGACCGACTTCGCCTGCGACCTGGTCGGCCTGCGCGGCGGCATCCCCTACGCCGACTACTGCCGCGAGTTGGTCCGCCGCCACGGGCTCGGCGGGATTGTAAACCTGGTGCCCGAGACCGACCGCGTGACCGAGTACCTCCGCGCCGCGGACGTGTTTGTCTGCACGTCGCACATGGAGACGTTCAGCCGGGCCGTGCTCGAAGCCGAGGCGTTCGGACTGCCCATACTCTCGACGCCCGTTCACGGCGTACCCGAGCAGGTGTTCTGGGGCGCGAACGCCCTCCGCTTCGAGTTCGGCGATGCCGCCGGGCTCGCCGGCCGGATGCGCGACGTGCTCGCGAACCCGGGCCTGCGCGGCCGCATGGCGACCGAGTCGCGGGCCGCGTTCGACCTGCACCTGACGCAGAGCGAAATGCTCGACCGCTACGCCGCCGTGATCCTGTCCGTCGCCCGGCAGGGGCCGCGGGGCCGCACGCCACTTCCGGCGTCGCCGCCCGCCGCCCGGCGGGCCGCCTGAGGAGCCGGACGTGCCGCCGAGTGCCACCCCGTTGTCACCACTGGTCGGTCGCCTGGGTCGGTGGGCACGCGCCGCCCGACGCCGGGTGCGCCTGGCGCTCGCCGGCGAGAGGCGCGAGCACTTCTTCGACCTCGCCGACGCCGAGCTGGTGACCCGTGCCCTGGGTGCGCCGCCGACCCACGGCGGCGACGTGGCCAGCGGCGAGTTGCTTTACGAACTCCGCGACGACCTCCGCACGCACTTCCCGCTCGGCCTCACGCCGGCCCAGCGCGGCGCGTTCCTACACTGGCACGCCGCGCACGGCTGGGACGGGATCCCCGCTCAGCCGCTGGACCTTCTGGCGTACCTGCGCGAACTCGACGCCACGCCCGACCGCGGGCTCGTCGCCACCTACCTCGTGCAGCCCGGGTGGCAAGCCGCGCAGCCGGACGCGCTCACGCCCGCGGGGTGGGAACCGTTCAAGCGCTGGCTCGGCGCGAAGTACGGCGTCCGCAGCGGCTGGCTCCGCCGGGCGAATTTGCCTAACAACCTGCCCCCGGGCCGTGGCGACGGCGTGACCCTACTCGGCCTGTTTCGTTACGTGTCCGGCCTGCAACAGGCCGCAGTCGGCGTCGCCGAGTCGTTCGCGGCCGTCGGCGTGCCGGTGGCGTTGCGCGACATCCCGACTCGCAACAACCGCGACGGCCGCCGCCGCGAAGGGTTCCTCGCGCTCGAGCCGCACCCGGTCACGGTCCTGAACGCCGGCCTCGACATGCCGGTTCCCGAAGCCTACCGCCTTGCCGGCCTCCACCCGCGGCCCGGGGTGAAGCGCGTTGCCGTGTGGTTCTGGGAGCTGGAGGAAGTGCCCGCCGCGTGGCACGAGCGCGGCCGCGACGTGGACGAGGTGTGGGCGCCGACACGCTTCATCGCCGACGCCCTGCGCGTGCTCGGCAAGCCGGTCTACCCGATGCTCCCCGCGGTGCAGCTACCGGCGTTCACGCCGCGGCCCAAGTCGTACTTCGGGCTGTCACCTGAGCGGTTCACGTTTTTATTCGTGTTCGACATGAACAGCCGGCTGCCGCGGAAGAACCCGGTTGCTCTGATCCGGGCGTTCCGACAGGCGTTCCGACCCGACGAGCCGGTCGAGTTGGCGATCAAGGTGAGCCCGCAGGGCGAGTTCTACCCCGACTGGTGGCGCGAACTCCGCACCGCGGCGCGCGACGCCGGGGTGCGACTGATCGACCAGAGGTTGAGCCGCGACGAGTTGCTCGCGCTGATGAACGCCGCGGACGCCTACGCCTCGCTGCACCGCTCCGAGGGCTTCGGCCTGACCATGGCCGAGGCGATGCTGTTGGGCAAGCCGACGGTCGCCACCGGCTACTCCGGCAACCTCGACTTCATGACGCCGGAGAACAGCTACCTCGTGGACTACACCCGGACCGTGATCGAGGACGACACGCCGCCGTACCCGAAGGGCTGCGTCTGGGCCGAGCCGTCGGTGGCGAACGCCGCCGAGTTGCTGCGCCGCGTCCACGACCACCCAGCCGAGGCGCGGGCCAAGGCCGAGCGCGGCCGCGCCGAACTGCACGAACTCTTGTCGCCCGCGGCCGCGGGTGAGCGAATGAAGGCGCGGCTCGACGCACTCCGAGGGTCCGTATGACGCCGCAGCTCGTCCGCCTCCGACTGCCGTACCTGTCGCCGACGAAGCTCGGTCGACTCGCCGTGGACGCCGTCGTGGTGTACGCCCTGTTCTGGGCGTCTCACGCCGTCTACCGCGGCTCGACAGGGGTGCCCCAGGTGTGCGACTCGGCGTACTCGATGGCCGTCGCCGAGACGCTGGCGAAAACCGGCTCGCCCGACATCACCGCCACCGTGCCGACGGACGCGGCCGCGCGGGGATCGCTCCCCGGGTACCAGTCTGCCGGCAACCTGCCGTACCACGTCGTGCCGCACCCGCCCGGCTCCGGTCGGCTGTACTACGGCTATCCCTACGGCTCCGTGCTGCTGTCGGTGCCGTGGGTGAAGCACTACTCGGCACGCGGCCTCTCCGCGCTCGACGCCGACGGCCACCTCAGCTACGCGAACGAGTGCGAGATCCAGACGC
Source organism: Gemmataceae bacterium (assembly GCA_046350095.1). Lineage (GTDB taxonomy): Bacteria > Planctomycetota > Planctomycetia > Gemmatales > Gemmataceae > Urbifossiella. The sequence continues at coordinate 406,632 of JAXMBA010000004.1, forward strand.
GCGTCGCGGCGCGGGTCGCGGCGCTGCTGGTCGTGCTGCTGTACCTCGTCGGCCGGGCCGTGCTCCCGGCGTGGGCGGCAGCTCTGGTCGCGGTCGGGTTCGCGTTCGGCTCGCCGGTTTGGAGTACGCTGGCGCGGTCGATGTGGTCGCACACGTGGGCCGCGGTTTGGCTCAGCGCGGCCATTGGGCTGCTGCTCGCGGGTCGGCGCGTCGAACGGCCGACATGGCGCTCGGATTTACTCCTCGGCGTCGGCGTGGGGTCGTGCCTGTTCTGGGCGGCGTTCTGCCGCCAGCACCTCGCCATCTCCGGGTTCGCGGTCGGCGCGTATCTGCTGCCGTGGAACCGCCGGCAACTGGCCTTCACGCTGCTCGGGGGCGGCGCCTGGGTGGCAGGGATGGTGGGGGCGAGCCTGTACGCCTTCGGCACGCCGACGCCGCCGTCGGTCTACACCGCGGGGATGATCGACGGCCGTGACGTGGCGGAGCGATTCTTCTGGCTAATGCTGTCGCCGAGCCGCGGGCTGCTCGTGTACTGCCCGTTCCTCGTCGTCGTGGGGGCGATGCTCGTCGCCTTCCGCCGCACGCTGCCGGACAAGCCGCTGCTGCTACCGTCGCTGATCGCGGTCGGCGTGCATACCGCGGTGTTCTCCTGCTACGTCGGCTGGTACGGCGGCTGGAGCTACGGGCCGCGCTACTTCTGTGACGTGCTGCCGTGGTTCGCCCTGCTCACGGTGCTGGCCGTGCGCGGGATGCTGGCCGACGACGGCCGCGGCCGCAAGCTGCTGGCGTCGAGCGCACTCCTGGCGGCGGGCGTGTGGGGCGCGTGGGTGCACGGTCGGGGGGCGAACGTGCCGGCGACGTGGATGTGGAACGACCGCGTGAATCTGGTCGGCGACGAACCCGCGATGAAGGAGTGGGGGCACCCACAGTTCCTCGCGGGAATCACGTTCGAGGTCCGGCCCGACGGGTCGGTCGTGGAACTGCGATAACGGAGAAGGCCCACCCGACGTGCCGGGTGGGCCTTCTGGTGTGCCCAGGACAGGACTTGAACCTGCACGGTATTGCTACCGCCAGCCCCTCAAGCTGGTGCGTCTGCCAATTCCGCCACCTGGGCTCGGCTCCGGAAATTATGGCGGGTTGCTGCCACGAATCAAGGGGGACGCCAAGAAGTCCCCCCGCTCGCGGCTTCGCGGCTGGCTGTGCCAGGCCGCGAGCGGAAAGTTGCGTCACGCGCACCCGTACCGCAGTACGCCGCGCATCTGGTCCAGCGTCACAACACCACCCGGGTACAGAATCTTCGCCAGCCGCGTCAGGTTGCGAATCTGCCGGCCGTTCAGCACGGTCTCGGCCAGCTCCGTCACCGCCCCGTCGGTCAGACTCAACCCCGCAGCCGACAGCATCGTCCGCCAGATCACCGCCCGCGCCGCCTGGTCCAGGTCCGGGTAGTCGAGCCGCAGCATCACCCGGCTGCGGACGGCGTGGTCCAACACGTCGGCGCGGTTCGTCGTCAGGAACAAGATGCCCTGGTAGTAGTCGAGCAGCCGCAGGAAGCTGCCGACGATCGCACTCCGCTCCAGGTCCTCGCCCCGCTGCGCGAGGAATATCTCGCACTCGTCGAACTGGAGGACCGCGTTCCACCGCGCGACGCGGTCAAACACGCGGTTCAGGTTCTCCTCCAGCTGCTGCACGTTTGTGCCGAGCTCGCCAAGCTCCAGGACGTACAGCGGCCGCCGCGTCTGCTCGGCGTACACCTCGGCGGTCAGCGTCTTGCCGACGCCCGGGTTGCCGGCCGCGAGGATCACCACGCCGCCGTGCTTCCCCTTGATCACGTCGCCGAACAGGCCTTCCACGGGCGTGCTGAACACGCGAGTCAGGATGCCCAGCATCTCGCCGGGGAGGTGGAGCTTCCCCATCGCCTCCTCGTCGAACTCGTAGGGGCGCACGTCGTCCACGTCGGCATACACGTACTGCTTCGTGTCGAGGCTGAACACGCGGACGAACGGCAGCCGGCTCATCCCCTCCTGGCTGCCGCCGTAGGGGGCGTAGTAGTTCCGCTGCTCCTCCGCCACCTCCAGTTCGGCCTCCACGACGCAGCGGCGCGGCATCTCGGCGGTGCCGAGTGCGCGGCTCTCCGGGCCGGGGAGCCAGCGGTTGCTGATCGTCACCACCGGGCCGCTCACGAGCACGACGCTGCCGCGCTCGCGGCTGTGCCGCTCGGCGCGGAGCAGCTTCAGGTTGAACTCGCCGGCCGTTGCCTGCACTCCCCGGTAGCCGAAGTGGTTGAGCACCTGAAGGACGGTCAGCTCGCGGGGCATCCCGGCGTCGTCCAGGAACAGGTCTGGGTAGACGTACCGGCTGAAGCCGTAGGCGGTCTCGCACAGCGACAGGGTGCCGTGGAGCAGCACGCCCTTGCTGAGGTGGTTCCCCTCGCGGTTGTCGTTCAGGAACTGCACGTTCAGCGTAACCGGATACCACCGGCCGTTGAGGAACAGCTCGGCGTTCGGCGTCTTGGTGCCGAGCATGGCGAACGTGCTGCCGAACTCGACCGGGTTGCCGACGACCGTCTGGTAGACGTGGTCGCGGTCCGAGCCGCTCGCCCCGGACATGCCGTGGACGTGCATCACGATCACGGCGCGCTGGTTCGGCGACAGCCTGCTGTCGTCGAGGAGCGCCCGCAGCGCCGGCGGCGGAATCTGCGCGACCTCGGCGGCGACCGGGCCCTTCGCGGCGGCGCCGGAGAGCAGGCGTTCGAGGGTGGTCCGCTCGGCCTCGGTGAGGATGGCGCGGTCGAGCGCCGACTTCAGGATTTCCCGGCCGATCCGCAGCTTCGCCATGGCAGTCACCTCGACGGGGTCTACCGGTAGATTCGCCGCACCGACTGGAGGTTCGCGGGAGGTGGGGGAAGTTTAACCCTGATGGGTGGGAACTTGAATGTCGGTGGCTCAGGGGCGTGGTAGGATACCACCCCCCTCCCCTCCCCCGGGTCCGCCCCATGTTCGTCTTCGAAAAGGCGCCGTTCAAATCGTGCCACGCCTCCACGGTCGTGGAACACGAGCCCGGCAAGCTCCTCGCCGCGTGGTTCGCCGGCGACGCCGAAGGCGCCAAGAACGTGCAAATCTGGCTGTCCGCGTTCGACGGCCGGGCGTGGAGCGAGCCCGCCGTGGTCGGCAGCGAACCGGGCCAACCGACGTGGAACCCGGTGCTGTTCAAGAGCGCCAAGGGGACGCTCCGGCTGTGGTACAAGGCCGGGCCGAAGCCCGACAACTGGACCGGGTACGACCGCACCTCCGCCGACGGCGGGCGCACCTGGACCGAACCGCGGATGCTCCCGACGCCGCTGTACGGCCCGGTGCGGGCGAAGCCGCTCCAACTCGCCGACGGAGCCATCCTCGCGGGCACGAGCGTCGAGAGTTACCGCAACTGGACGCCGTACGTGGACCGCTCCGACGACGACGGCCGTTCGTGGACGCGGTCGAACCCGTTCCCCTTGCCGCGGCTGTTCGGGCAGATTCAGCCGGCGCTCATCCCCACCGCGGACGGCAAAGGGGTGGTGGCGCTGATGCGGTCGCGGTCGATGAAAGTGTGCCGCTCGGTGTCAACCGACGGAGGCCGGACGTTCTCGGCTTCGGAGGAGATCGACGTGCCGAACCCCAGCGCCGGCATCGACGCCGTCCGCACGAAGGCCGGGCTGCTGGTGATGATCTACAACCCGACGGCGGTCGCCCGGACGCCGATCAGCCTGGGCGTGTCGGCGGACGACGGAAAGACTTGGCGGAAGGTTCGTGACCTGGAGACGGAGCCGGGCGAGTACTCGTATCCGGCGCTCATCGAGACCGCGGCTGGTGAACTGGTGATGACGTACACGTGGCGTCGGACGCACATCAAGGTGGTTCGCGTCGATCCGGCCACGCTCCGGTAAAATGGGCGAACCACCCGGAGCCCCTGCCTTGCTTTCGACCCCCGTCGGCCGCCTCCGCGTCGTCGCCTTCGCGGAGGGAGTGTCGTGCCTGCTCCTGTTCTTCGTGGCGATGCCGATTAAATACGTTGAGGCGCTCGGGAACGACCCCACACCGGTAAAGTACGTCGGCTGGGTCCACGGGCTGCTGTTCATACTGTTCGGGGTCGCCGGGTTGCAGGCGATGGCGGCCCGCCGCTGGAAGTGGACTGCCGCGGCGTGGGGCTTCGTGGCCGCGTTGTTGCCGGGCGGCACGTTCGTCTACGACGCCCGCTTCCTGAAGCCCGAACACGACCTCGAACGCGGCGGGGGCGCTTCGGCAAGGGGTTTGCAATGAACACCCCGGACGTACCCGGAGACCCCATGCCGACCACACTGCCACGCCCCGAGTTGATTACCGACGTGGACCCCAAGGCCGCTTTGCCGGCCGTGCGGGCACTGGCAAACGTCATGGACCGGGCGGTCACGGTCCCCGGCACACGCGTCTCGTTCGGCCTCGACGCGCTGCTGGGGCTCTTCCCCGGAGTCGGCGACACGGTGAGCTCGCTCATCGGCAGCTACATCATCCTCGTCGCCCACCGCCTCGGGGCGCCGACGAGCGTGCTTCTGCGGATGGGGCTGAACCAGTTGATCGACGCACTCATCGGCGTCGTGCCGTTCGCCGGCGACCTGTTGGACCTCGGCTTCAAGGCGAACGTAAAGAACGCCCGCCTGCTGGAGCAGACGCTCGAAGACCCCCACCGCGCCCGCCGGGGGAGTACGTGGGTCGTGGCCGGACTGCTGCTGGTGGTACTCGCCGTCGGCGCGGGAACGGCGATGATCGGGTATTGGGTCGTGACGAAGATATTCGGATGAGCCCGGCGTGGGGCTCTCTCGTCACGTCTCGTAACCGTAGCGTCGAATCACGTCTCCCCAGCGGGCCGACACCTCCGTGCGGTCCGCGTCCGAGAGCGAATACTTATTCGCCTCGTACCCTTTCGTGGCCGCCAGGTACTCGCGCAGCCGCGGCTCGTAGTCGGGGAACCCGCCCAACTCCAGCGCGTCGAACACTCGCCGCATCTGGCCCGGCGTGTCCTTCACTAATTCCTCGTAGTGTAGCTCGTGGAGCTGGCCGCGCGGGACGAGCGGCTTCGCTTCTTCGAGCCGGTCGTAGATCGTGCGGAACTCGGCGAACACCTTCTCGCGGATGCGGGTGGGGTTGTTCGGCGTCTGGAGGCCGTGCTTCCGGCCGAGCGCGGTCCACAGGTTCACCGTGGACGGGAACACCACGTACGGGTCGCGCACGATGTGGACGAACCGCGCGTCCGGGAACATTTCCAGGAGCACCCTGACGCGTGCGGTGTGCGGCGGCGATTTCAGCACGAGCCGTCGCGGGTCGCGGTAGGTCACCGTTTGGAGGAAGCGACGGAAACCGCGCTTCCACCCGGCGAGTTGGGCCGGCGTCAGCCCCGACAGGTCGAGCGAGCCGGGGAACACCGACGGCCGATTCGGGAAGGCGATGTCCGCGTAGGGCGAGGGGAGCCCGAGCAGGCACAGGGCGAACTCGTCTTCCTGCGGGCGGTCCCAGCCGGCGGCCATGTTGTCCATCGGCCGCTTGTCCGGCACCATGAACTTGAGTGGCCCCTTGAGCAGGCGCTCCGACAGGAGAAAGTGATTCGGGGCGAAGCACTGCAGGTACGTCGGGCTGGCGAACCGCGGGTCGAGGCACAGCAACTCGTGCAGCAGCGTCGTGCCCGTGCGCCAGTGGCCGATGACGAACACCGGCGGGCCGACGAGCCGCGTCCGCCGCACCGCGTCGCCGTGGAGGCCGGTCGTGAACCACCGACCGACCATGTTGGCGAGTGTGACGACCGACGCGATGGCGGCGATGTACAACTGACGGGGGTGGACGGCGAAGCGGTTGCGGGCCAGGAGCCGCAGGTAGGCGGGGTAGTCGGACCCCTCCCACATCCTCGGCGACCACGGGTCGCGCTTCGGGCCGGGGCCGGCCGGGCTCATCCGAAGCACTCCATCGGGGCGACCAAAGTGACGTTGAAGCGAATCCCCAGCCCCGGGGCAAGTCGTTCTTGATCGACGGAGCGAATTGACACGCCGCGGCGGGAGCTTATGATCGGGTCGTAGGGGGAGTATGGTTGTGGTCCCGTTCCGACTCCAGTACGAAGTCGGCCGACGCGACCGCCTCGCGGTCGAGAGTACGCCGCACCTCCCGGCCTGCGCGGCCGCCCTCGGTTTCAGCAGCGGCATCGTCTATCTCGCCGCCGCCGTATCGCCGTGGTTCCTTCTGCTCCTGGTCTGGCCGACTTTCACGAGCCGCAAGTTTTTTGCCCTCCTGCTCGAACTGATCCGAGTACCACGCCGTCCCGTGGACGTCCTGGTCGAGGCCGACCGGTTGGGGCTTCTCAGCGGCGGCGAGCGCGTCTGGCTGTACCTGGACGGCGTGATCCAGATGTACCGCACCGAGGGCGGTCGGACGTGGACGATGCTTCACGTCAACGGCTCCGTGTTGACGATCCCGCGCGACGCGATAACGGCCGAGCAAGTGGAATTTCTTCAGGGGTTTGCCCTGGCCGCGTGGCGGCGAAGGCGGGCGACGCAGCCCGCGGCGTGATTTGTAAACCAACTTTACTAAAGCCGCTTTACAAAGCCCGCCGTAGCCCGTAGTCTAGCGGGTAATCATGGCACCCTCCGGCACCTTGGCCACGATCACGACCATTCGTCCGTCGATGGTCGGCAGGCTCAACGAGCGGCAGGTCCTGCGCGTACTCCAGGACCGCGGTCCCCTCTCGCGTGCCGACGTGGCGCGCGAGTGTGGCCTGAGCCCGCCGACGGTCTCGAAGGCGGTCGCGTCACTGTTGAAGGTGGGGCTGTTGGAAGAGGCCGACGCCCCTGAGATCGCCCGCGGCCGACCCGCCCCGAGGCTCCGGCTGGCGAGCGCGACGGCCCAGGTGCTCGGCGTCACCATCGACGGCGGGCACTGCGAGGTGGTGTCGGCCGGGCTCGACGGCGAGCTACACGCCGACCTGGTGAGCGTGCCGACGCCGACCAGCTACACGAAGCTTCTGGACGCGCTCGAAGCCGCCGCCCGCGAGCTGATCGCCCGGCCGGGCGTCCGAACGCTCGGACTCGGGGTGAGCCTTCCGGGGCTGGTGGACTATCGTAAGGGGTGCGGCGTGCTGTCGCCGAACCTGCCGATCACCGACGGCCATGCCCCCGCCGCCGACCTGGCCGGCCGGCTCGGCATCGAGTGCTCGCTGCTGCAAGAGTCGCACGCCCTGTGCCTCGCGGAACGCGAGTACGGCCTGGCCCGCGGGCTGGACGACTTCGCCATGCTCGACGTGGGCACCGGCGTCGGGCTCGGCGTGATGAGCGGCGGCCGCCTGGTCACGGGTCATTCCGGGCTGGCCGGCGAGGTCGGGCACCTGACCGCGGTCGCGGACGGCGGCCGGCCGTGCGGCTGCGGCAACCGCGGCTGCCTCGAAACGGTGGCCAGCGACCGGGCACTCGCCCTGCGTGCCTCGGAGAAGCTCGGCCACGACGTTGACGTGGACGAGGTCATGGAACTGCTGCGGGCCGGGACCGTCGACCTGGCTGACGAATTGCGGGCGGCGGTGAAGTACCTGGCGGTCGGGGTGGCGGCGGTGCTGAACCTGTTCAACCCGGCCACGCTGTTCATCCACACGCGCCTGTTCGAGACCGACCCCGACCTGTTCGACGAGGTGGTGCGCCAGGCCGGCGCCCGAGCCCTCCCGCCGGCGTTCGCCGACTGCCGCATCGTCCCCGCGAAGGGGAGCAAGCGGCAAGGCGCGGTCGCCGGCATCGTCCGCCGCCTGACGGACGCCGTGGCCCAGGAAGTTTGATTCTCGCCGCTCGCGGCGTTGCCCCTGGAGTTCCTGCGATGCGTGCCCTCCCGCCGCTGATCGCCGCCCTGCTCGCCGGGTTCGCCTTACAGACCGGCGGCCGCGGTGCCGACCTGCCGCCGCTCAAATTGCTGTTCCTCGGCGACTCCGCCGGGCACCAACCCGCCGCCCGCTTCGAGCAACTGCGGCCGGTGTTCGCCGCCCGGAACATCAGCCTCACCTACACGGACAAGCTGGACGACCTGAACGCCGCGAAGCTGAACCAGTTCGACGGCCTGATGGTGTACGCGAACCACACGAGGATCGCGCCCGAGCAGGAGAAGGCGCTGCTGGACTACGTCGCGTCCGGGAAGGGCTTCATCCCGGTGCACTGTGCCAGCTACTGCTTCCTGAACTCGCCGGCGTACATCGACCTTGTCGGCGCCCAGTTCCGCAGCCATACCACGGGCACTTTCCGGACCACGGCCGTCGCGCCCGACCATGCCATCCTCAAGGGCTACCGCTCGTTCACCAGTTGGGACGAGACCTACGTGCACCACAAGCACAACGAGACGGACCGCACGCTGCTCGAAGTCCGCGAGGAGCCCGGCGTGAAGGAGCCGTGGACGTGGACGCGGACCCACGGCAAGGGGCGCGTCTTCTACACCGCGTGGGGCCACGACCAGCGCACCTGGGGCAACCCCGGCTTCCAGAACCTGCTCGAGCGCGGAGTCCGCTGGGCGTGCAACCAGGACCCCGCCCTCGCCGGCCCCTACTTCGACCGCCCCGACATGACGAAGCCGGCGACCGGGCTCGCGCCGTTCGAGTACGTGCCCGCGAAGGTGCCGTTCTACCCCGCCGGCAAGAAGGCCGGCACGAAGGGCGACCCGGGCGGCAAGATGCAGAAGCCGCTCCCCCCGGACGAGAGCGTGAAGCACTACGTCACCCCGGTGGGGTTCCAGGTGCGGCCGTTCGTCACCGAGGAGAAGCTGGGCGGCAAGCCGCTGGCGATGGCGTGGGACGAGAAGGGGCGGCTCTGGGTGTCGGTGTCACTCGACTACCCGAACGAGTTGAAGCCGGCCGGCCAGGGCCGCGACCGTATCGTCATCTGCACCGACACCGACGGCGATGGCGTGTGCGACACCGTCACCACCTTCGCCGACAAACTCAGCATCGTGACGAGCCTGCTCCCTTACGCCGGCGGCGTGATCGCCCACCAGGCGCCCGTGACGCTGTTCCTCAAGGACACCGACGGCGACGGCACCGCCGACGTGCGGCAGGAACTCCTCCGCGGCTGGTCCACGGGCGACACTCACGCCGGCCCGAGCAACCTCCGCTACGGGTTCGACAACTGGGTGTACGGGGCGATCGGCTACGCCGGGTTCAACGGCGTTGTGAACGGCGAGCGGCTCAACTTCCGCCAGGGCTTCTACCGCTTCAAGGTGGAGGCCGAAAACGGCACCCTGAAGGTGACGAAGCTGGAGTTCCTTCGCAGTACCAACAACAACACCTGGGGTCTAAACTTTGACGAGACCGGCGAGTTGTTCGGCAGCACGGCCAACGGCTGCCCGCTGGTCCACATGCCGATCCCGAACCGCTACACGGAGCAGGTCCGCGGGCTGAGCGCGACGCCGCTGGCCAACATCGCCGCCGACAACCACATGGAGCCCATCACCGACAAGGTCCGCCAGGTGGACTGGCACGGCGGCTTTACCGCCGCGTCGCACGTGGCGCTCTACACGGCCCGCACGTACCCGCGCGAGTACTGGAACCGGACGGCGTTCGTGAGCGAGCCGACCGGGCACCTGACGGCGGCCTTCACGCTGCGCCCGAACGGGGCCACGTTCGCCGCCACCTACGGCTGGAACATCCTGGCCAGCGACGACGAGTGGGCCGCGCCGATCGACGCCCAGGTGGGGCCGGACGGCAACGTGTGGGTGAACGACTGGTACAACTTCATCGTCCAGCACAACCCGACGCCGGCGGGGTTCAAGAACGGGGCGGGCAACGCCTACGAGACCGAGCTGCGCGACAAGACGCACGGCCGCATCTACCGGGTCGTCCACAACGGCAAGGCCGACGCCGGCCCGAAACTCGCCGGGGCTTCGCCGCTGGAGTTGGTCGAGGCGCTGAAGCACCCGAACCTCGGCTGGCGGCTCCACGCCCAGCGGCTGCTCGTCGAGCGCGGCCAGCGCGACGTCGAGCCGGCACTGCTGAAGCTGGTGCGGGACAAGTCCGTGGACGAAACCGGCCTGAACGCCGGGGCCGTTCATGCCGTGTGGACCGTGTCCGGGCTCCGCGGCGCGCGGGCGGTGCCTGAGGGGCTCACGGAATTCGTGCAGGCCGCGGTCACACACCCGTCCGCGGCCGTGCGCCGGGCCGGGTACCTCGGCCTGGTGGCGAAGCTGACGGAGCACGCCGACGGCCTGCTCCCCGCGCTGGCCCCGCGGTCGCCGTACGCCGACGCGGACGTGCCGGTCCGCGTCGCAGCCCTCCTGGCCACGGCCGACCTGACCGACGCCGCCAATCTCAGCAAGGTGCTCGCCTCACACCTGAGCGACCCCAGCTTCCTGGAACCGGCCGGCCTCGCCGACGCGACCGCCGCCGCCGGCGTGGCTCACCCGCTCCGCTTCCTGACAGCCGTGGCCGCGACCCCGAAGGAGCGGACGCTCCCGCCCGCCTCGGCGAAGGTGGTCGAACTGGTCGCGCGGACGTTTGCGTCGAATCCCAAGGCTCCGCCCGCCAAGGGGGCTGCGGGGCCGGCACCCGGCGGCGCACCGACCGGCGGGGCGGCCGCCCAACCCGCCGCGGAGCCGTCGCCCGTCGAGTTGCTGCTGCGGAGACTGGGCACGAACCCGAAAGCCGACGACGCCATACTCGCCGGCCTCGCCGCCGGCTGGCCCTCGGGCAAGGCGCTGACCTTGACGCCGGACGGCGAAAAGGCCGTCGGCGACCTGCTCGGCAAACTCGCCCCGTCCGCTCGGGGGAAGCTCCTGCGGTTCGCGGCGGCCGGCGGGGTAAAGGGGCTCGACGCACAAATCGCGGGCGTGGTGACCGGCCTGCTCGCCACGGTCGCCGACGTGAAGGCGGCTGACGCCGATCGCATTGAGGCGGCGAAGTCCGTCACCGAGTTCCGCCCCGACGACTCCGACGCCGCGGCAAAGATGCTCGCCGCGATCACGCCGCAGACGCCGCCGGCCGTCGCGGCGGGCATCTTCGAAGCGCTGGGGGGCTCGCGGTCGAAGACGCTCGGCCCCGCGGTCGTCGGGCGGCTCCGTGAGTTGCCGACGACCATCCGCCCCGCCGCCGTCCGGCTCGTCCTCGGCCGGCCCGACTCGGCCGCGGCCTTCCTCGACGCCGTGGAGAAGGGGCAACTCCGGTTCGACCTACTGGCACTGGACCAGAAAACGGCGCTAGCGAACAACGCCGATAAAGCCGTCGCGGCGCGGGCGCAGAAGCTCCTCGCCCTCGGCGGCGGGCTCCCGAGCCCGGACCGTCAGAAGGTGATCGACGAGTTGCACCACGTCCTCGCCAAGACCGGCGACGTGGCGAAGGGGAAGACGGTGTTCACCGCCCAGTGTGCGAAGTGCCACGTCTACGCCGGCGAGGGCACGCAGGTCGGCCCCGACCTGACCGGCATGGCCGTCCACCCGAAAGAAGAACTTCTCATCCACATCCTCGACCCGTCGCGGAGTGTGGAGGGGAACTTCAAGGCGTACCGCGTCGTGACCGTGGACGGCCGCTCGCTCGTGGGCCTGCTCGCCGGCGAGACGAAGACATCGGTGGAGGTGGTGGACGCCGAGGGGAAGCGGCACCCGCTGTCCCGCGACGACATCGAGACGCTGGCCGAGACCGAGAAGTCGCTGATGCCGGAGGGGTTCGAGAAGCAGATTAACCCGACCGAGCTGACGGACCTGCTCGAGTTCCTGACGCAAAAGGGGAAGTACGTCCCCGTGCCGCTCGACCGCGTGGCGACGGTCGTGACAACAAAGGGGATGTTCTTCGAGGACAGCGGCGTGGCCGAGCGGCTGGTGTTCCCGGACTGGAAGCCAAAGACCTTCAACGGCGTGCCGTTCGTCCTCGTGGACCCGCAGGGGGACAAGACGAAGAACGCCGTGATGCTGTACGGCCCGCAGGGGAAGCGAGCCCCGGACATGCCCAAGAGCGTGTCGCTCCCTTACGCCGGTAAGGCGAAGGCGGTCCACCTGCTGAGCGGCATCGGGGGCTGGAACTCGCCGGCGATTCCGAAGGGGTCCGTGAGCATGACGGTCCGCCTCCGCTACGAGGACGGCAGGACGGAGGACCACGACCTGGTGAACGGCGTCCACTTCGCCGACTACATCCGCCGCGTGGACGTGCCCGGGTCGCAGTTCGCGTTCGGTATGCGCGGCGGGCAGCAGGTGCGGTACCTGGCCGTGACGCCGCGCCGGCCGGACGTCGTGATCCGCAGCATCGAGTTCGTGAAGGGGCCGGACGGCAGTGCGCCGGTCGTCATGGCCGTGACCGTGGAATCGCCTTGAGATGGAGTCCGGGTGCGGGGGGGGGGGGGGGGGGGCGCCCCCCCCCCCGCCGCAAGCGCCCGACCAAAGCCCCCGAGACATTCCCGCCCGCCGGACACGTTGCCATGCTTCGCACGCGCCTCACCGCCGCCGTCGCCCTCGGGGCCGTCGCCGCGCGGGCCGTCCGCCACGCGGACGGCCAGCCCGCCGCGAAGGCGTTCGCCCAGAAGGACGTGGACTTCTACGAGAAGGAGGTGCGGCCGATCCTGGCCGTGCACTGCCTCAAGTGCCACGGCGCGGACGACAAGGTCAAGGGCGGCTTCAGCCTCGCCACACGCGAGGGTGTGCTCGCCGGCGGCGACACCGGCCCGGCCGTGGACCTGAAGGACCACGCCGCCAGCCTGCTCCTCAAGGCCGTCGAGTACAAGGACGAGTCGACCCGGATGCCCCCCAAGGGAAAACTCCCCGACAAGGACATCGCCGTACTCCGGAAGTGGGTTGCCGCCGGCCTCCCCTTCCCCGCCGACCAACTGACCGCGAAGGGCGGCGCGGCCAAGCACAAGGAGAAGGGCGGCGTCGTGACCGAGGAGGCGAAGCGGTACTGGGCGTTCCAGCCGGTGAAGCGGCCGGGCGCGCCCCAGGTGAAGAACACCACGTGGGTCAAAACGCCGATCGACGCCTTCGTCCTGGCGAAGCTCGACGAAAAGGGCCTCCGCCCGGTCGCGGCCGCCGACCGCACCGCCCTCGTGCGCCGGGCCTACTACGACCTGTGGGGGCTGCCGCCGACGCCGGAGCAGGTCGACGCATTCGTCCAGGACACTTCGCCGGACGCCTGGCCGAAGCTGATCGACGCCCTGCTCGCGAGCCCGCACTACGGCGAGAAGTGGGGCCGCCACTGGCTCGACGTGGTCCGCTACGCCGAGACGAACGGGTACGAGCGCGACGGCCCCAAGCCGAACGCGTGGCGCTACCGCGACTACGTCATCCGCTCGTTCAACGCGGACAAGCCGTTCGACCTGTTCGTGAAGGAGCAACTCGCGGGCGACGAGTTCCCCGGGTATAACCCGGACGCCGTTATCGCCACCGGCTTCTACCGCCTCGGCATCTGGGACGACGAGCCCGCCGACCCCAGGCAGGCGCTTTACGACGGCTACGACGACCTCGTCACTGTGACCGGGCAGGGCTTCCTCGGCCTCACGATGAACTGCGCCCGCTGCCACGACCACAAGGTCGATCCGTTCCCGCAGGCCGACTATTACCGCTTCTTGTCGTTCTTCCGCGACATCCGCCCGTTCAGCGACACCCGCGGCGTGTCGTCCAGCACGAACATGACGGACATCACGCCGCCCGAGCGGCGGAAGGTGTACGAGGCCGAGTTGCTGGAGCGACAGGCGAAGGTCGGCGAGCTGACCACGAAGATGCGGGCCGTCGAGGACGCGGCCATCAAGAAGATGCCGGCCGAGGACCAGCGAGCCAGCGAAGGCCCGGACCGGCCCCAGGTGGTCGCGAAGGTGCCCGGCTTCCTGAGCGCCCGCGAGAAGGCCGACTATCTGGCGATGAAGAAGGACCGCACGGAGCTGGAGAAGCGGCCCCGGCCGGCGGGGCAGGAGTTCGCCCTGTCCGTCAACCAGTGCGACCCGCGCCCGCCGACGGTGTTCGTGCTCCCCCGCGGCAACCCGCACGCGAAGGGGGCCGAGGTCCAGCCCGGCTTCCCGCAGGTGCTTGGCGTGGCAGACCCCGCCATGCCCGCGCCGCCGCCCGGCGCGAAGACCAGCGGCCGCCGCACGGTGTTGGCGAACTGGGTGGCCTCGAAGGACAACCCGCTGACGGCGCGGGTGTTGGTGAACCGCGTGTGGCAGGGGCACTTCGGCCGGGGTATCGTGCCGTCGTCGAACGACTTCGGCAAGCTCGGCGAGGGCCCGACCCACCCCGAGTTGCTCGACTGGCTCGCGGCCGACTTCGTGGACGGCGGTTGGACCCTGAAGCGCCTCCACAAGCTCATCATGACCTCGGCCGTGTACCAGCTGGCGTCCGCCGGCGACGACGCGAACCTGAAGGCCGACCCGGCCAACCACCGGCTCTGGCGCTACCCGATGCGGCGGCTGACGGCCGAGGAGGTCCGCGACTCCGTGCTGGCCGTGAGCGGGGCGCTGAACCCCAAGATGTTCGGGGCGAGCGTGTACCCGAAGATCCCGGCCGAGGTTCTGGCGGGGCAGTCCGTCCCGGGGATGGGCTGGCCGGTGACGAAGGGGGAGGAGGCGAACCGCCGCACCGTGTACGTCGGCGTCAAGCGGTCGCTTCAGGTGCCGATCCTGGCGACGCACGACCAGGCCGACACCGACAACAGCTGCCCCGTCCGCTACACGACGACCGTGCCGACGCAGGCACTCGGGCTACTCAACGGCGAATTCTCGAACGAGCAGGCGGGCACGTTCGCGGCCCGGTTGCAGCGCGAATTACCGGGCGACTTGACGGGCCAGGTGACGCGGGCCGTCCGCCTGACGAGCGGCCGTACGCCGCCGCCCGCGGAGGTGGCGAAGGACGTCGCGTTCGTCACCAACCAGCGCACGCGCCACGGCCTCGACGAGCGGACGGCGCTGACCCGCTACTGTCTCCTGCTGCTAAACACGAACGAGTTCGTCTACCTCGACTGACCCCCTGGGCCCGCACACGACCTCCGCAAGGAGATGACCGATGTCCCGAGATCAGTTCTGCGGCCGGACGCGGCGCGAGTTCCTGTGGGAGGCCGGCGGCGGCTTCGCCGGGCTCGCCCTCGCGTCGCAGCTCGACCGCGACGGCTTCTTCGCCCGCGCCTCCGCGCAGGACGGCCCGGCCCCGGCCGCGCCGCCGCGGTCGTTCGTCAACCCGATGGCACCGAAGCCGCCGATGTTCCCGGCGAAGGCGAAGTCGGTCATCTTCATCTTCTGCTACGGCGGCCCGAGCCAGGTCGACACGTTCGACCACAAGCCCGAGCTGTACCGCCTCGACGGCCAGACCATCCCCGTGCGGACGTTCGGCCGCGGGGGCCACAAGGCCGAGGGGCGCGTGGTCGGCCCGAAGTGGCAGTTCAAGCCCTACGGCCGCTGCGGCAAGCTCGTCAGCGACCTGTTCCCGAACGTCGGTACCTGCGTGGACGACATCGCGTTCGTCCACTCGCTCTACGCCGAGAGCCCGATCCACGGGTCGGCGCTGCTGATGATGAACAGCGGCCGCATACTCAGCGGACACCCGAGCCTCGGGGGCTGGGTCACTTATGGCCTCGGCAGCGAAAACGAGAACCTGCCTGGCTACGTCGTGATGCTCGACAAGACCGGCGGGCCGATCAGCGGGCCGAAGAACTGGTCGAGCGGCTACATGCCGGCCGCATACCAGGGCGTCGTCATTCGCGCCGACCGCACGCCGATCCACGACCTGGCCCCACCCCCGGGCTTCACCCGCGAGCAGCAGCGGACGCTGCTCGACCGGCTGAAGGAAAAGAACGAGGAGCACCTCGCCGCACGGCCCGACAACACCGAGCTGGCGGCCCGCATCGCGAGCTACGAGCTGGCGTTCAAGATGCAGCAACACGCCCCGGAGGCCGTGGACTTCGCCCAGGAGACGGCCGAGACCAAGGCGCTGTACGGCGTCGGCGAGGAGAAGACGGACGACTTCGGCCGAAAGTGCCTCCTCGCCCGCCGGCTGGTGGAGCGCGGCGTGCGGTTCGTGCAGGTGTACAGCGGCGGTGCGCACAACGACGACAACTGGGACGCCCACTCGGACATGGTCCGCAACCACGGCAAGCACGCCGGCGCGACCGACAAGCCGGTGGCCGGGCTGCTGAAGGACCTGAAGCGCCGGGGCTTGCTCGACAGCACGATCGTGGTGTGGGGCGGCGAGTTCGGCCGGCAGCCGACGGCCGAGTACGCCCAGGGGACCGGCCGCGACCACAACTCCTACGGCTTCACGATGTGGCTCGCCGGCGGCGGCATCAAGGGCGGCGTGAGCGTCGGCAAGACGGACGAACTCGGCAACAACGCCGTGGAGGACCGCTTCCACGTCAAGAACCTGCACGCGACGATCCTGACGCAGATGGGCCTCGACCCGAACCGGCTGAGCTACTTCTACGGCGGCCTCGACCAAAAGCTGGTCGGCGTCGAGGGGGCGGAGCCGATCCGCCAAATCATCTAACGCGCGGAGCCTACCATGCTCGCCCTCTCCCGCCGCGAATTCCTCGCCGCCAGCGCCGTCGCACCGACAGTCGTCACGGCTCAGTCGGCCGACGAGCCGGTGGCGTTCTTCGTCGTCGGCGACACGCATTACCTCGCCGACCGTGACGACGTGAAGAAACTCGACGCTCGCTCGGCCCCGGTGACGACGCGGCTCGTGGACACGCTCAACCGCCTCCCCGGCACCGCCATCCCGGCCGCGGCCGGCGGCGGCACGGTGCGTACGCCGCGCGGGCTCCTCCACGCCGGCGACCTCATCGACACCGGGGACAAGACGAACGTGGCAATGCAGGAGACGGAGTGGAACGCCTTCGCCGCCGACTTCGGCCTGACGGGCTCCGACGGCCGGCTCAAGGTCCCTGTTTACGAGGTCCACGGCAACCACGACTCGCCGCGCGGCGACGGCCTCGTCGTGAAACAGATCGCCGCCCGCAACCGCCGCCGGCCCGGCGTCGGGAACGTGTCGCCGAACGGCGTCCACTACTCGTGGGACTGGGGCCGCGTGCATTGTATCGCGCTCGGCATCGTGGTCGGGCAGGTGCCGTCGGTCACGCGCCGCCGCCGCTACGCCCCACTCGACAGCCTCGGCTTCCTCGCCGCCGACCTGCGAGAGAAGGTGGGTACGAGCGGCCGGCCGGTCGTGATCCTGCACCACGTGGACATGCTCCGCTACGCCGGCCCGACCGACGTGCCCGACGCCGCCGCAACCGCCCGCGAGTGGGACCCGGCTGACGTGAAGGGTTACTACGACGTGCTGAAGGGGTACAACGTCGTGGCCATCTTCTACGGCCACACCCACGCTCGCAACGTCTACAAGTGGGACGGCTCGAACCGCGCCGCGGCGGCTGGAATCCCGACGTTCAACGTGGACAACTCGTCGCACTTCGGCAGCCCGGCCCAGGCGTTCTTCTACGTCGAGGTCGGGGCCGACCGCACCACCGTCCGCGAGTACGCGACGCCCGACAACTACCAGACCGGAAGCTGGACGCCGCAGACGTGGACCACTCCGGTTGGCGCCAAATAAGCGGCCACAGGCACGCACTCGACGCCCGGGGACGGCCGTCCCCGGGCTTTTCCGTTGGACGAAATCGATGAGGATTCTATAGAATCATGCCTGCCGTCCTGTCCTCTTCCGAGCGACGCCATGAACGCCGCCCCGACCGTGTTCCGCACCATCCCGGGTCAGGACGAGCTGTCCAGCATTCCGCGAGACCTCTCGTTCCACCCGTCGGTCAACGAGCGGCCGAAGGTGCTCACCCCGGATCAGATTGCCCGATTCAACCGCGACGGCTACCTGATGCCGTTCCGCTTTTTCGGCCCCGACGAGGCGGCCGACATCCGCGGTTACTTTGACACGCTGCTGGCCCGGTACGCCGCGGAGGGGAAGGACAGTTATTCGATCAGCTCGGCTCACCTGCGGCACGGCCGGGTGTGGGACGTCCTCACGAACCCGCGGATCGTCGCGGTCGTGTCGGACCTGCTCGGGGCGGGCGTGGTCGCGTGGGGGTCCCACTTCTTCTGCAAGATGCCGGGCGACGGGAAGGCCGTGAGCTGGCACCAGGACGCGAGCTACTGGCCGCTCACGCCGAGCAAGGCGGTGACGGTGTGGCTCGCCATCGACGACGCCGACCGCGGCAACGCCTGCATGCGCGTCATCCCCGGGACGCACGTCCTCGGTCACCTCACGTGGCAGTTGAGCGAGCAAGACGAGAGCAATGTGCTGAACCTGACGGTGCCGGGCGTCGAAAAGTACGGCGACCCGGTGTACGTGGAACTGAAGGCCGGCGAGGCATCCCTTCACTCGGACCTGTTGCTCCACGGGTCGGAGATGAACACGTCGACGCGGCGCCGCTGCGGCCTCACGCTGCGCTACACCGCGGCCGACGTGACAGCCTACCTCGGCTGGGCGGACAAGGGTGTGGTCGTGGCCGGCCCGCCGCCGGCGCACTGGGCCAACCGCCCACGGCCGACGGAAGAGTGACCCGTCACCCCGCCCGCGCCGCCTGCGCCAGCCCGCGCTCGAGCGGGCACCCCGTCGGCGGTACTGGTTCGCCCCGCCGGTACCGGTCGAGTAACGCCTTCGACCCCGCCGCCAGCTGCCGCCGCACCTCGCGGCGTGCCCCCTTCACCCGCGCGACGTGCATGTCGTCGTAGGCCGTTGTTTGGTGCCGTAGCCAGGCGATGACTGCGGCTTCCGCCCGCCGTTCGACCGGGATGCGCTTCGTGCGGGCGACGGTGCCGCTGCCGACCGGCGTGGCGTGCGCCGCGACCGCCACCGCGAGCCGGTTAGCCAAGTCGGAGTAGCGCGTGTCGAACCGCAGGTACGTCCGCACGGCCGCGGTGAAGTCCTCGACGTACTCGGCCTGTGCCGCCTCGCGCCGCTTCGCACCGGCGGCCAGTTTGCGGGCGTAGGCCGGGTCTGCACGCTCGGCCTCCAACTGGGCGCGGACTTCCGCGATGGTCGCGGCCGGCGCCCACACGCCGCGCGAGAACACCTTGCGGCCACGCTGCTCCTGCACCGTCCAGCTCGGGCCGGCGGCCTTCACGCGTCGTGTCGCTCCGGGGTCGCCCGGGGGTAACAGCTCCCAGCCCTCGGGAACGGGTCGCACCTTCCCGTCGGCGGTGCGGACGGTGCGGTCGGTCGGCCCGGGGCGGGCGATGATGGACTCGTCGGACATGCGGGATAGGATCGGTCCGCGGGTGGCGTAATCTGAACCCGGCGCGGCCGCCGCGTGTCCGACGTGGGGAATCAGCGGAGGACGCGTGTGTCAGGCGGCATGATCGAACTCGACGGCAGCCGCGGCGAAGGGGGCGGGCAAATCCTCCGCAGCGCCCTCGCGCTCGCGGCCCTCACCGGCCGGCCGTTCAAGCTCGTCAACGTTCGTGCGAACCGCCCCAAGCCCGGGTTGCAGCCGCAGCACCTGATGTGCGCGAAGGCCGCGGGCGCGATCTGCGGGGCGATCTACAAAGGGGCGTCGGTCGGCTCCGCGGTGCTGTACTTCGAGCCGGGGCCGGTGAAGGCGGGGACCTACACGTTCTCCATCGGCACGGCCGGGTCCACGTCGCTGGTCCTGCACACGGTCGCGCTGCCCCTCGCCCTCCGGGGCGACGCGCCGAGTACGGTCACGGTCGCCGGCGGCACGCACAACACGCACGCCCCGTGCTACCACTTCAACGCGACCACGTGGGGCGGCTACCTCAAGCGGCTCGGCATCGAGCTCGACCAGGAGATGATCCGCCCCGGCTTCTACCCGCGCGGCGGCGGTGAAATCCGCGCCACCATCCACCCTTGTACCCGCGTCCGCGGACTGACCCTCACGACCGCCCCCGAACTGACCACCGCCGGTGGCTTCTCGGCCGTCGCGGGGCTGCCCGAAGGGATCGCCCGCAGGCAAGCCCGGCGGTTGTCGGTGCGCCTGAAGGCGGACGGCGTCGAGTCGCACATTCCGCTCGAAGCGTGGGAGGCTGCGAACCCCGGCACCGTGGCCGCGGTGATCTTCCGACAGGCACCCGTGCCGACGCTGTTCTTCGGCCTGGGCGAGCGGGGGAAGCCGGCCGAATCGGTGGCCGACGACGCCGCGGACGAAGCCCTCCGCTACCGCGCCGCTGCCGCCCCCGTCGACCCGCACTCGGCCGACCAACTCCTCCTGCCGCTGGTGTTCTCGCCGGACGGTAGCACCTTCCGCACGTCGGAGGTGACGCGCCACCTGACAACGAACATCGACACCGTGCGGGCGTTCGTCGATCGCGAAGTGGTGTTGGAGGGCCGCGAGGGCGAACCCGGCACGGTAAGGGTGGCGCCGGCCCCCGGTTGATGGGGTATAATCGGGGGGTACGCCACGGAACGGACCCCGCATGACCCGCACGACCGAACCGCCGACGGTGCGCATCGCCCAGGTGGTGGCGTGTACCGAGGCAGAGGGGCCGGGGAAGCGGTACGCGGTGTGGTTCCAGGGCTGCCCGCTCCGCTGCCCGGGCTGCTGTAACCCCGAGTTCCTCCCGTTCGACGGCGGCGCCGAGCGTACGGTCGCGGACCTGGCGGCGGAGATGACCCGCGCACGCGATCGAGAAGGCGTCGAAGGAATCACGTTGCTCGGCGGGGAGCCCTTCGCCCACGCGGCCGGTGCGACCGGACTCGCGGAGGCGGCCCGGGCACGGAACCTGAGCGTGATGGTGTTCAGCGGCTACACTCTCGACCAACTCCGCGGCCGACCCGACGCCGCCGGCCTGCTCGCCCGCACCGACATTCTCGTGGACGGCCCGTACCTGCGCGACCAGCCGGACGCCGAGCGTCGCTGGATCGGCTCTCGCAACCAGGGCGTTCACTTCCTCACCGATCGCTACCGCTTCGACGACCAGTGGCGGAAGCGAAACACGCTCGAAATCCGCGTCCGCGGTGGCGAGGTGACCGTGAACGGCTTCCCCGCAGGGGTTGCCGCGGGGCTGTGGAAGGGGTGGACCCGCACGCGCATCGCGGGCGCCGCGTCATGACCGACGCCCCGCGGCCCGTGTCAAAGTTCGAGGCCGACCTGATCCGGCTGGTGAGGTTTTGTCTTGGCCGCTTCCCCGCGGAGGACGGCTACAAGCTGCTGCGCACGAGCCACGTTCGCCCCGCGTGCCTGAGCCGCAACGCCGTCGAGTTGCTCAAGGACAGTCTGGCGAAGGCGTGCGTGCTGTTGCTGGTCCGAGCCGGCGGCTGGCGGGCCGACCGCCACCTCCGCGGTGGGCAGCCGACGTCGGGTCGGGCGTGGGACCGCACACCGCTCGACGAGCGGACGCTAGCGTTCTCGCCGCACGTAGTCGAGTTCCTGCTGTGGGCAACGGCCGAAAAGGTTCACGACACACGAACCCCGTGGGACGCCCCGCCCGCGGACCTGACCGCGGCCGACGAACTGTTCTTCTGGCTCGCCTTCGACGCCTGCCGGCCGGACCCGGAAGTCGCGGCCGTACTACGGAGAAAAGCGGCGTTCCGATCGAACCGGTTCGCCTGGATCAGCTCGGCGGCCGACCTGGCGGACGACGCCGAGCCCTCGCCACCGGACTTCGCTCCGATGTTCGCCGGCGAGCGGGCGGTCATGCTGGAGTGTCTGCAACCGCTGCTGACGCAGCGCTGGTTACGGGCCGAGCGGGCGAAGGGGCAGATCGACGACTGGCGGCGGATGCGGCAGCAGGGCCGTGCCGAGGCGGCGGGACTCGCGGCTTTTCTGGGGGCGGCTGAGGGCGCGGGTCGGCCCGATCTGGCGCGGTTCGTCCTGCACGCCAACGCGGGATTGTTCCAGAATGACCTCCTGCCGGCCTTCTGGACGAGCGGCCTCGGGGGTACCGGCCCCGCCCGGCTCGCCGACCGGCTCGACACCCAGCGGGCGGCGGTGGCCCTGCCGCGGCAGATGGCGGTGCTCGCCGCCTGGCAGGAGAAGTACCGGGCCGTCGGCTACTTCGACGACGGGTACGCCGCGAGCCAGATGTGGAAGCAGGACTGGGAGGCGGCCGGCGGCGACCGCGTCGTCGCCCGCGCCCGGGCCGCGGTCGAGGCGATCGAGCCACTGCGGACGTAGCCGATAGTCGACGACGAGGACGCCATGAGCCGAGCCTACCGGATCAGCGTGAAGGAGTCCGAGACGCGCCACCTCAAGGCCGGGGACGAGATCGGCACCACGCTCGAACTCCTCGAAATCCTCCCGCCCGAGGACATGGCCACGCTGCTGCGCCAGGAACTCAAGGAGCGGGGCTTCGAGGAGCAGCCCGACGGCACGCTCGTCCGCACGGACGGATCGACCACGGTGACAGTGGACCCGTGCAGCGGTGCCGTGACGGTGAAGGCCGAGTCGGAGGCGACGGTGGAGCAGGAGGCGAAGCGCGACGCGACCGGGTTCAACGACGTCGGGCCGACCGAGACGAGCCTCCGCGACCGCGTCCGCGAGCAGCTGAAGCAGGACCTGGACAAGCGGTTCGACGAGAGGCAGTCGGCACTCCAAAAGGAGGCGACGGACCGGTTGGAGAAGAAGCTGCAAGAGCTTCAGCCGGAGGTCGCGGACGTGGTGAACAAGGTGACCCGCGACGCGCTGAAGGAGAAGGCCAAGCAGCTCGGCTCCGTCAAGGACATCAGCGAGGACGCCGAGACCGGCTCGCTGACGATTACGATCGAAGTTTGATGCACCACCCACCCGCTGACCGCGGCAACCGCACATGAACCTGGTCGAGAACCTCCTGCCGAAAGACCTCTCCGCCGACCAGGCGGTCGAGGCGGCGTACGCACAGGAGCTGGCCGAGGTCGCCGGCCGGCTCGTCCGCGGGCTTCCCGTCCTCATCGAGTGCGACAAGGAACTCGCCCCGTACCTGTACCTGAACCTGCGGAGCCGACTGAAGGAAGCCAAGCTCCAGTGCCTGTACCTCGACGGCCGCACCCGCGACGCTGCTACGGGGCCGGTACAGCAGGGGCTCATCGGGACGATGATCGGCCAGCTCCGCGACGCCGTCCGCGGCGCGGTCGAGCGCCGCGTCGTGGTGCTGCCACACCTCGACTTGCTGACCACCAGCCAGGGCGGGCTCACGGGCGAGGCGCGGGAGGTGATCCCGCTGCTTTACGAGAACCCCGAGCTGGTGTGGCTCGGCTTCAAAGACCCGTCGTTCCCGCTACCCAAGGTGATCGAGAACCTGTTCCCGCACTGGGTGAGCATCCTCGGGATCCCGCGCACGAAGCTCAAGCACCTCGTCACGCAGAAGGAGTCGCGGAAGTTCGGCAAGTCGTTCTCGCCGCTGCAGCTGTACAAGTACGTGTCGGGCGTCAACGCCGTCCGCCTGCGTAAGCTGCTGTCCACGCTCGACGGCGAAGACTACCCCGCCGACCCGAAGCGGGCCTACACCCAGCTGCGGCAGGCCACGCTGTCCGGCGCGATGGAGATTCCGACCGTCGACCTGGACGCCGACATCGGCGGGTACGCCAAGGTGAAGCAGCGGCTGAAGGCCGAAATCCTCGACGTCCTCCGCAAGCGCGACGGCGCGACCGACGCCGACGACGTGGCCCGGCTCGAAGAACTGATCCCGCGCGGGATGATCTTCTGGGGGCCGCCCGGCACCGGGAAGACGTACTTCGCCAAGGCCATCGCCGCGAGCATCGGCGCGGCCATCACCGTGGTGTCGGGGCCGGAGCTGAAGAGCAAGTGGGTCGGCGAGAGTGAGGAAAACCTCCGCCAAATCTTCCACAAGGCCCGGCAGTCGGCGCCGTCGATCATCGTGTTCGACGAGCTGGACTCGTTCGCCACCGCCCGCGGCACGTACACCGGCAGCGGCGTCGAGCACTCGATGGTGAACCAGCTCCTCACCGAGATGGACGGCTTCCACAAGGACGAACTCGTGTTCGTCGTCGGCACCACCAACTTCGTCGAGAGCCTGGACCCCGCCCTGCTCCGCCCCGGCCGGTTCGAGTTCCACCTGCACATCCCCTACCCCGACGACGACGACCGCAAGGACATCCTCGCCATCTACGACCGCAAGATGCGCCTGAAGATGACCGACGAGGCGCTCGACTACGCCGTCCGCCGCACCGGCGACAACTACATGACGCCGACCGGCACGCCGTTCAGCGGCGACCACCTGAACGCCCTGTGCCGCGCCGTCGCCCGGCTGCGGATGCGCGAGGAGATCAAGGACGCCACCACGCCGAAGGTGATCGAGCGCGCCCTGTCCGAGTTCGAGGACAAGGTCGAGCTGGCCGACAACGACGCGACGATGGTGTCCACCCACGAGGCGGGGCACTTCGTGTGCGCCATCTTCTGCCCGAACCACCCGCCGCCGGAAAAGGTGACCATCCAGAGCGACATGCCGTGGGCGCCGTTCTTCACCGCGTTCAAGCACGACAAGCGCCGCATCGGCCACAGCCGCAACGAGCTGCTCGACATTCTCACCGTGCTGTACGGCGGCATCGAAGCCGAGCGGCTCGTGCTCGGCGACGTGTCCACGGGGGCGAGCGGGTTCGGCAACCCGCGCTCCGACCTCGCCCGCGCCACCGAGTTGGCCAGCGTGTTCGTGGACACGCTCGGGATGAGTAGCCTCGCCGCGCCGCTGCGGACCTTCCGCGACAAGGACGGCCGCCGCGAGGTGCTGTCGGCGTCGCAGGCCGAGGCCATCGACCGGCAGGTGAACACCCTCATCGTGCAGTGCCAGGCCCGCGCCGCCGCCATCCTGACGAAGCACAAGGACGACCTGGTGCGCGTCCGCGACGAGTTGCTGGAGAAGAAGACGATCGAGGGCGGCCGCGTCGCCGAGATCGTGGCCGAGTTGCGGGCCAAGTTCCCGGCCGACGTGGGCGCCCCCGGCCCGGCCGTGCCCGACCCCGCCAAGCCGTCCTGACCCGGAGCCGCCGTGGCGACCATGACCATCCTGCTCCGCCGCGACCCGGACAGCGGCAAGCAGAACATCATCGTGAAGCTCGACTCCGACCCGGATGCCCTGCCGGTCGAGCACGAGAACCTGCACCGCACGCTCGTCGAGAAGCTCGTCGGCAAGGGCGTCAACGCCGAAGACCTCGGCGAGATCGTGATCGTGCGTGAGCCCGCGCGCGAGCCGGCCGCGCCGGCCGCGGAGCCGGAACAGCCCCAGAAGCACAAGTCCAGCAACCCTGGTTGAACCCCCGTCGCATGATCCTGCACTTCCCCGACCCCGAGGCCGTGCGGCTGGCCCTCACCAGCGGGCTGGTCCCCGCCGACGTCACGCTCGCCCCCGCGGCCGTGAGCACCGACGCGCACGGCCGGCTGTACGTCGAGCCGACGCCGAGCATCTCCAAGACGACCCTCAAGGTGCTCGACCGGCTCGGCGTGAAGGGCTCGAAGCGGCACGGCTCCGACGACATCCGCAAGGTCGGCAGTTGGGTCGAGCTGGTGCCACTGGCGAAGGAGGCGGGCACGCCCGAGGTGGCGAGCGGGGCCGCGGTGTTGTTCGAGTTGCCGAGCGCGGACGACCTGCCGGCCGTCGTCACGGAACTGCTGCGGCTCGGCAACGACCGCCAGGGCTTCCGCTGGTTCGCGGCCGACGGCGACGACACGCGGGTGCTGCTCCGCGTGATCGGCCCGCCGTACTACACGCTGCTGCGGGCGCTCGACGGGCCGGCCGGCGGCATGCGCGCGTACCTCGAACGCGCCCCGCGGGTGTGGGTCGAGTTCGGCTACACTCACCCGCTCGCCGCGCAGATCCGCGTCGCCGAGGGTCAGTTCGCGCTCCTCACCGCCCCCGCGACGTGGCAATTCCTGGACGACGCGCCGTTCCACGACGTGTACGAACTGACCGAGTTCCCGCTGCCGAACGCACCGGTCGCGTGGGAGCCGGCCGAGACGCCGGAGCCGGTGTCGGTTCCGCTCCGGCTCACCGCCGGCAACTCCGCGGACGCGGCGGAACTGTGGGTGCTCCGCGACGACCCCGTCGGCCAGCTCGACGCCCTCGTCCGCGACGCCGACGAGCGCCTGACGCAGCGGCTGATGTTTGCCGTGGCCAAATCCGCCGACGGGAGCCCGGTCGCAGTGCTACGGACGCGGCCGTCCAAGCTCGCGCCGCCGGAGCTCGCGCTGGAGAAGGCCGTCGCGTTCAAGCCCTACTGGAAGCTGCCGAACCTGTTTCTCCCGGTCGGCCGCCGGCTCCACCCGCAGTTGCGGCGGGACGCCGTCCGCCGGCTCCTCGCCGACGACCCCGACCGCGTCGTCTGGCTTTACCCCGCGGGCGTGAGTGGGTTCACGCCCGAGAGCGTGCCAGACGCCGCGTTCCGGTCGCTGGAAGACTGGGTCGATTACGTGATCGAGGCCGAGCAGGCGTCGCTCGCGGCGTGGATCGGGGCAACGCGGTTCGACTTCGAGCACTTCGTCTGCACCGACGCGGGCGGTCCGAAGCCGAAGCCCGACAAGCCGGAGCGCGAGCCGGCCGCGCGGGACAACGTGCCCGCCCCGGAGCCCGCCGCACCGAAGCCGAGGGCCTCCCGCCTGAAAGTGACGAAGTCCGAACCGACGGCCTACGTCTCGCCTGCCGCCGAAGCGGTAGCGCCGAACGAGTGGAAGCTGCGGGCGAAGGAGCTGGCCGAGCATTTCCTGGCGGTGGAGGGGCCGCTCGACGCCCCGGAGCGGACGGCACTGTGGCCCCAACTCGCGGAGGCGTTCAGCCGCGCCGGCGACGCGACCTCCGACGCCGCGGTCTGCTGGCTGAACGCCCTCTGGGAGCACCGCGAGCCGCACCCGGAGTGGGAGACGGCGTGGGCCGCGGCCGAATTCCCGCAGCTGGCCGGGCGCCCGGTCGGCGCCGCCGAACTCGACGCGAAGCTGAAGGGGAGTTCGCCGTCGGTCGCGGAACCGCGGGCGGCGGTAGCGGCCTTCCTCGCCGCTTCGTCGCGGTCGCCCCAGCCGGAGTGGCTCGCGGCGCGGCTGCCCGCGGTGCAGAAGTACGTGGACGCGCACCAGGAGGCGCTGCCGATTCGTGCGGTGTGGCTGGCCGCGAGCCGGCTGGCGAACCTGGCCGGCGGCGACCAGAAGGGGCTGGCCCGCGCCCGCGACCGGCTGCTCGAACGGCTCCTCACCCAGGGGCTGCGGGCCGAGCGCGACCTGCCCGGCTTCCTCCGCTTCGCCGGCCTCCGCGACGCCGAGCGAATGGTGGCCGTGCGCGAGAAGGCGCTCGACCTGCACGCCGCGGCGCGGGCGTGGGTCGGCCACCACCCGCCGACCGTGCCCTACGTGGACCTGTTCTTCGCGTTCGCCCTCGCGCGGCTCGGCGAGTCGGCCGCCGCGAAAGAGTTGGTGGACGCCGCCGGGCGGATGATGGTCCGGCCGGTGCCGGAGGACTGGCAGGAGAACAAGAGCTTCGACGCGGTCGCCTCGTCGGTCGCGGCGGGGGTGCTGCACGCCGCGTTCGCCCACCGGGTGACGGAGGCCGCGGCCGGCCGGCCGCACGGCGGCCCACTGCCGCCAGCCGTCCTCGACGCACTTGACGGGATTGTTCACAAGGGCAAGGCGGAGATGGGCCGCGGGGCGGGCGGAAAAACCGACAACCCGTTCAAGACGGCCGAGTTGTACGTCGCCAAGATGCGCCAGGTATCGCGGGTGGCCGATCCCGAGGAATCGCGCGAGGCCTACGTCGTGTACATCACGGCCTACGCCGACCCGCTCCGCAAGGAGCTGCTGACGCTCGCCCCACTCCGCGAGCCGGCCCGCCTTGCCGATAAGGTCCGCAAGATGGTCCGCGAGGGCTTCCCCGGCAAGGAGCTGCGCGAAGTTCACTTCCACCTGCTGCACGAGTCGCTGCCGCTGGCGGGTCGGGTCGGTGAGGCGCTGGCCGCGGAGTTGTTGCGGCTCGTCCCCGGCGTTCTGGCCGGGCTCGCGGCGAAGCCGACGACCGCGGGCGAGCCGTCCGACGTGCTGAATCGGCAAGGAGAGCTCGTCGAGAGGGCCGTCTTCGCGGCCGCGCACTTCGGGCGGATCGACCTCCTCCGCCCCGTCGTGGACGGGTTCACCGCCCTACTCCGTTCTCGACCGGAAGAGGCGCGGTACAAGCTCATCAACATCGTGGCGGGGGCGTTCCTCCGCGGGCTAAAGCGGCTCGGCCTCCGCGACGAGATCGACCGCTTCATCTCCCGCCTGCAGGCCGAGGTTCTTCAGGGCGCGACGCCGGACGAGTTGCGGAAGAAGTACGCCGCGCGGCCGGACAGCTGGTCCGCGGCGTTGCAAACGCTCCTGACCCTCGCGGGCGGGCAGCTGACGTTCGGAATGCTCGACCGGGCGGTGCCACTGCTCGACGTGGCACGCGAGGAGTTACTCGGAGGCGCGTGGGGGAAGAACCCGCTGCTCACCAAGCCGCTCGGGGAGTTGCTCCGCGCTTACGTCGCGGCTCTCGGCCACGGCCCGGCCGACCTCGGGCTCGGCCGGATCAGCGAGCTGTTCACCCGCTTCCCGGGCAAGAACCTGCCCAACGTGTGGACCGGCAGCACAGCCTTTTCGTTGACCCACGTGCGCGTCATCGAGGAGGTCGTCTGGGCGCTGGTGAGCGACGAGTTCGCCCTCGGGCCGACCGGGAAGAAGTGGCTGGACGACGACGAGTACCTGGTCCGCAAGCGGGTCCACGCCGACCTGCACCGGGCCGGGGCGTGAGCCGGCGTTGGCCGGGCGTCGTTCTCGCACTACACTCGGGACATGCCGGCGCTCTTCTTCCCGAACCCCGACGCCCTCCGGCTGGTCCTCGCCAGCGGGGTGCTGCCGGCCGCGGTGACTGCCGCCCCGGCCCGCGCCGGGTGGGACGCCCTCGGCCGCCTGTGGGTCGAACCCGCCGCCCCGATCCCGCAATCGACGCTCGCCGCCCTCGGCCGCTTCGGCGTGCAGACGCTCGGCGGAGGTCACCCCACTCCCGAGCAGGTCGGCGGCTGGGCCGAGCTCCTGCCGCTGCGGCCCGCAGCCGTCCGATCCAACACCAAGGCGTTGTTCGAGCTGCCCGACGAGCTCGTCGGCCGGTTCCTGCGTGCCCTCGGCCGCGACGGTCCGAAGCCCTTCGGTGTGCGGCAGCTCCCCGGCGACGACCGGCGGACGTGGGTCCGGTGCGAGAACCCGCCCGCGGACCTCGTCGACCGCGCCACCGACCCGGGCGTGGAGCTGTTCACCGAGCAGGCCCGCGGCGTCTGGGTGATCACGGGGTGGGAGCACCCGTACCCGGACGGCTTCACGCTGCCGCCGGGCCACGTCCTGTTGCTGCGGCCGCCGCGCACGGTCACGTTTCACGCCGGCGTCCCCGAACCGACGATCGCGTCGTTCGCGGCTTCTGGACCCAGTGGGCTGCGGCCTGCGGAACGCGCGCTACCCCGAATCGAAGTTCGGGTTCGGCTGCGCCGCACGGGCGAACCGGCGGAGCCGCAGTTGTGGGTCGTGCCGAACGCCGACACCGAGGCCGTGCGGCAGTTCTGCCGGGAAGCCGCGGAACGTACGCTAGCGGGGTACGAGGTGGCCGTCTGCCGGGACGGAATCGTGGTCCGGTGTGCGGACGCCGCTGCCGGGCAACCGCCAATGCTGACCCGGGGGTACCAGCCGGACCCGCGGGCGGCCGGGTGCTTCGTCCCGGCCGGTCAGGCACTTCACCCTCCGCTCCGCCCGCGTGAGTTGGCCCGCTTGCTGAACCTTCGCGACGACCGTCTCACCTGGGCAGACGCCGCCGGCGTAGGGATCGTCACTCGATCCGTCCCACGCTCGGCGTTCCGGCCACTCGCGGGCTGGGCTTCGTACACCGCCCCGACCGCCTCGCGGCTCGTCGGTTCGGGCGTGTGGCCGGACCCGTTCGCGCTCGCCGGGTTCGATGCGGCCGTGCCGGACGCGGCCGACGACACGACGCTCGACGAGGTCGTACTCGCGCCTCTGCCGGCGTACCCACTGGACGAGCCACCGGCCGAGCCGGCCTCGGACGGCGGGTGGCTGTCCCGCACGCTGGGCCGGCTAGCCGCATGGCGGTCCGCCAAACCCACTGCGGCACGGCCAAGCGCGGCTGCGGCGGCAACAAGGCCGGCCGGTCCGGCGACGTCGGTCGATGTCCTGCTCCACGGCGCCGACCGCGCCGCCAGACGACAGCAACTCGAGGCCCGGCTCGTGCGGTCCGTCCACCGACTCGGCCCCGACGAGCGGGCGGCGGCGTGGGCGGAGCTCGCCGGCGTGTACGGGGCGACCGGGAACGCCGGGGACGCGGCGGTGTGCTGGGCGAACGCGGCGTGGGAGGCCGACACCCCGCCGTCCGACTGGCTCGACGAGTGGTACGCGGCCGAGTGCCGCTCCGCCCGCCGGCCGCCGGCCGAGCCGCTCGAGCGGTTGCTCGCCGACCCCGGCCGCGTCGGGGTGGCTCGCGTCGTGGCCGCGTACACCGCCCGCGCCGCGTTCGCGGCGCAGCCGCCGGCCGAACTGACCGGCGAGTTGCCGCGCGTACTCGCGCTGCTGGACGCGCGGTTCGACGACCTGCCGGCGCGGTCGGCGTGGCTGGCACGGCGCGGGGCGGCACGGCTGAGCGGCGGCGACGCCCTGGGGCTGGCGCGGTGGCGCGACCGGCTCGTTGCCAGACTTCGCGAGAAGGGGCCGGGGCTCGACCTGGACGGGCCGTCGTTCCTCCGCTTCCACGGCACCGCGTCGCCCGAGCGCTTCCGCACCGCCCGCGACTGGCTCGTCCGCGTCAAGAAGCCCGTGGTGGACTGGGTCGAACGACTCGGCCCGGCGGGCAAGTTGCGGGCGGTCGGCATCGACCCCGAGACCGAATGCACGGCCGCGTACGCGCAGCTGATGCTGGCCTGGGGGCTCGGGTGCCTCGGCGAACGGTCGCTGTCCGTGGACTGGGCGGCGAGGGCGAGGAAGGCGTTGGCCCGTGCCGCGGGGCCGGGCGTCGAGCCGGAGACGCACGCCGTGCTCTCCGGCCTGTTCGCCGACCGCATTCGCAGTGTCCAGGACGGTCGCCAGCCGCCGGGGGGAATCCCGGCCGACCTGCTGCCGCGGTACGACGCGCTGCCGCTGCTCGCCCGCCACGCCGTGGACCGGCTCCGCGACCACTCGCGCGTCCTCGAACCGGTCCGCGAGGGCGTCGGCTTCCGCGGGTACGACGTGCGCCCGGTCCGCGGCACCGACCGACTTGGCGAACGGTTGCAGTTGCTCGCGGACAACACCGACCCCACGGCGACCCGGGTGGAAGCCCGCGAGGTGTTGGACGTCTGTGCCGCGGACCCGTGTTCGGCCACCGTACCGCGTGTGACCCTGACGCTGCTCGACGCCGCCGGTCGGCTCGACGAAGCGGCCGTCCGCGAGACGCTCGGCCACGTCGTCCCCGCGGCGACGTGGTTCGACGCCTGGCTTCAGGTCGGCCGGTGGACTGAGGCCGAGCGCGCCGACCGACTCCCGAAGTACCTGGCCCGGCTGTTCGCCAGCGCGGCCGGGGCCGCGGCGCGGTTCGGGCTCGCGGCAGAGGTGCGGCCGATGGCCGACTACCTGGCCCGCCACGCGGGTACCCAGGCGACGGTCCGCGCCGCACTCGTTCGCTCCGCGGGGCCGGTGTTTCGGGCATTCCACAAACTGGGGCTGGCGGCCGAGACGGGGGTAATCCTGGACCGGCTCGACCCCGACCGCGGCAACTGGCCGGCCGACGCACCGCTGCCGCCGGCGCGGCTCGGCACCGCCGTCGGCTGGTTCGCCGCCGGCGACGACGACGCCGCGACCCGCCTCCTCGACGACGCCCGCCGGCGCTTGCTATTCGCCGCGAAGCCGGACGACGACCGCGACCGCACCGAGCTCGCCATCGGCTACGCCGACGCGCTCGGGTTCGCCCCGCCGCGGGTAGCCCTGGGCCGGCTCGAAGAACTGTTCCAGCAACTCGACCGCGTCTCCACCACCGGCTCCACGAACCGCTACTTCACGCTGAAGCCGCTGGAGCTGGTGGACACCGTGGTCCGCGCCGTGGTCACCGACGACTTCGCCCTCGGCCCCGCCGTCCGCGGCTGGCTCGCCGACGACGAGTTCCTGATCCGCCGCCGCATCCACCGCGACATGGCCGCGGCCCGGCGCGACGGGGCGGGCGAATGACGCCGCCGTTCGCGTGCCTGCCGCCGGTGTGCATGCTGCTGGCGAGCCTGGCCCTGGTCGGCCTCGTGGTCGCGCTCGGCGGCATGGTGAAGGACCCGCCGCCGGACCCGAGCGCCCCGCCGCCGCCCCCGTCCACCTTCCCCGGCGTCTGGGTGACGCTGCTCATCTTCGCCGCGGTCGCCGCGCTGATGGGTTTCATCGCCCTCATCGCGGCCCCCGTATAGCCCCCGGAGTCTTCATGCGGCGCCTCCTGCCCATTGCCCTTCTCGCGGGCCTTCTCCCCGCCACGCCCGGCGACGCGCAACCCGCGGCCGAGTGGAAGCAGACCTGGGCCGACGAGTTCGACGGCACCGCGATCGACCCGGCGAAGTGGGACTTCGACCTGGGCAACGGCTTCTTCAGCTTCGACGCCAACCAGTGGATCAGCGGCTGGGGGAACAACGAGCTGCAGTACTACACGAAGGAGGCGAGCAACGCCTCCGTGACGGACGGCAGCCTGCACGTCCGAGCGGTGAAGGAGTCGCTGCACGGCTGCGGCTACACGTCGGCCCGGCTGCGGTCGAAGAAGCGCGACGGCACGAAGCTGTTCGCGCAGGCGTTCGGCAAGGTCGAGTTCAAGGCGAAGCTGCCGACCGGCAAGGGCGTGTGGCCGGCGCTGTGGATGCTGCCGCAGGACGACAAGTACGGCCCGTGGCCGACCTCCGGCGAGATCGACGTGATGGAGGCCCGCGGGCAGGAGCCGGGCAAGGTGCTCGGCACGCTGCACTACGGGTCGCGCTGGCCGGCGAACACGCACACGAGCCGCGAGCACGTCTTTCCCGCCGGGCAGACCATCGCCGACTGGCACGTCTACGGCGTCGAGTGGGAGCCCGGCGAGATTCGATGGAGCGTGGACGGCAGGGTGTACGGCTCGCAGTCGTTCTGGTGGTCGAGTGGGAAGCTGAATGGCAACAAGGGCGTGAACCCCGCCGGCGAGGCGGACCTGCTGCCGTGGCCGGCGCCGTTCGACCAGCCGTTCTACCTCGTCATGAACGTCGCCGTCGGGGGCCAGTTCCTCGGCAACCCCGACCGCACCACGCCGTTCCCGGCCGAGATGCTGGTGGACTACGTCCGTGCCTACGAGAAGGTCGGCGGGTACGGGCCGACGAAGCCGCGCGGGCCGGGGCGGTTCCCGTTCACGAAATAGGCGTAAACTACATTTGAACCCTCCTGCCCGCCGGAGCCGTCTCGTTATGCCCCTCCCGAAGCTGGCCCGCGGCGCCGCACTGTTCGCGGCCGCGGTCGCGCTCTCGGCCTACGCCCCGTCCGGGGCCGACGCCCAAAAGAAAAAGGCTGAGCCCAAGCAGACCGTGGACCGCCCGAGGCGGCCCGAGCTGCCGCCGAGCTCGCTGCCGCTCGCGCTGCTACAGGGCGAGCGGATCGCGCTCGTCGGCAACAGCACCGCCGAGCGGATGAACCTGTTCGGCAACTTCGAGGCGATGCTGCACAAGCGGTTCGCCGACAAGCAACTCGTCGTCCGCAACTTCGGCCGCCCCGCCGACGAAGTGTCGGTCCGCCAGCGCTCCGCGGACTACACGAAGATCGACGACCCGCTCTACGCCTTCGGGCCGGACACGTTCCTGTGCTTCTTCGGGTTCAACGAGTCGTTCGCCGGCAAGGACGGCGTCGCCAAGTTCGAGAAGGACTACGAGGCGTTCCTCGACGAGTACTCCAACAAGTACTCGCGCGACAACACCGGGAGCAAGCCGCGCTTCGTGCTGATCTCGCCGATCGCCTTCGAGTCGCCTGATCCCAAACTCGGCATCACGCCGACGCTCCCGGTCGATCAGCGCTTCCTCCCGGACGGTAAGGTCGAGAACGAGAACTTGAAGCTATACGCCGCCGCGGTGAAGGCCGTGGCCGCCCGGCGGAAGCTCGCCGTCTTGGACGTGTTCCACGCGACCGAGATCGCGTTCCAGGACAAGCCTGGGCTTCAGTTCACGATCAACGGCTGCCACCTGAACGAGTCGGGTGACGCGCTGCTCGCGCGGCTACTGATCGACGGTTTGTTCGGCGGCCCGGTACCCGAAGTGAGCGCTCAGCTGCGGGCGGCGGTCGTGGACAAGTCGTTCGTCCACCAGCAGGACTACCGGATGCTCAACGGCTGGTACGTCTACGGCGGCCGGCGGACCTACGACACGGAGACGTTCCCGAAGGAGTACGCCAAGCTGCGGGCGATGGCGGCCGTGCGCGACCGCTACGTCTGGGACATCGCCGCCGGCAAGCAGGTGTCGGCCGGCGTGGACGACAGCAAGACGGGCGACCTGTTCACGCCGCCGACGCGGTTCGGCGACCCGCGGCAGAAGTACAGCGAAAACCCCGGCGAGCTGAAGTACCAGACGCCCGAGGAGTTCGTCCGCACCGCGAGCGTTGCCGCGGGGATGCGGATCATCCCCTTCGCCGACGAGACGAAGTTCCCCGAGATCGCCAAGCCCGTGCAGCTCGGCTTCGACAGCAAGGGCCGGCTGTGGGTGGCGTGCATGCCGAACTACCCGCTGTGGAAGCCGGGCGACCCGAAGCCGAACGACAAGCTCGTGATCCTGGAGGACACCGACGGCGACGGCAAGGCGGACAAGAGCACCGTCTTCTACGACCAGCTCCACTGCCCGACCGGGTTCGAGTTCTGGAACGGCGGCGTGCTGGTGATGGACCAGCCGCGCATCCTGTGGCTGAAGGACACCGACGGCGACGGCAAGGCCGACCTCGTCGTCCACCTGTTCGACGGCTGGGCCAGTGACGACACGCACCACCGCGGCGGCTGGGAGTGGGGGCCGGGCGGGTACCTCCACCTGCTCGAAGGCATTGCGATGAGCACGACGCTCGAAACGCCGTGGGGGCCGCACCGCAGCCAGGGCGCCGGCGGCACCTACGTCATCGACCCGCGCAACCAGAAGGTCCGGCAGTTCAGCCTGCCGGGCATGTACAACATGTGGTGCTACGTGTTCGACGAGTGGGGCCAGGGGATCGTCGGCGACGGCACCACCGCGAACCAGACGTGGGACACGCCGCTCTCCGGGGCGCAGTTCTCTGGCCGCAAGGGCATCAACTTCATCCTGCCGAACGGCGAGCGGCCTAACCTCGGCAGCGAGTGGCTCGTGTCGCGGGCGCTGCCGGACGAGGTGCAGAAGCAGTTCACCTACGCCTGCGTCATCAACCTGAACGGCCTGCCGCGCTACACCGTGAAGGACGACGGCGCCGGGTTCATGGGCACCCGCGTGAAGGGGGCCGACGGCAAGTGGTCGGACCTGGTGAAGTCGCCGGACAAGCACTTCCGCCCGGCCGACCCGCACATCGGGCCGGACGGGGCGCTGTGGTTCGGCGACTGGGCCAACGCCCTGATCGGCCACATGCAGTACAGCCAGCGCGACCCGAGCCGCGATCACACCCGCGGTCGTGTGTACCGCCTGATCGGCGAGGGGAAGCAGCCGCTGACGCCGGTGACTCAGTTCGGCAAGACCGTACCGCAGCTGCTGGAGCAGTTCAAGGAGTACGAGTGGCGGACGCGGTACAACGCCCGCCGCGAGCTGCGTGACCGGCCGACGGCGGAGGTGCTCGCCGGTACGTCGCAGTGGGTGGCGACGCTCGACCCGAACGGCAAGGAGTTCGAGCGGTTGCGGACCGAAGCTCTGTGGGTGCAGCAGGGTCACCACGTCGTGCAGCCGGAGTTGCTGAAGGCCGTGCTGGGGTCGAAGGCTCACGAGGCGCGGGCCGCCGCGGTGCGCGTCGCGGCCGACGACCGCGGCTACATCCCGGACGCGCTCGCCGTCCTGAAGTCCGCTGCCACCGACGCGCACCCGCGCGTCCGCACCGAGGCGCTGCGCGGGCTCAGCTTCTTCAACACGACCGAATCCACGGACGCCATGCTGGCGGCGGCGAAGATGCCGCTCGACTACTGGACGAAGTACACGCTCGAAGCGTCGCTCGGGGCGACCGAGGCGACGTGGCGGCCGACGTTCCTGGCCGGCAAGGTGAAGGACAACAAGGCCGCGGAGGAGCTGATGGTCGGCATCCTGGCGTCGTCGAAGGCCGGCGGCGCCGCGGCCCCGCACCTCCGGGTGCTGCTCTCGGCGGAGCCGCAGCCGGCCGAGGTGAAGAACCGCGCCATGACCGCGCTCGCCGGCCTCAAGGGGAACGCGACCAAC
Organism: Gemmataceae bacterium; assembly: GCA_046350095.1. GTDB lineage: Bacteria > Planctomycetota > Planctomycetia > Gemmatales > Gemmataceae > Urbifossiella. Next base: position 442,865 of record JAXMBA010000004.1, read on the forward strand.
GGCCGGGCGGTGTTCACGCGCGGCTGCATCTCGTGCCACAAGGTCGGCAACGGCGACGGCCAGGACTACGGCCCGAACCTCGCCGGGGTGGGGGCGAAGATGCCCCGCACCAAGATCATCGAGTCGATCATCGACCCGAACGCCGACGTGGACGCGAAGTACGTCTCCACCCGGATCGTGACACTCGACGGGAAGACTGTCACGGGCCTGCTCGTTGCCGAGAACAAGACCGACCTGACGATCTTCGACGGGATGATGCGCCGGGTGATCCGCCTGGACGACATCGACTCGCGGGTGGCGCTGAAGCAGAGCAGCATGCCCGAGGGGCAAGCCGCGGCGATGGCGCCGTCGGAGTTCGTGGACCTGATCGAGTACCTGGATTCGCTGAAGCAGAAGTGAGTGTCGGTCACCCGGCGAGCCGAGCCCCGTGAGGGGCCGGGTGAGTCACGCGGTCGAAATCACGTTGACGTGGGTTGAATCGCGTGGCTTACCCGGCCCCTCACGGGGCTCGGCTCGCCTGTATTGTCAGCGCCCCGGCACCGGCCAAAGCTTTACCGTCCCGTCCCCGCCGGCTGTGGCGACCAACCGCCCGTCCGGCGACACGGCCGCGTCCAGCACCACCTTGTCGTGCCCGCGGTAGCTCGTCAGCTGCCTTCCGTCGGCGGCGCCCCACACGCGGACGGTGCCGTCCTCGTGCGTCGTGGCGAGCACCGACCCGTCGGCCGCATACGCCACACCTGTCGCCATTCCCGAGCCCTCCAGCGGCGGCAACTCCGTCCGCCCCGGCAGCGCCCAGCGCTTGACGCCGGCCCCGGTCGCGGCCGCCACAACATCGCCGGCCGGTGAAACGGCGAGCGAATGAACGTGCCGCGGCCCGATCGCCAGCTGGCCGAGCGCGGCCCCCTTCGGCCAGTCCCACACGCGCAGGGTGCCGTCGTCGCCGGCGGAGAGCAGCGTCTTGCCGTCCGGCAGGAACGTCAGCGCATGAACGTGCTTCGTGTGCCCGGTGAGCGCCTTCAACGCCGACCGGTCGCCGACCTTCCACAGCCGCACGACACCCTCCACGCCGCCGGCCGCGACCACGCTCCCGTCCGGCGACACGGCCAGCGATTCGAGTGCCTTCGCACCCCCGGGCGCGGTCCCGATCTCGGTTCCCGCCTGCCAGTCCCACAACCGCAGTGTGTGGTCGTCGCCGACCGACGCGAGCACGCTACCGGCGGCGAAGCCGAGTGCCCGTACCCGCCCCGAGTGACCGGTGAGCGACCGCAGCTCACGCCGGCCGGCCGTGTCCCACAGGCGGACCGTGCCGTCGTCGCCGCCGGATGCGAGCGTGCCGTCCGGGGCGAAGGCGACGGCACGGACCGGCCCGCGGTGGCCGCGCAGGGTGGCGACCTCGTCGCCGCGGGTGAAGTACCACGCGGCGCCGGCGCCGAGCAGGAGCAAAACAACCCCGGCCGCCACGAGTACGCGGCGGCCGGCGGGTGAGGCGGACATCGGTTCGGCCTCAGTTGTCGTTAACGACTTCGTTTCCGGCCCGGGTGCCGAGGGCGGACCACGTCACCGGGTTGATGGTGTTGCGGATGAAGCGGACGGAGCCGTCGGAGTACAGGGCGTTGACGCCGCCGGTGTGGAGGCTGCCGGCGTCCTCGACGTGGTCGAGCGGGTTGTTGGGCGTCCGCATCTCGTCGGGTTCGCCCACGTTCGTCAGGCACAGCGTCGGCGGCCCCTCGTCGTCGTAGCCCGGGGTGACGGGCGGGTTCACGCTGTTGGTCACCGCCCCGACCCACGTCGTCATCGGCGACCGCCGGCTCGTGCGCTCCACGACCATCAGCGTTCCCGAGGTGCCGTCGGTGATGTCGGCGACGCGGAACCGGCTGTTCCGAAGCAGCACGCCGGTGTTCACGTCCGGGTTGTCCGTCACCTCGTAGACGCCGCCGAGCCCGACGTAGTTGGCGAAGGCCACGTCACAGATCACAGCCCCGCCGTCGGCCACGGCCGTGAACGTCGGCGCGCGGGGGGCGTCCGACGGGCAGAGGTAGCCCTTCAGGCTCGTCGTGCGGACCGCAGCATTGGTCGCGTGTGAGACGTCGACCGTGAGGTTGATCTGCCGGTAAAGCGGCTCCTGTTCCATGAAGGGCAGCAGGTGCGCCCCCCAGCCCCAGCCCGGCCCGGTCCCTTCGGCGTTCGGCGAGGGTGCACCCGACGTGTAGCCGGGCGGGAAGTAGCCGTACGCGCCGTGATAGGCGTGCATGGCGATGCCGATCTGCTTGAGGTTGTTCTGGCACTGCGTGCGGGCGGCGGCCTCGCGGACCTTCTGGACCGCGGGCAGGAGCAACCCGATCAGCACGGCGATGATGGCGATGACGACGAGCAGTTCAATCAGCGTGAACCCGCGGCGGCGACTCATGGCGAACCCCGGATCTGTCGGGTGGGACTGACGGAAAAGAATCCGCATCCCGACATCGATACTAGATATGAAAAAGTTATACGTCAAGCGCCGAAGTCACATTTTGGCCTTCGCACCAGAATCGGGCACACGGTTCGCGTCGCCTTGGGCCGGTCCCGCTCCCCCGGAGGATTCCCATGTCCCGCCTGTCCCTCGCCGCCGTCCTCGGCTTCGCCGCCGCCGCCCTCCTCGCGCTCGGCACCGGCCGCGCCCAGGAAAGCAGGTCGCAGCCGAAGGCACACGACCACGCGCAGCACTTCCTGGACTGCGCCAAAGCCTGTGACGACTGCGCCCGCATCTGCGAGGCCTGTGGGTCGCACTGCACTCGCCTGGTGGCCGACGGCAAGAAGGAGCACCTGGAGACAGTGCGGACGTGTCACGACTGCGCGACGGTGTGCGCGGCTGCGTCGGCGATCACCGCCCGCACCGGGCCGTACTCGGACGCGATCTGCCAGGCCTGCGCCGACGTGTGCAAGCGCTGCGGTGACGCCTGCGAGAAGCAGGCCACCGACCCGATGATGAAGCAGTGCGCCGCCGAGTGCCGCAAGTGCGAAAAGGCCTGCCGCGACATGCTGGCCCACGCCCGCCCGCAGCCGGCGTCGCGCTAGCAGAGCCGGCACGCCTGGCCGAGGAGGAAGCCGAGCCCCGAGAGTGCGACCATCGCGCCCGCCAACCGCTGCCCCTCACGGCGGTAGCGGGCCGATTCTTCGGGTGCCGCCAGGCTCCGCCACGGCCAGTGGACGTAGGAGACGTACACGAACAGCCCCACAGCCGCGAGTTGAACTATCACCTTCGCCGCCATCAGCCCGAACCAGGCGCCGTTGTCGGGGTTCCACCGCACGCCGGCGAGGGCGAACCCCGACGCGGCGCACGTCAGCATCCCGGCCGTCACAACGTAGCGCATCCCGTGGGCGAGGTGCGTACAGAAGCGTTCATAGTCGGCGGAGTCGGCGAAGTAGCTGGCGGCCTTCCCGTCCACGACCGCGAAGCGGTAAAAGATCGCGCCGAACCATGCGGCCGCGGACGTGCCGTGAACCCAAAACAACACTTGCTCCAGAAACGTCATCGTCGGCCCTCCGGGCGGGTGACAGGCCTTCACCGTGTCAACTGCGCCCGGCGGGCGGGATTAACGGGCGGGGCGCGATAAACTGTCCCCGTACCGTGGTTCGGAGCCGCCCCATGCCGTCGCTGGCCGACCAGTTCCCCGACATCACCCGCCGCAACGAGCCGCTCGCCCCACACACCCGGCTCAAGATCGGCGGGCCGGCCGAGTTCCTCGTCGAGCCGACGGACGTGGACGAACTCCGCGCCGTGCTGAAGGCGTGCGGCGACGCCGGCACGCCCGTCCGGATGCTCGGCGGCGGCTTCAACCTGCTCGTGCGCGACGACCCGGTTCCGGGCGCGGTCATCCGCCTCACCTCGGCCGCGTTCACGATGATCGAGTGGGACGGCAAGAAGGTCGTCGCCGGCGGCGGCGGGCAGCTCTTCGACCTGATCGCGTTCAGCGTCCGCCAGGGGCTGGCCGGGCTGGAAACGCTCGTCGGCATCCGCGGCACCGTCGGCGGAAGCGTTCGCTGCAACGTCGGCGACAAGTCGGGCGAGATCGCGCAGGCCGTCCGGAGTGTCACCGTGCTGACCGAAGCCGGCAAGGTGCAGACCCGCACCCGCGAGGAGCTGACGTTCTCCGAGCACGGCAGCGACCTGGACGAGCCGGTGATTTTGTCCGTCGAGTTCGCCCTCGACCGCGACGACCCGGCGGCGATCTTGAAGCGGATGCGGAAGGCGTGGATCGTCCGGAAGACGACCGAGCCGCTGAGCTTCCAGCACGCGGCCCGGCTGTTCCACAACCCGCCGGGAAAGACTGCGGCCGCTCTCATCGACCGGGCCGGGCTGGCGAAGTCCCGCGTCGGCGGGGCCGAACTGAGCGAGCGGAACGCGAACTACGTCGTCGCCCACCCCGGCACGACCGCGGCGGACATCCTGCAACTGGTCGATCACGTCCGGGCCCGGGTGAAGGAGCGGACGGGGGTGCAACTCGACCGCGAACTGCACGTCTGGTAGGAGGCCGCCGTGCCGCGCCGAAAGCCGCCAGCCCCGCCTCACCGTGGGTGGCGGACCGGTATCGCCGTTCTCATCACCCTGGCCGCGGCCGCGGCCGCGCTCGTCGCGCTGAACTTGGTCGGCGGCGACGCCCTACGCCGCATCGGCGGCCGTGACCGTTACCGGGTTCCGTTCGGCGACATCGCGTGCGACTCCCCGCCCGGCCTCGACCGGGCGACGTTCCTCGCGGAGGTGCGCTACGCGGGCGAGTTGCCTGAGACCATCAGCCCGCTCGAGGCCACCGACCGCAACCGACTCGCGACGGGCTTCGCCCGGCACCCGTGGGTCGAGTCGGTGGAAGCCGTCACGCCCGAGCCCGGCGGCGTCCGCGTCGCGCTCCGCTTCCGCCGGCCCGTCCTGGCCGTTACCACCGCCGCCGGCGAGCCGCGGTTGCTCGACGCCAACGGCGTACTACTGCCAGTCACGCCGACACCACCGGGTGTCCCGGAGTTGCTCGGAAGGGTGGCGGCGCCGCGAATCTCGGCGGGCGAAGTGTGGGGCGAACCCGACGTGCGGCGGGCGCTCGACCTGCGCCTGACGTACGGCGCGACCCGCATCGAGCGCACGCCCGGCGGCTGGAAGCTGACGCTCGCAGACGACCGCGTCCTCGTCGTCGGCCGTTAACGGCTCCCGGTGCGGAAGCCGACGAACGCGACGACGGAGCCGAGCATCAGCCCGACGTGCGCCTCCCGGAGCGGCTCGACGGTCTGGATGCCGAGGTGGTGCCCGGCCACGACGAGGCCCGCCCCGGCGAGCACGAGCAACCCCATGAGGTTGCCGCGGAAGCACAGCGACCCGAGCAGCAGAAGACCGGCGAGGCCGACGTTCCAGCTGTCGGCCCACGCCGTCAGCCCCGCCGGCAGTCCGTCGACGACGAGCGGCGCGGCCGCGGCTTTCCCCGCCACCGACGCCACCTCGTGGAGCGTCTCCAGGTCTTGCGCCTCGACGGCGGCCACGGCCCGGCGGCCCGCTTCCATTCCGGGCAACAGCCCGTTTTGGTGTGCCCACAGCCCGCACCCGGCCAGCAGCACGGCCGCGCCCACTGCACGAACCGCGGGGCCGACGCACCATCCGACCACGCGGGTGAACAGGCTCGGGCTTGTTGGCGCGAAGTCGAAGTCGGCGGCGGGTAACCCCGGGGCGGGTTCGACGCGGCGCACCGCTTCCACCCGGCGAACGATCGCCGCGGCCGCGACGGCGGCCTGGCGCTCGGCCTCGGCGCGTGACACGCCCTCGGCCTGCAACCGCTCTCGCTCCACGGCTTCCAGCAGTCGCCGGTCCCGCGCCTCCCTCCGCGCGCGCTCCACGCGGTCGATCAGCGCCAGCAGCGGCTCGCGCCACGGGGCGAACTTCTCCCGGCGGCCGGCCGACCCGCCGCGGAGGAGCACGGCTCGCGTCAGGAGCTTGCTCTCGTAGCCGAACAGCGCCTCGAAGAACTCCTCCCAGTACCGCCCGGCGAAGCGGGCGACGAACAACCGCACCTCGTCCTCGTCCAGGCCGTTCGCGCGGAGTTGCCGCACGAGCCGCTCGCTGCCGCGGAGGGATACCGCCCGCTGCTCGTCCGCACGCCGGTCGAACCGCCGCCGTACGACCAGCGCCAGCGCGAGGCCGACGACGCCGGCCCCGGCGGCGTACCAGAGTGCGCCCGACATCGCCAGGAGGAGCAGGAACAGCCCCGCGCCGGCGGCGACGATCCCGCGGTCCGCCCAGCCGAGCCCGGCGAGGAACTGGCGCACCCGCGTGAACACCGGCCCGCGGGCCGACACGCCGTTCATCACGAAGCACGCGAGCCCGAATTGCGCCAGCCCCGCGACCAGGGCGAACGCCCACAGCAGCTTCCCGAAGAACAGCAGCAGCGCCGCCAGCGCGACCGTGCCGGCCACCCCGCCGGCGACGACCCGCCCGCGGAGCACCGCGGCGGGGGCGGTGAGGAAGGCGTGCGCGAACCCCTCCAGCCGCGTGATCTGTTCCTCGCGGGGTACGAACCCGCCCGCCGACGAGCGGACGCCGAGCCAGTCCTCGAGCGTGCGGACGACCTCGCCCATGTCGGGGAACCGGTCGGCGGCGTCCTTCGCCATCATCCGCAGAATGACCGACGACAACTCGGGCGGCACCCGGGCGACGATCCGTTCCGGCGGCACGAGCGGCTCGTAAGCATGCTTGCTCATCACCTCCACGGCCGTCGTCCCTTCGAACGGCGGGCGACCGGTGAGGAGTACGTAAAGGGTGCAACCGAGCGAGTAGATGTCGGCCCGGTGGTCGACGGTGGTGGCGTCGCGGCACTGCTCGGGCGACATGTACGCCGGCGTGCCGAGGGCCATCCGGAAGCCGGTCAGGTCGGGCCGCGACGACGCGGGGCCGCTCGACGCGGCCGGCGTGTCCGAGCCGTGTACCTTGACGAGACCCAGGTCGGCGACCTTGACGAGCCCCTGCTCGTCGAGGAGGAGGTTGTCGGGCTTCACGTCCCGGTGGACCATGCCGCGGTCGTGGGCGTGCCGCAGCCCGCGGGCGGCCTGAAGGACGTACCCCACGGCCGTCTCCGGGTCGAGTTTGCCGCGCTCCGCGACCAGGTCGGAGAGGGACCGGCCGGGGACGTACTCCATGCTGAAGAAGCGGGCGCCGTCGGCCTCGCCGATGTCGTGGATCTGGACGATGTTCGGGTGCGACAGCCGGGCCGCGGCGAACGCCTCGCGGGTGAACCGGGCCACGAACTTCGGGTCGGCCGCGTACCGCTTCGCCATCAACTTCAGCGCGACCGGCCGGTCGAGCGACAGTTGCCGGGCGAGGTACACGGTCCCCATGCCGCCGCGGCCGAGTTCCTTCTCGACGCGGTAGCCGGGGATGTTGGCGCGTGGTGGGGCGGACCGCGGTTCCTGGGGCGGAACCGGCTGCGGGGCGGGATCGATTTGCGACTTCGGCGCGGGCGTCTGGGCCGGCGGCGTGGGGCGGGTCGCGAGCGTCTGCCCGTTCGATCCCGCGGCCGTAGCGGGGTCCGGAATCTCGGCGACGGCGCAAGCGTCGCCGGCGTTCGTCGGCACGGTCAGGAGGAAGGCCCGCGCGCACCCAGGGCACTTCGGCCGAAAGCGGCCGGGTTTCGCGTTACGGAGCGCCAGGCGATGACCGCAGTGCGGGCAAGCGACGCCGACGACTGCACCCTCGGACGGGGCGGAAGAACGCGGCATGGTTGCAGCCGTGGGCAGCCGGTCGCCGCCGTCCGGGGTGGCCCGGCGGATCCGGCTCATCCAAGGGTAGAACAGGACTGATCGATCGGACGGGTTTTGCGGGATGTGAGGGCACGGGACATGAATGCGGTTCATGTCGGGCGCGAAGGTGGGCCGAGCCGGGGGTGGCAGTCCGTGGAACTCGGCGCCCCGCGCCGGCTCATACCGGCCGCTCCTTCATGCCGACGGCCTGCCGGACCAACTCCGTCGTGACGCGGGCCACCTCGCGCGCCCGCCTCGCCCCGGCTTGCAGCACTTCTTCCACCAGCGCCGGGTTCCGCACCAGTTCCTTGCGGCGCTCGCGGGCGTCGGCGAAGTACGCCTCGATCTTCGCCAGCAGCAACTGCTTCGCGTCGCCGTACCCGAACGGCCGGCCGCCGCGGCCGTCGGCCCCGCGCGTCGGGTTGCGGTACAGGTCCGCCATCGTTTCGACCTCGCGGCCGTCGGCGAACAGGCGGTACAGCGCGAAGGCGTTGCACGTGTCCGGGTTCTTCGGCTCCTCCACCGGCGTCGAGTCGGTCTTGATCCCCATCACGGCCGACTTGAGCGCCTTCCCCTCGGCGAAGATGTCGATCGTGTTCCCGTAGCTCTTGCTCATCTTCTGCCCGTCGGTGCCCGGCACGACGGCCGCCTCCCCGAGCCGCTCCTTCGGCACCGGGAACACCTCGCCGTAGGCCTGGTTGAAGTAGCCCGCCATGTCGCGCGTCATCTCCAGGTGCTGCACCTGGTCCTTGCCGACCGGCACGAGGTGCGACCGCACGATGAGGATGTCCGCGGCCATGAGGACCGGGTACGTGAACAGCCCGACGCCGGCCGAGATGCCGCGCTCGACCTTGTCCTTGTACGAGTGGGCACGTTCGAGCAGGCCCATGCCGGTGACGGTGGAGAGGAACCACGCCAGCTCGCACACCTCGGGCACGTCCGACTGGCGGTAGAAGGTGGCCTTCGCGGGGTCGAGGCCGAGGGCGAGGTAGTCGAGGGCCACGTCGCGGACGTTGTCGCGGAGGATGTCGCGGGCCGGGCGGGCGGTCAGGCTCTTGTTCTTCGCGGCGGCGCCGGCCTCGGCGTCTTCCGCGCCCTTGAGCGTGGTGAGGGCGTGGTAGTCGGCGATGAAGTAGAACGCCTCGCCCTCGTCCTGCAAGGCGATGTGCTGCTTGATGGCCCCGAAGTAGTTGCCGATGTGGAGCTTGCCGGACGGCTGGACGCCGCTCAGGATGCGTGGGCGCGACTGCGGGACGGGCATCGACGGCTCCGGGCTTTCCTTTTCCGACGGGACACGGTTACAGTACGCCCGGTTCACCCCCGGGACAGCCGCATGGACGCCCCCGACGTACTGATCGCCGCCCTCAAGGCCGCACTCGCGGCGCCGGGCGAGCACCGCCTGTTCCGCTCCGGCAAGCTGCCTGGTCTGTTCCCGTCGCGCACCGGTGAGTCGGCCGAAGTGGCGCTCGCGGCGCTGAAGGACGGGTTGCTCGAAACGGTCCGCACGGAGGTGCGCGGCAAGGCCGTCACCGAGTGGGTGACGGCGACACCGAAGGCGGCGCCGTTCGTTCACGAGCACGACTCGCCGCGGGCCGCGCTGTTGGAGTTGAAGAACGTGCTGGCCGCGACCCGCGCCGGCGTCCCTGCCTGGCTCGACGAGGCGCGGCAGGAGGTCGCGCGGCTGTCGGCCCGCTTCGAGGGCCACGCCGTCGCCCTGCTCCGTCGGCTGGACGACCTCGCCGACCGCATCGACGCCGCAATCCGCCGCAGCGAGCTCCAGGCGCCGGTGATCGCCGATTCAATCGCGGGCGTCGTCCCGTGGGCGGCCTGGGCGCTGGAGTGCCTCGACCGCCGGCGATCAACCGGGCACGGCTCGACCTGCCCACTCCCCGAACTGTTCGCGGCCGTCCGCGGCCGCTACCCGGAGCTCACACTGCCGAGTTTCCACGACGGGTTGCGACGACTGCACGACAGTCGTGCGCTGCGGCTCCGGCCGGCCGCCGAGATGCCCGAACCGGAACATGCCCTGCTCGCGGACGGGGCGTTGATGTATTTGGCAGAGCGATAAGGAGATGCGCGGCAACGCGACCCCGACATAGATTTGTGTATTTGACTCAATTCGTGCCTCGACCCCCCGGGGGGGTGCCGTACACACAATGAAAGCGACCGGAATGATCAGAACGGCCAGCGGTCGCCGAGGGCGGCCTGCTGGGCGGCGGTGATGCTGCGGATGCCGGCTTCGCCGAGTTCGAGCAGGCGGTTGAGTTCGTCGCGGCTGAAGGTCGCCTCCTCGCCGGTCCCCTGCACCTCGATGAACGCCCCGGCGCCGGTCATGACGAGGTTCAGGTCCACGTCCGCGGCCACGTCCTCGACGTACTCCAGGTCCAGCCGCGGCTCGCCGTCCACAACGCCGACGCTCACTGCCGCAACGCTGGTGGCGAGGATGTCGCGCACGGGCAGTTGCAGCTTCGAGAGCGCGTCCACGACGGCGACCAGCGCTCCGTTGATGGCCGCGGTGCGGGTGCCGCCGTCGGCCTCGAGTACGTCGCAGTCGATCCACAGCGTCCGCTCGCCGAGCTTCGCCAGGTTCACGACCGCCCGCAGGCTCCGGCCGATGAGCCGCTGGATCTCGACGCCGCGGCCGTCCACCTTGCCGGCCTTGTCGCGCGGCTTGCGGCTGTGGGTCGAGCCCGGGAGCATGCCGTACTCGGCGGTGAGCCAGCCCTTCCCCTTGCCGGCCAGGAAGTCCGGCACTTTCGGCTCGACGGAGCAGGTGCAGAGCACGGCCGTGCGGCCGCAGCGCACCAGGACCGAGCCGGCCGCGTTGCCGGTGTAGCCGCGCTCAAAAGTGAGCGGGCGCAGCTGGTCCGGAAGGCGGCCGTTCGGACGGGGCATGGTGTCACCGGGTTACTTGAGGAGCCATCCCAGAACGGCCTTCTGGGTATGGAGGCGGTTGCCGGCCTGCGGGAAGACGGCGGCGGCTGGGCCGTCCATGACGTCGTCGGTAATCTCCTCGCCGCGGTGGGCCGGGAGGCAGTGCAGCACCTTGCAACCGGGGGCGGCCTGAGCCAAAAGCTTCGCGTTCACCTGAAACGACTCGAACCGTTTCAGCCGCTCCTCGCGCTCGGCCTCCTGGCCCATGCTGGTCCACACGTCCGTGTAGATCACGTCCGCGCCCTTCACCGCCGCGACCGCGTCGTTCACCTCGCGCGGGAAGTCCTTCGACACCCGTGCCTTGTAGTCGGCCTTGAACTTCGGGTCGAAGCCGTAGCCCGCGGGACAGCCGAGGACGAACTTCGCGCCCAGCCGGCCGCAGCCCACGGCCAACGACCGGGCCACGTTGTTGCCGTCGCCGATGAACGCCACCGTGCGGCCCTCCACGCCACCGAAAAGCTCCTGGATGGTCATCAGGTCGGCGAGCGCCTGGCACGGGTGCGACCAGTCGGACAGCGCGTTGATGACGGGGATGGACGCGTGCTGGGCCACGGCGTCGAGCGTGTCGTGGCGGTAGACGCGGAGTACGAGCGCGTCGAGGTAGTTGGCGATGGTGCGGGCGAAGTCGGCGTGCGTCTCGCGCCAGCCGAGGCCGACCTCGTTCCCGGGCAGGTACAGCGACGTGCCGCCGAGCTGGGCCACGCCGCTCTCGAAGCTCACCCGCGTCCGCAGGCTCGGCTTCTCGAAGATGAGGCCGACGACCTTGCCGGCGAGCGTCCGCGTCGGGATGCCGCGGGCGTGTGCGGACTTCAGCCGGACCGCCTCGGCCAGGAGGCTCTTGACCTCCTCCGCGGTCAGGTCGATGAGGTTCAGGAAGTGCGTCATCGGGGTTCAACCCCCTTCAAGGTGGCGAGCCCGCGGGTCCTCCCCGCGGGCTCCGGTGGATCGAAACCAGACTGCGGGCAGTCACGCCTTCAGGTTCGAAATCACGTGGTCGAGGATGTCGCAGCCCTCGTCGATCTGCTCGTCCGCGAGCGTGATCGCCGGCAGGAGGCGGATCACGGTGCCGTGCGTGGCGTTGACCAGCAGGCCGCGCTTGAGGCACTCCTGCACCACGACGGCCCCGTCGGTCGCGAGCTCGACGCCGATCATCGTCCCTTTCACGCGCACGTCGAGGACGTGCGGGCACTTCGCCTTCAGCGCGCCGAAGCGGGCCGCGAACCGCTCGCCGATGCGGACGGCGCGGTCGAGCAAGCCGTCCTGCTCGATCGTCTCGATGGTAGCGAGGGCGGCGCGGGCGGCGAGCGGGTTGCCGCCGAAGGTCGCGGCGTGGGTGCCGGGCTTCATCTTCTCGCCGACCTCGGGCGTGGCAATCACGCCGCCCATCGCCACGCCGCCGGCTAGCGCCTTCGCCAGCGTCACCACGTCGGGCTTCACGGTCCAGTGCTGGTGGGCGTACCACGCCCCGGTGCGGCCCATGCCCGTCTGCACCTCGTCCAGCATCAGCAGCATGCCGTTGCGGTCGCACAGGTCGCGGAGGCCTTCGAGGAACCCGGCCGGCGGCAGGTTGATGCCGCCCTCGCCCTGGATCGGCTCGATCAGCACCGCGGCCGTCTCGGCGTCGATGGCCTTCTCGGCCGCGGCCAGGTCGCCGAACGGGGCGTAAATGAAGCCCGGCAGCATCGGCTCGACGCCGGCGTGGTACTTGGGCTGGGCCGTCGCCGTGAGTGCCCCCATCGTGCGGCCGTGGAAGCCGCCGGTGAAGGTCAGAATCTTATACTTCCCCTTTGGCTTGCCGTTCAGGCGGGCGAGCTTGATCGCGGCCTCGTTCGCCTCCGCGCCGCTGTTGCAGAAGAAGCACACACCGCCGAAGTCGGTCCGCTCCGACAGAGCTTGGGCCAGCAGTGTCTGCGGCTCGGTGTACCACGTGTTCGGGACGTGGATGAGCGTGCTCACCTGCTCGCGGACGGCCTCGACGACGCGCGGCGGGCAGTGGCCGAGGATGCCGCAGCCCCAGCCGGGGAAGAAGTCGAGGTAGCGGTTCCCCTCGGCGTCCCACACCCACGACCCCTCGCCGCGGACCAGGCACACGGGGTAGCGGGTGTAGTTGCCGATCAAGAAGCGCTTCGCCAGGTCGATGACCTGGGGGCTGGTCAGCGTGTCGGTCGCGGCCATCGCGGCTCCGGAGTTACCGGGTGATTTCGGTCCCGGTGAAGCGGTCGTGCAGGAACACGTCGAGGAGCGAGTACGGCACCCGGCCGTCGAGGGTGAGCGCGGCCTGCGCCCCGGCGGCGAGCGCCTCGAAGCACGCCTCCACCTTGGGCACCATGCCGCCGTTGATCACCCCGGACGCGATCAGGCTCCGGCACTCGGTCTCGGTCAGACGGGGGATGAGTGACGTGTGTTCGTGCCGGTTCCGTAGAACGCCGGGCGTGTCGGTGAGGAAGATGGCCTTCTCGGCCTTCAGCGCCCCGGCGACAGCGGACGCCGCGGTGTCAGCGTTGACGTTGAGCCAGCCCGTCGGGCTGTCCGCGAGGACGGCAAGCGACGGGATGACTGGCAACTCGCCGCATTCCACGGCCCGCCATCGGAGGTCATCCGACCGGACAGTGGCCACCGAGCCGACCCAACCGAGATCGATCGAACTCCCGTCGGTGGCGGTCAACCGAAGCACTTCGCCGAGCAACGGAAACGTGTCGGGGTGGGTGTGGGCTTTGGCGTCGGCCCCGAGCTCGGTTAGCCGCCGTTCGAGGTCACGGCTGATGGAATGGAGAACGGGAACCACTACACCCAAAGTTGCTTCGTCCGTGTAGCGGCGGCCGACGACCTTTCGCGGCGTCAGGCCGGCGTCGGCCATCGCCCGGTCGATCGGCTTACCGCCGCCGTGGACCAGCACCACGGGTACGCCGAGGAGGTGCAACGTTGCCACCGACCGTAGACAGGCGTCGGTCGCGGCCGGGTCTTCCATCGCGCTGCCGCCGAGCTTCACCACCACCGGCCGGCCGCGAAACCGCGCGACCCGCAGTACGGCGTCGGCGAAGGCGGCGGACGACAGCGGGGCCGGCGACATTCTGCGGGGACCAGCGTAGGGGCGCGGTCGCGGAAAGAAACCATCGTAGGAGCACCACCCCCGATCGTCAACGGGGCGGCGTACGATTGACCCCATGAAACCCGTCCGGTTCCGATCGACAACCCCCTGCCCGTTCGGCACAATGAGCCGAGAGCCTGGCGACCGAGGTGCCCCCCATGTCCGCCGACGACCGGCCCAGCGCCGACGCGATCCTCCGCGCCGTCGTCGCCGCCGGCCGGCCCTGGTTCCCCTCCGCACACGTCAAGCTGACCGGCACCCCACGCACGGCACTCGACGACGCACTCGCGGAGCTGCGCAACGCCGGCCTCGTCCGCGTCGCCGCGTGGGAGAAAGGCGTCGGGCAGGGGTACGTCGCGACGCCGGACGGCGAACGCGTCGCGGCCCGGGCCGCGGTGCCGGCGCCGGACGGGTTCGAGCCCGTTTCCCCCACTCTCGCCGGCCTCCTCGACTTCCGACCGCCACTCGTCACGCCCGTCCTCATCGGGTTGAACGTGCTGTGGTACGCCGTCGGGGTCGCCGTCGCGCTGAAGTGGAGGCAGTCGCCGGCCGGGGCGCTCGGGGCGCCGTGGGTCAGTGTCCTGGAGCGCCTCGGGGCGGTATCCGCTCAAGACCTCCTGAACGGCCAGTGGTGGCGGCTCGGCACCAGCATGTTCGTTCACGCCGGGTTCTGGCACGTCGCCCTGAACATGATTCTCCTCGGCACCACCGGCCCGGCCGCCGAGTTGTTCTGGGGCCGCTGGCGGGCGCTGCTGCTGTACGGTCTCGCCGGCGTTGCCGCGTCCACGGCGGCGATGGCGTCGCGGCCGCTCGAGGGCCCGGGTGACGTACCAGTCATCGTGGCCGGAGCGTCCGGCGCCATCTGGGGGCTGATGGGGGCCGTGCTGGCGTGGTACGTCCACTTCCGCGACGACCTCCCGCCCGACCTCGCCACCGACATGGGACGCCGTCTCCTGTTCGCGTTCCTCCTCAACGCCGGCGTGTGCCTCCTGCCGCAGGTCAGCTGGGAGGGGCACGCCGCCGGCGGGCTCGTCGGGTTCGTCGGCGCCGGGCTCCTGAACGCGATCCGCTTCAACCCCCGGCCGTGGAAGTGGCTCGCGGCCGGGCTACTGGTCCTGACACCGACACTGTGCGTGGCCGGGCTCCTCACCGCGATGTGGTACGGCGACGAGTGGGCGCCGCTGCGTCACAAGCCGACACCTGTCGATCCCGCGGCGGTGGCCGAGCCGCTACGGCCGGAGGCGGCGAGGGCGGCGCGCTGGGCCACACAGCGGGTGTGGCTCGTCAGCGAACCGCACCGCGACCGGCACCGCGCCGCGGCCCGCGCCGAGATCGACGCCCTGGCCCGCCGCGTCGGCACGTCCGTCGGGATGATGTCATCTGGCGACGAGTCAACGCCCCACGCCCGAGCCGCGGCGATGGCCCGCATGCGCGAACTGGACAACCTCCGGGCCCTGGCCGACGCGCCCGACATGCCAACCGTGGAGGATTGGCAGGCGTGGGGCGCCCTGAAACGCGAGGCCGATCGATTCTGGCCGTACCCCGGGCAATGAACTCACTGTCGGTTACCGCCTGGGTCCGCCAGTCAGAGCAACAGGCGGTCGCCGAATCGGTCGCGAAGAGGCTTCCGAGACGCGCTCGGAATCGGATTCCCACCCAGATCGAGTGCAACCAGTCCGTCCGACTCCTGTCTCGCGGCCAGAGCCTCGGCCCCGGCCGCGCCGATGTCATTCTCCGACAGGTCCAGTTGAAGCAACCCCCTCAGCCACCGCGCCCCGGCGAGTTGCGTCGCGCCCTCGTCGCCGAGGCGGTTGTCGCGCAGCTCGAGGACACGAATCTCGTTCAGGGGCATCGCACTCAGGACGGTGCCCACGACGGGTCGAAGTGCGTTGCCGCCGAGATTCATGACCCGGACGCGACGCAACAGAGGCTGCCCTGCCAACCCTGCGACGCCCGCGGTGCCGGGCCCGGTCCGCATCGCGTCGAGCCGGCGGAGGGCGGGGAGCGGGTCGCGGACGATTAATTCGTGGAACCCGTCCGCCCCGAGGTGGTTGTCCGAGATGTCGAGCGATTCCAGCCCGGCCGCGATCGGCGAGTCGAAGAGCCGGCGCAACCCGGCGGGGGTGAGGCGGTTCCCTTGCAGGTCGAGCGTCCGCAGCGGCGGCGGGTCGGGGAGCGCGGCGAGGGCTGCCACCAGCGCCCCTCCCTGTGACTCGTCACGGTACGAAAAGGATCGAAGTCGTCGAAACGCCCGCGAGGCCGTCACGGCCCGCGCCGTCTGGGCCGACGTGAGGGCGGCGCCGATCACCAGGTCGTCGAGCGCGGCCAAATGAGGCGAGTTCAGCAGGACGCGGGCCGTCGCCTGCCCGAGACCTGCCCGAATCACAAGTCGGCGAAGTCGGGCCAGCCCCGGGCACGCGGCCAGTGCGGCCACATCGCCGGCGGGGGTGGACATCAGTTCCAGCGACTCCACGGGAGCGATGTCGAACAGTGAGCCCGCGGCGGCGACGAACGCGGACCCGTCGACGGCCTGAACGGCGGCGGGGAAGCCGCGGTGGAACGGCGACGCGGCCCAGTGGAGGCCGGGGGGTAGTTCGGGCAGCGTGTTCGACCACTCCTCGCCGGCGTTCCCGCGGAAGCAGCGCGCGCGGATCGCCGCCGGTTCCCACGCCTCGCCGCGGGCCGCTTCAACCTGGAGGCGCACGAACGCGGCCCGGCCGGCGACGCTGAGGTCGTCGAGGGCGTCGGCGTAGACCAGTCGCGGGGTGTCGTCGTCGGGGCGGTCGAGGACGGCGCGGACGAGAGCGTCGAGGTCGGACATCACGCCGACATTCTAGACGAGGCCGCGATCGCGGAGACCCGGTAGCAGCACGTCCAGCAACGGCAGGACCGTCGGCCGGTCGTCGTGGAGTAGGATCACGTCGCCGGGCCGGGCCGCTGCGAGGAGGCGGCGGGCGCACGCGGCGGCGTCGGCCGGCGTGCGGCAACGCCAGTCGTGGGCGTCGAGCGACCAGCCGGCGGGCGTGAGGCCGAGCCGGCGGGCGGCGCGCCACAGCCCCGGCGTCAGACGGCCGAACGGCGGGCGGAAGTGCGTCGCCTCGGGAAGCAGGTCTTGGCAACGGCTCAGTTCGGCGCGTGACACCGCGGTGTCGCGCCACGGGAGACGCGGGTGGCTGAACGTGTGGTTCCCGACGACGTGCCCGGCGGCGCTTATCGCGGCCGATAGTTCCGGCGCGGACGCGGCGCGGCTGCCGACCAGGAAGAATGCGGCGGCGTGGCCGAACGCGGCGAGATGTTTGAGGACGGCAGGGGTGTACGCGGGGTGGGGGCCGTCGTCGAACGTGAGCCGCACGCGGCCGGGCTCCGCGGCCGGACCGGGGGGCAGCAGCAGGCGTTTGAAGAGGTTGGGGCGCGGCGAGCCACGCACGACACCGGCGGTTACGACAGGGTCACCCGGCACGGACCGGCTCCCATCCGCGGTCCGGTTTCAGCCACCCAGCAACTGCAACGCACGCCAGCCGCACGACGACCGCGGGTGCCGCCAGCGCGAACCCCAACCGCCGGCACGTCAGCCCCACTTCTGCGGCCGCAACGCCGTAGAGCAGAATCAACGTCACTGCTAGTCCGCAGGCCCAGCCTACGAACTGACCTGTTACCAGCGCAGCCGTCACCCCGGCAGCCGCGAGCGCGAGCCCCAATGGCTTGCTTTCTCCCG
Organism: Gemmataceae bacterium; assembly: GCA_046350095.1. Lineage (GTDB taxonomy): Bacteria > Planctomycetota > Planctomycetia > Gemmatales > Gemmataceae > Urbifossiella. Next base: position 460,351 of record JAXMBA010000004.1, read on the forward strand.
GCCCCGCGGCAGCCCAGCGGCGGCGCTGGCGGTACAGGTCGTTCAACCGCGGCGGGGCGGCGGCCGAAACCTCGGCACCGGGGCAGTATCGCACGCGGACGCCGGCGGCCCGTAACTGCCGCTGGTAATCGGCATCTTCGACCGGGCTGGCCGTCGCCCACAGAACGTGGCCGAGGGCCGACCGGCGGAAGGCCATGCCGGTGCCTCGAAGGCGGCCGGGGAGGCCGACGCGCTCACGCCCCGCGGCTACTGCGGCATCGACCACGGACCCTACCGCCGCAACGAACCCCCCCGGACCGGCGTCGGCGTTGCGCGACCGTAAATTCGCCTGCGCCACACCAGCGCCGGCGGCCAACGTCGTCGCAAGTTCCATAATCGCGGCGCGGTTCAAGGTGCAATCGGCGTCGAGCATGAGGACGGCGTCGAACGACTCGTCCCGGAGTGCGTGCAGTCCCGCGGCGACGGCGTACCCCTTTCCGCGACGCGCGACGTCGGTGCGAACTACGACGCGAGCCTCGTAGCGAGCCGCCACGTCAGCCGTGCGGTCGGTGCAGTTGTCGGCGACGACGACGACGCGGACGGCGGGGTAGTCCTGCTCGGCCACCGATTTCAACGCGGCACCAATCATCGCTTCCTCGTCGTGCGCCGGGATGAGGACGACGATCGCCGGAGGCTGGGCGGTCTGGGTAGCCTGGCGACGACGGGGGAAGCGGCCGAGGGCGGCGAGTGCGGCCTGGGTCGCCGCGACGACGGTCGCGGGGGCGAGCAGGCCGAGGCAAACCGCCGTCCCGGTCATGAGTTCTCCAGGTTCCGCGAAGATTCCCCCCTCCTCCTTTCGACCGGAACCCGCTATGGTATTCAGTCTACCGCCGGGGACCGCCCCGGTGCTGCCCCCTCACACCCCCCCGGAGGCCGCGATGGCCAAGGCGAAGGAGGCCCGCTCGACGATCAAACTCAAGAGCGAGGCCAGCGACCACTGCTACTTCACCGAGAAGAACCGCAACAACACCAAGGAGCGGATCCAACTCCGGAAGTACGACCCGATCGTCCGCAAGGTCGTCATGTACAAGGAAGCCAGCAAGCTGTAACGGGTCGGAGACAGTCGGGGGCACGGTCACAGGGGGCTCGGGCCCCCTGTTTTCGTTTTCGGGTCGTGCTAAGGTAACGCCATCGCAACGACTTCGGGCGGGGGGCGGGTCATGTCCGTGGGACCGGACCGGGTGCTGGTGGTGATCGGCCGGACCCGGCACAAGATGATCACCGCCGAGCTCCAGGAGGCCGTCAAGCGCGGGGCCAAGTTCATCGAGCTGCGGCTCGACTTTCTCGCCAAGGCCGTCGAGTTCAAGCGATTCACCCCCGTCAAGCAGTGCCCCTGGGTGGCCACGCTGCGCCGCCCCGTCGACGGCGGCCGCTACCCTGGCACCGAGACGGAGCGCCAGACGATCATCCGCCAGGCCATCGTCTCCGGCGCGTTCGAGTGGGTGGATCTGGAGCACGACATCGCCAAGGCCATCCCGCGGTTCGGGCCGGTGAAGCGGATCGTGAGCTACCACAACCTCAACGAGACGCCCGACAACCTGGAAGACCTGTACGCCGACATGCTGAAGCTCGACGGCGACGTGTACAAGCTCGCCGTCATGGCGCAGAGCCCGGCCGACGTGGCCCGCGTCCTGCGGCTACAGAAGGCGGCGCCGAAGCCGACCGTGGCGTTCTGCATGGGCGACGTGGGGGCGCCGAGCCGCTACCTGTCGCTGAAGTACGGGGCGCCGTTCATCTACGCCGCGTTCAACAAGGAGCGCGGCATCGCCCCCGGCCTGCCGAGCCTGGAGGAGTTCCGCACCACCTACCCGGTGCGGTCCATCGACGCCAACACGCGCGTGTTCGGCGTCGCCGGCGACCCGGTGGGGCAGAGCCTGAGCCCGGTGCTGCACAACCACGTCTACCGCGGGATGAAGCTGAACGCGATCTACCTGCCGTTCCGCATTCCGCGCGGGCAGTTCCCGCAGGCCGTGGAGGAGTACGGACAGATCCCGGTGGAGGGGTACAGTGTCACGATCCCACACAAGGAGGCGGCCGCGGCGATCGCACGGGAGAAGGACGCGACGGTGGAGCAGACCGGCGCCGCGAACACGCTGGTGCGGCTGCCCGACGGTAAGTTCTCGGCCGCGAATACGGACTACCACGCGGCCATCGACTCGCTGAGGGAGCACGTCCGTGGCAAGACCGGCCCGGACGGCAAGCCGGTGCAACTGAGCCAGTGCGCCGTGCTCGTCCTCGGGGCCGGCGGGGCGGCACGGGCGGTGTGCCACGCCCTGCACAAGGAGGGCGCGCACATCACCATCGCGGCGCGGACGCCGGAGCGGGCGCACGCCCTGGCCGAGGAGGTGAACTGCAAGACGCTCGACTGGCACGCCCGGCACAGCGTGTTCTTCGACGTCCTCGTCAACTGCACGCCCGTCGGCATGCACCCGAACGTGGACGAAAGCCCGGTCCACGTCAGCGTGATGAAGCCGGGGGTGACGGTGTTCGACACCATCTACAACCCTGAAACGACGCTGATGATCCGCGAGGCGAAAGCCCGCGGGTGCGACACTATTACCGGCGTCGATATGTTCGTGCGGCAGGCGGCCCGGCAGGTTGAGCTGTTTACCGGCCAGACGCCCGACCTGGAGGTCATGCGCGGCATCGTTCGAAAGGCGCTATCGCCGCTGACGCGGGCGCTGGACACGGAGGAGCCGGCGTGAGCGAGTCGTTCTGCCGCCGCGCCACCCGCTTCGTCCTGAAGCGCATCCCGGTCTACGCCGGCATCTACGTCGCTGTGGTGGCCGTGTTCCTGTGGTTCGAGTTGAGGCTCGTCTTCCACCCACACACGGCCGCGGAGGCGTGGCTCCCGCCGCCCGACCGGCGGACACAGGATGTGGAATTCACTTCGGCCGACGGGACGAAGTTGCACGCGTGGTGGCTGCCGCCGACGCGGCCGGAGGCGGGAGCGTTCCTGGTGTCGCACGGCAACGGCGGGAACCTATCGTACCGTGGCGACCTGGCGATCTACCTGAACAAGGCCACCGACGCCGGCGTGCTGATGTACGACTACCCCGGCTACGGCAAGAGTGACGGCTCGCCGACGGAGGCCGGCTGCTACGCCAGCTGCGACGCGGCGTATGCCTGGCTCACGACCGACGGGAAGATTTCGCCGCTGCGAGTGGTTCTGCTCGGCGAATCGATCGGCACCGGCGTCGCGGTCGAGGCGGCGACGCGGCACGATCACCGTGCGCTGGTGCTGATGTGCCCGTTCACGACTCTACCGGCCGCGGCCAAACACCACTACCCGTGGCTGCCGACACACACGCTGATGCGGTCACGGTTTGACAGCTTGTCGCGGATTCACAGCTGCACCCGGCCGCTGCTCGTCGGCCACAGCACCGACGACCGCGTCGTGCCGTTCTGGCAGGGCGAGACGCTGTACAACGCAGCGAACGAGCCGAAGGAATTGCAGGGTGTGGCGGCGGCGGGCCACAACCTCGCCACTGAACAATTTGCTGGCGTGGTGGCCCGGTTCCTGGAGAAGCACCCGGCGTCGAAGTGAACCGTCGAAGTCAGTCGGGGCGGCCGGATTTGAACCGACGGCCTCCTGCTCCCAAGGCTCTTGAAAGCACCCGTCACCCGACGCGGAATCCCCTGGATTCGCAAGGCTTTCTAAGACAATCTCAGGACGTAGTCAATCGCGCATCCGGCGCGATTCACGAAGCATTTCCGGGGAACGGGAAACGTTTACGGGGTTTCCGGGGTGAACGGAGAACGAAGGCATTTACTCCCAGGTCACGACTGCCGTTTCCAGTGCGAAGCGGGGAAGCGAAAGCGGAAGTATCCTTTCTGCCTCACAATCGACGCGTTCACGGTTAGCTCGAGTTCGGCCGCTGCATCCACAGGCCTCTGGAAAACGCACACGTCGGTGACGACCTGGCCGGGGTAGATGCTTCCAGGCTTGCTGGCTTCCTCGAATCGGACACCGAACGAAGGAATCATCGGGCGGTACTGATTGCCCTTGTCGTCCTTCAACTGTGCGTGACCAGACAGGGAATCTTGCGAAGGCGCGAACTCGAAGAGTCGCTCCTTAGAGCGGTTCTCAATAACGAGCCTGACCACGAAAAGGAAATCATCGTCCCGGTGGGGCTGGTCATCAATCAAAGTCCGATACCTCACCTGCTCGATCCCAACCCGGCTGAGCGTCGCTCCCATCTCGCCCACGACCGACACTTCACCTGGAGCTGCCCATTCCTCTCCGGTTCGAAGCACTTCGGGTTTCTTCTCGGTCGGCGGCGCGGGCTTATCCCGCACTACCTGGTCGATGGTGACGCTTAGTATGAGGTATGCGAGTGCCAGGGCAATGACCGCGACGACAAGCCCTCCCCCGGTTGCGGCAACTACGACGCGCCATCGGTTAGGAGTAGGGCCGGGCAGTGGTAAGGTGGTCAGGTTGCCGGGCGGAGAGGCGGGTTGAGGGGCTCGCGGCAACTCCGCATTCGTAGATAACCACGTCGCTGTGGCTAGGCTAGTTACCTTCCCGCACTTCGAGCACTTGAACAACGCTCGATTCCAGCCATCCGGGATGTTGACTGCGCGGGAGCAATGAGAGCACCGGACTTGTGTGGGCATGACGGCTCACCGGGATACCGGCCGGATCGCTAGAGCGTATCGCGGCCGGTCCGTGAGGGCAACCGCCCCGCCTACTTCTTTCCCGGTGTCTTCTTCGACTTCGCCGCGGCCGGCGGCCGATCGCCTTCGGGGAGCAGGTCACACACCGCGACACCGTAAGCGTCGGCGAGCTTGTAGAGGATCGGCAGAGTGGGTGTAGCCTTGCCCGTCTCGTACTTGGCAATTGAGACCTGATGCACGCCGGCCGCATCAGCAGCTTGGTACTGCGACAGCCCCGACTTCTCGCGCGCGGCTTTGAGCGAATCGACCAGCCCGGGGACTATCTCGCGGCTCGGCATGGCGACTGGTTTAGTCATTACCCGAGATTATCGCCAATAGCCCGTTGACTATCAATAGCCCGTCGGCTATTATCCTCCGCACACCCGCAGCGGTCGGGTGGGACGCGAGGAACAGCACGATGGCAGACGTGAACGTGAACGGGGCGGCCGGGAAGCCGCGCGCCCGCAGCAAGACGAAGCCGGCGGCGAAAGTGGAGGCGCCCCACCGCATCAGCGGCGTCGTGGACCGCCACCGGTTCGTCTCGCTGTGGACCGAGATCGCCGTGTTTCTGACCAAGGCGCACGACGCCCTCGGCGAGGTGTACGACGCCACACGCGACCACCCGCGCCACCCCGATCGGAGCTGGCTGGACGTGGAAGCCGTGACCGACGCCACGCACGCTCTTGACCAACTCGCAGCCCTCATGGCGAACACGCCGGTGCGGGACATCGAAGGCCTTCTGTCGAGCCCAGTCCACTGGATCACGACCGCGGGCCCGGAACGCAACGACTCGTGAACCGCACGCCATCCGAACCGCCGCCGAGTGAGGATGCCAAGTGACCACGCGAGCCGGGCGTGCAAGAAAGCGGTTCACCAAGCGGCACGATCGTGCCCCCGTTTGTGTAGTGAACAAAGCGAGTACTTGCCGTGCGTCAAGTACTCGTTTGGTCGTTGTCTTGTGGCGACTTCTGGGGTATGATGGTGCTAGCGGGGGTATGACACCTGACGGCGTGCTAGGGGCGGCAGATGGACTCGGAAAAGCTGCTCGCGCGGGTCATGATCGGCCAGGCGGCCCGGGATACGGGCTTGCTCGAAAACCAGCTGCGCAAGCTCTGCCGCCGCGGGCTCGTGCCGCACGAGTGGTGCGGTCGGGTGCGCACGTTCGACTCGAAGGACTACCCCGCCGTCATCGCAGCCGCACGGACTGCCGGCTACCTACCGTCTCCCGAGGCGCCCCCGTCCGGGTCGCCCGCTTGATCGCCGCCGACAGCCGCGGGTGAACCAACACCCCGGCCCGGCAAGTGGCGACGCAACCGCCATGAACCCCTGAGGAGGTACGGCACGCACCGGCCACGGAGCCGGTGCGCGACCGTGTGTAGCTACGTTTTCGCTGGGATTTCTAGGGCGACCAAAACGAGTGCATTGGCAGGTTGGACACTGCGGGGGCATTCTGTCTCCGGGTGACCCCACTTGACCCCTGAGGGCGATTCGGTGACCGCAACGACCCCTGTAGCCGAGCGGCTTACGGTCGATCGGCTGGAGTTGGCGGCGATGCTCGGCGTCGGCCGGAAAACCATCGACCGCCACCGCGGCGACTTGCCAACACCCATCCGTGTAGGGCGCCGGCTCCTGTGGAGTCGGGCCGAGGTGATGACGTTCCTCCGCACCAAGAAGGCCGGGCCGGCCGGGGTGCCGGCGTGACGCTTCACGAACGCCTCAAAGGCCCGCCGATCGGTGTCGCCGCCGTCGGCCGGATCATCCACGGCGAGGACGGCGCGAGCCGGTCCCGGCGATCCAAAATCGTCCGCTGGTTCACCCGCGGCCTGCTGGTCAACGGCGAGCGGATGAAGCTGCCCGGCGTGAAGGTCGGGGGTCAGTGGTACACGTCGGAGGCGTTCCTCTCGGCGTGGATCGAGACGACGACCGCGGGCGCCGGCGGCGACGTGGAGCCGCCCCGGTCGCCGGCCGAGCGGCGGCGGGCCTCTGAACGGGCTGACGCTGCGCTCACCGAGGCGGGCTGGTAACCGGCAGGTGCCACACCTAGCGGGCAGAATCATTCGGGCGTGATGGCGGGGGCGTAAAGCCGCAAACCTCCGGTGGGGGCCGGAGGCGAGCGGGTGACACCTGGGAATCGGCATCGGTGGAATCCAACCACATCATAACGTGCGACCCCGACGGCGGGGGCATGATTCCGGAAGTTCCGCAGCCGGACCCGAAGGCGGGGGCGGCGTGGCGGAAGGCGGCGCAGGACAAACTTGCCGAATGGAGTTGGTCGAATCTCGTTGTTCGAGCCGACCGGTACGGCGGCTACTACACGCACCCCGACACCGGGTCGGTCGAGAAGTGCGCGCGGCCGAAACGCGAGGACGCCTCCCCGGGCAAGTTCAATCGCGCCGTCCTGAGCCGGCATTTTCAAGCGACCGGATGCCGGGACGTGGTTGGGTGCTACGCGCTGACCGCGTGCGACGATGCCGGGGTGAGTTACGGGAAGTGGGTCGGCATCGACTGGGACAACCACGACGATCAGCCCGAGGTCGCGGCCGCGAACCTCCGGCATGCCGTTCACGTGTACCGCGAACTCGTTGCCCTCGGGTTTCACCCGCTGCTGGTGACGTGGGCGACGGGCGGCTTTCACTTGTGGGTGTTCATCGCCGAGAAGGTTCCCGGGCCGATCCTGCACGCGTTCGGAAACTGGATCGTCAGGGACGCGGAGCGGTTCGGAATCGCTATTCCCGAGGTGAACCCGAAGCAGCCGCGGGTCAAGGAATACGGGAACTGGCTCCGGGCGCCTGGCAAGCACCACAAGCGGGACGTGTGGGGGATCGTGTTCGACGGCCGAGAGTGGGTCCAGGGCGAGGCCGCTGTCGCACACATCCTGTCCCTGCCGCGCGACCCCGTCGAGTTGATTCCGCCGGACGCCACACCAAAGCTGCAAGCCAAGCCCCGGCCCTCTACCGGCGTCACGGCCTCCGCCCGCGGCCCGGTCGTTACAGTACGGGCCGACCGTCCGGACGTGTTCGCCGCTTACAACCAAGCGGTCAGCCTGGATGACGTGGTGGCGTGGCACGTCCAGCGCGGCGCCCACACGGTCACGGCCCGGACGGCCGACCGGGTCGAGTTCCGTCGCGAGGGGAAGGACGACGGCACCAGTTTCAACGTCGCCGTCATCGACGGCATTCCGTTCACGAAGAACTTCAGCACGAACGCGGGGATGCCCACCGGGCCGGGGCTCACCCCGTCGCAGGTCCGCTGCTACTACGAGCGGGGGGCGTGCGACACTCGAACGATGGCGGCGTTCGCGCCGCAGTTGCAGAAGGAACTCGGCTGGTCCGACGAGAAAAGCAGAGGGGGTGACGGGGGCGGCGGGGACTCGTCCCAACCGGGCGGCGGGGAGTCTCCCACGGGCGGGGTGTTCGACGACACCGACGTGGCGAACGGGCGACACTTCGTCGCCGACCACGTCGGAGCCGCGCTCTACGTGGACGATTGGGGGCACTGGGCTGTGTTCGACGGCACCCGCTGGGTTCCGGACAAGAGCGGGGCGCGAATCGAACGGTTGGCCAAAGCAACGACGGAACGAATGGCCTACGCGGCCGCGGAAGCCCTCGGCGCGGCCGCGCAGGCCTACGCCGCCGCGGAAGACGAAGAGGAAAAGAAACGGCTCGGGGCCGCGATGAAGGCGGCGCAGCGGCGGCTGGGTTGGGCGAAGGCGTCTCAGGACATGAAGCGGGTCCGGGCCATGCTCACGGCCGCCCGGAGCGAGCCGCGGGTGTACGTCCGGTTCGGCCGGGATCGGTTCGATACACACCCCCACCTGCTGAACTGCCCGAACGGGACGGTAGACCTACGCACCGGAGCCGTCCGCCCGCACGACCGGAACGACTACCTCACGAAGCTCTGCCCGACGGCGTTCAACAGCGCTGCGAAGCGCGACGGCTATCTCGCCTTCCTCGACAAGATTTTCTGGGGGCGCCCGGCGGTCGCAACGTACATCCGGCGATTGTCCGGGTACGTCGCCACGGGTGAGACGTGCGACCACTCGGCCCACTTCTGGTGGGGGGACGGGTCGAACGGGAAGAGTGTGCTCCAACTCCTCTGGCTGGAGGCTCTCGGCAACACGGCCGACGGCTACGCCCACACCCCGCCCCCCGAACTGTTGATCGTGGACCGCTCGTCGCGGCACCCGACGGAGAAGGTGGGGCTCCGCGGTTCCCGCCTGGCGGTCTGTTCGGAGACGCCCGAAGACGCCCGGCTCGACGAGCAGAAGCTGAAGGCGCTTACGGGTGATGACCTGGTGCAGGCCCGGGGGATGCGACAGGACTTCTTTGAGTTCCCGCCGACCCATAAGTTCGTCGTCCCGACGAACCACAAGCCCCACGTCAAGGGCTCGGACCACGGCATATGGCGGCGGCTTCGTCTCGTCCCGTTCGAGGTCAAATTCTGGAAGGAAACCGACCGGGCGCTCGACCCGGACGGCGACACGGAAAGCGGCCCGGGCAGGAAGTACGACCCCGAGTTCCGCGCCGACCCCGGGCTACTGGATCGACTTCGCACCGAGGAGCGGGAAGGCGTCCTCGCCGACATGGTGGAGCACGCGGCCCGATTCTACGCCGAGGGGCGGACACTCAACCCGCCCCCCGAGGTCACTCGGGCTACTGCGGACTACCGGAAGGCTGAGGACGTAATCGGCCAATTCCTCGGGGACAACGTTCAGGCGGACGCCAACGGGAGGATCGGGGCCGGGGAGTTGTACGCCCAGTTCAAGCAGTGGTGGACCGACGAAGGGCACGATGCGAAGCGAACGCCGAGCGTAAAGCGTTTCGGGGATCAGGCTAAGGGCCGGTTCGACAGCTTCAAGGACTCGAAGGTCTACTACCGCATTCGGCTTACCACTGACACTCAAACACAGGATAACGGGAGGATCGGGGCCAAAAACGAGGTTAACGCCTCACGCGTGCGCGTGCCTTTCGGAGTTAACCCGAAATCGACCCCCGATCCTCCCGCTGCTCCCGTAATTGAACGTCAGAATGATTCGGGCGGTTTCAAGTTCTCGGGGTGATTCTGGTGAACCGCGACTGCTCCGCGCTCATCGCCGAAGCAACGGAACTCGGCGTCTTGATCACCATCGACGCCGATCGTCTCACCGTCACCGGTCCGGCGGTCGCCGCTGCACTCGGCCGGGAGTTGGTTGAGCGGAAGGCCGAGGTACTCGCCCACCTCGCCAAACTCTCCCGGTGGGACACCGCCGGCGCGGTCCGCCTCATGGAAGCTGCTGACGCCGCCGTCGATCAGAACGGCTGCCGCGGCGCCGATCCCGCTATTCAAGCCGCCGTGGGCCGAGCGTGCGAGGCGTACCAGCGCCACGACCTGGCGGCACTGACGCTGGCGTGTGATGAGGTCGCGGCGCTGGCCCGAAGTCTCAAGGTGTCCGCGTGAGCTTATCCACCACCGCCGCCGACGCCCTCTTCGCCTCTCCCCCCGCCTCGTGGTTCGTCTACTTCCGCCCCGGCCGCCGTTCGCCGTGGCAACTCGTCGGCACCGCCACGAGCCACGCCGAGGCCGTGGGGTTGATCGGCGCGGGCGGGCGGCGGGGTGGGGACTGGTTGGTGACGCAGGTGTCAGTGGGGCAAGTGACGTGACGCTGTCCGATGCGGTTTTTCAAGCACTTTTTCAGCCCCGTGGGTCACACCCGGGGCAGGTTGGGCATCTCTCTGCGAAGCTCTCCACGTAGCCCGCGGCAGTCAGCGGGCAGCACCTGGAGGGCTCAACCCGTGGAAGTCCCGTTGCCCGGGGTGATGTTCGGCACCGCCGACGTTGCCCGACTCGGAAAGCAACCCGAAAGCGTGGTGCGTCGCCTCGCCGATGCCGGCCGACTGCCCCACGCCCGCGTGGGCAAAGTCCGCGTCTTCGCCCCATCGGACCTGGAAGCCATCTTGGCAGTGTTGTCCGAGCTGCCGGCCCGGCCGGTGCCGATGGCGCTCTGACCCTCCACACCCACACGCAACGGAGGGCACCCATGCCCGTGTTCCCGAACAGCCCGAAGGCCGGCCGGACGATCAGCGCCGGCGAGTACGCCGCGACCCTGCGCGACGTGGTTTCGGCCCCGTGGTCGATCGAGCCGGCCGCCGGTCGGGCGCTGGTTCAGACCCTCGTCGCTGGCGCAGCCGGTCCGGCGTCACCGCTGGCGGCAAGGAAGCAGACCACCACTGCGGCGAACGCCCCGCGCTCCGTGGCCTACGCCGGCCTGTACGGCGTGATGTTCAGTCGGCCCAACTTCCTGACCGAGATCGGCGCGGCGACTTGCACCATCGACCTGACCGACTTCGTCAACTCCGCCGCCGCCGACCCATCCGTCGAAGCACTCCTGCTGGAGATCGACTCACCCGGGGGGAGCGTGTTCGGGACCGAGGAACTCGCCCGCGCCATCGCCGCGGCGGCGAAACGAAAGCCGGTCGTGGGGTTCGTTCACCACATGGCCGCTAGCGCGGCGTACTACGCCGCGTCCCAGGCGTCGGAACTGCTCGTCTCGCCGTCCGGCATGGTCGGGTCGGTCGGCGTCGTGATGCAGCACGTGGACGAGTCGGGGTATCTGGAGCGGCTCGGCCTCAAGGTGACGACCATCGCGTCCAGCGAGTTGAAGCAAGCCGGAGTCGATCCCGGCCCCATCTCCGACGCCCACCGGGCGCACCTCCAAGAGACGGTGGCCGGGTATCACGGGCAGTTCGTGCGGACCGTCGCCCGCGGGCGCAAGACGACCCCGGAGCAGGTAACTGCCAACTACGGACAGGGCGGGATGGTGCTCGCCAAGGACGCGGTGAGCCGCGGCATGGTGGACGGCGTGGCGACGCTCTCCGAGGTGATCAGCAAGGTTTTCCACGGCCAGAAGGGCGGCCCGAAAGCTGCCGCCGGCCGCGCCGCCCCGACCGCCGCCAGTAGTCACCCCGACGTAGCCGCGAGGCGGGCGCGGCTGCATGCCGCCGCCGAGATCCAACAGCGCCGCGAGAAGCTGCGGGCGAAGCCGGACGAGATACAGCCCGCCGCCGCGTCCACTAGCAACGCTCACCTGACCCACCCGTGGCACGTCCGAAAGAGGGTCGCCGCGCACGAGGCGGGGCACGCAGCGGCCTACTTCCTGAGTGGCTGCAGAGGGGTTACCGCTCACATCGAGCCCAAGGGGAACGTTCAGGGCGAGTGCGTGCCGGACAAGCCGGTCGAAGGCGCGATCAACCGCGGCGCCTGCCTGATGGCGGGGGCGATCGCCGAGGAGATGCTCTGCGACGGCGTACCCGAGGCCGGATACGGCGCGACCGGCGACGACGAGCTGTTCGCCCAGAGCCTGCCTGTCGGGCTCCGCGGGGACTGCCGGCAGAAGGCCCGACGCCTCATCGGCGGCGCCGTACACGCGGTGCGGAGCATCGCCGCCACGCTCGAAGCCAACGGCCGCATTTCGGCGGCGGAGGTCGCCGCGGCGATCGCCGCACACCCGCCGCATTCCTGGTACTGACCCGAACCCCGGAGGTTCCCCTCGATGGCGGACGACGCTCGGACATACCTGGCTCACGAAGCCCTCTTGGCGATGCGCCAACTTCGGGAAGCCGAGTGGCACCGGCTGCGGGAGGTGTACAAGGCGGGCGTCCGCGGCATCGTCCACGACCGGCCGCTCACCCCCGCTGACCTCGCCGAACTCTCGACCGCGATGACCGTGGTGGGCATGACGGGCGACGACTTCCGCGCCGACGTGCTGAGCCTCGCGCTTTTCGAGACCTTCGGGCCGAGGGCGGCGCCGGTGCCGCCCGTGCGGCTGACCTGAGCCAACACAACCGGTCCCGCACGTGCGGGACCGATGATCGATACCGACTGAACAGACACCCCTGTGGAGTTCTGGACATGGCAAAGGCGAAACCGGACGACGGGACGAGCGGCGAGGACGCGCTCGCGCAGGCCGAGGCGAGGCGGGCGGCGAAGATCGCGGCCGCCCAGCGGGTGTGGCGGGAGGGGGCTTACATCGAGGCGCGAGGGGCCAAGCTGTCCTCGGACAGGGCCGACGAACTGGTCGAGGCGATGGAGGTTCTGGGCAAGACCAGGGGCCACTTCGCTGCGGACGCGGAGGCGGTCAGGCAGTACACGGCGACCGAGGCCGCCTACGCAAGGGGCGCTGGTGACGCCGCGGCCGAGGCGAAGGAGCTCGAACTCCTCAAGGGGACAGAGGCAGACTACAACGCGAAGCTCGCCCAGCTCCGCGGCCGCCGCAGCGAGCTGCTGTACGCCAAGCCGGCCGAGCGGGCGGCGCTCCGGCAGCACATGGACGAGCTGGCCCGGCAGCACCCGCACCTGTTCGGCGTCTGAGATCACATCACGCCGGGGCCAATCGAACTACAGATTGGCCCCGGCAACTTCCGCGTTATCGCTTCGGCCGCTTGAACGTGTGAATCGCCGGCCCGCTCGGCAGGTTGTAGTAGCTCGTCGCCAACTCCCACCCCTCCTCACCCAGCCTGTTGAACGCGGCAGTCCGGGGAAAGCCCTCCTCCACCCTGTACTCCCAGACCATCGGCGGCGGGGTCGCAGGCCGCGGCGGCGGAGGGGGCGGGGGCACGTTCCCGTAGACGGCGGCAGAGGCCGCTAGCACCATCGCGGCGAAGCAGACCAGCGTGAACGGCTTCATCTCGACACCCTCCGCGCGGTTACCCGGACCGCCCGGCAGTGTATCACCCCCGGCGAAAGCCCGCAGCGCCGGGGGGTTACTCCCATAGGCAACGACGATCGAAGCCTTTTAAGCGATCGGTCAATAATTAGCGTGCGGGGGCCGGTGCGGTCTATGGCCGCGACTGCTGCACTTTTGACACCGCCCCCTGGTCGCCACAAATCGCCTAGGATTTTCAGTATTTTTCCGCTTGACACTTTTGCGTGTCACACCGATACTACTCGCGTCGGGCCACCCGTGCGGCTGCAACCGCCGGCCCGACTGACACCCAACCCAACGAGGGCGGAGCGATGCGGACGACGAGCACCCGGCGGTACGGCGTGGCGGAGTTGGTGGCGCTGCTGGCGGACCTGGCCAGGCCGGTAACGGACGCCTGGCGGGTGGAGGCGGCGGGGCGGCGGGCGGTGTTGGAGCGGACCAACCGGGCCGCGGCGTGGGTGCGGGCGGCGCTGACCCGGCGGCCGGCGGTGCGGGCCACGGTGCTGGTGGACGACGGGCGGCGGAGTGCGGGGCGGTCAGTGGTGTGGGATGCGGTGCGGGTCGCCGCGCCGGTGCCGGCCGTCGAGTTCCGGGCGGTACAGTGGGAGCCGGACATGAACGAGCCGACCGACCCGACGTTCACCGCCCCCGCCCCCACCCCGGCGCCCGCGGCCGGCCCGTGGGGGGTGGAGCTGCCGAAGTCGCGGCGGGTGCGGCGGGCGCCAGGCGAGCCGGTGCCGGCCGACGTGGCGCCCGTCGTCGCCGAGGTGCCGGTCGTCGCGGACGAACCCACCCCCGCCGCCAAGCCGACCCGCAAGCCGCGGGCGCGGAAGCCGGCAACCCCGAAGGTGAAGCTCATGGACAGCGCCGCCCGCGTGACGGAAGCCCCCGCCCCGGTCGCCGCGGTGTACGTCGGCGACGTGCGGCCGGTCCCGCTGGCGCGGCTCGCCGCCGGGATCAACTCCACCCGCTTCAGCGGGGCGGAGACGGTGCGGTCCGGGTGGGCGACCGACAGCAAGGTGGCGGTGCGCGTCCCCGAAGCCGACCGGGAAGCCCTCGCGGCGAAGGTGGAGGGGATCGGCACCGGTATGGGCGGCTTCCGGGCGCCCGACTTTGGAACGCTGCTCCCCAAGTCGATCGACCCGCGGCCGTTCGTCCTGACGGGGCGCGAGTGGGACGGCGACCAGGAAGCCGTGGGGGTGCTGACCCGCGAGGACGGCGCGGTCCGGCGGGTTGACCTGCGGCTGTTCCTCTCGCTCCTCCACCACTCGCCGAAGGGTGCCGCTGTGTACGCCATGAGCGGCACCGCCCGGGGCGCGGAGGTGCGGCCGCTCGTCGCGGTCGCGGGCGACCCGGCCGGCTACACCCGCAACGCCGCGGCGGGGTTGCTCATGCCGCTCGTGACCGACGGTGAGCGGTACACGCCCTGGCACGAGGACGACCGGCCGCTGACCCTCCGGGGCGACGGATCGACGTACACGCTGACCCGCGGCGAGTGGCGGGCGCTTCTGCCGTACCTCGCGGGGGCGACGGCCGTGGACCTGGCGGCGGCGGGCGGGGCGGTGGCGCTGACGGCGAAGGAGCGGGCGAAGCTGGCGTCGGTGATCGACTCGGCGGGCGGCGCTGCGGCGGTGGCGAAGCTGATCGGCGAAGGGGAGGGCGCGGCGACGGCGGCCGCATGACCCGCGGGCGGGTGACCCGTAGAAAGGTGACCGCCCGGGGCTGCAACCCCGGGCGGCCGGTGGCACCCAACCCGGGAGCCACCGGCATTCTACCCCACGCCGCGGACGACGCAACCCAACCCATGACCCACCCCGTAGACCTCGCGGCCACGCCGAAGGCGGCCGCCCCCCTGGCCTCGCTGTTCGTCGCCACCCGCACCGCCCCCACGGCCGGCGCCGCCACCCGGCCCGACCGGCTGAAACTGGCGCGAGCCGTCGGGGCGGGCGAACTCGCCGAACTGCTCAAGGGCGACGCGCCGATTCAGGTTCGGCCGCGGGCCGGCGACGTGTGGGAGGTCCACGACATGACCGAGACGACCGAGACCGCCGTCGGCACCCTCGCCCGCGTGCTCACCGCCGAAGTGAGCCGCCAGGGCATCAGCCACCGCGAACTGGCCCGGCGGGCGGGCGAGGTTCAACAGACCGTGTCTCGCCTCCTCGGCGGCCAGACTGACCCGAAGTACACGACCCTCCGCGCCGTCCTTGACGGGTTGGGGAAGTCCCTTACCTGGCTCGACCGGCAACTGAACCAGACACCCGAACCCCCGACCGGATGACCCCATGAAGTCGTTCCTCGATCTCGTCGCCGGTGCCGCGTGCTTCCTCGGGCTCGTCGTGCTGTGCGGGTGCCTCCTGCCCGTGTTCTCCGGCGGCTCGTCGGGCGGCCGGCTGTTCGCCGACATGCTGCTGTGCGGCATCGGCCTGGGCGCCGTCACGCTCTACGCGCTCTGCCAAGAGGCGATGGGCGGACGCTAGGGGGTTGCACCCGGCGGCAGTTCGGTCATGCTGGCGTGACCCCCCAGCCCGGAGTCCCCATGCAGACCGAACCGCTCGCGTGGCACGACCCGCCCGCCCACCGGCCGACTCCGATTCTCCACTGCTCCCAGTGCGGGCGGGTCCGCGAGATCACCAAAGACGACGCCAGCCGGTACATCGGGGCGGGCTGGCCGCTCTGCTGTGACTTCGTGATGCACTTCCTCCTGCCGACGACGCGGCCGCCCGCCGTCGGCTGATGCAGGTTGGACGCTCCGCCGCCACGATGGTGCCACACACCGGGGGCAGCATCGTGGGGATTCTGTCGGTCGAAGAGCTTCACGACGGCCGCGACGGCTCGCTGTCGGAGGGCATGGAGCGAACGTACACCCGCCGCTTCCGGGTGCGGACCGACACCAAACTCGTCGGGCCGCTCGAAGTCGTCTTCGCCCCCGGCATCCCGCGCATCGGCGAGGCGTACCGGTCGTTCCGCACGAACGAGGTGGACTCGCTCTCGCTCTGCCGGCGGGTCGCGCCGTCGCAGGACCCGGGCGACTGGTTCACGTGGCTCGTTGACGCGCAGTACGACACCCGCGGCGGCGACCCGCGCAGCATCCCCGACAACCCCGGCCAGCCCGGGAGCGGCGGCGGGTCGGGCCAGGCCGGCGACCCGTCGCTCGACCCGCCGGTTATCACCTACGACACCCAGGACCGTGACCGGGTGCTCGTCAAAGACCTCGGCGACCCCGATAGCGTCGTCGTCGCGAACCGCACGCCGCGGCCGATCCTGAACTCGGCGAACCAGCCGTTCGACCCGGTGCCGACGATCGAAGACGGGTACACGGTGGTCACGTTCGAGCGGAACGAGCCGGCCCTGAACCGCGGCCGGCTGAACCGCTTCCGGTACGCGACGAACAAAGACGCGTGGAACGGCGAGCAGCCGGGGCGCTGGCTCTGCCGGCCGATCACCGCATCGCGGGTGTTCAAGGGAGGTTTGGAGTTCTACCGCTTCAGGTACACCTTCTGGTTGGCCGGCGAGGACGATCCCGACTGGGACGATTTGGAACTGCTCGACCAGGGGTTGTGCCGCCTCGGCAACGACAACGAGCCGGTCCCGATCATGCGGAACGGTCACCCCGTGTCGTCGCCGGTGATGCTCAACGGCGGGCTGCCGCTCTCGGCCGCCGACCTCGCCAACCCGGCCGTCGGCCCGCAGTACCTGCGCTTCAAGAGGCGGAAGCGCGTGCCGTTCGCCCCGCTCAATATCACCTTCGACTGACCCGGAACGCCGAACGCCCGGGAGGAACGACCTACCGGGCGCCGGGGTAACCCGTCCGGGGCGGTTCTGGGGACGCCACGGACGACACAGTTTAGCCCGGCAAGCGTCCAACCTGCTTGCGTTGCCGGTCCGGTTGGGGCGGGATGCCCGCGGCCGTCCGCCGGCACCGGACCGCCTCAACCGTCCGGCCAATCCTCGCCGCTACCTCGGCGTCCGGCATCGTCCCAAGCAGCGCCTCTTGCTCGGCGGTCCAGCCTCTACCCTTCCACCGGCCCGGCGGCTTCCGCCCCGCCGCCTTCGCCGCGGCCGATCGCGCGTCACACGCATCTGCCGACAGCGGTACGCCGCGGGTGGCGTCGGCGCCGGCGGCGCTGAGTCGCCGCTGCACGATCACGTCGCCGCGGGTGCGGACGTGGCCCGGCCCCGGTACGAACCGCCGCCGCCACTGCCACGATGTCTTCGTCGATACGCCCCACCAGTGCTTCAGCGACTCCGCGCTCTCGGTCCGGATAGCGCGCACCAGGGCGCTGGTGACGATCACCCCCGGGCCGCTCCGGATGCCGACCTGTACGCCCCGCGGCCAGACGAGCGGCGCGTCAGTGAACGACGAGACACGGCACCAAGCGCGGCGGTAGTGACACCACGCGCGGGCGCCGACCCGAACGTGCGGCGGGGCGTAGGCGCCGAGGAGGACGGGTGTGTCCGTCACGTCGCCCCCTGCTCCTCGGATCGCATCTTGGCCAGTAGGAGGCAGACGGCCTGCGGCGTCACACCCATCTTCGCCGCGATCGCCGCGAGTTTCAGCCCAGACTCCCGCATCGCCCGGACCTGCGACCGCTTCGCCAGGTCCGGCTTCGCCCCTCGCTGCTTCGGCGGCCCGCCGACGCGCTCGACGTACTTCCGATGCTTGTAGCCGTCCGCCTCGGAGGGGCGGCACGCCGGCGAGCAGAACCTCTGTGCGGAGATCGTGCGGGTGAACGCCGCCCCGCACGTGGCGCACGGCCGGCGGCCGTCGGGGTAGGCGGCCAACTTACTCGGCCGGCACGCGGTCGAGCAGAACCGGTGGTTCCACCCGGTCGGCGGGAAGAGGGCACCGCACGTCTGGCAGGATTTCAAGGGACCGGCCCCGGGAGAGAGGGGAGCGGTTACGTTACGACCCCACGGCACGACCGATCACCGGGCCCGGGCCCATGTCGATCACGCGGCGGTGGCCGGGCGGGTCGATCGGCGACAGCACCACCACGGCGACGGGCGGGTCGGGGAGCCGGGTCGAGGACTCGACGGTGTACCAGGCGTCCACCTGCCCGCGGGTGAGCTTCACAGTGCCATTCTCCCGCGGCGCGTCGCCCGGGTCCATCCAGAGCCGCAGTCGGCCGCCGGCCACCACGGATAGGCCGACGGTGAGAGGGGTGCCGTTCAGCCGCACGTCCGTCGTCTCGCCCATGATGCCGCCCTCCGGGGTGAGTATCCAGTCCACCACGGGCGCGGGCGCGGGCGCGATGTCGGTTGGCCGATTCGGGGCGGAATCGCGGCGACGAGCTCACGCACGTGTCATGCGGGGTCGGCTTACCCCAGCGCCCGCGCCGCCTCCATCGCCTTCACCAGCGTCTTCTGGGCGTACACTTGCGTCACGTCCGCGTGAGCGTGCCCGAGCAGCACCTGGGCGACGTCGAGTCCGAAGCGGTCGCGGACTTCGGACCCGAAGTTGTGACGCAGCCGGCCGGGCGCCCACGGTCTCACCCCTGCCCTCTTGCACGCGTTCGAGATGGCCGACCCGTACCCTTCTTTCGTGAACCGACCCGGCACCTTCAGCGCCTTTCGGCTACGGTCTTCGCCCCGGCGGACCTGGGAGGGTTGCACTTTCGACTTGCGCGCGGCCCGGAGTGCCGCGTAGCGTTCCGCTCGGG
The DNA here is from genome assembly GCA_046350095.1 of Gemmataceae bacterium. Lineage (GTDB taxonomy): Bacteria > Planctomycetota > Planctomycetia > Gemmatales > Gemmataceae > Urbifossiella. Next base: position 479,386 of record JAXMBA010000004.1, read on the forward strand.
CGGCGGCCGGCGTGAATACCAGTTCGTCCGGCTTCAGTCCGACCAGCCGCGGCTCGATGATGGCCCGCGCCGACGGCGGAAGCGGTATCGCCTTCTCGCGGCCCATCCACGCCATCTTGTGTTTGGACGGCGCGTAGACCCACAACTCGCCGGCGGTGTTCAAATCCTCGGGGGTCAGGTTTCTCACCTCCCCGGGGCGGAGCCCGGCGAGTCGCTGCAGCTGCACCATCGCCCGCACCGTGGGCACCATGAACGGCAGGGCGGCGAGGTAGTCGGCTTCCGGAACCGGCATCACCGGGTCGGTTTCGCGGGCCGTCGTGCGGTGCTTGCGGAGCCCGGCGAGCGTGGAGAGGTTGGCGACGACCGCCCCCGGAATGAGTTCCTCACTCGCCGCCCACTTGAAGCACCGGCGGACGCGGTTGACCTGCCGGTTGACCCCGGTCCGGCACCACCCCTTCCCGACCATGGCCTCGCGGACCGCCTTCAACGCCACCGGGCCGAACTCGCGCGCGGGGGTGTGCCCGTAGAGCTGGCGGACGATCTTCAGCGCGGGCCCGTACTCGGCCGCCTCGCCGGTGGGGACGCCGTCGGGGCCGACGTAGTACCGCTCGGCGTGTTCCTTGAACGCGACGATGATCTCCGCCACGGTCCGGCCGGTCGTGGCCGATCGGGCGGCGACTGCCGCCGAGGTGCCGGCGGCGAGCTCGGCGCAGACGCGGGCGAATTCGGCCCGGGACTGCGGCGAGTCCCAGGGGCCGAGCGACAGCCAGCGGCCGCCGACCCAGCACCGGGCCTCGTTCTTGTTCCGCTTGTAGGTAGGCAGGGCGTTCTTCGGGCGTGCCATCGCGCGACTTTGGAAGGGGGTTAACGGGGATTTCCCCGTAAACCCAGGGCTCTTCCGGTCGCACGCCCCGAGAGGGGGCGGACACTTAAAGTGTGACCGTAACGGGCTTTACCAAGTCGGGGCGGCCGGATTTGAACCGACGGCCTCCTGCTCCCAAGGCAGGCGCGCTACCAGACTGCGCTACGCCCCGATACCCTCCCATCCTACCTACCATCCCGGATACTAGCCACCCCGTTCCGGTTCGCGGGTGCCCTTGTAGTTTTTGGCACCCGGCCTTCGGCACACGACTCAGGCGGCGGCCCAGAGGGCGTTCCACTCGGGCGTCTCGATCATCGCCGCCAGCTCCACCAAGGGGCCGGCGTGGCGGACCTTCCACTTCGCCCCCGTCTGCTTCAGGCGTCGGTTCACGAATTGCTTGATCGACCCTTCCACCAGCCCACGGCCGATGCCCCGACCGCCGGCCAGTCGGGCGGCATACCCGAGCCGGGTCGGGTGCTTCAGCAGGTACGCCGCCAGGTCGATCAGCGGTTCCCCGGTCGCCCCCGCCGGGAGGTCCCCGAACCGCTCCCCGATCCACGTCTCGATCCCCACCTTGCCCTCGCCCAACAGGGTCAGCCGGCCGGTGCCGATCCGCTCCGCCGTGGCCGGGGTGTCGGCCCCCCACACCGCCGTCACCGCCCCGGCCACGTGCGCGACCGCGTGGTACGCGTCCAACACCCCGTCCGCCTGGGGGAGCACGTCCGCACCCAGGTTCCAGATCCACTCCGCCCCGTCGGCCAGGACCGTGACGTCGGGGGCAGTCGTCACCCGCAACCGATCCGACTCGGCCCGCACCCGCCCGGCGAACGACTCCGCCCCCTCGATGGCGGCGACCACCGTGCGAGCCGACGGGGCCGGGAGTTCCCGCTCGTCCCACGCGTCCCCGGCGGCCGGTCCCCCCAATTCCCGCTTGCCGAACACGGCCACCTTCACGTCCCACCAGCCCGTGTCCGTGTTGACCTTGCCGGCGTCGACCTCGACGACCCCCGGCGCCCGGGCGAACGGCCCGGCGTCGGTCCGGTTCCCGCGGTCGCTCGTGGCTCGACGGGCGGTGGCGTGGGTGAGCTGGCGAATGCCCTCGTCGTCCCGGTGCCACTCGCACTACTCGCGGAGGGTCTGCGGGGCGTGGGCGAACGAGTCGCGGGTCCCGGCGAACACGGCCATCCGCTCGGCCGCGGTTGTGAGGTAGCCGTCGACCCCGAGGGCGTCGTCGGCCGGGAACAGCCCGCCGTCGGGGGTGGTGACGTACTGCCGCCCGAGGCGGACGGTGCCGAGGGCCGTCAGGACCCCGCGGGCGGGGCGGCCCTGGTGGCGGCGGCCGGGGACTTTTGTGGGGCGTGGGTGGCGTCGGCCCGCATCTGGAGGGCGGCGGCGAGGGTGTCGCGGAGGAGCTTCCGCCCGTCGGTCCGGGCGAGTTGCTCGCAGGCCGCGATCACCGTCCCGTGGGCGGCCGTCAGGGCCAGCCGGTTCATGCCCTGGACGTGGGCGATGGCCTGCTCCAGGAGGAGCCGCTCGGTGGCCGTCGGGTACTCGATGGTGAGGGTCGGCATCCGTGCCTCCGAGGATGGGCGTGGGGGTTGCGAAACCCGTACCCGAACCGGCCTGCCAAAATCTACAGGGGCACCCCGGCCGCTAGGCCGCTCGTTGGGGTTGACCAGCCGCTCCGGGCCGCCGTAGCATCCGCGTTCGGCCGCGCCGCCCAACCGTCGCGCGGTCGCCGCACGGACGCCGCGACATGCCGACCATCAACAGGCGGTTCCTCCTCAAGCTGGTGCTGGTGGTACTCGGGCTCGGCGGGTCACTCGCCGCCGCTCACGCCCTCCAGGCCCGCCGCATCCCGGACGCCCTCCGCCGTCAGGCCGACCGCTCGGCCGACGCCGGCAAGACCGACGCCGCGGTCCACTATCTCCGCCAGTACCTCGAATTCGAGCCGACGGACGTAGAGGCTCACGTCTGCCTCATCGACCTGATTCGTACCCGGGCGGCGACCGGCCGCGGGCAGAACGAACTCGTCTTCCTCTACGACAAGGTTCTCCGGCTCGACCCCGAGCGCGACGCCACCCGCCGCGAGGCGCTAGCCCACTGCCTGAAGGCCGGCCGTTTCTCCGACGCCCTCGCCCACGCCGAAGCGCTACTCAAGAAGTTCCCCGACGAGGGGGCGCTGTGGCAACAACTCGGCGGCGCACAACTCGGCCTGAACCAGGTCGCAGACGCCCGCAAGTCGTTCGAGTCGGCCGTCGCCAAGTCGCCCGACCAGATGCTGAACTACCAGCGGCTGGCCCAACTCCTCTGGAAGAACCAGTCCGACGCGGCCGGCGCCCGCGCCGTGCTGGGCCGGATGGTCGCCGCCCTGCCGTTGGAGCCACAGGCGTATCTCATTCGTGCACGCTTCGAGTACTACGTCGCCGAGGAGGACGAGCGTGCGAACCGGGCCGTGAACCTGGACCCGGCCTGCCGCGACCTGCGGCGCGTCCTCGAACTTGACCCCGAGAACGCCGACGCGTCGCTGCTGCTGGCAGAGATACTCCAGAAGGGCCGCGACATCCCCGCGGCGCACGCCATCCTGCGCGACGCCGCCGCACTCTACCCCCGCGAATTGAAGCTGGTACGCGCGCTCGCGTGGCTCGAACTCATCCGAGGGAACGTCCCGGCGGCGCTCGCGGCCCTGGAAGACGGGCTGAAATACACGCCGGACGGCTACGACCTGTTGGTGCCCCTCGCCGACCTGCTCGTGCAGCAGGGCGATACCGTACGGACCGCCGACATCCTCCGTCGGCTGGAGGCCCGGCGGCTGCCGCCGTCGCAGGTCACGTACCTGAGAGCACGGCTGGCGATGAAGCAGGAGAAGTGGGACGAGGCGATCGAGCACCTGGAGAAACTCCGCACCAGCGCCGGCACCCTCCCGGGTCTCGAGGCCCAGGCGAATTTGCTGCTGTCCACGTGCTTCGAGCGCGTCGGCAACGCCGAAAATCAGGAGCGGGCGCTGAAGCGAGTGCTGGCCGCGGACCCGAGCCACGTCCCGGCCCGCGTCGGCGTAGCCGTGCTGTACCAGAACCTGGGCCGGTTCGACGACGCCCTCCGCGAACTCGAGGTCGCGGTGGGTTCTCCGCTCGCACCCGGCATGGTCGTGGCGCAGTGGGTGAAGTTCAAAGCCCACCGACTCCGGCAGTCGAACGGGAGCCCCGACGACTGGCGGAAGCTGGAAGCGGCGATCACGACGCTGGCCCCACGATTCGGCCACGCGTCGAGCGAACCGACCGTACTCAGAGCCGACGTGCTGGCCGCGCAGGGGAAGTACGCCGAGGCCGCGCAGTTGCTCCGGCGCGAGGCGTCGCGGCGGCCCGGCGATACCCGCCTGTGGGCGGCATTGGCCCACGCCGCGGCCGACGCCGGTGGAACGGCTGCAGGCCTGACGGTGATCGACGAGGCCCAAGCATCCGCCGGTGACGGGCCCGACGTACGCATCGCCCGCGCCCGGCTCTACGCCCGCGAGCCGGGCCGCGTCCGCCCCCTCGCCCCGCTCGCCGACCGGACCGACGGCTGGGCGGAGGCCGATCAACTGCGGCTTCTATACGGACTCGCCGACGTGGCCGACGAAGTCGGCGACCGCGCTCGGGCGGTGGAATTCCTTCGCGCCGTCTGCGCCCGCCGCCCCACCGACGGTGCCGGGTGGGTCCGCCTCGCAGAGCGTGCGGCCGAAGCCGGCAAGGCGGAGGTCACCGCCGAGGCACGGGCCGCACTCGTCAAGCTCGGCGGCGAAGCCGGAGTCTCCGTCCTGGTTTGTGACGCCCGGTTGTCACCGGCCGCGGCCGAGAAGTTGGCCGCGGCTGTGGGGCCGTCGCCGAACCGCGGCGATGCCTGCCTGGCGCTCGCGCGCGTCAACCCGGACGCCACCGAGTCGGCGCGGCTGGTAGACCGCGCGTTCCAACTGGAGCCGACGAGCATCGAAGCCGCACGGGCGTGGGTGGTGACGTCGGTGAAAGCCGGCCCCGACGACCGCGCGACGAAGGCCGTTGCCCGGCTCGCGGCCGACCCTCGGTGGGCGGGTGAGCCGTTCCGCCGGCTCATGGCCGGTGTCGTCGAGCGGGTCCCCCCAGCGGCCGCGTCGCAGGTGCTCGCGCTGTGCAAGCCGGTCGTCGAGCGCGACCCCGGCGGCCCGGCTTGGCTCGCGGCCCGCACCCCGGCGGCCGCCGAGTCGATTCTCACCGCAGCGGCCCTCGCACCGGGCGCAACACCCGACGACTGGCTCCGACTCGCTCTTTACCAGACGGGTGGGAAGGGTCCGCCGGACCTCGCGGCACGGACGTTTGAGGCCGCGCGCGCGAAGCTCGCGCCGTCGGCATTCTTCTCCGCTGTGGCCACCTTTGCGGAAACCCCCGACGGGTACGGGTGGGCCCCGCCGGTGGCCGACCCCGCGGAGAAGCGTGCCTTCACCCAGGCCCGGCTCGCCGTCGCACTTTCGCGGGCCGACAGCGACGGCGCCGTGAAGGTGCTGGAAGCGTTCGTCGCCGACCCCGCCGCCCGCCCGGCCGACGCCGGCTGGGCGAAGAGGAATCTCGCGATGTTGTTGGCGTCGCGCGGCACACCCGAGGGCCGCACCCGCGCCGCCGCTCTAATCGCGGAAGCGAACGAGGGCGGGGCCACGGTCGAGGACTTGCGGGCCACCGCCGGCGTGCTGACGACGCTGGCCCGCTACCTGGAAGGCGCCGACCGCCGCGCGGCCCTCGCCCGCGCCGCGGCGGCGCTGGAGAGCGTCCACCAGACGACCCAGTCGCCGCGCGACCTGTACAACCTGTCACAGCTGCACCGCGTCAGCGGCGACAAGAAGGCCGCCCGAGACGGGCTCAACGCCCTGATGAAAGCCGACCCGCGAAACCTCTACTACCTCGTCGCCGCTCTCGACGAACTAACCGAGGATCGCAACTTCGGCGCCGCCGACGCCTTCGCCGGCCGGCTGCGGTCACTGTACGCCGGCGAGTTCCGGGCGGTCGCGGCGGTCGCCCGGTTCGAGGCGAAGGCCGGCAAGGCGGACCGGGCACTGGCGCTGGCGGAGGCCTACGCCGGCGCCGCCGACGCGGGTGCCGGCGACTACCTCGCCCGTTCCGCTCGCGTGGCCGAGTTGCTGGACGAGTTGTGCCGCCTCCCCGGTGTGAAGAGCTCACCCGCCGGCCGGGCGATGGCCGCGGCCGCTGCGCAACGGTACGCGGCGCTCGTGCCGTCACGCCCGGAAGCTGCCGTCGGCGTCGCCGGCGTGCTTGCCAACGACGGTCAACTCGCTGAAGCGCTCGCGAAGGTGGAGCAATTCGGCCGCTACCTGCCCGACCGCGTCCGCGCCCAGGCCGGCCTCGCGGTCCTTAGGGCCGGCGGTGCTACCGACCAGCAATTTGAACTCGTCCGCGGCTGGCTCGACGCGGCACTCGTGGCCGCCCCCTCCGACGGGCCGCTGAAGCTGGCCGAGGCGGAGTTCCTCACGCTCAGGTTGCAGCCCGAGCGGGCCGCGGATGTGTACGCGAAGGTACTCGAACGAGACCCTCGGAACGTCGTCGCCCTCAACAACTTGGCGTGGCTCCTGGCGGCGGACGCGACGACCGCCCCGCGGGCGCTGGAACTGCTCGACCGCGCCGCCCGTGAGGCCGGCATCTCCGCCGACCTGCTCGACACCCGTGGCCGGGCGCGGATCACGCTCCGCCAGTACGACGCCGCCGAGCGTGACCTGACGGAGGCCGTCGGCATGGACGCTAGCGCCCTCCGCTGGTTCCACATGGCCGTACTCCGGCTCGCCCAGTCGCCACCGCGACCGGACCTGGCCGCACTGCCCTTCCGCGAGGCGAAGTCTCGTGGGCTGGACGCCCGCATGGTGCACCCGGCAGACCTCGCGATATACCGGTCGCTGAGCGACGCGAACCCGTAGGAGTGTCGCGAACGGCGGGATCGTGTGTCCGTGGGGTACCTCCCGCCCTTTCCCGCACGCATGGAGTCGGCGACACAAGTGACCATTAGAGCGACGCCGACGGCCATTCTCAGGGCCGTCGGCTTGCATTGCGGATGCCCCACACAGGCCGCCGTACGAAGGCTCGACCCGACCCACCCAAGCTCCCAGCTACTGCCCGCATAGCGCGGCGACTCGCCCACTCCAGCAGCACGCTTCGGGGGGCATCCGACTCCCTTCTGTCCACGCCCCACAACCATTATCACGAAAATAGCGCGAGTCAGAAACTCGCCCGTTATTCCTGAGAAAAGACGTAGTTTTCCAGGTAAGATCCGTCGAGTGGCTCGCTCGACGCGGGGAAACCACGGGTCTGGTCCTTAGCCCTACAGCCGTAGCTATCCGTCGGGCGGTTTGGCCTTCCGCCGCTTGTAGTGTAGCGCCCGTGCCCGGTGTTGGTGGGCTCGCCGCCACGCTGGCCACGCCAGCACCTGCTCCGCGTCCGGCACCATCGCCCACACCAAGTTGAGCAGCAACCTCCGCCCCTCCGGGACGCTCAGCGGGACTTGCCCCGCGCCCCCTTTTTTCGGCCCGCAGGCTCGATCACCCGGGACCGTCTCACGGCGACGACCGCGAGGGCGAGTAGGCTGAGTGTCACGTGCCGGTGCCACCCCGTCCAACTTCGGCACTCGTACTCGTCGAGCCCGCAGCATCCCTTCCCGAGTTCGAAGCATTCCTCGATCGCCCACCGCGACCCGGCGACACGGACCAACTCGGCGAGGGTCGTGGCCGGCGGCCCGCCGCACGCGAAGTACGCCACGTCCGCCGGGTCGGACACGCCCCGCCGGATCCGCACCCAGCGGGCGTACGCCTCGGGCTCGGGGGCGTTGACCGGCCGGATGGCCCAGTCGTACTCCCGCGGCCCCTTCGTCCCGGCCCCGCAACTGACCCGGACCCACCCGGCCGCCGGGATCCCCGCGAGCACCTCCGGCATCCGCACCTGCCCGCCCCCGGCCCACACCGCGAAGTCCGACCGCACCCCGACCACGTATCCCAGCCCGAGCCCCTCGGCCGTCGCTCGGAAGTGGTAGTCCGACCCGTATACCGCGTCGGCCGTCACCCACTTCGCCACCACCCCGGCCGTCGCCGCCCGCTCGACCGTCCGCCGGGCGAATAGGATCTTGGTCGCGAACCCCTCCGACTTCGGCACCCCGGCCGCCTTCCGCCGGTCGGTGTCGGCCGCCCAATCCTTCGGCAGGTACAAGGCCCGGTCAAGGAGCGTCCGGCCCTTCGGCGTCGCGTACCCGAGGAACACCCCGACCTGGCAGTTCTCGACCCGCCCGGCGGTGCCCGAGTACTGGCGGGCGAACCCGCACGACTTCGTCCCCTTCTTGAGGAACCGGGTCTCGTCCACCACGAGCACCACGGCCGGGTCGCCGAGGTGCTCGTGGACGGACCCGATGAGGTCGTCGCGGACGGCGTCGGCGTCCCAGTCGGCCCGAGCGAGCCGGTGCTGGACCCCATCCGGGGGCGGGTCGCCCGGGTACTCGGCCAGGTGCCACCCGTGCTTCCGCTCGGCGTCGCTCGGCAACCCGCGAACGTACCCGATCGCGCGGCCGCGCGGCTCGCTCCGGGCGAAGTGCCGGCCGATCCGGTCGCCGACCGCCGTCACCTCGTCCGCCCACGCCCGCACCTGGGCCGCCGTCGGTCGTCCTGACACGGCTCACGCTCGCCGTAAGTCCTGGCGAGGGCTACTCTAGCAATTACGACTGTAGGACTAGTGCCGGTGCTGTACGACGGGCTGCTGATCCTCACCGCGGTCTGCGTTCTGTTGGTTTGCCCGAAGTCGGACCACTGCCCTGGTCGCGGCCGGCCGATGGCGGAGATGCTGACGCCGCTCAAGCACGTCCGCGTGTGGCGGCTGAGCCTCTACTACCTCGTCGTATTCGGCGCCTACGTCGCTCTGTCGGCGTGGCTCCCGAACTACTACCGGAACACGTTCGGCGTGGACCTCCGCACCGCGGCGCTGCTGACCGCCCTGCACGTCCTCCAGGCCAGTCTCCTGCGCCCACTCGGCGGGTACCTTTCGGACTTGTACAGGCCGCGCGTCGTCACATACGCCGTGTTCATCGCGATGACGGTCGTGCTCGTCCCGCTCTGGCAGCCAACGAGCGTGCTGGACCTGGGCTTGGTCGGGTTCACGGCCCTGATGCTTGTCGTGGGGGTGGGTACGAGGATCGGAAAGGCGTCCGTCTTCAAGTACGTGCCGAACTACAACCCGCGCGATGTGGGGGCAACCGGCGGACTCGTCGGCGCGCTCGGGGCGCAGGGCGGGTGCTTCCTCCCATCGGTGTTCGGCATGGTCGGCCGCAGCACCGGCAGCCCGCAGTCTGCGTTCGTGGCGCTCTTGGCCCTGACCGTCGGGGCACTGGTGTGGCTGCACCTTGTGGTGCTCAGCCACAAGCGCACCGCTGCGCGGCTCACCACGGAGCCGGACCTGGCGACTGCGGGCGTGGGGTCCTAACAGCCCGGCGAGCGGCACGGCCTCAGCCTACCGGTGCGACCCGACACACTTCTGGGGTCGCGCCGGGACGCTGAGGCCGCGCCGCCGGCCCGACGTCATTCATCTTGCCTTCTGCGGTGTGGCCCGTACACCGAACTGCTCTACCGCCGTTCGATGGTGTACCGCCGCACGCGCAGGCTGTTCGACCCGTCCGACCCCGGCGCGACCGGGGCCGACCACGTAGTCAATAGGGACGTTCTGATGAACCCGTCCGACCCGACCCCTTCCCCGGACAACCCGGACGCACCCACTCCGGTCGCCGCCGACACCCCGCCGGTCGCGGAGCCCGCCCCGGCCGCCGAGGCACCCGCACAGGAAGCCGCGGCCACGCCGCCGGCCCCCGCGCTGCCGAGCCAGCAGGTGCCGTCCGTCCCACCGGCTCCACAGCCGCACGACCTGAGCCGCATCGCCCAGGACTTGCAAATCCGCAAGCAGCAGGTCGAGGCGGTCGTCGGCCTGCTCGACGAGGAGAACACCGTCCCGTTCATCACCCGGTACCGGAAGGAACGTACCGGCGGGCTGAACGAGGACATGATTCGCCGGATTCAAGACCGCGTTCACTCCCTCCGCAGCCTCGCCGACCGCAAGCAGACCATCCTCAAGAGCATCGCCTACCAGGGTCGCCTCAGCGACGGCCTGGTCGAGGCGGTGCTCGCCGCTGAGACGCCGAAGCGGCTCGAGGACCTGTACCTGCCGTACAAGCCGAAGAAAAAGTCGAAGGCCACCGAGGCCCGCGAGAAGGGGCTCGGGCCGGTGTCGGAAGCCATCTTCTTCCGCGACCCGGCCGTCAACGACCTCGACGCCGTCGTCGCCGGGCTGGTCGATCCGGACAAATGGCTCCTTAACGCCGACGACGTGATGAGCGGCATTCGCGACATCCTTGCGGACATCGTCGCCGACCAGGCCGACGTCCGCGGGCCGTTGCGGAACTTCATCTGGGACGTGGGGCAGGTCGCGGCGACGAAGATCGAGACGCTTCCCGAGGGGAAGGGGAAGGAGTTCGAGCCCTACTTCGCGTTCAAGGAACTGGTCCGCGAGATCCCGCCGCACCGGGTGCTGGCCATCAACCGCGGCGAGAAGGCGAACGTTCTACGAGTTCACCTCGACCTGAACCGCGACACCGCCCGCGAGATCGCCGCGTACCACCTGAACGTGGCCGATCACCCGCACCGCGACCTGATTCTCACCGTGATGGTTGACGCGCTCGACCGGCTGGTGCTCCCGAGCCTCGAGCGCGAGGTGCGGCGCGAGCTCACCGAGCGCGCCCAGGACCACGCGGTACTCGTGTTCGCCAAGAATCTCCGTAGTCTCCTGCTACAACCGCCGCTCCGCGGCAAGCGCGTCCTGGCCGTGGACCCCGGCATCCGCACCGGCTGCAAGCTGGCCGTCCTCGACGAGACCGGCAAGCTGCTGGAGGACGCGGTCGTCTACCCGCACGGCCAGAAAAAGAACCAGGCCGAGGCCCGGCGGAAGCTCGAGCAGCTGGTCCGCAAGTTCCAGCTGTCCGTAGTGGCGATCGGCAACGGCACCGGCTGCCGCGAGACGGAACAGCTCGTCGCCGACTTGATCGCCGATCTCGAGAATCGCCGGCTGAACCCGACGCCAACGATGTCCGCGCCGGCGGCCCCGGAGCCGACGCACGCCGCGGCGGCGGTCGAGTCGCACACCGCGGCCCCCGCCCCGGCGTCGGCCGAAGCGGTCATCCAGACGCACACCCACACGCCGACGCACACCGAAAGTAGTGGGACAATCACGTCCGACCCGATCACTCTGACCTCCTCGCTGACGCTGACGACGGAGGTACTCGCGGGCCCGGCCACGGTCGAGACGACCGGCACCGCCGTGCCGGACGCCGCTACCGTCACCACCGCGGAAGTCGCGCCGGCCGCGCCGAAGGCGCCCGAGATCATCCTCGACGGGCTTCCGGAGGCTCCGGCGGACCTTGCCTACGTCATCGTCATCGAGGCCGGGGCGAGCGACTACTCGGCCAGCCCGGTGGCCCGAGAAGAGTTCCCGAACCTCGACGCCACCACCCGCGGCACCATTAGCATCGGCCGCCGCCTACAGGACCCGCTCGCCGAACTGGTGAAGATCGACCCCCAACACATCGGCGTCGGCCTGTACCAGCACGACGTGAAGCCGAAGCACCTGAAGGAATCACTCGAAGGCGTGATCAGTTCGTGCGTGAACGCCGTCGGTGTGGACCTGAACACGGCAAGCGTTCCGCTTCTGCGCCACGTGTCGGGCATGAATCAGCTCGTGGCCCGCAGCGTGATCGAGCACCGCGAGCGGCACGGGGCGTTCACCAGCCGCGAGCAACTGCTGCAGGTCGCCGGCCTCGGCGACAAGCGGTTCACGCAGGCAGCCGGGTTCCTGAAGTTGAACGACTCGCCAGAGCCGCTCGACGCGACGTGGATTCACCCGGAAAGCTACCCCCTCGCCCGGCAAATCCTGACCGAGCTCGGCCTCACACCCGCCGACCTCAAGGACAAGGCGAAGCTGGACGAGCTGCGCGGCAGACTGAACGGTCTGAACCCGGCCGACGTCGCGGCCCGTTATAACGCCGGCGAGCCGACCGTCCGCGACATCTTCGACGCGCTGGCCCGCCCCGGCCGCGACCCGCGCGAAGACCTGCCGCCGCCGATCTTCAAGACCGGCGTTCTGAAACTGGAGGACATCACGCCCGGGATGGAGTTGAAGGGCACGGTGCTGAACGTCGTGCCGTTCGGGGCGTTCGTGGACATCGGCCTGAAAGAGAGCGGCCTCGTTCACATCAGTCAGATGGCCAACCGGTACATCAAGAGCCCCTACGACGTGGTGGCCGTCGGGGACGTGGTCAACGTGTGGGTGATCGAGGTGAAGCCGGGCGAGAAGAAAATCTCGCTGACGATGATCGCCCCAGGCCAGGAGCGGCGGATGCCGCCACCGGGCGGAGGCCGCGGCGGCTTCCAGGGCGGCCCGCCGCGCGGCGACCGACCGCCACAGGATCAGGGCGAGCGCCCGCCACCGCCGCGCGGCGACCGACCGCCACAGCCCCCGCGCGGCGACCGACCGCCGCAGCCGCCGCGCGGCGACCGGCCCGGCTTTCAACCCCGGCCGCAGGGTCAGGTCGGCCCACGCCCCGGCTTCCAGCCGCGCCCGCAGCAGCCCGCGCGTGAAGCCTCGGTCGACACGCCGAAGTCGACCGCCCCGCCCCCACCACCGAAGAAGCCCCTGCCGCCGAAACCGTTGCCGAAGCTGACGACGGCGAAGAAATCCGGTAAGGCGCCGCTGAACACGTTCGGCGAGTTGGCTGCGTTCTTCAAGCCGGAGGAAGCACCGAAGCCACCTGAGCCCCCTCCGGCCGCGGAGGAGCCCAACCCGGACGCTCCGCCGGCGTCGTAAGTTCTTACCTACCAAGGCCTCGGGACGGTCGTCTCGAGGCCTTTGCGTCGGCACCCTTTTCGCACCCCTGGCCCGCTAGAATAGAGTCACCCGACCCCGCCGTCCCCGCGGGGCGGTCCCGGTACGAGGGATCGGATGCCTCCCCCACCCACCCCCCCTTCACCCGCGGCCAAGCGCGGCAGCCCTTTGCTCCCCGGCGGCTGGATCGCCCTCGCGGTCATCACGGTGATCGCGTTCGTCCTGTACTTCTCGAACGTCACCAAGGACATCAGCTACACCGAATTCCGCACGCTGGTTGACGCCGGGCAGTTGAAAAAACTGACGTTCGTCGGCCCCGACCGGCTCCGCGGCGAGGTCCGCGACAGCACCGCCGACACCGCAAAGGCGATCGGCCTTCGTGACGGAAAGTTCACCGTCAGCCTACCGCGGGTCGAGGACCAGGAGCGACTCGTCAAAGAATGGGAGGTGAAGGACAAGGCGTACCGTGACAAGCTCAAGGAACAGAAGCTCTCCGAGCCCGAGCCATTGAGCATCGACAAGCGTGAGGAGCCGGTGTGGCTCGGCACGCTGATCGTGAACGTCCTCTTCATCGGCGTCGCGCTCGCCCTGTTCTTCTTCCTGATCCTGCCGCGGCTGCGCGACCCGATGGGCGGCGGCTTCCTGAACAACTACGTCCGCAGCCCAGCCAAGCGCTACGAGAAGGGCAAAGGCCGACTCACGTTCGATGACGTGGCCGGGATGGAGGGGGCGAAGCGCGAGTTGCAGGAGATCGTGGACTACCTCAAGGACCCGCAGAAGTTCACGCGGCTCGGGGCGCAGGTGCCCAAAGGCGTGCTGCTGGTCGGCCCCCCGGGCACCGGCAAGACCCTGATGGCGAAGGCCGCGGCAGGAGAGGCCAACGTGCCGTTCTTCTCCATCAACGGCAGCGAGTTCATCCAGATGTTCGTCGGCGTCGGCGCCAGCCGGGTCCGCGACATGTTCAAGACGGCGAAGGAGAACTCGCCGTGCGTCATCTTCATCGACGAGATTGACGCCGTCGGCCGCATGCGCGGCGCCGGCGTCGGCGGCGGGTCGGACGAGCGCGAGCAGACGCTCAACCAGATTCTGTCCGAGATGGACGGGTTCCAGCCGTCGGAGACGGTCATCGTCATGGCAGCGACCAACCGGCCGGACGTGCTCGACGCCGCGCTCCTGCGGCCCGGCCGGTTCGACCGGCACATCACCGTGGACAAGCCGGCGTGGCGCGGGCGGCTGGAAATCCTGAAGGTCCACACCCGCAACAAGCCGCTGGCCGACGAGGTGGACCTGGAACGGATCGCCCGCAACATGGCCGGTATGAGCGGCGCCGAGTTGCGGAACCTATGCAACGAGGCGGCCCTGTCGGCGACCCGGGCCGGCAAGAACAAGCTTGAGCAGGTGGACTTCGATGAGGCCGCTGACCGCGTCCGCCTGGGGGCGATGAGGGAGGAGCCGTTCTCGAAGGAGGAGCGCCGACGCACGGCTGTCCACGAGGCCGGGCACGCCCTCTGCGCGTGGCTCCAGCCGTCCGCCCACAAGCTCGACCGCGTGAGCATCATCCCCCGCGCCCGCACAGGCGGCGTGACGATGTTCCAGCCGAACGAGGACCGCGTGGACCAGTCGATGAGCGAGTTGATGGCCCAGTTGGTGATGAGCATGGGCGGGCGCGCCGCGGACAAGATGGTGGTCGGCGAGCCGTTGTCGGGGGCGATCGGCGACCTGAAGCACGGCACCCGCCTGGCGCGGCTGATGGTGACGCAGTTCGGCATGAGCGACCGACTCGGCCCGGTCTTCTACCGGCAGGGCGAGGAGCACGTGTTCCTCGGCAAGGACATGCACGAGCCGCGAGACTTCTCCGAGGGCACCGCCAAGATCATCGACGAGGAGGTGCAGCGGATCATGACTGCTTCCCTCGACCGGGCGACGGAGTTGCTGTCGGCGAACCGCGAAAAACTCGACCGGCTGACGGAGGCACTCCTGCTGCACGAAGAACTGGACGCCGACGAGGTGGAGCGGGTGTTCGCCGGGGTGCCGCTGTCCGACGTGAAGACGGAGCCGCCGCCCGCCCCACCGACTTCCGCCGAGTTGACCGCCGAACCGGCACCGGACGCGCAACCGAAACCGGGCCTGGCCTTCGGCTAAGCCGCCTTCGCCAACACCAACTGAAGCTCACCCGTTGCAACGGGTGGGCTTTGGTCGTTGATTCGCAGCGCGGCGGCGCCGCGGTACAATATCCCCAGACCGGCCCGGGGAGGCGTTCGGCATGACGCGGCTGCTCCTGTCCACCGCCCTCGTCGCGGGGCTCGGCTTCCTCGTCATGCTCCCCGCCCCTGCCCCGGCCAAGCAACCGCCGCCCGACCCACCCCCGGCCCCTGGAAAGGCCGAGGAAGAGTTGGTCGAGCGAGTCCGCAAGGGGATCGACGGCGGCGTTCGCTACCTCAAATCGAAGCAGAATCGCGCCACCGGCAACTGGGAGGGCGAGCAGTTCGTCCTCAACTTCGTCGTCAACATGGAGGGCGGCACCACCGCCCTCGTCACGCTGGCGCTTCTCAACGCCGGGCTCACCGAGAAGGACGAGTCCGTCCGCAAGGCGCTCGACTACCTTCGCACACTCCCGCCGCGCAAGACCTACGTCGTCGGGCTGCAAAACCTGGCGCTGGCGGAGGCCCGCCAGCCGAAGGACTTGCCGATCATCCAACGGAACGCGGACTGGCTTGTCGAGCGGGCCATCGGCCTGCGCAACGGCGACCTGAAGGGGTGGACCTACGAGGGCGGTAACTCGCTCGGCGACGGGTCGAACACGCAGTACGCCCTGCTCGGGCTGTACGCCGCCAAGCAGGCCGGGGCGAAGGTGGACGACAACGTCTGGCGGGCCATTCAGAAGCACTACACCGGCTACCAGATTCCGGCGAACGGGAATTCCGGCGGGTGGAGCTACCACAACCCGCCGCTCGACCCAGCGGTGAGCTTCACGATGACGGTGGCCGGCGTGTGCGGCCTGCTCATCGCCGGGCTCGGACTGGAGGAGAGTACGCAGGGGCTCGACCCCGCCACCGGCGTCGCCGCCAACTGCGGCGTCTACGCGGAGACGACCGCGGTGGCGCGCGGGATGAACTGGATCGCCGCGAACTTCAACTTCGATTCGGGCAAGTCCATCTTCTACAACGTGTACGGCATCGAGCGGCTGGGCCGCCTCTCGGGCGAGCGGTTCATCGGCCGCTACGACTGGTACCGCGAGGGGTGCGAGTACCTTCTGAAGTCGCAGGAGCCGGGCACCGGCGCGTTCTCGAAGCCGCGCGGGATCGACGGCGCCGAGGTGCTGTCCACCTCGTTCGCGCTGCTGTTCCTGTCGAAGGGGCGGACGCCGGTGCTGCTAAGCAAGTACGCCTGGGGCGAATTCCGGCACCCGGCCGGCGGGCAGTTCCAGGAGTTGCCTGTCGCCGCGAAGGGCGAGGTGAGCTGGAACCGCAAGCACAACGACACGCGCCACCTGGTCGAGTTCGCCAGCAAGGAGCTGTTCAAGGGCGCGCCGCTGGCGTGGCAGGTGTACGACCCGCGCCGGCAGAACCTCGAAACCGACGCCGCCATTCTGCGCGAGGTCGGCACTCTGGTGCAGTCGCCGGTGCTGTACCTGAACGGCCACGGCCGCATCCCGTTCGTGGGCTTGCAGGGCGAAGGGCTGACGACGAACGAGAAGGTGCTTCAAAAGTACGTCGAGGAGGGGGGCTTCCTGTTCGCGGAGGCCTGCTGCGGCGACAAGGAGTTCGCCGACTCGTTCCGGGCGTTGACGAAGCGCATCTTCCCGAACAACGAGCTGCGACCGATCCCGGAGGCGCACCCCATCTGGACCGCGTACTTCCGCGACCCGGGGATGGCACAATTCGCCGGGCTGGAAGGGCTCGAAAAGGGCTGCCGCACGGTGGTCGCGTTTAGCCCGCGGCCGATGGCCGGCTACTGGGAGGAGCACCGATTCATGCCGAGCGGCCGACCACCGAGCCCGGCCGGCAGCCCGCTCCACCGCGGCGAGATGGCGTACAAGTTGGCCGGAAACGTGATCGCCTATGCTACCGGGTTGGAGTTGCCGAAGCCGCGGCTGACGCGGACGGTGCTGGTGGACCCGAACGCCGGCGACCGCGGCCCGCGTCGCGGAATGTTCCAGCCGGCGCAGCTGAAGACCGGAGACGCCGAGCCCGCCCCCGCCGCGTTGCGGAACCTGATGGGTCACCTGAAGGAGAAGTACCAGTTGCAGGTGAGCACGAAGTCGGAGGCTCTCTTCCCCGGCGATGACGCGGTGTTCAAGTACAAGTTCCTCTACCTGCACGGCCGGCGGCCGCTGGAACTGTCCGACTTCGACACCGAGAACGTGAAGGGCGTGTTGCAGACGGGCGGCCTGCTGTTCGCCGACGCCAGTTGCAACGGCACCGACGCCTGGAAGCGCTTCGACGCCTCGTTCCGCGCGGCGTGCAAGAAGCTGTTCCCCGACGCGCCGCTGCAAGTGATCCCCGCCGACGACCCGATTTTTGCGGCGAAGATGAACGGCGGGCAGGCGATTTCGCAAGTGCGCTGCCGGCGCGAGAAGCCGGACGGCAGCGGCCCCGAGGCGGAGTTGAAGAGCTACGCCCCGTACCTGGAGGGCGTGAAGATCGACGGCCGGTGGGTGGTGGTTTACAGCAAGTACGACATCGGGTGCGCGCTAGAAGGGCACAAGTCGGCCGACTGCTTGGGCCACGACCGCGAGAGTGCTACGCGTCTGGCAAGCGCGGTGGTACTGTATTCGCTGCGGCGATGACGAAATAGGTCGAGCGGCCCGCGTGAGCGGGCTGTTTCTGATCGCGCCAAATGCGATCAGGAACAGCCCGCTCACGCGGGCCGCTCGCCTCGCCAACAGTGGTCGAACATCAATTCCCACTCCAACCGCTGTACCCAACGGGCGACCAACTCGGCGTCGCTGCGCGTTCTGCGCACCCGTTCGCACTCGTCCACGAACGCTTCGGGCGTGGTGTAAGCGTATCCCAGCGCGGGGGCGTGCTCGCGCAACCCCTTCACCACCGGGTGCGGGCCGACGCGGCGCCACCAGTATTTGCTGTTGCTCGCGTCCGGCTCGCGGCGGTGCATGACCGCGTGCCAGAAGTCGCGGTCGGGGTTCCCCTCGTCGGCCTGACAAATCTCGTGGCACTCGTCGAGGAAGTCGAACCGCAGCCACAGCCCCGCGGCGCAAGCCTGCGGCAGAGTCTTCGCGGCAGCGGCGAGTTGGACGTGCATCGCCGCAAGCGGCGAACCGGGGCCGAGTTCGGGGAGCCGATCGACGGCGAGAAGCGCGGCCACGGCCGGGCTGTAGGCGGACGGGTCGAACACGAACGGCGTCACGCGATCACCTCGCGCACGACACGGCCGGCCTGGCCGGTCAGGCGGTCGTCGAGGCCGTTGTGGCGGAACGTCAGCTTCGTGTGGTCGAGCCCCATCAGGTGAAGAATCGTCGCGTGGAAGTCGGCGACATGAGTCCGGCCCTCGACGCCGCGGAGGCCGAACTCGTCGGTGCGGCCGTGGACCGTGCCGGCCTTCACGCCGCCGCCGGCCATCAGCATCGAGAAGCCGAACGGGTTGTGGTCGCGGCCGCTCACCCCCTCGGTCTGCGGCGTGCGGCCGAACTCGCCGCCCCAGATGACGAGCGTGCTGTCAAGCAGGCCGCGCTGCTTCAAGTCCTTGATGAGCGCCGCGCTTGGCTGGTCGGCCCGGCGGCACATGCGGCCGTGGTTCCCCTCGATGTCGGCGTGCGAGTCCCACTGGCTGCCGGCCCCGCAGTACACCTGCACGAACCGCACACCCCGCTCGACCAGCCGGCGGGCCAGCAGGCAACGGTGACCGTACTCCGCGGTCTCGGGGCGGTTCAGGCCGTAGGCGTCCTTCGTCCGCTGGTCCTCGCGGGACAGGTCGACCGCCTCGGGGGCCGTCGCCTGCATGCGGAACGCCAGCTCGTAGGCCGACTGGCGGGCGTCGAGCGACGTGTCGCCGGGCCGCTCGCGGCGGTGGATGTCGTTCAGCTGCGCGATCAGGTCGAGCTTGGCCCGGTGCCGCGCGGCGCTGACGCTCTCGGGCGTGGACAGGTTGAGGATCGGGCTCGCACCATTGCGGAACTGCGTTCCCTGGTAGGTGGCGGGGAGGAAGCCGGTGCCCCAGTTGCGGGCGCCGCCGGCGACCTCGCCGGGGTTGTCGGTGAGGACGACGAAGCCGGGGAGATTCTGGTTCACTGTACCTAGGCCGTACACCGCCCAGCTGCCAAGCGCCGGCTTGCCAGCGAGGACGGTGCCGGTGTTCATCTGGCAGACGCTGCCGACGTGGTTGAGGCCGTCGGCATAGCAGGCCCGCAGCTGCACGAAGTCGTCGGCGCAGGTCGCCAGGTGCGGCACCCAGTCGCTGAAGTCGAGGCCGCTCTGGCCGTACTTGCGGAACGTTCGCTTGCTGGCGAGGAGGTTGTTGCCACCGGCGCCCATCGGGGTGATGACGCGGCCGAAGCTCGCGGGCAGCGGCTGGCCGTTCATGCGGGTGAGTTCGGGCTTCGGGTCGCAGATGTCGATGTGGCTCGGCCCGCCCTCCATGAACAGGAAGATGACCGCCTTCGCCTTCGCGACGAAGTGCGGCGGCCGCGGCGCGAACGGGGCCGTGGTCGAGGGCGCGTCGGCCGCCTGGAGGGCAGAGTACGCGAGCGCTCCGAACCCGCCGCCGGCGAGGCGGAGGAAGTCGCGGCGGCTGCGGAAAAGCGGGACGTGCGGGGTCATGGGAGCTCGCGGGGAGCGTCAGTCGATGTACAGGAACTCGTTCAGGTTCAGCAGTGCGTGACACAGGTCCGTCACCGCGTCCGCGCCGCCGTGGTTCCGCAGGAACGCCACCAGCGCCGCCTTCTCCTCCGAGCTCGGCGGACGGCTTAGCCCCAGCTCGACGGCCCGCGTCACCACCTTGTCTGGATCGGTGCCCGCGTCGCGGGTCACGCGCGCAGCGAAGGTCTTGGCGTGGCCGAGAATCATCGCGTCGTTCAGGAGTGTCAGCGCCTGCGGTGCGGTCGTGGTTACGAATCTCCGGCTGCACGCCTCGACGCGCTCGGGGCTGTCGAACAGGCTGAAGAACGGGTAGCGCAGGTTCCGCTTCACCGCAACGTACACGCTGCGGCGGTTCCGCTCCCCCGCGTCGGCCGACACCTTCCAGTTCCCCTTCACCTCCGCCGGCAGCTCGGGGTACACGCTCGGCCCGCCGGCCTTCGTGTTCAGCACGCCGGCCGTCGCGAGCACGGCGTCGCGCAGCGCCTCGCCGTCGAGCCGGCGGCGCGGGTACTGCCACAGGAGCACGTTGTCCGGGTCGGCGGCGTTCGCCGTGCCGCGGGCGCTCTGCCGATACACGGCCGACGTGACGATCAGGCGGTGGAGCTTCTTCAGCGACCAGCCGTGCGACGTGACGAACTCGCAGGCGAGCCAGTCGAGCAGTTCGGGGTGCGTCGGGCGGTCGCCGCCGACACCGAAGTCGCTACTGCTGGGCACGATGCCGACGCCGAAGTGGTGCTGCCAGACGCGGTTCACGATGACGCGCGCCGTCAGCGGGTTCTTCGCGTCGGCGATCCACCCCGCGAGCGCCGAGCGCCGGCCACTCGTCGTCGCCGTCGGCGTGATGGTCGGGTCCGCGGGCGTGATCGAGGCGATGAAGCCGGGTTCGAGTTCGTCCCCCTTGCTGCGCCAGTTGCCGCGCTTCAGCAAGAATGTGGCCGGCGGTGCGGTGCCGGTGTCGGTCATGGCCGGCACGCGAGGAGGGTCGGCGGGCTTATCCTTCGCGACCGCCGCCAGCTTCGCGGAGAGCGCGTCCCACTTGTCCTTGTCGGCCCCCTTCATCGTCTTGCCGACGTCCTTGCCGTCGGCCGAGACCTGCTTCGCGACCATCGCCGCCATCTGCTTCTGCAGAGGCGTTCGCTGCGCGTCGGGCATGTCCACCAGGGCCAGCAGTTCGGGTGCGAACCGCATCCGCTCGCGCTTCACCATCTTCTCTCGGTACGGCCCCTCGAGCGCGGTCAGCTCCGCACGGTCGGCGGCGGTCCTCGCCTCCCACGCGGCGCGCTTAGCCTCGTAGTCCGTTCGCGCGACCGCGTCGAGCAGCGGGGCGTCCACGGGCCAGTAGCCGGCGAAGAAGGCCTGAAAGCGGTAGTAATCTTCCTGTGTAACCGGGTCGGTCTTGTGGTCGTGGCACTTCGCGCAACCCAGCGTCAGGCCGAGGAAGGCGCCGGCGGTGGTATCGGTCAGGTCGTTGAGGATGTCCTGCCGCTTCAACTCTACGTCGACGGCGTTGTACTCATAGGGGTAGTGCCGCAAGAACCCGGTCGCGGTGAGGGCGTCGGTGTCGCCGGGGAAGAGTTCGTCGCCGGCGAGTTGCTCGCGCACGAAGCGGTCGAACGGCTTGTCGGCGTTGAACGCGCGGATGACGTAGTCGCGGTACCGCCAGGCGTTCGGGCGCGCGTCGTCGGCCTTGAACCCGTCGCTCTCGGCGTAGCGCGCCAGGTCGAGCCAGAATAGCGCCATCCGCTCGCCATACCGCGGTGATGCCAGCAGCCGGTCCACCAACTTCTCGACGGCGTCGGGCGCGGCGTCGTTGACGAACGCGGCGACTTCCTCCGGCGTCGGCGGCAGGCCGTGCAGGTCGAACGTGAGGCGGCGGACGAGGGTGCGGCGGTCGGCGGGCGGGGCGAAAGTCAGCCGCTTCGCTTCGAGCCGGGCGAGAAGAAAAGCGTCGATCGGCGTGCGCGTCGTGCCCTTCACCGTCGGGACGGCGGGGCGTAGCACGGGCTTGAACGCCCAGTCGGGCGGGAGGTCGGCGGCCGGGGCGGGGCCGGCAAGGAGGGAGAGCGCGAGGAGCGAGGCGAACCGGCGCATCGGACGCGGTCCTGGGTGGCGGGAGCGGGGTGGGCCGCTCCCGCCGATTGTACCCGCTGCGGCGCCTCGGGCAAACCGAAACCTCAGCGGCGCATCACGGTCGGCGCCACCGGCGTGTTGTAGTTCGGGTAGCGCGTGGACGGGAACCGCAGCGGGTTCGGCAGCGCGCTCGGGCCGGGCTGGATGGGGTTCGGGCCGGGGCGGGTGTAGCCGAACAGGTTGTTGAACGTCTTGATGAACCCGTCGTTCTGCACCTGCCCCGCGGCGGCGTCGCCGGCCAGGTTGATCGTCCCGGCCGCGACGTTAGCGATCGCCCGGCTCGGCCGGACCACCAGCTTGTTCGTGTCGATCGGCACGAACCGGCCGTCCTGGGCCGCGGCCGGGCCGGCGGTCAGCGCCACCAGCGCGGCGGCTGTGAACCAGCGTGTCATGTTTTCCCCTGTACCGGGCCGCGCCCACACCCTCGGCGGCGGAGCCGCTGTCCCCCGGGTGTGGCCCCATGAAACGGGTGGGAGATACCACGGGCGTTAGAAGTGTCAAGTGAAAAGCCCACCCGTCGCGACGGGTGGGCATGGTGGTCAGTCACCGGTCTTCGGCTCCGGCGGCCGCGCCGGGCGCGGCTGTGGGCCGGCTCCCTCCAGGCGGGCCAACTTCTCGCGGCAGTCCTGCACGGCCCGCTGCAGTTCCCGCAGCGACTCCTCGAAGCTGCGGTACTGCGCGTCGCGGGCCAGCTTCCGTTCCATGTCGCCGGCCTTGTTCTTCTCGATCTCGCCCTGCACCCGCAGGGCCGCCTCCGTCGCCAGCTTCACCTCCCCGGAGAGGACCACGAACCGCTCCCGCAGCACTTCCACTCCCGCCGTGTCACGCTTGAGCGCGTCCACCGAAGTGTTCAAGTCCTTCTTCAGCGAATCGACCGCGAGCGTCGCCGCGCTGGCGCGCTCCTTCACCGCCTCGATGTCGCCCTTGTACCCCTCGATGACCCGGATGCGCTCGTACAGCGTCTTCACGCGCGCGTCCACCTCCTCTTTCTTCGCGAGCGTGCCACGGGTCTCGCGCTCGCGGTCGAAGTCCTCGCGCTTCACCGCCGCCCCGAGTGCCTCCCGGGTGCGGGCGGCTTCCGCCCGCAACTCGCTGATCGACGACTGAATGCTGTTGAACAACGTGATCGACACCAGCGCCACGATGCTGAGGATTGTGCCGCCGAAGACTCGCCAGAAGACCGAAATCTTGTGATCGTCGCCGTTTCCGGCGGCCGCAGGCGGGGTCGCCCCGGACCTCACGCTCTCGACCAGAACCGGGGTGTCGTCGGTCGTCTGTTCGTCGTCCTGGAAGCGCTTCGGGTTCACGAGGGTCCGTCCTCGGGGGTCGTGCCGGCGGTGGGGGCCGGGGGAACTTGGGTCGCGGCGTATACCGGCCCCGGCCCGGGGAGGCAAGCTCACCCGGACGTGGGAAATCGGGTAGCCGAGAACGCGTGTTTGCCGGGAGGACGACCGGACGGGATAAAACTTGCGCGGCCGCTCGCGGCGCTGCACCCGCGGGTGCCGCGCCGCGAGCGACACGGCTATGCCGCGGCGTACTTCTCGCGGAGCTTGTCGAGGTACTTCTTGCTCTGCGCCGTCACCTCCCACGCGTGCGGCCAGAAGCACAGGTCCACCGTCCACCAGTCGTGCGGCACGCCACTGGCCTGCATCGCCGGCACCAGTTTGTCGAAGTCCAGCTTCCCCGTGCCGAAGGGGTTGTGCGTCGAGGTGTTGTGCTCGTTCAGGCTGCTATCGGAGTCGATGAGGTGGATGTGCGTCACCTTCCCCTTCAGCTTCTCCAGCAGCTCCAGCTCGCCGCCCGGCAGCGTCTCTTTGGTACCGGTCTGGTTCGCCCCTACGGTCGCGCACATGTGGGCGTGGCAGGTGTCGTACAGAACGCCGAAGTTCGGGTTCCCCTTCGCCCGGACGCCGTCAACCAGCTTCACGATTTCCGACGGCTTGTTGAAAGCGAACCCCGGCTCGAACTCCCAGCACACGTTGAGTCCGTAGTCGGCCGCGATCTTGCTGCTCTTGTCCCAGACGTTGACGAACCGCTCCATTCCCTTCTCGGCGCCGATCTTTTGCCCCTCGGCGTCGGCCTCGAAGAAGTTCGGGGCCACCACCGTATCGACGCGGATGGTCTTGGCGTCGAGCTCGGACGCGAACACGCACCAGCCGAGGAACGCAGTGAGATAAGCGGCCGGGATCTCGTCCATGATGGAGGTGCCGGGCGTCTTGAACGCCCAGAGGTCTACGGCGATGCCGGACAGGGCCAGGCCGTGGTCGGCGATTTCCTTGCGGAGCTTGGCCCGGCTCGCCTTCGTGGGGTGGGTCGCGGGGCTGGGGTGCGGGCCGAAGCTGCCAAGCTCCACGCCGTCGTAGCCGAGGTCTTGCAGCTTGTGGAGAATCTGGTGGAAATCGTTCGTGGGGACTTCCTGGTTGAACAGGTACGCCCAGGTGCCGATCGAGATGCGGGCCTTGGCCATGTGCGCGCTCCGGGAAAGGTAGCCGGGACGGGCGAACCGCGGGCCGCCGGCAACCGACCTCGACGGCCCGGTCGACGACCCGTATGTTACCCCATTCGCCCCGCGTTGTAAGACCTCACAGCCGGGGCGGTATCTCACCGGAAGGTCGGTTCTAGCCGGCACTTCCGGCAGAGGCAAGGAGAAATCCGGCGGCCCGCGCGCAAGTTCCGGGGGCCGGGAGAGAACATCTTCGTGAACGACGTGTCTGCTACAGGTCGGCAGACTTTTGGTTGGGAGGCGATTGTGAGTAGCAACGTGTTAGGCAGTCCCGGCGGGTGTGGGTTAGCGTCCCCGCGCAAGCGTCCGGCCCGGGTGGTCGTCGGGGGCGGGGCCGGGTTTGCGGCTCGGACGGCCGAGCGGTTCCTGGCCCGAGGTATGGACGTCTGCACCGCCATCGCTCTGGATGAGCTGCACGCAATAGCCACCCGCAAGAACCCGACCGCCGTGATCCTTCCGGTCGAGGCTGCGGGAGAGAGCGGCTACCTGACGTGTGCCAAACTCCGGCTGATGCGGCCGAAGATGCGGGTGATTTTGGTCGGCGAGGCGAGCGCCCGGGCGGAGAAGTTGGCCCGGTTCGTGGGAGCCCGCTTCGCCACCGAGACTACCGCTGCGGACGTTGTGTTGAAGCTGATCTAGCAGGGGCTGGATTCGGGAGTCCGGAAGACAAGAACGGGTCCGGCACCGGGTACACCCGGTGCCGGACCCGTCGCGTTTCTCGGCGTTAGTTTTCCCGGGATACTGCTACTCCACCTCGAAAATGCACTCCACTTCCACCGCGATGCCCCCCGGCAGTGTGTGCGCAGACACCGCACTCCGCGCCCCGACGCCGGCGTCGTCGCCGAACACGTCCTTCATCAACTCCGAAAAGCCGTTGATGACCGCCGGCTGACCGGTGAACTCGGCCGTGCAGTTGACCCAACCCAGCGTCTTGACGATTCGCTTAACCTTGTCGAGCGAGCCGAGCGCCTCGCGGACGGTGGCCAGGACTGCGAGCCCGACCTGGCGGGCGGCATCCTTCCCCTGATCGGGCGTGAGCGTGTCGCCGACGCGGCCGGTGATCAGGGAGCGGTCGGCTTTCAGGGGGCCGTGGCCGGACACGTACAACAGGTTGCCGTGGCGTACGGCAGTCTTGTACACCGCGACCGGCTTCGGGGCAGGCGGCAGGGTGAGGTGCAGTTCCTGGACGCGCGTCTCGGGGCTGGGCATCGCAAGGCTCCGTGGGTGGGGTTGGTATAGGGCCGGTCAGTCCCCCGTCTCGTCGTCGAACCGGAACACTGCCGCCGACTTGGTCCGCGTCCGAGATTCGAGCTGCGCCCCGACGTACACCGACCGCCGCCGCCCGTCCTGCACCACGGCCGGCGTCGAGTAAAGTTCGGTGACGCGCCGGCCGCCCTGCTCCGCCACTTCGCGGACCCAGTAAGCCTTGCCGGTGTAGGGATTCAAGCAGGCGATGCGGCCCTCCGGCGTGGCCGCGTATACGGCCGTCGGCCTACCCTGCTCGTCGGCCGCGACCGCCGGCCCGGCGGTGAACGTGCTGCCCAGCGACACCGACCACCACACGGCGCCGGTGGCGCGGTTGAAGCAGTAGACCGAGCCGTCGCGACAGGCGGCGTACACGAAGAGCGCGTCGGCCGCGAGCGGGGTGTGGACCGACCCTGGCAGCTTTGCCTCCCAAACGGTGTGGCCGTCGGTCACACTCGCGCACACGACGGCACCGCCGGGCGCCGCCTCGGCCGGGGTGCCCTCCTCGGCGTAGGCGAACGTGTCGTTCGTCATGTTCCCGGTGCCAATGCCGTACAGGACGTGTTCCCCAGTCGCCAGCGGCGGCCCGAATGACCGGTACGCCTGAGGGCGCCGCCACAATTCCTTACCCGTGTCGGCGTCAACAGCTACTCGGGCGAGGGTGTACAACCCGCTGCCGAGGAAGACCCGCTTTCCACTGACCGCGGGGGCGCCGTCGATGTGTAGCATCTGTTCCTTGCCGGCGAACTGCCACACCTTCGCGCCCGTGGCGGCGTCCGCGCAGAACAGGCCGTCGTCGCCGGCGGTGAAGAACAGCTTACCGTTCGACAGCCGCGGTTGGCCTTCGGTGTGACTCGACGTCGTGAACGGGTTCGCCCACGCGGTCTTGCCGCTCGCGGCGTCGAGGGCGAACAACCGGCACCCTTTGTCGGTGTGGAGCCCCTCGCCGACGTACACCTTGCCGCCGGTCACGGTCGGCGTGCAGTACACCGGCAGCAGGTCGCCGTCGGCCGCGAACTTCCACGCCACCTGTTTGCTGACGCGTTCGAGGGCAAAGACAAACCCGTCGGAGCCGAACCCGCCCGACTTCGCGGCCCCGACGTAGAACCGGTCGCCGACCACCGTCACCGACGACATGACCTGATTCACGTCCGGAAGCTCATAGACCTGCACGTCGAGTAGCTTCACGGCGCCGCCCGCAAGTTCCGGGGAGGGCGGCGCCGTCGAGGTCGGCACGCCACCAATCAGGGCCGAGATGAGGGTGACCGTGAAGAGTGCGGACAGCCCGGCGAATTCGCCCGACACACCTACCCGCATCGGCGGCTCGGTGCCATCAGGACGGAGGTCGTGGGCCGCGGTCAGCCGGCGGTAAGTAACGTACCCGGCGGCGAACAGTAGCGACACACCGATGAACGCGAACTCGCGCATCGGGAAGTCGGTCGCCATGCTCCACGGCCCGAAGAACCGCACGGACGCGACCAGCAACCCGATCACGGCGACAAGCCCGAGGAGCACGCCGAGTTCCTTGCGGGTCGGCGTCGCCGTCGCGGCGGGGTCTAAACCCGCGAACCGCCGGTAGCGGCGGTCGGCCCAAACCATGCCGCCGAAGGTGACCACGACGAGGAGAAGCGTGAACCCCTGGTACGTGAACACCCACCACTCGGGCAACCACCCCTGTTCCCGACAGAGCCAATAGACCAGGGCGACGGTACTGTTCACGCTTGCGACCACAAGAAACGCCCGCCACCGCTTCACGGCGACGGCCATGCTCGCAGCCGTGCCGGGGAACAGCGCCGCGATGATCGCCAGCGGACCGATCAGGGCGATCGACGGGATGACGCCGAACAACGGCCACGAGACGGCCCCGGACTTCTGCCCCGTAAGCCTGTCGCGGGGTTCAAACCCTCGGCTACGGACTGCCGCCTCTCCGGGGCTCCGATCGAGGGCACCCCCTTTTTTCGCCGGCGGCCCGAAACCCGGTGCTTCCTTCTCGTTCGGTGCCGGCGGGGCGGCCTTCTTCGCCAGGCCGTCCACGCACACCTGACGCAACTCGGCCGTTGTACCTTTGAAAGTCCGCCGCAGGTACGGCTCCCCGTGCAGGAACACCCAGCGGACCGTCTTGCCGTCGTCGTCCACAGCTCCCTGTATCGAGAACCACGTGCCGTCGGTGAAGGCCATCGCGTTGTAGCGCTTCCCCTTCTTGCTGGCGAATACCACGAGCTTGCGGCCCGGGTCCAGCCGCTCGAACATCAGCTTGGTGTGATCCCCCTTCTTGGCCTCGTCGTCGCCCGTCATGTTCACGGGCAGCCGGTCGAACGGCGGCTCCCCCTTCAACTTTTCGTCGAGCTTCAACACCAGCGCCGGCCGGTCCGGCAGCACCGAGTCGACGGCCGCAACGAAGATGAGCTGCTCGCCGTCGAGCACCTCCTGAAGGGACACGAGGCGGAGGATCACGGCCTGGGCGGGAACCGCCGCCAGGAGCAACGCGAGGAGGGGCAGGCGGACGCGGGCCACAGGACGGCCTCCGGGCGGTGGGTGGGAACATGATAGCTGCAACGCCCCGCAGTGCCTTCGGGGAACTTTTTGCTTGAAGCCGCACCGGCGTTCTGCCACAGTAAATTCATTCGGCATTCATCATCGTTCCCGGGCGCTCTCCGCCCCGATCCGGTGTGGGTTACGTCATCGTCGCCCGACACCGACCAGCACCGCCCTCGTTCCCCCGGCCCCGCTCGCCGCGCCGCACAGCGGCGCAACCACCCTTGTAGGAGCAGCCATGGCCAAGGCCCGCGGCGACTTCACCGACGTGCTCATCAAGCGGAAGCTCATCAGCCCCGACCAGCTGGCCGAGGCCGAGAGCCTCGCCGCCAGCACCGGCATCAAGCTGCAGGACGCCTTCATCAAGCTCCAGACGCTCAACACCACCGAGGTGATGAACGCCGTCGCCGAGCACTACGGCGTTCAGTTCATCGACCTCAACGAGGCCGAGATCAGCAAGGCCGTCACCGAACTCGTCCCCGAGTCGGTGGCCCGCGAAAACGTCGTGCTGCCGCTGTCCCTGGAGGGGAACGTCCTCAAGATCATCACCGCAGACCCGTCCAACTACGAAACCATCCAGAAGCTCCAGTTCATTCTGAACAAGGACGTGGTGCCGGTGCTCGCCCTCCAGGAACAGATTCAGGAGGCCATCAACAAGAACTACGGGCAGACGGAAACCGAGTCGGTCGACTCCATGCTCGTCGAGTTCACCGACACCGCCATCGAGTTCACGCAGACGGAGTCGATCACCAGCCTCGCCAGCGCCGAGGAGTCGGACGCCCCGGTGGTCAAACTTTGCAACCTCGTCATTCAAGAGGCTGTCAATCTGCGGGCCTCTGACATCCACATCGAACCGTTTGCCGACCGTGTGAGGGTTCGCTACCGCATCGACGGGGTTCTCGTCGAGCGCGACGCCGCCCCCCGGCGGTTACTCGCCCCGCTGCTCTCGCGTTTGAAGATCATGGGGAGCATCGACATCTCCGAGAAGCGCCGCCCACAGGACGGCCGCATCAAGATGTCGATTCAAGGAAAGCACTTCGACCTTCGTGTTAGCATGCTGCCGTCGGTCCACGGTCAGTCGGCCGTGATGCGCATCTTGGACCGGGGCAACATTCAGGTGAACATCCGAGACCTCGGCTTCTCCGAGGAGGACTACATCCGCTTCCAGCAGATCATCAAGCGACCGAACGGCATCTTCCTGGTCACCGGCCCCACAGGGTCGGGGAAAACAACGACGCTCTACTCGGCGCTTAACGAACTGAATCGACCCGACCGGAAGATCATCACCGCGGAAGACCCCGTGGAGTACTACCTCCCCGGCATCAACCAGGTGGAGGTGAAGCACGGGATCGGGCTCGACTTCGCCCGCATCATTCGGGCGATGCTGCGGCAGGCCCCCAACATTATTCTCGTGGGTGAAATTCGCGACAAAGAGACCGCGGAAATCGCCGTTCAAGCCTCGCTGACCGGACACTTGGTTTTCAGTACACTCCACACGAACGACGCGCCCAGCGCCGTGACGCGCCTGGCGGACATCGGCGTACCGCCATTCCTGATCGCCAGCTCCGTGATTGCGATCATGGGGCAGCGGCTTGTGCGCGTGAACTGTGTCAAGTGCAAGGAGCCGTACATGCCGCCCGCCAACGAGTTGCGTGCTGCAGGCATCTCGCAAGAGCAGATCGCCAAGGCCACGCCGATGAAAGGCCGCGGCTGCAACCACTGTCGCCAGACGGGTTACCGCGGCCGACAGGGCATTTTCGAGATGTTGAAGATGAGTTCCGTGATCCGCGAACTGACGTTCGCTCAGGCTCCGACACAGGAGATTCGCCGTAAGGCCCGCGCCGGCGGCATGCGGACGTTGCTGGAAGACGGCTGCCTGAAAATTCTTAAGGGAACCACGACCGCGGATGAAGTGCTCAGCACTTGCCACGCCGAGCAACTGACCGTGGACGCCCACTGAATGAACCGGCCAGAAGCTTGACGGGCGACAGAAGTATACAGTTGTTCCGTATGCTCCGCAATGATGGCGGGGTGACTTTGGCACGATGCCGTCCCAGTTTTGGTGAGACGACGACGCCAGCGGATAATGCGGCAGCCCGACGAAAGGGTTGGGAGCCAGTCTGATTGCTGTCGGTCGGAAGCCGCACGTCCGAGATTCGCGTCGTCGTCCGCTCGAAAGGCCAGAATCTGGCCGAGGGTTCCGTGGCAGTTTCCATGGAGAAGTTGCTGGCGACGGTCATTCAGATCAAAGCCAGCGACTTGCACATCAGCGTCGGGCAGCCCCCCGTCGTCCGCCACCAGGGCCGGATGCGGAAGCTCGACGCCAAGGTTCTCGACAACGACGACACTACCGGCCTGATGAAGAGCATCACGCCGGACCGCTGCCAGCAGGAGTTGCAACAGAAGGGCGGTGCCGACTTCGCCATCGAGTACGTCGACGGCTACCGGTTCCGGGTGGCGGTCTTCAAGCAGAAGGGGACCATCGGCATGGTCCTCCGGCGCATCCCGAGCCAGTTCCTCACGTTCGAGCAGTTGCGGACCCCGGAAGTCATCCGCCAGTTGATCGTCCGGCCCCGCGGGCTGATTCTCGTCACCGGCCCGACCGGGTCCGGGAAGACGACGAGCCTGGCGAGCATGATCAACTTCCTCAACGACAACTACGACCGGCACATCATCACGCTGGAAGACCCGATCGAGTACTACCACAAGCACAAAAAGAGCACCGTCAACCAGCGCGAGATCGGCATCGACGTGCCGGACTTCAAGGAGGGGATCCGGCGCGCCCTCCGGATGGACCCGGACACCATCCTGGTCGGCGAAATGCGCGACCTGGAAACCATCCGCGCGGCCCTCGAAGCCGCCGAGACCGGGCACCTGGTGTTCGGCACGCTCCACACGTCGGGCGCCGCCTCGACGGTGGACCGCGTCGTGACCGTGTTCCCCGAGAACGAGCAGGACCAGATTCGCACGCAGCTGGCCGGTTCACTCATCGGAGTGCTGTCGCAGGCGCTCATGCCGAAGAAGCCGGAGGGGCTCATCGCGGCCTACGAGATGATGGTGGTGACGCCCGCCATCCGCAACCTGATCCGCGAGAACAAAACCTACCGCATCAACTCGTCGGTGCAGACCGGCCGCAAGCACGGCATGTTCCTGCTCGACGACTGCCTGTTCCGCATGTGGCGCGAAGACCTGATCGAGAAGGAAGAGGCACTGCTGAAGGCCGCCAACCCGGCGGAGCTGGCCGCGAAGATCGCCCAGGCCGAGCGCGGCCTGATGGACGACGACGAGGAGGGCGACGACGACGACGACGACGAGGAGGATGACGACGATGAGGATGAGGACGACGATGACGACGACGACGACGGCCCCCGGCGGCGGCGGTAGTCGTTGAATCGGCCCCGAACCCTCATCCCGAACCAGAGACGCACGATGCCCCCGACCCCGAACGATCCGAAGAAGCCGATGCCGCCCGCCACGCCCGGCCAGAAGCCGCCGGCGGCGGGGAACGGTCAGTCCGCGCCGAAGCCGGGGCAGCCGGCGCCAAAGCCCGCAGCCGGCCCCGCCAAGCCTGGCATCCCCGTGCAGGGCACCGGCAAGCCAGCCCAGCCGGCCAGGCCGGGCGTCCCGGCGAAGCCGCCCGCCGCGACTCAACCGCCCGCCAGGAAGCCGGTCGCGCCCAAGCCGAAGTTCACGCACGTCGACGCCAACACCAAGCTCCTCGGGCAGAAGCTCGTGGACCTCGGGGCCCTCGACGAGGCGCAGCTCGAGTCGATCTACGAGGAGATGCGCGTCACCGAAGGAACGCTCACCGACATCCTCAAGGAGCGCGGCCTCGCCAACGACGACCAGCTGCTCCAAGCCACGGCCGAAGCGCACGGCATGCGCGTCGCCAACGTCGAGGAGACGAAGCCGACGCCCGAGGCCGTCAAGTTGGTCACGAAGCAGATGGCCGAGCTGTACCGGCTGTGCCCGGTGTCGTTCGAGCAGAACGTCCTCACCGTGGCGATGTCCGACCCCAACAACCTTCAGGCCATGGACGACCTGAAGAACCTGCTGGGCATCCCCACCGTCACGCCGCTGCTCGCGCCGGCGAAGCAGATCGAGGGACTGATCGAGCGGGCGTACTCCACCTCGAAGGAGGAGTCGATGACCACGCTCCTCGCCGAGCTGGAGAGCGACCCGACGATCGGCGCGGCGTCCATGCGGCGCGAGACGAGCATCGACCTGGACGACGCGATCGAGCTGGCGAACTCGTCCCCGGTGCGGAAGCTCATCAACATGGTGCTGTTGATGGCGATCCGCGACAAGGCGTCCGACATCCACTTCGAGCCGTTCGAAGAGGAGTACAAGATGCGCTACAAGTGCGACGGCGTGCTGTACGAGATGGTGCCTCCGCCGCGCCACCTCGCCACCGCCATCGCCAGCCGCATCAAGGTCATGGCCAACCTCGACATCGCCGAGCGGCGGCTGCCGCAGGACGGCAAGATCGAGCTGAACCTCGGCGGCAACCGCATCGACATGCGCGTCTCGGTGCTGCCGACGCTGTTCGGCGAGAGCACCGTCATCCGGGTGCTGGACAAGTCGGCCGTCGGCCTGAGCCTGGACCGGATCGGCATGCCGCCGGTGATCCTCACCCAGTTCCGCCAGGTCATCAAGAAGCCGAACGGCATCGTGCTGGTGACCGGCCCCACCGGGTCGGGCAAGACGACGACGCTGTACTCGGCCCTGTCCGAGCTGAACGACCTGGAAACCAAGATCATCACGACCGAGGACCCGGTCGAGTACGAGATCGACGGCATCATCCAGTGCCCGATCAACCACGAGATCGACCTGACGTTCGCGGCCGCGCTGCGGGCCATCCTGCGGCAGGACCCGGACGTGATCCTCGTCGGCGAGATCCGCGACCTGGAGACGGCCCAGATCGCCATCCAGGCGTCACTCACCGGGCACCTGGTGTTCAGCACGCTGCACACGAACGACGCCCCGAGTTCGGTGACGCGGCTCCGCGACATGGGCGTCGAGCCGTTCCTCATCACCGCGTGCGTGGAGGCGATCCAGGCCCAGCGGCTGGTTCGGAAGATTTGCCAGGCCTGCAAGACGCCGTACACGCCGACGCGCGAGCAGATCATGGAACTGGCGGTGGCCCCCGACACGATGGCCGGGAAGCAGTTCTACTACGGCGAGGGGTGCGCCAAGTGCAACAACCTCGGCTTCAAGAGCCGCACCGGCCTCTACGAGTTGATGCTGATCGACGACAACATCCGCGACATGATCAGCCGCGGCGGCAGCACCGACCAGATGAAGACCTACCTTCGCAAGCTGGGCGTGCAGACGCTCCGCGAGTCGGGCATCGAGGCGCTGCTCAACGGCGTCACCACGCTCGACGAGGTGGTGCGCGAAACCGTCATGGAAGATTAGCCCGAGCCTGAAATCGACACGACCGCCGGGGCGTCATTCAAGACCGCCCGGCACTACGGACCGACGCGGCGGACTCGCACCCGGAGGCGGCAATGCCGACTTTCAAGTACGAAGCGATGGACACCTCCGGGGCGGAGGTGAAGGACTCGATCGAGGCGACCAACGAGGAAGAGGCGTCGCAGAAGATCAAGGCCAAGGGCTACTTCGTCACCAAGCTCACCGCCACCGGCGGCGGCAAGAAGGGGAAGAAGAAGCAGAAGACCGGCAAGAGCCGCAAGACGTTCACCATCGGCGGCGTCTCGCAGAAGCAGCTGGTCACCTTCACCCGACAGCTCTCGACGCTCCAGGACGCCGGCCTGCCGGTGCTGCGGTCGCTCCGCATCCTGGAGCGGCAGATGAAGCCGTCGGTGCTCAAGAACTCGCTCATCGACGTGGTCGAGGACGTGGAGAGCGGCTCCAGCCTGTCCGAGGCGCTTGGCCGGCACCCGAAGGTGTTCAGCCGGCTGTACGTCAACATGGTCCGCGCCGGCGAGGCCGGCGGCGCGCTCGAGGTGATTCTGCAGCGCCTGGCCGAGTTCCTCGAAAAGGGGCAGACTCTCAAGCGGAAGGTCATCGGGGCGATGGTGTACCCCGCGGTCGTGATCTTCGTCGCGGTGGCGATCCTCACCTTCATCATGGTGGCGATCATCCCCAAGTTTAAGAAGATCTTCGACGAGTTCGGGCTGACGCTGCCGTGGGCCACCCAGACGCTCATCAAGGTGAGCACCTGGATGAGCGACTACTGGTGGACGATCCCAATGTTCCCCCTCAGCGTGTACCTGCTCATCAAGCTCATCCGCTTGAGCAGAGCCGGAACGTACGCACTCGACAGAGCCCTCCTCTGGGTGCCCGTACTCGGCGACCTGATCGAGAAGACGATCGTGTCGCGCACCATGCGCACGCTCGGCACGCTCATCAGCTCGGGCGTGCCGATCCTGGAGGCCATCAACATCGTGAAGGAGACGGCCAACAACGCCGTCTTCGAGCGGATGTTCCAGCGGGTGCTGGAGAGCATCCGCGAGGGCGAGACGATCGCCGACCCGCTCCGCGAGAGCCGCCTCGTGGACGACATGGTGACGAACATGGTCGAGGTCGGCGAGGAGACCGGCGACCTGGACACGATGCTCTACAAGGTGGCGGACTTCTACGACGAGCTCGTGGACACCCTGGTGAAGTCGCTAATCTCGCTGCTGGAGCCGATCATGATCGTGTTCCTCGGCTTCACCATCGGGGCAATCGTGATCTCGCTGTTCCTGCCGCTGATCAAGCTGCTCGAGGGGTTGAGCAAGTAACGGGGCCGCGCCGGCGGGGGTGAGCTACAGTTCGGCTCCCCCCCGCCCCATCCGCACAAGGAGATGCCATGATCCGGCACGCCGCCCCCCGCCGGGGCTTCACGCTGGTCGAACTTCTGGTGGTCATCGCCATCATTGCGGTCCTGGCGAGCCTGCTCGTCGTCACCGTCGTGAAGGTCAAAACCGCGGCCGACAACGCCACGGTGAGTTCCGACATCGCCCAGATCGCCAGCGCAATCAGCACTTACAAGTCGAAGATGAACGTGGGCTACATCCCGTCGTGCGGCGCAGGTGGCACCGGCGGCGGCCTGTTCCGGTTGCGGAGCCTTTACGCCGGGAACGAGCCCGAGGCGGTGTACCTGAA
Organism: Gemmataceae bacterium; assembly: GCA_046350095.1. GTDB lineage: Bacteria > Planctomycetota > Planctomycetia > Gemmatales > Gemmataceae > Urbifossiella. Next base: position 514,501 of record JAXMBA010000004.1, read on the forward strand.
GCAGGTGTGGCCGCAGTTGCCGGGCTGTACCGGCGTGAAAACTGAGACCACCGGCCTGCCGGACGCCGACCTCGACTGCAACCAGACGCTTGTGTTCTTCCTGACAGGTGGCGATGTGACCGATTTCCAGGGTTTCTCGACGAACCGGACGAACCCATTCACAAAGGTGGCCGTCGGCTCGACCGAAAGCCGCATCGGGCCGTTCTTGACGTTCCCGGCTAAGCGCTACGCCCCGGGGACAGCAGTGGCAGGTGCGGACAAGCGGTTCTCCTCGCTGCTCGACGCCTTCGGCTCGCCCTACGCCTACTTCGCGTTCAACCCCTACGTGAACACGTACAAGGCGCCGGACCCCAAGACCGGGGCTTACACCGTGGAGCAGGGCTTCGCGTTCAACGGCACCCCGGTGACCCCATACCAGAGCTCGCCCGGCAAATACCTGGAGCCGAAGGGCTTCCAGATCATCTCGGCCGGCTCGAACGGCAAGGACGACCCGACGACGCCGAACACCTTCGGCTTCGGCCCGGGCGGCTTGGGCTGGACGCCTGGCTCCGGGGCGTACGCCGAGGGGATGGCCGGGGCCGACGACATCGCCAACTTCAACGGCAACGGCAAGCTGATCAGCCAGAAATAACCCCCGACCGGAGGAACACCCATGCGCCGAGGACAGCGCCGGGCCGGCCGGGCCGGCTTCACCTTGGTCGAGCTGCTGGTGGTCATCGCCATCCTGGCCCTGTTGGCCGCGCTCATCGCGGCCGGCATCGGCAAGGTGCGCGAGGGCGCCCAGACCAGCGTGACCACGCAGACGCTCGTGAAGCTGCAGAAGGCCATCGACAACCAGTGGAAGGTGATCTGCGACAAGTGCCGCGACGACCGGCGGACCTACCCCACGGCGAACAAGCAGCCGGACTTCGTGAAGATGGTGACGATCTGCGACGGCGACGTGGACCGGGCCGAGGCGCTGTGGATGTTCCTGAACCTCCGCCGCGAGATGCCCGAGAGCTTCGCCGAGGCCCGGACCGACGTGCGGCTCAGCGGCAACGGCGAGACGGTGATCATCCCGAAGTCCTCGGCATTCAAGGAGATTCAGACTTCCGCAGCCACCGGGCAGCCCGAGGAGGAGTCGGCGGCACTGCTTTACATCATCCTCGGCAAGGGTGCCCGGGGGGCCAACTTCTCCATCGACGATGCGATGCAGGGGGCACAGACGACGCTCAACATCGGCGGGCTGTCGCTGCCGGCGTTCAAGGACGGGTTCAACAACTACGTCGCGTTCAAGCGGTTCTATCAGAGCCCCGAGCTGAACTCGCCCGAGTACAGCCGTGGGCGCAACACGGCGATGCTCCAGAAGGGCGTGGACCCGATGGACGACCCGCTCGACGACCGCGGCAAACTCAAGTTGTGGCGCGTGCCGAACACGATGACCCCGAGCCCCATCAAGGCCGCGGCTGAAGCGGTGGTGTTCAACCCCCTGAACGGGCAGACGTTCGACGGCCGCAACCGCATCGCCACGGCGATCTCGGCCGGGCCGGACAGCCGGGACCAGGCGGACGGCCAGAAGCACCTGGCCTTCCGCCCGCCGAACGACAACGACAACACGTACGGCTACCGGGTCCTCCGCGACGGGAACAAGGAGTAGCGACCATGACGCGGCACCGCTCCGGCCGCCGGGCCGGGTTCACACTCGTCGAGCTGCTGGTGGCCATCGCCATCATCGTCGTCCTGGCCGCGATCAGCGCCGCCGTCCTCCCGTCGATCGTGGAACAAGACCGGACGACGGACGCGGCGGCGACGATCCGCCAGCACTTGATGATCGCCAAGGCCCGCGCCACCCGCGAGAACAACGGCCGCGGCATCCGGTTCATCCTGGACAGCGGCCTGAGCGACCCGTCGCGACTGTCGGGCGTGGACGCCAGCGGGTTCGTGTACGGCGCGCTGCTCAGCACCGAGATGCAGTACATCGAGGCCGCCCCGACCATCGTGCCGAACCCGCTCGGCCTCACCGGGCCGAACGACGCCTACGTCGAGTTCGACCCGACCACGAGTACATGCACGCTGGTGAACCTCGACCCGCTGTCCGAGGCGATCCTGGTGATGCAGAACGACCTGGCCGCCCGCTGGTTTCCGAAGCTGTATTGCCCGGTGCTCGGGCCGGACGCGTTCGGCCGCACCCAGCGTTTCGAGATCCTCCGGCTGACGCAGCAGGGCAGTTCGAGGAACTGGACGGTGGTGCTGGACCGCCAGCCGCACAGCCTGATCGGGGCCGGCACCACGGAGCGCGTGTACCGGTTCGCCATCGAGCCGAGGTCGCGGGCGCTGCTGGGCGAGCCGAACATCCCGCTCCCGAAGAACGTGTGCGTGGACCTGAACGCCTTCGTCAGCCTCCCCGGGGCGCGGGTGGTGAACGGTCAGCCGATCGACTTCGAAGTCATGTTCGCGCCGAGCGGGCAGGTCGTGGACCCGGTCTCGGCCGGGATGATTTACCTGTGGGTCCGGGACTACACGAAGACGAACCCGACCACCGGCAAGCCGCTGGACATGCGGCCGGTGCTGCCGAACGCGGGAAACCTGGCCGCGGCGTTCGACTACGGCAACCAGTTCCAGTTCGAGATCGGCGGCGATCAGCAGCTGGTGGCGATCAAGGCCAAGACCGGAGCCCTCGGCGTGTTCCCGGTGAACTGGCCGAACGCCACCGGCATCTACGCGGCACCTATCGCGCAGTTCGGACCTTACGCATTGGCGACAAAGGACTCGAGCTCCCCGTGACCTTCGCCCCGACCGTGCGACCGGAGACGACCATGAGCCGCCGACCCGGGCTGTCGCTGACCGAGGTGCTGGTCGCCCTGTTCATCATGGGCATCGGCACGATCGCCGTGCTCACGCTGTTCCCGCTGGGCGCGCTGAATATGGCGCAGGCCTTCCGGGACGACCGCTGCACGCAGGGCGCGGCGCAGGCCGACGCCTTCCTGCGCAGCTACGTCCGCGAGCGGATCGACTCGATACCGAACCGGCTGACGCCCGCACCGCCGGGCGGCGAGGGTTTTTACGAGGCCTTGAGCAGCCCGGACCCGAAGAAGACGTTCAGCAACTACTTCGTGGGTGACGACAGCGGCGGCAGCATCAGCTACCCGGTGCTGATCGACCCGATTGGGTTCAAGGCCCGTGGCGGCACCACTGATGTCGGCGGCGTGCAGGCAACCAACACCTGGTTCGGGGCCGACAACGGCTTCGGCGACGGTGCCACAACGCCCCACACGACCGCAGTGAGCCGTCGCTCGCTCCGATCGGTGCTCGACCGGCCGCCCGGCATCCAGCAGCCGCTGGCCATCCGCATCTGCTCCCAGCTCGACGGCCTCGGGTACGAAACGAGCGGCCTGCCGGCGACCGTCGGCGGCACGATCGACCGCGACGGGCGGTACAACTGGACGTGGCTCGTCCAGCGGCTTTCGGGTACCGCGACCTCACCAGTGACTATCACGGTGTTGCTGTTCGACAAGCGTGCCCCTGGCTACGCCCCGGCTGGTGCGGAGACGGTGTGGGTTCCGACCTACGCCGTCCCGGAGATGCCGAACGTACCACAGCGCGGCGAGACGAAGCTCCAGTTCACCGGCTCGTACGCGGCCAACACGCTACCGAACGTGCAACGCGGCGGCTGGCTCCTGGACAGCAGCATTGCCCTGATCAACCGGCCGGCCACTGGTGCGCCGGTAGTAGTGCCGTTCCGCTCCTCCGGCAACCCGCCGCCGGGCGCGCAGGTGTGGGTCCGGAACGCGAACTTCTACCGCGTCGTGAGTGTGACCGAGACCGCCACGGGGATTGACGTGGAGTTGGAGACACCGCTGAAGGCGGACACCGGCTGGAAGCCGGGCGACCCGCAGTTGCCCGCGTCGGAGCGCCGCTTCACGTACTTCGCCGGCCTGGCCGAGGTGTTCGTGCGCGACCGCCCGCTCGACCTGAATTGACCCGCACCCCGACCCGGCCGCCGCCCCGGCCACGACCCGCGAGGGGATCATGCTGACCACCGCCGCCCGCCGTGCCCGCCCCGGTTTCACCCTGGTGGAACTGCTGGTCGCCGCCGCCGTGTGCGTGCTCATCATGGCCGTAATGGCGACCGCCTTCTCACTCGGCATCGACACCGTCCGCACATGAAGAGTTCCGGCGACATGATGGACCAGCTCCGCGGCGCCGGCGTGGCCCTGAAGGACGACCTGAAGGCCGTCCAACTTCCTGCTCGACGCCGACGGCTCGCCGAAATTTCGTCTGGATCAGGTTGACGAAGTGAAGGACAACGGCACCGGCGTGACGCCGCACTCCTTCGAGAACGGTAATGAATGGAAGGCCGACGAACGGGTTCTTCCGCATCTGCAGCACGCCGCTCACGTACCAGACCGACGCCTCGGGGAACCCCCTGCCCGACGCGGACCAGTTGAGTGCCGGGACCGGCCTGGCCACCACGCACTACCTGCACTTCACGAGCATCCTGAGCGGCAACTCGGACGACGAGTACTTCCGCGCGGCGGTGCCGGCCAACGGCCAGACGTACCACTCCATCGCGGCCGAGGTGGCCTGGTTCCTGGAGCCGATGGGGCCGGCCCTCGGCGGCGGCCCCACCCTCCACCGCCTGATCCGGCGGCAGCGGCTGGCCGCCCTCAGTGACACCGACCGCCGCGACCGGCCGTGGCCGAACATCCCCGACGAGGCGGTCCTGAGCCTCCGCCGCCCGAACCAGACGACGACGTACCTCAGCACGCTGGCCGAGTTGACGAACCCGTCGAACCGGCTCGGCGGAACCAAGTGGACGTCGGCCACGAATCAGGTCGGCCCGGGGTACGCGTTCCAGGGCACGCCGCCGCAGGACGACATCCTCGCGCCGATGGCGTCGCGGCCCGGCGAGGACACGGTGCTGTCGAACGTCATCTCGTTCGAGGTGCAGGTCCACTGGACGCCGTCGAGCTTCACCAAGGCGGACAACGACCTGCTGCCGTACGGGCCGAGCGACCCGACCCTGAAGCCGAACCGCTACCCGGACGACTTCAACCCGACGCCCGCGAAGGGCGAAGTGCGGAAGACCGACCACCCGTTCGACACCCTGCCGCGCGTGCTGCCGTCGTGGACGAACGGCGGGCTGGCCGGGACGCACACCTACGACAGTTGGACGAACGACCCCAGCATGAACTGGATCACGAACTACGACCCGGCCACGCCGGACGCGAAGCGGCCGCCGCTGGTCATCACCGTGCGGGCCGTCCAGGTCCGCATCCGGGTGTGGGACCCGAAGATGCAGACGGGCCGGCAGATCACGATCGTCCAGGACCTGTAACCGCCCCGGGCCGCGCCCGGCCCGGCACCCGTACCCGTCGCCCGACCGCCCAGGCCATCGGAGCCGCCGCCATGTATCGGCCGACCACCGCTCGCCGCCGGCCCGCCGCCCGCCGCGGCGCCATCCTCGTCGTCGTGCTCGCCCTGCTGACGATCTTCGCCGTCGTGGGCATTGCGTTCGTCTTCTACTCGGACGGCGAGATGGTCGCCGCCCGCTACGCCAAGGAAGGCGAGAACCGCAACGGGCAGATGACGCCGACCCCGCCGGCGTTCGACGACGACGCCGAGCTGGCGCTGTCCTCCGTCATCTTCGGGGCGTCGCCGACCGACGTGACGGCCCAGGTGACGAACTCGTTGCGCGGCCACGACCTGCTCAGCGGCATGTACGGCACCCACGGCTGGCGGCAGGACAGCCCCACCGGGAAGCAGCTGAACCCGCCGTACAGCGGCGCAGGAATCATGCACGAGGACTTGACCAAGACGACGAACAACGCCCTCGGTGCCGTCTCAGACCGCGCGCGGGTGGTGAACAACACGGCGATGAACGTCGGCGGCGCGTACTACGTCGTGGACCCCGAGATCAGCGACGGCCCGCGCGAGGTGGCCAAGACGCAGCCGAGCGACCCGACCAACAACGCGACGATGACGGGCAAGAAGTACGTGCCGAAGAACGCGCCGTACACGTACCCGGACCTGAACAACCTCTACCTGGCGAGCGTCAGCCCGGCCACCGGCGACGTGATGGTGCCGTCGTACTTCCGGCCGTGGGCGTTCAACGACCGGCCGGCCACGCTGAATGGCAAGACGACGCCCACACCCGCCCCGCTCGGCGGCCGCCTCGCCCCGTGGAACCCGTCCGACCCTGTGCTCGTCGCCAACACCGACTGGGTGACGGCCGAGGGGCGGGCCAAAATTCTGCGCCCGCGCCCGATCGACCAGTTGACCCCGGCCGAGCTGACCGCCGCCTGGGGGAAGGGGTACGCCCCCACGGTGGCGGATTACCAGGCCCCCGGGTTCAACGCCGTCGCACTTTACAACAAGATCGACGAAAAGATTCGTGACGGCTCGATCATCGGCTACCCCCGGCCGAACGCCGACAACAGCACCACCGGCGACGTGTTCAGTTCGATCGGCAACGTCGGCGTGCAGAAAAACGACAGCATCCTGATCGACTTCGGGGCTACCGCGTTCGAGTGGCCGAGGGGTAGCGGCAAACTGGTCAAGCCGCTGGCCGCCGTCCTGGTCACGGACACCGACGGGTTCCTGAACGTCAACGCCCACGGCAACGTCCGCGACGCCGGCAACCACGCCTCGTACCACGGGTTCGGCCCGTGGGAGATCAACCTGGAGTCGGCGACGGCGAACAAGGGCGAGGCCAGCACGATCGTGTCGGCCCGGTACGGCAAGTGGGGCTCGCCCGGGGCGCGCAACGCCAACAAGACCATCGCCACCGAGGCCGCGTTCGACCGCTCAGCCCGCCGCCTGGGACAGTACGGGCAGGTGAACTGGGATTCGACCGGCTCGCTCGCCATGGGCGTGAGCAAGGCGGTGCTGGTGCCGTCGTTCGGCGCCGGGGCGAACCCGTTCGCGGTGTCGCCGAACTACGCGGCCGGGTTCTTTGACGACAACACCGACATCAAGAAGGCGCAGAACCACCCGTCGCTGTACAACCCGGCCGACTGGGCGCCGTTCCCCGAGGGGCAGCCGCTCAACCCGCTCCCGAACGGCGGCACCACGACGATGCCGTACGGGTACACGTACTCGCACGCCGAAACCCGCCGCCTCCGCCAGCGGTACGCCGGCGAGCTCGACCTGTACCAGCAGATGTCGTTCAACAAGCTGGCCGGCGCGCCGAGCGGCACGCTGATCGGGTCGTTCCCGGCCGGGGCGACGTACCGGCAGGACCCGGCCCACCCGCGGCGGATGCTGTTCACGTCGCTGAGCGCCGGCCTCGACCTGCCGGGAACCATGCCGCAGGGGCAGACGAGCGGCACGGAGTTCGTGTTCAAGACGCCGGGCGCGTACCCGCCCGCGACGCTGCCGGCCCCGGCGCACGCGTCGAACAGCGGGCTGCTCTCGTCGCAGTCGTGGGCCTACGGCGGCCTCGGCGGCGTGAACTTGAACCGCCCGCTGGCCGACTACCGAGACAAGACGAACGCGCCGCTGTCGTCCACGAACATCACCGCCGCGAGCGCCAACAAGGCGTGGGCCGACCGGCAGAACCTGGCGCGCGACATCTTCGTCCGCCTCGTGTTCGGCGTCGGCGCCAGCGGCGTCAGCATCGACACCGACCCCACGTCGAAGGACTACGGCAAGGTGACGCTGCCGACGGAGACGTCCACCACCGACAGCTATAACGGCCTCCGCTACCTGGCGCAGATCGCGGCGAACGTCGTGGACTACATCGACGGCGACGACATCTCCACCGTGTTCGTGTGGAACCCGGCCACGTCCGGCACCGACTCGACGAACAACGTGCTCGGCTACGCGACGGATGCCAACGTCGCCAGCATCGCCGCGGCGTCGATGACCGACCCGACCAAGTTCGGCGAGCGGGTGGTGTTCGGCGTGGAGGTGCCGCGGCTGGTCATCAACGAGGTGTACTCGGAAATCGTGGACGACCCGAACGGCCCGAAGGGCAAGGGCAAGGGCAAAGGTCAGGGCAAGGGCTCGGACGACGACGGCGTCGCCCGCTTCTGGGTCGAGTTGATGAACCCGACCTCGCCGGCGATCCCGACGGGCGCGCCGGACGGCGTCCTCGGCACCGGCAAGGTGGTGATCAAGGACTTCGCCGCGCCGGGCGTGGTGCCGTACAAGCTGACCATCGCCCGCGGCAAGAAGAAGGGTAAGACGCTCGCCGACGACGTCCGCTACAACCCCGCCAACGTCGCCGGGTCCATCCCCGCGGGCGACGAGGACATCGACTACGCCTTCAAGGACGCCACCGACGGCACGGGCATGACGCCCAAGAACGCGGAAGTGGAACCCAACAACGGGCTCTACGACCCGGCCGGGAGTGCGGCCCAGGGCGTCGTGGTGGTCGGGTCCGAGGTGAAGAGTGCCCCGACGGCCACCGAGTTCGACCCGAAGAACATCAAGCCGATGCCCCCGGCCTGGTCGAACGGCATGATCGTGGCTCCGGGCCTCCAGTACGTCGTCCCGAACTCCGACATGAACAACCTCGACCTGAAACAGCCCGCCAACGAGTACCGCCGGCACGTCGTGCTCCTCCGCCGGCTGGCCAACCCGTACCTGCCGGAGAACACGGCGACGAACCCGTACATCACCGTCGACTCCATGGACTGGGTGCCGGCCAACAACGCGGCGTTCAGCGGTAACGGAAACGGGGCGGGGATGGGTGGCGTGCCCATCACCGACCGCGTCGCCCTCGGCCGCGTTCAGCCGTACGCCGCCCACGCGTACCCCGACGACATCACCGCGGCCGCGCTGCCGACGTACTCGTTCCCGGCGTCGATGAGTCTGTATCAGGCACCGACGACGGCCGCGATGACCGAGCCGAAGCACACCCTCGGCCGGCACAACGGCACGTCCGCCACGGCGCCGGCGGCGACGACGTACACGCCCGCCGCCGGGGGTACCACGCCGGCGAAGCTGACGGACACAGTGATGGCCCCCTACGACTGGCTCGTCCACCTGGACCGGTCGGTCGTGAGCCCGATGGAGCTCCTCACGCTCCAGGCCGGGAAGCCGCACGAGGTGACGTACTACTTCCTCCAGCCGCCAGCGGCGACGAACGAGAACGTCCGTAAGCAGGTCGGCCTCGCCCCGTGGTTCGGTGTGGCTCCCGACCCCGCCGCGGCCAAGCAGATCGCCGGCCACCCGTACACGCTCGACGGCCGCTCCGCCGTGGACATGGGGGGCCGGTCGAACAACGGCCTGTACCGCGGGCTGGAGTACCTGCGGGTGAAGCCGTGGACGTACGGCGTGCCCGCCGGCGGCCGCGTCCACGGCAAGCTGAACGTGAACACGACGCAAGACATCCGCATCTGGAACGCACTGTCCGACCCGCAGGAGCCGCGGAAGGTCCAGGAGTTCACGCAGGCCGACTCGGACAAGCTCTGGACGAGCCTGTTCACCTCGCCGACCACGGGTGGCACCCCGGGCAGCGGCGTCCGGACGTACACCTCTCAGCAATTGACGGACGCGATCAACCAGAAGTGGACGGTGCCGGCCCCGGGCGAAACGGTGGACGACGCCGACCCGTACATCGACCCGGAGGCGAAGAACTACCTCGCCCGGCTTGCTCAGCTAGACCGGCCCTTCAAGCCGTTCGGCAGCGCAGACGCGCTCCGCCCGCCGCCGTCCGGGACGTGGACCCCGGCGATGATCGCACCTGGCGGGGCCGGGTTGCAGGACACCATTTTCCGGGCCGACCCGACGGTCACGCCGGTGACCGGGCAACCGCGGCTGTACGGCTCGACGGCGCACCCCTACATGGACGCCGAGCTGACACGGAAGATCGCCAACAACACCACGACGGTGAGCAACGTGTTCACCGTTCACCTCACGATCGTGTACCACCAGGTGCGGGCCGGGAGCGCGGAGACGGTGACGGTGGCGACCGACAACACGGGCAAGACTCAGAACGTGACCCGCAGCTACCTCGGGGCCGAGGCGTTCCGCGAGGTGCCCGGCGACATGCGGCAGCAATACATGGCGGTGGTGGATCGGTCGAGCGCCGTCGTGAAGCCGGACACGAACTATACCAGCCAGACGATGCAGAACGTCCCGTACTACGTCGCGCTGGACGCGAACGCGAACAAGGGTGACACCGACTTCACGATTACCAACGGGACGGCGAACGGCACGAATTCGGTACTGGTGTATGCCGACGGCAACCTGATGGAGATCCGACCCGGCGACTCGATCATCGTCGGCAGCGGTGTGGAGGCCGAGATTGTGACCGTAAGCAGCATCCCGTCGGCGGGCACGCTGCGGCTCGGTACTGGATTCGTGCGACCTCACCCGGCCGGTACCGTGGTCACGAACGCGGCGTTCGGAAGGCCGACGCAGCCGGGCTCGAACTTCAACCCGATCAAGGCGCCGGACACGTTCCGGCGTAACTACCCGCTACTCATCCCGACAGCCACCCGCGTGCGGTAGCCGGCCCGTCGTGTCGAAATGGAACGCCCGGGGCCAAAACCCCGGGTGTTCGCGTTTAACGCGTCACGCCGTCGGCGGCACTTCCTTCGCCCGCAGCATCTCGACACGGCCGTCGCGGCCCACGGCATACACGAAGTCGGTGCGACTGGTACACGCCGCTCCGGGCACACCCTGCCGGTCCAGCGCCAGGAACGCCACCTGCGCCGGATGCACGCCCCGGCGGGCAGCAGTTGCGTTGACACGGCGGCAGGCCAGTTCACACGCCTCTTGCGCCGACTTCCCGGCCCGCATCTGCTCGACCACGAACATACTCCCGCCGATGCGGATAATCTCCTCGCCGACGCCGGTGGCGCCCGCGGCGCCGGCCTGGTCGTCGACGTAGAGCCCGGCCCCGATGATCGGCGAATCCCCCACCCGTCCCGGCAACTTATAGGCCAGGCCGCTGGTCGTGCACACGCCGCCGAGGTTGCCTCGCTGGTCGTGTGCCAGCACCGTCACGGTGTCGTGGTTCCCCTCGTCCACCTGATGCGGAGGGGCGGGGCCGTCCTTCTTCGGCGGCGGCGCGGGCCTGCGGTTCGGGTGCTTTTCCTCCCACTCGCGCATCGCGGCCACGGTGTACGGGTACTCCAGCGGGAAGCCCTCCTGGAGTGCGAACCACTTCGCCCCCTCGCCGACGAGGAAGATGTGCGGGGTCTTCTCCATCACGCGGCGAGCGACCGCGGCCGGGTGGCGGACGTGTTCGAGGCCGGCGACCGCGCCGCACGACAGGGTGCGGCCGTCCATCACGCATGCGTCGAGTGTCAGCCGGCCGATGCGATCCGGGAGGCTGCCGAACCCGACGGACGTGCGGCCGGCGGTGTCGTCCTCGACGGCCTGCGCCCCGGCGAGGGCGGCGTCGAGCGCCGGCTCGCCCTTGAGGAGCCGGGCGAGCCCCGTCTCGACGGCCAATTTCCCGAACGGCCAGGTGGCGATGATGGTTGGCATGCGCTGGGCTTGGTGTTTGGAGTTTCGTGTTGCCGCCCTGGGATAGCGTACCAGCCCGCGCCCGACGGCGGAACCACTCGACCAAACACGAAATCCGAAACTCTGCCCCGGCCTTCATCACGTCTTCACCCGCGACTCCCGGCCGCGGACGAAGTACCCTGTAGTGACGACCCCCACACCCACGGTGCCCCATGACGCCCGACCGTGCCGCGCTCCTCGCTCGGGTCGACGCGTTCGAGATCGATGGCCCGACTGACCCCGCTCTCCCCTTCGCTGCACGGCTGGCACGCGAGCACGGCTGGAGCCGGCCCTACGCCGACCGCGTAGTCCGCGAGTACAAGCGGTTCGCCTTCCTGGCCGCGGCCGGGCTCGGGCCGGTTTGCCCGTCAGAGGACGTGGACGCAGCGTGGCACCTCCACCTGACGTACACCCGCAGCTACTGGACGCGGTTCTGCGGCCACGTGCTCGGCATGCCGCTGCATCACGAGCCGACGAAGGGCGGACCGGCCGAGGAGCGGAAGCACCTGGCGATGTACGCCCACACCCTCACCTCGTACCGCGAGGCATTCGGCGAAACACCGCCGTCGGACGTATGGCCAGCGGCCGCCGAACGCTTCGGCATCGACTTGCAACACCGCGTTGTCAATACGGCCCGGAACTGGGTGGTCCCAAAGCAGCCCGTCTGGAGGGCGATTCAGTTGACCTCGGCACTCGTGGTGTTGGGGGTGGTCGTGCCGGGGTGCGACGGCGGGTTCAACCCGTTCGACCTCGTCGGGTCAGAATTCCTGGTGTTCTTCGTACCGACCCTACTGGGCGCGGTGATCGCGGGCCGGCTCATCCGCACCCGCCTGCGGTCGCCGGGACCACAGCCCGGCGACGAGGAGCGCACGCTCGGCTGGGAGGAGTCCGCCTTCCTGGCCGGCGGGCCGCCGCGACTGACCGTTGCCTCCGTCGCCCGGCTCGCGGCCACGGGGGCGCTGGTGGATGAACAGGGCGTACTGAACCGGGCGGCGGGAGTTTCGTCTCGCGGGTACAGCCCGATCGAGCAGGTCGTGCTCGACCACTTACCGGTGAAGCGCGGGGACCTGATCGCCCTCCGGCGGGCGGTGGAGACGAAGTACGCCACCGACGCCGCCCGGCTGGAATCCGAGGGTTACACGCTATCGGACGGGCGGCGCGGGGCGGTCGGATGCGCCGCCTTTCTGCCCGTGCTGCTCGTGGTCCTCGTCTTCGGAGTGCCGCGACTGATGACCGGCTTGTCCCTCGGGAAGCCGGTGGGCTATCTCGTGGCGTCGATCGGGGCCGGATTGCTCGTCGGAATCGTAATGGCTTTCTGGCAGCTTCCACGACTGACGCGGCGGGGCGAGGCGGCGCTGCACCGGACCCGGGACCGACACTGGAGCCTGAACGAGAAGGTCACCGCTGGGGCCGACGTGGGTTTGGCCGTGGCCCTATTCGGGACCGTCGTCCTGACGGGCACGGCTCACGACTTCCTGCGGTCGTGGTACCCACGGCAAGCGCACTCCGGGTCGAGCGGCGGATGCGGCTCGGGGTGCGGCACAGGAGCCAACGGCGGTTGCGGCGGAGATGGCGGGGGCGGGGGATGTGGCGGTTGCGGCGGGGGGGGATGTGGTGGCGGTGGGGGCGATTGAGCCGACGGGAGTTTGACCGCAGTCGAATCGGGTGCTACGGGTTGAGGCGGGCAACGAACCGCCCGCCTGCCCGAGACCACCGTCGATGCTCCTGTCCCCAACGGCCGACCCGAATCCGTCCATACCCGCTACGCGCCGCAGGGTGTGGGCCGCGCCGGCCCTTCGCTCGCACGGCCTCATCGTCCTCACCGCCAACCAGTTGGTTCTCTCGCCCGACCGCGGCCCACCCCGCCCCGAGGTGCTGGCCGCGGCCGAACTCGGCGACGACCTGGAAGAACTGTTCGGCCCGCTGGCGACGACAATCGGTTTGCGGAGCGTGGGGCGGGCGACGCTTGACCTGCTTCGGAATTCGGTCACGCTGGCCTACGCCGGCCCCGCCGGCCCGACCCGTGTGCGGATCGAGTTCGAGTCCGCCGACGCGGCCGATTCCTGTTTCACGAAACTGTGGCGTCGCATGGGCCAGGACTGCGCTCTCCGGCCCTACCGCCGCGAAGGGTGGGCCCTGGCCGCAGCCCCGCTCGGGCTGCTCGCAGCCGTGCTGCTACTGACCGCGGTACTGACCATAACCGTGAGCTCGTTCGACGAACACGCGCACGATCGACCGGCGGGGGTGGTGAGCGTCCCCGCTGCGGGCAGCCTCGGCAACCCGGGCGACTCCGCGATGTCACCGCTGGAGTGCTGGCTCGGCTGGATGGACTGGCGGGTGATCTGCGGCTTCGGCGGTGCCGCCGCGGCGGGGACGCAGGTGTGGTTGTACCGCCGGCTCACGGCACCGCCGCGGGCGTTGGTCGTGGTTCGCGGTGCGTAGGCCGGCTCCGTTTCGCCCGAGGACGACGATGCGGCGTGAAGACTGCATGGACCTGTTCGGCAAGATCCCGCAGGTGTACCACCCCCAGATCAACCTGATCCTCCGCGGGCAGGGGATGATCACGGTAGACGTGGTCATCCGGTTCGAGTCGCACTACGTCGTGCTCCGGGGCCGCGAGCAGGGATCGACCGACGAGGGCCGGGCGTTCTTCGTCCCCTACGAGGAGATCGCCTACTTCCGGCTCGAGCGTGTGGTGAAGCTGGGCGAGATCAAGTCGATGTACGGGGAGACCGGGTTCGTAGACGCGGAGGACGCCCTGCTCGCGGCGGCCGACAAACCGGAGGCCGACCCCGCCGCGGAGACGTCGGCCGGCGACGCCTCGAAGACCCCGCCGCCGATGGCGACGCCGCACGGCCCGACCGACCCCGCCGCGATCGCCCGGCAGAACCTACTCGAGCGCATCCGCGCCGCCCGCGCGAACGTCGGCGGGGCGACCGGTCGGGTGGGTGGTCGGTAAACTGTCAAACGCCGTGCCGCCGCTCCGCATTCCCGCCGAAGTTCTCGCCGCGGTAGTCGCGCACGCCCGTGCCGAATCGCCGTGCGAGTGCTGCGGCCTTCTCGCTGGCTCGCCCGACGGCCGCGTCGGGCTGCACTTCCCGATCCGCAACGACCTCGCCAGCCCGACCGAGTATTTGACGAACGCACACGACCTGCTCGCGGCCACGAAGGCCGTCCGGGCTTCGGGGGCCGAGGTGCTGGCGATTTACCACTCGCACCCGACGTCCGCCCCAGTCCCGAGCACGAAGGATGTGGCAGGCAACCACTGGGGCAATTCAGTCGTTCACCTCATCGTCGGCCTCGCCGGCCCGCAACCGGACCTGCGGGCTTGGCACATCACCGAAATCGGGTTCGAAACGGCCGAGTGGGTTGTTGCCGGCCGGTGACCGGTTGGGCAGGAGCTCGGGTCGCAGAAGTGAAAAAAACCTCGGCGCAGGACTGGCGTCGGAGCGATCCCGTTGGCATAACGGGAGAAACGCCCGTCCGCGTACGTCAGGCCGCGGGCGGGCCGTGGCCCCGAAGCCCTGAGCCCGGAGGTTCCCGCTCGTGCCGCACGTCGTCACCGCCAACTGCAACGACTGCAAGTACACCGACTGCTGCGTCGTGTGTCCGGTGGAGTGCTTCTACCAGGACGAGAAGATGCTCTACATCGACCCGGCGGACTGCATCGACTGCGAGGCGTGCGTCCCCGAGTGCCCGGTCGAGGCTATCTACTCCGAGCCGAACGTGCCCGGCCAGTGGCAGAGCTACATCCAGCTGAACGCCGACAAGAGCGCCGCCCTCAAGGGCTCCGGCGGCCACATCACCGAGAAGGCCGACCCGCTCGAGGGCCCGGACTGCTCGGCGAAGAAGTAGCGGCCGGTGGCGCGATGTCTGTGGCCAGTCCGACGCAGCGGCTCCGGTAGCACCCGGGGCCGCTGTCTTTTTCTCTGCGGCGGCGCCTACCATCTCGTGTTCGACGTCGTGGTCCCTACTGCCCACTGTACTCTGACCACTGTCCACTACTCATGACCGGCCTCCTCCTCGTCCAGCTCGGCACTCCGGACGCCCCCACCTACCGGGGGCTGTTCCCGTACCTCCGCCAGTTCCTGTCGGACCGCCGCGTCATCGAGGTCCCGAAGCCGATCTGGGTTCCGCTGCTGTACGGGTTCATCCTGCCGTTCCGCAGCGGGGCCTCGGCAGCGAAGTACCGCCGCGTATGGAACCCCGACACCGGCTCGCCGTTGATGCACTACACGATCCGCCAGGCGGCCTTACTACAGGAACACTTCCCCGGGACGCCCGTCCGCTTCGGCATGATGGTCGGCAACCCGCCGGTCCGCGATGCGGTAAGGCAAATGATCGAGTCCGGGGTGGATCGGCTCGTGGCGCTACCGATGTTCCCGCAGTACTCGGCGACCACGTCCGCCAGCGCGACCGACGCCCTGTTCGGCGCATTAATGAAGGAGCGTCGCGTCCCCGCGGTCCGTGTCGTGCCGCCGTACTTCGACCATCCGGCGTACATTAACGCACTCGCCGCTAACTTCCGCGACGACATCGCCGGCCTCGGCTGGGAGCCGGAGCACGTCGTCATCAGCTTCCACGGCATCCCGCAGAAGTATGCCCAAAAAGGCGACCCGTACGCGACGCACGTCGTCCGAACGACCCAGGCGCTGGTGAAGCGGATGGGCTGGCCGCGGAGCTACTGGACGCAGACGTACCAGTCGCGATTCGGCAAGTCCCCGTGGCTCAAGCCCTACACGGACGACGTGCTCGAACGCCTGGCCAAGCGGGGTGTCCGGCGCGTGTACGTGCTACTCCCCGGGTTCACGGCCGACTGCCTCGAAACGATCGACGAGATCGGCCACGAGAGCCGCGAGGTCTTCCTCCACGCTGGCGGCGAGACGCTACACAATGGCCGCTGCCTGAACGACCACCCGCGCTGGATTGAGGCGATGGCCAGCATCGTCCGCGACGAGGCGGCCGGCTGGATGTGAACTTTAGCGGAACTCGACGGGCGCCGCGACGCCGGTCGGCCCGACCCGTGTCGTGACAAGCGTCACCGGCTTTCCCGCCAGCCGCAACTGGGTGCGGATCCCGGCCGTCGGTAGGTCGGAGGCGTCAGTGAACCACACGACGAAATCCGGCTTCTGGTCGAGCGCGAGTCGCAATCCGGCGAGGTGATCCCCCCTCCCGGCCGGGTAACAAGACGCGAGCCGCGTGGGTGTTACGACCTCTGCACTTGCGGCGTAGACCACAACTTTCACCTCTACTCTCGTTGGTTGAGCCGCGGCGGTTGCGGCAAGCGCGTCGCGGGCCGCGCTGAATTTCCCCCATTCGCCCATACTGCCGGACGCATCGAGTAGGTAGACGACACGCTGCCCCGCGGTCAGCGCGCCATGAACCGGTCGGGTGACGGCCGCCGCGGGTCGAACTACCGGGTCTGAGATCGGCGCGGGAGTGGCTACGACGCGACGGACATGCGCCAGCACAGAATCCGGCAGCGATGACGGCACGGACGCGATGCGCGGAGTGCTGCGGGTGTATTGCCCATCCGTGGCAAAGGGTACGTCATGTGACTCGGCGATCCTGTGCTCTTCGACCTCTGCGACCGGTTCGGGGTCCGTCGCCACCGCCACTTGCACCGGAACCGGTACGTCACGCATGGGCTCCACGCCGATCCGCACGCACGTGTCGAGAGCCGGTCGCGCACTCGACGGGAGTTCACCCCGTGTCGAGAGCGACGCAAGGGCAACGATCGTGGCGTGTATCGCGACCGACGCGGCAACCGCCCAACCCGCCCGGATTCGTAGACGCATCGGCACCCTCCCGGCGGCCCGATACCGGCCTCAGGCCCGAGCCGCAAGAGCCTACCGGTTGGGGTTGCGGTTTACGTCCGCCGTCGGCATCGTCCGCAGGCTTCCCACAGATTGTAAAGGAGTCCGCATGTCGCGTCGGACACTCCCGCGGGCCGTCTCCGCCGGCCTGCTCGTCGCCGCCCTGGGCGGCCCGGTCGCCGGCCAGGCGCCGAATCCGTGGCGCGGCGAAACCGCCGACCTGCCGACCGCCCCGGCCCCGCGCGCCGTGGCCGCAAAGCCGACCCGCCAGCTCACCATCGGGTTCGGCTTCAGCAGCTTCGGCGGCCTGACCGGGACCATCGAAATCCGCGACCTGACCACGCCGACGCCGGCCCCGGTCGAGGACTCGCGCTACAAGATCGAGGGCGCGGCCCCGCGGAAGCTGCCGCCGGGTTGGTTCGTCGAGAGTCTTCCGAGCCCGCGGTACCTGGAGCAGTTCACTACGAACTTCCCGCCAAGCCCGCTCTTTCCTCTGGCCCGGGAGCAGGAGTCCACGACCGCCCCGGCCTCTGTGGTGACGGCGTCGCACGTCCGCGTGCCGGAATACATGCCGCCGCCGAAGCCGCTGCCGGTCCGGGCCATCCCGCCCGCGGCGCCGTAAGTCGTTGCAGGTGGGGGGCAGCGGGAGTAGCATCTTTCAAGCCCGCACACCCGTAACCGGTCCGCGATGACGCCCGACCCGCTCGCCGATACCCGGCCTCGCCCGCCGGCGGCGAACTCGAGTGACACTTCCACCGCCCCACAGCCGGGCTTTGATCCGCGCATCCCCGAGGGCCCCCTAGCCGCGACCGCTCCGTGCGACCCGGCGGCCCGTCCGAGCGTGGTGGACCTCCCGAACGCCGGGATGGTGGTCGGCGAGTTCGAGTTGCGGCTGGAACTCGGCCGCGGGTCTTTCGGGCGAGTGTTCCTCGCCGACCAGAAGGGGCTGAACCGTCGCGTGGCGCTGAAGGTGTCGCTCGGACGCGATATGACGGCCGAAGAGGGGAAGTCGCTCGGCGGCCTCGAGCACGACCACATCGTGAAGGTCTACTCGTCCTTCGCACCACCCGGGACCAACTGGCACTGTCTCTGCCTCCAGTACGTGCCCGGTACCGACCTCCGCGGCGTCATCTCACGCCTGCACCGCGACAGGGTCCCGCTCTCGGGGCAGGACATTCTGGACGCCGTAGACGAAGCGGGTCGGAAGGACGCGGGGTTCGATCCGGCCGCACTGCGCGACCGCGAGGCTCTGGCGGCCGACGACTTCGCCCAGGCCGTGTGTCGCCTCGGCGGCCGGCTCGCGGAGGCGTTGGCGTTCGCCCACGGCCGCGGAGTTCTACACTGCGACGTGAAGCCGGCGAACATTCTCATCACGCCCTACGGCCGGCCGATGCTCGCCGACTTCAACGTGGCCTTCGACCGGGCGAAAGTCGGTCGCGGTGTCGGCGGGACGGAGGCGTACATGGCCCCCGAGCACCGCGCCGCGTCCGAGGCCGGCGCCGCCGGCACGGTCGACGAGCGGTGCGACATCTTTTCGATCGGCGTCGTGCTGCACGAACTGGCAACCGGCGTGCGTCCCGACCACCAGCATGCCATTGACGCCCTCGCTGCCCTACCACACGAAGTCGCGCAGGTGATTCATAGTTGCCTGGAGCCCGACCCGGCAGCGCGGTACGCCACGGCCGGCGCGCTGGCTGGAGCCCTCGCGGGAGCATGGCACCTTCTTGCGGCGCGGCGGGCGATGCCGAAGCCCGGTCAGTTCGGCCGCTGGGTCGTATCCAACCCGGTGTGGGCGCTGGCGCTCGCCGGCCTGATGCCGCACCTCGCGGGGTCGGTCGTGAACATCAGCTACAACGCGGTTCAGATTGACCTGACGAAGCCGCAAGAACGCGCGTTCGACGCACTCGTTATCGGGTACAACGCCGTCGTCTACCCGGCGTGTGCGACGTACTTGTTCCTGCTCCTGCGCCGCATCGGGAATGGCATCCGGGCTATACCCGTGTCTCGTGGCGCGACTGCCGACGAGCTGCGCCGGCGCTGCCGACACCTCGGCTGGGTGGCGATCGGACTCGGCTGCGTCGGCTGGTTTCCGGGGGCAGTCCTCTTTCCTCTCGGCATCGACCTGGCGACCGGTGGCACAGAACCGATCGAGCCGGACAAGCGACTCGCGCTGTACGGCCACTTCGCCGTATCGTTCGTGCTGTCAGGGCTGATCGGGATCGTGTTCAGCTTCCTCGGCGTGATGTACGTGCTACTCCGGGCCGTCTTCCCGATCGCGGGTAACCCCGACACGTATCGCCCGGGTCTGGTCGGCGCCGAACTCCGGCCGCTGGCGTGGTGGTTCGGTCCGTTCGTGCTGCTGGCTAGCGCCGTGCCGCTGACCGGGGCGATGATGCTCGTCAGCCTCAGCGACGACAGGATGACACTGCCGTTCCGTTTACTCGTGGTCGGGCTGATCGGCTTCGGCGTGGTCGCGGTCGGGATGGCCGAGCGGATGACGCGCCGAATCGCGCGCCTGGCCGCGGTCTGGGAGGTGGAGACGGACCCGGAAACGCCTGCTCAGGTGCCGTGGGACTCGCGGCGGTCGAGTACGGCGGTCCGCGCCGCGCCGCGTCAGTAGTCCATGTGCCGGAACTCGTATCCGGCGACCGCGAGGGCGGCGGCAGCGAACGCCAGCGAGGTGAGGACCGCCATCTCCGGGTGATACGTCCCGCGAGCCTTCGCCGAGGCGAGTTCCGGGATCGGGCTGGCGTAGTCCTCGGCCTTCATCGCGTCGAAGAAAATACCGCCCATGTCCAGCGGTTTCGGCAGCGACCAGTACCCGGCTTGAACCAGCACGCTCGCCGCCCGCGTCGAGCCGGGTACCGGGTCGGCCGCGAGTCTGTGATGGGTGAAGTTCATCGCCCAGCACAGCAGCCAGAACAGCAGCGTGCCGAAGACGCTGACGACCGTGCTCCGGGTACAAACTGCCAGCAGCGCGCTTACACTGTAGAAGACGGCAAAGTTCACGACGAGTAGTGGCACCGCGACCCAGTACGTGCCATCCCAGACCCCGGTCGCCGCGCCGGTGGCGAGCCATGTCGCCCCGACAAACATCAACGACTGCAGCGCGACGAACAACACGACCCCGATGTACTTGCCGGCCAGCACCGCCCAGCGCGGGGCCGGCTTCGCGAGGAGGACTGTTACGGCCGCGGGTTCGAGGAACGTCGGCAAAAAACCCGCCGTCCAGAGCAGCGCCAGTAGTACGCCGATGGTGTCGGCGACAATTCCGGCGAGCCACACGAGTATGAGGCGGACCGCGTCGGGCTTGTTCTTCGTGATCGGGTACTCGAACAGGCCGAATCCGAGCGTCACCTTACCGTCCGCGACGCGGACCCCCTCGGCGACAACCTCGGGTGTCTTCTGCCCTTTCGGCAGGTACGTCGGCAACTCGGCCGGGTGGCGGGGTTGTTCCGTGGCGCCCTCGACGCTGATGCTGAAGCAGAAGGCCGCGCAGAGCAGCGTGACGCCGAGCATGGCCCAGAAGAGCTTCGTAGCGACCGACTGGCGGAAGGTGTCTCGGACCATCCAGCGGACGGTGCGGATCGCGTCCGGGTACTGGGTCACGCGGCTCCCCCCTTGTCGTGCCGCTCGTAGAGCGGCCGCAGCGCCCCTTCGAGCGCCCGGTCCTTCCCCACCTTCGCGTCCTTCAGCAACTCTGCCAGCGGCCCTTCGTGGACGACTCTGCCGGCGACAAGGACCGCGATTCGGTCGCACAATTCCTGCACTTCCGGCAGGACGTGCGACACCAACAACACCGTCTTCCCGGCGGTCTTGAACTCGCGTACGACTTCGCGGAGGAGTTGGCGGCCGCCCAGGTCGAGCCCCTCGGTCGGCTCGTCGAGGACGAGCAGGTCGGGGTCGTTGACGAGCGCCTGGGCCAACCCGAGCCGTTGAACCATCCCCTTGCTGAACCGGGCGATTGGTTCGGACTTCCGGTCAGCTAGGCCGACCCGCACCAGCAACTTCTCGACCCGGCCGTCCAGTTCGGCGGACGGGACGCCCGACAGCCCCCCGTAGAACGCCAACAATTCGGCCGCGGTCAGGTATCGCGGGAAGGCGTGATTCTCGTGCATGTAGCCCACGCGGCCGAGCGTGCCGCGGTGGTCGAGTGGCTGCCCCAGCCTCGTAACCGTGCCTGCGGTCGGCGTGGATAACGACAACAGCAACTTGACGAGAGTCGTTTTCCCCGCGCGGTTCGGGCCGAGCAGGCCGAACACGCCGCCGGCGGGAACTGTCAGTGTGACGCCGCGGACGGCCGCAACCCCGCCCCGACCGAGCGGGCCGGTTTTGTACGTCTTCTCGACCTTCTCGAAGGTGGCGGCGGTTGTCAACGCTGGCCCCCGTGTTGCCGGACGTTAACACTCTAGCTCACGATCGGAATCGGGCACGCCCCAGAAACGGGAAAGCCCGGGGACCGTCGCCCCCGGGCTCGCCGAAAGGCCTTCCGAAGCCGCTACTCGATCAGTGCCACGGACACGCCGCTCTGGAAGATGCGTTCCATGCAAGTCTTCAGAGTGTCGATCCGGTTTTGGTAGGTGCCTGTGATGACCAGATAGCTCGGCAGGGTGGTCGTGCCACTCGGCAGGGTGCCGCCCGCGACGCCGACGTTCGAAAGGAACTGGTGTGCAGTCGTGCGAAACGTCGCGCTCGGGGCCAGGGCGGTGTCGAACAGGTCGCCGAAGCCGATCGGGTAGACCCGGGCCGGGGCGTTGCTGAGGCTATGCCCGCTGTCCCCGCTCGTGGTCGTGGCCAGCGGCTTCACGATCTGCTGAGCCACCGTGACGGCCGTGCTCATCGACGGTTCGGTGCCGTTACCGGGATTCCCGCCGTTGGCCAGGTTCGAGTAGTAAGAGTTGTACCCCGCGGTGTTGAACGTCCCACTGCTGTACGAGTTCGGCACGCCGTCCGTCTCGAAGATCACGATCTTGCTCGCCCCGCGTCGGCCGCGAATCGTGCCGTACTCGACTGGGAGGGACGTCGAGGAACTGAGCAGGTTGTACGCCACCATCAGCCCCGTGTTCGGGTCGGTACTGCCGTTCGCGTTCGGGACCACGTCGATTCCGACGGGCGTATAGCTCTGGTCGTACGGCCGGATTTCGGACGTGGTGTCGCCGGCGTTGATCTGGGTGAGGAGCGTCCGCGGGAAGAACAGAGCGTTCTTCAGCGCGGTGAAGTTTTGACCCGTCGCCACCCGCGGCGACTTGTACGCTCCTGCGGAACTGTACGAGAACATCGTCATGCCGACGGCGTCGTTCGGGTGGTTGTTGCGGATGTCGTCCAGCACCGAGTTCATCCCCGCCTTCAGCTGCCAGCACTGGGCCTCGCGGCAGGTGCCGGGGTTCCAGTTACCGCCGCTCGTACCGCCTGCGTTGCCGATGAAGTCCATCATGCTCAGCGGGCCGAACCAGAAGTGCATCCGCGGCCGGTTCGGGCTGTCGTTGTACCGCATGTACGGCCGCTGACTCGTCCACGTGCCGGTCGGCCCGGTCCACGCCGTCAGGTCGCCGGTGGTCAGCGAACGGGCGGCACTCGACCAGCTGTCGGCGTTCCCGGCCAGGTTCGTACTCGACGTGTAACGGTACCCCAGGACGTAGTCGATGTACTCCTTCCAGAAGCGCTTATCGAGCTTCTGCTGGGTCGTACCCGTGGACGTGTCCACGTCGTTGGGGATGGACGAGTAGTACAGCACCCGCCCGGCCCGGAGGTTCGGCGGGAGCGTCTGCGGGCCGCTCTTGAGCCACCTCAGGATGGCCGCGTAGTCGATCCGGTAGCTGTCCACCGTCTGGGTCGTGTTGCCGCTCCCACCCGAGGTGATGGGGATCGACTGGCTGCCGGTCGCCGCCTTCAGTGTCATGCCGGAACCGGTGTTGAACAGGACCTCGTTGATCCCATCGACAGCCCCGGCCGCGCTCCCGTTGTACGGGTTGTTGTCGGACTGCGGGTCGAACGTGCCGACCGCCCCGTAGTTCACCGTGGTGTTACCGCTGACCACGGAGGCCGTCACGGTACCCATCTTGTCGAAGTACCGCCGCCGCCAGTCGCCCGCCTGGTAGTTGGCGTCGCCGGGGTTGCCCACCGGCGCCCGCGGGTCGGGCGGCCAGATGAAGAACGTCTTGCCCCAGTACCCCGGCCCCATCGAGTAGCCCTTGTACTTGTCCGAATCTGCCACCAGTGTCGGCGTGTAGTTGGCGCCCGTCATGCCGGTGGGAACCCGGGGCACGCCCGTACCGCGGTCGGCCCGGTATTTCACGATGTCCAGGTCGTAGCCGTTCTGCTCCCACACCGGGTCCCGGAACTGTGCCTCGGCGACGATGTTCACGTTCCCCGAGGTCCGCACGATGGCGCTGCTGACGTTGTACCCCAGCAGCTCGACCGCCGTGCCCGCCGCCCGGGTCGTCGCCGCCCCGGTCGCCCAGCTCGTGTTGGTCTTGTTGATCGAGCCGTCGGCCCGACGCCACCGGTCGCCCACGTACGTGATGGCCCCGGAGTCGGTCATCGACTTGAAGTTGTCGGGCGCCGGCGTCGGGCCGGTCGGGTTGGCGGCGTCGCGGGCACTGAAGGCGTTGTACCCGCTGAAGTCGTACGTCTGGCTGACGTAGGAGGACGGGTTCCCGGCCGTTTCCGGCGGACTCCAGGCGTGGAACGCCGGCTTCAGCTGCGACCGGTCCGCCGGCAGCGTCGTCTCCACGCTCGGGTCGCCCGCGTTCGCCGGGTTGAAGTAGTAGTCCCGCACGATCGGCGGGCCGCCCGGCGTCGTCATCGTGAAGTTGTTCCGCGAGATCGCCTCGCCGCTGCTGTTCGTCTCGTTGGCGGCGGCGATCAGCGAGCTCTGCACGCTCACGTAGTGCCCGAAGGCCGGGGCCAGCGGGTCCGCGTTCAGGTGCGTGCCGCTGTAGTTGAACGTGCTGCTGAACGCCATCGACCCCGTCATGTCCAGCACGAACGCCACGTCCCGCGGCCGGTACACGGCCACCGCCCGCGCCCCGCTCGGCATGCTGTTCACGCCCCACAGCCGGGCGAAGTAGGTCGGCTGATCCAGCGCCACGGACACCTCGACGGCCGTCCACGACCGACCCGCCGGGGGTGTCGTCGGGAACGACACCTCGAACGTCTGCGTCGTCGTGTTGTACTCGTACGTCCCGACCCGAACGGTCGTCACCGGGGCCGGCGTTGTGGCCTTCGACAACGAGGTCGACATGAGCGGGCTGCCGTTGGCCACGTCCTTTGCCGCCTGGACCGCGGCCGGGCGGTTGTTGTCGTAACTCGGGTTGTCCGGCTGCTTGTTGTCGAGCGTCCGGCAGGCCACCAGGGCAGCCACGTCGGAGGCGTTCTGGCACTGCGTCCGCGCGACCGCCAGCATCCCCAGATCCACTGCCAGGGCGACGAACGAGAAGATGGCGATCAGGCAGATGCCGATCATCGGCAGGACGGTGCCCCGGCGGCGGGTTGTACGGCGGGTGGCACGCATGGTCGTCGGCTCCACTGGGCGGCCCGGCGGGAACGCAGGTCCGCACGGAGTACGGGTTGGTGGGTTCATAGAACACGGCCGATCCGGGCGCCGCCTGCGGGATCGGAAATGGCATCGCCGTTGGTGTGATTGAGGCGGCGGCCGAAGTCGGGCGGGGCGCCAATTCGGCGGAAGCGATTGGTGGGGTTGGATGTTGCGTCGCGCACGCAGGGCGATTCGCGTGAGCTCCGGCGGCCCGCAGCTTACGGATCGCGGCCCGGTGTCGGAGGCGGGCCATCCAGACGCGGCTGAGCACCTCCGCGGCCCGGAACACGAGCCGCGGGTTGTCGTGGCAGAGAACCCGACGCAGGGCAGCAATGGCGTCCAGAAACGCGTCCGCGACCGCCTCCGCCGCTGCCGCAGGGGCGACGCCTCGGACGGCGGCAGCGAGCGCAGCGATGTCGGGTGCGGCGGTCATGGGGCACCGGGTGAGGCGGGTGAAGAAGTGGACAGATGTCCTGTAACCTCCCGTCTCGGCATGTCAAATTATTCTGGGAATGGCTCGGGGCGGCTGATCGTCAGGGCGAGGCTCGAGCGGCGGGAACTCGATAACGAGCGTGCGACCTCCGACCGCGGTCGTCGGCACCCGCCGGGGTCGCCGAGCCGTGCCGCCGTCGTACACTTTCGCGGACGCTTCCGGAGGACGCCGTGACCCGCGGGCTGCTCGTCGCCGTCGTCTGCGCACTGGTTGCCGGCCCGGCAGCGGCCCAGGCGCCGCCGCTCCGCTGGGGCGGCGATAAGAACGGCGGTGCCCCCTACATCTTCGAGGACGCCGCGGGCAAACTCGTCGGCTTCGAGGTCGAGTTCGCCGACTTCCTGGGCAAGGAACTTGGCCGCGAACCCGTCTTTGTGCAGAACCAGTGGGACAACCTCCCCGAGTTGCTGAAGCGCGGCACCGACCTCGACATCGTCCTGAACGGCTACGAGTTCAGCGCCGAGCGGCACGGCGACACGCCGACGACGGTCCCCTACTTCGTCTATTCCCTGCGGCTGATCGTGCCCGTCAGCAACACGACGGTCGCGTCGTGGGCCGACTTGGGCCGGCAGAAGGAACCAATGACCGTCGGCGTGCTCCGCGGGTCGGCGTCCGAACGTTACCTTCAGCAGCGGTTCGGCGACGCCGTGAAGCTGGAGTCGAGCGAGACGGTGACGGAGATGTTCGACCTGGTCAAAGAAGGCCGGGTGTCGGCGACCGTTCAGGACGCCCCGGCCGCGACGTACTACGTGCTCGAAGGCCGCTACCCCGAGCTGAAGGTGGTCGACGAGCCGGCCGGGGCCGGGTACTACGTCATCCTCACCCGGCCCGGCGACGACGCGCTGCGGGAGCGCTTGAACGAGGCCATCCGCAAGGGGATCCGGTCCGGGAGGCTGCGCGATTTGTACCAGAAGTACAAGCTGTGGAACGCGGCCCAGCAGCGGCTCAGCTACCTCGCCGAACAGCCCTGGCCCGACGTGGCCAACGAACTGGATTCGGCCGGGGGCGGCGAGCCGCCGGTGGCGCCGACGTTCCGCGGGGTGCTCGACAAACTGGCCTGGGCGGCCGGGCGGACGCTCCTCCTGGCCTTCGCCTCGTTCCCGCTGGCGATGTTGCTCGGCCTGCTCGTGGCCGTCGGCCGGGTGTACGGCCCGTGGCTGGTGCGGGTGCCGCTGGCGGTGTACGTCGAAGTGCTGCGAGGCACGCCGCTGCTGTTGCAGTTGTTCGTCGTCTTCTACCTGCTGCCCCAGGTCGGCGTGCTGCTCGGCTCCGAGACCCTGAAGGAGTGGCTGTCGCTGAACAAGTACGTGGCGGCGATCCTGACACTCGCCGTGAACTACTCCGCGGCCGAGGCCGAGAACTACCGAGCCGGCCTCCTCGCCGTGCCCCGCGGCCAGTTAGAGGCGGCGCTGGCGCTGGGCATGACCCCGGTCGTGGCCGTGCGCCGCGTCGTGCTGCCGCAGGCGTTCCGCATCGTCATCCCGCCGGTGACGAACGACTTCATCGCGCTGTTCAAGGACACCGCCGTCTGCTCCACGATCATGATCGTGGAGCTAACCGGGCTGTACTACCAGTACAAAATTTACCCGAGCCTCGTGTTGGAACTGGCTCTCGCGGTCGGGCTGTTGTACCTGCTGATGAGCTACCCCATGGCCGTGCTGGCGAAGGGGCTGGAGCGCCGCACCGCGACCGGGGGTGCGCGATGATCCGCGTCACGAACCTCGTCAAGGAGCACACCGGGCACCGCATCCTGAACGGACTGTCGGTCGAGTTCCCGCGCGGCAAGGTGACCGGCGTCGTCGGCCCGTCGGGGAGCGGCAAGAGTACCCTGCTCCGCTGCGTCAACGGGCTGGAGCCGTTCCAGGCCGGCGAAGTCGCGGTCGGCGGCGTGCGGCTCGTCGGCGGCGGCGTGCCCCCGACGGCGACGCTCGTTCAGTTGCGGCGGCGCGTCGGTATGGTGTTCCAGTCGTTCAACCTGTTCCCACACATGAGCGTCCTCGGGAACGTGATGAGCGGCCCCGTCCACGCCCTCGGCAAGCCGGCCGCGGAAGCCGAAGCCGCCGCCAGGAAGCTGCTCGACCGCGTGGGGCTGGCCGACAAGGCGGCGGCGAAGCCGGCGCAGCTGTCCGGCGGGCAGCAGCAGCGTGTTGCGATCGCCCGCGCCCTGGCGGTTAACCCGGCGGCGATCCTGTTCGACGAACCGACCAGCGCCCTCGACCCCCGCATGGCCGCCGAGGTCATGCGCGTCATCGACGACCTGGCCGACGACGAGCAGCTGCAAACCACGATGGTGATCGTCACCCACGACATCCCCGCGCTGCGGCGGGTGGCCGACACGCTGGTCGTCCTCGACCGCGGGGTGGTCGCCTACGCCGGCGACCCGGCCGCCGCCCCGCCGGGCTACCTGGACCACCCATGACCACCACACTCATCCGCGTCGGCCACAGCCCGGACCCGGACGACGCGTTCATGTTCCACGCCCTGGCGAACGACAAGATTCCGACGGGCAACCTGCGGTTCACGCACGAGTTGCAGGACATCGAGACGCTGAACCGCCGGGCACTGAAGGGCGAGCTCGAAGTCACGGCCGTGAGCATCCACGCCTACAGCTTCCTGTTGGACAAGTACGCCCTGTTGCCGAGTGGGTGCAGCATGGGCGACAAGTACGGCCCGATGGTCGTCACCCGCAAGCCGATGACGGTGGAGCAGTTACCCGGCGTCACGATTGCGGTTCCCGGCACGCTGACGACGGCCTTCCTGACGCTGAAGCTGCTGTTCGAGTCGATCGGCGCCGCAGACCAGTTGAAGTTTGAGGTGATCCCGTTCGACGAGATCATCCCTGCGCTCGCGGCCGGGAAGTACGAGGCGGGCCTCATCATCCACGAGGGGCAGCTGACGTTCCAGAACCAGGGCTTGCACCTGGCGGTGGACCTGGGCGTGTGGTGGCAGGACCGCACCGGCCTGCCGCTGCCGCTGGGCGGGAACGTGATCCGCAAGGATTTGGGCAAGCCGCTGATGAGCGAGGTGAGCCGGCTTCTGAAGGAGAGCATTCAGTACGGGCTCGCCCACCGGCGCGAGGCGCTGGCCCACGCGTTGCAGTACGCCCGCGACATGGACATCGACCTGGCGGACAAGTTTGTCGGCATGTACGTGAACGATTGGACGCTGGACTACGGCGACCGCGGCCGGGCGGCGATCCGCAAGCTACTCGACGAGGCCCACCGCGCGGGCGTCATCCCGGCACCGGTGGCGGTCGAGTTTGTGGATTGATGGTTGCCGGTTGACGATTGATGATTGACGAAGCCGATCGCCCGTGTGCAGCGCCCATTCATCAATCCTCGATCGACAATCATAAATGGTCTCGCTCCTCACGTTCACGACGCCGCCGTACCCGTGCGCGTACCTGCCGGACCGGGCGGCGACGCTCGAATACGAGGTCGTCGCCGCGGCCGACGCCGCCGACTACGCCGCCCGCATGACCGCCGGCTGGCGCCGCTTCGGGCACCAGTTCTTTCGTCCCGCCTGTGCCGGCTGCACCGCTTGCCGCTCGCTCCGCGTCCCCGTCGCCACCTTCAGGCCCGACCGCAGCCAGCGCCGCGCCGCGGCCGCGAACGCCGACACCCGCCTCGTCATCGACACCCCGAAAGTCACACCCGCCAAGCTGGCTCTGTACGACCGCTTCCACGCCTTCCAGTCCGAGAGCAAGGGTTGGCCCGGGCACGGGCCGAAGGACGCACTCGAGTACGCGGAGTCGTTCACGGTCAACCCGTTCCCGACGGAGGAGTGGCGGTACTTCCGCGGCCGGCGGCTGACCGGCGTCGGGTACGTCGATCACCTGCCGGGGGCGCTGTCGGCGATCTACTTTTTCTACGATCCGGACGAGCGCGACCGCTCGCCGGGTACGTTCAACGTCCTGTCGATCCTGGGCCGCGCCGCGGCGTTGGGGTACGAGCACGTTTACCTGGGGTACTACGTCGAGGGGTGCCGGTCGCTGGAGTACAAGGCACGGTTCCGGCCGAACGAGGTGCTCGCCGGCGGCGGCGAGTGGGTGCCATTTCTGACGTAACCGGCCCTGCGCGAACCACCCGCCGCCGGCGCCCGTATATCAGTCCGTAGCCCGCGCGTGCGGTCCGGAGCCCTCCCGATGTCGCAGACCCTTGTCGTCGAAACCCGGAGCCTGACCAAGGTGTACCGGGACTTCTGGGGACGCAAAAAGAAGACCGCCCTCAACGCCCTCGACCTCAGCATCCACAAGGGCGAAATCTTCGGCCTGCTCGGCCCCAACGGGTCCGGGAAAACGACCACGATCAAACTGCTGCTCGGCCTCCTGTTCCCGACCGCCGGGGACGCCTTCGTCTTCGGCGAGCCGGCGGCCAAGGTCGAGAAGAACGAGCGGATCGGCTACCTCCCCGAGGAGTCGTACCTCTACCGCTTCCTCAACGCCGAGGAAACGCTCGACTTCTACGGCCGGCTCTTCGACATCCCGCCCACCGTCCGCCGCGAGCGGGCCGCCAAGCTCATCGACATGGTCGGCCTCTCCGCCGACAAGAAGCGCATCCTCAAAGAGTATTCGAAGGGCATGCGCCAGCGCATCGGGCTGGCGCAGGCGCTCATCAACGACCCCGAACTCGTCATCCTCGACGAGCCGACCAGCGGCCTCGACCCGCTCGGCACCCGGTGGATGAAGGACCTCATCCTCGAGCTCCGCAAGCAGGGCAAGACGGTGCTGATGTGCAGCCACCGGCTCGACGACGTGCAGGACGTCTGCGACCGCATCGCGATCCTGTACAACGGCGACCTGCAGGAGCTCGGGGCGGTGTCGAAGCTGGTCGAGGACCAGAACCGCATCCAGGTGCGGGCCACGTCCGTCCGGGAGACCCCGGAACTGAAGGCGGACCTGGCGGCGCTGTTCCGCAAGCACGGCGGCACGATGGAAGAACTCGGCCACCCGACGACGACGCTCGAAGAGCTGTTCCTGAAAATCGTCGAGGAGTCGAAGGCCCGGCCGGGCCGCCGCTACCTGCCGCCCGCCGGGGCGGCGAAGTAAGGAACCCGTCCACCGCCCACCGTCCCCGAGGTCGCTCCCGTGACGTCGCCGGCCCTCTTCGGCATCCTCCAGCTCGACCGCGGCGAGCCGTTCGGGTACTCGCAGGTGCCGGGCCTCGTCCAGGCGTGGCTCCAGGACGCCGGCGGGTTCGCCGCCGTCGGCCTCGTGCTGTACCTGCTGTACGCCCGCTCGGTGCCGACGCAGCTGTCGCAGTCCGAGAAGCTGCGCGTGCCGGTCACGTCGTGGATGCTCATTTGCGGCCTCATGGCAGCGATCTGCTACGCCGGCGTGTTCGCCCTGATGCTGCTGCCGGGCAACCGCGGGGCCGTCCCCGAACCGCCGCCGCCGCCGCCGGGAAGCGCCGTCATCCTCCCGCCGCCGGTCTGGCACTGGCAGCTTCAACCGATGCTGCTGATGGTCGGCGGCCTGTTCGCAATCGTCGGCCTCGGCCAGCCGTTCGTCCGCGACTTGCTTAAACTCCGCTCGCGGCGCGTCTGGGCGCTCTCGAAACTCGGGTTCAAGGAGGCGGTGCGGTCTAAGCTGCTGTGGCTCGGGCTCCTCATCCTGCCGTTCTTCCTGTTCCGCAACGTGTGGATGGCCACCGTCCGCCCGTCCGACGAGTTCCGCATCCTGGTCACCGCGTCGAGCTTCGCCATCACCGGGCTGGTGCTGTTCACCGCGGCGCTGCTGGCCGCGTTCAGTATCCCCAACGACATCAAGAACCAGACCATCCACACGGTCGTGACCAAGCCGGTCGAGCGGTTCGAGATCGTGCTCGGGCGGTTCGTGGGCTACACCGCCCTGATGACGCTGGCACTGGCGGCACTGACGGCGTTCAGCCTGCTGATGCTCAACACGGCGACGATCGACCCGAAGGCCGAGGCCGAGACGGCGACGGCCCGCGTGCCGGTCCGCGGGGCGCTCAGGTTCGGGAGCAAGAAACTCGACTTCGAAGGGACGAACGTCGGCCGGGAGTTCGAGTACCGCAAGTACATCGCAGGCGACCCGCTCTCGCCCCAGCGCGGCATCTGGGAATTCGGCGACGTGCCGGGGGCGCTGCCGCGGGCGGCCAAGGACGCGGTGCGGTGCGAGTTCACGTTCGACGTGTTCAAGCTGACCAAGGGCGAGGAGAACAAGGGCGTGTTCGCCACCTTCCGGGTGGTGACGCACGCCTGCCCGCAGCTCCCGCCGAAGGACAACAGCGGCGAGTGGGAGTGGGCGGACAAGGACGCCTACGCCCGGTACAAGGCCGACCTGGACGCCGTGCGAAAGGCCGGCCGCAACCCCGAGGGCGCCCCGCCGGACACCGACGGCTGGAAGGCCGCCAACGAGCTGGCCGAGAAGTACGGCTTCTACGAAATTCGCAACCGCGAGGCGTTCGACTACGCCGTCGGGTACGTGGACATCCCCGCCGGGCTGTTCCGCAACGCGCAGCAGGGCAACCCGCCGCCCGTGACCGACCCCACCGGCAAGCAGGTCCCCGGCCCGCGCGTGTCGGTCCAGGTGAAGTGCGAGAGCCGCGGCCAACTCCTCGGCATGGCCCAACCCGACCTCTACCTGCTGGAGGGAAGCCAGCCCTTCACCCTGAACTTCATCAAGGGCATGGTCGGGCTTTGGTGCCGGCTGTGCATCGTGGTGGCGCTGGCCGTGGTGTGCAGCACGTACCAGAGCGGCGTCCTCAGCCTGCTGGTCACGGGGCTGATCTTCCTCACCGGGTACGCCACGGAGCACCTGTCCGACCTGGCGATGAACCGCAACATCGGCGGCGGGCCGTTCGAGTCGATCTCCCGGCTGGTGAAGGCCGAGACGCCGACGGCGCCGTCGTCGGAGACGGCGGGCGGCAAGGCGCTGCAGTTCATGGACAAGGGCTGGGCGTGGGTGGTGAGGCGCATCCAGAACATGATCCCGGACGTGGAGTCGTTCGTGTGGACGGACTTCGTGTCCGAGGGCTTCAACGTCAACTCCGAGTACCTGCTCGTGAACCTTCTGGTGACAGCGGGGTACTTGTTGCCGTGGTTCGTGCTCGGGTACTTCCTGATGAAGTCGCGGGAAGTGGCGAACTGACCGGGACGGCTGGCCTTCAGAAACGGAACACGATCGCGCTGTCTGGCTCGTCGCTGACAGCCTGAGGCTTGGCACATGAACCCGCTCCAGAAGGCCGCCGTCCGCCGCAAGCTGTGGTACCTCGGGGTCATCCTCGGGCTGTTCACCGTCAGCATGTACTGGCGCGGCACGCTCGACATCCCGCTCGCCGGAAAGGTCGGGTTCGCCACCGCGCTGGCGGATCGCACCATCAAGAGCCAGGCCACCCGCCACGAGCTGCGCGAGTTGGAGCAGGGCGACCCCGAGATCCTCGGCACCGTCGCCCGGCTCCTGCTCACCGGCTCCCGCGGGTTCGCCATGACGGCGTTGTGGTACAACGCCATCGACCAGCAGAAGCGGAACGACTTCCACAAGTTCGAGCAGTCGGTCAAGGGCGTGACCACGCTCCAGCCGCACTTCATCACGCCGTGGATCTTCCAGAGCTGGAACATCGCCTACAACGTGTCCGTCGAGATGCAGTCGATGGGCGACATGTACTTCTACATCGCCCGCGGCATCGAGCTGCTGAGCGAGGGCGAGCGCCGGAACAAGAAGTCGCCGGACATGCGGTACCAGATCGGCTTCTACTACCAGAACAAGTTCGGCGTCGCCGACCAGGTGCAGACGCTCCGCTGCCTGTTCGACCTGAGCAACATCCCGACCGGCGAGCGGAACCCGGCCGACTTCCTCGACAAGGACGGCGGCGTCGACCAGAAGCGGTTCCAGACGTTCTGTGAGAAGAACCCGCTACTGGTGCGGCGGCTCCGCGGCGAGGAGCGGCGCGACCGCGACCGGAAGGACAAGAGCTTCGAGACGCTCCGCGCCCGCACGCCGGCCGACGTGGTGGACTTCCTGCGGACAAACTACAAGGTGCCGAGCCGGTTCCGCAACGCCGGCGGCGAACTGGCCGACCCGGACCGGCAGTTCCCGGCCCTGCCGCCGAAGTTCGACGAGGGCCGCGACGAGGCCAGCGCCGGCGAACTGAGCCGCGACCCGGCGTTCACGGGGTTCATGGCGGCGCGGGCGTGGTTCGCCTACGCGAACACGCTGGTCCCGCCGAACCCGAAGGACGCCTACGACAACCCGATGCCCTCGGCGGCGCCGCGGCCGGGCGAGTTCGACCAGTTCAAGTACCGGGTGCCCCGGCTCCCGATGCTCATCATCTTCCGGCAGGGGCCGCCGCGGGCGCAGTCGTACCAGGCCGAAATGTTGACGAAGGACGGGTGGTTCGACAAGGACGGCTGGGACGTGGACGGCCGGGTGGACGAGTCGAGCGCGTGGTTCGCCGAGCCGAGCCCCGGCGGGCCGCGGAAGCGGACGGTGGTCATCGGTACCGGCCGGGACTGGTCCCGCGAGGCGTGGGAGCAGGCGGCGCAAATGTGGCGGACCCACGGCGAGAACTACGGTCAGCTGTTGGACGCGGCCCGGCTGGCACGCTACCGCGAAGACGCCCGCATCCCGCCGGGGGCGTCAGACTACGTACCGCTGCCTCCGGACATCACGCCCGAGCAGGCGGCCGCAGACCCGGCGTTCGCCCGGCGCCACGCCGCCATGACGGCGCTGTTCTTCTACCACCAGAATCGGACGGTGACGAACTTCCCGTACTACCTCGCCAACGCTCAGGCCGAGGCGCGGGCCGACACCGTTCGCGCCCGCAAGACGCTGTTCGAGGCCGACCAGTCCCGCCGTGCCGGCAACCGGCTGGAGGCCATCCGGCTGTACAAGGACGGGCTGGAGCAGTGGAAGGCCGTGCTGCTGGCAAACCCGGCGTACCACCGCCCCGAGCGGTTCGACCGGGTCGAGGAGGAGACTTTCGAGTACGAGTTGGACTACCTCCGGCTACTGGCCCAGGACGACCGCCGGGTGCAGGACAAGGCGCTGGAGGTGCTGCGCGAGGGCGTGTCGGCGGCCCTGCCGTTCCAGGGCGCCAGGGTGGCACTCCCGGTGTCGTACGACCTGAAGCTCCGCGTCGCCGACGAGTTCTTTTCGGTGTTCGGCGGGACGATGCCGACGACGCTGACCGACGGGCGCGGCGGCACACCGTGGATCCGTCCGGACATTCGCAACACCGTACTCGGCCGACAGGGCGTGGTGGTCACGCCGCCCACCGGCCCGGGCACGACGCCGACCCCGGGCCAGCCGTAACCCCCCACCACTCCGACGCCCGCCCGCCACTACGGGTGGGCGTTGCCCACCCCCCGTAACCGCTCGTCATGACCGACATCGCGCTCGCGATCCTCGCCCACCCGGACGACGCCGAATTCCTCTGCGCCGGCACCCTGATCCGCCTGGCCAAGGAACACGGGTGGGCCGTGCACGTCGCCAGCATGACGCCCGGCGACTGCGGTTCGGCCGAGCACACCCCGGAAGAAATCGCCCGCATCCGCCGCGGCGAGGGCGCGGCCGCGACGGCCGCGATCGGCGCGACGTACCACTGCCTCGAGGAACGCGACCTGCGCGTGATCTACAACGAGCCGGCGCTGGAGAAGGTGGTGCGGCTGCTGAACAAGGTGCGGCCGCGGGTCGTGTTCACGCACAGCCCCGACGACTACCACCTCGACCACGAGCAGACGAGCAAGTTGGCCCGCGCCGCCACGTTCGCCGCGCCCATCGGCAACTTCCTCCACAACCGCCCCGGCGCGGACGAGCGCCACCCGCCGCTCGACCACATTCCTCACCTCTACTACTGCGACCCGCTCGAGGGCGTGGACGCCTTCGGCAGGGCGATCGCGCCGGCGTTCCGCGTCGACGTGTCGGCCGTGATCGACGACAAGGGCCGTATGCTGGCGTGCCACGAGAGCCAGCGCGCGTGGTTGCGGAAACACCACGGCGTGGACAACCTCGTGGACTCGATGCGGGCGTGGGGCGCGACGCAGGGGGCGGCCGCGGGCGTCGCCTTCGCCGAGGGCTTCCGCCAGCACCTCGGCCACAGTTACCCGCACGACAACCTCGTCGCCGACCTGCTCGGCCGGGGCTGACGGCCTCGGCCTATCGCCACAGCCACTTCAAGCTGTCCGGCAGGATCACGCCGCCGTGGCGGCCGTTGTGCCCGCCGTCGCCGTACACCAGCCGGTAGTCGTAGTTCATGTGCCGCAGCGCCGCGGCCATGCTCAGGTTCGCCAGCGGCCAGTGGCCGTGCAGGTTGTCCAGGTCGCCCGACCCGTCCTGCAGGAACACGCGGATCGGCTTCCGCTCCGTCTTCCGGATCAGCCCCGGGTACACGTCGCCGCCGCGGATGTTAGTGAAGCTGCCGACGTGGCTGAGCACCTTCGAGAACAGGTCGGGCCGTTCCCACGCCGCGGTGAACGCACAGATGCCGCCGGAACTAATCCCGCAGATCGCACGACCCGCCGCGTCCTGGCGCAGCTTCATGGTTTTTCCCACCTCCGGGAGAAGCTCCTTTTCCAGGAAGCCGGCATACTGGTCGGAAAGGGTGTCGTACTCGAAGCTCCGGTTGGATCGGCCCTTCCCGCCGCCCGCGGCCGGGAACGTGCCCGGGTTCACGAACACCGCAACCGTGACGGGCATCTCCTTCCGATGGATGAGGTTGTCGAACACGACCGGCACCCGGTACTGGCCCTTCTCGGCCACGTAAGAACCCCCGTCCTGAAAGACCATCACGCACGCCGGATCCGCCTCGCGGTACTGGGCAGGAACGTAGACCCAGTAGTCGCGCTCGGTGCCGGCGAACACCTTGCTGGTCAGCGTTTGTGGGCCGGTGACGGAGCCCTTCGGCACGCCCGGCTGCGGCAGCGAGTCGGGGCCGAGGGTGTAGTCGTCGGCCGCCGGGGCGGGCACGGCGGCGAGAGCGAGCACGAGCGCGGGTGCGAGGCGGCGCATCGGACGGGCCTTTCGCGGGTGGAGGGGACGGGGCCAAGCGTACGGACCCGCCCCCCGCCCCGCCACCGCCGCGGGGCCCGGCCGTGAACACGCATCACCCAGACGAACGCCTCCAGCGGGCGCTGGACCGGTTCCTGACACAGGGCGGGCCGTTCGTCCTCCCCGACGGGCCGCCGCCGGACAGGCTCCTTCCCGGGCCGCCGGGCGGGCCGCCGCCGGACACAAAGTTGAACGCGGCCCTCCCCACGCCCGCGGTCATCACCCGGCCGGCCCCACGCGAGCCGTCGCCGACGCCGCCTCCGGGCCCGTCCCGCGCCATCGTCACGACCGACGCCGTGGTGGCGGGGCTCGACCACGTGGTGTGGTCGGTGTCGCCCGACGGGGCTCTCGTGTACCTCCTCGGCGGCCCCGTCGAGCGGCTGTTCGGCCACCCCGCCGAGTTCTTCCTCGACAAGTCCGACGGCTGGCTGTCCGCCGTCCCTGACGACGATGCCGACGCCCTCCGCGCCGCGTTCGCCGGGCTCTCTGCCGAAGGGTCGTTCGTCGTCGAGCACACCGCTTGCGGGCGGCGCGTCGTGACACGCGGCCGGCTCGTGCTCCGCCCCGACGGCCGTCCGATGCGGGTGGACGGGAGCACGACCGAACTGACGGAGACGGCCGCCGAGCGCGAGTTGCGGGCGAAGCTGGCCGCGGCCGAGGAGGCGCTGCGGGCGTCGGCCCGGCTCGGCACCCTGGGACGATTGGTGAGCGGCGTGGCCCACGACTTCAACAACTGCCTGACGGTCTTGTCCGGGAACGCGGAGCTACTCCGCGAGTTGCTGCCGCCAGACGACCCACTCCGCGACACGGCCGGCGAGATCGTCGGGCACGTCGCGACGGCGGCACTCGTGGCCCGGCAGTTGGTGGCGTTCGGCAAGCCGACGGCGGGGGGGTCGTCGGGCCCGACCGACCCGGCGAGCGAGGTCCGCGGGCTGGACCGGTTACTGCGACGACTCACGGGTGATGACATCACACTCGACGTGCTTCTCGCCCCCGGCGTTCCGCCGATCCCGGTCGGCGCGGGTTCGCTGGCGCAGCTGGTGCTGAACCTCGTTGCCAACGCCCGCGACGCCATCCCGCGCCACGGCACGGTGACGCTCCGCCTTGCCGAGACGGTCGTCGATCGCACCCGCCCGGGCTGGCCGGAGCGACTACCCGCCGGGCGGTACGTGGCACTCACGGTCGCGGACACCGGCGTGGGAATGACGGAGTCGGTGCGGGCGCGGATGTTCGACTCGTACTTCACGACGAAGGGGCCGGCCGGGAACGGCGTCGGGCTGGCGACCGTCGCGGAGATCGTGCGGACCGCCGGCGGACACATCGAGGTGGAATCGGCGGAGGGGTGGGGCACGAGCGTGCGGGTGTTCTTCCCGCCGGCCGACACCCCTCCCGCGGTCGTGCCGCCGACTGCTCCCGACCCGCCGCCGCGGCCCGGGACGGTGCTGCTGGTGCAAGCCGCGACGCGAGTCCGAGACCTGACCGCGTCGGTGCTCCAACACGCCGGGTTTCGCGTACTGGAGGCCGACGACGCGACGGCCGGCGAGGAACGGGCGCGGTTGTACGCCGGGCCGATCGACCTACTGGTGACGGACGTCGGCCTGCCGCGGCAGGACGGCCGAGAATTGGCGACGGCCCTGCGGGCGGTGCGGCCGGGGCTCCGGGTGCTGTTCGCGTCGGGATCCGCGGTCGACGTGCCGGGGCCGCTGCTGCCGAAGCCGTACACGCCCGCCGAACTGGTGGCCGCCGTGCGCCAGACGTTATGCAGCAGTTCTTGACAGACCTACGGCCGGTCGGCCGCTCAGAACACGAAGTAGATGAACGGCCGCCCCGCCGCCGGACCAAGGGTAACGAGCAGCACCACGATGCCGACGTAGCACGTCGCCCTCACCAGCGGGGGCAAGTCGAGCAGCCGGCACGTCGCGCCGCGCAGCCCGCTGAAGACGTGGCCCAGCGCCACCAGCGCCACCAGCCCCGGGACCCATACCGGCACGCCACCGGTGATCTCCCCGAACGCGCACCACGACCGCAGCAGAAGCCCACCACTGTCCCAGTCCGGCATCCGCACCACCACCATCCCCGCGACCGTCAACCACAGCGTGACCGCCCACGCGACAACGGCCCACGGCCGGCTGCCCCGAACCGCGTCGGCCCACGGGACGCCCGAAAGGGCGCGGTCCCACGCGCGGTGGGCGCACACCAGCAGCCCGTTCCACACCCCGAAGGCGAGCCACGCCCACGACGCCCCGTGCCACAGCCCGCACGCCACGAACACGAGCATGAGATTGCGGTACGTCCGCGCGTCCCCCCCGCGGCTGCCGCCGAGCGGGACGTACACGTAGTCGCGCAGCCACGCCGACAGCGACACGTGCCAGCGGCGCCAGAAGTCGGGCACGCTCGTCGCCAGGTACGGGTAGCGGAAGTTCAGCGGGAGCGTGAACCCGAACCACAGCGCCAGCCCGACCGCGATGTCGGAGTAGCCGCTGAAGTCGCAGTAGAGTTGCGCCGCCCACGCCAGACACGCCCAGCGGTGCTCCGCCGGGCCGAACGCGGCCGGGTCGGCGAACACCGGCGACACGACCAGCGCGTCCAATTGGTCGGCGACGAGCAACTTCTTGAAGAGCCCCAGGAGCAGGAAATGGAGCCCGTCCGCCGCGTGCCGGGCGGTGACCGCCGGCGGCGTGGCCATCTGCGGCAGGAACTCGACGGCTCGCACGACCGGCCCGGCGGCGAGTTGCGGGAAGAACGACACGAACAGGGCGTAGTCGAGCGGCGAGCGGACGGCGCGGACGTGCCCACGGTACACGTCCACGGTGTACGCGATCCCCTGGAACGTGTGAAAGCTGATCCCCAGCGGCAGCAGGATGTCCCACGTCCGGGCGGGGAGCGGGCCGCCGAGTGACACCACGTTGTCGTAGAAGAACGCGGTGTACTTGAAAGCGAGGAGGAGGCCGAGGTTCGCCGCGACGCTGGCGGACAGCCAGCGCCGGCGGGTGCCGGGGGTGGTAGCGTCCTCGATGCGGACGGCGGCGACGTAGTCGATTGCGGTGCAGAGAAGGATGACCCACAGGTACTGGGGGCTGAGCCAGGCGTAAAAGAGCCACCCGGCGGCTAGCAGGATGCGGTACTTCGGCGCGCGGCCGCGTGCGGCGTGGTACAGTACCATCACCGCCGGCAGGAACAGCCAAAACGCCTTCGTGGCGAAGACCACCACCGCCTCCGTCCGGTCAGCGCGCGAGCTCGACACGCACCCGGTCACTCAGCCGCGCCGCGCCGGCCCGGTTCAGGTGGATCACGTCCGCGAAGTCCGCGTCCGTCAGTCCCGCGGCGGGCCGAACGACGCGCACGCCGCGGTCGCGCTCCAGTTCCGCCAGCCGGGCGCGGTACTCGGCGAACGCCGCGGGGTAGGCCGCCTCCAGGTCCGCTGTCACCGGCACGTCGAGCAACAGCAGTTCGGTTCCTCCCGCGGAACACCAGTCGATGAGGCGGTGGAGGTACTTCAGGTGCGAGCCGGTGCGGTAGTTCTGCAGGAACGCGAACGCCTGCGGGCTCACACCGGCAGCCTTTGCGGCGTCGTAGCGACCCGCCGCGAACCCGCGGGCCGGCACGTAACCCGACCCACTTCTCAACAACTCGGCCCGCTCGCGCAACTCGTCCGCCTCGCGGAACGCCTCAGGCGCCTGTCCGGGGAACACCTCCTCGGCCCGGCACGCCGCCCACATGCGGATGCCGTGGCGGTACTGCACGAGGGCCGACACTCTCGCCGCGCGCCCTTGTAGAAAGTGCCGTGAGACCCATTCTGCCGACTCGGGGCGGAGCCGAACCCAGTCGATCCAGTCCCCCCACGTCATGAGCGAGTGCGGGCCGTGCGGTTCGTGGCGGCCGTCGTTCAGGTCGGTGGCGGTGATCCCGTACACGAGCACCCGCGGCGGCGTCGGACACGCCCGCAGCACCGCGTGGTACACGTCCGACGTCGTCGCCCCGGAGAGACCTACGGCGTAGCTGGAACGGAGTTCCCGCCCGTCGCGGACGACCCCGGCGACGCGACCGGGGTCGATCCCTTCGGCGAGCGGCGACCCGCCGACGAACACCAGGTCGCGCGGCTCGCGGGCGCAGGCCGAGACCCGGGCGGCGTAGTCGTCCGGCGAGTGCCGCTCCCACACGTCGGCGAATCGGCCGATGACCACGTCCGTGAGCAGGAGCAGCGCGGCGAAGTACACGAGCGTGCGGTGGCGGCGCAGGAACCCCTCGCGGGCCGGCGGCACGACCACGACCGTGGCACGCGCCGTCGGAGGGGGTCGGCTGACGGGAGTCGTCTCGGTCAGCGCGGGGGGCACGACAAATTCCTCGGGGGCCGCCGAGTCTGCCAGAACCGCGACCCGCCGGGCAAGTCGAGTTCGCACGCCGGATTTCGACCCCGCCCTTGCCCGGCCCGGCGGTCCGGGTAGAACAATCGGACTAACCCACCCCGGCCCCGGCCGGACGGTCACCGCGGAGGTCGCTATCGTGTCGCGCGTTCGAGTCGGCGTCGCCGGCCTGTTCTTCGCCTCCCTGGCGGTGGTCGCCCTGGTCGCCTCCCGGGCCGACGCCCAGGACAAGCAATCCTTCACGCTCAAGCTCGAGAAGGACAAGGCCTTCTACCAGAAGACCGACACCGTCGTCGCCCAGATCATCAAGGTCCAGGGCCAGGACCTGACCCAGAAGCAGCAGAGCACGTTCTTCTTCAAGTGGACCCCCGAGAAGATCGAGGGCGAGAAGGCCACGCTGAAGCAGAAGGTCGAGGGGCTGTTCATGTCCATCGACATCTCGGGCAACCCCATCATCTACGACTCGGCCAAAAAGGAGCCCGCCGGCTCGGCCAGTAACCCAGGCCTGATGGACTTCTTCAAGGGGCTGGAGGGCACCGAGTTCACCGTCGTCCTGAACACCAAGAGCGGGGCGGTGGAGAAGGTGGACGGCAAGGAAGAGCTGGCGAAGAAGCTCGGCGCCGGCAGCGCCCAGATGGACAGCCTGC
Organism: Gemmataceae bacterium; assembly: GCA_046350095.1. Taxonomy (GTDB): domain Bacteria; phylum Planctomycetota; class Planctomycetia; order Gemmatales; family Gemmataceae; genus Urbifossiella. Next base: position 555,805 of record JAXMBA010000004.1, read on the forward strand.
TGAAGAAGATCCTCACCGACGACTCCCTGAAGCAGATGGCCGACCCGACCGCCGGCCTGCTGACGGACGCGGCCCGTGCGGTCGGCGACAAGTGGGACCGCAAGACGACCCTGAACCTTGGCCCGGTCGGCTCCTACGAGGTGAAGTACGACTTCACCTACAAGGGCAAGGACGAGAAGCTCAAGCACCTCGACCGGATCGAGGTGTCGCCGACGATCACGTTCAAGTCGCCGACCGAGAGCACCGAGGGGCTGCTGTTCAAGATCAAGTCGGGCACGCTGGAGACGAAGGCCCTCGACCCGGACCAGACGCCGAGCGTGATCCTGTTCAACTCGGCCCTCGGGCGGATCGAAAAGGCCACCATCAGCCTGAAGATGGAAGGCGAGCTCATCGTCGGCATCGGCGGCAACGACACGAAGGTGGCGCTGTCGCAGCGGCAGACGACGACCGTCGAGCAGCAGAACGACCCGTTCCCGCCGGGCCAGGGGAGCCCGACCCCGGCGAAGAAGTAACGAACTGACCAGTTCGGTCCCCTGCCCCGCCCGGCCTCGCGCCGGGCGGCGGCGTTTCGCGGAGCCGCCATGCGCGTCGCCGTCCTCGGCGCGGCCGGCCAACTCGGCCGCGACCTGTACCCCCGCCTTTCGGGCACCGTGGTGCCGCTCTCCCGCGCCCACATCGACCTGGAGAAGCCGGAGACGATCGCGGCGCACCTCGCCGCCGACCGGCCGGACGTGCTCGTCAACTGTGCCGCGTACAACTTCGTGGACAAGGCCGAGACCGACCCCGGCCCCGCGTTCGCGGCCAACGGCCTGGGCGTGCGCCTGCTCGCGCGAGCGTGCGCCGCGGCCGGCGTGAAGCTCGTGCACGTCAGTACCGACTACGTGTTCGGTCTCGACGCCGACCGCACCGAGCCGTTCACGGAGTCGGACGCCCCCGGACCGGTGAGCGCCTACGGGCTGAGCAAACTGGTCGGCGAGTACGCGGTCCGTGCGGCGCACCCCGGCCACCTCGTGGTGCGCACGTGTGGCCTGTACGGCGTGTGGGGGAGCGGCGGAAAGGGCGGCAACTTCGTCGAGACGATGCTCCGCGTCGCCGGCCAGGGGAAGCCGCTGAGAGTCGTGAACGACCAACGCTGCACCCCGAGCTACACCGCCGACGTGGCCGAAGCCATCGCCGGGCTGGTGAGGGCCGGGGCGAGCGGGTTGTATCACGTAACCAATTCCGGTTCCTGCACCTGGTACGAGCTGGCCGCCGAGATCTTCCGCCGCGTGGGGGTGGCGGCCGACCTGTCGCCGATCACGAGCGCGCAGTTTGCCGCTCCGGCGCGGCGGCCGCCATACAGCGTGCTGTCGAACGCGAAACTGGCAGCATCAGGTGTGCCTGCACCGCGCCCGTGGTCGGAAGCGCTGGCGGCATACCTGGAGGAACGGGCCAGACCGCGAGCGTGAGTGTTCACACGAACATAGCCCACCGGCGGGCGCCGGTGGGCTTTCTCGCTTCCGCTCCTTGACTCCGCGCACTCCAGAGCGGATACTACACGTATCTGAGATCGCGTCTCAATAAGCAGTCGGCCGAGGTGGCGATGCTGCCGCTGGACATGCTACGGGCCGGGGAGTGGGCCGAGGTGGAGGACGTCAGCGGCCAACCCGCGTGGGTCGGTCGCCTGGCCGAACTCGGCATCCGGCAAGGCTGCCTCCTCCAGGTCGTGCAGCCGGGCTCGCCGTGTTTGCTGAACGTGGCCGGGTGCAAGCTGTGCCTTCGCCCCGGGGAGTGCTCCCAAATCCTCGTCCGCCCGGTGGACGACACGCCGGCAGTCGTTTGATGCCCACCCTCGCCGACCTCCACCCTGGCCAGACCGCCACCGTCGTGTCCCTCGCCGGCGACCCCGCCCTCGTCCAGCGCCTCTACGAGCTCGGCCTGTTCGAGGGCGAGCCGGTCGAGGTGCTGGCCCTCGCCCCACTCGGCGACCCGGTCGAGGTGCGCGTCGGCAACAGCCGGCTGTCGCTCCGCAAGGCCGAAGCCGCAAACGTCACCGTGACCGCCCCCCCCGCCTGATGACAACCACGAAGACGCTCACCGTCGCGCTCGTCGGGAATCCCAACGCGGGCAAGTCGACGCTGTTCAACGCCCTGTCCGGGCTGCGGCAGCGCGTCGGCAACTACCCCGGCGTCACCGTCGAGTTGAAGAAGGGCCGGTTCGACGCCGGTGAGACGCCGGTGGAACTGATCGATCTGCCCGGCACGTACAGCCTCGCGGCCCGCAGCCCGGACGAGATGGTCGCGGTCGATCTGCTGCTGGGCCGGCGCCCGGAGGAGCCTCGCCCGGACGTGGTCGTGTCCGTCGTGGACGCGACCAACCTCGACCGGCACCTCTACCTCACGAGCCAGCTCCTCGACCTGGGTGAACCCGTCGTCGTCGCCGTAAACATGACCGACGCCGCCGCGGCACAGGGCACCCGCATCGATTACGAACGGCTGTCGCGTGAGCTCGGTGTGCCGGTCGTTCCCATCCAGGCGAACAAGGGCGTCGGCCTCGACGCGCTGACGAGACGGATTCTCACCGCCGCCGGCACGGCCACCGCGCACGGGCCGGCCTTCCCCGTCGAGTTCGAGAAGGAAGTCGCCGCCCTACAGCCCTCACTCGGCGACGTGCCCGGGATTCTCGTCCGGCGCCTGATCCTGGACGTGAACGGCCATGTCGAGCAGTGGCTCGTCGGCACCCGCGGGGACGGGCTGAGGGCGCAGCTCGCCGACGCCCGACAACGGCTCGCGGCGGCCGGCCACCCGGTTCCGGCGGTCGAGGCGCGGACGCGGTTCGGCTGGGTGCGCACGGCCGTCGCCGCGGCCGTGACCCGGCCTGCCGTGCGGCCGACGACCTGGACCGACCGGCTCGACCGCGTGCTGACGCACCGGGTGTGGGGTACCCTGGCGTTCCTGGCCGTGATGTTCCTGGTGTTCCAGACGATCTTCACGTGGGCGAAGCCGCTCATGGAGACGATCGACACCGGCCGGGAGTGGGCGGCCAGGGGCGTGGAAGGGACGATGGCCCCCGGCCCGCTGCGGGCGCTGCTCGTGGACGGCGTGGTGAAGGGCGTCGGCAGCGTCGTCATCTTCCTGCCGCAGATCATGATCCTGTTCGGCTTCATCGCCGTGCTGGAAGACTGCGGCTACATGGCCCGCGCCGCGTTCCTGATGGACCGACTGATGAGCCGGTGCGGGCTGAGCGGCAAGTCGTTCATCCCGATGCTGTCGTCGGTGGCGTGCGCCATCCCCGGCATCATGAGCACGCGCGTGATCGAGAACCGCCGCGACCGGCTGACCACGATCCTGGTCGCCCCGCTGATGAGCTGCTCGGCGCGGCTGCCGGTGTACGTACTGCTCATCGCCGCGTTCCTGCCGGTGAAGTCGGACGACAACCCCGACGGCTTCGCCTGGTGGGTGCCCGGGCTAACGCTGTTCGCCATGTACCTCATCGGCTTCGTCGCCGCCCCGGTGGTGGCGTTGCTGTTGAAGCGGACGCTGCTCCGCGGCGCGACGCCGGTGTTCGTGATGGAGTTGCCGGCTTACAAGCGGCCGACGCTGCGGGCAGTCGTGCGGCGGATGGTGGAAGCGGGCTGGGCGTTCGTCCGCCGGGCGGGCACGGTCATCCTCGCGGCGATGGTCCTGATCTGGGCGTCGCTGTACTTCCCGCACACCGACGCGGCAGGCGTTTCCTACGAAGAGCGCGTCGCCGCCGCGGAGGCGAAGAAGGACGCGGCCGGCGCCGACGAGGAGGCCGCCGCCGCGGCCGAACGGGATCGGAACGCCATCAACGGCGAGTGGAAGCGGAACAGCTACCTGGGCCGAGTCGGCCGGGCGCTGGAGCCGGTGTTCACGCCGCTGGGGTGGGACTGGCGGATCGGCACCGCGGCGCTCGCGAGTTTCCCCGCGCGAGAGGTCGTGGTCGGCATGCTCGGCATGGTGTACGACGTGGGCGAGGACACGGGCGAGGACGGCTCGGCGCTCGCGGAGGTGATGCGGAAGGAGTGGGCCGCGTCCGGCGCGGCGGCGAGCTACCCGGTGCCGGTGGCGCTGTCGCTCATGGTGTTTGTGGCGCTGTGCCTGCAGTGCGTCTCGACGCTCGCCGTGATGCGCCGCGAGACGGGCAACTGGTGGTGGCCGGCGTTCACGTTCGCGTACATGACGGGGCTGGCGTACCTCGGGGCGCTGGTGACGTTCCAGGTCGGTCGGTTGGTCGTGGACGCGATGAAGTGAGCCAGGCGCGGCGAACCGAGGGAAGTGATGCAACTCGCGGCCGTCATCGTGATCGTGAGCCTGGCGGCAGGCTACGTGCTGCGGTCGGCCTGGCGGACGGTCGTGGGCCGCAAGGCAGGATGTGGCTCGGGCTGCGGCAAGTGTGCCACGTCGGCGGCACCTCCGGTCACCGGGCGAATCTCACTCCCGCAGGTGTGACAACCCGCCGTCACTTCAGCGGCTGCACCGGCCGGATTCGCACGGCCAGCCGCACGCCCGTCTCCGTGCCACGGACCACCACATCGGCCCGCTCCACCGGCTCCAGCAACACCGCCAGTTGATCGAACGTGCGGCCGGCGTCGGCGTCGCCGATCACCCGCACCAGTGCGTCACGGTGCTCACGCAAGTACGCCCGCAGCGCCGGCCCCGACAGGCGGGCGATCACCGCCTCGCCCGCCGGGGGCGCCGCGTCCGACGGCGGGCGGAAGCGACTGACCGCGTCCGGCGACGTGGCCAGTACCAAGTACCCGCCTTTCACCGCGAACGCCGGCCGCACCCCCGCCGGGAACGCCTTCTCGCCGCTCAACGTCGTCACCCGGCCGTCCGCGGTCACCTCGTCGTCGATCTCGATCTGGTCGGCGTGCTTCGCGTTGTACGCCACCCGCGCCGCCGCGAACCCGAAGCCCACAGCACGCTCGACCGCCCGCGTCACGTCGGCGTCGCCCTTCAGCCGGACCGCACCGACGAGCACGGGCAGCGGCCCGGCGCCCGCCGCGGGCGGCTCGGCCCACACCGCCCAGTCGGGACCGAGCGCCTCCAACACCCTCGGCAACCGGTCCCGCCCGAGCACCGGGGCGAGGTAGCTGCCGAGCGTCGAATCGATCGCCGCTCGGCCGGGCTCGGGCAGCACGGCCCGCAGCGTCTCCACCGCCTCCGCAGCCCGGAAGCGGACGGCGACTGCGCCGAGGGCGTTGTCCGGCACGGCGGCCCATAGCGCCGTCGGCGTGCGCGCGCCGGTCAGCCACGCCCGCGCCGCCGGCGTCAGTTCGCCGGGTCGGAAGTCGAGTGCCACGCCCGCCTCGACCCCGTCGCCGAGCGTCACGTAGAACGCAGCCGCGTCGAGCGCCCGCCACGCCTCGCCGAACCGCCCGAGGAACGCCCGCTCGTCCGGGCCCGCTGCGGCGGTCTTGGCGGCGAGTTCGGCGTCGAGCGGCCGCGGGTTCACCAGCACGACCACGGCCGCGTCGGCGGCGCCGAGCCGGCCGAGCTTCGCCGCCAGCGCCGGCGCGCGGTCGGCGGGCTCAGTGCGGTCGCGGTCGATGACCGCCCGCACGTCGGCTTCCGACCGCGAGAACGCGAACACGCCGTTGCGCAGGGTGTAAAACTCGTCGGTGCCGTCGGTCCGGCGGCGGACGTGGTACACACCCCCGCCGTGCTCACGCCGCTCGACCGCCTTGAGCTCCCCGTCGCGCGTCTGGAGGTCGTTCAGCCGCTCGACCAGGCGGGACAGCGTCGCCGGGGCGCGCGGGCGGATCAGGATCACCATCCGCTCGGCGGCAGGGTTGTTGCCCGGGGCCGGTGAGTAGGCGAAGCCGACGGCGTCGCCGAGCACATCGGCCACCACCTCGTCCGGGGTGGTGCCCAGCGCGGCGAGGGCCGTCCGAAGCCCGTCGCGGGCGTCGCCGAACTTTAACCCTGCGGCCAGTGACTGGCCGAGTGGCGTCGACGGAAACCACGCCGCGAAGGGCGACCCGATCACGGCCTTGGTGTGCGCCGCGCCGTTCTGCACCAGTCCGACGACGGCCGCGTCCGGCGGCACGACGCGGAGGAGGTCGTCGCGCGGTGCGGCGGTCGCCGGCGCGGCCGCAACCAGTGCGACGGCCAGCGCGGCGAGTGTACGAGCCCGCGTCATGGGGAATCCGTGGCTCAGGACTTGGGGCGGGCCGACGACGAGAAAACGTTCACGTCGCGGAGCAGCCGGCTGAACGCCTTCTGCGTTGTGCCGGCGACCGGTTCGAGGCCGGTCCGGGCGGCTGTGGGGAGTTCGGCGATCGACGCCGCAGCGGGGGCCACAGCGTCACCCACCGGCGTCGACATCGGCGGGAACATTGCGTCGGCGATCGACGCGAACACCTTCGGCGCCGCAGCCGCGGGCTCGGTCAGCGGCCGCGACGACTCTCGGAACGCGTCACCAGCCTTGGCCAACTCGGCGGATAACCGCACCGGCGGCGCGGACCGCGTCGCCTCGACGACCACCTGACGATCGGCGGTTGAATTGAGCAGCCACACGCCAATCAGTAGCGACGCGGCTAGCGCGAAGCCGCCGCCGGCTGTCGCCACAAGCCGTCGTCGGCGCGATTCCGGCAGGTCGGCCCGTACGGCGGCGAGAACCGCGTCGGCGAACCCCGCAGGTACCGCGACCGGTTCCGCCGGCAGGGCCAGTGCCGCGATCAGCACACGGGCATCGGCGACCCGCGAACGACAGGTGAGGCATGCGGCGGCGTGGGCGTCGGTGTCCAGGTCCGCGAAGGGTCGAGCGCCGTCGAGAACGGCCTGGATCGCCGAGACGACGCGGCAGCAGTCGGTGGTCGGAAGCGGGGCGGGCATGTTGGATCACCCGTTCGGGCGAGTCGGGGCGTCGTCGGGGACAAGACCCCGGGCGCGGAGACGGTCCATCAGTTCGAGGCGGGCGCGGTGCAGCCACGTCTTCACGGTGCCGACCGGCCGGTCCACGGCCACTGCGATCTCCTCGTACGGCCGGGCGTGTTCGTGGAACAGCACGAATACGGTCCGGTAGTCCGGCCGCAGCGCGTCGACCGCGGCGCGGAGTTCGGCTGCGAGTTCCCCGCTGTCGTCTTCCGGGCGGTGGTCGGCCGTCTCGTGCAGGTAGTCTGCGAGCTCCGGCCCCCTGGCCCGCTTCCCGGCCCAGGTGCGGCAGCGGTTCACGGCGATGCCGAGAATCCAGGGCCGCAGCGGCCGCGACTCGTCCCAATGGCGGAGGCTGCGGAACACGCGAAGGAACACCTCCTGCCCAACGTCCTCGGCGTCGTGCGGGCTCCCGAGCAGCCGGGTGCAGAGGCCGAACACGTCCGCCTGGAACCGCTCGACCAACGCGCGCTCGGCGGCGGGGTCGCCGGCGAGGCACCGTCGGACCAGGGCGGCGTCGGACACGGGCGGCCCTCTACCGGTACATACCCGAATGAGGCAGGATGGGTTTCAACGGAAGTGATTCGCTCGGCGGGCAGCGGTATTGGACCGGCTCGCGTCACCGGCCCGTGCGTTCGATCGCCTCGCGGAGCAGGTCGATCGCCTCCCGGACACTCGTCTGCGGCAGTGCCTTGCCCCGCTTCTCCAGCTCCTCGGAGAACCGAATGGCCGTCTCCTGCATCCGCTCGTGCGTCTCCTCCGAACCTCCGACCAGCACCATCTCCTCGGTCTTCGTGATCCGCTTGTGCCCGTCGGCGTTGTCGAGGCCGACGCCGAGGATGCCGGCGACCGTGGGCTCGGTTTTGCGGCGGCTCTTCTTCTTCGCCATAGCCGGTCGCCTTTCGCGGATTGAACGGGGGCGGGCGGCCACCCGACACCCCCATTCTACCCGCGCCCCGGCGCTACTTCGCGCCGTCGCGGCGGATCGACTTTATGGTCACGTTCTCGAGCGGCACGTCGTCGTACCGGCCCTTGCGACCGGTGCGGACGGCTTTAATCTTGTCCACCACGTCCATCCCGGCGACGACGCGGCCGAAGACGGTGTACCCGGACGGGTCGGCCTGGCCGCGGTCGAGGAACTTGTTGTCGGCGACGTTTACGAAGAACTGGGCGGTGGCCGAGTCGGGGTCGGGAGTGCGGGCCATGGCGAGGGTGCCGCGGGCGTTGGTGAGGCCGTTGCCGGCCTCGTTCTTGACGCCGCCCTTGGTCGGCTTCTCCTTCATGTCGGCGTCGAACCCGCCGCCCTGGACCATGAAGTCCTTCCCGCTGTTCTCCTTGCCGATGACGCGGTGGAAGATGGTCCCGTCGTAATGCTTGGCGTCGACGTAGTCGAGGAAGTTCTTGACGGTGAGCGGCGCCTTGTCGGGGTACAGCTCGACCTTCACGGCGCCCATGCTGGTGTCGATGACGACGACCGGGTTGGCGCCGGGCTGCGACACGGCGGTGGCGGCTCCGAGGGTGAGGAGAAGGCAGGCGGCGGCGAGCCTGTACGCGAGCATGCGGTCGGCCTCCGTGAGAGTGGGGCGACCGTTTGCCGCCCGGCGGGTGCAGTTTACTCACCAGGCCGGATCCTGACGCGGGACCCAAACGAAAACCGGCAGCCTCTCGGCCGCCGGTTCGTGGTTCGCGTCTGCATCGTTGCAAGCGGCGGTGCGGTTACTTCTTGGCGTCGGGCTTCGGCAGGTCGGCCAGTTCCACCGACACCGGGGCGTAGTGGCTGAACTCCATGCTGAAGCTCGCCTGGCCCTTCGTCGCGCTGCGGAGGTCGCTGGTGTACCCGAACAGGTTCGCCAGTGGGATCTTCGCCATGACCTGGGCCACGCCCTTGTCCTCGCTCGTCTCCTCGATGATGCCGCGCTTCGACGCGATGTTGCCGCTGATCTGCCCCTGGTAGTCCTTCGGGCTCACCACCACCACCTTCATGATCGGCTCCAGGAGCTGGATGCCGGCCTTGCTCTCCGCCTCGCGGAAGCACTCCAGGGCGCACAGGTAGAACGCGTCCTGCGACGAGTCCACGTCGTGGTACTTGCCGAAGTGGAGGTCGAACTCGAGATCGACGAACGGGAACGGGTACTTGTACCCCTTCTTCGACGCCTCCCGCAGGCCCTCCTCGACGCTCGGGATGTATTCCTTCGGGATCGCCCCCTGGGTGATGCTGTTCACGAAGTAGACGTTGTTCGGGTCCGGCTTGATCTTCGGGTCGCCGAGCTCCTCGATCTCCCGCACCTTCTCCTCGATCTGCTCCGGCGTCAGCGGCGTGAACTTCACGTCGATGACGGCGAACTTGCCGCGGCCGCCGGTCTGCTTGGCGAACTTGTGCTGGAAGTCGATCTGCTTCGCCAGGCACTGCCGGTAGGCCACCCGCGGCCGGCCGAGGGTGATCTGCTTCGTGTCCTCCTGGGCCACGCCGACGGCGCGCTTCAGCTTCTCGATCGAGATTTCCAGGTGGAGCTCGCCCATCCCGCTGATGATCGTGTCTTTGGTCTCCTCGTCGGTGTGCGTCTTCAGCGTGGGGTCGTCGCGCACGAGGCGGTTCAGCGCCTCGCCCACCTTGCCGGCGTCGAGCGTCTTGGCGAACGTCAGCGCCTGCGAGATCACCGGCTTCGGGAACTGGATGGCCTCCAGCGCGATCGGCTGGTCCGGGTCGCACAGGGTGTTGCCGGTGTACGTGTCCGCCAGACCCATCGCGGCCACGATGTCGCCGGGGCCGGCCTTTTCCAGCGAGATGCGCTTGTCGCCCATCATGCGGTAGAAGCGGGCGATTCGCTCCTTCTTGCCGTTGATGACGTTCAGGTACGTCTCGCCCGGCTTCATCTCGCCGCTGTAGACGCGGATGTACACCAGGTCGCCGTTGCTCTCGGCCACGGTCTTGAACGCCAGGGCACTCATCGGCTCCTTGGCGTCCGGGGCACGCTTGAGAGCCTCTTTCGTCTTCGGGTGGACGCCGTCCACCGGCGGCCGGTCGAGCGGGCTCGGCAGGCAGTCCACCACGAGGTCGAGGAGGTGCTGCACGCCGTGGAACATCTTGCTGCTGCCGCAGTGGACGGGCGTGAAGACGTTCTCCAGCGTCCCCTTGCGGAGCGCGGCGCGGATCATCGGGATCGGCACGTCCTTGCCGTCGAGAATCAGCTCCGTGACCTCGTCGGACGCGGCCGACAGGCCGTCGAGCATCTGCTCGCGGCGCTTCAGCGCCTCGGCCTTGTACTTCTCCGGCACGTCCACCGTGAAGAACTTCCGGTTCGTCGGGTCGGTCAGGTCGCGGGTGATCAGCTTCATCTCGATCAGGTCGACGATGCCCTCCAGGGCCGAGTCCTGGCCGGCGGGGATCGTGACCACGACCGGGTTGGCGTGGAGCTTCGTCTTCATCTGCTCGACGCAGGACCAGAAGTCGGCCCCCATGCGGTCGAGCTTGTTCACGTAGGCGACGCGCGGCACCTTGTACTTGGTGGCCTGCCGCCACACGGTCTCGCTCTGCACCTCGACGCCGCCCTTGGCGCAGAACACGCCGACGGCCCCGTCCAGGACGCGCAGCGACCGCTCGACCTCGGCCGTGAAGTCCACGTGGCCGGGGGTGTCGATGATGTTGATGGCGATGTCCTGACCGGCCCGATCGGCCCAGTCGATGGACACTGCCGCCGAGTTGATCGTGATGCCCTTCTGGCGTTCGAGCGGGTCGAAGTCGGTCGTGGTGTCCCCGTCGTCGACGTCGCCGACCTTGTGCTTGGTGCCGCTGTAGTACAGGATCCGCTCCGTGGTGGTGGTTTTACCCGCGTCCACGTGCGCCATGATCCCGATGTTGCGTACTTTGTCGAGCATCTGATTCGGCCGGTCGGGGGCCGCCGGCTCCTGCTACGGGGAAGGTCGGTCGCGCCCGGAACCACGCGGCCCGGGGTTTCTGGAGATAGAGTGTTCCGGGGGGCGATACGGTTCGGCCGGCCGGGCGGAACGGGGTCAATCGTTTATCGTAGTGTCGGCCGCACCCGCGTCCAGTGTGGGGTTCGTGAAGGCCGGAGGTGTTCGATTCGGGAACTTTCCGCGGCCGCCGGCGTCGCACCCTCAGGGCTTCCCACGCACGGCCGCCGGCGCTGAAAAACTCTGGCACGGGCGTCCGGGTTTGCTCTACACTGACACAACCAACCCGCCACGTCCCGGGCCGTACCCGCCCGCCGACCCGCTCCTCACGGGGGTAATCCGGATGAACCGCCTCACCCTGGCCCGCGCAGCCGCCGCGGGCGGGTTTCTCGCCGCCCTCGCCGTCGGTAGCGCCGCCCAGCAGCCGGCCGCGAAGTCCGAGGTGCCGACCGGCCCCGTCGCCCTCCAGGTGGTGAAGATCAACGAGTACATCCTGAAGGGCTACGAGTCCGCCGGGATCAAGCGGCCGGCCGACAAGGCCACCGACCACGAGTTCTGCCGCCGCGTGTTCATCGACTTGATCGGCCGCATCCCGAGCATCGAGGAGGTTATCGACTTCGAGCGGGACAAGAGTTCCGACAAGCGGGTGAAGCTGGTCCGCCGGCTGATGCACGACAGCGACTACCAGCCGAAGAACCTCAACGGCGTGCCGGCGTTCAGCGAGTACGTCGACGGCAACGGCAAGAAGCAGAAGGAAGCCCTGAAGTACAACTACAAGCAGGAGTACGCCGACCACTGGGCCGAGATCTGGACGGTGTGGCTGATGTCCCGCAGCGGACACCAGACGTACCGCGACCAGATGCGCGTGTGGCTGGAATCCCAGTTCATGAAGGACGTTAACCATCGGGTGATTGTGACGAAGCTCCTGACCGCGACCGGCCAGGTGGGCGGCGCCAAGAACACCCCGCGGTGGGTCATTGACCCGGGCAAGCCGGACGCCTTCGCCGCCAACTTCCTGGTTCACCACCTCGGCGACCCGGTGAAGGACGACAAGGACAGCGGCGACGTGAACGAGAAGATCGAGGACGGAGCGTTCGACGCCGTGCCGATCACGTCGCGGTCCACGAAGCTGTTCCTGGGCCTCCAGACGCAGTGCGTCCAGTGCCACGACCACCCGTTCAACAAGGAGTGGGTGCAGAAGGACTTCTGGGGCGTGAACGCCTTCTTCCGCCAGACCGTCCGCAGCGCCACGCCCAGCGGGAACCCGGTGGGCAACAACGCCAAGATGGCCAACGCCACGCCCGTGACGCTGACCGACGACCCGTCGCTGAACCCGCGGATGATCGTGAAGTACGACAAGCGGAACGGCGCCCGCGACGGCACCTTCCCGGTCATGCTGAAGGACTACGACGCCGCCCTGAACGGGCAGAAGTCCACGAAGATGCTCGCAGGCAACCCCGACGGCGGCAAGACGCGGCGCGCGCAGCTCGCCGAGTGGATGACCACCCACGACAACTTCGGCAAGGCGTACGCCAACCGGATGTGGGCGCACTTCTTCGGCCGCGGCCTTAACAAGGAGCCGTCAGCCGACGACTTCGGCAGCAACAACGAGATCGTCCACCCCGAGCTGCTGCAGTACCTCGGCGACGAGTTCGTGAAGTACGGCCACAACCAGAAGGCGCTGATGGAGTGGATCTGCACGAGCGACGCCTACTCGCTCAGCCACGTGGCCAAGAAGGAGTATTCGGACATCAAGTTCGACCCGTACTTCGCCCGGATGCCGCTGAAGGCCATGTCGCCCGAGGTGCTGTTCGAGTCGCTGATGACGGCGACCAGCCCGCGCAAGCTGACCAAGGCTGCCAAGGACGCCCGGATGGACGCCCGCGACGCCTGGATGCGGAAGTTGGTCCGCCAGTTCGGCGACGACGAGGGGAACGAGCTGAGCTTCAACGGCACGATCGTGCAGGCCCTGCTAATGATGAACGGGGCCGAGTTGAACAACGAGATCGGTACCGGCCGCGGCGCCGCACAGCAGAACATCGTGAAAGACCTCCTCGGGAAGAACGGCGCCGCGCCGGCCAGGATGTACGACGACTTGTTCCTACTGACGCTGAGCCGCCACCCCACTCCGGCCGAGGTCGCCCGGCTGGAAGAAGTGCGGGCCGGCAAGGCGGCCGTGTCGCTCGGGCCGCCGACGGCCGCGCCGAAGGGTAAGGGGCCGGCACCCAAGGGGGGTGGGCCGGTCGCCTTCGCCTCGGGGGCGGCCCCCGGCGACGAGAATTTCTACCGCGACGTCCTGTGGGCCCTACTGAACACCAACGAATTCATGATCAACCACTGACCCCGAGTCAGCGGGGCCGGGAAACGACGCAACCCGGGGACGACCGTCCCCGGGTTGCGTCGTTTCCCGGCCCCGCTGACTCTACGGGTTCGGGTTGACGTCCGTCGCCACGATGTACGGCTTCGACAGGTCTCGCCGCGTTAACGTCGCGCCATACACGTCCACCCGGCGGTTCGCGTAGCGGTCCAGATCGACGCCGGGACCGCCCACCACATATGCCCGCACCACGCCCGGTGACGACTCCAGTGCGTAAGTCCGCCGCCCGTCCAGCGCGAGCGCCGACCGCGTCAGCATCCCGACGCCCGACCAGCGTGGCGCCCCGTCCGGAGCCGCATCCTTCGGCTGCGGCGACACCGCCGGAGCCGGGGCCTTGCCCGTGTTACCGACCGGCGGCAGCAGGCTCGGCCGGTCCTCTTTCGGCAGTTCCGTCGCACGGCCAGGGCCAGGAATCGACGCCGCGGGGGCCGTGACGCCGGTGCTCCCGGTCCGCCGCCGCTCGCGGATGCCGTGAATGCGCGTGTAACACAGGTTCGCCAAGTCGTGGTCGCCGTTCGGCTCGTTCATGAGCCGGGCTAGCTGGAAGAAGAGCCGCTCCGCGTCCTCGAACCGGCCGTCCTTTTCCGCCGCGTCGGCCTGCGCCCACAACGGGTGGTTGCTCACCGCCTTCGACGCCGGCTCGGTCCCCACCGCGGCTGCGGGGAGCACGCCGCTCGACGCCAGCGGCGTCACCGCCGGCAGGCCCGCCGGGGCGGTGTCGCGGACGACGAAGCTGGTGTTCGCCGGCCCGGCCGCGTGAAGGGCCGACTTGGGCACGTACCGGTAGTCGCCAGGCACCGGCTGCACCGGATACCAACTCTTGCCGTCGAACGCGGCCTTGTCGCCGATCACCGTCAGGATCGTTCCTGCCGGCACGCTGACGCGGCGAACCTCGGCCAGCGGTTGGGCCAGCCCCACCTTCCCCGGCGCGAGCGTGACCTCGGCCTGCGTCGTCACGTCCTGCGGGGCCTTCCGCGACGGGTCGTAGTCCACGAGGGCCATCGGCACCCAGCTGACGGACCGCGGCGCCTGGACGGCGACCCATCCGTTGCCGGCGTCCTCGTGGACGACGAGTTCGGTGCCGCGGGCGAGGCGACCGGTGTCGGGGAAGCGGTCGCTGGGGCCGGCGTAGAGTGTGACCTCCGGGTCGGCGACGACGGCCCGGTACGGCAGCGTCTGCGCGACGGCAGAGGCCGGCAGGGCGGCCAGGACGAACCCGGCCAGGGCGGCGCGGCGCATGCTCTCCTCCGGGGGGCGGGCCGCACCTGCATACCACGGCCGCCCGCCCCGTCAAGCTCGCCTATACTTCCCCGGTCCCCTGTCCCCGTTCCCGGGTGCCCGATGCCGACGTTAGCCGAGCTGGCCAAGATGTTCGACCACTCGCTCCTGCAACCGCACCTCACGGACGCCGAGCTTGAAGCCGGCTGCGCCCTCGCCGCCGAGTACAAGGTGGCGTCGGTTTGCATCAAGCCCTACGCCGTGCAGCTGGCCGCGAAGATCCTGGCCGGCACCGGCGTCTTCGTCAGCACCACCATCGGCTTTCCGCACGGCGGCCACCTCACCAGGGTGAAGGTGTTCGAGAGCGAGGCCGCGATCGACGACGGGGCCGTCGAGCTCGACATGGTCGTGAACGTCGGCAAGGTGCTGAGCGGCGACTACGGCTTCGTGGCGGCCGACGTGAAGGCCGTGATCGACGCCGCCCACCGCCGCGGGGCCAAGGTAAAGGTGATCTTCGAGAACGCGCTACTGAAGGACGAGCACAAGAAACAGCTGTGCCGCATTTGCGGCGACGCCGGGGCCGACTGGGTGAAGACGAGCACCGGCTACGCCGAGACGGGCGCGACGATCGACGACCTGAAGTTGATGCGCGCCTTCAGCCCGCCGCACGTGCAGGTGAAGGCTGCAGGCGGCGTGCGTTCGTTCGACACGCTGATGGCCGTGCGCGAGGTCGGCGTCACGCGGGTGGGGGCGACGGCGACGAAAGCGATCCTAGAGGACGCGAAGGCGAAGTTGGGGCTGTGAACGAAACCGGCCCCGGGGATCAACCCGGGGCCGCCGGCCTGTCGAGGGCATGAATCGGGCGGGATCCGTTACCGCGCCCGACTGGGGTGAGGGGTCGGGTGCGGCCGGCGCCGGCATCCCGGCGACCCGCCCGTTCCCGTCACCGCCTCGCACCCCCGCACCGGGGACCCGGGTCGTCTCCGAACCTTGTCACCGTGAAGGCGATGGAACAATAGCTCGCGGCGAGCTCCCCGCCAACCCCAAAAGAACGCTGGCCCCGGAATTCACGTGACCTTCGCGTCCGGCCGGCGTCACCTCCCCCGGCACGCGGCCGCCGCGGCCCGCCACAGCGCCGCCAACTTCGGCTCCCCCAGCGTTTCCGTGACCGTCGCCAGTTCGAGCCGCACCGCCGCGTCCCAGGGTCGGTCCATCGCCTCGCGGGTCAGCGTTGTCGCTCGATCAAGGGCCTTCCGGAGTTCCTCGGCCCTCGTCGCGGACCGGGTCGCGTCGGCGGCGCGGCCGGTGGCCGTGTATGCCTGCGCGAGCAGGAAGTGTGTCTGATAGTCTGCCGGCAGCCGTGCGGCCGCCGCCTCCAGCGCGAGGACTGCCGCGGGTGCGTTCCCGTCGTCGAGGTGAAGCTGTCCGCGCAGCCGCCGGAGCGCCCCGTCAGACGGGTGCGCCACGATCGCCCGGTCTGCGACCGCGACCGCGTCGGCCCGGCGGGCCAGCCCCCGCAACGCCTCCGCCCGGGCCAATTCGCCTTCCGGGCCGGGGGCTGGCGGTCCGGCGTCGAGCAGCTCGAGAGCGTCCGCGAACCTTCCGGCCCTAACCAGCACGTCCGCGAGTTCAACGACTACCTCGCCACGCGCGGGTTCGGCCAGACCCCGCCGCAGCGACTCGCGATACGCGGCCTCCGCGGGCTCGTAGCGATTCAAGTCCTTGTTGATCAGCCCGATCAGCCGGTGGGGGCGGGCGTCGGCCGGGTCGAGCCGGGCGACGGTCTCCATGTGCTCGACCGCGGCGGGCATCTGGCCCAGGTCGTAGGCCACGGCCGCGAGCGCCCGCAGGGCGTCCACGTTTTCCGGCTCGGCGTCGAGGACGTGGTTGAGAACCTTGTCGGCCTCGGCGAGGTTGCCGAGGGCGAGGAGGCAACGGCCGACTTTCGCCGCCGAGCGGAGGTGGAACGGACTGTCGCGCTTGATCTCGCTGAGGGCGCCGAGCGCCAGGTCGGGCCGGTCGGTCGCAAGGAAGTATTCGCCGCGCAGGACGGCGGCGTGGTCGGCGGCGCCGGCCGCCTCCAGCCGGTCGATCGCCCGCGCGGCCGTCGCCCAGTCTTTGGAGCGGACAGCCTCGTCGCCCCGAGCCAGCACGTAGTCGGGGCGCGTGACGCGGTACCGCCAGCCGCCGGCGGCTGCGACGGCGACCACGAGAGCCGTGAGAACGAGCCACCCCCGCCGGGCGCGAGGGCCGGGCGGGGGCGGGGCGGGTTCAGGCGTGGGTACGACCGGATCGGGAATCACTTCTTCTTCTCGAGCTTCAATTCGACCGGCCCGCTCACGGGAACCTGGACCGACAGTGGCGTCGAGGAGGGCGACGAGTAGATCGGGGGCAGGTCGCCGATGTCGACCTTTTCCGTCTTCGTCTTCCCGTACGCCGGAGGGGCTCCGTCGCTGCTCTTGGCGACCTTGTCACCCTTCATCTTATCCAGGTAGGCCTTGTCCACTTTCCCGGCAGCGGCGGGGTCGCCCGGAGCCTGGCCTTCGACGATCTTGGTCCGCGTAACCAGCACCTTGTAGGTGCCTGGCGGGATGCCGGGCTTGTTGTCGTACTCCAGCGTGAACTTGCCGCTGCCGTCAGTCCGCCCGGTCGCCATCTTCGATCCGTTGTCGTTCGTGAAGACGACCGCCGCTCCGTCGACCGGTGTGCCGTCGTAGGTCACCGTGCCGCTGACGGGTGTGAGCTTATCGCCACACCCCGCGACCAGGCCGGCGGTGAAGGCGAAGAGGAGGAAGGGGCGCCGCATGTGGGTGGTTCCGTGTCGGTCAGGTGGGTGGAGAGAACCCGAGCCCGGCGCAGTTCGCGCCGGGCTCGGGTGGGTCGGTCGTAGTGACGGTAACCCCGATCGCTTACGGGGGCGTGACCGGCTGGCCGTCGTTCCGGCAGCCGAGGTACTGGTACGTGCGGATGTCAACCGTCTGAGTCAGGAAGCGGACGCTGCCGTCGCCGAGGGCGAAGTTGGCGCCGCCGCTGTGCTTAGACTTGAAGCCCCACGACGTGTTCCAGTTGCCGATGTTCTTGGCCGGGACACTGCCGCAGCGGCCGGAGCGGTCCGACGTGTCGTAGTTGATCGGCACGTTCGTCCCGTGGTGGGCCACGCCGCCGTTGAAATGCGTCCACGAGCCGTCCCAGTAATGGTCGTGCTGCTCGGGGAGGACTTCGCCGATCATCAGCGTGTTCGAGAGGCCGTCGGTCACGGACGCGAACTTGATCTTGGCCCCGAGGCGGTTGTAAATGCCGCGGATGTCCGACTCGCCCCACGCGTTGCCGTGGTCGGGGCTTTCCGGGTAGCCGGGGTGTGTGACGCCGCCACGGTTACAGTTGGCGATGAAGATGTCAGCACCGCAACCGCCGGCCATGCACTGGGGACCGACGCTGCCGGCGTAGTTGGTCATCCGCCAGTCGGAGTTCCAGGCATCGCTGGGGCAGCGGTAGGTGCTGACGATGCCGCTGCCGCCGCTGAAGCCCGCCGCGCCGCGGAGCTTGCCGGCCGAGTTGTACACGGTCTCGGGGGAACCGCCGAACGAGCTCATAAGGTTCCACAGACCCATCTGCTCCATGTAGGGCAGGCTGTAGGTCAGGAACGAGCCGCGGTCGTCACCCCAGTCGCCGGTTTGGGAGCCGGGCTGGCCCATGAACGGACCCAACTGCCCGCCGGGGGGGAAGCGGCCGTTCGTGTCGTTGTAGTTGTGCTGGGCCAGGGCCAGCTGCTTCAAGTTGTTCTGGCACTTCGACCGGGCGGCGGCCTCGCGGACCTTCTGGACCGCGGGCAGCAGGAGCCCGATCAGGATGGCGATGATGGCGATGACCACCAGCAGTTCGATCAGCGTGAACGCCGCCTTACGGGCGGGGCTGCCACGCGAGTGGGAACGGATCGCTGTCATGGCGAACCTGCGAGTTGGGAGAATAGAGCGCGCAGCGGGAGAAACCGCTACCTCAGACAATCACCTAACGCAAGACGCGTGTCAAGAGGATGGGTGAAAAATGCGCAAAGTTTTTTCCCGAATCATAATCCCTGCTTAGCTGGGATTTTCAGGCGGTTCCAGGTGCACCCAGGGTCAAGGTGAAGTACCCGTACGGTGGGCGGCGGCGAGCTCCGGCCGGTTCGCGCGCGTGTAGTAATCGGCGAGCAATCGGCGTGTCGGGACGTGGTCGGGCCGCACGATTAAGGCCGATTCGAGCCAGCGGACGCCTTCGCTGTCGCGGCCGTTTCGGAGGAACAACTCGCCCATCTCCCGGCGGAGTTCAGGCTCGCTCGGGTTCGCGGAGATCCGGCGGCCGAGTTCGCGGACGCGGGCCAGATCGTCGCGGAGTTGCTTCCAGCTGGCCTCCGCCTCGGCCGCTTCCGCCGGCGTGCCCGCCTGCTGGAGGCAGCGGAGGAGCGTGAACCGCGCCTCCAGGTCGGACGCGTCGGCGGCGACGGCTCGGCGGGCGAACGGCAAGCCGTGGTCAGCCCTGCCGCGGTCCAGGTCCAGTCGGGCTCGGTGCGTCAGCACGGCCGCGGTCACCGCGGGTTGAGCGGCCGCCCGGTCGAGAACCGATACCGCCTCATCGGTCCGCCCCTCGGCCTCGAGCGCGGCGGCGCGGAACCGGAGCACGTCGGGATCGTCCGGAGTCGCGGCCTGGAGCCAATCCAGATGCGGGGCGATTTCCGCCGGCGGACGGCGGCCATCGAGCATCATGCGCACCAGGCCGAGCCGAGCGCGGCGGTCGTCCGGGATAGCCGCGACCCACGCGGCGAACGCGGCCCGACTCGCCTCGCGGCGTTCCAGCCGTTCGAGTACGTCGGTTCGCGCCGACCACGCCCGCGCGTCGGTCGGTGCCACCTCCACCCACCTCGCAGTCAGTCCGTCGGCTTCGGTAATGCGGAACTGGGCCAGGTAACCTGTGGCGAGCACGGCGAGTGCGTCCGCGGCGTACGAGCCGGTGCCCCCGGCGAGGTCGCGGAGGGCCGGTTCGACGGCGGAGAAGTGCCCGCCGTTCGCGGCCGCTTGAAGTGCGCGCTCCCCGCGGACCGCCGCGGCATCCCACCCGAAACGGTCGGCCTCGTCGAGGTGACGGGCGGCGGCGGCGCGGTCGCCCGAGCGGCGCGCCGCCACGGCGGCGAGAAAGTGAGCCTCGGGGTCGTGCGGCCGCGTGGCGAACGTCCGGCCGAAGTGGCTGAGGGCCGCGGCCGCGTCGCCGGCGGCGAGGGCCGCACGGCCCTGCGTCAGCGCCCGTGCGGCGAGGAGTTGGTCGGCGACCACCCAGCCGCCGGCGACGAGCGCCACGAGGGCCACGCCGAGGACGCCGAGTGTCTGACGGCGGGAGAGGCGTGCGGGAGGCGTGGCCATCGGTTACGGCTTTTCGAGGGCTTCAAGCTGGGCCGCAATGGCGGCGTCGACGATCTTATCCCAGTCGCTCGGCGGGGTGTGGTTCATCCGCATCCGTTGGTCGGTCCAACGGACGACGCCATCCGGCCCGACCAGGTAAATCGTCGGTGCGACCTGGTAACCGGCCCCTCTCATGCCGCTGCCGATGCCCAGGCGAATGATCGTGTCGGTACTGAGCAGGTAGCCGTTGGCCCAGGGGATGTGGGCCTGCGCGACGTACTGGCCGACCATGTCGTCGGGCATGTTCGTGACTCCGACGAACTGCACGCCACGGGGGGAATACTTCTCGTGGAGCCGCACCAACCGGGGTGCGGAGCTCTTGCAGAACGGGCACCAGTGCGCCCAGGCGTCGACGAGGAGCAGCTTCTGTCCTGGCGCCCCGACGGCCGGCGGCGGGCCGTTGATCCACCCTTTCACTTCGAGCGGTGGCAGCACGTCGCCCACCTTCAGCTGCGGGGTCGGCGGCACCGGGGTCGTCACTTCGGGCACGTCGTCGGAGATGTTCCCCTTCAGCGATCGGGGCGGCGTCGGCTCGCACCCGGCGGCGAGCATCGCGAAAGCGAGGACGACGGCGGCGCGCAAGGCAGGCTCCGACGAACGGGACGGGTGAAGGGATTATCCGCGTGCGGAGGCGGAAGTTCAACAGTGGCGTGGCGGGGCAATCAGAAAGGGCGAGACCCCCGGTGTACACCGGGGGTCTCGCGAATAGCGGGGGCCGGAATTGAACCGGCGACACATCGCTTATGAAGCGATTGCTCTAACCCCTGAGCTACCCCGCCTCGAAAGCCCCGGGCGTACCCCGGTCGCGGCCTCGTCATTACGTTATGACGCCGTCCGCGTCCGACAAGACCGGCGCGGCGGGCCGTCGGTTCGCGCCCGTTCCCACCTCCTCGCCGTGGCGGAATGGGGTACACTTCCCCAACCCCCCTGCCCTCTTCATCCCTCCGACACGGCCGGAGCACTCCCCCCGATGCGCCTCCTCCTCTCCCTTGCGGGCCTCGCGGCCGTCGTCGGCGCGCTGCTGACCGTGCCCCGCCCCGCCGCCGCCCAACCGACCGTCGTCAACCGCGTCCCGCCGCCGCCGGAGTTCAGTCAGCCACAGTCGGCGCCGAAGCCGCCGCCGTTCGCGGTCAGCATGGTCGATCAGGGCCAGTTCGATCCGCGGCTCAAGGGCTACTTCCTGCCCGACGGCTTCCGCCTCGAAATCGTTCTGAGCGAGCCGGACGTGGTAAACCCCGTCGGGATGACGTTCGCCCCGGACGGCAGCCTGTTCGTGATGGAGTGGCGGCCCGACCCCGTGACCCGCGACCGCTGGTTCCCCGTCGTCGAGACGTTCCGCTACCGCGACGGCACGACCCGCGAAATCACCACCATGAAGAAGTTCACTACCGACCTGGTGAAGCACTTCACACCCAACACCAAGACCGGCAAGTTCGACCCGCCGCGCACCATCCTGTCGGAGGAGTTGCCGAGTAGCATCCTGTGGCACGACGGCTGGTTGTACGTCACCGGCCGCGGCACCGTTCGTCGATGGCGGCAGGCCACCGCCGGCAACATCAGCGGCGTGGACACCAGCCGGGCGCCGAATCCCACCGACCCGTGGAACATCCGCGAGGTCGTGGCCCAGGGGTTCTGCGGCTTCCACCACCACCAGGTGTCCGGCCTCACCATCGGGAACGACGGCCTCCTCTACCTCACCAGCGGCGACGACGACAACTACGTCGAAGGCTCCGACGGCAGCCGGGCGACCGTGCTGCGTACCGGGGCCGTGTTCCGCTGCCGGCCCGACGGCTCGCGGATGGAAACGTTCTCGATCGGCTACCGCAACCCGTACCGCGACCTGGCGTACGACAGCGCGTTTAACTGGTTCCACGCCGACAACGACAACGAGGACGGCAGCAAGTTCATGGGCTGCCGCATCATGCACGTCGCCGAGGGGGCCGACTTCGGCTGGCGCCTCCGCTACGGCGCCCGCTGCTGCCGCCCGGACGAGGCACGCGTCTCCGTCGCCGGCGAATTGCCCGGCACGCTGCCGCCGATGATCAAGACCGGCCGCGGCTCCCCCGCCGGGCTCCTCATCTACAACGACACCCGCATCCCGACGCAGTACCGCGGCCTGCTCTACTACCCGGACGTGTACCGCCGCGTGGTACGGGCGTACCGCACCGTGCCGACCGGCTCGACGTTCCAGATCACCGGCGAGTTCGAGTTCTTCAAGAGTGACGACCCGCTGTTCCGGCCGTGCCAGATGGTCACCGGGCCGGACGGGGCCATGTACGTGTGCGACTGGCGGACCGACTCCGGCGGCGCCGGCAAGCTGTCCGGCGACGGCGTCAACGGCCGCGTCTACCGCATCCGCTGGGCCGGCAACGCGGCGACGCCGGAGTTGCCGCTGCGCGGCATGGACAGTTGGGCGAAGGTGAAGGCGCTGCCGGACGCGGCGCTGGTGGACGCCCTCGGCCTGCCCGACCTGACGGACCGCGTCGAGGCCCGCAAGGAACTCGTCCGTCGCGGCGCGAACGCCCGCGACCTGGTTCTCAGCCGCTTCAAGGCGGACCAGATTCAGGGGGACGCCCGGCTCGTCGGCCTCGGGGTGCTGTCGGCCGGGTGGAACGCCGACGTGGAGGAGGTGTTCCGCAAGCTGCTCGTGGACGAATCGCCGGACGTGCGGCGGCTCGCCGTCGACGGGCTGGCGCTGAACGCCCCGAAGGGCGACGCCCGAACGTTCGAGGTGCTGCTGGTCGCCCTCAGCGACAGCGACCAGACGGTGCGCCGCGCCGCGGCGCTGGGGCTCGGCCGAGTCGGCGTTCCCGCCGCGGCGGAGGCACTGCTCGCGGCGTGGCGCACCGACGAGGCCGCCGACGTGTACCTGCGCGACGCCCACGTCCGCGGCGTCGAGCGGCTCGGGAAGGCCGGCATCGACGCCCTGCTGACGCTGGCCCAGAGCGGCGACAACGAGTTCAAGGCGGCCGTGGACGTCATGCTGACGCTCCGGTCGCGCGAGGCCGCCGCGGGGCTGCCGGACCTCCTCGGCAACCCGCACGCTACGCCGGCCCAGCGCGAGGCGCTGGTGCGGTCCTATACGAACTACCAGCTCGACCCGCCGGTGTCACTCGACCCGCTCGCGGACTACCTCCGCACCCGCCGCGACGAGGCGCCGGCGGTCGTGGCCGCGGCCGCGGACGTGTTCGCCGCGTCCGACGGCAACCTCTCGCCGAAGGGGCGCGCGTTCGTCGCAGGACTTCTGGATCACCCGGCACCCACGGTTCGCGCGGCCGCGGTCGGCGCCGTGGAGGCGACGCGGCTCGTCACCGCCGCGCCGAAACTGATCGAGGCGCTGGGGCAGGCCGACCGCGCCCCCGGGGAGCGCGTCGGGCTCGTGAAGGCGCTGCGGGTGCTCGGGTCGAAGGACGCCGTGGCGCCCATGACCTCGATCCTGACCGGGCCCAACCCGCCGGCGCTGAAACTGGAGGCCATCCGCACACTGGCGGCGCTCGACGCCAAGGCTGCGCAATTCGTCGCCGAGCCGATGCTCGACCAACCCGACCCCACCCTCCAGTCCGAGGCCGTCGTCATCCTCGGGGCGACGAAGGCGGGGGCGAAGCTGGTGGGCGAGCGGTACGTCGCCAAGAAGCTGCCGCGCGAGCTGTTCCCGCAGGTGTCCGACGCCCTGCGCCGCTTCACGACCGACGACCCGGCGGTCTCCCAACTGCTGGCCGAGGTGACGCGCGGCGGGTTACTACTGTCGCTGGAGCCGACGCAGGTGGAGCGGATCCGCGCGCTCGTCGCCACCCGCGGGAGTGCGGCGCGCGGGCGGGAACTGTTCCTGAACACGCGGCTGTTGAACTGCGCGACGTGTCACCGGATGGAGGGCGTCGGCGGCACCACCGGCCCCGACCTGACGCGGCTGTGGGACACGCACACGCTCGAAAAGATACTCGAGGCCATCGCGGACCCCAGCAAGGAGATCAAGGAGGGCTTCCAGGCCTACCGCGTGGTCGGCGCCGACGGCCAGGTTCACACCGGGCTCAAGGTGTCGGAATCGGGGACCGAGCTGGTGCTGCGCGACGCCAACGGCCGCGACCTCCGGCTGGCCAAGTCGGACATCGAGAGCGTGACACCGTCCCGGTTGTCGCTGATGCCCGACAACACGGTTTCGCCCCTCAGCTTCGACCAGTTCATCGACCTGTTGGCGTTCCTGAAGAATCGACCCGAGCAGGAATTGCTCCGCGGCGTGACGGTCGAGGGCGCGGTCGCCGGCGGCTTCTCGGCGAACCTGGGCGTGGCCCGCGCCGAGGTCGTGGCTGACCCGACCTCGAAGGCGACGAAGTGGGAGCCGGCCCGCGCCGACACCAACGGGCTGTTCGACCTGAAGGCCGTGTTCCCGACCACCGACCCGGGTGGCGTCTACGTCCGCACCTTCGTCTACTCGCCGAAGGAGCAGCCGGCGACGGGTATCGTACTGGCCGACGACCCGGTGCGGATTTGGGTGGGTGATCGCTCCGCGTTCGACCGGCCGGGGGCGCCGGCGACGGCGGTCGAGGAGACGTTCCCGGTGGCTCTCAGGGCCGGCTGGAACGCGGTGCTCGTGAAGGTGGGCAACGGCGGTCGCGGCCACCGCCTCGGGCTGCGGTTCAGCGGCGACGGCGTCCGCACCGCGGGGCTGCCGCAGTATAAACGGCGAACGCCCGGGGAGGCCGTCCCCGGGCGTTCGGTCGCGTCAGATGATGCCGCCGTGGATCCGCTCCGGCGTCAGGTGGCTGGGCTGGTCGTTGAACCAGAATCGCCGCCACTCCGCGCCGATCTGGCGGAGGTCTTCCGAGTTGTACAGCAGCTGCTGCATGCGGACGTTCGGGTCGCTGCTGTACTGGTTCAGGAGGCAGCCGCTGTTGGCCGTCAGGCCGACCACGGCGACCGCCCCGAGGATCAACTTGCGGACCATGACCCCGCCTCCGTTCCCGGACTGATCTCCCCCGCCGGACCGGCTCGATCCCCCAACCGAGCCACCGGCCGACCCCTCACTCCGGGTCACACCCCTTTCATCGGCACCGGTCGGACCGGTCTTGAGCGATCCGCCGATTTTTCAACCCCGGCCGTCGTTCCGGAACAGATCATTGTTTCCGGCCGCCCCCCCACCGGGTCGCGGAAACATGTCACGCCGTCAGAGAAACACGCGATTGACTCCGCGTCGCTCCCACGGTCAGCCGTAACCCTTCCTCGAAACTCACCTTCGGCTCGTACCCCAGGTCGGATCGCGTCCGGCTGATGTCAGCCCGGGAGAACTTCACGTCGCCTGCGCGGGGGGCGCCGTAGGTCGGCTCCAGGTTCGTGCCCAGCAAGCGGTTCAGCGCTTCGATCAGTTCCCGCACCGACACCGTCCGCCCCGTGCCCACGTTGTAGACGTTGCCACTGGCCTCGGGCGCCTCCGCGGCTTTCATCAGTGCTTGTACCGCGTTCGCCACGTAAGTGAAGTCCCGCGATTGGGTTCCGTCGCCGTGGACGGTCGGCGCCTCGCCCCGGCTCATGGCCGCGGTGAACAGCGCAATGACACCCGAATACGGGCTGTCGGAGCGCTGGCGGGGGCCGAAGATGTTGAAAAACCGCAGGCGTACCGTCTCCAGGCCGTACGTGTGGGCGAACGCCTGGCAATAGAGCTCGCCGGCCAGCTTCGCCGCGGCGTACGGCGACTTCGCCGCCACGGCCTGGTCCTCGCGCTGGCCGCCGTCACCGACGCTGCCGCCGTAGGCACTGGAACTGGCCGCGTACACGACGCGCCGGACGCCGGCGCGGCGGGCGGCGTCGAGCAGGTTCAGGGTGCCGGTGGCGCAGGCGGCGTGCGACACGGCCGGCGTCTCGACGCTGCGGGCCACCGACGCCAGCGCCCCCAGGTGGTACACGGCCCCGGCTCCCTGAACGGCACGGGCCACGGCCGACGGGTCGGTCAGGCTCCCCTCCACGACCTCGACGCGGCCGGCGTGATGGGCGAGGTTCGAGCGGAGGCCGGTGCTGAAGTCGTCGAAGACGCGGACCGGGCGGCCGGCCCTCACCAGGGCGTCGACGAGGTGGGAGCCGATGAAGCCGGCGCCGCCGGTGACCAGGGAAAGCTCATCCACGTTGGCCGCCTCCGTGCGGGGATGGGGAAGGCGAGTAGTGTACGCGGGCCGCTTCACCCCCGCAAGCGACGAACGACCGTCACGGCCCGCCGACGCGGGCGAGTTCGGCGACCAGCAGCCGGACCGCGGCGTCGAAGCCGGCGGCGTCGTGCCGGCGGAACCGGTCGTGCTCCGGGGCGTCTTCCGGCGGCATGTCGGCGTCCGTCACGAGTCGGCCCACCAACCGCGTCAGCACGGCCCGCTTCCGTGTCGCGTCGGCGGTCCGCAGCCAAGCCTCCCGGCCGGCCGCGTCGAACGGGTCGAACGCCAGCGGCGGAATGGGGTCGAACCGGGCCGGTCGCCCGGCGCCGACCTCGTGGCAGCGGAGGCACGCGGACGTGGGGACGATCGCGGCCGGCGGCTCGTCGCTCGGCTCATACCGCGGCCCTGCCGTGTACGTCTTACGGGCCGGCGCAAACCCGTCGGCTACGCCGTACCCGCGCGTCAGCAGTTCGTGCAGGCCGGCGGCGAAGCGCTCCTTGAACTCGTCGCGGTCCGGCAACGGGCCGCCGGCCAGTACCGAGGCGAAGTGCGGACCCTCGAAAACCCCCTGTGCCAGCACCGCCGCAGTGACTTTCGGCCGACCCGCCCGCGACGCGGCGTCGGCCAGGGAACGGGCCAGGAAACGGCGGTCGCCGTCGGACAGCCCGACCGTCCGCGCCAGCAGTCCGGGGCTGACGACATCTGAAGCGCGGCCCGGGCGGGTGACGACCGGGGTGACGAAGGCGCGCGGGTGGCTCGGCAGTATCCGGCTCGTCATGCCGTGGGCGCCGACCGACCGGGCCGCGTCGTAGCGCCCCAGTTGCACGAGCGAGTTGACGAAGGTGGCGGTGGCCTTCTGCTCTCGCGCCGCCTGGACGAGCGCCGAGAGCGCACCCGGGCTCTGCGACACCGGAGCGGGCGCCGGCGCGGGAATCGAAGCGGGCGCCGCCCACCCGCTGCCCGCGGTGAGTGCCGCGGACGGACGGACCCCGCTCGCCGACAACAAGGCCGACGGCGGGATGTCCAGCAGCGCGTTCGGGCGGACGCCCTTCCGCAGTTCCACCAGCTCGGCGGCGAATTCTTTGAACGACGGGGCGAGGGCGGCGTCGAGGGCGGCCCTCACCTTCGCGTCAGGCGGGTCGAGCGGGCCGGGAGCGGCGACCGCTGCGAGCAGCAGCACGAGCCCCTTTCGGCCGTCGGGCGACTTCGCCAGTAGGCGGAACGTGTCGCGGTCGGAGCGGAGCGAGCCGCCCGCACGCACGGCCGCGTCCACGGCCGCGGCTTCGGGAATGGCCAGCGCCATGCCGTCCACGCGGTCGGGTGCGGGCGGGGCGCCGGGCCGCGTCCACGGCAGCACGAACGGCCCCGACTGTGGCAGGCGCGTGCCGCTCAGCCGCAGGCTCCCGGCGGTGGCGAAGCGGAGGAAGTCGTCGTGGGCCGTGTTCGACCACGGCCGCACGCCCAGGATGGGGCCGCGGTTCCGGTGGCACGCGAAGCACCGGCTGCCGTCCACGACCTCCAGCCGGGGCTCGCCCGCCCCACCCATCCCTTCGATCAGGCCGAAGTCGAACCGCCCGCGGGACGGCGTCCATGAGATGAACTCGACGGCCGCGACCCGCAACTCGCCGCCGGCCGCGGACCGCTGCATCTGGGCGGCGAGAAACAGTCGCCCCTCGACGTTCGGGGCGTTCACATCGGCCTTGCTCAGGCCGGCCTCGTGGGCCGCGATCACGACCCGCGGCGCGGTGATGCCGGAGTCCAGCCGGACGGCCGAGAACGGCACCGGGAGCTGGGCGAACGGCCCGACCCGCCGGAGGACGGCCCAGAGTTGTTCCCCGGTCGCCGGCACCCGCCCGCCGTTGGCCCGAATGACTGCCGCGAGGGCCGTGTCCGTGGGGAGGCCGGGCGCGGCGGCCGGCTCATCGGCGCGGCCGGCCGCATGTGGTGACGCCGTCAGCCCGAAGCCCAAAGTGAGCGTGAGCGTTGCCCCACCGAGTGACGTGGCCTTCACGCGTCGCCCCCCGTGAGAGAACGTGCCAGGGGCCTGGCAGCACCTTCCGCGGAACAACGCTCACCCGCGGTGGGGTGTTAGCGGAAATTCCGGTTGCGCCGGCATCCGAGAAAAAACCGGACGCGGGTTTGACAACACCACGGTTGTTCGTCAGCATGTAGCCATTACGGAACTCGCCCACGGCGGGGCCACAGGAGGATCGCCCCACTGCCGACCATGAATGGTTCGCCTGCGGTGGCCCATGACACTTTCCGACCCCCCCCCCGGCCTCACGGCCGACGGCACCTTCCTGCCGCCGGACGACCTGACCCCGGCCGCCGCGACTCTCCCGCTCGGCCCGGCCACGTCGACCTCCCGTGCCCTCCCGGCCCCGCTGCCGGAGTTGGGCTCCCGTTACCAGCCGCACGCGGAAATCGCCCGCGGCGCGATGGGGGCCGTGTTCCGCGGCCGCGACACGCTGTTCGGCCGGCCCGTCGCCATCAAACTGCTGCTCGACGAGCACCTGACCCGCGCCGAGCTCCGCTGGCGGTTCGCCGAGGAAGTCCGCATCACGGCGTCGCTACAGCACCCGTCGGTGGTGCCGGTGTACGACACCGGCTGTTGCGCCGGCGGCCGGCCGTTCTACGTCATGCGGCTGGTCGAGGGTGAGACGCTGGAGACGCTGCTGGCGGCGCGGCCGGACCCGGGGCACGACCGGTCGCGGTTCCTCAAGGTGTTCGAGAAGGTGTGCGAGGGCGTGGCGTTCGCCCACACCCGCGGCGTCATCCACCGCGACGTCAAGCCGGACAACGTCATGGTCGGCGCGCTGGGCCTCGTCCAGCTGATGGACTGGGGCGTGGCGAAGGTGCTGCCGCAGAGTCCGGTCGGCGTCCCGTGCCCCGAGCCCAGCGCCGACGGCGACACCCAGGACGACACCGCGAACCTGCAGACCCGGTTCGGCCGGGTGCTCGGCACGCCGGCGTACATGTCGCCGGAACAGGCGCTCGGCCACCTGGACCAGATGGACGAGCGGACCGACGTGTTCGCCCTCGGCGGCCTCCTGTGCAACATCCTCACGGGGGCCCCGCCGTACGCCGGCGCGGACGCGCGCTCGGCGTACAAGCAGGCCGCGCGGGCCGACCTGGCCGAGGGCTTCGCCCGGCTCGACGCCGCCGGGGCCGACCCGGAGCTGGTGGCGCTGTGCAAGTGGAGCCTGGCGCCGGAACCGGTCAACCGGCCGCGGAACGCGGGCGTGCTGGCGGCGGCGCTCGCCGAGTGCCTGTCGCACGACCTCCGCCGGGCCGAGCGCGACCTCGTGCGGTTCTTCGAGCTGACGCCGGACCTGTTCTGCATCGCCGGCATGGACGGCCACTTCCGCCGGGTGAACGCCAACTTCAGCCGCGTCCTCGGCCACCCGACGGCGGCGCTGCTGGCCGAACCGTTCCTGAACTTCGTCCACCCCGACGACCGGGCGGCGACGCAGGAGGTGGTGGCGGGGTTGAGCCGCGGCGAGTTGTGCGTGCGGTTCCGCAACCGCTACCGCGACGTGCGCGGCGAGTACCGCTGGTTCGAGTGGCAGGCGAAGCCGCTCGTCGGCGAGGGGATGATCTTTGCCGTGGCCCGCGACGTGACCGACACAATGCGGCTGGAGGGGCAGCTCCGCTTCTTCGAGGAAGAGGAGTAGTGGCCCGCGGGTCAGCCCAGCGTCGCCAACAGGTTCACCATCTCGACCGCGGTCACCGCCGCCTCGAAGCCCTTGTTCCCGGCCTTCGCGCCGGCGCGGTGGACGGCCTGCTCCAGCGTGTCGGTGGTGAGCACGCCGAAGACCACCGGCACCCCCGCGTCCAGGCCGGCCCGCGCGATGCCGGACGTGGCGGCCCCGGCGACGTGGTCGTAGTGGTCGGTGTCGCCGCGGATGATGCACCCGAGGCAGATCACCGCCGCGTACCGGCCGGACTTGCCGAGCCGCTGGGCGACGACGGGAATCTCGAACGAGCCGGGCACCCTCACCACGTCGATCCGGTCGTCCGTCACGCCGTGCCGCTTGAGGGCGTCGAGCGCGCCGGCCGTGAGTTGGTCCACGACCACGGCGTTGAACCGGGCGGCGACCAGGGCGAACCGGCCGGCCGGGGTGCGGAAGTCGCCTTCGTAGAGCATGAGTGGACCCGTGGGGTTCCCTTCACCATACAGGAGCGACGCCGCTCGTGCAGCCGGGCGCGGCTGCTGACCTTCCCCGCCCGCCGGGTTCCCGGCACAATGGGTGGGAGATGAAGCTCCTCCACACCGCCGACTGGCACCTGGGCGACCGCCTCGGCCGCGTCGACCGGACCGACGACCTCCGCCGGGCCGTCGAGCGCGTCGGCGCGATTTGCAAGCAGGAAGCCGTGGACGTGCTCGTCGTCGCCGGCGACCTGTTCAGCGAGCTGGCCCGCCCCGACGCCCTGCGCGAGACGATCCGCCACTGGCAGGACGTGTTCCGCGGTTTCCTCGAAGGCGGCGGCACCATCCTCACGCTCACCGGCAACCACGACAACGAGAACTTCTGCCAGACGCTCGTCCACGCCATGTCGCTCGCCGCCCCCACCGTGGGGAGGCCCGGCGACCTCATCCCGCCCGGCCGCCTGTACCTCGCCACCGACCCGACGTTCGTGAAGCTGGCCGACCGCGAGCACGGCACCGAGGTGCAGTTCGTGCTGATGCCGTACCCGACGCCGAACCGCCTGTTGAAGGGCGACGCCGGCCAGAAGTACGCCAGCCCGGACGAAAAGAACCGCCTCCTCGTGAAGGCGTGGTCCGACGCGCTGGCGGCCCTCCGCGCCCACCCGAGCTACGACGCCGCCGCCCCGAGCGTGCTGGCGGCGCACGTCCACATGTTCGGCAGCACCATCGGCCCGTCGCTGTTCCGCCTCAGCACCGAGGAGGACGTGGTGGTGAACGGCGACGACCTGGCCGCGCAGTTCGACTACGTCGCGCTCGGCCACATCCACAAGCCGCAGGCGCTGACGGCGCCGCACGTCCGCTACTCCGGCAGCATCGAGCGGATGGACCTGGGCGAGCAGGCGGACCAGAAGGGCGTCGTACTCGTGGACCTCGGCCCGGACGGCCTCCGCGGCGAGCCGACCACGCTGCCGCTGCCGGCGACGCCGGTGTACGAGATCACCGTGCACGACCCGGGGCTGGACGTCCCGCAGCTGCGGGCCGACTTCCCGGACGCGAAGACGGACCTGGTGAACCTGCACATCCACTACACGGCCGGCAAGGACGTCCTGGAGGACGTGCTGGCCGACCTCGACGCCATCTTCCCGCGCTGGTACGCGCGCGACTGGGCGGAAGCCGGTGCGCTCGGCGAGTCGCTGGCGGGGCCGGAGGCGGGGCCGGCTCGCGGCTTCGGCGAGACGGTCCGCGACTACCTGGGGCAGGAGCTGACGAACCACCCCGAGGCCGAGCGCGAGGCGATCCTGGCGCTGGCGGACGAGTTACTTAAAGAGTTCGAGTGATCGACCGGGCCGCACCGGGCCCGAACTCAAGAGTTTCGAATGATCCCGCAGCGCGTGAAACTGTCCGGCTTCCTCTCCTACAAGGAGGAGCAGGAGGTGCGATTCGACGGGTCGCCCCTGTGGATGCTCTCGGGCACCAACGGGAGCGGCAAGTCGAGCGTGTTCGACGCCGTCACGTTCGCCCTGTTCGGCCACCACCGCGGCGGCAGTACCGGCGCCACCGAACTCGTCAACAAGGAGTCCAACACCCTCGCCGTCGAGTTCGACTTCACCGTCGAGAAGCAGCTGTACCGCATCAAGCGCACCGTCCGCCGCCGTACCAGCGGCGTCGCCGGGACGCAGCAGGTGTACCGCGCCGTGCCGCCGACCGCGCTGACGCAGACCGGCGCGACGCGCGACGTCGAGTGGGAGCCCGTCGCCGACACGCAGCTGAAGGCGAAGTTCGACGCCTGGGTCCGCGACACCATCGGCCTCGACTACGAGACGTTCACGTCGTCGGTGCTGCTGCTGCAAGGGAAGTCGGAGAAGCTGCTGGACTCGACCCCCGCCGGCCGGGCGGGCGTGCTGGCGCGGATCGTCGACCTGGAGCGATACCAGAAGCTGCACGGCCGGGCCGACGACAAGCGGCGCGAACTGAAGGCCCGGCTCGAATCGCTCGCCGGCCAGCTCGAACACCTCCGCCCCGTCCCCGACGAGGAACTGGCGTCCGCCCGCGACCGCATCGCTCAGGCGGAGCATGCCCGCGCCACGGCACTGGAGCAGGTCGACGCCCTCGTCGCGGTCGAGCTTCAAGCCCGCAACTGGGCCGACAAGCACAAGACACTCGCCGCCGCGCGGGCGAAGCTCGACCAGTCCGAGGCGCTGCTCGGTAGCGCGGTGAAGGTGGAGCGCGAGTACGCCCGCCTGCGCGAGCTGCGCGACGTACTCCCGGCCGTCGGCGTAATTGTCACCGAGCGCGGCCGCGTCGGCGAGTCGGAGCGGAAGAGTCAGCGCCTGAGCGCGGAACGCGAGGGCGTCGCGGACGAGCGTCGCCAGACGGAGAACGCCCTCGACCAGACGCGGAAGAAGGTGGTGGCGCTGAAGAAGTCGCTGGGCGAGAGCGAGGCCAAGCAGCAGACGCTGAACGGCCGGCTCCGCGAGCTCGCCGGCGTGCTGGAGAAGGTGCGGCAGGCCGAAGACGCCGGCGCCGAGGCGAAGCGGCTCGACGACGAGCTGGCCCGCTACCCCGCCGACCCCGACGCGGCCGTGCGGCAGGCTCAGGAACGACTCGACGCGCTCGGCGTCGTCGTCGCCGCCCTCCCGCACCTGTCACGGCTCCTCGACGACCGCTCGGCGCTGATCCGGGCCGTGCAGAGCGAAGGGGAACACCGGTCGCACGAGTCCCGCCTCAAGGCGGATGGGGTGAAGCTGCGTGCCGAATTGGACGCGACGGCCGCCGAGCTTCAGAAGGCGCGAGCCGAGCGCGAGCGGCTCGACGGGGCGGCCGCCGAGGCGCGAGCGCTGGCCCAGCAGGCGCGGGCGATGGCCGACGAGTTCAAGGAACTGTCCGGTGCGAAGAACTGTCGCGCCTGCGGCCAGGAACTGACCCCGGCCCACTTCGAGAGCGAGCGCAAGAAGCGCGACCTGGACGCCACCGCCGCCGAGCGAAAGGCCACGAGCGCGGCGGCCGCGGCAACGCTCGCTCGTGAGACGGAAGCGACCCTGGCAGCCCGCGAGGCCGAGACCCGCCGCCGCGTCGACGACCTGCGCGACCAGTTCAAGACGGCCGCCGGCGACGCCAAGCAGGCGGCCGCGGAAGCGGCCCGTCTCCGCGAGTCGTGCGGCAACTCGTACTACCCGCTGCCGCCGGAGTACAAGCAGAAGATCGGCCCCTCCCAGCCGACCGACTGGGCGGCGACGACGTACCCGGACCGCGTCGCCGTCACGGCGCTGGAGCAGGAGGCAAAGGGCGCCGACGCCGCGAGGCGGGAGCTCCGCGCCGCCCAGGACACCGCCAACGCCGCGCGCACGGTCCGCGCCAAACTCGACTCCGCGCGCGAGCGGCTGGCGACGGTGCGCGCCTCACTCCCCCCCGGCGACCCCGCGGCGCTGCGGGCGGAGTACGCGGCGGCGCAGGGCGAGGAGCAGGCCGTCGGCAACCACCTGAAGGGCGTGAAGGTGAGCATCACCGCCGCGGAGGCCGAGGTCGAACGGCTCGCGCGCCAGCTGTCCGCCGCCGACAACGACCTGACCGCGCTAGCCGGTTCGCTGCAGACGGAAGAGGTGACGCGGAAGCACAGCCAGGAGGCCATCGAGCGGGCGCTCAAGCACCTGCCCGTCGAGTGGCGGAAGCCCGCCACCGACGCCGGCATGGCCGAGCGCGCCCGCTGGACCGACGAGTTGGAGGCGCTCGCCTCGGCGGACACCGAGGGCAAGTTCACGAAACTCCAGGCCGCGCGCGGCGGGCTCGACTCGCTCCGCGCCGAAAT
The DNA here is from genome assembly GCA_046350095.1 of Gemmataceae bacterium. GTDB lineage: Bacteria > Planctomycetota > Planctomycetia > Gemmatales > Gemmataceae > Urbifossiella. Next base: position 589,711 of record JAXMBA010000004.1, read on the forward strand.
CGCCACAGTCGACGCCGAAGCGAACACCTTCCCGCCCGAGGCGCGGCGCAACCCCGACGAGTTGAAGGTGGAAGTTGCGGCCGCCCGCGCCGCCGCCGACGCCGCCGCCCGCGACCTGCTGACGGCCCAGCGCGACCACGCCGGTCTCGAAGACCTGCGCCGCCGCCGCGGCGACCTGGCCGACCAGCACAAGGACGCCGACCTCAGTCACGCCCGCTACAAGGCGCTCGCCGAACTCCTCGGCCGCGACCGGCTGCAGCGGCACCTCGTGCGGAAGGCCGAGAGGCAGATCGTGGACTACGGCAACGCCGTCCTGGACCGCCTCAGCGGCGGGCAGTTGTTCCTGAGACTTGTCGGCACGGAGGACGGCACGGGCGCCGACAAGGCGCTCGACCTGGAGTGCGCCAACCGCGTCACCGGCGGGTCGCCCATTAACGTGGCATTTCTGAGCGGCAGTCAGCGCTTTCGCGTGGCAGTGGCGCTGGCCCTCGGCATCGGCCAGTACGCCGGCCGGCAGCACCGGCCCATCGAGAGCGTGATCATCGACGAGGGCTTCGGTTGCCTCGACCGGGCGGGGCGGCAGGTGATGATCCAGGAGTTGCAGAACCTCCGCGGGCACCTGCATTGCATCCTGTTGGTGAGCCATCAGGAAGAGTTCGCGGACGCCTTCCCCGACGGCTACCGGTTCGAGCTACAAGACGGTGCGACGCGCGTGACACGGCTGGCACGCTGATCGATTCGGGGCACGGTCCGCCCCGCCTCCTGGCCGCAACGCTGCTTTTCCGTGCATGAAAAGCCGCGCTCCAACTCATTTTTCACAGATTTTTCGCACCTCGAAAACGCCCCGCCACCGACTTCAACGCGAATATGCAGAAGGAGTTACGTCAAGCTGCACGGCCGCAAACCCTGTCAGGCACCGTACTTGCCTGGTTGACAAGGACTCGTTGAGATGGGTAATCTCGGTTTAGGTTGGGTAGGACGTCCGAGACTCGACTCGCATCGACCGTCTCGAACTCGCCGCATCCACCCGACCAAGTTCCCGTCTGTGTTCATCCGGTCCTATCTCGCATCCGGAGTTCGCACATGGCTACCCGACGTAAGAGGTTCGCGTTCACTCTGATTGAATTGCTGGTCGTCATCGCCATCATCGCCATCCTGATCGGGCTCCTGCTGCCCGCAGTACAGAAGGTTCGCGAGTCCGCCGCGCGAATCAGCTGCACGAACAACCTGAAGCAGATCGGCATCGCCCTCCACTCGTTCCACGACACCACCGGCCGGTTGCCCGCCGCGCACCAGATCGGCACGACGTGGTACGGCCCGTACAACGGTCCGACGCACATGCAAGACCCGCCGGGCGGCCGCACGCCCGGCAGCTCCTACCCGGCCGAAGGGCCGTTCTGGTCGTGGATGATGCGGATCGCCCCGCACATCGAGCAGGGCACGGTGCAGAGCAAGGCCAACATGAGCGGGTCGGGCGCCGGGTGGCCGTGGTGGCAGTACTTCCCCGGCACCACCCAGACCATCGTGGGCGTCTCGGTGAAGGGCTTCAAGTGCCCGTCCGACCCGCGCGCGGACCTGGTGTGGACGGACCCGGGCAACGCCAACAACAAGGCGGCGCTGACCGACTACCTGGGCGTCACCGGCCGGCACACGTGGAAGGTCGGCGTGGCCTACCCCTCGACGCAGGGCGGCGGCACCCGGCCGGGCCAGAACGGCCTGCTCTACGTCAACTCGGGCGTCACCTTCACCGGCATCGTGGACGGCACGAGCAACACGGTGATGGTCGGCGAGCGGCCGCCGGCCAACAGCCTGGAGTACGGCTGGCAGTGGGCCGGGGCCGGGTACGACGACAGCGCGTTCGGCTCGGGCGACGTGGTACTCGGCGTGCGTGAGGTGCTTTACAACCCCGCCAGCCCGTCGATCTTCGACTTCTACCGTCCGGGTAACCTGAACGACGACTCGCACTTCAGCCACTTCTGGAGCCTCCACACGGGCGGCAGCATGTGGCTGTTCGGCGACGGCAGCGTGCGGTTCATCACGTACGCGGCCGGCACGGCGACGGTCGGCACGTTCAACGGCATCCCGAACGTGACCGTTCTGGAGGCGCTGGCCAGCCGCGCCGACGGCGACATTGCCCCGCTGAACTGACCCCAACCCGGAGGCCGAGCACGTGCGACCGACCCGTCGACAGTTTTGGCTCCTGGCCGGGGGTGTGATCGTCCTCCCGGCCGGGTGCGGCGACAAGCGGAGTGAATCGACGCCGAACCCCGACCTGGGGCCGGCCCCGCCGGCCGGCCAGGGGCCGCCGAAGCGCAAGGGCGCGGGTGCGCCCGAGGTGAAGAAGTAGCCGCTGCGGCACGACGCATCCGTCAACCTCCGGGCGACCATTCGCCCGGAGGTTGACGGATGAGTACTCAGCATCACGGCGGCCCCCCGTTCTGCCGGGCAACCAGCAGTAGACGCGGCCGTGTCCTAAAGCCGAGTTTTCCGTGGCCGAGCCGCCTGCCGGCGCCGACTTCAGCGAGCAAGACGCTGAGCGGCGGTCGTGCGAGCCGGAATGGTTGATTTGACGCCGCTAGGCTCCCCGCTCCACGGGGGGCTTTTTCTTGCGCTTCGCGTCGTGGGGGTCCCCGGCGGGGAAGCACACTTCCATCATCGAGAAGTCGTCGTCCAGCGTCTCGCGGCCGCTCAGCGTCCGCGAGTGCGCCAGCTGCAGCTCAATCATGTCGTCGCGGCCGACGAGCCCGCCGAGGTAGCCGAGAAAGTCCTCGAACGGCCACATCTGCCGGGCCTCGGCCACCTCGATCTCGAACACGCCGTCGCTGAACACGACGAGCCGCGCGTCCGGCGGCACGGGCACCGTGCGGTTCTCGTAGGGCATGCCCGGCATCATCCCGGCCGCCGGGCCGTCGGCGGTGAGCTGCTCGACCTGCCCCGCGTGACAGAGCAGCGCCGGCGGGTGGCCGGCGTTGCAGTACGTGAGCGTCCGCTCGGCCGGCCGGTAGACGCCGTACCAGATGGTGAAGTACTTCCCGTCCTGCCGGTCCATCGGGAACGAGTCGTTGAGCTTCGACACGACCGCGGCCGGGTCGCGGATGTTCGTGTCCGGCAGCGACTTGGCCATGAGCAGGTTACCGACCGACACCGCCAGCAGCGCCGAGCCCACGCCGTGGCCGCTGACGTCGAGCAGGAAGATCGCGAAGTGGTCGGCGTCGAGCCAGTGGTGGCCGAACATGTCGCCGGCGAGTTGCGTGGACGGCACGAACTTCCAGTCGACCCGCACCGGCCCCGTCGTGAGCCGCGGCGGCAGCAGCGACTGCACGTACCGCGACGCCTGCCGCAACTCGGCCGCGAGTTCCTTCTGGCTCTCCGCGAGCCGGCGGTAGGCCTCGTTCCGCTCCAGCAGCGCGGTGTAGCCCCGGGAGTGGTACTTCACGCGGGCCACGACCTCGAGCTTGTCGGGGAGCTTGACCATGTAGTCGTTGGCGCCGAGGGCGAAGGCGCGGGCCTTGATCACCGGCTCTTCCTTGCTGGAGAGCACGACCAACGGCACGTCGCGCGTCGCCGGGTTGGCCCGAAAGAACTTCACCAGCAGCAGCCCGTCCACGTCGGGCATCACGAGGTCTTGCAGGACGACGGTCGGGCGGAAGTCGGCGGCCGCGTCGAGGGCGGCGGCGGGGTCGGGGCAGTACTCGAACGCCACGTCCGGCTCGCCGGCGAGCATCTGGCGGACGGTCTGGCCGACGATCGGCTGGTCGTCCACGAGTAGGACGCGAACGGGGGCGGGGTCGGGCATGGCGGGCATCGCGAGAGCAGAGGCGAGTCGGGTGTATTACACCCCGGTAAGATGGTGAAGGGAAGTGGAGAGGGCCAATCGTGACGGCGGGAGCGGCGGCGCAACCGATTCGACCGCGCCAACCCGTCGTGCTGGCGCGCCCCGAGTGGGAGGCCGCCCGCGCCGCCGACCTGGCCCGCCTCCGCCCCCTCGCCGACGACCGCACCCGCCGCGCGAGCCGCGGTGTGAAGCACCCGGTTCACGACTTCCTGTTCGAGTATTACAGCTTCCGCCCCGCTCACTTGCTGCGTTGGACGCCCGGCGCCGATGTGTTGTTAGAAGGTGCGTCACCCGGCGAGCTTGCGTGGGGCGAGTTCGTGCGTGCGGACGGCGGGCTCATCCTCCCCGCGGCGACGTTCCCCGCACACCGCGTCGAGTACCTTCGCTGGGCGGCGGCGTACCTGGACGCGGTGGCGGGGCGGGAGCCGTCGTTCGCCTGCCTGGGGCTGCACGAGTGGGCGATGGTGTACCGCGACCCGAACGTGCGGCACCCCTACGTGCCACTGCGGCTGTCGCGCGCCGACACCGACGCGGTGGTCGAGAGCCAGCCGCTCCGCTGTACGCACTACGACGCGTTCCGCTTCTTCACCCCGGACGCGGCACCGCGGAACCGGCTGGAACTCACCCGCACCGCGACGAGCGAACACGACCAGCCGGGGTGCATCCACGTGACAATGGACCTGTACCGGTTCGCGTACAAGGTGGCGCCGTTCTGCCCGTCCGCCGTGCTGGCCGACGCCTTCGAGCTGGCCGCGGCCGCGCGGGCGATCGACATGCGGGCCAGCCCGTACGACCTCACCGGGTACGGGTACGAGCCGATCCGCGTCGAAACGAAGGACGGCCGCGAAGAGTACGTCGAGCTCCAGCGGGCACTGGCGGCCCGGGCGGCACCGGTGCGGGAGAGCGTGAGGGCGGTGTACGCGCGGCTGCTGGCGGCACTTCCGGGTTGACGCGGTCCCCCCGGACTGCGTAGAAGCCCCGGATGCCGCCCGCCCCGCGAGCCGCCGTGCTGCTCATCCTCGGCTGGGTCGCGCTCAACCTCGCGTACCTCGGCTGGTTCTGCCCGCTCGACCTGTCGCCGGACGAGGCCCACTACTGGCACTGGTCGCGCCGGCTGGACGGGGGCTACTACAGCAAGGGGCCGCTGGTCGCGTGGCTGATCCGCGGCAGTTGCGAACTGTTCGGCACGTCGGCGTTCGCCGTCCGCCTCCCCGCCGTGCTGGCAAGCGCGGCCCTCCTCGCCGCCGTGTTCGAACTCGCCCGCTACGCCCTCCGCGACGACCGCGCGGCGCTCGCCACCGTCGCCGCGGCGGTGGCGCTGCCGCCGACGAGCGCCGGCGCGGTGTTGATGACGATCGACCCGCCGTTTCTCGCGTGCTGGGCGTGGGCGCTGGTCGGCGTGCAGCGCGGGTCGCTCGGCGGGTGGTTGTTGGCAGGCATCTGCTCCGCACTGGGGGTGATGGCGAAGTACCCGATGCTGCTCTTTCCGGCGGCCGTGCTCGGCTTCCTCTTCACAACACGCCGCGACGAACTGCGGCGGCCCGGGGTCTGGCTGTTCGTCGCCCTGACGGGCGTCGGGTGCGTGCCGCTCGTGGTGTGGAACGCGGCCAACGACTGGGTTTCGCTGCGGCACGTGCTCGGGCAGTCGGGCGTCGGCGACGGCGTGAAGCCGCGGAGCGCCGACGGGCTCAACGCCCTGCGCTTCGTGGCCACGCAGGCCGGGGTTCTGCTCGGCACCGGGCTCGCCGCATTCGCCGCCGCCGCGTGGTCGTTCCGCCGCACGACTGACACCAGTCTGTCACTCCTGTGGTGGGCGTCGGTGCCGGTGTGGGGCGTGTTCCTGGCGGCGAGCGTGCGCAACCCCGGGCAGCCGAACTGGCCGGCGGCGGCCTACGTCGGCGGGCTGGTCCTCGCCGCGGCGTGGGTGCGGCAGCACGGCTCCCGGCGGACCGTCATCGGCACCGCGGTCGTGGGGCTGGTCGTGAGCGGGGCGGTCCGCTTCCCAGCGCTGTTGCTGCCGCTCGCGGCCGATCCGACGGAAGCGAACCCGACGCCGGTCCGCCGCTTCGACCCGACCGCCCGCCTCCGCGGCTGGCGAACGCTCGCCGCCGAACTCGACCGCGTCCGCGACCGGGTGAAGTGGGAAACCGGCGCAGACCCGGTGCTGGCCGGGGTACGGTGGCACGTGCCGGGGGAACTCGCCTTCTACTGCCGCGGCCGGCCGGACGCGTACTCGTTCGGCCCGGCGTTGGAGGACCGGCACAGCCAGTACGACCTGTGGCGGCCGAACCCGACGGCCGACGCGCAAGTCTTCCGCGGTCGGTCGTTCATTTACGTCGGGGAAGAAATCCCGGCCGCCGACCGGGTCTTCGAGCGGGTGGAGCCACCGTTTCAGGTGGTACACGCGGAATTCGGAGTGCCGGTGTCGGCCTGGACGGTCTGGGTGGGCCACGGATTCCGGGGATTTCCCGAAGGATACCGGGTCACCCGCCCGACTTACTGATTCAACCCGCCCGGCGGAGTCGGGCGGTTCACATAACGGGTTCAAGGTCGTGGGTCACTACACCGTGGCGTGTGCGTCGTGCGGGCTCCGCTGGCAGCGGCCCGGCAGTCTGAGTGCGTACGAGGGGCAGTCCGTCGAGAGCCGGCCGTGTCCGTCGTGCGGGGCGTACACGCTGGGGTGCGCCGAAGTCCGCCCGGCGACTCGCGGCCGCCGGCCCGTCGAGCGGCCGCGGCGCGCGGCCTGATCGATCACCAAAAAGCCCACCTGCCGGGCCAGGTGGGCCTTGCGCTTCAACGACGCAGCGCCAGCATCTCCCCCCGCACCAAGCCTAGCTTGTCCGCCCAACGGAACTCGCGCCCGACGCGCTCCCGTCCGGCCTCGCCGAGCCGACCGCGCAGCCCCGGGTCACGCACGAGCCGCCGCAGCTGGTCCGCCAGCCCCGCGACATCTCCGCACCGCGCCTGCAAACCGTCCACCTCGTCTCGCACGAGTTCCGCCGGCCCGCCCGCCCGGTAAACGAGGTTCGGCTTGCCGTTCGCCCACGCCTCCAGCAGCACCAGCCCGAACGAGTCCGACCGCGACGGCAGGGCGAAGGCGTCGATGCCGGCGTAGAAGTCGCGCTTCGCCGCGTCCGAGAGCACGCCGAGTCGCACCACGCGGTCCCGGGCCGGGAAGCGGTCCCACGCGGAGCGGAAGTTCGGCATCTCCGGCCCGGCCAGGACCAGGCGGAAGTTCGTCCCGGCGGCCCACACCCGGGCCGCGGCGGCGAGCAAATCGACCGTCCCCTTCTCGACGCTGGCGTTCGCCAGGTGCCCGACCACCGGCTCACCCGGGCCGACGCCCCACGCGCGTCGGGCCGCGGCGCGGTCGCCGCCGCCGCACTCCGCGGCGTCGACGCCGAGCCCTTGCAGCACGACGCGCCCGGGCGGTACGCCGAGTGACACCGCGGTGTCACCCTCGACCCGGGTCTGCACGAACACGCGGTCGGCCTGGCACAGGAGCCAGCGGAGGTGCGGCGTCGTGTACTGGCGGCGGGTGCGGTCGCGAGGGTCGGCGGGGTCGCCGGTGTGGAGGAACGGCGTGAGGAGGAACGGCACGCCGCGGCGCCGCGCGAGTCGGAGCGCACACGCGATCGGGAACGAGTAGGGGAAGGCGGCGGCGTGGACCGCGTCGAGCGGGTCGGCGTACCGGCCGGCCGCGGCCCACATCGCGGGGCAGACCGGGTTGCACGGGACCGTCAGCGCCTGCCACCGGCGCACGGGCACGAGCGACGCGGCCTTCAGCACGTAGCGCCGCCCGGGGAACGCGAGCGGCGGGAAGCGGCGAACGGTCGTCGCGCCGTCATCCGGCTCGGGGAGTTCGCGCGAACCTCGCCACATGTCGGCGAGTCCGACGGCGGAGCTGGTGAACACCGTCACCGCGTCCCCGTGCGCCGTCAGGAAGTTCGTCAGTCGGGCGAAGTACGCCTCGCTCCCGCCGACCGCGGGCGGGTAGCGCTGGACGAAGTGGGCGACGCGCAGGGGCGACGTAGGATGATCCACTGGCCCGCCGCTCCCTCAACCGACCCTCACGGGTGACCCGCGACATGATCCGCACGTCGAAGCTGGCCGCGTCGATCCAGCCGTCCGCCACCATAGCCGCAGGGGCGAAGGCCCGTCAACTCAAGGCCGCCGGCATCAAGGTGTTCGACTTCAGTCTCGGCGAGCCCGACTTCGACACGCCGAAGCACATCTGCGAGGCCGCGGAGAAGGCCGCGCTGGGCGGCCAGACGCACTACACCCCGACCGCCGGCACCGCCGAGGTGAAGGCCGCCGTGGCCCGCTGGTACAAGCGGGTGTACGGCTACGAGTTCGGCCCGGAGAACGTCATCGTCTCGAACGGGGCCAAGCACTCGCTGCACAACGCCCTCGCCGCGACCGTCGGCCCGGGCGACGAGGTCGTCATCCTCGCCCCGTACTGGGTCAGCTACTCCGACCTGGTGTCGATGACCGGCGCGACGCCGGTCCTGGTCCACACGACCGCGGCGAGCGGCTTCAAGGCCAGCCCCGCGCAGGTCGCCGCGGCGGTGACGCCGCGGACGCGGATGCTGATGCTCAACTCGCCGTCGAACCCCACGGGTAGTGTCTACACTCGGGCCGAGATCGAGGCCGTGGTGGACGCCCTGCCCCCCGAGGTGGCGATCCTGAGCGACGAGATTTACGAGCAGCTCACCTACGGCGGCGCGAGCCCGACGTGCGTGGCGACGCTGAAGCCGGGGCTGCGCGAGCGGACGATCACCGTCAGCGGCGCGAGCAAGAGCTACGCCATGACCGGCTGGCGGATGGGCTGGTGCGTCGCCCCGGCGGCGGTGGTGAAGGCGATGGACACGATCCAGAGCCAGGAGACGAGCTGCCCGTCGAGCGTGAGCCAGGCGGCGCTCGTCGCGGCGCTGGACGGCCCGCAGGAGTGCGTCGCCGAGATGCGGGCCGAGTTCGCCGCCCGCCGCGAGTTGACCCTGAAGCTGCTGCACGCCATCCCGGGGCTCGTGGTGCCGAACCCGGAGGGGGCGTTCTACGCCTTCTTCGACGTGTCGCACTTCTTCGGCAAGAGCTTCGGCGGCAAGCCGGTCACGGACTCGCTCTCGTTCTGCGCGGCGCTGCTGGAGCAGGCGCACGTGAACCTCGTACCCGGCTCGGCGTTCGGCGCGGAGGGCTTCGCCCGGATGTCGTTCGCCACCGGCCGGCCGACGATCGAGGCGGGGCTCGGCAAGCTCCGCGAGTGGCTCGCCACCGCGGTGTGACTAACCCGCCCACCCGGGTGCGACGATGCTGTACCTGACCGAGGCCGAGGTCGGCCGGCTGCTGACGATGGACCTGGCGCTGGACGCGGTTACCGCCGCGTTCCGCAAGCTCGGCTGCGACGAGGCCGAGAACGTGCCGCGCCGCCGCTGCCAGACCGACCGGCTGATGCTGCACGTCCTCCCCGCCGCGGCCAAGACGCTCGGCGCCGTCGGCTTCAAGGCCTACACCACCCCGCGCGACGGCTCCGCGCGCTTCCACGTCACGCTGTTCGACCCGACCACCGGCGCGATGTCGGCGCTGATCGAAGCCGACCTGCTCGGCCAGTTCCGCACCGGCGCCGCGTCCGGCGTGGCGACGAAGAAACTGGCCCGCGCCGACGCGAGTACAGCCGGCTGCATCGGCACCGGCAAGCAGGCCCGCACGCAAGTTCTCGCCGTGTGCAAGGTGCGCACGCTGAGGCAGGTGAAGGTGTTCGGCCGCGACCCCGCCCGCCGCGCCGCCTTCGCCGAGCGATTGACCTCCGAGACGGGTGTGGAGGTCGTGCCGGTCGCGTCCGCGGAAGAAGCCGTGCGCGGCCTCGACGTCGTCATCACGGCGACGACGGCGCGCGAGCCCGTGCTCAAAGGCGAGTGGCTCGCGGACGGTTGCCACGTCAACCTCGCGGGGTCGAACTTCCTGTCGCGCGCCGAGGCGGACGTGGACGTGTTCCGCCGTGCCGCCGTGGTGACCGTTGATAGCAAGGAGCAGGCCCGGCTGGAGGCCGGCGACCTGGTGGCGCCGATCAACGAGCACGTGCTGAGCTGGGCCGACGTGTTCGACTTCGGCCCGCTGCTGGTAGGCAAGTACCCGAGCCGCGAGTCTGCATCGGACGTGACGGTGTTCAAGTCGCTCGGCCTCGGCATCGAGGACGTGGCCGTCGCCGCCCGCGTCGTCGAGCTGGCGCGGCAGCAGGGCGTCGGCCGCGAACTCCTGTGATCCGGGATACCCCATGAAGGCCGAGATTCTGTCGATCGGGAGCGAGATCACCAGCGGCCAGAACCTCGACACGAACTGCCAGTGGCTCAGCCGCCGTCTCGCCGAGATTGGCATCGCCGTCGGGTTCCACACCACCGTCGCCGACGACCTCGCCGACAACGTCGCGGTCTTCCGCACCGCGACTGAACGGGCCGACCTGGTACTCGCGACCGGCGGGCTCGGGCCGACGCAGGACGACCTCACCCGCGAGGTCATCGCCGCCGTCGCCGGGGTGCCACTCGTCGAGGACGCCGAATCGCTGGCGCACATCCGCGGCATGTTCGCCCGCCGCGGCCGCGAGATGCCTGAGCGGAACCGCGTGCAGGCGCTGCGACCGGTCGGCGCCGAGGTGCTGTTTAACGCCGCCGGCACCGCACCCGGCGTGTGGATGAAGGTGGGTCGCGCGACGATTGCGGCGATGCCCGGCGTGCCGAGCGAGATGTTCCGCATGTTCGAGGAGCAGGTGAAGCCGCGGCTGCTGCGGGCCGGCGTCGGCGGCGGCGTGGTCGTGCAGCGGAAGCTGAACACGTTCGGCCTCGGCGAGTCGGCCGTCGAGGACAAGGTCGCCGACCTGACGCGCCGCGGGCACGTCCCCGAGGTCGGCATCACCGTCAGCGACGCCGTGGTTTCGCTGCGAATCCTGGCGGCGGCCGGCTCGCTGGCCGAGGCACAGGCGCAGATCGCCCCCGTCGAGCGGACCATCCGCGAGCGGCTCGGCGAGCTGGTGTTCGGCGCCGAGGACGAGGAGCTTCAGGACGTGGTCGTCCGCGAGTTGAAGGTGCGCGGCGTGACGCTGGCGTGCGCGGAGAGCATCACCGGCGGGCTGGTCGCGCACCGCGTGTGCCTGGTGCCGGGGGCGAGTGACGTGTTCCGCGGCGCGGCCGTAACGTACACGGACGACGTGAAGGCCCGCGAGTTGGGCGTGCCGCGCGAGTTGCTGGCGCGGGTCGGGGCGGTGAGCGAGCCGGTGGCGCGGGCGATGGCCGAGGGCGTGCGGGCGAAGTTCGGCACCGACCTGGGTGTGGCCACCACGGGCTTCGCCGGTCCGTCAGGCGGCACCGACGCGGATCCGGTGGGCACAGCGTACGTGGCGCTGGCACATGCCGGCGGCACGGAGGTGGCGCGGTACGGCTGGATCGGCACGCGGGCCGAGGTGATGAGTCGCACCGCGAAGTTCGCGCTGAATCTGGTGCGGCTCCATCTGTGCCGGTTGCCGCCGGTCGGGGTCACCGGCGGATGAGTTGCAGGTACCAGTCGGACGCGGCCTGCCGGGCGTCGGGGCGGGTGTACAGCGACAGTGCGGCATCGGCCTCGCGGCGGGCGGCGGCCGCGTCGCCCTGGCGCTGGCGCGCGGCGGCCAGCAACAACCTCGGCCGCGGGTGAATCGGGTTCAGCGCCAGCGCCGCCCGCGCGTCGGCTTCCGCCCCGAGCCAGTCGCCGCGCAAGCCCCGCGCGGTGCCCCGCGCCAGCAGCGGCTCGACCGACGAGGGTGTCAGTCGCGCCCACGTCGATGCCGCTTCCTCCGCCACGTCAGTGCGCCCCACCGCGGTCGCGGCCGCCGTCAGTTCCGCGAGTGCCGATTCCGACTCGGGTGCCCCTCGCACCGCCGCCCGCGCTTCGGCGAGCCGTTCGGGGTCGCGGCCGGCCACGCCCAGCGCGATCGAGCGGGCCACGCGCGCGTGGGTATCGCCGGGCCACTTTCTCACGGTCTCTGCAAGCCGGTCCGCGGCCGAGGCCGCGAGCGCCGCCCGTCCCGTCGCAGGGGCCGCGCCAGCCAGTTCGGCCAGAGCGATTCCGGCGGCGCGGTCGGCTTCGACGCCGGCCGCGGCGTGCGGCCCGGAGCGGAAGGGGAGGAGCGGGTCGGTTCCCGGTGGGATGCCGCGCGGCGGCGTGTCGGCGACCGGGCGGCGGGGCACGCTGTGGTTCGTGACGCTGGCGTGGACGATGTTCGAGCTGTCGCCGCGCGGCATGTGGCACGCCACGCAACTGTCGGCGCGCGCGGCCCGGTCGGCCGCCGGGGCGACGCACGGCCGCGACTCGTGGCACGTCTGACAGCGGCCGCGGAAGAACGCCGCCTTCGCGGCCGGGGCCGGCACCGCGTGCGGGTCGTGGCAACTGACGCAGCCGAGCGCCCCGCCGCTCCCGGTGAAGCACCTGCTCTTCTCCATCTGTTCGACCTGCCCGACCGAGCGCCGGGCCTCGACCAGGTCCGGGTGCCGCACCATCACCGTGACGACCAGTTCGAGCGGCAGGCCGGGCCGGTATTCGGACAGGTCGCGGCCGCGGCGGGCGACGCGGGCCTGCCCCTGGAGGTGGCACTGCTCACACACCGCGCCGCGGAGGTCGGGCGACAGGTGTTTCGGGTTCACGACCGAGGTGTCGCGGCCGACGGCCGCGCCAGCGGCGCGCTCGGCGACGTGGAGCGACCCCGGCCCGTGGCAGCGCTCGCAGCCGACGGACGGCTCGGGCGCCACGACCGGCTCGCGGTAGCGGTTAACCGCGCCGGCCACGGCTTCGACCCGGTCCACGTGGCAGAACAGACATCCGGCGATGACCGGTCGGCGGCCGCCGTTGCCGGTCAGGTCGAAGCCCGGCGACAGGTCCCACCGGCCGCCGTCGGGCGTGAACCAGCTGACCGGCGACTGCCACGCCGCGCCGTGATCGAGCGTGAGGTACGACCGGCCGCGCGTGCCCGAGCCGATCGCCAGGTCCGCGGGCACCACGTAGTCGCCGACGGCGGTGCGGACGCGGTGGACGACTCGGCCCTTGTCGCGCTCGACGGCAAGCTCGTGCGGCCCGACCTTGCACGGGTTGTGCGCCGCGGCGTCGTACCGCTCCACCGGCCCGGCCCCGCCGCCCACCCACGCCGCCGACCGGCCCATCGGGTGGCTACGGTAGGCGGCCGTGACAGCGGGGTGACACGCGGCACACGCGGCGTCGCCGACGTAGCGCACGCCGGGGCGAACGTTACGGAAGTCGGTGGCGAAGGTGACGCGCGGGTCGGGCGGCGGCGGGTCGGGGGCGACGTCGGGTTCGTCGGCCTCCACCGGCGGCGGCTCGGGCGTTGGCGTGTGGAAGAGGAACCACCCGCCGGCGGCGACGGCCGCGACGAACACGCCGAGGAGGACGACGGCCGGCAGCGGCGACGTTCGGGCGGTGGTCATGGCTCCCCGGCTCCGGCGCGGACACGCGGGGTGATTCTACGACCCACCGGCGCCGGCCGCGCCGCCCGGCGTGCGACCGCTACCGGCCGGTCCCCGTCGCGCCGATCTCGACGGTGCGGATGCCGCCGTCCTCCAGGAACACGGCGATCCGCAAGTCGAACGGGCCGGGCTCGCGCACCTTCAGGTCGCACTCGTACCGGAACGTCTCGCCGGGGCCGACGGTGATCTGCCCGTGGTGCCGCGACCGGATGCACACGGTGCCGGCGCACCCCTCGTTCAGCCCGACGATCCGCCGAGGCCGGTCGGCCGGGTTGGTCATCTCGAACGTCAGCACGCGATCGCCGACGGGCACCTCGCCCACGTCGAGCACCTCCGCCGCGACCACCCACGGCGGCTCGGGTTCGTTCATCGCCTGCTCGCGCCGGTACTCGACGACAGCGAGCACGCCGCACACGACCGCCGCGACCCCGCTGAGCCACGCCCCCCACCGCATCGCACGCCCTCCTCACCAAACCGCAGTTCTCTGACCCGTCAGGCCGGGGCGCGAGCCCCGTCGGGTTCTGACGCCCGCCGGGGCTCGCGCCCCGGCCTACCGAGCGTCAGAACCGCCGGATGTCTACTCCGGCACGCCGGCCGCCTCGCCGCCGGCGCGGGACGCCAGCGCCGGCATCACCGCGTCCGAGTCGTACCGCAAGAATCGCACGGAGGCATCGGCGAGGGCGAAGTTGGCGCCGCCGGGGTGCGGGCTCCAGAAGTGGAACATGCCGCAGGGGTCGTTAAACCCGTCGGCCGGCATGAACGGGTAGTTCCCGGGACCGCACTTGGAACCGCTCACGATCGGCTGCAGGTTCGGCTCGCGCACCCCGAGTACCACGTCGGCGCTGCCGGTGAGGTTCTGCCCGGTGCCGGCGTACCACCAGCCGAACTGGAAGTCCGCGCTCGGCGGCCGCTCACCGAGCATCAGCGTGCCAGACAGCCCGTCGGTGATGTCGGCGAAGCGGGTGGCCGAGCCCTGGTACAGGACTCCGTTGCGGCCGGTCACGGCATCAGCCCCCGCCACGCCGAGGAAGGACGTGAACGCCGCCAGCGTCTTGGTCTTCTGCGACTCCTGGGCGGACGTGACCCGCGGGTCGGTCGGGCAGAGGAAGGCGGGTACGACGGTGCTAAGCCCCGGGTGCGGGTTGGGCGGGAACGGGAGGAGTTGCTTGCGGTACGCCTCGACGGCCTGGGCGTGGATCGGCTGCTGCTCGACGAACGGGAGTACGGAGACGGTCCACCCCGACAGCGGCATCCCGTTGGTGCCCGAGAAGATGGAGCGGTGCCCGGGCGGGAAGGCGGTGTGGGTGTCGTGGTGCTGGTGGAGGGCGAGGGCGAGCTGGCGGAGACGGTTCTGGCAGTCGGCGCGGGCCGCTGCCCCCCGCACCCGCTGAACAGCCGCGAGCGTGAGCCCAATGAGGATGGCGATGATGGCGGTGACGACCAGAAGCTCGATCAAAGTGAACCCGCGGCGGCGCATGGCGGGCCTCTGTCAGGAGCGCGACGCCGGGGGCGCGACTTGCCTACGCACGGCGCGGCGACGCAAGCTGAGGAACACGATCGCGACTACGACGCAGCCCACGGCAGCCCAGACGAACCACCACCAGCCGGAGCGGGGCTTGGGCCAGACGACCCCTGCTGGCTCGGGAAGCCCGAACGCCGTCAAACGGAAGTCGCGTTCGTCCAGTGGCGAAATCGGAAGGTACTCTTCGATGTCCGTATACTTTGCAAGTTTTCCCCCGGTGGTCACCCCCGGCGGCAACTCCCACATCTCTAATCGGGTGGGAACCGGCCAACCGTCACGCATCACGTAATGATAGACCGACTCGTACCGCGGGTCGGTCGACGGGTTGATCGGAACAGCCCAGTCGCCCACGCACGCCCAGCCGGCCGCGGGGTCGAAATAATAGACGGCCCTCACCTGCCTGGAGGGACGAACTGCGTCCGACCGACACTCGATCTCGACGGTTACGACGGACTTCCCGCGCCAAACTTCGCGCCGGGTTGCGTGGACCGTCGTCGCCGGGTCGCGGAATAGTTCCAGGTAGGTGTGTCGAAGCCACGGGTCGGCGACCGGAAACAGCAGCGGGGACCAGGGGTCTGGTTGGTCGGCGTGAAGCGCAAATCGACCCACGGAATACCCACCGGCTTCAGCGGGTAGAGCGTCAAACCGGTACACCCGGTTGCGAACCTCGACGGCTCGATACTCGCTGCCGGTAGGGCTGCCATCCGTGCCAGTAGTGACTATGCGACCGTCAACGCGACAGTGTTCTCGGTCAAATACGGAGGTCGCGGTTGTTAACCGCGTGCGGCCAGCGCCGGCGGGCTGTCGTACCACATCCCGGGTTTGCACCGCAGAGTAGTGGTCGAGTAAGGCAGCTGCGGGTTTCTCAAACTCGGCCAGGAAGGCCGCCCGAGGGTCTGCCGTGGTCACAGTCGGCATGACCAAGACCGAGACCACGGCTAGGACGGTAGCATTGGCTCGCCCGACCGGACCCGGGGTGACATTCGCCACGGATGAGCGACGTACTCGAAGGAATGAATTCGACATAGGATCGCGACGGTCTAGGTTATACCGGGAGACAGGTGCAGGCCTTTCCACCGCCCGCGATCCCACACGTGCTAGCCTTACTTCCGTACATGCAGGCTCCTCCGGCCGACACGCACCCGGTGAAGTTCCCTTTCGCATCCTTCTTCCCGGGACACTGCGAATCGAAATTCGTGCAGTTGGTCATGCACTCCATCACCTGGGGGTACGGCAGTCCAGAACAGTTTGCCTGGCAGTCCGTGATCTCGTCGGCCTGTGTGATCGCCGGTGAGGCGAGGAGTGCCAGCACCGCGCACACGACCGCGGCCATGCCGCTCAGTCGGGCGCCGAGGGTGTAGAACGTCGTCACGTCATCCTCCTTCCACGGGGGAGAAGACACCGCCGGGTTCACTCGACCCGGCAGCCGATCCGGACCCGCAACTCGGGCTGGTCCGGGGAGTCGGTTCGCAACATCACCGCTCGCAACAGGTGGCCGGCGCCTTGCGGCGGCACCAGCCGGATCGTCACCACCGCCCGGCCGCCCGGCGGTATCGTCACCGGAAGGTCCGAGAGCGTCGTGCAGGTGCAGTCCGACGTGCCGCCGATCAGCCGCAGCGGGCCGGCCGACCAGTTGGTCACCGTCAGCGGCGCCTCCTGCCGCTCGCCCGCCGGCACCGTACCCAGGTCGAGGTAGGGCGGCTCCGCGATGAGCGTGTCGCCGCGGAGGCGGGCCAGCGCCGCGGTCGGCGAGCCGTACACCCACGACCCCGCCGCCCCCACCAGTACCAGCGCCGCGGCCGACCCGGTGAGCATCCCGCCCCACGCCGGCCGGGGTGTCGCGCCGGTCGCCCGCGGGCGGCCGACGGCCAGCAGGGCGAGCGCAGCCACGTCCACGCCGAAGGCCAGCCACGGGCTCGCCGGCACCGCCCCGAGGCAGCCGCAGTCCGCGATCCCGGCCAGCCCAAGCGACGCACTCACCCCGGCGAAGGCCAGGAACGTGACCACGGCAGCGGCCCACGCCGCCCGCGGGGCCGCCCCGCCGAGGAGCCAAGCGCCGAGGACGAGTTCCCACCCGCCCGCGGCGGCCTGTACCCACGGCTGCGCGGTCCACCCCGCCGGCGGCAGCGCCGAGGTCGCGAGCGCGGCCAGTTTCAGCCCGGCCGCGGCGATCAGTAGCCCGCCCACGGCGGATCGGACAAAACTTGTTCGATTCACCATCGACCCGCACTACCAAATCGGCTGGCGGAAGAGTCGTCGGTACTGTCTGACGACCCGGTAATTAGCACCTTCTCAATACAGCATACCGGATGATGGGGGGGGGGAACAAGACAATTCCCGGATTTTCCTCGGGCACACGTCGGGCACCCGGGCGCTGACGACGACCGGGCCTCTCTCGAACGGCTGTTCGCGCCACCGAATCCGAGCGTCGGCGGTGGCGGGTCCTGTTCCGCGGCCACAGAAATCGTGACGCTACCGGCCGGCTGTGGTATCATCCTGCCACTTCGAGGGCACGCCCATGCTGAGCGTATTCGGCCGGCCCACGCGGCTTTGCGACGGAATCACCCGCCGCGAAGTGCTGCGCGTCGGCGGCCTGGCCGTCGGCGGGCTGACGCTCGCCGACGTGCTCCGCGCCCGCGACGCGGGAGCGCCGCGCACCAGGTCGGTCATCATGGTGTGGCTCCGCGGCGGGGCCAGTCACATCGACAGCTACGACCCCAAGCCGGACGCCCCGCCCGAAATCCGCGGCGAGTTCGGCACCATCCCGACCGCGCTCCCGGGAGTCCGATTCACCGAGCACCTGCCGCTGCAAGCCCGGCTCGCCGACCGGCTCGCCGTCATCCGCGGCATCCGCTCCGTGGACATCGGCGACCACACACCGCACTACATCCTCACCGGCTTCCCGGACCGCGGCAAGCGGCCCGTCCTCGGCTCCGTCGTCAGCCGGCTGCGCGGCCCGGCCGGCGGGCTACCGCCTTACGTCAGCCTCATGTATGAGCCGCCGAAGCTGTACGACAACGAGGGGCCGACCTACCTCGGGCCGGCGCACCGGCCGTTCGTGCCGCGCCGCGAGGGGCTGGCGAACCTCAGCCCGGCCCGCGGCGTGTCCGCGGACCTGCTGACCGACCGCACCGCCCTGCTCCGCCGCTTCGACACCATTAACCGCGAGCTGGACCACACCGGCGGGATGGCATCGCTGGACAGCCACGCCCGCCGGGCGCTGGAGATGGTGGCGTCGCCGCGGGTGCGCGAGGCGTTCGACCTGTGGAAGGAGCCCCTGGCGGCGCGGGAGCGGTACGGCAAGTACTGCGAGTCGTTCCTGCAGGCCCGCCGGCTGGCCGAGGCCGGCGTCGCGGTGGTGACGCTGAAGGTGGGCGACTGGGACACGCACGAGAAGAACTTCATCGACCACAAGGACCAGCTGCCGCAGCTGGACCGCGGGGTGCATGCGCTGGTGACGGACCTGTACGACCGCGGCTTGCAGGACGACGTGGCGGTGGTGGTGTGGGGTGAGTTCGGCCGCGCCCCGCGGGTGAGCCGCGGCGATGGCCGCGACCACTGGCCGGACGCGGGCGCGGCGGTGATGTTCGGCGGTGGGTTCCGCGTCGGCCAGGTGGTCGGCGACACCGACGGCCACGGCAGCCGGAGTCGCGGCGTGCCGTACACGCCGGCGAACGTGCTGGCGAGCCTGTACCGGCACCTCGGCATCGACCCGGCAACGACGCTCCCTGACCACGCCGGCCGGCCGATGCACCTGCTCGACGACCGGGCGCCGGTGCGCGAGCTACACGAGTAACGCCGACGGAGGCTTCAGCCGAGGGGGTGCTTCGCCAGGAACTCTTTCACCTTCCCGATCGCCTCGTCGCCGGCG
Organism: Gemmataceae bacterium; assembly: GCA_046350095.1. Taxonomy (GTDB): domain Bacteria; phylum Planctomycetota; class Planctomycetia; order Gemmatales; family Gemmataceae; genus Urbifossiella. The sequence goes on from JAXMBA010000004.1 coordinate 608,439, forward strand.
TCCTCGAACAGGTAGTGCCCGCAGTCCGGCCACGTGTGCGTCTCGGCGTGCGGGAACTGGCGTTGCCACTCGGCCAGGAAGTGCTTGTCGAACACGAAGTCACGCATCCCCCACAGGAGAAGCGTGGGCACGCCGCGGAACCGTTCCAGTGACAACGCGGTGTCACGGACAATGTCGTAGCCGGGGTCCGACTCCGACAGCGGGATGGTCTGCACGAACTTCAGCACGGCGACGCGGTGCTCGGGCGTGTCGTAGGGGGCGAGGTACATCGCCCGCACGTCCGGCGGCAGCGGCCGGCGGGTCACGCACCACCGCGCCGCGGCCCGGCAGAAGGCGTTCCGCCTCAGGATGAGCCACGCCCCGAGCCGCGAGTTGCGGCCGACCCGCAGCGTGAAGGGCAGCGGCTTCGCCGCCGGCAGCGGGAACGCACCCGTGTTCGTAGCGACGATCCGCTTGATCCGATCCGGGTGGCGCGCGGCGTAGGCCATGCCGATCATGCCGCCCCAGTCCTGCACCACGAGCGTGACCCGCTCCCGCACTCCGAGGTGCCTGAGCAGCGCCTCCAGGTCGTCGACGCGGGACTTCAGTGTGTAGTCGTAGAGCGACTCGGACGGCTTGTCGGACAGGCCACAGCCGATGTGGTCGGGGACGATGCAGCGGTACTCGGCGCGCAGCGCGAGGACGAGGTTGCGGAAGTAGAACGACCACGTCGGGTTGCCGTGGACCATCACGACCGGGTCGCCGGCGCCCTCGTCGAGGTAGCTGAGGCGGTGGCCGCTGCGGTCGAAGGTGTGGGGCGTGAAGGGGTACAGGTCGGGGTGGGGGAGTGCCGCCGCTGCTTCATTCCGCATTCCGCACTCCGCATTTCCGAAGTCACCACTCGATCCCGAGCATGAGGCAGTTCAGCCCGCTGCCGATGCCGAGCCAGCCGACGCGGTCGCCGGGGCGAAGAAAATCGCGCTCCTCGGCCAGGGCGGCGGTCAGCGGCAGCGACACGGTGCCGATGTTACCCAGGAACGGGAACGTGCTAAAGTCTTTCTCCAGCGGGATGCCGAGCGACCGCAGCACGGTGTCGCGGTGCTGGGACCCGACCTGGTGACAGATCACCTTGTCGACGTACTCAGGCCGCCAGCCGAACTTCGACTGGAACGCCTGCCAGGTGCGGCCGCCGAGTTCGACGCCGTGCTTCAGCACCTCGCTGGCGTGCGTCTCCATGAACGGGATGCGGACGTGCCGCAGGCCGAGGTCGAGCCCCTGCTTCAGCAGGGCCGTCGCCCCGCTGCCGAGGTCGATGCCCTTCTTGACCAGCGCCGACGCGCCGTGCCCGAGCACCTTGTCCACGGCCCCGACCGCCGCCGGCAGCACCGACTGCAACCCCCACTTGCACAGGTGGTGGTGCTGCGTCGCGTTCTGCACCACGCCGCCGACCAGCCGCCGCCGCTTCGACCGGTTCAGTTCCTTCCCCGTCACCAGCACGCCGACCGCGCCTGACCCGCCGGTGAGCGTCGCCACCGACTCCACGAACAGCTCGCGGCTACGGGTGCGGAGCATCCGGTCGATGGTGTGCTCGTTGATCTCGCGGGCCGTCTCCGCGGACACCACCAGCCCCGCCCGCGCCTGCCCGAGCTCGATGCGGTTGGCCACGTCCACGACGCCGTTGAGCACGCCGAGGCAGGCGTTCGACACGTCGTACACGGCGGCGTTCGGGCTGATGCCGAGGCGGTGGGCGACGGCACACGCGGTGGCCGGCTCGAAGTTCTCGCGGCACACGCCGGCGTAAATCAGCACGTCGATTTCGGACGGGTCGATGTCCGCGGCGTCGAGCGCCTTCTTGCCGGCCGCGGCCGCGCCCTCCGAGAGCGGGTACTCGGGCTCCCACCACCGGCGCTCGGTGATGCCGGTGAGGAGTTCCAGCTGCCCCGGCTTCATCCCCATTGCGTCGTAGACCGACGACAGCCGTGACTCCAGCTCGGCCGTCGAGACGACGACCGGGGCGAGTTCGTAGCCGATCGACTCGATGTGGACGCGGTTGTATTTCATGGCGAGTCCGGCGTCCGTGGCCCGGAGAGGGAAGGCACTCTCATTCTAGGTTGAAGTCGGTCATCTGGTAGATCACACGGCCGTCCACGGTCAGGAAGCCGTTCGCCGTCAGCCGGCAGGCCGCGTCGTCGGCCGCCATCACTTCCAGCAGCACCGTTACCTCGCGGTCCGTCGGCAGCACCTGGCCGCGGTAGGTCCAGGAGTGCGTGCGGCCGAGTGAGAGGTGCCAGCCGCCGGCGGGCGGGTCGCCCCAGCGGCGCCACGCGGCGTACTTCAGGAGTTGCAGGAACGATTCCAGCCCCAGCGAGCCGGGCCAAACGGGGTCTTGGTAGAAGTGCGCCTGGAAGAACCAGAAGCCGGGATCGACCGCGATCCGGCCGACGACGAGGCCCAGCCCTTTCGCCCCGCCGGCCGCCAGGTACGACTCGATGCGGTCGACCATCCGCATCTGCGGCGCGGGGAACGGCGGGTCGTGCGGCAGCGTGTCGCGCCCGTAGCGGTCGGCCCCCGACGGCCACGGCACGACCGCCTCGCGGATGCCGACCTGGTTCGCCAGCTGCGCGTGCGAGAAGAAGCCGAAGTACGTCGTGCCGGTGTACACCGGCCCGTGCCGGTCGCTCACCGCCATGTCGTAGTGCTGGATGATCATGCCCGCGGACTTCGAGACGTTCGTCATCTTCGCCCGCATCGTCAGCGTGCCGGTGTCCGGCGTCACGGGGCGGTGCTGCGTGGCCTTGCCGCCGAGGTTGCGGAACTTCAGGTCTTCGGGGCTCGTGAGCGCGGAGCCGCAGTAGGCCGCGAGCCAGCCGCACGGCTGGAGCGCGATTTCGAGCAGCACGCTGAACGGCATGTGACCGCTACGCTCGGCGTCGAAGTACCACTCGCCCGGCGGCACGTCGTACTCGGCGACGCACGCCGCACCGGCCTTCAAGACGAACGGCTCCCCGACGACTTCGGTGACACGGTCAACAAAGGCGAACGGCGGCCGCGGCAGGCGGGCGATCTTGCGGTCGCGGTCGAAGACGCGGTACGGCTCGCCGAACGCTTCCGACGGATTCCCTTCCGCGAACGCGAGGATGCTCGCGCGGTCGTAGAGCGGGCGGGCCGGGGCCACGGGCGGCGCCTCCGCCCAAATCGCCTCCAGCCGCCCGCGGGACAGCCCGGTCATCCGCAGCGACATGTTCGTGATCTCGACGATCGGCTTGCCGTCGGCGTACATCAGCGCGTCGGCCAGGCAGTACGGCTCGGGGCGGAAGCCGAGTTCCTTCACCGTCACCTCGTACGTGACCGTCTTCGTCGTCTCCAACACCTGCCCGCGGCACTTCAGCCGGCTGTTCACGCCGGGTACTGGCTCGGTCGCGGTCTCGCCCGCCTCGCACACCCAACCCATGCGCATGAGCAACACGCGCAAGGTGTGGAGGCAGCACTCGTACATGAGCGTGCCGGGCATCACGCGGTCGTCGACGAAGTGGCACGTCAGGAACCAGTCGGTCGGGTGGATGTCGAATTCGCCGCGGACGAAGCCGACGCCGAAGCGGCCGCCGGCCGGGTCGATGAGCGGCACGCGGTCCACGAGCCGCAACTTCCCCCCGGGGAGTGGCATCGGGCGGTGCAGCTTCACGGCCGCGAACGCGGGGCCGAAGGCGCCGACGAGGTCGCCCGCCCGCAGCGCGTCCACCTGGGCGGCGTCGAGGGCGTTCATCGCTTGCGGCACCAGGTCGGCCCAGTCGGCGGGCTTCACGCCGGAGAGCCGTTGCCGGTCGAGGGCCGTCTGCACGATCCCCTTCCCGGCCGCGAGCGCCGCGGCGGTGAAGAAGCCGGCCACGCCGTTCCGCATCGTGATGAACGGCTCGCCGTTCACGGTGCCGTCGAAGCGGAAGCGGAACAGCCAGGCGTCGCCCTGCTTGTCGAAGCCGTCGATGCGGATGTCGTAGACGACCGTTTCGCCCACGGCCGGCAGCCCGCGGTGGAAGCTGACGACGGCGTCGAGGAGCCGGTAGACGGCGAGGCCGCGCGTCTCGAAGTCGATGCCGAGGAAGCCGGACAGGAACAGGTCGGCCTGCCCCGCCTCGACGGAGATGGCGGTCGGGATGCGGTCGTTCTCCAGGTACCAGCGGTCGGCGCGGACCGTGTGCGTGGTGACGACGCGGCCGCTCGTCATGGAGCGCGGCTCGCCCTCGATGAGGGTGATGGCGTCCACGAGTTGGAGTTCCTTGTCGGGCAGGCGGACGCGCGTCGGGAACGCGTCCGCGCCGGCGAACAGCGGCCCGAGCGCGTCCCCGACCTTGCCCGCGGCGAAGGTACAACACTGCTCGAAGGTGAGGGAACGAGGAACGCCCGGGTCCGGTGGGACCGACGCCCCGCCGGTCTGAGCCCCGACGGGGGGGGCGCCGGTCCCACCGAACCCGGCCCCTCCCGCCATCTGGATCAACTGCGTCTGGAACCGCACGACGCCGGCGGCCGTGTCGAGAAGCCGCTGATTCAGCCGCAGAAACGCTTCCTGGGCACGCATCGTCTCCGCGCGCGCGTCGCACGTCGCGGAGATGGCCGGTGACAGGTCGAACACGAGCGGTGCCGCGCCCGTGCTCGTCGTCCGCCGCGGCTCCAGGATCTCGTCCACGACTTCCATCGCAGGCAGTTCGACCCACGTCTGGCTGCTCGTCACCGACACCACCGGCTCCGGGATCGACGGCTCGGAGACGTGCCACACGTCGCCAACCGGTTCCGGCTCCGGCTCCGGCGCGGCCGGCGGGCGGGTCCCCACCGGCACCACGACGACGGGTCCGCCCTCGGGCGCGGCCGCGCGGTGGCCGACGCAGTACGACTCGCCGCCGTACAGCGCCGCGAGATCGACCGGCACCCGTTCGGCGGCGAGGGCCGCGACGAGCCGCAGCACCTGCGAGACGGCGTCGGCCTTACCCGCGTGCGCGGCCCGCGCCAGGTGCGGCTTGTCGGCCAGGATCGTCCCGATCATCCGCGTACACGACGCCCCCGGCCCGACCTCGACGAACACCCGCACCCCGTCGCGGTACGCCGACCGCACGACCGCCGGCACGTCGATCGGCCCCACGAGCCCGGCAGTGATCGAGTCCGCGGCGGCGCGCTCGCTGACCGGGTAGCTCTTGCCCCACGCGCCGCTGTACACCGTCACGCCCGGCGGCGGCGTGACCGGCAGCGTGTGCAGTTCGCGGTACGACACCTCGACCGGCCGGCCGGCGTCGCAGTGGGCGAGCGTCACGCCGGACAGCGGGAAGAACGGGCCGCCGAGCGTCGCGGCCAGCTTCGCCACGTCGGCCCGGTCGCCGCCGATGAGGCACTCGGTCGGCGTGTTCACGATCAGCAGGTACGCCCGCAGCCCGGGCCGCAGCGCCGCCACCACGTCGTCCGCGGACGCGCTCACCACCCCCGCCGCCCAGTCGACGTCCTTCTCCCTGGGCACTCCCCAGTGAACGCGGGCCGCGTCGTAGGGCGGGGCCAGGTCCGACACGAACAGCGACGACGCCCGCATCCGCCGGTACATCTCGTCGCGGCCGGGCCAGGCGCGGACGCCGAACAGGCCGGCCGATTCCCCGAGGCTCAGCCCGATCATGGCGTCGCACGGGACGCCGAGCGAACGGACCACGTCTGACACGAGCGATCCGACTGTCACATGTCCGAACATCAGGTCGCGGTGCGGCGCGGCGCCCGCGGGGGCGTCCCAGAACAGTTCCGGCGCGAACTGGCTGCGGAGCAACTCGTTCTCCGCGTGCTGGCGCCGCAGCACCTCGGGCCACTGCGAGGACAGGTCGCGGCCCATGCCGTCGAACTGGTTGCCGGAGCCGGGGTAGACGAACGCGACCTTCGCTTTCCGGCCGAGCGGGGCGGGCGAATAGAACACGCGGTCGCGCAGCGTCGGCCGAGGATCGGGTGGAAGCGGCAGCGTCGGGTTCGTCCGCAGGTGCGCGACCACCGCGTCGGTCTGCTCCGCGAGTTCGGCGACGGTCCGCGCGACAAATGCTGCCGCGCACCGGGCCGAGTGGGGTGGATTCGCGGCGAACCACTGCCGGGCGAGTTGCTCGATTCCGCTGCCGGGCGGAACGGCGCGCCGGGCGAGGTCGGCGACCGCGTCGGCCAGCTCGGCGGGCGTCGCGGCCTCGACGACGAACACAGCCTCATCGCGTGCGCCGAGCGGCTGTCGGCGGTCGGCCCCGTCGGCGGCCCCGCCGTACTCCTCGAGCGCGAACACAAGACACGACCCGTCCGCCCCACGGGCTGGCACCACGGCGCGGCGAGGGCCGTCGGTGCGGTTGTGGAGCCAGAACCTCGGCGAGCTTGGGACAGGTAGCACGTCGTGGTGCAGCGCCAGACACGCCTTCAGGAGCGACGCCGCGGCCGACGCCGCGCCCGTCGCGCCGACGTCGGGTGTCGCGTCGAAGGGCACCGCGCCGTCGGTCGCGGCTTCGTCGCGCGCCCGATTCAGCGCCTGCGTGAGCACGTCGGTAGTGGGGCTGTCGCCGGTCGGGTCGCCGCCGCCGGCCACGCCGACGCCGCGGATCACCGCGTACACCCGGTCGCCGTCGCGCTCGGCGTCGGCGAGCCGCTTCAGCACGAATGCGGCGGCCCCGTCGCCGGGCGTCGCCACGTTACCCGGCAGCACGGTGCGCGGGTCACCCACGAGTTCGACGCCGCCGGCCACGGCGCGGTCGATCTCACCGGCCCGGAGGGCGCGGACGGCCAACTCGACGGCGCGGGCGGAGCTGGCTTCCTCGCTGCAAACGGTGTGGCTCGGCCCGCCGAAGTGGAACGTGCGGGCGATCCGGCTCGCGGCGATGCTGCCGAGGGCGCCCATCACGCGGTTCGCGGTGAGCGGCGGCGAGGCCGCGTCCGCGTCGCCGCCGCGGGCCAGTTCCGCCCAGCGAAGGTGGTAGTTGGTCGTGTTCGGGTCGAGGCCGAGGCCGACGAACACGGCCGTGCCCGGGTCGCCGTCCGCCGGCGGCTCGAACCGCCCCCGCACGGCGTCGTCCAGCGCCGCGGCCGCGACTTGAAGCATTAGCAACTGCTGTGGCAGCGCGTCTTCCAGTTCCTTCGGCGGCACGCGAAACCGGTCGATCGGTACGGCCAACTCGTCGATGAGGAAGCCGGGCGGGCACGGCACGGCGGCGGGCCCCCAGCCGTTGACCTTCGGCGCGGGGGCAGCGGGTCTGGCGTTGAGGACGTGCTCCTGAAAGGCCCGCAGGTCAGCCCAGGGGCCGAAATGCGATGCCATCCCCACGACGGCGACAGGCTCCGAAGGCGGTTTCGGGCGAACGACTGCGTCGGGGGCGGGTTCGACCTGCTTCTGACGGGCCGTGACGACTTTGAGCGCTGTCGCCACCGGCTTGGCGAGTTTGGCCGGCTCCTGCCCCGTCCACTCCTCCAGCAGCAGGTGGGCGTTCACGCCGCCGAACCCGAAGCCGCTCACGGCGGCGCGGCGCGGTCGCGAATCCCGCCGGTCCCACGGCTCGGCGACCTCCAGCACGCGGAACGGGCCGTCGGCGTAGCGGAGCCCCGGCGCCGGCTCGCGGAAGTTCGCCTGCGGCGGCAGCGTGCCGGCGGCGAACGCCCCGAGTACCTTCGCCACCGCCGCGGCCCCGGCCCCAGTGAGCAGGTGGCCGACGCTGGACTTCACGCTGCCGATGACGCACCGGCCGGCGGCGGCGCCCCACAACTCGCGGAGGCTGTCGAACTCGACGGCGTCGCCGACCGGGGTGCCGGTGGCGTGACACTCGACCAGGCCCACGTCGCCGGGCGTCCACCCGGCCGCGGCGTAGGCGCGACGCATGGCCCGCAACTGCCCCTCTTTCGCGGGGGCCAGCAGGTTGCCGTGCATGTCGTTCGACAGGCCGCACCCGGCGATCACGGCCAGGATCGTGTCGCCGTGCGCGAGCGCGTCGGACAGCCGCTTCAGCACGAACACCGCGGCCCCCTCACCGACCATGAGCCCGTCGGCGGCGGCGTCGAACGGGGCACAGCGGCCGGTCGCCGAGAGCGCCCGCAGCTGCGCGAAGCCGAGCTGCGTGTACTGCGGGTCGGCGCCGTTGGCCCCACCGGCGAGCATGGCGTCGGCCCGGCCGGCGATGAGTTCGTCGGCCGCGAGCTTGAGCGCGTACAGGGACGACGCGCAGGCGGCGTCGAGTGTGAAGCTGCCGCCGCCGAGCTCGAGCGCCTTCGCGAGTACGCCCGCCGGCAGCCCCGCGACGTAGCGGTTCAGCGGGTGCGTGCGCCGCTCCTCGCCGCCGAGGTACTCGCGGCAGAGGGCGTTGGCCCCGGCCGTCGGCAAACAGATGTTCCCGAGCACGACGCCGACGCGGCTGCGGTCCACTGCGGCAGTCTGAGCGGAGCGCCACGCGCGGTTGCCGGCGTCGAGGACGGTCTGGAACAGCGTGTCGAGCCGGGCGGCGAACGCGAGATCGATACTGAGGCCGGTCAGGTCCGGGGTGAAGGGGTCGAGGTAATAGCCGCGGGAGTGCGGGGCGGAGTCGGGGTGCGGGACGCGCGGGTCGAGGCAGTTCTCGGGCGGCAGGTGCCAGCGGCCGGCCGGCACGTCACGAGCCAGATCGCGGGCGGCCGCCACGTCGGCCCAAAAGCCCGCGAGGTCGGCCCCGGCTCCCGGCAGCCGCACCCCGGCCCCGACGATCGCCACCCGCTCGGTCGCTGCTGTCATCCGCGGTCCTTGTCCGTGTGTCCGCTGCTACCGGACGCGCCGCGGCCCGCCCCTCGTCGGGACGGGCCGCGATCCCGCAACCGACGCCCGCACCGCCTAAGCCTTTACCGCCCCGAGTTGGTTTCGGGTGAACGCGGCGTTCAGCGTGTCGGTCATCATGCACTCGTAGTCCTGGAGCTGGGCCACCACCTGGCCGTCGGCGTCGAGGTAGTCGATGTCGGCGCGCGCGAACGTGCCGTTGTCGCGCGTCACCCGGGCCACCACCGTCACCGGCCCGTCGGGGAAGTGGCGGCGGAACTGGCGGTACCGGCCGGCGAAGTTCGGCAGGCTCGCCACCCCGTGCTGGTGCCGGCTCCACAGGATCATGAGCTGAAAGCTCGCGTCGAGCACGAGCGGGTCGGCCACCCACTGGCTCCGCAGCGGGTACGTCAGCCAGTCGGCGGGCGGCGGGGCCGTCGTCGCGGCACCGGTGATCGCCAGCTCGGCCACGCCGTCCACGCGCTCGATGCCGTGCAGGTCGGGGCCGTGGAACAACAGGTCGCGGTACACGTCGGCCATCGGGTGCGGGTACGGCGCGACCGCCGGCGCGCGGTCGGCGGCCGGCGGCTTCGGCAGCGCCGACACGAGGATCACTTCGGCCCGCGACTTGATGACCTCGCGGCCGTCCTTCTTCTTCCCGCGCAACTCGACCGGCACCAGAAACAGCTTGTCCTGCCGCGCCGCCTTGCCGGCGTAGGCACGGACGGCGAGCGTGTCGCCGGGGTCGAGCTTCACGCCGGCGGTGATGCGCAGGTCGTTGAACCCGTGGAACACGAGCCCGGGGTGGCCGTGCAGCGCCGCGTGGGCCAGGAACTCCAGGTGCAGCGCCATGGGCAGCACGGCCCGGCCGTCGAGCACGTGCGACCGGAGCACCGGGTGCGTGTCCACGTCGAGGGCCCGCTCGAACGCCATGGCGAGGTCGGGGTTCGGCACGGCGTGGTGGGCGCCGGAGCCGGGCGGCGCCGGGGTCGCGGTGCCGTACCCCGCCGGCAGAGGCACCGTACCCGACCCGCCGGCGCGAGCCTTCCCCATCGCCAGCACTTCGACGGCACGCCCGGCCGCCGACAACTCGTTCACGAGGAACGCCGCCCCGTCGGCGAGGGGAATCAGCCCGACGCCCTCGGCCTCGAATTGCCTCCGCAGGCCGGGCGTCACCATGCCGCCCTCCCACGGCCCCCAGTTCACGCACACCACGCGGCAGCCCGGCCGGCGGCGGGCCTCCACCTGCGCCGTCTTGTTCAGCACCTCGTTCGCGCAGGCGTAGGCCAACTGCCCGGTCCGGCCGAACCGCCCGGTCATCGAGCCGAACAGCACCAGCGCCTTCAAGTCGTCGTGGGCCAGCAGGTCGAGCAGGTTCCGAAGGCCGTCCACCTTCGTGCGGTAGACGCGGTCGAAGTCGTCGCCGGTCAGGTCTTCGATGCGGCGGTCGGCGAGGACGCCCGCGCCGTGGACGACGGCCGACACCGGGCGGAACTTCGCCCGCACCTTCAGGAGCAGGTCGGCGACGGCGCGCTCGTCCCCGGCGTCGACGGCGAAGTATTCCGCCTTCGCGCCGGCCGTTTCGATCCGGGCCAGCGTGCGGCGGACCTCGCGCTGCGCGGTCACCTTGCCGTACTGCTCGCCGATCTGCTTCGGGCCGGCGTCGGGCCCGAGCTTCGCGGCCAGCGCCTGCTTGATGTCGGCCTCGGCAGTCAGCCCGACGAGCCAGTCCGGCTCGGCGCCCGGCGGCGGTGTGCGGCCCGTCAGGATCATCGTCGAGCCGAACGTCTCGGCGAGCGCGACGGCGGCCTCCGCCGTGACGCCACGGCCGCCGCCGGTGACGAGGATCACGTCCTTCGGCCCGAGCCCGACCGGCTGACCGCCGGGGCGGCGGACGGTGCGGGCCAGTTCAACGGTCCCGCGGTGCGTCGCGGTGACGGCGACCTCAAGCGGTCCGGCGGCGAGGATCTCGTCCACCAGCGCCGCGGCGGCCGAGGGACCGTCAAACGCCGGGTCGAGGTCGACGGCCTTGCAGTTCACTTCGGGCCACTCGTGCCGGGCCGTTTTGACCAGCCCGGCGAGGCCGCCGGGCGCGGGGTCGGTGTCCGGGGACAGGTGGTTCAGGCCGAACGCGCCGTCGAGCCGGGCGACCGTAACGAAGACCGCGCCGCCGGTCTGCCGGCCCGTTTGGCGGAGCCGCCCGCCGACGGCGTGGAGCCAGTCGAACGCCCGCCGGTTGAGCGTGTTGTCCGGCCACGGCGTCGGCGGGGCGAGGAGCACGAGCCCGGCCAGCGGTGCGGCCGGCTTGTTCGTGCCGGGGCCGGACCAGCCCATGACCCGCGCCGCGAACCCGGCCGCCGCCAACCGCTCCACCACACCGTCGGTCAGGGCATCCGGCTCGCCGACGACCCACACCTCGGCCCCGGCCGGGATCGGCACCCGCGACCGCGGTGTGGACGTGTCCAGGTCCACGAGTTGCAGGATGCTACGGTCCACCTTCTCGGTCGCCGCGGGAGAATGACGTGGCGAGTCGGTGCGGCCGTTGACGGGGACGGAGGCCGGGCGGATGTGCGTCACCTGCTCCGTCAGCGGTGCGGTGAGTTCGGACGGCGACGCCGCCAGGATCGGCGAGCGGAACGTGGACGGCCCGCCGTCCGTCGCCGGCACGATTGGTATCCGCGCTGTCGCCGGGTCTTCGGGCACGGAGAACGACCTGCGACCGCCGAGGAAGCTGGCCAGGTCTTGAAGCGTGTGCAGGGTGCCGAGGTGCTCGGGCTTCACGGCCGGGGCGTCGGGCAGCTTCTCCTGAAGGGCCGACAGGATTTCCACCCGCTTGATCGAATCCACGCCCAGGTCGGTGTCGAGGCTCTGCGACAGATCGAGACTCACGACGGGGTACCCGGTCTTCTCCGCGACCACCTCCAGCAGCACGCGAGTGACATCGGCGGTGCCGGTCGGCTTCGCGGGTTCGGGTTGAAGCATCACCGGCAACTGCTGGGGGCCGACCGGAACGGTTCGGGGCGGGTCGTCATCGCCGACGGGTGCAACGGGGGTGCCGCCGCCGAGGAAGTCGGCCACGTCCTTGAGCGTGTGTAGGGTTCCGAGGTGCTCGGGCTTCACGGCCGGGGCGTCGGGCAGCTTCTCCTGAAGGGCCGACAGGATTTCCACTCGCTTGATCGAATCCACGCCCAGGTCGGTGTCGAGCCCCTGCGACAGGTCGAGGCTGCTGACGGGGTAGCCCGTCTTCTCGGCGACCACCTCCAGAAGCGTTCGTTCGATTCGGTCCCGGTTGCCCGTCGGCTTCGGCGCCGCCCGGACGATCGGGTTCGGGACCGGAGTTGGCGGGGGAACGGGCGTGACGACCGGGTTCGGAACCGGAGTCGGCTGCGGAACGGGTGTGACGACCGGCGGCGGGAGTGGCGGCAGCACAACCGGCGGCGGCGGCGTTGGTAGCGCGACGCCCGCCGCGATGCTCCCCATCAACAACGCCTGCTGCTGCTCCACAAGCACCTGGAGCGTACGCTGAGCCGCCTCTTGCGACTCGAGGAACTGCCGGTGGAGCGACGCGGCCTGCTCCTGCATCCGCTGGAGGGCGGCGAGGCTCTGCTGCGTCGCGGTCAGCGCCTGGGCGAGGGCGGCGGGGTCGGTCATCGCGGTGCCCCGGGCGGGGGTGGGAGACGGTGTCGGCTTGCCGTTCAGGGGGAGCGCGGGCCGCGGCGGCAGCGCGGTGCGCGGGTTCACATGGTTCGCCCCGGTGAGGGGGACGACCAGGCCGGGCTTCGCGTCCTGTGCGGGAGGACGGCAGCGGCTCTCGGCTTCCCACGCGGCCAGCCGCACGGCGACGCCGCGCGCCGCCAGTCGGGCGAGTGCATTCCCGAAGTCTAACACGCCGGGCCGCTTCCCCACAGAAGCATCGACTGCGAACACGTCCGCATCGCCGACGCCGGCGTCGGCCAGCGTCGCTTCGACGAGCCGCGTGAGAACCGCGCCGGGGCCGACTTCGACGAACGTGCGGACGCCGGCCGCGGCCAGCGCCTTCACCTCGTCCACGAACGACACGGGATTCGCCAGTTGATTCGCAAGCAAGTCCTTGGCGGCAGCGGCGTCGGCAGGGTACGGTGCGGCCGTCGTGTTGGCGAACACCGGGGCCGACCCCGCCGCGAGCTCCACGGCATTCAGAGCCTCCCGGAGCGGGCCGGCGGCGTCGGCGACGAACGCGCTGTGGAACGCCGCGGCGACCGGCAGCCGGGCGCACTTCACGCGCGCGGCCGTGAACGCCCCCGCCGCCCGCTCGATTTCGGCGGTGCCGCCGGACAACACCGATTGTGCCGGGGCGTTGCGGTTGGCGACGACGACGTTGAGGCTCTCGCGGCGGACCACGGCGTCGATCTCGGCCGCGGGGGCGAACACGGCGAGCATGGCGCCGGCGTCGCCGTCGCGGCCCGTCGCCATCAGTTCGCCGCGGATGCGGGACAGTGTGAACAGGTCGGCGGCCCCCAAGCGGCCCGCGGCGGCCAGGGCCACGAGTTCGCCGAAGCTGTGCCCGGCGAACGCGGCCGGCTTCAGCCCGAACCGCTCGCACAGCACGCGCCACGCCCCCCAGCTCACGGCACCGATCGCGGGCTGCGCCGAGCGTGTGTCGCGGAGGGAGTCGTCGTCCGCCTTCGCGGCGGCGGCGTCGAAGCGGCTCGGCGGGTAAACACGGTCCGTGAGCCGGACGCCCTCTGCGGCAGGCACGGCGTCGTTCGCCGCGGCCAGCGATTCCAGCACTTCGGGGAACAGGCAAGCCAGGTCGCGTAGCATCCCGACCTGCTGAGAGCCTTGCCCGGGGAACAGCACCGCGACCGCCCCCGGGGCGGCGCCGCGGCCGTAGTGGACGCCGTCCGGCGTGTGCCAACTCGCCGCGTTCGGGTCGCCCCGCAGCTTCGCCGCGGCCGCGCTCAGCACCTTCGCCAACTCGGTGCGACTGCGGTGCGCCGCGAACGCCAGACGACACTCGGCGGACGTGTCGAACGCGGCCCGGCTCGCTTCCGCGGCGCGGGCGAAGGCGTCCCACTCGACCGGCAGCGATTCGACCTTCGCCGCCAACTCGGCCGGCGTCGCCGCGCCGAGTGCAACGACTTCGACGCTGCCGTCCCAGTCGGGGGCGGCCTTCTCGGGACGGTACTCCTCCAGCACCGCGTGAAAGTTGCTGCCGCCGAAGCCGAACGCCGACAACCCCGCCCGCCGCGGGTGCTCGGCCCGAGGCAGCCACGGCCGGGCCGCGGTGTTGACGTAGAACGGCGAGTCGGCCGCGCGGAACGGCTCGACCGGCTGCCTCACCTTGAGCGTCGGCGGCAGAACTTTGTGGTACAGGGCAAGCGCCGCCTTCACGAGCGACGCCGCGCCCGCGGCCGCCTTCGTGTGGCCGATCTGCGACTTCACCGACCCCACGGCACACCACGGTCGCGGCTTCGACGTGTCGCCGCCGAACACCTCGACAAGAGCCGTCGCCTCGACCGTGTCGCCGACCTTGGTACCGGTGCCGTGCGCCTCCACCAACTCGACAGTGCCGGGGTCCACGCCGGCGATCGAGTACGCGGTGCGGAGGCACCGCCGCTGCCCCTCGGCGCTCGGGGCGTAGATCGCGTTCCCCTTGCCGTCGCTGCTGGAACCGATCCCCTTCAGCACCGCGTAGATCGTGTTGCCGTCGCGCTCTGCGTCGTCCAGCCGCTTCAGCACGACGACGCCGAGCCCCTCGCCGAGAATGGTGCCGTCGCCGTCGGAGTCGAACGGCTTCGCGTCCCCGGTGGGCGACAGCGCCGGGGTCTTCGAGAAGCACATGTACATGAAGATGTCGTTAAACGTGTCGATGCCGCCGGTCACGACTACGTCCGACCGCCCGGCCTGCAACTCCAGCGCTGCCAGGTGTACCGCCGACAGCGAACTGGCGCACGCCGCGTCCACGACGCAGTTGGTGCCGCCGAGGTCGAGCTTGTTGGCAATGCGGCCGGCGACGACGTTGCCGAGCAGGCCGGGGAAGCTGTTCTCCTGCCACGGCACGTAGCTCGCTGCGATCCGCGCGGCGGCGTCGTCGGCGGCGTCGTCGGGGACGCCGGCGTCCTTCATCGCCCGCTTCCACTTCGGGTGCCCGAGCCGGGCGCCGAGCGGAATCACGAGTTCCAGCGTGCCGGTGACACCCAGGATCACGGACACCCGTTCGAGCCGCTTCGAGGCGTTGCCGAGGCCCGCGTCGGTGAGCGCCTGCCGGGCGGCGACGAGGCCGAGGAGTTGGCTCGTGTCAGTCGCTTCCACGTCGCGCGGCGGGATGCCGAAGTCCATCGGCCGGAACGGCACCGCGTCGAGGAACCCGCCGCGGCGGGCGTAGGTCATGTCCGGCGTCTTCGGGTCCGGGTCGAAATAGTCGTCCGGGTTCCAGTGCGACGCGGGGATTTCGGTGATCCCGTCCACGCCGTTCTTGACGTTCGCCCAGTACGCGCCCGGCCCGGCCGCCTTCGGGAACAGGCAGCCGAGCCCGACGATCGCCAGGGGGGTGTTCGTTGTCTCGGTGGTCAACTCGGTGTTACCTCGAAGCCCGGGGACGGCCGCCCCCGGGCTTTCAGCCCAGTCGTGCTTCGAGCGCGGCGCGGTCCAGAGGGGCGAGTGGGAAACAGTCGTCGGGGAAATTCACGCCCTGCTGCCGCAGGGCCTGCCGCCGCAGTACCACGCACGCCCCGACAAGGAGGTTGAGAGCGACGCCGACCACGGTCCGATTCGCGGGTTGTTCCAGCGGCGAGCCCTTCGCCCACTCGTTGAACGCCCCCATGGCGGGGCCGCACCACACCTGGTAGTCGAGTTGCCGCGTGGGCTCGCCGGCGTTCGCCCACCGGCTCGACAGGCCCAGGTACCAGCGGAACACCAGCGCCATCTTGTGCCGCGGGTCGGCGTCGGCCTTCGCCACCTGGCCCGGCTCGCGGCCCTGCCAGAAGGCGCGGGTCTCGTCCCATCGCTGCTCGAACGACGCCTTCAGGTGCGTCTTCTCAACCTGGACGCGCTCCGCCGCCGGGATCGCTTCCCAACTCGGGTACGCGCGGTACAGGTCGTACAGCTTCTGCGCACGCATCGGGAACATAGTGCCGCGCTTGAGCACTTGCAGCTTCACGCCCATCTCGAACATGTCGGCGGCGGGGGCCATCGTCACGTCGGCCTGTCCGGCCTCGGCGAGCATCTTCCGCACGGCGTCCGAGCTGCCCGACTCGACGCACGCCTGGTTTACGCTGCCGGTCACGACGTAGGCCGCGCCCATCGCGAAGGCCGCGGCGACCGACGAAGGCGTGGCGATGCCGCCGGCCAACCCGACCCGCGGGGGCGTGAAATACTTGAACTGCGCCTGCATGCGGTCGCGCAGGGCCAGGATCGTCGGCAGCAACGTGATCGCCGGGCGGTTGTCGGTGTGGCCGCCGCTGTCGGCCTCGACCGTCACGTCGTCGGCGACCGGGAACCGGGCCGCGAGCTGGGCTTGTGTCGCGGTGACGTGCCCGGCGGCGACCAGTTCCTTGAGGATACGCTCCGGCGGCGGCGACAGGAACTTCGTCGCCACCTCCACGCGGCTCACCTTGCCGATGACGTGGTTGAGCGGGTACGCCATGCCGCCGACGCCGCCCTTGAACCCGGCCACCCGGTAGCGGACGATCGCCGGCGTCAGGTCGAGGTAGGCACTCGCTTCCACCAGCGGCACGCCGCGCTGCAGCAGCAGCTCGGCCGTCGCCATCTCGTGCGCCGGCTCACCGGGGCTGTGAATCAGGTTCACGGCGTACGTCGCGCCGCCGACCGCGGCCTGGATTTCGTCGATCGCCTGGGCGATGCTCGGCAACGACTGCCCGGCCGCGCCGTAGCTGCCGAGCATGCCGGCCTTCGCCATCTCGATCACGATTTGTGCCGAGGCGATGCCGTTGGCCATCGCGCCGGTCTTGTACGCGAAGCGGAGGGCGTGGTCGGCGCGGAACGTGGGGTCGCCGAGTTGCTCGGGGCGCAGCGGCGGCAAGTACGCCAGCAGCGGCAGGCCGTCGGCCGCGCCGCCGAGTTGAACCTTGCCACCGGAGGCGACCGCGGGGCCGTGGTTCGTTTCCACGACGACCACCGGCGAACCCAGGTCGCTAACCGCGGCGCGGACGGCGCCCCGGTCGTCGGTCGGGGCGGTGGTCCCGGGCACCCACGTACCAAGAGGGGCGAACGGGCGGCTGGTCCCGGCCGGGTGGGTCATCGCGGGTGGTGGCTCTCGGGGGCGGATCGTGCGGTCACGGTAAGGGTTACGAAAAGCGCATCGGCCCGAACAGGGGTGCCGACGACACTCTCGCGGCGGTCGGTGCGACGGAAAATGATGTTTCCGCTGCGCCCCTCAGCGGGTCCCGGAAACATGTCACCCAGTCAGACTGACGCACGCCAACACGTTTACGCCGCGGCATTCCGTAAGATGATGGCGTGGCCCGTCCGTGCCCGGAGGATCGACCGATGGACCTACGATCCCGTGTCGAACACACTCTCCGCGCGGAAGTGGCCCCGGCCCTGTCCCTGGACGGCTCGCGGATCGAGGTCGTCGAGGTGACCAACGGCATCGCGTCCGTCCGCCTCGCCGGCGTGTGCGGCGGCTGCCCGGCGACGGTGTGGACGCTCCTGGGGTCGATCGAGGCCGAGCTGCGGGCGCGGGTGCCGGAGGTCGAGCTGGTGGAGGCGGTAGGCTGACCATGTTCGCCGGGTACAACACCAACGGCTTCGCTCACCACCAGCTCATCGACACGTTCGCAATTCTCTCCGAACTCGGGTACGGTGGCGTCGCCATCACTCCCGACGTTCACGACTCGGCGCTGTGCCACCGCGAATCTGAGCCCGAAGCCGAGTCGATTCGACAGACGCTGTTGGGAGCCCATCGCGGTCTGTTGGATCAGTACCACCTGCGGCGCGTGATCGAAACCGGAGCCCGGTTCGTGCTCGACCGCCGGAAGAAGCACCAGCCAACGCTGCTAGGCCCGACACCGGCGGAGCGCGAAGTCCGGTTCACGTTCCTAAGCCAGTGCGTCCATCTCGCCACGACGCTCCGGGCCGACTGCGTCAGCTTCTGGTCCGGCACCCCAGTCGATGAGGCCGCGCCATCCGAACTCATGGCTCGACTTGTCGAAGGCTGCAAGCGCCTCGCCGACATCGCGGCCGGGAAAAACGTCCGCCTCGCATTCGAGCCGGAGCCGGGGATGTTTATCGACACGATGGACAAGTTCGCCGAGCTGCACGCGAAGGTGAACCACCCCGCGTTCGGCCTCACCATCGACGTCGGCCACCTCGTCTGCAACGGCGAGCTGCCCGTGAGCCGGTTCCTGACCGACTGGAAGCACGTCCTCTGGAACGTCCACATCGAAGACATGCGGCGCAGCGTCCACGACCACGTCATGTTCGGCGAGGGCGAAGTCGATTTCGCCGACGTGTTCGCCGGGCTGCGGGCCGCGGGGTACGCCGGCGGCGTGTACGTCGAGCTGAGCCGCCACAGCCACGACGCGGTCAACACGGCCCGGAAGGCGAAGGCGTTTCTCGGCGCGTACGGGCTCTGACGCGCCGCTATAACGTCTTCTCCCTCCCGGAGCCCCGCGCATGCCCACCGACTCCCCCGGCGTCGCCTTCATCGGCGCCGGCGACATCGCCGTCCTCCACGCCGCCGCCGTCAAGAAGGTGCCCGGCGCCCGCCTCGTCGGCCTGTGGAACCGCTCCCAGGACCGCGCCGCCCAGCGCGCCAGGGAGTTCGGCTGCAAGGTCTACGCCACCCCCGCCGAGGCCTGCGCCGACCCCGCCGTCGACGCCGTGTTCATCCTCACGAACCTGGAGACGCACTTCGAGTACACGAAGCTGGCGCTCGAGAACGGCAAGCACGTCCTGGTCGAGAAGCCGGTCGGCGTGTCGGTCGCCGAGATCGAGGAGATGGACCGAATCGCCAAGGCGAAGGGGCTCGTGGTGGTGCCGGGGCACAACTACATCTACGAGCAGTCGATGCAGCGGACCCGCGACTTGGTCCGCAACGGCGACCTGGGCAAGATCGTGTCGGCCTACGTGATGTACAACATCCACCACCCCGAGGAGGTGGCGAAGCGCTACCCTGGGGTCGTGCGGCAGATCCTCACCCACCACTCGTACATCCTGCTGTACCTCGTCGGGAAGCCGGTGGAGCTGTGCGCCATGAAGGCGACGCTCCACTACCAGGAGTACCCCGAGGAGGACATCGCCATGGTGCAGATGCGCCTCGAAAACGGCGCCCTGGCCCACTTCTGCGCCAGCTTCGCGGCCGACGACCACGCCGCCGACCCGTGGACGGTGATGGTGAAGGTGATCGGCACGGCCGGCAGCACCCGGTACAGCTACCGCGACCACGTGGAGATCAAGCCGGGGCTGGTCCACAGCCAGACGTACACGGCGTACCAGGGCTCGGTGATGAACGAGGTGCGGTACTTCCTGGTGGACTGCCTGCGACTCGGGGCGGAACCGCTGAGCACGCTCGCCGACGCGGCGACGGCGCAGCGGATGATCGAGGCGGCGGAGGCGTCGATCCGCGACAAGAGCGTGGTCAAGTTGTAACGGCTCAAGCCGCCCCGCCCGCGCGACCGATACCATCGGCATGCGCGCCGCCCTACCCCGCCCGCTCGCCGGCTGGCGCCGGCCGCGCCGATCGCTCGCGCGGCCGGCGCCCCGGGCGACCCGCGCCCGCCGGGCGCGGGTCGCGGTCCTCCTCGTCCCGCTCGCCGCCGTCGTTCTCCTGTCCGCGGCGTGGGTGGGCGTGGAGACGGTCCGGCCCGAGGTCGTCGATCCCGACTACTTCCAGCGCCGCGACGCCCTCCGCGCCCGCGTCGCCGAGCACCCCGGCAAGCCGCTGGCGGTGGTCATCGGCAGTTCGCGGATGGTGCAGGGGTTCTCCCCGGACACTCTCCCGGACCCGGCCGGCGGCCCGGTGCTGTGGTTCAACGCCGCGCACTTCGGCGCCGGGCCCGTGCTCAACAGCGTCGTCCTGTCGCGCCTCCTGGCCGACGGCATCAAGCCCGATCTGGTGGTGTTTGAGATCATGCCGGCCTTCTGCGTGAGCGAGAACGCCCCGTTCCTGTCCCACCACCTCACGCACCGCGACCTGGCCGGCATTCACCGCTACACGCCGCCGGGCGAACTCGACCTGTGCTACCTCCGCTTCCGACTGACGCGGCCGGCCCGACTCACCCGTGCCGCCGAGCCGTTCGCCGGCATCATCCCGCCGCTCCCGTACGGCGGCAACCCGACGCCGATCATCGACGTGACCGAAGAGGATCGAGCGGCGAGGCTGGTCGTTCAGACGCGGGCCCTCGGCGCGGCCCTGAAGCGCCTGACCGTGCGCCCCGAAGCCGACCGCGCCCTGCGGGCGTCTCTCCAGCAGTGCCGCGCGCACGGCATCACGCCCGTGCTAATTCGTTCGCCGGAAGGGCCGACGTTCCGCGGGTTCTACGACCCCGCGGCGCTAGCCCGGTTCGAGGGGTACGTGGCGGACGTGGCGCGGGAGAACGGCGTGCGTCTGATCGACGCCCGCGACTGGCTCGCCGAGTCGGACTTCATGGACTCGCACCACCCGCTGCACCGCGGCTCGGTGGCGTTCACGACGCGTCTGGTCGCGGAGGTGAGCCCGGTGCGTTAGGATGACGGGGTCGCCCGTCGCCCGCCGGGAGGGGTCCGATGAGCCGACCGATTTCGGGCGCGGTGGGGCTGCTCGCGGGGGTAGTGGCCGCAACCGCCGCCGCGGCGCAGGAGCCGGCGAGCGACTTCCCGCCGGTCGTCGCGGAGGCCAGGGTGACAGTGACGGTCGGCGACGCGGTGACCGTCGGCGGGCCGAAGGCGGTGAACTTCCTGCCGAACGAGACGTACCGCGTGTACGTGGTGCCGCACCGCGTCTGGCGCGACGGCGACCCGCTCGCGGAGCCGGCGCTGGCGACGAGCCAGGCCCGGTCGAACGCGGAGGGGACGCTGCTGAAGACGACCGTGTGGAAGGCGGTGCGGGCCGGCCGGTTCGACATCGTGGTGGACTACGACGGGGACGGCAAGTTCTCCTACGCCCTCGACGCGGTGGACGGCGTCAACGTGCGCGACATGTAGCGTCGGCAGCGCGGGCGTCGCGCGAACCGCCTCATCCTGCTTCCACACCCCCGATACCGGGGCGCGTACCAAACCTACGTCGGTTGCCAGACGAACCAACCACCGCCGCACAACGCGCAGCGGAAGAGGCTTACCTCACGCAGTGACTCGGGGAGGAGTTCGTACCGGAAGTGCCACTCGACCGGTCCGCGTTCCCAGTACCTGAACCCGTGCGGCACTTGCCGCGACACGTCGCGCGTGTCCGGCGTGCCGACGAATTCGCACCACCCCCCGCAGCACATCGGCCAGTCGTACCGTTGCATCAGCAGCGGGATGTCCGGCGTGCGGTGGTACTCCTCGATCGCACGCACCGGGTCTGCGGCCCAGCGCGTGACAATCGGGGTTATCTCCCTGATGCGGTAGGCTGACTTGCGGACGTTGCCTCCGAGAATGCAGCTGGCGCAGAGTTCGCTGACCTGCGGCTCGTCCGCCGCGAGCGCGGGATTCTTGGCGAGATCGGGGTTCACGATCTCGCCGTCAAACCCGTAGACCGGTACGTCGCTCCGCTCGCAGTGGTGGCAGGAATCGCCACCACAGGGGTACATCGCCCCGTCCGCGACGTGCAGGAACACGCTGCCCACGGTACCCTCACGCCCGGCTCTTGGGGTGGCGGAACGGCACCCAGCCGCCGTCGGCCTTGCTGCTCTCCACGCACTTCGTGATGAACAGCATCCCCTCCACGCCGTCGTACACGTTCGGGTACACCGTGTTCTTGGCCTCGAAGCTCTGGCCGGCGGCCCGCTTCACCATCGCGTCGTAGGCCGTGGTGTACACGTTGGCGAACGCCTCGAAGAACGCCTCCGGGTGGCCGCTCGGCAGCCGCACGCTCGCCCCGTGCGCCGCCCCCAGGTACGGGCCGCCGTTGCGGGTGTAGACCTTGTGCGGCTCGCCGTTCTTCCGCACGATCAGCTTGTTCGGCTCCTCCTGGTGCCACTCCAGCGCCGCCTTCGTCCCGTCCACCTCGATGAACAGGTCGTTCTCGCGCCCGTGGCTGATCTGGCTCGCCGTCACCGTCCCCAGCGCCCCGTTCTCGAACCGCACCGCGGCGACGCCGTAGTCGTCGAGCGCCCGCCCCTCGGCGAACACCTTGAGGAGGCAGCTGATCTGCTTCGGCTGGAGGCCGGTGATGTAGCGGCCGAGGTTGTAGGCGTGCGTGCCGATGTCGCCGAAGCAGCCGGCGATGCCGCTCTTCGACGGGTCGGTCCGCCACGCGGCCTGCTTCTGATTGTCGGCTTCGAGGCGCGTGCGGAGCCAGCCCTGGATGTAGTTGCTGCGGACGGCGTTGATCTCGCCGAGTTCGCCGTTCAGCACCATCTCGCGGGCCTGCCGCACGAGCGGGTACCCGGTGTAGTTGTGCGTCACGGCGAAGACGACGCCGGACTTCTCGACCACCTTCAGCAGCTCCTCGGCCTGAGCGAGGTCGAACGTCAGCGGCTTGTCGCAGATGACGTTGAACCCGGCCTCGGCGAACGTCTTGGCGATCTCGAAGTGCGTGTGGTTCGGCGTGGCGACGGACACGAAATCGACGGGGTCGGGCCGCTTCTTCTCGGCCTCGGCCATCTCCTTGTAGGAGCCGTAGGCGCGGTCGGCGGGGATGTCGTAGTCGGCGGCGGAGGCCTTCGCGCGGGCGGCGTCGGACGAGAGCGCCCCGGCGACGAGGGCGGCGCGGTTGTCGAGGACGGCGGCGGTCGCGTGGACGCGGCCGATGAAGGCCCCCTGCCCGCCGCCGACGAGGCCCATGCGGAGTTTGCGGTTCAGCGGCGCGTTGGTCGGCACAGGCGGGTCTCCGGGAGGGGTGGAACGCCGAGATTGTAAGAAGCGCCCCGCCCGGTGTGCTACAATGGCCGCATGTCCACTACCAACCCGCACGCCAAGGCCGTCCGCCACCTCACGCGCAAGTGCGAGGTGCTGAAGCGGCTCGTCAAGCAGGTCGGCCCGTGCACGTGGGCGCCGGCGAGCGACGACCCGTTCACGATGCTGGTCCGCTGCGTCGTCTACCAGCAGATTTCGACGAAGGCCGCGAAGTCGATCTTCGACAAGCTCCTCGCCGCGCTCGGCGGCGCGCCGGTCGGGCGCGAGCGGGTACTGGCGCTGACCGAAGCGGAGTTCCGCGCCTGCGGCGTGTCGGGGCCG
This sequence comes from Gemmataceae bacterium, assembly GCA_046350095.1. Taxonomy (GTDB): domain Bacteria; phylum Planctomycetota; class Planctomycetia; order Gemmatales; family Gemmataceae; genus Urbifossiella. The sequence continues at coordinate 631,477 of JAXMBA010000004.1, forward strand.
AAGCAGCGCGCCATCCGCGCCGTCGCCGAACACGTCGGCGACAACCCCGATCTGCTGCCGGGCATCACCGACCGCGACGAGCCGACACTGCGGAAGCAGCTGGTGGCGATCAAAGGGATCGGCAACTGGTCCGTGGACATGTTCCTGATGTTTGGCTTGGGGCGGCCCGACGTGCTCCCCGTCGGCGACTATGGCCTCCGCGCCGGCGTGATGAAGGCGTTCGAGCTGGAGGCGCTGCCGACCCCCGCGGAGGTCGCCGAACTGTGCGGCCACTGGAAGCCATACAGCAGCGTGGCAACGTGGTACGTCTGGCGGAGCCTCGGCGGGCCGGTGCCGCAGTCCGGCGACGGCGGCTGACGCTTGACAGCCCTTCCGCCCGCGGCGACACTACCACTTCTCCCCGTCACAACCTGCGCTTCACTTCGACCCGGGGGCCGGTCATGCCGCGGCGGTTCGCTCTGTTGGGCGTGTTGCTCATTCTGCCGGCGCTCGCCCCGGCCCAGGACGCACCGCCGAAGGCGTTCACGACCGCCGACTTCGAGGCGTTCCTCAAGACCACGCTGAAGCTCGAGTACGAGATCGAGGACGGCGGCAGCGGCAAGGTGTACGAACTGGTCGGCACACCGTACTTCGCGTCGTTCAACGACAAGGGGAAGTACGTCAACTTCCACGTCAACCACCCGAAGGGCCGGCTCACCGCCGAGGCGACGCTCGACCGGATCAACGAGTGGAACCGCAAGGCCGTGTTCTCGCGTGCCTTCCTCGCCACCGGCGGCAACAGCGTGAAGTACGAGGCCGTGATGAGCCTCGCCGACGGCGCGACGCAGGCGCAGCTGAAGGCCTTCTACGACCGCTTCGACAAGGAGCACGCCGAGTTCGCCAAGCACTTCGGCGGCATCAAGCCGCGGCCGCCAGAATCGACCGGCCCGCCCGAGGTCGTGAAGATGGGCTTCCCCGTGTCGAAGTTCGACCCCGACGACGCGTCCAAGAGCGAAACGGCGTGGGAGGTGACGTGGGACATCCCGAACCTGACGCGCCGCGGCGGCATGAGCGACAGCCGGGTGCTGCGGATCGTCAGCGCGAAGTTCTCGTGGAAGGACGAGAAGAAGCAGCCGCGGTCGCTGGTGGTGGCGCGGAACCTGATGCTGGCGGAGGCGTTCAGCCAGTACGACAACAAGGAGACGTGTTTTCTTGACGTGGCCAAGATCGGCACCCCGATGCTGAAGGCCAACAAGGACTTCTTGGGGCCGATGTGCGTCGGGCCGGGGAAGATTCTGGCGTCCACCAACGCCGACCACGACGGCAAGGTGTACCAGGAGCTCCACTACGACGGCCTGCGCTGGATGGGCGTGTACGACAAGGTGCAGGCCCGCGGCGGCGAGAAGCTGGTGCTGTGGGCGGCGATGCGGTCGGGGAACTACGCCTTCCTGATGGAGTACAACTTCACCGACGACGGCCGCATCGTCAGCCGGCTGGGGTTGACCGCGCACAACCTGTTCGACCGGGCCGTGCTCCCGAAGGAGAAGGGGGTGCCGCACCGGGCCATGCGCACGAAGGACGGCGACGTCCACGCCCACTTCGGCTGCTGGCGGCTGGAGTTCGACCTGCACGACCCCGACCGCAACCTCGGCGGGTGCGACCAGAACACGATCCAGCTCGTGAGCCGCAAATTCGCCGACGGCAAGTTCGGGCTGAAGCCGCTCCCCTTCCCCGGCGTGGACGCGGACGGGATGCCGGCGACGGAGCCGCGGGAGGGGAAGGCGAAGTGGGTGGCGACGGAGTTCACGACGCTACGGGCCGAGAGCAAGGCGGTGAAGAACACGCGCGGCCAGCCGATCGCCTACGACCTGGTGAGTAGCCGGACGGGGGCGGCGTCGGCGTTCCTGCCGCTGGGGAACACGAAGTACGTGGACATGGACTTCATCAACTACGACTACTGGGTGACGCGGACGCCGGACGTGTTCCGGCACTACTACAAGGTGCCGACGCTGGCGGCGGGCGGTCGGCCGCTGGCAGGCGAGCGGGCGACGGTGTGGCACTCGGTAGGCGGCATCCACGCCCCGCGCGACGAGGACTTCGGCCCCGGCGGCGTGGACGCGGCCCGCGGCGCGGCGCTGACGGAGTGGGTCGGCTTCACGCTCAAGCCGCGCAACCTGTTCGACGGTACGCCGCTGTTCGCTCTGCCGACGAAGGGAGCCGAAACGAAGTGAGTGTGGCTGGGATTTCGTAGTAGTCCGTCTACCGATCGGTGTCGGGTTCCAGCAGTGGGTGTCAGTCGAGCCGTTAGACCGGGGCGCAAGCCCCGGAGCCTCAGGACACCGCCGGGGCTTGCGCCCCGGTCTAACGCGCCACCGGCACCCCCGCCAACAGCCCGACACCGATCGATAGACGGACTAGTAGGTCGGGCCGAGTCGGAGAGTGCTGACCTACGACTCTCAGCCAAAGTGCTTCTGGAACTGTTCCCAGAGTTCGCCTGACTCTTCGCCAGTGGCGATTTGAAGCATCATCTGGATAAAGAGCATGTTCCCCGACGAAATCTGATCGGCTGGGATCTCTCGGCCATCGTACTCGGGGCTAATGGTCATATCGACCTCCTGAATCCACCAGCGGTCGATCTTCGCAACCAGTTCGTGAATGTTCGCCAGTAGTTGGACATTCACCTCGGTGTCTGCCGTCCCAAGAAACTCGGGAAGATTGTGGGCGATTGCGTTGCGGTGCTCTCGGATGCGATCAACGAGTGCGATGTCGTCATCGCTGATAGCCGACATCTTCTTGAGCCAGAGAAGTGAAGCGCGAAACGGGCTCTTTGCAAGCGCGAGGCAGTGCGACCGGTAATCCTCACTTTCGAGAGGCTTACCATCCTTGAAATCGTTGCTGAAAAAGCCGCGGATGCGATCGATGACAGAAGATTGCAACACTTCAAAAGCTGCGAGATAGATCGAAGCCGCGATCAGGTTGCCGCGAAGACTCTCTGGGTTGAGGAACTTCGCCCACCCACGATGCACTTGATCCTTGTGATCCTTCATGACCAACTCTCGGCTACAGAGATACTCCTGAGCCAGACACGCGTGACTCCCAACGAGTTCGCTTCACTTCATGTTCCCGTCGGCGGCGACGGTACTCTTCATCAGCTCCTTCACGTTCGCGGCGCAGAACCCGAAGCCCTTCCGCTCGATGAACTCGAAGATCACCCCGGTCAGCCGGTGCGGCGTGGTGAAGATTTGCGTCAGGTCGTCGCACTTGAACGCGTGGTCGGAGGTGAAGTCGCCCCAGCCGTTCGCCACCCACTCCTGCCGCTTCGCCTCCACGTCCGGCACCTCGTAGGCGAGGTGGTGGATGCCGCCGACGCCGCCGCGGGCCGCGACCCAGTTGCCGACGATGCTCCCCGGCGTCCCCTCGCTCACGAACACCTCGGGGGCCAGGTGGTACAGCTCGCCGTGCGGCCCCGGCAGGGTGAACGCCGCGTGCTTCCCCGGCTTCTCCGGCGGCTCCAACGCGACACAGCGGGCGGCGTCCGTCTTCTCGTCGTTGAAGAAGATGTCGAACTCGGCCTGGAAGCGGTAGCCGAAGGCGTCGGACAGGAACTTCACTGTGGCATCACGGTCGGCGACGCGGTAGGCGATGTGGTCGAGCCGCATGGCGTGCCCTCGAGTGCGGGGGGTGCGTACCGGAATTGTACCCGGCGCTCAGACGGGTGACACGGTTCGAGTCGCGTCGGCGGTGTCGTATGCTCCCTCTCCCCCGCCGCGGGGGAGAGGGAACCGATCTACGGGCTACGCCGGACATGATTCGGCTCGCGTCACCCGCCGCCTGACGGCGGTCGGCTCGCCAGGCGGTTCACGCCTCACTTCACCCGGTACTTCGCCACCGTCGCCTCGTTGATGGTCACGCCCAGGCCCGGGGCGTCGCTCACCGTCACCCAGCCGTCCTTCGCCTCGAACACCTCGCGCGTCAGGTCGTGCCGCAGCGGCGAGTCGGCCATGCAGAACTCGATCACGTCCACGCCCGGCAGCGCCGCCATCACGTGCAGGCTCGCCGCGATCGTGATGCCGCTCTTGAAGCTGTGGTTGCACACGCGCTTGAACCGCTCCCGCGCCGCCCGACCGACCGCCAGCATCGTGCTGATGCCGCACCGCCCCGGGTCCGGCTGCACCCAGTCCAGCCCGCCCTCGTCCAGCATCCGCACGAACTCGCTCAGCCGGCACTCCGTCTCGCCCGCGGCGATCGGCGTCGGGCTCGCCGCCGACAGCTGCTGGTACCCCGCGAGGTCGGCGGGGTGGAGCATCTCTTCGAGCCAGTACGGGCGGAACTCGGCGAACTGGTGGCTGCGCCGGATCGCGGTGCGGGCGTCGAAGCACTCGCCGGCGTCCACCAACAGGTCGATCCCGTCGCCGAGCCCGCGGCGGGCCTCGCGGACGAGCGCCACGTCGCCGGCCTCCGACTGACCCATCGGCCCCCAGCCGAACTTCACGGCGGTGAACCCGCGGTCGGCCCAGCGGCGGGCGGCGTCGTAGGTGGCGGCGGGCGTGTCGCCGAACAGGACGCTGCTGTACGCCCGGAACCGCGTCTGGAACGGCCCGCCAAGCAGCCGGTACACCGGCTGCCCGAGCGCCTTGCCGGCGATGTCCCACAGGGCCATGTCGATGCCGGCCATCGCATGCACCGCGACGCCGCCGCCGGCGAAGTACACGGCCGCGCGGCGCATCCGCTCGTTGCACGCTTCGACGGCCAGCGGGTCGAGCCCGACCACGACGCGCCCCAGGCCCGACGCCTGCGTGTGGCTCATCGGAGCGTCGATGGCGGCCTTCACCACCTCCGGACTCGAATCGACCTCGCCCCAGCCCGAGATGCCGGCGTCGGTATCGACGCGGACGAGGCAGGTGTCCTGGGTGCCGTCCGCGGCGGCGACGACGTTCGGCAGGCGCAACACGATCGCTTCGACGGCGGTGATCTTCATGGGCGGCTCTCGTGGCGAATGTCCAAGGACCAATGACCCACCAATGACCAAGGAAGAGAATACTGGTTTTCCTTGGTCATTGGTGGGTCATTGGGAATTGGTCATTCGCCGAGCCCACCCCGCCGCCTCCTCGCCGTCGAGCCGCAGCGTCAGGCACTTGGCGCTGCCGCCGGCCTTCAGGAACTCGTCGAGCTCGACCTCGACCGGCTGGTACCCCGCACCCCGCAGCGAGGCGCCGAGTTCCGGGCAGCGGCTGTTATGGACCACCGTCCGCTTCACCACCACCGCGTTGCAGCCGAACCGCACCGCGTCCGCCTCGCCGACCGGGATCAGCCGTGGGACGTGCGCCGCCAGCACCTTGCGGCCGTAGTCGTCGAACGCCCCGGGGAAGTAGATCGCCTCACCCGGCGCGAGCGGGCAGAAGCAGGTGTCGAGGTGGTAGAAGCGCGGGTCCACGAGTTCGACCGGCAGCACGCGGACGCCGAGCGCCTGCCCGACCCACTGGTGTGCGGCCGCGGCCGAGCGCGTGCGGTAGCCGGCGAACAGCGTGTCGCCGGAGAACAGGGCGTCGCCGGCGCCCTCGTGGTACATCTCTTCCGGCAGGTGCTCGACGGTAAACCCGTGGGCGGCGAACCACTCGTCGAACACCGGCGACTCGCGGGCGCGGACCTCGTGGCGGAAACGGCTGCTGAGGAAGCGATTCCCGAACACGAGCCCGGCGTTCGCGGTGAACACGAGGTCGGGGAGCCCCGGCCGCGGCGCCAGCTCCTCGACCGCGGCGCCGAGTGACAGCAGGGTGTCACGCAACGCGCGCCACTGGGTGAAGGCGTGCTCGCGGACGGCCCCGAGGGAGCGCTTCATCCACGGGTTGATCTCGTACTCGATGCCGTAGTGGTCCGGCGGGCACATCAGGACGCGGGCGGCCACGGGCAACCTCCGTGCGGGGGCGCCCCATTCTACGCCGGCTGGCGTGGTACACTGCACGGGTTCCGTGCCCGGGTCGCGGCGGAATTCTGGGCGGAAAGCCCGGCGGGCGGGCACTACAGGGGTAACCACCGCCGCCGAGGCCGACCATGCTCCGCCGCGCCTACCGCCCCGACACGAGCGAGCCCGACCGCACCCTCCTCCGCCGCTACGCCGCCGGCGACGCCGCCGCGTTCGCGCAGCTCCTCGACCGGCACGGGCCGCTCGTGCTCGGCGCCTGCCGCCGCGCCCTCGGCGGGCACGCCCACGCCGCCGAGGACGCGTTCCAGGCCACGTTCCTCGTCCTCGCCCGCAAGGCCGCGCGGCTCCGCGACCCCGACTCGCTCCCCGGCTGGCTGTTCGGCGTCGCCCGGCGGGTGGCGTCGGCCGCGCGCCGCCGCGACACCCGGCACGAGCGCGCGAGCCGGGCCGGGGCCAAGCCGGAGGCCGTGCCGGCCGGCGAGTGGGACGACCTGCTCGCGGTCGTGGACGAGGAGATCGCGGCGCTCCCGGACGACCTGCGGGCGGCGGTGCTGACGTGCCTTTACCACGGGAAGACGCAGGACGAGGCCGCGGCCGAACTCGGGTGGAGCCTCAGCACGCTCCGCCGCCGCCTCGACCGCGGCCGCGAACTCCTCCGGTCCCGCCTCACCACCCGCGGCATCGCCCCGGCCGTCGCCCTCGTCGCCGGGTCGGTCGCACCGTCGGCCGTGCTCGCACTCCCAGCCGAGCTTCGCGCGGCCACGCTCGATCTCGCCGCAGGTGCTACGGCGTCCGTGAGCGTGTCGTCGCTGGCGCGGGTCGGGGCGCCGCGCGGGCTCGGCGCTGGTTGGGTGATCGCCGGCGTGACAGTCGTGGGGGTGACGGTGGGAGCGGTCGCGTGGGTGAACTCCGACCGCCCGCCGCCGGGACCGCCGGTCGGCGCCGCGCCGGTCCCGGAGCCGCCGAAGTACGAACTCCTCCCCGACGCACCCGCGGCGCCGCTCCCGCCGCGGGCCGTCGCCCGGCTCGGCACCGTCCGCTTCCGGCACGGCACCGACGGCGCGTTCGGCCTGGTCGAGCCGACCGGCGTCACGCGCCTCGGCTTCCTCCCCGACGGCACGCTCGCGTCGGTCGGCGGCGGGCGCGTGCGATTCTGGGACGTCGCCACCGGCGCCGAGCGGCACGCCGACGGCCCCGCGGTCGCGCCCGGGTCGCGTTGGATGCTGCGGGCCGTTCCGTTCGACGCCGGCCGCCGCCTCCTGGTCCCGGAGCAGGACGCAGGCCTGAACCTCCTCCCGGCGGCCCGCGAGTGGAGCCTCATCGACCGCACGCCCGGCCGGCGGATCACGTTCGCTCGCCACCCCGGCCGCAAGGGCGACGTGATCGGGCCGACGGCCGTGAGCGCCGACGGGACACGCTTCGCCCAGACCGACGGCAACGGCGACGGCTGGGTGTGGCACGCCGACGGCGCGCCCGGCGCGAAGCTGACGGGGAAGGTCCGCGAGCAAGGCCTGGCTGCGTTCCTCCCCGGCGGCGCGGAACTCCTCACGGCCTGCCCCGACGGCCGCTTCCGGGTGTGGGACGCGGCCACCGGGGCGGAAGTCCGGGTGTTCGGCGGCCCGACCCCGGCGTCGGCGGCGGCCGTCTCGGCCGACGGCACCCGGCTGGCCGCGGTCGGCGATGACGGCGACGGCCCGGGGCCGCGGGAACTGGTCGTCTGGGACACGACCCGCGGCACGGAGGTGCGGCGGGTAGCGGCCCGCGGCGGCACCCTCGCCCTCACCCCGGACGGCCGTCACGTCGTTGAGGTCAGCCACTTGGAGGACCGCCTGCTGGACGTCCGCTGGTGGGCGGTTGACGGCGCGGGGGCCGGCCAATGGTCGGCGCGCAGCGGGGGCACGCCGCCGTGGCCGGTCGTCGTTGCGAACGACCTGCGGACGCTCGCGACGGCCGGCGGCGACGGCCTCGCCCGGGGGGTCGTCCGCGTCTTCGACGGAGTCACCGGTGTCGAGCGGGTATCGTCGGCCGCTTTGCCGGGGCCGGTCCGGGCGGTCGCTTTCGCGGGAGGCGGCGCCGAAGTCACGACCACCGACCGCACCGGCGAGGTCGTCGCGTGGGAGGTCGCCACCGGCAAGCGGCTGCGGACCGCCACGGGCGCGCCGCCGGCCGCGGGGGTCACCGACGTGGGCTTCGACGTGTCGGCCGTGCTCGGGCTGCCGGGGCCGTTCGACCCGCAGCGACCGGGCGTACCGCCGGTCCTGGTGAAGGCCGCGGCGGCGTCGCCGGACCGGGCGCGGGTGGCGGTCGGCGTGGCGGCGTTCGTCCCGGAAGGCGGGTGGGGCCGGGTGTACGTCATCGACCGGGCGACGCGGGCGGTGGTCTGGTCGGCTCCGGTCCCGGACTCGGCGGTGACGAGCGTAGCGTTTAGCCCGGACGGGACGCGGCTCGCAGTCGGCTCGACGGTGGTGCGGGTGTTCGCGGCCGCGACCGGGGCGGAGGGACTGACGCTGGACGGCCACCGCGGCGCGGTGATGGCGCTCGGCTTCTCGGCGGACGGGAAGCGGCTGGCGTCCGGGGCGACGGACGCGACCGCGGTGGTGTGGAACGTGGAGTGACGCGGCACGCGGCCCGCGCGCGGCCTACTTCCCTTCCAGCCGGTACACCGCCTTCGCGGTGCGGGCGTACAGCGCCGGCCCATCGGCCGCGTAGCTCGCCAGTGCCTTCTCCTCCAGCCGGTTCCGCGCCAGCTCCTCGAACTCGGCCCCCGGCTTGAACACCACGCCGGTGCCGTCCTCGGCCAGCAGGTACACCCGGCCGCCGGCGTAGACCGGCGACGCCGAGTACGCCCCGCCGAGGTTCTCGGCCCACCGCTCCCGCCCGGTCATGGCGTCGAAGCAGGTCAGTGCGCCGGCGTCGCTGACGCAGTACAGCGCGTCGCCGATCAGGAGCGGCGAGGCGTTCCGCGGGGCGCCCTTCTTCGCCGTCCAGGCCACGTGCGTGGCCGTCACGTCGCCGGTGCCGCCGAGCTTCACCGCGTAGAGCACGGGGTTGTCGTAGCCGGTGCTGAAGTAGACCATGCCGTTCCCCGCCACCGGCCGCGGCACCACCGAGTAGCCGCTGAACTTCGCCCGCCACACCTCCTTGCCCGTGCCGGGCTCCAGCCCCATCACCACGTCGCTGCCGACCGACACGAGCTGGTCAGTGCCCTTCACCTGTACCACGAGCGGGGTACAGAACGAGAACGGCTTTCCGGGCTTGGCGTCGCGCGGCGTCGCCCACGACACCTTCCCCGTGGCCGCGTCGAGGGCCACGACCTGCTGCTTGTCGGTGCCGTCGATGCTGAACGCGAGCTTGCCGTGCGTCAGCACGGGGCTGCCGCCGTTGCCGTGGACGGGGGCGTAGCGGAGTTCGCGCGTCTGCCACAGCGTGGATCCGGTGCCGGCGTTGAGGCAGGCGGTGCCCATGTGGCCGAAGTGCACGTACACGCGGTCGCCGTCCACGACCGGCGTCGGGCTGGCGTGGCTGTTCTTCGAGTGGATGTTCGGGGCGTCCTTGCCGTCCTGCAGGAACACCTCCACGTCCCACAGCACGGCCCCCGTCGCGGCGTCGAGGCAGAGCGCCCGCAGCGACTGATTCGCCTTCTTTTCCTCGCTCTGCGGCACGGCAGTTGTGATGTAGACCCGGCCGCCGGCGACGACCGGCGAGGACCACCCGGAGCCGGCGATGGGCGTGCGCCAGCGGACGTTCTTGGTCGGGCTCCAGGTCACGGGCGGGTCGGCCTTGTCGGCGTGACCCTGCGCGGTCGGCCCGCGGAACTGCGGCCAGTCGGCGGACGCAGCGACCGGCAGGGCGGCGAGCGCGAGGAGTGGGAACGCGAGGCGGGACATGGCGACTCCGGAGGGGCGGCGGGGAGGGAAAGATATGATCCCCGCCGCGAGCCGAGAACGCTACTCCTTTTTCGCAACGGTCATGTCCCAGACGAGGACTGTCGTGTCTTCAGACCCGCTGGCCAGCAGTTTGCCATCCGGCGAGAACGCGAGGGTGGTGACTAAACCAGCGTGTCCGGTGAACTCGTGCAGTAATCGGCCGTCGGGCCAGTCGTAGATCCGGACCGCGGAGGTGACCGGGTTCAGGGCCTTGACCCCCGTCGCTATCCTGGTGCCGTCCCGATTGATGGCCACAGCGGTAAATTCGGTCGTGCGGCGGTTACCCGAACCGAATTGCGGAGTCGTCGGATATCGCTCGATCCACTTCCCGATCCGCCCGGAGACGAAGTCAACGCTGAACATCTTGTCGGCGGCAACCACGACCGTGCCCCAGTCGAGCGCCACGAGCGAAACAGGGCCGTACCCGAGTTCTGTCGTGTACGTCCCGGCCTGCTCGCCCGTCTCGACCACCCAACGGGTAACGGTGTACTGCTTCGCCTTACCTCCCGCCGAGGTGGCCGCGGTTACGGTAAACAAGCGCGTACCGTCAGGCGAGAGCGCCGCAGCCTGAACGTCGTACAGGTCGGCGAGTTTTCCGAGCACCGCGCCGGTCCCCACGTCCCACACTGCGGCCGCCGCATCCTTGGTCGGCAGGTTGAACCGCCGGCCTGTGAAGTAGACGGCGTTCCGGCCCGGCGCGAACACCGCCGGCCGCCCGGCCCCGGGTCGTGTAGGCGTTGCCGAGAGGACCAGCTTTCCGGATAGCCGGTCGTACACGCCGGCGTTGTTTCGGTCGAGTGTAGGCAGCGCGACCATCGTCCCGTCTCCGGACACGGCGATCGGCCGGCTGTCCAGCGCGTCAACGAGGAAGGGCATTGCGACCGGCGTTCCGAACCGGCGGACGAGCGGCGTCGTGGGCCTGTCGAGCCTCCACTCGGCCAGCACGCCGCCACCGTCGCCGGACACGACAGATTTCCCATCTGCGGTGAACGCCACGGACAGGACGGAGTGCGAGTGCGCGGCCGGCGGGGTCAACACCTTCCCGGACGGGAACTCCCAGACGGTGACGACCCGACCGTCAACGCCCCAGGCGACACCGCGGTCGGGGCCGGTAAAGGTCAGGCCGGTCCCCACCCCGGCCGTGCCGGTGAACGTCGGGCGGGTCGCCGTCGAGACGGGACTGGCCGTCGAACTGAGTGCGGCTCCGTCCCCCGCCGACCACACCGAAAGGTGTCCGTTCGACCGGAACCCTGCGATTCGACTGCCGTCGGTGGAAAACCCCACGCTGGTGACAACTTGGTCACCCGTCTCGATGCGGCGGAGCTTCTTCCCGGCGACGATGTCGAACAGATCGATGCCACCCGCCTGGAGGGCCGCCGCGAGCGTCGTACCGTCCGGTGTGAGGGCAACACGCCCGACCGCCGAACCCGCGTCAAGCCGGACGCGCTCCTTACCCGTCGCCACAGTCCAGACCTGGACGATCGTGTCTTTTCGATCCTCGGGGATGTCGCGATTGAAATTACGTAGCGTGCTCCCCCAACTGGCGAGGGTTCGACCGTCTGCCGTGAGAACCACATTGGCCACTGCGGTGTGCAGGGGCTCGACCGCGGCCACCTCCTGGCCCGTCGCGCAGTCCCAAACAACCAGACGCGGCGTGACGCCGGCTGGGACACCGTCGAACCCGCCGGCGACAAGACGGCCGTCCCCAGTCAGGAGCGGAGCCGTGCCCCGCGCGGCACCGGGTATTGACCGAGTCGTCCCGCGTTTCAGATCGACGACCCGGATGTCGAGCAGGTCGTTGACGGCGAGGACACCCCCGTCCGCGGAAAGCCCCATCTCGCGGTAGAAGACAGACCGCTGGCCGACAGGAAAGGGGAGACGGCGGCCGTCGGTCAACCTACGGCCAAGCGACCTGCGATCGCCGGGCACGGCAACCGTGGTACCGTCCGCAGAGACCGCCACCCGGCCTTGTCGTGCGTCGAGAGTCGAGAAGAGGACGAGCGAATCACCACCGAGCCGGGCGACGGCCCCGGCGGGCAGTGGGTCGGGGTGCGGCCTCAGCGTTAACTGTTGTTGGGCATCCGCAGCGGGTGCAACACACAAAAATGCGGTGACGATCGCCAGGATTTTCGGCACGGGTACGCTCCTTCGGGGTGATCAGTCACCATCCGCAGCGTACCGGCGCCTCGGCGCGCCCGCAACGACCGTCAAGCCGCGAACGTGACGGCGTGAACCGGCGGAAGCCGCGCCGCTAGCGGCGCCCAGCGGTCGCCGCCGTCTTCCGTCAGCCAAACGCCACCGGTCGTCGAGCCGAACGCCAGCCGGTCGCCGGTCGCGTCGATCGCCAGCGCGTGACGGTACACGATGTCGTAGGCCGGGTCGGTCGGCAGGCCGGATCGCAGTACCTCGAACGACGCGCCGCCGTCCCGCGTCCGGCTCACCACCAGCTTCCCATCCACCGGCACCCGCCGCTCGTCCTTCGTCGCCGGCACGAACCACGCGGTGTCGGGGTCCGTCGGGTGAACGGCGACCGCGAAGCCGAACCCGCTCGGGGTCGCGTTCGGGACGTGCGCCCACGTCTTCGCCCCGTCGGCGGACTGGAACACGCCGTTGTGGTGCTGAATCCACAGCCGGTCCGGCGCGGCCGGGCACTGGCGCATGATGTGCGGGTCTTGCGCCACCGGGTTCAGGCGCAACTCGGGCGGCATGTAGTCGGCGTGCATCCCGGTGCCGACCTCCCACGTGGCGCCGCCGTCCGTACTCGTCCACGCCCCGCCGCACGACACGGCGACGCGCAGGACGTTCGGGTCGCGCGGGTCGCGGAGCACCGAATGAATGCCGGGGTGGTCGGCGCCGCCGCCGAACCAGTGCATCCGCTCGGGCCGGTCCCACAGGCCGCGGACCAACTCCCACGACCGGCCGCCGTCGTCGGAGCGGAACAGGCCGCCCGGCAGCGTCCCGCACCACAGCCGGCCGGGTTGCGTCGCGTCGCCCGACTCCAGCGCCCAGATCAACTTCAGCGTCGCCGGGTGCGGCGGCTTGCCGTCGGCGGTGGCAACGACCTCGCCGTCGGGGTACGCGGGCGCGGCCCGGTCCTCCCACGTCTTCCCCCGGTCGGGCGAGAACTTCAGCTTCACCCCGAAGTGGCCGAGGTTCAGGGCCGCGTACCAGCCGCCGTCGCGCGGGTCCACGTGGGCCAGCGTCACGTTCTCGGCCAGGAACGACACCCCGCTCACACCCCACCCCGCGGGGTTGCGGTCGAGCGTGAACAGCCCCTTGCGGGTGGACACGAGCACGCGGTCGGACATCGGCGTCATCCCCCGGAGAGAGCCTGACAGAGGTAGACCTCGGCGCCGCCCGGCACCGGCTCCCCGAGCCGCTGCTTGTCGGCGACGGCGACGCCGTCCACGAACGCGACGACGTGGTGCCGCAGCGCCCCGCGCTCGTCCACGACGTAGCCGCGGAGCGTGGGGTGAACCGCGAACAGGGCGTCGAGCACTTCGCGCACGGTCGTGCCGTGCACCGTGCACGTGCGCTCGCCGACGTTGCTGCCGGGCTCGGCGGTGAGCCAGCGGGCGAGAGCGGGTGCGACGACGACGGTCGGCATGGTGTGAGTGTGTACCATTCGACGGCGGCGGCGCGAAGGGCGGTTGCGGCGCGGCGGGGCTGCGGTACAGTGGGGCGAACTCAGGAGTTGCCCATGCCTCGCCCCACCCGCCGCCAGGCGATCGCCGCCCTCGCCGCCACCGGCGCCCAGCCGGCGCGGCCGAAGCTCATCGCCGAAGAGAACGCCCGCCCCGGCTCGGCCGACTGGCAACTCACTTACGTGAAGTTCGACGCCGCCGCGAAGTACCGGCAGTCCGTGCTCGAAGGCTACGCCACCCGCATGAGCGTGAAGGCCGGCCAGGAGATCGGCTTCTGCGTCAGCTGCGTGCCGGCGTCGGCCGTGACCATCGACGTGTACCGCCTCGGCTACTACGGCGGCACCGGCGGTCGCCTGATGCGCACGCTCGGCCCCGTGAACGTGACGCCGCAGCCGACGCCGCCGGTCGGCCCGGCTAGGCTCCGCGAGTGCCGCTGGCCCGCGGCCGCCACGATCACGATCCCCGCCGACTGGCCGAGCGGCGTGTACCTCGCCAAGCTGTCGGCCGCCGCGCACCGCTACCAGAGCGCGATCATCTTCGTCGTCACCGACGACCGCCCGGCGGACGTGCTGGTGCAGTGCAGCACGAACACGTGGCAGGCGTACAACAAGTGGCCCGACGCCCACTCGCTGTACGACAACGACCGGCCGGACCGGAAGCCGCTGGTGTCCGGCGTGCGGGCCAGCTTCGACCGGCCGTTCGCCAAGTACCCGCAGGTCAGCGACAACCCGCTGTCACTCGGCACCGGCGAGTTCCTGCTGTTCGAGTTCCCGTTCAGCTTCTGGCTCGAGAAACACGGCTACGACGTGACCTACTGCACGAACGAGGACGTGCATTCGTCGCTCGAAACGGTCACGCGGTGCAAGGCGTTCCTGTCGGTCGGCCACGACGAGTACTGGAGCCGGCCGCAGTTCGACCACGTGAGCGAGGCCGTGCGCCGCGGCGTGAACGTCGGCTTCTTCAGCGGCAACGCCGTGTGCTTCGTCACGCCCTTCTCGCCGGGCTCCGACGGCCGGCCGAACCGCATCATCGAGCGGCGTGGCCGGTACGGCGGCGTGCGCCCGGAGGAGGAGAAGTGGATGGCCGACCTCCCCGAGCCCGGCCCGGACGAGGCGACCCTGATCGGCGCCCGCACCGTCATCCCGTTCAACGGCTCCGGCGACTGGGTGTGTACGAAGCCCGACCACTGGGTCTTCGCCGGCACCGGCATGAAGGCGGGCGACCGCATCCCCGGGCTGGTCGGCTGGGAGCACCACGGCAACCCGGCGCCGATTCCCGGGCTGGAGGTGCTGGCCGCGGGGAAGACGTGGAACGGCGGCGAGCAGGAGAGCCACTACGAGGCGACGATCTACCCCGGCCCGCGCGGCAACACGGTGTTCAACGCGGCGACGATCTTCTGGGCGCAGGGGCTGTCGTCGCCGCCCGGGCACTGGCTGCCGTTCGTCCACAACGGCCGCCCGCACGGCCCCGACCCGCGCGTCGAGCGGATCACCCACAACTTGCTGCGGCGGTGGACGGGGGCGTAAGGTTCGGCGCAGTCGCTCAGTGCCGCAGCAGGAATTCGTTCGTATTCAGCAGGGCGTGCTGTACGTCCTGCAACCCCGCGGCCCGGTCGGAAACGGTCGCCAGGTGGCGCGCCACCAGCTCGCGCTCTCGCGCCGTCGGGCGGCGGCTGAGGGTCGCCAGGTACACGCGTTCCACAATCCAGTCGGTGTCCTTCCCGGCCCGCAGCCAGCCCGCGACGCGGCCGTCGGCCGAGCGCACCTTGCCGACTACGCCGGCGTTGTTGAGCATGTGCAGCACCTGCGGCAGGCCGGGGTCGTCCTCGCGGGCGCACTCGCACACGGCGTCGCGCACCGGCTTCGAGAACGCCTGCAGGAACGGGTGTGCCACGCCGCCCTCGGGCAGGTCCAGCGCCCGCGTGCCTCGCGGGTATCCCTTGAACTCCTCCGGCACGCCTGTCGCCGCCGAAACGGCGTCGAGCGCTTGCTCCGCGGCGAGCATCCGCACCGCGGCCTTCACGAAGTAGCGGTCCGGGTCCGCGGCGCGTGGCGACTGCTTCGGCGCGTCCGCGGCGAGCTGGTAGCTGCGCGAGTTGAGGATGGTGCGGATCAACGGCTTCAGCCGGTAGCCGCCGCGGGCGAAGTCGTCGGCCAGGTGCTTCAGCAGTTCCGGGTTGCTCGGCGGGTTCGTGTCGCGGAAGTCGTCCACGGGGTCCACGACCCCTTTGCCGAGGAGGTGGAACCAGACGCGGTTCACGACCGACGGTGCGAAGTAGCGGTTGCCCGGCGCCGTGAGCCAGTCGGCGAGCGCGGCGCGGCGGTCGTCGTCGGGGCCGAGGCTCGGCGGGCGGTCGCCGAACGCCACCGGCGGCTGCGGCCGGCGGGTGAGCGGGTTGTTCAGCTCGCGGCCGGGGGCGAGCGCGACCACCTCGTCGTCCAGGCCGAACTGGGCGCCCTTCAACTGCACCCGGGCGAAGAACGCGGCGAGGCCGTAGTAGTCGGCCTGGGTGATGTTCTCGAACGGGTGGTTGTGGCACTTCGCGCACTGCACCCGGACGCCGAGGAAGAGTTGCGCCGCCGCCTCCGCGGCCTCCTCCGGCGTACGGCTGACGCGGAAGAAGTTCGCCGCCGGCCGGTGAAGCGTGTTGCCGCTCGCGGTCAGCAGGTCGCGCGCGAACTCGGTCACGGGTCGGTCGTCGGCGACGGTGCGGACGAGGTAGCGGTGGAAGCTGTGGACGCCGCGGTCGCTGATCGTGGTCGGGCTGCCGCGGAGCACGTCGGCCCACTTCATCGCCCAGAACAGCGCGTAGTCGTCGGACGTGAGAAGCCGGTCGATCAGCTTCGCCCGCTTGTCGGGCTCCTTCGAGTCGAGGAAGGCCGCGGCCGCTTCGGGCGTGGAGATGGTGCCGGTCACGTCGAGGTAGGCGCGGCGCAGGAACACCTCGTCGGTGCAGACCGCCGCGGGGAGGAGTTGCAGCTCGCGCTGCCTGGCGAACACGAGCTCGTCGATCGCGTTGGCCGGCGCCGGGCCGCGGAAGACGAACGCCGGGTCGGGCTCGACGCGCACGAGCCGTACGCCGGCGATCTGGTCGAGGTAGCGCGCCAGGACCGTAGCCGCCGCCGTGCGCGGGAACGACACGAGCCCGCCGGGCGACACGGGCACCGCGCCCGGGTCGCTGGAGGTGAATACGGTGAGGGCGGTCACGTCGCGGCGGGTGCCGTCGCGGAAGTGGGCGAGGGCGGTGAGCTGTCGGGCCGGCGGGTCCGTCTTCTGCGTGTCGCCGGTCCGCACTTCGAGGCCGACGAGTCCGGCGGCGGCGCTGTCGCGGGCGCCGCCGGCGACCCACCCGGCGATGGCGCGGTAGGCGGGGTCGGACGGGCCGAACAGCCGGCCGCCCTGGTGCGGCACACGGCCGCTCCCCTTCAGGAGAACCAGGCTGTCGTCGGGCCGCTGCGGGTTGACGCGGCGGCCACCAGTCTCGCGGGTGAGCGTGGCGAAGTCCAGGTCGGCGTCCGAGCCGCGCAGCGAAAGGCGGAAGCCGTTCTTCCCCTGCGGCGAGCCGTGGCAGGCGCCCGAGTTGCACCCGGCGCGCGACAGCGCGGCGATCACGTCGCGGCGGAACTCGACCGGCTCCGCGGCGGCGGCCGGGGCGGCGACGAGCGCGAACACGGCGGCGAGGGCGGGACGCATGGCGGCCTCAATTCTTCTTCGGCTCGGCCTTCCGCACTTCGACCGGCACGGACGCCCGAACCTCTTCCTCGAACCCGTCCACGTCCGCGGTCGCCGTCACCGTCAGGTTCTGCTGCCGGGCCTCGGCGAGTGGTGAGACGACGATGTCAACCTCGGCCGCGGTCGCTTCCTTCGCCACGGTCACCGCCTCGGGGACCGACACCCCGGACATCGGCGCGAGCCGCAGGGTCACGGGGCCTTCGAACGACTTCGCCCGGGTCACGAGCAACTTCACCCGGCCCGATTCGCCCGGGAGGAGCTTCACCTGCGTCGGCTCGGCGGCGACGCGGAACGCGGTCGTCACCTCCAGCTCGAACGTGCGAGTCAGCGCGACACGACGGCCGGCGTGCGTGCCGGTCGCGGTCACGGCGACCCGCGTCTTGCCGAGGTTCGACAGGATTTTCGCCGCCACCACGCCGGCGGTCGCGTCCGGGAAGTCGGCGTACAGGCGGGTGCGGCCCTCGCTCTTGTCGGCGAGCTGGCCGCCGGCGGCGGTGAAGCTGAGCGACCCGTCGAAGCCCGCCGCTCGGGTCGTGGTCAACGGGATCGCGGCCTTCTGGTAGCGCGGCAGCACCACGACCGACTCCGGCAGCTCGAACGCGAACGGTGCCGGCGGCGTGACCTGCACCGCGAATCGGTCGGCGACCGCGGCCGGCAGGCGCCGCTGGTCCTCGCGGAGCGCCAGCGGAATCAGGTCCACGTTCTCCAGCTTGCGATCGATCAGCGGCCGCGTCCGCACCGCGACCCACTCGCCACCCACGTCTGCGGCGATCTGAACGGTGTGAACCCCGATCGGCGCCGCGTCCGCTTCGAGCTTGCAGACAACGGCCGCGGCGCCGGCGGGAATCACGTCCGGGGTCAACCGCAGGCCGGGCGGTGCGCCGACGAGTTGCAACCGGACGGCGCCACCCGTGCCGGTGTGAAGGATCGGCACCGGTTGGTACGAGCCCTGCGGCACCGTCAGCCCTTCGACTTCGGCGGCGAACGTCGGGGGGAACGGGTCGCGGCGGGCGGTCACGCGGTACGCGAAGGCGTCGCCGCCGTCGCGGAGGGCGTCTCGGACGACGACACCGTAATCGCCGGTTGCGGGGGCGGTGAAGCTCAGATTCGCCTCGTCGTTCTGCTCGGCGGCGCGGGTCAACTCGCGGCCCAGGCGATCGGTGACCGCCAGTTCGAGTTCAGCCGGCGAGTTCAGCGATTGAGCTTCGCCGCGGAGAAACAGGCGTTCGCCCTTCGCCAGCCGGACGCGGAAGGTATCTGCGCGACCGCGCGTCCGCAGCACGCCGCACAGGGTGCCGGGCACGACCGCCGGCGTGGCCTGGGCGCGACCGAGTGTCAGCGTGCGGTCGAGTGCCAGAAACGGGTTGAGGCGGTACGGTGCGAGTTGGTACGCGAACACGGCGGGAGGCGAGGCGAGCCGTGACAGCCCGGTGTCACGAGTTGCGTCGAACGGCTCGGCGACGGTCACCGGCCCGGCCGTAGTCGTGAGCGGCACCCACGTCGAGCCCTGGTCGCCGGGGCGCCTCAGCACGGCGTCGAACGGACCGAGCGGCACCCGCCGCGGGGCCGAGACCGCGAACGCCGCTTCCGGCAGCTCGGGGAGCGCGATCGTTCCTACGAACCCGGCTTCGACCGCCGCTGGCACCGCGGCGCGGCCCGCAGGGAAACGGCCGGCGCGGAGTACGTAGTGGTGCGTGTCGCCGCCCCGGTAGCGGGCGTCGCGCACCTCGACTGTGTAAGCCCCCGCCGCGGCGAAGCAGTGCTCGAACCGACAGTCGAAGCCGAGGCCGGGGCTGTTGTCGTGCTCGGCCACGAACGCCCCGTCCGCGTCGCGGATCGTCACCAGCGCGTCGGCGTCCTTGCCGAAGCGGTTCGCCACCGCCTCGAAGCTGACCCGCTCGCCGGCCGCGACCGTGATGCGGTAGCGGTCGCGGCCCCCCTCGCGGAGCGTGCCCCACGCCGCGGCCGGCAGTGACAGCGGGCTGTCAGCCGCGCCCGGACGCACCGGCAGGTCGTCGATCAGGAACAGGTGCAGGTTCGACAGCCCGTGGATTGTGGCGACGCGCAGCCCGCACACGCCGACCGGCGCGTCCGGGGCCACTGTCACGTCGAAGACGACACGGTCCGGGCGGCTCTCGACCGGCACGGCCTTCATTCCGCCGGGCGGAAGCGACACCCACACGTCGAGCGCGGGGCCGAAGCCGTGGCCGATGAACGTCACGCGCGTGGTCTTGCCGCGCTCGGCGAGGAGCGGTGTAACCGAGTCGACGAACGTTGCGGGGACCGTGCCGTAGGCGGGCCGCAGGCCGACGCGCGGGTCGGCAGCGCGCGCGGCCGGGAGCGCGACCAGCACCGACAGGGTGGCGAGGAGGTGTCGCATCGGGGAGGCGAGCCGGGGACGTAAGTCCCCGGATTCTGACGGCGTGGGGCTGGCGGGCCGACTTCGGTTCATGCTACACTCGGGCGAGTCGGATTGCACGCCGGAAACTCCCGCCTCCCCTCCGACGGCGAACGCCGCCGGCTCGTCAGGACGCCCGCCATGATCCGCCTGTGGAGCCGCTCCGCGCTCGACCGCCGCGAACTCCTCCGCGCCGGCGGTCTCGCCCTCGGCGGGCTCGCCCTGCCGGCGCTCAGCCGCGCTGCACCGGCTCGCGGCGGCAGCTTCGGCAAGGCGAAGAACTGCATCGTCCTGTACCTGTCCGGCGGACCCGCCCAGCTCGACACATTCGACCCCAAGCCCGACGCGCCCGACGACATCCGCGGCGAGTTCGGCACCATCCAGACGCGCCTCCCCGGCGTGCGTTTCTCGGAACTGCTGCCGCTGGCGGCGCAGTGGACGCACAAGACGGCGGTGGTGCGGACGCTGTGCCACGACCACAACGACCACGGCCGCGGCTCGTACTGGATGTTCACCGGCTACCCGTACCTGGGTAGTGTGCCGGACGTGAACAACATGAGCCGCCAGGACATGCCGCCGGTCGGGGCGGTGGTGGCGAAACTCGCCCCGGGTAACGGCCCGCTGCCGGCGTGGGCCGTCGTGCCGCACCGCATGGACGTGGCCGGCGGCCGGCGCGCGGGTCAATTCGCCGGTTCGCTCGGGCCGCGGTACGACCCGCTCCTCACCGGCGGCAACCCGAACGACGACGGCTACCGCCTCGAAAACCTGCCGCTTGTGGCGAATGAAGAACCCGGCGCGCTGCGCCGCCGGCTGTCGCTCGTGGACCAACTGAACGCCGAGGCCGGGGCACTGAACAGCCACGCCATGAGCGGCACCATCCGCGACGGGCAGGCGAAGGCGGTGGAGGTGCTGTCGTCGGACGCGGTGCGGCGGGCGGTGGACCTGAGCGCGGTTCCGACGGCCGAGCGCGAGCGCTACGGGCGGAACCTGTTCGGCCAGTCGGTGCTACTGGGGAGTCGCCTACTCGGCGCCGGCGTGCGGCTCGTGCAGTGCAACTGGCAGCGCGTGCAAGGCATCAACGGCTTCGCGTGGGACACGCACTGGAACAACTTCACGGCCCACAAGGACGATCTGGTGCCGCCGTTCGACCGCGCCTTCCACGCCCTGATGACCGACCTCGACCGCACGGGCAAGCTCGACGAGACGCTGGTGGTGGTGGCCGCGGAGTTCGGGCGGACGCCGCGCATCACGCGGAGCAACGCCGGCCGCGAGCACCACCCGGACTGCTTCAGCGTGGTGTTCGCCGGCGGCGGCGTGAAGGGCGGGCAGGTGGTCGGCGCGTCGGACCGCATCGCGGCGCGACCAGCGACGCAGCCAATCACGCCGGCCGACTTCACGGCGACAATCTACCACCTCCTCGGCGTCGATCCGGGCGGCGAGGCTCACGACCAAGGCGGCCGGCCGTTCGTGCTGTCGCACGGCACGCCGATCCGCGAGGTGGTCGGCTGACCCGCGAAGGGTTCGGACATGATCTCTCGTTGGAAGCTGATCGCTGGCGTTGCGTTGGCGGTTATCGGCCTGACGCCCGCGGTGGCTGTGGCATACATCCCCCCGCCGGCCCGTTCGTACACCATCGCTGCCGGCGATTTCCTGTTCGTGATGATCGGACCACTCGGGTGGCCGTACTACGACGACAACGCGAACCCGGAGACGGCGGCCATCCGCGCCGCCTACCCTCGGAGCGGGTTGTACCGCAACGACGGCACGGCGACCCTGCTGTGGTCGATTTGGGAACCGAACGCTTACGCCTACCGCGAAGATGTTTTTGTCTACCCCGACGGGGTTCACCTTGTCGTTTACTGCAAGGTCGCCCAAGACTCCGATCATTCGCTGGTGAGCTTCTACTCACGCGGCGAGCGGCTTGGCGGGTATACGGCCCGCGAACTCCTCTCCTGGCCGGGACTCGTGCCGAGCATCGAGAAGACCGCGGGCCAGCGACGGCAATACGAGTACCTGGAGGCCGTCAGCTTCGACACGGCGAAGCTGGTTTGTAGCGCCCGGACCTACGACGGGAACCGGTACGTGTTTGACGTACGAACCGGCCGAATCGTGTCGGGTATCCGGTGGTCGGTGTGGGTCAACACCGTGTTGCTGGTCGCGCTCATGTGCGTGACGTGGCGGACGGTGCGTCTCTTCCTCGTGTGCCAGCGGCGCGTGGTGCCGCGATGGGCGGCACCGGTGGCGTGCGTGGTTGGCGGCTTCGCCGCTACCGCCTGGGTCGCCGTCACCGACCCGGGGATGAGGTGGTTCGCCGCGCTCCTCGCCGGTTGCGCCGTCGTGGCGGGCGTCCGAGTTCGACAACAGTACCGGGCCACGCTGACGCACCGCACCAATCAATCCGGTAGTGCGTGAATCGTGTTGTGGATCACGCCCGTCACCGGCCGGCCGTCGGCGCCCTTGAGGCGGAAGCGCACCTCCATCCCCGCCGTCGGCGCGATCCCGGCTACAGTCAGCCGCACCGTCTTGCCGTCCGGCAACAGCGCCGCACTGCTCACCTTCAGGGCGTGTTCGTCGAGGTGCTTCGAGCCGTAATTCTGGGTCCGCTTCAACCCCCACACCTTCACCGCGAAGTTCGCCGCGTCCGTGGCCGCGGTCGCGTCCAGCGCGTCGGTAAATGTGATCTCCAACCCGTCGGCCTTCGCCCGGAGCCCGACCGGCACGTCCATCGGCTTGCCAGTGGCGCGGACGCGGTAGAAGCCGCCGGGGCCGGTCTGGTTGCCGGCCCAGGCGTACATGCCGCACACGTACAGTTGCCCGTCCGTCGGGTGAAAGCGCGGCCGCATGATCCCCGTCGGGAACGCCGGCAGCGGCAGCGGGCACATGCCGCCCTGCGCCTGCCCCTTCACCGTCTCGTGCGGTACCACGTACAGCTTGCCCGTCCCGTAGGACGTGTTCAGCAGCGAGCCTTTCAGCGCGCCCCACTTGTCGCTCGTCACCCAAATCAGCTCGGCGGGCGAGCGGTCGAACTCGTTCGTGATCCAGCACAGCGGCTGCTTCATCGCCGCGTCCGACGGGTCGGTGACGTCGGTGAAGCCCCACAGGTTGCCGTAGAAACCGCCCTTCTCCACCCGGTTGATGCGGTTCTTCGGCGTCCAGAAGCCTTCCTGATCGGTGACGAAGAACGAGCCGTCGGGGTTGAGGCACACGCCGTTCGCGGCGCGGAAGCCGGTCGCCAGAATCTCCGTCGTGGCGCCGTCGGCACTCACCTTCAGCAGCGTGCCGTGGTGCGGCACCACTGCTTGCAAGGCGTGGCGGCCGCTCTTGGCGTAGTAGAAGTTGCCGGCCGCGTCGGTCTGCAAGCCCATCGCGAACTCGTGGAAGTGCTCCGTCACCTGGTGGTCGGCGTTGAAGCACTCGTAGAAGTCCGTTTCGCCGTCGCCGTTGAGGTCGTGCAGCCGCACGATTTGATCGCGGCAGCACACGAAGATTTGGCCGTCGCGCACCTTCAACCCGAGCGGTTGGAACAGGCCCGAGGCGATGCGCTGCCACGACAGGTTACCCGCGGGGTCGAGCAGACCCGATACGAGCCAGACGTCGCCGTCCCAGGTGCAGACGGCCATCTTGTTACCGTCCGGGAAGAAGTCGAAGGCGGTGAGCCGCATCTGGGCATTCCACGGGTTCCGCTCCGGCAGGCCGAACGTGTCCGCCGCGAACGGGCCGGCGTCCTTGCCGACGGCCACGGTCGTCTTCAGGACGTCGGGCCAGCGGCGCGGGCCGCCGGCGGTCAGAGGCTTCAGCGGCCGCGGCGGCGCGGCGTCGGCGGAGCCGAACACGACCTTCAGAAGCGTCGGCGTGGCGGCGGCGGGGATCTTCAGGACGTGGAACCCGTCGCGGGCAACGAGTGACACCCGGCTGTCACCGACAACGCGAACGGCGGCCCCGGCCGGGGCGACTCGCGCCAACAGATCGCGGCCCGACTTGCCGACTTGCAGCGTCCGCGTGACGGCCTCGCCCTCGGCGCCCAGCGATTCCAGCACGTCCGCGTCGCCGACGGTGTACGCCAGAACCGTCTGGTCCCCGAAGGCGTAGCTGCCGCGGTAGCGTGCCCACGCTTTCGGCAGCGGGCCGTACGGTCGGCCGTCGCGGCCCGTCATCCGCGGGTCGTCGAAGCTGCCGGTTTCGGGATTCGCCCAGCCGGGGCCGACGGGGTTCAGCAACTTCACGTCGCCCACGATTCTCGGGTGGACGCCGTGCTGGCCGTTGAAGTGAATCCCCTTCCAGTCGATGAAGCCGTCGCCTACCCACGCCGCGGCGACGCGCATCGTGTCCAGGTCGAGCACGGCGAAGCGCTTGCCGCGCGACACGCCGCCGGGGCCGGGGTCGAGCCGAACCGCCAGCCCCTTGTAGGCGATGTTCGGCGCCTCCTTCGTGCCGCCGACCTGATAGGTGTTCACGAGGCTCGGCCCGTAGTCGTTCGCCACCCACGGCTCGACGCTCGACGGCGCCGGGCCGTACTCGCCCTTTCGCCCTTGCGGCAGGGTCGCGAGGTAGGCGTCGTCCGCGCGCACCAACTGTCCGGGGTTGTGGGGCCGCAGGTACGTCTCGCGGAGGTAGTGGATCACGTCGTACTTCTGCCGCGGCACCATCCACGTCTGCGGCGGCATCAGCCCGTAGCCGCGCGTCAGCGTCTGGTACAGGCTGTGCGGGTCGGAGCCGTTCTTGAACACGTGCGCGACGAACTTCGGCGACGTGGGGAGCGAGCCCGGCTGGTCCTTCGTGCCGTGACAGTTCGCGCACACGCGGAGAAAAATGGCCTCGCCTCGCTTCAGCGCCTTGTCGTCGAGCCCGCGGATGAGGCCGGCGTGGTCGATGTCCTTCTCGTAGGCGGGGATGACGAGCGTCGTTTGTGCCGGCCGCAGTTCCTTGGCGCGGGTCGGGCCGCCCTCCGCGACTTCGATGAGGTACTTCGTGAGGTCGAGGAACTGCTGCCGGTCGGAGAGGAGGTTAACGAGCCCGTCCGGCATCAGCGACTGCGTGCCGGCCTTGCGCGAAACGATGTCGGCCTTGGGGATGACGACGCGCGTGCCGTTCGCGGCCGGGTCCACGAGCGTCAGCGCGTCGGCCGTCTCGGCGGCGACGAGCCCGGTGACCGTGCGGTCGGCTGCGGTCACGACGGTGACCGTCTCAAACCCCTTCTTCAGCACCCGCGACGGGAACAGTACCGACTCGACGAGGTACTCGGCGGTGGCCTCCTTCCCCGCGGCGGCGAGGTCGGGGCCGAGGCGCGTCTCGGCCTCGGCGTCGTGGCACTTCGCACAGGCCATCGCCGGCTGGAAGAACAGCGCGGCCCCGCGACCGGCGTCGCCGCGCTCGCGGGCGGCCTTCGCCAGCGCGACGGGGGCTTCGGCCGCGAGTTGTTGTTGAAGCGGGTCGGCGCGACCCGCGCCGGCCGTCGCGAGGAGGCATACGAGAGCGATCATGGAACGCGACATCGTGCGGCCCCGGGGTGGTGCGGGAAGTTTGCGGACGCCGACCGCCGCGGGCAACCCCGCGGTTTAGCCCGCCGCAGGGTAGAACACTACCAGCCACACCGTCGGCTCGTCGGGCGTGGTCCACTCGACGCGGTGCCGCCGACCCGCCGGGATGGTGACGTGGTCGCCCGGGCGCAGCTCGACGGCACCGTCCTCGAAGCCGAGCCGGGCCGCACCGCGGACGAGGAGTACCCACTCGGCCTCGTCCTGGTCGTACCAGAACCCCCGTGGCGAGGCGTGGCCTTGCGAAACAATCCGCTCGACGCGAACGCCGGGGCCGGCGGCGAGCGTCTGCGTGAGTTCCGCGGGGGGATTCACCGGCAGGTCTGCGAACAGGTTCGTGGTCATGGTGTCGCCTCGTGTCGTCGGGTAGAATTGGGCCGCCCAGTACCCGGAGGCCCGTCGTGGACCGTCGCTCGTTCCTCGCCGCCGCGCTCGCTGCGGCCGCACCCCCGGCCCGCGCCGCCAAGCCCGCCCCCACGCGCTTCCAGATCGCTTGCATGACCCTGCCGTACTCGCGCTTCCCGCTCGCCCGCGCGCTCGACGGCATCAAGGGCGCCGGCTTCCGGTTCGTCGCCTGGGGCACGACGCACGACGAGGGCGACGGCCGGCCGACCCCGGTGCTGGCGAAGGACGCCGAACCGGCCCGCGCCCGCGAGCTCGGCCGCCGCTGCCGCGACCTGGGGCTCGAACCGGTCATGATGTTCAGCGGGACGTACCCCGAAGCGGCGGACGGCTTCGAGGTCCATCGCCAGCGCATCCTGCAGGCCTCGGCCGCGGGCGTGCCGCAGGTGCTGACGTTCGGCCACACGAAGGGGGCGAGCCGCGCCGTGTGGGTCGAGCGCTTCCGCCGACTGGGGCCGATCGCGCGCGACCACAACGTCACGGTCGTGGTGAAGCAGCACGGCGGCGAGACGGGCACCGGCGAGGCGTGCGCCGCCGTCACCCGCGAGGTGAGCCACCCGAACATCAAGGTGAACTACGACGCCGGCAACGTGCTGGACTACCTCGACAAGGATCCCATCCCGGACATCCGCGCCTGTGCCGCGGAGGTGCGGAGCTTCTGCGTCAAGGACCACCGCAACTGGCCGCGCGACGAGGACTGCGGGCCCGGCTTCGGCGAGATCGACCACTACCGGCTGCTCCACCCGGTGGCGTTCACGGGGGTGCCGATGCCGCTGGCGTGCGAGAACGTCTTCGCCCCGCTGGTGCCGCGCCCGGACCGCCCCGACGGCGTGGACGCTCTCGCGAAGCGGGCGCGGGAGTTCCTCGAAGTCGTGACCACGGGGCTCCAAGCGCCGGTGGGGAAGAAGTAATCCCCTCCGCCGCGAGCGGCGGACCGTCACGCGAACACCTCGCGGACCACGCGGCCCTTCACGTCGGTCAGCCGGAAGTCGCGGCCGGCGTGGCGGTACGTCAACTTCTCGTGATCCATGCCGAGCGCCGCGAGCAGCGTCGCGTGCAGGTCGTGCATGTGGACCTTGTTCTCCACGGCGTAGTAGCCGAAGTCGTCGGTCGCACCGACCACGCTCCCGCCCTTCACGCCGCCGCCGGCGAGCCACATGCTGAACGCGTGCGGGTTGTGGTCGCGGCCGTCGCCGCCCTGCGCCGTCGGCGTCCGCCCGAACTCGCCGCCCCACCACACCAGGGTGTCCTCCAGCAAGCCGCGCTGCTTCAAGTCCGTCAGCAGCGCGGCAATCGGCTGATCCACCTCGCGCGCGTTCTTGGCGTGGTCGCGGGTCAGGTCGCCGTGCTGGTCCCACTTGTAGCTGTGCGTCACCTGCACGAACCGCACGCCGGCCTCGCAGTACCGCCGGGCCAGCAGGCACTGCCGGCCGAAGTTGTCGGTCTCGGGCCGGTTCACGCCGTACAGGTCGAGCACGCGCCGGGACTCCTTCGACAGGTCGGCCACGCCCGGCGCCGCGGCCTGCATCCGGAACGCGAGTTCGAACGACTCGATGCGCCCCTCCAGGGCCGGGTCGGCGCCCGCCGCGGCGAGGTGGCCCTGATTCATCTCTCGGAGGAGGTCGAGCTGCATCCGCTGCAACTCGACCGACGGCGCCGTGCTGCGGATGTCGCGGATGCTCGACTCGCGGGCCGGGACGCCGGAGTGGCCGATCGGCGTGCCCTGGAACGCGGCCGGCAGGAACGCGCTCGACCAGTTCTGCACGCCGCCGTGGCCGAGCGTCGGGCAGACGGTCACGAACCCGGGGAGGTTCTGGTTCTCGCTGCCGAGGCCGTACGTCACCCAGCTGCCGACGCTGGGGCGGACGAACGTGTCGCTGCCGGTGTGGAGTTGCAGCAGCGCCCCGCCGTGGGCCGAGTTGTCGGCGTGGATCGAGCGTATCACACACAGCTCGTCGGCCATGCGGCGGACGTGCGGGAAGAGGTCGCTGACGAGGGTGCCGCTCTGCCCCCCCGGGCGGAATTCCCACGGCGAGCGCAGCAGGTTGCCGGTGGCGGCGAACTGCACGCGCGGCTTCTGCCCCGGGTACGGCTGCCCGTGGTGCCGCGCCAGCAGCGGCTTGTGGTCGAACGTGTCCACCTGCGACGGGCCGCCGTGCATGAACAGGAAGATGACGCGCTTGGCCTTCGCCGGCCGGTGCGGCGCCCGCGGCGCGAGCGGCGGCGACTGCGCGTTCGCCAGCCCGGCGAGGGCGAGGAGGCCGAAGCCGTTCGCGCTCGCCGACAGCAGGTCGCGGCGGGAGTAGACGGGCGTCGCGGCGTGGCAAAAGGTTCGCATCGGGTCACGGTTCCGGTTCTGCGGGTTGTGCGGGCGGCGGGTCGAGCGGGGGATTCTTCCGGGTGGTCATCGGCGGGCGGCGGGGGCGGGGAGTGCCGATCCGGATCAAGTGGTGTCGGCTAGAAGCACCAAACACCGAACACTCGCATGACCCGATTCGTGGCCGCCGGCCTGCTGCTGACCCCGGCGCTGCTCGTTGCCCAGCCGGCACCATACCCGCCGCCGAAGACGCTCGGCCCGGTCGCAACCTACGGGGCGAACGTGCAGCGGGCCATGACGCTGCTGGCGACCAGCACGCCGGAGAAGCGGAACACCGTCCGCGTGCTGTTCTACGGCCAGTCGATCACCGCCCAGGCGTGGACCGCCGCCGTGGCGCGCGACCTCCGCGCCCGCTACCCGTTCGCCGACCTGCACGTCGAGAACCGGGCGATCGGCGGCTACTCGTCGAACGTGCTCGTCCGCACGGCCGAGGCCGATCTGTACCCCGCGTACCCGGACCTGCTGATCTTCCACGTCTACGGCCCGCCGGCCGAGTACGAGGCCATCATCCGCCGCGTCCGCGAGCGCACCACCGCCGACATCCTCCACGCCACCGACCACCTCACGCCGATCCACCAGGACGCCGTGGACGAGGTCGTCGACCCGGCGGCGCTGACGGAGAAGGCCAACCCGCACCGGTGGCAGAACCACGTCTTCTACCCCGACCTGTCGCGGCGGTACGGCACCGAACTGGCCGACGTCCGCGGGCTGTGGCGGCAGTACCTCCGCGACCACAAGTTGCGGGTCGAAGACCTGAACGCCGACCCCATCCACCCGAACGCCCACGGCGAGTACCTCATGGCCGAGATCGTGAAGGCCCACCTCCGCCACCGCCCCGACCTGCCGGCCGACGGGTGGAAGGACCGCGTCCGCACCCACGCCGTCGGCACCGACCTCCGCTGGGAGAACGGCAAGCTGTCCCTCCCGTTCGACGGCAACCGGGTGGACTTGCTGTTCCGGCCCGGCTCCGCGGGTAGTCCGGTGGAGGTTCGGGTCGACGGCAAGCGGCCGTCCGAGCTCCCCGAGTTGCTCCTGGCCACGCGGACCTACAACGTCGAGCCGCCGCAGCCGAAGCCACTGCTGATGCGGGTCGGCGCCACCGCCCCGCGCGTCGTCGAGGAGTGGACCCTCACCGCGACCGACTTCACCGACGGCGGCCGCCGCTTCAAGTACACGGTGGCCGGGTCGGTGACCGGCCCCGACGGCGGCGGTGACTCGGCGGCGCCGTTCGTGTCCAAGTCCGGCCGGGTGGCGATCGACCCGGCCGACTTCAACGCCTACGCCCTGACCGAGACCATGACTGTGCACAGGCAGGACCGGCTCGTGACGCGGTGGAACGTCGTCCCGCAGTCGGTCGATTCCGCCGCCGCGCCGCCGGCCCGCGGCCCGGGGTTCGAGGCCGCGGTGACCGCCGTGCAGGGGCTCCGTCCGGGCCGGCACGTCCTGGAACTTTCCGGCGGCACCGACGCCGCCCTCGAAGCGGTGCGGGTGTACAACCCGCCGCTCCGCTGACGCCCCTTCGGGTCACTCCACGTACACGAACTCGCTGCTGGCGAACACCGCGTGGCACCACGCCGCCCACGCCCGCGGGCGGCGCTCCGGCCCGTCCAGGGCTGCCACGTACCTCCCCACGAACGCCAACGCCCGCGCCGTCTCCTCCGTCGTCGGCGGCCGGCCGTAGGCGCGCTCGTAGGCCGCCGCCACGCGGCCGGCGTCGTCGGCCGGCAACTGGAGCACCGACCCCGCGAACGCGGCCGCTTGCTTCGCCACGAACGGGTTGTTCATCAGGCAGAGGGCCTGCGGGGCGACCACCGTGACGGCCCGCTTGCCGTTCGACACGTGGGGCTCGACGAAGTCGAACGTCTGGAAGAAGTCGAAGACGTTGTTGCGGATCACGGGCAGGTACAGGCTGCGGCGGGCGTTGTCGTAGCGGGCCGCGCCGCGGGCGCGGTCGTTGTTGACATACTCGAAGTTGCCGTTCTCCAGCAGCGTGCCGCCGGCCGTGTGGTCGAGCGTGCCGGCGACCGCGAGCATCGCGTCGCGCACCGCCTCGGCTTCGAGCCGCCGCCGCGGGAAGTGCGACAGCAGGCGGTTGTCGGGGTCGACCGTCGCCGCCGCCGCGGGCGCCGGCCGGCTCGCCATCTGGTACGTGTCCGAGAGCAGGATCAGCCGGTGGAGCGACTTCAGACTCCACCCGCTCTTGACGAGTCGGACGGCAAGCCAGTCGAGGAGTTCGGGGTGACTCGGCCGCTCGCCGCGGGTGCCGAAGTCGTCCGGCGTGCGGACCAGCCCCTCGCCGAAGTGGTGATGCCAGACGCGGTTCACCAGCACTCGCGCCGTCAGCGGGTTGTCCGCCGACGCGACCCACCGCGCCAGTTCGAGCCGGCCGCTGGCCTTCGCCGGAATCGCGGGCGCCTGGTCGCTCACCACGCGGAGGAAGCCGCGCTGGGCCAAGTCGCCGAGCGTCTGGGTATTGCCGCGGATGTGAACCCTTACGTCCGCGGGGTTCGCCTCGTCCTGCACCGCGAGCACGGCGGCCGGCGGCGGCACGGCCTTCTCCAGTTGCTTGATCTCGGCCCGCCGCTCCTCGGCCTTCAGGTGGATGGCGTGTCGCCTGTCCTTGTCCGTCGCCGGCGTCTTGCCGAACTCTTGCTCCAGCGCCCGCAGTTCCTTCGTCACCAGTTTCAACCGGTCGCGGTACAGCAGCGTCTCGGGCGAGTCCGTCGGGCCGAGCGGCCGCTCGTGTGCCTTGGCCACCGTGGCCAGGGTGGCCATCGTCTTCGTGCTCTTGAAGATGCCGGCGAGGGCGTAGTAGTCGCGCGTCGGGATGGGGTCGAATTTGTGGTCGTGGCAGCGGGCGCAGCTGACGGTCAGCCCGAGGAACGCCTTGCCGGCCACGTCGATCTGCTCGTCCACGATGTCCATCACCATCTTCGCCTTGTCCGGCTCCGCGAGCAGTTTCGGCCCGAGCACCAGGAACCCGGTCGCGGTGAGGCGGTCTTCGCGCGTCGCGGCGTCGTCGGGGAGCAAGTCGCCGGCGAGCTGTTCGAGCACGAACCGGTCGTAGGGCTTGTCGCTGTTGAAGGCGCGGACGACGTAGTCACGGTAGCGCCAGGCGTTGCCGAAAGCGGTGTTCTCGTCGAGGCCGTTGCTGTCGGCGTAGCGGGCCACGTCGAGCCAGTGCCGCGCCCACCGCTCGCCGTAGGCCGGTGAGGCGAGCAACCGATCGACGACACGGGCGAACGCACCGTCGCCCCGGTCGGCGAGGAACCCGGCGACCTCCTCCGGGGTCGGCGGGAGGCCGGTGAGGTCGTAGGTGACGCGGCGGATGAGCGTGCGCCGGTCGGCCGGCGGCGCCGGGGTCAGCCCCGCGGCGTCGAGCCGGGTGCGAACGAACGCGTCGATCGGGGACTGTATCGGGTGGCTCGTGTCGGGTACCTTCGGCTCCCGAACGGGCTGGAAGGCCCAGAAGCGCTTCTGCTCGTCGGTGATACCCCCGTCCCCTTTCCCGCCGCTCGCGGCGGTGCCGCCCGCTCCGCCGGGCCAGACGGCGCCATCCTTCACCCACTTCTCCAGCGCCGCGATCTGGTCCGGCCGCAGCTTTCCCTTGGGCGGCATCTTCAGGTCGCCGGCGTAGCGGACGGTCTCGACCAGGAGGCTCTTGTCGGTCTGCCCCGGCACCACGACCGGCCCGCTCTCGCCGCCGGCCGCCAGTTCCGCGGCGGTCGTCAGCTTGAGGCCGCCCTTCGCCTTGCCGTCTTTACCGTGGCACCCGGCGCAGTGCTCGAGCAGGAGCGGGCGGACGTGCTTCTCGAAGTGCTCGGCCGCCGGCTGCGCCGCCGCACTCACGGGGCTCAACAGCACGACGGACGCGACCAGCGCGGCGCGGAGCGACATGCGGAAACCTTGCGAACAGGCCAGACGAGCGGGGTGGTAGGCAGAGAACATTCTAGCCCGCACCGGCGGGCGCGGCAAAACGGCGAACGCTTCGCCCAAGTTGCCCCGCTTACCGGACCGGCACACACCGCGCACCCGCACACGTTCCCCGGCGTGGCAAGCTGCAACGGTTGGCGCGGTCCTGCGAGTCCTGCCGATCTTGTAGGTGTGACGCAAGCCGGCGAAGCCGGCGAGGCCGGAGGACGCGGGATGACCCGGGTGACGTGCTTAATCCTGACCGCGGTGGCGACCCTGGCCGGCGGCGGGGGCTGCGTCAGCTGCACCACCCACGCCGCCCGCGTGAACTGGGAAGCCGGCCCGACGTGCCCCGTGCCCGTGGGCGAGCGGCAGCACGTTTATACCGTCCTGGTCAACGGCGCCTGCCCGGCCGGCGGGTGCAGCCTCGAAGGCCTCCGCGACGGACTCGTGGAGCGCGGCTTCGTCAAGAACTACTTCGGCCAGGTCGTCCATACCCCGTGGCTGGCGTACGAGATGCGGGGCGTGGCTCGGTGCGACCCGGCCGCGCGGTTCGTGGTGGTGGGGGCCGACATCGGCTGCCCGCTCGCCGCTCGACTGGCGCGGGAGGCCGCGGCCGACGGCCTCGCCGTCGACGCCCTCGTACTCCTCGACCCGGTTCTGATGCCGGCCGCGGCCGGCTGCCCCGTTCGCACCGTTCTCGTGACCACCGGCGCCGACTGCGCGTGCGCCCACACCGAGCGCGCGGTCGTGGAAGGGGCCAACCGCCTGACGCTGCCGGGCCACTCGGGCACGGTCGATTTCGTGTGCGGGCTGTTGACCGCATCGGCCAGCCGGGTCGAGCTGCCGGCGGTAATTACCGAGGTGATCGTGGACCCGGACACGCGGCAGCCGCGCGACCTGGCGCCGCCGCCGGGGCTGCCGGGCGAGTGGCTGTTCCTGCACGACCAGCCGGGCTACGTGCCGCAGCCGCTGCCGTCGCCTTACCCGAACGTCGGCCCGATCGCCCCGTCGCTGGTGCCGCGCGGCGGCTACGTCTTCCCCGAGCGACTGCCGCGACCGCAGTTCACCCCGTGGCCGGGGCAGGTTCCCGGCCCGGCCCCCGGGCAACCGCTGCCTCCGCCGCGACCCGTGGAAGCCGGCCCCGTATCACAGACCCGATGAAGCTGAAGCAGACGCCCGACGACTTCCGCGTCGAGGAACTGACCGAGCTGGTGCCGGGCGGCGGCGAGTTCGCGCTGTACCGGCTCGACAAGACCGGCTGGACCACGCCGGACGCGGTTAGTGCCGTCCGCCGCCGCTGGCAGCTCGACGCCCGGCGGGTGAGCTACGGCGGCCTCAAGGACCGTCACGCCGTCACGAGCCAGCACCTGACGGTGTGGCGCGGCCCCCCGCGGGGGTTGCAGCACGAGCGCGTCAGGCTCACGTACGTGGGGCAAGTCGCCGAGCCGTTCACCGCCGGCGCCATCCGCGCGAACCGGTTCACGATCACACTCCGATCACTGGACCGCGGCGCGGTCGAACGGGCGGAAGCGGCCCTGACCGAAGTCGCGGACGCCGGCCTCCCCAACTACTTCGACGACCAGCGGTTCGGCTCCGTCGGCGACGCCGGCGAGTTCGTGGCGAAGGAGATGGTATTCGGCCGCTTCGAGCGTGCCCTGTGGCTGGCCCTGGCCGCGCCGTACGAATTCGACCGGGCCGAAGCCAAGCGTGAGAAGCAACTCCTGCGCGACGGCTGGGGCGACTGGCCGAAGCTGAAGGAGACGCTGCCGAAGGGCCACGCCCGCAGTCTGGTTCACTACCTCGCCGACCACCCGACCGACTTCAAGGGCGCGGTCGCCCGGCTGCGGCCGGAGTTGCAGGGGTTGTACCTCGCGGCCTACCAGAGTGCCTTGTGGAACCGAATGCTCGCGGCGTGGCTGACGCGGCACGCCGCCGAGTTGGCGACGGTCGAGTTGAAGCTCGGCCGCGTGCCGGTGCCGCGCCGGGCGCCGGGCGGCGAGTGGGAGACGCTGTCGCTGCCGCTGCCGTCGGCGCGGGTGCGGCCGCGGCCGGGCGAGACGTGGGCGGAACTCGCCGCCGAGGTGCTGGCGGCCGAGGGGTTGACGCTGCCGGAACTGAAGGTGAAGGGCTTGCAGAAGCCGTTCTTCTCGAAGGGCGACAGGCCGGGCTGCGTCCGCCCTGCGGAGCTGTCCCACACGGCGGGGGCGGACGAGCGGAACGCCGGGCGATTGAAGCTGGATCTGTGCTTTGAGTTGCCGCGGGGCAGCTACGCGACGATGCTGGTGAAGCGGGTGACGGAGGTGTGAGGCCGTCACCCGCGGTCGTCGCTCAATACGCCGGAATCTCCACCTGCTGGCCGCCGGCCAGAGCGCTCTCGTGGGCGCAGATGCCGACGAGCGTCCAGTTCGCGCTCGTCGGGGCGTCGGGGAACGCCGGCCGCTCGCCGAGCACGGCCATCAGGAAGTTGTGCGTCAGGTGCGGGTGGCTGCCGCCGTGGCCGCCGCCCTGAAGGAAGCTCAGGTGGTCCGCGTCCTGGATCGCCTGCGGCATCGTGAACCCGCGGATCGGCTCCGGCAGCAGGTGCGCGAAGTCCGGCACCTTCACCCGCTCCGGGATCTGCGGCTCGGTCCGCGGCGTCTCGGGCGTGTTCTTCGTGTGGATCACCGGGTCTTCGCCCTCGACCTGCTGCCACTCGAAGCTCTTCTTCGAGCCGGTCACGTCGAAGCTCTCGCGGTACTGGCGGGCCACGTCGAACAGGCTCCGCGTCACCTCGGCGCACACGTCGGTGCCCTTGATGCTGAACGTGGCGGTCTCCACCGCGAACGGGCTGTTGTACTTCGGCACCAGTTCCTCGCGGATGCGGCCCGAGCCGTAGCAGCTGACCTTCCCCGCCAGCGCCGGCGCCCCGGGCTTGCTGAGCAGGGCGAGACACGGGCTGACGCAGTGCGTGGCGTACCACATCGGCGGCAGGCCGGGCCAGTAGTCGGGCCAGCCGTCCATGTCCTGCTGGTGGCTACCGCGGAGGAACTGCACCCGGCCGAGTTCGCCCTTGTCGTACAGTTCGCGTGCGAACAGGTACTCCCGGGCGTACACCACCGTCTCCATCATCATGTACACCTTCCCGGTGCGGCGCTGCAGCTCGACGATCTCGCGGATCTGCTCCTTCGTCGTGGCCATCGGCACCGTGCAGGCGACGTGCTTGCCGGCCTTCAGCGCCGCGATGCTCTGCGGGCCGTGGTCGGGGATGGGGCTGTTGATGTGGACGGCGTCGATGTCCGGGTCCTTGAGGAGTTCGTCGTAGCTGGTGAACCGCTTGGGGATGCCGTACTTGTCGGCCGTCTTGTCGAGTTCGGCCTTTTTCCGCCGGCAGACGGCGACGATCTCGGCGTTCGGGTGCTTCTGGTAGATGGGGATGAACTCGGCCCCGAACCCGAGGCCGATGACGGCAACCCGGACCTTCTTGTCCGACGACATGGTGAGCCCCAGTGGGAGGAGTTGAGTTGTCGGAAGGATAGGAACGGCGGGGCGGGAAGCAAGAAAGTGGGTGTGACGGCTGGCGTCTCGGCGGCGCGGGCCGCCGAGACGCCAGCCGTCACACACCCGTTACTTCCGCTTCGCCTTCTTCTTCACCACCCCCGGCCCGGTGGTCGCCGCCGCCGGCGATGCCGCCGCGACTACCGGCAGGTCCGTCCGGCGGCGGGTTGCACTGGCCCAGAACCGCGCCGGGATCATGCCGAGGCCCATAATCAGTAGCTGGCTCAGCCAGAAGTTGGTGCAGCCGTCGGCGAGGCGGGTGTCGAACCCGTAGGCGTGCAGGCCGATGCCGAGCTGGTTGGTGCCGAACCAGCTCCACGCGCAGATCACGTTGCCGAACAGGGCCAGCACCGCGACGCCGCGCGTCTTTACCATCCCGCACCAGCGGGCGTGCAGGATCAGCGCGTTCCACAGCACGATCAGCACCGCCCCGTTCTCCTTCGGGTCCCAGCCCCAGAAGCGGCCCCAGCTCTGGTCGGCCCAGATGCCGCCGAGGACGGTGCCGACGAAACTCAGGAGCGTGGCAAAGCAGACGACGCCGTAGATCATCTGGCCGAGCACCTTGCCCTTCTCGGCGTCGAGGGCCATGCCGGCGAGCGGCTTCGCCGCGGCGGGGAGTTGCCCGGTCGCCAACGGCTTCCCGTCCGCGTCCACGGCCGTGTCGCCGGCTTTGAGGAACAGCAGGCCGCCGGCGTAGAACGCGGCCGCGCCGCCGGTCACCACCAGGATCACCAGCGGGATGTTCGGGTGGAACCACTCGAACTTCGCGGCGGCGGCGGTGCAGAAGAACCACAGCAGGATCATCGGCACGCCCACGATCCCGGCCGCGGCCGCGCCGAACGACAGCAGCCCGCCCAGCGACGGCGGCTGCGGCGAGGTGAAGCCGTCCTTCACGACGGTGGCGCACTGTAGCAGGACGTACACGGCCCCGACGAAGCCGGCGAAAAACGTGGCGGTGTAGCCGAGAGTCACGGTCGTGACGTGCGTGGCGAGCCAGAAGTTCGTGTCCAGCACCGCCTGCATCATCTCCAGCGTGTCGTCGGTCGCCAGGTTGTGGGCGACGATGGTGGTCGCCAGCCCGAGGACGCCGGCGACCGCGTTGCCGATGCCGATGCGGAAGATCCGCTCGAGCACCAGCCCCAGCACGACGCAGCCCCAGCCGATGAACACGGCCGACGAGTACAGGTTCGTCACGAACACGAACGGCCGGTCCATCACGTACATCCGCACGATCAGCGCGGCGGTGTGAACCAGGACCGTGGCGTACAGCACCCAGCCGGCCGACTTCTGGAGCGCGGCCCCCCACCCCGGCTTCTCCGACGCCGACGCGACGAGCCCGGCCGCGGCCAGGAGGAAGACCATGCCGTACAGCACGGTGCAGTAGTAGAACGGGGCGAACCGGTTGTACGCCGTCTCGACGCGGACCGCGGCCTTGTCCCGCGGGCTGAGGTGGTCCAGGAACGAACCCTGGTAGCCGGCGAGGACGCGGTTGAACTCGTCCGGCTTGTTCTCCCGGTATGCCGTCACCATCCCCTGCCACGCGGCCGCCACCGGGTCGGCGACGAGCCGCGACTCGCCCTCGCTGCGGAGGTACTCCCGCACCGCCGACTGGTCCTCCCGCGACAGCAGCGGCAGCGCCGTCTCCATCCACTCGCGCCGCTCCTCCGCCGGGACCGCCCGCGGGTCCATCCTCAGCCGCTCCTGCACCGACTCCACGACCGCCTTCTTCTGGTCGGCCGACAGCTTCGACGGGTCGACCTCGGCGGGCGCGCCGACCAGTTGAATCGCCTCCTCGGCGGTGAGCGCGTTCAGTTTGGCGTCGGGGAGCAGCTGACGGAGCCGGTCCATCGCCGCCAGCAGGGCGTCGCCGAACGCCCCGTCGCGGTAGTCGCCGAGGCTCGTCCACTTGGCGTCGGCCGTCTGCGGGGGTAGGAGCAGCAGCATGTTCGACTGCTGGTCCAGGCCGCGGTAGCGGGCCAGGTTCATGAACAGTTGCAGCCGGCTGGCCAGCTCCGACATCTTCGTCTCGTACAGCGACACCTTCTGCCCCGCCTGCCGCTTCTGCGCCGTGACAGACGCGGTCTTCAGCACGACGTTGATGCTCTTCCCGATCTCCTCCACGGAGTAGCGCAGGTCGGCGTTCGGGGCCAGCTTCAGCTCGGTGAGCACCTGCTCGTTGTCGATGCGAAACACCTTGTACTTGTAGACCGAACTCTTCTCCTCGCGGCTGCTCGCCAGCACCTCGAGGTACCACTTGATGGCCGGCTGCTTGTCGCCCTTCAGGTCCACGTACTCCTCGCGGCCGCTGATCGAGCGGAGGTAGAGCCGGATGGCCGAGTCGAGCGGCTTCACCCGGCCGCCCTCCACGACCGGCAGGCGGGCGAAGGCTTCCAGGTCGAACGGCTGCCGCGGCGGGTTCATCCGCCCGGCCGCGGACGCCAGGTAGAGGCCGACGACCGCCAGGCACAGGTACGGAAGGAACCAGCCGGACGGGCGCGGGGCGCGGGCGGGCGCGGGGTCGGTCGGGGTCATACCGCGGCCCTCCGGGTCAGGAACTGGGAGAAGTAGATGCCGAAGTGCAGCAGCAGCCCCGCCGACACGACCACGCACGACACGTAGGGAATCAGCCAGCCGGGGTTCTTCACCACCTGCAGGACCGTCGTCTTCTCGGTCGTGTGGTCGAAGTTGCTCTGATAGAACGTCTCGCCGCGGTGCCGCAGCGGGTCGTTCATGCTGATGGTCACGTCGCGCTCGAGCTGCTGCTCCGGGTCGCGGAGGATCACGCGGCTCGAATAGTTCTTCGCCTTCTCGGTGCCGAGGTAGCGGTCGAAGCGGAAGTCGATCAGTTCGAGGCTGTAGGGCTTGTAGTAGCGGGCGAACCGCATCCCGAACTGGTACTTGGTGCCGTCCACCGTCAGTTCGTCCTGCTGCTCCTGGAGCGAGAACCGCAGGGCGACGAGGAACGTGCCCAGGCTGTCGGCCGTCCCCTTGCGGAAGAAGGTGACGTAGGCGGCCGGCATGTCCACCTTCGAGTCGGTGCTCACGCCCGACTCCTCGCCCTTCGGCACGGCCACGAACATCTTGCCGAACAACCCCGCGGTGGCCGGGTTCGGCTCCTTCGTCTCGGCCGCCTTGGCGAGCGACGAGTTCGCCATGTACTTCGTCACCTGCACGTCCACCGGCAGGGCCGGGTCGCTGACCTTGCCGCCGCCCTGGAGCAGCCGCTGCGGCACCACCACGACCTTGTCCTCGTCGCCGTCCGGGCTGACGAACGCCAGTTCGACGTGCCGCGAGTCCTCGGCGTAGTTCGCGGAGCCGCCCTCGTCGATCGTCATCCGCTGCTCGACGGCGAACTCGCGGGTGACGAACTCGCCGACGAACAGGAGGATGAGCCCGGAGTGGATGAGGATGACGCCCGACCGCTTCCACGTCATGCGGAAGCGGACCAGGTGGGCGGCGACGAGGTTGACGAGCATCAGCCCGCCGAGGAGCTTGCCGCCCGGGAGCGGGAACCCGCCGCCCCAGCGCTCGGTCTTCGACACCCAGCCGTCGAGGAAGACGGAGCAGAACTGGCGGATCAGGTCGGAGGGAACCCACACGAAGTACGACCAGAAGTACTGGTCGACGACGGTCCAGATGCCGTTGTCCATCTGGGCGAGGGTGCCGAAGAAGACGAGGGCGACGGCGAAGCCGAACAGCCACACGGTGAGCCGCAGGGACGCGAGCCCCTTGAGCGCCAGTAGGGCGTAATCGTGCGGCTGGCGCCCGGGGCGCGGCCCGGCGGCCGGGGCGGGTTCGACCGTGGTCGGGGTCATGAGTGGTCCTCGGTCAGCGCATCTTGCCCATCATCGGGGCGGCGGACGGGTTCTTGTTGCCGCGGATGTCCACACGCCGCACCGGGCCGCCGGCGGCGTCCACCTTCGTCGTGTACCGCACCTCGTCCCCCGCGGCCGGGGCGTTGCCGAGCATCTTCACCCACCGCTCCAGGTTCTCGGCGACGCCGCCGAGCGAGTAGACGACCGTCACGTCGAGCTTGGTGCCGGGGGGCAGCACGGTCTGCCGGACGATGCCGGCGCGACCGGGCCCGATCTTCCAGCCGTCGGGCGGGGTGAACTCGGGGGGCGCCTTTTCGCCCTTGAAGCGGACGCTCTTGATGAGCGCGTCGAACCCGGGCTCGTACCTCGCCAGCTCGTCGGCGTCGCCGCTCAGCTTGAAGAACCACACCGGGTCGTCGGCCGGCACCATCGCGCCGAGGAGGCGGTACTTCCCGGAGTTGACAGGCGCCGTCGCGACCGCGGCCCGCGGGGCGTGGTACGACTTCACCCCGTCAGCGCCGCCGCAGCCGACGACCGCCGCCGATGCGAACAGAGCGACGAACGGCAGGGCACGGCGGGAGGGCATCGCGTTCGGTCTCGGGGACGGCCCGCGGGCGGCCGGAGGGGCGGGGTACGTCTATTCTTCAGACCGCGGAGCGGCACGTCAAGGCAACCCGGGCCGGCGGCCGTACCTATAATCAACGGCGTCCGACCGAACGAGGGCGTGCGATGACGACGGCGGCGAGTCCGACGGCACTGCGGCGCGAGGGCGACGGCCTCCGCATCGACTGGGCCGACGGGGCGAGCACGTTCACCGCGTGGCGGACGCTTCGCAAGGCG
Source organism: Gemmataceae bacterium (assembly GCA_046350095.1). Lineage (GTDB taxonomy): Bacteria > Planctomycetota > Planctomycetia > Gemmatales > Gemmataceae > Urbifossiella. The sequence continues at coordinate 671,496 of JAXMBA010000004.1, forward strand.
TGCCCGTGCGCGGCCTGCACCGAGGACGGCAAGAAGCCGCCCGACCCGTTCCGCGTGTTGACGCCGCAGGAAGCCGCGGCCGGCCCGCCGGCGCCGACCGCGATGCGGCCCGTCGGCCGGTACGCTTACCAGATCGAGTGGAACGACGGCCACGACACGGGGATTTACCCTTTAGAGTTGCTAAGGCGGCTCGGCGAAATGACCAATTCCCACTGACCCACCAATGACCAAGGACGCAGCCGCTGGTTTTCCTTGGTCATTGGTGGGTCAGTGGGAATTGGTCATTCGGAAGTTTTGAACGCACTTGCAAGGTCCGCACCATGAACCCGCAAGCCCCCCCGAAGCTCTCCCTCCCCGGCGTGAAGCACGTCGTCGCCGTCGCCAGCGGCAAGGGCGGCGTGGGCAAGTCCACCGTCGCCGCCAACCTGGCGCTGGCCCTCCGCATGGCCGGCCAGAAGGTGGGCCTGATGGACGCCGACATCTACGGCCCGTCGGTCCCGATCATGTTCGGCCTCGGCACCGTCAACCCACAATCGACGCCGTTCCCGCTCGAAAAGTACGGCATCAGCCTGATGTCGATGGGCTTCCTGGTGGACCCCGCGCAGGCCGTCATCTGGCGCGGCCCGAAGGTGGCGCAGGCGGTGCAGTCGTTCCTCGGGCAGGTCGATTGGGGCCAGCTCGACACGCTCGTGATCGACCTCCCGCCCGGCACCGGCGACGCCCAGTTAACGCTGTCGCAGAGTGCCCCCCTGACCGGCGCCGTGATCGTGACGACGCCGCAGGACGTCAGCCTGATCGACGCCCGCAAGGGCGTGAAGATGTTCCGGGAGGTGCGGGTGCCGGTCCTCGGCGTGGTCGAGAACATGAGCTACTTCGTCGGCGACGACGGCAAGCGCTACGACATCTTCCGCAGCGGCGGCGGGCGGCGGCTGGCGGACGAGATCGGCGTGCCGCTGCTGCGGGAAATCCCCATCGACCCGCGCATCGCCGAGTGCGGCGACGCCGGCGAGCCGTTCGTGCGGAAGTACCCCGACGCCCCGGTGTCGGCTGCCTACGCAGCCCTGGCGAAGCGAGTCATCGACGAGTTGGCGAACCCGGTGACCGGCCTTCCGGAAGTGGTTCTCTGACGCGAGGCCGGCCGTGGACCGGTGGGTGTGGTACGCCCTGGCGTCGATGGCGTTCGCCGGGGCCACGGGCGTGGTCGCCAAAGCCGGCCTCGCGACCGTGTCGGCCGACCTGGGCTCGGCCGTCCGCACCGCGTTCGTGTTCCTGTTCACGATCGCCTTCGCCGCCGCGGTCGTACCACGCGACGAGTGCGCCAAACTCGGTCGCCGCGACGTGCTGTTACTCGGGCTGTCCGCGGCCCTGACCGCCGCATCCTGGGTGTGTTACTATCGTGCGATCCAACACGGCCCGGTCGGCGGCGTGACGCTTGTCGACAAGGGGAGCCTGGTCGTGGCCGTGCTCCTGGCGTGGCTGCTACTCGGCGAAGAGCCCTCGCCGCAGTTGCTGCTCGGGTGCGGTCTCATGGTCGCCGGGTTGGTCGTTGCGTCTCGGAAGTGATGAGGTCTGCCCATGCCCCGCTACGACGACGACGAGGACGACGACCGCCCGCGCCGCCGGCGGAGGCGCGACGACGACGACGAGCACGACCCGTTCCGGCCGCGGAAGAAGCGCGGCGGCGGCCCGCCGATCGGCCTGATCGTCGGCGGCGGCGTCGCGGTCGTGTTGCTGCTCGTCGGCGGAATCGTGCTCGCGCTGACGATGAAGAAGGACGGCCCGCAGGCGGCGAAGGTTGACCCACCGCCTGCCCCGGCCGCGCGGCCGGAGCCCGCGCCGCTTCCGGACGGTGGCCCGAACCCGTTCCCGCCGGAAAATCGACCGGACAACCAGAACCCGGGCGTGGCGCCGAAGCAGCCGAAGGTCGGCACGGCGATGCCGGTCGGCATCCCGAGCGTCAACCACCTCATCTTCGGCGGCGGCGAGGACGGCGTGGTCGGCCTGATCGGCTACAACCTCACCGGCGGGGGCGAAACCCTCACCGTGGCGAAGACGAAGACTGGCGAGCGGGTCGGCACCGTGCAGATCGACACGAAGGACGGGAACCACGGCTACGCCCTCGCCCCCGGAGGGCGGTTCGTCGCCGTCCGCGGGTCGGAGCCGTTCAACGGCGACCCGGTCGTGCTGTTCGACGTGCCCAGCGGGCACTCGACCCGGTTCACGCCGTACAAGCGGAGCCCGGCCACGATCACGGAGCCGAACCTCGTCGCCGTCGCGTTCACCGGCCCGGACCGGCTCGTCACGTTCAACGAGCGGAGCGGGTTCGACGTGTGGCAACTCCCCGGGCTGAAACGGCTCGGCGGGCAGGCGGCGCGGCCGAAGAACCAGTTCGTGCCGCTCGGCACCGCCGGCGTCGGCTGGAATCCGAAGAACTACGGCGCCTCGGAGGACGGCCGGACGATCGCCGTGTTCGACGGCACCGGGTTCTCGTTCTTCGACGGCACGACCGCGGAGCCGCGGGCGAAGACCGAGGCGGCGTGCAAAGAGAATCAGTCGATGAACTTCTGGGCGGCCGCGTTCAGCGCCGACGGGAAGCGGTTCGCGTGCCTGATGAGCCAGTTCCAGGGGCGAGAGGGGGCGGCGCTGGTCGTGTGGGACGCGGCGTCGGGGAAGCGGGTGAGCGCGGCCGCGCTCGCCCCGAACGAGACGGCCCCCGGCCTTGGCTGGTGGGGCTCGAACCACGTCGCCGTCTGGCAGGGTGGGCTCGGCGCCGCGAAGGTCTTCGACGTGCAAACCGGGCGGCCCGTGGCGGACGTGAAGACGGACGGCCGGAGCGGACGGCAAATCATCGCGGCGTGGACGCCCGCCGACAAGCTCTGGTACTCGTTCGACGGGCCGGGGTTCCGCGCCACCGGCGCAGCCCCCGTGATCCAGTCGATACCGGCCCCGGCGACACTGCCGGGGAGGACGCTTACCCTTACTCCGGACGGCCCCCGGTGGGATTGAAAGGCGGCGTCACGGCTTCGCCTCGCCGCACGGCCGCACTCCGGTGCCCTTGCGGCCGGTAAGTGAATCGCCCAGCTCCGCCCGCGCCCGTTCGGCGTGGGCGAGTAGCTCGCGCACCACGCCCGGGTTCGCCGCGGCCACGTCGCGGGTTTCGCCCACGTCGGCGAGCAGGTCTTAGAGCGCCTGCCCGGTCCGCTCCACGCGGTAGCCGTGGCGGCTCGCGATGCCCCGGAGGCCGCTCACGCTCATCGCCTCCGGCTTCGCCCGGCCCCAGTTCGCCGGCTTGCCGCCGTCGCCCGGCGGGCCGTTCACCGTCAGGTACTCGTGCGGCAGGTGAAGCTTCCACCGCCCCGCCCGCACGGCGTGCAGCTCGTCGCCGGCGTAGAAGAAGTACGCGGCGTGCGGCGAACGGGCGTCGCGCTCGCCGAACAGGATCGGGCCGACGTCTTTGCCGTCGATCGGTAGCGTCGGCGACTTCGCCCCGGCGAGGCGGACGAGCGTCGGCAGCAGGTCGATGGTCATGACGGGTTCGTCGCACACCCGCCCCGCCGGCACGCGGCCGGGCCAGTGGGCGATCCCCGGCACCCGCACGCCGCCCTCCCAGGTCGTCAGTTTGCCCTCCCTCAGCGGACCGGCGCTGCCGGCGTGGCTGCCGTAGGACAGGAACGGGCCGTTGTCCGAAAGGAAGACGACGAGCGTGTTCGCTTCTAGGCCGTTCTGGCGGACGGCGTTTAGCACCTCGCCAACTCCCGAATCCAGTTCCTCGACCACGTCGCCGTAGACGCCTCCGGCCGAGCGGTGCCGCCACTCCGGCGACGCGAAGATCGGCACGTGCGGCATCACGTGCGGCAGGTACAGGAAGAACGGCCGGTGGGCGTTCGCCGCGACGAACTCGACCGCCAGGTCGGTGAAGCGTCGCGTGAACCGGCCCTGGTCGGGGTTCGTTTCGATCACCCGCTCGCCGCGGAGGAACGGCAGCGGCGGCAGGCCTGGCATCGTCGGGTGGAGCGGGCCGTTGTCGTTCGAGTACGGCAGGCCGGCGAAGTCGTCGAAACCGCGGCGGGTTGGGAGGAACGGCGGCCGGTCGCCGAGGTGCCACTTGCCGTAGATCGCGGTCGCATATCCTGCTTCGCGCAGGAGTTCGGGCAGAAGCCGTTCCGCCGGGTGGAGGCCGACCGTGCTCTGGTGGTTGAGCGCCCCGAACAGCGAGACGCGGTTGGCGTAACAGCCCGTCAGCAGCGACGCCCGCGACGCCGTGCAGACCGGCTGCGAGACGGTAAAGTTGGTGAAGCGAGTGCCTTTGGCCGCGAGCTGATTGAGGTGCGGTGTGCGGAGCTTCTTCGCGCCGTAGCACCCGAGGTCGCCGTAGCCGAGGTCGTCGGCCACGATCAGGACGATGTTCGGGGGCCTCTCCTCGGCCGCAACAGCAGTTCCGGGAAGGACTAGCGCCGCGATCAGGGCCCAGAATCGGGGAGCGATCCGCACGGTGGATTTCCTCGCAGAGTGGTCCGAGTGTCCCACGGGATGCGGAGGCTGTCAACCGGCTAGTCGCGGCTGCGAAATCGGTGCGTTGCCAATCTGCCCGCAGTACCGCCTCGTCTCATGGTAGACCGTCGCGCCGCGCTACGGGTACGTCCCGTTCCGGACCCGCAAGACTCACCCGACCGTCTCGCCCGGCCCCACGCGCCCGTTCCGGCCCGGACTGAACCGTCCCGGCTGCGACAACCCGGCCCGCCGTGCCGACCCGACGAACCGGGATAACCGAACCCGGCGCCACACCCGGCGCGGGGGCGGGGCTGTTTGTAAAGTCTTGCCCGGCGTTCGGTTGTTCGCCGCCGACCCGGCGGTTATCCTTGCGCGGCCACCCCGCGCGCCCTGGTCCGCACACGCGCCGTACCTCCTCGTTGAATCCGGGGGAGCAGGAATATGTCGAAGAACGCCCGGTCCCGCATGTGGTCCCGCTGGCTGTCCCGGAAGCCGCAGGCCGACCTCCCCGCCCGGGGGCTCAACTTCGAGCCCCTCGAAGACCGGCTGGCTCCGGCCACGTTCACCTGGGACGGCGGCGGGGCCAACTCCCTGTGGAGCACCGCGGCGAACTGGGTCGGCGACTCCGGCCCGGGTCAGGCCGCGCCCGGTACCCTGCTCGACCTGGTATTCCCGGCCAGCGCCGCGCGCCCGGCCAACCAGAACGACCTGCCCACGGGCACCGTCATCAACCGGATCGACATCCAGGGCCAGCCGACCGTCGCCGGCGTGCCCACGCCGTACTCGATCACGCAGGCACCGGACCCGACCATCAACTCGATCGTCCTCGGCAACGGCACACCTTCCAGCGGCAACTTCTCCGTCGCCGCGAGCTCGGGCAACGTCGTTTTCGCCCTGCCGACCACCCTGGCGACCAACGGCGACCAGTCGATTTTCGTCGACGGCACCGGGGCGGTCCTGAATTTCACGGCGGCGCTCAGCGGGTCCGTGCTGAATAACCTGACCAAGGACGGCCTGGGGCAACTGAACCTGACGACGGCGAACCCCAACCTGCTCGGCGGGGTGAACGTCCGGGCCGGCATCCTGCGGATCAACAACACCCTGGCCCTCGGGCCGGCCGGCGGCACCGAGACCGTCGTCAGCACCAACGCCGGGCTCTACCTGAACAACGTCGTCGCGGCGCCCGGCCAGCCCACCATCGGGGAGCAGGTGCGGCTCAACGGCGGCACGCAAGGCTCGGTCACGGGCGCCCTATTCCTGGAGTCCGGGAACGTCACGTGGTCCGGCCCGGTGATCCTGGAAACGGGTGACGGCGGGACCGTGATCAGCGCCGCCTTCGACACGGCCAACAACGCCCCGTTCACGCTGAACATCACCGGCGTCATCTCCGACAGCGGGGCGGGCGTCGGCCTGATCAAGGAAGGCGCGGGCGAGTTGCGGCTCGGCAGCCCCACCGGCAACACCTACCGCGGGCAGACGAACGTCAACGACGGCATCCTCACGGTCACGCACTCCCTCTCGCTCGGCGACTCGCGGCCCACGACCATCATCAGCAACCCCCCGTTCCCGGCGAACGACCCCCGCGCCCGCCCGCAGCCGGGCGGGTTCAACTCCGACCCCGTGTCCACGGCGTTCCAGAACCCGGCCTCCGGCACCGTCGTCAACGTGTCGCCCGGCCGCAACCCGCAACTCCGCATCGAGGCGCCGGTCGGCGGCCCGGACGTGAAGGTCGTCGGCGAGTACCTGGTCCTCAACGGGGCCGGGAACGACGGCAACGGGTCCCTTTACAACACCCGCGGCTCGAACACCTGGGCCGGGTCGGTCATTCTCGGCAGCTCCACAGCTGCCGGCGGGCGGAGCGTGACCATCGGCGTCGCGCCCGACCCGAGCGCGACGGTCAAGTCGAACCTGACCATCAACGGCGTCGTGGACGACCCGAACAGCCCGGTCGCCGCCGGCGTCCTCCAGCCGTACACGCTGACGAAGCAGGGCGGCGGCCGGCTCATCCTGACGAACGCGAACACCTACCGCGGCACCACCAACATCAACGCCGGGACGATCACGATCCGCGACTCGCAGGGGCTCGGCCCCCTCAACGGCGGGAACCAGGCGGGGAGCCCCACCACGCCCGCCGCGCCGACCGGCGAGACGATCGTGAGCACCGGCGCGACGCTGGAACTGGACGTCGAGGCGGCCTACGCCGACACCGTGGTGGCCCGCTACGACGACCTCGGCCGCGACACCTGGAACGACTCGGCCACCGGCGACGCCCAGCGGCTGACGCTGACGGAGCTGCTGACCCTCAGCGGCCGCGGCGTCGGCGCGTCGGGCGTGGGCGTGACGACCGCGCAGTCCGCGACCGGCACCGGTAGCGGGGCGCTCCGCAGCGTGACCGGCATCAACACGTGGGCCGCGAAGATCACCCTCCTGTCGGGTGAAGCGTCCATCGCCGTCGAGCTCGACGGCACCCGCAACAACGGCATCGCTCAGACCAACCGGCCCGGCCACCCGACGCCGGACAGTAGCTACTTCCGGAGCGACTACAGCCTGACGATCCAGGACCCGGCGACGACCGGCACCATCGGCATCGTCGGCGGCCGCGGCACCGACTTCGTCAAGCTCGGGGCCGGGCACCTGATCCTGCCGCAGGCCAACCCGTACTTCGGCCGCACCCTCATCGAGCAGGGGTGGGTGACGGTCCAGAACAACTGGTCGCTCGGCAACGTGGTCCCGGACACGACGTTCGGCAAGACGGCCCAGCAGCCGACGATCGTGTCGGCCGGGGCGTCGCTCCACCTGGCACCCAACCTCCCCGGGGTGGTGCTGACCCTCGCGGAGGAGCACATCGTTCTGGAGGGGCTCGGGCTCGGCTCGCTCCCGGGGCAGGAGCAGCACCCGTACAGCTTCATCAACCAGAAGGGCGCGCTGATCAACCTCGGCGGCGACAACATCATCGCCGGCGACGTCGGGCTCATCAGCACCGGGTACGGCACGGCGGCCGAGCGCGGGGCCGGGATCGGCGTCGAGAAGGTCCACCAGGTCGCGGTGCCGCCGGGCTCGAACAACTTCGTGCAGCTGTCGAGCAGGCTCACCATCACCGGCGACATCAGCAACGGCGTCCGCTACCAGACCACGCTAACCGGGTCCACCGGCAACCCCACGGCCCGCGTCTACGACATCGGCGCGACTACCGGCCGCATCAGCGTCCCGCTCTTCCCGCGGGCCGTCGGCGACAACTTCCGCATCTACTACCCGTCGCGCGCCCTCGGCGGCACCCTCGTGTACGACTCGGGCGGCCTCATCACCACGCCCGCGTTCGCCACGTTCAACGTCTCCGGCGGGTCGACGCAGTTTGAAATCGTGGTCAACGAGATCGGCGGCCCGGCGGCGACCGTCCCGCCGACGTTCTGGTTCGCCGGCGTGCCGACGATCGCGACGACGCCCATCGGCATGGTCACGCAGTTCCCCAGCTCGCTGGTGAAGCTGGGGTCGGAGACGCTCGACGTCCAGGGCGCGGGAAGCTACTCGGGGCGGAAGAACGAGGTCCGCGAGGGCGTCCTGCTGCTCCGCAACGACACCGGCCTCGGCCGGGCGACGACCGGCACCGAGACGACGCAGCAGACGTACCCGGTCACCGAGACGGTCGTGGCCGACGGGGCGACGCTTCAGTTGGCGGGGTCGCTGGCCCCGAGCCAGGGCGGCGTCGCGGCCGGCCTCCACGTCCAGGACGAGCGGCTGACGCTCAACGAGTACGGCCTTCAGATCCGCGTCGCCGGCCAGCCGACGGCCCGGTACAAGCTCGACTTCGGCGGCCAGCAGACGGACCAGTTGCAGGTGCTCGCCGGGTACACCGGCGCCGTCCCGTACGCGCAGTACCTTCAGGACCAAATCAACACCAGGCTCACGAACATCGCCGTCCAACTGACGAACGGCGTGCCGGGGGCGGTGCCGGCCGACGCCCTCGCGACGGTCGTCGAGCTGACGCCGGGCGTCTACGCGGTCACGTTCGGAGCGGCCCGGTTCAAGAACTTCGACTTCTCGGCCCTGACCGCCGTCATCGAGCCGGTCGGCACGCCGTTCCAGGAGGACGGCACGCGGTTCGTCTCGTCGCTGTCCGAGGTGCGGCTCAGCGGGTCGAACGCGCCGCTCATCTCGCTGAGCGACGACAACACGTGGCGCGGCCCGGTCACGCTGACCGGCGGCACCCGCGTGGAGGTGCGGCCGAACAGCCGGCTGCAGCTCCTCGGCAACATTTCCGAGGCGAGCGGGCTGACCAACTCGGACCTGGTGAAGCGCGACGCCGGCGACCTCACGCTCGGCGGGTCGGCCAGCTCGTACCGCGGCACCACGTACATCGACGAGGGGATTGTCACGGCCGTCAGCAGCCTGGCGTTCGGGGCCGCGAGCACCGGCGCCGCCGACCCGGTCACCGGGGTGACGCCGGGCGGAACCGTGGTCGCCAACAACGCCCAGTTGCAGATTCAGGGGAGCCTGACGATCGCCGGCGAGGCGCTGGCCGTGGCCGGGAACGGCTCGCCCACCCTCCCCTCGCTCGACAGCACGATCCGCTGGCTCAACGTCGGGCCGGGGGCCACGAACAACGGCGTCGCCCCGCCGTACTCGGGCACCGGCGCGCCGACGAGCGGCCGGATCGACTCGATCGCCACCGACCCGACCGACCCGCGGGTCATCTACGTCGCCACGGCCGGCGGCGGGGCGTGGAAGACGAAGGACGGCGGGCTGACGTGGATCCCGCTCTTCGAGCTGGCGGTGCGGGCCGGGAGCACCTCGCCGATCGCCGCGCCGACGGACGCGGCGAACGTGGGCCTGCCGCTGTCGGCGATGTTGTTCTCCGGCCAGATCGCCGTGGCGCCGTCCAACCCGAACGTCGTGTACTACGCCACGGGCGACGCGAACGGCGAGTTCAACGGCATCCCGGTGGACGGGCAGACGGACAACTACGCCGGGTCGGGCGTGTACAAGTCGACGGACGGCGGGGTGACGTGGACGCGGCTGCTCGAGACCGACAACTCGAACCCGCTGTACGGGCAGGCGGTCACGAAGATGATCGTGGACCCGCTCAACGCCGACCGCGTGTACGTCTCGACGGGCACCCTGCGGAACGCCCCGGCGACGCCGACGAGCGTGCTGAACGGGAGCACGAACGTCGCGACGCGGGCCGGCATCTGGCGGTACACGCCGACGCAGGCGTGGGTCAACCTCGTCGGCCAGGCGTCGCAGTCGCGGCGCAGCACGGTCGGCACGGCACCGTTCGACACGGCCGCGCCGGCGAACGCCGGCCCCGACGACGACTACCGCATCCGCTTCCCGACGGGCGAGGCCAACAACCTGGCCGAGTCCGCGACGTGGAGCGACATGTCGCTCGTCATGCGCGGCGTGAACCCCAACACCGGAGCGATGCAGTACACGCTGTACGTCACCCTCGGCGAGTCGCGCCAGACGTACTTCCTCGGGGCGGGGAGCCAGGCCATCCGGAACGCCGTGTACCGGACCGACGACCCCGACCTGAGCATCCCGCTGAGTACGTCGGCCGGGCCGACGTGGTGGCTCGGCGCCGGGACGCTGTACCCGATCTCCGGCCAGACCGTGACCACCGTGGACCAGCGCGGCGGGTCGTTCGACGTCGGGCTGATCCCGCCGCCGAACCCGGCCAACCCGCCGTGGCCGGGCAAGTACGGGTACATGAAGGTCACCGCCGCCTCCACCGCCGACGAGGTGTGGCAGCAGGTCGCCCCGGGAGTGTTCATCCGCGTCCAGTACGCCGCCGTGACACTCTACACCGCCGGCCTGTGGCGCGACCCGTACACGTTCGATGCCAACGGCAACCCGGCCCCGATGGACGCCGACCGGGGCGAACTGCGGGAGATTAACAAGAGCGTCGCCGTCCCGAACGCCACCCCGGCGGGGTTCGTGTACACCCAGCCGGCCATGCCGACGTCTCCGTTCGGCGACGCCGTCCCGGACGGCGTCCTCGTGCGCCCCGGCACGGGACGGTACGACTTCACCCTGGCCATCCGCGACTACAACGCCCAAACCATCGGCGACAACAACCCGAACGAACTCTACATCGGCGGCCTGGACAGCCTCTTCCGCTCCCTCGACGGCTCCGCGACCTGGGCCGCCGTCGGGGCCGACGCGGCGGGGTTCGCCCCCGCCGAGCAGCACCACGCCCTCGCCTTCGACGCCTCCAACCGCATCCTGGTCGGCACCGACGGCGGGCTGTGGCGGTGGGACCGGGTGACGTTCTCGAACCTGAACAGCAACCTGCCGGTGATTCAGTTCAATTCGGTCGACCCGCACCCGACCGACTTCCGGCAGGCGGTCGGCGGCTCGGCCAGCAGCGGCACGCAGGTGTGGAACGGCAACACCCTCGACGGGTCCATCGGCCAGTGGGTCCGGGTCGACAACAACTCAACGACGCCGACCACCGGGCAGAGCGGGAACGTGTCCGGCGTGGTCCGGTACGACCCGTTCAACCCGAACACCATCTACGCCGTGCGCGACGGCGTGCTCCGCCGGTCCGACGACAGCGGCGCCACCTGGCCGTTCTCGTTCGCGTTCACCGCGAACCCGCCGCTCACCCCGGCGTCGGCGTACAACCTGTTCCCGCTGGTCGTGGACCCGGTCACCCCGAACCGCATCGTGTTCGGCGGCACGCTCCCCGGCGGCAACCCGGTCCTGTTTGAGTCGACCAACAAGGGCGTGACGCGGGTCAGCCTTAACGCGCCGCTCGTGCCGACCGTCATCGCGCTGGCCGGCTACCAGGGCGAGTACGTGGCCGACAACCGGTTCCCCGCGGTCAGCGAGGGGCTGTCGAACTCGGTCGACCCGCGGACGATCTACATCTCCGACGGGAGCACGATCCAGATCACCAAGAACCGCGGCGTGTCGTGGGCGTCGGCCTCGCTGTCGGCCGCCCAACTCGGTAGCGGGGTGATCACCGACATGGTGGTCAACCCGGTGAACCGGGACGAGGTGTACGTGGTGGTGAGCCGCGAGCCCGGGGCGGCCACCGGCGGGATGATCTTCCGCACGACGAACGCCGGCCGGTCGTGGACCGACCTGACGGGCGTGTACGACCCGGACGCGACGACGGTGAACCCGAACGGCACGAACGGCGAGCAGGGGCCGCTGCCGACGATGCCGACGTGGGCCGTCGAGATCGACGCGCGGACCGGCACCCTGTACGTCGGCAACGACAACGGCGTGTGGGTGCTCGTGGACCCGCGGGCGACCGACCCGTCGAACGTGGCCCGCACGGCCGTGACCGGCGCGCCCCCCGGCGCGTACCCGCCGGTCACGCTGCCGCCGGCCCCCGTCGCCCTGTACTGGCGGCGCGTCGGCGACGGCATGGCGAACGTGCAGGTCCGCGACCTGGTCCTGAACCAGACGACCAGCGTCCTGACGGCCGGCACCTACGGCCGCGGCATGTACCAGATGTTCCTGCCGGACTACGCCGCCAACTCCGGCGCGATCCGCGCCGTCAGCGGCCAGTCGCGCTGGACCGGGCCGGTCGTCCTCACCGGGAACACGCGGATCGGGGCGGTCGGCTCCCAACAGATCCAGAACGGCCTCTCGGCCGCGTCGCTGGACTTCGGCGGAACGATTTCCAGCATCTCGAACGCGCCGTACCAGATCGAGAAGGTCGGCCGCGGCACCGTCATCCTGTCCGGGGCGAACACGTACACCGGCGTCACCGACATCACGGAGGGGATCGTCGAGGTCAAGGACCCGAACGCCCTCGGGTCGCCGCTGGGGAACACCGTCGTCCGGTACGGGGCCGCGCTCCAGGTCCGCTCCGACATCGAGCTCGAGCCGATCACCATCAACGGCGACGGCATCGCGTTCAACGGCCACTACACCGGCGCGCTGCGGAACGTCAGCGGCACCAACACGTACAACGGCGTGCTGACCCTCGGCACCGGGACGCGGGCGAACGCCACCCAGCCGGTGGACGACGAGCCGAACCAGGTGACGATCGGCGTGGACTCGGGCTCCAGCCTCAAGATCGGGCAGAACCCCACCGGGCAGAACCCGTCGGTCGTCGGCCGCGTGCAGGGCGAGACGGCGGCGATGGGCATCAACAAGGAGTTGCCCGGCACCCTCATCCTGGCCAGCGACAACTCCAGCTACCTCGGGCTGACGCAGGTGTACACCGGCGCGCTCGAGGTTCGCGACGGGCTGGCCCTCGGGGCGTCCGGCAGCCAGCCCACGCGGGTGTTCGACGGGGCGGCCGTGCGGATCGCCAACAACGCCCCGAACACGCCGACCGTGGTGCAGTTCGAGAGCCTGTTCCTCTCCGGCACCGGCACCCCGGACGGCCCCGGCGGCACCGGCACCGGCGCCCTGCGGAACACCGGCGGCAACAACACGTGGAACGGGCCGATCCAGCTGACCGAGCTCGCCAACTTCGCCCCGCCCACGAACCCGGCGCACCAGATCGCCTTCGGCGTCACCAGCGCGGCGGACGTCCTCTCGGTCGGCCCGACCGCGGGGATCACGGAGAACGGCGCCCTCGGCCAGTTCGGAATCAGCAAGGTCGGACCGGGCGTGCTCCGCCTGACGACGGCCAACCAGTACACCGGCGTCACCAACATCAACGAGGGGACGGTCCGCGCGGCGAACAGCCAGGCGCTGGGCGTTAACACCACCTCGTCCGAGGTGCAGACGATCCGCGTGTTCGGCGGCGGGGCCGGGGCGCTGGGGCAGTACCAACTGACGGTCAACGGCAACCCGACGACGCCGCTCCAGAGCAACCCGGCCGGCGCCAGCTCGACGGCGGTGCAGGTGCAGGCGGCGCTCGAGGCCGTCATCGCCGGCGCCGGATCGACCGTACTCGTGACGGCCACGCCGAACACGAACGGCAACGTGTACACGGTCACATTCCGCGGCCGGTTCGCCGGCCAGAACGTCCCCGTGCTCGGGGTCATCAACGACCCGGCCGCGACCAACCTCACGGTGACCATCGCCACGCCGCAGGAGGGCGGGCAGGGGACGGTGGTGGCCGCCGGCGCCAGCCTGGAGCTCGACGGCAGTGGGCTGACGGTGAACGAGACGCTGACCATCAACGGCCAGGGCGTGACGGACCCGGACGGCTACCGGCTCGGGGCGCTCGGCAACCGCGGCGGCAACAACACCTACGCCGGCACGGTGACGTTCGGCACCGCCTCGTCGATGGGTGCCCAGCCGGGCACGAGCCTCACCGTGACCGGCCGCGTGCTCGGCCTGCCGAACGACCCGGTGCCGACGGCCGGGCCGACGACACCGGCGACGGCCGAACTCACGAAGGTCGGCCACGGCACCGTGCGGTTCGCCGGCGACAAGGAGTACCGCGGCCGCACCGTGGTCGACCAGGGCGCGCTCCTCATCGACTCGGGCGGCAGCCTGGGGGTCGGCCGCAACGACGTGCAGCGGCTCCGCGTGACCGGCACGCTCGGCAGCGAGCTGTACACCGTCACCCTGTTCGGCGAGACGACCGACCCGATCCTTCTCGCGGCCGGGGCGGCCGGCGCGACGAACCTGTTCAACGCCCTCACCACCGCCCGCAGCGGCGGCAACGGGGCGATGCTGACCGCCGCGGACGTGAGCGTGGTGGCCGACACGACCATCCCGGCCCCGACCGGCGCCGAGGTCGGCGAGGCGGTGTTCATCGTCACGTTCACCGGGCGGCTGGCGAACACGAACGTGCCGCTGCTGACCGAGGTGTCGCCGTCCACGCCGCTGAGCCCGGCCCCGATCGCCCTCACGGCGACGACCGTGCTCCAGGGCCAGCCGGCCGGCACCAACCCCGGCACGAACGAGGTCCAGACCTTCGTCATCCCCAACCAGGCCGGGTCGTTCACGATCACCGGCGTCGGCACGTTCCCCTTCAACGTGTCGCTGGCGACCCTCCAGGCGGGCTTCGACGCCGCCGCCTCGCCGTACGGCGGCCTCGTCGGGGCGCCGAACACGAGCCTGACCGAAACCGTCCTCCCGGGCAACACCGGGCGGCTCATCACCATCACCTACCAGAACCAGTCGGCGAACACGAACGTGGCCCAGGTGACCGGCACGTTCTCCCCGCGGCTGCGGGTCCGGACGGACACCATCCAGGACGGCGTCGGCAAGGAGACGCAGCTGGTGGACGTGCGCGGCACGACCGGGCTGGAGTACACGCTGTCGTACACCAACCCGTTCACCGGCCAGGTGGTGAACGGCACCCGCCGGCTCGGCGTCGACCCGAGCAACTCGAGCGCGACGGCGTTCCGCACGGCGCTGGTCTCGTCGATCGCCGCCGGCGGCCTCGGGCTGGCCGACACGTTCGGCTACCTCGGGGCGGGCGACGTGGTCGTCACGCGGACCACCAGCCCCGGCGGGTTCCAGTACCTCGTCCAGTTCACCGGCGCGTTCTCGAACGTCAACCTGCTGCCGCTCAGGACCACGATCCTGAACGGCGGCGCGACCATCGTCGTCACCACCCTCCAGGACGGGTTCGAGGGCACGGTCGTGAACGCCGGCGCGTCGCTCCAGACGGTCGACCTGCCGGCCATCAGTTCGGAGTGGGTGACGCTCAACGGCCAGGGCCGCAGCGAGGTGCAGACCATCACCCCGACCCGCACCGGAACCGGCGCCGGCACCTACACCCTGCAGTACGTGAACCCGGTGACCGGCCAGACCGTCGTCGGCACCCGCGTGCTGACGGTCGGCGACGTGGCCGGGACGGTCGCGTCGTCCACCGCCGCCGAGGTCGCGGCGGCGCTCACCGACGCGGTGGCGCTGGGCGGCCTCGGCTTCGGGGCCGGGAACGTCACCGTCACCCGGGCCGACACGGCCGGCGGACCGGTGTACACGATCGTCTTCACCGGCGCCCTGCGGGACGCCAACCCGGCGGCCGTCACCGGCGTTGCCGGCGCAGGGACCGCCTCGGTCGCGTCGGCCACCCTGGAGCAGGGCGGCGGCGGCGCCCTCCGGATGCTCGACAGCACGGGGAACTTCACGACCGTGTGGGGCGACCCGGCGACCGGGTCGCCGCTGATCCTCGGCAGCAACGCGAGCATCGGCGTGGCGAGCAGCACCGACGTGCTTCGGCTGCGCCAGGTGACGACCGACCGCAACCCGTACTCGGCCCCGACCAGCACGCTCGGGCCGACCAACGTCCGCGGCCCGAACCAGGGCTTCAACCTGACGAAGGTCGGCGCCGGCACGCTGGAGTTCAACGCCGCCGGCGACAACGACTACACCGGCAGCACGTTCGTGAACGACGGCACGCTGCTGCTGAACCACACCGGCGCCGGGTCGCACAACGCGACGCGCGGGCCGCTCGTCGTCGGCGACGGCATCGACGCCGCCGAACTCGCCCCGGCGCTGCCGCTGTCGCAGACGGCGGTCGTGCGCCTGGCCAACAGCGACCAGATCGCCGACGGACAGCCCGTGACCGTAAACGCCGACGGCCTCCTCGACCTGCACGGGTGGGTCGAGACCATCGGCAACCTGGCGGTTACTGGCGGCGTGGTGGACACTCAGACCCCGAGCATCCCGGCGTTCCCGGTCGTGCCCGCGGGCGTGAGCGTGGCCGGCCCCGAGCTGACCACCGGCACCGTCACCATGAACGACGGCCGGCTCGTCGTCCGCGGCGGCGACCAGGCCTCCACCGGCACGATCACCGCCACGAACACCGCCGAGGTGATCGTGGACCCGAACGGCGGACTCACCAGCGGCGCCATCGACCTCACCGCCAGCTCCCTGTCGGCCGGGAACGGGGCGACGGTGGATACCCAGGGGGCGAGCATCACCGCCCGCCGCGGGGCGACCAGCCCTGTCACGGTCCCGACCCGCTCGACGATCACCACCGGCACCGGCGCGACGCTCACCACCGTGAACGGCGCGACCCGCGGGGCGGTGACGCTGACCGACAGCGACCTGACCACCGGCTCCAGCTCGCAGACCACGATCGGCACGCTCACGCTGAACAAGGACACCACGCTGCCGGCGACCGGGAGCACCGCGACCATCGGCATCGGCGCGACGCTGAACACCGGCGGGGCCGACATCCTCGTGAACGAGTCGGACCTGTTCGTGCAGAACGGGGCGGTCGTGAACCCGACCAGCCCGGAGGGCCGGCTGATCGCCACCGGCACCCGCACGGACCGCAGTACCGTGAGCTTCGGCTCCGTTGCCGACGCCAACTTCAAGTCGGTGGCGCTGACGTTCACGGACATGATTCTCGGGGGGACTGCCGCGACGCTGGACACGACCGGCACGGCCGCGCCCGACCAGGGCGTGACGATGGTGGACAGCACCGCCCAAGTCGGTTCGGACTCGGCGCTCACCACGGCGGCCGGCGGACTGACGCTGACCCGTTCGGTGCTCACTGGCATCACCGGCGTCGACATCAACACGCAGGCCGTACAACTGAACGACAGCAGCACGCTCAGCCTCGGCGATGGCCCCTCGGCGACGCTGGAGACGAACGGCCAGCCGATCACCGTCAACGCGTCGAGCCTGATCACCGGGGATTTCGCGGTCGTCAACCCGACCAGTCCCGCCGGCACGCTGACGGCCACCGGCTCTGCGACCGTCCGGAGCGTCGTGGACTTCGGGTTGAACTCGACCTCGACGTTCGCCTCGACCACGCTCATGCGGGCCGACCTGACGACCGGCACCGGGGCGACGCTGAACGCCGGCCCCGTGCAGGCCGCGGACAGCACCGTGACCACGGGCACGAACTCGGTGACGAACGCGGGGGCGGTCGGGCTCACCGACTCGAACCTGACGTTCGGGGCGGGCTCGACGAACACGCTGACCGGCGCCCTGACCACGACCGACACGCCGGCCACCGCCGACGACGGGAACGTCACCTTCGGCGCGGGCTCGACCACGACCGCCGCCGGCGTGTCGGCGACGAACGCCGCCGTGCTGCTCCAGGACGGAGCGAACGTCACCGCCGGCCCGCTCACGTTGATCAACGCGACGCTGACGCTCGACCCGTCGGCCGCCGCGCCGCACAGCACGCTCGCGGCCACGACCGCGAGCCTGACGGAATCGACCGCCACGCTCGGCACGAACGCCGTTTTGTCGGCGTCGGGCACCGTGACGGTCAACGGCTCGGCGAACGGCTCGGCCGTCACCGGCGCCGGCACCTTCCAGCTCACGGGCGCGGCCGACCAGACCGTCAGCGTCGCCGACGGCGCCGCAAACGAGGACTTCACGGTCTCGTCGGGCCTCACGCAAACGAACGGCCAGCGCGTGGTGAAGACCGGCACCGGCCGGCTGACTCTGGCGCCGGTCGGCACCACGCTCGCCACGCCGCTGCTGGTGTCTGCCGGCGACGCACAGGTGAACACCCTCACCGGTCCGGTCGAGGTCGGCGCCGGGGCCACGGTCAGCGGCAACGGCACCACCGGGCCGATCACGACGCCGGGCGCCGGGCCGGTCCACACGATCAGCCCCGGCAACGGCTGGGGGACGGACGTGTCCGGCGTCCTCACCGCCACCGGCGACGTGAACTTCGGGCCGAACTCGACGCTGTACCTGAACATCATCGGCAACGGCAGCAGCGGCGTCGGCACGCAGCAGCCCGGCACCGACTACGACCAGCTGTTCGTGAACGGCAACGTGACCATCGACGCGAACGCGACCCTCACCGGCCTGGTGGACACGGCCAGCGTGCGGCTGTCGAACCGGTTCGTCGTGGTCCGGGCGACCGGCAGCATCACCGGCCGGTTCGCCGAGCCGTTCGCCGCCGGGGCCGCGTTCATCGACGGGTACAAGTTCGCGATCAGCTACCTGGTGGACCCGAGCACCGGCCACAACCTCGTCGTGCTGGACAAGGTGAAGGCGAACACCTCGACCACGCTGTCGAGCTCGAACGCCTACAACCCGGCGAACGGGAGCCCGTCCACGGTCAACCAGCCGGTCACGTTCGTGGCGGCGGTGTCGGCCGAGCCCGGCTCGCGGGTGCCCCCGCCGAACACGACCTTCGTGCAGTTCTACGAGGACACCGGCACGGGCCGGGTGGCGATCGGCAGCCCGGTGCCGATCTCGAACAGCGGCATGGCGTCGATCACCGTCAGCACGCTGTCGGCCGGCACCCACACCATCACCGCCGACTACATCGTGGACGGCGACGGCATCCCGGACAACGACGACTTCAACCAGTCCACGTCCACGCCCCCGCTGACGCAGATCGTGCAGCAGCCGGCGGTGTCGGTGACCACTGCTTCGCCGGTGCCGGCGCCGATCTCGCCGAACAACAGCCCGGGCGTGCAGGACCTCCTCACGCTCACCGCGGCCGTGACTCAGGAACTGGCGGCGTACACGCCGAGCATCACCGTCAAGGACTCGGGCGGCACGGTCGTGTACCAGGCGACGCTCCCGGCGGTCCCCCGGGGCTACCCGGTCAGCACGTCGTCGGTCACGGCGACCTGGAACGGCACGCAGAACGTCGGCGGCAGCGGGTTCGTGGCGGACGGCGACTACTCCGTCGTCGTGTCGCTCACCGACGAGTGGGGCAACACGCCGGCCACCGCGCCGCTGACGGTGCGGATCGACAACACCAACCCGGTTACGACCGGCGCGGCCGACTCGCTGGTCATTAACCCGGCCAACCCCACCCCGCCGGCGCCGGCCGCGACGACGTTCACCGCCACGATCACCGACGCGAACCCGGGCACCTGGGCGGTCACCGTGCGGGACGCCGGCGGCACCGCCGTGAAGACGTTCACCGGCTCGGGCACCGCGGTCAGCGTGGTGTGGGACGGCACGAACGCCTCGAACGTGGCGGTGGCGGACGGCCGCTACACGCTGACGCTCACGACGACGGACGCCGCCGGCAACGACAACGCCCCGACGCTCGTGGTCCGCACCGTGTACGTCATCCGCACCGCGCCGACGGTCACGCTGTTCAGCGGCCTCGGCACCGCGGTCGGGCCGACGACCTACGGCGACGACGTGACCCTGACGGCGGTCGTGGCCCTGCCGGCGTTCGTGCAGGCCGGCGACGTGGCCACGCTGCTCTCCGGCAAGCCCATGACGTTCGACTTCCCGGGCACGACACAGCTGACCTCGAACCTCGTGTTCAACGCGTCGCTGAACCGCTACCAGGCGTCGGCGGTGGTGCCCCTGAACCTGCCCGCCGGGACGCACTCGCCGATCGTGGCGACGTTCCTGCCCACGGCCGAGTTGCCGTCGGGCACGGCGACCGGCAGCCACACGGTAAACCGCGCGCAGCTGCGGGTGACCGGCGGCAACGCGAGCCGGCCATACGCCACGGCCAACCCGGCGTTCACCTACACGGTGAACACGGCCGACCTGAAGTACAGCGACACGGCGGCGGTCGTCACCGGCACGCCGGCCACCGCGGCGACGCCGAACAGCAACGCCGGCACCTACCCCATCACCCAGGGGACGGTGAGCGCCCTGCCGAACTACACCGTGGTGTTCACGAACGGCACGCTGACCGTCACGCCGGTGGCGCTGACGATCCGCGTGAACGACGCGACCCGCGCCCGGTTCGCCAACGAGCCGCCGTTCACGGCCACGTACGAGGGCCTGAAGCTGGGCGACGGCCCGGGCGTCGTGAGCAACCTGAACCTCGTCACGAACGCGCAGAAGAACAGCCCGATCGGCACGTACTCGATCTTCTCGGCGACCACGCCGACGGCGACGAACTACTTCCCGATCACGGTGGTGCCCGGCACGCTGACGGTGACCGGCTCGCCGAACGTGACGCTGGTCGGCTCCGGGGCCGGCTCGCCGCCGCAGGCCCAGGTGCTGAGCCCGGCCGGCGAGGCGCTGGGGAACCTCCCGTTCGACGCGTCGTTCGGCGGCGGCATCCGCACCGCCACCGGCGACTTCAACAAGGACGGCATCGCCGACTTCGTGATCGGCTCCGGGCCGGGGCGGCCGGCGTTCGTGCAAATCATCAGCGGGGCGGACGGGGCCACCCTGTTCCAGGCGTTCCCGTTCGAGGACTTCGCCGGGGGCGTGTTCGTGGCGGCCGGCGACATGACCGGCGACGGCATCGCCGAGCTGGTGGTGACGCCGGACGAGGGCGGCGGGCCGCGGGTGGTCGTCTACCGCGGCGGCGACTTCGCCCCGCTGGTCAGCTACTTCGCCATCGACGACGCCAACTTCCGCGGCGGCGTCCGCCCGGCGGTCGGCGACATCAACGGCGACGGGTTCGCCGACCTGGCCGTGTCGGCCGGGTTCGGCGGCGGCCCGCGCATCTCGCTGTGGGACGGCCAGCGGCTGAGCAAGCTCGAGTTCGTGAACATCATCCCGGACTTCTTCGCCTTCGAGGAGCAACTGCGGAACGGGGCGTTCGTGTCGATCGGCGACGTGAACGGCGACGGCCTCGGCGACCTGCTCGCGGGGGCCGGCCCGGGCGGCGGCCCGCGGGTGAAGATCTACGACGCCCGCAGCCTGCTGTCGGTCGGCGGGGGTTCGGCGACCGTGTTCGCCGACTTCTTCGCCGGCAACGTCGACAACCGCGGCGGGGTGAAGGTGGCGGCCAAGAACCTGGACGGCGACAAGTTCATCGACGTGGTGACCGGCGGCGGCAAGGGCGACCGGGCCGTGGCGACCGCCTACCGCGGCTCGGCCCTGACCGGCAACACGGCCGCGGTGATGTACGAGTACCTGCTCGACGACACCCTGAACGGCGTGTTCGTCGGCTAAGCCCGCGTGAGTGCCCGGGGGCGGTCGCCCCCGGGAGTCGGTCCCGACCGCGGCCCCGGCCGCGGTTTTTTCGTATTCCGGCGCCGGGCGTGTCTGGTTTTACCGGCGGGACTCGTACTCTCGGGTAGGGAAGCGAGGTGTCCGATGTCGCACGCCGACGTACCGCCGGGTTCCGGCCCCGACGCCGACGACCGGCTCGTCGAGGACATGCTGTCATTCCTCAACGGCGGCTCCGTGCCGGACACGCCCGGCGGCCCCCCCGCCGGGTCACCCGGCGTCACCCGGTCGTGGCGGCGTCGCACGGCGACCGTCGGCCCCGACGCGCGGACACCCTCCCCCGCCGGCCGCGACATTACGCCGGACCGGGTGATCGGCCCGTACCGCGTCGTCCGCTGGGTGGACGGCGGCGGCATGGGCGAGGTGTTCCACGCCCGCCACCGCGAGCTCCCGCTGGAAGTGGCGCTGAAGACGATCCGCGCCGGGCACGACCACCGGCCGGGGACGCGCGAGCGGTTCCGGGTCGAGGCGGCGGCGGCGGCGAGCCTGGACCACCCCAACGTCATCAAGCTGTACGGGTTCGACGAGTACGCCGGCGAGCTGTACATCGCGATGGAGTGGGTGCCGGGGGGGAACCTGGCGGACCGCCTGGCCGGCAAGCCGATGCCGCCGCGGGCGGCGGCGGCGCTGGTGCGAACGCTGGCGGAGGCGATGGCCTACGCTCACGCCCACGGCGTGCTCCACCGCGACCTGAAGCCGCAGAACGTGCTGCTGACGGCCGACGGCACGCCGAAGGTGGCGGACTTCGGGCTGGCCCGCATCCTGACCGACGGCGACGACCGACTGACGTGGACCGGTGCGGTGATGGGGACGCCGGCGTACATGGCCCCCGAGCAGGCGGCCGGCCGCGACCGCGACGTGGACGGCCGCACCGACGTGTACGCCCTCGGGGCGATCCTGTACGAGGCACTGACCGGCGCCCCGCCGTTCGTCGGCGACTCGAAGGACGCGGTGCTGAAGCAGGTGCAAGAGTCGGACGCGCCGCGCCCGTCGGCGGCGGCGCGCGGGCTCCCCCCCGACCTGGAGGCGGTGTGCCTGTGCTGCCTGGCGAAGGCCCCGGCGAAGCGCTACGCGACCGCGGCAGAGCTGGCCGCGGACCTCGGCCGCTTCCTGGCCGGCGAGCCGACGGTGGCGCGACCGCTCTCGCGGCTGCGGCGCGCGGCGTACGCGGTGCGGAAGCGGCGGCGGCCGATCGCGCTGGCGGCGGTGCTGGCGGCGACGGCCGGCGGCACGGTGCTCCTGACGCCGCGCCCCGAGACAGAGGAGACGCGCCGGGCGGCCCAGCTGAAGGCGCTGGCGACGACGCTGGACGCCGGCGGGCCGGTCACGCTCGTCGGGGCCCAGGGGCCACCGCGGTTCGGCGCGGTGACGCGCTGCGGGGAGGACCGAACGCGGTTCGCGGTCGGGGAACACGGAGCGTTCCAGGTCAGTTCCTGGGCGGACGCGATGATCGAACTGGCGCCCGAGACGCGCCGGGAGGCGTACCGCTTCCGGGCGTCGGTCCGGCACGTCTACTCCGACCCGGGCGGGTTCGTCGGCCTGTACGCCTGCGACCAGCGGTTCCCGAGCCCCGGCGGCGGGGAGAACGGGTGGGCGGCGGTCCTCACCTACAACGACATTTTCTCGGCCGCCGACGTCGTCCGCACCGCGATGGCCAGCGAGGCCCCGCGGCTGCTGACGCCCCAGGTGGAGGCGACACCGAACCACGCGAACTTTCAGGTCCTCGGCCGCGGCGAGATGGCCCCGGGTCGGGAGTGGAGCCCGGCCGGCGCGACGGTCGGCGCGACGCCGTTCCGGCTCCACCGGGCGGCGCCCGCCGCCTGGCGCGTGCTTCACATCCTCGTCTCGCCTGACGGGATCAGCGCCCGGCTCGACGGCTTGACGGCGGGGTCCGCGTCGACCGAGGCAGTCGTCGGCTGGGTGACCCGGTGGCGGGACGACGCGGCCGCCCTCCACCCGAGCCCGCTGTGGGCCGGGTGCGACCCCCGGCCGGCGGCGCGCGGGGGGCTCGGCCTCGTCGTCCGCCAGGGGACCGCCGACTTCCGCGACGTCGTGATCGAACCGCTCGACCCGTGACTTCGAACACCGGAGCCGACCCCATGTGGCGTGTCCTCTTCCCCCGGGACGGGGCGACCGTCCGCCTCTTCGGCAACAAGTTCGTCGCCTCGGGGACCGCCCCGCCCGGGCTGGACGACACCGCGATCTTCGTGAAGCTCATCCGCACGTCGGCTGGGCCGGCGTGGGAGCGGCACGGCACGCTCGTTCACAACGCGGAGCGGGGCGGCCGGCGGCGGTGGGTCGCGTTCTTCGACCTCACGCAGGGCGGGTGGGACCCGCGGGCCGAGTACGAGGTGGTGATCTTCCACACCCCCGGCAACGGGAACGAGGACGACAAGGACCGCGTCGCGCTCCGGCTCTCGGCGACGCTCGACGAGACGCGGGAGGCCGCCAAGGCGGCCCCGGCCGGCTTCCTCGGCGTGAGCCTCATCTACCCGCCCAACGGGTCGACCATGAGCGCGGCCGGCTTCTCCGCGTACGGGCAACTGACGGCGCCGGCGACCTCCGTCGCCAACGACGGGGGCCGGCTGACCGGCGGGACGAACCCGCGCAGCTCCGCCGGCGGCACGATGGGGGGCGGCTTCTGGTGGGTGACCTTCGACGCCGTCGCCGCCGGGACGTACTCCCTCGCCGTCGTGGCGAACGACGGCTCGTCGTCCACACCGGTCACGATCACCACCGCGTGACCCCGCGGTCGGGGGCGGCGGCGCCGCCCCCGGCCGCGGGTTTGTCCTTGCCCTCCCCCGACCGCGGGGGTAGGCTCGGGTATCCCGTCTGGCTCGCCGTCCGCCGAGGTCGATCCATGCCTCTCCCCCGGGTGCCCGCGGTCCGCACCGCCGTGGTCGCAGGCCTCCTCGCCGCCGCCAGCCTCGGCGGAGCACAGGAACCGCCCCCGGCCGGGCAGCCGCCCGGCGAGGTGCAACCGCCCGCCAAAAAAGCGCCGCCCGCCCAGGCGGGCCGGCCGCTCACCCAGGCCGTCATCGACGAGGCCGTCGACCGCGGCGTCAGCTTCCTCCGCCAGACGCAGACGCCCGCCGGCTCGTGGGGCAAAGGGACGAACGTCGGCCCCGGCGGGGGCTGGGCCGTCGGCTACACCGCCCTGTGCGGCATCGCCCTCATCGAGGCCGGCATCCCGCCCAACGACCCCGGCGTCCAGAAGGCCGCGAACGTCGTCCGCGCCGCGCAGCCGAAGATCGACCACACCTACGAGGCGGCGCTCGCCATCATCTTCCTCGACCGCGTCGGCGAGAAGAAGGACAAGCCGCTGATCCAGGGGCTAGCCCTCCGCCTCATCGCCGGCCAGAGCGGCACCGGCGGCTGGGGCTACAAGGTGCCGATCGTCCCGCAGTCGGACGCGAACCTGATGTTCGGCGCCCTGAAGCAGTTGAACCCGCCGCAGACCGGCAGCACACCGAGCCTCCGCGACCGGCCCGGCTCGCTCGGCCTGTGCATCAAGATGTCCGACGACGTCCGCCCGAAGCCGCCGGCGAAGCTGGCGACCGGCCCGGCCGCGGACCCGTCAAAAGCCCTCGCCGGCCTCGCCCCCAAGCTCCGCGGGCTGCCGACGTTCATCGACCCCGCCCGGCTGCCGCTCGTGGAGCCGAAAGACAAGCGGAACGACCCGATCGTCGGCACCACGGACAACTCGAACACGCACTTCGCCACCATCGGTCTGTGGTGCGCCCGCCGGCACGAGGTGCCGACCGAGCGGACGTTCGCGCTGCTGAACCGCCGCTTCCAGACCAGCCAGTCGGGCGACGGGAGTTGGGGCTACGACTACTCGGCAGAAGGTAACTCGGGCGGCTCCCCGGCCCTCACCTGCGTGGCGCTGCTGGGCCTGGCGATCGGCCACGCCCTCGACCTGGACAAGAACGAGAACGTGCGGCCCGAACAGGACCCGCGCATCCTGAAGGCGTTCAAGATGCTCGGCGGCCGCGTCGGGGCGCCGACCGGGTTCGTCGGCGGCGACCGGCCGACGCCGAAGGCGGCCGGCGGCCTCTACTACCTGTGGGCGCTCGAGCGCATCGCCGTGCTGTACGACGTGGCCCAGCTGGACAACAAGGACTGGTACAAGTGGGGCGCCGAAATCCTCTGCACCCACCAGAAGCCGAACGGCAGCTGGGAGGACGGCGGCTACCCGTCCGACCACCCGGCGATCAACACCGCGCTGGCGGTGCTGTTCCTGAAGCGGGCCAACCTCACGCCCGACCTGTCGCGGCGGCTGCTGATCGACCCCTCGCGGCTCACGGCCACGGTGAACACGCCCTCGCCGGCCCCGCCGCCGCCCCCTCCCCCGCCGCCGGAACCGACCCCGGAGCCGACGCCCGCGCCGAAGGTGGAGACGCCGGCCCCCACGCCCGCGCCGAAGGCGGCCCCGCCCCCGCCGCCGGAACCAGTCGCGACGCCGGCGCCGAAGGAGTCGTCGAACCTGTGGCTCTGGCTGGCACTCGGCGGCGGCGTGCTGCTGGCGCTCCTGGGACTGCTGGCGTTCCTGATGATGCGGAAGCAGCCGGAGGAGAAGCCGCGGAAGAAGGGGAAGAAGGCCGCCCGCCACCGCGACGAGGATGACGACGACGAGGAAGAAGAGGAGCGTCCGCGCAAGCGGCGGAAGTGACCGGACGGACACCCCGCGACCAGAGAATGGACAGGATAACAGGATGAACAGGATGCCGAACCATCAGCTTGGTTCGGCATCCTGTTCATCCTGTTATCCTGTCTAAATTCCAGTTACGATTCACACCCCCAGCATCTCCGCGATCCCCTTCAGCACCGCCCGATCGCTATCAGGCCGGGTCGGGCTCCGCGGGTGGGTGTTGTCGCAGCCGACCCAGCCGCGGAGCTTCAGGAACATCGCCGCCGAGTGCTTGTACGCCGGCACCGGCGCGCGGAACGCGAAGAACCCCAGGTACTGCAACACGTCGTTGAGCCCGTGGAAGCGCGGGTCGCCGTCCTTCCAGTAGCGGTCCCGCAGGGCGAACAGGTCCGGCGCGAACGTGCTCAGGCCGAGCAGGTAGTCGCTGCCGTACACCACCATGTCGATGGCCAGGTCGTTCCCCGTCAGCACCAGGAAGTCGGGCCGCACCGCGTCTCGCAGCTGCAACCGCTCCCACTCCTGTACGCGGTCCAGCGACGAGTGTTTGGCCCCGATCAGCTTCCGCACACCGAGCAGGCCACGGTAGGCGTCGAGGGAGTAAATCTTGCCGAACGGGGCGAACATGGTGCCGAGTTCGAAGCCGATCAGCCCGTCGCAATGCCGCCCGAGCGTCTCGTAGGCGGCGACCAGTTCCGCGTCGGGGAGCCCGGTGAGGCCGTAGCTCTGGAAGATGACGGGGGTGCCGCCGCGTTCCACGATCGGGGTCATGCCGCGGGCGTAGGCGTCGGCGTCGAAGCGGCTGCCGGGCGCGTCGCCGACGAACGCCCCGGCGACGAACCGCCCGCCACCGAGGACGGCGCGGGTGCGGTCGAGGGCGTGGCGCTTGGTGTCGTCGGTGATGAGGTTGCCGAAGCCGGTGTCCATGTTGACGGCGGGGACGAGCCCGGCCGCGGCGGTGCGGGCGACGTGGGCGTCGAACGCCGGCCAGTCGATGTCGCCGGAGTCGGTGAACGGAAGGAGAATGGCGGACATGCCGGTGACGGCCCGCCGCGGGCGTATCATGGCGATCGGGTCGAGCATCGGACGGCCCCGCGGGTGGAACGCGGGACATGATACGGACCGCTACCGCCCTGCCAGCCACTCCGCGGCATCGCGGATTGTCACCGTCGGCCGCGAAGGGCGGCCGGGGGCCGCCGGGGAGTCCGTGCGCACGGCCACCCACCGCCTTGTCGAGTCGAACACCAAGTCCGTGAGGTTCCGGTCCTCGCGGACGAGTCGGCCGTCGCGGGTGAAGACGCACAGCCGGGTCTCCCCCGACCCCCGCCGCTCGTCCGGAGTGGTCCGCTGGACAATGAACCGCCCCTGCACCAGGTACGGCGACACTAACGCGATCCGGTCCTTCGGCCCCGCGTGTGTCTGGATCACGGTCCGCGGCGTGCCGGTTGTGGAATCCCACGCGATGACCCTCCCGTCGACCGTCGCCGACACGACCTCGGCCCCGTCGGCGGTGAGGTGGGCGTTGCCGCACGCCTCACCCTCCCGGCCGAACATCAGGCGCGTCCGCCCGGTGGCCACATCGATGGTCTTGAGGGTCTCGGTGCCCCACCGCAGCAGTTGCGTGCCGGCCTGGTCCGGGCCGGACACGTCGTGCAGCGGCAGGTCCATCTGCGCCACCGTTTCGGCGCCGCGGTGCGGGTGCCAGGTGCGAAGTGCGGTCGAGTCGGTGACGACGATCATCCGGCCGTCGGCGGCGAACGTGAACCATCTCAGCCGTTCGTCCTTACCCAAGACCGGCTCGTAGACGACGCGCCCGTTCGCCGGGTCGAGAAGGGCCAGCCCGACCCGACGGGACGGGCGGTAGAGGCAGTACGTGACGAGGTACTTGCCGTCCGGACTGTAACACGCGCAGGCCGACACGGCCGGCGTGTACCGGCGGACTTCCGCCCCCCGTGCCACGTCGCGGACGACGACGGTACCGCGTTCGTCGGAGGCACAGGCGAGATGCTTGCCGTCGGGTGAGAAGCAGAACCCGCTGGCGTCGGCGTCCGCGCCGCGGAGCGTCCAGAGGTGGCGGCCTGTGGCGGACTCCCAAAGTGTGAAGCTCGGTTCGTACACGTCTCCCAGCCAGCGCCCGCCGGTGACCGCGACGAGCCGCCCACCGGGGGAGAACCAGACGTGCCGGACGCCGAGTACGTCGTGGCGGGGGAAGTCAAGGACGTGTACAGCGGGGTCCGCCAGCGGCGGCCTGGCCGTCGTGGGCGCGACCGCGGTCGCCGAGGCCAGCGCGAGCGCGAGTGGCAGTGTGCGAGTCATAAGCTGCCTGCGGGCAAGCACTTCCATTCCGTGATCGCCTACCACCTCGGCCATGTAGATCCAACATTCTTTTGTGACATCGACTCAATTCGTGCCTCGACCCCCCGGGGGGGGAGCCGTACACACAATACCCCCGGTTTGAGCGTCAGCGGTCGAAGTCGTCCGTGTTGGTCTCGCGCTGCCGGTCGGTGATCGGCACGCGGGCGTCGGCCACCAGGTCCTTGACGACCAGCTCGGCCGTCCGTTTGCGCAGCCGGCTCTCGGGCTTCAGGATGATGCGGTGGGCGAGCACGGGCTGGGCCATCTTCTTCACGTCGTCCGGCAAAGCGAAGTCGCGGCCGCCGATCGCCGCCAGCGCCTGTGCGGTGCGGTACAGCGCCAGGGATGCCCGCGGGCTGCCGCCCAGCAGCACGTCCTCGTGGCTGCGGCTCGCGTGGACGATTTCGAGCACGTACTTCTTCACCTTGTCGTCCACGAAGATGCCGCGCACCGCTTCCTGACACGCCAACACGTCGTCGGCACTCACGACCGCCTTCAGGTCGTCGATGGGGTGCCCCTTTTGGAGGCGCGACAGCATCTTGCTTTCCTCCTCCATCGTCGGGTAGCCGAGGCTGAGGCGGACGAGGAAGCGGTCGAGTTGCGCCTCCGGCAGCGGAAAGGTGCCCTCCTGGTCCACGGGGTTCTGCGTGGCGATGACCAGGAACGGCGCCTTGAGGAGGTACGTCTGCCCGTCGACGCTGACGCGGCGCTCGGCCATCGCCTCCAGCAGCGCGGCCTGCGTCCGCGGTGTGGCACGGTTGATCTCGTCGGCGAGGAGCGTCTGCGCGAACACCGGCCCGGATCGGAACTCGAACTCGCCCGACTTCTGGTTGAATACCGACGCCCCGGTCACCTCCGAGGGCAGCAGGTCGGGGGTACACTGGAGGCGCTTGAAGGTGCAGCCGACGCTGCGCGCCAGGGCGCGGGCGAGCATCGTCTTGGCGACGCCGGGGACGTCTTCGAGGAGAATGTGGCCCTCGCACAGGTACGCAGCGAGGGCGAGCGTCACCTGCGGCTTCTTGCCGATGATGACCTTCTCGATGTTGGCGATGATCCGGCCGGCGACGGCGGCCACGTCGGGTTGGGACATCTCGGCTCGGCGGCGGGTGGTGTAGGGTTAGGGTACGGAGGGAGACGACGGCCGGCGGTCGGCGTTCCGCGGGAAGGCGGGCGCCCATCCACCCCACCCTGCCAGGCTTGAGCAAAACTTGACGGGCCGACCGAAACGTTCACGTCCGCGGTCCGGCTGCGCCGATATTCCCGGTGACGACGGCGGAGCCTAGCGGAGGGGGCGTTATGCGGGGGGCGTGCGGACTACTCGCGGCGGCGCTGCTGGGCGGCGTGTCCGGGTGCCTCCACCCGCACGGCGTGGGCAGCCCGCCGCCCGGTGGCGGGGTCGGCGTCCACGGCCAGCCGCCGATCGCGGTGCCGCCCGCCGGGGCGGTGCCGCGCGAACTCGACCCCATCACGCTCCCACCCTACGTGATCGAGGCGCCCGACACGCTGATGATCCAGGTCGTGCAGCGGACCCAGGTGGACGACCTGGACGCGAACGGGAAGGCGATCATCGGCAACGACGGCAAGGCCGTGAAGAAGGACGCGACGAAGGACCTGCCGGTGCAGGCGATCAACGGCGGCGGGCCGTTCCTGGTGAACCCGGACGGCACGGTGCGGCTCGGCTTCTGGGGCTCGGTGATGGTCGCCGGGCTGACGCTCGACCAGGCGGTCGAGGCGATCCGCCAGCACCTGCTGAAGTCTGAGGTGCTGGCGCGGTCCGGGGTGCGGCCCGAGAGCCTCGTCGTGATCGTGGACGTGATCTCTTACAACAGCAAGCGGTACTACGTCATCACCGACGGCGGCGGCTACGGCGAGCAGGTGTACCCCTTCCCCGTGCAGGGGAGTGAGAAGGTGCTGGACGCCATCGCCAACATTAACGGGCTGCCGGCGGTGGCCAGCAAGCGGAACATCTGGGTGGCGCGCCGCTGCCCGCACCCGGACCAGCCGTGGCAGATCCTGCCGGTGGACTGGGTCGGCATCACGCAGCACGGGCAGTCGTTCACGAACTACCAGATTCTGCCGGGCGACCGCGTGTACGTGAAGGCCCAGCGGCTGGTGACGATCGACACCGCGTTGGCCCGGATGCTGAGCCCGATCGAGCGGATGTTCGGGATCACGCTGCTCGGGACGAGCACGGTGAACCAGATCCAGGGCCGCGGCAACGGGTTCAACAACGGCTTCTAACACCACGAGGACGGCACCGTGCGAACCACGCTCCTGAGTGCGACCGCGTTGCTTGGGCTCGCGGCGACCGCCGCGGCCCAGCAGCCGGGGTTCCCGTCGGGGGGGCTGAACTACGGGGTGCCGGGCTACCCGACGTTCAACCCGCAGAACGCGATGCCGAACATCTACAACCCGCGCACGCAGCCGCTGAGCCCGTACCTGAATCTGATGCGCGGCGGCAACCCGGGCGTGAACTACTACTACGGCGTCCGCCCCGGCACCACCGGCGGCGGGGCGATGTTCGGAGCCGGCGGGGCCGGCGGGTTCGGGCCGCGTGCGGGGGGATTCCAGTTCCAGTACACCCCGGACGACGCCCTGCTGCTGCCGGAGCCGGGCGAGGGCTACGTGCTGCCGCCGGCCGGACACCCGACGGTGTTCAACAACACTCTGGGCTACTTCCCCAACGGCCCGGGGGCCGGCGGGGTCGGCGGGGTCGGCGGGGCCGTCGGGGTCGGAGGGGCCGGCATGGGTTGGCAGCGGCCCCGGACGGGCAACCAACAAGTTCAGCAACCGCGGACCGGGCGCCGCTGACGGACAGGCCGCCGGGACGGACCCCGGCGTGAGAAGGAGTCGGACATGGAAGTCGGGTCGCAGAAGGCCGGCCGATGGGCGTGGGCGGTGCGCGGCGCGTCGGGGCTGGCTGTGGCCTCGGCCGTGTCGGCAGCGGCCGCCGCTGACGGCCCCCGCGCCGCGGCGCTCCTGCCGCCGCGCGTCGGCGACGCGCCGCCGGCCGCGGTCGTGGCCCGTGGTGCGATCGACGACGACCTACTCGCCACGACTCCCGTCGTGCGAAAGGGTTCGACCCCGCGCTCGCTCACGCCGCCGACCGCGGCGAAGGCCGCCCCCGACCACTGGCTCACCGGGGTCGATCCGAACCTCATCACCGCGGCCGCGACGACCCCCGCGAAAGGCGTGACGCCGGCCAAGCTGACGCTCGACCCGCGGCCGGTGTCGGCTCTGCCGCCGGCCGCGTCGCCGAAGCTGACCGCCCCGCCCCCGCTGTTCAAGGCCGGCGAGGTAAACCCGCTGGCGAAGGGCGCCGAGGCGTTCAAGGGCTTCGCGATGCAAGACGGCAGCGCCGCCTTGTCGCTGGGCGGGTCGCCGCCCGCGGACGCACGCTCGCCGCACGACCCGCACCTGGGGAAGGCACCGAACGGCGCCCCCGTGCTGGCCGGCCCGCCGGCGTGGCGGTGGTACGGCTACGGCTCCGTTACCCCGGGGGCCAACGCCTACGCTCCGAGCGGCCAGTACCCGCGGGCCTCGGCCAACTGGTACTCGGTGACGAAGGCGACCCCGGGCGCTTTCCCGGTGCCGGTGGTGAACCCGTACCGAACTGGCCCCGGCACCGAGCCGCCGAGCTACGCCGGCATCGCGCCCACGCCGACGCGGCCGACGTTCACGCCAATGCTGACGGACAACACGCTGCCACCGCCGGTGCTAAACCCGGCCCCGCTGCCGCCGCCGAAGCTCGGGCTGTCGCCGACCGCCGAGCCAGTGGCCGCGGCGCCCCTCCCGCTACCGACGATGCCGTCGATGACCGCGCCGGCCCGGGTGTCGGTGTCGCCGCCGCCGTTCACGCCGATCCCGTTACCGCCGCCGCCAGCAGTGCGGGCGCCTGAACCCGTTGCCAGTCGTCCGGCCACGCCGCCGATCCTGCCACCACTGTCGGTGATGCCGGCGACCCCGGCGCCGGCGCTCGTGCCGCCGGTACCGACGGTGTCGCCGGTTTCGGCGCCGGCGGTGGCACCTGCGTTGGCGCCCGTATCGGCGCCCGCGGCCGCCGATGACGACGTCCGCTGGAAGTCGAACCCCACCCACCGTACGTCGCCGCCACCGGGGACGTGGGTGCAGCCGGGCGACCGCCTCCGCTCGGCCGACGAACCGCGGCGGCCGATCGCCCGGGGTCAGATCGGCGACGAGGTGCAGGAGCCGGCCGACCCGGTGGAGACGGTGGTGCAGGCCGTCTGCCGCGGCCGGGCGACCGGGATCGACGTGCGGCACACCGGTCCGCTACACGTGACGGTGTGTTTCGAAGCGCGGTCACAGACGGATGCCACCGCGCTGGTCCGCGATCTGAGCGCGCGGCCGGAACTGGCCCGATACGACGTCAACTTCTGCGTGCTGGTGAAGTGAGCCGGGGGCATCACCCCGCGTCGCCCGCCCGCCGCCGCATCGTCGCCCACATTTCGGCGAAATCCTGTGGTGGTTTCACGTCCCAGCTCACCGCCTGGCCCGTGGCGGGGTGAACGAACCCGAGCCGGGCCGCGTGCAGCATCGGCCGTTCCGCCGAGCTGCGGTCCGGCAAGGGCCTCCCGTTCAGCGGCCGGTCGTACACGCGCTCGCCGCACAGCGGCGTCCCCGCCTCGCCGAGGTGGATGCGCACCTGGTGCGTACGCCCCGTTTCGAGCCGACACTCGACCGCGGCGAACGGCCCCAGTTGCTCCAGCACCTTCACGTGCGTCACCGCCTTCTTGCCGTCCTCGGTCAGCAAGTCGCGGGAGGTGCCGCGCCGCCCGTCGCCGCGGTCGGGCACGAACAGCGACTCGATCCGGCCACTCTTGGGGGCGCCGCGGGTAAGTCCCAGGTAGCGGCGGTCGGCGGTGTGCTTGCGGAACTGTGTCGTCAGGTGCTCGGCCGCGGCGCGGGTGCGGGCGAACACCACCAGCCCCGACGTGTCGCGGTCGATGCGGTGAACGGCGGTCACCGGCCGCGTCGGCGCGCCGAGCGCGGCCGGGAGCAGGTCGGCGAGCGTCTTCGGCAGGAACCGCTTGCCGCGGCCGAACTCCTCGGCCTCCTCCTTGTGCCGCATCGTGGTCAGCCCTGCGGGCTTGTTCACGACCACGATCGTGTCGTCGGCGTAGACGATGGCCTCGGCGGCGAGCAGGGACCCAGCTCCATCGCCGTCGGGCAACTGCACCGGGAGGCGGACCGGCTTCGGAACGGGTTTGGGCTTCGGCTTCGGGGGCGCGGTCGTGGTGGGGGTCGCGTTCTTCACCTCGACCATCCCGCTGTCGAGCTGCACGCTCTTGCCGACCTTCAGCCGCCGAGCCACGTCCGTCTCGACCTGCTGGCCGACGCGGACGTGCCGGTTCTCGATCATCCGCTTGGCGTGCGCCCACGACAGGCCGTAGCGCGTTTTCAAGACGGCCGCGAGCGTTTTGCCGTTCTCACGGCGGTCGACCACGAACACGATCGGCGGCATCATTCACTCCACGGCGAACGTCTTCTCGTCGATCGACCCCAGCGGCTGATACTCGGCCACAACGATCTCGAGGAACGCCTTACCGTCGTGGCTCACCCGCGACCGCATCGGGACCATCATGCCGCCGACCGCCTTGTACTCGGAGAACGCGGTGAACTCGTCCACCTTCTTCTGCTCCGGGTTCAGCCCGTCGCGCCGCATACCCGCCAGCAGGCCGGTCTTCACGTCGAAGTACAGGCGGGCGTCCTTCAGCCCCTTGGCTTTCACCAGCAGCACCGCCGCCGGCCGGCCGTCGACCGTGCCGGGCAACTCGGGTGATAGTGTGTACTTGGCCGCGTCCAGGAGCGGGTACAGTAGCGACATCTCCTGGATGACGGCCGACTCCTTTAACTCGGCCTGCACGGCCGGGTCGAGGCGGCTCGGCTGGCCGGCCTCCGTCTGCCGGACCTTGTCGCCGTTCACGAGTTGTACCAGCGTCGTCTTCTGTCCGAACGCCTCGATCGTCATTTCGAGCCTGGCCTTGCCGGGGACTGCGAACGCCAGCGACCCGGTGAACGGGAACTCGGTGCCATTGATTCCCACCTTGCCGCCGATCTTCGAGGTGCCGGCCGGGTACTTCTTCAGCACGTCGAGCCCGCCGTGGGCGGTGATGGCCCGGCGGACCACGTCCCCCGGCGGCGGGCCGGCGGGCTGAGCCGCGGCCGCCACGACCGCCACGACCGTCAGAACCAGCAGCCGCGCCCGCCCCATGACCTCTCTCCCGCGTGGACAGCACGTCGCCGGAAGACACAGCGTTAGAATACGGGTGTGGCTGCCGGGTCGCAACGAAAGGGCGGGTCATGCGGACGATCGACGTGCGGACCGACCGGCGGACCGAGTTCGTGGAAATCACGGCCGACGTCCGCCGCGCCGTCCGCGAGGAGCGGTTGCTCGACGGGGCTGTCGTCGTCTACACGCCGCACACGACCGCGGCCGTGACCGTGCAGGAGAACGCCGACCCGGACGTGCTCCACGACCTGCTGTTGTGGCTGAACGGGACCATTCCGAAGGACGTGCCCGGCTTCCGCCACGCCGAAGGGAACAGCGACGCACACCTGAAAAGCTGCCTGATAGGCCCCTCGGTTTTGGTGCCGGTGGCCGGCGGCGAACTGGTACTCGGCCGCTGGCAGGGCGTGTTCTTCTGCGAGTTCGACGGCCCCCGCCGTCGCGAAGTGAAGGTGCAAACCATCGGGAACAAATCGTAAACCCCGCCGAGATCGGCCGCCTCGGGTGTCGTGTTCCCCGACGATCCTCCTTGACGGCCCGGCCGGGGCGCCGGTAAGGTCCGTTACCCCATCCACGCCCCGGGCCGTCTGATGCACCTGATCGCCCCTGATATTCTGGCCGAAGCCCGCGGGGTGAGCGGCGCCCTCGCCGGCACGGCGTGGGTGTTCGGCTTCGCGCTGTGGCTGTTCGGCTGGCGGTGGCACCGCTTCTGGGTCGTGGCCGGGGTGACGCTCGGGGCCGGGTTGATCGGCCTGAACGCCGGCAAGACTAGCGGCGGGCAGGTGATGGCCGTCGGAATACTCCTGGCGGTCACTGCCGGCATGATGGCCCTGGAGTTGGCGAAGGTGATGGCCTTCGTCGCCGGCGGCATCGGGGCGTGGCTGGCGGTGCAGTGGGTACTGCCACAGGCGCAGGAGTTGTGGGCCGTGTTCCTGTCCGGCGGCCTGTTCGGGCTGCTGCTGTACCGCCTGTGGACGATGCTGCTGACGAGCCTGATCGGCACCCTGGTCGCTGGCCACGCGGCACTCCTACTCCTGGAACAAGTGTTGAAATTCGACGCCGTGGCGTGGAGCAGCGGGAACCTGGTCGCACTCAACGGCGTGGTGGTGGGCCTGACGGTGCTGGGAGTCGTGGTGCAGGCGAAGCAGGCGTCCGAGCCCACGCCCGTGGCGGAGAAGGCCGAGGAGAAGAAGGGGAAGAAAGACGCCCGGCACGGCGAGCACAACGCCCACGGCCACCACGCCGGCGACGACGACGAGGAGTCGAAGCCGGCCGGCGGGTGGTGGGGGCGTCTGGGTTCGTTTGCCCGCCCGAAGTGACACCCTTCCGGTTGCAAGGTCAGCGACGCACGCCCGGGATGTCGAGCAGGTGCGCCGCGGCCAAGTCGTTGCCGAATACCTGCCTGTTGCGAAACGTCCAAACCACTTTCTTGTCCCGAGTCACCTCGAACAGCTGCGGCTGATCCGGGCCGGCGTGGCAGTTGCCAACGATCAGGTTCCCGTTCGGCAGCGCGTGCAGCGTCGTAACCCACGCCAGCGTGACACCAGGCAACTCGTTCTGATCGAGGCTCCACACAACCTTGCCGGCGCGGTCCACTTCGAGAACGCGGTGGTTGTTCCCGCCGGCGATCACGGTGTTCCCGTTCGCCAGCCGCACCGCCCCGAACACGCTCGTGCCGTACCCCTCGGGGCCGTGACCCGGCGCCTCCTTCTTGCCGCCCAACTCCAGCACGTACTCCCACACCGTCTTCCCGGCCGCGTCGTACTCGCGGACCAGCCCGTCGCCCTCCTGGCAGACGAGGTAGTTCCCCGTCGGCAGCTTCCGCACCAGCCGCGTGTCGCGGTGGGCGTCCGGCCGCTTCACCGACAGCGGTACTTGCCGCACGATCTGGCCGGCGGCGTCCACCTCGACGATGCGGCGGTTGCCGCTCTCGGCGACCATCGTGGTGCCGTCCGGCAACCGCTGGAAGGCGTGGACCTCGACGCGGCCCTTGTTGTCGCCGACCGGCTTCGCCTCGTACCGCCACACGACCTTCTTGTCCGGCGTCATCTCGGTGACGGTCGCGGGGCCGGTGTGCAGGAGGAAGTTGCCGTTCGGCAAGAGATGGATGTCGTGCGAGTTGTACTTGCACTCGACCTCCCACTCGACCTTGCCGTCCTTGCCGACGAGCGCGACGTGCCCCTTGTCCTGCGCCAGGACGCGGTACGCGGGCGGGTCGGCTGCGGCGCCGGCGGCGAGTGACAGGGCGCTGACACAGGAGAGGAGCAGACGCATCGGTTACTCGCTGAGAAGGAATTACTTCAAGGAATCGTATTCGGCCCGGAGCTTCGCCCCCGCGTCGGGGCGGACCATCGCCACGAACGCGATCGTGCCTTCGAGCCAGGCGCGGAAGCTCTCGCGGCCGTCGCGGTTCTGGGCGTCCAGCCCCTCGGTCCTGGCGCGGTGGAGGATTGCCCGCAACTGCCGGATCAGCTCCCGCGACACCGAGGGTTTGTCGTTCACGACCACGCCGGTCACCGTCTGCGCCGCGTTCCGCCGCATGACGCGCGTCTTCTTCTCGTTGACGGTGAACCCTTCCTCCGCGGCGACGTGCCGGACGCGGGCCAAGAGGTAGCCGACTTTCTCGGCCTGCTCCGGGCCGCCGGAAAACGTTAGGTCGTCGGCGTAGCGGGTGAACGCGAACCCGAGCTTCGCCGCGAGGCCGCCGAGCCGCTTGTCGAGCCGCCGGGCCACCTGGTTCGACAGGCCCGGGCTCGTGGGCGCCCCCTGCGGCAGGCCGCGCGGGCCGACCGCGACCTCGTAGGTGGTGCCGGCATAGGTCGCGGTCGTGCGCGGGCACTCGGTGCAGAGCAGCGCGAACACAGTCGCCACGCTGCCGGAGTAGCCGTGCCGCTCGAACGCCGCCCGCACCCGCGGGAACGCCACACTCGGGAAGAAGTCGGCCAGGTCGAGGTTCACAACTACCGACTTGCTGATGTGCGGGGTGGCGTTCGACAGGATGCCGCGGCCGGGGACGAAGCCGTGCGCCGGGTCAGTGACCGGGAACTTGCTCACGACGTGTTCGAGAATCCAGTGCTGCACGCGCTTCAGCGTGGCGTGCGGGGCGGCCAGTGTCCGGATGCCGCCCGATCGCTTGGGCACCTGGAACTTCACGTAGTGGGTCCGCGTCGCGGCCTCGGTGTGGAACGCCAGCCAGCGCAGCTGCTTGATACTCAGCCCGAGCGCGGCGGCAGCGTCGGCGGGGGCGTGGAGGACGGGTAGCCCGAACTCGGCGAGGCGGTCGGGGTCGCTCAGCCGCAGGTGGAGCCGACCCGACACGCCGCGCCCAAGGAAGATCACGTCCGTGTTGCGGCGGTGGCGGACGGCCTCGGCGCGCTCCTTCTTGCGGCGGGCGCTCTCCTCGCGCTTCTGCTGCTTAAGTCGCTCCTTCGCCTCGCGGTACGCCTGGACGGCCGCCTCGCCGGCGAACCCGGCTTGCAGGGCGAGCGTTTCCAGGCTCGGCTTCAGCCGCGCGTACTCGGCGCCGACGCGGTGAATCTCGGCCAGTTCCTCGGGCGTGAGGAGGCCGTGGGTGACGAGGGCGCGGTCGATGAGCCGGGTGCGCGGGTCGTCGGCCGGCGGTATGATGCTGGTGCGGCCGGTCTGCCAGGCGTTCGCCAGCAGGTTCTTGCCGGCCGCGGCGCTCACGATTTCGATTCGGGCGATCGGCAGGAACTCTGGTGCGGCGTAGGGGTCGGTGGGTAGGGAAATGGGACCACGAACGGGAGCAGGCGGGGGTGGTGCATCCGCCGCAGATGGCGGTGAGACGGGCGGCGCGACCGCTTCCGGATCGGGCGGGGTCGGGCGGCGGGCCATCCAGTCGTACAGGCTCATCGCTCACCGCGCGGGTGGATTCCTGGGCCGTCGCGCCCGACGTCTGTCGTGGACCGGAGACGTTCACGACGCCGGGTGGAGCACCTCCACGCCGGAGACGCCGGTCGATTCAGTCCGGCGTGGAGGTGCTCCACCCGGCGAACAGACCAACGGCTCGGGGGACGCAATCGCGAGCGACTGCAACCGCGGCGGAACGCCGCAGCATTGGTATGGCTCGGACGCAACGACCCAAGTTTACAGGGGCTTCCGTGCCCGTGTCTCATCTCACCCCAACCGGCGCGAAGCGGCGGTACCACGTCTCCAGCGTGCCGCCGGAGGGGTCGGGGTTCAGCGCCTTGTTCCGGATCGCCTGCAGGTGCCGACACGGCCCCATCCGCAGGCCCCCGGTGAAGAAGTACGAGCAGCTGCACTGCCCGGCGACGACACGCTGGTCGGCGTCGAGCGTGACCTCCACCGTGGCGTTCGTCCCGGCCGCCTTGCCGGCCAGGTGGCGCATCCCCTTCGCGTCGGTGTGGTCGAGCGTCAGCTTGACCTGCGCCGGGTTCATCGCCCGCGCCGCGACCGTCTCCGGGTTCTCGGGGCCGATCAACTCGGCGGAGAGCGTCACCGGCATCACCTGCCGCCAGCGGTAGACCTCGTGAGGCAGGTCGTGGATCACCTGCCCCAGCAGCGCCAGCTTGTTCAGCCCCGCGGACACGGCCGGCGCCGGGGCACGCACCCGGGCCGCCAGCGCGTCGAGCGTCCAGCGCGTGTTCTCGCGGAACGCGGCGGCGACCTCGTTCATCATCGCCGGCGCCGGCTCCACCGGCGGGGCCAGCTGGTCGAGCGCGCTGCCGCCGCTGGTCCAGTCGTTCGTCGTCCAGCCGGACAGGCCGAGCGTCAGCTGCATCTCGCCCATCCGCATCACCCAGAAGCTCGGCAGCCCGGTGCCGAGTAGGTACACGTCCGCCCCGTCGAGCACCGGCAGGAGGCGGGCCAGCACCCGCAGCCGGTCGCGGCCCCACACGCGGATCACCTCGGCGCGCTTGCCCTGGTACGGCGTGGAATGCAGCACGATCCGCTGCTCCCACGGCTCCAGCACGATGGCCGTCGGCTGGCCGGGGAACAGCTCGAACCGCACCGCCCGCGGCGACGCCTTCGCCTTGTTCCGCTTCAGGAACGCCAGGATCGCGTACACCCCTTCCCGGCTCACCGGCACGCGCCGCATCGGCAGGCTCATCGCGGATTGCAGCGTCGAGAAGCCGCGCAGCCAGCTCGGCGGCAGTTCGATCTTCTCCTCGCGGTACGTCACCGCGTCGGCCTGCGTCTGCACCTCGAAGCCGAGGGGGTCGATCGTGAACCGCGTCTCGCGGTAGCTGCGGATCTCCTGGAAGTGGTCGTAGAGGCGCCACGAGTAGTCCACGTTCGTGGTGCCGAGCGACACGTCGCGCTCGGCCTCGAAGGCGTCGCGGTCCACGGTCAGGCAGCCGTAGCTGCTCTCGTCGGCGCTGAAGCACTCGAAGAACACCACGTCCGGGCTGACGGTGATGACCGGGTCGCACGGCATCAGTAGCCGCCACAGCTGCGGGTCTTCGCGCTGCAGGTACGAACTGTACTTCTGCCGTGCCGCCCAGTACCGCGAGCGACAGCGGGCGAAACTGGCTTCCAGCCCCGCTGCCACCGGCTTGTTCAGCTCGCCGAGCAAGTCCTTGCGGCGGGCGGCGACGGCCTCGCGGCGGATGCGGCCCTCGCGCTCCTTCTCCTCGCGCTTCCACTGTTCGTAAGCGGTCTTGTCCTTCCGCTCGAAGCGGAGGTCGCTCACCACCACGTCGTGCAGCGCCGACACCGCCTCGCGGAACCGGAGCGGGTGGCGGAGCGTGCCGGTGAAGCTGACGCGGTCACGCCGCAGGTTCGGGGCGAGCGACACGGCAAGGCCGACGGTCGTCCGGGCGACCTGGCTGCGACCGCGGTAGGAAACGGACAGCTGCATAAGGGCTCCGGCCGCATCCCGTAGGTCGGGTCGAGGCTGTGCGAGACCAGACCGCGGCGCGGGCGGGCGGGCGACACGACGGGTCATCGGCGCGATACGAACCGCAGTGAGGTCTCGCATAGCCTCGCCCCGACCTACGAAAATCAGCGGTGCCCGCCGCGGCCGACTTCAGCCGTGGACCGGAGACGTTCACGACGCCCGACACGCCTGCCGTGCGGCGGGAACGCAGGTTGGCTCAGTCCGCCGCACGGCAGGCGTGTCGGGCGAACAGACCAACGGCTCCGGGGACGCAATCGCAGGCGAGCGCAACCGCGGCGGAACGCCGCAGCATGGTAGGCTCGACCGCGACGGACACCGTGGCTCAACCCCCCAGCGTCAACTCCGGGAAGGTGGTTTCGATCAGCGGCCGGTGCTGCGGGTAGCGTGCGACGAACCTCGCTACGCCCGCCAGCCCGGCCCGGAACTCCGGCCCGCGCACCGACCGCAGTGCCGCCGCCACGATCGGCAACAGGTCGCCCGCCTCGTCGGGCTTCTGGCCCAGCCGGTCGAGTATCTGCCGCACCACAAACGGCTTCGCCCGCCCCCCGCGGGTCACGTTTAGCAGCACGGCCGCCCACAGGACGCGGACCCGGTCGGCCGGCAGCGCGTCGATCGCGCCGGTCTCGCGGGCGCGCTCCTCGAGCATGGCGACAAGCCGGAGGCGGATGTTGTCGTGCGGCGACTCCAGGAGCCGCTGCCACACGACAGCGCTCTCGCGGGCGCGGTCGTCGGTCTGCAGCCAGTCCCAGCCGGCCTCGCGCACGTCCTCGTGGCGGGCGTCGAGGTATTCGAGCACCCACGTCGGCTGGAAGTCGGGCCGCTCGCCAAGCACGCGGCAGGCCCAGGCGACGAGCGCGGGCCGCAGCGGCTCGGCCTCCGCGTCGCGGAGCCCGAAAACCGCCCGTACCTCGTCCGGCGTCGTCGGCCGCTTGTCCGTCAACAGGTGTTGCCCGAGGCGGGCCACCGGGATCGGCCGGGCCATCGCCAGGCGGACGGCGTCGGCGAAGCCCACCCGCGCCGGTTTGAGCACCTTCAGCATCAGCCCGGCGATGCGGTCCAGCACCTCGGGCTTGGCGGCGTCGAGGATCACCAGCCAGCGCTCGACCGGGATCGCGTCCAGCCCAGGCACCTTCTCGATCAGGTCGGCGGCGAGGTCGTTCAGCTCGGGGTACGGCAGTTGCAGCCAGTGCAGGAGTTCTTCGAGCGTCACGCGGGTGAGTCGGTCGGGTGCGTTCTTGCGGAGCCACGCGATGGCCCACTGGCGGACGGTACCACAGTTCGCCGTCAACAGTTCGAACGCCGGCTCCGACGACTTGAGCCACAACTTGCGAAACATCGGTTCCGGTTGGAGCTTCGCGAGCGTGCCGGTCGCGGCCAACCGCCAGCCGGAGGGTTTCGCCTCCAGCACCGGCGAGAAGTGGAACAGGATGTGGACCAGCCCCCAGTTGTCGAGCAGCACGCGACCGTCGGGGACGTCGGCGTCGGTGTACTGTTTCAGGGCGTAGCACACGGCCGGCAGGTAGCGCTCGGGGGCGTTGCGGCCGAGCTTGCGGAAGTAGCGCCACGCCCGGCGGCGGAGGTAGTTCCGCGTCCGCGACGTGAACAAAACTGCAGCAGGAGGGACCGCGTCCGGCCGCCGGAGGCCGCGGCGAACGGAGCGGTCGAACGCCACCAGATACCGGGCCATCGTGGCATCGTCGCCGGCGGCTTCGGCGAACTTGAAGACGCGCTTGACGAGCGGCTTGTGGGCGGCGACGGTCAGCGGCTGCGCGAGGTAGCGGTGCAGTAGCCAGCGGGCCTCGATGCGTGGGTCGGTGTACCACGTCTCGGCGAACACCGTGAGCGCCTTCGACTCGTGGATGCCGCGGAGGGCGTCGACGAACTCGGCGTCACCCGCACGGAACAGTTCCATCGCCCGGGCCCAGCGCGGGTCCGGCGGCGGGGGTGGGGGGTTCCTGCGGAAGAAGGCCATCGGGCGGCTCGCGGGGCGATTGGGGAGGATGGTACGCCCGCGCGCGGCACCCCGCAAGCGCCGTAGCCGGATTCACTCCGCGCAGCAGGGGCAGCGGTCCGGCACGAAGACGGTCAGCGTCGCGGCGTACTTCACCTCCTCGTAGCCAGTCTCGCCCGCCGGCGCCGGTACCGTGTGATGCGCCACCACCAGGTAGTAGTTCCCTGCCTTCGGCGTGAACGACACCACGCCGTCGGCCGGGGTCACGCGCTCGTACTCGGGGTCGTCGCCCTCCTTCAGCGTCACCCCGCGCGGCACGAAGCTCACCTTCACCCCCGGCAGCGCCTTGCCGAAGTGGACCAACTTCACGCGGATCGGCGTGCCTGGCCCCATCGGCGCGACGGGGTTCTTCACCGCAACCAGTTCGAGCGGGTGGCCGATCGCTTTGTCGTAGCCGCCCCAGTCGTCGCGGACCTTATCCAGGCTCGGGCTCGCCAGGAAGTACGCTTTCGCGCTGCGGACCGAGCGGACCAACTTGCCGTGGTTCACCACCGTGTCGGAGGTTTGCGCTGCGACGTACACGCCGGGCACCGTGGGGCTGAACTTCGCGGTGTGGAACCCCTCTTTCGGGGCGTAGCCGAGGTCCACCAAGTCCGGCCGTAGATCGAAGTGCTTGCCGTCCGGGCCGTACACCACAAACGATCCGACGGACGCGGCGGCGAGCTTGCCGGCGATCTTGAAGTCGCGGTGGTCGTTGCCGTGGTTGCCGAGCATCAGGTCGACGTGGACGGCGTCGCCCGTACGGACGATGTGGGTGTTCGTCTGCACCCACGTGTCGTGGGCCAAGGCCGCGACCGCCGCTGCGCACGCGACCGCGAGAACGAACACGTAACGCGACATGGTTCAACTCGTGGGATGAATAGTGTTCAGATCGCCCACTCATTCGTGAGTGGGCGATCTCCCCGTCAGAAGCCGGACACCACCTCGCCGCCAGCCCGGGTGGCGAGCGGACGCCAGGTGGTGAGCAGGTCCACGGAGTCGGTGACGAAGCGGACACTTCCGTCGGCCAGGAGCGCGTTGACCCCCCCGGTGTGGAAGCTGCGAGCGGGGGCGAGCCCCTTGTTGTGGCTGCCGTTGCCGCAGTCCCACTTCCCGCGGGGGTTCGGGGTGTAGTAGTGGTTGTAGAGTGTGTTACCGAAGTGCCCGTTGATCCACTGCTCGTTCCGCCTGGGGTTCCAGACGCCGTTCCCGCCGTCGCAGTCGGCCGGGGTGGGGTCGTTCCCGCCAGCGACCTCTAGCACCACGAATCGGGTGTCGGTCGGCGGCCCGCTTACCGCCTGACCGTTACCGAGGATGCTCTCGCTGAACGCGACCGTGTTGGACGTGCCGTCGAGGATGTCGGCGATGCGCACGGGCGTCTGCGCGAACACGCCGTTGCCGTCGCCGATCTTCGTGTACGCGGTGATGTTCCCGGCCGAGTCGAAGCTGCCGCCGGTGCCGTTGCAGGCGACGTAGTTGGTGCCGAAGTACGCCGACCCGGCCACCTGCCCGTTCGACGGGTCGCTCGGACACACCAGCAGCGTGACGCGGTTCTTCCCGGCCAGGTCGTTCTGCCCGCCGACGGCCAGCGTGCCGTCCGGGTCGATGAGCTTCTGCAGCGCTTCCTGCTCGACGTAGGCGAGCAGCCGGGCCGGGGCGGACACGACCTTCGGGTAGGCGTTGCGGCCCTGCGGGAAGGTGTTGAGCGCGGTGTGGTGGTTGTGCATGGCCAGCCCGAGCTGCTTCAGGTTGTTCTGACACTTCACACGGGCGGCGGCCTCGCGGACCTTCTGGACCGCGGGCAGGAGTAGGCCGATCAGGATGGCGATGATGGCGATCACCACCAGGAGTTCGATGAGTGTAAAGGCGCGGCGGCGGAACACGACAGACCCCCTCACGGGATGCAATGCGACGGTGCGGGAAGCGGCGCGCTGGCGCGCCGGGGTACGGAACGGCAGGGGCGAAACGCGGCGGGTGGGGGTCAGCCGCGCGGCGGAGGGTCGGACGGGTCGGTGACGAAGTGTTGTTCCCCGGCGTCGGCCGGCGGTGGGAACGCGGACGGAGTTGGAAACGCGAGTGAGGCGTCGGGTTCGGACGGCGGCACGGCCGGCAGTTCGGCGAGGACGCCAGCCGGCGACTCACCGCGGCACTGCTTGGCTTTCCACGCCGCCACCCACGCCAGCGGGTCGGCGACGGGCTTGGGGACTTCCCGAGCTCTGCACTTGGGGCAGACCGGCGGCTCCGGTTCCGGCTCAGGCGGAGGCGGAGGCGGTATCGTGCAGCAGCAATCGGGCTTCGTCCCG
This sequence comes from Gemmataceae bacterium, assembly GCA_046350095.1. Classification (GTDB taxonomy): domain Bacteria; phylum Planctomycetota; class Planctomycetia; order Gemmatales; family Gemmataceae; genus Urbifossiella. The sequence goes on from JAXMBA010000004.1 coordinate 716,145, forward strand.
CAGGCGACGACACACCCGCACGGCTTCACCTTCGACGAGGACAGGACCGGGAAGCCGAACGCGCCGACCGCCTGCGCCAGCACCAGCACGGCCGCGAGTGCGGGTCGCGTGAGGCGCCGGAGGGTGCGGAACAGGCGGGACATCGGAGAGCCGGTCCGGTGGGTGCTGCTGACTCTAGGGGCGCGGGTGCAACCCCGCAAGCGGCGGGTCGGCGGAATTCCTCCCGACGCGCGATTCGAGATACTCGTCGGAGTGACGAACACACTTGTTTCCGCGACCCGGTGGGGGGCGCGGCGGAAACAATAATCTCGGTCAAAGTGCCGCGTGGGGCCGGTTCGCCGCTTGACTTCCGCGCGGAGCGTGGGTCGGGATTGACGCCCGCCCCGTCGGACGGCATACGCCGGATTCCGGGGACGGTACGGGGGAACTTCATGGCCAGGGGCGTGTGGCTCGGCTGGGCGGCGGCCGTGTGCCTGACCGGGTGCGCCACCGCCCCGCCCGCGGACAACCCGACCGCCGTCCGCGGCTCGCGCGACGATTGCGAGAACCCCGTTCTCGTGTCGCCGGGCCAGCCGACCGCTGCGTCGTACCGCGAGGTGTTCGAGAAGTGCATCGAGGTGGTCGACGACTACTTCCAGATCGCGGCGGCGAACCCGCACGCCGGCGTCATCATTACCACGCCGCGGATCGCCCCGGGCTTCGAACAAATCTGGAAGGGCGGCAACCCCGACCCACGCGAGCGACTGCTGGCGACGCTCCAGACCATCCGCCAAACGGCCGTCGTCACCATCCGCACGGGTGAGCGGGGCGGCTACCTCGTCGAGGTGGTCGTGGAGAAGGAGTTGGAAGACCTGCCGCGTCCGAGCCGGCAGTCAGTTGGGGCGGTCTTCCAGGAGGCGCCGACGGTGGACCGCGGGCTGGAAGTGATCCCGGCCGCCGCGGCCGCACCGACGACCGGCACGGGCTGGTTTCGGGTGGGCCGCGACTTCGCACTCGAGCAGCAACTACTGCGGCGGATTCAATCCTGCCGGTGAGCCGGAGCCGCGGTTCTCCAGCACCGCGACGCGCGTCGTCAGTTCTGAGACCAGCCGCTTCAGCGCCGCAATCTCCGCTTCTAGCCCGCCCGCCTCCACGCGAGCACTTGCCCGCGGCGGCTCGGCTTCCGCGGGGGAATGCGCCTGCCGCGCCGACAGGCTCGCCGCCTCGTCGGGCCCGTGGAAGCCGTGCGTCACGAGCGCCCCGCGGCGGTCCGGAGGGCCGAGGTAGACGACCAGCTTCCGCTCCGCCAGCGGCTTCAGGACTTCCTCCAGGTCGTCCAGCGTGTCGATCGCGGCCATTCGACTGGCGCGGCCGCGGAGTTCGCCCTTCGTCTGCGGGCCACGAAGCAACAGTTCCGCGAGCACGGCTAGCTGGGGGCCGTTGCTCGTCCACACGTCGTAGAGCAGGTGCCGGAACTTGTCCACGCGGCCGCCCGTGAGCCGGTTCACGAGCCCCTTTTTCTGCAACGACGACAGCACCTCCTCGACCTCGTCCTCCAGTAGGTCGAGCACCGGGTCGCGATTACTCTTCTGGTTGCAGCCGGTGGTGAGCGAGTTGAGGGTCAGCGGGTAGGCGTCGGCGGTCTTGGCCGTCTTTTGCTTCTCGACCAGCACGCCGAGCACGCGGCGCTCGTACTCGGGGAGCGGCTGCCACGGGGGGTTGGGGTCTGTGCTCATCGGCGGTCCTCGGAGCGGTGCGGGCCATTGTTCTAGTGCGCCGGGCGGCCGTCCGGTCGCCTTGATTCGCCCCGAACGACGGCTAGAATGTTCCGCGGCCAGACGCCCCTTTCCCGCGCCCGGGCCGCGCCGAATCCTTGTCGCCCCGTCGGCCCTCCAACCCGGGTCGATCCATCGCCGGACGCGGATTTGATGGCCCGGGCCGCCGCGCATAGGATGGGGACAGACGACGGCCCCGCGGCCGACCTCCGGAGACGGCTCGATGTATGAACGCTTCACGGACCGCGCCCGAAAGGTGATGCAGCTGGCCAACCAGGAGGCCCAGCGGTTCAACCACGAGTACATCGGCACCGAGCACGTCCTGCTCGGGCTGGTGAAGGAAGGCTCGGGCGTCGCCGCGAACGTGCTGAAGAACCTGGACATCGACCTCCGCAAGATCCGGCTCGAGGTCGAGAAGATCGTGCAGCACGGCCCCGGCGGCGACCAGGTGGTGATGGGCCGCCTGCCGCACACGCCGCGGGCCAAAAAGGTCATCGAGTACTCGGTCGAGGAGGCCCGGAACCTCAACCACAACTACGTCGGCACCGAACACCTCCTCCTCGGCCTGCTCCGCGAGCAGGAGGGCGTGGCGGCGCAGGTGCTGATGAACCTGGGTCTCAAGCTCGAGGACGTCCGCGAGGAGGTCCTCAACCTGTTGGGGCACAACATGCCGAACGAGAGCGAGAACGAGGGCGGCCGCGGCGGCCGCGAGGGCGGCGGGCGCGAGGGCCGCGGCGAGGGCGGCAGCGGCGGCGAGCGCTCGTCGCGCACCAAGAGCAAGACCCCCGCGCTCGACAGCTTCGGCCGCGACCTGACCGAGCTCGCCCGCACCGGCAAGCTCGACCCGGTCATCGGCCGGGCCAATGAGATCGAGCGCGTCATCCAGATTCTGTCCCGCCGGCAGAAGAACAACCCCGTGCTGCTCGGCGAGGCCGGCGTCGGCAAGACGGCCATCGTCGAGGGGCTTGCGCAACTCGTCGTGGACCAGAACGTCCCCGAACTCCTCCGCGACAAGCGGATCGTGGTGCTGGACCTGGCGATGATGGTCGCCGGCACGAAGTACCGCGGCCAGTTCGAGGAGCGGATCAAGGCCGTGATGAACGAGGTCCGACGCGCCAAGAACACGATGCTGTTCATCGACGAGCTCCACACTCTCGTCGGCGCCGGCGGAGCCGAGGGCGCCATCGACGCCAGCAACGTCCTCAAGCCGGCGCTGGCCCGCGGCGAGATCCAGTGCATCGGCGCCACCACGCTCGACGAGTACCGCAAGTACATCGAGAAGGATGCGGCGCTGGCGCGGCGCTTCCAGCCGATCATCGTCAACCCGCCGTCGATGGCGGAGGCCGTGGAGATTCTGAAGGGGCTCCGCGACCGCTACGAGGCGCACCACCGCGTCCAGATCACCGACGCCGCTCTCAAGAGCGCCGTCGAGCTGAGCGAGCGGTACATCAGCGGCCACTGCCTGCCGGACAAGGCGATCGACGTGATCGACGAGGCCGGCGCCCGCGTGCGGCTCAAGGCCATGACCCGGCCGCCGGACCTGAAGGAACTGGACGAGCAGATCGAGAAGCTCAACCAGGAGAAGGAAGCGGCGGTGATGGAGCAGGACTTCGAGAAGGCCGCCCACCTCCGCGACCAGGCCGAGAAGCTCCGCAAGAAGAAGGAGCAGACGACCAAGGAGTGGCGCGAGAAGGCCAAGGAGACCGACGGCGTCGTGGACGAGGAGGTGATCGCCGAGGTCGTGTCCAAGATGACCGGGGTGCCGCTCAAGAAGGTCGGCGAGGACGAGACGCGCCGCCTTCTGAACATGGAGGCCGAGCTGCACAACGCGGTCATCAGCCAGAACGAGGCGATCAAGGCCATCGCCAAGGCCGTGCGCAAGAGCCGCGCGGGCCTGAAGGACCCGAAGCGGCCGATCGGCTCGTTCATCTTCGCCGGCCCCACCGGTGTTGGGAAGACGCTGCTGGCCAAGCAGCTGGCAAAGTTCATGTTCGGCGACGAGAACAACATCGTGCAGCTGGACATGAGCGAGTACATGGAGAAGCACAACGTCAGCCGGCTGGTCGGCGCCCCGCCCGGCTACATCGGCTACGAGGAGGGCGGCCAGCTGACGGAGAAGATCCGCCGAAAGCCGTACTCGGTGGTGCTGCTCGACGAGATCGAGAAGGCCCACCCGGACGTGTGGAACATGCTGCTCCAGATCATGGAGGAGGGCCGGCTGACTGACAACGTGGGCCGGGTGATCGACTTCAAGAACACCATGCTCATCATGACCACGAACATCGGGGCCGAGACGATCGTGGCGTCGGACGACCTGAGTAGCCCGTTCACGAAGGGCGTGCGGAAGAACGACGAGGCCAGCTACCAGGACATGCAGAAGAAACTGCGCGGCCGGATGGACAAGGAGTTCCGCCCCGAGTTCCTGAACCGCCTCGACGACATAATCGTGTTCCGGTCGCTCACCAAGGACGACCTGAAGGCGATCGTGAACATGGAGTTGGGCAAGGTCGCCAAGCGGCTCAAGGAGAAGGAGCTCACCCTGGTCGTGACCGAGGAGGCGAAGGAACTACTGATCGAGAAGGGGAGCAGCCTGGAGTTCGGCGCCCGGCCACTGCGGCGGGCGATCGAGCAGCACCTCGAGGACATGCTGTCCGAGGAGCTGCTGAAGGGCTCGTTCCACGGGCTCGACACCATCACCGTCCGCGTGGCGGATGTCGAGGGCGACAAGAAGTTGACCTTCGACGCCACGAAAGTTGCCCCGACGGCCGAGCCCTCGGTGGCGGTCGCGGCAGCCGAAGCGAAGTAACGCCAAGACGAGTGTCGGTTCTTCACCGGGCCGCGGGTGCACCCCGCGGCCCGGCCGCGTTTTCCGGCGGGGCCGAAAATAACCGCCTGGCCGGCTTGACTCTCGCGGCCCCGAACTTAAGATGAGAGTGCGGGGTAGAGCAGTGGTAGCTCGGCAGGCTCATAACCTGCAGGTCGCGGCGTTCAATTCCCGCCCCCGCAACTTAACGACTCCGAGGCAACCCCTCGGAGTCGTTTCATTTCTCAGCCTTTGTGTCGGAATTGCCGGCTGTCGTGCGGTAAAAATTGGGCGAAACGGCAAAGTCACCCTTAAGCGCGTGGTCGGTCCTTTTTATCATCACTTTACCGAAACACGACACGGATCGTTAACCGCCCTCGCTCTCCCCTTCGCGGGCGGCCGGACTTACTTGACCACTGGCCGATCAAGACAACCCACCACGCTGCCGCACCCCGGAGTGGCACCACCCATGCGCCGCACCCGCACTTCGTCAACCCCGAACGATGTTCTTGAATTGGAACCCCTTGAGGCACGGGACGTACCAGATGCAACGCCGTTCAACCTGAGTGCCGGCAACTTTACTCAGGACTGGACGAACATCGGACTTATCTCGACCAACGACGATTGGTCCGGCGTGCCAAGTATCGAGGGATATCGCGGGGACGGGCTCGCGACCGGGACCGGGGCGGACCCGCAACTCGTCGTCGGGACCGGCACCCCCGTTCTCGACGTAAACGCGAACCAGACCAACCCTAACACCTTCACGACCGGCGGTGTGACCGAATTCCACATCGCAGACCCGGTCGTCGCCCTCGCCGGGTCGGGCACTGCGAAGGCGCCTTACATAGTCATTTACTTAAACACGCTAGGCCGGACGAGTATCAACGTCGCGTACAATCTCCGCGACATCGAAGGGTCTACGGACAGCGCGAACCAACAGATCGCACTTCAGTACCGTGTGGGGACATCGGGTAACTTCATTAACCTGCCCGCCGGGTATGTCCCCGACGCCACCCAAATTAGCGCCGCCGTTCTGGTAACCCCGGTCAGCGCCACCCTACCGAGCGACGCGGACAATCAGCCGAACGTTCAAGTTCGCATCATCACGACTGACGCGGCCTCGAATGACGAGTGGGTCGGCATCGACGACATCGTTGTCACGTCCTCCCCAGGCAGCGCGGTCGCCCCGAACATTACCGTTCAGCCGTCGAACCAAACGGTGACCGCGGGAAGTAACGCGACATTCACCGCAGCCGCGAGCGGGTCGCCAACGCCGGGCGTGATCTGGCAGGTCAAGGTGCCCGGTGGCAGCTTCACCGACCTGTCCAACACCGGCGTTTACAGCGGCGTGGACACGAACACGCTGACCGTCACCGGTTCCACCGTGTCCCTCAGTGGCAACCTGTACCGGGCCGTGTACACGAACGGTGCCGGAAGCGCCATGACGAACGAGGTGAGTCTCACCGTCAACTCGGCCGCGATCACGGTCACGCCGGCGACACTCCCGGACCCGGTTCTTTCCACGACTTACAACCAGACCATTACTGCTTCCGGCGGGAGCAACACGTTTACCTTCAGCGTGAGCGCGGGTGCCCTGCCCGACGGGCTAACCCTGTCCGGCGCCGGCGCCCTGACCGGCACCCCGACGCTGTCGGGCACCTACAACTTCACCGTGCGGGCCACCGACGCCTTCGGTAGCACCGGCACCCGCTCCTACACCCTCGTCGTACCGCTCGTCCTGAGCCCGGCAGGCCTCCCGAATGGCACTCAGGGCGTGGCGTATAGCCAAACCGTCACCGTCGCCGGCGGCGTCGCTCCGTACCTGTTCTCCGTATCGACCGGCGCCCTCCCCGACGGGTTGACGCTGGACGCGAACAGTGGCGCCATTACCGGCATGCCGAGCGTGGCTAACACGTTCAACTTCACCGTCACGGCGACGAACGGCGCCGGCCGGGCGGGGAGCCGGGCGTACAGCGTGGTCGTCGCGCCGTCGGCGAGCGTGTCGTCGATCGTCCGCACGGCCGGGCCGGACACGAACGCCGCGGCGGTCAGCTGGACGGTTACGTTCAGCCAGGCAGTGTCAGGGTTAACCGACACAAACTTCACATTAACGGACCTCTCGAACAGCCTCACCGGCGAGGGGATCACGTCGGTCGCTCCCGTTGGTGGGGCACCCGCGACTCTGTGGACGGTCACCGCCTCGACCGGCACCGGCGACGGCACGCTTCGTCTGAACGCGACCAGCGCCGCCGGCGTGAGCCCGACCCTCATCAACCTGCCGACGAGCGTGACCACGGCCGACTACGCCGTGGACAAGACCGCCCCGACGGTCGTGATCGGCGCCCCGTCCGTGTCGCTGACCGCGGGCGGGCCGGTGACGTTCACCGTCACGTACTCGGGGGCGGACGCGATCACACTGGCCCCCGGCGACGTGACGTTGAATGCGACCGGCGTGTCCGCGACGGTCGGCGTATCCGGCTCGGGTAACACCCGAACGGTGACGCTCACGGGCATCACCGGGAACGGATCCCTCGGCATCAGCCTTGCGGCGGGCACGGCTTCCGACAACGCCGGTAACACCGCCCCGGCCGCCGGGCCGAGTGCGACCGTTGAGGTGGACAACACTCCGCCGACGGTTTTCAGCGTGATGCGGGTCGGGGCCGCGGGCGTGACCAACGCGGTGACGGTGCAGTACACGGTGACGTTCAGCGAGGCGGTGAGTCTCGGCGCGACGCCGTTCACGACGAGGACGACCGGGACACTGTCCGGGGTGTCTGTGGGGAGCGTGACCGGCGGCCCGACCGTCTACACGGTGACGGTGAACGCGGGCGTGGGCGACGGCACCCTAAGCCTGGACGTGCCCCCAGCGTCCACCGTGCGCGACGCGGCCGGGAACGCTGTGGCGCCGTTCGCCGCCGGGGAGGTCTTCACGATCGACCGGACGGCCCCGGCCGTCACAATCGATCCGCCCTCCGCGACGCTCACGGCCGGCGGCCCGGTGTCGTTCCTGGTCACGTACGCCGACGCGAACCTCATCCCGTTTACGCTGCTGGCCGCACAGGTTCAGTTGAACCGGACCGGCAGCGCGGACGCGACGGTGACCGTGAGCGGCAGTGGCAGCACGCGGACGGTGACGCTGACGGGCATCACGGGCGACGGCACCCTCAGCATCAGCCTGCCGCCAGGCACGGCAGCGGACGCGGCCGGCAACCAGGCGACGGCGGCCGGCCCGAGTACGGTCGTGACTGTCGACAACACGGCCCCGACGGTCACGGCCGTGACGCGAGTGGGAAGCGCCCTCACGAACGCGGCGACGGTACGGTATTCGGTCACGTTCAGCGAAGCCGTAACGGGGGTCTCGCCGGCCCGATTCACGCCCGTGGGGGCGACGTTGACGGGGCTTTCCGTCGTCAGCCCGGTGACGGGCGGCCCGACCACCTACCTCGTGGACGTGAACACCGGCAGCGGCGACGGCGACCTGGGGCTCGACGTTCCGGCCAGTCTGTCGATCACGGACGCAGTCGGGAACGCATTGGCGACGACCTTCACCAGCGGCGAGCGTTTCATCCTCGACCGCACCGCCCCTACCGTGATTATCGGCGCGCCGTCCGTCACGCTGACCCGCGGCGGCCCGGTGTCCTTCACGATCACCTATTCCGACGCGAACGGGGTGACTGCGAGCCTGGTTCCGGGACAGGTGACACTGAACCCGACCGGCGGCGTGACCGCGACCATCGGGGTGACCGGTAGCGGCAACACCCGGACGGTCACGCTGACCAGCATCACGGGGAACGGAACGCTCGGAATCTCGATCGCGGCGAACACCGCCACGGACGGGGCCACCAACCCGGCCCCGTCCGCCGGCCCGAGCGCCACGTTCATCGTGGACAACACGGCGCCATCGGTCACCAGCATAGTGCGAGCTGGGGCGAACCCGACGAGTGCCGCGTCGGTGCCGTTCACCGTGACCTTTGACGAGGACGTGGGCACCCCGGCGCTCGGCGCGTTCACCCTGAGCACCACGGGCACCCTGTCGGGAGCCAGCGTCACCTCGGTGACGCCGGTGAACGCCCGGACGTACACCGTAGCCGTGGCGACCGGCAGCGGCGACGGGACGATACGGCTCGACGTCTCGGCGGCGGGCGGCATCACTGACGCGGCCGGCAACCCGCTCGCCGTCGGGTTCACGACCGGGGAGGCATTCACCGTCCTGAAGACTGCACCGGCCGTGGCCACAATCAGCCCCGCCAACGGCAGCGTCGTCGGCCCCGCCGGCTACGGCGGCTCCGTCAGCGGCACCGCGGCCGACGCGTTGGGCGGCACGGTGCCGTCGGTGTCTGTCACCATCCGTCGGTCGTCGGACTTACTGTTCTGGACGGGGTTCGCCTGGGCGGGCAGCGGCACTCTCGCCGCGACTGTGATTGGCACGACGTGGTCGGTCCCCTTCCCTCCCACGGCTCAGGACACCGGGCTGACTTACACGATCAACAGCTCGGCGACCGACGCCGCCGGGAACAACCGCACGGCCACAGCGATTGCTTACCAGTGGGACGCCGCCCCGGCCGCCGCGACCGTCGCCCTCGCGTCGAGCGTATTCGGCCCCGGCGGTTGGCCCGGCAGCGTCGGCGGTGTGACGACAGATACCGGCCCGGCGGGCGTGGCCGCTGTGTACGTGGTTGTTACGCGCTCCTCGGACGGCTTCAACTACGACGCGACAACCCAGACCTGGGTCGCCGGGGCGGTTACTAACACGGTGGCACCGGCCGGCGGCAGTTGGTCCCTGCCAGTGCCGACGGCCCAACTCGCGCACGACGTCAGTTACACCGTCAGCGCCGCCGCCGTGGACGCCGTCGGAAATACGCAGGGCAGCCCCGCGTCGGGGACGTTCGGCTTCGACGACGTTGCTCCGACGTCCACGATCACGACACCGGTCGCCGCGTACGTCGGGCCGGTCGCCTGGCCGGCGTCGAGTCAGATCGCGGGCACCGTAAGCGATACCGGCAGTTCGAGCGTCGCTGGCGTCGCGGTCCGCATCTTCCGGTCGTCGGACGGGTTCTTCTGGGACGGCAGCAGCTGGCAGGCGGCCTCCACGAGCGTCGCCGCTACGGTAATGGCCGGCTCGTGGTCCTACCCGCTCCCCGCTACCGCCCTTGCGGACGAGGTGACGTACACCCTCACGAGCACCGCGACCGACGGCGCCGGGAATGTTCAGGCTACACCTGGTAGCACATCGTTCACGTGGGACGCAACCGTCCCACAGCAGACGATTACGACCCCCGCTGCAGGGTCGTTTGTGAATCCGGTCGGTTTCACCGGCTTCACAGGCACTACTGCCGATCCCGGCGCCGCCGCGTCTGGCGTCGCAAGCGTGAGCCTGACTCTGACCCGCACCTCCGACGGCTTGGTGTGGGACGGAACTGCGTTCGTCAGCGGTCCGGCGTCCGTACTGGCCTCCATCGCCGGCGGCGCCTGGTCGTACAGCTTCAACCCGGCTGACCTCACGGACGGTGTGACATACACCCTCGCGGCGACCGCCCGCGACGTGGCCGGGAACCTGGGAACGCCCGCCACCGCGTCCTTCACCCTGGACGCGACCGGGCCGACCGTCACGATCAACGCTCCGGCCGCGGGCTCGACGGTCACCGCCTCCGGGTGGGGTGGCCTCGCCGGCAACGCGGCCGACGCCGGGGCGGGCGTGCAACTTGTTGAGTTCCGTGTCCTCACGGCCGGCGGCCTGGTTTGGAACGGCGGGACTTTCGCCCCCACCGGCAGTTGGTTCGTCGCGACCGGCACCACGACTTGGTCCGACGCCTTCGCGTTCACCAACTTCCCCGCCGCCGGCGGCTACCGTGTCGAGGCCCGCGGACGGGACTTCGTCGGCAACATCGGCCCGGTCGCGTCCGTCGATTTCACCGTGAGCGTGCCCGAGGTGACAAACATCGCGCGGCTGTCGCCGGTGGTGGCCGTGTCGAACACGACCGCCCCGGTCACCTGGCGCGTCACCTTCACCGACCCCGTGTCCGGTGTCACCGCCGCGAACTTCGCTCTCGTCGGGTCGTTCGCCGCCGGCTCCGCGATCATTGGCGCGACTCCGGTCGGGGGGTCGGTGCCGGCCGTCGCCTGGGACCTGACCGCGACTACCCCGGCGGCCGGGACGGGCGACCTCGGCCTCAATTACGTGTCGAACATGAACCTCACGCCTGTCGTCGCATCGGCGACCGTCGCCGGCGCGGTCTACACTCTCGACCGCATCGCCCCGACCGTCGCGGTCTCGAACGATGCCCCGGGCGCAGTGATCCGCGTGAACCAAGCGGTCCGATACACCGTCACCTTCGCCGACGACACCGGCCTCGGCGTGCTCGGGCTCACGCCCGGGGACGTGGCCAACGCGATCACGACGGGCGCGGCTCCGTTCGGCGTTAGTAACTTCACCTTCGACGGGGTGGCCACCTACACGTTCGACGTGACCCTCACTGGTGACGGTGACTTCCGGCTGCGGCTTGCCGCGCCAGCCGTTGTGGACCTTGCCGGCAACTCTCTCAGCGCCCCTGTCACCGATGCCACCGTGCTCACCGGGGACGGAACCGCCCCGACGGTATTCTCGGTCGTGCCTGTCGGCTCGAGCCCGACCACGGCCGCGACCATCGCCTACACCGTCACTTTCTCCGAGCCCGTTACCGGGGTAGACGACGCCGACTTCTTCGTCACCACAACGGGCTCGATCACGCCCGGTGCGGTGTCGGTGTCCGGCAGCGGCTCCACCTATACCGTGACCGTGGACACCGGCACCGGTGACGGTACCCTCCGCCTGGACGTGTTGAACGACGGCACGATTCTCGACGCCGCCGGGAACTCGCTCGCCACCGGGTCCACGACTGCTGCCGCGATCACCATCGACCGCACCGCCCCGGCGGCGAGTATCGCACTCGCCGCCGGCCAGACGACGCCCACCCACGAGCAGCCGGTCCGGTTTGTAGTCACCTTTTCGGAACCAGTCTTCGGCTTCGACGAGGCCGACGTCACACTCGTCGGCACGGCCGGCGGGGTCGCCACCGCCACGAAGTCCGTAACGAACCCGAGCGGAGACGACCGGACGTACCTCGTCGCCGTGTCCGGCCTGACCGCCGACGGGACGGTCGGCATCATCGTGACTGCCGGGGCCGCGGCCGACGCCGCCGGCAACCTGTCCACGGTCGCCGTCTCCTCCCAGACGATCACGATCGACCTGACTGCACCGTTCGTCACGGGCATCACCCGCCTCGGCTCGACACCCACGAATGCCTCGTCGGTCGGCTACGCTGTGACCTTCTCGGAAGCCGTCGGTGGCGTGGACGCGGGCGACTTTGCCCTCGTCACCGCCGGCCTGAGCGGGGCGTCAATCACGAGTGTCGGCGGCGGCGGCGCGAGTTGGACGGTGTTGGTGAACACCGGCGGCGGCAGCGGTACCCTCCGGCTGGACCTCAGACCGACCGCGAGCGCGACCGACGCCGCGGGCAACACCCTCGTCGCGGGCGGTCTCACGGGCGAGGTGTACGACCTCGACCGCACCCCGCCGGTCGCCACTGTCGTGGCGCCGACGCCGGCCCTGCGGAACATCCCCGTCGGCGGCATCACCGTAACGTTCGACCAGGCCGTGATCGGCCTCGACGCGGCCGACTTCACCCTGACCCGCGACGGGTTCGCACTCGACCTGTCCGCCGCCCAGCTGTCGGGTGGCGGCTCCGCCTACACCCTCGGCAACCTCACCGGGCTCACCGCCGCTGGGGGCGGATACGTCCTCACCCTCAGGGCAAGCGGCTCGGGAATCGCGGACACCGCGGGTAACCCGCTCGCGGCGGACGCCGGCACCACCTTCACCGTCGATGTCGCGGCCCCGACCGTCACCATTACGCCGGTCGTCGTCGGTCCGACGAACGCGGCGACGGTCGCGTTTACCGTCGGCTTCAGCGAAGACGTACTCGGGGTGGACACTGACGCAGCCGGCGGCTTCGACTTCTTCGCCGTCACCGGCACGGCCCCGGGTGCTGCCATCCTGAGCATCGTGCCCGTGACGGCTGGCCTGTTCACGGTCACCGTCGCCACCGGCGGCGGGGAAGGAACCCTCGGTCTGGTGCTGGGCGCGAATACCGTCATCTCCGACGGGGCCGGCAACGCCGTCGGCGGGCTCCCCGCCGCGAGCAGTTTTACGACCGTCGATCACATCCGGCCGACCGTATCGATCACCGACGGCGACGCCGACGGGGTCGTGGCCCTGAACGTCGGGGTCACGTTCACCGTGGACGTACTCGACGCCGGCGGCGTGCTCGGCACGCTGACGGCGGGCAACTTCGAGAACGCCGGCAGCGCGGGCGTCACGGTCGGAGCGGTTACCGAAACCACCATCAGCGGCGGCAAGCGGTTCACGCTCGCGGTCACTCCGACGTCGGGCGGCACGCTCCAGTTGCGGCTCAAGGCCGGTGCCACTGTCACCGACACCGCGGGTAACACGCCGGTGCTGCCGGCGACGGGCCGCGTACTGACCGTGGACGCCGCCGCCCCGACCGTCACCGTCGCCCGCGCCGCCGGGCAAGCCGCGGTCACCAACTCGCAGCCGGTCCGGTTTGCGGTCGCGTTCAGCGAACCGGTCGTCCGGTTCGGGCCGAGCGGCGTCCAGCTCAACGGGCCGGGCGCGGCCGGGGCGGCGGTGGGTGTCAGCGGCGACGGACAATCGTTCGTCGTCACCGTGTCCGGCCTCTCGGCCGACGGGCTGGTCACACTCACCGTCCCCGCCGGAGTCGTCACGGACGTGGCCAGCAACCTCAACGCCGGGTCCGCGGGCGGTGACAACGCGGTGACACTTGACACCGTACCGCCCGCCGTCGGCAGCCCCGCCCTCGACCCGGCCAGCGACACCGGCGCGGCTGACGGCGTCACGGCCGACGCCACCCCAACGTTCACCGGGTCCGCCGAAGCCGGCGCGACCGTCGAACTCTTCGAGGGGAGCACCCGGCTCGGCACCGCCACCGCCACAGCGGCCGGCTGGACAATCACGGCCAGCGCTCTCGGGGACGGGCCGCACACGGTCTTCGCCCGCGCCTCCGACGCGGCCGGCAATTCTGCCGACTCCGCGCCGCTCACCGTCACCATCGACACCACGCGCCCGGCAGTGAGCGTCACCCGCGGCCCCGGCCAGGCCGCTTCCGTGATCGGTACGGCAGTCGGCGTCGGCGTCACGTTTACCGTCACCACGACGCAGGCGGTCGGCCCACTGGACCCGGCAGCGGTGAGCGTCGTCGGGACGGCCGGCGGTACCATCACGGGCGTCAGCGGCAGCGGCACCACGTTCGTGGTCACGGTCGGGGGCATCACCCGACCCGGCAGTGTGTCCGTGTCCGTCGCCGCTGGGGCTGCCGCCGACGTCGCCGGGAACCCCACGCTGGCTTCCCCGGCCGGCGAAGTCGTCGCCGTGCAGTACGCCACAACGACCGTGGTCACTGTGCCGGGCGGGCCGGTCCGTGCCGGCGAGCCGCTGCCGGTCGGCGTGCTCGTCTCCCACCTCGCCAGCGTTCCGGTTACCGACACGGTCACCGTCACCCTCAGCGGCCCGGGAGGCGTCTTCACGCAGACCCTGCCGGCGCTCGGTACCGCCGTCGCCTTCACCGGTGTGCCCGCCGGCGTGTACGCCGTCTCGGCCGCGTTCGTCGGTACCGGCGGGTTTCTCGACAGCACGGGTAGTTCGAGCGTCACCGTCCTGCCGGCACTGCCGAAGGGGCAGAACAGCACCGGCGTCTACGCAGCTGTCACCGGCAGCTCGGTCACACTGTTCGACGCCGACGGCTCGGTCCGCGGCACGGTCATGCCGTTCACCCGCGACGAGTCGCCGTTCGGCGTCCGCGTCGCGGTGGCAGACGTGACCGGCGACGGCGTTCCCGACGTGATCGCCGGAACCGCCCCGGGCGTGCCCGCTGTAGTCCGCGTCCTCGACGGCGCGACCGGCGCCACGCTGCTCTCGCGCGATGTGTTCGAGGGCTTCACGGGCGGCGTGTTCGTCGCGGCCGGCGACATGAACGGCGACGGCAAGTCGGAGGTCGTCGTCACCCCGGACCAGGGCGGCGGCGCCCGCGTGCTCGTGTTCGACGGCGCGACCGGCACCCAGCTGGCCAGCTTCCTCGGCATTCAGGACCCGAACTTCCGCGGCGGCGCCCGCGTGGCCGTGGGCGACCTGAACGCCGACGGCGTGGCCGACCTGCTGGTGTCGGCCGGGTTCGGCGGCGGGCCGCGCGTCGCCGGTTACGACGGCGCCAGCGTCGCGGCCGGTCAGGAGCCGAAGAAGCTGTTCAACGACTTCTTCCTGTTCGCCCCGGACCTGCGGGACGGCGTTTACGTGACGGTGGGCGATGTGGACGGCGACGGGTACGGCGACGTGATCGGCGGGGCCGGCCCTGGCGGCGCCCCGCGCGTGCTGGCGCTCAGCGGCTTCGACCTGGTGACTAGCAACACCCTGACGCCGGTGGCGAACTTCTTCGCCGGGCCGACCGGCCTTCGCGGCGGCGTGCGGGTGACCGCGAAGGACTTCGACGGGGACGGCCGCACGGACCTGGTCACCGGGTCCGGCGACAGTGGTGCCGTGTTCGTGTACGGGAACGTCGCCCTGAACTCCGCAGACCCGCAGGCCGACGGCGGGCTGGAGATGCTTCCGGGAATGCTGCCGGGCGTTCACGTCGGCTAACTGGGCGGCGCGGCGGTACCGGCGGCAACTCGCCCACACCCGGACGAGCGCGTCGGCGGCGCGAAACGCGGTCGAGTCGCGTTCGGACTTCAGCAGCCGCCGCAGCGCCCGCACGGCGGCGGTGAACGACGCGGCGATCGCGGCCCGCGACTCGGTGAATGCCACGGCCGTCGCCGCGCCGGCCCGCGCGGTGTGGACCAGTTCGTCGAACGGCGGATCGGCGATGGCGGGGCGTGCGGCCCCGGTGCCGGCGAAGGCCATGCGAGCACCTGGAATGGGGAACGGGGACGTGGCAACGACGTGTACAAACGAACCGTAACCTCCCGGTTCGGAATGTCAAATCGGAATTTTGGATCGCTTCGGCGCCGTGCGGCCCCAGAGTGTTTTCGGTCCACACCGGCACGTGACCGCTCGAAACCGTCTTGCCCGGCCGGTGGTCAGAACCCTCGTCCCACACCCTCGCCGCGAGTATCCGTCCGCGGGCGATTCGCTCGACGACGGGTTGCATCATGGGTTCCCAGTTCGGTCGGTAGAATACCCATCAGACCCGGCCGGCAGACGGCCGTCAAAGGGGGGAGTACGTGCCGACACTGTACCTCGACGCCGACGCCTGCCCCGTGAAGGACGAGTCGTACCGCGTCGCCGGCCGGTACTCGGTGCCTACGGTCGTCGTCGCCAACGCCTACATGCGGGTGCCGGTCGGGCCGCTCGTCGAGTTGGTGGTGCGGGCCGGGTTCGGCGCCGCCGACGACCACATCGCCGAGGTGTGCGGCCCCGGCGACGTGGTCGTCACCGCCGACATCCCGCTGGCCGGGCGGGCGCTGCTGAAGGGGGCGCGGGTGCTCGACCCGCGCGGCCGCGAGATCACCGACAACGAGATCGGCGCGGCCCTCGGCATGCGCGAGCTGATGGAGGAACTCCGCGCCCGCGGCGAGGCGAGCGGCGGGCCGCCGCCGATGACCGCGAAGGACCGGTCGCGATTCCTCGGCAAGCTGGACGAGGTGCTCGTCGCGGTGCGGAGGGGGCGATGAAACCCGGGCGGTTCGGGTGGGTCCGGCGGCACCCGTGGCGAACGCTGGCCCTGGCCGTGCTGGCGAGCGCCGTGCTCGTGAACGCCGTGGCGTGCCGACAAGCACGGGCGATGCTGGCGTTCTCCGCCGACGGTGCGAGGACTCCGCGCCCCGAGGAGTTGACCGCGTGGGGGAAGGCGAAGGCGCTGGCGCTCGGCGTCACCGTGCCGCGGCCGGCGCTGGGTCGCACGCCGGGTGACATCGGGCTGTCAGCAGAGTCGGTGCGGTTCGCCGCGGACGACGGCATGAACCTGGAGGCGTGGCTGGTCGCGCCGCCCGCCGCGAAGGGGACGGCGATCCTGTTCCACGGCTATGCCGCTTGCCGGTCGGCGCTGCTACCGGAGGCCGCGGCCGTGGTCGAACTCGGGTACGCGGCGCTCGTGGTGGACTTCCGCGGCGGCGGCGGCTCCGACGGGTCCGACTGCACGCTCGGCTACGACGAGGCGCGGGACGTGGTCGCGGCGCTGCGGTTCGCCCGCGAGCGGAACTTGCCGGGGCCGGTGGTGCTGTTCGGGCAGTCGATGGGCGGCGCGGCGGTGCTGCGGGCCGTCGGCGTGCTGGGGGCCGACCCGGACGGCATCATCGTGGAGGCGGTGTTCGCGCGGACACTGACGACGGTGCGGAACCGCTTCGCGCTGATGGGCGTGCCGGCGTTCCCGGGGGCCGAGTTGCTCGTGTTCTGGGGCGGCGTCCGCGGCGGGTTTGACGCCTTCACCCACGACCCGGCCGAGTACGCACGCAGCTGTCGCGTGCCGGCGCTGGTGCTGCATGGCGGCGCCGACCGCAACGCGACGCCCGACGAGGGGCGTGCGATCTTCGACAACCTGGCAGGCCGCAAGGAGTTGGTGGTGTTCGACGGCGTCGGCCACACGTCACTGTGCGGCGCCGACCGGCTGCGGTGGGCGGCGTGCGTGGGGCAGTACGTGGAGTCGGTGGTGGGTCGGTGACAATCAGCGCGGCGTGTAGTGCGGAATGTCGCGGAACGGCAGCGCCTCAACGACTCCACCCTGAGTCGGTGCCACGCCTGCCGGCGCGTGGACGTACCCGAACTCGACGAGGACCGCCTCGCCGACGCGTACCTCAGTGGTCCCCGGTTCGACCCAGCACGGCATGCCGGAGGAGCCGCCCGTGTCGTAATGGGCGGTGTGGCGGAAGTCGGCCAGTAGCACCGTGACGGGTTGGTCCCGCGGCACGATTCGGAACGGCCGGCTCCGGACCGGCACGCCGGCCTGATCTGCGAGGAGCGCGTACAGACTCCGGCGGCCGGGAGCGCCGGCGGGTTCGTCCGAGAGTCGCGCCGCCAGATTCCAGGCACCCAGAGTGGCGAACGACAAGTACGCCCCCAGGTGGTGGACCGTGCCGTCCGGGTTGTCTCGCGGGTCGTACATCCGCCAGCTGTTGATGAGGTCGAGTGCCGTTGGGGCGGTAACACGGGCCGCCGGCCACTCCTCATCCAGCACGCGGTGCTTCCAGTCCGCGGCCTCCCAATCGTACAGCGGGCCGGCCGCCGGGAGTTCTTCGCACTCGACCGGGGCGAAGCGGTAGTCCGTCCGCCCGGCGTCGGAGTGGACCGGGATCACAAGTGTGTCACCGACAACGGCAGTCGGCGACGTGGTGCAAGCCGGTTCCTGCGGGGAGAAAATGCGCCGCGCGCCACACTCGGCGACCACGATCCAGAAGTGGTATTCGGCTTCGCTCGCCGGGCGGCCGTCGGGATCACGCTTCGGGGGCGTCACCCGGACCGAGTAGCTGAGCCGGTAGACGCCGGCCCGCTTCGCCCTCACCCGGGCGAACCAGAACCGCCGTGCCTCCGCGTCGGCGACCTCGCCGCGGGTGGTGCCGGGTTCGCCGCCCAGGAATTCGAAGTAGTCGCCCAGCGCCGCCTTCAGCGCGGCCGGGAAACCGCTCTCGTCCGGCAAGAGGCGCGGCGGCGGGGCGGGCTCAGCGGCGACGACTGGGGCGGCGACGAGGAGTAACAGAAGGAAACGGGACACGGCGACCCTCCGGGCGAAGAGCCGCAGTATCCGCCGGATATGGCACCGATCGCAAGGCAGACCGGTCACTCCTCGTCGTCGGCCCACGGGCGCGGACGCGGTCCGCCGAACCCGCCGCGCGGCGGCGGGCCGCCGAAGCCGCCACCACCCGCAGGCCGGTAGCCGCCGCCCGGCCGGAAGCCCCCGGGGCCGCCCGGCGCCGGGCCGGTGCGGTAGCCGCTACCGCCCTCGCGCTGGTCGCGGCGGCACATCACCGGCCGGCCGCGGAGCCGCACGCCCTGCATGCACTCGATCACGTACTCGGCCGCGTCCTCCGGCACCTCCACCAGCGAGAAGCGGTCCGTCACCTCGATCGCGCCGATGTCCTGGCCCGGCACGCCCGCGGTGTTGGCGATCGCCCCCACCAGGTCGCGCGGCATGATCCCGGCCTCGCGACCGAGGCTGAAGAACAGCCGCGCCATCGCCGGGCCGCCGTCGCCGCGGCGCGGGTTCGGCCGCGGCGGCCCACCCGGCTCCTGCCGGAACGGCGCCCCCTGCGGGTAGAACGGGGCGCCCGGCCGCGGCCCGTCGAACCGCTGCGGCCGAGGCGGCGCCTGGAAGCGGTCTCGCAGCGGCGGCGGGGCGGGAATCTCCACCTCCGCGTCCTTGGCGTCGCCCGTCTCGGCGTCGTGGGCCAGCTTCACCGCCGCCAGTGCGATGTCCATCACGTCGAACTCGGCCGAGAGCGTCTCCACGATCACGCGGAAGGCGTCCGTCTCGCCCTTCTCGATCACCTCGCGGATCGCCTCGCGGGTCAGCTCCATGCGGCGGGCCTTCAGGTCGGCCACGGTCGGCACGCGGCCGACCTCGATCTTGCGGTTCGTGACCCGCTCGACGTTCTTCAGCAGCCGGTGCTCCTTCGGCTCGGCCAGGGTGATCGCGGTCCCCTCGCGGCCGGCCCGGCCCACGCGGCCGATGCGGTGGACGTAGGTCTCCACCTCCGCGGGAATGTGGAAGTTTACGACGTGCGTGAGGTGCTCCACGTCGAGCCCGCGGGCGGCCACGTCGGTGGCCACGAGCAGGTCCACGGTGCCGGCGCGGAACATCCGCATGACGCGGTCGCGGTGCTCCTGCGACAACCCGCCGTGCAGCGCCTCGGGGCGGTAGCCGCGGGCCGCGAGCGTCTCGGTCAGTTCGTCCACCTCGGTGCGCGTGCGGCAGAACACGAGCGCGGCCGCGGGGGCTTCCACGTCGAGGACGCGGACGAGCGTGGCGACCTTGTACTGCCGCGGCACCACGTACGCGACCTGCTTCACCTTCGGCATCTGGCCGGGGGCGACGGGCTCCTGCGACACGCGAACGGTGGCCGGGGCACGGAGGTGCTTCTGGGCGATGGCTTCGATCCGCGGCGGCATCGTCGCCGAGAACAGCATCGTCTGCCGCTCCTTCGGCGTCTCGTTGAGGATCGCCTCGATGTCCTCGGCGAAGCCCATGTCGAGCATCTCGTCGGCCTCGTCCA
This sequence comes from Gemmataceae bacterium, assembly GCA_046350095.1. Lineage (GTDB taxonomy): Bacteria > Planctomycetota > Planctomycetia > Gemmatales > Gemmataceae > Urbifossiella. The sequence goes on from JAXMBA010000004.1 coordinate 735,972, forward strand.
GCACGACGACCGACACGCCGGCGAGCTTCAGCGTGCCGCGGCGGAGGAAGTCGAGCGCGCGGCCGGGCGTGGCGACCACGACGTCGACTCCACGGTCGAGCGCGCGGGCCTGCTGGCCCATCGCGGCACCGCCGTACACCGGCAGCACGCGGGTGCTGTACGGCCGGCCGTACTTGTGGACGGCGTCGGCCACCTGCATGGCCAGCTCGCGGGTCGGCACGAGGATGAGGGCGGCCGGCTTCACCTTGGCGGAGTTGGCCGCGAGCCGCTGGATGAGCGGGAGGGCGAACGCGGCCGTCTTGCCGGTGCCGGTGGCGGCGAGGCCGACGATGTCGGTCCCCTGCAGGACGAGCGGGATCGCCTCCTTCTGGATGGGCGTCGGCTCCTCGTACCCGAGGACGGTGAGCGCGGCAAGGAGCTTGGCGTCTAGCCCGAGGCCGGCAAACTTCGACTCGGCGGCGGGTTCGGGCTTCGCCGGCTCGGCCGCTGCCAGTTCCGGCGCGAGTGCGGGCTGGGAAGGAGGTGTAGGTTCGGGGTCGGTCATGGTGTCTCGTCGGTGGAGGTGCCGTAAAAGACTTTTTGTAGTGACGACGGCGCCGAACGGCCGGCGGAATCAGACGCACTCGATGCGTTCGTGAACGCGGATCCCGCACCGGTGTCGCTGGGGTGTTTGCTCCTCTACTCCTTGCCGAGGCTGAGATCGACCACCCAGCAGCCGCGGACGTGCGGCCCCGGGCCGCGGCAGTGGCCGAGCACATCGGCGTCGGCGCAGCCGGCGTCCTCCAGCGCGTCGGCAAGGACCGGCATCGGGCCGAAGTCGCGCGACTCGTACATCCCCGTCGCAAGCTGCTGAGCTTTCGTACTCACCCACCGTGGGTTGAACTCGGTCGTGGGTTTGCCGCCGAGGTCGTGGCAAGTGGCAAGGAACGATACCAGTTCGTTCTCGAACCATTCGCGCTGGTGCTCACCCACTCGCATCAGCCGCAGCCACCAGAGCATGGTGTGGACCATACCCCCAGCTGCAGTCCTGAACCGATCTGTGTCGATCTGCCCCGACAGTTCGCGTAATCGGCGCGGCGCGAAGAAGCCCAGCTCGCAGGCGATGTAGTCGGCATTCTTGTTGTCGAGTTCGGCCGGCTGGCCATGGAATCGTTGGAAGTACTCATTCTTCAGGGCGGACAGTGCGCGGAGGTCGGCGTCCCCGTCCGCGACTCGTTCGGCGGTATCGAGCAACTGGAGACACGAGTCGTTGGTCAGCAGCGGCTCGAACCGGCGGGCGAACGCGACATACGCAAGCAGCTGCTTCCGCGGTGCGAGCGGCTCCAGCGCCAGCCAGAGTCGAGCGTACGCTTCCTCAATTGTGTCGTTCACCGCAGCCCTTCCAGTTCGGCGCCGCTTCCTCTTAACCTCCTTCCTGCGTCGACACACCTCACCTCGACAGCGCCGCGGCGATCTTGTCCACGTCGTACACGCAGCCGCCCCAGACGCCGCCGCTGGCGTTCTGCAAGAGCGCCCACAGCCGCGTGTCCGCCGGCAGTTGCGGGTCGGGGGCCAGGTCCTCGCGCGGCGGACGCACGGCCAGCTCGGCGGTGCCCCAGTCGGGGCCGTGCTCGCCGGTCGCGTCGCCGACCAGGTCGATTTGGCCCGCCAGCGTGTTGCGGTCGATCACGATGCGGACGATGTCGCCGTCGCGCAGCCGGCCGATCGGGCCGCCGGCCAGCGCCTCCGGCGAGACGTGGCCTACGCACGCCCCGGTGCTCACGCCGCTGAACCGCGCGTCGGTCAGCACCGCGACGTGCTTCCCCCACGGCAGGAATTTCAGGGCGCTCGTCACTTGGTACGTCTCCTCCATGCCGCTCCCCATCGGGCCGCGGGCGCACAGCACCAGCACGTCGCCGGCCGCCACCCGCTTCGGGCCGTCGCCCTTGATCGCCGCGATCGCCGCCTTCTCGGTCGTGAACACCTTGGCCGGACCGGTCTTGCGGTAGACGCCGTCGGCGTCCACCACCGACGGGTCGATCGACGTGGACTTGATGACCGACCCGTGCGGGGCGAGGTTGCCGAACGGGAAGGTCAGGGCGCTCGTCAGCCCTCGGGCCTTCGCCTGGCTCGGCGACATGATGACCGTGTCGGGATCAACGCCGTCGCGCTCCCGCAGCATGGCACGCACGCGCTGCCGGCGCTCGGACTTCTCCCACCATTCGAGAACGCTACCGAGCGGCTCGCCGGTCGCGGTCAGGGCGTCGAGCGCAAGCAGTCCGAGATCGCGCAGATGCAGCATCACCTCGGGCACGCCGCCGGCCAGGAACACGCGCACCGTCGGGTGGCCGATCGGGCCGTTCGGCAGCGCGTCCACCAGCCGCGGCACGGCCCGCGCGAAGTGCGTCCAGTCGGCGACGGCCGGCCGCGTCACGCCGGCGTGGAAGGCGACGGCCGGCGTGTGGAGCAGCAGGTTCGTGCTGCCGCCGAACGCGGCGAACACCGCCAGCGCGTTACGGAATGCGGCCTCGGTCAGGACGTGCTTCGTGTGAATGCCGCGGTTGCTGCGGTGGAGCAGCGCCTTCGCCGAGCGCGTCGCCATGTCGAGCCAGATGGGCTGACCCGACGGCGCGAGCGCCGAGTGCGGCAGCGACAGGCCCAGCGCCTCGCCGATCACTTGCGACGTGGCCGCGGTGCCGAGGAACTGGCAGCCGCCGCCGGGGCTCGCGCAGGCGTGGCAGCCTGCCTCCGCGGCCTGCTCCAGCGTGATCTCGCCGTGTGCGAAGCGGGCGCCGATCGTCTGCACCTTTCCGGTGTCCTCGGTGCCCGTCTCGCCGGCGAGCATCACGCCACCGGGGACGAGCATCGTCGGGAAGTCGTGCTGGCTCGCCAGCGCCATCATCATCGCCGGCAAGCCCTTGTCGCAGGTGGCGACACCGAGCACGCCGGCCCGCGTCGGCAGGCTGCGCATCAGGCGGCGCATCACCTGGGCGGCGTCGTTGCGGAATGGCAGGCTGTCGTACATCCCCGGCGTGCCCTGGGTGCGGCCGTCGCACGGGTCGGTGACGGCCCCCGCGAACGGCACGCAGCCGAGCCGGGCCAGTTCCTGCGCCGCGGCCTTCACGAGCAGCCCCACCTCCCAGTGGCCGCTGTGGAAGCCGAGCGCGATTGGCGAGCCGTCTTCCGCCCGCAGGCCGCCGTGGGTGGACAGGATGAGGAACTCCTTCCCGCCGAGGCGGTCGGGGTTCCAGCCCATGCCGACGTTCTGCGTCCACCCGAACAGGTCGCCGCTCGGGGCGTGGCGGAGCAGGTCGACGGTCAGCGGCAGGTGACCGGCCGGGCCGCGGGTGGTGGTGACGATGTCGTAGGCGGACAGGTCGGACGGCTCGAGCAACTCGCGCGGCATGACGGCTCCAGGTGGGGAGAGTGTCATTATCGGTGCGGCCGCATATCGTGTCGCTACCCGTTCCCCTCTGGAGGTGGGATTCCGATGCGGTTCGCTCTCCCCGCCGCGGCAGTCGCCGCAATGGTCGCCATGACACCCAGCCAACTCCCCGCCCAGCCGAAGGCCGCCAAGACCGGCCCCGCCTTCGACCAGGCGCCGTTCGGCAAGATGCCCGACGGCACGCCCGTCACCGGGTTCACTCTCGTCAACCGCAACGGTGTCACCGTCCACGCCATTGAGTACGGCGGCATCATCACCTCCATCCGCGTCCCGGACAAGGACGGCAAGCTCGCCGACGTGGCCCTCGGGTTCGACAAGCTGGAAGACTACCTCAAGGGGCACCCGTACTTCGGGTCGAACGCCGGCCGCAGTGCGAACCGCATTGCCAAGGGTACGTTCAGCATCGACGGGAAGGAGTACACGCTGGCGACGAACAACGGCCCCAACCACCTGCACGGCGGCAAGGAGGGGTTCGACAAGAAGCTGTGGCGCGGCGAGCCGTTCCTGGGCGCGACCGGCCCCGGGGTGAAGTTCACCTACACCAGCAAGGACAAGGAAGAGGGCTACCCCGGCAACCTGTCCGTCACCATGAGCTACACGCTGACGGACAACAACGAGCTGGTGGTTGACTACCGCGCGACGACCGACCAGCCGACGCTCTGCAACCTGGCGCACCACAGCTACTTCAACCTGGCCGGCCACAACAGCGGCGACATCCTCGGCCACGAGTTCCAGGCGATGGCGAAGAACTACACGCCCGCCGACGACACGCTCATCCCCACGGGGAAGATCGCGCCCGTCGCCGGTACACCGTTCGACTTCACGACGCCGAAGGCCATCGGGAAAGATCTGAAGGCGGCCGGCGGCGACCCGGTCGGCTACGACCTGAACTTCGTCCTCGACAAGGGGGCTTCAGAGCGGCCGGAGTTGGCGGCGCGGGTGACGGAGCCGAAGACGGGGCGGACGCTGGAGGTGTACTCGACGGAGCCCGGCTTGCAGTTCTACACCGGCAACTTCCTCGACGGCACGAACGTCGGCCGCGGCGGGGCGGTGTACAAGCAGTACGGGGCGTTCTGCCTGGAGCCGCAGAAGTTCCCCGACTCGGTGAACAAGCCCGAGTGGAAGGACCGCAGCAACCCGGTGCTGCGGCCCGGCGAGACGTACCGGCAGACGACGGTCTACAAGTTCGGGGTAGCGAAGTAGGCGCCTGCGAGCCAGGGGCGTGAGCCCCCGGTTTCCTGAGTATCGCGAATCGAGAATCCGGGGGTTCACGCCCCCGGCTCGCCTTTCGGTCCGATCTCCTCCCACTCCAGCTCGCGACCAGCGGCGTAGGTCTCGCTGGCGCGGAAGTCGTGGGGCTTCGGCTGCTCGCCGGGGTCGAGGCCGAACGCGTCCAGGTTCACCCAGAAGAGCCCGTTGATGTGGCTGATGCGGGCGTCCGCGATTTTCACCCGCGGCTGCCCGGGCCGCATCTGTACCCGGAACTCGTCCACGCCCGTCATTCGTAGCCGCAGCCGGACGGTACGCGGCTCCTTCCCCAGGTCCGTAATCGCTTCGCGGACGACGAGCCGGAACTCGACGGTCGCGCTCCGCGCGGACGGGTAGCTGACGCGCACCCCTCGGACGCGGCCGCCCGGCAGCCGGTAGCGGCGGAGGAAGGCGGCCAGTTCGTGCGGGCGGATCGGGGTCATGGTCGTGTGTCTTTCTGCGGTTCTCAAACGTAGGAGTCGAACACGCGCACGCCGGCCCACGTCGGCTTGTTCTCGTCGATGAACCGGTTGTGCGTGGCGTCGTCCTGGTAGGCGTCGTGGCTGGCCTTCGTGTCGAACACGAGGTGCAGGCCCACGTCCCAGTCGCGGTCGTTGACCGGGCGGTCGAGTTCGCGGCAGCACGGGCCGGCGGCGAAGAACACGATGCCGGGCTGCACGTTCAGGTACTTGTGGCAGGCGTCCACCAGCGCCTGAACGTTCGCCGGGGTCGGGTCCTTCAGCTTGAAGAAGACGTTGTGCGCGAGTCGCGTGGCGGGCATCGGTGGAAACCTGCGGGGGGCGGCGTAGGGTGAACGGGGTTGGGATACGCCCCGCCCCCGCCCCGTCAACGGCCGATGACCCTCCTCGACCTCTCCCTCCCGACCGCCGCCGAGAACGTGGCCCTCGACGAGGCACTCCTCCTGGCCGCCGAGGACTGCACCGGCGGCGAGGTGCTCCGGCTGTGGCGGCAGCCGACGCCGGCCGTGGTCGTCGGGGCCGGCGGGTCGGTGGCGATCGACGTGGACGAGGCGGCGTGCGCCGCCGACGGCGTGCCGGTCGTGCGGCGGTCGAGCGGCGGCGGCACGGTCGTGCTCGACCCGGGCTGCCTGTGCGTATCTGTCGTACTGCGCCTCGACCGTCCCGGCCTCGACACCATCGCCGGGGCCACACGGTTCGTGATGTGGAAACTGCGGGACGCGGTCCGCGGGCACATGGCCGACGTCGTGCTCGCCGGCAGCGGCGACTTGGCGGCGGGCGGGCGGAAGCTGGCCGGCAGCGCCCAACAGCGGAAGCGGACGCATTTGCTCCACCACGCCAGCGTCCTCGGCCCGTCGGGCGACACCTTCGACCGCATCGCCCGTTACCTCCGCCGGCCGGAGCGCGAGCCGGCGTACCGGGCCGGCCGCGGCCACGCCGACTTCCTGGCGTGCGTGCTGTGCGACGACGCCGACCTGCGGCGCGACGTGATCGCGGCGTGGGAGCCGACAGGCGTCTACCCGAACCCGCCGCGGGACCGGGTGCGCGAGCTGGTCGCCGAGAAGTACGGACGCGACGAGTGGAACCGGCGGCGCTGAGTCGCAAACCGCCGCTCGGGTCGTCCGTATATCATGGGGGAACGCGCCGCGGAGCGACCATGACAGACGGGGCCACCGACGCCGACCGCCTCCGGGCCGCCCTCGACCCGTTCTACGCCGCCGTCGAGGGCGTCCTGATCGGCCAGCGGCGGCTCCTCGACCGCCTCCTCATCGGCCTCCTCTCCGACGGCCACGTCCTCCTCGAAGGCGTACCCGGGCTCGCCAAGACGCTGGCCGTCCGAACCGTCGCCCGGGCCCTCGACCTGTCGTTCAAGCGCGTCCAGTTCACGCCCGACTTGCTACCGGCCGACGTGATCGGCACGCAGATCTACAACCCGCGCACCGGCGAGTTCACCGTCAAGCCGGGGCCGGTGTTCGCCAACGTGGTGCTGGCCGACGAGATCAACCGCGCCCCGGCGAAGGTGCAGAGCGCCCTCCTCGAAGCAATGGCCGAGCGGCAGGTCACCATCGGCGACTCGTCGCTCGAACTGCCTCGGCCGTTCTTCGTGCTGGCCACGCAGAACCCCGTCGAACAGGAAGGCACCTACCCGCTGCCCGAGGCCCAGGTCGATCGGTTCATGCTGAAGGTGCTCATCGACTACCCCGGCCGCGCCGACGAGCTGGCGATCCTCGACCGCATGGGCGGCGTCGATGCGTCCACGGACCTGGCGCCGGTGCTCTCGGCGCCGCAGCTGGAGGGGTTGCGGCGGGCGGCGGATGCCGTGTATGTGGACGCCAAGGTGAAGGGCTATCTGCTCGACGTGGTCCGTGCCACCCGCCACCCCGCCGAGTACGGCCTCGACCTGGCCGGGCTCATCCAGCTGGGCGCCAGCCCGCGGGCGACGATCTCGCTCCACCGGGCGGCGAAGGCCCACGCCCTGCTCGCCGGCCGCAACTACGTCGCCCCGGAGGACGTGAAGGCGATGGCCCCCGACGTACTGCGGCACCGGCTGGTGGTGTCGTTCGAGGCCGAGGCCGAAGACTTGCGACCCGACCACCTGGTGAAGCAGGTGCTGGACCGGCTGCCGGTGCCCTGAGTCTTGGTGATTTGTGACCGGGGATTGATGATTGCCGGAGGGCTTTGTCCGGCTCATCAATCGTCAATCAGCAATCACCCGATCATCAATCCCGAGAAGACATGCAGCAAGTCCTGTTCACCATCCCGGTCTTCAAGGGCGTTCTCGACCCGAACGGCCTCCCGGTCGCCGGGTTCGGAGTCATGCTGTTCCTGGCGTTCACCCTCGGCACGTACTGGGGCGTCCGCCGCGGCGGGGCGGCCGGCATGACCGCCGCGCAGATCCAGGACATGTTCCTGTGGGTGGTGCTCGGCGGGCTTACCGGTGCTCGGCTGCTGTACATGTACCAGTTCAGCAACCAGTTCCCCGACCATTCGCCGTGGGCGCTGTTTGTCGCGTTCTTCCAGATCTGGCGCGGCGGCATCGTCTTCTACGGCTCGGCCCTCGGCGGCGCCGCCACCTACGGCCTCTTCTACTGGTTCGTGCTGCGCCGCCTCCGCGTGAACACCTGGGCGCTGGCCGACGCCGTCGCCCCCATCCTGGCGCTCGGACTGGCGATCGGTCGAATCGGCTGTTACCTGAACGGTTGCTGCTGGGGGCAGGTCGCCGTCGAGGAGGTGGCCCCGGTACCGCTCGGCGGGGCGCACTTCCCGCTGCTGCCGGCCCACTGCCGCGACCAACTCGTGCGCGACGAACACTTACAAACGTCCACCGGTTTCGCCCTGTACCCGCGGGAGCGCGGTGCCGGCGCCGACCCACGCTCCCGCGTTCTCGTGGTTGAACCCGGCTCGCCGGCCGCCGAGGCGGGTCTGAAGGCCGGCGACCGCATCGTGAAAGTCAACGGCCAGTCGAACGGCGTGATCCTGGAAGTGCTCGGCCAGAACGCGGAGGACGTGGCCGGCGCTCTGGCGAAGCACCGGGGGGAGGTGATGCCGGCGACGGACAAGCGGCCACCGGCGGCGTACTTCACGGAGTTCGAGGACTACGTCCAGGCCGTGCTCGCCGTTCCGCCGGCGGGCGTGACGTATGTGCCTAACGACGTACTCGGCGAGCTCGCCCGCGACTGGCCGCGCGGCCGTCACGACCTGACGCTCACCGTCCGCCGCGGTACCGAGACCGTGGAACTCGCGCCGTTCGTGCCGCGCTCGGTCGGGCTCTACCCGACACAGCTGTACGAGACGGTGAGCATGATCCTGCTGATCGGCTTCCTGCTGGCGTACTACCCGTTCCGCCGCCACGACGGGCAGCTGATGGTGCTGCTGATGGTCTGCTACGCCGTCCACCGGTTCGTGAACGAGTCGCTGCGGGTGGAGCCGACCTACGCGCTGGGTCTCACGTTGTCGCAGTGGGTGAGCGTCGGCATCTTTACGGCGGCGGTTGGGATGGAAGCATACTTGTGGCGGACGAAGCCGAGCCGGTGGAAGCCGGAACCGCTGCCGCCGCCGGTGGCGCCCCCCGCGCCGGCGGCGTGACCCGGGGTTGCCCGGTTTCCCGCGGGGCGGTACAAGGGCGCAACTCCGGGCCGGCCGGGCGTTCCCCGGCAGCCCCACGTACAGGAGTCGCACCCATGCGCCGCCTCGGCCCCACCCTGGCCGCGTTCCTCGCCGCCGCAGCCACCGCCCTCGCGCAGCCGGTTCCCGGCCAGCCGCTGCAGCCGCAGACTGCGCCGCCGAACCCGCGCCTCACCCAGCACCTCGACGGGTGGGAGCGCACCATGGGGGCGCTCGTGAACTACGGGGCCGAGTTCGAGCTGGCGAAGAAGAACGCCGTTTTCCCACAGCCGCGGAGCTACTCCGGCAGCGTGCTGTGCATGAAGCCGAACTTCGCCCTGCTCGCCATCCAGGGGAAGGCGGACAAGAACGACTACGAGGCGTTCCTGAGCAACGGCAAGTCGGTGTACCACTTCGACACGCCGAAGAAGACCATCACCGAGTTCAAGCTGAACGCCGCCGGCGCGGCCGACAACTTGATGCTCGACTTCCTCGGCGGCATGAAGGCGGCCGACGCCCAGCGGCGGTTCCAGATCACCGTCGTCGGCGACGACCCGACGAAAGACCCGAACTACGTGGTGCTGCGGATCCAGCCGCTGCTGGCCCGCGACAAGCAGGAATTCGTGGACGCCCGGATGGCGCTGCTGGCGCCGACGAACGTGGCGAAGTTGCCGGCGTACCTTCCGGCCGTCGTGTGGCTCCAGCACCCGAACGGCGACGAGGAGACGTGGACGCTGAAGAACCACAAGACGAACCAGACCGGCGTCGGGCCGGAGTTGTTCCAGTTCAAGGCGATTCCCGGCTGGCAGGTGCAGCAGGCGCCGGCCCCGCCGCCGCCCGGCGCCCCACGCTGAGCCGGTCCACCGCCCACCCGTTACGGCGGGTGGGCGAAGCCTGCCATTTCTCACCACATCCTCACCGTTGTCGCGTACCCTGAGGGCGAACCGGCGGCCGCGGGCCGCCACGATTCCGTTCTCCTGGGGGTGTACCATGCGTACCATGCGGTGGCCGTTGGTCGCGTTCCTGACGGGCGCGATGGTGGTGATGGTGTCGGCCCAGCAGCCGGGCGGCCGGCAGGGCGGCGGCAAGGGCGGCCTGACGGGGCAGGTACTCACCAACGCGGCCCTCCAGGAGGAACTGAAGGTCACCGAGGACCAGAAGGCCAAACTCAAGGCCCACAGCGAGAAGTCGCTGGCCGGGATGAAGGACCGGTTCAAGGACGCCGGCGGTGACAAGGAGAAGTTCGGCACCATTTTCGCCGAGATCCAGGCGGAGAACGCAAAGGTGGTGAACGAACTGCTAACCGCCGACCAGAAGGCCCGCCTGAAGCAGGTCGAGCGGCAGGTCGCCGGCGTGCGGGCGTTCAGCAACGAGGAGCTGACCGCCGACCTGAAACTCGAGGACGCCCAGAAGACTAAGATCAAGGGGATCCTGGAGGAGTACGCCAAGGACAGCAAGGAACTCGGCTTCGGCGGGTTCGGCAAGGGCGGCTTCGACAAGGAGAAGGCTGCCGAGGCCGCCAAGAAGCGTGAGAAGCTCGAGAAGGGTGCTCTGGCCGACATTACCGAAGTGCTCAACGACTCCCAGCGGAAGGCCTGGATGGACCTGAGCGGTGCCCCCGTGGCCGACCTCGCCAAGCTCCGCACCGGCGGGTTCGGTGGGTTCGGCGGCGCCGGTGGGGCGTTCGGCAACAAGGGGAAGGGTCAGCAGAAGAAGATCGACTGAGTTCCTACACTCCCCGAGTGTCGCGCCGGCCCGCGGGCACCCCCGCGGGCCGGTTCCGTTTTCCCACCGGGAGCCCACCCGTGCCCGACCCGGACGACGACTACGACGACGCCCCCCCTCGCCGCCGTCCCCGCCGCGACGACGGTGACGAAGAAGACGACCGCCCGCGCCGCCGGCGCCGCCCGCCGCCGACGGACGACGGGCTACAGTACGTGGTGCCGGTGAACACAAACGTGCTGGCGATCCTCGCTGGCTACGCCGGGTTGGTGTCGATCCTGTGCTTCCCGGCCCCTTTCGCACTGCTACTCGGCGTCCTGGCGCTAAGGCAACTCAACCGCAACCCGGGCCAGCACGGCAAGGGGCGGGCGATCTTCGGGATCGTGATGGGGGTGTTGTTCACGCTGCTCGGACTGGCGGCCATCGTCGTGGCGGCGTTCGCGAAGTAGCCGTGTGGCGCCGCGTCACAGCGGCCCGACGTCGAACGCCGCGTGCTTCGGCAACTGGCGCTTGCCGATTAGCGGGAAGAGCAGCCCGAATACCCCGTCGCGTAGCCGGCACACCAGCGGGCTCTCCCACTGCGCGACCGATCCGAACCGCCACGACTCTGTGGTGATCGCCGCCGTACGTTTGAAGCGCTCGGCTGTGAAGCCCGCCCACGCCGCCGCGGGCGTCGCCGCCGCGCGAACGTGCCGGGCAAGTACCACGGCGTCCTCGACCGCCATGCACCCGCCCTGGCCGAAGTTCGGAGTCGTTGGGTGTGCCGCGTCGCCGACGAGCCCGACCCGACCGACGTGCCACGGCTTCGCCGGCGGGCGGTCGAGGATGTCGTTCCGAATCACCCGATCGGCCGGGGTCGAGTCCACCAATTCTTCCACAGGTGCGGCCCAGCCGCGGAAGGCGGCGAGCACTTCGGCCCGCTCGTCGAGCGCGTGTTCGCCCGGTGGTGCGTTCCGCACGGCGAACCAGTACACGCGGTCCCCCGGTAGCGTGGTGATGCCGAAGCGCCGGCCGCAGCCCCACCACTCCCCGAGGTAGCTGGGTTGGACCACCGCCGGTCGGGGGCAAACGCCGCGCCAGCAGGTGTGCCCGGCGTACCGCGGCGGCTGAGGCCCGAACAGCGACGCCCGGACCGCCGAGTTCAGCCCGTCCGCCCCGACCACGAGGTCGGCGGAGTCAGCGTGTCCGTTCTTGAAACGCACTCTCGCGCCACGGTCGTCCTGCTCAACCCCAAGGCACTCGAAGCCGTAACGGGCGACGCCCGGCGGCAGTTGTGCCGCCAGCGCCGCGACGAGTTCGGCCCGGTGAACCATCGCGACGAACGGGCGGACGCCGAAGCGCTGCTCGAAGTAGTCGGCCGAGAGAGTGAGTTGAACCTTGAAGCCGTCGCGGGCGCGCATTTCGGACTGACACATCGGCAGCGACACCGCGCGGACGGCGTCGCCGGCTCCGACGTGATCGAGCGCCCGGAGTGCGTTCGCCCACAGACTGATACCAGCCCCGACTTCGCGCAACTCTGCGGCGCGTTCGTAGACGACGACCTCGCAGCCGACCTTCCGCAGAGCAATTGCCGCGGCCAACCCGCCGATCCCAGAGCCGACGATCAGGACGCGCACGTCACACCCACTTCATCAGCACGCCGAGGTAGTTGTCCTTGTCCTTCAGCAGCCCCTCGTAGGCGTCGCCGAGTTGCTCGGGCGTGATGGTGTGGGTCACCAGCCCCGCGAGGCTCAACCGCCCGGCGGCGAGCTGGCGCAGCAGCCACGTCTGGGCCTTGTTGATGTCCCACGCCCCGGCCAGCCGCGTGTGCGCCGGCTCGAACAACATGTTCCCGTGCGCGCCGGTCACCTCGATGTAGCGGCGGTGCAGGTCGTCGTAGAAGTTCACCTCCTTCGCCTTCCCGCGCGGGCTGCCGACCACGACCACCTGCCCGGCGTCGCACGCCAATGACATTGCCACCGGGATGGCGTCGGGCACGCCCGTCGCGTCGGCGATCAGCTCGGCCCCGCGGGTGCCGAGGAAGGCGTTCAGTTGCTCCTTCGCGTCGCCGGCCGACGGGTCGATGACGTGATCCGCACCCGCGGCCTTCGCGGCGTCCCGCCGCATCTTCACGGCGTCGATGCCGACGACCGGTGAGGCGCCCGCGGCGAGGAGGCAGCGGAGGGCGAACTGGCCGATGATGCCGAGGCCGAGCACCGCGGCGCTGCGGCCGAGCGTGAGCCCGGCTCGCACCGACGCCCCGAGGCCGTACCGGGCGATGACCGCAGCCGCGCCCTTCTCGAAGCTCAGGTCGTCGGGCATCCTCCACACCCGGCAGCGCTCGTGGCCGACGGTCAGCAGTTCGGCCGAGGCGTGGTTGCCGGGGTAGCTGACGCGGTCGCCCTCCTTGAAGCCGCCTGGGAAGTCCTTCCCGACCTTCAGGACGCGGCCGGCCGCCGAGTAGCCCGAGCGGAACGGGAACTTCCAGTCCGGCAGGTTCGGGTCTTTCAGCCACTGGTGGGTGCCGGTGTAGACGGCCAGCTCGGTGCCCGCGCTGATTGCCGAGTACTCGGCGGCGATGAGGATCTGGGTCGGCCCCGGGTCGGCGATGTCCACCTCGCGGACGGTGGTCTTGAACGGCTCGGTGATGACGGCCTGACGGGCGCGGACCATTGGCGTTGCTCGCGGGAACGGCGGACGGATGTGGCGAATTCTAGCGGTGCGGAAGTGCGTGGCGAGCCGCCCGCCGGGGGCGGCTCGCCCGGGTGTCAGTCGTTCGGGAATCGCGGCAGGACGAGGTCATTCCGTAGCAACTCGAACTCCGCGGGCCGCGGTACCAGGCGAAGCCGGAAGACCTGCTTGCGGCCGTCGCGGTCCACCTCGACTTCCAGCGTCGCGCCCGGGCGGTACGTCTGGACGTGGGCGAACACCTGGTTGAAGTGCGTCGGCTCCATGCTGCCGACACGCACGATGCGGTCGCCGACCCTCAGCCCCGCCCGCGCGGCCGGCAAATTCGGGTACACCTGCGTGATCACACAGCTGGTGGTGTCGGCCATGACGCCCATCACCGGCGGCCCCGAGGGGTTGGGCGGCGGTGTGACCGGGACCGGGGCGGCTGGCGCGAGCGTCGTCAGGAGCAGGATCGGGGTGGCGAACACGGACGAGCCCTCCACATCGTGGCAGACACCCGCCGGGTATGACGGCGTGGAGGACGGGTGTCAAGGACACTGTAACGCACGGCGGGCGGCGGGGGTTAGCGAAAATGGGGTGTCACGCGCGTGCGGCCAGCGTCGCCAGCAGCTTCCCCGCGCACGCCGCCGCGAAAGCCGGGTCGTTGATGTGCTCGTCGCGTTCGACCAGTTCCACCTCCGGTCCTGTCTCAGCCCGAACGGCCGCGAACAACGACTCGTTCGCCTCCGGCCACCAGAACGGCTTCCCCTCCGCGTCGATCGCCGAGACGCCGCGCAGCGGCAGCATCACGGTGGTCGGTCCGGTCGCCGCGGCCGCCTTTCGCGCCAGCTCGGCGCCGAGCGCGGCGTTCTCCGAGGGCGTGGTCCGCATCAGGGTGACGTTTGGGTTGTGGCGGTAGAAGCGGCGGCCGGCGTAGCGCGGCGGCGTCGTGTCCGGCGGGCCGAAGTTGACCATGTCCAGGGCCCCGACCGAGATCACCTGCGGAATCCCTGCTTCCCCCGCGGCGGTGAGACGGTCCGGCCCCGCGCTCAGGACGCCGCCGGCGAGCTCGTCGGCGAGTTCGGTCGTGGTGATGTCGAGGACGCCGGTCACGAGCCCGTCGCGGATGAGGCCTTCCATCGTGCGCCCGCCGGTGCCGGTGGCGTGGAACACGAGAACCTCGTAGCCCGCCGCCTCCAGAATTACACGGGCCGCCTCGACGCACGGCGTCGTGACACCGAACATCGTCGCGGCGATGACGGGTTTCGAGTTCCGAGTTTCGAGTTTCGAGTTGATCGCTTTCAGCACCATGCCCGCCATCGCGGCCGCTGCGTTCGCCAGCACGGCCCGGCTGATGCGGTTCAGGCCGGCAACGTCCACCACCGAGTGCATCATTGTCACGTCGCGGGTACCGACGAACGGCGCCACCTGGCCGCTCGCCAGCGTGCTGACGACGAGCTTCGGAACGCCCACCGGCAGAGCGCGCATCGCCGCCGTGGCGATCGTCGTTCCCGCGGAACCGCCGAGGCCCAGCACGCCGGTCAGCTTGCCCTCGCGGTGCAGTTGCGCCGCCACCGCGGCGGCTCCGATCGCCGAGAGCGTCACGGCGCGGCCCCGATCGCCGGCGGCTTTCACCTCGGCGGGGTCGGCGCCGGCCGCGGCGAAGACGGCTTCCCGCGAGATGTCCGGGACGAACGCCGGCGGGCTGAGCACGCCTGCGTCGAGGACTGTCACGGACACGCCGACCGCGCGGAGGCGGTCTCGGACGAAGGCGGTCTCGGCGCCCTTGGTGTCGAGGGTGCCGATCAGGAGGACGGACATGCGGCGACCCCGCGGAGAATTGTGAGTTATGCTACGGCAATACCCGGTCGCCCCGCCAGAGCCTGCCGCGCGCCATGCACCCGCTGCTCAAACGCATCCTCACGAACAGCCTCATCGCCGGTTCGCTCCTGGCCGTGATGGGCGTCGGCCTCACCGAACTGGCGCGGATGTGGCTCATCGCCCAGTCCCCCACTCGCGCCGACCCGAACGCCCCCGCCACGCCGGCGGGCACCGAGTCGGACGTGGTCAGCTACCGCATCCCGCTGATGATGGCGACCTACGGCGTCGGCTTCGTGGTGCTCGCCGAACTGTTCCTGTGGTTCGTCCTGAAGCGCCGGCCGAAGCCTCCGGCCGCGCCCGCCCCGCCGCCCGGCCCGGACCCGGCCGAGTTGCTGCTCGAACAGCTGATGCGCGAGGCCGAGGCGAAACAGGCCGCGGCGCACTCTACCCCTTCGGAGCCGGTCCCGGAGAATAGCCGCATCACGCCCACCCTCGGCTGACCCGGGACTCTCTCCATGTTCACCCGCGACGAATGCCTGGCCCGCCTCCGGGCCCAGGTGGCCGCCGGCCGCCCGATCATCGGCGGCGGCGCCGGCACCGGCATCTCCGCGAAGTGCGCCGAGCTCGGCGGCATCGACCTCATCATCATCTACAACTCCGGCCGGTTCCGCATGGCCGGCCGCGGCAGCCTCGCCGGCATGATGCCCTACGGCGACGCCAACGCCGTCGTCATGGACATGGCTCGGGAGGTGCTGCCGGTGGTGGAACGCACGCCGGTGCTCGCCGGCGTGTGCGGCACCGACCCGTTCCGCATCATGAAGAACTTCCTCCGCGACGTGCGCGACGCCGGGTTCAGCGGCGTGCAGAACTTCCCGACCGTCGGCCTGATCGACGGCACCTTCCGCGCCGGCCTCGAAGACACGGGCATGGGCTACGGGAAGGAGGTAGGCATGGTGAAGCTGGCCCGCGAGATGGGCCTGCTGACGTGCCCCTACGTCTTTACCCCGGAGGAGGCCGTGGCGATGACCCGCGCCGGGGCCGACGTGCTGATCCCGCACATGGGGCTGACCACGAAGGGCACCATCGGCGCGAAGTCGGCGCTGACGCTGGAGGAGTCGGCGAAGCGGGTGCAGGAGCTGGCCGACGCGGCGCACGCGGAGCGGCCCGACGTGCTGGTGCTTTGCCACGGCGGCCCGATCAGCGAGCCGGCGGACGTGCGCTACGTCTTGGACAACACTCGCGGCGTCGTAGGCTTCTTCGGCGCGTCAAGCGTGGAGCGGCTACCGACGGAGGTGGCCATCTCCGGCTGCGTGCGCGACTTCAAGGGGCTAAAGCTGTGACCGTGCTTGCGGCTTCGCGTCACCCAGCGCAAAGCCGCAAGCGCTCGCTCAGGTCACTTCGCGTCCACGTCGGTGAACGGCACCGGAAGCAGAAACGCGTGCTGCTCGTACAGGCTGCTCACACCGTGCCAGCCGATGTGCTGCGACGTGAACACCACGCCCACGTAGGCGACCACGACCGGCAGCACCGCCAGCCGGGAGAGCCAGCGGAACACGAAGTGCCGCGGCTCGTCTCGCTTGCCGGCGCGGGCGTAGGCCCAACCCAACACCAGCCGGGCGGGGAACATGAACGCCAGGAACACGAACCCTTCCAGGAAGATCAGGTCGCGCGGGATCGCCTCGATCTTCAGCAAGTAAAGCGGACTCGCGGCCAGCAGCTGCACCCAGACAGCGAAGGCGAACGCCAGCGGCGCCCGGCCGAAGTCGCGGCGCACGCTCCACCACTCGCGGTATGCCCGCAGCTGGTTGTCGCGCGCGAACCGTGCCTGCAACAGCGGCAGGTACAGCACCACAATGCCGAGCAGCCCCGCCCCCAGGATGCCGAGTGCCGGCACGCGGTGCCCAGACCCCAGCAGCGCCAGCGGCACGACCAGCCACAGGAACGCCCCGAGGTAGCCGCGGACGCCGAGGCTGAAGTACGAGCGCAACCGCAGTCGCACGAGCGTCGCCCACAGCCGGTCGCGGCAGTCGCCGTACAGCCCGCCGGTCAGCAGCTTCCATCCGAGCCACGGAATGTTCAGCGGGTGGAGGAAGTGCCGCAGCCGGCCGCCGCGGGCGAGCGCCCCGCCGACGTGGAGCACGTACACCGCCATCATCACCCAGAGCGCCCCTTCCCACAGTCGAACCGCGGCGCCGCCCGGGTCGATGATCCGCGCCGACTCGGCGATTCCGGACACGACGTACAGCGGCACCCACAGCACGAACGCCCCAAGGGCACCGCCGCCGAGGCGGGCCGCGGTGCGGACGCCGATGAACCCGTCGCGCAGCCGGCCGGTGCGGGCGACGCGGCCGGTCACTTCGAGGAGGTAGCCGAGGACGAGCACCTGCCCGAGCGGCACGGCCGTAAGCAGCGCCAACCCCAGCGTTAGCGTGGCGGCGCCGAACAGCCACTCGGCGACGCGTCCGACAACGCCGAACGGGTTCGGC
Source organism: Gemmataceae bacterium (assembly GCA_046350095.1). Classification (GTDB taxonomy): domain Bacteria; phylum Planctomycetota; class Planctomycetia; order Gemmatales; family Gemmataceae; genus Urbifossiella. The sequence goes on from JAXMBA010000004.1 coordinate 753,404, forward strand.
GGTTCCGGGGCGACGGTCGCGTCGAACACGTCGGGTTCGGCGTCGAACACCTCGCGGTGGAGCGGGATCGGCTTCAGGGCGGCACCGCGCGACATGACCACGACCGGGGCGGAAGGGCGATTCGTTGCCCGAGTCTACCCACGGCGTGGCCCGGGGTTTCGCCGCCCGCGGCGCGCCTTGCATCGCCGCGGGCGGCGAAACCCGGGCCACGCCGTGAGGTACTCTTCACCGTCACCGCCGCCTCCGGAACCCTGCCGATGTGGGCCAAGCACCTGATCCTCCCAGCGGCCGTCGTCGTCGCCCTCCTCGCGCTCCGGGCCAGTCTCTTCCCGCTCGACTCGAAGGCGCGCCAGATTTCGTTCGACCCCGGTCCCGCCGCGGCCGATGACTTCGCCGCCGTTGTTGCACGGGTGGACGAGTCGTTCCGCCAGGAGTGGGCCGAGAAGGGACTCACCCCCGCACCCCGCGCCGCCGACCTGCTCATCGCCCGCCGACTGTCGCTCGGCCTCACCGGGACCGTGCCGTCGCTCGAAGAGGTCCGCCAGTTCGAGGCACAACCCGCCGCCGGACGCCTGGATGGTTGGGCGAACCACCTCCTGCACGACCGCCGCTTCGCCGACTACTTCGCGGAGCGCCTGTCGCGCGCCTACCTCGGCAGCGAGGAGGGGCCGCTCGTCGTCTACCGCAAGCGCCGCTTCCTGGCCTGGCTGTCGGACCAACTGCTCGCCAACCGCCCCTACGGCGAGGCCGTCCGCGACATGATCGCCAGCAGCGGCCTGAACACGTCCACGCCGGCCGTCAACTTCATCGCCGCGGCCTACGACGAGGGGAAGGAAAAGGCCGACCCCGAGAAACTCGCCATCCGCGTGTCGCGGGCGTTCCTCGGGCTGCGCCTCGACTGCGCCCAGTGCCACGACCACTTTCTCGAACCGAGTTGGAAGCAGACCGACTTCCAGGCGCTGGCCGCGTTCTTCGGCCAGACGCGGCAGATCGTCACGAACGTGACCGACGGCGACGGCGAGTACCGGTTCGAGGACCGCGTCAACGGCGGGAGTATCGCCATCGAACCGGCCGTGCCGTTCCTGCCGGAACTCCTTCCGGCCGACGGCACCCGCCGCGAGAAGCTGGCCGGGTGGCTGACGGACCGACGCAACACCCACTTCGCACGGGCGGCGGTGAACCGGGTATGGGCGATGCTGTTCGGCCGGCCGCTGCGGGCGAAGGTCGAGGCCCAAACACTCGACGACCTCGCCCCCGCGGCCCTCGACATCCTGGCCACCGACTTCGCCGCCCACGGCCACGACTTACGCCGGCTGATTCTGTTGATCGCGTCCACCGAGGTGTTCCGGCTCGCCAGCGCCGGGCCGGACGAGGTGACGGACGAGCACGGCAAGGCGTGGGCGGCGTTCCCGCTGACGCGGCTGCGGCCCGAGCAGGTGATCGGCGGCGTGCTGCAGGCGGCATCAGTGAAGACGATCGACCGCAACTCGCACGTCCTGGTGCGCCTGATCCGCTACGCCTCGGAGCGCGACTTCGTCCAGCGGTACGGCGACCCCGACGACGACGACTCGGCCCAGGCGCCGGGCACGCTGCCGCAGCGGTTGCTGTTGATGAACGGCGAGTTGGTGGACAAGCAGGCCCGCGAAGACCTGGTGAACGCATCCGCCCGCATCGCCCTGCTGGCGCCGACGGACGAGTCCGCGGTGGCAACGGCCTACCTGTCGGTACTGACGCGCCGGCCGACGGACCGGGAGTTGTCGCACTTCTCGGCACAGCTGTCCGGGCTATCCGGGGGGGCGCGCCAGCGGCGGCTCGCGGATCTCTTCTGGGTGCTATTCAACAGCACGGAATTGAGCTACAATCATTGACAGTGTATAAGTTCTTTCATATCAACAACTTGCGGCGTCATTTTTCCTGATCGGCTTGCCATTCCAGAGGTTGAGCCGTCTCGCGTTGCACCTTCCCTAGAGCCAGTTGTTGACTTATCGTGAGCTCACCCCACATGTTAGCGGGATGAGCGAGTCACGGAAGGCGTACAAGACCGACGTGTCGGACGCCGAGTGGGAGTTCCTGGCCCCGTACCTGACGCTGATGCGGGTGGACGCCCCGCAGCGCGAGTACACCCTTCGGGACGTGTTCGACGCCCTCCGGTACGTGGTCAAGACGGGGTGCCAGTGGGACATGCTCCCCCACGACCTGCCGCCGTGGTCGGCGGTGTACCAGCAGGCCCGGCGGTGGGTCCGGGCCGGGGTGTTCGAGGCGGCCGCCCACGACATCCGGATGATCCTCCGCATGGTCGACGGGCGGGAGGCCCAGCCGACGGCGACGGTCCTCGACAGCCGGACCCTGCAATCGACGCCGGAGAGCGGCGGCCGGGCCGGGTTCGACGGGGCGAAGAAGAAGAACGGGTCGAAGGTCCACGTCGCCGTGGACACCCTGGGCCACCTGCTGGCCCTGAAGGTGACCGCGGCGAGCGAGCAGGACCGGGCGCAGGTCGCCGACCTGGTGGCGAAGGTCCAGGAGGTCACCGGCGGTACGGTCGAGCTCGCGTTCGTGGATCAGGGGTACACGGGGGAGACGGCGGCCGCCGCCGCCGCGGACGCCGGCGGGGTCAAGCTGGAGGTGGTCAAGCACACCGAGGCGAAGAAGGGGTTCGTCCTCCTACCCCGGCGGTGGGTGGTCGAGCGGAGCTTCGGGTGGCTCGGTCGGTTCCGCCGGCTGGCCCGCGACTACGAACGGCTGACGGAGACCCTGGCGGGGTGGCATTGGGTCGCCTTCCTCACCCTCCTGCTACCCCGCCTCGAGCTCGATAGTGCATAACTGGCTCTAGCTCTGACAACCGCACCTCCCCTGCCCTTCAGTTACCCCGCCCGCGTCCTATCGACCCGTCATGGGCTATCGTCGTGTCCGATGATTGCGAACGTCGCCCTGGACGGACCCTTTCCGCAGTGGAGGAGATTCCATGCTCGACGTGCTCTCGATGGGTGCCGCCAGCCTTCGGCTCGGTGTGGAGTACCTGAAGCTGATTGCCTTCGTGAAGCGGCGCGGCAACCTCCCTGGCGTCGGCCGGGCCGGCCGCTTTCACGTCGTGGACGTGTCGAGGCTCGCCGAGCTGCGGGAGGTGCTGGTGCGGGAGGGCCTGATCCCGGGCGACGGTGCCGATCGCCTGGTGCCGGCCGGCGCGGGTGCGGAACTGGCCGAGTCGCTGTGACGCAGACGTGATCGTGAAAAGAAGAACGCGGGGGGCTCACCATCCCCCCGCGTTCAGTGACCCAGTGACCAGCCGGGCCTGCAACAACTCAGTGATCTATGATGCCCACACTTTTCGCAGCGTGCAACCCGGGTACGTCCGGTTTGCCCGAAACCGCAAATAGCTCTGCCCCGCAAAGTCGGCAGACTCTACGGCTCGACGCGGCCGCGCTGCTGGCCGGCGCCGCGAAGTGCCGGCGCCTCGCGGACGGGATCGCCGCGGCCGAGTCTCCGCCGGCGGACTGGCCGGCCCACACGTGGGAGGGGATTCGGGCACGCCGCCAGGCCGCGGCCGAGAAGGCCGCGCGTCGTCAGGCGAAGGCGGCGGCCGCCGCTCGCGCTACCACCTGCGGCCGGCCGTCGTGCGAGTCGCGGGAGCGGGTAATCGCTCGCGCTCGAGCGTACCTCCGTCGGGTGCCGGGGGCGATTCAGGGCCGCGGCGGCGACAATCACACCTTCCGGGTCGCCTGCATCCTGATCCTCGGGTTCGGGCTGACGGTCGCCGAGGCCTTGCCCCTCATCCTGGAATGGAACCCCACCTGTGAACCCCCGTGGGACGAGGACAAGCTCGAACGGAAGCTGCGGGAGGCGGATAAGCAACCCGGCCCTCGAGAGTACCTCCTGACCGACCTCCCGGCCGCGGCGCCGACGCCGACGCACCGCGGGTACGACGACCTCACGCCGGAAGCGGCCGAGCTACTCCGCCGCACCGATCCCGACAACACCCCTCCGCCCCCGCCGCCCGCCGAGGATCCGCTCGAGGTGGCAGCCGAGCTGAACAAGCTGCTCGAACCCGTCGGGCGATGCCCGAACGTCCGGCTGGTGATGACGAAGAACGTCGAGACCGGAGTGCGGGGCTGCAACCCCGCCGGGTGCCACCGCGTCGATTGCCCCGTCTGTGGCCGGTGGAAGGGCCAACTTCTGTTCCAACAGACCGCCCCGTACCTCGCCCGTCTGACGGACCTGAACGGCAACCACGGTGCAGACGGCCCCCGACGGTGCTACGCCGCGATCGTGCCGGCGTGTCAGGTAGACGAGACCGTCCGGGCCGTTCGGGACGCCGCCGGGAAGTATCTCGCAATCCCTGTCACGGACGCCACTTCGTGCGCCGAGACCATCACCGCCTCGGCCCCGTCCGTCGAAATAAGGCAAGGAGAAGAACACCCTACATGCCTTATTTCGACGGACGCCCCCAACCCGACCCTTGTCGTCATCCATCTGCCCGCCGCGGCGACACCCCCAGAAGGGTCCGTTCCTGTCGCGGCCGCCACCGCCATCCGGGTCACCGCCCAGGCGCTACTCAGCACCTCGCGGCCGAATCTGGTCGGCACCCGCCGGCGGCTGATCCGCCGTTCCCACGGCTGGGGTGACAAGATCGAACGGCCCGTCTCGAACTTGAAGATCGAGGGGAAGCCGGCCATCAGCCTCGCCGAGGCGAAGGAAGTTGTTCAGGCTCTGGGAGTTCAGGTCCGCGCCGTCTTCGACAACAACCGACACGGCGAACCGGTCGCGTGGGGCACGACGCCGGCCCGCTCGCTGCTGCTGTCGCTGCTGATCCGTGGGGCCGAGACGCTCTACAAGCCGACCGTCGATCGCATCGTCGACACCGCCCGCGATTGGTTCAAGGTGCTCGGCCCCGAGCTCGGCGACGGACCGCGGGTCGAACAGGTCTTGCGATCGCGGCTGTGGGTCGGCCCCGAGTTCGGGGCCGCCGCGGAGCTGACTGCGGCCCACCAGGAAGACGTGAACGCGAAGCGGCTCGATGCCGAGTGTGCCGTTCTCGTCCGCGACCTCGGCGACAACTACCGCGCCGACCCCGGGCCGCACCGTGGGTTCCTGCACGACATGTTCGGGTCGGGGTTCGCCCTGAGTACATAGCCAGAGGAGACGGCATGTCGAACGGGAAGATTCTCCGCCGCCTGCCGCGGTCGGCTCGTGTGTCTGTACCACCGCCGACGCTCCGACCGATTCCCGGCGTCGAGATGGACGTGGGCTTCGTCCCGGCGTTCATCGAGCTGTCACGCCTCGCCGTCCGGCAGAACGGCCGCCGTTTCCTCTGCACGTCGCACCACGGCCGCATCGTGCTCGCACTCCATCGGGACGGGTACATCTGCTGCGGCGTCGCAGCGGAACTGGTCGAGCACAGGCACGACGACGAACACCACCACGAGGCCGCACCGCTCCCGAAGCTGGCCGGCGACGACCTGGCCGACTTCGCCACCTGACCGCGACGACCGAGCCCACAACCGGGATACTCACCATGACGCCTACCACGCCCACCACCACCGCCCCGCCGCTGTTCGAGGGGACGCTCAGCATCGAGACCGACGTCTTGGCCGGACCGTTGCTGTTCGTCTCGTTCCGCTGCGGTTCGTGCCGCCGTCGGCACCACCACCGCTGGAACCTCGCCGAGGACGGCGCCGAGGACTGGGCGCCGCACGGACGCCAACCCCACTGCGACCGCCCGGACCTCTTCCCGACCGGCTACCTCGTCGTCCCGGCCGACACCACGGCGAACCACAACACCTACGCCCGCTTCGCCGGCATGGTCGAGCGGCACCGACGCGAGTCCCGCGGTGCCGCACGTCAGGCCGCCCGCAGGGCAGCCGGCGCCGCCGCGGGGTGAACCCTGCGGGTGGCTGGGGACACGAGGGGAGCGGGCCGCAGGCCGGGCCGCAGGCCGAGGGAGGGTGTGAGGCACCCGAGGGGGGAGGGGGGTCGAAAAGGTGGCCGTTTGAATGAGGAGACCGTGTAGGCAGCCTCGCGGAGATTTTAACCACCGCCAGAACGCGGGTAAAAGTTGGCCTCGTCGCCTATTTAGCCCCATCGCGGAGCCGCGAGGGTTTTATTCCTTACCACCTCACCCCACTTCACCGGCTCACAACCTACGTTTGCCGGCTCTTCGTTGGCCTGCACCTCGGTGTCGACCATCGCGGGGCGGGCCGTTCTGGGGCCATTCCTGAGGGGTTGGCGAGGGTCGGCTAGCGGGAGGTGGGTTCGCCCGCGGCGGGCGGCTGGCCAGCACGCTCCGCGGGTCGGCGGGGGCGGTACATCACCGTCGGGGGCCGGACCTGGAGGGCGGCGAGGCTTCGCCACGGCACGCCGAGCTGCTTCGCGGCGCGCTTCATCGCGGCGAGCTTCGTCGGGGCCGCGACCGTGGCCAGCACCACGCCGGCGCCGTGTCGGCAGACCGCCCACCGGCCCGGCATCGTCACCTTGTCCGCCGCGGGGATGCTCGAGGTGTTCGGGCGGTTCGAGCTGTCCATCTGCAGTTACCCCTTCACCTCGGCGACGACCAGGCCGACGACGAGCACGAAGTTCCCCGACCAGCGCCACGTTCCCGGCCGCGACACCCCGACCGCGGAGCACTGGCCTGCCAAGCCCGCCGCAGGCGAGGCGGTTTGCACTTCGCGCGATAGAGGGCATACTTGCACACTCCCGGATCGAGTTGGCCCTCGGGTTCCGGGACAGGGCGGGTCGGGGGAATGGTTGTACCCCCGGCCCGCCCGATTTCGTTGACGTGCTCTCCGCAGTCGTGATAGACTGAACCGATAGCTGATGGCTGTGGCTATCGGCAAAACCAATTTATCTGTCCACCCACGCTGTTGCGGCGGGCTGACACGAGCATCCGGGCGCAAGCCTTGTTGCCGGGGTCCGTCACCGCGACAGCGTTCGCGTTTCCGCCCCCGGCCCAACCGAGTGGGGGAGGTCATGAAGAGCCTGAAAGAACTGTACGCCGAGCGAACCCAGCTGGTCGCCCAAAACCGGGCGTTGGCCGAGCGAGAGGCGAACGGGCGGCTCTCGGCCGAGCAGGAGGCGGAGTACCACCGCCGCGACGCGGACATCGACAAGCTTACGGCCGAGATCAACAGCCGCTCGGACCACAGCCTCACGGCGAAAAACGATAGGTACACCGCACTGCTCGAGGGCGAACCGATCCGCCAGACCGGCCGCGTCGCCCGGCACGGCAACGGCTCCATTGTCGAGATCGGCCGGCATGCGATTTCCATCCCGGCCGGTACCGCCCTGAACAAGCTGTGCGGGGTCGAGTACGAGGCCGCCTACGAGAAGTACCTCACGGGCGAGAGCGGCGACAAGCTCGGGCTGGTCACGTCGAAGGACGATAAGGGCGGGTACGCGGCCCCGATGGCGATGGCGAGCCGCCTCATCAAGTTCGTCGACGACAGGGTCTTCATGCGGCAACTGGCCACGGTGCTGCCGCCGATCCCGGAGGCGGTCAGCCTGGGCGCGGTCAGCTGGGATACCGACCCCGGCGACGCCGACTGGAGCCCGGAAGTCCCCGCGTCGGACATCAGCGAGGACGACACCGCGCGGCTCGGGAAGCGGGAACTCCGCCCGCACCTGGACACCAAGCTGGTGAAGGCCAGCGACAAGTTCCTCCGCGCCGCGGCCACGCTCCCGGGCGGGGCGGCGAACTTCATCGCCGACCGGCTCGGGTACAAGTTCGCCGTCACCGAGGAGAAGGCGTTCCTGACCGGCGACGGGAACCAGAAGCCGCTGGGCGTGTTCGTGGCGTCGAACGACGGCATCCCGACCAGCCGGGATTTCGTCTGTGCCGGCGCGACCGACTTCACCGCCGACGAGGTGGTCAACTCGCTCTACGCACTCAAGACGCAGTACCAGGACCGGGCGACCGGCCTGTTCTCCCGCGAGTTCATCCGCCGGCTGCGGCTCAAGAAGGACGGCAACGGCCAGTACCTCTGGCAGCCGGGCCTGGTGGCCGGCCAGCCGGACCGGGTGCTCAACCGCCCCTACGTCCAGTCGGAGTTCGTGCCGAGCACGTTCACCGCCGGGCAGTACGTCGGCATGTGGGGCGACTTCAGCTTGTACTGGATCGTCGATTCGCTCGGCATGTCGGTCGAGCGCCTCAACGAGCTGTTCCGCATGCGGAACCAGCGGGGCTTCCTCGGGTCGAAAGAGACGGACGGGCAGCCCGTGCTCGCCGAAGGGTTCAGCCGCATCAGGCTTGCGTAAAGCGGCTCAGCCGCGTCCCGGGGGTTCGTGGGGGGAGTCCCCGCGGCCCCCGGGCCTTTCGCCTTCACCTTCAGGTCCACCATGCCCACCAAGCCCCAAGCAGACGGCGGCGCGGCCATTCCCCGCATCGAGGATCACCCTCGCTACGCGAAGGCGCCCGAGGCGCGCAACCGCCTCGCCGGCGAAGTTGTTCGTCTCGAATCTGAGCTGTCGAACATCCGAGCCGTCGCGGCGGAACAGCGGCGCCAGAACGACCAGGTGGCCCAGCGGCTCGTCGCCGGCGAGCCGCTGGCGGCGGTGCGTGCGGCCCCGCAGGATGGCGCTCTGGAGCGGATCACGGCCGACCTGCGGAACGCCCGCGCCGGGCTCGCGCTCGCCGAGGAACAGCTGACCCGGACCGCGACCGTGGCCGCCGCCGAACTGGCCCGCGAGTTCTCGCCGCACTACCGCCAGGTGGCCCGGCGCGCGGTCACCGCGTGGCTGGCGTTCATCCGTGAGTCGCACGCCCTCGCCGAGCTCGACATGCAGCTGGGGCCGTTGCACGGCCGCGCCGGGTGCGAGTGCCCGGTGCCACGTTCGGGTAATGGCGACCCCGCCGTTCAGGATGCCCACAGTGCAGACGTGATCCGTCAGTTGCTCGACGCTGGCACGCTCGACGCGCGGGCCGACGCCGATCTCATTCGTGGGTTGGCGGTCCGGCCCCGGTCTCGCTGACCGATCCTGTTCACTTTCGAGGTTCGCACGTGGCCGACAACCGACTACCCGGGTGGTTCAAGAGCAAGCCGGCCGACGACGGCGACGACCGCGCGAAGCTGAACGACCAACTCGCTGCGGCTGCGGCCGTCACGATCGCGGAGAAGACGCAGGGTTGTGCCCTGCACATCCGGCTTGCGGCAATGAAGTACCTGGAAGCTCTCCGCGAGATGGGTGCCGCCTCGGTCCGGTTCGAGGAGCTGCAATCGTTCGGGCTGGACGTCGGGTCGTGCCCCTTCGGTCCCGTCGAGGGGTTGGCGACGACGTACCGGGAGTTCGCCATCTCGCTCGTCCGGGGCGGGGTCATCTCGGCCGAGGATCCGCTCGTGGCCGACATCGACCTGGACGACCCGCCGGCGGACCCGGTCAACGCCGGGTGACACGCTCCGCCGGGTGACACCCCGGCGTCACGCCAGCCGCAGGCTCAGCCCCACGTTCCGCACACTCCGACGGTGACACATGGCCGGCAAGGCGATCGGCGACCTCGCAATTAAAGTGTCGGCGGACACCGGGCCGCTTGCCCAGGATCTGCGTTCGGCAGGTCGCCAGCTCGAGGAATTCAACAAGAAGGCTCAGCAGGCGGAGCGGTCCGCATCGCGTGCCGCGGATCGCGCGTCCATGATCCCCCGCGGCGCGACCGGGAGCCGGCTGGCCGCTCGCGCCCCGCGGTCGCGCGCCGCGGATGGGTTGTTTGCCGACTTCGCCGCTGCAAAGCAGCGAGCCGCTACCATCGCCGCGGCCGAGCGGACCGCGATCAACCGGGCCGACTCCACCCGGGCCGCGATGCTGGCCGACTCCGCCGCCAGGTTCACCCGCCAGCGCGACAGCATCCTCGCCCGGCAGTCCACGTTCTCCTCTCGCCTCACGTCCTTCGGTCAGCCGGGCGCCGGCCGCGTCGCCCTCGGGGGGGCGGGCGACGCGGCCGGCACCGCGGCCGGTGGTGCGGCTACCGCTGCGGCCGCCGGCTTCGAAAGGGTGCGCGCCACCGCGTCCGCCGCCGGCGGGTCGATGGCGTCTTTCGCCCGTGACGCGGCGAGTGTGGCCACGGGGTTGGTCGCGGCGGAGCTCGGGCTCGGCGGGCTGTCGATGGCGTACACGCACCTCAAAGATTCGGTGATGAAGGCGGCCGACTTCGAGATGCAGCGGGTCGGCTTCGAGGTGCTCCTCCGCAGTGCCGACGACGCCAGCTCCATGCTGGCCGACATCCGCCGGTACGCCGCTCAGACACCGTTCTCCGTCCGCGAGGTGACCGACGCCAGCCGGCAGTTGTTGGCCTACGGGTTCGCCGCGGAACGGGTCATGCCGACCATCCGGATGCTCGGCGATGTGAGCGCGGCGATGCCGGACCGGTTGCCCCTCGGCGACGCCGCGTATCTATTCGGCACCCTCCGCAGCCAGGGCCGGGCTTACACCAGAGACCTGGTGCAGTTCAGCAACCGCGGTGTTTCGATCAACGAGGAATTGGCCGGCGTTCTGGGGAAGGGCGTTCACGAGGTGCAGGCTCTCACCGAAGAGGGTCGGGTCGGCTTCAGGGACGTCGAGCGAGCGTTCCAGCGGATGACGTCCGAAGGCGGTCGCTTCTTCGGCATGACCGCTCGCCAGGGGCAGACCGCCGCCGCGTCGTTCGAGCAACTCGGCGACGCCGTGGACCAGCTGAAGGCGAGTCTCGGTCAGGTGTTGATCGAGGAGTTGGACCTCCGCGGTGCTTCCCGCGACTTGCAGGCGTTCGCGGGGCGGATGCGCGACGCGACCGGTGAGGCTCGGCCGTTCGTCCGCACCGTCGGTGAGGTGGCCCGCGGGGCGGCGAACGTCGGGTCCGAGTTCGCCAAGGCCGGCTTCGAGTTGGGGCGGATCGGGTTCGACAGCCTCGCCACCGCCCACCCGCAGCTGCGGCTGCTCCGTGACGAAGTGGGAAAGTTGGTCGAGGACGCGAGGGCGTTTAAGCTCGACGAGCGGCAGGTGGTGCGGACCGGGTTCGCTCTCGGCGGGGCGTTGGTCGAGGGCACGAGCGACGCCGCGCGAATGGCCGGCCAGTACGGCGACGCGATGACGCGCACCTTCGAGCTGATCGTGCGTGCCAGCCGCCAAGCCCGCGATTTCATGGCGGAGTCCGCCGCGTGGGTGAACCGCATCAACGACGCGCTACCCGCGGGTTCGCGGTTCCTCGTTCGCCCGCTCGCGCTCACGCTCAACGACGTGGCCGGCCAGCTGCTGGCGCGGAATCAGGACGCGCTCCGGGGCCGCAACCCGGGCGACGCGCTGAACAGGTTCGCCATCGAGCCGCCGGTGTTCGGCATGGACGCGGCGCGCGTGCGCGAGGAGTGGCCCGCCATGGCTCTCGCCGCATCCGAGCTCCAGCTGCAGATCAATCGAGAGCAGCGGGACGTGGACGCCGGTCGGCTGCGGCCGTTTTTCTTGGAGCAGACACAGGGCCGACTGGCCGACGTGCGCCGCCGGCAGGACGCTTACGCCGCTGCCTTTGAGGGCGACCCGGCCGACGTACGCCGGCACCTGGCCGGGGGCAACGTGCCGCAGATCCGCCGCGGGCCGGCGCCGCCCCCGGACGTGCTGACCGACTTGGAGCGCGACCTCGCCCGGCTGCGGACGAACGTGTTCGAGCCGCTGACCCGACTCGACATCAAGAAGTTCCGCGACGACTGGAACGCCCGGCTCGACGCCCGCCTCAGCGAAGTTGATCGGCGCGAAGCTGCCGCTGCAATGGCCGGCGACCGCTCCGCCGCGTTCGCTGCCGGGATCGGCCCCGCGTCGGCCGTGCCGCTCGTGCCGCCCGACGCCCGGGTGCTCGTCTCGGAGGCGAACCGCCGCGCCGCGTGGGGCGCCCTCGTGGGGCCGATGGCTGCGGTGGGGAGCGTCCCGGACCGGCTGGAGCCGCCGAGGCCGGAAGCGATGGAGTTGGGGGTTCGCCTCCGCCGCGAGTATGACCCGCGAGTCGAGTTGGAGGCGTTCAAGCGTGACCTGGACGGCGTGCGGCTGCACATGCTCGCCGGGCCGGGCAGCGGCGCAATCGCCGACCGCGCTTGGCGGGCGAAGGTGCAGGAGGTTGGCCAGCGGTTTGGCGTCGGTCGGACCGTCGAGTTGCCGCCGTCCGTCGAGGCGGGGTCCGCCGAGGACGCCCGCCTTATCAACATGTGGCGGAGCCAGCCGCAGCAGTCAACTACGGACCAGCTGCTGCAACAGCTGGTGACCCTGGCTCAGCGGTCGTTGCAGTTGGAGGCGAGCCGTCCGCAGGCTCCGCCGCCGCGGGTAAGCGGGCTCCCGGGGGACTGACAGCTACCACGGGAACTCGACGGCCCGCGGCCCCGGCCCTGCGGGCGGCTCGCTGGCCAGCTTTGCCCCGCCGGCGGCGGCCGCCCGTCGTCTTCCCGTCGTCGCTCACCTCGTTCACGTTTCCCACGGCCGCCCGCAGGGCAGGAGCAGTTGCATGAGCACCGCCACCGCCACCGCCACGCCGACGGCACCGGCCCGGCCGACCCGCGAGTACGCCGAGGAGTTCTTGGCGTCGGTCACGCCGTGGATCTTCAAGCTCGCGGGTCGGTATCGCCGCCGGCTGCGGATGCCGATCGAGGACCTGGCGGCCGACATCATGGCCAACGTGTTCGAGCACCTTCACCAATACGACGCTGGCCGCGGCAGCCGCACGAACTGGGTCAAGTGGCGAGCGAAGAGTGTTGTCCTACACATCCGCAGCCGCCGGCGGCTGCGGCGAAAGGTTCACGCTGTGCCGTTCTCGGTACTGGCGAGCGGACTGGGTGACAGGTTCGAGGGCGACGCGGCCGAGGTGTTCACGCTCGCCCGGCAGGGCCCCGAAGCCGAGGCCGGCCAGATGGAGCGAGCGGAGGACCTGGCCGAGATCCGCGCCGGCGTGCGTCAGGCCGTAGGATGGCTGCCGCCGGCAAGGAAGGCGGACATCACGGAGTACTTCGGGCTCGACTCTGCCGGGAGCGATGCCGGGGCTGTAGATGGCGACGGCGACGGCCACCAGGCCGCAGGCAAGAAGCGGCGGAAGGGCTTGCGGGGCGTGACGACGGTACACGCAATCGCCCGCCGCAAGGGGGTGACGCACGCCGGCGTCGGCGCGAACATCCAACTCGGGCTCGCCACGCTCCGCGAGGACCGGCGGCTGCAGGAGCTGGCCAGCCGGCACGGGATCGGGTGAGCTGACGAGGCTCTGTCGTGGGCGTGATGACCACAACCGAACCGCCACCTGCAACGTGATGGGCACCTGTCGCTTCGGCGATCGTCAAAAGTTGAGTGTGAACGCCTTCTCCTTGCCGAGATACCACATATTGCACCGGGCGAGGATGTCACGGCCGATCAGTCCTTCCAGCTCTTCGCCTTCCAGCCAACAATCACCGCCGATTACCCGGCGGTCGCCAAAGGCGTGTGCTTGGCCATTGGCCACCAACGAGAGGGAGGTGTCGTACAGATCGCAGAGGTGTGGCTCGTTGGCCGGTGTTGATGGGGTTAGAAGAAGTTCCTTGCCGACTGGACTGAGACCCAACTCACGGAAGACTCGCAGCGAGAATAGGGTGTGCGACGATCCCGTGTCGATCAGCACTCGCAGAGGTATGGGATCAGGGACCGGAAGCGAGTGCTTGATGAAGAGACGTCGGCGCAAGCTGCCAACGCCGACGAGCACGACGATGATCGGCCCACCTGGGTAGATGAACCCGTTTATGAGCGGCATCGGATGTTGCGAGAGACGTAGCCGGGGTGTTCAATGTCGGTGAGTTCCTTCACCATGAAGGGCACTAGTCCGAATCGATCGTACCCCGCAGAAAGTGCATCATCGAAGGTGGGGAAGAGACCAGCGACTGCGTCTCCGTGAACCAGAGCGTACTTGCCCCGATTCTCAGGTGAAGCAAGCAACCCCGGGAGTTCCCGGCGGAAGGTGTCAAGTTCGGCTTCCAGGGCCACGCTCATGCCCTCATTCTGGGGCCGTGTGATATGCGCCGTCTACGGGAAAGTTTCAACCCTGGTTGAGTAGTCGACTAAACGTCGCGGATCACCGGCAATTTCAGATGAGCTCAGACGAGGCCGACAACGCGGTTTGGGGCATACTGCGGTTGGAGCGGGTGGCCGGCTCAGCCCGCCGCAGGCGACTCCGCCTCCCGAATCGCCTTCAGCATCGCGCTCACGGCCTGGCGGGTGACGCCCATTTTCGCCCCAATCTGGGCAAGCGACAGACCCTTCTTCCGCAGCTCGGCGACCCTGGACCGCTTTCGTAGGTCCGGGCGCGACCCGCGAGGGATCAGCGGTCGCCCGAGGCTCTCGGCGTACTTCCGCCGCTTGTACTCCAGGGACACCGAGGGGCGACACGCGAACTTGCAGTATCGCTGCGCGGGGTAAGATCGCGTGAAATTCATTCCGCACGATCTGCACTTCAGCCGAGCGGGCACAGCGGGGAAGCGGCTCGGCTGGCAGTCGGGCGAACAGAACCGGTGGTTCGGGCTGGCGACGGTGAACTTGGCGCCGCAAGTGCCGCACTTCTTCTTCACGGTCCGGCCCGGGGCGGGGGAAGTTCAGCCTTGGTTCGCCGCCTTGCGTGGCCAGTGGCCCTTCGCCGACAGATACATCTTCAAGGCCGCTTCGAGGGTGCTCGTCACCGACGCCTTGTGTTCGTTCTGCTCGTTGTAGTCGCGGATAAAGTCGTCCATCGCCCCGCGAATCTCCGGGTCAACGAACGCTTGAATCGGTGCCCCCGGGCGGACCCGTTTGGGTTCTGCCGCGGCGGCGGCTTTCCTCTTCTTCGCCATGCCGTTCATGGTAGTTCCCGGTTGTGCGCTGTCAGGTTCGAGCACTTCCCCAACACCAGTTTCGCCATACTAAGCCAACCCGTGGCATGGCGATTTATGAATCTGGCATACCACATCTTGACATGTCATTGCAACCCGGTTAACCTCCCCTTCCTGACGTTCACACCCCGGCCCGGCTCCCTCGGCTGCGGCCCGGCTCGACGTACAAGCGGCCCCGCGCTACCCGGCGACGCGGGGCCGTCCCTTCCAGCCGGGGCGAGTGTTCGTCATGGAACGCTGGCAGACGGCATGGCGGTTCGGCATCGCACCGACTCTGAGCGTGGCCGGGCTGGAGGCACTGCGGGCGGCACTGGCCGAGAACGACCGGCGGTTGATGCAGCGGCAGTTCGTCTACCCACCCGTGCGGCCGATGCGCCGGCGGACCACCGGGGCGATTCACGTTCCCCGCGACCGGCCAGTGACGGGCGGGTGTGCGGTCATCCTGGCCGGCTGGCTCGGGGACGGGATCACCGACGCCCGCGAGCTACACGACTACTTCGAGACGGTGTGTCTGTTCGCGGACCTGGCCCTCGCCGACTGTCACGGCATGCGGCTCGAAGAAGGGAAGACCGGCCCGTCGTTCTACTTCATCGAGTGGTTCGACAACACCCCGCGGGCGCGCATGCGGGCCGAGCTGCTTCCCGAGGTAGAGCGTGAACTGCGGCTGCGGAAGCGGCGGTCGAGGAACAAGGCCCGGCGTGAGGAGCTGGCCACGGTGGCGTGACTCGCACCGGCCCCGCGTCCCGCCGGCGGCGCGGTGGCCCGTACCTTCCCGCCGGCGCGGACGGATTCACCGATGGAGTTCGGCTACCAGGGTTCACCGTTCGGGTTCGTGAACAGGATGACGAACGCCGAGTTGTTCCTGCTGCGGGAGGTGCTGGCGTCGGGCGACGAGCACGTGCTCCGGGCCGCCGAGCTGGCCGCGGAGAAGCTGTTGAAGGTGCGGCTCGCGAGGATGCCGCCGGGCGTCCGCGACCGCGCGCTCGCCGCGTGGGTGGCCGGCGCGGACCGGCTGTTCCGTCGCTCGGGCCGCGGGGCCAGGAAGGTGCAGGGCCGCCGGCGGTCGGGGCCTGGCCAGCTCGCCGCGGCGTAAAAACAGTGTATGCAGCGAGGAGGCGGTACAATCTGCATAAATGCAGTTGACGCGCTGCATACGCCGCCCTAGTATGCAAGGCAGTTCCGAATCGCTCGTTTAGAGGAACTGCGGATGGCCGACGACCAATTTCGCAAGCCCGTCAAGGTTGGCGTTAAGGAAGGTGGCGGACCACCGCCGGGTTACAAATGGAACGTTGACTTGCTGGACCAGTCGCACCGGGAGGCGAGAAGCTTCCTGGACGACGACCAGTACGATCACATCGCCCGACAGGTCAGGGAGTTGGCGACTGAAGAGGAGCCAACCAACAGCCCGACTGTGGACGTCCGGCCGATTGAAGGTTTGGTGATTAGCAAAATTCTAGGGCACAGTTTGGGTCGGAATGGTGGGCCGGATCATGCGGTCGTACAGGAGGTCCATCAGATGTTCCCCGCGGTGGTTGTACCGGAACTCGTACTCGGCCAGGTACAGCGGGAAGTTCCCCGAGTCCACCCCGTGGACGTGCCGGTACAGCCGCTTGGCGAAACTCCAGAACCCCTCGATCCCGTTGATGTGCGCCCGCCCCACGGCGAACGCCTCCTGGTGGTTGACCGGGACGTGCTTGCCGTGCCGCTGGACATCGTTGTAGCTGGTGAACTCGTCGGTGTAGAACACCGACCCCTTGACCGTGGCCGCCTCGATCTTGGCCATCAGGGTCTCCTTCTTGCAGTCCGGGACGGCCACCGTGTACACCCGCCCGGCCCGCTCCAGGATGCCGAACACCGCGACCTTCCCGCCCGCCCCGCGGCCCCGCTTCCCCTTCCGCTTGCCCCCGAAGTACGACTCGTCGAGCTCCAGCTCGCCGAGCAGCGGTCGCTTCTCGTCGTCGGTCACGGCCTGGAGGGTGAGGCGGAACCGGGTGTACGCGGCGTAGGCCGTCGGGTAGCTGCACCGGACCACCCGGGCGGCGTGGTGGGCGGTCGTGCGGAGGGCGAACGCGCGGAGCAACTCCCACTCCGCCTTGCGCCGGTGGTAGCTCCACTTGGCCCGACACCCGGGGCACTGCCGCTGCCGCCCGGAGCTCCCGTGGGTGGCCCGGTGGCACCACCAACAAAGCTGACCGATCAGATGCCGTTCGTACTCTTCGAGGGTCATGGCAGCAGCCTATCTGCTGCCCTAGAATTTTGCTAATCACCGAAGGTTTTTACGAGCTCCGCGATAAGGGCGGGGTCTTGCGGAACCTCAACGTGCGACTCTTTTTCGGCATCTGCCGCGAGCACCGAATCATCGTCGTGCTCGGGGCCATCAACAAGAAGAACGATGGGAAGACCCCGAAGTACATCCTTCCCCTCATGCGATATCGCATGCGTAAATATAAGACCGATAGCGGCATCGACTAGACAACCATACGAGTGGCCAAGTGAACCATTCGCCGCGAGGGAGCTTTACCGTGAACGCTAAGGAGACTTACGAGGTACTCGACAACCTTCCGGAAGAGGATCAACAGTTCGTGCTCGCGCTGTCGGTCATCACGAGCCGGATCAACAAACTTGGCCCGGGTGACCGCGACGATCTCTTTGCACTGATGATCGAGTGGCAGAGGTCGAGCGACAAGGACGAGCGAGTTTCCGTCAAAACTGCCATGCTGGAGATACTGACGCAGGGCCAGGTGACCGCCAAGCCATTGCCCCTGACTGGGGAGCATCCGATACCCGTTAAGGCCGAGAGTTGGGCACGGCACGTGGGCATGACGATACGGAAGTTGCGGGATCAGGCGGGGTTGACCCAGGAGCAGCTTGCCCAGCGGGCTGGTCTGCCCCAGTCGCATATTAGCCGTATCGAAACAGCCACGTACACCGCTACTCACAAGACGTTGGAGAAGATCGCTGCGGCTCTGGGGGTGAAGGTCGGAGACCTGGACCCAACTGTTGACTAGGGCTGACTCGATAGCTGAGAAGTGAGCCGGCCCCGCGGGATCGCTCCCGCGGGGCCGGCTCACTTCCGGGCAATGGTACCCTGTTGACTCACCCCGCGTCGCGTTCGAGCCGTTCCACCCATCGGCACATCCGCGCCGCCTCGGCGGTCGGGAGCAACCTCACGGCTACCCGCTTCATCACCGCCAGGAGGCGGCCGAGCGGGTCGGGGTACCCCCGCAGTGCTTCGTCGAGCTCGACCAGGCGGACGTACACCCGCTGCCGCAGCTCGTCGAGGTGCTCGACGCTCTCCGCCGTCGGCATGTAGACCGACACGTCTCGTTCGAGGTGCTCGTCGTACCGCGTCCACGTCTCGTACGCGGGCACGAACCCGGCGAGCTCCTCCACCGCCCGCACCAGGCTCTGCACCGCGTGCCGGACGTGCCCGCCGAGCTGGCCAGCCGCCGCGGCCCGGGTGACGCGGTTCCCCGCGGCCGACACTGACCGGCCGATACCCCGCCCGGCCCGTCCGGCGAGGACGTGTTCCCAGCGCGGCCGCGGGTCGGCGTACGTCCCGCCGTCGAGGTGGCCGGCCAGTTCACGCCGGGTCTCGTGACTGACTTCCCGGGCCGTGTGGTAGATGCTTCGAACGTACTCCATCGGGTCGGCTATCGTCGCGCTCATAGCACTGCACCTGCGCCTGAGCCGGCGGGCGTTGCCCCCGGCCCGAATACCATCACCCCACCAACGCCGGCTCCGGGTCCGGCACGAACGCCCCCGGGTCGAGGGCGTCGAGGATCTTCGCCACCGCGGCCGCGTCGGACGGCTGCCGTAGGTCAAGTTCGTCGCCCAGGTCCGCCTCGGCGAATGACCGCACCCACCACCGCGCCGGCCGGCTGTACCCCTTTCCGTTCCCGCCTGCCCGCTTCTGCTCGTACGCGATCAGGTAGTTTCGACAGCACCCACCCACGAACCGGACCTGAATCCCGGCGAACTGCATCCGGCGGTCGCCGGAGAACACGCAATGCACCTTCTCCACCAACCGGCGGAGGGCTTCCCGGCACCGCCGGCGGGTCTCCTCGGACCCGTCCCGGTCGAGGAGTTCCACCACGCCGCGGAAGTCGCCCCACGCCTCGGACAAGGGGGAGGCCGCCTCTCGCTGTGCGGCCGCGAGCTGGCCGGCCAGTGCCTCGCGCTCCTGGTCGAGCTGCAACAGCTGGTCCTTGAACATGCGGAGCAAGGCGGGATCGTCGCCGATCTCCTGCCGCAGTTCGGCGACGCGGGCCACCTTCGCCGCGTGCTGGTGGCCGAGGCTAACGACCTCACCGTTCACGTCCTTCTCGGGGAACACGTCCGACGGCTTTAGCTCGGCGAGCCGGGAGAGGACAGCCCGCTCGAACACGTCCGCGCTGAAGCTCGTCCACGGGGCGTTGGTCCCCATGTCCGTAGGAACCAGTGTGGCCGGCCGCCCGGCGGCCCGGCGGTAGGTGAACGTGCCACCGCACCGAGCGTTCACCAGCAACCCGGCGAAGAGACTGAGGTGTTTCCCGCGCCGGCCGCGAAACTTGGCCCGCGCCGCCACCGCCTGTTGGGTTGCCTGAAAGTCCTCTTCTGAGATGACCGGCGGGTAGTACCCGACCACGACCTTTCCTGTCGGCTTCCGCGTGTCCGGCCGCCCCTTCCGCTTGCTCCCGAATCGGCCGGTGTGTGGGTGGTATTCGCCCAGCACGGCCCGACTGCTGAGGATCTTGTAGACGACCGACTGAGACCACTTCGTCGCCCGGCCGACGACGGGAACACCTTCCTTGTTGAACTTGATGGCGATCGCCCGCACGCCCACCCCCGACCTCGCCAATTCGAAGGTACGCCGCACGGTTTCCGCCTTCGTGGGGATGAGCTTGATCTCTCCCCCGACAAGGCGGTTGTTGATCTTCTTCGCACCCACCAGCCGGCACCACCCGGGGACGGTGTGGGTGAGCGGCTGGACCTTCGCGCCGGCACGCTTCGCTTCCCAGTTCGCCCTCGACCGGTCGCTCTTTCTCTTGCTCTCGTCGTGGGCGCTGTCGGACGTGACGCCGATGGTGATGAGGCCGCCGAAGGTCGCGTCAGATCGGTACTCATGCTCCGGGCTGAGGGTGACGACCACGATGTCTTTCATCAGGATCGTGGTGATCAGGTTGTACGCCACGACCGTGGACTCTCGGCTCAAGCGGTCGGCCGACTCGACCAGGAGGAACGATCCCGGGGGGATGCGGCCGTTGTCCACGTGGCGGATGAACTCGCAGAGGGCGTAGGCGTCGATGAGGGCCGCTCTCTTCTGGCCCGTCGGCGCAAAGCCGGTCATGCCCTGGTCGATGAACAGGCCACGGTCGCCGAGGGAGACGTCGAGCTCGACGCGGCCGCTGTTCCGCTTCAGCCAGGCGGCGATCAACTCCCGCTGGCGCCGAACGGAGTCCCCTTGCTCCTGCTGGTCGGAGCTGAAGCGAATGTACCCGTAGGCGGCGGGCATGGAATGCGTCCGGGGCATGGACAGGTGATACCGTAGTTCGCGGGTGTACACCATCCCAACCGGCTACGGTACTGTAAGGATATGCTGCGGTACGTGACGGAATTGAGTTATAACCACTAACGGTTGGCTGGTACGAAACTCGGCCCCCGGGTTCGCACCCGGGGGCCGAGTCGTCTCATTGCACCGCGTTACATCGGCGGCGGGTTGAAGCGGTCGTAGCCGCCGTGGCGGGTGTACACGGCGCGGGCGTGGTCGTGGCGGTCTCCGGCGGCCACGGTCACCACGAACCGACCGGCCTTCACCTCGCCCTCGTAGTACTTCGCGTCCTCCTCCGGGATGCCCCAGCCGATCAGCGCCCCGGCGACGCCGCCGGCCGCCGCCCCGGCCCCGGCGCTGATCAGTGCGGCCGCCAGCGGGCCGACGGCAAGCACCGGGCCGATCACCGGTATCACCCCGAACGTCACCGCCAGCGACCCGAGGGCGAGTGCCCCCGCCCCCGCCGCGGCGCCGATCGCGGCGCCCTCGGCCGCGTTGGTATCCCCGTCCGCCCCGGTGCGCACGGCGTTGCCCCGCGCGTCGCGGGCCACCAGACCGATCTGGTCGTCGCGGTATCCGGCCGCCCGCAGGTCGGCGACAGCCCGCTCAGCCGCGTCGCGGGTCTGGAACACGCCGATCGTCGTAGCGTGCGTCGTTGCCGTAGCCATGGTGTGTCCTCCAATGGGGATTGGGCCTCCGTCGGCTAGAAAGCCGACAGTTCGGCCTCACACTTAACGCAGCTTCGATGCCAACGGGGTGTGCGAAACTGGGTCACATGCCGCGAGGTATCATGGGGCAACCCCCGAACCCCGGACGAGCCATGATCCCCGAATGCACCAGTCGGCCGCACACCCGCCGGGCGTTCATCGGCGGGCTCGGTCTGTCGTGGCTCACCCCGCTCGGTACGGCCTTGGCGCAGGACGCGGAAGTGGCCCGCCGGCCGGCCAAGTCGGTCATCGTGCTGTGGATGGGCGGCGGGCCGAGCCAGCTTGAGACGTTCGACCCGAAGCCGGGCACGAACATCGCTGCCGGCACCGGGGCGATCCCCACCGCGGCCCGCGGCGTGCAGCTCGCCCCCGGCCTGGAACAGCTCGCCGACCTGATGGGCGACGTGGCGCTGGTCCGTTCGCTGGTCAGCCCCGAGGGCGACCACGAACGCGGCACCTACCTCTTGAAGACCGGTTTCCGCCCCGACCCGACCGTCGTCCACCCGGCGCTCGGGGCGATCGTATGCCACGACCTGCCGGCCGGGACGGTGGACATCCCGCGGCACGTGTCGATCCTGCCGGGGCAGTGGCCGGCGCGCGGCGGCATGCTCGGCGCCCGGTACGACGCCTTCAAGGTGTTCGACCCCGCGGAGAAGGTGCCGGACGTGACCCCGCGCGTGAGCGCCGACCGGTTCGACGGCCGGCTCGCCGATCTGGATGTTGTCGAGGGCGCGTTCGCCGCCGGCCGCGGAGCTCGCGCCGGGGGCACCGGTCATCGCGAGGCACTGGAGCGCGCCCGCCGGCTGATGAGCTCCGAGCAGCTGGCCGCGTTCGACGTGTCGCGCGAGCCGGTAGCAGTGCAACGCGAGTACGGCGACACGCCGTTCGGCCGCGGCTGCCTCGCTGCCCGCCGGCTGCTCGACGCCGGCGTGCGGTGCGTCGAGGTGACGCTCGACGGGTGGGACAGCCACGCCAACAACCACGCGATTTGTTCGCGGCTCGTCGGCGTGCTCGACCCGGCGTTCGCGGCGCTACTCCGCGACCTGAAGCGGCGCGACATGCTGAAGGATACGGTGGTTTTGTGCGTCGGCGAGTTCGGGCGGACGCCGGTGGTGAACCCGCTCGGCGGCCGCGATCACTGGCCCCACGGGTTCAGCGCCGCAATCGCCGGCGGTGGGTTACACGGGGGCGTCGTGGTCGGCGAGACGGACCCCAACGGCGGGCGGCAGCCGGCTGATCCGACGCCGGTGTCCAACCTTCACGCGACCGTCCTCCAGGCCGTCGGAATCGACCACTCGCGGTCTCTCCGCTCGCCGATCGGACGCATCTTTCCGCGCAGCGACGGGACACCACTGCGGGTGCTTTTGGGATAACCCGACGGCGTCGTCCGAAATCTTCCCCGGTCCCGACTTCCCCGAGGGCGTTCGTCGGCTACAATTCACCCATCTCCGCTGGCCGTCGTGCGAATGTTCACAGCGTCTTCATCGGAACTTCGCGCCGGTCCCCGGCACACAGGATTAGGATTACGTGCGACGCGGGTGCCGGTCGGCCCGCAACTGTGACGTACCGCCGGGGGCTCAGCCGCCCGGCCCCCGACGGGGAAACGTGTTTCGGAACCGACCGGCTCGGACCAACCGAACTCCCGTTTTCATCCAGGGGAACCCACATGCTCCGCTCGCGGACGTACGCCCGCGCTTTTACGCTCATCGAACTCCTCGTCGTCATCGCCATCATCGCCATCCTGATCGGGCTCCTCCTCCCGGCCGTGCAGAAGGTGCGCGAGGCGGCCGCCCGCGCCAAGTGCCAGAACAACCTGAAGCAGATAGGCCTCGCCGCACACGGCATGCACGACACCCGCGGCGGGTTGCCGCCGTCGAGCGTCAACAATCCGGGTGCGAACGACCGCCCCCGGCTGACCGAGTTTCAAAAGGTCGGAACGGCGGGCACGAGCGGGGCCGACTTCGCCAAGCACTGCTTCCTCGCCATCCTCCTGCCGCACATCGAGCAGGGTAACGTCCTTCAGGCCAGCGGCGTCTCCTACAACTTCAAGCTCGACTGGTACGACGTGAACAACCGGGGCGCGTGCGCCACCCGCATCCCAACGTTCGAGTGCCCCTCGGTCGGCTTCGACCACCGCATCGATCCGACCCTCGAGCCGGCGATTTACGGCAGCGGCTGGGTGCCGGCCACGAGTGACTACATGGCCGTGAACCGGGCCAACAACCGGTCGGCGGTGTGGAACGCGATCTTCAACGACACCAGTTACCCGGGCGACGAGCAGATCAAGGGCGTGCTGGCGACCAACTCCTACAGCCCGTTCGCGGTCGTGCTCGACGGGTTGAGCAACACCATCATGCTGGCCGAGGCGGGCGCCCGGCCGCAGAACTGGCGCGGCAAGGCCCGCGCGGCCGACGTGACGTACATGAACGGTGCCTGGGGCCACCACACCAACGACATCGCCGTGGACGGCTCGACGGCGGCGCCGAACTACAGCACCCTGAGTAATGTCGCCGACGTGCCCACGGCCTGCGTCATCAACTGCAGCAACCAGGGCGAGATTTACGCCTTCCACACCGGCGGGTCGAACGTGTGCATGGGCGACGGGTCGGTACGGTTCATCCGCGAGAGCATGTCGCTGGCGACGCTCCAGGCGTTGTGCGCCCGGGCCGACGGCAAGCCGATCCCGGGCGACTGGTAACGGCTTCGGCAACCACGAAGGCCCGGGGCCGTTCGCCCCGGGCCTGTTCGTTTTCATCGCTCGGTCGGCCCGGTCAACAGGTCGGTGCGGCGGTAGCCGGCGGCGGCGATCGCCTCACGGACCTTGGCGACGTTAAAGGTGGCCCGGTCGGTCACGGAGAACTTGACCTGCCGGGTACGCCGGTCGGCCTGGATGGAGTCGGCCCGCACGCCAGTAACGCGGGCCAAGGCCGCGGCCACCTTCTCGGGGCAACTTGCGCACGTCATGGCCGGCACGTAGATCACGACCTGATTCGGCCCGTCGGTCGGTACCGGTCGCGGCGGCGGTTCGACACTTCGTGCCTCGACCCCGACGACCGCCACCGCGGCCGGTACGCCCCACCACACGCTCATCGGTCGGCCCTCCCCCGGTTCCCGCCATTGTAGCCCGCCCGGCGGCCCGGCAGGGCGATATGATGGGGATAGGCACCAGCCGCACCCACGCCTTTCGCTCTCCCGGAGCCCCCGCCGATGCCCGCGCCGATGACGATGACCGAGAAAATCCTGGCGAAGGCCGCCAACCGGCCGGCCGTTGCCCCGGGCGAGAACGTCTGGGTGGACGTGGACGTGCTCATGACGCACGACGTGTGCGGCCCCGGCACCATCGGCGTGTTCCACAAGCACTTCGGCCGCGATGCGAAGGTCTGGGACCGCGAAAAGGTGGTCATCATCCCCGACCATTACATCTTCACCAAGGACGCGATGGCTAACCGCAACGTGGACGTGTTGCGGCAGTTCGTGAAGGAACAGAACCTGCCCTACTTCTACGACGTCGGTACCGACCGCTACAAGGGCGTGTGCCACATCGCGCTGCCCGAGGAGGGCCACGTCCGCCCCGGCGAGGTGCTACTCGGCACCGACAGCCACACCTGCACGGCGGGCGCCTTCGGCCAGTTCGCTACCGGCATCGGCAACACCGACGCCGGGTTCGTGATGGGCACCGGCAAGTTGTGGCTCAAGGTGCCGCCGACGATGCGGTTCGTATTCACGGGGAAGATGCCGCCGTACCTGATGGCAAAGGACTTGATCCTCGCTGTGATCGGCGACATCGGCGTGGACGGCGCCACGTACCGGGCGATGGAGTTCGACGGGGACGCCGTTTACGCGCTGAACATCGAAGAGCGGATGACGCTCTGCAACATGGCGATCGAGGCCGGCGGCAAGAACGGTGTCATCCCGGCCGACGAGGTGACGCTGGCCTACGTGAAGGACCGCGGCCGCAAGACGGGGAACAAGCCGCACACGCTGTTCCGCCCGGACGCGGGGGCGCAGTACGTGTTCGAGAAGGTGTACGACGTGTCGAAGCTGGAGCCGGTCATCGCCAAGCCGCACTCGCCGGACAACAAGGCGTTTGTGAGCGAGGTGAAGGGGATGAAGCTGGACCGGGCGTACATCGGCAGTTGCACCGGGGGCAAGCTCACCGACTTCCGCGCCGCGGCCGGGCTCCTCAACGGCAAGTCGGTGAAGATCGACACGTTCGTGGTACCGGCGACCACGGAAGTGGCCCGCGGCCTCGACACGGAAACGATCGGCGGGAAGTCGCTGCGAGAAATCTTCGTCGGCGCCGGTGCGAAGATCGGCGACGCGAGCTGCGCGGCATGCCTGGGCGGCCCGTCGGACACGTTCGGCCGGCTGAACACGCCGATTTCGTGCATCAGCACGACGAACCGCAACTTCCCCGGCCGCATGGGTCACAAGGAGGCGAAGGTGTTCCTCGCCTCGCCGCTGACGGTCGCCGCCAGCGCGCTGACGGGCAGCATCGCCGACTGCCGGGAACTCGTGGGCTGACCCGGCTCGGGCGATTCGCCGCTGGGACGAGGTCGTCCGGGCGAGCCGCGTGGGCACGACTAGGGTACCAATCTCACCGGAGTCGTGCCCACTTGTACCGACCGCCACGTGTCAGGGGGGTGGGCCGCTCCCGGCAGGACTGCCCTGTTACTTGTAACTCAGCTTCAAGATGTGGATGATGCCGCCCTCCAGGCCGGCAGCGAGGGTGATGCCGCCGTCGTCGTCGAGCTTCGGCGAGAAGGCCACGGCGGTGAACTCGCCCGGCCGGCTCTTGCTGTACTTCGACGATTTACTCGCCACCTCCCACACCGCCACCGCCCCGTCCTGCCCGCCCGACGCCACCAACTTGCCGTCCGGCGAGAAGGCCGCGTCGTGGACGCGCTTGTGCGACGTGGCCAGCGTGCCGAATAAGGCGCCGTTGTCCTTCACGAGGAAGACGTTTCCGCCACTGGGCACCGTGAACAGCGTCGAGGCCGAGTTGCCCGTGATCCGCCCGGCGCCGAGGCCGGTCTTCGGCTGGAACCCGCCCGCCGGCATGGGGCCGGACTTGCCCAACGTGAACGAGCGGAACGTGCCGCCGTCGGTCGCCACGGTCAGCTTGCCGGTGGGCGAGAACGACAGGCCGCGCACAGCCTGGTCGGACTTCAGTTCCTCGCGGAGCACGGCGTACTCGGTGAGCCGGCCGTCGGAGGTCACGTTCCACACGACAGCCGACTTGTCCGCGGCGCCGGTGGCGACGTACTTCCCGTCCGACGAAACGGCCGCGGCAAAGACCTTCCCCTGGTGCAGCTTCGCGACCGCCGACTCGGACTTGGCCGCGACGTCCCAGACGCGGACGGAGTTGTCGCCGTGGCCGTAGATCAGGAACTTGCCGTTCGGGGAGAACGCGAGCGCCCGGACGGAGGTTTTCCCCATGAACACGCCAGCCTTGATCACGGCGACCTCGGCCGCCGCCTTCGGACCGACGTTGAACAGGTGAACGTCCTCGGCGCCGACCGCGAGCATCTTGCCGTCCGGGCTGAACGCCAGCGACCGGAGCTTTCCCTCGGTCTCGATCGCCACCTCGTAGCTGGAGTCGAGCGAGACCTGCATCTTCTTGGGCTGAGCGAGGGCGGGAGCAATCGCGGCCAGCACGAACAGCATGGCGGCGAGGAGCGGCGGGCGGGACATGGGAGGCGGCTCCGGCGGGTGCGGCGGGACGGCTATTGGATAGACACGCGGGCGGGAAGCAAGTTCCCGCCGGCCGCTACCGGTACGCCAGCTTCACGACGTGGACGGTGCCGTCGTCCTGGCACGCCGCGACTATCGTCTCCGCGTTCGCGGCACTGCCGGTCTGGCCGACGCCCACACCGCTGAACGTGCCCGGACGGACCTTCGTGAACTTCGTGGCCTTTGTCGCCACGTCCCACACGACGACCGTGCCGTCCCGCCCGCAACTGACCAGCAGTTTGCCGTCCGGCGAGAAGCTCGCATTGGTCACGTCGCCCTTGTGCCCGGCGAGGGTGCCGGACGCGCCCCCGGTCGGCGACACCAGGAACACGGAGTGGTTGTCGGCGACGGCGAACAGGGTACCGGTGGGGTTCGGGACGATCTTTTGCGAGCTCACACGGCCGTTCGGCGGTTTGAACCCGCCGGTCAGCTTCGGGTCGCCCTTCGCCAGCGTGTAGCCGCGGAACGTGCCGTTCGACATCACCGAGTACAACCCCTTCCCCTTCGACACGAACGCTACCGAGACGATCGTGTCGAAGAAGTTCTCCTCACCGCGGATGACGTGTTTCTCCTTGAGCGAGCCGTTTTCTGCGAGGTCCCACAGGATGGCGGTGCGATCCTGGCTGCCGCTGGCGACCATCTTGCCGTCCGGCGAAACGGCCACCGACCGCACGTCGCCCTTGTGTTCCTTGCCGCGCCCGGTTTCGCGCTTGTCTTCGACGCTCCACACCCGCACGCTGTGGTCGCGGCCGCCGAACACCACATGCTTACCGTCGGGCGTGAACGTGAGGGTGGTGATGCCGAAGCCGACGGTGGAGTCGAAGACCGCGACCTTCTTCGCCTCGGCGCTGGTGATGTCGTAGAGGAACACGTCTTCGGTTCCGACGGCGACGAGCTTACCGTCGGGGCTGACGGCGACCTCGTGGGCGTGCCCCTCGACCTTGAACCGCAGTTCGCCGACGGCCTGGAGTGCGAGCTTCTTGTCCTTCGGCTGCCGGGCCGGGGTCGCGGACATCGCGGAGATCAGTAGTAGGCAGGCGAGCGCGAGAAGGCGCGGCATGGGATGTCTCCGGAGGGACGGCCTTCGATTGAAGCACGCCGGCGGCGCGGGTTCAAGGTTTTCCAGAGCGCCGGCGCCCGCTCCGCCCCGCGGTACAATCTGCCAATACCCCGGAGGCAACTATGCGTCTGCTTGCTGTCCTCGTCGTGCTCGCATCGCCGTCGTTCGCCCTGGCCGAGAAGGACGCCGTCGTGAAGGCCGCCGCGGCACAGGCCGCCGCCAACTGGCCGACCGCCCTGAAGATCTGGGAGTGGGCCGAGCCCGGCTACCAGGAGGCGAAGTCGGCCAAGGCGCTGGCCGACCTGGCCGAGAAGGCCGGCTTCAAAGTGACCCGCGGCGTCGCCGGCATCCCGACCGCGTTCGTCGCCGAGTTCGGCAGCGGCGGCCCGGTCGTCGGCATCCTCGGCGAGTACGACGCCCTCCCGGAGTTGGCCCAGACCGCCGACCCGGTGCGGACCATCCGCCCCGGCAACGGTTACGGCCACGCCTGCGGGCACCACGTGTTCGGTGTCGCGTCGCTGTCCGCAGCCATCGCCATCGCCGAAGATATCCGTGCCGGCCGGCTCACGGGTACGATTCGCTTCTACGGTTGCCCCGCGGAAGAGGGCGGCTCGGCGAAGGCGTTCATGGCCCGTTCGGGGCTGTTCAACGACTGCGGGGTGTGCCTCCACTGGCACCCCGGGTCGCGCAACTCGGCCGGCGACGCGTCGTGCCTGGCCCGCATCGCGGTGAAGTTCCGCTTCCACGGCACCGCCGCCCACGCCGCCGGCTCGCCCGAGAAGGGCCGCTCCGCCCTCGACGCGCTGCTGCTGACGATGCACGCCACCGAGCTGCTCCGCGAACACACCCCGGACGGCACCCGCTTGCACCACACCGTAACGGGAGGCGGTGGGGCGGCGAACGTGGTGCCGGAGTTCGCCGAGGGCTTCTTCTACGTCCGCCACCCGAAGGCCGAGACGGTGCAGAAGCTCTACCCGCGGCTGCTCAAGTGCGCCCAAGGCGGGGCGCTCGCGACCGAGACGAAGTTGGAGGTCGCGTACCTCGGCGGCACGATGGAAATCCTGCCCAACAACACCCTGGCCCAGGTGGCGAAGGCGAACCTGACGGCGCTCAACGACCTCAAGTACGACGCCGAGGAGACGAAGTTCGCGCTGCGGCTCCAGGAGACGTTTGAGACGAAGGTGCCGCTCGACGACATCCGGAGGGTGGAGGACGTGAGCGGCAAGTCGTCCGGCGGCTCGACCGACGTCGGGGACGTGTCGTGGGTGGTGCCGACGGTCGGGTTCAGCACCGCCTGCTGGGTGCCGGGGACGCCGGGCCACTCGTGGCAGGCCGTGGCTTGCGGCGGCACCACGATCGCCAAACAGGGGATGACGCTGGCGTCGCGGACGCTCGCGGCTACGGCCTACGACCTCATGACCGACGCGAAGCTCCTCGCCGCCGCGAAGGCGGAGCACACCCAGCGGCTCGACGGGCGGGTGTACGTGCCGCTGCTGGAGAAGGACCAGCGACCGCCGCTCGACTACCGCGACCCGCCCCGCCGCCGCGGGGCGGAGTGAGCGCCGTTCGCGGCGGAACACGAACCTACTCCCTACAACAACCCGATACGCTTTTCCCTCCCGCGGAGTTGCCGGAATGTCCGCCGACCCCTGGTTCCAGACCCTGTTCGCCGACCGGATCGGCGGCGCGAGCTACGGCAAGAGCACCGACATCTACAAGTTCGAGAAGATCAAGCGGGCCAAGCGGAAGGCCCTCGCCGAGCACCCCGAGCGCCAACTGCTCGACTTCGGCATCGGCGAGAACGACGACATGGCGCCGGAGAACGTCCGCGCGGCGCTGGCGAAGGAGGCGAACAAGGTCGAGAACCGCGGCTACGCCGACAACGGCATCGCCGCCTACAAGGAGGCCGCCGCCGAGTTCATGAAGCGGCAGTTCGGCGTGACCCTCGACCCGGTAACGGAGGTGTGTCACTGCATCGGGTCGAAGCCGGCCTACGCCATGCTCCCGGCGTGCTTCATCAACCCCGGCGACGTGACGCTCATGACCGTCCCCGGCTACCCCGTCGCCGGGACGTGGACGAAGTACCTGGGCGGCGAGGTCGTGCGGCTGCCGCTGAAGGCCGAGAACGGCTTCTTCCCCGACCTGGACGGCATCCCGGCCGACGTGAAGAAGCGCGCCAAGCTCCTCGTCATCAACTACCCGAACAGCCCGACCGGGGCCGTGGCGACGACCGACTTCTACAAGCGCGTCATCGACTTCGCCCACAAGAACCAGGTCGTCATCGTGCAGGACGCGGCCCACATCCTCCTCAGCTACCAGGGGGCGCCGCTGAGCTTCCTCCAGGTGGACGGCGCGAAGGAGGTCGGCGTCGAGGTCCACTCGATGTCAAAGGGGTTCAACATGATCGGCTGGCGGCTCGGGTTCGTGGCCGGGCACCCGAAGATCGTGCAGGCCTACGCCGACGTGAAGGACAACTCCGACAGCGGCCAGTTCATGGCGGTCCAGCACGCGGCCGCGGCGGCGCTCCGCGACCCGTCCATCCCCGTCGCGGTGAAGACGAAGTACGAGCGCCGCCTGCGGAAGCTCGTCGCCGCGCTGAAGCAGGTGGGGTTCGACTGCGCCATGCCGGGCGGTACGTACTTCCTGTACACCCGCGCCCCGAAGGGGGCCGCCGGCCGCGCCTTCGCCAACGCCGAGGAGGCGAGCCAGTACCTGATTCACGAGCAGAGTGTGTGCTGCGTGCCGTGGGACGACGCGGGGGCGTTCCTGCGGTTCTCGGTCACCTACATCGCGAAGGACGAGGCCGAGGAGGACCGGCTGATGGCCGAGACGGTGAGCCGCCTCAAGGGAATGAGCCTGACGTTCTGACCCGCTGGGAGGGCCATCACATGAATGACCCCGCCGACGACTTCGCCGCCCACGCCGGCGGGTTCATTCACGACGTCAAGAACCGCCTCGGCACCCTTTCGCTGAACCTGCAGCTGCTTGCCGAGGACTTCGCCGACCCGCAGTCGCCGCGCGAGCGGAAGGCGCTCGACCGCGTCAACCGCCTCCACGGCGAGTGCCAGAAGCTCGCCGACCTCGCCAACGCCTTCCTCCGCTTCGCCCGCGCCGGCGTCCTGAACCGCACCCCGACCGACCTCGGCGCCGTCGTCGCCCGGCTCATCGACTTCCTGACGCCGACCGCCCGCGCCGCCGGGATCGAGCTCGTCTGGTACACCGAGTCCGACCTGCCGCCGGTGACCCTCGACCGGGACCAGTTCGAGCAGGCGCTGCTGAACCTGCTGCTGAACGCCGAGCAGGCGATGCCCGACGGCGGCACCCTGACGCTGATCGGCCGGGCCGACGGCGGCGCGGTCTGCCTCGACGTGATCGACACCGGCTGCGGCATGGCCCCGGACGTGCTGACGAACCTGTTCAGGCCGTTCCACACGACGAAGAAGACGGGCACCGGCCTCGGCCTGCCGACGGCCCGGCAGGTGGTCGTCGCTCACGGCGGCAGCATCGACGTGCAGAGTGAACCTGGCCGCGGCACCAAGTTCACCATCCGCCTCCCCGCGGGACCCGGCCCGCACGGGGAACCCGACCGGCCGCCGGAGGAGTCGCCGTGTTCCTAACCGTCGTACTCACGGCGGCCGCCGCCGCGCCGGCCCCGCCCCCGCGACTCGTCGGGGAGCCGGTCGAGTTGGCGACGCCCACCGGCACCCTCTACGGCACGATCGACCTACCGCCGGGGTCGCAGCCTTGGCCGGTGGTCATCCTCCATGCCGGGTCCGGGCCGACCGATCGGGACGGGAACGGCCCGCTCACCCGCTCCAACAACCTGCGGATGCTCGGCCGCGCGCTCGCCGCCCGGGGGGTCGCGGTCCTGAGGTTCGACAAGCGGGGGATCGCGGCCAGCGCGAAGGCGCTCGCTCGGGAGGAGGACATCCGCCTCGACACCTACGCCGCCGACGTGCTCGGGTGGGCCGCCGTCCTCCGGGCCGACCGGCGGTTCGGGCGGGTGGGCTTCGTGGGACACAGCGAGGGGGCTCTCATCGGCCTGGTCGCGGCCCGTGAGGCTCGGTTCGACGCCTTCGTCTCCCTGTGCGGTCCCGGTCGGCCGCTCCAGGAGGTACTCCGCGAGCAACTCCGGCGGGGGCTCCCGGCCGAACTCTACAAGACCAGCGACGCGGTCATACGGGAACTGGAGGCCGGGCGCGAGGTGAAGGACACACCGAAAGAGCTCCAGGCGCTGTTCCGGCCAAGCGTACAGCCGTACCTGATCTCGACGTTCCGGCGCGACCCGGCGGCGCTCGCCGCCGGCCTCAAGGCGCCGCTGCTGGTCGCCTCCGGCTCGACCGACATCCAGGTTTCGGACGCCGACGCGCGCCGGCTCGTCGCCGCCAGACCGGGTGCCCCGGCGGTGGTAGTGGCCGGGATGAACCACGTCCTCAAGCCGGTCTCTACTGTCGAACGACTGGGCCAGTTACCGAGCTACACCGACCCCACGGTCCCGCTCCACCCGGACCTGGCTCCCGCGCTCGACGAGTTTCTGCGGCGGGAGTTGGTGCCGCGGTGATTCGCGGCCCGTGCGGGTCAGGTCGCCGCAATCGAACCCCGGGCAGCTGGGGCACGACCAACAACTCTTGCTCCCCCGCGCGGGGTCGGAGGTCGATCTGTTCTGACCCCTCGCTCGCCTGGACAGTCGCGGCCCCCGGGCCGACAATTGCCACTTACCCCACGTCCCGCGCCCGACAGGACGCATGATGGCCCGCGACCGGACCCACGACGACGCACAAGACCTGTTCACCCGTGGCCACAAGGCTTTTGGCGACCGCCAGTTCGCGGAAGCCGTCGAGTGCTTTTCGCGGGCCATCACCCTCCGCCCCGACGTGGCTGCCGGCTACCGCTTCCGGGCCTACGCCTACCTCGAACTCGGCGACCGCATCCGCGCCCTGAACGACCTCGACCAGGCCGTGCGGCTCAAGCCCGACGACCCGCAGGCCTACGCCGACCGCGCCGCCGAGTTGTTCACCCAGAAGGCGTTCGACCAGGCCGTCGCCGACTGCGACAAGGTGCTGTCACTCGACCCCGGCCGCGCCCCGATCCGGGCACTCCGCGGCCGCTGCCACGCCGCCCGCGGCGACAGCCCCGCCGCCCTCGCCGACTACGCCGAGGCGATCGAAGCCGACCCCGAGAACGCCCCCCGGGTGCTGATGTGGCGCGCCGGACTGCGGTTCGAGACGGAAGAGTACGACGCCGCCGAGGCCGACTGCACCGCCGCGCTGCTCCACCGGCCCGACGACGCGAACGCCTTCCACCTCCGCGGCGCCGTCCGCCAACAGGCCGGGGACGGGGCCGGGGCGGAAGACGACTTCTCGGCGGCGATCACCCACGACCCGCAACACGGGCCGGCGCGGCTCGGGCGGGCGGTGTGCCGGTACCTCCGGAAGGACTTCGCCGGCGTCGTTGCCGACTGTGACGCGGCCGTCGGGCTCTTACCGAACGTGGCGCGGGTGTTCGAGCTCCGCGGGTCGGCGCTGCGGGCCCTCGGCCGGCCGGACGAGGCCCTGCACAACTTCGACGAGGCAGTCCGGCTCGCCCCGCAGGCGGCAATGCCGTTCAACTACCGGGCCGGGGCCCACTACGCCAGGAAGGACTACGCGGCCGCCGCCCGCGACCACCTGGAGGCGCTCAAGCGCGACCCGCGCAACGCCGCCACGTTCAATCAGCTCGGGTGGGTGTGGGCGACGTGCCCCGACCCGGACGTGCGGAACGGCCCGCGGGCCAAGGAGTGCGCCACCCGCGCCTGCGAGCTCACCGAGTGGGCGGAACCCGGCTACCTCGACACCTTGGCCGCCGCGTACGCCGAGTGCGGCGAGTTTGACGACGCGGTGCGGTGGCAGGAGAAGGCGATCGCGGCCGTGGCCGGCGACGCGGCCAGGGAAGCGGACTACGAGACGCGGCTGGAACTATACCGGCGAGGGAAGCCCGCCCGGGTGGAGGGCGGGCTCGGGGATTGACGCGCGGCCGGGGGACGCGGCCGGGGCGGTGGCGGGAGAGTGCCGGAGCCGCTAACTACTCGGACTTCTCGGTCTTCTCGGGGGCCTTGCCCTTCTTCGTGCCCTTGGCGGTGCCCTTCGTGGTGGACTTCGACTTGGGCTTCTCCTTCTCCTGGCCCGTGGCCATGCCGGCGTAGGAGACGATTCCGAGCGAGAAGGCGAGGACGGTCAGCGCGGCCAGACGGCGGAACATCAACAATCCTCCGGACAACGGTGTACTGCGAGCGCCGGTCACGGCGACCGGCCGAGACATACTAACCCCGCCCCGGGCGGTGGGTAGTGAAGAATCCCGAAAGTTGTTCACATTCGTGCGCGGCGGTGCGAGCCGCGGTTCGATCAAGATTTGCCAGGCTTCCCAGCCTCACACCCTACAGCTCACGCCGTCCGGCTCGCGAGGTTGCGCCGCAGCACGACCGCCCACCGGGCCGCCGCCCAGAGCAGCAGCACGCACACGCTCGACACCACGAACAGCGTCAGCCCGCTGTTCAGGTAGCCCGTCACCACCAGTTTCCGGCCGGCGTCCGCCGAACCCGCCGCGATCAACTTCTCGCCGTCGGCGATCATCCCCG
This sequence comes from Gemmataceae bacterium, assembly GCA_046350095.1. Lineage (GTDB taxonomy): Bacteria > Planctomycetota > Planctomycetia > Gemmatales > Gemmataceae > Urbifossiella. The sequence continues at coordinate 787,860 of JAXMBA010000004.1, forward strand.
CGAAGCGGCCGGTCACCATCTTTGTCGCGGCCGTCAGCGTGGTGCTGGCGACGAACAGCATCGGCAGCATTGTGATCGGCGCGTATCTCGCCCGGCCGTTGTTCACGAGCCACGTCGTCACCAGCGTGAGGGCGAGTACGGCCAGAATCTGGTTGGCGATGCCGAACATCGGCCAGATGGTGTCGATGGAGCCGGTCCACACGAGCCCGGCCCAGCCGGCGGTCACGGCCGCGCTGGCGACCACCGCCCCTGGCAGCCAGTCGGGCCGCGCCAGTGGCGCGTACACGCGGCCGGCGGTCTCTTGCAGCAGGAAGCGGGCGATGCGGGTGCCGGCGTCGATGGTGGTGAGGATGAAGAGTGCCTCGAACATGATCGCGAAGTGGTACCAGTACTTCAGCAGCCAGTCGCCGGTGACGCCGACCCAGCGGAACGCCTGCTCGAAGACGACAGACATGCCGACGGCCAGCGTCACCGCCCCGCCGGTGCGGCCGCGCAGCGACTCGCCACCGACCTTCTCCTCGACGGTGCCCAGGTCGAGGTGCGCGGGCGAATCGACATTCGCGGCGTGAAGCCGGTCGCCGGCCTCGGGCGGCAGCTTCGGCCGCGTGCCGTAGCGGTCATCGACCTCCTTCACCTGCGCCTGGAACTGCGGGGCGCGGTCGATGGCGACGTTGATGTCGTAGTACAGGTCCGGCGGCAGGGCCGCGGCAGCGACCAGCGCCGTGACGCCGACGAGGCCCTCGATCAGCATCGAGCCGTAGCCGATGGTGCGGATGTGGCTTTCCTTCTCGACCATCTTCGGCGTCGTGCCGCTGCTCACGAGCGAGTGGAAGCCGCTGATCGCCCCGCACATGATGCAGATGAACACGAACGGGAAGATTTGCCCGGGGAAGGTCGGGCCGCCGTTCAAGAACACCTCGTTGACCGGCGGCGCCTGCAGCGGCGGGTTGGCGACGATGACGCTGGCGACGAGCAGCCCGACGGTGCCGATCTTGAGGAAGCTGGACAGGTAGTCGCGCGGGCCGAGCAGCAGCCACACCGGCAGCACCGCCGCGACGAAGCCGTAGACGGCGAGGGCGATGATGGTCTGGTCGCGGGTGAGGGAGAACCACGCCCCCAGCGCCGACCGCGAAACTGGCTCGCCGACGACGACCGCGGCGAGGGTGAGCGCCCCGCCAATGAGCGACGCCTCGACGACGCGGCCGGGCCGGATGCGGTACATCCACAGGCCGACGAGCAGGGCGATGGGTATGGTGGCGGCGATGGTGAACGTGCCCCACGAGCTGCCGGGGATGACCTGCACGCAGCCGGCGGGGAGGGTGTAGACCGTCCGAGTTCGGACCCAGAAGCGATCACCCGCGATCGGTTCCGCGAATCGGACTCGGGCGACGTCCCCCCGACTTCGGACCGTGAACGGCTCGGAGCGTGTCGTGACCGGCTGATCGGACCCGTATCGGATTTCACTCCCGCCCGGGAAGTCGAGAGTCCGGGACCCGTCCGTGTCCACCGTCTCGGTGACGGTCCCACCAGGTGACTCGCCGAGCGTGACCGTCATCCCCGCCGGCAGCTTTACGTCCTCGCCGCCGAGTGCCTTTACCACCACGAAGCCGAGGCCGGCCAGGGCGATCACCACGATGAACAGGATCGCCACCGACGCGATCACCGCCGCCGGGAAGCCGAGCTCGTGGCGGGCGATCTCGGCCAGCGACTTGCCGTCGCGGCGGACGCTCGCGGCCAGCACCAGCATGTCCTGCACCGCCCCCGCCAGGCACACGCCGATGACGAGCCACACCAGCCCGGGGGCGTAGCCGTACTGGATGGCGAGCACCGGCCCGATCAGCGGCCCCGCGCCGCTGATGGCCGCGAAGTGGTGGCCGAACAGCACCCACTTGTTCGTCGGGTGGTAGTTCTGGCCGTCGTTGAAGCGGTGGGCCGGCGTCACGCGGGTGTCGTCGAGCGCCGCCACCTTTGCCGCCAGGAACGCCGAGTAGTAGCGGTAGGCGATGGCGAGGACGCACAGCACCACGACCATTACCGGCATGGCGTGGACGATGAGTCGGCCGGTAGCGGGGTCGGTGTGCGAAAGGGCGACGGCGAACAGCGGCATGAGCAGAGTTCCGCGCGGGAGGTGGTATCAGGGTACGCGGATCGTGGTGGCCGGCGAGCGGCGCGGCGGCACCGGGTTTGCTCAGTTCTTGTCCGGCATCGTACCCCAGGATCAACCGCCATGAAAGCGAAGGCCAGCGCCTCCACCCCGTTCCCGACCCGTATCGACCTGTCGGCCGACATCCGCGGCCACATGGTGCGGATGCTCAACGTCCAGCTCGCAACGCTGACCGACCTGTACACCCAGACCAAGCACGCCCACTGGAACGTGAAGGGCGGTAACTTCTGGGGGCTGCACACGCTGTTCGACCAGCTCGCCGGTGGTCTGGAGGAACACATCGACGACGGTGCCGAACGGCTGACGGCGCTCGGCGGCGTCGCCAAGGGGACCGCCCGCATGGCCGCGGCGAACAGCCGGCTGGAGGAGTTCCCGGAGGGCGTCCACGCCGGGCTCGAAGTGGTGGGCGTGCTGGCCGACCGGTATGCGGCCGCCGGTAAGGAGGCCCGCGCCGGCATCTCACAGGCCGACGAGCACGGCGACGCCGCCACCGCGGATCTGCTCACCGCCGTGTCGCGTTACCTGGACAAGTCGCTGTACTTCCTCGAGTCGCACCTCCAGGCCGGCGAGTAAAAAATCGGTCCGCCCCGACCACCAGAGAGAAGCTCATGTCGCTGTCCTACACCGACACCGCTGCCGGGCCGACACTGGTCCTTCTCCACGCCTTCCCGCTGGGCCGCCACATGTGGCGGCCTCAGCTGGCGGCGCTGGCCGGCACCGCCCGCATCATCGCGCCGGACCTGCCCGGATTTGGCAAGTCGCCGCTCCCGCCGGACGGGTGGACCGTTGATTCCGCCGCCGACGACATTGCGGCCCTGCTCGACACTCTCGGCCAGAGTGGCCGCGTCGTCGTCGGCGGGCTGTCGATGGGCGGTTACGTAGCCATGGCGTTCGCCCGCCGCTTCCCCGAGCGGCTCGCCGGCCTCATCCTCGCCGACACCCGGGCCGAACCCGACGACGACACCGCGAAGGCCAACCGCGAGAAGCTGATCGCGACCGCGAAATCACAAGGGGCGGCCCCGATCGTGGACGCGATGCTGCCCAAACTGCTGAGCGAGGAGACACGTGCGAAACGGCCCGGGGTTGCGGACGCGGTTCGTGGGATGGGAGCGAAGCAAGCCGGCGAGGGCGTGGCGGCGGGGCTCGCGGCACTGCGCGACCGGCCGGACGCCGGTCCCGGCCTGGACGGGATGACGGCGCCGCTCCTGGTGATCGTGGGCGAGCACGACACCCTCACGCCTCCGACCCTGGCCGCGGCGATGGCCGGCCGTGTGTACGGCAGCGAGCTGGTGACGATTTCGGGTGCGGGGCACCTGTCTAATCTGGAGAACCCGGACGAGTTCAACGCCGCCGTCGCGCGGTTCCTCGCGGAACGAATGCCGGCGGGGAAGCCTGCGAAAGCGTAACTTCACTCGGGCGGGCCGCGGGCCGGGGGTGTCTCACTCCAGGTCGTTCACCCGCGGCTCGCCCGGCGGTTGCTCACCCACCCGCCGACGGACTTGCCGCGGTTCACGAACAGCACGTACCCCATCACCGGCGCCGCGACGCAGCCGACCCACACGAGCAGGTCGATCGTCGGGAACTTCGGTGCCCCGCCCGCCTCGCGCAGCACCTCGACCGTCCCCTTCTGGGTGGCTAGCCCGCCGAGTAGCGACCCGATCACTGCCAACAGCACGCCCACCGCAACATCGACGCTCACGCGCAGTCCGCGGTGGCTCGGCGCGGGGGGTGTGGGCAGTTCGGTGGGTTGCGGCTCCGAGTACGCTCGCGGGAACAGGTCGACGGAGTCCGCAGGGTCGGGAACGTCCTTCTCAACCGGGCCGCGAGTCCGCACGTCGTCCGACTCCGGAAACAGATCGACGGTGCCAGTCGGGTCCACGAACGAATCCGCGGGCGGCGCCTCCGGGGTTGGTTCGGGTGTGGGTTCGGGCACGTCCAGCCGCGTTCCGCACCCCTTACACAGGAGCGGCATGCGGGCCAGTGCGTCGGGGAGGTAGTACTCCCGGTCGCAGGACGTGCAGCGGAACCGGATCAAGGACTAAACTCCGTCGGGCGCGACGCTGCGATGATAACCCGGCGCGGCCGGCCGGGGGAATCGGGCCGGACTCGTTATCCGCGCCCGCGACGGCGGTCGAACCGGCACGACCAGCCGGACCGCGCCAGCCGGCACCGTGTGCAACCGCTCTATCCCCGAACCCTCGTACTCGGCCGCCCGGGGTTCCATGGTGGAGCGGAGGTCCGACACGCCTGGGTAATGGAACCACCACCGCCGAACATCGACAGTTTCCCGATCGGGTACAACAGGAGCCACACCAGCGGCCGCCACTCGGGCTCGACCGCCGCGGCAACAGCGTCCTCGGAGCGGAACTCCCGTGGCGTCGATCGCGAGCAGGATGGTCACCCGTGACGTGTGATACCGAGCCGGAGTGGCCTGACCGCCGGAGCCGGTGCGGCCCACTACCAGCGGATTGGGTTCCGGTCGCCGACAGCGGCGTGTTAGGATGGCGACACCGAAGGGAACCGGTACGTGCGCACTGCCACCGTCTTCGCTCTGCTGTTCGCCGCCGGCGCCGCTGCGGACCCGCCGCGGGCCACGCCCGAAGAGCTCGTTCGCTTTCTGGGCGACCCGTCATTCGCCGTCCGTGAAAAGGCCACCGCCGCGCTGTGGGCCGCCGGGAAAGACGCCACCCCAGCCCTCCGCAAGGCCGCCGCCGACCCGCGGCCCGAAGTCGCCCGCCGCGCCCGTGGTGTCCTCGCCCGGTTCGAGTGGTTCGACTACCCGGACACGCCTCCCGACGTCCGCGCCGCCCTCCGCCGTTTCCTCGACGCCACCGGGCGGGAACGACACGCCGCGTTCGCAGACCTCGTCGCCCTCAGCCCGAGCGGCCGCGCCGCCGGCCGGGCCGTCCTCGACAACACCCTCGACCCCGCCGTCCGCGACCCGCTCGCCGCCTTCATCCTCGCGCACCTCCGCCGCGAGGTGCCGGCCCGCGTCGGGGCGGGCGACCTCACCACCGCGGCCGAGTTGGTCGCGCTCCACGCCACGCGCTCGGGCACTCCCGCCGGCGCCGCCGACTTTGCCGCGTTCCACGTTCTCTGCGGCACCCTCCCCGAGGCCATCGCCGACGCCGAAGCCGCCCCGCCCTCGACAGCCACCGACCGAGTGCTGGTGCATCTGTACCGGGCCGCGCGCGACTGGCCGAAGGCCCGCGTCGCCGCGAAGCGCGTGGACGAGGCCGACGCCGACAGCCGCTCCAAGCTCAACCAGCCGCCGCCGACGCTGGTCGAGACGCTGCTGGAGGAAGAGGGCGACTGGGCCGCGGCCCGCGACCTGCCGGCGTCGCGGCCTGCGAACCTGCCCGAGGCGCTGCGGCTCACGTACCAGCGGCTCACCGGCACGCCCGAGCAGTTCGACGCAGGCGTGAAGCGCATTGCGGCCCTCGGTCAGGCCAGTGACGAAGCCGTCCGCGACGCGGCCCACGCCCTGATGCTGAACCTTCGCGTGCCCGATGCCGAGGCGCTGTTGGCCAGCCGGCGGCAGAGCACGGGGCTGCTCGCGGAGGTTTACATCGCACGACTCCGCTACCGCGACGCCCTGTGGAACGCGTTTCCGGCCGTCGAACCGGCCACCGCCTTTGGTCGCGTCGATACGGACCTGCGCCGCGGGCGTGTGCTCGCTCTAACCGGCGACCGGGCCGGCGCCACCAAGCTGTTCGCGGAGATCGCCAGGACTCTGACCGAACTGCCGGACCCCGTCGTCGGTGCCGACTGGGGCGACTTCACCGCCGCGCGCCGCGGGCTGATCCGCTCCGAACTCCGCGCCGGCTTCCGCGAGTTGGCCTGCGAGCACGCCGGCAGGTTCCTCACCGGCGGCGGCGGGGCCGGGGCGTCGCTACCGGAGGTGCGGACGGAGTCGTTCTTCGACCTGCTGTTCGGGGCGGACGCCGACGCCGCCGAGGCGCTGTTTCGCTCGCTGCGGCCTGGGCAGCCGAGCGAGGGCGGGCCGACCATGAAACTCGTCCGCGAACTGCTACTCGGGACCGCCCCGCCGGCAACCGTGGGCTCGGCACTGGACGCACTCGCCGGCGAGCCACCGCCGCTGCCCGGCGGCTCGCCGTTCATCGGCGACCCCGGCTCGCAACGGCGGCAGCGCCAGAGTCGGCTCACCGCGGCGGGGCTGGTCGCGCGGGCGGCCGGCAAGCACCCGGAGGCTGAGGCGGCGTTCGCGAAGGCGGCCGAGAACGCTTCCGAAGACGCGGTCGCCGGCGGGGCGCGGGCGTGGGTGTACGGCACGTCCGACGCCTTCCGGCCGTGGGTCGAGTACGGCGACTACCTCGCCGACCGCGGCCGCTACGCCGACGCCGCCGCGCGCTTCGAGGAGGGGTGGAAGAAGTTCCCCGACGCACCACTGTTGCTCTTTTTGTCCGGGCAGGCGCTCGTGAAGGCCGGCAGTGCCGACGAGGGGCGGCGGCGCGTCGAGTTGAGCCACTGGGTGCCGCTCGGCAACGAGCGTGTCCGCGGCCGTTTTCTCGAGGACCTTGTCAAGCGCGGCGAGGTGAAGGCCGCCGCACGCGAGACGGATCTGCTTCTGCGGGCGTGTTGGAGCCGTGACTTCTACTTCGGCAACGTCATCAACCAGGCCGGCCGCGCGGCCGTGCTGAACAAGGACTGGGCGACCGCCGAGCGGTGCGTGCAGCGCGCCATCTTCGTACTGCTGAAGACGCCCGACGTGAGCTACGTGGACCCCGCCGCGTACCTACACGTGCCGCACGACATGCTCCAGTACCGCGCCCGCGCCAGGCTCGCCGCCGGGGACGTTCCCGGAGCGATGGTACTGGCGCGGCAATACCTCGAGGTGACGCCCGGCTCCGTCGAACTGGCGGCGGGGATGGTCCCCGAGTTGGAAAAGCGCGGCAATAAGAACGAAGCCGATGAGCTGTTCGACCGGGTGTGGGCCGCGCACCGCAAGGTGTTGGCCGACTTCCCGCAGAGCGCCTCGTCGCGGAACTCTCTGGCATCGCTGGGGGCGCACTGCCGGCGAGAACTGGACGCGGCGCGGACCTACGCGCGGGAGGCGGTCGCGTCCGACCCGAAGGCGGCGGGCTACCGCGAGACACTGGCCGAGGTGCTGTTCCGTCGCGGCGAGCGGGCCGAAGCGGTGAGGCTGATGGAAGCACTGACGACGGAATACCCGCGGAGCAGACTGTACCGCCGTCAGTTGGCACGTTACCGCACCGGCGACCCGGCCGGCGACCTGCCCGACGCGGGCGCCGACTGACCCGACAACAAATCCGCCGGGCGGGCGAATCTCTAGAATGTCCGTGAATGCGCCGCCGCCCGCCTCCCGACCGGACTCATGCGCCAACACGCTCCCAACATCGCCGTATTCGTCGTCCTCGCGGCCGCCGCCACTGGGCTGTGGCTGTACGCCGACAAGAACTGGATCCCCAAGCCCGACCCGGCTGCGAAGACCGACGATAAATCGCCCCCGAGCGCACCGCCGACGGCTGACGCCGTCACCGCCGTCGCCGGGGCCGGGATCGCACACGCACCGCCGAAGGTGGTGCCGCCGCCGCCGAAAGCCGAGCCGAAGCCGCCCGCCGAGCCACCCACGCTGATCGCCCTCGGCGGCGAGGGATTCGCCAACCGCGTCGTCCTCACCACCCAGGGGGCCGGTGTCCAGCAGGTGATCCTCCCCGCGTTCGACGAGGCCGACCGCCTCGGCCACGAGGTGAAGGAGGACGGCAAGCCGGTGCCGCTCCACCTCATTCCCGGCGAGCGGCGCGTCCGCGACGCGAAGCTGAAGACGGACTTCGTCGTCCCGCACCTCCAGCCCGGTCGTGTGAACGACCCCGAGCAATTGAAGCGGCTCGCGGAGCCGTCGTACACGCTGTTCCACTACGCCAGCACCGACGACAGGTACCCCGACCCGCACCTCGGCACCGTAAACTGGAAGGTCGTCCCCGAGGCGACGCGGGCGACCGACGACCAGCACACGGTCGTGTTCGAAACCACGCTCGGCGAGCCGTTCTTCGTGCGGATCCGCAAGACCTACACCCTCGCCAGGACGGACTATCACGTCGGCCTGAAGCTCGAAATCAGCCGCACTGACAGCGGGGGCAAGGCGCCCCGGCCGTTCCGCTACCAGCTGTCCGGCCCGCGCGGGTTGCCGGTCGAGGGCGAGTGGTACACGAGTACGACCCGCACCGCGCTGGTCGGCTACGAGAACCGCGGCCGGCCGCGCCGCCAGTACGAGGACGCGGCCTCCATCAACGTCAAGCGTGGCGGCGAGGCGCTGCACAGCGGCAACGGCGAGAACCTGTTCCACTACGCCGCCATCGCCACCCCGTACTTCGCCTCGGCGCTGGCCGTCGACCGCTCGGCCGACCCGAAAGCCAACCCGTGGGCCTACGTCCGCGCCACCAGCGAGTTGCCGCCGTTCCTCCCGTCGGAGGAGGAGTTGGCCAGGATCGAGAAGGAGGCGAAGGCCGGCAACCCGGTCGCGGTGGTGGAGATGGCCCGTCTCCGCGCCATCATGAACCGCCCGCTCCAGGAGCTGGATGAGATCACCGTCCGGTGTGTGTCCGAGAGCCTGACGCCGGAACCAGGCCAGCCGGTGGTCCACAGCTATATAATTTACAATGGCCCGTCCAAGGTCCGGCTGCTCAACCTGCTCGCGAAAGACAACGCCGTCGATTCCGCGATCGTGGACCGCTACCTGAACGACTTCCAGCTCCGCACCATTACCGACTTCCAGTCGCCGACGGCGTTCGGCACGTTCGCCAACGCCATCTACTGGACCGACATCGTCGTCACCTTCACGAACCTGATGCACGGCGGCCTCTGGGCCATCCACAAGGCCGTCGAGTGGATTCCCGGCGGCAGCTGGGGCTACAGCATCATCATCCTCACCGTCCTGGTCCGGCTGCTGCTGTTCCTGCCGAGCCGCAAGCAGACGGCGATGAACCTGAGGATGGTAGAGGTGCAGAAGAAGCTGAAGCCGGAACTGGACAAGTTGCACGAGAAGTACAAGGACGACTACCGCACCTACAACCAGGAGAAGACCCGGCTCATGCTGAAGCACGGCATGAACCCGTTCACGGCGATGGGCGGGTGCCTGCTGCTGTTCGCGCAGATGCCGATCTTCATGGGGCTGTATTTCTGCCTCCAGGAGAGCGTGTTCTTCCGCCTCCAGCCGTTCCTGTGGGTACAGAACCTGGCCGCCCCGGACATGACCGTGTGGTGGACCGAGGGCGTGCCACTCATCTCGGACCCGGACAACCGCCACGGCACGTGGTCGTTCCTGTACCTGGGGCCGTACCTGAACGTGCTGCCGCTGATCGCCGTGGGGCTGATGCTGTACCAGCAGAACAAGATGATGCCGGAGCCGACCGACGAGCAGATGGCGGCCCAGCAGCGGATGATGAAGATCATGATGGGGGTGATGGCGCTCCTGTTCTACAAGGTGGCCGCCGGCCTCGCGCTATACTTCATCGTGAGCACCGGCTGGGGCATCATCGAGCGGCAGTTCATACCCAAGCCGAAGGTGGACGTCGACGACATGGGTGGGGGTGACGGCGGGAAGGGCGGCCCGCCGACGCCGCCGAAGCCGAAGGGCTTCTTGGGCCGGTTCAAGGCGCGAATCCAGGCCCGGCTGGAGGAGTTACAGAAGCAGGCGGCGGAGCAGTCGTCGCGGCAGCACCGCAACGCACCGCCGGGGAATCGGCCGCAGCCGATCCGCAACCCGGAGCGGCGCGACGGAAAGGACCGCAAGCGCAAGAAGTAACGGATTTGGTCCGCGGCTCGCGGCGTAGCGACACACGCTACGCCGCGAGCCGCGAAGTCACTCGCTCGCAGCGCCCCACACCTGGACGCCGAACCCGTTCAGGTCGATGTCCTCGCCCTTCTCGCCGTCGCTCGGGCCGCCGCGGTCCAGCGACAGCCTCAAATACAGCCAGAAGCTCGCCTTCTCGCCCTGCATGTCGTAGCCGGCGGCGTCCACGTCCGCCTCCAGCAGCCAGCGCCAGCTGCGGCGCTCGTCCTTGCCGGCGTCGCTGGCCTCCTCCTGCCAGCCCTTCAGCACCCGCGACATGTTCTGCACCGCCGCCTTCCACCCCTTCGCGTCGGTAACGTGCAGGCGCAGCTCGTCGGGCGCCTTCTCCAGAGTGGCGTGCGGCACCGGCTTGAGGGCGTCGAACAGCTTGTGCTCCAGGGTCGAGCACCGCCACGGCGACCACAGGTAGAAGGTAACGCCGGGCGTGTCCATCGCCAGCCCGAACAACTCCACGCGCATGGCCGCCTCCGCACCCGGGCCGGTGCCCGTAAGATCGATTCTGGAACTGTACCGGCCGCCGGGCGGGTGGAAAGGTGCCCATGACGCCGACTCCCGTCGCCTACCCGATCTTCGCGGTCGGCGACCTGCACGGCCGGCTCCGCTGGCTCGACAAACTCCTGACGAAACTCCGTTCCCACCCGCTCTGGCCGGCCGCGCGGGTCGTCTTCCTCGGCGACCTGGTTGACCGCGGCGACAACGTGAAGGGCGTGGTGTCGCGGGTGCTCGAGGTGCTCGCCGAGAAGCCCGGCAGCGCCTGCGTGATGGGGAACCACGACCGTGCCTTCGTCGGCGCCGCCGGGCTCGCCGACGGCGTGCCACGGCCGTACTGGGTCCAGCGCTACGGCCAGGCCTACGACCACGCCGAGACGTTCCGCAGCTACCTCGGTCGTACCCCCGAGTATCACACGTTTGCGGAATGGGAGGCCGACCTCGCCGCCCTCCGCGACGCCGTGCCGGACGATCACCGCGCCTTCCTCTCGAACCTGCCGTGGGTCGCGGAGGCGGAGGGACACGTCTTCCTGCACTGCGGCCTGTCACCGGACCTCGACTGCCCCGCCGAGACGCAACTGCACTGCCTCCGGGGGCGCATCTGGGACCGCGCGATCGTGAACCCGATTTTAGGGACCATGACGGACCGCGAGTTCAAGCCCGAGTACCCGGTGTGGCTCGGCGCCGACAAGACGCTCTCGGCGAACCCGCTCCCGTTGCCCGGTCGGGTGCAGGTGACGGTGCACGTCTTCATCGAGGCGCCGGACGCGACCGCGGTGCGAATCCGCATCGATACCAGCGGCGGCGTCCGCGAACCCCTGACGGCGTGTCTGCTCCGAAGTCCCGGGGCGAACCCAGAATTCGTGTTCAGCGACGGGTGACCGGTGAGCCTCCATCCTTCACACAACCCTCACCCGCTCCCCATACGCTAACCCCTACAGCACCGGGGGTTAGCGATGGCGGAGGGGAAGTGGATCAGCGGCCTGCGCCCGGACATGCCGGTCGAGGAGGCCGCTCGCGTCGTGATCGCGGCGCGGTTCGAGGTCGTTCGCCATTACCTGCCCCTCGCGGCTGCCCGGCCCTACGAGGACGTTGAATACATCCACCAGCTCCGAGTCGGTACCCGGCGGGCCGGGGCGGCGCTGCGAGTGTTCAGCGTCTGCCTACCGCGGAAACACCTGCGGGCCGCGAAGCAGTCGCTCCGCGGCCTCCGCCGAGCCGCAGGCGACGCCCGCGACTGGGACGTGTTCCTCCTCGCCCTCGCCGACGCGCGCGGCGCCAAGCCCGACGCCACCTACGACTTCCTCGCCGGCTACACCCTCGGCGAGCGGGCCGCGGCGCAGAGCCGCCTCGCCGCCGCGGCGGACGACGTGGGGCCACGCTTCGCCGCGGACACGGAGAAGTTGCCAAAGCGCGTTCGCTCGCCGCGTGGGGCCGACGCCCCGGTCACGTTCGGCGACCTGGCCCGCGCCGAGATGGGGGGCCTGTTCGCCGAGTTTAACCGGACGGTGAGCGCAGATCCGTCCGAGCCGGACGCCCTCCACCAACTCCGCATCCTGGGGAAGCGCGTCCGCTACGCGATGGAGTTGTTCGCCCCGTGCTTCACCGATTCGTTCCGCGCGGAGCTGTACCGTTCGGTCGAGGCCGTGCAGGAGGCTCTGGGCGCCATTCAGGACGCGGTCGTCGGCCGGGCGCGACTCGACGACCTGCGCGAGCGACTGACGCTCGCGCTACCCGGAGACTGGCCGCGATACGAGCCGGGCGTGGCGGAGCTGCTGCGCGGCCACGACGGCGCCCTCGTCGCCGGCCGGGAGCGGTTCGCCTCGTGGCGTGCCGGATGGGACGAGTTATGGCTATCGCACCCCCCGACGCTGCTGTCGGGCGACGACCCGACCACGTGATCCTACCCCTTCACCCCGCCGAGGAACGGGTCCGCCGGCGGCGGCAGTGTGTCGTTCGACGGCGGCGTGATCGGCCTCACGTCGGGCGGCTGAACTGACGGGATGACCGGTCCGCGTTCCCGCTCCCGCTCCACGGTACGCGAGGGCCAGACTGCGTCGAGGGTCCCGGCAATAGGGGCGTTGCTGCACCCGAGTGCGACGAGGATTGCGGCAGCAGAGAGAAGTCTCGTCATGCGGGCGGAATAGCCACCCGCCGACTCGAACTCAAGCCAAGATCTGCACGACCGGATCGGACGCGTCGGGCACACTTATTCTCCTCAGCACGTCACAACTGCCGCGACCCGAACGACGACGCCCGGCTTGACACGTGTAGGGGCTTCGGGTAACTCGTGCGGACTTTCACAAACTCCGACCGGAACGGATTCCGATCGGCCGGGCAGCCAGGAGGCCAACGTGACGCCCGCCCCCGTACCGCTTTGCGACATTCAGGCGCAGTACAAGGCGCTTCAACCCCAGATCGATGCGGCCGTGCTGCGCGTGCTCGGCACGGGGCAGGCCATTCTCGGCCCCGAGGTGGAGGCCTTCGAGAAGGAGGCCGCGGCCAGCACCGGAGCTGCGTTCGCGGTGGGCTGCTCGTCCGGCACCGACGCCCTCGTCCTGGCGCTGCACGCCGTCGGCGTCGGGCAGGGTGACGAGGTGATCGTGCCGCCTTTCACCTTCTTCGCCACCGCGAGCGCGGTCGCGCGGTTGGGGGCGAAGCCGGTCTTCGCCGACATCGACCCGGTGACGTTCAACCTGGACCCGTCGCAGGTGGCCGCCCGTATCACGGACAAGACTCGCGCGGTGATCCCGGTGCACCTCTTCGGCCAGTGCTGCGACATGGGGCCGATCCGCCGCGTGGCCGCGGACAACGCCGTGTACGTGGTCGAGGACGCGGCCCAGTCGCAGGGGGCGGAATACGGCGGCGTCCAGTGCGGTACCCTGGGCGAGATCGCGGCGTTCAGCTTCTACCCGACGAAGAACCTCGGCGCCGTCGGCGACGCCGGCATGGTGACGACGAACAACCCGGGACTGGCGGCGCGGCTGAAGGCACTGCGGGTCCACGGGTCGGAGGTCAAATACTTCCACAAATATCTCGGCTACAACATGCGTCTCGACGCCCTGCAAGCCGCCGTGCTGCGGGTGAAGTTGCCGCACGTGCCGAAGTGGCTGGCGGCCCGCGAGGCGGCGGCGAAGCGGTACGACGCGATGATCGAATCGACGCAGTTGCACGGCTTCTTGCGTCGCCCGGCGGCGCGGCCGGACCGGCGGCACGTGTTCAACCAGTACGTCGTGCGGGTGCCGGCGGCGCACCGCGATTCGCTCGTGCAGCACCTCAAGGACAGCAAGGTGGGGGTGGAGATTTACTACCCGCTGTCGCTGCACCTGCAGGAGTGCTTTGCGTACCTCGGCTACCGGGCCGGCGACTTCCCCGCGGCCGAGGCCGCGACGCGGGAGGTGCTGGCGCTGCCGATGTTCCCGGAGATCACCGAGGCGCAGCAGGCCCGCGTTCTCGACGTGGTCGCGGGTTACCTCCGCGGTCAGCTGCGGACGGCGGCGTAATCGCAAATCAGAAAGCCCACCGGTTGCAACCGGTGGGCTTCGCCCCCGAGCGCAGCAGAAGGCCCACCCGGAAACCGGGTGGGCCTTCTGCATGGACTCAACTCTCAAACCCGCCGCAGACGCCGCACTGCCAGCACTCCCAGCCCGACGAGCACCGCCACCCCGCTGGCGGGTTCGGGGACGTGCTCCGGATTGGGCACCGTTCCGGGCGGGCCGCCGGGGGGCGTACCGGGCGGGTTCGGCTCACCTCCCGGAGGGAACTTGGGGTCGGCGGTCGGGTTCGGCGGCGACTTCGAGTTGTCCGTCGGCACCAGGCTACGCGGCCGGGGCACGGCGCTGCCGGGCCAGCCGTCCCAATAGAAGGCCTGAGCCGGGCCGCCGACCGCCAACAGCACGGCGGCGGTCCAGGTGAAGCGCGTCGGAAGTCGCATGGTGTCCCTCCGCGTCCGGGAAGCTTCCCCGGACAACACCCTCATTCCCGACCCGGCCAATCACGTCAACCCCGACATGTTTCGGCAAGCGGGGCAAGCTGCGCCGGTCGTCCGGGGCGAAGCGGTCGCAGGAATCGTGCGGGTCGGACCACCGCGGATGCCGATGGAAGGGAGACCACGCTGCAGTGGGAGGAGCGGGCATGATTCGTTTCCGGGGGAAGGTGCTGGGGCTCGGGCTGGCCCTCGCGGCCGCCCCGCTCGCCGCGCAACAGCCAGCACTGCTGCCTCCGACCGTCCGCAGCGGGGAGTGGAGCGCGGGCGCGCCCGCCGACGCTGTGTGGTTCCCGGCACGGGGTTCCACGCCCGCCTTGAAACAACCCCCCACGGTGCTACCGCCGCCTCCGGCGGTCGTGCCGCCGGCCGTTGTGAAACCCGTTCAGGGGGAAACCGAGCCGGTCGTCGTCGGGCCGCGCGTGGTGGCCGCGGAGATGGGGCCACTCCCGAGTATTCCCGCGCTTCCCGACGTTGCCCCGCAACCGTTTCCGGTCGCGTCCGACCTGCCGCCGATGCCGCCGATCCCGACAGCCATGCCCACCCGGCCGACGGTCCAGCCGCAACCCGCGCCGCCGCCCAAGGCCGTCGAGCCGCTGCCGATCCCGCCGCTGCCGAAGGCCACTGATCCGGTGCCGACTCCGTCTCAACCGAAGGCCGTGGAGCCGCCGCCCATCCCGCCAACAAAGAGCGCCGAGCCGCTGCCGCCGCCGCGCGTCACCGTCCCGCCCTCGGACGCGCCCATAACGCGGCCGGCGCCGCAGCCCGAGTTGCCAACCGCGCCGCCGGAACTCCTCGTGCCCAGCGGGTACGGTCTCCCCGCGCGGCACACGGCGTTCGGCTCCGACCCGGTCCGCATCTCGCGCGACTACCCGAGCCTCCACGACCTGTTCCGCCTCCACCACGACGGGACGGCCGACGGCGCCGACGAGGCTGCCGCCGCGCCGGCCGACGACCGCGGATACGTCCGGCTCGAACTCCTACTGTGGTGGGTGAACCCGCAGCGAATCCCGGTGCTGGCCAGCACCAGTACCACCGGCGGCCTCGGCTTCATCGGTGAGCCCGGCACCGCGCTGCTCCTGGGGTCGGGCCGCACGGGCGACAACTTCCGCACCGGCCTGCGCGTCCGCGGCGGTTGGTGGTGCGACGAGGACGGACACCTCGGCATCGACGGCAGTTTCTTCTTCCTCGGCCGCGACACCACGAGCACCGCGTTCGACTCCGGCACCACGCCGACCATCACCCGGCCGTTCTTCGCCGCGAACGACGGCGGGTTCGAGTTCGGCGAGCGCGTGGCCCGCCCCGGCTTCTCGCGCGGCAGCCTGGAGGTAGACGCCACCAGCGCCCTCTACGGGTTCGACGCCAACATCCGTCACGCCCTCTGCCGCACGTGCGGCTTCCGCGACGAGGTGTTCGTCGGCTACCGCCACCTGGCGCTGAACGAGTCGCTCACCGTCACCGAGAACATCGTCGCGCTGCCCGGCAACACCGCCGACCCGGCCGGCACGCGGATCGTCGTGCAGGACCAGTTCAAGACCACGAACCGGTTCAACGGCGGTCAGGTCGGCTACGCCGCGGAGCGCAACTGGGGCCGCCTCTCGCTCGACGGCCGCGTCTCGGTTGCGCTCGGCAACACACACCAGACCGTCGAGGTGTCCGGCTTCCAGCAGCGGCAGCGGCCCGGTGAGGACGCCGTGTTCTTCCCCAACGGCGGCCTCCTCGCCGCGGGGCCGAACATCGGCCGGTTCACCGACGACCGCTTCACCGTCGTCCCGGAATTCACGCTCAACCTCGGCTACTGGCTGACCCCGAGCGTGAAGGCCTACGTCGGGTACAACGCCCTGTACTGGTCGAACGTGGTCCGCCCCGGCGACCAGGTGGACCGCACCATCGACGTGACGTTCATCCCCAACCCGCCGATCAACCCGGCGACCGGGCAGGTGCCGGCGTTCTCGGGCCTCAACCGGCCGGCGGTGCCGTTCAAGCAGGATCACCTGTGGGTGAACGGCATCCAGTTCGGCGCGGAATGGCGGTGGTGACCAAGTTCTGGCGGAGATTCTTGTTTCCGTCGCGCCTCTGTGCGGGTCGCGGAAACATGTCACGCGGTTAGATCGACGACGAATCGAGTCACGCGATCCGGCGCAACCCGCACCCCCGCCGCAGGTTCACGCCACGCCGCTCAGCAACTCGCATTCGGCTGGACGCATCGGCACGTCGTTCGCCACAATTACGCTCCACTGGCGCAAGCCCGGCCCACCCCCGCGCCTCCTGTTGCGCCCCCGTCGCACTCCCCGGAGCCACCCCATGCTTCCGCGACCGACCCAGCTCGCCGCCGCGGTCGTTCTTGCCGGCCTCATTCTCGGCGTCAGCATCGGCGCCGCCCCCGCACAGCCGCCGCAACCCTTGCCCCTGCCAGCGCCCGGGGCCGCCGCCCAGCCGCAACCCGGCCAGCCCGAAGGCACGGAAGTGCTCGCCCGCGGCGCCGTCCACGAGGCGTACGCCGCGACCGCCGAGCAGGCCATCGCCGGCGAAGTGGTCGCGCAGCCGCCGCCGGAGCCGATCGAGGAACTGCCGCCGGACCAGAAGCCCGAAGGCGACAACGTCGTCTGGATCCCCGGCTATTGGGACTGGGACGAAGAACGGACCGACTACGTGTGGATTAGCGGCTTCTGGCGTGTGCCGCCGCCGGGGCGCGTGTGGGTGCCGGGGAGCTGGCACGCCGTTCAGGGCGGCCACCAGTGGGTGAGCGGCTTCTGGCAGCCCGTCGCGGTGCAGCCGGCCGGCGGGTTCGCCCAGCAGGAAATCGAGTACCTGCCGCCGCCGCCGGTGACGCTCGAATCCGGCCCCGCCATCCCGTCACCGGGCGTGGACTACGTCTACGTGCCGGGCAGCTGGGTGTACCGCGGCCGGTACGTGTGGCGGCCGGGCGTGTGGATCACGCACCGGCCGGGCTGGGTGTGGGTGCCCGCGCGCTACACGTGGTCGCCGGTCGGCTACGTCTTCGTGGACGGGTACTGGGACTACCCGCTGGCGACGCGCGGCGTGCTGTTCACGCCGGTGTACTTCCCGCGGCCGCTGCTGGCCCGCCGGTTCGTCTACACGCCGAGCTACGTCGTGGCCGAGCCCGTGCTGTTCGGCGCCCTGTTCGTCCGCAGCGGCTACGGCGGCTACTACTTCGGCGACTACTACGACCGCCGCTACGTCGGCATCGGCTACCGCCCGTGGTGCGCCCCGGCGGTGGTGGCGCAGGTGAACTTCGGGTTCGGCCGCGGCTACGCCTACGACCCGCTGTGGAACTACTACAGCGTGCAGTACCGGAGCCAGCCGCAGTGGAACGTCGCCGTGGCGACGACGTTCGTCGGCCGCTACCAGGGGACCGTGCCGCTGCCGCCGCGGACGCTCGTGCAGCAGAACACGGCCATCCAACAGATCACAAACGTGAACGTGACCAACGTCACGAACAACATCACGGTGGTGAACAACAACACGACGGTGAACAACAACTCGCCGGCGCGGCTGGGCGGGTTGCAGGTGGCGAACAAGGACGTGTCGAACGTCGTGATGGTGGCCCCGCTGACGGTAGCCCCGAAGCTCCAGCCGCAGCAGCAGATTCGGCCGATCGCCGCGGACGTGCGGCAGCAGGAGGCGAAGGCGGCGCAGGAGATTCGCAAGGTGTCGGTGCAGCGCCGCGACGCCGAGACGGCGGCGCTGAAGGCCAACCCGGTGCCGCCGCCGGCGTCGAAGATCGACCCGAAGTCGCCGACGCCGGCCCCGCAGGCGCAGCCGGTGCGGCTGAAGGTGGACGTGCCCAAAGCGGCGGTCGTCCGGGCGCAGGCCCAGGTGGACAACCCGAAGGGCGCCGGCGCCCCGCCCCCGCTGCCGATCACGTCGCCGAAGCTCGACCCCAC
Organism: Gemmataceae bacterium; assembly: GCA_046350095.1. GTDB lineage: Bacteria > Planctomycetota > Planctomycetia > Gemmatales > Gemmataceae > Urbifossiella. The sequence continues at coordinate 806,240 of JAXMBA010000004.1, forward strand.
GCCGAAGGTGGACCCCAAGGTCGGCCCGATGCCGAAGATCGACCCGAAGACGCCGACGCCGAAGATCGACCCGAAGGTTCCCACCCCTGTGCCGATGCCGAAAGTGGACCCGAAGGTCGACCCGAAGGTGCCCGCGCCGAAGATCGACCCCAAGGTCGAGCCGAAGGTGCCCACGCCGAAGGTCGAGCCCAAGGTCGAGCCGAAGGTGCCCACGCCGAAGGTCGAGCCGAAGGTGCCCACGCCGAAGATCGACCCGAAGTTGCCCACGCCGAAGATCGACCCCAAGGTCGAGCCGAAGGTCCCCACGCCGAAGATCGACCCGAAGCTGCCGACGCCCACGCCCAAAGTCGAACCGAAGCTGCCGACGCCCATGCCGATGCCGAAGCTGGAACCGAAGCTACCTGCTCCGGTGCCGATGCCACAGCCCAAGATCGAGCCGAAGCTGCCGACACCCGTCCCGCAGCCGAAGATCGAGCCGAAGTTACCGACGCCGCTGCCGCAGCCAAAGCTACCGACGCCCGTGCCGCAGCCGCAGCCGCACCCGAAGGTCGAACCGAAGTTGCCGACCCCGGTGCCCCAACCGCAACCCCAGCCGAAGCTGCCGGCACCGGTCCCCATGCCGACGCCGCTGCCGAAGCTGCCGACACCGCCCCCGGTGCCCCAGCCGAAGATCGAGCCGAAGCTGCCAACGCCGGTCCCGATGCCGACGCCGCTCCCGAAGATCGAACCGAAGGTGCCGCAGCCGAAGCTGCCGCCGGTCGTGCAACCCCAACCGCAGCCGAAGCTGCCGCCGGTGGTTCAGCCGCAGCCGACGCCGATCCAGCCGCTCGTGCAGCCGAAGGTCGTGGCCCCCACACCCCCGCCGGCGGTTCAGCCACTGCGGGCGAACCCGACGCCGCCGGTGGTGCAGCCGCCGCGGGGGAACCCGAAGACGCAGCCGACGCCGAAGGGGAAGCAGCGGGAGCGTGAGTGATCGAGAGAAGTTGAGCACACGCGGCCCACCCGGAACTCGGGTGGGCCGCGTCGTTGGCGGTTCATGCTCGTGAGTGGTTTCCGCATCACATCGCAGGTAGTTAACCCCTTCACCCCGCGCTCCGCCGCGACCCTCTCCCCGAGGGGAGAGGGTCGCGGCGGAGCACGCGGGGTGAGGGGGTGCCATCACACGACTCGCGTGGTCACCCGCTCCTAGAGCCAGTTATGCACTATCGAGCTCGAGGCGGGGTAGCAGGAGGGTGAGGAAGGCGACCCAATGCCACCCCGCCAGGGTCTCCGTCAGCCGTTCGTAGTCGCGGGCCAGCCGGCGGAACCGACCGAGCCACCCGAAGCTCCGCTCGACCACCCACCGCCGGGGTAGGAGGACGAACCCCTTCTTCGCCTCGGTGTGCTTGACCACCTCCAGCTTGACCCCGCCGGCGTCCGCGGCGGCGGCGGCCGCCGTCTCCCCGTGTACCCCTGATCCACGAACGCGAGCCGACCGTACCGCCGGTGACCTCCTGGACCTTCGCCACCAGGTCGGCGACCTGCGCCCGGTCCTGCTCGCTCGCCGCGGTCACCTTCAGGGCCAGCAGGTGGCCCAGGGTGTCCACGGCGACGTGGACCTTCGACCCGTTCTTCTTCGCCCCGTCGAACCTGGCCCGGCCGCCGCTCTCCGGCGTCGATTGCAGGGTCCGGCTGTCGAGGACCGTCGCCGTCGGCTGGGCCTCCCGCCCGTCGACCATGCGGAGGATCATCCGGATGTCGTGGGCGGCCGCCTCGAACACCCCGGCCCGGACCCACCGCCGGGCCTGCTGGTACACCGCCGACCACGGCGGCAGGTCGGGGAGCATGTCCCACTGGCACCCCGTCTTGACCACGTACCGAGGGCGTCGAACACGTCCCGAAGGGTGCCGCGCTGCGGGGCGTCCACCCGCATCAGCGTCAGGTACGGGGCCAGGAACTCCCACTCGGCGTCCGACACGTCGGTCTTGTACGCCTTCCGTGACTCGCTCATCCCGCTAACATGTGGGTGAGCTCACGATAAGTCAACAACTGGCTCTAGACCGGCCGCAGCGCCTCGCGGTGCTGCGCACCGCGTCGGCCAGCCCGTCCGCGTTCAGCCCCAGCATCGCCAGCAGCTCGCCGCGGTCGCCGTGCTCGATGAAGCGGTCCGGGATGCCGCAGCGGACCACGTTGCGGGCGTCCAGCCCCGCCGCGTTCGCCGCCTCCAGCACCGCCGAGCCGAACCCGCCCTCGATCGTGCCCTCCTCGACGGTCACCACTACCGGCAGCGTCTCGACCGCCCGCAGGATCGTCTCGCGGTCCAGCGGCTTCACGAACCGGGCGTTGATGACGCCGACGTGCAGCCCCTCCTCCCGCAGCTTCGCCGCCGCCGCGACGCACGTGGAGAGGAGCGTGCCGAAGGCGACGAAGCAACCGTCCTCGCCCCAGTCGATCACCTCGGCCTTGCCCAGCTCGATCGGCGCGGCCTCGCCCGACCGCTCCACCCGGTCGATGTTCGTCTTGGGGTAACGCAGCCCGATCGGGCCGGGGTGGCCGAGCGCGAAGTTCAGCATCGGCACGGCGTCGGCCTCGTCGCCGGGGGCCATCGCGGTCATGTTCGGGAACAGCCGCATGTACGGCACGTCGAACGTGCCGTGGTGGGTCGGGCCCTCCGGGCCGGTCAGCCCGGCGCGGTCCATGGCGAACACCACCGGCAGGTTCTGGAGGCACACCTCCTGGAAAATCTGGTCGAAGCTCCGCTGCAGGAACGTGCTGTAGATGTCCACCACCGGCTTCATGCCGGCCTTGGCCATCCCCGCGGCGAAGGCCACCGCGTGGCTCTCGCAGATGCCCACGTCGAAGAAGCGGTCGGGGAAGTCTTCCCGGACCTTCTCCAGCTTGTTCCCCTGGCACATGGCCGCGGTGAGGACCGCGACCTTCGGGTCGGCGGCCATCGCGTCGTGGATGCCGGCGCTGATGAGGTCGGTGTACGCCTTCGCGCTGCTCTTCTTGAACGACTTGATGGTGCCGTTCGGCCCCAGCTCCGCGAACACCGGCGGGGTATGGTACGTCACCGGGTCGGCCGCGGCCTCCGGGATGCCGTGCCCCTTGTTGGTGAAGACGTGGAGCAGGATCGGCCCCTTCTGCCCCTTCAGGTCGCGGAGAATCCGCCGCAGCCCCGGCAGGTCGTGGCCGTCCACCGGGCCGAAGTACCGGAAGCCCATCTCCTCGAACAGCATGCCGTCCTTGAAGAACGCCTTGAGCCCGTCGCGCACCTGCTCCAGCGCCGAGTGGGCCATCTCGCCGAACACGGGGATACTGCCCAGGACGCGGTTGATCTGCCGCTTGCCACCCTGGTACAGGCCGGTGATGCGGCACTGGTCGAGGTACTGGCCGAGCCCGCCGGTGCGGGGGCAGATGCTCATCTTGTTGTCGTTCAGCACCACCAGCAGGTCCTGGTTCAGGCCGCCGATGTTGTTGAGCGCCTCGAACACGATGCCGCTCGGCAGCGCCCCGTCGCCGATGACCGCGACGGCCTTGCGGTCGCCGTTGCCCATCAGGTCGTCGGCCGCCTTCAGGCCGGACACGGTGGAGACGCTGCACCCGGCGTGGCCGGTCATGAACAGGTCGTACGGCGACTCGCCCGGGTGGGGGAAGCCCATGAGCCCGCCGAGGGTGCGGATCGTGTGGAAGCGGTTGTACCGCCCCGTCACCAGCTTGTGTGGGTAGACCTGGTGGCCGGTGTCCCAGATGAGGCGGTCCTTCGAGAAGTCGAAGGTCAGGTGGAGCGCCAGCGTCAGCTCGACGACGCCGAGGTTACTGGCGAAGTGGGCCGGCCGGGTGGTGAGCACCCGGACGAGTTCCTCGCGGATCTCGCGGGTGAGCTGCTGCAGCTGCTCGTCCGAGAGCTTCTGCAGGTCGGCCGGCGACTGAATAGTCGGGAGCAGGGTTGACATCGTGAAACCCCGTGGTGTTAGCGATCCCGTCGCGCAACGTACCGGGCCAGTTCGGCGAGCAGCGGGCTCCCGAGCCGGCCCGCCACCGTCGTGGCGGCCACCGTCAGTTCGTCCGCCCGGCGCCGGCTCTCGGCGAGCCCTAACAGGCCGGGGTAGGTCAGCTTGCCGCGGGCGGCGTCCTTGTTCACCCGCTTGCCCGTCTTCTCGGCCGTGCTCTCCACGTCGAGCAGGTCGTCCGTCACCTGGAACGCCAGCCCGAAGGCGGCGGCGTAGTCGTCGGCCGCAGCCAGGGCTTCGGGGTCGGCCCCGCGCTCGCCCTGGGCCGCGTGGACGCCGAGCCGCAGCGCCGCGCGGAACAGGGCGCCGGTCTTGCGGCGGTGGATGGCCTCCAGCGCCGCGACCGAATCGGGCGGGCGGTCCGCCTCGATCCGCCCTTCCGCCGCGAGGTCGAGCACCTGGCCGCCGACCATCCCGACCGCCCCGGCCCCGGCGGCCAACTCCACACAGCTAACCGCTGCGGTGCGCGGCGGGCAACCCGCGGCGACCACCTCGAACGCCAGCGTCAGCAGCGCGTCGCCGGCCAGGATCGCCAGCGCCTCGCCGTACTTCTTGTGGCACGTCGGCAGGCCGCGCCGCAGGTCGTCGTCGTCCATCGCCGGCAGGTCGTCGTGGACGAGCGAGTACGTGTGCACCATCTCGACCGCGCACGCCGCCGGGAGGGCCTGTTCGAGGGCACCGCCGCACGCCTCGCAGGCGAGGACGGCGAGGAGAGGGCGGAGCCGCTTGCCGGGGGCGAGCAAGGAGTACCCCATCGCCGCCGACAGCGCGGCGGGGGCGTCCGACGTGTACCGGGCGAGGGTGAGTCGCAGCGCGGCCTCGACGGCGTCCTGCCGGCCTTTCAGTTCCGCCCACAACTCCCCGCGCACGACCGTCCCTTTCGGGCGCCCCGATCCGGGGCAATAGCGTGATTTATAGCAGCCGGTCGGCCGCGCGGCGCAGCCCAAATCGGGAATCGCCCGAGGATTCGACCCCGACTTCAGCCGTCTATTCCCGGCAACTTTGCACTACGAAGCGGTTTACCGAGCGAAGCCTTGGCCGCGGAAAGGGTTGCGACGTGTTCGAACGGCTGGAGTTCGGGCGAGCCGTCGGCGGCGGTGCCGTTGAGGACGCGGACGCGCTGCTCGGCGTCCTTCAGCTTGCCGTAGCACAGCCGCAGCAGGGCGACGCCGCGCTCGTACCGGGCAAGGGCGTCGTCGAGGGTGGTGGTGCCGTCCTCCAGCTCGCGGAGGATGCGGTCGAGCTCGGCCAGCGCCTGCTCGAAGCGGACCGGCTCGGCGTCGGGCGGGGTCACGATCCGTTCCTCCCCCCGCGCAGGCGGGCGAGTTCGTCGCGGAGCCGGGCCAACTCGGCCTCGGCGGCGTCTGCACGTTCGGCTTCCGCCGCCAGCCGCTCGGCCGGCGTCGGCAGTCTCACGCCGGTCGCCGGGTCGCGGAAGCGAAGTTCTGTGCCGTCGCGCTCCAGGTCGAGGCCGAGCACGCGACTGCTGAACCGGCCGTCCGTCAGCCGCACGGGGCGGAAGGCGTCGCGGACGCGGCGGAAGGCCTGAAACGGCGGCACCAGGTAGTCGCCACGGGGGTCGAACAGCACGTACTCGCGCACGCCCAGCTTGTCGGCGTACAGGCGGCTCTTCTTTCCCGTGTCCTCGCGGCGGGTTGAGGACGACGTGACCTCGATGACGAAGTCGAGCCCGCCGCCCTCCTCCCACAGCAGGTAGTTCTCGCGCAGGTGGTTGCCGACGCCGGGGATGACGAAAATGTCCGGGGCGACGTGGCGGCGCTTATCGCCCTTCTCGTAGAAGACCAGCAAGTCGCCGGTCACGCACACGTCGGGTCGGTCGCGGAACCACCACTGGAGCGTTTGCAGCAGGTCCACCATCAGGTTGCGGTGGAGTTCGGTTTCGGCCATGGGCTTGCCGTCCGAAGTGGGGTAGTCGTTGGCCGGCTGCGTGCGCAAGGGGCGGATCATGGCGCCTCCGTGGGCCGTCGAAGTTCCTCCATCGTACTCGCCGCCTCGACCGCGACGCTGCGGATTTCGCCGCCCGCCACCCGCGTCAGCAGGATGTCGCCGGGGCTCACGGCCGCGGGATCGGTGATGACGGCGCCGGCCGTCGTCCGCGTCAGGCTGTAGCCGCGCTTCAGGACGTTCAGCGGGCTCAGGCTGTCGAGCTGGGCGGCCGACGCGGCCAGCTTCTCGGCGGCGCCGGACAACCGCGCGCGGGCGGCGCGGTGCAGGCGCGCCGCGGTGTCGTCGAGCCGCTGTTCCAGGTCGTTGACGCGCTGCAGCGGGCGGCGGAATACGGGGCGCGACGCGACGGCGTCGAGCCGGTCGCGGGCCAGTTCCAGGCGGCGGGTCATCGCCTCGCCGAGGCGGGCGGCGCGGTCGTCCACGTCGGTGAGGAGTTCGAGCCGGTGCGGCGTCAGGGCCACGATCGCGGCGGTCGGCGTCTCGGCCCGGTGGTCGGCGACCAGGTCGGCGACGGTCACGTCCGTCTCGTGGCCGATCGCCGACACGACCGGCACGACCGACTGAAACACGGCGTCGGCGACCGCCTCCTCGTTGAACGCCGCCAGGTCTTCGGAGCTGCCGCCGCCGCGGCCGATGACCACGGCGCAAAGGGGCAGTTTCCCAGAAGAGTGGAGGCGGTTCAGCTCGCGCAGCGCGACCGCGACTTCCTCGGCGGCGCCGGTCCCCTGCACGCGGCTGGGGCGGACGATCACGTCGGCGCGCGGCCAGCGCTGGGCCAGGAGTTCAAGCATGTCGCGGACCGCGGCCCCGGTGGCACTGGCGATCAGGGCGACGCGCTTGGGGTACTTCGGAAGCGGCCGCTTGCGGCGCGGGTCGAAGTAGCCGCGGGCGAGGAGCTTTTCCTTCAGCTGCCGCAGCGCCAGCTCGGCGGCGCCGACGCCCTTCGGCTGCAACTCCTCGATCTGGAGTTGCACGTCGCCGCGCTGGTCGAACACGCTCAGCCGGCCGCGGGCGACCACCTCCATGCCGTTGCGCGGCTCGAACTTCATCCGCAGGTTCACCCCGCGGAACAGCACGGCCCGCAAGTTCGCGGCGTCGTCCTTGAGGGTGAAGTACATGTGGCCGGACGCGGCCTTCGTGAAGCTGCTGATCTCGCCGGACACCCACACGGCGGCGAACTTCGCCTCGACGGCGCCGCGCAACCGGGCGACGAGCGTGGACACGCTCATCACCTCGCGGTCGGTCGGCGGGGCCGGGGTCATGGGGACGCTACTCGGGCGAGGATCAGTGGGTCGCCCTGCTGATCATACATCCACCTGACGAGTTCACCAGTCCGCTTCGCCTCCCACTCGCGCCACTCGGCTTCGACAAGGGCCACGTGGGCACCCTGGGGAAGTTGTGCGGGCGAGCTCAGCTTCCGCGTGGGGCGGCCGTAGTAGAACAGCACGCCCTCGTCCTTCAGCTTGAGGAGGTACAGCGGCTCACTGGCGGGGACGAGCTCGCGGAGCGCGGCCGCGGTGACCTCGGCGTCGCGGCCGGCGCTGCGGCGGGGGACGACGACTTCGACGAACACGACCTTCGCGGCGAGCCAAAGCGCGAGGAAAACCGCAACACGCAAGTTGCCGCTCGTGGTGTTGCGCTGCGGCGATCCGTTCCACCAGTCGAGCAACCCCATCACCCCGAGCCCCATCAGGGCCGGGCTCAGTGGCAGCGCGTAGCGGACGTTGTGGTTCGGGACGAGCGCCCAGAACAGTAGGTTCGGCCACGCCCAGCAGTGGAGGAACGCCAGCAGCAGCCGGCCGCGGTCGTCCCAGCGTGACCCGAACCCGCGCCGCAGCGTCCGCAACGCGAAGAGCGACAATGGCAGGTGCGCCGCCCACACCAGCAGCGGGTACGTCAACACCTCCGACCACGGGTAACCCTTCGCGGCCGACTTCGGGGCGAAGCGGTACGCGGCTTCCTTCCGCACCGTGTCGGCGAGCGTGTCCCAGCCGACCTGCTGCGTGACGAGCGCCGCCCACCCGGCGACGGCAACGACGGCGACGACGGTAGCCGTGAGGAACGGCCACCCGACGAAGAGCCGCAGCTGCCGGCGCCACGCGAGCAGCGGCACGGCGGTGAGGGCGAAGAAGGCGGGGGCGGTCCACTTCGTGAGGGTGCCGGCGGCGACGCACAGGAGGCAGACTTGGGCGAGGCCCACCCGTTGCAACGGGTGAGCTTTCTCGCATTGTTCGAGTTCGAGCCAGGCGAGGAAGGCGGCCAGTGCGGCGGTCACCCATCCGACCAGCGTCATGTCGATCTCGGCGCTCGGGGCCTTGTCGAGCCACAGGATCGAGCACGGCACGAGGAACCCCGCCAGCAGCCCGGCCCGGTCGCCGAGTACGCGGCGGAACAGGCCCGCCATCAGGAACACGCTCACGGTGGCAGCGACGGCGGACGGCAATCGCGCCGTCACTTCGGTGACGCGGCCGGTCGGGAGCGAGGCGAGGCCGATGGCGGCGTAGTGGCCGGGCGGCTTGGTGAGGAACGGCTCGCCGTGGAGGACGGGGTACAGCCAGTGCCCGCGGAGGCACTCGGCGCCGATGATGGCGCGGAGCGACTCGGTGCGGTACAGCGGCCCGGCGCCGACGCCATAGAGGAACAGGTCGGCGCACCACCCCAGCAGCAGGGTCGGGGCGAGCGACGGTCGCGGCAGCGCGAGCCGGACGGCGAATCGGGGTGTGACGCGGATGAGGCAGCCTCCGTGCTGCGAAAGTTATCGTTGTCGTGTACGCGCCGCATGGCTTGTGGGCACGATCATTTTCCGCCCCGCCCTCGCCGTCCACGCTTCCACGTCGTCGCCGCACTGATCTGCATCATGATGAAAACTAAGGGCGTCAGTAGGCAAATCGTGCAGACTGAATCGATGCTACCGCCGGTCAACAGATAAAAGGCGACCACAAGTATCGGGATGCCGACGAAAGTGGTGATGATCCAATCGTTGATCTTCTTTGGCGTCAGGCGACGCATCGGTGGGCACCGGGGTGTCAGCCACCAGCCTACCGCGCTCGACACTCAGATAGAATCGACTGGCATGCCAAACGTCTCCGCCACGGCCGCGTTCGTCACCTTCCCCGCGCGGACGTTCACGCCCGCTGCCAACCCCGCGTTGTCCTTCGCGGCCCGCTCCACGCCCTTGTTCGCCAGTTGCAGGGCGTACGGCAGCGTCACGTTGGTCAGCGCGTAGGTGCTGGTGCGGCCCACGGCGCCGGGCATGTTCGTCACGCAGTAGTGGACGATGTCGTCCACGATGTACGTCGGCTTGGCGTGCGTCGTCGGCCGGCTCGTCTCGAAGCAGCCGCCCTGGTCGATGGCCACGTCGATCACCACCGCCCGGGGCGGCATCCGCTTCAGGTCCTCGCGGCGGACCAGGTGCGGCGCCTTCGCCCCGGGGATCAGCACCGCCCCGATCACCAGATCGGCCCACGGCAGGACTTCCAGCAGGTTGTGGCGGTTCGAGAACAGCGTCGTCACGTTTCGCGGCATCACGTCGTCGAGGTAGCGGAGGCGGTCGAGGTTCACGTCCAGAAGGAAGACGTTTGCCCCGAGCCCGGCCGCAACGCGGGCCGCGTTCGCGCCGACCACGCCGCCGCCGAGCACCACCACCGTCGCGGGGGCGACGCCGGGGACGCCGGCGAGAAGGATGCCGCGGCCCTCGAAGGGGCGCTCCAGGTACTTCGCGCCCTCCTGGATGCTCATGCGGCCGGCGACCTCGCTCATCGGCGTCAGCAGCGGCAGGCCGCCCTTCGCGTCGCGGATCGTCTCGTAGGCCACGGCGGTGACGCCGGACGCCATGACGGCGCAGGTCAGCTTCTCGTCGGCGGCGAAGTGGAAGTAGGTGAACAGCGTCTGCCCGGGGCGCATCAGCGGCCACTCGTCCGGCAGCGGCTCCTTCACCTTGATGATGAGGTCGGCGCGGCCCCACACGTCGGCCGTGGCCGGCACGATCTCGGCGCCGGCGGCGGCGTACTGCTCGTCGCTGATGCCGCTGCCGTCGCCGGCGTGGGTCTGCACCAGCACGCGGTGGCCGGCGCGGGTGAGTTCCTCGGCGCCGTTGGGCGTGAGGGCCACGCGGTACTCGTCCGGCTTCACCTCGCGGGGCACGCCGACGATCATGCGATTCCTCCGTTGCGGGGATTGTCGGGGCGGGAGAGGTGCGGAATCAAGGGCAACCGCTCGCGGTGAAACGCCGCGAGCGGCGGACCTACTTGCGCCCGAGTTGCTGGACTTCCTTCCACACGTCGCCGTAGGCGTCCTTGTCGAACGGCGGGCAGCCGGTCGGGTACTGGCCGAGCGGGTGGTCCTTCGCCCGCATCAGCGCCGTGCAGTAGCTGAACGTCCGGCAGATGCGCTTGCGGTCGAGTTTGCCCTGATCGCGCAGCTGGCGCACCCAGTCGGGTTGCGCCAGGCTCGCCCGGCCGACGCCGACCAGGCTGATGCGGCCGTCGCGCACGTTCGCCGCGCCGGCCTGCGGCAGGAACTCCTGAAGATAACTGTACCCGGTGCCCACGACCGCCAGCCCCGGGTTCGCGGCCTGGATGGCGCCGGCGATTTTAAAGTGCCGATCGACGCCGAGCAGCGGGTGTTCGGGCGACTCGTACCCGTCCGGCGGCGGGTACTCGAACGGCCGGCCGAAATGCGGCTGCGCGTACGGGTTCCCCAGGGCGATGTTCACCAGCGACACGCCGAGTGTCCGCATCTCCTGCACCCAGCGGATCGGCTCGGTCAGGTCCGGCGTCAGGGGTGCGTCGGGATTGAGCCCCCAGCCGTTGACGACGGGCGTGTCGTAGGTGTCCGGCTCGCCGTCGCCGCTCGCCGCCTTGTGGAACGGCACGCCGTCGAAGCCGTTCATCCGCGTGGCGATCACGACGTGCGCCGGCACCGCGGCCTTGATCGCCAGGATGATCTCGCGCGCCAGCCGGGTGCGGTTCTCGAAGCTGCCGCCGTAGGGGCCGGGCCGGTTGCGGGCGCCGAGTAACTCGCTCAGCAGGTAGCGGTGGCACTGCTTCACGTCGAGGAAGTCGAAGCCGACCGCGACCGCCAGCTTCGCCGCGGAGACGTAGTCGTCCACGAGACGCTTCAGGTCGTCGTCGCTCAGCAACGGCGTGTCGGCGGTCACCTTGTAGCGGCCGACCAGCAGCGGGTCATGACACGCGATGAGCGGGCGGCGGTAGCTGTAGCGGCCCGAGTGCGTCAGTTGCAGGCCGACCAGCAGGTCCGAATCGTCGCCGTTCGCGGCCCGGTGGGCGGAGCGGCAGTCCGCGACCATCTTGGCGAAGGCGTCGCGGGTGTGCGCGGCGAGCCAAATTTGCCGCGGGTTCATGCGGCCGTCGTCGGTGACGGCGCACGCCTCACCCCAGATCACCTTCGCGCCGCCGTCGCCGAAGCGGACGTAGCGGCGGAACGTCAGCTCGCCGGGCCCGCCGTCGGGCTCGCCGTCGCAGCCTTCCATGGGGTGGATGCACCAGCGATTCCCGGCCGTGCGCGGGCCGATCGTCAGCGGGGCCGCCAGCGGCTGCAGGTCGTCGGTGAAGCGCAGGTCGATGCCGAGGCGGGCGTTCTCGGCCTCCAGCTCTGCGACCGACTTGTACTTGAAGAACCTTGCCATAGTTCGCAGTGGGCAGTGGGCAGTGGCCAGTGGGCAGTTCAGATTACGACGGCTCGCCGGTGGGGGCAGTGGCCGGAACCGTGTCGTCCTCGTCCTCTCTATCCACCGTCCCCTGGCCACTGGCCACTGCTTCCGGCGGGTAGAAGAGGAGCGCGAACGCCAGCACGACGGCTGTGCACACCACGAGCGGGAACAACCAGACGGCGTGCCAGTCGATCTGGGTGCCGACGCGGTACCGGTCCACGACCGCCGCGGCGAAGGCGTTCCCGGCCCACACGCCGACGCCGCCGGACACGAACGTGATGATTCCCTGCGCGCTGGCCCGCAGGTGCGGCGGCGCCTCGCGGTCGAGGTACGTCGAGGCCACCAGCAGGAAGAACGTGTAGCCCATCCCGTGCATCGGCACGCCCAGGGCCACGACCGCCGGCGTCCACCCGGCCGCCATCACCCAGCCGCGCAGGGCGTAGCCGCCGAGGCCGACCAGCATCAGCCCCTTCATCCGGTCGCGCGGCCGGAGTAGCGGCAGGCTGAACATGCAGCCCACCTCGATCACCTGGGCGATCGTCATCACCTGCTCGGGCCGCGGCACGCCGTGGTCGGTCAGGTAGCGGTGGCCGTACACGACGTAGAACTGGTTCATCGCCGTGGTCACGAACGCCACCAGCACGAACACCACGAACGACCGGTCGCGGAACAGCACCAGCGCCCGCAGCCCGAACAGGTCGGCGATGCTCCGCCCGCCGCCGAGCGGCGGCGTCCGCGGCAGGGTGAAGGCGTACACGCCGACGAGCGCCGACCCGGCCGCGGCCAGGTACAGCACGTCGGACGACACGGCGCGGAAGAACTGCCCCACGGCCAGGCCCGCGAGGATCCAGCCCACGGTGCCGTACAGGCGGACGCCGGCGAACTGGTGGCCCGGGTCGGCGAGGTTGCGGAGGCCGATGACGGTGGTCAGCGTCATCGCCAGCTGCATGAACACGCAGTACGTGAGCATCAGCCCGAAGAGCGGGCCGAACGTCACCGCCGCCGCACGGCGCACGTCGGCGTCGTCGTTCATTCGGTCGAGTTGTTCGGGCGTCGGGGTCGGGCCTTCGCGGGCGGCGGCGGCCTGGTACGCGGCGGCGGCCCCGGGGGCGTTCTCGTCGCACCACGACGCCGCGGCGAACAGCAGCCCCGCGCACACGAGGCTCGACACGCCCAGCACCAGCTCCGCGCGGAACAGCCGGTCGGTGAGCAACCCGATGACGAGCGGTGCGAGCATGCCGCCGAACGCGAACGACGAGTAGAGCCAGCCGACTTCCTGTGTGGTGAAGTTCAGGCCGCCGCGGGTGGGGGCGGACATCAGGTACGTGGACAGGGTCGGCACCCACGCCCCGAGGCCGAAGTAGAACAGCAGCATCATCGCCGCCAGCCGGGCCGGCACCGTCCGACCGCCGGCCTTGTGATCGCCCACCGCCCGCCCCTTCCCTGGTTGTTCCCGCCGCCGGGGGCTTCCGTCCCTCCCCCGCGTTCGTGTTCTACGGTTGACGTGCCGCCCCGTCCCGCACCCCGAACCCGGCCCGACCGCCATGGCCCTCATCGTCGGCCTCGTCATCCTCGCGTGCTGCGTGGTGCTGTTCTGGCTCGCGCTCCGCATCGGGGCGGCGGTCCTGCGCACGTCGGTGCGATTGACCAACGCGTGCCTCGGCGGCCGCGACCTCGAGGAAAACGACTACCGCCACCGCGCCTCGGCCGACGAGGCAATCCCGCGGCCGAAGTCGCTCGGCGGCATTCAAATCCCGGTCCCCGGCGTAGGCTACGCCATCCTCGTGAACATCGCCAGTGCCGCCGTCGGCGGGGCGTGCTCGTGGGCGGTGCTCCTCGGCGGCGGCCTGGCCCTGGGCCTCGCCGTGCCGGAGCCGGCCGAGACGCTCGACCCGGCCGCGGCGACGGCCTTGCTCGGATTGCTCGGGGTCGCCCAGCTCGCAAACGTGTTCGGCGCGGTCGTGGTGCTCAAGTTCGCCCTGCCGACCACGTTCGTGCGGGCGGTCGTGGTCGTGATCTGGCAGTTCGTACTCTGCGTCGTCCCGCTCGTACTACTCGTCGCGGCGATGGTGATGCTCGGGGCGACGGCCGGCGGCCCGGTTTCCGTACCGACGCCACCGGGCCAGGGCGGCTGGGTGAGGTGAGTGCGCCCGCCCGCGTCGCACCGGCGGTGCGACGCGGGTCGTGCCCTGGTACCGTCAGTTCTTCCGCGGAGCCGGCGGGGGAGGCGGCGGCGGGTCCACCGCCTCGAAGGTCGAAGACGCCCGCCCCCCAAAATAGCCGATCACCGACCGGAGGCTCAGCCGGCCGGTCACCTTCAGGTCGTTGCCCCCCGTGACCGCCAGCGACACGAGCGTGATCGGCCGGTCGTCGCCGCCGAACAGCTTGCTCACCTCCTCGATCTCGCGCGGCGGGGCCTCGCCCCTCGTCATGAACTTGATCCACCGCGCCGGGTTCAGCACGACCGTGAGCACGGGCGCCTCGGCCGGGGGCGCGGCCAGCAGCGCCTTCACCGCGGCGACGGCGTCCGGCCCCACGGCGCCGTAGGCGGCCTTCGGCCCGAACGCCAGTGCGACCTTCGCGTCCGGCCCGCCGAGCCCCTTCTCCGGGCCGCCGAGGAAGCCGCCCTCCCCTGCCAGCTTGCCGATCTCGATCACGTGGACCGCCACCCCGCCGACTTTCTCGGCGTTCCACTTCACCACCCGCTGGAAGTCCGGCGGCGCCTCCGCGTCGATGACCGCCTTGACCGCCTTCTCCAGGGCCTTTGTTTCCTCGAACGCCACGCCCAGCACGCCGGTGAAGTGCCCGTCCTTGTTCGGCCCGCGGAACGACCCGGCCACGTCGAACTCGCCCGTGGCCACCGTCCGCTTGGCCCCCTTGAGTGCCTCCTGGAGCAGTTCCCCCGTCGGCCCGCCGAACCCCGCGGTGGCCTTCATGGCGGAGTCGAGCCCCGCCGTGCCGGCGTCGCGGAGCTCCTTGTTGAAGAACGGCAGCCGGGTCACGAAGCCGACGGCCGTGTCCTTCGTCAGCACGCCGGCGAAGCGGTTCGTGGTCGCCTTCCGCTCCGCGAGCAGCTTGGCCAGGTCCGAGCCCGCCCGCGGAACCACGGTGAACTCAACTCCGAGTTCGGCGGCAGGAGCGTCGAGGGTGAATCGAGCCGTAGCCTCCGTGGCCCCCTCGCTCAGCTTGAGCCACCGCTCGCCGAGCGCCAGCCCCTCCAGCAGCCCCTTCTCGACCGGCGACATGAGCTCGGGGGGGAACGGCAGCATCCCGGCGGCCGTCTTGCCGCGGTCGATGTACTCCTTGGCCTGCTTACGAAGTTCCTTCGGCAGCCGGTCGAAGTACACCCGCGTGGCCAGGAGCGACTGCTCGGCCGGGTCGAGGAGCTTGGCCGTCGGCACGATCTGGTCGGCGGCCAGGACCGTCGCCGGGCCGGTCCCCTTGGCGCCGGCGGCGAGGTACGCGTGCCCGTCGGCGAACCGAAGGCCGATCGACACGCCGGGGTCGGGCGCCGGCACGGTGTACAACCCGCCGGCGGCCTTCTCCGGGGCCGCGCCCGTCAGCCGCTCGAAGAAGTCGAGGAACGCCTTCTCCTCGGTCACCGGCACGACCAACACGCCGACGGCCGCGGCGGGGTCGGCCGGGAGGTGGACGTAGCCGAGGACCGGCCGGCCGAGGTCGAGCCCGGCGAAGCCCTTGTCGCCGAGCTTGGCCTTGATGGCGTCGTTGATCGACCCGACGGCCTTCTCGTCCACGAGTTTGGCCACGACGGCGCGGGCGTCGCCGAGGACGCGGCCGACGGGCTGTGTCTGGAACGTGATCGCGGGGTCGGCGGCGGCCGCGGGGCCGGCGGCGACCAGGGCGAGGAGCGGTACGAGGAGCCTGAGCCGCATGGCGGTGCCTCCGGGGCGGTCGTGGGTCCGACCGTCAGGATACGGGCGGCGTCGGATTCCGGCGCACCCGGCCGGCGAAGGAGGTATGCTTCGGGCGGGGATCGCCCCGACACCCGACCAGCCGCCGCGATGGAGCTAACCCGCCTCGCGTTCACCGTCCAGGCGCTCGCCGCCCCGCCGGTCGCGCTCCTCGTGGTGCTGCTGGCGCGGGCGGTGCCGCGCCCGTTCCTCCGCCACTGGGCCGTGGGCTGGGTCGCCCTCGCCGCGGCGCTTCTGACCCTGCGAACGGCCTTCTTCCTGCCGCGCGGGATACTTCCGACGGGGCTCTTCACCAGCGCCTACTACTGCCTCGAATACCTGTTCGGGTACCTGGTGTGGGTCGGCTGCCGCGAGCTGGTCGGCCGCCCCGGCCCGCGCTGGCCCGACGCCTGGGTACTCGGCCCGGCGATGGCGTTCGGCCTGATCGCCCCGTGGGTCGCAGACCGGGTCACCGACGTGTTCCCGGTCCACGCCCCGCTGTTCGGCAGCTTCTTCCTGTTGGCCCTGGCCGCCACCCGCGGCTACAGGCGGACCGGGCCGCAGTTTCGCTTCGGCATTCACGTGGTCCGCCTGTGCCTGCTGCTGCTGGGCGGGCTGTTCGTCCACTACGGGCCGGTCAGCTACGCCACGCTGAGGCTCGGCGGCGCCCCGCCCGCTTACATGCTCCTCAGCCCGATGTACGACACCCTCGTCGAGGTCGGGCTGGCGTTCGGCATGGCCCTCGTCGCCGTCGAGCAGGTCCGCGACCAGCTGGACGCGGCCAACCACCGCCTCGCCGACATGAACCTGCGGCTGGCGGAGTCGAACAGCCGGCTCGAGGCCGCGTCCGGGCAACTGGAGGTAGCCGCGCGGACGGACGCGCTGACCGGTCTGCTAAACCGCCGGGCGCTGGACGCGCTGCTGGCCGCGCGGCAGGGCACCTCCTTCTCCGGGGCCGTCGCCGTGGTGGACATGAACTCGCTGAAGTACGTGAACGACACGCACGGCCACGAGGCCGGCGACGTGGCCATCAAGCTGGTGGCGCGGGCGCTGCGGGCGAACTTCCGCATCTCCGACCCCGTGTTCCGCACCGGCGGCGACGAGTTCGTGGCGCTGGCCGAGGGCGGCCGGTCCGCCGACCTGACGGAGCGGCTCGTCGCCGTGGACGAGTCGCTGCGGCACATGCGACTGCCCGGCCTGACGGCGCCCGTCGATCTGGTCGTAGCCTGGGGCCTGGCCGACTTCGGGTCGCCGGCCGAGTTCCCCGCCGCGCTCGCCCGCGCCGACCAGGCCATGTACGCGGAGAAGGCCCGCCGCAAGGCCGCGGCGCGAGTCTGACGCTGGACACCCCCGCCCCGAACCGTCATCATCGGGGTATGCACACCACCCGGCGCGACTTCCTGTGGCAGTCCGGCGGCGGCCTCGGCGGCGTCGCCCTTGCCGCGATGCTCGGCCGCGACCAGCTCCTTGCGCAACCCGCCGCCCGCCGGCCCGACGGCGGACTGCACCACGCCCCGAAAGCCAAGCGCGTCGTGCAGCTGTTCATGGCCGGCGGCGCCAGCCACGTCGACCTGTTCGACTACAAGCCCGAGCTGGTGCGGCGGCACGGTCAGCCGTCGGACTTCGGCGAGCGCGTCGAGGCGTTCCAGAACGGCCTCGGCCCGTGGCTCAAGCCGCTGTGGGACTTCAAGCCCTACGGCCAGACTGGCCGCATGCTCTCCGACACGGTCGCGCCGCTCGGCGCGGTCGCGGACGAACTCGCGTTCGTCCACAACGTCGTCGGCAAGACCGGCGTCCACAGCCAGGGAACGCTGCTGCAAACCACCGGGTTCAACCGCCCCGGCTTCCCCGGCATGGGCTGCTGGGTGAGCTACGGCCTCGGCTCCGCGAACGACAACCTGCCGACGTTCGTGGTGCTCCCCGACCACCGCGGGCTCGCCTCGAACGGCACCAAGAACTGGGACAGCGCCTTCCTCCCCGCCCAGCACCAGGGCACGTCCATCTACCCCGGCTCGCCGACGCCCATCGAGGACCTGTTCCCCGACGCCCGCGCCCGCTACCTGACGCCCGCCGCCGACCGCGCCGCCGGCGACGTCCTCGCGCAACTCAACCGCGCCCACGCCGCCCAGCGCCCGGGCGACGAGCGGCTCGACGCCCGCATCCGCAGCTACGAACTCGCCGCGCGGATGCAGCTGGCTGCCCCAGAAGCCCTCGACCTGACGCGCGAACCCGCCAGCGTGCTGAAGCTGTACGGCCTCGACCACGGCCGCACGACGTTCGACCGCGACATCAATGCCGTCGAGGAGACCGACTACTTCGCCCGCAAGTGTCTGGTCGCGCGCCGGCTGCTGGAGCGCGGGGTGCGGTTCGTGCAGGTGTGGAGCGGCAACGACAACGGCTTCCCGCGGCGGAACTGGGACAGCCACGAGGACGTGCTCCGCGACCACGGCCCGCTGGCGCTGGGCATGGCCCGCGGCGCGGCCGCCCTCATCGCCGACTTGAAGCGGACCGGCCTGCTCGACGACACGATCGTGCTGTGGACGACGGAGTTCGGCCGGATGCCGAGTTCGCAGGGCGGCAAGGGGCGCGACCACAACCCGTACTGCTTCACGAACTGGCTGTGCGGCGGCGGCGTGAAGGGCGGCGCGACGGTCGGCCCGAGTGACGAGTTCGGCTACAAGCCGGCCGACCGCCGCAGCCCGACGGAGGTGTACGACGTCCACGCCACGGTGCTGCACCTGCTGGGGATCGACCACACGAAGCTGACCGTCCGCCACAACGGCATCGACCGCCGCCTGACCGACGTCCACGGCCACGTCCTTGCCGGGCTGCTGCAGTAGGAGCGGCGCGGCATTGTTACGGTTCTGCCCGCTGTTACGGAATTGCCCCGGCCTGTTACGGAATGGTTTGTCCGGGGGCTGTCAGCTGGACAGTAGCTATCGGGCGCCTTGCTCTCGGCCGCGGGGAGGTTTATCTTGTGTCGATGGCGGCGGGTGGTGAACGAACATCCTTCATCAGCACTGGCTTTCGAGGGCCGAGATGGCCGCGCAAGAAGTCAACCTGGATGCACTGATCCCGCGAGAGGACTTTGAGGCGATCGACAAAGACTCGTCGCCGAATACGATCCGACAAACCCTTACCACTACGGATTTGGAAGAGGGCGGATTCTTCTACGAGAGCCTTCGCAAGCCCGACTTTCAACGCGAGACAGCCAGCTGGGCCCCAGAAAAGGTCGCTGATCTTATCAAATGCTACGTCGCCGGGGACTTGATTCCGGCCGTCATCTTGTGGAGGTCGCAGAGCCACATTTTCGTGATCGACGGGGCGCATCGCCTCGGAGCTTTGATCGCGTGGGTGCACGACGACTACGGCGACAATACGCGGTCCCACGCCTACTTCGGAAACGTCATCCCGCCAGAACAGAAAGAAGCAGCCGACAAAACACGCGCCCTCATCAAGAAATCCATCGGAACTTTCAAGGAGCACCAGCTAGCCAGCGGGAACCCGTCCGCACCGCCCGAACTCCGAGCTCGCGCCAAACTGCTCGGGTCGTTGGCGGTGCAAATCCAATGGGTTTCGGGCGACTCGTACAAAGCGGAAGATTCCTTCTTCCGT
The DNA here is from genome assembly GCA_046350095.1 of Gemmataceae bacterium. GTDB lineage: Bacteria > Planctomycetota > Planctomycetia > Gemmatales > Gemmataceae > Urbifossiella. Next base: position 825,397 of record JAXMBA010000004.1, read on the forward strand.
ATCAACCAGGAAGCCGCCCCGATTGATAAGACCGAACTACTGATTCTTCGGTCCCGAGCGACCCCGAGTGCTATTGCCGCTCGCGCGATCGTCCGGTCTGCCACGGGGCACAAGTATTGGAAGAAGTCCCGGAGCATCAGGAGGAGATCGAAGGTACAGCAACTCAGATTTACGAGACGCTGTTCAAACCCCCACTGAAAACACCGATCAAGACACTGGACATTCCGCCGGGCGGGCGTGGATACGGCACCCTTGCCCTGCCTCTCGTCTACGACCTTGTGAACCTTGCCAACGACCAGAAGGTCAAGGACGCGACAAGACAAAAGATTCTTCTTCGTAGGGCGGGTGATAAGGCAAACGACCCGGATGCCGATACCGACGGTTCGAAAACTGTTACCTTTCTGAAGAACACGCGGAAAGTTGCGTGGCGGATTTCCGGTACGCACCCTTCCTCACTCGGCTTGCACCCGGCGGTTTACTTCTTCAGCCCGTCGGGACGCTTTCAGCCTACGTCCTTTCTCGCGGTCGTGAGCCTGATCCGCGACATGGACAAGACGGAAGGCTACAGCGCTTTCACAGACGTGCGGCGACAATTTGAGGAGTTCTTGATCGGTCATAAAGGGTATGTGAACGCCGTTACCAACCGCTACGGGAGCGGCGTAAAGGGGTTTGAGCGGCTTAAGCAACTCTACCAGTACGTGATCGACCATCTCGTCGGGGGACGGTCGGGGGAGCAGATTGAGGACTCAATCAAGACGCACTCGCAGTTCGCGTTCGCGGCCAGATACGATCTGAAGGACGAGTACGTCCGGCAATCGTCGGAATTCGACACGTATACGAAGTCAACGATCTTCATCCGCGAGGCGATGAAAACCCCGGTCCGATGCGCGGAGTGCGGCGGGTTGATTCATGTCAACTCGATGACCATCGACCACACCGTGCGCAAGCAAGATGGCGGACACGGGACGGCCGACAACGGCCAACTCATGCACCCCTACTGCAACTCGACGTACAAGGAACAGCGGGTACAACGCGAACGCGCGTGGAAGAAGTGACTGCTATTGTGCCGGACCAGCAGTATGCGGCGCCTGTATGCGAAAACCCCACGGCGAGATCGCCGCGGGGTTCTTGTGTTCGCTGATCGTGCCCGCGTCGGGAGTCCGAGACCTTCGCCCCACTCCCGAAAGCCGGGGCCGCTTCACTTCTGGTAGATCGGCAGGTAGTGCGTCGGCACGCTGAGGACGAGCACGGCGATGGCCGTCTGGTACACCGGGCCGTACGCCGCCTCGCGGCGGCTGTCGTACCACTCGCCGCTCGGCCGCTGGCTCCCCAGCAGCTGCGTCTTGATCCGGTTGTAGTACTGCTCCCACTGCTCGCCGCCGACCTGGTTCAGGGCGTGCGCCGCGTAGTACTCGCCGTACCAGTAGTGCTGCCGGTCCTCGCCCGTCCGCTCCAGGTACTCCACCGCCTTCTTGATCTCCTCGGCGTCGAAGTCGCCGCTGAGTTGCAGCACGCACACGCCGGCCGCCGTGCGGGCGTAGCCGGGGCCGCTGCTGAACGGCTGGTAGCGGTACCCGCCGGTGCGGCGGTCGTAGCAGCGGTTGATGTACCGCACCGCCTCGGCGATGGTGCGGTCCGGGACGTGGATGCCGCCGTCCTTCGCCCCGCGGAGGGCCATCACCTGCATGATCGTCACCGAGATGTCGGCGCCGGTCGGGGCCGGGTCGTACCGCCACCCGCCCTCGTGGTTCTGCGTGCGGACGATCAGGTCGATGGCCTTCTTCAGCGTCTTGCGCACGTCCTCGTCGCCGGTCATGCCGTAAACCTGGGACAGGGCGAGCGCGGCCATGCCGTGGCAGTACATGTTGCCGCCGCGGGGGCCGACGACGTAGCCGTCGTCGCGGGTGCAGGCGAGGAGGTACCGCACGCCGCGGGCGACCTCGGGGCCGTACTCGCCCTGGTTCGGCAGGTGGCCGTTGGCCATGAAGGAGAGGAGGGCGAAGCTGGTGATGGCGGTGTTGCCCCAGGAGCCGTCGGCGGCCTGCTGGTCCTTCAGCCAGCGGAGCGACTTGGCGACGGCCTTCTTGGTGGCGTCGTCCATCTTCACCCGGTCCTTGACCGGGGCGGCGGCGGGCGGCTCGGCCGGCGGCTGGGCGGCGACGGGGGCGGTGGGAGTGTACGCCATCAGCACGGCGAATGCGGCCGGGACGAGCAGCAGGCGCATGACACCCTCTGGGAAGATGGAAGAGGATGAGGGATGAGGGATGAAGCAAGACGCCTCCAGAGCCTTGCTTCATCCCTCATCCCTCATCCCTCATCCCTGTGCTAAGGGCGGACCGGCGTCGGGGCCGGGGCGGTGGGGCGGTTGTTCTTCACGTTGATGTTGTACTGCCGGATCAGTTCGCGGAACTCGGCGGGGAACTGGGCCTCGCCGGCCTGCTGCACGCTGTCGCGCTCCCGCTTCCGCAGGTGGATGAACGCCCCGTCGCCGGACTGGGCGGTGCCGCCCGACGCCTTGTTCCGGAGCTTCTCGTCGCCGTCCTTGTCGCCCTCCGAGACGCCGGCGTTCTGCGGGTCGCCCTTCCCCTGCTGCATCCCCATGCCGGGCTGCATCCCGGGTTGCATCCCCATGCCCATCGCCATGCCCATCCCCATGCCGGGCTGCATCCCCATGCCCATGCCGGGCTGCATCCCCATGCCGGGCTGCATGCCGGCCATCGCCATCGGGCTCTGGCCGGGCTGGGTGCCCATCATGCCGTTGGCCATTGCGGCGGCGTTGAGGGCGTTGAGCGCCTGCTGCAGGGCGTCGGCGGCGGCCATCTGGTTCATGCCGGCCTGCATCGGCTGGCCCATGCCGAGCTTCTCGCCGGCCATGCCGAGTTGCTCGCCGGCCATGCCGAGTTGCCCCTGCACCGACATCGGCGCCTGGGCCTGGGCCTGGGCGAGGGCGGCCTGCGCGGCCTGGTTCGCCATCTGCGACTGCTGCAGAGCCTTGGTCGCGTCGATCAGCTTCTCCTGCGTCTTGGCCAACTCGCCGGGCGACGGCATCCCGCCGGGCATCATGCCACCGGGCATCCCACCCATCGGCATGCCGTCCTTGGGTTGCCCACCCATCGGCATCCCGTCCTTCGGCATCCCCGGCATGGGCTGGCCGTCCTTGGGCGTTCCGTCCTTGGGCATCGCGTCCTTGGGCATCCCCGCCATCGGCTGACCGTCCTTCGGCATCCCCCCCATCGGCTGACCGTCCTTCGGCGTCGCCTCGGCGGCCTGCTTGAGGGCGTCGAGCGCCTTCTGCTGGTTCTCCAGGGCGCCCATGAGGTCGCCCTTGTCGAGCGCCTTGGCGGCGTCGTTGGCGGCCTTGGCGGCGTCGTTCTGCTTCGCGTCGGCGGCCTGCTTGGCGACCTGCTTCTGGAGGTCGGCGAGGTTCGGCGGCGTCGGCATCGCGTCCTGCGGCATGCCGTTCATCGGCGGCATGTTCCCCTTGTCGCCCATCGGCTGCATCCCGGCCATCGGCTGCTGCGGGAGCGCCTTCGCGGCCTCGTTGGCGGCCTCGGCGGCCTTGTTGGCGTTCTCCAAGGCCTTGGCGAGGTTCTGCGCGGCGGCCATCGGGTCCGCATTCATGGGCATCAGCGCGGCCTGGTCGTTGGCCTCCATGCCGCGCTTCTCGGCGAGGGCCATGTCCACGGCCTTGGCGGCCTCGGCGAGCTTCATCGCGGCGTCGGCGGCCTTCTCGGCGCCGGCCTTCGGGTCGTTCTTGGCGAGGTCCTTCTTGGCGCCCTCCTGCTTCATGCCGGCCTCGTCCACCTTCTTGGCGGCTTCCGGGGCGGTGTCCTTCAGCTTCTCGCCGACCTCTTTCGTGGGCGGTTGGAGCATGGCCTGCTCGCTGGCGAGCTTGCCCGTGTCCGGCATCTTGGCCCCGTCCGGCGGCATCTTGGGATCACCCGCCTTCGGATCACCCGCCTTCGGGTCGTTGGCCTTCGGGTCGCCCATCTTCGGATCGCCAGCCTTGGGGTCACCCGCCTTGGGGTCGCCCGCCTTCGGGTCGTTGGCCTTCGGGTCGCCCATCTTCGGATCGCCAGCCTTGGGGTCACCCGCCTTGGGATCGCCCGCCTTGGGGTCGGGCATCCCGGCCATCGGGTCGCCCTTCTTCGGCTCGGCCTTCTCGGCGGCCTGCTTGGCGTCGTTGGCGAGTTGCTTCTCGGCCTGCGCCAGCTTCTCCAGGTCGCGCTTGGCGTCCTCCAGCTTGGCGATGTCGTCGCGCCGCTGCTCGATGGCCGCGGCCTGCTTGTCGAGCGCCGCCTTGGCCATCTCCAGGTTGCGGATCGCGTCCTTCTGGTCCGGCTGGGCCGCGGCCGGGTTCTTCATGTCGAGGTCGGCCTTGGCCTCCTTCGCGTCGGCGGCGGCCATGTCGAGCGCCTGCTTCGCCTCGGCGTTGGGCGGCAGCGGAGTGTTCTTGAGGGCGTCGGCCTTCTTCGCCACGTCGGCCTGCTTGGCGGTCGCCTCGGGGAGCTTCCCGTTCTGCTTCTCCGCCTCCTTCGTGGCGGCCTGGGCGTCCTTCTGCTCCTGGATCAGCTTCTCGATCTGCTCGCTAGCCGTCTTCACAGCGGCGAGCGGGTCGCGCTTGGCGAGCTCGGCGGCGGCGATGCGGCGGTCGAGTTCCTCGCGGGCGTTGCGGAGCGCGTCGACGGCCTTCTCCTGGGCCTCCTTCGCCGGGTCGTTCTTCTGCGCCCGCAGCTTGTCCTCGGCCTGCCACTGGTTTTCCTCGGCCTGCTTCCGCAGCCCCTCGGCCACCTCGGGGGCGACCTGCTCGGTCTGCCGGCGGGCGTCGCGGGCGGTCAGCGTGGCGCGGGCCTGGGCGGCGGCGAGCGCCTGCGCCTTGTCCTGCCGGGCGTCGGGGGTGTTGGCCCGGCGGTCGTCCGGGTCGGCCTTCTTCGCCGTGTCCTCGGTCAGCTTCTCCTGCTCCTTCAGGGCGGCGTCCACCTTGTCGCGGGCGGCGCGGAGCGGGTCGGTCGGCGGCTGCCGCAGCGCGGCGGCCAGGTCCTTCAGCTCGTTGGCGTGCTTCCGCTCGCGCTCGGCCGCCTCGCCCGTGGCGTCCTGCTTCAGGATGCGGGTGGTGAACGTCATCTCGGAGCCGAGCTTGGCGCCGCGGGCCTTCACGTCCGCCTTGTCGGCGCGTTCCTTCTCGGCGGGCGTCATGCTCGGGACGAGCTTGTCGATCTGGCGGAACACCTCGCCGACCTCGGCCGTGAGTTGGGCCTGCTTGTCGGACACGTCGTCGCGGTCCACGGCGAGCTCGCGCGGCGTGCGGCCGGGGCGACGGGCCACCAGGTTGCTCTGCGTGTCCTTGTACACGTCGAGCTGGTCGGAGGCGGCGCGGTCGAGCCGGGCGGCGGCCTCGTTCAGGTTGCGGATGAGTTCGAGCCGCACGAGCATGCCGCGGAGCTGGGCCACCACCTCGCGGTGCTTGTCGTAGGCCCGCACCTGCTCGGCCGAAGCCTTCTGCTGGTCGGGGGCGGCGACGGCCGCCTCGAGGTGGGCGATAATCGCCTGGATCTCCGTCTGGCTGAGCCCCTTGAGGGAGTCGGCCACGTCCTCGATCATCTTCCGCTCGGCGGACGGCGACAGCCGCTGGTAGATCATGGCGTCGATGGTGGACGACGCCCGGCGGGAGGCGTCGGCGACGCGGGCTTGCACCTTCTTCTGCTCGTCGCGCTGCTTGGCGGCGTCGTTCCCCTTGGAGGCGACGCCGACGACGAGGGTGAGCAGGAGGGCCGCGACCGGGAGTTGCAACCAGCGACCGGCGGGCATGTGAAGCCTCCGAGGCGACGGGCGTGGCCGCGGGGAGGCGCGGCCGGGTGGGTTCTACCAGTATTCGACCGACGGCGGGGGATTGCAACCGGAATCCACCCGCGGCGCGGCCGACCGTTACAGGCCGTTACAGTGGATGCCCGGCTGGCGGCCGGGCGCACGCCGCGGTAGCATCAACCCCGGCGGGCGGGAAACGGACCGGAGGTTTGGAATGAGCACTGCCACGATCAAGGACCCGCGGGCCGGGTCGCTGCGGCCTGGCCTGCCTGCCTCGTTCAAGCGGGAGGGGATGGTGTATGCCATCGCCTTCGATATGGACGTGGAGCAGCTGCGGGTCCACTACGGCGACCCGTACAACAACGCGTACCTGGAGATCCGCCGGGTGCTCGAGCGGCACGGGTTCCAGTGGCAGCAGGGGAGCGTCTATTTCGGCGGCACGGCCGTCACGGCGGCGACCGTGATGGTTGCGGTCATCGACTTGACGACGACACTGGCGTGGTTTGCCTCGGCCGTGCGCGACATCCGGATGCTGCGGATCGAGGAGCTGAACGACCTGATGCCGGTCGTCCAGCGCGTCGCGGGGTTGACGGACGAGTGAGGCGCGTCGCACCTCACGGCCGCACCACACGCAGCGTCACGCCGCTCGGCATCGCCCCCGAGCGGTACACCCGCTGCGTCGCCGGCTTGAAGGCGTCCTCGCCGCAGCTGTAGATGTCGCAGAACGTCTGCGGGTTGCGGTCGAACAGCGGGAACCAGCTGCTCTGCACCTGCACCATGATCCGGTGCCCGCTCCGGAAGCAGTGCCCCACGTCCGGCAGCGAGAAGCGAATCACCGCCGGCTTCCCCGGCTCGAACGGCTCCGGCTTCGCGAGGCTGTTCCGGTACTTCCCGCGGAACGGCTCGCCGCGCACCAACTGCTGGTAGCCGCCCATCTTCACGCCCGTCGGGTTCGGGTCGAGGTCCGGGTAGTCGTCCGGGTACACGTCGATCACCTTGATGACGAAGTCCGAGTCCGTGCCCGTGGTGCTGACGTGTAGCTCCACGTCGATCGGGCCGGCGACGCACACGTCTTCGGTCAGCACCGGCGTCTGGTAGACGAGCACGTCCGGCCGGCGCGAGGCGAAGCGCTGGTCGGCGGTGAAGTAGTCGTTCTCCATCCGCGGCGACGTCTTCTCCGTGTACGGCACCGGCCGGCGCGGGTCGCTCACGTACTCGTCGAAGCCGCCCTCCCCCGTCGGCCGGGCCGTCGTCAGCGCGCCGTTCGGGGCGAACGAGAAGGTCACCTTCGTGGCGTCGGCCGGCGGCCAGGTGTCCCAGCGGCGCCAGCGGTTCGTACCCGTCTCGAACGCCAGCGCCGCCTTCGGCAGGTCGGCCGCCGGGCCGCCGCGGAGGTGCTGCTCGAAGAACGGCAGCTCCACCTTCTCGCGGTACCACGCCGACGTCTTCGCGCGGAACTTCACCGCCCCGAGCGCGTCGCCCTCGTTCGACGCCCAGCCGCCGTGCGTCCACGGGCCGACCACGAGCACGTTCTGCGGGCACTTTGGGCTCGTCGCCTTCACCCGGTTGTAGCAGTTGAACGTGCCGGCGATGTCCTCGGCGTCGTACCAGCCGCCGACGGTCATCACCGCGGGCTTGATGTCCTTGATGTGCGGCCGGAGGTTGCGGGCGGCGCAGAAGTCGTCGTAGTCGCCGTGGGCCTTCTGGTCCTGCCAGAACGGGTCGATCGTCGGCAGCAGCTTGTCGAGGTTCCGCAGCGGCCCCATGTCGAGGAAGTACTTGTACCCGTCGGGCGTGCCGTAGTCGGGGTCGCGGGTGTCCTTCAGGCCGTACATCTTCGGGTTCAGCTTCGGGAACATGCCGAAGAAGCGGAAGTTGTGCGCCAGCACGAACGCCCCGTTGTGCCGGCAGTCGTCGCCGTCGAAGAAGTCGAGGACGGGCGCCTGCGGGCTCACGGCCTTCAGCGCCGGGTGGGCGTCGATCATGCCGCAGGCGGCGTAGAAGCCCGGGTACGAGATGCCGGCCATGCCGACGTTCCCGTTGTGGCCCGGCAGGTTCTTGGTGAGCCACTCGATGGTGTCGTAGGCGTCGCTGCTCTCGTCCACGTCCTGCGGCGTCGGCTTCTTCGCCTTGTGCGGCGTGCCGTGGACGAACGAGCCTTCGGACTTCATCCGCCCGCGCACGTCCTGGAGGACGAAGATGTAGCCGGCCCGCCAGAAGTGCGGCGACGGGGAGAGCCGCGTCGGCATCTGGTCGGGGCCGTACGGGCCGACGCCGTAGGGCGTGCGCGTCAACAGCACGGGGTACGTCTTCGACGTGTCCTTCGGGACGTAGGCGACGGTGAACAGCTTGGCCCCGTCGCGGACCGGGACGCGGTACTCGAATTTGGTGTAGTTCGAGCGGACGTAGTCGAGGTCGTCCGCCGGGGTGGTGAAGGCGGTCTGGGCGTCGGCGGCGGCGGCCGACAGGCCGACGAGAAGGGCGAGTCCGAGCAGGCAGCGGCGCGGCATCGGCAGGCTCCGGGGGCGGGGAGGCACGCCGATTGTCGGGTACGACGCGGTGTGAGGGCAACGAGAAAGCCCGGGGACCGCGGCCCCCGGGCTTCGGGTTGTCGAGTGGAGGCGCCGGGAATTGAACCCGGGTCCCGTGGCACTTTCGTGCCGGCATCTACGTGTGTAGCCCGCCTACGCCTGGGGCCTGTCCCGAGGGCTTGCCCCGTGTTCGCCTTTCGCGACCCCGGCGGGCAGGGTTCGCGGGCGGCTATCGGCCAGAGTTTTTAGCGGGGGTGGCCGCCGAATCGAGCCGGTCGCCCGGCCCTCGAACCCCCACGAGCCTGACTTGCGTCCGACTCGGTTCCTTTCAGGCGAAGGAACCGATACGGCCTGCGGGTCTTACGCCGCGAGGGAGAACTGCGGTTCAGCAGTTAAAGTTCGATCAGTTTTTTACGTGGCCTACTGATCAACCACGACACGCCACCGGACACGTCCGATACCCGGTCGATACCAGATCGCCCCCGAATACCGCCACACCCTTCGATGCGGCACCCGCAGTATACGGTTCACGGCGGCGGAAAGGAATCCGAATAGAACACCGCCATGTCCGCCACCCTGATCCTGCTCGTCGGCCCGCGCGGCTCCGGCAAGTCCACCGTCGGCCCCGAACTGGCCCGGCGCCTCGGCTGGAAGTTCGTCGACGCCGACGAGGTGGTCGAGGCGACCGCCGGAAAGTCGGTCGCGGCGATCTTCGCCGCCGAGGGTGAGGCGGGCTTCCGCGACCGCGAGGCGGCGGCAATCCGGGAGTTGTGCGGGCGGGCGAATCACGTCGTCGCCACCGGCGGCGGGGCGGTGCTGCGCGAGTCCAACCGGGCTCTACTGAAGCGGTCCGGGTTCGTGGCGTGGCTGACCGTGAGGCCGGAAGTGGCGTTCGCGCGGATGACCGCCGACCCAACAACCGCGGCCCGGCGCCCGAACCTGACGGCGGCCGGCGGGCTCAGTGAACTGCGGGAGCTGATCGCCGCCCGCGAGCCGCTGTACCGGGCGGTGGCCGATTTCACCTGCGACACGGCCGGCGCGTCGCCGGACGCCGCCGCCGCCGCTATCCTCACGGCATGGACCAACTTCCGCTCTACGTCTGGTCCGGCGCCGCGCTCGTCCTCGGGCTGATGGTCGGGTCGTTCCTGAACGTGCTGGTCGCCCGCCTCCCGTTCGAGAAGAGCATCATCTGGCCCGGCTCGCGCTGCTTCAGCTGCTACCGCCCGGTCCGAATCTTCGACAACCTCCCGATCATCGGCTACCTCGTCCTCCGCGGCCGCTGCCGGTTTTGCGGGGCGACGTTCTCGTCGCGCTACCTGTGGGTCGAGGTCGGCACCGGGCTGGCGTTCCTGGGGCTGTTCCTGGCGGAAGTCGTGTTCAACTGGTTCAACTACCCCGGGTTCGGCTTCGACCCGCTGCGGGCGACGATACCGGCGTGGCCGGCGGTGGCGCTGTACTGCTACCACGCGACGCTGCTGTCGTTGTTGATCGCCGCGGCGGTGGTCGACGCCGAGCACCGCGTCATCCCGCCGCTGATCCCGTTCACCGGGCTGGTGGTCGGCGTGGCCGGCGCGGCGCTGATCGGCTGGCCCTGGCCGCACCCCGCCGGAGCAGCGGCGGCCGTGGGCGGGCCGAAGGCGATGCCGTGGATGCTGGTGCTCGACGCGGGCCCCGTGCCGATCGGGGCGCAGCCGTGGCCGGCGGTCGGGCCGCCGCCGGCGTGGGCCGCGGCCGGGTCGTGGAAGCTCGGGCTGCTGAACTCGCTTGTCGGGGCGCTGGCCGGGTCGCTGGTGGTGCGCGTCGTGAAGCGGCTGTTCGAGACCGGCTTCGGCCGGGAGGCGCTCGGCCTGGGCGACGCCGACCTGCTGATGATGGCCGGGGCGTTCCTCGGCTGGCAGCCGGTGGTGCTGTCGCTGTTCGTGGGGGCGTTCGCGGCGCTGCTGGTGTTCAAGCTGCCGGCGCTGCTCCTGGCCGCCGTCCGGGGCGCCGGCGTGGACCGCGAGTTGCCGTTCGGCCCCGGCCTGGCCGTCGGCGTGGTGGTGACGTGGTTCGCGTGGCCGTGGCTGGCGCCGCGGGTGCAGCCGGTGCTGTTCGACGTGCAATCCATGCTGTTGATCGTGGGCGTGATCGGCGTCGGGATGCTGGCGTCGGGCCTGCTGCTGCGGCGCAAGGCCGAGCCGGCCCCGCCCGAGCCGCAGCCGGTGGGGAAGTAATGGCCGCCGACGTCGTGATCGTCGATTACGGGATGGCGAACCTGCGGAGCGTCCAGAAGGCGTTCGAGCGGGTCGGCGCCGCCGCGGAAGTCACCCCCGACCCGGACCGCGTCGCGGCGGCGCGGAAGGTGGTGCTGCCCGGAGTGGGGGCGTTCCGCGACGCCATCGCCCGGCTGCGCGAGACCGGCCTCGCCGAGGTGCTGTGCGACCACGTCCGCGCCGACCGGCCGTTCCTGGGCATCTGCCTGGGCTACGAGTTGCTGTTCACCCGCAGTTTCGAGGACGGCGTGTTCCCGGGGCTGGACCTGTTCCCCGGCGACGTGGTGCGGTTCCCCGAGGTGCGCGGCCTGAAGGTGCCGCACATGGGGTGGAACACGCTGCGGCCCACGCGGCCCGGCTGCCCGCTGCTGGCCGGGCTGCCGGCGGACCCGGCGGTGTATTTCGTCCACTCGTACTACCCGGTGCCGGCCGACCCGACGCTGACCGCGGCCGAAACCGACTACCCGGCCCCGTTCGCGTCGGCGGTGTGGCGCGGCAACGTGTTCGGCACGCAGTTCCACCCGGAGAAGAGCCAGGACGTGGGGCTCGCGATGCTGCGGAACTTCGCCCGGCTGTAACTCCTCCGGCACCTACTTCCCCAGCGGCACCAGCACCACGCGGCCGCCGTCGAGCGCCGCGGCGAGGACCCGCCCGCCGGTCGAAAACGCCACTCCCTTCACGCCGCCGGGCAGCGTCAGTTCGCTCGTGACCTTCCCCGACGCCGCCGCGAACACGACCAGTTTCCCGCCCCCGGTACCGACCGCGACGGCCGCCTCGTCGGCGGAAACCGCCATCGCCGTCGCGCGCGGCCTGGTCGGCGGCTGAAAGAACCACTGCCGTCGCTCGAGCGGCAGTTCGTAGCGCACGTCGGAGCGGTCGGCCCCCGGCGGGTGTCGGCCGGGAGCCGGCTCGATCCCGGCGAGGTATAGCCGCCCCGACTCTGGCGCGACGACCCCGAGAGGCGGGCCGGGTACGTTCGTCATCGGCTCGATCGTGCGCACCGCACCACCGGCGAACGGCACGACCCGGACCGTGTCGCCGAAGGCGACGCACGCGGAGCCGTCGGCGACGACGAGCACGTCGCGAATGCCGTCGGCGGACACCGCCAGCCGGCCGGTGACGCGACCGGCGGCGAGATCGACGCGGGCCAGTTCACCGTCCTGTGGCACGACGACAGCGGTCTTGCCGTCCGGCGTGACGGCGGCGGTTCGCGCCCGGGTGTCGGGGAAGTCGAGGACGCGCACCGCGCCACCGACCCACACCACGAGCCGACCGGCGCCGTCGGCCGCGACCGCGACGCGGCCGTCCGGGGTGAGAGCCGCCGCGCGGTCCGACAACTCCGCGGCCGGGAACCGACCGGTCGGCGTGAGTTCCGGCAGCGTCAATTCCTCGGGCGCCCGGCCGGCGCGGGCGATGACGAGGCGCGAGTCGTCGGCGGCGAACGCGAGCGCGGCCACGGCCCGCCCGGTGCCCGTCGCCGCGACGAACGGCGCCCCCTTCGGTTGAAGCCTGTCCGTCGGCGCCGGCAGCTTCCGCAGCAGTCCGGCGGCGGCGACCGCGTTCGGGGTCGCGGGGTACTTCGCCCAGAAGTCCAGGACGCGGCGGCGGACGGCGTCGCGGTCCTCGGCCGACGCGACCGCGCGCGCAGGTCCCGCAACTCCTCGGCGGGCGTCGGCGGGGGCGGTGGTTGCTCGACGGGGGGCGACGGGTTCCGCCCGAGCACGCCGCTGGCGACCAGGACGCCGAGCCCGAGCGTGACAGCGGCCGCCGGCAGCACCCAGCGCCACCGCGTCGGCCGGTAAGTCCGCGGCGGCCGCACCCGCGCCTTGGCCTGCGACTCGGCCTCGTCCACGAGCTGCTCGAATTCCGACTGCCAGGCCTCCGCCGGCAGCACGTCGGACGGCTCGACCGGCCCCGCCGCCTGCGCCGCGGCCGGCGCGACCACGTCCGCCCGCGCCCCGGCCCGGAGCCCCAGCAGCGCCTCGGCCACGGCCGCGGGCGTCGGGTAGCGGTCGTCCGGGTTTTTCGCCATCAGCTTCGTCACCAGCGCGGCCAGCGGCGGCGGGGCGGGGCCGCCCGGCGTCACCACCGGCGGCACCGGCTGACTCGCGTGAGCCATCAGCTTCTCGACCGCGGACCCGGCGTACGGCGGGCGGCCGCTCAGGAGGAAGAACAGCGTCGCCCCGAGGCCGTACAGGTCGGCGCGGATGTCCGCCCCGTGCGGGTTGCGGGCCTGCTCCGGCGGCATGAAATCCGGCGTGCCGAGCATCACGCCGTCGGTCGTGAGGAGCCCGCCGGCCATCGAGGTCGCGGCGTCCCCGGCCCGGACGCCGGACAGGCCCAGGTCCATCAACTTGACCACCCGGGTGGCCCGCTCGCGCATCAGGTTCGAGGGCTTGACGTCGCGGTGGACGAGGCCGCACTCGTGGACGTACTGAAGTGCCTGGCACGCCTGGTAGGCCACGAGGCAGGCGTCGGCCGGGGTGAGTGGGCCGTCGTGGAGGACGGTGCTCCCCAGGTCCTGCCCGTCGATGAACTCGGTGGCGAGGTACAGCCGCCCGCCGACCTCGCCGGCGTCGAGGGCCCGCACGACGTGCGGGTGTTCCAGGCAGGCGGTGAGGCGGATTTCGCGTGCGAAGCGGCGGGCCAGGGTCCGCGAGGCGAGCTTGTCGGCCCGGATGACCTTCACCGCGTCGACGCGGCCGAGGCGGACGTGTCGGGCCTTGTAGACGCGGCCCATGCCGCCCTCGCCGAGCAGGTCGACGAGGAGGTACGGCCCCACCACCAGCGTGTCGGCCTTGTCGGCGAGGAGGGCGTCGGCCTGGAACTTCGTCGCCCAGCCCTTCTCGACGAGCCGGCCGACGACGCGTTCGGCCGGGTGGTGGCCCCGCGAGGCCGCCTCCTCCACGCGGCGGAGCTGCGACGCGCTGAGGAGCGGAACCCGCCTCAGCGCCGCAAGGATGGTGTCGGCGGTGGGTGCCGGCATGGGGCGGTTCGGGTCGCGGGACGGACCTATCCCCTAAGAATAGCTCACGCGGGGGCTGAAAGCCTAGCCGCGACCGCGGGTAGTTCGTGTGAGGGCCGATGCGAATCGCGTTCGTCACCGCCGGCGCCGCGGGCATGTTCTGCGGCAGCTGCATGAGGGACAACACCCTCGTGGCCGCGCTGCGCCGCCGCGGCCACGACGCCCTGCTGATCCCCACCTACACGCCGATCCGCACCGACGAGGCGGACGTGAGCCAGAGCCGCGTCTTCTTCGGCGGCATCAACGTCTACCTGCAAGAGAAGTCGTGGCTGTTCCGCCACACGCCCTGGCTCGCCGACCGGCTGCTCGACGTGCCGCGGCTCCTGAAGTGGGTGTCGCGGTTCGCCGGCCGGGTGAAGTACAGTGAGCTCGGCGGCCTCGCCGTCTCGATGCTCCGGGGCGAGCACGGCCACCAGAGCAAGGAGGTCGAGAAGCTGGTGGGGTGGCTCGACGCCGAGGTGAAGCCGGACGTGATCCTGTTCACGAACGCGTTGTTGTCCGGCGTCATCCCGCCACTCCGCGAACGGCTCGGGCTGCCCGTCTGGGTGACGCTGCAGGGCGACGATATTTTTCTCGACGCACTTCCAGAACGGGACCGGGCCGCGTGCGTGGAGCTCATCCGCGCCAACACCGCCGACGTGGCCGGCTTCCTCAGCACCAGCCGCTTCTACGCCGACCACATGAGCGGCTACCTGGGCGTGCCGCGCGAGAAGGTCCGGGTGGTCTACCCGGGCATCACGCTGGAGGGCCACGGCGGCGAACGCCCGGCCCGCCGCGACGGCCGGCTGACGGTCGGCTACTTCGCCCGCGTCTGCCCCGAGAAGGGGTTTCACCTCGCCGTCGAGGGGTTCCTCACGCTGATGAAGTCGGCCGACGCCCCGGACGCGGTCCTGCGGGCGTCCGGGTGGCTCGGCGAGAACGACAAGCCGTTCTTCCGCGAGCAGGTGGCGAGGCTGGCGGCCGCGGGGTTGGCCGAGCGCTTCGAGTACGTGGAGAGCCCGACGCACGAGGCGAAGGTGGAGTTCTTTCGCGCCGCGGACGTGCTGTGCGTGCCGACGACGTACCGCGAGCCGAAAGGGCTCTACGTGCTGGAGGCGTGGGCGAACGGGCTGCCGGCGGTGCTGCCGGCGCACGGCACCTTCCCCGAACTGCTGGCCGACGGCGGCGGACTGCTCGTGCCCCCGGGCGACCCCGCGGCGCTGGCCGCAGCGCTGCGGCGGGCGCTGGCGGACCACGACTGGCGCGACGCCGCCGGCCGGGCCGGCGCGGCGGCGGTCCGCGAGCGGTTCACGGCCGACGTGATGGCGCGAGAAACCGAGCTCGTGCTGCAGCAGGCCGCGGTAAGATGACCCGGCCGGCGAACTCGAACCACTGAACTCGGAAGTCGAAACCGCGCATGTTCACCACCACCCGCCGCGTCGAGTTCGGCGACACCGACATGGCCGGGATCATGCACTTCTCCCAGTTCTTCCGCTTCATGGAGGTGGCGGAGACCGATTTCCTCCGCGCCCGCGGGCTGAGCGTCAGCTGGCGCCGCGACGGTGTGAAGTGGGGGTTCCCGCGCGTGTCCGCGGCGTGCGACTTCAAGACCCCCGCCTTCTTCGAAGACCTCCTGACGATCGCCGTCACCGTCGAGAAGGTGGGTACGAAGTCCGTTAGCTACCGCCACGCCATCACCAACCAGCACGGGGCCGAGGTCGCCGTCGGCCGCATCACGTCGGTGTTCTGCCGGTCGCTCGGCCCCGATCACATCGAGAGCGTGGACATCCCGCCGGAGATCCGCGCGAAGCTGGAAGGCCCGGCGGCATGACCGAGCCGTACCTGACGCGATTGACGACGCGCCTGCTCGACGGCGTCGAACGCCTCCCGGCCGATGTCCGGGAGCGGACCGCGGCCTACGTGCTGCGCCAGCAACTGCCCGACGGCGGCTGGCCCGGCCGCGAGGGCGGGTCCGACGTGTACTACACCGGCTTCGCCCTCCGCTCGCTGGCCGTGCTGCAAGCCCTCGACCCCGCCGTCTGCACGAACGCCGCCGGCTTCCTCCGCACGCGCATGACCGGCGCCGGCAGCGTGATCGACCTGTTCTCGCTGGTGGTGTGCGGCTACCTGGTGCCGCTCGGCGGCGGGCCGGACGTGCTCGGCGAGGCGCCGCCCGACTGGCGGGAGCGCGTCGCCGCGGTGCTGGAATCGCACCGCACCCCCGACGGCGGCTACGGCAAGACGCCCGGAGCGCCGCATGGCAGCACCTACACCAGCTTTCTCGTCGTGCTCTGCCAACAGCTGCTCGGCGCCGCCACACCGGAGCCGGAGCGGCTAGCGGCGTTCGTCTGCGGCCGGCGGCGTGACGACGGCGGCTACGTCGAGATCGGCGCGATGAAGCGGAGCGGCACGAACCCGACCGCGGCCGGGGTTGGCGTGTTGCAGGTGCTCGACGCCCTCACCGCCGACGCCCGCGACGCCGTGGCCGACTTCTTCGCGGCGCTCCCGGCCGCGTTCGAGGGCGGGCTCCGCGCCAACGACCGCATCCCCGCCGCCGACCTGCTCTCCACCTTCACCGGCGGCTGGACGCTCGACCAGCTCGGCCGCGCCGACAAGCTCGACTGGCCCGGCGTGCGCGACTTCGCCCTGGCGTGCGAGGCGGCGGCGGGCGGCTTCCGCGGCGGGTTGTGGGACGACCGGACCGACGTGGAATACACCTTCTACGGCCTCGGCACGCTCGCCCTGGCCGCCCTCCACACGGACTGACGCCGCGATGTCACTGGCCGTCCGCGACCTGTCGAAGGACTACCCCACGCGGTCCGGGCCGCTCCCGATCCTCCGCGGCGTCAACCTCGCGCTGGCCCGCGGGGAGGCGCTCGCCGTGATGGGCCCGTCGGGCTCGGGCAAGAGCACGCTGCTGCACATCCTCGGCACGCTCGACCGCCCGACCGCGGGCAGCGTGACGCTCGACGGCACCGACCCGTTCGCGCTGCCGGAGACGGAGCTGGCCGCGTTCCGCAACCGGCGGATCGGCTTCGTGTTCCAGGACCACCACCTGCTGCCGCAGTGCAGCGTGCTGGAAAACGTGCTCGTGCCGACGCTCGTCAGCCGCGGCACCGACCCGAAGGAGACGGAGGGTTACGCCCGGCAGCTGCTGGAGCGTGTCGGCCTCGCGGGGCGGCTCGACCACCGGCCCGCGGAGCTGTCCGGCGGGGAGCGGCAGCGCGTGGCCGTGGCGCGGGCGCTGGTGCTGAAGCCGCTGCTGTTGCTGGCCGACGAACCGACGGGGAACCTCGACCGGGCCACGGCCGGGGCTGTCGGCGAGCTGCTGCTGGAGCTGCACCGGCAGGAGAACACCGTGCTGGTGGTGGTGACGCACAGCCCGGAGCTGGCGAAGCTGTTCCCCCGCCGGGCCGAGATGACCGACGGGACGCTGACCTGACATGCTCACCCTGCCGCGCCTCGTCGCCCGCAACCTGCGCTTCCACTGGCGCGGCAACGTCGCCGTGCTTCTCGGGGTGGCCGTCGGGTCGGCGGTGCTCACCGGCGCGCTGCTCGTCGGCGACTCGCTCCGCGGCAGCCTCCGCGCCAAGGCCGAGCGGCAGCTCGCCGGCGTGCAGGCGGCGGCGTTCTTCCCGCGGCCCGTCCGCGCCGCCGTCGCTCCCGCGGAGGCCGCTCCCGCTCTCGTACTGCCGGGGTCCCTGCAACTCGGCAACGACGGCTATCTCGGCCGCGTCACCGTGTACGGCGTCGACCGGCGCTTCGGCCGCGGCGTGTTCGCCGCGGTGGACTGGGACGCGAGCTTCAAGCGCGGCACGGCCCCCGTCGTGCTGCCGCGGCGCGTGGCCGACCGGCTCGGGGCGAAGGTCGGCGACCGCGTCACGGTCGGCGTGCAGCGCTTCTCCGACCTGCCGCGGGCGTCGTCGCTGGCGAAGCGCGGGGCCGACGACGTGGCCGCCGCCGAGGGCTACGTCGTCGCCGCCGTGCTGCCGCCCGAGGCCCCGGCCGGCGACTTCAGCCTCTCGCCGACGCCGGCCGCGCCGCTGAACGTGTTCGTCCCCATCGCCGCGCTCTCGGACCAGGCCCGCGACGAGACGGACCGCTCGGCCGCGCCCCTCGCCACCGCCCTGTTCGGCTGGAGCGGCGACGCGAGTGAACTCACCGCGGCGCTGAAGGCGAACCTGACCCCCGCCGACCACGGCGTTCGCCTACGGGTGTCGCGGAAGGAGCGCTACCTCAGCGTCGAGTCGGACCAACTCGTGTTACCGGCGGCCCAGGTGGACGCCATCCGCGCGGCCGCCGCCGACCTCAACCGGCGCGCCGAGCCGACCGTGGTGTACGTCGCCGACACGCTCGCCGGCGGCGGCAGGGAGCTGCCGTACCCCGTGGTCGCGGGGCTGAACGCATCCGCCGCAGCGCCGCTCGGGCCGTTCCTGCCGAAGGGCGTCGCCGAGCTGAAGGACGACGAGGTCGTGCTGCCGGAGTGGCCGGAGAACCCGTTCCGGGGGCTCGCCGCCGGGTCGCCGCTGTCGCTGACGTACTATCACCCCGACATCGAAGGCGAAGGCAAGGTGCTGACCGCGGCGCTGACGTTCCGCGGCGTCATCCCGCTGGCCGGGGCTGCGAACGACCGCGACCTGACGCCGGCGGTGCGCGGCGTGACCGACGAGCGGGCCAACCTGTTCGACTGGGACCGGCCGCCGATGCTGCCGAAGGCGCGCATCCGCGAGCGGGTGCCGGACAACGGCCCGCGGGCGAAGTTCTGGAACGCCTACCGCGCCACGCCGATGGCGTACGTCAACCTTGCCACCGCGGAGCGCCTCTTCGCCGGCCGGTTCGGCACCGTCACGTCGGTGCGCGTCGCCCCCGCCGAGGGGGAGACGGCGGAGCAACTGGCCGACCGGTTCGGCCCCGCGCTGCTGGCTCGCCTCGACCCCGCGGCGTCCGGCATGGCCTTCCAGCCGGTGCGCGACCGGCTGCTGACCGCGAGCCGCGGCGGCACCGACTTCGGCGGTCTGTTCCTCGGCTTCAGTTGCTTCCTCATCGCCGCGGCGCTGATGCTCGTGGGCCTGTTGTTCCGCCTGTCGCTCGACCGGCGGGCGAAGGAGATCGGGCTGCTGCTCGCGGCCGGCTTCGCGGTGAAGCAGGTCCGCCGGCTCGTCCTCGCGGAGGGACTGTTGCTCGCGGTCGCCGGCGCGGCCGTCGGGCTGGGCGCGGCCGTGGCCTACAACCGGCTGCTGCTCGCGCTGCTGGTGCGACTGTGGCCCGACCCCGAGGTCGGCACCTTCCTCGAACCGCACGCCGAGCCTGTCAGTTTCGGCGTCGGCTTCGGGCTGACCGTGCTGATGGCTGTCGCCGCGCTGTGGCTCAGCGTGCGCGGCCTGGTGCGCGTCGCGCCGCCGGCGCTGCTGCGCGGCGAAACGGCGGTCGCGGTCGCCGGCCCGCCGAAGCCGCCGCGTCTCGCTCGCTCGCTGCTGTTCGGCGTCCCGCTGGGCATCGCCCTCATCGCGGCGGGGTCGTGGGTCGGCAACCCCGACTACCGGGCGATGACGTTTTTCGGCGGCGGCGGGCTGCTGCTCACCGCGGCGTTCGCGGCCGTGTGGCTGTGGATGAAGCGCTCGCGGCACGCCGAGGTGAACGGCCGCGGGCTGGCGGCACTCACCCGCCTCGGCAGCCGCAACGCCGCCCGCAACCCGGGTCGGTCGCTGCTCACCGCTGCGCTGCTGGCGTCGGCGGCATTCCTGCTCGTCGCCGTCGAGAGCTTCCGCCGCGACCCCGGCAAGGACTTCGCCGCGGTCGGCGGCGGCAGCGGCGGGTTCAACCTCGTTGCCGAAGTCGAGGTGCCCGTCTACGACCCCGTCCGCGTGCCGAACGCAGAGGTGGTGCCGCTGCGGCTCAAGGGCGGCGACGACGCCAGCTGCATGAACCTGTACCAGGCGACGCGGCCGCGCGTGCTCGGCGTCCCGGAATCGCTCGTCAGCCGCGGCGGGTTCCACTTCTACCAGACGGAAGCGGACACGCCCGAGGAGCGCGACAACCCCTGGCTGCTGCTGAACCGCACGTACCCCGACGGCGCGGTGCCGGTGTTTGCGGAGAACAACACGGCCGTGTGGATGCTGCACGTCATGGTCGGCGGCACCGTCACGCTGCCTGACGACGCCGGGAACGACGTGAAGCTGCGCCTCGTGGGCACGCTCACGGACAGCCCGTTCCAGAGCGAACTGCTGATGAGCGACGCGCGCTTCCTCAAGCTGTTCCCCCAGCACGACGGTAGCCGCGTGTTCCTCGTCGGCGCCGACGGCGAGCGCGAAGCCACCCGCGCCCTGCAAGCGGCGCTGCGGCCGAACGGCGTCGTGGTCACGCCGACGCGCGAGAAGGTGGCGGCGTACCAGGCCGTGGTCGGGGCGTACCTGTCCACGTTCCAGTTGCTCGGCGGGTTCGGCCTGCTGCTCGGCGTGCTCGGGCTCGGGGTCGTACTACTCCGCGGCGTCTGGGAGCGCGTCGGCGAACTGGCGCTGCTGCGGGCCGTGGGGTATCGGCCGCGGGCGCTGCAACTCCTGGTCCTGTCGGAGAACGCCTTCCTGCTGCTCCTCGGCCTCGCGGCCGGGGTGCTGGCGGCGCTGGCGTCGGTGGCGCCGCACGTCGCCGGCGGGGCGAGCGTGCCGTGGGGCCGGCTGGCGCTGATGCTCGGCGGCGTGCTCGTGGTCGGATTCTCCGTGGCGGCGGCCGCGACCGCGGGTATCCTGCGGGTGCCGGTCGTCCCCGCCCTCCGTCGGGAGTGAGCCATGATCAGCCTCGGCGTCCTCGACTTCGACACGTCGCACTGCACCGCCTTCACCCAGCGGCTCCACCACGTCGGCGTGGACCGCGAGCAGTGGGTCGAGGGGGCGCGGATAGTGGTAGGCTGCCCCGGCGAGTCGGTGCTGTCGCCGGAGCGGATCGCCGGGTTCACCGCCGAGATGCGCAAGTACGAGGTGCCGCTCGTCGAGCGCCCCACCGACATGATCGGCCGCGTGGACGCGATGCTCATCGAGAGCGTGGACGGCACCGTTCACCTCGCCCGCGCCCGGCCGTTCCTGGAGCGCGGCATCCCGTGCTTCGTGGACAAGCCGTTCGCCTGCTCGGCCGCCGACGCCCGCGCCCTCATCGACCTTGCCGCCCGGCACAAGACGTTCGTGTTCTCGTCGTCGTCGCTGCGGTACGCCCCCGAGGTGGTGGAGTACGCGGCCAACGCCGCGAAGGGCCGGCTGCTGGGGTGCGACGTGTACTGCCCGGCGCCGCTGTCGCCGGTGCCGGCGCGGAACGCGGGGCTCTACCACTACGGCATCCACGGCGCCGAAATCCTGTACACGCTAATGGGGCCGGGCTGCCGCCGCGTGACGTGTACCAGCGACGCCGGCGTGGACGTGGTGACGGGCCACTGGGGCGACGGCCGCGTGGCGACGCTCCGCGGCATCCGCACCGGCAAGGCCGACTACGGCTTCGTCGGCTTCGCCGAAAAGACGGTGCAGAGCGTGACCGTGGGGACGCGGTTCATCTACCGCGAGCTGCTGAAGAAGATCGTCGAGGCGTTCGAGAAGAAGACGCCGGCCGTGGACCCGGCGGTGACGCTCGAAATCATCGCGTTCATCGAGGCGGCGAACAAGAGCGGCGCGAACCACGGCGCCGCGGAGGCGGTGCGTGCGTAGTGGGTTCCGGAGTTTAGACAGGATAACAGGATGAACGGGATGACCGAGCCAAGCCAGGACTTGTTCTTGGTTCGGTCATCCCGTTCATCCTGTTATCCTGTCTAAACTCCGGTCCCGGGCTCCGTCACTTCTTGTTGAACGCGTCCACGGCCCGACCGAACTTCACCGCCCCGCCCTGCACCGTGAGGCGGGCCGTCAGTGCCGCCCCGCCCTCGACGGTGAACGTCACGCCGTCGCGGCCGGCCGGCCCCTTCTCGCCGAAGGCGTCGCGCAGCAGCGCCTTCAGTTCGTCCGGGCGAAGGTTGTCGCTGAACAGCGGGATCGCCCGCGACAGGGCGGCCGTGGACGACGCCACCGGCACCGCCGCCGGCGCCGCCTTCAGGCCGGCCTTCAGCGCCTTGCCGTCCGGCTCGATCCCCACCGCGAACACGTCGTCGGACGTGGCCAGCCAGATCGTCTTGGTGCCGAACACCCGCTCGTACCCGGCGTCCACCTGGCCGAGCTCGACCTTGTGGAGGCTGAACGCCCCCACCTTTTCCACGTCGAACGTGAACGACACCACGTCGTTCGGGATGAATCCGGCGAACTCCTTCGCCAGCTTCACGACCTCGCCGCCCTCCTTCACCGCGACCGCCCCCAGCAGCGCGTGCTTCCCCTTGGCGTCGGGGCCGCTGATCGTCACCGCGGCGTCCAGCGACGCGGCCTTGGCGGTGGGCAGGAACGCCTCCAGGACGCGCTCCGCGGCCCCGCGGTCGCCGGCCTGCGCGGCGGCGTCCTCGAACACCGCCTTCAGCACCGGCTCGAACTTCTTCCTCAGGTCGTCGGGGAGGGCGAGCTTGCCGGTCGTCGAGATCACCGGGTCGCCCGCCTTCACGATCGCGGCGGGGTGGCTCGTCTTGCCGGCCAGCCCGGCGAGGGTCTTCGCCAGCTCCGTGCCGGGCTTCGCGTCGAAGTTAACGACGGCCGAGACCTCGTCCTTCTTCTCGTCCACGAACACGCGCAGCGACAGTTCCTTCCCCTCGTCCACGACCGACTTGACGGAGCCGGCGAGGGTGTCGAGCAGGAACCCCTCGATCTTCAGTTCGCCGGGCCGCTTGCCGCCGGCGCCCTCCCGCTGCTTCTCCTTCAGCTGGTGCTCCACCTGGCCGGTGACGAGCGCCCGCAGGTCGGCCGGGACGCGGTCGACCCGGGCCACGACCGACGCCACGGACTTGTCGGCCGGGTCGAAGTACGTCTTCGGGTTGACGCGGAGCTTGGCGTCTAGGTGCTTGGGGTCGCGGGCGGCGAACAGGTAGCCGTCGGCGAACGTGAAGTACGCCTCGTTCAGGATCGGCACGAACGCCTTCTGCACGCCCTTCCCCTCGTCGGTCGGCTCGACGCCGAGGCGGTCCTTGAGTTCCTTCAGGAACTGGCCGCGGTCGGCGATCGGGAGCATCACCACCGCGGGGCTGTTCCCCAGGTCGGCGGTGAGGACGCCGTAGGCGCCGATCGGCCGGGCGGGGTCGATGCCGAGGACCCCCTTCCCCTCCGTGGACACGAGCTTGATCAGGTCGCGGACCTGGGTGACGCCGTTCTCCTGGTCGAACAGCCCGCCGACGTACTCGGCCTTGTCGAGCAGGCCGTTCACCGACCGGAAGCGAATCTCGACGGTCGGCTCGACCGCCTTGACCGGCTGGGCCGCCGCCGTACCCGGGAGCAACCCGGCGACCGCGACCGCCGCCGCCCACAACCACGTCCGCATGACCGTCTCCGTTCCGGGAATGGGGGAACGGCTGGTATACCCGGCCGGGCGGCCTGGGGTGTCAATAAAACGGTGGGGGTCATCACACGAGGGCGGCATGAGCGGGCAGAAGACGTGGGGCGGCCGGTTCACCGGCGGTACCGACCGGCGCGTGGAAGCCTTCACCGAGTCGATCACGTTCGACCGCCGGCTCTACCGCCACGACATCATCGCCAGCCAGGCCCACGCCCGGATGCTCGGCGAAGTCGGGATGCTCACGCCCGCAGAGGCCGAGCAGATCGCCGCGGCGTTGGACGAGATCGGCGCCGACATCGACGCCGGCAAGATGGAGTTCAGCATCTCGCTGGAGGACATCCACACTCACATCGAGCGGGCGCTCATCGCCAGGCTCGGGGACCTGGGGCGGAAGCTCCACACCGGCCGCAGCCGCAACGACCAGGTCGTGACCGACGTGAAGCTGTGGGTCCGCGACGCCATCGACGAGCTGGACGCCCTGCTGAAGGACGTGCAGGCGGCGTTCGTGGAGTCGGCGGAGCGCGAGGCCGGCGTGGTGCTGCCGGGGTACACGCACCTCCAGCGGGCGCAGCCGGTGCTGGCGGCGCACTACTTCCTGGCCTACGTCGAGAAGTTCCAGCGCGACCGCGAGCGCCTCGCCGACTGCCGCAAGCGCGTCAACGTGCTGCCGCTCGGCGCCGCGGCGCTCGCCGGCACGTCGCTGCCGATAAACCGCGAGATGGTGGCCCGCTCGCTCGGGTTCGACTCGCTCGCGCGCAACAGCCTCGACGTGTCGAGCGACCGCGACTTCGCGCTGGAGTTCGTGTTCGCGCTGTCGGTCGTGGCGGCGCACCTGAGCGGGTGGGCGGAGGAGTGGGTGATCTGGAGCACGACGGAATTCAACTTCCTCGACCTGCCGGACGCCTTCTGCACCGGGTCGAGCATCATGCCGCACAAGAAGAACCCCGACGTGCTGGAGCTGACCCGCGGCAAGGCCGGCAAGGTGATCGCGGGGCTGCAACAACTCTTCCTGCTCGTGAAGGGCCTGCCGCTGGCGTACAACCGCGACCTGCAGGAGGACAAGACGGCGATCTTCGACGCCTTCGACACCGTCGCGGGCTGCCTGGGCGTGGCGGCGCCGCTGGTGCGCGAGACGAAGCTGCGCCGCGACGTGATCGCCGCCCGGCTCGAAGACGGGTTCCTCGACGCGACGACGCTGATGGAGGGGATGATCCTTTACGGGGTGCCGATGCGCTCGGCGCACGAGGCGGTCGGTAACCTGGTGCGCCGCTGCGAGGAGCAGCGCTGCCGACTCGCAGACCTACCGGACGAGCTCTTCGACGCGGTGTGCCCCGGCCACGGGTCGCGGCTGCGGGGAACGCTCGGCGTGGCGAACGCCCTGAAGCAGTTCGCGAGCACCGGCAGCACGGCCCCGCTGGAGGTCGAGCGGCAGTTGCGGGGGTGGCGGGAGCGGCTGGCCTGACACCTCTCGAGCCGCCCGGGGCGAACCTCTGGGCGGCCGGCCGCCTCCAGCGATAATCTGACCCTTCTCACCGCCCGCCACGGAACTGCTGACATGGACCACTTCGCCTACCGCGACCGCACGCTGTTCTGCGAGGACGTGCCCGTACCCGAACTGGCCGAGAAGTACGGTACGCCGCTGTACGTCTACAGCGAAGCGGCCCTGCTCGCGAGGCTCGCCGAGGTGCAGACGGCGTTCAAGGCCGCCGACCCCATCATCGCCTACAGCGTGAAGTCGAACGGCAACCTCAGCATCTGCCGCCTCATGGCCGAGCACGGGAGCGGCTTCGACGTCACCTCCGGCGGCGAGCTCCACCGTGCCCTCAAGGCCGGCGGCAAGGGGTCGAAGATCGTCTTCGCCGGCGTCGGCAAGTCGGACGCCGAGATGCGCGACGGCCTCACCAACGGCGTGTTCCTCTTCAACGTCGAGAGCGAAGCCGAGCTGCACGCCCTCGGCGCCGTCGCGCAGAGCCTGGGCGTCAAGGCGCCCGTCGCCCTCCGGGTCAACCCCGACCTCCCACCCAAGACGCACGCCAAGACCGACACGTCCGTCAAGGGCGTCAAGTTCGGCCTCGACATCGAGACCGTCGTGGACGTGGCCCGGTCCGTCGTCGGCCACCCCGGGCTGGCGATCGTCGGCGTTCACATGCACCTCGGCTCGCCGATCCTCAGCGCCGAGCCGTACCGCCAGGGGGCGGCGAAGGCGGTGCAACTCGTGAAGGCGTTCCGCGAGATGGGGCACGACATCCGCTTCCTCAACATGGGCGGCGGCTTCGGCATCAGCTACCGCAAGCAGGAAGCTCTCCCGGCCGCGGCCTTCGCCGAGGTCATCCTGCCGGCGGTGAAGGAAACCGGCTGTCAGCTCGTGCTGGAGCCCGGTCGGTTCATCGTCGGCAACTCGGGCATCCTGGTCAGCCGGGTGGTGTTCACCAAGGAAACCGGCGGCAAGCGCTACGTCATCCAGGACGCGGCGATGAACGACCTCATCCGCCCGACGCTCTACGACTCGTTCCACCGCGTCTGGCCGGTGAGCCCGGCCGCGGACGTGCCGACGTGGCCCGAGGACTGCGAGGCGGCCGTCCCGAACACGCAGCCGGTGGACGTGGTCGGCCCGGTGTGCGAGAGCGGCGACTTCCTGGCGAAGAACCGCCACCTCCCCGCCCTCTCGCGCGGCGACCTGCTGGCGACGTTCAGCGCCGGCGCCTACGGCATGGCGATGGCCAGCAACTACAACAGCCGGCTCCGGGCGGCCGAGGTTCTCGTTACAGGCCGCACACACCGACTGATCCGCCGCCGGGAGACGTTCGCCGACCTCACCGCGTGCGAAGACGATTGCCTCCGCTGACGCCCGGCGTCACAATCGGAGGGTGTCCGGCTCTCGCGCCGGCGTTGCGCCTATTCCGCGCCCGGAGGAACCCCCGGTGACTGCCGCATCGTTCGTCGGAGCGCTCGTCGCCGCACGCCGGGCCGCCGGTGGGTGGGTGCTGGCCGGCCTCGCCGCCGCGGCCGTCGTGCTCGCCGCCGGCAGCCCCCTGCCGGCGCAGGAGGCGGCCAAGGGGCCGGCCACGCCGCCCGAAGAACTGTTCCGCGACATGCGCGGCCTCATCCGCGAGGGCAAGTTCGACCTCGCCGCCGTGTACCTCCGGGCGTTCGTCGGCAGCGAGCCGACCGACCCGCTGCTGCTGAAGATCGAGAAGGACTACGGCACGACGGTTTTTCAAGACCTGCGGACGATCCGCCGCTGGTCCGACGACCCCAAGACCGACACGCAGGCCCGCGCCGACGTGGAGGCCGTCATCGCCAAGGCCCGCGCCGCGGTGACGAAGCAGCTCGAAACCCCCGAGCGCGTCAACAAGTACATCCGCAACCTCGGCGAGACCGAGGAGGAACGCCTGTTCGCGGAGCTGGAGTTGAAGCGGACCGGCGACTACGCCGTGCCGTTCATGGTGGACGCCCTCCGCCGCAACAGCTCGCCGAAGCTCACCCGGGGCATCCTCGCCGCCATCGCGAAGCAGGACGCCCACACGATGGGCGGCTGGCTCGCCGCCCTCGACGGCTTTACGCCCGAGTTTCAGTACGCCGTCATGGCGTCGATCGGCTCCCGGCCCGACGTGCTGGAGCTGACCAAGGCCGCGCAGACCGACTTCACCCCGCGGCTGTGGTACGCCTACGGCAAGGCGGACACGCTGCCCGGCCTCCGCGCGTACGCCAAGGCGGCGCTCGACCGCCTCGTCCGCGACGTGGAGAAGCGAGACGCCGCGGCCGAACTGGTCGGGCTGGCCCGGCCGTTCGCCAACCACAAGGCCAGCTACGGCGCGGCGATGAACCCGGGCACCGGCGCCCCGGCCACCGTGGCCGTGTGGCAGTGGGACGCCAAGGACGAAAAGCTGGTGAAGCAGTCGGCCGTGCCCACGCCCCAGGCGGACGAGTACTTCGGCCTCCGCTACGCCCGCTGGGCGCTGGACGTGCGGCCCGACTACGAGGCCGCCCAGGCACTCGTGCTGACGCTCGCCGCCGAGACGGCGATGGAGCGCGGCAGGTTCGGCGACCTGGCCCGCACCGACCCGACGGTTTACCGCCTGCTCGCCGACGCCCCCGCGAACGTGCTCAACGACCTGCTCGACCGCGCGTTCGCCGAGAACCGCTCGGCCCTGGTGCTGGCCCTGGTGCAGGTGCTCGGCGACCGGGCCGACCGCGCCGCGGCCACGGGCGCCCCCAACCGCCCCTCGCGGCTCGAACGCGCCCTCGACTACCCGAACCCGCGCGTGCAGTTCGCCGCGGCCAACGCCCTGCTCCGCTCGCCGGTGCCGATCGACGGCCGGGTGCGCGGCCGCATCCTCGACGTGCTGAAGCGGGCGGCGTCGGCCGACCCCGGCGTGCCGAGCGGGGCGAAGGGGCAGGCGCTGCTGGCCGACCCCGACCGCAAGCGGGCCGACGACACGGCCGCGTTACTGCGGCAGATCGGCTACGACGTGGAGGTGTACGGCACCGGCCGCGACATGCTCCGCCGCATCGCCCGCGCGAGCGACTTCGACCTCGTCGTGATCGACCGGCACGTGCCGAACCCGGAGCTGCGCGACCTCGTCGGCCACCTCCGCGCCGACAGCAACGCCGCCCGCCGCCCGGTGCTCGTCGTCGCGTCCGCCGACCAGCCCATCCCGCCGAGCATCGAGCAACTGGCCCTGCGGTTCGCACTGCTGATCGCCGCCACGGACACGGCCCAGGTGGGGATGCCCGACCCCTACGTGCCGGACATCCGCCGAACGCCGGAAACCGACGCCTCGGAGCGCAAGCAGACTCAGGACCGCCGCGACGCGGTGTTCGCCACGGTGCACAAGGCGCGGGCGGAGCGGCTGGCGCGGGTGCTGGAGACCAGCGGCATCGAGCTGTCGCCGACGCAGAAGTTCCAGGTGAAGTTGCGGATCGACCAGCTGACGTGGGCGGTGCTGGCGGCCGAGTTCCCGCTGTCGAAGGCGTCCGCCCCGGGCGCGTACCAGACCTACGACACGCTCTTCAAGCAGATCGCCGTCCAGCCGGCGGTGCCCGAGTACACGCGGCGGCTGGGGCAGGACCACCTGCTGACGCTGCTCGCCCGGTTCGCGGAGGACGTGGCCGCCTCCCCGGTGGCGCAGGCGCGGTTCGAGGCGTTCCGCTCGCGCGTGGACCCGGAGGCGCTGGGGCTGGTGGTGCGCCCGCCGCGCGACTTCCCCGCCGAGGCCCGGACGACGCGGCTGGTCGGCCAGTACCCGGGCGTGACGGTGATTCCGGAGCCGTACTCGAAGACGTGGTTCGAGCAGGACGTGAACGCGGCGTTCCAGGACCCCGCCGACCGGCCGCGCGACCCGGCCGAGAAGCGGGCGACGGCCCGGCAGGCGGTGCAGTGGCTCGCCCGCATGGCGACCGGCGAGGTGCCCGGCTTCGACGCCAGGCTGGCGTCGAACGAGTTGCTCTCGGCGCTGCGGACGGACGAACTTGCGGACCCGGCGATCGACGGCGTGGCCCGCCTCCCGACGGCCGAGGCGCAGGCGGGGCTGGTGAGCCTGGCGGTCACGCCCATGCGGCCGCTGCCGCTGCGGGCGCGGGCGGCGGACGCCGCGGTCCGGCACGTGCAAGCGCACGGCAAGTTGACGCCCGACGCGCTGACGACGACGGTGGCTCAGCAGTCCGGCACCGAGGCGGACGCCGACCTGCGCGGCCGGCTGATGGTGCTGCGGGGGCTGCTGGCGCCGAGCCCGTCGGGCTTCGTGATGGGGCTGCGGAACTACAACCCGCCGCTGGTACCGCCCCCGGCCGCGGCGCCGATGATGCCGCCGGCGACGACCCCGCCCGAGGAGCCGAAGAAGGATTGAATCGGGCAACCGGCGGGCTCCGGAAGATGTGATGGCCGACTCGCTGGCCGACCTGTTCGACCACTGCGGCGACGCAGACTTTTGCGACCGCGTGTTCGTCCGCATCTGCGAGGTTCACGGAAACGGGGCCGACGTCTCCCGCTTGACCGAGGAAGAACGGACCGTGCTCCTCGTGTGGGGCTCGCTCGGCGTCATCGGCAACGGCGGGTTCCGCTATCTGTTCGAGGGAAGCGTCCGCGGCGACCCGCACTACGCCCTCACACGGCAAGCGTTCGAGGCGATCGGCTGCCCGGAGGCGGCCGAGGCATTTCGTGAGGCGCTGGCCGCTTTCCCGGGCGGCATACCGCCAGCGAACCAGGCGAAGCGAGAGCGGGCGTACTTGCGTCGCTTCCCGGGGATGGGGACGTCCCCCGACCGGGCCTTCTACCAGTCTCAGGAGCGAATTCCCACCCGGCTGGCGAACTGGCTGCGCACACGACACCGGCCGCACCCCCATCTGGCGAAGCCGGAGTAACCGTGCGAGAGTTGACCGGAACCGACCCCACGCCCGCTGACTCGACCGGCTCCCGCACCTCGCTTCTGTACGCAACCTCTTTTACCACAACATATTCGAGCACAGTACATCCCCCGTTTTGATTCAACGAACTTTTGTGACATTGACTCAATTCGTGCCTCGACCCCCCGGGGGGGTCGCGTGCACACAATCGCCGCGGTCGCTCTGACGGCGACTCCGGTGACGAATTCCGAGCAAGCGCGCAAGTCGGGTCGGGTATCTCGTTCCAGCGGCGAACCCCGGCGGGACGGTCCGGGACACCGGAGCCAGCCATGAGCCGCACCTTCGCTGCCGCCGCCCAGCCGAGCCTCGCGGACCTCACGAACGCGTTCCTGACCACCCGCTCAGACGCCGCCACGGCGGCAGTCGAGCCGGTCGGAAGCGAAGTGGAGCCCCACGAGGTCGCGGCCGGGTTCCGGGTCGAACCCCGGACCGCCTGGGCCGACGCCACCGCCACCCTTCCCGCCAGCCCCGCCGCGACGCCGACCGAGTGGGCGACGCTGGTCTCGCTGCCGGTCGCGGCCTATGCCGTGCCCATGGCCGCGGGGAACTTCCCGCAGCGCGTCCGCGACGTGGCCCCGCTGCTGGGCCGCTTCGACGCCGCCGCCCTCCGCCCGTCGGCGGCCGGCACCCCCGCCCCGGGCCTGAGTGGCCTGCGGACGTGGGTGGTGCGCGAGGCGAAGAAGCGGACCGCCGCCGCGGCGCTGCTGGCCGCGGGGGTCGCGCGGGCGGCCGGCGAGCTGGACTGGGCGGCGGAGTTGCTGGGCGACGCCGAATCGCTGTGTACCGGCGACGACCGCGGCCGGTGGGAGAACGAGCGAGCCGCACTGGCGTGGCACCGCGGCGACGCGGCCGACGCCCTCGCCCGCTGGGAGGCGCTGCCCGACGCCCCGGCCGTGCGCTTCAACCGCGGCATGGCGATGCTGTTCCTGGGCCGCGCGGCCGACGCGAAGGACGTGCTGACGGCCGCCGTTCAGGCCTTGCCCGAGGGGAGCGGCTGGCGCGACCTGGCCGAGTTGTACCGCACCCTGGCCGAGATTCACGGGTAATTCCGACAATCGTTCCCGGGGCGACGCCCACCCGTTGCAACGGGTGGGCGTTCTGGTAGAGTCTCAGGCAGCCGACACAGCAACCGCTCTCCCCCGGGCTGCCACTCCGATGCGTGTCCACGTGACGCCCGCGTTCGTGCTCCTCGTCGCCGCCGGGTGCGGCGGCGGGTCGAGCCCGTCCATCTCCGTCCCCTCCTACAACCCGGACGGCGCCGCACAGGACGCCCTCAAACAGTTCGACAAGAACGGCGACGGCGCCATCGACGGCCCCGAGCTGGACGCCGCGCCCGGCCTGAAGGCGGCGTTCGGCGGCAAGAAGGTCACGGCCGACGCCCTCAAAACCCGCATCGAGTCGTACCGCGCCGGCAACGTCGGGGCGCTCGGCTACCGCGTCAAGGTCACGCGCAACGGGGCCCCACTGGCGGGGGCCACGGTCACGTTCACCCCCGAGCCGTTCCTCAGTTCGCTCCGCGAGGCGACCGCGACGACCGACTCGGGAGGCGAGGCGAGCAACTTCACGTTCGGCGGAGACACCGTGCCCGGGCTGCCGCCCGGGATGTACCGCGTGTCCGTGTCCAAGTCCGGCGAGACCATCCCGACGGCGTTCTCCACGCAGACGACCGTCGGGTGCGAGGTGAGCGGCGGCCGCGGCGGCTCCGGCTCCCTCGACGTCAACATCCCCGGCCGCTAGCCGGGGTGGCTTCATTCCGTTCGTCCGCCCGTGGAGGTCGTCATGCATTCCTTGGTCCCGCGGCCCCGCCGCGCGTTCACGCTCATCGAGTTGCTGGTGGTCATCGCCATCATCGCTATCCTCATCGGCCTCCTGCTGCCGGCGGTGCAGAAGGTGCGTGAGGCGGCCAGCCGGGCGAAGTGCCAAAACAATCTCAAGCAGGTCGGCATCGCCATGCACAACTGCCACGACGTGAACGGGTACTTCCCTTCGGGCGGGTGGGGCTGGAACTGGGTCGGCGAGCCGGGCCGCGGGTCCGGCAAGGACCAGCCGGGCGGGTGGGTGTACAGCATCCTGCCGTACGCCGAGCAGGGCGCGCTGGCCCAACTGCAAGGGGCGGCCGGGTTCACGACGCGGAACCAGACGTCGCTGTCAATCTTCAGCTGCCCGAGCCGCCGCGCCGCGGCCCCGTACCCGAACTATTACGGCTACAACTATTTCAACCCGGGGGCCTCGGTCCTGCCGACGTTCGGCCGCACCGACTACGCCGCCTGCGTGTCGGGCAACTCGAACGCGAACGAGATCGACGGCGGGCCGAGTACCCTCGCCGCGGGTGACGCCATGGCCCCGGCCGGGTGGGACGGCATCTTCGGCCGCAAGAGCCAAACCCGCATCGCCGACATCCTGACCGGCACGAGCAACCAGTGCATGGTCGCCGAGAAGTACCTGAACCCGAACAACTACGTGACCGGGACCGACGGCGGCGACAACGAGTGCATGTACACCGGGCTGAACAACGACGTGTACCGCACCACGTTCAACCCGCCGCTCCAGGACCGCCAGGGGCTCGGCGACACCCTGCGGTTCGGCAGCGCACACATCGGCGGGCTGAACGTCGGCCTCGGGGACGGGTCGGTCCGCACGATCCGCTACAGCGTGGACGGCGCGATGTGGCGGCAGTTCGGCAACATGCGCAGCACCACGCCGATCAACCTCAACTGAGTGCAGTTCGGCCGACGCCCACCCGTGCAGACGGGTGGGCGTTCTCGTTGGTCAGCCGGCCACGGCCTTGTACACGGCGAAGCCCAGGGCCATCAGGCCGAAGACGAGCCAGACCACGCCCATCGCCTTCGCCTGCCCGCCTTCCAGGTCCGGCCCCTTCTTGGTCACCGCCTTGCCGGTGACGAACACCGACACCGCCAGCCCGAGCAGGATCAGCCCGATGACCGCGGCCCCGGCCGCGACCACCAGCGGCTTGCCGGCCAGCCACTTGTTGATGTCGTCGTTGACGTCGGCGAAAAGCGGCATGGTACGCTCCGTGAGGGGCCGGTGACGCGGCTCATCCTACGAGCGGCGCGGCTTCGGCGGCTTCGACGGGAGCGTGCGCACGAAGTCGAGCGCCCGGCCGAGCCAGTCGGCGAGTTGGCGCTCGGTGTCGATGCCGTCGGGGCCCACCATCACCCAGTTCGTCATCGGCCGGCCGGTCACGTCGAACGGGCGGACGTCCGGCTCGTCGAGCGCGGCCGCGGCGTCGGGGCCGAGGCGGGCGATCAGGTCGTCGTGCCACACGCCGGCGACAATGTTACCGTCGAGGAAGAAGCAGACGCCGCCGAACATGACCTTCTCGGAGACGCCGCGGGTGCGGCCGATGTGGTCACGGACTCGGGCCACGAGGCCGGGGGCGGAGTGCATCGCTCACCCGGGATTTCGCGCGGCGATCAACCGCTCGACCGCCGCCGCGGAGCGGGCCAGCCCGTCGCGCACGGTCAACTTCGCCGCCACCGCGCGACACGCGCCGACCACCTCGGCCGAGCCGAGCAGCCGCGCCAGCACCGCGGCCACCCGCCGGCCCGTGAACCGCTTTACCGCCAGCCCTTCCCCGACGCCGAGCCGGACGGCCCGTGCCAGGTTGTCGAACTGGTCGTGCGCCAGCGGCATTACCAGTTGCGGCACGCCCGCCGCGAGCGCCTGCGACATCGAGCCGACGCCGCCGTGGTGCACGAAGGCCGCCGTCCGCGGCAGCAGCACGTCGAGCGGCGCGTAGGTCACGTGCCGCACGCCGGGCGGAAGCGTCGCCGGTAGCTGTTCCGGGAACTTCGTCAGGAGCAGCGCCCGTCGGCCCAGCCGCTGCACCGCCTCGACCGCCGCCGCGAAGAACGCCCGGCCGTGGACGTTCGCCGAGCCCGGCGTGAACGCCAGCGGCGGCTCGCCGGCGTCCAGGAATGCCGACAGGTCGGCGGGCAGCCCGTCGGCCGTGCCGTCGTTCCACAGCGGGAAGTCGGTGGTGACCACGCCCGGCGGCCAGTCCGGCTGCGGCGGGCCGAACCAGTCGGGGAACAACCCCACCACGCCGTCCGGCGAGTGCCACCAGCGGTCGACGCGCGGCAGCGGCCCGAGCCCGAGTTCGGCGCGCCAGGGGTTCAGGCAGCGGGCCACCGTCGGGTGCGCGAAGAACGTCATGCCGGCGGCGTAGAGCAACCGCCGGAGCCAGATCGGCCCTGCCAGCCCGGCGAAGTCCGGCGGCGCGACGTTGCTCCAGATTACCGACGGCTGGAGGTGCACGCTGACGACGGGCAGGCCGAGCTTCTCGCGGGCGGTGAGTGCCCCGAAGCCGAACACGTTCGTGACGCCCGGCAGCCGCAACTTCTCGTGGAGGGTGTACTGCTGGCGGACGGCGTCGGCGAGGCGGTCGACCACGGCGCGGAAGCCGGTCCGCGGCTTCCACAGCCCCGGGTCGCGAATCGTGTCCTCGAACTGTGCGGCGGTGCCGAGTGGCTCGAACGCGAAGCCGTGCCGGCGGACCGGCTCCTCGAAGTAGGGGTTGGTGGCGAACGTGACGGCGTGGCGCCGGCCGCGGAGGGCCAGGGCCAAACCGAGCATCGGGAACACGTCCCCGGCGCTGCCGAACGTGCTGACGAGGAGCCGCATCAGGGGATGGTATACGTGGGCGACACCTTCGAGACGCTGTTCCCGTCGCGCCGCTCCACCCAGAACTCGACCGGCCCGGGCTCGTTCGCCAGCTCCGGGGTGAGGAAAGTCTCGCGGTACTCCGCCGGGCCCTGCCCGCCGCCGAAGGCCTTGAGGCTGCGGTCGTGGGAGGACGTGCGGCTGCCGGAGCGGAAGTTGAAGTAGAAGTCGCCCTTGAAGAACCCGCCCGGGTTCTCGCCCGACATCAGCACCTTTACCGTCACCGACTGCGTGCCGCCCTGCGGGGACTTGGCGCGGCTGCCGTCCACCATCGTCACCTGTCGGCCGGAGGCGAAGTACAGCATCACGCCGCACCCGCCGCAGCACAGGACCATGCCACCGCCGGCGATCAGCAGCAGGATCAGGAGAATCTTCCCGACGCCGCCGCCGGACTTCGCGGCCGGCCGGTCGTCGTCGGGGCGGCGACGGCGGCGCGGGCGGTCGTACGGGTCGTCGCGGTCGTCGCGGCGGGGCGGGTCGTCGTAGTTGTCGTCGTCGTCGGGGCGGCGGGTCGGCACGGCACTGTCCTCGCGGTCACACACAAAGTAGCAAGCCCGGGGACGACCGTCCCCGGGCTGCGATTCGCCGCGGCGGCCGCGTTATTTCGGGGCGTCCTTCCCGACGTTGGCGATGGCGTCCTCCGCGGCCTTGATGATGGTGGCCACCTGCTCGTCGGTCGGGCCGCCGGCCGGGAACGTCCAGCGGTCCTTCACCCGCATGCGGTTGTAAATCACCACGGTCACCTTGTCGTCGGCCTTGAGCCCCCAGGAGTCGATCGCCTTGCCCTTGTTCGGGGCCAGGCCGAACGGCACGTTCGGCGCCTTCGCCTCGTTGGCCAGTTTTAGCACCGCGTCGGCGTGGGCGTCCCGCTTCTCGTCGTCGGGGAACTCGCCGTCCAGCGACACGTTCGTGGTCGTGCCGTCGGGGTTGGCCAGCGCCACCGCCTTCGCCGGGGCGTCGATCCACAGGAACTGCACGAACCCGGTCAACTTGTCGCC
Organism: Gemmataceae bacterium; assembly: GCA_046350095.1. GTDB lineage: Bacteria > Planctomycetota > Planctomycetia > Gemmatales > Gemmataceae > Urbifossiella. Next base: position 860,519 of record JAXMBA010000004.1, read on the forward strand.
GCGGTACTCGGGAATCTTCTTGTCCAGCGCCTGGGCCAGCTTGAGGACGCCGGAGTTGGTCAGGTCCGACGGGTCGGAGCGGACGAACACGGCGACGACGGGGCTGAGGCCGTTCTCGCTCACGAGGTCGTGCATCTTGCGGGTGCGATCGCGGGCGTCGCGGTCGTCGGCCTTCACCGGGGGGCTGACCTTCGGCGGGAAGCGGCCGTCGGCCACGAGGAAGGCGCGGAACGTTTCCGGCACCCACTCGCCCTTCTGGGCGGTGGACGCGGCCTTCGGGTCGGCCTTCGGCTCGACCTTCGGTTCCTGGGCGGCGGCGGCCGCGGCGAGCACGAGCCCGGCAGCCAGGCCGGCGGTCCGGCGGGGGGTCATCGGCGCTCCTCGGTGGTACGGGTGTCCCATTCTAGCCTGACGCCCCGAGCGGCGGGCGTCAACCCGTGAGACCGGCCAGCCGTTTGCGTCCGGCGGCCGGACCCGTTAGGATCGATACGTTATCCCCGGTCCCCGTCGCCGCCCCACAGGTCGCGCCAATGGCCGTCGAACTCCGGTGCCCGGACTGCCGGGCCAAGCTGAAGCTCAAGAAGGCCCCGGAGCCCGGCACCGAAGTCGAGTGCCCCGAGTGCTACGCCGTGTTCGAGGCCCCCGAGGCCGACGACGTCCGCACCGACGACGACACCCCGCCGCCGAACCGCCGCCCGGCCGACGACGCGGACGACGACGACCGCCCGCGCAAAAAGAAGAAGAAGCCGAAGAAGGAGAAGCCCGCCGCCAACGCCCCGACGCCCAAGAAGCGCAAGGCCAAGAAGAAGGAGACGAACAAGCCGCTGCTCATCGGCCTGATCGCCGGCGGGCTGGCCTTCCTGGCCCTGAACATCTTCATGCTGGCGTGGTTCTTCCTGAAGAAGCCGGCCGCCTACGAGCTGATGAACTACCTGCCGCCGGACTGCACCTCGGTGTCGGGGTCGAACATCGGCCACGTCCGGAAGTACATCGAATTCTACAAGAAGTTCGAGTCGCAGGTGAACGAGTCGTCGTTCAAGCGGGCCGCCGACGCCGTCTCGACCGCGGTCGGCGGCGACAAGAACGAGTTCCTCGACTACATGGTCATGGGGGCCAATGGTAAGGGCGAGGAGGCGATGGTCTTGAAGACGCGGACCCCCTTCGACCAGTCGCTGCTGTCGAAGATGCCGGGCGCGCGGAAGGCGGTCGCCGACGGCCGCGACTACTACACCGTGGACGCCATCCCCGGCGTGTTCAACGGACCGCTGAAGGTGTTCAGCCCGACGCCGAAGCTGGTGGTGCTCTGCCCCGCCGGCGTGTCCGGCGGCACGTTCAACAAGATGATCGCCGGAAACGCCGGCGACCTGGACAACGCCACCGCGGCCCGGTTCGGTCCGCTCGGCAAGCGGATCGTCCGCGGCACCGCCTGGTACATGCTGACGTACGACAACAACTCCCGGCCGAAGGAGCCGGACAACAAGGACCCGGGGGCCGCCGGCGGCGACTTCGAGAAGCAGTTCGCCCAGGCGACCAAGACGCCGAAGTCGGGGGGGTACAAGATCAGTGTCGGCTCGCGAAATGTGCGGTTCGAGGGGGTGCTGGAGTTCGCCGACTCGGACGCCGCCAAGTCGCTCCGCGACCGGTTTCGCGACAGCCCGCTGGCCAAGACCGACGACGCCTCGCTCGACCCACCGCGCTACTGGAAGCAGTTCGTGAGCAAGATGATCGGCAATCAGAAGGTCGGCACCGAACTGTACACGAACCTCGGGGCCTCGACTTCCGGCGACTTGTTCATCATCTCCAGCGAGTGCGACACGCTCTCGCTGATGGAGTCGGCGGGTACGATGGTCGGGAAGATGACCGGGGCGGGAGCCGGCGGGGGCGGGGGCGGGGGTGGCGGGCGTGGGCCCGGCCCGCCGCCGGGGATGAACGGCCCGGCCGGCCAGGGAGCGGGCGGCCGCCCGGGTGCGGCGGAAGCAGGCGTCGCCATACCGTGAGTTCGCCCGCCGGGCCGCGCGGCGGCTAGAATCATCGCGTGAGTCCGACCGACGCCTGGCCGCCGCCGCGCCCCGACGCCCCGCTCGCCGTCCTGGTGAGCGGCGGCCTCGACAGCGCCGTTCTCCTTGCCGAGGCGGCGTCGGCGTACCCGGCGGTCGTGCCGGTGTACGTCCGCGTCGGGATGCTTTGGGAGGGCGCCGAGCGGGCGCACCTCGACCGCTTTCTGACCGCCGTCCGCACTCCGGCGCTGCGGCCCCTGGTGGAACTGGCGCAACCCGCGGCCGACCTGTACGGCGGCCACTGGAGCGTGACTGGGACCGACGTTCCGTCCTTGACCGCCGACCACGACGCCGACTTCCTCCCCGGCCGCAACGTCCTTCTTTTCGCCAAGCCGTTGCTCTGGTGCCACCTCCACGGCGTGCCGGAACTGGCCACGGCGCCGCTCGGCACTAACCCGTTCCCCGACGCCACACCGGCGTTTTACGACGGCCTCGCCGCGGTCGTGGCGCGCGGGATGAACCTGCCGCCGGTCCGCATCCTGCGCCCGTACGCCGAGCTGACGAAGCGGGACGTGCTCCGCCGCGGGCTGAGGTTCCCGCTGCAATTCACGTTCTCGTGCGTTCGGCCGGCGGGGCACGTGCCGTGCGGGGAGTGCATCAAGTGCGGCGAGCGGCAGGCGGGCTTCCGCGCGGCGGGGGTGCCGGACCCGACGAAGTACGCGACCGAGGGCGATCGATGTTCGCGGTGACGAAGGAAATCCACTTCTGCTACGGCCACCGGCTCCTCGGATACGCCGGCAAGTGTCGGCACCTCCACGGGCACAACGGCAAGGCCGTCGTCACGCTCGAATCCGCCGAACTCGACCGGCTCGGCATGGTGCTCGACTTCGGCGAGATGAAGCGCGTCCTCGGCCGGTGGGTCGACGACACCCTGGACCACCGGATGCTGCTGCACCGCGACGACCCGGTCGTGCCGGAACTGGAGCGGCAGGGCGAGCCGCTCGTGCTGCTGGACGTGAACCCGACGGCGGAGAACATCGCCCGACTGATTTTCGACCACGCCGCAGCCGCGGGGCTGCCGGTGGTCGAGGTGACGCTGTGGGAGACGGCCAACGCGTTCGCCACCTACCGCCCCGCCGGCACCACCTCCCGGCCGATCGCGGTCACGGTCCGGCAACCGTAGACGCCGTGCCGCGCCCCGCCTCGCTGCGGGCGACGTAGACGGCGGTCGTGAGGTCGGCGGTGACGTTGACGGCGGTGCGGCACATGTCCAGCAACCGGTCCACCCCTAGTACGATGGCGATGGCCCCGGGCTGCACATCGAACTGCACTAGGATCAGCCCGATCAGCGGCAGCGACCCGCCCGGCACGCCGGCCATCCCGGTCGCAGTCAGGATGCACAGGAACAGTGCCAGTATCTGCTGCTCCACGCCGAGCGACTTGCCAAACACCTGGACGAGGAACAGCACGGTCACCGCCTCGAACAGCGCCGTGCCGTTGTGGTTCATGGACGCGCTGAGGGGCAGCACGAAGTTCGACACCTCCTTCGGCACGCCGAGTTCGTCCTCGGCGCAGCGGATGGCCACGGGCAGCGTGGCGCTCGACGAACTGGTGCTGAACGCGGTCAGGATCGTCCCCTGCGCCTTGCGGAAGAAATCGACCGGGCTCATTCCGCCAAACACCTTCACGAGGACCGGCAGCACGACGAACTGGTGGACGGCGAGCCCGACGAGGACGGTGACGACGAACGCCGCCAGGGCTTTCAGAATGTCGAACCCGAGCAGTGCCGTCGTGCTGAAGATGAGGCAGAACACGGCGTAGGGGGCGAGGACCATCGCCCACCGGATGATCTGCTCGGCAACGCGGTTGGTCGCTTCCAGCAGGTCGGTCAGCGCCCGGGCGTAGTGGGCGTCGAGCTTCGTGACGGCGAAGCCGACGAGCAGGCCGGTGAAGATGATGGCGAGCATCTCCTTCTCGGCCATCGCCTTCAGCGGGTTGGCCGGCACGATGTCCACGAACCACTGCGGGCCGAACTCCTTCTTCTTCGCGGTGTCGAGCTTGCCCGAGGCGTCCGCCGCGAACTCCGTCATCAGCTTGTCCTTCTGGTCCTTCGCGTAGTCGCCGGGGCGGACGAGGTTCACCAGCGTCAGTCCGATGGCCGCGGCGCAGGCGGTGGTGACGAGGAAGTAGCCGACCGTTTTCGCCCCGATGCGGGCGACGTTGGCCGAGCCGCCGAGTCGGGTGACGCCGAGGACCAGCGACGCGAACACGAGCGGCACGATCGGCAGGAACAGCAGGTTGAGGAACACCGCGCCGACCGGCCGGGTGGCGTTCTTGACGAAGGATTCAACGGCGGACTTGCCGACGGCGCCGTTCTCGATGAGCAGGTAGACGCCGCACCCGGCGGCGGCCCCGGCGACGAGGCCGACGAGAATGCGGGTGTGCGGGACCGAGGCGGACGAAGCCATGTCGGGTCCGGGCTGGGGGCGGGGGAGGCATCGAACACGATAGGCGACTGGCCGCCCCCCGCCTATCGTGTCGGGGATGTTCGACCTCCTCATCCGCAACGGCAGCGTCGTGGACGGGTCCGGCCTCCCCTGGACCCACGCCGACGTCGGGGTCACCGCAGGCCGCGTCGCCGCCGTCGGCCGTTTCCCCGAATCCGCCGCGCGTCTGACGCTGGACGCCGCGGGGAAGGTGGTGTGCCCGGGCTTCGTGGACGCCCACGTCCACGGCGACCTGGCCCTGCTCGAGGACCCGTACCACGAACCCGCGATCCGCCAGGGCGTGACGACCTACGTGCTCGGGCAGGACGGCGTGGCCTTCGCCCCCGGATCGGCGGCGGTACAGGCGTACATGCGGGAGTACACCGCCGGCTTCAACGGCAACTTTCCCACGCCCGGAAAGCGGTGGCAGAGCGTCGCCGAATACCTCGCCCTGTTCGACGGCGCCTGTGCCTTGAACGTCTGCACCCTGATCCCGAACGGGAACGTGCGGATGGAGGTGATGGGCCTCGACCCGCGGAAGCCGACCGCGTCCGAGTTGGCGGCGATGCGGCGGCTCATCCGCGCCGGCATGGAGGAGGGCGCGGTCGGCCTGTCCAGCGGGCTCGACTACGTTCCGAGCATCTACGCCGTCGAGGACGAGCTTTCCGAACTGTGCCGCGAGATCGCCCCGTTCGGCGGCGTCTACGTCACCCACATGCGCGGGTACAACCAGCAGAAGGCCCCCGCGGCGCTCGAAGAAGTGTTCAACATCGGCCGCCGCTCCGGGGCCGCCGTCCACGTCTCGCACTTCAACTGCCTCGCCGCTCAAACCCTGCCGCTGCTCGACGCCGCGCGGGCCGGCGGCGTGGACGTGACGTTCGACCTGTACCCCTACCTTTACGGCAGCACTCTGGTGTCGATGCTGACGCTGCCGCCGGAGGTGTGCGCCGGCGGCACCGCGGCGACGGTCGAACGGCTGAAGCAACCCGCGGTGCGGGCGGGCCTGGAAGACGCATTCGCGAACCCGCGATTCCCGATCGAGACGATCCGCCTGGCGAGCGTCCCGAGCGACGACTACCGCCACTACGAAGGCAAAGGCCTCACCGCCGCCGCGGCCGACGCCGGGCAGTCGCTCGTCGATTTCGTGTGCGATCTACTCATCGCCACGAAGTGCGCCGCGGGCTGCGTCATCCGCCACTTCGCCGCCCGGCAGGACGCCGACGTGCTCGCCCTGATGCGGCACCCGCTGATGATGGCCGGTAGCGACGGCATCTACGTCGGCGGCCGCCCGCACCCGCGCGGCACCGGCTGCTTCGCCCGCTACCTCGGCCACCACGTCCGGGCCGGCGACTGGTCGCTGGAGGAGGCGGTGATGAAGTGCGCCCACCACACCGCCCGCCGCTTCGGCCTCGCCGACCGCGGCTTGCTGCGGGCCGGGTTCGCGGCGGACGTGGTGGTGTTCGACCCCGACGCCCTCGCCGACCGCTCCACCTACGACGACGGCACGGCGCTCGCGGTCGGCGTGACCGACGTGATCGTGAATGGCGAGTTCGTGCTGCGAAACGGCGAGCGGACGGCGGCGCTGCCGGGGCGCGGGTTGAAACGGAGCTAATTCATGCGGCACCTGCTCGGCCTCGAAGACCTGTCGGCCGCCGACCTCACCGCGCTGCTCGACGCGGCCGACGGCTACCTCGGCGTCGGCTACGGCAACGTGCCGAAGCGCGACGACCTGAAGGGGATGGTGATCGCCAACCTGTTCTACGAGAACAGCACGCGCACCCGCGTCAGCTTCGGCCTGGCGGCCCGCCGGCTCGGGGCCGACACCCTCGACTTCACCCCGGGCGGGTCGAGCACGTCGAAGGGCGAGACGTTCATCGACACGGCCCGCAACATCGAGGCGATGGGGATCGACGCCGTGGTCGTGCGGCACTCGTCGCCAGGGGCCCCGCACGTCCTTGCCCGGCACCTCTTGCCGCACGTCCGCGTGGTGAACGCCGGCGACGGCGCCCACGAGCACCCGACGCAGGGCCTGCTCGACATCTTTACCGTCCGCAAGCGACTCGGCCGCGTCGCCGGCCTCACGGTCGGCCTCGTCGGCGACATCGCCCACAGCCGCGTCGCCCGCAGCAACATTCACGGCCTCCTCAAGCTCGGTGCGAAGGTCATCGTGTGCGGACCGACGACACTGGTGCCGCCGGAGGTGGAGCAGCTGGGCGTCGAGATCGCCCACAACCTCGACGACATCCTGCCGAAGTGCGACGTGCTGAACCTCCTCCGCATCCAGTTCGAGCGGCAGCGGAGCGGCCTGTTCCCGTCGATCCGCGAGTACCGCCTCCTGTTCGGCATGGACGGCGACCGGATGACGCGGGCGAAGCCCGGCGTACTACTGCTGGCCCCGGGGCCGATCAACCGCGGCGTCGAGATCACGCCCGACGTGGCCGACGGCCCGGCGTCGGCGATCCTGGACCAGGTGACGCACGGGCTGGCGGTGCGGATGGCGGTGCTGAGCAAGTTGTGCCGCGCGGCGTAGCATCGCGGGGTTGCACGCCCTTGCCCGTGTGCCCTACACTGATCTCCGTCCCGCGACTCGCCCGAGGACCAGCCGTGACCGCCCCCCTGTTGGTCACCTATTTCGACCGCCTGCCGCCGCTCAACCCGGGGGACGACGAAGAACTCTGGGCCGCCGGCGCCGGCCCGCTGGTGAACCACTTCAAGGACGAGGTCCGCGGCAAGTACACCGAAGGCACCCTGGCCCGGCTCCTCGCCGCCGCCGACGCCCGCACCCGCCGCGCGGCCGCGCTGGCCATCGGCCTGCTCGGCACGATGGGCTGCAACCAGGCGCTGGCCGCCCGCCTCCGCGACGACGACCCGCTCGTTCAGCGGCTCGCGTCCGACGCCCTGTGGGAGGTGTGGTTCCGTGGCGGCACCGAGGACGAGAACCGGGCGCTCCAGCTGGCCGTGCGGGAGAAGGAGCCGGCGGCCCGCAAGGCGGCGCTCGACGACCTGATTTCGCTCGCCCCCGACTTCGCCGAGGCGCGGAACCAGCGGGCCATCTGGTTCTTCAAGCAGGGGCAGTACCCGAAGGCGGTGGCCGACTGCGAGGTGGTGCTGCGGCTGAACCCCGTCCACTTCGGGGCCGCGGCCGGGCTCGGGCAGTGCTACCTGAAGCTGAAGAAGCCCCGCGCCGCGCTCCGCGCCTTCCGCCAGGCGCTCGACATCAACCCGACGCTCGAACACCTCCACGACACCATCCAGGCGCTGAAAGAGGCGCTGGACTCGGAATGAACCGCCTGCCGCCCCTGCTGGCGGTCGACTTCACCACCGTCGGGGCGGTCGTCGCGCTCGTCCTCATCGGGCTGGTGGCGGCCGGCGTCGTCGTCAGCTACTTTGCCGGCGTGTCGCCGGTCGTCGAGAAGCACCTCGGCCGGCCGTGGAAGCGCGGCGCCGTCATCACCCGCCCGCTGCTCCAGTGGGAGCGCGTCAACCTGTTCCTGGCCCTCGAAGCCCTCCGCGAGGCCGCCGGCGCCCGCCCGGTGATCGGCATGGGCTACTGGAACGAGTTGACGCCGGCGCTGGCCGCGAACGCCTCCCGGAATTCCCCCGTCGAGTACACCGTGCGCGCGACGTCGCTGACGGATTCGACGAAGGTCGTCGTTACGGGGCTGTACCTGCTGTCGCCGCCGGGGCTGGCGTCGTTCGTGGCCATGCTGTCGCGGACGGCGCTGGACATCCTCGCCCCGACCGCCGACGACGCACAATTAGCGCTGGACCGCGTGCTGGCCGAGGCCCGCGTGCGGAACGTCTACCGCGGGCAGGTGCTAATGGTCGAGCAGGCCGGCCCGGCGGGGGCCGACGGCGAGCCCGACTTCCAGATCCGTTTCCACGACCTGCCGCCGGTTCAGCGCGAGCAGATCATCCTGCCGGCCGAAGTGCTCCAGGTGGTGGAGCGAAACGTACTCGGCCTGCTGACGCACGCCGACACGCTCCGCAAGGCCGGCCGCGGCACCCGCCACGGCGTGCTGTTCCACGGCCCGCCCGGCGTCGGCAAGACGCTGGTGACGAAGTACCTGGCCCGCGCCTGCCCGGCGTACACCGTCATCCTGCTGACCGGCCGGCAGCTGCGGCTCGTCCGCGAGTCGTGCCAGTTGGCCCGCCTCCTTCAGCCGGCGCTCGTGGTGATCGAGGACGTGGACCTGATCGCGCTCGACCGGGCCGACAACCCGGACACGACGCTCCTGCACGACCTGATGGACCAGATGGACGGCCTGGGCACGAAGGCCGACGTGATCTTCCTGCTGACGACGAACCGCCCGCGGATGCTGGAGCGCGCCCTCGCCGCGCGGCCGGGGCGCGTCGACCAGGCGGTGTACTTCCCCCTGCCCGACCGCGACTGCCGCCGCCGCCTGTTCGAGCACTTCACGCACGGCCTCGACCTGACCGCCGTCGAGGTCGGGCCTTTGCTCGACCGCACCGAGGGGGCGAGTCCTGCGTTCGTGGAGGAGCTGTTCCGCAAGGCCGCGCTCCTGGCCGCCGAGCGCGGCGAGCGGTCGCACCCGTTGCGGCTCACGACCGCGGACTTCGACAGCGCCTTGCGCGAGCTGGTGGAGTTCGGCGGGGCGCTGACGCGGAACCTGCTCGGCTTCCGCGACGAGCCCGACAGCGGAAACGCGGGGATGGGCTTCGGCCCGCGGAACTGACCGGAGGGTTGCCCGTGCCCGTCTGCGAGTGCCTGTCCGCGTTCGCCGTCCGCACGCTGACCGAGCGCGTCGACGTGCTGTTCCGCCTCGCCACCGACCACGCCTCCGACCACTCGCGCACGCTCCTCGCCGCCCTCGAAGCGTCCAACCGCAAGGCGTGGCGGTCGCTCGAGATCGCCCTCGCCGGCGAGTCGCTGTGGACGTGGTTCGACCGCGAGGAGAACAAGGCCCTCCGCCGCGAGATCAAGGCGTTCATCGACACCGTGGAATTCCCCGAGCTGGCCGGCCGGGCCGACGCGCGGGCCGCGTGCCTCCGCGAGCTGCGCGACGCCCTCGGCAAGGGCGTACTCCTCGGCCGGCTCGTCGCGGGGGACCTGGCCGAACGCGCCGGCACGTTCGCCCGCCACGCCGACCCGCAAGCGCTACTCGCCGCCGAGAAGGCCGCCCTCGACGACCTCGGGGCGCAGGTCGCGCTCGCGGGGTATCCCGCGCTCGGCAAGCTACTCGCCACGCCGGCCGACGCCGGGCGGTCGGTCGTGGTCGTGGCCGTGCGCTTCTTCTTCCGCCGCGAGGTGGAGCGGAACCCCGAGTTGTTCCAGGGGCTTCAGTTCACCGCCACCGAGGCGCTGGCCGAGGGCCAGGCCGCCGGGTTCGACCGCCTCGCCGGCCTACTCGACGAACAGGCCGAGCGGCTCGACGCCGGCCTCGCCGCCGTCGCCGGGCAGGTGGTGGCCGAGGTGCGGGCCGTCGGCGACTCGGTGAAGCTGGTCCACGACTCCGTCCGCGGCGTCGAGAGCCGCGTCGCGGACATTCAGTTGACGGTCGAGCACGCCACCGCGGCCGCGATGGCGGCGCAGGCCGCGGCCGAACTGCACGGCGCCGACACCGGCCGCAAGCTCGACGACCTGCACGGCCGGATGGCGGCGCTGCTCGACAAGCTGGACATGCTCGACAAGCCGGTCGAGCCGAAGCACAGCCTGTCGCTGCGGACTGACCGCGAGCGCGAGCTGGTGAAGGAACTGCTGACGCAGGTGCGCGGGCTCCCGGACGAGGCCCGCGCCGCCCGGCCGCAGCTGGTCACGGACGTCGGCAAGCTGCAACTCGCGGTCGGCGACTTCGCCGGGGCCGGCGAGTCGTTCGCGGTCGCGGCGGCGATCGCGGAGTCGGCCCCGGAGCGGGCCGAGGCGTTCCACAACGCCTACCGCACCAAGCTCGAGCAGGACGACTTCCCGGGCGCGCTCGCCGACCTGCGGCAGGCCGTCGAGCTGGACACGGCCCGGTTCGCCCCGTTCCCGTTCGACAAGTACCCGCCGGACCGCATCCTCGGCGCCGGGGGGTTCGGCGTTACGTTCCTCTGCCGGCACAAGTTGACGGCCGCGCCCGTGGCGGTGAAGTCGATCCACGACGGCGGCCTCGACCGCGACGCGGCCAGCGTGCTGAAGGAGGCCATGACGCTCGACCAGCTGAAGCACCGGGCCATCGTCGGCCTCCGCGACTGCGGCTTCGCCGACGAGGCGCGCCGCCGCCGGCCGTACCTCGTGATGGAGTTCTTCGACGGCCCCACGCTTCAGAGCCACGTCGAGACGAACGGCCCGGTGCCGCTCGCCGACCTGCTGCCGCTCGCACGGACGCTCGCCGGGGCGCTGAGGGCGGCGCACGACCAGGGCGTGCTGCACCGCGACATCAAGCCGGCGAACGTGATGGTGAACCGCGTGGCGACGGACGGGGGCCGTCGGTGGGACGTGCGGGTGATCGACTTCGGCCTGGCGATGCCGGCCGCGGCGCTGAGCGACCGCTCGACCGCACGCGGGCTGACGGTGTACGGCTCGGCCATCGCGGGCACCCTCGACTACGCCGCCCCGGAGCAGCTCGGCAAACTCCCCGGCGTGAAGGTCGGCCCCGCCGCGGACGTGTACGGGTTCGCCAAGACACTGTGCTTCGCCCTGTTCAAGACGACCGAGCCGACGAACCGGCACTACAACCAGCTACCGCCGCGGATGGCCGACCTGATCGGCCGCTGCCTGTCGCGCGAGCCGGACGAGCGGCCGCGCGGCTTCGGCGAGGTGCAGGCCGAACTCGCCGCGATCGACGGCGACGACAGAAGCCCGCGCCCCGAGCCGAAGCCGGCCGCGGCACTCGCCGAGGTGTGGGGCAAGGTGACGAAGGCGGTTGAGTCGGCCGTCGCCGGTGCGTCTCCCCCGCCGGCCGCTCCCCCGCCGGCCCGGCCGCGGTCGATCGAAGCCCCGCGCGAGGAGCGAGCCCCGGAGCCGCGCCAAACCCGCGCGGAGGAGCGGCGCCCGCGGCGACCCGCCCGCGAGCGCGGCGACGAGCCCCGCGGCCCGAGCAGCACCGACCGCACCAGTCACGCACTTCTGGCGATCTTCCTCGGCACGTGGGGCGTCCACAAGTTCGTGCAGGGGTGTACCACCAGCGGCATCATCCGCGCCGTGATCGGCGTGTTCTTATGCCCCGTGACCCTGCTGGTCGGCATCGTCGAGGGGATACAATACTTCAGCATGTCGGACGAGGAGTACGCCCGGACCTACCTCCGGGACAAGAAGGAATGGTTCTGACGCTGGTACCCTCACCCCTCGGGTGGCCGCATGGACTTCCCCCTCCCCCCGGTCGGCGAAGGGTTGATCGAGGTGGAGTTGGTTCGCTGGCTCGTCAAGCCCGGCGAGACGGTCGGCCGCGGGCAGGGGCTGGCCGAGGTGATGTCGGACAAGGCGTCGATGGAAGTGCCGGCCCCGTTCGCCGGCACCATCACGTCCCTCGCGGCGACGCCGGGCGCCAAGGTGCAGGTCGGGCAGGTGATCCTGGCGTACACGCCTGCGGGTAGCGAGTCGCGAACCGAAAGGTGTGACGAGGCGCACGCGCGGGCCGCGAACGGTACGGCCGGTGCCTCGCGCGCTACGACGGCGACCGCCGCCCTCCCCTCGCCCGCCTCCCCCCTGCCGCCGGCTTCCCCGTCCGTCCGCCTCCTGGCCAGGAAGTTCGGCGTGGACCTGGCCCGCGTCCGCGGCACCGGGCCGCACGGCCGCATCCTCCTCGACGACCTCACGCCGCTCCTCGCCCCCGCCGCGACGCCGACGCCGACGCCGAAGGCCGAAGCGACCGCGTTCGACCTCGGCACCCCCGGCGCGCGAACGAAGCTCGTGGGCCTCCGCCGGCGCATCGCCGACCACATGGTCGAGTCGAAGCGTCGCGTGCCGCACTACTCGTACATCGACGAGTGCGACGTGACCGACCTGGTGCGGCTGCGGGCGCAGCTCCGCGAGCCGTTCGCCCGTACCGGCGTGAAGCTGACGTACCTGGCGTTCGTGGTGAAGGCCGTGGCCCGGGCCCTGAAGGAAGTGCCGATCGCCAACAGCACCCTCGACGAAGCCGCCGGCGAGATCGTGTTCCACGACCGCGTCCACGTCGGCGTCGCCGTCGCCACGCCCGGCGGGCTGATCGTGCCGGTCGTGAAGGACGCCGACAAGAAGGACTTGCCCGCGGTTGCCGCCGACATCGACCGCCTGGGCCGCGAGGCGAAGGCCGGCCGCGCCCGGCCCGACGACCTGAAGGGCGGCACGTTCACCGTCACGTCGGTCGGCAACGTCGGCGGGCTGATCTCGACGCCGATCGTGAATCACCCCGAGGTGGGCATCCTGGGTATCGGCAAGGTGGTGAAGCGGCCCGTATACGACGACGCCGGCCGCCTTCGCCCCACGGACGTCTTGTACCTGTCGATCTCGTTCGACCACCGCGTGGTGGACGGGGCGGTGGGGGCGGTGTTCGGCAACGCCGTGGCCCGCCACCTGCGGAGCCCGGCGACGCTGCTCCTGCCGGAGAATTATGGTGCGTGACGCCCTCCCGGCGGCGGCCGCCGCGCTGCTGGTGTTCGCGTTCGGCGTGTTCCAGGCGCGAACCGCGAACGTCGCCCCGGACCTGTTCATCTACCGCCTCGGCTCGCAACTCGGCCTCCGCGCCGAGAACCCCTACGACACCGCCGCGGTCCGCCCGGCCGTGGTCGAGCAGTTCCCCGAATTGAACACCGGCGCGGCCCCACTGGGCGAGAACTGTGGGTACTTCCTGCCGCCCGGCGCGGTCGTGGAATTCGCCCCGTTCGCGCTCCTGTCGTGGCCCGACGCGAAACTTCTCTGGGCCGTCGTGAACGGCCTCGCGGCTTACGCCGTGGCCCGTGTCGTCACGGTTGCTCGCCCTGCGGGTCAGCCGAGTGGTCCGGACCTGGTGCGACTGCTCGTTCCGTTCGCGCTCGTCCTGAACTTCCTGGCGCTGGCCGTGGTGACCGTTGGGCAGACCACGCTGGTCGCCGCGGGCTGCGTCGTTGTTGGGCTGGTCGCGTTCGGCCGCGGCTGGAACGTCGCCGGGGCCGTGCTGTGGGCACTGCCGTTCGTGAAGCCACATGTGGCCCTACCGCTCCTCCCGCTGGCGTGGTTCCTCGGCGGCTGGAAGCGGGCCGCGGGTGTGCTGCTGGTCGTTGGCGGCTTGAACCTGTTAGGGGCGATGTTCGTCGGCGGTACACCGCTGTTCCTGCTCGACTACGTAAAGCAGGCCGGGGCCGGGCACCAGACGGTGGTGTTCAACCGCGCCGAACTGGCCTACGAGATGACGAGCTGGAACCGCCTGCTGTACCTCGCCAGCGGCGAGCGCGTGCTCGTGGAGCAGTCGGCGGCGACGATGTTGCTCAGCTACGCCGTCGGCTTCGGGCTGGTGGCACTGCGGTGCGTGGCGGCCCGCACGCGGCCGTCGGAGGCGTGGGCGCTGGCGATGGCAGCGGCACTCGCGGTGGTGTGTCCGCAGGTGCTCGGGTACGAGTTGGTGGGGTTGGTGGTGACGATACCGTGGGTCCGCGACCTGTTCGCCGCCGGCCGCCGCGGCTGGGGGCTGGCCGCTGTGCTGCTCCTCGGCGTGCAGTTGGTGCCGTTCCCGACAATGCAGGCGCTCGGCGTCGAGTGGCACCGCCCGGGCGGTGCGATGGCGTTCGCGCTCATGGCGCTGTGCGGCCCGTTGCGGCCGGGCGTCACCCCGTCGCCGCCTTGAGCCCCTCGCGGCACAGCCACAGGCCGATGCCGAGCAGCAACGCGGCGCTGACCATCGGCAACACCTGGAACCACCGACTCTCCGCGAACCGCACCGCCCCCGCGCGGTGGGCGTAGACGACACTCACCCCGAGCAGCACCAGTACCGCCCCGAGGCCGAGGCTGAAGGCCAGCAGCAGCGGCACCGCGAAGCCGACGCGGTTCAGTGCCGTCGCGGCGAGCAGCAGCAGCACCGCGTCCCAGCACGGGATGAGCCCGCCGCCCAAGCCCATCAGGATGAGCCGCGTCCAGCCGAACGTCGTCTTGGCGTCCTCCGGCGGCGGGCCGTGGTGGTGATGGTGGCCGTCGCCGTGGTCGTGGTGGTGGTGATGGCCGCCGCCGAAGTGGAAGTGGTCGGCCCGGCCGGTGAGTCGGCGCATCAGCAGCCACGCCCCGACGGCCGCGACCAGGACGCCGCCGAGGAACTGCAACACGCCCTGGGTCGTGCCCGGCACCTCGTTCCCGTACACGCCCCAGAGCACCGCGGCGACGGCGATCACCGAGCCGGTATGGGCCACCGTCGTCGTCACGGCCAGGATGAGGGCGTGGCCGACGGTGCCGCGCTCGCCGACGAGGTACGCGGCGACGAGCGTCTTGCCGTGGCCGGGCGTGAAGGCGTGGGCCGCGCCGAACAGGAACGCCGCGAGCAACAGCACCCCAAGGCCGGCGGACGAGTCGAACAGCGCCGGCAGCCCGCGGGCCACGAGGTCGGCCGCAAGCGACCGGGGTTCCTCGGTCACGGTGACGGCCGGCGGTGCCGGCTCGGGGAGCTTCGGCGCGTTCGGGTCCGCGATCGCCCGCGGCAGCTTCACCACCGCCGACGCCTTTCGGACGCGCGCCGCCTGCTCGGGCGTCAGGTCGATGGCCGGCCGGTCACGCCAGCGCGGGTCGGGCTCGATCAGGTCGTCGAACGAGACACCATTGTCACTGCCGGCCGCGGCGACCGTCAACGCCAGGACGCCGGGCTTCTCGGGGAACGAGTCGTCGTCGAACGTCAGGCTGCGCCGCTCGGGGCCAGGCGGCCACGGGGCGCGGAACTCGAACCGGAAGCGCGGGTGATCACCACCCTCCAGTTCGATCTTTTCGACGGCGAACGTCAGCGGTGTACCGTCGCTCGCGGCGCGGAGGTCGCGGGCGATCTCGGGGGCGATCTTCTTGGCGTAGGCGAGCACGAACCCGCGGCCGGTCTTGTCCAGCTTGGCGATCTCGTCCGCGGTAAAGAGCTTGGCGCCGTCCAGGAAGATGGTGAACTGCGTGACTTCGAGCGTGTACTTCACCTGCACCGACTCCGGCCCGAGGCGGACGGCGACGGTGCGGTCGTAGCGCGTGTTCGGGAGCGGGTGCGCGGACGCGGCGGAAGCCGCGAGGAGGGCGCCGAACACGGCGGCGGGGAGGAGGCGGGTCATGCCGCAATTCTACCAGAAGCTCCGCAGCTCGTGACGTAGCGCCCCGGCGTTACGCCACGAGCGGCGAACCCCGGCTCACTTCTTCCGCGTGTAGCTGAGTGCCATCAGGGCGTACCCGGTGACGAGGTTCGGGTCGCCTTCCATCCAGCGGTCGGTCGGGTTCGCCCAGCTGCCGTCCGGGCGCTGCCGGCTCGCGAGCGCCGCCGTCAGGTCCGCGCGCCAGTCGTGCTTCACGCCGCTCGCGTCCTCGAAGGTGTCGACGCCGAGCGCGTCCATCGTCTTGGCGAAGGTGTGATAGTAGTAGAACAGGCCGCGCTGGGAGTTCTCCTCCGGCATCCCCGGGTTGCGGTCCAGCGTGTAGTTCTTCTTGATCCAGTCCATCGCCGCCTTCAGCCGGGGGTCGTCCTTGCCGACGCCCGCGTAGATCAGGCTCTTCACGCCGGCGTAGGTCATGCTGCCGTAGCCGCCCATGTCGGTCTTGGTGCCGTCGCCGTCGGTGCGGCGGTTCTCGCCGCCGTTGGCCCCGGTGTAGATGAAACTGCCGTCGTTGTTCTTCGCCGCCCACGCGGCCCCGTTGTGCTCGCTCTTGAGGTTCTGGCACCGGCTCACGAACACCGCCGCCTTCTTAAACGCCGGGTCGTCCGACGGCACGCCGGCGGCCTTCAGCGCCTCCAGGAAGAACGCCGTGTTCGACAGGTCGGGCCGGCTCTTGTCGCCGGCGTACCCGGCGCCGCCGTAGTAGTCGGTGTTCGCGTCCTTGCCGCGGGCGTCGTCCCACTGGTACGCCCGCAGGTACTTGACCGCGTCGCCGATCACCGGCCGGTACTTCTCCGCCCGCCCGGCCGCGGACATCGCCATAACGTTGATGCTGGTGATGTAGTTGACGAGCCCGGCCTTCGCGTCGTTACCTGCGATGTGGCCTTCCTTCTGGTTCACCAGCGACTCGATGAAGCGCAGGCCCTTCGCGGTCGGCTCGGTGTCCGGGCCGGTACCGGTCCGAAGGAGGCCGGTGACGACGATGCCGGTCACGCCGCGGTTGTTGGGGACCGGCCCCCAACTGCCGTCCTCGTTCTGGCTCTTGGCGAGGAACGCGGCAGCCTTCTTCGCCAACGTCGCGGCGTCGGCCGAGGGCTGAGCGACGGCGGGGAGCGCGGCGACTGCCGCGGCGAGTAGTACGGCGGGGACGGCCGCGCGAGACCGGAGCGACATCGCTGACACCTCGAAGACGGGATACGGATATGGTACGCCGGGCAAACCAGGTGCCGACGTGCGAAACCCCGGGGATGTGACGTCCCGGGGTCGGCCGCGCGGTCAGCCGGTGACCAGCGGTGGTCACGCCGGGATCAGTATTGCAGCAAGAGCCGCGGTGGCGGCTTGCTGCCACGGCGGTCGAGCCAGAACCGGCCGGCCATCGCCCCAACTACGAGTAAGTGCAGCGAGACGGCCAGGTCGAACCACGCCGTCCATTCCAGGTTGAACTTCGCCAGCTCCTGGTCGGCGCGGAACTCGATCTTGTCCAGCTCGGCCTGGTTCCCGGCGGCCTTCGCGCGGTCGTCGGCGTACCTCTCGGCCACGGCCTGACGCATCGCCCGCTCCAGGCCGAACCCGTGCGCCGCCTGCGAGAGGAGCAGCACCAGCGTTATCGCGGCGGCGCCGGCCAAGGCCACGACGCGGTGCGGCCACACGTCGCGGAGGAACGCGACCTGACGCGGGAGGCGGCTCACGTCCGTTACCAGCCGCTCGGCCCACGCCACCACGACGGCCAGGATCAGCAGCAGCAGGTACGGCAGCATCAGGAGCCAGTCGGACGACACCTTGTTGAGCACGTCCGCGGGCCAGCCGGACTGCTGGCGCGACAATTCTTCCAGGTGGAAGTTCCGCGCGGGGCTGCCGGCGAGCGCCCGCCACGGCGTCTGCGAATAGACCGCCGACCCGCCGACGTACGCGCCGACCCACGGGAAGAGCGTCAGCAGCAGCACGAGCGTCAGCCCTACGGCGGGCACCCACGCCAGCGTCGCCGGCTTGAGCGACACGCCGACGGTGTGCTCGTACCCGGCCGCGGCGGGCGAGTGCGTCACCGCGGCCAGCGCCTCGGGCGCCAACCCCGGTGGCGGCGTGGGCGGTTGGGGCGGCGGCGCGGCCGGGGGCGGAACGGGCGCCGGTGGGGCGGGCGGCATCGTAACGACCGGGTCGTACCGGGCCGGCACCGGGAACGCGGCCTGGCACTCGGGGCACGGCACGGTCGTGCCGGCCGCCTCGTCGGGCACGGTCACGAACTTCGCGCAGTTCGGGCAGATCAGCTTCGGCACGGGCGGCTTCCTCGGGGCATTACCAGCGGGCTTCCAGTTCGCGGAACGCAGCGGAGAGGTAGTCAGGGAGGTCGGCGGCGGTCAAGCCGGTCTGGCCGATCGCGGCCGCGGCCAGGTCGCCGGCCCGGCCGTGGACCCAGGCGCCGAGCAGGGCCGCGTCGAACGGCGACAGCCCGCGGGCCAGCAGTGCGGCGACCACGCCGGTGAGCACGTCGCCACTGCCGCCGGTGGCCATGCCGGGGTTGCCGGTCGTGTTGCGGTACACGCGCCGGCCGTCGGTCACGACGGTGCCCGGCCCCTTCACCAGCACGACGGCGCCGGTCTTCCACGCAAAGCCGACGGCCAGTTCCTCGCGGCGCGCCACGGCGTCGTGGGTGGCGACGCCGGCCAGCCGTGCGAACTCTCCGGGGTGCGGCGTGAGGACCAGCGGCATCGGCCGGTCGCGGTAGTCGTCGCCGAGCGGGGCGAGGGCGTTCAGCCCGTCGGCGTCCACGACCGTCGGCGTCCGCGGCAGTTCGCGGAGCACGGCCTTGACCAGCGCCGCGGCGTCGTCGGCCTGGCCGAGCCCGGGGCCGATCGCGATCGCGTTGGCGGCGCGGCCGAACTCGATCAGTTCCGCGGCGACGCCCGCGCCGAGAGTACCGTCGGCGTGCTGGCGGAGCGGCACCGTCATGTAGCACGGGTGGCCGACGGCGACGGTGGGCTGAACCTCGGCCGGGCACGCGACGCGGACGAGCCCGGCCCCGGCCCGCAGCGCCCCACGGCCGACGAGGACCGCCGCACCCGCCATCCCGCGGCTGCCGGCGACGGCGAGCACCTGGCCGTACGTGCCCTTGTGGCCGTCCGCCGCGCGACGGGGCAGGCGCGGCAGTTCGAAGATTGGTGTGGCCGCGGCGTCGCTCATCGTCACCCCCGCGTCAGTTATAGGACCGCCCGCCCGCTACCGGCTTCCGACACCGGCGCCGGATTGATAGAACACACTTCGTACCGGAGAACGAACGATGAGCCCGACGGCCCACGAGGCGATTACCGCCGGCTACCGTATGGGCGGGCAGCTCGTCCACCGCATGGCGCACGGCCTGACGCCTGCCGAGTTCGCGCACCAACCGGTGCCGGGGTCGAACTCCGCGGCGTGGATCGTCGGCCACCTCGCCGTCACGCTGTGGCGCACCGCCGACCGCCTCGGCGCACCCGAGCTGGCGCCGCTGCCGCCGGGCCTGCTCGAAGCCTTCACCCAGACCGGCAAACCCGCCGGCGACCAGTCCGCCCTCGGCGACCCCGCCGCGCTGCTCGCGCTGTTCGACACCTGCCTCGCGAAAGTCATCGCCGCCGTGCCGACGATCCCCGCCACGAAGCTGACCGAACCCGCGACGCGGCCGGGGTTCGCGACCACGTTCGGCGAGGGCGTCCTGTTCGGGGCGCTCCACATCGCCATGCACACCGGACAACTGTCGATCATCCGCCGCAGCCTCGGCAAGCCCCCGGTGGTGTGATGGCGCCGCGCCTGCGGTCGGCGCTGGTCGGGGTTTTCGGGCTGTTGGTCGCCGGGGTCGCGGCCGACCGGGTGGTGAACAGCCCGTCGTTTCTCAACCCGCGCGACTTCCTGGAATTCTGGTCCGCCGGCGCCGTGGTGGCCCGCGGCGGCAACCCCTACGACCCAGACGCCCTTCTCGCCGAGCAGCGCCGCGCCGAACCGGACCGCGACGCCGCGGTGATGATGTGGAACCCCCCGTGGTCGTTGGCCGTGTACGTGCCCGTGGGGCTGCTGCCGGTCCGCTGGGCGACGCTCGTGTGGATCGGCCTCCAGCTCGCCGCGGTCATGCTGAGCTGCGACTGGCTCTGGCGAGTGTACCGCGGCCCGGCCCGGTTGCGGTGGGTGCCGCAGGTGCTCGGCCTCACGTTCGGTCCCGTCGTGTGGAACGTGCTGTACGGCCAGAACGCCGGGCTGTTGCTCCTGGGACTGGCCGGCTTCGTTCACTTTCGCGTGGCGGGGAAGTCGGGGCGCGCCGGGGCGTGCGCCGCGCTCACGGCGCTGAAGCCGCACCTGCTCGCAGTGTTCGGCGTGCTTCTCGTCCTGGACGCGATGAGCCGCCCCGGGCGAGCCGCGCTCGCGGCCGGTGCCGCCACTCTAGCGGTTGCCCTCGGCGGCGTGCTGCTGATGAACCCGGACGTCGTCACGCAGTTCGTCCGCACGACGGCACACCCGCCGCCGGGGGCCGTGCCGCTGACGGAATGGGTGCTGCCGGCCGCGTCGTACTGGCTGCGCGTCCTCGTCGCCCCGGAGCGCTTCTGGGTGCAATTCCTGCCGTGCGCCGCGGCCTGCGTCGGCTTCGGGGCGTGGCGTTGGAAGCGGGGCGAGCGCTGGGACTGGCCGGCGGCGCTGCCGTGGGCGGTGTGGGCGTCGGTGCTGGCCACGGCTTACGGCGGGTGGGTGTTCGACCTCGTCGTGCTGCTCGTGCCCGTGGTCGCGGTCGCGGCCCGCCTCGCGGCCGAATCACGGCCCACGGCACTGGCGCTATTCACCCTCGGGCAACTCGGTGTCACCACGGTGTCACTGGCGTGGGCGGGCTCGCTGCCGGGGTTCTTCTGGGTCGCGCCGGTGGTTCTACTCTTCTGTGCGGCCGCGGGAATGACACGCCCCGCGGCACGCGGTCCGTAGCATACCGCTGACCGACGGAGGGCGACGGACATGGCGGGCGGAGCGCAGCACCGGGTGGTGATTGTCGGCGGCGGGTTCGCCGGCCTGAACGCCGCCCGCGGCCTGGCCAAGGCGCCGTGCCGCGTCACCCTCATCGACCGACGCAACTTCCACCTGTTCCAGCCGCTCCTCTACCAGGTCGCCACCGGCGCCCTCTCCCCGGCCAACATCGCCGCCCCGCTCCGCTCCATTCTCCGCCGCCAGCGCAACACGAACGTCCTCCTCGGCGAGGTCACCGGCTTCGACCTCGGGGCCAAGACCGTGTCCCTCCGCGACGGGGCGGCGGTGCCGTTCGACACGCTCGTGGTCGCCACCGGGGCCACGCACACGTACTTCGGCCACGACGACTGGGCCGAGTTGGCCCCCGGGCTGAAGACCGTCGAGGACGCCACCGAGATCCGCCGGCGGGTGCTGAGCGCGTTCGAGCGGGCCGAGCGCGATCCGGACCCGAGGGCCCGCGAACGGCTCCTCACGTTCGTCGTCGTCGGCGGCGGGCCGACCGGCGTCGAGATGGCCGGCGCGATCAGCGAGCTGGCCCGCCAGACGCTCCGCAACGACTTCCGCGCCATCAACCCGCGCGACTCCCGCATCATCCTCGTGGAGGGCCAGACGCGCGTGCTCGGCGCGTTCCACGAGAAGCTCTCGGCGTACACGCTCAACGCCCTGCACAAGCTCGGCATCGAGGTCCGGCTCGACTGCCACGTCGTCGGCGTGCAGGCTCACCACGTCGAGGTGAAGGCCGACCGCCCGGACGCGGTCGCCGCCGCCATCCCAACCGAGACGGTCATCTGGGCCGCCGGCGTGAAGGCGAGCGGTCTCGGGAAGCTCATCGCCGACGCCGTGGGCGGCGTGCCGACGGACCGCCCCGGCCGCGTGACGGTGAACCCCGACTGCACCGTCGGCAGCCGGTCGGACGTGTTCGTACTCGGCGACCTGGCCGTGCAGAAGGGCGCGGACGGCAAGTCGCTGCCGGGCGTGGCCCCGGTGGCGATGCAGCAGGGCGACTACGTGGCCGGCGTGATCGCGGCCCGGCTGAAGGGCGACACGTCGCCGCCGCGGCCGTTCAAGTACTGGGACAAGGGGAGCATGGCGACGATCGGCATGGCGAAGGCGGTGGCCGAGACGAACGGCCTGCGGCTGACGGGCGTGCTGGCGTGGCTGGCGTGGCTGTTCATCCACATCCTGTACCTGGCCCGCTTCGAGAACCGCGTGCTGGTGCTGTGGCAGTGGGCGTTCAACTACTTCACCCGCAACCGGGCGGCGCGCCTGATCACCGGCGAGAACGCCGCCAACCCCGCCGAGCCGCACCGGGCCGTGCCGCCCGGCGAGGCGGTGGTTAAGCAGTAGAGGCAGAAAGCGGATTAACCACAGAGTCACAGAGAGAACAGAGAGAACAGAGAGAAGGCGAGAAGCCTAGTGGAGGCGTGAATTCAAATCATGTTGCTACTCTGGCTTCTGTCTTTTCTCTGTGCTCTCTGTGACTCTGTGGTTAATTCGCCTTCTTCTCGGGCATCTTCCCCACCACCGGCGTCAGTTCCCGCAGCCAGATGTTGCGGTACTTCACCGGGTCGCCGTGGTTCTGCAACCGGATCGGCTGCTTCGGCGGGTGCGGCTCGTAGCTCGGCGCCTGGTGGAACCAGGTCGTGCCCTGAAGCTCGTAGTGGTTCTGCACCACGACCCCGTTGTGGATGACGGTGACGTAGCCCGGCTTCGTCAACTTCTTGTCGTCGCCGAACCGCGGGGCGGTGTAGACGATGTCGTACGTCTGCCACTGGCCCGGCCCGCGGCTGGCGTTCACCATCGGCGGCATCTGCTTGTACAGGGCGGCGCACTGGCCGTCGAAGTACGTCTTGTTGCCGAACGAGTCGAGCACCTGCACCTCGTACCGGTTCGACAGGAAGACGCCGCTGTTGCCGCGCCCCTGGCCGCTCCCCTTCACCACCTCCGGCGTGGCGAACTCGACGTGCAGTTGGTAGTCGCCGAACGACTCCTTCGTGGTGATGTCGGCGTTGCGGACCACGGCGTAGCCGTCCTTGATCTCCCACTTGTCGCCGTTGACCCACTTCGACAGGTCCTTGCCGTCGAAGAGCACGACGGCGTCGGCCGGCGGGGCGCCGGGGGCGTCGCCGGGCGCGACGACTTTCGGCTCCGGCCAGATGATGCCGCTCTCCCAGCCCTGTTGGACGGCGAGAGCGGCGCCGCCGGCGGCGAGGATGAGGACGGCGAAAGAGAGCTTCCGGGTCATCGTGCGACTCCGTGGAGAGGGACGGAGTCACGATACGAACCGGCGCGCCGCGGTTCAGTCCGCCCGCGCCGCCGCCACCACCCGCTTCCCGGCCGCGAGGCGGATGCCGACGTTGAGCACCATGACGACCACCAGCAGCACGACCGCCCCGCCCCAGGCCTGGTCCCGCCAGTCGGCGTAGGGGCTGCGCGAGTAGTTGAAGATGTTCCCCGGCAGGAACGCCGTCTGCGACGCCGGCCGCGCGTGCAGGAACGGGAACGTGCCGTCCACCGTCACCGGCCACTGGTCGCTACCGCCGGCCGTCAGGAGCAGCGGCGCCGTCTCACCGGCGATGCGGCCGACGGCCAGGAACACGCCCGTCACGATCGCCGGCAGCGCCGCCGGGAGGATGACCCGCAGCGTCGTCTGCATCCGCGACGCACCCAGGGCGTAGCTCGCCTGCCGGATGTTCTCCGGCACCAGCTTCATCGACTCCTCCGCACTCCGAACGATGATCGGGATCATCATCACCGCCAGCGCGAACGCCCCGGCCCAGGCGTTGAACCCGAACGGGCTCGGGTACCAGAACGGGTACACCAGCACCGCGTACGCGAAGATGCCGATCACGATCGACGGCACGCCGCCGAGCAACTCGGTGACGAACCGCACGGCCGCGGCCACTCGGCTGCGGCGCGCCTCGGCGAGGTACACGGCCGCCATCAGCGCGAACGGCACCGCCAGCAGCGTGGCGATGGTGACGATCATCAGGCTGCCGACCATGGCGTTGCCCAGGCCGCCGCGGCGGACGTTTCGGCCCGTCTCGGTCTTCGGGTACTCGGCCCGGTTGTCCTGCCACGCCTTGTACTGCTCGTATTGCGTGTCGGTGAGCGGGGCGCGGGTCCACTCCGTGAAGAGCGTGGCGTCCACGGCCGACGCCCCGCGGACGGTGATGTACCCGAGGATGAGAAACAGCGGCACGACGGTGGCGACCAGCCCGGCGGCCAGCACGCCAGTCATTACCTTGTCCCAAAGCCCGGCCCGGTTCGAGGTGGGAGGTTGGAGGGAGGACGGGGGAGCATCAGTTGCTTCCCCGCGCGCCGCCGGAGTGTCTGGCGCGCCGGACGCGATCGCATCCTCAGTCCTCCCCATTCCCACCTCCCCTCGCCCCCGCTTGCTGGGGCGCGGTCCTCCAACCAACCGCCGGAGCAGCAGGCGGGCCGACACGTTGAACGCCGCCGTCACCGCGAACAGCACCAGCCCCAGCGCCACCAGCGCGGAGCGGAAGTCGGGCGTGTCGGCCTCGTTCAGCTGGTTGGCGATGCGGCTTGCGATCGAGTCGCCGAGGGCGAACGGGGACGCGTCGATGACCGCCTGGTTGCCGATGAGCATGGTCACGGCCATCGTCTCGCCGAGCGCCCGGCCGAGCGCCAGGAACGACGCCGCGATGAGGCCGGGCCGGGCGTAGGGGAGCACCACGTTCCAGATCGTCTGCCAGCGGGTGGCCCCGAGCGCGAGGCTCCCCTCCCGCTGGCTCCGCGGCACCGCCTGGCACACGTCGTAGCCGATCGCCGTGATGTACGGCAGGACCATGATCGCCAGGATGAGCCCGGCCGCGACGACGCCGTTGCCGCCGGTGTTCGGCCCGCCGACGGCGTCGAACGTCTTCTGGATCAGCGGCGCGAGGAAGAACAGCCCCCAGAAGCCGTACACCACACTGGGGATCGCGGCGAGCAGTTCGATGAGGAAGGCGCCGACCTTCTTCACCCACGGCGGGGCGATCTCCGACATGTACGCCGCACTCGCCACCCCGAGCGGCACGGCGATGAGCATGGCGAGCACGGACGTGACAACGGTTCCCCAGACGAACGCGAGGACGCCGTAGACGGGGCTGCCGCCGCCGGCCGGCTTCGGCACCCACTCGGAGCTAGTGAACAGCCGGTACTCGCCGGCCCGTGAGAGGACCGGCCAGGCGTCGTGCAGCAGGACGGCGACGAGCGACGCGACGAGGACGAGGATGCCGATGCCGGCGGCGCGCGTGAGCCCCTGGAAGACGACCTCGGGCAGTGACGACGGGGCCGGGGCGGCGGGCGGACTCATACGGTGATTGCTACGGTGAAGGTGTGACGTGGTGAAGGGGTGGGGGTGCCGGCCGAACGAACTTCATCTCCCCTTCACCACGTCACCCGCTCACCCCTTCATCGGTTACAGCCGGTCGATCGCGTCCAGCCAGGCCAGGAACTCGGTGAAGGTCGGCCCGTCCAGGTACTCCTTGCCGGCGTCCTTCATCAGCCGGTAGCTGACGGGAAATCGCTTCTCGTCCAGCTGCGCCCGGCCGGCCTCGATCTCTTTCAGTTCGGGGTCGCGGCCGCCGGCGGCCACGAAGAAGCTCAGCGGCTGCGTCGCCACGTTGTCCCGCGGCGGGCTGCCGAGCGTGGCGCCGACGGGGGCCACGCCGCGGAAGACGTCTCGTGCCTGGAAGCCGAGGTAGTACGCCATCTGCCCGCCGCGGCCGAGGCCGTGCGCCACCACCCGCGCCTTGTCGATCGTGTACTCGCCCGTCACGCGGTTCACGTCCGCCAGAACCGTCTCGCTCTCGCTCGGCGTCCACCCGTCGGCCGCCTCCGCTTTCGGACCCAGGAGGATGGTCCGCGAGCTCTCGCAGAACGGGCGGAAGCTCTTGATGATCGTGTCGGCGTCGCGCGGGCCGCCCGCCCCGGCCGGGTGGAGCCACACGAGCAGGCCGTGCGCCACCGTCGGGTCGTAGTTGTCCGGTACGTACACCCAGTGCTTCCGGCCGGTCACCGCGTCGGTCCGCTCGATCAGCCCGGTCTCGGCCTTCTTCGCGTCCTTCTTCTTCGGGGCGAACGGGTCGTCCTGGAGGGCGGCGACGAACACCTCCTTCGTGCGGGCCGGCGGCGCGGCCCCGACCAGCGGCACCTTCTCGGGGATGAAGTCGGGGACGGTCGTCAGCTTGGCCTTTAGTGTGACCGTCTTGCTCCC
This sequence comes from Gemmataceae bacterium, assembly GCA_046350095.1. GTDB lineage: Bacteria > Planctomycetota > Planctomycetia > Gemmatales > Gemmataceae > Urbifossiella. Next base: position 886,420 of record JAXMBA010000004.1, read on the forward strand.
CTCCTTGCGGATCACGTCGATGCCGACCTCGTCTCCGGGCGCGAGGCGGCTGAGGAAGGTGGCGAGGCCGGCGCGGTCCTTGACCGGCACCTGCGCCTTGTCGCGCGAGGCGAACAGGATGCGGTCGCCGGCCTTGATCCCGGCGGCGGCGGCGGCGCTCTTGGGGTACACGTAGCGGACGCCGACGCCGGCCACGGTGTCGCTGCGGATCGGCAGGATGCCGAGGAAGGCGTTCACGTACGCGGGCGAACTGCCGAGGAGCGTCGCGGGCGGTAGCTCGACCTCCTTGTCGTCGCGCTTCACCGTCAGCTTGACGGCGTCGCCCTCGTACTTCGGCCCGAGCAGGTGCTGTAGCGCCGAGAAGTGCGGCACCGGCTGCCCGTCGGCCTTCACGATGGTGTCGCCGACCTGCAGGCCGGCGCGGGCCGCGGCCGAGTCCGGCTGCACCGCCGCGACCACCGGCGGCTCGGCGTACGTGCCGGTCTTCGGGTCGGGGTTGAAGCCGAGCAGCCCGCGGCGGAGTTCCTTCTTCTCCTTCAGCGCCGGCAGCTTGGCGAGCACGTCCTCGAACGGGATGACGAAGCCGATGCCCGAGTCGTACCACTCGAACCCGGCCGTCTCGCCCTCGCCCTGCGGCGACGCCGGCACGATGACGCCGAGGACGCGGCCGTCGAGCGCCACCAGCGGGCCGCCGTAGTTGGCCGGTGAAATCTTGGCGTCCGCCTGGATGGCCCGGCCGTACAGCCGGTTCTTGGCGCTGACCACTCCGACGCTTACCGACGGGGAACTGGTCGGCGTCGGGTCGAGGGCGCGGCCGAGGGCGAGAGCCGTTTGTCCGATCTTCACCTCGGCCTTCGGCACCGCCGCGGGCACGGTCAGCCCGGTGGACTTGATCTTCAGCAGCGTGAGCATCCGGCTAAAGTCGGTGCCGACGACGGTTGCCACCTCGCGCTCCTTGCCGGGCACGGTGACGAAGATGTCGGTGGGCTTGTTGGCGAAGTTGAACGAGCTGGTGATGACGTACCCGTCGGCCCCGACCACGACGCCGGTGGTGGCGCCGGTGCCGCGGCCGATGAAGATGGTCTTACCCTTCGGGTCCTTCCCGCCGGCGACGGCGTCGAGGCCGCCGGCGGTGTGGATCATCACGACCGACTGGGCCGCGCGGCCGGCCGCGGCGCGGACGGCCTTCTCGGCAGCCTCGTCGGCGTCCTGCGCCGCGGCGGGGAGCACCACGGCGATCGCGGCGAGCAGGGCGAGGCGGCGGCGGGTCATGGGGTGTCCTGCGTTCGTCGGGTACGTCGCGCCGGGGGGGGTGATCACTTCTTCGGTGGCGCCGCAACCGGCGCCCGCGCCGGCGGCGCGGTTAGCGTCAGCTCCACGGGTTGCAGCGTGCCCCCGCGCCGCACTTCGAGGCGGATCGTGCTTCCCGGCCGCGTCCTGGTGCGCAGGTACTCGTCGAAGGCGGCGATGCTCGCCACCGGCTCGCCGTCCACGAAGCTCACCAGGTCGTCGGGCTGCAGCTTCGCCTTCTCCGCGGGCGAACCCGGGAGCACCGCCTCCACGTACGCCGGCGTCCGCGCCAGCACGTTCGGCACGAACACGATCCCGGCCCAGCCGCCCTCGCCGGCCGTCGGCCGCTCGCGCTTCGTGGGGCGGTACTCGCCCTTCATCCCCTTCGCCACGAACTCCGGTAGGCTCACCGTCACCGTCGCGTCCTTGTCCTTCTCCTTCACCGTCACCTCGACCTTGGCAGCCACCGGGATCGCGTAGTTCATCCACGTGTTCGTCACGTTATTCTTCAGCTCGCGGCCGATGACGCCGAGCAGTTCGCCCTTGCGGTTGACCAGCGCCCCGCCGGCCGATCCGGGGTTGTTCGTGATGGCGTCGGTGACGTACACGTCGCCCTTGTACGGGAAGTCGAACGACCCGAGCTTGCCGCTGAGCTTCGTGTACGCGCCGACGACGCCCTTCTGGGCCGTCAGCGGCTCGTCGCGGAGGGCGATCTCGAACTGGTTCGTGAAGCCGATGGCCGTGTCGCCGGGGGCGGCGACGGGGCGTTTGGCTTCCGCCGCGATGTCGAAGAACGCGAGGTCGAGGCCGGTCGGCTCGCCGACCTTCTTCCCCTCCACGACGAGGCGCAGGAGCGCGGCGTCGAGTTCGGGCTCGATCACCATCACCTCCGCCTTGAGCCGGCGGCCGTCGTACAGGTGGACGACGAGGTTGGGCGTGTCGATGAGGGAGTTGGCCACGGTGAGGATGTGGCCGTCGGGCGAGACGAGTACGCCGGTGCCGAAGTTGTTCAGCCGGTTGAACCCGCCGGCCCCGAAGATCTTGACGAGCTTGCCGTTCACCGTCTCGGCCACCTGCACGAGCGGCTGTGCCCGCACGGCAGGGGTGAAGCCGACGACGGCGGCGGCGAATAGGAGCAGGGCGCGGCGGCGGTTAAGCATGGTGCTTCTTGGCTGACTATTCAGCTCGGCGGCGTTGCGATTCTGCGTGAGCCAGGTTTCACACGCGCGGGCGCAGCGCCGCCGGGCGGCGGAAGCGGAATCAGTTCACGGCCCAGCGGGCGACCGTCAGCACGGCGTACCGCTTGTCCGCGAAGCGGCACTCAATGCGGTGCGGCAACTGCCGGCCGGCCCCGGCGTCGCGGTAGTCGGAGAGGTACACCTCGCACGGGTCGGCGTCCTTCGACAGGTACACCTCGAAACCGATCAGCCTGGCGTCGGCCCGGCTGTGGTACCACTTGCACGTCACCGGACCGTGCCGGGTCCGCATCACGTCAGCGTCCACGCGCAACGCCGCGAGGCTTTTCGGGGTCGTACCGTCGGCCGGCGGCGGGTAGAACGGCTCGCCGCCGGCGTGGAAGAACTCGCCCTCGAACCCCTTCGGCCCGGCCGTCAGGAAGCGGCGGTAGTGGTACAGCGCCATCATCAGCCCGCCGCTGCCGATCGGCTCGGCCTGCTCGCGCAGGTCGGTCTGCTTCAGCGGCTGCAGCTTGTGCTCGATGTTCAACTTCAGCGCCACCCTGGCGTCGTCGCCGCCGCCGGGGCTCACCTCGAGCCGCATGTCGCCCTTGCGCTGGTCGGCCTCGTAGGTGCCCTCCGCGGCCCACACGCCCTGCGCGGCGGCGAAGTCGCCGTGCTTCTTTGCGGCGGCCAGGAGCTTGTCGCGGGCCAGGTCGTTGAAGTAGGCGTTCGCCAACCCCTTCACGCCCGGCTTGTAAAGCTTCGACGCCGGCGTGTCGACCTTCGGCGCCGGCCCGTCGACGGGCATCGGCCGCGGCAGCTTCGGGTCGGCGGGCCGCTCCGACTTCTCGGCCGGCGTCGCGGTCTGGAGCCGCACCAGAATCTCGCGGCTCTCGTTCTCGCGGCGGTAGGTGATGGGCACCCGCCAGCCGGCGGGGAAAGTGCCGAGGATGTTCTTGTAGTGGTTCGTGCTCGACATGTTCCGGCCGGCGAAGTTCGTGAGCTGGTCGCCGGCGCGGAGGCCGCGGCGGTAGGCGTCGGCGTCGTCGAGAATCTGGCGGACCACCATGCGGGCCAGGTCGGCGTCCTCGTTCTCCGTCAGCACGAGCGCCCCGAGCGTGGCGTGGTCGGTGGCGATGCCGGCGTACAGGTGCGTCAGGAAGTTCTTGATCTGGTTGATCGAGATGGCGTACCCCACGCCGACGTTCACCCGGCCGCGCTTCTCCAGCGAGATGCGGCCGTTGATGCCGATGAGCTGGCCGCGCATGTTGAACAGCGGCCCACCCGAGTTGCCGGGGTTGATCGGCACGTCCACCTGGATGCAGTCGGTGTACTCCTGTCCGCCCGGCCGGCTGCCGAGCGGCTCGTAGCGGTTCGTGCCGCTGACGATGCCGAACGTGACCGTCGGCGTGAAGTCGAGCGCGACCGAGAACGGGTTGCCGGCCGCGAAAGCGTACTCGCCGAGCCGCACCTCGTCGCTGTTGCCGAGCTGCACGAACGGGAACGGCTTGCCCGGCTCCTTCGGCAGCAGCTTGATGAGCGCCACGTCGCCGAGGAAGTCGTAGCCGACGAGAACGGCGTCGTAGAAGACGCCGTCGGCGAGCCCGCACCGCATGACGCCCGGGGCCATGCCCGGGGCAGAGATGACGTGGTGGTTGGTGAGGGCGTAGCCCTCGGGGTCGATGATGACCCCGGAGCCGCAGCCCTTCCCGTTGAGCATGTTCACCGCAACGACCGCCGGCGACACCTTCTCGATGACGGCGATCCGCTCCTGCTCGGAGGTCTGCACGACGGGGGCGAGTACGAGCGGCGCGGCCGGCGGCTGCGCCGCAGCTGGTGCGGGCACGGCGATGGCGGCGGCGAGGAGCCCGGCCGGCAGCGCGGCGACGGCGAGTGCCCGGAGGATGCGGACGAGGTGGCGTCGCGTCATGGGTGTGGGATTCCGGGCGGGCGGGTCGGCTCGGGCATTGTAGGTCGGGTCGAGTCGTCGAGACCCGACGCGGGGTACGGGCGAGGCGAGGCGGCACACCACACGCGTCTGTGCCTGGGGTTCGTCGCCGCTCGTGATCCATCGCCCGACGAAACCACCGGGACTACTTCTGCACCTTCGCGTCGGCGAGGATCAGGTACGCGGCCGTGTCCGAGGGGTAGTCCCGGTCCACGGCGATCCGCAGTTGGCGGACGCCCTTCACGTCCACGCTCAGCGCGCGGGCCTTGTCCTTCCCCTTGAACGCGTCCGTGGCGATCACCTTGCCGTCGGCCTCGATCGTCAGTTTCAGCTCGGCCGCGTTGCCGTGCCGGGCGTCGGCAAAGCCGACCGTCGCGCGGAACTCGCGGTAGTCGCCGCCGAGCGGGAACGTTAGCGCCGTGTCGGCCGAGACGGCGAGCCCCTTCGGCACCGCCGCCCCGTCCAGGGTGAGCGTCGGGCTGTCGCCGAGGAAGCGGTCGCGGAGGAACGCCCCGGGCCGCGTCTTCCCTTCGAGGAGCGGGAACGCCTTGGCGTCGGCGTCGGCCACGCCCGGCACTTCCACCTGCGGCGTCAGGTCGCTCAGGTACGCCACGTTCCCCTGGGCGTAGTCCAGTTGCGCCACCGCCGCCGCGGCCGGGTACGCGACCGAGACGCCGCTCACGGTCTTCACCTTCACGCCGCCGCCTGCCACCCCGATTTCGCGGGCCACGAGCGTGTTGCCGAACACGTCCTTGAGCTTGCACAGCGTCGCCGGTGGCTTCCCGTCGGACGGCTGGTTGAACACCAGCCCGCCGGTCGCGCGCGACAGCCGCAGTTGCTCCTTCGCCCCGCCCTCCTTCTCGAACGTCAACTCGGTACCGTCGGCGTTCCCTTCGTGGATCGTGCCCTGCACGAAGTTCAGCCCTTCGGCCGTCCGCATGACGTAGAGGTCTCGCTTGCCGCGCGTGCGGAGCATGGCCTGCCAGTTGTCTCGGTGCTTGGCGTCGTCGGCGTTGCGGCAGACGGAGAAGACGCTCGACAGCGGCAGTTCTAACGCCGGCGCCGCCACGCCAGCCGGCCCCGGCAGGGGTTCGACCTCGAGGCCCTTCGCCTTCACGGCGAATTTGCCGACCCGCAGCACGGAGCCGTCGGTGAGCTCGACCTCGTGGTACTTCTGGTCCTTGGCGGGCGTGCCGATTTTGTTGCCGAGGTCGATGAGCAGAACGTCCTTCGCCGGCACCTTGATCTCGGTGCCGCCGGCGTTAAACGTCACGCCCTCGGCGTCGACGGCGACGAGCGTGCCGGTCAGTTTCTTGCCGCCGACGAGCGTGATGTCGTCGGCGCGGGCCGCGACCACGACGGCGAGCAGGGCGACCGCGACCAGGGGGCGGCTGAACATGGTGTGCTCCTGAACCCGTCTTACGCAGAAAGCCCGGGGACGGCCGTCCCCGGGCTTTCACGTGGCTGCCGTCACCGGGGAACCCTTACTGCCGCGGGGCGAACCCGTGGAGCCGGTTGAGCGAGCGGAAGTACTCGTCGATCATCGGCTTGTACCGGGCCGGCAGGTCACGGGTGAGTTCCTGCACCAGGGCCTCGCGGCGGTCCGGCGGCAGGGTGCCCCACTGCTCGGCGGCCTCCCGCAGCTTGCGGTCGTCCACCTTGCCCGCCCCCGCGCCGCCCATGATGCCGCTGTCCGGAGCCGGGCTCGTCGGGTTCGTGCCGCCGGCCAGCTTGTCGCCGGGCTTGCCGCCGTTGGGGCAGTTCCCGCCGTTGCACTGGCCACCCTTGCACTTGCTCTCGGCCTCCTTGATCAGCTCGTCGAGGCGGAAGACGATCCGCTTCTGGATGTCCTGCGTCTTGTCGCCGGGGCGGGACAGGTCGAGGCGGCGGCCGCTGTTGTCCATCAGCCGGCTGATGTTGGTGAAGTCCTTCGGGTCCGGGTTCCAGGCGATCATGTCGGCGATCATCATCAGGCCGACGCGGTTGTACCGGTCCGGGCTGTCGGTCACGTCGTCGCGGAGGCGGACGATGCTGGCCAGCGCGGCGTCGCGCTTCATCGTGGCGTGCTCGGCCACGGCCTTGAAGAAGAAGAACCCGGCCGGGTCCACGACCTGCTCGGGGGTGACGCCGGCGAGGGCGTCGAGCGTCTCCTCGTAGGCCCGCTTGTTGGCGTTGGCCCGCGCGAACACCAGCGCCAAGTTGGCGCGGGCGAACGGGTCGAGCTTGGCGTCCTTGAGCAGCGCGGGAACCGTCGAAGCGGCCTCGGCGCGGCGGCTGTCGGCGATCACGGCCTCGGCCTCGGGGCTGCCGATGGCGACCGTCTCGGCGACCTTGTCGAGGAGCGTCAGGTCCTTCTTGTCCCACACGGCCTGCACACGGGCGGCGTCGTGGCGACCGGCGGCCTTCAGGACGGCCTCGGCCTTCGCACGGGCCACGTCGGCAGCCATCGGGCGAAGAGTGCTGAAGCCGTAACCCGGGCGGGGGACGGTGTTTTCGGCGGCGGTGGCGGGGGCGGCGAACAGGCCGGTGGCGAGGGCCGCGGCCGCGAGACACGAGCGGGGCGTCACATCATCCTCCTCGGTCACGAAAGGGCGGGAGGTCCGGAAAGCGCGGTCGGGCGGGGGAAGAGCGGGCCGCCTAATCCCCTACCTTAACTTCGGCACAGACGAAAAACAATTCTTATCCGAAACTTCTCAGGAATTCCCCATCCCCACACCGCGCCGTCCCGGGATGAAAGGCTGACGAACAAATCCGACGCGAATAACAGGCAATCACGCCCCTTCAGGCTTTCGGCGAGGTCCGGGGAGGTTCGTCGGCCGTAGCGTCGGATCAGCTCCTTCCCGGCGGCCCTTGCCGCGCTTCTTCTTCTCCGGCAGGCTCGGAGCGATCACCTTCCCGCCCAGCACGCTCGGCGGCGCCCCGTCGCCGTACTTCTTTTTCAACTCCGCCTCCAGCTTCACCACCTGGTCGCGGAGCTTCTGGGCGCGCTCGAAGTCCAGCCCCTTCGCCGCCTCCAGCATCTCGGCGTACAGACTCTGCACGTACTCGATCGTCACGTAGTCGGCCTCGGCCGCCGCGGTCACGCCGGTCGCCGCCTCCGTCGCCAGCTTGTGGGCCTCGATCTCGTCCTCGATGGAATTGCGGATCGCCGTCACCACCGACCGCGGCGTGATGCCGTGTTCGGCGTTGTAGGCCAGCTGCACGTCGCGCCGCCGGTTCGTCTCGCCGATCGCCCGGGCCATGCTCTCGGTCACCGTGTCGGCGTACAGAATCACCTCGGCGTTCACGTTGCGGGCGGCGCGGCCGATGGTCTGGATCAGCGACGTCTCCGAGCGCAGGAAGCCCTCCTTGTCGGCGTCCAGGATCGCCACCAGCGACACCTCCGGCAGGTCGAGCCCTTCGCGCAACAGGTTCACGCCGACGAGCACGTCAAACGTCCCCTCCCGCAGCTCGCGCAACACCTGGATCCGCTCGATGGCGTCGAGTTCGCTGTGGAGCCACGCGCAACGCATCCCGGCGTCGCGGAAGAACGTCGTCAGGTCTTCGGCCATCCGCTTCGTCAGCGTCGTCACCAGCGTCCGCTCGCCCTTCTCGGCGCGCGTCTGAATCTCGTGCTTCAGGTCCGGCACCTGCCCGCGCGCCGGCTTGACGTGGATCACCGGATCGACGAGCCCCGTCGGCCGGATCACCTGCTCGACCACCTCACCGCCGCTCCGCTCCAGCTCGTAGGCGGCCGGCGTCGCCGACAGGCACAGGCACTGCTTCAGCCGCCCCTCGAACTCGGGGAACTTCAGCGGCCGGTTGTCCAGCGCGCTCGGCAGCCGAAAGCCGTGCTCGACGAGGGTAGTCTTGCGGGCGAAGTCGCCGTGGAACATGCCGCGGACCTGCGGCAGGCTGACGTGGCTCTCGTCCACGACCACGAGGAAGTCTTCGGGGAAGAAGTCGATGAGCGTGTACGGCGGCTCGCCGGGGGCGCGGCCGCTGAACCACCGGGCGTAGTTCTCGATGCCCGAGCAGTAGCCCACCTCGCGGAGCATGTCCAGGTCGTACCGGCAGCGCGCCTTCAGCCGCTCGTACTCCAGCAGCTTGCCTTCCGTCTTGAACTGCTCCAGCCGGGCGGTCAGCTCGGCCTCGATGCCGGTGATCGCCTCCTTCACACGCTCCTCGGGCGTCACGAAGTGTTTGGCGGGGTAGACGTACAGTTCCTCCAGCGGCTTGATCGTCTCGCCGCTGACGGGGTGGATGACCGAGAGCGCGTCCACCTCGTCGCCGAACAGTTCCAGCCGGTACGCGACCTCCTCCGAGGCCGGCCAGATGTCGATGGTGTCGCCGCGGACGCGGACCTTGCCGCGCTCGAAGGCGACGTCGTTCCGCTGGTACTGGATGTCCACCAGTCGCAGCAGCAAGTTGTCGCGGTCGATGACCTCGCCCTTCTGGACGTAGACCATCATCCGCTTGTAGTCGGACGGCGAGCCGAGGCCGTAGATGCACGATACCGACGCCACGATGATGACGTCCTCGCGGCTCACGAGCGCGGACGTGGCGGCGAGGCGAAGGCGGTCGATGTTCTCGTTGATGCTGCTGTCTTTTTCGATGTAGATGTCGCGCTGCGGGATGTACGCCTCGGGCTGGTAGTAGTCGTAGTAGCTGACGAAGTACTGCACCGCGTTGTGCGGGAAGAAGCCCTTGAACTCCTTGTACAACTGCGCCGCGAGCGTCTTGTTGTGGGCGAGCACGAGGGTCGGCTTGCCGAGCCGGGCGATGACGTTGCTGGCGGTGAACGTCTTCCCCGTGCCGGTGGCGCCGAGGAGCACCTGGAAGCCCTTGCCGCGGGCGAAGCCGTCCACCAGTTGCTCGATGGCCTTCGGCTGGTCGCCGGCGGGGGGGTATTCGCTGACGAGCTGGAACTTCGCGGCCATCGGCAGGTCCTGTCGGGCGGATGGGAAGTGAAATTGTAAGCAGGCCGCGCGGCCGAGGGGGATGTCGGATGTTGAGGGTATTCCTTGACGCCGGCGGCGCGGTGCCCGAATATGGCGGTCCCACCCGCCCGAAAGGACACCCCATGTTCGTCCGCGCCTCCGTCGTCGCCGCCGCCGCGGCCTTCCTCCTCACCGCCTCGTGCGCGGCCGCCGACCCCGTCGGGCTCCAGAAGGGCGACCGCGTCGTCTTCCTCGGCGACAGCATCACCCAGGCCGCCGTCGGCAAGACCGGCTACATCACACAGCTGAAGGCCACCCTGACCGAGAAGCACGGCGTCGAGCTCGTCGGGGCCGGCATCAGCGGCAACAAGGTGCCGGACATTCAGAAGCGCCTTGAGAAGGACGTGCTGGCGAAGAAGCCGAGCGTCGTGGTCGTGTACATCGGCATCAACGACGTGTGGCACGGCGAGAACGACCCGAGCCACGGCACCAGCAAGGAGCGGTTCGACGAGGGGCTCCGCGACGTGGTCGGCCGCGTCAAGGCGAGCGGCGCCCGGGTCGTACTCTGCACGCCGACCGTCATCGGCGAGAAGAAGGCCGGCGGCAACAAGCTCGACGCCCAGCTGGACGAGTACGCCGGCATCAGCCGCAAGGTCGCCGCCGACACCGGCTCGAAGCTGTGCGACCTGCGCAAGGCGTTCGTGGACCACTTGGCGAAGAACAACCCCGACAACAAGGCCAGCGGCGTGTTGACGACGGACGCCGTCCACCTCAACGAGGCCGGCAACCGGCTCGTCGCCGAGACGATTCTGGGTGTGCTCACGAAGTAGGGTTGAACGACTCCCGTCGGGTTGACCGCCCTTCCCCGCTTCGGTATGTCCCCCGCCGGGGGAACGATCGAACCGGGGGACGGTCATGCGCACGATTCTGGCCGCGGTGCTACTCACGACGCTGGGAACGGGCTGCTGCAAGACGTGCGGCTGGTGCCACGACGACGCCCCGCCGCGCACCGGCTACTCGGCCGAGACAACGCCCGCCACCCCGACCATGTCACAACCCCCGTCTCCGGCGGGGGTTCCAGCCAATCGCCCGGCCAGCACCGGCGCCTACGGGGGCACAGGGTATTGAACCGGATCACTCCGACGCTGATTTGTGGCTCTGACTCAATTCGTGCCCTGACCCCCCGGGGGGGTCGGTGACACACAATGTGCCCGGTTTGAACGTCGGCCCGGCACCCGTGGCGGGGCGGCGGTCCTATACCAGTCGGGACCGACCACCTCACCCGGAGCCACGCCATGCCGCCCGCCTGCCGCTGGGGAATTCTCGGCACCGCCAACATCGCGCGCAAGAACTGGAAGGGGATCCGCCTCAGCGGCAACGGCGTCGTCGCCGCCGTCGCCAGCCGCACCCCGGAACGCGCCCGGCAGTTCATCGCCGAGTGCCAGTCGGAAGTGCCGTTCGAGCAGGTTCCCACCCCGGTCGGGTACGACGAACTGCTGGCGAGCCGCGACGTGGACGCGGTGTACGTGCCGCTGCCGACGGGCGTTCGCAAGGAGTGGGTACTGAAGGCCGCGGCCGCGGGGAAGCACGTCCTCTGCGAGAAGCCGTGCGGCGCCGACGCGGCGGAAGTGGAGGAGATGGTGGACGCCTGCCGCGCCGCCGGCGTGCAGTTCATGGACGGCGTCATGTTCATGCACAGCGCCCGCCTGCCGCTGCTGCGGAAGGTGCTCGACGACGCGGACGCGGTCGGCGAACTGCGGCGGGTCACGAGCCAGTTCAGCTTCGCGGCCGACGCCGGCTTCCTGGGCGGCAACATCCGCGTGAGCGGGGCGCTGGAGCCCCTCGGGGCGCTGGGCGACCTCGGGTGGTACAACCTCCGCTTCGCCCTGTGGGTGATGAAGTTCCGGATGCCGGAGAAGGTGGTGGGCCGCGTTCTGAACGAGTACGCGACCGACGGCCGACCGGTGCCGCTGGAGTTCTCCGGCGAGCTGTTCTTCCCCGGCGGCGTGACCGGTTCCTTCTACTGCTCGTTCCGCACCGAGTTGCAGCAGTGGGCGCATGTGAGCGGCACGAAGGGGGCCGTCACGGTGGACGACTTCGTGCTGCCGTACCACGGGGCCGAGTCGGCGTTCGTGGTGCAGCGGCCGCACTTCCGCGTCCGCGGCACGAGCTTCCAGATGGAGTCGCACCCGACGCGCTACGCCGCCGCCGAGGCGAGCGACGGCCGCGAGGACGCTCAGGAGACCAACATGGCCCGCCGGTTCGGGGAACTGGTGCTCGGCGGGAAGCCCGACGCCAGCTGGCCCGACATGGCACTCAAGACCCAGTTGGTCCTCGACGCCTGCCTGACGTCGGCCCGCGACGGCGGCCGCGCCGTCGGGATAACCGGCTGACCGGCACGTTCCGGTGAAGCGGCCCGGCCCGCAGACCCGATAGATTCCGCATCCTGCCTATCGCCCGCAAGGATCGGAAAATGCCCACTCCCACCCGCGTCGCCGGCGCCGCCCTGACGCTGCTGGTCGTGGCCGTCGGGTGCGAGACGCTCGGCCTGAGCCCGCCGGCGAACCAACTCCTGCCCGTCACGAAGGAGATGCGCAACACCGCGCCGATGCCGCCCGCCGTGCCGCGCGAGCTCGCCAAGGAGCTTCACCCGGCGTTCGTGGTCGAGCCCGGCGACGTGCTCCTCGTACAGCCCGCCGACCTCGACGCCCCGCTGCGGCTGCCGCCGGACCAGACGGTGTTCGCCGACGGCACCATCGACCTCGGCGTGTACGGCCGGCCGGTGGTCGCGGGGAAGGCGCTGCCTCAGATCGAGGCCGAGGTGAAGGCGCTGATCAACTCGAAGGAGAAAGCGGGCGTCGCCGTTACGGTGCGGCTGATCGGCCGGAACAGCAAGGTGTACTACGTGCTCGGCGAGGTGAACGCCCCCGGCGCGTTCCCGATCAAAGGCAACGAGACGGTGCTGGACGGCATCCTGGCCGCAGGCGGCATCACCCGCCGGGCGAGCGAGCAGAACGTGGTGCTGAGCCGCCCGACGCCGCCGGACGGCTGCCGGGTCGTGTACCCGGTCTGCTACACGAACGTGGTCCAACTGGGCGACACGACGACGAACTACCAACTCCAGCCGGGGGACCGGATTTACGTCCCCGGGAAGGGGCTGTTCGAAGGAATAGTGCCGGCGAAGTGCCTCAAGGGCGGCCCCTGCGCCGGCCCGCAGGTGGCGTGTTGGTGGGGCGGCAGCTGCGCCCCCGCCGGGTGTCGGTAGTCAACGCGGCGTCTCGAACAGCGCCAGGAAGTCGGCCCGGCCGACCGGCTTCCAGCCGTGCGCGACGACGGCTTCAGTCACCGCTTCCGCGACGCCGGGGAAGTTCGGGTCGTCGTGGTCGTGGAACCCGACCACCGCTCCCGGTGCGAGGTGCGGGCGAACGACGGCGATGTCGGCGGCCACGTTGTCCCGGTCGTGCGCCCCGTCGATCAGGCAGGCGGTGAAGGGCCCGCCGCTACCCGGCACGAGTGCGTCGAACGTGCCGACCCGCAGCCACACCTTGTGCCGCACGCCGTACCGCTGGAGCCAGAAGTCGGCCGGGCCGTCGTCGGCCCGGTCGAGTGACACGACGCGCTTTGCGGTCACGGCCGCGACCGTCGTACTCCGGCCGAGGTGGCGGCCGAGTTCCAACACGTCGCGGCCGCGGCATGCCTCCGCCCAGAGCCGGCACTCCGCCGCCGTAAACCAGCCTGGAACCTCGTCGGCGGGATCCGCCGCGCCGGCCGCGCTCATCCAGTCAAGGAAGTGCCGCCAGGCAACAACTTCCATGGGGTTGGAGCCCGGGTGCCACTGCGGCGGGAGGGCGAAGTCGCCCGCGGGGGCGAACTTGTTGTAGAACCGATGAACGAACAGCGGCCGACCGTGTGGCCCGGCCTGGATGTAGCTTCCGTGGTGGCACGCCAGCGGTCGCCGGGTGTATCGGTGGTGCGGGGCTCCGAGCCGGTGCAGCGCGGCCCGCACTTGCTCCTGGTCCCCGAACCCGCCGACGGCCACCCCGGTGACCGACCGCCAGTAGTAGTAGTCGCTGTGGTCGTCGTAGTGTCCGGCGAGTTGGAGCACGCGCCAGGCCGCCCGCTTGGTGTAGACGTAGTGCCCGCCGTTGAGCGCGTAGCCGTCGTCGGGGGCGACGCCGTAGGACGGCCAGTGGACGCACTCGTCGCCGATCGGGTTGTCCGGCCAAGTCACCACCCCGTGCGGGTTGTGTTCCGGCTCGAAGCACTCGTTCGGGTCGTAGATCGGGTAGCAGTCGGCGTCGAGGAACAGCACCTCTTCGAAGGGCGAGTTGAGGACCGCGAGTGTCTTGGACTCCCACCCACCGAGCAACCGCCGGGCCGCACGGGCCGGGTGGGCTTCGGCGTCCACCACCTCCACGCCGGGCAGTCGCCGGACGCGGTCGCTGACGGGTTCGGCCGGGCCGCGGTGCCACACCTGGATGGGGTGCCGCCAACCGACCTCGCGGAGCATCCGGCAGGCGACGTACACGCTCGCCTCGTACCGCCCGCCGCCGCAGATCACGGCCCCGCGGCCGGCGAACAACCCCTCAGGGTACGCCGGCATCTCGGCCAGGAAGCGCTCGGCCAGGATCAGGTGGGCCTCACGAGCCACCGGCCACAACTTCCAGCCGTCCGGCATCACGTACGGGGGCTCGGCCAGCAATACCGCCAGCGTTGCAGCGGACATGTCGGGCCGGAAGTCGACCGGCGGAACACAGCCGGCGGGGTCGCCGCCCCACGCCGCCCGGACCTCCGGGCGGTGGGCGAACATCCAACAGGCCGAACAGTCGCGGGACGGCTTGAACGGGCGGGCCGGCAGGAACCGGTCGCAAATACACGGACGAACCGGTCGGCTCATGCCTGCGACACCAGTACCGGCCCTCTCGAACCGAACGCCGCCCCGGGCAGCAATGCCGAGACGGGCTCGTACTGCACGTCCGTCGCCTCAACCGGCTTGCCGTCCACGCGGACGAGCAACCCGTCGGTGGGGCACAGCTTGACCTCGCAGACGGCCTTGCCGACGCGGGCCTGCCACGTGAGTTGGGCCGTGGGGCCGGCGGAGTGGTGGCCGGCGTCCGGCCCGTCGGGCACGGTGACGCGGACCCCCTTGCCGGCCGACAGTGTTGCCGCCGCCTGAGCGAACTGGGGTGCCATCATGGAGCCCGACCCGCAGCCGGCACAACAATCGTCGAGCCCGGACGCCGGTCCCGGCACCCCAATGAAGTTCTGCTGGTCGTCGAGTCGGTAGGTCGTCCCGCCGCTGGCGATCTGGATGGTCCAAACGAACACCGTCAGTTCGGTCCCCCCGGCCGCACAGGTTGGAACGGGGACGTTCCGGGCACACCACCGCTGCCCGATCACATCCGTGTCCGTCCCGGTCGACGGGTCGGCGGCCTGGCCGCGCGGCTGGACCCGGACGCGGACTTGCTCCGAGTCCTTCTCGTCGATGTAGGTGCCGTGGACACAAATCTTCCCGGGAGTGCCCGTCGTTTGGCCGATCACGGCGACCTGGGAGCCGCCCGCCGGGCAACTAATTCGCGCTGGCATCAGCACTCCGATTAGTGGGTGAACATGTACCGAGCCGACGTGACGTGGGTCGAACTTCCGGCCGCGTAGAACCCGAACTCGCCGGCGTAGTCGCCGGCAGCAACGTTCGCGTTGGCAGCGACACCAGCAATGTCCTGACACACGCCACCGTTCCAGCGGAACGAGCGAACTCCCTGCGGACTGACCACAAGCTCGAGAACCTGCTCCTGATTCCCCGGCCGGTGGGTCAACTTCGTGTTCGCGAACCCGGCGGTCCGGACGTGGGTGGTTCCGGCGTCGTTCTCCGCCGTACCGCGCATGATCACCCAGGGCTGACCGGCCGCCGGCTGATACTCGCGGAAATCGATCAACTGGCAACGGTACTGTCCGCCCGGTTCCACTCGCCCTCCGAAGTAGACGCCGAACCCGGCCGTCCAGTTGATCTGACGGAGGGTGAGTTCGATCCGGTATCCCGGCGCCCCCGTAGTCCCCAACGCAATCAGTGCGGGAGCGAACGTCTGAACCATGAGGCTCTCGGCGGCCTGGTTGTGAGTGTAGTGCGAGTTGATGTCGTCTCGCCAGACGCGCTTCGCCGGGGGCGTCCGCAGTAGCCTCACCCATTCGCCCTTCGCGGGCGCGCGGGCGGCGTCCGGGATGGGAGCAAGGATCGGCGTTTCTTTCAGTGAGGCATCCGGCGACGGTGGTGAAACGGGCGGGTTGGCATTTTCTCTCCCACGGGCGAAAACGGCCGCAGTGACCGCGACGACGGCGAGGGCCGCCGTGGTGACGCCCACCCACATCCGGCGTGAACGGCGAGGGGCCGGCGCCGGCGTCCGTGTCGAGGCCGGGACGGGCGGTGAAAACGCCCAGTCGGAGGTGACAGCGACTTCTGGAGGAACGCGGGCGAGCAGCGCCGGCAGGTCCACACCGACGGCGAGCGGCGCCAGCGCGACGGCCACATCGGCGGCCGAGGCCGGCCGCATCGCCGGGTCGCGCGCCGTCAGTCGGTCGAAGAGCGACACCACCTCCGCAGGCACCTCGGGCCGCTCCGCGGCGAGGCCGCCCGGCGTGGTCGGTGTGCCGCGGCGGTCGAACGGCGGCTTCCCGGTCAGCAGGTGGTAGAAGGTGCAGCCGAGGGCGTACAGGTCGGCCCGCGCGTCGACACGGCGGAAGTCGTCCCACTGCTCGGGGGCCATGTAGTCGGGCGTGCCCATGACCTGCCCGGCGGTGGTGAGCCCGCCGCCGACCGGCCCGGTCGGCCGGAACAGCGCCAGCCCCAGGTCGAGCACCTTCACCCCGCCGGCCGCGAGCATCAAGTTGTGCGGCTTCACGTCGCGGTGGACGAGCTGGTGCTCGTGGGCGTGCTGCAACCCCAGCGCGGCCTGCCGGATGATCTCGCAGGCGTCGGCCACGGGCACCGGGTGACACGTCTTACACACCCGCGCCAGGTCGGCCCCGTCGAGGAGTTCCATTACCAGGTAGCGGACCCCCTCGGCATCGCCGGCGTCGGTCGCGCGGACGATGTTCGGGTGGTCGAGTTGGCCGACGACTTCCATCTCGCGGTCGAACCGGGCGACCCAGTCGGCGTCGCCGGACCGGCCGGCGGGCAACACCTTGACCGCGACCCACCGCTTGAGCCGCTCGTGCCACGCGCGGTGCACCTTCCCCATCCCGCCGCGGCCGATTTCCTCGTGGAGGCGGTACTGGCCGAGCCGTCGCGGGCTACTTCCGGTGTCGGGCTGCGGCGGGTCGTACGGCGTCCAGCCGGGCGGGCGGTCGGCCGGGGTCTTCCCGGTCGCCGGCGGCGTCGCCAGGTCGCCGAGGCGGAGGATGCAGGCTTCGCAGTCCGACAGGTGGGCCTCAAGTCCGTCCTGCGCGGCCCGCGGCAGGCTGCCGCGGAGGTACGCCGAGAGGGCGCCCCGGGTCGGGCATGGGCCGAAGCGTGATGGGCGGGAACTCATCGAGGCACCACGGCCGGAGGCAGAGGCGGGTCGCGGGTCGGCCGCACCTCGATTCGTGGGTGTGGTAAGATTGTCAGCCGGGTGTTCCCGAAATGCAAGCGTTAAACCCGAATTCTTCAGTCGGCCCGCGGCACGTCATTCGCTCAGTTTCTATCCGAACGGACCGATTCGACCCTGCGACGAGGACCGCATGCGTGTTTGGCCAGGCCGCCCGTACCCCCTCGGGGCCACCTGGGACGGGATGGGCGTGAATTTCGCCCTTTTCAGCGAGAACGGCACCGGCGCGGAACTCCTCCTGTTCGACAACCCGACCGACGCGGCACCCTCGCGGGTGATCCCGTTGAAGGAACGGACCGATCTGGTGTTCCACGCCTACCTGCCTGACGCGCAACCCGGCCAGCTGTACGGCTACCGCGTGGACGGCCCGTTCGAGCCCTCCCAGGGGCACCGATTCAACCGCAACAAGGTACTGTTCGACCCCTACGCCAAGGCCGTCGGGCGCGAAGCGTCGTGGGACCACTCGCTGTTCGGCTACACCATCGGCGACGAGAAGGGTGATCTGAGCTTCGACGAACGGGACAGCGCGCCGTTCGCCCCGCTCGCGGCCGTGGTCGATCCGGCGTTCACGTGGGGCGAGGACCGCCCGCCTCGAATCCCGTGGCACGAGACGTTCGTCTACGAGCTCCACGTGAAGGGCTTCACCAAGAAGCTGCCCGGCGTCCCCGACCGCGTCCGCGGCACGTACGCCGGCGTCGGCAGCGACGCAGCCGTCCGCCACCTGAAGAGCCTGAACGTCACGGCGGTCGAACTGCTGCCGGTCCACTACCGGCTCGACGACCACTCCCTCACCGAGAAGGGGCTCACGAACTACTGGGGGTACAACACGCTCGGCTTCTTCGCCCCCGACCCGCGGTTGTCGGCCGACCCGACCAACCCCGCGGCCGCGGCCCGCGAGTTCAAGAGCATGGTGCGGGCGCTCCACAACGCCGGCATCGAGGTCATCCTCGACGTGGTCTACAACCACACCGCCGAGGGGAACCAGAACGGCCCGACGCTGTCCTTCCGCGGCGTGGACAACGCGAGCTACTACCACCTGTCGCCGGAGGACCGGCGGTACTACATGGACTTTACCGGCTGCGGCAACACGCCGAGCCTGCGCCACCCGCGCGTGCTGCAACTCATCATGGACAGCCTCCGGCACTGGGTGCTGGAGATGCGCGTCGACGGCTTCCGGTTCGACCTCGCCACGGCACTCGCCCGCGAACTGTACGAGGTGGACAAGCTCAGCACCTTCTTCGACGTGATCCATCAGGACCCGGTGCTGAACCGCGTCAAGCTCATCGCTGAGCCGTGGGACGTGGGGCCGGGGGGGTACCAGGTCGGCAACTTCCCCGTGGGCTGGGCCGAGTGGAACGGCGAGTACCGCGACGCCGTCCGCCGGCTGTGGGCCGGCCACGACGTGTCGGCCGGGAAACTCGCCCACCGCCTTACCGGGTCCGGCGACCTGTACCAGCAGACCGGCCGCCGGCCGTACGCCAGCGTCAACTTCGTGACCTGCCACGACGGGTTCAGCCTGCGCGACCTCGTGAGTTACAACCAGAAGCACAACGAGGCGAACAAGGAGGACAACAAGGACGGGTCGAACGACAACCACTCGTGGAACTGCGGCGCCGAGGGGCCGACCGACAACGACGCCGTCCAGAAGCTGCGACAGAAGCAGATGCGGAACCTGTTCGCGACGCTGATGCTGTCGCAGGGCGTGCCGATGATGCTGGCCGGCGACGAGGTGCAGCACACCCAGGGCGGCAACAACAACACCTACTGCCACGACGACGACCTGACGTGGATCGACTGGGCGGCGACGCCCGAACGGACGGCGTTCCTCGCCTTCGTCCGCAAGGTCACGACCCTTTGGCGGACCGAGCCGGTGCTGAAGCGGCGGACGTTCTTCCAGGGCCGCGCCATCCGCGGCGCGGGCGTCGCCGACGTGAGCTGGTTCGCGCCCGACGGCAACGAGATGCCGGACGGCGACTTCGACCTGCCGGCCGCCGTGATGGGGTGCCGGCTGGCCGGCGACCTCATCGAGGAGACCGACGAGTACGGCGAGCCGGTCCGCGGCGACACGCTGCTGATCCTCTTCAACCCGACGCCGAGGCCGACCGACTTCTCACTCCCGACGACGAACGAGAACCACCTCTGGCACCTGGAATTCGACACGTCCGACGACGACCGCCGGTCGGACCCGCTCTACGGGCGGACGGTGTTCCCGCTGGCCGACCGGTCGGTGGCCGTGTTCCGGGCCAAGGGGTGACGCCGTGACCGACACCCTCGACCGCCTCGCCGCCTCGGCGCTGGACACGGCGGCCGCCCGCCGCCGGGTACCCGGCGCGACGTACCGCTTCCAGTTCCGCAAGGAATTCACGCTCGACGACGCCCTGGGGCTGGTGCCGTACCTGGACGCGCTCGGCGTCACGCACGCCTACGCCTCGCCGATCCTGAAGGCGCGGCCCGGCAGTCCGCACGGGTACGACGTGATCGACCCCGGCCGGCTGAACGACGAACTCGGTACCGAGGACGACCTGCGGGCGCTCGCCGCCGCGCTGCACGCCCGCGGCATGGGGCTGATCCTCGACACTGTGCCGAACCACATGTGCATCGGCGCCGACAACCCGTGGTGGGCCGACGTGCTCGAACACGGCCCGTCGTCGCCCTACGCCGACTACTTCGACATCGCCTGGCACGACTCGCCGCGCCCCGGCATGAACGGCCGCCTGCTGCTGCCGGTGCTCGGCGACCCGTACGGGGCGGTGCTCGAAGGCGGCCAGTTCCGCGTCGCCTTCGACGCCGGCCAGTTCTCCGTCTGGTACTTCGAGACGCGGCTGCCGATCGACCCGCGCACCTACGGCCGCGTGCTCGGCCCCGCGGCCGCCGATCTGGTGACGCGCCTCGGCGTCGAGCACGCCGACACCATCGAGTTGACCAGCATCCTGAACGCCGTCGAACACCTGCCGCCGCGCGGCGAACCCGACGCGGCGCGCGTGGCGATGGGCCGCGTCGAGACGGCCGCGGTGAAGCGCCGCCTCGGCGAGTTGGGCGACCGCTTCCCGGAGGCCGCCGCCGCGGTGGCGGCGAGCGTCGCGCGGTTCGCCGGCACGGTGGGCGACCCGGCCAGCTTCGGCCCACTGGACGACTGGCTCGAAGCCCAGGCGTACCGGCCGTGCTTCTGGCGCGTGGCGTCCGACGAGATCAACTACCGCCGCTTCTTCGACGTGAACGAACTCGCGGCCGTCGGCACCGAGCGCGAGGACGTGTTCCGCGCCGTCCATCGCAAACTCCTCGGCTGGCTCGCCGACGGCGTCGCGGACGGCCTCCGCATCGACCACCCGGACGGCCTGTTCGACCCCAGGCAGTACCTCGACCGCCTCCAGGCCCATTACGTGCTCGCGGTCGCGAAGAAGCTCGCGGCCGACGCACCCGACGACTACCCGGGCTTCGACCCCGAGCGCGACGAGGCGGCGCTGCTGGAGCGCGTCGCGGGGCCCGCGGCGACGGGCCGGCCGCTGTACGTCGTGGTCGAGAAGATTCTCGCCGACGCCGAGCCGCTGCCGCGCGAGTGGGCGTGCGACGGCACAACCGGCTACGAGTTCATCACGGCGGTGAACAACCTGTTCGTGGACCCCGCCGGCGAGGCCGGGCTGACCCGCTTCTACGGCGAGTTCACCGGCCAGACCGACCCGTTCCCGACGATCGTGTACGAGAAGAAGGCGCAAATCCTGTCGTCATCGCTGTCCAGCGAGCTGACCGCGCTCTCGCACCAACTCGACCGGTTGGCCCGGCTCGACCGCCGCAGCCGCGACCTGACGCTGAACGGCATCCGCCGCGCGCTCCGCGAGGTGATCGCCAGCTTCCCGGTGTACCGCTCGTACGTCAACGGCGGCGTCCGCGACGTGGACAAGGCGCTGATCGGCAAGGCCGTGTCGAAGGCCCGCAAGCGGAACCCGATGCTCGGCCGGCCGCTGTTCGACTTCGTCCGCGACACGCTGCTTCTGAAAGACCCGCCGAGCGGCCCGGCGTCGGACGACTACCGTGCCCAGCAGAAGCGGTTCGCCGGCAAGTTCCAACAACTCACGTCGCCGGTGACGGCCAAGGGGATCGAGGACACGGCGTTCTACGTCTACAACCGGCTCGTGTCACTGAACGAGGTCGGCGGCGAGCCGGGGCACTTCGGCTGGCGGCCGGAGCGAGTCCACGCCTTTATGACTGGCCGGCAAGAACAGTGCCCCGGCAGCCTGTCCCCGCTGAGCACCCACGACACGAAGCGGAGCGAGGACGCCCGCGCCCGGCTGAACGCGCTGAGCGAACTGCCCGGCGAGTGGGCCGACCGCGTGCACCGGTGGGCGCACCTGAACGCCCGCCACCGCGAGGACGGCGACGACGGCCCCGTGCCGGACCGGAACGAGGAGTACCTGCTGTACCAGACGCTGGTGGCGGTGTGGGACGGCGGCCCGTCGGAGGAGTTCAACGCCCGCGTGCAGGCGTTCGTGAGGAAGGCGCTGTGCGAGGCGAAGGTTCACAGCTCCTGGATCAACCCCGACCCCGACTACGAGGCGGCCGCGGCGCGGTTCGTGGAGCGCGTGCTGAACCCCGTCGAGTCGGCCGAGTTCCTCGCCGACCTGGCGGCGTTCGTGCGGCGAGTCGCGTTCATCGGCCGGGTCACGTCTCTTGCCCAGAGTGTGATCCGTTGCACCGCCCCCGGGGTGCCGGACGTTTACCAGGGCACCGAGAGCTGGGACTTCAGCCTCGTGGACCCGGACAACCGCCGCCCGGTGGACTCCGCCGCGCGGCAGGAGCGGCTCGCGGAACGGGCGGCGCCGCCCGACGTCGACGACCCGCGGGCGAAGCTGTTCGCGGTGGCGCGGGCGTTGCGTGTGCGGCGGGAGCACGCCGAGCTGTTCGCCCGCGGAGAGTACGTGCCGCTGGCGGCGCTCGGGGCGAAGGCGGACCACGTGTTCGCCTTCGCCCGCCGGCACGGCGGCGCCGCCGTCGCGGTCGTGGTGCCGCGGTTGGCGGCGGCCGTCGTCCCCGGACCGGGCCGCGCGCCGGTCGGCGCCGAGGCGTGGGGTGACACCGCGGTGTCACTCGACTCCCTGCCGCCGGGCCGCTGGACGAACGCGTTCACCGGCGCTACCCACGCCGCCCGGTCGCGGCTGCCGCTGGCCGACGTACTGGCGTCGTTCCCCGTCGCCGTTCTGACCTACAGCCACCGGTCGTGACCATGCCCGCCCGCCGCCTCCCCGTCGGGGCCGAAGTCGTCCCCGGCGGGGTCCACTTCCGCGTCTGGGCGCCGGTCCGCACGACGGTCGAAGTCGTGATCGACGGCGGCCCGCCGGTGTCGCTGGCGGCCGAGGGCGACGGCTACTTCGCGGCGCTGGTGCCGGGCGTCGGCGCGGGGGCGCGTTACAAGTACCGCCTGGACGGCCAGCCGAACACGCACCCCGACCTCGCCTCGCGCTACCAGCCGGAAGGGCCGCACGGCCCGTCGCAGGTCGTGGACCCGGGCGGCTTCCCGTGGACCGATCACGACTGGAAGGGCGTCCCCGAAACGAGGCAGGTCCTCTACGAGTTGCACGTCGGCACCTTCACCCCGGACGGCACCTTCGCCGCCGCCGCGGAGAAGTTGCCGGCACTGGCAGCACTCGGTGCTACCACGATCGAAGTGATGCCGGTGGCGGAGTTTCCCGGCGACTTCGGCTGGGGGTACGACGGCGTCCAGGTCTTCGCCCCGACGCGGCTGTACGGCACACCGGACGACTTCCGGCGGTTCGTGGACCGCGCCCACGCCCTCGGCCTCGGCGTGATCCTCGACGTGGTCTACAACCACTTCGGGCCGAGCGGGAACTACACCCGCGAGTACTGCCCGCAGTTCTTCAGCACCGTCCACAAGACCGACTGGGGCGAGCCGTTCAACTTCGACGGCCCGGACAGCGGCCCCGTCCGCGAGTTCTTCGTTGCGAACGCCGGCTACTGGGTCGACGAGTTCCACCTGGACGGCCTTCGGCTCGACGCCACGCAGGCCATCTTCGACGACTCGACGGAGTACGTGGTGACGGCGATCGCCCGCCGGGCGCGGGAGGCGGGCCGCGGCAAGTCGGTCTACCTGATCGCGGAGAACGAACCGCAGGACGCCCGGCTGGTGCGGCCGCCCGGCAGCGGCGGGAGCGGGCTGAACGCGCTGTGGAACGACGACCTGCACCACGCCTGCCGGGTGGCCCTGACGGCCCGCAACGAGGGCTACTTCTCCGACTACCACGGCACGCCACAGGAGTTCGTCAGCGCCGCAAAGCACGGCTTCCTGTACCAAGGGCAGCGTTACCAGTGGCACGCGAAGCCGCGCGGCCGGCCCGCGTTCGACCTGAAGCCGCACAACTTCGTGGCGTTCATCGAGAACCACGACCAGGTGGCCAACAGCGGCCGCGGCCTACGGCTGAACCAGCTGACGAGCCCCGGGAAGCTGCGGGCGCTGACGGCGTACCTGCTGCTCGGCCCCGCGACGCCGATGCTGTTCCAGGGGCAGGAGTGGGCCAGCACCCGGCCGTTCCTGTACTTCGCGCACCACGAACCCGACCTCGCGAAGCTCGTACACGAGGGCCGCCGCGGCGAGTTGAAGCGGTTCCGCAGCCAGTCGTCGCCCGACGTACTGGCCCAGGTGGCCGACCCCGCCGCCGCCGCCACGTTCGCCGCGTCGAAGCTCGACTGGTCGGAGCGCGACCGGCGCCGGGAATGGCTCGCGCTCCACACCGACCTGTTGGCCCTGAGGAAGGCCGACCCCGCTCACCGCCCCGGCGTGCGACTCGACGGCGCCGTCGTAGGCCCGGCGGCGTTCGTGCTGCGCGTGTTCGTGGACGGCACCGACGACCGACTGCTGGTGGTGAACCTCGGCCGCGACCTGAAGCTCGAGCCGAACCCCGAACCGCTGCTGGCCCCGCCCGACGGCGCGACGCGGTGGGCGACGGTGTGGTCGAGCGAGGAGCCCCGCTACGGCGGGCACGGCACCGCCCCGCTGGACACCGACGACGGCTGGCTCGTCCCCGGCGAGTCGGCCGTGTGGCTCGCGGGCGGCCGCGGGGTATGATGGAGGGATGATCGCGCTGCCGTCCGTCCCGCCCGAGGCCCGTCCGCGGCTCGCCCCGCTCCGCGACCTGGCGCCGGGCGAACTCCTGATCCACGAACTGTACCTCAGCATCCAGGGCGAATCGACGTTCGCCGGGCTGCCGTGCGTTTTCGTCCGCACCAGCGCGTGCGACCTCCGGTGCATGTGGTGCGACACGCCGCACGCCTTCACCCGCGGCGAGCGCCTACCGCGCGCCGAGGTGCTCGCCCGGGCGCTGGCGTTCGACTGCCCGCTGGTCGAACTCACCGGCGGCGAGCCGCTGCTACAACCGGACGTGCTGCCGCTGATGTCCGAGCTGTGCGACGCAGGCCGCACCGTACTGCTGGAGACGGGCGGCGCCCACGACGTCGGCCCGGTGGACCGCCGCGTCCACATTATCATGGACCTGAAGTGCCCCGACAGCGGCGAGGCCCACCGCAACCGCTGGGCGAACCTCGACGTGCTGAAGCCGACCGACCAGCTCAAGTTCGTGGTCGCCAGCCGCCGCGACTGGGAGTGGGCCGAGCACGCGATTCGAGCGCACTCGCTGGACCGGCGGTTCGTGTGCCTGGTGTCCGCGGTGTTCGGTGCGGTGAAGTTGGCCGACCTGGCCGGCTGGCTCGTGGCCGCAAAGCTGGGCGACGTGCGGATGCAGTTACAGATGCACAAATTCGTCTGGGACCCCGCCGCCCGCGGGGTGTAGAACGCCCGTGCGGGTCGGCGCAACTTGCGGGCACGGACCGGCGGCGATACAGTGAGCGGATCGATCCCGCCGCCCTTCTCCCCGGCGGCCCACGCTCCCCCGCCCGGCGGCGGACCCCATGAGCCGGCCGTGACCACCTACCGCCGCTTCCGCAACACCGACCCGCCGGCCCTCGCCGACGTCTGGAACGAGGCCCACACCGCCCGCGGGGCGTACCCCGTCCGCACCCCCGCCCTGCTCGAGCGCTGGATCTTTAGCAAACCCTACTTCGACCCCGACGGCCTTGTCGTCGCCGTGGACGAGGAGAGCAACCGGATCGAGGGGTACGCCCTCGCCGGGTTCGCCCCCACGGCCGAGCTGAACGCCCTCAACTTCGCCGAAGGGGTCGTCAGCTCCGTGGCGGTTCGGCCTACGGCGCGGCGGAAGGGCGTCGGCCGAGGACTCGTTTCGGCGGCCGAAGAATACCTGATCCGCAAGGGCGCCCGAACGCTCCGCGCCGGACCGACGTGGCCGCAGTGCCCGTTCGGGTTCGGCCTGTACGGCGGCACCAACGCCCCCGGCTTCCTCGCCTCCGACCCCGACGCCGACCCGTTCTTCCGCGCCCTCGGCTACCAGCCGGCCGGCCAGACCGCCGTCTACCAGAAGAAGCTCGACCAGCCGATCGCACTGGCCGACGCCCGGTTCGGCATGTTGCGCCGCCGCTACGAGACGCAGGTGCTCCGCGCCGCCGCGGTCCAGAGCTGGTGGCACGACGCCGTGTGGGGCACCCTTGAACCGGTCGAGTTCCGGCTCGTCGACAAGCTGGCGAACAACTTCCCGGCCGCCCGGGCCGTCGTGTGGGAGCTGGAAGGCTACGGCTGGCGCTGGGGCACGCCGTCCGCCGGCATCCTGGACATGCAGGTTCGGCCCGACCTCCGGCGGCAAGGGATGGCCAAGCTACTCGTGTCGCAGGTGCTTCGGTTCCTTCAGGACCAGTTTTTCGGCGTGTGTGAACTCCACGCCCCCACCGACCGCGCCGACCTGACCGGGCTGTGCAAGGCGGCCACGATGGAGCTAGTGGACACCGGCACGACGTACCTCAAGCCCGTGCCCGAAAACCGCCAGGTGCCGCTGACACAGGCCACGGGGCTCACCCCCGTCGGGCTGTAGTCTCACGGCCGGGCGTGCTTCTGGAAGAACTCCCACATTCGTCCGTTCACGTCCACGTCGGTCGTGGACCGGCCCGTGAGGCCGCCGAGCGACGGCCGGCCGAACCAGTTGTGGCCGCCGCCCTCGACCGTGTACACCACCACCTCCGCGCCGCCGGTGCCGCCGGCGAACGTCTTCCGCTTCACCTTGCAACCGTCGTCGGGGTCGGCGTCGGGTATCTCCGCCTCGACCGGCGGCGCGTCACAGCCGTTCGCCTTCGCCCACGCCGCCGCCGTCGCCTCGACCGATTTGAACGACGGCCCCTTCCCGTTCCCCGGCGTGCCGGTCATCGGCACGAAGGCGTCCTCGGTGCCGTGGAAGTGCAGCACCGGCACCGGCCGCTTCGGCGCCGGCTGCTCGTAGGTCATCGTGCCGCCGACGGCGCACACGGCAGCGAACGTGTCGGCCTGCTCGTTGGCGAGCCGGTACGTCATCATGCCGCCGTTGCTGAACCCGCTGGCGTAGACGCGCTTCGGGTCGATCGTCGCGACCGCCTTCAGGTCGTCGAGCAGGTCGCGGGTGAAGGCCACGTCGTCCGTTTTGTTCACGACGAACGGGATGCCCCCCGAGTTCCAGGTTTGGATCAGGCCGGTGCCGTCGGGGTAGGCGACGACGAACCGGTGCTTCTCGGCTACGGCGTCGAGGCCGGTGACCGCGCGCATGATGCGGGCGGTCATGCCGGCGCCGTGGAACACGACCACGACCGGGGCCGGCGCCTTCGCGTCGAGCCCCTTCGGGACGTGGACGATGTACGTCCGCTCCTTGCCGCCGGACTTCAGCTTCCGCGCGGCGACGGGGGCGGGGGCGGCGGGCGTGTCGGCCGGCGCCGCGGCGGCCAGGAGCAGGACGAGGAGGACGGCCGGGCGCACGGGGGTACTCCGGGAACGGGTGCGGCGCGTCGCCGCGTGGGATTAATTTACACCCGGGCAGTTGCGGTTGCACGGCCGGTTTCGTTGTGCCTAGAATCCGCTGTCCACGGACGGACGCGTTCCGCACGCACCGGGAAGGAAACCGGAATGGCCCTGGCAGTCCCGCCCGGCGGCCCCACGCCGCCCACCCCGCCGCCGGCCGCGGTCCCCGTCCCCGTGCCGACCCGGACGCGCCGCCCGAGCCGCGCCGCCCCGCCGCGAACGCCCGACCTGTCCGTCGTCGTCGTCAACTTCTGCCAGTGGCGCAACACCGCCCGCCTCGTCACCCAGCTCCGCCGCTCCGTCGCCGCCCGCACCGGGTCCGCCGACGTGGTCATCGTCGATAACCACTCGGCGTTCCACCCGGTCGTCCGCCGGCTGACCACCCTCCAGGGCGTCACCGTGCGCCGGTTCGGCCGCAACCACGGCTTCGCCCGCGCCGTGAACCGCGGCTGCCGCGTCGGCCGCGGCCGCTGGCTGCTGCTGCTCAACCCCGACGTGACCGTCCCCGACGGCTTTCTGGACGAAGTGTTGGCCGCGGTCCGCCGACTGCCGGCGACCGACCCGGGGGCCGGAGTCGTCGGCTTCCGGCTGATGAACCCGGACGGCACCGGGCAGGCCTCGGCCGGGCCGTTCCCGACGCTCGGTAACACCGTCGGGGGCATGCTCCGGCCGCGCTCCCGGCGGAAGTGCCGGCACGTCGAGGCCGCCGACCGCACCGCCGTGCCGTGGGTGACCGGCGGCTGCCTCCTGGTGCGGCGAGACTGTTTCGAGCAGCTCGGCGGGCTGGACGAAACCTTTTTCCTCTACTACGAGGACGTCGATTTCTGCCGGCGGGCCGCGGACGCCGGCTGGGGTGTGTGGTACGACCCGCGGCTCGAGGTGACGCACCACTGGCCGCTGCACGCGCGGCGGGTGCCGCCGCCGCTGCGACTCATGACCCGGCACGCGCTCCTGACCTACGCCCGGAAGCACTGGCCGGGCTGGCAGGCGGGTGCGCTGTCGTGGCTGGTGTGGGCGGAGGCGGGCGTGCGGCAGGCGTGGGCGGCGGTGCGCGGCGACCGCGACGCGGCCCGTTGCCACGCCGAGACGCGCCGGCTGGTCGGCGACGTGGCCCGCGGCCGGCTCGAGGCGGCGCGGAAGCGCATCCGCACGGCGGCGGCGTTCCTCCACCCCGTCGCCGCCGAGCAGGACGGGCGGACGAGCTAACTCGACCCTCGCACAAATTGGACCTTGATATCCAATTTCCCCGGGGTATGCTGGTCGTAGCCCGCCACGCGACCCGCCCCGGGGCACTTCCACATGTCCGCCTCCACCCGCACCGTCCTCGCGGCCGGGCTCTTCGTGCTCCCTCTCGCGCTGGCCGCGAGCCCGACCCGGGCCGACGAGCCGGGGGCCGACCGCCGCGTGCCCGTTTCGACGGCCCGCGACCGGGCAAAGCTGGCGCACGAGGTCTACGCCGCCACGCTCGATTCGATGCACCATCACTTCTTCCGCCGCGACCGGGCGGTGCTGCCGGCCCGCGCCCTGGACGACGTGTTCACGCAGGTCGGCCGGCGGACCGGGGTCGAGGCGAAGTGGATCGCCGTGAACACCCCGGCCATGACGGTGGACCACGAGCCGAAGACGGCCTTCGAGAAGGAGGCGGCGGCCGCGATCGCGGCCGGGAAGGAGTCGTTCGAGCAGGTCGAGGGCGACGTCTACCGGCGGGCCGGGGCAATCCCGCTCGGGACCGGGTGCGTCAGCTGCCACACCCGGTTCGCGACGGCCCCGGACAAGACGCCGCGGTTCGCCGGGCTGGTCGTCAGCGTGCCGGTGAAGGGCGAGTGAGCCGGCGCGGTTCAGTCGGCCCCGAGGTCCTCGACCCACCGCATCGACGGGTGCACCCGCTCATACTCGACGGCCAGGTGCGCGGCGACGATCCGCCGCACGGTCAGGGCGACGTGTCGGCTCGTGCCGGGCGAGCAGCGGGCGACGAACTCGTCGTCCGAGATGGGTTGGAAGCGGGTGTTGAAGTCCGCGTCGGTGCGGAGAATCCACAAGTAGCCGCACAGGCCGACGGCCGCGACCGCCACTTCAACGATCACCACGTCCATCGCGTCGCCTTCGCCGGTCGGTTCAGTCTACCGGCCGTTCCGCTCCCGCTCGGCCCGTGCGTCGGCATCCACCCGCTCGTGTCGCGCCCTTCGGTCGGCCGCGAGCGGCGGCAGGCTCCAGCCACGGCCGCCGACTGCCGGGCGGACCACGACCACGTTCGATCCGGGGACGACCGTCGCCCGCAGTTCCGAGGTCGCGGCGTCGGAGTGTAGCCCGAACAGCCGGTCGTGACGGGCCGGGTCGGGGCAGTCGCACTCGTCCATCGGGAAGGCGTCGTTCGGCCAGAGCACGGTGACGACGTACTCCCCCGCCGGGGCACCGTCGCCCACCGTGTAGGTGGTGAGAGCGAACGAGCCGTCCGCCCGGCTGATGGCGACCGGGCGCTCCGTGCGATTGCGGTCGACGGGGTGGAACGCGACACGGGCGCCGCCGGCCGGGCGGTCGTACACCTCGACGCGCCCCACGACATCGTGAAGAACCGGGCGCGGTTGGCCGCCGCCGCAGCCGGCGGCGACCAACACGGCGAGGATCGGCAGGCGGGTCATACGGCGTCAGTCCAGCACGAACGGCGGCAAGGCGTTGTCGCCGCTCCTGACCGTCACCTTCTTGTCGCTCGCGGCCGGGTCGCCGTACTTCCCCTTCCAGGCGTCCACCTCCACGTCCAGCCCGCGCTTGTCCGTGCCCGCCTTGAGCAACTCGAAGGTCACGACGTAGTCGCCGGCCGGCGCCCCGTCGTTCGGGGCGGCCGTGCTGAGGGAGAACTTACCGTCCTGGCCGGTCGTGGCGCTCGGCACGAAATTCACCGCCCCCATGTCGAACTGGGGGTGGAACGACACCTTTACCCCGGCGGCCGCCTTCCCCTTGTAGGTGACGGTGCCGGACACCGGGTGGGTGCGCGGGGCGGAGATCCCGCCCCCGCACCCGGCCGCCGCCGCGGCGAGCGCGAGGGCGGCGAGGGCGCGGCTAGAAGTCGCCAACGAGGTCCCCCTTGTTGCGGCTCCCGAGCGCCGCGTAGGTGGCCAGGTCGATACTCTGGCGGATGAACTTCACCGAGCCGTCGCCGAGCACGAAGTTGCACCCGCCCGTGTGGGTGCTGCGGAAGGCGAAGAGCGGGCTTGTGGCGAGGATGGTGTTCAGGGCCGTCGGGTCGGTGACGGTCCGGGCGTAGTACGGGCCGGACAGCGTGTTCATGGGCACCGTGGTTCGGCCCTCGGAGTAGTAGTCGCCGCCGCTGGACGCCCAGGCGACCGGCCCGCCCGACTCCACCGCGGTGGTGCCGATCGACACGCTGTTCACCGTGGTGGTGGTGTACCCCTTCAGGATGTTGTGCATGTCGCCGGCGGCGATCGTGTTGGAGAGCCCGTCGGTCACGGCGGAGAACTTGATCTTGAACGAGGTGTCGGGCTGCCACCAGGTCGGGTCGGCGACGTGCTTCGCGGCCAGGCCCTGGCCGGTCGCGTAGTCCATGCCGGCGTCCATGCACGAGATGAACAGGCCGTCAGACGGCGTGAACCCGTACGCCTGCCCCGTCTTGCAGACGTCGCCGGGCTGGGCGGGCGAGCGGCACACGCTGTTGCCGCGGCTCCACCCGTAGCTCGCGTAGTCGGCGAACACCGGGTTCGTCGGCTGCGGCATGGACGGGCACAGGAACGCCTTCAGCGGCCCGGTCTCGGTCGTCAGCTGGAAGTTCGTCTTGCCGCCGGCCACCCCGGGGGCGCCCGTGGACGTGGCCGCGAGGTTGCGGTTGAACTGGTTGTAGAGGGCGCTCTGCTCGACGTACGGCAGCAGTTCGAAGGCCACCGGGTAGTGGCGGAAGCGGTAGAAGATGTTCTGCATGCCGGGGTTCGTGTCCTCGCACCCGCCGCCGCAGAAGCTCATGTTCGGGAGCACCCCCTGGCCGTCGTGGTAGCCGTGGACGGCGAGCCCGATCTGCTTCAGGTTGTTGGTGCACTGGGCGCGGGCGCCGGCCTCGCGGACCTTCTGAACCGCCGGCAGCAGCAGCCCGATGAGCACGGCGATGATGGCGATGACCACCAACAGTTCGATCAGAGTGAAGCCCGACTTACGTCTCATGGGGCGTCTCCGGGAGTCCGGCCGCGTGCGGCGTGTTCCAAGGCGACGACGCCGGCCGGTGGCCGGCGCGGTGACGGTGAGGGTCAGAGCAGCTCTGGCAAGTCCGGTGCCGGCCCGATGTGCGCTGGAAATGGCTGGAAAACGCAGGCTGACGGCACGAGTCGCGGGGTCGCGTGGTCACGGGACGACCGGCGGCGAGCACGCCGCGCCCGGCGGCCGGCTCAGCAGTCGATACACCTAAGCCGCACGGGCGGCCGCGCCGCCCACCCCGAGGGTTACCCGATGACGTGGCACGACTCGCGCGAGGTCGGCGAACGGCTGTTCGAGAAGTTCGGCAAGCTGAATCCGCTGACGATGCGGTTCACCGACCTGCACAAGCACGTGCTGGCACTCGACGGCTTCGAGGGGAAGCCGGAGGCGTCCAAGGAGAAGCTGCTGGAGGCCATCCAGATGGCGTGGTACGAGGAGTGGCAGGACGAGTACGGCGAGTGACTCACGCCGGCGGCGTCGCCCGGCCGGCCGTGCGGCGGCGCGACACCCACACGCCCGCGAACACCAGCGGCAGCACGAACGGCAGCCACGGGCCGACCGCCACGCCGACGAGCGCGATCCACTCGCCGACCGCTACCAGCAGGCTCCACGAGCTCCCGAACGTCGCCGCCACGCGGTCGCCGAACGTCGGCGGCGTCGGAGGCGGGTCGGCCGTCGGCGGGACGTAGTTCGCCTCCTCGCGCAGCTTCAGCGTCACCGTCGAGAACGCCGCCCTCGCCTCGATGTACTTCTGGCGGCCCTCGGCCTTCTCGATCTGCTCGCGGATCGGCAGCATCTGCCGGCGGATGGCCAGCGACTCCTCCACCGACCGGGCGCGCTCGGTCAGCAGTTTCAGGAGGTTTTCCTCCTCGGCCTTCAGGTGCTTCACGCGGATCTGGATGTCCACGAACTCGTCGGTCAGGTCGTCGGAATCGACCTTGTCGCGCTCGGGGACGCCGAGCGGCCGCAGCCCGGACATGAACGTGCGGAACTTGCCGGAGGGGACTTCGAGCTTGTACGTCGCGGTGCGCTTGCTGCCGGCGTCGCCGCGCGACTCGGAGCTGACGAGCCGGCCGCCGTTCGCTGCGAGCAACTCGTCGACCTGCTTGTCGGCGGCGTCGAGGCTCTTGACTACGAGGTCGAGCTGCGCGGTGTAGACGATCTTACGGTCGACCGGCTCGGCCTTCGGCTGCCCGGCGGGCACCGCGGGCGGCGCCTGCCCGGCGCCCTGCGCCTCGGCCTGCGCGCGGAAGAGGTCGGCATTCGCGGCCGGGGCGCTGGCCACACGGGCTTCCCCGCTCGTCGGCTTGATCGAGGAGCCGACGAATGAGAACGACGGCTTGGCGGCGCGATGGGCACTGGTCGCGAGGAAGACGCCCCCCAGGACCAGTACGACGATGGTCACGCCGATGACGACGAGGAACGGCCGCACCGACCCGCGGGCGGCGTCAGTGGGGCGGACGGGCGGCTCGGCGGGGGTCACGGGTCGTCCCTCGGCTGGGGGAATGGGGCGCCGCGGTTCTACGGCTTCTTGTCCTTCTTCTCCGTGTCGCGGATGGCCTTCACGGCGTCGTCGGTCAGTTTCTGCCAGTACTTCTTCTCTTCGTCGGTGGTGCCGCGGGTGCGGAGCCGCTCCACGGCCGGGATCGCCGCCTTACTCGTCGGGCCGAACTGCACCAGCGTCGTGATGGCGGCGACGACCACGTCGGCGTCCTCGGCCGTCAGTGCCTTCACCACGTCGTCGATCTTGCGGGCCGCCGCCGGTCCCATGATGCCGAGGACGTTCAGCGCCTGGAGCCGCGGGCCGACCTCCTTGTCGTTCGCGTACTTCGCCACGGCCGACAGGTTCTCGTCATTCAGTTCCTTCGGCTCGTACCGCATCAACACCAGCCGGGCCATGATCTCCACCTGCTTGTCGCGTTCGACCACGCCGGTCGGCGACGGCGTCTCGCCGGTCTTCGGCGCCGGGGCCGGGGCCAGCCGCTTCTTGATGCTGGCGACGTAGGCCGCGACCCGCTCCTCGGACCGCGGGGGGTCGGCCTTCAGTTCCTTCAGCGGCGGCGCCTTCGGGTCGCGCGGGGCGAGCGGCGGGCCGAGGATGACGAGCGACTGGTACGCCTCCATCCGCACCGGGGCGCTGTGGTCGGCGGCGAGCTTGAACAGCGCCTCCTGCGCCCGCGCGCTCGGGCCGGAGTGGTCGTTGAGGGCGATGCGGCCGAGGGTGAACGCGACGGACCGCCGCGTCTCGTAGGCGAAGTCGGTCATCGGCGGGCCGACGAGGTAGTTGACCGCCCCCTCGGCCTTCGACCCGAACGCGGCCAGCGTCTGGATGGCGTGGAGGCGGGCGCCGCCGCCGCTGGCCCCCTGCTCGGCGGCCAGGAACAGGATGCGGACGGCCTCCTTCACGTCCGCGTCCTTCTCCAGCCCGACGGCGCCGACGGCCTCGTACGCGCCGGCGCGGACGCCGGGGTCGCGCTCCTTGTCGGCGGTCATCCGTTCGAGCACCGCTTTGGGCCACTCCTTCTCCTTGCGGACGATCTCGGGGCCGAAGCCGGGGATGGTCCGCAGCGACCGCTCGCGGACGGCCGGATCCAGGTCGCGGGTGTCGCGGATGGTTTCGGCGAGCGTGCGGCCGTTGATCGTCTTCGGCCATTCGGCCTTCACCGAGGTGCTGCCGCCCTTGTCCTTGTCTTTGTCCTTCAGCTCGGGCGGCGGGGGTGGGAAAGCGGGTGGCGGGACGGGCGGCTGTGCGGCGACCCCCTTCCCCGGGTCGGCCGGCATCGGCGCGACCGGCATCGGCCCAGTCATCGGCGCGGGCATCGGCCCGTAGGCGACGAACGGCGGGATCGGGCTCGGCGGCGTGGCTTCGGGCGCCGGCGCGGGGGGTGAAGGCTCTTTCGGCGGCGGCGTCACGTCGGGCGACGGGCGGGACGGGGCGGCTTCGGGTTCCGGGCCGGGGGCAGGCTGCGGCTTCTTCCCGCACCCGGCGAGCGTCATCAGGGCGGTGAGCAGGATGGTGCTGGCGGTGGTCGGACGGCGCATGACGGCTCCTCGACTGCTCGGCCCCGTCGTTTTATAACGCGCAGCATACTCCCTCCGTTGGCCCGTACGCAACCGCGCCCGGGCGGGCCGACCGCCGTGCGGCCTCGGGCGACGCACTTCTGAGTGTCGCCCGAGGCCGCACGGCGGTCGGCCCGCCGAGTCACACCCCCACCGCCGTCCGCGCCGGGCGCGGCGCCCGGCCGCCACGGCGGCCGCCAGTCGTTCGCCTCCAACATGTCCGCCAGCTCGGCCAGCGACGGCACCGCCGTCTCCGGCCGGTAGGTGTACCGCGGCAGGTCGTCCGGCTTCGTGCCGCCGCTGAACACCAGCACCGTATGGAACCCCAGCTGCACGCCGCCCAGGATGTCCGTCTCCATCGTGTCGCCGACCATCACCGTCTCGTCGGTGCGGAGGCCGAGTTCCTTGCGGGCCGCGCGCATCATCACGGGGCTCGGCTTCCCCACGCTGAACGCCTTCACGCCCGTCGCCGTCTCCAGCATCGCCACCATCGCCCCGCACCCGGGTCGCACCCCGGCCTGCGTCGGGCAGTTGGGGTCGAGGTTCGTGGCGATCAGTTTCGCGCCGCCGAGGATCATCCGCACCGCGGCCTCGACCTGCTCCAGGTTGAACGTCCGCCCCTCGCCCACGACCACGTAGTCAGGGTCGTGATCGACCACGGCGTAGCCGTGCTGGTGGAGCGCGGTCAGCAGCCCCCCTTCCCCGATCACGAACGCGGTGCCCTCGGGCTTCTGCTGCGCCAGGAAGCGGGCCGTCGCCATGGCGCTGGTGAAGACGTGTTCCTCGCCCACGTCCACGCCCATGCGGGCGAGCTTGGCGGCCACGTCGCGGCGGGTGCGCTGGCTGTTGTTGGTGAGGAACAGGAACGGGATGTCGTTGTCGCGCAGGCCGGCGACGAACCGGTCGGCGCCGGGGATGAGCGCGGGGCCGCGGTAAAGGACGCCGTCCATGTCGATGAGGAACCCGAACCGCGGGCTGCTGCCGTTGCTGTGCATGTCGCCTCGGAATACGTGCGAACCCGGCCGGCGGGGCCGGGGCGGAATCGAGAGGTCGAAGAGGGGGAGAACGACGAAGGGCAACGCAGTTGGCGTGCCGCGCCGCACCCTCCACGACGGCCTGACACTAACCGCCGGCGTGGGCACGGGTTGGGCAGACGGCCCACGTTCGCCCCACGGCCCGAACGGCGGCGCGGGTGCGTAACCAGTAGGCAGCCCGGCGGGTGGAGGGCGTTAAGCCCGTGGGGGGCGCCGTGGCGTCACGGGCTGGGCACGGGAGCGGCGGGCCGGCCCTGCCACGGGCCGCATCCCTCGGCGGTGTACTCCAGCCCGGTCCGCGGCACCATCGTCTCGCCCGGCTGACTGGCCGGCGGCGTCCGCCGCCACGGCACGCCTCCCACGGCCGCCTGCCGGCCGACGCCGAACAGGAGGCGCATCTCCTCCTTCTTGAACGTCATGCTCCCGGGCTCGATCTTCAGCGTCGTCGGCACGGCGTTCAGGTGGAAGTTCGCCCCGGTCACCGCGCACAACGCGTACATCTTGTACGCACTCTCGCGGAACAGGGCGTACATCGTGTTCGACACCGACGCCGCCAGCACCTTCAGGAACCGCGGGCTCTCGTCGAGCGGGTCGCGGTAGATCTTCCCGGACGCGATGACGTACACGTTCGACGTCGGCGGCAGACCGCGCGGCGTCTGGATGAACGCCTGGATGACGTTCCCGGCGTCCACGTGCATCTCGCGGTAGCGGACGCCGTTCAGCTCGATGTCGAACTCGACCGGCGGCATGAACCCCGGGATCGAGCAGGACGCGACCAGGATCTTGTTCACCAGCTCGCGGGCGTCCGGCCGGCCGCTCGTCGCCACCGCCCCCACGTCCCACACCACGGCCCGCTGCGTCGTCAGGCTGACGGTCGCGACGAACAGCCGGCGGCCGGCCCGGTGGGCGGCGCACATGTCCTGGAACGCCTGCTCGTCGAGGTTCCGCTCCAGCAGTTCGCGGAGCGGGGCGGAGCTGGCCAGGCCGCGGTTGAACAGCAGCCCGCGGACCGGCTGGAATTTGAGGATGTCGCGCTGCTCGACGTTGTTGAACTCGCGGGCGAGGCGGGCGTCGTACTGCGGCCCCAGGTACGCCATCGCCGCGATGAGGGCGCCGCTGCTGATGCCGGTGACGACGTCGAACTGCGGGCGGCTGCCGTTCTCCGTCCACCCGCACAGGACGCCGGCGACGTAGGCGCCGTACTTGCCGCCGCCGGAGATGACCAGGATGTTCTGCGCCCGGCCGGGGGCCGGGGCCGGCATGGTCCCGTTGCCGAACACGGACGCGAGGCCATCGGACAGGGTGGTGTCCGGGTCGGGGTACGGGTCGGGCGGTGCGACGCGGTTGTACCAGCTGCTGTCGAGGAGGTTGGTCGGCGGGTTGGTGAACGACCGGGGGGTGCAGCCGACCGCCGCCGCGAGGGCGACGACCATCGCCGCGGCGAACAGGTCCGGCAGCCGCGGCCGGCGGCCGCGGGTCGTGATCGGCATGTCGCCCCCAGAGAGTCCCCCGGGGCGGGGGATACCGCGGCCCCGGCGGCGGGTCAAGGCGAGAGTACGAGGCCGCCCGACTCGCCGGGCCGGGCGCGACTTCCTACGATAACGAGTCTCACCCGAGCCCCCGGAGCCGAGCCATGAAGAAGGGTATCCACCCGAACTACCGCCCGGTCGTGTTCCACGACGTGTCGGCGAACGTGTCCATCCTCACGCGGTCCTGCGTCGAGACCGACGAGACGATCAAGCACACCGACGGCAACGAGTACCCGCTGTACAAGGTCGAAATCTCGAGCGCCAGCCACCCATTCTTCACCGGCAAGATGAAGTTCGTGGACACCACCGGCCGCGTCGAGAAGTTCCAGAACAAGTACAAGAAGGTCGGCTACGGGCAGAAGAAGTAAGCCGGCGGTTCGGCCAGGCATTTTTGACAGGATAACAGGATGAGCAGGATGCCGAACCGAGCAAGGGTTCGGCACCCTGCTCGTCCTGTTGTCCTATCAAAAGTCTTCTCGCCCCTGGGACGGCACCCATGATTCCCGCGATGGACCTGAAGCTCGCCCGGTTCCGCGAGCTCGAAGCCCAGATGGCCGACCCCGACGTGGCCGGCAACCACGCCCGCTTCTCCGCCGTCGCCAAGGAACTCGCCGCGCTCACCAAGCAGGTCCGCCCGTACCAGGAACTGCTGGACGCCGAGGCGGCCATCCGCGGGGCCGAGGCGTTGCTCGCCGACGCCGACATGGCCCCGCTCGCCGAGGAAGAACTGTCGCAGCTCCGCCCCAGGCGCGACGCCCTCCTCGCCAAGGTCGAGGACCAACTCCTCGTGGACCCGGGCGAGGACTTCGACACGCTCATCGTCGAAATCCGCGCCGGCACCGGCGGCGACGAGGCCGCACTTTTCGCCGGCAACCTCTACGAGATGTACACCCGCTACGCCCGCATCAAGGGGTGGGCGGTCGAGGAGATCTCCTACCACCCCGGCGAGGCCGGCGGGTTCAAAGAGGTGAGTTTCGGGGTGAAGGGGGACGAGGTGTTCCGGTGGCTGCGGTACGAGAGCGGCGGGCACCGCGTGCAGCGGGTGCCGGCCACCGAGACGCAGGGCCGCATCCACACCTCGGCCGCGACGGTGGCCGTATTGCCCGAGCCGGACGAGGTGCAGGTGACGATCCGGCCCGAGGACATCGAGTGGGAGCGGATGCGGGCCGGCGGCGCCGGCGGGCAGCACGTCAACAAGACGGAGAGCGCGGTCCGCATCTGGTACAAGAAGGGCACGCCCGACGAGATGGAGGTGAAGTGCCAGGACGAGCGGAGCCAGGGGAAGAACTACGACCGGGCCATGCGCATCCTCCGGAGCCGGCTCTTCGAGCGGCAGCAGGAGAAGCTGCACAAGGAACGGTCGGACATGCGCAAGAGTCTGATCGGCACCGGCGACCGGAACGCCCGCATCCGCACCTACAACTTCCCGCAGAACCGCGTCACCGACCACCGCATCGAGTTCACGCTGTACAAACTCGACAGCGTCATGGCCGGCGAGATGGACGGGATCATCCAACCGCTGCTCGACCACGCCCGGCGCGAGAAACTCGGCGGCGCCTGACCCGGCGTCGGCTTCCAACCGACCGGACTCCAGGCTCACACTCCGGCAGCCTGTATGTTGTGCCACGTGCGGTGCAATCTTGCTCAGCCCGTGCGCGACTCGCCGAGCCGGCCAATTTTTTGACAGCGGCTTTATCTGCCGACTAGAAAGCGACTTGCGGCGTCAAGACGTGGATATTCCCGGTCCGGCACCGGCATTGCTTTCTGAATTTGATAACGAAGACTGCCGCTTCGGTGCCTCCTCCACTCCCGGAACGCCAGTTACTCGCACACGTCCGGAAGTTCCGGACGATCGGCCCCGGCCTGCACCCATGAATCCCAGGACAGGTGACCCCGTGCATCCGCTCCTCGAAGCCGGCATGACGCGCCAGGATCAGGAGGTGGTGGAACTCCCGCTGCTGCTGCCGAAGTGGCAAGCGGTCGAGTTGGAGGCTGCCGCGCGCCAGCGCGGCATGACGATGGGCCAACTGCTCCGGCGTGTCATCCGCGAGGTGCTCGACGACGCCGGCGCCGGAGCGCGGTCCTAACTCGGACGCTGATGTGAACGAGAAAGCCCACCCGCTCTCACGGGTGGGCTTTCTCGTTGGTCACTTCCGGAACGCCGGCGCCGTGCGGTCGCCGCGCGACAGCAGGTACGCCATCAGGTCGAGCACCTCGTCCTCCTTCAGCGTGTCGAGCAGGCCCGCCGGCATCATCGACAGCCGCGACGGCCGCATGCTCTCGATGTTGTTGCGGTTCACGTCGGCCAGCGCGTTCGGGTCGAGCATGTTCGTGTTCACCTTCACGACGTCGCCGTTCAGGTTCACGATGCGGCCCACGATCACCCGGTCGTCGGCCGTACGAATCTCCACGGCCGCGTACTGGTCGCTGATCTCCTTGTTCGGGTCCACGATCGACTCCAGCAGGTCGCGGGCGTTGAACCGGCCGGCCGCGCCCGACAGGTCGGGGCCGTAGCTGCCGCCCTCGTTGTCGTAGCGGTGGCAGGCGAAGCACTTGGCGGCGCCGAACAGCCGGCGGCCCTTCTCGAAGTCGCGGCCGCCGGCGAGCCCCTTCTCCAGCGCCGGCGCCAGGTCGGCCATCGTGTACGCCTTCACGAACGGCCGCGGCGCCTCCTCCGGGATGCGAACTGCGCCAGGCTGGGCGTCGATGATCGGCTTGAGCGCGGTGGCCTCGGCGGGCGTGAGCGTGGCGACGGCGTCGGCCTTCATGCGCCGGATGAACCCGGCCATGCTGTTTCCGCCGCGGAAGTTGGCCGCCCGCAGGAACCACGTGAAGTACTGCTGCCGCAGGTCGGGCGTCCAGCCGGTGCGGAGCACGCGGAGGGCGCGGAGGTAGTCGAGTTGCTCCTCCTGCGACGGCGCCTCCGACAGCAGCTTCATCGTCTTCGCCGCGGCGCTCGGGGCTTCGAGGTAGACCAGCACCTGACAAAGTTCGGCGTTCACCGCCCGGGTCTTCGCCGGGAAGTGCGCGTCGAGCCGCGCCGCCAGCGCGGCCACGTCGGCGGCGTCGGGCTTGCCGAATCGGTTCAGCACGACCTGGTACGTCCGCAGCAGGTCGAGCTTCGCCGGGTCGTCGAGCTTGGCGAGGTCGATGCGGCCGAGCGCGGCGAGGAGCTTGCCGCGAAGTTCGGCGTTCGGCGGGGCGGCGCCGGGGGCGCGGTGGAACGGGTCTTGGGCGCTCACCCGGGCCAGCGCCAGCAGGGCGGGGATGGCCTTGAGCGGGTCGGCCTCGGCGAGTGCCTTGTCGGCCCACGCCGCGGGCGGCTGGTGTTCCAGGGCCACGCGGGCGGCGAACGAGGCGAATCGGTCCTTCGAGTCGAGCAACTTCCACGCCGCCGGCACCGCCTCGGGCGCCTGCTTCGCGTGGTACTGCTCGACCGCCAGCCGGTCGGCGCGGGACACCCCGGCGGGGCCGTCGCCGCGGCGCGGCTGGACGGGTTCGACACCCTCGCCGGTGTACGTCACGCGGTACAGGCCGCTGGTGGTGCGGCGGCCGCCGATGGTGAAGTACATCGCGCCGTCGGCCGGGCTCACCACGAGGTCGGTCAGCGGCAGCGGCGTGCCGGTGATGAACTCCTCGATCTCGCTCTTGTAGCCGCTCCCCTCCGGCGCGAGGTGGACGGCGTAGAGCTTGCCGTAGCTCCAGTCGCAGATGAACAGCGCCTGCTGGTAGCGGGCCGGGAAGCGGGCCCCGTAGCCGAACGCGACGCCGGTCGGCGAGCCGGGGCCGATGTTCGCCACGCCCGGCAGGTTGTCGAGGTAGTACGGCGGGTACTTGCCGGCGCCGTTCCGCCAGCCGAACTCGCTCCCGCTGGTGACCAGGCACACGCGGGTGGGGCGGTACCACGGGGTGTTGAAGTCCCACTCCATGTCGGCGTCGTAGGTGAACAGGTCGCCGGCCTGGTTGTACGCGGCGTCGTACTGGTTGCGGAAGCCGACGCTGAACAGCTCCCAGTTGGTGCCGTCGGGCGACACGTTGTAGATGGCCCCGCCCGGCCCGAGTACGTTCGCCATGAACCCGTTGCCGTCCGGCAGCCGCGGCAGGAGGTGGTCTTCGCCCCACACCGGCGGCACGCGCGTGGTGTCGTACTTGGTGAGGGCCGTCTGGTTGCCGCACACCACGGTGAGGCGCTTGCAGTCGGGGTGCTTCAGCACGGCGTGCGGGCCGTGCTCGCCGAGGCCGCCGTTCTTGTAGCCCTCGAACTTCCGCAGCAACTGCACGCGGTCGGGCACGTCGTCGCCGTTCGTGTCGGTGACGCGGTACAGCCCGCCCTTCTCGTTGTGGTTGACGACGACGTACAGCGCGTCGAAGGCGTACAGCAGCCCCTGCGCCATGCCGATGTCCACCGGCAGCTTTTCGACCTTCGTGTCGGCCGCCTTCCCGTTCAGCGGCGGCGGCGTGATGCGGTACAGCGCCCCGTACTGGTCGGACGTGACGAGCCGGCCCTTCGGGTCGACGCACAGCGCGACCCACGACCCCTGCGCGGCCTTGGGGACGGTGTAGAGGAGCTCGACCTTGAAGCCCTTGGCGACTTTCATGCTGGCGGGGTCGGTCGCCGGCGGCTCCTTCGGGGCGGCCTTGGGCTGCGCCGGCTGGGCGGCCTTCTTTTTGAGTTGGGCGTCGGCGCTGGGAATGCCGGCGACGGTGAACACTGCGGCCGCGAGCGCGGCGAGCGCTACGGCGAGTCGGACGCGGGGCATCGGAGAGCTCCGTGCGGGTGGAGGAAGTGTATTCGCCCGCGCGGAATGAGAGAACGGCCCGCGGGCGTGCCCGCGGGCCGAGGGCCCCGACCCCGGTCTCAGTTGTGCGTCAGGATGTAGCGGTTCCAGACGTTGCCGCGATTGATGACCTTGATGGTGTACACGCCGGTCTTCGCCGGCACCCACTTCACGCTCGCGACGTCGTCGAGGTTGAAGTCGGACGCGACGACGTTCCCCTGGGCGTCGAGCACCTGGATGTCGAGGTCGGTGTCGCCGTCGCCGATGACGGACACCACGGCCCGCTGGTCCGCGCGGAACTCCACCCGGTGGGTGCTCGTGGTGCTGGCGTTGGCCTTGTGAACGCCACTCGACGGCCCGTTCACGGCGCCGGCGGCGGCGTCCCCCGCGGACGAGACGAACCCGACGACGGCGACGAGCATCCCGGCCACCACGGTGAACAGCTTGCGAGTCATGAGCAAGTCCTCGGTGAGGAGCCGGCGTGTTGCCGGTTGTCTCTCACCCATGCACCGCGGCCGCGCGTCGCGGCGCGGCCGAAATTCCGCGCCGCGGCGCGATTTCTTTTTTCTTGATTTTCCGCCCCCGACCGCGTGACATGGCAGCGTTTCCCGGGCGCGCGGGCGAACCGCCCCGTGCCCCAGGAGCGCAGGCATGACCCCCACCCCACCCCCCGGTCCCACGAACCCCCGGCGCCGGCTGACCGAGCCGCCGGCCGCCGCCAGCCTGTTCGAGGTGGTCACCGACCCGTACGCCACCGCGGCGGCCCGGACCACCGCGGCGGATGTAGTCACCGCCCACTTCGAGCCGATGGTGTGGGACTTGGTCGAGGCCTGTGGCGCGGACCCGGACGCGGTCACCCCGCAAGTCTTGCGGAACCTCCGCCGGATGCTGGAGCGCCGGCCGTTCCTGTGCCTCCGCCCGGCGATGCTCTGGGACCCGACCCGCGGGTTCGCGCCCCGCGTCGCACGCCTCACCCGGAACGCCGTCATCGACCACTCCCGGAAGACGCTTCTGTACGACTTCCAGTCTCTGTTCAGCGACTCGCCGGGGCGGACGCACGACCCACACGGCGGGGGAAACGGGTCGTCCGGGTCGATCGTGTTCGCGGGTGACTCGATCACCGAACTGTTCAGCAGCCCGGCGCTGCGGATGCCCGACCTGAACCGCCTCGAGCAGGCGCTCGCGCTGCGGGCGGCACTGTGGCGGACCGAAGCCGAGAACCGCCGCCTGCTGTACTCGACGAAGGCCCTCGGCTGGTCCGGGAAGGACGGGATCGCCGACCTGTCGGCGCCGGCCCCCGCCCCGCACACCCCGGGCGTCGTGGCCCCCGTCGCCAGTTCGGGGCCCCGGTCGGTGACGTCGGTGACGAGTCTGACGAGTCGCTTCAAGCGGGCCGCGCGGAAGTTCCAGCAGCGGCTCCCGGGCACCGCCCGCGCGTTGTGGGAGGTGCGCTTCGGGGCGGTGCCGGAGTTCGCCCGCGACCTGTACGTCGCGGTCCTCGTCGGCCTCGGTCGGGAGGGGCGAGTCGGGAGCGAGTTCCTCACGCGCGTGGCCGCCGGGGCGACTCCCGGGGCGGCCGCCGCGGCGAGTCGTGTACCGCCCCGGGTGATCCAGGACTGGCTGCGAGGCCGGTTGACACGCGGCCTCCCGGACGACGTGCCCCCCGCAATCCGACCCGCCCTGGAGCCGCTGGCCGCCCGGCTCGGGACGACCACGACGGCGGGCGAGGTGACGGCCGTCGCCACGGAACTCGGCGGGTTGTTGGCCGGGTGGTACGCCGACGCCAGGCTCCGTGCCTACTTCCTGCAGGGGTGGGCGGGCGACCGGCTGACCCGGTTCGACGCGCACGTGCTCTCGCGACTGCGGGCGCTCACCGCCAACCGGCTGGTCGTCGAACGGCTCAGCCGGCGGGACGGGACCGGCGGGCGGGTCGGCCCGATCGCTGCCGCCCTGGCCCCACTCGGGGCTCGGGCGCTTCTGATCGTGCGGTGGCAGTACCTGGACGGGAAAGAAGTGAAGGAACTGTGCCGCGCGACCGGCCTCGACGCCCTGGCGGTCCAGGCCGTGCTGAAACCGTTCCGCCCCCTGATCCCGAAATGACGGGCCGCCCATGCCACTCGTCCCCGAGACGCACCCGGCCCCGGCCGTCGTCATGGGCCCCCCGGCGGCCGCAACCGACCCGGCCGCGGCCGGGCTCCGGGAGCACGTGGAGGACGAGCCCGACTGCGTGGTCTGCGAGTGGATACAGACGTGGTTCGACCGGCCACGGCCCGACATCCCCGGGTACACCCTCGAGAACCACGGCCTCCCGATCGGACTCGGTGGGATGGGGGTCGTCTACCTCGCCCGGCAGACCGGGCTGAACCGGCTCGTCGCCCTCAA
The DNA here is from genome assembly GCA_046350095.1 of Gemmataceae bacterium. GTDB lineage: Bacteria > Planctomycetota > Planctomycetia > Gemmatales > Gemmataceae > Urbifossiella. Next base: position 930,213 of record JAXMBA010000004.1, read on the forward strand.
ACTCATCCGCGACCAGTTCGCCGTGTCGCCGGCGAGCGAGCCGGCGCCCCCGGCCCGGAAGGACGTGGACCGGCTGCGACAGGAGGGCGAGCGGCTGGCCGGGCTCCAGCAGTCGGGGATCCCGGCGGTCTACGACACCTGGTGGCTTCACGACCGGCCCGCGCCGACACCTTACCTGGCACTCGAGTACGTCGCCGGGAAAACGCTTGCGGAGCAACTGGCCGGCGGGTGGGCCGACGACCTGCGGCCGTCTCCGGACGCGGTGAACGACTGGCTGGTGGTCCTCGGGCGGGTGGCCGAGGCGGTGGCGGTGGCGCACGCGGCCGGGTGCCTTCACCTCGACCTCAAGCCGGACAACGTCATCACCGGGGCGTCGCCCGAAACCCGGTACGAGACCAAGGTCATCGACTGGGGCCTGAGCGTGTCGCTGGCCGCGGGCGACGCGGCCGGCCGCGACAACCTCGGCGGGACGCCGGCGTACATGCCGCCGGAGCAGGCCAAGAACGACCGGGCGGCGGTCGGCCCGGGGTCCGACGTGTTCGCCCTCGGCGGCATGATGTGCCACGTCCTGACCGGCCGACCGACGTACCGGGGCACGAGGAGTCAGATGCTCGAGGCCGCCAGGACGTGTGCGACCGGCCCGGCCCTCGAAGGGCTTCGCGCGGAGCGGGAGAATTACCCGTCGCTGGTCCGGCTGGCCGAGCGGTGTCTGGCCCGGAACCCGGCCCGGCGGCCGACGGTCGAGGAGTTCCTCGACACCCTCCGCGCGTACATCCGGTCGACCGCCGAGAAGGCCCGGCGGGCCGCCGAGTCGGCGGCGCGAAAGTCGAGGGCGGTCTCCACGCTGACGACCGCCCTGGCCCTGCTCGCGGTCGGGACCGTGGGGGTCTGGGCGCCCGTGTTGTACACCCACTACTGGTTCGCCGAGCACCTGGCGAACATGACCGCACACGAGCGGCTCAAGCCGCCCGACGCCACCGTCGACCCCGACCCGGACGCGCGGGCCCGCGCACTGGCGGCCATCACGAACGACCTGGAGGCGCTCGAGAAGGCCGACTACCCGGCCCCCAACGTTCTGGTGGCGGCGGTCGGCACCTGGGTCGCCTCGGACAAGCAGAAGCGCGTGACCGACCTCCACGAGGCACGCCGGGGCCGGGTGAAGGAGCTCGATACCGCCGCCGCGAGCTACCGCAGGTACCTGGCCTGCCACGACGCGCTCGACACGGCCCGCGTGACCTACCTGTACGACCCCAACGCCGACCTCGCCGCACGCCTCGCCGTCACCGACGCGCGCGACGCGGTCGCGGCCTACGATGCGGTTTTCGCCGCGGCCGGCTACAGGCTGAACGACAAGAAGGTGGAGCCTCCGGCGAGTACCGGGCCGGTGGTCGCGGCGCTGGAGGAGCGCGGGCTCCTCACGAGCCCGCGGCAGTGCGGGGCGTACTTCCGGGCGGCCGACGCCCTCGACTCCTCCGACAAGGAGCGCGTTCAGGTCCGGGGGTGGCTCGCCGAGAATCGGGTGAGGGCCGGCTGGAAGGCGGTCGCGAACCCGAACCAGTGGCTGACGGACGCCGACGCCGACGCCGTCAACCTGCTGGCACTCGGCCTGACGCGGGAGGGGGATCGGGCAAGCGCCGTCGAGGTACTCCGGAAGTACCTCGCGCGGGTGACCCGGGCCGATCGGCCCGGCGCTAAACCGGACCGAAAGGACCAGCCGTGGCTCGTCTGGCTGCGCCTCTGCGCCGCCGTCCTAGCCTGGGACGAGCTGGGGCCGGCGGACAGTGAGTTCGTCGCGGACACGCTCGGTGCGGCGCAGCGGCAACTACCGGCACCGGGAACAGACGCGAACCCGGCGAGTACGTGCGGAAAGAAGTTGCGGTTCGTCCTTGGCGGCCGACTCGAGTACGCCCAGTTCCTCGGTCGGTTCATCCTCAATCCGGCCCTGGTCGATCCCGATGAGGTTGGTGCAGCGGCGCACCGCTACCCCGACCACCGCAGCCTCGGCGGGTTGGACCTACTCGTTCGTGCCTTTCACTCCGGCTTCCGGCTCGGGCCGCCGAAGTGAGACTCGGTTACTGGCCCGCGCTGAACCCGCGCTCGACGCGCGTCACATTCCCGACGCGATCCCGCACCGCGACGGTCAGCGTCGCCCGCGGCGTGGTCAGCGGGGCAGTCAGTGGCAGCTCCCACACACCCGGCCCCGCGGGGCGGAACCGCGGCGCCAGGTTCGTCCCCGCCGCCGCCCCGTCGATCGCCACGTCGGCGGTCACGGTGAAGCCGGTCGAGTCGAGCCCGACGGTGTCGTACGCCCCGATCAGTAGCCGCGACAGCGGCGGATTCGCCCCGGCTCGCGGCAGGGCTACGGTCAGCGTCGGCCGCTGGTCGTCGGCGAGCCAGCCGCGGCCGTTGCGGTCCAGGTCGATCGGGCAGCCCAGGTCGATCCAGCGGACCAGCGTCAAGCGGTCCTCCTCGGTCAGCGCCTTCACCTTCCCCGACCTCACCGCGTCGGGCGGCGGCATCACGCTGCCGACGTAGTCCAGGTCGGCGCGGTTGCGGTTGGCGACGGTATTCGCCACTGGCTCCCCCTTCAAACTCAGCGTGCGCGGGTTGCCGGGCTCGGTCTCGGTCGGGAAGTCGTCGTTGCTCCAGCCGTCGAGCCGCCGGCCGAACACCTTCCACACGATCAGGCTGCGGCGCGACTGAAACATCCGCACGTACCGCGAGGCGTTCGGCAGCCGCCACGACTCGGTCAGCGGCTTGTGGCCGAACCGCGCCGCCCCGTCCATCGCCAGCCGGTAGTAGGTGCCGGGCACGTCGTCACAGTCCGGCAGGCTCACCGTCTTGGCGTCGTCGAGCACGAGGTTCCCCGCGGCCTTTCCGGCCGTCGCCGTGTGGCACGCGGCACAGCTGCGGTCAAGGATTGGCTTGATGTCGCGGAAGTATTCCACGTCCACGACTCCGGCCGCGGTCTTCAATCCGCTCTCGGCCGTGTCGTCCCAGCGCTTGCCGGACGAATCGTTCGCCCGGCTCGTCACCAGCGGCGTGCCGCGGGTCAGGTCGAACACGTCGTAGTCGGGGCGGGCCGCGGCGGTCGTCTCGAACGGCGTCGGCCGTTGGCTGTGGGCGTGGCACCCGCCGCAGTCGTTGCGGATCTCGCCGGGCCGCACCTGGTGCCACGTCTGGGCCATGTTCAGCACCATGCCGTGCCGGTCGAGGGTCTGAAACGTGAACCCCACGTCGGCCGGAATCTTCGCCAGGAAGCTCGTGTCCGGGTTGCCGTCGGGGTCGAGCGGCTCCTTGCCATCGACGAACTTCCGCACCGGGATTTCGCCCAGGATCCGCAGCCGTTCCGTGGCGTGGCTGCGGAACGTGCGGCCGCTCGCGGGGCCGACGGGCCGGTCGGTCATCGGCTCCATCATGAGGATGCGCACGGCGTGAACGTCGGCGTTGCTGTAGCGGCCGGCGTCGGCCCCCTGGTTGAACCAGTTGCCGGCGGGAAGCTCGGCCGAGTTGAACGCCCCCAGGTCGGCGTAGCCGGTGGCGTCGGCCGCGACCGCGGTCACGCCCTTCACGACGCCGTTCGGGTAACTCTCGCGCTTGAGCAGGCTCGACGTGCCGACCAGCCCGAACGGCGTCCCGGCCGGCAGGTGCCTGGACAGCCGGCCGTCGTTGGCGAGCGTCGGCAGCCGGGCGGGCTCCTTTACGGCGTGGACGGCGGAGTACGGCACGACGGCCCGCGGCCAGTGCTCGTTGTAGCGCGGGTCGTCCTTGATCTTCAGCAGCCGGCCCGGCTCGTCGATGGCCTTGCCGTCCTTCAGCAGGTAGATGCCGCTGTCCACCGCGGGGACGTGGACCGTGTACCCGCCGTTCACCGGGCCGGCCGACCACGCCAGCAGCAGGTGGTTTTTCGGCGCCGCCGACGGGTGCGTCACCTTGCCGACGCGCGGGCCGGTGGGCTGCTGCCGCGGGCGGATCGAACCGGGGACTGGGGCCGGTGCGGCGGCGCCGGACGCAAAATCGGCCGGCCCTTCGTCGGCGCGGGCGAACGGCGTGAGCGACGCGATGCCGACCGGGCTGAACGGCAGCCGCCGCACGCGCGGCGAGGCACCCTCGCGGCCGTGCTGCAGCGCGGGGTTGCGCGGGTCGGCGGCGTAGCCCGGCCCGAACGGCGGCTCCCCGGCCGGCGGCCCCGGCGGGAAAATCACCAGCGAGCCGAACCCGTTGCTCGTCTGGTTGTAGTACTCCTCGGCGACCACGCGGCCGTCGCTCAGTTGCGTCTGGAAGTGGTACGCGGTCGGGTTCGGCCCCGGGTTGAACGCCGACACCAGCGGCCCCCAGTTCGTCCCGTCCGGGTGGATCGTCCACAGCCCCCACAGGATCGAGTGCCGCAGCCCCTGGCTCTCCAGGCTGCTAAACATTACCCGGCCGTCCTTCAGCACCGTGGGGTGGAGCGCCCCGCCGAGGTTGAGGTGGCCGACGCACTCGACGTTGCCGCCGTCGTCGTCCATCACGAACAGCTGCATCAGGTGCGGCAGCCGCTTCGGCGGCTTGAAGGCGTTGCGGTTGCTGGTGAACATCACCTTGCCGCCGGGCAGCGGGCACGGGCCGAGGTTGAAGACGCCGTACGGGATCGAGTTCTTGCCGGGCTCGGCGGTGCGGAAGTCCTTCGACCACGGCCCCGCGCCGAGGTTCGGCGTGAACGTCTGCGTCGTGAGGCGTCGCTGCTCGCGTGTCTTCAGGTGGAGCTTGTAGATGTCCGCACCCGCGGGCGGCCCCTGCGTGTGGCTGCCGCCGGCGAGGTCGTGGAAGAAGGCGTAGTACACCCACTCGCCGTCGAAGGAAATCACCGGGTCGGTGACCGCCCCTTTGCCGCCGGGTACGAGCACCTCCTCGGTGCCGTCCGGGTGGAGGAGCATGAGGTCGGCGCCGGGGTCGGTGTAGGTGGGGTTGGCGATCTCGGCCCAGCTGGTGCCGACGGCGTCGCCCTTGCGCGGCATCCGCACGTAGACGATGTCGTAGTCGATCCGCACGGCGGGGTCGGTGGCGACGGGCTTCGGGCTGACGTCGAGCGGGCGGGGGGCGGCGACGGGCTGGGCAATTGCGGCGGAGGCGAGGGCCGCGAGCGGCAACAGGGCGGCGAGGCGGGACATGCGGCCTCCGTGCAGGTAATCGGCGGGTTCAAGACAGGTTAACCACAGAGTCACAGAGGGCACAGAGAGGAAGACCAAAGGCAGAGATCGAACCATTCGTTAAAATGTGTTCCTCTCGGCCTTCTGTCTTCTCTCTGTGCCCTCTGTGACTCTGGGATTAACAGGCCGTCACGCGACCACTTACTCGACGGCGGTGCGGGCGGCGGCGGCGATGTCGGCGGCCTTGGCGACGGCCGACTTCGTGTCGCTGAACCCGTAGCTCTGGGTGATCTCGCCGCCGCGCTTGTAGACCAGCACGGTGACGGCGGCGCTCTTGTTCAGCTTGTACGCGCCGGGGCCGTCGGTGTCGGTGGCCACGGTCAGCGGGGCGGTCAGCTTGTGGGTGGTCTGGAGCTTCTCCAGGTCCGACCCGGTGACGCCGCCCACGCCGATAACGCAGGTGCCGAGCTTGGCGTTGGTCTTCTGGACGGCGTCGACGGCCTGGACAAGCTTGGCCACGTTCTCGTCGGCCTTCTGGGTGAAGATCAGGACGGCGGCCGGCCGCTGCTCGGCAGAGAACTTGCAGACGTAGCACAGGGTCTCGCCGGCCTTCTCGCCGGTGAACGCCTTGACGTTGAAGGCGCCGCCGATCTTCTTGTCCGGGCCCGACTTCACGTCGTCGGCCTTGGCCCCGGTGAGGGCCAGCCCGACCACCGCCGCCAGCGACAGCATCACGCGCATCGTATCGTCCTCCAGGGTGCTGAGGTCCGGCCCCGCCCGCCGGAACGGCAACGGGGCGTGAGGCCGGCTCGGGCGATTCTAGCCCGCCCGGCCCCGTGCGGACATACAGACGCCCGGCGCGGGCCTGTCATTCGATTCCCGCACAACTTCACCCGAACGCCGGCGGCTGGCCGGTCGATTCCAGCACGCTCATCCACAGGTCGCCGTTCGGGTCCACCGTGTGCCGGTCGCGCACCGCCAGCGGGATCGGCAGCAGCACGAACCGGCCGTGCCACCGGCTCACCACCACTTCCGTCCGCCCCGCCATCGCCGCGTGCACCGCGTTGTGGGCCAGCCGCAGGCAGTACACGGCGTCGAACGAGTTCGCCTTCACGCTCCGGATCGAGTAGCTCGGGTCGATGTACTTGAGGTTCAGCTCCAGGTTCGCCGCCGCGAAGTCCGCGGTGATCTGCTTCCGCAGGAAGATTCCGATGTCGCCCAGTTTCGCGTTCCCGGAGGCGTCGGCGCCGGTCGCCGATTCCATCAGCTCCTGCCCGGCCCCCTCGGCCACGACGACCACGGCGTGCCCACTCCGCTGCACGCGGCGTCGCAGCACGGCCAGGAAGCCGGTCTCGCCGTCGAGCCGGAACGGCACCTCGGGAATGAGCACGAAGTTGGCGTCGTTGCGGGCCAGCGCCGCGTAGCAGGCGATGAACCCCGAGTGCCGGCCCATCAGCTTCACCAGCCCGATGCCGTTCGGTGACGCCTTCGCCTCCGCGTGCGCCGAGTGGATCGAGTCCGCGGCGACGGAGAACGCCGTCTGGAAGCCGAAGCTCTGGTCGATGAAGCTGATGTCGTTGTCGATCGTCTTGGGGATGCCGACGACGGCGATCTTCCGCCCGCGGGCTTCGACCTCGCGGCAGATGGCCTGGGCCCCGCGGAGGGTGCCGTCGCCGCCGACCACGAACAGCACGTTCACCCCCATCCGCTCCAGGCAGTCCACGATCTCGCCGGGGTTCTGCTCGCCGCGGGACGTGCCGAGGATGGTGCCGCCGGCCTCGTTAATCTGGCTGACCGACTGCGGGGTCAGGTCGATGACCGGCCGCTTGTACTTGGGGATGAACCCCTGGTAACCGTTGCAGAACCCGCTGATGCGGCGGACGCCGTAGAGGAAGTGGAGTTCCATCACCAGCGCCCGGATGACGTCGTTGAACCCGGGGCAGAGGCCGCCGCAGGTGACGATGCCGGCGTGCGTCTTCGACGGGTCGAAGTAGATTTCGGGCCGTGGCCCGGCGGGCTCGAACCCGGGGATGTCGTCGGGCGAGCTGCCGCGGCGGGCGAGGGCGGAGGCGGTGTCGTCGAACAGGACGCGGTCGGTGGGGTCGACGTTGTAGTAGCTCCGCTCGCGCCGCTTCAGCAAGTGGAGCATCGGCGACTCCACCCGGCACGGGCCGAGCGACCGGACGACGAGTTCTTCGCGGTTGACCACGGGGTGTACTCCACGGCCCCGCGGGGTGCGGGCGGGGGACGGGAGAGGTGGTGAGGGGATTCTACGGAGGCGGGGCGCGGCTCATCGACTCAGGCTCCGAGCACCCGTGCGAACCACGACCGCCGCGGCGCCGGCATCGGCACCGGCAGCGGCTCCCCGCGCAGCACGGCGGCGCCCCACTCTTCGCCGGCCCGCCGCGCCGCCGCGCGGCCGGCCAGCGCCCGCAGCGCCCGATACCCGTCGGCCAGCAGCGGCCGACGGCGGTCGATGCCGTGCCCGTCCGAGCCGATCACGTGGATCATTCCCGCGTCCGCCCACGCCCTCAGCCCGCGAGCCATGTCGTCGTCCCACGGTTCGGCGAGCGCCGACGCCGTGACTTGCAGCAGGCACCCCGACGCGACCCACGCCGCCGCCCGCGGCGGGTCGAACAGCAGTTGCGGGTAGCGTTCGGCGTGCGCGATCACGAGCCGCGTCGGCGCCACGGCCGCGGCGAGCGGCAGAACGTCTCTGAAGTCGCGGTGCGGCATCTCGACCAGCAGGTAAGCCCCGGTGTCGCCGATCGTGAGGAGCCGGCCGGCGTGCCAGTCGGCGAGGGTGTCCGGGCCGAGCATCACCTCGCCGGTCGGGTGAACAGCAAGCTTCACCTTCTTCCGCTGGAGCTCGGCCGCGAGCGCCGCCGCCGCCGCTCGCAGGCGCTCCGGCGTGTTCTCGGGGTAGTCCGGGTTCTGGTGCGCCAGCGCCGTCGCCAGCCCGGCCCCCTCGGCGATCAGGAACCGGCTCATCGCGACGGCTTCGGACAGAGTCGCCGGGCCGTCGTCGAGGCCGGCGAGGAGGTGGACGTGGGTGTCAGCAAGCGGCATCGGCGAACGTCCGTCAGCCTAACCGCATGACATGTTTCCGGAACCCGTACAGGGGCGCGACGGAAACAAGAATTCGGTTGCGATGGTCAGCGACTGTACAACTTTCGGTCGCGGAGGTACTCCTCGACCGCCCGCGGCACGAGGTAGCGGACGCTCATGCCGTCCGTCACCGCCCGCCGCAACTCCCGGCTGGCGATCTCGATCATCGGGCACGCTACGTACCGCAACCGAACCGCGTCGGCTGCCACGCCCAGCGCCTTCGCCAGCCGGTCGGCCGTCCACAGCATCACGCCCGGCCGCGGCACGACCACAAGGCTCACGAGCTCGATAACCCGCTGCGGCTCGTACCACCCGGGCAGGTCGGGAAGGCCGTCCGAGCCCATGAGCAGGGCGAATTCCGCGCCGGGGTGGCGGCGGTGGAGTTCGGCCAGCGTCTCGGCCGTATAGCTCGGCGGGGGCAGTTCCTTCTCGATCCGCTCGATGCGGAAGGCCGGGTGGCCCGCGACGGCGAGTTCGAGCATGTCGCACCGCTGCTCGAACCGCGTGACCGCGGCCGCGGCCTTGTGCGGCGGGTGGTAGCTCGGCAGAAACCACACCTCGTCGAGCCCCGCCTGGTCGCGGCACTGCTCGGCCAGGATGAGGTGCCCCATGTGAACGGGGTCGAACGTGCCGCCGAAGATGCCGATGCGCATGCGGTTGGTGTACGAGAACGGCCCTAGACGTGCCCCCGCAGGTGCTCCGCGGCCTGCTCCGGGGCCACGGTCGTCACGAAGCACCCGCCGCCCCATTCGAGCCCGGCAGGCGTCGCGGTCCGCGGCAGGATCTCCAGGTGCCAGTGGTAGTGCGGCAACTCGGCCGACCGCAGCGGCGCCGCGTGCAGCACCCAGTTGAACGCCACCGGCCCTAGCACCGCGTCCAGCGCCTGGATCACCCGCCGCACGACGCCTGCGAGTTCGCCCAGGTCGGCATCCGCGACCGCCTCGAACCGGGCGGCGTGGGTCTTCGGCACCACCCAGAGCTCGTATGCGAACCGCGGAGCGAACGCCGTCACGGCCAGGAACCCCGCCGTCTCGCAGACGCGCCGCGGCCCACCGGCTTCGGTAGAGATCAGCTCGCAGAAGACGCACCGCCCCGTGCGGGCGTAGTGCTCCGCAGATCGGGCCAGTTCCTCGGCGACGACAGATGGCACGAACGGCGTGGCGACGAGCTGCGAGTGGGAGTGCGCCAGCGACGCGCCCGCCGCGGCGCCGACGTTCTTGAACACAAGCGTGTAGCCGAGCCGTGGGTCGGCGGCGTGGGCGTGCATCCGCTCGCGGTACGCCCGGAACAGGCCGCGGTACGCCCCGCGCGGCAAGTCCGCGGCGCGGGTCACGTGCTCCGGGCAGGCGATCACGACCTCGTGCCGCCCGACCGCCGGCGCGTCGGGTTCGACGGCCGGGTAGCGGTTGGGGACGACGCGGAGCCGCCAGCCGGGGCCGTTCGGGATGCTGCCGGGGTCGCGCTCGGCGAACAATTCGCCGGGTGTGTCGTGCTCGTTGCCGGGGCAGAAGGGGCAGTCGGCCGGAGACTCCGGGTCGGCCGGCGCGGGGTGCGGCACCAGCGGCCGCAGCGCCCGGGCCGGGGCCACAACCGCCCAACGGCCGGTGACCGGGTCGCGGCGGTACTCGGGAAACGCCGACGCCCGGGGGGCATCCCCGGGCGCGGGCGGGAGGGGGTCGGGGGTCACGGGCCGTTGTTTCCGGCGGCCGACCCGCGGACGCCGTAGAAGGTCCGCGGCACCTGGTTGATTTGCCCTTCCCCGGCGAACACGCTCAGGTCGCCGGCGTTCTGCAGGACGTTCGGGAACACCACCGTTTCGCCGACGGCCATGTTGATGTACCGCGTGTACCCAGCCGGGAACGGGCTGAAGTCCGACTGGATCTGCCCGGAGCTGTTGCCGTTGAACGAGCGGATGCGGGGCGCCTCGACTAGCGGCGTGAACTGGGCCGCGGCGAAGATCTCCTCCGAGAGCGCGCCGTCCGTGTTGCCGACCGCGACGACCAGCCCGTTCCGGCCGGCCTGGTCGAACGCGAAGTACGACCGCCGCAGGTCGCCGACGCCGCCGAACACCTTCAGCAGCGGCGCCCCACCCTCGCCCGCCCCGGTCACGATTTCGTCGCCGGCGTTGGCCCCGCCGACGGGGCTGAGCACGTCGCCGACGGCCACGTTCACGCCGTTGCGGAAGCTCGACTCGTAGGCGAAGAACGAAGAGAACGCGGTGCCGTTCTCGTTGAACACGCGGACCACCGGCCCGCCGCCGTACCCGGCCCCGACGACAATCTCTTCGGCCGCGGTGGCGAGGTTCAGCTGCCCGCCGGCGACATTCACCCCGCCGCGGAAGCTCGACTCAAAGGCGACGTAGGTGCGGACGACGTTCCGGCTGCTCGGGTTGAACACCTTCACGACCGGCCCGCCGCCGAACCCCGGCCCGGTGATGATTTCCTGAAGGTTGTCGCCGGGGACCACGTCCGCCAGGGCGACGTTGACACCGCCGGTGAAAGACGGCTCGTAGGCGAGGAACTCGGCCTCCAAGACTCCGGCCAGGCTGTACACGCGGACGTACGGCTGCTGCCCCTTACCGGAGCCGACGACGTACTCGTTCTCGACCCCTCCGCCGACCTCGGGGAACACGTCGCCCACGGCGATCGTCTCGCCTCCGTCGAGCTGGAATGGGGAGAAAGACGGCACGTCGCGGTCTTCGAGGCGTTCGAAGCCCAGGCGGCGGCGGACGGGGGTGGGCATGACTTCCTCCGGAAGCTCGTCAACGGCCGGTCGGCCGCCGGGTCGCGGTCCCTGTAACCACGACGTAGTTTGGCCCCCGGCCGATTGTGGGGCAAACCGGAAACCGGACGAGTGGCCGGAGTCGGGGCGAATCCCGGCCGGGTGGCGCCGGCCGGAGCGGGACCGCGGGACGGGCGGGCGGGACGGGTGCGGCCGGTCGGCCGGTTGCGGCGGTCAGAAGTTGCCGAGAGTTTTCCGGAATCGCTCGATCGACGCACGCACCTCGACCGCCCCCTCCTCGGCGTTCGCCCAGCCGAGCGGCTCGATCGTCACCCCTTCGAGCACCTTGTACGTGCTGAAGAAGTGTTCGACCTCGCGGAGGAAGTGGTGCGGCACGTCGTCCAGGGCGCGGATGTCGCCGAACAGCGGGTCCTTGTGGGGCACGGCCAGGAGCTTGAAGTCGTTCTGCCCCTTGTCGCGCATCTTGAACACGCCGACGACGCGGGCCTCGATGAGACACCCGCTGAACGTCGGCTCGTTGACCATGACGAGGATGTCGGACGGGTCGCCGTCCTCGGCGAGGGTCTGGGGGATGAACCCGTAGTCGCCGGGGTACATGGTGGACGAGTACAGGTACCGGTCCATCTTGATCATGCCGGTGGCCTTGTCCACCTCGAATTTGGTCCGCCTGCCGCGGGGGATCTCGACGATCATGTTGGCGACGCCGGTCTCGCCGGTGCCGGGCGGGATCATCATGTAGTCGCGGACGTAGTCGCGGCGTGCGAACATGCGGGGCCTCGGGTGCCGGGATCGTGCCGATAGCTTACGGCCGGCCGCGGGCGATTCGAGGGCCGCCGGAGGTGGCTACTTCACGACCGCCGCGACGGTACTGCCGACGTAGTCGCGGTTCAGCTGCGCGATATGTTCGACGCTGATCTCCTTCGGGCACGCCGCCTCGCACTCGTTGATGTTCGTGCAGTGCCCGAAGCCCTCGCGGTCGTGCGCCGCCACCACCGCCCGCACCCGGTCGTGCCGCTCCGCCTGGCCCTGCGGCAGGTGCGCCAGGTGGCTCACCTTCGCCGCCGTGAACAGCATCGCCGACGCGTTCGGGCACGCCGCCACGCACGCCCCGCAGCCGATGCACTCGGCCGCGTCCATCGCCAGCTCCTGCTGCACCTTCGCCACCGGCAGCGAGTTGCCGTCCGGGGCGCCGCCGGTGTTCACCCCTACGAACCCGCCGGCCTGGATGATGCGGTCGAACGCCGAGCGGTCCGTACACAGGTCGCGGACCACCGGGAACGCCTTCGCCCGCCACGGCTCGATGGTGATGATGTCGCCGTCGCGGAAGCTGCGCATGTGGAGCTGGCACGCGGTCGTGGCGCGCTCGGGGCCGTGGGCCTGGCCGTTGATCATGAGCGCGCACGACCCGCAGATCCCCTCGCGGCAGTCCTGGTCGAACGCGACCGGCTCCTCGCCCTTCTTGATTAGCCCCTCGTTGAGGATGTCGAGCATCTCGAGGAACGACATGTCGGGGCTGACGCCGTCGAGCGGGTACGTGACCATCCGGCCGGGGGCGGTCCGGTTCTGCTGCCGCCAGACGTGGAGGGTGAGTTTCATGGGGGCAGAATTCGGGATTCGGGATTCGGGGAAAGACCGGAGGCTCGGGGCTCGGGGCTCGGGGCTCGGGGCTTGCCCCGAATCCTGAATCCCGAATCCTCCCCGGTCTACTTGTAGCTACGTTCCGCCAGCTTCACGTTCTCGAACACCAGCGGCTCGACGTTGCGGATCGGCTCGCGGTCGGGGCCGGCGTACTCCCACGCGGCCACGTGAGCGAACTCGGCGTCGTTCCGCTTCGCCTCGCCGTCCGGCGTCTGGTACTCGACTCGGAAGTGGCCGCCGCAACTCTCCTCGCGGGCCAGCGCGTCGCGGGCCAGCAGTTCGCCGAACTCCAGGTAGTCGGCCACGCGATTGGCCCGCTCCAGCGCCGTGTTCAGGTCGTCGGCCGAGCCCGGCACGTTCACGTTGGTCCAGAACTCGGAGCGGAGTTCCTGAATACGCGAGATGGCGGCCGTCAGGCTCTGGCGGCTGCGGGCCATGCCGACGTTGTCCCACAGCAGCTTGCCCGACTCGCGGTGGAACTCGGTCGCCGTCTTCTTCCCCTTGATCGACAGGAGTTTCTTGATGTTCTCCGTCGCCTCGGCCTCGGTGCGGCGCACCTCGGGGTGGTCGAGCGGCAACGCGCCGGGCTTCTCCCCCGCGAGCCAGTGGGTCAGCGTGTACGGCAGCACGAAGTAGCCGTCGGCCAACCCCTGCATCAGGGCGCTCGCCCCGAGGCGGTTCGCCCCGTGGTCGGAGAAGTTGGCCTCCCCGGCAACGAACAGCCCCGGCACGTTCGACATCAGCTCGTAGTTCACCCACAGGCCGCCCATCGTGTAGTGGACGGCGGGGTAGATGCGCATCGGCCGCTCGTACCCGCTCTCGGCGGTGATCCGCTCGTACATCTCGAACAGGTTGCCGTACTTGTCGGCGATCTTGTCCTTCCCCTGCTTCTGGATGGCGGCGCCGAAGTCGAGGTACACGCCGCGGCCGCCGGGGCCGACGCCGCGGCCGGCGTCGCACGCCTCCTTCGCGGCCCGGCTGGCGATGTCGCGCGGCGCCAGGTTGCCGTAGCTGGGGTACTTCCGCTCCAGGAAGTAGTCACGGTCCGCCTCGGCGATCTGGCCCGGGTGCTTGCCGATGTCGGCCGCGTTCTTCGGCACCCAGATGCGACCGTCGTTGCGGAGGCTCTCGCTCATCAGCGTCAGCTTCGACTGGTGGTCGCCGGTGACGGGGATGCACGTCGGGTGGATCTGCGTGTAGCACGGGTTGGCGAACGCGGCCCCGCGCTTGTGCGCCCGGTACGTCGCGCTGACGTTGCAGCCGTTGGCGTTCGTGCTGAGGTAGAACACGTTCCCGTAGCCGCCGGTGGCCAGCACAACGGCGTCGGCGGTGAACGACTCGATCTTGCCGGTTTCGAGGTGCCGCGTGACGATGCCCCGCGCGCGGCCGTCGGCGACGATCAGGTCGATCATCTCGCAGCGGGGAAACATCCTGACCGTGCCGACGCCGATCTGGCGACTGAGAGCCTGGTACGCGCCGAGGAGGAGTTGCTGGCCGGTCTGCCCGCGGCAGTAGAAAGTGCGCTGAAGCTGAGCGCCGCCGAAGCTGCGGGTGTCCAGGAGGCCGCCGTACTCGCGGGCGAACGGCACGCCCTGAGCGACGCACTGGTCGATGATGTTGACAGACTCCTCGGCGAGCCGGTGAACGTTCGCCTCCCGCGAGCGGAAATCGCCGCCCTTGATCGTGTCGTAGAAGAGGCGGTGGACCGAGTCGCCGTCGTTGCGGTAATTCTTGGCGGCGTTGATCCCACCCTGGGCGGCGATGCTGTGGGCGCGGCGCGGCGAATCCTGGTAGCAGAACGCCAGGACGTTGTACCCGAGCTCGGCGAGCGTCGCAGCCGCGGCCCCGCCGGCGAGGCCGGTGCCGACCACGAGGACGGTGTACTTACGCTTGTTGGCCGGGTTGATGAGCCGCTGGTTCTCCTTGAACCGCGTCCACTTCTCAGCCAGCGGGCCGCCCGGTACCTTCGCGTCGAGATTCATTTTGGGGTCACCCGAGTCCGTGTCTTCAGCCCGCCGGGTACTGCGACTTCAGCCACCCGAGCTGCACCGCAAGTACCAGCGCCACGTTCCCGACGAGGATTGTCAGGGCGACGAGTAGGCCGAGAATGTCAATGCCGCCTCGCAGGCGGGCGTTTTTCAGGCCGAGCGTCTGGAACACGCTCGGGATCCCGTGCCGGAGGTGGACGAACAACACCACCTGAGCGACGAGATAGACGGCAATCATGCCCCAGTCCGAGAACCCGGCCACGACCATCTCGTACACGTCGTGCCGGCCCTTGGCATCCGCGAGGTCGAGGTAATTCTTAAACACCTTCTGGCCGGTCGCGGCGTCGGTCACCTGCACGCCCTTGACCCAGCCGAAAGTGTAGTGGGCGAGGTGGAACAGCGTAAACAGGCCGACCACGACGCCGGTGTAGACCATCGTCCGACTGGCGACGCCGGCTTGCGCCGGGCGGTACACCTGATACGGCACCGGCCGCGCGGCGACTGACCGAAGCCTCAACCGCAGCGCGAGTGCCAGGTGCAACACGAACAGCGCGAGAAGCCCGCCGCGGGCGACCCAGATCAGGGCGCCGAGGTCGTGCTTGAGGAAGTAGGCGTAGGCGTTGATCGCGTCGGGCCCCTGAAGCACTTTCAGGTTGCCGATCATGTGAAAGACGACGAACCCCACCAGCGCGGTGCCGGTGAGAGCGACGAGGATTTTGCCGCCGACCGTGGAATCCAGCACGGAGGCGGCGAAGACCCTGGCGTCCGGCCCCTTGCGGTCTTTGGCCGGTCCCTTCGGGTGGCGAACGCCGGTGGTGGCGGTATCCATGCGGTGTGCGAGCGGTGAGGGTGGCGGGACAGCTAACGTATTCTAGGGGCGCCGCCCGCCCGCGTCCCACAAGCTGACCGACAACGGCCGGATCAGCGGCCGCCCGCCGGCAGCGGCCGCGTCCAGACGTCGGCCATCAGCTCGTAGATTGCCGGTTCGCTCTCCTTCAGTTCGGCCCGAGTGAACGGGAAGAAGTCGTTCAAGCCGAAGTACGCTTCCGTCATCTCCGCGAAGAACTCCATCGGGTTCGTCAGGGCGTAGTGCTTCACCCGCCGGCCGTCGTAGAGAAGAGTCTTCTCGCCGCGGCCGGCCTTCTGGTACGCCTCGAACGCCTCGCGGACGCGCGGGTTGTCGAACCCCAGCACCTGGTCGTGGTAGGCGTGCACCAGCTCGTGCAGGATCACCCACGGCATGTCGCTGACGTTCCGCTTCGTGGCCAGGTCGGCGGCCCGCGGCAGGTGGACGCACTTGGCCAGGTTCGTGGCGTACCCGTTGCTCTTCAGCCAGCCGGCGCTCGGGTGGTACTGCATCGGGCCGATCTTGCCGTAGTCGAGGTCGAGTTGGATGGTCACCTTCCGCAGCTTCTCCAGCCGGTCGGGGGGCATCACGATGATGATGTCGGCGAGCTTGTTCTCGAGGAACCGAAGCGCCTTGCGCCGCAGGTCGTCGTTCTCCGGCAACGTCAGCCGGTCGTCCACGCGGACGTTCCAGCCTTCGATCACGTGCGTGGTGTGGGCCGTCGGCAGCGACACGACCGGCCGCGGCGGCGGGGCGACCGGAGGCGGGGCGGCGGCCGCGACGGAGGCCGTCACCAGAAGCGTGGCGGAGAGGCGGGTCATGGGTCAGCGCTCGTAGCGGGCGAGGAACTGCGTCACTTCCTCCGCGGCGATGGCAAAGTGGACGCTGGTGTTATCGAACTTCGAGACGGCGACACCGACCACCCGGCCGGTCACGTCGGTCACGGGGCCGCCGGAGTTGCCGTGCTCCAGGCCGCCGTTCAGTTGTACCTCGCGGCGCTTTCGGTCACCCCCGGTGCGGATGCTACTGACAGTCGTTTTCGTCACCGTGATCTCCTGCCCGGCCCGCTCCCCGAGCGGGAACCCGAACGCGTACACCTCGTGCGTCTCGCGGAGGGCGGTGGTGTCACCCACCTGGAGTACGCCCGGGGCCGTCGCGCCCGCGGCCTCGACGAGCGCCAAGTCCTTCGCCGCGTCCTGGAACAGCACGCGGGCCGGGTAGGTGCGCGTCTCCACGGTCCCGCTCTGGGTCACGACTTCCAACCGGCCTGGGTGGTTGATGACGTGGTGGTTGGTGACGATCAGCCCCGGCTCGACGAAGAACCCGCTGCCGGAGGAGACCCCCTTCGCGTCGCGAATCCGGATGTACACTGTCGCCTTCTTGACCCGCGCGATGTTGGCGTCGTCCATCCGGGCGGGCGTGGTCGCGGCGAGCAACTCGACCTTCCCCTTCGGCTGGGGAGCGGGTGCGGCCTTCGCGGCCGGCCCCTTGTCCTTCGTACTCGGCGTCGAGGTCGTGCGGCCGACCAGCACCCACAGCGCGACGCCGACGACGACCAGACCCAGCAGCGCGGCTGCCCCGCCGCCGAGGGCGATGAGCGTCCAGTTGGTGGAACTCCCACGGGCCGGGGCCGGTTCGGGTTCACGGCGCGCCGGGCGGGCCGGCACGGCGAACTGTTCAACGAAGTTGGGCTGTGTGGCGACGGCTGGTGCGGCCGGCATCGGCGGCAGGGTCATCGGCTGCTGACATGTGGGACAGGTGACGACCGTGCCTCCGAGGCTGTCGCCGACGGTCAGCGCCTGGCGGCAGGTCGGGCAGTGGACGACGGGCATGGCGGACGTTCCGGACGGCAGCGGGGAGAGTGAATTGTCCCCGGTCGCTGCCGGCCGGGCAAGGGGCTAACCCGCTGGTGCGGCAGCACGCCTTGCGACTTCGGACCCGCGTCACGCGCTCGTCGTCGGCGGGCTCCCGGCCTCCATTTTCGCCGCCCGGCGGCCCTCCCGCCAGTGGCGGTAGCCCCTCAGCAGCATCGGCGCGACCGACAGGAACACGACCACGATCACCACCTTGTCGATGTGCTTGGCGATCATGAACTCGGGGCCGAACACCTGCTTCAGCGCGTCGTCGAGGAAGTAGCCGACGGCGAGCATGCTGCAGATCCACGCGACGCCGCCGACGACGTTGAACGTCAGGAACGTGCGGTACTCCATCTTCGCCGCCCCGGCCACGACCGGCACGAACGTGCGGATGATCGGAATGAACCTCGCGATGATGATCGTCGGCCCGCCGTGCCGTTCGTAGTAGGCCTTCGCGGCGAGCAGGTGGTCGCGCTTGAAGAACCGGCTCGACGGCCGGTTGAAGATTGCCGGCCCGGCCTTCGCCCCGATCCAGTAGCCGACCGTGTCGCCGACGATCGCGCACGCGATGAGGCTGAGTGTGAGCGGCAGCATCGGCCAGTCGGCGGTGCGGGCGACGATACCGGTGACGACCAGGAGCGAGTCGCCCGGCAGCAGGAAGCCGATGAGCAGGCCGGTCTCGGTGAAAACGATGAGGTTTACCGCGGCGAATGCCGTCCACATCACGCCCGGCGCCTTGAGCGCCTCGACGTATCGCTCCGGGTGCGGCAGGTTCCGCGGGTCGAAGAAGACCAGAATAAGGTTCCACAGCTGCGCGAAGAACTCGTCCATACGGCGGGCGTCCTGCGGGTGGTCGGGCGGGGTTAGGGTACGAGAACCGGGCGCGGCACGGGAAGGCGAACCGGGTGTCGGAAAAATCGGCTTGCACGCGCGAGCTCAAACCTACTACACTCCCTATCCCCCCGGTCCGGTTCAACCCGTACCGCCGGCACGACGCCGCTGGGGACTCACGGAGGGACGCCGAGATGGCCGCACGCAAAGACCCGCCCCCGCCGCCCGCCCGCCCCCTCATCGGCATTAACGCCGAGTTCCTCAGCCCGAAGAACGGCACCGCCCACCTCAAGCTCAACGCCGCCTACCTCGACGCGGTCATCGCCGCCGGGGCGCTGCCGGTCATCATCCCGCCGCTCCGCAAGGACAACCTCGCCGAGGTCGACGCGCTGCTCGACACCGTCTGCGGCGTCATCCTGACCGGCGGTGCCGACATGGACCCGCGCCGCAACGGCCAGGCGCCGACGGCCGCGGTCACGCCGATGGCCGCGCGCCGCGAGGACGCCGACCGCTACCTGCTGGCCAAGATTTTCGAGCGGAAGACGACCGTGCTCGGCATCGGCCTCGGGATGCAGCAGCTGAACGTGTTCGCCGGCGGCACGCTGTACCTCCACCTGCCGGCCGAGAACCCGCGGGCGATGCCGCACTACGACCAGACAGGCGCCCCGCACCGGCACATGGTCCTCATCGAGCCGAACACCCGGCTCGACGAGATTTACGGCGCCCCCGAGCTGCGGGTGAACAGCCAGCACCACCAGGCGGTGAACCAGCTCGGCAAGAAGATGCGCGTCGCCGCCCGCGCCCCGGACGGCGTCGTCGAGGCGATCGAGAGCACCGACCCGAACTGGTTCTGCGTCGGCGTGCAGTGGCACCCCGAGGCCGACACCGCCAGCGCGCTCGACGGCCAGATTTTCGAGTGCTTCGTGCAGGCCGCCGTCCGCAGCGCGGACGAACTGGTGGCGGCCTAGTCGTGCCGCGCGTGCTGGTCGGCCTCGCCGTCGGCTCCGGGCTCGAAGGGGCCGACGCCGCGGTGGTCCGCGGCCCCGGCGTCGGCCTCGCGCTGACGCCGGCGGTGCCGAAGGCCGTGCGCGTCCTGTTCCCGCCCGCCGCCCGCGACCAACTCCGCCCCGGCGCCTCGCCCACGCCGGACCTCGTCCGCAACGTCGCCGACACGCTCGCCCATGCCGCGCGAACGGTTCTTCTCCAGGCCGGCGTCTCCACGCGCGACGCCTTCGCCGCAGGCTTACTGCCGCCCGCCCGCGCCGCCGACAACCTCATCCCCTGGGCCGAGGTCGCCGACCGAGTCGCGGAGCAGACGGGCATCAGCGTCGTGCACGGGTTCCGCGGCCGCGACCGCGCCGCCGGCGGAACCGGCCAGCCGATCACCGCCGCCGCCGACTTCCTGCTGCTGAAGTCCGACGCCGAGGACCGCGTGCTGATCCACCTGGGGTCGGTCGTGCAGGTCGTCCACGTCCCCGCCGCCGGCAAGCTCAAGGACGTCACCGCGTTCGAGGCCGGCCCGGGGAACCAGCTGCTCGACGCGATGGCCTTCCACGGCACCCGCGGGCGCGACCTGTCCGACCCCGGCGGCAGGACCGCCGTTCAGGGCCGCCTCCGCGATGAACTCCTCACCCGCTGGCTCGACCACCCGCACCTGACGCGCAAGCCGCCGAAGGCCGTCCACGCCGACGCCTTCGGCCGGTCGTTCCTCCTCGCCGCGTTCGACGCCGCCCGCCAGCTCGGGGCCGGCCTTCCCGACTTGATGTGTTCCGCGACGCACCTCATCGCCCGCGCCGCCGCGGCGCGGGTGCCACCGCCGACCGGCCCGCGCCGCGTGCTGTTGAGCGGCGGCGGCGTCCGCAACGGCTTCCTGTGGCAGAGGCTCGCCCAAGAGTTCGACGGCACCCCGGTGAGTCGATCCGACGACGCCGGCGTGCCGCCGCTGGCGCGGAACGCCGCTGCCGCCGCGGTACTGGCGGCGCTGACGTGCGACGGCGTGCCCGGCAACCTCCCCGTGTGGACCGGCGCCGCGGGCGGACGGTTGGTCGGCCAACTCACGCCCGGCGACGGCCGCAACTGGGCGCGGCTGCTGGTGTGGGCCGCGGACCAAGCTGCTGATACGCCCCGTGTCAACCGGGCGGCGTAGCCTGCAACCGTCGCCGGCCGGCGGCGTCTCTGTAGGATCGGAGACACCCCGCCGGACCCCTCCCGATGCGCTGGCTTCTCGCCGCCCTCGCCGTCACCGTCCTCGCACTGGTCCTGCAAGCAGGTCTCGTCGCCTTCGCCGGCTACGTCCTCATCGGCGTCGCGCTCCTCAGCCGCACCCTCGCACGCAGCTGGGCCGAGAACCTCGACACTACCCGCAAGTGCCCCACCGACCCGCGCGAAGTCGACGAGTCGATCGAGGTCGTCGTCACGCTCCGCAACACGGGGGCGCTGCCGATCCTGTGGGTGCTCGTCGAAGACCTGCTGCCCGAGCGGATGCTCCGCCGTCCGACGCGGCTCGACGTGAAGGGGAAGCGTGTCCGCGTCGTCGCGCTCGGCGGCAAGAAGACGAAGACGCTCCGCTATACCGTCACGTTCCGCATGCGCGGGTACTACCCCCTCGGGCCGACCGTCCTGGAAACTGGCGACGTGTTCGGCCTCCACCGCCGACACCGCGTCATCGGCACACCGGCTTACGTGATGGTGTACCCCAAGATCGTGTTACTGCCGACGTACGACTTCGCCTCGCAGCGGCCGATCGGCGAGGTGCGGCTCCAGAACCGCCTGTTCGAGGACGTTACCCGCACGGCCGGCGTCCGCCCGTACATCCCCGGCGACCCGTTCAGCCGCATCCACTGGCGCGCCACCGCCCGCACCGGCCAGCTCCACTCGCGGCTCTACGAACCCACCAGCCTCGCCGGTGCGACGGTACTCGTGGACTTCCACTCGGCCGGCTTCCCGAGTCGCGGAGAACCCTACCGCTCCGACCTGGTGGTGACGGTGGCGTGCAGTTTGGCCTACGCGGTGTCGGTGCTGAACCAGCAGGTCGGCTTCGCCAGCAACGGCCGCGACGCCGCCGACCGCATCCGCGAGGAGTCGCTGGCGAAGGGCGAGAGCGAGTACGCCAGCCGCGAGGGCGCCCGCGACCGCTTCGGGTTGAAGGAGGAGTCGGACCGACTGCGGCCGGTGGTCGTGGAGACGCGACGCGGCTTTGACCAATTCCAGAAGATTCGGGAAGCACTCGCCCGGCTCGAACTGTCGGACGGGTTGTCGTTCGCGGGGCTGGCCCTTGAGCTGGCGGCGCGGATGCCGAAGGACGCGACCGTGATGGCCGTGCTGCCGCGCGTGCCGGTCGAGACGGCCGTGGCACTCGGCACGCTGCGGCGGCAGGGCTTCGCGGTGTCGGCGTTTCTGGTGGGGCTCGACGAGACGGCCCGGCTGGAGGCGCACGGCCGACTGCTGTCCGAGACCGTACGCGACATCCGCTACGTGAACAGCGAGCCGGAACTGGCAGCGTTGGCGGCGAACGCCGCGGTCGCCGTGCCGGCGAGCTACGCGGTCGAGATACCACTGGTCTGACGCTCGGCGCTTAGCCGCAAGTCGCGGGCTCACCACCCCGTCACCCCGACCTCCGCCAGCGCCCGCCGCAGCGCCTCCACGTCGTCCACGACCACCGCCGTCGGGCCGACTCGCTCCGCGACCAGCTCGCGCGTCCGCGGCCACTGCATCACGCCGTCCGTCATCGCGTCCGACGGGAACCGCACCACCGTCTGCACGGCCGCGCTCGGCGGCGGCAGCTTCGACCCCGTCAGGAAAAGTCGGCCTGCGGCACTCAGCACGTCGCCGGTGCGGTCGAGGAACCAGCCGTCGATCTCCGCGGGCGTCAGCCCCAGCTCGGCCGCGCGCCTCAGCGATGCGGGCGTCAGCCGGAACCGCCTTGCCGTGTAGCTCTCCGCAGGCAGCGGCTCGGCGTAGCGGCCGATTTCGGCGTCGAGGAGCAAGTCCGCCTGCGCCGCGTCCACCGTCAGCGTCAGCCCGTCATCGGCGACGCTCACGCAGCGCTGCGGCTTCCCTTCGTAGTCGCGGTTGGCGATCAGCCGCAGTTGCCCGAGCGGCGGCTCCTTGCCGTCGGCCGTCAGCCCGATGCGGTCGGTCAGCTTCACCGACACGATGCCGCGCGCCACGGCTACGTCGAGGTCGGCGGCCGTGGGGAACTCGACGAGCACGGCCGAGGCGTACACCGTGATCCGCTCTCGCTTGTTCGACCATCGCTGCAGCAGGTCGGCGACGCTCGGCGGCACCGGCCGCGCCGAGTGGCGGGCGAGCGCCTGAAGGATCATCGGCAGCGTGAGCCCGGATTCGAGCCCGCGGTAGGTGTGTTCTGGGGTGAGTTCGAGCGTACACGCGGGGCCGATCCCCTTCCATCGGGCAAACCGCGACAGCGTGCCGATCAGGCCGGGGTTCAGCCCCTGCCGGTACGCCAGAATCTCGGCGTTCGGCTGAACGAGCAACGTCTGCGGGAACGCCGGCGGGCCCGGCGGCTCGACGGAGTTCGCGTACAGGTGCCGGCCGAGCGCCGACAGCCGCACCACGTATCCGCCCTCGACCGGGGCCGCCTCGACGAGCCGCAGCGGGTAGCAGACGCCGAGCAGGTAACCCGCGACCCACCCGGCCCCGCGGTCCTTCGTCGCGGGCAGGGTGCCGGCCCACGACGGGTGGTGCTCCCACAGCCACCCCGCCACGTCGGCCGGCGTTACCCAGCCGTCGGCCGCGCCGGCCAACAGCAGTAGTGCGAGCAGACCCGCGGACGGGGTCGAACCCATGCCGCCTTCGGCGGGAGCGTACCCGGCCACGGGGTCCCAGGCCTCGACGTGCGGCAGTGCGGCGGCCAGCCGGACCAGCACGGGCGTCAGCCCTCCCTGCCACTCGGGCGGAAACCGCGACGCCCGGAGTTCTTCCGCCCCGTGGTCGAGCAGGCCGGCGGTCGCGGCCCAGAATAGCGCCAGCACGCCCGCTTCCGGCACCGGCGCCAGCCCGTCGGCGATGGGGGCGCTCAGCACATCGTCGCCCTGGAGGCGCGTCTGGTCCCGCTTGAACAGCAGGTTCGCCTGCGTCAACCGCACCGGGCCGGCCGCCACCTGCTGCCACACGGCCGCGAGCCGCAGCGGCCATTCGAGCCCGTCCGCGACGCGCGGCGCGACACCGACGGGCGGCTCGGCCGTCGTCAGGATCGGCAACTCCAGGTCCTCGCCGCGCGCCCGCGCGGCGACGGCCGGGTGAACGAACACCGTCGCGGACATGCTGCCCGCCGAGCCGAGCCACGCGGAGAAGTCGGCGACGGGGGGCGAGTGCGGGCTTACCTCGGGGAAGAGCAGCCCGGCGTCGAGCGCGACCTGAACGGGGGCGAACCCCTCGACGTGACCGAGCGACGACAGCAGGGCGATGAGGTGGCCGACCTTCCAGCGCGGCTGGCGGCTGCGGCCGACGACCGCGAGGAGTTTCCGCGCCGCGGCCGGGAGTTCCTTCACGCGGCGGTCGATGACCGGCGGGTTGAGGAGGGTGGCGACGGCCTTCTCGACCAGTTCCTCGATCGGCACCTGGGTGCGCGGCCTGACGAGCCGGCCGGCGATGGCGCGGAGGAGCGGCTCGGCGTAGGCGGTGAGGGCGGCGGCGGCGCGGGCGGACCAGTCGTCGGAATCCGGGCTCGGCAGCATCCGGGTGTTGTATCGCTTTCGGCGGCGGCGGTCCGCGTCAGAATCGGCATCCGAGCCAGCCCCGCCGGTCGTCGGAGTCGGGGCGAGCGAACGGGTTCCGACCCCTGACGGGGCCGGTACGGGCACCGATTACCCCACGCGCAGCACCGCCACCGTGCCGTCACCAGCCCCGACCGCCAGTGCCTTGTCGTCCGGCGACCACGCCAGCGCCGACGCCTCCGCCCCCTTGAAGCGGTACTCGCCGACCTTCGGTGCCTTCTTGTTCGCCGGCTGCCAGAGCAGCACGCGGCCGTCGCGGGCCGACGCCGCGATCAGGTAGCCGCGGCGCTGCCACGCCACCGCCGTGACCGTGTCCTCCGGCCCTTCGAGCATCGCCGGCTGCGTCCCCTCCGGCCCATTCGGCCCGCCGCAGTCCCACACGCACACCATCGGCCCGCCGCCGGTGGCGAGGTAGCGGCCGCCCGCGTCCCATGACAGCTCCCTCACCTTCGACGGGTAGCCGGACATCTGCAAATCCTTACCGGTTGCGGCGTACCAGAAGTGAACCGTGGCGTCCTGGTTGCCGTGAGCCAAGACGCTGCCGTCGGGGCTCCACGCCAGCGCCAGCGGCGACCCCTTCCACGCGAAGATGTGCGCGACCGCACCGTCGGCGGCCAGGTCGTAGACGTTTGCTGCACCGTAACCGAGAACCGCGAGTTGTTGGGAGTTGGGCCGCCAGGCCACGTCGGTGACGGTGCCGGCCTGCGCGGGCGACGTGAAGACGAGGGCGCCGCCCGCGTTCCACGCGCGGGCGGTCTTACCGGCCGAGGCGGCAAGGAAATTGCCCGACGGGTGCCACGCCAGCCGCTCGACCCACGCCGCGCCGCCGTCGAGCGCCCGCACTTCAGCGCCGCCGTCCCAGACGCGAACCTTGCCGTCCTGCCCGGCAGACGCGAGGAGGCTGCCCGTCGGCTGCCACGCCACGGCCGCGGTGCCGAAGCCGTGCCCCTTCAACTCGTGGGCCGGTTGCCCGTTCGCGCCGAAAACGACGACCGGCCCGCTGACTGCGGCGGCGGCGAGGAACCGCCCGTCGGGGCTCCACGTCAGCCCGACGACGTGGTCGGGGACGGTCGCCGTCCAGCCGGGGCGGAGCTTGTTGTCGGATGTTCTCGCCATGCGACCCTCCAAGCCGAAAGCCCGGGGACGAGGGTCCCCGGGCTTTCACTCGCACCAACACACACACTCACACTTTTAGTCGTGCCGCAGCGCCTCGATGGGATCGAGCCGCGCCGCCCGCTGGGCCGGGTACCAGCCGAACAGCACCCCCACCCCGACCGACACGAAGAGCGACAGGAATATACTCGGCACGTGAACAACCGCCGGCAGCGGGCTCCCGGCGATCCACTTCCACACGACCGGCACCGTGAACACCATGCCGAGGCCGAGGATGACGCCGCAAAGCCCGCCGACCGTCGTCTGCACCACGGCTTCCACCAGGAACTGCAGCGTGATGTCGCGCCGCTTCGCGCCGAGCGCCCGGCGGATGCCGATCTCGCGGGTCCGCTCCGTCACCGTCGCCAGCATGATGTTCATGATGCCGATGCCGCCGACCACCAGCGAGATCGACGCGATCAGCACGAGCAGGTTCGTGAACCGCTTCTGCGCCCGCTCGGCTTCTTCGAGGCGGTCCAGCGGCACGGTCACGGCGGTGTCGCGCTTGTAGTGGTCCTTCTCCAGCATCCGCTTGATCTCGTCGCCGACGGCCTGGACCTTCAGCCGCCCTTCCGCGCTGTCCACCTCGGCGTCGACCGTGAGTGTCACCTGGCTGATCTCCACCTTCTCGGCGCTGCGGGAGCCGCTGCTGCGGGTGAAGATGATGCCGCCGAACCGGGCCACGCTCGTCTTGATCGGGACGTAGATGTCGCGGTTGTACTCCTCGGCCGCCTGGCTGCCGCCGCTCCCACCGGTCGGCATCCGCTCCTTCACCACGCCGACCACGGTGAACTTCATCGACCGCAGCAGCACCGAGTTGTTGAGCGGGTCCTCGGTCGGGAACAGCTTGTCGGCGATCTCGGACCCCAGAACGCAGACGTTCTTGATCTCCTTGTCGTCGTTCTCGACGATGAACCGGCCGCGGGCCATCTCCAACTGGTTGACGTCGGCGTAGCCGGGCACGGTGGCGATGACGCGGGCGTTGCTCATCCGCTCCAGGTACCGGGCCTCCGTGGGCTGGACGCGGATGGGCACGGTCCGGCTGATGGCGTCGCCGAACGTCTCGAACCGGCCGAGGTCCTTGTTCGTCAGGCCGTAGGTGGTGACGAACGAGCGGTTCGCCGTTGCGGAGTCGTCCGGCGGTTTGACGCTGCGGACGATGATGTTGGTGGCGCCCTGCCGCTTGATGTCGGCGAGCGCGTCCTGCATCGACCCCTCGCCGAACGCCATGAGCGAGATGACGGCGCTGGTGCCGATGATGATGCCGAGCACCGAGAGGAACGAGCGCAGCTTGTGGAGCCACAGGCTCTTCACGGCGAGCGACACGCTGCGGCGGACCTTTGCCGCGCCGCCGCCGGTGAAGACGCGCCCGGTGACGAACAGCCACGCGAACATCCCGAGCAACAGCAGCGCCGCCAGGCCAATCAGGGCGGGGTTCGTCGGCGAGAGCGTGAGGTAGGCGTTCATGGGTGTGCGTCAGTGCCCCAGCTCGGTAATCGTGCGGGCGTCGTTGCGGGTGTCGGACTCGACCATACCGTCCCGGAGCCGCACCACCCGGCGCGCCCACTCGGCGATGTCGTTCTCGTGCGTCACCATGATAATCGTCTTGCCCGAGCGGTTCAGTGCCCGCAGCATCTGCATGATCTCCACGCTCGTCTTCGTGTCCAGGTTGCCGGTCGGCTCGTCGCCCAGGATCAGGTGCGGGTCGTTCACCAGACTCCGCGCGATCGCCACCCGCTGCTGCTGACCGCCCGACAGCTGCAACGGTCGGTGGTCCAGCCGCTCGCCGAGGCCCACCATCTCCGCGAGCGCCACGCACCGCGCCTTCGTGCTCTCGTCGAGCTTGATCCCCTGGTACAGCAGCGGCAGCTCGACGTTCTCCACCACCGTGTACTGCGGCAGCAGGTTGTACGACTGGAAGATGAACCCCAGGTATGTGCTGCGGACCTCGCTCAACTGGTCGTCGGCCATCTGGGCGACGTCCACGTCGCCGAGGAAGTAGCTGCCGCTGGTCGGCCGGTCGAGGCAGCCGAGCACGTTCAGTAGCGTGCTCTTACCGGAGCCGGACGGCCCCATGAGCGCGACGAAATCGCCCTCGTCGAACGTGAGGTTAAGCCCCTTGAGGACGTGAACCGTCTGCGTCCCCATGTAGTAGTTCTTGACCAGATCGACGATGCGGACGATGGCGGGCATGGCTCTCGGGGTTGATGATTGATAATCGAGGATTGATGATTGAAACCGAGGGTCGAGAACTGCCTCGCTTTCCGGGCAATCGTCAATCCTCGATCATCAATCATCAATCGGCCCCACTCACCCCGGCGGCGGCCCGCCCGCACCACCCGGAGCCCCGCCGCCCTTCTTCTTCGACGGGTCGAACGCCTTCTGCTCGCCGCCCGCGCCACCGCCGGGGGCGCCCTCGCCCTTGCCGCCGCCCTTGCCCTTCCAGCCGCCCTCGGCCTTGCCGCCGCCGGCACCCTCGCCGCCGCCAATGCCCGTCCGCGTGCGGTTGTCCGGCGCCATCAGCACCCGGGGGTTGATCACCACCTCGTCGCCCTCGACGAGCCCTTCTCGCACCTCCACCACGCGGTCGTTCATGAGGCCCAGTGACACCTCACGCTCCTCGTAACCCGTCGGCGTGCGGACGAACAGCTTGCGCTTCGCCCCCAGGTCGGCGCCGCCGACCACCGCCTGCAGCGGTACGGTCAGCACGTCCTTTAGCCCTTCGATGTGGATCGTCACCTCGGCCGTCATGTCCGGCTTGAGTCCGGGCACGACGTCGTCGATCTGCACGAGCGTCTGGTACACCTTCACGTCCGAGACCCACGAGTCCGTCTGGCTCGCCACGCCCGCCACCACCCGCACCCGGCCGGGGAAGACCTGGTCGGGGAAGGCGTCCACGCGGATCGTCGCGCGCTGCCCCTTGCGGGCCGTGCGGTACTCGAAGTCGCGGTAGTGCTGGGCCAGGTCCGTGATCACCTCCTCGTGCTGGCTCATCAGCCGGTGGAACGGGTCCACCATCGTCAGCTGGCCGGCGCGAAGCCCGGTGATGAGGCCGGTGCTGACGCGGATGTCGCCCTTGATACGACTGACCATCGCCTCGTGAACCTTGGTGTTCACCTGCATCTTCTCGAGGTTCGGGATGCGGAGGAGCTTTTGCCCCTCCTTCACCTGCGCCCCCTGCTCGATGAGCCCCTGTGGGCTGCTGCCGAACCGGCTCGACTCGTTCTTGAAGTAGACCACCAGCCCGGACTGCGGGGCGTAGATGCGGCACTCCTTGATCTGGTCGTCGATCTCCTTCAGCTTTTCGCCTTCCTGCGAGTAGATGGACCGCTTCGTCTTCCGCTCGATCTCGGCCTGCACGTTCTTGGCGCTGGCCTCCAGTTCCTTCTGCCGCACCAGCCGGCGGGCGTTGTCCACCTTGCTGCGGAAGTCGGCGAGGAGCTTCGACCGGTCGTAGGCCAGCAACAGGTCTCGCTGCCGGCTGAGGCTCCGCCAGCTCTCCAGGGAACTCTCCAGCTTGCTCTTCTCGGCCTGGGCCTGGGCGGCGCTCATGTACTTCTGGCGGACCATGCGGTCGGCCCACGACGCCCGCTCCTGGTACTGCTGCACGTCGGACAGGGCGAGTGACACCTTGCCGGTCAGGTCGTCCACCTGCCGCTTGTAGTCGCCGCCCTCGGCCAGCGCCGCCGGCGCGCCGACGAGGGCCGACAGGGCCAGCCGCTCCGGGTCGAACGACAGGCCGACGAACTTGTCGAGGTCGATCTCAGCCACGAGGCGGGTGTTCTCGGCCTCGGCGATCAGCCGCTCGTTGTCCTCGACGGTGATCTCGTAATCCTTCTCGGCCTTCACCTTGGCGGCGTACGCCTGGTCCAGGGCGATGCGCTGGGCGCGGGCCTGGTCCTGGAGGGCCGAGTCGTCGAGGATCATGACGAGTTGGCCGCCTTCGACGCGGGCGCCGTCCTCGATCACCCAGTTGATCGTGCTCGCGAAGCCCTTGCTGCCGGCCCGAACCTTACACACCACGTCCTTGTTGTCGGCCGACTCCACCTGCCCCTTCTCGGTGACGGTGACGGCCAGCGGCTCCTTCTTGACGGTGTGGGTGAGTACGTCGGCGCGGGCGGGCGGCTGGCGCAAGTAGAAGAAGGCGCCGACGCCGCCGGCCGCCGCGAGGACGACCAGGGCGCCGAGAACGAGGGGGAGCCGGCTCCGGCGGCCGCCGTGGCTCGGGAGCGCCTTGGGGGCGGCGCTACTGCCCGGGGGCAGGAGCTGCCCGGGGAGCGGGGAGCCGTTCGGGCCGGGGGTCGGCTCGGCCGGGGCCTTCGTCGGGTGGGAGAGACTCATCGTTCCAACCCCCGTTTTCGTCGATCTGAAGAAGTTCGGTGTCGGTGTACAGGGCCAGCCGCGAGATCAGGTAGTTCACCCAGATGGTGTACAGCGTGTTTTGGGCCTGTACGAGCTGGCTCTGGTTCTGGAGCAGTTGGTTGGTGAGGGCGGCGGCGTTGCCGGCGCTCGTCTGGGCGTTCGGGGCGGGCGGCTCGAGGATCAGCGCCTGGGCGTTGTCCACCTGAGAGTACGCGAGCTCGATGAGACGCTGCTGAACGCGGTACAGCTCCGCGATGGTCCTCAGCTCCCGTACGTCGGCCCGGACGTCGTTGCTGATGTTGTCCTCGAACGCCTGCAGCGTCCGCCGCTGCCGCTGGTAGCCGATCAGGGCGGCCCGGTAATTGTTCCGCTCGGCCCGGCGGACGAGTGGGAGTTCCGCGTTGAACGTCACGTTGTGGGTCGTCCGCGCCCCGGAGAACGCGACCGGGTTGCCCCCGCCGGGCGGGGTGGCTGAATTGAGATTGTAGCCGATGTCCAGCACCCCTTGCAAGGAGTTCGCTTGCACCTTTACCTGCCGCCACGCGTCCACCACCTGCCCGCGGGCGTTCATCAGGTCCAACCGGCGCGACAGCGCCGCCTGCAT
The DNA here is from genome assembly GCA_046350095.1 of Gemmataceae bacterium. Classification (GTDB taxonomy): domain Bacteria; phylum Planctomycetota; class Planctomycetia; order Gemmatales; family Gemmataceae; genus Urbifossiella. Next base: position 960,208 of record JAXMBA010000004.1, read on the forward strand.
CGTCGCCGTGTACGCCTCGTCGATTCCCACCGCCAGTACGTCCGTACCATCCACCTCGGCGCCCGGGAGCTTGGGCCACAGCCGGCGGATCCCGTCCAGCCGTTCGTTCCGCGCCGCCAGGATTAACTGGTAGAACCCGTTGAAAACCTCGCGGAACGCGGCCGACTGCGCCGCCGCGCGGGCCGGGCCGGGCAGGTTCGCCCACGCCCGGGCCTCGTAGGCCCGCAGCGCCTGCTCGAACCCGCCCAGGTCCAACTCGGCTTCGAGCTGCGTGACGCGGGCCGACTCGGCGGTGTCCTCGGGCAGTTGCTTCGCCAGCCGGTCGGCCCGGCGCTCGAGGAGCACCCGGCGCTCCTCGGCCGCCTTCGTCATGCCCTTGCCCAGAGCGTCCGGGGATAGACCCTCCCACACCGCCCAGCGATTCGGGAGTTTCGCGGCGAAGTCGGTCCCCTTCACGATCGGGGCGTTGCGGAGGAGGCGTTTCAGGCGTGTGCGGATTTGGTCCACCGGGGCCGCCGGGTCGAACTGCCGGCCGGCCTCCTCGGCGGCGCGGATATCGGCATACACCGCCTCGAACCGGGCGAGTTGCTTCTGCATCGGGGCCAGCGGCGTGCTGTCCAGGTCGAGGCCGACCGTCATCGGCAGGCCGAGCTGGAGCTTGAACTGGTCGAGCAGGTCGAGCAGGCCGCGGATGCCGCCGTTCGTGCCGGCCCCGCCCCCGAGCGCCGCCGTCTGCTGACCGAGGAGCTGGTTGCGGTTGTTCAGCAGTTGCACCTCGACCTGCCCGACCTGGAGGTCGGACTGCTGCCCGCCCTCGCGGAACGCCTGGTACAGCTTCAGATACTGTTCCAGCGAATCGACGTTGCGCCGCTGGTTGGCGAGGGTGGCAGCCTGGAGCACGATCGGCAGGTAGCCAACGTTCGGGGCGGTGAGGTTGTTGCCGACGCCGCGGCCGAGGTTCACCGACAGCCCCTGGAGGCCGTACGGGTTGTTCGTGTACCCGCCGCCGGCCGCGATGGCGACGTAGAACAGCTTGCGGAACCGCGCGTAGGAGCGCATCGCGTACACCATGTTCCGCTCGGACTGGGTCAACGGCTCGAGCGTGACCGCGTACCCGCCGCCGCGCAGGAACGGCTGCGACAGCGACACCGACAGGTTCGACAGCGTCGCCGTAGGGCGGTCGCCGGTCAGGTCCACGACGACCTGGTTGGCGAGCCTGACGGCGAGCAGCGCCCCGGTAGGGAACAGCCTCCCGAGCGTGGCGTCGGAGCCGAACGTCGCGGCGTTGCGCGGGTTCCGACCCGCGAGGCTGCCCGCGAAGTCCAGCGCGGCGGTTTCGGCGAAGAAGCCCTGCGCGGCGAAGCTGAAGCGTTCGAGTGTGACGGGGAGCGCGGCGAGGTACAGGTCCTCGCGGCGGTCCTGGAACTCGCGGGCGTTCACGATCCCGAGTTCGACGGCCTGTTCGAGCTTGATGCGGTAGCCCTGCTGCTGGCTCTCCAGCACCTTGAGCACGCTGGCGGCCGCCTCGCCGGTGGCGACGACGGCGGGCGCGTCGGCCTTCGGCCCCTGCTGCACCGCCACGACGACGGGAGAGCCGTCGGGGGCGTCGCCGGAGACGAGTAGGACGCCGGACTGCACGCCCTCTAACGCGGAGGCAGGACGAGTGTTCTTGGCGAGCCGGCCGCCGTCGGCCGTCGGGTGCGTCCGCACGACCTGCGGCACGACCTCGTCCATCTTCGGGGGGGGCAGTTGTTCCTTCGCCGGCTCGGCGCCGCGGTTGGTGGCGTCCCACGCGCCGAGGTAGTCGAGGTAGCCCTTGCCCTCGAACCGGCCGGCGCCACTCCGCTTGGTGGGGTGCTGGGGGTTGGGGCTGAGCACCCGCGCGGCGTAGTCGTCGGGCGGGTACGGGGGGTGGTCCGGGTCCGACGGGTCGGCGAAGCGCGCGGCCGGGTTCGGGTAGGCGTGGAAGTTCTTGACCTGCCAGTCGGGGAAGACGTTCTTCTGACTGATGATCCCTTCCACGTCCTTGTCGGCCCGCTGCCGGTAGTGCTGGCGGTTGCAGCCGACGCCGACCGCGATCAGCAGCAGGGCGAGGCCCAGCGTGCGGGCGCGGCGAGCGAACGGTGCGAGGTCCGATCGTTGCATCGGGTGACCCAAATCGGGCGCGGGCGGGCGACGGCCTGTAACGAAGGTATCGACCATCCGGGTAAGCTGGGTTGAACCGGAACCCCCGGTTCCGGCGGTAAACGGGGAAGGTACGGGGGTGGGAATCACGCCAACGATAATTTTTGCTTCCGACTCAATGCTTGTCTTCAATCCCTCCCCATTCCGCGTGACACAATCCGCCGGCAACCTGTGACTGGCCCGGGACACCGGCTACGATGACACTTACGACGAGGGCGCGGGCATGATCGACGCGATGATGGCGGCGGTGGGTCGTATCCCGAGCGGCTTGTTCGTGCTGACGGTGAACGCGGGCGGCCGCGAGACGGGGATGCTCGCGAGTTGGGTGCAGCAGTGCTCCTTCCAGCCGCCACGAGTGTCGGTGGCCGTGAGCAAGGAGCGCTGGGTGCTGCCAGATTTGGTCGAGGGGGTGGGATTCGCGGTAAACGTGTTGGCGGAGGGCGACAAGAAGCTGGTCGCGCATTTCGGGAAGGGATTCGCCCCGGACGCGGACGCTTTCACCGGTGTGGACGTTGCCCGTGACGGCGTTCCTGTGCTGCTGGCGGCACACGCGTTCATCGCCTGCCGCGTCGCCGCCCGGTTCGACGCCGGCGACCACGTGCTGGTGGTAGGTGACGTCGTCGGCGGGGCCGTACACCACGACGCCCGCCCGGCGACGCACGTCCGCCGGACCGGCGCGCACTACTGATAAGAAAATGGACCCGATCATCTCCCCCGACACCCGCCGCGTCGAGCGCCTGCCGCCGCGGCAGGTGCTGACGCAGAAGTGGCCGGTGCTCCACGCCGGTCCGGTGCCGCCGTTCGACCCCGCGACGTGGGACCTCACCGTCTTCCCGATCCCGCTTGTGGACAAGATCCGGCGGTTCGGCTGGGCCGAGTTCGCGGCGCTGCCCCGCGTCGCCGTCTTCGCCGACATGCACTGCGTCACCCGCTGGTCGAAACTGAACAACCTGTGGGAGGGCGTCGCCACGACGGAGTTGCTGAACCAGTTGACGGTGAGCCCGGCGGCGAAGTACGTGATGGTCCACGGGGAGTACGGGTTCAGCACGAACCTGCCGATCGAAGACTTCTTCGCCGACGACGCCGTGTTCGCGATCCGGCACGACGGAGCCGACCTGACGCCGGAGCATGGCCACCCGGTGCGCCTGGTGATCCCGCGGCTGTACGCCTGGAAGAGCGCGAAGTGGGTGCGCGGCGTCGAGTTCATGACCGACGACCGGCCGGGCTTCTGGGAGAGCCCGGAACACGGCGGCTACCACATGCGCGGCGACCCCTGGGTGACGGACGCGAGCGGCGACGGCCAGCGCTTTCGCGAGCTCGGCGAGTAGAATTCGGAAATGGCGAGTGAGGCCGCCGACCCGGCGGCGACGGACGGGCTGACCCACCTTCCCTTCACCCTCCACACCGCAGAGGGGTGGGCGAACCTGCGCGCCGCGCTCGGCGCAGGCCGCAGCGGCACCATTGACGGCGCCTGGGGCTCGGCCGCCGCCCTTGCCGTAGCGGCACTCGCGGCGGACTCGCCTGCCACCGTTCTCGCAGTCGTCGCCTCGCCCTCCGACCTCGAGGCCTGGGCCGAAGACCTCGCCTCGTTTGCAGGTGCACGCCCGGCCGTGTTCGAAGCCTGGGAGACGTGGCCGCCGCCGACGCACAAGGGGAAGCTGGACCCCGCCACCACGTCGCGGCTGCGGCTGCTGCAACAGCTGGCCCTCGACCCGCCGCGGCTCGTCGTCTGCACCGTCGCCGCGTTGCTGCAACCCGTGCCGCCGCGGGCCGACCTGACGGCCCGCGGCAAGAAGCTCGCGGCCGGCGAGGTGATCGACCCGGACGAGCTGGTGGCGTGGCTCGTCGGCAACGGCTACAAGCGCGTCGAGGCCGTCGAGTACCCCGGCGAATTCGGCCGCCGCGGCGGCATCCTCGACGTCTACCCGCCCGACAGCCCCGACCCCGTCCGCCTCGAATTCTTCGGCGACGAGCTAGAATCACTCCGCACCTTCTCGGCGGGTTCGCAGCGCAGCCTTGACACACGCCCGGCGCTGACGCTGCTTCCCGTCGGCGGGGAGCGTGGGGGCGGCGTCGAGCGCGGCTTCTTCACCGACCACCTGCCTGCGGGCTCGGTCGCGGCGCTGGTCGAGCCCGGCGACCTGAAGGAACAGGCCAAGCTGTTCCTCGAGCGCGTCGGCGACACGACCGGCCTGTTCACCGTGGAGGGCACATTCGCCAACCTGCTGAAGCTGCCGACGGTGGCGGTGTCGGCGATGCCCCGGCCGAGCGTGGAGGCGTCCGTTCATCTGCGGGTGGAGTCGGTGGAGCGGTTCAGCGGCAACGTGCAGCGCGTCCGCGACGAGCTCGACGCCGTGGCCGCGGACGACGGCAGCCGGGTGCTGATCGCCTGCCAGACGGACGCCGAGTGCCACCGGCTTACGGACGTGCTCAAGGCCGGCCGCCTGGCCGAGTCGAAGCGGCTGAAGCTGGTGACGGGGCACGTCCGCGCCGGCTTCCGGCTGGTGGGCGCAGGGGTGGTGGTGCTCGGCAGTCACGAATTGTTCCACAAGGATCAGCAGCCGCACGGCGTGAAGGCTCCGGCCGCGAAGGGGTCGAGCCGCCGCCTCGAAGGCCGGGCGATCGACACCTTCCTCGAACTCAACGACGGCGACTACGTCGTGCATGTGGCCCACGGCATCGCCCGCTTCCGCGGCATGGTCATGCTGGACCGGACGGCCGAGGTGACCGACCGCGAGGCGGCCGCGCAGGAAGAGAACCTGGTGCTGGAGTTCCGCGACGGGGTGATGCTGTACGTCCCGGCGTCGCGGATCGACCTGGTGCAGAAGTACGTCGGCGGGCAGGCGACCGAGCCGGAGTTGTCGAAGCTCGGCGGCAGCGCGTGGGGCCGCAAGAAGGACCGCGTCGGCGAGGCGGTCCGGGACATGGCCGCCGACATGATCCAGCTCCAGGCCACACGCCAGGCCGTCGCGGCCGAACCGCTGCCCCCGGACAGCGAGTGGCAGGGCGAGTTCGAGGCCGCGTTCCCCTACCAGGAGACGCCCGACCAGCTCGCCGCCATCCACGAGACGAAGGCCGACCTGACCAAGCCGAAGCCGATGGACCGCCTCATCTGCGGCGACGTGGGCTACGGCAAGACCGAGGTCGCCATCCGCGCCGCCTTCAAGGCCGTGGACGGCGGCAAACAGGTCGCAATCCTCGTCCCAACGACCGTACTCGCCGAGCAGCACTACCGCACGTTCACGCAGCGGTTCGCCGAGTACCCGTTCGCCGTCGGGGTGGTCAACAGGTTCAAGTCGCACGGCTCCACGAAGGACGTGCTGAAGCGACTCGCGGCCGGCGAGCTGGACTTGGTCGTCGGCACGCACCGGCTCCTGTCGAAGGACGTAAAGTTCAAGGACCTGGGCCTCGTCGTCATCGACGAGGAGCAGCGATTCGGCGTCGAGCACAAGGAGCGGTTGAAGAAGTTGCGGGCGACGGTTCACGTCCTCACGATGACCGCGACGCCGATTCCCCGCACGCTGCACTCGGCGCTGCTGGGCATCCGCGAGATCTCCAACCTTGAAACGCCGCCGCCCGAGCGCCAGCCGGTCGAAACGCGCATCATCCGCTGGGACGACCAGCTGCTGCGGCACGCCATCCTCCGCGAGATGACGCGCGGCGGGCAGGTGTACTTCGTCCACAACCGCGTCTTCGACATCCACGAGGTCGCCGCGAAAGTGCAGGCTCTCGTGCCGGAGGCAAAAATCGTTGTCGGCCACGGCCAGATGGGCGCCGACGAGCTGGAGCAGGCGATGGTCAAGTTCGTCCGCAAGGAGGCGGACATCCTGGTGGCGACGACAATCATCGAGAGCGGCCTCGACATCCCGAACGCGAACACGATGATCATCGACGACGCCGACACGTACGGCCTCGCCGACCTGCACCAGCTCCGCGGCCGGGTCGGGCGGTCGAAGCACCGGGCGTACGCGTACCTGATCGTGAACCCGCTGAAGCTGGTGACTCCGAACGCCCAGAAGCGACTGAAGGCGATCGAAGAATTCACCGAGCTCGGCGCCGGGTTCAAGATCGCCATGCGCGACCTGGAGATCCGCGGCGCCGGTAACATCCTCGGCTCCGAGCAGAGCGGCCACATCGCGGCCATCGGCTACGAGCTGTACTGCCAACTGCTCGAAAACGCGGTGCGGGCGCTGAAGCAACAGCCGCCAAGGGAAGCCGTCGAGGTGAACGTGGACCTGCCGTGGCCGGCGTTCCTGCCGCGCGACTACGTTCCGGGGCAGAAGTTGCGAATCGAAGTGTACCGCCGCCTGGCCCGCCTCCGCGACCCCGACAAGCTGGCCGACTTCCGCCAGGAGTTGCGCGACCGCTACGGGACGCCGCCGGACCCGGTGGAGTGGCTCCTGCGGGCGACGGAAGTGCGACTGCTGTGCGTGCGGTGGAAGATCGCCGGCGTCCATCGCGACGGCCCGGACCTGGTGTTCACCTACCGGAACCGCAAGGCGGCGGAGCAACTGCAGGCGTTCAGCCGGAACCGGGTAAAGGTCGTGGACGAGAAGAGCCTGTACCTCCGCCTCAAGCCCGAGGACGAAGGCCCGGAGGCGATGTACCGCTTGCTACTGGACGTACTCGGCGGATCCTGAATGGTCCGTCCGGCGACCTGCCATCGCAGCCAGCGGCGCGCTGTGCCGGCGAACGGGTGAGAACGCGGCGGAACGGAACGTGTCACATCGGCGCAACATCCGTTTGACGCCGGCCCCCGGAGCCGGGTATTATCTCAAAACACTCCCTCTCCCCACCTTGAAGCCCGCGCGCCACAGGGAGACTCGGCGATGACGGCACCGGCGACACTCCGCCGCCTTGGGGCGGTCGTGGTTCTGCTCGCCGCGCTCGGGTCAGCCGCGGCCGCCGCCCCTCTGTCGGGACGCAGCCCCAACCAGCTCCGCGCCCGCGCCGATGCCGCCGAACGCGCCGGCGACTGGGACGCCACCCTTGCTGCCCTCCTCGACCTGCCCGCCGCCGACCGCGCCGAGCCGGCCACTCGCGACCGCCTCCACAACGCCGCCCGCCGCGCCACCCAGGCCCGCCGTCATCGCGACCCCGCCTTTCAGCAGTTCGTTGCAGCGCTGCCGGTCCGCGACGCAGGCCAGGTGTTCGGCGACGCCGTCGGGAAGCTGGCAGGCGCGTTCGCCGACCCCGGCCGGGCTTCGCCCCAACGACTCTGGACGGCTGGCGTCGAGGAACTCGACCGTGCTCTGGGCAGCCGGGCGTTCGTCGCCCTATTCCTCACCGACACCCCGAGTCGAAAGATCGAATCGTTCCGCCTCGCGCTCCGCGCCGACTGGGCGACCCGGCCCGTCGGCGACCCGCGCGAAGCGCGGGCTTTGCTGAAGGGGCTCATCGGTGCGGCGCAGGACGAACTCGCCCCGCGTGTCCCGGCCGCGCTCGCCGCAGAAGTGTTGTGCGGCGCCTGTGCCGGGCTCGACGAGTACACCGCCTTCCTCACCACCGATCTCGCCGCCGAGCAACCCGCCGACCTCTGCGGACACGGGCTGTTTCTCGGCTTCGACTCCGACGGCCCGTTCGTCGACGGCGTCGCCCCCGGCTCGTGGGTCGCCCTGCACACGCAGTTGCACCGCGGCGACCGAGTGGCGCGCGTGAACGGCCGGTCGATGATCCACACCCCGATGGAGTTGGCCGACGCCCTCCGCAACCCCGACGGCAGCTTCCACACCCTGGAACTGATGGTTCCCGGCACCGGGATGCTGTCCGAGGCGCGGCTGCCGGTACTTGCCCCGACCGTGTTCGGCGGCCGCATGGTGAGCGGCCGCGACGGCGTCGGCTACCTCCGCGTGGCCGAGTTCCAACCCGCGACGCCGCGGGAGCTAGCGGAAGCGATTGTCGGCCTCAAGGAGCAGGGGCTGCGCGCCCTCGTGTTGGACGTACGCGGCAACCCCGGCGGCTCCTTCCTCGCCGGCGTCGAGGCGGCCCGCCGCTTCCTCCCGCCCGGGGCCGCCATCGTCACCACGCACGGCCAGCTCCCGCAGGTCGCGGGTCATACCTTCTCGTCCGCGTCCGGCTCGGCCACGCTCGACCTGCCCCTCGTACTCCTCGTCGACGGCGACACCGCCTCTGCGGCTGAGGTGTTGGCCGCCGCGCTCCGCGACAACCAGCGGGCAGTTCTGGTTGGTAGCTCCACGTTCGGCAAAGGCACGCTCCAATTCCCCCTGAAGCTGTCCGGCCCGGGGTCGGTCCGGGTCACGATCGCTCGGCTGGTGGCGCCGTCGGGGCCGCTGTCGGCCGGCGTCGTGCCGCACCTCATCGAGACCGATCCGATCCGGCAGCTGGAACTCGCGGCCGACCGCGCTGCGGAACTGCTCGCACCGCGGCCGATGCTCGCCCCCTGATCCGATCGCCGTGCCCGTTTCGTGCTCGCCCCCGTCTGGTGTCAGCAGCAGCTGATCGGCGACGCTTGAACGCGTCGGCACGACTCAAAACCGCGGTCCGGGTCACGCAGTACCAGTACCACGAGCAGCGGGACGCGAAGACCGTCCGCCCCGCGCGGGAGGGGGTGCCGCCACACCGGATCGAACTCGACTTCACCCGCAACCCCGAGTTGCGGGAGCTGGCGAAGGCGCTAAACGGCAAGGAGGCGGTCGTCACCGGCCTGAGCGAACTGCGGAATCTCGCGCCGCCGCCGGCGCCGCCCGGCGGGTTCACAGGGGGGAACCCGTTCGGCGGCGGGTCCGGGTTCTACCAGCCGATGGCGTCGTGGTATCTCCACCCGACGGTGCTTGTGACGAGCCTCAAGACCGCCCCGGGGAAGCGCTGATGGGACATTTCGTCGACCGCTCCGGCTGCCGCCTCGCGTACGACCGCCGGGGCAGAGGTACACATGTACTGTTCATCCAGGGCGTCGGCGTCCACGGTGACGGCTGGCTACCCCAGGTCGAAGCGCTGCGAGATGGTTTCACGTGCCTCACCTTCGACAACCGCGGCATGGGCCGCAGCGTGCCGGCGGGCGGGCCGATCACCGTGGCCGAGATGGCAGCCGACGCGCTCGCCGTGCTCGACGCCGAGGGAGTCGCCGAGGCACACGTCGTCGGCCACTCGCTCGGCGGACTGGTGGCCGCGCAACTGGCGCTGGCGGCACGCGGGCGGGTGAGGAGCCTGGCACTTCTGTGTACTTTCGCAGACGGGCGTGCGGCGGCGCCGCTGACGCCGCGGATGATGTGGCTGGGGATGCGGTCGCGGGTGGGCACGCGGGCGATGCGGCGGCGCGGCTTCGCGGCGCTTATCTACCCGCCGGGCGGCGCGGCCGCGGCGGACTTCGGGGCGCTGGCGGCGCTGTTCGGCCACGACCTCGGCGACACCCCCGCCGTGGTCGGCGCGCAGTTGAAGGCCATGCGAGCGGCAACCGTGTCGCCTCGCCTGGGCGAGTTGGCTGGCGTACCGACGCTGGTGGCGAGTGCGGCGCACGACCCGATCACGCCGCCGCGGTTGGGTCGGGCACTGGCGGCCGGCATTCCGGGGGCACGCTTCGTCGAGTTCGCGGACGCGTCGCATGGGTTGCCCATCACGCACGCGGCGGAGACGAACGCGTTGCTGCGGGATCACCTCACGGCGGCAGACCGGGCTTAGTAACGGGAGGTCCGCGACAAGGCTCGGGTATGACCGACCGGATTCGGGACGTGGCGCAGTTTCGGCTCTCAGAGTTTCCTCATTTCAGTCTTGACTCGCCTACCTTCGCGGTTTCTACTTCAAATGTGATTGAGGGGGCCGACTCGCACTCCACCCCTTCGAGACTTCCCCTGTCACTTCAAATTCGTTCACCCGGTCGTACCGGGGGAGCCGCGACGTGGCCCGGTCGCGTGGGTACTCGGTCACCGAAACCTTCGTCGCAGCGGCCGTTGTGGTCGTCGCGGTCGGCATCCTCGTGCCGGCGGTCTCGAAGGTCCGGGCCGCGGCCGTGCGGGCACGCTGCGTCAACCACTTGAGACAGATCGGTGGCGGGCTGCAAACGTATCACCAGACTCGCGGCAGTTTCCCGCCCGGCGGCACGGCGAACCCCGACCTGACCCCGACGACGCCCCACGCCCGCGAGGCCGGCGGGTGGACGTGGGCGTACGCGCTGCTGCCCCACATTGGCCACGACCAACTGTACCGCGACGCCGACCCCCAGGCCGTCCGCCGCGGCAAGGTTGACCTCTATCTGTGCGCGGCCCGCCGGAGTGCCGCCGACCCGTCCGGGCTGGCGAAGCTGGACTACGGGGCGAACGGCGCCGCCGACGCAGAGAACCTGACCGGCGTGATCGCCCCAACAGGAGTGCCGCCGCTGCGGCTGTGCGACCTGAGCGGCGGCACGTCGGGCGTGGTAGTTCTCGCCGGGAAGCGGTTGAATCTCGCCGCCCTCGGCACCAGCCGCGACGACGACGACGCTTTCTCCACGGCCGGCTGGGGGCCGGACTTCGAGGTGTACCGCACTGCCGCGGTGCCTCCGGCCCCGGACGTGACCGAGCCGGGCAACCTCGAACCGCGCGGCGGGTTCGGCGCGTCGCACCCCGGCGGCATCTTCTGCACCGCCTTCGCGGACGGGTCGGTGCGACTTATCCGGTACACGATCGACCCGGCGGTGTGGCAGCGGGCGTGTCTGCGGTCGGGGGCCCCCGACCCGCCCAGCCCGAACAACGACTGACGGCCGGGGAACTTGCCCGTTCCCCCCGGTGGCCGCGTCGGGTATGCTTACCCCTGACCCGCCGCCCCGCCTACTCGGTGCCGACCCCCGCCATGCCGCCGATCTCACGCCTGGCCCCGGCCCTGCTCCTGCTGGCCCCCGGTCCGGCCCGCGCCGGCGAGCCGGTTGACTTCGCCCGCGACGTACGACCGGTACTGTCCAACAGCTGCTTCAAGTGCCACGGCCCGGCGAGCCAGATGGGCAAGGTGCGGCTCGACACCCGTGAGGCGGCGGTGAAGTCCGGCGCGATCGTGCCGGGCAGCCCGGACAAGAGCCCGCTGGTGGAGCGCGTGTGCGAGCCGTCCGACGACGACCGCATGCCGCCCCCCGAGGCCGGCCCGCGGCTGACGGCCCACCAGGTGAAGGCACTGAAGCAGTGGATCGCGGAGGGGGCGGAATACACCCCACACTGGGCCTTCCAGCGGGTCGTCCGGCCCCAGCCACCGACCACGAAGAGCCCGACACCCAACGCGATCGACCGGTTCGTACTGGCCCGGTTGGAGAAGGCCGGGCTGACCATGTCCGCGGAGGCCGACCGGTCCACGCTGCTCCGCCGCGTCACGCTCGACCTCACCGGACTGCTGCCGACGCCCGCCGAGGTGCAGGCGTTCCTCGAAGACCGCTCGCCGGACGCGTACGAGAAGGCGGTGGACCGGCTGCTGGCGTCGCCGCACTACGGCGAGCGGCACGCCCGGCACTGGCTCGACCTCGCCCGCTACGCCGACAGCAACGGCTACACCATCGACGGCCCGCGGACGATCTGGCCGTACCGCGACTGGGTGATCCGCGCCTTCAACGCCGACCTGCCGTTCGACCAGTTCACGACGCAGCAGTTGGCCGGCGACCTGCTCCCCGGCGCGACGCTCGACCAGAAGGTCGCCACCGGCTTCCACCGCAACACGTCGTTCAACGAGGAGGGTGGCACCGACCCGGAGCAGTTCCGCGTGGAGCGGACGGTGGACCGCACGAACACGACCGGGGCCGTGTGGCTCGGCTTGACCGTCGGCTGCGCCCAGTGCCACACGCACAAGTACGACCCGGTGACGCAGCACGACTACTACCGCCTCTACGCCTTCTTCGACTCCTGCGACGAGCCGACGATGCCGATCGGTGGCAACGCCAAGATGGAGGAGACGATTTCGCGCCTGAACCAGATGGAGGCGTGGATTCAGAAGAACGGCGGCAGCCGCGAGGACATCGACCTCGTGAAGGCCGAGATCAAGCGCGTGCAGGGGAAGGTGACGACCACGCTGGTGATGCGCGAGCGCCCCGCCCCGCGGACGACGCACGTGCAGATCCGCGGCGACTTCCTCCGCAAGGGGGACGTGGTGCAGCCCGGCTTCCCCGCCGCGCTCGGGGCGACGCCCGCGGGCAAGCGGCTGGGGCGCCTCGACCTGGCGCGGTGGCTGACGAGCCGCGACAACCCGCTGACGGCGCGCGTAACGGTGAACCGCGAGTGGCAGAAGTTCTTCGGCCGCGGGCTGGTCGAGACGGAGAACGACTTCGGGATGCAGGGCTCGCTGCCGACGCACCCTGAGTTGCTCGACTGGCTGTCCGCCGAGTTCATGGAGGGGCTCGGCTGGTCGATGAAGAAGCTGCACCGGCAGATCGTGTTGAGCGCCACGTACCGGCAAGCGTCGGTGGTACGGCCGGACCTGACGCAGAAGGACCCGCGGAACCTCCTGCTAGGTCGCCAGTCACGGTTGCGGCTGGAGGCGGAGGTGATCCGCGACGCGGCACTGGCGGCGAGCGGCAAACTGAACACGAAGGTCGGCGGCCCGGGAGTATACCCGCCGCAGCCGAAGGAGGTGTTCGCGTTCACTCAGAGCCAGAGGACGTGGCCCGAGAGCAAGGGGCCGGACCGCTTCCGCCGCGGCGTCTACACGTACATCTGGCGGCAGAGCCAGCACCCTCTCCTGACCACGTTCGACGGCGCCGACGCCCAGACCGCCTGCACGAAGCGCAACCGCAGCAACACGCCGCTGCAGGCGCTCCACCTGGCGAACGACCCCGTGTTCGTGGAGCTGGCGACCGAGCTGGGCCGCCGCGTCGAGCGCGACGGCGGCGGGGACGACGCCGCGAAGGTGCGCTTCACCTACCGCGCGTGCTTTGGCCGCGACCCGACGACGCAGGAGGCGGCGCGGGTGCTCGCCTACCTGGAGGCGCAGCGCCGCACCGACGCGGCCGGCGCCTGGCCCGCGACGGCGCGCGTGCTGATGAACCTGGATGAGTTCATCACGCGGGAGTGACGAACTATGACCTCCTTCTACACGCCACCGGACCTGACCTCCGTCCTGGTCGTGATCCGCTGGGAAGGGGATCGGGCAAGTTGGAAGGAATTGGCCGGGCTCCGCTCGTTCGTGCCGGAATTCGCCGGGTTAGGGCTGAGCGAAGTCCGCGAGCGCGTCGGTGATCAAACTGGTTGGGAGCTAGGCGATTACCCCGGCGGGTACGCCCGCAACGAACTGCGACGGATCGCCACCGGGCATGGGCTGCGGCTAGAATTCATCGACCTGTGATCGAAGGCGGACCCGCCACCATGACACCCCGCGACCTCGACGACCGCCTGACGCTCGCCGCCACTCGCCGCCACTTCTTCCGCGACTGCGGGGTCGGGGTCGGGGCCATGGCGCTGTCGGCGCTGCTGAACCGGGACGCCGCCGCGCAGCCGCGGCGCGACCCGCTCGCGCCGAAGCCGCCGCACCACCGCGCGAAGGCGAAGGCCGTCATATTCCTGTTCATGGCCGGGGCGCCGAGCCAGCTCGAACTGTTCGAGCCGAAGCCGGAGCTGAACCTCCTCAGCGGCCAGGTCGTGCCGCAGTCGTTCACGCAGGGGAAGCGGTTCGCCTTCATCAAGGGCGACGCCAAGCTCCTCGGCTGCCGCCGCACCTTCGCCAAGGCCGGGCAGTGCGGCATGGACATCAGCGAACTCCTCCCCCGCCACCGCGAGATCGCCGACGACCTCTGCTGGGTCCGCGGCATGAAGACGGACGTGTTCAACCACGGGCCGGCCAAGTGCTTCGTGAACACCGGCAGCCCGCAGTTCGGCCGGCCGAGCATGGGCTCGTGGCTCACCTACGGCCTCGGCAGCGAGTCCGACTCGCTCCCCGGGTTCGTGGTTCTCCAGTCCGGCCCGCGCGGGCCGCGCGGCGGCGCAGCGCTGTACTCGTCGGGCTTCCTGCCGAGCGTCCACCAGGGGGTGCCGTTCCTCCGCGGCCCGAGCCCGATCCTCGATCTCGCCCCGCCGCCGGGGTTCAACACCCGGCGGCAGGGCGAGTTCACCGACGCCGTCCGCGACCTGAACCGCCTCCGCCGCGACGCCACCGCCGACCCCGAGATCGACACCCGCATCGCCGCCTACGAGATGGCCTACCGGATGCAGACGGCCGCCCCCGAATTGATGGACCTGTCGAAGGAGACGCGGCAGACGCTCGACATGTACGGCGCCGAGGCCGGCCGGCCGAGCTTCGCTGCGAACTGCCTGCTGGCCCGCCGGCTGGTCGAGCGAGGCGTGCGGTTCATCCAGCTGTACCACACCGACTGGGACCACCACGGCGGCAGCCTCGACCTGACGCGCCCGCTGGAGCAGATCTGCCGCGAGGTGGACGGCCCGTGCGCGGCCCTGGTGAAGGACCTGAAGCAGCGCGGCCTGCTGGACAGCACGCTGGTGGTGTGGGGCGGCGAGTTCGGGCGGACGCCGATGGGCGAGTCGCGGGAGACGATCGGCCGCGACCACCACATCGACGCCTACACGATGTGGTTGGCCGGCGGCGGGATGAAGCGCGGCTTCCTGTACGGCCGGTCGGACGAGATCGGCTACAACGTGGTCGAGAACGAGGTCCACGTGCATGACTTGCAGGCGACGATCCTGCACCAGATGGGCCTCGACCACACCAAGCTGACGTACCGCTTCCAGGGCCGCGACTACAGGCTGACCGACGTGCACGGTCGCGTCGTGCGCGACTTGCTGGCCTGACCCACCCCGCGACCGGAGTCTTCCCCATGCTCCGCTTGCAGGTCTCCCGCCGGGACTTTCTCCACGCCGGCTCGCTCGCACTGCTCGGCGCGGGTGCGGCGACCGCCGACTCACGTCGGCCGCTCGCCCCGGCCAGGTCCGTCCTCCTCCTCGACCTGTTCGGCGGCCCAAGTCACATCGACACGTTCGACCCCAAGCCGAACGCCCCCGCCGAGGTCCGCGGCGAGTTCGGCACCATCCCGACCGCCCTCCCCGGCTTCCGCGTCTGCGAGCACCTGCCGGAACTCGCCCGCCGGCTGGGCCGCTTCGCCACCATCCGCACCGTCAGCCACCGGTACAACTCGCACAACCCGTACGGCGTGATGACCGGCTTCGACGGCGGCCAGGACCAGACCGACTACTTCGCCCGGCCGACGAACCACCCGAGCGTGCCGACCGTGTGCCGCTACCTCGGCCTCGGCCGGGGCACGGACCTGCCGGGGTACGTCATGCTGCCGGCGGCGCCGGGCTACACCCAGGGCCTGCGCCGCGCCGGCCCCTACGGCGGCTACCTCGGCACCGCCTTCGATCCCGTCTTCGCCACCGCCGACGAGCACAAGCGCGACAACCTGGGCGACGACAAGGACTTCTACAGCCACAGCACCATCCCCGGCGGCGAGCCGCGCCTGCCGCGGCTCGACGGCAACCTGACGCTCGACGCGCTGAACACCCGCCGCACGCTGGCGCAGCAGATCGACAACGCCGCCGCCGCGGTCGAGGCGGGGGGGCACCTCGCCCGCCGCGACGCGGCGTTCGACCTGCTAGTCTCGCCGAAGGCGCGCACCGCATTCGACCTGGCGCGTGAGCCGCAGCGCGTCCGCGACCGCTACGGCGCCGGCCTGTTCGGCCAGAGCGTCCTGCTGGCGCGGCGCCTGATCGAGGCCGGGGTGACGTTCGTGACCGTGCACACGGAGGCGAAGCCGAACGGCCACTGGGACACGCACAACAACAACTTCAAGATGCTGCGGCACGTCCTGCTGCCGTTCCTCGACCGCGCCTTCTCGGCGCTCCTCGACGACCTCGACGACCGCGGCCTGCTCGACAGCACGCTGGTGGTGGTGACCGGCGACATGGGGCGGACGCCGAAGGTGAACGGCGCCGCCGGCCGCGACCACTGGCCGCAGTGCGGGTTCTGCCTGTTCGCCGGCGGCGGCACGAAGCCGGGCGTCGTCCACGGCACGTCCGACAAGATTGGTGCCTACCCGACCGACCATCCGGTGTCGGCCGGCGACCTAGTGGCGACGGTGTACAAGCTCGTCGGCGTGGACCCGGAGACGATGGTGCCCGACCACACGAACCGCCCGACGCACATCAGCCACGGCGGCCGCCCGATCACGGCGGTGATGCGCTGACGACGCCGCCGATCACGCCCATCACCTGCGCGACGTAGCTCTCGGTCGAGTGCCGCTTGCGGGCGACGTCCCACCCCGCCACGCCGTGCTCCCGCGCCAACCCCGGATCGGCCGCGTACTTCGCCATGCATTCGGCCAGTTCGTCGGCCCCGCCGCGGTACAGGGCGCCGGTGCGGCCCGCGTCGATGAGTTCGCTCGTGCCGCCGGCGTCGTAGCCGATCACCGGCCGACACGCCGACATCGCCTCCGCGGTGACGCGGCCCATCGCCTCGCTGCGCGAGCACATCAGCGCCACGTCCGCCGCCAGGAACGCACGCTCTGGGTCGGGGATGTAGCCCCAGAACTCGACGCGGTCGGAGACGCCCAGTTCCGTCGCTAGCGCCCGGCAGTGCTCGTAATACGCCTGGTCGCCCGTCGCCCCGGCGCCGCCGACGAGGAGGAGCCGCACGCCGGGCACGCGCGCCAGCGCCCGAATCGCCACGTCCTGCCCCTTGCTCTCGCGGAAGCGGCCGACCAGCACGAACGTGAACGGCTGACTCCGCCCGCGGACGGCCTCGGCGGCGCGGAGGCGCTCGTCGAACTGCTCCTCGCGGGCGACGCCGTTGTAGATGACGTGCGAATTCGCGGGCGTCGTTCGCCCCAGGAAGTACCGCCGCAGCGCGTGCGATACGAA
This sequence comes from Gemmataceae bacterium, assembly GCA_046350095.1. Taxonomy (GTDB): domain Bacteria; phylum Planctomycetota; class Planctomycetia; order Gemmatales; family Gemmataceae; genus Urbifossiella. Next base: position 977,163 of record JAXMBA010000004.1, read on the forward strand.
GATGGTCGCATCGGCGGTGCGGAAGCCGAGCCGCGTCAGCCGCACGCCGAGGTCGGGCTTCAGGTCGTAGTCGCGGCGGCCGAACTCACGCAGGTGCCAGACGTGCGGCAACTCCAGTTCCGACGCCGCGAGCGCCCCCGCCGCGAACACGGACGAGTTCGAGTACACCAACTCGCAACCCCAATTTCGCACCTGCCGCGCAATCGCCCGAACGCGGCGGAGGTTGCGCACGGTCCGCGTCACGGCGCCGCTGACCGTGCGGGCCGGCGACACCCACCACTCGAACGGCACCACCGCGGCCGGGATGCCGCGCTCGGCCAGCACGCCGAGCAGGTCACCGCCCTCGGGGCACACGACGTGCGGCCGCACGCCGGCGCGCACGAGCCCGTCGAGCAGGTTCAGCATCGACAGGTTGGCGCCATACAGCTCGGTGTAGTGTGTCAGGAACGCGACCCGGAGATTGGCGAGCGGCGCGGACGATTCGGGCACGAGCATGTCCCTTCCCGGGCGATCCCTGACGTCCGGTGTACGGATCGTTCCACTACCGTCCGCGGGTGAAGCGTTGATCCCGCCCGTCGGCCGGGGTACCCTGGTGTCAAACCCGCCGCGGCACTCCGCACCCTTCCCCTCCCGGACGCCCGCTATGCTCACCGTCGGCGACACCACCCGCTACGGCCGCCGCGACTTCCTCTGCGTCGGGGGGCTGGCCGGCGGCGTGTTCACCCTGCCCGGCCTCGTCCGCGGCGGCGCCCCGCTTTCGAGCGCCAACCGCCCCGTCACCGACAAGTCCGTCATCTTCCTGTTCCTCCACGGCGGCCCGAGCCAGATCGAGACCTTCGACCCGAAGATGACCGCCCCCGAGGAAATCCGCTCGGCCACCGGCGAGGTGCAGACGGCCATCCCCGGCGTCACGTTCGGCGGCTCGTTCCCGGAGCTGGCCCGGCGGGCCGATCGCTTCACCGTGGTGCGGTCGTTCGTCACCGGCGACGGCAACCACGACATCAAGCCGGTGGTCGGCAAGGACACCTTCGGGGCGAACCTCGGATCTGCCTACGCGGCCGTGGCCGGCGGGGTGAACCCGGACACGTCTCTGCCGTCGAACGTGCTGCTGTTCCCGCGTGCAGTCGATCCGGAGGCCGGCCCCGGGCAGGCGAACTTCGGCCGCTTCGCCAGCAACGGCCCGTTCGGCGCCGGGGCGATCCCCTTCCAGCCCGAGGGCGACTCCGGTCTCCGCGCCGACATGCGGCTGACGCTGCCGCTGACCCGCCTGGACGACCGCCGGGCGCTGCTGACCGCGTTCGACGCCGCCCGCGTGGCCGGCGACGAGGCCGGCGGCGTGGACAGCACCCGCGAGCGCGCCTTCAGCGTGCTGCGGGGCGGCATCGGAGACGCCTTCGACCTGACGAAGGAGGACGCCCGCACGGTGGCCCGCTACGACACGGCGCCGCGGGTGAACGTGGCGGCGATCGACAAGAAGTGGAACAACCACAAGCACTACGCCGACAACGCCCGCACGCTGGGGAAGCTGCTGCTGCTGGCCCGCCGGCTGTGCGAGCGCGGGGCGGGCTTCGTGACGGTGACGACGAACTTCGTGTGGGACATGCACGCGGACGTGAACAACGCGACGATGAAGGAGGGGATGAGCTACATGGCCCCGCCGCTGGATCACGCGGTTAGCGCGTTCCTGGACGACGTGCGGGCGCGCGGCCTGGAGGACAAGATTCTGCTGGTGGCGTGCGGCGAGATGGGGCGGACGCCGAAGCTGAACCGCAACGGCGGCCGCGACCACTGGGGCAACCTGGCCCCGCTGCTGCTGGCCGGCGGCGGGCTGCGGATGGGCCAGGTGATCGGCCAGTCGGCCCGCGACGCCGGCACCCCGGCGACGGCGCCGGTCGGCATCCCGCACCTGCTCGGCACGGTGATGCACACCCTGTTCGACGTGGGCCGCCTGCGCGTGGCCCGCGGCGTCGGTCGCGAGGTGCTCCAGCTGGCCGACAACCCGACGATCCCGGGCCTGCACGGGTAAAGGAGAGACGTATTGGAACTCAATCGCTCGCGAACCCTCTCGCCCGACAAGTGTCTCCCTGGCAGCTGAGAGGTGCGCCGCGATGAACGAACTTGTCAGGTTCACTAACCTATTGAAACAGCGGAAGTATGCGGTCGAAGACCTCGATCGATTCGCCGAGTTGATCGAACCGATTCGGGATTCAGCTGGCTTGGTCGGCTATCGGATGAAGCCATTGGCAGAGGCGGATCGGGTCACTCAGCGTTGCGAGGTACTGCTCCAGTACACCTGGGCGTGCCGGGATTACGTCAAGAAGATTCTGAAGGCACACGGTATCACGGACCCCGGATTAGTGGTCAACCGGTACATCCGTGATTCGCGTGAGATTCAGGTAGTCTCGTACCTGGCGAACGCGCACAAGCACGCCGGAACCGGCTCATCGCAACAGTGGGCGGTTGAGCTTGCGCCTCGTCTCGGCAAGCCATACGTACTTGGCCAGCAACACAGCTTTCCGCATCAGCTGAAACCTACGGTCATGATTCGCGGCGATTCGTTCCCGGAACTGGAATTCATGGGCAGTGCCAGGATCGGCGATGAAGTCCACGAGTTTACCAGTTTTGAGTGGAGGTATTGTTGTGAGATTGAGGACAAGGATGGCAATCGAATTGGGAGCGTGTGGGGAGCGTGCCAGGTCGCCTTTCAAACCTGGCTGACGATCTTGATCGACAAAGGCATCTCTGTCTAACTCTGCCCGCCCTAGGACCATCGCTGGTTAAGGTACGGCCCGCTCGATCCTCGCAGTGGGGCAGAACCGATCGGCCGACATGTGGCTTCCAGCCGACCGTGTTCGGCAAGGCCGGTTGGAAACCGGCCCCCCGTTCCGAACCCCGCAGTCCTCCTCTATCCTCTAACGGGGTAGCCCACGCGGGTACGGGAGGAACGGGATGGCGACCACGACCGCGCCGGCCGACACGCATGACGCCACCGGCTGGCGGTTCGACAACACCTACGCGCGCCTGCCGACCGCGCTGTTCACCCCGGCCCGGCCGGCGAGCTTCCCGGCGCCGAAGGTCGCAGTCCTGAACCACCGGCTCGCGGCCGAACTCGGCCTCGACCTCGACGCACTTCCGCCGGACGCGGCGGCGGCCGTGTTCGCCGGCCAACTGCCGCCGGCCGGGGCGCAGCCGATCGCCCAGGCCTACGCCGGGCACCAGTTCGGCCACCTCACCATGCTCGGCGACGGCCGGGCCGTCCTGCTCGGCGAACACCGCACGCCCGACGGCCGGCTCGTGGACATCCAGCTGAAAGGCGGCGGCCGCACCCGCTTCTCCCGCGGCGGCGACGGTAAGGCCGCCCTCGGGCCGATGCTCCGCGAGTACGTCATTAGCGAGGCGATGGCGGCGCTCGGCATTCCCACCACCCGGAGCCTGGCGGTCGTCACCACCGGCGAGCCAGTCTACCGCACGACGCCGCTGCCGGGGGCGGTCCTCACCCGCATCGCCGCCAGCCACTTGCGCGTCGGCACATTCGAGTACGCCGCTGGGCTTCAGGACGTCCCGGTCCTCCGGGCGCTGACCGATTACGCGATCGCCCGCCACTACCCGGAATTGGTGGACGCCCCGGAGAAGTACCGCGCGTTCTTCCGCGCCGTGCTCGACCGGCAGGCGGCCCTGATCGCCCGGTGGCAGCTGGTCGGTTTCATCCACGGCGTGATGAACACCGACAACATGGCGATCTCCGGCGAAACGATCGACTACGGCCCATGCGCGTTCATGAACGCCTACCGGGCGGCGACGGTGTTCAGCTCGATCGACCACGCCGGCCGTTACCGTTACGAGAATCAGCCGGGCATTGCCCAGTGGAACCTCGCCCGGTTCGCCGAGGCGCTGCTGCCGCTGCTCGGCCCCGACGAGGCGACGGCGGTCGCAGTCGCCACGGAAGTGCTGAACGAATTCCCCGACCGCTTCGGCGGTTACTGGCTCGCCGGGATGCGGCAGAAGCTGGGGCTTCAGACGGCTGAGGTCGGCGACCGCGAGTTGGCCGAGGTGCTGCTCGCGTGGATGGAGAAGACGCGGGCCGACTTCACGACCACGCTCCGCGACCTGGCGGCGGGCGTGTTGCCCACGGGCGACCCGTCCCAGGAAGAGGGCTTCCGTGGGTGGTACGCCCGCTGGCAGAACCGCCTCGGGCGCGACGGGAGGCCCGCGACGGAGGCGTACGCGGAGATGCGGGCCGTCAACCCGGTCGTCATCCCGAGGAATCACCGGGTCGAGGAGGCGCTGGCGGCTGCGGAGGCGGGCGACCTGGCTCCGTTCGAGCGCCTGCTGGCCGCCGTGACCGCCCCGTTCGACGACGGACCGGCGGCGGCTGACTACCGCGACCCACCGGCCGACGAGTACGGCTACCGCACCTTCTGCGGGACGTGACGGGCGTACCGGTGGTCGCATTCGGGTCCGCGACCCATACGCTGCTTTCGGTGCCCCCCTCCCACGTGGGTACGTCGGCGCTGGCGGTCACGGCGAGATGGGTCGCATAGGATACCGCCGGGAGCCACACGAGGGCCGGAACGATGGTCACACGGATCGTCGCTGGGGTCGCCGCCGGGTTCCTCCTCGTCGCGTCGGCCGCCGGCCAAGAGGGCTACCGGCACATCGACTCGTTGGCGTCCGAACGGGTGCTCCGCGACTGTGGCGCGGCATTCCGGTACGACATGGACCTGACCCACCGCCCGATCTTGTCGGTCCGGGTATTCGGCAACCTGAATGACGACGACTTCCGACGGGTGTCCGCCTTCAAGTACCTCGAGCACCTGTTGGTGTCTGGCGAGAACGTGACCGACGCCGGGACGGCAGCGCTGAAGGGGCTCTTCCGGCTCCGCGACGTGAGACTCCACTGCCCAAAGGTGGGGGACGGGGCCGTCAAGCACCTCGCCACCCTGCCGGCGCTGGACAACCTGTCGCTCACGTACTCCGGGATCACGGACGCGGGGATGAAGGGTCTCGCCGGGTGCCCGAAGCTCGCCAGCCTGAACCTCCGGAACACCGCCGTGACGGACGCCGGCCTGATGGCGCTGGCCGCGTCGAAGTCGCTCAAGAGCGTGGACGTACACGACACGAAGTTGACGGCCGCCGGGGTCAAGGCGTTCCAGGCCGCCCTCCCCGGGTGTAAGGTGGAGCGATAACAACGCGCCACGACGAGCAGCGAGAGCAAGCAGGAGAGACGTAGCCGCCATGAACTACATCGACCCGCACATCCACATGGTCTCGCGGACCACCGACGACTACCAGCGGATGGCCTACGCCGGGTGCGCGGCGATCTCGGAGCCCGCGTTCTGGGCCGGGTTCGACCGCGGCACCGCCGCCGGGTTCCACGACTACTTCCGCCAACTCACCCGCTACGAGCCCAAGCGTGCCGCCCAGTTCCACATCCGGCACTACTCCTGGCTGTGCATCAACGCCAAGGAGGCCGAGAACGTGTCCCTGTCGCGCGAGGTCATCGCCCTCATCCCCGAGTTCCTCAAGGAGCCGACCGTCCTCGGCATCGGCGAGATCGGCCTCAACAAGAACACCCGCAACGAGGCGACCGTCTTCCAGGAGCACCTCGACCTCGCCGCGAAAACCGACGAACTCGTCCTCATCCACACCCCGCACCTCGAGGACAAGCTGAAGGGGACGCGGATGATCGTGGACATGCTCAAGGGCGACAGCCGGGTGAAGCCGCACCGCGTCTGCGTGGACCACGTCGAGGAGCACACGGTCCGGCTGGCAATCGACAACGGCTTCTGGTGCGGCATGACGCTCTACCCGACGACGAAGTGTACCCCGGCGCGTGCGTGCGACATCATCGAGCTGGTCGGCACCGACCGCATCATGGCGAACTCCGCCGGCGACTGGGGGAAGTCCGACCCACTGGCGGTCCCGGAGCTGATCCAGGAGATGCGCCGCCGCGGGCACCCGGAGGGGGCCATCCGTAAAGTCGTGTACGACAACCCCTTAAACTTCTGGCGGCAGGCTAAGAACTGGGTCGAGTGGCCCGCGTAACCCCGCCCCGCATCAGTCGAACAATTTATCCTGAATCGCACTCACATCGTGCGTGACTCGGGGGGTGTCCCCCCGCAGCATGATGCCACACGCCTACCGCGGCGGCCTGTCGTGGCATGGACGCCCGCGCGGTTTATCCCGTAAAGTAACTGCGGTTAGCACGGCACAAGCCCGCGGAGGCCGCGATGTCCCGGTTCGACCTGTCCCGCCTCGAAACCGCCCAGAAGGTGCCGGGCAAGCCGCGCCACAAGACCCGCGAGGTGAAGGTCGGCGGCCGCGTGTTCGGCGGCTCGAACCCGATCTGGGTTCAGTCGATGACCACCACCGACACGTTCGACGTTGACGCGACGATCAAGCAGATTCACGCCCTCGAAGAAGCCGGCTGCGAGCTGGTCCGCGTAACGGTGCCGAAGCCGGAGGACGCCGGGGCGCTGTCGTGCATTCGCGAGCGAATCGGCATCCCGCTCATCTGCGACATCCACTTCGACTACAAGATGGCCCTCGCGGCGCTCGACCACCCGGTGGACAAGATTCGGATCAACCCCGGGAACATCGGCAGCCACGAGCGATTCCGGCAGGTCATCCGCAAGGCGAAGGACCGCGGCATCCCCATGCGGATCGGCGTCAACGCCGGGAGCCTGGAGAAGGAACTCATCGACAAGTACGGCTTCCCCTGCCCGCCGGCGATCGTCGAAAGCGCCCTGCGGTACATCGAGATGGCGGAGAGCGAGGGCTATCACGACATCGTGGTGTCGCTGAAGTCGTCGGACGTGCTGGTGGCGGTGGAGGCGTACCGGCTGTACGCGGGGCTCGCCGACTACCCGACGCACATCGGCATCACCGAAGCGGGGAAGCCCCCCTACGCCGTGACCAAGAGCGCCGCCGGGCTGGCGCCGATCCTCCTCGACGGCATCGGCGACACCATCCGCATCTCGCTGCTCGGCGACCCGGTGCCCGAGATCGCGGCGGCGTTCGACATCCTGCAGGCGACGCAGCGGCGCGTCCGCCGGCCGGAGTTGATCGCGTGCCCGACGTGCGGCCGGTTGGCGATCGACCTGGAGAAGATCATCGCCGAGTTGGAGGCGAAGCTGAACGGCCGGCGGCTGCCGGTGAAGATCAGCGTGCTGGGGTGCGTGGTGAACGGCCCCGGCGAGGCGAAGGAGGCCGACATCGGTATCGCCGCGGGGAACGGCCAGGGGATGATCTTCCGAAACGGCGAGATGGTACGGCGCGTGCCGGAGGCGGAGATCGTGGACGGTCTGATGGAGGAGTTGGCCCGCTGGGAGGCGGAGAACGCCGACAAGATCGCCGCGGCGAGCCCGTCGCTGGCCGGCGAGGTCGAGGGGCTGGGCCGCCGCCGCCTGCCCGTGGTAGCGGGGTAAGAGTTACGGTCGGCGCGTCCGCCACGGCTGCCGAACACTATGCCCGTGCGTCACGGAGAGGACGACGACTTCGCCGGAGATGATTTCGTAGGCGGCGATCCACGGGAACCCGGGCAACGGCGCTTCACGGATGTCCCTTGCGGCCGGTGCCCCGCGTGCCCGCGGGTAGAGTTGCGGATGCGCTTCTAGGGTGTGGACCAGGTCGTCAAGGGCGGTGAGGAACTGGACTCCCAGGCCGGTCGCCCGCCCGTCGTACCAGTCGGCAGCGTCGAGTGCCTCCAGTTGGGCGGTCGGGAGGAGGCGAGAGGTCATGACACCTCACCCCGCGCACGCGCGGCCCGACGCCGGTCGAGTTCGGCGCGCATCTGTGCCCGGGCCACGTCCCACGGGATCAGCCGGTCGGGGTGGGCGTGGGCCTCGTCCGACCGGCGGGCGATCTCGTCCCAGTAAGCCCTCTCCTCCGCGTTCGGGGGAAGGGTCGCATCGAGTTGATCGGCGAGCCAGCGCCGGTCGACTTCAGGTAGGGCTAGCGCCTGTTCCAATAGCGTCGCCGCCGCGTCGCTCATGACCGCCCTCCGCCGTTAGAGTGTGGGCCCGATGCCCCAGGGGGCGAACTCCTCCTCGCCGACGCCGTGGAGCTCGCTCTTCGTCTTCTGCCCGCTCGCCGTCGCCAGAATCGCCTCGAAGATCTCGCGGCCCACGTCCTCGACCGGCGTCCCGGTCAGGATCGGGCCGGCGTTGATGTCCATGTCCGACTCCATCTTCTCGTACAGCGGCGTGTTCGTGGCGATCTTCAGGCACGGCGTAGGCTTGCACCCGTACACGCTGCCGCGGCCGGTCGTGAACACGCACACGTTCGCCCCGCCGGCCACGATGCCGGTCATGCTCACCGGGTCGTAGCCGGGCGTGTCCATCACCACGAACCCCTTCGCCGTCACCGGCTCGGCGTACCGCACCACGTCCACCATCGCCGTGCTGCCGGCCTTGGCGATCGCGCCGAGGCTCTTCTCGTAGATCGTCGTAAGTCCGCCCTCCTTGTTCCCCGGGCTGGGGTTGTTGTTGATCTCGGCCCCGAACACGCCCGTGTACCACTCCCACCACTTGATCCGCTCGACCAGCTTCTCGCCCACTTCCTGGCTGACGGCCCGGCGCGTCAGGACGTGCTCGGCGCCGTAAATCTCGGTCGTCTCGCCGAGGATGGTCGTGCCGCCCTGCTGGACGATCAAGTCGGACGCGACGCCCAGCGCCGGGTTCGCCGTCACGCCGCTGTTGCCGTCGGACCCGCCGCAGTTGGTACCCAGAATGAGGTGCTTGGCAGGCAGTGGCACACGCTTCACCTCGTTCATCCGCGGCAGCAGTTCGGCCAGCGCCTTCACGCCGGCGTCCACGGTCTTGCCGATACCGCCGGCCTCCTGGATGGTGATGATCGTCGGCGGCTGCTTCGACCCGCCGATCTGAATCAGGCCTTCCGCCTCGACCAGGTGCGTCGCCTGCACGATCTCGCAGCCGAGGCCGACGATGATGAACCCGGCGATGTTCGGGTGCTTGGCGAACCCGGCAAGGGTGCGCTCCAGTTGGCGGTGGTCCGGCCCCTCGTACTGCATCGCGCACCCGCCGCGGTGGACGATCGGCACCACGCCGTCCACGTTCGGGTAGTCGCGGAGGATGCCACTCATCCGCACCTTCTCGGCGATGTATTTGCTCGCGCTCGCGGAGCAGTTCACCGTGCTGATGATGGCGACGTAGTTGCGCGTGCCGTATCGCTGGTGGTCGGGCCGGCTGCTTCCGCGGTCGTAGCCCAGGAACGTGCGGTACTCGGCCGGCGGCGGGAGCGGGGCCGGGCGGTCGGCGCAGTAGGCGTAGTCACGCTCGAAGCTGCCGAGCTTAACGTTCTGCACGTGGACGTGCTCGCCGACGGCGATGTTCCGCCCGGCGAAGCCGATGACCTGGCCGTACTTGTTCACCGCGTCTCCTTCGGGGATCGGCCGCACGGCGAACTTGTGGCCCATCTTCACCGGAGCGGACACGGTGACCGTGCCGCCGTCGAGCCGCAGCGCGGTTCCTCCGGGGATCGGCTTGCGGGCGACGGCGACGTTGTCGCCGGGGCGGAGGTGGACGGCGAACTCGGATAGCGGCACGGAGGACATCGCGGCGGGTTCCTGTGGGAGGGGGGGGAATCAGTTCACTCTACCGGATGAAGGCACGGCCGGGAACCCGGGCCGGTCGGGGGGGTTGTGCCGGGCGGGCGGGCGGCCGCGCCGGGTTTCATCCGTGGCGGCCGCCCGGAAGCGCGGCGTGGGTGCCGTACCCCGGTAAACTCACGGAAGCGAGCGGGAGACGTGTCCGTTGCCGGGTCTTCCCCTATCCTGACGGCCAACCACCTCGCCCGCCGGACCCCGGGGGCGCACCGCGGAAAGGTCGGCGATGGAAAAAGGGCTCTGCTACGGGGCGCTCGGCGTCGCCGCACTGATGCTCGTGGTCTTCCTGCTCGACCTCGTCGCGGGGTTCCCGTTCGGCGGCAGCCCCTTCATGCTCCTCGACATCCTCGGCATCGTCTCGGCCGGAATCATCGGCTACCTGGCATTCAACGCCAGCCAGGATTTGAAGTAGCGCAGGGGTCCACGCACGAGCCGAAATTATTGTTTCCGGCGCCCCCTTACTCGGGTCGCGGAAACATGTCACCGCGTCAGAAAAAAGACTGTTTAATACGGCCGAGCGACGCACTCCCCCGTCACGGGTGCGAATCAGTCCCCTCGTGCCGCACCAGCCGAATCAGCGCGTCGATCATCCCGTCGGCGGTGAACGTCGTCGCCTCCGCGGCCACCGGGTAACCCAGCCGCCGGACGGCGCCTCCTGTCTCGGGGCTGATCGCCACGAGCTTCACCTCGCCGCGCTCGACCCGCCCGCGGATCGTGTCGTCGAACCCCGCCAGTAGGTTCTCGGCGATCCGGGTGCTGGGTAGCGTCACGTAGCGGATCTCGCCGCGGCGGAGGGCGTCGAGGACGGCGGGGTCCGGTCTCGCGGCGTCGGCCTGGTCGTAGGCCGTCACCTGCCCCACGACCGCCGCCACCTTCGCCAACTCGACGCGGATCACGTCGCGGCCGCGGTTCGCCCGTGCCAGCAGCACCCGCTGCCCGGCGACGTGCGGGGCGAGCGCGGCCGCCAGCCCCTCGGACGAGAACGATTCGGCCGGCACCACGTCGGCGCGGAGGCGGTACTCGCGCAGGGCGTCGGCCGTCTTCGGGCCGATGGCGGCGAACTTCACGCGGCCCACGTCGCGCAGGTCGCGCCCGAGCTCGTCGAGGCGGCGGAACAGGCCGTGCACGCCGTTCGCGCTCGTGAACACGACCCAGTCCCACTTGCCGTCGCGCACGTCCGCCAACGCCCGGTCGAGCGGGGCGGGATCGGCCGGCGGGCGGATTTCGACCGTCGGCATCTGGGACACGACGGCCCCGAGGTGCTCGAGCCGCCGTACCATCCCCGCGGCCTGGTGGGCCGGTCGGGTCACCAGCACGCGCCGGCCGAACAGCGGCCGCGACTCCCACCACGCCGCCGCCGGCCGGTGCGCCACCGGGTCGCCGACGACGATGAGCCCGGGGGCTTCGAGGCCGGCGTTGCGGCGGGCGGGTTCCAGGTCGGCGAGGCGGGCGTACACCGCACGCTGCTCGCCGGTGCTGGCCCGCTCCACGATCGCGGCCGGCGTGTCGGGGTTTTTGCCGTGCTTCAGCAGTTCCGCAACGATGACCGGCAGCCGGGCCACGCCCATGTAGATGCACAGCGTGCCGGGGAACGCGGCGAGCGCCTTCCAGTCGAGGCGGTTGCCGGGCTTGTTCGGTAGCTCGTGCCCCGTCACCAGCGCCACGGCACTGGCGTAGTTGCGGTGCGTGAGCGGGATCTCGAGGAACGCCCCGGCGGCGAGTGCGGCGGTGACGCCGGGGACGATCTCGTAGCCGACGCCGGCCGTCCGCAGCGCCTCGGCCTCCTCGCCGCCGCGGCCGAACACGAGCGGGTCCCCGCCCTTCAGCCGTACCACCGTCTTGCCGTCCCGGCCGTACCGAATGAGCAGCTCGTGGATGTGCGGGTACTTGTCGGGGTGAGTCCCAGGCAGGTCGCGGACGCACACCTTTTCCGCGGCCGGGTTCGCCAGGTCGAGCAGCCGCAGCGGCACGAGTTGGTCGTACAGCACGAGGTCGGCGCGGGCCAGCACCTCCGCCGCGCGGACGGTCAGCAGCCCCGGGTTGCCGGGGCCGGCGCCCACCAGGAAGACGGTAGGCTCGGCGGGGTCTAGTTGCTGCAGGGGGCTCATAACTCACTTGGGACGCGGAATGACCAGTTACCAGTGACCCACCAGTGACCAGGGACAGAACCCACCGTTTTCCTTGGTCGGTGGTAGGTCATTGGTAATTGGTCATTCCCGCGCGGCGGGTCAGACGGCGACCTCCTCGGCCGCCGGCTCGTCGGCGTCGGCCGGGTCGAACCCCGGGAAGTAGTAGCAGAACACGATGCCGGCGAGGTACAGGCCGAACATCGGTACGAACAGGTAGCCCATCGTCACGATGTCCGGCGTCGGCGTGATGAGGGCCGCGAACAGCGCCAGCACGAAGCACGCCCCGCGCCACTTCCGCAGGTAGTCGGCGGCGCTGAACAGGCCGATGCGGTTCAGGAAGATCATCACCAGCGGCGTCTGGAACGACAGCCCGAACACCAGCGGCAGGATCAGTGCCAGGCCCAGCCACTCGTTCAGCCGGATGTCCGGGTCGATGTTGAGCCACTCGTTGAACTTGAGCAGCGCCTTAACCGCCCCCGGAAGCACGACGAACTGGCACAGCAGCACGCCGGACACGAACAGGATCAGGCTCGGCAGGAAGATGATGCGGATGTACCGCTTCTCGTGCGGGTACATCCCGGCCCCGACGAACGCCCAGAACTGGTAGAACAGCCACGGGCTCGACAGCACGATGCCGCAGACGATCGACACCTTGAAGTAGACGACCAGCGACTCCTGCGCGCTGAGGGTGGTCAAGTAGCCTTTGGCCCCGACGAGCGCGTCGCCCTGGTTGCTGAACGAGCTGATGTACCCGGGGTAAACCTTGAGCGTGGTGGCGATCTCCTTCGGCGCCCCCTCCTTCGGCTGGCCGAACACGGGGACGAACGCCTCCACCGGGATCACCACCGGCATCTCCTTCGGGGCACCCAGCAGTACTCGCCGCTCGTCGTCCGTCAGAACGGTGAGGGAGTTGTCGTTGTCCGCCAACTTCTTGCGGACCCGATCGACCTCGTCCTGCTCCGACATCCCCACCTTCGACACCCGCTCCTGCTCGGCCTTCACCGTGCGGCGGTAGTAGAAATCCCGGACCTGCGTCTCGACCGGGTCGGTGATGACCTCGAACATCGGCTTGCCGACGCCGATCTTGGAGTTGCCGACGGCGCTGCCGATGCCGTCGAGGACGAACCCGAAGCACATCAGGACGACGAGCCCGACGAGGGCGCGGATCATCCGCATCCGCAGCTCTTCGAGGTGCTCCCCGAAGGTCATCCGGGTGTCGTCGAAGATGTCGTCCGGGTATTCGTGGCTGCGCTGGCTTTTCCGGGAAAGCATCGGTATACCCCCCGCGCGGGTGGAGCGGGACGAATCCCAACCACGAGGCGAAGGTGCTCGACCGGTTGGCAGGAACGGACTCGGCGGAAGGTCGGGGGTATCCTAGCGACCCGACCCCCCCGACTCAAGTTCCGGGGCGGCCGCGGCCGCCCCGGACGCGCGGGGCGGGTAGAATTGTACCGGACGGACCCACCTACCGGGAGGCCGGGCGATGACGCGGCTTCTGCTGCTCGGGCTGATTCTGGCGGTCGCCGGCTGCACCCGCTACGAAGGGCCGCTGGAGGTGTACCAAAAGAACCGCGCCGGCGACCGGGCCGACCGGCCCGGGTACACCATCGAGGAGCAGAAGGCCCGCGCCCGCGAACGGCTCACCACCTTCGAAGACAACCTCGAGCGCTACCCGTCGGCCGGCATCGACCGCCCCGGCGGCGTGGGGCGGTAGCCTACAGGCCCTCCAACTCCGTCAACTTCCGCTCCGCCGCCCGGACCGAGTTCGGCTGCTTCTCGTGCGCCACGGCCACCGCCCGCCGGGCGGCCGCGAGGGCTTCCGGCCGGTTCCCCGCGGCGGCCAGCGCGTCGGCCAGCGACACCAACACGTCGGCGCTGTCGTAGCGGGTCAGGCGTGCCGCCCGGCGGGCGGCGTCGAGCGCCGCCGGCGCGTCGCCGAGTTGCCGGCGGGCGTGGGAGAGCCCCTGCCAGGCGCCGGAGTGTCGGGGGTTGGCGGCCGTCGCCCGGGCGAACCGGTCGGCGGCGCCGGCCCCGTCGCCCAGATCGAGCAACGCCAGCCCCCAGCGGTACAGCACGTCCGCCGACCGCGGCGTCAGCCGGTCCGTCTTCTCGAAGTAGTCCGCCGCGGCCCTCGGGTTGCCGTTCAGGTACGCCATCCAGCCGAGCATGTTGTACCCGTAGGGGTCGTCCGGGTCGGACCTGGCCACCGCCTCCAGGTGGCCGAGCGCGGCGTTGGGGTCGCCGAGGGTGGCGAGGAGCGTGCCGAGCTTCCCCCGGGCGGACGCCCAGTTCGGCTTCACCGTGAGCAGCTGTTCGATCCGGGCGACGGCCTCACGAGTGCGCCCCGCGGCCTGATCGCGCTCCGCCGCGTAGAACCCGTCGTCCAGCGAAACCTTCCGCTCGACCGCCGCCTTCACGCGGGCGGCGGCCAGCGGCGACGGGTCGAACCGGGCCGCCTCGCGGGCCGCGCCGATCGCCTGAAAGAAGCGGTACTCCTTCGCGTCCTGCTCCGACTCCGCGGCGTAGTGCTTGGCCAACAGCGCCGCCAGTTCCGCGGCCCGGGCCTTGTCCGCCGCGTCGGGCCGGGCACGGTAGTACTCCCACAACACTTCTTCCCTCGCTACCGGGTGGACGGCGATGCGGTGATCGGTGGGGCGGACCGGGAAGACGTACTGCTCGGCCGCGGTGTGGAAGTTGACCGCCACCCGGGTGTACCGGGGCATGTGGCAGCCGACACAGTCGGCCCGCACCGCCTCGGGGAGTTTGGGCTGCTCGCGGCAGTCGGGCGGCGAATGGCACTTCGCGCAGGCGCCGCGCACGGCCGCCGGCTCGGACGCCTTGTGCGGGTTGTGGCAGGTCACGCAGGTGAGCGAGTCCGACTTCGTGTAGCACTTGCTCTGCCGCATGTAGCCGGCCTGCCCGGCGACGTGGTCGTTCTCCCGCCCGGTCGCCGCGAGCGTGTAGAAGTGGTCGTCCACCTTGTCCCCGGGGCGGAACGCGAACGGCTTCCCCTTCGCCCGCATGGCGTTGCTGTGGCACTGCCCGCACACGTCGGTGAGGCGCTCGCGCGACAGCCGGCCGGGGTGGACGGTGGCGTGCCCGTCCCCGCCGCGGGCGGGGTTGGCCCGGTGGTAGGTGGTGTGGTCCCGGCCGGGGCCGTGGCAGTTCTCGCACGTGACCCCGAGCACGGCATCGGCCCGCTTGAACTCGTTCGCAGTGCCGGGGACGTGCGCGAGCCAGGTGTTGTGGCACTCGACGCACCGGGTGGTGGTGGTGCGGGTGAAGTCGGTGGGGTGGTTCGGGTCGAAGCGCTGCTCTCCCCACTCGCCGGTGGGGTGGAGCCACCCGAGGGGCAACTCGAACAGCCGGTCGCCCTTCCAGGTGAAGTACACTTCGTCCGCGTTGCCCGCGGAGCCGTACACCAGATCGATGCGGTCGGCGAATCGGTTTGCCCCGCGGCTCACGGTCTGGGTGTACTCGCCCCCCCGCTGCGACACCTCGATGCGAGCGCCGGGCGGGGCGTAGGGCGTGTAGGAGGCCGGGACCGCCGACGCCGGCATCGGCCCCCGTTCGGCCGGCCAGCAGGCGCGGTAGTGGCGAGTCTTCTCGAACCCCTCGACGCGGGCGGCGTGGCACTCCCGGCACGCCTGCGGGCCGACGTACCCGGGGTTCGTCTCGGCGGGCGGGGGGCCGTCATCGGGCTCTTCGAGCAGCGTCACGACCCCCGGCGGGAGTGGCGGCAACTCCGGGCGGGGCCACTTCCACCAGCCCACGACCGCGGCCGCCACGAGCAGCCCGACCCCGAGCCATCGGAGGTTCGTGCGCCGGTGTGGGTCTGCGGTCATCGCGGCGACTCGTCACAGGGGAACCGTCAGGGTATCACACGCGGGGCGCCGAAAGTAGCGGGCGCGAATACTCCGGGGCGGCTGGCGAATCCCCACCAGTAGCGGGTAATTCGGTTGCCGCACCGCCGCCGGCCGGACGACAATACCCGCGACCCACCACCCGCACCGATGAGGCCGTCATGGGGCTCTGGGAGAAGATCACCGGCGAGTTCATCGACATCATCGAGTGGACCGAGCCGAGCCAGAACGAGGTGCTGTCGTACCGCTTCACCCGGTACAAGAACGAGATCAAGAACGGTGCCAAGCTCATCGTCCGCGAGGGCCAGGCGGCGGCGTTCGTAAAGGAGGGCCAACTCGCCGACGTGAAGGGGCCGGGCACCTACACCCTCGACACCAAGAACATGCCCATCCTGTCCACCATCCTGGGGTGGAAGTACGGGTTCGAGTCGCCGTTCAAGGCCGAGGTGTACTTCATCAGCACCCGCCAGTGGACCGACCAGAAGTGGGGCACCTCGAACCCCGTCATGGTCCGCGACCCCGAGTTCGGCCCCGTCCGCCTGCGGGCGTTCGGCAGCTACGCGTTCAAGGTGACGGACCCGGCCACGTTCCTGCGGGAGCTGGTCGCCACGGACCCGTCGTTCGAGGCGTACGAGGTGACGGCGCAGTTCCGCAACGCCATCGTCTCGCGGTTCGTGGACGTGCTCGGGTCGAGCCGCATCCCGATGCTCGACCTGGCCGGGAACTACGAGAAGGTGAGCAAGCTGGCGCTGGAGAAGATCAGCCCCGAGCTGGCGAAGATGGGCATCTCGCTGACGCAATTCTTCGTGGAGAACGTCTCGCTGCCGCCGGAGGTGGAGGCAGCGCTGGACAAGCGGAGCCAGATGGGCATCCTCGGCAACCTGGACCAGTACGCGAAGTTCCAGTCGGCCGAGGCGATCCGCGACGCGGCGAACAACCCCGGTGGCGTGGCCGGGCTCGGCGCCGGCATCGGGGCGGGCGTGGCGATCGGCGGCCAGATGGGGAGCGTCCTCGCCGGCGCGGCCGGGGCGCCGGGCGTCGTGACGCCAGGTAACACGCAGCCCTACGGCGCCCCGCCGCCGCTGCCGACGGGGGGGCAGTTCTTCGCCGCGATCGGTGGCGCCCAGGCCGGGCCGTTCGACACGGCCGGCCTTCAGGCGCAGGTGGCGGCCGGCAAGCTGACGCGGACGACGCTGGTGTGGAGGCAGGGCATGAGCGGCTGGACCGCGGCCGCAGACGTGGCCGAGCTGGCGCCGCTGTTCGCGCACCTGCCGCCGCCGTTGCCGAGCTAACCCAACAGAAGCACGAAGCACGAAATTCGAACCGGGCGTGGCTTGGTTCGATTTTCGTGCATCGATTTTCGGATCGATTCCATGCCAGCCCAAGGCAAGCTGTTCCCCTGCTCGCAGTGCGGGGCGAAGGTCGCGTTCGACCCGGCGACCCGCTCGCTGAAGTGCCCGTACTGCGGCCACGCCACCGCCGTCCCCGACCCGGCCGACGAGGCCGCGGCCGCGGTCGTCGAGCGCGACTTCGACGCCTACCTGGAGCGTGCGGAGGCCGGCGACGGCGGCGTCATCGCCGGCCACACCTCGCAGACGCGCTGCACCGGCTGCGGGGCCACGGTGCTGCTCGAAGACAAGGTGGTGACGAAGGCGTGCCCGTTCTGCGGCACGCACCTGGAGAACAAGCCCGAGCGCGCGACCGGGATGATCCCGCCGGAGTCGCTGGTGCCGTTCGCGATCGACCTGCGCGGCGCCCGCGAGGCGTTCACGGGCTGGCTCGGCAACCTGTGGTTCGCCCCGAGCGAGTTGAAGACCGTCGCCAACCTCGGCCAACTCTCCGGCGTCTACGTGCCGTACTGGACCTACGACGCCATGACGTACACGGCCTACCGCGGCGAGCGCGGCGACAACTACCAGGACACCGAGACGTACACCGAGCGCGACGCCCAGGGGAACACCGTCACGCGCACGCGGACGGTGACACGCATCCGTTGGTGGCCGGCCTCGGGGCAGGTCGAGCACTTCTTCGACGACGTGCTGGTGTGTGGCTCGAAGAGCGTGCCCCCGCACCTGGTCGCGTCGCTGGAGCCGTGGGATTTGGAGAACCTGGAGGCGTTCCGCCCGGAGTTCCTCGGCGGGTTCAACACGGAGCGCTACGCCGTCGGCCTGCGCGAGGGCTTCGGCGAGGCGAAGCAGTTGATGGCGCCGACGATCGACACACTGGTCCGCCGCGACATCGGCGGCGACCACCAGCGTGTCGAGTGGAAGCGGACCGACTACGCGGCGGTGACTTTCAAGCACCTGCTGCTGCCGGTGTGGGTGGCTCACTACCGCTACCGAGAGACTCTGTACCAGATTCTGGTGAACGGGCGGACCGGGCACGTGTCCGGCGATCGGCCGTGGAGCGCCTGGAAGATTCTCGGAGTGGTGTTGGCGGTACTACTCCTCGTCGGCGTGATCGCGCTGGTGATGGCAATGTCGTCGGGGAAGGCCCGGGGTGCGGATGCGGGGCCGGTTTCCAACCGGCCGTACGCCGCCCCTCACACAGTCCGGTTGGAAACCGGCGCCACGGCTCACCCCCCGGCCACGTCGAGCTGGTCGAGCATGTGGCCGAGCTTCTCCCGCTTGGTCTGCAAGTAGCTGCGGTTGTGCTCGCCGGGCGGAATCTGGATCGGCACCCGGTCCGTGATCCGTAGGCCGTACCCGTCCAGGCCGATTACCTTCGCCGGGTTGTTCGTCAGCAGGCGGATGTCGCGGACGCCCAGGTCGTGTAGGATCTGCGCCCCGATGCCGTAGTGTCGCAGGTCCGACGGGAAGCCGAGCCGGCGGTTCGCCTCGACCGTGTCCAGCTTCTCCTCGGTCTGCAGCTTGTACGCCCGCAACTTGTTCAGCAGCCCGATCCCGCGGCCCTCCTGGCGGACGTAGACGATCACGCCCTTCCCCGCCTCCGCGACCTTCCGCATGGCGAACTGCAGTTGTGGGCCGCAGTCGCACTTCATCGAGTGGAGTGCGTCGCCGGTCAGGCACTCGCTGTGCATCCGCACCAGCACCGGCTCCGCCTGCGCGGGCACGACGCCGGCCGCACTCTCGACGCCGACGCCGCCCAGCGTCAGGGCCAGGTGCGGCTCCTGGTCCACGACCGACGTGTACGCGAACAGGTCGAACTCGCCGTACTCCGTCGGCAGCTTCAGCGCGATCTCGCGGCGGACGAGCTTCTCGCGGCGGCGGCGGTACTCGATCAGGTCGGCGATGGTGCACATCTTGAGTTGGTGCCGGTCGCAGAACCCGCGCAGGTCCGGGAGGCGGGCCATCGTGCCGTCTTCGTTCAGAATCTCGCAGATGAACGCCACCTCGTTGAGCCCCGCGAGGCGGCACAGGTCCACGCTCCCCTCGGTGTGGCCGGCCCGGACCAGGACGCCGCCGGCGCGGGCGATCAGGCCGTCGATGTGCCCCTTGTCGCGCACGAGGTCGCCCGGCCCGCTCGCCGGGTCGGCGCACACCCGGATCGTGTGGCAGCGGTCGAACGCGGAAATGCCGGTGGAGATGCCCTCACGGGCGTCGAAGTTGTGAGTGAACGGCGTGGCGGTGGGGTCGAGGTGGACGCCCGGGAGCAGGTCGAGGCCTAGGCGGGCGGCGTTGGCCGGGGACATGGCGACGCAGGGCCGGCCGGCCTGGCGGACGATGAAGTTCACCGCCGCCGGTGTGACGTACTCGGCGGCCATCACGAGGTCGCCCTCGTTCTCCCGCTGCTCGTCATCAACGAGGACGATCATCCGCCCCGCCGTCAGCTCGGCAAGGGCGTCGTCGATGGGGCAGAACCCGGCGGCGGTGCGGTGCGACATGCCAAGATTATAGACCGCCGGCCGTCACATCCCCATGCCACCGGGGCCGCCACCGCCGGGCGGGCCCTCGGACTCACGCGTCTGGACCGGTCGCATGTCGCTCTCGACGCGCACGACCCGCCACCGTAGCCCTTGCCGCGGGCCGCTGCCTGCCGGCGGCGAAATCGTGCCGGACTCGGGGTTCGCCGACGCCCGCAGCTGCTTCAAGTCGGCCAGCAAGGCCGGGTCGGTGCACTGGACCACGACCCGCCCCCGGGCCGCGAGGTCGGCTTTCCTCGACTCCACCGGCAGTTCCACCGGCACCCGCACCTCGACGGCCGTGTCGGAAAACGTCATCAGCTCGTGGACGTCGGGCGTGTTGCGGAGGCGTTCCCCCGCGGGCACGAGCCCGGCCGCATTCCACACGTTGAAGAACTGCCGGGTCTGGTCGGCACCTGGCGACTTGTTACCGGGGAGCCGGAACAGCCTGGCCGCGGTCACGCTGAAGTAGTGGTCCGCCATCTGCCACCCGAGCCCGGCCGGCACGCCGACGGCCGCCAGCCGCGTCGCACCGCCGTCGGGGCTGAGCAGCCGCAAGTCCGGATCGCCGGCGAACCCCGCGTGAACGTAGGCGGCGTAGGGGCGGAACACGCGGTCGCGGCCGTCGGCCATGAACTGTTGGACGACGCTGCGGCCCTGCAGTTGAAGGTCGCGCACGAGCCAGCCGTACGGTGTCAGTTGCGGGTCCTCGCGCTGAAACCCGCCGGTGGTCGGCACCACCTGCCACTGCCGGCCGAGGCTCCCCTCGCTGCCGGCGACGGCGTCCACGGCCTTGAGGGGGAACTGCATCGGAAACTTCCCCTCGGGGCAGACGAGGGTACCGGTGGCGACGCACTCCACCCCGCCGGCGCGGATCGACCAGTCGCGGAGGCCGCCGGGCACGTAGGTACACGCCTTCGGGTTCCGCAGCGTGGTGCGGACCAGGTCGCACTGCGAGAACGACACCCAGTCCACCTTGTACCGCGCTTCCAGAGCGGTGGCGTTGTCGGGGCCGATGCTCGCCCGCTCGGCCGGGTCGCGGGTGCGGTAAAACGCCGGGGTCAGCTTCTCGTCGAGCACCTGCCCGACCCACTTGCCGACCTCGGCCTCGGCCTCCGCCCGCACCGCCACCTCGATGGCGAACAGGTACGTGAAGTACACGAGGCCGACGACCACGGCCCCCCACCACGCGGCGTTGATGAGGTCGAACCCGAACAGCTCGCCCGTGCGGGTGCCCTCCGAGTTTCGGACGATCCGCCGGGCGGCGAACGCCAACACGACGGCCACGACCGGCAGGAACAGCATCTGCGGCGCGATCAGCGGCGACTTCGACTTCCACGAGGTGACCGCGAGAACGGCCAGGACGCCGACGAAGATCACGGTGACGACGAACGCGGCGACGGCCATCCACGAGACAGGGACGTACCCGACGGGGTCGGCGGTGGAGCCGAGCGGCGGGCCGGGGTCGCGGACGGTCGGGGGCGTGTCGGCCATGGCTGCGCTCCAGCTTACACGGGTATTACGGCCGACCAGGGTAACGGGTTCGGGGAACGACTCGGGGAATGACGGATGACGAATGACCCACCAATGACGAGGGAAGACAGCCGGTGCCGTCCTTCGTCGTTGGTGGGTCATTCGTCATCCGTCATTCCCGCGCCTCGCGGGTCACTCGTCCGTCGCCTGCGACGCCGAGCCGGCCGTCGGCGCGACGGCGCCAGGCATGCCGGGGTAAGCGCCGGGGATGTTCGCCATCATGGTCGCGTTGCCGACCTGCACGTTCCCGGCGGCGTCCAGGAAGATCTTATCCTGCAGGATTTCCTGGATCACGATCGCCATCTTGTCGGACACGCCGCGGGCGTCCACGAGCGGCTTGGCGCCGGTGTTCAGCGCCACCATCCGCTTCTGGATCAGGGTGGACAGCTTGAACCGCCCCCCCACCTTGTTCACGATCGCCTCTTCCTTCAGGTCGTCGAGCATGAGCTAAAACCCCCTGCGGGTGAAATCGTCGCGGATCAGTCGTTCCAGGGCGTCGGTCGCGGCCGTCAGGTCGGCGTTCTCCAGCCGCTTGTCGAACTCGTCGGCGCGGGCCAACTCGCCACGGGCGGTTTCCAGCCGGCGGTGGATCGACGCCTCGGGCTCGCCGCGGCCGTCGAGCCGCTGGCGGAGCACGTCGAACGCCGGCGGCATCACGAACAGCGAAAGGTGGTCGCCGGGGTAGAGTAGCCGGACCTGCCCGGCCCCCTGCACGTCGATGACCAGGATGACGCCGACGCCGGCGGCGCGGTACGGATCGACCTCGGCCCGTGGGGTGCCGTAGAAGTCGACGCCGTGGACCTCCGCCCACTCGAGCATTTCACCGCGGGCGATCGCCTCGCGGAACTGGTCGTGCGTCCAGTAATGATACGAGACGCCGTCCACTTCGCCCGGCCGCCGCTTCCTGGTCGTCGCCGTGATCGCCCGCCGCAACGGCAGCACGTTGCGGCCGATGAGCCCGTCCACGAGCGTCGTCTTCCCGACCCCGCTCGGGCCCGACAGGACGATTAGCGGGGCGGTGCGGCCGGTGGGGGTCGTCATTCCGCACTCCGCGTCACTCAACGTTTTGCACCAACTCGCGGACCTTCTCCAGCGTCGCCTTGATCTCGAACACGTGGCGCGAGACAGTCACGTCGCCGGCCTTCGAGCCGAGGGTGTTCACCTCCCGGCCCAGCTCCTGCAGCACGAATTCCAGCTTCCGCCCCGCCTCGTCCCCCTTGCGGACCAGCTCGGCGAACTGCTCGAGGTGGGCCGTCAGCCGCGTCACCTCCTCGGCCACGTCGGTGCGGTCCGCGAACAGCGCCACCTCGCGGATGACGTGGTCCTGAGACACCGCCACGCCGGCGTCCGCCACGCCCTGTCGGACCCGTTCCAGGATTCGCTGGCGGTATTCGGCCGTGACCGCGGGCAGGTGGCCCCGCGCCCGGCCGAGCTCGTCACACACGTGCCCGTGCAGCGACAGCAGTTCGGCGGCCATCGCCTTCCCCTCTTCGCGCCGCATGGAGTCGAGCCGGGTTAGTGCCTCGCCGAGCGCCTGCTCGACGGCCGGCCACTCGTCGTCGGGGAGGCCGCCGTGGCGGGTCGGCTCGGGGGCGACGCCGGGGAGCGTCAGGGCCGCGGCGAAAACCTGCGCCGCGTACAGTTCCGGGAGCTTGGCGGCGTCGCAGGCGGTACGGGCTTGCTTCAGGTAGGCGGTGAGCAGGTCGGTATTCAGGGCGGCGTCGGTCGGCTTCGTGCGCCGGTCGGCGTGCACATGAACCAGCAGGGTACCGCGACGGACGTGCCGGCGGACGACCTTCTCGACCTCGGCCTCGAACAGCGGGTACGGGTCGGACCCGCGAACAGTCACCTTCAGGTGGCGGTTGTTGACCGCCCGGACCTCGACGGCGACGGCGGCCGCGGCAGTCGCGGCCCGGGCCTCGCCGTACCCGGTCATGCTCAGCAACACGCCGGTTCCCCGTGGGTGTTACTGGACGGGCGGGAGTTGCTGACCGCCGCCACCCTGCGGAGCCTTCTCGGCCTTCTCAGGCGGAGCCTCGATCTGGTTGACGTTCGCGTCCTCGGCGATCTCGTACTTCACGACCTTGACGTGGATCATGATGACGAGCACCCACACGGCGGCGAGGTAGAGGGTGATCTTCACGAAGGCGTCGGCGGCGCGGGAGCCGAAGGCGCTCGACCCGCCGGCGCCGCCGAACGCGCCCGCGAGCCCGCCGCCCTTGCCGCGCTGGATGAGGACGATCAGCATCAGGAACAGGCCGATGCCGACCACGAGCACGTTCAGAACGTGGGACACCCACCAGACGGCGAGCAAGGACACGGCGCGAACCTCCGTGCGAACTACACGACGGGCGACCCGGCCCGCCCCAACGGGTGAACGGTCAGTCTATTGCGCGAGTCGGCCTCGGGTAGACCAATCAGCCCGCGGCCGCGACGATCTTGAGGAACGCGTCGGCCTTGAGGCTCGCCCCGCCGACCAGGCCGCCGTCGATGTCCGGCTGGGCGAACAGCCCCGGGGCCGATTCGCCGGTCAACGAGCCGCCGTAGAGGATAGGAAGGGCAGCGGCTATTTTATCGCCGTAGAGCAGCGCCATCCGGTTCCGAATGTTCTTGTGCGCCTCCTGCGCCAGTTCCGGCGTGGCGACTTTTCCGGTGCCGATCGCCCACACCGGCTCGTAGGCGAAGACCAGCCGGGCGAACTGCTCGTCCGTGAGGCCGGCGCACGCGGCGTAGACCTGGCGCTGGAAGACCCGCTCCTGCAAATTCCGCTCGCGCTCGGCGAGCGTCTCGCCGATGCAGAGGATGACGTGCAGCCCGGCCTCGAGTGCGGCGTGGACCTTCTGGTTGGTCGCCGCGTCGGTCTCGCCGATGACGTGCCTGCGCTCGCTGTGCCCGACGAGGGCGTACTTGCAGCCGACCTCCAGGAGCATCCCCGGGCTGACTTCGCCGGTGAACGCCCCCTTCGTCTCCGAGTACACGTCCTGCGCCCCGAGCGCCACAGCCGTCCCGGCGAGGGCGTCGGCGACCGGCACCAGCCACGGGAACGGCGGGATGACGGCCACGTCGCACGCCCGCGCGGCCCCGACCCCGGCGGCGACGGCCTTCGCCAGCGCCACGGCCTCGGGCCGGGTGGTGTTCATCTTCCAGTTGCCGGCGACCAGCTTGCGACGGGGCATGAGGCTCCTCGGGAACGACACAACTGTCGAACAATCAGTTCTGTTCCGGCGCCCAGAACTCACGGTCGAGCGCCCCGGCCAGCCGGCGGAGGTCGCCCATCAGGTCGAGGAACTGGTGCGGCAGCAGCGCCTGCGGGCCGTCCGACATCGCCTTCTCGGGGCAGTTGTGGACCTCGACGTGAACCCCGTCGGCCCCGGCCGCCACCGACGCCCGGCACATGCTCGGGATCAAGTCCGGCCGGCCGGTCGCGTGGCTCGGGTCCACGATGATCGGCAGGTGGCTCTGCCCCTTCACGTTCGGCACGGCGCTCATGTCGAGCATGTTCCGCGTGCTGTCCTCGAAGCTCCGCACGCCGCGCTCGCACAGCACCACGTCCTTGTTCCCCTCGGCGAGGATGTACTCCGCGCTCATCAGCATGTCCTTCACCGTGGCGCTCATGCCGCGCTTCATCAGCACCGGCTTCTTCGCCTTGCCGACCTCCTTCAGCAGGTCGAAGTTCTGCATGTTGCGGGCGCCCAGCTGCAGCATGTCGGCGTACCGGCACACCAGGTCCACCTGTCGCGGGTCCATCACCTCGGTGACGACCGGCATGTCGTACTTGTCGCCCACGTCCCGCAGGATTTTCAGCCCGTCCTCGCCCATCCCCTGGAAGCTGTACGGGCTGGTCCGCGGCTTGAACGCGCCGCCGCGGAGGATGTTCGCCCCGCCGGCCTTCACGTATCGGGCGATGGTGTCCATCACCTCGTAGCTCTCGACCGCGCACGGGCCGGCGATCATGGCCAGGCTGCCGCCGCCGATCTTCACCTTGCCGACGTACACCGCCGAGTCGGCCTTGTGGAACTCGCGCGACGCCAGCTTGAACGGCTTCATGATCGACAGGACTTGCTCGACGCCGGGGATGGCGGAGAAGTTCTCGGTCTGCGGCTTCCGCTCGTCGCCGATCACGCCGACGATCGTCCGCGTTTCGCCGCGGGAGACGTGGGGCGTAAACCCGAGCTCCTTCACCCGCTCGATGACGTGCTCGATCTGTTCCAGGCTGGCGTCGGGCCGAATCACGAGGATCATGGCAGGAACTTTCGACCGCCGGCCGGGCCGACGGGGGCGCGGGTGAGGGATGAGGTTAACGTAGGAACGCAGCCCGGGCGGGAACACCCGGGCGGAGGCGGACGGTTGAGCCGGCGTGATTGTGTGCACGGCCCCCCCCGGGGGGGGGTCGTGGCACGCATTGAGTCAATGACACAAAAGTACGTCGGAGCGATCCGGCTGTCACTACTCCTCGGACGCCTTCGCGGCCGGGAACGACCCCAGCGGCGACACCTCGTCGCACACGGCTTCCAGCCCGGCGAGCGCCTTCTTCACCTTCGGGTCGTCGCGGTGGCCTTCCATCTCCAGGAAGAACACGTACTCGCCCTTC
Organism: Gemmataceae bacterium; assembly: GCA_046350095.1. Taxonomy (GTDB): domain Bacteria; phylum Planctomycetota; class Planctomycetia; order Gemmatales; family Gemmataceae; genus Urbifossiella. Next base: position 1,002,766 of record JAXMBA010000004.1, read on the forward strand.
GCCTCGCGGTACGGGAACGACTCCACCCACGTCAGGTTGATCTTATTCTGCTTGAACACCTGGAGCGCGTCGGCCAGCGAACCCGGGCTGTTGGTCGTCTGAAACATCAGGGCCGTCTTGTCGTGGCCGGTCTTGGCGCTGTCCGACAGGCCGATCACGGCGAACCGCGTCTCGTTGAAGGGGCTGTCCTCGATGTTGTGGTACAGGATGCGGATGCCGTACCGCACCGCCGCCTGACGGCCGGCCACGGCCGCGACGTGGGGCTCGCTCTGCACCAGCGACGCGGCGTGGGCCGTGCTCGAGACCTCGTGCAGGCTGGCGTGGGGCAGGTTCTTCGACAGCCAGTTGCGGCACTGGCTCAGTGCCTGGGCCTTGCTGTAAACGCGGCGGATTTCGGTCTGCTCGCAGTTGGCCAGCAGGTGGTGGCGGACTCGCAACCGAACCTCGGCGCAGATCTTCACCTGCGGCATGCGGATGAACATGTCCAGCGTGTCGGTGATGCGGCCGTCTGTGCTGTTCTCCAGCGGCACGACGCCGTAATCCGCGTGCTTCCGCTGCACCTCCTCGAACACGGCGGCGATGGTGCCGGTGCGGAGGTACGTCATCGCTTCGCCGAACCGCTCCAGGGCCGCGAGGTGGCTGTAACTGTATTCCGGGCCGAGGAATGCGATCTTCTGCACCTTCTGAATGGCCCGCGAGCCGCTGATGAGTTCGCGGAAGATCGCCCGCAGCGTGACCTCCTCGAGCGGCCCCTTGTTGGCGGCGAGGATGTTGTTCATCACCTCTTCTTCACGGGCGGCCGAGAACACCTCCCCGCCCTGGTCGGCCTTCACCTTGCCGATGCGGGCCGCGACCGCCGACCGCTTGTTCAGCAGGTCGAGGATTTGCAGGTCGAACTTGTCGATCTGGACGCGCAGCCCCTTGAGGTCGGCGGAGGTCTTGTCGGCTCCGTCGTCGGTCTTGCGCGCCATGGCGGAACCCGCGAGGGGATGAGTAGTTGGGTAGGAATGTACCGGCCGGCCGCGCGGGCGTCAACGAAGGGAGCGAAGTCCGAGCGAAGCGGCGGTTCTGGTTGTAGCGGCGGTAGCGAGAATCCCGGTTGTCGCAATCCGTTCGCTAACAGTAAGTTGCCACCAGCCGTCAAAACGGCAGTCGCCGGGGTCAGTGGAATCGGCGAGCTCCCCGAATCGGTTGCCGGAGCGATGCGGAAGTATCGACTCGATTGTAACTTGCGTCGCGGACACGTCGCAAGTGAGCGGGGTGGTATGAGGGTTGCTAGGGAACAGTACAAAACCTACGAATCCGGTGCGCACCCGCCCGAATCCAACACGTGCCACAAACCCGGTCCGCTGCCCGGCCGACCGGCTAAAGCACACTAAAACCGGAGACCCGACACATGGCGGAAGAAAAGATCATCGGCATCGACCTCGGCACCACCAACTCGGTGGTCGCCGTGATGGAAGGCGGTACGGCCAAGGTCATTCCCAACCAGGAAGGGAACGCCATCACCCCGAGCGTGGTCGCGTTCACCGACAAGGGCGACCGCATCGTCGGCGACCCGGCCAAGCGGCAGGCGGTCACCAACCCGCGGCGCACCATCTACAGCATCAAGCGGTTCATGGGCCGCCGGCACGACGAGGTGGAGAGCGAGGAGAAGCTCGTCCCGTACAAGATCGTCGGCGGCAAGAGCGAGCTGGTGAAGGTGGACATCGACGGCAAGACGTTCACCCCGCCCGAGATCAGCGCGATGGTGCTGCGCAAGCTCAAGGAGGCGGCGGAGGCCTACCTCGGGCACACCGTCCGCAAGGCGGTCATCACCGTGCCGGCGTACTTCAACGACGCCCAGCGGCAGGCCACCATCGACGCCGCGGCCATCGCGGGGTTCGACACCGAGTACGAGATCCGCGGCAAGGACGGCAAGGTCGTCAAGCAGCGGATGCGCATCATCAACGAGCCGACGGCCGCGGCCGTGGCCTACGCCCTCGACAAGAAGAAGGACCAGAAGATCGCCGTGTTCGACCTCGGCGGCGGCACCTTCGACATCTCGGTCCTCGACGTCGGCGACGACGGCGTGTTCCAGGTGCTCAGCACCAACGGCGACACGCACCTCGGCGGCGACGACTTCGACCAGGTGCTGATGGACCACATCGCCGACACGTTTCAGAAGGAGAACGGCATCGACCTGCGGAAGGACGCGATGGCGATGCAGCGGCTGAAGGAGGCCGCCGAGCGGGCGAAGAAGGACCTGAGCCAGCAGACGCAGACGGACATCAACCTGCCGTTCATCACCGCCGACGCCAGCGGCCCGAAGCACCTGATGCTGTCGGTCACGCGGACGCAGTTCGAGAAGATGGTGGACCACCTGTTCGAGCGCTGCAAGAAGCCGGTGCTGACCGCGCTCAGCGACGCGCGCCTGAAGCCGAACCAGATCGACGAGGTCGTGATGGTCGGCGGCATGACGCGCATGCCGCGGGTGCAGTCGCTGGTAAAGGAGATCTTCGGCAAGGAGGGGCACCGCGGCGTGAACCCGGACGAGGTGGTGGCGGTCGGCGCCGCCATCCAGGGGGCGCAGCTGCTCCTCGGGGCCGCGGCCGACATCCAGCTCCTCGACGTGACGCCGCTGTCGCTGGGCCTCGAGACGCTCGGCGGCGTGCTGACGGTGATGATCCCGAAGAACACCACCATCCCGACCAAGAAGACGGAGGTGTTCACGACCGCCGCCGACAGCCAGCCGTCGGTCGAGGTGCAGGTGTTCCAGGGCGAGCGGCCGATGGCCCGCGACAACAAGCAGATCGGCACGTTCCACCTGGACGGCATCCCGCCGGCCCCGCGCGGGACGCCGAAGGTGGAGGTGAGCTTCGACCTCGACGCCAACGGCGTGCTGAGCGTGTCCGCGAAGGACCTGGGCACGGGCAAGTCGCAGCAGATTCGCATCGAGGGCTCGTCCGGGCTGTCGAAGGACGAGGTCGAGAAGATGAAGCGCGACGCCGAGCTCCACGCCGACGAGGACAAGCGGAAGCGCGAGCTGGCCGACGCCAAGAACGAGGCCGAGGGGAAGATTCACGCCATCGAGAAGGCCATCGCCGAGGCCGGCGACAAGGTGAGCGAGGGCGACAAGGCGCCGGTGACGCGGGCGGTCGAGAAGGTCCGCGACGCCATCAAGGGCGGCGACGTGGCGGCGGTGAAGGCCGCGACGGCGGAGCTGGATCAGGTGTCGGCGGCGATGGCGCAGCACCTGCAGGCGGCCGCCGCCGGCTCGCCCCCGCCGGGGGCGACGACCCCGGGCGGCGCCGGCAAGCCGGGCGACGACGTGATGGACGCCGAGTACGAGGTGAAGAAGTAACCAACGAGAAAGCCCACCCGGTCTGACGGGTGGGCTTCGAGAAGCGCGGAAGCCCGGGGCGGATGTCCCCGGGCTTCTTGCGTTTAGCCGCCGCAGGTCGAGCAGCCGCTCTTGGTGCTCTTGCAGCCGGTGCTGGTGACGGTGACGACGCCGGCGAGCAGCGCGAGGCAGATGAGGAGCTTACGCATAGGAAGGCCCTTCCCTGGGGGTGTTGCCGGCCGTCCCGTGGCCGGCGTGCGACAGGTATCGGCGCGGCGGGGTGGTGCGGGGCGCGGGGAAGTGCCGTGATTCGAGGGCCGCGGCCGCCGAAGGTCCGGCTGTGCGGGGTGTACGGGTTCGGCGAGCTGGGGGCCACGGCCCCCGGCCCGCTGGCGACTATTCCGCGGGCTCCAGGACCGCGGTCATCGACCCGCTGCTGTGCTGGCTCCGCGGGTCGGGGCCGTACGCGTGGATCTGCTCTTGCTTCAGTTCCGCCCGCTCCAGGCTCGTCGTGCACACGATCGCCCGGCCCGTCTTGTGCACCTCCTCGGCGAGCTTGAACCCGGTTTCGAGCGGGTGCGCGAACAGGTCGAGCAGCATGACGGCCACGTACTCGAACGTGTGGTCGTCGTCGTCCAGCAGGATCACGTGGTAGGGCGGCTGGTGCCGCAGCCGCGCGTCCGTCTGCTCGTCGAGTTCCGGCAGCACCGCCGGTCCGCTGCTCATCGGTTCCTCCGTCAGCTCGGGCGCAGGGCCGGCGCCTTCGGGTCGGTCCGCGAGTTGTTCGTCACCGGGCCCTGGGCCGGGTCCACCCGGCCGAAAACGATCACCGCGATGTCGTCGTTCTGCGGGCGGCCGGCGGCGTGCCGCTTCACCGCGGTCACCAGCTGGTCGCCGACGCGCCGCGGCCGCCAGTTCGCCGCCGCGACGACGTCGTTCGGCGGCAGCAGGCACTCGTCCACGCCCTCCGGGCCGTACAGCGCCCCGGACGGGCTCATCGCGTCGGTCACGCCGTCGGTGAACACGGCCACCACGTCGCCGACGTCCAGCCGCAGCGTCACCGACTCGTACTCGTACCCCGGCATCACGCCCAGCGGCGTGCCGGTCTGGTCGGTACTGATCGCGTCGTCCAGGTCGTGCGGGCCGACGCGGAACATGCGCGGGTTCATGTGCCCGGCGTTCACGACCGTCATCTGGTGGGTGAGCGTGTCGATGAGCATGAGGGCGAGGGTGACGAACCGGTCGCCGAGCCCGCCGCGGATCATCTGGTCGTTCAGCATGCCGACCGCCTTCACCGGGTCGGGCTCGCTGAGCAGGCAGAAGCGCACCTCGGAGCTGAGCTTGGCGACGAGCAGCGCCGCGGGCACGCCCTTCCCCGCCACGTCGCCGAGGACCACCGCGAGCCGGCCGTTCGGGAGCACGACGGCGTCGTAGTAGTCGCCGCCGATCGTCTGCGCGGGCGAGTAGTGGGCGAAGAACTCGTACCCGTCCACGGTCGGCATCGACTGCGGCAGGAACCCGAGCTGCACGGCGCGGGCCAGCTCCATCTCCTTCTTGGCCTTCTCCGACGCGAGTGCGTTCTCGTGCAGCTTCGCCTTCTCGACCGCCACGCCGGCCAGGTTGGCGACGATGGTGAGGAGGTTCAGGTCGTCTTCGCGGAACTTCTTGGCGCGGTCCTGGGTGTCGAGCTGGATGGCGCCGAGCGACTTCCCCTCGGCGGTGACGAGCGGCACGCACATGACGCTGCGGATCTTGAACTCGGCGATCGACGCGTTGGCCGGGAGCGAGGCGTCGGCGCTGGCGTCCTCGCTCAGGTACGAGTGCTGCGTGTCCACCGCCTTCCGGATGATGGTGCGACTGAACCGGGCCTCCTCGGGGTCGCCGCGGCGGACGCGGACGGCCCGGGGCACCATGCGGCCGGCGTCGTCCAGGAGGATGATGAAGCACCGGTCGGCCTGCTTGAACTCCTTCAGCATCGTCTCCGCGACCTGGTTCAGCAGCGGGTCCAGGTCGAGCGTCCGCGACAGGCTCGTGCTGATGTCGAGCAGCGCCCGCAGCCGGTCGGTCGGCTGGGTGTCGAGGAAGTGCTGGGCGTTGATCCGGCTGCCGGTGGCCTCGATGGTGGTGGCGCCGCTGGAGTCGGGCTCGTCGTCGGCGTCGCGGGTGAAGTTCTCGGGCAGCGGCGGCTTCTCGGCCGCCTTCGCCCGCTCGTCCTCGTACTTGAACAGGAAGTCGCACAACTTCAGCCGGTCTTCGGGCCGCAGCGGCGTGCGGGCGGTCACCTTGCGGCCGTTGAGGACGGTCTCGTTGCGGCTCTTGAGGTCTTCGACGAAGTACTGGCCGTTGGTGCGGCTGATCTGGGCGTGGCGGCGGCTGATGGCGTGGTGCGGCAGCACGATCTGGCACGTCTCGGCGTCGCGGCCGAGGACGATGAGGTCGCCGTCGAGCGGGATTCGGTCGCCCGGGGTGCCGCCGGTCGGCGACTTCAGGAGGACGAGCGCGGGCATGGCGGTCCCGAGGCTGGGGCGGGGGCCGGAAGGCGGCCCGGCGAGCCACCCCGATGTTACCCCCGCCGGGCGGGTAAGGCAAGGAAGCTGGCCGACACCTCGCGGACGTGTTCCACCGCCTCCGGCGGGATGCGGTCCGCCGTGCCGTCGGCGCGTTCGAGTTCCAGCCCGTCGAACGACAGCGCGCGGAGGCGGCCGGTCGGGCGCGACCCGTCGGCTCGTTCCACCTCCACGTCGCGGCCGACCAAGCCGATGCCGTCCGCCCACGCCGCTTCGACGGCGGCCCGGTCGCCGGTCACCAGCCGGCGCCACGCCGCGTCCAGGTTCCGGACCACCGCCCCGGCCGCGTCGCGCAGCTCGACCGGCGAGCCGGTCAGCAGCCCGAGTGAGGTCGCGTCCGGTAGGCCGAGGGCGGCGAACTCGTCGGCCGACTGCGCGAGGTTCAGCCCGACCCCACAAACCACCCGCGCCGCCTGCTCGATCAGGATGCCGCACACCTTCTTGCCCTGAACCAGGAGGTCGTTCGGCCACTTGATGCGGGCCTCGACGTCGACCAACTCGCGCACCGCGGCGGCGACCGCGACGGCCGCCCAGGCGGTGAGAATCACCGGCCGCCGCAGTTCGGCCGGCGGGGCCAGCACGACCGACATGAGTAGCGCCGCCCCGGGCCGGCTGCGCCAGGGGCGGCCGAAGCGACCGCGCCCCGCGGTCTGGTTCCGCGCCACGACCACGAGGCCTGGTTCCGTCTCGGCCGGGAGCGCGGCGGCGAACGAGTTCGTGCTGTCGAGCTCGTCGAAAACGAGGACGCGGCGGCCGAGCCGCGCGGTGGCGAACGTCCATTCGGCGGGGGGCGTCACGGTTGGTAGTCGAGGGCGATGTCGAGGGCGGGGGCGGAGTGGGTGAGGGCGCCGACGCTGATGCGGTCCACCCCGGTCGCGGCGGCCGCGGCGACGGTGTCGAGCGTGATTCCGCCGGACGCTTCGAGCCTCGTACCGGGCGAAACCGCGTCGCGCCGGGCCACCGCGGCGCGCATCACGTCGGGCGGCATGTTGTCGAGCAACACGATGTCGGCCTTCACAGCGAGGGCGTGTTCGAGCTGCCCCAGCGTGTCCACTTCCACCTCGATTGGCAGGCCGGCATTGGCGGCGCGGGCCAGTTCGACGGCGCGAAGCACGTCGCCGCCGAGGCCGGCGAGGTGGTTGTCCTTGATGAGCACGCCGTCGTACAGCCCGACGCGGTGGTTCGTCCCGCCGCCCGCCCGCACGGCGTACTTCTCCAGCAGTCGCCAGCCCGGCGTCGTCTTGCGGGTGTCGAGAACCGCGGCGCGCGTGCCGGCGACCGCATCGACGTACCGCCGCGTCAGCGACGCGACGCCCGACAGCCGCTGCAGGAAGTTGAGCGCCGTGCGTTCCGCCGCGAGGACGGAGCGCAGCGGCCCGGCGACGGTGGCAAGGACGTCGCCGCGGGCCAGCCGGGTTCCGTCCGCGAGCGCTGGCGTGAAGGTGAGTGCGGGGTCGACGGCGGCGCAGACCAGCGCCGCGGCGGGGAGGCCGGCGGCCACACCGGCGGTCCGGGCGACGAAGGCCGCACGGCCGGGTTGCTCCGCGGGGATCAGAGCGGCGCTGGTCCGGTCGCCGATGTCGCCCAGGTCTTCGGCGAGGGCGAGGGCCACGAGCGCGCGGCAGGCGGCGACTTCGGCCGGGTTGAACGAAGGCATGCTCGTAGCATACGCGCCGGTCACTTCCCCCGGCACAGTTCCGTGAGCATTGCGTCGAGCGTGGTAGGGTCCACGGGCTTGGTCAGGTGCAGGTCGAAGCCGGCCTCGGCGGTGCGGCGCCGGTCCTCGGCCTGGCCCCATCCCGTCAGCGCGATAAGCGCCACCTGCTTCCCCCACGCCGCCGCCCGGATGCGGCGGGCGACTCCGTGGCCGTCGAGCCGGGGCATGCCGATGTCCAGCACCGCCACGTCCGGCCGGAACTCTTCCGCCACTTCGACTGCTTTCACCCCGTCGGCCGCAGTTCGGACATCGTTTCCCATCAACTCCAGGAGGGTCGCCAGGCTCTCCGCCGCGTCGGTGTTGTCGTCCGCGACCAGAACCTTTCGTCGGCCACCCCTCACACGCACACCGGCGTCCGCCACGTCGCACACTCCCACGGTCGCGCCGGTCATCATGTCGGCCCACCCGGTCGTTGGAACGAAATCCTCCGTGCGGAAGAGGTGCCGGCAACTCCCGTGCCCCGGCGGAAATCCCGTTCCGGCCGCGAATCTGGGGGGCGGCCGTCCCTCCGAGCAACGGGAAGCCGGCTTCTCACAAAACACACGATTCAGGAAGTCGCGTTCTCACCCACCAGGCATGCCGAGTTCTGCGACGACCATTCCGTGAACGTCAAGCCGCGGCACGGTCACCCAGGCGAGTCCGCCGTCGTTCCCCATTTCCAGCAGGCGGCCCCCGGGCTCCCAGGTGACGGACCGGACGGAATTCGGCAACGGGAAGCCGACACGAATCCCGGCGACCGGTACGGCCTCCTCGCGCAGCGGCACGTCGTCGGCCGGGTGCGCGTGTCCGGCCGTACTATTCAGGTCGTTGAAGAGATGCACGACGAGCCGTTCACCGGCCGCGGTTCTCTGCCGCACGGTCGTGGCGTGGACGCACATTGGGGCTTGCACCGTCACCGGCTGAGGCACGCCGCCCGCCGCCCACCGAATGGCGTCGGCGAGGACGAGCCGCTGGTAGGGGTACGGGTAGAGGTAGTACGCCGCGTCGAACCCGGCCGCGAGGTACACGACCCGGCCGCGGCCGAAGCGGTTCACGACCACGGCCGGCGAAGCGGCAGTCGCACCCTTCGCGCCGAACGTGGCGACCACCTCCGCCCCGGGCCGTGCCCGCACCCGCACCGCCGGCCCGCGGAACGTCACCGGGTCGGTCCCGACGTATTCGGCGAGCTTGCCGCGGTCGAGGAACGAGCCGGCGACGAGTTTGGCGTCGAACACGCCGCGCCGCTTCTCCCAGTAGTCCGGCGGCAGGGCGCGGGCGAAGTTCTCGTCCAGTTCCTCCTTTACGCCCGGCTGCTCGGGAGTGCCGCGGTACTCACAGCCGAACACGTCCGCGAGCGCGAAGTTGGGTCGCGGGTCGCCGTGTCCGTCGAACAACGACGCGTCGAGGCTCGCCACCAGCCCGCCGCCGTTGGCCACGAACTGCCGCACGGCGTCGGCCTGCCGGTCGTCCAGGCACGCGGCGTTAGGCAGGGTCAGCACCGCGTACCCGGCCAGCCCCTCGCCCGAGAGGTTCCAGTCGTTCACGACGGCCGTCGGCAGGTGTTCCTCGACGCACGCCCGGAAGGTGCCGAACACGTTCGCCAGGTAGCGCTCCTCGACGCGGCCGGCGCTGCGGCCGTAAAAGGTCTTCGTGTCGTCGCTCATCAGCAGCGCGGCCCACTTCTCCGGCCGCGTTCGCGTCAGCCACGGCTTCCGCTGCTGCACCGCGTCCGTCGCCCGGTACAGGCCCGCTTGCAGACGCTTCGGCTGGGCCACGGCGATGCTCGGCCGGCACCCGTGGGCGACGCAGAGGAGCATCCGCCGCTCGATCTCGTGGGCCGGGAACGAGTCCTTCCCGTAGGGGTTGCCGTGGCTCATCAGGTACGGCTCGCTGAACGCCACGCGGTGGTTCGTGACCGCCCACGCGTAAGCGACGCCGAACGCCGGCACGATGGTGTTGCCGCGGTTCGTCTCGTCGAGCCACAGCTCCTGATCCGGTGCGTCGAACAGCAGGTTCAGCCGGGCCGGCATGTTCCGCGGCACGCTCAGGAAGTGCCCGAAGCGGCCGGCGTTCGTGGTCCACGTCACGAGGGCGAGGTCGGGGTTGATGCCCTTGAGGCGCCGCTGCATCCGCTCCACGAGGGCTTCGAGGCGGGCGTCGGCCCACTTCGCGTAGCGGCGGAACGCGGCGTCGTTGAGGTCGGGCTTGGGAATGGCGGCCCCGCTGTCGCGGCGGTAGTTGTCGCGGCAGTGGCGGCAGTAGCAGCCGCCGCCGTGGTGGAGGCCGTCGAAGCTGAACGCGGCCACCTCCGGGAAGCGGGTCACAATCTCCGCGAGCACCTCGACGAAGAAGTCGCCGTAGGGGCCGAGCGGGCAGAGCATCCCGCCGTGCGGGTACTTCTTCAGGTCAATGGTCGGGATGTCGGTGGTATCGGTGGCGACGCGGCGCCAGTCGGGGTGAAGCTCGTACACTTCGCCCTGGAGCGTCGGCGGGTACACACCGAGCACCCGGACGCCGAGCCGTTTGTACTCGGCCAGGTCGGCTTCGAGCCGGCCGGGGGGAACGTGCGGGCTGCGGCGGCGGAGGAGCTTGCTGTCGTAGTACGCGAAGAACGGGTCGACGAAGTTCACCTCGCTGAGCGTGACGCCGTGGCGGGCGGCCTCCGTTCGCGCGGCGGTGTCCATGCCGGAGAGGGTGTAGCCGGCGCCGGTCGTCTCTTCGACCCAGGCGGGGATGCGGACGGGCGTGAACGGCAGCGGGTCAACGGGCCGCGGCGGCGGGGCGAGCGGGACCACGGCGGAAGTGGCGAGGAAGTCGCGGCGCGTGGGGGTCATGGGAGGATCCGAATCGGAAAATGAACAGGATAACAGGATGAACAGGATACCGAGCCGGACTTTCTGCCTTGGCTCGGTATCCTGTTCATCCTGTTATCCTGTCCTTTCTTGCTACCTTTCGGCTCGATCGATCCACCCGCCGCCGAGCAGTCGCGGGCCGTCGTACAGCGCCACCGCCTGCCCCGGCGTCACCGCCGGTTGCGGCTCGGCGAACCGCACCACCGCCCCGCCGTCCGGGGTCGCCGTCACCGTCGCCGGGACCGCGGCGTGGCGGTAGCGAATCTTCGCGGCGCAGTTCAGCGCGTTCGTCGGAACCGCGGTCAGCCAGTTCATCCCGGACGCGATCAGCCCGTCGCTCAGCAACTCGTCCGGGTCGCCGACGACGACCTCGTTCGTGTCCGGCAGCAGTTCCAGCACGAATCGCTTCCGCCCGCCGCCGATGCCGAGCCCCTTCCGCTGGCCGACGGTGAAGCGGTCGATGCCGTCGTGCTCGCCGAGCACGGTGCCGTCGCGCTCGCGCACCACGCCGGCCTTCGCCACCTCGGGCCGGCGGCGGCGAACCACCTCGGTGTGATCGCCGCCGGGGACGAAGCAGATTTCCACGCTGTCCGGCTTGTCGGCCATCGCGCCGAGGCCGGCTTCACGGGCCAGCTCGCGGATGTTTCGCTTCTGACGGCCGCCGACCGGGAACAGCAGGTGCGGCAACACCTCGCGGCGGATGCCGTGGAGGACGTAACTCTGGTCCTTCTCGGGGTCCGCGCCGCGGTGCAACTCGGGGCCGGACGGACCGCTCACGATCTGGGCGTAGTGGCCGGTGGCGATGAAGTCGGCGCCGAGCCCCTGCGCGAACGTCCACAGCTGGCCGAACTTCAGCCACGTGTTGCAGACCACACAGGGATTGGGCGTGCGGCCGCGGGCGTACTCGTCGGCGAAGTAGTCGATGACGCGGCCGAACTCGGCCTCGAAGTCGAGGGCGTGGAACGGGATGTCGAGCCGGTCGGCGACGCGGCGGGCGTCGCCGGCGTCGACGGCCGAGCAGCAGCCCTTCTTGTGGTCGGGCCGGCCGGCGGAGTGGTCGCCGGGGTGGTCGACGCCGGTGCGCATGAACAGGCCGACCACGTCGTAGCCCTGCCGCTTTAGCAGCACGGCCGACGCGGAGCTGTCCACCCCGCCGCTCATCGCCAGCACCACCCGGGGCATCCGCGGGCCTCCTTCGGCAGGCCATTCTACGGCCGGGTCAGGCGTCCGGGTCGGGGTTCCACCAGCACGGCCCCTTGCGGCGCCGGGCCTCGGCGGCACGGCGGCGGACGTCGGCCATCTCCGCGTGACTCAGCGGGCGGAACGACCGCGCGGCGACGAACGCGGCGTCCTGCTCGTTCGGGTAGCTCAGCCCGAGCAGCGCCACGTCGGGGTCGAGCGTCAGCGTGTAGTGCAGGCACTCGGCCACCGAGAGCCGCGGCAGTACGTTCTTGCCGTCGTCGGCGCCGCCGCTCGACACCTTGCCGCGCGGGCGCGGCTTTAGCGGCTGGTTGTAGCCGGTCGTGTCGCCGAGCAGCTTGCCGCCACCGAACGTCTTGAAACACACCGTACCCACTCCGGCCGCCTTCGTCCGTGGCAGCACCTCGGTGACGTACCGCTCGTCCACAAACGGCCCGAGCGGAAACATCACCACGTCGCACGCTCCCGCTTCGAGCGCCTTGAGCAACACGTCCGGGTTGTGGGAACTGATGCCGCGGTAGCGCGAAACGCCGGCGCGGACCGCGTCGGCGAGCTGGTCGAAGCCGCCGCCGGGGTGGCTGAGGCGGTCGAACGTCGCGGCGTCGGACAGGTCGTGGAACACGAGCAGGTCCACGTGACCGAGACCCAGGCGGGACAGCGAGCCTTCCGCTTGAAGGCCGACGGGCTGGTCGTGGTGGTCGATCTTGGTGATGACGAAGACGCCGTCGCGCCGCCCGCGCACGGCCGCGCCGACGATCTCCTCAGAATAGCCGTCCTCGTAGTTCGGGGCGGTGTCGATGACGTTCAGGCCGGCGTCGAGGGCGCGGCGGGCGGTGGCGACGCACGTGTCAAACGGGATGTTGCGGTCGGCCAGGTCGCCGACGCCGAGCTGGGTGGCGACGAACCCGGTGCGGCCGAGTGGGCGGCGGGGGGTGAACATCAGGTGAGAATCCCGCGGATGACCTCGCCATCGCAAAGCGTCAGCGGGCGCCCGAGGCGGTCGTGGATCTCGGTCCGCGGGTCCACGCCGAGGCAGTGGTACACCGTCGCCGCCAGGTCGGCGGGCGTCGTCGGCAGGTTCGCCGGTTCGGCCGCGTACTTGTCGCTGGCGCCGTACACCGCCCCACCCTTCACGCCGCCGCCGGCCAGCACCGTGGTGAAGACCCGGCCCCAGTGGTCGCGGCCGTCGCGACCCGCCCCGGCGCCGCCGGGCACCGACTGCCCCACCTTCGGCGTGCGGCCCATCTCGCCCGTCCACACCACCAGCGTCTCGTCGAGCATCCCCCGCGCCGCGAGGTCGTCGAGCAGCGCCGAGAAGGCGCGGTCGGTGACCGGGCACAGCCGCGTCTTCAGGTCGATGAAGTTGCGGCTGTGCGTGTCCCAGTAGACGCTCACGTTGGTGATGCCGTCGTTCGGCCAGAACACCGTTACGAGCGGCACCCCTGCTTCGATGAGCCGGCGGGCCTGTAACACGCTCTGGCCGTGGCGGTTCATCCCGTAACGCTCGCGGACCGCCATTGGCTCGCGGCTCAGGTCGAACGCCGCCCGCGCGGCCGGGCTGGCGAGGAGATCGAAGGCGCGCCGGCGGTTCGCCCCCGCGGCCTCCAGCTCGGCCGCGGCCATCCGCTCCACCTGCCGGTCGAGCGAATCGAGGAGCCCGCGCCGGCCGCCGACGCGGGCGGCGTCGAGCCCCGCGGACAGGGCCAGTTCGCCGACCTTGTAGTCGGGCGAACTCGCGTCGGCGTCGATCCGCATCGGGTTGTACACGGGGCCGAGCAGTCCCGCGCCCTGGCCGTGGCTCTCCTCGACGAACCGCGGCGCCCCGTCGGGCACGACCGGCATCATGGACACGTAGGGCGGCAGCGCCCCCACCCCGCGCCCGAGCTTCGCCAGCACGGCGCCGTAGTTCGGCCAGTCGTCCGCGATCGGCCCGGCGGGGGCGGCGCGGCCCGTCAGGAGGTGGTGGGTCGCGGTCGTGTGGTTGACGTCCGGGTGCGTCATCGAGCGGATGAGGCAGAACCTGTCCGCCCGCTTCGCGAGCTCGGGGAGGTGCTCGCACACTCGCAGGCCGGGGACGGCAGTGGGAATCGTGGCGAACTCGCCGCGGTACACGTCGGGGGCGTCGGGCTTAGGGTCCCACGTGTCCTGTTGGGCGGGGCCGCCCCACATGAACAGGACGATGCACGCCTTCGCCCGGCCGCGTCGGGGTGCGGGCGTGTCGGCGGCGCGGAGGAACTCGGGGAGGCCGAGGCCGAACAGGCTCAGCCCGCCGGCGCGAAGGAACTCGCGGCGGCGGACGGCGGAGTTGAAGTAACGGGCGGTGGCCATGGGTGAAGTGTACCCACGCCGCCGCGCCGGTGCCAGCAGCCGTTAGCCGCGGTTGGTGTTGACGCCGAGTGCCGAGTACGCGGAGCAGTGGCCGCTGTACCCGCGGTAGGCGAGCGAGGCGCCGACCGCGGCCATTACGAGCCCGCCGACTCCGCCGCGGCCCAGGCCGGCGCCGGCGAGCAGCGCACCCCCGAGCGCGGACGCGGCGCGCTCGGCGGGGCCGACGTTGACGCGGCCACTGCCTGGTCGGGCAGGCCGATCCAGGTCGCGGACGCCCTGCCGGGTCATCGGGTAGTTCACGGTTGTCCCTTCCGCCATGACACGTTCTCCGGGGGGTGAAACCGTCCGTCGCTGGGGCAACTCCAGTGCCGTGGTGGGAACCCTCTGGCATCGCCGCCGGGTTCGGGCTATTCTTGAGTTGCCTACCCCACCGCCTTCCCGCGGTCCCGCCTCATGCCGCTCCGACTGTCCGCCCTGTGCGCCCTCGTTCTTGCCGGCCCCGCGGCCGCCGGCCCGCCCACGTTCGAGACCGACGTACAGCCCATCCTCACCCGCTTCGGCTGCAACCAGGGTGCCTGCCACGGCAAGGCGCGCGGGCAGAACGGCTTCCAGCTCTCGCTCCTCGCCTTCGACCACGACGCCGACCACGCAGCCCTCACTGCCGAGGCCCGCGGCCGGCGCGTGTTCCCCGCTAGCCCCGCGAACAGCCTGCTGCTCACGAAGGGGACCGGCCAGGTGCCCCACGGCGGCGGCAAGAAACTGCCGGCCGACGGCCCCGAGTACCGCACGCTACTGGAGTGGGTCGCCGCCGGCGCCCCCCGCACGCCGGCCGACGCGCCAAAGATTCTGCGCATTGCCGTGTCGCCGCCGACCAAGCAACTGAAGTTCGGCGAGAAGCTGCCGCTGACCGTGACCGCCCACTGGTCCGACGGCCGCAGTACCGACGTGACCCGACTCGCGCAGTTCTCGTCGAGCGAGAGCGTGTACGCCGCCGTGGACCCGACCGGCCTCGTCACCGCCGGGCCGATCCCCGGCGAGGCCGCGATCATGGCGCGCTTCATGGAGCGGTTCGCGGTCGCTCCCATCGTCATCCCGCTTCCGGGGGCCGTGCCCGCCGAGGTGTACGACCGACTGCCGCGGCGGAACTTCATCGACGGCCACGTCTGGTCCAAGCTCCGCCAGCTCGGCCTGACGCCGTCCGACCCCTCCGGCGACGCCACCTTCCACCGCCGGGCCTACCTCGACGTGATCGGCCGGCTGCCGACGCCGGACGAGACCCGCGCCTTCCTCGCCGACACCGCCGCCGACAAGCGCGAGAAGCTGATCGACCGGCTGTTGCAGCGGCCGGAGTACGCCGACTTCTGGGCGAACAAGTGGACCGACCTGCTGCGGCCGAACCCGTACCACGTCGGCATCAAGGCGACGTACAACCTCGACCAGTGGCTGCGGCGGGCCTTCCGCGAGAACATGCCCTACGACCGCTTCGCCCGCGAACTCATCGCCGCGAAGGGGAGCACGTTCACGAACGGCGCCGTGGTCATGTACCGCGACCGCCGCGACCCGGCCGAGTTGACCACGCTCGTCGGGCAAATCTTCCTCGGCGTCCGCCTCGACTGCGCGAAGTGCCACCATCACCCATTCGAAGTGTGGAGCCAGGACGACTTCTACAGCTTCGCCGCGTTCTTCGGCCGTATCGGCCGCAAAGGCACCGGCATCTCGGCCCCCATCTCGGGGAGCGAGGAAACGGTGTACACGGCGACGACGCCGGGGAACGTGAAACACCCGCTCACCGGCCGCACCATGACGCCGACGCCGCTGCTCGGCAAGGCGCTGGACATCCCTCCGGATCAAGACCCGCGCGACGTGCTGGCCGCATGGGCGACGGCGCCGGACAACCTGTTCTTCGCCAAGGTGATCGTCAACCGCGTGTGGGCCGACCTGATGGGCCGCGGCATCGTGGACCCGGTGGACGACCTCCGAGCCACGAACCCGCCGTCGAACCCCGAGTTGCTCGACGCCCTGGCCGCCGACTTCCGCACGAACGGCTACGACCTGAAGAAGCTGATCCGCACGATCACGACGAGCTATGTCTACGGCCTGAGCACGGCCCCGAACGACCGCAACGCCGCGGACCTGCGGAACTACTCGCGCCACTACCGCCAGCGCTTGCGGGCCGAGGTGCTGTTGGACATGGCGAGCGACGTGACGGGCGTGCCCGAGCGGTTCGACGCGATGCCGCCGGGGAGCCGGGCCGTGGAGGTGTGGACGGCGCGGAGCCCGAGCGAGTTCCTGGACAGCTTCGGCCGCCCCGACCCGAATCAGGACCCGCCGTGCGAGCGGACCAGCGACACGACCGTGGTGCAGGCCCTCCACCTGATGAACAGTCCGAACCTCCACCGCAAGGTGACCGCCGACGCCGGCCGCGCCGCGAAGCTGGCCGCGAGTGACAAGGCGGTGTCAGCGGTGGTCGAGTATCTGTACCTGCTGGCGTACTGCCGGCTGCCGAGCGACACCGAAAAGGCTGCGGCCGTGCGCCGCTTTGAGCGCCCCGGGGCGACTCGACGCACGTCGACCGAGGACCTGATGTGGGCGCTGCTGAACACGCCCGAGTTCGTCTTCAACGACTGACG
>JAXMBA010000005.1:0-491021 GCA_046350095.1 Gemmataceae bacterium
AGCCGGGCCACCCGCCCGCGGCTCTCGGTCGGGGCGAGGCAGGCGAGGGTGCGGCCGTCGGCGGCCAGGGCGACGCCGAGGAGGGGGTGGCCGTGGACCGCGACCGGCTGGTGCTCGCGGAGCCCGTTGACCTCGACCAGCCGGGCCGCGGGGCCGGCGGCCACGGCCACCAGCCGGCCCGACGGGTCGAACGCCGGGGTCGCCGGGGCGAGCTCGACCCGCACGTCGGCCACCCGCCGGCCGCTGGCCAGGCTCCACAGCTTGACGTGCTTGTCCCACTCCGACCCGGACGCCAGGAGGCGCCCGGTCGGGTCGAACCGGAGGGCGGTGATCTCGCCCCCGTGGGCGGTCGGCTCCCCCGGCTCGCGGAGGACCCGCACCACCGCCCGCTCGGCCACGTCCGCCAGGTGGATGGCGTCCTGGGCGGCGAACGCCAGGGTCGAGCCGTCCGGGGCCGCGGCGAGCGCCCCGGCCCCCGGGGCGCTCATCTCGTGCGCCGGCCGCAGCGTGTCCGGGTGGAGGAAGCGAACCGTGTCGTGGGTGCTGACCGCCACCCACCCGCCCGCCGGGCCGACGGCCAGCCCGTAGACCTTGTCGTCCCGCTCGTACAGGGCCGCCCGCTCCCACGAGCCGACCGCCCACCGGGTGACCGTGCTGCGGGCCGGGGCCGGCCGCGAGGTGACCGCGCACACGGCGTAGAGCGACCGCCCGTCCGCCGAGAACTCGACCCAGTGGGCCTCCCCGCCGGGGTTGTCGAGGCTCCAGCTCACCGCCGCGGCGGCCGGGTCGGCGAGGTCCCACCGGTGGAGGTACCCGGTCCGCGTCCCGGCCACGACCCAGCGGCCGTCCGGGCTGACCGCCACGGACCTGGCCTGGTCGGGCCGCAGGTTCGTCCACTCCCCGAGCCGGGCGGAGAAGGTGAGCGTGCGGACGGCCGCGCCGGTCTGCACGTCCACGACGCGGACCGCCATCGGGGTAGTGGTGAAGGTCGTGTCAGAGAGGTTCTGGGCGAGGACGACCCACCTGCCGTTCGGGTGGAACGCCACCCCCCGCGGCCAGAACCCCGGGGCCAGGGTCCGGACCGGCCGCGCGTCGATCCCGCCCAGGGCGGCGGCCAGCGCGGTGCGGAGCCCGGCCTCGTCGCGGACGCCGGGCGGGAGCGCCAGGCCGGCGGCGGCCGTCAGGTCGTCGGTCGCCTGCCACGTCCAGCCCGGCTCCTGGTCCGCGATCGCCTCGCGGGCCCGGGTGAACAGCGCGTGGTACTCGTTGACCCGGGCCAGCTCCTCGGCCCGGAGTTGCCGCTCGACCGCCACCTGCCGCGCCCCGTCGGCCCCGACCGCCTTGGCCTTCGCCACGCCGACCTCGCGGGCGTACCAGACGCCGCCGGCCGCGAGCCCGGCCAGGGCGAGGGCCGCGACCCCGGAGGCGGCCGCGAGCGCCGGCTCCCGCTTGCACCACCGCCAGAGCCGCTCGGCCAGGCCGGTGGGCCGGGCGGCGACCGGGCGGCCGGCGAGGAACCGGTCGAGGTCGTCGGCCAGCTCGGCCGCGGTCGCGTACCGGTCGCGCGGCTCCCGGGCCATGCACTTCCGGCAGACCAGGTCGAGGTCCGGCGGGACGCCGGCCGCCACCGCCCGGGGCGGCGGCGGGGTGGCGTGGGCCACCAGCTGGAGCATCCGCACCGGGTCGTCGTCGTCGAACGGGCGGCGGCCGGTCAGGCACTCGTACAGCACCACCCCGAGGGCGTACACGTCGGCCTCCGGGCCGACGAACCGCCCCTCCCCGAGGGCCTGCTCCGGGGCCATGTACGCCGGCGTCCCGAGCGGGACGGCCGTCCGCGTCGCCCCGTCGTCGCCGGGGGCGACCCGCCGGGCCAGGCCGAAGTCGCTCACCTTCGGGGACGGGTGGGGGACGGTCCGCGGCCCGGGGTCGGGGCCGGGCTTCTCCCCCTCGGCGGGCCCGTCCAGGAGGATGTTCCCGGGCTTGATGTCGCGGTGGACGATGCCGGCCTCGTGGGCGGCGTGGACCCCGCGGGCGACCGCGGCGACCACCCGGGCCGCCTCCGCCGGCGGGAGCGGCCCGGCCGCCAGCCGGGCCGCCAGGCTCCCCCCGGCCACGAACTCCATCACGAAGTACGGCTGGTCCCCGGCCCGGCTGGACGAGTACACCTCGACCACGTTCGGGTGCTTCACCGCGGCCACCGCCTCGGCCTCGGCCTGGAACCGGACGAGGTCCCGGTCCGTCGGCCGGTCGCCGGGCCGGGCGTCCGGGCGGATCATCTTGAGGGCGACGACCCGGTTGAGCGCCAGTTCCCGGGCCCGGTACACCACCCCCATCCCGCCGGCCCCGATTTCCTCCAGAATTTCGAAGCCCAGGACCACGGGCACGGCCCGCGCGCGGGGGACCCGCGGGGTCACCCCGGCCCCCCCCCGGTCGGTCAACTCGGCCCGGTCGCGCAGCGAGTCGACGACCGACGTGAGGGGGTCTCGCCGCGGGGTGCCGCCGGGCGGGCGGGCGCTCGGGTGGTTGGGGGTAATCGGGGAAAGGGTCACGGCGGTCCTGCCCGGTTTGGGGGGCAACGGTGCCTGCGGTATAGCGTAACGCAACAGTTCCCGATCACAACGGAAACCGCCCCGGGTGGACAAGAATTGTCTGACAACATTTGAGCCCGGCGGTGAACCACCGGGTCGCCCGCGGGTGCGACCGCGAGAGGAGGGGCAACGGACGGCGCGGTCGGGCGCCGGTTCGCACGCGCTCGAGGCGCGGGCGGGAAGGCGACTCTCGAAACCCGCGTCACACGTCGTCGAACCGGCCGGTGCTGTCGCCGACCTTCTCGGCGGCGACGCCCAGGCGGTCCAGCAGCGACACGAACAGGTTCGTCATCGGCGTGTCCGGCCGCGCCCGCACGTGCCGCCCCGGCCGCAGCGACCCGCCGCCGCCGCCCGCCAGCACCACCGGCAGGTCGTCGTGGTTGTGCTTGTTCCCGTCGCCGATCGCGCAGCCGTACACCACCATGCTGTTGTCCAGGACCGACGTGCCGTCCGCCTCCTTCATGGCGTCGAGCCGGGCCAGGAAGCGGGCGAACTGCTCCATGTACCAGCGCTCGATCCGTGCCACCTTCAGCTTCTTCTCGCGGTTGCCGGCGTGGTGCGTCAGGAAGTGGTAGCCCTCGGCGATGCCCAGGTGCGGCATCGGCCGGTTCGCCCCCTCCGGCGCCACCGCGAAGCTGGCCACCCGCGTCGAGTCGGTCTGGAACGCGACCGCGAGGAGGTCGTACATCAGCGCCAGGTGCTCGGGATAATCGTCGGGGATACCCTCCGGCGGGCGGGCGCCGCGCGGGTCCGGGGCGCGGAAGCGCTCGTAGCGGGCGACGCGCTCCTCCAGCCGGCGGACGCCGTCGAGGTACTCTTCCACCTTCGCGCGGTCGGTGCGGCCGAGCTGGCGGGACAGGTCGCGGGCGTCCTCGCGGACGAAGTCGAGGACGCTGCGGCGCTGTTCCATGCGGGCGCGGGCCGCGGCGGCGTCGGCGCCGCCGAACAGCTGCTCGAACACGGCGCGGGGGTTGGCCTCGGGCGGCAGCGGCAGCGACTCGGACGCCCACGACAGGTTGTACTGGTAGGCGCAGGCGTACCCGGTGTCGCACGACCCGTACAGCCGGCCGGCCTCGGTGCCGAGCTGGAGCGAGTCGATGCGGGTGAGGTGGCCGACGCGGCGGGCGGCGACCTGATCGACGGAGATGCCGAGCCGCAGGCGGGCGCCGCCGGTCTTCCAGGCGTGGCAGCCGGTGAGGAACGACGCGCCGGAACGCGCGTGGTCGCCCGGCCCGTCGCCCCAGTCGTTGGCCGCGTCGTGGGCGAGGTGCGTGACGACCTGGAACTTCGCCTTCAGCGGCTCCATCGGGGCGAACGTCTCGTTCAGCTTGTAGTCGCGCCCCGTGCCGGTCGGCACCCAGCGTTCGTAGTTGCAGCCGTTGGGGAAGCCGATGAAGGCGGCGCGCAGCGGCATGCCGCCGGCGGTGGCGGCGAGGCGCGGGCCGGGCGGCCGCGCGGCGGCGAGCGCTTCAAGGCTCGGCAGCGCGACGGCAGCGCCGACGCCGCGGAGGAAGGTCCGGCGGGAGAGGGGGCGGGTCATCGGGGGGACGCCTCCGGGGGCGGATGGCTCGGGTCTTGTAGTCGTCCGTCTACCGATCCGTGTCGGGTGCGCGTTAGGCCGGGGCGCAAGCCCCGTCGAGAGTCCGAAGCCCGACGGGGCTTGCGCCCCGGCCTAACAGCTCGCACCACGGCTCGCGGACGAAGCCCGACATCGAGCGGTGGACGGACCAGTACAGGAGCAGCGGTCGCTCGTCACGGCTTCTTCACCTCGCTCTTGTGCGCCGGCGGGCGGCGCATGTCGATCGGCGGCCGCGTCAGGCGCGCCGCCTCGCCCGCGTCCCCGCGCCGGAGCGTGAACTGCGGGCTCGTCGTCACCCCCGCGAGCAGCGCCGAGAACGTGCCGCCCCGCGCCGACACCTCGGCGGCGATGCGGTCCACGGTCGGCGCGTCGGCCGGGTCGAGCCCGCGGCCGAGGGCGTAGGTCAGCAGCTTCTCAGTCACGCAGCGGTAGAACACGTCCTTTCGCGCCGCCAGCGCGCGGGCCAACTCGGACGCCCCTGCGACCGTCTCGCCCGTCGTCAGCGTCGTGCGCGGGTCCACGGGGCCGCCGGCGTCGCGGTCGCGCCAGCGGCCGGACACGTCGAAGTTCTCCAGCGCCAGCCCGAGCGGGTCGAAGTGGGCGTGGCACGCGGCGCACGCCGCCTTCGCCCGGTGCGCCTCCAGCTGCTCCCGCAGCGTCTTCAGCTCCCCGGCCGCCTTCGCGTCGTCGAGCGGCGCGATGTTCGGCGGCGGCGGCGGCACCTCGCGGCCGAGCAGGTTCTCCAGCACGAACAGCCCGCGCTTCACCGGCGACGTGCGGTTCGGGTTCGACGTGCCCAGCAGCACGCTGGCGTGGGTCAGGACGCCGGCGCGGCGGCCGTCGGCCGGCAGCGGCACGCGGCGGAACTCGCCGCCGGTCACGCCCGCGATGCCGTAGTGCGCGGCGAGGCGGTCGTTGAGGAACGTGTAGTCGGCGGTCAGCAGCTCCGCGAGGTCGCGGTCGGCGCGGGCGACGTGCTCGAACAGCCGGTCGGTCTCTTCCTTCATCAGCGGCCGCAGCGGGTCGATCCACTCGCGGTCCTTGAACGTGACCGGCGCGTACAGGGCGTTGCGGGTGCGGAGCCACTGGCCGCCGAAGTCCTCGAAGAACCGCGCCGACTTCGGGTCCGCGAGCATCCGCCGCACCTGCGGCGCGAGCTCGGCCCGCAGCTTCCCCGCGGCGGCGACGCGCGTCAGCTCGTCGTCGGGGAGGCTGAGCCAGAGGAGGTACGACAGCCGGGACGCGAGGGCGAAGTCGTCGAGCGGGTGGACCGCCTGCGGGTCGTCCGGCCGGGGCTGGAGTTCGGCGCGGTAGAGGAAGCGCGGCGAGCACAGCACGGCGGTGGCGGCGCGGCCGACGCCGGCCTCGAACGTCGGCCCGGCGAGCGCCAGCGCCACGAGCCGGTCGAGCGTGGCGGGCTCGGCGGGGCGGCGGAAGGCGCGGCCGGCGAGCTTGCTCAGGATGGAGCGGGCGTAGTCGCGGCGCGCCGCGGCGTCGGCGGGGGCGGGGCCGCGGTCGAAGACGCGGGCGTGCGACTCGGGGTACTCGAACACGTCCGACCCGAGCGGCCCGGTGACCGTCACCCGCGGCGACACCGGCAGCGGCCGGCCCGTCCCGACCGGGTCGGTCGCCACCACCAGCTCGTGCGCCCCCTTCGGCAGTTCGACCTCGGCCGCGGCCGTGTAGGTGCGGTTGCCGCCGACGCTGATCGTCCGCTTCGCGCCGACCGCCTTGCCGCCGAGTGACACCGCGATGTCGTAGTCGCCGCCGAACTCCTGCCACCCGCCGACGCCGTACTGCACCTCCACCCGGTAGCGGCCGGCGTGCTTCAGTTCGACGCTCGCTACCTGCTCGGCGCGGGTGGCGC
Organism: Gemmataceae bacterium; assembly: GCA_046350095.1. Taxonomy (GTDB): domain Bacteria; phylum Planctomycetota; class Planctomycetia; order Gemmatales; family Gemmataceae; genus Urbifossiella. Next base: position 6,035 of record JAXMBA010000005.1, read on the forward strand.
CTTTCGTCTTCGCGCGGAAGTCGGCAGGGCGGAGCAGCGTGCGCGGGTGGCGCGGGCCGTCGGTGACGAGCGCGGCGGCGACGACCTTCTCGGCGAGTGCGAGGTACGTGTCGAGGAGCGCGGGCGAGACGGTGAGGGCGTCGCCGATGTTGTCGAAGCCGAAGGCGGTGTCGTCGGGCGGGAGTTCGCCGGCGAGGTCGAGGTCGACGCCGAACAGGTCGCGGACGGTGTACTGGTATTCCATCCGGTTGAGGCGGCGGATGGTGACGCGGCCGGGGTCGGGGCGGGCGGGGTCGGCGCCGAACACGGACCGCTCGACCCAGCGGGCGATGGTGCGGCGCTCGGCGTCGGTGGGCTGGTCGGCGGCGGCGGGCGGCATGAACTCGTGGCGGACCGTCTTCCACACCTTCTCCCACCGCGGCCGGTCGGCGCGGTCGGCGAGGAGCGTGTCGAGGCCGAACCCGCCGCGGCGGGTGCCTTCGGAGTGGCACTCGAAGCAGTAGCGCGCGAAGAGGGCGCGGCCGTCCGGCTCGACGGCGGTCGGCGCGGGCGCGACCGGCCGCGGTTGGCCTGAGGCGACGGCCGCGCACGCGGCGACGAGCGTCAGCCACACGGGGGTGAATCTGCTCGGCACCGCTGTGCCCTCCCGTCGGTCGCCCGAATCGGACCGGATCCAGGCGTATCGAGTTCGGCGGCGGCGTGGTTTTCAGGCCGAAGGCCTGGGAGCCCCCAGCCCAGGGCAATGCCCTGGGTCGGCTCAGTTACGCCGCTCGACTGCCAGCCCACCCAACGCGCCAAGCATCGCGCCGATGAAGGCGAACCAACACGAAAAGAACTGGTACACCCCGAGTGCCCCGTTATCCTCCACGAGGGGACGCCAGTACGCGGTGCCGTAGGACAGAGTGACGACTGCCCCGGCCCCGAACATCGACCCGGCGACAGCGTACCCGAGTTTCCGCATCGCGTCACCCCGCCCCAGCATGACCGATCCGCCGCTAGGTGCAAGTCCCGCTGCGCCAGGGGTCGTGTCTCGGTCTGGAGGGACCGGCCCGGGTCGCCCGGGTGTCCGATCGGGTACGCCGGCCCGACCGCAGGGGACGATCTGCCCGGCATCATTGTTTCCGCGACCCGGTGGGGGAGGAGCCGGAAACAAGAATTTCGGCCTGAATGACCACCGGCTGCGCCGCAACCCCTTGCGCCCTCACGCCCGGGTGGTGTTCGCCGCAACGACCGTGCGACACGATTCGATCTAACCGCGTGACATGTTTCCGCGACCCGGTGGGGGGCGCGGCGGAAACAATAGGGGTGTTGTGCAATAGGCCGGCGGGTTGTGTAGCCCCCTCCCCAACCCGTCAGGCCGCGGTCGGGTAGGTCTTCAGCGGGGTGGCGGCGATCCGCCGGTCGACGACGAGTGCGACCACCCGGAACACCCGGGTGTGCCGCCCGAGCCGGCCCCGGAACGTCTGCCGGAGCACCTGGAACCGGCTCAACTGGGCCATCACGTGCTCCACCACCACCCGCTCCCGGTTGATCATCCGGTTCGCGACCTTCTGGTCGTCGGTCAGCGGGTGGTTCCGGGACGCGCGGGCCGGGATCACCACCCGCCGCCCGGCCGCCGCCGGGTCCGCCCCGACCCCGAGGTACGCCTTGTCGGCCATCACCCCGGCCCCGGCCGGGAGCCGGTCGAGGGTCCGGTCGAGCCGGAGGAGGGTGAGGTCGGCGGTCCGCCCGGGGACGGTCGGGGACACCGCCCCGATCCGCCCGGACGGGGTGCACACGACCTGGTTCTTGATCGTGTGCCGCCGCTTCTTGCCGCTGTAGAACGGCTTCTGGTTCTCCCACCCGGCCGGGCGGCGGAAGGCCTGCTCCTTGGCGTCGATCACGGCCCGGACCTCGGGGTACGTGTCCATCACCTGGTCGGCCGACCGGAGTCGGGTCCGCCCCTTCCCGGGCGGGTCGAACGGGAAGTCGGCCATCGTGGCCAGCACCTCCAGGGCGTCCTGGGTGTTGTGCCAGGCGTTGGACTTGTCGAGGCCGAACAGGTGCCCGAGGAGTTCGTAGGTCGGGTACACCCGGAGCCAGACGAGGGCGACCAGGAGGCGGGTGCGGGCGTCGAGGTCGTGCCGGCGGCCGGCCCCGGCGGCCCGGCGGAGCAGGCGGGTGTCCCGCTTGGTGTGCGTCCGGGCGGCCCGGTGGGCGTCGGCCGCGGCGGCGTAGGCGACGAACAGGGCGTCGAACTCGTCGCGGGTCATCCCGGTCAGGGCCGGGAACGCGAGCGGGGTTTCCGCCAGCCGGGCGTACGTGATCATCCGAGGTCTCCGTACCCCAGACGGTAGCCGAACCCGACCTATTGCGCAACTCCCCTAATCATTTCCGCAGGAGCGTCGGCGGCGGCACGCTCCCCAAACTGAGACACCGCCGCTCACGACGCGAGGATCTCGCGGAACTCGCCGGCGTTGTCGGCGAAGGACCGCGCCGGCACGTCGAAGCGGTGCAGCAGCGTCAGGAACAGGTCGCCCAGCGGCCGCTCGGCGCGCTGCTTGATGTACCGCCCGTGCTTCAGCCCCAGCGCCTTCCCGCCCGCCAGCACCAGCGGGTAGTTGCGGGCGTTGTGCGTCGTGCTCGTGCCGCTGCCGTACAGCGCCACCGTGTTGTCCAGCAGCCGGCCGTCGCCCTCGCGGACCCGGGCCAGCCGCGCCAGGAAGTACCCGAACTGCTCCGCCAGGTAGCGGTCGTAGCGGCCCCAGCCGTGCGTCGTGTCGTCGGCGTCGTGGCTCAGCCCGTGGTGGCCGGTGCGGCGGCCGAAGTTCAGGATCGTCGGGAACCGGTCGCACACGCCCACGCCGTCCTCGGCCGTCACCTGGTACGCCGCCGACCGCGTCGTGTCGGTCTCGAACGCCAGCGCGATCAGGTCGTACATCGTGCGGATGTAGTCGGTCGGCCCCTGCGGCGACACGTCGAGGTTGATCGCCCCGCGGTCCACCTTCGGCAGCGCCTGCCCGAGCCAGTCCTGCGCCCGCGCCACGCGGCCCTCCACCTCGTCCAGCGACTGCAGGAACTCGTCGAGCCGCTGCTGGTCGGGGCGGCCCAGGTTGCTGCGCAGGCTGCGGGCGTCGTCGAGGAGGAAGTCCACGCGGCGGCGGCCGGCGGTGAGGGCGCGGCGGCGCGCGGCCAGGTCGCCGTCGGTCGGCGGCTCGAACAGCCGCTCGAAGACGCGGCGCGGGTTCGACTCGGCCGGCACGGCGCGGCCCTGCTGGTCGAACGCGATCGTCGTGCTGCGGCTCTTGGTGCCGACGCCGCCGTGGCTCGACAGCACCAGCGACGGGAGGCGCGTCTGCGCCCCCTGGTGGCGGGCGATCACCTGGTCGATCGACGCCGAGTTAGTCAGCGTCTCGCGGATGTCGGCGCCGGTGAGCCACACGTCCACGGTGTTGTGCCCGACGAGCTGCCGGCTCGTGGGGTGCGACAGGCCGCCGAGGATGGTCAGGTCGGCGCGGTGCGGCGCGAGGGGTTCGAGCGACTTCGTGAACGTGTAGTCGGGGCCGTCCGTATGCGGGAACCAGTGCCAGTCCTCGTGGCCGGGGTGGCGCGTCTGGAGGTTCACGCCGTTGCCGAAGAAGAAGGCGCAGAAGCGGCGCGGCGGCTTGGCGGCCGGCGCGGCGTGCGCCATGGCTTCGAGCCACGGCAGCGCCAGCGCGAGGCCCGCGCCGCGGAGGACGGTACGCCGGTCGAGCAGCCAGGACGGGCGGGGCATGGCGGGCCTCTACTTCGACTGGAACGGTTCGCTCTCGACCACGAGCTCGATCAGGGCGCCGAGGCGGTCGCCGCGGCCGCGGAGCGCCGGCACCAGCGCGTCCGCCGCGTCGGTGTCGCCGAGCGTCAGCGTGCGGCCCAGCGCGTAGGCCATCACCTTCCGCAGCACGGCGCGGCGGAAGTCGTCGCCGCGCGAGCGGACCAGCTCGGCCCGCAGCGCCTCCAGACCGTCCACCGTCGCGCCGCCGGGCAGTTCGGCCGTCGCGTCCACGGGGTTGCGGGTGCGCTTCTTCCGCAGCTCGGCGCCGGCGCCGTCGCGCTGCCAGTTGCCGACCGCGTCGTACTCCTCGAACGCCAGCCCCCACGGGTCGATCTTGCGGTGGCAGCCGACGCACGCGGCGTTGTCGCGGTGCGCGGCCAGCGCCTGCGGGATGGTCAGGTTCTTCAGCTTCGGGCTGTCGCGGTTCAGCTCGGGCACGTTCGGCGGCGGGGGCGGCGGCGTCTCGTCCAGCAGGTTCTTCAGCAGCCACATGCCGCGCTTGATCGGGTGGCCGTCGTTCCCGTCCGACGTGCCCGTCAGCACGCTCGCGTGGGTGAGGACGCCGCCGCGGTGCAGCGCCGCGTCGAGCTTCACGGGGCGGAACTTCGGCCCCTCGACGCCCTTGATGCCGTAGTGCGCCGCGAGCCGGTCGTTCACGACCGTGAAGTCGGACGCGAGGAACTGGAAGATGCTCAAGTCCTTCCGCAACACCTCGCCGAAGAACTGAACCGTCTCCTGCCGCATGGCCGCGGCGAGGGCGTCGTCGAAGCCGGGGTAGCGCTCCTTGTTCACGACGACGCGCTGCAGCCGGTCGAGTTCGAGCCACTGGTCGGGGAACTGCTCGACGAACTGCCCCGCCTTGGCGTCCGCAATCATGCGCTTCAACTGCGCCGCGCGCACTGCCGGGTCGCCGAGCTTCCCCTCGTCGGCGAGCTTCGCCAGCGCGGCGTCGGGCATCGTGCTCCACAGGAAGTACGACAGCCGCGCCGCGAGTTCGTGGTCGGTCAGCGTCTCGCGCTCGGCGGCGGCCGTGCGCGTGGCCGGCAGCGCCAGGAACCGCGGCGAGCTGAGCACGACGGCGAGCGTCTCCTTGAGGCTTTCTTCGAGCGTGTCGGCGTCCGCGCGGGCGGCCGTCCAGTGCGCCATGAGGCGGTCGAGCTCGGCGGCGGCGACGGGGCTGCGGTAGGCGCGCGTGGCGAAGCGGCGGATCACCTCGCGGGCGTAGTCCGCCTCGGCGCGGTCGCCCTTGGGGAAGAGGATGTTCGCGTGCGTCGGGGGCGGCCACGCCTCGAAGTACGGGCTCTCGAACTCGACCCACTCCACCTTCAAGCGCGGCGGCGCGGCCTCGCCCTTCACCGGCGGCGCCGAGTTCCACACGGCCAGCACCGCCGCGTTCTTGTCGGTCAGCGGCCCCGAGTTCGGCGCCGACACGTTCTCCATCCGCGCCCGGAACTCGTAGGTGCGGAAGTCGGCGTGATCGACCGCCACCGCCTCGCCGATCGGCGTGAGCTCGACGCCGTGGAAGTTGGTCGAGCCGAGCGCGACGGTCAGCACCGGCACGCGCGCCGCGGCCTCGACGCGCGCGGCCCGCACGCGGATGCGGGTCTCGCCCTTGCGGTACGCGTGCTGGAAGCCGACGGCGACGCGGAAGTCGGGAAACTGCGTCGCCGCCTCGCCGTGCTTGCGGACCGCCGACGGCGGCAGCGTGCCGTCCCACGGCGCCTTCTTGCTGTTGTTCTGCGGCGGCGAGGCGTTGAAGACGCGGAACGCCTTCCCCTTCGGCGTGACGTAGGCGAACGTCTCGCCGGGCCGGTCCGCGGACTTGGGCAGCGGCTCGACCTTGAACGTGTCGCTCTTCTCGAAGCCGCTGAGGCGGAAGCGGTGGACGGCCGGCGGCGGGCCGCTGGCGATCGCGGCGTCGAGCGCCTCGTCGGCGATCTGCAGGTACGTCTCGTACTGCTGCGGGGACATGCGCAGCGCGTCGCCGTCGTTGCGGAAGCCGGTCTTCGACTTGCCGTCTTCGGGTAGGCGGGTGCCGAAGTCGATGGGGAGGCCGAGCAAGTCTTGCAGCGTGCGCTCGTACTCGCGGCGGGTGAGCCGGCGGAAGTGCGTGGCGGGGCTCTTCGCCAGCGCCGCCTTGCGCCGCTCCGTCACGAGCCAGTTGGTGAGCAGCTCGCGGTCGGCCTTGGCCAGCGGCGGCTCGGACGCCGGCGGCATGTCGCCGAAGTTGAGCCGGTCGAGCACCTCGCGCCAGTGCTCGCCGTCCTTGCCTTTCAGCATGTCGGGGTCGAGCTTGTCGATGCGCAGGTCGCCCTTCGCCTTCGCGGGGCCGTGGCAGCCGTAGCAGTGCTTCTGGAGGAGCGCGGCCGCCCGCGCCTGCGGGGGCGCGTCGTCGGAGCGGACCGGCGCGGGGCGGTCGCCCACGGCCAGGGCGGCGAGCACGCACGCGGCGGCGAGGAGTCGCGGTGCGGGCATGGTGGGGGGTGAAGGTGCGTCGGGGGGCGGGGAACCCCACTCTACCCGGGATTGCGGCGGCGGGAAAGCGCTTTTCGCTCGTGTCGAAGGGGGCCGGCGTTGGAACGGCGGGTCACTCCGGCGGCGGACGCGGTCGGCGCGGCTGTCTCGATCGGCGTGCGACCGCCAGCCCGGCCGGAACGCCGCGCATCGCCCCGGCGAAGGTGAACCCGCAGGCGAAGCCGACAGCCCCCTGCACGTCCGTCCCCGACCCCCGGCGTGGAAGCCCTGGGTGGCTCGGCCGGACGCCGCCGGCCGCGGGTACGGGCCGCGGTACTCGCCGACGTGCTTCGGGGGTCTGACGGTGCCCGAGGCTCTCGCAGCGCCGGCGCGGTGTGGTCCGTCGGGCCGGGCTCAGCCGGCCGGCGGGTTCGTCGTGGTGCCCGTCACGAGCCGCTTCCCGACCAGATCGGCGACGAGTACGGCGAGGTAGAACTGGCCGGTCACCGCCTCGATGATCGCCAGCGAGCGGGCCGTGTCGCGGGCCGGAGTGATGTCGCCGTACCCCACGGTCGTGAGGGTGACAAAGCTGAAATAGGTGAGGCGAAGGTGGCGGTCGTCCGGGCCGAGGTCGGGGTCGAGCCCGGCGAACGACCCGGGGATGGTCTCGGCGACGGCCCCGTAGGCGTGCCCGAACACCAGGCCGAGGATCAGGTAGCCGCACAGGGCGGCGGCGATGGTGTCGGGCGTGACGGCCCGCTCGCGGCCGACGCCCCGGACCAGCACGACGAGGACGAACAGGTGGAAGGAGGCGACCGACAGGTGGCCGGTGGCCGCTACCGCGGGGACGTCGGGGGCGAACAGGCGGGCTCCGCCTCCGACGGCGACGGGGACGGCGAGCAGCGCGGCCCAGCGGCGGAGGCGGTGGTCCGCGAAGACCACGACGACGGCGGTCACGATCACCGCCCCGCGTGCCGCCCACGCCAGCGCCGGCGACCCGGCCGGGCCGCGCAGCGCCGGGTATGCCGCGATGACCGCCAGGAGGGCGGCGAGTAGCGCCTGGTACTTGTACGCGGTCACCCGTGTCGCCCCCCTCGCGTCACGGCCCGGCCGGCGGCGCACCGGCCTTCGGTTGCTCCACGCGGACGAGGAGCATCTGGGTGGTGCGCTGGGTGCCGAGGTGGAGCAGGCACGGGCACTCCGACTGGGTCAGGTTGTAGACGCCGGCCTCGAACACCCGGTCCTGCTTCTTGCCGACCGTCCACGCGGCGAGCTTGGCCTGCTTGTTGACCGACCCGTAGACCTCGGTCGTGGCGTCGGTCACCCCGTCGTAGAAGTTCCCGCGGATCACCCCGTCCTTGTTCACCGCCAGCTGGAAGATGTTGTTCGAGGTCTTCTCGTCCCCCGAGACGAGCGCGAACACGCCGATCGGCTTCCAGTCGTCGGTCGGCGGCGGGGCCGCGGTCGCCCCCTTGGCGGCGGTGGCGGTCGCCTGGTCGGCGTAGGCCTGGGCGGTGCCGGCGGGCTGGCCGTTCACGTACACGTCGTCGCCCTGGTAGACGATGCTGCTGCCGTAGTCGTAGTCCGGCGGGGCGTCGGCCGGCATCCCGCAGTACGTCGCCACGTCCGCGTAGCTCGGGGTGGCCCACGCCGCCCCGGCCGCCCACCCGGCCGCGGCCCAGCAGCCGGGGTGCGCCGCGTACCAGGCCGGGTGGAAGCAGTCGTAGTACCCGAACCCGGTGCGGACGGCGCCGGCCCGGGTGCCCATGAACCCGCTCGACCAGTACGCCGTGCTGTGCGCCCCGTTCGCCCCGTACACGCTGGCGTAGTGGCTCATGTTGCCGGTGTACCGGTTGCCGGCGAAGGCCGTGTTCCAGCTCCCAGAGCCGTACCGCCCGTCCACCGACCCCGACGCCCCGCCGACCGTGCGCCCGAGGGGGCCGGACGCGGCCGCGCCGGACCGGTCGGCGGTGTACGTCTTCCCGCTGGCGGTGGTCAGGGTGGTGTCGCGGGAGCCGCTGGCAGCGACACCTCCGTACCGGCCCTCGGACGCGCTGCGGCTCCCCGATGTCGAGAGGCTGGCCCCGCTGGCGCTGGTCCACGAGTGGTCGTAGCTGCTGCTCGCGCTCCGGCCGCCCCAGCCGGACGACCCCTCGACCGACCGGGAGCCGGAGTACGAACCCCCGGCCCGGTCGGCGGCGCTGAAGCTGCTGAACGCGGCCACGCCGCCGCCGCCGCGGTAGCCGCCGAACGAACCGCCGCCGGCGAAGCCGCCGCCGCCGAAGCCCCGCCCCGCGGCGTCGCCGCCGGAGAGGCCGCACAGCCCGACACCGGCGAGCAAGAAAACGATCGAGCGCGTCATGGGTGTGTTCTCCGGGTGGGGTTACTTGGCGGCGGTGCGGGTGAGCCGCAGCGGCGGGGTGTCGGGGAGCGGGTCGTCGCCGAGGACGCGGTCCACCGCCCGCCAGGTGATCGCGTCCGGGCCGACGCGCTGGAGGATGATCCGTTCGCCGAACGGCGTGCCGTCGGCGAGCACGCCGCGGCCGTCCACGATCCAGCTCTTGCCGTCGGTCGCCCACAGGGCCTGCGAGTGGGCGCCGTCGTCCTCGAAACCCCACGAGCGGATCTGCCGCGTCTCGGGGTCGAGGGCGACGCGGATGCTGCCGGTCAGCGCCGCCTTCCCGGCCGGGGTGCGGGTGAACGTGCCGGTGAGCGTCGCCCGCTTCTCGTCCCGGGCGAACGCGAACGCGACCGCCTCGCCCTTCGCGGTCGTGGTCTTCCACTCGCCGAGGAGCCAGTCGAGGTCTTCGAGCCGGGCCTGCCCGGCGCCGCCCTCGCTGGCGAGCGCGATCCGCCACTTCCCGCCGTCCTTCGCGTGGACGGCGACGTAGGCGGTAGACGTGGGGAGGCCCTTCGGCCCGCGCGTCTGCCGGAGCAGCCCCTCCTCGACGGCCACGTTCGGCGCCGGGAAGCGGACCGACCGGACGATCACCTCGATCCTCGCCCCCTTCGTCGCGGCGAAGAACGCGGCGTACTCCTTCTCGATCGCGGCCCGGCCGACGAGCGTGCGCCCGGTGTCGTCGCGGGACTCGGCGGTCTCGGTGTGGAGGGCGCCGACGGCCTTGGCGTCGCCGGCGTTGAACGCGGCGGCGAAGTCGCGGGCCGACTGGTGGATGGCCTCGCGGTCGGCGGCCTCGGCCGCGGCCACGCCGGCGGGCGGGGTGGGCTGGGCCGCCGCGGGCGGGGCGGTGGGCGGCGCCGGCGGCTGGGCGCGGCCGGCGTAGCCGACGACCGCGACCGCCCCGGCGGCGGCGAGTGCGAGCGGGAGTAGGTGGCGCTTCACGGGTGCTCCTCGGGGTGATCGTCGGGGGCCGGCGCTCCGACGGCGGCGGCGCTTCGGCGTCAGTCGCGCTCGCCGGCGCGGCGCTCGGCGGCCTTCTTCTGCGGCGGCAGTAATTGGTTCGGCCCGACCCACACGGTCAGCCGGTGGAGGCGGCCGGTGAACGGGAACGGGCAGCGGTAGTCGCGGTCGTCCACCGGGGTGCCGGTGTCGCTCCCCACGTCGAACGTCTCGTCCCACTGGAAGGTGCCGCCGAGGGTGGCCGGCACCTTCTGGTTCGCCACCCCGGCGCCGTCCACCTTCAGCACGCCGGTGCCGCCCTTCGCCGGCCCGGGGCCGTCGTAGGTGAACTCGAACTCGACGGTGTGCCGGCCGGGGGCGAGGGCGTCCTTCCCCTGCCACTTGAACCGGGCGAAGTCGGCCAGGTTGTAGGTGAACGTCGGCTTCCCCTGCTGGAGGTACAGCCCGTACCCGCCGAACCGGCCGCCGTTCGTGTTGAGCATCCCCTCGGCGCCAGCGGCCGGCACCTCCACCTCGGCGGTGATCCGGTACGACCGGTTAATCAGGCTCGGGGCGTCGCCGTGTGGGATGCCCGCGACCGGCCGGGCGTAGGTGAACGTGTCCCGCCCGGCGGTCAGGCTGGGCCGCGGGGTGAGCATCCGCGACACCTTCGAGTTGTCCAGCGGCAGCACCTGGTACTTCGCGGCCTCGACCAGGAACAGCTCCTGCAGCTCGCGGAGCTTCGCCGGGTTGTCCTTCGCCAGGTCGCGGTTCTGCGTCCAGTCCTTCGTGACGTCGTACAGCTCCCACTTGTACCCGTTGGCCACGTCCGGCGGCGGGTCGGCGGCGAGGATCCACGGTGATTGGATGGGGGTGGTGCAGGCGTACCACCCCTCGTGGTACAGGGCGCGGTTCCCGAAGATCTCGAAGTACTGGGTGCGGCGGCGCGACGGGGCGGCCTCGTTCGCCCGGTCCCACGTGTACGCCATGCTCACCCCCTCGATCGGGCGCTGGCCGATCCCGTTCACCGACACGGGTGCCGGCAGCCCGGCGGCTTCGAGGAGCGTCGGCACCACGTCGATGACGTGGTGGAACTGGTGGCGGATGCCGCCGGCGTCCTTGATCCGGGCGGGCCAGGCCACGCACATCCCCTGACGGGTGCCGCCGAAGTGCGAGGCCATCTGCTTCGTCCACTTGAACGGGGTGTCGAACGCCCACGTCCAGCCGACGGCCATGTGCCCGTAGGTCCGGTCCGAGCCCCAGAGGTCGTAGAACTCGCGGAGCTGCCGCTCGACCGGGTACTGGACGCCGTTGAACGCCGCGACCTCGTTCGGGGTCCCGTCCGGCGAGCCCTCGGCGCTCGCGCCGTTGTCGCCGCTGATGTAGACGATGATCGTGTTGTCGAGCTTGCCGAGGTCCTCGACGGCCTGGATCACCCGGCCGATCTCGTGGTCGGTGTAAGCCAGGTACGCGGCGTACACCTCGGCCTGGCGGATGAACAGCTTCTTCTCGTCGGCGGTGAGGGTGTCCCACTCCTTGAGCAGGTCCGTCGGCCAGGGGGTGAGTTCGGCCGTCTGCGGGATCACCCCGAGCCGCTTCTGGTTGGCGAAGATCCGCTCGCGGAGCTTGTTCCACCCCTCGTCGAACAGCTTCATGTCCCCGATCTTCTTGACCCACTCCGGGGTCGGGTGGTGCGGGGCGTGGGTGCCCCCGGGGACGTAGTAGCAGAAGAACGGCTTGTCCGGGGCGCTGGCGTTCATCTGGTGGAGCCAGTCCACCGCCTCGTCGGCCTGGGCCGTCGTCAGGTTCCACCCGGGTTGGCCGGCGGGGGGAGCAATCGACGTCGTGTTGCGGAACAGGTTCGGCTGCCACTGGCTCGTGTCGCCGCCGACGAACCCGTAGAAGTACTCGAACCCCATCCCCGTCGGCCACTGGTCGAACGGCCCGGCCATACTCGCCGCGAAGTCCGGCGTGTTGTGGTTCTTCCCGAACCACGACGTGCCGTACCCGTTGTCCCGCAGGATGGTGCCGACGGTGGAGCAGTCGCGGCCGATGACGCTGTTGTACCCCGGGTAGCCGGTGGACAACTCGGAGATCTGCCCGAACCCGACGGAGTGGTGGTTGCGGCCGGTGATGAGCGCCGCCCGGGTCGGGGAGCACAGCGCGGTCGAGTGGAAGTTGGTGTAGCGCAGGCCGAGCTTGGCGATGCGGTCCAGGCTCGGGGTCGGGATCACCCCGCCGAACGTGCTCGGGGCGCCGAACCCCACGTCGTCGGTCATGATGAGCAGCACGTTCGGCGCGCCCTTCGGCGGCACCACCCGCGGCTGCCAGAACGGCCGCGACTGGAAGGCGTTCAGGTTGATCGTACCGCCGAACTGGCCGGGCGGGTTCGGGAGGTAGCGGCCGTCCACCGGGGCGGTCCCGGCGGGGGACCCGGGCGGCGGGGGCGCGGGCGCCTTCTCGGCCACCGGCCCCGTCTTCCCGCCGGGCTGCGCGGCCACCGGGGTGATGACCCCGGTGGTCGCGGCGTACCCGGCCAGCACGCCAACGGTCAGCGCGAGTAGTGCCTGGGAGAGTGACCGCTTGCGCATCGGCGGCTCCGCGGAACGTGTGTGCCAACTGCGGCTGGACGGGAACGCAAACACTCCCGCTCCCGGTTGCTGCCGGGCCGGGGCGGTGACACTTCGGAGAAACATCCTGTGAACGACACCAGCGCCGGAACGAGCCGGGTGGTGATGGCGGTCCGTGCCGGCTGAAATGGATGTGAGGGTGAGTTTGCGGGAATCGGGGCACGTTGTCTAGTTCTTTTCCAGTCAATTCTTCCGGAATTCATCGCTCTTGGGGCCTACCTCACCCGGCCGGGCCGGTCCGAACCGCGCGGCGGATTCACGGGCCCCCGTTCGCTTTGCCGTCGGTCCGCTGCGACTACAGGGGTCCAGGCCGAATCGATTGCCGCACGACGGACGGACCGCCATGCCCACGCGGTCGGAGCTGGTTTGGGACTGAAAGTTCGACGCCAACGGGATGAGCGACGCGCCGCTCAAGGCCGCCCTGCAGTTCCAGGCCGTCGAGACGGTCAACCAGCCGGCCGGCGCGCGGAAGACAGAGTGTTCGACCTCGAACAAGTAGCTATTGTAGTTCGTTGTTTTCAAGGGCTTTTGGAGTTACCCGGCCTGGATTCGAACCAGGACAAAGAGAACCAAAATCCGCCCGTCCCGCCGCCCAACTTGTTTCAAGGCAAGCTCTTTACCCCGACAGGGGCTGCCCGCTGTAGTGCCGGCTGTAGTGACGAGAGAGACGCGGGTGTGGCGGCCGATCCCACGTTGACGGCCCTCGTCGCCGCGTGGCCGACGCTACCCCCACACATCTGCGCCGCCGTTCAGGCGCTCGTCGCCACCGTGATACCCCCCACCCCCCTCATGGGTCCTTCCAACGGGGGGTAGGGTGTTCGCACCGCAACCGGAACAATCGGCATTCCAGACACACTTTACTTCGTCACCCTCACGCCGCGGGAGAACGCACATGCCGACGTATTCCGACCGCGCCCGCGCCACCGTCGAGGGTCGCCGCCGAGCGGTGTTCCGCGCCTGGCTGGCGGTACTTCCGGCGGAAGGGTGGTCCGGCACGGCCGGCGATCTGTCCGACAAGTTGACTGCGTTCCTGGCCGGGCACCCGCTGTGGTTCGGGACGAGCTTCCCGACCGGCGCGGGCGTGTCGCCGTGGCTACGTGGCGTCGCCGACGAGATCGGCGCCGCGGGCCGGCAGTTGCGGTTCACCCGCACCAAGCGCGAACGGCTCATCACGATCGGCCCCCGCGGCTGACGATGCTGAGAAATGTTGAGCTTCCCGGAGTGCTCAACCGGTCGGGCAAGCGCCGTCTCGCGCGGCGTCACCGACGGAGCCGCAACCGCGACCTTGCGACGCCGGTGGGCGACCCGTACCCTCGCATCGTCCCGCCGCCCCGGTGCCGCCATGCCCGACCCCGCCCCGCCGTCCGCGTGCGTCGTCCTCGTCCCGGTCGGCGGGGCGATCGACCCCGGGTGCGACGACGCCCTCCGCGAGCTGGAGCGCCGCGGGCACCCGGTGTGGCGGGTCCGCGGGCATTCGGCCGTGGACGCCGCCCGCAACCAGATGGCCACCGACGCCCTCGCCCAGGACTACGACGAGCTGATGTGGATCGACTCCGACGTGGCCTTCGACCCGGCGGACGTGGGGCGGCTGCGCGCGCACGGGCTGCCGTTCACCTGCGGGCTGTACCCGAAGAAGGGGCCGCGGCAGTTCGCGTGCGAGTTCCTCCCCGGTAGCCCCACCGTCCGCCTTGGCGGTGAACGGCGGGCTGAAGGAGGTGCGGTTCTGCGGGTTCGGCTTCACCCACGTCCGCCGGGAGGTGTTCGACGGCGTGCGGATGTGGCACCGCCTGCCGACGTGCACCCAGTGGCTCGGCTCACTCCTAGTGCCGTACTTCGAGCACCTGAGCATTCCTGAGCACGGCGGCCGGTGATCGCTGTCCGCGGCTACGCCTTCTGTGAGCGCGCCCGCTGGGCCGGGTTCGCGCCCGTTGCCGACACGCGCGTCCGGCTGTGTGGCACGTCGGCACCTACCGCTACGGCTGGGAGGACGCCGGCAGCCCGAAGGAACGCTACGCCGACTACACCTTCCACCTTCCCGCGCCGCCGGCCGGCGACGCGCACCCGGGCGACGGGAGCGGTTAGGACGAGCCCGCTCCCTTTCGCCGACTCGCTGGCTTCACTTCCAGCGCTCCTATTTCGTGTCCGATTCCGTCGCCTGGCCACGTTCTTCCACGCAGGAAGACACGCTTTCGTCGCCACCACCGGCTCGTTCGAACGGGTGTCAGGTGGCCGTTTCCGCACGGCCTAAGCACAAGCCAGAAATCCCATAGAATCCGCGCGACAAGACTCAGATTATCGTTGACAGCACACACTTGCTCTGGTGAAATCGCCCCACAAATATCGCGTTTAGCGCGACTATTCGGGCGGTCGTCACGGCAACTAATCCACCTGGGTTCCGATGACCGCTGAAGGCTCTTCTCCCGCAACACCCACGGGAACCGTTTCATGTCCGTCCCGACTGTGTACTCCCGTTTCGCCCGCATCCTCGCCCTCCGCGACCGCCTCGCCGCGCTATTCGCAGGTCGCCAAACACGCAAGGGCTCGCGGCTGACGGCAGAAACGCTGGAGGACCGGATCGTCCCGTTCAAGTCTTTCTCCGCGCTCCCCGTATTCGCCCTCGCCCCGGTCGTTGGCGCACCGGCGTCAGTATCCGGGGCCAGCGCCGTAGCGACCGCCGGCCCCGGCGACCTCCTCCCGTCCGGGTTCTCGGCTTACCCCGTCCGGTTCGCCGACGGCGTTGCATCCGTCTTCGGCGTGGACCTTGCCTCCGACGGGTTCGGTGCCTCCTGGACACAGGCCCGCTCCTGGTCGAACGGAGCCGGGTACTCGATCGCCTCGCGGTCCGGGTCCGGGTGGGTGTCGTCCGCGCAGCCACAACTCTTCCAGGACACTACCACCGGCTACCTGATTTTGGTGACCGACGCCACCAACGCCGCGTTCTACCAGGGCCAGGGCACCCCGGATACCAACGGAAATTACCCGTCCTACACCCCGGAGCTCACCGACCTCCAAACGGTCACCTACGACGCCACCAACGACGAGTTCGTGTTCGACGACGGCCAGGGCGGGTCGATGCGATTCTACGGGTTCGGCTCAGCCTACCCGGCCGCCCAACTCGGCACGCTCAAATCGATCACCGACCCCGGCGGGAACGTCACAGCGGTCACCTCCCACGACTCGGCTGGGCGGATCACCGAAGTTCAGCGGGCTGTGACCGTCGGCGGTGTGACCAACACCGAGTCATATGTGTCCGCCTACCTCGGCTCGTCAGACCCGAACAATGGGCTCCTCGACACGGTGACGCTCCGCCGCAAGGTCGGCAGCGGGTCGTGGGCTACCGTCCGTGCGGTGACGTATACGTACTACGACGGTACGACCGGAAACGGGAACGTCGGCGACCTGGAGCGGGCGACGGTCACGGACGGGTCGGCGGTGCTCGGCGTGTCGTACTACCGGTACTACACGTCCAGCAGTTCGACAGGCTACCAGCATGGGATGCGCTACGAGTTCGGTCCCCAGGCCTACGCCCGACTCAAGGCCGCCGTCGGCGGGACGGACGCGGCCGTGGACGCCGCCTCCAACTCCGCCCTCAGTCCTTACGCCGACCACTACTTCGAGTACGACTCGTCCCAGCGAGTTACCCTGGAGGCGGTGGCTGGTGCCGGGGCGTCTTCGGCAGGCGGGCTCGGCACGTATACCTACGCCTACACGGCCAGTTCGAACACACCCGGGTTCAACAGTTGGGCGATGAAGACTGTGGCGACCGACCCAGCGGGCACCACCACGACCGTCTACACGAACAGCTACGCTCAGGTGATGCTGACGGCCGTGCTGCCGGCCGGGGCAACCGCGCCGTGGGTCACGTTCAACCGGTACGACCCGGGAACTGGGCCGGCTGATGGCGGCCGACTGGTCCTGGCCGCGGGTCCGTCGGCGGTGACCGGGTACAGCGACACCTACGCTGACCTCGTCCACTACGTGTCCGGGAATGCCGTGTACCTGAGCGACACGGCCGGCCTGGTGTCGGTCTACTCCTACGCCTCGTCGACCACGGCGACGGCAACGACCGGCGGGGACGTGGCCGGATATGCGACTGCGGCCGCGATCCGCCAGGGTGAAACGGGGACGGACGTACCACAAGGGGCATGGACCTACTACCACCGGTCGGCCGGCGGGGCGACCATCACCCTGACCGCGACGGAGACGACGTACCGGAACGACAATGGAACCGGCGGCCGGACGGTGACGAACGCCGTGACGTGGTACTCGGGGCAGACCCAGCCCGAAGTCATCACCACGACCCTCCCAGTGGTGTCGACCGGGCAGAATGGGTCTGGGGCGTCCACCTCGACGATGGTGGCCTACGACACCTTCGGGCGGCCGGTGTGGTCGAAGGACGCGGGTGGGTTCCTCACGTACGCCGAGTACGATCCGGTGACGGGGGCGGTGGTCAAGACCATCGCCGACGTGGACGACGCGCAGACGACGACCTTCGCTGGTCTCCCGTCCGGGTGGGCCACCCCGGCGGGCGGTGGGCTCCACCAGACGACGGCCTACGAAACGGACTCGCTCGGTCGGGCGACGAAGGTCACCCACCCCGGCGGACGGGTGGACTACGTGGTGTACCTCGATGCCGCCCACGAGGTGCGGTCGTATCCGGCCTGGGACACGACCGCGAACGCGCCGACCGGGCCGACGACCGTGGTCCGCGCGGACTGGGCTGCCGGCTACGTCGAGACGCTGACGATGGCGGCGACGCCGGCCGTGTCGTCCGGGCGGCCGACGGGGGGCGAGTCGGTCGGGTCGCTTCTGTCCCTGGCCCGGGCGTACACCAACGCCGGCGGGCAGGTCACTGCGGCCGACGCCTACTTCGACCTGACCGGGCTGACGTACTCGACCTCGACCACGCTCGGGACGAGTGGGACGCACTTCTACCGCATCGTCACCGGGTACGACGCGCTCGGCCGCGCCGACCGCACCGAGACGGCCACAGGGACGGTCTACCGGACCGTCTACGACGGCCTCGGGGGGCCAGTCGGTGACTGGGTTGGAACGGACGACACGCCCACCTCCGGCAACTGGTCTCCTGGGAACACCTCCGGCACGAACCTAACCCTGGTGCGGGAGTACGAGTACGACGGCGGCGGGGTCGGTAACGGCACCCTGACGACGGTGACCGAACACCCTGGACTGTCGCAGCCAGACCGGGTGACCCGGACGTGGTACGACTGGCGGGACCGCCCGGTGGCGGTCAAGGCCGGGGTGGAGACGACCGAGGCGACCGGGGTGAACCGGCCGCTCGTGGTCACGACCTACGACAACCTCGGCGCCGCCACGCTGACCCAGACCTACGACGGAGACGGGGTGACGCCTTCGATCAGCGGCGGCGTGCTGAGCCTGCCGTCGGGCACGGCGGCGAAGCTGCGCGCCCAAGCGTCGGCGGACTACGACGAGTTGGGGCGGGTGTACCGGACGGACACGTACCAGGTGGACCCGACGACCGGTTCGGTAGGGACGTACACCCTCCACACCGCCATCTTTTACGACGCCCGCGGCCTGGTCCTCAAGACCGCGGCTCCGGGCGGGCTGGTGACCAAGACGACTTACGACGGGCTCGGCCGGCCGGTGGTGACGTACTCCGCCGACGGCGGCGGCGACTCCAGCTACGCGGACGTGGACGACGTGGCCGGGGACAACGTGTTCGAGCAGGTCGAGCCGACCTACGACGCGGCCGGCCGCGTTACCCGTGTCACCACCCGGCAGCGGCACCACGACGAGTCCGGCTACGGCGACCTCACCGGGCTGGCGGCTCGGGTGTACTACGCCGGGGTCTATTACGATCTGGCCGACCGGCCGATCGCCAGCGTGGACATCGGCACGAGCCCGGCCGGGGCGTACACGTGGCCGTCCACCCCGCCGGCGAGCACCGCCGCGGTGCTGGTGTCGCTCACAAGTTACGACGCTGCGGGTCGGGTGTACGAGACGACAGACCCACTCGGGCGGGTGACGCGGACCACCTACGACGCCCTCGGCCGGGTGGCGAAGACGGTCGAGAACTACGTCAACGGGACGGTGTCGGACGCCGATGACAAGACCACCGAGTACACGTACAACGCGGCCGGCATGACCTCGCTGACGGCTCGGCTGACCGGCGGCGGCGTGGAAACGACGGAGTGGGTGTACGGCGTCACGACCGGCGGCGGGAGCGGGTTGACCTCGAACGACCTCGTCGGGGCGACCCAGTGGCCAGACGCCACGACCGGCGCGGCAAGTTCGTCCGAGCAGGAGTCGGTGACGGTTAACGCCCTCGGGGAGGCGGTGACGGCGACAGACCGCAACGGGACGACGCACACACTGACCCGCGACGTGCTGGGGCGCGTGACGGCGGACGTGGTGACGACGCTCGGGAGCGGGGTGGACGGGGCCGTGCGGCGGATCGAGACGGCCTACGACGGGCAGGGGAACGCCTTCCTCGTCACCAGCTACGACGCGGCGAGCGGTGGGTCGGTGGTGAACCAGGTGGAGGGGGAGTACAACGGCCTCGGCCAACTCCTGACCGAATGGCAGGAACACGCCGGGGCAGTAAGTGTCTCGACGACGCCGGCCGTGGGGTACACGTACGTCGGAGCGGCGACCGGCGAGAACCGGAGTTTCCGGAAGTTCCTGACGTACCCCTCCGGCCAGCAATTGCAGTACCGGTCCGACGCGATCGGTCGCGTGGAGTGGCTGTCGGTCGGCAACAAAGAAGAAGGCTACGAGTACCTGGGGCGGGGCACGGTCGTCATTCGGAATCGGTTCAACGGCACATCCCTGACCTACGTGAAGCAGGGGACCGAGCCGGACGGCGAGGGCGGCGACCAATACGCCGGGCTCGACCGGTTCGGCCGGGTGGTGGATCAACGGTGGATCGATTCGACCCGCACGGACCTCGACCGGTTGCAGTACGGGTACGACCGGGCTGGTAACCGGGTGTTCCGCGACAGCCTGACCGACGCAACGTTCGGGGAAGTGTACGCGTACGACGGTCTGGATCAACTGGCATCGTTCGCCCGAGGAACGCTGAACGGGACGCGGACGGCGGTGACGGGGACGCCGACGCGGACGCAGGACTGGGACTACGACGCGGTGGGCAACTGGGACGGGATCGACGTGGACGGGGTAACGGAGTCGCGCACGGCCAACCGGCAGAACGAGTACACGGCGGTGGGGAGCCTGACGACGCCGACGTACGACGCGAACGGGAATATGACGCGGGCGGAGTCCGGCCTCCGGTACGTGTACGACGCCTGGAACCGGCTGGTGGCGGTGCGGAACTCGGCCGGGACGACGACCCTGGAGGCGTTCGGGTACGACGGGCTGGGCCGGCGGGTGAAGAGCGATGACGGGACAACGGTGACGGACCTGTACTACTCGGACCGATGGCAGGTGGTGGAGGAACAGGTCGGCGGGGACACGGTCAGCCGGTACGTGTGGAGCCCGCTGTACGTGGATGGGCTGGTGCTCCGGGACCGGGACACGGACGCGGACGGGGTGGTGGACGAGCGGCTGTGGGTGCTCCAGGACGCGAACTGGAACGTGACGGCACTGGTGGACGACACCGGGGCGGTGGTCGAGCGGTACGTGTACGACCCGTTCGGCCAGGCTACCGTGTACGACGCCAGCTACAAGGTGCAGAGCGGGTCGGCGTACGACTGGGTGTACCTGCACCAGGGGCTGCGGTGGGACGCGACGGCGGGGCTGTACGACAACCGCCACCGGTGGTACAGCCCGACGCTGGGACGGTTCACAAGTCTTGACCCGATTCGGTACGACGCCGGCGACCAGAACCTGTACCGGTACGTCGGGAACGGACCGACCACGAATCTCGACCCCAGCGGGCTGATGATGCCCCCGCGGCTGAGGCTGGTGAACGGGCACATGGTGGTGACGGCGCAGGACCGCCAAGACTGGGAGGAATTGCGGGCACGTAGCCGCCAGCGGACCCCAACCCCGGTCCCGACTGACTACCTCAAGGCATTCTCGGACGGGGCGGCCGGGTACGCCGACGCCCTGACGTTCGGCGGCACGCGCCACGTCCGGCAGGGCATCGGGTACAACGACGCGGTGGACATGAACGGGACGGCGTACGCCGTCGGCCAGGTCGGGGGGACCGTCCACGCCATGGCTCTCGCCCCGGCGAGCGCGTGTGGGAACGCGGCCCGGATGGGGACGGCGCTGCAGGGGTTGAACGCCGTCCAGGCCGGGGGGGCGCTGGCGAACGGCGTCCAGAACATCCAACAGAAGAACTACTCTGGGGCTACTCTCGATTTCGTCGGGTCGCTGGCGTCGTTCATGTCCCTGCTCCGGGCGTGCTTCGCGGCGGGGACGCCGATCCGCACGCCGGACGGGTGGATGCCGGTGGAGGTGGTGCGGGCCGGGGACGAGGTGCTGGCGCGGCCGGATGACGACCCGCTGGGAGACGTGCGGCCGCGGGTGGTGGAGGAGGTGTTCGCCACCGTAGCCCCTGTGCTTGACCTGCGGGTGTGCGGGCGTACGATCACGACGACGGGGGAACACCCATTCTACGCCGAGGGGCGGGGGTGGGTGCCGGCCGAGCTGCTGGCGCCCGGCGACCGGGTGCTGGGGGAAGCGGGGGAGTGGCTGCTGGTCGAGGGGGTGGACGACCGGGGGGCGGTGGTCCCGGTCTACAACTTCCGGGTCGCCGGCGACCACACCTACTTCGTCGGCGAGACCGGCTGGGGCTTCGCCGCCTGGGCGCACAACGCACTGTGCTTGCCAAATCATGGACAACCGGGACACGGGCGACCGGCGCATGGCGGAAGACAGCATAATGCGACTATGTCAAACGTTGCGGCCAACCCGCCGCTTCCGGCAGGAGTCGTCGCTGTCGAGACACGGACTAATCAAGCGATGCTGGACCCGGCGAACCCGTCCGGTCCTGCCCTAAGCCCACTTCGCCCGGACGTACAAGTACTCGGCTCGGACAGCAAGCTGTATCTTTACGAAGTGAACGTTTCAGGCCCCCAGAATTATCACTTGCTACGAGAGCAGCAGCTCCGTCAGGCAGCTGGAGGTGTATTTGGACAATATTTCCCCTTCTAGCGACGGATTCATTTATAGTTAGTTCCATATCCGTGTCGAGCTGAAAGAGCAAATGATCGATTACCACGCCGTTAGCATGATTTATCTCGACGCCGGCCGAGAAGTACATGAACAGGATTTGCTCCGCCTCTGGTCAAGCTTGGCATTTCTCGGAGACAATAAAGTAGTCGGTGGCTTCTGGCATCATGACACGAAAATGCCGACTCAGTCTCGGTTTGCGATCGGCGACGTGGGGCCAATAGTACAGTTGGCAGCAAGTAGTAGGCAGCCGATATTCGGGGGAGGAATGTGCGCAACACGCGGTGCGAATCGACCCTCTCCGCCGGATTGTGATTTCTATTATGCACATGGGCAAGAGTCGCGTTGCCACGGGTACGACACGCTGCCATACCTCCTGTATTCGCTCTCAGATCGTCTGATGCAGCAAGTCGGTGTTGACACTTGGCTGGACAACGCGAAGCTGCACTTTCATGTTCTCGATACCTATAGTCCACGATATGGGCTTGTTGACGTATCCGCTTCAACCGATTGCTATGCAGGCATGGCACTTGTGCCGTTCTTTAACATGAACTGTCCATTACACCGCTGGCTGGAACATGAGCGATGGGTCCGATCCTGCACGGTGCGACGGGATCAGGCCAGAGGGGTGTATTGGGGCAATTATTTCGGTGCGGCAATCCTACAGCAACTCGGTGGCAGAAGTGCTTTTGTGGATCGTTTTCGTGTTCAGATCGGGCACGCACTACATTCTCCCACTGCCTACTTATGGGAGTATGCTAACGGTATCTTCATTAGCCTTAGTCTTGATCCTCTTAACTGCCGGCCAGGAAGTCCACTTGCTGGAACTGCTTGGAATAACGCGCAGTGGCTCGCCCGTGAGTTGCGAGATTATGATGCGATTTGCCGCTAGTTGTTTGCCGCTTTCGAGTCAGGCCATATTGGTCCGCGCCTCTTGTCGATCAGCCGCTGATCACCGCACGCACTCGGGCTGAGGGGTCTTTTGAGAGTATGTTCGTGAGCGCCGCTAGGTCTGCGGCCAGATTCGCAAGGCACGCGGAGGCCCGAACCTTGACGGCCGCCGCCGCATGTCTTCGGAGCCGGGCATTGGTCGAGTGCGTTGCGGACCGAGCAGCCAGGATGAAAAGCCTCCAGTGGTTCCGGTTGAACTTCCAGCCGTTGCGGGAAGTTAACGCCGAGAAGGCAGACTGAGCGGCCGCCGGGTCTGGGTCGCGCAGGCCGGCGAGCAGGCCGAGTAGTACGCCCTCACTCACTTTGGACAACTCCCGCACCGCCGCGTAACTGGCCTCACGGACGAACGCACGCGGATCGCAGAGAGTGTCTTCCAGCACCGTAGTGAGCAACCGAGCGACCCGTGGGTGGTGCGGAGCGAGCGCGCCGAGAGCGACGACGGCTGCCCCCTGCACCAGCTCGGGGCCGCCGTGACTCCAGCAGGTGGGATTCAGCGGGTGCGCCTCCTGATCGGCGGTGGCGTATGCCGCCGACTCTTCCACGGCCCCACGGGCGAGAGGCTCCAGCACGCGGATGATTTCGGCCACCAACGCGGCCGGAACTCGGTCTGCAATGTCCCGGAGGGCGAGCAGCGTGTGGTATCGGTTGTTGCAGAAGTTGTCCCGGTCTTGGGCCGCCGCGAGGATGGCCTGCACGATTCCGACGACGCTGGCGGCGGGAAGCCGTTCTCGGTGAGCGATCAAGGTGCCCAGCCCGACGGACGGAACGGCAAAGACCTTCAGTAAGCCCTCCGGAATCGGTTGGGTGAACTCGTACAGCATTTCGTCCGGCCGCTGCGCCTCCTCGCCGGGGCCGATTCGCTGAACTTGCAGCCGGACGTTTTGCTCGACCCGTCGCGCGAAGCGCTCGATGCTGTCCGGGGTGAAGATTTCGGCCTTCCCGAAGTCGGCTGCGGCCTGTGCCAGGCGGATGTCGATCGGCTGGCCCTTCGGGAACAGTTTCTTCCCAAGCCGTGTTGCCACACGCGGCCCGCCCCGGCGAGCCAGATTCGCCAACAGGTTCACGACGTGCGCGTAGTCGTAGTCCTCACGCCGGTCGAGGGCGAGGGGGACGGCCGCGTCCGCGATCCGCCCCGCCTCCGTCACCGGGACCGCCCATGCCAGGCGGAGAACCGCGTCGATCACCGGCCGCCGGCCGACGATGACGCGGTCCGGTTCGGACAGCTTGGTGGTCCAGAAGGGGTGATGGGTTGCCGTCGCCAACCACCGACGGGCCAGTGCCTTCGGGAAGCGACCGGCGATCGGCCCGACGGCTTCCCAGGCGGCCTGGATCGGGTCGGGGCCGACCCGCACGTCCATCGACTCGGCCGCCCGGGGCAACAACCATTCGCCGACGGTCGGCACGAGGTCGTCCGGGATCACGTCGGCCAGGTTCTTGAGCAACCTTGCGGCGACCACGAAGTGCCGGCGGAGGTTGGCCCGGGTCAGGAGTCGCCCGACGACCTCTCGCACGACGGCCACCTGACGACTCCCGACGATGTCGTCCGCAAGGCTCCGGATGAAGTCGTCATCCGCCTGAAACATGACGGCGTGGTGGGTGGCATCGGCCCAGTTGTCGAGTGCCAGGCACTCGGCCGCGAAGTACCGCGAGGCGAGGGTGACCGCCCGCCAGCACCCGTGGGCGTAGGCCCGCCGCAGTTGCTGCCAGAGTGTCGGCAGGGCGCGGTGGTGCTTACCCTGCTGGACTTCCTGGTGCGCCTCGAACAAGTCGCGGTAATCGAACCAGTCGAACCCCGCGAGCCGCTTGCGGTCCACGAGGTGGTAGAAGTCATCGATGCCGTCGTGCAGCGATCCACCGAGGCACAGGTCGCTCCGGTTCTGATCGACGGCGAACTGCTGCCCTGGGTCGAGCTCGGCCCGATGCGGGCGGACCTCGGCGTCGAACAACTCCAGCGCTTCCTTGCCGCATAGGGCGAGGTCGAGCAGTTCGGCGCGGAGCATCCCGATGGCCACACGGTCGTGCGCCTTGCTCGCGGCGGCGGATGCAGCGGCTGCCAACGTCGCCAGGGCCGCGTCGAGGTCGCCACCCATCGCCCGGACGCGCTCACGCGCTAGAAGTTTCCGGACCCCGGGCGAAACCACGTTCAGGAGTGGTTTGGGCTGCACACGGGGCGTGGAGCGAGGTACAGAGGGCACGCCGGCTCACTCCCCGGCGACGTGGTCGAAGTCGCCCTGTAGCAGACGAATTTCACAGCGCTCCGCCTCCAGGCGCTCGCGCTCCGCCGGCGAGGCATGGGCAAGCTGGTCCGTGATCGCCTGCAACGTTTCGGTGTAGGCACACAGCGCGTCCGTGCCTCGCAGCTGAAGGGCTCGGAACCGTTCGACGAGTGCCTCCGGAATCTGCCCGTCATGGATGTATCGTCCGACCTTGGCGAGGTGGTTATTCGCCAGGTCGGGTACGTCGTCGTCGAGCAGCCATTCTGCCGCGTCCAGCGCGAATTCGACGTACTCGGCGCTCGTCAGCCCTTCGGCCCGATACATGACCTCGCCGCTGAAGGACATGGCCGCGCGGTGAAGACCGTGGGCCTGGATGAGGGTTTCGGTTAGTGCCCTGAGCCGACGGTAGAACTCACCCGGCGGCATCTCCGCTCGACTCGCAACGAGGGCGTCCCACCGGGCATCGAAATCCGCCTGCGTTGCCGCCAGCGCGACGAGTGTGTTCGGCTGCCGTCGGCCCGCGACGCGCTCACCGAGCCCCTCCAGGAACGGAAGCAAGTCGCCATGACTCGACCCGTAAGCCACTGGGACGATCGGCAACCCACGCAGGCGGTTGCGCCAAGATTCCACATCCGATTCCGAGACGAGTAGGAAGTGTTCGTGCTCGGCATTGGCCAGGGCGGTGCGGGACCACTCCAGCAAGGCGCCGAAGTTCGGGTCTACGAGCCCGCGTCCGCAGCCGACGAAGACGAAGGTTCCGAATCGGAGCTGCCAGCGGAGTGCGTCTTGCACGTCCTGGTCACGGCACACCTCCCCGTAACTTCGGGCACCGAGAACGACCGAGTGGGGGTCACAGTAATGGCCGTGGATGTGAAAGACCTCGGGCGTGGGTTCCCGAAAGTAGCTGGTAACAGCAGTTCGCTGACGCCAGGTGATCGGCGATTTCAGCCGGAGCGATGCTTCCTCAATTAGCCCGTCGTAGTTCGTTGTGGCAATTCGCACCCCGAGCCGCTCAAGTGCGCGGACGACGCCGGTGTCGCGTACGCGCAACTCGCCGAGCGTGTCCATCAGCCAACGGCCGTAGCGCCCGTGATGGTGGCCGCGCAGCTCCTGGGTGATGAACTCGCCAGCTCCAATCAGCACGTGGTCGGGAGCGGCACCGTCGTCGAGCATGGCACGTTGCGCCGCCAGCGTGACGGCGGACGTGCCGCACTCGTCCTGGCACGTCTTGAGCCCGTGCCGAAGAAGGCCTGGCCAGGTCGCGCAGGGTTGGTCCGTCCCGCACGTGGCGAGCGACACGCCGATACCCGCGACGATGACGACGCGATCGGTGTGAAGGACGAGTTCGTCTTCGAGGCGGTCCAGGTGCGTCGCCACGCGGAGCGTCCCCAAACCGGGCCGTGGGTAAGTGAGCTGAGTAGAGGGTCGAACCCATTGGCAGCGGGCTAAAGTCCGCTCCCAATCAGTCGCAAAAGCATTGCAACCAAATCACTTGCGGCAGCAACCCGGATCACTGTACCACCGGTTATCCCCACGAGCAAGGACTCTGCGTGCCGATGCCCGCCCTGCCAGGCGCGGCCCCTTCGGACATGGCACGGACGAGTGCACAGGAGGTAGTATCGGAGTGGGAACGGCGGGAGTCATGACCCGCCGGTGGCCGGGCGATGTGCGATGGGTCGTGTTCCTCCGCGCGCGTCGCCCGGCCCACCGAACTCTGGAACACCCCATGTCGGCTACGTCCTCCCGGTGGGAACCGGCTCGCAATCCCATTCATCGCCTGATCCAGTGCCTCGACGTGCTGGCGATCACCCTGAACCGCTTCCACCAGTGCTCATTCCGGCTACCACACCGGCAGGAGGGGAAGCAGTACGATCCCGACGGTTCAGCCGGCTGGTTTGAAGGACGTGCCCGGCTGCTTAAGGACTTTGAAGCCGTTCGTGACGCGGTCTGCACGTTGAAGCAGTCGGAAGCCGTCGGAGGTTTCGGCCAACTGCTCTTCGACGAGGCCGGGGGCGCGTTCACCCGCCTCGGCGCGTTCGACGAGGCAACCCGGACCACCGTCGGCGAGGCGGCGGAGTGGGTCAACCAGGTCGTGCGCTCGCCCATTGCGGGGATCGGCCCCACCGCCCGGCCGTGGGATTACGACTCCACCCAACCCGTGCCGCCGGGACACCCGCGGCGCGGGGAACGGTTCGATCAGGAACGGCAGGCCGTACACGTAGCGACCCGATTCCGCACCGCGTTGATCTCCGCACTGGTACAAGCCGGCGGACACGTCCCGAACGATGTCCGGGCGCGGAAGCGGTTGTATTCGGACAGTTGGCAGCAAGCGGACCCCGTCACCCAGGACGAGCTCCTCACCATGGCGCGCGCGACGAACCCGGCGCCGGTCGGTGACAGCCCCCCAGTCACCAAGGCGGCGACCCGACCGGCACCGCCGACCCTGGTCGAGCGGGTGGAGGCACAGGTGTGCCAGATCAGGACGGTGCCGCCGCCCGGCCTCGACTCCGATCTGGCCGCCGTCTACACCGCCGTAACCGTCGCCGTCCGCGAGTGTGCCCGGTTGCAGGCCATGCTTCCTGCGCTGTGGACGGACGGGGCCGAGTACCGGCGCCTGGCGGCGAGCATCCACGCCGCGGCGGATGCGGCCCGCACCGCGTACGACCGGGTTGACATGCGTCTCCGGCGGGCGGGCAGGCGGAACGTGACCCTCGACGTGCTGAACGACGTGCTGACGGTCCGGGGCCGCGCCCCCCTCGACCCGCGGACCCGGCGGGGCGGGCTGAACGGCGTCGTCACTCGCCTGCTCTCGACCGCGGACGGGCTGTTCGCCGATGTGGACGGGCGCGGCATATTCGACCAGATACTCGACCAACTCGCCAACGTTCCCCCGACCACCGATGTGCCGCGATATGCCGGGGCCGGCGACGGGAAGCGCCCCGACGCAGCTCCACGCTCGGCAGTCAAGACAGTTATGGGCGAGGCCCGCTCGGTGAAACGCGGCGGGCGGCCCAAACTGTCGGAATCTACGAAACCCGCCCAGAAGGCGCGGGGCGAGTTGTACCGCATGGTACAGTCCGCGATGACTCGGAACCCGCGCCTACGGTCTGCGGCCGACCTACTGGCGTATTTCAAACTGCCGGACCAGAAGGACTTCCGCCAGAAGCTGGAGGGGGAGGTGAGGGAGAAAGTCAGCACCAAGTTCTTCCGCGCCGCCCTGAAGTGGGTCAAGGATAACCCCGACTCGGCGGCATAAACGGCCTGTCACATAACCCCCGCGGCGCACGAAACTCCGTCCGTGGAGTTTCGTGACGAAATTCTTGCCGCTCCTTTCCGCCCCACGAATCCCAGCTCATCCCCTTTCCGAATCGCCACTTTTTCGTCACGAAACTCGCCCCCGGTGTTTCGTGACGGCGGCGCGCCCGAAAAGGGGTTGCAGACGGGCGGGACACACCCGCCCGCGAGACCCGGGGGAACCCATGACCGCACCCGCAACCCCGTCGGACGCCGACCCGCCCGACGCCACGCTCACCGTCCCGGACCTGGCCGCGCTGCTCAAGTGCTCGGAGCGACACGTCCGCGGGCTGGCCGCGGCCGGGACCGTCCCGGGCGTCATCCGCGTCGGCCGGTTGCTCCGCTTCCACCACGGCGTCGTCCGCGCCTGGCTCGCCGACCAGGCGAAGGGAGGCAGCCGTGACTGACACCACTACCGCCCGCGCCCGGGTCGGCGACCCGCCCGTCAACGACCCCGCCGGCCTCGACCCGCTGTTGCTAAGCGCCAAGGACGCCGCCGCACTGATCGGCGTCGGCCTGCGGACGTTCCGGGCGATGGACGCCGCCGGCCGCATCCCGGCCCCGGTCCGGCTGTCGCCGGGGTGCGTCCGCTGGCGACTGTCGGAACTGCGAGCGTGGGTCGCCGCCGGCTCCCCGCCCAGGGCCGAGTGGGAGGACCGCAAGGCCGCCCGCCACCGCTAACCGTCCGACTCCCCCCAATCCCCGCCTCACACGCCCGCCGCCCGGCCCCCGGGCCGGCGCCGGGCGTTGTCGCGCCCCGACCCGGAGCCTTGACCCGTGAACACGCCCCCGACCCTCCTGCCGCACCACCTGGCCGACCTCCGCCGGTCCGGCCTCACCGACGACCACGTCCGCCGCTGCGGGTTCTACTCCGAGTCCGACCCGGCTGTGGTCGCCAAGCTCCTCCGCCGCGCCGACCGAATGCTCGCAAATGCTATCACGCCGTGCCTGTGCCTGCCGTTCTTCGCCCCCGACGGCCGCCCTCTGGGGTACGTCCGGTGCAAGCCCGACCGCCCCCGCGCCGACGCGAAGGGGAAGCCGGTCAAGTACGAGTCGCCGGCCGGCGCCCCAAACCGTGCCTACTTCCCGCCGGCGACCCGCGCGGCGCTCGCCGACGCCGCCGTGCCGCTGCTCGTCACCGAGGGCGAGAAGAAGGCGGCGCGGGCCGACCAGGACGGGTTCGCGTGCGTCGGCCTCGTCGGCGTGTACGGCTGGCAGAAGAAGCGCGACGGCGGCGGGCCGCGGGAGCTCATCCCCGACCTGGCCGCGGTCGCGTGGGCGGGCCGGCCGGTGTTCGTCGTCTACGACTCCGACCTGGCCGACAAGCCGGCCGTGCGGCTGGCCGAGTGGCACCTGGCCGAGGCGCTGGCCGCCGCCGGCGCCGTGGTGCGGGCGGTGCGACTGCCGCACGGGCCGGGCGGGGAGAAGGCCGGGCTGGACGACTTCCTGACGGCCCGCGGCGCCGACGCCCTGCGCCTGCTGATGGACGTGGCCGGCCCCGTCACCCCGCCCGCGGCCGAGGGGCCGGCGGCGCGGCGGTTTGCCGTCGGCGACCGGGTGACGCCGGCCGACCGCGACAACGTCGGCATCGTGACGGCGGCGCTGCCCGGCGACACGTACCGGGTGCGGTTCGACGGCAAGGGTGCGTCGGCCGAGAAGGCGTTCCCCGCGGCGCAGTTGCGGCCGTGGCCGCCCCGCCACGCAGGCGCCGGGCCAGCCGCCCCGCCACGGCCGTTCGTCCCGTTCCCGGTGGACGCCCTCCCGGCCCCGCTCGTCCCCTTCGTCACCGGCGTCGCCGCCGCCATCCCGTGCGACCCGGCCGCCGTCGCGCTCCCGGCGCTGGCCGTCTGCGGGGCCGCGGTCGGCGCCGCCCGGGTGCTGCAAATCAAGCGGTCGTGGGCCGAGCCGCCGATCGTGTGGGCGGCACTCGTGGCACGGTCGGGGTCGGTCAAGAGCCCGCCGTTCGAGCTCGCCGTCGGCCCCTTCCAGCGGCTCGACCTCGACCTCCGCGCGGCCGGGAACGACGCCGCCCGCGCCTACCGGGTCGCCCTCGACGAGTGGAAGGACGCCGAGCGGGAGCGGCGGGCGCGCCGCGGGGACGGGGCCGACCCGCCGCCCGCCGGCGACGGGCCGGGCGAAGCGCCGCCGAAGCCGCGGTGCGTCGCCGGCGACATCACGATCGAGTCGCTGGCCGTGATCCTGGCCGACAACCCGAAGGGCGTGCTGGTGTACCGCGACGAGCTGGCCAGCTGGTTCACCGGGCTGACGCGGTACTCGAAGACCGACGCCACCGCCGACTGGCTCCAGCTGTTCCACGCCCGCCCGCTGTCGGTGGACCGGAAGACCGGGGACAAGCTGACTATCGCCGTCCCCCACGCCGCCGCGGGCGTCATCGGCACCATCCAGCCGGCGGTGCTGAGCCGGGCGTTCACCCGCGAGTTCCGGGCGTCGGGCGGGGCGGCGCGGATTCTGGTGGTGATGCCGCCGCCGCGGCAGAAGGTGTGGACCGACGACGACCTCCCCGCCGACGTGGCCGACGGGTACGACGCGCTGGTCCGCCGGCTGCGGGAGTTGGTGCCGGCGGCCGGGGCCGACGGGCGGCCGGTACCGGTGCCGGTGCGGTTCACCCCGGAGGCGCGGCGGCGGTGGGGCCGGTTCGTGGACGAGTGGGGGCAGACGACGTTCGACGCCGGGGAGGAGAGCGACGACCTGGCGGCGGCGTTCTCCAAGATGGAGGGCTACGCCGCGCGGCTGGCCCTGATCCACCACCTGGTGATGCGGGCCGCCCCGGGCGGGGTCGGGCTGCCGGACGAGGTCGGGCTGGACAGCCTGGAGGCGGGCGTCGCGCTGGCCCGGTGGTTCGCGGCCGAGACGGAGCGGGTGTACGCGGCGCTGGCCGAGGACGATTCCACTTCCCGGCTGCGGGCGGTGGCCGACCGGGTGCGGGCGCTGGGCGGGCGGGCGACGGTGCGGGCGCTCCAGAAGTCGAACAGCCGGAAGTACCGGACGGCGGCGGCGGCCGAGGCGGCGCTGGCCGAGCTGGTGGCCGCCGGGTGGGGGGCGTGGGAGGAGGCGCGGCCGGCCGGCGGTGGGCACCCGCTGCGGACGTTCGTGCTGGGTCCGACGCACGACACTTCCGACACTCGTGACCCGGCCGACGAGGACGGCGAGGCGGAGGCGTCCGACACTCGCCCCGACACGCCGGAGGAAACTACGGATTTGCCAGGAGATTCGGGGCGAGTGTCGGAAGTGTCGTGCGTCGCCGTGACGAAGCCCGCGCCCGGCGACCGGCCGCACAGTGAGGGCGCGGCCGGGGCGAGTGTCGGACGGGGCCGGCGCCGCTACCGCAGCGACGACCGGCCGCACGAGCGGAGGGGGTGACCCGTGGCGACCGTGACCGCGATACCGGCTAGCGCCCACAACCTGCTCGCCGCCCTGGCCCCGTTCGGCCCGGTGGTCGAGGGGGAGGAACTGGCGTTCGACGACGACCCGCCCGCCGCGCTCGACGCGGTGCTGAGGGTGATCCACACCGGCGTCCGCGCCCAGCTGGCCGGCCGCCGGTGGCTAGGGTGCGACGAGGAGACGGGTCTGGCGGTGGTGCTGAACCCGACCACCACGCTGCCGGCCGGAGTCATCCTGCTGAGTGTGGAGGGCGACGCCCGCTGGGACCGGATCGACCCGGCCACCCGGTGTGACGCACCTCGGCTGTTCGACCCCGCGCCGGGTCCTTCGGCGCGGAGGCCGGCACACCGCCCGCCCGCCGAGCCGTTCGCGGACCTGACAAACTAACGCCCGGCGCCGCTGCCGCCCGCTACCGTGGTTCCACCCGCTGGCGGGCCGGGTATACTCCAACCACTGACGAGGCCGACCGATGCCGAAGCCGTTCAAACTCCAGAACGCCCGCCCACTGCCGCCGGGGGCCGAAGTCGTCACCCACGAGGGGCGGCCGCACGTCCGCGTCAAGGAACGCGGGCGGGCCGTGCTATTCCCCCTCTCGAAAGACGGAACCAAGTACCTCAAGCCGTCGAAGCGCTGGTATTTCGAGCTGCGAGACGCCACCGGCATCGTCCGCCGCGTGAAGGGGTATGCGGACCTAAAGGCAACGGAACAGCTTGCCGCCGAGTCGGAGCGGAAGGCGTCTCGCGTTCGGTCCGGCCACACCGACCCCGGCGAGGATCACGCCCGCCGCCCACTGGCCGACCATCTGACGGACTACGGCACCTACCTCGAATCGAAGGGGAACGTGCCCGCCCACAACCGGGCGACCGTGGCAAAGGTGTCTGCCATCCTCGACGGCTGCGGGTTCGTGTTTCCGCCCGACCTGGATGCCGGGAAGGTGTCCGCGTGGCTGGCAAACCTGCGCCGGCCCGGTCGGCTCGTGGAGATTCCCGTCGGTGAGGCCTTCTCGTCGTCGGCCGTGGCGCGGATGCTCGGCGTGTCCGTCGATGCGGTTCGGCGGTACGTCGCCCGGCACCGCCTGCAAACCGTCGGCGCTGGTAGGGGGCGGAAGCTGCCACGGGCGACCGTACAAGCCGTCGCCGAGCAGACGACGAAGGGGGCCGGGCCGACCACCGCGAACCGCTACACCGTCGCCGTCCGCGGGTTCACGCGCTGGCTCGTGAAGGCGAAGCGCATCGGCTCCGACCCGCTCGACGCGCTGCCGCTCGTGAGCACCGCAGTGGACGTGCGGCGGGCGCGGCGCGAGCTCACCGCCGACGAGCTGCTGGCGCTGCTGACCGGCACCCGGGCGAGCGGCCGCACGTACCGTGGGCTGGCCGGCGCCGACCGCTACTTCCTGTACCTGACCGCCGCCGGCACCGGCTTCCGCGCGAACGCCCTGGCGAACCTGACGCCGGCCGACTTCGACCTCACCGCGCCCGTCGTGACGCTGCCCGCCCGGTTCAACAAGTCGCGGAAGACGAAGGTGCAGCCGCTGCCGACCGACGTGGCGACCGAGTTACGCGGCTACCTCGACGGGAAGCCGACCGGCACGCCGGTGTGGGGCGGGTCGTGGCGGGACACCGGCGCCGAGATGTTGCGGGCCGATCTGGAAGCCGTCGGCATCCCCTACGCGGTCGAAGGGCCGGACGGCCCGGAGTACGCCGACTTCCACGCGCTGCGGCACACCTACCTGACGCTGTTGGGTCGGCACGGCGTAGACCTGCGGACGGCGCAGGAACTCGCCGGGCACTCGACGCCGCTCCTGACCGCCCGCTATTCGCACCGCCGGCTGCACGATCTGGCAGGTGCCGTGGACAAGCTGCCGAACCTCGTGCCGCCGCCGGCCGGGCCGACTGCGGGTGAAATTCCCCTCCGCCTCACCGGCACCGACGCCGGCAGGAAGGCGACCGCTGCTGTAGTGCCGGCTGTAGTGACGGGTCGCGCCGAAGTGCACCAATCGGCATCGTTCGGCAACCGTGAGCCCGTTGGGGCGAACGCCGACACGAGTCGGAATCCCCTGGAAATTACGGGGGCCGGCGCTGGTCTGCGCCGGCCCGCACCGCGTCGCACCGAGTTACCCGGCCTGGATTCGAACCAGGACAAAGAGAACCAAAATCGAGCCAATTGCGCTTTTCGCCGCCCCCACTTTTTCAAGCATTTCGTCGCATTTCCCTTGTTTTCCAGTTACTTTCGAGCCGTTCCGACCACCGCCGGTTTAGGGCCGGTTGGGGTGGGGTAGTGTGGGATTGGGGGTCGTAGTGTGGGAATAGCGTGGGCCGCTTCCGAACCCCCTGTGGAACGATAGCCGAAAAGAACCGGCGACAAAAAGTTGGCTACCCGCCTGCGTGTGACACCGGCCCGGTGGGTTCGGATTCCGAACCATTCATTCGCCGGGGGCAACGTGGACGAGCATCACCGGACCACCATCACCGCCGCCGAAGTCCTGGGGGTCGTCGGCGGCGTGGACGACGCCACCGGCCAGCCGGTCGTCGTCCTCACCCTGCGGCCGAACGCCGCCTCGGCCTGGGCGTGCGTCAACTACTCCCTGCACCCGGACAACGCCCGCTCGCTGCTCGACCGGCTGGCCTGGGAGTTCGACACGAGTCCGTACCTGAAGTCCGGCCTGCCGGGTACAACAGCCTGAGAGCCGACCGTCCGTGGCGAGCATGTCCCGGTTGCTGGTGTCCGTTCCCCGAGATCAGTCGGCCGGAGTTATGGTCGGGGCGTCCTGGCCCCGGAGAGCGAACCCGTGGACCCGAGGCTCTGACCGCCCGTCGGGGCGGGAGGAGGGAGCGTTGGAGAAGGTGAACTTGCGGGACAAGCTGGCCCTGTTCTCGGACCATTGGTCGCCGAAGGTGGTGGGCGACCTGAACGGCCAGCAGGTGAAGCTGGTGAAGTTCGTCGGCGAGTTCGTGTGGCACCACCACGACCACGAGGACGAGTTGTTCCTGGTGGTGAGCGGCCGGTTCCGCATGGAGTTTCGGGACCACCACGTCTGGCTGGAGGAGGGCGAGTTCCTGATCGTCCCGAGGGGCGTCGAACACCGGCCGGTGGCGGAGGACGAGGTTCACGTCCTGCTGTTCGAGCCGACCGCCACGCTGAACACCGGGAACGTCACGAACGAACGGACGGTCGAGCAGCCCGGACGCATTTGACCCCCGGAGGCGATCATGCTCCCCCTCCACCACGACCCGCACTTCACCTTTCGGTTCGCCGACGACCGCATCATCCCCCGTTTCCACCTGGAAGGCGTCGGGGCCGGGCGGCGGGTGGCCGTTTTCCGCATCGACCCGACGACCGGCGTCCGGCTCGGGCTGTTGGCGACCGGGGTGGTGGGAGACGGCGGGTGGGTGGACGTGGAGGAGCCGATCATCGTCCGGGCCGGGGATGCCTTCGTCGCCGTGCCAGGGAGCGTCTGAACGCATGACCCCCGAACAAGTCGCCGCCAGCTACGACCAGATCGCCGACCAGTGGGTCGATGTCTCGACCTACGGGTTCGCCCAGGTCGAGCGGGCCGTCGCCTTCGTACAGCGAAAGGGCGTGGCCCTCGACGTGGGGTGCGGCACCGGGCGGCTGATGGGACTGTTGAACAAGCACGGGTTCCGCACGGACGGCATGGACGTGTCCCCGGCGATGCTCGCCCTGGCACGGGAGCGGTGCCCGGAGGCCCGGCTGTTCCACGCCGACATCGGCCGGTGGGAGCCGCCCGAGGCGTATGACCTGATTCTGGCCTGGGACAGCGTGTGGCACGTCCCGCTGGCCGAGCAGGCGGCGGTCCTGACCAAGCAGTGCCGGGGGCTGGCGGCGGGCGGGGTTCTCGTCTTCACCACGGGCGGCACGGACGGGCCGGACGAGCGGCGGGACTCGCACATGGGGCCACCGATGTACCACGCCACCCTCGGCATCCCCACGACCCTGCGAGTCCTCGCCGACGCCGGGTGCGTCTGCCGCCACCTGGAGTACGACCAGCACCCCGAGTCCCACGTCTACGTCATCGCCCAGAAGCCCGAGGGTTTCGGCTGGGCGACGGCCGACCGGGTGCGGCTCCGGCCCGTCGAGGCGGGCGACCTGCCCCGCATGTACGCCCTGCAACTGGACCCGGAGTCGAACCGGATGGCGGGGACGATCCCCCGGACCCAGGAGGCGTTCGACTCGCTGTGGGCGAAATCGCTGGCCGACCCGGACGCCCCGGCCCGAGCCGTCCTGTTCGACGGGACGTTCGTCGGGCACGTCTCCTGCTTCCCGGCGGACGGCCAGGATCACGTCGGCTACTGGATCGACCCGGTATTTTGGGGGAAGGGAATCGCCAGCCGGGCGTTGCACCTGCTGCTCCGGGAAGTCACCAAGCGACCGCTGACCGCCACCGTCGCCACCGGCAACGTCGCCTCGCTCCGGGTTCTCCAGAAGTGCGGATTCGTTGTCGAGCAGGTCCGGCACGCCCCGGCCACCGACCGCTACCCGGCGTGCGAGATCGCCGTCCATGTGCTGCGGTGACTCGCCGTCCGCCAGCACCCTGAATACGTCCGCCAGAAGAAGCGGCACGAGGAGAAGCACGAAGGAAAGCGATGGGTCGGCACGACGATGGGCGAGCGTAACCAAACCGAAGACCTGTACGACCCCCGCACCGGCGGGCAGGCGATCCGCACCGACACCCTGCGGCTCGGCGGCGAGGCGGTCGAGCCAGCCCGCACGAACTACTTCGCCGTTTACTTCATCAAATCCGGGGCCGGGATGGTGTGGGCGGACGCTGCACAGTTCCCGTTCGGCCCCGACTCGCTGCTGTTCTTCGTCCCCTACCAGCACGTCCGGTTCGCCCCCGACGGCCCGGTCCACGGCGAGGTCGTGCAGTTCCACGCCAACTTCCTGTGCGTCGAGACGTTCCACGCCGAGGTCGGGTGCAGCGGCGTCCTGTTCAACGACCCCTACGGCGTCCCGGTGGTCACGATGGACAGCAAGGTGAAGGCGGAAGTGACCGGCCTGTTCGACCGCATTCGGAAGGAACACGACGAGCGTGATATCGCCTACGGCGAGGTCATGCTGGCCCACCTGAAGGTGCTGCTGGTCCTCGCCACGAGGCTCAAGGCGTCGAAGGCCGGGGCGTGTGGACCGGGGGCGGACCTCCGGCATCCGGTCCTGGCCCGGCTGCGTGACCTGATCGAGCAGAACTACCGCACCCTGCACTCGCCCGCCGACTACGCCGAGCGATTGCACGTCACGGCGAAGACGCTGGGCCGGATCGTCCGGGACCACCTGGGGACCACTCCGACCGACCTGATCCGCAGCCGCATCCTGACCCACGCCAAGTGGCAACTGCTCCACACCCTCAAGCCGGTCAAGGAAGTCGCACGGGAGGTCGGGTTCTCCGACGAACTGTACTTCAGCCGCCTCTTCAAGAAGGCGACCGGCCACTCCCCGACCTTCTTTCGGGAGTTCGAGACGGCCGTTCGGGGCGGGAGCAATCTGTCCATGCCTTCGGGCCAAGCGCCCATTCTGCACCCGGCGGCGGCTTCCGATACTTGAGTCGTGGCGGCGGGAGAACAGTCGGCCCGCCGATCTGGACTCAAGCGGAGGCGGACATGGGCGTGCTGAAACTCTTTGAACTGGCGTCCCGGATGGACAAGGTGGGCGTGGCCGTGACCCGGATGGGGTTGATCGTCGTGCTGCTGTGGATCGGCGGGCTGAAGGCGTTCCGGTACGAGGCGGACGGGATCGTCCCGTTCGTCGCCAGCAGCCCGACCATGAGCTTCTTCTACGCCGACCCCGGCAACTACAAGGCCCACAAGAACCCGGAGGGGGCACTCGTCCCCGAGAACCGGGCGTGGCACGAGGCGAACCACACCTACGAGTTCGCCTACGGGCTGGGGGCGGTGATCGTCCTGTACGGGCTGCTGCTGTGCCTGCACCCGTGGCTCCCGCAGGCGGCGGCGGTCGGCAGCTTCCTGGTGTTCGTGATGTCGTTCGTCACCCTGTCGTTCCTCGTCACCACGCCGGAGTGCTGGGTTCCGCCCCTCGGCGATGCGCAACACGGGTTCCCGTACCTGAGCGGGGCCGGGCGGCTGGTGGTGAAGGACGCCATCATGATGGGGGCGGCCCTGGTGACGATGGCGGACTCGGCGAAGGCGTACTTGCGGAAGCGGGCATCCCTCACGGCGGCGAGGGTCGCCGTGAATGGGGAACGACTGACGACGGCAAGCGTGTGAACCCGGAGGAGCGACCATGACCCCCGAGAAACCGGCCCGGCCGATTGATCCGGGCGTCCGCATCGGCCACGTCCACCTGAAGGTGGCCGACCTGGAGCGGGCGCTCGGGTTCTACTGCGGCGTCCTCGGCTTCGAGTTGACCCAGCGGTACGGCACGCAGGCGGCGTTCGTCTCGGCGGGCGGCTACCACCACCACATCGGGCTGAACACCTGGGAGAGCCGGGGCGGGTCGCCCCCGCCGCCGGGCACCACGGGCCTGTACCACACGGCCATCCTCTACCCGACCCGGCGGGCGCTGGCCGACGCCCTGCGGCGTGTCTTGGGGGCGGGCGTCCCGCTCGACGGGGCCAGCGACCACGGGGTCAGCGAGGCGCTGTACCTGCGTGACCCGGACGACAACGGGGTGGAACTGTATTGGGACAGACCGCAGGCCGAATGGCCCCGGACGCCGACCGGCGAACTGGCGATGTTCACCCGGCGGCTCGACCTGAACGGGTTGCTGAACGAGGTCGAGGCCGACGAGAACGCCCCGGCGGTCGGTGAAGGGCCACGGGACTTGTGACGGGGATTACCCGCTACCCCTTCACCCCGCCGAAGGCGGCGAAGCAGACGGTCTTGTGCAGGACTTCGACCTGGGCGAACCCGACCTGACGCAGCAGGTCGAGTTGGTACACGAGCGGCCGGGGCGTGTCCTCCCTCTCGACGTAGGCGAACACATGGTCCCGGTAGGCGTCGTCCTTGAGCCGGGTCAGGTACTCGCCGTAGCGGCGTTGCATCAGTCGCTCGACGGCCGGGATCGAGCTTTGCACCAGATCGAACACCCACACCGAGCCGCCGGGCCGCAACGCCCGGTGGCACGCCGTGAACACGTCCCGCCACTCCTCGTCGGTCCGCAGGTGGTGCAGCACCGCAGCGGCCAGCACGATGTCGAAGCCTTCGTCGGGGAGTGCGGCTTCCCGGATGTCGCCCCGGACGGCCTTGATGCTGCCGGTGGTCGCCCGCCCCACCCGTTCGGTGGCCCGGTCCAGCATGGGCTGGCTCAGGTCGATCAGTGTGACATCGAGGTTGGGAATCTGCTCCAGCAGCTTGAGCGTGTAGTTCCCGGCCCCACAGCCCACGTCGAGAACGTGTTGGGCGTGCGGCGTCGTGGCCGCAGCCGCCTCGGCGACGAGTGCCATTGCGAGCGGGGCATCGACCGTGGCCGACTGGCCGGTGTCGAGGTTGCTGAACCGTTCCACGTCGGCGTCGAACCGCTGCCGGATTTCTTCGACCGTCGATTTCATCGTTGCTACCCCGGACGACACTGACACTCGGCCAACTCAATGCCCCGGCACGAGAATCTCGATGCCGTAGCCCGGCGCAACCGTCAGCAGCTTCTCGATCTCGTCCTTCGTCGGCGGCGGGGCCGTCGTCGCCCCCTCGGCCAGCGGCACGCCGACCTCGAAGAACATCTATTCCAGCCCGGCGGGGGCGACGGAGATGAGCATCCTCGCCGGGCGGTCGGACTCGTTCTTGAAGCTGTGCGGCGACCCGACCGGCATGTTGGCGAACGTCCCGGCCGTCGCCACGACCCGCTCCCCGTTGACGGTGAACGTGATCTCGCCTTCGAGGGACGTAGAAGCCTTCCTCCTACCGGCTGTGGACGTGCGGGGGTGGCCCGCCGCCCGGCGGCACGAGGGCTTCCCATAGGGCGTACCTTCCATTCGTGTCTTTGCCGGTCGCCAGGAAACGATACACGTCACCCACGACGGCGACGGTGTGGCCCTGCGGCGGGGTGTTGATAGTCGGGTTCACGTCGCTGATCCCGCTGGCTGCCTCATTCGACACGAACGCATTCTACCCGTCGCTATGCTGCGTCCCACGGCGGGGTCGAACGCACTTGACTCTGTAGTACACTCCAGACTGACAATACACCCACCGCCACTCGCTGCGAGGGCGCACCCGATGACGGCCATGAAGATCGGCGAGGTCGCCAAGCGGTCCGGGACCGGGATCGAGACGATCCGGTTCTACGAGCGTGAGGGGCTGCTGCCGCCGCCCCAGCGCCGCCCGTCCGGCTACCGGCAGTACGACGAGGCGACCGTCGAGCGGCTCGACTACATCCGGCGGGCCAAGGAACTCGGCTTCACGCTGGCCGAGGTCCGGGAGTTGCTGGAGTTGTCGTCTGCTGCCTCGGATTGCGAACACGTCCGCCAGCGGGCCGAGGCCAAGATCGCCGACATCGAGGGCCGGATTCGCAGCCTGCGACAGATGAGGCGGTCGCTCGGCAGGATCGTGCAACGCTGCCGGGCGAAGGACTCGACCGAGGACTGCCCGCTGGTCCACAAGGCGAGGCGGAAACCGACGCAGTAGCGTCCCGTGGGGCAACGACATGAAACGACTCTGGATCGCCTTCACCCTGGTCATGGTCCTGTCCTTCTTGGTCCTCGGCTGGATCGGGACTCGCATCTACCAGGAGATGCCGCCGCTGCCCGTCCGGGTCGTCACGACCGACGGCACGGCACTGATCGGCGAGGGCGAAATCCAGGCCGGGCAGAACGTCTGGCAGTCGCTCGGCGGGATGGAGGTCGGGTCGGTGTGGGGCCACGGCAGCTACGTCGCCCCCGACTGGACGGCGGACTGGCTGCACCGGGAGGCGACCTTCATCCTCGACCGCTGGGCGACGACGGAGTTCGGGGCCGAATACGCCAAACTGGACGGCGAGCGCCAGGCGCAACTCCGGGGCCGCTTGGCGAAGGAGATGCGGACCAACACCTACGACCCCGGCACGGGGGCCGTCACCGTCTCGCCGGTCCGGGCCGAGGCGTTCCGGGCGAACCTCACGCACTACTCCGACGTGTTCGCCAGCGGCAGGGCCGAGTACGCCATACCCGCCGGGGCCGTCACCGACCCCGACCGCTCGAAGAAGCTGTCCGCCTTCTTCTTCTGGACCGCCTGGGCCGCAACCACGAACCGCCCGGACGACTCGATCACCTACACCCACAACTGGCCGTATGAGCCGCTGGTCGGCAACCAGCCGACGGGCGAAACCGTCGTCTGGACCGGGGTGAGCATCATCATGCTCCTGGCGGGCATCTCGGCGATGGTCTGGTGGTACGCCGCCCGCAAGTCCGAGGAGGGGCATGTGCCGCTGCCGGACGCCGACCCGCTGGGCAGTTGGGTCGCCACGCCGTCGCAGCGGGCGACCGTGAAATACTTCTGGGTCGTGTCCGCCCTCATCCTCGTGCAGATGCTCCTCGGCGTGGTGACGGCCCACTACGGCGTCGAGGGGAACGGGTTCTACGGCATCCCGCTGGCGGACTGGCTGCCCTACAGCGTGACCCGGACGTGGCACATCCAGATGGGCCTGTTCTGGATTGCCACGGCGTGGCTGGCGGCGGGCCTGTTCATCGGCCCGCTGGTCAGCGAACACGAGCCGAGGGGGCAGCGCCTGGGCGTGAACGTCCTGTTCCTGGCCCTCCTGGTCGTGGTGGTCGGGTCGCTTGCGGGCCAACTGTTGAGCGTCCACAACAAGCTCTCGGACGACACGTCGTTCCTCTTCGGCCACCAGGGGTACGAGTACGTCGATTTGGGGCGGGTGTGGCAGGTCGCCCTGTTCGTGGGCCTGCTGCTCTGGTTCTTCCTGATGGTCCGGGTGCTGCTCCCGGCCCTGCGGAAGCCAGGCGAGCAGAAGCAACTGGTGACGCTCCTGGCGGTGGCGAGCGCCGCCATCGCCCTCTTCTACGGGGCGGGCCTGACGTGGGGCCAGCACTCGCACCTGTCGATGGTGGAATACTGGCGGTGGTGGGTGGTCCACCTGTGGGTGGAGGGGTTCTTCGAGGTCTTCGCCACGACGGTCATCGCCTTCTTCTTCATGCGGCTGGGCCTCGTGCGGCCCGGCGTGGCGGCGGCGGCGGCGCTGCTGTCGGCCACCATCTTCCTGTCGGGCGGGATCATCGGCACCTGCCACCACCTGTACTTCTCGGGGACGCCGACCGTGGCCCTGGCCTGGGGGTCGGTGTTCAGCGCCCTGGAGGTCGTGCCGCTCGTGCTGCTGGGCTTCGATGCGATGGAAGACTTGCGACGGTCGCACCTGACGCCGTGGGTCAAGCAGTACAAGTGGCCGATCTACTTCTTCGTCTCGGTCGCCTTCTGGAACATGATCGGGGCCGGGCTGTTCGGGTTCATGATTAACCCGCCCATCGCCCTCTACTACATGCAGGGGTTGAACACGACGCCGCTGCACGGCCACTCCGCCCTGTTCGGGGTGTACGGGATGCTCGGCATCGGGCTGATGCTGGTCTGCCTGCGGGCCTTAATTCCGGGCCGGGAGTGGAAGGACGGGTGGCTCAAGTTCTCGTTCTGGTCACTCAACGGCGGGCTGCTGATGATGTGCGTCCTGAGCCTGCTCCCCGTGGGCCTGATGCAGACGTGGGCCTCGGTCGATCACGGGTATTGGTACGCCCGCAGCCCGGAGTTCATGCAGACCGACACCATGCAGTGGCTCCGCTGGATGCGAGTGCCGGGCGACACGGTGTTCTTCCTGGGGGCCGTGGCCCTGGTCTGGTTCGTGGCCGGACTGAAGACGGGCCACTCGTTCCGAAAGGCGGACCCGGCATGACCCCGTGCGACCTCGACACGCCCGTCCCCGATTGGGTTATCGAGAACCCGGAAACTCTGGCCGTGTTCCAGGTGTTGGGGATCGACTACTGCTGTGGTGGCAAGTCCCTGGGGTATGCGTGTCGAGAGCGGGGACTGGATGCAGCGACGGTCCTGGCGGAACTGCGTCGTCGGCTGGACGCCGGGCAGGGCGACCGGAGCGGAGAGCCGGAACACTAACCCGAACGACGAGGACCGAGCGATGGCAATACCCCATGCGAAGCCGGGAGACGTGATCGACGTTCGCCCCCTGGGATCGGCCCTGGCAACGGCGAAGACCGCCACGCTACTCAAGACGGGCAAGATCGAAGTCGTGCGACTCGTGATGGCGGCGGGCAAGGAGATTGCGGAACACAAAGCCCCCGGCGAGATCACGGTGCAATGCCTGGAGGGAAGGATCGCCTTCACCGCACTCGGCCAGACCCACGAACTCACGGCGGGTCAACTGCTCTACCTCGGGGCCGGGGAGCCGCACTCGGTCCGGTGCGTCGAGGACGCCTCCTTCCTGCTGACGATCCTGCTGCACCCGTGACGGGATCGAAGTGAGGCGTCGTCACCGGCGCTCCTCCAGAAAGTCCTTCAGGACGACGGCGCTGTTGTGCTGCTCGTCGTGGGCGGCGTACACGAACGTCACTGTCCCTTCGGTCGCCCGGTGCTTCAGGAGAACCAGTACGTCGCCCTTTTCTTCAAGCTCGGCCCGATACCGTTTGCGAAACTCGCCCCACTTCGCAAGGTCGTGGCTGAACCACTTTCGCAGTTCGGCGCTGGGAGCCAGTTCTCGAAGCCAGAGGTCTACCGCCGCCTTCTCTTTACTCACGCCCCTGGGCCAAAGCCGCTCGACCAGGATGCGCAGTCCGTCTTGCTTGGTCGGCTCGTCGTAGACACGCTTGAGGCGGATCATGCTTGACCTCCGTTACCTCGCCCCACCCGTCTTCAAGCCCTCGTTGAACCGGATGCGGTTGCCGAACGGGTCGATGACCTCCATGCACTTGGCGTCGTAGAAGGTCGTCTCGATGCCGGGCCGCAGGTACTTGTAGTTTTTGCCGGTGATCTCCCGGTGGAACTCTTCGATGCCGGTCATCCAGACGAACACGGTCGAACCGGGGCAGGCGTCCCCGTGATGCTCGGACAGGTGCAGCGTCAGCCCGGCCCTGGACACCTGCATGTACGCCGGGGTGTTCTCCTCGAAGCGGTGTTCCCAATCGACCGTGAAGCCGAGGAAGCCGACGTAGAACTCCTTCGCCTTCGCCACGTCGAAGATGCGCAGGATCGGGATCGTCTTCTGAAACTCGACCATCCTCATCCCTCGACCGGCATCTGCGCCGTCACGCCATCACCGAAACCATGTCGAGGACGTGCAGGCCGAGCGCCTCGTCGCCGGTGATCCGAATGCCCGAAAACCGCTGGCGGATTTCGTCCCGGCTGCGGCGCTTCGTCACCAGCTTCCAGGCCGTGTCCTGGTCCATCGTGACCGTCGCCGAGGGCGACCGGGGTGCATCGGCGGTCTGCTCCCAGCCGTCCTTCTGCCGCTCGACGTACCAGTACCCGCCCGCCTCGCCCGTCACCGCCATCATCACGACGCTGCCCTGGTCGGCTTCGACCGCCCGGAACGTGAACCGCAGCGCCCGCATGAAGATGTCCAGGCACGGGTGGCCGAGCCGCCGGGTCAGGATCGTGCTGGGGCGGTTCGTGG
The DNA here is from genome assembly GCA_046350095.1 of Gemmataceae bacterium. GTDB lineage: Bacteria > Planctomycetota > Planctomycetia > Gemmatales > Gemmataceae > Urbifossiella. The sequence goes on from JAXMBA010000005.1 coordinate 49,805, forward strand.
CGTCGAATAATTGCTGGGTGTGATGCCACTTCTCGGTGTAGTCCCTGGCAACGTCCATCCAGTTCTCCGACCGCTCCTCGCCCGCCCAGGCGACGGGGAAGATCGCCGGGCCGTGCGGGTCGAGCGACCGGAACAGGTCGGCCAGTTGAGCGTCGGCCCACTCGATCAGATCGACCAGCACCTTCGGGCTGAGGCGTCTGGTCCCCGTCTCCCACTCGTCATTGAGGCGGTTCAGGAAGTCCATTAACACTTCGCCCGCCCGTGGCCCGCCCCGTGCGTCGTCCGGGCGGTAGCCGTCCCGCTGCATCGACAGCCGCCGCAGGCTGCCGTCGAGCAGGTGGCTGGCGATGTCCTTGACGGTGCGGCGGGAACTGACGGTCGGAAGATGCCACTCATCGGCGGTCAGCGACCGCAGCAGCGCCACGAGGCGGCGGGTGACTTCCGGGAACAGGTCGGCGACGAGGATCGGCGACATCGCCATCGTTGGTCGTCCTCCTGGCTCACTTCCTCGGGAGCGTCCGCACGAACTTGACGGCCCGCTCGACCCACGCCTTCAACTGGTCGTCGTCCTCGACGCCCTCCGGCTCGACAGCGATCCAGTTCCGCATCGGTTTGCCGGTGATGTCGAACTGCCTGACGTGAGGTTCCAGCAGTGCGGCCTCGCCTTCGTCAGGGCCGAGGCGGGCGATGAGCCGGTCCTTCCACACCCCGGCCAGTGCGTTGCCGTCGAGCATGAAGCAGACGCAGCCGAACATCTTCTGCTCCTCGACACCCTTCGTCCGAGAAAGGGCGTCCCGGATGCGGGCGGCGAGGGATTCGTCAAACGGCATCTGTGTCTCCCTCGGCCGAACTGTTCTTGCTCCGCAGGTATGCACGTCGTTGGTCGGGGGTGAATCGCTCGATGGCGTACCGCAACATCGTGCGTGGCATGACGGTCCCGTGCCGGTCGAGGAACCCTTCGAGGACCGACTGATCCTTCTTCCCGACTTCCCGGAGCATCCAGCCCGTCGCCTTGTGGATCAAGTCCTCTTCGTCTTCGAGGAGCATCCGGCTGATCGCCAACGTGTCGTCGTACCGCCCGTGGCGGATGAAGTGCTGGGTCGAGACGATGGCGATCCGGCGTTCCCACAGGCTCGTCGATTTTGCGAGTTTGAGCAGCAGCTTCTTCGGCTTGTCCAGCAGGAACCCGCCGACGACCTGCGGGGCCGAGCAGTCCACCAAGTCCCAATTGTTGACGAACCGGGTGTTCCTCAAGTAGAAGTCGAACGCCGCCTTCCGCCGGGCGTCGTCGCACTTCTCGACTTGAAGCACCAGGATCATCAACGCCAGATGCCGTTCTTCGTGGACCGGCGAGTTCAGGAGTGCTTCGAGTTCGTCCGGCGGCAACGCCCGGAACTGGCGGGCCACCGTGCGGAGCGTCGGCACGTTGATCCCGATGAACGTGTCGCCCTCGCCGTACTGCCCCGGCCCCGTCTTGAAGAACCGAGCCGCCGACCGGGCCGCCGTGGGCGAGGCGAGGGACTTCAATTTGCTCCTGGCATCTTCGGCGGTCACGTCAATCCCCCTCGCACGCCTTCCGCATTGCCGCCAACGGTTCCGGGTCGGCCAGCCGGTGATCGCTGCCGACTTCGATCAAGGTCGCCCCGCTGTTGCCCGCCAACTCTTCGGAGTCGGCGAACGGAACCACGTCGTCGGCCCGGCTGTGGAGGATCACCGTGTCCGGCCTCACCGCCCTCGCCGTCCCGTACTTCTTCCAGGCCGGGCAGAGCAGAACGAGCCTCGCATCCCCGCTGTCGATGTTCACGGCGACGGCCCCGCCCCGGCTCGACCCGACGACCACCTGGGGCCGGTGCGTGTCGAACTCGGCCTGGGCGATGCGGACCGCCTCGGCGAAGTCGCCGTCGGGCAGCTTCGGGTTGAGGACTTCGTGGCCGTGGTCTTTCAGGTAGGTCGGCTTGACGCCGCCCGGAACCGAATTCCAGCCGTGGAGGAAGAGAACCTTCATGGCGCAGGCGGCTCGCTCGCCTGGAGGCAGTTCGGGCAGTACCACGGGGCCGGGGTGAAGACCGGCCTCGGGCTGCGTTTCCGGCACTTGGCACACAGGTAACGCTTGCCCCGAGGGGCCGTCTTCGGGCGGACTCGCCTGCCGGACGTGTCCTTCTTCTCGCCCATCACCCACTCCGAACGATCTGGCTGTTATACCCCACGCACTGACACCGGCTGGGCGGCATCAACCCTGTGTGGAGGTTGCGATGCCACCCGTTGTCATCCCGGTCGTTCAGACCTGGGGCACCAAGCAGCACCTTCGGTACGCCGTCGCCGACACGACCGGCCGGTACTGGACCGGCTCGGGCTGGGCCACCCGGCAGCGGGACGCCCTGCTGTACGCCAGCCACCACGACGCCGCAGCCGCCGCCCACCGCATCCTCTGGAAGCAGTTCCAGCGGCGGCACACCGTCTACCAGCAGTTCGTCGTGCCGCTGGAGATGCAGGTCTTCGCCACCGCCGAGATCAGCCCCGACGACCTGAAACAGTTCGCCAAGAAGCTCGTGAAGCTCGGGGCGTTGTACGCCGACCACGGCACCGGCCCCGACCCCGACTCCCTGGTGCTGCCCCGGCTGAATTGGGGCCGCATGACCCAGCCCGTGAACTCCGAGAGGGACTTGCACACCGATGAATGACACGACCGTCGGCGGGCGGATGCGGGGGTTCTTACTCCGCTACCTGCTCGCCCTGACCGTGCTGTGGGTGATCGTGTTGAACGTCATGGACTTGCTGCCGAAGGAGGGCGAACTGATCCCCCGAGGCGGGGCGTGGCGACCGGCGACCGAGGCCGACCGGGTTCAGTCGTTCCTCTGGTTCACGTTCTGCTGGTACTTCGGGGCACTGGTCGCCTTCGGCCTTGTCTGGCGGGTGGCCGAAGTCATGTACGACGTTCTGTTCGGCTCCGAACGGGGCGGGTGACGAGGGGCGACGGGACTCGACCGGCCCTGGCCGAGTCCCCGCCCGCCTCCTGAGATGTCCTTCGGGATCGCAGTTCAGCCGAGGGGACGGGCATGAAGTCGCTGACCGAGTACCTGACGTTCACCGTGCCCGAGCGGATGGCGTTCGTGAACATCACACCGCAGCTTGAGGAACTGGTCCGCAAAAGCGGGATCAAGGAAGGCTTGCTGCTGTGCAATGCGATGCACATCACCGCCTCGGTGTTCATCAACGACGACGAGCGGGGGCTGCACGAGGACTACAAGCGGTGGCTGGAGCGGCTGGCCCCGTTCGACGCCAGCCCGCAGACCTACGCCCACAACCGGACCGGCGAGGACAACGCCGACGCCCACCTGAAGCGGCAGGTGATGGGCCGGGAAGTGGTGATCGCCGTCACCGCCGGGAAGCTCGACTTCGGGCCGTGGGAGCAGGTGTTCTACGGCGAGTTCGACGGCAAGCGGCCGAAGCGGGTGCTGGTCAAGATCATCGGCGAGTGAATCCCCACCGCACCACGGCGAGAACCCGGCGGCGGCGATTTTTGGGACTTCACTTTGAGCGAGCGTTCATGCCCGTCGCCGGATCGTCGCCCGGCCACGGCAGCTTTTTTTGCAACACGTCGAGAACAAAGAAAGAACCGGACGGCAGTCGCACAGACCCCGGCCTATGGAACCGAGTTTTGCGGATTTGGCTTGGAATACCCACGAATCATTTTTTGCAACAGCGACGAAGAGTTGGCTGGGATGTGGTTCGGGAAATGACGAAAACCTGGGCGGTCAGGGGCACCGCCCAGGCTCGCTTCACTCAATACTCCTCGGGCAGCAGCAGGCAGGTCGAGGCCCGTTTGCCGTCTTCGCCGACCGCCTCGGTGAGAACCCACACCTTCACGCCCGTCTTCAACCGGAACGCCGACAGGATGCGGCTGCCGTCCGTCAGGGACATCTGGTTGGCGTGGTGGTCGTCGTCGCATAATGCGCCCTGCTCCAGCCGCAGGTGGCGGTCTACAAACTCCCGGACGGTCTGACCCGATTTCCTCACGGCGTCCAGAAAGCCCGGAGTCGCCACCACCTGCCCCAACTCGAACTTCGGCTTGTCGGTCATGTGTTACCTCCTTGACCCACCAGCCGGTGTCACGTCTCGGGATGTGCCGCCCGCTCCCAATACCGCCACGTCGTCGGGTCAATCCTGGCCCGGACCGTGTTCAACAAGGCGAAGAACGCCTGGGCCTCGTCTGGCAGCCCGAGCAGGTTGAGGGAGCGGAGGACACGGGTGATCCGCAGCCAGTTGTGGTTCTGGCGATCCCAAACTCGGGGGTTCGGGTTGTCGAAGGCGAGGCCGTCGCCGGTGCGGCCGACGCCGCAGAATCCCAGCCAGCGGTCGAAGGATAGCCGCAGCCGGTGCCGCAGTAACGGATCGGCCCGGAACCGGGTGATGGTGGCTGCATCGAGAACCGGGGCGTCCGGGTTGAACATGCTCGGCTCGTCGGTGGCGAAAAGCCACTGAACGAAGTCGTGCTGAACCTCGAAGTCCTCGTCGGGCCAGTCGAGGATTTGTTCCAGAGTGTAGCCCGAGGCGGTGCGGCCCTCGTCGTCGCCGTAGAAGGCGAGCAATTCCGGGCACAGGTGGCCCGGTCGTTCGGTCGGCGTCATGGGTTGCTCCTACCGGGTGGGGAGTCCCGCCGTCAGTCGGTGTCACCGTCGTCGGCCTAATCGCCGAACGCCGTCGGGCAGACGCCCTCGGGCGGCAGCCCGTCCCTGTGGTAGCGGCACGGGAACGGCACTTTCACCCGCTCCTGGCCGTGGATCATGATGTGGTCGAGATCGAGGACTTGCCCGCTCGGGCCGTACTGGCGGCTCTCCTCCGGGTAGTCGCCCAGGTCGGCCTCGGGCACGACGATGTGGTGCCCGTACTTCTCGTCGTCGGCCAACTCGTCGATGGCGTCCTGCACCGTGTCGGCCTCGACGACCAGGAACAGCGGCCAGTACGAGCCGCCGATCTCGACCAGCCACGTCTTGCCCCACCACCCGCCGGGGTTGAGGACCGGGATGTCCTTCAACTCCTGGCCGTGGAGAGTCGCCGAGGCCGTGATCTTCATCGTCATCTCCGGTGCGGGGTGTGCCGTCCACACCGGGGCAGGCGGTGTCAGGCGGCGTCCTCGCCGTCGAAGGCGGCGCACAGGTTGGCGATGTAGACGGCAGTCCGGCGGGCCTCGTCGTCGGTGGCGTCGGTGAGGAGTTCGCCCCGGAACAGCATCCCGTTGTCGCCCAGGGCGTAGCCGACGACAAACCGGCGGCGGGTGAGCCGGAACAGAATCACGAGGGAGTCGTCCCGGTGCCGACGGACGACTTCGCTCCGGCAGGCGAGCATGGTCTTGCCGCACCACGTCGTCAGGACGATGTTGCCGCCGATGAGCTTCGTGTACGCCGTGATGTCCCGGCCGTGGACGGATGCCCCGAGGGCGGCGAACTCCCGACCCTCGTGGCTGACGATCCCGACTTCGACCTGACCCTGGCGTTCACTGCGGGTGGTGGACATGGATGCTCCGGGGATGCTGGTGCCCCGGAGCAGGTGGTGTCAGCAGAGATGGCTTCATCAAGAAACAACGTCGGCTAGTTTGAAGCCCACCGTTTTTCAGTTCACAGGCATCGTGTGATTCGACCAGCCACGCCCCGGTGCCCAAAGCCAGACCTGTCTCGTTTCAGTGTTTGCGGCCAGGAAGCACCGCCCGAGCGGCCCCGCCTCCCAGCCCCGTCCGTCGCCGAACCCGTCGCTCAAGAACCTGCTCCTGCGGCTGACGCTGACCGACTTCGCCCACCACCTGAAGGGGGACGTGCCGCAGTCCCTCAGGCCGCTCCTGCTCCCCCGCACCGGCTGGGCGAACGCCGTCGTCTGTCTGGCGCAGTGGCGGGACAGCACGAGCCGGGGGAGCAGCTACGACCGGCTGAGTGCCGAGGCGGCGGCAGTCCTCAACCTAGACGCCCACCTGCCGCTGATGGAGTTCGGGGAACTGGTCGATGTCATGACCTTCCTGGCCGTCGAGAAGCGGGTCGCCAGCAGCCTCAAGGAGCGGGTGCAGACGACGGCCGACACGATCAACGCCGACGACGTGCGGGCCGTCGCCGCCCGTCGGCAGGACGGACATTGGGCGTCCGCCAGTATGGCCGACACGCCCGACGCACCCCGCCGGGCACTGCACGCCGTCTACGACGCCCTGGTCGCCGCCGCCGACTTCTTCGCCCTCCGCAACTCCCACGGCGGCGGGTTCGACTACCCCGACGCCACGGCCATGTACCGGGCCTACGAGACGGAACTGTTCCGGTTCGACCAACTCTACCGCCACTTCTGCGAGGCGGCGGATCAGGCCGAGAAGGCGGGGTGGGGAATCCTGAAGTCGCTCCGGGCCGACGTGGAGAAGGTCTACGTCAACTGGTATCTGACCGCCCTGACGATGACGTGGGGCAAGTTCGTCGAGCCGCCCGGCGGGCTGCTCGGCAAGTGGCAGATCGACAAGGTGCCGAACCAGCACCAGTTCTACGAGCGGCACGTCCGCCCCTGGCTCGACGAGGGGGACAGCCGAAGCCACGCCGAAATCCCCCGTGAAGCCTGAGAGTTCAGGTGGGGGCGATTTGGCCCACGACGGGTCGCCCGAGCCGTTGCCGGTGAGGGCGGAGCCGCCACCGCCCGCCGCACCACCGAAGTCGCTCCAGATCATCGCCCTTGCGGTGTACAACCGGGCGGGTCAGCGGCGTGAATTGAAGTTCCGTCCCGGCCGGGTCAACATCATCACCGGGGCGTCACTGACCGGCAAGTCGGCACTGATCGACATCGTGGACTACTGCCTGGGGCGGGAGAAGTACATCATCCCGGCCGGGGTCATCACCGACACGGTGGTCTGGTACGTCTTGCACGTCTTGCTGCCGAGCGGTGAAGCAATCCTGGGACGCCCGGCCCCGGACGGCACCGACTCAACGTCCGCCGCCTACCTCGAAACCGGGAGCGGACTGACGCTGCCGGAGTTCGCCGCCTTACGAACCAACTCCAACGCCACGGCCGTCGAGCAGTTCTTAACGGAAGCCGTGGGCATCACCGCTAACGAGAACGTCCCGCCCGAGGGCCAGTCCCGTGCCCCGTTGCAGGCGAACATCAGCCACGCCCGGTTCCTGCTCTTCCAGCCTCAGTCGTTGATCGCCGACCGGGAGATGATGTTCTACCGGCAGAAGGAACCGTTCATCCCACAGGCCATCAAGGATACCCTGCCGTACTTCCTCGGGGCGTCCGGCGACAACCAGTACGACCGGCTCCAGCAGGTTCGGCGGCTGCGGCGGGAGCTTCGCCTGCTCGAACGGCGGCAGGCGGACGAGGAAGCCCTGCGGGGCCGGGAGAACTCCAGGGCGACGGCCCTCATCGCCGAGGCCGAGGGTGTCGGCCTCCTGGCCTCTGCCGCCCGCCCGGCTGGCTTGCCCGAAGCCGTCGAACTCTTGAGGCGGGCTTCCGCCCCAACCCCTGCTGCCGATGACACGGTTCCGGGCACCACGCTGGCGGGGTTACAGGAGGAACGGGAGCGGCTGTATGCGGCACTGAAGTCCACCCAGGGCGAGATCGACTCGGCACGGTCGTTCGTCGCCGCCCAGGACGGGTTCAACGAGGAGGCCACCGACCAGAAGAACCGGCTGGCGTCCATCGGGCTGTACCGGGCCGACCCTGCGGGCAAGTGCCCGGTATGTGAACACGACCTCAACGGCACTGTCCCCAAAGCCGAGGCCATCCGGGCGAGCCTCGCCAGCCTGGAACGCCAGACGACGGCGACGACCCGTCAGCGGCCGAGGCTGGATGCGTTCCTCACGGAACGGGAAACCCGCCTCGGCGATTTGCGGAGGCAACTGCGGGAGAACAAGGTGGCCATCGACGCCCTGATGGCCCGTGAGGAGGCGTTGCAGCGGGAACGCAACCGGGTGGTGGAGCAGGCACGGGTGATCGGCCGGATCAGCCTGTACCTCGAAAGCATCCGGCTTGATGAGGAGGACACGGGCCTCCGAACGCAGATCGAGAACATGCGGTTGCGGGTGGCGGACCTGGAAGCAGGGCTGTCGGACGAAGCCGTCGAAGACCGGCTGAACTCGATCCTGCAAGTCATCGGCCGGGACATGACCGAGTGGGCCAAGAGGCTGGAGTTGGAACACAGCGAGTGGCCCGTCGGGTTCGACCTGAAGAACCTCACGGCGGTCGCCCACCGGGCGAGCGGGCCGATCCGGCTGAGCCAGATGGGCGGGGGCAAGAACTGGATGGGCTACCACGTCGTCACCCACTTGGCGTTGCAGAAACTATTCCGGGATAAGAGCCGCCCGGTGCCGGGGCTTCTCATGCTCGACCAGCCGACGCAGGTCTACTACCCGCCGGAGAAGGTGCCCGACAGGTCGGTGGCCGACCTCGGAGACGAAGACCGGCTTGCGGTGCCCCTCGGGAACGACATGTTCACCCGGCTGGAGGCGGTGAAGGGGGCGAGGTATTTGTGGGAGGGGTTCCCGGCCGGGCTGCGGGCGGCGTTGAAGGCGAAGGGGTGGCCGACCCACCGGCTGAAGTCGGACTTCAGCCCGGAGCGGCTGCGGGCGTGGGTGATGACCCTGTTCGACGACTTCAACGCCGCCGAGGCCGAGCGGGCGAGGGCCGAAGACCGGCCGGAGCGGCCCCGGCTGACTTCGCACATGCTCCGCAAGCTGGCGTTCACGACGGCGTGGCGGGCCGGGATCGACCCGAGGAAGGCGGCAGTCGCCATCGGGTGCAACGTGGACACCATGCTCAAGCACTACGTCGTGATGGACGAGCAGGCGACCACCGACGAAGTGTTCGGCAACCTCGGGGCGAAGCTGCGGGTGCAGGCCCACACTACGCCCCACACTACGCCGACCCCTCCGGCAGCCCCGGAGCGGCCCTCACCGGTCGGCTCGTCCGGGGCGTAGTGTGGGAATAGCGTGGGATTGGCGACCGTCGAATGTCATGACGAGAGTATCAAACGACGCAACCCCTGGAATTTCCAGGGGTTGCTACAGTTACCCGGCTAGGATTCGAACCTAGACAAAGAGAACCAAAATCTCTTGTGCTACCGTTACACTACCGGGTAGGGGATGGAAATCAGTCGGAGCGTTTTATACGCTCCGGCGGGCCGAATTTCCAGGCCCACCGCCCGGCCGCATTCTCACGCGAACACCTCGCGGGCCACCGTGCCGGCCACGTCCGTCAGGCGGAAGTCGCGGCCGGCGTAGCGGTACGTCAGCCGCTCGTGGTCGATCCCCATCAGCGCCAGCAGCGTCGCGTGCAGGTCGTTCGTGTGCATCCGCCCCTCCACGGCGCGGATGCCGTACTCGTCCGTCGCCCCATAACTGAACCCCGGCTTCACGCCGGCGCCCGCCAGGAACATCGGGTAGCCCGTGATGTTGTGGTCGCGGCCGTCCACCCCCTGCGCCGTCGGTAGGCGGCCGAACTCGCTGCCGAAGAGTACCAGCGTGTCGGCGAGTAGGCCGCGGCGCTCCAGGTCGTTCAGCAGCGCCGCCGTCGCGCGGTCCACCGAGCGGCAGCGGTCGATGAGGCCGGCGTGCAGGTTGTTGTGGTGGTCCCAGCCCGGCTGGCAGATCTCCACGAACCGCACGCCCGCCTCGCACAAGCGGCGGGCCATGAGGCACTGCCGGGCGAACGACTGGTTCGGGGCGTCCGTCGCGCCGTACTCCTCGCGCACCCGCAGCGGCTCCTTCGACAGGTCGAGCAGTTCCGGCACCTTCCCCTGCATCCGGAACGCCAGCTCGAACGACTCGATGACGCCGTCCACGGCGTCCGGGGCGCCGGGGGCGGCGGCGAGGTCGCGGTTCATGCCTTGAATGAGATCGAGCTGGCGGCGCTGCAACCCGGCGGCGGTCGCGGGGCGGAGGTTCGGCAGGTAGCCGCGGTCGTCGATGCGGGTGCCCTGGAAGTGCGCCGGGAGGAAGGCGCTGCCGAAGTTCACGGCCCCGCCGAAGTTCGGCGGCGGGTTGATGGTGACGTACCCGGGCAGGTCGGCGTTGTCGGTGCCGAGGCCGTACAGGAGCCACGCCCCGAGGCTCGGTCGGGTGAGCGCGGCGTTCGCGCTGCCGGTGTGCAACTGCACCACCGCCTGCGGGTGCGCCGGCGTGTCGGTGTGGAGGCCGCGGAGCCAGCACAGCTTGTCGGCGTGGCGGGCCAAGTTCGGCAGCAGTTCGGAGAACCACGAGCCGGTCTGGCCGTGCTGCGCGAAGCGGAACTTCGGCGCGGTGAGGGTGCCGCCGCCGGGGCCGGGCTTGCCGCCGTCGGCGAACAGCTTGGGCTTGTACTCGAACGTGTCGTGCTGGCTCATCGCCCCGTTCATGTGGACGAAGATGAGCTTCTTTGCCTTGGCAGGGAAGTGCGGCTGCTTCGGCGCGAGCGGGTGCGGGTCGGCCGGCGGGCGGGCCTTCGCCTGCTGGTCGAGGAGGCCGGCGAGGGCGACGAGTCCGAACCCGGCGCTGGCGTGCTTCAGGGCGGCGCGGCGGCTGATCGGGGGCATGTGTGGGGTCCCTATGTGTCGGCGAGCCGGGGGCGTCAGCCCCCGGATTCTTGTCGTGCGGGGGGCGAGAATCCGGGGGCTGACGCCCCCGGCTCGCCGGGAGCATCACTTCACGTAGCGGAACTCCGCGCTGCCGTAGAGCGCCTGCGCCAGCGCGAGCCACGCGGCGGTCCGCGCGTCGCGCGGGCGGACCACGTCCTCGGTCACCGCCTCGCCCGTCTGGTCGATCTGGTCGGGGTCGATCACCTCGGGCGTCGGCCCCTTCGGCCGCGGCGCCGCCGGTCGCGCCGCCACGGGCAGCGGCTGCGGCTCGGCCCGGTACGCCGACTCGTACTCGCCCACGAAGCCCAACGCCCGCTCCAACTCGGCCTTCGACGGCGTGCGGCCGAGGGTGAGGCGGTACGCCGTCGTCACGCGGTCGGCGTCCTCGCCCGTCTCGGCGATCAGCCGGTCCGCGAGCGCCAGCGACTGCCGCCGCACGAACGGCGAGTTCAGCAGGAACAGCGCCTGCCCGGGGACGGTCGTGGTGTCGCGCCGCGCGGTCACGAGCGTCTGGTCGGCGGGGTCGAATACCTCGAGCGCCTTCGGCGTGACGCCGCGGAGCAGCGGCAGGTACACGCTCCGCACGCGACTCCTGTCCGCGGCCTCGTGAACGCCCTTCGCCTCGGGGCCGTTGTCGCGCATCTCGATCATCTTCAGCGCCTTCGCCGGCGAGCCCTCGGGGCGGGTGCGGTCGAGCGTGCCGGCCGACGCCAGCACCGCGTCGCGCAACTCCTCGGCTTCGAGCCGCCGCGGGGCGTGGCGCCACAGCAGCACGTTCCCGGGGTCGGCGGCGCGATTGGCCGGCGTCGCCTCGGAACTCAGGCCGTAGGCGCGGGTCAGCACCAGCGTCCGTACCAGCCGCTTCAGCGACCAGCCGTCACGCACGAAGCGCGTCGCCAGGTGGTCGAGCAGTTCCGGGTGCGAGGGGGTGTCGCCCATGACGCCGAAGTTGTCCGGCGTGTTCACGAGGCCGCGGCCGAACAGGTGGAGCCACACGCGGTTGACCGCGACGCGGGCCGTCAGCGGGTTGTTCGGGCTCACGAGCCAGTCCGCCAGCTCGCGGCGGCCGCTCTCCTTCGCCGTCACCGCCGGGGCGCCCGCCACGGGGAACGCCGTGAGGAAGCCGCGCGGCACGACCGGGCCGCGCTTCTCGGCCTCGCCGCGGAGCCGCACCTCGGTGTCGGCCACCTTCCCCTCGCGGGCGCCGTGGACGGCGTGACCGCGGGCCGCGGGGTCGGTCAGCGCCTGGTAGTCGGCCTGGGCCTTCTCGAACTTCAGCCGGAACGGCCGCTGCGTGGGGAGGCCGTCGGCGGCCTTCTTCAGCCCCTCGGGCGTGCCGCGGATCGCGTCCCACGCCTTCTTGTGCGTGTCGAGTTCGGCCTTCGCCTTCGCCACCTCCGCGGCCGGCGCCGCCGGGCCCTCGCCCGACAGGCGCACCAGCCCGTCCGGGGCGTAGTAGTCCAGGCCGCCGCCGCCCATCTTGTTCCGCACGCCGGCGGTCGCGTCCGTGCTGGTGAAGATGCCGGCCAGCGCGTAGTAGTCGGTCGTCGGGATGGGGTCGAACTTGTGGTCGTGGCAGCGGGCGCAACTCACCGTCAGGGCGATCGTCGAGCGGGTGACGGCGTCGATCTGCTCGTCCACGTTGTCCATCTCGAAGCGGACCTTGAACCGCTGGTTCACGTCCTTCACGCCGAGGGCCAGGAAGCCGGTGGCGGTGCGGAGGCGGTCGCGCTCGGCGTCGGTGTCGGCCGCCAGCAGGTCGCCGGCCAGCTGCTCGCGGACGAACCGGTCGAACGGCACGTCGGCGTTGACGGCGTCGATGACGTAGTCGCGGTAGCGCCAGGCGTGCGGGTACGGGATGTTGCGGCTCGGCCCGGTGCTCTCGCCGTAGCGGGCGGCGTCGAGCCAGTGCCGGCCCCAGCGCTCGCCGAACGCCGGGGACGCCAGCAAGCGATCCACGAGCGCGGGGAGCGACGGGTCGCGGAGGAAAGCGTCCACCTCCGCGGGCGTCGGCGGCAGGCCGGTCAGGTCGAACGTGACGCGGCGGACGAGCGTGACCGCGTCGGCGTCGCCGACCGGCTTCAGCCCCTTGGCGTCGAGCGCGGCGAGGACGAAGCGGTCGATGTCGTCGCGCGGCCAGGCGGCGTCCGTCACCGCCGGTGCGGTCGGGTTCGTCACGGGCTTGAACGCCCAGTGCTCGGCGCGGAGCTTGTCGTAGCCGGGGCGGCCCTTGCCGAGCGTCGCCGGCACGCGGACCGCCGGCCACACGGCCCCGTCCTTCACCCACTGGGTCAGGTCGGCGATCTGGGCGGCGGTCAGCTTCTCGCCCTCGGACGGCATCTGCTTCTTGGCGTCGTGGGCGACGCGCTTCAGGAGCAGGCTCTTTTCGGGCTGGCCGGGCACGACCGCGGGGCCGCCGTTGCCGCCGGTCAACAGGCCGTGGTGGTCGTCCACGCGGAGGCCGCCGGCGGGCTTGGTGTCGGCGGAGTGGCACTGGTTACAGTGGTTGACCAGGACCGGGCGGACCTTCTTCTCGAAGAATTCGAGCTTGGCGGCGTCCGGCGGCGCGGCGCCGGCAACGCCGGCCGCCGCGAGCAGAACCAGGAGTGAGAGACGCATATCGGGGAATCCGAGGGTGATTCGGTGTGTGGGGTCAGCGCGCGGCGACGGCGAGGGTCACGGGCTGGGCCGCCGGCACGCGGACGGTCAGGCCGGACGTCTCGAACCGGCCGTACCGGGCGGGCACGGCCTTCGCGGCCTTCTGCTGCAGCGCCGGGTCGTCGTCGCCGAGGATGATGCGGGCCTTGTAGGTTCCTTCGGGCGCGCCGCGGCGGACGCTTCCGTCCTTCAGGCTGTCCAGCGTAAAGCGGCCGTCGGGCTCGATGGTCCCGGACGCCCGCACGGTCGGGTCGGACTCCAGCGCCACCTCGACGGTGCTGCCGGCGAGCACGGCCGGGCCGCCGGGCACGGTCACGGTGCCGGTCACGGGCTGAAGCCCGTCGGGGGACGAACAGCCGGCGAGGGCGATTGCGAGGGTCGCCGGCAGGAACACGCGTGTACTCACGTCACAGTCTCCACGATGGCGGGCGATGGGGCAAGCGCGTTCCGCCGATCAGAAGTCCCCGTTCAGCACGAGCCCGTCGTTGCGGGTCACGAGGCGGGTCAGCGTCTCCAGCGTCGCCGTGTTCTTCACCGCCTTCACGCTGCCGTCGGCGAACACGAAGTTCGTCACGCCCGTGTGGGCGCTGCCGAAGCTGCTGTTGGCCACCGCCAGCGTCTGCACGTCCGGCCCCAGGAGCGCCCGCTGGTCGCCGTTGACGTTGCTGACGCCCATCATCCGCCGCGTGTTGTTGCGGTTGCCGCCGAACACGCTGCGGTCCTCGTTCTTCCCCCGCAGCGAGTTCGGGCGGACGTGCTTCTCGCCGAACATCGTCGTGTTGCTCGTGCCGTCGGTGACGCTCAGCAGGGTCAGCTGCCCGCGCCACGACCGCAGGTACGGGTTGCCCGCGCCGTCCACCCCCACGTCCGGGAAGTTCGGGATGATCGCCCCGACCGAGTTCGTGTACGCCGCGTGCGTGCCGAAGCTGGCGGCGTAGTCGGTGAGGGCGGCGCCGTCGGCCCGGAAGTCGTTGACACTCAGCACGTGCGGCGGCCGCGACGGGCAGGCGTAGACGGTGATGAACGTCTGCACCGCGGCCGCCGGCTGCTTGCTCGCCGGGTAGCGCAAGTCCCACAGGTTGTACTGGGCCGTCTGCTCGATGTGCGGCAGCAGCAACGCCCCCCACGTCGCCCACCCGTCGAGCGCCTCGGAGTTGTCACCGATGAACGCCGGCACCAGGGTGCCCACGGTGTCGTGGTAGTTGTGCGCGGCCAGGCCGATCTGCTTCAGGTTGTTCTGGCACTTGGCGCGGGCCGCCGCCTCGCGCACCTTCTGCACGGCCGGCAGCAAGAGGCCGATCAGGATGGCGATGATGGCGATGACCACCAGCAGCTCGATCAGCGTGAACCCGCGGGTTCGGTTGCGATTCATGAGTCGATCCCTCGTTCGAGGTCGCGTTCGGCACCTGCCGGAACGTGACTGCACTATCTTGATCGACATGATGGTGAATCTTCCGTGGCGTTCCTAGTCCCGATCCCGCCGCACCACTCCTACTGGGTCAAGTCGTCGCCCGCATACGGGGCAACAATCGGTCGCAAAACATGAATCAGAAACGATTTTCGGCGCATCATCAGGCCGCGACGAGCGTCGCAGTTCAGCGCCGATGAGGTGACGCAGTAGGTGCCCGAACGGTGATTCTGGACCGCGCCGTGGGAATCTGCTGGCGGTCATTCACGACTTCTGCGATATACTTGGTCGTGTTGGTAGCCGACTCCCCCGGCTCGAACCGATTCCATTCCTGAGCCGTACCGCCCGACGGCCGCATCCGGCGCCAGCCGATGCCGAGGGACTCGTGATCGTGGCTGCTCAGCACCGGCCCGTCCTGGACGCCGACCGCCTCGCCCGCCTGGAGGCGTTCGCCGAGCGCTTCCGCGACGTGTTCCCGCGGAACGACCAGTTCCGCCGCTTCGTCGCGTACCTCGCCGGCCTGCTGACCGCCCCCGGCCGCAAGAACGTCGAGGGGATCGCCGCCGCGGCCGCGGGCCTGGCCCCCGCCGAGGCCGACCTGGTGCAGGCGCTCCAGCACTTCGTGACGCGCAGCCCGTGGGACGCGGCCCGCCTGTTCGCCGCGTGCCGCCGCGTCCGGCCGGGGGCGACCGCCGACCCGGGCGCCGTGTGGGTCGTTCACGACGCGGCGTTCCCCAAGAAGGGCCGGCACTCGGCCGGCGTGCAGCGGCAGTACGCCCGCTCGCTGGGGCAGAAGGTGAACTGCCAGCTCGGCGTCGTACTGGCCCAGCACGGCCCGGCGGGTTACTTCCCGCTGGCGGCCCGGCTGTACCTGCCGGCGCACTGGCTGCGCGAGAACGCCGCGCTGGCCGAGCGCACCGTCCCCGACGACGCCCGCAAGCCGGCGTCGAAGGCGGAGCTGGCGCTGGCGATGATCGACGAGGTACGCGCCGAAGGCCGGCTGCCCGGCTCCGGCGTCGTGGTGCCCGAGGACGGCTACGCCCGCGAGCTGGCCGAGGTCCTGCCGGCGCGGAAGCTGGGCGTCGCGGAGGGGAGCGACCACCTGCCCGAGGCGCGGGCACGGTTCGATGACATCCGCACGGCGCTGGGGCTGGATCACTTCGAGGGGCGGACGTGGGCCGGCTGGCACCACCACGTCAGCCTGGTCGTTACGGCTTACACGTTCCAGAGTTGCGACGCGGCCGGCTGAGTTCGCCGACCGGGCCGATCAACAAGCTGATGCTGACGCAGTAGGAACCCCGCCCGGAATGGTGGTAGGCAGGGCGGGTCGTAACGGTTATCCTGTCCCACGTCGCCGGTCAGTTCGTCGAAAAGACCGTCGGCTGAAGGTGGCGCGGCGGCGCGAGCTGGGCCTGCGTCTGCTCGGCGGCGAGGCGATAAACCTCACGAACCCAGTCGAGTTGGCCGGCGCCGACCGCCACGGGGACGAACGATTCGAGACACGGCACCGCGAACCGGTTCGTGAGTTCCGGCCGCAACAGGTGACGCAACCTGTTCTGGAACATGACGTTGGCCCTGGTTCGGGGGCGAAGTCGGCTTTAACCCGACCAACTTGATCGAGTTTGTGAAGTAAGTCTACACCCGGCCGGCGGGAAAATCAACTTCCCGGCGACGGTTTTGTCCCCCGTTTTGGGCACTGGCGGCGTTTCGTCCGGAATCCGACCCCCCTGCGAAGGAGCGAGCAATGGCCACGGCGATGATGATGGACCGGGCGGCGATGGCGAACATGACCACGGGCATGCCGACCGGGATGCCGGCGACGGGCACGCCGAACATGGTGATGGTGCCGCGCTGCACGATGAAGGTGGAGAAGATCGCCGGCGGGATGAAGATGACGTGCGTGTGCGACGACGCCGCCGCGTGCGCCATGATGCAGAACCTGTGCACGATGATGGCCGGCGGCATGTGCAGCATGTGCTGCATGATGAACGGCATGACGGTGTGCTGCTGCAACATGATGATGGGCGCGTGCAAGGTGGAGATGACGAAGGACGGCTGCTGCGTGACCTGCACGAGCGGCGACAAGGCCTGCTGCGACATGATCCAGGGCTGCTGCGACTGCGTGGCCGCGTGCATGAAGGCCGGCTGCACCTGCTGCCTGATGATGGGCGGCACCCCGGTGTGCTGCTGCGTGTGCTGAGCCGACGGCGGGACACGTCGAACCGGCCGCCGCCCCGCGACGCGGGTCGGCGCCTCACCTCCGAGCCCGGCTGAAATGCCGGGCTCGCCTATTTTCTTGCGACCGTTGCTTCGAGTCGGTACGCTCCAGCAGACGGGCGATGCCCGCCGTGGAGCCGCACCGGGGATTCGCCAGCTCGCGGCGAGTGCGCCTAAACACTACTCGGCGAGAAAGGGGAAGCGGTGTGCAACAGATCCCCACTGACCTACTGGCTGCGCTACCCGAGGCTGGAGTGCCCGTAGCCCAGCTGTGGTGGGAGTCGTTGGGCGAGTCTGATCGCGACCGGATCGCCGGGCTTTGGGACGAGCGGTTGGAGGTCAGCTTCTTCGCCCCGCAGGCGGACGCCACCGGGCAGGTGGATGGGTGGGAGGAAGTGCCGGCGGTCGAGGGTGGCCGGTTCGTGCCGCACGACGACAGTGGAGTGGGCGAGTGGGGACCGGGCTACTTCGAGCACCTGCTCCAGCACCCGGAGTTGGTTCTCGCCTACGAGGCGCCGACCCGCACGTTCCACATCGGCTGCACCCGCCACCCAGTGGCCCGGGCCTGCCTGGCCGGCGGCGCGGTGCCGGCGGACTTCGTGTGCCCGGCGGGGTCGGGGGCGTGCCCGCTGGAGCGGCTACGTGGCGCCCAGTTGTCGGTCGCACGCCGCGCCTAACCCCATGCTGTCGCAGACCGCGGCCTCGGTAGCGATTCGTGACGCTCGGCGCTAGCGGCCGGCGCAAGTGAGCTTATTGATCGGCCCACGGAGGCGAGCTTGGAGGTGGAGGGCTTCGACGGCAGCACGCAGGTCCGCGATGAGGTCGACCTGCTCACCCGGCTCCGGTCTGACCGCCGTGGTCCCGACGGGGCGTTCGTCCTGTCCCACGGCGGCGACGAGTCGCTGTGGGTCCACATCCACGGCGACGCCGCGTTCCTTTGGTTCCTGCCGCATCGGGACGGGACGCACCCGGGGTTCGTCGCGGGCGGCATGTGGAGTGGGGAGCGCCGCCGCGTCCGTTTCCTTCAGACGAACGGCACACTGGCGGACTCGATCGTCGTACAGTGGTCGCAGCTAGTGCCAGTTGAGGCCGCGTATCGGGCTGTGGTCGAGTATCTGAACTCGCCTGAGAAGCCCGCGTCGGTGTCGTGGTTCGAACTGTGAGCGCCGCAAAACGCCGAACCCCACGCATTAGTACACGGCGGCCTCGACAACGAGTAGCATTGGTTCAGCGTTCACAGCCGTGGCTGCTGAGCTCGATGTTCGGCCACCGGAGGCGCCGCGATGGCAAAGCGCGTCAGCGAGGACGTTTTGGTCGCACGCCTGTTCCTCGCTACGCTGGTGGGTGCGGCGAGCGGGTGGTGGCTCTTCGTAGGCTTCGCCTTTGCAAGCATGACCGGTGTGACCCCGAGCGGTAGTCCCCAGTGGTGGGCGGCCGCGCTTGATAGGCTCTTCCTCTCGTCGTCCGATTCATGGTTCGCGTGGGTGTTGGCGGCTCTGGTGCTCACGTGCGCTGGCATCGCTGCCCGCGACCTCGTGGTGCTCCTTTACCACATCGGCGCCCGGGCGGTCGGTTAACGTGACCGGCACTGCGTGGCGGGTCGGCCGAACCCGTCACTGCAGCAGACGGCCGCGGCGGAAGTACTTCGGGAGGGCAGCGAGCGCGGCAGCCGCTGCTGACTTACACGTTCAGCCACGAGCGGAGCGGGGGCGAGCCGTGCCCGATCCGGAAGGCTGAACACGGGGTGGTCGCTCGCCGCGGGCGAACCGCCCCACGAATACACGCCGGTGCGCGGACGGCGCGTCACTCACTCAACCGAGCAGGAGAGACCATGAGAGGTGTGCTGGCGCTGGTGGTCGGGGCGGGCGTGGCGCTCGCGTGGGCGGCGCCCGCCCGGACGCATGCGACCCAGGACAATCCCGAGAAGGGCCGGAAGACGGAGTGGGACGGGTATCACACGTGGTACCGCCTCACGAAGGGCCGGGCGATCACGGGTGACCCGACCGGGTTCCTGGGGAACAAGGACGTCGAGAAGGGCTACCGCGAGGTGTACGTGAACGCGGCGGGCGCGGCGGTGAGCAAGGGCCCGTCGCCCTACGTTTACCCCGAGGGGACGGTCATCGTCCGCGAGGTCTACGCGGACAAGAAAGCCTGGGAGGAGAAGAAGACCCCGGCCCTCACCATCAGCATCAAGCTGAAGGCGGGGGCCGCGCCGGAGTCGAAGGACTGGGAGTACGTGCTCATCCCGCCGGGGGAGAAGGAGCAGCGCGGGCGTGGGAACTCGGAAACGGGGCAGTTCTGCACCAAGTGCCACCTCAACGCGAAAGCGAGCAACGACTACCACTTCACCAACGCGGCGTTCTTCGAGGGCCTGAAGTCGAAGAACTGACGCGCCGCGCCCCGCGTCGCACCCGGCCGCGGCAGGTGAGCCCCGAGCAGGCGCTGGGCTTCCGGGTGGTCGGGCGGTCGGAACTGGACGGGTCGGGCCGGCCGTTCCCGCTGCTGCACCTGCGGGACGCCGACCCACCGTAGTGTTGGTTCGACAGCGGTGTATCGGGCCGTTAGGCCGGGGCGCAAGCCCCGTCGGGCGTCGGACCTCCGACGGGGCTTGCGCCCCGGCCTAACAGGCCGATGCACCGCACCCGAAACGACACGAACCGCGTCAGTTCACCACCCGCGGCGCGGGGGCCAGCGGCGGCGCGGTGATGAACCGCGCCAGGTCCTCCTTCAGCCGCTGGTGCGACTCGCGGACGGTGTACATCATGTGCCCGCCGTCGTAGTACCCGAACGACACCCGCCCCTGCAGCTCGGCCGGGCCGCCCAGGTTCGCCAGCGAGTACTTCGCCCCCGCGTAGGGCGTCGCCAGGTCGCAGTACCCGCACGCCACGAACACCCGCAGGTTCGCGTCCTTCTCCATCGCCTCGCGCAGCCGCGGCACCACCGTCGCCTTGCCGCGGGACGGGCCGAAGTTCCACCGCACCGGCACCAGCGAGTTGTACTTCAGCTCCGTCTTGATCCCCAGGTCGCCGGTCAGGTACGTGTTCAGGCACTCGGCCAGCGGCGGCGACGTGAGCGCGCTGCTCGGGTCGCCGAACCCCTTCCCGCCCGCCACCAGCTTCGCCTTCACCCGCGCGTCGTACCGGCCGATCAGCTCCTGGCGGTCGCGCAGCAACTCGGCCCGGAACCCGGTCGCGCTCACCCGCAGGTTCGTCTTCAGCACGTACTCCTCCGACAGGCCCGTGAAGCGCGCCACCTGCTTCGCCACCGCCGCCTTCTCGTCGTCGGGCAGCTCCTTCCCCTTGCCCAGCGCCGCGGCGTACTCGCCGTGGGCGAACTTCTCGGAGGCCGCCAGCAGGGCGTCGCGGTCGCCGCTGATCTTGCGGTGGTGCAGCGCCGCGGCCGTGTACGCCGGCAGGAACAGCACGTTCGGCAGGTCGTTGCCGGGGCCGAACGAGATGGTGGCGTAGTCGAGCACCGTCGAGATGAGGAGCACGCCGGCGAGGCTCACGCCGCCGCGCTCCTGGAGGTACTTCGCCAGCGCCGCGGCGCGCAGGGTGCCGTAGCTCTCGCCGGCGAGGTAGGTGGGCGACGCCTTGCGGTCGTACCGCTCGGCGTAGGCGCGGATGAAGTCGCCTACGGAGTGCGCGTCCTCGTCGATGCCGTGGAACAGCTTGGCCTCCTCGGCCTTGTCGGCCCGGCTGTACCCGGTGCTGACGGGGTCCACGAACACCAGGTCGGACACGTCGAGGATCGAGTTGTAGTTGTCCACGAGCGTGGCGGGCTTCGGGACGGTGGTGCCGTCGTCGCCCATCGACACGCAGCGGGGGCCGAACGCGGCGAGGTGGACGAACGACGACGACGCGCCGGGGCCGCCGTTGAAGCAGTACGTGACCGGCCGGGCCGCGGCGGGGGTGTCGGTCTTGCGGGTGTAGGCGACGAAGAAGACGCCGGCCTCGGCCGTGCCGGTCTTGTCGGCGACCCGGAGCCGGCCGGTGGTGACGGTGTAATCGACCTTCTGCCGGCCGATGGTGGCCGAGCGCGCGACCTGTACCGCGGGCGCGTCCGGCGGCGGCGGGTCGGCCCAGGCGGCGGGGGCGGCGGCGAGCGCGGCGAGGGCGAGTGCGCCCGCAAGGCGGCGGAGCGGGTACGGCGGCATGGCGGCTCTCCTCGCGGTCGCCGGGGCGGCGGCCGGGACACGGGACCGGAGAGGGGTGGATGGATGCGGGAGAGTGTAGCCGCGGGGCGGGCCGCACACAAGGACCGGGTGAGCCCGGGCTGGCGGGCGTGACTCGTGTCGGCGAGAATTCGGGAATCGGACCGACGCGCCCGGCCGCCAGCCGTGAAGAGAGGGTGGGCGGCCGCGGTGGCCGCCCGGAGGTTCCCGGATGACGCCCCTCGCCGCCCGGCTCGGCCCGCTCGTCGCGGCGCCGACCGACGCCGAGCTCCTCGGCCGGTTCGTCGCCGGCCGCGACGCCGCCGCGTTCGCCGAACTCGTCCGCCGCCACGGCCCCGCCGTGCTGGCCGTGTGCCGCCGCGTCACCCGCCACGCCCACGACGCCGAGGACGCCTTTCAAGCCGCGTTCCTGGTGCTGGCGCGCCGCGCCGACTCCGTCCGCCCCGGCGACCCGCTCGGGGCGTGGCTGTACGGCGTGGCGGTGCGCGTGGCCCGGCGCGCGGCCGAGCGGCCGTGGCGACGGCGCGAGACCACCGGCGATGTGCCCGACGTGCCGGCGCGAGCGGCGGAGCCGTTCGACCCGGACGCGGCCCGCGCCGTCGCCGACGAGGTGGCGCGGCTGTCGGCCGCGTACCGGGCGGCGGTGGTGCTGTGCGAGCTGGAGGGGCGGTCGCGGGCGGCGGCGGCGCGGGAGCTCGGCATCGCCGAGGGAACGCTCAGCAGCCGCCTCGCCGCCGCCCGCAAGCAGCTCGCCGCGCGCCTGTCCGCCCGCGGGTTCGCGCCGGCCGCGCTCGCCGCCCTCGCCGGGGTGGGCGTGCCGCCGGCGCTGGCGGCCGCGACCTCCGCCCTCGCCACCGGCGCCCCGGCCCCCGCCGCGGTCGCCGCCCTCGCCCGCGGAGTCGGTCGCGCCATGATCCGTCCGAACCTGGTCCTCGTCCCGCTCGTCGCGCTCGCGTCGGCCGCGCTCGCCGCCGGCCTCCCCGCGGCCCCGCCCACCCCCGCCGCGCCCGTCGCGGTCGTCGCCGTTCAGCCCCCCGTGAAGGCGACGCCGCTACCGAAGGGGCCGAACAAGATTCTGATCTACAAGGGCGGCAAGCACGTCCTCATCGACCCGGACGGGAAGACCGAGGCGGTCGCGTTCGAGGAGCCGGCCGGCTCATTTCCCGCCGTGGACGCCAAGATGTCGCCGGACGGCAAGCGCGTCGCGCTGCTGCGGCCCGTCGGGCGGCGCGAGGACACGCCGCCGGAGCAGCCGCTGAAGCGGAAGTTGGTCATCCGCCCCGTCGGCGGGAAGGGGCCGGCGATCGACACCGGGCTCGAATGCGACGTGTACGTCTGGTCGCCGGACGGCTCGAAGCTGATTGCCTGCGCGGTGGACGCCCGGGGCGGGAAGATGCCCGAGGTGTCGCAGTTCGTGCTGGACGCCGCGACCGGCAAGGCGGCGCCGCTGAAGCTGCCGTCGAACCACGTCGTCACCGGCTGGCTGCCGGGCGACAAGCTCCTGACGACCAGCTTCGCCGGCACCGAGGAGGCGCCTCGGCTACGGCTCCACCTGACGAACTTCGACGGGACCGGGCAGAAGGCGCTGACCGACGAGAAGGTGCTGACGCGGGTCGGGGTACCGTCGCCGGACGGGCGGCGGGTACTGGCCGTCGAAGTTCCCATGCCGGCGAAGGACGACACGCACGGGGTGCGGATGACGCTCGTGCTGCTGGACGTCGCGACGGGTAAGCGGACGCCGGTGGACGGGATCCCGCTCAACGGCGAGCTGACGGGGGCGTGCTGGTCGCCGGACGGGGCGAAGATCGCCTACACGTGGCGGCAGGTCCACGAGGGCACGACCGAGGAGCGGATTCGCAAGGAGACCGAGACGCACCTGGTGGTGGCCGACCCCGACGGGCGCAACCCGCGGACGATCCTGACGGAGAAGGCCGATGGCCAGTGGATCATCACCCTCGGCGGCCCCGACTGGCGGTGACGACGTGGTCCAGTGCGTCAGGCCGGGGCGCAAGCCCCGTCGGGGTTGTGAACCCCGACGGGCGCGCCCCGGCCTGACGTGCTACCGCAGCACTTCGAGCCGGATGTCCTTGAAGCGCACCTCCATCGGCCCGCCGCTGTGGACCTGGAGGCCGATCACGCCGCGGCGCGACAGCTGCGCGTCGGTGTAGTCGCACACCAGCTGCCCGTTGATCCAGATCTTCACCGTCGCGCCCTTCGCCTCGACCACGTAGTCGTTCCACTCGTCGGCCTTGACGTGCCGCTCGCCGCCCTCCTTTGCCAGCAGGCCGCGGCCGCTCTCTTCGTACAGCTTGCCCCACCAGCCGGCGCCGACGTCCGCCTGCGGGCCGCGCATCTCGCCGTCCGGCAGCGGCTCGCTGCGGAACTGGATGCCGCTGTTCTCGCGGTTCGGCGCCAGCTTCACCTTCAGGCTCAGCTTGAAGTCCGTCACCGCCAGCGACGACTTCAGGAACGTGTTCCGCTTCAGGCCCGTCGCCGTCTTGCCGACGATCTCGCCGTTCTGCACGCTCCACACGTCCTTGTCGCCGTCCCAGCCCGTCAGGTCCTTGCCGTTGAAGAAGTCCTTCGCGTTGTCGGCCGTCGCCAGCATCGGCACCTGGTTCGGCGCCTGGAGGTACGCCATCAGCGAGCGCAGCTCGAACTCGGTCGTGTTCTTCGTGATGTCGTCCGGCATCATCGACAGCGCCGACGGCGTCTTCGCCTCGATGTCGCCGGCCGGGATGGTCAGCGTCTCGTTCTCGGTGAGCACGGTGACGGCGTTCGGCGTCTGCCCCTTGAGGATGCCGGTGACGACGCGGCCGTCGGCGAGGTTGAACCGCGTCGCGGCGTACTCGTTCGGGATGACCGCGCTCGGGTCGAAGACGTTCTCCAGCAGGTAGTCGAGGTTGGCGCGGTTCGAGCCGGTGATGTCCGGCCCGACCTTGCCGCCGACGCCGTAGAGCGTGTGGCACTGCTGGCACGTCTTGGCGAACACGGCCCGGCCGAGGTTCAGGTCGGGGGCCTGCTTCGTCGGCGTGGTGAGTTTGGTGCGCCACTCGGCGATGACCTTCAGCCGCTCGGCGGGCGTGGCGCGGACGACGCCCCACAGCTTGCCGATCTGCTCGTCGACGCCGGCGTCTTGCAGGTTGCGGAGTTGCCGCACCGTCTCGGCGGACACGTCGGCGACGGGCACGCGCTTGTCGGCGACGGCGGCCATGAGCGCCTTCGCGTACGGCGTGCGGGCCGAGAGCGTCGCCAGCGCGTCGCGCTTCTCGGCGGGCGTGTACGAGCCGTAACCCGCAAGCACGACGGCCGGCGTCTTGGCGTCGTCGAACGCGGCGAGGCCGCGGAGCGCGGCGCCGCGGAGTGCGGGTTCGCCCACGAGCGCGTGCAGCACCGGCGGCAGCTCGGCGTCGCGCGCATCGACCAGCGACGTGAGCGCCGACGTACGGGCGCCGGCGTCGGCCTTCGCGTCGGCGACGACGCGGCGCAGCGCGGCGAGCGCGGTCTTGTCGCCGAACACGACGGCGAGCGATTGCGCCTGCCCGCGCACGTCGGGGTTCGTGGACTTCAGCAAGGTGGGGAACGCCACCTCCCACGCGGCCGGCATCGGGTACTGCCGCTTCCCCTTGAGCCCGTCCTGGAGGCCGCGCAGCAGCGCGAGCTGCCGCGTGGCGTCGGTCGCGTCGCCGGCCGACTTCACGAGCAAATCGACGGCGTCGGGCGTGCCGGCGGCGCCGATGCGGCGCGCCATCAGCGGCAGGAGTTGCGGCACCTTCGCGTCGGCGGCGAGCTTGAGGGCGCGCGGCGCGTCCACCTCGGCGAGCGGCTCCATCGCGTACCAGTACAGCTGCGGCAGGTTGTGGTCGGCCGCGTCCTCGGGGTGGTCCAACAACTTGCCCAGGGCGTCCCACCGTTCGCGCGGCTGCGCCCGCATCAGGCCGGAGGCCGTCGCCCGCCGGACGACGGGGGAGGTGTCGTCCGCGCCGGCGATCAACACCTTGAGCATCTCGGCCCCGCGGGTCGAACTCCGCTCCGGCAGGCGCTCGTACGTCTCGCGGTCCTCCCACCCGATTCGGGCCACCCACCCCCGGACGTGCGGGTTGGGGTCGTTGGACAGGTAATCCTTGTATTGCCCAGGTGTCAGGCGAAGGTTCGTCGGCTCGCCGATGACTTTGAGAAGCCACAGGCTGCGGAGCCTCACGACTTCGCTCTCGTCCGTCAGCATCGGTTTGAGTTGTGTCAACACCGCCTGGAACTGATCCCACGTGCGGAGGAACGGTTCCTTCTGAAAATCGATGGGCCGGTAGCGCTCCTGCAGGATGCGCCGCGAGTGCCGCACGTACCACTCGTTCTCGTGCCGCTGGAGTTTCACCAACTCCTCGTCGCTCAGCTTCTTCAGGTCGATCCCGGCGACGGTCTTCGTGCCCTTGTAGCTGATCTTGTAGATGCGGCCGTTCGTGCGGTCCCAGATTTCGGGCTCGTTGCGGTGGCAAATCTGCTTGTCGTACCAGTCGATGGCGAAGGCGTTGCCGTCCGGGCCGCTGCGGAGGTTCACCAGCATCGACCACTTGTCGTTCGTCTTCAGGAAGTCCGGGTTGCGGTCGGCGACGTAGCCGCTCCCCTTCGGCGTCAGCACGTCCACGTTGATGCGGTGGCCGTGCAGGTTGCCCATGAACAGCTTGCCGTGGTACTCCTTCGGCCAGTGGCCGCCCTGGTAACACATCAGGCCGCTGTGCGCGTGGCCGCCGCCGACCTCGTCGCTCACGTTGTTGCCGGCGTGCGGCGTCGCGCCCTGGTAGTGGCGGTGCAGCGCGATCGTTTGGATGTCGGTGAACGTGTACGGGTTGAAGTGCTGCCCGCCCTGCCGGTGGTAGCGCGCGCCCTGGATGATGTGCCACATGTGCGGGATGACGCACGCCTCGACGAAGAACTCGCCGTGCGCGTTGTAGTCGAGCCCCCACGGGTTCGACGTGCCGTGCGCGAACACCTCGAACACGTGCCGCGTCGGGTGGTAGCGCCACACCCCGGCGTTGATCGGCGAGCGGTCCCTGTCCGGCGTGCCGGGCTTGCCGACGCGGCTGTGCGTGAACACGCCGTGGCAGCCGTACAGCCAGCCGTCGGGGCCCCACACGAACGTGTTCAGCGTCTCGTGCGTGTCCTGGTAGCCCCAGCCGTCGAGGAGGATTCGCGGCTCGCCGGCCTTGTCCGTCGCCTCGTCGTGGGGGATGAACAGGAAGTACGGCGCCGCGCCGACCCACACGCCGCCGAAGCCGACTTCGAGCCCGCTGACGAGGTTCAGCCCCTCCATGAACACGGTCTTCTTGTCGAACTTCCCGTCGCCGTCGGCGTCCTCGAAGATCAGGATGCGGTCGCCGAGCTTCTTCTGCGCCTCCGGCAGCACCGGGCCGGGGTGCGGGTTTCGCTTCGGGTACGTGAACGCCTCCGCGACCCACAGCCGCCCGCGGTCGTCGAAGCAGAAGGCGATCGGCTGGTGGACGTCCGGCTCGCCGGCGAACAGCGTCACGCTGAAGCCCGGGGGCACGGTCATGGCCTTCGCCGCGGCCCCGGGCGCCAGGCCGGCGTGCGCCACCACGTCCTGCTTCGGCGGCGGCGCCTTCTGCGGCCGCGCGGCAAACTTCGGCTGCGCCGCGTGGAAGCGGAAGTCGTCGAAGTTGACGTGGCCCCAGTGCCCGGTGTGGCGGTCCACGACGCGGACCTGAATCTCCTTCCCCTGCACCTTCGACAGGTCCACGACGACGCGCCGCAGGTCCTCCTCTTCGAGCCCGGCGGCACGGAAGAAGACGGCCTTCGTGGCCACGTCCACCAGCTCGACGCACGTCTCGAGCTCGTGCGGCCCGCCGCCGACGAGGAAGCTGGCGAACGGGTGCGTCACCTTGAACGGCACGCTGGTGAGCGTGCCGGTGAGCTTGTCGCCGTGCTTCTCGTAGCCGCCGATCCAGAATTGCCCCTGGTGGCGGCTCTTCATGTCGGGGCGGCGGGCGGCGACGAGGTCGCCCTTCACCGGCTGGTCGCGGAAGGCGGCGCCTTCTGCGGTCCAGTCCTGGAGGGTGCCGGTCTCGAAGTCGAGGTTGAGCGGCCGGCCGTCGGCGGCGGCGGGGAGTACGCCGGCGTCGGCCGGCGGCTGCGCGGGGGCGACGAGGGCGAGGGAGAGGATCGCCGGAAACATGGGGGCTCTCGCGTGAGGGTGAGCCGCAGCATAGCCGGGCGGCGCGGGGCCGGCAACCGACCCGGCCGGGTCGGCGACGAGCCGCCGTCGGACGTGGGGGACCGAACTACGACTTGCGCGGCTGGGCTCCGCGAATCACGCCAAGCGGCAGGAGCAGCCGCGACGGTGCGTCCGGAATCGGCTCGAATCCGAAGCGCGCGTAGAACGCGGCGGCCCGGTCGTCGATCGCGTCCACGACGACGGCGAAGATGCCCACCACGTCCGCGGCCGACAGGATTCGGCGAAGGGCGTCGGTCAACAGCCGCCGCCCGTGTTCCTGCCGTTGAACCGACACGTCGACCGCCAGGCGACCCAGTACGGCGACCGGAACCGGGTATTTCGGCAACTTCTTCGCCAACTTCGGCGGGAGGTCATCCTTGTGGACTTCGCCGGCCGAGAGGGTGTGGTAGCCGTACACCCGCGGCTCCTCGTCGCGGAGCAGCACGAACGTGCGGCTCACACCCTTCTCCTGGTTTTGTCGCGCCGACTCCTTCAGGAAGCGGTCCAGGCTCGGCTGGCCGCAGGAGAAGGCGGCGCGGTCGTGATCGCGCTCGAGCGGCACCACGTTCCACGTCGCCATCCCGCGGTCCTCGCCGGCTTACCTCGATACTCCCATCAGTGTAGGCGGTGCGTTTCACGGTCCAAGACCAAAATCCCTCAATCCCTCTGAGGGCTATTGGCTTGACCTCGATTCCCTCACTGGTACAGTGGTAGTCAGCGGTGCTCAGCGGTGCTCAGTGAGTTCGTACCTGTAGGAGCGTGCGCCATGCCGCCACAAGTCAACGAAATCCGGATCACGGACGGCAAGGCGCGAGTGACCCTACCGCGAGCCTTCGCCAACGCCACGCTCTTGCTCGAAATCCGCGGTGACAACGAGATCGTGATCCGGAAGGCGAGGGTGATCCCGCTCGGAGACGCGGACCTGCAACCGGAACGCATCACGCTTTCGGAGAACGGCTGGGCCGCGTTCGTTGAGGCGATTGAGAACCCGCCCAAGCCGAACGCCGCGCTCAAGAAGCTGTTCCGTGACTTCCCGCCGGCCGAGTGACGGGCACGGTCACCCCTTCGCGTACTTCGGCTGGTACAGCTGCACCGCGAAGTCGCCCGGCACCTTTACGAACGTCACCAGCCCGTAGCCGTGGTCCTCCACCGGGCCGGTGAACTCGGCGCCCCGCGCCGTCAGCTCCGTGACCGTCGCGGCGATGTCGTCGCAGTAGAAGGAGATCGACGGCGTGCCCGTCGGCGCGCCCTCCGGCGGGGCGCCGGCCGGGTGGAAGCCGAGGTCGGCCTCGGGCACGTCGAAGATGAGCCAGCCGCCGCCCACATCGTGCGCCGGGAAGCCGAGCACGTCGCGGAAGAACGCCCGCGTCTTGTCCGCCTCCGACGTGTAGAACATCGCGTGCAGGCCCCGGATCATCGCGCCCCTCCCACGCCCGGCCACGGCTGCCCGGATCATACCGGCCGCGGACGCCCGGCGCAACCCGCCCGCCTACCCACGCCCGCCGCGGTTCCGTACCTCATCCCCAGACCGCCGGCCGACGCCGGCCCACCCCGGACCGCCGCCTCATGGCCCAGCCGACGACCGCCCCGCGCCCCGGCGTCACCGTCGTGGTGCCCACCCACGACGCTGCCGACAAGCTCGAAAAGATGCTGCCGGCGTGGGGCGCCGTCCTCGCCCGCGCCAAGCGGCCGTACGAAATCCTGGTCGTGGACGACGGCAGCACCGACCGCACGCCGGCCGTCGTGGAGGCGATGGCCGCCGGCCGCGTGTCGCACGTCCGCGGCCTGAAGCACGACTCGCGCAAGGGCTTCGGCGCCTGCCTCCGCACGGCGCTGGCCGAGGCGCACCAGCCGCTGCTGTGCTACGTCTCGCCCGACTACCCGTTCACGCCGCACGACCTGTTCGGCATGCTCGACCGCATCGAGCTGCGCGACGAGATCCTCGGCAAGCAGGCCGACCTGATCAGCGGCGCCCGCCGCGGCCGCCGCGCCCCGCTGCCGGCGCAGGCCGCGGGCTGGCTGTGGCGCGGCTTCTGGCGGCTGTTCGCCGGCATGCGGATGGAGCCGCCGGAGGTGTGGCCCGGCTTCCGCAACCGGGTGTACGGCGTGTTCGTCGGCTGGTTCTTCGGCGTGCCGATGGTCGACGTGGGGAGCCCGTTCAAGCTGTTCCGCACCGACTTCCTGCGGCGGGTGCCGATCCAGTCGGACGGCGACTTCGTGCACACCGAGCTGGTGGCGAAGGCGACGTTCCTGACGAGCATCATGGACGAGGTGCCGCTGACGCCGCCGGCCGACGCCGAGGTGCCGCGCGGCGACTTCTTCTGGCGCGAACTGTTCGCGGTGTTCTCGAACCCGCAGTTCGCCCACCCGCCGGCCCCACCCGCGCCACCGGCGCCACCGCCGGCGCCCGCCGCGTCGCCGGCCTGACCGGCTCTCACGTCACCGCCCCGCGGACGGCGACGTACCCGGCGAGCACCGCGAGCGTGACCGCGGCGCACGCCCGCCGGCGCGACTGCGCCACGACACACGTCCGCAGGCCGGCCCCATTCCATTACGGGTGCGGCACCATCCGCGTGAACGGCGGCACGAACGCCTGCAGCGCCGTCAGCGCGCCCACCACGCACGCCAGAAACACGCTGTGCCAGATCACCGCCTTGAAGATGTCCGCCTCGCGGCCCAGCTGGTTCGTCCCCGCCGTCGCCACGCAGATGCTCTGCGCGTCGATCATCTTCCCCATCACCCCGCCCGTGCTGTTCGCGGTGCAGACGAGTACCTGGGTTTGCTCCAGCGTCAGGTTCGACAGCGCCGCCGGGTGGTTGTTGAACACCTCCGTCGCCGTGATCTTCTGCAAGCTGCCGAACAGGGCGTTGCTGCCGGCGTCGGTGCCGGTCAGGAACACGCCGAGCCAGCCCAGCATCGCCGCGAAGAACGGGTACAGCACGCCCGTCTCGGCGAACGCCACCCCCAGCGTCGCGTCCACGCCGGCGTACTTCGTCACGTAGCTCAGGCCCAGCATCAGCGCGATCGTCGGGATCGGAATCTTCATCTGCACCGCCGTCTTGCGGAAGACGCCGGCCACCTGCGCGCCGCTCATCCGCAGGAACGCCATCGACGCCAGCGCCGCCAGGAACACCGCCGTGCCGGGGGCCGTCACCCACGGCAGCTTGAACACCGCCGCCTCCTTGCGGGCGTCGCCCACGGCCCCGGGCGGCAGCAGCCGGTCGGCGCGCTCCACCTGCTTGTGCAGCGTCGGCACCTCGAACTCGTAATAGGTCCGCAGCGGCCCCACCTCCAGCGCCCGCTTGGCGTCCGTCTCGGCGCCGCGCACCACGCCGGCCGCCGCCAGGAACGCCGCCATCACCAGGAACGGCGACCACGCCACCGCGACGCTCCGCGCCGTCAGCGGGATCTCGGCGTGCGGGTTGCGGAACGACGAGTCGAGGAGCCGCTTCGCCTCCGCGACCGCGGCCTCGGCGTGCGGGTCGTGCGGGGCCGTCTGCGCGGGCTTCGGGATGGCGCCGTCGCCCTCCGCGGGGAAGCGCCACTCGTCCTTCGGCTTCCACACGAACTTCAGGAACAGCGCCAGCGTCACGAGCGAGAACAGGCCGCCGCCGATGTCGGTCAGCGGCCAGATGTACACGCCGGGCACCCACGCGTGGAACGTGGCGAACACGTACTGGAACGCCGCGAACGACCCGCCGCCGACCAGCAGCGCCGGCCACACCGCGAACGTGTCGCGCCAGCCGCACATGCACCGCACCATGTACAGCGGCACCAGGCACGACAGCAGCGGCAGCTGGTGGCCGCACATCACGCTCACGGTCGCGGGGTCGATGCCGGTGACGTTGCCGAGTGTGAGGATGGGCACGCCGAGACCGCCGTAGCAGACCGGCGAGGTGTTGGCGATGAGGCACAGCACCGCGGCGCGGAACGGCGGCACGCCGAGGCCGACGAGCATCGCGCCGCAGATGGCCACCGGCGACCCGGCCCCGGCGGCGCCCTCCATGAAGGCGCCGAACGCGAAGCCGATCAGCACCGCCTGCACGCGGGCGTCGCCGCTCAGGCCGCCGATGCTGCGGCGGATCACCGCGAACTGGCCGGTCTCGACCGTCACGTTGTACAGGAGCATCGCCGCGAACACGGTCCAGCCGATGGGCATCAGCCCGAACGCGGCGCCGTACAGGAACGACCACGACGCCTGCTCCACCGGCATCTTGTAGACGAGCCAGGCGATCAGGATGGCGGTGGCGGCGCCGGCGACGCCGGCCCAGCTGGCGAGCCAGCGGCGGCCGACGAGGAGGTAGAACAGGACCAGCACCGGCAGCGCCGCGACGACCGTCGAGAGCAACTGGTTGCCGAGCGGGTTCAGGTCCTGGACGTAGGCGAAGGGCATGGAGAGGGGCCTCGCGGCGGCGGGTCCGATCCGGCGATGCTACGGCAGGGGTTGCGCCGGAGCAAGGAGTTGGGACGAGTCGGGCCCGGACCCGCGCCCGGTCCGCGGGTCGGGTTCTGCCGGCTGGCGCGGCTGGCGGGGGGCGGGGGAAGCTGTACCGGTCCGGGAAGCGGGCGGATTTGCGTAATTCGGGGGCTCCGGGCGGCCGAGAGAAGATAGGTCGATACCCGCCGCCACGACCTTCCCCGCTGCCGGAGACCGGCCATGACGCGATCACACAAGGTTCTCGGCTTCCTCCTCGTCGCCCTGCTCGGCATCTACGGCTGCGCCAAGGCGCCCGGCGTCGGCGACCCCGCCGCGACGGACGCGAAGGTGCAGCGGCTCGAAGAGGACTTCCGCGCCGCGGCGTCGGCCCGGGACAACTTCCGGGCGCAGCTGGTGCAGGCGCACGAGAAGCTGAACCAGCAGCAGCGGCAGCTCGAACAGGCGAACGCGGCGGCCGCGGCCGAGCGGGCGCAGAAGGACGCGGCCCGCGCCGACCTCCGCGCCCGCACCACCGAGCGCGACAACCTCCAGACGCAGTACGACGGCTTCCGCCGCACCATCCGCGACCTGCTCGGCCAGGCCGACGCGGCGCTGGCGAACCCGTCGGCGCCGCTGCCGGCGTTCGCGGGCGGCTCGGGGCTCCACGCCCCGACGCCGTCGCCGACCGCCGCGGCCGCGAACTGAGAGCGGCGCTACTTCAGCTCGATCCCCAGCTCCGCCGGCGGCGGCACCACCACCGCCGGCACTTCCAGCTTCACCCCCAGCGATTCCGGCGGCGGCACGGCCACCGGCCGCACCTCCGGCGGCCTTACGACCACCGGCGCCGGCCGAACCGGTGCCGGCCTGACGGGCGCCGGCCGCGGCGGGGGCTGATACACGGGGCGCTGATAAATCCAGGGGTCGAAGGCCGGCAGACCGCCGGCCGGGCCGCAGCCCACGGGGGTTCACCCCGCCCCGGACTCGCTCGGGAAAACCGTCACCCACGCGGCGCCGACCACCGCCACCGCCGCCGGCACCCCGACCCACCACATCAGCTTGCGCATCCGCCGCCTCCTGCCGAGGGGCGCCCGTTTACCCGCCTTCCGCCGCGGCGCGAAGCCCGGGTTGCCGTGGGGGTGTATAGAACGCCGGCGGGCCCCGCTCTCAGACTCGCATCGCCGACCGAGAATCCACGCCGATTTTCTTGACGACCCCTGTTCGGGAGGTTATTGAACTTTTGTTCACTATATCGCCCCCTTCCCCGGGTGCTGCCATGACCGCCACCCTCGACGCTCTCCCGGACCTGCCGCCGCTCGCCGACGCGCTAGGCGAGTTGGACGACGACGCCCGCGTCGGCGGCGCCGTGCAGGCGCTGCGCGGCGTCATGGCCGGGGGTACGCCCGCGCAGGCGCTGCGGGCGGCGGAGATGGTCTGTCGGGTGTGGCTGGCGGGGGAGCGGAAGCGCGGCGAGCCGGGGGATGACGCCCCGGCTCGCCCGAAGAAGGCGAAGTCAAACCAGCTCGCGGATCGCCGGGGTGCCGGGGTCGATCGGGTACTGCGGCCGGCCGTTCGGGTCGAACTCGCGGATCGGGTTCAGGTCGATGCCCAGGTTGTGGTACAGCGTGGCGAACACGTTCTGGTGGGTGATCGGCCGCTCCACGGCGTACTCGCCGAGCCGGTTCGACGAGCCGATCGCCTGCCCCGTCCGCATCCCGCCGCCGGCCAGGAGGCAGGTGCTCAGCTGCGGCCAGTGGTCGCGGCTGGCCATGTTGTTCAGCCGCGGCGTGCGGCCGAACTCGCCCCACACCAGCACCGTCACGTCCTTGTCGAGCCCGCGGTCGTGCAGGTCGTTCACCAGGGCGGTGACGCCGCGGTCGAGCAAGGGCATGTCCTTCTTCCCCTGCACGAAGTTCTTCCCGTCGCCGCCGTGCCAGTCCCAGCGGGTGAAGTTCAGCGTCACCACGCGGGCGCCGGCCTCGACCAGCCGCCGGGCCAGGCAGAAGTTGCGGACCATCCGCGGGGCGCCGT
The DNA here is from genome assembly GCA_046350095.1 of Gemmataceae bacterium. Taxonomy (GTDB): domain Bacteria; phylum Planctomycetota; class Planctomycetia; order Gemmatales; family Gemmataceae; genus Urbifossiella. The sequence continues at coordinate 83,503 of JAXMBA010000005.1, forward strand.
CGCGCTCGAACGCCGGGTCGTCGAAGCCGTAGCGCTCCAGCGTCTTCGGGCTTTCTTTGCGCAGGTCGAGCGCGTCCTTCAGCTTCGACGACGTGAGGATGTCGAGCGCCTGCCGGTTGAACGTGTCCATGCCGTCCATCAGGCCGCTGCGGTCGATGCGGCGGTCGATGGTGTCGAGCGAGCGGACCAGCGCCGTGCGGTCGCCGAGTTGCTCCAGGGTGACGCCCTTGAGCGTCATGCTGTCGGCGGGGCCGGTGCCCTGGCCGGCGCTGAGGCGGAACGGGGCGTGCGCGAGGCCGAGGAAGCCGCCGTCGCCGGGGTAGCCCCAGCGCTGCTCGCCGGTGCGGTACATGAGCGTGAGGTGCGGCGGCACGGCGGCGTCGGCCCCGCCCTGCGTCTTCGACACCCACGCGCCGAAGCTGGGCCAGTAGCCGTTGTTGGCGGGCGTGCGCGGCCGGCCGGTCATGCACTGGTAGGCGTCGTGGTCGCCGCTGCTGCCGACGAGCGAGCGCACGACGGCGAACTTGTCCATCATCTTCGCCATCAGCGGGAAGTGCTCGCAGATGCGGACGCCGGGGACGTTCGTGTCGATCGGGTTGAACTCGCCGCGCACTTCCGCCGGGGCGTCGGGCTTCATGTCCCACATGTCGATGTGGGGCGGGCCGCCCGGCAGGTAGATCATGATGACGGACTTGTGGCTCGTGCGGGTGCCCTGGCGGGCCTCGGCGGCGAGCAGGTGCGGGGCCGCGAGGGCGCCGCCGAACAGGGTGCCGCCGATGGTCAGGAAGTCGCGTCGGGTGCGGCCGTCGCAGAAGCCGCCGTCGCGGTGGGGGGTTCCGAACAGGTTGAGCATGGACGTGGTCCCGGGCGGAACGGTGGGGCGCGAGCCCCGGCAGGTGTTGCCATCTTCGGCGATCGGGCGCGTCCGGTCCAGCGGAAAATCGAGCCGGGAACGGGTCTTAACCCCCGAACGGCTGTCGGCTCGCTGGGGCGCCTTCCTTGTTCGCCCGCGCTCACCTTCGTACACTACCCGCACGCTGCCCCGTTGCGCCCCGGCCCGCCCGGAACCGGCCCCGATGCCCCCGACGGTCCTGGACTGGAGCCCGACCGTCGACCCGTCGGACTTCGTCCGGCGGGTGCGGGACGAGCTGGCGGCCGGCCGGGTGGTGATTTATCCCGGCGACTCCGGGTACGTCGCCCTCGCCGACCCGACTTCGCCCGTCGCCCCGAGTCTCCCCGCCCCGGCGGTGCTGGTGTACGGCCCGGACGACCCGCCCCGGCTGGGGGTGAGCGTGCCGACGGCCGCCCGCCGGCTGATGTTCCGCGGCTGGCCGGCACCCCTGACGGTGGCGCTGCCCGCGGACCCGAAGGCGGTCCCCGAGGGCTGGCCGGCGGCGGCGTGGGAGGCGGTGGCGCGGGACGGCGTGGTCCGCTTCCGCTGCCCGGAGCACGCGCTGACGGACGCGCTGCTGCCGGCGCTCCCGGGGCCGGTGCTCCTGAGCGAGACCCATCTGCCGACGGCGATGGCGGCGGCGGAACCGTTCGGCGACGCGGTCCAACTGGCGGTGAGCTCCGGCGAGCTGAGAGCGGACCGCCGGCCGACCGAGGTGACGGTTTCGGACGCGGGCTGGCAAGTCACGCGGGCCGGCGACTTCGGCGCGGACGAGGTGGAGCGGCTGGCGGCGCGGATCGTGTTGTTCGTGTGTACGGGCAACACCTGCCGCAGCCCGCTGGCCGAGGGGATCGCCAAGGCGTTGCTGGCGGAGCGGCTCGGCTGCGCGGCGGACGCGCTGCCGGCGAAGGGCTTCTGGCTGCTGTCGGCGGGCGTGGCGGCGTACGGCGGCGGGCCGGCGTCGGACCTGTCGGTGGCGGCGGCCGCGGAGTTCGGCGCCGACATCGCCGACCACCGCAGCCGGCCGGTGAACCCGCAGCTGCTGGCCGCCGCGGACGAGATCATCGCCATGACCCGGTCGCACGCCCACGCCCTGGCGGTGCGGTACCCCGGGGTCGGCCCGGCGGCCCGGCTGCTGTGCGGCGACGCCGACCTGGACGACCCCATCGGCGCGGGGCCGGAGGTCTATCGGGACTGCGCCCGGCGGATCCGGGAGCACGTGGGACGGTTCTTGAAGGAGTGGGTGGACGCATGCGAGTAGCCGTCGGCAACGACCACCGGGGCGTGGCCGTGAAGTACCGGGTGGTGAGCCTCCTGAAGGAACTCGGCCACGAGGTCACCGACCACGGCACGGACGCGCCCGCCGGCTGCGACTACCCGGACTTCGCGTTCGTGGTGGCGAAGGCCGTGGCCGGCGGGGCGGCCGACCGCGGCATCCTGCTGTGCGCGACCGGCCACGGCATGTGCATCGCGGCGAACAAGGTGGCCGGCGTCCGCGCCGCCAACTGCCGCGACGCCCTCGACGCCGAGATGAGCCGCCGGCACAACGACGCGAACGTGCTGTGCCTGTCGGCGGACCTGATCGGCGAGGAGGTCATCGACCGGATGGTGCGGGCGTGGCTGACCGCCGATTTCGAGGCCGGCCGGCACCAGCGGCGCAAGGACAAGATCACCGCGTTCGAGCAGGCCAACCCGCTGCCGGCCGCGAAGACCCCGCCCCCCGCCGGCTGACCGCCGGCGTCGCCCCTCCCCCCCGATCTCGGCTTGCCGTTTGACGGCCGCCCGCCGCCGCGGTAGCCTCAACCCACCCGCACTCCGAGGCCGCGATGGTCCGCCCCGCCTGGCTGCTCGGCCTGGTCCTGCTCGCGCTGCCCGCCTGCACCCGCCCGGTCACGCCCGATCAGGCCTCCGCCCGGCTCGTCGGCATCTGGCAGCACGTCCGCCAGAACGGCCAGCCGGTGCCGCCGCGGACCGACGTGTCCGGCCTGATCGAGATCGAGCCCGGCGGCGTCCTCAAGCGCGAGGCGCCGGTCGAGGTGTACGCCGCCGGCGTGCTCCAGTCGCGCAACGTCCAGAAGGTCGAGGACCGGTTCCGCTTCCTGGACGGCGAGACGATGGAGATCACCGGCAACGACCGCGGCCAGCCGAAGACGTGGCGGGTGCGGGCGGTGCTGGCCGGCAACCGACTGACGCTCCACAAGCCCGACGGCGTGGTGGACGACTACGACCGCGTCAAGTGACCCGCCCCACTCTCCCGGGGAGCCGCCCGTGTCCGCCCTCCTCACCCGCCGCCGGCTGCTACACCTCGGCGCCGGCGGCTACCTCGGCCTGAACCTCGGCGGCCTCCTCGAAGCCCGCGCCGCCGCGCCGCCGACCGCCGCCCCGAAGCCGATCCGCGCCTGCGTCCTCGTCTTCCTCTACGGCGGCCCCAGCCACCTCGACACGTTCGACCTGAAGCCCACCGCCCCCGCCGAGGTCCGCGGCGAGTTCCGGTCGGTGGCCACGAGCGTGCCCGGCCTCCGCGTGTGCGAGCACCTGCCGCGGATGGCCCGGGTGATGGACAAGGTGGGGCTCGTCCGCAGCGTCACGCACGCGGCCCGGCTACACGACTCGGCCTCGATCCACGCCCTGACCGGCCGGCCGCTCGACGGCCCCGACCGCGAACTGTTCGCCCCGCAGCCGCAGGTGTACCCGAGCTACGGCAGCGCCGTCGCCTACATGACCCGCGGCCGCGGCGTGGACGTGCCGTTCGCGTCGCTGCCGTTCCCGTTCCACAACGTGGTGCCGACGCCGTGCCAGGGCGGCGGGTTCCTCGGCAGCGCCTACGACCCGCTGTGGGTGGACGTGGACGCGGCCACCCGCGAGTACCGCGCCGGCGCGCTGAAGCCGGCCGCCGACGTGAGCCCCGCCCGCCTCGGCGAGCGCCGCCGCCTGCTGGACACGCTCGGCAAGCCGGCCGCGGTGTACGAGACGGCGTACCGGCTGCTCGAAGCGGAGGCCGTGCGCGGCGCCGCCGACGTGTTCCGCGAGCCGCCGCGGGTGCGCGAGCGGTACGGGTTCGGCGCCGCGCCGGCGGCGGTCGGCGAGGGCGGCGGCGGCGGCAACGGCGCCGAGCTCGGCGTCGCCCGGCAGATGCGCGGCCAGAACTTCCTGCTGGCCCGCCGGCTGGTCGAGGCCGGCGTGCCGTTCGTGACCGTGTACGACTTCAAGCAGCAGGGCCAGAACTGGGACGCGCACTTCAAGGGCGCCAACCAGCACCGCACGCACCTGCTGCCGCAGTTCGATCAAGGCCTGTCGGCGCTGATCGAAGACCTGGACGCGCGGGGCTTGCTGGACAGCACGCTGGTGGTGGCGATGGGCGAGTTCGGCCGTACGCCGCGGGTGAACCGCGACGGCGGCCGCGACCACTGGCCGGACTGCTACACGGTGCTGTTCGCCGGCGGCGGCGTGACGGGCGGCGCGGTGTACGGCGCGAGCGACCGGCTGGGGGCGTACCCGGCCCGCGACCCGGTGACGCCCGGCGACCTGGCGGCGACGATCTTCTGGCGGTTCGGCCTGGACCCGGCGGCGGAGGTGTTCGACCAGGCCGGCCGCCCCCACCGCCTTGCCGCCGGCGAGCCGCTGCGGCGGCTGTTCGGGGCGTAACCGATCTCCCACCCGAGGTGCCCGATGTTCCGCGCCGTCGTGCCGGGTCTGATCACAGCGGCCCTCGTCGTCTCAGCCCCGGCCGTCGCCGACGAGATCGCCGGCGTGCCGGTGCCGGAAGACTTCCGCTACCCCGGGGCGAAGGACGGCCTGGCCAACGCCGGGCTGCCGAAGAAGGGGGAGGCGAAGGCCTGGACCGCGGCACTGGTGACCGACGACGACGCCGAGAAAGTGGCCGTGTGGTACTGGGGCCGACTCGGGCTCGGTGACCCGGTCGAGAAGAACTCGACGACCGGGTTGTTCACCGGCACGAAGCACCACCAACAGAGCGGCCTCCGGCAGACGGTGACCGTGATCGACTGGAACTTCCCGCGGGCGAAGGGTGAGGGGCGGACGCGGGTCTACCAGGCGCTCATAACGGAGGCCGGCGGCAAGCGTGGCGACTTCGCCCTGAGCCTGACCCTGCACCGCCGGCCCGACCCGCCGCGGACCGAAATCCTGCTGTCCTACGCCCCGACGAAGTAGCCCGCCGAGTCACTCGCGCACCAGCGTCCCCATCGCCTGCCGCAGCCGGGCCTCGGCCCGGTGCCAGTCGGCCGCCGCCTCCAGCAGCGCCCCGCGGGCCTTCAGCAGCTCCAGCCGCGCCGCCATCAGCTCGGCCTGCACCGACACCCCGGCCGCGGCCTGCTTCTCCAGGTCGGCCACCCGCGCCGCCGCGTCCGTCACCGCCGCAGCCCGCGCGCCGACCGCGGCGCGGTGGCCGTGCAGCGTCGCCACCGCCGCCCGCACCTCCGCTTCCGCCTGCCGTTCGCGCCCCGCGAGCGCCGACGCCAGCCGGTCCCCGGAGCCGTCGTCCTTCCCGCACAGTGCCATCAGCAGCGCCGCGAGCGGGTGCCCGCTCGCGGCGGCGAGCAGCGGGTTGACGCTCGTCAGCGCCTGTTGCGACAGCCCGCTGTCACTGCCGTCGCGGCAGCCGATCAGCGATCGGAGGAAGTTCAAGTCCGGCCGGTAGTGAAGAGCCGTGCGGACGGCCTCGGCGGCGTCCACGTCGTCGCCGCGGACGCGGAGCGGGTCGGCGGGGCCGAGCGGCGTGGGGTCGGCGGCGTCGAGCCCGAGCCGGCCGCGGAGGCTGGCGTTCAGCGCCCCGATGCCCCCGCCGAGCTGCCCGAGCTGCGCGTCGAGCTCGTGCAGCTGTGAGCGCAGCGCGTCGCCGCGGTCGCGCAGGCCGTGCTTCGCGGCGGCGTCGGCCTCCGCGAGCCGCGCCGCGACTTCGGCGCGGGCGGCGACGAGGAGGTCGAACTGGGCCTCGGCGCGGGCGAGCTTGTAGAAGTCGTCGAGGGCGTCGGCGGCGGCGCGGTTGCGGAGCTCGTCGGCGGCGTACCCGCGGACGAGCCGGGCGCACGCGGCCTTGTCAGCCTTCTTCGGGCACAGCCGCGGGTGACTCGGGCCGCTGTTGTCCGGGTGCTTGTCGAGGTCGTCGGCGAAGGGTGCGTTCTGCGCCGCGAGCACGCGGCACTCCGCGGCGGTGAGCCGCCGCACGGTCGCGGGCCGCGCCGGCGTCGTGGCTCCGGTCACCGCTGTCGTGTCCACTTCGACCGGCTGCCGCGGCCCAGTCGGCAGCTCGACGGCGGCGCGGGTGGGTGCGGAGCACGTGCGGGCGTGGTGGCACCCGGCCGCGAGCGCGAGCAGTGTCAACCAGGCATAGGAGGTCGCCCCCCGGCGCATCGCCGCCCCCGCGGTGGAATCGGCACCCGCGGTAAGATCGGCAAACTCGGCCCGGCGTGGTGAGCCGAATTGCCACGCCGCTACGGCAGCAGGTCGGCGACGGCGACGGGCGAGTCGGGGGCTGCGAGGGGGACGACGGTGTCGGCGCGGCCGAGGTAGCGGATGCTCGTGTAGCCGTGGCCGAAGCGCGCGGCGGCGTCCGGCTTCGGGTCGCGGAACACGATCAGGCGGTTGTGGACGAGATCGACGACCCAGTAGTCGGCGATGCCGCCGGCGGCGTAGAGGCTGGCCTTGTCGCCGGTGTCGTAGGCGAGCGAACTGTCGGACACTTCCACGACCAGCAGCGCGGTCGTGGGGTGTGGGCCGGGTTGGCGCGGGCGCGGGCCGGCGACTACAGCCACGTCCGGTTCGGGGTCGGAGGTCTGCCCGAGGTTCAGGGGTAACTGCGACCGGCAGGAGTACCCGCCACCAAGCGCCGTTAGGAGGGCCATTTGGGTGTTCAGTACGCCCCATGCATGGGGCTCGTTGTGCGGCGCCATGGTCAGGATTTCTCCGTCGATGAGCATGACCCGCTTGCCGGCGAAGAAGCCGTCTTCGGCGAGGCGGTAGTATTCCTCCCGCGTCCAGCGGAGCGGCGCGACCGGCGGCAGGTGTGCGAACGGGTCGGCCGGCGGGGCCGGCGGCGGCGCGGGGAGCGTGAGTGCGGACATGCGGGTATCCTCCACGGACGACGCCATTCTACCGGCGAGCCCTACTTCACCGCCAGCGGCACGACGCCGTCCCAGCCGGGCGGCGGGGCGTGGTTGTGCTGCAAAATGAAGCCCGTCAGCAAGTCCTTGCCGCGGTCGCGCGGCGGCAGCCGGTGCAGCCGGTCGTAGGCCACGGCCCAGTCGCCGGCCACGAACGCCTCCAGCGCCGCGGCGTAGTCCGCGAGATGTGCGTCGGTCAGTACCGCGTCGGCGGCGGGCGGCACCAGCTCGCTCACGTCCAGCGGCGTCTCCAGCCCGGCCGGCTTCACCCGCGCCAGTCGGCGCACGCGGGCCACGTCGGCCGGCAGGTGCGCCCGAACCGCCGCCGCCGTCGCCTCGTCCAACAGGATCGGCACCCGCAGCGGCTTCGTCATGCCTTCCAGGCGTGACGCCAAATTCACCACCGGGCCGAACACGCCCACCTTCGCCTGCTCCGCGGTGCCGATCCCGCCGGCGACCGCACGGCCCGTGGCGATGCCGATGCCGGCGCGGAAGCCGAACAGCGGGTGCGACCGGTCGGCGCTCACCGCCTCGAACCCGGCGCGGATCGCCAGCGCCGCCCGGCACGCGTTCTCCACCTTCGCCGGGTCGTCCAGCGGCCAGCCCCAGAAGCCCATCGCCGCGTCGCCGAGGAAGTCGGCGATCGCCCCGCGGTTCTCCACGATGGCCCGCGTCATCACGCCGAGCGCGGCGCTCACCCGCGTCAGCACGCCGAGCAGCTGGCCGGCCGCCTCCTCGACGGTGCGCGAGAAGCCGCGCAGGTCGCAGAACAGCACGGTCACGTCGGCCTCGCGCGGCTCCAGGGCGCGGGCGGCGTCGCGGCCGGCGACGACGTGCAGCACGCCCGGCGAGAAGAAGCGGCGGAACACGCCCTGCCGCTCGCGCAGCACCTGCACCTGCCGCAACGAACTCAGGATGTCCGCCACCAGCTCGGCGAACTTCACGTCGTCGCGCAGGTCGGCCGCGGGGAACGTCGGCGTCGGGGCGTCGTCGGTGGTGAACCGGCCGGCGGCGACGAGCCCCCAGCCGCGGCACGCCTCGCCCCCGACCGGCGTGCAGAACGACCAGTCGAACCCGCCCTGGACCGTGAAGTCGGCCGCCGGCTCGTGCGCCCGACTGGGGTCGCGCCAGACGTGCAGCACGGTCGCCTCGCGGGCCGCCACCGCCTCCACCACCAGCTTGCGGCTCGGGGCGAACGGGCCGTCGGCGGCGCGGCGGCGGTCGGAATGCAGCACCCGCACCGGCGCCTCGGGCACGCTCCCGGCCGGGCCGAACAGCTCGACCGCGCCGACCTCCGCGGCCACCAGCGCCACCGCGTCGGCGCGCGGCAGGCCGGCCAGCAGCATCTCGCACACGCCGGCGAACAGCTCGGGGTCGGACGCGGCGCCGGCGATCACGTCGGGGAGCTTGCTGAGCACGTCGAGCCGGTGCGGGGCGTCGCGGAACGGCAGGTGCGCCAGGTCGCCGTGCGCCACCGTCAGCGACTCGTGCCGCGCCCCGGGCTCGGACGAACTCGGCGCGTCCGGCACGACCGTGAACGTGGTGCGGCCGACGACGAACGCCGCGCCGAGGGCGAGCTCGAACGGCCCGGGCGCGGGGTCGCCGTCGCGGAAGACGGGGTTGGGGGCGGCGGCGCTCGGGCGGACGTGGAGGCGGCCGGTGGTCCATTCCAGCTCGGCGTGCCGGCGCGACAGGAACGGCTCCCACGCGGCGCCCCACGCGTCGGGGGTGCGGCCGAGCACGACCGGGCCGGCCGGCAGCCGGCGGCGCCAGTGGTTCTCCGGCTGCGGTCCCTGGGCAATCAGGTCGGGCATACGCGGGTCGGCGGGGGCGGGCGACGGACACCAGTAGTGTAACCGCCGCCCGCCCCGGCGCGACGGGCCGGCCGGCCGGAAAGTCGTCCGCGCCGCGAGACTTCCGGGACGAGGCGGTCGGGTTCGCGGGCGGGAAATGACAGGGGCCGGCCCGAGGGGGCCGGCCCGAGTGCGGCGGGGCGTCGGCCCGCCCACGATACCTTCGGCTGCCCGACTCAGTTCGCGTCGGCCGGCATCGGCTGGCCGTCCTGGGCGCTGCCGAGCTGGTAGAACGCCAGCTGGGAGATACTGTCGCGGATGAACCGCACGGTGCCGTCGCCCATCGCCGCGTTCACCCCGCCGGTGTGGGCGCTGCGAGCCGTCGCCACGGTGTTGCTCCCGTTGGCGCACCCCAGGTTCAGCGCCGCCGCGGCCGAGCCCGGGCACGTGGTGATGATGTCCGACAGGTCGTTCTTGGCGTTCGGCGTCAGCGCCGCCCCCTTGCCGTAGGAGCCGATGCTGCTGGCGCCGATGTGGCCCATCGCCCAGACGCCGCGGCTGTCGGCGGCGTTCAACCCCGACAGCACCTCCGACATCATGATCGTGTTCGAGCTGCCGTCCTGGATGCCCTGGATGGTCATGCACTTGTGCGGCGCCCGGGTGGTGAACCAGAACGGCCCGCGGCCGTTGAGCGACGTGGTCACGCCGTTGACCGTGAGGGCGAACGAGGTCGAGCCGCCGTCGTTGGCCTCCTGCCCGGTCGGCCCCAGGTTCGCCGCGTAGTTGCCGCGCACCCAGCTACCGCCGGCGCCCCCGTACGGCGTCGTGTTCCGCGGGTCCGACGGGCACTGCGCGTAGTTGAAGGTCGCCGTCCGGACCAGCCGCCAGTTGTGGTCGGTGTTCACGTTGTTGAGCCACGACGTGATGCTCGTCACCTGCTGGTTGTACAGCGGCGCCTGCTCGATGTACGGCAGGATGAGGGTGATCCAGTTCGGCCCGTACCCGGTGGTGTTGTCCGGGGCGGTGCTGAAGGTGGCGCCCGGCACGACCATGGCCGGCGGCAGGCCGCCGGCGGTGTCCTGGTAACTGTGGGCGGCGAGCGCCCACTGCTTGAGGTTGTTCTGGCACTTGGCGCGGGCGGCGGCCTCACGCACCTTCTGCACGGCCGGGAGGAGCAGGCCGATGAGGATGGCGATGATGGCGATCACCACCAGCAGCTCGATGAGCGTGAACCCGCGGCGGGTCCCGGGGCGAGCGAACGACGTCATGCACAACTCCATGCGGGAACGGGGGAGCCGATCGGGGTGGGGAAAACGAGGGCACAGACCGATCGCTCGGCCTTGTGGGTGCCGGACTCGGAGAGATGGGAGAGAGGACCGAAACGGACCGGAGTCCGTCGTCACGATTCCGTGGGGGCGCCGGAGTGGGAGATGAGAGAGCTCGCGCCGCGGAATCTCAGCAGGAATTAACTTGCGGCGCGGGGCAGCGGTTTTCAAGAAGAATTGGCGAATTTCGGCGCGATTCCCGGAACGCGAGCGGAGCCGTGGGGTTACCACGGCTCCGGGTGTCGTGCGGGGGGCACGTGTAAAACGCGCCGGGATGAGGCGCCCGGACGGGGCGGGCAAGGCACGTCGAACACGTGCCCCACGGTCCGGCTACGCCGGCACCGGCTTCCGCCGCAGGCGCGACCGGCCGAGCAGGGCCACGACGCCGATGCCGCCGAGCAGCGCGCCGGCGGGGGCCGGCACGGCGCCGACCTGCCGCATCGTGATCTGGTCCTGCACCTCCATCGTCTGCTTGCCGCCCACCGACGACGCCGGGGCCACCAGCGCCACCAGTTCGTAGCCGGCGTACTTCTTCGAGAAGTACGAGGCGTCGCCGGTCGCGGTCAGGCTGTTGAGCATCTTCTGGGCGTTGACCGCGGCCGTGTACGTGGCGTCCGGCAGGTAGAAGTTGCCGGTGGTCAGGTTGTTCGACTTGCCGTCGTAGATCAGCTCCCACAGGGCGATCTGGAACGAGATCGAGGCGTCGGTCACCCCGCTGGTCTTGAACGAGCTGCTGTTCCAGGCGGTGTCGTAGTACTTGCCGTACAACTCGGCGATGAGGTTGGCGTTGGCCGCGGCCGGCGACGGCGCCTTGTTCAGGCTGAACACGCCGAACTCGACCGTGGTGCCGGGGGCCGGCAGCGTCTGCACGGGCGGGCCGGCGTTGAGCTCCAGGCAGAACGTGGCCGTCGGCGGCGGGAAGCTGCTGTTCGGCGGCAGCTGGTTCTGCGTCCAGTAGAACGGCCCCGCCTCGGCCGCGAGGCGGTTGTTGCTGATGCCGGGGTTCCCGGACGTGCCGTTGTACGTGAGGAAGACGAATTCGGCCGAGGCACGCGGGGCGCCGGCGGCGAAGGCGGCCAACACGAGTGCGGCCGCGAACGGACGGGTAAGACGGGCGCTCATGTGGGCGTCTCGGGGCTGAGTGACGGCCGCGCAGGCGGGGGGGCGACGGCGCGACCGGGGCAGTGCTCCCAACACCTCGATTTGTACCAACCGCTACCGCCCCTGTAAATGCGACAAACCCGAAACCTTAGCATAAAATGCCGCCGCGGGGTCGGTTTTCCCGGCGCCGCGGTTGGACAACTGGCGCTTTGTAAAGTTCGGGAAGCGCCACGACCCGCGGCGGAGGCCGGACGATGTTCGCAACCCTGACTCTCGCGCTCGCCCTGGCCGACCCGGACGCCCTCCCGGAGGTCGCGCCGCCGCCCCGGCTCGTGGCCCCGCTCGTGGAGCTCGCGCCGCTCCCGAACGGCTACCGCATCACCCTGAGCCGCCGCGGCGTCGAGCAGTTCCGCGACGTGCTGGAGAGCACCGACGAGAAGCAGGCCGCGGCGCTGCTCCGCGACCGGGCGAAGAAGATGCGTGCCGGCGAGACGCCGGACGACGCGGCGGCCGGCAAGCTGGAACTGATGGCGTTCGTGGCCGGGTCGCAGATTCCCGCCCTGCGGACGGAGCTGCGCGACAAGGCCGGGCCGGGCGGTGCCGTCATCACGGTGAGCGGCCTGCAGAAGGCGGACCTGCCGATCCCGGAGAACCGCCCGCGGCTGCGGCGCGTGGCCGGCGTGGTGCAGGGCGTGGTCCCGCTGCTGCCGCCCGACGCCCGCGACACGCTCCTGGGCCTGTCGGCGATGTCGCGCACGACGCCGCTGACTTGGCGGGTCGAGCCGCGGGAGTAGACTCCCAGAGGCACCCAACTCCCGAAGACTGTCATGCAGCCGTCCGACGTGACCCGGCAGATGCTGCGGGACTACCTGCACGACGCCCTGCCCGAGGCCGAGCTGGCGGCCGTGGAGCGGGCCGTGCGCGCGTCCGCCGAGCTGCGCCGCGTCCTCGACGCGGTGCGCGAGGAGGAGGACCGCGGCGAGCACACCGTCGGCGCGATCTGGCGGCGCGAGCGCGTCAGCTGCCCCGGCCGCGACCAGCTCGGCGGCTACCTCCTCGGCGCCGGCGACCCGGAGCTGCTGGACTACGTGACGTTTCACCTCACCGTGGTCGGCTGCCCCTACTGCCAGGCCAACCTCGATGACCTGAAGAAGCTCGGCGGCGGCTGACGCCGCCCGCGGCGCCGCTCGGTCGTCCGCACCCGCCGCCGGGGTTCGGCTTGCACCCGGCGGCGGCGGTGGTATACGGCCCCCGACTCCACACAGCGGAACGGACGTCGGGGAACCACATGCGGGGCAAGCTGCCGGCGGTGCTCGGGCTCGCGGTCGCGCTCGTCGCGGCGTCGGCCGGCTGCCACCACGACAAGCACGGGCTCATGTTCAAGCCGAAGGAGGAGGTCGTCCTCCCGGCCGACGAGGCCCGGTTCAACAACCCGCCGACGGCGCAGTACAAGAAGCGGCCGGTAAAGAGCGCCGACGACAAGGCGCTGCTCGGCCGCCAGATGGGCGGGCCGGGCGGAGGCATGGGCGGGCCCGGCTTCTAGGAAATGACCAAGGGCCAATGACCCACCAATGACCAAGGAAGACAGCCGAGTTCTTCCCTTGGTCATTGGTGGGTCATTAGGCATTGGTCATTTGATGACACCCCGAATCACCTCGCCGTGGACGTCCGTCAGCCGCATGTCGCGGCCGCCGAAGCGGTGCGTCAGCTTCGTGTGGTCGAAGCCCAGCAGGTGCAGCAGCGTCGCGTGCACGTCGTGGACCTGCACCTTGTCCTGCACCGCGTGGTAGCCGAACTCGTCCGTCGCGCCGAACGCGGTGCCGCCCTTCGTGCCGCCGCCGGCCAGCCACATCGTGAACCCGAACGGGTTGTGGTCGCGGCCGTCGGAGCCCTGCGCCACCGGCGTGCGGCCGAACTCGCCGCCCCACAGCACGAGCGTGCGGTCGAGCAGGCCGCGCCGCTTCAGGTCCGTCAGCAGGCCGGCGATCGGCTTGTCCACCGCCCTCGCGTTCGTCTCGTGGCCGGTCTTCAGGCTGCTGTGCTGGTCCCACCGGTCGAAGCCGAGGTTCTGGCACAGCAACTCGGTGAAGCGCACGCCGCGCTCGACGAGCCGGCGCGCGAGCAGGCACTGCCGGCCGAATACCTCAGTCTTCGGGTCGTCGAGGCCGTACAGCTTCTTCGTCTCGTCCGTCTCGCGGCTCAGGTCGGCGAGCTCGGGCACGGCGGTCTGCATCCGGAACGCCAGCTCGTAGTTCGCAATCGCGGCTTCCACCGCGTCGGCCGCGCCGAACCGCTCGCGGCTGCGGGCGTCGAGGGTGCGGATGAGGTCGCGCTGGGCGGCCCGGCTGCGCGGGCTGGCGCCGCCTGGCGGGGTGAGGTCGGCGACCGGCTGCGACCCGTGGCGGAACAGCGACCCCTGGTACGACGCCGGGAGGAAGCCGCTGCCGAAGCAGTCCACGCCGCCGGGCGGGATCATGCCGCTGCCGAGGACGACGAACCCCGGCAGGTCGCGGCACTCGCTGCCGAGGCCGTACGTCACCCAGCTGCCGACGCTCGGCCGCCCCTGCAGGCCGCTACCGCTGTGGATGAAGTAGTTGGCGTTCGTGTGCTCGGAGAAGTTCGACGTGACGGAGCGGATGACGGCCAGGTCGTCGGCGCACGCCCCGACGTGCGGGAACAGGTCGCTCACCGGCAGGCCGCTCTGGCCGTACGGCTTGAACTTCCACGGGCTCATCAGCGTGGCGCCGACGTTGTTGAACTGCGTCGGCTCGACCCGCGCCGGGAACGGCCGGCCGTGGTACTTCTCCAGCGCCGGCTTGGGGTCGAAGGTATCGACCTGGGACGGGCCGCCGTCCATGAACAGGAAGATGACGCTGGTGGCCTTCGGCTCGAAGTGCGGCTTCTTCGGCGCGAACGGATCAGGCGAGCCGGGTTGCGCGCGGGCCTCGTCGTCGGCGAGCATCGTGGCCAGGGCGGCGGCGCCGAACCCGTTGGCGGAGCGGACGAGGAGTTCGCGGCGGGAGAGCGGCCGGGCGGACCGGCGGCAGGGGAAGTCGGGCATGTCGGAGGTGCCGGTGCGGAAGGCGGGATACGGAGTGTTATACCCGCCCCGCGGCCCGGGGTGAAGCGCGAGGATGTGGCGGGGTGCACCTACGGACTTCGGCCAGGCGTTAGGCCGGGGCGCCAGCCCCGTCGGGTTCTGACGCGCGACGGGGCTGGCGCCCCGGCCTAACGCCTGGCGGCCTCGATCCCCCGTTGCGCCGGCGTGGCGCAACGCTGCTTGCGTTCCGGGCCGCCGTCCCGATAATCTCCCACGCCCGGCGGCGAACCCCCCTTCGCCTACCGGTCGGAGGCCACCCGGCGGTGACCATCACCTGCACCCGCTGTCGGCGAACGCTGTCCACCGCCGACCCCGGCGGCCCGCCCGCGTTCTGCATGTACTGCGGCCAGAAGCTTTCCGCCGGCCCCGCCGACCCCAACACGCCCGTTCCCGCCGGCATGGTCACCGGCTCGTTCGTGCCGTTCTCCGACACCGGCGAGCCCGCCCCCGAGCCGCCGCCGGCCGTCGTCGGCGGGTACCACCTCCGCCGCTTCCTGGGCGCCGGCGGCATGGGCACCGTCTACGAGGCCGAGGCGCCCGACACCGGCGCCCGCGTCGCCGTCAAGCTCCTGTCCGGCCGCCTCGCCGCCAACCCCAGCTCCGTGGACCGCTTCCGCCAGGAGGGCCGCCTCGCCAGCCAGCTGGCCCACCCGCGCTGCGTGTTCGTCCTCGCCGCCGACACCGACGCCGGGCGGCCGTACATCGTCATGGAGCTGATGCCCGGCCGCACCCTCAAGGACGTGGTGGACGAGCGCGGCCCCGTGCCCCCGGACCAGGCCGTCGCCCACATCCTCGACGTGGTCGACGGGCTCGCCGAGGCGCACCGCCTCGGCGTGCTCCACCGCGACGTGAAGCCGTCGAACTGCTTCCTCGCCGCCGACGGCCGGGTGAAGGTCGGCGACTTCGGCCTGTCGAAGTCGCTCGCCGGCTCCGCCGACCGCCAGCTCACGCAGAGCGGCGCGTTCCTCGGCACGGTGCTGTTCGCGTCGCCCGAGCAGCTGCGCGGCGACCCGCTCGACTACGGCTCGGACGTGTACTCCGTCTGCGCCACGCTGTACTACCTGCTGTGCGGCGAGGCGCCGTACCACCACGAGAGCATCACCGCGGCGCTGGCCAAGGCCGTGACCGAGCCCGCCGTGTCGATCCGCGACCGCTGCCCGGCCGTGAGCGCGGCGCTCGACCGCGTGGTGATGAAGGGGCTGGAGCGCGACCCGGGCCGCCGCTGGAGTTCGTTGGAGGAACTGCGCGAGGCCCTGATCGACCTGGTGCCCGCGCGGCAGACGCCGGCCCGGCCGCGGGCGCTCATCGGCGCCTTCCTCCTCGACGCCATCCTGCTGACGCTGCTGGTGACGCTGCCGGTCGAAATCCTGCGGAAGCTGATCGGCTGGGGCCACGTCGCGCTCGCCGGCGTGCCGATCGACCCGGTCGAGGACGCGGTGACGCTGGCGTACTTCGCCACGCTCGAAGGGCTGTTCGGCCGCACCCTCGGGAAGGCGCTGCTGGGCCTGCGCGTCAGCCGCGTCGGCGCCACCGGCCCGCCCGGCCTCGGCTGGGCGTGGCTGCGGGCGGGCACGTTCTCGGCGATGGTGCTGGCGCTGATGTACGCCCCGGCGGCCGCGGGGCAGGTGCTCGGCGGGTGGGTCGGGCTGGCGGTGTTCGCCGCGGGGCTGGCCGTGTTCGCCGTGCAGCTGCGGCGCTCGCCCGGCGGCTACCGCGGCGTCCACGACTTCGTCAGCGGCTGCCACGTCACGCAGAAGCCGTTCCGCTCGCGGCGGCCGAAGCTGGTGTCGGTGCGGCCGAACCCGCTGGACGCGCTGGTGCCGCCGGACCCGTCGCAGCCGCTGCCGGCGACGCTCGGCGGGTACGCGGTCCGCGGCCGGCTGTGGGCCGACGGGACCGGCGGCGAGGTGTGGGCCGCGGAAGACCGAGCGCTCGGCCGCCGCGTCGTCATCTGGCTGACGCCGACCGCCGTGGTGGGAACGGACCCGTCGCGGCCGACGCGGCTACGCCGGCTCGGCGGCGGCCGCGTGGTGTGGGCCGGCGCCGACTGCGCGTGGACGGCGTTCGCCGCCCCGGTCGGGGCGCCGCTGGCCGACACGATCCACCCCCGGCGGCCGCTGCCGTGGGCCGACGCGCGGTTCCTGCTCGAACAGCTCGTGGACGAGTTCCGCGCCGCGGCCGCCGACGGCACCACGCCGCCGCGGCTGGGGCTGGATCAGGTGTGGGTGGAGCCGAACGGCCGCGTTCAGCTGCTGGACTTCCCCGGCGGCCCGGTGACGGCCGCGGCCGGGGGGGCGCCGTTCCCGCTGCTGCGGGCCGTGGCCGGGCTGACGCTCGAAGGCCGCCCGCGCGACGCCGACGCGGGCGGGGTTCGCGCCCCGGTTCCGCCGCACGCCGTGCCGGTGCTCGACAAGCTGTTCGACCCGCGCGGGTACCGCACGCTCGACGCCGTTCACGCCGACCTGGCCGCGACGCACGCCCACCCGCCGGAGGTGACGCCGGCGGTCCGCGGCGCGCAGCTGACGCTGCAGGCCGCGGTGCTGGCCGGCGGGCTGCTGCTGATGTTCGTGAGCGCGGCCGCGGTCGGCGTGGTGGTGACGGCGCTGGCCGCGCTGCAGGCCGACGTGGCCGACCGCACCCTGGCGGCGCTGCGCGACCCGGCGCAGGCGCCGCACCTGGGGCGCATCGACGGGGCGCAGAAGGCGCTGAACGACCCGCGGGCGGCCGGCCGGGTGGAGCGGCTGCGCGACCGCAAGCGCGACGAGGCCGACGCCCGCCGCGCGGAGCTGCTCGGGGTTCAGCGGAAGGCGCTGGACCGGATCGAGGCCGTGGTGCTCGACCTGTCGCGGGAGCCGGCCGAGGAGGCCCGCGAGATGGGCGTGGTGCTGGCGTGGGCCGCCGCCCCGGACAAGGCCGGCCGCGGCAACGTGGCCTCGCCCTGGGGCTCCGAGGCGGGGCCGGTGTGGGTGGTGCTGGCCGCGGTGCCGCTGGTGTGGGTGCTGACGGCCGGGCTGCTCCGCGGCGGCGTGTCGATGCTGCTCACCGGCATCGCGGTGGTGCGGGCCGACGGCCGGCGGGCCTCGCGGCGGCAGTGCGCGTGGCGGGCGCTGCTGGTGTGGCTGCCGGTGGCGGGGCTGCTCACGGCGTCGGCGTGGGTGCAGGTCTACCACCCGGCGCGGTCGGGGGCCGCGGTGGCGCTGTGGCTGCTGGCGGCGGCGCTGCTGCCGGTGTACGTGGCGGTGGCGCTGAAGTTCCCGACGCGGCCGCCGCAGGACCGCCTCGCCGGGACGTACCTGGTGCCCGCCTGACGCTCCGCCGCGCCGCCCCGACGAGCCGCTCGGCGAGCCACGTCCCCGCGAGCATCCCGCCGACCATCCCGGCGGTCATCCCCGCGAACGCCAGAGCCACGGCCCCCGCCGGCGGCGTCACGTCCGCCGTCGCCGCGAGCCGCCCGCCGGCGGCCATGCCGACCAGCATCCCGACGTTCCCGCCGCCGAACATCGCCGCCGCGTGCCCGCCGCCCGGCAGCGGCCGCCGGCCGAGCCACAGCATCGCCGCGTTCGCCGCCGCCAGCATGCCGAGCCACATGCCCGGCTCCGCGCCCGTGCAGCAGCGGGCGCACGCCGGCGGCGCGAACCCGCCGTCGGCGAACCACCCCGCGAGCATGCCGAGGTTGCCGACCGTCAGCATCCCGAACGCCATGTCCGCGCCGTGCGACAGCGCCGGCCGCTTCACCCACCACGCCGCCAGCAGCCCGCCGAGCACCACCGCCGCGGCCACGGTGACACCCGCGACCGCGGCCGTCGCCCCGGTCAGCAGCGCGAGCAGCAGCCCCTGCAGCGCCACGGCGACGCCGTGAACCACGCCGCGGCCCACGCCGCTCGGGGCTTCGCGCCGGGCCGTGCAGGCCGGCCGCACGCCGACGCGCCCGGCGAACCGCACCAGCGTGGCGCTCGACAGCACCATCAGCAGCACCGCGGCCACCGGGTGCAAGTACCCCGCGGCGGCGAGCGCCACGCCGACGACGTTGTACGCCAGCGCCGCGGCGAGCCCGCGCCGCACGGCGCGGACCCCGGCCCGGCACAACTCCACGGCCCACGGCAGCACGCGCAGGTCGCCGTGGTAGAGCGTCGCGTCCGACGCGGCCACCGCGAGGTCGGTGCCCGACGCCAGCGCCACGCCGGCGTGCGCCGCGGCCAGCGCGGCGGCGTCGTTGATGCCGTCGCCGACCATCAGCGGCCGCCGCCCCGCCGCGGCCAGCGCCTGCACGCGCGCCAGCTTGTCGGCCGGGAGGAGGCCGCCGTGCGCCGCGGGAAGGCCGAGCGCGGCGGCGCGGGCCGCGGCGTCGCCGGTCAGCACTTCGACGGGGAGCGCGAGGCGGTCGAAGGCGGCGAGCGAGTCGGCGGCGGAGTCGCGCAGCCGCTCCGCCACCACGGCGACCGCGGCGAGCTCGCCGTCAACGGAGACGGCGACGCGGTGGTCGAATCGGCTTTCATCGTGCGGGGTTAACCACGTCGGACGAAGCCCTTCCGCGCCCGCCCCCGCCACCCCCCCGGCTCCCCGACGCGCAGCGCGTGCGTCACGCCGCCCGCCACCACGTCCGCCTCGACGCCGCACCCCGGCACCGCCGTCAGGCGTTCCACGCGCACGTCCGCCCGCGGCAGCCGCGCGAACGCCGCCGCCACCGGGTGCTTGCTCCGCTCCTCGACCGCCGCCACCCAGCCGAGCAGTTCCGCGCGCTCCTCCCCGGCGCACGCCGTCTCCACGTCCACGAGGGAGAACTGCTCGTCGGTCAGCGTTCCAGTCTTGTCGAGCAGGACACAATCCACGGCGGCCAGCCGCTCGACCGCGTCGCCGGAGCGGACCACGAGCCCGCGCTCGGCCAGCCGGCCCAGTACCGTCCACACCACCACCGGCGTCGCCAGCCCGAGCACGCACGGGCACGCCACCAGCAGCACCGACATCGCCCGGAACAGCGCCGCCTCCCACCCCAGCGGCGTGAGGACGGCCCAGTAGCCGAACGTCAGCGCCGCGACCGCCACGACCAGCGGCACGAACGCGGCGCTCAGCCGGTCGGCGCGGTGTTGCAGTGACAACGGGGTGTCACGCGCAGCCGCCACCGCCGCGAGCAGGCGGTCCACCTGCCGCGCCGTCCCGGCCGCGGTCGCCTCCACGCGGAAGGTCGCGTCGTGCGACGCCACGCCGGCGAGCACGCGGTCGCCGGGCCGCCGCACCACCGCGAACGGCTCGCCGCTCACCGGCGCCTCCGACACGTACCCCACGCCGGCGACGACCACGCCGTCCACGGGCACCGTCTCGCCGGGGTTCACCTCCACCACGTCGCCGGGAAGCACGTCCGTCACCGGCACCGTGCGCGACCGGCCGGCGGCGTCCACGAGCCGCGCCGCCGCCAGCTGCCCGGCCCAGGCGTGGGCGCCGGCCAGCGGCGCGGGCGCGGGCGCCCACCACCTTCCCGAGCGTCCACACCACCAGCAGGATCGACACCACCTCGAAGTACACCGCCCCGCGGCCGGTGACGTGCGCCTGCACCGACGCCGCGGTCGCGCCCAGCCCGGTGACGACGAACAGCGCCTCCAGCGTGATTCGCCCGTGCCGCAGTTCCGCCCGCGCGGCGCGGACCAGCGGCCCCCCCAGCAGCGCGAACACGACCGCCGTGGCGCCGAGCATCAGCCACTGCACGAACCGGCGGACGTCGGCGGGAACGTCGTCGTGGAGGTTGAGCGCCAGCCCGAAGATCATCGACTGCCCGACGACGAGCAGCGCCGCGGCCAGGCGCATGCCGAGGGCCATCCCCGCGCGCGGGGCGACGTCGCGCTGGCGGGCGGCCTCGCCGAGGCTGAGGCAGCCGTAGCAGCGGTACGCGGCGGCGGCCCGGCCGGGCCACGGCCGGCCGGCGAGGCCCGACCCGCCGACCGGCCCGCCGCAGTGGGAGCAGTGCGACATCGTTCCCGCTAGGTTACGAACACCTCCGCCGCTTGCGGCGGTGCAACACGCCGGTTCGCCTTGACCCGTTTTCCGGAACCGCCTATGTCCCCAGCCGACCCGGCCGCCCGGCACGTCCCCGTCCTCCCGGACGCGGTCGTCCGCCTGCTCGACCCGCGGCCCGGACAGACGTGGGTCGACTGCACCGCCGGCGGCGGCGGGCACGCGAAGCTGATCGCCGACCGCGTCGGCCCGACGGGTCGCGTGATCGCCCTGGACCAGGACCCGACCATGCTCGCCCGCGCCGCCGTGCGGCTCGCCGGGCTGCCGGTCGAACTCGTCCACGCGAACTTCGACCAGCTCGCCGCCGTGCTGGCGAACCGCGGTGTGACGGGCGTCGACGGCGTACTCGCGGACCTGGGTTTCGCGTCGGACCAGATGGATTCGGCGGGCCGCGGCCTGAGCTTCCGGGCGGACGGGCCGCTCGACATGCGGCTCGACGCCACCAGCGGCCGGCCCGCGGCGGACCTCGTGAACACGCTGTCGGAGGCGGGCCTCGCCGACCTGATCTTCGAGTTCGGCGAGGAGCGGCACAGCCGCCGGGTGGCACGACGGATCGTGGAACGGCGGGCGACGCAGCCGTTCGCCACGACCGCCGACCTGGCCGACGTGGTGCGGCGGTGCGTGCCCCGCAGCGGCGGCATCGACCCCGCCACGCGGGTGTTCCAGGCCCTGCGGATCGCGGTGAACGACGAGCTCGGCGCCCTCGACCGGCTCCTCGCGGCGCTGCCCGCGGTGGTGAAGCCGGGCGGCCGGGCGGGCATCATCAGCTTCCACTCGCTGGAGGACCGGCGGGTGAAGCAGGCGTTCCGGGCGCCGGGCGTGTGGAGCCCGGTGACGCGGAAGCCGGTGGAGGCGGACGCCGAGGAACTGGCCCGCAACCCGCGGTCGCGCAGCGCCAAGCTGCGGGTCGCGGCACGCGAGCCGACCCAACCCTGAACCGAGGGGCGCGGATGGACCCGATCGCGGTTGACCTGCCCGCCGCGGCGAAGCCGGCGGCCCCCAAGCCCGAGGCGAAGCCCGACGCGGCCGCCCCGTTCGGCCTGCTCGGCTGGGCCAAGTCGTTCACGAAGAAGCAGGCGATCGGCGCCGCGGTCGCCGGGCTGAGCCTGTGCGCCGGCGTCGCGGTGGTGAAGTACGGCACCCCCACCCCGGCCGACCGGCCGACCGAAAAGCTGACCACGCCGGAGACGGCGAAGGCGACGCCCGCGCCGGCGAAGGCCGAGCCGCCGGCGGTGCCGTTCGGCCCGCCGGGCGTCCCGACGCAGGCCCAACAGGTGCCGGCGGTGCCGCTCCTGCCGGTCGAGTCGGGCCGCGGCCCGGCGCCGGTCGTCCCGCCGACGCCCGCGGCCGCGGTGCCGCTGCCCGCCGCGCCGCAGCTGTACCCGGCGTCGCCGCAGGTGCCCGAGGCGCCGGCCGCGCTGCCGCCGTACCCGCCGCGCGTGACGCAGGAGGCGCCGCAACTGCCGTCGCCGACGCTGGTGACGCACGCGGAGTTCACCGCCGCCGGGGCGCCGCGCACCACGCCGGTGGTGCCGGCAGCCCCACCGCTGCCGCCGGCGGTTGTGCCGGTCGGCGGCATCGATCCGAAGTCGTTCCCGACGGCACCGCAGGGTCCGGCCGCGCCGCCCGCCGTCACGAAGGTCGACCTGCCGCCGCTGCCGTCGGCCCCGGCCGCGCCCGTCGGGCTTCCCGCGGCGCCGTCGTTGGTGCCGCCCACGACGCCGGCCCTGGTGCCGACTGCCCCGCCGCTCACGCCGACCGTTCCGACTGCCCCGCCGCTCACGCCGACGGTGCCCAACGCCCCGCCGCTCACGCCGGCCGTTCCGACTGCCCCGCCACTGACGCCGACCGTGCCGAACGCGCCGCCGCTCACGCCGTCTCTTCCGACGGCGCCGCCGCTCACGCAAACAAACCCGACGGCGCCGCCGCTCACGCCGACGGTGCCGACGGCCCCGCCGCTCACGCCGACCGTCCCGGGCGCGCCGGTGTCCGGAGCGCCGGTCACGCCGACGCCGCTCGTGCCCGCGCCCAATCTCACGCCCACGCCCCCGGCCGTTGCGCCGAACCTGACGCCGGCGCCGAACCTGACGCCGACGCCCGCGGCGCTGCCGCCGACGGTCACGCCCGCGGCCGGGGTGCGGTCGCCGGCAACCACCGACCGGGCGCCGCAGACCACGTTCGACGTGGACCTGCACGAGCCGAAGGCGGGCGACAGCTACGAGTCGATCAGCAAGGCGTTCTACAACGACGCCCGCTACGCGGGGGCGCTGGCGGCGTTCAACCGCAACCGGCCGCTGACCGGCGGGCAGGCGGTGGAGGTGCCGCCGGTCCACGTGCTGCGGCAGCGGCACGGGCAGCTCGTCGGCACGACCGGCGGGTTCCAGCCGCCGCCCGCGACCGACCCGGCGCCGGCGTTCCGCGCCGGCGGCACGAAGCGGTTCGTGGTGCCGGCGGGCGGGATGTCGCTGGACGCGGTGGCCCAGCAGACGCTCGGCTCGCGGGCGCGGTGGCGGGAGATTTACGACCTGAACGGCGGCGTGACGCCGGAGATGGTCCCGGGGGGGACGAGCCTGGTGCTGCCGCCGGACGCGACGGTGCGGTGACGGCGGAGGCGGCCGTGGTGCCGGCGTAACCCGTTGCCCCGACGTGGCTTCCGCCCGCCCGTCGCCCCAGTGATAATTTGTGTATTTGACTCAATTCGTGCCGCGACCCCCCGGGGGGGTCGCGTACACACAATGAACTCCACCCGAGCGTCGCCCCGCGGCTCAGAACAGCTCGTGGATCGGCTCGGGGTCGTCGAGGACGTTCACCGGCCGGCCGCTCGGGTCCAGCAGCATCAGCTTCGGGTCGATCCCGAGCACCTGATAGATCGTGGCGTGGACGTTCGACGGCGTCACCGCCCGGGTGTGCGGGCGCTGGCCCAGGCGGTCGGTCGAGCCGACCAGCTGGCCGCCCTTCACGCCGCCGCCGCCCATGAGGCAGAAGAAGGCGTTGCCCCAGTGGTCGCGGCCAGGCGTTCCCTGGCTCCGCGGCGGGCCGCCGTTGCCGCCGTCGTTCATCTTCGGCGTCCGCCCGAACTCGCCGCACAGCACCACCAGCGTCTGCTCCAGCAGGCCGCGGTCGTCCAGGTCCTCGAACAGCGTCGCCACCGCGGCGTCCACCTGCGGCAGCATCCGCTTGTAGCTCGCCTCCAGGTCCCAGTGGTGATCCCAGCCGCCGGAGTGGACAGTCACGAACGTGGAGCCGGCTTCGACCAGGCGGCGCGCCAGCAGGCAGCTCTGGCCGAGGCCGTTGCGGCCGTAGCGGTCGCGCAGGCCCACCGGCTCGCGGCCGATGTTGAACGCCGCCCGTGCCGTCGGCCCCATCACGAACTCCAGCGCCTCGCGGTTGAAGCGGTCCATCGCCTGCGCCGTCGCGTTGCGGTCCAGGCTGCGCTGGGCGGTGTCGAAGTGGGCCAGCAGGTCGCGGCGGCTGTCGAGCTTCTCGACGGTGAGGCCGGCGGCGAGGTTCAGGTTGCGGACCTGGTAGTTGGCCGGGCTCGGGTCGCCGGTCAGGAACGGGTCGTGGTGCGTGCCGAGGAAGTTGCCGCCGAAGTAGCCCGGCGCCAGCCCGATGCTCGCGGCGTGCGGCGCCCCCACGTAGGCCGGCATCCCCGGCACCCGCGGCCCCAGCTCGCGGCTCACGATCGAGCCGATGCCGGGGAACTTGCCCGGCGTGTTGGCGCCGCTGACGCCCATGTCCTTCGCCGTGAGCATCCGGTGGCCGCCGGCGAAGTGGTCGCCGGTGTCGTGGTGGAGGCTGCGCACCACGGAGAACTTGTCGGTGATCTTCGCCTGCTTCGGGTACAGCTCGGTGACGTCGAAGCCGGGCACCTTCGTGCGGATCGGCCGCCAGATGCCGCGGTACTCCTCCGGGGCGTCCGGCTTCATGTCGTACATGTCCATGTGGCCGGGGCCGCCGTCCAGCCAGATGAGGATGACGGACGTGTTCTTGCGGTCGGCCAGCGACGGCTGGGCCTTCGCTTTCATCAGCGACGGGAGGCCGACGGAGGCCATGCCGGCGACGCCGAGCTGGAGGAAGTCGCGGCGGGTGCGGCCGTCGCAGTACGGGCCGGAGCGGCCGAGGTCGAGGCGGAACATGCGGGCTCCGGGGCGGGAAGGGCAGACCGGCGGGTACTGGCACTGTCGCATTCGGGCGGGCCGGCGTCAAGCGGCAATGTCGCCGATCGGCCGCCGTCACGCCCCCACTTCGCGCGTCACGTGCATCGCCGCGCGGAAGGACAGGTCGCCGATCAGGCACGGGTGTTTGTACTGCTCCGCCGAGCCGCCGGTCGCCGCCAGCCGGGCGCGGTCCCACGCCGCCCACGCCCCCGCCGGCAACAGCGCCGCCCGCACCGGGCCGAGCCGGTTCCCCTCCCGCTTCGACGCGTACTCCACGTTCTCCTCGCCGAGTGCGCGGTCGAGTTCCGTCAGGAACGCCGGCAGTTGCGGCCCCGCGTCCGGTTCCTCCAGGAACAGCGCGTAGTACGGCCGCAGGTCGTCCCACACCGGCGCCAGGCTGTACGCCGTCAGCGGCTGCGACACCTTCGCCGCGGCCGCATCAACCGCCCGCGTGACGTGGTACTCGCTCAGCTTCTCGCCCGTCAGGTTGGCGAAGCGGTGGCCCTTCCCCAGGAACTCGACCTCCGGCGTCTGGCCGTAGAAGCCGGTGACGCGGACCAGGTCCGAGATGTGGTAGCGGTACAGGCCGTACAGCGTCGTCGGGAGGATGTAGTAGCTGCGGCCGAGGAGCAGCTCGTGGGCGCCGAGCACCGTCGGCTGCGGCGAGTCGATCTCGGCATCGGGCACGAACTCGAAGTAATGCGACCAGATGTCCAGCACGCCGCTCGCCGTATGGTTGGCGAACGGGATCGTCATGCGGCCTTCGCTCGCCAGCAGGCCCAGGTCGCGGACCGGCGGCTCGCCGTAGTACCGCGGCAGCTGCCGCAGGTACGGCCCCATGCTGCCGCCGGTCCAGGTGTTGATGATCGTGCCTTCGGTGGGCCACACGTCCATCGGGTACAGCCGCCCGAGCTTCGCCGCGGTCGCCGTCAGCTCGCGGGCGCGGACGGGGTTCGCCTTCAACCCGCGCGTCAACTCGGCACGAATCTCCGGTGACAGGTCGATGTCACTGCGGAGGGTGCCGTCGTGCAGGTCGCGGAGGAGGTGGTCCTTCTCGGCGTCGAGGGTGCGGGCGAGCTGGACGAGCGTGCTGGGGTTGGCGGCGGCGTGCTGCGACACGTCACGGCCGACGGCGAACCGCAGGGCGACGTAGTAGCGGGCGGTGGCGTCCTTGATCTTCCCCGCCTGGTACGGCACCGCGTACATGCGGCGGATGAGGCGGCGCTGCACCATCGCGGTGTAGCCGCTGAGGTTGCCGCACGGGATGCCGGCCGCGGTGCGGTACTCCTCCGGGTCGCCGCCGAGCTGGATGATGGGGCGCATGGCGATGCGGCGGCCGCGGTGGTCGCGGTACATCCGCACGCCCCACATGTTCCACCCGCGCCGGTACGCCGCGAGGTAGTCGTCCGTCACGGGGATGAGCTTGCGGCTGGCGGTGGTGCCGCTCGTCAGCGCGAACAGCCGCACGGCGCGGTCGGCGAGGAGGGCGTTCAGCTCGCCCTTCTGCACGCGCTCGATGTACGGCGCGACGCGCTCGTAGGGGGCGATCGGCACGCTGCGGCGGTAGTCGGCGACGGTGCGGATCTGCGGGAAGCCGTGGTCGCGGCCGAAGCCGGTGGCGGCCTGCTTGCGGAGGATGTGGAACAGTAGCGCCGTCTGCACGGCTTCCGGTTCGAGGCAGGCGGCCTCGAACTGGACGAGCTTGCGGCGGACCGGATAGGTGAGGAGGCGGCCGAGGCGGACGAGGAGGTAGCGCTTCAACGACATGCCAGCACCGGAGAAGAATTTAGACAGGATAACAGGATGAACAGGATGCCGAACCAAGGCAGAAAGCCCGGCCCGGCAACCTGTTCATCCTGTTATCCTGTCTAATATTTTGATTTCAGTCGGCGCCGGCGGGTACGGTCGGCTCCACATCGACGCGGGCCAGGTGGCGGTCGAAGAACTCGACCACCCGGCGGTGGTACTCGTCGCCGGCCACGTGCAGCGCCTGGTTATGTTTCGCCTTCGGCACCACCCACAACTCCTTCTCGCCCTTCGCCCGCTCGAACAGCGCCCGCGCCATGTCCGGCTTGATGTACGTGTCGCCCTCGCCGTGGATCATCAGCAGCGGCTGCCGCATACGACCCACCGCCTTCTCGACGCTCGGGTACGTCACCCCGCGGTTCCGCCCCACCCGCCGCACCCCGGACAGGCCCAGCAGCCCGTAGAACCAGTTCGGCAGCGCCTTCTGCAGCGCGCTGCGGGTGCTGTAGATCTTGATGAACTTCTGCATGTACGGCACGAGCGTCGTGTACGTCGCGTAGGCGCCGTCGGTGACGACGCACCGGATGCCGCGGTCGCCGGCGGCGGCCACGAACCCGGTGCTGCCGCCCTTGCTGATGCCGAACAGCCCGACGCCGGCGGGGTCGGCGTCGGGCCGGCTGCGGAGGTACTTCAGGGCCGCGGCCAGGTCGGCGGTGTCCTTGTCGGTCACCCACTGGAGCGGCTCGTAGGCGGCGTCCTTGTCGCTGTCGCCCTGGTTCCGCGGCTCGTAGGTGAACACGTCGTACCCGGCGGCGACCAGCTGCTCGCAGTACTGCCGACACGCCCACCGGTCGGAGCCGAACTCGAGGCCGAACAGGATGACGCCCTTGCGGCTCGGCGCCGGCGTGCGGACGTAACAGCCGCGGAGGGTCAGGCCGTCGGCGGCGGGGAAGGCCACGGGCTCGGCGGCGTCGGAGGGTTGGCCCTTGGGCACGATGAAGAGGGGCTTCTCCTGGAAGATGCGGACGAGGAGCGGGACGTACTTCCAGCGCAGGTACAGGTACAGCATGGCCAGCCCCAACCCGGCCGCGACGGGCGGGGTGGCGACGACCGCGAGCGTGACCCACAACCAAAAGACCACCGGGGCTACTCCTGCTGTCTAAACTTTTTGATGCCTCGCGGAAGCCTCTTACTGCGCACTGATGATAGACGATCGGTGATTGATGATTCCGGAACAGAGGCGGGTGCTAATGCTCAGGTCATCTCCGTTCATCAATCATAGATCGTCAATCATCAATCCGTAAACCGGCTCACCACGACCGCGATATTCTGCCCGCCGAAGCCGAAGCTGTTGCTCAGCACGTGGTCCACGCGCTTCTCGCGGGCCACGTTCGGGATGTAATCCAAATCGCACTCGGGGTCCGGCGTCTCGTAGTTGATCGTCGGCGGCAGCACGCCCTTGCGCAGCGCCATGACCGAGATCACCAGCTCCACCACGCCCGCCGCGGCGATGAGGTGGCCCAACATGCTCTTGCTGCTGGAGACGGGCAGCTGGTACGCGTACTCGCCGAACACCGCCTTGATCGCCGCCGTCTCGGCCGAGTCGTTCGCCTGCGTGCTCGTGCCGTGGGCGTTGATGTAGCCGATGTCCGTCGGCTTCAACTTCGCGTCGGCCAGCGCGTCGGCCATCGCGCGGACGGCGCCCTTCCCCTGCGGGTGCGGGTCGGTCATGCGGTAGGCGTCGGCGGTGGTGCCGTAGCCGGTCACCTCGGCGTAGATCGTCGCGCCGCGCTTCTTCGCGTGCTCCAACTCCTCCAGCACGACGATGCCGGCCCCCTCGCCGATGACGAAGCCGTCGCGGGTCAGGTCGAACGGCCGGCTGGCGGTGCGGGGCGAGTCGTTCCGCTGCGACAGCGCCGTGAGGCGGTTGAAGCCGGTGATGCCGAGCGGGTGGAGCATCGAGTGCGAGCCGCCGGCGGCGATCACGTCGGCGTCGCCGGCGCGGATGAGCTCCGCCGCCTCGCCGACGGCCTGCGAGCTGGCGGCGCACGCCGTCTGGCAGGCGAAGTTGGGGCCGTCCAGCGCGAACAGGTGCGCCAGGTGGCCGCAGGTGGTGTGCATCTCCACCTCGGCCTCGCGGTTCCGGTCGAGCACCTGGCTGATTTCCCGCGCGAACGTGGCCGGGTCGGCCTTGCCCGAGGCGCCGGTCGCCAGCGCGATACTGTTGATGAGGGCGGGAAAGTCCTCGGCGCCTTCGCCCGAGCCGAGGTACACGCCCATGCGGCCGCGGTCGCCCTTGCCCTCGTCCAGTAGGCCGGCGTCGGCGAGGGCGTCCTTGGTGGCGCCGATGGCGAACTGGGTGTTGACGCCGCAGTGGGCGTAGCGACCGCGGTCGGGGATGTACTTGTCGAGCTCGAAGCCCTTCACCTCGGACGCGAACGTGGTCGGCATGGTGCGGGCGTCGAAGCGCGTCAGCGGGCCGACGGCCGTGCGCCCCTCCAGCTGGGAGGCGTACAGGTCCGCGACCGTGTGCCCCAGCGGGGTGATCACGCCCATTCCGGTGATGACGACCCGACGACGCATCATGCCCCCCCGTCCCACCGCTTCACGACCACCGCGGCGCACTGGCCCAGGTCCGTCGAACTCACCTTCACCGCGTAGGGCTTCGTCACCGGCCGCGGCGCCCCCGTGTGCACCGTGATCGGGCAGCCCGGGTACGGGGCGCCGTGGTTCAGCGTGCCCGGCAACTTGCCGTGCTTCAGCGCCAGGAGGCTGCACGCCAGCTCGGCCACGCCGGACGCGGCGCCCATGTTGCCGAAGCGGCTCAGCGGGGCGAACACGGGCACGTCCCTGCCGAACACCCCGGCAATGCCGTTCGCCTCGAACCGGTCCAGCGCCGGCACGCCGACGCCGTGGGCGTTGACGTGGTCCACGTCGGACGGTTGGATGCCCGCCTCCGCCAGCGCGGTTCGGATCACGCGCGACATTCCCGGCCCCGCCAGTGCCCGGTCCACGCCGGCCGCGAAGCCCACGACCTCGGCCAGGATCGTCGCGCCGCGCTTCTTGGCGTGCTCCAGTTCCTCCAGCGGGAAGGCGGCTCCCCCCTCGCCGAGCACCGAGCCGCTGGCCGCCTCGTCGAACGGCCGCACGGCCGCGCCCCCGAGGTCGTTGCGGCGCGTCAGCGGGTAGAAGCTGTTGAACCGCGACTGACTCAGCGGGTTCACCTTCGCCTCGCTGCCGCCGACCAGCATCACGTCGGCGGCGCCCCGGCGCAGGATGCGGAGCGCCTCGCCCAGCGCCATCACGCCGGCGGCGTCGTTCGGGATAATGGTGTTGCTGGGCCCCTGCATGTCGTACACGACCGTGACGTGGCACGCCGGCATGTTCGGCAGGTACCGCAGCATCCACATCGGCGGCACCTCGGGGACGCCCTTCTCCCCCCACGTCGCCATGTCCACCTGCTGCCGGGCGCCGACGGACGAGAGCTTGGCCGCACCCGCCAGGTCGTCGATCTCCGTCGCCGCCATCACCGACGCGAATGAGACGCCGATCCGCTCCGGCGGCACGGTCCCCTTGGCGAGCCCGGCGTCCTGCATGGCGAACTGCGACACCACCAGCCCCATCTGCACGGGCCGCGACATCGCGTTCAGCGTCTTGCGGTAGGACTTTTCGACCACCGCCTTGGCGTTGAAGTCGGGGGCCTCGCCGGCGAGCTGGCAGGGGAGCGGGGTGGGGTCGAAGGCGCGGATGCGGGCGACGCCGGGCGTGCCGGCCTCGAGCGCGGCCCAGAACGCGGCGGGCGTGCTGCCGATCGCGGAAATCACCCCGAGCCCCGTGACGACGGCCCGGCGGCGGGGGGGCTCTACCATGCGGTCGGCTCGACGCGGAGGAGGCGGGTCATCGCGGGCCCCGGGCGCGGGTGTAGATCAAGGTAGTGTATTCGGCCGTCGGGCTTGCGCCCCGGGAGCCGTATCCACCCCATCTGATAAGCCAGGAAGGTTGGGGGGTGCGGGAAACTCCGGTTGTCGGGGCCGCCGTTAAACACGGAAAGCCCCGCATGGGGCCTCCGGGTGCGTCGGCGGTTCTCGAACTCGGCCGTTAACCCGCGGTTGCGGCGGGGGTTACGGCCACGGCCTCGGCCGTCTTCAGGAGCGTTTGGAGCTCGCCTGTGAACACGAACTTCGAATCTGTGACGCCGGGCGGCAGCTGGTCGGGGCCGACGTGCGCGAACAGGATGTCGGCCTCGGCCACCAGGTCGTCGCCGCTCTTCACCGTCCCACTGACCCGGCCGCCGGTCGCCCCCAGGTCCACGAGGGTGGCGGTGTAAGTCAGCTGTTCGCCGGGGTACGCCTCGCGGGCGAACTTGGCGCTCATCTTGGCGAGGACGACGTTCTCGCGGAAGCCGTTGGCCTCGCCGACGAGGATACCGCCGGTCTGGGCGAGTCCTTCGAGGATGAGCGGCGCCGGCATGACGGGGAAGCCGGGGAAGTGGTCGGCGAAGTGGTCCTCGGCCAGGGACAGGCACTTCACCGCCGTCGCCGCCTTCCGCGACTCGAACGCCGTGAACCGGTCGATCCACGTCCAGCGCATCAGCCGCCCAGCTTCTTCTGGAGGTAGTTCACGATCAGGTCGACCGTGAACAGGTCTTCCATCTTGTCGAGCCGCGGGTCCTTGCGGAACTCGGTCAGGTCGGCGAACGGCATCTGCTTGGCCAGCTCGTCCAGCCCCTTGGCCGTCACCTTGCCGTCGGCCACGAACTCGGCGTCGCCCTGGAAGATCGACTCGGGGAAGAGCTCCTCCCGCGGGATCTTCACGTTGAACTGCTTCTCCAGCCGGAACACGATGTCGAGGAAGTCGATCGACTCGGCGTTCAGGTCGGCGCGGAGGCGGCTCGTGAGCTTCACCTCGTCGTCGTCGACGTTGAGGGCGTCCACGAGGGTGGTGCGGACCTTCTCGAAGATCTCGTCCTTCGTCGGCATGACAGAACCTCCGGTGGCCCGCAGGGCGGGGGTGTCGGTGCGGGTCACGCGGTCACGGCACCCAGGCTGAGGCCGCCGTCCACGGTGAGCACCTGGCCGGTGACGTAGGCGGCCGCGGGGCCGGCCAGGAACGCCACCACCCCCGCAATGTCCTCGGGCTTGCCGAGGCGGCGCAGGGGGACCAGCTTCTTGGCGATGAAGTCCCCGCCCTTGGCGCGGACCGCCTCGCTCATGTCCGTCTCGATGAACCCCGGCGCGACCGCGTTGACGGTCACGCTGCGGCTGCCGAGTTCCACGGCCAGGGCGCGGGTGAAGCTGTTCACCGCCCCCTTGCTGGCCGCGTAGTTCGTCTGGCCGGCGTTCACGTGGCTGGCCGCGACGCTCGACACGTTGATGATCCGGCCGCTCCGCTGCTTCAGGGCCATCTGGTCGGCGACGGCCCGGCAGAAGTAGAACGTGCCGTTCAGGTTCGTGTCGATCACCGCCTGCCAGTTCTCGGGCTCCATCCGCACGAACAGCCCGTCGCGGATGACGCCGGCGTTATTCACCAGGATATCGACCCGGCCCCAGTCCGCCAGCACCTGATCGACCACCCGGCGGGCGGCGGCGGGGTCGGCCACGTCGGCCTGGATCGCCTTCGCGGTCCCGCCGGCCGCGGTGATCTCCTTCTCTAGTTCTTCGGCCGCCGCCTGGCTGCCGCGGTAGACGAAGGCGACTTTCGCGCCCTCCGCGGCGAGTTTCTGCACCACCGCACGGCCGATCCCGCGGCTCCCGCCGGTGACGAGGGCGACTTTGTCGGTCAGGGTCATCGGAGAGCCCCAGTCAGGAGAGCCCAGCGCGTCTTCCAGTGGTCTTGCAGCCTGGCGTCGGCCGCGGCCCCGGCGGCGCCCTTGCTGGCCAGGCTGTAGCCGTGCAGCACGAACTGCGCGGCGACGGTCTGCTGCCCGGCGTCGTTGGTGCCCTTGCCCTTGAACGTCGCCGTATCCCCTTCGTGCTTCACGAGTTCGACCGCGACGCTCATGGTGCGGCCGGGGAGCATGAAGGTGCCGTACTTCACGCTCTTCACGTCGCGGAGCACGACGACGGGGTGCTTGAAGTCGGTGGTGGCGCGCCAGAGCCAGGACGCGGCTTCGACCACGGCTTGCAGCATGAGCACGCCGGGCATGATCGGGCACTTGGGGAAGTGGTCCGCGAGGTACTCTTCCCCGAGGGCGAGGCGCTTGGTGGCGGTGAGCGCCTTGCCGGGCTCGCAGCTGTCGATCCGGTCGATCAGGTGGAACCGCATCGCTCTGGTTGTCGCCGGATGTCGTTTCGGGAGAAGGGAGTATATGAAGGGCCGGGGAACGGGACAAGCCCGGGGCGGCGCGGCCCGGCGACAATCGGGTCGGGATTCTTGTTTCCGCCGCACCCCCCCCACCGGGTCGCGGAAACATGTCATGAGGTTGAATCGACGAGCGAGAGAGCGACATCACTCGGGTATCTGGGCCGCCTCACCTCCGGCGCGGGTCGCGAGGGCCGGCAGGATGGGGTCGGCGCTGTACGTGAGGAAGCGGACGGAACCGTCGCAGAAGGCGAAGTTGGCGCCGCCGGCGTGCAGGGACCAGAATTGGAACATCGCACAATCCGGCGTCGCGGTCAGGTCGGGCTGGCGGTACGGGAACGGGCCGGGGCCGCACTGCGGGGTCGGGATAAAGCGAGCGAATGGGTTCGGGTCGCGCACCCCGATTACGGACGACAGTTCGCCGTTGCCGTTCGGCTCGGCACCCCAGCCGACGTACAACCAGCCGTAGTGCAGGTCGGCCGGCGGCGGCCGCTCCCCGGCCAACAGCGTGTTCGACGTGCCGTCGATGATCCCCACCATGGTCACCTTGCCGTCCGCGACGATGACCCCGTCGTGCCGCGCGGTGACGGCGCCGGCGTTGCCGAGGTACGAGTTGAAGGCGATCTGCTGCGTCATGCCCGTGGGCCGGGGGAGGGCCAGCGTGTACAGGAAGTGGACCTCCCAGGGCACGGCCGTGCGCGGGTCGGACGGGCACGAGAACGGCTTGAGCGGCAGACCCACGCCGCGGTGCGGGGTCGGCAGGAACACGTCCCGCGACTTGCGGTAGTCCGCCTCGACCATCTGCCAGTTGGGTTCGAGTTCGAGGTACGGGGCGATGAGGAGCGGCCACTGGAGGTGCGGGTAGGGCGACGGGTCGGTGGGGCGGTTGTGCTGGAACGCCGGCGGCAGCCGGCCGACGGTGGACTCGTAGTTCTGCACGGCCAGCCCGATCTGCCGCAGTTTGCCGCGGCACACCATGCGATCGGCCGCGGCGCGGGCGGCCTGAACGGCGGGGAGGAGCAGCGCGATGAGGATGGCGCAGACGCTGACGACGA
Organism: Gemmataceae bacterium; assembly: GCA_046350095.1. GTDB lineage: Bacteria > Planctomycetota > Planctomycetia > Gemmatales > Gemmataceae > Urbifossiella. The sequence continues at coordinate 117,100 of JAXMBA010000005.1, forward strand.
CGAGTACTTCGACGAGGCTGACGCCGCGCCGGCGGTGTGCTGGGGTCATGCGACGGCCCTCCGTCGGCGGATCACAAGCGCGGCCACACCCGTGACGACCGCAACCACCCCGGCCACTACACCGACGATCCAGGGGGCGTTGCTCGGCGTGGGGTAGGGCGCCGGGGGGCCGGACGGTGTGGAGACGGGCAACAGCTTTGCCCTTTCGTTGTCGCGGTCCCGAACGGTGTAAGCCGGGTCAAGTTTGCCGTTGTGCCAAACCGGGCAGTCCTCATGCTTGAGGCCGGGAAGGCCGATCACCTGACCTTCGTTCAGCCCTAGCCCGGCCAGCGTGAATACGGTAGGATCGATGGGGCTAGCGAAATCGGCGTGAGAGATCGTTGTGACCTCTTCGAAAGCGTATCTGCCCCCGCCCCGCGTAATAATCGAGTTATGACTGATAGACTTTGGATATAAGTGTCCACCAGGAGTGCGGTGCCAGCTGATTTCAGTAGTGCGCGTTTCAGACTTTTCCTTGTCCTCGAACCGGTCCATGAAAAAAACAGGGTTGAATGCGACACTCTCACTGAGCCAGACGGATCGCTCTAAATTCTCTTTGGTCCATGTCGCGACGAGGCAAGGAACACCGTCCCTGCGGTCTGATCGAGTGACTAGGTCGGGGAGACGAAAAAAGGCTGGGAACGAGGTGCCAACTTGGAGGCCAGGATATAAGCATCGGCCGTCGTTGCTAAGGCCGAAGAATCGCCAGTCAAAACCGGCACAGTAGTTATCCTGTTTGCGCGCACCACGCTTGTTAAACTCCACCATCGGCTGAACGGTTGGCGTCCCGGGAAAAACCGTCGTGACGATGTCGAATCCATCCATCTCGCACTCTTCGCATATAACTCGCCGATTGCGTACGTCGTGCCCTTCGCGTGGAGGAACGTAAGTGGCATCAAGATGGTCAACCCGGAATCTACTCCCATCTCGCCACACATGAAGCGTTGAGCTCCAGGCGGTTTCGTGAGGCGGTTGCGCCTCGGGCACTCGCGACTCGACGCGCAACCGCAACATATAGCGGTTCGGCATCCGAGATTTTGCGACGACGACATCCCTGGCTTTGCTGAAGGATACCCCAGCTTCTGGCTGGGCCTTCGCTGTGGACGCCATGAGGACGAGAGTCAGGATGTCCATACCACGACCTACACGAAGATAGCCGATATATCCAGGAGGATAAGCATGGTGTTGCAGTAACCAGTGCTGGCCTAGGCGACAGATACTTGCCATTAGGGGCTGCTATGCAGCTGCATTTCTACGGGATCGGCACGAACTCCTTACAGTATGCACCTCCGTTGGGTAGATTCGTCGACAGGCGCGTGTACATCACTGTGCTTTGTGGCGCCTTAACGTCTCCGATTGGCGTGCAGAGCATGTATGGCGGCATTTTATCGTATTTAGCCGTACCTGTACACTCTTGTGAGCGGTAACACTCCTTGAGGTCTATACTTTCAGAGCAATACTGCGTGTATGAAGGTGGCGTCTTTGTCATGTCCTTTTCGGGTGCACTGCACCCGAAGTCATCGATGTTGATCGCAATCCAGTGCAGACAGCTCTGACCACCTGGTATCTCGCCTTGGCAGCTCGTCGCTTCTTGGTATCCCGCCGGAGCTTTGGTGTAGCCGCACTGCTTCTTCTGCGCCTTCGTGCCGTTGCAGTCGGGCTGTGAGTGGCTGGACCCATGCACGAGCGCGCAGAGGATGACAACGCTGAAAGTTACACGGCACGTGTTGTTCAGTCGTATCGCATCACCCTGGGTACATGGTGGCGGAAAGCTTCACTACTTCCGGACACGAACCGGAACAGTGATGGTCTCTTCAGCTGGATTATTCGTGTAGACAACGCACTCTGTGTTGAGAATAGACTCGTCCGGTGTTTCGAGATCGAGCTCGAGCGTCACGATTGGTAGTTCTCGTGTATCGACTTTCACGCACCGGTGGCTCGACCGAACGTCAAGCACCTTAGCCTGCTCCGCAGATGAGGCAGCGCGAATCGTGAAGGACGCCTTCGGTTCTGCCCTTGTTAGGGTCACGCCCCCCGGCTCGATTTCGAAGATTCCCTTCACCTCAAAGCGAGATTTGGTGAGTATCTGTTGTGGGGACGACGAGCCAGAGGCAGAGCATACCACGCCAACAGTCTCGACACGTGGACCGCGGCGGTTCCCAGTGTGAATTTCGATCGTCAACGAGCAACGTTCTCCTGGCCCCAATTCCCGCCTTTCCAGCGTAGCGGCTGTGCACGAGCAGCTTCGCATCAGCTCCCCGAGCGTGATCGACGTGTCCGTGTCGTTGACGATGACGAACGAGCCGTGCAACTGCTGGTGGAGCCCGACCACGCCGAAATGCTTGTCCGGTTCGAGGACGTGGACGCCTAGCCGTTCGACCGCGGGGGGGGGGGGGGTAGTCTCTGGCTGAAATTTGAGTGCGTAGACAAACGACGCGACCGAAACCGTGCCGAGGAGAGCGGAGAGGAGAGTGAGCGCTTTCACGGTCGATCTCGCTGAGGTTGGGCCACTCAACGCTGATCCCGGATCGTGACGCATAGACTAGTAGCCTCACTCTCAGGCTGTCAAGCGAAATCCACCCGAAAAAAGTTCGCCGTTCCACATGCCGCGCGGGGAGGTGCGGGCCACCCCGTTGCCGTGGGCGGTGGCGCGGTAGCCACCGTGCCTCATGCCCTGCAGGAATTCCCCGCCCGATTCTGGCCCGCTCTGAAGCCCCGCGGCCCGCTTACCCTGCCCGCAACCGGCACAACCCGCACCGCCCGCACCGCTTCCGCAACCGGACCACGTCGCACCACCCCGACAGGGGGATTTTTGCTCCCAGCCGACACGACCTGAATCGGCGTCCTACACATCAGCACCGCCGTCGGAAGTCCCGCCACTGGACTTGACGGAATCGGCGAAAAAAGCGGAAGAACCGTTGCTACCGGAGTGCGCGGTCCGCTAGAAAAAGCTCTCCCATCCGGGAAAGTCGTCCACGCCGCCGCCGGCCCCGTACGCCGGCGCGGGAACTCGTCGCCCGCGCGGCCCGCCGCGCGGGGCCGGTCGTCCACGCCCGTCACCTGGTGTGCCCCATGCGGAACCGGTCCGACTCGCCCGCCCGCGCGCGCCTCGCCCTCGAACGCCTCGAAGCCCGCGACACCCCCGCCTTCGTCGTCCAGGTCGATTACTCGTTCGACACCCTCGGCTTCTTCGCCGACCCCACCCGCCGGGCCGTGCTGGAGCGCGCCGTCAACGACGTGGCCGCCAACCTCACCGCCAACCTCCCCGCCCTCACCCCCGGCAACGGCAACACCTGGGACGCGACGTTCTTCAACCCCGCCACCGGGGGCGAGGTCCGCGTCAGCAACCGCAGCATCCCGGCGAACACCATCGTGCTGTACGCCGGCGGCCGCGACCTGGTGGGCTCCGAGGCGGGCGTCGGCGGGTACGGCGGGTACGCCGCCGGCGGGTCGCAGGCGTGGTTCGACCTGATCCGCTCGCGCGGCCCCGGGTTCACCCTGTGGGGCGGCGCCCTGGCGTTCGACACCGCCGGCACCAACTGGTACTTCGGCACGAGCGCCGCCGGCATCGGCCGCAACCAGGTGGACTTCTACTCCGTGGCGGCGCACGAGTTCGGCCACGCCCTCGGCCTCGGCACGGCCCCGACGTGGCTGTCGCAGGTCCGGGGCGGCGCGTTCGTCGGCCCGCAGTCGGTGGCGCTGTACGGCGGCCCGGTGCCGCTGGCCGGGACGTCCCACTGGGCCGACGGCATCAGCGTCGGCGGGGTGCCGGTGGCGCTGGACCCGACGGCCACGCTCGGCGGGCGGGTGGCGTTCTCGGCGCTGGACTACGCCGCCCTGCGGGATATCGGCTGGAACTCGTCCGCGGCCGTACCGCCGACCGCGCCGTCGCCGCCGCCGTTCGTGCCGGTGCCGATCAACAACCCCAAGACGGCGCCGGCCCCGGTGGTGCTGACCGGCCCGACCGACGGCACCGGCCGCGCCTACACCCTGAGCTCGGACGGCTTCCTCCGCCCGGCCGGCGACGCCGTCCAGGCCTTCCCCGGGTACGCCGGCGTGTCCCGCGGGATCGCCGCCGACTTCACCGGCGACGGCGTCGAGGACCTGGCGTTCGGCACCGGCCCCGGGGCGGCCGCGGGCGTGCGGGTCGTGGACGGCGCGACCGGCGCCGAGGTGGCGTCGGGCGTGGTGCTGGACGGGTTCGGCGGCGGCGTGTTCCTGGCCGCGGCCGACCTGGACCGCGACGGCCGGGCCGAGCTCGCCGTGTCGGCGGACGCCGGCGGCGGCACCCGGGTGAGCGTGTTCAAGGTGACGGGCGGCAAGCTGGTGCCGCTGGCCGACTTCCTGGCGTTCGGCGACCCCAACTTCCGCGGCGGAAGCCGGGTGGCGATGGCCGACATGAACCGCGACGGGGCGGCCGAGCTGATCGTCGGCGCCGGCCTCGGCGGCGGCCCGCGGGTGGCCGTGTACGACGGCGCGGCGCTGGCCCGCGGCCAGGCGGCGCGGCTGGTGCCCGACTTCTTCGCGCTCGACCCGGCGCTCCGCAGCGGCGTGTACGTGGCGGCCGCGGACCTCGACGGCGACGGCCGCGGCGACGTGATCTACAGCACCGGCGTGACCGGCGGCCCGCGGGTGCGCGTCGTGAGCGGGGCGCTGCTGATCGCCAACCCGGGGGCCGACGTGGCGGCGCTGCCGGCGCTGGCCGACTTCTTCACCTGGGACTCGCGCGACCGCAAGGGGCTGCGGGTGGCGGCCCGCGACCTCGACGGCGACGGCAAGGCCGAGCTGATCGCGGCGACGGCGGACCCGGCGAACCCGTTCGTGCGGGTGATCCCGCTGGGGCAGCTCGGCAACCCGACGGGGCCGCTGCAGAACCCGCTCGGCACGTCGGTGACGCTCGACGGCGTCTACCCGGGCTGACGCCGGCCCCGGAACTCCTGTCACGCCAGCAGCTTTGTCACCACCCTGCCGCCCACGTCCGTCAGGCGGAAGTCGCGGCCCTGGAAGCGGTACGTCAGCCGCAGGTGGTCCAGCCCGAACAGGTGCAGGATCGTCGCGTGCAGGTCGTTGATGTGCACCGGGTCCTTCGTCACGTTCCAGCCGATCTCGTCCGTCTCGCCGACCACCTGCCCGCCCTTGATGCCGCCGCCGGCCGCCCACACCGAGAACGCGAACGGGTGGTGGTCGCGGCCGGTCACGCCCGGCCGGCCGGGGCGGTTCTCGCCCAGCGGCGTCCGCCCGAACTCGCTCAGCCACAGCACCAGCGTCGTGTCCAGCAGGCCGCGCTGCTTCAGGTCCTTGATCAGCGCCGCCACCGGCTGATCCGCCATGCCGCAGTTGAACGGCAGCTCCACTTCGAGGTTAGAGTGGTGGTCCCAGCTGGCGTGGAACAGCGACACGAACCGCACCCCGCGCTCGACCAGCCGGCGGGCCAGGAGGCAGTTCGCGGCGAACTGCCGGTACTGCCCGCGGCCGCCGCCGCGGTCGGCCTTCACGTCCGGCTCGCGGCGGTCGAGGCCGTAGGCGTCCAGCGTCCGCTGCGACTCCTTCGACAGGTCGATGAGCTCGGGCGCCGCGGCCTGCATCCGGAAGGCGAGTTCGTAGGCGGCGGTGCGGGCGTTCACCTCCGGGTCGCCGATCGCCGCGGCGCGGGTGCCGTTCAGGTCGCGCACCGCCTCGATGGTGCGCTGTTGGATCTCGTCGCTGACGCCGGGCGGGTTGCCGAGGTTCAGCACCGGGTCGCCGGTGTTGCGGAACAGCGTGCCGGCGTGCGTGCTCGGCAGGAACCCGCTCCCCCAGTTGCTCGTGCCGCCGCTGGTGCCGCGGCCGGCGTTCAGCACCACGTAGCCCGGCAGGTTGCGGCTCTCGCTGCCGAGGCCGTAGGTGAGCCACGCCCCCATGCTCGGCCGGCCGAAGAACGTGCTGCCGGTGTTCATCAGCAGCTGGCCGGGGTGGTGGTTGAACGCCTCCGTGTGCATCGAGCGGATCAGGCAGACGTCGTCGGCGACGCTCCCGAGGTGCGGCAACAGTTCCGAGAGTTCCATGCCGCACTCCCCGTGCCGGCTCCACCGCCGCGGGCTCCCCATGACGGTGGCGGTGTCCTTCTGGAGGAACGCGAAGCGGACGTTGCGGGTGAGCGACTCCGGCAGCTTCTGGCCGTGCAGCTGGTTAAGCCGCGGCTTGGGGTCGAACAGGTCGAGCTGGCTGGGGGCGCCTTCGAGGTAGATGCAGATGCAGTTCTTCGCCTTCGGCGCGAAGTGCGGGGCGGCCGGGGCGGCGGCGAGCCGGCCGTCGTCCTTCAGCAGCGACGCGAGGGCGAGCAGCCCGACGCCGTTGGCGCTGGTGGCGAGGAAGTCGCGGCGGGCCTGGAGCGCGGCGGGGTGCATGGCGCCATGCTACCGCGCCGGTGCGCGGTTTGCACTCTCCCGCCCCGCGACGAGCCTCCCCCCTGTCAGGACGCACCCCATGCCCCCGCCGAACGACCCCGCCCCGCCCCGCAACCCCGGGGCCGGCGGCGAGACGCACCAGCAGGCCGGCGGCACCGTCCCGCCGCTCACCACCCAGCAGGGCGTCCCCGTCGCCGACGACCAGAACATGCTCCGCGCCGGCGCCCGCGGGCCGGCCCTCCTGGAAGACTTCCACTTCCGCGAGAAGCTCTTCCACTTCGACCACGAGCGCATCCCCGAGCGCGTCGTCCACGCCCGCGGCGTCGGGGCGCACGGGTACTTCGAGAGCAACGGCGCGCTGGAGAACGTCAGCCGCGCCGCCGTGTTCAAGAAGGGCGCGAAGACGCCGACGTTCGTGCGATTCTCCACCGTCGCCGGGAACCTGGGTTCCCCGGACCTGGCGCGCGACGTGCGCGGGTTCGCCACCAAGTTCTACACGTCCGAGGGGAACTGGGACCTCGTCGGCAACAACATGCCGGTGTTCTTCATCCAGGACCCGATCAAGTTCCCCGACATGGTCCACGCCTTCAAGGAGGAGCCGGACCGCGGCTTCCCCCAGGCCGCGACCGCCCACGACAACGCCTGGGACTTCGTGAGCCTGACGCCCGAGTCGATGCACATGGTCATGTGGGTCATGTCCGACCGCGCCATCCCGCGGTCGTTGCGGTTCATGGAGGGCTTCGGCGTCCACACCTTCCGGCTGGTGGACGCCGCGGGCAAGAGCACGTTCGTGAAGTTCCACTGGAAGCCGAAGCTCGGCATGCAGTCGGTGGTGTGGAACGAGGCGGTGAAGATCAACGGGGCCGACCCGGACTTCCACCGCCGCGACCTGTGGAACGCCATCGGCGCCGGGCAGTTCCCCGAGTGGGAGCTCGGCGTGCAGCTGTTCGACGACGCCTTCGCCGCCAAGTTCGAGTTCGACGTTCTCGACCCGACGAAGATCATCCCCGAGGAGCAGGTGCCGGTGAAGGTGGTCGGCCGGATGGTGCTCGACCGCCGCGTGGACAACTTCTTCGCCGAGACGGAGCAGGTGGCGTTCTGCACGCAGAACGTGGTGCCGGGGATCGACTTCAGCGACGACCCGCTTTTGCAGGGGCGGAACTTCTCGTACCTGGACACGCAGCTGAAGCGGCTCGGCGGCCCGAACTTCACGCACCTGCCGATCAACGCCCCGAAGTGCCCGGTGATGAACTTCCAGCAGGACGGCCACATGGCGGTGCGGAACCCGAAGGGGCGCGCCAACTACGAGCCGAACTCGTGGGGCGACCAGGGCGGCCCGCGCGAGACGCCGGCCGGCTTCAAGACGGCGCCGGTGCCGTTCCCCGCCGACGCCGCGAAGGTGCGGCAGCGGCCCGACACGTTCGCCGACCACTACAGCCAGGCGCGGCAGTTCTACGTCAGCCAGACGCCGGTCGAGCAGGCCCACATCGCCGACGCGCTGGTGTTCGAGCTGAGCAAGGTGCAGACGGTGGCCATCCGCGCCCGCATGGTGTCGCACCTGCGGAACATCGACGCCGGCCTCGCCGACAAGGTGGCGAAGGGGCTGCGGCTGGAGCCGGTGCCGGCGCCCATGCCGGCCGCGAAGCCGACGCGGCAGGACCTGCCGCCGTCGCCGAAGCTGAGCATCCTGAAGAACGGCCCGACGAGCTTCGCCGGCCGCAAGGTCGGGGCGCTGGTGACCGACGGCGTGGACGCCGGCGTGCTGGCGGCGCTGCGGAAGGCGCTGGAGGCGGAGGGGGCGACGCTGGCGCTGGTCGCGCCGCAGGTCGGCGGCGTGACGGATTCGGCGGGGGCGCTCCACCCGGCCGACGAGAAGATCGACGGCGGGCCGTCGGTGCTGTTCGACGCGGTGGCGGTGCTCGTGTCGGCGGCGGGGGCGGAGGCGCTGGCGAAGCTGCCGCCGGCGCGCGACTTCGTGGCCGACGCGGCGGCACACTTCAAGTTCGTCGGCTACTCGGCCGCGGCGGCGGCGCTGTTCGAGAAGGCCGGCGTGCCGCTCGACGAGGGCTTCGTGCGGCTCGACGCGGCCGGCGCCGCCGCGGGGTTCGTGGCGACGTGCCGGAAGCTGCGGTTCTGGGACCGCGGCGCGGCGAAGCAGTAACCCCGACCCCGCCTGGAGGCGCACATGCTCCGCGACCGCCGCTCCGTCCTGGCCGCCCTCGGGCTCGCCGTGCCGTTCGGCATCCCCGCCCGCGCCGCCGCCGTCGGCCCGGCGCCGGGGCTGCGCTTCCGCTCCTTCGAGGACGCCGTCCGCGCGGCGTTCGCCGCGCCCGGCGACGGCCCGCGGCGCGTCGAGGTCGGCCACTCGGACGACGTGCGCGCCGGGTTGCAGGGCTGCCACAACGACCGGCCGTTCGCCGGCTTCCCGGCCGGCCGGCTGCGGATCGTCCGCACCGGGTGCGAGCCCGGGCCGCTCGTCGGGGGCGTGCGGCTGTACGTGGCGACGGTGGACGTGGCGCTGGCCGACGGCCCCGGCGACCGGCCACTCGACTTCGGGAGCCTGCCGCCGGCGCCGGTGTTCGCGGTGCCGCCCGCCGAGTCCCGGCGAGCCGGGGGCGTCACCCCCGGATTCGTCCGCACGCGCGACAAGAATCCGGGGTGACGCCCCCGGCTCGCCTTCCCTCCTGGCGGCGCGTACACCACCCGGCACCCGCCGGGAGGCCTTTCATGCGCCGCGTTCTGCTCCTCGCCGCCCTCGCCGCCGGCTGCGTCCAACCGCAGCCCGCGCCCCGCCCCTCTACCGGCAACGTCCGCGACCACGGCGCCAAAGGCGACGGCACCGCCGACGACACCGCCGCCCTGCAAGACGCCGTGGACCGCGCCGCCGGCGCCGTGGTGCTGCCGCCCGGCACGTACCGCATCACCCGCCCCGTCGTCGTCGATCTCGACAAGGCCGGCCCCGCCTCGATCAGCGGCAACGGCACGGCGCGCGTGGTGATGGCCGGCGCCGGCCCGGCCTTCAAGTTCGTCGGCACGCACGCCGGCACCGCGGCGCCGGCCAGCGTCAAGGACAACGTCTGGGACCGGCAGCGGATGCCCTGCCTCGACGGCGTCGAGATCGTCGGCGACCACGCCGGGGCCGTCGGCGTCGAGGCGACCGGCACCCACATGCTCACCGTCCGCCGCGTGCTGATCCGCAAGTGCCTCCACGGCGTCCACCTGACCGGCCGCAACCGCAACTTCGCCATGTCCGACAGCCACGTCTACCACAACCGCGGCGTCGGCGTGTTCTTCGACCGCGTCAACCTCCACCAGGCGAACGTGACCGGCAGCCACGTCAGCTACAACGGCGGCGGCGGCGTGGTGGTGAAGGCCGGCGAGGTGCGCAACCTGCAAATTTCGGGCTGCGACATCGAGGCGAACCACGACAAGGACGGCCCGCCGACCGCGAACGTGCTGATCGACAGCACCGGCGGGTCGAACGCGGAGGTGGCGGTCACCGGCTGCACGATCCAGCACACGCGGGCCGCGCCGGGGTCGGCGAACGTCCGCGTCGTGGGGCCGAGCACCCCGGACAAGGGGACCAACGAGACCCGCGACGGGCACGTTACGATTACGGGGAACGTGCTCAGCGACGTGAAGGTGAACGTCCACCTGGCGCACGCCCGCGGCGTCGTGGTCACGGGGAACACGTTCTGGACCGGGGTGGAGTACAACCTGCTGGTCGAGAACAGCACGGGCGTGGTGGTGGGGCCGAACGCGATGGACCGCAACCCGCGCTACTTCCGCGAGGAGGACGGCGCCGCGAACGCCGTGCGGTTCCGCGACTGCGCCGACTGCACGATCACCGGCCTGTTCGTGAAGGGCACCCGCACCGCGCCGGCCGGGGTGGCGCTGGAGACGTGCGACCGGATGCACCTGTCCGGGCTGACGGTGCTGGACTGCGACGGCGGCGGGTTGCTGCTGGACGGGCTGACGCGCAGCCGGGTGACCGGGTGCGTGGTGCGCGACGACCGGCCGGGGGCCGGCCCGGCGGTCCGGGTGGTCGGCGGGAGCGGGAACACGGTGGCCGATAACACGGCGGCCCCGGCGCCGTGATTCCGCCGCGCGCGGCGGTGCGAATTGCTTCCCCCCGCGCCCGGGAGTATGATCCCGTAACCCCCTCCCCCGAGGACACGTCATGCGCCGCCTGTGGTCCCTCCCGCTCCTGGCCGCCGCGCTCGTCGCGCTGGGCTTCGACGCCACCCCGGCGGAGGCGCAGGCCGCCAAGCCGTCCGAGGAGGCGTTCACCACGGCCGACGGGGTGCGGCTGAAGGGGCTGTTCCACAAGAGCCCGAACGGGGCCAAGCAGGGGAACGCGGTCGTCATGCTCCTGTACCCGCCGGGGCCGGAGCGGACGATGCTCAAGGGCGACTGGGACGGCCTGGTGGACGCCCTGAACACCGAGGGGTTCCACGTCTTCCGGTTCGACTGGCGGGGCCACGGCGGCAGCACCGACATCGTGGACCCGGTCGGCGACAACATGCCGATCGGCGGGGTGCTGTACAACGGGTTCTTCGCCAACGGCATCACCGGCGGGTGGAACGTGAAGTACGTCAAGGGCGGCGCGCTCGCCAAGAAGCCGAACGAGCTGCGGGTGAAGGGCGGCATCACCCTGCCGGCGTACCTGCCGGTGTTCGTGAACGACCTGGCCGCCGCCCGCCTCCACCTCGACCAGAAGAACGACAACGGCGAGGTGAACACCAGCTCGCTGTACCTCGTCGGGGCGGGCGAGACGGCGTCGCTGGGGATGATGTGGCTGGCGTCGGAGTGGCAGCGGCCGGGCGTGGCCCCGCTCCTCGGCGGCGGCCTCCAGTACAAGTCCACCCCCACCCCCGGCATCGTCGTGGACCCGCCGGCCGGGGCCGACGTGGCCGGCGCCGTGTGGCTCAGCGCCAGCCGGCCGGCCGTGTTCCCGGCGGGGACGGTGCAGTCGTGGGCCAAGACGTCGGTCAAGCTCCGCGACAACAACAAGATGCTGTTCCTGTACGGCGGCACCGACGCGGCCGCGAAGAAGGACGCCGACTTCTTCTTCGACCAGGTGCTGGTGGCCGACGGCCGCAAGGGCCCGGCCGGGGTGGCGGCCGTGGAGCAGACGTTCAAGGTGGACCTCGGCAAGACGAACCTGAACGGCGTCGCGCTCCTCGGCAAGGACAAGGACCTGAAGACCGAGACGAAGATCGTGGACTACCTGAAGGCCCGGCAGAAGGACCGGGTGGAAATGCTGCGGAAGAACCGCACGTACGTCACCCCGTACTACGTGAACGTGAACCACTACCTGAACCCGCGCTAGGCGCGGCCCGGGTTCGGAGCCCCGAAGGGGCGACGGCCGACGGCCCCGGGCGCGCGCCCCGGGCCGTCGCCACTTCGGGGCTCCGGACAACCCGACCCGGCCGCCCCCCGATTCCCGCAACACCCCGCCGGCCGGCGGGCATATCCTGGCGACGGGCGGGGCGGTCCCCGCCCCACCGTCCGGGGACCCGGCCATGACCCCCGCCACCGCCCGCGGCCTCGTCCGCCGCGTCGAACCCCACCCCGACCCGTCGGCCGACGCCGACCTCGTGGGCCGGTTCGCCCGCACCGCCGACCCGGCCGCGTTCGCCGCGCTCGTGCGGCGGCACGGGCCGATGGTCCTGGCCGCCTGCCGCCGCATGCTCCCCACCCCCGCCGACGCCGACGACGCCTTCCAGGCCGTGTTCCTGGTGCTGCTGCGGAAGGCGGGGGCGGTGCGGCCGGCGGGGGCCGTCGGCGGGTGGCTCCACGGCGTGGCGGTGCGGACGGCCCAGAAGGCCCGGGTGGCCGCCGCCCGGCGGCGGAGGCGCGAAATGACCCGCGTGCCGGCGAGTAACCCCGTCGCTCCGGAGGCTTACGCCCCCGGCTCGGTCGAGCACGCCGAGCTGCGGGCGGTGCTGGACGAGGAGCTGGCGAAGCTGCCGGAGCCGCTGCGGGCGGCGGTCGTGCTGTGCGACCTGGCCGGCAAGACCCGGGCGGAGGCGGCCGCCGACCTGGGCTGCCCCGAGGGGACCGTCGCGGCGCGGGTGCACCGCGCCCGCAAGGCGCTGGCCGAGCGGCTGACGCGCCGCGGCGTGACGGCGCCGGCGGTGGTCGCGGCCGCGGCGGTGCCGGCCGAGCTGCTCGCGGCCGTGACCGGCTTCGCCGGCGGCGGCGCGGTCCCGCCGGCGGTGCGGACGCTGGCCGACGGCGTGGTACGGAGCATGGTGGCGCAGCCGCTGTCGCTAGCGTTCGCGGCGCTGGCCGCGGTCGCCGTGGCGGCCGGGGCGCTGTGGCCGCCGGCCCGCAGCCCGCCGGCGGCCCCGCGCCCGCCCCCGGGCCCGCCGACCCGCCCGCGGAGGTGCAGGCCGGCCCGACCTACGCCGTCGGCTACTCGGCCGACGGGTCGAAGCTCGTCTACCTGAGCGGGGGGAGTGCCGTCGTCTGTGACTCCGCCACGCGGGCCGAGCGGTTCCGCGTGAGCGCTTCGTTCGCGCAGTTCGGCGGCGACGGGAAGACGCTGTTCGCGTTCGGCAAGGACCAGTTCCGCACCCTCGACGCGGCCACCGGGAAGGAACTGGCGTCGGCCGACCGCAACCGCCCGACCGCCGCGCCGTTCACCCCGGGCTACGTCCTCGAATACGGCGGCTCGTGGGCCGCGGCGTCGCCGGACGGCACGGTCCGGGTCGAGTCGAACGGGCTCCGCCACTTCTTCACCGCGCTCCCGGGTCGGGCCGCCCTGCCGGACCTGGCCGGGCAGTCGAAGCTCGAAGTCGGTAACGGGTCGAACGTGATCGGCCCCACGCGCACGCCCGGGGCGTTCTCGCCCGACGGGAACCGGTATGCGGGCGTCCACGCGGCGACGGCCGACCTGCAACACCGGCGGTGCGTCGGGGTGTGGAAGGCCGACACCGGCGCCCGCGTCGGCACGATCGCCCGCGGCACGGCGTTCTGGGAGTCGGCCGCGGCGATGGCGTGGTCCCCGGACGGGAAGCGGCTCGCGGTCGGGTACGGCGACGGCGCCCGCGTCTACGACGCCGACACGCTGAAGGAACTGCGCGCCGTCGACGCCGGTCCGGCGACCGCGGTCGCGTGGTCGGCCGACGGCACGCAGCTGGCCGTCGCCACGATCGAGGACGAACTCGCCCCCGGGGCCGCGGCGCGCGTGACCGCCGTGCGGGCGAGCGTCGGCCTGTTCGACCCCGACGGCGGGCGCCTAATCCGCCGGATCGACGGGTTCGCGGCCAACCTGCCGGTCGTGGCGCTGGCGTTCCGCCCGGACGGGAAGGAACTCGCCTGCGGCTCCGGCTTCCTCCCCGGCGAACAGCCCCGCGCCGACCTGCCGCGGCCGGCGCCGGACGCCGTCGGGCTTCGCCTCGTCGCGCTCGGCCCGCCGCCCGCACCGGCGCGGCACGTCACGGCGCTGCAGTTCGCCCCGGACGGCAAGACGTACCTCGTCGTCGCCGGCGGCAAGGCGCGGGTGACGGACGCCGCCACCGACCGCACCCTGTGGGAAACCCCCGCCGAGGCCGCGCGGTTCACCGCCGGCGGTGACAACGTGATGACACTGGCCGAGGACGTGACCCGCCGCGAGGCGCTTACCGGGAGGGCGGTGAAGTCCGCCCCGCGCGGCAGGAGCGAGTTCGGGTGGCACACCGCCGCGTTCAGCCCGAACGGCACCCACTACGCGGCGCACGACGGCTTCCGCGCCCTCCTCTACGACACCGCCGCCGCCGCCGAGCCCGCCCGGCTGCGGCCCGAGTTCGGCATTCCCGGCAGCTCCCTCCGCGGCGCCGGCGGCAAGGGCGTCCTGTTCTCCCCGGACGGCAAGCTCGTCGCCGCCGTCGGCGTGCTCGTGTCCGCGACCGACCTCGGCGCCGCCGTGTGGGACGCCGAGACCGGCCGCCGGGTGTTCGAGTACCCGCCGCCGGCGAACAGCGGCGAGTGGGTGCCGGCCACCGCCGCGGCCTTCAGCCCCGACGGCAAGCAGTTCGCCGTCGCGCTGCGGCACCGCGTCCACGTCTTCGACGTGCCCGGCTTCGCGCAGCGCCTCCAGCTCCCCGACACGCCCGGCAGCGGGCCGGTGACGGCGCTGGCGTTCGCGCCCGACGGCAAGAGCCTGGCCGTCGGCTACCGGCTGCCGCTGCTCCCCGGCGGCGAGGGGCAGCTGAAGGTGGGCGGCCACAAGACCGAGGTGCAGCTGATCGACCTGGCGACGAAGGCGGAGCTGCGCCGGTTCGACGGCTTCGAGGGCGTCAACCACATGGGGCCGACGAAGCTGCCGGTAACGGCGCTGGCGTTCGCCCCGGACGGCAAGACGCTGCTGGCCGGCACCGGGCTGCGGCCCGGCGAGGTGGTCGCGGACCTGCCGCTGCCACCGGGCGAGGTGAAGCGGTTCGTCGTCGCCGCACCGCCGGCCGCGCCGCCGGCGTGGCGCGAGGCGGGGAAGCTGCCGCCGTTCGAGGACCGCGTGCACTCGGTGGCGTTCAGCCCGAACGGTGCGATGCTCGCGGTCGGCGGCCGCGGCGGGGCGTTGCAGCACACCGTGACCATGTGGGACGTGGGAACGAGGCCGCTGCAGGTGTTCCCGAACCGCGTCATCGAGGCGCGGCGGCGGCTGTGGGCCGGCGGCCCCGTCCCGGCCGGCACGACGGGCGTGAGCTTCAGCCCGGACGGCAAGTTGCTCGCCGCCACCCGCGACACGGCGACCGGCCTGTACAACGCGCAGACGGGCCAGAGCGTGCCGATGAACCCGCCGCTGCCGGGCGGGAAGGCCGTCGCGTTCTCACCGAAAACCATTGAGGCCGGTGGCAAGACGGCGTATCGACTATCGACGACGGACGGAGTCATCGCGACCCTGGCGACGATGAGCGAATTTGGCGACTTACGGGCGACCAACCCTCCGTCACCGGACCCGCGGAAGGATGCCGCCGAACGGCCGGCATGCCTGGCTTGGTCTCCGGCCGGCGACCGGGTGGTGTTCATCCCGAACAGCACGACGGGCGAGGGCAAGGAGGTTCACTGGACCGCAGTGGTCACAAGCTTTGGCTCGCCCTCATGGGCTGTCCTGCCGCACGGCACCGCCCCCGTCACCGCGGTCGCGTGGTCGCCCGACGGCAAGACGGTCGCCAGTGGCTGCCGGCTGGGCGACGTGGTGCTGTGGGACGCGAAGACGTACAAGGAGCTGCGCCGCATCCAACTCGGCGGCCGCGGCCGGGACAGGTGGATTCGGACGCTTGTTTTCGCCCCGGACAGCCAGACGCTCGCCGCCGCCGTCAGCTTCGACGAGGGGAAGAACGCCGAGCGCGTGGTGATGCTCGACCCGACCACCGGCGAGCGGCGCGGCAACGACCTGCAAGGCTTCGGCAGCCTCACCCCGGTGGCGCTGGCGTTCGCGCCGGACGGCCGCACCCTGGCCGTGGGGCTCGCCGACTTCCTGCCGCAGGTTCAGCTGCCGCCCGGCGGCGAGCCGCGGCCGCTCGGCTCGGTCGTGCTGTTCACCACCGACCCGGAGCGGTAAAGTGGCAGACGCATGGACGCCCTCCCGTTCCTCGCCGCCGTCGCCAAGTCGAAGCGCCAGCCGGTCTACGTCCTCGCCGGCGACGAGGACTTTCTGAAGCGCCGCTGCCGCGACGCGATCTTGCACCTGGCCCTCGGTGACGCCGACCCGGCGTTCGCCGTCGGCACCTACGCCGGCGACAAGCTCGACTTCTCCACCGTCCGCAACGAGCTGGACACGCTGCCGTTCCTCAGCCCGTGCCGCGTCGTCGTCGTGGACGCCGCCGACACGTTCGTCACCGCCCACCGGCCGGCGCTGGAGCGCTACGCCGCGGCGCCCTCGACCGCCGGCGTGCTGGTGCTGGACGTGAAGGCGTTCCCCGAGAACACGAAGCTGGCGAAGGCGCTGCCGGACGCGGCGAAGGTTCACTGCAAGGCGCCGCCGGCGTACAAGCTCGGCGCCTGGGTGCAGGAGTGGGCGCGCACCGGCCACGGCAAGCGGCTCAGCCCCGACGCCGCGACCCTGCTCATCGACCTCGCCGGCAACACGATGGGGCAGCTCGACCAGGAGCTCGAAAAGCTCGCGGTCGCGGCCGGCGGCAAGGCCACGATCGAGGCCGCGGACGTTCACCGCCTCGTCGGCCGCAGCCAGGGGGCGGACGTATTCCGCATCCTCGACGCAATCGGCGACGGCAAGCCGGTCGCGGCGCTGACCATCCTCGAACGCCTGTTCGCCGAGGGGGTTGCGCCGATGGGCGTGCTGGCGCCGATGATGGCGCAGCTGCGGAAGCTCGCCGCGGTCGGCCGCCAGATCGCCGACGGGCAGGCGCTCGGCCCGGCGATGGACGCGGCGAAGGTGCCGGCGTGGCCGCAGGCGCGCGAGAGCTTCCAGAAGCAGGTGCGCTGGCTCGGCCGCCGCCGGCTCGACGCGCTCAGCGGCTGGCTGGTGGAGATCGACCGCGACCTGAAGGGTGGCAGCCCGCTGCCGGAGAAGGTGCAGGTGGAACGGCTGGTGGTGCGGCTGGCCCGCCCGCGGACGTAGGAGCGAGGGTCATTGTGTGCCGCCGACCCCCCCGGGGGGTCGAGGCACGAAATGAGTCGATGACACGAAAGTATGTTGGAGTGACGCGGCGCGGTTCGTAGTAGTCCGTCTACCGCTCGATGTCGGGCTTCGTCGCCGGGCGGGACGACGAGCCGTTAGGCCGGGGCGCGGCCCCGTCGGGCGTCGAACCCCAACGGGGCTTAGCCCCGGCAACGCGCACCGCACGGATCGGTAGACGGACTACTACGAAACCCACCCGCGTCAGTCGTCGTACCCCGCGGGGTGCGTGCGGTGCCAGTTCCACGCCGTCTCCACGATCGGCCGCAGCTCCGCGTACTTCGGCGCCCAGCCCAGCTCGCGGCGGATCAGCGCCGCGTCCGCCACCAGCTCCGCCGGGTCGCCGGCGCGCCGCGGCGCCTCCACCACCGGCACGCGCAACCCCGTCACCTCCTCCACCGTGCGGATCACCTCGCGGACGCTGTAGCCGCGGCCGGTGCCGACGTTGTACCGCAGTGCCGCCCCCGGCTTCAGCGCCCCCAGCGCCAGCACGTGCGCCTCGGCCAGGTCGTCGACGTGGATGTAGTCGCGGACGCAGGTGCCGTCGGGCGTGGGGTAGTCGGTGCCGAACACGCGGATGTCCGGCCGGCGGCCGGTCGCGGCGTCGATCACCAGCGGGATGAGGTGCGTCTCGGGGTCGTGGTCCTCGCCGATGGTGCCGTCCGGGCTGGCGCCGGCGGCGTTGAAGTAGCGGAGGGCGCAGAACCCGAACGGGTACGCGCCGGCGTAGTCGGCCAGGGCGCGCTCGAACGCCAGCTTCGTGTTCCCGTACGGGTTGATCGGCGACTGCTTCTCGGCCTCGGTGATCGGCACGCGCTCCGGGGTGCCGTAGGTGGCGCAGGTGCTGGAGAACACGAACTTCGAGACGCCGTGGCGGCGGCAGGCGTCGAGCAGCGACAGCGAGCCGACGAGGTTGTTGGCGTAGTACTTCGCCGGGTCCGTCACCGACTCGCCGACGTAGGCGAACGCCGCGAAGTGAACGACCGCTTCGGGCCGCTTCTCGGCGAACAGCCGGTCGAGGGCGGCGCCGTCCCCGATCTCGCCGACGACGAGGCGGCCGGCGGGGATGGCGGCGCGGTGGCCGTAGACGAGGCTGTCGAGGACGGTCACGTCGTGGCCGTCGGCGAGGAGGCGGCGCACGGTGTGGCTGCCGATGTACCCGGCGCCGCCGGTGACCAGGATGCGCGCCATTGGGATTCCTCGTGACTCGGCCCGGGGCTTGAGCCCGGAGGGCGCCGGCGGACGGCTCACCATACCCCGTGTTCCGCCGCCTGCCAAGTTGGGCTAGCACTTCCCGCCGGGTTTGCCTATTCCCCCGGGTCGAACGTCGTCCACGCCCGCCCCGGGGGTTCCCGCATGACACGCCGGCTCCTCGCCCTCCTCGCCCTGTTCGCCCTCGCCCCCGCGGCGCACGCCCAGCCGCCCGTCGCGTTCGCCGACGCGGCCGTCCGCGCCGTGCAGTTCGTGGACAAGGACGAGGGCTGGGCGGTCGGCGACGACGGCGTCGTGTGGCACTCCATCGACGGCGGCGGCCACTGGGAGCGGCAGAAGACCGGCACCCGGGCCAGCCTCCGCGGCGTCCACTTCCAGAACCCGTACACCGGCTGGGCCGTCGGCCGCCTCGACGCCCCGAACGGGGTCTCGGCCGGCGTCATGCTCAAGACCGCCGACGGCGGCCTGACGTGGGAGGAGGTCGGCGTCAACGTGCTGCCGGGCCTCCACGCCGTCCGCTTCTTCGACGACAAGACCGGCTTCGTGTGCGGCGACGGCTCCGACGCCTTCCCCACAGGCATGTTCCAGACGGCCGACGGCGGCAAGACGTGGCGCCCGGTCAGCGGCCCGCGCGCGCCGGGCTGGCGCGCCGCCGACTTCGACGCGCAGGGCACCGGCGTCGTGGCCGGGGTGTGGTCGCGGCTGACGCTCGTCCGCGGCGGCGCGCTCGCCGACGCCGACCTCGACCCGCTCGGCGGCCGCGCCGTCCACGCCATCAAGAACACGCCGTTCCGCTGGATCGCCGCCGGCGACGGCGGCCTCGTGATGACCAGCGACGACGGCCGCCGCTGGGGCGCGGTGAACCTCGGCGTGCCGGCGGTGGTGGCGATGTCGTGCGACTTCCGCGCTGTGGCCGCGAGCGGCACGCACGTGTGGGTCGCCGGCCGGCCCGGCAGCGTCGTGTTCCACTCGCCCGACGGCGGCAAGACGTGGGAGACGCAGAAGACGAACCTGACGACGCCCGTGCTCGGGATGCACTTCCTCGACGCGACCACCGGCTGGGCCGTCGGCGAGCTCGGCACCATCGCCCGCACGACCGACGGCGGCCGCACCTGGACCGCGAGCCGCACCGGCGGCGCCCGCGCGGCGGTGCTGTTCCTGAACGCCCACGGCCGCGGCGCCCCGCTCGACCTGGCGGCGCTCGTCGGCGGCGCCGACGGCTACCTGTGCGCCGCGGTGAACGTGATGAGCGCCGACCCGGCGACGGCCCACCCGCGGGCCGGGGCCGACGCGGCGCGGTTCGCGCAGGCGGTGCGGCTGGCCGGCGGCGCCGCGGCGGAAACGGCGTGGGCCTTCCCGCTGCCGGGCCACGCCGCCGGGCTGCCGCCGCGCGAGCTGCTCGCCACCTGGGACCGCCTCCACGACGGCAAGGCGAACGAGCAGCTGCTGCGGCAGGCGGTGCTGGCCGTGCGGATGTGGCAGCCCGAGGTGGTCGTGACCGACCCGGCCGCGGCCGACGCCGGCGCCGCCGAGGTGCTGGTGCTGCACGCCGCCCGCGAGGCCTTCCGCCAGGCCGCCGACCCGGCGTGCTTCCCCGAGCAACTCACGGCGCTCGGCCTGCAACCGTGGGCGCCGAAGAAGCTGTACGCCCTCGCCGGCGCCGACCCCGCCGCGGCGGTGAAGTACGACCTGACGGAGTTCGTGCGCGAGCTCGGCGAGTCGGCGCAGGACGCGGCCGAGCCCGCGGCGCGGGTGCTCGGTGTCAACCCGGTGTCACTGCGGGGGCTGAAGCTGATCGCCCACCGGCAGGACGGCGCCGAGGCGCATTCCAAGCTGACCGACGGCATCTCGCTGGCCCGCGGCGGCGTCGCCCGGCGCGCCGAGAGTGGCGCGAAGTTCGACCCCGCGGCCGCCGAGGAGCGGAAGGCCGCGGCGCAGAAGCGGCGACACCTCGAAGGGCTGGCGTTCGTCGAGAACCTGGACCTGGCCGGCGCCGACCGCGCCCTCGGGGCGCTCGGCGCCGAGCTGCCGAAGCTGCCGGACGACATCGCCGCCCGCACGGCGCACGCCGTGGGCACGCGGTTCGCACAAACGGGGAAGTGGGCCGAGGCGCGCGAGGTGTTCGCGCTGCTGTCGATGAAGTACCCCGGCCACCCGCTCGCCGTGGACGGGTACCGCTGGCTCCTCCGCTACCACGCCGGCACGGAGACGCGGCGGCGCGTCGAGGTGCAGCAGAAGCTCGCCTTCGGCCGCGTCTCGTTCGACCCGCTCGGCGGCGGCAAGGTCCAGCAGGCCGGCGGCACCGCGGGCTCGAAGACGGTCGTCGAGGAGGACGTGTACCGGCTGCACGACCCGGCGATGATCGTGAAGTGGCACCAGGCCTGCATCGACATGGAGCCGAAGCTGGCGGCGTTCGGCCCGCTGTACAGCCGCGACCCGGCGGCGTGGCTGGCGCTGCTGGCGGCGCGCCGGCACGTCGGCAAGCACGCCGAGGCCGACGCCTTCCTCCGCGAGTACTTCAAGGGCTCCGACGCCGCGACGATGCAACCGGGACAGGACTACTGGCGCGACTGCCTCGCGGCCGAGTTGTGGCTCGCCGACCGGACGCTCGTGCCGACGCCGCCGAAACCGGTCGCCGGCAGCGCGTTCACCGAAACCCGCCCGCTGCTCGACGGCAAGCTCGACGACCCGTGCTGGCAGGCGGCGAAGACGCTGCCCCTGACCGCGACCGCGGCGACCAACCGCCCCGACGACGCGGCGGCGTTCGCCGCCGGGTACAAGACGGAGGCGAAGTTCGCGCACGACGGGCAGTACCTGTACGTGGCGGTGAGCTGCGCCCACCCGGCGGGGAAGGCCGTGGCCGCGGTGACGAAGCGCGACCGCGACGCCGACATGACCGGCCGCGACCGCGTCGACGTCGTGCTGGACCTCGACCGCGACTACCAGACGTACTACCGCTTCCAGGTGGACCACCGCGGCTGCCTGGCCGAGGACTGCTGGGGCGACCGGACGTGGAACCCGAAGTACTTCGTGGCGTTCGCGCCGGGCGAGGCAGGCTGGACGTGCGAGTTTGCCATCCCGCTGGCGGAGCTGACCGGCGACCGGCTCGGCGGCCGGGCCTGGGCGGTGAACGTGTCGCGGGTGGTGCCGGGCGCCGGCGTGCAGACGTGGAGCGGCCCGGCGGACTCGGAGCCGCGGCCCGAGGGGCTGGGCCTGCTGCGGTTCGAGGGGCGGTGAGTCGTGCGAGCGGCGCGGCGGCAGCCCGCCGGTGCGATACCAGTTCACTTGCCCAGGCACTCCGAGACGCCACGAGCCGCGACCGCAAGGAGCGGCTGCTGGACCGATGTTCCGCATTCGCGGGAGACCGGTCCAGCAGGCCGCTCCCTGCGGTCGCGCGCTCGTGAGCGGTGGTGGGCCGCAAGCGCGACAGTTCGCCGCACCCGCCGCCTCGCGGCGGGCGGCTCGCGACTCGCGAATTACTTCGTCTTCAGCCGGGCCGTGCCGTCGATGGTGATCGGCCCGCTCAGGTCCAGGTCGAGCTTCTGGCCGTCCTGCTCCACCTTGCCCGACATGCGGATGCGGCCCTTCGCCTGGTCCTTCACGTCGAGTCCCGTCTTCAGCGCCCGCCACGTCAGGCCGTCCAGCTCCATCTCGACGTTCAGGTCGCCCTCGTCCTCCTTGGCGACGCCGGTCACCTTCCCCTTCGACGAGATGACGGCGCACTCCTCGTCGCCGAGCTTCTCGACGCGGACGAACTTCATCTTCAGCTCGCCCTTCAGGTCGCTGATCGAGCCGCCGAAGATGCGCTGGAGCGCCGCCGCCTTCACCTTCCACTCGTGGCCGACCTTCACCTTCTCGGCCGGGTACAGGTCGTCGTCGCTCTCGGGGCCGACGCGCTTGTCCAGCTCCTTCTTCTGCTTGGCCGTCGGCCGGCCGTCCACCAGCGTGTGCTTCCACTTGGCCTGGCCGACGCGCTCGCTGACGATGATCTCGCCCTGCAGGTCGCCGTCCTTCGACTCGTCCATCTCGTTGCCGCCGACGTCGGTGACGGTGTCCACCTTCTCGACGACGACGCGGGTCTGGGCCTTGGTGACCTGCCGACCGTCCACGGCGAGGTACTTGATCTCCTCTTCCTCGTAGGCCTTGAGGGTCTGCTTGGCGTCGATGCCCATGCCGGCGACCTTGATGGCCACGGTGGCGTTCTTGATCTGGAACGTGGACTTGTGGGCGACGACCTGCCCCTTCTGCGGGGCGGGGCCGCGGAGGTCGTACTCCGCGTCCTGGCGGGCGGTGCCGGTGCCGACGAACCCGGCGACGACCGCGACCGCCCCGACGAGCCACCTGGACTGCCGCATCGGCTGCTCCTGCTGGGGTTGCTCCCGCGCCTGCGTGCGGGGGATGGCAACATGATAGGGAGGCGAGCCGAACGCCGTCAGGCGTCGGGTGGAGGCGCGGGCGGCGGTTGCGGACACACCCCAGGGCGCCCACGAGCCGCGACCGCAAGGGAGCGGCAGGCGAACCCAGCAGACCGCGAACGAGGAAGGCGGGGGTAGCAGCCGCTCCCTTGCGGTCGCGGCTCGTGAGGCGACCGGCCAGCCGCGAACGTGACCCGCGCCCGGCGGTTCACGCCGCCGGTTCGCCGGTCAGAACCGGAAGAGCAGCGTCGTGAAGTAGTTCACGTCGTTCCGCTTGGCCGTGCCCGGGCTGGTGTCGTAGCGGTCCTGCACGCCGAGCCGCAGCACCATGCCGTGCTCGGGGCTGAGCACGATCTCGTACCCCGCCCGCGCCCGCACGCGGTACTGGCCCAGCTGGCTCAGGTTCGGGAACACGTCCAGCCCCGACAGGAAGCTCTGCCGGTCGTTGAGCCGGTGGTTGAAGTCGCCGCCGATCACGGCTTCCGGCACCCACCGGTCGGGCGGGCCGTCGTTGCCGGTGTCGATCTCGCGCACCGCACCGGCACCGAGCCGCGTCTTGAACAGCGTCGTGTCGGTCTTCAGCCAGCGGTACGAGAAGCCGGCGTAGGCCCCGGCGCGCAGGTCGTAGGAGCGGAACTCGTCGTACTCCACCTGCACGGCGCTGAACACGCTCCACGGGCTGCCGGGGAACAGAATTTCGTCGCGGACGTTGAGGATCGCCTGGTTCTGCTTCGTGCTGCCGTCCTGCCGCGACAGCGTGTACAAGGCGTCCACGTGGAGGGCGTTCCGCTCCACCTTGGCGTCGAAGACGGTGCCGAGGCGGAGGCTGAGGATGTCCGAGTTGCCGTCGGCCCCGTTGAGGCCGAACTCGAACCCGCCGCGCCACTTCCGCGGCGGCGGGGCGGTCGGCAGCGACCCGTCGGGGATGACGACCGGCGGCCCGGCGTCGGGCGGCGGCAGGAGCCCGGCCGGGGGTTGCGTGGCGGGCGGTCCGGGGGGCGGCACGTCGAGTTTAAGCTGGTTGGGGAACAGCGACTTCTCGCCGAACTGCTGATTGAGCGAGGGGCCGAAGTAGTCCGGCACCTTGACCTCGGGCGCCTTCACCTCCGGCAGCTTCGCCGGCGCGGCCCACGGGCTCGTCGGGGTCTGCGCGGCCGCTTTGACGGCGGCGGGCTCGGGGGTCTGGGCGTGCGCCGCCGCGGTCGCCGCGAGGAATCCGACCACGACCGCGAGCCCGCGCATGCCCGTCCGCCCTCCGGGAAGGGCGGACGATAACCGCCGGCCCGGATTCGGACAACCCCGGCGTGGGGCTCACTTCAGCAGGCCGGGGCGCTCGCGGAGCAGCTTCACCTCGTCGGCGGTGAGCGGGCGGCGGAACAACGCCAGCTCGTCCAACAGGCCGACGTAGTTCACCGCCACGTAGACGCCGGTGCGGTCGATGTCCCAGTTCATGGCGACGGCCCGGTCGCGGACTTCGCCGATCAACTTCCCGTCGATGTACAGCTGCGACACGGCGTCCGCCTTGCCGGTGTCGAACCCGGACCACGACAGCACGACGTGGTGCCAGTCGCCCACCTTCCACGCCACCCGCGGCACGCGGACCAGCGGCGCCTGCGGGTCGTCCTCGGCCACGCCCTTCTGCCCGGCGGGGACGGCCGGGAACGCCCCGTGCCGCAGGTCGCGCGGCTTCGCGTCGTTGAAGTCGAACCAGATGCCGCCGTTGTTCGCCCCCTTCTCGGTGATCTGCACGGGGTCGCAGAACGACGTCTTGAGCGACTGGTTCGGGTCGGTCTGGCACCACACCGAGAGCGCCCCGCCCCAGCCCTTGGGGTCGTAGGCGAGGTTCCCCTTCGCGGGGAAGAAGACGCGGCCGTTGCGCGGCAGCACGTCGGTGGCGTCGAGCGCGCCGCCGCCGGCGACGCCGCGGCCGCGGGCGACGTGGAAGACGTTGTCGTTGAACCCCGGCTCGACGAGGAACGTGCCGGGCAGCGACGGGTGGTTGAAGCGGGTGTTGAGCATCTTCCCGCCGCCGGCGACGTCGGCCCAGATATGCTCGTCGAACGAGGCGTAGAGGGTGACGGCCTTCTTGAGCGTGTCGGGTTCCGGCTGCGCCGGCGCCGGCGCTGCGGCGAGGACGGCGGCAATCGCGCACGGGGCGAACAGGGGGCGCATGGGCGGGGGCTCCGGGGGGTCAACGACCGGCGAGAATGTTGTGAGCCTTTTGACGATTTCGGTCCGCCGGAAGAACGTTTGCTCAGTGGCATTCAGAGATAGCTTTTCGGCGTGGTCTTGTACGGCACTGCCGGGCTGCACACTTCTTGGTTTGCTTTGAACTCGCCGGCGGAAGTGCCGGGGAAACTACCGCGCCACATGTACCATCAAGTTCCATGATGTGCATGTCATACGTGGTCCGGCGTTGCGGATCGACACAGGGAGGGGCATACGGCAATGCCTCTTCGTAGCTCGACGCAAACGCATCGGATGCTGCTGTGGATCGGAACTGCTCATACACCCGAATGATTTCTGCCGCCTGTCCGTCATCCAGCGGTTGCGCGCGAGAACGAAATCGGCTGGAGAATCGCCCCTCAGGCGACTCCCGATCGACGTGCAAGAGATTTGATAGGAGTTTCGGGAAGTCGCTCCTGTCATCATTGGCAACCAGGATCGGCGCCTCGGAGTACTTGAACGGCATGGCTACTGGCGACCACAATAGTTCACAACGATCATCCCACTGGCGCACCGTGACTGGCGGGGTCAGGAAGACCAAGCGAAACCCAGACTTGCCTCCCTGAGCGAAAGCAATCAGGGCGCCATTAAGCTCCTCGGCATGTCGAGGGTGCAGAAGGTTGGACCTATGACAGCCGGTACAACCAAAGCTGCCGAATTCGTAGAAGGGGTCATCGCGGCGCTCGTTCGGATCCGAGCTACGTGGTCGCCGCAAATGGACGATGAAGACTTTCAGGGATGACATCTCAGTTGTTCCTCTCCAGAAGCTGAACGCTTTGGCTATTCAACCACGCGAGAAACTGGCTTGGGTTGGTAAGCGATGGCGGAACAGCGTTCCGGTGAATCCACCCGTCGTTGACGGATAAGCCACCCCAGGCATCTAACACTTCCTGGCGGACTCGGTAAGCGCGGTTCCGCCATTCGCCGATCGGGATACATCGATCGAATCGACCTGAGCGGCCGCGCTTCGCACGGACGACGAGATCGGTTTCACCCGGTAAAGCTCGCCTGGTATGAGCGTTTTGATACCAACGGTCCGGCGGAACGCTACGTGCGGGTACGACCTCGTCGACCACGAATAGCCCGACCAACGCATAGATCAGTCGGTGTTCGCATTCGTGGAGAGGCCGAAGGCCGGCGTAAAAGACGACGAGATCGCCATCCTTCAGGCTGGCCAGGGCAAGCCCCTTCGTGTTGCCTGGATTGCCATACGTCAGGCACTCGAAATCGGGGTCCAAGTGCATCGCATGTTGCATCAAGGTCTGGGGGAACTGCAGGTCTCTGTGAAGATCACAGCCCGACCCGTCGCAAAGACGGTGCAGAGCAGGAAGTAACTCCCCATAATGCCGCTCGAGACCTGGCTGAAAGGTGGCAGCTTCGCTTTCAGGGATCGGAACGTAAACGAATCGGTTCTCTGCATCGACCGGGGCGTTCCACGCACCCCATTCTTGGTCCACGCCGCATCGGATAAGTATGGCGTTCATTGGCGCACCGTCGTTGGCATTGGCCGACATGTTTCGCCTGACAATCTTCTCACCCGATGACCACCCGGTCGCCGGGGGCCGGGACGCCCACGTCGGCGAAGCCGAGGTCGCGCAGCGTGTCCGACAGCGCCAGCGCCTGCTCGCGCTCGCCGTGGATCAGACGCACCTTCCCCACCTTCCCCGCCAGCGGACCCAAATACGACAGGAAGTCGTCGCGGTCGGCGTGGCCGCTGAAGCCGTCCAGGTGGACCACCTCCACCCACTTGTTCCAGTCGCGGCCCTGGAACCGCACCGTCGGCTTGTTCTCCAGCAGCCGACGGCCGGTGGTGCCCGGCGCCTGGAAGCTCACCAGGATCACCGTGCAGCGCGGGTCGTCCACGATCTGCTTCAGGTGCTGCTGCACCCGGCCGGCGTCGCACATGCCGCTCGACGCGATCACCACCGCCGGCCCCGGCCGCGTCGCCAGGAGCGTGCTCTGCTCGAAGTCGCGGACGTAGTTCACCCCGTCGCCGCCGAGCAGCCCGTGGCCCTCCCGCAGCGCCTGCGCGATGTCCG
Organism: Gemmataceae bacterium; assembly: GCA_046350095.1. Taxonomy (GTDB): domain Bacteria; phylum Planctomycetota; class Planctomycetia; order Gemmatales; family Gemmataceae; genus Urbifossiella. The sequence goes on from JAXMBA010000005.1 coordinate 144,044, forward strand.
ACGACAGGCTGTCCGGGTGGGCGCGGTACACCTCGGCCACCTCGCTCGCCAGCGGGCTGTCCACGTAGATCGGCAGGTGCGGGAACTTCCCCGCGCGCAGGCCGAGCTGCAGCACGTGGATGATGAGCTGCGTGCGGCCGAGGCTGAACGCGGGGATCAGCGCCTTGCCGCCGCGGGCGACCGTGTCGCGGATCGCCGCGTACAGCTGCTCCACCGTCTCGTCAAACGAGCGGTGCAGGCGGTTGCCGTAGGTGCTCTCGCACACCAGCATGTCGGCCGGCGGCACCGGGGCCGTCGGCTTCAGGATCGGCATGCCGCGGCGGCCCATGTCGCCGCTGAAGCAGAGGGTGCGCTCGCGGTCGGGGCCGGCGGCGGTGATGAGGATCATCGCCGAGCCGAGGATGTGGCCGGCTTCCACGAACTTGAACTGCACGCTGCGGGTGGCCTCGGCGACGCGGCCGTAGGGCACCTGCACCACCTGGCGGAACACCTGCTCCACGTCCACCTGGCTGTACAGCGGCTGCACCCACGGCTCGGCGTAGTTGCGGGCGATGTTCAGGTGCGCGGCGTCTTCTTCCTGAATTTTCGCCGAGTCGTGGAGCATGACGCGCAGCAGGTCACGCGTCGGCGGGGTGCAGTAGATCGGCCCGGCGAAGCCCTGGCGGACGAGCGTCGGCAGGTTGCCGCAGTGGTCGATGTGGGCGTGGCTGAGCAGGACGGCGTCGATCTGCGTGGGGTGGAACGGGAAGTGGGCGTTGCGCTGGCGGGCTTCTTCGCGCTTCCCCTGGTTGAGGCCGCAGTCGAGGAGGACCTTGTGGTTGCCGACTTCGAGCAGGTGCATGGAGCCGGACACACTCCCGGCGGCCCCCCAGAAGGTGAGGGTCGGCTCGGTGGGGTGGTGCGGCTCGGGCGGGGCTTCGGGTGGTGTCATCCGGGTATTGTACCCGGGGGGCGGCGCGGGCGTTACCCCGGCCCGTCCGGCCCGCCGAAGACGAGTTCCAGCCGCGTCGCCACGAACCACCCGAGCACGACGCCGACCAGCGCCCCGGCCGCGGCGCCGCCCGCGGACCCCAGCCACAGGCCGACCGCGGCGCCGCCGAGGCTCGACGCCAGCGCGACGTGCCCGGCGAGGACCGACCAGCGGAACAGCGGGCCGGCGCGCTTCAGCGCGGCGCCGACGATCCAGCCGATCGCCAGGCCGATGAAGCCTTCGCCGTGGCCGCGGTAGAGCCTGACCTCCGGCGGGGTGAGCGCGTCGCCGAGGATTTGACCGCCGATCATCCCGCCGAAGACGCCGGCCACGACCCGAAACCGCGCCGCGACCTTCCAGCGGCGGCGCAGCTCCGCCTCGTCGGCCGCTTCGGCGCGACGCACCTCGGCCGAGTTGCGCTGGAACTCGGGCCGCGCGATCTCGGCGCCGGCGTCCGGCAGCGCAGGGAAGGGATGATCGGGGCCGACCTCGCGGACCACGTAGCCGGTCGGGTCGCCGCGCAGCACCACGACCGCGGCGCCGGCGGGGATGGCGGCGCCGTCGGAGCGCGCGTCGAGGCGGCGGCCCTCGAGCTCGACCACGCCGCTGGGGCTCAACACGGTGAGCGCCGTCCCCAGGTCGCCGACGCGGACCACGCGGACGGACATGATTACCCCACGCTCAACGACCGGCCGTTGTCCTTCGCGCCGAGCGCGAGCAGGAACGGCGCCGCCCGCTCGGCCCACTTATCCGCTTTCGGGTACGCTGCGGCGCCGTCGGCCCACGCCTGCCGCAGCATGTCGGTGTCGATCACGCCGGGGTTCAGCGGCACCGCCGCCATGCCGCGCGGCAGCTCCTGCGCCAGCGCCAGCGTCAGCCCTTCCACCGCGTACTTGCTGGCGCAGTACGCCGCCACCTCCGGCGACACACTCCGCCCCCACCCGCTCGACAGGTTCACGACCACGCCGCTCTTCCGCGCCACCATCGCCGGCACGAACCCGCGCAGCACGTTCGCCACGCCCTTCACGTTCACGTCGATGACGGCGTCGAACGCGGCCGCGGGCACCTCCCACAGCGGCGCCGGCGTGTTCATCACCGCGGCGTTGTTGACGAGGAGGTCGGGCGCGCCGTGCGACTTCAGCACGTCGGCGGCCCACGCGGCGACGGCGGCCGCGTCCGTCACGTCGAGCTGGTCGAAGCGGTGCGGCTTGCCGAACGCGGCGGCCAGCTCGGCGACGTGGGCGGCGCTGCGGCCGCAGCCGACGACGGTGTGCCCGGCGGCGGCGAACCGCGGCACCAGGGCGCGGCCGAGCCCGCGCGTCGCGCCGGTGAGGACGATGAGCATGGGGAGGTGCCCGTTTGGCGAGCCGCGACCGCAAGGGAGCGGCCGAAGCCCAACATCAGCCGCGAACGGCGAAGCTCGGGGTGCCAGCCGCTCCCTTGCGGTCGCGGCTCGTAAGGCAGCCGACCCCCGCTATAGCCGCTCCGAGTAGCGCTTGCCGCGCTTGCCGAAGATCGGCTTCTTCGCCGCCGGCGCCCCGGCCGGCTCGCCCGGGTCGCGCGGCGGCTCCTCGCCCTCGGCCACGCCCAGCTTGCCGCCCTCCAGGTCCTGCTCGTCGATGCCCCAGCCGTCGTCGTTGCGGAGCACCTCGGTCGCCTGCCGGGCCACGTCCGCGTTGCCGGCGCTCTCGTCCGCGGTCCGCTCGCTGCGGCGGACCGGCGTGTACCACGGGCCGCCCGGCACCTCGTCCTGCTCGATCAGCCGGTTAATCATCACCTCGATGTCCGTCAGCAGGCCGCCCTGCTCCGGCGTCGAGAACGAGATGGCGATGCCGTCGCGGCCGATGCGCCCCGTCCGGCCGATGCGGTGGACGTAGCTCTCGATGTCCTGCGGCAGGTCGAAGTTGATGACGTGCGACAGCCCCTCCACGTCGATGCCGCGGCTCATCACGTCGGTGGCGATCAGGAACTTGATCTCGCCGGTGCGGAACGCCGCCATGATCTTCTCGCGCTGCCCCTGCGGCAGGTCGCCGTGGATCACCGCCGCCCCGCGCACCACCCGCTTCAGCCCGCGGTACAGGTCGTCGGCCCAGCGCTTCCGCTCCACGAAGATCAGCGCCTGCCGCGGCTTCTCCCGCTCCACCACCTTCAGCAGCAGGTCGAACTTCTTGTGCTTGTCCACCGTGAAGTAGCTCTGCCGGATCTTGTCGACCGTCATCACCTCCGGCGTCATCTGGAGGTGGACCGGGTTCGTCATGTAGCGGTGGACCAGCTTCTTGATGGGGTCGGGCACCGTGGCCGACATGAGGAGCGTCTGCCGCTCCAGCGGGCAGCGGCGGAGGATGCGCTCGATGTCCGGGCGGAAGCCGATGTCCAGCATCCGGTCGGCCTCGTCGAGCACGACGTACTTCACGTCCTTCAGGATCATGGACCCGCGGCTGAGGTGGTCGAGCATGCGGCCGGGGGTGCCGACGACGAGGTCGCAGCCGCGGCTGAGGCCGTCGAGCTGGCGGCCCATCTTGGCGCCGCCGTACACGGCCACGGTGCGGAACCGCCGGCTCGGCGCCAGCTTGTCGGCCTCGGTGGCGATCTGCAGCGCGAGTTCGCGCGTCGGCGTCATCACGAGGCCGATGGGGCCCTTCAGGTTGTGCGGCCGCCAGCGGTTCATGAACGGCAGCAGGAACGCGGCGGTCTTGCCGGTGCCGGTCTGGGCCTGGCCGATCACGTCCTGGCCCTTCATGGCCGCGGGGATGACGGCCTCCTGGACCGGCGTGGGGTGGATGTAGCCGGCGCGGGACACGGCGTCGAACAGCGGCCGCATCAGCTTCATGTCGGCGTAGGTGACGGCCGGGTCGGTCTCCGGCGGCAGCTCGTGCTCGGGCGGGTCGGCGTCGAGGTCGAGGTCGGCGTCGGGGTCGGCGTGCGGCGGCGCGGACTCGTCGAGTTCGTCGTCGGCGTCCGCGGCGGGGTCGGGGGTCAACACAAGCTCCTGTGCGGGTTGACGGGCGTCCTTCGCATTGCGGTTTATGTTATGGACCGGAGGCGGGCGCCGGTATTCCGTTGCCACCCACCCCGCGCCCGGCCAGAATACTCCGACCCTCCCCGCTCGCACCCCCCGGAGACCCGCCATGCCCTCGCTCCCGAGGCCCGTCCTCGCAGCCGCGCTCGTCGTCGGCCTCGCCGCCGCGGCGCGGACCGCCGACCCCGTCAAGACGATGGCCCCCGCCGAGCTCGACCAGGCGCTGCTCGCCGAGGTCAAGGCCGGCTCCGACGTCGCCAAGAACTTGCAGCACCTCTCGGACGTGATCGGCCCGCGGCTCACCGGCTCCAAGCAGCTCGAGCGCGCCAACAACTGGACCGCCGAGGTGATGAAGAAGTACGGCCTGGAGAACGTGAAGCTGGAGCCGTGGGAGATGCCCTACGGGTGGGAGCGCGGCACCGCCAGCCTCAAGGTCGTCGAGCCGGACACGAGGGTGAACTGCGTCGTCGCCGCGTGGGGCTGGACGCCCGGGACCAAGGGGAAGATCACCGGGCCGGTCGTGATCCTGAACGTGAGCACCCGCGCCGACCTCGACAAGTACAAGGGGAAGCTCAAGAACGCGATCATCATGACCCGCGCTCCGGACAAGGTGGCCCCGGTCACGGACCTGAACTACGGCCCGCTCCCGCCGCCGGCCAAGAAGAAGGACGAGCCGAAGGAGGAGAAGAAGGCCGCGCTCGGCGCCGTGTTCGCGCAGCTGCAGCCGGAGAAGAAGGAGCAGCCGAAGAAGGACGCCCAGCCGGAGAAGAAGGCGGACGAGCAGCCGAAGAAGGGCACGTTCACCGACGACGTGGAGGCGTTCCTCGTGGCCGAGGGCGCCGCGTGCCGGCTGCAAGACTCGGGCAAGCCGCACGGGCTGCTGGCCGTGTCCGGCAACTGGAAGGGGACCGACCGGGTGCCGTCGCCGAACATCATGCCGCGGCTCACCGTCGCCCACGAGTACTACGCGATGCTGTGGCGGCTCGCCAGCCGGCCGGAGCCCGAGGTCACGCGCGTCGAGGTCGAGATCACCAACACGCTGATCCCCGGCCCGGTGGTGTGCTTCAACACCGTCGGTGAGGTGAAGGGGAGCGAGAAGCCGGACGAGTTCGTCGTCGTCGGCGCGCACCTCGACTCGTGGGACCTGGCCACCGGCACGATGGACAACGGCACCGGCACCTGCTCCGTGCTCGAAACCGCGCGCGTCGTGGCGGCGATGGCGAAGAAGGGCTACCCGCCGAAGCGCACGATCCGCTTCGCGCTGTTCACCGGCGAGGAGCAGGGGCTGTGGGGCTCGCGGAAGTACGTCGAGCGGCACAAGGACGAGATGCCGAAGACCTCCATCGCGCTGGTCCACGACACCGGCACCGGCAAGGTGTACGGGTTCGGCGTCCACGGCCAGGCGAAGGTGAAGGAGATTCTGGAGCGCGAGCTGACGACCGTGGCCGCCGGCGAGGGCTGGAAGGGGATCGACATGGGCGGCGTGTTCGGCAGCGACCACCAGGCGTTCCACCCCGCCGGCGTGCCGGGCCTGGCGTGCCGGCAGGACATCGACGAGTACCGGCTGACGCACCACACGCAGACGGACACGTTCGACCACGCCAAGACCGGCAACCTGTCGCAGGCGGCGGGCGTGCTGTCGATCACCGCGACGCGGATCGCGAACCTGCCCGAGCTGCTGCCGCGGATGAGCAGCGGCTTCGGGCGGCCGAAGAAGGACTGATCGGATTCGCCGCTTGCGGCGTAGCGGCGCGCCGCTACGCCGCGAGCGGCGGCACGGAAACCCGCATGACCCCACCCCAATTCCCCGCCGGCCCCTTCGTCCCCGAGGGGGCACTCGCCCCTCACCGGCGGTTCGAGCTCGTCGCCGAGGTCGTGGCGCTGCCGGCCGTGGTCCGCGCCGCCGTCGCGGGTCTGTCGGCCGCGCAGCTCGACACCCCGTACCGCAACTGGACCGTCCGCCAGATCGTCCACCACGTCGCCGACAGCCACGTGAACTGCTACGTGCGGTTCAAGCTGGCGCTGACCGAGGACGTGCCCACGATCAAGCCCTACGACGAGACCCGGTGGGCCGCCCTGCCCGACTCGCGCGGCGACGTGGGCGTGCCACTGGCCCTGCTGGAGGCGGTCCACGCCCGCTGGGCGCTGCTCCTCGACACGATGACCGACGCCGACTTCGCGCGGGCGTTCTTTCACCCCGAGAGCGGCAGCACGGTGCGGCTCGACGAGGCGCTGGCGCAGTACGCCTGGCACGGCCGGCACCACGCGGCACAGGTGCGCTGGGTGCGCGAACAGAACGGGTGGTAGGGAGTGACGCCGCGGGACTGTAATCCGGGGTTTTCAGGCCGAAGGCCTGGCAGCCCTCAGCCCAGGGCCAGGGCCGAAGGCCCGCCGCCCTGGGTCCGCGGCACGAACCACCCCGCAGGCTGAAGACCTGCCAGCCGGCTCGCAGGCCTTCAGCCTGCAAAGACACCCTCACCCGTACCCAGGGCGGCGCCGCTTCGCGGCTTGCCCTGGGCTGAGGGCTGTCAGGCCTTCGGCCTGAAAACCGTCGTCACCCGCCGTGACGTCTCCGACAGTGGTTCGGCCACCGGGGAAGCACGGCATCGGGGCGCAGTGGGGGCTCCACCGCGACCGGCCGGGGGAGGTTCTGCTGTGGGACGCGCGGTGGGGAAGCGAGTTCGAGGTGGTTGGGGACTCGGCCCTGGAGGCGTGGCGGGCTGAGCAGCGGTTCTACGACGAGGTGAGTGGCGCGTAAGACACGCCGCTGGCGGCGGAGCACCGCGGTGCACCGCCGCCGGCGGCGGACGGACTACATCCCGTCAGTGGTCGCCGCGCCGCCGCCCTTCGGGGTTTGCGCCGCACCGCCGCCGGCGGGGGCGTCGCCGAGTTTCGGCAGCGCCGGCACCGTCTCCTTCGTCGGCTGCGTCTTGCCGTACTCGTCGTAGTCGAGGTACAGCAGGGCGCACCCGGCGGCGATCGCCACGAACGTGACGAACGTCATCACCGTGTACACCGGCTCGGTGCGGCGCGCCGGCTTCGGCTTCTTCTCGGGGGCCTTCGACGACTTCTTGGCCATGTCACGTCCCCAGTGCGGCGGTGTGCGGAGTTACGGGGTGGGGCCGCTGCCGATGCGGCCGATGCGGTCGCCGGCCTTCGGCAGCTCCTCGGGGCGGAGCGACCGCAGCGGCCGCCGCGGGTCGGCCGGGCGGAACGTGCCCACCGACGACTGCGGCCGGGCCCGGTCCACCACCACCGTCCCCAGGTAGCGGGTGTCGGCGCCGGTCCGGAACACGTCGAGGGTGGCCCCGTCCGTCACCCCGTGGTCGATGCCGAGGGTGAACTGGATCGACCCGTCGCGGTACGTCTCGATGGTGCCGCGGGTGCCCTCGCGGATCGGCACCGGGCGGTTGGCGAACAGGCTCGCGCCGCCCGACCCGCCGGCCCCGGTGAAGCCCTGGGCGCGGGCGTCGGCCAGCTGGTTCGACACCTCCTCGAGCTTCTTCTCGGCGGTCAGCTTGTCCTGCGTCGCCTGCCGGGCGAGCGTCTCGGCCGCCTGCTTGTCCTTGACCGCCTGCTCGCGTTTGATCGTGTCGTCCACCTTCTCCGTCTCCAGCGTGTTGACGCGCTTCGTCTGCGTGTCGGCCCGGCTGGTCTCGGCGGCGAGGCTGGCCTGCAGGTCGGTGATGGTGGCGTCGCGCTTGCCGGTGGCGTCGTTGAGGAGCTTGATCTGCTCGCCGTTCTTGGCCACGTCGGCGGCCAGCTGCGTCACGTCGGTGGTCAGCTTGGCGACCTGCGCCTGCTCGGACTTCAGCTGCCGCAGCAGCGCGTCCTTCTCGGCGAGGTACGTGCGGTACTCGCTGTCGCGGGCGGCGACGGCCTCCTCGCGGCCCTTCTTGAACGCCTCGGCCTGCGTCTTCCAGTTGGTGCGCGCGGCGAAGACGGTGACGGTGAACCACATCCAGACCAGCGCCAGGAGCAGCACCAGGACGGCGAGAATCTTGCCTAGCCAGCTCATCGCCCGACCCCCCGCACGTGCCGATGTGGATGGAACGCCGCCCCGTGTCTCAGTTCTGCGGCCCGAACGTCTTCAGCCGGAGGTCGAGCTGGCGGAGCCGCCGCTCGGCGGTCCCCTGCTGCTCGGCCACGTTCACCCGCGCCGCCCCCAGGTACGCCGCCTCGTTCTGCAGGTCCTCGCGGATCGTCCGCTGCCGGGTCAGCTTCGCCTGCACGTCCGAGATCTCACCCTGGAGCCGCTTGATGTCGGCCAGGTGCTTCACGATCTTCGGCGTCAGGTCGGTCGTCATCCGGTCGATGGACTTGGCGATCTGCGCCTCCAGCGTGTCGGCCCCGGCCAGGTTCTTGCCGTCCGGCCCGACCACCGCCTTGCCCGGCGTTGTCACGTTCAGCAGCCCCGTGGCCGGGTCCTCGGACAGCTCCGCGAACCCGTTCGGCGCCGTCCGCGCCGCGGCCAGCAGCTTCACGTACTCGGCCTTGCGGCCCTTGCGCAGGGCCTCGGCGTCTTCCAGCGCCTTGAGCCGCTGGCCCCACAGGGCGGAGGCGGCGCCGGCCACCTTCCCCTGGGTGTCCGTCTCGCGGGCCAGGCTCTTGAAGTTCATGACGACGTGGCCGCGCGGCGCGGCGCTCTCGGGCACGTCGTCGCCGAACCAGCCGGGCCGCTGGGTGTACACGGCCGTGGCGAACACGACCGCCCCGACCCCCGCGACCAGGGTGAGGAACACCAGTGTCTTGGCGATCGCCGTCATCGTGGTGCCTCGTGCCCGCCCGCCCGTCGGTCCCAACCGCCGCCGGTCACTTCTTGTTCGAGTACCGCTGCCGCTCGACGTTCGTCAGCGCCGCTTCCAGCCGGTAGATCTCGTCGAGCGTCTGGGCCACCTGCCTTTGGATGGCGAACAGCTCCTGCTCGGTCAGGTTCTGCTGCGCCAGCAACTTCGACACGTCGGCCTTCACCTGCGTCAGCTGGGCCTTGAGGCCGACCGTGGGGTCGTCGAGCTGCGTCTCCAGCGCCTTCACGGCGTCGGCGTTACGGCTCTCCTCGGCCGCCATCCGCACCTCCTGGTCGGTCACGTCGCGGAGCCGCTGCGTCCGGTCGATCGCGAGCCGCCGCAGGGTGGAGTACTCGCCGACGAACGTGTTCTGGTCGTCGGCGGTGAGCTGCTGCACGCGGGCCACCATCTCGCCGAGGCGGACGGTTTGCGCGGCCACGGTGCGGGCGTACCGGCGGGCGCCGACCACCATCAGCACCCGCTTCTGCCACGCGGCCGACTGGTCGAGGTGGACCAGCAGGTGCGCCAGCCGGGCGCGGCGCTCGCCCTCGTCCTTCGTCGGCCCCTCGCGGAGGACGCCGGCCTTGTCGAGCCGCTCCTCCGTCTTCTTCGCGTCCTCGGCGTCGGCCGGGGCGTCGATGGCGGACGTGTCGGGCTTGGCGTCCGGCGCCTTGAGCACGCGGTCGAACCGGGCGTACAGCCGGTCGCGCAGCTCGTCGGTCTTGTTGGCCGCGTTCAGCGCCTGGAACTGCTGCCGCTCGTCGAGCGTCTCGGCCTGGAGTTCCAGCAGCTTGAACGCGACGGCGGGCTGCGCCTCGACCTGGGCCTTCACCAGGCCGTACACCCGCCGCACCTCGGCGAGCTGGTTCGGCACGGCGTCGCTGCTGGCGAGCGGCAGCCCCCCGGGGGCGGCGCCGCCGGCGGTCTTGAAGTACTCCTTCAGCAGCGCCGCGCTGACCGTGCTGGTCGGCTTGCCGCCGGGGCCGACGACGACGAACGGGATCTCCGCCTCGGCGTCCGTCGGCATCGTCTCGGGGTCGGCGACCTGACCGGTCTTGTCGTCGGCCTTCCGGTCGCCGAGCGGGAGGCCGTTGAGGAGGACGTTGTGGCGGAGGCCGGCGGCGGTGATCGTCTGCCGGCCCTGCCAGTCCTGGAGGGCGAGGTAGGCGAACCCGCCCCCGAGGAGGAGGTTGAGGACGAGCAGAACCTTGCCCAGGGTGCTCATGACGGGCTATTCCCAGGGACGGGCAACGGCCGACCCCGCCGCGGGGCCGCTACCTCGTGATTGTGACGGACGCCGGACACCAGGACAAGCGCCGAACCGCGAGAACCCGCGGGAGATCGGTCGGCCGCGGGGGTTGCGCCGGTTGCGCCGCGCGACCCCTTCCGGCATCATACCCGCGCCCGCGGCGCAATCCAACTCCTTGTGCGGCGCGGACTCCGGCCGCCGCCGCCCGCGGCGGCGCGCCGCGGGCGGCGGAACCCATCCCTCTCACCGTCTGCCCCGTCGTGACCTATAGATGGTAGTGCCCCAGCCCGCCGGACGGAGTCGTCCCCATGCCCCCGCCGGACGCGACCGCCGCCGACCACCCGCTCACCCTCGGGATGTACGAGGTCGTCAGCAAGATCGCCGAGGGCGGCATGGGCACCGTCTACAAGTGCCGCGACCCCCGCTCCGGCCAGCTCGTCGCCGTCAAGGTCATCTCGCCCGGCACCACCCGCAACCCCGTCGTCCTGCAGCGGTTCGAGCGCGAGTTCACCTCGGCCCGCGTCCTGGAGCACCCCAACGTCGTCCGCGCCATCGAGTTCTGCGGCACCGGCCCGAACCCGTTCCTCGTCATGGAGTTCGTGGACGGCGAGTCCATCGGCCAGATGGTCGAGCGCGCCGGCGCCATGCCCGAGGCCGAGGCCGTGCGGCTGATCGGCCAGGTGTGCGACGGGTTGCAGCGGGCGCATAAGCAGGGGCTGATCCACCGCGACGTGAAGCCGGACAACGTGCTCGTCACCAAGGGCGGCGTGGCCAAGCTGACCGACATGGGCCTGGTGAAGGACGTGGAGGGCGACACGAACCTGACCAAGACCGGCCGCGGCCTCGGCACCCCGCACTACATGGCGCCCGAGCAGTTCCGCAACGCCAAGGGCGTGGACGCCCGCGGCGACGTGTACAGCCTCGGGGCCACGCTGTACTGCATGGTCACCGGGGTGGTGCCGTTCGCCAACTCCAACCCGCTCGACTGCTGGATGAAGAAGATCCGCAACGAGTTCCCGCCGCCGCGGGAGCTGAACGCGGCGGTGAGCGAGCGCGTGGACTGGGCCATCCGCCGGGCCATGAGCGCCGACCCGGCCAACCGGCCGGCGAGCTGCCGCGAGTTCTTCGAGGACCTGACCGGCCAGAGCCGCGGGTCCGGCCCGGTGAAGGGGAACTCGGCGGCGGCGGCCCCGGCCGACAACTGGTACCTGGTCTACCGCGACGAGAACAACCAGCCGACGACGGTGAAGGGGACGACGGCGAGCATCCGCGACGCGCTGAAGAACAACCTGCTCGGCGACCCGAACCTGATCCTCGTGGGCCGGTCGAAGACGGGGCAGTTCGTGCCGCTGGGGTCGTCGCCGGAGTTCCGCGACCTGGTGGTGGCGCCGGCGGCGCTGGGGCCGGACGGGAAGCCGTCCGGGACGTCGCGCCGGCCGGTGCCGGTGCCGACGCCGCGGCCGAGCTCCGACCCGACGGTGGACCCGGCGGAGGCGTCGGGCCGGAACCCGAAGCCCCCGGCGCCGCCGTCGGGCCGGTACGTGCCGGCGCCGCGGACCCCGAAGCGCGAGCCGGCGCCGGCCGAGGACACGGCCGCGAAGCGGATCGACTGGACGACGTTCGCGCTGATGCTGCTGGTGGCGCTGCTGTCGTCGGTCGTCGGGTACCTGCTGCTGACGCGCTGACGAGCTCACGTCATTTCCGCCGCCCGGGTCGTCGCGCCGCGTCGCGCCGCCCCGGGTGGCGCGACCCGTCTCGAAAAATCCCGCAAACTCCTCCCCGATTTTCTTGACAGCCCCGGGACGGGAGCTTATCACCACTAGTGTACAAAATAACACTGCCCGCCCGGGTGGTGGTCCGGAGCCCGTCCCGAGTGCCGGGCGGGGGGTGAGGCCGTGAGGGCGCCCGACCCCCCGCCCGGTCCCTTCGGGGGCCGACCCGGGAGGGAGCCGATGCCGCCGATCCTCGGGTTCAGCCAGCACGCCGAGAACCACCCCGGGTGCGACTTCACGCCGGACGAGTGGGAGTTCGCGGCGGCGGTGGCGGCGTACCAGAAGCGGTGGGGCCGCCGCTACCCGTCGTGGCGCGAGGTGTTCGGCGTGCTGGTGGCGCTGGGCTACCGCAAGGTGGCACCGCCGACGCCGCTGCCGCGGATGACCGCCGCCGAGCGCGAGGTGGTGGCGCAGGCGCGGAAGGCGTTTGTGGAAGCCGGTCCGCCGTCTTGAGCCCCGAGCCAACAGCCGGCTCACGCCGGCCGCTCGCCCCGTCCTCCCCCCCACACATACCCACACTCCCACTCCCCCACGAGGGTCCGCTCATGCGCGTCCTGTCGAGCCTGTTCAAGGCGCTCCGCCCGGCGCCGCCGAAGCCGGCCCCGCCGAAGGTCGCCGGCCTGTTCGCCCCGGCGTACGGGCCGGCGGCCGGGTGGTGGCAGTCCGACCCCGCCGAGCAAATTCGCAACTTTCGATCCTGGGTGTACGCCGCGGTCAACGCCATCGCGCAGGAGGCCGCCAAGCACCGCCCGCTGCTGTACCGCAACACCGGCCAGGCCGACCACGAGCTCACGCCGCTGCCGCACACGCACCCGCTGGCGCGGTTGCTCGACCGCCCGAACCCGTGGCTCACCCCGTGGGAGCTGTGGTACCTGACCGTGGTCTACCTGGAGCTCACCGGCAACTGCTTCTGGTACGTCGCTCCACAGTCCGTCGGCGACACCCGGCTCGGCACGCCGGGCGAAATCTGGCTCATCCCGACGCCGTGGGTGACGGTCCTCCCCGACGCCCAGGAGTTCGTGAAGGGCTACCGCGTGACGGCGCCGAACGCCCCCGCCGAGACGTTCGGCCCCGACGAAGTGATCCACCTCAAATACCCGAACCCGCTCGACCCGCACCTCGGCCTGTCGCCGTTGCAAGCGAACGCCCTGGCGGTGGACGCGAACACCGAGTTGCTACGGGCGCGCGTGCAGACGTTCCAGAACGGCCCGCGCCCCGGCGTGGTGCTGCGGACGGAGCAGACGCTGACGGACCAGACGGTGGCCCGGCTCGAAGACAAGATTCAGGCGAAGTTCGCCGGCCGCGACAACTGGCATCGGCCGCTGATCCTGGAGCAGGGCCTGGCCGCGAGCCCGTGGACGCTGACGCCCGCGGAGATGGACTTCCTCAACTCGTCGCGCATGACCCGCGACGAGATTCTGGCCGTGTTCCGGGTGCCGGCCCCGATCACGGGCGTGGTGGAGAACCTGGGCCTGGGCGCGGACATCTGGTTCGGGGCGCGGGTGATGTTCTGCGAGGGCGCGGTGCAGCCGAAGCTCGACCTGATCGGCCAGTGCCTGACCCGCGACCTCGGCCGCCGCTACGGCCCGGACGTGGCGATGAGCTTCCCCGACTGCTCGCCGCGCCACGCCGACCAGCGCCGCAAGGACGACGAGACGGACGCGCGGCTCGGGCTGCGCACGGTGAACGAGATCCGCCGCGGCCGCGGGCTGGAGCCGTACCCGGACGCGCGGTTCGACCTGCCCTTCTCGGGTCAGCCGGATTTCACCCCGAAGGGGTGACAGCCCTCAGCCCAGGGCAACGCCCTGGGTAAGCGATGCCAACCACCCCGCAGGATGAAGGCCTGCCAGCCGGCTCGCAGGCCTTCAGCCTGCACGGCTCTTCGCGCCCCGTACCCAGGGCGGCGGGCCTTCGGCCCTTGCCCTGGGCTGAGCGCTGTCACCCCTTCGGGGTGAAAACCCAACCCCAACCCCGGAGCCTCCCATGCTGACGATCCGCGCCGACCCCGGAATCACCCCGCTCCCCGACGGCTCCTTCGGCGCCGCCCACCCGGCGGCGCTGACCCTGTCCATCGACGCCGGCAAGATGCGCGTCCGCAGCGTCATCACCACCGCCGAGCCCGACCGCGCCGGCGACGTGATCCTGCCGAGCGGCCTCCGCAACCTCGACGAGTTCCTGCTCAACCCGGTCGTGCTGTGGGCGCACAACCGCACCCAGTTCCCGCCGGTCGGCACGGCCGAGTGGGTGGACGTGCAGCCGCGGCGCGTCGTCGCCGAGACGCGGTTCGCGCAGGGCGTGCCGTTCGCCGAGGACGTGTTCCGCCTGTACGAGCAGGGCGTCCTCCGCGGCTGGAGTATCGGCTTCGTGCCGCGCCGGGCCTTCCGCCGCGGCGCGGGCACGAACCCCGGCCTGCGGGTCGAGGAGTGGGACCTGCTCGAATACTCCGCGGTGCCGATCCCGGAGAACCCCGGGGCGCTGACGGTGGCGCTGCAAAAGGGGCTTGTTACCGACCCGTCGCTGCGGCACTGGCTCGGCCGCATCCCCGACGACCGCGGCGGCCGCCTGTTCCGCACGACCGACGTGCTGGCCGAGTTGGTTGTTTGACCCGGCGCGATTCACCTCACGAGCCGCGACCGCAAGGGAGCGGCCGAAGCCCAACGCCGACACCGAACGGCGAAGTCCGGGGCAGCAGCCGCTCCCTTGCGGTCGCGGCTCGTGAGGCCGTTCGTCCCCTGTTTCCTGTCTCTCGTCCCCCGAAGAAGGAGTTCCCATGTCCACGACCACGATCGACACCCCCGCCCCGGCGGCCGACCGCTTCCAGAGCCGCGACGAGCTCGTGACGTTCATCGAGCAGCAGGCCCAGAGCGCCCTCGACCGCGCCGCCCGCGTCGAGCGGCGGGTGCCGTGGGCCACGTCCGGCCCCGTCGGCCAGGACTCGGCCGGGTACTCCGTGCTGAAGGCCGCCGCCTTCGCGCTCGGCTTCGTCGGCCCCGACCAGGCGAAGGAGGAGATCCACACCCACCACCAGCTCCGCGACCTGTACGCGGCCTACGGCTTCTCGCCGCACCACGGGCAGCAGTCGTTCCTCGTGCCGCTGGCCAGCTCGCACCTGCCGGCGTTCGAGCCGCAGGGGCTGCGGTTGCAGACCGAACTGCGGCAGAAGATGACGGCCCACGCCGTCCGCTTCGACCCCGACGAGGCCGACTGGCTGTGCCGCCGCACCGGCTTCCGCACGAAGGCGCTCGGCACGTCCACCGACACCGCCGGCGGCACGCTGGTGCAGCTGCCGATGCTCGGCGAGCTGATCGACCTGCAGCGCGGCATGGAGGTGTTCGCCGCGGCGGGGGCGCGCGAGGTGACGCTGCCGCCGAACGGCCGCGTGCAGTTCCCGAAGCTGACGGCCGCCAGCACCGCGTACTGGGTCGGCGAGGGGAACAGCATCACCGAGAGCCAGCCGACGACGGGCAACCTGGACCTGCAGGCGAAGAAGCTGGGGGTGTTCGTGAAGCTGACGAACGAGCTGCTGCGGTTCGCCAGCCCGAGCGCCGAGGGGCTGGTGCGGTTCGACATGGCCCGCGCCGCGGCGCTCAAGGCCGACCTGGCGATGCTCGAAGGCACCGGCGGCACGCAGATCAAGGGGCTGACCACCTACAGCGGCATCGCCACGCACACGGCGAGCACGACGGGCGCGAACGGCGACACGTTCCAGCCGGGCGACGTTGCGCTGATGGAGAGCAAGCTGCCGGACGCGGTGGACGCGCCGACGGCGTGGGTGATGCGGAAGGCGATGTTCGCGGCGCTGATGAACCGCCGGGCCGACGCGGTGAGCGCCGCCGACGGCAAGGGCGCCTTCCTGTTCCGCGGGTCGAGCTCGTCGAGCACGCCGCCGGGCGAGTTGTACGGCACCCGGGTGGTGCGGTCGAGCCAGGTGTCGGCGGCGCGGGTGAAGGGGAGCGGCACCAACCTTAGCTACGTGCTGCTGGGCTACTTCACGGACTGGGTGGTGGCCCGGCTCGGCGTGATGGAGTTCCTGGCGAGCGGCCTCGGCGACACGGCGCTGCAGAACGACATGACGTACCTCCGCGGCATCCAGCACATCGACGCCGGCCCCCGCCAGGTGGCGAGCTTCGTGCTGTGCGACCAGCTCGTGGTCGCGTGACTCGGGAATGACCAATTCCCAATGACCCACCAATGACCAAGGAAAACCAGCTTCATCTTCCTTGGTCATTGGTGGGTCATTGGGAATTGGTCATTCCACCAATCCCTCACCCTCAATCCCAACCAAGGAGTTACCCATGGCGACCTCCCTCAACGACCTCCCGAGTGCCGCCGTAATTGCGGCCGCGTTCCCGCCCGCGGTGATGACCGAGACCGACGCCGGCCCGGCGGTCGACCTCACCGACGCCGACGGGCCGTGCTTCGCCGTCCAACTCGTCGGCGACGTGTCCGGCGGCGACACCGTCACCGGCGCCCTGTCCGAGTCGAACGACGGCGACACCTGGACGGCGGTGACCGGCGGTACGTTCACGGTCGCCGGCGCGTCCGGCGTACAGACGCTGCGGTTCGTGCGCACCAAGCGCTACCTCCGCTGGACCGGCACGATCGCCGGCAGCAGCCCCGAGATCGCCGTCGCCGTGGTCGTCGGCCAGCAGAAGAAGGTGTTCTGACCCGTCCACCGCCCGGGTCGTCCGCCCCGGGCGCTCCCTATACCCCACCACTCCGATGCTCGACACCCTCGCCAACATCAAGGACGCACTGCTGGTCGCCACGAGCGACGACGACGACACCCTGACGCGCCTGCTCGCCGCGGCCGACTCGTTCGTCGCCGAGTACACCGGCCGGGCGTTCGGCGGCGGCACGTTCACCGAAGTCCATGCCGGCGCCACCGCCCTGCTGTTCCTCCGCAACTACCCCGTGAGCTCGGTCGCCAGCGTCCGCGTGGACGCCGGCCGCCAGTTCGGCACCGACACGATCCTGCCCGCGACGAACTACGTCGTCCACAGCGACCGCGGGGTGATCGAGTCGGCCGGCGGCGTGTTCCTGCGCTCGCGCGCCCGCCGCGCCCCGGGTACGGTTCAGGTGACGTACAGCACCCCGACCGACGCCGTGCCCGGCGCCGTGAAGGAGGCGCTGAGCCAGCTGGTCGGGCACTGGTACCGACTGGCGAAGACGAGCGAAGACCTCGGCGGCGTGCTGCTGACCGAGAAGACCGACGACACCGGCACGAAGCAGTACACCTGGAGCCTGGCGGGCGGCCTCAAGGTGCCGGCGGGCGTGCTGCAAATCCTGGCGCCGTTTCGGGTTCCTCCCTGTTAATGACCAATTAACAATGACCCACCAATGACCAAGGAAGACGGCCGCACTCCGGCCTTGGTCATTGATGGGTCATTGTTAATTGGTCATTCCGCGAACCGGGTGGCATTCGACGCCAACGTCGGGCCTGACCCGGCGTTACACCTTCCAGACGGGCCGGCCGCGGGGTAACTTGGACTGGCCCCGACCCGCCCCCAGACCCGGCGCCGCGTGTCGCTCGAACCCGACCCCCCCGCCGACGCGGAGGAGGAAGACTGGCTCCGGGCCGCCCTCGCCGGCGACCGGACCGCGTCCGCCCGGCTCGTCGAGCGGTACTGGGATCGGCTGTACCGCTGGCTGTGCCACCTGACCCGCGACCGCCACGCCGCCGAAGACCTGACGCAGGAAACGTTCCTGAAAGCGCTGGCGGCGCTGCCGTCGTTCCGGCCCGGCAGCAACTTCCGCGCGTGGCTGTTCCGGATCGGGCACAACAACTTCGTGAACCTCAAGCGGGCCACCCGCCGGACGCGGCACCCGCTGCCGGACGACCTGACCGCCGCCGGCACCGGCCTCGCGGAGCTGGCCGTGGAGGACCGCGAGGCGCTGGCGGTGGTCGGCGAAGCGGTCGCGGAGCTGCCCGCCGACTTCCGCTCGGCGCTGCTGCTGCGGGTCGAGGAAGGCCTGTCGTTCCGCGACGTGGCGAAGGTGCTCGGCACGACGGAGGAGACGGCCCGGTGGCGGGTGTTCAAGGCCCGCCAGAAGCTGATGAAGGTGCTCGCCCCCGAGCTGCTCCCTCCGGGAGCCGCCGCCGGGGAGTGAAGACAGAAGAGGAGTTGGCCGCAAAAAGGCGCAAAAAGCACAAAATTAAGAACGTTCTTTTTCTGATTTTATTTTGTGCTTTTTTCGCCTTTTTGCGGCCAATCCTGGGTTCTCTGGTGGATGATGCCATGACGTGTCAGTCGGTACAGGCCCGAATCCTCGCCCTGCCGGACCCCCGGCAGCTGCCCGCCGACTTCCGCGCCCACGTCGCCGCCTGCCCGGACTGCGCCGCGTACTGGACGCAGGCCGCCCGCCTCGAATCGCTCGTCGCCGCGCTGCCGGTGCCGCCCCCACCGGCCGGCAAGAAGACCGCCTTCCTCGAAGACCTCGCCGCCGAGGCGCTCGTCTTCCCGAAGGTGACCGCCACCCCGCGGCGCGGCTGGACCCTGCCGCGGCCGTCGGCGAAGGCGCTGGCCGGCCTCGCCGCCGCGGTGCTGGTCGCCTTCGGGGTGTGGAACGCGACGAAGACCGGCAAGCAACCGGTGGTGGCGAAGGGGCCGGCGCCGCGGCACGCGCTGCTGGAGAAGGTGGTGCAGCGCGACGTGGCGCTGGCGAAGGCCCGCACGCCGAGCGACCGCCTCGACGCCCTCGCCGGCCTCGCCGAAGACGTGGCCGCCGAGAGCCGGGCGCTGGCGCTGGTGGCCGGCGCCGACGACCTGCGGGAAGTCGCCGAGTGGTTCCGCACGGCGTCGGACGGCCTCGTCGAACAGGCCGACAAGGTGCCGCCGCACGCCCTGACGCCGGACCAGCGGCGGGCGCTACTCACCCGCCTGACGGACCGCCTGGCCGAGGCCGGCCGGGCCGCCGAGCAGGCCGCGAAGGAGTCGCCGCCGCACGCGCAACCGGCGCTGCGGTCGATCGCCGACACGGCCCGGGACGGCCAGACCAAGCTCCGGGTGATCGCCGCCCGGGAAGGCATCTGACCATGACCCGCCCCGCCCTCACCGCCGTGGTTCTCGCCTCGCTCGCCGCCTGGGCCGGCGCGCAAGGCCCGACCACCGCCGCCGACAAGCTCCGCCTCCACCGCGCCAACCGCACCCTGCTCACGGACCTGGTGGGCAGCGGCGTTCGGCTCGCGGCCGCGGATCAGCCGGTGAGCCGTGCCGAGGCGTGCCAGCAGACGGCCCGCGCGGTCGGGCTGGCGGTCCGCCGCGCCGCCGAAGCCAACGAAACGGACCGCGTCGCCGAGCTGGCCGGGCACTTCGAGGCGCTGGTGCGCGACGGCCTGGTGCCGGTGCTGACGGAGGCCGACGCGGTGGTGCCGCGGGAGTCGCCGGAGGGCGTGCGGCTGCGGGCTGTGCGGGCCGGCGCGAGTGCCGACCTCGACGCGACCGAGGCGGCGCTGCCGGCCGGCGAGCCGCGGGCGAAGCTGGCCGGGCTCCGCGAGCGGCTGAAGTAACCAGCTGCCCACACATGTCAGCCGTTAGGCCGGGGGCGCAGCCCCGTCGGGGGTGAGACGCCCGACGGGGCTTGCGCCCCGGCCTAACGGCTCGAAGATTTCCGTTTCTCGCTCCCATCCCCCGCCGCTACAATCGCCCCGACCCCCGCCGCGGAGGCCGCATGCTCGCCCGCGTCTACCTGCTGCTCGGCACGGGCCTGCTCGGGCTGTACACCACGGCGTCGTTCCTGGGGTGGGAGCTCGGGGGCTACGCCCGGGAGACGGCCCAGCAGTCCACGGCCCGCCACGCGTCCGGCGGCCACCGGTCGAGCTGGGTGTCCGGGTACCGCGGGGGGAAGTGATGGACTGGGCCAAGCTCACCAGCCAGCTCGTCACCATGGTCGTCGCCGTCGGCGTCGGCCTGGCGTTCTTCGCCGCCGCGTTCTTCGTCATCGCCCGGGTCGTGCCGTTCTCCATGCGGAAGGAGATCGAGGAGGACCAGAACACCGCCCTCGGCGTGATCGTCGGCGCGGTCATCCTCGGCATCGCAATCATCATCGCGGCCGCCATCCACGGGACGTGATCCGTTCGGCGCCCGCCCCCTCCCCGAGGCTCCGATGCCGCGCCTTCTCTCCGCGCTCCTCGTCGCGCTCGCCGCCGGCCCCGCCGCCGCCGCCCCGAACGTCGTCCTGATCGTGGGTGACGACCAGGGCTGGCGCGACTACGGGTTCATGGGCCACCCGCACATCCGCACGCCGCACCTCGACAAGCTGGCGAAGGAGAGCCTGCGGTTCGACCGCGGCTACGTCCCCACCAGCCTGTGCCGGGCGAGCCTCGCCACGATGATCACGGGGCTCTACCCGCACCAGCACCTCATCACGTCGAACGACCCGCCGCTGCCGCCCGGCCTCACCGGCGCCGCGGCGAACCGCGACGCCGGGTTCCTGGCGCAGCGGGCCGAGATGGTGCGGCTGTTCGAGCGCTCGCCGACGCTCCCGCGGCTCCTCGGCCCGAGCGGGTACGCCAGCCTGCAAACAGGGAAGTGGTGGGAGGGGAACGCCTGCCGGTGCGGCGGGTTCACCGAGGCCATGACGCTCGGCGACCCCGCCAAGGGCGGCCGGCACGGCGACGCGGGGCTGACCATCGGCCGCGAGGGGCTGGCGCCGGTGAAGGACTTCCTCGCCGCGGCGAAGAAGGACGGCAAG
Organism: Gemmataceae bacterium; assembly: GCA_046350095.1. Lineage (GTDB taxonomy): Bacteria > Planctomycetota > Planctomycetia > Gemmatales > Gemmataceae > Urbifossiella. The sequence continues at coordinate 164,535 of JAXMBA010000005.1, forward strand.
CCGTTCTTCGTGTGGTACGCCCCGATGATGCCGCACACGCCCCACAACCCGCCGGACCGCCTGCTGAACAAGTACAAGGACAAGACGCCGTCGGTCCACGTGGCCCGCTACTGGGCGATGTGCGAGTGGTTCGACGAGACGGTCGGCGAGCTGCTGGCCGAGCTGGACGCGACGGGGCAGGCGGCGAACACGCTCGTGATCTACCTGCACGACAACGGCTGGCTGCAGGACCCGACCGCGGCGGTTTACCTGCCGCGGTCGAAGCGGTCGCCGTACGACGGGGGCCTGCGGACGCCGGTGCTGGTGCGGTGGCCGGGCCGGGTGGCGCCGGGGCGGAGTGACACCCCGGTGTCGTCGATCGACCTGGCGCCGACGGTGCTAGCCGCGGCGGGCGCGCGGGTGCCGCCGACGCTGCCGGGGGTGAATCTGCTGGACGCGGCGGCGCTGGCGGCGCGGCCGGCGCTGTTCGGGGCGACGTTCGAGCACAACGCCGTGGACATCCGCCGGCCGGCGGCGAACCTGCAGTATCGGTGGGTGCTGGCCGGCGGGTGGAAGCTGATCCGCCCGCGCCTCGCGACGGTGCCGGCGGGTCGCGTCGAGCTGTTCCGGGTGGACCGCGACCCGGACGAGCGCGACGACCGCGCCGCCGCCGAGCCGGCGCGCGTCGCCGAGCTCACCCGGCTGCTCGACGGCTGGTGGGCCGGGGAGTAGCGTCAGCGCCCGACCGGCCGCGGCGCCGGGGCCACCGGCACCGCGTCGTCCTCGACCACGTTCACCGTCAGCAGCAGGTACGTCCGCACCGGCAGGCGGTCGGTGCCGACGGTCGTGAACAGCCGAGATGCGAAGGGAACCCGCAACAGCCTCTCCGTCCGAAACTCCTCCGTCCGCACCGGCCCGGCGACGACGAGCGTGCCGCCCGACCGCAGCCGCACCGCCGCGTCCGTCGCCTGCGTGGTCACCTCCGGCGCCGCGATCGTCTCCACGCCGACGCGCTCCAGCCCGTCGGGGCCGACGTGCCGCAGGTTCAGCGCCACGGCCCGCACCGGCTCGACGACGCGGGTGTCGGTGTGCTTCAGCCGGCCGACCACGGCGCCACCGGTCACGCGCGCGGCCAGCTCGAAGCGGGCGCCCACGTCCACCGTCTTCGTCGTCGGCACGACCACGGGGGCGCCGTCCTTCAGCGCCGCCGCGACGCCGGTGGTGAACGTGCGCGTGGTCCCGTTGAACACCTTCGCGGATTGGCCGTCCCACAGGGTGACGCGCGGGAGCTGCTGCACGGTGCCGCGGCGCTCGGCCTCGGCGAGCAGCGCGTCGGCGCCGAGGTCGGCGGGCGCCTCGCCCTGGAGGGTGACGACGCGGAGCTGGCAGACGATCTGCCGGGTCGCGTTGGCCGGGATGGGGGTGAAGTCGGCGCGGGTTTCGGGCGCGGGGACCGGCACGGCCGCCAGGGCGGCGACGAGGACGAGGGGGTTCACGCGGCACCTCGCACGGGTACGGGCCGCGGCGTGCGACCCGGCCCGCGGAGGATAGCGACGGCACCGCAGGGGACAAGGCGAACGGCTACGGCTTGTCCGACTTCACCACATGCGGCGTCAGCACGAACAGCAGCGCGGCCGGCTTCCCGTCGGTCCCGGTGACGGTCGGGCCGACGAGCACGATCGTCTCGCCGTCCGCCGCCAGCACCGTCGTCTGCACCGTCTGCACGTTGATCGGGAACGCCGTGTTCCCCGCCTGGACCACCGCCGGGCGGGGCACGGCCGTCCGAACCTGCGGCTCGAACCGCAGCATCACCTTGCCGTCGGGCATGATCCGCGGCGTGACCCGGGCCGACACCCCCATCACCGCCCCGGCCGGCGACGCACCGGCGGCCACCGCGACGTCCGTGGGGTCGGTCTGGCCGACCTGGAAGTGGCACGTCTGGCCGTCGGCGACCTGGATTTGCGGCCGCGACAGGATTTCCCGCGTCGGGTAGAGCCGCAGCGCGACGTTGAACAGATCCCGCTCCCGCTTCCCGAGCGAGACCACGCTCGCCTTGGCGAACCCGCAGTCGGTCAGGAACGTGAGCGGCACCTGCGCGACCAGCGCCTGCACGACGACCTGCGGCACGGTGCGGTCGAGCTCGGCGACCAGCGCCACCGCCCGGGCGTGCGCCGCCGGCGACCCCTGCACGACGAGCTGGTTCTCGACCGGCCGGGCGCGCACCTCGCTGCCGGCGCCGAGGGCGCGGCCGACGGCCACGGCGGCGTCGTTCGCGGCGACGTTCCGCAAGTGGTAGCTGGCCGTGAGGACCGGCACCTCGCGCGGCGCCGGGGCCGGCGCGGCGGGGACGGGGGCCGGGAGCGGTTCCAGGTCGAACGAGGCCACGACCGCGGCGGCGCGCGCCTGCAGGGCGCGGGAGCCGGAAACGACAAACGCGTTGTTCCGGGCGTCGGGGAGGAGCGGGACGGGCACGCCCGACGTGACCAGCCGCTCGTGCGCCAACTGCGCGGCGTCCGCGGGGGCGTGTTGGAGCCGGAACACCCGCAGTTCCGTCCGCGAGCCCTCCTCGAACCGGGGCAGGAACTCGGCGACCCGGGCGTGGGCGGCCGGCGACCCCTGGACGACGAGGCAGTTCGACGGCAGGTCGAAGGCGATGCGGGCAGTCAGGCCGGCGGCCCGCAGGTCGGTGGCGACGGCCGGCGCCGCGAGCTGGGCGGACGCGCACTTGAGCGGGTACGCCCTGGGGCACACCGTCTCGACCGGCCGCTCCGCCGGCGCGGGTGTGGGTGGGGCGGGCGGGCCGCCGGCGCCGAGTGCGGCCGTGAGCAACAGGGTTTCGAGCATCCGCGTCTCCCGACGGCCGGGGCCGGCGGGGGTGCCCGCCCCGGTCGGTCGCGGAAGATAGCGAAGGCGGGCGGCCGCACAAGGCGAACCCCGGCTACTCGAACAGCTCCGTCACCACCTCGCCGGTGCTCAGCGGCCGCGTCAAGCCGTCGCGCGTCACCCGCGCCTCCCACGGCACCCCCAGCGCGTGGAAGATCGACGCGCTCAGGTCTTGCGGCCGCACCGGGCGGTCCTTCACGTACGCGCCGATCTTGTCCGACGCCCCCACGATCGCCCCGCCCTTCACCCCGGCGCCGGCCAGCAGCGCCGTGTAGCACGCCGGCCAGTGCTGCCGGCCCGGCGTCGCGCCGCCGAGCTGGTTGATCCGCGGCGTGCGGCCGAACTCGCCCATCACCACCACCAGCGTGTTGTCCATCAGCCCGCGGTCGCTCAGGTCCGTCAGCAGCGCCGACAGCCCGGCATCCAGCACCGGCTGGCACCAGCCCATGCCGTAGGAGCCGGTGCCGAAGGCGTTCCCCATCCCCATCTCGCCGCCGTGCATGTCCCAGCTCGAACTCGGCGGGCCGTTGCCGCCCGTGCCCGGCGCCGGCCCCGTCCAGCCGTTCACCGTCACGAACCCGACGCCGGATTCGACGAGCCGGCGGGCCAGCAGCAGGTTCTGGCCGAGCGGGTTGCGGCCGTAGCGGTCGCGGGTGCGCGGCGACTCGCGCTCCAGGTCGAACGCCTCGCGCGGGCCGGTGCTGGTGGCGATGTCGAACCCGCGCCGCTGCACGCCGCGCCAGCCGTCGCCGCTGCCGGCCGGGCCGCGGTCGAGGCCGTCGAGCAGGCCGCGGCGGGCGTTCAGGCGGTCGGCCGGGTCCACGGGGATGAGCGTGTCGGGCGCCTTGAAGCCGGGCTTCGCGGGGTTGTTCTCGGCGCTGCCGACGAAGAGCGGCGCGTGGTGCGGGCCGAGGTTGCCGCCGGTGCCGATGTTCGGGGCGCAGAACACCGGGTCGCCGACGCACTTGATGAGCCACACGTACGACGCCAGGCTCTGCCGCGTCGGCTGCACCTTCGACAGGACGGAGCCGAGGTACGCGGCGTCCGGCGGGGCGTTGTGCTGACCGGCGAGCAGGTTGTGCATCGCGTCGAAGTGGTTGCTGATGTTGCCCGGGTGGGTCATCGAGCGGACGAGCGTGAACCGGTTGGCCATCGCCGACAGTCGCGGTTGCAGCTCGCTGAGGCGCAGGCCGGGCACGGCGGACGGGGCGGGGCGGTAGGGGCCGCGGATCTCGTCGGGGGCGTCCGGCTTCAAGTCCCAGAGGTCGAGGTGGCTGGGGCCGCCGCACAGCAGCACGAAGATGCACGACTTCTCGGCGGCGCCGCGGCTGGTGCGGTTGGGGTCGGAGCGGGCGGCGACGGTGCCGGGGAGGCCCATCGTGAGGGCGGTGACGCCGCCGGCGGCGAGCAGCTGCCGGCGCGAGACGCGGGTCGGGGTCATGGGAGGTGCGCCTGGCGGGGAGGGGGGCTGATACGACTGTCCCCGCGCCGCGGGGCGGCGTCAAGCGCATTCCGCCGCAACCGCCCTGGTCCGGCGGCCGCCGTGCGGGTAGCGTTCAGCATCCCCCGACACCCCGCCCGGAGCGCCCCCGTGCCCGTCCGCTACGAACACGCCGAGACCGTCCGCACCACGCCGGAGCGGGCGTTCGCACTGATCGACGACCTGCCACGCACGGCCGAGTGGCTGCCGCCGTGCGTGAGCCTGACGAAGCTCGGCACCGGCCCGAACGCCCCCGGCGACAAACTCCGCTACGTCTTCAAGCAGGGCGGGAAGCAGAGCGAGATGGCGGGCGTGATCGTGGCCCGCACCCCCGGCGAGCGGCTCGTCTGCCGCTACACCGACGCGGCGTTCGAGGTGCTCGTGGACCTCGCCGTCGCCCCGGCGGCGGGCGGCGCGGTGACGACGCACGTCATCACGATCACGCCGAAGACGTTCTTCGGAAAGCTGCTGTCGCCGCTGATCCGCCTCGGCCTCGGCAAGCAGACGCGCGACGCGGCACGGAACCTGAAGAAGCTGCTGGAGGCGGTGGCCGGCGAGCCGGGGACGTGAGCCCCCGGATTCTGTCTCGGGTCTTGAGCCCGGAGGGCGTCGGCGTGTAGCCCCGGGTGGAACCCGGGCCGGGCTGCATGGTCCGTGGGAGCAACGCGTATCGGGCACCCGACGCTGGGGGGTTTTTCTTGCACCGGAGCCACCGTCTGACCTTCTGAATCCCCGCACGTTCTGATCGAATGGAAGGGTAGGAACTGACCTCAGGAGGGCATTCGGTGAATTGGAAGCGCATAGCTGCATGGGCGGTCGTGGCCTTTCTAGCCGTGCTCCTGATCGGGTGGGGTGTCGCCCTTCTGGTGGACCCCTACGACCTGACCCGGCAGATTTCGGTCTTCGGCGGCGTGGTGGCCGTGTTCGCCCTGTTGGGGAATCTCGGCAAGATCGGGTACGACATCTGGGACAAGGAACGGGATCGGAAGAAGAAAGACGAGGACAAGAAAGAGAAGCTGAAGGCAACCGCCCTCTACAGCCCCCCAGTGAGCAAGCTGCGGTACTCGTCCCCGGGGATCGACCCCGACGGCGTGTGTGTTGTCGGGGTTAAGATTTACAACGAGGGCTCGGCGCCGGTTCACGTCAAGTCGGTCCGGCTGGTCTGCCGTGAAGGAACCACCCACTTTGAGCCGGTCCCGCTTTACGTCGAGGCCGGCAAGACCGAATCGTTTACCTGCCTGATCGAGCCCAAGCACTTTGCCGACTTCTACACGGTCGGCCTGACGACCCGGGTGAAGGGGTCCACGCTGGGGGGTATTCTCGCCGACGACTTCCGGATCGAGGTTGAAACGTTCGGGACCGACGGTGTTCTCGTCACGGTCCCGGGCACAGCCATTCTTTACGAGGTCGGGAAGATGAACCCCGCCGCCCTGACCGCAGCCATTCAGGCGCACACGGACGCCACCAATCACCGGGGCAAGTGGTCGGTGAGTTCGTTCAACTTCTGAGTCTCGGCGGTTTCGGGCTCGGAACGCCGCCCCGGGTTCCACCCGGGGCTACACGCCGACGCCCTCCGGGCTCAAGACCCGAGACAGAATCCGGGGGCTTACGCCCCCGGCTCGCCTCGCCGCTGCGCCCCGCACAGCGCCGACAGCGCGTAGAACGCCGCCGCCACGCCCAGCAGGTACTGGAAGCCCAGCACCACCGACGCGTTCTCCGCCAGCCCGCCGAGCAGCGCCCCCGCCACGTTCGCGCCGAACACCCGGTCCGGCCGCGACGACCGCGCGAACGTCGACGCGAAGATCACCCCCGCGAACGCGATCGGCAGGAACACCAGCAGGCACGCCCCCGCCAGCTGCGCCGCCGGCGGCAGGCCCAGGAAGTGCTCCACCTTCACCACCAGCCCCAGGCCCAGCGTGGCGAACAGCCCGACGTAGTACGGCGCCAGCGCCCGCGGCTTCACCCGGCCGGCGAACAGGTTCCCCGCCAAACTCATCACCAGGATCGCCGCGAACACCACCGAGTTCACCGTCCACGTGCTGCCGAACAGCAGCGCCATCTGCACCACCGCCTTCGTCTCCACCAGCATGAACCCGGCGCCCAGGAAGAAGCTACGGCCGGCCAAGCCCCAGTCGGACGGCGCCCCCGCCGCGACCGTGCCCTCCCGCGGGCGGTACACCCACCACAGCAGCGCCGACAGGCCCACCATGAGCGCGATGCCGCGCCACGTCACGCGCGGGATGCCCGGCTCGCGGACGTACAGGAACGGCCAGTCGTCGGTCGCCAGCGGCAGCGCCCCCGGCTCGGCCACGTCCGCGACGCGCACCCCGACCCACGGCTTCGGCGTCCAGTTCACCGGCGGCAGCGGCTCGTCGGCCGGCGGCAGCGCGGCCGGCGCGACCGAGCCGCCCCAGCGCGTCGGGTAGCGGGCCGCGTCCGGGTGCGGGGCGCGGTCGCCGGGCACCCACAGGAAGTTGTCGTGCGCCGCGAACTGCCGCTTCAGCGCGCCGATCACGGGCTCCGAGCCCGCCAGGAACGCGGTGAACGCCTCGGGCTCGAAGTCGTCCAGCTTGATGCTCGCCGTCGGCTCCTCGTTGAGCACGAAAACGGCGGGGTCGGCGCCGAACGCCTCGCGCAGCTCGGCGCGGATGCGGGCCGCGAGCCAGCCGTGGCGGAAGTAGTTGTAGACGGCGCACACGCCGCCCGGCTTCAGCACCCGCCGGGCGTCGCGGAACGCCTCCGTCGTGAACAGGTAGCTTTCGAGCCGCAGGTTCGAGTAGCCCGAGTGGAGCACCAGCGAATCGACCAGCGCGAACACCACGAGGTCGTAGGTCTCGGCCGGCGCGCCGCGGAGGAAGTTGCGGCCGTCGTTTAGCACCGGGTTGATGCGCGGGTCGGCGTACGGCGTGTCGGGGTGGTGCGCCTTGCCGATCGACTGAATCACCGGGTCGATCTCCACGGCGTCGATCTTCGCGTCGGCCGGCAGCCACTGGAGGGCGCGGGCGAGGTCGTTGCCGCTGCCGGCGCCGATGACCAGCACGCGGCGGATCTCCGGCCAGTCCTTGCCGGGCAGGTCGCGGCCGAACAGGTACGGCAGGGCGTAGTTCGCGTACCGCGCCACCGGTACTCGCTTCCGCGGTTCCACCACCTGGTGACTCACGAGGTTCGTTTCCAGCTCGTCCACCCGCTCGCCGGTCTTGGTGGTCTGGCGGTGGAAGTCGATGCGGTAGTACGGCGACCACGCCGTGTCGCGGCTGCGGAGCGTGAAGAAGCCGGACGTGGGCACCGTCAGCAGCACGGCCGCGGCGAGGAACAAGAGCGGCTGCGTGCCCGACGTCGCGGCGGGTGTTTCCTCGGGGTCGCGCCGCAGCAGGAAGTAGCCGAGGCCGGCGGCGACGGCGGCGAACCACACGACCGGCGGCAGTTGCAGGTGCGAGCAGAGCGAGAAGCTGGCGATGCCGGCGAGGCTGCCGAGGAGGTTGGCGGAGTAGGCGCGGGTGCGGCTCGTCACGCGGGTGAAGGCACGACCCATCTCCTGCCCGGGGCCGATCAGGAGCACGGCGATGAGCACGAAGAACACGCCGGCGACGGCCTCGACGGGCACGCGGAACGGCAGGTTCACGAGCACGTCGCCGGCCTCGGCGCCGAAGTACACCACGTCCACGTCCGAGCGGTCGCCGACGGCGAGGAACTTCATCAGCGTCTGCCGGAAGCGCTCGGCGAGGAGCCCGAGCGCGACCGCGCCGGCGAGCCACAGCGGGGTGGAGGCGAGGTAGCGGGTGCGGTTCCCGGCGGCGAGGCAGCCGACGGACATGCCGACGAAGCACGCCAGCAGCACGATGTTGGTAAAGAACGTGAGGAACATGACGTGCGACGGGAACCAGCGGATGCAGGCAAGTTCCAGGAACAGGACGAGCCACGACACGAGGAACAGGTCGCGGGTGGGGCGGTCGGTCATGGGCTCGGCCGGTGGCGTTCGGGTGCGGGTGCGGGCGGGCGCGTGTAAACCGTAGTTTACAAACCCCTCGAACGGAAGGACGAACCGCAACCGACGTGGTCGATTGCGGTTGCGGCGCGGGTGCGGGTGCCGCTCGGCCCGCCGCGGGAGATGATACGGTCGTCACACTGTCGTATTAACTTGTTTCCGCGACCCGGTGTGTGGGTCGGCGGAAACAAGAATACGGATTCAACTGTCGCTGCCGGCGGATTTCGCGCCGGACTTCACCTTGTGGCGCACCGGCGGTTCGGCGTCTAATCCGCGTCCGCCCGTCACGGAGGACGCGCCTTGCGGACCGACACCCTCCCCGTCCGCGCCCCCGCGGCCGAGCCCGACCCGGCGTTCGCCGCCCGGCCCGGCCTCGTCCGCCTCCGCGACGCCCTCCAGGCCGCCGCCGCGCCGCCGCCACGCCCCGGGCCGTGGAAGGAACCCCCCGTCTTCTTCTTCGACCCCGCCCGGCAGGCCGAACTCGACGCCGCCCGCGCCCCCCTCCCGCCCGCCGACCGGCACCCGCTCGACGCCCGCGTCGCCGCCGAGTTGCCGGCTCTGATCGACTCCGTGGAGGTGCGGCGGGTGGCGCGAACGATCCCCGGCCTGCGCGAGGCCGCGGCCGTGCTCGCGGGCCGGCTCCCCGCCGCGAAGGACTTGTTCGACCTGCTCGGGGTGCCGGACGACGAGGTGGTGGTGGCGCTCGACCCGGCCCGCGGCGTCGGCGTGCGGCTGCTCGTCCGCGGCGTCGCCGACGTGGGGCAGCTTCAGACGCTGCTCGCCGACGCGGCGCCAGAGCTGGTCGGCCGCGGGCCGGGGCGGTGGCAGGCGTACCGGCCCGCGGCGCTGCGGGCGGACGGGACGCTACCCGACGGGGTGAGCGGGTACGAGCACTGGCTGTGGCCGCACGCGCCGCTGGCCGCGGTGCCGCTGGTGCGCGGCGAGCGGGTGCTGCTGCTCGGCCCGCCGGCGTTTCCCGCGGCCGACGCCGGGCCGCGCTTCCCGGAACTGGCCGCCGACGTGACAGTGCTGGCGGTGCTGACGCCGGCCGAGGTGGCGGCGCGACTCGGCCGGCCGGCGCCGCGGGTGCTGGCGCGGGCGGCGTGAGCCCGCCTCACGCCCGCCGGTCGCCCCGCCACAGCACCAGCAGCGCCGCCAGCCCCACCAGCGGCGCCAGCCCGGCGATCACGAGCCCCACGTCGTAGCTGTGCGACGCCTTGATCGTCTCGCCGACCGTCTTCTGGTTCACCGCGCTCACCACCCACCCGCCCGCCGCCAGCGCGCCGCTGAACACGCCCATCCGCTTCGCCGGCAGCTCCTGGCTCAGCGCGTAATACAGCGGGTGAAGCCCCAGAATCCCCGCCCCCGCGACCAGCAGCGCGGAAACCATCAGCGCCCCGGAGCCGAGCCACGGCACCGCCGCGGCTGCCGCCGCCAGCCCCGCGAACAGCGCGAACGCCCACACCCGCGCGGCGTGCAGCCCCGCCCCGCCCTTCACCAGCCGCATCACCACGAACCCGACCAGGATGCACCCCACGTCGGCGGCGATGAAGTACCCGGACGTGACGAACGCGGCCGCCTCCTCGGAGTAGCCGTGGAAGTCTCGCAGGAACAGCACCAGCCACGCCCGCAGGAACTGCCAGCTCACCGTCAGGCAGCTCACGATCACGCCGAGCACCACGAGCCGCCGCGCGAACACGCCCGGCGGCAGGTCGGGCGCCGCCGGCGCGTCGGGGGCGGGCTGCGGGTCGGCGGCGAGGTCGCGCGGGCGGACCAGCGCCAGCCACAGCGGCACCCACAGCAGCCCGCCCACGCCGACCGACCAGAACACCGTCTCCCAGCTGCCGCCGAGCCGCTTCACCAGCAGGACGTACAGTGGAATCAGGATGGCCCCTAGGCTCGCGCCGCTCTGGAGGATGCCGTTGCCGAGCGGCCGGTCGGCGGGGCTCAGCACCCGCCGGGCGGTGATCAGGGCGCACGGCCAGTGCCCGGCCTCGAACAGCCCCAGCAGCGTCCGACAGCCGAGGAGCCAGTGGTACGTTCCCTGCCCGGCCTCGGCGCCCGGCGACTCCAGCAGGGCGGTCAGGCGGGCGTCGCCGGCGAACCCCGTCGCGACGCCGGCGACCGACCAGCCGACGAGCACCACCGGGTAGAGCGCCCACGGGCCGAAGCGGTCGGCGAGCCAGCCGAACAGGAGCGACCCGGCGGCGAACGCCAGCCCGAAGCACATCTCCAGCGTGCCGATGCGGGCCTCGTGGAGGTTGTAGCTCGTCTTCAGCTCCGGCAGCGTGACGGCCAGCGCCTGCCGATCCATGTAGTTGAGGAACGTGGCCAGCAGCAGCACGCCGCAGACCCACCACTTCCACGCGGACGACTTCATCAGGCCCCCCACTCAGGGAATGACCAATGACCCACCAATGACCAAGGAAAACCAGCGTCGTCTTCCTTGGTCATTGGTGGGTCATTGGTCATTCGGCGCATCCCACCCGCGTTCCCATTCCACCGCCCGCGTCAGGAACCGTGAAACGCCCGCGGAGAAGTGCGCGAACAGCGCCTCGCCCTTCTCCGCGGCCGCCGCCGCCGCCGCGCCGATGTGGCCGGGCTCGCTCCGGTCGCCCATCACCCACCCGCGGTAGCCCGGTGCGAACCCCGCCCCGAACGGCACCTCCGGCACGTCCTTCACCGGCCCCGCCACCAGCGCCGGGTTCAGCCGCAGCACCATCGACGTCTCCCACTCGCAGGCGTGCCCCATCTGCGTCTGCACCCTGCCGGGGAAGTCCGGCACGCCCGCCGCGTCCCAGTACGTCAGCGCCAGCAGTAGCAGGTCGGGCTTCGCGCGGTGGTCCTGGCGCAGCTCGAACAGCGCCTGCTGAAGCGGGCCGGTGTTGCCGCCGTGGCCGTTCACGAACACCACCCGCGTGAACCCGTGCGCGATCACGTTGTTCGCCAAATCCTTCAGCAGGTCGAGGTACACCCGCGGCGACGCCGACAGCGTGCCGGGAAAATCGCAGTGGTGGTGCGAGTTGCCGAGCCACTGCAGCGGCGCGAACAGGCACCGCCCGCCGACCGGCGTCAGCTTCACCCGGCGGATCACCTCGCCGAGCAGCAGCGAGTCGGTGAAGACGGGCATGTGCCGGCCGTGCTGCTCCAGCGCGGCGACGGGGAACACGACGGGCGTGGTGCGCGGCAGCGCCGCGACGGCGGGCCAGGAGAGATCGGCCAGGTCCATGAGGTGCGTCTCGGCGGGGGCGGGATGCGAACAGTGTACCGGGTTCCCGACCGGGCGGAACCCGGTAGAATTGTGGCACCCCGACCACACGGAGCGACGACGATGGGTGACCGCGAACGGCGGCTCGAGGCCGCGGGCTACCCGCTCGACCGCGGCCCGAAGGAGGGGCCGGTCATCGACCTGCTGTCGGTGCTCGGCCGCACGGTGTACGCCTCCGGGCAGGTGCCCTACGACGCCGGCGTGCTCACCAGCAAGGGGAAGGTGCCGTCGCAGGTGTCGGTCGAGGACGCGACCAAGGCGGCGACCCTGTGCGCGGCCAACATCCTGCGCGCGGTCGTGACCAAGCTCGGCTCGCTGGACCGCATCGCGCGCGTGGTGCGCGTCACCGGCTACGTGAACACCGACCCCGACTTCGCCGACTGTCACCTGGTCATCAATGGGGCGACGAACCTGTTGAAGGAAGTGTTCGGCCCCGAGCTCGGCCGCCACGCCCGCACGGCACTGGGTATGGGCCAGCTGCCGCTCGGCACGAGCGTCGAGGTCGAGGCGATTTTCGAGCTGGCGGAATAGCCCGCCCCGTTTCTACCGGAGCCGCGCCATGTTCCCGTACCCCTCCCGCCGCGACTTCCTCGCCCGCGCCGGCGGCGGCCTCGGCCTCCTCGCGCTCGCCGACCTGCTCCACGCCCAGGACGCCCCGCGCGACCCGCTCGCGCCGCGGCCGAGTCACTTCCCCGCAAAGGCCAAGAGCGTCATCTGGCTGTTCATGAATGGCGGGCCGAGCCAGGTGGACACCTGGGACTACAAGCCCGAACTGGAGCGCCGCCACGGCCAGGCGCTGCCGAACTTCGACAACACCACCGGCTTCTTCGCCGGCCAGGTCGGGCCGCTGATGAAGTCGCCGTTCAAGTGGGCCCGCCACGGCCAGAGCGGGAAGTGGGTCAGCGAGCTGTTCCCGAAGATGAGCAAGCACGTCGACAAGATGGCGTTCCTGCATTCCCTCTGGACCGACTCGAACAACCACTCGCCGGCGCTCTTCAAGATCAACACCGGGTTCGGGCGGATGGGCTTCCCGTGCGTCGGCAGCTGGGTCACCTACGGGCTCGGCGCCGAGAGCCGCAGCCTGCCGGCGTTCTGCGTCATGTACGACACCCTCGGCCGCGGCGTCCCGAAGGGGCACAGCCAGAACTGGGGCGCCGGCTTCCTGCCCACGGTGTTCCAGGGCACCGCGTTCGCCCCGCAGGGCCAGCCGATCGACAACCTCGCCCGCCCCGCCGACCTGCCGCCCGACCGCCAGCGGGCGCAGCTCGATCTGCTGGCGCGCCTCAACCGCACGGCCGCGGAACGGCACCCGGCGGAGGCGGATTTGGCGGCGCGGATCGAGTCGTTCGAGCTGGCGTACCGGATGCAGTCGGCCGCGCCCGAGGCGCTCGACATCGACCGCGAGACGGCCGAGACCAAATCCCTGTACGGCCTCGACGTGCCGAAGTCGGCGCACTTCGCCCGGCAGTGCATCACCGCCCGCCGGCTCGTCGAGCGCGGCGTGCGGTTCGTGCAGATCTACTCCGGCGGCATGGAGAACGAGCGCTCCTGGGACGGCCACGTGGACATCGCCGGCAACCACCGCGGGTTCGCCGCCGAGACCGACACGCCCATCGCCGGGCTGCTCGAAGACCTGTCGCGGCGCGGGTTGTTGGACAGCACGCTGGTGATCTGGGGCGGCGAGTTCGGCCGGCTGCCGGTGACGCAGACGGGGCCGAACCCCGGCCGCGACCACAACCCGCACGCGATGACGTACTGGCTCGCCGGCGGCGGCGTGAAGGGCGGCACCAGCCACGGCGCGACCGACGAGGTCGGCCTGCGGGCGGTCGAGAACCGCGTGAGCATCAACGACCTGCACGCGACCGTGCTCCACCTGCTCGGCCTGGACCACAAGCGGCTGACCTACAAGTACAACGGCCGCGACTTCCGCCTGACCGACGTGGCCGGCAACGTCGTCCGTGAGGTACTAGCCTGACCCTCGTCCCAGCGACGGGGTGTATTGTGTGAACCAGACCCCCCCGGGGGGTCGCGGCACGAATTGAGTCAAATACACAAAAATCTGTTACTATAACGCCGCCCGCGCGGTCACTTCGCCTGCGGAACGACGACCGGCGCCGGGCCGAGCAGCAGCGGACTGAGCACGCACGTGGCGAGGACCAGCAGCCCCGCGGCGATGACCGCCCAGCGGATGCCCAAAGCCGCCTGCGCCTCCGTCATCGGCGGGGGTTCGGGCTCGCGGCGCCGCCGCGGGAGCGGCGGGCGGACCGGGATGGCTTTGAGGACGTCGGCGGCGACGGGAAGGGGGGCGTCCGAAGGCGGGGAGTCGAAGTGCCGGCCGCACCCGCGGCACACCACCGGCTCGCCGGGTGGCGGGTCGGCGGGTGCTTCTGCGTCGCACACCGGGCAGCGGGCCACGGCTCACCCCGCGGCGGCGTTCTTCGCGGCGACCTGCTTCATCCCCTGGGCGCGCTCGCGGGCGCGGTCCTTGTTGGCGCGCTCGACGGCGTTACCGCCCGGCATCGCGTCGGCCGCGGCCGCCGCCTGCTCGGCCGCGGCCGCGGTCACGGTCGCCGCGGGGAGCGCCTTCGCCGTCAGCACGGTCACCACGTCGGCCCGCACCTGCGCGAACCCGGGCTCGACGTAGAACCGCGTCGCCGCGGCCCCCGTCATCAGCCGCAGCTCGCCGGCGCCGAGGCGGCCGATGAGCGGGGCGCGGCCCGGCAGCACGCCGAGTTCGCCGTCGAACATCGGCAGCACCACGAAGTCGGCCGTCCCCTCGAACGCCGCCTTCTCGGGCGTCACCACCACCACCTGCACCGTCTTGCCACTCGCGTCGGCCATGGCGGGAACCCAGTTGATGATTTGCGATCGGGGATTGATGATTGGAGACCAACGACCGGGGATCGAAAATCATCAATCCCCGATCATCAATCATCAATCACCTCACTTCGCCGTCTTCATCTTCTCGACCGCGGCGCCGACCTGGTCGATCGACCCGACGTACATGAACGCCGACTCCGGCGCCGAGTCCCACTTCCCGTCGCACAGCTCCTCGAAGCTGCGGATCGTGTCTTCGAGCTTCGTGAACTCGCCGCTCTTGCCGGTGAACGGCTCGGCCACGAAGAACGGCTGGCTCAGGAACCGCTCGATGCGGCGGGCGCGGCCCACGATCGCCTTGTCCTCCTCGCTCAGTTCCTCGACGCCGAGGATGGCGATGATGTCCTGCAACTCGCGGTAGCGCTGCAGAATCCGCTTCACCCGGTCGGCCACGGCGAAGTGGCGCTCGCCGACGAACTGCGGGTCGAGCAGCCGGCTGTTCGACGCCAGCGGGTCGATGGCCGGGTAGATGCCCTTTTCCGAGATCGACCGCTCCAGGTAGATGAAGGCGTCGAGGTGCTGGAACGTGTTGGCCGGGGCCGGGTCGGTGGGGTCGTCGGCCGGCACGTACACGGCCTGCACCGACGTGATGGCGCCGCTCTTGGTCGAGGTGATGCGCTCCTGCAGCTCGCCCATCTCGGTCGAGAGCGTCGGCTGGTAGCCCACGGCGCTCGGCATGCGGCCCAAGAGCGCGGACACCTCGGACCCGGCCTGCGAGAAGCGGAACACGTTGTCCACGAACAGCAGCGTCTCGGTGCCGGTGCTGTCGCGGAACCACTCGGCCATCGTCAGCGCCGACAGGGCGACGCGGAGGCGGGCGCCCGGCGGCTCGTTCATCTGGCCGAACACCATCGCGGTGCTCTGGAGCACGCTCTTGGCGTCGGCCGCGGCGCTCGTCTTCGTCTCCTGCATTTCGAGCCAGAGGTCGTTCCCCTCGCGGGTCCGCTCGCCCACGCCGGCGAACACCGAGTACCCCTTGTACTCCTTGGCGATGCGGGTGATGAGCTCCTGCAGAATCACGGTCTTGCCGAGGCCGGCCCCGCCGAACAGGCCGGCCTTGCCGCCGCGGACGAGCGGCGTCAGCAGGTCGATGACCTTGATGCCGGTGACCAGCACCTCGGCCTTCGGCGACAGGTTCTCGAACGGCGGCGGGGCGCGGTGGATGCCGCGGGTCTCCTTGTGCCCGACCGGCCCCTGGCCGTCGATCGGGTCGCCGAGGAGGTTGAAGACGCGGCCGAGCGTTTCGAGGCCGACGGGGACGTTCACCGGGGCGCCGGTGTCGGTGACGTCGAGGCCGCGGACGAGGCCGTCGGTGCTGCCGAGGGCGACGCAGCGGACGCGGCTGCCGCCGAGGTGCTGCTGCACCTCGCCGGTGAGGTTGATGGCGACGCCCTTGTCGCCGGTCGTGGTGATCTTGAGGGCGTTGTAGATCTCGGGGAGGTGGCCCTCCTCGAACTCCACGTCGAACGTGGAGCCGATGATCTGGACGATCTTGCCGACCTTCGCCACGGTGCTGACCATGCCTCTCTCCGGTATTTCGTGCATCGCCGCAAGCGGCATCAAGTCTTCGGGACCAAAAAGCTCAGGTGGTGCGCGGCGTGGGCCAGTTGCACCTTCAGCGCCTCGTCGCGGGTCAGCGGGCCGAACAGCGGCGACGGCAGGTACTCCCCCGCGTGCGCCTCGAACCGCTCCGCCGCCGCCTTGAACCGCTCCAGCGCCGCCGCGGGGGAGTCGCCGGGCAGGGTCACCGACTGCGGCAGCGTCGGCTTCCCCGCGGGCATCCCCTCGCGGAGGTACTTGTTCAACATCCCCCGGCCGAGCGTCCGCCGTACCACGGCGAGCATCAGCCGGATCGGTAGTGGCGCCGTCGGGAAGCCGCTCACCGGGTACGTCAGCCACGCCGCCAGGTGGTCGAGGCACTGGGCCAGGTCCCACTCCCCGGCCCGGTCGTACCCCGCGGCGAGCAGGTGCTCGGCGTCGCGGGCGGCGGCGCCGAGCGTGTCGAACGTCAGGGCGCGGCGGGCGGGCATTACTTGAGCGCCTCGCTCCCGGCGATCAGCTCCGAGATCTCCTTCGTGATGTTCGCCTGGCGCGTCCGGTTGTACAGCCGGGTGATGTCCTTGATCAGGTCGCCGGCGTTCTCCGTCGCGGCCTTCATGGCCACCCGGCGGGCGATCTGCTCGCTCACCGCGGCGTCCAGGAAGCACTTGAACAGCCGCGCCTTGAACGCCGCCGGCACCAGCTCGCCCAGGATCTCCGCGGCGGTCGGGATGAACTCGTAGTCCACCCGCGGCCCCGCCCCCGCCGCCTGCGGCGTCGCGCCGACGCTCCCCAGCGGCAGCAGCGTCTCGACGACCGCCTCCTGCCGGGCGGCGCTGATGAACCGCGTGTACGCGACCTTCACCTCGTCGATCTGGCCGGTGATGAACAGCTCGATGTACCGGCTGGCGACCTCGTCCACCTGCGCGAAGGTCGGCTTGTCCTCGAACTGCGTGTACTGCTGGGTCGCGACGATCCGCTGGAACTTGAAGAACGCCTGCCCCCGCTTGCCGCTCACCTCCAGGTCGAACGGCGTGGGGGCGGCGTTGAGCCGCTTGATCTCGCCGTTCGCCTCGCGGAGGATGGCGCCGTTGTACCCGCCGCACAGACCGCGGTTGCTCGTCAGCACCAGCAGCAGGCTCTTCTTCACCGGCCGGCTCGCCAGCAGCGGATGACTCACCTCGCCGGCGTTGCGGCTCAGGTCGGCGGCGAGCTCGGCGATCTTCTTGGTGTACGCCGCCGCCTCGGACGCCCGGTCGAGCGCCTTCTTGAACCGGGCGGTGGCGATCAGCTCCATCGTCTTGGTGATCTTGCGGATGTTCCGCACCGCCTTGCGGCGCTTCACCAGGGAGCGGAGGTTGGCCATGGGTTCCGTGGTGGACAGTGGTCAGTGGGGGCGAAGCCCACCGGCCGCGGCCGGTGGGCTTGAGCGCGTCATTAAGCCTTGAACTGCGGCGCGAACGCCGCCAGCGCCGCGTCCAGCGCCTTGACCACCTCGTCGGTCAGCTTCTTCTCCTTCAGCAGCAGCGCCCGCACCTCGGGCTTCTGCTCCTTCACGAACTTGAGGAACTGCTCCTCCCACGCCTTCACCTTGCGGCGGTCCACCTTGTCCAGGGCGCCGCTGTTGCCGGCGTAGATCACCATGATCTGGTCGGCCACGTTCATCGGCTTGTACTGGCCCTGCTTCAGGATCTCCACCATCCGCTGGCCGCGGTCGAGCTGCTTCTGCGTCGCCGGGTCGAGCTCGGTGCCGAGCTGCGCGAACGCCTCCAGCTCGCGGAACTGCGCCAGCGTCAGCTTCAGACCGCCGGCCACCCGCTTGTCCTTCATCGCCGCGATCTGGGCGTTGCCGCCGACGCGGCTCACCGAGATGCCCACGTCCACGGCGGGGAGGATGCCGGCGTTCTTGAGGTCGGGCTGGAGGTAAATCTGGCCGTCGGTGATGGAGATCACGTTGGTCGGGATGTACGCCGACACCTCGCCTTCGAGCGTCTCGATGATCGGCAGCGCCGTCAGCGACCCGCCCGAGCCCTTCACCTTGGCGATCTTGTGGCCGGGGAACTTGGCCAGGTCGTGCTTGGCCTGGTCGCGGCCGCCCATCTCGCCGGGGCCGACGTACACCTTACCCGCGGCGCCGGGCTGCCGCTTCTCGTGCGGGTGGCTGGCCGAGTTGACGCCCCAGTCGGCCGTCACCTGCGCCTCGTCGGCGTCGTTCGGGACGATGACCCACTTCTCGGCCAGCTTCGCCGACCGCTCCAGCAGGCGGCTGTGGCAGTAGAACACGTCGCCGGGGTACGCCTCGCGGCCCGGCGGGCGGCGGACCAGGAGCGACAGCTGGCGGTACGCGGCGGCCTGCTTCGACAGGTCGTCGTACACGCACAGGGTGTCCTTCCCCTCCTCGTACATGAAGTACTCGGCCATCGCCGTGCCGGCGTACGGGGCGATGTACTGCACCGGGGCCGAGTCGGCGGCGGAGGCGACGACGACGATGGTGTACTCCATCGCCCCGGCCTCGCGGAGCCGCTCGACCACGCCGGCGATCTTCGACTCCATCTGCCCGCACGCCACGTACACGCAGATGACGTTCTCTTCCTTCTGGTTGATGATCGTGTCGAGCGCGATGGCCGTCTTGCCGGTCTTGCGGTCGCCGATGATGAGCTCGCGCTGGCCGCGGCCGACGGGCGTCATGGCGTCCACGGCCTTGATGCCCGTCTGCAGCGGCTGCTTCACCGGCTGGCGGTCCACGATGCCGGCGGCCGGGCTCTCGAGCGGCCGGCGGTGGGTGGTGAGGATCGGCCCCTTGCCGTCCATCGGGTTGCCGAGCGGGTCCACGACGCGGCCGATGAGCGCCGGGCCGACCGGCACGCTCAGCAGTTCGCCGGTGGTGCGGACCTCCATCCCCTCGGTGATCTTCAGCGAGTCGCCGAGGACGATGACGGAGACGGACGACTCTTCCAGGTTGAAGGCGAGGCCCTTCACGCCGGCTTCGGGGAAGTCCACGAGCTCGCCGGCCATGACCTCGGAGAGGCCGTAGCAGCGGGCGATGCCGTCGCCGACTTCCAGGACGCGGCCCGTCTCGCGGGTGTCCACCGCGGCCCGGAAGTTGGTCAGCTCCTCGCTAATTACGGAAGCGATCTCGTCGGCCTTGAATCTCATGGGAGCCTCGTGCCAGGAGTGTATTCTTCACGGCCCGCAGCTTGGAGCGGACCGACGTGTCGTAGATCTTGTCGCCGACGTGGACGACCAGCCCGCCGATCAGCTCCGGGGCCTCCCGGACGACGAGGACGGGGGTCTTGCCGGTGAGCTCGGCGAGGGTCTTCTCGAGGGCGGCCTTCTGGTCGTCGGCGAGCGGGGCGGCGGTCTCGACCAGGACGCGCAGGCGGTTGGCGTCGTTGTCGCGGAGCGACCGGTAGGCGATGGCGATGAGCCGCAGGATGCCGAGCCGGTCCTTCCGGTTCAGCAGCAGGAGGAAGTCGAGGAACAGCGGCGTGGCGCGGCCGTCGAGCAGCTGCCGGAGGGCCGCCTCCTTCCGCTTCTTGTTGACGGACGGGCTGTCGAGGAAGTCTTCGAGCCCGGCGACGGCGGGGAACACGTCCTTGCCGAGCGACTGGAACTGCTCGCCGATCGCGTCGGCCTCGCCGCGGGCCTGCGCGGTGGCGAGCAGCGCCTCGGCGTAGGTGCGGGCGACGCGGCCGGTGACGCGGCTGCTCTCGGTGCGGAGCAGGATGTCTTCGTACCGGTGCTGGGCCTTCTCCATGTCCTCGGCGGACATGTTGTACCCGGTGGACATCACCTCTTCGACGTACGACGAGTACTGGCTCACGGTCTCGTCCCTTGGTCGGGTGTCCGCTGCTTCCGCAGGTCGGTCGAAGTAGTAGGCGCACTCCGTGCGCCGTTCTTCTGCACAGCGACGGCACACGGCGTGTGCCTACTACTTTCCGGACCCCGGCCTCACGCCGTCCGGGCCGTCTGCCGCAGTTCGGCCAGCGACTCGTCCAGCAGCTTGCGGTGGTCGTCGGCCGAGATCTGCCGGCTCAGCGTCTTGGCGCTCAGGCTCGTCGCCAGGTCCACGGCGGTGCGGTAGATCTCGTCGAGGGCCGTGTCCTTGGCGACCTCGATCTCGCGCCGGGCGCGCTCGCGCTCGGCCGCGGCTTCCTTCACGCCGGCCTCGCGCTCGGTGGCGCGGAGGGCGCTGGCGTCGTTGCGGGCCTCGTCGAGCAGCGCCCGCACCTGGTCCGCGGCCTTGGCCAGCTCGGCCTGCACCTGCGCCCGCATCGCGGCGGCCTCGTCGCGGGCGCGCTTGGCCTCGTCCACGGCGGCGAACTGGGCGTCCTCGCGGGCCTTCAGCCCCTTGAGGATCGGCCCCCACGCGAACGCGTACAGGATCGCCAGCAGCGCGCCGAACACGACCAGCGTGACGATCGAGTTAACGAGGTCCGGCTCCAACACGTTCTTGGGCGCGCCCGGGTCGGCGGCCAGCGCCAGGGCGGGCGTAACCAGCAGGGCGGCGACGGCGGCGGCCGCCCGGCGGGTGGTGGTCGCGGGCATGGGATCGCTCCTCGCGGCAGGTCGGGGCCCGGGTCAAATCTTGCCGACGAGCGCGAAGCAGATGACCAGCAGCGCGATGATCGCGGCACCTTCCACGAGGGCGGCGAGCACGATCATATTCACCTGAATCTTGCCGGCCTGCTCCGGCTGGCGGGCGATGCCGGCGAGGGCCGACCACCCGATCAGCCCGATGCCGATGCCGGCGCCGATGATGGCGAGGCCGGCCCCGACGCCGGCGCCCATGCCGATGCCGCCCTTCGAGGCGTCGTCGGCGGCGAAGGCCGGGGTGGAGACGGCGAGCAGGACGACGGCGGCGGCCAGGCTGCGGCAGGCGAAGTTCATGGTCGGCGGTCCTTGTTACAGGGGGAACGGGGTCAGTGTTCGGGGTGCAGCTGCATCCCCAGGAAGATCGACGTCAGCAGCACGAACACGAAGGCTTGCAGGAAGGCCACGAACAGTTCCAGAACGCTCAGCGCGGTGCCCATGACCACGGCCGCGACGGTGCCGCCGGCCGACATGCCGCCCGCCGCCTCGGCCAGCGCGAACGACAGGATCACGGCCAGCGCCACGTGCCCGGCGAAGATGTTGGCGAACAGACGCACGGCCAGCACCGCCCCGCGGATGACCGCGCCCATCACCTCGATCACCGTGATGAGCGGCACGATCAGCACCGTCAGGAAGATCTTCATCGGGAGGTTGTCGGCCTCCAGGTGCGGGATGAACGACTTCACGTACCCGCCGACGCCATTCTCCCGGATGGCCTGGACGTGGATGACCAGGAACACGATCGCGGCGAGCACCAGCGTGACGCTGATGTCGGCGGTCGGCGACCCGAGGAACGGGATCATCCCCAGCAGGTTGCAGGTGAGGATGAACAGGAACAGCGTCCACAGGAACGGCAGGTACTTGTCGGCGCCGTGGCTGATGTTCGGCCGCACCACCTCGTCGCGGATGTACAGCAACAGCGACTCGAAGAAGTTCCAGAGGGGGCCGCGGGGCGGGGTGCCGTCCTCGACCTTGCGGGCCAGGAGGATGAACGGCACGGCCACGGCCACGGCGGCGACGACGAGCAGCACCTGATACTTCGTGACCGGCCCGACCCAGGCGTGATCGACGACGTGATCCAGGGGGCTGTGTGCCATGGTTCGTGCGTCCGTGTGGCTACTTCGCCGCGTCGTCCCGACTCATCCGCCGCGCCGTCAGGATCAGGTGGCCGATCCCGCCGACGACACCGATCACCGACCCGACCGCCAATCCCCAGGGCGCCCAGCCGTACTTGCCGTCGAGCCACACGCCGAGGACGATCGGGCCGACCATCTCGCCGATCGCCATGCTGGCGAGGGCCAGGCCGCGGTAGTCGCCGGGGCTACTCTTCGGCGCGGTCACGGCGGGTCCGCCGGGGGTGTCGGGCCGGGGCGTAACACCAACACCGACTCGGCCGTCAGCGTCATTAGGTAGAAGAACACCGCCCAGCCGGCGAACCGCTCCCGGCCGATTCCCGCCGCCGTCACCGCCCCGTCCAGGAGGAACACGCCGGCGGTCACGCCGACGAACCGCAACCCGATGCCGACCAGGATCACCGTCGTCGTGGCGTCCGGGTCACCCGGCCCGACCGCCCCCGCGAGGAGGAGCGTGCCGACGGCCGGGATCAGGCACAGCGCCGCCGCCAGAGTGCCTGTCGCCGCGTGCCTCGGGTCGTCCAGCAGGGCCAGCGGCAGGACCGTCAACAGGCCCACGCCCGTCGTGGTGCCGACCAGGATCAGCACGCGCACGGTGGCTCCCGAACGCCCAGGGTGAGCTGGTGTCGTCCAGTGAGCGTATTGAAGGGGGGAGCAAAGGGAACGTCAATCGCGGCTTCGTGAAAAATTTCACTAACTCGCCCAGGACGCGTCCGAAGATCAAACCGGGTGTCCGGTTAGCTCCGATTCCCGGAAATGAGAGGTGTTCGGAGTCGCCCAGAGGTTGTGCGGCGGCACCGGGGACGCTGCAACATTCCCGCGCAAGTGCGATGACGGATGCGCCGCGCGGGCCGGTCGCCGCGCCTGGGCGAGCGTGGTAAATCGTGTTGACGCATGGAGTACGAATTCTCTAGGATGTCTGTACAACCGGCGAGTAAAACCTTGCCGAGAATGGGTCGGTCGGCCGCTCCCGGCCACGACCCGCACCGGTCCCCCCGCCCGTCGGACCGTTCCGACTGGACCGGTGGCGCTACAATGGCCCGGCTTCCACCGGTGCCGCCGTCCGGGTCGGACCCCGGACCCCGACCCCCGGCTCGGATGCCGAAGCCCCGTCCCGCGACCGCCGGCATGCCGGCGAGACGGAGTGGCCGCACGATGAAGACCGCAGGTGCGCTCGGCGACCGGTCGAAGAAGGAACTGGCCGACCTGGCCAAGCGGAAGGGCGTCCGCGGCTGGGAGCGGATGGCCAAGGACGACCTCGTGAAAGCGCTGGGTCGCCTCGCGGCCAAGCCCGCGCCGAAGCCGGCGCCCCGCCCCGCGGCCAAGCCCGTCGCCAAGTCGGCGGCGAAGGTGACCAAGCCGGCCAAGCCCGCGGCGACGCGTACCCCCAAGCCGGCGGCGCCACGCCCCCCCAAGCCTGCCGTCAACGGCACGCACCGCCCCGCGGCCCGAGTCGTGCCGCCGCCGAAGCCGGCGCCGGTCGCCGCCAAGCCCGTGGTACCCGCCGCGAAGCCGGCGCCCCCCGCGGCCGCGCCCAAGCCGCCCGTCAAGCCGCTGATCAAGACGAACGCCCCGCCGCCGCCGGCCATCCCGCCGGCGAAGGACCTGTCGGCCGCGGCCGTGGGCGCCACCAAGGACCGCATCCTGCTGATGGTGCCGGACCCGTTCTGGCTCCACGCGTACTGGGAGCTGACGCACCAGTCGGTGCAGCGCGCCGAGGCCGCCCTGAAGCAGGACTGGTACGGCGCCCGGCCGATCATCCGCGTGTTCGACGTGACCAGCACCGACACGACGAGCACGTCGGAAACGCCGGTGCGCGACGTGCAGGTGCACGGCGAGTGCAACAACTGGTACATCGACATCCCGCAGCCGCCGCGGTCGTACCGGGCGGACATCGGGTACGTGAGCAAGCGCGGCGAGTTCTTCGTGCTGGCGCGGTCCAACGTGGTGACGCCGCCGAAGGCCGGCAGCACCGAGGCGCTGGACGTGGGGATGGGCGAGCTCGACCCGAAGAAGGCGGAGCGGCTCATCGCCATGTCCACCGGGTTCGACAGCGGCGGCGGCAGCGCCGAGCTGAAGGAGCTGTTCGAGGAGCGGCTGCGGCGGCCGCTGGGCGCCCCGAAGGACACCGGCTTCGGCACCGGCGCGGCGCTGCCGGCGAGCCTGAAGAAGTTCCAGTTCGAGATCGACGCCGAGCTGATCGTGTACGGCAAGACGGACCCGGCGGCGCACTGCACCCTGCAGAACGAGCCGGTGAAGCTGCGGCCGGACGGCACGTTCACGATGCGGTTCAGCCTGCCGGACAGCCGGCAGATCATCCCGGCCGTGGCGACGAGCGCCGACGGCGGCGAGGAGCGGACGATCGTGCTGGCCGTGGAGCGGAACACGAAGCACCTCGACCCGATGATCCACGACCCGATGGGCGAGGCGTAGGCCGCCGCCCGCACGGCCCGACGAAGCCGGGGGGTGAAACCCCCGGCTTCGTCGTTTTCGGGGGGTCACCCCGACGGCCCGAGCACGGTGCCGAGGACGAGCCCGACGAGGCCGCCGACGTACACGAACAGCGGGTTCTTCGTGGCCGGCCAGTGCATGATGAGGAACACGAGCCCGACGAACGGGATGAACAGGCACCCGAGCCCCCACAGGACGCTTTCCTGGAAGGCGAGGACGAGCATCCAGATGCTGCCGGCGATGCACGCGATCAGGCCGGCGAAGTAGACGATCTTGCCGATGGTCTCCATGGGCGGTCGGCTCCGGGGGTCGAAGTGGCGAGTCGTGCGTGAGGCTACCCGCCCGCGCGGCCGGCGTCAAACGCCAACCCCCGCGAGTCTAAACCCCGTCCAGCGGCACACTCAGCTCGCGCGGCGGCACCGCCGCGCGGAACCCCAGCGCCGTCGTCACGCCCCAGCCGCCCACGCCGACGCGACAGCGCAGCCGGGCGTCGCGGTCCGCCCCCAGCAGCGCCGCCATCCGCCGCGCGGCGAAGCTCCGGTACATCAGCACCGGGAGCGCGAACCCCGCGATCACGCCCGCCGCCGCCGCGCTCGCGAGCCAGGGCGGCTCCGTCAGCGCGGCGGCGACCACCAGCGCCGCCCCCGCCACCGCCCACGCGCCCAGCCACGCCAGCACGGCCAGGCGGGCGCGCTCCACGGCGGCGCCGCGGCGGAAGCAGCGCGGGCAGCACACGGCGCGGACGTTCGTCCAGGTACGCCCGACGGCGTGGCGCTCGGCGACGCGGAGGCAGCACTCGCGGGTGCCGGCGGCGTCGCTGCCGCAGAACCGGCAGCACAGGTGTTCGGCGTGGCCGGCCGGCGCGTCGGCCAGCACGGCGCGGGCGACGGCGTCGGAGAAGAACGCGTCCGCGGACATGGTCGTGCCTCCCGGGGAGGGGGAGAGGTGGGGCACGCGCGATCGGTCTGAAGCGGAGGCTACCCGGGCGCGGGGGGCGTGTCAAACAGGAAGCGGTCGGCGGGTCAGTCGTCCGACGCCGTCCCCTTCTCGTAGCGCTTCGGGAGGGCGTCGTTCCACCGCCGGAGGGCGGCGCCGAGGTCGGCCACGACCTGCGGGTGACGGGCCGCCACGTTCTCCGCCTCGCCCGGGTCGCGGGCCAGGTCGTACAGTTCCACCGGCCCCGCCTTCGCCCGCACCGGCTGGTGCAGCTTCCAGTTCCCCCGCCGCATCGCCGGCGTGTCGCCGGGCGCCGACGCCTTCCAGAACAGGTCCTTCGCCCGCGGCCGCGCCGCCCCCAGTAACGCCGCCGACACGTCCTCGCCGTCCAGCCCGGCCGCCGGCGGCCGGGTGCCGGTGAGGGCGCACAGCGTCGGCAGCCAGTCCACGCCGGCGAGGACGGACGTGGTGTCGGTCCGTCCGGCGGGGACGCGGCCGGGCCAGCGGGCGATCAGCGGCTCGCGCACCCCGCCCTCGTGGAGGCTGTGCTTCGCCGCCCGGTACGGCCCGGCCGAGCCGTAGTCGTTCGGCCCGTTGTCGCCGGTGAACACCACGATCGTGTTGCCGCGCAGGTTCAGTTCGTCGAGGGCCGCGAGGATTCGCGCGACCTGCCCGTCGAGCTGGAACACGTCGCCGAGGTGCTTGCGCATCTCGGCCGACACGTCGGCCCCGGCGGCGGCGTGGGCGGCGAAGCGGTCGCGGGTGGCGGCCGGGAAGTCGAGCGGGTTCACGGTCACGCCGCGGAATCGCTCGACGAACGACGCGGGCGGGTTCACCGGGTTGTGGACGGTGTGGAACCACACGTTCAGGTAGAACGGCCGGTCCTTGTTCTCGCGGAGGAACTCGACGGCGTGGTCGGCCACCTCGGCGTCGCGGCCGCGCGGGTCGCGGCGGTTGCCGCCACTGACGCGGACGGTGTGGATGCCGTACGTGCCGGGGGCCTGGGTCGGGCCGACGTGCCACTTGCCGACGTGGCCGACGCGGTACCCGTTGGCGGCGAGGAGGGCGGTGACGGTGGGGGCGTCGCCGAACCCGAAGTCGGCGGGGTAGCGGGCGAAGGTGGCGGGGAAGCGGCCGGTGAGGAACGCGGTGCGGCTCGGGCAGCAGGTGGCGCCGCCGACGTAGAACCCGTGGAACAACGTTCCCTCGCGGGCGAGCCGGTCGATCGTCGGCGTCTGGGCGTAGGGGTGGCCGGTGCAGCGGAGGTCGCCGAACCCCAGGTCGTCGGCGAGGAGGAAGACGACGTTCGGCTTCGCGGCCTGGGCCGCGACCGGAGCCGCGACCAGGGCCGCGACGACGAGGGCGGCGACGAGTCGGAGCACGGGGCGGCCTCCGGGGGGTGTTCAGTTCAACCCCGCCGCCGGCGGTTCGGACCGCGCGACCGCACGCACGACCGTGATCCGCCCCGCGCCGCGGCCGCTGATTCGGCCCACGACCGCGCCCGTCACGGCGGCGTCGGCGAGCGCCCGCAGCGTGGCGTCCGCGTCCGGGACCGCGGCGAGGAGGCCGCCGCTGGTCTGCGCGTCGCACAGCAGCAGCCGGTCGGCGTCGGGCACGTCGGCGGCGTAGCCCACCCAGTCGGCGAGGAAGGCGAGGTTGGCCCGCGTGCCGCCGGGGGCGATGCCGGCCGACACGTACTCCCGCGCCGCCGCCAGCACCGGCACCCGCGCCGCCCACACGTCGGCCGTCACGCCGCTGGCCGCGGTCATGTTCCGCAGGTGGCCGAGGAGGCCGAACCCGGTCACGTCCGTCAGCGCGTGCGCCCCGTGCGCCGCGAACACCTCCGACGCCGCCCGGTTGAGCGTCGTCATCACGCCGATCGCTTCGGTGATGGCGCCGCGGCTGTCGCGGTCGTTCTTCGCCGCGGTTGTGATGACGCCGAGCCCGAGCGGCTTCGTCAGGATGAGGGCGTCGCCGGGCTGAGCGCCGGCGTTGCTGAGGACGCGATCGGGGTGGACGGTGCCGGTGACGGCGAGGCCGAAGATCGGCTCCTCGCTCTTGATGGTGTGCCCGCCGACGATGGCCGCGCCCGCCTCTGCGGCGATTTCGTGTGCCCCCACCAGGATGGCGCCGAGGACCGTGGCCGGCAGCGTGTCGGGGAAGCCGACAATGCTCAGCGCGGCGAGCGGCTTGCCGCCCATGGCGTACACGTCGGACAGCGCGTTCGCCGCGGCGACGCGGCCGAAGTCGCGCGGGTCGTCCACGATGGGCGTGAAGAAGTCCGTGGTGAGGACGAGCGCCGTGTCGGCGGAGAGCCGGTAAACGGCGGCGTCGTCGGCGGTGCTGCTGCCGACGAGGACGTTGGGGTCGGTGGTGGGCGGCAGGAGCCCGAGGAGCGGCAGGAGGAAGCCGGGCGGGTGCTTGGCGGCGCACCCGGCCCGCTTGGCCAGCTTCGTGAGGCGCAGCGGCTCGGACACAATCGCTCCGGGTCGTCAGGCGGCGGGTTCGGCCGATTCGCCGCGCTCGCCCGCGGCCTTCTCGTTTTTGACTGCGAGGAGTGCTTTCGCGGCCGCCTCATGTTGGGTACGGAGCGTCTCGTCGGCTGCGGCCTTCTCGTTGCTGAGCGCGAGGAGGGTATCGATTGCCGCGCGAACTTTCCCCGACCGCAGCACCTCACGGACTCGGGCGACGAACTCGTCCTCATTGTTCGCCACTGGCCGCCAGTCGGTCGGGTCGGGCCACGGCGGCGGTTCGGGGTCTGTTCCCCCTGCTACGAACATGGGAAAACTCCCACCTACCGCGGCACCGACACGACTCCGACTCACAGGCGGCTTAAAGCACTCAGCCTCCACCAGCACGGGGTAGAGGTCCGCCCGGTGGATCGCGTTCAGCACCCCGTACCGGCGACCATTGAGCGCCGGCGCGACGAGATCCAGCCGGTGCGACACCATGTCGCCGGCACCGGTCGTCGTGCTGACCTCGCCCTTTAGAATCCCCTTCGTGATCCGCCCGATCTCACTCGCCCGGGCGCGGAGGATGGCGACCGGGGGTAAGACATCAACCTTGATGTCATCCGGCCAGTCGCTTGCGAATGCGTCGGGCATGGCTCTCACCAGTCGAGGCGAAAGTACAGTGGCAGATGGTCTGATCCAGCAACCGTGTCGGGCCGGCCATCTCTCAGGAGGCTATCCGTTCCGTCGGTGTCGAGGATCTGTAAATTGCCTAGCCGGTTCATCAGGTCAGGCCGTAGGAGCACTTGGTCGTAGGTGTTCCAGAAGTAGTTTACACTCGCGGACGAGACGCGGAAAAAGGTTCCCGGCTGACCAGGGTTCGTGTCTCCGAAAACACCCCACATCGGATTGTAGAAGACGGGGTACTCTCTCTTTCGGATCGTCCGTTGATCCATCGCAGCGAGTTCTTTCGTCATCAGCGCGTGAAGCCCTCCGGCCCAGACGACGGACGGCTCGAAGGGATTCGCATTCAAGTCGCCGACAACCATCGTGCGCGAGTGGCTTGCCCTCCGTTCCTCGGCGGCGATGTCCTGGGCCAGTTCGAGCGATGCCAGGAGTTGGTCGTGAGTGTCGGACCAAAGCTTACTCGGGAGGTGCGCGACGAACAGGATCAGGCTTGGCAATGTCGGGGCTTCGAGCGCAAACCCAAGCCATGCTTCCAAAGGGTCTTGCGTCAGCGGCTGAATTGCCCCTGCCGGTAGCCGGGTGAAAACCCGTAGCTTCTCACCACAGCCTGGGGCAAGCCCGTAGCGGGAAGCACCAGCCGCGTTCAATGCACGGCTGACAACTGCTGGGGTCGTCTCGCACTCCGCGAGGATCACCACGTCCGCGCTCAACGACGCGGCCAGCCGGCCGACGCGCGGGGCGAGCGGCTGGGCGTTCAGGTTCCAGAACAACACCGATAAGCCGGGCACGGGCGACTCCCCCGGCTCACGTCCCCATCACGTTGTAGCCGCAGTCCACGTACAGGATTTGGCCCGTCACCGCCGACGCCAGCGGGCTGCACAGGTACAGCGTCGCGTTCGCCACCTCCTCCGGGCCGATCGGCCGGCGCAGCGGCGAGTGCTCGGCCGCGTGCTCGATCAGCTTGTCGAAGTCCTTGTTGATCGCCCGCGCCGCCCGGCTCGCGTACGGCCCCGCCGAGATCAGGTTCACCCGCACGTTCTTGTCGCCCACGAACCACGCCAGCTGCTTCGCGTCCATCTGCAGCGCCGCCTTGCACGTCCCCATGCCGCCGCCGTAGTGCGGCACCACCCGCTCCCCGGCCACGTAGGTGAGGCCGACCACGCTCGCGCCGCCGGGGCGGTTCGCCATGTACGGCGCCGCCGCCCGCACCAGGCTCACCAGCGAGTACGCCGAGATCCCCATCGCCTCGTGGTACGCCTTGCGGCTCGTGTCGATGAGGCTCTTCGTGATCTCGCGGCTGAACGCCACCGAGTGGATGAGGATGTCGATGCCGCCGAACTCCTGGCCGATCGCGTCCACGGTCCCCTTGATGGAGTACTCGGGGAACTTGGCGTAGCGGCGGTCGGCCTTCACCTCGGCGGGCACGTCGTCCATCGTGTCGTAGCTGGCGTCGCACGGCAGCACCTTCACCGGCTTGAACTCGGAGCCGTCGGGGAGGAGCCGGCTGTCGCGGTCGCCCTCGCGGGTGAGGATGCTCTCGACGATGCTCACCATGCGCGGGTGGCAGGCCAGCGCCACCTTCGCCCCGGCCGCCTGGAGCGCCTTGGAGATGAACCACGCGAAGCTCTCGTTGTCGCCGACGCCGGTGACGAGCGCGAGCTTGCCGGACAGGTCGATTGAGGTCATGGACGGCTCCCTGGGTATCGATTCCGCTGTTTTAGAGCGCTGAAGGGGTGACGGGGTGAGGGGGTGAGAGGGTACCGCTTCTCACCCCGTCACCCCGTCACCCCCTCATCTTCTAAGCCGCCCAGATGGTGCGGACGCGGCCCAGGTCCGACAGGTCGGCGAAGACGTGGTCGGGCTCGCACGCCGTCAGCTCCTCCAGCGGGTGCCAGCCGGTCGCCACGGCGACGGCGTTCGCCCCGACGGCGCGGGCGCAGCTCACGTCCAGCGGCGTGTCGCCGACCACCCACACCGCCCGCGGGTCGAAGTCGCGGCCGGCCACCTTCCGCGCGCTGGCCACGGCGGCGCGGGCCACGTCGTCGCGGTCGTAGTGGTCGTCGCCGAACCCGCCGCAGCGGAAGTGATGCCACAGGCCGTAGTGCCCGAGCTTCGTCGCCGCGCCGGCGCGGACGTTCCCCGTCAGCAGGCCGAGCAGCGTGTTCGGGCACGCCGCCAGCTCCGCCACCAGCTCGGCGACGCCGGGGCACACCAGGCCCGGGTAGCGGCCCAGCGTGTCCGGCAGTTGCGCGAGGTACGCCTGGCGAAGGGTGCGCTCGTTCTCGACCGTGTCGGGGATGCCGTGAACCCGCAACAAGTCGCGGGCGATGGCCCGGTCGGTGCGGCCGCTGTACGGCACGGTGTCGTTGATGTCGCGGACGGCGAACTCGGCCCGGAGGGCGTCTTCCATCGCCGCCTTGCCGGCGCCGCCGGTGCGGACCAGGGTGCCGTCGATGTCGAAGAGGATCACGCGCATGGGCGCATTCTACGGGTCGGGCGTGACACCCGCCCGCCGCGCGGGTACAGTAGCGTCACCCGCCGACTCGCCCGTTCCCGCCCCCGCCCTCCCCGGGCCCGCCAGATGACCCGCCTCCCCCGCCCCGCCGCCGTCGGCGTCCTGCTCGCCCTCCTCGCCGCCCCCGGGCCGGCCCAGGAGCCGCCCGCCCGGAAGGACCGCACCGCCAAGGGCGAGGCGTGGGAGCAGGAGCAGTTCGAGGAGAAGTCGATCGCCCGGGCGGCCGAGCGCGCGGCGAAGGCGGCCGACAACGAGGCCACCCGCTGGCACCGCGAGCTCGCCAAGGCGTACCCCGGCAAGGTCGCCGCCGGGCTGACCGAGGACGACATCAACACGTGGTACGACCTGCTGGCCGGCGACGCCAAGGAGTGGCGGCGCGACGCGGCCCCGACCCGGCCGCTGGCCGAGCTGTTCGACCGCGCCGCCTCCCGGCTCGAACTCGGGCCGGTGCCGTCGATCCGCCGCGACGAGTTCGCCGGCCTGGCCCGCCGGCTGGCCCGCGACGTGCCCCGGGCGCCGAAGGACGGCGAGCGCCCGCCGGACGCCGACCGCCTGTTCCGGGTGCTCGACCGCGACGGCAGCGGCGAGCTGGAGCCGCCGGAGTGGACCGACCGCCTCCGCGCCGACGCCCGCCGGGCCGACGCCGACGGCAACCGCCGGGTGACGGCCGAGGAGTACCGCGAGTACTTCGACTTCCGGGTGGCGGAGGTGCTGGAGGGGCAGGCGAAGGCGGCCGACGCGCAGGCGAAGGCGGCCACGACCGCGGCCCGCAAGGGCGGCCTCCCCGCGTGGTTCGACCAGTACGACAAGGACATGGACGGCCAGGTGGGGCTGTACGAGTGGCGCCTCAGCGGCCGCCCGCTGGCCGACTTCCGCGCCATGGACCTGGACGGCGACGGCCTCCTCCCGCCCGAGGAGTACCACCGCTACGTCCGCCTCGCGGAGGCGGCCGCGAAGGGCGAGCCGCCCGCGGCGGGGCCGCCCCCGCCCGAGCGCCGCGCGGGGATGACGCCCCGGTAAGGACGAATGACGAATGACGAATGACGAATGGCTGCTGCGGTCATTCGTCATTCGTCTTTCGGCGGCGCCCCGCCGCTAAGATGTCCTCCATGTCCGACGAGCCAAAGAAGCGCCGCGCCCTGTCCCACGTCGGCGGCCGCGCCGACACCGCCGGCCCCCGCGCCGAGGCCGACCTGCTCGCCCACGCCCTCGACGTGGAGCCGTCCACCGACGACGACAACGACCCGGCGCGCTCCCACGTCCACGGCTTCCACACCTACCCGGCGCGGATGCACCCCACGACCGCGGCCCGGCTCGTGCGCGCCTTCTGCCCGCCCGGCGGCCGCGTCTTCGACCCGTTCTGCGGCTCCGGCACCGTGCTGGTCGAGGCCATGCTCGCCGGCCGCGCCGCGCTCGGCAGCGACCTGAACCCGCTGGCCGTGCGCCTCGCCCGCTGCAAGACGCGGCCGCGGACCGAGCCCGAGGTGGAGTACCTCGTCGCCCGCGCCGCCGAGGTGGTGCAGCACGCCGAGGACCGCCGCCGCGCCCGCGCCGGCGCCACCCGCCGCTACCCGCCCGAGGACGTGGAACTGTTCGACCCGCACGTGCTGCTCGAACTCGACTCGCTGCGGTCGAAGATCGAAAGCCTCCCCGACGAGCCGACGACGCTCGACCTGGGGCTGGTGCTGTCGGCGATCCTGATGAAGGTGTCGCGACGGCCGGGTGACACGTCCGGGGGCGTGGTGGCGCGGCGCATCCGGGCCGGGTTCCCGTCCAAGGTGTTCATGCAGAAGGCCGAGGACTGGGCGACGCGGCTCGGGGCGTTCTCGCGGGCGCTGCCGAGCCCGCTGCCGCCGCGCGGCGACGTGAGCCTCGACGACGCGACGGTGCTGAAGGCGCCGAAGGACGGCGCGGCCGACACGGTGGTCACGTCGCCGCCGTACGCGGCGACCTACGACTACCTGTACCACCACGAGCTGCGGCTGCGCTGGCTGAACCTGGACGCGGGGATGATGGTGCGCGGCGAGATCGGCAGCCGGGCGCAGTACCGGCGGATGAGCGCGGCGGACGCCCCGGCGGCGTGGGCGTGGGAGCTGTCGCGGTTCCTGAAGGCGGTGCGCCGGGTGCTGAAGCCGGGCGGGCCGCTGGTGCTGGTGGCGGCGGACTCGGCGGTGCGGGACGTGGCGATCCGCGCGGACGAGATCGCGGCGGACGTGTCGCGGGACTGCGGGTTCGAGCCGGTGGCGCGGGCGAGCCAGGCCCGCCCGCACTTCCACGAGCCGAGCGCCGCGGCGTTCGCCGACCGCCCGCGGTTCGAGCACGCCCTGCTGCTGCGGCGGGGGTCGTAACGAGCGCTACGGCAGTTCCAGCACGCCCGCGGCAGGGTCGGCCAGGAACGTATGCACATCGGCCGCCCGCGCCCGCAGTAGGGCGACCACGTCCCGGGTCGGGCCGTTGCCGATCCGCAGCCACACGACCTTCGGGGGCGGCCCGAGCGCCGCCGACAGGGTGGCGAAGTCGGCGTCCTTCGACACCACGGCTAGCCCGTGGGCGGCGGCGTAGGTCCAGACTGCGCGGTCGTCGGCCGCCGCGAGCCCGGCCAGAAATGCCTGCTCGGCACCAGGAAACTCGGCCGCAAGGAGCGCTGGTAGCCGGCGGGACAGGTTCTGGTCGAACAGAAGGCTCACGCCGCCGGCCTCTCCAGCTGCCCCGCGGCGTAAGCGAAGCAGGCCCGCACGTCCTCGGCGGTCAGTTCCGGGAAGTCGGCGAGCAACTCGTCGACGGACATGCCGCCGGCCAGGTATTCGAGCACGTCGCGGACGGTGATCCGCATCCCGCGGACGCACGGCTGACCGCTCCGCTTCCCCGGCTCGACGGTGATGAGGTGGGAGTAGTCCATACCCGCAGGCTACCCGCCGCGCGCCGTGCAGTCAACGACCGCGCGCCCTTGAACTACGCCGGGGTTCGTAGGTCGGGTCGAGTCCGCGAGGTCCGACGCGGGGTATCGGGTGCGGACGCACACGGGCTTACTGGTGACGACCCTCCCGGAGGGTCGTAAAGGCGTGATTGAAGAGCCAGTGCCGCTCGACATCCGTCGGCGAGCGACCCAATGCTTGCTGGTAACACCGCTCCGCAGCTGCCCACAAGTCATCGACCAACTGTAGCAACTCGGCCGCGTCCTCGAAGCTGCCGCAGAACGACCGAGGCACGACTCGCTCCAACAAGAGCGATCGTGTTTCCTCGTCGGAGAAGCACCGCGAGGCACCGAACGTGGTTTCGATGGCATCGGCCGACGCACCGACGGCCCAAAGAGGGCACTCCCCGAGGGCGTGAAATGCTTCGCATGTCGTAGCTGATGCGTCGTCCGGCTCGCCCGTCTCCGGGTCGATCCTCCACCATAGCGTCTGCTCACCGATGTCGGGATCGTTCCACTGCCATTTCATCGAGGCGCACCCCCGCCGAAGTCCGTCGGCACTCCCGCGACGGCCCTTGGAGATTCGACCCGTTCTACAACAGAGTAACAAAGGGCCGGGGCACGACATGAGCGAAACGCTGAACCGCGGGCTGTTGGTCGGGCTCCGGGTTTACGCGGTCGCGTCCCTGCTCTCGGCTGTCGCGTTCTGGCTGTGGCCCGCGGTCACCGGCGTTCGGGACGCGACCGTGGATCTGCCACGCGGCCCGGAAGTAATGTACACCGAGAGCTGGTTCACGCAGCTGCTGGTGACCGGAGTGGTCGGCCTGTTGGGCGGCCTCCCATTCGCCGGGGTTTGGACGATTCTTCGGCGCGACATTCAAGCCGCGGCCGGGATGAAGCCGCCCGAGAGCCCAACAGCATCGGCTCCGTCCCAACTCCCGAGATAACGTCGGCCCCAAGATCACATCCGCGTGCCGTGTGAAACGCGTGCTGCCGCTCGCGGCTTTGCGCCGCGGCACAAAGCCGCAAGCGGCAAAACCCAACCCCTTCCCCCGTCCGACCCC
The DNA here is from genome assembly GCA_046350095.1 of Gemmataceae bacterium. GTDB lineage: Bacteria > Planctomycetota > Planctomycetia > Gemmatales > Gemmataceae > Urbifossiella. Next base: position 199,289 of record JAXMBA010000005.1, read on the forward strand.
GCCGGCACGATCCGGCCGCGCCGACGGTGCCGGCCGGGGCGCCGGCGCCCGGCGCGCCGCCGGGCGGATTCCCACAACCCGCCAACGTCGCTAGATCACCGTCGTTACACAGGTTAGACTGGACGGAAGCGGCACGCCGGACTCGGCCCCCGCACGTCTCCGGCCCGTGTTTCCCCGAAGGAGCGCCTGGCTCATGACACTCCTGACCCGACTCCGGGTGGTTCCGGCACTGCTGGCCGTCGCCGCCGCCAGCGTCTCGATCGGCACCTCGCTGTTCGGCGACTTCCGCGGCGGCACGGCCAAGAGCCCCGCCCCCGTCGAGAACCCGAACGCCCGGCCGGTCGCCGAAGACCTCGCCGTCACCAAGTTCACCAACCTCCCGGCTCTCACCTACAAGAGCACCACCGGCGACACCCTGTTCGCCTGGCAGGTCAAGCCCGAGCTCCCCGCCGCCCCCGCCCGCCCGCGCGACATCCTGATCGTGGTGGACACGTCGGCCAGCCAGGCCGGCCGGCCGCTCCAGCAGGCCCGACAGATCATCATCGGGCTGGCCGGGGCGCTCGCCGCCGACGACCGCGTCAGCGTGTGGACGGCCAACACCCCCGCCGCCACGCGGAACCTCACCAAGGACTTCCAGCCGGCCACGTCCGACGACGTGAAGGCCGCCGCCGCCGCGCTCACCGAGACCGAGTACGGCTCGGGCGCCACCGACCTCAAGGGCGCGCTGGCGAAGGCGCTGGGCACGATGGCCCCGAACCGCGGCCGGCAGCAGCTGGTGCTGTTCCTCGGCGACGGCGACAGCTCCTACGACCCCATCAACGAAGGCGAGCGCGTCGCCCTCGGCGGCCGGATGGAACAGAGCGACGTGTTCTTCTTCGCCGTGCCGCTCGGCGTGAAGGTGAACGCCAACAACCTGCACGGCCTCGCGGCCCTCACCGGCGGCACCGTCGTGCGGGTGCAGGAGGACCTGGCCAACGTCAGCAAGCGCGGCGAGTTCGTCGCCCGCCTCAAGACGGCTCTCGACGTGCCGGTGCTGAAGCCGGAGAGCGTGAAGTTCGGGGCCGACGTGGCGGAAACCTTCCCGTCGAAGCTGCCGCCGCTGCGGGCCGACAAGGCCACGCTCGTCATCGGCAAGTTGGCCAAGGCCACGCCGCGCGTCGGCGCCGAGGTGAAGGGTCTCGTCGGCACCCGCGCCGTGACGCTGAGCCTCGGCCACGACCTGCCGGCGCCGCTCCCCGAGCACTTCTTCCTGAACCTGATGTTCGCGCAGTGGAAGGACGCCCCGCACAAGGACGCCCCGGCGATGCTGCAGGCCGACCGGGCGCTGGCGCTCGCCTCGACGCAGATCAGCCTGTACCGCGAGGAGTACATCACGCAGGCCACGTGGGCCGTCAGCATGAACAAGCTCGACGACGCCACCAAGCTGTACGAGGCCGCCGCGAAGATCGACCCGAGCAACGCCGAGGTCGCCACCGGCCTGGCGCTCGTGGGGCGGATGAAGACCGGCCAGCTCAGCAAGGCCGAGATGGAGAAGCGGGCCGCGGCCAAGGTCGAGGGCCTGAAGATCGACAAGGCCGGGGCCGTGCGGATGGTCATCCAGGAGGGGGCGAAGGAGCCCGCCGCGCAGCCCGCGCCGGCCGGCCCGCCGGGGCTCACCCCGCGGGCCCAGCCGGACCTGATCCAGGAGGCCGCGGACCTGAAGCGCGTCGAGGAGCAGCGGTACCGCGTGCTCGTGGACGCCACCATCCGCCGCGCCCGCGAGAACCTGAAGGTGGACCCGGACGGCGCCTACGCCGAGCTGAAGCGGCAGCGCGACGACATCCAGGCCTACGCCGGCATCGGCGACGCGGCCCGCGGCCGGTACGTGTCGGACCTGACGGCGGTGATGCAGGAGATCTTCCTGAAGGGCGCCGAGATCAAGCGGCAGGCCGCCGCCGAGCGCGACCAGATCGCCAAGACCCGCCAGCGGCTCAACGAGTTCGACCGCCAGCAGGCCGAGGAGGACCGCACGAAGGCCCGCATCGACGCCTTCCGGCAGCTGATGCAGCAGGCCCGGTACGAGCTCGCGTACCAGGAAGCCCAGCTGATGATCCAGGAGCGGGTCAGCCGTGGCCAGACGGTTCCCTCGACGGCCGTCGCCAGCTACATCATCGGCCAGCACGCGACGCAGCTCCGCGAGTGGCGCGAGCTCGTCCGCATCCGGGAGGACCGGTTCCTGCTCACGATGATGCAGTCGGAGAAGAGCCACATCCCGTACCCCGACGAGCCGCCCGTCCACTTCCCGCCGGCGGCCGTGTGGCGGCAGCTGACGGAGGGCGACGGCCAGCGGCCGGGCCGCCGCGACCGGTACGGCAACACCGCCCTGGGCGCCCAGCCGAGCCCGTCGATGCTGCGGCTGAAGAGCATCATCGAGGACGGCCTGCCGGTGGACCTGCAGGGTAAGGACCTGAAGACCACGCCGCTGCAGGAGGTGCTCGCGGACCTGTCGAAGCGGTACGAGATCACGTTCGTCATCAACCAGAACGCCCCCGGCATGGAAGGGCTGGACCAGAGCACGGCCAACGCCAACAAGCTGAGCGCCAGCACGCTGAACGGCCTGCGGCTCGGCACGTTCCTGGACGTGTACCTCCGCGGCCTCAGCGTGCCGAACATCACCTACGTGGTGCGGCCGGACTACATCGAGATCACGTCCTACGAGGCGAGGTTGACCGACAAGGTGACGACGACGTTCGCCGTGGCGGACCTCGTGATCCCGATCCCGTCGGCCGTGAACCAGGCCACCCTGCAGCAGACCCTCGGCGTCCAGCAGCAGACGCTGGCGATCTTCGGGGCGGCGTCGGGGGCGGCCCAGTTCCTCGGCGGCGGCAACTTCCTCGGCGTCGGCGGGAACGGCGGCGGCCAGCCGTTCGGCGGCGGCGGCGGGGCGGCCCCGCCCGGCGGCGGCGGACAGGCGGGTAACCCGTTCTTCGGCGGCGGCCAGAACGGCCAGGGCGGCATCGTCGGCCTGGGCGGCAACGGCGGCGTCGGCCAGTTCGGCAACCTCGGCGGCCAGTTCGGCCTCCAGGGCGGCACCCAGGAGGCGCTGCTGATCGGCGTCATCGTGGAGACCGTGGCCCGCGGCGAGTGGGACGCCCGCACGATGGGCCTCGCCGGCTACTCCAGCCAGCAGAACCAGGCGCCCGGGGCCGAGGTCGAGGCCTCGTTCCTCGACGCCAAGCAGCAGAACTCGCTCGGCTACTACCCGCCGGCGCACGCCCTGATCGTCCGCGGCACCGGCAAGTACCTGCCGTACGCCGGCACCAAGCTGGAGAAGGTCGGCGGCGGCATGGCCGCGGCCCCGAACCCCAAGGTGCTCGTGATCGGGCCGAACACCCCGGTCGCCCCGAAGGCCGTCCAGCCGAAGGCGCCGGCCGCCGTGGCCGCCGCGACGCCGGCCCCGAAGTCGGGCATCGTCAACCCGAAGAACGACCCGGCCCAGCTGGCCAAGTCGCTCGACTCGAACCCGAAGAAGAAGTGGAACCAGGCCGTCGAGTGGACCGTGACCGACCCCGGACTGATCGTGGCCGCGGCCGACTTCCTGATGGGCTTCGACGAGTACGGCCACGCCGCCGAGGTGCTCAAGGCCGGCATGCGGAAGGGCCTCACGACCGAGGCGTGGACGCACGGCGCGCTCCACGTGGCCCTGCAGATGTCGAACGCGGCCCCCGAGGAAGTCGAGCGGGCGGCGCTGTCGGCCATCGACCTGGACCCGGCCGACCCGGGCGCCTACATCCGCGCGGCGAAGGCCGAGGCGGAGCTGGGCAACCACGACGTGGCGGTGGCGCTGTGCCGCCGGGCCGCCGACCGCGACCCGGACCAGCCCGCGGCCTACGCCAACGCCCTCGCCTACGCCGAGAAGGCCCGGACCGTGTCGCCCGACACGGTCGAGTGGGCCGCCAGCAGCCTGCTGCGGCGCGACTTCGGCCAGACCGACGGGGTGGACTACCACGGCCGGGTGAAGGAGCTGTTGCCGCGGTTCGTGGCCCGGTTCGACGCCGCCGGCACCCCGACCCCGGGCCTCCGCCGCGCGGTGACGGAGCAGACGCAGCGCGACCTGACGATCGAGCTGCTGTGGCAGGGCGCCGCCGACCTCGACCTGACGGTGACGGAGCCGGGCGGCTCGGTGTGCACGGCGCTGACGCCCCGGTCGGTGGGCGGCGGCGTGCTGACCGGCGACCGGATCGAGCAGACGGACGACGGGCGGGCCGAGTCGTACACCGCGGCTAGCGCGTTCAGCGGCGTGTACCGGGTGACGGCGCGGACGGCGTTCGGCCGGCCGGTCGGCAACACGGCGACGCTGAAGATCACGCGGTTCAAGGGGACGCCCCGCGAGTCGCACGACCTGGTGACGATCGACCTGGGCTCGGCGACGCCGGTGGAAGTGCGGCTCGACGGCGGCAGCCGGACGGAGCTGGCCCCGGTGAACCCGGACGTGACGACGCTCCAGACGGCCGCTGCCGCGGCCCCGGTGTCGGCGGGGACGGGCACCCGCGGGTTCGGCGGCGGCGTGGCCGCGGCCGGCAGCGCGACGTCCTCGCCGGTGGCTTCGGGCTCGGCCCCGGACGCACGGCTGCCGCTGGTGGTGCAGCCGTGGGACCAGGTGATCCGCGGGACCGGGGCGTCGGCCGACATCCGGGCGACGTACCGGCTGAACCCGGACCGGCAGACGTACAGCGTGTCGGCCCAGCCGGTGTTCGCCACCGGCGGCCGCGACGTGCGGCTGCCCCGCGTGCCGCTGCTGCCGGGCGGCGGCGACTGACGCCCGGCGGCGAGTCGTGACGCGCCGCGGCCCGCCCGGGACAACCGGGCGGGCCGCGGTCTTTCGTGCGGCTTCCGCCCGGCGGGCGGCGCGGCGTCAGCCCTCGTACTCGACGCGCCCCTCGCGCCGCTCGCCCATCAGGTTCACCTGCCAGTACCGCCCGCTCGCCGCGTCCAGGCATGTCAGCCAGCCGCCGCCGTGGGCGTAGGTGTCGATGCACACCGCGCCGGGCACCACCTTCGGCACCCCGCCCTTCTGCGACGTGTGGCCGCACACGATGGTCTTCCCCGACACGTGCCGCATGTCGGCCCGCAGGAACTCCCAGTACAGCCACGCCTCGTCCTGCTCGTCGAGCGGGTCGCCCGGCGACAGGCCGGCGTGGACGAACACGTGCGTCGGAGTCTCGAAGTACGGCGATAGCTGGTATTCGAGGAAGTCCCAGTGCTCCTGGGGCACGTCGGCGAGGGTGCCGGCGCGGCCGCCGCCGGGGCCGTAGGAGCCGAGCGTCTGGACGCCGCCGACGCCGCGCCAGTCGGCGGCCGCGCCGCGGTCGCCGGTGCGGGCGGCGAGCATCATCAGTTCGTGGTTGCCGCGGAGGCACACGAGCCGCGACCCCTCGCGCTTCATGCGAATCAGCCGGTCGAGGACACCGCGGCTGTCGGGCCCGCGGTCCACGTAGTCGCCGAGGGTGACGACGGTGTCGGCGGCGGCCGGCGCGACCCACGCGAGCAGGTCGTCGAGCATGAGGGAGCAGCCGTGAACGTCGCCGATCGCCAGGACGCGCATGCGGGGTGCTCCAGGGGCGACGGCGAGCCGGGGGTGTCAGCCCCCGGATTCCGGCTCGGGGCTACAGAATGCCGGGCGCTGACGCCCCCGGCTCGCCCGGGGGTATCGTATCGGGTAAACTAATCCGACCCCCGCCCCCCGGCACGTCGAGGCTCCGCCGATGCTCGGTCTCTCCCCCCGGCTGCTGCCGCTCGCCGCCCTCGTCGCACTCGCCGTCACCGCGACCGCGCAGCCGCCCGACCACGCCGCGAAGATGGCGAAGGGGACCGAGCTGTTCAAGTCCACCGTCCGCGAGGTGCTGGCGAAGAAGTGCCAGAGCTGCCACGCCGGCACCCGCGTCGAGGGCGAGTTCGACCTCGGCACCCGCGAGGCGCTGCTCAAGGGCGGCACCGGCGGCCCGGCGGTGGTGCCCGGCGACCACAAGAAGAGCCTGCTGTACCAGCTCGTGGCGCACCAGCGCGAGCCGCACATGCCGCACGAGCGGGCCAAGCTCCCCGCCGCCGACATCGCCCGCATCGCCGAGTGGATCGACCTCGGCGCCCCGTACGACCGCCCGCTCCTCGGCCAGGACGCCGCCTCCGCCTGGACGCGCAAAGTGGTCGCCCCGGAAGCCCGCCAACACTGGGCGTTCCAGCCGCTCAAGCGCCCCGCGGCGCCGAACACGATCGACGCCTTCGTGCAGGCGAAGCTGACGGAGAAGGGGCTCGACCTCAGCCCGCCGGCCGAGCCGCGGGTGCTCTTACGGCGCGTCTACCTCGACCTCGTCGGCCTGCCGCCGACGCCCGAGCAGGTGGACGCCTTCGAGAAGGACCACTCGCCGGCCGCGTTCGAGAAGGTGGTCGACGAACTCCTCGCGAGCCCGGCCTACGGCGAGCGGTGGGCGCGGCACTGGCTCGACCTCGTGCGGTTCGCCGAGAGCCACGGGTTCGAGCACGACTACGACCGGCCCACGGCGTACCACTACCGCGACTTCGTCATCAAGGCGCTGAACGCCGACGTGCCCTTCGACGACTTCGCCCGCTGGCAGCTCGCCGGCGACGAACTGGCCCCCGGCAACCCGCTCGCGGTGATGGCGACCGGCTACCTCGCGGCCGGCGTCCACAGCACGCAGATCACGCAGAACGAGGTCGCCAAGCACCGCTACGACGAGCTCGACGACATCGTCGCCAACGTCGGCACCACGTTTTTGGGCCTGACGGTCGGCTGCGCCCGCTGCCACGACCACAAGTACGACCCGGTGCCGGCGCGCGACTACTACCGCATGGTGAGCGCGTTCACGACCGCGGTGCGGACCGAGATGGAGTTCGACCTCGACCCCGAGAAGTACCGCCGGGAGAAGGCCGCGTTCGACGCCGCCCACGCCCCGCTGACGGCGGCCGTCAAGAAGTACGAAGCGGAGGAGCTGCCCTCGAAGCTCGCGGCGTGGGAGAAGGCTCGCGGCGACACGCCGCTGTCATTGCCGTGGGTACTCCCGGAGGTGACCGGGCTCGCGTCGGCCGGCGGGGCGACGCTCACGAAGCAGGCGGACGGCAGCGTGCTGGTCTCGGGCAAGAACCCGACGACGGAGAACTTGAATTTCACGCTCCTGACGACCGAGACGGGCGTGAAGGCGCTCCGGGTGGAAGCGCTGACGCACCCCTCGCTGGTGCGCGGCGGCCCGGGCCGCGCGACCAACGGCAACTTCGCGCTGTCGAACGTGCGGGTGACGGCGGCGCCGAAGGACCGGCCGGAGGAGGCGAAGCGGGTGAAGCTGACGGACGCCCGCGCCACCTTCGAGCAGAAGGGGCTCGGCGTCGCGGACGCGATCGACGGCAACGTGAACAGTGCGTGGGCGGTCGACCCGCAGTTCGGCCGGGATCACGCCGCCGCGTTCGCGTTCGAGGAGCCGGTCGGCTGGGCGGGCGGCACCGTCTTCACGGTCACGCTCGCGTTCAACAACAACACCGGCCACGGCATGGGCCGCCCGCGGCTGGCCCTCAGCACCGACGCCCGCGCGGAGATCACCGCCCCCGTCGCCCCGGAGCAGGTCCGCGCCGCGCTCGCCGCCAAGGAGCGCACCCCGGCGCAGACGGCGGCGCTGCTGGCGTGGTTCGCCCCGCAGGACGCCGGCTGGCGCGAGCGGAGCAAGGCCGCCGCCGACCACCTGGCGAAGGCGCCGAAGCCGGCGCTCACCAAGGCGCTCGTCACCAGCGAGGGACTGCCGCCGATCCGGCTGCACTCGCAGGGCGACGACTTCCTGAAGGAGACGCACTTCCTCCGCCGCGGCGACGCGGCGCAGAAGGACGGCGTGGCCGACGTGTCGTTCCTCCAGGTGCTGATGCCCGCGGCCGACGCCGAGAAGAAGTGGCTCACCCCGCCGCCGGCCGGCAGCCGCACCCGGCACACCCGCGCCGCCTTCGCCCGCTGGCTCACCGACGCCGACGGCGGCGCCGGCAACCTCGTGGCCCGGGTCATCGTCAACCGCCTGTGGGCCCGCCACCTCGGCCGCGGCATCGTCCCCACGGTGTCCGACTTCGGCGTCCGCGGCGAGCCGCCGTCGCACCCCGAGCTGCTGGACTTCCTGGCGTCCGAGCTGGTCCGCGGCGGCTGGAAGCTGAAGCCGATCCACCGGCAGATCGTGCTGAGCCGCACGTACCAGCAGGCGTCGGCCCGCGACGCGGCGAAGGAGAAGGCCGACCCGGACGGCCGGCTGTTCGGGCGGTTTCCGGTGCGGCGGCTGGAAGCGGAGGTGATCCGGGATAGTATCTTGAGCGTCGGCGGGATCCTCGACTCGACGCCGTTCGGGCCGGGCAGCCTGAACGACGGGATGACCCGCCGCAGTGTTTATTTCACGATGAAGCGCAGCCGCCTGATCCCGGCGCTGACGGTGTTCGACGCCCCCGACGGCACGGCCGGCGTGGGCGAGCGGCCGAGCACGACCGTCGCGCCGCAGGCGCTGCACCTGATGAACAACCCGCAGGTGCGGGCCGCGGCGAAGGGGCTGGCGAAGCGGGCGCTGGCGGCCGGCGACGACGCGGCGGTGGCGACCCGCGCCTACCGGCTGGCGCTGGGCCGCGCCCCGAGCGCGGGCGAGCTGGCCGACGCGACGGCGTTCCTGCGCGGCACCACGGGTGCGGCCCGCGAGGCGGCCGCGGCGGACTTCTGCCAGGTGCTGTTCTGCCTGAACGAGTTCCTGTACGTGGATTGAGTGATCCGGTTTCGCCTGCGGCTTGGCGCTGTCCAGCGCCAAGCCGCAAGCGGCAAATTCATGACCCCTTCTTCTCCTCCGGCGGCGGCGCCTCCGGGTCGGGCAGCAGCTCCGGCAGCGCCACCGCCGGCGGCTCCGGCTTGTGGTGGTGCGCCACGTGCGCCACCACCTCCACCGCCTTCTCCACCGCGTGGACCACCGCCCCCGCCGGCTTGGCGATGATCGGCGGCACGTGCGGCGGCTCGCCGGTGCTGATCTTCCGCGTCAGCACGTACTTCTGGAACAGCGCCCCCGCCACCGCCGACAGGATCGCCACCATCACCAGCGGCCGGTACTGCTCCAGCTGACGGAACACCACCAGCACCTGGTCCGTCAGGAAGTAGGACAGCCAGAACAGCACGTTGACGCCGGGGATGGCGTACAGCCCGTCCGCCAGGATGAACCGGCCGAACGGCACCCGCATCACGCCGGCCATGATGAAGATCGGCGTGCGGATGCCGGGCAGCAGCCGGGCGAACAGCAGCACCATGACGCCGCGGTCGTGGAAGTTCTTCTCGATCTCGGCGCGCTTGTCCGGCGGCACCAGCTTCCGCCGCACCCAGCCGATCTTCAGCAGCCGGTCGCCCCAGAACCGGCCCATGCCGTACAGGAACACGTCGCCCATCACCACCCCGGCGATGACCACCGGGAGCATCAGGTACCACTTCAGGTTCGTGCCGTCGTGGCCGACGATGATGCCGGCCATGATGACCGGCAGTTCCTCCGGCAGCGGCACCCCGCACCCCGCCGCCAGCAGCGCCAGGAAGATGCCGATGTAGCCGTAGTCGCTGAAGTGCTCGAGCATCCCCGGGGGCTTCCTCAGGAGACAGGGGACAGGGGGGCGGGAGACAGGGACCAGAGGACCGGGAACAGCCCGAGAGTGTACCCCCGGGGCGAGTCCGTTCCTAGCCCGGGGCGCCCGGGGGGCCGTACCCAAAAATCGTATTCTGTCTCCTGTCTCGTGTCCCCTGTCTCCCGGGTGACCCATGCAGCTCGGCCTCATCAACTCGGCCTGGGTCCAGGCCGGCAAGGGCACCGCCTACGGCATCCGCCAGACCAAAGCCATCGGGTTCGACTCCATCGACGTCTTCGCCGACCCGCTCGACCTCGACGCGCGGGAGCGGGCGCTGATCCGCACCGAGTGCGCCGCCGCCGGGCTGCCGGTCGTCAGTGTGGCGTGCGTCGCCGTCGGGCTCATCGACTTCAACCCGAGCGTGCGGCGGTTCCACCTGGAGCGGTGCGAGGCGTACCTCGACTTCTGCTACGAGCTGGGGGCGAAGAACCTGCTGCTGGTGCTCGGCGAGTACATCTGGGACCGGCAGGTGATCCCGCCCGCGGAGCAGTGGGCCGCCGGCGTGAGCGCGCTGAAGGACCTGGGGGCGTATGCGGCGGGGCTGGGCCTGAAGATCGCGCTGGAGCTCGAACCGTTCAAGCTGTCGCTGCTGAACGACGTGCCCAACATGCGCCGCTTCCTCGACGACGTGAACCACCCCGCCGTCGGCGCGAACATCGACGTGAGCCACCTGCAACTGGCGGGGACGAAGCCGGAGGAGTTGCGGTCGCTGAAGGGTCGGGCGTTCCACGTCCACATCAGCGACTGCGACGGGAAAGTCCACGGCGACCTGCCGCCGGGCCGCGGCGTGGTGAACTTCGCGCCGTACCTGCGCGAGATCGCGTCGCTGGGCGTCGAGGACGCCGGCGGGGCGGTGAGCATCGAGCTCGAGTACTCGCCGGAGCCGGAGAAGATCGCCGAGTGGGTGACGGAGGCGTATGACGCCACCGCCCGGCTGCTGCGGGAGGCCGGGCTGCGGCGGTGAGCGGTAACCCCTTTCGCGGAGGGCGTGCCATGCGACGGACGGTGTTCGCGGCGGCCGCGGTCGTGGCATTCGGGGCGGCGCAGCCGCCGAAAGACGACCCGGCGAAGGCCGAGCTGGCGAAGCTCCAGGGCGAGTGGGCGGTGAAGTCGATCGAGGTCGCGGGGATGCCGCTGCCCGGCGACCTGCCCGGGAAGCTCGTCATCGAGGGGGCGAAGTTCGGCGGCCTCGGCAGCACCATGACGATCACGCTCGACCCGACGAAGGCGCCGAAGGAGATCGACCTCGTCCGCGGGCCGGGCGGCCAGAAGTGGATGGGCCTCTACAAGCTCGACGGCGACACGCTCACCCTGTGCCTGGCGATGATCGAGAAGGGGAAGCCGGAGGCCCAGACGCGGCCGGCGGACTTCGACCGGAAGAAGGTGCAGATGCTCGTCACCGCCGTCCGGCCGAAGAAGTAGCGGTCAGGCCGCGCGGCGGGAGAAGGCGTCGCGGACGGCGGCGACCACGTCGGGCACCTCGGCCATCGCCCCGACGCCCACGTCGCCGCACGCCAGCAGCTTCGCGATCGGCGACACCACCCGCAGCGTCGGGCTGCGGTCGTTGATCTGGGCCAGCAGTGCGGCGCCGTCGAGGTGCGCGGGGATGTGGCCGGCGCCGAAGTCGGCGGCGAGCGAGCGGAGGTGCCGCCGCGTGAACGGGTGCTCCCACATCAGCGTGTTCATCGCCGGGGCGAGCACCACCGGCCGCGTCATGTCCCACGCCCGCCACACGCACGTCAGGCAGTTGTCGCAGAGGCCGACGGCCAGCTTGGCCAGCGTGTTCGCGTCCAGCGGGGCCACCAGGAATAGGTCGGCCCACTTCCGCAGCTCGACGTGCAGCACCGTGTCGCCGCGCGAGTAGCGGTCGCCGGGCCACTCGTCGGCGTCAAGGGAGAGGCGGCCGGCGAGCGTGGCGTCGGCCGGGTCGAAGAAGTACGCGGCGGCGTCGGTGGCGACCACCTTCACGTCGTGGCCGGCGGCCGCCAGCGCCGCCGCCAGCGCCGGCACCCGCACCGCGGCCACGCTCCCCGTCGCCCCCAGCAGCACGTTAGCCATTCGCCACCCGCTTCTGGTACAGCTCCTCGACCGCGAGGACCAGCCGGTCCGGCAGGTCGCGCCGCGGCACCCGGTCGTAGCGGTCGGCCAGCGGCCCGAGGTACGCGAAGTGCGCCGCGCCCTCCAGCGTGTTCGCCACCATCAGGTCGGCCCCGCTCGCCAGCCGCGACTCGTCCGCCACCGCCACCAGCTCCTCGTCGCCGAGGCCGACCTCCAGCTTGAATTTGACCAGCACGCCGGCGAAGCCCCACGGCTCGCGGAAGCGGTCCACGAGCTTCGGCGCCCGCACCAGCCGCACCCACAGCTCGGGCTCGCTGCTCTTAATCTTAGGCGCCGTCTGCTCGGCCAGCCGCGGCGGCCCGGCCAGCGCCTCCCACTCGCCGACGCGGGCGTTGAAGAACGTGCCCGGCTGCGGGGCGAACGTGCCGGCGGGGAGGTAGTCGCTGACGGCGGCCGCGTGGCAGACGGCGTCGAACGGGACGCCGCGGAGTTGCTGCTGGAGTATTTGCGCGAGGTCGTCGAACGTGCGGTACGGCAGCACGGCGAACCGCTCGCCGGGGTCCTTCGGGTTGACGCCGAACTCGGGGAGGCCTTCGGGGTTGGACGTGGCGAGGGTGACGGTGTGGCCGCGGCCCCAGGCGGTGCGGGCGACGGCGGCCCCGGTCCGGCCGGTGAACACGTTCGTGACGCACCGCACCCGGTCGATCGGCGACTGCGTGTTCCCGGCGGTGACGAGGAAGTTCATTCGCGGGCGCCGTCCGTGGTGCGGGGTGGTCCGGGGGGTCAGAATACGCCCGCGGGCCGGCGCCGTCCCCGCGCCCGCGGAAGCGGTCGGCCGGCAGCCCCGCGAGGGCGAAGGAGTGGAGGGAGTCGGGGCCGCCGGGCCGGCCGAGGGCGAGGCGGTCGGCGTGAGGGGGTGTCGGTCAGGGGTTGAATTCGACGTAGGCGACCCAGCCGTTCGTCCGCACGAGAAGGGCGCGGCCGTTCGGGTGCGGGAAGTAGCCGATGCCGTTGTTCACGCCGCGGTCCTCGCCGCCGAGCTTCGAGTCGCCGCGGTGGGTGCCGTTCTCGTCGTACACCCGCAGCGGCAGGTCGTAGTTGTGCGCGTAGATGCGCTTCCCGACCGGGTCGAACCCCATCACGTTCGGGTACGCCCCGGACGCGACCGTCACGTGCGGCCGGGACAGGTCGGCGGCGCGGAACACGAACGTGGAGTACGGCCCGGAGTTCGAGTTGCCGCCGCCGGACGGGTACGCCACGAGCTTCCCGTCCGGGCTGACGCACGCCCCCACCTGCGCCCCCGAGATGATCGAGCCCGTCGCCGACTCCAGCACGAGCTTGTCGGGTTCGACGCGGTAGCGGCCGAGCGCCGAGAAGCCGACCTCGGCGTACAGGTACTTGCCGTCCGGGGCCAGCGCGGCGCCCGAGAGCCGGCGGGACGGCTGCAGCATCCCGTTCTTGCGGTCGCCGCGTTCGGGGAGCAGCTCGGCGAGCTTCCCGTCGGACAGCCCGACGCGGACGACCGCCTCGGTGCCGTTCTCGCGGCACAGGGCGAAGGCGTCCGTCAGGCCCGGCCCGGTGAGCACCTTGTACAGCCCGGACACGCCGACGCGGCGGGTGACGGCGAGGGTGTCGGGGTTCACCACCCACACCTCGTGCAGCTGCGGCAGGCAGGCGACGAGCCCCGCCGCCGACCACCCGAGCGAGCCGGCGTCCTGGTCCCAGTCGGCGACGCGCTCGGCGGCGCCGCCGGGGTGGCGGAACCGCGTCAGCTTGCCGCGGCCCGTCAGCACGAAGCCCGCGTCCCCCTTCGGCGACCAGCACACGCCGGGGTAGCCGACCGTCTCGAACGCCCGGTTCTGGGGCGGCGGCGGCGGGTCGAGGGCGAGTTTGGTGAAGCGGAGGATGCCGTCCGACTGCATCGGGCCGAACAGCTTGCGGGCCGTGGAGCCGCCCGCCGTGGGCTCCACGTCGGCGAGCGGGCGCGACCAGTCGCGCGGCTGGGGCGTCGGGACGTTCGGCATCGGCCGCACGAACGGCGGGGGCGTGACCGGCACCGGTGGGACGAACGGCACGGGCGGGGCCGGCATCGGCCGCACGAGGGCGGGCGGGTCGAAGCCCGGGTCGAGCTTCGTCAGGTCCGGCGGCGGTGGCTCCGGGTCGATCCGGGGCACGACCTGCGGCGGCGGTGCCGGCATCGGCGCGGGCCGCTCGGGCTGGCGCGGCGGCAGCACGGCGACCGCCGGCGGCGGCTCCGGCGCCTCGTCCCCGTCCCGCGTCACCGCCACGAACACGACGCCGGCGACGATGACGCCGACGGCCGCGAGCGACACCAGCACGAGCACGCCGACGATGCCGAAGACGAGCCACGCCTCGTTGCCGCCGGGCAGGTCGCGGCGGCGGCGCGGGCGGTCGTCGCGGTCGGGGCGGGGTCGGGGGCGGGGCGGCATCGCGTCACCGGGGCGGTGGGGGAGCGTGGATTCTACCAGCGCCTCCGGCGGGCGCCAGGGGCATCACTTCTGCGGCGGCCGGAGGCGCCGCGACTTCGGCAGCGCCCCGAACACCGACTCGCCGCCCGGCGGCGGCGGCGGCGCGATCGGCCGTGCCACCGGCGGCGGCGGCGAGCCGGTGAACAGGGCCGACGGCAGCACGCCCTTGCGCATCTGCCGCTTCGCGTCGTGCGTCCGCACCGCCGCCTTCATCCGCCCCACCGCCCGGAACAGCGCCTTGTGCCGCCGCTTCTCCTCCGCCGGCAGCGTCGCGCACTCGTCCACCAGCGTCCGCATCTCCGCCACCACCGCCTCCGACGGCTCGGGCGGAGCCGCGACCGGTGCCGCAACGGGAACTGGCGCCGCCTGCCGGGCCATCAGGTCGAGCATCGCCTGGTACATCTGCCGCAGCTGCTCGTTCTGCTGCGCCATCTCCGCCTTCAGCGCCTGCACGTCGGTCTGCACCGCGAGGCCCACGTCGCGCGTCTCCGCGGCCAGGGCGTGCGTGTCCTCCAGGAGCGTCATCGCGTCGGCGAGCAGCTGGTCGAGCCGGGCGCCCTGCGCGGCCACGGCCTCCTGGAGCCCGGCGAACCCGGCCTCCTGCCGCTGCGACAGCTTCTCCACCTCCTGGAACTGGAACTCGGCCGCGAGCTCGGCGTCGGCCTGCACGTCCTTGCGGAAGAAGTACTGCACCGCCACCACCAGCAGCGGCTGCCCCTGCGGCGGCTTCAGCGCCACGAACCGGCCGAGCTCGGCGAACCCGGCCTGCTGGAGCTCCTGGCTCGTGCGGCGGACGGCGGCGAGCTCGGCGTCGAGGACGGCTTTCGGGTCGTCGAACCGGGCCAGCGACTTGGCGGCGGCGTCGAGGGCGGCGGGGTCGCCGAGCTGGTCGCCGGGGAGGAGCCGCTGCTTGCGGGCGGCCTTCAGTTCGGCGAGGCAGCGCTTGCGGAACTCCGGGCCGGCGTCGGGCAGGTCGTCGCACGGGGTGGCTTGCAGGAACGCGGCCACCTGCGCGCGGAAGGCGGCCTGCTCGCCGCTGGACACGGCCAGCTTGCACTTGTCCCACCACGACGCGCCGGCGAGGGCGATCTCGATGGCGCGCCACGCCTGGGCGTTGGCGCCCTTCAGCGTTTCGAGCAGCCGCGCGCTGCGGTCCTGGAAGCGGTTGCCGACGGCCATCAGCGCCGAGTCGGACCCGGGGCCGAGCACCTGCCGCAGCGCCAGCGCCGACACCTGGAACAACACGCGCATGGGACGCTCCCGCTCGTACCGCCCGGCCCGCCGGCACTCACCGCAGCCGCTGCCGCACCCGCTGCCCCTCGATCTCCAGCTCGAACCAGTCGCTCCCGGCCGGCACCCGGAACGTCACCTTCGCCGGCATCCCGTCGGTGAACTCGCGCGCCAGCCGGCCGGCCGAGTCGTACAGCGCCGCCCGCGGGGCCACGATCTGGTTCTCGTCCACCACCTCGGCGAAGATCTCGGTCACGTTCCGCATGTCGGCCGCGATCTTGTGGTCCCAGACGTCCACGTCGGTGCCCGTGTCCAGGTCGTCGAGTTCCTCCATCTGCCCCTCGTCGATCGCCTCGCCGACGCCGATCAGAACGCACTTCACGGGGTTCCGCTGCCCCGCGGCGATCCGCTTCGCCAGCTGCGTGGTGGCGCGCTTGACGGCGTCCAGGTCGTCGAGCCGGCCGTCGGTCACGAACAGGTACATGCCGCGGGCGGCGTCCTCGAAGCGTGTCAGGAAGTAGTCGAGCGCCGGCAGCAGGTGGGTGCCGGTGCCGAACTTCGCCGCGGCGGGGCCGCCGAGCGCGAGCGTGCGGCACTGGTCGGCGGTGAAGTCGCCGAGCACCTCGACGCCGCGGCCGTCGTCGCAGGCCCAGTACACGACGGTGGTGCCGCCGTCGGCGTCGAGGTTGCCGGCGAGGTACGAGATGAACTCCCGCGCCCGCGGCTCGACGACGTTCTCGCCGAAGCGGAGGTAGCCGCGCCTCACGGCGTCGTCGTGGCCGGCGGCCTTCAGCTTCAGCGTGCTCTTGCCGTCCTCGACGCGCTCGGCCATCCACCCGCGGGCGCGGTACTCGACCTGTACGTCGGTCGGGATGATGCCGGTGAGCTGGCGGCCGTAGGCCTTCCGCATGGACGCGCTGGCGTCGAGGGCCACGCCGGTCTGCCAGCCCTCGGCATCGACGCCCTGCGGCTCCATCGCCACGGTGAACGTGACCTCGACCTCGCGGCCGACGGGGCGGACGTTCACCTCGCCGAACTCGGCGGCGACCATCGAGCTGGGGAGTTGTCGGCTGTCGGCCATCGGCGGTCTCCGGTCGTGCCGGGTGACGGTCGGTCGAAGCCACGGCCCGGTCCCAATGTCCCACGGCCCCTACGGCAGTTCAACCGGCACTTCGGCGCTGAACATCAGCCGCGGGTCGCCGCGGCCGGCCAGCGTCTTCGCCAGCATCGCCGCCGTGCGCGCCGGCGTCCCGGCGTACAGCTCCTTGCCGTCGCTCACCACGCGCACCGGCCGGTCCAGGTCCGCCACCCGGTCGTCGAGCCGCACCAGCAGCCGCTTCACGCCGACGCCCGCCACGTCGATCGTCTGGCCGGCGCGCTTCGCCGTCACCACCGTGTGCAGGGCGCCGAGTTGCGGCACCGCCAGCCAGTACGAGCGGTCGTGCAGGTTCCCCGACTGGTGCCACACCACGCGGTCCGGCACGGGGTTGCGCGTGTGCTTCGCCATCCACGGCAGGGCGAGCTTGTCCTCGCGGTCCATCCAGTGGCCCTTGCCGGGGTGGATCTTCACCAGGTGCTCGTACCCGCCGGGGTCGGCCAGGCGCAGCTTGTCGAGCTGCTCGCCGTACTCGCGGCCGACCTTGCTCCGGTTGTAGGCCGTGTCGTTCTCGCCGACCTGCAGCGCGAACGGCACGTTCCGCAGCGACAGCGGCGACACGCCGTTCGGGTGCCCGGCCATCATCGCCGCCGCGGCCCACCGGTCGGCCATCCGCGGGGCCATCTGGTAGACGCCGTCGCCGCCCGCGGAGTAGCCCAGGATGTAGACCTTGTCGGGGTTCACGCCCTCCAGCGCCACCATGTTCTCGATCAGCCGCGAGTACAGGGCGTCCATGTGCCCCTCGTGCCACAGGTTCCACGTGTTCGTGGGCGCCCGCGGGGCGACGTAGATCCCCTCGTCGAGGGTGTAGAGCTTCTTCTGGTTCTCCCACTGGCCGTCGTTCACCTTCTTGGGGGCGCCGCCGCCGCCGTGCAGCGAAATCCACAGGCTGTGCCCGCCGGCCGGCGCGGCGCCGAACGTCTTCACGTCGAACGGCATTTGCAGCTCGCCGTGCTTCAGCACGCGCTCCTTCATCTCGGCGGCGCGCTCGACCTTGAGCCTGGCGACGTGCGCCTTCCAGATGAGGTCGCGCGCCGTTTCGGCGTCGGCCTTCGTGAGCGGCACGGCGGCGATGTCGCGCTTCTCCAGGCCGGTCAGCGCCGCGGGGTCGGCCAGCGCCGCCTTCAGCGCCGCGAGCGCCGCCGCGGAGCGCGTCGCGTCGGTGGCGGCGGCCGTCGCGTACCGGTCCGTGACGTTCACGCCCGGCACGGCGGTGCTCTTGCGGTCCCACACCAGGGGGAAGGCGGTGCCGGTGGGCTTGAAGCTGGTGGCGAAGATGGCGTGCTCGGGCACGTCCTTCTGGGCGCGGGCGGCGTCGGCGACGAACCACCCGCGGTCCAGGCCGTTCGGGTCGGGCTCGCACGCGCCGGTGAACCGCCACCGGCCGTCCCACACTTCCACCCACGTGTGGTTGCCGCGCTTGTCGGACCAGTTCGCGGTGCCGGCGAGCCGGGCCGGGATGCCGACCGCCCGACACGCGTCGGCGAGCAGGATCGACAGCCCGGTGCAGGACGCCTTGCCGGACTGGATCGTCTCGAACGGCCCCTGGTTCGGTGCCCGGCGGGCCGTGGAGTACCCGACCTTCAGCTGCGGGAACAGCGCCGTGTTGAGCTTCTGCACGGCCTCGGCGGGCGTCTTGCAGTCCTTGACGAGCGGCACGCAGCGGTCGAACAGGTCTTGCCGCCAGGCGTCGCGCGTCTCATCAACGTGGCAGTACGGCAGCACGTCGTTGAGGAACAGCTCCTCGGGGATGTCCTTGCCCCACGGCAGTTCGCGGCGGGCGCGGTAGGCGAGCTTCGTGTTCGTGAGGAGGAACTCGGCGCTGAGCGCCTTCAGGTCGCGCTCCGGCATGTGGGCGACGAGGAAGGCGACGCCGGGCCGCTCGCCGGCGGGCGCGGCGGCGAGCGCCTTTTCGAGCTGCGCGCGGTTGGCCCCGGCGCGGGCGAGCGCCTTCTCCACGTCGTCCGGCGACTGGGCGAGGGACACGGCGGCGACGACGGCGAGCACGGCGAGTGGGCGCACGGGACGGCCCTCTGGGGTGAGCTGCCAGTATATCGTGGCGGGTCGGACCGGGCTCGAAGGCGCCCTTCCCCCCGCCCGCCGCGCCGGTGTAGCATCGCCGCCGGTCGCCACCCACGGACGGGTCGCCATGCGCCGCCTCTGCCTCCTCGCGCTCCTCCTCGCCGCCCCGGCCCGCGGCGCCGACCTGCCGCCCGGCGCCGCCCGCCGCCTCGGCGACGACCACTTCCGCGCCGGCGGGCCCGTCGCCGAACTCGTCTTCTCCGCGGACGGCACCGAACTCGTCTCGCACGTCGCCGCCGCCGACGGCGACCGCGTGACGGTCTGGGACGCGACCACCGGCGAGCGGCTCCGCACCGGCGTGCCGCCGCGCACCGCCGGGGCGCGCGTCCGCTGGGGCGCCAGCAGCATCCCCGGCACCGACCTGGGCGTCGTCATCGGCCCCGACGGCACCGCCGTGGTCCGCGACTTCGCCGCCAGGCAGGACCGCGCCCGGCTCGCCGGCCACGCCGCCCGCGTCACCGCCGTCGCCGCGTCGCCCGACGGCAAGCGCCTCGCCACGGCCTCCGCCGACGGCCTCATCCGCACCTGGGACGCGCGGACGTTTCGCCCGCTGTCGGCGCCGGTCGGCCACCTCGGCCCGGTCCGCACGGTGGAGGTGTCGCCCGACGGCCGGCTGGCACTGACCGTCGGCACCGACCGCAGCGCCCGCGTGTGGGACATCGCCACCGGCCGCGAGGTCCGCGTGTTCGCGCTGGACGAGGGCGGCGCCGCGACGTTCACCCCGGACGGCGCCGGGCTGAAGGTGCGCACCGCCGAGCGCGTCCTCACCCGCGACATCCTCACCGGCCTGGAAACGGTCCGCACCGACGTGCCGACCGTGGACCCGCTGACGCCGCTCCGCGCCGTCGCGCCGGCGGCGCTGGCGCTGGCGCCGGACGCGCGGGTGGTCGCCGTCGGCCGGCCGAGCGGCGAACTCGACCTGATCGAAACGGCGACGCTCGGCGTGCGCCGGCGGCTGGCCGGGCCGGGGGCGCCGTGCCGCGACGCGGCCTTCACGCCCGACGGCTCTCGGCTGCTGACGGCCGGCCCCGGCGCCGGCGTGCTGGTGTGGCCGGTGCGCGTCCGCGACCTGCCGCTGACGGCCGAGTTGAAGCGCGAGACGAGCGCGGCGAGGCTGTGGGACCGCCTCGGCTCGCCGGACGCGGCGGTCGCCTACGGCGCGATCGCGCGGCTGGCGCTGGAACCGGCCGCGGCGGCGAAGATGGCCCGGCTGCGGGTCGGCGGCGCGGCCGACCCGCTGACGGAGGCGCGGGCGGTGGAGCTGCTGGAAGCGCTGGACACGACGGAGGCGCGGGCGCTGCTGCGCGAACTGTCGGCGGCGGGCACGCGGTCGGCGGCACGGGCGCTGGCGCGGCTCGGCGCGCCGCCGCCGGCCGGCGACATCCGCACCACCGGCGGCACCCTTCCGTAGCCGCCAGCGTTCGGGTTGCGGCACCGCGGCCCCCGCGGTATAGCCTCCGCCCCCCGCAGGATGCGGGGCTCGGCGCACGGAGGCGCATCATGATTCGCACCACGCTCGTGGTCGTCGGCTTGCTCGCGGCCGCCGCCCCCGCCGCGGCTCAAGAGGTCCGCTGGCGGACCGACTACGCCGCCGCCCGCAAGGACGCCGCCGCCGCCGGCAAGCCGCTGCTGCTGGACTTCGCCGCCGAGTGGTGCGGCCCGTGCAAGCGGATGGAAGCCACCACCTTCCGCACCCCCGCCGTCGTCGCCGCCGTCAGTGCCGCCGTCGTGCCCGTGCGGGTGGACGCCGACAAGGACGCGTGGCTCGTCAAGGCCGCCGGCATCCAGGCCTTCCCGACGCTCATTCTCGTCTCGCCCGAGGGGAAGGTGATCGCCCGCCGCGAGGGCTTCGCCGACGCCGCCCAGGTGACCGAGTTCCTCCGCCAGGCGCCGGCCGCGCGGCCCGCGGCGGTCCAGCCGGCGGTCGCGTTCCAGCCGGCGGCGGCCACGCCCGCGGCGGTGCAGCCGGCCGCCGCCGTGGTGCCGAGCCCGGCCGCCGAACTACTCGCCGCGGCGCGGGCCGACTTCGCCGCCGAGCGGTACCTGGCGTGCGTCGAGCGGTGCGACCGGATCAGCGGGATGCCCGCGGCGCCGGAAGCGGCCGAGGCGCGGCGACTGTCGGCCGCGATCACCGCCGACCCCCAGAAGTGGAAGCGCGTGCTGGACCAGCTCGAAGCGAACCTCGCCGCCGCCCGCCGCGGGCTGCCGTCGCCCTGACCTCGCGGGCGGACACCCCCGCCTACCGTCCCGCCCCCCCTTCCCCGAGCAGCCGCAGCGTGCGCGGGTCGGGCTCGCCGTCGAAGTACTTCGCCAGCAGGTGTTCGAACACCGACCCCGGCGGCGCCACCCGCGCGAACAGCGTCGCGCACGACCGCAACTTCAGGTCGTCCGGCGTACCGAACACGTCGAACGCCGTGCGTCCCGCGACGGCGAGCGCGGCTGACGCAATCTCCACCAGCCGCGGGCCGAGAACCGGGTGCGCGAGGTACGCCTCGGCTTCGGCGCGGCCGGACAGGCCGTACGTCCGGGCCGTGGGGCTGGAGCCGAGTCCGGCCAACTGCGGGAACACGTACCACATCCAGTGCGACTCCTTCCGCCCGGCACGGACCTCGGCCAGCGCGGCGGCGAAGTCGTGCTCCTGGGCGCGGACGAACCGGGCGAGGTCGTACGGGTCGGACATGGGGGCCTCCGGCTCGGGCGAGACCAGCTTACGGGTCGGCACGGGATTTCCATGCACCCGGGGGTACTACCGGAGAGTAGGAATGGCGGGCGAGTACGGCGGCGCGGGCGGGGCGTGGCAGGTGAGCCGGGTCGAGTCGCCCGGCCGCCCGGTTACGCCCGAAGACGTGTGGAACGCCGCCGTCCGCGCCGGCGCCGACCCGGCGCGGCTGGCGCTGTCGCTGTCGCACGTGCTGGGGGAGGTGAGTTACGACGAAATGGTCGCGGGTTGCGAATGCGAGCCGGCCGCGGTGCGGTACACGCTCACGACCGGCGAGGTGCTCGAGTACGACGCGGGGCTGGTCAACCCGTTCCGGCGGTAGTCAGCGGTCGAACTGGTGGGCCAGGCGGCGGGAGTTGACGTCGAGGGCTTCGAGGATTTCGAGCACGGGGTCGAGTTCGATCTTCTCGTCACACGCCCAGTGGATCACGTCCAGGTTTTCCTTCCCGCCCTTGAGCCGGTCGAGGATGTGGTTCAGGAGCGGCTGGCGGTCGCGGAAGGCCCGCTGGAGGAGGCCGTAGTCGCCGCGGTCGAGTTCGAGCCAGAAGCACGAGCCCTGCAGGTGCTCGACCCACCGCGCCCGCAGGTAGCCGTTCCAGTGCTCGCGCACCCACTGCCGGATGGCCGCCTCGCCCAGGTCGAACCCGGCCTGCTCGCTGGCGATCCACTTGTACCGGTTGGCTTCTTCCACGCAGTCGGCGTAGACACTCCGTCGCATGAGCGGAACCCCCGGGGAGAGGTTTGCGGGGTCGGCCTCGGTCGGGCTGACGCAGCACGCCACCATGTTCCACACCTCGGACCGGGGAGAGCGGGCCTCGCCGCCGGTGGGGCCGGCGGCGCGGGTGGATCAACCAATTCTAGGGCGCCGCCGTCCGTGCGTGCAACATCGGTGGGAGCGTCCGGCGCACCGATCCGGCTATCGGGCCAGGTAGCCCCCGTCCACGAACAACGTCTGGCCGGTGACGTAGCTGCCGGCCTCGCTGCACAGCATCAGCACCGGGCCGACCAGCTCGCGCGGCTGGCCCCACCGGCCCAGCGCCGTGCGGTCGGCGAACGCCTGCTTCTCGGCGTCCGACAGCACGGACATCGGCATGTCCGTCAGGAACGGCCCCGGGGCCACGCAGTTCACCGTCACGCCGAACGGCCCCAGGTCCAGGGCGCTCGCCTTCGCCATGCCGATCAGCGCCGCCTTCGTCGCCGAGTAGACGTTCCGCCGCTCCTTCGACACCTGCCCCATGATGCTCGACAGGTGAACCACGCGGCCCCACCGCCGTTCCTTCATCTGCGGGACGAGGGCACGCGTCAGGGCCATGCACGACGACAGGTTCACCTCGACGACGCGGTCCCAGGTGGCGTCGTCGACGGCGTCGATGGCCTGGGGGGCGTTCATGCCGGCGTTGTTGACCAGAATGTCCACCCGGCCGAACTTCGCCAGCGCCGCCTTCGCCAACGCGTCGGCGTCGCTCCGGACCGACATATCAGCGACGAAGTAGGCACCCTGTTGGTTGGTGCCGGCGAGGATCTCGTCGAGCGCGGCCCGGAGTTCGTCCTGGTGCCGACTGGCGATGACGACGTCGGCCCCGGCCTCGGCGAAGCCGCGGGCCATCGCCTTGCCCAGACCCTTGTTGCCGCCGGTGACCAGCGCGACGCGGCCGGTCAGATCGTAAAGGCCGACCGGCATTGGGAGAGGGCTCCGACTCACGGGGGATTCCGTCATCATGATCGGGTGCGAAGTCGGGTGCAAGTGAAAAACTTCACGAACTCATTCCCTCGTTCCCTTCCGACCACTACCCGGGATCTCAGCGCCCCGGACCGGAGTAAAATGGACATGCGGGTCGCCTTTACTGAATTCGGACACCGCACCTCGAAGGGAGTGAGAGCGATGCAACGGTCCATCACCAGTCGTGTCGTGGTCGTCGTACTCGGGGTCCTGTTCGCCGCCGCCACGGCCGCGTCGGTCCCGGAGGTCTACGGCCAGGACACCAAGCCGAAGCAGCCGGACGCCCCGAAGAAGGACGAGCCCTCCCTCAAGGGCACGTGGAAGGGCGAGGTCCTCCTGGCCACCACGAAGTGGAAGGTCGCCAGCACCTTCCGGGACGACGGCACCTACAAGACCGTGATGACCTACGCCAACCGCGTGATGGCCGACACGGGGACGTACAAGTACGTCGACGGCATCCTGACGACGGAGCCCGAGGGCGGCGTCATCGGCACTTTCACGGTCACGTTCGACAACAAGGACACGATGAAGCTCAAGGGGAACGGGTTCTCGATCACGTTCAAACGGGAGTAGCCCACCTGCGGGGGCTCACGGTACGGTGACGGAAACCTGCCCCTCGCGCCGCAGCCGCGGCAGCAGCCCGGCACGGAAGTCGTCGGCGTAGGCGTCGCGCACGTCTTCGACGCACCGCTCGAACGCCGCCGGGGTGCCCGGCGTGCGCGCCGAAACGCGGATCAGGTGGTACCCCACCGGCGTCTCCACCACCGGGCTCAGCTCGCCGACCTTGAGGGAAAACGCCGCCTTGGCGAACGCCTCGTCCTGGAGGCCGCCCTTGCGCGGCACCGGCCCCAGGTCGCCGCCGCGGGCGGCGCTGGGGCACTGCGAGTGCTTCCGCGCCGCGGCCGCGAAGTCGAGCCGGCCGGCCGCGATCTCGGCGCGAATCGCTTCCAGCCGCTCGCGGGTCCGTTCCCGCTCCACCGGCGTCCCCTGCGGCCGCAGCAGGATATGCGCCGCCTGCACCTCGACGCCGTCGAAGTGCTCGCGGTTCGTCTCGAAGTATTTTTGCAGCTCCGTCGGCGGGACGTGCTGGCGGACGTAGGCCTGCATGGCGATCAGGTCGGCCCACGTCTCGCGGAGGGCGGCCTCGGTCTGGCCGGTCTGGCGGGCGTAGCCGGCGAGCGTCTGGCCTTTCACCTTCAGGCTGTCGGCGAACGCGGCGAGCTGGCGGTCTACCTCGGCGGGGTCGACCTTCGGGCCGTTGGCGCGGAGGAACTGCCGCACCAGCAGGTCATCGACGAGGTCGTTGGCGACTTCGGTGCGGAGCGCCTTTAGCTGCGACGCGGTGAGCGGCGCCCCGGGGAAGCGGGCGCGGATGAACGTGTCCACCTGTTCGAGCGTGACCTTCTCGCCGTTGACGGTGGCGACGGTAGTCGATGGCGGCGGTTGCGCCACCGCAGCCCCCGCGGCGAGGACGACCCCGACGAGCGCGACGCGAGCCATGCCGTACCCCCTGCCGGTTCGGCGGGGGAATAGCACAGCCCGGCGGGCGGGGCAAGACGGAGCCGCGGATGGGTGCGCCTGCGGGTTGTGCCGGTGAGCCGTTAGGCCGGGGCGCAAGCCCCGTCCGGCTCCACAACCCCGACGGGGCTTACGCCCCGGCCTAACGGCTCGGCCGAATCCCCTAGCCACACCAGCGGACCGACCCGACGGAATCCCGTGGCGGCATCCCGCGGCGGCCGGTACGCTCCAGCGGCGGAGTCCGTGTCCCGACGCGGCGAATCCGCCAAACATTGTTCTGCCATCGGAGCCGCTAATGGTCGAGACGCTTGTGGTGCGGCTGGACCGCTGGCTGGCATCGAACCGGCCGGACTACTACGCGCACCTCCTGCCCGGCACAACCGACGCCCAGTTGGATGCGTTCGAGGCTCGATTCTCGCTCACGCTGCCGGACACGTTTCGCCTGCTCTATCGATGGCGGAACGGGCACAATCAGCTTCGGTCGGAGTCCCTGGTGCACAACCTGATGTTCTCGTCGCTGGAGGACATCGACCAGGCCAAGGAGCTGATGGACGGGATGATCGGGACCGACTTCGAGAACCCGCGATGGTGGCGGCGAAGTTGGGTGCCGTTCCTGGAGAACGGCGCCGGGGATCATCTTTGTGTGGACCTGACGGCCGAGGACGGGGGCACTCCCGGCCAAGTCCTCATGTTCTACCACGATTGGGAGAAACGACCGATCCGATCCCCCAGTCTCGAAACGTGGCTGTCAGAACTCGTCGCTTCGATGGAGGATGGCTCGCTGGAGTTGGCGTAGGTGATCGGGCCTAACGAACGAGAGCCCGGGGACGGCGGCCGTCCCCGGGCTCTCGCGCGACATCAGATCACCGAGCCGACTCACTTGATGAACAGCATCTCGCGGTACGTCGGCAGCGGCCACAGGTCGTCGGCCACCATCGTCTCCAGCTTGTCGCCGAAGGTGCGGAGCTCGGCCATCTTCGGGATCACGCTCTCCTTCATGTACTTCGCGTGGGCGTAGGCGTCGCCCTCGGCGTGGTGGCCGGCCGCGTCGTCCAGCGCCTTCGTCGCCGCCTGGAACTTCGACAGCACGCCGGTCAGGTCCTTCAGGTGCTCCACCTGCGCGGCGTTGTCCACGCCCGCCGCCTTCGTCGCGTTCACCGCCGCCGCCACCTCGGCCTGGTACCGCAGCGCCGCCGGCAGGATCATCGTCTTGGCCATCATCACCATCATGTTGGCCTCGATGGCGACCTCCTTCACGTACTTCTCGGCGTAGATGAAGTACCGGCTCTGCAGCTCGCGCTCGGTCAGCACCTTGTACTTCCCGAACAGCTCGACCGAGTCCTTGCGGATCAGCACCGGGAAGGCGTCGGTCGAGCTCTTGAGGTTCGGCAGGCCGCGCTTCTCGGCCTCCTTGTGCCACTCCTCCGAGTACCCGTCGCCGTTGAAGATGACCTTCTTGCTCTCCTTCAGGATCGGCGGCAGCAGCTCCTGGATCGCCTTGTTCAGGTCCTTGCCGCCCTTCGTGGCCTTCTCCAGCTCGGTGGCGATGTAGTCGAGCGACTCGGCCACGATCGTGTTCAGCACCACGTTCGGCCCGCCGATCGAGAAGAACGAGCCGACGGCGCGGAACTCGAACTTGTTGCCGGTGAACGCGAACGGGCTGGTGCGGTTGCGGTCGCCGGCGTCGCGCGGCAGCTTCGGCAGGATGCTGACGCCCACCTCCATGAACCCGCCCTGCTTCGTGCTCTTCAGGTCGCTCCGCTCCAGCTGGTCCATCACGTCCTGGAGCTGGTCGCCCAGGAAGATGCTGATGATCGCCGGCGGGGCCTCGTTCGCCCCGAGGCGGTGGTCGTTGCCCGCGCTCGCCACGCTGACGCGGAGCAGCTCGGGGTACTTGGCCACGGCGCGGATGACGGCGACACAGTAGACGAGGAACTGCGCGTTGTCGTGCGGGTTGTCGCCGGGGTTCAGCAGGTTCTCGCCGGTGTCGGTGGACATGCTCCAGTTGTTGTGCTTGCCGCTGCCGTTGATCCCGGCGAACGGCTTCTCGTGGAGCAGGCAGGCCAGGCCGTACTTCTCCGCGGTGCGGCGGATCACGTCCATCGTCAGCTGGTTGTGGTCGGTCGCGAGGTTCGAGTCCTCGAAGATCGGGGCGATCTCGTACTGGCTCGGGGCCACCTCGTTGTGCCGCGTCTTGACCGGCACGCCGAGCTTGAACAGCTCGGCCTCGCAGTCGGCCATGCACGCCAGCACCCGCTCCGGGATGGTGCCGAAGTACTGGTCCTCGAGCTCCTGGCCCTTCGGCGGCTTGGCGCCGAACACGGTGCGGCCGCAGTTGAGCAGGTCGGGGCGGGAGTACAGGAAGTTCTTGTCGATCAGGAAGTACTCCTGCTCCGGGCCGACGGTCGTGAAGACCTTCTTGACCTCGGTGTTCCCGAACAGCTTCAGGATGCGCAGCGCCTGGACGCTCAGCGCCTCCATCGACCGCAGCAGCGGCGTCTTCTTGTCGAGCGCCTCACCCGTCCACGACACGAACACGGTCGGGATGACGAGGGTGGCGCCGTTGGGCGCCTCGCGGATGTACGCCGGGCTGGTGGGGTCCCAGCCGGTGTACCCGCGGGCCTCGAACGTGGCGCGGATGCCGCCGCTGGGGAACGAGCTCGCGTCGGGCTCGCCCTTGACGAGCTCCTTGCCGCTGAACTCGGCCAGCGCCGAGCCGGTGCCGGTCGGGCTGAGGAAGCTGTCGTGTTTCTCGGCCGTGAGGCCGGTCATCGGCTGGAACAGGTGGGTGTAGTGGGTGGCGCCGTGCTCCAGCGCCCAGTCCTTCATCGCGCTCGCGACGGCGTCGGCGACGGCCGGGTCGGTGAGCTGGGCGCCTTTCTTGATGGTGTTCTGCAGCGCCTTGAACACCGGCTTGGGCAGCCGGGCCTTCTGCACCTCCTCGCTGAACACGTTGACGCCGAACAGGTCCTTCAGCTGGTTGGTGCGGAAGTCCAGTTGGTTGAGGTCGTACTCGGTGTTGGCGATCGCGTCGATGGCCTTCTGGCGAGCGGTTCCCATCGGTCGGAGACTCCTCGGGCGCGAGAGCGAAACGGGGGGTGTGGAACGAGGCCCGGGGGGGCGTAACCGGCCCACGACCGCCGCGGAGGCGGGGCCGGTTGGGCTGGTGGGGGAGAGGCTCTTGTCGTTATAACCGCCGGCCGAGCGGCGGCAAGGAGAAACCGCAACGGAGGCCACGACATGCGACGGATCGCCGTCATCAACCAGAAGGGCGGCGTCGGCAAGACGACCACCACCGTGAACCTCGCCGCCGCGCTGGCGGCCGCCGGCAAGCGGGTGTGCGTCCTCGACCTCGACCCGCAGGCCCACGCCAGCACGCACCTCGGCTTCGAGCCCGACGGCAAGGCGCCGTCGCTGTACGACGTGCTGGTGGCGAACACCCCGATGGCGGCGGTGCGCCGCGAGGTCGAGCCGAACCTGACGCTGTGCCCGTCGGACATCAACCTGGCGGCGGCGGAGGTGGAACTGGCCGGCGTCGTCGGCCGCGAGGTGCTGCTGCGCGAGGCGCTGGCCGCGGACGGCACCGCCTTCGACTACCTGCTGATGGACTGCGGCCCGTCGCTCGGCGTGCTGACGCTCAACGCCCTGGCCGCGGCCGACGAGGTGTTCATCCCCCTGCAGCCGCACTTCTTCGCCCTGCACGGCCTGAGCAAGCTCCTCGAAACGACGGCGCTCGTCGCCCGCCGCATCAACCCCGCCGTGAAGGTGAGCGGCATCGTCATCTGCCTGTACGACGCGGCGACGAAGCTCGCGCAGGAGGTGGTGGGCGACCTGACGGCGTTCCTCGACCAGAGCCGCGCCGCGAACGTGCCGTGGGCGGCGGCGAAGGTGTTCGACACGAAGGTGCGGCGGAACGTGAAGCTGGCCGAGTGCCCGAGCCACGGGAAGTCGATCTTCGCGTACGCGCCGCGGAGCCCCGGCGCCGCCGACTACGCGGCGCTGGCGAACGAGGTGCTGGGCGTGGCGCCGCCGGTGGTGCTGGGGCCGCTGAAGGTGACCGACCCGATCGAGGCGCGGATGGCGGGCGCGGCGGTGGCGTAGAACAACGGCAATTTTTGACGGGATGAACAGGAAAAGACAGGATGGAAAACAAAGACCGAATTTAATTCGACATTAGTCTTTGTTTTCCATCCTGTCTTTTCCTGTTCATCCCGTCAAAAATTCTTCGTCATCTTCCGACGCAGAACAGCGTCTTGTCGGTGCGGATGAACAGGCACCCGCCGCTGATCGCCGGCGTGCCCAGCACCTCCTCGCCCAGGTCGTTGTCGGCCACCACGTCGAACTCGTCGGTGCCTGCCCGCAGCACCGTCGTCACGCCCTTCTCGTTCACGCAGTACACCTTCCCGTCGCCGCCCACGGGGGAGGCCGAGAACGGCGCCTTCTTCCGCTCCTTGAACAGCGTCTTGCCCGTCTTGGCGTCGGCCGCGGCGATGAACCCGTTCCCGTCCACCGCGTACACGCGCCCCTGGTACACCAGCGGCGAGCCGTGCCGCGACGCCATCTCCTTCGCCTTCATCAGCGGCTCGCCCGTCACGCCGTCGGGGCCGAGCTTCACCGCGCTCACGCCGCCGGTCGGCAGGAACAGCGTGTCGCCGATCAGGCTCCCGGTCGGGATGGCGCCGCCGCCTTCCTTGTAGAGCCAGCGCTTGCCGCCGTTGTCGGCGTCGTAGGCGGTCAGGCCGTTCGGGCCGGCGAACAGCACCTCCGTCTTGCCGGCCGTGTCGCGGACCAGCGGCGTCACCCAGTTGATCGACCGCGGCCGGTCCACCTTCCACACGTTCTTGCCGTACTTCACGTCCACCGCGGCGAGGAACGAGTCGCCGTCGTTGTCCATCGGCACGATCAGCTTGTCCTTGGCCAGCACCGGCGACGCGGCCATGCCCACCTGGTTGGTGACGTCCGGGTAGTCGCCCACGAGCGACCGGTACCACCGCAGGGTGCCGTCGGCGTCGAACGCGGCCAGGTCGCCGGTGGCGAACAGGGCGTACACGCCGGTGGCGTCGGCGACGGGGGTGGGGGCGGCCATGCACGTCATCGGGTGGCACGCGGTCGGGCCGGTGGCGTTCAGCTGGCGGTGCCACAGCTCCTTCCCGGTGGCGGCGTCGAAGCACAGGACGTGGAGCCGGTCGTCCTTCTTGCCCGACGAGCAGGTGACGTAGGCCTTGCCGGCGGCGACGACCGGCGACGACACGCCGCGGGCCGGCAACTTGGCCTGCCACTTCACGCCCTTGGCCTTCGACCACTCGGTCGGGAGGGCGGTCTCCTCGGACACGCCGGACGCGCCCGGGCCCTTGAACTGCGGCCAGTCGGCGGCGCCGGCGGTAACGGCGAGCGCGAGAACGAGCGCGGAGCCGGTGAGGGTGCGGGTCACTTCTTCGCCTCCGGTTGGGGGGCCGCCCCGAGGGGCAGCTTGCGGCCGTCCACCACCTGCGTCAGCCCCGCGATCGGGCCGCCGGTGGCGTCGCACACGCGGGCCTGGAACTGCCACCGCTGCGCCCAGCTGTCGGTCTGGTTGTTCTGACACACCTTCACGACCACCACGTTCTCGCCGGCCTGAAGCTCGGCCTTGCCGACGTGGTAGTCCATCTGGTCGCCGTGGTGGTACTCCTCGCGGCCGAACAGCTTCTTGCCGTTGAGGTAGATCGCCACCGCGTTCGGGCTGCCGACGCGGATCTCGGCGGGCGTGGCCTTGTCGGCGTGGACCGTGGCGCGGGCGTAGACGCAGGCGTTCTTGAGCCGGCCGACCTTGTCGTTCAGGTCGAGCTGGCCGTACTTGTGGGCCGTGTCCTTCGGCACCCACGTCACCTTGCCGTCCTTGCCGTCGTACTCGGCGGCGGCGGGCGTGCTCTCGGGCGGGTAGCTGAGTGTCAGCGCCTTCCCCTTCTCGCTGAAGAACGGGCCGACGACGCGGAAGTGCGTCAGGAACGCGAAGTGCTCGGTGACGCTGACCGTCTTGCCGCCCTTCTCCAGCTCCTTCGCCACCTCCTCGGCCTGCTCCTTCTCGCGGGTGAGGGCGAACAGCCGGTCGAGCGGCGCGGCCGCCGTCTCGCCGGCCTTGAGCCTGGCGAGCTGGTCGGCGATGGCCTCGCGGCGCAGGTCCGGCTGCGGGTCGTTGAGGCGACCCGGCAGCACCCGCGCCGGGGCGGCGGGGTCCTGGGTCACGAGTACCTCGTAGGCCAGGCGCCGGGCGGACGGCGCGTTCTTCGTGTCATCGACGAACGACTCCAGCCGGGCGGCCTCGAACCGGCGGCCGGCCGTACGCTCCTTCTCGGCGATGGCGCTGGCGGCGCTGCGGAGCCAGTTCGCGGCGGTCGGGTTGGCGTCGTCCACGGCCGCGAGCGCGGGGAAGAACCCGGCGGCGCCGGCGTCCACGACGGTCTTCCAGGCGGGGCCGGCGGCGTCGTTGGCGGCGCCTTCCTTCGTCACGCCCTTGAGCGCGGCCAGCGCCTTGGCGAGGTCGGCGGGCTGGGCGGGGGCGGGCGCCGCGAGCAGCGCCAGGGCCACCGCAGCGGCCCACCCGGGCCGGAACCGTCGGGGCATATCCGGGGTCTCCATCAGGGAACGGTCGGTTCGGGGTTCGTAGGTCGGGTCGAGTCCGCGCGACCTGACGGCGGCGCGGGCAGCGTGTGCGGTGAGCCGTACCGTGCGGACCGAACAGGTGCCTCACATCGGTGGTTGGCGTCGCCGTCAGGTCTCGCGGACTCGACCCGACCTACGAACCCCAAGCCTGCGAGTCAGTGTAGCGGCACCCGCGCCGCGGCTTCCATCTTGCCGCGGAGGTCGGCGAAGTACGCGGTCAGTTCCGCCGCCGACTTCACCGCGCCGCGCGAGCACGAGCCGGTCGCGCACCCGCCGCCGGTGCCGCACCCGCCGCTGCCGCAGTCGGGCTTGCCGCAGCTCGTCGCGGGCTCGGGCGGGTCGGGGTTCGTCGGCGTGCGGGAGAGGTCGAGCAATCTTACGGGCAGGTCGAACCGCTCGGACAGGGCTACGAGAACCGCGTCGAGGTCGCACCCGGCCCACGGCAGCGCGTGCAGCACCGCCGCGGCGCCGTCGAGCGCCACCTCGGCGTCCGGGAACGCGACCGGCAGCCCGGCGGCGAGTTCGGCGGCGGCTGTGAGCAGGTCGCGGGCCAGTGCTGCGGCGCGGTCGGCGGCCGCTTCGTCCGCGGCGGTGACCACACGCAGCAGCTCGCCCTCGTCGTCGATGCCGCCGGAGCGGTCGGCGGCGCACAGCACCGTGCCGAGCTCCAGCCCGCGCGGCCCGCGCAGTACGACGCTGGCGCCGCGCTCCGCTTCCACACTCACGCGGAAGCGGCCGACGTAGCCGGGCCGGCCGTACCGCACCAGCAGCGCGGCCGTCACGGCGCCTCCTCGAAGCCGAAGAACTCGCGCATGTGCTTGTCGTACTCGTTGTGCCCGAACTCGGAGCTGAGGTCGAGCCGCATCTCGTTGATGACCTTGATGCTCAGGTCCTTGAACCACAGGTTCCAGCAGCCGGCGCAGATGTTCTGGTGGATGCGCTCGCCGATCGCGTCCGGCACCGGCGGCGCGGCCAGCTGCTTCGCCCGCTTCCCTTCCATGCAGCCGGGCCGCTGGCAGCGGAAGCCGGTGTCGGGGCCGTCGTCGGCGTCCGCGACCGGCGCCGCGGCCTTCGGCACGGGGGCGCCGAGCTGCGTCAGCAGCTTCGCCATCGCGTCGCGCGGCATCTTGTCGCCGCGCTCGTCGGCGGTGGTCCAGCCCGTCGTCAGCACCTCGACGGCGCGCGGCTTCTGGTCGAGCTTGATGAGGCACTCGCCGAGCAACTGGTACACCTTCGAGAACTGCGGGCTGAGTTCCAGGGTGCGCTCGAACGACTTGACGGCCTCGGCGGGCTGGCCGTCCTCCACGAGTAACTGGCCGAGGCGGAAGTGCCCGAGTTCGTTTTCCGGGTCGTCGGTGGCCATCTTCCGGAACTGGGCGATCCGCTCGGCGAGCTGACTCATGGGAGTGTCGTGGCCAGTGGTCGGTGGACAGTGGGCAGTTCGGACGGCACCGGCATTATACGTTCCCGCGGTGCCATCTCCCTCCGCACGGGCTGAACTGTCCGCTGCCGACTGACCACTGGCCACGACCGAGTCACTGCGACGGGTCGACGCGGATCGGCAGGTCGAACTGCGCCCGCTTGTTGGTCACCTTGTCGAGCGCCGAGACGCGCACCGTGAACCGCCCCGGCCGGCTCAGGAACACCGGCACGTGCTGGCCGAACACCGCGTCCTTCTCGTCCACGCCGCCCGTCTGCGCGTCGCGGATCGGCTGGCCCAGCGTCGCCGTCCCCTTCTCGTCGAAGAACTCGAGCGTGAACTCGACGTTCGGCTGCTTCTTCTGGGCGTCGCGGCCGAAGCCCACCACGGTGAACTGCACCCACAGCGTCTCGCCCACCGAGCCGGCCGCCGGCGCCACGATCGTGCCGCGCACGTCCCGCGTCGGGTTGATCGCCACCAGCCCGAAGTCCGCCTTCAGCACCTCGAACTTCACGGTAAAGCTGTTCGTCGCCTTGGCCTTCGGGTCGGTGACGGTGAGCTTGCAGGTGTACGCCCCGGCGGGGGTGTCGTTGCCGATGGTGACGAACGCCCGCGCCGGCATCTTGCCGCCGCGGAGGGGCACGGTGTCGCGGCTCTCGCGCGGGTCCTGCTTGAACAGTAGCTTGTTCGCCGCGTCGGTCACCTCCATGCCGACCGTGTAGACGGTCTGGCCGTCCGGGGCGATGGTGAGGCCGTCGATGTCGAAGGCGATGAACAGCACGTCGCCGGGGAGGAGCTTGGCGTCCTTCCGGGCCGGGCCGAGCTCGCCGGTGGTGAGGCGGACGTTGTTGAGTTGGAGGCTGCCGGCCGGCGGCTGGGCCGGGGCGAGCGTGGCCGCGGCCAGGGCGAGGGTGGTGAACATCGATGGTCCTCGGCGGGGTGGCGGGCGGCGGCGCCCGTCATACGGAACCGCGCTATTGTTGCCGGCGTTGGCGGTGCCGACCAGTGGAACCGCGGCGGACGTTAGCGAGTTGGTGCGAGGGCGGGAAATTCTGTTCCCCGCGGGGCGGGCGTGTGTCTATAGTGGGGTGTCGGTCGGATGTCCCGCGTCCGTGGCGGGACGGGCAAAAGGCCTCGGGCGGTCCGCTCTGGTACGCGGGCGGCCCCGGGCGTGGCCTTCAGCAAAGGGGGTGATCCTGTGAGTTGTTGCGACCAGGTTTCGAAGGGCCGGCTAGCCTAACGGCTGCACAACGGGTGGTCCGTTAAGCCGGCTGCCCAGATAGAAGCGACCCCGCGGGTGCCCCAGGCCCGCGGGGTCGCGTCATTTCCCGCCCGCCGCGATACGTTATCCCCGTCTCCACGAGGGTTCGCGGTCATGGTCGATCCGGTCCGACAGGATGTCGTTGCGCGGGCGCACACGGTCGTGGTGAAGGTCGGCACCAACGTCCTCGCCGACCCCGCCGGCCGGCTCGACGCCGGCCGCATCCGCGCCCTCGCCGACCAGCTGCACCGCGTCCGCACCGCCGGCCGGCGCGTCGTCCTCGTCACGTCCGGGGCCATCGGCGCTGGCGTCGGCAAGCTCGGCCTCGGCAAGCGACCCACCGACCTGGCCCAACTTCAAGCGTGCGCCGCCGTCGGCCAGTCGGCGCTGATGCAGCTGTACCAGGAGAGCTTCGCCCCGCACGGCGTCCACACGGCGCAAATCCTCCTCACCGCCGGCGACTTCGACAGCCGCGCCCGCTACCTCAACGCCCGCAACACCGTCCGCACGCTGTTCGAGTACGGCGCGCTGCCGATCATCAACGAGAACGACACCGTGTCCGTCGCCGAGATCAAGTTCGGCGACAACGACCACCTCGCGGCGATGGTGTCGAACCTGCTCCGCGCCCCGCTCCTGGTGCTGCTCACGAACGTGGACGGCCTCTACTCCGCCGACCCGCGCACGGACCCGGCCGCGGCGCTGGTGGCGACGGTTCCGCACATCGACCACGCGGTGACGGACATGGCCGGGGCCAGCAAGAGCGACCTGGGCACCGGCGGGATGCGGAGCAAGCTGAAGGCGGCCCGCGTCGCGACCGACGCCGGCGTGGCGGTGGTGATGGCGAACGGCTCGCTCGACGGCATCCTCGACCGGGTGTTCGCGGCGGAGCCGGTGGGGACGCTGTTCCTGCCGCACAGGGATGACATCCCGGCGTGGAAGCGCTGGGTCGGCTATACGGCCCGCCCGGTGGGCACCCTGACGATCGACGCCGGCGCCGTGCGGGCGGTGGTGGAGCTGGGGAAGAGTCTGTTGCCGGTGGGGGTGGTGGCGGTGGGCGGCGAGTTCCGCAAGGGGGACGTGGTGGCGGTGTGCGACGCGGCCGGCCGGGAGGTGGCCCGCGGCCTGACGAACTACGCCGCCGCCGACGCGCTGCGCCTGCGCGGCAAGGCCGGGGAGCCCTACGCCGAGTTGATTCACCGCGACAACCTGGTGGTGACGGCCCCGGGTTGACCGGCCGTTCGGCGCGTCGGGAACGCGGGCGGCGGGCGAACCGCGCACGGAGCGGGGTCGCGTCAGCCCCGTGCGACCGCAATCGTTCAAGATGTGCGGTCGCACGGGGCGCTGACGCGACCCCGCTCGGTGACATTCACTCACTCCCGGATCGTCGGGCGGAAGTCGAGCGTTCGCACCAGGAACGCCCACTGGTCGGCCACCTCCTCGATCACCTTCGCCGTCGGCTTACCCGCCCCGTGACCCGCCTTCGTCTCGATGCGGATCAGCACCGGCGCCCCGCCCTTCTGCATCGCCTGCAGCGCCGCCGCGAACTTGAAGCTGTGACCCGGCACCACCCGGTCGTCGGTGTCGGCCGTCGTCACCAGCGTCGCCGGGTAGTCGCGCGGGCCGTTGCGGAGGAGCGTGTGGTACGGGCTGTACGCCAGCAGTGCCTTGAACTCCTCCGGGTTCTCGCTCTCGCTGCTGCCGTAGTCGTCGGTCCAGAAGCGGCCGGCCGTGAACTTCTGGAACCGCAGCATGTCCATCACCCCCACCGCCGGCAGGCACGCGCCGTACAGGTCCGGCCGCTGCGTCATGCACGCGCCCACCAGGAGGCCGCCGTTGCTGCCGCCCTGGATCGCCAGCTTCTTCGGGCTCGTGTACTTCTCCTTCACCAGCCACTCGCCGCAGGCGATGAAGTCGTCGAACACGTTCTGCTTCTTCGTCTTCGTGCCGGCGCGGTGCCAGTCGTCGCCGTACTCGCCGCCGCCGCGCAGGTTCGCCACCGCGAACACCCCGCCCATCTCCATCCACATCAGCCGGCTCACCGAGAAGCCGGGCGTCAGCGAGATGTTGAACCCGCCGTAGCCGTACAGCAGCGTCGGGTTCGTGCCGTCGAGCTTCAGCCCCTTCTTGTGAGCGATGAACATCGGCACCTTCGTGCCGTCCTTGCTCGGCACGAACACCTGCTTCACCTCGTAGGCGCTCGGGTCGAACTTCACCTGCGCCTGCCGGAGCAGTGTGCTCTTGCCCGTGGCCAGGTCGTACTTGTAGGTGCTCGGCGGCGTGGCGAAGCTGCTGAACGAGTAGAACGTCTCGGTGTCGGTCCGCTTGCCGTTGAACCCGCCGGCGGTGCCGATCCCCGGCAGGTCCACGTCGCGGACGTGCTTGCCGGCCATGTCCAGCACCTTCACCACCGTGCGGGCGTCCTTCAGGTAGCTGCACACGAACTGGTTGCCGAACAGGTCCGCGCCCTCCAGCACCTCCGCGGCCTCGGGCACGATCGTCTTCCACCCCTTCGGGTCGGGGTTCTTCGTGTCGATGGCCACGACCTGATACTTCGGCGCGTTGAAGTCGGTGAGGAAGTAGAAGAGGCCGCCGTCGTTGCCGAGGAACGAGAACTTGTTCTTGTGGTTGGCGATCAGGTCGACCGGCTGGGCCTTCTCGTCGGTCAGGTCGCGGTAGACGACGCGCGACTTGCGGCTGGTGGTGCCGTCGCCGACGCTGATGACGAGGTACTTGCCGTCCTCGCTCACGGTGCCGCCGACCGTCCAGCGCGGGTGCTCAGGCGTGCGGTAGACGAGCGTGTCGTCGCTCTGCGGGGTGCCGAGGCGGTGGTAGTAGAGGGTCTGGTTCTCGTTGAGCGCCTGGAACGCGGCGTCCTTCTGCGGCTCGGGGAAGCGGCTGTAGTAAAAGCCCTTGCCGTCGAGGGTCCACGACGCGCCGCTGAACTTCACCCACTCGAGCTTGTCGTCGAGGAGCTTGCCGGTGGCCACGTCGAGGACGTGCCACGTGTTCCAGTCCGAGCCGGCCGCGGCCTTGCCGAAGGCGATAAGCTTGCCGTCGTCGCTGATCGCCATGCCGGAGAGGGCGACGGTGCCGTCCTTGCTCCAGGTGTTGGGGTCGAGGAGCATCCGCGCGGGGCCGTCGAGCGTGTCCTGGGTGTAGAAGACGCTCTGGTTCTGGAGGCCGTCGTTCTTGCTGAAGAAGTAGCGGCCGCCGACCTTGGAGGGGGCGGAAATTTTCTCGTAGTTCCACAGGTCGGTGATGCGCTTGCGGATGGCCTCGCGCTGCGGGATGTCCTTGAGGAAGGCGTCGGACACCTTGTTCTCGGCCTCGACCCAGCTGGCGACCTCCGGCGACTTGCGGACGTCGTCTTCGAGCCAGCGGTAGGGGTCGGCGACGGTGGTGCCGTGGTAGGTGTCGGTGACTTCGACCTTCTTGGTGTCCGGGTAGGTCAACTTCCTCTCCTGGGGCGTCGCCGGGACGGCGAGCAGGGCGGCGGCGACGAGGGCGACGGTCGCCCGTCGGGCGGTGCGCATGGGGGACTCCTGGCGGGCCGGGGTGAGGGGCGGCCGGGGCTGCGGGTCGGAGGGATTGTAGGCGCCGGGAATGGGCGCGGGACGGGATATGCGGGGCGATGGTGGACAAGTGTAAGCTACGCATTTGGGGAGTCAAACGAGCTGGATGTGCTTCTCCGGCGATCGAAAACGACGGCCGCGATGGCGAGCGAGGTGCTGGCGAAGGTGATCTGTCACAACGTCGTCTGCTGCATCCACGCGGCCCACGAACTGCGGATCGACGTGGGGTTCGGTGGGGTGAAGCGGGACGAGCCGGGCGACGACTCGGCGCCGTGGCTCGTTCGATTCCCGGGAGCGTAGTAGGCACTCCTCCCCAACAACCGAATTTTCGTCACCCGGGGACGAAAGATGCGGTGTCAGAGTCTTGACAGTAATTCCATTTTGGAATAGAATGGGGTTACAGGCAGGGGTTGTCTGGACAAACTATTCCGAAATGGTATACACTGATGTGGACGCTGGAACCGACTGACACGTACAAGCGGCGTCAAAAGCGGTACGAGAAGAACCACCCGAAGGAGCTTAAGGCAACGCTCGGGAATCTTCAGACCTACTACGTGGCTCTACAAGAGGGAGTCAACCCGCCGCAAATCCGTGAGAAGTACCGCTTTGTCCACAACGAGGGCAAAGGGGTGTACGCAGTAGACCAGCGGTGCTCAGTCAAAAATCTTGCCGAGGCAAGATTGTATGTGTATCCAGATGTTCCGAATAGGGTGCTTTGGCTCCTGACGCTCGGCGGCAAGGATAGCCAGCCAGACGACATTCAAGATTGCCGCGAAATGCTCGCGGACATCATCGCCCTCAACGTCGCCCCCAAACAGGGGTCTACCAATGGCAGAGAAAGTGGAACGGATCAAGCGAGTAAAGAAGGGGTCATTCAAGAGCGTGGCGGAGATGGTCCGCAACCTAGCGGACGCCCCATTCGCCGAGACAGTAGTCGAACGAATTCGGCAGAAGGGCGTGATCGACCATCTGATGGCTCAGCGGGCGGCACAAGGCCTGTCCCAGAAGGACATCGCTGAGCGAATGAATTGCACCCAGAGCAAAGTTTCCAAGCTCGAAGCCGCTACCGACGACGATCTGCGGTGTGCTGACTTGGAGGCGTATGCGACCGCGCTGGGGCTGGATGTGTCCGTGCACTTCTCGAAGAAGGGCACAACTCTCGCCGACCGGGTGAAGTTCCACATTCTGTCGGCCCGGAAGCTCTTGCTCAGGATCGCGGAGTTGTCCAGCCAGGACAAAACGATGGCGGACGGCGCGAACCAGTTCTTCGCGGAGGTGCTTCTGAACGCAGGCGGGTCCGTGGCGGAAGCTGTGATGAAGAACCTGGAAGCCGCCCGGAAGACCGGATTCCTCAAGGCGCTCCCGGTGGAACGCCCACCGGTCGTTCAGATGGATGACGAGGAATTGGCAGGCGAGCTCGAACCGTGTTGCGACCACTCGGCCAACGCGCGGAACGGGGTGCTGGTAGGATAGCCGCCCGGATCTGATAACCGCCAGCGGCCCCGGTCAGTGACCGGGGCCGCGTTGCTTTCAAAAGCACATCTGAAACTCTGCTTTCAACAACACGACTTGCCCCTTTTTGCGACCACCTGCTCCTTTTGAACGGCTGTCCACCAAAAGGGGCAAAGCCCCACCACGTCTAATAATGTCTATTTAACTACTCTTTCGTTGTCTTCAATCGTCCACTAAATCCGTCGCCTCCCCCGCCGAAGGCCAGATTCCGCGTCGAACTCCCGAAAAGCACCGGAATTCCGTTTGACACGCATACTGAACATGCGTATAAATTGTGTGTCGGCCGCTACTGAGGTGTTTCACCCCTCAACCGCGGAGCATGACGCACGCCCTTCGACCGAGGAACGACCATGGAAAGCTGGCGTCTCGTGTGGCGGGATGGGTTCGCTCCGGTCCTCTCCACCACCGGGCTGGAGGCGCTCCGCGACGCGCTCCTGCTCGACGACCCCCGACTCACCCAGGGCAGCACCACCACCCCGCCCCCGCTCATGTGCGTCCAGGACTGGCCCGTCGAGGCCGCCTGCGCCCTCGGCTACTGCGGCTGGCAGGGCGACACGCTCGACACCGTCGGGCAGGTCGAAGAGTTCTTCGCCCGCGCCTGCTTCGAGGCCGACCAGCGGCTCGGCGAGCCCGCCGCCTGCCGCTGGTTCCTCAACTGGTTCGACGACACGCCCCGCGCCCAGATGCGCCGCGAACTCCTCGCCGAGGTCGAACTCGCCCTCGCCGAGCGCCACCCGGTCGAGGAGCTCGCTGAGCTGGACGCCGTGGCAGCTTAACACCCGTACACCTGCGTCGCAACCGAATTCCCCCCGAACCCGTGCCGGAGCCCGCCCATGACCGCCTGCTGCCGCCACTGCTCGAAGTCGAAGGTGAACCGCCCGCGCGGGCTGTGCTGGAGCTGCTACTACACCCCGGGCGTCAAGGAGCAGTACCCGTCCACGAGCAAGTACGCCCGCCGCGGCGTCGGCAACTTCAACGGGCTCGCCCCGCTGCCGGACGCCCCGACCAGCGCCGCGCCGGGCAGCCCGGAGAAGCTGGCCGTGCTGGAGCAGCGGGCGAAGCTGAAGCAGGCGCTGTTCCACCCCGCGGACGCGACCTACGCCGGCGACCCGCGGCCGCTGGAGTTCCTGCGCGAGACGTTCGCCCCGCTCGGCGTGTGAGGAGGAGTCTGATGATCGCAGCAGCCGAGGTGTACCTGGACGCCGTGCGGCTGATCGCCGCCGCGACCGCGACGGGCGAGCCGCTCCTGACGGCGGTGCTGACGCTCGGGGCGGTGCTGGGCTGGCCCGGCGAGTGAGACGCGAGGGCGCGGAGGAGGAAGCGCCTCCCGCCCTCCGGGGCCGGGCCGTTTTCACGGCCCGGCCCCGTGCGTTTGGATCTGAAGAGAAGAAGCAAATGGACAGGATAACAGGATGAACAGGGTCAGAAACCCGGCCCTGGTCCGGTGATCCTGTTCATCCTGTTATCCTGTCCATTTTCTGAGACCACTCAGTACTTCGCCAGGTCGCCCGCCGCCTTGCCCAGGCCGAGCCCGTCCGTCACCTTCTTCGCGGCGTCCAGCAGCAACTTCAGCTCGCTACTCACGGCGATGAACTGCCAGCCGTCGGCGATCCGCTGCTTCGCCTCCTCCACCGAGAAGGTGTGAATCCCCGCCGGGATGCCCAGCTCCTTGCAGCCGGCGAGGATGTCGGCCAGCGCCTGCTTGAATACCTCGGGCGACGGCGGCGTGCCGTCGGCGGCGCGCATACTCGCCATCAGGTCGTTCGGCCCCACGAACACGGCGTCCACACCGGGCACCGAGTACACGTCGCGGAAGTTGCGGACGGCGTCGATGTGTTCGCACTGGAGCACGACCAGGATTTCGTCGTCGGCCTTGGCGTAGTAGTCCACCGGCGTGGCGGCGAAGTTCAGGGCGTGGGTGGCGCCGCCGACGCTGCGGGTCCCCTTCGGCGGGTACAGGCACGCGCTCACCGCGGCCTCGGCCTCGGCGCGGGTGTTCACCATCGGCACCACGACGCCGTGGGCGCCGGTGTCGAGGACGCGCTTGATGTGGTCGTGGCGGTTCGACGGCACGCGGGCGAGGCACACGCCGCCGGCGTCGGCGACGGCGGCGAAGCACGCGGCGGCGGCCTCGATGCCGATGGCGTTGTGCTCGGTGTCCACGGTGAGGTAGTCCCAGCCGCCGCGGGCCAGGAACCGCGCGGCGACGGGGTCGCCGAGCGACAGCCAGGTGCCGACGGCCGGCCGGCCGGCGCGGAGGAGCCGCTTGGCGGAGTTCGGGCGCATGGGAGGGTTCTCGCGGGAGGCGGGCGGGTCCGGTTAGCGTATGAGCGGCCTCGGGTGGTTTTCAGGCCGAAGGCCTGGGAGCCCTCAGCCCAGGGCAAGGTGCGTAGCACCGCCGCCCTGGGTACGGGGAGCAAACCACCCCGCAGGCTGAAGGCCTGCGAGCCGGCTCGCAGGCCTTCAGCCTGCAACCTCATTCGGACCCCCAACCCAGGGCGTTGCCCTGGGCTGAGGGCTGTCAGGCCTTCGGCCTGAAAACCCGGGCAATCACGGCGTCGGGACCGGATCGTCGCACCCCACCGGCGTTCCCTCCCACGTCACGGCGCCGGTGCGGGGGTCGTAGGTGAGCACCCGCTGGGCGCTGCCGGGGGCGTGGGGTTCCTCCTTCGCCGGCAGCCACTTCGCCAGCTCACGCTTCACCGCCGCCAGCGCCGGTTCCGCGGCGCGGTTCGTCCACTCGTTCGGGTCGGCGACGGCGTCGTACAGCTCCTCGCTTCCGTCGGCGTAGCGGATGTAGCGCCAGCGCTCGGAGCGCACCGCGTGGTTGCCGGGGTTGTGCGTCGTCAGCGCCGGCCGGTCCCGCGGCGCGTCGGCGTTCCGCAGTTGCGGCACCAGCGAGAGGCCGTCCAGATCGGTCCGCGCCGGCAGGCCCGCGAGTTCCAGCAGCGTCGGGTACACGTCCAGCAGTTCCGCGGGTCGGCCGCAGCGGCCGCGACTAACCCCGGGGCCGGCGAACACCAGCGGCACCCGCGTCGACCGCTCCCACAGCGAATTCTTCCCCGTGATCCCCTTCTCGCCGAGGTGGTAACCGTGGTCGCTCCACACCACCACGATCGTGTCGTTCGCGCGGCCGGTCTTCTCCAGCGCGTCCAGCACGCGGCCCAGCTGATGATCCATGAACGCCGTCGACGCCAGGTAGCCGCGCACGAGTGGCCGCCATTCGTTGACCGCCTCCAGCGTCGCCAGCCGCGGCTCGGGCAGCTTCCAGTGCAGGTACCACGAGAAGCGCGGCGTGTCGGCGCGGTCGTCGGCGCGGACGGGCGGCAGCTGCACGCGGTCGGCGGGGAACCTGGCGAACCACGCCGGCGGCGCGAAGCACGGCACGTGCGGCAGGCGGAACCCGCAGGCCACGAAGAACGGCTTGTCCTTCGGCGCCCGGTTCAGCGCGGCAATCGCCGCGTCCGCAATCTGGTGGTCGGCGGCGTCGGCATCCCGCTCGGGGAACGGCCCCCAGTCCATGAGCGGGTGCGGCGTGCCGGGCAGCTGCGCGAACCGCTTCTCGGGCCGCCCCATGCCGGGCGCCGGCCCCCATTCCGCGAACTCGGCCGGGCGGTCCTTCGCGGCGACGGAGCCGTCGTGGAAGATTTTCCCGCAGGTGTACGTGCTGTAGCCCGCGCGCAGGAACGACTGCGGCAGCGTGACGCAGCCGCGGGCCGCGGGTGCGGCGCGGAAGCCGGGGGCGAGGCCGTACACGCCGGTGGCGGTGGGGCGACGGCCGGTGAGGAGGCTGGTGCGCGACGGGTTACAAAGCGGTGCCTGGCAGTGGGCGTTGGTGAACGCGGTGCCGCGGGCGGCGAGGCGGTCGAGGTTCGGCGTGCTGGCCTGCGGGTGGCCGTGCAGGTGGCCGACCCAGTCGTTCAGGTCGTCCACGGCGACGAACAGCACGTTCGGCGCCGCGGCCGCGGGGCCGGCGAGGAGCGCGAGCGCGGCGGCGGCGAGGAGAGGGCGCATGTCGCTAGCCTACGGACTGGCCGTGCTGCTACACCAACCGAGGATCCGGAGGGCGGCGCGATGCGATTCCTGGTGGTCGGCGTTGGGGCGGTCGGCGGCTACTTCGGCGGGCGGCTCCTCGAAGCCGGCCGCGACGTGACCTTCCTCGTGCGCCCGGCCCGCGCCGCGGCGCTCGCCGCCACCGGCCTCGTCATCACCAGCCCTGCCGGCGACGTGACGCTGCCCGCCCCGCCGACGGTCGTTGCCGCCGAGCTGCGGTCGGCGTTCGACGTGGTGCTGCTGTCGTGCAAGGCCTACGACCTGGACGACGCCATGACCGCGCTCGCGCCGGCAGTCGGGCCGGGCACCGCGATCATCCCGCTGCTCAACGGCCTGCGCCACCTCGACGCCCTCGACGCCCGCTTCGGCCCGGAGCGCGTCCTCGGCGGGTCGTGCTTCATCTCCGCGAAGCGCGACGACGCCGGCCGCATCGCCCACGTCAGCGACCCGCACCGGCTCGTCTTCGGCGAGCGCGCCGGCGGCCGGTCGGCGCGCGTCGCTGCCATTCTTGCCGCAATGACGGGGGCGAAGTTCGAGGCCGACGCCAGCGACGACGTGGTGCAAGAACTCTGGGAGAAGTGGACGTTCCTGGCGGCGCTCGCCGCGGTGACGTGCCTGACCCGCGCGGCCGTCGGCGACGTGGTCGCGGCCGGCGGCGCCGACATGACGCTGGCGCTGCTCGACGAGTGCCGCGCGATCGCCGCCGCGGCCGGTCACGCGCCGCGGCCGGGCCCGTGGGAGGCGGCGGTGAAGCGGCTGACGCACCCCAGGTCGACGGTGACGGCCTCGATGCTCGGCGACGTGGAGCGGCGCGGCCCGACGGAGGCCGACCACGTGCTCGGCGACCTGTTGCGGCGGCGCGGCCCCGCGGAGGGCGACCGGTCGCTGCTGCGCGTGGCGTACACCGCGGTGAAGGCCGCGGAGGCGCGGGCCGCCCGCGAGGCGGGGTGACCGCGGCCGGCACGTCGGTGCGCCGGACCGTTCGGAGTTGTCGCGTGCGGCGCGCGGCGGGTCGTGTACGATAGGCGCCGGTTCCCTC
Source organism: Gemmataceae bacterium (assembly GCA_046350095.1). GTDB lineage: Bacteria > Planctomycetota > Planctomycetia > Gemmatales > Gemmataceae > Urbifossiella. The sequence continues at coordinate 243,420 of JAXMBA010000005.1, forward strand.
TCGCCAGCCCCACAGGTCGCCATGCCTCGCGCTCTCCTCGCACTCCTCGTGCTCGCCGCCCCCGCGTCCGCACAAGACGGCTGGCACGCCGGGTTCGCCGCCCAGCGGATCACGCCCGCCGAACCGATGTGGATGTCCGGGTACGCCAGCCGCACCGCCCCCGCCGACGGCACCGAGACCGACCTGTACGCGAAGGCCGCCGTCCTCCGCGCCCCGGACGGCAAGACGTTCTGCCTCGTCACCCTCGACCTCGTCGGCATCGACCGCGACACGTCACGGCAGGTCGTGACCGCGATCACGGGCAAGCACAAGCTGCCGCGCGAGGCCGTGGCGGTGGCCGTGTCGCACACGCACTGCGGGCCGGTCGTCGGCAAGAACCTCCGCTCCATGTACTTCCTCGACGACCACCACGCCCGCCTCGTGGACGCCTACACCGACGCACTTCCCGGCAAGGTGTTGAAGGCCGTCGACGGCGCGTTCGCCGCGCTCGGGCCGGTCACGCTGTCGGCCGGCGTCGGCAGCGCGACGTTCGCCGTGAACCGCCGCGAGAACAAGGAGCCCGACGTGCCCGCGCTCCGCGAGGCGGGGAAACTGAAGGGGCCGACCGACCACGCCGTGCCCGTCCTGGCCGCCCGCGACGCGCAGGGCAAACTCAAGGGCGTCGTCTTCGGCTACGCCTGCCACGCGACGGTGCTGAGCGCGCAGAAGTGGTGCGCCGACTACCCCGGCTTCGCACAGCTGGAGCTGGAGAAGGCGCACCCCGGTGCGGTGGCGCTGTTCTGGGCCGGCTGCGGCGCCGACCAGAACCCGCTGCCGCGGCGCACGGTGGAGCTGGCCCGCGGCTACGGCAAGCAGCTGGCCGACGCCGTGGACGCAGTGCTGGCGAAGCCGATGGCGGCGGTCGGCGGCGGGGCGTCGGCGACGTACCGTGAGGTGCCGCTGCCGCTGCACGAGGTGCCGTCCCGCGAGGCGCTGCTGAAGCAGGCCGAGAACGCGAACAAGTACGAGGCGGCGCGGGCGAAGCACCTCCTCAGGCAGCTCGACACGCCGGGCGGCATCCCGGCCGACTACCCGTACCCGGTGCAGACGTGGAAGCTCGGCCGCGTCACCTGGGTGCTGCTCGGCGGCGAGGTGGTGGTCGATTACTCGCTGCGGCTGAAGCGCGAGCTGGGCTCGGGGCTGTGGGTGGCCGGCTACGCGAACGACGTGATGGCGTACATCCCATCGGTCCGGGTGCTGCGCGAGGGCGGCTACGAGGGGGCCACGTCGATGGTCTACTACGGGCTGCCGTCGGTGTGGGGGCCGGAGGTCGAGGAGCGGATCGTCGCCGAGGTGCGCCGGCAGGTCGGCGCGAAGTGAGGAGCCGACCGGGCCGTTCGCCGCGTGTCGCCGACGCCGGATCGGCCATGCTGGGGCGGGAGGGCATGAGATGGCGGACCCGAATGAGCCGGAGATCATAGAGGCACTCACGAACGAGGGCGACATTCCGCTGACGAATTCGTTCTCTTGCGGCGGCACCGTGTGCTACTGGAATCCGCAACTTCGCTGCGTCATGCAGAAAGTGTTCAGGGACAACTCGTTCGCCCTCGCCTGCATCCGATTCCTCACGGCAAGGGGGATGGCGTGTGAGGGGCCGGGAGATTTCGGCCCGCTCGCTGAGCGACATCGCTGGGAGGGGTGGGGTGAGCCCCCAGCGAACCTGTTCGACTGACGGCCCGGCTACGGCGGCATCCGGTCAATTCCGTAACGATCCGGCCAATTGTAACATCGCCCTTGATTATTGAACGGGCGTACAGTATACTCCCGGGTGAGGTGCCTGGGGTGGGATCCGCCGGCGCTCGTCCGCGACCCGGTAGCGCGGCAGCGAACCCGACGGCCGCACTCCCGGCCCGCCAGTCCCACCGCGAAGGCGCGCGGCCGACCCCCAGTCTAGCTGGGTGCCGGGGGGCGGTCGTCCGGGCGATCGACGCAGGGTCACACCTGTAACCCCCACGGCAGGTATACGCGAGGCCCAGTGGGGCGCGATGCGCCGGAACCCGACACTTCCGCCCCCGGCGGCCGCCGGCTCGCGTCACCGCGCGGCCGACGGCCGCCGCGTGGCGTTTTCCCAATCCCCACCGTATCAGTCCCGCGCGACTTGAGCGTTTTCCCGATTTTCCCCTGGCATGCGGCGGCCGGCGCGGGTATGGCCGCCGCCCTCTCGGGGAACCGTTCGTCGCAGAAGGGGGGCGTGCCATGCTCCGCAGGCTCTTATTCGGGCTCGGCGCCGCCGGGCTGTTCGGCTCCGCGGCCGTCGCGCAGTTCGCGGCCGACCGCGTCAACACGCCCGCCGCGCCGAAGGCGGCCCCGCCCGTCGGCGGCTACGTCCCCCCGGTCGGCGGCTTTACCCCCGCCCCCGTAACGCCCCCGCCCGCCGGCTTCACCCCGGCCCCCAAGACTGCCCCGCCGACCACCCCCGGCCCGGCCCCGATCCTGATGCCGACGCCGACCGCGGCGCCGGCCGAGCCGCTGAACATTCCCACCGCGCTGCCGGCCGACCACCCGTGGCTGCTGCGGCCGGAGCACGGGCCGTTCGTCATCCTGGTCCGCAGTTACAGCCGGCCGGCGCGGCCGAGCGCGGCCGACCCCGGCCTCACCGCCCGCCAGCTCGCGGAGGGGCTGGCCGACGAGATCCGCCGCCTGCCGCAGGCCAAGGGGCTCGGCGTCTACCTGTACGAGCACATCTCGGAGGAGCGCAAGGCCGAGGCCCAGGCCGCCGCCGACGCCCGCCGCAAGGCCGCCGAGTTCGCCGCCCGCATGAACGACTTCCGCCAGAAGGCCGAGCTGAACAGCATGACGTTCCTCGACCCCGACGTGGCGCTGCGGTACAAGTCGTTCAACTACCGCGACCAGATCGGCGTCGTGGTCGGCGGGTTCCGCACCGAGGACGAGGCCGTGCGGGCGCTGGCCAAGGTGAAGGCCTGGCCGACGCCCACGGACACGCGGCTGCTCGACGGCGGGGCCATCGCCAAGCAGGGCTCGGACGGCAAGGCCACGATCGAAAAGACGTACCTGAGCCCCTACGGGCAGGCCATGGTGGTCGCCAACCCGACGATCCCGCGGCAGCTGCCGGCGCCGGGCACGGTGTCGCAGCTCGACCCGTTCATCGTGCGGCTGAACGAGGGCCGGCCGTACAACCTGCTGAAGGCGACGAAGACGTGGACGCTCGGCGTGAAGGCGTTCAACGCGCCGGTCCGCGTGCAGACCCGCGACGACGAGGGCGTCGGCATCCGCATGTTCGCCACGCCGAAGGGCGGCGACGCGATGGCCGCCGGGGCCGAGGCCGCCGAGCAGATGGCGAAGGGGCTGCGGGAGATGAAGCGGCAGGACGGCACGCCGCTCGGCCTGGAGGCGTTCGTACTGCACCACCGCAACGGGAGCATGGTGACGGTCGGCCAGTTCGACGGCCCGACCGACCCGGCCCTGCACTCGACCCGGCGGATGCTGATGGGGATGCGGTTCCAGGCCCAAGACCCGCGGGCCGCGGAGAACGCCAGCCACTACCTGCACGAGAGCATCGTGCCGATCCAGATTCCGAAGCCGTGACCGGGCTTGACACCCGCGGCGCGGGCGGCGGATACTCCCGCCCCCGGGCCGCGTTCCGGCCCGCGACCACACGGAAGTGAGTCGCCGTGCCCCACCTCGCGCCCGCCCGCCGCGCCGCCCCGCCGGCCGCCGCCTACACCACCGCCAACGGCCGCCTGCTCGTGGGCAAGGCCGAAGACCTCCTCGCCGACCCGGCGCTCGACGACCTGCGCGGCCGGGTGCAGCTGATCTTCACGTCGCCGCCGTTCCCGCTGCTGCGGCCGAAGAAGTACGGCAACCGCCAGGGCGACGAGTACGCCGCCTGGCTCGCGTCGCTGGCCATCCCGCTCACGAAGTTCCTCACGCCGACCGGCTCCATCGTCATGGAGCTGGGCAACGGCTGGAACCCCGGCACGCCGACCGTGAGCACGATCGGCATCAAGGCGCTGCTAGCGTTCCAGGAGGAGGCCGGGCTCCACCTGTGCCAGGAGTTCATCTGCTACAACCCGGCCCGGCTGCCGACGCCGGCCGAGTGGGTGGCCGTGCGGCGCGAACGTGTCAAGGATGCGTTCACGCGGGTGTGGTGGCTGAGCCCGACGCCGACGCCGAAGGCCGACAACCGCCGCGTGCTGACCGAGTACAGCGACGCGATGCGGAAGCTCCTGAGCCGCGGCACCTACTCGTCGGGCCGGCGGCCGAGCGAGCACAAGGTCGGGCGGCGGTCGTTCCTGGCGGACAACGGCGGGGCCATCCCCCCGAACGTGCTGGTGGCGCCGGAGGTGGAGCCGCAGGCAGTGCTGCCGATCCCGAACACGGCGAGCCGCGGCGGGTACCACGAGAAGTGCCGCAAGGGGAACGTGCCGCGCCACCCGGCCGCGATGCCGGAGCCGCTGGTCGAGTTCTTCGTGAAGTTCCTGACCGACCCCGGCGAACTGGTGCTCGACCCGTTCGCCGGCAGCAACACGACCGGGGCCGTGGCCGAGAACCTGGGCCGAGAGTGGGTGGGGTTCGAGGCGGACGCCGACTACGCGGCGGCGTCGAAGGTGCGGTTCGCGGCGTAGGACGAACACAATTTTGACAGGATGGACAGGAAAAGACAGGATGGAAAACAAAGACAGAATTTAAATTAATTCTCGTCTTTGTTTTCCATCCTGTCTTTTCCTGTCCATCCTGTCAAAAATTCTTCCCTCAGCTAAATCGCTTCTTCGGTTTCCCGCCCGCTTCCACGTCGAGGTGCTCGGGGAAGCGGTACGTCAGCGCCGTCAGGAAGTCCAGCAGGTCGGACACGTCGCGGACGTGGATCGGGGCGCCGCCGGCGCCCGAGCCCTTCGTCAGGAACGCCACCTCCTCCACGCGGCACCAGTCGAGCGCCGCCTTCATCGCGCCGCGCACTTCCTCCAGCCGGGCGACCGGGTCTTCGTGGCCGCTCTTGCCGGACAGGCCGAGGAACGTCGCGGCGCCGGCCCAGTCGCGCGGCTCCTCGGGGTTGTCCTGCCAGCGGCGGAACTCGGGCTTGCCGGCGTACACGGCCACGGTGTCGTACAGCTCGCGCACCGTCACGGCGCGCCGCACCGGCTTCACCTTCGCGCCGCCGCGGAGCTTCGCCGCCGCGACCTTCCCGGCCGGCGTCAGCTTGTAGGTGTTCGGCCGCACCTTCTCCAGGTACTTGTTCACGACGGGGCTGCTGGGCTTCTGGCCCATGATCTCCATCATCACCCGCTTGTGGTCGGGGTACGACTGGGCGTACCCGCGGAGGCCGAACCGGAAGCGGTCCAGCGACCACGCGGCGACGGTGAGGTCGAACTCGGTGAACTCGTCCTTCCCGGCCGAGGCGAGGTCGTCGGCGGCGAGGAGCACGGTTTCGGACGCGGTTTGCTTCGGCTGGGTGGTGACCACGGGGGGTGCCCTGACGGGGCTCCGGTGCGGGAGCGGGGTGCCTGTACCTTCTCAGGCTAATGGTCCCTACTGCGCCCGCAGCGCGAACGTGAGTCAAAGTGAGCGGGCTCCCGAAGGCGGGGCCGCGCGCCGCCGGCAGACGTGGCAAAACCGCTACAGTCGGGGGAACCGGAAAAGTGCCGCCGCCCGCGGCGGAACTCAGGGGGTCACGATGCTCTTGCGCACCGCGGCCCGGTTGCGCATCTCCTGCTTGTCGATGCCCAGCGCCGTCAGGATCGGCTGGTACACCTCGGCGTAGAAGTTGTCCTCGTTGAAGATGTTCAGCGACTTCACCGCGGCGACGCGGCGGCGGCTGTCGGCCAGGAGGTGCGTCGCCGGCATGGCGAACCCGTTCAGTACGCGCTTCAGTTGTTCGATCGTGCCGGCCCGGTCGTCGGCCAGGTGGAGCTTCAGGATCTTGACGTAGAAGTCGTAATGCGCCCGCTCGTCGGTCGCCACCAGCATCAGCAGCTTCGCCAGCGCCGGGTCGGACTCGCCGACGAGCAGCCGCAGGTTGCGGTAGTGGAGCCACGTCGCCAGCTCCTGCGACATGGTGTAGCACGCCAGCCCGCGCACGTCGTCGGTCGGCAGCTCCCACTCGCCGATGACGGCCCAGCTCTGCACTTCTTCGAGCTGCTCCTCGGTGCGGTGGCCGCTCTTCACGAGCCACTCCTGCATCACCATCGAGTGCTTCGACTCCTCGTAGCCCCAGTTCGCCGCGAACCACGCCCGGCCGCGGGTGCCGCGGACCAGCGGCAGGAACTTCCCCACGTAGTCCGGCAGGAACAGCTCGACGGCGCAGAACGACTCCAACACGTCGGCGACCGCCGCGCTGGTGTTCGGGTTGCACTGGTCCCAGGGGATGTCGAGTCGCATGTTCCACCGCCGCCGCCGCTCGGCGAGGTCGAAGAACTCCTGGTAAATCTTCCAGATTTCCCGCTCCATCGCGGGGCCGTACGGGGACGATGCGGACATGGCGGCTCCGGCGCGGGCGGTACGGCTCAGTATACGACAGCCCGGACGGCCGACGGGTGGCCACTCGTTGCCCGGAATTGTGCGTCCGGCGGAGGGGGGAAGGGGTTCCCCGGACGTAGTAAGTCGGCCGGACGAACAACGATTCGAGCGGTCACAGCGGCACCACCGGCACGTTCGGCCGAAAGTCGGGGTTGAACCGCGTCCGGCGGCGGGCTATGCCGGCCCCCCACTGCCCCGGGGGACCGCCATGCGCCTGCCGCTCGTGTTGCTGACGCTCGCCGCCGCCTCGGCTGCCGCGCGGGCGCAGGACTCGCTGCCCGCCGCGCCACCGCCCGCCGCGCTGCCGCCCGCCGCGCCGGTGAACGTGAACCAGACGGTCGTCATTGCCGCGCCGGCCCCCGACCCCGGCGAGCCGATCCTCGGGCTCGACCTGATGCTCGGCCAGCTGTCCGGCATCCGGCCGAGCATCGCCGTCCACCGCGGCGACCGCACGGCGTTGGTGGTGGAAGCCTTCTACGGCGGCATCCTCACGAAGCTCGGCACCTCGGAAGGCGCCGGCGCGGGGCTGCGGTACAACGTCAGCCGCGGCACCCACGACGGCGTGACGGTGGGGCCGGGCGTGGACGTGCTGTTCAACTTCCGCGACGGGCAGGCGGTGATCTTCGCGCCGACGGTGGACGTGGCGTGGCGGCGCGACTTCGGCGACCGCGTCGGCTGCTCGCTGGGCATTCAGGCGGGCGTCGGCGTGGGGCTGAGCGGCCGGTACAGCGGCCGCGACGACAAGGCCGCCGCCGGGCAGGTGACGCCGCTCATCAGCGTGTTCGGCGGCCTGCGGTTCTGACGGCTCGGGGTTTCGCCTCAGTACGGGCTCTGGAACTCCAGCCGGGCCAGGTACAGCATCCGCCGGTCGCCGCGCTGGTAGTAGTCCTCCAGCATCACCGCCGCGTCCGGCTCCAGCACCCGCGGCCGCCAGCCCACCGCCGGCGAGCCGTTCAGGTTCACCCGCACCGGCTTCGACCAGTCGATCATGTCGCGGCCCAGCCACACCGAAATCTGGCGCACGCCCACGCCGCGCAGCTCCAGCAGGTTGTTCCCCTTGATGTCGCCCTGCAGCACGGCCGGGACCACGTTGCGGTTCGGCGCCTCGCGGTTCGTCAGGTGCGCCGCCGCGATCCGGTCGGCGCCCAGCCAGTAGAAGCGGTTGTCCGTCTCGCGGTTCGTCTGCCAGCCGTAGCGGGCGCCGCCGCCGAACTGCAGCGTCGCGGTGCCGTTGGCCCGCCGCTTGCGGCCCATCCAGTCGAACATCACCGGCACCTCCGCCGGGTACCACTCGATGCCGCGGCCCTTGTACACCACCTGGATCGCGGGGAAGCCGTTGGCCGTCCACCGCTCGAAGATGCGGCGCAGGTTCAGGTTGGCGTCGCCGCACATCTGCCCGGTGACGACGTAGAACGGCAGCTTCTGGGCGTTCGGCCAGTAGTTCATGAACAGCCCCTGCCACTTCGGGTTCGGGCACACGGCGACGACCCCCGCGAACAGGTCCGGGTGCGACGCGCCCACGTCCATCGCCATGTCGGCGCCCTCGCCGGCGCCCATCAGGAACACGCGGTCGGTGTCCACCGTGAAGTGCCGGATCGTGTCGCGCAGCACCTCGGTGACGAGGTCGTGGTCCTCGCCCTTCCACTCCCACTGGGTGCGGTTGCCGAACGCCGCGGTCCAGTCGGGCGCCACCAGGATGTACCCGTGCCGGTCGGCGTCGGCGGACACGGCGCCCAGGAATTCCTCGGGCTTCACGCCCGGGTAGGTGCACATCACGACGACCGGGTACGCCCGCCCGTGGTGGTACTCGGCCGGCAGGCGGAGGGCGTAGTTGACGCCGACGGGCCGCTGGCCGTGGGGGGCGCTGGTGCGGCGGTACACGTTGTCGGGCACGTTCGGGCCGGCCTTCACCGCCTCGCCCGTGCGGGCGCTCAGGTTCTCGGGCTCGGCCGGCGGCAGCAGCGCGATCACCTGCGCCAGCTCGTCCAGGCCGACGGTGCTGGCCTGCTGGTACTTCGTGAGCGCGGCGTTGCGGGCGTTCACGTTCGCGCCGCGCTGGTACTCCAGCGCCGCCTCGCGGGCGTTCCACACCTTCTGCGCCCGGAGCGGGTCCGGCGTCGCGCCCGTCTTCCCCTTCGCCCACCCGCTGATCGCCGTCGCTAAAAGTTCGGTCGGGTTGCGCGTCGGCTGCTTGCCGGCGGCGCGCTCCTTCTCGGCCTGCGCGGCGAGGTTCACGAAGAACTCGATCCGCCCGACCGAATCCGGGTGCAGCTCGGCGGCGACCGCCTCGGCCGCGGCCGCGAGCGCCGCCGTCTTCGCGTCGACTTTCGTGGGCAAGGCGAAACGCGCCAGCCCGCCGCCGGCGGCGACGAACGGCGCCGCCTTCCCCGCGCCGGTCAGGTCGTCGGTGATGGCCGTCAGTAGCCGCTTGCCGAGGGCGTACTGGTCGCGGGCCGTCTCCCACTTGGCCTTCGCGGTGGTGAGGCGGTCGAGGCTCTTGGGGTCGGCGGTCTTCTCGGGGAAGGCGCGGAACAGCAGCCCGGCCCGCTCGTACCGCCCGGCGGCGATGGCGACCTCGGCCTCGACGGCGACGTACTCGGCCTCCGCGTGGTCCAGCTCGCGGTTGACCTTGTCCACCTCCTCCTGCGCCTCCTTCGCGTACGGCCCGGGGTTGGCCTTCGCCAGCGCCGCCATCTCGTCGCGGGCGTCCTTGAGCCAGCCGGCGTCCTTCTGGAAGCGGGCGATGGCGGCGCGCTTCAGCGGGTCGGCCTTGGCGTCGGCCTCCGCGAGGTCGGGGTGCGTGCCGAGGAGCTTGCGGACGAGCTTGGGGTCCATCTCGGTCGTGCGGTACGTCTGCGTCCACAGGTGCGTCCGCGACGACACGTAGCAGCAGTACGGGTCGAGGTACGTGACCTGCTGGTCGACGCGCTCGAACCCGGCGGGGACGTTGATCTCCAGGGTGCGGCGCCACTTGGCGTCGAACTCGGGCGTCTTCCGCGGCGACCAGGCGACGGGCGGCGGGTAGTTGGCGGTGCGGTTCTTGTACTCGTTGCGGAAGGCGCGGTAGTCGGGGCGGGCCTTCACGTCCTTGCTGACCTCGCCGAGCTGCTTGTGGTGCGACGAGAAGATGACGATGCGGGCGCCGTCGTCGAGGAAGTCGAACCCGCCCCCCTTGGCGACGACGAACGCCTGCCCGGTGGCCGGGTCGGTGATCCGCTCGACCTCCTTGCCGACCTTCCCCTGCATCGTGAAGCCGTCCCGGAGGATGATCACGTCGGCGGGCGCGGCGGCGGCGAACACGGCGACGGCGAGGCCGGCGGCGAAGGCGGTGCGGGGCATCGGCGGACCTCGGCGGGGCGACTCGGGTTCATTGTCCCCGGGCGGGGGCGGGGCGCCAATGACGAATGACGAATGACAGAACGCGAGTCGGCCCCCCGCGTGAGCGGCGGCGCGGTTGTTCGTCATTCGTCATTCGTCATTCGCGCGGCCCCTTCACCGCCGCCCGGCTCGTCGGCTACAATGCGCACGCACTCCCCCCAGGGGCTTCCCCATGGCCAGTCCGTTGCCCGGAATGGACCCGTACCTGGAACACCCGAAGCTGTGGCCGGCGTTCCACCACCAGCTGCTGGCGTGCCTGTACCAGGTGCTGCTGCCCGGCCTCGTGGACCGCTACCGGGCCCGCGTCGGCACCCGCGCCTACACCACCGAGATGGCCCTGTTCACGTCCGTCGTACGGGAGGACCACAGCGAGGAGTACGTCGAGGTCCGCAACCGCACCGACGGCCGGCTCGTCACGCTCGTGGAGGTGGTGAGCCCGACGAACCGCACCGCCGCCGCCGGCCGGGCCGCGTACCTGGAGCGCCGCCGCGACGCCCTGGCCCAGCGCGCCGGCGTCGTCGAGATTGATTTGGTGCTCCAGGGGACGCCGACGCTGACGTTCAACCGCGACGGCCTGCCGGAGTACGACTACGCGGTGACGGTGACGCGCGGCGCGGCCCCGGACCGGTACGAGATTTACACGACGACGCTGGCGAAGCGGCTGCCGAAGTTCAAGGTGCCGCTGGCGGCCGACGACCGCGACGCGCTGCTGGACCTGCAGGCGGCGTTCGCCCGCGCCTACGACCTGGGGAACTTCGGGGCCCAGGTGGACTACGCGGCCGCACCGCCGCCGGACGTGCCGCTGACGGACGCGCACCGCAGCTGGCTGGACGACCACCTCAAGAGCCTGAAGCTGCGCTGACGCCAGCGACATTCTGCAATCCGAGCCGGCCCCGTGAGGGGTCGGAGCGCCGGCGCTCCGACCCCTCACGGGGCCGGCTCGGTAACTTCCGTACTCACGCGGTCGGCGCGGCGGCCGGGCTCGCCGGCGGCGGCGGGGCGAACACCGCCTGCACCAGCAGCAGCCCCGCCCCGACCACGAGGCAGCAGTCGGCGAAGTTGAACACCGGCCACTCGATCCGGTAGAAGTACATGAAGTCGCGGACGCCGCCGAAGACCACGCGGTCGTAGAAGTTCCCGAGCGTGCCGCCGAGGATCAGGCCCAGCGCCACGCTCAGCCACCGCTCCCGGCTCGGCTGGCCGCGCAAGCCCCACGTCAGGATCGCCACCGCCGCCGCCAGGCTGACCACGGCGAAGAACCCGTTGGCGAACCCGCGGCCGGCCCCGCCCATCCCGAACAGCGCCCCGTGGTTCACCCGCGGCATCACCTCGTCGCCGTTCGTGCTCCACGTCTGCAACGCCCGCAGGCCGCCGCCGCTGACCGGCGTGGCCGGGTCGTACTGGGCGATGAACTTGAACCACCCGGGCACGAGGTCGTGCTCGCCGCGGTGGTACAGCTCGCGGAAAGAATAGTACTTGGAGCCGAGGTCGGTCGTGAGGGCGAACGCGGCCAGCCCGAGCAGGAGCCACCGGTAGGAACGTCCGGTCATGTCGGCCTCGGTGGAGCAAGCGAACCAACCGTCACGCTAGACGCCCCCGCGGGGCGCGTCAAGCGACGGGGTATACCGGCGGCGCGGGCGGGGTGCGAGAGCGGTTGGCGCGAACCTGTGCGGGTCGCCCCGGTTCCCCGGCCCGCCCCGGTTGCCCGGTCGCAGCGGCCCCGCGGGTGGGCTTGACCGCGACGCCCCTCGCCGGAAAGATGCGCGTGGGCCCGGCGGGCGGCTCATCGGGGGTGGCCATGCGGCGCGGCGGGGGCGTTCTCATCGCGGCGGTCCTCGCACTCTCGGGGTGCAAGTGGGCCGGCACGCGCCCCGCCGACAAGGACAAGGACAAGGAACCGCCCGGCACCGCCGCCAGCCGGCCGAAGGGCGGCGAGGTGCCGTGGCTCGACGAGGCGCTCGGCAAGCTCCCCGGCGGCGACACCGGCGTGCCGAAGGCCGGCAGCTGGACGCACCCGAAGGACGGCAACTTTAACCCGACGGCCGAGAACCGCGGCGTGCTCGCGGGGCGGGTGCTCGACCCGTACAACCAGCCGGCCAAGAACGTGTTCGTCCGCATCGAGGCGGCCGACGCCCGGCCCGGCGAGAAGGCCGCCGCCGGCGTCTACGCCGACGGCAACGGCTACTTCCTGGCGAACGGCCTCCGCGCCGGTCAGGCGTACACCCTCACCGTCAACGCCGCCGCCGAGGGCAAGCCGCTGTTCGCCACCGTGCAGACGCGCCCCCCGCAGGCGGCACTGGTGCTGGCGCTGCGAGACGACCTGGCCCCGGGCGCCGCTCCCTCGACGGTCGCACCGGTGCCCCCGGGCACGACGGTCCTTCCGCCGCCGGCGCCGAGTACCGGGCTGCCGCCGCCGTCGGACCAGCTGCCGCCGGTCGGCGTGCCGCCGCGGCCCGCGGACGGGAGCTGGTCGCCGAGCGGCTCGGCGCGGCCGGGCGCGGCCGGCGTGCCGCCGACGATCGGCGGGTCGCCCGTCACGCCCGCGGTCGTGCCGCCGGCGCTGCCCGCACCCGACCGCACCGCGGAAGGCCCGACGGTGCCGGGTCGGCCGCCGGCGGCGAACCTTCCGGGGCCGCCGGCGTTCCCGCCGCTGCCGGTGCCGCCGGCCGTGACGCCGCCGGTGGTCGCGCCGCCCGCCGGCCCGACGGGGAGCTTGATGTCGCGCCAGCGGACCGCGGCGAGCTTCACGCTGCTCGACCCGCTGGACCGGCCGTGGGACTTCGCGACGCACAAGCACGGCAGCCTGGTGCTGCTCGACTTCATGACCACGACGTGCGTGCCGTGCAAGCGCGCCATCCCGACGCTGAACGAGCTGCAAGCGAAGTACGCGGGCAGCGGCCTCGAACTGGTCGGCGTGGTGTGCGACGACGTCTCGCCGCGCGAGCGGGCCGACCGGGCCGCGCGGTACGGGCGCGAGCAGCGGCTGAACTACGTGCTCTACACCGAGCCGGGCCAGGACGCCGGCGCCGTACGCGACCGGTTCGGCGTCGAGGTGTACCCCACGGTGGTGCTGCTGGGCTCCGACGGCTCGGTGCTGTACAAGGGCAACCCGAACGACCGCAGCGGCCAGCTCGAGAGCGTGATCCAACGGAACCTCCGGCGCTGACCGCCCCCGTCGCTTGAACCCCCCGCCGGGTTCGATTACCCTTCAATCACGCCCGCACTACCGGAGTGACCCCATGCCCGTCGCCAGTGTCAAGGACGACGCCCGCCGGCTGGTCGACCAGCTCCCCGACGACGCGACGTGGGACGACCTGTTGTACCAGGTGTACGTTCGCCAGTCGGTCGACGCGGGGTTGGCCGACGCGCGGGCCGGCCGGCTCGTGCCGACGGACGAGGTCCGTCGCCGGTTGGGGCTGCCGGCATGAGCGTGCGGTGGACCGAGGTCGCGGCCGGCCAACTCCAGGCGGCCCACGACTACCTGGCGCGGACGAGTCCCGGCTACGCGCAGGCGCGGCCGGGCGAATCGTCGACCGGTCCGAGGCACTGGACGGGCGGCCGCACGCCGGGGCCGAAGTGCCGGAGTACGGCGACCCGGACCTCCGCGAGGTGTTCGAGCACCCGTACCGCATCTTGTATCGGGTGAACGGGCCGGACATCGAAGTGCTCGCGGTCCTCCACTTCGCCCGCCGACTGCCGCGTAACCCGCCGGAATAAGTCGAGTTTGTTGCACCCCTCGCCCCCCTCGGCTACCCTTCACCTCCACCCTCCCCACGGGAGCGCCCGATGCGCCTCGCCGTCGCCGTCCTCCTCGCGGCCGCCGCCCCCGCCGCCGCCCAGACGCGCCCGCCGAACGTCGTCCTGATCGTCGCCGACGACCTCGGCCAGCGCGACCTCGGCTGCTACGGCAGCACGTTCCACCGCACCCCTCACCTCGACGCCCTCGCCAAGGCCGGCGCCCGCTTCACCGACTGCACCTCGTCGTGCCCCGTCTGCTCGCCGACCCGCGCCAGCATCCTCACCGGCATGTACCCGCAGCGGTTCGGCGTCACCGACTGGCTCCCCGGCCGGCCCGACCAGCCGGGGCAGATGCTCCGCCGGCCCGTGCCGACGATGCAGCTGGCGCACGACGCCGTCACCCTCGCCGAGCGCCTCCGCGCCGCGGGGTACGCCACCGCGCACGTCGGCAAGTGGCACCTCGGCGGCGAGGGCTTCGGCCCCGAATCGCAGGGGTTCGACCTGAACGTCGCCGGCGACCACACCGGCACGCCGCTCAGCTACTTCGCCCCGTTCCAGAACAAGAAGTCGGTCATGCGCGGGCTGGAGAACGCCCCCGCCGGCGAGTACCTCACCGACCGCCTCACCGCGGAGGCCGAGAAGTTCATCACGCGCAACAAGGAGCGGCCGTTCTTTCTCCACCTGGCGCACTACGCCCCGCACACGCCGCTCCGCGCCCCGGACGACGTGGTCGCACGCTACCCGGCGCCGCCGGTCCACGGCCGGCAGAGTAATGCCGTGTACGCAGCGATGGTCGAGCGCCTCGACGCCGGCGTCGGCCGCGTCGTCGCCCTGCTCGACGAGTTGAAGCTGACCGACAACACGATCGTCATTTTCACCTCCGACAACGGCGGCCTCGCCACGCTGGAGGGGATGCCCTTCGCGCCGACGTACAACGGCCCGTTCCGCGAGGGGAAGGGTTACCTGTACGAGGGCGGGCTGCGCGTCCCGCTGCTGGTGAAGTGGCCGGGCCGCGTCACGCCGGGCAACACGCCGACGTTCGCGGCCAACAGCATCGACCTCACGCCGACCATCGTCGCCGCGTGCGGGGTTACACCCGACCCGCGCGCAGACGGCACCTCGCTGCTGCCGCTGTTCCGCGGCCAGGCGCCGGCGGCGCGCGACCTGTTCTGGCACTACCCGCACTACGCCAACCAGGGCTCGCGGCCCGGCGGCGCCGTCCGCAGCGGGCCGTGGAAGTTCGTCGAGTTCTACGAGACGAACCGGCGCGAGCTGTTCGACCTGTCGCGGGACCAGTCGGAAAGCAACAACCTCGCCGCCGCCCGGCCCGAGGTGGTGGCCGAACTCGCCGCGAAGCTGGAGGCGTGGCGCAAGGGCGTGGGCGCGAAGATGCCGACGCCGAACCCCGACTACCGGCCGAACCCCGCGAACGGGAACGGCGTGTTCACGCTGCACGCCCGCACGGCGCAGGTGTACGGCACCATGCTGCGGTACGAGCCGCTGCCGCACAAGGAGACGCTCGGCTTCTGGGTGCGGCAGGACGACCACGCGGCGTTCCCGTTCACGGCGGGCGCGGCCGGCGAGTACCGCGTCGAGGTGCTCCAGGGCTGCGGCAAGGGGAGCGGCGGCGCCGAGGTGGAACTGGCCGTCGGCGACTCGAAGCTGACGTTCACGGTGAAGGACACCGGCGGCTTCCAGGCGTTCGAGGCCCGCGACGTGGGCGTGCTGCGGCTCCCCGGCAGCGGCCGGCACGAGCTGACGGTCCGCGCCCGCACCAAGCCCGGCGTCGCGGTGATGGACCTGCGACAGGTCGTGCTGCGGCCGGTCCGATAGAACGGGAAGCGTCCTCCCCCCGCAGGCGCCCCATGATCCGCTTCAAGTGTCAGAGCTGCGGCGAGCCGCTCACCTCGCCCGACTCGACCGCCGGCGAGACCGGCCGCTGCCCGCACTGCCGCGAGATCTTCGACATCCCCTCGCCGCGCGGCGCCGCCAAGCCTGGCGTGCTGCGGCTGGTGTGCCCCGGGTGCGACAAGACGCTCGGCGTCCCCGCTACGGCCGCGGGCAAGCCGTGCGTCTGCCCGGCGTGCTCGCTCAAGTTCCTGGTCCCCGCCGACGCCGAGCCGGAGGAACCCGCGCCGCGATCCCGGCGTGATCGTGACGACGACGAGGACGACCGCCCGGCCCGCCGCCGGCCGCGGGACGACGACGACGAGGACCGCCGCCCGGCCCGCCGCCGCTCGCGGGACGACGACGAGGACGACGAGCCGGTAAGCCGCAGCCGCCGGCCGCGGGATGACGACGACGACGACGATCGCCCGTCGCGGCGGTCGAAGCCGAAGCCGAAGAAGCGGCGGAAGTCGCGCGGCGGCGGCGGCGGGCTGCCGGACTGGTACCGCGGCCCGCTCGGCCGGCTGGCCGAGAACGCCGTCATCACGGTGCTGCTGGGCCTGCTGGCGCTGGCCGTGCCGGGCCTCGGCGGCGGCCTCCTGACCGCGTGGGGCTTCGTCCTCATGATGGGCGGGTCGATCTGGTTCCTGGTGCTGTCCGCGAAGGAGGGCGTGGACCAGCTGCTGCTGAACCTGTTCATCCCGTTCTACTCGCTGTACTACGCCATCAGCCGGTGGGACGACGTGAAGCACCCGGTGACGCTCTACCTGATCGGAGTGGTGCAGTACCTGATCGGCGCGTTCGTGTTCCTCCTCCCGCTGCTGGCGATGGCCCAGCGGCAGCAGCAGATGCGATAACACCTCACACCCGGAGTCGCCATGACCGCCGCCCGCCTGACCCGCCTGCCGGCGTGGGCCGCCCTCCGGGCGCACCACGCCGCCGTCCAGACCACCCACCTCCGCGAGCTGTTCGCCGCCGACCCAACGCGCGGGGAGCGCCTCACCGCCGAGGCCGCCGGCGTCTTCCTCGACTACTCCAAGAACCGCGTTACCGCCGAGACGCTGAACCTGCTGCTGCAACTCGCCGACGAGTGCCAGCTGCGCGGCCGCATCGAGGCGATGTTCACCGGCGAGAAGATCAACGTCACCGAGGGCCGCGCCGTCCTCCACACGGCCCTGCGGGCGCCGCGCGGCAGCTCCGTGATGGTGGACGGCAAGAACGTCGTCCCCGACGTCCACGAGACGCTCGACCGCATGGCCGCGTTCGCCGACCGCCTCCGCAGCGGTGAGTGGAAGGGCCACACCGGCAAGGTCATTCGCAACGTCGTGAACATCGGCATCGGCGGCAGCGACCTCGGGCCGGTCATGGCGTACGAGGCGCTGCGGCACTACACGGACCGCACCCGCACCTTCCGCTTCGTCTCGAACGTGGACGGCACAGACTTCGCCGAGGCCGTCCGCGACCTGGACCCCGCCGAGACGCTGTTCATCGTCTCCTCCAAGACGTTCACGACGCAGGAGACGATGACGAACGCCGCCACCGCGCGGGCGTGGCTGCTCGCCACGCTGAAGGACGACGCGGCGGTGGCGAAGCACTTCGTCGCCGTCAGCACGAACGCGGCGGAGGTGTCGAAGTTCGGCATCGACACGGCGAACATGTTCGGCTTCTGGGACTGGGTCGGCGGCCGCTACTCGATGGACTCGGCGATCGGTCTCAGCACGATGCTCGCCGCCGGCCCCGACGGCTTCCGCGAGATGCTGGCCGGCTTCCGCGCCATGGACGAGCACTTCCGCACGGCCCCGTTCGCGCAAAACCTGCCGGTGCTTCTCGGGCTGCTGACGGTGTGGTACGTGGACTTCTTCGGCGCGCAGTCGGTGGCGGTGCTGCCGTACGACCAGTACCTGAAGCGGTTCCCGGCGTACCTCCAGCAGCTGACGATGGAGAGCAACGGCAAGCGCGTCACGCTGGCCGGCGCCGAGGTCGATTACGCGACCGGCCCGGTGTACTGGGGCGAGCCGGGCACGAACGGGCAGCACAGCTTCTACCAGCTGATCCACCAGGGCACGAACCTGATCCCCTGCGACTTCCTGATGTTCTCGAAGTCGCTCAACCCGGTCGGCCGGCACCACGACCTGCTGACGGCGAACGTGCTGGCGCAGGCCGAGGCGCTGGCGTTCGGCAAGACGGCCGACGAGGTGCGGGCCGAGGGCGTGGCGGAAGCGCTGGTGCCGCACAAGACGTTCCCCGGCAACCGGCCGTCGAACGTGCTGGTGGTGGAGAAGCTGACGCCGTTCGCGCTGGGGTCGCTGATCGCCCTGTACGAGCACAGCGTGTTCACGCAGGGCGTGGTGTGGGACATCGGCTCGTTCGACCAGTGGGGCGTCGAGCTGGGGAAGGTGCTGGCCCAGCGGATCGTGCCCGAGCTGAGCGGGGACGGCGAGTTGAAACACGACTCGTCCACGAACGCGCTGATCCGCCGCTACCGGGCGGCCCGGGGGGCGTAGCCGGCGAGCCGAGCCCCGTCAGGGGCCGGGTGTCGCGCTCGTGCTCATGTCCGGGTTTACAGGCCGAAGGCCTGACAGCCCTCAGCCCAGGGCAAGGCCCGAAGGGCCGCCGCCCTGGGTTCGCATGTCGAATCACCCCGCAGGCTGAAGGCCTGCGAGCCGGCTCGCAGGCCTTCAGCCTGCACGGCCCCTCCGCACCCCGTACCCAGGGCGGCGGCCCTTCGGGCCTTGCCCTGGGCTGAGGGCTGTCAGGCCTTCGGCCTGAAAACCCGCACGCCGCGGCCCGTTCCCGCCCCGAATCCGCGCGCCGGAACTTGGCACGTCCCCCCGACTGCCTACCATCGAAGGCACACCGCCGAGCCGAGAGGACCGGATGAATCCCGAGCGCGCCCGCCTGGCCGAGGCCGAGTCGAAGACGGCGTGGTGGAAGAAGTGGGGGCCGTACCTCGCGGAGCGGCAGTGGGGCACCGTCCGCGAGGACTACTCCCCGCGCGGCGACGCGTGGGACTACTTCCCGCACGACCACGCCCGCAGCCGCGCCTACCGCTGGGGCGAGGACGGCCTCGCCGGCGTGTCCGACGACCGCCAGCGCCTCTGCCTGTCGCTGGCGCTGTGGAACGGCGCCGACCCGTTCCTCAAGGAGCGGCTGTTCGGCCTCACCAACGAGCAGGGGAACCACGGCGAGGACGTCAAGGAGCAGTACTACTACCTCGACAGCACGCCGACCCACTCGTACATGCGGTTCCTGTACAAGTACCCGCAGGGCGAGTTCCCCTACAGCCTCCTCCTGAGCGAGTCGCGCCGCCGCACCCGCCTGGAGCCCGAGTTCGAGCTGGTGGACACCGGCATCTTCGACGACGACCGCTACTTTGACGTGGAGGTCGAGTACGCGAAGGCGGCGCCGATGGACGTGCTGATGACGGTGACGGCCCACAACCGCGGGCCGGACGCCGCCGAGCTGCACGTCGTCCCGCAGGCGTGGTACCGGAACACCTGGAGCTGGTCCGACGGCGTCGCCAAGCCGCGCGTCAGCCGGTGCGGCCCGGCCGCGGCGCACCTCGACCACCCCAGCTGGCTCGACTTCCGCCTCCACTTCGACGGCGAGCCCGACCTGCTGTTCACCGAGAACGAGACGAACACGCCACTGCTGTTCGGCTCGCCCGACACGGGTTTCTTCAAGGACGCCTTCCACGAGCGGATCGTCCACCAGGACGTGAAGGCCGTGAACCCGATGGGCGAGGGGACGAAGGTCGGCGGCTGGTACCGCTTCACCGTCCCCGCGGGGAAGTCCGTCACGGTCCGCGCCCGGCTGCTGCTGGCGCCCGACATGCCGGGGCAGGCCATCGCCGACCCGTTCGCCGACTTCGACGCCGTGGTCGCGGCGCGGAAGGCGGAAGCGGACGCCTACTACGCCGAACTTCAGGACGGGCTGGACGACGAGGACGCGAAGCTGGTGCAGCGACAGGCGTTCGCCGGGCTGCTGTGGACGAAGCAGTTCTACGCCTACGACGTGACGACGTGGGAGAAGGGCGACCCGCTCCCGCCGAAGCCGCCGCCGGGCCGCGGCAAGGTGCGCAACGGCGACTGGGAGCACCTGTACAACGACGACGTCGTCTCGATGCCGGACAAGTGGGAGTACCCGTGGTACGCGGCGTGGGACCTGGCGTTCCACTGCATCCCGTTCGCGCTCGTGGACCCGGAGTTCGCCAAGAGCCAGCTCGTGCTGCTGACGCGCGAGTGGTACATGCACCCGAACGGCCAGCTCCCGGCCTACGAGTGGAACTTCTCCGACGTGAACCCGCCCGTCCACGCCTGGGCGACGTGGCGCGTCTTCCAGATCGACCGCAAGCGCCGCGGCGACGGCGGCGACGTCGCCTTCCTGGAGCGCGTGTTCCACAAGCTGCTGCTGAACTTCACGTGGTGGGTGAACCGCAAGGACGCGCAGGGGCGGAACCTGTTCCAGGGCGGGTTCCTGGGCCTCGACAACATCGGCGTGTTCGACCGGAGCAAGCCGCTGCCGACCGGCGGGTACATCAACCAGGCCGACGGCACCGCGTGGATGGCGATGTTCTCGCTGAACATGCTGCGGATGGCGCTGGAGCTGGCGCTGCACAACAAGGTGTACGAGGACCTGGCGAGCAAGTTCTTCGAGCACTTCCTCCACATCGCCGAGGCGATGGCCGACTTCGGCGGCACCGGCCGCGGCCTGTGGGACGAGGCCGACGGCTTCTACTACGACCAGCTCCACTGCGACGGCCACGCGCCGGTGACGCTGCGGGTGCGGTCGATGGTGGGGCTCATCCCGCTGTTCGCCGTCGAGACGCTCGAACCCGAGACGATGAAGCGGCTCCCGGACTTCACCCGCCGCATGGACTGGTTCCTGAACCAGCGCCCGGACCTGGCGGCGCTCGTGTCGCGGTGGAACGAGGCCGGCGTGGGCGAGCGGCGGCTGCTGAGCCTGCTGCGCGGCAGCCGCATGAAGAAGCTGCTGCGGCGGATGCTCGACCCGGAGGAATTCCTGTCGCCGTTCGGGGTGCGGGCGCTGTCGAAGTACCACAAGGACCACCCGTACACGTTCACGCTCAACGGCGACACGCTGGGCGTGAAGTACGTCCCCGGCGACTCCGACTCGTGGCTGTTCGGCGGCAACTCGAACTGGCGCGGGCCGGTGTGGTTCCCGGTGAACTACCTGCTCATCGAGAGCCTCCAGAAGTTCCACCACTACTACGGCCCGGACTTCCAGGTCGAGCACCCGGTGGGCTCGGGGAAGAAGGCGAGCCTGGAGGACGTGGCGGACGACCTGTCGGCCCGGCTGGCCGGGCTGTTCCTGCGCGGCACGGACGGCCGCCGGCCGGCGTTCGGGTGGCACTCGAAGTACGCCGACGCCCACTGGCGCGACCACGTCCTCTTCTACGAGTACTTCCACGGCGACGACGGCAGCGGCCTGGGGGCGAGCCACCAGACCGGGTGGACGGCGCTGGCCGCGAAGCTGCTGATGCCGCGCCGCCCCGACCCGGTCCAGCACCTGTGCCAGGTGCCGCTGGCGAAGCCGACCATCGTCGGGTAAGCGACTTCGAGGTCTGTTGCCGCTTGCGGCTTCGCGCTTCCCAGCGCGAAGCCGCAAGCGGCAACGACACTTGCCCCCTCCTCCTTCACCACGTTCATCCGCATGACGCCGACCGAAGTCATCGCCTGCCCGGCCTGCCGGCACACCGTCCGCGTGCCGACCGACTGGCTCGGCCAGACGGTGCAGTGCCCGGAGTGCAAGGCCACGTTCACCGCCCCCGTCCGCGAGGGCGGCCGGCTCACCGAGCCCGTGCTGCTGTCGGCGACGCCGCGGGTCCGCGGCCCGTCGCCGCAGCGGAACCGCGTCATGCTCCGGTTCGCCGGCGCCGGCCTCGTCCTCGTCGGCGTGGTGTCGTTCGTGGCGAACGCGCTGGTGCTGTCCGACTTCCTGCGCGGCCCGGACGGCGGCAAGGAGTGGCTGAAGGAGCGGCTGCCGGGCGTGCGCCAGCTGGGGCTGGCGCCGCCGGCCGTGGAGGGCGACGAGGCGGAGGACGACCGCGCCGCGGCCGAGCTGGCGCCGAGGCTGACGTGGGTGTGGCCGGCGGCGATGGGGCTGGCGGCGCTGAGCACGGCCGGCGGCGTGTGCCTGGTCCGGCGGAAGGGCTACCGGCTGGCGCAGCTCGGGTGCGCCGCGGCGGCGCTGAACGTGCCGCACCTGTGCTGCATCCCCGGCGCCGTGTGCGGCTTCTGGGGGATGCTCGCGCTCCTCGCCGACGAGGGCTTCGGCCAGCCGGACGCGCCTTCGCCTTGACACCCCGGCCGGGTTGCCGCACCCTGTGCGCCGTCGCGGGGGGCGGGCATGGGCGTGGCGCGGGCGGTGCGGCGGAAGTGGCGGGCGGTGCGGACCGTCGGGGCGCTGTGGCCGGCGCTCGTCCGCGGCGGCCGGCTGCTGGCCCGCGGCCGCGTCCGCGAGTTCGCCGCGAAGCTACTCAGCGAGCGCCCCGCCGCCGTGCCCCAGCGCGGCGGCCCGCCGCTGGCCCTCGCCGGCATCGCGCTGAAGCCCGGCGGCTACGACCACGTCGTCCTCGAGGTCGCCCGCGGCCTGCTCGCTCGCGGCGTCAACGTCGTCCGCGACCCGACGGCTGTGGTGTCACTGCTCGCGCTCCCCGAAGCCGATTCCGCCGCGCCGCGACTCGTCGCGGCGCCGCCGCACCTGCTCCACCGCTTCGCCCCGTGCGGCCGCTCCGTCGCGTACACGATGTGGGAGACCGACACGCTGCCGCCGGGCGCCGTGGCAGCGCTCAACCGCTGCCGCCTCGTCGTGGTGCCGAGCGCGTGGGGCGCCGCGTGCTTCCGCGCGAACGGCGTGCGGGTCCCGGTTGAGGTCGTGCCGCTCGGCCACGACCCGGCGGCGTTCGCGCCGGCGCCGGCCGGCGGGCCGGTCGTGTTCGGCACCGCGGGGGCACTCGACGAGGGCGGGCTGCGGAAGAACGTGCAGCGCGTCGTGGACGTGTTCGTCCGCGCCTTCCCGGCCGACGCCGCCGTGCGCCTGCGGGTGAAGATCACGCCCGCGTCGCCGCCGGTCAATACGCACGGCGACCCGCGCGTCGAGGTGACGCGGCACACGCTCGGCGCGGCCGAGCTGGCGGCGTGGTACCACGGCCTGACGGCGTTCGTGAGCCTGTCGCACGGCGAAGGCTTCGGGCTGCACCTGCTGGAGGCGATGGCGTGCGGCCGGCCGCTGGTGTCGGCGGCGTTCGGCGGCGTCGGCGCGTTCTTCGACGGCACCGTGGGCTACGAGCTGCCGCACCGCCTGGTGGAGGCGCGGAACGCGGTGTACGCCGGCCGCTGGGCCGACGTGGATGACGGCGACGTGATCGAGCGAATGCGGGAGATTGCGGCCGACCCGGGCCGCGCCGCGGAACTGGGGGCGCTCGCCGCGGCGCGGGCGGCGCGGTTCACGTGGGAACGCACGGCACAACAACTCGCCGCGGCGCTGGCGCGGCACGGGGTGGTGTAGCGACCTACCCGTCCAGCCACGCCGCGAACTGCGCGGCCTTCGCCGCCCACCCCTCGGCGTCGAGCCGCTTCCGGCCGTCCGCCTGCACCGCCGGTACCCCCGTCGCCAGCCGCTCGCGCACCGCCGCCGCGAACGCGTCCGGCGTCGCCGCCGCGTCGAGGCAGTCGCTCCAGTCGCGCGTCGCCGGCAGCTCGCGGACCACGACCGGCTTCCCCGTGGCCAGGTACTCCTTGAGTTTCAGCGGCTGCATGGCCCGCGTCACCGGCAGGTCGGCGTAGGGCATCACCAGCACGCCCGCCCGCGCCGCCAGCGCCGGCAGGTGGGCGTAGGGCACGGGCGGTAGCGTCGCCACCCGCGGCAGCGTCAAGAGGGTCGGGTCGGGGCTGTCCTGTGGGCCGACCAGCAGGACGGTCCCGACTTCGAGCGAAGCGGCGACCGCCCGCACGAACTCGGTGTCCATCCGCCGGTCGATCACGCCCCAGAACACGACCAGCGGCCCCGGCAGCGCGTCGAGGCCGCGCAGCGACTCGGGCAGCCCTTCGGGCGTGCGACGGAAGTGGTCGAGGTCGACGCCGTGCGTCAGCAGGTGCGACGGCCGACCGAGCTTCTCCAGGTGCAGCTGCAGGTTTTCACTGACGGCGACGGCGGCGTCCACCTTCGTCACCAGCTCCGCTTCCATGTCGCGCATCGTGCGGCCGTCCAGGCCGGGCCACACGGCGAAGTCGTCCACGCAGTAGTACACCCACCGCGCCGCGGGGAACGTGCCGACGAGGTCGGCGGTGATCGGCAGGGTGGTGACGACGACCGGCGGCGCCGGCAGGTGGGCGACCGCGGCGCGGAGGGCGCGGCCGAGGACGCGGCGGTTCAGCCCGCGGGCGAGGCGGCCGCGGAACGACGGCCACATCCGCGGGTTGAGCACCCGAGGCGCGGGCCCCTGCGGCTCACGCGGCGGGTGCGGCGCGCGGCCCCATTGCTTGAGCTTCTCGACCGCCCGCGCCAGTGTCGCGCGGTCGAGCCGCGGCGGGCGGGTGCCGATCGTGTTCACCCACACCACGGGCCGCGTCGGTAGCAGGTGCGAGATCAGGTGCTGGCAGCTCGACGGGTGCCGGCCCCAGTCGTCGGAGAAGACCACGAGCGGCGCCGGGTCAGGCATCGGGGGCGCCCCCGAACCGCGGCCGCAGCACCTTCGCGGGAACGCCGGCGGCCACCACGAAGTCCGGTAGCGGCTTGGTCACCACCGACCCGGCAGCGACCACGGTGCCCTTGCCGACGTCGGCCAGCACGATGGCCCCGGCCCCGATCCATGCGCCGTCGCCGATGGTGACGAGCGTCAGGTCGCCGCCCTGGTCGCGGATCGGCACGTCGGGGTCGTCGAAGCGGTGCGTCTTGCCGCCGGACGGCACCTGCACGCCGGACGCCAGCAGTGCGTCCTTCCCGACGCGGACGAGGCCGAGGACGCAGCGCGGGCCGACGTACGCCCCCGCGCCGAGCGTCGCGCCGGGCTCCGAGAACAGGGCGCCGAACTCGACCCGCGCCGACGGGTGGCACCCGGCGAGCGTTCGGCTCAGGAAGGCGCCCCGCATGTAGACGCCGGGGAGCCCGGGGAGGAGCGACACGAACTGCACGGCGCCGCGGAACGCGGTGTGCCGACCGACGACGAGCGACCAGAACCAGTAGTGCAGCAACACCGGCAGCACCGCGACGAACGCGGCGGCGCGGGCGAGGCGCTTCGCGGATTCTCGGGCGGTGTTCACGGCGTGCGTCCGGCGAGGCGGCAGTACAGGCGGAAGTACTCGTCCACGGTGCGGTCGAGGCGGTAGCGCGCCTGCGCCCGAACGCGCGCCGCGGCGCCGAGCCGGGCCGCGAGCGCGGGGTCGGCGAACAGCCGGCGGAAGGCGGCGGCGCACCCGGCCGCGCCGCCGCGCGGGACCAGCAGCCCCTCGCGCTCGTGCCGCACCAGCTCGGGGTTGCCGCCCACGTCCGTCACCACCGACGGCAGCCCGGTCGCCATCGCCTCCAGCAGCGTCAGCGACGCCGCCTCGCTCACCGACGTGAGTGCGAACACGTCCGCCGCGCGCATCAACTCGGCCACGTCGGTGCGGATGCCGAGGAAGCGCACCCGCTCCCGCACGCCGAGCCGCGCCGCCAGGGATTCCAGTTCCTCGCGGAGCGGGCCGTCGCCGGCCAGCAGCAGCTCGACGCCCTCCAGCTCCGCGGCGGCGAAGCCGCGGAGCAGCGTCGCCTGGTCCTTCACCGGGTGGTGCCGCGCCACGTGAATGATGTACTGCTGCGTCGGGTCGAGGCCGAGCGCCGCCTTCTGCGCCGCGGCGTCCGCCGCGGGGCCGTAGCGGTCCACGTCGATGCCGTTCTCGACGATCTCGATACGGCTGCCGCGGAACCCGTCCGTCTTCGTCAGCCCCGCGGCGCTGAAGTGACAACACGCCGTCACGGCGTCGGCGAGGCGGTCGAGGACCAGCCGGTTCACCCCCCGCCGCAGCGGCGAGACGCGGTCCGGGTAGTGGCGGCCGTGCTCGGTCAGGATGAGCCGCCAACGGGGGTTGAGCAGCTTCGCCAGAGCCGAGTAGAAGAACGGCGTGTACTGGTGGGCGTGCATCACCTCGATGCCACGCTCCCGCGCCGCGGCGGCGAGGCGGCGGGCGACGCCCCAGTCGCGGCCGGGGCGGCGGCCGAAGGCGACCACGTCGGCGCCTTCCGCCTGCATCTCCTCGCCGATACGGCCGACCGCGTCGAGGCAGAACACGGTGGCCTGCACACGGCCGGCGAGGCGCGCCACCGTCTCGCGGACGAGCACCTCGGCGCCGGCCACCTGCATGACGTGGACGACGAACCCGACGCGGAGCGAGCGGGTCATACGCGAACCACCCCGATCCCCATGCCGCCGGTCGTGCGGCCGGGCGGGTCGATGAACTCGCGGGCGGCGTACCGGCCGCGCAGCTCGGCCCAGAACTCGGGCACCTGGATGTGCGCGTTCCCGGGGTCGGGCAGGATGTCGTGGAAGGCCACCAGCCCGCCCGGCCGCACGAGCGGGCCGTACGTCTCGAAGTCCTGACGGATGCCGGCGAGCGAGTGGTCGCCGTCGAGGAACAGGAAGTCGATCGGCCGGCCGGCCAGCACGCCCACCAGCCACTCCCGCGAGGCGGGGAGGTGCGAGTCCTGGCGGAGGGTTTCGAGTCGTTGCCCCGGGCGCAGGAACTCGGCCAGCCGCGCCAGCACGGGGTCGCCGGAGCCGCCGCCGAAGGAGCCGGCGGGCAGGTCCATGCTCACGAGCAGGGCGCCGGCGGCGGCGACGGGCGGCCAGCACGAGAAGGTGCCGCCGTGGCGCGTGCCGACTTCCACCACCACGGTCGGCTTCAGCGCGGCGACCATGCTCACGAGGCCGGCCAGTTCGGGGAGGCGCTGCACGGCCTGGTGGCGGCGGATGGCGTGGTCCGCCAGGCGCGCGGGCCCCCAGCCGTGGCGGGCGGCCGTGGTCATGCGGCGGACCGGGCCGAGCAGGGCGGACGGGAGGGACACGCAACGATCCTCGGGAGGGTCAGTCCGCCTTCGCGCGGAGCAGCTGGTACAGCGAGTCCTTGTCGCGGGTGAACTCGGCCGGGTCGTCGCGCACCGGGGTGATGTACGGGCCGTCGTACACGGCCAAATCGGGCAGGAACTGCGGGTCCTTCCAGCGGTGCGGGAACAGGTCGAACAGGAACGTCGGCAGGCCGAACCGGGTGGTGGGCTTGCCGTCGCGGCGGGCGTACAGGTTGGCCAGCACGTTCCGCCACTTCTGCCGCAGCCGGGCCGGGTTCCGCACGAACCCGAAGTGGTGGACGGCGAACTTCGCCTCCACCGCCGGGCGCGTCGCCGTTTCGCCGACGCGGCGGACGTTCGACCCGTCGTTGTAGACTTCGATGTCGGGCGTGTTGCGGTGGACGTTCCACTTCACGTCCGGCCACGGCACTTTTTCCGGGTGGCGGTGGTACACGCGGTAGCTGCCGTAGAAGTTCATGATCCGCAGCGGCAGCACGTCGGCGTCGGGCGGCGCCTGCGCCAGCCACTCGCGGAACGGCCCGAAGTCCCACTCGGGGAGGAACTCGTCGCAGTCGAGGTTGACGGCCCAGTCGCCGGTACAGCGCTGTCGGGCGGCGTTCTTGAAGTTCGTGATCCAGTCCAGGCCGGTCGGCTTCCCCCAGTCGGAGCGGAACAGCTTCACCTTCTCCGAGCCGATCGCGGCGACGGCCTCGGCGGTGCCGTCGGTCGAGTTGCCGTCGTGGACGACGATCTCGTCGGCGAGCGCGAGGTGGTGGCGGAGCATTTGCACGACGTGGTAGTCGTGGTACAACCCGTCGCGGACGCACGTGTAGATCGACAGCCGCATCGCAGCTCAGCTCCGGGCGGGCGTGACGGGAACCGGCGCGGCGAAGTACGCGAGCCGCAGCTGGGCGGCGGCGAGGAACAGCCAGTACTGCGGCTCGAACGCCTCGGCCGACAGGAACGTCGCCCCCACCAGGAACGTGACGATCGCCCCCTGGAACCCGGCCGCGGACACGTAGGCGCGCACCGAGTCGGGGTCGCCGAGCGGGCGGGACCGGCGGATCACCTTCTCCAGGTCCCACATGGCGAGCCCGACCACGGCCAGGTAGCAGGCCAGGCCGACGTACCCGTTGTCGGCGGCGATCTGGATGTACTGGCTGTGGATGACGCGGCCTTCCATGTCGGCGCCGTAGGCGTACGTGAGCAGCGGCGAGTTGCGGATGCCGACGCCGAACACCGGGTTCTCGCTGGCGATCTGGAGGCCGATCTTCCAGCTCGTGAGCCGGCTGTTGGCGCTGTCGTCCTCCTGGTACTTCTTGACCGAGAAGAAGCGGTCGCGGATCTCCTGCCCGGCCAGGAACGGCAGGCACGCCAGCACGCACACGCCGAGGGCGATCTTCGGCTTGCGGTAGCGGCCGCGCAGAATCCAGAACGGGGCGGCGGCGATGAGGGCGACCATGGCCCCGCGGGAGTACGTCATCAGCACGGCGTGGAGGATGACGGGGACGAACAGGGCGAACGCCCACCGCCACCACCGGGTGGTGGACTCCCAGGCGAACGCGCACAGCGGCACGCCCATCGCCAGGAGCATCCCGGCGCCGTTGTTGTCGGCCCCGCCGTAGCCGTTCGTGGCGATGCCGAGGTAGCCGTGCCGGAAGTACAGGAAGTTCACCTCGTACGCGATGTACGCCAGCGACAGGGTGTACGTGAGGTACAGCGCCCACACCTGCCCGACGGACCGCGTCACCACCGCGCCGACGCCGAACATCAGGAACATCTTCCAGTAGTCGCCGACCATGCGGTCGCCGGCCTCGGGCACGCGCGCGGTGAAGTAGCTGGCGACGAGGCACAGCCCGAACAGGAACATGGCGACGTGCAGCGGGGCCACCGTGACGCGACTCGGCGGCAGCCGGCCGGGCGCGGGCCGCGGCGGGCGCGGGCCGAACACGCAGGTGGCGAGGATGGTGGCCAGCGCCACGTACAGCGACCAGTTGACGCCCTGGGGGAGCGACCACTGCCACATGTACTGCGGGCGGAGGACGGCGTAGAGGACGTAGACGCAGAACCCGACGAACGGGGTGCTGGCGAACGACCCGACGACCGCGAACCCCGTCAGGGCGGCCATGAACAGCGTCTGCTTCACACACCCCCCGGGCCGGACGGAGCACCGAACTATACTACAGCGCCTCCCGAACGAAAGGCGGCCCCGTGGAATCGCCCCGCTGCGTGCTGACGGTGACCACCCCCGCCGCCGGCCGCGGCCCGGTGACGGCCGGCGTCCCGTGGCCGCGCGGCGTCGTGACCGACGCGGCGCGGCTGGTCCTGACCGACGCCGCCGGCCGGCCGGTTCCACTGCAAGCGAAGGTGACCGACCGCTGGGCCGACGGCTCCGCCCGGTGGGTGCTGCTCGACTGGATCGCGGAGGCCGACGCGGGGCTGTACACGGCGGAAGTGGGTAACCGAACTCCGTTCGATCAGTTGGTAAGGTACACTGAGACGCCCGACGGCGTAGCTTTGAAGATCGGCGCGACGTATTTCGGGGTCGCGCGGTTCAAGGGGTGGGTCGAAGAGGCACAATTCCCGTTCGCCGTCACGCACGACGGGCAACCCCTCCTGAAACCAGGGCAGATAGGATTTCTCGCGCACGACGCCGAGGGACGGCCGTGGGTGGCCGAGCCGTGGCAGGTTGACGTTGAAGACGAAGGGCCGCTTCGTGTGGTTGTCGCGGTGCGAGGCCGACTCGGACCCACCGTACAGAAACCGAACGCGCACACCCTCGCCGAGTTTGAGGCCCGGCTCCACTTCTTCGCCGGCTCGGCCGTCGTGCGGGTCGAGTTCACCCTGCGGAACCCGCGCCGCGCCGACCATCCCGGCGGTCTCTGGGACCTCGGCGACCCCGGCTCGGTAGGGCTGAAGGACGCGGCGTTTACATTCAAGCTGCCCGCGTCCGTCGCAACGCACGCCACCTGCTCCGTGGACCGAGGCGCGCCCGTGGCCGACTACCAGCTGCCGTTCGAGTTGTTCCAGGCGTCCAGCGGCGGCGACAACTGGAACAGCCGCAACCACGTCACCTGCGGCGGCACCGTCACGCTGCCGTTCCGCGGCTACCGCCTCAACGGCGAGAACGGCCTCCGCGCCACGCCGATCGTGCTGCTGCCGGGCCTCGGCGTCACGACGGAACACTTCTGGGAGAACTTCCCCAAGGCAATCGAAGCCACCGCCGACAGCATCACCCTGCGCCTCTTCCCGCAGCAGAGCGGCGAGCCGCACGAGTTGCAGGGCGGCGAGCAGAAAACGCACACGTTCGCCGTCGCCTTCGGGGCCGACGCCACCGCCGAGGCTCTGGAGTGGTTCCGCACGCCGCCGCGCGTCACGCTGCCGCCCGAGTGGGTCGCCGCCACCGGCGCCGTGCCGTACCTCACGCCGCAAAGCACCGATCCGCACCGCGACTACCTCGCCCTCGTCGGCGCCGCCCTCGACGGGCCGGACACCTTCGTCCACAAGCGCGAGCGGATCGACGAGTACGGCTGGCGCCACTTCGGCGACATCTGGGGCGACCACGAGGCCGTCTACGACCGCGGCCCGGAGCCGATGGTGTCGCACTACAACAACCAGTACGACCCCGTGTTCGGCTTCGGCGTGCAGCTGCTCCGCTCCGGCGACGCCCGCTGGGCCGAGCACATGGACGCCCTCGCCGCGCACGTCGCCGACATCGACATCTACCACACCACCAGCGACAAGGCGGCGTACAACGGCGGCCTGTTCTGGCACACGTATCACTACGCTCCCGCCGACACCGCCACACACCGCTCGTACCCCAAACTCCTCCGCACCCTCGGTGGCCCTGCGGGGCTCGACCCCGAGGACCCGAAGGCGAAGAAGTCCAAACACGTCTACGCCCTCGGCGGCGGACCCGGCAACGAGCAGAACTACGCCGCGGGCCTCGCCCTCCACTACTACCTCACCGGCAGCGAACAATCGCGCACCGCCGCAGTCGGGCTGGCGCAGTGGGTCATCGACATGGACGACGGTACGAAGACCGTCTTCCGCTGGCTCGCCCGCGGCGACACCGGCCTCGCCAGCCAGAGCCGCGGCCCGGAGTACCACGGCCCCGGCCGCGGCTCGGGCAACTCCCTCGCGGCGCTGCTCGTCGGCCACACACTCACCGGCGACGCGAAGTTCCTGGCGAAGGCCGAGCAGTTGATCCGCCGCGTGATCCACCCGGCCGACGACGTGCCGGCTCGCAACCTCCTCGACGTGGAGAACCGCTGGTTCTACACGATGTTCCTCCACAGCCTCGGCAAGTACCTCGACCACAAAGCCGAGCTCGGGCAACTGGACCGGATGTACGCCTACAGCCGCGCCAGCCTGCTGCACTACGCCCGCTGGATGGCCGACCACGAGGTGCCGACGCTGAGCCGACCCGAAATTCTCGAATACCCCAACGAGACGTGGGCGGCGCAGGACGTGCGCAAGTTCGAGGTGCTCCGCCTCGCCGCGCGCCACGCCGCCGGCGCCGAGGCCGACCGGTTCCGCGAGCGGGCGCGGTTCTTCTTCACCGACTCGATCGCACGCCTCACGGCGTTCCCGACGCGCACGCTGTGCCGGCCGGTGGTGCTGCTGCTGTCGCTCGGGTACACCGCGGCGTGCCCCGCCGACGCGGCCCCACCGCCGACGGCGGCGGCGACAGACTTCGGCCGGCCCGAGCGGTTCGTGCCGCAGAAGCAGACGGCGCTGAAGCGCGCCAAGCTCCTCATTGCCGCCGGGGTCGTCGTCGGGTTCGCCGTGGCGGTCGCGCTCGGCGTCTGGCTCCTCGTCGGGTGAGCGGGTAGAATCCGCCTTCGACTCCGGAGCCCGCCCATGAGCCGCGCCGACGACGACTACGACGACCGCCCGCCGCGCCGCCGCCCGCGCGACGACGACGACTACGACTACGACGACCGCCCGCGCCGCGGCCGGGCCAGCGGCGGGGGCGGCGGCGGGGCCGTCGCGGGGCTGAGCGTCGCGGCCATCGTCGGCATTGTGGTCGTGTTCCTGTTCTGCTGCGGCGGGATCGGCATCGCCTTACTCCTGCCGGCGGTGCAGAAGGTCCGCGAGGCGGCGGCGCGGGCCAAGGACATGAACAACTACAAGCAGGTGGCGCTCGCCTTCCACAACTACCACGACACGAACGGCCGCCTCCCGGCGGCCGACGGCCCCGTGAGCTGGCGCGTCCACCTGCTGCCGTTCCTGGAGCAGGAGACCCTGTACCGCCAGTTCGAGGTGACACAGCCGTGGGACGACGGCAAGAACCGGCCGCACGCCGACGTGCCGGTGCCGGTGTTCATCTCCCCGTCCGACCCGGGGGACACGAAGCAGACGCACGCGCGGGTGTTCACCGGGCCGGACACGCTGTTCCCGCCCGGCCGCCCGCCGCTGAGCATCAACCCCCGGAACGGCCAGATCCCGGACGGCACGAGCACGACGTTCCTGGTGGTGGAGGCGCGCGAGACGGTGCCGTGGCCGCAGCCGCGGGAGCTGACGTACTCGAAGGACGGCCCGCTGCCGCAGCTCGGCCAGGTCCACCGGAACGGGTTCATCTTCGCGATGGCCGACGGCAGCGTCCGGTTCGGCCGCGAGAGCGCGCCCGACGCCGCCCGCCGGATCGCGGTCACCGTCAACGACGGGCAGCCGCTACCGCCGGACTTCTGACCGCTCTGCCGCGAGCGGCGGTCAGTTTCGCCACGCCCCGCGGAACAGCGTCCGTCTCTCGCCCGGGTGGTCGGCCAGCAGCAGCTCGTGCGGGTCGGCCGCGTCGCGGTCCGGCAGCGGCACCGCCACCGCGTCGGCCGACTTCCCCGCCGCCAGGCTCCCCGCCTCGTCGGCCCAGCCGAGCGCCTCCGCGCCGGCCAGCGTCACCATCTTCAGGATCACGTCCGCCGGCAGGTCGGGCCGGCGGGCGCGGACGAACCGCGCCTCGGCGAGCGGGTCGAGGTCGGGGTTCGACGCGAGGCCGTCGGTGCCGAGGCAGACGCGGACGCCGCGCGCCAGAAAATCGCGGACCGGGTGCGGCGGATGGCCGAACGCCGCGTGCGTCCGGGGGCAGTACACGACCGTCGCGCTCCGCGGCAGCCGGCGGGTCGGGGTCAGGTAGTTGGCGTGGACGTACAGGTCGGGCGCGCGGCGGAGGCGGCGCACCAGCCACTCCTCGTGCTCGTGAGCCAGCCCGTCGGGCTCCCACACGCCGACCCGCTTCAGGAACTCGACGAGCGGCCCGCGGCGGTGGCGGAGCAGCTCGAGTTCCGCCGGCGACTCGGCCAGGTGGACCGCGACGGGAATCCGGTTCTCGCGCGCCAGATTCGCCGCCTCCTTGTGCAGCCGCACGTTGACGCTGTAGGGGGCGTGCGGGCTCAGGCCCGGGCGACACAGCGGCGTCGGAGTCCGACCACCCACCCACGCCCGGGCCGCCGCGACGCCGACGACGACCCGGGCGTGCGGCAGCCCGATCAGCTCGTGGAACACGACCGCCCGCACCGGCGCCGCGGCGAGCGCGTCCCAGCTCGCCCCCTCGGCGGCGATGTCGCCCAGCAGCGTCGTGCCGAACCGCAGCCCCTCGGCGAGGCCGGCGCGGACGTCGGCCTGCACCTGCTCGGGCGTGCGGCCGCGGCGGTAGGCGATGACGGCACGGAGCCAGTCGGCGAAGTGCGCCGCGTCGGTCGGCGGGACGAGGCCGCGGGCGCCGCTCAGGTCGAGGTGCGTGTGGGCGTTCACCAGCCCGGGGATCAGCGCGACGTTGCCCAGGTCCGCGTCGGCGGCTCGGGCGCCGCGCGGCTCGACGGCGAGGATGCGGTCGCCGGCGACGGTGAGCGTGCCGCCCGGCAGTGGCGGCCCGGCGACGGGGAAGACGACGCGGGCGGTGTACGTCACGGCGTCCGCGAACCCGGGGGCGGCGGCGGCTGTCTGGTGCGGCGGGTCGGTCGCCAAGTGGTAAGGCCCCCGTCTGATACGCGGGGCAGCGCGGGTTCGACTCCCGCCCGACCCACTGCCGGGTAGAATACCGAAGTCCCTTCAGCCGAAGCCGTTTCTGCCTACCCCAAACACTGAGGTCGGGGCCGGTATCAATAGTCGGTGAGCGACTTCGGGGGGAACCCGACCCGCAAGGCGTTCAAGACGGCCAGCACGTCGATCACCTCCTGGAGGATCGCCCCGGCCACCGGCAGCAGCAGGCCCGCGGCCGCCAGCACCATCCCGCCGACACTCAGGGCGATTCCCCCCACCGCACTTTGCAGCGCGATCGCCCGCAGCCGTTGGCTGATGTGCAGGAACTCGTCCACCCGCTTCAAGTTGGCGTCCAGGATCACCGCGCCGGCCGCCTCCGCGGTGACGTCGCTGTTCTGGCCGAACGCCAGCCCGACGGTGCAGGCGGTCAGTGCCGGGGCGTCGTTGATCCCGTCCCCCAGGTACACGGTCTTCGACAGCCGCGTCTCCCGCCGCGCGATCTCCACCTTCTGCTCCGGGCTCTGCCCGGCGTACACCTCCGTGATCCCGACCGCCTCGGCGAGATACCGGACCTCGCTGTCGCGGTCGCCGGACACCAGCAGCACCCGATCGAAGTTGTGCCTGGACCCGAGGTGCCGGATGAACTCTCGCCCGTCGCTCCGGGGCCGGTCGCGGAAGCGGGCAACGCCGGCAAACCGGCCATCGACCAGGACGACGCACTCCAGCCCGCCCGCGGTCGGCGGGAGGAGTTTGGCGATCGCCGGCTCGCCCGCCTCCAACTTCGTCCGCCCGGTCACCCGGACCGCGCGGCCGGCAACGACCCCGACCAACCCCTGCCCGGGGCGCTCGGCGACCTCGGCCGGCTCCACGAGTTGAACGCCCCCGGCGGTTGCGGCGTCCAGCACGGCCCCGGCCAGGGGGTGCCGGGAATACCGTTCCAGGCTCGCGAGCAGTCGCAGTACCTCGGCCCGGGCGAAGCCCTCCGCCGGAGTCAACTCGACCAGTGCCGGCCGGCCGTAGGTCAGCGTCCCCGTCTTGTCGAAGATCGCCACCCGGCACGAATCGACCACTTCCAAGACGGCCGGGTCCTTGATCACGATCCCCCGTTGGGCCGCCAGGGAGACCGCCCCGATGATGGCCACGGGGATGGCGATGAGGAGCGGGCACGGGGTGGCGACGACGAGCACCGCCAGGAACCGGACCGGGTCGCCGCTCGCCGCCCAGGCGGCCAGGGCGATGGCGACCGCGAACGGGGTGTACCACGCCCCCAGTTTGTCGCCGAGCCGGCGGAGTCGTGGCCGCCGCTGCTCCGACGCACGCATGACCCGCATGATCTTGGCGTAGCGGGAGTCGTCCGGGAGGTGCTCGGCCCGAACGGTCAGTGCGGTCTCCCCGTTGACAGCCCCGGACAACACGGCCGAACCGGGGGCCTTCGCCAACAGGTACGGTTCCCCGGTCAGGTAGGACTCGTCCATCGTCCCGTGCCCGTCGGTCACCGTACCATCGACCGGGCACGTTTCGTGTGGGAACACCACGACCAGGTCGCCGACGGCCACGTCGGCCAGCGGGACGTCGGAGAGGGTGCCGCCGCGCGTCCGGTGGGCGACCGACGGCATCCGTCGGGCGAGCGCGTCGAGGGCCGACGACGCCCGACGGACGGCGTACGCCTCCAACGCCTCGCCGCCCGAGAGCATCAGCACGACCAGGGTGCCCGCGAGATACTCCCCGAGAACGACCGACGTGACGATCGAGATGCCGGCCAACAGGTCGGAGCCGAACTCGCCCCGGGCGACGCGGGCAAGGAGCCCCAGTACGAGCCAGCCCCCGCCGAGGGCGAGCGCCACGAGCAACGGAACGTCGGCCGGGCGAACCACGGCGTCGGCAGTGGACGACCCGAGCCACCGCCAGGCGAGGTGCGCGACCAGGGCGGTCACCGCCCCAGCGGCGATGACCGCCTGCGTCCGGCCAGCCGTAGGGGGGGTAACGTTGGGGGTGGCCATTCGGTTAGGGTACGCCCCGCGGAGCGATTTGTGGCCGGAGGTGGTGCCACGTCGTCCCGTCGAGTGGCTGGCGGGCAGTTCCGACTCGCCCGCCACCGTCCGCCGAACCACGACGGAGCAAATTCCGCTCGGTGGTAACGGATTCCGCGAACACTCGAGACCTTCCTGGATCCGTGCCTCACGGGCGGTGAAGTCGTTCCCGGGCGTGAACAGCCGGGCCGCGCCGGGCGGCGTGGGAATTGCACCCCCCGTGGCACCTATCATTGGGTCGCACGTCGGGGGTGAGCGTGGGCGAAGCGCTGGTGACGCGGACGGACGACGGCCTGTACTGCCCCGCCGGCGGGTTCCACATCGACCCGTGGAACCCGGTGCCGCGGGCGGTGGTGACGCACGCCCACGCCGACCACGCCCGCTGGGGCTGCGGCCGCTACCTCGCCGCCGACGCCGGCAAGCACCTCCTCCGCACCCGCCTCGGCGACGCGGCCGTCATCGACACGCTGCCGTACGGCGAGGCCGTGGAACACGCCGGAGTGCGGGTGTCGTTCCACCCGGCGGGTCACGTCCTGGGGTCGGCGCAGGTGCGGGTCGAGCACCGCGGCGAGGTGTGGGTCGTCACCGGCGACTACAAGCTCGACCCCGACCCGACGTGCGCGCCGTTCGAGCCGGTGCGGTGCCACACGTTCATCACGGAATCGACGTTCGGCCTGCCGATCTACCGGTGGGAGAAGCCGGCCGAGCTGTTCGCGGCGGTGAACGCCTGGTGGCGGGCGAACGCCGCGGCCGGGCGGACGAGCGTCGTCTACGCCTACTCGCTCGGCAAGGCCCAGCGCGTGATGGCCGGGGTGGACGCGACCATCGGCCCCATCTTCACCCACGGCGCCGTCGAGAAGGTGACACAGGCGTACCGCGCGAGCGGTATCGAGCTGCCCCGGACGACGCCGGTGGGCGAGGTCGTGGCGGCGCGGGGGAAGGCGAAGCCGTGGGCGGGCGGGCTGGTGATCGCCCCGCCGTCGGCGGCGGGGTCGGTGTGGGCGCGGAAGTTCGAGCCGGCGTCGGAGGCGGCGGCGAGCGGGTGGATGGCGGTCCGCGGGGCGCGGCGGCGGAAGGCGCTGGACCGCGGGTTCGTGCTGTCCGACCACGCCGACTGGCCCGGCCTGCTGACCGCGGCGCGTGCCACCGGCGCGACGCGGGTGTTGGCGACGCACGGGTTCGCCAGCGTGTTCGCGCGGCACCTCCGCGAGTTGGGCCTGGACGCGGACGTGATCGCCACCCGCTACGGCGACGAGGAGGAAGCCGCGGAGCCGGCGACAGGGGTGACGCAATGAAAGCGTTCGCCGACCTGTACGCCGCGCTCGACGAGACGACGCGCACCGCCGAGAAGGTCGCGGCGATGGCCCGCTACCTCGCCGCCGCCCGCCCCGCCGACGCCGCGTGGGCCGTGTACTTCCTC
This sequence comes from Gemmataceae bacterium, assembly GCA_046350095.1. Lineage (GTDB taxonomy): Bacteria > Planctomycetota > Planctomycetia > Gemmatales > Gemmataceae > Urbifossiella. Next base: position 280,431 of record JAXMBA010000005.1, read on the forward strand.
AGCGGCCGCAAGCCGCGGCAGGCCGTGCCGTCGAAGCGCCTCCGGCTGTGGGCGCGCGAGCTCGCCGGCGTTCCCGAGTGGCTGTTCGACGAGAGCTACCACCACGTCGGCGACGTGGCCGAGACGATCGCGCTGCTGCTCCCGCCGGCCGAGGCCGCGGCCGACCGACCGCTCGCGGAATGGGTCGAGAACCACCTGCTGCCGCTGCGCACGCTCCCGGAGGGGACGCAGCGGGGCGACGTGCTCGCGGCGTGGGCGGCGCTCGACGCCCGGCAGCGGTTCGTGTGGAACAAGCTCATCACCGGCGCGTTCCGCGTCGGCGTGTCGCAGCTACTCGTGGTGCGAGCGCTGGCGCAGGTGAGCGGGCTGCCGGCGGACGTGATCGCCCACCGACTCATGGGCGCGTGGGAGCCGACGGCCGAGTTTTACACCGGGCTCGTCGCCCCCGACAGCGGCGACGCCGACGCCAGCCGGCCGTACCCGTTCTTCCTGGCGCACCCGCTCGAAGGCGAGCCCGTGGCACTCGGCGCCCCGGCCGACTGGCAGGCGGAGTGGAAGTGGGACGGCATCCGGGCGCAGGTCGTCCGCCGGGCCGGCCGGTCGTTCGTGTGGTCGCGCGGCGAGGAGCTGGTCACCGAACGCTACCCGGAGCTCGCGGCCGTCGCCGACGCGCTGCCGGACGGCACCGTCCTCGACGGCGAAATCCTGCCGTGGAAGGGCGGCGCCGTGCTGCCGTTCGCCGACCTCCAGAAGCGCATCGGCCGCAAGACGGTCGGCAAGAAGCTGCTGGCGGACGTGCCCGCCGTACTGATGGCCTACGACCTGATTGAGGAGGGCGGTGCCGACCTGCGCGAGGCGCCGCTCGCCGAGCGGCGCGACCGGATCGAAGCGCTGGTAGCGCGGCTGAACCACCCGGCGCTGCTGCTGTCGCCGCGGCTGACGTTCGACACCTGGGAGGCGCTCGCGGCCGAGCGGCGGTCGAGTCGGGAGAAGCGCGTCGAAGGGATGATGCTAAAACGCCGCGGGTCGCCGTACCGCGTCGGCCGGGTCCGCGGCGACTGGTGGAAGTGGAAGGTCGAGCCGTTCGCCGTGGACGCCGTGCTGATCTACGCGCAGCCGGGGCACGGCAAGCGGAGCGGGCTGCACACCGACTACACGTTCGGCGTCTGGGACGGCGGCAAGCTGCTGCCGTTCGCCAAGGCGTACAGCGGGCTCACCGACGCCGAGATCCGCAAGGTGGACGCGTTCGTGCGGGCGAACACGCTGGAGCGGTTCGGACCGGTCCGCACGGTGAAGCCGGAGTTGGTGTTCGAACTCGGGTTCGAAGGCATTCAGGCCTCGACACGGCACAAGTCGGGGATCGCGGTGCGCTTCCCGCGGATGCTCCGCTGGCGGACCGACAAGACGCCCGCCGACGCCGACACGCTCGACCGCGTGAAGGCGTTGCTGACCGTGACCGGGGGCGCGCCGTGAGGGGGATACCACGCCCCCGCAAGCCGCGGCCGCCGAACCCGCCGCTCGAACCGGTCGAGCGGGTGTCGTTCGACGACTGGTTCGTACGCCGCGGGTGGGAGCCGTTCGCGTTCCAGCGCGAGGCGTGGGCCGCGTACCGCGCCGGCGAGTCGGGCCTCGTCCACGCCTCCACCGGTACCGGCAAGACCTACGCCGCCTTCCTCGGCCCCGTGCTCGAAGCGCTGGACGATCCGCCCCGGCCGACGCCGCCGCTGCGGGTCCTGTGGGTCACGCCGCTGCGGGCGCTCTCGGCCGACACCGCGCTGTCACTCGCCGCCCCGCTCAGCCCGCTCGGCCTCGACTGGGACGTGGGCACCCGCACCGCCGACACCCCGGCTTCCGCCCGCACCCGGCAGAAGGCCCGGCTGCCGAGCGTCCTCGTCACCACGCCCGAGAGCCTGTCGCTGCTGCTGACCTACCCCGACGCCCGCGACAAGTTCGCCGGCCTGCTGTGCGTGGTGTGCGACGAGTGGCACGAGCTGTTCGGCTCGAAGCGAGGCGTCCTCGTCGAGCTGGCGCTGGCGCGGCTGCGTGCGTTCGTGCCACACCTGCGGACCTGGGGGCTGTCGGCTACCATCGGCAACCTGGACGACGCCCTGGCGGCGCTCGTCGGCACGGGGCGGGCCGGCCGCGTCGTGCGCGGCCACGTCCCGAAGCCGGTCGTCATCGACGCCGTGCTGCCGCCGCGCGTCGAGCGCTTCCCGTGGGCGGGGCACCTCGGCCTCACGCTGCTCCCGCAGGTCGTCGCGGCCATCGACGAGGGCCGCACGGCGCTGGTGTTCACGAACACGCGGTCGCAGTGCGAGACGTGGTACCAGGCGCTGCTGGCCGCGCGGCCGGACTGGGCCGGGCAGCTCGCGCTGCACCACGGCTCGCTCGACCGCAAGGCCCGCGACTTCGTCGAAGACGGCCTCCGCGCCGGCACCCTGCGGTGCGTCGTGTGCACGTCCACGCTCGACCTCGGGGTCGATTTCGCGCCGGTCGATCGCGTGGTGCAGGTCGGCAGCCCGAAGGGCGTGGCCCGGCTGCTCCAGCGCGCCGGCCGCAGCGGCCACCGGCCCGGCGAGACGAGCCGCGTGACGTGCGTGCCGACCCACGCCTTCGAGCTGGTCGAGGTCGCCGCGGCGCGGGCCGGCACCGCCGAGGGCCGCGACGCCGTCGAAAAGCCGCTCGACGTACTGGCGCAGCACCTCGTCGGCTCCGCACTCGCGGGCGGGTTTCGCGCCGCCGAGCTGCTCGCCGAGGTGCGCACGGCCCACGCCTACCGCGACCTGTCCGACGCCGAGTGGGAGTGGGTGCTGGACTTCGTCACCCGCGGCGGCGAGGCGCTGCGGGCGTACCCCGACTACCGCCGCGTCGCACTTCAGGACGGCGTGTACGGGGTGCCCGACGCGAAGGTCGCCCGGCGGCACCGGCAGAACGTCGGCACCATCACGTCCGAGGCGACGCTGCTGGTGCGGTTCCTGCGCGGCGGGCGGCTCGGTACGGTCGAGGAGTCGTTCGCGGCGCGGCTGAAGCCGGGCGACCGGTTCACGTTCGCCGGCCGCACGCTGGAGTTCGTCCGCCTCCACGAGATGACGGTGTGGGTGCGGCTGGCGCGGCGCGCGGCGAACACCTACCCGCGCTGGTCCGGCAGCCGCCTGCCGCTGAGCGGCGAGCTGTCCGCGGCCGTGCGCGCGAAGCTCGACGACGCCCGCCGCGGCGTGTTCGCCGACGTCGAGATGCGGGCCGTGCGGCCGGTGCTGGACGTGCAGGCCCGCTGGTCGCGCGTCCCGGCGCTCGACGAGGTGGTGGCCGAGCGCCTGACCACGCGCGACGGGCACCACCTGTTCGTCTACCCGTTCGAGGGGCGGCTCGTTCACGAGGGGATCGCGGCGCTCGCGGCCTACCGACTGGCGCGCCGCCGGCCGCAGACGTTCACCCTGGCGGTGAACGACTACGGGTTCGAACTCGTCTCCCCCGACCCGATCGACCTCGACGCCGCGGGGCTTCAGACGCTGCTCGCCGCGGACGGGCTGGCGGACGACGTGATGGCGTCGCTGAACGCGGCGGAGCTGGCGAAGCGGCAGTTCCGCGAGGTGGCGCGGGTGGCGGGGCTGGTGAACCCCGGGCTGCCGCACGCGGGGCGGACGGCGAAGCAGTTGCAGGCGTCGAGCGGCCTGTTCTACGAGGTGTTCCGCGAGCACGACCCGGGCAACCTGCTGCTGTGGCAGGCCCGCCGCGAGGTGCTCGACCGCCAGTTCGAGGTGACGCGCCTGCGCCGGGCGCTCGACCGCATCGCCGTCAGCCGGGTGGTGGTGACCGACCCACCGCGGCCGACGCCGTTCGCGTTCCCGCTGCTGGTGGAGCGGATGCGCGAGGCGGTGTCGTCCGAGACGCTCGCCGACCGGGTCCGACGGATGGCCGCCGAACTGGAGGGAAGGGCGGGCGCGGAATGACGGCCGAGGTGCAAATCGCGGGCGAGCGGCTCGTCGTTCGGGCCGACCGGTCGCTGTTCTGGCCGCGGGCGCGGGCGCTCGTGATCGCCGACCCGCACTTCGGCAAGGCCGACGCCTTTCGCGCCGCCGGCGTGCCGGCCCCGGGGGGTGCGGGTACGGACCTGCTGCGGCTGGCCGCGGCGCTCGACCACACGGGGGCCGAGCGGCTGGTCGTACTCGGCGATTTCTGGCACGCCCGGGAGGGCCGCACGCCGGCGCTGGCGGCCGAACTCGCCGCGTGGCGCGCCGCGCGGCCGGGGCTGCGGGTCGAGCTGATCCGCGGCAACCACGACCGCGCCGGGCCGCCGCCGGACGGCTGGGGCGCGTGGGTCGCCGTCCTCGGCGACGCGCCGTTCACCTTCGCCCACTTCCCCGAGCCGTCCGACGCCGGCTACGTCCTCGCCGGTCACCTTCACCCGGGCGTGGTTCTCAGCGGGCGCGGCCGCGACCGCCTGCGCCTGCCGTGCTTCTGGTTCGGCCCGCGGGTGGGCGTGCTGCCGGGGTTCGGGGCGTTCACCGGCACCGCCGAGGTTGCGGCCCGGCCCGGCGACCGCGTCTTCGCCGTGGCCGGTGAGGCCGTCGTGGACGTGACACGCGGCTGAAGGCCGGCCCGCCGGACGCGGACAGTGCGTCCCCGGCCGGTCCCGGAGCCCCCCGATGGGCGTCTTCGTCTCCCTCGTCGGTCGGGTCGGCGAGCAGCGTCGGCGAGAAGGGGATCAAGGAGGAGGCGCTCCGCGTCAGCGTCCTGGAGGTGAACTCGGACGGCACCGGGCAGCGCGTCTTCGCCGCCGGCCTGCGCCAGCGCGTCGCGCACCAGGAAGTCGTTCTCCGGCTTGAAGAACGGCATCCGCGCTCGGTCGTGCAGGTTGCGGGGCACCGTCACCGGCTTCTTCGTGAACGGCTCGACGCCCGTGTGCCACACGCACGTGGCGACGTCCGGGGCCGTCCGCATGAAGGAGACGATCCTGGCGAGGTCGGTCCGGTGTCAGGGGGCCGACGGCAGCTCGCGCAGCAGGCGGCAGTCCTTCTTGTAACGCTGCACGGCCCGCTCGTAGGAGCCGGTCGTCTTCGTGAGGACCAGGGTGAAGGGCCGCCCGGTGCGCTCGAGGCGGTGGGTCACGTCGCTCCGGTGCCGCTCGACCTGTTGAATCACGTGGCGGCGCCGGTCCTCGCTCGCCGGGATACGGCCGACCTCGGCGGTCGGGTCGGCGAGGAAGGCGTTGAGCTGCGTACAGAAGTTGCACCGGCACTCGACCGTGGCCGGTCGGGTCCAGTCCGTCGGCGGCGTCGGCTCGGCTGCGGTCGCCCGTTCGAGTTCGGCCCGCACCGCGTCGAGCCATGCCCGGAGCGGCGGGTAGACCGACCCGAACCGCTCGCGCGACCACTGCACGAGTGCCTTCAGCGCGGGAACCTGGCCGTAGTCCAGTGTGAAGTCGGCCGGCGCTTCCCGAACGAAGCGGACCACCCGCGCGAAGTCGTCGTCGCGGCCGGCGGCGGCCAGCGCCCGGAGCAGGTCGGGAAGTGACTTCTCGGCGGCGGTGGCGGCCGTGCCGTCCTGCCCCCACCGCGGGCGGGCGTCGCGCTCGCAGAAGCTCTCGACCGCGACCCGGCACAACTCCCCGACGAGGAGCCGCCACTCGGGGTCGTGAGTCGTCTCGCCGCAGACGTCCGCGAGCCACTCGAGGTCGCGCCGCGCGAGGTCCCGCCGGTGTCCGTACTGGTTCACGCGGGGCGAAACCAACAGCTTCAACTCCCGCCCGAACGCGTCCCACCCGAACTCGCGGCACGCGGCGGCGACGAACGTCCGGAGGGGCGTCGCCTCGTCCCGCTCCGCAAGGACGGTCAGAAAGGCCGCGACGGCGTCCCGGTCGTGCAGCGCCAGGAGGGCGGCCGGGAACGCATCGCAGGGCGAGGAGCCTTCGCGTGAGTGCGCGTACCGGTGGGGCCAGTTCGCCACGAGGGCGCGGGCGAACCGGAGGCACTCGCCGCGGGCCGCGTCGCGCTTCGCCCTCGGCGCCTTCGCCAGCTTCTTGACCATCGCGCAGAACTGCGGGACGCACCCGGCCGCGTCGCGGCGGGTGACCACGTCGTAGTGCCGCTCGCGGGGCCAGACGACGACCGCCGAGCGGTGGTACCAGCGGTCGAGGGTGTTGCCGGCGTTGCCCGTGTAGCCCTCGTACTCCTCGGAGGTCGGCTTCCAGTCGTCGAGGGGGGTGGCGGAAACGACGGCCGCGGGGTCGAAGCGGACGGCCCCCCACGGCTGCTTTTTGCCGGCGAGGTCGGCCCACTCCTCCCCGTACAGTTCCTCGTCGATGACTTCGCCGATTTCAATCCCGTCGGTATTCGACTCCCCGCCGTCCTCGTCCTCGTCGTCGTCTTCGTCGTCGTAGTAGCCGCGGCCGTAGTCGTCGTCCCCGTCGAATGCCGAGTTCGTGAGGTGGCGCGACACCTGCGCCAGGTGGACAAGGCACCCGGCGTGACCCGCCGCGGCCGCGACGCCCGCCGCGAGTGTCCGGTCCGCCCCCTTCAGCAGGTCGAGGGAGAGGCCGCGCTGCGTGTAGTGGTGATCCAGCGCGAACACGAGTGGCTTCGTCGGGTGGCGCGCGACCCACGACCCGATCGCCTCGACCAGCGCGTCGGCCGGTGTCGCGGGGGTCGCGGGCCGAACCGCTGTGTCCGGCGCCAGCACCAGGTTGTAGGCCAGGGCGAGGCGAACCCCCGAGGTCACCCGCTCCACTTCGTGTTGGCAGTCGGCGTAGAAGGCGGCGAACCCGGCGCCCGTTCCTGTGGCGGCGTCCCGGAACGGGATCCTCTGCTCGGCGCGGCCGTGCCGCACGACCAGCGCTCCGCCCTCGAACGGGTTGGGGAGTACGGCGATCAGGCTCGCCACCATCCGGTCGTGCTTCTCGCTGTCGCGGTGCGGGAGGAAGAACCCGCCCCTCTCGTAGACCAGCAGCTTGTACAGCCGCGCTTCGAGCCGGTCCGCCGGCAGGCCGAGCGCCTGGGCGGCCGCGCGCGTGGCGTCCACGACCGCCGCAGTCCACCCGGCGCCGAGGGTGAACTTCGCCGGGTCGAGTTCGAACGTCCTGCGGACCCGGTCGTCGACGAGGGTCTGCGTGCCCTTGCCGTAGGGCGCGACGCGGCACGCGGCGACGAGCGCGTTCGCCGCCCCGCGCTTCAGCGGCACCGGTACCGGCCCGATTCCTTCGACGACCAGCCCGGGATCGGCCACGGGCAGCGCGCCGTCCACGACGAACTTCGCCGACCGCGCGGCCGCGTGGACCGCCGCGGCCAGCGCCGGGACAGGGGACGCTCTCCCGCGGGATTTGCCCACCGCCGGACTCCGTTCGGACGACCTACCCGACCTTGCCGCAATCGCTGATGGTGACCTTGGCCGACGTCCGCCCGCTCGGCGAGCCGACGGCTTCGATCTTCTTGATCACGTCGTACCCCTTCACGACCTGCCCGAACACGACGTGCCGGCCGTCGAGGTGCGGCGTCGCGGCGGTGCAGATGAAGAACTGCGAGCCGTTCGTGTTGGGGCCGGCGTTGGCCATCGACAGGGTGCCGGGGCCGAAGTGCTTGCCGGCCTTCCCCTTGAAGGTCTCGTCGTCGAACCGGCCGCCGTAGATCGACTCGCCGCCCCGGCCGTCGCCGGTCGTGAAGTCGCCCCCCTGGCACATGAAGTCCGGGATCACGCGGTGGAACGACGAGCCCTTGTAGGCGAGCGCCTTCCCCGCCGCGTTCTTGGTGCCGACGCACAGCTGCAGGAAGTTCTCGGCGGTCTTGGGGCAGGTGTCGGCGAACAGTTCCATCTCGATCCGGCCCGCGGCCTTGTCGCCGATGGTGATGTCGAAGAACACGACGGGGTTCTTCGGGTTCACGGCGTGGTGCGGCTTGTAGTCGTCGGCCACGGGAGTGTCTCGCTTGGGTGCAGGGGGTTGGCCGCCCTCGGTGCTCGACCCGTCCGTCGAGCACCCGGGCAGGACCGCAAGGCAGGCCGTCAGGACGATTCCCCGCAAGAGGCTTACCGGCTTGCGACTCATGACGGTCTCCGCTGGAAGAATCGGGTGAGAGGATTATCGGCCCGCGAGGGGGGATGGCAAGGACGCCGCACCCGAGAAGTCCGTGAGAAACCCGGCGCGGGACCGTCGGCGTCCCGGCCCCGTGCCGATGATCGACCCGGGCCGTCAAGCGCGTGGCGATCCCGGGCCTGACTTCCCCGGCCGCCGCGTCTGCGTCTTCCGCCCCGGCCGGTAGCCGGTCGGCTTCGGTGGTTCGGCCCCGCGCTCGCCGGGCTTCTCACCTTTCGCCGGGTTGGCGGCCGAGTGGTAGTGGTCGGCCTCCCGCCGCCGCGCCTCGATCGCCTCCTTCGGCAGGTGCGCCGGGATCAGCCCGTCGCACCCCCCGATCAGGTCGGCCCGGCCGGCCTGCGCCAGCGCGTCGCGCACCAGGAAGTCGTTCTCCGGCTTGAAGAACTGCATCAGCGCCCGTTGCAACTTCCGGTCGCGGAGGTTGCGGGCGATCGTCACCGGCTTCTTCGTGAACGGCTCGATCCCCGTGTACCACATGCACGTGGCGATGTCAGGGGGCTACCGATAAAGCGTCGCAAACCGATCCGCGAATTCACTGGCCCGTTTGTCACAGTTGCACACCTCAGGTGTCCAAGTCACCGAGGAATTACACACTGACAATGCGGTTGTCATCTGAGCAGGAAGGTGGGCCGTGTTCAATCCCTTCAGCGAGGTTGTCGAGAGCGGCGCGGTCGATGCCGAGTTGGTGGAACAGGCCAAGAACGGCGACCGGGCCGCGCTCGAACAGTTGGTGCTGCGACACCAGGCGTGGGTCTACAACATCGCCGTCCGCATGGTTTTCCACCCGCAGGACGCCGAGGAGGTGACCCAGGAGGTCCTCATCAAGGCCGTCACCCGGCTCAGCACGTTCCAGGGGGAGAGCCAGTTCCGGACTTGGCTCTACCGTATCACCGCGAACCACGTCCTGAACATGAAGCGCCGCGGCGGCGAACTCCGGTCGCAGTCGTTCGCCTCCTACGCCGCGGCCATCAACGATACGCCCGACCGGGACCTGCCTGACCCGAAGAGTGTGCCCGTGGACGTGCTGCTCATGGTCGAGGAGGCCAAGCTCAGCTGTACGACCGGGATGCTGATGTGCCTCGACCGCCGGCAGCGGCTCGTATTCACCCTCGGCGAGATCTTTGGCGTCAGCGACACCGTCGGAGGCGACATCCTGGAAATGTCGGCGGACAACTTCCGGCAGTGCCTGTCGCGCGCCGCCGCGACCTTTACCAGTTCATGCACGGGCAGTGCGGGTTGGTGAACGCGGCCAACCCGTGCCGCTGTCCCAAGAAGACGAAGGGGTTCATCGACGGCGGGCACGTCGATCCGGCTCACCTGCTCTTCGTCCCGCTCCACGTCCGACGAGTCCGGGAGGCCGCGGCCGGCACGGTCCGCGAGATCGAGGACGTGCTCGATCGGCAGTACGCGGCCGTTTATCGCGATCACCCGTTCCTTGGGCCGCCCGACCAAACCGACTGGCTGCGGCAGATGTTGAGTCGCTCGGACATCCGCACGGCTCTGCACCTCGATTAAAGAAATCCATTCGGCCGTTGTCACAGTCGACCTCCCGCCGTGTCTACGGGGCAGGAGGTCGAACCATGTCGAAACTGCATGGCAAAGTCGCCCTGGTGACCGGGGCGTCGAAAGGGATCGGGGCGGGCATCGCGAAGGCACTGGCCGCGGACGGGGCGGCGGTCGGTGTGAACTACGCCACCGACCGGGCCGGCGCGGAGGCCGTGCTCAGCGAGATCGTAGCGGCCGGCGGACGGGCCGTCTCGGTGCCCGGCGACGTGTCGAAGTCGGCCGACGTGGGGCAAATGCTCGCGGAGGTCGCACGGGCGTTCGGCCGGCTCGACGTCCTCGTGAACAACGCCGGGGTGTACGCCGCGATGCCGCTGGAGGCGGTGACCGAGGCCGAATTCCATCGCGAGTTCGACACGAACGTGCTCGGGCCGCTGATGGTGATCCGGGAGGCGCTCAACCACTTCGGGCCGAACGGCGGGAGCGTCATCAACATCGGCTCCGGGGCGTCCCGGATGTGCCCGCCCGGGTACTCGGTGTACGCGGCTACAAAGGCGGCCCTGGACGCCATCACCGGCGTGTTGGCGAAGGAACTTGCCCCGCGGAAGATCCGCGTGAACTCGGTCAACCCCGGTGCCACGCTGAGCGAGGGCACCCGGGCGGCCGGGCTGTACGGCACCGGGGGCGAGTTCGAGAAGCAACTGATCGCCATGACCCCGCTTGGCCGCGTCGGCACACCGGCAGACGTGGCGAAAGTCGTGGCGTTTTTCGCATCCGACGATTCCGGTTGGCTGACGGGTGAGGTCGTCCTCGCCTCCGGCGGGCTGCGGTAGTTCAATCCAACCACTCACGAGGGGAACAGATGAGCCGGTTCATGCTGGGCGTGGTGTGCGTGGCCGTCGCCACGACGGTCGTCGCGGACGAACCAAAGGCCGACGCGAAGAAAGCCGCGGTGGAGAAGGCGCTGGAGGCGTTCAGCGGCACCTGGGAGGTCGTGACCGTCACGCCGGACGGGGCGACGAAGGACGCCCGCCGCCTGGCGTTCAAGACGGACGGCACCTACGTCGCCCTGGACAAGGACGGAAAAGAGTTGTGGGCGGGTACGTTCGAGATCGACCCGACGGCGACCCCGAAGGTGTGGGACCACCGGTCACACGACGCCAAGAAGACGGGTACCGACGTGCTCGGCAGCTACGCGTTGGACGGCGACAAGCTGAGGGTGGCCTGCGTCGTCGGGCAGTGGAAGGGGAAGGAGTGGATCGGAAAGCCGCGCCCTGCGGCCATCGACCCCAAGACGGCCGACGTGACGATCGAGCTGAAGCGGGTGAAGTGAGCCGCCCTCGCGGGGCCTGGGGCGGAGTGGCTACGCCCCAGGCCCCGGGTGTTTCTTCCGCTTGTCCGGCCTCCGCTGCTGTGACTTCCGCCCCGGCCGGTACCCCGTTTGCTTCACCGGACCCGCCCCACGCTCGCCCGGCTTCTCACCCCTGGCGGGGTTCGCCACCGTGTGGTAGTGGTCGTTGTCCTGCTCGCCGCCCACCGCCCGGTTGGCTGCGCGCCGCCGGGCGTCGATGGCCTCCTTCGGGGGCTGGGCCGGGATGAGCCCGTCGCACCCGCCGATCAGGTCGGCCCGCCCGGCCTGCGCCAGCGCGTCGCGCACCAGGAAGTAGTTCTCCGGCTTGAAGAACTGCATCAGCGCCCGTTGCAGCTTCCGGTCTCGGAGGTTGCGGGCGATCGTCACCGGCTTCTTCGTGAACGGCTCGATCCCCGTGTACCACATGCACGTGGCGATGTCGAACGGAGTAGCACTTCCCAGATAGCTTGCTACACTATCTCTGGCACGCTGATCCGTTCGGGGAGCACCAGCCATGGTCGCCAGCCGAGTGAGGGCAGCGGGCAAGGAGGCCCCGCCCGTGTCCCGCGCCTTCTCGTACATCCGGTTCTCGTCCCGGAAGCAGCAGAAGGGCGAGAGCTTCCGCCGGCAGTCCGAGTTCGCTGACGAGGTCTGCCGCGAGAACGGCTGGGTGCTCGACGAGACGCTCACCCTGAGCGACCTCGGCGTATCCGCCTTCCGCGGGGCGAATGCCAAGGTCGGGGCACTCGCCGAGTTCCTGGAAGCGATCCGGATCGGTCGGGTCCTCCGAGGTTCGGTCCTGATCGTCGAGAGCATCGACCGCCTGTCCCGGAATAAGGTCGGCGAGGCGCTGCAGCTGTTCATCTCCATCCTAAACAGTGGCGTCTCGATCGTCACACGCGAGCCCCGGCGGACGTACTCCCAGGACTCGATCAACGACATCGCATCCCTGCTCGAGCCGCTCATCTACATGAGCCGCGCCCACGAGGAGTCGGCCACGAAGTCGTTCCGGCTGAAGGACGCCTGGGCCAAGAAGAAGGAGCGGGCGGCGGCGCAGGGGCTGCCGATGACCCGGATGGCCCCCCGCTGGCTGGAGTTGACCGACACGGGCTACAAGCTCATCCCCGACCGGGCGGCGACCGTCCGCGAGATCTTCCGGCTGAGCGCCGAGGGGATGGGGGTGCAGCGCATCCTCAAATACCTGGTCGCCCACCCGAAGAAGCACCCGCCGTTCGGCGACTCCGGGCGGTGGCGGGATTCCTACGTCCTCCAGATCCTGACCAACCGGGCGACGTTCGGCGAGTTCCAGCCCCAGATGCGGGAGGAGGGGAACCGGCGGGTCGACTGCGGCGGGCCGATCGCGAACTACTTCCCGTCGGTCGTCAGCGAGGAGCTGTTCTTCCAGGTGCAGGCCGGGATGAAGGCGCGGTTCCGCGTCGTGGGCCGGCCGGGCGAGTTCGAGACCAACCTGTTCACCGGGATCGTCTTCCACGCCGAGGACCGGACCCGGATGTCGGTCCACACCTTCCGCCAGTCCACCACGCCGGGCGGGGAAACCCGGCCTTACCGGTATCTAACGTCGGGGGCGACCGCGGCCGGCGTGACCCGCCGGGGCAAGGGGTTGTCGTTCCCCTACCCGCCGTTTGAGCAGGGCGTGCTGCACGCGCTGTCCGAGTTGAAGCCCGCCGACGTGCTGGGGGAGGCGCAGGGCGACGAGCGGGAGACGGAGATCGCCGACCTGACCGGGAAGTTGCTGGTGATGGACCACCGCATCCAGGACGCCGAGGCGCGGGCGGCGGACCCGGAGGAGGAGTCGCCCGAGACCTACGTCGGGCTTCTGAAGACGCTGCACAGGTCGAAGAAGGAGGCCGTCCGCCGGCTGGAAGCGCTGAAGGCCGACGCGGCGAGCTGCAAGGCGGCGAACCTCGGCGAGGTGCAGTCGCTGCTCGGCCTACTGGAGTGTCGCGGGGACGAATTGAAGGAGGTGCGGCGGAAGCTGAAGGCAAGAATCCGGGCCGTGGTGAGCGAGATCTGGGTCCACATCACCCGGGTCAGCCACATGCAGCGGGTCGCCCAGGTCCAGATCCACCTGCGCAGCGGGACGGTCAAGCGGATCGCGATTCAGCACGCCTCGGGCCTGCGGGCCAAGTCTCGCAAGTCTACCTGAGAGAAGTTCGGGATCGAGGCGAGGACGAAGGACGCGGGCGTGTCGGGCGGGATGTAGCAGACCATCCCGGCGGTCCCCGACCGCCGCTCCGCCTCACGGGCTTCCCGTTCGCACAACTCGTATGCCCGATCCGGACGTCGGAACTGGCGCGCGGTCGACCACAGCCGGACCCACCCCTCGCCGCTCCAGCACCGCCCGTCGGACGCGGCGACGACGAAGCAATCGCCAGCCCACACGTCAGCCATCGCCGCGTCACCCGCGCGCCACGCCGGACCGCCCGCCCGGTTGGTGGCATGCGGATTGTGCTTGCCCACCGGTCGCGTCCCGGTCCCTTCAGGCGACCCCGTGGATTGCGACTCAAGATCATCTCCTACCGAGCTTCGGAATCGCTCTTCGAGTGGCTACCTTGGTGTAATGCAGGGTTGCGCTTCTACCACTTTCAACTGCTCCCTATGGCCCGTCTCGACATCGCAACCGAGTCCGAAGTTCAGGACAAACTCCCGTCAAGTCGCACGCGCCCAGACCGGCGCGAAGGCCGACACGTCCTTCCGTTTCACGAGCTATCCCCCGACGAGTTCGAGGACTTCTGCTTCCTCCTACTTCGACGCGAACACCCCGGCGACGACATCCGCTCCTACGCCGGGACGGGCGACGGCGGGCGCGACCTCGTCCACCGAATGACCACGCCGGATGGAGTCCGCGTGCGACTCGTCCAGTGCAAGCGGTACACCTCGACCGTCGGCGTCGCGGTCGTCCGAAAGGACATGGCGAAGGTCTGGGCCAACGTCTTCGACGGGACCATCCCCGTCAGGCCCAACGAGGTCGTGTTCTACGTCACCCCCCGGCTCTCCCCCGACGCCCAGAAGCTCCTCGACTCCCAGGACCGCTGGCGACAGGTCGCCGGGGACGTACTCGCCGAGCACCTGAGTTCCCCCGTCCCCGAAGACCTCGCCAGGTTCGCGGCGGAGTGGTGGCCGACGCCGACGTGCGAGGCCGCGCTTTCCCTGTCCGACCGGGCGCGGAACTACACGGACCTTGTGGAGCAGTTCTTCGCCGTCAAGAAGGTGATCGACGGAAGCGTGGCCGACGTGACCAACGCCGTCTGCGATCGGGTACTGCCGCCAATCGCGGAACTCGCCGACCGCGTCCGTCGCGTGGTGCAGGCTGGTGACGCTGTTCAGGTCGGCACAGCCTCGTCCCCTGGGGATCTGAAGGCTACTTTCGCCCGCGCCTCAGCCGGCCTCCTCCGCTGGCCGACGACGGTGGCCGGGGGCCACTGGCTCGACCGCCCGGAGTTGACCACGCTGCAGGCCAGCCTGGCCTCTCCCGAGGGCTCCGTCACCGTCGTGCTCGGCCCGCCCGGGTCGGGGAAGTCCGCCCTCCTCGCGCGCCTCGGGAAACACCTGGTCGACAGCGGGGTGACAGTGCTGGCCGTCAAAGCCGACCAACTCCGAAACACGGTCGACACCGCCGCGAAGCTCGCCGAGCGGCTCGGCCTCCAGGCGGTTACCCACGAAGCGGTTCTTGCGGTCGCCGCGGCCGAACCGGTCGTCGTCCTCCTCGACCAACTCGACGCTCTCGCGGACTTGGCGGACCTGAAGTCCGAGCGGCTCCACGTCCTCCTCGACCTGGTGGACCGGCTGGCCGGCTACCCCCGCGTTCACCTCGTCTGCTCTTGCCGCGAGTTCGAGTACCGCCACGACGGCCGACTCGGGCGGCTCGACGCGAACGCCATGCGCCTCCGGCCGCCGACGTGGGAGCAGGTGTCCGCGGTCCTCGACGCGCACGGCGTTACGGCGGCGGGGTGGCCCGAGGACGCGCGGGCGCTGCTCCAAACGCCCCACCACCTCGCCGTGTTCCTGAATCGCCTCCGGGGGCCGGGCGAGCACCAGGTCTTTACCACGTACCAGCAGCTCTTCAACGACCTGTGGCAGGAGCAGGTCGTCCGGCCGGGCGGCGGCCGGGCCGACCTCCTCCACGACCTCGCCGACCACCTGGCCGACCGCGAGGAGCTGTGGGCCGACCGCGGCCGGTTCGACGGCCGGTGGGGCACCGCCGAGGCGCTCGTCGCCGCCGGCCTACTCACGCCGGACGACGACGGGTTCCGCCTCGGCTTCCGGCACCAGTCGCTGTTCGAGTTCACACGGGCGCGGTCGTTCGCCCGGGGCAACGCGTCGCTCGCCGAACACGTCGTGGCGCGCCAGCACGGCCTGTTCGTCCGGCCGACCCTGTGGATGACTCTCAACTACCTCCGCCTCGCCGACCCCGCGGCGTACGCGCACGAGTTCGACGCCCTCTGGACCCGCCCGGACCTGCGCCGCCACGTCAAGCATCTCCTCATCGACTTCCTGGCCCAGGTGGAGCAGCCGGCGCCTGCGGACTGGGAGCAGGCGCGGCTGGTCGGTGCGCTGCGAGACCCGTCGTGGCGTCTGAAGGTGCTGTCTGCGATCACCGGAAGGACGGCGTGGTTCCGGCTCTTCGCCGGGTCGGTGTTGCCGGCCGAGATGCGGCGGCCCTACGACGAGGCGTGGGCCGTGGTGTGGGTGCTGGTCTCCGCGCTCGGCTCCGACCGCGGCCGGTGCCTCGGCCTGATGCGCGAGAACTGGCTCCCCGACGGGACGAAACTTCCGCTGGTCTGGCAGACCCTGACGTACCTCGCCGAGTGGGACGAGCCGGCCGCCGACCTCGCCGTCGCGGTCGTCCGCGGTAGCCCGGTGGCGCAGGGACATATGTGGCACCTCGCCCAGGCGATGGCGAAGGGGGCGCCGCTGCTGGCCGTCCGCCTGGTGGCCGCGTGGCTCGACGCGGCGCGGCACCGGGCTACGGGTGACGAGGCGTCTGCCGGGCTCCGAAAACTCCTCGACAGCCACAACTCCTGGCACGATGTCGAGAAGCTGGCAGGTCACGTCCCGGTCGAGTTCGCCCGGGCGCTGTGGCCGGCCGTCTGTGACATCATCACGCGGCAGGGAGGGTACGTGTCGACCGTTGTGGTCCGGTACGCGGACGACATGGTGGCGTTCGCCCGGCTCGATCGCCGGGAGTACGTCCGGCTCGACTCGCCGGACCACTTTTACCTTGCCTTCGACTCGGCCCTCCGCGCGTTCGCCCGCACCCGACCGGCCGAGTTTCTGACCACCGTCGGCAGCGCCCTCAACGCGGACTCTCGGCTCCTCCAGCGACTTGTGTGCCGTGGCGTCCGCGAACTCGCGCCAGAGCACCCCGACGCGGCTCTGGCGTTCCTGACCGCCGACCCGCGACGGTTCTGGCTCGGCGGCACGCACGATGAGCAGGGCGACTCGATCGAGTTGATTGCGACCCTCGCCCCGCACCTGACCGACGAGGGGCTCGCCCGGCTGACGGCCGCCATCCGGGCCTGGGAGGTCTACCGCGATGACGTGGGGCGCGACGAGAGCAACGAGTACGCCCGCGGCCACCGCTTCCGGCTCTTGTCGGCCCTGCCGCCGGACCGGCTCCCCGATGACGTGCGGCGTGAAGTCGAGGCCGAACGGGCAGCCCTCCCCGCCCACGTGCAGATTGCTCATCCGCGATTCACCGGCGGTTTCCAGCTCATCACGAGTCCCGTGTCGAAGGACGAGTTGGCAGCCCGGACTGACGCCGAGATCGCCGCCCTGTTCGACGAACTCCCCGACAGCACCGACGATCACCACCCGAAGGACTGGATGCGCGGGGGGAGTGTCCAACTGTCACGGGAGTTCGAGGAGTTCGTCAAGGAGTACCCGGACCGGGCCGCACCCGTGGTCGCCCGGCTGCGGCCCGGCGTCCAGGAGCGCCCCGCGGCCCACGCCGTCCAGGGTCTCGTCGCGGCCAAGCGCCTTGCGGGGGAGGTAATCGAGTTCGTGCAGCGGCTCGACGCCCGCGGGTTCTCGGGTGAGGATTTCCGCTCGTCGGTCGCGTACTCCCTGGGCGACCTCGGCCGGGAGGGAGGACTCTCCGACGCGGCCTGCGAGTTGTTGAACCGGTGGCGGGTGGTCGAGTGGGCAAACAACGACCGCGCCGAACCGGAGGGAGACGAGGGCGATCCGGCCCGGCCGACGAGTATCTTGTGGCGGTACGGCGGGACGGTCGGCTTGCCGCACGGCCGCTTCCCGGTGCTGGCGGCCCTGACGCGAGGCTACCTCTACCGGACGCCGCCCGCCGCCGACCGGTGGCTGGCGATACTGTTGGATCATGTCGACCGCGACGAGAGCCTCACCAACTGGCGAGCGATGGCGCTGTACCTGGACAACCTGTGGTGTTGTCCAGACCGCGTGCGGGCGAGCGAGTTCCTCGTTCGACTCCTGGCCCGGCACCCCGCCGTGTTCGCCGACGACCGCGGAGTGTACTTCCTGGCCCGGGTGGCGGCACTATTCCCGGACGACCGGCGTCGGTGCGCGTATGAGGTCGTTCGGGGTTGGGGAGGGCGCCACGGCCAGCAGGCGTTCGGCGAGCTCGTGGGGCTGCGATACTTGCTCCACGCGGACGACGACTGGGCGCGCGAGCAGGTCGAGGCTTCGCTGGCCGAACCGGCGGGGGGCGAGTGGGTCGCCGTCGGGGTCGCGTTCGCGGCCGCGAACCTGTGGTGCGAGCCGGAGTGCCGGGCGCGGGCGACGGAGGTGCTGTGCCGGCTCGTCCGACATCCGGCCGGCGCAGTCGGCCACGCGGTGATGTCGGTCTACCTGACGCGGGACGACCTCCCCCTCGATGACGCCACCCTAGGGCTGTTCCGCGCGGTCGCGGCACAGCCCGAGATCTTGCGCCAGCCGAGCCTGGACGAGGCGTTCTTCGACCACCTCCTGGACGCGTTGCTCATCGACGCCGACCTGGTCTGCCGGCTCGCCGAGGAGGCTGTGGCGCGGCGGGGGGCGGAGCTACAATCCCTCGCCCACGGGTTCTACATGGCGGGGTCGGTCCTGATCGACATTTCGCTGCGCCTCCAGCGGATCGGCGGGGATTTGCGCCGGCGAGGCATGGACCTGTTCGAGGGACTACTCGACCTCGGCGTGTCCGAGGCCGTCGGCGTCGCCCGGAGTAACGACCTCCGGCTGGTGGTCGGCACCCCTGTTCGGATGCCGCGTCGCCGGCGGAGGCAGTCTGCACAGCCAGAGGATTCGTAACCACAACCGAGGTCGAGAGTGGGCGGACTCGATCACCGACGGCACTTCTCCGCAGGATTGAAGCAACTTCCTGGATGACACCACATAGCGATTCTGGAAACGTCGCTGTCGGCCGTTCGAGATCGATCGCAGCCCCCCGCGCTGCGATCCTGTTCGACGGTTGCGGATTCCCAATAGGCAGTAGTTTCCAGGAAACTCAGGGGCATGAAGCGGATGGGACCTTGTCATCCTCGGTCACCTCGTCCGAATCTTGCACTCCATCCAGGCTGCGGAGGAAGTCCGAAAACGCCTGCCGCGACGCCCACACCACCCGCCGCACGTCGAGCAGTGACGGGTGCGACTTGTGCCGGTTCCACGCCGGGGCCGACCACCACCCGCCGGCCCCGGCGGTCGCGTCCAGCCGCCACCCGAGCAACCGGAGCAGGGTCTGGGCGACCACCTGGACGGCGAACGTCCGCTCGACCGGGGCCTTCGTCCACGCCCGGCACTCCTCCATCCCGAGCCGCTGCTTGTGGTCCCGGAACCCGTCCTCCTGCCGGAACCGGGCGGCGAACACGGCCACCACGTCGGCCGCCGTCAGGGTCGCCGACGTGGTGACCAGGAACCACGGCTCGGCGTACCCCTCGACGACGAACACGAACGCCCGGACCGGCTCGGCCGGACCGGTCACCGACCACCGGCACGCCCGCTCCTTGTACCGGACCTTCCGCCGCCGGCCGTACACGTACACCTCCGCGTCGTGCCAGCGGACGCCCCACCGGCCGTGGTCCCCCGGGGCCGGTAAGCGGTCCCCCCACTTCCGCGGCCGACCCGGTCGCCGGACCGCGACCGGGTCGAGCGGCCGGTACAGCCGGGCGTCGAACCGCAGGCGGGTGACCACGTCGATCCGCCGCCCGTTCCTCGGGTCGAGGCCCGGGCCGATCACGGTCGCGTTCGCGTACGCCCCGTCGAACACGCCCAGGACCGGGGCCGGGGAGTCGCCGTCCGCCGACCGGAGCATGGCCGCGGCGGACGTTGTCTTTGTGACGAACGCCTCGCCCGCCGGGAGTTGACTCCTCCGGAAGTACAGCCGGGACGTGTGGGGCAGGTAGGCCCATGGGGTGCCCGGGACGAGGTCGCCGGCCACCACCCAGTTGTGGGCTCGCACCGTCGACGCCCGGTTCGGGCTGCGGCCGGCCGGCTCGTGGAACGTGCAGACGCCCCACACCCTCTCGCTTGTCCGGTGGCACTTGGTGTCGTCCACCGCGACCACCCGGTAGCCGCCGAACCGAGGGCCGACCTGGTCCTCGATCACCCGCCGGGTCTGCCGCTCGACCGCGTCCCGGCGGAACGCCCCGTACTCGGCGAAGTGCTCGGCCACCCGCCACCGGTCCTCCAGGCCCATACTGGTGAGGACCTGGGTGATGGTGTGCTCCTCCCACCCGAGGACGGTGCCGGTCACCCACTGGGCGAACCGGGCGAACCCCGGCTGGGTGAGGGCGAGGGCGAACGGGGTGAGCAGCTGGTGCCACAACTGGACGGGAGTGGTCGCGTCGGTCATGACGTCCCTCCGGGACTCCTGAAGGTGTTCAGCACCCTTCAGGATGGCCTCGGAGGGCGTCACCTACACCGTGAGAATCCTGGAAACCACTGAATAGGGTTCCTGCGCAATAACCCCGGGCCGTCTCTTCCACCGAGCCGGGGGCTCGGGCTCAGGCGGCGTACCGCTTCAGCGGCACGACCTCGATCCGGCGGTTCACCAGCCCGGCGACCGACCGGACCACCCGGTTGTGGTCCGCCCGCCGGCCCCGCCACACCAGCCGCAGGACGGTGAACGTGTTCAGCTGGGCGATCGTGTGCTCGACCACGATCCGGTACCGGGCGATGAACCGGTTCGCCACCTTCTGGTGCTCGTTCAGCGGGTGGCCCCGGCGGGCCGGCTCGGGCGTGACCAGGAGCAGGTCCGGGTACTCGGCCCGCATCGTCGCGTACGCCTTGTCCATCAGCGCCCCCTCGCCGGCGGACAGCCGCCCGAGCACCCCGCTCTCCCGGAGCAGCGTCTTGTCGTGCTTGGCCCCGCCCGGCTCGGACGGCCCGACCGCCTCGACCCGCCCGGTCGGCCGGACGACCACCTGGACCTTCAGCGTGTGGGCCTTCTTCTTCATCGAGTAGTACGGCTTCTGGGCCGCGAAGTCCCCGCCCGGGCGGCGGCACCGCTGCTCCTTCGTGTCGACCACCACCCGGGCGAACGGGAACGCATCCATCACCCCCCCGACCGACCCGAGCGGCTCCCGGCCGGGGTCGCGGTCGGGTCGGTCGAACGGGAAGTCGCCGAGGGACTCCAGGACGGCGACGACGGCCCGGGCGTTCCGCAGGGCGTTCCCCTCGTCGAGCCCGAACAGGACGCCGAGGACGGCGTACGTCGGGTACGCCCGGAGCCAGACGAGCCAGAGGAGGAGGCGGGACCGGGGGTCGAGGGACGGCTTCCTGCCGGCCCCGGGCGCCCGCCGCCGCGGGGCGCCGCGGGCGGTCGTCCGGGACGCCCGGCGGCGGGCGGCGGCCGCGTCGTAGGCGGCGAACAGCGCCTCGAACCCGGCCCGGTCGAACCCGGTCAGGCAGCGGAAGGCGCGGGCGTGGCGGGCGAGGGCGTCGTACCGGAGCATCGGGGTCCTCCCGCCCGTACACTACCGACCACCGCCCGAACGGCTATTGCGCAGGCACCCTAATGAAAATCGTCCGCCGTGCGAACACCGATACCGCCATCCCCGTCCTGGGCGACGCGGAGCTGATTGTCCCACTGAAGAGCACGCACGAGCGCGGGGTCATCATGAACCGCAGCTCGATCGATACGCCGGCCACCAAGGCCAGCGCTTGCGCCATTCTGGAAGGAAGCGAGCGGGCCTTTCAGCGGCGGCAGCGCATCTACGGGTTCTGACCGGACCCGCCGCCCCAATACGGTCCAAAGCACGATTCTGGAAGGCCCACAGCACCGCCGTGCAGAGAAAATTCCAAAAAAATGCCCTTACCGAACCAGCGTAGCGGCAGGGACTTGCATCCGCGCCGTTGTGTGCGGAGGCGATGCTGATCTTTACAGAGTAGGAGGACTCGGATTCAGTTACGGCCCCGCCCAACACTTTTACACGGAGGTCGGTAATGGCGACAGTGAGGTCGGATGCGGGTGCGGCGAGCGGGATGCCCGCGTGGGCACGGGAGGAGTGGCAGACGGCCATCCTGCGCGTGAAGGGACCACAAGCCGCGATACGGCTGTGGGAGCGTGTACTCACCGAGTCGGATCGCCGAAGGCTCGGCGGCGACATGGAGAGGGCCTATGCCCAGCACGGCGGAGCGGTCGGGATGTGGACGCACCTGCGCGGCGTATCGGTCTACCGAGCTGTGGTAGACGTCGGCGTTCGGATCGGCTTCCTCGACGCCGACGGCGGGCGACGGCTGCTACGGGTCATCGGCGAAGAGCCGGAAGACCCGCAGGAGGCGTTCGAGATGGCCGTCGCCGCCGGCGCGCTGGTGCTGATCGCGTCACCGCGGCAGGCGTTCTGGGAGGGCGAAGAGGTCGCGATCGACTGGGAGCGACACGGCAAGCCGTGGGAGTTCCTGGACGAGTTGGCCCGCGCCGCCAAAGCCGGCGCGTCGCTGGACGCGATGGCGCTGCGCGAACTCGGCGGGCGGGACTCGGGCTTCATGAAGAAGCGGAAGTGCGCGCTGGTGAATGCGGACGGGTTCCCCGTGACGCTGGCAGACCTGGTGGTGCCGGCCGGCCGAGGCACCTACCGGTTGAACCTGTCACCGGCCCGGATCAGGGTGTTCGAGCGAGGGACCAGCGACTCGCTCCGGGAGTGGACGCCGTGAACCGGAGGCCGGGGTCGCTAAATAATGAACATAAATATGTCATAATGATTTGATGATGGTAATGATTTTTGGAGATATGTGTTAATACTGCCGCGCGGGGGGACTTCGCCCATGCACACGGTCACCGTGGGTGACGACACGTCAGGATGCACTTCCGATTTACGGAATTATGCCCGAATGACTAAATATCTGATTGATACACGTCATAATATAATGAAGGTAGATTAGACCTCGGCCGGCAGCGAAACCCGCCCTTCCCGACCCCGCGCGGTCCACCGACCGCGCGGGGTCTTCTCGTTTCCCATTCCGCCGTGGTCGCACGGTCGGACCCGAACGCGACCACTGACCCGCCATCATCCCCGCCGGCGGGCGCACCGCGCCCCGTCCCGCCGGGGCCATTCCCCGGCGCGTCCCAGCGAGTCCGGTCGATCAGGCGGACCCGCTCACCATGCCAGGGAGGCGACCCCATGTCCCGGTCGAATCACCCGCTCCGACCCCGCAACGGCCACACCCTCGTCGTCGGCGTCGTCGCCCGCATCAGCGGCGGCCCCAACCAGAAGGAACTCAGCCTCGAGGACCAGGAGGACCACGCCCGCCAGTTCGTCGCCGACGAGTACGGCGGACCCGCTGAGTTCCGCGTCGTCGCCACCACCGGCAAGGGCGAGCGGCTCGACCGGCCCGAGCTGGTTCAGGTCGAGGCGATGATCCGAAGCCGCGAGCTCGACTGGCTCTTCTGCGAGGACATCGGCCGCATGGTCCGCGGGACCGAGGCCCACCGCCTGTGCGGCCTCGCCGTCGACCACGGCGTCCGGGTCATCGCCCCCAACGACTGCGTCGACACCGCCGAGGAGTCGTGGGAGGAGGACGTCATCAGCGCCTGCCGTGACCACGTCGGGCACAACGCCCACACGTCCAAGCGGCTCAAGCACAAGCTCATGAACCGCTTCAAGCAGGGCCGCGGGGCGACGAACCGCCCGATCCACGGCTACCACGTGCCCGCCGGCGCCAAGACGTACGACGACTGGCGGAAGGACCCCGCCGCCACCGACACGTACCGGGAGTGGTTCCGCCGCCTGCGGGAGGACCCCAACTGCTCCGCGGTCGCCGACTGGCTCAACGCCGCCGGGGTCGAGACCGGGCCGTACGCCCGCCGCAAGACGTGGACCGGACAGATGGTCCGGCGCATCACCGGCAACGCCGTGCTCAAGGGGATGCCCGGCCGCGGGTTCAAGCACACCGTCAAGCACCACGAGACCGGGCGGCGCGTCTCCGTCCGCAACCCCAAGGGGCCGACCTATCGCGACTACCCGCACCTGGCTCACGTCGAGGCCGACCTCTGGGACGAGGTCAACCGCCTGCTGACGGAGGCGAACCGGGGCTGCGGCCGAAAGTTGGTCGGAGGGGCAGACCCGCTCCTCGGCCGGCCCCGGAAGCGGACCCGCTTCCCGGGCCAGCACGCGCGCTGCTGGTACTGTGGGCGGGAGTTCGTCTGGGGCGGCAACGGGGTGGCCGAGAACCTGATGTGCTCCGGGAGCCGCGAGTGGTTGTGCTGGAACTCGGTCGGCTTCTGCGGCGCCCGTGCCGCGGCGGCCGTCGCGCGGGTGCTCCGCGCGGAGCTGGAGCTGTTAGACGGGTTCGACGAGCAGTACCGCGCCCTGGTCGATGCCGCCGGGCGCCGGGGCGACGCCCACACCGAGCGGCGGCGCGCGGAGCTGGGGCGGGCGGAGGCGGCCCTCGCGACGAAGCAGATGAACCTGGCCCGTGCCGTCGCCGAGTACGGCCCCGAGCCGGTGTTCGCGGGGCAGCTGGCGGAACTGAAGGCCGAGGAGGCGCGGCTGGCGCGCGAGCGGCGGGAGCTCGAGGGTCTCCGCGGGCGGGCGCCCGAGCTGCCCGGTTCGGTGGCCGGGCTCCGCGGGCTGTTCGAGGAGACGGTCCGCGACCTGGCCGCCGACTCGCCGGAGTTCGGGCGCGTCCTGCGGGCGGTCGTCCCCGAGTTCCGCGTCTACCTGGTCCGGCTGTGCGACGGCGGCCACCTCCTGCCGCGCGCCCGGGCGACGCTGTCGCTGGCGGGGCTGGCGCCCGACGCCCGGCGGGCGCCGGGCGTGACCGCGTTCCTGACCCGCACCGTCACCCTGGACCTGTTCGACCCGCCGCAGCGGGAGCGGATCCGGGCCGAAGCGGTGCGGCTCGCGGCCGCTGGGCTCGACCAGCGGCGGATCGCCGGGCAGCTGTCGGAGCGGGCGACCCAGGTGGCCGTGTCGCAGGCGCTGGCGCTGGACCGCCGGGTGCGGGAGCTCGGCCTGGCCGGCCCCTACGTCTTCGTCGCGGCGCCGCCCGCGGACTACCCGAAGCTGCGCCGGCACCGCAACCCGAAGTACCGGTTCGAGCCGCTCCCCGGCCACGAGCCGGGAGAACCGTGACGTCCGACCCCGCCGCACCACCTCGAACACGAGACCCCGGCGAGTCCGCCGGGGTCTTCTCACGCGCCGACCCGGGAGGACCAATGCCCCACCCACCGGACCGCGGCCGGCCGCCCGGCCGCGGCGAGCCCGGGCCGATCGAGCCGGGCTCGGCCCTCTACCGGCTGATCGAGATGGTCGCCGAGGCGGTCGCCCGGTCGCTGACCCGGACCCCGCCGGCACCGGCCGGGCGGCCCGCGACCGAGCCGCCCCCGCGCGGGGTCGCGCCCGGCGACTGAGGATCAACCCCGGCCCGGCCTGCCGGACGCGAGCCCGCCGCCGGGCCACACGCCCGTCCCCGCGGCCGATTCGCACCCCGTCACCGGTCCCGTGGGGCGACGCACGGCTCGTTGAAGCCGAGTTACGGCGCCGACCTCGAGCGAGGAGGAGTTCATGTTCACGCCCGGGAACCACAAGCTGGGCGGCCGGCGCATCTGGGGGTTCACCCTTCCGTCCGGCACGCCCGACGCCTGCCCCGGCCGGTCACCGACCTGTGAGGCCCACTGCTACGCTGCCGCCCTCGAGCGGTACCGGCCGGCCGCCGCCGCCGCGTACCGCCGCAACCTGGCCCGGTCCCGCCGGCGCGACTTCGCCCGGCGCGTCCGGGCGTTCCTGGTCGCCCACGCCGTCCGCGTCGTCCGGCTCCACGTCGGCGGCGACTTCTACTCGGCCCGGTACGCCCGGGCGTGGCTGGAAGTCATGAGACGGTCGCCCCGGGTGACGTTCTTCTTCTACACCCGGGCGTGGCGGGTGCCGGCGGTCCGGCCGGTGCTCGACGAGCTGGCCGCCCTCCCGAACTGCGCCGCCTGGTTCTCGTGCGACCGCAACACCGGGGTGCCCGCGGCCGTCCCGCCGCGAGTCCGGCTGGCGTGGCTGATGACCGCGCCGGACGACACCCCGCCCGCCGGGACCGACCTGGTGTTCCGCGTGCGCCGGCTCCGCCGCCAACCCGCCCCGGCCGGCGGCCCGCCGGTCTGCCCGGCCGAGGACGGGGTGGCGCGGACGCCCCCGGCGACGTGCGACCGGTGCGGCCGGTGCTGGCGGCCGGCGCCTGCCGGCCGGACCCCGCTGCCCGTCGTCACCCCCGACCCGTGAGGCCCATCCCCCGACCGCCCAGGAGGCGCGCGTGACCGTCGCGTTGAAGCACCTCGTCCTGACCCGCCCCCTCTGCGTCGTCGACCTGGAGACCACCGGCACCGACCCCGCGACCGACCGGGTCGTGGAGGTGGCCGTGCTGACGCTCACCCCGGGCGGGGCGGCGGACTTGTTCCACAGCCGGGTGAACCCCGGCCGCCCGGTACCGCCGGCTGCGACCGCGGTCCACGGGATCGGCGACGCCGACGTGCGGGCCGCCCCGACGTTCGCGGCGCTGGCCCCGGCCCTGGCCCGGCGGCTCGCCGGGTGCGACCTGGCCGGGTTCGGGGTCGCCGGGTTCGACCTGCCGCTCCTGTGCGCCGAGTTCTCCCGCGCCGGGGTGCCGTTTTCCCTCGCCGGGCGGGCGGTGCTGGACGCCCTGGCCGTCTACCGGCGGCACGAGGCCCGGACGCTGGCGGCGGCCGTCGGGTTCTACCTCGGCCGCGCCCACCCCGCCGCCCACGCCGCGGCGGCCGACGCGGCGGCCGCCGCGGAAGTCCTCGACGCCCAGGTGGGCCGGTACGGACTCCCGGCGGCGCCAGCCGACCTGCACGCCGCACTCGTCGAGGTGGACGTCGCCGGCAAGTTCCGCCGCGGCCCGGGCGGGGCGGCGGTGTTCGCGTTCGGGAAGCACGCCGGCCGGCCGCTGGCCGAGGTCGCCGCGGCCGACCCGGGCTACCTGGCGTGGATGCTCACCCGCCCCTTCCTGGACGACGCCCACGCCCTCGTCCGGGCGGCCGCCGCAGCCGCCCGACGACCCTGATGCCATGACCCCACCCGACGCCAGTCCCGACACCCACCCCCCCGGAGTCCGCCGATGAAGCCGGCCCACGCCGACCTCGACCCCGTCCGCGAGAAGTTCGCCCGCGCCCGCCAGGAGCTGTCCGCCGCCCTGATCGAGCGGGACGAAGAGATCGACCTCGTCCTCACCGCCCTCGTCGCCCACGAGCACGTCCTCCTGGTCGGCCCGCCCGGGTGCGGCAAGAGCCTGCTGCTCGACAGCCTCCTCGCCTGGACCGGCGGGACGAAGTTCGCCGTCCTGCTCACCAAGTTCACCACCCCCGAGGAGGTGTTCGGCCCGGTCAGCCTGGCCGGGCTGAAGGAGGACCGGTACGTCCGCGTCACCGCCGGCCGGCTGCCGGAGGCCGACTTCGCGTTCGTCGACGAGGTGTGGAAGGCGTCCTCGGCGGTCCTCAACACGCTGCTCAAGGTCCTCAACGAGCGGACCTACGACGCCGGCGACGGGGTCGCCCGGCGGGTGCCCCTGCGACTGTGCGTCGCGGCCAGCAACGAGTGGCCGGCGCCGGACACCGGCAAGGAGTTGGCGGCGCTGCTCGACCGGTTCCTCCTTCGCGCAACGGTTACCCCCGTCCGCTCCCAGGCCGGCCGGCAGCGGCTGCTGTGGACCCGCGACCACGCCCCCAGGCTCTCCACCACGGTGACTCCGGCCGAGGTCGAGCATGCCCGGCGGCGGGCGCTCGCCCTGCCGTGGTCGGGGGAGGCCAAGGACGCGCTGGAGGTTGTCATCCGTGAGCTCGCCCGGGAGGGGGTGCGGCCGGGCGACCGGCGGCAGCACAAGACGGTCGGCGTGGTGCAGGCGTTCGCCTACCTGTGCGGGTCCGACGCAGTCGGACCCGAACACCTGGAGGTCGCCCGGCACACCCTCTGGGACGACCCCCAGGAGCAGCCGCAGGCGGCCGCCCGGGTGATCGCCAAGGTCGCCAACCCGGTCGGGATGCGGGTCACCCAGCTGCTGCTCGAGGCCGAGGAGGTGCTGGCCGCGGCCGACGTGCGGAACCTGGCCGACGCCGCCCGGGCCGCGGCCAAGCTCGCCGAAGTCGAGAAGCAACTCGCCGGGCTCAAGGGGAACGGCCGGGTCGAGCACGCCCGGGCTTATGTGAAGGACCAGGTCCGGAAGCTCAAGCTCGCCTCGATCGAGGCCGTCTGACCACGTCTCGCGCTCGGCCCGAGGCCCGGACTTGTGAGCCGTTCCGCCGATCCGGCCGCCGCGGCTCACCACACGTCTCGCCACGAGTCCGCGTGAATCCCACCCGCCGGCCGTCGACCCCGACTGCCGGTGACCGACTCCAACCCGAGGAGGGCATGGACCCGAACGACCTGCTCGACCTGCTCGACCTGGGCGGCCAACCGCCCGTCACACCAACACCGACCGGCGTGGTGATCGCTCCCGCGGGCGACCCGGCCCCGCCCGCCGACGCCGGCCCGACGGCGCTGGAGGTCGATGCGTGGGGGCTCCGCCGCGGGCGCGACCTGGTCGCCGAGAGCCCGCGACTCCGGGCCGCGGGGACCGGCGAGCACGCCGCAGCCGACTTCTTCTGCGCCGCGTTCGACCCCGACCCGCGGCTGCGGGCCGGCTGCGCCGACCCCCGGCGGCACCGGTTCCTGGCTCAGTTGCTGGACACGCCGGAGTACCGCGCCCTGCACGCGGACACCCGCCTCGACGACACCGCCGCCGGGATCGCCGCGGCCCACTTCGCCGAGCAGTACGCGGCACTCGACCGGGAGGAGGCGGTCGGCGGGGCGTCGTCGGCCTGCGATGCGCTCGCCGGGGAGATGGCCACCCTGCGGGCCGTCGGCCGCGCGGTGGCCGCGGCCGGTGAGGAGGTGGCCGAATTGCACGGAGCGGCGGGCGCGCTCGGGCTGGGGCCGGGGGCGTCCGGCTCGAACGACCCGGCGGCCGTGGCCGCGCTGTTCCGGCGGGTCCGCGGCGACCCCGCCCTCCGCCTCATCTGCGACCTCGCCGGCCGGTTCCGGCGGGTCGCCCAGTCGAAGCAGCGGACGAAGACGGCTCACGGGCTCGACGACGTGGTCGGGGTCGAGTCCGGCGGGGACGTCGGCCGGCTCCTCCCCGCCGAACTGGCCCGGCTCATGGTCCCCGAACTGGAGCTCGACACCCTCCGCCGGATCGTCGAACGACAGGCGCTGTGCCGCGAGCACCACGCCGTCGAGCCGGTCGGGAAGGGGCCTGTCGTCGTCTGCCTGGACGAGTCAGGCTCCATGTCCGGGGAGAAGGTTCACACGGCGAAGGCGCTAGCCCTGGCCCTGGCGTGGGTCGCCCGCCACCAGCGGCGGTGGTGCGCGCTGGTGGCGTACAGCGGCGACAGCGGCGAGCGGCTGCTGCCGCTCCCGCCCGGCCGGTGGGACGAGGCCCGGCTCCTCGACTGGCTCGCGGCGTTCATCGGCAAGGGCTCGGACCTCGACGTGCCGGTGCGGGAGCTCCCCCGGATGTTCGCCGAGTTGGCCGCGCCGCCCGGGGTGACCGACGTGGTATTCGTGACCGACGCGAAGTGCCGCCTGCCGGCCGATGTGCGGGACGCGTTCCTCGCGTGGAAGCGCGCGGCCCGTGCCCGGCTGGTGTCACTCGTGATCGACAACTCGCCCGGCGACCTCGCGGCCGTCAGCGACGAGGTCCACGCGGTCCGCTCCCTGGCCCCGGACGGCGACGCAGTCGGCCGGGTGCTCTCCCTGTAGGCGTCGGCGTCAACGCCGGCCTCGGCCCGCGCGCGGGCCGAGGCTGCCACTTCCTTCCCCCAACGTCACGGAGGTGTCCCATGCCCGCGGCCGCCGCGGCCCCGTTCCCGCTTCCCGTCGGTACGACCCTGCTCGGCGAGGTGATCTCGTGGACCTGTTCGGGGGTGGCCGTCACCCACCCCGCCCTCCTCGCCGCCCTCCGCGACGCCGGCCTCGACGAGGGCGTCGCCCGCGAGCTGGCCCCCCGCCACGCCTTCACCCGCGCCTGCCGGAAGCTGTGCGACCGCCGCATCATCCGCCAGGTCGGCGAGGACGAGGCCACCGTCACGTTCCAGTTCACGGCCGAGAGCCGGGACGGGGACCGGTTCGAGTACGCCCTTGAGACGATGCTCACCCTGGACAAGCGGACCGGGGCGGTGACCTGCGACCTGCCCGGGCTGGCGACGCTCGCCCAGGAAGAACTCGACCGCGCGACCGACGCCCGGACTGGGGCCGACGTGACGCGCGTCATCCAGAAGCTGTTCGAGCGGCACGCCGACCTGTTCCCCGTCCGCCCGCAGGGCGGGGTGTACTTCGTCCCGGACCGGCACGGCGCGTTCGTGGACAAGGTCCAGGTGATGCTCGGGCGGCTGAACGGCCAGATCCTCCGGTTCCCCGTCCCGCGCGGCCTCCCGGAGGGGGACCGGTCGGTCAAGGAGTCGGTCGCGGCCGGGCTCGCTGCCCTGGTGGACGAGCACCGGAAGGCGGTGGCGGCGTTCGGGGCGGACACCCGGGAAGACACGCTGCGGCGGGCGGCCGAGCGGATCCGGGCCGCCCAGTTCAAGGTCGCCGCGTACGCCGAGTACCTGCTCGACGAGAAGGGGCGGCTCGACCGCGAGCTGGCCGCCGCGCGGGACGAGCTCCGCCGCAAGGTCGACCAGCTCACCGCCCCGGCGGTGGCCTGACCACCACGGGAGGACGCCTTGACCGCGCCCGCGACGCCGCCGGGCGACCGCGCCCGGCACCTGCTGCTCGTCACCACGCCGGCCCTGTGGCCGGCGTGGCCGTTTCTGCCCGTCGTCCGTCGCACGCCCGAGGCCGAGGAACTGGGAGTGATGTTCGACGCCCGGGGCGTGTGCGGGCGGACGGGGTACTCGGCGACCGTGTTCCGGACCAACGTGTTCGCCCTCCCGCCGACCGTCGCCGCGTTGCTCGCCCTCCCCCGAGAGGTGTTCGACACCGGGGAGGAGCTGCTGGCGAACGGCTGGACGGTGGACTGACTCGACCCCCGAACCGGAGGTACCACGTGATCGTGATCCCGCGCGGGCTGGCCCGGTCGGTCCGGGCGCTGGCCCGCAAGTGCGTCTCGGGCCGGCCGCGTGGCCCGGCCCCGCCGGTCGTGTTCGAGTGCCGGGACGGCACCCTGACGGCGGCCGTGCGGACCGCCGACGCTGTACTCATCCACACCAACGCGACGCGGTATCCCGACGGTGTGCTGGTGGTCCCGATGGCGGTGCTCGAGGCCGTCGAGGGGGCCGGCGACGACCCCGTCGAACTAGCGGCCGGTCGGGACCGCCGGGGCGAGGCCCGGTGGGCCGACCGGGGCGTGCCACGCACCTACCCGTTCGAGGCCGTCCCGCCCGGGCCGGCGCACCGCCCGCCCGCCCCGCCGGCCGAGGGGCACCCGGCGCAGCCGGCGTTCCTGACGGCCCTCCACGAGTGCGGGCAGACAGCGGATCGGCAGGCCGGCGGGCGGTACGCCCTGTCCCGGGTACAGGTCCGGGGGGCGGCCGGGCAGGTGGCCGGCACCGACGCCAGGGTCGCGCTGGTCTGGGGCGGGTTCGCCCTGCCGTTCGCCGCCGAGGTGCTCGTCCCGGCCCTCCCCGTGTTCGGGTGCCGGGAGCTGACCGGCGCGGGGGCCGTGCGGGTCGGTCGCACACCGGACGAACTGGTCGTGGCGGCCGGGCCGTGGCGGGTCCACCTGCCGGTCGATCCCGCCGGCCGCTTCCCCGACCTCTGCGGTCTGATGCCCCGGCCCGACGCGACCGCGGCCGAGCTCCACGATGCGGACGCGGCCGAACTGCTCGCCGCACTGCCGGACCTGCCCGGGGCCGACGCCGAGCACCGCGCAGTCACCCTCGACCTTTCGGATGGGGTCGTCGTGCGGGCGCGGGACGGGGTAGCCGGCGCGACGCGCGAAGTCCGGCTCGCGCGGTCCACTGCGACCGGACCGCCGGTGCGGGCCGCGGTGGACCGGCGGCGCTCGCCCGCGCCCTGGCGCTCGGGTGCCGGACCGTCCGGGTCACGGCAGCCGAGCGACCGGTGGCTTTCGAGGGGGGCGACAAGACCCTCATCGCCGTCGCCCTCGACCCGTCCCTCGCCGTCGGCCCCGTGCTGGCTGACCCGGAACGCCCCCGCCCCCAACCCCCCAAGAGGAGGACCGCTGTGAAGCACGACCCGACCGGGCAGCCGCCCGAGCCGCCCGACCCGCCGGCCGGCGACCCGCCCGACCTGTTGACCGCGGCCGAGGACCTCCGGGCGGCCGTCGCGGACACCCTGACCAAGGCCGGCCGGCTGGTCACCGCGCTGAAGTCCCGGAAGCGGGAGCAGCGGGTGCTCAGCCAGGTGTGGTCGAACCTAAAGGCCCTCAACCTCGGGCCGGGGGGTGGGCCGTGACCGCCCTCGTCCGCCGCCAGCTCGCCGAGTTGGCCGCGTTCGTCGCCAACCTGAAGGAGCGGGTGAAGGTCGCGGTGGCCGGGGAACTGTCCAAGGCCGTCGGCGAGGCCGTCAAAGAAGTCGTCGGTGCGGCCATCGCCGGGCGGGTACTCGCCCCGCCCCGCCAGGCCCCGCGGGGCCGGTGGGACCACCCCGACGACGACTGGAGGCGACCCCACGACCCGTGGGCCGACGACCCCGACGACGAGTACGACCGCGACGACGTCAGCGACCCCGAGCGCCCGGCCCCGGCGGCGCGGGCGGCGGTCGCGATCGCGGCCGGGGCGGCAGTAGCCCGGTGGTGGGCGGGGCGGGCCGGCGGCGGCCTCCTCGTCGCCGCCGGGCTCGGCCTCGGGGTCGGCCTACTCGGCCTACTCGGCGGCGCGCTCGCCGGAGCCGCCGTCGCCGCCCTCGCCGCCGCGGCCGACATCCTCACCGCGACCGACACCCTCGGCGCCGGGGCCGCCAGGCTCGGCGGCTTCTGACCGTCCCCCACGCGTCGCACGCCGTCCGCCCGCACCCAGCCCCGGGGCCTCGGCCCGCGGGTCTCAGGCGAGCCGCTCTCGCGCCGGGGACACACCCGGCCACACCACCACCCATACGGAGACGGACCATGACCGCGCCCGCGACCACGAACGGCCGGCCCCGGAAGCAGCTGTCCGAGCAACTCGACCGGATGGACACGATCATCGACGCCCTCGCGGAGGCGCTGCCCGAGGCGGTTGCAGACGCCGTCCGGGACGGCGCCCGGCAGGCCGTCCGCGACGTCTTGGCGGAGCTGCTGGCCAACCCCGACCTCCGCGCGCTGCTCGCCGGGGCTGCCCCGCCGGCCGCTCCCGCCGCGCCTCCCGAGCCGCCGCCACCCGGCCGGTGGTCCCGGCTGAAGGAGTCGATTCGGGCCGTAAAGAACGCGGCCGCCGCCCGGTGCCGGGCCGCCGCGGCGAGCACGGCCGCTACGGCCCGCGCCCTCGCGCTGGTGATGCCGGTCAAGAAGATCCTGGTGGTCGGTGCCGGGGTGGGGATGGCTGTCGGGGTGCTCGCCTACACCTGCCCGCACGCAGTCTCGGCCGTGCTCTCCGGGGCGTGCGGGGCGGCCGCCGCCGTCGCCGCCCAGGTCGGCCTCTGGGTCCGCCGGTCGGCCGCGCTGCTCGGCCTTGCCGCCCCGAACTGATCACGACCCTGAGCGGAGCGCTCTGTCGGACGTCCGCGGCAGAAGCCGGCCGGTCGCGCGCCCCGCAGGGGCACGCCAGCCCGTGCGGCCTCGCCTTACGTCCGCCGGCCCGAACCGCCCCACACCACGACCACCCTTCGAGGAGCCGCCCGTGCCCGTCCTCTTCGCGCTGCTGTTCCTGATCCTCGCCGCCGCGTACTGCGGCGGCTAACCACTCACCCCCCTGCGGAGGAGCCCGCCGTGGTCCACCTCGTCGCCCTGCTGACGTTCGTCGCCCTGGCCGCCGCGAGCTGGGGTGTCGCCGTCGTCGTGTACCGGTCGACGGCCGGCGGCCCCGACCCGGCCGCCGCCCCGCACTACCAGCTCGTCCGCGCCGCGGCGGTCGGGGCGGTGGCGCTGACGTCCTTCATGCCGTTCCACCTCGGGTACGCGTTCGGCGTACTGGCCTGGTTCTCGGCCGTGTTCGGGTGGCTCGGCCTCCCTGCGGCCCGGGCCGCCCTGCTCGTGCTGTACCTGGCCGCCGCGTCCCTGGTCGCCCGCCTGGCCGTGGGCGGGGCCATGGTCGCGTTCTTCCCCTGACGGAGGGAGCGATGCCGAAGACCGTCGTCATTGACGAGCTGCACGTCAGCCTGCGCGTCCCCGCCGACCTGCCAGACGCGGCCGCCGAGGCCGTCCGAGAGACCCTGGCCG
The DNA here is from genome assembly GCA_046350095.1 of Gemmataceae bacterium. GTDB lineage: Bacteria > Planctomycetota > Planctomycetia > Gemmatales > Gemmataceae > Urbifossiella. The sequence goes on from JAXMBA010000005.1 coordinate 314,132, forward strand.
GGGCCGCCTTCACCGCCCGCCTCCGGCGGGCCGTCCGCGCCGTCGTCCGGGCGACCCCCGAACTGGCGGCGGTCCGGCTCTCGCTGACCCGCTGACCGGCGACCCCGCGACACGCCCCCGGCCCTCCCGGGAGCGGGTCGCGGGAGTGACCGTTCGTCACTGCAACCACCGGTTGCTGGGCGATGTTTTCTTAGCTATCAGACTGAGTCGCTCTTGGTCGAGCCGCCCGGATCGAGGTGAATGGTGCCAGGTTGATGGCAATCAGCAACCCAATTCGATCGATTCAGGTCGATCACGTCATCAATGAATTGGGTCCGTCCTCGGAGGAGGACGGCTCAGATACTTTGATCGCGACCACGAGATCCGTCTTGAGGGCCATTCGCCTTGAATGGACTCGAAATTGTGGGCAATTGCATAGTACGCCACGTCGGGCGTCAACCAGCGGGTCGTTGGTTTGAATCCTTCCGGAGGAGCTTGCCACCCTTTCTACGGGTGGCCCGTCCAGAACGGTTGACGCGAACCGCCGAGAGCCACAGGCCTCGGCGGTTCGCGTTTTCCGCCATTTCTCGGGGCTTTCGCCTCCTTCCCGGCGGCCACCCGCGAGCGGAACGGCTGCCTGATCTTCGCCTCGGGCGTGCGGCACGGCCGGCACGTCGCCGAGGTGCTGAAAAGCGAGCACGGCATCGCGTGCGGCTTCGTCTGCGGGGACACGCCGGCCGAGGAGCGCGACGCGATCCTGGCCCGGTTCAAGGCCGGGGAGTTGAAGTACCTGTGCAACGTCAACGTGCTGACCACCGGGTTCGACGCGCCGCACATCGACTGCGTGGCTCGCCTCGTCGGGCACTGCGCCGGGGTCCTCGGCCTCGACCCCGGACCGTTCACCCTCCGGGAACTCCTGATCATGGCCGAGGCCCGCACCGGCGAGCAGTGGCTGCACACCGCCGCCGTCCTGGCGCTCCTGGCCAACGCCCACCGCGACCCGCGGAAGACCGGGCCGTTCCGCCCGGCCGACTTCCACCCGCACCTGCGGCACAAGCCACCCGTCGCGGCGAAGGTCGGCATCGCGGTGCTCAAGCAGGTGTTCGTCGACCGCCCGCGCGGGGGAGGCTGAGCATGGCAGCGGCACAGGGCATCCGGGCCGGCGCGGCCTACGTCGAACTGTTCGTCCGGGACAACCGACTGGCCCGCGGGCTGGCCGCGGCGTCGGCCAAGCTGAAGGCGTTCGGGGCCGGCATCGCCGGCATCGGGGCCCGCGTCGGCGCGGTCGGGGCGGCCGCCCTGTCGCCGCTCGTCCCGGCCCTGGAAACACTGAACGAGCAGGCCAAGCTCGCCAGCGCCGCCGACGCGTTCGGGCTGACCGCCGAGAAGGCGTCCCGGCTGTTCGGCCTGATGCAGGCCGGCGGCAGCGACGTCCGCGACGCCACCGAGGGGCTGGTGACGTTCAACCAGCGGGTGTCGGACGCCCTGTCCGGGACCGGCGAGGAGGCGGCCGCGCTGTTCCGCGGCCTGGGCGTGTCGGCCAAGGAGTTCGCCGGGCTCGACTCGGCCGACCGGTTCTACAAGCTGCTCGACGCCCTGCGGGCCGTGCCCGACCCGGCCAAGCGGGTGCAACTGCTCCTGAAGGCGGTCGGCGAGGACACCGGCAAGAACCTGATCCCGGTGCTGGCCATGAGTGCCGACGAGGTGCGGGCCCTGGGCGACGCGTTCGAGCAGTCCGGGGCCGACCTCGCCCAGGCCCGCGAGTCGCAGCGGGCCTACGCCCTGGCCACCGCCCAACTGTCCGCCGTGTGGCGGCAGGTGGTGGCCGCGGTCGCCCCGGCCATCCGCGACCTGGCCGAGTGGGTGTCGCGGGCGGTCAAGCCGGTGGTCGAGTGGGTGCGGGAGAACCGCGAGGCGGTGCGGACGGCGGCCCTCATCGCGGCGGTCGTGCTCGGCGTCGGCGGGGCGCTCGTGGCCCTCGGGGCGACGGTCAGCCTGGCCGGGTTCGCGATCGGCGGGCTGGTCAGCCTGTTCTCGGCGCTCGGCACCGTGATCGGCGTCGTCGGCTCGGTCCTCGGGGCGATCGCCACGCCGGTCGGGCTGGTGGTCGCGGCGCTCGTCGCCCTCGGTGCGGCGTTCGTCACCCAGACCGAGACCGGGCGGCGGATGACCGAGGACCTGAAGGCCGGGTTCACCAGCTTCGCCGACACGGCCAAGACCGCCTGGGGCGGGATCGTCGACGCCATCCGGGCCGGTGACCTCGGGCTGGCGGCCAAGATCGCGCTCGCGGGCGTCAGCCTGGAGTGGGCCAAGGCGGTGCTCTGGTGGACCGAGCAGTGGAACGCGTTCAAGGGGGTCTTCGTCGACGGCTGGCACGACGCGGTGGCCGGGCTGAAGCTCATGTTCTGGGACTTCACCGCCTGGATCGCTCGCACCTTCGCCGGGGCGATCGAGAAGCTGTTCCAGGCCGCCGCCTGGGTGGCGGACAAGGTCGGCCTCGACGACCTGGCCAGGGACCTCCGCGAGAACTTCGACTTCTCCGACGCCAACATCAACCGCAACCGCGACCGGATCAAGGCCCGGATCCTCGACGACCGCCTCCGCCGCCAGCGGGACGCGGACGCCGTCCGGAAGGCCGACGCGGCCGGGGCGGCCGACGACGTGCGGCGGGCGGCCGACGACCTCCGCGGGCTGGTCGACGAGGCGGCCCGCCGGCGTGCGGCGGTCGGCGAGCGGGCGCTGGCCAAGCCCGAGGCGCGGTCGCCGTCGTACCTCGACGACGCGATCGACCTGTCCAAGAAGGTGGACGTGCAGGGGACGTTCAACGCGCTGGCGCTCCGCGGCCTCGGGGCCGAGACGATGAACGCCCGCACCGCCAAGGCGGTCGACCAGATCAACGACAACGTCAAGAAGATCGCCCTGGCCGCGGCGCACGGGGCCCTGGTGTTCGCGTGAGGGGCCGATGCCGGTCATCGTCGAGACGTTCGAGAGCGGCGGGGCGACGGTCGGGCCGGACAGCCCGGCGGTCGACCTGCACTACGCCGTCCTGGGCACCGAGAGCGACCTGGACGTGCGGGCCCTGGTCGAGGGCACCATCCCGGCCATCGTCCGGGGGATGGTCTTCCAGAACTACCGCATCGACCACAAGGGCGGCGGGGTGTGGGACGTGTCGGTGCGGTACGGGCGGGAGGAGTCGCAGGCCGCGGACGCCCTGCCCGGGGGCGACCCGGTGACGCCCGAGGCCCCGCTCGGCCCGAGCTACACGTTCGAGACGTCGGGCGGGACCCAGCATGTCACGCAGTCCCTGCAGACGGTGGCCAAGCACGCCAAGCCGGGCAAGAACCCACCCGACTTCAAAGGGGCGATCGGGGTGAACGGCGACGCGGTCGAGGGGACCGATGTCACCGTGCCGGTGTTCCGCTTCTCGGAGACGTACTCGATTCCGGCGGGGCTGGTCACCCACGGGTACAAGGTGGTGCTGTTCCACCTGACCGGGCGGGTGAACAACGCCCCGTTCAAGGGGTTCGCCGCCGGCGAGGTGCTGTTCCTCGGCGCGTCCGGGTCCCGCCGCGGGCTCGACAAGTGGGAGATCAGCTACCAGTTCGCGGCCAGCCCGAACGCTGTCGGCCTGCAGGTCGGGGACATCGCGGGGATCGCCAAGAAGGGGTGGGAGTACCTGTGGGTGCGGTACGGCGACGTGGAGGACGAGAAGGTGCTGGTCAAGCAGCCCGAGTCGGTCCACGTCGAGCGGGTGTACGAGCCGGGCAACTTCGCCCTGTTGGGCATCGGAGTGTGACATGCCGGGGGATCCGCTCCAGCACGTGCAGGCCGGGCAGCGGCTGGAGGTGCCGGCGGCCGCGTACAACGCGTTCGCCGACGCCGCCCGGCGGGTCCGGGGGCAGTTCCACGAGGCCGACCGCGACTCGGCGACGCTGGCCCGCCAGACCGGCATCGTGGCGGTGCGGAACACCACCGGCTTCGCACTGCCGCGGTTCGCCGTGCTCGCGCTGTCCGAGCCGATCATCGGCCCGCAGGACAACCTGGGCGAGTTCCAGACGCGGGTGACGTTCGAGGGCGGCACGCCGTTTGAACCCGTCGCCGCCGGGCGGTTCGCGGTGCTGCTCGACCCGCTCGACGCCGACGCCATCGGGCGGGGGATCGTCGCCGGCGTGACGACCGTCCGGCTGCGGGTCGATCCCGATCGCCTCTACGACTTCGCGGAGCTGGAGCCGGGCCACACGCAGTCGCTCCGCAACGTCCCGGCCGGGTCGGCGCGGGTGCTGTGGCTGGAGGAGAGCGGCTCGACCGTTCGCTGGGCGGTCGTGCGGCTGGTCGGCGTCCGCACCGGGGCACCGTTCATCCAGGACGGCGTCACCGGCGTCTTCGTCGAACGACTACCGCCCGGCGCGAAGTGCGTCAAGAACGACGCGGACGAGGTGGCACTGGCGACGTTCGTGGAAGGGATTCGGCGCGTCCAGCAGACGGATCGTCACTTGGTGCGAGCCGCAGCCAGCGAGGTTTTCGCTACCGCACGAATCTTGGATCAGGTTCTCGAAGCATTGGGCACGGCGCGAGCGTCCTGACAAATCGTCCGCTTTCCCCGATCAGGTCGCAGGCGAGTGTCGCCCACCGAGCGGCTCGGCCTCTCGAATCATTCGCCATCAGAGCCAGCCGGCAGTCTGACCCGGAATGTTGTCCCGTTCCCCACCGTGCTCTCGACTGAGATGCTTCCACCAACCGCCTGGACGACCGACTGGCAGATCGACAACCCCAGTCCTGCGCCGTTTCCGTCCCCGGTGCGGGACGGATCGGCACGGTAGAAGCGGTCGAACACGCGTGGCAGGTGTTCCTCCGGTATGCCCCCGCCGGTATCCGAGACGCTCACGACCACTTCGCCGTCGTCCCGCCGGCAGTCAACTCGCACCCGGCCCTCCGCGGGCGTGTACTTCACCGCGTTGTCGATCAGGTTGTAGAAGACCCGCCGGAACTGCCGGGTGTCCCCCGCCACCGTCCCAACAACCGGCTGGTCGAGTGTCAAACTGACACCCTTCTCCTGGGCGACCGGCCGCATGTTGCCGACCACCTCGTCGAGCAGGGGTGCGAGGTCCACCGGCTCACCCCTCCGGGGGTTCAGCCCGGCATCCTGGCGGCACAAGAAGAGTAACTCGTCCGCCATCCGGCTGAGGCGGATTGTCTCCTCCAAGACATTCTCCAGCACTCGGCCGTACTCCTCGCCACTGCGGGCGCGCCGCAGGGCGACCTCGGCCTCGTTGCGGATGACCGCCAACGGGGTGCGGAGTTCGTGGGCGGCGTCCGCGGTGAACCGCTCCGTCTCCCGGAACGATCGTTCGAGTCGGTCGAGCATGCCGTTGAGCGTCGCGGCCAAGGGCGTCGGGCGGTTGTGTCGTGGCGATGTAGTAGCCCACGCCGCCCTCCGCGAGATGGGGACGGCGGGCATCCAATGCCCGGTGCGGTATGAGGGCGGCAAACTGGTCGGCACCGCCCGCTTGCACGACAGCACGCTGACGCTCTCCGATCCCGAAGGCCCGACGACGCACGCCAAGTGGCTGACCGCGTTCAACACGCACTCGGGGAAAGCGTTGCTCATCAAGAGTCCGTGGGAACTCTTCGCCGACTTCTACGCCCGCATCAAACCGGACCCGAAGAAGGGCGAGTTGTGGCTGACGTGCGGGCGCATCAACGAGAGTTGGCAGTCCGGGTTCGACGACCTCCGCAAGCCGTACATGGCGGCGCGGTGGCCGGGCAACTTCGTGGAAATCCACCCCGACGACGCGAAGGCGCACAAGGTCGAGAGCGGGGACGTGGTGCGGCTCACCAACGACGACGTGCTGATCCAGACGGGCGGCTTCAACCGGGTCGAGGCCGAGGAGATCAAGTTCTCCTGGCTGGAGAAGGAAGGCCACATCCGCGTCGGGAAGGGGGAGATCGAGGCGATTGCGATGGTCACGCCCGCCGTGCCGCCGGGGGTGCTGTTCACCTACTTCCTGTTCCCGCCGAACCCGTTCAACGCCCTGGCCCACCGGGTCGCCGACCCGATCACGAACAACTACCGCTACAAACTCGCCAAGGCGAAGATCAGTCGGGTGGGCGAGTCGCCGTATAAGAAGGACCGCCGCTTCATGACCTTCCAGCGACGAGACTTCTCTGGCTGAACTCCTGAACAACCAGGGTCGGCGGCTTCCGAACGAACCGAGGAGAAGCCCTCAGCCGGGCAAGACCCCCTACCAGAGTACGCGAAAAGAACTGGAAGGGATTTACCGCCCCCGTCTCTTCGGGATGATTGGCCGGTGACGCCCGCCACGTTCAACAACTCGAAGATTCCACGAGATTTCAGCCATCGGACGGCTGGATATGGGCGACTGAGCCCGGCTATCATTTCCGCAGGCACGGGTAGTGATAAGCCTTGCAGCCGGACAGTCGGACCCGATGTGTCATACCCCAATACCCCAGACCGCGAGCCGACGGCGTCTGACGGGAGTCTCAAGCCGCCACACCCGCACCGGGCGGCGCAGGGTCGCTCGAAGACCTCGCCGGCGGGACCACGAGTCGGTGCACCAGCCCGAGAAACGTGGCCGCCCACGCGACCAGGGCGACCCAGACGAAGGCGTCCGGGATCGGGTCCAAGTACGGCAGGCGGAGGGCGTCGACCATCGTCCGGGTGCAGACGGTGTACATCCCGAGCGGGAACACCGCCGCCCAGTACCCGTGGTCGTAGGTCAGCGGGAAGTGGCGGGTCAGGTGCCGCCATACGCCCAGCGCGAACAGGATCGGGATCCACCACGTCGCGGTGGCCCAGAACAGGAGGGTCATCCCCTTCAGGAACGGGAGGAGTTCGGCGAGAAGCGGGGACCGGTCGGCCAGCCCGACGAGGCGGGCTCCCGCCAGGGTGGCGATGGCCATCGCCCCCATGTTGATCCAGTACGGCGGGGTCAGGTCATTTGGGGCGAGCGGGAGGAACAGGATGCGGTTGAAGATCTGGGAGATGATCCACAGGTAGATCATGCTCCCGGCCAGCCAGAACGCCAGCGCGGCGAACACCGCCCACTCGGGGGTCGGGGACAGCCGGGGCACGAGCAGTCCCGTCAAGACACTCACCGCCTGCGTGCCGACCACGACCAGCAGCCACGCTCCGGACAACCCCCGCTCCGGCGACGGCTTCACCCGGGCGGTGATCAGGTTCGGGAGCATCAGGTACGTGAACACGACCCAGTGCAGGAGGCCGACCCCGAGCAGCACGGCGGCCACACCCGGCCGATCGGTCAGCAGGACGAACTGGTTGCCGAGGACGCACGGCCCGGCCACCATGGTGAAGAACCCCGGGGCCTTCGCGTGGTCGGTGAAGTCCGACGCGACCGCCGCCCGGGCCGTCCCCAGCCGGACGACGAACAGGGCGAGGAGCACCGGGTACAGGACGGCGTTCAGGACGAACAGGGCGTACGCCACCGCCCCGTAGCCCGCCCCGGCGGCCGCCAGGGACACGATCCCAGTGGCCATCACCACGGCGAAGATGTTCGGGGGTAAGCCGGCAACACCGAAGCGACTTCCGGGCTGAGTCATGTCAATCCTTGCCTCCGGCAAGGAAGTTCAGCCGCCGCACGAGGTAGAAGTTGAACGCGAAGCAGACGAGGCTGGCGACGAACGCCGGCCAGACGATCGAGTCGTCCCGGCCCATCCAGGCGTTCATCGTGGCGGTGAGCAGCCACAACTGAAGAACAACGAGCAGCCCGACCAGGACGGCGATGCTGTTGATGATCGTGTTCTTCTGGGTCCGGGTGAGGGTGGGTTTCATACGGTGCGGTACTCCACCCCGGTGGCGTAGATGCCGCCGTCCCGAACCACCAACTTCACCACTGGCAGGGGTCGCCGCGGCGGCCCGGCCGTCGGGCGGCCTTCGGAGATCTCGAAGTACCCGTTGTGGCACGGGCACTTGAGCTGGCCGAGCTCCGGCTGCGGGATCACGGCGCAGGCCAGGTGGGTGCATTTCTGGTTGTACGCCACCAGTCGGCCGTCCGTCAGGCGGATCAGGAGGCACGGCTCATCGTCGTTTGGGTAGCGGAATTCGACCACCCCGCCGTGCGGAACTGCGGAATCGTCGGCGATCCGCTTCTCCGGGTATGACTCCCCTTCCCGGAGCGTGCTCATGGCCGCGATCCAGCACTGGCCGGCGACGAAAGCCCCGCTCGTCAGCACCAGGAACTTGGTGAACTCCCTCCGGGCCAACCCGTGGTCTTCTGGCACGTCGGTCGGGAAGTCCCGCTTCCACTGCGGCTGCTCGGCTAGCGGCCGGCCGTCCGGGTAGGTGCGTTCGGACTCGTCGCGTGTGGCGGACATCACCCACCTCCGTTCTGGTTCAGGACGTTGAGTGCGATGGTGCGGCCGGTCGGCGGCTCGTGCATGGCGGCGGTCACGTCCACCACGTCGCTCGGGGCCTCGCGGGGGATGACCATGTTGACTTTCGTGGCGACGACCTGTTCGCCGAACCGGAACTCGTTCACCACCCGCGACCGCTTGCGGAGCCGCTCGACCTCCTCGCGGGGGCCGAAGTAGAGGGCTTGGCTCGGGCAGACGGTGGCGCACATCGGCTTGCGGCCGGTCGAGGTCCGGTCGTAACACATGTCGCACTTCATCATCAGGTCGAGCTCGGTCATCATCTTCGGGACGCCGAACGGGCAGGCCAGCACGCAGTTCGAGCAGGCGATGCACCGCGGCTTGCGGGCCGTCATCACCCGCCCGTCCCCCTCCCGCTTGATCGCGTCCGCCGGGCACACGTCCGCGCAGGTCGGCGAGTGGCAGTGCATGCACACGACCGGGAACGTCTGGACCGACCGGCTGCGGTCCACGTACTCCAGGTGGATCATCGAGTGCCCCTTGTGCGTCTCGCACTCGGCGCAGGCGTGGTAGCACGCCTGGCACCCGATGCACCGCGCCGGGTCGATGAAGAATTCCATCTCTGCAATCACGTCGCGCCTCCGCCGGGGTCACTGTTGGGGTTCGAGCCGGCCGGCGTATTCCGGGGCGTTCGCCTTGCGAAGCCGGACGGCGCACACCTTGTACTCGGGGATCTTCGAGATCGGGTCCTGGGACGAGATCGTCACCAGGTTGATGCTCTTCGCGCCCGGCCAGTGGTACGGCACGAACACCACGTCCGGCCGGATGGTCGTGACCACCTGGCACCGGACGGTCACCTGCCCGCGCCGGGACTCGACCGTCACCCAGTCGCCGTCCCGGATGCCGTGCTTCTCGGCCAACACCGGGTGGAGTTCGAGCAGCGGCTCCGGGTACTGGTCCACCAGCGGCCCGATGCGGCGGGTCTGGTTGCCGCTCAGGAACATGCTCACCACCCGGCCGGTGGTCAGGATCACCGGGTAGTCCGCGTCCACGTCCTCGGTCGGCGGCTCGTACTCGATCGCGTGGAAGCGGGCCTTGCCGTCCGGGAAGTAGAACGGCCCGGCCCCCTTCGCGACCGGGTTCCACGACCCGTGCTCGAACAGCCGCGGCGTCCCCGGGTGGTCCACCGGCCGCCCATCCGGGTCGGTCGACGGGCAGGGCCAGAATACCCCCATCTGGGCCTCGATCTTCTCGTAGGTGATGCCGGAGTAGTCGGCCACGCTGCCCTTGGTGGCCCGGCACAACTCGTCGAAGACCTCGCCGGGGTTGCTGAACGTGAACCCCCGCTCCCGCCCGAGCGCCCGGGCGATGTCCTGGAGGATGCGCCAGTCCTGCTTCGCGTCACCGGGCGGCTCGACCGCCTTGTTGATCTTGATGACCCGCCCCTCGGTCGAGCAGACGACGCCCTCGTCCTCCTCGTGCTGCGACCCCGGCAGCACCACGTCCGCGAACCGGCCGGTCTCGCTCAGGAAGAAGTCGATGTTCGCGTAGAACTCCAACTTCCCCAGCATCCGCTTGACGAAGTCGCTGTCGGGGAGGGACACGACCGGGTTGAACGACCAGGAGAGCAACCCCTTGATCTCGCCCGATTCGACCTTCCGGAAGACCTCGTAGCAATCGACCCCGGCGTGCGGCAGTTCCGGCTCCGGGACGCCCCAGAAGTCGGCGATGAACTGTCGATGCGCGGGGTTCTCGATGTCGCGGCCGCCGGGGAGTTGGTCGGCCTTCTGGCCGTGCTCGCGGCCGCCCTGGCCGTTCCCCTGGCCGGTGATGGTGGCGTACCCGCACCCCGGCCGACCGATCCGCCCCGAGGCCAGCACGATGTTGATCGATGCGAGGCAGTTGTTCACCCCGCGGGCGTGCTGCTCCATGCCGCGGGCGTGCATGAGGAAGCTGGTCTTCGCAGTGCCCCACCACTCGGCGGCCTGCTCGACGGCGGCCTGGCGGATGCCCGTGACCTCGGCCGTCCGCTTCGGAGTCCACTGCCGGGCGACCTCCGCCGCCTTCTCGAAGTTGACGGTGTGCTGCCGGATGAAGTCGTGGTCGAGCCAGTCCTTCTCGATCATCAGGTGAAGGATGCCGGCGAACAGGGCGGCGTCGCGGCCGGGCTTGACCGGCAGCACCAGGTCACTGGTGCGGGCCAGCGGTGTGATCCGCGGATCGACGTTGATGATCCGGGCCCCGTTGTCGCGGGCCTGCCAGATGTAGCTGGTCGTGATGGGGGCACATTCGGCGACGTTCGCCCCGCCGACCCAGATCACCTCGGCGAGCGGAATGTCCGCGAGCGGGTTGCTGGCCCGGTCGATCCCGAACGCCTTCTTGTTCGCTGCCGCCGCACTGACCATGCACAGCCGGCCGTTGTAGTCGATGTACCGCGTCTTCAGGCAGACGCGGGCGAACTTGCCGATCAGGTAGCACTTCTCGGTCGTCATGCTCGCTCCGCCGAGCAGGGCGAAGGCGTCGTTGCCGTACTTCGACTGGATCCGCTGAATCTCCGAAGCCACGCGCCGAATCGCCTCGTCGTAGCCCACGGCCCGGAACCCCGCGGGCGCGTTCGGGTCGCGGACGTAGGCGTGCGTCAGCCGGTCGTGGTGCGACCCTTGCAGGTAGCGGCGGACGCCCTTCGGGCAGAGCATCCCGCGGTTGGACGGGAAGTCCTCCCACGGCTCGAACCCGACGACCTCGTTCCCCTTCACCTTCAACTGGATCCCGCACTGCTGGCCGCAAAAGCAGCAGTGCGTCTTGACCAGTTTGTCGGGGTCTACGGCAGAACTGACCCGGTTCCCCGCCGGGTAAGAGCGGAGCGGGCCGAACGCGGCCAGGAGTTCGGGCGTCAGCGGCGGTTCAGCGGCCATCGGCAGTGACTCCTTCGTCCAGGGCCAACGGGAACAGGCTGGCCTGGGCCAGGGCGAACATCTTCCGCCGACACGCCGGGCAGACGTGCTGGTAGTGTCCCGCCGGATGCCCCGGCATGTCGTACCGGTAACCCATCTCGGCCTCGACGGTGATCAAGTCCTCGACGTGCATCCGACTCGCGAACGGCTGGAGGCAGCGGGCACAGTGCGCTTGTTCGCCCTCCCCACCAGCATCTCGGTAGAACTTGACCGCGAGCTGGGCCGGCCGCTGGAAGATGTGGAAGAACTTGCCGAACGGAAGCCACAGGAGCAGGACGATGACCGTGACGGCGTGGGTGATCGCCAGGAACTCGTAGCCGTACCCCTTCATCCAAGTGTAGCTGACCGTCAGCAACAACCCGGTCACGCTGACGGCGAACAGCATGAACAGCGGCAGGATGTCTTCCTGCATGCTCTGAAGCGCGGCCGCCCCGTGGTCCTTGAACCGCCGGTGGAGGGCCAGCAAGACGCCGGCGATCACCAGGAACGAGGACCACACCAGCCCGTGGAACAGCAGGTGCCCGATCAGCGACTCGTGCGCGAAGTCGAAAACGGGAAGCCCGAATGCGAACGTCCGGTACCGGGATAGGTCGCCGGGCACCGTCTCGAAGAACACCCAGCCGTAGACGAGCGGGAACGTAATGGCGGCGGCCAGCAGGCACCCCCACATGATCAGCAGGTGGGCGACGCCGCGGGCCTTGTTCCGCCTCCAGATAAAGCGGTTCAGCAGGATCACCCCGACGAACCGGCTGACCAGTGCCTTCAGGCTGCCCCAGATGTGGCCGGGCCGGAAGAACGACTGCCACCCGCGCTTCCAGTACATGCGGGTCGGCGGCCGCTGCAGCCACATCGAGTACCGGTAGCCCAGACCGAACGCAGCGAACAGGCAGGCGAACGTGTACCCGACCAGGGCGGCGTCGATGTGCCGTAGGTTGTTCGACCCGACGAAGATACCGACGCCGAGCAACCCGGCGGTCACCAAACCCCAGCCACTAGCCTTTAATTGCGATCGTGTCATCGCACCTCCCAGACGGGTCGGGTTGGTCGCTACAACCGGATGGTCAAGAGGACAGAGGCGTCGACCAACCCCCGGACCGCGTGCCGCACCCCGGCGGGTAAGTAGAGGAGGTGCCCGGCGACCAGCTCGGTGGTCTGATCGCCGATGGTGAAGGCAATCCGCCCCTCCAGACAGTGCACCGTGATCGCCCCCTTCGCCTGGTGGGGGGCGATCTCCTTGCCGGCCGGGACGACCATCCGGATGACCTCCAGCTCGTCGGCCTTCACGAGCACGGTCGTAACCGTTTCTCGGAGAGCTGACCCGAGCGGCCGGACGTCGATCGCCTCACCTGGGGCTGCGTGCGGGATGGACATGGTAACACCTTCCTTATGATTCGCGAGGAAAAAACGCCCGAGTGCGGGGAGTCACGTCGCCCCGCAGGTGCCGGTCGCTGACCCGTGTCGGGAACACCCGCACATGCCGACAGTGTTCGACCTGGGAACCCCGAACTGGTCGGACAGTCGCCCGGCCAGTTCCAGGTAGTGTTCGTGCGTCCCCGTCCCCGTGTCGGCGTGTTCGGCCGCGTCGAAGGCCCGCACGAGGGCATCGTCGTCGTCCGCCCCGAGGAGGCGGTCGGCCATCCGGAACAGCCGCTCGTCCTCCTTCCGGATGTGGTCCCGCATCAGCCTCACGTACGCCCGGGCCGGGACATCGAAACCCGCGACCCACGCCTCGCCGGCCGGGGCTTCGCTGAGCTGCCAGCCCACGACGTAGTTCTCGTCCGACTTCCCGTCCAGCGCGGCGGCCATCCGGCCCAGGAGTTCCCGGCCGAGGTCGTGCTCCCGGAGCATAACCCCCGTCGGCCCGCCCTCCCGGGGCAGGCCGCGGGACTCCAGGAGCGGAAACAGGTGGCGCTCCTCTTTCGCGTGGTGGCAGCCGTCGGCGAAGGTCCGGAAGAAGTCGAGGGCGTCGCGGGCGGCGGCGGTGTCGATCACCCCGTCCCGCTCGGCGCAGGCCGCGATCTCCTCCAGTACCGCCAGCACCTGCTCGATCACGCGGTGCTCGCCCATCAACGTGTTGGTCGCATTCATCGTCAGACCTCCCGTTCGAGAGTCAAGAGGGAGTCACTATCGGCAGCGGGCGAAGGGTTCCGGGCAGAGTGGTTCTCGCCCGGTTCAGCACGTCGATGACGTGCGACAGGTCGAGGCCCAGGTGCCGACACGCCTGGGCCACGCTGACCGTTCGGGCGACCGTCCGCCGCAACACCGGGTTGGCCAGCGGGCGGAAGCCGAGTTCGATGAAGGTTGGGAGTAGTTCCGGGTACCGGTCGAGCAGGTCGCCGACCCGGTGCCCGCCCTCGATCGGGGAGCCGGGGACGTAATCCGTCGTGGCATCCAGCCGGTAGCGTGGGCGACCGGCCATGACCCGCCACAGGTGCGTCGCCCAGACCGCCAGCGCGGTCACCTCCAGCACCCCGCTGACGCCGGTCAGCGGGAACGCCGACGCGGTGAGGTCGGTCGCGATCTGGGTGGTCACGCGGAGTGCGCAGCCGAGGTTCAGCAGCACGAACGGCACCCACAGCCGCGAGAGCCGGGAGACGTCCGCCCCGTTCAGGGTGGGCACCACCCGGCTCGACACGCCCAGGATCATCATGCTGACGAACCCGACCGTGATCGCGTGCCGGACCGCCCCGTAGTAGGCGTGGGAGAACCCCATCTGGGCCGCCCCGCTTGCTGGAGCGAGTACCGGGAGTAGTGCGAACTGGTAGACCGGCAGGAACAACGCCATCCCAAGCGACACGAGCAGCCAGACGTAGGCCGCGCGGATGAACTTCAGGCTCCGGTCCGGTTCAGGCGACCGCCCGAACACCTTCCAGTTCCACACGAGGGCGACGACGCTGGTCGCGACCGCCAGGGTGGACAGGTACCACACCCCGGCCCACGCCCGGCCGGACTCCCGCATGAGCACGAGGGCCGTCGCCTCGCCCGCGACCGCCATGTTCAGCACCACCAGTGCGGCGATCGCGAGTGCCCGGTTCGGCGCGGGCAGCCCGTAGAAGTGGTGCAGGATCCGCTGGCTCACCCCGAGGATGATGAGCAGGGCGAACCCGTGGATCTGGACCTCGCGGAGCGACCCCTGCCACGTCGCCACCAGGGCCAGGAGTTCTTCCCGCGACCCGGCGGCCAGGGTCGCCCGGAGGTAGACCGCCTCGAACACCGCTTGGACGAAGAACCACCCCAGGGCGGACAGGATGTAGTAGTCGTAGACCGCCAGCGGCTTCCCCGCCCGTCGCCACGTCGCCAGGATCACGGCCACGAACAGCCCGACGGCGACGACCTCCACCCACGCCGCCGCGACCGCCACGCCGCCCGCCCCGGTGACGGTGTCCGCGAGGGGCTCGCCGAACGTGCGGCCGACCAGCCCGGCGAGCATCAGCCCGAGGCTGGCCCAGGCGAGCGGGGCGAGGGCGAGGGTGGTGTGCTTGAAGCGCGGGAACGCCTGGTACGCGAATCCCATCACGAACAGCCCGACCCAGCCGAAGATCTGGGCGTGACCGTGGGCGTTCACCTCGTGCAACCCGGCCGCGCGGAACGACCCGGTCCACGCGATCCGCAGCAGCAGGTACGCCCCCCAGACCGCCCCGGCCGTCAGGACCACCACGATTCCGGCCTTGAAGAACGGGCGGTAGATCGCGTCCGTCCGGGTTGGAGGCTCGGACACTACGGGCTTCCTCCGGGCGGCTTCCAGTTCGCCGAGGAGTTGACCGACCGGCACGTCGTGGGCGCGGGCGAAGAAGCCGACCGACTCGGCCGGCCCGGCGCAGCCCCTCAGCCCGTACCGGTCCAGCACCGACCGGACTTCCGGGGCGGCCCGCAGCAGGTCCGGGATCGACACGGTCTCGTCGATGCGGTCGATAATCGCAGGCATGATCCAGTCCCTCCCCGCGGTCAGGCGGCGCTACCGCCTTCACACCCTGCGGCGGTCGCTAGCCCGACCGCCGCGGACACCAACTCCTCAAACGCCGTCGGGGGCGGTGCCGGGTCGTGCTTCCGGACCCCGAGGTGGTGCAGCCGGATGTGGGCCGCGACCGGTTGGCCGACCGCGTCACAGGCACCCCGGGCACACTCGATGGGGCAACCGTCGATCACCCACACCGGCCGGTCGCGGAGTTGCTTGATGAAGTTCGGCTTGCGGGCCGCAACCCCCGCGAGGCACGACATCTCCGCCGCCCCCTGAGCGTCGATCGCTCGGGCCACGTCGTAGGACAGGCGGCCCGCGTTCGAGCAGCCGGCACAGGCGAGCACAACAGGGAGTGGGTTCGGCACGACAAGTCTCCGGGCAGCGGTGCGGTGATCCGTAGCCGTCACGTGGCTAAACTCCGGCGAGTACCTTAGTCATTTCGGCGGCGGTGAACGCCCGGCAAGTCGTCGTCCGGACGTAACCCTGTGCCGCGAGCCGCAGCGTCAGGGTGGTCGCCGTCTCGTCGTCAAGGGCGTCGAACACGATCAGCCCGTCGTACTCCCCGGTCGTCCAGAACTGGTGGAGGATGTTCGCACCAATCTGCCGCGCGGCCGTCTCGAACCCGGCGGCCCGTTGGGTGGTCTGACCGACCTCCTTGACGCCCTGTTCCGTGAACCGAATCGTCGTGACGAACGTGGGCATGAATCCGCTCCGCTGGAGTCCGGTCCCCAAATCGCTCAGTGAGAGGGGCACAGGCCTTATTGCAGAATTATAGACAAGTATATCCAGAATTCAACCCGACTCTGACTTTCCCGGCTATAATGCGAGTACCGGCGGGCGTTAACGCCGACACTATTCCCCTGACATAGCGTGCATCGCATGCACCGGCTGGCCCAGAGTTGCTCATTCTGACCGCCATGCTTAACTTGTTGGTAAAGTGCATCGACCGGCCACGCCTCTCACCACCACGTGCTCTCACCACCGGCCTCGTATGACCCCGTACGGGAAAACCGCACAAACCGCGATTGCCGCCGTCAGTCGGCTGGCCGAGGTGTACGACCCGGCGAGGAGGGTGAAGCTGAACTCGGCCGACATCGCCGGACACCGGCACTTGTCGCAACCGGTGGTGTCCAAGGTGCTGACTACTCTGTCGCAGGCCGGAATCGTGAGCGGCTCCCCCGGTCCGGGCGGCGGGTACTGGCTGGCCCGCCCTCCGGAGGGCGTGACGCTGTACGACGTGGTGTCGCTGTTCGAACAGACGGACCAGAACGTCAGTTGCCCGTTCGGCCCGGACTACTGCGGCACCTGCCCGAACTGTCCGCTCCACACCGACATGCTCAAGGTCCGCGAGCAGATGGAGACGTTCCTGAAGACCAGTACGTTCGCCCGATTCGTCGGCTGGACCCCGCCGGCAGACGCGCAAGTGCGGTCCCCCGACGCCCGGCGGTAGGCCTGAACCAGTCTCTTCGGAGGATTCCCGTGGCCACCCCGGTCCCGACCACGACGGCACAGCCCCTGACGGTACAAAGTTTCGGCCTGAGCCACCCCGGCCGGGTGCGGTCGAACAACGAGGACGTATTCCTGACGGGCGAACTCGCCCGCACGCTGCTCGTCCGCCACACCAACCTCCCGCAGCCGGACGAGACCCACGGCCGACACCGCGGGCACGTATTCCTGGTGGCCGACGGGGTCGGGGGGAACGAGGCCGGGGAGGTGGCCAGCCGTCTCGGCACGAACGCCGTCGAGGGGTTCTTGCTCAACTCGTTCCGCCGGTTCACGGCCGCGCCGTCGGCGGACGGGCAACCGGTCCTCCGGGAACTCCAGGCTGCGCTGCGGGAGGCCGACGCCCGACTGTTCGAGGAGGTCGGCCGGCACCCCGAGTGGTGGGGGATGGGCACGACGCTGACCGTGGCGGTCGTCGCCGGGCGGCGGTTGTTCGTGGCCCACGCCGGGGACAGCCGGTGCTACCTGCACTCCGCCGGCGTCCTGCGGCAGTTGACGACCGACCACACGGTCGCCGCCGAGATGGTCCGCACCGGGCTACTCACCCCGGCCCAGCAGGACCAGCACCCGTGGCGGCACGTGTTGACGAACCTGGTCGGCGGGAGCGACCCCGGTGTCCGGGCGGAAGTCCACCTTTTCGACCTGCACCCCGGCGACGCCCTGCTACTCTGCACCGACGGGCTGACGGACATGGTGCCGGACGACGTGATCGCGGCCGTCCTGTCCGAGGCGGCGTGTCCCGAACAGGTGTGTCGGCGGCTGATCGACGAGGCGAACGGGAACGGCGGGCGGGACAACGTGACCGCCGTCGTCGCCCGGTTCGACGACGCCCCCTGACCGCCCGGCGTCACTCCTTCCAGTACCCCGGCAGTCCGGGCTTGGTGTCCCGGAGGATTTCGAGTACCGCCGCCCGGTCGTCCTGGGAAAGGTGGGCGAACTCCTTCGACGTGTCCTTACCGGTCAAGACCTCCCACAGCCGCCGGTAGATCCGCTCCTTCGCCTCGGCCGGCAACCCGTCGAACTGCTTGGAGTAGATAACGTAGCTGAGCGGGTACTTGAACATCCGCGTCGTAAGGTCGAACTCCCGCAGGGAGCGTTTCTTCCCATCGAACGGGCCGCGGGAGGCGAACTCCTTGGTGAACCCGGACGTGCCGGTCACCGGCTCCGTGAGTTTGGCCTCGTCACAGAACAGCAGGTACTTCACGACCGGCTCGCACGCCCAGTGGATGCGCCTGGTGATGCTCTCGCTCCGCGTACCGGGCGACTCGCCGAACGCCTTGTTGAGTTCGGTCTGCTCGTGCAGGGCGAGGCGGGTGAGGAAGCCCGCCCGCGTCAGCCGGTTCTGGGCCTCCCCTTGGTGTTCGAGGACCATCAAAGCGACCAGGTCGCTGTGCGGGGTGAGGTAGTTGGCCGCCGTGAAGTACGGCTTCAGGTCAGTCACGTTCTCGCCAGGTGGCTGGTTGTCCTTATCCGCCCACGACCAACCACCGACGATTTGGTTCCCCTGGTGCGTCTGCTTCCCGCTCGTGCCGGTGACGTACCACCCGCCCCAGCGGTCCTCGAACGGAGTGGAGTGATCAACCGTCTTGCTCCCGCGGGAGAGGACCAACTCCCCCTTGCCATCGGCGGCCACCGACCGGACGAGGCGGCCGGGGAAACCCTGGTTCCGGGACGACCCGTGGCAGATCAGGCAGCTCTCCGTCTGGCGGGTGAACCGGGGCGGTTTCGCCCGGTCCTGGTCGAGTGTGTAGAAGACGACGCCCAGGTCCGGGTCGGCCGCGGCCACCTCGACCACGTCCCCGCCCCGGCAGAACCCGACCGTCACCTCGTCGTTGAAGTAGATGGCCCGCGGCGTCTTCGGCCCGATCCGGCTCCGCTGCAGGCTGGTCTTCGAGAACACCAGCACCTGCGACGATTCGGGCACGTCGAGGGCCTTGAGCACCGCCTTCAGGTATCCGAACTCGTCGTCCGGCTTAAGGGCGGCCCGTTTCGCCTTCAGTTCAGCCTGGAGGGCGGTGACGGCGTTGTCGGCGTCGGCCGTGGCGTACCGGATTGGCGGGGCGTCCAGGTCGGCTGCCGCGACTCCTCCGGCGGGAGCGACCACGGCGGCGACAGTGGCGATTGCGAGCGGGATGAGGCGCATCTCATTCTCCGAAAAGTGGGCGGGCGTCAGCCGCCGGGTGGGGGTGTGGTGGACGGCGGGGCGAGCACCTCGCGGACCCAGGTGTACGCGGCGACCGCCCGCGGGAACCCGACGGTGGTGGCAGCCAAGGCGATCACCTGCTCGATTTCGGCGGCCGACGCCCCGGCGGCGACCGCCTTGCGGGCGGCCGAGTGGACGGCCCCTTCGGACCGGCCGCTGACCGCCACCGCCAACTTCACCAGCCGGCACACCTTCGCGTCGAGCGGGCCGGCCCGCTCGGCCTGCCGGGCCGCCTCCCACGCCCGCCCGAGGTCGGGGAAGCGGGTGATGAACTCGACGAACGTGTCCGGCGGCTTCGGCAGTGTCGGCATCACGGTCTTTGCTTAAATGTGAGGGGAGGCGCAACCCATTCGGGCACGCCTGCGCAACAGAGGAACTCTCGCGATTGCGGAATTATAGACAATGATATCCTTAATTCACGCTTCGGCCACCGACCACTCATTCGACCGCCTGCGATGTTGCTTGACGAAGTTTGGCTTGCGTGCCGCCGCCGTTTCAGTTCTAATCGGGATCGCACGGTCGTCTCGGAGAGTATTGTTACGAAGAGTGTTGCACTCGGGGAGGTTGTGCCGGGCCCTTGTGCCCCCGTAGCCCGGTGTCCGCGCGCCCGAAGTGCGCCCCCTCCCGCTCCGTGATCTGCCCCTCCGCCCCTGGGCGTTCCCTCCTCCCGCAGGAAATCACTTTCCACGAACAGGAGCTTGACCTCGCCCGGGGAGTGTCCCTGCCCGGCATACGGCCTGCGCCGCCCGGCCCCCTGGTCCTTCCGGCAGCAGGCCAGGAGCGTGGACATCTTCCGTACGATCGAGTCCCGCGGGCTCGATCTCGCCAGGCTCGCCTCTAGGGCCGCCGGCGGCAGGTCGCCCAGTTCCAGGTTCACGCACCCCGGGGTTGAACAGCTTGAACGGGTGGCCGTACCTCGCCCGGTACGTCACCCTGAGCGGTCTTCGCCCGTCCGCGATGTCACCATCAACGTGCTCGGAGAGCGTGACCCGCGACTGGACAAGCCCCCAGAAAAGCGGTGGCTTGGGTGGTGGTAGTTACCGCGATGGCCCCGGGCACTACCCGCCTCTTGCGGGATCCCCCCCGCCTACTTCCTGAGAATACTCCATCCTCGCCTCCGAATTCCTGGCAGTCAGGCTTTCCGACATTTTCAATGATGGGTACCTGAAAACCCAGAACCCCGACCGCCGGACTGTTGAGTAGCCGCGGCGAACCAGAGGATACGAGTCAGGTCCTCCCTGGGTTCCGCGTGCCCAGGTACGGCTATATCCGCCTCCAGAGACAATAAGACCACTATCGTGCCATTCTGAGCCCGCTGGCCTTATGCGTGTGTCAGCGGCTTGGTCGCGTGGGCTACCGTCCGTGAGGTTGTCCGATGCGCGTTCTGAGGATTGCCCGGGGCGTCGGCGCCGAACTGGTCGCCACGGGCCGCGTCCTGGCGCTGACGCGCTGGCCGTTCTGGGCCGGCGCCGCCGCCCTCGCGCCGGTCGCGGTCGCCGGCGTGCTGCTCGACGAGTACCTGCCCGCCGCGCCGCCGGTGACCATTTCGGTCCAGGCGGCGGCGCTGGTCGTGTTCTTCGCCATCGGCCTTTTCTCCGGGCGCGTGGCCCGGCGGGTGCGGCGGCGGCGCCGGGTGCGTTACCCAGACGGGCCGGAGGTGCATCCGTACCTGCCGCAGCTCGTCATCGTCCTCGCGGCGGGGCCGTTCTTCGTGGCGATGGCCGGGCTGTTCTTCCTCGCCGGCCGCCACTTCCCGGCCGAGCTCGCCGTCGCCGACTGGCCCGCGGCGTGGCTCCTCGTCGCCGAGCAGGTGCTGCGCGGCGGGCTGTTCTTCGACGCGGCCGAGATCTACCACGTCGAGCTGACCGACCGGCCGGCCGGGTTCGCCGCGCGGACGCTCCTGTTCGTCACCCGCCTGATGATGGACCTGGTGTTCGTGAAGCTGGTGATCCAGGTCGGCCGGGCCGCGCTCCACCGGGCCGCCGACCTCGGCCGCGGCGACGACGTGCTGCTGTCGATCCACCGCGAGCTCGGCGAGGCGGACGACGCCCGCGTCACGGCGCTGGCGCGGGCCTGCGGCGACTCGCTCCGCGACGCGGTGGACGACCTGGTGCGGCAGCCCGGCGCGACCGACCCGGACTCGCCCGTCTGGCACGGGATGGTGGCGGTCCACGAGTTCGCCGTCCCGTACCTCCGCTCGCAGGCCCGCTGGCAGGCCGGCACCGCCCGCCGCGCCACCGAGGCCGCGCTGCGCAACCTGGAGACGACGCGCGACGAGGTGACGGCGGCGATCGACGACTGCCTCCGCGCCGCCGACGTGCGGAAGCCGCCGGGGTGGGCGGTACTCGAGTGTCAGGCCGCGGTCGCGCTGCCGTTCGTGACCGACCGCCTGACCTCGGCCGACCCGGCGGACCGCGACGCCCTCCGCCGACTGGCGCGAGCGCTGCGCCGGGCCGACCCCGTCAACTCCTGGGGCCGCGCCTTCGGCCGCGCCGGGGCGGGGCTCGCCCTGGCCGCGGGGCTCGCCGCCGGCGCGGCGGCGCCGTTCCTGCTCGACGGCCTCGCCGCGTGCCTCCTGTCGGCCGCGATGGTGCTGTTGCTCGGCTACCTGGTCGTACGCGCCCGCGGCTGGGTCGAGCGGCTCGTGCGGTGGGGCGTGCTCCGGCCGGTGCCGCCGAAGCGGCTGCCGTGGGTCGTCGCGGCCTGGACGTTCAGCCTGTTCCCCCTCCTGTCGGCCGACGCGGCGCGGCTGTTCCAGACGGCCAACGGGCAGTCGCCAGGCGTGTTCGGCGACGCCCCGCCCGAGGACGTGGACCTGCGGGCGACGGCGATGTACGTGGCCGAGAACCTGCTGCGCACGCAGCTGTTCCTCGACGCCTTCGAGATTTACGGCGTGCGCGTGGCCCGGCTAGAGGCGCGCGGCCCGCTCGGGTGCTCGCTGACGATGCTGGTGCGGCTGACCTTCGACCTGGGGCTGATCGAGCTGCTGGTGTCGTTCGCCACCGTGTGGTTCAACCGCGCCTTCCGCGGCATCGCCGTCACCCCGAACGCCGAGCTCGAACTGCGGGCCGCGGCGCGCGACTGCGGCCCGCTGTCGCCGGCGCTCGTCCGCCACTACGCCCGCGAGGTGCGCGACTTCTTCGTCGGCCGGATGCGCGAGCACGAGCGGCGGCCCGAGCTGTTCGTGGCCCTCGTCGCCGGCGGGTTCCTGGCCGAGTACCGCCGCCGCCACCCAGCCGGCCTCGGCGCCGGCGACGACGACCTCGCCTTCCGGCTCCGCGTCGGCGCGCTGCTGCGGGACCGCGCGTACCTGCGGCCCGAGTCGCTGATCGAGCTGGAGCAGGCGGCGGCCGAGCTGGACCGCCCCGGCCGCCGCCGCGGCCCGCGGCACGCCGAACTCCACGCCCAGGCCCGGGTCGAGCTGGCCTTCACCCTGTGGTACCTGAACCGGTTCGACGAGGCGGAGCGGCGGGCGGCGGAGGCGGTGGGCGGCTTCCAGGCGCTGCTCGACTTGGGGGCCGACGAGTTGGCCGTGGCGTGCGCGTGGGCGAGGTACGTCCGCGCCATCCCGCTGTACAACCTCCGCCGGTACGACGAGGCGGTGGGCGAGCAGCGGGCGGCGTTGGCGGCGTACCGCCGGGCGCTGGCGGGCGAGCGGCGGCCACCCGCCCGGCTCGAGTTGCAGCGGAAACTCGCCCTGGCCCTCGGCGACATGGGGACGAGCCTCTCCAGCCTGGCTCGGTTCGACGAGGCCGTGGCCGCCCACGAGGAGAGCATTCGGATCCTGAGCTCGTCCGACTGGGACGCCGCCCCGTGGGCGCGCGAGGACCGGGCGACCTACCAGGGGAACCTCGGCTATACCCTGGTGGACCTCGGGCGCCCGGCCGAGGCCGAGGCCGCGTACCGCCGGGCCGTCCGCGAGTGCCGGGAGCTCGAGCGCGACGGCCTCCTCCACCACCCGCGCGTGACGGCCGCCACGCTCGGGATGCTGGGCTCCCTCCTGCACAAGTCGGCGCGGTCTGGGGCCGCGGCGGCGGCGTACCGCGAGGCCATCGCCGACTACGAGCGCGCCCTCCGCCGGGGCTGTCTGGACCTCCGGGCCGACGCCGCGCTCGCCTACTCGGGGCTGGGGCAGGTGTTGCGCGACACCAACGAGCCCGCCGCCGCCGAGGCCATGCTGGCCCGCGCGCTCGACGGGCTGACCCGGGTGGTCCGCGAGGACGGCCGGGCCGACCTCAACCCGCGGGTGGCGGAAACGCACTTCCAGCTCGCGCTACTGCACTCCGCGCGCGGTCGGACCGCGGACGCGGTCGCCGGCTTCGCCGCCGCCGCCGCCGCGTACGAGACCTGCGCCCGCGACGACCTCCGGTGCAACCTGGCCGAGGTCTACGTCTTTTGGGGCGATGCGCTGCTGAACGCGGGGGACCCGCGCGGCGCCCGGCCTCACCTCGAGCGCGCCGTGCCGGTCTTGCGAGAGGCGGTCGGGCGCCGGGAGTTCGCCAGCTTCCTCACGACCTACCTGCGCGGGCGGGCGGCCCAGGGGGCGGTTCACGTCGCCGCCGCCGAGTGGGACGCAGCCGTGGGGTGCCTGGACGAAGCTCTGGCGGGGTTCGAGGCGCGGCTGGCCGGCGGCGACGCGGCGGTCCGCCCGCTACGGTCGTGGTGCCGCTGGCGGCTGGCCGAGGCGCACCTGGGCCGCAAGGATTGGGCGCGGGCCGAGGCGGAGTACCGCACCAGCCACGACGAGTTCGTGGGGATGGCGGCGGCCGGGCGGTCGTTCGAGTTACTCCTCGGCGCGGCGCGGTCGCGGTTCGGGGAGGGGGCGAGCCGCGCGAACGCGGGCCGGCCGGCCGACGCGATCCCCCTCTACCTCGACGCCGAGCGCACCTTCCAAGAAATCCAGGACCGCCAGCTCGGCGAGGTCCGCGGCCTCCTCGGCGGTCTGCGGCACCGGCTCGGCGAGGCGTTCGCGCTGGCGAACGACCGGCCCGCGGCCGAGGGCCACTTCCGCGCCGCCGTCGGGCTGTTCGAGCCGCTCATCGCCCCCGGGTCGGCGGCCTTCCACGGCGACCTGATGCGCTCCCTGTACCGGCTCGGCGAGATCCGCTACCAGGCGGCCGACAAGGCCGAAGCCGGCACGCACTTCCGCCGGGCCGCGTCGATCGTCGAACCGCTCGCCGACGCCGGCGACGTGACGGCCGTGCCGAGCGCCGTGACGCTGTGGCGGAGCCAGCTGCTGTGCGTCGTGTCGCTGCTACACGCCGACGCCCAGCGTGTCATCGCCCGCATGTGCGACCGCCTGCCGCGGTGGCACGCGCAGTTCCCCGACATGCCCGAGCCGACGCGCGCGGCCGTCTGCCAACTCCTGAAGGAAGTCGAGCCGCTCGCCGGCCCCCTGGCCGCCGAGGTGCGGCGAGTGGCGGCGCTCGTGGCGTGTACGGCCGGCAACAACTTCCGAGATTCCGTCTGAACCCGGCCCGCGCCGCCCGCTGGATTGGTGTCGGGGGAATCGGCCCCCGGTCCTCAGACGGGAGGCGGTCATGGGTCGGTCCGGCATGGTGGTCAGGCTGGCGCGGCGCGCGCTGGCCGTCGTAGCGGTCGGCGTGTTCCTCGGCGGCGCGGCGGCGCTGGCCGCCGACCTCGCGCAGGGCGTCCTGCGGCCCTGCCCCAGCTGCCGCGGGTCGGGGCAAATTCTCGGCCGGTGTGCGGTGTGTAACGGGGCCGGCACGTCGGACACGGGCAACCGCTGCCAGTCGTGCGGCGGGTCCGGCCAGCGATACCGCTTCTGCCGGACCTGCAACGGCTCGGGCGTGGAGCCCGGCGCCATCGCCGCGCCGCTGCCGCCGTCGTGCCTGTTCGGCGGCTCCCGCTGCGCAAAGTCGGGCGGGACGTGCAACTGCGGCGCGGGGTGCAAGTGTCCGTGATTGGGGGCGGCGCCATGACGGAGTCGCGCGCGATCTGGCTGGCCGTTCTCTGCCTCCCGGACCTACGGGGCGCAGCGATCACCCTTCCGTCGGCGTCGGAAGCGGCCGCTACCGCCGCGGCTCGGAAGTCGGAGTGGGCACGCATCGCCGAGGTCGCGGCCGGGTTGGCGGGCCAGCGCGTCGACCCTGAGTTCCTCAACCGCGATGGCGCCCTGGACGAGGTGCGGACGGCACCCGGGGCGTTCGGCGCGCGGTACTTGAAGAGCCTCGGGGCGGCGGTCGCGCGGCAGCGCGGGGCGGCCGACCCCGCCGCCGCCGCCGAAGACGCTTACACGCAGGCGCTGCTGGAAATCACCACGGTCGTTCGGCACCCGAGCGGCCGCGCCGGCGCCCCGGCCCCCGGCTCGCCCGAGTATCTGGCGCTCGACGCCGCGAAGAAGATGATCGCGTCGGCGGCGTCCTTCTTGGCCCTCCGTGCCGAACTCGCCCGCCGGGTGCGGAATGCCGTCCGCCGGGAACTGGGGCGCGTGCTACCGCCCGTACCCGTCGGGGTCGAGCCGGCGGCGCCAACAATCGGCGGCGCGTACGGCGACCGCGAAGCGGTGTGGGATGCCGTGCGCGCCTACGTCAACGCCCGCGTCTCCGACGGGCGGGTCGCCGCGGACGCGCTGAAACTGGCGGGCGCCGGGCGGCCGCTCGGGGTCGTCGAGCAGCTCGGCCGCGCCGCCGGCGTGCTGGAAGCGGAGACGGCCGACGACCGCCGGCGGTTCTGCCTCCGGCACACACGCATAATCCGCCAAACGCTCCGCGAGATCGCCGTGGGCGAGTTGCCCGGGGCCGGGGACGCGGCGGTGAAGGCGCGCGTGGAGCTGATCCACCGGCACGTCGCCGCCGTGGTCGAATCGCTGAACCGCGTTCTCGGGGAGTGAGGGGGCGATGACCACGACACGTCCGCCGCTGCCGGCCGCCGCCGTCGCGCGCGTCGCCGCCGCCCACCGCGACGGCATCGCCCCCGTCGTCGGCGCCGCCGACCGGGCCGCCGTACGCGACTGGCTGGCGCTTGCGCTCCTCGACCCGGAGGCCCGGCGCGCCCACGCGCAGCACCTTGCGGCGTTCGGCGACCTGCCGCCGCCGCCGGTCGTGGCGCCGGAGCACTGGCAGGCCGTGCTCGACGCCGGTCTCGACCGCGCCGACGACGCCACCGCCTTCGCGCTGCTCCTCGACGCCGAGAAGCTACACCTCCTCGCCGAGGCCATCGACGAGGTGCAGCCGACGTACTGGCAGGACCGGCTCAGCGCGCTGGGCCAGGCCGACATCGACCGCTACATGGCCGTGCTCGCCGGCCGGGAGCTACCCCCGGCCGATGCCGGGCCGAAAGGGACCGTCATGCTCAAGAACCACCCGACGGGGCTGTGGTACGTGTTCTGGGGCGAGTTCGCCGAGCGGTGCAGCCTGTACGGCGTCCGGTCGGTACTGGCGCTGTACCTCGGCGACCGCCTCGGCCTCGGCGAGGCGGCGGCGAACTTCGCCGTGGCCGCCTTCGTCGCCGTGTCGTACCTACTGCCGCTCGCCGGCGGCTACGCCGGCGACGTGTTCGGCAAGTACCGGATGATCGTGCTGTTCTCGGTCCCCTACGTCCTGGGCCACCTCCTGCTCGGGTTCGAGTCGCTCACGCTCGCCGCGGCCGCGCTCGGGCTCCTCGCCGTCGGCGGCGGCGGGGTGAAGCCGAACACGGTGTCCTTGCTCGGCCAAATCTACAGCCAGTACCGCCCCGGCCGCACGGACCTCCTCAACGTCGCCTACTCGCGCTACTACATGGCCGTGAACGCCGGCGCCGTCCTGTCGATGTTCGCCATGCCCGTCATCCGGACGCGGTTCGGCTACGGCACGGCGTTCCTCGTACCGGCCGCAATGATGGTCGTGGCGCTCCTCGTGTTCGCCGCCGGGAAGCCGCACTACGGCGTGGACGTGCCGGCCCGCCCCCCGCTCGCCCCGGCCGAGCGCCGCGCCCGCCGGCGCGTCCTCGGCCGCATCGCCGGGCTGTTCGCCCTCGTCCTCCTCTTCTGGGCGGCGTTCGACCAGACCGGCAGCATCTGGGTGTTCCACGCCCGCCAGTACACCGACTGCACGCTGTTCGGCGTCGCCGTGGACCCCGACGGGATGCAGTTCCTCAACCCCGCCCTCGTCGTCGTCCTGCTCCCGACGACGTACCGGGCGTTTCAGTGGCTCGCCGGGCGCGGCGTCGTCGTGTCGCCGCCGCGGCGGATGGTGCTGGGCCTCGGGTTGGCCGCAGCGGCCGTGGGCGTACTGGCCCTGGCGTCGCTGGTGGGTTCGCCCGAGCAGCGAGTCAGCGCGTGGTGGCACGTCGCGGCGTACCTGTTGCTCACGGAGGCCGAGGTACTCGTGTCCGTCACCGGCGTGCAGCTGGCGTACACCCTCGCCCCGCCGTCGCTGAAGGGGTTCGTCACCGGCTGCTGGTACGCGTTCGTCGGCGTCGCCAACCTGGGGGTGAACACGTGGGCCGGGTGGGCCTACGCGGCGGTGCCGCCGGCAGCGTACTTGGGGGCACTGGCCGCGGTCCTGGCGACGTCGGCGTGGCTGTTCACGGGCGTGGCACGGCGGTTCGAGTCGGCGCTCGACCGCGAGGAGTCTCAACGGGCTACGGCGGCGTGATGAGATATTTGCACCCCGACACGAGGGCCGATCGCTCTTCCCTCCACACAGTCGGGCGGAGTCGTAGGCCCGGACCGGTACACACACGGCCGAGCCGGACCGGGGTCCGGTCGGACGGGCGTGGGCGACCCAGACCGGGTAGGGAGCGCCTGGTCAATCACACTTCTCGCTCAGACTCCGGGCCAAGGTTCGGCTCGGTTGGCCATCCCGTCAACAGAGGCGACCAGGCGCCGCCCCAGCTACACAGGGGCGGCGCCACAGACCGATGGGCAGTGCTACCGCGGGAGCGCGAATACCTGTGTCAGCCGCGGGGAGCCGCGGGTCGAGGTGTTCGCCAGCCCGAGTTGGAGGGTCGTGTACTCGGGCACGGTCTTGCCGACCGGCACCCGGCCGGCCACCTGCCCGTTCACCGTCACCTGGACGAACCCCCCGGCGCGCTCCATCCCCAGCCGGAGTTGGCCGTCCTTGAGGAGGTTGATCACGTCCTCGACGTGGGCGTCGGTGATGGTCCGCGGCGGCCCGGGTCGGGGGTCGTCGGTCAGTCCGTCCAGTCGCTTGTCGAGGAACCGCTGCCGCCACTTCCCGACGGTCGGGAGGGTGACCCGGAGGTCGTTCGCGATGGCCGTGTTGGACTGCCCGGCGGCGGCGGCCAGGACGATGCGGGAGCGGAGTGCGAGGCGCTGGGCGGTCTTCGGCCGGCGGACCCAGCCGTCGAGTTTGGCCCGCTCGTCGTCGGTCACGGTCAGGGGCTGGAGTCGGGGCATGGGGCACCTCCGACCGCAACCCTACCGACCTGCATGAGGAGGCGCAAGATCGAGTTCAACGAATTCGCAACTCAGGACACTAGTATCAGTGCGCACAAACCCTCCACGGGCGGCTCCGGCCGGCCATGTAGCACGTCGCTACGACCTATCCGACACGATGCCCCGCGAGCAGCGACTGCGAGGATACGGTTTCTGATCTGACGTTCGCCGGTCGCTGCTCGTGAGGGCGACCGCGTGGCTCGGCGAAAGGCTCATGGCTGGTGAGGCAACGCACACCGCCGCTTGAATTCGCCGCAGCGCTATTCCTTCCGAAGGGAGTAGTAGTGGGAGTTTGGGTTGAATCTCTGAAACGTCGGGTAAACGCGAACGTACGAAACCGTCCCCACCGCCCTCGTCCCCCGTTCAATCTTCCCGTCGCGCAACGGCAACGTGAGGTCGACGGAAATGCGGATCTCACACTTCGGCCCCTTCTCGCCGATCATGTCGAGCTGACCCCGATCGGTCACGACGATATCGATAACCGCTTCGAGCCTGCCGCCCTTGACGACGCCGAATACCTTTCCTTCCTGCTTCCCCTCGGCCGCCGGGTGGATGACGGTTCCTTCAAACCGCCCGGTTTTCTCGTCGAACCTGCTGACAGACCACGTCCCGGGCTGTTTCCCGGCTTGGTACTCGGTCTTCAGCTCGCCCGACAAGAATTCTTTGAGTTCGTAGGTCGACGATGCCTGCAGCCGCTCCCGGAAGGCGCGGAAGTCGGCGCGACCCCGGACCGGGTTCAAATCCGCGTCGCGGTCGATGTGGGCGGCGTTCGTCGGCCCGCGGTAGAACGGGCCGTCGAGGAGCCCGGTCAGGAGCTTCACCGCCCGTGCCGCCCGGCGCTCGCGGTCCACGTCCGTGCCGTACCGGCTCCCGAGCGACAGCACGCAGGCGGCGTTGTACCGCACCCCGTCCCCGCTCTCGCCGAGCGGTGTTTCCGCCAGCAACTGGTCCACCTGCCGGTCGACGTCGGGAATCTCGCCGGCGGTAGCCCGTTGCGCGAGTTCGATCGACTTCAGATGCCCCGGCACCTGGGCGACGCCGCCGGATCCCGGGGGGGTCGTCTGCACCGGCGCCGCGCCCTTCTGCAGCCGGTACTCGTGCCGGGTCCGCTGACCCTCGGGCACGACACCAATGGGGCGCCCGTCCTTGTCCTCCCGGATGTAGGTCCACACGAGAGTCCCCTCGGCTGCCGCCCCGGTGACGACTCCGGGCCGTACGGGGATCGTCATCTCGACTTCAAACTCCACGACCTTACCCTTCGCGTCCGCGGCGGTGAGCGTCGCCCGGACGATCCCGGGGCCGGACACGGACCCGGTGAGCGACCCCTGGTGGTTGTTGAACGGGTGGTCGAACCGGCCGGCGAACTGGTTCGTCTTCTCGTCGAACGAGGTGATCGTCCACGACCCCTGGCGGCGTGCGGCCTGGTAGTAAACCTGGAACTCTCCGGAAAAGAAGTCCTTGTACGCGACCCCTTCGTTCGGTGCGTCGGGCGGTGGCGTCGGCTGCGGGGTTATGAGAGCGGGGCTTTTCCGCCGGTCGGGGCCCGGGTCGGAGATCCGCCGGGTCGGTTCGGCCGGGTTGGTCCGGAACGACGGCAGGATCATCACTCCGGCGAAGACGAGCCCGGCGAGCGCGGCGAGCAGTCCGACGAGAGACGCGACTTGCGGCAGGCGCCCGGACGGCTTCCGCCGCCGCACCCGGCGGGCCGCACGCTCGCGGTACGCCTCGCGGGCCAGGTCCTCCACCTCGTCCGACTCGTCCGCCGGCGCCGGTCGGGCCCCGCCGACGGGCAGCGGCGGCGGGGCGGTGGCGGCGGCGAGCTCGTCGGCCAGGGCCTTCGCGTCGGCCGGGCGGTCGGCCGGGTCGTCCTCCCAGCACCGGCCGAGCAGGTCGAGTACGGGATCTTGTAGGCCGCACGCCGCCACCTTCCGCCGCCACGACACCCCCGATGGCCTCTCGGCCTGGAGGTCGGTGAGCAGGAGCTGGTAGCCGATCACGCCGAGGGCGTGGACGTCGTCTCGCACGTCCGGCTTCAGGCCGCGCTTCTGCTGCGGCGAGGCGTAGATCGGGCTGTGCGCCCCGCGGAGGGTCGCGCCGAGGCTCGCCTGCGGGGTCGAGACGGTGGCGTGGCGGATGGCCTGGTCGGCGGCGATGTGGCCGATGCCGAAGTCCGTCACCCGCAGCACGAACCCGTTGCCGACCTTCTTCACCAGCACGTTCGCCGGCTTCAGGTCGCGGTGGATGACCGGCTCGGGGAGGCGGTGCAGCTCGCCGACAATCGTCGCGAGCCGCTGGAGCAGCTTCAGTGCCGCCCGGCCGCGGGCGGCCGGGTCGCGGGCCTGCGACGCCTTCGCCAGCCCGGCCAGGTCGCCGCCGTCGATGTACTCGTAGGCCAGCCACGGCGTCTCGCCGTCGAGGTGGGCGTCGAGCAGCGGCACGATCCCCTGCTGGTCGGCGGTCACCGCCTTGCTCGCCCGCATCACCCGCTGGATGACCTGCCCCTCGTGCCGGAGGAGCCGCTCGCGGGCCTCGCGGTCGAGGCAGAACTTGAACGCCCGCTGCTGGCCGCGCAGGCTCGGGTGGGTGGCGAGCCACACCTCGCCGAAGCCGCCGGCCCCGAGGAGCCGGTCGAGCACCCACCCGGGCGCGTGCGGCACCGCCTGCCCGGCCCGGAAGCGCGGCAGCCGCTGCGGCAGCAGCGCGGCCAGCTGCGCCGGGTCGT
This sequence comes from Gemmataceae bacterium, assembly GCA_046350095.1. Lineage (GTDB taxonomy): Bacteria > Planctomycetota > Planctomycetia > Gemmatales > Gemmataceae > Urbifossiella. Next base: position 345,200 of record JAXMBA010000005.1, read on the forward strand.
CCAGCTTCGCGGCGGCGGGGACGGTGGCCCCGCGCGGGTCTTCGGGGCGGCGCAGCGACCGCTGCACGACGGCCGGCACCTGGAGGAGGTACGACTCAATCTGCCGGGCGATCTCGGCCTTCCCGGCCGCGGCTTTCTCGGCGACCTCCGCGATCTCGACGCGGAGGTCGCGGGACTCGGCCTGGACGACTTGTTCCAGGTCGGAGGCGATCTGCCGGAGCCGGTTCTGCTCGCGGTAGCGGTCGATCACGTCGGCCGCCACGTCGTAGACGAGCCCGCCGAACGGGACGCCGTCCGCGAGGCCGCGCATCCCGCGGGCGGCGATGGCCTCGCCGAGGCAGCGGAGGAACAGCGACATGGCGGCTCCGGGTGGGGGTAGCGAGTCGGCCGCACGGGGAGTAGTTCGCCGCCCGCGGCGCGATATTAACCGATCGAGAAGTATCGCCCCGTAGCCGTCGGGGTGCGTATCGGTCGTCAGCTCCGCTCCGACTGGCATGGTGAGGGACTGCTCGCCCGGCGCGGCCCGTCACGGCCACCGTACACGTCGGCGAGCCTGATCACTGGTATTGCGACCACCTCCCACGTCTCCGACGCAACACGGGCTTCGGCTCACCCGCCGCACACCCCGTCGGCCGGCGACGCGCCGGGCACGACGAGGTCGGCCGCGGCCGGCGCGTCGCCGCCGGCGAAGTCCTGCTATCGCACCACCGCCCGCGGCGGCGGGGCGGTCGGCACCTCGCCGCGCAGGACACGCTCGCAGTAGTCGAGCCCCTCCCGGGCGACGGCGTTGGTCGGCTCGACCGCGAGCGCGGCGCGGTACGACGCCACTGCGTCGTCCACCCGCCCCAGCTTGCGGAGGGCCCCGCCCAGGTAGGCGTGGCCCCTCGCGTCCTGGGGTTCGAGTCGCACCGCCTCCCGGTACGCGGCCTCGGCCCGCCCCATGTCCCGCCGCGTCTCGTAGACCCGGCCGAGCATGTTGTGCGGGAACGAGGCCGTCGGGTTGATGCGGGCCACCTCCCGGAACTCCGCCTCGGCTGCGTCCAACTCCCCCCGGCGGTGCAGGCACACGCCCAGCCACAACCGCGCCTCGGCGTACCTCGGTTCTAGGCGGACGGTCTCCCGGTATTCGGGCTCGGCCCCGGCCCAGTCCCCCTTCTCGCGGAGGACGTTCCCCAGCCCGAGGCGCGCCTGGAAGTCCTTCGGGTCGAGGCGGACGGCCTCCCGCAAGCTGGCCTCGGCCCCGGCCAAGTCCCGCCTGGCGTGAAGCGCCTTCCCCAGCTCGCCGTGCCCGCTGGCGAGGGTCGGCGCGAGGCGCAGCACCTCCCGGAACTCGGCCTCCGCCCGCGCCGGGTCGCCTTTCTTGAGGAGGATGATGCCGACGCCGAGGTGCGCGTCGGCGGACTTCGGGTTAAGGCGGAGCACCTCCCGGTACTCGGCCTCGGCCCCGGGCAGGTCGTTCTTGCGCTGGAGGACGACGCCGAGGCCGGTGTGCGCGTCGACGGACTTCGGGTCGAGGCGGACGGCCTCCCGGTACGCGGCCTCGGCCCCGGGCAGCTCCCACTTGTCGCGCAGGGCCGCCCCCACCCCGACGTGCGCCGGGACGGACGTCGGGTCGAGGCGGACGGCCTCCCGGAAGCTGGCCTCGGCCCCGGCGTAGTCGCCCTTCTTCTGGAGTACGTCCCCCAGCCCGGTGTGCCGGTGGGCGGCCGTCGGGTGGAGGCGGACCCCCTCGCGGTGGGCGGCCTCGGCCCCGATCATGTCGCCCTTGTAGTACAGGACGCTCCCGAGCCCGGTGTGCGCGTCGGCGGACGACGGGTCGAGGCGGACGGCCTCCCGGAGTGTGGCCTCGGCCCCGGCCAGGTCGCGCTTGTTGCGAAGGACGATCCCCAGCCCGGTGTGCGCGTAGGCGGACGACGGGTCGAGGCGGACGGCCGTTCGGAGGGCGGCCTCGGCCGCGGCCAGGTCGCGCAGGTTGATGGCAATCCCCAACTCGGCGTGCGCGCGGGCGTCCTTCCGGTCGAGGCGGACGGCCTCGCGGTATTCGGCCTCGGCCCCGGCCGCGTCCCCCTTCCGGCCGAGAACGCCCCCCAGCCCGGTGTGCGCGTGGGCCGACGTCGGGTCGAGGCGGACGCCCTCCCGCGCGGCGGCCTCGGCCGCGACCACATCCCCTTTGCCGAGGAGTAGTTTCCCTAGCTCGGTGTGCGCAGCGGCGTTCTTGGAGTCGAGGCGGAGAACCTCGCGGAACGTGGCCTCGGCCGCGACCGAGTTGCCCGTGTCGCGGAAGAACGTCGCCAGGCCGATGTACGAGTTTGCGGACGTGGGGTTGAGGCGGATGAGCTCGCGATACTCGGCCTCCGCCCCGGCCAGGTTCCCTCGGCGGAGGAGTACGAACCCCAACCCTATTCGCGCGCGCGAATTTCGGGTTGAAGCGGACAGCCTCCCGGAATTCGGCCTCGGCCGCGGCCCAGTCCCCCTTGGAGCGCAGCTGCATCCCCAACTCGAAGTGGGCGAGTGCGTTCTTCGGGTTGAGGCGGACGGCCTCGCGGAATTCGGCCTCGGCCCCGGCCGGCTCCCCCCGGTCGCGGAGGACGGTCCCCAGCGCGAGGTGCGGGGGGGCGTACTTCGGGTCGAGGCGGACGGACTCCCGGTAGGCGGCCTCGGCCCCGGCCGCGTCCCCGTTCTTGGCGAGAACGTTTCCTACCGCGAACTGCGCGTCGGCGGCCTTCGGGTTGATGCGGGCGGCCTCGCGGTATTCGGCCTCGGCCCCCGCCCAGTCCCCGCGGTCGAAGAGGACGTTCCCGACCCCGACGTGTGCGGAGGCGGAGTTCGGGTCGAGGCGGACGGCCTCCCGGTATTCGGCCTCGGCCCCGGCCCAGTCCTGCTTCTCGCGAAGGACGAACCCCACCCACTCGCGCGCCCAGGCGGCCTTCGGGTCGAGTCGGACGGCCTCCCGGTACTCGGCCTCGGCCTCGGCCAACTCGCCCTTCTGCTGGTGAACGCCCCCGAGTACGTTGTGCGTGGCGATGCTCATCGGGTGGAGGCGGAGCGTCTCCCGTAGGGCGGCCTCGGCCCCGGCCAGGTCGCCGGCGTTGGAGAGGGCCACGCCCAGGTTGTGGTTCGCCAGAGGAACGTCCGGCCGGAGGGCCACCGCGGCCTGGAACCAGCGGACGCACTCCGCCTGCCCCGCGGGCGTGTCCCGGGGGGTCGTGTTCCCGAGTCGCATCATCAGGTGGAAGTCCGTTGTCCGCCGCCGCGCGAGCCGTTCTAGCACCCGGTGTTGCTCGTCCGTCGTGAGGGCCGGGGACGCGGCGTAGGCCATCGTCATCCAGGCGGGTTGGTCGGCCCACTCGCGGCGCCCGGACAGGGCGAGGAGGCCGGCCCGGTCCTGGGCCACGAAGAGGCGGCGGACCTCGGCCCGGAACGGGTCGCCGTCCGCCGCGTCCGCGGCTGCCCGCAGCGGCTCGGCCGGCGCCCGCACCAGCCAGTCGTGCAGGGCGGTCAGGTACGCGACCCGGATCGGCGACCCGGCCACGAGGGCCGCGACCTCGGCCGACGGCGTCGTGCCGGGGACGATGCCGATCGCCCGGAAGGCCTCGGCCCACTTGTTCACCACCCGGTCGTTCGACGGCAGGTTGATCCCGTTCGGGGTCCAGCTGAAAGCGTCCACCGCGTCCAGGGCGCGGAGGTGGGCGAGGGCCGTCTGGTAGGCCGCGAGGCGGGCGGCGTGGTCGGTCACGGTGTCGTCGGCGGCCCGCTTCTCCGCCTGTGCGAGGGGTGGGACGGCGCGGTTCGCGTACCCGGCTTCGAGCGCCGTCTGCGCCTGGTCGAGCAGGGCCGCGATCGCGTCCGCGGCGCGCGCCTTGCGGTCGCGCTCCTCGCCGTCCAGGCGCGCGGCCTCGACCCGCTTCTTGCCGTCCTCGTCGGCGCGCCACAGGGCCACGCCGCCGGCCCCGGCCACGAGCAGCACCACTGCCGCCGCCAGCACCAGTTGCACACGCCGCCGCTTCCGCCCCTCGGCCGCTTTGGCCTCGGCCGTGGCGCGGTCGAGTTCCGCCTGCCGTGCCCGCGCCTCGGCCTGGGCGCGGAAGTCGGCGACGGCCGCCGCCACTTCCCCGGCCGTCGCCGGGCGGTCGGCCGGCTTCGGGCTCAGGCACCGCTTGCACAAGTCCACCAGCTCCGGCTCCGCGCCGCAGTCGTCGAGCCGCGACAGGCAGTCGGCCAGGTCGCCCTGCGCCGCCTTCACCCGCGTCGTCTCCGCCGAGTTCCCCTCGAACGGCGGGCGGCCGGTGAGGATGACCGCGAGCACGGCGCCGAGGCCGAACACGTCGCTGCGGGACGTCACCTTGTGGGCCGCCCCGGTCGCCTGCTCGGGCGGCATGTACGCCGGCGTCCCCATCACCGCGCCGGCCTGCGTGTGGTCCGCGTCCGAGTCGCGGAGGGAGCGCACCTCCGTGTTCGGCGCGGTGGCGTCCGCGTCGGCGGCGGGGCCGTCGGCCCCGCCGCCGACGCGGAGCACCTTGGCCAGCCCCCAGTCCATCACCTGCACCTCGCCGAAGGCGCCGACCATGACGTTCGCGGGCTTGAGGTCGCGGTGGACCACGTCGTGGGCGTGGGCGTACCCGACGGCCTGGCACACCGCCTCGAACACGGCCACGAACCGGCCGCGGTCGTCGGCCGGGTCGCGGCGGGCGCGGAGGAGGTCGTCGAGGGTGTCGCCCTTGATGAGCTTCATCGCCAGAAACGGGCGGCCGTCGGGGAGGGTGCCGAAGTCGTGGACCGGGGGGATGCCGGGGTGCTGGAGCTGGCCGGCGATGTGAGCCTCGTCGGCGAACCGGCGGGCGACGCCGCCGTCCGGGGCGAACTGCGCCTGGAGGAGCTTGACCGCCACCTCGCGGCCGAGGGCGGTGTCGGTGGCGCGGAGGACGGCGCCCATGCCGCCGCGGGCGATCTCGGCGCCGAGGACGTACCGGCCGCTCGTCGGCGCCGGGACGACGCCCGGCGGGAGGTAGTCGCCGCGGCGAGTGGTCGCGTCCGGGTCGGGCGCCCGCGCGCGGAGTTCGGGCGCGTCGTTGGGCATGTGTGAACCCCGGGGGAGTCAGTCAAATGGTATCTGGATCATCCCCGGGGTGCAACAGACCCGGCGCCCCTTGTGGACCGCGGTCGCGCCCGGGGTAATGCGACTCACCCGACGTACACCCCGTCGGCCAGCAGCGCCCCGCCGAGCGCGTCGAGGTCGCTCGCGGCCGGCTCCCCGCCGGCGGCGAAGTCCTTCCCCATGTACAGCCGGACCCGTGCCGGCCGCCCGGCGCCGCTCCCGACGGCCACGTCCGCCCGTCCGTCCCCGTCGGCGTTGGTGACCGCCACCCGGGCGCCGCCGCGGTCGGCGAGGTCGCCGGCGACGAAAAAGTTCGCCACCGGGTTCGCCTGGGCCGCGCCCACCTGACCGGCGCTGACGAGCGCCCCGCTCAGGATGAAGACGCGCGGGGCGCCGCCGGGGCCGCCGCCGAAGATCAGGTCCGCGAACCCGTCGCCGTCGACATCGCCGGCGGCGACGAACGCGCCGTTGCGGAGGTTCGTCGCGTCGGCGCCGGGGAACGCGAAGAAGTCCGGCACCAGTCGCACCGGGCTGCCGGCCAGGACCGACTGGCCGGTGAAGATCGCCGTCCGCGGGCCGCCGCCGAACCCGGCCGCGACGACCACGTCGGGCACGCCGTCGCCGTTCACGTCGCCGACGGCGGCGCGGGCGCCGCCGCGGAAGTTGGCGTCGTCGATGCCGAGGAAGTTCGACCGGACGGCGGTCGAGCCGTCGGGGTTGCGGGTGAACACGGTCACCCGCGGGCCGCCGCCCTGGTCGGGGGTGACGACGAACTCGGCCCGGCCGTCGCCGTCGAGGTCGCCGGCCGCGACGAACCCGCCGCCGAGAAAGTCGCCGCCGAACGGGTCGAACGGGGCCACCAGGACGCGGCCGTCGGTCCCGCTCCGCACCGTCACCCGAATCGGCGTGCCCGGGCCGGTCACCGCTACGATGTCGGCCACGCCGTCGCCGTCGACGTCTCCCCATGCGGTGCGGGTGGTGGTGCCGGTGTTCCCGAACGGGGACGTGCTGCTACTCCCGCCGTTCGGGGCGAGGAGGCGAACGGACCCGTCCGCCGCCCCGCTGACCGCCAGGGGACGGACCCCGCCGGCGTCGACGACTGCGACCGTGGCGGCAGCGTCGGCCGCGGCCGGGGCGGCCTCCCGGTTCCCCGCCGCGTCCACCGCCACCGTCCAGAAGGTGTAGCTGTGGCCCGGCCGCCCGGGGAACAGGACGGAGGTGGCGGTGGTCCCGGTGAGGAACGGGACCGCCGGTCCGCCGTCGGTGGAGACCAGTAGGGTGTACCCGGCTACGCCGGAGCCAGCCGGGCCGTCGTCCCCGCTCCACGACACGGTGAAGGAACCCCCGGCGGTCGGCGGGAGCGGATTCACGCGGCTGGTCGGCCGGGACCGATCGACCAGCGTCGCCGCCTGGGCCACGGCCGTGATTGGTTGGACGTTCCCCGCCTCATCGGTCGCGACGCAGAGGAAGCGGTAGGCGTGCCCGTCGGACCCGGTGAAGGTGGCGGCGGTTGCGGTCGTGTTCACGAGGTAGGGGACGAACGGGCCGCCGTCGTCGGACACGTACACGGTGTACGACGCGACCCCCGACCCGCCGGCGTCATCCGTGCCGTTCCACCTCAACGCGATGCCCGCCGCCGCGACGGCCGCGGGGAGCGGTTCGACGGCCGACGCCGGGGCGACGGCGTCGAGCGTGTTGCGGGTCGCGTTCGTCACGACCGGGGGGTTCAGGTCGAACACGATCGCGGCAGTGTTGTCGAGCCGCGTCCCGGTCGGGAGGCCCGCGCGGGGGCGGGCGGTGAACCGGACGAAGCCCTCCCCCCGGCCGGTGTCGTCGTTCACCGGGAGGAATCCGGCGAACGGGTCGGCGGGGAGCGCTCCGGTCGCGGGATCGACCGACCGGAACGCCCACGACAGGACGCCGGCGACGGGGTCGAGGGCGATCTCGACGTCCACGAGCAGGGGCGACCCGTCCGGGCTCGTGGCGTCGATCCGCCCGCGGTAGGCCCGCAGGCCGGGCGGGAGGTCGAAGGTGCGTCCGGCGAAGCCGAACGCGCCGAGCTCGACCGCGTCCCAGTCGAGGTCCGGGGCGAGCGCGTCCGTGACGAACACCTCTTGTGCCGGGGCGGTCGCCGTCCCGGCTTCGTTCTCGAATCGAATCGTGTACGGAACCACTCCGTCGGCGGGCAGGAAGCCGCCGGCACCCGCCCCGGCAGGCCCGATCTTCTCGTTCGGGTCGTGCGACCCGACTGAGATTATGGACGCGAAACCGAGGCGGATCAGCTCACTGGTCCCTTGCAGATCGAAGAAGTCCACGGGCAACCGTGTCGGCGGCACGCACAGCGGCAGGTACAGCCAACCGTGGGCGGGGTCGGGAATGTTTGGGAGCGTGGCAATGCCGTCGTAAAGCCCGAGCGGGCAGGACACGAAGTCGGAAGAGTTCTTGTCCAGCCAGCCGTGCCCCTTGTCCCCCTTCGAGTACTGTAGCGCCCCGATCATCCACACGAACCCGTAAATGTGCCCCCAGTACCACCCCTCGTCACCGGGGCGGACGTTCGGATCGACCGCTAATTCGAGGTCGATATCCGCCAGGGAGCCGTGGTGGTCCCCGAGGTTGTACTGCTCGCCCCCGACGACGGGGGCGTACGGCGTTCGCTCGGCGTGGAACGCGTAGCTGAACCGGAAGGCGGTCGAGAAGCGAAGGATGAAATGCGTCCCGAGCTGCGACGCTGGGTTGAACGCCACCAGCCGGGCCGTCTTGCGGCCGGTCGCGGCGAACATCCGGTCGGCCACCTCGTTCATCACGTAGGTGCCGAAACTCTCGCCGATGGCGGTGATCGCCTCCGGGTCGATGCGCCGGGCCAGGAGCATGTCCGCCAACGCGCCGGCGGTCGGGGTAATTCCCTGGGCGGCACCGAACGGGTTGACCCCCCCGAAGACGGGGATGCCGCCGCCGTCGGTGATCGAGCCGCCGGACCAGTCCACGACGTAGACGTTCACGCCCGCGCCGTACACCTCGCGGATCTTCTGGGCCAGCGGGATGATCCGGTTGTTCCCGTCGATCCCGTTCCACCCGTGCGCGAGCACGAACGTGCGTGCCCCGGGCGTCGTCGGCCCGACACGGATCAGGTCCACGAAGTAAGGGCCGACGTGCTCGGAAGGGTTCACGGCCGGCCGGGAATCGACGACGTCGAAGCGGACCGGGATGTCGACCTGCACCGACTCGTCGGGCTCGACCTGCACGGGCACCGGCGGCGTCGGGCGGTAGCCGTCCTCGTCGGCGACCCTGAGCTGGTAGTCGCCCGCGAGGAGGCCGACGAACTCGTACCCGCCGGAATACCCGGTGACGGACGTCGGCTCGCCGGCGTCCGGCCGGCCGTTGCCATTCAGGTCCAGGTAGACCGTTCGGTTGCGGATGCCCCAGTCGTTGTTCCCGTCGTTCAGCACCGGGTCGAACGCACCGTCGTCCGTCCGCTCCAGGTACACGGTCCCGCGGACCGAGCCCGGGAGTAGGCTCGCGGCCTGCCCGCCCGGGTTGCCGGAAAGGCCGCCGGGCTGCGGGCGGGTGACCTCGGCCGCGAACACCGCCTGCCCGACGAGCCGGGCGAAGTCGGTCTCGGCGGCGGACCCGCCCGGGCGGTTCGACCACCCGGCGACGACCGCGCCGGCCACCTCCCCCCAGGTCGAGCCGAACGCCGCCCGGGCGCGGTCCACCACGCCGGCCAGCTCGGCCGGCGGCGGGTTCGTCCCGGCGAACGCCCCGATGAAGTACCCCCAGTCGAACGGCGCGGCCGGATCGACCTGCGACACGGTGTAGTGCGACAGCATTGAAGTCTGAACGGTCCTCATCCCCACGACGACGCGGTTGAACACCCCGGGGGGCAGGACGCCGGCCGGGCCGTCCGGGTTGACACCGAGGACGAAGACCCGGTCCGCGGGCGCGGCGTCCTCGACGGGGTAGCGGAGCGTCCCGTTCTCGGCCTGGATGACGAAGACCGGCACCGGCAGGTCCTGCCCGCCGGAATTCCCGTACTCGAGGTAGAGCCCCTCTTCCCGCCCGCGCGCGATCGCGGCCGGGCCGACTAGCCGGGCCGTGACCCGGCCGGGGGTGGCGAACGGCGTGACGGTCAACCCGTCGGCGGCGGTCGCGGACCGGGTGCCGTCGCGGACCACCAGCGCGTAGTACCCTGCCGGAAGCCCCGTCGTGTCGAAGGTCACGTCGAGGCGGGTCGGGTCCGCGATTGTCACGGCCGCCGCGGGCCGCGTCGGGCCGCCGGCGCGGGTGAGTTCGACCGTCGTCCCCGGGGCGAAGTCGGTCCCGAACACCTTCACCGTGAACCGCCCGGCGCCGGCCCGCGGGGAGAAGTCGTCCACCGTCAGGCCGTGCGGGACGGCGGTGATCGTGTAGGCGTACGGGTGGGCGGCGCCGCCCCGGTGATCGACCGCCAGGTACAGGGTGCCGCCCGAGCCGCGCGCGACGCGGACGAGCGCGTCCGCCGTCCCCGGTCGAGACAGGTACGCGGCCCGCGCCGGGTTCGCGTCGTCCGGGACCGGGTCGGCCGACAGGACGTTGGTGCCGTCGCCGGCGGCCGCGTCGAACCGGACCTGATACGCCTGGTCGGGCGCCACGTCGAACCGGTAGTAGTGGGTGCCGGTCGGCGCGTCGAAGGCGTCCGCGGCGGGCGACCCGGGGGTGAGGACGGGGACCGTGACCGTCAGCGGGACCGCCCGGGTGTTGTTCCCCTCCCACGGCCCGCCCTCGCCGACCTGGTGCCGCCGGTCGGCCGCGACCAGGACGTGGAACGACCCGTCGAACGGCCCGTCGAGGGTGACGCGGGCCGCGGCGCGGTACCGCCCGCCCGGGGCGAGTCCGCCGGCGTGCGACTCGACGCGGAGGAGCCGGTCGGAGGCGTCGAGCACGTCGTCGGCGGACAGGTAGACGGCGTCCTGCCACGAACCGCCGGCCGCGCCCGGCCCGGCGTTGACGACCTCCCAGGACACTTCGATGCTCCGCCCGGCGAGGGCCGCGGCGGGCGCGCTCACCGCCGTCACCGTCAGGTCCGGGAGGTCCGTGGTGAGGCCGAAGGCCGGGCCGGCCACGACCGTCGTCGGGTCCGCGACGGTGACCGTCGCCGCCCCGCCGGCGGGGGAGACCACGGCGTCGCCGGGGGCGGGGACGATTACGACCGTGTACGCCCCCGCGGGCAGGTCGAAGAATCGGTAGGTGCCGGTCGCGTCAGTCACGGCCGCGCGCTCGGTCGGGTCGAGCGAGCCGTTCCCGTTCGCGTCGAGGAAGACGGTGCGGCCGGCGAGCGGCGGGTCCTCCGGGTTCTGGACGCCGTTCCGCGCCGCGTCCGCGTAGACGACCCCGACCAGGGCGTTGACCGGGTCGTAGCTCGCGGCGAACACGTCCGGGGCGCGGTTCACGTCTCCGGGCACGAGGTCCGTCCGGAACGACGTGAAATACACCCTCCGGCCGTCGGAGGTGAGGACGGCCGGGATGTCCGGATAGGCGGGGGCGGCGGTCGAGCTGGTCAGGATGGTCGTCCGCCCGGCGTCCAAATCTCGGATGAACAGGTCGATGCCGTCGCCCCCGTCCCCCGGGACGAGGTTCGGGGCGGCGGTGGCGAACAGCACAAACCGGCCGTCGGAACTGAACGCGAAGGGGTAGTCTGTGTCGTAGGTGGGAAGAAGGACGCCGTCGTTCACCGACACCGTTCCGGCCAGGTTCACGTTCGCCAGGAACGTCGCCCCTGTCGCCAGGTCCCGGACGCGGAGTTCGACGCCGTCGTTCACCGCGACGCGCCGCCCGTCCGGGCTGATCGCCCCTTGGCTCCCGGAGCCGAGGCCGGTCGTGATCCCGGTTTCCGTGTCGCGGACGTACACGCCGTTGGTGTCCCCCACGGGCGGGTCGAGGAACCCCCGGGTGGTCGATGAGAACAGTACTCGCCGGGCGTCGTCGCTCAGGCCGAGAACCCTGGTCGATCCCCCCGGGAACCCGACCGCGCTCCCCGTCGGCCCGGCGGTGACCAGACGGGTGTCGCCGGTGAGTAGGTCGCGCAGGTAGAGATCCGGATCGGCGTTGCGGTCCTCGGGTACCAGGGCGACGCGACTCTCGGCGGCGACGTACCGCCCGTCGGGGCTCACCAGGTAAGGGGAACCGGACGACGGGTACATCCAGGCCGCTGACCCGTCTGGGGTAACGAATGCCGGGACGGTTTCGCCCGTCGTCCGGTCGAACCGGTAGAGCGCGCCGCGGTACGGGGTCGTCGGGGCGGCGGTCAGGTCGGTCGCCTCGCTCGCGAAGAACACGTAGCGGCCGTCGGCGCTCAGGAGCGGGTCGGTCGAGGGGGCGTTCCCGGACTGAGTGCCGTCCCGGTTCCGGCTCACGAGGGTGAGGTCACCGGTCTGTGTGTCGAGCAGGAACACGTCGGTGCCGCTGTTCCCGTTGTTCACGAACCCGTAGCCGGGGAGGGTGAAGGCGACGTACCGGCCGTCGTCACTCACGACCGGCCGCATCCCCGCGACCCGGGGTGATGCGGTGAGCGAGTACAAGCTCCGCCCGCCGGTGCGGTCCAACAGTTGGGTATCGCCCGTGTCTCGGTCGTGGAGGTACAGCCCGCGGTTGCGGGGGAGCCCGGCTCGATCCAGCGCCGGCTCGCCGAGGTCGCTGGAGAACAGCGCGAACCGGCCGTTCCGGCTGACCGAGAAGAACTCGGCGCCGCCCGGGGCCGTGACCGGGTCCGCCCCGCGGCGGGAGACCAACTCGACCGCCCCGCCTCCGGTCGAGGCGGCGAACACGTCGTAGGTGCCGTTCCGGTCGTCGGGGACGAGGGCGTCGGACCGGCTGATGAACACAACCGCACCGCCGCCGGCCGCCACCTGAGCCGCGCCGATTGTGGCCCCGGTAGGCGTCCCGTCCGGGGACCGACTCAGCAGCGTGACGGCCTGCGAGTCCATGTCGCGGACGAACAGGTCGTAGTCGTGGTTGGTGTCGCCGGCGACCAGATCGTCCGTGGAACTGCGGAACGTCACATCCCGGCCGTCGGCCGAGATCCCGAGGGCGGGGGCCAGCGGCGAGCCGTAGCCGCCGGCCGACACGGTGGTCGTGGCCCCGGTCGCCGATTCGAGGCGGACGACCGCCTCGTTCGCGGAGTAAACCACGTACCGCCCGTCCGCGCTGAACACCGGGTCCACGACGGGGCCGGTCAGGTTCCGGGTGAGGTTCGTGGAGATGTCGAGCAGCCGGCTCTGCCCGGTGCTCGCCCGGTAGAGCCAGAATCGCCCGTCGGGACTCGTCGCGGCCGCCCGGTCGACCGCGACCGAGTCCGGCGCGATCCCGTACGTGACCTGGTTCTGCAAGTCGCGGATGAACAGTTGCGAGGTACGGTTCGGAACGACACCCGGGGTCGCGGTGCTGAACACCACGTACCGACCGTTCGTGCCGTTCTGGTGGTAGTAGACTGGCTGCGTCGCCCCCGCCCCGGCGGCCGTGACGCTCACCAGGACTGTTGTGCCGGTCTGCCGGTCGCGGGCGAACAGGTTCGCCACCGCACCCGCGACCGGGTTGCTGGTCAGGTCGGTGGCGACGCTGCGGAAGTAGACGTACCGGCCGTCCGGGCTGATCGCCAGCGCCTCGGACGTGCCGTTCCCGCTCGCCGTCCCCGCCCGGTTCCAACTCACCAGCTCGGTAGTACCCGTCGTCAGGTCGCGGACGAACACGGCCATTTGTCCCGCCCCCCCATTCCCGACCGCGAGGAGGTTCGAGCTGCTGCTGGTAAAGGCCACGAACCGGCCGTCCGCACTCAGCACCGGGTCGGACGACCGCCCGTTCCCGCGGTACCCGCCGGTCGGGTCAACGCTCACCAGGGTCGTCGTCCCGGTCGGGCGGTCGAAGATGTAGACCTGTGCCGTCGTGGTGCCGGCGCCGTTCGGCGTCGGGTCGGGTTCCGCGGACACGTCGGCCGCGGTCGTGAGGTACGCGACCCGTTGGCCGTCGGCGCTGACCGAGATCGTGGAGGATGTTGGAAAGGCGACGAGGCCCGACATGCCGCCCGGCGTGGACCCCGTGCCCCCCGCGGTCGCACGGTCGAGTAGCGTGACGGACGGGGCGGTGCGGTCTTCGAGCGGCTCGAAGCGGAGGGCGGGGCGGGGCATGAGGCTCTCGGGGTGGCGGGCGGGCGCGGCCCTCACCCCCTACATCCGCCCCGCACCCGGCCGGCTGCCACGCCGCCCGCGGAATTCCGAGGATTACAACCCGGCCGCGTCCGCCGGGCGGCCGAGGTCCTGCAGCACCCGCCTGAGCCACTCCCGGCGGTCGCCCAGCCACCGCCGGAAGGTAGCGTTCCCGGGGTCGGTTCGGCAGACCGCGAGGAGGTCCGCGTGCGCCTCCCGCAGGTAGGGCTCGGCGGCGGCCGGGCGGCCGGCCCGGGCGAGCAACCGCCCCAGGCTGAAGCCGGTGGCCGAGGCGTCGAGTCGGAAGCGTAGGTTGTCCGGGTGCCGGCCCCGGAGGGTCGTTCGGACGGCGAGTGCGGTTCGGTACGCGGCTTCCGCCCGGGCCGGGTCGGCGGCCGCGCGGAGGTTCCCCACCTGGTGCCACTCGCACCCGCCCTGGCGGGCGTACTCGGGCCGGTCGGGCATGGCGGCGGCCACCCGCTCCCACTCCCCGGCGGCCGCCACCCGGAGGTCGGCGGCGGTCGAGCCGTCCCCGACTTCCTCCAGCACGGCGGCGACGGCCGCCGCGGCCGCGAGCGGGCGGACCCGGTCCGCGGGACGGAGCCCGTCGGCCAGGTCGGTTCGCACGTCCGCCCCGATCTCGCGCGCGGCCGCCGCGGCGCCCCGCACGTCCCCCGCCGCGGCCCGCCAGCGGACGCCGTCGGCTCGGATCTCGTGCCACTCCGCGCGGGCCTGGTGCCGCGTGTCGGTCGGACACGCCGCCGCGGCCTCCACCGCGAGCCTGGCCGCCGCGTCCAGCCGCGCCCGCGCCTCGGCCGCGCGCCCGCGCCGGCCGACCACGACCCCGCCCTCCCACAGCGCCCACGTCCGTACCCGGCGGTCGTCCCGCCGTGCCAGGTAACCGGCGAGCCACCCGGCGCCCGGCGACCGGACGCCCGCCACCTGGGCGGCGTGCCCGATCGGGTCGGGGGGCCAGGTCGCCAGCGCCGCCTCGAACTCCGCCTCAGCCCGGGCCAGCAGGTCGTCGGCGGCCGCCGGCTCCCCGCCGTCCGCGCGGAACCCGGCGTACCGGTACGCGGCCCGCGCCGCCCCCAGGCGGAACGCCGCCACCCCCGGGTGCTCGGCCGCCAGCCGCTCCCACGTGCCCCAGGCGGTCGCGTGAACCGGGCCGGTTTCGGCCGGAACGACCCCGTCCCGCGTCAGGTGGCCGACGTACAGGTCGGCGGCCGTCGCCAGCTGGAACCGGACGACGGGATCGTCCGACCGGGCGGCGACTCCGAGCCGGCGGACGGCCGCTTCCAACAATTGCCGGCGGGCCGGCTTCCCGTCCCCGACCTCCAGCGCGGGGTGGGCGACGGCGTCGAACAACAGGTCGGCCGCGACCTCGTCCCCCGCGCTCCTGGCCGGCGGGGGCGCGGCCGACGGACCCGGTTCGCCGGCCGACAGCCAAAGCACGGCGGCGACGGCCCACCCGAGTGCGACGGCGGCCCACCGCCGCGCCCGCCGTCGCCGCGACCCCCGGACGGTCTGTCCGGCCAGGAATCGCCTCAGATCGGCGGCGAGGGCGGCCGCCGACGGGTAGCGGGCGGCCGGGGTGCGCGCCATGGCCGTGCGACAGACGGCGTCGAGCGGCGGCGGGACGGCCGGGGTGCGGGGGTGCGGCGGGGGCGGGGCGTCGGTCGCGAGTCGGTGCAGCACCGTCGCGGCGTCGCCCGGGTGCGGGACCGTGCCGGTCAGGAGTTCGTACAGCACCGCGCCCAGCGAGTACACGTCGGCCGTGGGCGCCACCCGCCCGCCGGCGGCCTGCTCCGGGGCCATGTACGCCGGCGTCCCCACCGGCCAGGTGGTCGCCGTCGCGCTCGACGGCCGGGAGAGGCCGAAGTCCGCCAGCCGCGGAGCCCCGGCCGGGTCGATGAGGACGTTCGCGGGCTTCAGGTCCCGGTGGACCAGGCCCGCCTGGTGGACCGCGTGGACCGCGTCGGCCAGGGCCGCGACCAGCGCGGCCGCCGCCCGCGGGTCGGGCCGGGTCGCGGCGGCCCACTCGGCCAGCGTCGGCCCGGGGACGTACTCCTCGACCAGCCAGACGCCGTCCGGCTCGACGACGGCGTCGTGCACCCGGACCACCCCGGCGTGATCGACCGCGGCCAGCGCCCGCGCCTCCCAGACCAGCTGCGCGGTCGCCGCGACGCCGTCGCCCCCGGGGGCTCGCTTGAGCGCGACCGGCCGCCCGAGTTGCTCGTCCCACCCGCGGTACACCGGCGCGAACGACCCGCGGCCGATCTCCTCGTGGACGCGGTACCGCCCGCCCACGAGCCCCGGCGCGGCCGCCCGGTGGCGGAGGGCGGCGGCGACCAGCCCGGCCGCCGCGCGGGGGTCGGCGACCAGTTCGGGGAACCGGTCCAGGTAGTCGGCGGCGGCGGCGGGGAGCCCGGCCCGCGCCCGGAGTTCGAGGTCGGTGTGCGCGAGCTCGAGCAGCAGCGCCCGCCGGTGGGGGAACCCGGCCAGGTACGGCTCGAGGTCGGGCGCCGCCGGGGCCGCCCGCCACTCGGCCGCGAACCGGGCCACGACCGCCTCGCAGCGGTCCCAGTCGGCGTCCCCGAGCTGGTCCGCCGTGTCAGGTCGGGGCATCGGCCGTCGGGGGGCTGGGGAAGAACGCGGCCGTCAGCCGGCGCTCGAGCCGCTCGCGCACCCGGTACGCGGTCCGCTCCGGCACGCCGAGTTGGGCCGCGACCTCCGCGGCCGGCGTGCCGGCCAGGAGTCGGTCCAGGAGCGGCCGGTAAGAGGGGTCGAAGCCGGCGACGACGTGCTCGACCGCGTCGCGGGCGGCGGCGTCGGAGGCCGGGTCCGGTCCCGGTCCCGGCGGGTCGCCCTCGAGTCGAACTTCCACGCCCACGTCCCGCGCCTCGGCCGCGTGGCGGGCGTGGTAGGTGGCGCACTTCCGGGCGGTGATCCGGCCGAGCAGCCGGGCGAGCGAGTCCGACCCGAGGTCGCGGAGGCAACCCGCCGGGTACCGGCGGAAGAACGTCCGGTACACGGACTGGACCACGTCCTCCGGGCAGAACCGCGCCCGGTTCCGCGGGGCCAACCGGCCCCGGGCGATCGAGACGAGACGCCGCGTGAGCTGGCGCACGATCCCCGCGGCGCGGTCTTCTCGATCCGGTAACACGGGCGTGGCTGGGGTGAGAGGGTTGTTGAGCGTGAATTGATTGTGACCACCGCGGAGGAGGAATGCAAGCATTGCCACACGGTGCCAGCATGCGGCGGGAGGAGAATTCAGCTTCGGTCAGTTGGTCTGGATCGGTCGGCCGCCGACCGGGTCGACCACTTGAAAACTCACGGGCGAGGCTCGGCCGTTCCAACTTCCTCCAGGTGGATGCGACTGGCTCGTCGCCGCCAGAAGCCGCGGTCCAGATCGGGTGAATCAGTGGATGTGCCGCTGGACGGTAACGCGTTCCGGGCGGCCGTCCGTCGCCCCGGCCGACCGGCCCGTTCACTTCCATTCGACGCTGCAATTTGGGAGAGCGCGCTGGAGTCGTTCGACCGCTGTCTGAGATACCCCCTTGCACCGCGGCAAGCTGAGCTTCGTGAGTTGCGAGAGCCGGGCGAGGTGGGCCAACCCCGTACCCGTCAGTCGGTCACACCCAAACAAGTCCAGGTTCGTGAGTCGTGGGAGCCGGGCCAGGTGAGCCACACCCGCGTCCGTCAGTCGGTCACACGCACACAGGCTCAGGTCCGTAAGTCGTGGGAGCCGGGCGAGGTGAGCAAGCCCCTCGTCCATCAAAAACGTACACCCCCCCAAGCTCAAGTTTGTGAGTCGCTTGAGCGGCCCCAGGTGGGCCAGCCCCGCACCCTTCAGCGGTCTCAAATCCCCCAACGTCAGATGCGTGAGTCGTGTAAGCGGGGCGAGGTGGACGAGATCCGCTTCCGTCCCATACTTCCAACCCGATAAGCTCAGATGCGTGAGTCGCGTGAGTTGTGTTACGCATCCTAGCTCATCGATACTCAGAGATTTGCACCCATCTAGATCGAGCGAAGTCAGTCGGTTGAGCCGGTACAGATGACCCAGCCCCTTCAGTTGCTCGCACCCGTGCAGGCTGAGGGACGTGAGCTTCGTGAGCCGTGTGATGTGCTCCAGCCCCTCGTCCGTCAGTTGCTTGCTGGACTCGATGTCAAAGTCCAGATTCGTCAATTGTGCGAGATCGGCCAGGTGGGACAACCCCGCCAACGCTGAGTTATCGAAATCCATGCGAACGATCAGTCGGTAACACAGCCCGGGTTCGCATTTCACTCGCGCCGGTGTGTTACAGATGCCCGTCCATTCATTCTTCGCGACCCCGGCCGGACTGGCCGCGTACCACGAACCACGAACCGGGATGTCCCACTCCGTTTGCTCCGTCGGGGGCGGTGGCAGCACTCGTTCCGGCGCAGGCGTGGCCGGCTCGGGCGAAGGCGAAGAAGCCACCGCGGCTTTCTCGGTCACCGGCAGCCGGATCGCCTTCGCGGTCGCGGGTCGGTCCTCCAGTTCCTCCGAGGCGCAGATCAGCACCAGATCGGTCAATTCGGCCGACGCGCCGCACCGCTCGAGGAGCCGCTTCGCCCCCGTCCCGGGGCCGGAGTCGAGCCGGCCGGTCAGCATCTGGTACGCGATCACCCCGAGCGCGTGAACGTCGTCCCGCGGGTCCGGGGGGTCGCCGCGGCGCTGCTGGGGGCTGCTGTAGAGCGGCGTGTGCGACCCCCGCAGGTACGACAGCAACCGCCCGCCGCGGCTGCTCTGGCCCCGGGACTCCACCCGGTTCGTTTCCCGCGCCGTCACGCCGCCGATCCCGAAGTCCGTGACGCGGAGCTTCCGGGTGGCCTTGTCCAGCAGGATGTTCGACGGCTTCAGGTCGCGGTGGACGATCGGCTCCGGCAGGCCGTGGAAGGACGCGACGGCGTCGGTCAACTGGCGGAGGCCGGCGACAACCTGCGGCAGGCGCTTCTCGGCCGGTCGCCCGGCGAGGGAATGAATCCAGTCGGTGAGGTCGCCGCCGGCGACGTACTCGAACATGAGCCATGGGGCATCGCCGTCGAGGTGGGCGTCGAGCAGCGGGACGATGTTCGGGTGCCGGCCAGCCGCCATCACCCGGTCGATCACGTCGGCCTCGTGGATCAGATCGCGGCCGACCTGGCCGAAGCAGAACTTGACCGCGCCGCTGAGCGAGGCCATTCGGGCGTGCCGGGCGAACCAGACCTCGCCGAACCCGCCGGTGCCGAGGAGCCGGTCGAGCGTCCAGCCGGGCTTGCCGGCCAGCGGGTCGCCGGGGCGGAACCGCGGGGCACGGGCTGGGAGGAGCCTCACCACGTCGTCGGCGGAGTTCAGGGCGAAGGCGGCGGGTACAGTGGTACCGGCGGGATCCTCGGGCCGCTTCAGGGATTGCCGGACCGCGGTGGGGATGCCCGCCAGGTACTTCTCCAGGTCGGCCGCCTGTTCGGGGGTCGGCGGGTCGGCGGCACCGGCGGGAACGGCGGCGATCAGCTCCCGCGTCACGCGGGCCGCCTCAGCCCGGGCCTGGTCGAACGTGGCGTTGGCGAGTTCGAGGAATTCCTCGTGGTCTTGTTTCACCCGCTTCCGGTCGCGCCACTTCTCGAGCGTCCGCTCGGCGACGGCGTAGACGAAATCCCCTCCCGGGACTATGTCGGCGAGGCCGCGGACGCCGACTTCCGCGACGGCTTCCGCCACGCACCGCAAGAAGGCGAGCATGGCAGCCTCGGATCGGTGTGGAAGGGTTTGGCTGATTCTACCTGTGCCATTCGCTTGTGACGAATCCGGATTTCGCCGGCATAGAAGAAAAAGAGAGAAGTTACGCTGGAAAGGGCAGTTCGCGGGTCGGGGTTGTATGCGGCGCGAAACTGCTCGGCTTGCCGCCGACGTGTAGGCTCAAGGTGAGTGGTCCGCCAAGTGCACGAGTTTCTCCAATACAGCCATGAGCGCGGCCGGCGCTAGACGTACCGGGGTGCGTTGGCTGAGTACCGAACACCGGAGTGGCTTGGCTTGTGGCTCGGGGTCGGCGAAAATAGTCGGTACCCGACCACCCGGGCGTGTGATGAATGACCCGCTCACGACCCCGAGCCCGCCGGCCCGCGAGCTCGACCAGACCGCCAGCGCCGACCCGTCGTCTCGATTCGCTGCCGGGATGCCGCAGCAGGTTGGCCGGTACGAGGTAATTGCGCTGCTCGGAGAGGGCGCGTTCGGGCGCGTCTACCGCGGGTTTGACCCGAAACTCGCCCGCGAAGTGGCGATCAAGGTGCCGAGGTTCGACGCCCTGACTCCCGAGTTGCGGGAGCGATTCCTCCGGGAAGCCCGGGCGGCTGCCACCATCCACCACCCGAACGTCTGCCCGATCTACGACGTCGAGACGGACGGCGACGTTCCCTACCTGGTGATGCGGTTCGTTTCCGGCGGCACACTGGCCTCGGTGCTGGAAGGACGCGCGGAGCCGTTCCCGGCCGACGAGGCGGTGGCGATCGTCCACAAGCTCGCCCTCGGGGTGGCGGCGGCGCACGCGCAGGACGTCCTCCACCGCGACCTCAAGCCGGCCAACGTGCTGTGGGACGAGGCGACGCGCGAGGTGCTCGTCACCGACTTCGGACTGGCACGCGTGGCCGGCGGGGCGCAACTCTCGCGGACCGGGGACATCCTCGGCACCCCGGCGTACATGAGCCCGGAACAGGCCCGCGCGCGGCAGGGTGAGGTCGGCCCACTCACCGACGTGTACAGCCTCGGCGTGATCCTGTACCGCCTCCTGTCGGGCGCGCTGCCGTTCGGCGGCTCCGTGATGGAGGTGCTGGCGCAGGCCCAATTCGACACCCCGCGCCGACCGTCCGAGGTCCGCCCCGGGCTCGACCCGCGGCTCGACGAGTTGTGTGCGAAGGCGATGGCGAAGTCACCGGCGGACCGGTACCGGTCCGCGGCCGCCTTCGCAGGCGCGCTTGCGGACTACCTGACTACCCACACGGGCGTGGTCGCGCTCCCCACGGTACCGTCGCGCCGGCACCTCTGGCTCCGGCTCGCCTGTGGACTGGCGCTGGTCCTCCTGGGCGCCGTACTTGCCGCCGAAGTCGGGAAGCGAACCCGCAGGGCGTCGGAGGATGGCGGGAACGAGCCCGCCCCGGGCAGCCAGTCGCTGCGATGGCTCGACCGGGCGGTCCACACGGGCACGTTTTCGAAGCACGAGGCAGCCGTGAGGGTCGTCGCGTTCGCCCGTGACGGCCGCCGCGTGATGACGGGGGAGATCATCTCGAAGGTCAGTTGCGCGCGGATTTGGGACCCCGCCACCACGACGGAAGCAGCAGTGGTTCGGTCGCCGGGCGAAGGGCTGCCGCTGGCCCTCAGTCCGGACGCGGACCGCGTCGTGTTTGGGATGCCGGACGGGGCAGTCATGTGCGCCGTGCCGACGGGCCGCACCGAGAAGACTTGGCCCGCAGAGTTCAACCTCGTGACCCATGCGGCGTTCAGCCCGGACGGTGCCCGACTCCTCCTGGCGGGTTCCCGGGAAGTCGCCGTTTGGGACGTGACGAACGGCTCGCGGGTGGCGCTCGCGATCGGACCCAAGGTCGGGGTTTCGGGGGTGGCGTTCGGCCCCACCGGAGCGACGGTGGCGACCGCGGACTTCGTACTGGACTCGGCCCACGTGTGGGACGCCAGCACTGGCCAGCGAATCAGCACGTGCCACGGCGAAACGGAGGCAACGGCGGTAGCCTTCAGTGCGGACGGTCGGTCGATTGCCACCGCCGGCAAGGACCGAGCGGCCCGTGTGTGGGACGCGACTACCGGGCAACCCCGCACCACGTTTACCGGGCATACGGACCAGGTCTATGCGGTGGCGTTCTCCCCCGACGGGACGAAGGTTGCGTCGGGCGGGAAGGATCGGACGGTACGGGTCTGGGATGCGAGCTCCGGGCGGGTGTGGGACACGCTCGCCGACCACGCCGACGTCGTACTCGGGCTCGCGTTCAGCCCGGACGGGACGCTCCTTGTGTCCGCGAGCTCCGATCGGACGGCCCGCGTCTACCGGGTCGCGGAGCGGCGGTGACTGCGCTCACCCCTTCGGCACGAGCAGCCGGTCGAACGAGTCGGTCGTCTGGTGGACCAACGCCTCGGGCCGGTGCAGGTACGGGTAACGCGGAGCCCGGACGGCCGCATGCCGGCTGGCATTTCGCTTCTGACGCGGCCCGGCCGGTGTGATACGCTGGCGGCATGAGCGCGACCGACTTCCCCGACCTGATCCGCCGGGTGCGGGCCGGCGACCCGGCGGCCGCGGCCGACCTCGTCGGGCGGTACGCGGCGGCCATCCGGCGGGAGGTCCGGTTCCGCCTCCGCGACGTGCGCGCGCGGCGCGTCGTGGACGCCAGCGACGTGTGCCAGATGGTCCTCGGTAGCTTCTTCGCGCGCGCCGCGCTCGGGCAGTTCGACCTCGACACCCCGGCCGACCTGCTCAACCTCCTGATGCAGATCGCCCGGAACAAGGTGGCCGACCAGGTGAAGCGGGAGCACGCCGCCCGCCGGGGCGGCGACGCGCGGGCCGAGCCCCTGGCCGGCGCTAACGGCGAGCCGCGCGAGGTCGAGGCCCCCGGCCCCACCCCGAGCGCGGTCGTCGCCGACCGCGACCTGATCGCCCGGCTCGCCGCCGGGCTGTCCGCCGACGAGCGGGCGCTGTTCGAGTTGCGGGCCGAGGGGCTGAGCTGGGACGAGGTCGCGGCCCGCGCCGGCGGCACGCCCGAGGGCCGCCGCAAGCAGTACCAGCGGGCCGTGGACCGGGTGGTGAACGACCTCGCCCTCGACTCGCTCGTCACGGGCGGCTAACGACCGCCTCGCTGTGCCGCCGCCGGGCCGCGGCCGCCTCGACCTCGCCGAGCCGCACCTCGGCGCGGACACGCTCCACCCGGGCGACCGCCACGTCGAGCTCGGCCTTCGCCCGGTCCACCACGTCGCGCGGCGCCGCCCCCTTCTGCCACAGGTCGAACTGCCGGGCGTGGATGGTGGTGGCCAGCGTCTGGACCGCCTCCACCTCCTTGAGCCCGGCGCGGGACACGGCCAGCCGGGCCTCGCACCGGTCGAGGTGCTCCTTCAACTCGGTCGCGGTCGCGCCGGGGCGCGGCTCCGGGTCGCGGGCGGCCGCCGGGGCCGCGGTCAGCGCGGCCGCACAGGTCAGGGTCAGAACGGCCAGTCGGATCGTCGTCATCGGGCTCTCCTGAAGCGGGTGGGGGCGGGAGTCGCCTCCCACCGACCGGATCGACGGCGCCCGCGCGGGGCGGACAGAATCGGCGCCACCCCCTCACCGCCCCCCGAACGGCGGGTGCCGCTCCGCCTGCTCCAGTGCCTGGCGCGCTTGCCTCAGGCGGGACTCGGCGCCCGCGAGGGCGCCCATCCGGGCGTCCGCCCGCACCCGCGCCGCCGCCCAACTCGCCGCCGGCCCGAGGACCCCCGGCGGCCCGCCCGGCGCGGCCCACGCCAGTCGGTCCTCAGCCCGGTACGCGTCGGCCGATGCCAGCACCGCCTTCCGTCGGGCTCGTTCGACGTCGGCCCGGCTCCACTCCAACTCGCGTCGCAGGTACTCCAGGGTCTGCTGGTAGCGGTCGAACGGGAACACCCCGTCCTGGGCGGCGGCGGGGAGCGGCGTCAACAGAACCGTCAGCAGGCCCGCTCGGAACGTCGTCATGGGTTCTCTCGCGAGGGATAATCGGGGGCACCCGGGGCCGTACTCCGGTTCGTCACGTGCGGCTAGCGACCCGCCAGGCGCTGCCGCGCCGCCGCGAGTTCGACTTCCGCCAGCCGCACGCCGGCGGCCGCCCGCTCGGCGGCGGCCGCCGCCGCCTCCAACTCGGCCTGCTTGCGATCGACTTCGGCCCGGCTGGTGGCCTCCGCCTTGAATAACTCGACCGCGCGGGCGTGGGCCGCGGCCGCACGCTTCCGGGCCGGGTCCACCTCCTTCAACTCGGCCCGCTTGACCTCCAGCCGGGCCTCCCACAGGGCCACGTCCTCGGCCCGAGCGATCGGGCCGACGGCCTGCCGCTGCCGGGCCGCGGCCAGTTCCGCTTCCGCCAGTCGCACCTCCGCCGCGACCCGTTCGACCCGCGCGGCGGCGCGGTCTCGCGCGACCCCCGCGTTGCGGAGTTCACTCTCCGGGACCGCCGCGCCCGCGCGGGCCAGCAGGGCGTGGTTGTCGGCCGCGGCGGCGCGGTCCACCTCAGACACCTTCAACTCGGCCTGCTTGACCGCCAGCCGGGCCTCGCGGCGGGCCACCTGGTCGTTGGCGGCCGCCGCCGGGGCTGGCGGGGTGGGTGCGGCCGGCTGGCCGTAGGCGGCTACGGCCATGATCAGGGTGACGAGCAGGGCGAAGGCGGTCGTGCGCCAGACGTTCATCGGCGTCTCCTCGGTTCGGGTACGGAGGGAACACCCCTCCCTTACCCGGATCGACGACCCCGCCCGCCGCCGGACACGCTTCCGATTTATGTCCGCCGCGGCCGGTCGCCGTCGATCCGGTCGGTGTCGGCGGCGGCGCCCGAGGCGGGCTGCCGGGCCGACCCGGAGGGCGGGTCATGGGTCAGAAGCTCGGAGATATCGCGGCCGGCGTGTTCATTCTCGTTGTGGGGTTCGGTGCGATCTTCTGCATGAACTTGGCGTTCGACCGGGTGGGTGACGCGCTCTTCAAGAAGCCGTCGTACCAGGCGCGGCCCGTCGCGCCTGTAGGCGGCGCCGGCGTCAGCCCGGTCGCCCCCCCGGCGCCGGCGTACCGGCCCGCGCCGCAGAGCTGGAACGACCGGCCGAAGAGTTCGCGGATGTGTTACACCTGCAGCGGGAGCGGCAACCGGACGTGCGGAAACTGCTACGGCAGCGGGCGCGACTCCGGGAAGGTCTGCTCGGTCTGCAACGGCCGCGGCAGCAGCGGGAGTTGCGGGCTGTGCAGCGGCACGGGCCGGGTGACCGATTGACACCCCGCCCGCTCCGGCCGGACAATGCACGCTCCTTCACCCCGGACCCGCCCGTGTCCACCGCCGCCCCGCCGCCGGACCCCGACCCGGCCGACGACTACCGCCGCCGCTGGGAGGCCGCCCCGCAGGACGTGGCGGCCTTCCTCGCGGCGGCCGGGCCGCTCTCGCCGGCCGACCGCGTCGCCGTCCTCTGCGCCGACCAGGAGGCGCGGTGGCGGCGCGGCGACCGGGTGCCGGCCGAGGCGTACTTCGCCCGCTTCCCCGCCGTCCGCGCCGACCCGGAGTACGGCCCCGACCTCGTCTTCCACGAGTACCTGCTGCGCGAGGGCGTGGGCGACCCGCCGCCGCCCGCCGAGCTGGCCGCCCGCTTCCCCGACCTCGCCGACGCGCTCGCCGCACAGCTGGAGGTCCACCGGGCGGTCGACGCCGGGGCGGACGTGCTCGCCGACTGGCCGCGGGTGCCCGGGTACGAGGTGCGGGCCGAACTCGGCCGCGGCGGCATGGGCGTCGTGTACGAGGCGCGGCACCTGGCGCTCGGCCGGCCGGTCGCGCTGAAGGTGCTCCGCGACGGCCTCGGCCCCGACGCCGCCGACCGGTTCCGCGCCGAGGCGGCGGCGCTGGCGAAGCTCGCCCACCCGAACGTGGTCCGCGTGTACGAGGTGGGCGAGACCGCGGCCGAGCGGCCGGCGCCGTTCATCGCGCTGGAGTACGTCGCGGGCGGCTCCCTCGCCGACGCCGCCGGCGGCCGGCCGGTCGCGCCGCACACCGCCGCCGCGCTCGTCGCCGGCGCGGCCCGCGGGGTCGCCGCCGCGCACGTCGCCGGGATCGTCCACCGCGACCTGAAGCCGGCGAACGTCCTCCTCGACGGCGACACGCCGAAGGTTGCCGACTTCGGGCTGGCCCGCGACGAGGGAGCGGCGGGGCGCACCGAGACGGGCGTGGTCGCCGGGACGCCGGCGTACATGGCCCCCGAGCAGGCCGCGGGGCGGAGCAAGGACGCCGGCCCGGCGGCCGACGTGTACGCCCTCGGCGCCGTGCTGTACGAGTTGCTCGCCGGCCGCCCGCCGTTCCAGGCCGCGACGCCGGCGCTGACGCTCCAGCTCGTGCTGACCGCCGACCCGGTGCCGCTCCGGCGGTTGCAGCCCGGCACCCCGCGCGACCTCGAGACGGTCGCGCTGAAGTGCCTGGAGAAGGTGCCCGCCCGCCGCTACCCGTCGGCCGCGGCACTGGCCGACGACCTCGACCGGTTCCGCGCCGGGCTGCCGGTCGTCGCCCGACCGGTGTCGGCCGCCGGGCGCGGGTGGCGGTGGTGCCGCCGGAACCCGCGCGTCGCCGGGCTGGCGGCCGCGCTGGTCGTGGCCGTGGCGGCGGGGACGGGCGGGGTGGCGGCGCAGTGGGTCCGGGCCGAGCGGGCCGCGGCCGACGCCGGCAACGCCGCCGCGACGAGCGAGCGGAACTTCCGGGCGGCGCTGGAGGCGAACGACGAGGTGGTCGGGCTGGCGGCGCGGCTCAAGCCGCTGGCCGGCACGCAGACGGCGGCCGTGGTCGGCATCCTGGGCGCGGCCCGCGACCGCTACGACCGCCTCGCCGCGACCGTCGGCCCCGACCCGGCGGTGCGGGCCGGCCGCGGGCGGATGCTCGCCGCGTTCAGCGAGGTGTACGTCGAGGCCGGCGACACCGGCGCCGCGCTCGCCGCCGCCGACGAGGCCGCGGGGCTGTTCCGCGAGCTGCTCGCCGAGTCCCCCGACGACGCGGCGGCACCCGACTGGCGCGCCGGGCTCGGGCTCGCGCTCGAACGGCGCGGCGTCGCGCTGTTTTACCGCGGCGACCCTGCCGGGTCGCGCGGCGCGTTCGACGAGTCTCTGACCGTCCACCGCGCCCTCGCGGCCGCCGACCCGGCGCGGGAGCTCGACCTGTCCACGACGCTCCACTGGCTCGCGGCGTGGGAACTCGCGCGCGGGGATCTGCCGAAGGCGGGAGGGATGAACGCCGAGTGCGTCGCGCTCCGCGAGCGGGCGGCCCGCGGCGGCGGGCCGAACGAGAAGATGAAACTGGCGTCAGCCGTCGAGCAGGCGGGTGGTATCGAGTGGAAGAGGAACGACGTGCGGTGCGCGGCCGACCACTACCGGCGGGCGCTCGACCTGTACCGCGCCGCCGCCGGGGCGGACCCCGGGAATACGGAGCACGTCCGCGGCGAGGCACGTGTCCGCCTGTCGCTCGGGCAGGCGCGGGCGAGGCTCGGGGACGACGCGGCCGGCCGCGCCGACATCGCCGCGGCAGGCGAGCTCGCCCGCCGCTTCGCCGCACTGAACCCCGGGAACGTGCACTGGTCCGACCTGACGACGCAGGCCGAGTTGGCCGAGAACGACTACGCGAAGGTGACCGACCTGCACGGCGCGCTGCGGCGCCAGATCGCCCTCCTCGACCGCACCCGGGACGCGTACCACGTCGCCGTCGCCCGCGACCCGGGGAACGCAACGCACGCGCGGTTCGTGGCGGCGTCCGAGGTGTTTGCCGCGCAGGCGGCGGTCGGGCTGGTAAACGAGGGCGTCGAACCACCCGGCTTTGCCGAGCCGCGGGTGACCCGCGCCGTGGCTCTTGCCGAGGCGGCGGCCCGGCGGGAGCCCGACGCCATGTCCCCGGTGGAACTCGCCCAGCGCGCCCGTCACGCGGCGGCCGACCTCGACGACCCGCGCGACCCCGCCCGCGCCGCCGACCACCGGCGGCGCGGCCGCGTTCACCTCGACTACTGCCGCCGCCGGGCCGCCGCCGACCCGGAGTCGGAGTGGTGGGAAGACTACCTCGCCCACGCCTACCGGACCGCCGGCGCGGCCGTGCGGCTCGGCCCGCCGCACGACCCGGCCGCGTCCGCCGAGGCGGAACGCCTCTTCCGCGAATCGCTCGACCGCTACGAACGACTACGGGCGCGGCGACCGGCCGACGACGACCTCGCCCGCGAGGTCGCCGAGACCCACGGCCGGCTGCGGGCGGTCTTCTTCCTCCGCGCCGTCGGTGCCAAACGCCCCGGCGAGCGGCCCGACGTGGCCTGGCGGCACCCGGCCTACGCCGACTGCCTCGCCCACGCCGACGCCCGCATCCGGGTGCTCGCCGAAGTCGCCGGCCGCACCGGCGCCGCGGACGACCGGCGGGCGTGGCTGACCGCCGTCCTCGACCGGATCGGGTACGCCCCGAACCAGGAACCGGGGCCGAGGGAGCGCGCGGCCATCGCCGCGCTCGACTTGCTCGCGGCGGGGCCGCAGCCGAACCGGAGTGACGGCCCGCTGTCACTCTCCGAGCTCGCCCGCCGGGCGGCCGGCGGCGGGACCAGCGCCCACCTGCGGACTCAGGTTTTACTCGCGGAGGGCGGCGAGTACATGGACGACTCGCTCGGGAAGCCGGTGTCGGTGTCGCAGAACGTCGCCGAGGTGTACGCCGGCTTCTTCACCGGCGCGGACACGCCGGCCGTGGCGGCGGAGCGGGCGTGGGCGGCACGACGCGGCACCGGCGTGCTGCGCGACCGCGACCGGGCCGGCAAGCTCCACCCGGTTCACCGTCGCGTCCTCGCCGACTTCGCCGCCGAGCTCGACCGCCGCTTCCGCGACGCGCCGCCGCCCGGGCTCCCCGACCACCTCCACGCCGCGTGGCGCGAGCTCGACCTCCGCCGCCTCGCCGACGAGCTGTTCGCCGGCGGCCGGGCGGGGCTGTGGGTGCAACTCCTCGACCGCGAGTGCCGGGCGGCCGAACACGACTGGCAGCGGTACGTGCTGGGGAAGCTGGCGACGGAGGCGCTGGTCGAGGTACCCGCCCGCGCGGCGGCCGCGGCGGAGCTCGACCCCGCCCCGCTGGCGCCACTCACGCGCCGCATCCTGGCGCGGGCGGCGGGGCTCGTCGGGCCGATTCCGGCGGGCCTGCACCCGGCGGGCCGTGGGCGGCGGTCGGGTGGCCCGCGGCCCGCGATCTTGGCGACCGGCTCGATTCCCGCCGCCGGTACGCGGCCGCCGCCCGGGTCATCGAGCCGTACGTCCGGGCCGGTCGGGGCGACGACGCCCGCGACGATTACGTCTGTCGCCGGCTCAACGCCGGCCAGACTGCCGGCCTCGGGCCGATGATCGCGGACCGACGCGCCCGACACCCCGACAGCAGCTTCTACGCGGCTCTCGACGTACACCTGGCCCGCGCCGAACACCGGTTCGCCGACGCCGTCGCCGTCGGCCGGACGGCCCTCGACCGGACCCCGGCCGACGACCGGAATCGAGCCTGGCTGGCGGTCATCCACGCCGAGTCGCTCGTGGAGGTCGGCGACCTCACCTCGGCGCGGGCGGGCGTCGAGGCGGTGCTGGCGGGAGCCCCCGACTCGGCCGACGCCCTCGCCGCTCTGGCACGGGTGCTCAACCGCAGCGGCGCGGACCCGGCGCTCGCCGAGATGGCCGCTCGGGCCGCGATCCGACTCGACCCGGCCGAGACCGAGTACGCCGTTCTGCTCGGCCGGGCGCTGGTTTCACGAGGGAGGTTCGCCGAAGGGCTGGCGCTGCTCGACCGCGCCCGGTCGGACGAGGCGTGTGCCGCGCGGGCGTGGTTCTGGGAAGACCTGGGCGACGCCCGCGCCGCGGCCGGCGACCGGGCCGGCGCCGCGGCCGCGTACGCCGAGGCGGAGAAGCGGATCCCGCCGGCGGCCGGGCCGGACGACCCGTACCGCCGGCGGCTGGCGGCGAAGCCGCGGCCGTGACGCCGCGGCCGGCGACTACCCCTTCTTCGTGCCGGGCGACGGCCGCTGTCCGGTCTCCTTGAACACGCGGAACTCCGCCTCCGCCACCACCTGCCGCTGGTGGGCCTCGTCCGCGGCGCGGTCGGCCGCCTCGACGCGGCGGCGGCAGTCGTCCGCCGCCGCGGTGTTCCCCGACGCGAGGAGGACCATCAGTTCGGCCCGGAGCCGACCCGCCTCGGCCCGGGCGGCGTCGGCCGAGCCGCGGAGTCGCGGCCGTCATGTCCAGCTCGACCAGCACGCCCTGCTGGTACTGCCGGACGCGCCAGGTGTCGTACCCGGCGAACCCGGCGACCGCCACGAGTTGAATCGCCACCACGACCACCGCGACCCACGCCACGACGCGCTTCATCACCGCCTCCGCTGCTGGGTGTCCGGCCGCCCCTGCGGCCGCCGACACCAGCCGGATCGACGGGCAGGACGCGGGGCGGACGCCGCGACGGTTTTTTTCCCGTCGGTTGGATTCGTGTCCGCCGGCGATGCCGGCCGTCGATCCGGCTGGTGTCCCGACCCGCCACACGGTGCGGCGGCCGGGCGACCCGGAGGACTTCGACATGCGGCGGATCACGACGGGGCTACTTCTGGCGGCGCTCGCCGCCACGCCGGCGGCGCGGGGGGACGACGGGCCGACGAAGCTGACGCCGAAGGTGCTCGGCGGCGCCGGCGACCCGGTGGCGCGGGTGCTCCTCTCCCCGGACGGGAACACGCTCGCGGCCCAGGACCGCACCGGCCGCGTCCGGCTGTGGGCCACGGCCGACGGCCGGACGCTCGGCACCGTGCTGTCCGCGGGGGCGCCCGCCGGGCTCGCGTTCTTCCCGGACGGCAAGCAGCTCGCGGTCGCCGACCCGGGCGGGGTGACCGTGTGGAAGGTCGGCGAGAAGTCGCCGCGCCCCGGCCGGCGGGTCAAGGCGCCCGGGGCCGGCGAGGTGGCCGTCAGCGCGGACGGCACCCGCCTCGCGGTCGCCTACGTCGCGGACGTGACCGTGCGGTCGGAGTGGGTCAAGAACCCGAGCTACCCGGAGGTGGGCGGGTTCTTGACCGACCAACAGCCCTACATCGAGGTCCGCCACCACACCAACCACTTCGCCGTCGGCCTCTGGGACCTGACCTCGAACGAGAAGCTCGACGCCGGCCGTTTCGGGCTGGTCCCGCCGGCCGCGCTCGGGTTCAGCGCCGACGGCAAGGACGTGCTGGCGGCGCAGGCCGGGACCCTCACGGCGCTCGGGGTCCGCACCAACCTGAAGGCCCGGCCGCTCGGCACGCTCGACGGCCGCGTCGCCGGCGACCCGCTCGCCCTCGCCCGCGCCGACGGGGTGACGGTGACCATCACCGGCGCGCAGGCCGTGACCGGGTGGGTGGCCGACGACGACGGCACGCCGACGAAGCTGTTCGACCTCGCGACGCCGGGGAACCTTCATACCGTGGCGCACGCCGGGGCGTCGGCCGACGGCACCTGGGTGGTCACCGCGCACGAGCCGACAGAGGCGGACGTCAGCCGGGTGCTGCGGGTGTGGGACCGATCCGGGGCCGAGCCGGTGATGACCGCAGAGGTGCGGGCGCCGCACCCGGCGGCCCTTACCGGGCTGGTCGTCGCCGCCGACGGGTCGGTCGCGGTGAGCACCGCCGCCGACGGGAGTATTCACCTGTGGCGCCTCCCCGCCGCGCGGTAGCCGATGTCGCGGGTGTCGTGGTGCTCACCGCCGCCGGCCCGACCCTGGTCGGCGGCGGTTGGGGGCGGCGTCGGAGCAGTAGGCTGCGGATCACGCTCGCCCAGATTGTTCCGCGGGGATGATGGTGGGATGACACGCGGTCGTTCGGCCGTCGCCGCCCGCGGCGCGCTCGTCACCTCGCTGGCCGCCGCCTCGCCGCGGGCGGGGTCCGCCAGCGGACCCCCTCCGCGGCCGCCGCGCGGACGACGCCAACATCGTTCGGCGCGCCTTCTCGGACGACGAACATTTCTTACCCTCGGCCGCTGACGGGCGCTCAGCCGAAGCGGACACGTCCCAGACCGTCAGGGGCGTGTCCGCTGTCGTTCACGAGCCGCGTGTAGCACGGGTTGATCGCCACGCAGGTGATTGCGCCGTCGTGGCTCCCCAGTTCCGACTGCCTTTGCCCGCGAGGGCGGCGGGACGCTGTGGAACGACGTAGGCCCCTCCCGGGCGTCGAATTCGCGGTCGCACTGGTGTGCGTGGCGGTCGTCGCTCCGACGGCCCGCGGCGGGCTGGTGGTGAACATGAACGACGGCAAGAACCCGGGCGTGCAGTTCCTGTCCGACCCGACCGGCCGTCTCCACGACGGCCCCTAGTGCGGGATCAAGCCGCCGGCTTTGCCAGCGGCGGTTCGACCGTACAGCCGAAGTAGTCGCATACCCGCTGCCGCAGCTCGTCGGCCGCGAGCTTCCGGTCCGGCTCGACCACGGCCCGCTTGCCGTGGACCCACTTCGGCTCGATCGGGTTCAGCCACGGGGCCTTGATCGGCAGCCCGCACACCCGGATGCGGCACCCCTGCTTCCTCCGGGACACACGCCGGTTGTGCCGGCAGATCCACCCCCGGACCCGCTTGCTCACGTGCCAGGCGGCGTTGCCCCACACCAGCACGAGCACCCGCTTCCCCTCGGCCGCCAACCGCTCGCACACCCACCCGAGGTACTCCTCGGTGGTCGCGCTCACCGGCCGCCCGTCGCAGAACCGCAGCAGCATCCCGCCGGTGTCGTGCCGGAGGAGCCCGTAGCAGGCCACCGCCTCCGGCCCCCCGCCCCTCGGGTCCCGGGCGTTCCCGACCAGCCGGAGCGGGTCGTCGGCCGCCCACGTGAACAGCCCGGGGTGGGCCAGCCGGGTCCACCAGCACTCGTCCTGGAACCCGGCCACCCACCCCGGCTCCCGGGCGGCCCGGGCGATCAGCCGGTCCCGGGCCTTTTTTTCTTGGCGTAGTCGGGGTCCGGGCTGGTGATCCAGTGCTTCGCCCGCTTCCACCCGATCCCCAGCCGCTTGAGCACCTGCCGCATCCCCTCGGCCGTCAACCGCCGGGTCGTCCACCCCTTCTGGTGGCTCACGTCGGCGGCCAAGGCGAGGGTCCACAGACTGGTGGGCTTGCCGAACTCCCGGGGGCGGCGGTGGAGCAGATCCCTCAGGTCGGCATCGTGCGCCCGGTCCCAGACGACGGCCGGAGCCTTCGCCACCGGCGGCTTACGGGTCAGGCACCCGAGTCCGTCGGCGTGGAACGCCCGGATCGTGTCCCGGACGGCCTGGGCGGTCAACCCGACCGCGCGGGCGATGGCCGCAGGGCCGTCCCCGGCGGCACTGGCGAGGACGATCTGGGACCGGCGGACGGTGAACCCGTCGGCCGACTTGAGCCCCCGCGCCAGGGCCTGCCGCTCCGCGGCCGTCAGAGCCCGAACCACCATCCTGGGTTTCATCCGGTCAGGGTAGGCCGCCCGACCGAATCGCAAACCCAGGGAATTGATCCCGCACTAGGGAGTACGACACGCCCGGCGGCACCCTCGACCCGGCGTCCTGCCCGTGCTACGACGCCTGGCCTGAGGCGCCCCGGACGTTGACGCTGATCGTCCGCCGGCAACTCGCGGGAGGCTCGCTAGTCGAGATCTACGTGAACGGTGCGGCGGTGGACCACCCGACCACCGTGACAGGCCCCCTCGCCGACCGGTTGATCTTCCGGGCGCTCCGCCGCACCCCGGCGTCGCGCCGAATTCGGCAACCTCAGGGTCTGGTCGCTCGGCGCCGTCCGCACGCCGTTCCAGGCCGCGGAATGATATCGGGGGGTCGGCCGGACGCGGCCGCCCGGACCCGACGAACACCTGCTACCCGACGAACACGCCGGCCGTCAGCCCGGGAAAGGCGTCGAACCCGAAGGCCTCGGGGGCGCCGCCCCCGCCGAAGTCCTTCCCGTAGTAGCCGGTGACCCGGCTGCCGCCGCCGGCCCCGTCGCCGACCACCAGGTCCGCGAACCGGTCGCCGTCCAGGTCTTTCACCGCCACCCGAATGCCGCCGCGGTTCTCCACGTTGCCGGCGAAGAAGTTCGCCACCGGCCGCGACCCGTCGGACCGCCCGGCCAGCAGGTCCGCGCCGGAGAGCGCGAGCACCCGCGGGCCGCCGCCCGGACCACCGCCCGCGATCAGCTCGCCCCGGCCGTCGCCGTCCAGGTCGCCGACCGCGATGAAGGCCCCGTTCCGCAGCGCCTGCTCGAAGACGAAGAGGTCGTTGAACAGCTTCTCGGGCGGGAGCCCGTCGCCGACCGACCGGCCGGAGAACGCGGCCACCCGCGGCCCGCCGCCGAACCCGGCCGCGACCACCAGGTCGGCGCGGCCGTCGCCGTCCAGGTCGCCGACGGCCGCGCGGGCGCCGCCGCGGAAGTTCGGGTCGTCGATGCCGAAGAAGTTCGCCACGCGCAAGAAGTCGCCGCCGCGGTAGACGACCACCCGCGGGCCGCCGCCCTCGTCCGGGGTGATGACCAGGTCGGCGATGCCGTCGCCGGTCAGGTCGCCGGCCGCGACGTACACGCCGCCGGTGAACGCCGCCTCGAACGGCGCCACCGCGAACATCTCCGCCTGCGTCACGCCGTCGAGGATGCGGACGAACGTCGCCACGCCCGGCCCGGTGCCGACGACCAGGTCGGCGATGTGGTCGCCGTTGAAGTCGGCCGCGGCCGTGCGCACGCCGCCGTCGGCGGTGCCGTCGAACACGGTCGGGTCGAACCGCGACGAGCCGTCCGGGTTGAAGTAGCGCACCACCGGCGCCCCGCCGCGGTCGGCGCCGACGCCGAACTGCGGGAACCCGACCAACTCCGGCGTCGAGGCCGGGGGCGACGGGCCGACCGGCACCCGCACCGTCGTCGTCGCCTCGGCGATGCCGCCGGCGCCGAGTTCGCGCAGCCCGACGCCGTCGGTGGCGACGACGTAGAAGCGGTAGGTGTGGCCGTCCTGTGCGGGGTAGGTGGCCGTGGTCAGCGGGGTGCCGACGAGCCACGGCCGGAACGGCCCGCCGTCGTCGGAGACGAACACGTCGTAGCTGGCGCCGCCGGAGCCGGCCCCGTCGGCGGCGCCCCACGACACGGGGAACGCGGCCGTCGTGCTGACCGGCGGCAGCGGGTTGACGCTGCCGACCGGCGGGTCCACGTCGATCGTCACGAGCGCCTGCTTGCTCGGGTCGATGCCCCGACCCGGGTCGTGCGGGTCCGCCTGGTCGGTCGAGATGGGGGCGTTCACGTCGAAGGTGATGAGCGCGACGTTGCGGATCTGGGTGCCGGTGGGGAGGTTCGGCTTCGGCCGCACGGTGTAGCTGACGTGCCCCTGCCCGCGGCCGGTGTCGTTCTCCGGCGGGACGAAGCCGGTGAGCACGTCCGGCGGCAGCTCCGTGAGCGGGTCCACGCTCTGGAAGCGGGCGAACACGCGGCCGGTGGCGGTGTCGATGCCGGCCTCGACGAGCACGTCGAACGATTTGCCGTCGAGGGCCATCGGCACGGTGGTCTGGAAGTACTGGCTGCCCGGCGGCACCGCGAGGACGGTGTCGCCGAACCCGAGCTCGGTGAGCCGGAAGCTGTCCCAGTCGAGGAACGGCGAGAGCTGGTCCGTGACGGTGACGGTCTGGGCCGGGGCGGTGGCGGTGCGGTCGTTCTCGAAGTCGATGCGGTAGGGGAACGGCCCGGTCGGGAGGACGAAGTTGCCGGCGCCGTACCCGCCCGGGGCGATCTTGTCGTTCGGGTCGAACGCCCCGGCGACGGCCGACACCAGGTTGCCGAGTTCCCGCCCGACGTCGCGGAAGAAGTTGCCGAGGACGTCGATCGTGTCCGCCAACAGCGGGACGCGGAGGAGGACGTCCCCCAGCAGGGGGTGCTTGTAACCCCACTCCATGATGTCGGCCTGGTGCTCGACCACGGCCTTGATGAGCGTGTAGTCGAACGAGATCGCGTCGATGACGAGTCCGACTCCCCCGTATTTCAAACCGGCGGCGAGGAGGCTGGCGGCGTCGAGCCCGAGGGCGAAGCCGTCGCGCTCGTTCGGGTCGAACGCGTCGATCACGTCGGAAATAATCCCGAAGGCGCCGAGCGCCTTGCCCGTGAAGTCGACGTACCGCGCGTGGCGTTCCGCAATCACCACCAACGACGGGTGTATCGCCTCCGCCTCGCGGATCAGTTTTTCGACCGACAGGCTCGCGGCCCAGGCGCCGAACGAGGTGATGATCGAGAGGCCGTCCTTGACCCCGCGCGACAAGAAGTCGCCCGTGGTCGAGCGGAACT
Source organism: Gemmataceae bacterium (assembly GCA_046350095.1). Lineage (GTDB taxonomy): Bacteria > Planctomycetota > Planctomycetia > Gemmatales > Gemmataceae > Urbifossiella. Next base: position 380,454 of record JAXMBA010000005.1, read on the forward strand.
GGCTGCTGCCCGTGCTGTAGGTGCCTCCGCCGGAGTCGCCGACGCCGTACTGGCCGCCGTAGGTGAAGGGGTTCGGCACCCCCCCGCCGGACGAGTCGCGGCCGCCGAACGGGGTGTACGAGTAGGTGTTCACCGCCGCGCCCGTCGGGCCGGTGACAGCCGCCGTCGAGCCGGTCGCGTCGAAGTCGTAGTAGTACGTACTGCCGCCGCCCACCCGGGTGGCGAGGCCGAGGCCGAAGGCGTTGTGGGCGACCGCGGCGCCCGCCGCATTAAACTCGCCGAACACGTTCGCCGGGTCGGTCGGGTCGGACACGAAGCGCGTCGTCTGCCCGCCGGTCGTCCGCGACGACCGGTTCCCGAGGGCGTCGTAGGTGTAGGTGGTGGTGCCGACCGCCGTCGTCGTGGACGTGACGCGGCCGAACACGTCGTAGGTGTAGGTGTTCGTGCCGTCGGCCAGCAGGTTGCCGTCGGCGTCGTAGGTCTGCGCCACCCCGCCGACGCTGGTGTACTGGTTGAGGTCGTTCGGCGTGTAGGCCGTGGTGACGCCGTTCACGACCGTCGAGGTACGGTTGCCGCGGGCGTCGTAGGTGTAGGTGAGATCCTGGTTCGGCACCGCCCCGTTCGTGGAGGCGAACACCGCGCGGGTCAGCCGGCCGACGCCGTCGTAGGTGTACGTCCAGGTGCCGTCCAGAGTCGCCGTTGTGGCGCGGCGGCCGAGTGCGTCGTAGGTGGAGTCGAACCGGCTGCTGACGGCCCCGCCCGGGGCGCGGTTGACCAGGTGCAGGACGCGGCCGGCGGCGTCGTAGTCGTAGGTCGTGAACGTGCCGTTGGCGTTGTCCTTGCGGCTCAGCCGGCCGGCCGGGTCGTAGGTGTAGGTCACTACGAGGGCGTTGCCGGCGTCGCGCAGCCCCGACAGCCGACCGGCCGCGTCGTAGGCGTAGACCACCGCGTAGCCGGTCTGGTCCGTCATCCGCATCCGGCGGCCGGCGGCGTCGAGCGTGAACTGGAGGAACGCACCGCCGGGGTAGTCCACGCGGGTGAGCCGGTCGGCCGCGTCGTAGCCGAACGTGGTGGTGCCGGCCGCGTCCGTTGCCGTCCGCAGGTTGCCACGGGCGTCGTAGGCGAGGTCGGCGTGCGACCCGTCGGGGAGCGTCTGCCGCGTCACCTGGCCGGCGGCGTTGGACGTGTACGAGACCGCCTGGTCCCGGCGGTTGGTGAACGACAGCGGGTTGCCGAGCGGGTCGAACGTGGCCAACTCGGTCGTCCCGTTCGCGTACTCGGTCGCGAGCAGGTTGCCCGACTCGTCGTGGAGGTAGTTGGTCGTCGTGCCCGCGGCGTCGGTCAGCGACGCGAGCCGGTCGAACTCGCCGTAGGTGAAGCGCGTCGTGTGGCCGAGAGCGTCAGTCCGGCTCGTCAGGTTCCCGCGCGCGTCGTACGTGTAGCGCGTCGTCTGGCCGGTCGGGTCGGTCACCCGGCTCACCGCGAGGGTCGCCGGGTCGTAGGCCACGGACGTGACGTTCCCGAAAGCGTCCCGCGTCCGTACGGGGAGCCCGCGCTGGTCGTAGAACACGCGGCTCGCGTTCCCGACGGCGTCGGTGACCACCACCTCGCCCGGGTCGCCGTACGTGTAGGCGACCGCCTCGGCGTTGCCATCACGGGACGTGCCGGCGAGCCGGCCGAGGGCGTCGTAGCCGAAGTACCGGTGCGTGCCGTCGGGGAACGTGACCGACGTGAGGGCGTGCTCGGTCGCGGCCCCGTTGCCGACGCTGTACGTGTAGCTCGTGACGCCGGCCGGCGTCTGGACGCTCAGCAGGTGTTCGTTCGCGGCGTCGTAGGTGTACACCGCCTGCCGGCCGGCCGAGTCGGTGATCGAGCCGATCCGCCCGGCCGCGTTGTAGGCGATCGCCAGGCTCGCCCCGGACGAGTGCGTCAGGCCCACGAGCCGGCCCGCGGCGTAGGAGGCGGTGACGGTGTTCCCGTTCGCGTCGCGGACGGCGTCGAGCCGGCCGTCGGCGCGGAACGTCGTCACCGTGCCGTCGGCCTGCGTCCACCGGAACGTGCCGCCGGGGCCGGCCGCCAGCGTGTTGAGATCGCCGTCGGCGGCGAAGTACCGGCCGCCGGGCCGGTCGTCCGGCTGGTAGCGGAAGCCCGCGCCGCCGTCGGTGACGACCACGACCGTGCCGTCCGGCAGCTCGGCCAGTGACGTCTGCCACGGGACCGACCACCCGCGGCCGAATGCCCCGGTCTGGTGGCGGCTGGTGATCGTGGACCCGAACGACCGGCCGAACGACAGCGGCACGCCCGGCGCCACCATCCCCACGTCGGTCGCCGCCGCCAGGGTCGGAACCGGCGTGACCCCGTCGGCCAGCCGCACCGAGAAGTTCCAGAGCCGACCGACGTCGGTCACCGACTCCCCGAGCCGGCCGAGGGCGGCGGCGTTGTCGTCGAGCATCCTCACGTAGCCGCCGGCCGTCGAGCCGGCACGCGCGACGACGGCCGCGAAGACCGGCTCCCACGCCTCCGCGCTCACCCACGCCGGGCGCAGCGCGTCCTTCAGCGACGCCCAATCGACCGCCACGCTGTCCGCGGCGCCGACGATGCTCAACTCCAGCGGCACCTGGTTGCGGCCGAAGTCCCACGGCTGCTGGAGGCCGGCGTAGTACACCGGCACCTCGACCGACTCGCCGGGGTGAAGCACGCCCGGCGTCGCCCCGCTCGCCAGGATCGAAATGCTGGTGCTGAACCCGTCGGGAACGGCGCTCGTCCAGAACCCTTCGACCACACGCGACTGGTCGAGTGTCAGCAGCGGGCGGTCGTTGAACCGGTTGCTCAAGACCAGCATGGGGGCCGGCAGCGCGATGTCGCCGGTGTTCGCGTACCGCACGTAGATCGTCGCGACCGCGTGCCGCCCGAGCGCCTGCGGCAGCACCAACTCAGCGGTGAAGTTCGGCACGCCGCCGGCCACGAGCGTGAAGGCGTCGGCGAGCGTGGCCGCGTCGCCGTCGGTCGTCGCCCGCACCGAGTAAGTCCCCGCGAGGAGCCCGGCCGGGAATGTTGCCGTGATGCGGGTGAAGCCGTCGATCGTGAAGCGGATCGGGGCGACCGTCGTGCCGTTCGCCGCGACGAGCGCGACGGTCGTGCCGGCCGTGAACCCGGCGCCGGTCAGCGTCAGGGTGAGGGGGCCGGCGTTCCCGGCGCGGGCCGGGGTCGATTCCGTGAGCACGGACGTGGCGCCGGCCGCGGACAGGGTGAAGGGCGCCGCGGCGGTCGTGCGGTCGGCGTACACCAGCACGTACCACGTCCCCGCGGCCGCGCTCGGGACGAGGATCGACTGGTTGCTCCCCGGCGACTCGAAGCGGTAGTCGTAGGCCGCCCGCGTCGGCGGCGTGCCGAGCGACGCGTACACCTCGACGCGGTCCGCCGTCGCCGCGTCGGCCAGCTTCAGCGTCAGCACGCGGGCCGACGGCACCGCGATCGCAAACAGCTGGGCGTGGCCGCTCCCGGCGAACGTGCCGGCGTAGGTGCCGCCGAGCGCGAGCGGCGTCAGCGTCGTCTGCACGACCTGGAACGTGTAGTTGCCGGTGGCCCCGCCGCTCCCCGTCACGGTGAGCGTGTAGGTGCCCGCGGCCGGGAGCGTGACGAGCCCCGAGTCGCCGACGAGGCCGGCGAACCCGACGAACCCGTTCGGGCCGGTGAGGGCGAACGTCAGCCCGACGGCCGACGCCCCGAGCAGGTCGAACCGCACCTGCGTGTTCGCGGCCGCGGCGAACGTCCACTTCGTGGTCGAGAACGGCGTGGCGAGCGTGCCGGTGGCGCGCTGGTTCACGGTCAGCGGCCGCGTGTCCGGCGTCAGGTCCCACGCGGTGAGGACGTAGTTGCCGGTCGCCCCCGCCTGCGCCGGCGCCGCCTGGACCCGCAACCGGTACACGCCGTCGGCCGGGAGGCGGACGTTGTTCAGTGACAGGAATTGCCCGTCGAAGCCGGTGGTGGCGGTGGCGAGGACGGTCCCCGCGGCGTCGAGCAGCTGCACCCGCGCCGACGCGAGCGCGGGGGCAACCGGCCCGCCGGCCCGGTCGCTACCGGGGTCGAGGGTGACGTACATGGCCCCGCCGGCGCGGCCGTAGAACGTCCACTCGTCGAGCTGGCCGGGGGTCGTGATGCGGCCCGGCGTCGGGGTGTTCAGCGTGATCGGCCCGGTGTCGGGCACCTGCGTGACGGTGCCGCCGGTGACCGTGCCGGCGACGAGCACCGCCCGCGCGTAGAGGCGCAGCCCGTTCAGGTCGAGGGTGCTCCCGGCGGGCACGACCAGGGCGTTCGTGTACACCGCCTCGGCGCCCGCCCCCGGGGCGTTGTCGGCACTGTTCACCAGCCGCACGACCGTGTTCGCGCCGACGACCAGCGAGCCGAGGGCGAAGTTGTTCGTGAACGCGGCGGAGCCGGGGCCGAGGTCGGCGCTCATCGCCTCGAACCGCTGCGGCGCCGCGGCCGTGCCGGCGCCGTTGAACAGCACCGTGCCGCGCGGGCGGAACGCACCGGGGTTCCGCGTGGTCCCGAGCAGGTCGCCGCCGACGGCGAGCGTGCTGTCCGGCGTGAGGGTGACGACAGCCGTGCCGTCCACCCGGAGCGACCGCGGGACCTGGACCGTGTCGCCATTCGCGGCGGCGAGCGGCCCGTACTCGACGAGCGTGGCCGGGCCTCCGAGCCGCACCGCCGACCCGGCCGTGGTTGCAGACACGGACCCGAGCGGCCGCGCCGAGTCGCCGGCGTAGAAGCCGCCGACGGTGCCGCCGCCGCCGCGGACGACGACGGTGCTCTCGATGGTGAGGGTGGCCGGGTTGGCCCCGTTGTCGCCGCGGGCGAGCAGCGCGTTCCCGCCGGACGCCCCGAGCAGCACCGTGCCCGTCCCCGCGAGCGGCTGGCTGCCGTCGAAGATCAGCTGCGCCGCGGGTCCGCCGTTGGGCGCGCCGAGCCGCGCGACGCCGTCCAGGTGCAGCCCGTCGGTCACGGTCACGTACGCGCCGACCCGCAGGCCGTAGATTTCGGCGTCGGTCAGGAGCCGGTCGTAGACGAACACGCCGTCGATGAGCCCGTCGAACGGGGTGTCGAAGTTCGGGTTCCGGCCGATGGTGAGGGTGTTGGTCGAGAACCCGTCGAAGTCCGTGGGGGCAGTGACGCGAGTGCCGTCCACGTCGAGCGTGAGCGTCTCGGTGGTTTGGTCGTAGCGGACGGCGACGAACGTCCATTGCCCCGGCACGACGGGCGGCCCGCTGACGGGACCGTAGCCGGCGAACGCGGACCAGCGGACGCCGCCGTTCCGGGTGTCGATTTCCATGGTGCGGTCGAACCCGCCGGCGTCGGCGCTGAGGAGGCCGCGGAGGGTGAAGTCGGCGGCGGTGGCGTTGAACCAGCCGCCCATCGTCAGCCGCGGCATCGCGGCGGTGCCGATGTCGATCGGGGCCGTGAGGTAGTTGTTCAGCGCGTCGTCGAACCGGTAGGCGCTGCCCTGATAGCCGGTGGTGACGAGCGCGGGCGGGTTCGGGCTCGGCACGGCGTCGTAGCCGTGGCCGGTGCCGTCGCCCGGCCCGCCGTCGAAGCTGTAGTACGCGAGCGGGTCGGTCGCTGCCTGCGTGCCGTCGATCGTGCCGCCGGCGGCGACGCTCACCCCGGTCAGGGTTCCGCCGGCGGGGGTGAGCGTGAGAGTCGTCCCGGCGGCGAGGGCCGAGTACGCAAGAGTGCCGCCGGCGAGCGTGAACGCGCCGCTCGCCCGGATCGGGGCGGCGACGCTCAGGCGGCCGCCGGCGAGGGTCAGCGCGCCGGCCGCGGTGAGGGTTTGCACGGCGGTCGCGCCGGACGTGAAGTTGACGACCGCGGCACCCGAAAGGGCAGGGATGACCACGTCGTCGCCGGCGGCTGGGGCGCGACCGAGGTTCCAGTTCGCCGCCGCCTGCCACGACCCACCGGCCGGGTTCTGCCAGGTGATCGTCACCGGGGTCACGCGGTCTTCGAGCCTCTCGACGCCGAGCCGCGGCGTCCCTTCACCCTGGGCCATGGACGACACTCCGAGTTGCGGGTTCCAGGGGCGGCGTCCGGGGCGTGACCGCTCAGTCTAAGCGGTACCCACGATGGCCGCAACTAACGCAATGCCATTGATAACGGAGTCCGATTCACCCCGGTGTCGGAATATTGGTACAAAGGGTTGACCCCGCGGGCGGACCGGCCCCGGCCGACGCCCCTTCCGAGGTCGTGATGTCGCTCGTCGCCCGCCGAACGCCCGGCCGTATCGTGCTCCGCCTCGCGGCCGTCGTGTTCGTGGCGCTCGGCGCGGCATCGCCGGCCGCCGCCGACCTGAACGGCATCAGCGTGAACGATCTGAACCCGCCGACGGCCGTGGCCCGCCCCAAGGCCGCCGGAGAGGGCGTGGGCTCCTGTTGCTGCTCGATCGTCTTCGTCGTCGGGTGCGCGTAGCTGGCGTACCAGCTGTCGCACGGCACGCTGGCGAAGCGGGTGGCCGAGGTGGTGGGACCCGTCGGCCCGGTCGTCGGCGGCGCCGGGTCGGTCCTCCTCGTCGCGGCCTTCCTGCTCGGGACCGTGCCCCTCCTGACGCGGTTCCGGCCGCTCGGCGTGACGCCGCCCGAGACGGCGACGTACCTGGCGAACTACCGCGGCCTGGACACGGTCCGGTTCCTCCCGGAATCGCGGATGATGATGAACTGGCTGGACGAGGAGGTCCACCAGCGGGACTGGGAGCGCCTCCGGCAGCTGTTCCCCGCCGACGCCGACTTCCGGGTCGCGCTGCGGTGGGGGGCGGACTGGGTAGCGCTGTGGAAGGCGGAGTACGCGTTCGTCCTGGGGCAGTGGAAGCGCCCGACGCCCGAGACCCGAATCGTGCCCATCAACTCGCCGAAGACGGTCACGGCGGTGGAGGCGCTCGCCGCGGTGCCGGCGACCGAGCAGTTGGCGGCGCACGCCGCGCTCAGCCGGCTGCTTTCGGCGCGGGGCAGTTCGATTGACGGCCTGCGGCGGCTGCGCCCACTCGTCCGCGGCGCCGCGGGGGGCGACGCGGAGTACGAGCGGCTGACCCGCTGGGCAACCGGGCGGATCGCGCGGAAGGCGGAGCCGGTGCCCCGCTCGATGGTCGAGGGACCGGACGACGACATCGACTTCGGCTACACCCTCGCCCCGCCGACGCCCGACACGCCCTGGTTCCGCGACTGGGTGCTGTACGACGACTGGGCCGTCACCGCCCCCGTCTTCGAGGCCCGCACGGCAGCGGTGACGGGGGGGCTGGCCGACAAGCCGTCCGAGGCCAAGAGCATCGAGGGCCAGATCCTCAAGGCGGGCCGCCGCCTGGCCGCCGAGTGCGCCCGGACCGACCCAGACTTCCCTGCCGGCGACGACCGCGCGGCGTGGGCCGCGTTCCTCGAGCGCGTCACCTACCTGGACGGCCGCCGGGGGAAGCTGGAGGCCACCCTGCCGCTGGCGACGGGGGCCGACTGGACGGGGGTCGTCGGCCTGCCCGTGTGGCCGAACCGCGAGAGCATGCGGGACCTCTCCGCCGACCTGGAGGAGCGGCCGCCGGTCCCGTTCGACGACGCGGTCCCGACGGGCGCGTCGGTGCGGCCGCTCTACTTCCGGCTGTCGAACGCCGCGCTCGCGAGCCGCGACATCGCCTGGCTGGTCGTGCCGATGTTATTCGTGGGCTTCGCGCTGTACCAGGGGTCGTATTGGGTGTGCGTCCGGCTGCCGGGGCTGGCGTTCGGCCTCCGCGGCGACCCGGCGTTCGAGGAGCTGTGTCGGGAGACGAGTTCTGCGGGGCGCGTCATCGCCGGGGTGATCACGACCGCGGTCCTCTCGGCCGTGGTCCGGTACGTCATGTCGTTCGCACTGAACGGCGAGCTCCAACTCTACGTGCGCGACGCCGGCACGCAGTTCTGCCTGTCCGTGTGGACCGGGATCTTCTGCGGGTTCCTGCTGACGTGCGCGAAGCGGCTCGGGCGCACGGTCCTCGTCATCGCCCGTTACTCCGGGCCGAACGGCAGGTCGCTCCGGTTTGTCCTGCCGGCGGTCGCCGCACTCGGGTTGTTGGTCGTCTTCGGTGTCAGCGTGTGGGCACTGCTACCGGCAGTCGTGGTCGTAATCCTTGACGAAGTCGTTCCTGGCCCCGGCGACGGACTCGAGACCGCCGTGGCCGAGCGGCGGAGCCGGCTGCGGCATCGCGACGACTGATACGGGGTCACGGCGTCGCGTGGGCCGCCCCTCGTCAGCGCGGCTCCTAGAACAGGGCGCGGAAGTTGTTGAACCCCGCGGCCGTGTCGCGGACGTACACCAGCCGGCGGTCGGCCGGCGGGACATACGTGCCGTCGCCCACCCCCTGGTACGTCGCCTCATTGTTATTCAAACTCACCCGCGTCGTGGCCCGCGCCGCGTACTTCATCTCCGCCCCCGCCGGCACGATTACCGTCGTCTCTGCCCGCGGCTTGTCCCTCGTCATCCGTAGCCGCACCGACCCGCCGCCGACCGTCAGGTCGATTGTCTCGTCCAGCACCGCCGCCCCGGCGTCGGCCGCGAACGTCAAGGCGACCATCGACCCGGCCTTCCCGGGCGGGAGGTTGAGGACAACGTCCGGGAGCATCCGCTCCGGGTTGACCCCGCCGCTCCCGAACCGGGTGGTGAGCCAGGTCGCGTACGGCGGCGGCGACTTGAACTCGATCCAGTAGGCCACCTTCTCCCGCCCGGCAGGTCGATCCCGCTGCGGTTCGCGGCCGTTACCTCGGCAACTCGCGCCGCGTTGCCCCGCGGTTGGTGGCGTGTCGATTCGGCACCCGCCAGCTGTTGATCCCCAGGACCAGGCCGTCTGGGGCGATCAGCGGCCCTTTGCGCTATCCTGCAGGATCCACGACACCTTGTAGCCGGGAACGATCTTGTTCTTGGTCGCCTCCGAGACGATCCCGCCGGGTTCGTTCGAGAACGCGAACGCCCGGTCCGGGAACAGCCCCTCGACGCGCGCCACCTTGCGTCCCCGGTAATGCAGGGCGTCGAGGTCGACCTTCTCGCATAACGCCATGTAGCTGATCCCCGGGAACCCGACGGTGGCGAGCACGGTCAGCGTGCTCGTGATCTTGTTCGCGGGGATCGAGCAGAGCGGGAGGTAGGCGACCACGACTACGTGCCGTCGTTCTCCTTGACGGGAACACCGCCAAAGCGTTTCGGCCGCTTCACGGGTATGATAGACCCGTCGGTTTGTCGCCTGCGTAGTGGAGGGCAAGAAGATATCTGATGCCCGGCAAATCACGCCAGCCCATCGAAGTCCGTTTCGCTGCCTACCTCGTGAAGGCCGGTGACGACGATTGCTGGGGCTGGTGCGGACCGGTCACCAACGCCGGCCACCCGACCCTCGGCAGAGGAGGGAAAGGTGCTGGGCAAGTGTCCGCCCGCATCGTGGCGTACCGGATCGCAACCGGAAACGAGCCCGATCGCGAGGTCATGACCACCTGCAACAGCCGGTGCTGCCTGAACCCTCGCCATCTCGTGCTGGCCGGTGGAGAAAAGTCGCGGGCAACGATGCGAGAGCGGTTCGAGGCTCGCGTCGAGAAGTCCGGTCCGGATGACTGCTGGTTGTGGAAACTGAAGCCCGGTGCAGCGGGGTACGGGTGCCTGTCTATGGGGAAGGGGAATAACCCCCTGCTCGCCCACCGCGTCGCGTGGGAACTCACCCACGGGCCAATCCCGGAAGGGTTGTTCGTCAAGCAGCGGTGCCAGAACCGCCTGTGCTGCAACCCCGCCCACCTCTACCTGTCCTTGAACCCGATTGACGGCCCCGAGGAGGCGGCGCGAGCCGTCGAGGCGTGGTTACGCACCCGGGCCTGATTTCCGCTTCTTCTTGTCCTGTCGGCGCGCCGACGCTCGGTCCGGCCGGTAGCCCGTCTTCTTCGGTTCCGCGCCTCGCTCGCCCGGCTTCTCGCCCTTGGCAGGATTCGCCACGGTGTGGTAGTGGTCGCCCCTTAGGGCTTCGTTTGCCTGCCTGCGCTTCGCCTCAATCGCCTCCTTCGGCGGGTTGGCCGGAATCAGCCCCTCGCACCCGCCGATGAGGTCGGCGCGACCCGCCTGGATCAGGGCCTCGCGGACGGTGAAGTAGTTCTCGGGCTTAAAGAACTGCATCAGCGCACGCTGCATCTTCCGATCCTTGAGCCCCCGGGCGACCGTCACCGGCTTCTTGGTGAACGGGTCTGTGCCCGTGTACCAAAGTGCTGTGGCGATGTCGAACGGCGCCGGGATGAAGTCCTGCACCTGGTCCGGGCGGTAGCCCGTCCGCTTCAGGTACAGCGCCAGCTCGATCATCTCGCCCAGGTCCGAGCCGGGGTGGCCGGCGATGAAGTACGGCACGATCCCCTGCTTCGGCTTCCCCGCCGCGGCGCTCGCCTCCACGAACTGACCCGCGAACACGTCGAAGTTGTCGATGCCCGGCTTCTTCATCAGCTCCAGCACGGCCGGGCTGGCGTGCTCGGGGGCGACCTTCAGCCGGCCGCCGGTATGGTGCTCGGCCAGCTCCCGCACGTACTCCGGCGACAGCTGCGCCAGGTCCATGCGGATGCCGCTCGACACCGACACCTTCTTGATGCCGGGCACCTCGCGCACCTTCCGCAGTAGTTCCACCGTGGGGCCGTGGTCGGTGCCGAGGAGCTTGCAGATGCCGGGGTGGACGCAGGAGAGGCGCTTGCACTTCGCCTCCACGTCGGGACGGGTGCAGCGCATCCGGTACATGTTCGCCGTCGCGCCGCCCACGTCCGAGACGTGCCCCTTGAACTCGGGGTCGGCCGCCAGCTTCTCCACCTCCTTCATGATCGATTCTTGCGAGCGGCTCTGGATGATGCGGCCCTGGTGCGCGGTGATGCTGCAGAACGTGCAGCCGCCGAAGCAGCCGCGCATGATCGTCACCGAGTCCTTGATCATCTCGTGGGCCGGCACCGGCTCGGTGTAGCTCGGGTGCGGCCGGCGGGTGAACGGCAGGTCGTAGGCGGCGTCCATCTCCTCCTGGGAGAGGGGAAGGGCGGGCGGCGTCTGCACGACGGCCTGGCGGTCGTGGAACTGGACCAGGGTGGCGGCGTTGAACGGGTTCGTGTTCGTGTGGATGACGCGGGTGGCCTCGGCGAACGCGAGCTTGTCGGCGCGGACCTGCTCGTAGGTGGGCAGGGCCTCGACCTTCTCGGAGCCGGCCCAGTGCGCCGGGTCGGCTTTCAGTTCGTCACTCTCCTTCGCGCCCAGCGCGTAGGTCACGCCGCGGAGGTCGCGCAGCTCCTTCACCGTGCCCCCGGCGGCAAGGCGGCGCGCCACCTCCACGATGGTCTTCTCGCCCATCCCGTAGCACACCAGGTCCGCCTTGCTGTCCAGCACGATGGACCGCTTGATGGTGTCGCTCCAGTAGTCGTAGTGGGCCAGCCGCCGCAGCGAGGCCTCGACGCCGCCGGCGACCACCGGCACCCCCGGGAAGGCCTCGCGGGCCCGCTGGCAGTACACCAGCGTGGCGCGGTCGGGCCGCAGCCCGATGCGGCCGCCGGGCGAGTAGGCGTCGTCGTTGCGGACCTTCTTGTTCGCCGTGTAGTGGTTGATGAGCGAGTCCATGTTCCCCGCGCTGACGGCGAAGAACAGCCGCGGCCGGCCGAACTCCCGCCACGGCTCGCACGTCTGCCACGGCGGCTGGCTCACCATGCCGACGCGGAACCCCGCCGCCTCCAGCGAGCGGTGCAGGATCGCCGCGGCGAAGCTGGGGTGATCGACGTAGGCGTCGCCGGACACGAACACCACGTCCACGGCGTCCCACCCGCGGGCGAGCATCTCGGCGCGGGTGGTGGGCGCGAGCGGGGCGGCGTAGCGATCGCGCCACAGGGGCAGCGACAGCCGACCGCCGGTCGGACGCGGGGACGACGGTGCCGACATCAAACCGCCTCGGGGACGGGAGCGGGGGCGAAGTCCTATTGTAGCAGGGGGTTGAGCTCGCGCCCGGCCCCGAACAGCCGATACAACCGTTACCCGCGATTAACACGTGTTCCGGATTTCAGGCCGGAGCGGAACGTTCGGCGTAAAACCCCCAAACTTACGCAATTCGGGCTTTCAAACCGTTGACCCGCGGGCTAATCTCTACCCCTATGCCGCCCGCCCGGCCCCTACCCGGGTGTGTGGCTGCTTTTGCCTCGTGGCACCCGCAACGGGAAACCGTCGCCATGACCCCCAAGAACAACAACCGCCCGTCGCGCGCCCGGCGGTTCGCCGCCGCCGCCGGCGTCGTCGCCGTCCTCGACGGCACGCCCGCCGTGGCCCAGCCGGCCGGCCCCGGCGACGTGTGGGCGTACTACTCGGAGCTGACCGCGAAGGGCTCCTTCACGTTCAAGATGGACGGGAAGCAGTACACGAAGTCGGTCGGCGCCCTCCGCTGGGACGTGCCCGCGGACCGGCTCACCGCCGCCGGCCTCGACCGCAACTTCACCGCCTTCTGCGCCGAGCCGCTCGTCGGCGTCACCGCCGGCAACACCTACCGGTTCGACGTGCAGGCGCCGGAAGACCCGGCGGCGTACGGCCTTCCGGCCACCGACGCCGGCATCGCCGAGGCCAAGCTCCGCGGCACCTACATCCGCGAGCTGTTCGGCCGGCACTACCTCACGTCGCTGAACTTCCAGAGCCCGGACAACGCCCGCGCCTTCCAGGCCGCGCTGTGGGAGCTGGCCTACGAGCGCGAGCTGCCGCAGGGCGAGAAGGTGGCGGCCAACCGGTTCAGCCTCGGCACCGGCACCTTCCAGTCCGACTACCCGGACGCGGCCAACCCGGCCCCGGCGTTCGTGCCCGTCGCCGAGGACATGCTGAAGTCGCTGACCGGCGACGACAACGTGTTCTACTCCAACCCGGGGCTGGCCGGCCGCGAGCTGGTGCGGATGAACGGCCTGACCAACGCGGCCGGCGCCATCGCCCAGGACCAGTACGCCCTCCGCACCGTCCCGGCCCTGGCCGGCGGCGGGGTGTCCGGGGGCGGCAGCGGCCTCGGCGGCTCCGGCGCCGGTGGGGCCGGCTTCGGCGTCCCGGTCGGCGGGTACGGCGGCGGCGGCTCGGGCGGCGGGTTCGGCGGCGGTGCGGGCGGCGGGTTCGTCGCGTCGCCCCCGGGCAGCTCGATCCAGTCGCCCCCCACCACCCCGCCGACGGTCACGCCGACGGTCCCGCCGCCCCCGTTCGTGCCGCCGCCGATTAACTCGCCGCCGCCGCCGCCGCCGCCGCTGAACCCGCCGCCGCCGAACACCCCGCCGCCGCCGCCGGACGTTCCGCCGCCGCCGCCGGTGGACCCACCCCCCTTCAGCCCGCCGAACCCGGTGCCGGGGCCGGGTGGCTTACTCCTGGGTGGCATCGCGGCCCTGGCCTTGGCCGGCCGGCGGGCGCTGCTCCGCACCAAGAAGTAGTTCACACCTGGTCACTACCCGCGGGCGGCCGGCAGAATAAGATGCCGGCCGCCCGTTCGTTTTTCCCCGCCTCTCCCGGAGGGCCGCCGGATGGCCAAGGCCCAGAAGACCGTCCTCGCCCTCACCCGCGAGCAGTTCCGCACCCACGCCCAGCCGATGACCGTCGTCATCAACGGCAAGGAGTACCAGGTGCCGCGGAAGGAGTTCTCCACCGGCTCCCTCGGGTGGTACCTCAACGACAAGATCGACATCACCATCGACGGCGTCCCCGCGAAGGTGCAGATCGGCCTGAACCTGACGCTGGTGGGGAGCAAGGAGCTGCCCGGGGCGCCGGCCGCGGAATCGCCGGCCGCAGCGGAGCCGGCGCCCCCCCCCGCGTCCACGGAGCCGGGTGGCACGAACGCGAAGGGCGAGGCCGAGTTTTAACCGCCCCGCCCACTTTTTGGCCGGTTGCGGCGTAGCGGCGTTCGCGTCGCTATGCCGCAACCGGCGTAACCAAGCACCTCTCCGGAGCTTCTCCCGGTGGAAACCGTCGAGTACCGCGGCTGGAAGAACAACCTCCGCCTCACCAACGGCGACGTGGAACTGATCGCCACGCTCGACGTCGGCCCGCGCGTCATCAGCTACTCGCTCCCCGGCGGCTTCAACGTCATGAAGCACTACGCCGACCAGCTCGGCAAGGCCGGCGAGGACGAGTGGCAGATCCGCGGCGGCCACCGCTTCTGGCTCGCCCCCGAAGACCTGACCCGCACCTACTTCCCCGACAACCGCCCGGTGACGGCCGAGCCGCTGGGACAGCACGGCGCCCGCATCGTCGCCCCGCCGGAGGAGGAGTACGGCGTCCAGAAGACGATGGAGCTGCGCCTCGCCCCGAAGGGCACCCACGTGGACGTGCTCCTGCGGGTGACCAACACCGGCAAGGCGCCGACGACGCTCGCCCCGTGGGGGCCGACGGTGATGGCCCCCGGCGGCGTGGAGGTGATCCCGCTGCCGCCGAAGGCGCCGCACCCCGGCCACCCGAAGCTCGCCAAGCACCCCGACGACTTCGGCCCGAACCAGGAGCTCATCCTGTGGCCGTACTTCGACTTCGCCGACACCCGCTGGACGTTCGGGAAGAAGTACATCTTCCTGCGCCAGGACGTGACAAAGGGGCCGACGAAGATCGGCCTGGCGCACCGGATGGGGTGGGTGGCGTACCTCAATAGCGGCGTGCTGTTCGTGAAGCGGTTCGACTACCGCGAGGGGGCGGTGTACCCCGACCGCGGCACCCGCTACCAGACGTTCAGCTACCAGGAAATGTTGGAGATGGAGACGGTGGGCGAGCTGACGACGCTGGCCCCGGGGGCGTCGGCGGAGCTGGCCGAGTCGTGGGAGCTGCACGGCGGCGTGCCCGAGTTCCGCACCGAGGACGACGTGGACCGGGTGATCCTGCCGCTGATCCAGAAGGGCGCGTGAGGCGCCCTCACCCCACGCTCAGCTGGTCCGGGTGCGGCACCTCGAAGACGCGCCGCAGCAGGTCGCGCAGGTCGGGCTCGTCGATCCGGTCGATCGCCTCGTCGGCGGTCAGCCAGGCGCGCTGGCGCGAGTTCATTTCGGGGTAGCGGTCGTGGACCGTGGTCACGGTCATCCGGTACACGAGGACGTGGTGCGGCCGGCCGAGCTTCTCGTACACGAAACTGCCGACCGGCTCCGCGTCGAGCGTGCCCACCAGCCCGGCCTCCTCCCACGCCTCCACCAGCGCCGCCTCGCCGGCCGTGTGGCCCGGGTCGATCTGGCCCTTCGGGATCACCCACCGCCGCCCGCTCCGCGCCGTCACCAGGCACACCCGGTCGTCGGACACGGCGAGGACGGCGGACTGGCGGACCGGATCGCTCATCAAGGCACCCCCGCGTAAAACCTACCTCTACCTATCACGGACCCGCGGGTCCGGGTCAAGGACAACCGCCGTCCTTCACGGGAACATCATGCTCCATTCCCGAGAGGCCGCATGACGCGACCGCCGCTGACCGTGCGCCAGGTGATGGCCGCCGAGGTCGTCACCGTCGCCCCCGACACGCCGCTCGACGTGGCGATCGGGCTGATGAACCTGTACCGCATCGGCGCCCTGGTCGTGGTCCGCCCCGACCGCTCGGCGGCCGGCGTGTTCACCGACCGCGACCTGCTCCGCCGCGTCGCCGTGGCCCCGGCCGGGTGGCAGGAGCGCCCCGTGTCCGAGTGGATGACCGCCGACCCGCACACCATCGGCCCCGAGGTCGGCTGGGAGGAGGCGCTCGCAACTCTAGAACGCCTCCGCGTCCGGCACCTGCCCGTCGTCGAGAACGGCAAGGTGATCGGCATCATCTCCCCGCGGGTGCTCGTGTCCCGCCGCGAGGAGTACCTCAACAGCGTGGTCGAGGAGCGCACGCGCGCCCTGCGGCAGGCGAACGAGCACCTGCTCGGCCGCGACGCCGAACTGACGTACAACCTGCGTGCCGCGGCACGGTTTCAAACGCAGTTGCTCCTGCCGCCGCGACCGCCCGACTGGCCGGAGCTGCGCTGGGGCACGCACTACGCGCCCCTGAACCACCTCGGCGGCGACTACTACGACACCGCGCTTCCGGCCGCGGACCACCTCGGCGTGCTGATCGCCGACGCCAGCGGGCACAGCATCGCGGCGATGATGGTGGCCATCCTGTCCCGCACCGCGTTCACGGACGCCGCGGCGCGCACCCCGCGCCCCGGCGAGGTGCTGGCGGCGATGAACACGCGCCTCCTGGCGCTGGCCGACGACCGGTTCGTGACGGCGTTCTACGGGGTGCTGAACCGCCGCACGCGGGTGCTCACGTACGCCGTCGCCGGCCACCCCCCGCCGCTGCGGTTCGAGGCCCGCACCGGCGAGGTGAAGCCGCTCACGGGGCAGGGGTTCCTGCTGGGGATCATGCCGGAGGAGGTGTACCGCGAGCGCCAGGTGCAGCTCGAACCCGGGGACCGGCTGCTGTTCTACACCGACGGCCTGATCGAGGCCCGCAACGAGATCGGCGAGACGTACGACGCGGCCCGGCTGACGGCGGCGTTCCGGGCGTACGCGGCCGAGCCGGCGGACAAGCTGACGGCGGCGGTGATGGCGGAGCACCGCGACTTCTGCGGCGCGCAGCCGCTGGGCGACGACGTGACCGTCGTCGTGATGGAGGTGGGGAACGGACTCGACTCGCGACTGACCAATTCCCAATGACCCACCAATGACCAAGGAAGACGGCCCCGGCCCGGGGCTTCCTTGGTCATTGGTGGGTCATTAGGGGTGTTGTGCAATAGGCCGGCGGGTTGTGTAGCCCCCTCCCCAACCCGTCAGGCCGCGGTCGGGTAGGTCTTCAGCGGGGTGGCGGCGATCCGCCGGTCGACGACGAGTGCGACCACCCGGAACACCCGGGTGTGCCGCCCGAGCCGGCCCCGGAACGTCTGCCGGAGCACCTGGAACCGGTTCAACTGGGCCATCACGTGCTCGACCACCACCCGCTCCCGGTTGATCATCCGGTTCGCGACCTTCTGGTCGTCGGTCAGCGGGTGGTTCCGGGACGCGCGGGCCGGGATCACCACCCGCCGCCCGGCCGCCGCCGGGTCCGCCCCGACCCCGAGGTACGCCTTGTCGGCCATCACCCCGGCCCCGGCCGGGAGCCGGTCGAGGGTCCGGTCGAGCCGGAGGAGGGTGAGGTCGGCGGTCCGCCCGGGGACGGTCGGGGACACCGCCCCGATCCGCCCGGACGGGGTGCACACGACCTGGTTCTTGATCGTGTGCCGCCGCTTCTTGCCGCTGTAGAACGGCTTCTGGTTCTCCCACCCGGCCGGGCGGCGGAAGGCCTGCTCCTTGGCGTCGATCACGGCCCGGACCTCGGGGTACGTGTCCATCACCTGGTCGGCCGACCGGAGTCGGGTCCGCCCCTTCCCGGGCGGGTCGAACGGGAAGTCGGCCATCGTGGCCAGCACCTCCAGGGCGTCCTGGGTGTTGTGCCAGGCGTTGGACTTGTCGAGGCCGAACAGGTGCCCGAGGAGTTCGTAGGTCGGGTACACCCGGAGCCAGACGAGGGCGACCAGGAGGCGGGTGCGGGCGTCGAGGTCGTGCCGGCGGCCGGCCCCGGCGGCCCGGCGGAGCAGGCGGGTGTCCCGCTTGGTGTGCGTCCGGGCGGCCCGGTGGGCGTCGGCCGCGGCGGCGTAGGCGACGAACAGGGCGTCGAACTCGTCGCGGGTCATCCCGGTCAGGGCCGGGAACGCGAGCGGGGTTTCCGCCAGCCGGGCGTACGTGATCATCCGAGGTCTCCGTACCCCAGACGGTAGCCGAACCCGACCTATTGCGCAACTCCCCTATTGGGAATTGGTCAGTCCCCGCGTATCGGGTACGCTGTGGCGATGGCCGACGACGAGCCGCCGCTGAGCACGAACGAGCTGTGGTTCTGGGTGACCGAGCTGCGGGCCGGGCGGCCGAACGCCGCCGAGCCGACGTTCCGCAAGATCGTCGCCCGGGTCGAGGCGCTGGCCGGCGACATGTTCCGCAAGTTCCCCCGCGTCGGCCGGTTCGTCGCGCTCGACGACGTGGTGCAGAACAGCCTGGTGCGGCTGCTGCGGGCGCTGCGCGAGGTCCGGCCGCAGTCGCGGCACCACTTCTACGCGCTGGCCAACGAGCTGGTCCGCCGCGAGCTGCTCGACCTGGTGAAGCACTACTTCGGCCCGTGCGGCGCCGGCACGAACCTGGCCGACGTGCCGGTCGGCGACGGCGCCCCCGACCCGGCCGCGGCCGACCCCGACCTGGAGAAGGCGGCGGCGTTCCACGAGGCGGTCGCCGAGCTGCCGCCCGCCGAGCGCGAGGTGATCGGCCTGATCTACTACCAGAACTGGCCGCTGCCGGACATCGCCAACCTGTTCGGGGTGAGCGTCCGCACCGTGCAGCGGTGGCGCGACGCGGCGGTGGCGAAGCTGCGTGAGCGCGTCGGCGACTGGTGACTCACGCCGCGGGCGGCCCGCGGGAGCCGCGGGCGAGCCGCGTGGCCCACAGCGCGGCGGCGACCCCGGCGGCGATGAGCAGGCCCGCGGCCTGCGCCTTCCGGGCCGCGGCCGCGGCCCGCTCGGCCGGCAAGTCCTGGCCGGCCGGGGCGACGTCGAAGTACCCGTTGAACATCTCGTCCCAGCTCTGCTGGCCGGCCCGGACCGTCGCCCCCGGGTCCGGGTTGAACGGGTTCGCGGCCGAGTTGTCGAACACCGCGGTGCAGCGCACCACCGTCCCCGCCGGCAGCCGCTTCGGCCCGACCAGGTCGTACCGGTGCTGCCAGTTGAAGTCGTAGGCCGGCACGTCGAGGAGCACCTCGGCCGACCCGTCGGGGTACTCGGCGGCGTACCGGAACGACTTCCCGCGCAGGTGCATGTGCGGGAACATCGACAGCAGCTCGTAGTCGCGGTCGGCCGTCCACGTCCGCTCGACCCGGTGCGCCGCGGCGTGCGGCGGGATCGTCAGGCCCGGGTCCGCCAGCAGCACCGTGCCCACCTCCTTGCGCACCCGGTCGGCGGGAACGAACTGGAGCCCGAGCTGGGTCCGGTCGGTCTCCGGCGTGCCGACCGGGCTGTAGTGGACGACGAACAAGAGCCGCCACCCGGCCGGCACGCGCCGGGCCAGCCCGTCCGGCAGGCACGACGGCCCGCACCCGGGCGTGAACGTGACCAGGAACACGGAGTCGGGCCCGTCGGCGGAGGCCGACCCGTCCGCGGCGACCGCCGACGGCGGGACGACGAACACGGAGCAGTGGTGGACCACCCGCCGGTTCCCCGGCCGCACCTCCGCCGCGCGCACCCAGGTGTCGGCCGTGAACCCGGGGTCCACGACGAAGTACTGGTACTCGACTACCCCCTCGGCCGGGACGGCGAACGCGGCCGGGATCGGGTACACGGCGTCGGGCGTGCCGATCTCCCACCCGGTCGTCGGCCCCACCGCGGCGGGAGCGGCGGGCTCGCCCTCGGGGCAGCCGAGCCGGACCCAGTCGGCGACGAGGCGCTTTTGCGCGTCCGTCAGCCGGCGGTCGTTTCGGAACCGGCCGACGCCGGGGGCCGCGTGCCACGGCGGCATCGTCCCGGCCTCGACGACCTCGGCGACGGTGGCGGCGTGGGAGCGGGCGGCGGCGAACGTGGTGAGCGGGAACGGGCCGATCTCGCCGGGCCGGTGGCACGGGAGGCAGTGGCGGTCGAACAGCCGCGCGATGTCGCGCGAGTACGTCACGGCCGGCGGCGCCGGCGCGGGCCGGGCGCCGCCGATCGCGCAGCCGACGCTCGCCGTCCGCGGCACGCTCACCGGCTTCCCGGCGAGGAGTTCGGCGACCGCCTCGGCCAGGTCCGCGCGCGTCGGCGCCGCCCGCCGCCCGCCCGGCGCGTACTGGTCGTCGATGCGCCCGCGGTAGCGCACGCGGCGGCCGGCGTCGAGCACCACCGCCTCGGGCGTGCGCGTGGCGCCGAGCAGTGCGGCGGCGCGGCCGCCGGGGTCGAGGAGGTACGGGAACGGGAGCGCGTGGGCGGCGGCGAAGGCGCCGGCGTCGTCGCCGGCGTTCGCGCACACGGCGAGGACGCGGACCGCGTCGCGCGGGAAGCGGCCGGCGAGCGCCTTCACCCGCGGGGCGTACAGGTTCGCGAGCGGGCAGTCGGTGCCGAGGAAGACCACGACCGTCACGCGCGGCGGGTCGGCCGCGAGGGTGACGGCCGTGCCGGACGTGTCGCGGAGCTCGAAGTCGGGGACGGGCGGGCTGGCGACGGCCGCGGCGAGCATCGCCCCCAGGGCCAGACCCATTCGCAAACTCCAGACGGGCCGTCGGTTGTTACGCAACCGTAGAGCGCCGGTCCGGCTCGGTCAAACTTCGGTCCGGGCGGCCGCCTACTTCCCCTTCCGCGGCAGGTACTTCTGCGGCTCCGGGTCGCTCACCACGCGGAGCAGCTCGGCCACGATGTCGTCGCTGTTCTTCCCCTCGGCCTGCGCCTGGAAGTTGGCGCTGACGCGGTGCCGCAGCACCGGAATCGCCGCCTTCTTGATGTCGTCGAGGGCCACGCTCGGCCGGCCGTCCATCGCCGCGTACGCCTGCCCGGCGCGCACCAGGAACTGGCCCGCGCGCGGCCCCGCGCCCCAGTCCACGAGCCGCTTCACCAGCTCCGGCGCGCTCGGGTCCTTCGGCCGCGTCGCCCGCACCAGCTTCACGATGAAGTCGATCACGAACCCCGGCACCTCGATCTTCCGCACCAGCTTCTGCCAGGCGATGATCCGCTCGGCGGTGAGCACCTTCGTGAGCTCCGGCGTGTCGTCGCGGGCGCTGCGGGCCACGATCTGCCGCTCGTCGTCGGCCCCGGGGTAGTCCACCTTGATGTTGAACATGAACCGGTCCAGCTGCGCCTCGGGCAGGGGGTACGTGCCCTCCTGCTCGATCGGGTTCTGCGTGGCGATCACGAAGAACGGCTCCGGCAGCTTCATCGTCTCCTGGCCGACGGTCACCTGCCGCTCCTGCATGGCTTCGAGCAGCGCCGCCTGCGTCTTCGGCGGGGTGCGGTTGATCTCGTCGGCGAGCACGACGTTGGCGAAGATCGGCCCGCGGACGAAGCGGAACTCGCGCTTGCCGTCCTCGGTCTCGTCCAGGACCGTGGTGCCGGTGATGTCCGACGGCATCAGGTCCGGGGTGAACTGGACGCGCTTGAAGGTGGTGCTGAGGATCTGGCTGACGCTGGAGACCATGAGCGTCTTCGCCAGCCCCGGCACGCCGACGAGGAGGCAGTGGCCGCGGGTGAAGATGGCGGCGAGCACCTGCTCGATCACCTCGCCCTGGCCGACGACGACCTTGCGGAGCTGGTCGAGCATCTGGGTGCGGTCGGCGGCGAACTGGTTCAGGTACTCGGTGAAGCGGTCGGTGGACACCGGCGGGCTCCGCGCAGGTCGGGGGTCGGCGGGTATTGTAGGGCCGCGGGTGAAGTTCCCGTAAACCGCCCGCCCCGGGCTGGACACGCCGCCCGGCCGCGGGGAAGATTAGCCCGACATCCGTGGGAAACTCGCATGCCCCCACCCACCCCGCCGCGGCGCCGCCCGTCCGACGACGACGACTTCGAGGTCGTGGACGAGGCGCCGCCGCCGAAGCCCGCCCGGCCGCTGCCGCCGCTCCCCGGTCAGCCCGCCGCCCCGCCCCCCCCGAAGCCCGCCGCCAGGCCGGCGCCGCCCGCGGCGAAGGCCCCGCTCCCCGTCGCCAAGGCGGCCCCGAAGCCCGCGCCCAAGCCGGCGCCGAAGGCGGCTCCCAAGCCGCTGTGGGAGGTGGTGGACGACACCGAGGCCGAGGTGTCGGCGAAGTCCAGGACGGCGGAGGTCCGCAAGCCGGCCCGCGCCGCGCGGGCGGACGACGACGACGACGACGACCGCCCGCGGAAGAAGCCCGCGAAGAAGAAGGGCGGCCGGGCCAAGACCGGCGACGAGTACGCGGACGAGGTGCGCGAGCAGCGGCTGCGCGAGTTCGAGTACACGTGGCCGACGGTGTTCCTGGTGCTGGGCATCGGCATGGCCGTGACGGGCGCCATCGGCTCGGCCGGCGGGACCGGGGCGCTGAGCGTGATCCTCGTCATCGCCGGCCTGTTCTTCTCCATCCCGGTGAGCATCGCCACGCTGATGGTGGTGGGGGCGGTGTGCGGCATCAACTACGGCCGGTTCGGCCCGGCGATCCTGAAGATCGCGGCGGTCACGTTCGTCGTGAACGGCGTGTACTTCCTGTGCGAGTGGTTCAAGGTGCCGATCTTCGTCGCCGGCCCGATCGGGTGCGCGGCGGCGTTCGGCCTGTTCAAGACGATGTTCGACCTGGACAACGGCGAGACGAACACGTCGATGGGCGCCATCAACGTGGTGTCGTTCGTGCTGAAGTGGCTCATCATCCTGGTGGTGGCGCTCATCGTCGCCAGGTCGGGCGGCAAGATCGACCTGGACGACGGCGGCGGCGGGTCCGGGCCGGGTCAGAAGTGGCGCGACCGGGGGAACGGGCCGGGGGCGGGGGTGATGCCCGACGACGAGCCGGACGACCCGGACGACCCGTGACGGGCGTCAGTCGAGGAGCCGCACCCGGACGACGGTCACCGTCCGGGTCGGCTCGTGGATGATGAACTCGGCCGCCAGCGGCCTCACGTGCGTGATCCGGCGCTCCTGGTCCAGGGACTCGAGCCGCGCCCGGGATTCGCCCAGGTGCGTCGGGTCGTAGGCGAGTTCGTCCATCAGGTACCGGAGAGCCTGGCGGAACACGACGATCCGCCCCTCGGCGCGCGCCCGCGCGATGAGGGACCGAACCTCGTCCACGACCGTCTCGAGTTGCGTGACCTTGTAGTTGGCCGGCGGCATGAGGTCAGCCCTCGGCCTCGCGCTCGAGTTCCGCCAGGAGGTCGGCGAGCGACGTGTCGCCCCGGGGCTGGAGCAGGAGCCGGCGAATTTCCTCCTCGGTCATCGGCGGCTCGGTCAATTTGTCGCGGAGCCAGTCGTACGCCGCCGCGCGGTGCATATCGGCCTCCCTCGTCTTGCGAGCGAGTTGCCAGCGCAGCTCCTCGATCTCGCGCTGCAGCGCCTCGACGGTCGGCGGAACCGGGTCCGGGGCGGGGGTGGGGTTGGCGGGTTCGCTCACGGGGCACCTCCGGGGTCAGCCGTTCAATTCTACCGCCTCTTCCCAGTGCAGGTACAGCCGCGCCAGCGCCGCCTTCGCGGCCTCCAGGTCCGAGGTCGTCTGCATCAGCTTCGGGGCGTCGCGGTACACGTCCGGCGTCTGCAGCGCCGCCTCCAGCGCCGCCACCTTCGCCTCCGTCGCCGCGATGTCCGCCTCGAGGTCCGGCACCTTCCGGTACGGGTAGACGCGCTTCCGCTTCGCCGGCTTGGCGTCGCTCGACGGCGCGGAAGAAGCCGCCGCCTCGCGCCGGCCGCCCGCCTGCTCGGCGGCCGCCTTCTCGCGGGCCTGCCGCAGCAGCTCGTAGGTGTCGTAGTTGCCGTACACCAGCTCGCTGCCGCCGGCGCCGTCGAGGACGATCAGCAGGTCCGCCACGCGGTTCAGGAAGTAGCGGTCGTGCGTCACCACGATGACGGTGCCGCCGAACCCCTTCAGCGCCTCCTCCAGCGCGTCGCACGCCCACAGGTCGAGGTGGTTCGTCGGCTCGTCCAGGATCAGCAGGTTCACGCCGTTGACGGTGAGTTTCGCCAGCGCCGCCCGGCTCCGCTCGCCGCCGGACAGCGACTTCACCGGCTGCTCGACCGTCTCGCCGTGCAGGCCGAAGTGACCGAGCAGGTCGCGCATCTTCTGCTCGGTGTGGTCCGGTTCGTCGTCCGGCCACACGGCACGCATCACCGTCTTCTCCTCGTCGAGCACCTTCAGGTGCTGGTCGAGGTAGCCGGGGAAGACGAGGTGCCCGCGGCGGACCTTCCCCGAGGTCGGCTCCTCGTCGCCGAGGAGGATGCGCAAGAGCGTCGTCTTGCCGCTGCCGTTCGGCCCCATGATGGCCAGCCGCTTGCCGCGCGGCAGGTCGAAGTTCAGGTTCTCGAACAGCACCTTGTCGCCGTACCGCTTCGTGAGTTCCTCCGCGGTGAAGACCACGTCGCCGGAGCGCGACACGCTCTGGAACGCGATCCGCGGGCCGGATACGCGCGTCGGCTTCTCCACGTCGTCGAGCTTGTCGAGCGCCTTCATCCGCGACTGCGCCTGCTTCGCCAGCTGCCCGTAGTGGTTCTTGCGGATGTACTCCTCCTGCTTCTCGACGTACTCCTTGCGGGCCTCCCACTCCTTCAGCTGCCGCTCGTACCGCTCGTCGCGCAGCCGCACGTACTGGTGGTAGTTGCCGGGGTAGCTCGTGATCTTGCGGTCGTGCAGCTCGAAGATCTTGTTCACCACCTTGTCGAGGAAGTAGCGGTCGTGGCTGACCACGATCATCCCCTCGGGCTGCCGCGCGAGGTAGTCTTCGAGCCAGCGGGTGGTGTCGATGTCGAGGTGGTTGCTCGGCTCGTCGAGGAGCATCACGTCCGGGGCGCTCAGCAGGAGCTTCGCGAGCAGGAGCCGCCGCTGCTGGCCGCCGGAGAACGTCGTCAGGTCGCGGGTGAAGTCGGCGGCGCGGAAGCCGAGGCCACTGAGGACGGACTCGACCTTGTGGTCGAGCTCGTAGGCGTCGTGGTGGCGGAGCAGCTCGGCGAGGCGGTCGAACTTCTGCGACAGCAGGCGGCGCTTCGAGTCGTCGGTCGTGGCCGCGAGCTCCTCGGCGACGCGTTCGAACTCCTTCTGCGTGGCGAGGAGCTCGTCGAACGCCGACTTGGCTTCCGCGAACAGCGTGCGGCCGGGGGCGAACTCGGCGACCTGTTGCAGGGTGCCGAGGCGGGCGCCGGCGTGGAGCGTGACAGTGCCGGAGTCGGCTTCATCGGGGTGGGTGAGGCAGCGGAGCAGGGTGGACTTGCCGGCGCCGTTGGGGCCGACGAAGCCGATCCGCTCGCCGGCGTGGACCTCGAAGCTAACGCCGTCGAACAGCGGCGTGGCGCCGTACCCGCGGGAGAGGTTGGTGCAGCTGAGCAGGAGCATGAAACCGCCCGGGGTCCGTGGGCGGGGCCGCGCCGCCGCGACCCCGGCGGGCATTCTAGGCGAACATGCCGGCGAGCCGAGGGCCGTCAGGCCCCGGGTGAGTCACGCGGGTCGAATCCCGCCAGACGTGTTCGCCCTGGGTACCACCCGGGGCCTGACGGCCCTCGGCTCGCCGACATGTTCCGGCCTTTATCCCGCGCGGCCGAGGATGTAGCGGTTCGGGTCCACCTCCGTTCGCAGCAGCAGCAGCTCGCGGTCCGTCGGCGCCGGCGTCGTGCCGAGGGGGTCGCACGCCGGCAGCTCGAAGCTGGTCGCGGCGCGGACCTGCTCCAGCGCCACCCCCGGGTGGAGGCTGCGGACGCGCATCCGCTTCGTGTCCTCCGCGAAGTCCAGCACGCACAGGTCGGTGATGACGCGCGCCGGGCCGGTGTTCGCTGGCAGGCCCGCGGCCTCACGGGCGCCGGGGCCGGTCAGGTAGCCCGGCGTCGTCAGGAAGTCGAGCTTCGGCACGAACTTCCGGGCGTCGTGCTTCAGCAGGATCAGCGTCTTCCAGCAGAAGCTCGCCAGGTCGTTGGCCCCGCCGCTGCCCGGCAGCCGCACCTTCGGGCGGGCGTAGTCGGCGCCGATCATCGTGGAGTTGAGGTTGCCGTAGGGGTCGATCTGGGCGCCGCTCAGGAACGTGGCGTCCACCATGCCGCGCTGGCAGAACTGCATCACGTCGGCCATGCTCGTCACCATCAGGGCGCGGTGCTGCGTCGTGCTGTCGCCGACGCTCACCGGCATCGTCGGCAGCTGCGGCGCGAGGCTGCCCGACTCGAACAGGATCACCAGGTTGGGGGCGTGCGTCCGCTGCGCCAGCATCGCCGCGGCGCACGGCACCCCGGTGCCGACGGCGACCGTGGTGCCGTCCTCCAGCTCGCGGGCGGCGGCGCAGATCATCAGCTCGGTCGGCGTGTACGGCACGGGGCACCGGGGGAGGAATTCCGGGCGGCGGGTCGAATCGCCGCGGACCGGAGTGGTATCCGATAACGGGTATGGGTATTCTTCCGTCGCCGCGGGCCGACCGCAACCGTAAGATTAACCCCCCACCCGCCCGCACCTACCCAGACCACCCGAGACCCGGGGTCCGCCCGTGAGTGCCGTCGTTCCCGCCACCTCCGTCGGTCCGGCCGCCGCCCCCCGCCCGCGGCCGAAGCTGATCCGCGGGTTCTACGTGATGCTGATCCTGGTTCACGTCCTCGCGCTCACCGCGCTGCTGCCGTACGTCTTCACCTGGTGGGGCGTCGTGGCGCTGCTGGTGGGCAACTTCGTGTTCGGCAGCATCGGCATCAACCTGGCGTACCACCGGATGCTGACGCACGACGCGGTGCGGTTCCCGACGTGGCTGCGGCGGGTGTTCATCACCTGCGGGGTGTGCAGCCTGGAGGGGTCGCCGCTGTGGTGGGTGCTGAACCACCGCATCCACCACCAGAAGTCCGACGCCGCGGGCGACCCGCACTCGCCGCGCGACGGCTTCTTCTGGGGGCACATGGGCTGGATTTACACCAGCGACGCCGAGCGGAACCGGCTCAGCACCTACGAGAAGTACGTCCCCGACCTGATGACCGACCCGTACCTCCGCTGGCTGCACCGCGGCCAGCGGTGGACGCTGGTGTACCTGGCGCACGCCGTGCTCATCGCCGCCGTCGGGTTCGCCGTCGGGTTCGCCGTCACGGACACGACGGCGGCGGCGGTGCAGTTCGGCACGCAGGTGTTCGTGTGGGGCGTGCTGGTGCGGACGGTGTACGTGTGGCACATCACCTGGTTCGTGAACTCGGCGGCGCACCGCTGGGGGTACAAGAGCTACGACACGCCCGACAACAGCCGGAACAACTGGTGGGTGGCGCTGCTGACGAACGGCGAGGGGTGGCACAACAACCACCACGCCACCCCCCGGGCGTGCTCGCAGGGGCACCGGTGGTGGGAAATCGACCTGACGTTCACCTTCGTGCGAGCGCTGCAATTGGTGGGGTTGGCCACGAACGTGGTGCCGGTGAAGGTGGCGGGCTACCGGCAGAAGGAGAGCGCGTGACGCCCGGCGTGCCGGGGGCATGAGCCCCCGGACTCGTGTTTCACGCGTCCCAGAATCCGGGGGCTCACGCCCCCGGCTCGCCTGGACACCCCTTTCCGGCGCCCTAGACTAAGCGCTTTCACTGCGCCTCGAAGGAGTCCGTGTCATGGCACACAAGAAGGGTCAGGGGTCGGTCAAGAACGGCCGCGACTCGAAGCCGAAGCGCCGCGGCGTGAAGATCTACGGCGGCGGGGCGGTGAAGCAGAGCGGCATCATCGTGGTGCAGTGCGGCACGAAGTACGCTCCCGGCCGGTTCGTCCGCCGGGCCAGCAACGACTTCCTGTACGCCACCACCGCCGGCAAGGTGTACTTCGACCAGGGCGGCAAGCGTGTCAACGTGCAGCCGGACGACGCCGCCTGCGTCACCGTCTGAGCGACGGCCGGGGCGAAGCGACGCGGCCCACCCGAAGGGGTGGGCCGCTTGCGTTTATGGAGTTGGCGTCCAGCAGTACGTCTGGAACCCGACCGTGTCGGCCGTCGTGACGGACGCGGCCCGGGCGCCGGCTTCGCTCAGAATCGCATCCACGGCCGCGGTCACCGCGTCGCGGTCCGCGGCGGTCGGGAACGACCAGTCGGGGAGCCATACCGGCCACCCGGGCGCGTGGAACGGTGTGATCACTGCCGTGAGACGGTCGAGGGCGTCCGCGGGGAGCGGGCGGAAGGTGAACGTCCGCTCGGGATCGCCGCATCGTTCCGGCGAGTCGTCCGCCCAGTCGAAGCGGTAAACCGACCCGGGGCCGAACTCGACCACGCCGTCAGTCGCCCCGTCGTAGAAACCCAGGATCAAGACGCGCGACGCAGGCGGGTTCATCGGTGACCCCGGCTGTTGCCGGTATTCAGGCCGAAGGCCTGGGAGCCCTCAGCCCAGGGCAAGGGCCGCAGGCCCACCGCCCTGGGTACGGGGTGCGAACGGCCTTGCAGCCGACCCAGGGCGGCGGTGCTTCGCACCTTGCCCTGGGCTGAGGGCTCCCAGGCCTTCGGCCTGAAAACCACGGCACCCTCCGTCACGCCCCGTACTTCCCCAGCCGCCCGGCGTGCGCCATCGCCAGCAGCATCAGGTGCGCCGCCTGGAACTGCCCCAACCCCCCGCGCAGGCAGTCGCGCTCGCCGAACGTCGCCACATCGTCGGGGCGGCAGGTGGCGTCGGCCGCCAGGATCGTCGGCACCGGGTGCCAGCTGTGGCTCTTCATCCGGCTCGGCGTGCTATGGTCGCCCGTCACGATGAACACGTCCGGGTTCAGCGCCCGGATCTGCGGCACCACCTTGTCCAGCTTCTCGATCATCTCCACCTTCGCGGGGAAGTTGCCGTCCTCGCCGGTGCTGTCGGTGTACTTGTAGTGGAGGAAGAAGAAGTCGTACTTGTCCCACACACTCTTCAGCGTGTCGATCTGCCCCTGGAGCGTCTGGCCGGGGTCGAGGATGTCCATCCCCACCAGCCGGGCCAGCCCCTTGTACATGGGGTAAACGGCGATCGCCGCCGCCTTCAGGCCGTACACCTCCTCGAACGTGGCGATCTTCGGCATCCGGGCGAAGCCGCGGAGCGTGGCGCCGTTCGTCGGCGCCTCGGGGGCCAGCACCTCCACCGCCTTGGCGATGAACTCGTTCACCACCGCCGCCGTCTTCGCGCTCGCGGGGTCCGAGCCCTCCGCCTTCAGCGGCGCCACGCCGACCTGCTGCGGGTCGGTGTCGTTCACCGCGTCGCCGAGGCCGTCGCCGCGGATCACCAGCACGAAGCGGTGCTCCCGCACCGGCTCCACGAACAGCTCGACGCCAGGAATCTTGATGGTGCGGAGGCGGGCCACGGCGGCGGCGTTCTTCTCGTTGCTCGGGCGGCCGGCGCGGCGGTCGGTGATCTTGCCGTCGGCCCCAAGGGTGCAGAAGTTGCCGCGGATGGCCACGTCCTTCGGCCCGACGGCGAAGTTGATGCCGAGCGCCTCCAGGATGCCGCGGCCGATGCGGTACTGGAGCGGGTCGTAGCCGAACAGCGCCAGGTGGCCGGGGCCGCTCCCCGGGGCGATGCCCGGCAGCACGGGCGTGCTCAGGCCGCACACGCCGTCCTTCGCCAGGGCGTCGAAGTTCGGGGTGTTCGCGGTTTCGAGCTCGGTTTTTCCGCCCTTTTCGACCGGGAGCCCGCCGAGGCCGTCGGCCACCAGGAGCACGATTTTCGTGGTCGCGGGTTCGCGCAGGTCCTGAATCAGTTCGTGAGTGTTCATAATGAACGAGTTTACGCCCACGGATTAGTGACGTACAGTTAGCGGAAGCGGACTGTACGCAATGACCGATCGGCCCGGGGCTTGCGCCCGGGAACCCCGGGGCGAACCCCATGCAGTTGCCCGACGAAAACATCACCTTCGAGTTCGGCCGGCTCCTCGCCAGGCCCCCGGAGGCGTGGACGCCGCTGGCCGAGCTTCAGGCCCAGCACTTCGTCAGCCCCGACCGCCTGGAGGCCCTCAAGCCGCTGCTCAACCAGGTCCGCGGCCGGGTCGCCGCCGAGCGCGAGCTGCAGTCCGTGCCGGCGAAGGACCAGCCGCTCCAGCCCGGCTTCATCAGCCTGCCGCAGCAGCTCCTGGACGGCTTCCGCCGCAAGCAGGACGCCAGCGACCTGGGGAAGGTGCTGCGCGTCGCCAACCGGCTGAAGGAGAACGTGGACCGCGTCGTCGTGCTGGGCATCGGCGGCAGCTACCTCGGGGCGAAGGCGCTGTTCGACGCCCTGTGCCACAGCCACCACAACGAGCTGCCGGCGAAGCTGCGGATGGGGAAGCCGCGCGTCTACTTCGAGGGGAACGCCCTCGACAACGACGCGCTGCAGGAGCTGCTGGAGCTCCTGGAGAACACCTGCGTGGACCCGGACATCGCCGAGGAGCGGTGGGGCGTGGTCGTCGTCAGCAAGTCCGGCGGCACCATCGAGACGGCCGCCGCCTTCCGCGCCCTGCGGGCCGAGGCCCAGAAGTACTACGGCCCCAAGGACCCGATCCTGAAGCAGGTCGTCGTCCCGGTCACCGGCCCGAAGGGGAAGCTGCGCGACCTGTGCAAGGCCGAGGGGTACGCCGACGACGACATCCTCGTCGTCCCGGACGAGATCGGCGGGCGGTTCAGCGTCTTCACCCCGGTGGGCCTGCTCCCGGCGGCGGTGATGGGGCTCGACGTGCGGGCGCTGCTGCTCGGCGCGGCGACGATGACGAAGCGGTTCCTGGAGGAGCCCGTCGAGAAGAACCCGGTGCTGCAGTTCGCCGCGGTCAACTACCTGCTCGCCGAGGAGAACAAGAAGACGACGCGGGTGATGGCCTGCTGGTCGAAGAAGCTCGAAGCGGTCGGCTGGTGGTACGACCAGCTGCTGAGCGAGAGCCTGGGGAAGTTCGGCCGCGGGCCGACGCCGCTGACGGCCGTGTACAGCCGCGACCTGCACAGCCGCGGCCAGCAGCACCAGGACGGGGCGCGGGACAAGGCGATCAACAACCTGGTGGTGCGGACGCCGAAGCACCCGCCGGTGCAGGTGGGCATGGCCGACCGCAACGAGGACGACCTGAACCAGTTCAGCCGCAAGGGCTACCCCGACCTGCTGGACGCGGCGCTGAAGGGGACGAACGAGGCCTACGCCGACGCGGCCCGGCCGAGCGCCGACATCGTGCTGCCGACGCTGAGCGAGCACACGATCGGGCAGCTGATGCAGATGCTGATGCTGGCGACGGTGGTGGAGGGCCGGCTGATGGGGATCAACCCGTACGGCCAGCCCGGGGTGGAGGCCTACAAGGCGAACATGACGCGCCACCTGAAGGCGGTGCCGAACCTCCCCAAGGGCGAGGTCCGCGACCAGACGAAGGGCGTGTGACCCACCCGTTAGGCCGGGGCGCGAGCCCCGGAGGGTGCGCACCCCTTCCGGGGCTCGCGCCCCGGCCTAACGGGTTGCCAGCCGCAGGCACGCCAGCTCCGTCCCGTTGCGGACGTACAGCCGGCCGTGCGCCACCACCGGGTGGTTCCACGTCTTCCCCGCTATCGCAGGCACCTTCGCCAGCTCGTCCAGGTCGGCCGCGTCCGCCCGCACCAGCGCCACCTTCCCCTTCACGTCCTGCACGACCAGCAGCCCCTGGTCCGGCAGGCCCAGCACCTGGCCGTGGCCGTACGCCGTCTCCTTCCACACCTGCTTGCCGGTGTCCAGGTCCACGCAGGCGAAGCGGTCGTCGTCGAACCCGTACAGGTGCTTGCCGACCACGACCGCGTCATTGAAGTACGGCTTCATGCCGCGCGTCGCCCACTGCTGCTTCACGTCCCACCCGTCGCTCGTCTTCGACACGCGCAGCCGGCGGATGCCCTGGTCGTTGCCGACGCCGGTGCCGATCACCACGTCCGTGTCCGACACCACCGCCGGCTGCGTCGAGCGGTTTATGTCCGGGATCGTCCAGGCGTGCTCCCACAGCTTCGCGCCGTCGGCGGGGCGGACCGACTCCAGGCCGTAGTCCGACAGCAGCAGCACCTGCGGCACGCCGCCGAACGTCGCGGGGTGCGGCGAGGCGTAGCTGTGCTTGCCGTTCCCGGCCGACCACGCCACGTCGCCGGTGTCGGCCCGGTAGGCGATCACGCCCTTGCCGGCGCCGCCGTTGGCCGTGGCGATGACCACGCCGTCGGTCACCAGCGGCGACCCGGCGAAGCCCCACTGCACCAGCACGCCGCCGTCGGCCACCAGGTCGCGCACCCACTCCTGCTTGCCCGTTGCGGCGTCGAGGCGGGCCAGCTTGCCGGTGGCGCCTTGAACGTACGCCTTGCCGCCGTGGATCGTCGGCGTGGCCCGCGGCCCCGGGCCGGCGATCGTCTCCGTGAAGCGGCCCGGCGTCTTCCACTCCCACACCTCGGCGCCGGTCGCGGCGTCGTAGCACACCACCGCCTCGTCGTCGCCGCGCTGCTCCTGCGTGAAGAGCTTGCCGCCGGCGACCGCCACCGAACCCCACCCCGGGCCGACGCGGTGCTTCCACACCAGTTCCGGCGGGTGGGCGGCCCAGTCGGGGTCGAGCTTGACGCCGGTGACCAGGCCGTCGCGGCCGGCGCCGCGGAAGCCGGGCCAGTCGCCGGGGCCGACCTCGACCGTCTTGCCGTCCGTCACCGGCGCCGGGGCGGCCTTCCGCTCGGCGGCGAACCGCTCCTCGTCCGACATCGTCCAGCGCCAGCGGAGGTCGGGCTGCATGTCGCCGCCGAGGCCGTCCACGGTAACGGCGCTGACGAGCGCCCACACGCCGAGGATGCCGACGACGACGCCGGCCTGCCGCACGGTGGCGTGGAGCGGGGTACTGACGAGCACCCAGCCGAGCCAGACGACGAGCACGGCCATGAGCCCGAAGATGGCGACGGACATCTCGTTCCCCTTGTGCAGGGTGAGCGCCAGCGCCACGGCGGGGACGAACACGAGCGCCGGCACGAGCCACCGGAGCGGCCCGCGGACGCGGGCGAGGAACGTCCACCAGACCACGGCGGCGACGGTGCCGAGGATGGGGGCGGCGAACCAGCCCATGAAATGGAACATGGTCTTCGGCGCGACGATGGGCGGCACGATCCACGCCGCGGCGACGCCGGCGAGGATGACGACGGCGGGCCAGGCGCGGACCGGCCAGCGGCCGGCGGGGGTGTCGGCGGTGCTCATGTGCGGAGCCTCCGTGCGGGGGGTGGGATGATTTTACGCGGCGAGCCGAGCCCCGTGAGGGGCCGGGTGAGTCGAGGGCGTCGAATCACCTCGGACGTGGCTCGACGTGCGTGACTCACCCGGCCCCTCACGGGGCTCGGCTCGCCCGGCTTGACCGCGCCCCGCCGCCGGTGTCTGATGGGCGGAGGAGGCCGCCCGTGCTGTACCTGTCCTTCGTCCCGTCGGCGCTGCTATTGCTCGCCGCCCACGCCGCGGCCCGGCGCGACCCGCACCCCGTCCGCTGGGGCACGTATATCTTCAGCGGCTTCGTCCTGACGTTCGGGCCGGCCTTCCTGATGCTGGTGTTCCCGGTCGTGTTCCTGCTGGCGCTGCTGCTCGGCGCCGCCCTGATCGCGTGGCAGGTGACTCGCCACCGGGTGCATCGCTTTCTCCCGTACTCGCTGACGGCGCTGCTGCTGGCCTACGGGTTCGTCGCCTGGTCGGCGTGGGACGGGTACGAGCAGATGCTGGCGCTGCGCGACCGCTACCCCCTGGAGTCGATGGCCGACCGCGTACCCGCGCCACACCCGGCTGACCCCCGCCCGGCGGCCGACGACGGGCTGACCGCCCTGGAGAACGACGCGAGAACCAGAACGGGCTTTTCCCTGCGAGCCTACGGGCTCCAGCGGCTCCACGAATCGACGACGGAAGCGTTCGTGAACAGCCCGGGGTTCGGCGTCACGCGGATGGTGCCGATGCCGACGGAGCAGTCGCTGAAGAACACGCCCGTGCGCCCCGACCCGCCGCCGCAGCCGGAGTCGCCGGGGCCGGCGTGGGAGCTCGGCGACGTGCAGTTCACGCTCCCCGAACACGACCGCAAGGCCGCGCGCAGCCTCCACGCCGACGGGCTTCTCGACTTCGTCAACGCCGAGGGCTGGGGCTACGCGCGGCCGGACCGTCGGGCCGCCGGGTTCCTGCCGCACGCCTTCAGCCGGGTGCCCGAGGGGCGCGAGTGGCGGGCCGTGCGCGTCGAGCTGGTCGGCCTGCTGAAGCACGCGGAGCCGGTCGTGTACCCGTCCGACCGGCTGCCGGCGATGGCCGACCTGAAGGACGCCCCCACCCGCGCCCCCGACGCCTTCGAGGCCGCCGGCGTCGCCGCGATCCGCCGCGGCGAGGCGGGGTTCGTCGGCCGCCGCGGCGACGAGGTGCGCTACGTCGGCGCCGTCCGCAGCGCCGAGGCGTGCGTGACGTGCCACGGCGGCGAGCGCGGTGACCTGCTCGGGGCGTTCTCGTACCGCCTACGGCCGGCGCGCGTACCATAAGGGTACCAGCACCCGCGAGGACACCCCGCCGATGGCCGGCGTCAACCCGTACATCCAGAAGGCCGAAGCCGCGAAGGCCCGCACCCCGTTCACCGTCACCTATGTGGACGAAGAGACGGGCAAGCGCACCGAGGTGCGCGTGGACCCGGCCACGTTCCCGTTCGGCAAGATCGGCCTCGACGGCAGCCTGCTCGACATCGCCGAGGAGGCGGGCGTCGAGATCAACCACTCGTGCGGCGGCGTGTGCGCGTGCTCGACGTGCCACGTGTACGTGCAGCAGGGCGGGAAGTCGTGCAGCCGCGCGACCGACGACGAGGAGGACGAGCTGGACAAGGCGCCGGCGCTGACGCCGGACTCGCGGCTGAGCTGCCAGTGCGTGCCGGACGGCACGGCGGACGTGGTGGTGCTGATCCCGAAGTGGAACCGCAACCAGGTGAAGGAAACGCCGCACTGAACGAAGACATTTTTTGACGGGATGAACAGGACAAGACAGGATGGAAAACAAAGACAGAAATCGATTTGAAATCTGTCTTTGTTTTCCATCCTGTCTTGTCCTGTTCATCCCGTCAAAAATTCGTCCGAATCGCCTCCCGCGCCGCGTACACCCCGCACACCGCGGCCGCCACCCGCCGCACGTCCTCTTCTTCGCCCCACAGCACCGGGTGGTGCAGCCCCACGCAACCCAGACCCGCCGCGGTCGCCTCGGTCAGCGCGCCCGCGGCGCGGAAGCGCGACGGCGACCGGCCCGCGTGCAGGCTCGTAAACCCCGCGTCGAACGCCACCCCCTCGGCGCGCAGCGCAGCCACGAACACCGCCCGCGTCAGCCCGAACGCCCCCGGGTCGAAGCGGAAGCCCACCCGGTAGAACGCCGGCACGCCGTCCACCGCGTTCTCGAACGGCGCCAGGCCCGGCACGCCCGCCAGCTCGCGCAGCAGCAGCGCCACACGTTCGGCGCGCCGCACGGTGCCTTCCGCGAGCGCCGCGAGCTGTGGGCGGACCAGCGCCGCGGCCAGCTCGCCGAGCGGCGCCCACGCCTGCGTGCCGCGGTGCAGCCACAGCTTCGCCCGCTGGAACGGCGCGCGCTCGCGGAACAGCAGCGCCCCGCCGCGGCCGGCGGTGACGAGCTTCGTGCCGCCGAAGCTCAGCGTCCCCACGTCGCCCCACGCCCCGGCCGACTTGCCGGCGATCGTCGCGCCCGTCGCCTGGGATGCGTCTTCGACGACGCCGACGTTCCGCGCCGCGGCCCAGGCGCACACGGCCGGCATGGGCACGAGTCCGCCGTGGAGGTGCGAGCACAGCACCGCCTTCGTGCGCGGCGACGCGGCGGCGTCGAGCGCGGCGGGGTCGAGGTTCCAGTTGTGCGGCGCCACGTCGGCGAGCACCGGCCGCGCCCCGACGGCGTGGACGGTGAGGAAGTTCGGCTCGTAGTCGTAGCCGGCCATGACGACCTCGTCGCCGGGGCCGACGCCGACGGCGCGGAGGGCGGCTTCGACGGCGAGGGTGCCGCTGGCGCAGGTGAGCGCGTGCGGGACGCCGTGGAGCGCGGCGAGGTCGGCGTCGAGGGCGGGGACGTGCGGCCCGTGGTAGCGGCCCCACGAGCCGTCGGCGGCCGCGGCGGCGAACACGGCGGCGGGGTCGAGGCGCGGCCAGCGCGGCGGGCCGTCCGGGAAGGCGGGCGCGCCGCCGAGGATCGCGGGGGGCATGGGGGTGGTATACGAGGGCGGCCCTACCGCCCCCGCGCCCAGTCGAGCGAGAACCGGGCGAACGCCAGCGTCTCGTACGCCGAGCGGTCGCCGCACTCGTACAGCACGCCGAGGGAGCCGTCTTTCAGCACCGCCAGGCACGAGTACGCGCTCGGCCGCGCGTCCACCACCCGGCCGGCCGACCACGTCGCCCCGCCGTCGTCGCTCACCCGCACGGTCAGCCCCTTCCGCTCCTTCGCCGACGCCGGGTTGGTGAACACCAGCGCCCCCGACGGGTGCGCCACGATGCTCGCCTGACACGTCGGGTCCGCCAGCTCCGACCACGGCCGGCCCCACTCCCCGCTCTTCGGGTTGAACCGCGCCCACAGCCGCTTCCCGCTGCGCGACTCGTCGCGCATCGTCAGCAGCAGCGACCCGTCGGCGGCCTCGGCGACCTGGGCCTCGCTGGTCGGCGGGCCGGCCGGGGCGGCCGGCGGGCTCACCGCCCACGTGGCGCCGCCGTCGCCGCTGTGGAGCAGGCACGCCCGCGGGGTGCCCTTCGCCTCGCGGTACTGGGCGGCGAACACCAGCTTGCCGTCGCGGGTTTGGACGCCGGCCCCCGGCCCCTGGAAGAACAGCCGCCACGCCGGGTCGCGGCCGGCCACCTTCGCCGTGACGTTCACCGGCGGGGACCACGTCTTGCCGTCGTCCTTGCTGCGGGTGAGGACCAGCTGGCCCGTCTCCTCCGGCGACAGCCCCGGCCCCGAGCCGTTCCAGCCGCGGTTCCCCTTCGACCACAACCCGGCGACGATCACGTCGCCCGTCTTGCGGTCCACCACGACCGCCGGGTCGCCCACGCCGTTGCCGCGGGCGTCCTTCTCGGCCTTGTCGAAGTCGAGGCAGAACGCCATGCGGCCCCAGGTGCGGCCGCCGTCGGTGCTGCGCATGACGCCCACGTCGATGTCGGCGGGGAGGTCGCCGGCGCCGGCGTGGCGCGCGTCGAAGACGGCGACGAGCGTGCCGGCGTTCGTGACGGCGAGCCCGGGGATGCGGTACGTGTGGACGCCGTCGGCGCCGCGCGTGCGGACGACGGTGCGGACCACGCCGTCGGCCGGCGCGGCGTCGGGGCCGGCCGGGGAAGCCGCGGCGAGGGCGGCGACGAGGAGGGCGGACGCGAGTCGCATCGGGGCACCGGCGGGGAAGGGGGCGACACCCGGAGTGTATCCGGCGCGGCGGGGGTTCAGTCCTTCTGCTTCTTCTTCGCCGGCGGGCCGTCGATCGTCGGCAGCGGGAAGTCGGCGTTGCGGACGTGCTGCTCGGTCATCAACCGCTCCAGCCGGGCCAGCACCGCCGGGTTCGCCGCGGCCACGTCCGTGGCCTCGTTCGGGTCGGCGTTCAGGTCGTACAGTTCCGTCACCGCGCGGCCGGTCACCAGGTTCTGCCGGACCGCCTTCCAGTCGCCCGCGATCACCGCCTGCTGGCCGCGGTAACCGGCGAACTCCCAGTACAGGAACGGGTGCGGAGCCTGCCGCCCGCCCCGCAGCGCCGCCGCGAAGCTGATGCCGTCCACGCCCGGCGGCACCGGGGCGCCGGCGAACTCGCACAACGTCGGCAGCACGTCGGGGAAGTACAGGCGCGTGTCGTGCGTGCCGCCCGCGGGAATCGTCCCGGGCCACGACGCGACGAACGGCACGCGGATGCCGCCCTCGTACAGGCTCCCCTTCAGGCCGCGCAGCGACCCGGCCGAGCGGAAGAACGTCGAGTCGGCGCCGCCGACGTTGTGCGTCGGGCCGTTGTCGCTGGTGAAGACCACGAGCGTGTTGTTGGTCAGCCCGCGCTCCTTCAGCTTCGCCACGATGCGGCCGACGGTGCGGTCCATGCGCGTCACCATCGCGGCGTAGGCGGCGTGCGGGGCCGGGTGCGGGCGGTAGCCCTTCTTGCCGTCGTAGGCCGGGTCGTCGCCGAGCTTGCCGCGGTACTCGGCGAGCGAGTCCTCGGGCACCTGCACCGCGGCGTGCGGCACCACGAACGGCAGGAACAGGAAGAACGGCCGGTCCCGCTTCTCGTCGAGGAACGCCAGCGCCTCGCGCTCGAACAGGTCGCCGGTGTAGCTGTCCCCGGCGGCGCCGTCGTTCCCCGGCAGGGCGAAGCGCTCGGCGTTGCGGTAGAGGTACGTCGGGTAGTGGGTGTGGGCGTGCCGCTGGCAGTTGTACCCGAAGAACCGGTCGAACCCGTGCCGCAGCGGGCTGCCGGTGGTGTCGAACATGCCGAGCCCCCACTTCCCCATCGCCGCGCACACGTACCCCCGCCGGCTCAGCAGCGTGGCGAGGGTGACGGCGTCGGCCGGCAGCGGGAACTGCCCTTCGGGCTGCGCCTCGCGGTTGTCGCGGACGGCGGCGTGCCCCATGTGCCGGCCGGTGAGCAGGGCGCAGCGGCTCGGGGCGCAGACGGCGTTGCCGGCGTAGAACCGGGTGAAGCGCATGCCGTCCCTGGCCAGCTGGTCGATGTGGGGCGTGCGGATGCGCGTCTGGCCGTAGCAGCCGAGTTCGGCCGAGCCGAGGTCGTCGGCGAGGACGAAGACGACGTTCGGCGCGCGCCGCGGCTCGTCGGCGCGGGCTGCGGGGGCGGCGACGCTGAGGCAGGCGGCGGCGAGGAGCAGGCGCGGCACGGCGGGCCCTCCGGGGGTGGCGGTGTTGTATCCCGCGGCGCCGGTTGGGATGGCTCGCCCGCCCGCGGCCGACTAGACTGGCGGCAGCTCGAAGGGGAAGCGGAATGCCGACGGTGTCTCACGAAGTCCACGGCGACATCACCATCCCGCGGACGGTGGTGGACGTGGCGTCGTTCTGGGCGTGGCGCGACGCGGCCGAGCTGCCGGAGAAGTTGAAGGTCCACTTCCTCCGCGGCGACGTGTGGGTGGACATGAGCATGGAAGAGCTTTACACGCACAATCAGGTCAAGACGGCGCTGGGGCTAACACTGGCACAGTTGATCGTGGACGGCGATTTGGGCATGTACGTCGGCGACGGGATGTCGTTGTCGTGCCCGGACGCCGACTTCGTGACCGAGCCGGACGCCATGTTCCTGTCGAACGAGTCGATCGCCGCCGGGCGGGTGCGGTACGAGGCCGGCAAGAAGCGGAAGGCGAAGGCGACGCGGGTGGTCGGCACGCCGGACCTGGTGGTCGAGGTCGTGAGCCCGAACACCGCCGACAAGGACACCGAGTGGCTGATGTCGGCTTACCACGACGCCGGCGTCCCCGAGTACTGGCTCATCGACGCCCGCGGCGACGACCTGAAGTTCGACGTGCTCCGCCGCAAGCCGACCGAGTTCGTCGCGGTACGGAAGGCGGCCGGGTGGGTGAAGTCCGCCGTCCTCGGCCGCGAGTTCCGGCTGACCCGCGCCGACAGCGGCCACGGCTACCCGCGCTACTCGCTCGAAACCCGCTGACGGATCCGCCCGATCGCCCACGCCGCCGCCTCGCGGATCGGGTCGGGTTCCGTCGCCGCGGCGCGCCCCAGCGCCGGCAGCGCCCGCGCGTCGCCGACGTTCCCCAGCACCAGCGCCGCGTTCCGCAGCAGGCCCGGCCGGCGGTTCCGCCACAGCGACGTGCGCTTGAACCGCTCGCGGAACGCCGCCTCGTCCAGCCCCAGCAACTCGACCGGGTCCAGCCGCGCCAGCCCCGGGTCGTGCGGGAACGCGGCCGACTCCCCCGCCTTGCGGTTCCACGGGCACACGTCCTGGCACACGTCGCAGCCGTACAGCCAGTTCCCCAGGGGTTCGCGCAGCTCCGCCGGCACCGCGCCGCGCAGCTCGATCGTGAGGTAGCTGATGCACCTCGTGGCGTCGAGGACGTACGGGGCGACGAACGCGCCGGTCGGGCACGCCGTCAGGCACGCGGTGCAGGTGCCGCAGTGCGAGCCCGCGAACGGCGCGTCGGCCGGCAGGTCGAGCGTGGTGAGGAGCGCGCCGAGGAAGAAGAAGCTGCCGCGCGCCGGGTGGATGAGCATCGTGTTCTTGCCGACCCAGCC
Organism: Gemmataceae bacterium; assembly: GCA_046350095.1. Lineage (GTDB taxonomy): Bacteria > Planctomycetota > Planctomycetia > Gemmatales > Gemmataceae > Urbifossiella. Next base: position 420,204 of record JAXMBA010000005.1, read on the forward strand.
GAGGCCGGCGCGGCGGGCGAAGTCGCGCTCCAGCAGCGGCGCCGTGTCCGCGACGGCCTCGGCGGCGCTCCCCGGCGCCGCGGCCACGAGCCACGCCGCGAGGTCGTTCAGCCGGTCCCACAGGTAGCGGTGGTAGTCGGGGCCGGCGGCGTACTTGGCGACCCGCGCCGGGCCGGGGCTCGCGGCCGCGCCGTACTCCATCCCGAGCATCAGCACGGAGCGGACGCCGTCGAGAATGCTGGCGGGGTGGCGGCGCTCGGCGCGGTGCTTGTGGAGGTAGCCCATCTCGCCGGCGTAGCCGCGGTCGAGCCACGCGGCGAAGTGCGCGAACCCGTCGGCGTCGGTGGCGGGCGCGACGCCGGACAGGGAGAAGCCCAGCTCGGCGGCGCGCGATTTGAGCCGGGTGACGAGGGGGTCCATCGACCTACTGTACGCAGGCGAACGGCCGGCGGGTGGGTCATGTCCGGAGCCCCGAGCCGCCGCGCCCTACTGCAGCGTCACCTTCGCGCCGTAGTTCTTCTGCTCCTCGCTGATGAAGTACGTCGCGCACGCGGCGTCGATGAGGTCGGGGCTGAAGTTGATCCGCTCCATGTTGTACTTGGCGATGCTCGACATCTGGTCCAGGATGTCGCGCGGCTGGCACATCCGGAACGGCCGCTTCGTCGGCCGGTACCACTTCTGGATCAGGTAGTCCACGCCGCGCTCGTCGTACTCCACCCGCTTCGCCCCGCACACCAGCTCCCAGATGCGGCGGAACTGCGCCTCCTCCGGGTCGCGGATCTCGATCTTGAACTTGATCCGCCGCAGGAACGCCTCGTCCGCCAGCTGGTGCGGGTCGAGGTTCGTGCTGAAGATGAGGATCTGGTCGAACGGCACCTCCACCTTCGTGCCGGTCACGGTGTTCAGGTAGTCGTACTTCTTCTCCAGCGGCACGATCCAGCGGTTCAGCAGGTCCATCGCCCGCACCTGCTGGCGGCCGAAGTCGTCGATCATGAAGATGCCGCCGTTGGCCTTCATCTGCAGCGGCGCCTCGTAGAACTTGCTCGTCGCGTTGTACTTCAGGTCGAGCATCCCCATCGTCAGCTCGCCGCCGACCACGATCGTCGGCCGCTTCACCCGCACGTACCGCTGGTCGTGGCTCGCCGCCTTCTTCATGAACGACGCCTGCGACAGGTCGTCGCCGGCGTCGGCGTCGCCCACCTGCGTGTGCTGCACCGGGTCGTACACCTTGATGATCTGCCCGCTCACCTCGACCGCGTGCGGGACGTAGATGGCGTCGCCCATCAGCCGGGTGATCCGCTCGGCGACGCTCGTCTTGCCGTTGCCGGGGTAGCCGAAGAAGAAGATCGACTGCGCCGAGTTGATCGCCGGGCCGATCTCGTTGAGCACCTCGTCGGTGATGACCAGGTCCTCGAACGCCTTGCGGATGCTGCGGCGGGTCACCACCATCTTCTTCACGGTCTGCGCCAGCACGCTCTCGACGTAGTCGGCGAACGGCACCGGCGCGGGGCCGACGTAGGTCGTCTTGTCCATCGCCTCGTGGACCGCGGCCGTGCCCTTCGGCGGCTTCAGCTCGTACACGAAGCTGGCGTCGCCGCTGGAGCCGCGCTGGCCGACGATGTCGATGAGCGTCTGCTTGCGCATCCCCTGGAGCACGGGGTTGAGCACGGCGAACGGCAGGGCCATCTCGCGGGCCAGTTCGGCGCCCGTGAGCTGCCCGCGGGCGAAGATGGTGCGCAGCGTCAGGTCGAAGAGGAACGACAGGTCGAGGCCGAGGTCCTCCCACCGGGTCGGGACGCGCGGCGCGTAGTGCGCCGCCGTGACCGGCACGGCCTCCTCGTCGGTCGGGGGCGGGTCGCCGATGAGGGTGACGCCCTCCAGGTCGCCGTGCCGCTGGGCGTCGGCGAGGAGGGCGTCGTAGTGGAGCTTGTGGAGGCGGAGGTGGGCGACGGCCTCGGCGTCGTTGCGGGCCTCGGCCTGGGCCAGGCCGTCGAGCACGGCCGGGGCGATGACGTACTTGACGCCGTCGATGTACATGTGGTGCAGGTACTCCCCCGGGCGGACGTAGCAGTCCGGGGTGTGGTACGGCACCTGGAGCATCTGGTGGTAGAACTCTTCCGCGATGATGAACCGCATGACCGGACGCTCCTCGGGGGGCGACCGGAGTATAGAACACGCGGTTCCGCTGGGACGTGAAAGTGATTCTTGGGGCGAACGGCCGGCGGGAGCCGGCCGGTGGCGGGGGAGGTGGCGGGGCCAACGACCCGCCGGCTCCCGGCGGCCGGTCGCCCGGTCATTCGCGCCGCTTGCTCTTGGGCGGCCCGAAGATTTCGCCCAGCACCACGGCCGCGGCGGCCCCCTGACCGGAGCCGAGCAGCGCCGTCAGGTTCTTGGCGAAGTCCGTCTTCGCGACGGGGCGCGGGCGGCTCTCCAGCTTCGTCACCCGCGTCGCGGCGGCGGCGCCGGTCGCACTGGCCGGGCCGCTCACCACCGGCGCGACCGGCAGCTCCTCGACGCGGCCCGGCGACAGCGTCCCCGGCGCGACCGGCGTCGCCAGCGGCGCCCCGGGCTGCTCGATCCGCCGCGACTTCGCCGGGGCCGGCTCGGCGCGGGCCGCGGGCCGGGCCTTCGCCCGCTCCGCCGGCCGGGCCTTCGGCCGGTCCTGCGACCGGTCCTGGTTCCGCTCCTGCTCGCGCTCCTGGTACCGCTCGCGCTTCTGCTCCCGCTCGCGGTCCGGGTCGCGGCCGCGGCCCACGTCTTGCGGCCGCACGCCCGGCGGCGTCGCCGGCGCGGGGCGGGGCGGGGCCGCCGGCTTCGGCGGCGGTTGCTCGCCGGCGGCCTCCGCGGCGGCCTTGCGGCGGAGGCGGTCGATCTCCGCGAGGAACCGGTCCATGTCCTTGGCCGGCGCCCCGCCCGCGCCGGCCGGGCGCGGGCCGGCGGCGCGCGGCGGCTGCGCGGCCGCCTCGTTCAGCTTGTTGAGGAACTGGGCGATCACCCCGACCACGACGGAGATGACCAGCACCGCCACGACGAGGAACAGGAAGGCCATGTCGGTGCAGGGGTGAAGGGGTGTGGGGGTGAAGGGGTGTGCCGGGGGCCGGGTGCGTCACCCGCTCACCCCGTCACCCCGTCACTCTCAGTTCCGGTTCGTGCCGCTGTCGCTGCCGCCGGTCATGGTGGCGATGTTGTTGCGCATCGTCGTGTCGGACTGGACGTTCTTCATGTTGTAGAAGTCCATCACGCCCAGGTGGCCGCTGCGGAACGCCTCCGAAATCGCCTGCGGCACCGCGGCCTCGGCCTCCACCACCTTGGCGCGGTTTTCTTCCACCAGCGCCCGCATCTCCTGCTCGCGGGCCACGGCCGCCGCCCGGCGCTTCTCGGCCTCGGCCTGCGCCACCCGCAGGTCGGACGCGGCCTGGTCGCCGGCCAGCTTCGCCCCGATGTTCTCGCCCGGCTCCAGGTTGGCGATGTCGATCGACACGATCTCGAACGCCGTCTGCGCGTCGAGCCCGGAGTTCAGCACCTCCTCGGAGATGAGCCCGGGGTTGGCGAGCACCTCCTTGTGGTCGTGCGCCGAGCCGATGGCCTTCACGATGCCCTGGCCGACGCGGGCGATGATCGTCTCCTCGGTCGCCCCGCCGACCAGCCGGTCGAGCTTCGTCCGCACCGTCACCCGGGCCTTCGCCAGCAGCTGGATGCCGTTCTTGCACACGGCGTCGAGGAACTGCTTCCCCTTGGCCGGGTCGGGGCAGTCGATGACCTTGGGGTTCACCGACGTGCGGACGGCTTCGAGCACGTCGCGGCCGGCGAGGTCGATGGCGGCGGCGGTCCGCCACGGCAGGTCGAGCCCGGCCTTGTGCGCGGCGATCACGGCCGTGGCGGTCTTCGGCACGTTGCCGCGGGCGAGGAAGTGGCTCTCCAGGTCCTCGGTGGTGACCTTCACGCCGGCCTGCACCAGGGCGATCTTCTGGCGGACGATCATGCCGTAGTCCACGTTCCGCAGCTTCATGCCGATGAGGTTGAAGATGCTGATGTCGGCGCGGGTGAGCAGCGCCTGGATCCACAGGCGGATGAAGCTGAAGAAGACGAACAGGAAGACCAGGAACAGCAGCGCGGCGATCATGCCGACGACGATCATCACCCACTGCCCGGGGGAGGGGCCGGCGGGGCTGGCGGCGCCGCCCTTGGCGGCCTTGTCCTGAGCGGCCTGCGCGAACAGGGCGAGGTTGGCGACGGACCAGGTCACGGTGTTCGTCCTTTCGGAGGCGAGGCCCGCCCGCCGCGGCGGGCGGGCGGTCACGCCTTGTTCAGTCCAGGTTCAGGTCGAAGTCCGACTTCCGCGGCGGGGCGTCCGGGTTCACGTCGCTCAGGTCGCCCGGCGGGTCGATCTGGCGCACCACCACGCGGCCGGCCTTGGCCTCGACGCACCGCACCCACACGCCGGCGTCCAGCATCATGCCCTCGGTGAGGGCGTCCACCCGCCGGCCGTCGAACACCACCGCCCCGCTCGGCCGCATCGGCGTGGCCGTCCTGCCGACCCGGCCGCGGAGCTCGCCCAACTTCATCAACTGCGGCACGTCCACGGCCCGGTCGCCGCCGTCGGCGTCGAGCGCCCGGCCGATCGACAGCCGCCGCCACGCCGCGACGGCGACGAAGCCCGCGGCCGGCAGCCCGACGGCCAGCCCGGCCATGGCCACGGTCGCCTCCAGCGCGGTGCCGTAGTAGAGGATCGTACCGACCCCGACGGCGAAGCACAACAACGCGCCGACGACGAGGAGCCCGCCGGTCGGCAGGAGGATCTCCGCGCCGAGGAGCACGACCCCGACCAGAACCAGCAGCAGGGCGACGGTGAGGTAGTCCATCGGGGGGAGTGCGGGGTGTGGGTTGAAATCAGAACCAGACAACGGACAGGATAACAGGATGAACAGGATCACCGAGCCCGGACTTGGGTTTCCGTCCTGTTCAGCCTGTTATCCTGTCTAACCTCCGGATCGGGTCACACTTCCTTCACCACGATCCGCGTCCCCTCGACGGCGACGACCTGGACGCGCGCGCCGGCCCCGATGAACCCGCCGTCGGACACCACGTCCACGAACCGGTCGGCGAACCGGACCACGCCGGCCGGCCGCAGCGGCGTGTTCGCCGTGCCGATCGCCCCCATCAGCGCCGCCGCCTCCGCGACCCCCGGCAGCGCCGCCGTGTTCGGCCCGTCGCCCGGCGCCATCAGCACCATGCGGTTGGCGTACGGCACGTTCGGCAGGAACCGCGCGATCACGAACGCCAGCGCCACCGAGCCCATCACCCCGCCGAAGTACGTCACCATGCGGTACCCCAGCATCCCCCACTGGTCGGCGGTGTCCGGCACCTTCTCGAACGTCAGCAGGCCCAGCCCCGCCAGCATGCACAGGATGCCGACGATGCCCGGCGCCCCGAACCCGGGCAGCACGAAGATTTCCAGCCCCAGCAGCGCCAGCCCCAACAGGAACAGCAGCAGCGCCAGCACGAACATCTCGCCGCTGAACCGCGACTGCGACCAGAACACCAGGATGAAGCACAGCGCCGCGACGATGCCCGGCACCGTGAGGCCCGGCACCTTCAGCTCCAGGATCAGGCCGGTGAACCCGACGACGATGAGGATGACGGTCACGGCCGGGTTGCGGAGGAACTCGGCGAACTTGTCCACCCAGTGGGCGGACACGTCCTTCACCTTGTCCGGCGCGACGCCGTACAGGCCGTACACCGCCGCCGGGTCGCGGCCGTCGACGGTGAACCGCGCCACGCCCAGCTCCTCGGCCAGCGACGCCGTCAGCTTCAGGTACTGCCCCGCCGGCTTCACCGTGCGGGTGACCGTCCACTTGTCCTTCTCGGCGTCGGCCTCGGCCCGGCTCATCAGCCGCCGCTGCGACCGCTTCGCCGTGTTCTGCGCCTGCACGATCTCCAGGTCGCGGTCGAACAGGCCGTCGATCAGGATCGGCGGGATGTTCCGCTTCTCGGCCAGGTCGCGGAGGCTCTTGCGGTGGGCCTCCAGGGTGCCGGCCTTGTTCGCCTTCATGCTGGCGCTGAAGTCGCCGAGCGTCGCCTCGCCGGGCTCGGTGCCGGGGTCGGTGGCGTCGGCCCGCTTGCTCATCACGACGTCGCCGCAGCCCAGCGCCACGAACGCGGCCGCGTCCGGCGCCGAGTCGGGGATGAAGCCGACCACGAGCACGCCGTCCTCGCCCTGGGCCGCGTCGCGCAGGTCGTCGGCGAGGCCGCGCGCCGCCGACAGGTCGCCGCCGGTCGCGGCGAGGGTGAGGAACAGCACGTTCCCCTTCTTCCGCTTCACGTCGCGGACGATGCGGCCGACGGCCTCGCGGGTGCCGCCGTCGACGTCGCCGGCGAGGGTGAACTTGTAGGCGTCCGGGGCGCGGTCGAGGGTCGTCTCGACGACCACGCCCGGCGGCAGGTTGTACGCCTCGGCCACGTCGGCGCGGGTGTCGAGCACGCCGGCGGCGAGGCCGAGTTGCCGCGCCTGGTCGGCGGAGTAGGCGGCGACCTGCCCGTCGGGTGCGAACTCGACCGCCTCCCCGCCGCCGACCACCCGCGCCATGTCGGCCTTGTTGTTCGCGTCCACGTACTGCACGCCGCCGGGCTCGACGCCGGGCCTGGCCTGGGCGCGGACGAGCCGCACGTCCTTGTCGAAGAACTTCCGCACGACCGCGGCCGGCAGCTTGCGGTCCTTCGTGATGGCGTCGTAGGCGGCGAGCTCGGCCGGCCCCAGGGCGGCGACGCCGTCGGCGGCCACGGGGCCGAGCGTGGCGCCGCGGGCCATCACGAGCTCGCGGCAGGCCAGGACCGGCAGCACGGTGTGGCCGGTGGCCTTGCCGGTGACGAAGGCGACGGTGGTGGTGCCGGCCTTGAACCGGTCGATCACCTGCATCAGCTCGTAGCAGGCGCCGAAGCTGGTGTTGGCGGCGTCCTTGCCGCCGGGCGTGAACTCGAACACCACGGTCTTGACCGGCCGGGCGGGGTTGTTGACGCGCGCCTCGACCTGGTTCTTGATCCGCTGCACGCCCTCGGACGTGACCGGGCTCGGCACGGCGACGATCATCCCCTCGGTGGTGCGGACGTCGGCGGCGTTCTGGGAGCGGGCGGGGGGGCTGAAGAGCCCGCCGGCGGCCGCGGCGAGGGCGGCCAACAGCGGCAGGCGGGCCGTGCGGGTCATCGGGGTGGCGTCCTTCGCGCGGCGGGGCGGAGGCGCCCGCCTGCCCAGATTATAACGGACGCGCCGCGCCGCGGGGCGGGGTTTCGGAAACGGCGCGCGGGTTTGCGGCGCGAGGCGCCCGGGGTTTGCCCGTCTCGTTCTGCCGCCCGCGGCGTGGCGGCGCGGGCGCCGCGGGCGGCAGCACCCGACGGGTTGTAGCGGTTGTGCCGCCCCGGGTCGCGCCGGATGTGTCTGACGTTCAGCCCGGCAAAGGTTTGGGGGATTGAAGGGTTCCGCCGAACGGGGTAGATATGGAGGGGGTGGGGAAGCTGGGTGGTTTCGGTAACGCGTCGGCCCGGAGGTTGCCGATCAACAACGAGTCGCCCCACGGGCGCGGCCGGACGCCGCGGCGGGCGACGGGGAAGCGTGACGTGCCGGCCCCTCTCACGGACGAGGCGAGGGCGGCCGACCAGGGGACCGTCATGCGTCGGGTGGTGATTTCCGGCGTCGGCGTCGTCGCCCCCAACGGGGTGGGCAAAGACGCCTTCTGGCAGGGCTGCATCGACGGGCACAGCGGCATCGGGCCGATCCGCTCGTTCGACGCGTCGAACCACCCCATCCGGGTGGCGGGCGAGGTCCACGACTTCGACCCCGAGCCGTTCATCCCCCACGCCTTCCGCAAGAGCGTGAAGGTGATGGGCCGGGCCGCGCGGTTCGGCATCGGCGCCGCCGGGCTGGCCGTCCGCGACAGCGGCCTCGACATCGCCGCCGAAGACCCCGCCAAGCTCGGCGTCGTGATGGGCGCCGGGCTCATCCCGATGGACCTCGGCGAGCTCGCCCCGCTGCTGGCCCGCGCCTGCCAGGAGGAGGGCTTCGACCCCACGAAGCTCCCGGCCGGCGGCGGCGACCCGCAGATGTTCCCGCTGTGGCTGCTGAAGTACCTGCCGAACATGGTGGCGGCGCACATCTCGATGGCGTTCAACTGCCAGGGGCCCAACAACACCGTCGTCACGGCGTGCGTCGCCGGCACGCAGGCCGTGGGCGAGGGCTTCCGCCTGGTGAGCCGCGGCGACGCCGACGTGATGCTGTGCGGCGGCGCCGACAGCCGCATCGACCCGCTGATGCTGCTGGCGTACACCGCGCTCGGCACCCTGAGCAAGCAGGGGGCGCTGCCGCCGGAGGAGCGGAGCCGGCCGTTCGACCGGCTGCGCGACGGGTTCGTCATCGCCGAGGGGGCCGCGGTGCTGGTGCTGGAGGAGTACGAGCGGGCCAAGGCGCGGAACGCCCCGATCTACGCCGAGGTGAAGGGCTGGGGGAGCACCTTCGACGCCTACTCGGTGACGAAGCCGGACCCGGACGGCCGCGGCGGCGCCCGGGCGATCGCGGCGGCGCTGGACGAGGCGAAGGTGGACCACCGCGACGTGGGCTACATCAACGCCCACGGCACGAGCACGAAGCTGAACGACGCGATGGAGACGGCGGCGGTGAAGCGGGTGTTCGGCGAGCGGTCGCGCGAGGTGCAGCTGTCGAGCATCAAGAGCATGATCGGCCACTCGATCGGCGCGAGCGGCGCGATCGAGGCGGCGGCGCTGGCGATGAGCCTGCACACGCAGGTGTACCCGCCGACGATCAACCTGAAGAACCCCGACCCGGCGTGCGACCTGGACTACATCCCGAACACCGCCCGCGAGGGCCGGGTGCGCTACGGGCTGAGCACGAGCTTCGGCTTCGGCGGCCAGAACGGCGCGCTGGTGATGGCGGCGGTGTGACGTGTTGGTGATCGCAGGCGAGCGGCCCGCCGTCAGGCGCCGGGTCGCTCGCTGCATTTCTTCGCTACACTTCCCGAATGCCCGACTTCCGCGACGTGGACCCGCGTGAGCTCCGCGTCCCGCCGAGCCGCCGGCAGGGCGCCGACCCGGCGAAACTGGCTCGACAAATCTCCCGGTTCGGGGCCTCGACGGCCGGGATGCCGCCGCCGTGGGTGTACGAGGGCACGGACGGTGTCCTCCTGCTGTACAATGGCGTTACCCGGGCGACCCGCGTCGCCAAACTGGCCCCGGGCGTCCTCATCCGGGTCGAGGTGATCGGCCGGCTCCCCCGGGCGTTCGCCGCCGATCCCAAGATCGGAGACCTCCTCCCATGACCCCGGACGCACAGCGGGCGACTCTGGCGGCGCTGGCCGAGGTGTGGGCGCTCGGCCCCGACCTTCGCCTGGGCCAACTCGTCGCCCACCTCGGCTTCCTGGGCGAGGTGTACCACGGCCGCGGTCTCGGCGACCTCGACGACGACGAACTCCTCGACGTGGCCCGCCGCCACCGGGCGGAACTGCTCGCCCGCCAGCCGGTCGGCGAGGCGCGGGCGTCCTGACACGCACCGGGCTCACCCATGTCCGCCATCACCCCCACCGACGCCGCGATTGATGAGGCCGCCTCCCTCCTCCGCGGCGCGCGGAGCGTCCTGTTCGTCACCGGCGCCGGGCTCTCGGCCGACTCCGGCCTACCCACCTACCGCGGCGTCGGCGGGCTGTACGACGGCGCCGACCCCGAGGACGGGCTGCCGATCGAGTCGATCATGTCCGGCGACACGTTCCGGGAGCGGGCTGCGCTGGACGCGGTGTGGGCGGCGTACAATCGCTGACGCCCACGCCGGAGGCCGACCCATACACGTCGCCAGCTCCGCGAACCGCCGCCCGCGGCCGAGCGACGCCGCCGTCGCCGCCGCGCTCGCCGCCGTGTCCCCGGACCGCCTCCGCGGGCTCGTCGATCTCCTGTCGTTCCGGCGCCCCTACGCCGACCGCCGCGCCAACACCCGCGCCCGCGATCTGCTCCTCCAATACCTCCGCACCCTCGGCTACACCCCGTCCCTGCACGGCCGGTTCGGCAACGTCGTCGCGTCGGCCGGCGGCGACGGCCCCGCGCTGCTGCTCGGCGCGCACTACGACTCCGTCCCCGGCACGCCCGGCGCCGACGACAACGCCTCGGCCGTGGCCGCGTGCCTGGAGTGCGCCCGCCTGCTGACGGACCACGACGTCGGGCCGGTGCGGATCGTGCTGTTCAACCGCGAAGAAGACGGCCTGCTCGGCAGCACCGAGTACGTCGCCGACCTGCCGGCGGGCGCGGTGGGCGAGGCGCACGTGTTCGAGATGGTGGGCTTCCGCACGACCGCACCCAAGAGCCAGCGGATGCCGCCGGGCCTACCGGGGTTTCTGGCGCCGGACGTGGGCGACTTCCTGGGCCTGCTGGCGAACCGCCACTCGAACGCGGTGGCGGAGGAGCTGGTGCGGCTGGCCGCGACGTACCTGCCGGGTTTCCCGGTGCTGGCGCTGAAGATGTACCTCGGCATCGAGGCGCGGGTGGACCACCTGCACCGGAGCGACCACGCGCCGTTCTGGCGGGCCGGCCTGCCGGCGCTGATGTGGACCGACACGAGCGAGTTCCGCAACCGCCACTACCACCAGCCGACCGATACCCCCGACACGCTCGACTACGACTTCCTGGCGAACGTGACGCGGCTGGCGCTGGCCCGGACGCTGACGCGCGGCGCGTGATCAACGGCCCGGCTCGCCGGGTCGATGCGCCGCTGTCGGCCGTAAGTCCCGGCCGGGCAACGCTTCGCGCCGGGCCGACCGCTGCGGCGTCGGAATGACATATATTTGTGTATTTGACTCAATTCGTGCCTCGACCCCCCGGGGGGGAGCCGTACACACAATGAAATCGGCCCGAACGACGACACCCGGGGCGGACGTGACCCGGCCGGCACCGGCCCGCGCCGCCGCGCCGGCGTAGGCGTCGCTTTCGGCTCACCCCTCGGGTATGCTGGCGGCCTGCCCCCCGGAGCCGCCCCATGCGCCACGTCCTGCCCCTCCTCGTACTCGCTGCTGCGGCGCCCGCCGCGCCCGCCGACTACCTCGACTTCGTCCGCTCACAGGCCGCCGCCCTCCGCGCCGCCGACCGGCCGCCGGATAGCGTCGCCGAGTGGGACGCCCGCGCGAAGCAGCTCCGCGCCGACCTCACGGCCGCGTGGGGCGGCTTCCCCGCGGAGAAGTGCCCGCTCGACCCGCAGGAGCACGGCGAGCTCGTGCGCGACGGCTACGTCGTGAAGAAGGTCAGCTTCCAGACGCGGCCCGGGGTGCGGATGCCCGCGAACCTGTACCTCCCGGCCGGCGCAACGTCGAGCAGCAAGCGCGCCGCGATCCTGATGGTGCACGGCCACTGGAAGGGCGCCAAGCAAGACCCCGTGGTGCAGTCGCGCTGCATTGGCGCCGCGAAGCTCGGGTTCGTGGTGCTGTGCGTGGACGCCTTCGGCGCCGGCGAGCGCGCGGTGGGAACGGCGCTGGGCGAGTACCACGGCGACACCACCGCCGCGACGCTGCTGCCCGTCGGCCTGCCGCTGTCGGGGTTGCAGGTGTACGAGAACATGCGGGCCGTCGATTACCTGCAGTCGCTCCCGCAGGTGGACGGCGCGAGGATCGGCATCACCGGCGCCAGCGGCGGCGGCAACCAGACGATGTACGCCGGCGCGATGGACGAGCGGTTCAAGGCCGTGGTGCCGGTCTGCTCCGTCGGCAACTACCAGGCGTACCTCGGCGCCGCGTGCTGTCTGTGCGAGGTGGTGCCGGGGGCGCTGCGGTTCACCGAGGAAGGCGCCGTGCTGGGGCTGGTCGCGCCGCGGGCGCTGATGGTGGTGAGCGCCACGAAGGACGCCCGGCAGTTCAGCGTGGACGAGGCGAAGAAGTCGCTGGCGTTCGCGCGGCCGGTGTTCGACGTGTTCAAGAAGGGCGGGGCAGTCAAGCACGCGATCTTCGACAGCGGTCACGACTACAGCAAGGCGATGCGCGAGGAGATGTACGGGTGGATGGCGCTCCACCTCCGCGGCGAGGGCGACGGCACGCCGATCCCGGAGCCGGCGTTCCAGACCGAAGACCCCGAGGCGCTCCGCTGCTGGCCCGGCGACTCGCGCCCGAAGGATTACGTCACGATCCCACGCTTCGCCGCCGCCGAGGCGAAGAAGCTGCTGGCGGCGATCGACCCGCCGAACGGCGAGGTGAACTGGCGGGCGTGGGCCGACGCCCGCCGCAAGACGCTGGCCGAGAAGACGCTCGGCGGTTTGCCGAAGGGCGGGCCGGTGCGGTTCAGCCCGCCGCAGAACGGCCTGGCGCCGTTCGAGTCCGAGCCGGGGGCGGTGGCCCTGGCAACGTACGAGCCGGTCGGGAGGAAACGGCTGGTCGTGGTCGTCGGGCTCGACGGCCCGGCCGCGACCGCCGACAGCAAACTCCTGCCGGCGCTCCGGGCGGACGGCACCTACCTGGTCCGGCTCGCCCCGCGGGGGACCGGGCCGGATGCCCCCAAGGGGGACCGCGTCGGCCGCAGCCCGGACCACAATTCGGCGGAGTGGGGCCTCTGGCTCGGCCGCCCGCTCCTCGGCCAGTGGGTGGTGGACGTGCGGCGGCAACTCGACCTGATCGAGCAACAGGAGCGGAAGCTGCCGCCCGATGTTGTCGTGGTCGGCGAGGGCCCGGCCGGGCTCGTCGCGCTGGCCGCCGCGGCGACGGATTCGCGGATCACGAAGGTCGCGGCGGTGAACACGCTGGCCAGCTTCGTGACCGACGCGCCGTACCAGAACCAGCGGCTCGGCACGTTCGCCCCCGGCATCCTGCGGGACGTCGGCGACGTGGCGCACCTGGCGGCGCTCGCGGCCCCGCGGCGCGTCGTGATCGGCGGCGGCGTCGGCCCGACGGGGGCGCCGCTGACGACGGAGCAGGTGCGGGCGCTCCACCAGCCGGCGCGTCAGATTTGGGACGCCCACGGCGCCGCCGACGTGCTGCGGATCGTGGACGCGGACCCGGCGAAGGTCGCTGAGGCGCTGTGGTGAGACGAAGAGATTTTTGACAGGATGAACAGGACGAGGCAGGATAGAAAACAAAGACATGATTTAAATCGAATTCTGTCTTTGTTTTCCATCCTGCTTCGTCCTGTTCATCCTGTCAAAAATTGGCTTCAGTGCCGACTCTTCTCCGGCACCGTGAGGAAGCCCCACCGCAGCGCCTGGTCCTGCGTGTAGCCCTTGCCGAGCGTCAGCGCCGTCACCGCCTTCGCGAACTCGTAGCCGAGGTAGAAGGCGTGCGCCGCGTCGAGCCCGGGGTCGGCCGCGAGCAGCCGCGCGAACACCTCGAACGGGTCGCCGCCGCGCAGGTACACGCTGCCGTTCAGGACGTGAATCTCGCCGCGCTCGGCGAACACGCGGTAGTTCTTGTCGGTGACGCGCGCCGCCAGCTCGGCCAGCGCCGCCTCGCCCTGCTCGTGGACCTTCGGGTCGCGGAGCAGCACCAGGTTCGGTTCGAGCCGCTTCGGCAGCACCTTCTCGCGCACCGCGTGGTGCACCAGCCGCCGCGCCAGGTCGAACTCCTTCACCGCGGAGCGCGCCCACGGAATCACCTCCGTCGTCAGCACGCTGCGGATGCCGACCTCCTGACAGAAGCCGGCGAGCAGCACGTTCACGCCGGCGGTGTCGGCGTCGGTCAGCTCGGTGAGGTTGCCGACGCCCATCATGATCTCGGCGCTTGGGAATCGCCGCCGCGCCTCCAGATAACGGCCGAGCGACGCCGCGAACCCGAAGCCGATCGGCTCCAGGATCGGGTCGAGCCGGTGCCGCACGCCCCACGCCGAGAGTTGCGCCGCGGTGCGCTCCAGGCTGTCGAAGTCGGCCGGCGTGTCGGGCGTGGCCACGACCTCGACGCCGGGGAAGTGTTCGTGCCAGCGGCGGGCGTGCTCGACGTTCGTGCCGTTGACACTCAGCACCAGCCCGGCCCCGGCCGCGAGCGCCGCCTCGACTTCCGCCGGGTCGAAGCTGTCGATCGAGACGCGGAAGCCTTCACTTCGCAGGGCGCGGACGCAGTCGCCGACGCCGGCCCAGATACCGCCGGGGTCGCAGCCGAGGTCGATCACGTCGGCGCCGCTGTCCCGGTAGCGGCGCGCCTCGGCGAGCACGACATCGAGCGGCTTCTGCGGCGCGTGGTTGATCTCGGCGAGGATGTCGATGTCGAACGCGCCGTACCCCGGCGGCGGGCCGGCCGCCTTGCCGAAGAACTCGGGCAGGTCGCGCAACTCTTTAGGTCCCCGTTCCACTGGCACGCCCAGCGCCGCGAGGTCGGCCAGGTCGCCGCGGCAGTAGCCGGGGAGGATGACGCGCTCCGTGCCTTCCGGCACGGCGAGGCGGCGGGCGACCCAGGCGGTCGTCATGAGCGCGGCGACAGTGATGTTGAGGACGGCGACGTGCGGCTCGAAGCCGGCGCGGGGGGCGAGGTCGGCGAGGGTGCGGCGCAGCGCCGGCTCGGCCAGCTTCCCGGTGACGAACAGGAGCCGCGGCCGCGCGGGCATGGGGGGCTCGGGGGGTCGGAAGCCGGTCACGGCGCGGGGAACTGCGGCGGCCGGCCCGCGATCACGCCGAGTACGTCGCGCACCACCCAGCTCATGTTCTCCACCGCCGTGTACGTCCGCGCCGCCATGTGCGGCGTCAGCAGCACGTTGTCCAGCCCCAACAGCGGGAAGTCCGGCCCCGGCGGCTCGGGGTCGAACACGTCGACGGCGGCGCCGGCGAGCCGCTTCGCGCGCAGCGCCGCCGCCAGCGCCGCGGCGTCGAGCACCTCGCCGCGGCTGGCGTTGATGAGGACCGCCGTCGGCTTCATCAGCCCCAGCTGCGGCGCGCCCACGAGGTGCTCGTTGCCCGGCCGCATGTCGGTGTGGAGCGTCAGCACGTCGGCCTCGCGGAACAGCGTCGGCGGGTCCACGGCCTCGGCGGCGAAGGTGAGGTGCGGCCGCACGTCGAGCAGGTCGTGGTAGATGACGCGCATACCGAAGCCGTTCGCCACGACGTGCCCGACGCGGCGGCCGACGCGGCCCATGCCGAGGACGCCGAGCGTGAGTTCGTTCAGCTGCACGCCGCGCTGCTCGTTCCGCACCCGTTTGAACTCGGCCGGTGTGTACGCCTTGTCGCGGAAGAACGCCCACGGCCGCAGCAGTTGCAGCATGTACCCGACGACGAAGTCGCCGACGGCGAGGGTGTTGGCGTCGGGCGTGTACACGACCTCGACGCCGCGGGCGCGGCAGGCCGGCACGTCGATGTTTTCGAGCCCGACGCCGCCGCGGCCGACGACCTTGAGCTTCGGCGCGCGGGCCAGCAGCGCCGCGGTCACGCGGGTGTAGGTGCGCACCACCAGGCCGACGGCGTGGGGCAGGGCGGCGTCGAAATCGGGCGTGTCGGGGGCAGCCTCGACGACGCGGGCGTTCTGCTTCAGCCACGCCAGCGGGGCGGCGTCGGAGTCTTCGGTGACGAGCACGAGCGGGGGGGTGGTCATGCGGGGCGTTGTAGCGAAACGCGGGCGTGAGTCGTACCCTGGGGGCGGGTTGACAGTAGCAGCGCGGGCCGGGAGGCTTCTTAGGTCGGGTCGAGGCTTTGCGAGGCCCGACGTGGGGCGCGGGCCCCGCAAGCGGGCGCCGAGGGCGAATCATGCTCGAAGACGACCAAGTGTGCTTTCGCTGCGAGGAACGGGCAGCGACATGCCACGATTGTGGTTGTTGTGGCGAGTGCTGTTGTTGCCCCGAATGTCGTCACTGCGGCCAGCGCGCCGAAAGCGTCTGCCGGCAATGCGGGCATTGCGACGCGTGCGATCATGCGGCCGACTGCGACCACTCGGACTGGTACGAGGAGCTTGAAGAAGCGGGAGGTGATTGACCGCCGTCATCCGCGTGGCCGCTGCACGTGAGCGAGAACCTGCTCCCAGGTCCGCGCCCGGGAGGGGTCGGCGTCGTGCGCGGCCAACCGGCGGGTGAGTTCGTCGAGCAACTCCGGCGGCGGGGTCGGCCGCCAACCGTCGTCGGCGATGTGGTCCCACAGGCGGAACACGAGATCGAGTTGGTCGTCGAGCGGCCAGGCGCGGACAGTGTCGAGCGTGGCGGTAGCGTTCATTCGCGGGTCCTCAGTCCACCGCCAGCTTACCCGCCCGCCGGCCCGGCGGGAAGCCGCACCCGCTACAGGCTCGGCTCCTTCGGCTGCGCCGGCGCGGGGACGATCGGCCGGCCGGCCTTGGCTTCCGCTTGCAGCTTCCGCTCCTGCTCCTGCGCGTCCTCGATGTACCGGTCCACCAGCCGGTTCGACTCGATCACTTGCACGACCCCCGGGCCGGCGATCACGAGCGCCGCCGCGATCAGCAGGCACAGCACCGTCGGGAACGACATGTAGAAGTTGGCCCGGTTCGCCGCCGCCTCGGCCCGCTGCCGCGCCGTCACCTGCAGGCTCGCGGACAGCTCCCACAGGCCACGGGTGATGTCGGCCCCGAGCCGGTCGGCCTGGCTCAGCAGGAACACCAGGCTCCCCAGTTCCGGGATCGGCTGGCGGCGGCGCCACCGGTCCAGCGCGTCGGACAGGCTTCGCAGCTCCGCCTGCGCCAGCACCACGCGCACCTCGTGGGCCAGCTCCGGGTAGCCGCGGCGCACGGCCTCGCCGCTCGACGCCAGCGCCGCGGGGAGCGTCGCGCCCGTCGAGAGCGTCAGGCCGAGGGTGTCCATCAGCATCGGCAGGCCGCGGCGGATCCGCTCGCTGCGGGCGTCGGCGGCGAGCGACAGCGCCAGCCGCGGCACGGCGTACCCGAGCACGCCGAACACGAGCGCGAACAGCAAGTACGCCAGCGAGATCTCGCCGTCGGTCAGGAACGCCCCGGCGATCCCGCCGGTCAGCGGCAGGTACGTGAGCACGGCCCGCACGGCGGTGAAGTTCACCTCCGCGGTCGGCTCGAAGAAGCCGGCGCGGACGAGGTCCGCGGCGACGGCGTCGCGGCCGGCGCGGGTCTGCGGCAGGAGGGCGGCGGCGAGGGGCGTGAAGGGGCCGAAGACGCGCGGCGCGGGCGGGTCGTCGGGCATCACCTCGCGCCGCCGGAACAGCGCCATCGTCGCCAGCGCCAGCAGCGCGACGGACGTGGTCACGGCGAAGACGAGTCCGAGGAGGGCGTATTCGGCCATGAGGAGCCAGGAGTCAGGGGACAGGAGTCCGGCGACAGCAGTCGGGGGACGGGGCGGCGGCTTCCCGCCGCCGGCCCCCCGACGCCTGGGTCAATAGTCGTCCTGCCGCCGCAGCAGCAGGGTGATCCACACCAGCCCGAGCACCTCCAACACCACCGCCGCGATGAGCATGTTCTGGCCCACCGGCTCGTTCACGAACCGCTCCAGCATCTCCGGCTGGAACACCAGGTACAGCACGAACGCGGCCGGCGCCGACAGCGCCACGAAGTACGCCCCGATCCGCGCCAGCGTCGTCACCGACCGGAAGTACCCGCGGTACTGGTTGCGGTCGCGGACGGAAGCGGCGAGGCGGTCGAGCATCGCCGGCAGGTTGCCGCCGCTCTCGGCGTGCAGCGCCAACACCTCCGCGAACAGGTCGAACTCCGTCACCCGCGCCGAGTCCGCGACGCGCCGCACGGCGTGCCGCGTGGACTCGCCCAGCGACAGCGCCGCCGCCAGCCGGCCGAACAGGCCGCTCAGCGGGGTCGGGATGTAGCTCGCCGTCTCGCGGAGGGACGCGGGCAGGTTCAGGCCCGACCGCAGCGAGCGCGACAGCTGAAACAGGCCGTCCGGCAGCTGCTCCTGGATGGCGCGGCGGCGGCGGTTGCTCATCGTCCACAGCACGAGGAACACCGCCAGCCCGCCGAGCAGCGCCGCGATCAGGGCGTAGAACTCGTCGAACGTCGGCAGGTAGGCCAGCACCGCGGCGGCGGCGCCGCCGAGCAGAATCCAGCCGGCCGCGCTCTCGCCGGTGAGGCCGAGCTGCGTGCCTTCCGCCAGGCGGTCGAAGTCGGCGTCGGTGCGGCCGACGCCGCGGCGGGCGCGGAGGTACGGCTCGGCCATGTCGGCGAGGCTCGGGCCGTCGTCGGGCTCGCGGCGCCGCACCAGCCCGCCGGCGCCGGCCAGCAGCACGTAAACGACCACGGCGAGCAGCACCACGGCCAGCACCACGAGCGCGGCGGCGGCCCACGGCGGCATGGCGTTCAGTGGCACGAACACCGGGCGGAGGAGGTCACTCACCTTCCACCTCGCGGGTCAGTTCGATGTCGGGGACCGCGTCGTCGTGGAACCCGTTGTCGCCGGCCGTCGGCAGGATTTCCAGCAGCGGCCGGTCGTCGAAGAGCCGGCCGTCCACGCCCTTGCCCGCGGCCGCGAGGCGGTCCAGCAGCTTCGTCGGGGCGTACCCGGTAGCGCGGAACGAGCCGACCGCGTCGCCGCCCACCACGCCCGTCTGCTCGAACCGGAAGATGTCGCGGACGCGGTACTTGTCGCCCTTCAGCCCGCGCAGCTCGGCGACCCGCGTCACCCGCCGGGCACCACCGGCGAGCCGCGACACGTGGACGATCAGGCTGAACGCCGAGGCGATGTAGCCGCGCGTCACGTTCGACGGCAGGTCCACGCCGGCGAGGCCGATCATCAGCTCCAGCCGGCTCAGCGCGTCGCGAGCGTCGTTGGCGTGGACGGTGGTGAGCGAGCCCTCGTGGCCGGTGTTCATGGCTTGCAGCATGTCCACGGCCTCCGGGCCGCGGGCCTCGCCCAGGATGATGCGGTCCGGCCGCATGCGGAGGGCGTTCCGGAGCAGGTCGCGCTGCGTCACCTGGCCCTCGCCTTCCAGGTTCGCCGACCGCGTCTCCATGCGGACGACGTGCGGCTGCCGGAGCTTGAGTTCCGCGGCGTCCTCGATCGTGACGAGGCGCTCGGAGCGGGGGATGTACTGGCTCAGCACGTTCAGCAGCGTCGTCTTGCCGGCGCCGGTGCCGCCGGAGATCAGGATGTTCGTCTTGGCGGCGACGGCGGCGGCGAGGAAGTTCAGGATTTCCGGCGTCAGCGTGCTGTTGGCGAGCAGCGCGTCCGGGGTGAACGCCTCGCCGAACCGGCGGATCGACAGCACCGGGCTGTCGAGCGTCAGCGGCGGCAGCACGGCGTTGACGCGCGAGCCGTCGGGCAGCCGCGCGTCCACCATCGGGCTGCTCTCGTCCACGCGGCGGCCGACGCGGGAGGCGACGCGCTGGATGACGCGCGTGAGGTGGGCCTTGTCCACGAACCGGGTGCGCGTCTGGCGGAGCTTGCCGCCGACCTCGACGTACACCTGGTCGGGGGCGTTCACGAGGATTTCGGTGACCTTCTTGTCGGCCAGCAGCGGCTCCAGCGGGCCGAGGCCGAACACCTCGTCCACCACCTCCTCGACGGCGCGCTCGCGGTCGGCGGCGGGGATGCCGCGGTCCACCTGCGGGGCGAGGCGGCGGGCCAGCCCCTCGACCTCGCGGCGGAGGCGCGGGCGGTCCCAGGTGTCGAGCCGGGACAGGTCGGCGACGTCCACCACGGCCCGGTGGAGCTCGTCCTTGAAGGTGAGGAACCGCGTGTCTTCGCGTGACATCGGTGTACGGGGGTCGGTGGCAGGGGATCGGAACCGCGTGACGGGGTGACGGGGTGGAGGGGTGAGCAAAACCCCGGTCTCGTCACCCCGTCACCCCGTCACCCCTTCAGTCAGTTCTTCGGCGGCGCCGCCACCGGGCGGACCGTGGTGCCCGGGGCGGGCGTGTTGCCCGGGCCGGTCGGGCTGCTGAACACGTACTCGAACCCGGGGTCGGCGGGGGAGAACGTCGCGTTGCCGGCGCGGGCGGTGCCGCGGTACAGCTCGATCTGCACGGCCGGGGTCTTCGGGGCCGGCGGGGCCAGCTGCAGCAGCCGGGCCAGGTCCGCCCGGCCGACCGACAGCTCGCCGCGGGCGTACCGGGCGATGCGGTCCTGCTCGTCGCGGTACTCGGGGCTGCCCGGCTCCGCGAACGGGATCGCCAGCAGCGTCTTCGTCGGCTCCTCCATCGCCCGCGCCCGCAGCTCGTCCAGCCGCTGCTTCTGGGCGGCGGACACCGGCACCAGGCTCAGCGTGCCGACCGACCGGGCGTAGTCCAGCAGGGCGGCGCGGTACGGGTTCACCGCCAGCGTGTGGCCGATCAGGCCGTCCTGCGGCGGGGCGAAGATGGTGAACAGCGACGAGCGCTTGGCGATGACCGGCGCCGACTGCACCAGCACGCCGGCCTGCGGGACCTTCGCCGCGCTGTCCGTCCGGGCCACGTCCGTCAGGATGAGCACGTCCACCCAGTCGCCGGTGGCGATGAGACCGCCGGCCGCCAGCTCCTTCGGCAGGCCGAGGTCGATGGCCCGGGTGCCGGGGGCGAGGCGGGCGGCGAGCGGCTCGGGCCGCTTCACCGGGGCCAGGTCGGACGCCTTCAGCGGCGTGTCAGCGACGACACTCTTGGCCGCGTACCGGAACGCCGCGGTGGCCCGCGACGGCGGCAGGTAGTCGGCCTTGTTCGCGTCGTACTCCTTCTGCTCGTCGGGCCGCAGCTGGCGGACGCTCACGTACTGCCCGTCCAGCGAGTCGCCGGGGGTCAGGTGGAGGTTGTAGACCACGACCTGCGGCAGCGGCGGCGCGGGCGGCGGCGGCGCGGGCGGCGGCGGCGGCGCCACCACGGCGGCCGGCGGGCTGAGCCAGCCCATGGTGCGGACCAGGGCCACGACCCCGAGCCCGAGAACGACGGCGATCGCCACCACCGCCAACAGCGACCCGCGCATGGCGGACCCCCCGAGAGCCACGAACCCGGTCGAACCCCGTCCCTCCGTGGAACGAACTCCACTAGCCCCCCGCGGGGACCAGCCGGACCTGAATCGGCAACACCATCAGAACCAGCAGCACGATCACGCCGAGCGTCATCGGCAGGGAGAAGCTCAGCAGTCGCCACGGCGCCGCCTTCGCCCGCAGCCCCTGGCCCGGCCGCCCTCGCAGCAGCGCCCCCGTCATGCGGGCCAGGGTCAGCACGGTCACCGCGACCAGGGCCACCGCCAGCACGAACAGGAACAGCTTCGGCCCCACCCACGCGCCGACCGCGGCCGCCAGCTTCACGTCGCCGCCGCCGCCGACGCCGAACACCCACAAGACGAAGAACACGCCGAACCCGACGGCGAACCCCGCCAGACTGAACAGGAATCCGTCAAGCGCCCCGACCGCCGCCCCGTTCGGGCCGAGGCTCCAGGCTTCCGCCCCGTCGGCACCGACCCACGCGCCGCGGATCAGGTTCATCAGCACGCCGCCGGCGAGGAGCCCGAGCGTCACCGGCTTCGGGACGCGCAGGGTCCGCAGGTCGTGCCAGCA
This sequence comes from Gemmataceae bacterium, assembly GCA_046350095.1. Lineage (GTDB taxonomy): Bacteria > Planctomycetota > Planctomycetia > Gemmatales > Gemmataceae > Urbifossiella. Next base: position 441,589 of record JAXMBA010000005.1, read on the forward strand.
GGCGGCCGACAGGCCGGCGAGCAGCAGGGCGGCGAAGGCCCAGGCGAACCCGGGGGCGGGGAACGTCATGGTCGCGGTCGCCTGCTCAGGGGGCCGGGGCGACCGGGTGGACGGCCACCACCGTCGGCATCGCCTGCGCGCCGGTGTACGGCACGACGTTCGTTTCCGGGTTGATCTGCACCACGTACCCGGAGTTCGGGTTGCCGGGGCTCACCTCCGAGAACGTGACCTTCGGGAAGATCACGCGGACGATGTTGGCCAGGTTGGTGAGCGCGGCGATGCCGGAGTTCCGCAGCGCGACGAGGCCCGGGACCAGGCCGAAGACCAGAATGGCGAGGACGAGCACCAGCTCGGTGGAGATCACGGCGGCGGTGTCGTCCGCCCAGAGGCGGCGGAGGAGTCGGGGCATCGGGGCGGTCTCGCGGGTGGCTCGCCCCCGGCGGGTTAGGCCGGTGGTATCTACCCGCCACTATGACCGCGGCCCGTGTCGGCGCCGCCCCCGACTTGCGGGAAAGTGATCGATTCCGGGCCGCCCGGGGTGGGGCCGGGGCGGTCCTGCCGGGCCGCACGAGCACGCCGACGGCGCGGCCGCGCCGCGCATCCGCGCCGCGCGGCACGACCGGGCCGTCAGGGCGCGGGCGACACGTAGATCGGGCCGGGGTACTCGAAGTCGGTGTCGACCGGCTCGACCTGGACGGCCGACAGCTGGTTCGCCGTCACGTAGTCGATCTGAAGCCCGCCGACGACGGCGACGGTGCTGATGCCACCCTGGGGAATGACCGCGTAGCCCGAGTACGTGAACGAGGGCGTGATGCGGCCAAGGAAGTTGCCGATGGTGGTCAGCGCCGAGTTGGTCGAGTTCCGCAGGGCGACCAGCCCCGGGATCAGACCCATCACGAGGACGCCGAGCACGAGGATCAGTTCGCTGGAGATCACCGCCCCGCGGTCGTCGTCCCACAGGCGGTAGAGGAGCGTCGTCACGGTGCAACCTCGTCGGTGTTTTCAGGACTCGCGGCACAACCCCGCGGTCACTGTAAACAGGTAGCGCCGGCAGGGTCCACGCAACCGCGCGAGAAACCGCAACCGGATCATTTCCCGGGGGCGGCCGAAGCCGTACGACCGGAACAACTGTAAGAACGGGTGGGACCGGACGGCGCCGGGCGCCGTCCGGACCGGGGACGGAGGGGGAATCAGGGAGCCGGCGGGACCACCAGGTAGTTGACCGTGGTCGGGGCGACCTGGAAGGCCGACAGCTGGGTGACCGTCGTGTAGTTGATCTGCAGGCCGCCGACGAGGGCGATGGTGCTGCCGCCGCCCTGGGCCATGACCGCGTAGCCCGAGTACGTGAACGAGGGCGTGATGCGGCCGAGGAAGTTGCCGATCGTCGTCAGGGCCGAGTTGACCGAGTTGCGCAGGGCCACGAGGCCGGGGATCAGACCGAAGATGAGGATCCCGAGCACGAGCACGAGCTCGCTCGAGATCACGGCGCCTTGGTCGTCGTCCCACAGGCGGGCGAACAGGTTGCTCACGGCGAGTACCTCTCTGGAAAGAGACAGGAGCGGGCCAATCGACCGACCGCCGGCAGCCAGGCTCCGGTGCGAAAGCTGATGCGGTCGGAAGAAACTTCGCAGGCAAACTACCTGGCGTAACCCTCAGGAGCAACCGTAATCGGAACGAGTTTCCCAAATTCCCCATCACCGACCGTCCGATTAACCGACACGACCCTCCCAACCGCCACGAATCACTCAGCCCGCGCCACTTAACACCCGTCTGTATCACGTGTATCGAACGGACGACTTATCGCGGTACGGCGCGCCCCGCCGACGCGCCGGCGGTGCGGATTCCGCCGGGTGCGGCGGCGGCGGGGGACGGGGCGGGTATAGTAACCGAATCGGTGGGGCGGATCGTGAGGAACGACCCTGGGAACGACCAATGACCAATGACCCACCACTGACCACGGAAGACGAGGCGACGCCGCCCTCGGCCGGTGGTGGGTCGGTCGAAACTGGTCATTCCCAGCCGGGCCACCGGGTCGGGGCCGGCTTCGACTTCACCGACCCCGACTCGCCGCTGGCACGGTTCTACCTCCGCACCGCGCACGTCGTGGCCGTCGCCGCTGTCGCCGCCGTCTTCGCCGCCGCCGCGCTCTTCCCGCTGTGGCACACCGACGTGTGGGGTCACCTCAAGTACGGCCAGTGGATGGTGGAGCACGGCCGCATCCCGGACCGCGAGCCGTTCAGCCCGTGGTGGGACGGCCGCCAGCCGTTCACGCAGTTCTACACGCTCACCCAGCTGGCCATGTACGCCGCCTACGCCGCGGGCGCCAACCTCGCCGGCGGCGACGAGGTGAACCGCCTCGCCGGCGGCGTCGAGTTCCTGCGGGTCGAGCACGGGTTGCTCACCGCGGCGCGGTACGTCGTACTGCTGGCCGTGTTCCTCCGGCAGACGAAGTCGTGGAAGCTGGCCCTCGGCGGGGTCGGCCTCGTGACGGCGCTGAGCCTGTCGAACCTGGCCGTGTTCCGGCCGCAGACGTTCGCCGAGCTGTACTTCGCGCTGCTGCTGCTGCCGCTGGCGCGGGAGAAGCTGAGTACCGCGGCGCTGGTGGGGCTGCCGCTGCTGCTGGCGGTGTGGGCGAACAGTCACGGCAGCTACGTCGTCGGACTGGTGGTGCCGGCGGTGCTGCTCGCCGGGCGCGTCGTGGACCTGCTGGCCGCGAAGCCGCGGGTCATGCCGTGGAACGACGACGGCGTCCGCCGGCTGGCGCTGGCGTGGGTGCTGTGCGTGGCCGCGGTGGCGTTCCTGAACCCCTACGGGCCGGGGCTGTTCAAGCGGACGCTGGAGCTGAGTTCGCACCCGACGCTGGTCGGCGGCGTGAGCGAGTGGCGGCCGCTCGGGTTCGAGTGGGCCGCCGGCTGGCACTGGGTGTTCATGCTGTCGCTGGTGGCGATCGGCCTGACGCAGCTGGCCTCGCCGCGGGCGTTTCCGACGGGCCACACCTTCCTGCTGCTGGCGTTCGGCCTCGGCGTGGCGCTGCAGACGCGGTTCGTGATCTGGTGGGCGATGCTGGTGCCGTTCGTGCTCGTGCCGCGCTGGGCGGAGCTGATCGCGGGGTGGCGGGCGGACCGGCCGGCGGCCGAGCCGGCGGTGCCGTCGCTGCGGAAGACGGCGCTGGCGGTGCTGGTGGCGTGGGCGTTCTTCATGTGGACCGGCCTGGGGGCGTGGGCCACGGGCGGGGCGCCGATGCCGCCGGAAACCGCCGTGTCGGCGGGGACGCCGTGGCAACTGGCGCGGCAGCTGCGCCACCCCGGCGACCCGGCCGCGGAGTGGAACGCGGAGCTGGGGGCGGTGCTGCGCGGCTACCCGGGCGGGCGGTTCGTCGGCACCGTGATGGCGACGCCGATGATGGGCGACTACCTGATGTGGGAGGTGGGGCCCGAGATCCCGGTGACCTACGCCCACATGCACCTGTTCCCGCCGGACTACTGGGAGGAGCTGGGCGTGGTCGGCCGCGGCTCCCCGGGCTGGTGGGAGGTGCTGGACCGCTACCGGGTGAACCTGCTGGTGGTGGAGGCCGAGTACTCCGGCGGCCTGCGCGAGCAGCTGCGGAAGACCCCGGGCTGGAAGATCGTGGTGGACGAGACGGGCGACGCGGCGGCGAAGCCGAACGCCCTGACGCGCCACCTGGTGGCGGTGCGGGTGAAGCCGCTGTAGCGGCGGGGCCGACCGCCGCCGCGCTCCGACCGGGAACGAGACCGAGAGTCCCCATGTCCGCCGCCCCGCCGACCGCCGCCCCCGGGTTCGCCCGCGCCGCCACGCTGGTCGCGTTCTGCGCCCTGTTCGCGTACTTCAACTCGCTCCACGGCGCGTTCGTGTTCGACGACAACGTCTTCCTCGGCGACCCGAACCGCGGCCGGCCGTGGAAGTCGGTCTTCTGGACGCGCCCCGTCATCGGCTGGTCGCTCGCCGTGAACTACTGGCTCGACGGCACCAACCCGCGCGGCTACCACCTCGCCAACCTCGCCGCCCACGTCGCCGCGACGCTGCTGCTCGTCGACCTCGTCCGCCGCGTGCTGCTGCTGCCGCGCTTCGGCGGGAAGTACGACACCACGGCCGGCTGGGTCGGCCTCGCGGCGGGGCTGGTGTGGCTCGTCCACCCGCTCAACACGCAGTCGGTGACGTACATCGTGCAGCGGTGCGAGTCGTGGATGGGGCTGTTCTACCTCGGCGCCGTGTGGTGCTTCCTGCGCGGCGCCACGCCCGATGCCAGCCGGTGGTGGTACGCCGCGGCGGCGCTGTCGGCGGCGCTGTCCGCCGGGTGCAAGGAGGTGGCGACGACGCTGCCCGCGGTGCTGGTGCTGTTCGACCGCGCCTTCCTGGCCGGCAGCTGGGCCGGCGTGCTGCGGCGGTGGCGGGCGCACCTGGCCGTCGGCTTCCTGCCGGTCGCCTTCCTGGTGTGGGTGACGTTCGGCGGTCTTGCCTCGGGCACGGCCGAGCCGACGATCGGCCTCGGCGTCAAGCTGTGGACGCCGACCACCTACGCACTGACGCAGACGGAGGTGATCTGGCACTACTTCCGGCTGTGCGTGTGGCCGACGGAGCAGGTGCTGGACTACCTCGACTGGCCGGTGCGCTCCTCGCTGGCGGAGGTGTGGCCCTACGCCGCCGGGCTCGCGGCGGTGCTCGCGGTCGTGACCTATGGCGTCGTCCGCAACCGAGCCTGGGCGGTGCCGGCGGCGGCGGTGTTCCTGATCCTCGCGCCGACCTCCAGCATCGTGCCGATTCAGGACGTGGCGTTCGAGCACCGCATGTACCTGCCGCTGGCGTGCCTGGTGGCGCTGGCGGCGGGGCTGCTGGCCGGCCCCGCGATGCGACTGCCGACGCGGCCGGTGGTCGGCGTCGTGGCGGCGCTGGTGATCCTGCTCGGCACCATGACGGTGGTGCGGAACGAGGACTACAGCAGCAACTACCAGCTGTACAAGGACAACGCCGAGAAACGGCCGAACAACCCGCGGGCGCGCGGCGCCTACGCCGACATCCTCCGCCAGCACGGCGAGTTCGCCGAGGCCGACGCGCAGATCAAGGCCGCGGTGCAGCTGCCGCGGAACACCGCCGCCAACGCCGTGGCGCTCGGCAACGTGCTGTTCGCGCTCGGCGACGCCGACGACGCGGTGCGGTACGTCCGCGGGGTTCACGCCCAGTCGCCGACCGACCCGGTGGTGAGCGAGCTGTACGGCCTGCTGCTGCTGGCGACGGGGAAGCCGGCCGAGGCGGTGCCGCCGCTGACGGTGGCGCGGGCGGCGAAGCCGACCGACCCCGGGGTGCTGTTCCGGCTCGGGTCGGCGCAGGCGGGGGCCGGCGACGAGGCCGCCGCGGCGGAGACGTTCGCGGCGCTGAAGGCGGCGTCGCCCGGGTTCGCAACGACCCTCGTGACGCAGGCCCGGCAAACGGCCATGTCCGACGCGGCGAAGCCGGTCCACCTGCGGGTGGCCGCACTGATGGCGGCCGGGGCCCGGCGGCTGGACGGCCCCGACGACGCGGCCGCGCTCGACGCCGCGGCGCTGGTGGCGGCGCGGCAGGGCGACTACCCCGCGGCCGCCGAGTTCGCGCGCCGCGCCGCGGCGTCGGCGGAGCGGGCGGGCTGGCCGGCGGACAAGGTGGCGGTGCTGCGGGAGCGGGTGGGGCTGTTCGAGGCGAAGAAGCCGTACCTGCCGGCCGAGCTGGCCGCCTACCGGGGGAGCCGATCGTGAGTACCGCCGTCGCCGAGCCCCGCGCCGCCGTCCGCCCCGCCTGCCTCTACTGCGGCGGCCGCGACCTCGACACGCTCTACACCGGCGTCCGCGACCGCCTCGGCCACGTCCCCGGCGAGCGGACGTTCCTCCGCTGCCGGGCGTGCGGCTCGGCCGTGCTCGACCCGCTGCCGCGCACCGACGAGTTGCCCGGCTTCTACCCGCCGGTCTACACGTTCTCCGCCGGCGGCCACGGCGGCGGGCTCCTCCGCCGGGCCGTCGCCGCGGCCGAGTACCGGCTGTTCTTCGCCCCGCAGTACCGCGCCCAGGTGAAGGCGGTCACCCGCGCCTGCGGCAGCGCCGGCGCCGGCCGCACGCTGCTGGACGTCGGCTGCGGCCACGGTCTCCGGCTCGTCGAGTTCCGCCGCCTCGGCTTCGCCGTCCACGGCCTCGACCTCCAGCCGGAAGCCGTCGCGTACCTGCGCGCCGAGCTGAACGTGCCCGCCGAGTGCGGCGACGTGACGGCCCTGCCGCGGCTGTACGCCCCGGCGTCGTTCGACGTGGTGACGGCGTTCCACCTCATCGAGCACGTGCCCGACGTGGAGCAGTTGCTGGCCGACGTGGCGACGGTGCTGAAGCCCGGCGGCACGCTCGTCGCCGCGACGCCGCTGGTGGACGCGCCGCAGGTGCGGCTATTCGGGAAGCGGTGGGCCGGCGTGACGGAGGCGCCGCGGCACGTCGCCCTGGCCTCCCGCGAGGGGCTGCGGCGGGCGTGCGCCCGCGCCGGGTTCGGCGACGTGAGCTTCTTCCCCGACTCGGCCCTCGGGTGTGCCGGCGTCGTGGGGCTGAGCGTGGTGAGCGGCAGCAGCGTGACGCGGGCGTACTCGGGGCCGCTGCGCGGCCTGCTGGCGCGGCTCGCCGGCGGGGCCGTCACGCTGGCCGCGCTGCCGTGGTGCCTCTTCGAGAACCACGTCCTTCGCCGCCCGCCGCTGGGCATTATCGTCACCCGGAAGGGGGACTGAGCCGTGGGCCTGTCGGTCGAGCGGATCGGCGCGGGCGGCCTGGTGCCGCCGTGGGTGCGCCACCAGCACGTCGAGCGCTACCGCTGGGCCGCCGCCCTCGCGGCCGGTAAGCGCGCCCTCGACGCCGCCTGCGGCACCGGCTACGGCACCGCCGCGCTCGCCGCCGCGGGCGCGGTCGAGGCCGTCGGCGTGGACGTGTCGCCCGAAGCGGTCGAGGCGGCGAACGCGAACGCGGCGCGGAACCTGAGCTACCGCACCGGCGACGTGCGCGACCTGCCGTTCGCGGCCGCGTCGTTCGACCTGTACGTGTCGTTCGAGACGGTCGAGCACCTCGACGACCCGGCCCGCTTCGCCCCCGAGGCGCGACGCGTGCTGGCGCCCGGCGGCACGTTCGTGTGCTCGACGCCGAACCGCGCCGTGACGAACCCCGGCACCGGCATCGGCGACCGGCCGTACAACCCGTTCCACGTCCGCGAGTACACCGCCGCCGAGCTCGCCGAGCTGCTCCGCGCGGCGTTCCCGGACGTGACCGTGTACGGCCAGTCGCTGTTCCCCGCGGGGTATATTCGCGGCCTCGGCGGCGTGGCCCGCTGGTCGCGCAAGCTGGCCGTGCGGTCGCACCAGTTCGTGAAGCTGGCGCGGATGCCGGTCGATCGCGCGCGGCACCACCGCCCGCGGCCGTACCCCGCGACGGCGGAGCCGGAAATCCTCGTCGCCGTGTGCCGGGCCGGGGGCGGGTCGTGATCACCTTCGCCGTGCCGTTCTACCGAGGGGCCGACTACCTCGACCGCGCCGTCCGCAGCGCCGTCGCGCAGGCCGCGCCCGACTGGCGGCTCGTCGTGTCCGACGACAGCCCCGACGGGAGCGGCGCCGCGGTGGTCGAGCGCGTCGGCGACGCCCGGGTGCGCTACAGCCGCAACCCGCACACCCTCGGCATGGCGGGGAACTGGAACCGCTGCCTGGAGCTCGCCGACACGCCGCTCGTGACGCTCCTCCACGCCGACGACGAGCTCCTGCCGAACTACGCCGCCGTGATGCGCGCCGGCGCCGCGGCGCATCCCACGGCCGCGGCGCTGTACTGCGGGGCGGTTGTGATCGGGCCGACCGGCGGGCCGGTGTTCTCGCTCGTCGATCGGGTGAAGGGCTTCATCGCGCCGCGCTCCACAGGCCCGACGCGCCTCGCCGGGCCGGCGGGAATCGCGGCGCTCTTGCGCGGCAACTTCATCATGTGCCCGACGGTGTGCTACCGCACCGCCGCGCTCCGCGACCGGCGGTTCGACCCGCGCTGGCGGTTCGTCCTCGACCTCGACTTCTTCACCCGCCTCCTCGCCGACGGCGACGCCATCGTCGGGCTGCCCGAGACCGCCTACGCCTACCGCCGCCACGCCGGGAACGCGACCGCCGAGTACACCGAGACGCTGCTCCGCTTCGAGGAGGAAGCGGCGCTGTACGACGCACTCGCCGCCGAGGCGCGGCAGCGCGGCCGCGGCTGGGAGGCCGTCCGCCGCGCCGGCCGCGGCAAGCGCGTCGTGCGCCTTCACCTGCTGTACCGCGCCGCCGCCGACCTCGTGCGCGGCCGCCCGGCCGCCGCCGCGACCAAGCTCACCCGCCTCACGGAGATGGCCCGATGACCCCGCCCGGCGTGTGGGTCGTGATCGCCGCGTACAACGAGTCGGCGCGGCTCGGCAACACGCTCGCCGAGCTGGCGCCACACGCCCGGAACGTCGTCGTCGTGGACGACGGCAGCCGCGACGACACCGCCGCCGTGGCGCGTGCGGCGGGCGTGTGGGTGCTGCGCCACCCGATCAACCGCGGCCAGGGCGCCGCCCTGCAGACCGGCATCCGCTTCGCGCTGCAGCAGGGCGCCGAGTACGTCGTCACCTTCGACGCCGACGGCCAGCACGACCCCGCCGACCTGCCGGCGCTGCTGGCGCCCGTGGTCGAGGGCCGCGCCGACATCGCGATGGGCTCGCGCTTCCTCGGCCGCACCGTCGGCATGCCCGCGTCGCGGCGGCTGGTGTTGAAGGCGGCGGTGGTCTTCACACGAATCGTGTCGCAGGTGAAAGTCACGGACGCCCACAACGGCTTCCGCGCCCTGAGCCGCGCCGCCGCCGACGGCATCCGCATCCGCCAGGACCGCATGGCGCACGCCTCGGAAATCCTGGACGAGGTGCGGCGGCTGAACCTCCGCTACGTCGAGGTGCCGGTGACGATCCGCTACACGGCGGCGACGCTGGCGAAGGGGCAGAGTTCGTGGAACTCGCTCAGCATCGTGTGGCAGCTGCTCGTCGGCAAGGTGGTGAAATGACGCCCTTCCAGATCGCGGCGGTGTCGGTGCTGGCGGCGCTGTTCGTGCGCGACGTGCTGCGCTGGGGCCGCTCCCCGCTGACGTACGGGGTGCGGCTGCTGCGGCTGGCGGCGTGGGCCGCGGCCGCGGTGACGATCGCCGACCCGAACCTGTTGCAGTCGGTGGCGAACCTGCTGGGCATCGGCCGCGCCGCCGACGTGGTGCTGTACCTGACAGCGCTGGGGGGCTTGTGGGTGGCGTTCTACCTGTACACGCGCTGCCTGCGGCTGGAGCGCGAGATCACGGCGCTGACGCGCCACCTCGCCATCCGCGACGCCACCCCGCCGGAGCGGCGGGGGTGATCGGTCGGGCCGAGATTCTTGTTTCCCCGGCGTGTGTGTGCGGGTCGCGGAAGCCCCGTCGGGGCCCCGAACCCGAGCTGAAGTGACAAAGTGTACTTTGCCGATCATTTTTGTCGTCAATGACCCTTGATCGCCGCCCGGGGGGCGGCGATAATGTCCTCATCACAGCGGGGTCGTTCTTGGGAGCGAGTTCCACCCCGCTGGCCGCGGCCGGCTCGTCGGCCCCACGTACCCGCCGAGGGGAGAAGCGGCGGGCCGTGCGGGACGGGTAAGAGGCGCCGCGAACTGGGCCGCCCGGGTGACTCGCCAGAGGGGAGAGGCTGGCGACCACCCGGGCGGTTTCTCATCGCCCGCTACGAGGAGCGGACCGTGTACCACGTGTACGAGACCCCGACCGCCGCCGACCGGCTCGCCGTCCTGTCCGACGACGACTGGCGGAACCTGCCCGCCGAGCAGCGGCAGAACTACACCCTCCGCCGCGGCGGCTTCCGCACCGCGCTCGACGCCGTCCTCGCCATGCTCGACCTCGCCGCACGGCTGTCGGCCCGCTGTCGTCGCCCGCACGCCCTTTCGGCCAACTGACTCATCGCTTCCACCGACCCCCCCAGAGGGTGAGCCGGGGGCACAACGCCCCCGGCTCCCCTCTCGCCCGCCACTTCTCGCTCCCCACCCGCCCGGGGGCGAAAATCGGCCCCGACGCGGAACCCCACCCCCCGGGCGCGGGTTGAATACCCTAACCGGCCCGCCGCCCGCCCCGTGGGTCGCCGCAAGGGTTTGCCGATGAAGCCGTTCCGCCTCCTCGCCGCGTTCGCCGTCGCCCTCGGCGTCACCATCGTTGCCGGCGACCTGTCCACCGCCCAGGACGCCCCCGCGAAGGCGGACAAGAAGGCGAAGAACAAGAACAAGAACAAGCTCGACCCCGCCGCGCAGGCGCCGCTCCGCCCCGCGGTGCCTGTGAAGCCGATCGTGCTGCCGAGCGGCCCCAAGGACGCCGCCGCCCTCGCCCGCATCATCGACGCCGAGGTGGACAAGGCGCTCGCCGCCGCCAAGGTCGCCGCGTCGCCCGCCGCCACCGACGAGGAGTTCGTCCGCCGCGTCTACCTCGACGTGACCGGCGTCATCCCCACCGGCGAGCAGGCCAAGGCCTTCCTCGACAGCAAGGCCGAGAACCGCCGCGAGAAGCTCATCGACGACCTGCTCGCCAGCCCGAACTTCGGCAAGCGGCTCGCCGACGTGTGGTTCCCCAAGCTGTTCCCCCGCGACTCGAACAACCGGTTCGTCCTCCGCGACCCGCTGGTGAAGTGGCTGACCGACAAGTTCAACGCCAACACCCCGTGGAACGTGTTCGTGTTCGAGCTGGTCACCGCCACCGGCACCGTGGAGGAGAACCCGGCCGTCACCTACTACCTGGCCAACCGGTCGGTGGACAAGCTGACCGACGGCATCACGCAGCACTTCCTCGGCATCCAGCTGCAGTGCGCCCAGTGCCACAACCACCCGTTCACCGACTGGAAGCAGACCGAGTACTGGGGCATGGCCGAGTTCTTCGCGCGGGTGCGGCCGGACAACCCGAAGAACGCCAACAAGGGCGGCGACAACACCAAGGTCGGCGTCCAGGAGACCGCCCAGCGCACCAAGGTGAAGGACTTCTTCCCCGAGTCGGCGAAGCAGGTGGCGCCCAAGTTCCTCGGCGGCGCCGAGGTGAAGATCGCCGCCACCGAGCCCGCCCGCCCGGTGCTGGCCCGCTGGATGACCGCCCCGGACAACCCGTTCTTCGCCAAGGCGATGGTCAACCGCACGTGGGCGGCGCTGTTCGGCAGCGGGATCGTCAACCCGATCGACGACATGCACGACGACAACCCGGCCTCGCACCCGGCGCTGCTGGACGCGATGGCCCGCGACTTCGGCCGCAACGGGTTCGACGTGAAGTTCCTGTACAAGAGCATCCTCCTGAGCAAGGCCTACGGCCGCACCAGCAAGCCGGCCGGCGGCAACGACAAGGACGAGACGCTGTTCAGCCACCAGGCGGTGAAGGTGATGAGCCCCGAGCAGCTGTTCGACAGCCTGGCCCAGACGACGGGCCTGAGCCAGCAGGTCGCCGCCCGGCAGGCCAAGAACCCGATGATGAAGGGGCAGCCGAACGGCCCGCGCGACCAGTTCGTGAACTTCTTCCTGGCCGGGGCCGACGCCTTCACCCCGACCGAGTACGAGGCCGGCATCCCGCAGGCGCTCCGGCTCATGAACTCGCGCCAGCTGGCCGGCAACCCGCAGGCCGTGCGGCTGTACCAGACGACCGCGAAGGACGAGCCGCGGGCCGTGCTGGAGCGGATGTACCTCGCCACGCTGGCCCGCCGCCCCACGCCCGCCGAGCTGACGCGCCTGACGAGCTACGTGCAGGGCGCCGGCACCCAGGCCGAGGGCTACGGCGACGTGCTGTGGGCGATCCTCAACAGCAGCGAATTCACGATGATCCGCTGACCGGAGGGTGGCGACCCTGCCACCCGACCGACGCACGAAAGACCCCACGAGCCGCGACCGCAAGGGAGCGGCCGAAGCCCAAAGCAGACTGCGTTCGGAGTCGGGTTGGAACAGCAGCCGCTCCCTTGCGGTCGCGGCTCGTGAGGCCGCCGATTCCCGCTCAACGCCCCTGAAACAAACCTCCCACGAGGGCCGATCCCATGAACGATGTGACCCGCCGCCAGTTCGCCCAGTGCGCCGCCCTCGGCGTCGGCGGCGTCGGCCTGTCCGGCTGGCTCGACGTGCTCGCGTCCCGCGCGTCGGCGCAGCCGGCCGCCGCCGCGGCCCCGCGCCGCGCCCGGTCCGTCGTGCTGCTGTGGATGGACGGCGGCCCCAGCCACAAGGACACCTTCGACCTGAAGCCGGAGAGCCGCGGCGCCGGCGAGTTCAAGCCGGTGGCCACCAGCGCCCCCGGCGTGCAGATCAGCGAGCACCTGCCGAAGCTCGCCCGGCACATGCACGAGGGCGTGATCGTCCGCGGCATGAGCACGCCGGAGGGGGCGCACCCGCGGGCGAAGTACAACCTGCACACCGGCTACCGCGAGGGGCAGGGCGGGCTGGTGTACCCGAGCATCGGCGCGATCGCCGCCGCCGAGCTCGGCCGCCCCGAGTCGCCGGTGCCGGCGTTCGTGTCGATCGGCGGCCGCAGCTTCGGCTCCGGCTTCCTCGGCCCGCGCTACCAGCCGCTGATGGTGCAGGACGCCAGCAAGGGCGTCGAAGACCTGCGGGCGGCCGTCGGCGAGTCGCAGTTCGGCCGGCGGATGGGCCTGCTGGAGGAGATGGAGCGCGCCTTCCACGGCGAGTACCGCGCCCCGCTCGTCACCGACCACCAGACGACCTACCAGCGCGCCGTGCGCCTCATGCAGGCCCGCGAGGGGCAGGCGTTCGACCTGTCGAAGGAGCCCGCGGCCGGCAAGGCGAAGTACGGCACCGGCAAGTTCGCCGAGGGCGTGCTGATGGCCCGGCGGCTGGTGGAGGTGGGCGTGCCGTTCGTGGAGGTGACGCTCGGCGGCTGGGACACGCACAACGACGTGTTCAACCGGGTGAAGAACCTGTCGGCGCAGGTGGACAACGCCACGTCGGCGCTGCTGGACGACCTCCGCGAGCGCGGCCTGCTGGACAGCACGCTGGTGATCTGGATGGGCGAGTTCGGGCGGACGCCGAACATCAACGCCCGCGGCCCGCAGCCCGGCCGCGACCACTACCCGCGGGCGTGGAGCCTGGCGATGTGGGGCGGCGGCCTCCGCGGCGGCCGGGTGGTGGGCCGCACCGACCGCGAGGGCGCGACGGTGGAGGACGGCAAGGTGGGCACGGCCGACTTCCTGGCGACGGTGTGCGAGCTGACGGGGATCGACCACACGAAGAAGAACGAGACGCCGACGGGCCGCCCGGTCCAGATCGTGGACAAGCCGAAGCCGTTCACGAGCCTGGTGGTGTGAGGCGCGGCCGGCTCGCCCGACGCCCGGGGGCGGTTGCCCCCGGGCGTTTTCGTTTCGCGGGTCGGCCGCACGGCAGGGGGCGCGTCCGGACGTGAACGTTGTTGCACGAACCGCGCGTGGCCGGTAGCGTGGCGCGCGAGTCGGACCGGCGGCGCGGCAGACCCCGCCTCATAGGCTGTTCCCAGGGTTCAGCACCCTGAGGCCGGGCTGCTGAGCGGGGTCGCTCGGCGGCGGAGGCCTCGGAGGGTGGCGATGCGGTTGCCGGGGTACTACACGACCGAGATGGAGTCCTACTACGTGGCCCGGTCCGGGGCCGTCTACCTGGTGGGGTCCATCGAGACGGACGGGGCCGTGTGGGAGCCGTGCGAGCGGCTGCCGGCCGACGCCGAGCCGGCCGACTTCGCCGAGGAGTTGGCCGCGGAGGCCGAGGAGTCGCGTTTGGCCCGCGGCATCGAGTGAGCCGCCCGGCCTCACAAGACGCCGAACCAGGTAGCGCGACACCAGGCCGCGGCCGCGAAGCCGGCCGGGCAGGGGAGCGTGGTCGTTCGGCCGGAGGGGTTCCCGATGGTTCGCAGCTTCGTCGTCGGTGCGGCGGTCCTCGCCGGCTGGGTCGCGTCGGCCGACGAGCCGCGCCCGGCGCCGGGCGGGAACGCCTCCGTCCGGGGCAAGGCCGGCTCGTCCGAGGTCGTCATCACCACGACGGAACGCCTCGCGGGGGCGATTCACTCGCTCACCTGGGGCGGCAAGGAGTTCGTCGACAGCCACGACCACGGCCGACAACTCCAGTCCGCGGCCAGCTTCGACTGCGCGGCCGCGGGGGAATTCTGGGCCGAACGCTTCAACCCGACGGAAGCGGGCTCGCGGGCCGACGGGACCGGCGGGAAGTCGTCGAGCAAGTTGCTGCGACTCCGGGCGGCGGGGGCCGAACTGGAGACGACGACGCAGATGGCGTTCTGGCTCGCCCCGGGCGAGAAGTCCTTCGGCCGGCCGGCGCTCAACGACAAAGTGCTGTCGGACCACCGCGTCTCCAAGCGGGTCCGCGTCGGGTACAAGACGCTCGCCAACGTCATCGAGTACGAGGTCACCTTCGCGGTTCCCGGGGGCGAGAAGCACACGTACGCCCAGTTCGAGGCGCTGACGGGCTACATGCCGCCCGAGTTCGGCCGGTTCTGGGCGTTCCTGCCGGACGCCGGCAAGCTGGCGGAGTTGGACGACGGCCCCGGCGAGCAAGGGCGTCCGGTCGTGTTCGCCACCGGGAGTGGGTCCCACGCGATGGGGGTCTTCTCCCCCGACCAGCCGTCGCCCGGCTACGAAACGGCCGGCTACGGCCGGTTCCGGTTCAAGGCGGAGAAGGTGGTGAAGTGGAACTGCGTCTTTCGACTCAGGAGCGCGACGGGAATCCCGGCCGGCGATCACCGGTTTCGCGTGTTCGTGGCCGTCGGCACCCTGGACGACGTGAGGACGGCGCTGGGCGGCCTGGTTCGAGAGTTCGCGGGCCGGTGCGTCGGCAAGGCCGCGGCCGGGCCGACCCCGGTGGCGGGGGGTCGGGTGGCGGCTCGCGAGCCGTAGGCAACGGGGTCGCGTCACAGCCCGCGCGGGTGGCGGACCGGGACGACGCGGAAGACGCGCTTCGTGTGGCAGTCCAGGCGGTCGTACTCCAGGGCGTCCGCCGCCGCCTCGCGGAGGGGGTCGTGGATGCGGCCGCGGTGCAGCACCACCAGGTGCGACCCGCACACCCACCCGTCCGGCTGCGGGTCGGCGAGGATCGCGGCCGGGTCGAACGGGGTGTAGAAGCCGATCACGAACAGGTCGTCGAGCTTGACGAGCTCGCGGATGTAGTAGCGGAGCTTGCGGACGTCGGTGGGGAGGTACGCCAGCTTCATGCCGAACCGCCCGAGGGCGGCGGACCACGACACCGGGTCCTGGGTGTTCACCGACCCGGCGATGTCGCACGCGTCGGTCCCGGCCACCATCGCCAGGCTCGTCGCGACGCAGGTGAGCCCGACCTGGCGGACGTGACGGAGGTCGTTCTTGCGGAAGAACGCGTCGGTGGTGTTCGGCCACAGCGGCGCCGTTGCGTCGGCCATGCCTTCCCCTTCCTCGCGGAACATCGAGCTCAGCAGCCGCCGAGCCGCCAATCAGTACCCGATCGAGCGTGCTGACTGGGAATCGCCAGTGAGCCGGCGGTCTGCTGCAGCGCCGGGATACATCTCATGGCCTCGATGACGACGGGCCGAACCTGTCGCCAGTAGTGTGAGGCCGCCGGACGGGCCGGTCCTCGGCGTGGATCTTTCAGCGGGCGTTTGGGGCGTCCGCAACCACGAAGCGGGATCAGGCCGACCCGTCGTCAAGGAGGCATGAGATGCGGCCGTACACGACCACGCACGCATACTACTGCGGCGTCGATCTCCACGCCAGGAGCCTCTACGTCCACGTCCTCGACCACAAGGGCGTCACCCGCCTCGAGCGCGACCTCCCCGCCTCGCCGGCCGCCTTCCTCGACGCCGTCAAGCCGTACCGGGACGGCCTCGTCGTCGGGTGCGAGTGCATGTTCGCCTGGTACTGGCTCGCCGACCTGTGCGACCGCGAGCGCATCCCCTTCGTCCTCGGCCACGCGCTGGCGATGAAGGCCATCCACGGCGGCAAGACGAAGAACGACCGGCTCGACGCCCGCACCATCGCCGGCCTCCTCCGGGGCGGGTTCTTCCCGATGGCCTACGTCTACCCGAAGGCCAAGCGGGAGACCCGCGACCTCCTCCGCCGGCGGTCGTTCTTCGTGCGGCAACGCGCCCAGCTGATCGCCCACGTGCAGAACACCAACAGCCAGCACAACCTGCCGCCGTTCGACAAGAAGCTCACGTACAAGGGGAATCGGTCGGCCGCCCTGGCCGACCGGTTCGAGCACCCGAGCACGCAGCTCGCCGTCCGCGCCGACCTCGCCCTGGTCGAGAACTACGACGCCCAGATCGCCGCGCTGGAGGCGCACCTGGTGAGGTCGGCGAAGGTGGACGACCCGGCGACGTTCGCCTTCCTCCGCACGGTCCCGGGGATCGGGCCGGTCCTCGGGCTCGTCATGCTGTACGAGATCGACGCCATCGCGCGATTCCCCGAGGTCGGGAACCTCCTGTCGTACGCCCGGCTGGTGACCGGCACCCACGAGAGTGCCGGGAAGGTGAAGGGCGTCGGCGGGCGGAAGATGGGGAACGCGCACCTGAAGTGGGCGTTCGCGGAGGCGGCGAGCCTGATGCTGCGGAGCTTCGCCCCGGCGAAGGCGTGGGTGCAGCGGCAGGCGAAGAAGCGCGGGGCGAAGAAGGCCCACGCCATCCTGGAGGCGCGGATCGGGCGGGCGGTGTACCACCTGTGGCGGAAGCAGGTGGCATTCGACGCCAAGAAGTTCCTGGCGTCGTGAGTGACGCCGGGCCCGAACACCCCTTGAAGGAGGGAACGACGCGGACGAGTGATGCGTGAGATTCCGGACCGGCGGGGGGAGCTGTGAGCCGAACTGGGGCAACCCCGGGCGACCGCGTTGACGAGGCTTCTTCCCTGGGGCTCGACCCCGTGTGGCCTCGGTGTGGCATCGTCCCTGACCCCGTTGCCAGGGATTGGCCCCCCCGCCGGCTCCGGTGGCATCGCGCCGTCACCCGCGACCGACCACCGACGCGGCCCGCCGGCCGAGCTGGAGTCTAACTGCGCCGACGCCGCCCGCCCGGGGCGACGGCACGTCGGGGGTCTCGATTCCCCCGCGTGTTCCCGGTGGGGCGGTCACCCCCCGGGGGTCGAGCCATCACGTTGAGGAGCCGGTCCGGCGGAACGGAGAGGTTTCTGGGGCGTCGCCCGCCGGGTGGGTGACAGTCGGCCGTCGTTGGCTCGACGACCGGCGGACCCCGTAGAGCTGTTTGGCACCGCCTCGGCTGCGACGCTGTCGCGGTCGTGTGACGTGAGGCCGTCGAGCGAACCATCCCGGTGCGGCCAGGTGATGCCGGACGGCACACCTGCGGTGTGCGAGAGCGAGGGGACGGGGCCGGGACAGGCGTCAAGGCGGGCGTTCAGCCCGGCCCAGGGTTTTCGTTTTCAGTCAAGTCGGTGGGCCATGAGAGCGGTTCGGCGGGCCTTTGCTCACCCGCCCGGCGGCTCTGGACCCTCGTCAGTGAGCACCATGTTAGCCTGCTGCTCCGGGCGGAGGAAGCCGTGGACGCAGCCCTCGAAGTCCTCATCCTCGGCGACCGCGCCCGCCATGTCGGCACCAGTGAAGTCGCAGCCCTCGAACGACGACCGGCGGAGGTCCGCGCCCCGCAATACCGTCCCGATGAACTTGCACCCCCGGAAGTGCGACGCCCGCATGTCGCAGCCGGACAGGTCGGCCCCGGTGAAGTCGCACCCGTCGAAGTCGTTCCAGCACATGCACGACTCGGACAGGTCGGTGCCGGCGAAGCTGGTGCGGACCAGCCACGACCGGCTAAACAGGGTGCGGGGCATAGTCAGGTGGCTGCGGTCGGCGTCCTCCAACCCGGATCGGAAGTAGCTGAACGAGAGGGGCACCTCGTCGAAGACGCTCGGCATCCGGTCGGGGATAAAGGGCCGGCCGTCAGCGTGGCGGGGCACGTCCGCGTGTTGCGACTCCAAGAACCGCCAGGTGTCTTCGAGCGACTTCCGCACCACGACTGCCTCCGTCGCCGAACCAGTGATTAGATTGCGCCGGCGCGGCCTATCACCGACGACCCGCGGACGGCCCGTGTTCGCCGTAAGTCGGCCCCCCTGGGGGTTCCACTTGCGGCGACTCCCGCCCCAAAACCGCGCGCGACCTATCACACTAACGGACCACGCGCAGCTCAAGCCGCCGTTCAATCGTCCAGCGGGCTTTTCACGCCCTTGCCGCCCTTGTTCAACACGTGCGTGTAAATCATCGTCGTCGCTACGTCGGCGTGGCCGAGCAGTTCCTGAACCGTGCGGATGTCGTAACCGCCCTCCAGCAGGTGCGTGGCGAAGCTGTGTCGGAAACTGTGGCTCGTCGCCCGCTTCGCGATCCCCGCCTCCCGCACCGCCTCCGTCACCGCCCGGCTGATTGTGCCCTCGTGCGCGTGGTGCCGGCGTTCGGCACCGGACCGGGGGTCGATCGACAGCTTAGCCGAGGGAAACACGTACTGCCACTTGAATTCCCGGTCGGCGTCGGGGAGTTTGCGGGCCAGCGCGTCGGGCAGGTACACCCGGCCGCGGCCCGCGGCCAGATCGGCCTCGTGAACCCGCCGCGCCTCCGCCAGCTGAGCCACCACCCGCGGCCGCACGGCCGCCGGGAGCATCGTCACGCGGTCCTTGTTCCCCTTACCCTCTCGTACCACAATCTCCGACCGGTCCAGGTCCACGTCCTTCACCCGCAGCCGCAGCGCCTCCAGCAGCCGGAGCCCGCTCCCGTACATCAGTTCGGCCATCAGGCGGTACGGGTCGGCCATCACGCCCAGCACCCGGGCCACCTCGGGCCGCGTCAGCACCACGGGGAGCCGCCTCGGCCGGTTCGCCCGCACCACGCCGGCGATCACGCCCGGGTCCGCCCCCAGCACCGCCACAGGATGTGGCCCGCACGTCGGTCCAACGATCTTTTGTGGCATGGACTCAATTCGTGCCTCGACCCCCCGGGGGGGGAGTCGTACACACAATGCCCGCGGGGCGAACGTCGGCTCAGCGGAGGAACGCCACCACCTCCTCGTCCAGCCGGGCCAGCACGCCGGCCGTCTCGCGCAACCCCGCCAGCTCCTGCGGGTTCCCCTCCAGGCCGCGGGCCAGCTCCTCCACCTTTGCCGGCACGCCGGCCAGCAGCCGGGCCAGCCGCCGCATCGCGTGCTTGTCGCCGTTGGCCTTGAGCACGTCCACGGCGGTGCGGACGCGCGGCAGGCTCTCCTTCAGGTCGGCGGCCGTCGCCGCCTTCGGCCACGTGCCGGTCAGGTACTCGCGGGCCTTGGCGTGCTCGTCGCCCTTCGGCTTCCACTCCTCGGCGAGGCGGTCGCGGCGGCCCTTGATCTCCGGGTCGGCGCCGATGGTGGTGAGGAGCTGGTCGTAGGTGGCGAGGGCCTCGTCCACCTCGCCGCCCTCCAGCAGGCCGCGGATGCGGACGTTCGCGGCCTGGGCCTGCACCAGCCGCGGCGCCTCCTGCCGCCGGGCGACGTCGATGACGGCCTCCAGGTCCTTGACGCGCTGGTTCAGCTGGGCGTTGCTCTCGCGGAGCCCGGCCACCTGCCGCTCGACGGCCAGCAGCAGCTCCTCGGCGCCGGCCGGCGGGTTCGGGCGGCCGCGGAGGGCCTTCACCTCGTCGAGTACGGCCAGCCCCGACGCCTCGGCGCTGGCGACGGCGCCGCGGGCCTGGGTGAGCGCCTCGTCGTTGCGGCCGCCCTTGATGAGGGCGCTGATGTTGCCGAACGCCAGGTTCTGGGCGAGGCGCGCGTCGGAGGCGCGGCCGGCGACGGCGAGCACGGCGCGCTCGTAGGCGGCCTTCTCCTCGTCCTTGGCGTCGATGGCGAACGGCAGGCCGACGGGGTCGGGGCCGAACACGGGCACCGGGAAGCGGGCCTCGCGGGTGGCGCCGAGCGCCACGGTGACGCAGGCCAGGCCGTTCAGCGCGCCGGCCGACTTGTAGACGCCGTCCACGGGGTTGAAGAAGTCGCGCGGGTCGGCCGGGCCGGGGAGGAAGCCGCGGTCGCTGGCGCGGACGGTGGCCGACCGCGAGGGCGGGTCCTTGGCGGCGTCGGCCGACGGGTTCACGAGCCGCACCGCCACGGGCGAGCGGACGGTGGCGAGCTTGAGGCAGCGGTAGCCGGCGGCGCCCGGGGGGAAGGGCGTCTTGTACGGGCTGAACACGGCGCAGGTGGCGACGCCGTCCTTGGCCACGCCGGTGACGCGGAGGTACGTGTGCTCGCGCGGCACGGCCGAGAGGGCCGGCGGGGCGACGGTGCCGGGGGCCACGTCGATGAGCTTGCCGGTGGCGGTGCGCTTCTGGGTCGGGGCGGCGCGGCTGGTCTGCGTGACGCGCGACACGGCGAACACGTCGCCGACCTGCACCAGCTTGTCGAGCGGGCCGGCCGTGCCGGCGCGGACGCGGACCCGGGCGGCGTCGGGGTTGCCGTCCACGGGCTCGACGGTGCCGGCGGGGCCGAAGTCGCGGCCGACGAGGAGCCCGGCGGCGCGGCCGACGAGCTCCGGGGCGCGGACGCTCTGCCGCCGCACGGGCGGGGCGGCGAGGCCGCTGAACCCGTCGTACAGGCGGGCTTCGAGGTGGTAGGCGCCGTCGCGGATGTCCACCCGCAGCACGCTGGTGGTGACGCCGCTCAGGTCGCGCGGGGTGTCGAGGGCGGCGAGGCCCTTGGCCTCGGCCTGGACCCAGAGCGGGTCCCACTGGTCGCGCGGCAGGGCGGCCAGGTCGGGCACCTCGACGGTGGCGACGGGGTGGGCGGCCGCGGGGAGCGCGGCCATGAGGTCGCGGCGGAGGCGGTCGCGGAACGCGGGCGTGAGGAGCGGGTGCGGCGCCGTGAGGACGACGACGCGCCAGACGCCGGGGGTGGTGGGTTCGGCGTCGAGCGGCTGGGCCGGCGCCGGGGCGGAGGCCACGAGCACGGCGACGACGAGCGCGAGGGGAACGAGCCGCGACATGGGTACGCCTCGGGGTTGAGGCGCATTCTAGGGGGGATGAAGGATGAAGGATGAGGGATGAAGGATGAGGGATGAATGGAAGGCCGGGGCGATCCCCGCCTTCCATTCATCCCTCATCCTTCATCCCTCATCCCTACCAAAAGAACCCGCCCCGGGTGAGGGGCCCGGGGCGGGGGTCCGGCCGGGGGAACGGATCCCCGGCCGGCCTGGTTTTTTGTTGCTACGGCTTAGTTGCAGCAGCCGGCGGCGGCCCCGTGGTGGGCGGCGGCGCCGCACCCGGTGTCGCAGGCGGGAGCGCACTCGTTCTTGTGGCACAGCTTGCCCTTCAGGCTGCCCAGGCGGCTCTTCAGCCGGTCCAGGAGGCTGGTCTTGCAGGGGTCGCCGCAGCCGGCGTCGCAGGTCGGGCCGCAGGCGGCGGTGTGGCAGGCCGGGGCGGCCGGGGCGACGCACACGTCACGCTCGACCTCGCGGGCCACCATCTTGCACACCTTGACCTTCTCCTGCACGCACACGTTCTTGCACACCTGGCGGGTGGCCTGGTAGGCGACGCACTTCTTGACGTTCACCGTGCAGGTGACCGCCTCGCAGTACGGGACGCACTTGGTCGTGGTGCAGGGCACCTGGACGCACTTGGTGACGCACTCGTACACGGTGCACGGCTTCTGGACCTGCACGCACTCGTAGGTGCAGACCTGCTTCTGGACCTGGCGGCACTCGTAGGTGCACACCGTCTTGCACACCGGCACGCACTCCGTCACCTTCTTGCACACCGTCACCGGGCAGCAGACGGTCTCGCAGACCTTCTGCTTCTTGCACACGACCTTGGTCTTCGGGCACGGGTCGCAGGCCGGGGCACAGGCGGCCGGGGCGCACGGGTCGGCGCACTCGTCGGGCTTGTGGCAGAGCCGGCCGAGGAGGCCGCCGCCGCCGTTGCTGCCGCGGCCGCCGCCGATGCGGCTGCCGATGCCGGTGCCGAACAGCCCGCCCTTGTCCTCGACCACCTCCTGGACGTCCACCCACTTGGTGACCGTCTTCGTCTGCATCTCGGTCACCTGGACCGTCTTGGTCCGGTTCTCCATCACCGTGACCTGCTTGGTCACCGGCACCCGCTCCGTCACGGTGACGGTCTTGGTGACCGGCACCCGCTCCGTCACGGTCACGTTCTTGGTGACCGGCACCCGCTCCGTCACGGTCTTGTTGACCATGACCGTCTCGGTGACGTTCTTGTACTTGGTCACGTTCTTCGTGACCGTCTCCGGCACGCACTCCCACTTGTGGGCGGTGTACGTCTCGGTGACCATGGTGGGCTTCATCACCGACACCGTCTCTTCCACCCAGGTGGGGACGTATTCGGTGACCTTGACCTTCTGGGTCGGCCCGGCCGGGGCCGCCGCGGCGGGGGCGCCGCACGGGTCGCAGCAGGCGCTGCTGGCCTTGCTCCGACCGCCGAAGGCCGAGGCGTCGCCGGCGGCGAGGCCGACGAGGCCGAGACAAGCGGCGGTCAGCAGACACGCCTTGATCCGACGAATGCTCATGGGTTCCCTCACTCTGTTCCGATCCGGCACCCCCGCCCACCGCCGCTGCGACCTTTCCGTTCGTCGCGGCCCTACGGCGGTCGGTCCCGAGGTGCTTACCGGGATCATTCCCGCGCCGGGCCGGGTTGGGAAATGGATCGGGGCGCGCGGGCTGGAAAACGCGCCCCGGTTGCGCCCCGTTGCGCCGGTCGGCGCGGGCCCGCGCCGTGCGCGGGTTACGCCCGAAGGTGAGGCCGGGTGCGTTGTGCGGGTCGAAGCCGGGCCGGGTCTGACGGTTGAACCGCGCGCCGGGGAAACGAGTGAAGTTCGGGACGGGTTCGCGCCTTGCGCGCGGCGAAAACGTCGTTGGGGACGCGAATGACCAATTCCCACTGACCAAGGGCGGAGTGCGGCTCTTCCCTTGGTCATTGGTGGGTCATTGGGAATTGGTCATTCCCGGGTCATTCCTCGGCCGCCCCGCGGAACATCCCCAGGTAGCTGTGGTACCGACGCTCGCTCAGTTGCCGGCGCGCCACGGCGGCCTTCACGGCGCACCCCGTCTCGTGGGTGTGGGTGCAGTCCGGGAACGCGCACCCGGGCACGAACGGCCGGAACTCGGGGAAGTACCCCTCCACCTCCTCGGGGCTCGTGTCCCACAGCGCCAGCGTGCGGACGCCGGGCGTGTCCACCACCCACCCGCCGGCGTCGAGGCGAATCAGCTGCGAGTAGGTCGTGGTGTGGCGGCCCTTCTCGTTCACCTCGCTCACCGACTTCACCTTCAGCGCCAGCCCCGGCTGCACCGAATTAAGGAGCGACGACTTGCCCACGCCGCTCTGCCCGGAGAACACGGTGGCCCGCCCGCGCAGCAGCTCCCGCAGCCGGTTCACGCCCAGGCCCGTGGCGGCACTGGTGAGGACGGTCGGAATGCCGAGCTGCGAGTAGAAGCCGACGAGCGGCTGCAGCGCCACCGGGTCGGCCAGGTCGGCCTTGTTGAGCAGGAGGACCGGCGCCAGTCCGCCCTTCTGCGCCGCGGCGAGGTAGCGGTCGATCAGGTGCGGCTTCAGGTCCGGCTGCACGAGCGAGATCACGATCGCCAGTTGGTCGACGTTGGCGACGAGGACGTGCTCGCGCCGCCGGCTGGCGCGGGTGAGGACGCCGCGCCGCGGCTCGACGCGCTCGATCACGCCTTCGGCAGTGGTCAGTGGCGAGTGGTCAGTGGCCAGTGAAGACGGGTCGCCTTCGGGCGCCGTGTTGTCTCTGGCCACTGTCCCCTGGCCAGTGGCCACTCCGGCCGCCGGCCGGAACCACACCACGTCCCCCGTCGTCACCACGCTCCGCTCGTCGGTGCTGATCGACTTCAGCAGGCGGCGGACGGCGCAGCGGAAGACGCGGCCGTCGTCGGCCTCCACGACCGACGCCAGCCCGTGGACGCGGAGCACCCGCCCGCGCACGCACGCCGCGTCCGCCGCCGGCATTACGTCGGCGGCGTCGTCCACGACGAGGGTGCGCTTGCGCGACAGGTCGCCCTTGGCGCGGACGCGCTCGCCGCCGGCGGCGTCGCCGGTGGCGGCGGCGTCGGCCTTGAACGCGCGGGTGATGTCGTTCTCGCGCGGCGGCTTCGCCCGGTTCTTCCGCAGGTCGACGCGCACCTTCTTCTTGCCGCTTCCCATCCCGGTAGTGTAGCCGCCCGCGGCGGTTGCTTGACACGCCCCCACCCCCCGCCGACACTACACCCCGCCCCACTCCCCCCCAGGACCGCCGCCATGTCCCGCCGCTGGCTCGCCGCCGTCGCGCTCCTCGCCGCCCCGTCCGCCGCGTCCGCCCAGCCCACCGCCGTGCAGGTGGCCGACGGCGTCGAGTTCCGCGTCGGCGCCGAGGTGGTGGCCAAGTACCACACCGCCCCCACCGTGGCGAAGCCGTTCCTGTGGCCGGTGGCGGCCCCCGGCGGCACGCCGGTCACGCGCGCCTGGCCAGTGCAGACCAGCGCGACGGACGCCACCACCGACCACGTCCACCAGAAGTCGGTGTGGTTCTGCCACGGCGACGTGATCCCGGAGGGGCTGGCGATCAAGACGCCGGCGGCGAACAAGGCCGACAAGGGCGTGGACTTCTGGAGCGAGGCGAAGGACAAGGACGGCCGCAAGCGCCACGGCACCATCCGCTGCACGAAGGTGACGATCCCCGACGCGAAGCCGGGCGACCCGGTGGTTGTGGTGACGTGGAACGTGTGGCTCACCGCCGACGGCGAGAAGATCCTCGACGAGAAGCGGACGATCACGTTCCGCGACACGCCCGAGGGCCGGCTGTTCGCGTTCACCTGCGAGCTGACCGCCAACGACTACCCGATCGTCTTCGGCGACACGAAGGAGGGCTCGTTCGGCGTCCGCGTCCACGACGAGCTGCGGACGTTCGACCCGAAGGGGCTGCCGGCGAGCGGCACCGTCACGCCGTCGGCCGGGAAGGTCGCGGCGACGGGGGCCAAGGACAACCTCGCGCTGTGGGGCCAGCCGGCGGACTGGAACGACTACAGCGGCACGGTGAACGGCAAGGCGGTGGGGCTGGCGGTGTTCGCGCACCCGGACAACCCCACGAAGTCCGCGTGGCACACCCGGGCCTACGGGCTGATGGCCGCGAACCCGTTCGGCCGCGACCACAGCGGCTTCCCGTCGCAGAAGGGGAAGACCGACTTGGTGCGGATCGAGAAGGGGAAGGCGCTGACGTACCGCTTCGGCGCGTACGCGCACGTCGGCGACGTGAAGGCGGGGAAGGTGGCCGAGGCATACGAAGCGTTCCGGCGGTAACACGACCGGCGGCGGCGGATCGGGTCACTCCGGCCCGCCGCCGCCGGTCGTTCACCTCTCGTGCGGGCAATTTTGCCTCTTGCACACCCGCGGCGGCGAACTACTCTGATGTGACGCTCGCGCGATTCGTAACACGCGCGGGCGGTCACGGAGCTAGCCATGACCCGACGCCGCGGGTTCACGCTCATCGAACTGCTGGTGGTGATCGCCATCATCGCCATCCTGATCGGGCTACTGCTGCCGGCCGTGCAGAAGGTCCGTGAGGCGGCGGCGCGGATGAAGTGCTCGAACAACCTGAAGCATATCGGGCTGGCGCTGCACAACTTCGAGGGCTCGCGCGGCCACTTCCCCACCGGGTACTGGCGCAAGACGTGGCCGACCGACCCGACCAACCCGAAGGGGCACTTCCGCTGGTCCGCCCTCGCGCAACTCACGCCGTTCCTGGAGCAGACGGCCGTCTACAACGCTCTCGACCTGTCGTACCCGCTGTACGGCGGCGGGGCGGTGCAGCCGCAGGTCGTGCCGTTTCCGGTCAACCGGCCGGCGGTCGCGGCCGTGGTGCCGTCATTCCTGTGCCCGTCGGACCAGTTCCGAACCGTGATCCCGGACCAGGGGCCGTGCAACTACGTCGCGTGCAGCGGCAGCAACGCGACCGGCGACGCGCTCGTCGGCGACGGCATCTTCACCGGCGTGAACCTGGACGTGAGCCCGAACGCCGGGGTGCGGATCGCCGGCGTCCTCGACGGGCTGAGCAACACCGTCGCGTTCTCCGAGACGACGCTCGGCGCCGGCGGCCCGGCCCCGGCCGGGGCGACAGACGTGACCCTCTTCTACAAGGACGTGAACGCCCTGTCGCAGGCCAACTGCGACGCCAGCACACTCCTCGTCACCGACCGCGGGGCGCTGTGGGCGGACGGGGCGTACAACTGCACGCTTTACAACAACGTGATCGGCCCCAACAGCCCGCAGATGGACTGCGTCCAGCACTCGAACCCGGCGTGGAAGGCGGCGCGCAGCCGGCACGTCGGCGGCGTCAACGTGCTACTCGGCGACGGGTCGGTGCGGTTCGTCCGCGACGCGGTGCCGCTGCCGACGTGGCAGGCGCTCGGCTCGCGCAGCGGCGGCGAGACCGCCGGCGACTTCTGATCCACCCACCGGGGAGAATCCCATGCGGTTCCTGGCTGCGTTCCTGCTCGCCGCCGCCGTGACGGCGGCGGCCGACGCCCACTTCGTGTTCGTGTACGTGGACGGCCCGGACGCCAAGCTGGTGTTCGGGCACGACGCCGCCCCCGACCCGGACCTGTTCCCCACACGGGCCGAGAAGACCAACCTCACCGCCCGCGACGGCGCCGGCAAGGAGACCAAACTGACGGTCGAGAAGGGGGCCGGGAACTTCTTCCGGGCGAAGCTGCCGGCCGGGCCGGTGGTGGTGTACGGCACGACCGAGGCGGGCGTCACGCAGCGCGGCGACGCCCCGCCGATGCTGTCGTGGTACTACCCGAAGGTGATCGTCGGCGACCCGTTCGCGGCGAACCTCGGCGGGGCGAAGGCGCTGGACGTGGCGCCGGTCCGCGACGGCGAGAAGGTGCGCTTCCGGGTGGTCGCCGACGGCAAGGCGGTGGCCGACGCCGAGGTTACGGTCGGGCTGTCCGGGAAGGGCGAGGAGAAGGCGGAGACGGTGAAGACGGACGCGGCCGGCCTCACCCCGGCGTTCGCCGGACAGGGGCGGTTCGTGGTGGCCGCCCGCCAGGTTGAGGCGAAGGGTGGGGATTTCGGCGGGAAGTCGTACGCCTCGGTCCGCCACACGGCGACGCTCGTGTGCGACATCCCCGCCCCGGGTCGCTGAGCGCCGGAAGCCGGGGGCGAGATGGGCTACTACCGCCCGCGCGGCCGGATAACCGGGCGTCGGCTTCTCCTGGCGGCCGTGGCCGTGCTGGCAATGGCCGCGGCCGCGAGCCTCCGCCGGTGACCGCTCACATCGTCCGCCCGCCGTCCACCACCAGCACCTGCCCGGTGGTGAGCGTCGTGCCCGTCGCCAGGTAGATCACAGCGTCGGCGATGTCGTCAGGGTCGGCGGCGCGGCCGAGCGGCGCCTGCTCCAGGTACTTCGCCACGTGGGCCTCGCGGCCGGCCAGCCAGCGCGTCAGGATCGGGCCGGGGGCCACCGCGTTCACCCGCACGTCCGGCCCGAACGCCCGCGCCAGCGACAGCGTCACGCAGTTCAGCGCCGCCTTGCTCGCGCAGTACGGGATCGAACTCCCCTGCCCGCTGAGGCCCGCCACGCTCGTCACGTTCACCACGTTGCCGCGCCGCGCCTGGAGGTGCGGCATCGCCGCCCGGCAGGCGTAGAACGCGCCCTTCACGTTCACCTGAAAGATGTCGTCCCACACGGCGTCCGTCAGCGCGTCGAGGTCGGCGTGCGGGATGAAGTGCGTGGTGCCGGCGTTGTTCACCAGCACGTCGAGCCCGCCAAACGTGGCGACCGAGTCGGCGACCATGGCGCGGACCGCGGCGTCGTCGCCGACGCTGGCCCGGTACACCTTCGCCGGCGCCCCGGCGGCGCGGACCAGTTCCGCGGTCTCGGCGGCGTCGGCGTCCGACTTCGAGTAGTTGACGGCGACGGCGAAGCCGAGCTGGGCGAAGCGGACGGCGCACGCCCGGCCGACGCCGGTGGCCGAGCCGGTGACCAGGGCGACCTTCTGCGACACGGGAGCGTCCTCCGATGGTAAGTGGTTTCTGTATCGATTCTGGTCGTCGCCGCGCGCGGCGTTGCGGCGCCCACTGCCCCGTACTACGGTACGGGGGGTCCCCGCGCCCGGAGGGTCGTCATGCGCCGCGCCGCCGTCGGTCTGCTCCTCGTGCTGTCCGCGGTCGGGTGCGACGTGCTCCGCAAGGTCGGCACGAACGCCACCCCGACCGAGTTCCCGCAGCAGACGCTCGCCGAAGCCCGCAAGTCGTTCGTCACGAAGCTCCCCGCAGCCCGCGGCGAGAGCGACGGGCCGCCGCCCACGCCGCCGCGCGGCACGTTCAACCTCGTCCGCTACACCTCGCCGGCCGGCAAGCTCGCCGCCTACGTCACCCCCGACCCGCGCGACGGCGCCGCGCACCCCGCGATCGTGTGGGTCACCGGCGGCGACTGCAACAGCATCGGCCCGATGTGGGGCCGCGCCGACCCGAAGAACGACCAGAGCGCCGCCCAGTACCGCGAGGCCGGCCTGGTGCTGATGGTGCCGTCGCTCCGCGGCGGGAACGACAACCCCGGCCGCCGCGAGTACTACCTCGGCGAGCTCGACGACGTGGCCGCCTGCGCCGCGTACCTCCGCACGCTGCCGTACGTGGACCCCGACCGCGTCTACCTCGGCGGTCACAGCACCGGCGGCACCGTGGCGCTGCTGACGGCCGAGTACACCGACGCGTTCCGCGCCGTGTTCTCGTTCGGCCCCGTGGACGACCCGACCGGCTACGGCGACGAGTTCGCCGGGTTCAACCAGCGCGACGCCAGGGAGGTCGAGATCCGCTCGCCGGGGAAGTGGCTCGGCTCGATCAAGACGCCGACGTTCGTGATCGAGGGGGCGAGCCGCGGCAACGCCGACAGCCTGGCGCGGATGAAGCGCGGCAACAGCAACCCCAGGGTGACGTTCCTGACCGTGCGCGGGCACGACCACTTCAGCGTGCTGGCGCCAGTGAACCGTTTGCTGGCGCGGAAGATCCTCTCCGACACCGGCGCGAGCTGCGACATCACCCTGACCGAGGCGGAGGCGGCGGGCGGCCGGTGACCGTGCGGGCTCGGCGGGGCACGAAGGCTGGGGGGGGTAGCAAAAGTTGAGCGGTCGTGCCACTGCGGGTGGTGAGTTTTTGTCCGACCATACCTGATATGCGGGCGCGGCCTAGATTAGAATCAGCCCAAACGTTACCCCGGGCAGGACGCCTCCATCCCTTCGAGCGCGGAGTCGTTCGCCGTGGGCCAGTCCACCCTTCGCCCGTTCCCGGCCCCGCGGCCGGCCGACACGCCGCGGCCGCGCCCGCCGGCCGCCGACTCCTCCGCCCACCGCGTCCTCATCGTGGACGACCAGCCGGACATCCGCCGGCTGTGCCGCACGGTGCTGGCGGCGGACGGGCTGGTGTGCGAGGAGGTCGGCAGCGGCCCCGCCGCCATCGCCGCCGCCGCCCGCCGGAACTACGACCTGGTGCTGCTCGACTGCGACCTGCCCGGGTGCCACGGCGAGGAGGTGCTCCGCAGCCTGCGGCACAACCCGCCGGCGCCGAACCTCAAGGTCGTCATGTTCTCCGGCACGGCGTCCGGCGACGACCTGTCGCGGAACATGCTCGCCGGCGCCGACGACTTCCTGACGAAGCCGTTCAGCACGGTGCAGCTGCGGGCGCGGGTGAAGGCGGCGCTGCGGCTGAAGGCCGCGCAGGACCGCTCCGACCGCCTCAACCGCAGCCTGCTGGCGCTGAACGCCGAGCTCGAAGGGGCCGTCGCCGTTCGCGAGGGCGAGCTGACCCACGCCCGCGGCGGGCTGGTGCTGGCGATGGCCAAGCTGATCGAGCACCGGTCGAAGGAGACGGGGGCGCACCTGATGCGGCTGCAGCGGTACGCCCGCGTGCTGGCCGAGGCGGCGGCCGAACTGCCGGGGTTCGCCCCGCTCGTCGACCCGGTGTTCGTCCGCAACCTGGAGGACGCCGCCCCGCTGCACGACATCGGCAAGGCGGCCCTGCCCGACGGCATCCTCAACAAGCCCGGCCCGCTCACGCCCGAGGAGCGCGCTCGGATGCAGGCACACACGACGATCGGCGCCGAGACGCTTCAGGCCGTGGCCGACGAGCACCCGTTCGCGCTGGGGTTCCTCCAGACGGCGATCGACATCGCCCGCAGCCACCACGAGCGGTGGGACGGCACCGGCTACCCCGACCGGCTGTCGGCCGAGGGCATCCCGCTGGCGGCGCGCATCCTGGCCGTCTGCGACGTGTACGACGCCCTGCGGGCGCGCCGCGTCTACAAGGCCGGCATGCCGCACGAGCAGGCCGTCGCCGAGATCGTCGAGCGCTCGCCGGGGCACTTCGACCCGGCGCTGCTGACGGCGTTCGTGAGCTGCGCCGACCGGATGGCCACGGTGTTCGAGGAAGTGGGGGAGTGAGCTTCCGAGCCGGCCCCGTGAGGGGTCGGCTCAGGGGTGGGAAACGCGCTCCGCCGCGTGCCCCGGCCGCAGCCGCCACACGCCGCCCGGCGCCGGCTCCGCGAACGTCTCCGCCGCGCCGCCGGGCCACCGCACCGTCACCGACTCGGCCTCGCGTCCCCCGAGCCCGACCGTCAGCACGGCCTCCGACTGGCTCAGGTAGCCGCGTGCCGGCTTGGCGTAGAAGCGGCGGTCACCCACCGTCACTTCGCTGCCGGGCGGAACGTCGAGCCGCAGCGAGCGGTTCCCGGAGCCCTCGTTCCGCAGCAACCGGGCCGGGCCGCCGTTCGCCACCAGCACCACGTCCAGGTCGCCGTCGCCGTCGTAGTCCAGCACGGCGCAGCCGCGGCCGACGAGTGGGCGGAACAGGTCCGGCCCGGCGCGGTCGGCGGTCACCGGCACGAACTCGGTGCCGCCGTTCCAGTACAGTTGCGCCGCCTGCGGGTGCGACTCGCCGGGCCGCGCGGCGGCGATGTCGGGCTCGAGGTGGCCGTTGCACGTCAGCAGGTCCGGCCGGCCGTCGCCGTCGTAGTCGAGGAAGAGCGCGCCGAACTTCATCGGCGCCCGGCTCGGCCCCGCGAGGCCGAGCCGCTGCGCCTGGTCGGCGAACCGGCCCGGCGCGCCCGACACGAAGAGCGTGTCCGGCTCGTTCGTGAAGTTGGCGACCACGACCGCCAGCCGGTCCGCGTCCAGGTACGCCGCGTCCACGCCCATGCCGCCGCGCGGGCGGCCGTCGGCCGTGGCCAGGCCCGCCGGCATCGCGACTTCCTCGAACCGCCCGCCGGCGTTGCGGAAGAACAGGTTCCGCGTCGTGTCGCAAGCCACCATGAGGTCCGGCTTGCCGTCGCGGTCGGCGTCGCAGACGGTGACGCCGAGCGCCTTCCCGACGGGCCGGCCGGCGTCGCGCACCTGAACCCCCGCGGCCTCGGACACGTCGGCGAACCGGCCCCCGCCGAGGTTGCGGTAGAGCACGTTGTCGGCGGCGGGGAACTGCGTCGGCGGCACGTAGGCGCGGCCGCCGCCGGGGAGTTCGGCCCGTACGCCGAGGTCCGCGGCGGGGCTCCACGTCAGGTAGCGGCACACGAACAGGTCGGGGCGGCCGTCGCCGTCGTAGTCGAGGAACGCCGCCGACGCGGGGAACGGGATCGGCTCGGCGTGCGTGTCGAACGGCGTCGGCAGTTCCGCGCCACCGGCGACGCCCGCGGTGGCGGTGATGTCGATGAAGCGCTTGCCGCCGTCGTTCTTGAACAGCCGGCTGGCGCCGACGCCAGCGACGAACAGGTCGGTGAAGCCGTCGCCGTCCACGTCCGCGGCGGCGGCGCCCATCGCGTACAGCGGCACGTCCAGGCCGACGGCGGCGGTCACGTCGGCGAAAGTGCCGTCGCCCTGGTTGCGGTAGAGCGCCTGTGTGGGGAGTGGGCCGGGCTCGCCGGGCCACGGGCGGCCGTTGGGGAAGAACAGGTCGGGCCGGCCGTCGTTGTCGTAGTCGAAGACGACGACACCGCCGCTCATGGTTTCGGGGAGGAACTTCCGCGGCGTGGCGCCGTTCGTGTGCGTGAAGCGGAGGCCGGCGGCGGCGGTCACGTCCGTGAAGCGGGCGCGCGGCGGGCCGGCGTCCTCGGTGATGGAGCAGCCTGACGTGCGGGTGTAGAGGTAGTAACCGACGCCGGTGGCGACGGCGACGGCGACGGCGACGAGGACGACGGTTCGACGCATCGCCGTGTAGTTTAGGGAATGACGAATGCCCAATGCCCCACCCATGACCAAGGAAACTACTCGCTGTCTTCCTTGGTCATGGGTGGGGCATTGGGCATTCGTCATTTGGCGTCGTAAGGCAGCCGCGCCACTTCCGTGGCGCGGTCGAAGAACGCCGCGTTGCAGACGTGGTGGACCAGTTCCGCGACCTCGAAGTCGGTGAACTCCATCCGCAGTGCCTCCACGTCGGCGTCGGTCACGGTCGCCGGCGCGGCGCTCAGCTTCCGCGCGAACGCCAGCGCCCGCCGCTCCTTCTCCGGCAGCGCCGCGGCGTCGCCGTCCAGCCCGAAAATCTGGTCGTCGGTGAGGCCGACCGCCTTCAGCCGGTCGCGGGCCACGGCCAGGGCGTACCACGCGCGGTCCTCGCGCGCCGCGGCCCACGCCACCGCCGCCTTCAGCCGCGGCGACAGCTTCCCGCCGTCCGCCGCCGCCTTCAACCCCGCGGCGCGGCCCTTCATCCCGTTCGGGAACACCGCGAGCAGCTTCGCCCAGTTCGGCGCGGCGCCGTCGTAACCGAGTGCCTTTGCGTCATCGGCCACCGGCAGGCGCGGCGAGCGGGCCGCGGCCCACGCGGCCTCCACGGCGGCGCGGTCTTCGAGCTTCGGCCGGGCCGGCCACGCCGGGGCGCTGGCCTTCACGCACTTCTCCGGCAGCGCCGCCACCTGCGACACGAACCCCGCGTACTTCGGCGACGCCGGCGTGTCGAACCCCGCCACCTTCTTCCCCTCCTTGGCGAAGAAGTCGCCGCCGGCCTCGCCGGGGATGTTCAGCCCGTCGGTCCAGCGGTTCGTGGCGTTGAACCCGGCTACGGCCAGCACGATCTCGCTGCACTGGTTCGCGCTGAAGTGCGTCCGCAACTCCGCCACGTCGGCGTCGGTGATGGTGTGCGGCGCGACGGTGAGCTTGCGGGTGAATCGCACGGCGGCGCGGAGGTTGGGCGCGAGCGCGTCCCAGTCGCCGTCGAGGGCGGCGATCTCGTCATCGGTGAGGCCGGCGGCGGAGAGCTTGTACTCCTGGTGGCCGAGGCAGTAGTAGCAGTTGTTGACGCGGGACACGACCCAGAACAGCCGCGTCTTGAACGTGTTGTCGAGGGTAGCGGTGTCGTCGGGGGTGCCGCCGCGGCCGCCCGTGCCGCCGGCGCCGAACTCGGCCGGCAGGTAGTAGGCGCGGAACCGGCCGTTGTTCACCTTGGCGAGCGGGCCGTCGCCCTCGCCGGGCGGGAACGGGATGCGCGGGCGGGCCGACTTGTGCCCTTCCATCGCAGCCTTAATCTCGGTGCGGGTGGCCGGCACCGGCTTCGGCTCCGGCGACGGCGCGGGCTGGCCGACGAGCAGCGCGGCGAACGCGAGCGTGTTCATGGGAAATCCTGTGAGTTGTTGAACGAGACGGGCGGCCCGGTTGCCGCCGGCGGCGTCGCGCGACGCCGCCGGCGGCAACCGAATCTGACTCACGGCTCCAGCCGCAGGCCGGCGGCCTCGGTGATGCGGTCGAACGACGCCCGCACGGTGACGTAGTTGATCAGCTGCACCACGTCGCGCGGGCCGGCCAGCTTCACCGCCTCGGCCACCTCGTCGTCGGTCAGCACCACCGGCGACGCCGCCAGGTTGCGAGCCACCGTGAACATGGCCCGCTCCGTCGGGGTGTACGCGGCCCAGTCGCCGTCCAGGCGGTACACCTGATCGTCCGTCTGGCCGAGGGCGTTGAGCCGCCGCTTCGCCTCGCCGGCGGCGTACCAGGCGCGGTCCTGGCGGGCGATGATCCAGCTCGCCTGCGCCTTCAGCAGCGGCGTCAGGTCGCCGCGCGTCTCCGACGACCGCTGGCTCAGGATGCGCGCCTTCCCCTGGCCGGGGAAGTTCGCCAGCAGCCGCACCCACTGCGGCAGCGGGCCGGCCGCCCAGTCCTCGGGCAGGATCGCCCGCGCCTTGTCGTCGTCCACCAGCGGCAGCCGCGGGGTGCGCGTCCGCGCCGCGGCGAGCGCCTTCTCCGCCTCCGCCCGCGACTCCAGCGGCGGCCGGCGGTTCACCGTCGCGCGGGTCGGCTGGCCGGTCGCGTCGAACTCCAGCGGGGCCACCTTGCTCACCGCCGTCTTGTACTTCTCCGCCGTCGGCGTGAGGTACGTGTGCTTCTCGGGCGCCTTCTCCGGCGTCTTTTCGCCGCCCTTCGCGCCGAAGCCGAACCCGCCACTCCCCTCGTTCTGGGGGATGCCGGCGCCTTCCTTCCAGCGGTTGATGGCGTTGTTCCCGGCCACCGACATCAGCATCTCGAGGATTTGCAGGTCGGTGTAGTGGGCCTTCAGGGCCGCCACGTCGGCGTCGGTGAAGCGGTGCGGCTCGTAGGTGATCTTGCGGGCGAACGTGAACGCGGCGCGCTCGGCGGGCGTGAACCCGGCCCAGTCGCCGTCGAGGGCCGCGATCTGCTCCTCGGTCAGCCCGGCGCGGAGGAGCTTGCTCTCCTGGTGGCCCTGGCAGTACTGGCAGTTGTTGGTGCGGCACACGATCCAGAACATTTGCGTCTTGAAGGCGTATTCGAGCGTCATGCCGCCTTCCTTCTCGCCGCCGAACCCGAAGGCGCCGCCGCCGCCGCCACCACCGCCCTTGCCGTCGCCGCCGCCGGGCATGTACAGGGCGCGCAACCGCGACTCGTAGCCGCCGCCGCGGGGGCCGAGCTTCTCCTTCTCCTCGGCGGTCAGCTCCGGCAGCGGGATGCGGAGCCGGCGCACCTTCATTTGCTCCAGGTACTCCTTCATCTCCGGGCGGGTCAGCGGGATCGGCCGCGGGGCCGACGTGGGCAGGTTCGTCGGCGGGTCGGCCCGCAGGCCGGCGGCCAGCGACGCGACCGCCAGCAGGGCCATCAGGCACTGGCGCATGGGGTGGGTCCTTGGGGGTGGCCGGGGCGGTCAGCTGCCCGCTTCGTAGCGGACGACGACCAGCTTCGGCGTGGTGCTCACGTTGTAAACGGCGCGGTCCTGGGACTTCTTCCCGGCCGCGTCCTGCACGGTCAGCTTCACCTTGAACTGCACGTCGAAGCCGTCGGGCTTGCCGTCCCCATCGAACTCGTAGTCGAGGAGCTTGGTGCCCTGCTTCCAGTGGCGCTCGGCCACGGTCACGGCCGGGTTCGCCTGCTGGTAGGCGTCGGGCGTGCCGCCGGCCTTCCAGGCGTCGAGCACGCCCTTGAGGGTGTCGCGGCCGAGCGCGGGGTCGGACGGGTTCGGGCGCGACGGGCCGCACCCGAGCACGCCGAGCCCCACGCCGCACACGACCGCCCAAACCGTCGTTCGTCCAGGCACGGGGGCCGTCCTTTCGTGGGGGGTGGGGCGCCTCACTCGAAGGCCACCGTCTCGCCGCCGTTGCGGGTGCCCATCGCCCGCCACGAGGCCAGGTTGATCGAGTACGGCACGATCCGCACCGACCCGTCGAACAGGAGGACGTTCACGATCCGCGTGTGCTTGCTGTTGGCCGTGGTGGAGATCCGCTGCGGCGGGTACATGCACGACCGGTTCCCGGGCGGGAAGGCGTGGTAGTACCGGGTGCCGGTGTGGTCGGTGTTCGTCCAGAAGTCGCCGGCGTTCGACTTCCCCTGAAAGCTGAGGTTGTTGGGGTCGATGGCGTTGCACTGGGCCAGCGCCTCGTCGGGCGTCGCCGGGTACGTCCCGGGCTGGAACGTGTCGCCGTCCAGCGAGACCTGGGCGTTCGAGAAGTCGCCGAGGATGTGCTCGCTGAACGCCGCGGTG
Organism: Gemmataceae bacterium; assembly: GCA_046350095.1. Taxonomy (GTDB): domain Bacteria; phylum Planctomycetota; class Planctomycetia; order Gemmatales; family Gemmataceae; genus Urbifossiella. Next base: position 477,554 of record JAXMBA010000005.1, read on the forward strand.
TTGCTCGCCCCGTCGAGGATGTCGGCGACGCGGTACGGGGTGGTGGACCAGAACCCGCCGTCCGGCGGCGGCATCGAGACGTTGGCCGAGCTCGGGTAGCTGTTGACGATGCTGACCCCGCTGTTCGACCGGTAGTTGCACCCCGGGGTGCCGGCGGGGAGCCCGGAGCTCGAGTCGGACGGGCACAGGAAGACCTGGAGCACCGTGGACTTCGGCACGACGTTGGCCGCGTTGTTCGGGGACAGCGTCAGGTTGAACGACTTGTACAGCGGGTCCTGCTCGAGGTGCGGCAGGAGGAGGGAGTGGACGTTGTACCCGACCGCGTCCTGGGCGGGCGGGAACGTCTGGAGCGCGCCGTGGTACGAGTGCAGGGCGAGGCCGATCTGCTTGAGGTTGTTCTGGCACTTGGCGCGGGCCGCCGCCTCGCGGACCTTCTGCACGGCCGGCAGCAGGAGCCCGATCAGGATGGCGATGATGGCGATGACGACCAGCAGCTCGATGAGGGTGAATGCGTTGCGACGGACGGACACGGGACCACCTCGGTCGGGGAGTGACGGCGCGCCCCACGCGCGAACGCGCGGGGCGTACCGGGGTACGGAATGACGCCACGACGACGCGGCGCGGACCGCCTGCGCGGGTGCGCAGTGGTGGCGCCGCGGGCGGGTCAGACCGACCGGGGTGGGTGGAACGGCTGGTAGGCGACGTGGACGGCGCGGCCCGCGGGCGGCTCGGCGACGTGGTCGAACGCGGGGCTCGGCTCGGCGGTCGCGGCCAGGTCGGCCGGCCGGTCCTTCGGCGCCGGGTTAGGCGTGGTCGACGGCGCCAGCGGGGCGGGAGCCGGCGCCTCGCGGGCCGAGCAGTTCGGCCCGTGGCACGGCTCGCCGGGCGGGGCCGGGTCGTGCGCGGCGGGCTTGCCGTCGATCACGACGTAGTCGCCGCACGCGGCCTCGGCGCGGCCCGCCGGCGCGAGCACGCCCGCGGCCAGCAGCAGGGCTGCGGCGACGGTGCGCACCGGCAGGTGGGAGAGGACGCGCGTCATTGGGCCGAATCAGACGGGGATGCTGGGACCGAATTTACCACAGTTACCGGTCACGTCAAGTACCAACCCGCCGCCCGCTTGACAGACCCCCGCCGCCCCGGTCACACTAAAGGCCGACTCGCTCCCGCCTCGCGTCCCTTCAGTTCTCCCCTGAAGAGGCTCTCCCGTGCCCACCCGCACCCTCGTCATCGACGGCACCGACCTGCACCACTTCCTCCTCGCCGTGGAGTCCGGCACCGTCCGCCTCGGCGACGGCCCCGCGCACACCGCCGGCCTCATCCGCGACCTGCGCGTCGTCCGCGTCCGCTGCGAGGTCGAGTTCGAGGACGACCGCGGCGAAGTCCCGATCGACGAGCCCGGGGTGCTCGTCAAGCGCGCCCTGGGGCCGGGCGGCAGCCTCCGCGTCGGCAGTTCCAGCCTGTCGATGGCCGGGACCGCGCTGGTTCCGGCGCTGGCGGAGGAGACGGAGGTCGTCCCCGCGCTGCCGGCGGCCGGCCCGCGCCGCCTGAAGGTGATCGACGGCGGCGACCAGGGGCACGCCTTCCGCCTGCCGGACAGCGGCACCGTCACCGTCGGCAAGTCCGGCGGGTCGGCCGACATCGGCCTCCACGACCTGTACGTGTCGCGCGTCCACTGCACGCTCGCCGTGTCGCCCGCCGGCATCGTGGTGACGCACGTCGAGGGGATCGCCGGCACGCTGATCGACGGCAAGAAGATCAACGGCTCGCAGGAGTTGAAGCGCGGCGGCGTGCTGCGCGTCGGCAACTCGCACCTGCGGCTCGAACTCGCCGCCGCCGACGAGCCGCCGGCGGAGGACTCGAAGCAGCACAAGCCGGTGCGCGCCGAGGCGGTGAAGGAGGCGGCCCCGGAGCTGCCGCCGGTGGGGCACTACAAGCTCGGCCGGTCGCTCGGCCGCGGCTTCACCGGCGAGGTGTTCGAGGCGACGCACGACACCACCGGCCAGACCGTGGCGCTCAAGCTGCTGGCGGCCGAGTTCCCGGGGGCGCCGGCGGAGCTGGAGGCGTTCGCCCGCGAGCTGAAGGCGGCGCAGGCGGTGAAGCACCCCAACCTGATCGCCCTGTCCGGCGCCGGCCGGACGCCGGCCGGCTGCTGGGTGGCGCGCGAGTTCGTGCCGGGCGAGTCGGCCGCGGCGGTGGCGGCGCGGGTGGCCGCCGGCGAGAAGCCGAGCTGGACGCGGGCCGCGCGGGTGGCCGTTCACCTGGGCCGGGCGCTCGAGGCGCTGCACCGGCACCACGTGTTCCACGGCAACATCACGCCGGCGAACGTGCTGCTCCGCGCCGACGACCACGCCACGAAGCTGACCGACCTGCGGCTGAACCAGGCGCTGGCGGGGAGCGCGCTGCACACGCGGATTCAGGCGGCGAAGCTGCTGGCGGAGCTGCCGTACATGGCGCCGGAGCAGGCGGACGCGGGCGCGTTCGTGGACGAGTCGGCGGACCTGTACGCGGTGGGGGCGGTGGCCTACGCGCTCGTCACGGGCCGCCCGCCGGTGGGGGGGGCGACGCACGCCGAGGTCGTGTCGAACCTGCACGCCGGCCGGGTGACGCGGCCGGGGCTGGTGTACAAGAAGGTGCCGGCGGCGTTCGACGCGGTGGTGATGAAGCTGCTGGCGGTCCACCAGGAGGACCGCTACGCGACCGCCGCCCAGCTGCTGGCCGACCTCGCCCCGATCGCCGAGGAACACGACATCAAGTTGGGGTGACGGCCTTCGGAGCCGTCTCACCGCACGCCGAAAACACCATCGAGAGCGAAACCATGCGGCCGGTCGTTTGCGGGCTCCCGTTCCTCCTTGCACTAGCGATCGCGCCGCCGGCCGCGACCCACGCCGCCGATCCGAAGATGGGCGAATCCAGGAGGGTCGATCTCGGCGACGGCGTTTCGCTGGAGGTCGTCTACCTGCCGCCCGGCGAGTTCCAGATGGGGAGCACGCCGGAGGAGAAGAAGTGGGCGACGGGCATCGAGGGCGGGGCCCAGCCGGGGACGGAGCGCGAGTCGTACGAGGGCGAGAAGCCGCGGCTCACGCGCGTGAAACACGGCGTCTGGATGGGCCGCACCGAGGTGAGCGTCGGCCAGTTCCGCCGCTTCGCCGCGGACGCCAGGTACGTCACCGACGCCGAGAAGCCCGGCGGCAAGACGCAGGTCTTCGACCCGGCGTGGGACGGCTACCACCTCACCACGAAGGTGGTTCACCCGTGGGCGCCGATGCCGGGCAAGAGCTGGCGCGACCCGAACTGGGGCTTCCCGAACCGCGACGACTTCCCGGTGGTGTGCGTGAGTTACAACGACATGAACGCCTTCTGCCGGTGGCTCACCGACCGCGAGCGCAAGGCCGGCCGGCTGCCGGACGGGCTGGAGTACCGCCTGCCGACGGAGGCCGAGTGGGAGTACGGGTGCCGCGGCGGCAGCAAGGAGAGCCTGTACTTCTGGTGGGGTAACGACCTGGAACAGGGCGAGGGCCGGCTGAACATTTCCGCCATCGACTTCCTGCCGGGCCGCAAGCGGACCTGGCCGCTGGGGAAGGCGCCGTGGAGTGACGGCTTCGCGTTCGTGTCGCCGGTGGACCACTACGGTGCAAAGGGCCGCAACGGCTTCGGCCTGGCCGACACGTGCGGCGGGGTGTGGGAGTTCGTGATCGACCACTTCGACCCGAAGGGCGGGCACGAGGAGATCCACTACGAGAACGCCGAGAAGCGGACGGTGACGCGCCCCGTGTGCCGCGGCGGCAACTACTTCGACGTACCCGGCAACGCCCGCTGCGCGGTCCGGTTGGGCATCGCGGGCGTGAGCTACTCCGACTCCCGCGACGGCTTCCGCATCTGCCTGGGCCGTGTCGTACCCGGGCAGTAGGCCGGGAACCGGATGAGTCGGTGGCATGTTGCCGGGGAACAACCCCCTCGGCCGGAAACGATCATCTTGGTCGGAGTGCCGGGGGGGACGATCCAGCAGAGTGGGCTGAGGTGCGGTTCGATTCGCCCGAACGGGCTACGCTCGTCGGCGCGCGGGCGCACCTGGCGGGCGGCCGACGACGGACGCCCGGTGCCACGGCGGTAACGAAGCGCGACTGATTCCGGGTGGGGTCGAGGGCCGGCAGGCCCCGCTCCGACCACGAATCAGTACCGCTCCTTCTTGACCGGCTTGCCCAGAAGGGCCTTGCGGATCGTGCTCCGCCGCTTCGCCTCTTTCCGGCTCCGCGCCTCGCACGGCTTCTCGTAATACTCGTGGGCGCGCAGCTCCTTCTTCATCCCGCTGCGCTCGACCAGCTTCTTGAACCGCCGCAGCGCCGCTCCGATCGGCTCGCGGTCGTGGACGCGCATTCGCAATCCCATTCCGTCTCCTAGGCTGCCCGCCGCGACTACCGCGCCGGGAGAATCAGTCTATAACCCGCACCGCCTCTGGCGTAGCCCACCCGGTGTGGCTTCGCTTCGAGTGTCCCCCAGCCGGCACCCTGGCCCGCGGCGGGCCGACCGAAGACGATGAATGGGAAGCGGTTGCCGCTTCCCCGTGCGATTCGGTGCGTGACGCGGTGGGACGAACCAGCGGAGCGGGAGGGATTCGAACCCTCGATACGGGGATACCGTATACGGCATTTCCAGTGCCGCCTCTTCAACCACTCGAGCACCGCTCCGGCGCCCGGACACGTCCTGACCCGGGCGGGTTCGTCGGAACGGGGTCATGCTAGTGGCCGGGGCGGGCGGGTCAACCGACGAACACCCCGCCGGCCAGGGGTACGCCGCCGAACACGGCCAGATCCTCGAACACGGCCGGCTCGCCGGTGGTGGTGAAGTTCACCCCGAGGTAGGACCGGACCCGGGCGGCCGAACCCTCCCCGCTCCCGGCGAGCACGTCCGCCCGCCCGTCGTCGTCGGCGTCGTTCACCGCCACCCGCAAACCGCCCCGGTTGGCCGCGTCCCCGGCGACGAAGAAGTTGGCGATCGGAGTCGACTGGGCGACGTCCACGTTCCCCGCCGCGATCTGGTCGCCCGGGAGGATGAACACCCGCGGGGCGCCGCCGGGTCCGCCGCCGAACACGAGATCGGCGAACCCGTCCCGGTTCACGTCCCCGACCGCGACGTAGGCCCCGTTGCGGAGGTTCACCGCGTCCGCCCCCGGGAAGGCGAAGAAGTCGTTCAGCATCCGGGTCGGGGTGCCGAACAGGGTGGCCCCGTCGAACACGGCCACCCGCGGCCCGCCGAGGAACCCGGCCGCCACCGCCATGTCGGGGACGTGGTCGGCGTTCACGTCGCCGACGGCGGCCCGGCACCCGCCCCGGAAGTTGGCGTCGTCGATCCCCAGGAAGTTCGCCCGGACGGACATCATTCCGCCGCCGTAGGCGAACACCGTCACCCGCGGGCCGCCGCCCTCGTCCGGGGTGACGACCCACTCGGCCTCGCCGTCGCCGTCGAGGTCGGCGGCGGCCACGAACCCGCCGCCGGTGAAGTCCTCGCTCCCGGTGAACGGGGCGGTCGGCGTGACCAGGAGGGTGACGTTGTCCACCCCGCTCACCACAGCCATCCGCAGCGGGGTGCCCGGGCCGGTCACCAGAATGGTGTCGACGAAGGTGTCCCCGTTCACGTCTGCGGTCGTGGCCCGAACGTTCGTCCCGAGCCCGCCGAACGCCCCGACCGTGACCGGGGCGGCGGTGTAGTGGCCGACCGCATTCGCCCGGTACACCAGCGCCGCCCCGTCGTCCGTCCCGGTGGCCGCCAGGTGCGCGCGGGGGAGTTCGACCAGCCTGGTGAGGACCACGTCGTTGCCCGTCCCGCCCCGGTACGAGATCGAGTACGGCAAGCCGCCGACGAGCAGCCCCCCGCCCTCGGGGAGTCCGGCGAACGTCCCGACGACCGGGTCCGTCCCGAGGTTCCGGATGAGCATATACTCCTGACCGATGACGGACGCCCCGGGAGCGGTCGGCAGCAGTACCGCCCCGTTCACCGACACCGTCCCGCTGACCTGGAGCCCGACCCCCCCGCCGCCGAGCAACGGCGGAGTGAACTGGCCCCCCGGGTTGATCGTCAGCGTCGCCACGTCCTCGTACGCGGTGCTCAGGACGTGGAGCAGGCCGTCGCTCCGGACGGTGATGTCGGCCGTGTCGGGAATCTCGGTAATGTTCACCAACTCTAGTTCGGCCGAGCCCGCGGCGCCGCTCCCGTCTCCGACGGTGATCGTCGTCGACAGCCCGTCGTCGCTCGTATTCGTCACCAGCCGCAGTCGCCCCGCGGCGATGGTCGTCGCCCCCGTGTACGTGTTCCCCGTGTGCCCGGCGACGCTGGTGTCGGTGGCCAGTTCGAGGGTGCCGACCCCGAGCTTTCGCAGGCCGACCGTCCCGGTGACGTCGGCCGAGATCCGCAACCGCCCCGTCGCAGCGTTGGTCACGAAGTAGACCGTCGAGCTGGCCAGGTCCAGGTTGCCGGCCCCACCGATGTCGTTGAGCCCGGTGTTGTCGATCACGTTGTTCGTCGTCAGTGACCCGTTGATCCCCAGGTTTTGAACCAGGGTGATGCCGACGTCGGACCCCGCGTTGAACGTGAGTGACCTCAGGACGCGACCGACGAGGTCCTGGTTGTTGTTCGGGTCGGCGGTGTTGAAGACCACGTCGTCACCACTGGCGGGTGCGGACGTCGTATCCCAGTTGAACGCGTCACTCCAGTCGTGCGTCAGCCCGGCGTCGATCCACGTGTGGACGTTGGGGTTGGTACGGTCTTCAAGCCGTTCCAGCCGCACCCGATGGCGGGGTAGAACCGGGGTGGTATGGCGCATGACGTGGCCTCCGGGCAGAGGAACGGACGGGCCGCCCCACGGCCGGCGGCCGAGCCGGCCTGCGGTCGGGGTGGATGAGGAGTGTCAAGATGGGTAAGGCAGATGAAATGCCAACCGGCGCAAACTCGGCGGGACTTTTCCCGACCCGTGCGATTCGTCGGTCCAGACCGGGCTCACCCGGACCGGCTACGAAACGTCATCAGCCGCGGCCGTGCGGCGGTGACACACCCGCGTGTCACCGCCGCGTGTCACCGCCGCACAGGGGCCGGCACTAGCGACCCGAACCGGGCTGGGCAATGAGCCGCTCCGCCGGGTGCACCACCGGCTTGTCCGGCCCGTCCGCCACCCCGTCGGCCTCCACCTCCGGGCCCGTCGTCGTCCGCGCCGCCCGCTGCCGGGTGACGCCGCCGTCGGCGCGCTCCACCGACACCACGTAGCCGTTGCGCCACGTCACCTTCACGTCGTGGCGGCCGTCGTTCAGCTCCATCGTGCCGTCCGAGTCGTCGTCGGCGTCGAACTCGCTGCGGGTCGAGCCGCGCCAGCGCGGCATGTTCGAGCCGCCCTCCAGCAGCCGGGCCGCCTGCGAGATGTGCATCCCCGGCCGGATCCGCTCCACCGACGCCGTCTGTTGCGATTCCTGGTCGTCGCGCGCCTCCTGCTTCAGGTAGAAGCGCACGCCGGCGATCGTGATCGTCACGAGCGCGGCGCCGACGCCCTTGACTAGCAGCCAGTTGATGCGGCTGCCGCCGGCGGCGCGGTGGCGGCGGTTCAGTTCGTCGGCGGCGTTGGTGGGGAGCCCCGCGATGGGGGCGGCGGCCTTGCCGGCGGGCGGCAGGAAGGTGAACTTCAGCGTCGCGGAGCAGTCGGGGCACGCGGACGGAGAGTTGTCGGCGGTGTAGTACCCGCACCCTTCGCACAACTTGGCCATGACTCGTTCCCGGGGTCGGAGGGACACCGGGACTGTAGTTCACGAATCGGGTGCGGTCGCACCGGTCGTAGGAACCGCGACGGCACCAGAAGCGCGGTTCCGGCCGGGGTACAATTCCCCCCATGGGACGGATCGACCTCGACCACAACGCGACCACGCCGACGCGGCCCGAGGTGTGGGACGCCGTCCGCGCCGCGCCGGACGGCAACCCGTCGAGCGCCCACGCCGCCGGCCGCGCCGCACGCCGGGCGCTCGACGACAGCCGCGAGCGCGTCGCCGCCGCGCTCGGCTGCGAGCCCGACGAAGTCACCTTCACCGGCGGCGCCACCGAGGCCAACAACCTCGCCGTCTTCGGGCTCGCCGGCCCGGGGCGCGTCGTCGCCTCGCCGCTGGAGCACCCGTGCGTCGCGGAGCCGCTCAAGAAGCTCGGGGGTGTCGAGTACCTGCCCGTGACACCCGCCGGCGTCGTGGAACCGCCAAAGTCGCCCGCCGACGTGCGCTTCGCCGCGGTCATGCTTGCCAACCACGAGACGGGCGCCGTCCAGCCCGTGCGGGCGGTCGTCGCCGCGCTGCCGGGCGTGCCGGTGCTGTGCGACGCGGCGCAGGCCGTCGGCAAGATGCCCGTCCACTTCCGCGACGCCGAGGTCGCGGCTCTGACCGCGTCCGGGCACAAGTTCGGCGGGCCGAAAGGCGTCGGGCTGCTGGTGCTGCGGCGCGGCACAGCGTTCACGCCCACGGTGTTCGGCGGCCACCAGCAGGGCGGGCGCCGGCCCGGCACCGAGCCCGTGCCGCTGGCCGTCGGTCTCGCCCTGGCGCTGGAACTGGCCGTCGCCGAGCTCGCCGGGCGCCGCGCCACCTGGGCCGCGCTCCGGCAGCGCTTCCTGGCCGCGCTTCAGCCGCTGAACCCCGTCGTGAACTCGCCCGCCGACGGCCTCCCGAACACGCTGAACGTGTCGTTCCCCGGCGCCCGCGCCGACCTACTCGTGCCCGCCCTCGACCTCGCCGGCGTCGCCTGCTCCGCGGGGGCCGCGTGCGCCAGCGGCTCGCTCCTGCCCAGCCCCGTGCTCCGCGCCATGCGCGTGCCCGACGACGTGGTCCGCTCCGCCGTCCGCTTCAGCTTCGGCCGCGACACCGACGCGGAAGCCGTGGACACGGCCGCGACCCGCATCGGTCACGCCGTCCGGCGGCTCCGCGGCAGCGGATTCGTGCCACAGACCCCCCCGGGGGGTCGAGGCACGAATTGAGTCCATGCCACAAATTATCGTTGGAGCGATTTCGGCCCCGCCACTTTGCCGCAAACTATTCACACAATTGCCACTTACGCCCGCCGATGCGGCCTTCCCCGGCAGCCGCGCAACTGCTAGAATGATGTGCGAATGAACACCGCCGCCGGGACGGACTCCGGACGCTGGCACGGTCTTCGAGTCGTCCCCGAGAACCGCTTCGCGGTACGGGCGGCCCGGAGCCTGGCCCGCGTCGTCGTGCTCGGCAGGCGGCCGGCCGTGTCGCCGCTCGTGCTCCACGGGCCGACCGGCTGCGGCAAGTCGGCCCTGGTGAGGGCGCTGCTCGCCGAGGTGTCCACCGGCACCGCCACGGGGCGGGTCGTGTCCGCCGGCGACGTGGCCCGCGCCGCCGCCGACCCCGCCGCCGACGGCTTCGCCGACGCCGACCTGCGCACCGCCGACCTGCTCGTGCTCGAAGACGTGCACCTGCTGCCGCCGCGCGAGGCCGGGGCCGTTGCCGACCTGCTCGACCGCCGCACCAGCCGCGGGCGGCCGGTGCTGGTCACCACGACCGTCGCGCCGTCGCAGCTGGAGTTGCCGCAGGCGCTGACCTCGCGGCTGGCCGCCGGCCTGGTGGTGCCGCTGGAGGCGCCGGGGGCCGAATCGCGGCGGGCGGTGTTGAGCGACGCCGCGGCCGGGAGGCTCACCGGCGACGCCCTCGACTGGCTGGCCGCGGCGGGCGGGATGCGTTCGGCACTGGGCCGGCTGGCGGCGCTGGGGGCGACGGCGGGGCCGCTCGACCGGGCCGCGTGCGAGGCGATTCTGGCGGCGGGCGGTCACCCGACCTCGACCGGGCCGGACGTCGCGGGGATCATTCAGAAGGTGGCGGCGGCGTTCGGGCTGAGCCCGAAGGAGCTGCTGGGGGCGAGCCGGCTGCGGCGGGTGCTGGTGCCGCGGCAGGTGGCGATGTTCCTGGCCCGCGAGGCGTGCGGCCTGTCCTTCCCGCGGCTGGCGGCGGCGTTCGGGCGGGACCACACGACGGTGCTGCACGCGGTGCGGAAGATCGGCGCCGAGCTGGACGCCGACGAGCGGCTGGCGGGCGTGGTGCGGCGGCTGCGGGCGGAGGTGGCGGCGTGAGGATGCGGCCAGCCGCTCCTATGAATTGATAATTCGTCGGAGGATGTTCCGATGACCGGCCGTGGCCGATGGTCAGGCCTTTTCGTCGTCGTCGGCCTCATTGCCATGTGTGTCGGGGCCGTCGACCCGCTGGAGGGTTCACTCCTCATCCTCCCGGGATCCGGCTTGGTAGCGCTCGGCGCGTGGCTCGGCGGCAGTCGGTACCGGCGGTTTCTCGGCTGGTCCTTCGGCCTTGTGGCGGCGGGCGTTGGCATTCTGTGGGGGTTGAGTGCGCTGGGAGGCGTCGGGGGCGAGAGCGGGCGGTCGCTCTGGTGGGGGCTGCTCCTCCTCCCCTACCCGGTCGGGTGGGTCATGGGCGTCGTCGGAGCCGTCGGCAGATTGCGCGAGGCCCGGATCGCCGCGGGTAGGTAGGCCGGATCCGGCGGCGGGGCCTGTTCTTCCCGAACCCGGCGTGGCCCGGTGATCCGGGGGTTGGTCGGCGGTAAACCACACAAGGTGCGACGCGCGTGTTCCTGGACAACTTCACCCCCGACCCGGAACTGATCGGCTTCCGGCAGTTCTGGCGGACGGCCAAGCCGCTCCTCCGGGGCGCGGTCGTCGCGGTCGCCCCGCCGTACCCCGAGTACCCGAAGTTGAAGGTCAGCAAGCGCCACGGCCCGAGCCCGGACCCGGGTTGCCCGTCGGCCCGCGACACCGGCTCCGAGGTGGAGGTCGTCCTGTACAACGCCGGCGGCAACGGGTTCGGCGCGCCCCACGAGCGGGCCTGGGAGTACGTTCTCGCCCACGCCCCCGCGATCGAAGTCGCCCTGCGCCGCAAGCTCTTCGCCTGGCACCGCAAGCGGATGGCCCAGCACCGCGACGAGGACCTGCCGCACGTCAAGTCGTTGCAGAAGTACTGGACGGAGATCGAAAAGCGGGTGCCGCTGGAGGAACCCGCCGCCGTTGACCAGTTGTTCAAACTCGTCGGCGTCGGCCTCGCGGATAGCGGGTTGGACGAGTGCGGGTTCAGCTCGTTCGAGTTCCAGACCGGGTGGGACCGCGACCACGGCCTCGGCGTGGTGATGCACAAGGACCGCGTGCTGGCGGCGGGGGGGACGACCGAGTTGATCGGGAGCCGCGACATCGTCGCCGCGACCCGGGACGTGCAGGCCTACGACCTCGATGCGGGCGATTTCCCGCTCGCGGGATCGTAGACGGACTAGTCGGTCGGGTCGAGACGTTGTTAGGCCCGACCCTTTGCGCCGAGGCGAGCGATGACACCCGCACACCGAACCGAAGTCGTCCTCACCGAGGACGGGAAGCTCTTGCTCGACCGACTCCCGTTCCGGGCCGGACAGGCGCTTGAGGTGATCGTGATTCCGGTCGCCAGCCCGGCCCCGGACGCACATCCGCTCCGCGGATCGGTGCTCCGGTACGACCGGCCGACGGACCCGGTCGCCGAGGCCGACTGGGGCGTGTTGCAGTGATCGTCCTCGACACGCACGTCTGGGTCTGGTGGGTGGACGGGGGTAGCCAGTTGCCGCCGGACTACACGGCGTTGCTTGCCGCCGAGTCCCCGAACGGCCTGGGAGTGTCCGCAATCTCGTGCTGGGAGGTCGCCAAGTTGGTCGAGCTCGGGCGGTTGCAACTGGCCGTGCCGGTCGGTCAGTGGTTGGCCCAAGCCCTGCTACCGCCGGTGCAGGTGCTGCTGCTGTCGCCGGAGGTGGCTGTCGGCTCGACGCAACTCCCGCCGCCGTTCCACCGCGACGCGGCCGACCAACTGATAGTCGCGACCGCGCGGTACTACGACTGCCCGCTGGTCACACTCGATCGGTTGATCCGGGCGTACCCGCACGTGCGGCTGGCGCCATGACCCGACCAGTCGCGCCCCCTGTGGAAAACCTGGCGCGCCGCTGGCGCGCCGCCGTCCGCGACCGGCGCGCACGAGCCCCGAGAAGTGACCGCGAGCACGACCCCCGGAGTGCGCGGCACGGAAAATCATCGGCGCGCCGGCGGCGCGCCAGGTTTTCCACAGGCGATCGGTTCGCCGATCCGCTTGCAGCCACGGGGCTTGCGGCAAACTCCACCGTCGGCGCGCCAGGACGTGCGGCCGCCTTACTGTGTCTACTGGATGGATATACTCAAGGATTGAGGGTAAATACCCCACCCCTCGCGGAGCGAGGCGAACCCGAGCCCACGGACGGCAGGAGACCGCGATGAAAGTCACGTGCCAGCGGGACGGCTTGCAGACCGCCTGCGCCCTCGTCGGGGCCGCGGTCGCCGCCCGCACCACCAAGCCCATCCTGTCCAACGTCAAGGCCACCGCCCAGGGCGACGGCCTCACGCTCGTCGCCACCGACACCGAGGTCGGCATCCGCTACGAGCTCCGCGGCATCCTCGTCGGCCGGCCCGGCTCGGCCATCCTCCCCATCGCCCAGCTCACGCAGATCCTCCGCGAGAGCAGCGACGACGACATCAGCCTCGACGCCGACGACAACCGCACGAAGGTGAAGGCCGGCACCAGCCGCTTCGAGATGCACGGGTACCCCGTCGAGGAGTTCCCCGACCTGCCGACGTTCGACGACGGCGGCCGCTACCACGAGGTGACCGCCGGCGTGCTGCGGACGATGATCCGCCGCACCGCCTTCGCCGCGGACAAGAAGGACAGCACCCGCTTCGCCCTCAGCGGCGTCCTGTGGGAGGCCGAGGGGAAGCACGCCCGGCTGGTGGCGACCGACAGCAAGCGGCTGGCGGTGTGCGAGGGGCCGGCGACGCTGTACGGCCCGGCCGAGGCCACGAAGGCGTCGCACCTCGTGCCGGCGAAGACGATGCAGCTGCTGGAGCGGAACCTGACCGACGACGGCGAGCTGGTGCGGGTGGGGCTGCGGGCCAACGAGGCGCTGTTCCAGACCGAGCGGGCGATGATCTACACGCGGCTCGTGGAGGGGCGCTACCCGCCGTACCGCGACATCATCGGGCAGACGAAGAAGGGCGCGCACGTGCGGGTAGCGCTGCCGGTGCCGGCGTTCATGAGCCGGGTGCGGCAGGCGGCCATCATGACCGACGACGAGAGCAAGCGGGTGGACATGACGTTCGAGCCGGGGAAGGTGTCGATGCAGGCCCGCGGCGCGGACACGGGGAGCAGCGAGGTGGAGCTACCGCTGCCGGAGTACGACGGCCCCGAGGTGCGGATCGCCTTCGACCCGCAGTACCTGGTGGAGTTCCTGAAGGCGCTGGAAGGCGAGCCGGTCGTGAACCTGGAGATGAGCGACGGGAGCAAGCCGGCGCTGTTCCGCTGCGGCGACGGGTACCAGTACCTCGTGATGCCGTTGGCGGGGTGAGAGGATTTAACGAGCCGCGACCGCAAGGGAGCGGCCGGCGAGC
>JAXMBA010000006.1:0-466202 GCA_046350095.1 Gemmataceae bacterium
AGTCGTCGCCGAACTTCACCTCCGCGTGGTGCCGGGCCGCCGCCACCAGCAGCCCATGCGTATCCCCCCCGTCGAACATCGCCGTGAGCTCGTCCAGTGTCATCGCCCCCTCCCGGTTTCGTCCGTCCAGTTCCTTCCCGAGCCCGCAACTGACTTCGCGCTTGCCGTCGGGATACTGGATAGTGGTTTTGTGTTCACTACTACCCTAACATCGCGTTCCCCGAATGCAACGGGCCTATTCCTTCCCGTTCTTGCACGGTGCCGCCATGACGACCACCCGCCCGCGCCCGCCCCGCCGCGCCGCCGTCCACGCCGCGATCCTCGACGCCGTCGGCGCCGCCGGCCACCCGCTCACCGCGAAGGAGGTGCTGCGCGAGCTGCGGCTGGCGCTGTGCGACTTCAGCCACAGCACCATCACGAAGGCGCTCGCGGACCTGACGGCCGACGGGCGGCTCCTCAACCCGCTCGACAAGCGGGGGTACCGGCTGCCGGAGGTGGAGTGATGGGGAGCGTGCGGAAGCCGAAATACCGGAACCGAGCCGGCCAGGTCGTGCAGACAAAGGACTGGTACGCCTACTGGACCAACGCCCGCGGGAAGACCCAGCGCCGGCGGGTCGGCCGCGACAAGCGGGCGGCCGAAGCCTACGTCGTGAAGATGCAGGACATGGTGAGCCGCCAGAAGGCCGGGCTCGCCCCCGAGCCGACCGACGCGGCCCGGCTGAAGTCCTTGACCGAGTGGCAGCGCGACTACCTCGCGGCCCTCGCCGTGGACGGCACCGGCGCCGACCACCGGCGGAACGTGGAATCGCACCTCGACGACATCGTGGCCGCGTGCGGCTGGCTGATCTGGGCCGACGTCACCGGCGACGCGCTTGCCGCGTACCTCGCCCGCCGCCGGGAGAAGGGGGGCCGCCGCGGGTTCGAGACGGGGAAGGCGAAGGCGAAGGGGAACAGCCCGGCGACGTGCAACGCCTACCTGCGCAGCGCGAAGGGGTTCGGGAATTGGGTCGCCGACCAGCTCGGCACCGCCAGCCCGTTCCGCAAGGTGCGGCCGATGAACGAACAGGTGGACCGCCGCCGATCGAAGCGCATCCTCACCGACGAGGAGTTCGCCGCGGTCGTGGCCGCCGCCGAGGGCTGCCCCACCGTCCACAACGCCCACTTCAGCGGCCCCGACCGCGCCATGCTCTACCGCACCGCCGCCGGCACCGGGTTCCGCGCCGGCGACCTGGCGAGCCTCACGCCCCTCTGCTTCGCCCTCGACGCCACGCCCCCCACCGTCACCGTGGACCCGAAGTACGCGAAGGGGAAGCGCGAGGAGCCCATCCCGCTCCCGGCGTGGCTCGTCGAGAAGCTGCGGCCGTGGCTGCCCGGCCGGCCCCCGAACGAACGACTCTGGCCCGGCGATTGGGCGAAGGAGAAGCGGCAGCAGAAGTGGCTCGCGCGCGACGTGAAGCGGGCCGGGGTTGCCGAGCGCGACGAGCGGGGGCGGAACTGCACGTTCCACAGCCTGAAGCGCCGGTACGTCGTGGCGCTGATCCGGGCCGGGGCGAAGGTCCACGAGGTGCGGCGGCTGGCGCGGCACCGCGACGCCCGCACCACCCTCGACTACTACACCGACGAGTCGATGGCCGACCTGGCGAAGCTGGCCGACAAGCTACCCCCGGGGTGAGGCGGGCGCACAGCCCTTGCACACGGCGGCCGGTCAGAGTGCGACAGAATCGGACAGGTCGTGTAAACGCGCCCACCATCCTGAAAGCGCAAACCCCCGGTTTCCCAGGGGTTTTGAGGGTGACTGACGGGATTTGAACCCGCGACATCCAGATCCACAATCTGGCGCTCTAACCAACTGAGCTACAGCCACCGGCAGCGACGGCCGAAACCATCACAGCGTATTTCTACACCCGCGCGGCCGCGGCAGCAACTCCCCCCGGCCGGGTTTCCACCGCTACACTGGCCGCATGACCCCGCCCGCACGCCGCAACTTCCTGACCGCCCGGTGGTGCCACCTCATACTCGCCAACTACCCGGTGCCCGACGAACT
The DNA here is from genome assembly GCA_046350095.1 of Gemmataceae bacterium. Taxonomy (GTDB): domain Bacteria; phylum Planctomycetota; class Planctomycetia; order Gemmatales; family Gemmataceae; genus Urbifossiella. The sequence goes on from JAXMBA010000006.1 coordinate 2,045, forward strand.
GGTTCGGCCGCACCTCCCGCCGGGAATCGAGCCCGACCGCCGCGACGGTACCGCGTGGTGCAGCCTCGTCGGGTTTCAGTTCCTCGACACGCGCGTCCTCGGCGTGAGCTGGCCGGGCTACCGCCACTTCCCCGAGTGGAACCTGCGCGTGTACGCCCGCCGCGGCGACGAGCGCGGCGTCGCCTTCGTCCGCGAGTTCGTCCCACAGCGGCTCGTCGCGGGGCTCGCCCGGCTGGTCTACAACGAACCCTACCGCGCCGCCCGCATGACGATGGACGTGCAGGACGCCCCCGCCGCCGTGACCGCGCGCTACACCGTGGAGTGGGGCGGCCGCGTCCACTCGCTGCGCGCCGCGGGCTCGAAGCCGGCGGTGCGGCCGGGGCCGGAGAGCGTCGAGCACTGGTTCAAGGAGCACAGCTGGGGCTACGGCACGAGCCGCCGCGGCCGGCTGATCCGCTACGAGGTGAGCCACCCGGAGTGGGACGTGTACCCGGTGACCGACTTCGCCGCCGACGTGGACTGGGGCACGCTGTACGGCCCGGCGTGGGCGGGGATGACCGGCCGCGAGCCGGCGAGCGTGGTACTCGCCGCGGGGTCGGCGGTCAGCGTCTACCCGAAGGGCTGAGGTCGGCGGGCGCGGCCGTCACCACTTCAAGTCTTCGCGGTCGTCGCGCCAGTCGCGCGGGATGCCGGCTTCGCCCACGGCCAGCGCCACGATGCCCCCGACGATCGCCGCGTTCGTGTCGATGTCGCCGTGGGCGCGGACCGTTTGAACGAGGGCGTGCTGGAAGTCGTCCAGGTGCCGCGCCGCGACCCACAGGCAGAACGGCACCGTGTCCTGACAGATGATCCGGCTGCCGTTGCCCAGCTCTCGAATCACCGGCTCCAGCGACGTGTCGAACGGCACAACCGCGGCGCCGTGGTCCACGAGCCGCACCGCCGGCTCGATCGGCACCTCGACGCGCAAGTTCGCCGCCCGCTCGATCCCGTCGCGGACCTCGCCGGCCGGCGTGTGCGCCAGCACCACGTCGAACAGGCCGCGCTTCACGGCGTCGTCGGCGCGGCGATCGCGGTTCACCCACGCGTACGCCGACGCGACCGCGGCCGCGATCCCGCCGGCGACCCCCTCGGGGTGGGCGTGCGTCACCGCGGCGGCGAGCCGGGCCTGTTCGGCGACGCGCTCGTAGCCGTCGTCGGCGAAGTACGCGCCGACCGGCGCCGCCCGCATCGCCGAGCCGTTGCCGAACGAGCCGCCGCCGAACAGGCTCTCGGCCGCTGCGCGCCAGTCGGCCCCGGCGGCGATGGCGCCGAGCAGCCGGATCGCGCCGCCGCCGTAGCCGCGGAACGGCAGCAGCTCGAACCGGCGGGCGAAGGCCCGCGCCAGCTCGTCCTGGTGGACGCGGCCGTGGGCCGTCAGCACCTCGACGATGCCGAGCGCCATCTCGGTGTCGTCGGTGTACTCCCACGGCCCGCGGGCGGTGGCGCGCGGGTCGTCGAGCAGCGCGGCGTAGTTGTCGGGGTGGAAGCACGTCTGCCCGAGCGCGTCGCCGACGGAGAGCCCCTCGACGGCGAGTTTGGCGCGGCTCAGGCGGGCGGCGTGGTCGGGCGGCAGCGGGGTGGTCATCTCGTCCCACCGGGCGCGGAAGATGCGGAACGGATTCATCATGCCGCTACCGGACGCGCCCCGCCACCGGAATCGCGGCGTAAACTAGCTGTATGCCGATCCTGCTGGTGCTGTTCGTCACCGCCGCCTGTCTGCCGGTGCCGTGGCCGGAGCCGCCGCTGGGCCTGGGCGCCGCCGGCGCCGCGGGGTTCGCCGCGGTCGTCGTCGCCGCGTCGCTGGCGGCCGCGACCGCGCTGCGGACGTGGGCGGTCCGCGCACTGCGGCGCGACCCGAACGCACGCACCCGCGTCGGCCGCGTGTACGGCCGGCTGCGGCGGCTGCTCGGCCTCGTGAACCTCGGGCTCGTCGGGTACGCCGTCGTCGGCCTCGGGTGGGGCTGGGCGGTGCAGAACACGCTCACCGTGGAGCACGACGGCTGGGAGGTGCTGGCCCCGTTCGCGGAACTGGCGGTGCCGCTGCCCTACTTCGTGCTCCTCGCCGCGGGTTGGGTGGTGTACTACGACGCCGAGAAGGCGCTGCACGCCGGCGCCCGCGGCTTCCCGACGCGGGTCGGCTACGTCCTCGGGCACGCCCGCTTCCTCGGCTTCCTGCTCGCGCTGCCGCTGGCGCTGTACGCCGGCATCCAGGCGGTCGGCCGGTTCGCGCCGGGCGTCGCCGGGGCCGACGCCTTCCGCCTCGCGTCCCTCGCCGTCCTGCCGGTGCTGGCGATGACGATGCCGCTCCTGGCGAAGCCGCTGCTCGGCCTGAAGCGGCTCCCCGACGGCCACACCCGCGAGCGCCTCGAAGCCCTGGCGCGTCGGCTGCGGTTCACGTACACCGACCTGCTCCTGTGGCCGACGCACGGCACGATGGCGAACGCCTTCATCGCCGGGCTGCTGCCGCGGGCGCGGTACGTCGTGTTCACCGACCGCATCCTCGACGACTTCCCGCCCGACGAGGTGGACGCCATCTTCGGCCACGAGGTCGGCCACCAGCGGCACGGCCACCTGTGGCTGTACGCGGCGTTCTTCCTCCTCAGCGTCGTGGACCTGACGGCGCTCGCCGTGTGGGCGCAGCCGAAGCTCGCCGGCTGGGTCGGCCGCACCGCCGCGGCCGACCCGTGGTGGGTGATGGTGCCGACGGCGGGCCTCGCCGCGTACCTGTTCCTCGTCTTCGGCTTCCTGTCGCGGCGGTGCGAGCGGCAGGCCGACGTTTTCGGCTGCCGGTCGGTGTCGTGCGACGACCCGGCGTGCGAGGGGCACGTCCCCGACACCGACTTCCCCGCCGGCGGCGCCGGCCTGTGCCCGACGGGCATCCGCACGTTCGTCCGCGCCCTGGAGCGCGTCGACTTGCTCGGCGGGAGCGACGACCCGGCCCCGGACCGGCCGGCTGCGCGGCTGCTGCGCGGCGCCGTCGGCTGGTTACGCGCGTGGCAGCACGGGCCGGTGAAGCGTCGCGTCGCCTTCCTGCTGACGCTCGTGGACGACCCGCGCCGCGAGCGCGGCTTCCGGCGCCGCACGGTCGCCCTCCGGGCGGCGCTGATGGCGGCGCTCGTGGCGCTGCTCGTGGTGCTCGGCGAGGCGGTCGGGTGGCGGGTGCTGTTGTCGGCACTGTGAGAATGACCAATCCCCAACGACCCACCAACGACCAAGGAAGAAATCGCTGCCTTCCTTGGTCGTTGGTGGGTCGTTGGGGATTGGTCATTCCCGAAGCTGTTCTCCCCGGCGGCCGCGTCGGCTAAGATGATCGGACCTGCACGCCGCGGAGGCCCTCCATGCCCGAACCGGTTCCCGCCCCGCCCCGACGCCTGCCGTGGCTCATCGCCGGCGCCGCCGGCGTGTTCGTCGCGGCGCTCGTCGTGTCCGTGCTCTTCGTCGGCGAGCCGGCCGTTGCCGGGGCGGACGACAAGGCCAAGGACAAGGCGGGCAAAAAGGACGCCAAGGACGCCAAGGACGACGCCCCGCCGCCCCCGCGCAAGCGCGTCCCCGCCCCCGAACTCACCGGCGGCACCGCCTGGCTGAACACCGCCCGCCCGCTGTCGCTCAAGGACCTCCGCGGCAAGGTTGTCCTCCTCGACTTCTGGACGCTCTGCTGCATCAACTGCATCCACTGCCTGCCCGACCTGCATAAGCTCGAACAGCGCTTCCGCAACGAACTCGTCGTCATCGGCGTCCACTCGCCGAAGTTCGACAACGAGAAGGACACGCTCTCGATCCGCAAGGCCGTCCTGCGGTATCAGATCGAGCACCCGGTGGTGAACGACGCCGACCGCAAGCTGTGGGACGCCTACGAGGTGGACGCCTGGCCCACGATGGTGCTGATCGACCCGGAGGGGAACCTCGTCGGCTACACCTCGGGTGAAGGCAACTACGACCTGCTGGCCGGCGTCATCGAGCGCGTGGTGGCCGACGCCAAGACCCGCAAGACGCTGAACGAGACGCCGATCCGCTTCGACCTGGCCCGCCTCCGCGAGGGCGGCGACACCACCCCGCTGTACTTCCCGGGCAAGGTCACCGCCGACCCGGCCGGCGCCCGCCTGTTCATCGCCGACAGCACCCACCACCGCGTCGTCGTCACCGACATGAGCGGGAACGCGGTGGCGGTCGCCGGCACCGGCCAGCCGGGGTACGAGGACGGCCCGTTCAACGTGGCCCAGTTCGACGACCCGCAGGGGATCGCCGTCAGCGGCGACTTCGCCTACGTCGCCGACCGCAAGAACCACGTGATCCGCCGGCTGGACATGAAGAACAAGACGGTGATCACCGTGGCCGGCAACGGCAAGCAGGCGTCGGACCCGAACGACCGCCGCGTCCCGGGCTCGGTGCCGGCCAAGAGCATGGGCCTGAACAGCCCGTGGGACGTGCTGCTCCACGGCAACGAGCTGTACATCGCGATGGCCGGCCACCACCAGATCTGGACGTACGACACGAAGAAGGACGAGATCTTCCCCTACGCCGGCAGCGGCCGCGAGAACATCGGCGACGGCCCGCTGCCGTTCGCCATGCTGGCCCAGCCGAGCGGCCTCGCCACCGACGGCAAGTCGCTGTTCGTGGCCGACAGCGAGGTGAGCGCGATCCGCCAGGTGCCGCTGGGCGGGAAGGGCGAGGTGTCCACGCTCGTCGGCCGCGGCCTGTTCGTGTTCGGCGACCGCGACGGGCCGGCCCGCGTCGACGACGTCATCGAGCGCGAGGGGAAGGAAGCCCGCCTGCAGCACGCCCTCGGCGTGGCCTACGCCGACGGCAAGCTGTACGTGGCCGACACGTACAACAGCAAGCTGCGGGTCTACGACCCGGCGACGAAGCAGCTGACGTCGTTCGTCGGCGGGAACGACGCCGGCGGGTGGTTCACGTCGCCGACGTTCAACGAGCCGGGCGGCCTGAGCGCCGCGGGCGGCAAGCTGTACGTGGCCGACACGAACGCCCACCGCATCCGCGTGGTCGACATCCGGACGCGCGAGGTGACCACGCTGAAGCTGACGGGCGTGGACCCGCCGAAGCCGCCGCCCGCGCCGGCGCCGGTGCCGAAGCGGTAGAGACAGCCTGGATCGTAGTAGGCACACTCCGTGTGCCGTAGCTGTTGCCCGGAACGGCACACGGAGTGTGCCTGCTACTCTCAACACGAGGTTCCCCATGCCCCGTACCGCCTCCGCCCTCGCCCTCCTGGCCGCGATCGTGGTCGCCGCCCAGCCCGACACGCCGGCCGCGGCCCAGGGCAAGGCCGACTGGTTCGCCCGGGCCGTGAAGAAGGTCGAGGCCAAGTTCGAGCCCGCGGAGGCCAAGCCGGGCCAGACGGTCAAGTTCACGCTGACCGTGGACCTGAACGACGGCTACTACACCTACCCGACCACGCAGGTGGACAAGGCCGCGGCGTCGATGACGAACCAACTAAAGTTCCCCGAGCCCGGCGCGGTCGTGTTCGTGGGCGCCGTGACGGACCCGCCCATCTACGACGTGAAGAGCGAGCCGGACCTGGGGATCAAGGAGTACCACGTGAACCCCGGCACGGCGGTGTACAGCCGCAAGGCCGTGGTGTCGCCGAAGGCGGCGGCGGGGCCGGCGGCGGTGAAGATGGCGGCGTTCAAGATTCAGGTGTGCGACAAGAACAACTGCTTCCCGCCGAAGGCGGTGCCGGCGGAGGCGACGCTGAAGGTGCTCCCCGGCCCGGCGGTGCCGGTGGAGGCGGCCTACGCCGCCGAGGTGGCCAAGGCGGTGGGCAACTAGACCCGCCGCTCGTTGCGGAGCAGCGCCTGTAAGCCCCGACCGAACCCGCCCGTATCCTCTGACGCCTGCGCGACGCCCACGGCCCGCCGTGGGCGTTCGCCGTCCGCCCCGGAGCACGCACATGCCCCGCTTCTCCCGGCTCGCCGCGCTCGCGGTCGTCGCCCTCGCCGCCGCCCCCGCCGCGGCGCAACTCCCCGGCGACGACCCGTTCGCCCCGCCGGCCGCCGCGGCCCCCAAGAAGCGGGCGAACAAGTTCTTCGAGTTCGCCGACGTGTCGTTCGAGCTCGACAAGCTCAAGGTGAAGCGCGGCGAGACGGTGACGGCCAAGCTCGTCATCACGCCGAAGGCTACGGCGTGGACGTACCCGTTCAGCCCCAGCGACGCCACGCAGGCCAGCAAGAACGACCAGGGGACGCTCCCGGCCACGCCGGACTTCGTGGTGCTGTCGCGGTCGGACGACCCGGCCGGGGCGAAGAGCAAGCCGCGGGACGGCGCCGCCGGCAAGGCGGACCAGTACTACCCCGGCCCGGGCGCCACGACGTGGGTGTTCCGCGTGGTGGTGCCGAAGACCGCGGCGCCGGGCAAAAAGGTCGTGGCGTTCGGGAAGGACACGACGCTGCAGGTGTGCAACGAGCGGAACTGCTTCACGATCGTCCGCGACGAACTCCCGAAGGCCGAGTTCGAGGTGCTCGACGAGCCGGCCGAGAGCCCCGTCGCCGCCGACCTGGCCGCCGCGGAGGCCCGTCTCGCCAGCCGCGCAGCTCCCCCGCCGCCCTCGCCCCTGAACGGCAGTCGGACCAGCCCGTCGGCCCCGACCCCGGCCGCGCCGGCTACGACCGCCGAAGTCGTCGGGCCGAAGCCGGCCAAGCCGATCGCCACATACGAGGCGGACCTGAACGCAATCCGAGAGAGCCTCGCCCACGACACGACCGCCGGCGGCACAGGCCCGACCGGGCGCCCGGACGAGGGGCTCGGGGCCTTCCTCGCCACCGCCGCACTCTGGGGGCTCATCTCGCTGGTGACGCCGTGCGTCTTCCCGATGATCCCCATCACCGTCAGCATCTTCCTGAAGCAGGCCCACAACTCGCTCGGCGAGCGGCTGAAGCTGGCGGGTGTCTACTCACTCACGATCATCGCGGTTCTGGGCACGTCGGCGTTCGCGCTGCTGAAGTTCATGGCCATCCTCGCCGCCCACCCGGCCACGAACATCGCGCTCGCCGTGCTGTTCTTCGTGCTGGCGCTGAGCCTGTTCGGCATGTACGAACTGACGCTGCCGAACAGCCTGGCCCGCCGGCTCCAGTCGAAGCAGGCGAAGGGCGGCGTCGTCGGCACGATCTTCGGGGCGCTGGCGTTCACGGTCATCAGCTTCACCTGCGTGGCGCCGTTCCTCGGCGGCTTCGCCGGCATCTCGGCCGGCGGCGGCGACGGCCAGCTGGTCGCGCTGCCGACGACCCGCGAGGTGCTCGGCGGGCTGGCGTTCGCTACCGCGTTCGCGGCCCCGTTCTTCGTGCTGGCGCTGGTGCCGGGGCTGCTCAAGGCGCTGCCGCGGTCCGGCGGCTGGCTCGACAGCGTGAAGGTCGTGATGGGCTTCCTCGAAGTCGCCGCGGCGCTGAAATTCCTCCGTACCGCCGAGCTACGGCTACTGCCGCAAACCGAGTACTTCACCTACGACGTGGTGCTGGCCGGGTGGGTGGTGCTGTCGGCGGCGTGCGGGCTGTACCTGCTGAACCTGTACCGCCTGCCGCACGACGAGGAGCGGCCGAACATCGGCGTGCCGCGGCTGCTGTTCGCGGCGACATTCCTCGGGCTGGCCGTTTACCTCGCCCCGGCGCTGCTGGCGCCGGCGGAAGGGAAGCGGCCGCGGCCGGCGGGTGCGGTGTACGCCTGGGTTGAGGCGTTCCTGCTACCCGAGCACAAGGCGGGGCACGCCGACACCGACCTGAAGGACGCCATCGAGCGAGCGCGGCGGCTGAACCGCCCGGTGTTCGTGGACTTCACCGGCAAGACGTGTACGAACTGCCGGTACAACGAGGGAACCGTGTTCACCCGGCACGAAGTGGCCCCGCTGCTGGAGCGGTTCGTGACGGTGCAGCTGTACACCGACGAGGTGCCCGCGGACGTGTACCGGGACGACCCCGGCGGCGAGCATCGGGGGGACGAGGCCTACGCCAACCGGTCGTTCGAGACGGCGGCGTTCGGGACGAACGCGTTGCCGACCTACGCGGTGCTGATCCCGCGGCCCGACGGCACGGTGCGCGTGTTCCGCGAGCCGGGCGGGGAGCGGCGGGCGTTGATCGAAGGGAAGATCAACACCGTATCAGACTTCGCGGCGTTCCTGAAGGCGGCGCTGGAAGCGGCGAAATAGTCTGCCGCTTGCGGCTTCGCGTCGCAGCACGCGAAGCCGCAAGCGGCGGAACCCAACTCCGCATCCCGTCACGCCATGCCGCGGATTCACTAATCGGCCGCCCGTTTCTCTAACCGCGTGACATGTTTCCGCGACCCGATGGGTGGGTCGCCGGAAACAATCATTTCGGCTCGAGCGTGTTCCAGGTCGGCTCAGCCGATGCCGGCGGCGAAGTCTTCGCTGCGCACCTTCGCACCCTCGGCGGCGATGTGCGGCGGCTTCGGGGCGGCGTGGCCGGCGTGCGGGCGGGCGGTCTTCGCGCCCATGTCCGCCGCCACCGCCGCGTAGCTCGGGATGTCGTCGTCGAAGTCGTACTCGTCGTACCGGCACACGTAGCCGGGCTGCTTCGAGCGCTCCTTCTCCTCGTGGTACGCCTTGACCACCGCGCTCTGAACCAGCTCGCGGGCGCCGCTGTGGATCGGGTGGGCGATGTCGGCGTGGAGCTTGGCCCGGCCGTCGATCTCGCGGGTGGCGCGGGTCTCGTCCATGCGGACGCCGCAGCTGTTGCAGAAGCGGGCCCGCAGGTGGTTCTTGCACCCGCACTTGTTGCACCGGTCGGTGAGCTTGCGGCTGGGCATGGCGACGAACACGCCCTTGGTGCCCTCGATGATCTTCAAATCCCGGACGACGAAGGCGTTGTCGAAGGTGACCGAGCAGAACGCGAGCAGCCGCTCGTTGTTCTCCTCGCACAGCTTGATGCGGACTTCCGTGATGACCACCGCGGGCCTCCTTCTCAGGCGGGATCGGGGGTGAGGGTGCGAGCGACCAGGACGTGACTCGGGGGTTCGTCGGGCGGCGCGGCCGCCCGGACTCCGGCCGCCACGCGGGCCGCGTCGTGCGGGTCCCGGCAGACGGCGAACACGGCCGACCCGCTCCCCGACATGAGGCACCCTACGGGGTCCAGGGCGGCGAGGCGGCGATACACGCGTTCCACATCAGGAGCAAGAGCAAACGCCGGCTCCTCCAATCGGTTAAAGAGGGCCGCGCCCAGGGCGGCGACGTCGCCGGCCCGAAAGGCCGCCCGGACGGGGTCACCGCTCCGCGGCGAGGCCGGGGGAGTGAGGTGACGGAAGACCGCCGGCGTGGACAGGCCGACCGGCGGCAGCACGAGCACGACGGGGAAGCCGGCGCCGGGCGGTTCGGGGGCGACGTGTTCGCCGCGCCCCGTGCACCACCCGGCCGGCAGGCTCAGGAAGAACGCCACGTCGGAACCCACGTCGGCGGCGACGAAGGCCAGTGCGGCGCGGGGGAGCTTCAGCCCCCACACGCGGTTGAGAGCGAGGAGCGCCGCCGCGGCGTCGCTGGACCCACCGGCGAGCCCGGCCTGCGTCGGGATGCGCTTCACCAGGTGCAGGTCGGCGCCGAGAGCGGTGTTCCCGGAGCGAAGTCGCAAGCGCGTGGCGGCTTTGACGACGAGATTGTCGGCCCCCGTGGACAGCGTCGGGTCGTCGCAGGTCAGGTGGAATTCGCCGTCGGCGCGGGGGCGGACTTCGAGCGTGTCGAAGAGGTTCACCCCGACCATGAGGGTTTCCAACTCGTGGAACCCGTCGGGCCGCTTGCCGAGGACTTCGAGATAGAGGTTGAGCTTGGCCGGGGCGGCGACGACGAGCCCACGCGGGCCGGCGGGAAACGACGTGTGCGGTGTGGGTACGCCCGTACCGGGGGGTGGGAATGGGGCGGACATCCCGAACCGTCCGTGGCTGCGCCGGGAGCGCCGTGTCCGTGCGTCCCGTCTTGCAAGGGTGCGAATCTGTGAGGCTGGGCAGAAAGTAATCTCGGCAAGATGGGGCGTCAAGAGCTCATCGGAGAATCTCAGGATTTTCACTCCAGACCCTACGACCGATGCGACCCGACGCCCTTGCCCCGCTTCGCCGACCGGCACGGCCGGCCGAACCGGTACGACCCGCCGGACAGATCCGAAATGCAGCGGGTTTGTCTCAAGTCGGGCTTTGGCGCCGGCGCAAGCGTGCCATACGGTACAGCGTTCGGACGGCGAACCGCGCCTCCCGACCATCACAGCCGACACACCCCGGATGAAGGAGCGAACCGTGTTCGCCAAGCGCCTTGCCCTCGCCCTCGCCGCCCTGGCTCTCGTGCTGCCGCTGACCGGCTGCCGCAACAACCGTTGCTGCAAGAGCAATTCGGTCAGCTCGGCCCCGCCGTGCTGCCCGGCCCCGGGCTCGCTGCCGCCGGGCGCCCTGCCGCCGGCGAACTTCTAACCCGCCGCGTCGGACCGTTCGGAACAAGCCCACCCGGTACGACGGGCGGGCTTCGCCCATCCCCTTCCGCCGGCACCGCGGCGCCAAGTCCTTCGCACGTCCTCGACGCCCCGACCGGTCACGCCACCGAGGCCGGCTGCGTCTTTCGCACGAGTGTCGTTTGCCCTCGGACGGAGCGGCGCGCACCATTGCGCATCGGCAGAGGAACGCCGCGGCCCACGGTCTCTTCGAGGCCGTGGCGGCCGAGCGCTGCCCACAGGGACGGCCGGAACGGACTCCCGGCCCCCGACGGATCGAGGTTCCCGTCCCGCGCCCGTGCCGCACCGCGAAGGAGGTTCCCGTGTCCCGTCGTCTCGTGATGTTCGGCCTCTTGGCCGTTTCCGCGCTGTCCACCGGCTGCTTCCCGTGCGTCCGCGAGCGGATCGCGTGGCGTTGGAGCCACCACCACGGCGTCGGCTGCGGCCCCGTGTGCGCGCCCGCATGCGGCCCAGTCTGCAACGCCACGCCCGCCTTCCGGATCCCGAGCCCGGTCGTGGGCATGCCGGTCGTCGGCGCCCCGATCGGAGCGCCAGGCTGTTCGACCTGCACGTCCGGCGTCGATAGCGGCCCGGTGGGCTACGCGATGCCAGTGGCCGGGCCCGGCTACGTCGGCGCCCCGCCGATCATCGGCCCGGCGATGCCGCTCGGCGCCCCCCGCGTCGAAGCGCCGATGAGCAACGCCGCCCCGAAGAACTAAGCCGCTTCGAGTGGGTACAATGCCACCTCGGGTTCTGCCCGGGGTGGTGTCGTTTCGTGGGGGTGCGTCATGTCCGACCCCGCCGTCCGCGTCGAGGTCCGCCCCGACCGCGTGGCCGTGCTGACGATCGACCAGCCCGGCGCGAAGGTGAACGTCCTCACGGTGGCACTGTGGGACGAGCTCGAAGCCGCGCTCGACGCGCTGCCGTCGGACCTGGCGGGGCTCGTGATCGCCAGCGGCAAGCCCGGCTGCTTCATCGCCGGCGCCGACCTGAAGCTCCTCGCCGACGCGACGCCCGGCGACCCGGCGGTGAAGGCGTTCATCGAGCAAGGCCTGCGCGTGCTGGCGAAGTTGGAGGCGCTACCGTTCCCGACGTGTGCCGCGATCGACGGCGTGGCCCTCGGCGGCGGACTGGAGGTGGCGCTGGCGTGCGAATATCGTCTCGCTGGTGTCCACCCGCGCGTCCAATTCGCACTCCCCGAAGTGCATCTGGGACTTATCCCCGGTTGGGGCGGAACGCAGCGGCTGCCGAGGATCGTCGGCTGGGAAACCGTGATCCGAATGCTGTACGACGGCAGCTCGCTTGACCGCGTGGCGGCCCACGACGCCATGCTCGTAGACGTTACGTCATCCGACGGATTAGTGGACTGGGCGGCGCGGCTCACGCCGGGGCCGCGTCGGTTTGGTGGGATTCGAGCGCAGCACGCCGCCCCCGTACCCGTGCCCGAGGACTACCGCACGGAATTCCCAGACCCACCGGATTCGGACGCCGGTCGTGAACTCCGGCGCTTACTCAAGGTAGCCGCCTCGATGCCCACTTCCGACGGCATCGCGCTAGAAACCGAGGCGTTCCTGCGGCTGGCCGGGTCGGACGAGTCGCGGGCGAAGATCGCCGCGTTCTTCGCCGCGCGGAAGCGCTAGAAGCGAGGTCGCGGCTCGGGGCTTCGCCGCTTGCGGCTTAGCGGCGTAGACGCCGCTAAGCCGCAAGCGGCGAAGCCCAGCCGAAATTCGCCCCTTGCCGGTCCCCCCTCCGCACCTACACTCTCTCAATTGTGAACCAGGCGTCACTTTTGTCGTTTCGTCACTGTTGGCAGGAGTGCGACGCGGCGGATTAGCGGAGGCCGGGAGCGATGGCGATCACGAAGGAAGCGAAGACCGAACTCATCGGACAGTACCGACGGACCGAGCAAGACAGCGGCTCGCCGGAGGTGCAGGTCGCGCTGCTCACCGCCCGGATCAACTACCTGACCGAGCACATGCGGGCGCACAAGAAGGACTTCTCCAGCCGTCGCGGGCTGCTGAAGCTGGTCAGCCAGCGGGCCGACCTGCTCAAGTACCTCCGCGAGACGGACCGCGAGAAGTACCTCGCCCTCATCGCCCGGCTCGGCCTGCGGAAGTAACCCGCCGGCCAAGGTAATAGGTCCGCCATCCTCCCGCTCGCGGCCGCCGGGGACGCCCCGGGGCCGCCGGACGAACGTCGTCCGACCCCGCACCGCCGCACGCACCCTGCCGGTCATCCGAAAGGGATCACCGTGCCGGTCAGTCACGCATCCGTCGAGCTCCCCATCGGGGGCGGAACCCTCGTCCTCGAAACCGGTAAGCTCGCCAAGCAGGCCCACGGGGCCGTCACCGTCCGATACGGCGACTCCGTCGTTCTCGTCGCCGTCGTCGAGGGGAACGTCATCCCCGGCCGCGACTTCTTCCCCCTCCAGGTGGAGTACCGCGAGCGGACCTACGCCGCGGGCAAGTTCCCCGGCGGCTTCATCAAGCGCGAGACGCGCCCCTCCACCAAGGAGACGCTCACCTCGCGGCTCATCGACCGCCCCACCCGGCCGCTGTTCCCCGTCGGCTACGTCAACGAAGTCCAGATCCACTGCACCGTCATCTCGGCCGACCCCGAGAACGACACCGACGTGCTGGCTCTCATCGGCGCTAGCGCCGCCCTGCACGTCAGCCACATCCCGTTCCTGAAGCCGCACGCCGGCGTCCGCCTGGGCCGCGTGGACGGGAAGCTCGTCGTCCTGCCGACGTTCCAGCAGATGGAGACGAGCGAACTCGACCTCATCGTCGCCGGGACCGACGAAGCCATCGTGATGATCGAGGGCTTCGCCCGGGAACTGCCCGAGCAGGAGGCCGGCGACGCCATCATCGAGGCGCACCGGCAGTGCAAGCTCATCATCGGCGCCATCCACGAGCTGCGCGAGAAGGCCGGGCTCGGCAAGAAGGTCCTCCCCGAGGCGCCGCCGGCCGACGAGTTGGCCGAAGCCATCTACAAGAAGCACGGCGCCGAGTTCCGCACCCGCTACCTGACGACCGGCAAGAAGGCCCGCAACGCCTCGCTCGACGAGTTCAAAGACAAGCTCAAGGCCGAGTACGCCCCCGAAGGCGCTACCGACGCCAAGTACACGTCGGCCCAGGTGTCGGCGGCGGTGTCGGCGATCCGCGAGCGGGTGTTCCGCGAGATCACCCTCGGCGGCACCCGCATCGACGGCCGCGCCCCGAAGGAGCTCCGCGCCATCAGCGGCGAGGTGGGCGTGCTGCCGCGGACGCACGGCACGGCCGTGTTCCAGCGCGGCGAGACGCAGGCGCTGGTGATCGCCACCCTCGGCACCGTCGGCGACGAGCAGCGGGTGGAAGGCGTGCAGGAGGAGTACTCGAAGAAGTTCTGGCTCGACTACAACTTCCCGTCGTACTCGGTCGGCGAGTGCAAGCCGATCCGCGGGCCGGGCCGCCGCGAGATCGGACACGGTATGCTGGCCGAGCGGTCGCTCAAGGCCGTCATCCCGCCGGCGACGCGGTTCCCGTATACGATCCGCCTCGTCAGCGAGATTCTGGAGTCGAACGGCTCCAGCTCGATGGCGTCGGTGTGCGGCGGGACGCTGGCGATGATGGACGCCGGCGTGCCGATCAAGCGGCCGGTCGCCGGCATCAGCATCGGCCTGGTGATGGAGAAGGACCAGCACGTCCTCATCACCGACATCCAGGGCGACGAGGACCACTACGGCGACATGGACTTCAAGATCGCCGGCACCCAGAAGGGCGTCACCGGCATCCAGCTCGACATCAAGCTCGACGGCATCCCCGAGGACATCGTCCGCGGGGCGCTGGAGCAGGGCCGCGAGGCCCGGCTGCAAATCCTCAAGACGATGTTGAGCGCGCTGCCGGCGCCGCGGAAGGAGATCAGCCCGTTCGCCCCGCGGATCGTGTCGCTGAAGATCAACCCCGAACTGATCGGCAAGCTGATCGGCCCCGGCGGCAAGATGATCCGCTCGATCCAGGAGGAGACCGGCGCCAAGATCGACGTGGAGGACGACGGCACGGTCGCCATTTCCGGCCTTAACGCCGAGGGCGTCGAGGACGCCAAGCGCCGCGTCGAGGCGCTGTGCGCCGAGGTGAAGGTCGGCGCCGTGTACGACGGGAAGGTCATCTCGATCAAGGACTTCGGGGCGTTCGTCGAGATCGCCCCGGGCCGCGACGGGCTGTGCCACATCTCGGAGCTGGCCCCCGGGTTCGTGAGCCGGGTGGACGAGGTGGTGAAGATCGGCGACCGCATCCAGGTGAAGGTGATCTCGATCGACGACCAGGACCGGGTGAAGCTGAGCCGCAAGGCGCTAATGGAGCCGCTCCCCGAGGGCGAGGGCGGCGGCGAGCGGCCCCCCCGCGAGGACCGCGGTGACCGCGGGGGCGACCGCGGCGGCGAGCGCCGCGGTGGCGGCGGCGGGCGGGGTCGCGGCGGCCCGCGGCGCGACCGGGATTAACCCGGACATGGGGAGCCGCGAAAGCCCACCCGTTGCAACGGGTGGGCTTTTTCGCGGCTGCTACTTGGCCGGCACCGCAACGACCGCCGTTCCCGGCGGGCACGCGGCCGGCAGTACCTTCAGCTTGCAGACCAACTTGTCCGGGCCGGGCACCGTCTTCTTCACCAGCACCGTCTTCATCAGCGGCTGCGGCGGGCACGGGCCGTCGCAGGCGTTCAGCCCGCAGCAGCGCTTCAGGATCGCCAGCGGCGAGTAGTCGGGGGCGCAGTACTCCTTGCACACGCTGCTGTACACCGTCTTCGTCGTCTTCTGCGGCTCGTAGACGCACGCCTTGACGCCGACCGTCGGCGCGGCGTGGTCGGGCGGCGGTTGCGCGCCCGAGAGCCCCACGGCCGCCAGCAGCGCGGCCAGGGTCGCGGTCCATCGCATGTCGTCCTCCGGGATCAGAAATAATACTGCGCCAGCATGGCGAAGCCGTTCACCGTCCCGCTCACGGCGGGCGTCGGGACGAGCCGCTCGGCGTTGAGGTACACGAACTGCAACTTCGCGTTGTCGTTCATGTACCAGTTGAGCGCCACCTCGTGCTGCAGTAGCTGTCCGCCGTTGATCCCCTTCGAGTTCAGGTCGAGGAACGAGTACCGGTACCCCACCTCCCACGCACCGGTGCCCCAGCGGGCGCGGCCGTCCTCGCCGCGCACCAGGAAAAAGGGCTCGCGCACGCGTACCCGGTCGTAGGTGCCGTAGCGGCGGTCGTACCCGCGCGTCTCGCCCGTCAGCAGGTAGCTCGCCTGCACGTAGCCGCCCCAGAACATCGCCGTCCCCACGTCCTGGAGCGGGGCCAGCCCGCCGCCGCCGAGCAAGGTGCGGGCGTTCTCCACGAAGGCGACCGCCGCGTCCGCCTGGACCGACAGCGGCCCCATGTTCATCAGCATCTCGGGCACGACCGTGTGTACCCCGTCGGTCAGCATGAATCCGGTGTCCACGGACCGGTTGGGATTCGCGCCCAGGAAGTTCGCGGCGCCGATGCCGGTCGCGTCGCGCAGGTTGATCCGCGACCGAAACCGGGCGACGTTCTGGGTGTCGCCGAAGACGTTGCCGGTGCCGCCGGGCTGGAGCGTGCGGCCGAGGTCGCCGGTGCGGTACTGATACGACCCGCCCAGCGCGAGCACCCCGGCCCCGTCCCCCTCGTACCACGGGGTCACGACCAGGCGCGAGGTCGAGGCGTAGTTCCCGCTCCCGAAGTCGTCGGTGAAGAACTGCAGCGGCTGGACGCGGTGGAACATCGTCTGGAACAACACGTTCTGGTCGAGGAAGCTATTCTGGTAGTAGACGCCCGGCGCGAACAGCGTCAGGAAGGCGTCGAACAGCGGCGACCGCTCGATGAACGTCAGGTGGTAGTCGCTCCCCACCATCTCCATCCCCTGCGGCACCTTCACCTGTCCGACCCTCACCGTGCCGTAGTCGTCGTCGCGGACGCCGAGCCACAGGTGGTCGAAGGTGACGAGGTTCAGCTGCTCGAAGTCCACCTCCATCGCGTACTCGAACGTCTCGTAGGCGACGCCGTCGCTGCGGAGTCGGACGCGGCGGAAATACATCCCGTCGTCGAGCGTGCCGATGCCGGCGCCGGGTGGCGACGCGGGTACGCCGCCGACCGGCGCGGGGATACCGCGGAGGTTCAGCGGCTGGGCGAAGAATGTGCTCACGAACGAGAACCGCCCGCCGAAGTGGAACCGCCAGTCTTTCTCGGCGGTGGCGAGCCAGAGCCCGTTGTCCCAGTACGCGTTCAGCTTCAGGTCGCTGCCGACCTCGTGCCCCTTCTCCAGTGCCGCCTGCTGCTTCGCGTCGTCGCTCGCCTTCCGCTTGGCGTCGTGCTCCCGGATCGCGGCCTCGACGATGCCGCGGACGGCCTTCTCGTCGAGGGGGCCGGGGTTGACCACGTCGTTGAGGCGGTCCACGGCAGTGGGTGCCGGAACCGGCAAGTCGGGTAGTGTGGGCAGTTGCGCCGCGAGGCCGGCGGGTGCCAGAAGGAGGACCGCCCCCGCGAGGGTGAGTGAAAAGCGGTCCATGCGTTCCCCCGCCGACGCGACCGGGTAGCGGGATTCCGGTCGTGCCGAAGATACGGGGAAGAATCGGCGGAATCGGGCCAAGACGTGAAGAAATTCTCAAGTCGGCTGAGGCCCGCGAAAAGTTGCCTCGACACCGATCCGCAGGAGCACTATTTGACCGCGGGGGATCTACGACTCTCTGTTACTTGGTAGTACCATGCGCACTCGCACCCGTTCGCGGTGTGGCGGCTGGGGGGCCGTCGCCGCGCTCGTCGGGTTCCTGGCGGCCGCGCCCGCAGCTGTCGCCCAGCCGTTTGAACTCCCGTCCCTGGCCCCGCCGGCGGCCGCGCCCCCGGCGCTACCGGACGTCGTTGCCGCACCGGGCGAAGTCGTGCCGCTGCCGGCCGCGCCCCCGGCTTCACCGTCGGCCGCGGTGCCGCTGAAGGACTACTGGAAGAGCGGCCTGCGCTTCGAGTCGGCCGACAAGGACTTCTCGGTGTTCGTCGGCGGGCGCTTTCAGTTCGACGTGGTCGGCTACATGGCCCCGCGGGGGCTGCGGCAGAACGTCCCGGGGACGACCCCGCTCGAGGACGGCGTGTCGTTCCGCCGCGTCCGCCTCGACATGGGCGGCACCCTCTACAAGAACATGGAGTTCTACACGCAGGTGGACTTCGCGAACGGCTTCCTCGGCACCCCGGACGGCTCCCGGCTGACCAACGCCACCTACCCGACCGACCTGTGGGTCGCGTTCAAGGACCTGCCGTGGGTCGGCAACATCAAGGTCGGCAACCAGAAGCCGCTCTACTCGTTCGAGCACCTGACGAGCAGCCGGTTCCTCAACTTCCTGGAGCGGTCGCTCGGGTTCGACGCGTTCGTGGAGGGGTTCAACAACGGGTTCGAGCCCGGCATCACCGCCTACGACACGTACCTCGACAAGCAGGGGACGTGGGGCGTCGGCCTGTTCAAGGTGACGCGGAGCCCGTTCGGCTGGAACGTGGGGCGGAACGAGGCCGAGGTGAACGGCCGGATAACGTACCTGCCGGTTGACGAGGCCGGCGGCGAGTACCTCGTCCACCTGGGGCTCGGGGCGGTGCACCGCGACCTGGACCAGGACCAGGCCCGTTTCCGCGCCCGGCTCGACGCCCGCAACAGCCCCAGCACATTCTCCCCGCTCGTCGCCGACACGGGTCTGCTGCTCGGCACCCGCCAGCAACTCGTCGTCCCCGAACTGGTGGCCGTATGCGGGCCGTGGTCGTTCCAGTCGGAATACTACGGCAGCTGGGTCCACGACGCGTTCACCACGACGCCCGCCGGCACCCGGCTGGCCCCACAGGGAACGCTCTACATGCAGTCCGTGTACGCCGAGGCGCACGTCTTCCTGACGGGCGAGCACCGGGAGTACAACCGCGACCAGGGCGTGTTTACCCGGGTGTCGCCGCTGCGGCCACTGGCGTGGTCGCGGGCCGGGTTCAGCGGCCCCGGGGCCTGGCAACTGACCGCCCGGTACTGCTACCTCGACCTGAACAGTAAGGGCGTGGAGGGCGGCCGCGTCCACGACATGACGCTCGGCGTGAACTGGTTCCTGAACCCGAACATGAAGGTGCAGTGCAACTACTTCCTCGCCCACCGTGACGTGGCGAACCCTGCCGGTGACGGGTTTATCAACGGGCTCGCGGTAAGGACCGCGATCGACTTCTGACAGGGGAGGTGCCCGTTGGGCGGCCGGCCGGCGTCATCCGGCCGGTCGCCGGTCGGAGTCGTGGGCGATCTCGTATCACACCCACATGGCTACGACTCCCTTGCCCCCCCGTTGGGGCCCCCTCGTCTTCGCGGTGCTGGTCGTCGGCCCCGCCGCCTGCGGCGCGGAGCCGATCCCCGACGCGCTTCGCGCCGAACTCAAGCTCGCGCCCTTCTACCAACGCTACGCCGACGCCGGCGGCCTTCCCGTCGTCGGGTCCGCCGAGGTGAGCGACCACGCCCTCGCGGAGGCGGCGTGGATTGTCGGCAGGATGCTCGGCGAGCGGCCCGACCTGGTCAAGGCGATGCGGGCGAACCGCGTC
The DNA here is from genome assembly GCA_046350095.1 of Gemmataceae bacterium. Taxonomy (GTDB): domain Bacteria; phylum Planctomycetota; class Planctomycetia; order Gemmatales; family Gemmataceae; genus Urbifossiella. The sequence goes on from JAXMBA010000006.1 coordinate 21,090, forward strand.
CGCGTCGCGGTCATGGCGGCGACGGAGTACACGACCGACCTGCCCGAGCACGCGAACATGAAGCCGAAGTTGTACTGGGACCGCCGCGCCCGCGGCCTCGGGGCCACCCGGTCGAACCCGGTCGTGAGTTGCGGCGAGGAGAACCTGCTCGGCTACCGCGGCGACCCGTACCCGGCCGAGAACATCTTCGTCCACGAGTTCGCGCACGCGATCCACGGCACCGGCCTGTCCACGACCGACCCGACGTTCGACCGCCGACTGCGGGCCGCGTACCAGGCGGCCCGCGACCGCGGGCTGTGGAAGAACACGTACGCGGCGACGAACGCCGGGGAGTACTGGGCCGAGGGCGTGCAGTGCTCACATGTTACCCTACCGGGGTCGTTGAGGCGACAGCCCGGTGGTCGGGCCAACCGCATGCAGCGCCTGAGGCACCCGACCTCGCGAACCAGATGGCGGACCGACCACCGGCGCTCCTCGACCTCGGATGCCATACCGGGGCGGCTCACCCGAGCCACACCCCGCATCACGTGAGCGTGAGGGGAGGGACGCCGTGGGCACCACCGCGACGACGACGGCCACGTACTTCGCCGGGATCGACGTGTCCAAGGACACACTCGACGCCGGCCTCCTGGGGCCGACCGGGGCCACCCGCCCGAAGGCGTTCGCCAACGACCGGGCCGGCCACGCCGCCCTCCTCGCCTGGGCCGACCGCCAGGCCGCGGGCGGCACCGTCCACTTCTGCATGGAGGCCACCGGCCCGTACTCGACCGCCCTCGCCACCTTCCTCCACGCCGCCGGCCGCCTCGTCAGCGTCGTCAACCCGGCCCGCGTGAAGGCCCACGCCAAGGCGTGCGGGCAGCTCAACAAGACGGACCCGGCCGACGCCCGGGCCATCGCCACCTTCGCCCGCGACCGCCGCCCCCGGCCGTGGGCACCACCGACGCCGGAAGTCCGGGAATTGCAGGGGCTCGTCCGCCGGCGGGACGACCTGCGGCGGATGGCCGCCGCCGAGAAGACCCGGCTCGACGCCCCCGACCTCACGCCCGCGGCGCGGAAGTCGATCACCCGGGTGGCGAAGCTCCTGGCGAAGGAGGCCGACCGGGTCCAGGCGGCGGCCGAGGCCGTGGTCGCCGCGACGCCGGCCCTGGCCGAAGACGCCGCGCTGTTGGAGTCGGTGAAGGGGATCGGCCGGCAGACCGCGACCACGGTGCTGGCCGAGCTGCCGCCGGTCGGGGACATCCGGTCGGCGGAGTCGGCGGCGGCGTACTGCGGGCTCGCCCCGGCCGAGTTCCAGAGCGGCAAGTCCGTCAAGAAGCACACCCGGCTGTCGAAGGCCGGGAACGCCCGGCTGCGGACCGCGCTGTACCTGCCGACGCTCACGGCGATCCGGTTCAACCCCGTCCTCAAGGGGTTCTACGAGCGGCTCCTCGCGGCCGGGAAGCCGAAGATGCAGGCGGTCGGGGCGTGCATGCGGAAGCTGGTGATGATCTGCTACGGGGTGCTCAAGAACCGGAAGCCGTTCGACCCCGAATGGGGGTCAAGAATCACCCGTTGACAACATGCCATCTGGTTCGACGACAACGCCCCGCCGGACGCGCTCCACAACGACGTGCGCACCCGCGCCAAGTTGAAGGAGTACGACGCGGGGCTCGCCGGGCTGTGCCGCGAGGTGTTCGGCGACGGCACGTGGCGCTACCGTCGCCCCGCCGCACGCCCGCCCGAGGAACGCGCCCACCTGCCGGGGTACGACCGCGCCAGGCTGCCGCGCTTCGAGTGGCGCAAGGTTCCCGTCGGCGACGCCGCGAAGGTGACGGTGCAGTCCGCGGCCGGCGACTTCGAACTGGCGATCGACGTGAAAGCCGCTCCGGAGGCGGCGCGGCTCTTCCTGGCGGTCGCCGAGGACGGCGGCTACCACAGCGGCCGCCTGCGCGGCTCCGACGGCGTCGTTCGTGGAACGGTCGCGGCCGGGTGGCTGAAGCGCGGCCCGGCCGAGCGACTGAAGTTGCCGACCGTACCGGCTGCGGCCGCGCGGCCGGCGGAAGGCACGATCGCGCACCTGCGCGGTGGAGCGGTCGGCGAATTCGTGCTGTTCCCGGGTGCCGTGCCGGAGGCGGTCGGCGAGGTGGTGCCGTTCGGGCGGATCGCGTCCGGCGGGGAGGTGGTGCGGGCGGTTCTTACGCGCAGCGAGGCGATCGACCTACGGCGTGTGATCCGCACGGAGTGACGGCACCGCCCGCCGGCCGCGGACGCCGTACACCCGCGCCCGCTCCCGTACCGCCTCGGCCCACCGACGGTGCGTCGCCGGTTCGCACATCGCCCCGGCCCGCCGGAACACCGCCGGCGCGGCCGGGTCGAGAACCGCCTCCGCGTCCCGCAATTCCCTCACGCTCACGCGGTACTCGGCCTCGATAACCGGCACCTGCGCGGGATGAACGGCCGTCTTACCGAACAGGCCGCACGCCAGGTCCCGGCGTACCTCGCGGGCCAGGCCGCGCGGGTCGTCCAGGTACTCGAACACGGGGCCGGTCAGGTTCACGCCGTGCGGCCGGAACGCGGCGGCCAGTTGTGTGATCACCGGCCCGACCGGGGTGGCGTAGATCGTCCCACGCCGCGGGCGCCGCAGGCCGAGGAGTTGGAGCAAGTCGTTCCCGCCGACGCGGATCGTGAGCAGCCGGGGGCGGTACGGGTCGGTGAGCAGCACGTCGCGCAGCCGGCGCACCTCCGCGGCGTCGAACACGTCCTCGGTCTCGAGCGTGGGCATGACGCGGAACGGGTCGTCGGCGGCGAACGCCGCGAAGTAGTCGGGTAGGTTGCGGCGCGTGAGTTTCGGCAGGACGAACCCGGCGAGGCGGCACGCCCCGGGCATGGCGAGCACCGCCCGGAGCACGGCCGGGTCGCGCGGGCGGACGAAGCACAGCGGCCCGAACGGCTCCGCGCGGTCGAGCAGCGCGGCGACGCCGTCCAGCGCTGCGGGCAGGTCACGCGAATGAACCGCGTCCTCGGTGCAGACCACGACGGAGCGGACGGCCGGGTACTTCCGCCCGCCGGCGACGGCGGCCAGATCCGGGCGGGTGGCCGGAACGTACAGCGACGCCCCGAGCGCCAGCGGGCTGGTCATCCGTCGAGCTCCTTGATGAGGGCCGCGGCGGCGTACGGCAGGCCGGCTTCGACTTCGACCGGCACGCCTTTCTCGCGGGCCAGCACGAGCAGGTGTTCCACGTCGGGCGAGGCGGGGTCGCGGACGAGAACGCGGTCCGGTACGCGGCGCAACAGCACCCGCGTGGCCTCGCCGATCCCGGGTTTTACGTGGTTCTCGTCCCGGACGCCAGTGCGATCCCGCACCGCCGACAGGAACGCGCCACTCCGCCGCCGCAGTTCCGCGGCGTCGATCGGCGCCGGCGGCGTCGGCCTGGTCATCGCGGCGAACACTTCATCGACGAATGTGCTCGACAGGTCGTGCGGGGCGAACTCGCGGAGGAACAGGCAGCCGTGGAAGTCGTCGGGGCCGACCACGTCGGCGTTGAGGATCGACCGGCTGACGAGCCCCGACACGGTGGCCCCGAGCACGGCGGATGGGATGAGGTAGTCCTCGGCGGTGGCGGCGACGGCGGCCGCCCCGCAGAGGTCGGCGACGGCCCACAAGCCGCCGTCGAGCCCGGCGCCGGTGCGGGCGTTGAACGCCGCCACCGCCTTCGCCAACTCGCGGGCGATGACGCCCTTGCCGGTCCAGCCGTCGACGAACACGACCGACGCGGCGCTGTGCCGTTCGAGGATGTGGCGGAGTGCCACCTCGTCGATGCCGCGGTCGCGGATGATGCTGACGGAGTAGTGCGGCGCGCGGAGGGCGCGGGCCAGCAGCACGCCGACGGGCGTGCCGGCCCGCGCCAGTGACACCAGGGTGACACCGCCGGGCCGCTCCGCGAGGCGGGCCGCCAGGGCGAGAACGTCGGCGGCGAAGCGAGCCTTGTTCCGGGCAAGCGCGCGGCGGAAGACGGCCAGGTACGCCTCCGACGGCAGCGTCTCGGCGGAGATCATCTCACTGTAGTGGCGTGCGCCCGACTGGATGAGCCGCTCCTTCTCCGCCACCGGCGTCGGCGCCAGCCGGACCGGCTTGAGGAGGAACCTCACGTCGGCGGGGTCGTAGCTGCCGCTGAACGGGTGCATGGCTTGGCGAAAAGGCGCCGCCTTCCGGGCTTCGGGCTTCATGCCTCGCCCCTCAGCCGGTCCGCGAGCTGACTGCCCCGCGGCACCGCGGCAAAGTCGCACGCGGTCAAGAAGGCCGCGTCGCTGAACCCGTCCCCCACGCCGAGCGTCGCTACCGGCTCGTCGGCGAAGTAGGTGTGCAGGACGTGTCGCACCGCCCGCTCCTTCCCCAGGCACGCCGGCACGAGCGACAGGTTGTTGTCGTTGAGGTGCAGCTGGAACCGCCCGTCCGCGGCGGCCCGCAGTTCGTCATGAACCGGTGCCAGCCGCGTCGCGTCGCCGCCGGGGTGCTTGACCACCAGGTACAGCGGCAGGTCGAAGTCGCGGATCACGCGCGGTGTCACGCCGAGGCCGAGCCGCGCCGACGCCGCTTCGGCCGCGCGCCGTGCCGCCTCCAGGTCTGCGGCGGTGTCGCGCAGCTGTGGGCGGATCACCGCGTCCCACGCTTCGTCGAGCGCGCCGCCGGGGGCAAGGACGACGCCGCCGAAGTCGAGGATGGCCGCGTGAGCGAACGGCAGGTCCACCCGGCGGAAGGCGTCCAGGTTGCGGGCCGTCGTGGGGATCACGGTGCCGCGGTTCAGGAGGTCGAACACGGCGCGCTGGCGGTCGGTGATGTACGACAGTGGCGAGCCGTCGCGGGCGCGGGCCGCTGGTCGCACCGGCTCGCCGGGCGGGCACTTCGGACGCGTCTGGAAGACAGTCCCGTCCAGGTCGAGGAACACGACGACGCGCACCCGGGCTCCTCAGAAGTACACGGCCGTCGCGCCCAGCATCTCGGGCAGGCGGTGCGCCACCGGCAGCGGCCGCGTCTCGTAGCCGATCAGGACACGGTCGTACCGGCGGCCGGCGACGTTGTAAAGGAAGTTCGGCACCGCGGCGTCAGTATTGTCGGCGAACGTCAGGACGCCGCCGAGTTCGCCGCCGCCGACGAGCGGCGAGCGCGTCGTGCACTGAAAGACCACGTCCCACCCGAGTTCGTCGAGCCGGCGCGCGAGGCGGAAGGGCGGGTGCGCGAATTCGCCGCTGCCGAGCAGGAGCACGCGCTCGCCGCTCTTCACACCCGCGTCGGCGATCATCGCATCGAGGTCGTACGGGAGCGGGCCGCGGACGCCGAGGCGGCCGTGATTCGTAGGTAAAACCGCGTCGAGGAACTGGCCGCGGCCAGTCACGTCGGGCGCCGGTTCGGGATCGAACGCGGGGTCGGCGTCGAACGAATAGCCGCCGCGCAGCAGGCTGCCGACGCGGACCGGCACGCCGAGTTCGGCGGCAAGGCCGGCACGGCGTGGGCCGAGCCAGTCGGTGAGGCACACGAGGTGAACCGTCGCCAGCCGCGGGTTGAGGCGGCGGTACGCCGCGGCCAGGTTCAGCAGGGTGCGGCCGGTGCTGATCTCGTCGTCCACCAGCACGAGCGACACGGCCCGGCGAAACAGATCGGCACACTCGGGCTCGACGGGTTCGTACAGCAGGTGGTCCGGGGCGTGGCTGTGCGGCTCCTCGAAGCCGAACGCCAGCGGCCGGCTCAGCCGGTAGCGCGTCGTGTGGAGGAACACCGCGTCGGTGCGGTTCGTGCGGCGCAGCAACTCCTCGAATACGCCCTGGCCCAGGCCGGTTGCCGTCTCCGCGAGCGCGACGACGGCCACCGGGCCGGGCAGGTCGAGCAGTGTTTCGGCGAGCCGGGCGTGCGTCTCGGCCATCACGCGCGGGCGGGCCGGGACGTGCTTGCCGAGCACCCGGCTGACGAACACGAAGCCGCGCTTGCGGCTGCGCCGGCACCCGAAGCCGCACAGGCGATCGAGCGGCAGCTTTGCTTCTTCGACCACGAGCCGCAGGGTGCCGCACGGCAGCTGAACGGTGTGCGTCATGTCGAGCGTGCCGGCACGGGTTGGGGCACGCGGGCGCCGGTGCACGGGGCCGGCACGTCGGCGGCGGTCGCGGAGCCGAGCGCGAGCCGGACCGCCCACAGTGGCAGGTTCAGCCCGCTGCGGAACGTCATCGGCAGCCCGCCGGACATCCGCGGGTTGATCTCCAGCAGGTGCGGTTCGCCGCCCGCGTCGCGGAACTGCGCGTTGAACAGCCCGGTGAGCCGTAGCCGCGTCGCCATCCGTCGCACGACTTCGATCAGCCGCGGGTTGTCCTCGATCTGCTGCCACCCGCCCCCCTTGCGGCGAACAACGGCGCCGACGAGCCGGCCGTTCTCGGCGAGCGCGTCCACACTCCGCTCCGGGCCGGGGAGGTACTCCATCACCAGCAGGTCGGCGAAGCGGCCGGCGCCGAGGCGGGAGCGGGCATCGGCCAGTGCGATCCCGTTCGGGTGATCGAAGTCGTCGATGACGTGGAAGCCGATGCCGTACACGGACGTGGCGGGCTTGTAGCACACCCGCGCGTGCAGGGCGCGGAGGCGGTCCACGGCGGCGTCGAAGCCGGCGCGGTCCGTCACCACCTCACACGCCGGCAGCCGCACGTCGGGCAGGTCGGCCACGGCCGCGGCCAACTTCGCCTTGTGGTTGACGAGCCGGATCGTCGCCGCGTCGCCGGCCACGCACAATCGGGTGCCGGCCGCCGCGAACCGGTCGCGCGCCGCCGCGACCGGCAGCACGTTTCGCCCCGGGAAGAACAGCGTCGCACCGCGGCGCGCGGCGACTTCGAGGCAATGATCGACGTACCTGTCAGCGGCGAGGCCGTCGGGCTCGACTTCGAAGTGATCGGCGTGCCGGCGGCCGCGGTAGCGCGGGCTCGGGTGGGTGACGAGGATGCGGAACTCGTCCGGCCGGCGGTCGCGGCAGAGGCGAGCGACGACCTCGCCGGTGTTGGCGAGATACTTGTTGAACCAGACGACGGGCGCGGGCATGGGGGGATGCTACCGTCGCGCCCCGGGGCGTCAACCGGAACCGGCCCGTATGCTGTCCGGGATGTCGCGTACCACCGCCGCCGCCGTCGGATCACTCGTGCTGCTCGGGCTCCTCGCCGCTGCACTGGGGTGGCGCGGCCGCGGCGGCGGGGCGCGGCCCCTCGTCGTGTACGCCGCGGCCGCGGTGCGGGTGCCGCTCGAAGCCGCCGCCCGCGACTACGAGGCCGAACACGGCCGCCACGTCGAGCTGCGGTTCGGCGCGTCCGAGGACGTGCTGACGCGGGCCGGCCTGGTCAACCCGTCGGACCCGGCCGACCTGTTCCTCCCCGCCGACGACTCGTACGTCCGCACCGCCCGCGAGCGTGGGCTCGTCGTGGAAGGATTCCCGCTCGCCGCCATGCGCGCGGTCGTGCTGCTGGCGCCGGGGAACCCGAAGGGGCTCGCCGGCTGGGCCGACCTCCGGCGCGACGGCGTGCGGCTGGCGGTGCCGAACCCCGGCGCCGCCGTCGGGAAGCTGACCCGCGACCACCTGATAGCCGCCGGCCGGTGGGAGGCGCTGAAGCCGCACGTGGCCGACACCGGCACCGTGACCGAGGCGGCGAACGCGGCGAAGGTCGGCGCCGCCGACGCGGCCGTGGTGTGGGACGCGGTCGCCGCAAACTACCCCGGGCAGACGGTGCTGACCCCGGCGGAGCTGACCGGCGTTGTGGGCCGCGTCGAGGTGGCGGTGTTGGCGCAATCGGTCGACCGCGCCGCGGCGCTGGGCTTCGCCCGCTACCTCGCCCACCCGGAGCACGGGCTGAAGACGTTCCGCGCCGCGGGGTTCACGCCATGACCACCGGCCGCGCCTCGGCGGTGCCGTTCTACGCCGCGCTCGGGCTCCTCGGCGGCCTGTACGTCGGCCTCGTCGTCGCCATGCTCGTCGCCGACCTGGCGTACACGTCGCCGGCGGCCGTCGGCCGCACGCTGGCGTCGCCCGACATCCGCGCCGCGGTGTGGCTCACGCTTATCAGTTGCTCGGCGTCGGCGCTGCTGGCCGTGTGGGTCGGCGTGCCGCTCGGCTACGTGCTGGCACGGACGCGCTTCCCGGGCAGGGCCGTTGTCGATCTGCTGGTGGACGTACCCATCGCCCTGCCGCCGCTCGTCGTCGGGCTCAGCCTCCTCATCCTCTTTCAGACGCCGCCCGGTCTCGCGGTTCAGCGACAACTCACTGTCACGTACGCGGTGCCGGCGGTGGTGCTGGCGCAGTTCGTCGTCGCGGCGGCGTTCGCGGCGCGGACCATGCGAGTGACGTTCGAGCAACTGTCGCCGCGAACCGAGGACGTGGCGATGACGCTCGGCTGCTCGCGCGGCCGGGCGTTCTGGCTCGTCACCCTGCCGGAGGCCCGGCGCGGCGTGCTCGCCGCGGGGACGCTGGCGTGGGCGCGGTCGCTCGGCGAGTTCGGGCCGGTCCTGGTGTTCGCCGGGGCGACGCGCGGGCGGACGGAGGTGCTGGCGACGACGGTGTACCTCGAACTCAGCGTCGGCAACCTGGAGGCGGCGCTGGCCGTGTCGGTGCTGATGATTGGCGTCGCGGTGGCGGTGCTGGTGCTGACGCGGGCGCTCGGCCTCCGCGGCGCGGGTTAGCGGGCGCCGGGGGCGAGGAACTGGGTCCCGGTGCGCGGCCGCGTCTGCTCGTGCGGCTCGGCACCGGGCGGCGTGTCGCGCCAGGCGCGGCCGCCGGCGGCCGCCTCGTACCCGGCGGCGTACAGCCGGCGCATGGCCGCCGGGTCGAAGCTCATCGCGTCGCCGACGGCGGGGAAGTCCTCCGGGACCGCCGCCAGGTGGTACCGCATCCCGCCGAGCAGGCAGAGCGAGTAGATGCGGTACAGCTCGCCCCGCGTCTGCGACGCGATCACCGACTCCAACGAGCCCTCGGCAATGCGAACGGTCCGCCGGTCGGTACACGCGGGGTCGGCGTACAATTTTCCCGCGATGATGACGTAGGCGTCCGACCCGGCGAGAGGCTGCCGCCCGGCCCGCAGCGCCTCGCGGTCAAGGTGGAGGGTGCTGGCGCGGAGGAACACGGCGGTCGTCGCCCCGCCGTCGACGTGCATTTCGGTAAACCGCCGGCCGTTCACTTCTACCTCGACCGGCACCGGCGGGAAGAACCCCGGGACCGACGCCGATGCCAGCAGGATCGTGCGGTACAACTCCGCCGCGTCCGGCCGACCGCTCGACGCGATCGCCCCCATGTCCCAGACCACGAGCCGGCGGGCGTCGAGGTTCGTGGTGCCGACGTACAACCGGCGGCCGGCCGCGTGGGCCCGCGCCACCTCCGCGAGGAGTGCGTCGTCCACCTGCGCCGCGATCAGCTGCTTCAGCGGCTCGGACGACGCGGCCGAGTCCGAGAACAGCACCGAGACCCGCGGCCGGCGGCGGTAGATGTCCTTGTCGGTGACCATGGTGTAGAGCCGGGTCATCGGCTCGTCGTACGCGGTGCCGAGGAAGGCGTAGCTGGCGACGAGGGCGCCGGTACTGACGCCGGTGACCACGTCGAACGTCGGGCGGGTGCCCGCGTCGGTCCACCCCTTGAGTACGCCGACCGAGTACGCGCCGTACATCCCGCCGCCGGACAGGGCGAGGAACTTTCCCGGTTTCGCGGCGGGGTCGGGGGAGGCGCTCGAAGTCCGGGTCCGGTCCACGAGCGAGCGGAGGAGTTCCGTCTCGACGACGGCCGACTCGTCGGCCGGGCCGGGCTGGACGAGGCCGCTCTCGCGGGTGAGTTCGGGCGGGGCGCAGGCCCGGTGCTTGGTCGCGCAGCCGGCCACGGCTACGGCGAGCACGGCGGCGATGCGGGTGACCGGGGACACTGGTACGCACCTTCCCGCGGCCCGAGGACGGGTCGCACCCCACTGTAGGACGGCCGGGGTGGCCGGTTGAGCGAATCCTGTCACTCGCGTCTCGGCCGCGGGGCCGAGTGGGCGGACTGTACCGGTCGCGCGGGCGGGGAGGTTCCACTCCCTGCCCGAGAGTGGGATGACTGCGCCCGCTTCCGGTTTGAACCGGGTCGGCTGCCGCGTTATTATCAGCCGGGCGTTTGTTCTTCCGGAGTTGCCCCCGATGTCCGCCCGCCTCCTGCTCACCTGCCTTCTGGGGACAGCAGCCGTGGCCGAGGCCCCCCCAGCTGTCGTCTTCGAGAAAGCCACGATCCCGGACCGTCAGGAGCAGCAACCCGCGGCGCTGACCGCCCTCGTCCCGAAAGGGTGGAAGGTGCAGGGCGGCCCGAAGTGGTACCCGACGTTTGTTCACCAGGTCAGCTTCGAGCTGCGCGTCGGGAACCCCGCCGGCGACGAGCAGGTCGAAGTCTTCCCGACCTACTGGTTTACGCACTCGGAGAACAACCCGTTCCCGCCGCGGCCGATGACGCCGTACATGGGGCAGGTCTGGCTCGCCCCGCACGACCCGGTCGAGATGCTGGAGAAGGTGACGGTCCCGGGCTTTCGTGCGGCACAGCGCCCGAGGGTCACTCAGCGTGAGGAGTTGAAAGACCTGGCGCGGGGTTTCGCCCGCGCCGACGGGCAGGCGGTCAAGGCCGGCCGGGTCCGGGTTGAGTACGAGGCGCGCGGGCGGCCGGTCGAGGAAGACTTCTACATCGTGCTGTCCTACTACCAGCTCAAGACGGCGGCCGGGAGCATCCTGAACTGGAGCCCCGTGGTGATGCCGTTCGCAGTGCGCGCCGCACGGGGGAAGCTCGACGCGGCCAGTTCGACCCTGTTGGCTTGCGCCTTCTCCGTTCAGCCGACGCCGGCGTACTACAAGGCGATGCGGCTGGCGCAGACGAAGTTCATCGGGAACATGGTCCTGTACCAGGAACTCGACCGGCAGGACGCCCGGGCCATCTTCAAGACGCGGGCCGACATCGCCGAGGTGTACCAGAACATCTGGAAGGAGAAGAGCCGGGCCGACCAGCGGACGTTTGAGACGCGGCAAGACCTGCTCGGCGGGGTAGCGCCCTATCGCGGCGAGGGGTCGACGTACCTGCTGCCGCACACGCACAAGTACCAGTGGGCGAGCAACGACGGCACCACGGTGATCCTCACCGACGACATCAACTACGACCCTGGTATCGGGAGCCGGGTGCGCTGGGAGCGCTTGACCGGCGCCAAACGATAGCGCGCCGGGAGCGCCAGTACTCTCTCGCCTACGGGGCGGGTTCGGCGCTACACTCGGGTTTGCTCGGTTATCGAGCGGAAGGGGAGGGATTCGAACCCTCGAACGTGTTGCCACGTTGCCGGTTTTCAAGACCGGTGCAATCGACCACTCTGCCACCCTTCCGGCGGCACAACAGTCCGGCGAGCCGGTCCCCGTGAGGGGCCGGTGCGTCCGACGCACCGGCCCCTCACGGGGACCGGCTCGCCGACGCACTTAGTTCCCCGCGGGGGCCGGGTCGGTGCCGTTCACCCACGGGCCTTCCAGCCGCTGGTACGCCGGCGGCACCAGCTTGCTGCCGCGGTCGCCGCCCGTCCAGCCCTGCACCTGGCTCGGCGTGTCGCGCTTCTTGCTCCGGGCCTCCAGCTTCGTCGCCCAGTTGCTGTCGGCCTCCTTCGGGGCGCGGCCGTCCTTGTCCCAGAAGTACACCTTGCCGTTGCGGTAGCTGTTGGCGCCCATGTTCACCGTGCTGAACGCCGCGGCTCCGAGTTCCGGCGTGCTCAGCGTCATGCGGCGCTTGGCGGCCACGCACTCCAGGAAGTTGTCCCACAGGGCGTAGGTGGCCGAGTCCTCGACGCCGTTCTTCGGGCTGGCGAACTTCGGGTTCACGTACTCGTGGATCGGCTTGCTGTCCGCGTCCTTCGGCTTGCTCGGGCCGCCGGCCGGGTACTGGCCGTACACCTCGAAGCCCTTCAGGTAGTCGGCCCGACTGTTCGGGCTGAACTTGATGGTGCCGAGGTGCCCGCGGATCGTCTCGCCGAGCTGCACGTCGTTCAGCATCGTCGCCGAGATGATGACCTGGCAGCCCTCCTCGTAGTCGGCCACCACCGTCGCCACGTCCGGCACGTCGCGGCCGTCATACTCCATGTACAGGCCGCCGCCGCCGGTCACGCGGGCCGGGAACCGCAGGCCCATCGCCGCGATCAGGTGCGTCGTCTGGTGGACGAACAGGTCGGTGAACATGCCGCCGCCGAACGGCCAGTAGCACCGCCACTGCGCCCACACGGCCCGGTCGAACGGCATCTGCGCCGGGGTCGGGCCGAGCGGCTGGTCGTCCACACCCTTGAAGGCGTGGCCGAGCCACATGTTCCAGTCCACCGTCGTCGGGCTCATCTCGCGGGTCAGCGGGTAGTAGCGCCACTGGCCGACGCTGCTGTTGCGGAAGTAGCTCGTCTGCCCCTGGAGGACGTGGCCGATGTTGCCGGCCTTCACGTACTCGTTGGCGGCCAGCCACGTCGGGTCGGCCATCGACTGCACGCCGACGGTGACGACGCGGTTGAGCTTCTGGGCCGTGTCCACCACGGCGATCGCCTCCTGGATGGTCCGCGTCATGGGCTTCTCCATGTACACGTCCTTGCCGGCGTTCATGGCGTCGATGGCCATGCGGGCGTGCCAGTGGTCGGGGGTGGCGATGCACACCACGTCCACGTCCTTCTGCTCCAGGATCTTGCGGTAGTCCTTGGAGACGTGGTTGCGGTCGTCGCGGTTCAGGCCGCAGCGCTCGGCCGACGGGTAGAGGCCGCGGCCGCGGATCAGGTTCGCCACCACCTGGCCGTCCCACACGTCGCACACGGCGACGGGGGCGACCGGCTTGTTCAGCTCGCGCATCTTGAGGATCACATCGATGTGCTGCTGACACCGGCCGCCGACGCCGAGGAAGCCGACGCCGATGCGGGCGTTGGCCCCGGGCACCTGGGCGTAGCTCTTGGCCGTGAAACTCATGGCTGCCCCGGCCGCGGCCGAGGACGCCAGGAAGGACCGTCGCGACGACTTCGACATGAGACGCCTCCAGGGTGGGCGAGGGGGTGTAACGAACGAAGCCCACCCGAAACAACGGGTGGGCTGAATCACTAACTCACTTCTTCTTCTGCGCCGCCAGCCAGGGGAAGAATTCCTTCTCCGCGTAGGCGCGGTCCCAGCTGTTGTGGTCCACGCCGGCGTACTCGCTGTACTTGGGGCTGCCGCCGGCCTTCTTCAGCGCGTCCACCATCGCCCGCGACAGATCGACCTTCACGGCCTGGTCCTTGTCGCCGTGGAACACCCAGGTGGGGATGTCCTTGATCTTCACGGCGTCCTTGACGTTGCCGCCGCCGCAGATGGGGGCGATGGCGGCCCACCGGTCGGGGTGCGCCGCCGCGATGCTCCAGGTGCCGAACCCGCCCATGCTCAGGCCGGTCAGGTACACTCGCTTCGAGTCCGTCTTGTAGCTCTTGGTCACCTCGTCGAGGATGGCCAGGGCCCGCTTCCCCTCGGCGCTCGCGGCCTGCCAGCCGCCCTTTTGCGACTGCGGGATGACGGTGATGAACCCGAACTCCTTCTCCTGCGCCTTGATGGCCCGGCCGATGCCGACCTTCTCCGGCACGCCGCCGCGGCCCTTCGTCTCGCCGGCCCCGTGCAGGAACAGGATGACGGGGTACTCCTTCGTGCCGTCGTAGCCGTGGGGCACGAATACGACGTAGGGAATTTTTGACCCGTCGGGGTCGGTGAAATCCTTCGTGATGAAGCCGGTCTTGGCCTCCTGTGCGGTGCCGGTGGCGACTACCACCAGTGCCGAAAGCAAGGCGACGAGTAGCGCGCGGGTCACGGGCGGGCTCCGGGAGAGGAGACGGGCCGGCGGAGACAGTGGGAGTAGCGTATCAGACGCGGATGCGCCCCGCCAGCGGGGCGTGCGCGAAGAGTTTCTTGACGGGACGAACAGGATGAAACAGGACGAACAACCGAGACGAAGTTGAAATCGGACTTTGTCTCGGTTGTTCGTCCTGTTTCATCCTGTTCGTCCCGAGAAGAAAAAGCCCGCTTACTTCCGCCGGAAGGCGAAGAACTCGCGCCGGGCCGGGCCGACCCACGGCTTGTCGTCGACCACCTCCGCCGTCAGGCCCGCCAGCGCCGCCAGCCGCAGCAGGTGGTCGCGGTTCACCTCCACCGCGTACCGGCTCCCCGCCGAGCGGCTCACCAGCGGCGACGTGAAGCAGTCCGCGAAGATCACCCCACCCGGGGCCAGTGCCCGCGCTGCCTCCGCCAGCAGCAACGCCGTCTCGTCGGGGTAGGTGTGCGTGAACACGCTGTAGAACGCGACCGCGTCGAACGCCGCGTCCGGCGCCGGGACCGTCGTCATGCCGTTGACCGCGAAGCGGAAGTTCGGCCGGCGGTACGTGCGGCGGCAGAATTCGACAGCCTCTGGCGCCAGGTCCGTTCCGAAGTACGCCCCGCGGTCGGACAGGTAGCCCTCGGCGGCCGCGGCCAGCAGGCCGGTGCCGCAGCCCACATCGAGCAGCCGGCCGTCAGGGGTGAGGCCGAGCTTCTTCAGCAGGTCGAGCTTGATCGGCTTGAGCCGCTCGAACTCCGCGGCCGACGGCGGGCCGGACGCGCTCCAGTGATCGCGGCCCAGGTCGGCCTTGGAATAAATGTCCAGGTAGTTGAACCCCGCGTCGAACGGGTGGGTGACGTTCACGTCGAACCGGGCCGTAGGGCCGACCGCTTCGAAGCCAGGGCCGCCGCGCTGGCCGAGGGAGAACGTCGCCACGTAGTCGCCGAGGTAGCCGGGGGCCGGGGCGCGGAAGACGGCGGTAATGGACTCGCCCGGGTACACGGCGCGGGGCAGGGGGGAGAACCCGTCGCACGGGTCGCAGGCGGCGGCGGTGGCGCAGCCCCAGCGCGCAAGGACGCCGACCGGGTGCGTTCCCTCCGGCCCAACCGGGAGGGGACTGTGGTTCGTGACACGGAGCGTCACGTCGAACGGCCGGCCGGCCTCGCCCACGGGGCAGGCCCGCACGACCTCGACGCGCGCCCGCAGGTCGGCGCCGGTCAGCGGGGCGACGTGGCGGACCGGGCGGAGGGCACGAACCACGCGACGGGCCGCCGGGCGGAGGGCGGACGGCACGAGGAGCTTGGCGTTCATGCGGCAGGGTCCGGGGAACGGAGCGGGGCCGGGGTGGCGGGACACTACCCACCCCACCCCGGCCCCGTCAACCACAACAGCGGAGCGTCAGCCCACGTACACCGGGTCGGCGAACCCGCCGAACACGCGCACCCGGCCGCGGGCGTCCGGGTCGGGGTCGAGCTTGATGTCCGCGCCGTAGTACAGCTCGACTTCCGAGTTCGGCCCGCCGACCATGATGTCGGCCCGGTTGTCGCCGTCGAGCTTGGCCACGGCTACGCGAGCACCCGCCCGGCCGTTGGCGTCGCCGGCGAAGAAATCGGCCAGCGCCACGTTCGTCTTCCCGGCCGCCAGCGCCGCGCCGCTCACCACCCGCACCCGCGGGGCGCCGCCGACGCCGGCCCCGGCGACCACGTCGGCGTAGCCGTCGCCGTCCACGTCGCCGACGGTCAGGAACACGCCCGTCCGCACCGACTCGTCGAACACGAAGAAGTCGTTGACCAGTTGCTGCGTCTTGCCGCCGGCGAGCGTCGCGCCGTTGTACACGGAGAGTCGCGGGCCGCCGCCCCACCCGGGGGCCACCACCAGGTCGGCAACGCCGTCGCGGTTGATGTCGCCGGCCGCGACCCGCAGGCCGCCGCGGAACTCGGGGTAGGGCAGGCCGAAGAAGTCGGGGACCATCTTGGTCAGTGCTCCGCCGGCCCAGACCTGGACGCGCGGCCCGCCGCCCTCCCCGGGCGCGACCACCACGTCCATGCGGCCGTCGCGGTTGAAGTCGGCCACCGCCACCTCGGCGGACCCGGTAAAGTTCTCAAACGGGGCCGTGTCGAAGATCAGCTGCCGGGTCGCGCCGTCCCAAATGCGAACCCGCGCCGCGATGCCGCCGCCGCTGCCGACGATGACGTCGGGCGTGCCGTCGCCGGTCACGTCGCCGCGGGCGACGCGGGCGCCACCGGCGTAGTCGGTCCCGAACGGGGTGATCGTGAAGTCCACCGTCGCGTCGGAGCGGAAGACGACGACCGTGGTCGCGGCCCCCGGGGTGGCGGCGGTCGCGGCGGCGAACGCGGCCGGGGTCGACGGCACGGTCGTGGCCGGCGGCGTGCTGTTGGCCGGCACCTGCGTCGCGGTGTCGGAGCGCGTCGGGCTGCCGGTCGAGTTCGGGTTCGACGTGGCCACGATCGGCGCGGCCATCCCGGCGGGCACGCCCACCTCGACGAGGCTGTAGTCGGTAACGGTCGGGTTCTTGTTGGCGTCGGTGTGGGCGAGCGCCCCGAGGCCGGCGAACACGACCTGCCCGTTCCGCTCGGCCGCGACCGGGTAGAGGAGCTGGTTCGCCAGCGGGTTCGACTGCCGGTACACGGTCTTCAACTGCCACCGGCCGCCGCTCAGCGTGGCGAGGCGGATCTGCCCGGCGACCTCGTTCGCGTAGGTCACCGGCAGGTGCTCGCCGGCCTCGTCCGAGAACACCACGTTCGCCCGGCCGGCCGAGTCGAAGTACAGCTGCGGGGCGAACCCGGTGAACTTCGCCCCGTCGCCGGCGACGTACCCGTCGGGTGCCGTCGCGACGTTCTGGTGGGCCCACGTGCCGTTCGCGTTGCGGGTGCTGTACACCAGCTTCGACCACTCCGGCGAGCCGGTCGGGTAGCGCTCGACGTAGTAGTGGGCGATGGCGATCTGCCCCGCCGGGCTGACCGCGACCGACGCCCCGAGGCCGGCGTCGGCGGTGCCGTCGCTCGGCTGTTGCACCACCTCGGACCGCCAAGTGCCGCTCGAATTCGAGGCGTAGCGCAGCTCGCTGTACACGGTACTGAACGCGCCGGCGATGTAGAACTGCGGCGTGTACGTGACGTGGGCGTTGTTCCGGCTGTCGATCGCCATCGACAGGTAGCGCGGCGCCCAGCGGCCGCCGGTGAACCAGATTTCCTGCTTGAGGTCGGCCGTGTCCGCGACGCGGTCGAAGGCCCAGCCGCCGTTCTTGTTCGTGGCGTACCAGAGGATGCCGCTGCCCGAGTTGCCGACGCCGGTGGCCGCGGTGTACGTCTCGGCGAACATCAGGTGGAGGCTGTTGTTCGCGCCCGCCTCGGCCACCAGGTTGCTCGGCCCCCAGGTGCTCAGCCACGGCGTGCTGATCGTTTCGACCTGCTGCCACGCGCCGCCGGTACGGGCGTAGTGGCGGATGACGGTCTGGAAGCCGTTCCCCGAACCGTTCCAGGCCTGGTCGAGGAACAGGACGTGCGGGGTGCCGTCGTTGGTGAAGACGAGCTGTGCGGACTGCGACGCCTTCTGCACGGCGTCGCGGGTGTCGTACTGCCCCTGGGTGAAGGTGGTGGCGGTGGCGACGGGCGTGTCGAACCACTGGCTCGCCGCTCGGGTGCGGTAGACGAGCGTCTGGCCGTCCCAGACCAGCTGGGCGAGCTCCCCGGTGGGGGCGTACTGGGTCCAGTTGAACTCGCCGGCCGGGATGATGCTCCCGGCCGGCACGTCGCGGTCTTCCAGTCGCTCGACGCGGAGGTCGGCCGGGCGGTTCGGCTTGGTCATCCGGGGCCCCTGTCGGGTAACGGACGGGCGCGCGCGATTCGGCCGATAGCCGTGAGGCTCGGCGGAATCAATCGCACCCCTCCGGGCTGGGACGGAACCACCCACCGGCCCCCGCCGGCAGGCACGACCGACGCCGGTCCCTGGCCCCCGACCGGCGCGCCGCCGCCGGCCCGCAACGGGAATCCCGATGCGGGCCGGCGGCCGTGCCGATCCCCCCGCGCTCCCGCTCCGGGAGCGCCGCCGTAGAATGCCCACCGAATGGACACCCCGGCGATCCGCACCGTGAACCTGACCCGCACCTACCGCCTCCCCAGGCGGCGATGGGGCAAAGCCCCGGACCCGGCCGCCCCGCCGGAGTTCACCGCCCTCGCGGGGGTGACGCTCGACGTGCGGCCGGGGGAGCTGTTCGGCCTGCTCGGCCCCAACGGGGCCGGCAAGACGACGCTCATCAAGATCCTCACTACCCTCCTCGCGCCCACGTCGGGGACCGCTGAAGTCAGCGGGCTCGACGTGGTTTCCCAGGCGAGGCGCATCCGGCCGTTCATCAACATGGTGAGCGGCGGCGAGTCGAGCGGGTACGGGATCCTGAACGTCCGGGAGAACCTGTGGCTCTTCGCCCGGATGTACGGCGTGCCGACGGCCGTGGCCCACGACCGCATCGACGAGATGCTGGGCGTGGTCGGGCTGACCGAGAAGGCCGGCTCGCGCGTGAGCCATCTATCGACCGGGCAGCGGCAGAAGATGAACTTTTGCCGCGGATTTATCACCGACCCGAAAGTGCTCTTTCTCGACGAGCCGACGCTCGGCCTGGACGTGACCAGCGCCCGCGCCATCCGCTCGTTCGTGCGGCGCTGGATGGCGGAAGACCCGGCCCGCACGCTGCTTCTGACGACGCACTACATGGCCGAGGCCGACGAACTGTGCGACCGGCTGGCCATCATCGACCGCGGGAAAGTGCTCGCCTGCGACACACCGGGCAATCTGAAGAAGCGAGTCCAGGAGTTCCCAATCTTCGAGCTGAACCTGGCGCCGGGGTCGGGCGGGTGGGCGGAACTGGGCAAGCTGGCGGGTGTGCAGCAGAGTACGGCGGTGGAGGGGCCGGAGGGCGTGGCCCTGAAGGTGGCGCTGCGGGAGGAGCCGGCGATCGGGGCAGTGGTGCAAGCCCTGGCGACCGGCGGGGCGCACACCCTATCGCTGAAGAAGGTGGAGCCGACGCTGGAGGACGTGTTCATCGAGCTCGTCGGCCACGGCCTTGGGGGCGACGCGGTCGCCGCGAAGGGGGCGTCGGCCCATGTCTGAGTCGCCAGTCCACCGGATCAAACTGTTCTTCGCCGCCGCGCTGGCCCGCTCCTACGCCCGCGTCGCCTGGCTGTTTCGCAGCCGGACGTGGATGGTGCAGGAGACCGTGCTGCCGGTGCTGGCGGTGTCGGCGTTCGCGTACTCGTACCGGGCGATGGCGGCGCCGCCGGAGTACACCGGGCTCGTCGTACTCGGTGCCTCGATGACGACGTTCTGGCTCAACGTGCTCTGGGGCATGGGCGCCGCCCTGTACTGGGAGCGAGACAGCGGCAACCTCGAACTGTTCGTGATGTCGCCGGCCCCGATGATGGGCGTCCTCACCGGCATGGCCCTCGGCGGCATGACCACCACACTCGTCCGCGCCGTCGTCATTGCCGTCAGCGGCGTGCTGCTGTTCGACGTGCCGATCCAGCCCACGAGCTGGCTGTTGCTGGGGCTTGTGTTCTTCCTGACGCTCGCGGCGCTGTACGGGCTGGGGATGATGTTCGCGTCGGTGTTCCTCCGCTGGGGGCGCGAGGCGTGGCACCTTGTGAACCTGCTGCAAGAGCCGGTGTACCTGCTCACAGGGACGAACTTTCCGGTGGGCGCCATCTTCCCCCGAGCGGTGGCCGCGGCCGCGACGCTGATCCCGCTGACGGCTGGCCTCGACGCGATGCGCCAGGTGCTGTTCCGCACGCCGGGAATCTTCGACGTGTGGCTCGAAGTCGCGCTGCTGGCGGTGCTGTCGGTGGTGTTCTTCGTGTGCGCCCGGGGGCTGCTGGCGCGGCTGGAGCGCCGGGCGCGCGAGGAAGGGAAGCTGACGGTGCGGTGGCAATGAGTTGTGGGTTGTTCGTTGCGGGTTGTAATTTGGTGGGCATCCCGCCCGGCCCACGTGATCGGTCGACCGATCACGTGAACACGGCAGCCGAATTTCCACCACCAACCCACCAATTACGGACGAGACAATCACGACCGCGATGCTCGAACAACTCCGAACGCTCCGCTTAGCTGCCTGGCTCGGCTGGCAGCTCGAGACGAACTGGGCCAGCCCGTGGCTGTTCGCCATCTACATGGTCATCAAGCCGGTCACCGGCTCGCTGATGCTGGTGTGCATGTTCTACGCCGCCCGCTACGCGACCGGTGGGAAGGTGCCGGCCGAGTTCCTGCCGTACCTGTACGTGTCGAACGCCTGCTTCGGGCTCGTCGGCACGGTCACGTTCGGGCTCAGCTACGCGGTGGTGACGGACCGCGAGCGCTACCGGATGCTGAAGTACGTGTTCCTGAGCCCGGCCCACTTCCAGACGTACTTCGCCGGCCGCGGCCTGGCCCGCGTCGCCGAGGGGACCGTCGGCGCCGTGCTGAACATCGCCGTGGGCCTGCTGCTGTTCTCCGACATGCGATCGGCGCTCGGCGCGACCGGCATCGACTGGCCGTGGCTGGCGGTGTTCCTGGCGATCGGCGTGGCGATGCTGTGGGCGGCGGGGATGATCCTGGCCGGGGCGTGCCTGAACCTGTCGCGCAACGGCATGTTCCTGAGCGAAGGCATCAGCGGCGTGGTGTACCTGCTGAGCGGCGTCGTGTTCCCGATTGGGGTGCTGCCGGTGTGGGTGCAGTGGGTGGGGCTGAGCCTGCCGACGACGTACTGGCTGGAGGGGATGCGGCGGGCGCTGATGGGTCCGGTGCCCGAAAGCGCCCCCATCCTGCGCGGCCCGCTGGCGGCGTGGTCGAACCCGGAGCTGGCGCTGACGCTGCTGCTGACGACGGCGGCGCTGGTGGCGTTCGCGCTGTGGTTCTGGCGGTGGAACGAGCGCCGCGCCTGGCGCCTCGGCAAGCTCGAGGAGAACGCCGGCGTGTGACCGGCGATCCAAGGGCCGTCAGACCCCAAGTGAGTCACGGCAACAGGTCGGCGACGTTCACGGTCGCGCCCGGAAGTGCGAGGGGCGAGACCGTGTCGCCGCGCCCGAGCGTCAGGCAGGTCTGGTACGAGGTCGCCGGTGGCGTCGTCGAGCGCGGCCGCGGGTCGCGGAAGACGAGCAGGCGGTCGTTGGACACGTCGAGCACCCAGTAGTCGGCAATCCCGCCGGTGGCGTATAGTTCCGCCTTCTCGGTGGTGTCGTAGGCGAGCGTCGTGTCCGACACCTCGACCACCAGAGCGGCGGTCGTCGCCTGCCTGGTCAGGTAGTCGCGGGATGAGCCGACGACGAACGCCAGGTCGGGAACCGGGTCGGTCCAAAGCCCGAGGACAAGCGCCATCTGATTCCGGACGGCGTGGCCCGGTTGGAACAACGGAGTCAGCACCTCGACGGCGAGCATCATCCCCACGTTGTGCGCGGGATTTGGGGCAGCTATTTCGATGATCTCCCCGTCCACGAGGATGACGTTGCGGCCCTCGAAGTGCCCGGCGTCGCAGACGTCGTGGAACAGGTCGACCGTCCAGCGGAGGGCGGCCGGTCGGGTTGCGGGTCGCGGCGGCGGGGTCAGCGTTGCGGACATGGTTCCTCCCTCTCTAACGTACCGTCACACCTTCTCGGGCACCAGATCGACGAGTCCCGCGTTCACCGCGGCCCCCCGAGGTGGGTGCGGAAGAAGCCGGCGGTGCGGGTCCACAGCCGCTCCATCACCACCGGGTCGGCCGAGTACATGTGCGTCACCCCCGGCAGGGCCAGTGCCTCGAACGGGCGGCCGGCGCGGAACAGCGCCTCGCTCAGCCGCAGCGTGTGGCGGTAGTACACGTTGTCGTCGGCCGTGCCGTGGACCAGCAGCAGCGGCCGGTCCAGCTTCTCGGCCAGTGGCAGCAGCGATGCCTCGCGGTACGCCGCGGCGCTCGCCGGCAGCAGGCCCATGTAGCGCTCGGTGTAGTGGGTGTCGTAGTCCTCCCAGTCGGTGACGGGGGCGCCGGCGACGGCCGCCTTGAACACGTCCGGCCGCCGCAGCACGCCGTTCGCCGCCATGTACCCGCCGAACGACCACCCCACGACACCGACCCGCTCGCGGTCCAGCTCCGGGAACTTGTCGCACAGCGCGTGCAGTCCCTTCACCTGGTCGTCGAGCGGCACCGTGCCGAACTTCTGGTACACGGCGCGCTCCCAGTCGCGGCCGCGGCCAGGCGTGCCGCGGTTGTCCACGGCGACGACGACGTAGCCCTGGTCGGCGAGCCACTGCGGCACGAGCCAGTTCCGCATCGCCTGCACGACGTGCAGGTGTCGCGGCCCGCCGTACACGTCGAGGACCACCGGGTACTTTTTGGTGGCGTCGAAGTCGCGCGGCCGCACGACGGCGGTCCAGAAGTCGCCGACCTTCTCGACGGTGACGTTCGGGGTGAACGGCGGCTCCGCGGCGACCGACGGCAACTCGCCGCGCTCCTTGCGGTAGGCGTCGAACACCTTCGACCGCGGCATCTGCTTGAGCGTCGTGGTGGTCACGGCGGCCTGGCCCCACCCGCCGACCGCCGCGGTGTGCATCCCCGGCTCGGTCGTCAGGCGCGACCACTCCTCCGGCCCCGGCGTCACGATGATGATGTCGGGTTCCACCGTCGCCAGCCGCACCTGCTGCTGCGTCGGGTCCGGTGCAGTCAGGACGGCCAGGGTCTTCGACTCCGGCCCCGGACCGCCGTACCGGACGCGGAAGTGACCGACGACGCCGAGCGGGTTCTGATCCGCCTTCACGAGCACTTCGAGCAGTTCGCCCGTCTCCGCCTTCCGCTTCTGAATCTCCAGCCCGTTCGGCCCCGCTCCCGCCCACCCGAAGTATTCCCCGGCCCAGACCGGAACTTCCGCCGGGATGTTCACCCACGCCTTGTCCTTCTCCGTCACCAGTACCCGCGCCTTGCCGGTGGCCGGGTCCACGCGGTTCAGCGCGAGTTCCTGCTGGAGCCGGTCCTGAACGATGACGCTCAATTCCGGCTGGCCGTGGTGCGTGCCCCACTGCACCGCCGCCAGATACTCGTACCGCTCGCGATCCCACTCCACCCACACCGTGTCGCCGCCAGCCACCGGCTTCACGCCGAGGCGCACGGCCACGTTCTTCTTCCCCGGCCGCGGGTAGAACTGCGGCGCCGGCGGCACCTCCGGCTTCAGCGGGTCGGCCACCCACCACTGCTCCACGCCCGTGTGGTCGGCCTCCGTGTAGGCGATGCTCTTCGAGTCCGGCGACCACCAGAAGCCACTGTGCCGGCCCATCTCCTCCTGCGCCACGAACTCGGCCAGGCCGTGCGTCTTCACCACGGTGCCGCCCGTCGTCACCGGGAACTCCTGGTCCGCGGCCAGGTCGTAGCACGCCACGTCGAACCCGCGCACGAAGGCGATCCGCTTGCCGTCCGGCGACCACTTCGGGTCCACAACAGGGCCGTCGCCGCCGGCCTTCAGTTCGCGCAGCTGCCCGGTAGCGCGGTCGAGCACGTACAGCGTGTTGCCGAGTTTCACGAGCACGAACGCGCCGTCCGGGCTGAGGTGGAAGTCGGCGAAGCCGCCGGCGCTGACGCGCTGCCGCTCGCGGCGGGCCTTTTCCTCCGGCGTCAGGTTCTCGGCGGCGCCCTTGAGGATCGTCTCGGCGGACAACACCTCGCGGGTCTTCGCCGTCGCCAGCTCGAACTCGAACAGGCTCTGCCGCTTCGTCGCCGGGTCGGCGCGGAGGAACAGGACGTGCTTGCCGTCGGGCGTCACCTTCGGCTTCGTCGGCCGGCCGAGGAGGAAGCCGCGGGTCTCGGCGTACTGCTTCAGGAACGACGTGTCCACAGACGGTCCTTTGGGGTCGGCCGGCGGCCGGGCCGGCACGGCGGACGCGGCGACGAGCAGCACGAGTGCGGGGGTGAGCGGTTTCATGGCGCCCAGTGTACCGCGGACGGGGCGACGGGGGCAGAGTCCACCCGTTGCAAGAGACTGCCTTCGTGACCTAGAATCACGGGTGCCTCCCCACGTCCACCGGGGTTCCCCCATGCCGCCGTTCGCCCGCGCCGCCGCGCTGTTCGCCGCGTCCGCCCTCACGGCCGCTACCGCCGGCGCGGCCCCGCCGGAGCAGATCGACGCCGCCATCGCCAGGGGCGTGAACGTGCTCAAGACCCGGTTCAAGGACGGCGGCGGAAGCCAGGGCACCGGCGGGGCCTACGGCACCGGCCCCTCGGCGCTGGCCGGCATCGCCCTGCTGGAGGCGAACACCCCCGCGACCGACCCGACCGTGAAGGCCATCGCCGCGGCCGTCCGCGACCAGGCGTACCGCGAGTCGCAGACGTACCAGATCGCCTTATGCCTGCTCTTCCTCGACCGGCTCGAAGACCCGGCCGACGTGCCGGTGATCCAGATGCTCGGCGCCCGCCTGCTCGTCGGCCAGACGGCCCGCGGCGGGTGGACCTACGCCTGCGTCGCGTCCGTCCCCGCGGCCGACGAGCAGCGGCTCCGCGCCGGCCTCAAGGGGGCCGAACTGGTCGCCGGCAAGGACGCCCCCCCCGGCACCTACAAGCTCCACCCGATGGTGCAGGAGTACCTCACCGCCCTGGTCAACGCCCGCGGCCCGGCCAAGGCCGAGGGCGGCGACAACTCGAACACCCAGTTCGGCATCCTCGCCGCCTGGGCTTGCCGCAAGTACGGCCTCCCGGCCGACGGCGCCCTGGACCTGATCGAGCGCCGCTTCCACGCCACCCAGGCGCCCGACGGCAGCTGGACCTACGGGTCCGACACGGTCGGCGTGGCCGGCTCCCCGGCGATGACGTGCGCCGGCCTCCTCGGCATCGCCACGGCCATCGGCCGGCGCGAGGAGAAGCGGGCCAAAACCGAAGCCCCGAAGGGGGAGCCGCCGGCGAAGACGAACGACCCGTTCTTCAACCCGCCGCCGCGGCCGGACGGCAAGGCGGCCGGCCCGAAGCGGCCGCTGGACGTCCGCGACCAGGCCGCCGTCCGCGGCTTCGGCTACCTCGGCGCCGCCCTCCGCGCCGGCCACCAGGACTTGAAGAAGCTGTACTCCCTGTGGTCGCTGGAGCGGGTCGGCGTGCTCTACGGGGTGGACAAGATCGGCGGCGTCGACTGGTACGCCGGGGGGTCCGACTACCTCGTCGCCCTCCAGGCGGCCGACGGCGCCTGGCCGGGCGAGTACGGGCCGGAGGTGGACACGTCGTTCGCCGTGCTGTTCCTGTGTAAGGCGAACCTGGCACGCGACCTGTCGCGGCGCGTCCGCGGCGACTCCGGCAGCGAGCTGCGGGCCGGCGCCGCGGCGCCGGTGGAGACGGGGCCGGCGCCGAAGGGGCCGGTGGCGCCGGTAAACCCGCTGCCGGTGCCGGTCGCGGCGCCGCTCCCGCCGGGCGCCGCGGGGAAGGTCGCGACCGACCTGGTGGCGGCGGCGAACGGCGCCGGGTTCGCCAAGTCGCTGTCGGACGCGCGCGACGCGAAGGGTTCGGACTACACGGCCGGGCTGGCGGCGGCGGTCCACCGGCTGGACGGCGAGGCGAAGAAGACGGCCCGGGAGGCGCTGGCCGACCGGCTGGCGCGGATGTCGGCGGCGACGTTGCGGGGGCTGATGGGGAGTTCGGACCCGGAGGTGCGGCGCGGGGCGGTGCTGGCCGCGGCGATGCGCGACGACAAGGACCACGTCCCGGACCTGATCGAGCGGATCAACGACGAGGACGACCGGGTGGTGCGGGCGGCGCGGGCGGGGCTGCGGAGCCTGACGGGCCAGGACCACGGCCCGCCCACGGACGCCGGGCCGGGCCAGCGGGCGGCGGCAGCGGGTGCGTGGCGGGCGTGGTGGGTGCGGCAGAAGCGGTGACGAGATTCGCGCCCCGGGCCGACACCGCCGGCCGACCCGCGCCCCGATCCCGGTACCACCCGCCACGCCGACGGGCCTGTCGCGGGTGGGAAGTCTGGGACACGTCGCCTTGACTGCGACGGCGCTCCGACTATGACTTCTCTTTCTGACAGAGACGCAACCAATGAGCCCGTTGGCGACCAGCGGTGTCGTGCTGTTCTGCATTTTCGGATGCGCTCTCCTCGGCGTCATTCTCCGCACGCGCTTCCCCGACCAGCACCTCACGGCCGACACCAGGGACCTCGTCAAGCTGGTCATGGGCACCGTCGGCACGATGACGGGCATGGTGTTGGGGTTGCTCGTGGCGTCCGCGAAGAGCACGTTCGACTCCCAGCGGGGTGGCGTGGCCCAGTTGGCCACCAACGTCGTGCTGCTTGACCGGACGCTCGCGCACTACGGGCCGGAGGCGGGCGGCGTTCGCGCCACGCTCCGCGACTCCGTCAACGACATGATTCATCGGATGTGGCCCGAGGAGGCTGCGGCCCGGGTGACCGACCACGACGGGCACTACGACGACCTGTACGACCAGGTCCTCGCGCTGCAACCCAAGACCGACGCCCAGCGGGCCACGCAGGCCCAGGCCCTGAAGGTCATGCACGACACGGCGCAGATGCGCTGGCACCTCTACACCCAGCGGGGCAACTCGGTCCCGCCGATCTTCCTGGTCCTGATGGTGGCCTGGCTGTCCCTCACGTTCGCGTCCTACGGCCTGTTCGCGCAGCGCCACGGGACGACCCTCGCCGTACTCCTGCTGGGCTCCTTTGTCGTGTCGAGTGCGGTGTTCCTCATCCTCGAACTCGACAACTCGTTCGGCGGGATCATCCACATTTCCAGTCTGCCGATGACGAACGCCGTCTCGCAGTTGGGTCGGTAACGATGTAGGGCTACCGCACGATGACGGCCGCGTCTGGGTTCACCGCCACGGGGGCCGCGGTGGACTTCACCGGCGCCTCGCTTTTGCCCGAGAGCATGCCCCGCTGACGACCCCGGCCGCGACCGGGCTCGCTGCCTGAGTTGAGCTTCAAGCTTCACCCCCAAGGTGAGTTCCATGTCCGACGCGATGACCCCCGCCCGCCGGCGGTTGTGGAAGCGGGCGGGGGCGGCCGCCCTCGCCGTGGTACTGATCTACCTGATCGCGGCCTACGTCGTCGTGCCGTTCGCGTGGGAGCGCTACGCGCACCGCCACCCCGCGTGGGAGGCCGCGCCGCGCATCACCCACACCGGCGCCGACATCCCGGGCGACCCGCTCAACGTTGCGGTGGTCGGGGACGAGGTGGCGCTGAAGAAGGTGATCCTCGCCGCGGGGTGGTACCCGGCCGACCCCCTCACCCTGAAGAGCTGCGTGGAGATCGCCGAGGCGTCCGTCCTGGGACGGACCTACGACGACGCCCCGGTCAGCAACCTGTTCCTGTTCGGCCGTAAGCAGGACCTGGCGTTCGAGCAGCCGGTCGGCGACAACCCCCGGAAGCGGCACCACGTCCGCTTCTGGAAGGGCGACAGGCCCGGCCCGGGCGACCGCCCCGTGTGGTTCGGGTCGGCCACCTACGACGAGCGGGTCGGCCTGAGCCACACCACCGGCCAGGTCACGCACCACATCGCCCCGGACCTCGACGCCGAACGCGACCACCTGATGCAGTCGCTAAAGGCCACCGGGAAATTGACCGAGACGTACTTCGTGGACGGCTTCCAGAACCCCCGGGAGGGGAGGAACGGCGGCGGCGACCCCTGGCGCACGGACGGCCGACTGGCCGTGGTCGTACTCGGGGCGCCGTAGCGTCGGTTCGGCGGGTGATTACTCCTTCACCCGCATCAGCTCCGCGGTGATGTGCCGGTGGCGCTGGCGGATGCCGTCGCGGAGGCGGTCCACCTGCCCCTTCAGGCCGTTCGCCGCGCCCGGGTCCACGGCCGCCACCGCCGGCCGGATCTTCGCCTCGGCCTCGTCCAGCCGCTTCACCCACCTCGCCGGCTCGAACACCGTCCGCATCACCTCGCGCATCCGCGCCCAGTAGCGGCGCCTCCCCTCGGTCGTCTCGATGATCTGCCGCGCCACGAAGCCGCCGAACCCCGGCAGCGCCGGGCCGTTCGGCTCGCCGAACATCTGGTCCATCCCCGACGGGATGAACACCAGCTTGTTCCGCTCCGGGTCGTGGTAGATGCGGTAGTTGTTCGCCTTGAACGGGTAGCCGTCCCAGTCCAACATGATCGCCGACATCACCATGTAACTGATGAACTGGTCCAGGTCGAGGACGCGGGACAGTTGCTCGATGCGGCGCTTGTGGTCATTCTCGCGCGCCGCCGCGATCAACGCCTTCAGGTCGCCGCGGTCCTTCACGTCGCCTTCGCCGGACACCAGCTGCAGCGGCCGGTCGATGTCCTGGAGGAAGCCGCCGTCGTAGAAGTTGCCGTGGTTGTTCTTGAAGTGCTTCTTCAGGAAGTCCTTGTCGTACCCCTCCTTGAGGTAGTAGAAGCCGAGCTTGCGGCCGTTCATTGTCACCGCGGCGTGGCCGATCCGCGCCGCCGGGACGCCGACGGCCCGCATCAGTTCGCCGCACAGCAACTCCGACAGGTAGCTCGGGTCTTGCGCCGAGTTGGCGAGGTGGAACTTGTCCAGGCCGCGCCAGCGCTGGCCGTCGGCGAACTTGTCCATGTTCAGGGTGAAGCCGGGGCGGTCGTCGAACCCGCGGAAGCTGCCGGCCGACCCGCGCAGGTGGACGGCGACGTTCTTGAACGTCTGGTTGTTCTCCTTCACGCTGACGGCGACGTACTTGCGCGGGTCGCGGCGGAGGGAGTCTGCCTCCTTCTGGCCGACTTCCAGGGCGATGCTAACCGGCTCGCCCTTGGCGAAGAAGGCGTCCACCTCCTCGGCGTGCGTCTTGGCCTTTTGCGCGGCCGCGGGCTCGGCGCGGACGCCGACCAGGGCGGCGACGGCCGCAAGGAGCGCGGCGGTGGGGGCGACGGTCCGGGTCATGATCGGTCCTCGCGGCTAGCTGGGCTCGCGCCACTCGACGCTCTGCACGCCCTCGATGCGGTTCAACTCGCCGATGAGGGCGACGGGCGCGACCCCGGGCTTCGGCCGAACGTGGTAGGTGAAGTCCATCGCCGCGCCCTGCTTGGCGGTGTCAGCCGCCTGGAACTTGGCCTCGCGCAGGTGCTTTGCGAAGGCCGCGGCGAGGAGCGCGTGCGGGTCGGTGCCGGGGGCCATCCGCACAATCAGTCGGGCCGGGTGGGCCACGGACGAGGTGCCGCCCCACAGCGCCAGCACCGCCGCGGTGAGCCCGACGACCGGGATGCCGACCAGCGCCAGCGCCGGCGACCCGGCCCCGACCGCCATGCCGACGGCGACCGCGAAGATGACGAAGGAGGTGTCGCGGGTGTCGTCCACGACGGTGCGGAAGCGGACGATGGACAGCGCCCCGACGAGGCTGAATGCCCGGGCGACGCTGTTGCCGATGACCTGCGTGACGAGGGCGATGAGGACGGTGAGGAGGACGAGGGTGGCCGAGAACGGGGCCGCCTCGCTGCGGGTCTTCTTGCGGGTGAGGGCGTAGACGGCGGCGACGGCCGCCCCGAGCAGCGCGGCCAGGACGAGCCGGACGGCGAGCTTCTCGGGGGCGATCTCTCCCTCGCTGCCCACCACCCCGTTCAGCCACTCCGGCATCCGTACCCTCCCGGTCTGTTCGGTGCAGTATATCGTCCGCCGGGGAGGGAGGCGGGCGGGATTCCGGTTGACGCGGCCGGCGGCGGGAGTAAAAAGAGGGTGTCGGGCGTTTAGCTCAGCTGGCTAGAGTACCACATTGACATTGTGGGGGTCACTGGTTCAAGTCCAGTAACGCCCATTCCGACGCGCCGAAGCCGCACCCCCGGGTGCGGCTTCTTCGTTTACACCCCCGGCGCAAGTCCGCCCGGCCGCCGCGTTCGCGGTCACCCACCGCACGGAAGCCGTCCCATGACCATCGCCCTGTCTGCCGTCGTCGTCGCCGCGAACGTCGCCTACTCGGTCCGCGCGTGGCGGCAGGAACGCGCCGGCGGCCGCTGACCGACCGGGTCGCGTGTCACTCGCCCCCCGACAGCACCTCGCCGCCGGCGCGCGTCGTCAGCGCCGCCAGCGTCGTGATCGGCATGCCGGTTCGCAGGAACCGCACCGACCCGTCGGCCATCACCACGCTGGCGCCGGCGAAGTGGAAGCCGTAGATCTCGTGGACGTTGGTGCAGTTCACGCCGCACGGCCCCCACGGGCCGGAGCCGTCGGCCTTCCAGCCGTCGAGGTTGATCGGGATGTTGCCGTTGGCCGCCGCCCACCCGCACGGCTGGACGTCGCCGTTCCGCCTGCCGTTCCGCCACAACTCCGGCCGCCCCGCCACCTCGGCGACGGCGATGCTGTTCGACGTGCCGTCGGTGACGTCCGCGAACCGCGCCCCCTGCGCGATGGCGCACACGCCGGTCGGGTCGCCGGTCCACGGCGAGAGGAGGCCGGTGGCGATGAGGTTCGGGTCCACGTCGTAGATCGGGGAGTAGTCGCACACGCCGTACACGAGGCCGCCGGCGGCGTTGGTCGCCTCGCGGCCGGACGGCGCCGACGGGCACACGAACACCGGCACGGCGGCGCTCACCGCCGGTTGGTTGAGCGGGTGGTCGTACTTCAGGTCGAACCGGTAGCGGTCGAAGGCCGCGCGCTGCTCGACATAGGGAAGGATGTACCCGCCGAAGCCGTGGTACCACTCGCTGTTGCGGATGCCCACCGCCGGCGGGAACCGCCCCTCGGCGTCGTGCCGCATGTGACACGCGGCGCCGATCTGCTTGAGGTTGTTCTGGCACTTCACCCGCGCGGCCGCCTCGCGGACCTTCTGCACCGCCGGGAGCAGCAGCCCGACCAGCACCGCGATGATGGCGATGACGACCAGCAGTTCGATCAGCGTGAACGCCCGGCGCGACATGAGACTGCCCCCCGTGCGGCACGCATTCTAACGATTTTCCGCCGCGCGGGCGGTCACGCGCCCGCCCGCGAGTTCGAGCACCACGTCCGCCAAGCGATCGGCCTCGGCGCGGGCGTGGGTGACGTGCAGCACCGTCACCCGCCGCTGCAGCCGAAGCCCGTCGAGGACGTCGAGCAGGCCGGTGCGGGCGGCCTCGTCCACGGCGCTGAGCGGTTCGTCGAGCAGAAGTACGTCCGGGTGATAGGCCAGCGCCCGACCGAGCGCCACGCGCTGCGCCTCGCCACCGCTGAGGCCGACGGCGCGGCGGTCGAGCAACCCGCCGAGCCCGAGCCAGCCGGCCAACTCGGCGACGCGCGCGGCCGGGTCTGTGCCGCGGACGGCGAGGGCGAAGCCCAAATTCTCGCGGACGGTCATCGTGCGAAAGACGGCGCCGTCCTGCGGGACGTAGCCGACGTTCCGCGCCGCGGGCGGGAGCGTCGTCACGTCGGCGCCGCGGAGCAGAACGCGCCCGGCGCGCGGCCGGCGGAGGCCGGCGAGCACTTCGAGGAGCGTCGTCTTGCCGGCGCCGCTGGGGCCGAGCAGCACCGCGTACACGCCGGCCGGCACGGCGAGGCTGACGCCGTCGAGCGCGAACGCCCCCTGCCGGACCGACACCGCGGCGAGTTCGATCATACGCCGGCCGCGGCCTTCATCTTCGCCAGCCCCGTAGCCGCGACGCGGTGCGGGTCCTGCCGCCAGTACTCGCGGTTGAACAACTCCAGCGACACGAACCCGGTGTAGTTCATGGCCCGCAGCCGGGCGAACGTCTCGCGCACCGGGCCGACGCCGTCGCCGGGGAAGACGCGGTCGGCGTCGGTGATGCGGTCGCGGTCGATGCGCGGGTAGTCGTTGGCGTGGAAGATGCCGATCGCCGCGGGGCTGAGCAGCGCCAGCCCGGCGGCGTCGGAGCCGCCCTTGTACAGGTGGTACGTGTCCGGCAGCACACACCCGCCGGGCGCCTGGCTCTCGGCCGCGACCAGAACCGCCTCGCCGAGCCGCTTCAGCGTCCGCGAGAAACCCCACACCTCCACGACCGGCGTGACACCCGCGGCGCGGCCGATGTCGGCGAGAGCGCGGTAGCGGTCGGCGGCGGCCAACAGGTCGACGACCGGCTGCGTGAACTTCGGGTCGTCGCGCTTGCTCTGCCCGCCGGTGGCGCCGACCGGCGGCGCCGCCATCCGCCGGCCGCCGAGCTCGGCCACCATCCCCATCTCGCGGCGGGCCTGCTCGAGCCCCTTGCGCCGGCGGTCGGCGTCCTCGACGATCCACTCGGCGAAGCCGATCACGTCAGGCACTTCGAGCCCGGCGTCGGCGAAACGCTTGTTCAACTCGCGGAGCGTGCCGCCGCCCTGGGTGTAGGCGGTGATCTCGCTCACCCACGGCTCGATCCCGGCGTAGCCGGCCTTCGCCGCGATGTCGATCAGTTCGACGATCGGCCGCGACTGACCCTCGGCGGTTCGGACTGTGCTGGTATTGAGGCAGAACTTGAACGGCGGGGCGGCGGCGGGCTGGCTCATGGCGGGGGTGGCGGCGACGCCCGCGGCGGTGCCGGCGAGCCACGCCCGGCGGGTGAGGTCGGTCGGCACGGCGGCCTCCGGTTGAAGCGGGGGGTGGGAGTGGTATCGTATCCGGCGGTCGCCCCGACAACCGGCCGGAAGGATTTCCCGTGACCCGTCTGCTCCCCCTCGCCGCCGTGGGCATCGTCGCCGCCGGCCCCGCGGCCCACCCGAACGCGAAGCTCCTGGTCGCCCCCGCCGACCTGAAGGCCGGCGCCGTACACGTTCTCGACGTGCGACCGCAGGCGGCGTTCGAGAAGGGGCACGTCGCCGGGGCGGTGCCGGTCGATCCCGCGAACTGGTCGAAGGCGATCCTTGTCGGCACGGCCGACGCCGCGTTCTGGAAGCGGGAGTTGGCCGCGCTCGGCGTAACGCCCGGCAGGCCAGTGGTCGTGGTCGGCGACGACGCCCGCGACTACTGCCGCGTGTGGTGGATGCTGCGGCTCGCCGGCGTGGCCGACGCCCGCGTGCTGGACGGCGGCTTCAAGGGCTACGCCGGCCCGACGGCGACCGGCACCGCCAAGGCGACCCCCGCCGCGCCGCACGACTGGGTGCCCGACCTCGGCCGCCTCGCCACGAAGACCGACCTGCTGACCGAACTGCGGA
Source organism: Gemmataceae bacterium (assembly GCA_046350095.1). Taxonomy (GTDB): domain Bacteria; phylum Planctomycetota; class Planctomycetia; order Gemmatales; family Gemmataceae; genus Urbifossiella. The sequence goes on from JAXMBA010000006.1 coordinate 53,952, forward strand.
ACCCGACGGGCGGCATCGCCGACGCCCGCAGCGCCGGCGAGCACACCGGCGCCGACCCGCTAAAGAACAAGCGGGCCGGCTGCGTCCCCGGGGCGGTTCACCTGGAGTGGTCGGAACTGCTCGACCCCGCGACCGGGCGGTTCCTGCCGGCCGACCGCATTGCGAAGCTGATGGCCGACCGCGGCGTGGACCTGTCGAAGCCGCAGGTGACCTACTGCCAGGGGGGCGGGCGGGCGGCGGTGCTGGCGTTCGGCCTGGAACTGATGGGGGCGAAGGGCGTGCGCAACTACTACGCCAGCTGGGGCGAGTGGGGCAACGCCGCGGACACGCCGGTGGCCCTCCCCGGGAAGAAGTAGCGGCTACGCCGTCGGCTCCACGGTCACTCCGAGCGGCTGCGCCCCGCGGTCCTTCGCGGCCGGGTCGGGGCCGCACGAGTGAATCTGGTCCGCCTTCAACTCGGCCACCTCCAGCGGCCCCACCCACACCACGCTGCGGCCGGTCTCGTGCGCCTCGATCGTCAGCTCGACGCACCGCTCCACCTCGTACCCGAACACGACGCGCAGCACGCCGACCACGAACGCGAAGCCGTTCAGGTCGTCGTTGTGGAGCACGACGGCGTAGGGCGGCTGGCGGCGTGTCCGCGTGTTAGTGTCGGCTTGGGGGGTGGCGGTCGGCATGGGGGTAGTGTACGCGATTCCCCCCGCCCGGGGCGTCAGCGGCCGGTGCCCTTCGCGCCGATCTCGACCGTGCGGATGCCGCCGTCCTCCAGGAACACGGCGATCCGCAGGTCGAACGGGCCGGGCTCGCGGACCTTTAGGTCGCACTCGTACCGGAACGTCTCGCCGGGGCCGACGGTGATCTGCCCGTGGTGCCGAGACCGGATGCACACCGCCCCCTGGCACCCCTCGTTGAGCCCGACGATCCGCCGCGGCCGGTCGGCCGGGTTGGTCATCTCGAACGTCAGCACGCGCTCGCCGACGGGCACCTCGCCCACGTCGAGGACTTCCGCCGCCACCACCCACGGCGGCTCGGGCTCGTTCATCCGCTGCTCGCGGCGGTACTCGACGACGGCGAGCACGCCGCACACGACCGCCGCGATTCCACTCAGCCACGCCGCCGCGCGCATCGCTCGCCCTCCTCGTCAGTCGGGAACGCCGGCCGACTCGCCGCCGGCGCGGGACGCCAGCGCCGGCATCACCGAATCCGCGTTGTACCGCAGGAATCGCACCGAGGCGTCGGCGAGGGCGAAGTTGGCGCCGCCGGGGTGCGGGCTCCAGAAGTGGAACATGCCGCACGGGTCGTTAAACCCGTCGGCCGGCATGTACGGGTAATTCCCGGGACCGCACACCGACCCGGTCACCACCGGTTGCAGATTCGGCTCGCGCACCCCGAGTACCTGGTCGGCGCTGCCGGTGAGCTTCTGTCCGGTGCCGGCGTACCACCAGCCGAACTGGAAGTCGGCGCTCGGCGGCCGCTCGCCGAGCAGGAGCGTGCCGGACAGCCCGTCGGTGACGTCGGCGAAGCGGGTGGCCGAGCCCTGGTACAGGACGCCGGTGCGGCCGGCGACGGCGTCGGCCCCCGCGACGCCGAGGAACGACGTAAACGCCACCAGGGTCTTGGACTTCTGCGCCTCCTGGGCGGACGTGACCCGCGGGTCGGCGGGGCAGAGAAAGGCGGGGACGACGGTGCTGAGCCCCGGGTGCGGGTTCGGCGGGAACGGGAGGAATTGCTTGCGGTACGACTCAACGGCTTGGGCGTGGAGCTGCTGTTGTTCCACGAACGGCAGGACGGGGACGGTCCACCCCGACAACGGCATCCCGGTGGGGCCGACGAAAAGGGAGCGGTGCCCCGGCGGGAGGGCGTTCTGCGTGTCGTAGTGCTGGTGGAGGGCGAGGGCGAGCTGGCGGAGGCGGTTCTGGCAGTCGGCGCGGGTCGCCGCGGCACGAACCCGCTGGACGGCCGCCAGCGTGAGGCCGATCAGGATGGCGACGATGGCGATGACAACCAGCAGCTCGATCAGTGTGAACCCGCGGCGGCGCATGGCCGGCCTCCGTCAGGAGGGCGTCGCCGGGGGCGGGGGCTGCCGACGAGCGGCGCGGCGACGCAAGCTGAGGAACACGATCGCGACTACGACGCAGCCCACGGCAGCCCAGACGAACCACCACCAGCCGGATCGGCGCTTGGGCCCCTCGATGCCGACCGGCTCGGCGAGGTCAAACGCAGTTAAAGTGAATGCGGAATCGGCTATCGATCTATCATCGAAGTCCGTGAACTCTCGAATCTCGTATTGCCTGTCGCGGGGATTGGGTTCGTCATCGGATAGTACGGATTCGATCCGTGCGCATCGAAGGCGACTCGTCGAACCTTTATCAGAATAAACTGTTCGACTTACCATCTCAGCGACCCATGCTTTCCCGCCCCGACCAGGTGGCTTTCCCCGGAGTTTGCTGCGAAGGACCGCATGTGATTGCTCTGGCGAGGTTGTCAGTACACCCGATACGTGTTTGATGCGTACTTCGACTTGATCGAGCCCGTCTGCTTGTCGGGTGACGGACACAATGCGGAACTCAGGCTGCTGAGATATCTCATACACTGTTGGATCGCGGTGCGCTGCGTTGTCGGTTATAGTTACGAGGGAACTGAGTGGATATCGCATCATGCGCTGGGCAGTATCACGCTCGAACGATTCCGATTCCGTCCCACGACTCTCTGCGTTGAAAACGCGAAGCGCCCACGCCGGGTTGCCTGGCTGCTTCCAAGCAAGGAACTGATACTGTGGCGACCTAACGTAAGCTCCTTCGGTGCCTTGGTGCCGTGCGGAGTATAGCCATCGATCGGGACGCACGCGTAGCTGAAGTTGGACTGGCGCTCGCGTCGGCTCATCCGGGAGTCGGATGACCCCCCGATAGCTTCCACCATTGTCATCCCAATCTTGGAGTTGCTTCCACCCCCGGATAAGTTCATCCGCTGTCGTTGGCGCCCCGATCCCGGGAGACGCCAGGAGTAGTATGACTAGCAACGCAGATGACGCGGTGCCGAAGTTGAAGCGGCACCCAAGCGAACGCTTTGAGGAGAAGTACCGCGACCACTTGCTGCGATAGTACGATCGCATTATTGCCGCCTAATACTAACTCTTTGGAGCGGGTGGTGCCATCCACCACCCGTTCTGATTTACATGCTGGAGGCAATTACAATCGCCTACAGTCGGCAATCGCACTCCGTCGAGCTACCGACCTTGTACTTGCAGCTGAAACCGGGAGTCGCACAAAGACAGTAGAACGGGTTCGAGGACTTGCACCCCTCGTCCTGGGTGCAGCTGCTCTGACACCTGATTCCCGCCAAGTTGCCCATACACGCGTTCATGCACTCCATCAACTTGGGGTCTCCAGGGTTGTACTTCGCCCCGCAGAGGGCGTAGCAGTCGCCGTATTCGTCGGCCTTGGCCAGTCCCGGGTACGCTAGCGCGGCGAGGACCGCGCACACGATCGCGGCCATGCCGCTGAATCGGGCGCCGAGGGTGTAGAACGTCGTCACGTCATCCTCCTTCCACGGGGGAAAAGACACCGCCGGACTCACTCGACCCGGCAGCCGATCCGGACCCGCAGTTCGGGCTGGTCCGGGGAGTCGGTCCGCAACATCACCGTTCGCAAGAGGTGGCCGGCGCCGGGCGGCGGCACCAGCCGGATCGTCACCACCGCCCGGCCGCCCGGGGGAATCGTCACCGGCAGGTCGGAGAGCGTCGTGCAGGTGCAGTCCGAGGAGCCGCCGATCAGCCGGAGCGGGCGGTCCGACCAGTTGCTCACCGTCAGCGGCGCCTCCTGCCGCTCGCCCGCCGGCACGGTGCCCAGGTCGAGGTAGGCGGGCTCGGCGATGAGCGCGTCGCCGCGGAGGCGGGCCAGGGCCGCGGTCGGCGAGCCGTACACCCACGACCCCGCCGCACCGAGCAGCACCAGCACCGCCGCCGCACCCACCAGCGTACCGCCGAACGCCGGGCGGCTCGCGGGGGCCGGGTCGCTCGCCCGCGGCCGGCCGACGGCCAGCAGGGCGAGCGCGGCCGCGTCGATGCCGAAGGCCAGCCACGGGCTCGCCGGCACTGCCCCCAGGCAGCCGCAGTCCGCCACGCCGGCCAGCCCGAGCGACGCACTCACCCCGGCGAACGCCAGGAACGTGACGACGGCGACCGCCCACGCCGCCCGCGGGGCAGCGCCGCCGAGGAGCCACGCGCCGAGGACGAGTTCCCACCCGCCCGCGGCGGCCTGCACCCACGGGCGCGCGGTCCACCCCACCGGCGGCACGGCCGACGCCGACAGCCCGGCCAGCTTCAGCCCGGCCGCGGCCACCAGGAGACCGCCGACGGCGGTCCGGACGACGGACCCACGCCACGTCATGAAGCCGCCTCACCAAAACGGTCGGCGGAAGGGCCGTGGGGGAAAGTCCGACGGCCCGGAAATCGACACCAATTGAACACAGCATACCCCCCCCCCCCGGGGAGAAGACAAGAGAATTCCCGAAAAACTGGCAGGCGAGCGTTGGACACAGCGGCGCGAACGCGGCGGCGCGTGCCGGCGGGCGCCGCGGCGGTCGTTTCCGCTACACCATCGGCATGACCGACGCCGCCCCCGAGCCGCTCCTGCGCACCCTCGCGCCCCTGCTCCGCGGGCTCGACCGGCGCCTCCGCGCGTGGCTCGACGCCCGCCGCGCCCACCCCCTCGCCATGCTCCAGCGGGCCGAGCTCGAAGGCCTCGCCACCGACCTCGGCCGACAGGCCACCGCCCTGGACGTCGACCAGCCGCTCCTCGTCGTCATGCTCATGGGCGGCACCGGCGTCGGGAAGAGCAGCCTGCTGAACGCCCTCGCCGGCGCCCCGATCGCGCAGTCGTCGTTCACCCGCCCCACCACCCGCGACCCGGTCGTCTACTTCCACCAGTCCGTCCGCACCGACCGCCTCGACCCCGCGCTGCGCCTTTGCCGGCTGGCCCAGCACGACCGCCCCGGGCTGGAGCAGAAGGTGCTCGTGGACACGCCCGACCTCGACAGCAACGACACCGCCAACCGCGACAAACTGCTGGCGCTGCTGCCCGTGGCTGACGTGGTGCTGTACGTCGGCTCGCAGGAGAAGTACCACGACAAGCTCGGCTGGGAGCTGTTCAAGGAGCAGCGGCGGCGGCGGGCGTTCGCGTTCGTCCTTAACAAGTGGGACCGCTGCCTGACCAGCGAGTCGGGCGTGCGCCCGGACGACGACCTGATCCGCGACCTGAAGGACGAGGGGTTCGCCAACCCGCTGTTGTTCCGCACGACGGCGCGGGCGTGGGTCGAGAGCGGCGGGTCGCCGCCGGCCGGGCTCCCCGACGGCGAGCAGTTCGCGCTGCTGCGGAACTGGCTCGAACTCGGCCTGACGCGGCTGGAGATCGAGGCGGTGAAGGCCCGCGGCGTCGGGCAACTACTCGGACAAGTCGAACGCGCCGCAGCTGGCGCGAAGCCGCCGGACCTGAGCGAGGCGGCGGCGAAGGTGGCGGACACGTGGGGGAACGTGCTGGCCGACGAGGCGGCGGTGCAGGCCGAGGTGCTGGTCGGCACGCTGGAGCCGTACCAGACGGAGGTGGAGCACCACTTCAGCGTCGAGGGGCAGCAGCGCTTCCGCGGGCTGATGGCGGCGTACCTGCGGCTCACGAACGTGTTCCGCTACGCCGGCAGCCGCATCCGCGACCGCAACCCCATCACCGGCCGCCTCCTCGGCGGGCGGATGGAGACGCCGGTGGAGTGGAACCTCGGCGCGTTCGTGCAGGACTGCGCGAAGGCCGCCGGCGAGCGCGTCCTCGACCAGCGGTCGGCTGCGCTGGTGAGCCGCCTCCTGGTGGACGCCGACCAGCGTGGCTTCCCGGTGGCGCTGCTGCAGGAGCGGACCGCGGCCGTGTCGCGGCTCGACTGGCGCGACCGGGCGACACGGGCGGTCATCGACGCGCTCGCGGAGGTGGAGCGGCAGGCGGTGCGGCCGACCGGCTGGCGGAAGGTCGTGCGCGGCACCCTGGGGTTCGCGGCGAACACGCTGCCGGAGGTGGCGCTGGTGGCGACCGCGGGCGTGCTCCTGTGGGACTTCTTCGTGGTCGGCAACACCGACATTAGCGCCTTCCGGCTGGCGCTGATCGGGCTCGTCCCGCTCGTCGTGATCATCGTGATCCACCTGCTCGTGCTGCTGCTGCTGCCGGTGCGCTGGCCGGCGATCCGCGGCGAGTTCCGCCGCGAACTGACGACGCGGCTCGAAGCGGAGCTGGAGCGCGTGTACCGGCCGATCCCGGGCGAGGTGTCGGCGGCGCTGGCGGCCGAGCGGGCGGACGTGGACGCGCTGGTGGCCGACACGAAGCAGGTGGCGGACTGGCTGGCCGAGCGCCAACAGGCGGCGCGGGTCGGCGAGCTGTACGGGTCGTGACCATGCGCCTCCTCGCACCCCTCGCCGTGCTCCTCGTCGCCGCCCCGGCGCCCGCCGGCGTGTACGACACCGCCGCCGACCCGCCGCCGCTGCCGAGCCGCTGGGCCGGCTTCCTCCCCGACCACCGTGCCCTCCGCGCCGCCGCCACCGACCGGCCCGTCGATTCGCTCCGCGGCGACTTCCTGGCGACGGGCGACCGGTTGCGGAAGCTCGACCGGCCGCTCACCGCCGACGAGTCCGCCGACCTCGGCGCCGCGCTGCTGCGCCTCGGGAAAGCCACCGACGCCGTCGCCGTGCTGCGGCCGGCCGCGCGCCGCTTCCCCGACCACTTCCGCACGGCGGCGAACCTCGGCACCGCGTGGCAGCTCGCCGGCGACCTCGACCAGGCCGCATCCGCCTTGGCCGACGCCGTGCGCCTCGCGCCGGAGCGATCCCGCCGCGCCGAGGAGTTCCACCTCAAGCTCGTCCGCCTCCGGATCGCGGAAGGCCGCGCCGCCCAACGGCCGATCGCACCCGACGACCTGTTCGGCGTCCGCTTCGCGGCGAAGCTCGACGCCGCCGAGCGGGCGAAGCTGCCGGCCGACGACGTGGCCATCGTCCAATCGCTGGCGCTCGCACTCCCGGCCGACGGCCGCCTCCTGTGGTTGCTCGGTGAGTTGGCGAACGCGCACGGCGACGTGCGCACCGCGGCGGCGATCCTCGACGGCTGCGTCACCGAGTTCAACCTGTCGGCGCCGGACCTGCGAGCCCACCGCGCCGCCTACCGCGCCGCGGCCGACGCCCTCGCCCGCCAGCCCGGCCACGACGGGCACCGCGGCACGATCGTCTTCCGCTCGGCCCGACCGCTCGCCCGCCGGTTCGACACGTCGCTCCTGCCCCCGGTCCGTGCCGACCGGCCGAACCCGCTGCCTTGGGGGCTGCTGGCCGAAACCGAACTCGGCGGCAAGGAGCCTACCTTCCCGCGGCACCTCGTCGCCCTCGACGGCAAGCCGGTGGTGCTCACCGGGTTCGTGCAGCCGCCCGGCGACGCCGAGCAGTTCGGCTCCTTCCTGCTGCTGGAGTACCCGGTCGGCTGCTGGTTCTGCGAGACGCCCGACCCGGCGCGGGTGGTGGCCGTCGAACTGCCGCCGGGGGGGCGGGTGGGCCGCCGGGACGGGCTGACGAAGGTGACCGGCACGTTGGTGCTGAACCGCACCGACCCGGAGGACTACCCCGTCCGGGTGACCGCAGCGCGGCTTGGGGAGCCGGAGTAAGGGGCGCTGCGGCACGCGGTACTTCATTCGGCGGTTCGACGTTTGCTCGCCCCCGGCGCACCCCGCTAGAATGGGGAACCCGACCCGCCGCCCGGAATGCCGCCTATGCGCACCCTGACCGCCATCCCGGTGTACAACGAGGCCCGGCACGTCGCCGACGTGCTCGCCCGCACCCGCCGGTACGCGCCCGACATCCTCGTCGTGAACGACGGCTCCACCGACGGCACCGCCGCCCTGCTCAACGCCGAGCCCGGCATCCTCCGGGTCGATCACCCGCGGAACCGCGGCTACGGCGCCGCCCTCCAGAGCGCGTTCGCCTTCGCGCTGGCCGGCGGGTACGACGTGCTTGTGACGATGGACTGCGACGGCCAGCACGAGCCGGCCCGCATCCCCGTGCTGCTCGAAGCGATCCACGACGCCGACGTGGTGAGCGGCAGCCGGTACTACCGCGACTTCCGCCAGGACACGCCGGCCCCGACCGACCGGCGGTTCATCAACGCGACCGTCACCGCCGAACTGAACGACCGCTACCACCTGGACATCACCGACGCCTTCTGCGGGTTCAAGGCGTATCGCCGGGAGGCCCTGGAGAAGCTGCGCATCACCGAGGACGGCTGGGGGATGCCGCTGCAGCTGTGGGTGCAAGCGGCGCGGCAGGGGCTGCGGGTGAAGGAGATCGGCGTGCCGCGGCTGTACCTCGACCCCAACCGCGCGTTCGGCGGCGTGATGAACGACCCCGAGGCGCGGTTGGCCTACTACCACCGCGTGCTGGCTGACGCCGAGCGCGACGAGTTGCCGGCGGTGGCGTGTTCGGGGTCGTGCGGATGAGCCGTCGTTTCCGGGCGCCCACCGGGAACGGGGAGGTGCTGGCCGACCCGCCGTTCGCCGAGGTGCCGCGGCTGGTCGCCGAGAACCGCCGCCGCCTCGACCGCGCCGACGTGCTCGTCGGCCGGCTGCCCCTGCGCGAACTGCGGGCACTGGCACGCCGGCAGGTGGTTGAACTCACCACTTTCGAGAACCCGTTGATTCTCGCCGGTCACCAGCCGGAGTTGTCACATCCCGGCGTGTGGGTGAAGAACTTTGCGCTGAACAGCATCGCCCGCCGGCTCGGCGGTGTGCCGCTCAACCTCATCGTCGATAACGACACGCTCAAGACTCCGGCACTGCGGGTGCCGTATGTGATCGGCCGCGGGCCGAAGGCGGTCTCCGATGCCGTCCCGTTCGACCGACTGGACGGCGAAGCACCCTACGAGGACCGCCGGATCATCGACCCGGACTGCTTCCGCTCGTTCCCCGAACGGGTCGCCCGGCTCACGGCGGAATGGCCGTTCACCCCTGTGCTGCCGGCTGTCTGGCTTCCCGACGCGGTGCATGTCGGTGATGCGTTCACCCTGATGAGGCGCCGGTTGGAAGGGGCGTGGGGGTGCGCCAACCTCGAAGCCTGCGTCAGTCGTGTGTCGCAGACGGAGGCGTTCGGTCGGTTCGCGTCCCACATCCTCGCCGACCTGCCGCGATTCGCTGGCGTCTACAACGCCGCGATCCGCGCCTACCGCGTCGCCAACGGCATCAGCAGTGCCAATCACCCCGCCCCCGAGTTGGCCGAGGGCGAGGCGCCGTTCTGGGTGCGCACCGGAGCCGACGGCCGCCGCGCCCGCGCCACCGCCGCCAGCGACCCGACGCAACTGCGGCCTCGCGCCCTCACGCTCACGCTGTTCGCGCGGGTGTGCCTCGGCGACTTCTTCATCCACGGCATCGGCGGCGGCAAGTACGACGAGGTGACCGACGCCATCATCCGCGACTACTTCGGCCTCGAACCGCCGGCGTACCAGGTGCTGTCGGCGACGCTCCACTTGCCGCTGCCCGGCCTGCCCGCCACGGCCGACGACGCGGCCCGGCAGGCCCGGTTCGTCCGCGACCTGCACTGGAACCCGCAGCGGCACCTGACGCCCGAGAACGCGCACCGCCCCGAGGTCGCGGCGCTTCTGGCCGAGCGGGAGGTGCTGGTCGCGGCCGAGCCGCCACACGGGGCGCACGCCGACCGGCGGGTGTGGTTCCGGGCACTGCAAGCGGCCACCGAGCGGTTGCGGCCGTTCGTATGGAAGCAGGTGGCGCCGGCGCAAGCGAATTTGGCGCGGATGCGTGTCGAGGCGGCGGCGAACGCGGTGCTGCGGCGGCGCGACTACTCGTGGGTGCTGTACCCGGAGGAGACGCTGCGGCCGTTCCTCCAGCGGTTCCTCGACGTGTAGCAAACCGAGCCGGCCCCGTAAGGGGTCGGAGCGCCGTTGCGCTCCGACCCCTTACGGGGCCGGCTCGGAACCAGTCTTTCGCGCTACTGGTTGAACTGCTCCGCGATCCGGTTCAGCATGTTCTGCAGCACGCGCTGCCGGTCGCCGAGCATTCGCAACTGCTCCTGGATGAACGGGTCCATCGCCTGCTCGCCCGTCACCCGGCGGCCGAACGCCGTGGTGCGGTCGTTCACCTGCCGCTGCAGGTCACGCAGCAGCTTCAACTGCTCGACCAGCTGGATCAGGTCCTTCTTGTCGTTCGGCGGCGGCGGCATCCCCGGCGGCGGCGGGGGGGGCGGGTTCTTCAGGTCGTTCTGCGCCTTCTTCAGCGCCTCCAGCATCCGCTGAAGCTGCTCGATCACCTGCTCCTCGACCAGCTGCGTGTCGGCGCCGGTGTTCGCGCCGTTCAGCTGCTTCTGGATCGAGAGCATGTCCTTCTGCACCTCGCCGAGCACGCCCGCAAAGACGACCGCCTTCCCCTCGCCTTCGAGGAGCCTCAGCGCCTTGCCGGCGTCGCTGGCGATCTCGCCCTCCTTCTCGGCCTCGATGCCGGCCTTCTGGATGTCGGCGGTCGTCTTCTGCCCCTTGTTCTTGGTCACGGTCGTGTCGATCGACTTGGTCGCCTCGTACACCTCGACCTGCATCCGCAGCATCCGCGTCACGCGGCGCTCCAGGTCTTCCAGCTTCTTCAGCATCTCCTTCTCGCGGAGTTGCTGGAGCCGCTTCTCCAGCTCCGCGAGCGCCCGGTCGAGTGCCTTGATGGCCTCGTCTTCCTTCTTCGAGGCGTTGTCGCGGTCGTTCTTCTGGAGGTCGTTCTTGGCCTGGTCCTGCGGCGGCACCGCGTCTTCGAGGTTGCGGCGGGCCTCGTCGTTGGGGTTGTTCGGGTTCGGCGGCCGCGGGCCGCCCGGCGGCGGCGCCTTGTTCCCGCCCGGGGGCGGCGGCTTGGCCCCGCCCGGCGGCGGCATCCCGCCCATCGGCATCCCCGGCGACGGCGGGCCGGGCTTCACCTCCCCGCCGCCCTCCTTCGGCGGCGCCTTGCTGTCGCCCTTGCCGTCGCCCATTCCCTTCTTCTCGCCGGCCGCCTTCGGCTCGCCGGCCATCGGCATGCCGCCCTTCGGCTCCCCCGCCTTCGGGTCGCCACCGGCCTTCGGCTCACCCATCTTGGGGTCGCCCATCGGCCGGTCGCCGCCGGCCTTGGGGTCGCCGGCCTTGGGCTCGCCGGCCTTGGGCTCACCCGCCTTGGGCTCGCCGGCCTTGGGGTCGCCCGGCTTCGGCTCGCCGCCGGTCTTCGGCTCGGCGGCGTTGTCGCCCTGCTTCTCGCCCGGTTTCGGCTCGCCCATGCCGTCCTTCGGCTCGCCGGCGCCCGGTTTGGGCTCGCCCGCCTTCGGGTCGTCCTTGCCGAGCTTGTTGGCGAGGTTCTGCGTCTCCTTCGCCAGGTTCGCCTGGTCCTTGGCCAGCTTGTTCGCGTCCGACTTCGGGAGGTTGGTGCGGGCCAGGAGATTCTCCTGGTCGCGCTTGATCCGCTGCGTCTCCTTGATGAACTCCTTCAACGACAAGATTTCGCGGCGGATGCGGTCCGACTCGTCCTCCGTTTCCAGCGTTTCGAGGATCTCTTCGAGTGCCCGCAGCAGCGTGGCGTCCTTGGCGATGAGGTCGTCGAACTGCGGGCCCGCCTTCGCCCCCTGCACGGCGGCGAGCACGCCTCGGAACAGGTTCTCGACGCCGCGCTCCTCGCCGATCTTCAGCGCGGCGCGGAGGCTCTTGGCGCGGGCCTTCTCGTCCGGGTTGTCGCTCTTCTCCCACTTCTGGGCCAGCGAGAGCAGGTCGTCGGCGAACTTCTTGTAGAGTTTGAAGTTCTCCTCGTTCGTGCGCTTGATGCCGTCGCCGGGGCTGCCGGCGGGGCGGGGGGGCTGGCCCGACGCGACGGCGATGGCGAACAGGCCGAAGGCGGCGACCGACCAGAGCGAGCGAGCCGGCATGGGAAACCTCCGCACGCGGGGGGTGCGACCTCGTAACCAGTAGACGAGCGACCGGGGACCGGCCAACCGCCGCGGGGCGGAAATACGCGGGAGAGCGGCGCGGCGTCAGTCCGCCGGGGCGGTCCGGCTACTTCACCTGTACTCTCACCTGCACGGGCTCGCCGACCTCGGGCGTCAGCGTGAGTGTGAAGTCGCCGACCTTCGTGCCGGCCCGCACCTCGTACTCGAAGGCGTTCGTCAGCGACACGTCCTCGAAGTTCAGCCGCAGCATCGCCGGGCCGGTCACGCCCTCGGCGTCGCTCGTGGTCACCCGGACGGTCAGGTCGTCCTTGTCGAAGAGACGCCAGTTCAGCCCCTGGCGGAGCCGCTTCGTCTCGCCCTTCGCCAGGAACACCGGGCCGAGCGGGAGAATCTCGGGCTCTTTCTTCGTCAGTCCCTCCTCGACCTTGACGCGCCACCCGCGCATCTCGTCCTGGAGCCGGCGGCGCTGCTCGATGACCGACGCCAGCATCGCCCGCAGCCGCTCCTTCGTCTGCAGCTCGCCGAGCGCCGTGCGGATCACCCGCACCTCCGCCTCCAGCGCCGCCAGCGTGACCTCGGCGTCCGACACCTGGGCCGCGTCGCCCCACTTCTCCTTGGCGTAGTCGGCGAGCACGGCGTCGAGCTTCTTCTCGGCCGCGGGGAACGTCGCCTTCGGGGCCAGCTGCCCGGCCGCGACCTGGCGCCGCTCCTCCTCGGTGACGCCCGGCGGGTTCTCGCCCATGACGCGGTCGATGCGGTTGGCGAACATGCCGAACCGGTCGCGGGTCACCGGCGTCACGTCGTTCACCCGGCACTCCTGGTGGATTCGCCGGTACTCGCGGACGATGGAGCCGACCACGTCCTTGGCCTTGCCCACGTCCTGCGCGGCGTCCTGCGCCCGCACGCGAACCGTGTCCAGGCCGCCCGTCATGCCCGAGTTCGCGCCGCGCACGTACTCCCACTTCCGCCGGCCGGCCGCGAGCTTCGCCAGCGCGTCGTCCAGCCGGGTGGCGAAGGTCTCCTCCTCCTTGTTGATCTCGGCCAGCAGGTCGCCCTCGCTCACGACCAGCAGGCGGATCGGCTCCTGCGTCGTGCCGGACTTGGGGCCGCTGTCGTAGTTCGTGTCGGTGGCCGTCACCGTCAGGTCGATGCGGTAGCGGGTCTGCACCTCGCTCGTCGTCACGCCGAGCTTCAGCACGTCCACGTCGAAGAAGTCGCGGTCCGGGCTCTTGAGCTCGACGCGCTTCACGGCGTACTGCCCCTCGCGGTCCTTCCACTCGGCGAGGTTCTTCTTGAAGTCGGCGGGCGTGTCGCGGCGCAGGCCGCCGGCCACGTCGAAGAACTGGCGGAGGCCGAAGCCGGCCGTCTTGCGGCTGTCCCCCTTGTCCAGCTCGCGGAACTTGACCGCGTGGAACGCCGGGGCCACGACCCCGGGCACGGTCGTCGGCGCGGGCACGTATAGCAGCGGCCGCAGGGCCAGCTGCGTGCGCATCGCCCGGCCGACGTCCGAGTCCTCGGCCCAGTAGCTCAGGTCGAACGTCACCTTGCTCAGCCCTTGGTCGTCCTTCACGAAGCTCTCGGGGTTGAACGGGATCTTCGCCCGCGCCGTCACGAGGTAGTTCGTGCCCACCTTACGGATCACGTCCGGGGCCACTTCCACCACCGGCGGCGCGTCCTCGACCACCTGCACCACCACCGGCCGCCGCGCCTTCACGCCGTCGGCCTGCTCCACGACCAGGTCGAACTCGAACGCGGCCGGCGTGGACACGGGCTCGACGCGCACCCAGCCGTCGGCGTCGAGGTAGTGGTGGGCGAACGTGCGGCCGGCGCCGAAGCGGTAGTCGCCGCGGAACTCGACACTGACGGTGCGCTTGTCGGCGGCGATGTCCAGCGGCACCGGCGCCGACGACCCCGGCACCGCCCACGGCAGCACGCCCACCTTCGGGGCCAGGTACGCGGCCGTCAGGTCGATGTCGGTGGTCGCCGTCAGCACCAGTTCGGTACCGGCCGGGACGGGGAACAGCGTACGGTCGCCGGTCAGCGACAGCGGCCGCTCGGGCATCGTCTGCCGCAGGCCGGCGAGGGCGGGATACCCTTCGCCGGCGGGCGGGGCGTGGTGCAGGTATGCCGGCTGGTACTCGGTGCGAACGAGCTTCGTGAACACCGGCGGCGGCACGAGCGTGATGTCGCGCGGGCTGGTGCGGAAGTCCTCGGCGCGGACGACGAACCGCACCGACTCCTTCAAGTCGGGCACCGGCGCGGCGTACTCCTGGTTCGGCAGCGGGGCGAGCGTCACGTCGCCCGTCTTCTGCTGGCCGGCGTAGGCGAGCGAAACCCGCGCCGGCAGGTCGAGCTTCCGAAGCGTGCGGCCCATCGACGGGCTGCCGGCCTGCTCCTCGAGCGCCAGGAACACACGCTCCAGCTCGGCTTGCAGCGGCAGGTACGCCTCGCCGAGTTTCTCGCTCAGCTTGGCCCGGCTCGCGGCGTCCTCCATGCCGACGGCCAGCACCTGATCGACGGGCCACTCGGCGGGCTCGCCCGGGAGCGTGCCGTCGGCCGCGGCGCGGAAGGCCGCGTCGGGGAGCGCGGGCACGTCGCCGCCGGCGAGGGCGGGGGTTACGTCGGCCCACTTCATCGGCCGCCAGCCCATCGGCGCGGCGCGGTCGGCGACGACCCAGCGGTACGCCTTCGTGCGGACCGTCGGCTCGGCGGCGTCCTTCCCGATGCGGAGCTCGTCGCCGGGGAAGCCGACGAGTTCGAGGTGCGCCCGCCGCGGCCACGCGGTGTTCATCAGCAGCACGTCGCGCTCGGCGAGCACGCCGGTCACGTGGGCCAGCTTCCAGCCGTAGCGGTACGGGTTGAGCGACTTGGCGCTGATCGCAAACGAAACGTACCCGACCAGTACCACCGCCAGCACGAGCCCGACGGCGATGCCCGCGAGGCGGCGGAGGCGGCCCCAGTCGAACACGTCGGACGCCGGCACGGTGCCGACGCGCTCCCGGGCCTCGCGGATCGTCTCGCGGATCAGGTCTTTCGAGTAGCCGTACTTCTCTTGCGCCTCGATGTCGGCCAGCTCGACGGCGGTGATGAGCCGCCCGCCGAGGACCCGCGGGAAGCGGCGCTCCAGTACCAGCGCCAGCGCCGGGTACGTGAACTCGGTGGTGAGTCGGCGGGCGATGCGGAAGGCGACGATGGCCGCGAGCCCGAGTAACCCGGCGGCGAGCGCGACGCCACGGAGCCACGTCGGGGCGTCGAGCGCCCAGTCCCACGTGAGCAGCTTGAAGGCGCCGAAGTCGACCACCATCGCGGCGACGAACCACACGGCGAGGAAGATCGCCGCGGAGAGCAGCCCCTCGATCACGACGTAGCGGCGGATGGTGCCGCGGAGCCGGTCGAGCGGGTGGAGCACCTCGGGGTCGAGGCGGGCGGCGGTGGTCGGCGTGGTCGGCATGTCGGAGGCCAGGTCTTTTTTGACAGGATGAACAGGATGAAACGGGACGAAAACACAGAGACAGAGATCAATTCAAATACTGTCTTTGATTTCTGTCCTGTTTCATCATGTTCGTCCTGTCGAAGATTGCTTTGGTTCCACGCTACGCAAGCCGCAGCAGCTTGCGGCCCATCCACTCGACGCACAGCAGGCCCACCACCAACAGCAGCACGTAGCTGACCGTGCGTGGCGGGCGGCCGAACCACCACGTGGTCGAACTCCCCTCCGGCAGCGGCACCTCGAACCCGCGGTCCCACAGGTCGTCGGCCTTGCCGCGGTTCTCGGCCGTCACCTCGCGGTTGCCCATGCACTCGGGGATCAGCCCCAGCAGCTCCCGGTCGGTCAGCTTGAACGCCAGCTTCGACACGCCGCCGTCGCGCGGCAATTCGCGGATCAGGCGCGCCTTCGCGTCCGGGTTCGTCACCCGTGCCGCGACGCCGTTGTCGCCGTCGAACTCGGTCGCCACGCCCATCAGTGCCGCGGGGTCGGGGCGGATGTTGTCCAGCTCCGGGTTCGACGCCCGCAGCTGGAACTCGCCCTCGATCGTCTCGCCGGCGCTGTCCGGCACGTCGATCACGACGCGGTAGCGCTTCTCGCCCGGCGGCATCTCGCGCGGGTCGGGCGTCAGCTGGCCCTGGTAGTAGCCGTCGAAGCCGGTCGCGCCCTGCCGCGCGGCCAGCGGGAACGGGCCGAACTCCTTCTCCGGCTGGTTCTCGGGCGACAGCCGGATCACCTTGAAGCGCGGGTCGATGCCGCCGACGGGGTACGGCTTCGCGGTCGGGTCCAGCACGCGGGCCTGCACGCGGATCGGGTTGCCGGCGGTGTACACCTCGCCGAGCAGGAGGCGCCCGCGGGCCGCCTTCGTGTCGCGCTTGGCGGCTGCGTAGCGCATCAGCTGTACCCACGCCCGCTTGTACATCTCCTTCCCCTCGGGCGGGTCGTAGGCGTTCAGCCGGTACAGCTCGCCGCTGCCGACGAACAGCGACCGCCACGCCGCGGAGGGGTTGCTGCTCACCAGCCACGGCTGCGGCATCCGGTCGCCCTTGTCGTCCTCGTCGATCAGCTCGGCGAGCACCTTCGAGCTGCGCCGCGTCTCCTGGATGTCCTTCACCGGGTAAGCGCTGAAGAAGCCGCGCCGCGGGTACAGCTCGACCTTCAGGTCGGGGCTGGCGACGTACTTCTCGCGGTCGGTGAAGAACTTCTCCCACCCCGCCTTCGGGTCGCCCGGCGCGTCCTGGAGCTTCAGCACGTCCGACTCTTCCGGCGGCTTCAGGTCGAGCCGGCGCGGCGTGCGCGGGGTGCCGCGGGCGCGGATGACGATGATGTCTTCCGGCACCACGGGCAGGATTTCCAGCACCGGGCTGAGCCGGCTGTTCGCCTCGACGCGGGCCAGTTGAAACGTGTGGAGCGGCCCGGCGACGTACACGAACCCGCCCCCCTGCTCCTGCACCCAGCGGCGGAGGATGTCGGCCTGCTCGGCCGAGACCTCGGACCAGTCGGGGTCGAAGGCGACGACCAGGTCGTACTCATTCAGGTTGTTGAACCGCTCCTTCGGGTCGCCGCCCTTCGTTACCAGGTCGAGCTTCGTCGGGAAGCGCGCCAGCAGTCGCTCCGGCGGCACGTCCTGCACCGCCGTCCCCTTCTCGCCGGCCTCGTTCTGCAGGCACACGCTCAGTTCCGCGCGGTTCTCCTGCGCCTCGCGGATGAGGACGGTCTTGAGCTGGAGGTACTCGCGGGTCGGGCCGCTGGCCCACAGCAGGATGCGGAGCGGCTTGCGGGCCACCTGTACGTTCGGCCGCACGCGGGTGTGGTCCGTCGCCGACGCCACTTCGAGCTTGTGTTTGGGGATGCGGCCGCGCATCGACCACGGCCCTTCGCGCAACTGCCGCTTGGTGGCGCTCGTGCCCTCCTTCGGCTCCGTCGTCAGGTTGTCGGGGAGCTTGGCGGGGTCGATGACGAACTCGGCCTGCCCGTGCGGCGGGTCGCCGGGAAGGAACGTGAGCTTGCCCTGCAGCGTGTGGTCGGCCGGGTCCGTGTCCGGGTTGCGGTTCGGCAGGAACAGGTCGAGGAACACGTCCACTTCGGTGTTCGCCAGGTTCTGGCCGTCCGCTTCGACCACGACCTTGAACGGCTCGTCCGGCGGGGTGTTGCCGGGCGCCTGCACGTCGGACACGGCGATGCTCGCGGCCACGCGGTCCTCGCCGACGGCGACCGTGAACACCGGCACCTTCTCCCGCGCGGCCCGCGCCCGCAGTTCGGCGTAGGCGGAATCGGACGCGAGGTTCGAGCGGCCGTCGCTGAACACGACAATTCCCTGAACCATGTTCGCCGCCTCGCGGTTCACGAGCGCGAGCAGCGACGTGGGGACGTTCGTGCCGGCGGCGATGGTGCGGGCCACGTCGAGCCGGCGCTCGAGCCGGCCGCGGCTCTGCTTCAGCGCCTCGCGGTCGGGCTCGGGCATGTTCTTCGGGATCGCCTCGTCCTCGGCGCGGGCCAGCCACCCGGCGGCCCAGTCGGGCGTGCCGGGGGCGGCGCCGTTCCACGGGGCCGAGGTCTTCACGGCCTCAACGCCCTCGGCCGACAGCCCCTTCAACAGCACGGGCTTGAAGTCGTACTTGGCGAAGGCGTCCCAGTCCGCGGCGCCCCAGGCCGGTTGCCCCTTCTGGAACTCCTGCGGGTCTTCGTCCGCCCGCGTGCCAAAGCGGTAAACGAACACCGGGTTCTTGTCGAGGAGCTTGCCCAGGAAGTCGGCCTGGCTGTCGGTCAGGAAGTCGATCACCTGGCCGACCCGGCTCTTGGGCTTGGCGCCGCCGCTCACGTCCTCGTCCTTGTGCATCGACCCCGACACGTCAATGACGACGAGCACGCGGGAGCGCTTCTCGGTGCGCTCGTAGGTCTGGAACGCGGGGAGCAGGAAGACCAGGCACAGCACGGCGTAGACGCTGACGCGCACGGCCGCGAGCGCGGCGGCGAAGTACCAGCGGGTGCCGGCGCGGTCCTTGTTGTACATCGCCAGCGCGTAGCCGGTGCCGGCGGTGAACACGGCGGCGGTGAAGACGAGCCACAGGACGGTGTTCTGCTGTTTCTTTCCGGCCGCGACCTCGCCGGCGAAGTTGCCGGCCGACGGGAACGAGTCGTTGACGAAGAACACGCCGAGGAGCACGAGCCCGAACGCGACCCACGCCAGGACGCAGCCGGTCCACAGTAGGCGGGCGGCGCTGCCGGGGCGGCCCGGGAGGGCGCCGCGGGCGCGGAGCACGACCCACGCGACCACGGCGGCGAGCGCGAGGGCGGCGAGCGGGTAGTACAGGATGCCTTGCAGCGTGGACTGCGGCAGTAGCGACGACAGGAACTCGCCGAACGGCTGGTCGAGCCGCAGGAGGACGAGTTCGCGGGTACTTTCGGTCGGCGTCATCGGGTGCTCGGTCGTGTCTCGAAGGTCGATCGGTTCGGGTACTTCCGCAAGCGGCAGAACCCGAACCTACACCGCCGCCGGCTCCTCGGGCGGCGCCACCGCCGCCGCGGGCGTGCCCCGCGCAAACGCCGCGGCCGCGCTCGGGGCCAGCAACTCCGTGTCCTCGGGCCGGGTGTGCCGGCTCAGCCGCACCGCCATTGCCTGCTCCGCGATCAGCGCCAGCAGGATGAACAGGTACAGCCACCGCCGCGTGCTGAAGTCGTCACGCTTCTGCTTCAGCGCCGCCACCCACGAGGCGTCGTCCGGCGACCGCACCGGCACGCCCGGCGCCTGCTGCGCCAGGTCGTCGCGGGCCGCGCGCCGCAGGTCGCCCTCGCGGGTCGCGTCCACGTTGAACGGGATCGCCCGCACCTCCGGCCGCTCCACGTCGTTGTTCGCGCCGCTCAGCGCCGTGAGGGTGAACAGGTACACGCCCGGCTCCGTCGCCTTGCCGAACCGGAACGCCAGCGCGTCCTTGTTCTGCGTCATCACGTCCGTCTCGGCCTTCCCCGCCTGCACCTCGGCGTCGCGGCCGGCCAGCGCCGTGGCGAGGTCGATCGACAGCACCGACCGCGAGAGCGCCGGCCGGTAGCGGGTGGCGTCGAGCGACTCGTCGAGCACGGAGCCGACCGAGCGGTTCTCCTCGGCCGGACCGCCGGACAGGTACTTGTGCAGTTCCGCCATCACGGCCAGCCACGCGGGCGCCCCCGTGCCGGCCGGCCAGTCTGTCCACGGGCCGCTGGCGTGCGCCCCGCCGGCGTCGGTCGTGAAGACGGCAACGCGGCCGCGCCCGAAGTCCTTCACGAGGTACAGCGGGTCGCCGTACTTCACCGCGTCGCGCAGCCGCTGCACCTCGCCTTTGATGTCCGTCATCTCGGGCTGGCCCCAGAACTCGCGCAGCACCGGCTCGCTCGGGTCGCCGTCGTTGATCTGGTCGCACAGCAGCCGGTCCAGGTACGTCGCCAGCGACGCCAGCGGGGCGGTGCCGGCCGCGGTTTCGCGCACCCGGCGGTCGAGCGGGTCGATGAACTGGCGGTACTTCTCGAACTTCGGCTCGTTCGCCTTCGCCTTCATCTTGTCGAGCGCGTCGCGGACCGGCCCCTCGAACTCGGCCACGCTGGCGTCGTTCGGCAGGCAGTACAACTCGCGGACGCTCTGGTCCTCGCGCCACTTGCCGAACCGCTTCACCGGCCAGTAGCGGTCGATGTTGGCGAACAGGAAGTAGCGCTCGATCTCGGCGTCCTTCCCGACCCCGCCGCGGTCGCCCTGGTACATGCCGCTCACGGCCGGGTGCTGCTTCACGCCGCCGTCGCGGGTCAGCACCCGCTTCGACAGCACGAGTTGTCGCGTGAGCTTCTGCTCCTGCGTCAGCGCCTTGCTCGGCTCGTCGGGGAGCGGCACGGGGAAGACGCCGGAGCCGCCGCGGTACAGCTGGTCGCGGTAGACGTTCGGCCGCACGTCGGGGCCGAGGAAGAAGGCCAGCCCGCCGCCGCCCTTCACGTAGGCTTCGAGCTTCTCGCGCTGGCTCTCGGTGACCGCGGGCACGTTGATGAGGTACACGGCGGAGAACGGCCGCAGGTCGCGGCGGTCGAGGTCGGCGGGGGCGCCGTCCACCCAGTCGATCCCGCCGAACGCGTCCTGGAACAGGCGGCGGAGGTAGAACCCGTCGCCCTTGGGGCTGTCGCGCAGCTGGTCGCGGCCCTCCAGCACCAGCACGGAGAGACGCGGGCGAACCTCGACGACGGCGTGCCGCACGTTGTCGGCGGCGATGCCGCCGGGCTCCTGGTTGGCGAGCACCGCGGTGATCACCTTGAACCGCTTCGCCGCGTCCTTCGCCTCCTCCTCGCCGATCTCGATGCCCGGCACCGTCACCACGGTCGTCCGCTCCTGGTACGGCGGCACGCTCGGTATCTGCGTCGTGGGGATGATGTTCTGCTTGCCGTGCAGCAGGAAGCGGACCTGCACGTCCCGCGCCTCCGTTGCGCCGCTGTTCTTCACGCGCAGTTCCAGGTCGACCGGCTGGCCGCGGGCGGCGACGCGGGACCGCGGCCGCAGCTCGACGATGCCGACGTTGTCGCCGGATCGCGGCTGGCGGTCTTGCTCGCGGCGCGCCGGATAGGCCATGTCGATGAGGTTCACCCGGATGCCGGCGGCGGTGTACTCCGTGAGGAGTTGCTTGACCGCCTCACCGTCCTCGGCCCAGTCGAGGGCGCGGAGGTCGGACACGACGTGGATCACCTTCGCCACCTCGTCGCCCTTGGCGTCGAGGCGTTCCTTGGCCTTTCGGAGCCCGTCGGCGAGCCCGACGCGCACCGGCGACGGCGTCAGCGGGCGGAGGAAGTCCTTCAGGTCGCCGATGGTGGCGTCGTTGAGGCGGTCCACGGCGCGCGGCGTGTCGAGCGCCGACAGTACCAGCACGTCCATCGACTGCGGCGTGTTCGCCTGTGCGGCGGCGGGGGCGATCTTGTCGGTGATCTGGGTCTTGGCTTCCGCGAACGGCGTGGTCTGCCGGCCCTCGGCGAGCATCGCCTCGCCCATGCTCGGCGAGTCGTCCAGTACCACGGCGTGGGCGGTGGCGCGGGCGTCCTCGCGCTCGTCGGTGCCGAACCCGAGGAAGCGGGCGAGCAGCACGCCGGCGAGGAACACGAGGAGGCAGCGGAGGAACAGCAGCAGTAGTTGCTCGAGGATGAGCTTCCGCCGCATCCGCTTCTGGGCCTTGAGGAGGAACTCCATCGCGGCCCACCGCACGCGCCGGAACCGCATCCGGTTGATGAGGTGGATGATGACCGGGGCGCTCACCAGAGCGGCGCCGGCGGCCATCGTCAGCGGGTGGGTGAACAGCGCTTCCATCGGGCCTTCGTCGTGTGGTCGTGTCGTGAGCGTCGAGCCGAGTCAAGAATTTAGACAGGATAACAGGATGAACAGGATGGCCGAGCCCTGATTTGGGTTTCTTTCCTGCTCATCCTGTTATCCTGTCTAAACTCCGGATGCGTTTTACCGGCGGACCGGGCTGGCGCGCGACGACATCCGCTGGTACAGGAACCGGCTCAGCACCGCGTCCAGGTAGTCGCTCGTTCGCACCAACTGGTACTCGACGCCGATCCGGGTGCAGCCGCGGCGGACCTCGGTCAGGTACTCCTCCAGTGCCTCCAGGTAGCCGTCGCGCAGCGCCTTCGGGTCGCACAACAGGTCCGGCTGCGCCTCCAGGCCCTCGAACTTCGTCATCCCGCCGAACGGGAACGTCAGCTCGTCGTCGTCCAGCAGGTGGAACACGATCACGTCGTGCCGCCGGTGCCGGAGCATCTCGAGCCCCTTGAACAGCGGCTCGCGGTCGCACAGCAGGTCGGAGAAGATCGTCACCATGCCCCGGCTCGGCATCGACTCGGCGACGCGCTGCATGATCTTCAGGGGGTTCGTCTTCTCCCGCGGCTTGCTGACGTGCAGCGCCTTGACCACGGCGTCGAGGTGGTTCTGGCTGCTCCGCGGCGGCAGCACCTGCCGCACGTCCGAGTCGAACGTGATGAGCCCGGCCGAGTCCTGCTGCTTCACCGTCAGGTACACGAGGCACGCCGCGGCGGTGGCGGCGTAGTCGTACTTGTACAGCGTGCCGGCCTTCTTCGCCTTGTCCGCGCCGTACAGCATCGACTCGCTGGCGTCCACGACGAGGTACGACCGCAGGTTGGTTTCGGCCTCGTACTGCTTGACGTAGTACCGGTCGGTCTTGGACCAGACGGTCCAGTCGACGTGCCGCAGGTCGTCGCCGGGGACGTACTCGCGGTGCTGGACGAACTCGACACTCTGCCCGAAGATCGGGCTCTTGTGCATGCCGGTGAGGAACCCCTCGACCACGAACCGCGCCCGCAGGTCGAGCTGGCCGATGGTGGCGATGGTCTTGGGGTCGAAGAACCGGCGGGGGTCTTGGTCGCGGGCCATGTCGGGGGTGCTTCGCGTTCGGAGGGTCGGCGGCTCGGGGCTTGCCGCTTGGGGCTTCGTGCGGGGCGACGCGAAGCCGCAAGCGGCGGGGGCACTACGAAGCGAAAATCTTCTTGAACCGCTCGTCCTTGAGCAGGTCGCCGTCCTTCTCCGGCGTCTCCTCCAGCAACTTCTTGATGACCGTGTCCGTCGTCACGCCCTCGGACGCGGCCGTGAAGTTCGTCAGGATGCGGTGCCGCAGCACCGGGTACGCCAGGGCCTTGATGTCCTCGGTGGTCACGTGCGGCCGGCCGTACAGCAGCGCCCGGGCCTTGGCCCCGAGGATGAGGTTCTGCACCGCCCGCGGGCCGGCGCCCCAGCTCAGCCACTCCCTGGCGAACTTCGGCACCCCGGGCTCGCCGATGCGCGTCTGCCGCACCAGCGCCAGGCAGTAGTGGATCACGTGGTCGCCGACCGGCACCTTCCGCACGAGGTGCTGGATGTCCATGATCTGCTGGCCGTCCAGCACCGGGGTGATCTCCTCGACGGCCACGCCCGTGGTGCGGCGGGCGATCTCGAACTCGTCCTTGAACGTCGGGTACTTCACGAACACCTTGAACATGAACCGGTCCTGCTGCGCCTCGGGCAGCGGGTACGTCCCCTCCTGCTCGATCGGGTTCTGGGTGGCGAGCACGAAGAACGGGTTCGTGAGCTTGTGCCGCTGCCCGCCGACGGTCACCTGCTTCTCCTGCATCGCCTCGAGGAGCGCGGCCTGCGTCTTCGGCGGGGTGCGGTTGATCTCGTCGGCCAGCACGATGTTGGCGAACAGGGGGCCGGGGAGGAACTTGAACTCGCGGCGGCGCGTCTCCGAATCTTCCTCGATGATGCGGGTGCCGGTGATGTCCGACGGCATCAGGTCGGGGGTGAACTGGATGCGGCTGAAGTCCAGCGACAGGCACCGCGCCAGCGTGGCGATCATGAGGGTCTTGGCGAGGCCGGGCACCCCTTCGAGGATGCAGTGCCCCTTGCTGAACATGGCGATCAGCAGTTCCTCGATCACCTCGTCCTGGCCGACGATGACGCGGCTGAGTTGCCGCTTGATGTCGTCGAAGGCCGTCTTCAGCTTGCGGACGGCGTCCAGGTCGGTCTGGGCCAGCTCGGCTTGGCTCATCGGTGGCGGTGCCTTCGGGGGTGGTGAGTTCGGTGTCTTACCAGCCGCGACCGCAAGGGAGCGGCTGCGGACACGGCGGTCCGCTCGCGGCGACGTCCGGTGCAGCCGCCGCTCCCTTGCGGCCGCGGCTCGTTCCGAGCCGGCGCTCAGCGCTGGTAGATCGGCAGGATGCCCTTTTCCAGCTGGAGCACGGTCAGGTTCACGGCCGTGCTGAACACGTTGCCGACGAACCCGCTCTGCCAGCTGCCGTCGGTGCGGTTCTGGGCCTCCATCATGTACGGGTACATGGCCTCCTTGTACTTCGACCACGTCAGCCGGGTCTCGGCCGGCTCGTCGGGGAACAACTCGGCCCAGCGGTTGTCGCCGAGGGCGTACATGGCCTGGGCGAAGTAGTACGTCTGGTACTCGTCGTGGGCCACCCGGCCGCGGGCGACCGTCGGCCAGATGTGCCGCTGGCAGTTCTTCAGCCACTTCTTCGGCAGCTCGCCGCGGTACTGGCCGCCGCTGAACCCGCAGCAGATGGCCGCGGCCGTGAGCGGCGGGCGCCCCTGCCCGTTGGCCGAGTTCCCGGTGTAGTTGTAAACGATGCCGCCGTCGTTGGTGGTACACGCCTCCAGGTACGCCAGCGACTTGTCGATCGTCTCCTTCGGCACCTTGATGCCGGCGTTGCGGGCGGCCCGCAGCGCCTGGAGCTGCGTGATCGTCACCGAGCCCTCGTCGAAGCTGTTGTTGTCGGTGGCGCTGACGTAGCCCCAGCCGCCGATCTCGACCTCGCGGCCCTCCGGCTTGCGGTGCGTCTTGCGGGTCTGGGCGCGGGCGATGAAGTCGATGGCCTTCGTGACGACGGCCTCCAGCCGCTTCCGCTGGGCCACGTCCTCCTCCTCGCCGTAGCAGCAGGCCAGGAACAGGGTGCCGAAGCCCTGCCCGTACATGTACCGCTGCGTCTCGGTGGGGTTGTTCGGGTCGCCGATCAGGCCGTTCTCGCGGACCCGCTGCGGGGCCAGGAACCAGTTCACGGCCTTGCGGATCTGGTCGCTGTACCGCCCCTCGCGGACGGTGCTCCCCTCCATGAGCATGGCCATGCCGGCGAGGCCGGTCATGCTGGTGGGGTACTGGCCGCCCTGGGCCTCCCAGTGGCCGTCGCCGCTCTGAATGCGCTTGAGGTACTCCAGCCCGCGGTCGACGCAGGCCTCCACGTCGGACGGCTTCCGCCCCTGGGCGCCGGCGGTGGCGGGGAGGGCGAGCCCCCCGGCGGTGCCGGCGAGCGAGGCGAGAAACAATCGGCGGTCCATGAGCGGGCCTCCGCGGGGGTACGCGCGACGGAGAGGCGGTTGGAAGGAGGACGACCGGCGAGTCTTTTTGTAACAGCGCAGGTGGTCACGGGTTAGCCGCAGGTGGCTTCGCGGTGTCCGGCGCGAAGCGATGAGCCTATTTCCCCACGTCCGGGAGCACCACCACCCGCATGGCCTGGCCGTTCCGCGGGCGGAAGAACTCGACCGACCGGTTCCGCTGGTCCACGGTCAAAGTCGTGAACGTCATTTGCATCTGGTCCGGCTGCGTCGAGGCGTAGCGGAGCAGGCCGCGCTCCTTCTCCACCACCACCGCCTTGAACTCGTACGGGCCGCCGCCCGGCCGCAGCGCCCACTGCCCGGCGACCAGCACCGGCAGGTCGGCGAACCGGTCCACGATGAGCACCTGGTTCTCGAAGTGCCCGTCGGCGTACCACGCCCGCTCGCCCGTGGCCCGCACGAAGCAGTACATCGGGCCGTCCACCGCCGCCGTCCGCAGCGTCAGGCCGTTGTTGTAGTTCACGAACCGCCCGGCCAGCCCGCCCGCGTTGCGGTCGCGGTCCAGCACCAGGTAGAACCGCGTGGCGTCGGCGAACAGCTGCGCCCCGCGGCACTTGCCCAGGTGGTCGGCGAGGCGGTCGGCGTCCAGCTTGAACTGCCCGACCGGGCGGCCGGTGTGCGGGTCGAGCAGGTCCACCTCGCCGGTGCCGCGGACCATGCCGCAGACCGCCGGGTCGTGTGACTTCACCGCCACGGCCTTGTCGTCGTACTCGCGCTTCCACACGTCCTTGCCGGTGGTCAGGTCGAGGAGGCGGAGCACCTGCTTGCCGTCGTCGTCGGCCTCGTGCAGCAGCGCCGTGCGGCCGAACACCTTGTACGACCGGGCCGCGGCCAGCGCCTCGGCCGAGTCCGGGGCGCCCGTCACCGTGGCCCCGTCGCCGGCCCGCAGCACCCGCACGCTCGACGGCCGGCGGTCGGCCCCGACCTCGACGAGCACGACGTACTGGTCGTCGCCGAACACGTGCGTCCGCTCGGGGACGTAGCGGCGCGTCCAGAACTTGCGGTTGCGGTCGGCCGGGTCGAAGCACTCCAGGCCGTCGCGGGTCAGCACGCAGGCGTACTCGGGCCGGACGACCACGCCGGTGGTGCGGATCAGCAGCTTCGTGCCGTCCTGGTGGAAGATCATCTCGATCTCGTCGGCGTTCCGGGCGATCGCCTGGTAGCCGTTGTTCTGGGGCAGGTCGCCGGTCAGCGACACCTTCCACGCGGCCGTGTTCGACTTCTTCGACAGGTCGTAGCCGTAGACGGTGGGGCCGACCTGTGCCACGAGCACGCGGCCGCCGGCGTGGAACACCCGGCCGGTGTTCTGCTGCGCGCCGCCGACGTTGACGTTGAACTGGGCGATGTCGCCGAACTTGTACCGGGCCACGTCCGAGGTGCGGTCGTAGCCGGTGAGCTGCCAGGCGCCGGTCTGCGGGTTCATCTCCAGGGCGAACCGCACCTTCTGGAACTCGGGGAGGAACTCGCCCGCCGGCACGACTTCGCTGGACGGCAGGTTCTGCCCCGCCCCGCCGCCGCCGGACTTGTCCTCGACGCGCACCCGCGTCGGGAGGGGGTAGCGGGCCGGCTCCAGGTACGGCAGCAGCCGGCGGTCGGTCAGCAGGTCGGTCAGGTAGTCCTCGCCCTTCTTGCCGTTCACGACGGGCACGTCCTTGAACTCGTTGCCGAGCTGGAGGTACAGCCGGACGGACTCGTCGAGGAGGCCGGCCTTGACCATGAGCGCGGCCAGCTCGGCGGTCGCCCGCGCCCGCAGCTTCGGGTCGGCGGCCGTGGTGCGGACGCGGTGCAGGTGGAGTTGCGCCTCGCGGGCCGCGGTGTCGTCGTTCGTCGCCGTGAGGCGGTCGGCCAGGAGCAACTCGGCCTCGGCGCCGGCGGGGAAGTACGGGCCGAACACGCCGACGAAGTCGCGGAGGCGGGCCAGGTCGGTGCCGCCCTTGACGGCGTCCCACTCGGCGGCCACGCGCCCCTCCAGCCCCTTGCGGGCGGCCGGGGCGGCGCGGCCGATCATCGCCTGGATGCGGCCGCGGGCGGCCACGTCCGCGCGGCGGAGCACCGAGGGCTCGTCCGGGTCCGGCTGGAGCAGCTCGGCCCCGAGCTTTGACAGCCGCATGTAGTTGTCGAAGGCCTCGTCCAGCCGGCCCTGCCCCTCGCGGCCCTTCGCCAGCAGCGACAGGTACAGCCGGCGGCGCTCCAGCACCTTCGCGTCGTGCTCCTCGGCGTTCTCGGGCGTCTCGTTCGGTTCGAGGAAGCTCTCGCAGAGGGCGGCGTACTCGTCGAGGAAGCCCTCGGACGCCGCGAAGTTCTGCCGGAGCAGCTCGGTGTACGCCCGGTACAGGCGCTCGCGGAGGCGGCGGCGGAGCGGCTCGGCGGCGGCCGGGTCGGCCGGGGCGTTCTTCTCCGCCGCCTTGTAGTCCGTCACCGCCTCGCGGAGCTTGCCCTCGTCCTGGAGCAGGTCGCCGCGGGCGAGCAGGCCCTCGGGATCGTTGGGGTTCGCCTTCAGCTTCTGGTCCATCTCCGCTCGCTTCGTGTCCAGCTGCGGGTAGACCGACACCTCGGCCGCGGACTGGGCCACGACGAGCCCGTCCTGGAACACCAGGTTGCCGATGCCGAACCGGACCGCCGTGTCGGACGGGGCGCGGGCCTGCGTCTTCGACGACACCTTGCCGTCGGCGGTGACGGCCCAGATTTCGAGGACCGGCGTGGTCTTCCCGTCGGCCTTCGGCTTGGCCTCGCCCGAGTCGTGGCGGACGGGGATGAAGTAGGCGTTCTTCCCGGCGGCGCCGTGGCCGGTGGGCGACGCGGTGCCCAGCGCCAGCGTCCAGTCGGCCTCGCGGGTGCCGGCCCCCGCGAGCTTGTACCCGCGGACCTCGTTCTTGCCCACGATCATCAGCGTGTCCTGGAGGACGCCGCCGACGTACAGGTCGCTGGACGCCCGCGCCGCCCGCCACTGCAGGGCCCCGGTCCGCAGGTCGAGGCAGTCCACGCCGTCGGAGTCGAACCCGCTCACGAGGACGCGGCCGCCGGCGATCACCGGGGCCGAGGCCCGCCAGCGCTCCTTCGGCAGCGGGTCCGGCGGCGGGACGCGGCCGTTGATCATGATCGGCCCGCCGGCCGGCCCGACCTTCGTGTTCGGCGGCGGGGCCGCGTTCTCCTTGTAGACGTGCCCCCAGAGGATGCGGCGGCTCATCAGGTCGATGCCGACGACGGCCCCGGAGTTGGTCGGGCACACCAGGATGCCGTCGCCGGCGGCCAGGAACGCGCCCTGGGTGCGCCGCGCCGGCGACCCGGCGAGGGTGGACCCGGCCCGCCCCAGCTTCACCTGCCACACCAGCGCCGGCACCTGCATGTGCCAGCCCGCCGGCCGCACCAGGGTCGTCGGGTCGAGGCAGAGGAGCCGGACGAACCCGGCCTGCTCGATCGGGACGTACAGCCGGCCGTTCACGGCCAGCGGCGGGGCCAGGAACACGGCGTTCTGGCACAGGTTGAACGCGCTCGTGCTCTTGTCCGCCTCTTCCTCCGACAGCGGCGGCGGCGGGATCGTCTGCGGCAGCCCGGGCTGCGACTCGGTCCGGCCGAGCGTCCACACCTGAATCCCGGTCTTGATGTTCACCGCCACCAGCAGCCCGCACTCGATGGCCAGCTTCATCCGGTTCGGCATCTGCGCCGCGTTCGGGTCCATGCCGCCGAACGCCATGTTCGGGTTCTGCACGGCCGGCGGCGGCGGCAGGGCGATGTCGTCCACGAAGTACACGTTCTCGCCGTCGTGCGTCAGCGAGCCGACGAGCGGGTTCTCCGCCAGGTACGCGGCGGCGGCCTGGTTGCGGTACGCCGCCCACCACTGTTCCACCTTCGTCCGCATCTCCTTCGTCTGGAGCGGGTCCGGGTCGAACCGGTCGCCGGTCATCTGCGTGAGGCCGAACGTGGACGGCGACACCCACAGGTCGCGGCCGGCGGTCACCACCTGCCCGTGCGCCTGCTGGTCGCGGAGGGCGACGGCGCGGACACCGTCGTACTGCCGGAGGAACAGGACGTCGGCGGTGGCGACGGGGAAGAAGCCGGGGAGGGGGAACGTGCTGTTGGTCCGGGTGGCGTCCTCCCGGGCGAACAGGTACTCGAGCTGCCGGGTGATCCACTCCTCGCCGGGCGCCTTCTTCGGGTCGAGCATGTCCACCGAGAACATCTTCAGCAGGAACGGCGGGCCGGCGTCCGACGCGGGGTTCCGCTGGGCGTTGCCGCGGTGCGTGGCGAACTGCCCGACCGCTGCCGACAGTTCAACCATGCCGACGGGCCGCTCCAGTTCCGCACGGAGTTGCTCGGCGGTGAACGTCTTGCGGCCGATGGTGAGGCCGACGCCGGCGGTGGCCTTTTGCAGCTTGTCGGCGGCCGCGGCGTACAGCGCCTGGTGCTCCTTCTCCGGCGACCGCTTGAAGGCCGTGGCGGCGCGGAACAGCACGCGCGGGGTGAGGTAGTCGTCGCCGTTGGGCCGCGCCATGAGGCGGCTGAAGTGCCGGGCCGCGTCGGCGTAGTCGCCGCGCTCCAGCTGGAGGGAGCCGAGCAGCACCGAGCCCTCGGCCCCGGCCTTCGTGTAGAAGTACCGGCTGGTGACGGTCTTGAGCCCTTCCACGTCGTAGCCGTTCTGAACGGCGTCGGTGAGGATTTTGGCCGCGGACTGGCCGTAGGACTGCTGGTAGAACTCGAGCCCTTCCTTGGGGAACTTGGCGAGGATCTGCTCGGCCTCGTGCTGGACGCCGCCCCAGCTCTTGTTGGCGAGGGCGCCGCGGGGGTCGTCCTCGTCGGGGTCGTAGAAGGAGTCGGGGCCGTCGAGGATGTTCTGCACGAGCGGGCAGACGGTGTTCCAGGGGATCTCTTTGAACCCGAGGTAGTCGCGGGCGGCCTTGAGGCGCGGGCCGGCGTCGCGGACGACGTTGAAGTTGAACGGCGACGCCACCGCGCGGCGGGAGCGGGTGTCCTTCTCCTTCTCGTCCTTCTTGTCGGCGCCCTTCTTGGCCGCGGGCTGCGCGGCTGCGTGGCGGTCGCCGGAACTCGCGACCCAGCCGACGGCTACGGCGAGGAGGGCGGCGGAGGCGAGGCGGAGGACCGAACCGCGGTGCATCGGCGCATCCCGTTCCTGAGACACCCGGCGGCCGGCGGCCGCCCGTAGAGATTGTGTCAGTTCCCCGGACTACCCACAAGGAGAAATCGGCCGGGGGTAACACGGGGGGACGAGCCGGGGAGCCGGTTCTAACGCCCGCCGCTCGCGCCGTGGCGAGCGCCGCGCTACGCCGCAAGCGGCGGCGTGTATGATGCCCGGACGATGTCCGACACTTCCCGCTCGCCGTCCCGCGCCACCGCCGCCGGCCGCGGCTTCCGCCCGACGTACCTGTCGTTCGCCGGCACGTACCAGTGCAACCTCAGCTGCCCGCACTGCTGTGTGCCCATCGAGTGGACGGACCGCCTCCCCATTCCCGTCGCGATCCGCTTCCTGGAGGAAGCCCACGCCACCGGCATCGGCGTGCTCGGCTTCACCGGCGGCGAGCCGTTCCTCTACCCCGACTTCCTGGTGGCGCTGACCCGCCGCGCCGCCGGGCTCGGCTTCCGCTTCGACAAGCTGATGAGCAACGGCGTGTGGTTCCGCGACGAACCGCACCTGGAATCGACACTCGCGGAGTTGCGAGACGCGGGTTTCACGGGGAAGCTCGGCCTGAGCGTGGACAAGTTCCACAGCCTGGACATCGACAAGCTGGCGACGTACTGCCGGGTCGGCCGCCGCGTGTTCGGGCGCGACAACGTGCTGAGCCTGAGCTACGCGAGCCGCCACCCCGACCAGGGCTTGGAGCCCATCCGCCGCCTGGCCGCGGCTTTGGACGCGGTGGTGGAGTGGTCCGCTATGCTGGGCCGCTACCTGGTGGTGAGCGACGACCTGACGATGACGGCGTGCTGGAACCACCTGGCGACGGTGGAGCGGGCCGAGGGCTTGCCGGGCAACCCGTGGGACGGCGAGTGGTTCGCGGAGGACTATTGCGAGGGGCCGGGTCAGGCGCTGATCGTGAACCCGCGCGGCGAGGTGAAGCCGTGCTGCGGCTTCGCGTCCGACCTGGACCAGCTGACGATCGGCAACGTCCACATGCAGTCAGCCGAGGAGGTGATCCGCGCCGGCCGCGAGCACCCCTACGTGGGCAAGGTGTTCCGCGACGGCCTGACGGCGATCCGCGAGGAGATCCTGGCGCGCGACCCGGCCGCGCTGCCGGGGGCGACGGGGAACCACTGTTACTTCTGCTGGTACGTGCTGACGCGCGGGCTGGCGTCGGGCGTGAACGGCGGCGGCGGCAAGGTCGGCGGCTGGACCGGCGACCGCCCGAACTTCACCGGCGAGCTGATCCAGCTCGGCGTGCGGGGGTGACCACCTGGCTACGATGCCGCCTTCAGCCGCAGCAGCGTCTCCTGCACCAGCGCCTTCGAGTCGGTCAGCACGCTCAGGATCGCGGACAGGTCGGGCGGCGGCGTGAGGCGCGAGCCCGGCCCGAGGCGGTAGTAGACGAGGTGCTGGTTCACCGCCGTGATCGCGTCGGTCAGCTGGTCCAGC
Source organism: Gemmataceae bacterium (assembly GCA_046350095.1). Lineage (GTDB taxonomy): Bacteria > Planctomycetota > Planctomycetia > Gemmatales > Gemmataceae > Urbifossiella. The sequence goes on from JAXMBA010000006.1 coordinate 85,876, forward strand.
ACCAGCGACAGGTTCCCCGCGTCCGGGCCGTGCTGGAAGCGGTAGTCGTCCAGACGGGCGGCGTCGGGTTCGCTCAGCGGCATCGGCCACGCTCCTCGGTGAATCGGTCGGGCCGGCCGTGCTCAGATGCCCGCGTACCACGCCCAGCCGTTCTGGAGGTTCCCGTTCTCGCCGCCGTCGTCCAGCTCGCTCGTGACGACGATCTTCTCGACGTACTTCATGCTCTTGTAGCCCAGCTGCGTCTCCACCCGCAGCCGCACCGGCGCGCCGTGGGGCACCGACAGGGCGCCGCCGTTCATGCCGTAGGCCAGGATGGTCTGCGGGTGGAGGGCGTCCAGCAGGTCGATGCTGTCCACGTAGTCGTCTTTGCAGTGGAAGGTGACGTAGCGGGCGTCCGGGAGCAAGCCCGCGTCGAGTTCCAGCACCCGACTCAGTTGCACGCCGGTCCACCCGGCGATCGCGGCCCAGCCCTCCTCGCAGGTGTGCCGCGTAATCTGCGTCCGCGCGGGGAACCGCTTCAGGTCGGCGAGCGTGTACGACCGCGGGCGGGCGACCAGCCCCTCGACCCTCAGGTTGTAGTCCGGGAACCCGGCCGCGTGGTCGCGGCGGTAGTCGTCGCGCTGCACGGGGTGTTCGGGCTTCTTGTAGCGGTCGTCCACGAAGATGGCGGGGATTGAGGTGACGTCCCGGGGGCCGTACTCCCGCACCATCGCCTGCCCCGGGAGCAGCAGCCGGTGGGAGACGTAGGTGAGGTTGTCGCCCATCCGCAAGAGGTTGCCGTACGTCGGCGGCAGGTTCAGTCTTGCCAGGCGGGGGAGGAACAGGCCGCCCGCGGCGGCCGCGCCGGCGAGGAGGACGTTGCGGCGGCTGAGGAGGCGCCCGCGGCTCATTTCGTTCCCCCGATCGTCATGGCCCGTACCTGCCGCCAGAACCCGGAGCGGGCCACCATCACGATGTGGACGACGAGAAACAGGACCAGGACGACGGCGGCGAAGTAGTGGACCGTGCGGGCGGACTGGAAGCCGCCAAAGACGCGGCCGAGAGCCGGGTAGCCGGCGGTGATCGCGGGTGACATCGCCAGCCCGGAGAGCACGACCACGGGCAGCGCGACGAACACCACCCCGCAGTAGGCGCATTTCTGCAGCAGGCCGTACCCGCTGCCGGCCGGCCGCGCCCACGTACGCAGGTGGTCGGCCGCGTCGCGCCACAGGCGGCCCGGGGTGAGTTCGCCGTCTCCCGGCCAGAGGCGGCGGCGGAAGTGGCCGGTGGACACGCCCGCCACCAGGTACGCCGTGCCGGGCACGACGAGGCCCCACGCGGCCAGGAAGTGGAGGCTCCGGGCCCAGCTGTTGTGGTTGAGGGCGAGGTAGGTGCGGGTGGCGCTCACCGGCCCGTTGCCGTCCAGGGCGAACGCCCCGTGCACCTCCCAGCCGCCGTGCCGATAGTTCCGGCTGATGGGCAACTCGAACAGTGCCGGCGTCAGGTCGTTCCCCGCGTCCCCCCAGTAGAGGCGCGGGTGGCACATCAGGATCACGTACCCGCTGACCGTGAGCGCCAGGAAGCTCACGGTCACGAGCCAGTGGCAGACCCGGACCCACCCCGGGTGCCCGTCGAGTTGTGGAGCGGGTTCGGTCATGCGCCGCATCTCACCTGACGCGGCGGCGCGAGTCAAGTACCTGTACGGGACCGGCGGAGAATTTTCGGCTACCCCTTCAGCCCGAGCATGCGGTCGAGCGAGTCGGCGGTCTGGTACACCAGCGCCTCGGGCCAGTGGAGGTACGGGTGGAAGTACTCGAACGTCAGGTAGCCGCGGTAACCGGTCTTGTCGAGCGATTCCAGCACCGCCGGCCAGTTGGTCGTGCCGTCGAGCAGCGGCCGGAACGCCTCCAGGCTCACGTCCGTCCCCTTCTTCGTGAACTCCTTCAGGTGGACGTTCTTGACGCGGTTCCCGAGCTGGGCGACCCAGTGCTCGGGGAACTGGTACATCATGATGTTCCCGGTGTCGAAGTGGACCTTCACCCGCTCGTTGCCGAACGAGTCCACGAAGGCGTTCATCTCGCCGGGCGTCATCAGGTAGCCGTTGAAGAAGATGTTCTCGATGTTCAGGAACACCCGCAGCTTCTCGGCCGCCGGCAGCAGCGACCGCACCGCCTCCTTCGCCCGACGGTCGCACACGTCGTTCGGCACCGGCTCGTGGTCGGTCCGCCACGGGATGTGAACGGCGCCTGGCACCACCAGGACGTTCTCGGTGCCGAGGTGGTGGGCGCATTCGGCGATCTTCCCGGCCAGTTCCAGGCCGCGGGCGCGCTTGGCGGCGTCGTTGCTGCTGAGCGGGTACGGCCAGAACAGGAACGAGCACACGCCACTGATGCTGATGCCGATCTTCTCGGCGAGGCGGCGGACCTGCGCGAACTCGGCGGGGCCGTTCTTGGGGGAGAGGTCGTTGTCGAGGTCGTAGTTGAGTTCGATGCCGTCGAACCCGGCGGCCTTGGCGAGGCGGAGGCAGGCTTCGAGGTTCATTCGCTCCGGGTACGGGAACGCCCACTGGTTGATGGACTTCTTGAACGGGTACTTCTTGGCAGGCGCCGGCGGTTGGGCGGCGGCGCTGGTGGCGGCGGCCCCGCAGGCGGCGGCGAGGAGCTGGCGGCGGTCGGGCTGGTACGGGCCGGACATGGGGCACCTCGGGGAGGGAGTGCCGGCCATCATCCCCGATCCGGAGCGGAACGCAATGGGGTCGCGCTTGTTCCGCCGCGGCGATCCGGGATAATGAAGCGATCTCGCCGGAGTGCCTCTCCATGCTCCTCGTCGGCCGCCAGACTGCCCGGACGTGCCAGACGCTCCACCGCCGGGCGTTCCTCCAGGTCGGCGGCTCCAGCGCCCTCGGGCTGTCCCTCGCCGACCTACTGCGAGCGCGCCCGCCCGGCACCTCGGGCCACACCCCCGGCGCGGCGAAGGCCGTCATCCTGCTGTGGCTGTGGGGCGGGCCGAGCCAGCTCGACACGTTCGACCCCAAGCCGAACGCCGCGCTCGAGTACCGCGGGCCGTTCGGCAGCATCCCCACCCGCACCCCCGGTGTCCGCTTCACCGAGCTGTTCCCACAGCTCGCCGGCATCTCGAACCACCTCGCCGTCGTCCGCACGCTCACCACGCAGAGCACCGACCACGGCATCGCCGGCACCATCGGCCTGACCGGCAGCGGCGCCGGCGGCACCGGCCTCGACGGCAAGCCCCTCGGCGGCTCGCCCCGGCCGGCGCTCGGCTCGGTGGTGGCGAAGGCACGCACCGTCGGCCGCCGCGCCGACGCCGCCAACCTCCACCCGTTCTTCGTCGTCGGCGGGAAGCTGCATCAGGGGAAGAAGGCGATCATCGGCGAGGGCGGCGGCCCGCTCGGCGCCGCGTTCGACCCGTTCCGCCTCGTCTACGACCCCGCCAGCGGCACGAAGGTGCCGGCGCTGCAGCTGCCGCCCGATCTCACGCCCGAGCGCATGACCGACCGCGCCGCGCTGCTCACCGGCATGGGCCGGCTCGAGTCGCGGGCACAAGAACTTGGCGCGGCCGGCGCCTTCGACGAGTACCGCACCCGCGCCCTGGCGATGCTCACGCGCCCCGACGCCGCGGCACTGTTCGACGTGACGAAGGAACCCGCCGCGCTGGCCGACCGCTACGGCCGCACGCGCTTCGGCCAGAGCTGCCTGCTGGCGCGGCGGTTGGTCGAGGGCGGCGTGCCGTTCGTACAGGTGAACTGGAGCGACCACGTCGAGGCCGAGGAGGACGCCGGCGACGGCGGCTGGGACCACCACTACCGCAACTTCCAGATCATGCAGGACCGCCACGCCGGCTGGCTCGACCAGGCGTTCAGCGCGCTGATTAACGACCTGCGCGAGCGCGGCTTGTTGTCGAGCACGCTGGTGGTGGCGGTGGGCGAGTTCGGCCGCGACCCGAAGGTGAACGACAAGGCCGGCCGCGAGCACTGGCCGGGCTGCTACAGCGCCGTGCTGGCCGGCGGCGGCGTAGCCGGCGGCCGCACCGTGGGCACGAGCGACGCCCGCGCCGCGCGCCCCGCCGATACCCCGCTGACGCCCGCCGACCTGAACGCGACCGTGCAGCACCTCGTGGGCCTGACCAGCGAGCAACTGACCGGCCTGGGCCTGACGCCGGTGGGCCGCGTGATCGAGGAACTGTTCTGACCCCTCCCGCTTCGTCACTCGCGGCGGCGCACGTCGGTCACCCCTACAATTCCCGCATGGCCGGCGGCGGGGAACCCACGGTGTTCGACGACATCTTCGCCCGGCTCACCCCGGACCGGCTCCTCCGCGACCCCCGCGCCACCGGCGAGGGCGTCGCCGTCGCGGTCATCGACTCCGGCGTCGAGCGGGCCGTCCTCGAAGACAAGTTCCGCGCCGCCGGCACCCCCATCCACCCCATCGACGGCGCCCTCTTCCGCGCCGACACCCCCGCCCCATTGCCGTACACCGGCCACCAGTCGAGCCCCCACGGCACCACCGTCGCCGACGTGATCCTCACCGTCGCCCCGCGGGTGAAGCTCTACTCCGCCGACGTGTTCGGCCCCGCCGGGACGTGCGAAGTCGAGACCGTCATCGCCGCCCTGCGGCACGCCATCGACGTGTGGAAGGTGAAGGTCATCAACCTGTCGCTCGGCGTGCCGGAGCACAAGCTCCAGCAACTGCCGCGGCGGCAGGCGCTGCTGCGGGCGATCGAGGAGGCGTACTTCCGCGACGTGCTGGTGTTCGCGGCGGCGCACAACGAGCACCCGCTGACGCGGAGCTACCCGGCGGTGTTCACGACGCCGCTGGTGTCGGTGGACAAGGGCGTGTTCGACGACCCGCTGGGGTTCGCGTACCGGCTGCGCGACCACGTCGAATTCCAGGCGCACGGCAAGGGCTACCTCGGCCCGTTCGCCCGCGAGCCGGCGACGAGCTGGGCCACACCGCACCTGTCCGCCATCGCGGCCCGCATCCTGTCGCTGAAGCCGGACCTGAAGCCGTTCGAGATGAAGACGCTGCTGTACTGGTTGACGCGGGGCGGCTCAAACGGTTCGGGCCGTTGAGCCCCGTGCGACGTCCGTTCCGTAACCGGACGTCGCACGGGGTACCCACTCCGGGCTACACACGTCCGCCCCTCCGGGCTCAAGCGTGGTCCCGTCGGTCGTCTCAGCCGCGGCTGCTAGGTCTGACACTCTTTTGTGGCATGGACTCAATTCGTGCCTCGACCCCCCGGGGGGGAGCCGTACACACAATGGAATCGGCCCGAGTTTTGAGCGTCCCGCCACCCCTGGCAACTCGTCTTCCCCAGTTCCCCACGGGACGCTATACCCCCGCCGCGACCGGGAAACCCCGGCGGGCCGGGCGGCGGAGGAAGACCATGACGGCACCCACGTTGCGGCGACTCGCGGCCACCACCGCCGCCCTCGCACTTCTCGCCGCAAGCCTCCGCGCGCAGCCGGAACCGCAGCCGTTCCCCGTCCGCCCGGCCGACGTGCCGCCGCTCGAACTGCCGGAAGAACCTGCCACAACCGTCATCGACCCGAACGTCGAGCCGGCACAGTTCCAGCAGCCGGTGTCGCTCGACAAGACGCAGCCGGTCACGCTGCCGCGGCCGGTCGCCGACCCGCCGCCGCCCGTCGTGCGGGTGCAGGTCCGCGTCCCCGCCGACTCGCCGCCCGGCGACGACATCAAGTACGTCCTCACCGTCACCAACAGCTCCGCCGCCGACGCCCATCGTGTCACCGTCCGCAACCCCATCCCGGACGGCGTCGAGCAGGTGGTGAAGGCGGCGCCGCAGTATGACGAAGCGCCGGACAAGAACAAGCAGCTGACGTGGTCGCTCGGCACCCTCAAGGGCGGCGAGAGCAAGAGCATCGAGCTGGTGCTGAAGCCGAAGGCCGACGCGAAGGAGGTGAAGAACCTCGCCTACGTCCGCTTCGAGCACGGCGAGGCGACCACCACGCGCATCGCGCGGCCCGGCCTCAAGATCACCCGCACCGCGCCGAAGCAGTCGGTGAAGGACGAGCCGTTCACCGTGCGCGTGCTCGTGGAGAACACCGGCAAGGTGCCCGCGGACAAGGTGAAACTGGTGGAGACGCTCACCGCCACCTCGCAGGTGCAGGCGGTGACGACCGGCGTGAAGCGGACGCGGCCCGAGGACAACCAGTGGCAGTGGGAGCTCGGCACGCTCCTGCCGGGGCAGCGGAAGGTGGTCGAGTTCCGCGTCAGCCCGCAGCAGGCCGGCGAGGCCGCGGGCACCACCGTCGTCACGGCGGAGAAGGGGATTCTGGAAAAGACCGAGGGGCGGACGCAGGTGCTGGTGTCGGGCATCAGCGTGCGGCTCGACGGGCCGAAGGGGATCGTGAACCCCGGCGAGTCGGCGCGGTACGAGATCACGGTGCGGAACACCGGCACGCTCCCGAGCACGAACGTGAAGGTGACCGGCAGCGTGCCCGCGGACTGCCGGCCGACGATGAAGACGGACGGCGGCCAGCTGTACCGCGACGCGGTCGTGTGGACGATTCCGAAGCTGGAGCCGGGCGAGGCGATGACGCTCCGCTACGGCCTGAAGGCGGCAACGAGCGGCCGGCGGGTGGTGGTGGCGAGCGCTGCCGATGCCCGCAAGGCCCGCGACTCGCAGGAGCTGGCGACGGTGTTCCAGGGTTCCGCGGCCCTGGTGTGGGAGCAGACGCCCGACCCGGCGGCGCTGGCGAAGGGGCGGCAAGGCACCGTGACTGTGCGGGTGCGGAACACCGGCGGCGAGGAGGCGCGGAACGTGCGGCTCGAAGTCGAATTGCCGCCGGAGGTGAGCTACGTGCAGTCCACGCCGCAGGTGCGGGCGGAGAACGGCAAGGTGGTGTTCGGCCCGGAGGCGGTGTCGGCCGGCGGCGAGCGGGTGTACACGATCACGTACCGGGCGGAGCGGCCGGGGCAGGCGTGGTTCCGCTTCCGGCTGGCCGCCGACGCGCTCGGCGACCGGCCGGTGACGACCGAGAAGTCGGTGGAGATCACGGGCGGCGGGTAGAGACGTGTAGAGAAAGCCGGTTAACCACAGAGTCACAAAGAGCACAGAGTAAAAGGCAGGAAGCAGAGAGGAGACAACGTCTGATTTCAGACTCTTCTTCATCTCAGCTTACCAGCTTCCCTCTGTGCTCTCTGTGACTCTGTGGTTTGTCCGGCTTTCTATCCGGCTCACGCGAACAGCGCCGCCTCCGCCACCAGCCCGGGGCCGAAGCCGAGCGCCACGCACGGCCCCGGCGCCCCCTCGCGGCGCAGCTTGTCCAGCACGAACAGCACCGTCGGCGACGACATGTTGCCGCGGTCGGCGAACACCGCCCGTGACGCCGCCAGCGCCGCCGGCGGCAGCCCCAGCGCCTCCTCCACCGCGACCAGAATCTTCGGCCCGCCCGGGTGGACGGCCCAGCTCTTCACGTCGGCCAGCGACAGGCCGTTGTCACGCAGCCAGCTTTCCAGCCACGGCTTCAGGTGTTTGGCGATCAGCGACGGGACGCGGCGCGACAGCGTCATGGCGAAGCCGTTGTCGCCGACCGTCCACGCCATGTCCGCGGCCGACCCGGGGATGAGGCACGAGCCCGACGCGCGGAGCGCCCAGCCCGCCGCCTCGCCGGCCTGCCCCGCCACTGCGGCGGCGCCGTCGGCGAAGATGGCGTTGGCGATCAGCTTGTCGGCCTCGTTGCCGTAGTAGTAGTGCAGGCTGCACAACTCCACGGCCGTCACCAGCACCCGCGCCCCGGGGTGCGCCGCCGCGAAGGCGTGCGCCACCCGCAGCCCGTTCAGCGCCCCGTGACAGCCCATGAAGCCGACGTGCGTCCGCTCCACCGTCGGCCGCAGGCCCAGGCCGCGGATCAGCGCCAGGTCCACACCCGGGGCGCCGAAGCCGGTACACGACACGGTCACCAGGTGCGTGAAGCTGTCGGCCGCGAAGCGGCTCTCGGCCACGGCCTGCGCCGCCGCCCGCAGCGCTAGCGGGCCGGCCTCGGCGGTGTACATGGTCATCCGCTCGGCCGTCGTCGGGCCGACGTTGTCGCGCGCCGGCGTGGGGTAGAACGGCGAACTCACGCGGTCCTCGCCGTCGAGCACGTCGCGCACCACCGCGCCGCCGATGACCTGGAAGCGGCGCTCGACGCCGCTCTTCTCGTAGACGGGGACGAGCCACGTCGAGGTGCGGACGTCGGCGCCGGCGAGCTTCCGCGCCAGCCCGAGGCCGTCGGCGGACGAGACGGCGTCGGGCGGGTTGGCGGTGCCGAGGCCGTGGATGGCGAAGCTCATGCGGGGCGTCCGGTGGGGCGGTTCAGCGCGGCGGTTACGGGGCGGGCCAGCACGGGGAGGACGGACAGCGCGCGGACGGCGATGCGGGTGAACATCGGCGAGCGGAGCGCCCGCGCGGCGGCGCGGCACACGCCCTGCCGGCCGCGGACTACGCGGGCGTGCGCCGCGCGCCACGCGGCGGCGTGAGCCTCGGTCCATCCGGTCGCGGCTTCCTGCACAATCGGGGCCAGCGCCGCGGCGCCGGCCAGCGCCCAGGCCATCCCCTCGCCGGTGAACGGCTCGACGTACCCGGCCGCGTCGCCGACCGCGAACGTCCGCCGGCCGGCGACCCGGCCCGGCTCGCGCGTCAGCGCCGGGGTGCCCTTCCACGCGGCACCCGCGACGCTGGCCGGGAGCGGCCAGCGTGTGGTCTTCAGCACGTCGAGTGCGGCCGGGCCGAGGCCGCCGGCGGCCTTCACGAACGCCGGGTCGAACGCGGCGGCGAGGTCGAGCCGGCCGTCTTCGAGGCGGACGAGGCCGACGTACCCGCCGCGGGCCGTGGCCATGAAGATCGTTCCGGCGGCGAAGAACTCCGGCACCGCGTCGGCCGGGAGTACGACGCCGGCGCCGAGGCGAGAGCCGGGGGCGGCGTCGGTCCGCGTCGGCAGGCCGGACGCGACCACGACGACCTCGGGGGCGACCGTGCGCGACCCGTCGAGTGTCACCCGCCCGTCGTCGTCCACCCTGGCCCTCGCGCCGGTGAGCACCGCCGCCCCCGCCGCCGCCGCTTCGCGGAGGAGCGTGATGTCGAGCGCGTCCCGCGACACGGCCACGCCGCCGGGCAGCGGCACGTCGGCGTCGGCGCGGCCGGCCGCGAGCTTCACCCGCCGCAGCGGCACCGCCCCGAGTTCGCGCAACACGCCGCTCAGCCCCACCGCCTCCAGCGCGGCGACGCCGGCGGCGTTGAGGCAGCACCCGCACACCTTGGGCCGCGGGAACGTCGCCTGATCGACGAGCAGCACGCGGGTGCCGCGGCGGGCCAGCTCGCGCGCGGTGACGCTCCCGGCGGGGCCGGCGCCGATCACGACGACGGGGTATTCGGTTGTGGTCATGCCGGGTTCGCCCGCTCCCACTGCAGCAAGAAGCGGCACGGGAAGCGCCCCCGCACCGCCGCCCCCGTCAACCCGGCCCGCCGCGCCAGCGCCGCCGCCTCCGCCGGGGTGAACGCCGACCGCACCGACGCCGGCCCGTCGAACCGCACCACCGCCGACCGCGTCAGAAGGCGGCACGCGGCCCACACCGACAGGTAATTGAACCGCGAGCGGGCCAGGTCGTTCACCAGCACCCGCCGCCCCGCCGCGGCCGCCATCCGCCGCAGCAGCGTCACCGCGTCGTCGTCGGACAGGTGGTGCAGGAAGAGCGAGCACGTCACCACGTCGTACCCTGCCGGCAGCGGGTCGCGCAGCACGTCGTGAACGAAGTACGGCAGCCCCGGTGCGGCCGTTCTCGCCGCATCGATCGCCGTCGGGCTGATGTCGCAGCCGGCGACGGTGACGGGCAGGCCGGCCCGCGCCGCCCTTGCCGCCAGAGCCCGCGGCACGTCGCCGGAGCCGGTGGCCACGTCGAGCACGCGCAAGGGTCCGCCGCGGGCGAGTTCCCGGATGGCGGGCCACAGCACACCGGGGGAGTCACTCACGCGGTTCAGCCGGGCCAGCCCCACGAGGGCGCGGCGGTGCTCGGCGGGGTCGAGCGCCGGGTCGTCCATCAGCTCGGGGACGCGCTCGCGGCGGGCGAGGGACGGCATCACGCCTCCGGGAGGGACCGGGTGAGTGTATGGTTTGGGAAACCCCCGGCGGCCGCCCGCCGCGGTTCCGCCGCCGGCCACGGGTTGAGCCGTTTCCGCGGCACCCGGTATAATGTCCTGCACGCCTGCTTCCCGTCCCGAGGCCGCGTTGAGCCCCCGCCCGCGACTGCTCCTGATCGGCCCCGAGCCGGCCCACCTGAACGGCACCCTCGACGGGGCCGACGTGGAGACCATCGCCGACGACCCCGCCCTCGTCGCCGAGCGGATCCGCGCCGGCGGCGTCGAGGCGATCGTCGCCTCCGCCGCGACGGCCGCCGGATTGCTGGAGCGCGTCCGCCGCGACGAACTCGTCCTCACCCACGTCGACAAGGGGTTGGCCGTTCTCGACCACAACGGCACCGTGGTGTGGGCGAACCCCGCCTTCACCGTGTCGGCGGCGTGCCCCGCCGATCCGGTCGGCCGGCCGCTGTTCGAGGCGCTCGGCGGCGCCCGCGTCGTCGGCCCGGACCCGACGCGGCCGGCCGACCCGGCCGACGACCCGCTCGCCGCCGCCCGCGCCGGTCGCCCGCTGTCGTTCCGCCTCCGCTCCCACGCCGGCCCCGACCCGAAGTACTACGAGGCCGACGTCCGCCCCGTCCCCGACTCCCAGCCGTCGCGGCTCGTCGTGGTCATCCGCAACGTCACCGAGGAAGTGGTTCAACGACAGAAGCTCGACGCCCTCCACGCCGCCGGCCAGGAGCTCGCCGCGCTCGACCCCGACCAGCTCGCGGAGATGAACACGCCGAGCCGGGCCGAGTTGCTGAAGCTGAACCTCCGCCGCCTGATCCACAACCTCCTCCGCTACGACACGATTGAAGTCCGGCTGCTCGACCGCCGCACCGGCGAGCTGCGGCCGTTGATCGAGGACGGCATGACGGCCGAGGCGGCCGGCCGCGTGTTGTTCGCCCGGCCGACGGGCAACGGCGTCACCGGGTACGTCGCGTACACCGGCACCAGCTACCTGTGCCACGACGCCGCGGACGACCCGCTGTACATCCGCGGGGCGGAGGGCGCCCGCAGCTCGATGACGGTCCCGCTGAAGGTGCCCGGCGGCGAGGTGGTCGGCACGCTGAACGTGGAGAGCCCGCGGCCCAACGCCTTCGGCCCGGACGACCTCCAGTTCACCGAGCTGTTCAGCCGCGAGGTCGCCGCCGCACTCAACACCCTCGACCTGCTCACGGCGCAGGAGGAGTGTACGGCGACGCAGTCGATCGCGGCGGTGAACAAGGAGATCGCGTTGCCGATCGACGAGGTCCTGGCCAGCGCCAGCCTCCTGATCGGAAAGCCCTTCGCCGACCCCGAGACGGCGGCGCACCTGCGGAAGATTCTCGACAACGCCCGGCTCGTGAAGGAGAGCGTCGGCCGCGTCGGCCGCGAGATGACGCCGCGCCCCGCGCCGCCGGCCGAGCCGGCCCCGGCGCCCGCCCCCGACGCGACGCCGCTCCTCGGCCGCCGCGTGCTGGTGGTCGATCCCGACGAGCGCGTCCGCCGACAGGCGCACCTGTTACTGACGCGGCTCGGTGCGACGGTGGAGACGGCCGGCACCGCGACGGCCGGCCTCGCCCTGGCCGGCGACATCCCCTACGATGCCGTCTTTCTCGACGTGAAGCCGCCGGACATGGGCGGTTACGACTGCTACCGTCGGTTCAAGGCGGCGCGGCCGCGGAGCGTGCTGGCGCTCACGACCGGCTTCGGCTACGACGTGGCCCACTCGATCGTGAAGGCCCGCGGCGACGGCCTGCGGTACGTGCTGTTCAAACCGTTCCGCCAGGAGCAGGTGGTGACCGCGGTCCTCGACGCCCCCCCCTGACCCGACCGGTTTCGCCCCTCGCTTCGATCGACTACACGGTCTCTTCCGGCGACATGCCGCCGCAGGGTTTGCACGCCAACGTCCCCGAAGCAAAGTTTCGACTGTGTCACCCGCGACGCGAAAAACCCCGCCGGTTGGCGGGGTTCCACGGGGCGACACTCACCCGCTTCCGCGGGCGAGCCGATTCACGACTCACGCCTTCCGCTTCCGCAGGGCGCGGGCGGCGCCGGCGGCGGGGATGCCGATCGCCGCCAGCAGCAGCGTCGTCGGCTCCGGGACGCCCGGGGGGTTTTCGACCACCGGCGGCACGCCGGGGGCGATCGTGTCGATGATGTTCCGGTCCAGGTCGCCGGTCGTCGACTGCGGGTTCTGGGCGGTGAAGTCGGTCTTCGTGCTCGTCCCGACGGTGCTCACGGCGCCGAAGTTCCCCAGACCCGTCTGCCCGGTCAGGGTGCTGCCGCCCTTGTACCGGAACACCAGGTTGTCGATGGCGGCGTCGTCGTTCGGGGCCAGCCCGGCCGGCACCGGGCCGGCCTTCTGGACTTCCATCGTCCAGTCCCCGGCCGAGGAGTTGGTCGGGTCGATGAACTGCGACCCGCTCACCAGCCCGCCGAAGTCGTAGATGGTGAAGTAGTCCCCGGCCTGGAGCTTCATGTCGGTCGGCAGCACGATCGAGTACTGCCACCGGAAGTTCCCGGCCTCGGGGGTGACGGTGACCGACGCCGGGATGATCCCGGCGGCGGCGGTGCCGGCTGCGGCCACGGCCGCGACGGCGGCGGTGAACAGGCGGGCGACCCAGGTGTGACGACTCATGCAGAACCCTCCGTGACAGGCGACTCGTGCGTCGGTCGGGAAACGATCCCCGGCCGGGGGCGGCAGCCGGATACCCTCCGTCCGCCGACGACCGCCCCTAACGACGGCCGGCTTTTAGGCCCGGTCGTCTTTCGTGTCAACCACAACCCCGGAACGGCCGGGGGTGCGGCGGGCGACCCTCCGGGCCAGGGCCGCGAACGGCAACCCGAGCCCGGCCAGGACGAGCGTGGTCGGCTCCGGAATGGCCGGCGGCGCCGGCACCGGGACCACGGTGTACGTGATGTTGCTGTCGGTGCGGGGGCCTTCCGCCAGGTGCGTGGTGGCGGTGAAAAACCCGTCGCCGCTGCTGCCGTACTCGGAGGCCGCCCAGAAGTTGCCCAAGCCCGTCTGGCCGGGGCTGTAGTCGGGCCCGGTGTACGTCCATGTCAGGTTGAGAATGCCAGCGCTATCGTCGGGGGCCAGGCGGTCCGGGGTGGGGCCGACCGCGGCCGTGCTGAAACTCCAGCCCGCGGGCTGGCCGTTCGAGCCGCCGACGAGCCCGGCGAAGTCGTAGATGGTGAAATAGTCGCCGGTCTTGAGCATGGACCCACCGGGGAGCATCACCGCGTACATCCACAGCTGGTTCGGCCCCTCGGGGGTGACCGACACCTTGGTAGGAATCAGGCCGGCCTCAGCCGACCCGGGGGCGACGAGCCCCAGGAGCACGGCGAGCTGGACGAACCGACGGAACATGACCACCTCCCTGCGTGTCGGCGGCCCGTGGCGCAAGACGCCGGGGCCGCCGCCGGAACAGGGGCGGATGGTACGCGGGATTTTCCGAGAGGGTCAAGCCGGGTTGGGACCGGGCGGCGTGACGACCGACCCGCTCGGGTCGTCGAGGACTGGCGTCGGCGGCTTCGGGACGGGGACGATAATCGGCTTGATCTCGCCGGTGACGACGTCGAGGATGATGCACGTCTTGGGGTTGGCGCGGAACAGCGCCCCGGGGTTGGCGACGAGCGTCTTCCCGGTGCGGTGTTGCTCGCGGACGTGGGTGTGGCCGTAGAACACGTAGTCGAAGTAGTCCGAGTGCTCGAGTTGCCGCAGCTGGTGCCGCTCGTGGCTGTGGACCCACGCCAGCCGCTTGCCGGCCAACTCCAGGAACCCGAAGGAGTCGTAGTGGGTGCCGCCGGCGTCCTTGATCGCGGCCGCGAGCCGGGCCCGGTCCTTGTCCCAGTTGCCGAACACGAAGTGGGTTGGGACGGGCTTGAACAGGCGGATGGTTTCCGGGGACTCGATGTCGCCGCAGTGGAGGACGAGTTCGACGCGCTGCTCCAGGAGGAGGCGCACGGCCTCGCTCACCGCCTCCCCCCGGTCGTGGGTGTCGCTGACGACCCCGATCCGCATCGTGTAGCCCGCCCCGGTCGCGCCCGATGAACCCCGTTCCCTCTACCTTAACAACCCGGCCGCGCCGCGGGTATGGCAGCGGTCAGCGGCCGAAGCGGACGCCGCCCGCGAGCGCCGCGTCCCGGCCGTTCAACAAACGTGCCCGCTCGGCCGGCGCGACGACGGTCACGACCATCTGATCGCCCGTCGGCCCGGCCACGAGGTAGACCGCCCGCAGCACCGGCACCTCCTGCGCCTTCCCCTCGGCGGACAGCTGGTAAATCCAGTACCCGTCTGCGGCCGGCACCACCCCGTCGGCGACGACGCGGGCGGGCACCCAGCCGGGGGCCGCAGCCGCGGCCTTCTTGAAGTCGTCGGCCGCCACGTGCTGCCCGGCGGCAGCCTTCGCCCACGGCGTGAGCGTGGCCTGGGCGACGAACTCGCCGCCCGCGAGGAGCCGCAGCACGAGGTGCGTGTCGGTCGCCCCGGTGACGTGCCAGTCGCGCGGGTGCAGTACCTCGTACCGCCCGCCTGGGCCGGGCTGCCGCAGGTACGCGACGCCGGCCAGCGCCTCGGTGGGAATTTCGGCCCCGAGCTCAGCCGGGACGCCCCCGTTGAACTCGCGGCGGAGTACGATCGTAGCTTCCACCTTTGCCGCAGGGGTGACCGGGCCGGCGGCGCGGTCGTCGGTCTGTTTCCACGTCAGGGTGGTCACGCGGCCGGCCGACACGTCGAACGAGCCCGTCGCGTCCACGACCAGGCTCGCCTTCGCCCCGCTCTCGACGCCCTCGATCCTGCCGCTGATCGCGAACGCGGCGGTCCCGTTCTCGACGGACACGAGCTTACCCTGGAGCGTGTGGCGGGTCAGCTTGTCGAGCAGGCCGGCGGCCTGCGCCGCGGCGTCGGACAGGTCCCAGGTGTCGCCGACGTTCACCATTTTGCCGGGGAGCAGGCCCGGAAGGGCGTGTGGGTCGAAGTGCTCGGCGACCAGGTCGAGTTCGTCACGGGTCAGCGGCCCGGCGGGGGCGACCGCGAACACGCCGTCTGGCGTGCGGCGGGCGATGACGAGCTTGCGGTCGGCGGGGAGGCTGCGGTCCGACTTCTCGCCGCCGACCGTGGCGCTGGCCGTGGCCTCGTCGTAGAAGCGGGCCGAGCGGGCGGGCAGGCCGTCGGCGACGGCGAGTGTCTTGTCGGCGAGGCGGTGGCGGGCGGTCGCCGAGAGAGGAACGGCTTGCTTCATGCCGTTCTCGGTGAGTACCAGCTGGCCTGAGAGCTTCAGGTCGAGGGTGTATCGACAGACGTCGCCGGGGCGGGGAGTTTCGGCGAGGTTCACCGGTTGGGCGGTGGCCCGCGGCGCGAGCAGCAGCACGGCGAGGACGGCGGCGCGGCGGGCGGTCATGGCGTCAACCCCGGGGCGGAATCGGGGCGGCCATACCGCCGGCCGGCCGGCGCGGTCAAGCCGGGGTTACGACTTCGGGGCCGGAGCCGGGCTCGGGTTCGCGGGCCGCTCCTCGTCGCGCAGCAGCGTCTCCAGGAACTCCACCTGCCGCGCGTCGCGCTGGCGGGCGGCGGCCACGAAGTCGGCGGCGGCCTTGTTGTTCGGGTCGGCCTTCTGGGCGGCCAGCGCGAACTTCAGGATCGCCCGCCGCACGATGGGGATCCCGCCGTGCGACTCCCGGGCCGCGAGGCCGATCACCGCGGGCGTCAACTCCCACGTGCGCCACTTACGCAGGTCCTCGATCGGCAGGTCGGCGAGGTCGGACTGGTCCATGAGCACCCGCATCGCGGCCAGCACTTGCTCCTTCGGGATGATGTCGGGCCGGTTCTCCCAGAAGTAGCGGACCGTCCGCAGGCCGGCGTACCGCTCCGAAAAGTCCTTCTTCGGGTTGCCGACGAGCGACATCAGGTATTCCCACCCGGCCTGCTTGTCGAGCATCACGTAGCCGGCGAGTACGCCGTCGAGGCCGCTCGTGTACGACCGCATCGGGTCGTCCAGCAGCGCCCGAATCGCCTTGGCGTCGTCCTGCTTGCCGCAGTGGCCGAGGAGCAGGCCGTACAGGCCGAAGCGGGTGGCGCGGGTGTTCGGGTCCTTCAGCCAGGTGAGCAACTGGGCCGGCTTCGCGGCGTCGCTTTTCCACCGGTCGGTCAGCTCGCGCACCTCCTTGTACTCGGCGTACCCGAACTCCGAATACGCGTCCGAGCTGATGACCAGGTCCGGGTTTTCGAGGTAGTCGAAGAAGTAGGCGAGGCGGTCGCCGGCGGCTTTGCCGCGCACCGCGATGGCCCCCTTGAGGTACTTCGGCAGGTCGCTGTTGGCCGGCACGCCCTCGCCGCGGTATGGGTCGAGCACGCCGTTGTACAGCTTGAAGAAGATGAGGTGCTTGAGGTTCGGCTGCTTCGGGTCGGCCGGGATGTACTTCGGCAGCGTCACCACCTTCTTCCCCTTCACCGTGTCGTGGTCCTTGATGACGAGTTCGACGGTGAGGTCGGTGGTGCCCTTGTTGAAGGCGGTGGGGTCGGCCGGGTCGCGCTGCGGGTTGCCGAGCGAGCCGAACAGGATGAAGTCTGCCTGTCCGACCTCGCCGGCGAGGGTCTCGCCGGCCGGCGAGCAGAACGGGCAGGCCGCGGCCGGGGCGGCGAGCAGGGCCGCTGTGAGTACGGCGGGGGTGAGGCGGGTCATGCGAGGGCTCCGGGGGGCGAAGGCATTATCCCCGGCGGGCGGGGCGGGGGGAAGGTGCCGGCCGCGGAATCGCACGACTCACGCCGGGCCGGCGTCGAGCCCGGCCTCGACCTCGGCGAGCTTCTTCTCGCACAGCGCGAACGCGGCCTGGGCCTTCTCCGGCAGGCCGTCGGCGACCGCGTCGAGGTACGTCCGCGACTTGGCGCACGTCCGCCGCCTGCCGGCGGTGCTGAGGTGCCCGCAGTCGTTGAGGTTGTCGTAGACGTCGCCCATCTTGCACACCTTCACCTGCCACGGGGCCGCGGCCAGCGCCGCCACGTACTCGGCCTCCCGCTCCTCGTGCGGCAGCCGCATGTCCTTCGTCAGCGCCGCCACCCAGCCCGCCACCACCGGGCCGAACCGCTCGACGATGTCGTCGCAGTCCGTGGCGGTGTCCTCGATCGTGTCGTGGAGGAGCGCCGCGGCCAGCATCTCCGGCTCGTCGAAGCCGAACACGTGCCGGACCACCAGGCAGACGCGGAACACGTGGCTGACGTACGGCGTGTCGCGGTCCTTGCGGAGCTGGTGCTTGTGGGCGCGGGCGGCGAACGCGGCGGCCTCGAACACGATCGAGTCGGGCATGGAGACTCCTGGAACTCGGAGAGCGATACCGGGTATGTTCTACGACGGGCCACGCCGGGAGAGGGGATGATGCGACACACACTCGCGACCGCCGTTCTGTTGGCCGCGACGCTTTCGGCGCCGGCCGGGTTCGAGGCCGGCGCGGCGACGGCCGACGTCACGCCGCCGGTCGGCTACCCGATGTGGGGCTACGCCAGCCGCAAGGACAAGCCGTCGGAGGGCGTCCGCGACCCGCTGAAGGCGCGGGCGCTGGTGATGAAGTCCGGCGAGGGGAAGATCGCCCTCGTGAGCCTCGACCTCGGCCGGGCGCCGACGCGCGAGTCGATGGCTCGCATCCGGGCCGGCCTGAAGGCGGACGGGTTCGCCGAGCTGTTCCTGGTCGCGTCGCACACCCACCACGCCCCGGTGATCGAACTCGACGCGTGGCCGAAGGAGCGGCCCTACGTCCGCGAACTGGAAGAGACGCTGGTCAAGCTCATCAAGACGGCGGACGCCGCGCGGGTGCCGGCGAGGTACGCGGTGGCGGCGGCGGAGGTGGGGCTGAACCGCAACCGCCAGAGTCGCCGCAGGGACGCCCCCGTGGACCGCGAACTACTCGTGCTCCACGTCGAGGACGCGCACGGGAAGCCGGTCGCCAGCGCGGTCAACTTCGCGGCCCACCCGACGACGCTGCCGGCGAACCTGATGCGATTCTCGGCCGACTTCCCGGGGGCCATGGCGAAGCACGTCGAGGCGGCGACCGGCGGCGCCCCGTGCCTCTTCCTCCAAGGCGCGGCCGGGGACCTGTCCCCGAATCTGCCGCCGGCCCCGCCCGACGGCGACAAGTTCGGCCGGCTCGTCGGTGACAGCGTGCTGTCGCTCCTGAAGGATCTACGTTTCGAGAAGCAGGGCGAGAGGCTGGTCGCGCGGCGGGAGGAACTGCGGTTCAAGGCGGTGCTGGACGTGCGGAACCCGTTCGTCCGCGGGGCGCTGGGCGACGCCTTCTTCCCGGAACTGATCAGCTTCTTTGAACGCGAGTACGCCGACGGCGTGCGGCCGTCAGTGTCGTCGGCGGTGCTCGACGGCCGGGTGGGGTTCGTGGGGCTGAGCGGTGAGTTCTTCTGCGAGCACGCTCTGAGCCTGAAGCGGCGGGCGCGGTTGCCGCACCTGTTCGTGCTGGGGTACTGCAACGACTACCACCAGTACTTCCCGACCGTCCAGGCCGTGGGCGAGGGCGGGTACGGCACCGGCATCCCGGTGTCGGTCGCCGAGCTGGGTGCCGGCGAGCGCGTCGCCGACCGGGCGCTCATTCAGCTGTACCAGCTGCGGGGGCTCGTCCCCGACGTGCCCTAGCCGCCGTGCCGCCGCAGCAGCAGGAACTCGACCAGCCACCCGAGCAGTTCCAGCCCCGCGTCGCGCACGTCGCGGCCGGGGTTGAACTCACTCACCGACACGCCCGCCACCTTCTCCGACCACACGGCGTCGATCACCGCCAGCAACGTCTGCGGCGTCAGCCCGAACGGCAACGGCTGGCCCACCGCCGGAAGGTACGCCGGGTCCACGGCGTCGCAGTCGAGGTCGATCCACACCCGCTTCGCGGCCGCGGCGCGCTTCCGCAGGTCGGCCAGTACGCGGTCGGGCTTCGTCGCCACGTCCGCCGCCGAGTGCGCGACCACGAACGTCTCGGCGACCTCGGCCGGCGTCAGGAACAGGTCGCGGTGGCCGACGTTCACCAGCGTCGGCAGCGGGGCGTCGGCGTGCTTCAGGAAGTTGCCGTGCGACAACTCCGCGGTCGTGTCGTGGAAGCGGTACACGTCCAGGTGGGCGTCGAGCTGCACGACGAGCGTTCCCGGGCCGAGTTCCTCCAGCACCGGCAGCACGCTCAGGTGGTTGCCGCCGAGCCACAGCAGAAACTCGCCCGCGTCCAGGGCGTTCCGCGCGAGCCGGCGGCCGCGCTTGCGCCAGCCCTTCACCTGCTCGACGGTCTCAAACGCCGCCTCGCGTACGGTCACGTTGCCGGTTAGCACGGCGGCGCGGCACGGGCGCGACTCGGCGGCGGTGTCGTCGAGGATTTCGCGGACGGCGTCGCCGAGGAGTTGCGCCCCGGCGCCGGCGCCGGCCGAGCCGAACAGGTCGAACGGGAACACGACGGCGACGGACTTCAAGCGGCGGCCTCCGGGAAAGGCTTCGTATCCGCCGCGCCCCGGCTGGACAGCCCGGCCGCGACCCGTCACGATAGTACCAGCGCACCCCCGAGGCCCACCGATGACCGCCGCCCCCGCCCCGTCCGCCGAGCGCCGCATCGCCCCGCGCCGGCAGCCCGCCATGGGTACGCTCTTCCGCCTCGACGCCGAGGGCCCGCCCGAGATCGGCTTGATTTGGAACATCTCGAGGACCGGCGTCAGCATGCTGCGGAACGAGCCGCCCGCGGCCGGCGCGCACGTCACCGGCCTGCTCGAAACGATGACCGACGCCCACTCCATCCGCGTCGGCATGACCGTGATCCACGTCAAGAAGCTGGACACCGGCGATTACTTCGTCGGCGCCCACTTCGACCAGGCGCTGACGGACGAGCAGTTGACGCCGTTCGTGGTGTAACGGCGCGGCCCGGCGCTGGTATCCTCGGGTGCCGCCCACCGTCTCGGGCGGCGTTCCCAGGACACAGCGATGATCGCTCTCCGCCGCGGCGCCGACCGGGGCGTCACCCGCATCGGCTGGCTCGACGCCCGCCACTCGTTCTCGTTCGGCGACTACTTCGACCCCGCCCGCCACCACTACCGCGCCCTGCGTGTGCTGAACGAGGACCGTGTCGCCCCGGGCGGCGGGTTCGACACGCACGGACACCGCGACATGGAAATCCTCACGACTGTGCTGTCGGGCCAGCTGCGGCACCGCGACAGCATGGGGAACGGCGAGGTGATCCGCCCCGGCGAGTGGCAGGGGATGACGGCCGGCACCGGCATCCTGCACAGCGAATTCAACCCGTCCGCGGACCAGCCGACGCACCTGCTGCAAATCTGGCTGACCCCAGACCGCAAGGGCCACACCCCGGGCTACCGGCAGAAGGCGTTCACGGGCTCGTCCGGGGCGTGGCAACTGGTGGCATCGCCGGACGGCGCTGAGGGGTCGCTCCCGATCCATGCCGACGCCCGACTCTATCAGGCGACGCTGACCGGCGAGCGGGTGCGGCACGAGTTGGTCGCGGGCCGCGGCGCGTACGTCCACGTGGCGACGGGCACCGCGACGGTGAACGGCCAGGCGCTGGCTGCCGGCGACGCCGCGACGGTGGACGGGGAGACTGCCGTCGAGGTGACGGGGGACGGCACCGTGCTGCTATTCGACCTGGCGTAGCGCCTCAGCGGTCCGAGCCAGCCCCGTCAGGAGCCGGCTCGGAGTGCGGACTCACTGCGACGCCTTCCGGCGCCGCGCCGCCCAGCCGGCAGCCGCGGCCATGCCCGCCAGCCCGGCCACGAGCGTCGAGGGCTCCGGCACCCCGTTCGGCGTGCACGGGTCCCAGCACTTGTGGTCGCAGTGCGGCGGCACCGTGGGCGGGACGATCGACGGGGGCGGGACGACGGGGGGTACGACCGGCGGCACCACCACGGGCGGCGGCACCACCGGCGGTGAGATCGTGGTCGGCGGGTTCGTCGGCCACCACGGCGGGAAGAACGCCTGGGCCGCGCTCGCGGTGAACGTGAACGACGTGGCCGTGACCGTGACGGTCGCGGCCACCTTTTTCCAGCCGGCGCGGGGGGCCATGGCCTCCTCCTTTTGGGGCGGTCGCCCCGGTCTCGCGGGTTACGCCCCTTCCTTCGGCCGCCCGGACCCCGCCGCTTGAGCCGATCGCGCCCGTTGCGCCCCCCGCCACGGCCCCCCAGCCTGCCGGGTCGGACAGGTCGTGCGGGTTGGGAGGGCGCCCCCGCCAGGAAGCCGCCCTTGGGCCGCCCCATGTGCGGGGGAAGCCACGTCCGGCGGTCGAAAAGAATTCTGACAAGACGTGTCGCGGGCGGATGGCCCGCGCTGCGGTACCGGGCTAGCCCCGGGGCCGCTGACGTGTCAGGAGGACCGCTCACATGCGCCGCGTTCTGCTCGGCGGGCTCGGGCTCGCGTTCGGAGTGCTCGGCCGCCCGGCGCTGGCCCAGGACAGCTACCCCGCCGCCTCACCCAACCCCGTGCAGCGGGCCGCCCGTCTCGGCCGGCCGAGTGTCGCCGGGATGCCCGTCGGCGACCCCGGCATCACTCCGGCTTCCGCGGTGCTCGTCCCCCGGCAGGCACCCGCGCCCGTCGGCGGGCCGGCCATCCCGGCGCCGATGCCCGGCCCGATGGGCGCCGCCCCGAAGACGAGCGGCCCCCCCAGCGTCACCGTCAGCCGCGACCCGCTGCCCACAGCCGGTCTCGGTGCGGCGGCGAACCCGGTCGTCATCGGGCAGGGGACGCCGTTCATCGTCGGGCAAGGGGCGCCCGTCGTGGTGGGGCCTGAGGGTGTCGTGCCTGGCGACTGCGGCCCGATGGGCTGCCCGACGCCGGTCATGGACGCGCCGCTGACCGCCGGCGGCCCGACGTTCCCGGCGCTCGGCCGGCTGTTCGGGCTCGGCTCCGACCGCACGTGGCTGAGCGCCGAGTACCTGATGTGGTGGACGAAGAGCACCCAGCTGCCGCCGCTGGCCGCGACCGGCATCGTCGACCCGAGCGGCGCCGGCGGCATCCTGGCACAGCAGAACATCCTCGCCGGCTCGTTCGGCGAGACGCTCCACGGCGGTGCCCGCTTCGGCATCGGCCACTGGTTCAGCGACGAGCAGCGGCGCGGCGTGGACGCCCGGTTCTTCTTCCTGTTCAAGAACGGCAGCACGTTCACCGCCGACTCGGCGCAGTACCCGACGCTGTTCTTGCCGTTCAACAACGTGAATACTCCGGTCGGCCCGACCGGGAACGTGGTCGCCGCCCCGGGCATCGCCGCCGGCGGCATCTCGGTCACGCTGGAGAATTCGCTGTGGGGCGCGGAGGTGAACTACCGGCGCTTCCTGATGGGGAACGCGTGCGCCCGGATCGACGGCCTCGCCGGCTTCCGGTACATGAACTTCACCGAGACGCTGACCATCAACGAGACCGCGGCGCTGCTGCCGACGGCGCCGTTCGTCGGCGCCCCGGGCTCGATCACCGACCGGTTCCGGGCCGAGAACAACTTCTACGGCGGCCAGTTCGGGCTGACCGGTGAGGTCCGCCGCGGGCGGTGGTTCGTGGACGGCCGGGCGACGGTCGCGTTCGGCACCGTGCAGCAGACGGCGGAGATCAACGGCGGCCAGACGCGGCTCCTGCCGAACGGCACGGTCGGGCAGTACGCCGGCGGCCTGTACGCGCAGCCGGGGGCGAACATCGGCACGTACACGCAGAACAAGTTCGCGGTGATGCCGGAAGCCGGGATCAACCTCGGCTACCACATCACCCCGGGCTGGCGGGTGTTCGTGGGGTACAACGTCCTGTACCTCAGCAGCGTCCTGCGGCCGGCGAACGTGATCGACACGAACATCGACGCCGCCCGCATCCCGAACTTCGCGGTGCCCGGCAACCCGGCCCCGCTGCCGTACCCGCGGCCGCAGCCCCAGATGAACACGACCGACTTCTTCGCCCAGGGCATCAACTTCGGCATGCAGTGGACGTGGTGACCTGACACTGCCGCCGTCGAAAGCCCGGGGCCGACCGCCCCGGGCTCTTTCGTTAGCCCGGCAGCACGTGGCACAGCAGCAGCAACTTCCGCCCGAACAGCAGCGTGCCGACCACCGCGGCCGTCGCCCCCGCGACCAACACCGCCCCCGCGGCGATGTCCAGGCAGCCTACGATGCGGGTTTTCGCCTCGGCGTCCAGGCCGTGGAACAGCGTCTCGATCGCGCTGTTGAAGAGCTCCGCGGTGATGACGCCGCCGACGCACAGCAGCACGACGCACCACTCCCACGCGTCGAGGCCGAGGACGGCGGCGGCGGTCAGCGCCAGCGCCGCGAAGAAGAAGTGGACGCTGAAGCTGGAGTGCCCGCGGACGCCGAGCTTCACCCCGCGCGCGGCTTCGCGGAACTTGTCGCGCCACGCCCGCCGGCGCCTGGTCGGCTCCATCCGCCCCTCCGCGCCGGTCACCGCTGGTTGTTGCTGCCGAACCCGCCGCCGAGCCGGCCCTGGGCCGAGTACGCCACCAGGTTCGGCACCAGCAGGAACTGGACGCCGAAGTTGTTCACGAGCGCGTTGTAGGTCACCCCGAACGTGAACGTCATGTCCGACCCGGTGCGGGTCACGCTGAACGAGTTCGTCAGCGCCTGCTGCATGCCGAAGTCGTAGCTCACGCCCACGTTCGTGAAGTACCGCCGGCTGAGCTGGTACGTCACCGAGCCGGTCACCGTCTTGCTGTTGACCGGGTCCGTCTGCCGGTAGCCGACGTAGAAGCTCGTCCGGTCCGGGCGGTCCAGGCTGGCGCCCACGTTCCAGTAGCGGGCACCCAGGTCGAACGGGTCCACCCACCCGGCCGACATCAGCGCCACCCGGTCGCCGACGTTCCACAGCCCGTCGTACTCCAGGAACGCCCACGGGTGGTCGAAGTTGTCCCGCGCCGGGTTCGGGAAGAACGACGCCCCCAGGTTCAGGCTGAACACGTCCACGGTGTGCTCGAGGCCCGGGTACCCGCGCTTCGTCTGGAACCGGTTGCGGTTCTCCAGCCGCAACACCTGCATGTCGTCGAGCGTGTCGGTGCGGTTGTCCACGACGCGGCGGATGGCGTACCGCTGGGCGTCATACACCGGCGAGTACGCCAGGGCCAGCCCGTCCGGGCCGGGGAGGTTCTGCGGGAAGTAGGTGCGGGCGTAGTTGTAGGTGTAGTCGGTGGTGTTGTCGTTGAGCCGGTCGAGCTGCGGCAGGTTCGTGTACGCCGTGCTGGACTGGGCGTAGTAGTAGTTGGCCCCCACGCTCGCCTTGTGGTACAGCCCGCGGACGTTCAGCAGTTCGCTTGTGGCGCCCTCGTACAGCCGCGAGAACGGCAGGTTGGCGCTGAGGCCGCCGCCGCCGTACACCCGGCCGAGGTCGTCGCCGGTGAGGGCCTGCGTGTAGTAGGCCAGGTCGAGCGTGCCGTAGGGGACCAGCCGCACCGGCCCGAGGTCGAACGGGACGCTCACCTCCTGGTTCAGGTTGAACCGGCCCGTGTCCACGTAGCGGTCGGTCGGCATCACCGCGAACGGGTTCTGCTGCGACGGCCGCAGCAGCGCGTACCCGGCGTTGGCCCGGGCGTTGTAGCTGAGGAGGTCCCAGAACGACTCGCCGGTAATCGCGCCGTCCACGCGCGGCAGCCACATCGTCTGCGTCAGCCAGTTGCGGTCGATCTTCGGCTGCACGAGGGCCGCGGCCCACATGTTCCGGTAGCGGTGCGTCAGGTACGCGAACGTGTCCTGGTTCGGCCCGAGGTCGAACTCCGCCTTGTAGAACTGTTCGAGGAAGTTCTGGTCGCTCAGGTACGACAGCTGCCCCTGGAAGTACGTGTCGGCGCTGAACAACTCCTGCTGGTGCCGCCACTGCCCGCGGCCGCGGAAGTCCGGGTGCGTCGGCTCCACGCCGCGACCGCCGCCGACCACGTCCACGCCGCCGTCGGACAGGCCGTAGAGCCGCATGTACCCGCCGCCGGGCGAGTAGCCGCGGTCGGGGTCGGGCGGTAGCGTGTAGTCGTAGTTGGTCCCGGCGGCCGGGCCGCGGTCGCTGAGGTAGTCGAGGTCCATCCGCCAGCGGTGGCCGGCGGGCGGGCGCAGCGCCAGCAGCTTGTACACGTCCCAGGTGGTGTACACCTGCGTGCCGAAGATGCGGTCCTGGCCGAGGCCGATGGCTGTGAGCGGGCCGAGCGGGTCGTTCGCGTCCACCTTCAGGTACGGCAGGTAGAACACCGGCAGGTCGGCCAGCCGGGTGACGGCGTTCCGAATCGTCAGGATGCGTTCCGGCGCCTCGACCGGGTTGCCGTCGAAGTCGCGGTACGGGATGCCGAAGATGTTGGTCGGTTGCACGGTCCGCTCGCGGAGCGTGGCGCGGGTGCTGGTGAGCTGGAACCCGGGGTCCGACGGCAGCTTGCTGGAGTAGGCCGAGCCGTCGAGGACTTCCCAATTCTCGCGGTCGAGCCGGCGGATTTCCTTGCCCGTCAGGTGGACGCCGTCGGGCGCCTGGCGGGTGGCCATCTCCAGGTCGGCGTTCACCGCCACGGCCCGGTTCCGGGCTACGTCGTAATAGATTTCCTCGGCCCGCAGCGTCTGCCCGACGGTTTCCTTGGCGGCGGCGGACACGGTGCGGATGACGACGTTGCCGGTGAGGTAGACCTCGACCTCGCGCTTGGTCTCGGGGCTGGCCTCGAAGCCCTCGGCGACGTTGTTCACCTTCGTCCCGGTGACCCACACCACGGCCGAGTCGGTGGCGAACTCCATCGCCGGCTGCGCCTTGCCGGCCTTGTCGGCGCCCGGCGACACGGACACGATGACGCCGCCCATGAAGACGATACGCTGGGTGTTGGCGTCGATCTGTTCGCTGCTGATGTTGAACAGCCGGCCGTAGCGGCGAGCGAACTGGAAACTGCGGCCCGGGGTGCCGGGGAGCGGGATGGTCATCCCTTCCGGCAGGTTCAGGTCCGGCACGCGGGTGCGCGGCGGGGTGTTAGGCGGTGGCGGCTGCACGGCCGGCGCCAACTGGTAGGCGGTGCGCGGCGGCACGACCGGCGCCGGGGCCATGAGGCCGTCGGTCGGCAGCGGGAAGTCCTGGCCGGGTTGCGCGGCGACGGGCAGCCCGCGGACCGCGCCAGGGGGCGCGGTGCCGGGCTGCGCCGCGGCGGGGGCGGCGAGGACCGCCCCGAGACAGACTGCCAGCCAACGCCTGACCACGGCGCCTCCGAGGTCGCGCGGCCCCCCGGCCGCGGTCGCATCGATGTCGTCGGGAGTCGATCGAGCGGCGGCGTATAGGCCGGGGCGCGGGGCGATTCAAGCCGGGCTGACGGGGGAACTGACGGCCGGCCCCTGGCAGCGACCTGCCCCGGGCGATTAAGATGAGGCGGTTGCGTGATCCGGGAGGGCGTGATGCGATTGATCCGTTCGCGCGTCTGGTCGGCGGTGGTCGGCGTCGTCGCGGTGGGCTGCGGCCGCGAGGTGCCGTCGCCGCCGCCCGCCGTGGCGTTCGCAGAGCCGGCGCCCGTCGCACCCGCGCCGGCCCCGGTCGCACCGCAGGCACCGCCGCCCGCCCCGCCACCGCCCGTACCGCCGCCGGTGTTCCCGTTCCCGACCGACACCGCGGGGAAGGAGCTGCCGAAGGTTGTAGCCCCGCGGGCGCCGGCGCCGCTGCCGGTCGAGCGGTTCGGGGCGGCACCCAAGCAGAGTGCCCCGTCGGCCGTGGTGAGCCCGGATCCCCTCGGGAAAATCGCCGTCGCGGCGCCGCCGGCACTGCCGAAGCGACCCGGCGGGTTCTCGCCGCAGGCCCCCGCCGAGCGAGTGCCGTTCGACCTGGGGGTGGGTGCGGCCGCGGTGCCGGTGCGGCCGTCGTTCGCGGTAGCGCCGGCCGAGGTGGTGCGGGCGCCGGATGTGAACCAGCCGCCCCCGCTGGCGTCGCTGGCGAAGCAGGTGCCAGACCGGGCGAGTCTGGAGGACCCGTCGGCGGAGCCGGCCGGGGCGGTGATCGTGAACCGTGTGGTGAACCCTGCTTACGTGCGGGCCGAGTTTTGGCGGATCGTGCTGCCCGACCCGTTCGAGCTGGCGGCGCAGGTGCGGCCGGTGGTGCCGCCGGCCGCGGACCCGGGGCTGACGCCGGTGACGGTGAACCCGATGCGGCCGCGGTAGAGGGTTGAAATCGGATTAGCCACAGAGTCACAGAGGGCACAGAGAGAAGACAAGAAGCCGAGGGCAATCATGATTTCAAACCATGTTCCGTCACGGTCTTCTGTCTTCTCTCTGTGCCCTCCGTGACTCTGTGGTTAATCCGGCATTCCTGCGTTAGCGCGCCCGGCGCCGCTCCTGGTACAGCCCCGGTGTCGTCGGCTCGTCGCTCACGAACCACGGCACGCCGTTCCGCAGGTACATCTTCCGCTGCTCGGCGCCGTTCAGCGGCCGTGCGCCGACCCGGCCGAACACGCCGATCTGGTTGCCGGCCTCGTCCACCGCGCGGTCGCGGTCCAGGCCGCGGGCGATGTTCAGAATCTTCCCCTCGTGCGGCTTGAACGTCGCCACCAGCCGTGGCGTCGGCTTCGGGCTGAAGCCCTCGTAGCCCGGCGTGTCCGGCGAGGTCAGCTGCACCACCCGCATCCCGTTCTTGCCGTCGGCGACGTACCCGATCAGGCTCGTGTACGTGATGCCGAGCTTGATGTCGCGCACGTCGTTCATGCATCCGCCGGCGTTGAACGTCTCCTCCACCCGCGGCTCGGCGGCGTTCACGATGTCGAGGATGACGAGCCCGCGCGGCCCGGCGGCGACGTAGGCATACGTGCGGGCCAGGTACACGCTGTGGGCGTCGCTCCCCATGCGGATCAGCGACTTCGGCTGTGGGTTTGCCGGGTCGGTGATGTCCAGCACCTTCACGCCCTCCTCGTCGCAGACGTAGGCGTAGCGCAGCTGCGTCGCCACCATCCGCGGCTTCTTCAGGAACGGCTCGCCGACGACGTTCACCACCCGCGGCTCGGTCGGCTTGTCGATGTCGATGACGACCAGCCCGGCGTCGCACGACACGAGCAGGTGGGTGCCGTGGACGTGCGCGTGCCGCGCCCCGCACAGCAGGCCGTTCGGGTTGAACGTGACGGCCCGCTTGAGGAAGTTGTTCACCGGGTTGCCGTCGAGCGTCGAGGCGGCGCCGGTGACGATGAGCCCCTCGTACTTGTCGCACACGTACAGGTAGCCGAACAGCGGGTGGATCGGCTGCTCCTTGTTCCCCGGGCTCATCTTGCGGGTCGGGTCCACGGCCGGCGTACACGGCGCCGCCACGTAGGTGGCGTACCGGCTCGGCAGGTAGAACCGCTGACCGGCCGGCGACACCGGCGCCGTGGTGATGCGTTCCGCGAAGCCCTTGTGGTCGATGAACGCGATGTCGAACACGCGGACGCCGGCGTCGCCGCACGCGGCGTAGAGGTACTCGCCGCGGTTCTGCACCATCAGCACCTCGGACTTCTTGAACGGCCGGACGAGCCCGGTGAGGACGTCGCGGCCCGGGTGCTCGTGCGAGAACTCCAGCAGCCCGCCGCGCTCGACGTGCTTGCGGTAGTGGTCCGGGTAGGCGTAGCGGTGCAGGTCGGTGCCGTAGACGGCCTGCGGCTCGCTCGACTCGGCCACGTTCACGCCGAACAGCCCCTCCTCGCCGGCCGCCGCCCACGCGTACTTGCCGACGAAGTTGACGAAGCCCGTGCCGTGCATCATCAGCTGGGCCATCCAGGCGTTG
The DNA here is from genome assembly GCA_046350095.1 of Gemmataceae bacterium. Classification (GTDB taxonomy): domain Bacteria; phylum Planctomycetota; class Planctomycetia; order Gemmatales; family Gemmataceae; genus Urbifossiella. Next base: position 114,675 of record JAXMBA010000006.1, read on the forward strand.
TTGTCGTTCCGCTGCGAGAGGTGGCAGTCGGTGCACTGCTTCGTCTCGCGGACGCCCTTGCCGCGCACCGTGTGCGGCACGTTCGTGCTGAACGCCTGGCCGCTGTAGCCCTCGGCGCTGACCGTCTGCTGCTGGATGTAGATCGTCTCGCGGTTGCCGTTCTGCGACGTGACGTGGATGGCGCAGCTGGAGCGGCTCGGGTTGATCTTGTTGCCGGTCACGTCGCCGTCGCGGGCGAGCATGTACACGTCGTCGCGGAGGGTCTGGAAGTTGTACGCGGTGTAGTTCCGCCCCACGTCGCCGTCGGCGTGAAGGTTCGGCGCCTTGATGTTGGCCCGCTGCGGCAGGTGGCAGCCGAAGCAGCTCGGGTTCCACGCCGAGTGGCAGGCGATGCAGCTCATGTTGCTGTTGCCGTGCGCGGCGCACTCGGCCCCGCCCTCGAGCGCGTCCATGTCGCCCCATTCGAGCTGGCCCGTCTTCGCGTTGAAGCGGACAGTCTTGGCCAGCGCCGCCTTCGCGTTGTAGCGCGCGTGCGTCGGGTCGATCACGTCGCGGGTCTGGACCACCTCCCAGCGGAGGCCGGGCTCGACGCACGAGTTCTGGAAGTACCGCTTCCCGCCGCCGGGCAGGTCTTGCACCTCGAACCGCGGCTTGCCGAACGGCGTCTTCATCGCCAGCAGGTTGCGGCCGCCTTCCTCCGACGACGTGTACGACGCGGGGCCGCTGGTCTTCAGCGTGGCGTGCTTGGTCACGGTGCCGTGGCAGTCGATGCACGCGATTTCCGTGGCGGCGCGGACCTCGGCGTGGAGGCGGTTGTTGCCGTGCATGTCCTGCGAGAAGTGGCAGTCGACGCAGTGCATCCCCTTCTCCATGTGGATGTCCATGAGGTGCACGGGCATGCCGCTGCGGCAGTCGTTGTGCGCCGCCTCCGCCTTCACCGCCGCCTTCGGCCCGGCCACCGGGTCGGCGAACTCCTTCTGCTTGTCTTCCTTGTGGAACTCGCGGGCCTTGTTCGGCCAGTCCACGCCCGCGGCCAACAGCTGCGGCGACGGCGGGCCGACGAGCGCGCCCTTGTGGTCGAGCAGGTTGCCGTGCCGGTCGCGCTTGAAGACCGCACGGTAGGCCCAGCCGTGGCTGTGGAAGTCGCCGAAGAACTGACTCTTGGTGTGCGGGTTCAGTTTCGACAACTCGGCGGTGAACTCGGGGTCCGACAGGTGCCCGCGGGCCGCGGACTCGTTCGGGTTCCGGAGCATCGACCGCACCAGCTCCTCGCCGGTCGGGTTCTTCTGCTTCGCCGGGTACATCAGGTGGGCGTCGCTCTCCTCGTCCCACCACATGTAGCCGATGTAGCTGTTCATGACCGTGGTGCCGGGGTGCGTGTGGCACACCATGCACTGGCTGACCGGGATGCTGTTCGTGAACTTGTGGTCGATCGGGTGGCCCGGCTGGTTCTTCGGGATCATCGGGTCGGTGTTCGCGCTCATGCCGCGGTTGCCGTACTTGGCGAACGGCCCCGAATGCACCGGCGAGCGGTCGTTGGCGTAGACGACGTGGCACGCCGAGCAGCCGCTGCTGCGGTAGTCGCCGGGGTTGTCGTTGGTGCCGAGCATGTTCAGAGTCGGGTCGAACAGGCGCGTCTTGTTGGCGCTCACGAGGACGGGGTCGGTGCGGTTGTTCGTGCCGAGGCCGCGGAGGCTGAGGCGCGTGCGCGGCCGGCCGGGTTCTTCCAGGCGCTCCGGGATGCCGATCTCGGGGAGGAAGCGGCCGCCCGGCTCGAAGATTCGGAGGACGTTGCCGGGCTGGCTCATCTCGAACCGCGGCAGCGGGTACAGCGCCGCGATGACGCCGCGCTTCTGTTCCTCTTCCGACGGCGCGGGGTGGGTCTTGAGCATCAGCGGCGCCCCGGCCATGCCGTAGGCCTCGCCGAGCAGCGCGGGCTTCGAGGGGAGGGTGCCGTTGTTGTAAGCCGCGGCGCCCCACAGCATGCAGCCCGTGGCCATGATCTGCTTGCGGTTCGTCTGCACTTCCTTGGGGTGGCAGCCGGCGGTGCCGCAGCCGATGTGTGCGACGCGGAAGTCGCCGGGGTTCACGAAGCGGATGAACTCGGGCGACTCGTGGTTGAGCAGCGTGTACGACCGCACCGGGTTCGCCCCACCGGCCGGCCACAGGTGCGGGTTCCTCGGGGCGACGTGGGCCAACTCCTTCACGGCGCAGCTGGCGTTGCCGCCGTGGCAGTCGGTGCAGCCGATGCGGAGCGTCGGCTTGCAGTGCGGGTCGCCGACGGTCTGGTGACAGCCGACGCAGCCGGCGGACTTGGCCGCGGCCTCGGCGGCGGTCTGCTCCATGAGGCGGACGTTGGCCCACCCCGGCGGCATCGGGAACGGGTCGGTCGGGTCGGTGGACCAGTTCGGGTTCTGGAGGTCGCGGGTGCCGTCGCCGTGCGGCAGGATGACGTTCCGCGGCACGACCGGCCGCGGCACCGCGGCCGCGGCAGGAGTCACGGGCTGGTCGGGCGTGATGCGAGCGGCGCCGGGCGGCGGGTCGCCGCCGACGCGCGCGGTGCCGGGCGGTGCGTCGGCGGCGGCGACGTAAAGCGAGAAGCCGAGCGGCCCGCCGACGAGCGCGGCGAACACGGCCAGCCCGGCGACGGCCGAGCGGAGCGAAACCGGCTTGTCGCCCGCGTCCATGCGGCACCCCCAGACCCGTGGCAAGAGCCCACGGAACCCGGCGCCTATACCCGCCGTCGTGCGGGTGTCAAGGCGAACACCCGGCGCCGCGGCTCGGCGCTTCGGGTGCCATGTGCGTCAGCGCCAGCCCTGCGGCGAGGGCGCTGCTGAGCACCGCGAGGGCCACCACCGCCCGCCACATCCGGCCGCGCGCGGCCGCCTCGTACTCCGCCCGCGCGGCGGCCCACGCCGTCTTCCGCGCCTCGCCGCTGCGGGCCAGGGCGGCTGCCTGCTCGCGGTCGAACTCGCGCAACTTCTCCTCCAAGCCCGTGCGGTGCGCGATCAGGATGCCGGTCACAACGCCGGCGTCCGGCGGGCGCTCGTCCGGGTCGGCGTCGAGGCACGCCTTCGCCAGGGCGATCAGTTCCGGGGCGGCGTCCGAGCGGTCGAGGCGGTCGAAGGCCTCGGACAGGTCGGCGACGCGGGCGCGGCGCAGCACATCGTCCGCGTCGCGGCCGGTGAACGGCGGCCGGCCGGTGAGGATGGCGCACAGCACGCCGCCGAGCGCGAACACGTCGGCCCGCGCGTCCACCGCCCCGCCGCGCGCCTGTTCCGGGGCCATGTACGCGGGCGTCCCCTCGGCCACGAACATCGAGCGGTGCACGACGATGACCTGGTCCGGCCCGGTGGCGGCGTTCGGCACGGGGTCCAGGTCGTCGGGCCGGCACGCCCTGGTGTCGAGGGCCAGCCCCCAGTCCATGACCTGCACCTCGCCGAACGGGCCGACCATCACGTTCGCCGGCTTCAGGTCGCGGTGGACGACGCCCCTGGCGTGTGCGAACCCGACCGCCTGGCACACCTGCTCCAGGATTTGCAGGGCGCCCGGCGAGTCGGGCGCGGTGAGGTCCAGGTCGGCGGTGGAGCGTGACGGCGGCCGCTGCCAGCGCGCGGCCAGCACGGCGGCGAGAGTACGGCCGCGGATCAACTTCATGGCCATGAACGGCCGGCCGTCGGCGAGCAGGCCCAGGCGGTACACCGGCGGCACCCCGGGGTGGGGCAGCCGGGCGGTCGTGCGAACTTCAGCTGCGAACCGGGCCGCGGCCAGCGCGTCGCCGCTGAACTCGGGCAGTAGCGTCTTGATGGCGACCTCGCGGCCGAGGGCCAGTTCGCGGGCGGCGAACACGACGCCCATGCCGCCGCGGGCGATTTCGCCGAGCACCTCGAACCCGGGGACGACGAACCCGCCGAGGCCGGGGAACGGGCTCGGCGTGTCGTTGCCGGGCCGGCGGACGGTCCGTTCCGGGTCGGCGTTGCGGCGGGTGGCGTTGGGGTCGAACCGCGGGGGCGTCGGCGGCCGGCCCGTCCCGAACGGGTCGCTGAACGACATGGCGGCATCCTTGGCGCGGACGGCATCCCAATTGTGGGAGCTCCCGCGGCCGGGTTCCACGACCGGCCAGTATTTGGTGGGATTTCGCGCCGCCGCTGCGGCGGGGACTGAATCCGCCCCGGCGCGAACTGGTGGCCCAAGAAGTCGCGACGGGGCTTGATTAGTGAACGGATGTTCCGTATAGTGTGTGTGTGGTGTCGGGTGTGGTTCAGACCGGCGCTCGCTGCGGCCCGGACCGCGGCAGCCGAGTTCGGTCGGTTAACCACACCCGGCCCGTGAGTCCCCAACCGCGACCGCGCGGTCTGTCCTCCGTCAGGAGGCGCTGGGGGGTCCGGTCGTCCGGGCGACTGGAGCGGGTTTCGAGCCCGCAAACCCCTCGGCCGACGGGCGCGGGCCGGCGGGCACGTTTGTGCCGGAACTCGACACCCCGCCGCCGGCGGCCGTCGCACCGCGTTCCCGCGCGGCCGACGACCGCCGGTTGGCGTTCGTCGCGTCTCACGACTCACGTTCCGGAAGTGGGGTTGATTCGTTCCCGGTCCGCGGTATGGCCGGGCTTTAACTGTCGGAACTGTGCCTGGACGGAGGGCGGCCCATGCCGTGGGGGAACGGTCGGGTGCTGGTCGTCGCGGCGGGGCTGCTGTGGTCCGGCGCGCAAGCCCACGCCCAGGCGCCGCTCGCGCCGGGGGCGTACCCACCGGGTACCGTGCGGATCGGCGACACCGTCGAGCCGCGGGTGCCGGCGATCCTACCGGCGGCGGCAAAGGCCGACCCACCGAAGGAGTTGCCGGCCATCCCGGCGGCACCGATCAAGACTCTCCCCGCCGCTCCACTCGCTCCGCCGTCCGCGCCGCCGGCGCACGCGGAGCCGAACTTGTCGGGGGTGAAAGACCTGACGCCGCCCGGCTTCGAGCACCACGAACCCGCCCACGGCATGAACGGCCACGGGGGCGGTCACGACGGGCACGCCGGGCACCACGAGACGCCGGGGAACCTGCTGCCGTCGTACCCCGAGGAGGGCGGCTGGTACGCCAGCGCCGACTTCCTACTGCTGCGGCCGCGGCGTGGGGCGTTCGACTTCGCCATCCCCAGCACCGCCGGCGGGCTTGTTACCAACGGCCCCGTGCAGAGCTTGAACTACGAGCTGCGCACCGGCGTCCGCGCCGAACTCGGCTACCGCCTCGGCCACTCGCACTGGGAAGTCCTCGCCGGCTACACGTACTTCCGGTCCAATGCGTATGACGCGATCGGCGCCGGCCCCGGGCAGGCGCTGCTGCCGACGCTCACGCGACCCGGCCTGACGGACACCGTGTCGTTCGCCGCGGCCGACGCGAATCTCGTTTACAACGTGTACGACGCGCTGGTCGCCCGGCGGTTCGTGGTGGGCGAGCACGTCGCCCTGCGGATGCTCGGCGGCTTGCGGTTCGCCAACATCCAGCAGAGCTTCAACGCCTACTACGACGGCATCGACGCCCGGCAGGCACAGGTTTCGGCCGGGTCGCAGTTCCAGGGCTTCGGGCCGGTCGTCGGCGGCGAGGCGGTGTGGGCCGGGTGGAACGGTTTCCACCTCTACGGCAAGGCCAACGGCGGCTTGCTGACGGGGAACTCGGAGAACCCGCTGCTGGAGGCGAACGGCAACGGCGGGGCGATCTTTGCCAACACGCGGTACGACGTGCAGAAGGTGGTGCCGTTCACGTCCGTGGGCGTCGGCGGCGGCTGGCAGTACCGCACGTTCACGGTCCGGGCCGGGTACGAGATCACGCACTGGTTCGGGCTGATCGACCAGCCGCGGTTCACCGACGACGTGGGCCGCGGCCGGTTCGTGCCGACGCCGGCGAACCTGTCGCTGGAAGGCCTGTTCGTGCAGATGGCGGTGCAGTTCTGAACCTGCCGCCGCTTGCGGCGATGCCGCGTAGGCGCGGCATCGCCGCAAGCGGCGTCACTTCGCGGTCAGCTCCCGCGCCAACTCGCCGACGCGCTTCAGGTCGAGCTTGCCGCTCCCGAGCGCCGGCAGCTCCTTCACCGGGTAGCAGTCGCGGGGGTCCGGAATCCACAGGTTCGGGAGTCCGCGGCCCCCGAGCTGCCCCAGCAGCGACCGGACGCGCTCCTCCGCCTCCGACAGCGCCAGTACAACCAGCCGCTCGCCGCGCTTCTCGTCCGGCACCGCGGTCACCACCAGCACGCGGTCGCTGCCGCCGTACAGGTCGTGTAGCTCGTCCTCGAGCCGCTCCAGCGGCACCATCTCGCCGCCGATCTTGGCGAAGCGACTCACGCGCCCCGTGATCTGGACGAACCCGTCCGGCCGCACCAGCCCCACGTCGCCGGTGTTGTACCAGCCGTCGCGCACGGCCTCCTTCGTCTTCTCGGGCTGGTGGAGGTAGCCGGCCATGACGTTCGGCCCCTTCGCGCACAGCACGCCCTCGGCGCCCGTCGGTAGCGGCCGGCGGTCCTCCTGCGTGAACGCCCGCACCGCGACGCCGACGACCGGCCGGCCCACGGTGCCTCGGGTGTTGCACTCCTGGACCTCGCCGTCCACCGTGACGGCGGGGAGGTTCGTGGATACCACCGGCGACAGCTCGGTGCAGCCGTACCCCTCCAGCGGCAGGACGCCGAACCGGTCCCCGAACTCGTCCTGGAGCTTGACCGGCAGCTTCTCCGCCCCGCAGATCAGGATGCGGAGGGAGCGGAAGTCGTCGGCCTCGCTGCGCCGGAGGTAGATGCGGAGGAACGTCGCCGTGCTGAGGAGGATGGTGACGCCGTGCTTCTTGACGATCGCCCCCACCTCCTTCGCGGCACGCGGGTCCGGCGAGTAAATCACCGTCGCCCCCGCGACCAGCGGCGCCCACAAGCAGACCGTGTAGCCGAAGCTGTGGAAGAAGGGGAGCACCCCCATCAGCGTGTCGGTCGGCTCGATGCGGATGGTGCGGACCGCGGCGTCCACGTTCGACGCGATATTGCGGTGCGTCAGGACCACGCCCTTCGGCTCGCCGGTGCTGCCGCTGCTGAACACGATCGTGAGAGCGTCGTCGGGCTTGTGGCGGTGCAGGCCCAGTACGAACCGCTCGATGACCCAGGCAGGGAGGAGCAGGGCCATGAGGAACGTGCGCGTCTGCTGCCCCTTAGTGACCGCGGCCAGCACGTCCTCCAGGTAGACTCGTTGAATGTCGTCGGGCAACTCCAGCGGGAAGCGCAGGAGGAACCGCTTCGAGGTGACGACGACCTTCAACCCCGCCTGCCGCGCGGCGGAGGTGACGGAGCCACTGCCGGCGGTGTAGTTCAGGTTCACTGACGTGCGGCCGAGGAAGGCGACTGCCAGATTCGCCAGTGCCCCGCCGAGCGACGTGGGGAGCCACACGCCCACGTTCGGCGCGTCGCCGACGCGGCCGCGGAGGTAGTTCGTGACGCAGACGGCGCCGACGAACAGCTTGCCGCCGGTGAGTGTTTTCTCGCCGGCGGCGTAGTCGATGACCGCCGGCCGGAACAGGCCGCGGAACGACACCGCCGCGCGGACGAAGCCCTGATGCACCAGCGGCGTGAAGTCGCTGAGCTTCAGCGCCAGCTCGGCGCGGAGCACCTCGACGGCCAACCGCAGTTCTGCGGCCGGGGTCGCCTTCGGCAGGGGCTCGCCGAACAAGACGCCGGCGGCGTCGGTGTGCCGCCCCGGCGACCGGCTCCACCGGCCGCCCCACAGCCCACCCACGCACGCCGGCACGACGTCCACACTTTTTGTCGTCGCGGCAAGGACGTCGTCGAGGTCACTCCCGAAGGCGCGGAGGTGGCCGCTGCCGGTGACTCCGCCCTCGGGGAACAGCAGGACGCACCCGCCGCCGTCGAGCGCCGCCGCGACTTCGGCCACGTCGTAGCCGCGGTCGGGGAGGACGCGCACCCCCCGGGGGCAGGCCGCACGCAGCAGCAGCCGGTCGAGCGGGCCGACGCGGTTGGCGACGAGCAGGACGCCACCGCGGGGCGGCACCCGGTCGCGGCCGTAGGCGCGGAACCGGACCAACAGGCGCACGACCAGCCCGGCGAGGAACGACAGCATGATGGGTGGGATGGGAGGGTGTGGGAAAGGCCGGAACGCCCGCCCGCGGCGGCGGGCGCGCCGCGCGGGATGTGCGCTTGCGAGTGCCGCACCCGGCCGTTATACGCGCCCCGGTCCGCACGATCACGCACGAAGGTTGGGGGAGGGGCGCCCGCGGGCGGGTGGGGGAACGGCGGGGAACCGCCGCCCCGCCCGCGGGGCCGGATCACGCCGGGGGATCGTTCATGCCGACGCCGTGTGACCCGATGCTCCGCCACGTCCTCCGCGACGAGGCGCTGACCCGGGGGCTCGGGGACATCGAGGCCAAGATGCTCGTCGAGTGGGTGACCGACTGGACGGAGTTGCTCGCCGAGGCGTCGCGGACGGAGGACGACGCGTGGTCGTGCGTCCGCCGCCTGTGCCGGCGGGGGCGGGCGATCAGCCGGTTCGTGCAGCTGTGGAACGAGCCCCACGGCCGCGGCTCGGCGACGCAGTTGGCCGCCGCCGAGCGGTTCGCGTGGCCGCTGCCGCCGAGCGACCTGGAGGCGCCGGACCTGATGCACCACATCCTGACGTGGGAGAATCAGCACCCGGACCGGTGAGCCGAGAGCTCGCACGGAAAAACCCCCCGCCCCTCTGAATCGTCGGGAGGGGGTACCCCGCTCAAAGGGGAGAGCGCGACGTTCGCCCAGACGGTTCAAAGGGGAGAGCGCGACGTTCGCCCAGGCGGTACAGCTTTCCGCCGGGCGTGCCGAACGCGCCGGCCGGCCGCCGGGTTCGCTTGCTCCGGGGGGGGCCGGCGTTATGCTAGTAGTGGATTTGCCGATCCTACCGCCGCCACGCGAGGTCTCCCCGTGACGCCGACCCAGTCCTCCGCCAGCGGCAGCAGCAGCAGCTCCGGTGGTCAGAATGACCCCAAGAACCGGTACGGGCGTCAGATCGAAGAGGCCTTCGAGGCCGCGTCGCGCCTTGCCGGCTCTGCCCTCTCACCCGCCGACTTCTACCAGCAGTTCCTCAACCGCACCCTCGCCGCCATCGACGCACCCGCCGGCGCCGTCTGGCTGCGCACCCCGCAAGGCTTCCTCCAGATCGCCTGCCAGGTGAATCTGGAGTCGGTCGGGCTGGAAAACCGCCGCGGCGGCCGCCAGTGCCACAACGAGGTGCTGCGTCAGGTGTTCCAGGCCGCGCCGCCGCGGCCGCTGATGCTGGAGCCGAACGGCCGCCTCGCCCCCAACCAGGCCGCCCCAGCTGCGGCCGCCGGCGACCCGAGCATTCCCGCGGCGAACCTTACCGACTACTTCGCGCTCTTCGCCCCGATCGTCACCCCAGACAAGACCGCCCTCGGCGTGCTGGAGGTGTTCCAGGACCCGGCCCTCGACCCGAAGCTTTACCCGACCTTCCTGAACTACACGTTCCAGATGGCCGGGTACGCCAGCCAGTACCACCAGTTCTCGAACGCCCGCAGCGCCACCGGCATCGAGCGCACGTTCACCCAGGTCGAAGGCTTCGCCCGGCTCGTCCACGGCACCCTGAACCCGACCGAGGTGGCGTACCACGTCGCCAACGAGGGGCGCAAGCTGATCGAGTGCGACCGGCTGTGTGTCGGCGTCCGGTACGCCCGCAAGAAGGTGACTGTCGAGGCCGTTAGCGGCGCCGACGTGGTGGAGAAGGCCAGCACGCACGTCCGCCGGCTGCGGAAGCTGATGGAATCCGTGGTGGCGTGGGGCGAGACGCTGACGTTCAAGGGGGTCAAGGACGCCGGCCTGCCGCCGGACGTGTCGTACTCGCTCGACGAGTACCTGAACGAGAGCCAGCCGAAGTTGCTGGTGGTGCAGCCGATCCGCGACGAGCGCGAGAAGGACCAGTCGAAGCCGGCGCGGTCGGTGCTCGTGCTGGAGAGCTTCAACCCGCCCGAGGACGCGGCGCCGATGACGCAGCGGCTGGAGCTGGTGGCCAAGCACGCCGCCCCGGCCCTGTACAACGCCGCCGAGCTAAAGCGGGTGCCGCTGAAATTCCTGTGGTGGCCGATCGCGAAGGTGCAGGAGGGGCTCGGCGGCAAGGCCCGCTTTTACACCATCGCCGGCGTCGTCGCGGCGATGGTCCTGCTCGCGTGCATGATCGTGGTGCCGTACCCGCTGCGGATGGAGGCCAAGGGGCACATGCAGCCGGTGGAAATCGCCAAGGTGTACGCCCCGCGGGAGGGGCAGATCCGGCGCGTGCTGGTCCGCCCCGGCGACAAGATTCTCCCCGGCGACGCCGTCGCCGAGTTGCACGACGCGCAACTCGAAGGGGAGTACCGCAGCCTGCTGTCGAAGGTGAACGAGGCGCAGGCCAAGCGCGACACCGCGGCCCGGATGCTCGGCAACCCCCGGCTGTCGCTGGAGGAGCGGCTGCGCGTCAGCGCGGAGGAGAGCCTGGCCCAGCTGTCGGTGGACAGCTCGCGGAAGAACATGGGCTCGCTCGACAGCGCGTTCAACGCCACGCAGGCCCGGCCGGGCTGGTTCGTCGCCAAGACCGACGACTTCGACCGCCGGCTGAAGCGCCCCGTCGGGGCGAGCAAGTGGACGGTGCTCAACGACGACCGCCGCGAGAACCTGGTCGGCCGCACGATCCGCCCGAGCGAGGAGATTCTGCGGGTCGGCAACCTCGAAGGGGCGTGGCAAGTCGAGCTGAAGATCCCGCAGCGGAACGTGGGCCAGGTGATGCGGGCGTTCGCCGACCCGAAGATTCAGAAGGACGCCGGCGGCCGCCCGTACCTGGACGTGGACGTGCTGCTGGCGAGCATGCCCGACGACCGCTTCCGCGGCCGGCTGTACCAGGACGACGTGGCGGCCGAGGCCGTGCCGGTGAAGGACGAGCACGACGAGAACGAGCCGGTGGTCACGGCCTACGTGAAGCTGAACCTGGACGACATGCCGGCCGAGTACCGCATCCCGGAGCAGCAGTTCGTGACCGGCCTGGAGGTGCGCACCCGCGTCCGCTGCGGCGACCACGCCCTCGGCTACAGCATGTTCCACGGCGTCTGGGAGTGGTTCTACGAGAAGGTGATCTTCTGGTTCTGACCCGGCGAACGGCCGGATCGATGCACGCCAACCCGCCCCACGTCCCCCGGCCGAGCGGCCGGCGCCGGGGGCACCCAGGACACGACCCCCGTACCCCGTTCCCCGAGGGAACCGCCATGCGTGCCCGCCTCCTCCTCCTTGCCAGCATCCTCGCCGTCGGCTGCGGTCGCGGGAGCAGCAGTGACCCGGGCAAGCCGCCCGGCGCCGCCCAGCTGGCCGACAACCCGAGCGTGGACGTCGGCGCGCCGCTCTACGCCACCAAGCCGGACAAGAAGCTGGAGCTGGCCCCGTTCACGGGCCGCGAGCCGCTCATCGTCCCGAACTGCACCGTGCAGTACGAGGACCGCCAGATGGTGTCCGCCGAGGTGGACGGGACCATCGAACTGCTCGCCGTCCGCGACGACGCCATTCCTGCCGGCGACGTGAATCTCGTCTACCACCCGCGCGACCTGGCCGGCCTGAAGCAGGTCACGGTGAAGGGGAAGGACGGCAAGGACGAGGTGATTTACGACCCGAGCGAGTTGGCCAAGCTGCCGAAGTACCGGCGGCTGAAGGAGGGCGACACGGTCAAAGCCGGGCAGCTCATCACCATGCTCGACGACCAGCTCTTCCAGGCCCGGAAGAAGGCCGCGCTGGCGTCGAAGGCCGCCGCGGACACGGTCATCGAGTCCGCCAACGAGGGCGTGAAGCTAACGCTCGAAAAGCTCGTGCTGACGAAGAAGGCCCGGGCGGACGGCGGCTCGTCGCGCGGCGACGAACTCCAGGACCAGATCACGCTCACGCGGTTCCAGGAGAACCTGGCCCAGGCCGGGCAGACCATCGCCAAGTCCATCTCCGAGTTGGAGGAGGCGCAGGTGATGATCCTCAAGCACCGCATCTACAGCCGGATCAACGGCACCGTGCGGGCCAAGAGCAAGCACCCCGCCGAGTTCGTCAAGGCCGGCGAGAAAATCCTGGAAATCCAGGGCACCGACCAGGTACGGCTCGAAGGGTTCCTCGACGTGCAGTACGCCGGACTGGTCCGCCGCGGCATGACCGTGACCGTCGAGCCGGCCATCCCCAGCGCCCCCACCAAAACGCTGCCGCTGCACAAGGCCGCCGTCACCGGGCTGGCCGTGTCCTCCGACCCGCAGCGGCCGATCGTCGTGTCCGTCAGCGCCGACGGCACCGGCCGGGCGTGGGACGCCACCACCCCGAACGGGGCAGCCGTCAGCCTCACCCACCCGGTCGCCGTCCGCAGCGTGGCGTGCAGCCCGGCCGGCGTCCCGGCCGTGGCCGTCACCGGCGCCGACGACGGCAAGCTACGCGTCTTCGACGTATCGAAGGCCGACGGCATCCCCAGCGACGGCAAGGAGTTGGAGAAGGCCCACGCCGCCGCGGTGGGCGCCATCGCCTTCAGCCCGGACGGCAAGTTCCTGGCGACCGCCGCCGGCCGCGACGTGTGGGTGTGGGACGCGACCGCGTGGAAGCACCTCTACTCGCTGTCGGCGAACGAGCACCGCGACGCGGTGACGAGCCTACAGTTCACGCCGCAGGGCACGCTCGTGACGGCGTCGCGCGACCGCAGCCTGAAGGTGTGGAAGCTCGGCGCCGAGAAGGCCGCCGTGACCCGCACCATCGACCACCGCACCGGAGCCGTGGACGTGCTCGGCGTGTCGTCGGACGGCAGCCGGGTCGTGTTCGACCACGACAAGAACCGCCTCGACCTGCTTTGCCTCGCCGACCGGCAGACCGCCGGGACGGTGCAGAACGTCGGCCCGACGGCGACGTTCGCGGCGCTGGCCGTGTTCAACCGCGACGACTCGCTGCTACTGACGGCCGGCGGCGAGGGCGAGTTGAAGGGCGGCCTCCAGGTGTGGACGGTGCCGCCGGCCGGCGGCCGTGCCGCCGAGGCCGCCCGGCTGTTTACCCCCGGCCGCGTCGCCGTGACGGCCGCCGAGTTCAGCCCGACGGCGCAGCACAAGTTCCTGGCGGTCGGCACCGAGCGCGGCACCGTTCACCTGTGGACGGCGCCGGCGACGCGGAAGGCGTACACCGGCACCGTGGAGTACGTGGACGCCTCGGACAACCGGCAGGTGACGGTCCGCGTCATTATGGACAACCGCGAGCTGGGCCTCCTCGACCGCTCCGGCGCGACGGTCGTCATCAACCCGGGTCAGTAACCAGGGGCCAGGAGACAGGAGACAGGGGACACACCCGTTCCTCACATCTTCCTGTCTCCTGTTTCCCGTCCCCTGTCTCCTGAGCGGCCATGGACCTGACGACGAATCTCAACAACCCGGCCGAACGGCGGAAGCAGGTCCGCCTCAAGGTCCGGCCGGACCTGCAGGTCTTCGAGCAGAAGTACGAAGGCAAGGGCTTTCACGTCGTCAAGGACCCCGTGTGCCTCCGCTACTACCGGTTCAACAAGCAGGAGTACTTCGTCTTCAGCCTGTTCGACGGCCAGCACACCATGGAGCAGGTGCGCGACCGGTTCGAGGAGGAGTTCACGCCGCAGCGGCTCGAGCAACAGGATTTGGAGAGTTTCGCCCGGCAGTTGGTGACGGCGGGCCTGGTGCAGCACGAGCAGGCCGGGGCCGGGAAGCACCTGTTCCACCGCCGCGCGAAGCAGCGCCGCATGAAGCGGCTGGCGACGGTCACCAACATCCTGTACATGAAGATCCCGGTGTTCGACCCGGATCGCATCCTGGATTGGCTGTACAAGTACCTGTGGTGGATCTTCACCACCACGTTCTTCGTCGTGAGCGTGTTGTTCATGCTCTCGGCGGTGTTCCACGTGATGCTCCACTTCAACACCTTCTACGCCAAGCTCCCGGCGTACCAGGAGTTCTTCACCTGGAACTCCGTGCTGTACATGTGGCTGTCGCTCGGCGCGGTGAAGATCATCCACGAGTTCGGGCACGGGCTGTCGTGTAAGGCCTTCGGCGGCGAGAGCCACGAGATGGGCGTCTTGCTCATGTGCCTCAGCCCGGCGCTCTACTGCAACGTGACGGACGCCTGGACGCTGGCCGACAAGTGGAAGCGGATCATCATCAGTTTCGCCGGCATCTACGTGGAGCTGGTCATCGCCGCGGCCGCGACGTTCGTGTGGTGGTACACGCCGGCGTACCCGTTCGTGAACAACGTGGCGCTGGCGCTCATGGTGCTGTGCTCGGTGTCCACGGTGGTGTTCAACGCCAACCCGCTGATGCGGTTCGACGGGTACTACATCCTCGCCGACTGGCTGGAAATCCCGAACCTCCGCGAGAAGGCCAACCGCTACCTGAACAACCTGTTCCTGGAGAAGTGCCTGGGCGTCGAGGTGCCGCCGGAGGCGTACATGGCCCCGAGCCGCAAGGTCCTGTTCGTCACCTACGCGGTCGTGAGCTGGGTGTACCGGTGGGTGGTGACGTTCAGCATCCTCTGGTTCCTGGCCGACCTACTCGGGCCGAAGCTGAAGATCCTCAGCCAGATGCTGGCGGTGATGTCGCTGCTGTCCATCTTCGTCTGGCCGACGTACCGGGTCGTGAAAAACATCAGTCAACGGGGGCGACTGCCGGACATGAAAGCGCCACGCGTCTACGTCACGATCGCCGTGTTCAGCGCCCTGCTCGCCGGGTTCTTTTTCGTACCGCTGCCGGTCAGCCGGGTCCACGAGACGGGCTTGTTGAGTATCGACCCGGCCCACGCCGAGGCCGTGCTGCTCCCCGAGCCCGCCCGCCTCGTCCGGGCCGAGCCGGGCGCCCGTCCCGGCCGGCTGGTCCGCGCCGGCGACCTGCTCGCCACCTTCCAGAGCGAGCAGCTGGAGGTCGAGCTGGCGGCCGCGGTCAGCGACCAGTCCGAACAGCGGCGGGCGTTCGAGGACCTGACCCGCGCCGTGTCCGAACACCGCGGGCGGATCGACGACGACTCGCTGAAGGGGTACGAGCAGCAGGCGCGCGACGCCGAGGAGAAGGCACGCACGGCCGGCGAGCGGGTGGCACTGCTGGCCCGCCGGCAGAAGCGGCTGGCCGAAATCCGCGCGCCGCGCGACGGCATGGTGGCGACCGCCCCGAAGGCCGACGAGGCCGGCAAGCTGTTCGACCGCGGGTACAACGAGAATCAGCCCGTGTTCCTGGTCGGCGACCCGTCGAAGCTGGTGCTGCGGGTGCCGGTGACGCCGCAGGAGTACCGCGTACTGAAGGAAGACCTGCCGGCCCGCGGCGAGCTGGACGTGACGATGTACGTGAAGGGCCGCAGCGACCGCGAGTTCCACGGCAAGGTGCGCCGGCTGCCGGACCAGAACGCGGCGTCGGTGCCCATCCAGCTGACGCAGCGCGGCGGCGGCCCGCTGGCGGTGAAGCCGGACGCCGACCCGAACGTGTTGGTGCCGCTGGCCCAGACGTACCTGGTGGAGGTCGAACTGACCGACCCGGACGGCTCGCTGAAGCCGGGCCAACTGGCGTCGGCGAAGGTTCACGCGAAGTGGCGGAGCGGAGCGTGGTGGGTGTACAAGACGCTGGCGAACGCCCTGGACATCGGCCTGTTCCGCTGACCGAAATTGACGAAGCCCGGGGGCGGCCCCGGGCTTCGTGCTAGGTATTCTCAACGGCCGCGGGGCGGCCGGATCAGTGGGAGACGTCGGCGTCGGTGGAGCGGTCGTCGTCGGCTGTGGCATTGGGGCCGCCGAGGCGGTAGCCTTCCCCGAGCCAGCGCCCGAGATCGACGAGCCGACACCGACGCGAGCAAAACGGGTAGTCCGGGTAGTCCTTGCGGTTCCCCGGCATCGCCGCGTCGCAGATCGGGCACCGCACCTTATCCATCGGACCCTCCCGACCCGAACTTCGGGAATTCGCGGGGTGTGCCGCCGGCACTAATCCACCTTCTTGGCCGTCCCGCCCTTCTTGGCCGGCTCCGCCTTCGGCGTGCTCTCGGCCTTCGTCTCCGTCTTCGTCTCGGCGGGTTTCGCGTCCGCCACCGGCGCGTCGTCGGCCGGCTTCTTCTGACCGCCGCGGCCGTAGTCGGTCTCGTAGAAGCCGGAGCCCTTGAAGATGATGGCCCCGCCGCCGCCGAACAGGCGTTCGAGCTTGTTCTTCTTGCACGCCGGACACTTCGTCAGCACCGGGGCGCTGAACGACTGCAGCTCCTCGAACGTGTGGCCGCAGGCGTGGCACTTGTAGTCGTAGGTGGGCATGTTACTCACTGCTCCCGCCGGCGGGCGGCGCCGTCGCCACCACCACCATCGCCGGGCGGAGCACCTTGTCGTGGAGGGTGAAGCCGGTGCCGACCACCTGCGTGACGGCCCCCGGCTCGTAGTCGTTGGTCGGCTGCTGCGACACCGCCTGGTGGACGTTCGGGTCGAACGCGGTGCCCGCCGCGGCCTCGATCCGCGCCACGCCGTTGCGCTTCAGCACGTCGAGGAACTGGCTCGCCGTCGCGGACACGCCCGTCGCCAGCGGCCCGGCGTCGCCCGCGGCCTTCGCGGCGGCGAGGGCACGCTCCAGGTTGTCGAGCGCCCCGAGCAGGTCGCGGATCAGCCCCTCGGCGGCGAACTTCCGCTGGGCGTCGGCGTCGCGGAGCATCCGCTTGCGGGCGTTCTCGAAGTCGGCGAGCCGGAGTTTGTGGTTCGCCAGGTCCTCCTCGGCCGCGGCGAGCCTCGTGCGCACGGCCTCGAACTCGGCGAAGGGAACGGCGTCCACGGGGATGCGGTCGTCGGGCAGGTCGGCCATCGGCGGGGTCCTGTTACTTCTTCTCGTCCGTTGGAGGGGTGTCGCCGCCCAACAGATCCTTCAGTTTCCCGAAGAACCCCTTGCGCGGGCCGCTCACGCTCGTCTTCGTCGTCTCGGCCAGTTTCCGCAGCAACTCTTCCTGCTCGGGGCTCAGGTTCGTCGGCGTCTCGACCACCACCTGTACGAGGAGGTCGCCCTTGCGGCCGCCGCGGGGGTTGGGCATGCCGTGGCCGAAGACGCGGAACACCTCGTGCGTTTGCGTGCCGCGGGCCAGGTCGTGGACGACCTTTTGGCCGGTGAGCGTGGTGATTTCGATCGGCCCGCCGAGCGCGGCCTGCGAGAACGACACCGGCCACTGGCACACCAGGTTGTGCCCGTCGCGGTGGAAGAACTTGTGGTCGCGCACCCGGATGACGAATTCGAGGTCGCCGCGCGGGGCACCCGGGTCGCCGGCGTCGCCCTCGCCGGCGTAGCGGATGCGGTTGCCGGTATCGACGCCGGCGGGAATCTCGACGTCGAGCGTCCGCCGGGCCTCGACGCGACCGCGGCCGCGGCAGCTGCCGCACGGGTCGGTGACGACCTGCCCGCGCCCCTCGCACGCCCGGCACGTCTGCTGGACCGAGATGAACCCCTGGTTGAGGAGCACCGCCCCCTGGCCGCCGCAGCGCTTGCAGGTCGCCGGCTTCGTACCGGCCTTCGCCCCGCTGCCGTTGCAGGGGGCGCAGAACTCCTCGCGTGCAACCGTCTGCGACTTCGTGACGCCGGTGGCGGCCTCGACCAGGTCGATGTCGATGACGGTCTGTAGGTCGCGGCCGGGGCGCGGCCCGCCGCGCTGCCGGCGCCCGCCCCCGCCCCCGCCGAACAGTCCGCCGAACAGGTCGCCGAACAGGTCGCCGAGATCGACGCCCTGGCCGCCGCCCCCGACGCCCTGCAAGCCGTCGTGCCCGTGGCGGTCGTAGACGGCGCGCTTCTGCGGGTCGCGCAGCACCTCGTAGGCCTCGGTCACTTCCTTGAAGCGGACCTCGGCCTCGGCGTCCCCGACGTTCCGGTCGGGGTGGTGCTGCATCGCCAGCTTCCGGTACGACTTGGTGATCTCCACCTCGGTCGCCGTCCGCGTGACGCTCAGCACCTCGTAGTAGTCGCGCTTCGCCATGTGTTCCAGCCAGAAGCTCTCAGCCGTCGGCCAGAGAAATCATAGGGCCGGGACGCGGTTGGAAACACGCCCCGGCCCCCGGATCGGCTGACAGCCAGCAGCTGACAGCTTCTGTCCAACGTCACGCGACGGCGCCGGCGACCTTCGACTTCTTGTCGTCCTCGTCGATCTTGGTGATCATCACCTCGGTCGTCAGCATGAGCCCGGCGATGCTGGCGGCGTTCTGCAGGGCGTTCCGCGTCACCCGCAGCGGGTCCACGATCCCGGCCTTGAACATGTCCACGTAGTCGTCGTTGTTGGCGTCGTAACCGTAGGTCGGGTTCTTCTGGCCCGCCACCTCGTCGGCAACCACCGCGCCGTCCTTGCCGCAGTTCTCGGCGATCGTGCGGACCGGCTTCTGGAGCGCCCGGGCCACGATCTCGGCCCCGTTCCGCTCGTCGCCCTTGAGCTTCTCGGCCAGCGCCTCCACGACCGGCACGCAGCGGAGCAGGGCGGTGCCGCCGCCGGCGACGATCCCCTCGGCGACCGCGGCGCGGGTGGCGTGGAGGGCGTCCTCGACGCGGCCCTTCGTCTGCTTCATCTCGGCCTCGGTCGCGGCGCCGACCTTGATGATCGCCACGCCGCCGACGAGCTTCGCCAGCCGCTCCGAGAACTTCTCCTTGTCGTACTCGCTCTCGGTCTGGTCCATCTGGGTGCGGATCGTCTGCACCCGGGCCTCGATCGCGTCCTTCCGCTTCTTGTCGAGCTTCTCGACGATGATCGTGCAGTTCTCCTTCTCCACGCTCACCCGGTCGGCGGTGCCGAGCATCTCGAGGGTGACGTTCTCCAGCTTGATGCCGCGGTCCTCGCTCACGAACGTGCCGCCGGTGAGGACGGCCATGTCCTCCATCATCGCCTTGCGGCGGTCGCCGAACCCGGGGGCCTTGACCGCGCACACCTCGACGAGACCACGCAGCTTGTTGACCACGAGCATCGCCAGCGCCTCGCTCTCCACGTCCTCGGCGACGATGAGGAGCGGCCGGCGGGCCTGCGCCACCTTCTCCAGCAGAGGCAGGAACTCGCGGACGTTGGAGAGCTTCTTCTCGTAGAGGAGGACGAGGACGTTCTCCGGCTCCCACTTCAGGTCCGGGCTGTTGGCGGCGAAGTACGGCGAAATGTACCCCTTGTCGAACTGCATCCCCTCGACGAAGTCGAGCACTGTGTCGGAGGTCTTGCCCTCTTCCACGGTGATCACGCCGTCCTTGCCCACCTTCTCGAAGGCGTCGGCCATGAGGGCGCCGATCTTCGGGTCGTTGTTGGCGGAGATGCTGGCGACGTGCTGCATCTCCTCCTTCTTGGTGAGACGCTTGGTGAGCGTGCCTTCGAGGTACTCGACGGCCTTGCCGACGGCCTTGTCGATGCCGCGCTTCACGGCCATCGGGTTGCCGCCGATGGTCGTGTACCGGAGGCCTTCCTGGTAGATGGCCAGGGCCAGCACGGTGGCGGTAGTGGTGCCGTCGCCGGCGTTGTCGGAGGTCTTCTGGGCGACGGCGTTGACCAGCTTGGCGCCCATGTTCTCGAAGGCGTCCGGCAGGTCGATTTCCTTCGAGACGGTGACGCCGTCCTTGGTGACGGTGGGGCCGCCGAACGACTTGTCGATGATGACGTTGCGGCCGGTCGGCCCGAGGGTGACGCCAACCGCGCGGGCCAGTTTCTCGGCGCCCTGGAGGAGCTTCTTGCGGGCGTCGTCGGTGTACAGCAACTGCTTCGGCATGGGGATGGTTCCTATTTAAGAGGGCTCACGCGGCGGCGCGGCCACGCAGAGAGAAAACCAGGGTCCGAGTTCTCGATCTCTGCGTGGCCGCGCCTCCGCGTGAGGTTCGGATTTTGGATTTACTTGACCAGCTTGGCGAGGATGTCGCTCTCGCGGAGGATCTTCAGCTCCTTGCTGCTGACCTCCACGTCCGAGCCGCTGTACTTGCCGTAGATCACCACGTCGCCGACCTTCACGCCGACGGCGGTGCGCACGCCCTTGTCGGACAGCTTGCCGGGGCCGACGGCCACGACCTTGCCCTGCTGCGGTTTCTGCTTCGCGGTGTCCGGCAGCAGGATGCCGCCGGCGGTCTTCTCCTCGGCGTCGGTCGGCTCCACGACGACGCGGTCGTCGAGCGGGCGGAGGGTCAGGGGGGCGTCCTTCTTGGCCATCGGGGGCTCCACGTATCTGTGAGTGAGGGTGTGTGTTCGTGTGAGAAGCCCACCCGCCGCGGCGGGTGGGCCGTGGTCCGCGTTACATCATGCCGCCCATGCCGCCCATGCCGCCCATCCCACCCATGCCGCCGCCCATGCCATGGTCGTCGTGGTGGTGGTCGCCGCCGCCGGCCTTCTTCGGCTCGGGGATGTCGGCGATCATGGCCTCGGTCGTCAGCAGCAGGCCGGCCACGCTCGCGCCGTTCTGCAGGGCGCTCCGCGTCACCTTCACCGGGTCCACCACCCCCGCCTTGCGCAGGTCGGTGTACTCGTCGGTGTCGGCGTTGTAGCCGTGGTTCTTGTCCTTCGCCTTGAGGATCTTGGAGACGACCACCGTGCCGTCCTTGCCGGCGTTCTCGGCGATCATCCGGCACGGCATCTCGAGGGCGCGGAACAGCACCCGGGCGCCCTCGGCCTCGTCGCCCTCGAGCTTCAGCTTGTCGAGCCCCTTCCGGGCGTTCAGCAGGGCCACGCCGCCGCCGGGGACGATCCCCTCGGCAATGGCCGCCTTGGTCGCGGCCAGGGCGTCTTCGTACAGGGCCTTCCGCTCCTTCATGGCCGTCTCGGTGGCGCCGCCGACCTTGATCACGGCCACGCCGCCGGCCAGCTTGGCGAGCCGCTCCTGCAGCTTCTCGCGGTCGTACTCGCTGTCGGTCTTGTCGATCTCCTTGCGGATCAGCTCGGCCCGGCCGTCGATGGCCGCCTGCTTCCCCTTACCCTCGGTGATGGTCGTGTTCTCGGCATCGATGCGGACGCGCTTGCAGCGGCCGAGGTAGCTGACGACCGTGGGCACCTTCTCGCCCTTCGGCCCGTCGGAGACGGCGTCGAGCTGCACCCCCAGGTCCTTGAAGATGGCCTTCCCACCGGTCAACACGGCGATGTCTTCGAGCATGGCCTTGCGGCGGTCGCCGTAGCCGGGGGCCTTGACGGCGCAGACCTGGAGGATGCCCTTCAGCTTGTTGAGCACGAGGGTGGCCAGCGCCTCGCCCTCGAAGTCCTCGGCGATGAGGACCATCGGCTCCTTCTGCTTGCTGGCCCACTCGAGCAGCGGGATCAGGCTCTTCACCGTGCTGACCTTCTCCTCGAAGATCAGGACGTAGGGGTTGTCGAACTCGCAGGTGACCGACTCGGGGTTGTTGACGAAGTGCGGCGACAGGTAGCCGCGGTCGAACTGCATCCCCTGGACGACGTTCACGGCGGTGTCGGCGGCCTTGCCCTCTTCCACGGTGATGACGCCGTTGGTGGCGCCGACCTTCTTCATGGCCTCGGCCAGCTTCGAGCCGATGTCGCGGTCGTTGTTGGCCGAGATTGTGGCGACCTCGGTGATGCTCTTGGAGTCCTTCGGGTCGATCTCCTCGGCGATCTTGTGGAGCTCCTCGACGACCTTGTCGACGCCCTTCTGGATGCCGCGGACGAGGGCCATCGGGTCGTGCCCGCCGGCGACGGCCTTGAGGCCCTCGCGGAAGATGAACTCGGCCAGCACGGTGGCGGTGGTGGTGCCGTCGCCGGCAATGTCGGAGGTCTTGCTGGCGGCCTCCTTGACGAGCTGGGCGCCCATGTTCTCGAACGGGTCGTTGAGCTCGATGTCCTCGGCGACGGTGACGCCGTCCTTGGTGACGTTGGGAGCGCCCCAGCCCTTATCGAGGACCGCGTTGCGGCCGCGCGGCCCGAGGGTGGAGCGGACGGCGCGGGCGAGCTTGCTGGCCCCGGCGAGGAGCTTTTGCCGGGCGTCGTCGGCGTACTGGAGTTGCTTGGATGCCATCGGTTCGATCCGCCCAGGGTGGGAACGTAAGGGAATCGGTACTCGGCGAGATAGCAAAGCCGGTGCCGCGCGGTCGATGACGGCGCAAGGTATGGATTGGATTACGTTTGCGAGATATAATCGGACGGCGAGGGTGGGTCGCGGTGTCAATGTGGCAGAAGGAGCGGCGGGCGGCGCGGGCGCTTTGGCAGGAACCAGAAAGCCGACGAGCCGAGCCCCGCAAGGGACTCGGCTCGTCGGTCGATCGTTAGTCCGCTGTCACTCACGCAGGCGCCTGGCGCTCCGCCAGCACGGCCAACTCGGTCAGCTTCGCCGCCGTCACGCCGATCCGCTCGAAGCACTCGGCCACGATACTGTTCGGCGTCGTGAACAGCGTGATGAGCAGGTCCATCGGGGTCACCCGGTCGCGGCCCGAGTCGGCGGCCCGGCCGTGAGCGTCGCGCAGCAGCCGGATCACGTTGTCCGACAGGAACTCGCGGTTCAACAGCAGCGGCGGCACCGGTTCGGCGTTCTCCTGGTTGAACAGGTCGCGGAACTGGTCGAGCAGGCCCGGCAGGTCGGCGCCCAGTCGGCCGGCCCAGCTGGCGACGCCGCTGTCGGGCGCGGCGAGCAGGCCCATGAACAGGTGGGGGGTGCGGACGCTGTCCCAGTTTGTGGCCCGGGTGTGGGCCAGCGACTCCCGTAGGACGGTGGCCGTGGCCTCGTCCAGGATGTCGGGGCTGAGGCGGCCGCTGGGCAGGAAGATGTCGTCCACGGTTCGACCGTTTCCGTTCCGAGCGGGGTGACGGGGCAACCGGCGTACCGGCGAGCGACAGGACGCTGTCCGGTTGGGTGGATTATGTCGCGCTCGCACCCCACCCGCAAGGCGGCTCCGTAACCAGCAGACCAGTTTTTTCCTTGCCGCAATTCCGGCCGGCACTCAGGATGAGCGACCGGTCGGCCATTTCAGACCGGCCCTGACTTCGGAGGCACGGCATGACGGGGCGCAGCGTCCGCGCGGCGGGATGGGTTCTGCTCGGCGCCGCCGTCGCCGCCGGCCAGCCGGCACCGGACGACGGCCGGGCAGCGACCCTGACCGATGCGGCGGGCAAGGAGCAGACGGTGAGCGGCGTGCGGTTCACCGGCGGCGTGCGGCGGCTCGGCTGGCTCGGTGGCCCGAAGGACGCCCCGCTGGCGTTGGAGCTTCGCGAGCCGGATTCGACGACGTTCCAGAAGGGTGTGACGACCCTGATTCCCGCCTCGGCTGTCGCGGCGCTCCGCTACGACTACGCGAAGTTGAGCCTGAGCGTGACGGTGCAGGGGTTGCAAGCGCCGCTCGCGGGGTCGCTTCAGTTCAAGGGGATCAACACGTGCGCGCTCGACAGCGCGGCCGGCAAGTTCGCCGGCGGCGGGAAGGACGGCTTCCGGGCGCTCGTCTTCACCAGTGCAGTGCCGCTACCGGCGAGACCGGCCGGCGCGACGTGGGCGGTGACGGTGGAGCAGCCGAAGGCGATGAACCCGACGCACGCGGTGCGGAACCTGAAGGCGCTGTACGCGGCGGGCGCGGCCGAGTGGCTGGCCGACGACCTGCCGCTACGGAAGGGGACGCCGCTGAAACTGGACGCTGTAGCCTTCAAGAAGCTGGAGCTCGTCGCGGTGGACGCGAACACGCAGACCGCGGCCGCCGAGTTGACCCCCGCCGACGGCCCGGAGCGGCTGGTCGCCTTCCCGCTGACTCGGGAGCGTGACGGCAAGACGGGCCAGATGGTGGGCCTGCTCGGCGAGGTGGACGCGGGGTGGAAGCTGTTCCCGCTCCACACTGTGCGGGCGGTCCGCCCGGCGCCGTGAGTTTCGGCCGGCCGTGGCGACCGGTCGGACGCACGTCTGGGGGTGGCGTAGCGGCTACGGCCGCGTGGTGGTATGGTCCATTCCCCGGACCGGAGCCGCTCGCGTGCCGTCACCACTCGCTTCCCCGAGCCGCGCGGGCCTGATCCGCTGGGCGCACGAAGTCCTCCCCCTCGTCGGTACGCCTGCTGCCGTCGCCGCTGCCTGTGTCTACGGGCTGCCGCGGCACGTGGCCGTCGCCGCGTTCCTGATGGCGCTCGCGTCCGGGCTCGGCGTCACGATTGGCTTCCACCGGCTGTTCACGCACCGGGCGTTCGCCACCGTGCGGCCGGTCGAGTGGGTGCTGATGGTCCTCGGCTGCACAGCCGGGCAGGCGGCGCCGTTCTGGTGGGTAGCCACCCACCGCGACCACCACCGCCACAGCGACCGCCCCGGAGACCCGCACTCGCCGCACCTCCACGCCGACAACTGGCGCGGCTTCTGGCACGCCCACATGGGTTGGCTGCACGAGCAGTACGTCTACGACCCGCGCACCGTCCCCGACCTGACACGCCGCCGCGACCTCGCCTTCATCGACCGCCACTGGCTCGAATGGTACCTGCTCGGGCTCGCGCTGCCGGCCGCGGTCGCGTACCTGATCGGCGGCACCGCCACCGACGCGCTGCTCGGCTTCCTGTGGGGCGGGCTCGTGCGGCACTTCGTGACGCAGCAGGCGACGTTCGCCGTGAACTCGGTCGCCCACGTGTGGGGCTCGCGGCCGTACCCGACGACCGATTCGAGCCGCAACAACTGGCTCGTCGGGGTGCTGGCGATGGGCGAGGGGTGGCACAACAACCACCACGCCTTTCCGACCTCGGCGCGGCACGGGTTCCGGTGGTGGCAGGCCGACGTGAGTTGGTACACGATCTGGGCGCTGGAGCGCGTCGGGCTGGCGTGGCGGGTGAAGCGCCCCATAGCCGCCCACCCGCCGCAACGGGTGGGCATTCAGCCTTCAGAACTGCCGCAGGAAGCGCAGGTCGTTCTGCCAAAATAGCCGGATGTCGTCGATCGCGTGCTGGAGCATGAGCATCCGCTGCGGCCCCATGCCGAACGCGAAGCCGGTCACCTTGTCCGGGTCGTACCCGCCGGCCCGCAGCACGTTGGGATGCACCATTCCGGCGCCCATGATTTCGAGCCAGCCCGTGCCCTTCGTGAGGCGGTCGCGGTTCGGGTCGTCCTTCGGCCAGTCGATGTCCACCTCGATGCTCGGCTCGGTGAACGGGAAGTAGCTGCTGCGGATGCGCACCTGCCGCTCCGGCCCGAACATCCGCCGGGCGAACGCCGTGATCGTCCCCTTCAGGTCGGCCATCGTCACCCCGTCGCCGATGACGAGGCCTTCGACCTGGTGGAACTGAATCTCGCTGCGCGTGCTGATGGCCTCGTTGCGGTAGCACATTCCCGGCAGGATCACGCGCACCGGCTTCCCCGCGGCGGCGCGCATGACGTGAATCTGTCCCGGGCTGGTGTGCGTCCGCAGCACGACACCGGGGCGGTCGGTGAAGAACGTGTCCCACATGTCGCGGGCGGGGTGGTGCGCCGGCATGTTCAGGCACTCGAAGTTCAACTCGTCCGTCTCGACCTCGCGAGTGCGGACGACCTCGAACCCCATGTCGGCGAACACGCGCGTGACCTGCCGGAGGATCTGCGTCGCCGGGTGGAGCCGGCCGCGCGGCCGGGTGCGGCCGGGGAGCGTCACGTCGAGCGGGTTCGTGGTGAGCGCTGCTTCGAGGCTCGCGGCCTTCTCCTTCGCCAGCGCCGCGTCGTAGGCGCTCTGGAGCGCCACCTTCACGCGGTTGGCCTCCTGCCCGTAGGCGGCCTTCTGGTCCTTCGGCACCTCGCCGATCATGCCGAGTGCGGCCTTCATCAGCCCCTTGTCGCCGAAGAACTTGGTGTTCCAGGCGCGGAGGGCGGGCTCGTCGGCACACGCGGCCAGTTCGGCGAGGGCGGTCGATTCCAGCGTCTTCAGCTCGTCCATCGGCGGTCGTCCTTCGTGGGAGAAGGTCAGGATACGACGTGAGTTACCCGTAGGCCGGTGGCGGGCCGGGTTCGGGGGCCGGGGGCGACGGCGGCTGTACCGGGTGCGGGATGGCCGGGCTACCGGGGTCGCGCGGCGGCACCGACTCCGGCGGGAGCGTCGGCGGGTCGATTGCCGGTTGTCCGGGTCCGGGCGTGCCCGGCGGGTGGAACGGGTTCATGGCGGCCTCTGAATACGGGGCGGAACGGACCGGGTTTTGCAATCCCTGTGCCGGCCCCGTGTGCACGGAGGAGAGAAGATGCTCGACATCACCACCGAACCGACCCGCGACGAACTGACCGACCACACCGAACCAGGCCTGCCGCGCCTGGTGTGCGAGACGCACGCCCGCCTCGGCCCGCAGGCGACGGCGCGGCAGGTGTGCGACGCCCTCAAGGCGCAGGGCGTCGAGACGACCCTCGAGGACGTGGAGGCGTGCTGGCCGGAGAGCGGCAAGCTGAGCGGGTGACGCCAGCGGTGCCATATTCCGCTCCCGAGCGGGGTCGCGTCAGCGCCCCGTGCGTCCCCGCTGCTGGCAGCAGCGGGGACGCACGGGGCGCTGACGCGACCCCGCTCCTCGATGGTACACTACCCGTACCACGCGGAGCCGTCCCATGTCGCAGCCCAAGCCGCTCGCCGGTTACACCTCGTACAAGAACCTCCCGCCGCTCGCCGGCCTGTGTTCGGTCGAGGACGCGGCGAAGCCGGGGCTGTCGGTCGAGGAGTGCGTCCGCCGGCTGAAGCGGTTCCACTACGCGTTCAAGCGCCTCCACCACCTCCTGACCGCCCGCATCACGGCGGAGCCGATCTACGAACTGAAGACGACGTTCGCGCACCACGCCCACCTGTGCGCCGAGCACGCCACCGCCCTGCGGACGCGCATCGGCGAGATGCGCGAGCCGCCGCTGGGCCTCGACGACGTGCCGCACCCGGCGCTGGAGGCGTTCTTCGACGAACTTCTGTGCGCACCGGAGGCGGGATGGCTGATTGCCGGCTACCGCAGCGCCCTGATCGGACTCACGAACGTGTTGACGGAGTACGACGCAGACACGAATCCGTTGACCGATGCGCCGACTCGGCGTGTACTCCGCTTCGCGTCTCTCGAACTCGAAGACATGCTGAAATGGGCGACTGCTGCAATTCAAGCGATCGGCCCATCGATTTCCGATGAGCGTTCGCAGTGGCTCAATTACCTGTCCGAGTTGCTGCGTTCGGCCGGCTGGCTTGACGGAACAATGCCGTCGTCCGACGCGGTGCCCGAACGCCGCTACTCCAAGACCCCCTACCAGTACGACCCCGTGCCGCGGCGCGACGCCCGGTTCACCGACCCGTGGAACCAGGGGGTGAACGCGGAGGCGTTCCTGTACGACGAGGCGAAGCCGGCCCGCGCCAAGGCGCTGATGATGCTCTACAAGCGGCTCCGCGAGATCGACGTGCCCGAGATGATGGCCAGCATCATCACCCAGACGCCCGGCAAGCCGTGGGGTTACTACCGCGACATGTCCCGCCAGCTGTGGGACGAGGCCCGCCACGCCATGATGGGCGAGGTCGGGTTCGTCGCCCTCGGCGTCGACTGGACGCAGGCCCGCATCACCTTCAACTGGTCGTACCGGCTGAACACCGAGTGCAGCCCGATGGAGCGGCACGGCGTCCTGTACTTCATCGAGCAGGGGCTGATGCCGCGGACCGGCAAGCGCTACGAGTTCGAGGTGGCGCAAGAGAGCGGCCTGCCGCTGATGGCGACGATCCAGGACTTCGACTGGGCCGACGAGGTGCTCCACTCGCAGATCGGCCGGCAGTGGTACGTGCCCGAGTTCGGCAGCCTGAAGGAGGCGCTCGACTACGGCGACAGGGCGTGGAGCGCCGTGCTGAGCAACTGGGCGACGGTGAAAGAGCAGGGCCTGACCGAGCACGCCAACTGGTGGCCGACGATTTACTCGCAGGCGTGCGCCGCAGAAGGCGTGGCGCCCGACCCCGACGTGCTGGCGTTCGCGACGACCTACGAGGGGACGCGGGCCGATTTACAACGGGTGGCCGGCGAGTAACTGACGTTGCCGCTTGCGGCATCGCGTCGCCCAGCGCGAAGCCGCAAGCGGCAACATCAGTTACTCCTCCCCGTTCTTCGCCTCCGCGAAGTCGAGGTAAATCCGCGCGTTCGCGTTCTTGCCGAGTTCCTTCAGCGCGGTCAGCTCCTCCAGCCGCAGCAGCGCCGGGTGGGTGGTGAACGCGGCCGCACCCTTGCTCCGCTCCTCCAGCGCCTCCCGCTCCGCCTCCACCCGCACGCGCACGGCCGCGGCGTCCGCTTCGGCCCGCGTCCGCACCGCCTCGGCGTCGGCCGTCGCCTGGATGCGGCCGGCGTCGGCCTTCGTCTGCGCGTCGATCCGCTGCACCTCGGCGCGGGTGCGGGCCTCCACCAGCTGCGCCTCGCTGGTCCGCTCGGCGGCGAGCACCTTGTTCATGATGTCCTGGAGGTTCCCGGGGAACACCAGGTCCTTCACGTCGGCCCGGCCGATGGCCACGCCGTACCCGGCCGCGGCGCCCTGCACCTCGCGGAGGATGTCGTCGCTGAGCCGGGTGCGGTTCGTGAGGATGTCCTCGAGGGTCATCGCGGCGAGGCTGCGGCGGGCGGCCAGCTGCACGTCGGTGTACAGCCGGTCCTCGTAACTCGCCACGGCCTGAACCGCCGCCTTCGGGTCCACGACGGCGAACTGCACCAGGATGCTGACGCGGATCGCCACCTTGTCGGCGGTGAGGATCTCCTGCCCCTTGATGGTGAGGTCGCGGTTGCGGAGATCCACGACGGTCACGTCCACCTTGGGGGTGCGGCGGAACAGCCGGCGCCGCGGCAGCTCGTGCCGGCCCGGCCCGAGCACCTCGGCGAGGACGCCGTCGACGTACTTCAGCCCGCGGTGGGTGTCGCGGATGATGATCTCGTTGGTCGCGGTCATGGTCGTGCCCTCCCTGGTGGGCCGGTGGAGTGTGTTGGGGGCGGCCGCGAAGGCTGACCGATTCGAAGGATCGGCGGCTTCGATTTGTGAAATCGACCCGGGTGCCGTTCAACGTCCCGGAGTACACATTGGCCGCGGTGCTTCAGACCGCCTGCGACCGCCCTGGCGGACAGGAGCCGGGAATATGCCGCCGGGTTCGCGCGTCGTGAAGGTGGGAACGAAACGGGGGCGACCCATGAGCCGGCTGATCGCCGCGGCGGCGGTGCTGTTGCTGGGCACCACGGCCCT
The DNA here is from genome assembly GCA_046350095.1 of Gemmataceae bacterium. Classification (GTDB taxonomy): domain Bacteria; phylum Planctomycetota; class Planctomycetia; order Gemmatales; family Gemmataceae; genus Urbifossiella. Next base: position 143,749 of record JAXMBA010000006.1, read on the forward strand.
CGCGGACATGGGGATGCCGGGCGACCGCCACGTTCCGGTGCGGATCACGCTGAATCTCGACACGCCGCCGCCCGGCGTCTTTCTGTTCATTCAGGACAACCGGCCGCTCCGCCGGATGGCGGCGACCTCGAACATTGTCATCGAATCGACTCCGGAGAGGGGTGGGGCAGGTTTCACGATCTACGCAGTGCCCGAGGGGGTCGTCGCGAGTTGGCCCGACGGCACGATGCCGCACCGCGACTGGTTCGGGCGGCACGACAACCCGGACTGCAAGACCGTCGGCGCTGGCGGGGCGAAGGGGCGGGTGGCGTTCAACGACAGCCGCTCGGCGATCGAGCAAGCATACCGCCTGATACGAACCGGTGACGAGATGCGGCTGATGAAGACCTTCGAGAACGAGTCGAACCCGGTGTACAGCAACGTCGTCGGGTACGGCACCTGCTGCGGCATCCCGGTCGGCATCGCCGCGCTCGGCTTGTGGCTTGTTGGGAAGCTGTTCCGTCGAGGCAAGTAAGCGCGGCGTACGTCACCCGCCGAGTGCCGCCCAGTCGATGCGGTCCTTGTCGAGGCTCGGCAGCTCGGCCGGCAGCGCCTCCAGATACTTGGGCGCCGCCCCCGTGTTGAACACCACCACCGACTCGTCGCGGCCGACCTTCCCTTCCTTCACCAGCCGTTCAAGCACGTCGAAGCACACCGCCGTCTCCGGGCACACGCTGATCCCCTCGGCCGCGCTCGCCCGCCGCATCCACGGGCCGATCGCGTCCTCGCGGCCGGTCACGGCCACGCCGCCGCTGGCGCGGATGGCGTCCAGGATCATGAAGTCGCCGACCGCGACCGGCACCCGCAGCCCGCTGGCGACCGTCTTCGCGTTCGGGAACAGCTCCGCGAAGCGCTCGCCCTTGACGAACGCGGTGACGATCGGGGCGCACCCCTCGGCCTGCACCGACACGAACCGCGGTAGCTTCGTGTCCTTCGCGATCCAGCCTAGCTCCAGCAACTCCTGGAACGCCTTCCACATGCCGACGAGTCCGGTGCCGCCGCCGGTCGGGTAGAGGATCACGTCCGGGAGCGTCCAGCCGAGTTGCTCGGCCAGCTCCAGGCCCATCGTCTTCTTCCCCTCGATGCGGTACGGCTCCTTCAGCGTGGACAGGTCGAACCAGCCCATCCGCTCGGCGCCGTCCTTGACGATCTTGCCGCAGTCGTTGATGAGGCCGTTGACGCGGAACGCCTTCGCCCCGTACAGGTGGGCCTCGAACTGGTTCACGACCGGCGTGTCGGCGGGCATGAAGATGAAGCACTCTAAGCCGGCCCGTGCCGCGTAGGCGGCCGCGGCGCCGCCGGCGTTGCCGGCGGTCGGCAGCGCCACGCGCGTCACGCCGAGCCACTTGGCCATGCTGACGCACGCCGTCTGCCCGCGGCTCTTGAAGCTGCCGGTGGGGAGCTGGCTCTCGTCCTTGACGAGCAGCCGCGACAGGCCGAGTTCCTTGCCGAGCCGCGGGCAGGGCAGCAGCGGCGTCATTCCTTCGCCGAGGGTGACCGGTTCCACGTCGAGCGGTAGCGGCAGGAGTTCGCGGTAGCGCCACAGTGACGGCGGCCGCCTGGCGATGTCCGCGGGCGTGACGGCTTCCCGGATCCGATCCAGGTGGTAGCGGACCCAGATGGGCCGACCGTTGTGGAGGTTGGCGAGCTTGCCGAACGGCAGGACGGTGCCGTCGATGGCGGCTTCGAGGTGGCTGACGTAGTGCATGTCGTCAGGCTACCGGGCTACCCGGCGCGGTCAAGCGACGCGGCGAAGGGCCGCGGCCGGAAGCACGGCGTCGATCGCGTCCAGCGTGCGGGCCGTGGCGCCTTGCTGGCGAAGAACCTGCTCGCGGGCCGCGCTTCCCATGCGCGTACGCAGCGTGTCGTCGGCGAGCAGTGCCGCCAGCGCAGGCTCCAACCCCGCCGGGTCGGCGATCATCGTCGCGGCGCCCACCTCCACCAGGCGGCGGGCGGCGTCCTTGAAGTTCCACACGTGCGGGCCGAACACGCAGGGCACCCCGTACCCGGCCGGCTCGATCATGCTCTGCCCGCCGCGGCGGCCGTCCAGCGTGCCGCCCACGTAGCCCACGTCGGCCAGTCCCCACGCCGCGCCGAGTTCACCCACCGAGTCCAGCAGCACCACGGCCGGCAGACCCGCGAGAGGCTCGGTGACGCGACTGCGGCGTACGAACGGCAGGCCGCTCGCCTCCACCAGCCGGGCCACCTCCTCGAAGCGGTCCGGGTGACGCGGCACGAGTAGCAGTCGCACCCGCGGGAACCGTGCCCGCAGCGCCGCGAACGCGGCGAGGATCAGCGCCTCTTCCGGAGCGTGCGTACTGCCCGCCAGCAGCACCAGTTCGTCGGCGACACCCAGCAACCGGGACAGGGCGCGCGTCGCCGGCGTGTCGCGGTCCTTCAACGCGCCGTCGTACTTGATCGACCCGGTGACGGTCAGCTTGCCCGCGCCCACGCCGAGGGCGCGGAGGCGGTCGGCGTACTCGGCTTCTTGCACGGCGAACCGCGTGACGTGTGCGAACAGCCGCCGCCGCGCGAGACCGGCGACGCGGCTCAACCGGCGGGCGCTGCGTGGGCTCAGCCGTGCGTTCGCCACCACCACCGGGACGCCGCGGCGGCTCGCCTCCGCGAGCGCGTTCGGCCACATCTCGCTCTCGGCGAGGACCAGCACGGCCGGGGTCACGGCGTCGAACGCGGCCGCTCCCGACCACGTGAAGTCGAGCGGCCACGGGATCACCGGCAGGTCGGCGAAGCGGCGGCGAGCCTCGGCGAGGCCGGTGTCGGTGGTGGACGACACGACGGCAAGCCACTCGGGGTGGCGGGCGCGGAACGCCGGCACGAGCGTGCAGAGGAGGTTGACCTCGCCGACGCTCACGGCGTGGAACCACGCCACCAGCCGGCCGCCGGGGTTGGGCACCGCGGCGGGGCCGGTTAGCTTGGCGAGCAGGTCGCGGCGGTAGCGGCCGGTGCGCACGCACCGCCACACCAGCCACGGCGACAGCACCGCCAGCGCCGCCAGGTACAGCACGTTCAGAAGCATCGGCCGCAACCCTAACCCGGCACGGCGGTCGCGGTCCAGAGCGGTTCCGTGGCGATACTCAAAAGTCGGATCGAGGCCATTGTGTGCACGGTTCCCCCCCGGGGGGTCGTGGTACGCATTGAGTCAATGACACAAAAGAGCGTCCCGGTGAATCGCCCCTACTCGTCGTCCTCGTCGGCCAGGTCGATGACTTCCTCCCTGGCGGCGGCCGGGCCGAGCGGCGTGCCCGGCATCAGGCCGCCGGCCAGGTCCTCCAGCACCGTCTTGGTCAGCGGCGGAAACAGGACGTACCGGGCACCCAGGTCCATCAGCACGGCCGTCCACGCGGCCCGGTCGGGTTCGCTCAGCTTCTCGTCGCTCACCGCCACGACCGCCGCGTCCGGCGCCGCCCGGTGCAACTCCGCCACCAGCGCCACCGCGGCCGGGTCGGCGGGCGAGAACGTCAGGAACGCGACGGTCGCCCGGCGGTCGCGGGCCAACTCGCGGGCGGCGGTCAACGACTTGGCCCGGCGCACGAGCCAGCCGTTCTCGGCGGCCGCGTCCGCGAGGTGGCGGGCGATCTCGGGGTCGAGGGTGACCAGTTGCGGGCGACGCATCTCGCCAATGACGCATGACGCATGACGCACGACGAGCGAAGGCGGCGGTGGCTTCGTCCGTCATTCGTCATGCGTCATTCGTCATTCTCCATCGGGGGTCTCACGGGCGGGTGGTGCGACGTGCCCGACAGGTCGCCGTAGGCGCCCTTCATCGGGATGCGGCAGGTGAACTTGCTCCCCTTTTCGGGTACGCTCTGCACCACAATGTCGCCGCCGTGCTCGCGGAGAATCTTCCGGCTCACCGGCAGGCCCAGCCCGGTGCCGCGGCTCCCCTTCGTGCTCACGAACGGCTTGAAGATCGCGTCCGCCTGGTCGGCCGGGATGCCGGGGCCGTTGTCCATCACGATCACCTTCGCCCACGCCCCGTCCGGGTCCAGCAGTGCCTGCACGCTCACCTTGCCGTTCTCCCGGTCCTCCAGCGCGTCGATCGCGTTGCCGACCAGGTTCAGCACGGCGCGGTGAAGGCCGTCCGGGTCGCACGGCACGCCGGCCACGTTCGCCCCGGGCCGCCAGTCCAGCACCACGCCGCGCTCGGCGGCGCGACCGCGGACCAGCTCCAGCACGTCCTCGCACAGCCTGTTCAGGTCCGTCGGCTCGATCGACGGCTCGCGCTCCTTCGAGTAGCTCAGCATGTCGAGGATCAGGGCGTCGATGCGGCCCTGGTTTTTCTCGACGAGCCGCCAGCCTTTCGTCAGAAGTTCCTTGTCGCCGTCGCCGAGCGCGGCGCGGACCATGTCGGAGCCGAACCGCACCCCCTGCATGATGTTCTTGATGTGGTGACTGAGCGCCGCGATGGTCTGCCCCACGGCCGCGAGCCGTTCCGCGCCGACGAGCGCCTGGTGGTAGCGACTCTCCTCGACCGCGATGGCCGCCTGGTGGGCCACGGCGCTGGCCAGGTGCAAGTGATCCTCGGTGAACGTGCCGAGGCCCGTGCCGCCGGCGACGACGCTCTTGAGGTTCGACTGCGTGTCCAAAAACATGACGCCGAGCGTCTCGCGGCGGCCCTTCAGCGGCACGCAGATGACCTCGCGCAGGTGGTGCTTGTGGATGCTCGCCCCGGCGCGGAAGCGGGCGTCGGTCGCCGCGTCGGTGACGAGGATGCCCTGGTGCTCCCTCAGCACGTACTCGACGATCGTGCGGCTGACGGCGAGTTCGTCCTGGCGGTTGAGGCCGTCCTTGTAGCGGGCCGCCTTCGGCACCAGCTGCCCGGCCTCGTCGCGGAGCATGAAGCAGCCGTGGTCGGCGTCGGCCGTGCGGAGGGCCAGTTCCATCACCCGCACCAGCAGTTCGTCCACGTCGAGGATGTGGCTGACGGCCTCGGCGGTCTCGTACAGCGCGGCGAGGCCGGCGAGGCGGGCCTTGATCCAGTCGGACCCGGCGGCCGACGGGCGGGAGAGGATCTGACTGCCGGCGTCGGCGCCCACGCTCCGGACGATGGCCGAGAGCACGTCCGAGCCGGGGTCGCGGTTCAGCAGCCGGACGCGCTCGGTGAGCTCGTCGCGGGCCGGGGCGGCGTCGGCGGCGGTGGTGTAGAGGAGCTGCGTCTGGCCGACGCCGATGCGGTCGCCGGTGCGGAGCGGAGAGGCCGTGACCGGCTGGCCGTTGAGGAGGGTGCCGTTGCCGCTGCCGAGGTCGAATAGCTGGTAGCCGCCGTCCGGCAGCGACTTCAGCTCGAAGTGCTTGCGGGACACCTGGGTGTCGTGCAGGGAGACGGGGTTGGTCGAGTGCCGGCCGACGACCACGGCGGGGCCGGCCAGGTCGAACTGCTTCCCCTCGTCCACCCCGCGGAGGACGATCAGCCGGGGCACGGCGGGCTCCACGGTCGGGCGACCCCGATACGGTAACCTCTCGCCACGCCCGGGGCAACCGCCTGCCGCCGGCTTCCGGTTGACCGCCCGCCCCCACCGCCGGTACACTCGGGACAACGCATCTGAGGGCGGGGCATGAGTTTCGGCGACGCCGACGACGGCGGGGCGGTCCTGGACGACCTGACGGCACGGGGCCGCGACTGGCCGAGCGTGCGGCAGTACAACGTGTTCCTCGCCAACCGCATGGGGGCACTGCTCGACCTGGTGCGCCGCTTCGAACTGACCGACGTGAAGATCGTCGCCATGACGATCGTCGAGACGGCCGACTGCGCCATCATCCGCCTCGTGCCGAGCAGCTCGGAGCGGGCCTACGAGATTCTGCAGGCGGCGAAGCTGCCGTTCACCGAGAGCGACCTGCTGGTGGTGCGGCTGCCGGATAACGACCAGCCGCTACTGACGATCTGCAAGGCGCTGCTCGGGGCCGAGATCAACATCCACTACGCGTACCCGCTGCTGATCGGAGTCGGGGCGATGGGCCACACCGCTCTGGCGATGCACGTCGAGGACCACGAGGGGGCGATGAACACGCTGTCGAACCAGGGGTTCACGATCTACACCGAGAACGACCTGGACGGGTGAGAAATCTTGAGTTTTGACCTGACTGTCCGTGCTGACGAGGAATGCTCCGGCATCGCTGACGCGGGGCCGCTGAGAGAGTTTATCGCTGCCCTTCCTCACATCCGCAACCTCGGCACAGACCTGTTTGTTCTCGACGATCCGCCCGCCCGGTGGATGAACATCGACCTGTCCGTCAAAGAAGCGGATGGCGGCTTCACAGCGCCATCGGAACTCGGCAAGTCAGATGTGAACTGCGTTTGGTTTCACATCCCCTGGGACCAACTCGGGGACGAGCCTGGGTGCGACTACTACCCGACGGCGTGGGCCGTTGCCCAGTTTCTCGGCTGGCGGCTGTACGACGAGCAACTGGGTGAGTTCGTCGCCGACGGAGAGATACCTTCGCGGGAACGGACGCTGTTCGGCCAACAGGTGAAGCGAGCACTCGGCTTGGAGTAGATCGCCTTACCGGAACGCCTCCCACTCCTTGCCGAGCACGGCGGCGGCGACCTTCAGCGTCAGGATCTCGTCGGTCCCCTCGTAGATGCGGCAGACACGCACGTCGGTCAGGTGGCGGCCGGGGCGGTACAGCGTGCTCCAGCCCTTGCCGCCGAACACCTGCACCGCCCGGTCGGCCGCGTCCCACGCCGCGTTCGACGCGAACCACTTCGCCTCCGCCGCCAGCAGGTCCACCCGCCGCGCCCGCTCGCGGTCGGCCGGCGCCGCCTCGGCCGCGTCCTTCGCCGCCGCCGCCCGCTCCACCAGCGCCTCCGTCGCCACCCGCGCCAGCTCGATCCGCGCCACGTGCTCCTGCACCAGCTGGTGCCGCGCGATCTCCTTGCCGTGCTGGACGCGTGCCTTCGCGTACTCGATCACCTCGGCCAAACAGTCCTCGATGACGCCGAGGCAGCCGGCGGCGACGCTCAGCCGGCCGCTCAGAAGCGAGCCCATCGCGATGCGGAAGCCCTGGCCCTCCTCGCCGAGCAGGTTCTCGCGCGGCACCGCGACGTTCTCCAGCGCGAACATCGCCGTGTTCGCCGTCGGCATCCCCATCTTGGCGCTCGCGGCGAACGACTCGGCGGTGAAGCCCGCGGCCTTCGTGTCCACGACGAACGCGCTGATGCGGCCGCCCTCCACGCCGACGGGGTACGCGAACACGACCACGGCGTCGGCGATGCCGCCGTTCGAGATCAGGTACTTCACGCCGTTCAGGACGTAGCCGTCGGCGGTGGGGGCGTAGGTGGTCGTCATCTCGCGCGGGTTGCTGCCGGCGTCCGGCTCGGTGAGGCCGAACGCGAGGATCACGTCGCCGCGCGCCGCGGCCGGGAGGTACTTGCGTTTTAGCGCCTCGGAGCCCCACGTCTGGATGGGGTACGCGCCGATGCTGAGGTGGCCGGAGAAGAAGGTGCGAACGCCGGTGCCCTCGCGGCCGATGCGGGCGAGGGCGCGGAAGTACGAGGCGTCGTCGGCGCCGCGGCCGCCATACTCGGGGCGGACGATCATGCCGAGGAGATTGTGCTTCTTCGCCAGCGGGACGAGCCGGTCGTTGAAGCGGCGCTCGACGTAGCACAGCTCCTCGTGCGGGCGGAGGTCCTGGCAGAACGCCTCGGTGTCGGCGGCGAGCTGCGCGGCGTCGAACGACATGACAGCCTCCAAGACGAGTCAGCGCGCCAGCCGGTACGGCGCCGGGTCCAGGTGCGTCGGGCCGCCGGCCAGCAGCTCGGCGACGAGCTTCCCCGTCGCGGGGGCCATCGACAGGCCGAGCATGTTGTGCCCGGCGGCGATCAGCACGTTCCCCGCGACGGGGGCGCGGTCGATCACCGGCAGGCCGTCCGGCGTCATCGGCCGCCAGCCCCACCACTCCTCCTGCACCGGCTCGGCCAGCGGGTCGCGCAGGTACTGTTTCGCGGCGTCGGTCAGGATGCCGAGGCGGGCGCGGTTCAGGGTGTCGTCGTAGCCGGCGAATTCCATCGTCGAGCCGAGGCGGTAGCCGGACGCGAACGGCGTCACGGCCACGCGGTGCTCCTCGAAGATGAGCGGGTAGGTGGGGCACACGGCCGGCCGCGGCATCGTCAGCGAGTAGCCTTTGCCGGGGAGGATCGGTACCTTCGCGCCGAGGGCGCGGTTCAGCTGCGGCGTCCACGCCCCGGTGGCGACCACGACCGCATCGGCGGCGATGTCGCCGGTCACGGTTTCGACGGCGGTCGCGGTCCCGTTCGCGGCGCGGAAGCCGGTGACGGGCGTGTTCTCGCGGACCTCGACGCCGAGGCCGACGAGCACGCGGTGCAGTTCGCTCATTAACTGGTCGGGACGCAGATGGGCGTCGCCCTCGTAAAGGTAGCCGCCGGCGTTGCCCGGGAGCAGCGCCGGTTCGAGCGCCAGTAGCTCGGCCGCGTCGAGCCGGCGAGCGGGGGTGGCGAAGCGCTCGCGCAGCAGAGCGTCTGTCGCCGCGTAGTGCTCAAACGCGCCCGCGCTGCGGAACACGAACAGCAGCCCCCTCGTCTCCCACTCCACGTTCAGTTGTTCGGATTCGATCACGTCCGCGAACTGCTGCCGGGACGCGGCGAGAAGCGCTTGAATCGCCGTGCCGGTGGCGAGCATCTGGCGCTCGTTGCAGCGGCGGGCGAAGCCGAGGAACCAGCCGAGGTTCGCCAGCACCGTCGCGGGGCGGACCTTGAGCGGCGAGTTCTTCTGGAAGAGCGTGCCGAGCGTCGCCCCGACCGCCCCCGGCACCGCGAGTGGCAGGACGTGGCTGGGGCAGACGTAGCCGCAGTTGGCGTGCGAGCAGCCGCGGCCGAACGCGCCGCGGTCCACGACGGTGACGCGCCACCCGCCCCGCGCCAGGTGGTACGCCGCGAACGCACCGACGACACCCGACCCCACGACCACAACGTGCTTGGCCATAGCCCCTCGTTCGGATCACAGCAGTTTTTGACAGGACGAACAGGACGGAGCAGGATGAAAGATAAAGACAGAACTCGATTTAAAATCTGTCTTCGTCTTTCATCCTGCTCCGTCCTGTTCGTCCTGTCAAAAATGCCTTCTACTTCTTCGCCGGCGCCCCCGGGCCGCCGGTCGTCAGCGGGAAGTCGTCGGTGCGGAACGGCGTCGCCGGCAGGCCGCCGCCCTTCTTGTCGGGGTTCGAGTTGAACAGGTTCACGACCGGGTAGTTCTTCCACCCGAACCGCACCGCCACGGGCCCGTCCACGCCCGCGGCCGTCACCTCGACCGTGTCGCCCTTGATGACCGCCCGCGCCGGCCGGAACACCTTGTCGGCCCCGCACGCCTCGAACCCGTTCAGCGTGCCGTAGGCCGCCCGCAGCCCGCCGCCGACGTGGTCGAACGACAGCACCGCCTTGTTCCCCTCCACCTTCATCTCGCGGTACACCGGGCCGCTGCCGACGACCTTCTGGCCGTACACCAGCGCCCGCGCCGACAGCCCGAGCCGGGTGCCGACGGTGAACTTGTCCTTCGGGTGGATGTCCAGCAGGTCGCCGACGTCGGTGATGACCGCCATGCCGACCTTCGGGAGCTGCTGGGTGGCGAGCAGTTGCGCCTCGCGGAGCTCGGCCCAGCTCACGCCGTCGGCGTCGTTGGCGTGCCACGGCGCGAGCTGGATGCACAGGAACGGCAGCTCGGTGCCCCACTTCGCCCGCCAGTCGCGGATCATCGTCTGGAACAGGCTGCGGTACTCGTAGGCCTTGCCGGCGTTCGACTCGCCCTGGTACCAGATCGCCCCCTTGATCGGGAACGGCAGCAGCGGGTGGATCATCGCGTTGTACAGGCTCGCCGGCGAGCCGGGGCCGACCGGCGCTTTGGCGGCCTTCGCGGCGTCGGCGTAGTACTTCAGCTCGGGCACCGCGGCCAGCGCCTCGGTGCTCGTCCACGCCTGGGCCGGGGTGCCGCCCCACGACGTGTGGATGAGCCCGACGGGGACGTTCCCGAGGCTCCGCTGGACGTGGTTGCCGAAGTGGTACGCCACGGCCGAGAACCCGCCGACGTTCCCGGCGTCCGGCTCGGCCCAGCCGCTGAAGTGCTTCAGGTCCTTCTGGTCGGTCAGCGGCGTCGTCGAGGTCCGCTTGGCGACGGTGAACAGGCGGACGTTCTTGTTCTGCGGCTGGTTCTTGTACCGGTCCGCGTCCCAGCTGGCGTTGACCGACCACTCCATGTTCGACTGCCCGGAGCAGACCCACACGTCGCCCACGGCCACGTTCTTCAGCTCGACGCTGCTCTTGCCCTTGATGCCGAGCGTGTGGCCGGTGCCGGCCTTCTGCGGCGGCAGCTTGGCGAGCCACTTGCCGTCCTTGTCGGCGGTCGCCTTCGCGGTGGCGCCGCCGAGCGACACCGTCACTTCCTCGCCGGGCTCGGCCAGGCCCCAGACGGGAACGTCGGTGTCGCGCTGCAGGACCATGTGGTCGGTGAAGAGCGGGTGCGGGGTAACATCGGCGCGGGCGGCCGGGGCGAACCCGACGGCGGCGGCGAGCGCGAGGAACCGGGCGAGGCGCATGGGAGGAGGCTCCGGGAGGGAAAGGCGGGACGGATAGCGTAGCGGCGGCGGGCGGCGATGGCCCGGGTTGTGGCAGCCGGGTACAATTCCCCTCACCCGCCTCCCCCGGAGCCCGTTTATGCGGCGCCTCGTTCTCGCATCCGCGGCGGCCCTCGCGCTTGCCCACCCGGCCGCCGCCCAGGGGCCTGCCCTCGTCGCTCCCACCGGGCCGCTGTCGCCCGCCGACGAACTCGCCGGCTTCCAGCTGCCGCCCGGCTTCGTCGCGCAGCTCGTCGCTAGCGAGCCAGAAATCCAGAAGCCGATGCAGATGGCGTGGGACGCGAAGGGCCGCCTCTGGGTCACCACGTCGTTTCACTACCCGTTCGCCGTCGAGAGTAACCCCACGGACAAGGTGTTCGTCCTCTCCGACTTCGACGCCAACGGCCGCGCGAAGAAGGTGCAGACGTTCGCCGCCGACCTGAACATCCCCATCGGCATCCTGCCGCTGCCCGACTGCAAGTCGGTGCTCGTCTCCAGCGTCGGCGAGATTCGGCTCTACAAGGACGCCGACATGGACGGCGTCAGCGAGAGCCACGAGGTCCTGTACAAGGGCTTCGGCAGCCGCGACACGCACGGCATGTACAACTCGTACACGCTGATGCCGGACGGCTGGGTCTACGCCTGCCACGGCTTCGCCAACGACAGCACGGTGCGCGGGAAGGACGGCCACGAGGTGAAGATGCAGAGCGGCCACACCTTCCGCTTCAAGACGGACGGCAGCCGCATCGAGGTCGTGAGCCGCGGGCAGGTGAACCCGTTCGGCATGGCGGTGGACCCGTGGTTCAACCTGTACACCGCCGACTGCCACTCGAAGCCGATCACGCAGATCATCCCCGGCGCGTACTACCAGAGCTTCGGCAAGCCGCACGACGGGCTCGGGTTCGCCCCGCACGTGACGGCGCACGACCACAACAGCACCGGCCTGTGCGGCCTGAGCTGGTACGAGGCGAAGCAGTTCCCCGACCGCTTCCGCGGCTGCATGTTCGTCGGCAACGTGGTGACGAGCCGGATCAACTTCGACAAGATCGAGTGGCGCGGCGCCACGCCGGTGGCGAAGGAACTCCCCGACTTTTTGGTCAGTAAGGACCCGTGGTTCCGGCCGGTGGACATCAAGCTGGGGCCGGACGGGGCGCTGTACGTGAACGACTTTTACAACAAGATCATCGGCCACTACGAGGTGGACCTCAAACACCCCGGCCGCGACAAGACCCGCGGCCGCCTGTGGCGCATCGTGTACAAGGGCGACGCCGCCGAGCCGCCGCCGGTGCCGAAGTACGACCTGACCACGGCCCCGGACGCCGAGCTGTTCGGGCTGCTCACGGACCCGTCGTTCACGAACCGGATGCTGGCCGGCAACCAACTCCTCCGCCGCGCCCGCGACGGGAAGCAACCGCAGCCGGGCGACGCGCTCGGGAAAGGCATTGAGATCAACGACCACCTGTCGGCAGTAGTAGGCTGGACGGCATTCATCGAGAACGCGAGTGGCAACAGCATCCCGGCCGACCGATACCGGGAGATGTTCCGCAGCGCCGAGGCGCAGAAGCTCCAGCCGGACCAGTTCAGCACGCTCGTCCTCCGCTCCCTGACGGCGCGCCCCAAGTGGGAAGCCGGCGAGCGAGCCGCGCTGCTCGACGCCCTCAAGACGTTCGACGTGCCGCACGTCCGCCGGGCCGCCGCGGAGGCGATGACGGCCCACCCGCACGCCGACTTCGTGGCCCCACTCGTGGGGATGCTCAAGACGCTGCCGCCGGGCGACGAGATGACGCGCTACTCGGCCCGGGTGGCGCTGCGGAACTGCCTCCGCGACGCCGACGGGTGGAAGAGCGTCGCCGCGGCCGACGTGCCGGTCGTGACCGACGTGGCGCTCGGCGTGCCCTCGGCCGAGTCGGCGCGGTTCCTGGCCGGGGCGCTCGACAAGGCCGCGAACGACGGCCAGCGCGAGGCGATGGCCTTCCACGTCGGCCGGTTCGGCGACTTGACCGAGCGCAAGGCCGTGTACGCCGCCGCCCCGACCGACCAGGCCCGCGGGCTGACGCTGCTGCGCGAGATGCTCAAGGGGATGGCCGCCGGCGGGAAGTCGCTCACCGACGGGGAGAGCGAGGCGAAGGCCTACTACACCCTGGCCGGGGCGTCGATCAAGGCTCCGCCGACTAACCCGGGCATCGCCCGCGGGCTGGTCGAGGTGTTCTCCGCACTCGAAGCCGCGAGCGCGCCACCGGACCGCCCGGCGAACGCCGCGCTGGCCCAGACTCTGTTCCTGCAACTGGCGGGGAACGCGGCCGTGCCCGCCGAGGGGCGCGGGCTCGCCATCGAGGGGATCGGTCGATTCAACAGCGCGAACAGCGCCAAGGCGCTGGCCGGCCTCGTCGCCGACGCCAAGACGCCGACGGCGCTGAAGGAGAAGGCGGTGGTGGCGCTGTCGAACGTGAACCACCCGGACGCCCGCTCCGGCCTCAAAGAGGCGCTGAAGGGGCAGCCGTACCGCGTGGCCGTGGCCGTGGCGCAGAACATGGCCGGCAGCAAGGGCGGCGCCGCCGGCCTCTTCGCCGAGGTGAAGGGCGGCACCATCCCGGCCCGCGTCCTCCAGGAGAAGGTGGTGGTCGAGCGCCTCCGCGCTGCGAAGGTGGACCGCCTCGACCCGCAGCTCGCCGAACTGACGAAGGGCCTGCCGCCGGCCGACGCCCGGCTCGTGCAGGTCATCCGCGAGCGCGCCGACGCCATCGCCCGCGCCCCCGGCGACGCCGCCGAGGGGGCGAAGGTGTTCGTGAAGCACTGCGCCGCGTGTCACCAGATCGGCACCGTGGGGAATCGGGTCGGCCCGCAGCTGGACGGCGTCGGCATCCGCGGCCTGGAGCGGCTGCTGGAGGACGTGCTCGACCCGAACCGCAACATCGACGCGGCCTTCCGCGCCCGCGTACTGACGCTCGTCGACGGCACCACGAAGACCGGCCTGCAACTGCGGGCCGAGGGGCAGGTGCTGGTGTTCGCGGACAACGAGGGGAAGGAATTTCGGCTGGCGGCGAAGGAGATCGAGACGAACCGCGAGACGAACCTGTCGCCGATGCCGGCGAACGTGGCCGAGCTGGTGCCGGAGGCGGAGTTCCGCCACCTGATGACGTACCTGCTCGCGCAGCGCGTGGCCGAGGTGCCGAAGAAGTAGTCGCACTGCGAGTTGGTGTTGACACCCGCGGGCGCGTTCTGGGAAACTCGCCCCGCACCAGAAATCCTACCGCGGGGTGATGGACCACCCCGCGAGCCGCACCGCGGGGGCGGGCGCGGCCGGGGGTCACGGATGATCATCTGCCGGACGCCGTACCGCGTCTCGTTCTTCGGCGGCGGGACCGACTACCCCGGGTGGTACCGCCGCCACGGCGGCGCCGTCCTCGCGTCCACCATCGACAAGTACTGCTACCTCACCTGCCGCCGCCTCCCGCCGTTCTTCGACCACCGCATCCGCGTCGTCTACCGCAAGATCGAGACGTGCCGCACGCTGGACGAGGTGAGCCACCCCACCGTCCGCGAGACGATGCGTTATCTCGGCATCGACCGCGGCGTCGAGCTGCACCACGACGGCGACCTGCCGGCGCGGAGCGGCATGGGGTCGAGTTCGGCGTTCACCGTGAGCCTGCTGAACGCCCTCCACGCCCTCAAGGGCGAGCTGGCGACGAAGGCCCAGTTGGCCCGCGAGGCCATCCACATCGAGCAGGACGTGCTCGGCGAGACGGTCGGCTCGCAGGACCAGGTGCTGGCCGCGCACGGCGGGCTGCGGCACGTCCGCTTCCACCCCGAGGGCGAGATCGAAGTGTCGCCGGTGGTCCTGCCGCCGGGCCGGCTCGCCGAGCTGAAGTCGTACCTGCTGCTGGTCTACACCGGCATCGCCCGCACCGCCGCAGACGTGGCCCGCAGCTACGTCCCGAGCCTCGACGCGAAGCGCCGGCAGCTGCGACTGATGAAGGACTTCGTGGACGAGGCGCTCGGCGTGCTGACCGGCGGCGTGAACCTCGTGCCGATCGGCGAATTGCTGCACGAGGCCTGGCTGGCGAAGCGGAGCCTGAGCCCGATCGTGTCCAACCCCGAGGTGGACGACCTGTACGAACGTGCCCGCTCGGCCGGCGCGATCGGCGGCAAGTTGACGGGCGCCGGCGGCGGCGGGTTCCTGCTGCTGTTCGCGCCGCCGGAGCGGCACGCCGAGATTCTGGCGGCGCTGGACGACCGCATCCACGTGCCGTTCGAGTTCGACACCGGCGGCAGCCAGATCATCTTTTACGAGCCGGGCACCGACTACGCCGACGTGGAGCGCGCCCGCGACCGCCGCCCGTTCACCGAGTTCCGGCCGGCGCCGGCGGAGGCCGCGTGACCCGAGTCTTCGTCGCCGGCGGCGACACGCTCCCCGGCGCCGCGCTGCTCGACCTGCTGCCGGCGGAGGGGTTCGCGGACCTCGTCGGCGTCGGCCCGGACGAGCCGGACCTGACCGACGCGCTGGCGGTGAACTCGTTCTTCGCGTCGGAGCGGCCGGAGTGGGTGTTCCTGGTCGGCGGCCCGAGCGGCGGCATCGGCCTGAACCGCGCCCGCCCGGCCGACCTGATGCTCGCCAACCTCCAGGTGGCGACGAACGTACTCGACGCCGCCCACCGCCACGGCGTGCGGAAGTTGCTGTACCTCGCCAGCTCGTGCGCCTACCCGCGCGAGGCGCCGCAGCCGCTGAGCCCGGTGTCGCTCGGCACCGGCCCGCTGGAGCCGACGAGCGCCCCCTACGCCACCGCGAAGCTGGCCGGCGCCGTGCTGTGCGACGCCTACCGCCGGCAGTACGGGGCGAAGTTCGTCACCGCGTTCCCGGCCAACCCGTTCGGCCCCGGCGACGACTTCGGCGCCGACAGCGGCCACGTCATCCCCGCGCTGATCCGCCGGGCGCACGAGGCGGCCGAAAACGGTGACCGCGTGCTGACAGTCTGGGGGAGTGGCACGCCGCGCCGCGAGTTCCTGTTCAGCCGCGACCTGGCGTCCGCGTGCCTGTTCGCGCTGCGGAACTACGACGGCGACGCGCCGCTGAACCTCGGCGGCGGCACCGTCCTCAGCATCGCCGAGGTGGCGCGCGCCGTCGCCAACGTGGTCGGCTTCCGCGGCCGCCTCGTGTTCGACACGTCGAAGCCCGACGGGGCGCCGCTGAAGGCGCTGGACTCGTCGGTGCTGCTCGGCATGGGGTGGGCGCCGGCGACGCGGTTCCACGACGCCGTGCACGAGACGTACCACTGGTTCCTGCACCACGAGGCCGCGGAGGGCGTGAGCCGTGAACGCACGACTGTATAGGGCGCTCTACCGGATCCGCCGCGTCGAGGAGGAGGTGGCCCGCGCCTACCCCACGGACGCGATCAAGAGTCCCGTCCACCTGTCGATCGGGCAGGAGGCGGTGAGCGTCGGCGTGTGCGAGGCGCTGCGGCCGACGGACGTCGTGTTCGGCACCTACCGCAGCCACGCCATGTACCTGGCGAAGGGCGGCGACCTGAACGCGATGGTGGCCGAGATGTACGGCAAGGCCACCGGCTGCGCCCGCGGCAAGGGGGGCTCGATGCACCTCGTCGACACCGACGCCGGCGTCATGGGCACGTCGGCCGTGGTGGGCACGACGATCGCCAACGCCGCCGGCTACGCCTACGCCCTGAAGACGCGGCGGTCCGACGCCGTGGTCGTGTGCTTCTTCGGCGACGGGGCCTCGGAGGAGGGCGTGTTCGCCGAGACGCTCAACTTTGCGTCCCTGAAGTCGCTCCCCGTTCTGTTCGTGTGCGAGAACAACGGCTACGCGATCCACACCAGCCAGGCCAAGCGCCAGGGCCGGCCGGACATCGCCGCGCGGGCGGAAGCCTACGGCATCCCCGCCGACCGGCTCGACGGGTCGGACGTGGAGGGCCTGCTGAGCCGCACGAAGACGGTGCTGAGCGGGATGCGGACGCTCGGCGGGCCGCACTTCTTCGAGGTGAAGACGTACCGCTGGCGCGAGCACGTCGGCCCCGGCCGCGACTTCGCCCTCGGCTTCCGGGCCGAGAGCGAGGCCGAGCCGTGGGTGAAGAACGACCCCATCCCTCGGCTCGCGGCGCAGCTGCCCGCCGCCGAGCGGGCCGCGATCGAAAGCGAAGTCGAGGCCGAGGTCGCCGCGGCGTTCGCGTTCGCGGAGGCGAGCCCGCTCCCCGACCCGGCCGAACTCATGACCGACATCTACCAGGAGGCCGGGGATGCCCTCGCCTGCCGTTAAGCCGCAGCGACACGCCGCGAAGCCGCCCGCCGAGCGCACGCTGTCGTTCGTGGACGCCGTCCGCGAGGCCGCCGAGCTGGAGATGGCCCGCGACCCGAACGTGATCGTGTTCGGGCTCGACGTGGACGACCCGAAGGCCATCCAGGGCACGACCCGAGGGCTGCCGGAGAAGTTCGGCCCCGAGCGCTGCTTCGGCACGCCGCTGTCGGAAGACGCGATGACCGGCGCCGCCGTCGGCATGGCGCTCGCCGGCCTGCGGCCGGTCCACGTCCACATCCGCATGGATTTTCTGCTGCTGGCGATGAACCAGCTCCTCAACGTCGCCGCCAAGAGCCGCTACATGTACGGCGGCCGGGTGAATGTGCCGCTGGTGGCACGGGCGATGATCGGCAAGAGCTGGGGGCAGGGGGCGCAGCACTCGCAGGGGCTGCACTCGATGTTCATGCACGTCCCCGGCATCAAGGTCGTCGCCCCGGCGACGCCCTACGACGCCAAGGGCTGCCTCGCCGCCGCCATCCGCGACGACAACCCAGTGCTGTACGTCGAGCACCGGCTGTTGCACTTCACGAAGGGGCCGGTGCCCGAGGCCGCGTACACCGTCGAGCCCGGCAAGGCGCGCGTCACGCGCCGCGGGGCGGACGTCACGCTCGTCGGCATCTCGTCGATGCAGGTCGAGTGCCTGCGGGCGGCGGCGTACCTCGAAGCCGTCGGCATCGACGCCGAGGTGATCGACCCGATCTGGCTCAGCCCGCTCGACATGGACACGATTTGCGAGTCGGTCGAACGGACCGGGCGACTGATCGTCGTGGACACGGCCTGGACGAACTGCGGGGCGGCGGCCGAGATCACCGCGCAAGTCGCGGAGCGACTGCAAGGCATCCGCGACCTGCGGCTGAAGCGGATGGGCTTCGCCCCGACGACGTGCCCGACGGCGCCGAACCTGGAAGAGCTGTTCTACCCGAACGCCCGCACCGTCGCGGCAGCGGCGCGCGACCTGGTGGAGGAGCGCGCCTGCGGCTGGCTCCCGGCCGAGCGGGCGGACCTCAAGAGCATCGAATTCAAGGGGCCGTTCTGATGGCGACTTCGACCGCGACCCGCAAGGCCGGCCTCGACTGGCCGCTGATGCGGAACAACATCGCCCGGGCCGACCTGGACGCCGTCTGCCACTACCTCCAGCAGGACGACCCGATCCTCACCGCGGGCAAGAACGTCCGCGCCTTCGAGGAGGAGTGGTCGGCGTGGCTCGGGGTGAAACACAGCGTCTTCGTCAACTCCGGGAACTCGGCGAACCTCGTGACGCTGGCCGCGCTGCGCGAGCTACACGGCGCCGGCGGCGAGGTGATCGTGCCGACGCTGACGTGGGTGTCGGACATCGCCGCCGTGCTCCACTGCGGGTTCACGCCGGTGTTCGTGGACATCGACCCGCGCACCCTCGGCATGGACAACGAGCAGGTGCTCGCGAAGCTCACGGACCGCACGCGGGCCGTCTTCCTCACGCACGTCCTCGGCTACAACGGGCTGACCCGCGGGCTCGTCGATGATCTTGCGGCGCGGAAGATCACGCTGCTGGAGGACGTGTGCGAGAGCCACGGGGCGACGTTCGAGGGGCGGAAGCTCGGCACGATCGGTCGGGCGTCGAACTTCTCCTTCTACTACGCACACCACCTCAGCACGATCGAGGGCGGGATGGTGTGTACCGACGACGCCGACCTGTACGAGTGCGTGCGGATGCTCCGCGGGCACGGCATGGTCCGCGAGCTGGCGTCGACCGAGCGGCGCGCGGGGTACGTGGAGGCGCACCCGGACCTGAACCCGGACTTCATCTTCGCGCACCCGGGGTTCAACTTCCGCAGCACCGAGCTGAACGCCATCATCGGCCGGTCGCAGCTGCCGCGGCTCGACGACAACAACCGCCGCCGCACCGAGAACCTGACCCTGTTCCTCAAACACCTCGACCCGGACCTGTACCGGACCGACTTCGCCACCGAGGGGAGCAGCAACTACGCCTTCACGCTGATCCTCCAGGAGCCGGACGCGGCGCTCGCCGAGCGGGTGCAGACCACGCTCCGGAAGAATGGCGTGGAGTTCCGCCGTGGCACCGCGGGCGGCGGCAATCAACTGCGGCAGCCGTACCTGCGGCGGCTGTTCGGCGACCTGTACAGGCAGTTCCCCGAGGTGGACCACGTCCACTTCTACGGGTGGTACATCGGCAACTACCCGTCGCTCGACCGCGAGCGGATTCTGCGGCTGTGCGAGCTGCTGAACGGCCTCGCCGCGGGGCGGGGGATTTAACACCCAGACGAATGGCCGCAAAAAGGCACAAAAAGCACAAAAAATATTGACTGAAATCGCTTTTGTGCTTTTTGTGCCTTTTTGCGGCCAATCCCTCTTCGGTTTCGGAGCTGCCCCATGCCGCGCCTCGACGTTGTTCTCGTCAACCCGTGCAGCCGGCCGCAGGTGTACCAGTCGCTCGGCGCCACGCTCACGGCCGTCGAGAACCCGGTCTGGGCCGGCCTCATGGCGACCTTCTGCCGCACCCACGGACTCAGCGTCGCCATCATCGACGCCGAGGCCGAGGGGCTCGGGCACGACGCCGTCGCCGAGAGGGTGAAGGAGCTGAACCCCGTCCTCGCGGCGGTCGTGGTGTACGGCCACCAGCCGAGCGCCTCGACGCAGATCATGACCGCGTCCGGTCAGGTCGTCACCGCCATCAAGGAGACGACGCCCGACCAGCCGGTGCTGATGCTCGGCGGCCACGTCGCGGCGCTGCCGGAACGCACCCTGCGCGAGGAGCGAGCCGACTACGTCGCAGCCGGGGAAGGGCTGTACACGCTGGTCGCGCTCGTCGAAGCGCTCAAGACCGCGAACCCGCAGTTGTCGCAGGTGCCAGGCCTGTTCTACCGCGACGGCGGCGTCGTCCGCCAGACGCCCGGCAAGCCGCTCGTCACCGACCTCGACGGCACGATGCCCGGGATCGCCTGGGACTTGCTGCCGATGCCGCGCTACCGGGCGCACAACTGGCATTGCCTCGACGGCTCGGCGCGGCAGCCGTACGCGGCGCTGTACACGACGCTCGGCTGCCCCTATCACTGCTCGTTCTGCTGCATCCAGGCGCCGTTCAAGGCGGGCGAAGAAGCGGCCGGCATCAAGAAGACGGCGAACAGCTACCGGGCGTGGAGCCCCGACGCCGTCATCGCCCAGATCGACACGCTGGTGAACGTCCACGGCGTCCGCAACATCAAAATCGCCGACGAGATGTTCGTGCTGACCCGCCGGCACGTCGAGGGCATCTGCGACCGCATCATCGCCCGCGGCTACGACCTGAACATCTGGGCCTACACCCGCATCGACACCATCAAGGACGGGATGCTGCCGAAGCTGAAGGCGGCGGGGTTCAACTGGCTCGCCGTCGGCATCGAGGCCGGCGACGGGCGCGTGCGGGCCGACGTGGACAAGCGGTTCGACCAGGACCAGGTGTTCCGCGTCGTGTCGGAGATTCGCGCGGCGGGGATCAACGTCATCGGCAACTACATCTTCGGGCTGCCCGAGGACGACCTCGACACGATGCAGTCGACGCTCGACATGGCGGTCGAGCTGAACTGCGAGTTCTCGAACTTCTACTCGGCGATGGCGTACCCCGGCTCGCCGCTGTACGCGCTCGCGGTGGAGCGGAACCTGCCGCTGCCGGCGACGTGGACGGGGTACTCGCAGCACTCGCGCGACTGCCTGCCGCTGCCGACGCGTTACCTGCCGGCCCGCGAGGTGCTTCGGTTCCGCGACGCCGCCTTCCAGCGCTACTACACCGGAGCCGACTACCTCCGCATGGTCGGGGAGAAGTTCGGGGCGGGCACCGTTGCCGACATCCGCCGCATGACGGGGCACAGCCTGGAGCGAGACCTGCTGACGGGGGCGCTCGACGTGCCGCCGACGCTGCTGCCGCGCGACGACGGCATGGCCCGGCAGCGCGACGCACAGTTGGTGACGCTGGGCGTGCGCTGATCGCTGGCGAGCCGAGCCCCGTAAGGGGCCGGGTGCGTCCGACTAACCCGGCCCCTTACGGGGTTCGGCTCGCCAGCCTTCGCACCACTCCCATCGCCCCGTCGCGGCGGTAGCGGTCCCGCAGCCGGCACCGCAGCCGCTTCAGCCACTCACCCACGTCGGTCCGCGTTCGCACCAGCCAGTTGCCGCGGGCGACGGCCTGCCGACCCGCCACCCGCAGTGCGAACGCATCGGCCGAAATCGGCTCGCCCCCGAGCTGGCGCACCAACTGCAACCGCACCGCGTGATGTGCCTCGAAGCGTGGCGCGTCTTCGGCCAGAATCGCAGGGTCGGCCTCGTAAACCTTCCCGGCCGTGGGATGCACCACCGAATTGCGGTGCTCGAACACCACGTCCGGCAGGTACACCGAATGGCCGAGGCGCGTGAACACGTCGTCGATGTGGTCGTCGATGCGGTAGCGGTGGTAGTCGGACGGGCAAATGCCGCCGGCTTCCTCGCAGTAGCGGCGGCTCACGAGCGGGAAGACGCACAGGTGGTCGCGCATCAGTGTGTCGTTCACGTGGACGAGGCCGATGCGGTCGGGGAAGCGCGCGGCGGCGGCGAGCACCTGCTCGTCCCACCCGCGGGTGCGGGCGACCACGTCGTCGTTCAGCAGCATCACCCACTCGCCGCGGGCGGCGGCCGCGCCGGCGCGGTTCAGCTCGCCCATCGTGCGGCCCGGCGGGCCGACGACGACGCGCGCGCCGGGGGCCGCCACCGGCCGGTCGTCGGCGTCCACGACGAGAACGACTTCGACCCGGGACGGGCGGAGCGTGGTGGCGGCGAGCGAGCGAAGGAAGCGGCGGAGCTGGCGCGGGCGGCCGCGCGTCGGCACGATCAGCGACAGGGTTGGGGTCCGCACGAGCATGTCGGGTTGTACCCCGCCCGGCGGCGCGGGGTCAACGCTACACGGCGGCGGCCCGCGCCGCCCGCAGGCGGGTGCCGGCCTGCGCCAGGATGTGGTGCGCCACCTGGTTGGCGTTGTACCCGCCGGGGAGGCGGATCAGCGGCTTCCCGTAGGCGTCGCAGTACTCCTTGATGTTGTCGTAGTCGTGGTTCGACCAGCGGATCGCCAGCAACACCAGCGCCACCTCCGGGCGGGCGATGTCGGGCTCGAACACGGTGAACGACGTGTGCTCGGGCCGCACCAGCCAGCGCACGTCGGCGAACCCGAACGCCCGCTTCAGCGCCGCCCGGTGGACCTGCCGGGCCTGCCCGCCGATCACGACGACCTCGCGGCCGCCGAGCAACTCGGCCACCTCCGCCACTTCGACCGACGGGCGGTGCGGCCGGGCCGGCGGCTCGGCGTCGGGGCGGCTCTCCACGTACCGGTCGATCTCGCGGAGCACCAGCGCCACGTTCGCCGACGGCGGCGGGTCGTCGGGCACGTCCTCGATGACCGGGAGCAGCCAGTCGCGCAGGTCGGCGTGGCTCGGGGGCAGCCCCCCGGTGACCAGCTCGTCCACCAGTTCCAGCACCCGCGGCCACTCGCCGGACGACTCGTCGGGCCGCTCGCGGAGCCGGCCGAGTTTGAAGCGGAGGTTGTTCAGCGCCTTCACCCGGTGCTTGTCCCGGTCGCCGACGGTCTGGAACTGGCCGCGCAGCTCGGCGACGCGGGCGGCCACGTCCGGCCAGCTGGCCGGGTCGGCCCGGTCGTCGCGCTTCAGGAACTTGGAGATGTAAATCTGCCGGTCGCGGGCGGTGGTGCGGATGCGGGCGAACAACTGCACCTGGTCGTAGTCCATCCGCACGTCGCGGACGTCGGCCACGGCGTACAGCAGCACGGACTGCGCCTCGGCGGCGAGCCCCAGGACCTTCGGCGCCAGCCGGTCGGCGTTCGGGCCGGGCGACAGCTCCCAGGCGTGCAACAGGAGGAGCGCGTCGGCGGCCGCCGAGTAGGCGCCGGCCAGGTCTTCCCAGGCGCGGGCGGCGGTCACCACCGGCTCGTGGTTCAGCATCCACAGGTTGCAGTCCGGCAGCGCCCCGGCGCGGGCCTGGAGGGCGGCCTCGGCCGCGTGGTCGCGCGTGGCGGGCGGGCCGGTCAGGCGGCGGGCCACCAGCTTGCACGCCTCGCCCTTCACCCGGCAGCGGTCGGCCACCAGCGGCGGCGGCACCAGTGCCAGGTCGCGGTCGTCGTGCTGCGGGCCGATCGGGGCGGGCGTCGGGTGTGGGGCGTCGAGGTGGAAGCGGAGCGGCGGGAGGTCGGCGATGGGTACGACCGGCGGCGGGGCCGGTACGACCGGCGGCGCGACGACAACGGGAGCGACAACTGGTGTGGGTTCCGCCCAGCCGGCGACGGCCCGCGCCACGGCGGCGACGGCGGCGGCCAGTTCGGCGTCGGCGCGGAGCCTCGGCTCGGCCCACGCGGCCAGTCGGGCGAGGGCGGCAGTCAGGTCGTCCATCGGCCCCACCGGCGGTCAAAGAAGGCCGGCCGGGGGGAGCCCGGCCGGTGAGTTTCCCACAGTATAGTCCCGACATTACGCCGGGGCCGTGTCGCCGAGCCGCGGCAGGTCGTCGAGGGTGCCGAGCCCCATCACCTGGAGGAACCGCGGCGTGGTGCCGTACAGCACCTCGCGGCCGGCGGCGTCGGCCCGCTGGCGGACGGCGACGAGGCCGAGCCGCACGAGTTGCCGCAGCACGGCCGTCGAGTCGGTGCCGCGGGCCGCGTCGACTTCGGCCTTGCCGACCGGCTGGCGGTAGGCGACCACGGCCAGCACGTCGAGCGCCGGCTGCGTGAGGCGCGCCTCCCGCGGCCCGCCGAAGACGCGCTCGCGGACGCCGCGGAATGCCGGCAAAAGGGCCAGCACGAAGCCCCCGTCTTTCGCCTCGACGGCGTACGGGCGGCGCTGGGTGCGGTAGCGGCGGTTGAGGGCGTCGAGCGCGGCGCGGAAGTCGTCGGCGGTCAGCCCGCGGACCGCGGTCGCGGCGGCGTCGGCGGTCAGCGGCGGGCCGCCGACGAACAGCAGCGCCTCGACGAGTTGCTCGGGGGTCGGCGCCTCCTCGTGGCGCGGGGTGCGGGGCGCGGGGCGCGGGGTGGGAGCCGGGGGCGGAGGCGGCACGAACGCGGGCTCGGGCTCCGGCGACAGGTCGTCTGGGGGCGCGTCGAGCTGCCACTCGCCGGCGAGGAGCGGGTCGGGCGGCGTCGGGTTGGGGCCGGGGTCGGGCATGGGCGGGGGATCGTACCACGGCGGCGGCGCGGACGCGAGGCGGGCTCGGCAATCGGGTTTGACATGGCGCCCGTCGGAAAGTACGGTACCCGCGAAACTACTCCCACCACTCCTTCCGACCCCGGGCCGGCGCCCGTGCGTCGGCCGTACCGCGGTGAGGACGAACCCGTGCCCGCGTGCCGCTGCCAGTTCTGCGCCGCCCCGCTCGAACCCGTTCAGGAATTCCGCTACCTCGTCGAGACGGCGACGGACGACCCCGTTCACCTGAACCGCATCCGCGCGCTGCCACACGCCGCCGGCCGGCCGCTGCGGGTGTGCAAGGGCTGCCAGGCTGCCATCCGCGTCCACCCGGAGCGATTCCGCCGGGCGATGCTCCGCCCGGACGTGCCCGCCGGGGTGCTCGCGGCGGGGTTGCTGTCGCTCGGGCTGTTCGTCGTGACGCTGGTCGGAGAGATGTGACGGGTCGGTCAGAGACGTTGCAGTAGCTCCTCGCGCCAGCTCAGGGAGAGTTCCGGCACCGCGACCAGCGCCGCCGTCTCGCCGCGGTTCGAGCGGCCGAAGTACATCACCCGGTGCGCCCGTCGTACCGTCCACTCCGGCTGCGGCCGCTCGGCCAACTCCACGGCGTCGCCGGCGGCGATGCTGCCTTCCGTGAGCACCCGCAAGTACCACCCGCAGCGGCCGCTCTCCACCACCCGCGCCGGCAAGTCCTTCCGCCGCCACCGCCGCGCCAGCTTCCAGCACGGCTGCCGCGGTTGACTCACCGCGAACACCGCCGAGCCGGCCCGCCACACGTCGCCGACGCACACGTCCGTCTCGACCCAGCCGGCGACCGTCAGGTTCTCGCCGAACGCGCCGTGCGGCAGGTCCGCGGTGCCGAGTTCGGCGCGCCAGTCGGGGTAGTGCCCGGCCGCGTACACGAGTACGGCCTTGTCGGCGCCGCCGTGGTTCACCAGGTCGGCCTGGCCGTCGCCGTCGAGGTTGGTGAAGCGCACCGCGACGGGGCCGGGTACGGGCTCCTTCCAGAAGCCGGTGGCGAACGGGCGGTCGAACGGGTCGGTGCTGCCGGGCGTGCCGTGCCACCGCGGCCGCCCGACCTGCACCGACTCGACACGCGCGGCGGGCATGGGGTGCTCCGGTACAATGGCGGCTATTCTATGCCCCGACCACGCCGAGCCGCCCATGCCCCGGCGGAAGCCGACGCCGACGCCCGGCCCGTTCCTGCTGCACGCCGAGTTGCTCCCCGAGCGGGTCGTGCACCCCGACCGCTACCCCTACACGCTGCCGGCCGTCCGCGGGCTCGGCCGGTTGGCGTTCCACCCGAAGGTGACGTTTTTCGTCGGCGAGAACGGCAGCGGCAAATCGACGATGCTCGAAGCGCTGGCCGTAAGCCTGGGGCTGAACCCGGAGGGTGGCAGCCGCAATTTCAACTTTCAAACGCGGGCGTCGCACTCGGGGTTGGAAGCGGCGCTGCGCGTGGCGAAGTCGCACCGCCACCCCGCGGACAGCTACTTTCTCCGGGCCGAGAGCTACTTCAACGTGGCGACGGATATCGAGCGGATGGATCGGATTCCGTCGAACGCGCCGCCGCTCATCCTCTCCTACGGCGGGGTGTCGCTGCACGAGCAGTCGCACGGCGAGTCGTTCTTCGCGCTGTTCCGGCACCGGTTCGGCGGGTGCGGGCTGTACCTGCTCGACGAGCCCGAGGCGGCGCTGTCGCCGACGCGGCAGTTACAGTTCCTTGCCACGCTGCACGACTACTGCGGCCGCGGGTCGCAATTCGTCGTTGCAACGCACTCACCGATTATCCTCGCCTACCCGGACGCGACGATCTACCGCTTCGGATCGGAAGGCGTCGCGCCGGTCGCTTACACCGAGACCGAACACTACCTCGTCACGCGCGGATTCCTTGGGAATCCGGAGCGTTCGCTGCGAGAACTCTTCGGCGGCGACGCAACGTAACCACACTTCACGCGAACCACTTCCGAACGGCTGCCGCCCGCGTGTGCGTCAAACCGTCGAGTACGGTCCCCGTCGCCTCGCGCAGCCGCAGCCGCGACACCAATTCGGCGTGCGATCCTTCTGCCAACCCGTCGGCGATCAGCGCCGCGCCCTGCGCCGCCTCCTTCACCCACGCCCCCGGCAAGCTCCTCACCGGCGCCACCGCCGACGCGAACCGCGCGAACGGCGCCAGCGCATCGGTCAGGTGCAGCGACTCCACGAACGCCGGTTCGGCCGCGAACAGCCGGCCGGACAGCGCCACCGCCTCGAACCGCTCGTGCGGCTCGTGCAGCCCGCACAGCCCGCCCACCGTCCGTACCAGCGATTCGAGGTAGGCCGAACACCGGGCCGCGTCGTCGGCCAGTTCCGCGGCGCCCCCGGCGAACAGGTCGGCCTTCGCCAGCGGCCCCAACAGGTACGCCGCTTCCCCGTCCCAGCCGCCGGCCGACCGCCAGCCCAGTGGCCCGCCCGTGCCGCCGACGCCGTCCACGATCTCGCCGCGCTCGTTCACCACCAGCGCCGCCGAGAAGGACGTACCGAGCTCGACCACGCACACCGGGCCGTCCCGGTTCCACGTCCCGGACAACTGGTGGAGTGCCAGTGCCGCCACGGCCAGCTTGTCGGGCGTGCCGAGGTCGATGCGGTTCACCTTGCGGTGGGCGGGCACCGTCGGCAGGTGGGCGACCCCGGGGAGGAACACGGCCGGCAGCGGCGAGTCGCGGAAGGCGCGGGCGACGGCCGAAAAGCCCGCCACGCCGCCGCCGCGGTCGTCCGGCCGCAACAGGCTGAGTTGTGCCAGCTGCGCGTCGGTCGCTTCGGCGGCGCGGACGAGCGGTAGGCCGTAGCCGGACGGCGCGGCGACGAGGTCGAACGGGCCGCGGGCGACGAGCCATGCCACCACGGCGGCCGGGTCGGCGCGCAACTCCTCGGGCTCGAACCGGACCTGGTCGGCGACGATGCCGCCGTCGAGGATCAGCACGTCGAGGGCGGACGTTCCGGGGTCGCAACCGGCGACGCGCATGAGAGTGGCCCCCGGGCGAAGGGGTGAGAGGTGTGGCCAGCTTACCGCGACGTGGGGCAGGTTTCCAACCGGCCGTCGCTCGGCCGGGTCACACCCGCTCGATCAGCGACTGCGTCTTTACCACCGCCCGCTCCTCGGGGAAGGTGTGGAACGCGCTCACGGCCAGCCCGCCGGGGAGCGCCTCGGCCACGACCACGCCGAGCGGCGACAGGCCGAGCCGGTCGCCGCCGCGGAAGTGGCTGACGAGCCCCTTGCGAGTGCCGTCCGAGCGCAACTCCTCGTGCGCCCGCACGAACAGCTCCGGCGGCAACACCTCGACCTGCGAACTGATCTGGTAGCGGACCCGGCCGAGGTCGCACCGCCCGCCGCGGCCGCCGCCGAGCCGGTGCCCCAACAGCCGCCCGCGGTCCGGGAGGTCCACGTCGGCCGTGGCCGTCAGTTCGGTGAGCGTGACCGTGCCGTCGGTCCATTCCAGAACGTGCCCCGTCGGCGTGACGCGGACGGTGACGCGGAAGCCGTTCCGTTCCACCCGGCGCGCGGCGACGGCGGCGAAGAGCTCCGGGTGGAGCGGCCGGTCGAACAGCCGGAAGACCAGTTCCGCCACCCGCGGGCGGACGAACGTCGGACCCATCGGGCACCCCGGATCGGGCGTCAGGTGGCGAATTATACCGCGGCCGTGGCAGCGGCGGAAGCCAACCCGGCTCACGCCGGCCGGTCGGCCGATATTCCGGGTGCGTCGCCGAATCACCCAAGGTATAATGGCGGGTCAACCTCACGGGGGTGCTTCCTTGACCGAATCGCTGTCGCGCTGGCAGGCGGCCGTACTCGGGGTGGTCGTCGTTGCCGCCGTGGCCGCCGGCGGGTACGGCCTGGCCCGCGTCGGCGACCGGCACGCCTTCCGTGCCGGCGCCGCCGAACTCACCGTCGGCTTCCCCGAGGCGCACGACGTGGGGCCGGGCATGCCCGTCCGCGTCCGCGGCGTGGACGCCGGCAGGTTGTCGCCGTCGAGTACCCCGACCACGACGGGCCCGGGGCCGAGGTCACCGTCCGGCTGCGCGTCAAGAAGGAGTTCGCCGGCCGGCTGTACGCCGACGCCGGGGCGCGTGTGCTGTCGGGGGGCGTGTTCGGGTCGAAGGTCGTGGCCATCGACCCCGGCCGCCCCGCCGCCGGGCCGCTCGCCGACGGTAGGCTCAAGGGGCTGCCCCCGGCCGGCCTCGACGAGGCGGTCGCCGACGCGCAGGCCGTCGCCGCCGAGGTGAAGGCGCTGGCCGCCGACGCCAGGGCCACGTCTGCGGAAGCCCGGCGGTTGATCACCGACGTGCGCGACGGCGAAGGTACGCTCGGCAAGCTGGTGAAGGACGACGAACTGTACCGCGACCTGAAGGAACTGACGGCCGACGCCCGCGCCGCCATCAAGCGGGCCGACGGGGCCGTCGGCACGGTGCAGGGCGAGGTGGCGAACCTGAAGGGCTTCGTGGCCGACGGCCGCGACACCCTCCGCAGCGTGAAGCAGGGCACCGACGCCATCAGCCGGATGCCGGTCGTTCGGTCCTACGTCGAGGACGCGGCGGCGCTTCTCGTGCGGCCGGCGCAGGAACGCGACCGCCGGACGTACCACGCCAGCCACCTGTTCGAGCCGCGCACGGCGCTGCTGACGGACGCGGGGGCCGTTCACCTGGAGCGGCTCGTCCCGTGGATCAACGCCTACGCCGGCGGCAAGGCCGAGATGGTGGTGGTGGCCTACGCCGACCCCGCCGACGGGGGGTTGACCGCGGCGTCGGCGCACGAGACGACGAAGAAGCAGGCGGAGGTGGTGGTGGAGTTCTTCCGGTCGCACGGGCTCCATAAACTGGGCTGGACGAGCCGGCGGAAGATGACGCCGCTGGGGATGGGGTGGAGCCCGTCGCCGGTGGTCGAGCGCGAGCCGGTGCCGGCGGCGAGCGTGCAGGTGGTGCTCTTCACGCCGTGACAGGTTCCCGTCGGGCCGCGGTATCCCGGGGTGTCGCACCCCGGAGCCCCGCGATGTCCGCCGCCACGATGGCCCGCCCGGAGCCCCGCGTGTCCGCCGCCGACCCCGAGTTGCCGGCCCCCACCCCGGCCGACCTCGCGCGGGCGGCCGTCGTCCGCCACTACTGCCGGCTGCACCTCCCCGCCGTCCGGCTCGCCGAAGCCGACTTCTTCAGTCACCTCGACCGCACCTACCGACTGTACGCCGCGAAGGCGCCCGGCGCCACCCGCGCGGCGTACCTCGAAGGCCTGTACGCCACCGACTGGGTCGTCTGCGTCGGCTGCCGCACCGGGCCGCGCGCCGCGGGGGAGTTGCTGTTCGTCGCCCCCCCCGGCCGCAGCGACTGCCTGCTCGTGGACGCCCTGCGGGCGCGGGCCGTGCGGCTGTACCCGCGCGACGAGGAGAAGCAGGACACGGCCGTGACCGAGTTCTGGAGCAACCTGATCGCCCCCGAGGGCGGCGGACTGCCGATCCTGGCCCGGTACGACGGCCAGCGGCCGCTCGCCCCGTGGCTCATCCGCGTCTTCCAGAACTGGCACCTGTCCCAGCTGCGCCGCCACGGCGGCACGGTGGCGCTGCCGGACGACGAGATCGCCCTGCCGCTGGACTCCCCGCGCGAGGCGGCCGCGGCCCGCTGGCACGAGGCGTTCGTGTCCGCCGCCCGCGACTGGCTCGACGGCACGACCGACGACGAGCGGCTGCTGCTGGGGTTGCGCTGGCGCTACCGGATGAGCCAGCGCGACGCCGCGGGGCTGCTCGGCCTCCACGAGGGGAGCATCAGCCGCCGCACCGACAAGCTGCGCGACCGGGCGCTGGAGCAGATCGGCGGCCGGCTCGTCGCCGACGGCTGGACCGGCGACGACCTGGAAGGCTTCATCCTGACGGAGTTAGGCGCCGTGCTGACGGACGACCCGCGGCTGTCGGCGGACGCTCTGCGCCGGCTGCTGGGCGCGAAGGGGAAGGACCTGCCGGCCGCCGAGTGACCCGGTCAGGGCCGATCCGCACCCACGCCGAGCACCGCGTCGGCGCGGTCCAGGCCGGCGGCGACGCGGCCGAGCTGGTTGCGGTAGATGTCGTCGCCGTTCAGCCCGACCGTCGGCACGGTGGCGAAGCGGACGTGACCGCCGGCGAACAGCACGTTGTGCCCGTGGGCGTGTGGCGCGCCGGCCGCACCGACCGGGATGTCGGCACACACCGGCATCAGGTCGTTCTCCTCCCCGAACGCCAGCCGCGGCCCCAGCACCGCCCCGTCGGCCCCGCGGTGACCCAGTGCGTAGGCGTACCCGACGGCCGAGGTCGCCACCACCCGGGGGTCGGCGGCGGGGGCGCCGCACGACGCCCGGAAGCCCGGCGGACACTGCCCCGCGTCCGCCAGCGCGGCCACGAACGACCCCGCCACCGGGTACGCCTCCGTGCCCACCTGCGGCAGCCGGCCGGCGTGGGCGTCGGCGTAGCCGGCGAGCCCCTGGTTCAGCGTCATCAGGTTCGACTGGCACGCGACCACGTCGCTCCGCTCGCGCACCTTCATCACCAGCGTCGAGGCCAGGCCGACCCCGACGAACGCGATCCCGGCCGCGACCAGCAACTCGACGCGGAACCGCCCGCCGAGCGCCGCGCGCCTCCGGCCGGTCGGTGACCGGCAGCCGGCGCGCAAGTCCGGGGCCACGTCCGCGGCGATGACCTCGACCGGCGTCGGCGGCGTCGGCGTCCGCGGCTCGGCGGCGACGACGTACTCGGCAACCCAGGCGATCGTTCGGAGCGCCAGCCCTTCGGGCGGGTCCACCTCCGCGAACGGCGGGAGCACGGCGCGGAGGGAGGCGAGGCGGGCGGCGGCGTCCGGGTCGGCCGCGAGCCGGGCGGCGACGGCGGCGCGCGCGTCGGCGTCGAGCAGGTTTAGCTGGTAGCCGGGCAGGTCGTCGCGGTCGTCGGTCATGGCTCCCCCACCGGTTGGGGCGGCTGTGGCAGTGCCTCTGCCTCTTTCCAGTCTTCGGTCAGCTTCGTCGTGGCCGCGTGCAGCCGCGACTTCACCGTGCCGACCGGGATGTTCAGCACGTCGGCGATGTCCTTGTACTTCAGCCCCTGGAAGTACGCCAGGACAACCACCTGTCGCAGCAGCTCCGGCAGCTTCGCCACGGCCGCCCGGACGCGCTCGGCCTGTTCGGCGCGGTCAGCGAGCTCGCCGGGGTCGGGGCCGGGGGCGGCGGCCAGCTCGAACAGCGGCCGCGGCTCGCCTTCCTCGTCCGGGGCGGTGCGGGCGTCGCCGGCCCGGTCGCCCTGGCGGGAGCGCTTCCGCATCGCGTCGATCGCCTGGTTCGTGGCGATCGCGTACAGCCAGGGCCGGGCGGCCCGCCCCGGCTCGTACTGGCCGATCTTGCGGAACACCGCCACGAACGTGTTCTGGAACACGTCGTCGGCCAGGTCGTCGTCGCCGACGTACCGGCGGAGGTAGCCGTACAGCTCGCGCTCGTACCGCCGGACGAGCGTGCCGAACACGGACCGGTCCCCGGCGCGGAGGCGGCCGAGAAGCTGTTCGTCCGTCTCGGCGGGGGTCCGGGCGGGGTCGGGCACGACGCTCCCTACCACCTGTACGCGGGGAAATGGATCAAGGTTCTTGTTGTAGCTTTCCGCCCCGCTAACGTACCCGTTCGCCCCCCACGGGAACCGCCATGCCGCGCCGAACGGTCGATCAGCTCCGCGACGGGACCGAACTCGACGACGTGTACCTCGTCGCCGACAAGCAACTCCGCGTGAACCGCAACGGCGCCCCGTACCTGCAACTCGACCTGCGCGACCGCACCGGCGGCATCTCGGCCCGGCTGTGGAACGCCTCCGACGCGATCGCCCGCGGCTTCGACCCCGGCGACTTCGTCCACGCCGACGGCAAGGTGCAGCTCTTCCAGGGGGCGCTGCAGGTCATCCTCACCAGCGTCGAGCGCGTCGAGGCGGGGAAGGTCGATCTGAGCGACTTCCTGCCGCAGACGGAGAAGAGCATCCCGCAGCTGATGGACCGCCTCCGCGGCTACCTGTTCAAGCTCGGCAACCCGCACCTGCGGGCGCTCGCCGAGTGCCTCCTCATGGACGACGCCTTCGTCCGCAAGTTCACCACCTGCCCGGCCGGGGTGAAGCTCCACCACGCGTACGTCGGCGGGCTGCTCGAACACGTCGTCACCATGATGGACGCCGCCGACAAGCTGCTGCCGCTGTACCCGTTCGTGGACCGCGACCTGCTACTGATCGGCATCTTCCTGCACGACGCCGGCAAGGTCCGCGAACTCACCTACGCCCGCGCGTTCGGCTACTCCGACGAGGGGCAGCTGGTCGGGCACCTGGCGATCGGCGTGGAACTGCTCACGACCGCGGCCCTGAAGGTGCCCGACCTGACGGGCGAGCCCGTGCCGCGGGAGCTGATGCTGCGGCTGCAGCACATGATCCTGAGCCACCACGGCACGCTGGAGTGGGGGAGCCCGCGGGTGCCGATGACGCCGGAGGCGATGCTGCTGCACGTCATCGACATGATGGACACGCGGATGCACCAGGTGGCGCGGGAGATGAAGGAGGACAAGAACAACCCGTCGGCGTGGACGCCGTACAACCACAACCTCGGGCGGCGGTTCTACAAGGGCGGCGGCAACGGCGACCTGCTCGGCGAGAGCGGCGGCGGGTACGACTGAGCGCCGCCGCGCCTCTCATCGATTCCGCGCGTGACACCCGCGCCCGGATCGTGTGTAATAACCCTGCATCGCCTACCACCCTTTCCCGTTCCCCGCCGGAGGCCCGTCCGATGCTCCCCGCCGACAAGCCCGTCGCCTGCCCCGACTGCGACACCCCCGAGCCCGCCCGCCGCGACTTCTTCCGGTACGTCGCCGCCGGTGCCGTCGCCGCCGTCGCCCCTGCCGCCGAGACGTTCAGCCCGCTGGCGAAGGCCCGCGCCGCCCGCGCCCAGCAGCAGGCCACGAGCGAGGCGATGGTCCGCGAGCTGTTCGCCACCCTCACTGCCGACCAGAAGGCGAAGGTCGTGAAGCCGTGGGACGCCGGCCCGAAGGGCGGGCTGCCCGCACGCCTGGCGACGCACAACGCCGCCCCGAACGCCGACGTGCGGATCGGGGCCGCGTACACCCGCACGCAGATCGAGCAGCTCGACCGCATCTTCCGCTCGCTCGGCAACGGCCACGAGGGCTACCGCCTCCTGAGCCGCAACGGCCGGTTCGACAACAGCGGCGACTTCGAGAGCATCGGCGCCCTGATCTACGGCGAGCCGACCGACGGCAAGCCGTTCTCGCTGATGTTCGCCGGCCACCACCTCACCATCCGGTGCGACGGCAACTCGGAGCAGGGGGCGGCGTTCGGCGGCCCGCTGTACTACGGCCACACCCCGAACGGGTACGCCCGGAACAACGTGTTCTACTACCAGACGCGCAGCCTGACGGACCTGTTCGCCTCGCTGTCCGACGAGCAGAAGCCGGCGGCCGTGAAGCCGGGCACGTGGCGCGACGGCGTGGACTCGGTGCGGCTGCCGAAGGCCGACCACAAGGCGCCGGGCGTGGCGTTCACGGCGCTGACGGCCGACCAGAAGGCGCTGGTGGAGCGGGTGATGCGGGAGCTGGTGGCCCCGTACCGCCGGGCGGACGGCGACGAGGTGATGGAGGTGATCCGGGCCAACGGCGGGATGGAGAAGCTCGGGTTCGCGTTCTACACCGAGGGCCAGCGGACGGCGCAGGAGCCGTGGAGCTTCTGGCGGCTGGAGGGGCCGGGCTTCGTGTGGAGCTTCCGGGCGCTGCCGCACATCCACACCTTCGTGAACGTCAGCAGCCGGCTGGCGTGAGTGACATTGCCGCTCGCAGCTTCGCGTCGCCCGGCGCGAAGCCGCAAGCGGCAACTCAATTACTAATCGCCGGCGGCTCCCACGCCGGCAAGCCCATTACCTCGCGCTTCGCCGCCTCGCCGACCGGCACGCCCCACGCCTCGAACGCCGGCGCGATGTTCTTCCCCGCCACCTTCGAGAACCGCACGACGAACTGGTCCCGCCGCGCCGCGTCGGTCCGCGGGCGGTCGGCCGGCGCGGCGGCGTGGTACTCGGCGAACGTCTTCTTGTACACGTCCCACCCGAACGACCGCCGCAGTTGGTCGTACACGATCAGTGCCACGAACGGGTCGTCCTTCCAGCCGGCGAACGGCGCACCCGCCGCCTTGTGCTTCGCCGCGTTCTTCGACTGCGACGGACCCCGGATCGCGTCGTGGACCGGGGCGCCGGGGCAGAGCTTCTCCAGCAAGTAGAGCGAGTACAGGTTGCACGTCACCTCGACGGTGCCGTCGAACGTCCACTCGCGCTGCTGGTGGTTGTGGCCGAGTTCGTGGAAGAAGCCCCACGGCCCCTCGCCCGGACCGCCGCGTTTCATCCGCGGCACGTCCACGGCCAGCGGGGCGAGGTTTAGCGGCCCCATGATCGGGTAGCCGGAGTGGAGGTAACCCGCCGAGATCTGCTGATCGAACACCAGCCGCTCGGCCCGCCCGCGCTGCTTCGTCACGGCCGTCAGGTCGGCGCAGCCGTCGAGCACCGCGTCCCAGAAGGCGACGACCTCGGCCGGGTTCTCGACCGTGCGGGCGACTTCGGCCGGCACCGTGAGCACGAACTTGTCGCTCACGAACTCGCCCCACGGGGCCGGTGCCGCTCGTAGCTTCGCCCACTCGTCGGCCGTCGTCTTGCCGGCGAAGAACACGGGCGCCGCCACGCCGCCGTCGATCGTCGCGGTCACGTCGCCGAGCCTGGCGCCGACCGGCGCGGTGACGTACACGAGCCCGCCGAACGGGTTGGCCACGGCCGTGGACTTCGAGGCCAGCGGCACCCACCGCGACACCTGCGGGGCGCGCTGCCAGCGGTCGAGGTGCCACAGTTCGTCCGTGTGCGCGCCGATGCGGACGCCGAGCCCCTGGCCCGCGGCCGCGGCCGGAACGGTGACGCGGACCACCTCGCCGGGCGCCGCGTACACGCCGGTGCTGTGCCACACGTCCGCCGTTGCCGACACACCGACACCGTCGCACACATAGCCGGGCACGCCGGTGCGGACGGTCACCGCGCGCCCCTGTACCCGCGGCGCGTCGGCCGGCAAACCCCCGGGGAAGGTGACCGCCGCGGGGTCGGCCGTGGTCCGCTCGGCCGGCAGTTCCAGCGCCAGCTTCGTCCGCAGCGCCAGGGTCAGCCGTTCGGGCGACCCGGCCCGCAGCGGCTCCTTCGCCGACGGCACCGCGGCGGCCGCGCCGGCCAGCGCCGTCGTCAGCCGGTCCGACAGCTTGGCCTGCTCCTCGGGCGGCAGGTAGCGGAGCGCCCGCGTCAGCGTCGCCTCCGAGGTGCGGGCGTCAGCCGCCGGCGCCGCCGCTCCCTTGACCGCGGCGGCGACCAGCGCCTCGGCGGCGGCGACGTGCGTGAACCGGCTCGGCGGGCCGACGACGAGCCGCTTGTCCTTCGGGGCGTCGAGCGTCCCGCCGGCGAGCATCAGGCCCGCGGCGGCGAACGCCCGGTTGGCGTGGTGCTCGACGGCGAGCGGCTTACCAGGGTGTGTTTGCTCCCAGCCCCAGCCCGGCCCCGCGGCCACGACCCCGCCGCCGGCCGCGAGGTGCCGGGCCAGCGTGTCGGCGTACTCCGGCCCGATGCGGTGGGCGTTGCAGACGATGACGGAGCCCTTCCCGCCGGCCTTCAGCGCACCCTTCGGCACGGCCGCCGGGAAGCCGGCGGCCCGCAGCGCCTCGGTCGCGGCCTGCGGGAACCCCTGCACCATTACCTCGGTCGCCTTCCCGCCGGCCGCCCAGTGGATCGCGTTCGTGACGAGCGCCGTCGTGTCGCCGGCGCCGAGCCCGGGCGGCACGAGGTAGCCCTCGTGCCCGAACAGCACGACGCGGCCCCCGCGGTCGGTCTCGCCCGCGGCCACGACCGCCGCGGCTGCCTTCCCCGCCGGCGCCGTCACCACCGGGAACGCCTTCGGCCCGAACACCACGACGGTGCCGGGGAGTCCGGGGAAGCCGATCTCCCTCACGCCGACGTGGAAGGGCGCCTGCGCCGGCGGCGCCTGTCGGGCCGGGAGGGCGACGGCGAACACCGCGAGCACGAGGGCGGCGAGCGGGCCGCGGGGCATGGCGGGACTCCGGAGCGGGGAGGTGTAAAGTGTAAGATGACAAACGGCAGCGGGCACG
Source organism: Gemmataceae bacterium (assembly GCA_046350095.1). GTDB lineage: Bacteria > Planctomycetota > Planctomycetia > Gemmatales > Gemmataceae > Urbifossiella. The sequence continues at coordinate 180,057 of JAXMBA010000006.1, forward strand.
GCAGGCACCCGAGTTCCTTCACCATTTTCCCTGAATTCTCGCTTATGGCCCTCCGCGTCTCGAACCTGCGGCTCCCGGTCGAGGAGCCGGAGGCGAATCTGCCGAAGCACCTCGCCCGCGCCCTCGGGGTGCGGCAAGCCGACCTCGGCGGCTGGCGCGTCGTCCGCAAGGCGCTCGACCTGCGCGACAAGCGGCAGCTGCGGTTCGTCTACAACTTCGAGGTCGAGTTCCCCGGGAACGACTACCGCCCCGACGGCTCCACTCAGGTCGATCGCGTCGCGGAGCCGCCGTTCGCCATGCCCGAGCCGGGCACGCGGCCGCTGCCGCACCGGCCGGTCGTGGTCGGCTCCGGCCCCGCCGGGCTGCTGGCCGCGTACTTCCTCGCGCTCCACGGCTACCGGCCGCTGGTGCTGGAGCGCGGCACCAAGGTGAACGACCGCATCCGCGACGTGCGCACGTTCGACGACGGCGGCGCCTTCCACCCCGAGAGCAACTACCTGTTCGGCGAGGGCGGCGCCGGCACCTTCTCCGACGGCAAGCTCACCTGCCGCAGCACCGGCCCGGACGTGATGCGCGTGCTCGAGCTGTTCGCCGAGTGCAAGGGGCAGCAGCCGGGGAAGCCGAGCATCCTGTACTACCACCGCCCGCACCTCGGCAGCAACCGCCTGCCTGCAGTGGTGAAGGCCATCCGCCGCAAGATCGAGGAGCACGGCGGCGAGGTCCGCTTCCTCACCCGCGTCGAGGACGTGCTGTTCGACTCGACCGGGCTGCAGGGCGTGGCCACGTCGTCGGGGTTCGTCCCGGCGTCGGCCGTGGTGCTGGCGCCGGGCCACAGCGCCCGCGACACCTACACGATGCTCGCGGCGCGGGGCGTGCCGATGAGCGCGAAGGCCTTCCAGTTCGGCGTGCGCGTCGAGCACCCGCAGGCGCTCGTGAACGAGGTGCAGTTCGGCCCGCGGCACGGGCGGTACGAGGAACTCCTCGGCAACGCCGACTACTCGCTGGTGGCGCACGGCAAGAACGACCTGTTCACGTTCTGCATGTGCGCGGGCGGGCACGTCATCCCGAGCGTGTCGCAGGAGGGCTTCTTCTGCACGAACGGCATGAGCCTGAGCAAGCGCGACTCGCCTTACGCGAACAGCGGGCTCGTCGTGACGGTGCCCGTGGAGGCGTTCGGCGCGTCGGACGTGCTCGCCGGCGTGAGGCTGCAGGAACGTTACGAGAAGAAGGCGTTCGAGCTGGGGCGCGGCGAGTACCGGTCGCCGGTGCAGCGCGGCCGCGACTTCGTGACCGGCCGCGTGTCGCCCGGCGAGGTGAAGTCGAGCTACCCGCGCGGCGTTGTAAGCACCGACCTGCGCGAAGTACTACCGCCGCTCGTCGCCGAGGCGGTGCGGCACGGGCTGCCGCAGATGGACCGCCGCTGGCAGGGGCGGTTCCTGCCGGACGCGGTGCTGGTCGGCCCCGAGGCGCGGGGCAGCTCGCCGGTGCGGATCGACCGCGACCCGGAGAGCCGCGAGTCGCCGGGGGTGCCGGGGCTGTACCCCGTGGGCGAGGGGGCCGGCTTCGCCGGCGGGATCGTGTCCGCGGCGGTGGACGGCCTGCGGACGGCGCGGGCGCTCATTGCTCGCTACGCGGTTCCGACGGCGTGAGCCACCGGTCGGCGACGATCCGCAGCGCGAGCGGGACCGCCGGCATCAGCGCCAGCAGCACCAGCACCCGGGCCGACAGCGCCTCCCGGAACGACGTGATCTCGGCCAGCTCCGCCCCCGCGGCCGCCAGTACGACCGTCACCGGCAGCATCGCCAGCCAGCTCGCCCACGCGTACTGCCGCAGCCGGATCGGCGTCAGCGCCAGCCCCAGGTTCACGAGCCAGAACGGGAACACTGGCGTCATCCGGAGCACGGCCACGTAGAAGGCGCCGTGCCCCGCCACGCCGCGGTCGATCCGCTCGAACGCCCGCGCCAGCCGCGGCCGCGTCCGCGCCAGCCGTCGGACCGGCCCCGCGAACACGTACCGCGCCAGCAGGAACGCCAGCGCCGCGCCGGCCGTCGAGGACGCGCTGACGAGCGCGGTGCCGACCCACGCCCCGAACAGGAACCCGGCCAGCACCGTCAGCCACAGGTTCACCGGCAGCGACAGCGCGACGAGGCACACCTCGACGAGTACGAACAGGCCGACCGCCGTCGGCAGGTTCTGACGCGCCGCGGCCCGCCACTCCCCGGACCGGGCGACGACCGTGGCCTCGTCCGGCCCGGCGGCGACGAACCACAGGAACACCGCGGCGACGGCGGCGAGGACGAGCAGGCGGCCGGCGGTGAACCGGGCCGGCGGAAGGGGGTCGGAAGTCACCGGGACAGGATATCAGGCGGCCCGCGCGACCGCCGGGAGCGGGGTGTGCGTGCCGGTGCGTGCCGCCAGCGGTTTGAACGCCTTCAGCACGAGCACGCGGCCCATCAGCCGTTCCATCAGCATCAGCGGCAGCACCCGCCACGGGTGCGGCAACTCGGACCGCCGCAGGTGCCGCTTCGCCACCGTCAGCTTCTCGAAGCCGGCGAACGCCCGCAGGAGTTCGCGGCCGGTCGCCTTCGGGGCGGAAGTCGGGTCAGGCGGGCGGCGCCAGTACCACCCCTGGAGCGGGAACAGCACGTCCTGCCAGTAGCCGGCGTCGTACCGGGCGGGGAACAGGCCGATCACCTTGCCGCCGCTCTTGAGCACGCGCAGCAACTCGCCCGGCTCCGGGGCGGGGGCCGGCGAGTGGAGCGCGTTCCACGCCACCACGTCCACCGTGCCGTCGGCCGCCGGGAGCCGGTCCGGCTGGAACGGCACGACCGCCGCGCTCAGCCCGCGGCGGTCGAGGTGGTCGCGGACCACGTCGGCCCGGTCGTCGGCGCTCACGGCAACGGTCACGACGCTGCCGCCGGCCGCGTAGCGGGCGGCGTCGCAGCCGACGCCCGGCCCCAGGACCAGCACGGCCTCGTCGGGGTGGCGGTCGAATTCGAGGGCGGCGGGGAGCCACGCCCCGTGCCGCTGGTAGCGCTTGGCAGCGAGTTCGTCGAGCCACGCGCCGGAAAACGGTTCGAGGCCGTCGTGGCCGCGGCGGTAGGTGGGCGGGCGGAGGAGTTCGCGGTTGGCGAGTTCGCGGGGGTCGGCGCGGACGGCGGGCGGCGCCGCGGGCTCGGCCGCGGCGGCGAACAGGCGCAAGTGACTGAGCGAGCCGTCCATGGCCCGACCCCTGGCGGGTGCCTTCGGAGCCGGGCTTTACCCAGGCCCCCGCCGCGGGTCAACCCCGTTCCGGCCCCGGCCGCGGAACACCCACGCGCAGGCCACCACGCTGCCGGCCGCGGCCGCGGCGTAGGTCGTGAAGTGCGTGTTCGCTACCGCCAGCAGCCGCCGGTGCCGCTCGGGCGGGACGGCCGACGCCCACGGCCCGCCGACCGACACGCCGAGGTGGTCGGCGTTCAGCAGGCTCCCGACGCCCGCCAGTGCCGACGCCGCGCCGACGACCGCGAACAGGACCGCCACGACGCGCACCAGGCGGCGGGTCGGTGCGGGCGGGGCGGGGCCGGCCCGGGCGGCGGCGGCGAGCCCGAGGCCGAGGAGCAGGCCGCCCCACCAGCCGCCGAGGAAGCCCCACGCGAGCCCCAGAAGGGTCGGGTCGGAGACGCCCGGGATGGGGTTGTGGGCGACGGTGAAGTACTCGGGGCAGAGGCGGGCGGTGACCTGGTCCTGCGCCGCGCCGTATGCCACCATCGCGACCACACACCCGGAGACGATCCGGAGTGACGGCAGCGGTCGGCACGCCGCGACGGTGACTGCCGCGCCGACGACGCCGAGTTGCGTCCAGACACGCCAGAGTTCGAGGGGCTCCATCGGCATGCCGCCGGTCACTGGTTCCGCCGGCGGAACACCTCGGCCATCAGGTTGTCGATCGGCGCGTACTGGTCGGTCAAGATCACCCCCGGCTCCTTCGCCAGGAACGGCTCCAGCACCGCCGGCGCCACCAGCTTCGTCCAGAACGGCACCTCCGGCACCGTCATCGCCGCCGGCCCGAGCGCCGCCGTCTTCGCGGTCGGCCACACCGCCGGCGGCCGCGGCACCACCGCCTCCGTGGCCGCCTTCAGCCCCGCCAGGTCGAGCGGCTTGTCCGAGGCGTAGATGACGTACACCTGCCGCCCGGCCGACCAGTACGCGAACCGCTCGTCGTACTCCGCGGCCGCCTTCGGGTCGGCCGGCCGCTCCGCCGCCGGCGGCTCGCTCGACGCCAGCAGGTGGACGTGCTTGAACGTCTTCTCCAGCGTCGCCATCGCCGCCCGCCACACCTTGCCGTGCTCCACGCTGTCGATGATGGTGAGCAGGAAGGCCCCGTCCGGCTTCAGCGCCCGCTTCACCGCGTCGTTGTACTCCTTGGTCATCAGGTGCGACGGCACCGACAGGTCGTTCACCGCGTCCTGGATGACCAGCTCGTAGCTCCCCTTCTCGGCCACCTCGGCCACGAACTGGCGGCCGTCCATGTTGACGTCGCGGTGGTGCTCGTGCTTCTTCAGGCCGAGGAACTCGTAGGCCACGTTCGTCACCTCGGGGTCGATCTCCACCACGTCCATGCGGGTGCCGGGCACGAGCTTCATCGCGGCGCGCGGCAGGGTGTAGCCGCCGCCGCCGATCAGGAGCGTCTTCGGGGCGTCGTTCCCCTTGCGCGCGGCCCGCAGAAACTCGATCTGAATCTCCTCGTGCTTGTAGTAGATGTACGTCGGCCGGCGAACGTCCACGGTCGAGTGGAGGAGGTGGTCGAGGTTCAGGTTGTGGAGCACCTTGTACCCGGCGGTGTCGGGGTCGCCCTCCAGCACCGGGTCGGGCTCGTCGCCGGACGCCAGCGGCTCGAGCTTGGTGGTCACGCGGATCAGGTAGTAGTTGCTGTCGCGCTGCACCACCGTGTTCGGCTCGGTCGCGCCCTCGCCCCACGTCAGGATGACGCCGCCGGTCACGCCGCCGAGCACGATGCTCAGCAGGTACAGCAGCGTGTTGTCCTTCCACACCGGGGCGACGGTCAGGCTCACCAGCGCCAGCACGGCGGTGGCCACGATGATGGTGCGGTCGGTGCCGAGGCCCGAGATCAGCACGTAGCCGGTGGCGAAGGTGCCGGCGATGGCGCCGGTGGTGCTCCAGGCGTACACCCGGCCGGCGACGCGGCCGACGTGGGCTGCGTCCGGCACGGCCAGCCGGATCACCTGCGGCGAGATGGTGCCGAGCACCGCCATCGGGGCGAAGAACAGCACGAACGACCACATCACGATCTGCGTGACGAGCCCGTCGGTGGCGAAGGCCTCGCCGCGCTCCAGGATGGGGCGCGTCACCAGCACCAGGATGATGAGCCCGCCGGCGAGCACGAGCAGCCCGCCGAGCACCATGCGCGGGTTCCAGCCGCTGCCGGGGCGGTTCACCTTGTCGGCGATGATGCCGCCCGCGAAGTTCCCGACGCACGTGCCGGCGAGCATGACGCCGATGACGCCGGTCCACGAGAACAGGCTGACGCCGTGGTGCCGGGCGATGTACCGGCTGGCGGCCAGTTCCAGCGCCATGCCGCAGAAGCTGGCGAGGAACACGATCGCGTAGGCGTGCCGGATGTCGGCGAAGGCGGCGAGATTCGGCGTGCCGGCGTCCGGTGTCGGGGCGTCGGCGGGAGCCGGCTCGTTCTCCTTCGGCGGGTCGAGTTGCAGCACCACCCACGACGCGACGGCCGTGCCGGCGAGCAGGCCGGCGGCGACGTACACCAGCGAGTTGATGGTGAACATCGGCACCAGGTAGAACCCGGTGACGTAGTTGCCGATCAGGCACCCGAGCGTGCTCAGCGCGAAGATGAGCCCCGATACGCGGCCGGTGCTCGACACGTCCGGCAGGCCGAGCTTGATCGACACCGGCGTCAGCAGGCTGAGGACGAAGCCCGCCGGCAGGCACAGGACCGCCGCGAGGATCGGGATGCGCGGCCCGAGCGGGATGGAGGAGTGCGCCCCGCTCGCGACGAGCAGCATCGGGAACGCGGCCATCCACAGCGCCGCGAGTGCCCCGCCCATCAGGAGGCCGACGAGCGTGCGCGGGTGCGGGTACTTGTCGGCGATGCGCCCGCCGTAGGCGTTGCCGAGGGCGATGCCGGCGAGGAACACGCCGATGATGCCGGTCCAGGTGTACAGGTCGGACCCGATGAACGGGGCGAGGAGGCGGCTGGCGACGAGCTGGAGGACGAGCAGCGCGGCGTTGGCCAGGAACACCACCAGCCCGATCCCGACGAGCCGGGCGAGCGGGAGCGGGGCGGACGGGGAACCCATGCGGCGGAACCTGGTGCGGGGACGGCGAGGGTGTCCGGGTAGTGGTATGCCCGCGGGCCGGGAACGGCCATCGACCCCCGGCGGGCGCTACAATGGCCGAAGTCTCGCCGCCAGCGGCGGTGGAGTTGACCCCGGAGACGGTTCATGGCTTCCCGGTACGTCGTCGGCATCGACCTCGGCACCACCAACTCCGCCCTCGCCTACGTGGACACGACCGCCGGCGACAAGCCGCCCGTCACGCCGTTCGCCGTCCCGCAGGTCGTGGCCCAGGGCGCCGTCGAGGAGCGGCCGCTGCTGCCCTCATTCCTGTACCTCCCCGGCGACGGCGAGCAACCCGCCGGCGCGCTGAAGCTGCCGTGGGACGCCGGCCGCGACTACGCCGTCGGCGAGTACGCTCGGGCCTACGGCTCGCAGGTGCCGACGCGGCTGGTGGCGTCCGCGAAGTCGTGGCTGAGCCACCCCGGCGCCGACCGCAAGGGGCCGATCCTGCCGTTCCGCGCGCCGGAAACGGGCCGCCGCGTCTCGCCCGTCGAGGCGGCGACGCGCTACCTCAAGCACCTCGCGGAAGCGTGGAACCACGCGGGTCCGGGGAAGGGGACCGCCGACAAGCTCGAAGCGCAGGACATCGTGCTGACGGTCCCCGCGTCGTTCGACGCCGCCGCCCGCGACCTGACGATCGAGGCCGCCCGCTCCGCCGGGTTCGAGCACCTGACGCTCCTGGAGGAGCCGCAGGCCGCGTTCTACGCCTGGCTCGACCGCACCGGCGACGGCTGGCGCGAGCACGTCGGCGTCGGCGACCTGGTGCTCGTGGCCGACGTGGGCGGCGGCACCACCGACTTCACTCTGATCGAGGTGGCCGAGGACGCCGGCAACCTGAACCTGACGCGCCTGGCCGTCGGCGACCACCTGCTGCTCGGCGGCGACAACATGGACCTGACGCTGGCGTACCAGGTGTCGCAGGCGCTGGCGAAGAACAACACGAAGCTCGACGCCGGCCAGATGGTGCAGCTGACCTACGCCTGCCGCGGCGCGAAGGAGCAGCTGTTCGCCAACACGCGGCTGACGAAAGCGCCCGTGACGGTGCTGGGGAAGGGCCGCAGCCTGGTCGGCGGCACGATCAAGCACGACCTGCCGCGGGCGGACGCCGAGAGCGTGCTGATCGACGGCTTCTTCCCCGAGTGCGCCCGCGACGCCGAACCCGCCCGCGCTCGCACCGCCGGCTTGCAGGAGTTGGGGCTCCCCTACGTGTCCGACCCGGGCATTACGCGGCACCTCGCGGCATTCCTGAGCCGGCAGGCCGAGTCGCTGGCGGGGCGCGAGTCGGCGAAGAAGGCCGGCAAGAAGGGCGCCGTGCTGCCGACGGCGCTGCTCTTCAACGGCGGCGTCTTCAAGGCCGACCCGATGCGGAACCGGCTGCTGGGCGTGCTCGGCTCGTGGGCGAAGAGCGCGAAGGCCGACGCCCCGCGCGAACTCCCCGGCGCCGACCTGGATTTGGCGGTCGCCCGCGGCGCCGCGTACTACGGCCTCGTCCGCCGCGGCAAGGGCGTCCGCATCCGCGGCGGCACGGCCCGCGCGTACTACGTCGGCGTCGAGACCGCGGCGCCGGCGGTGCCGGGGCTGGCGCCGCCGATCAAGGCGCTGTGCGTCGCCCCGTTCGGGATGGAGGAGGGAACCGAAGCAGACATCCCCGGCGCCGAGTTCGGCCTCGTGACCGGCGAGGAGGCCGAGTTCCGCTTTCTGGGTTCGACGACGCGCCGCACCGACGCCGCGGGCACGGTGGTGGACGAGTGGGAGGGGCAGGCCGAGGAGCTGGCGCCGATCCGCACGACGCTGGAGGCGAAGGGCGCCGCGGCCCGGCAGGTGGTGCCGGTCCACCTGCACAGCAAGGTGACGCCGGTGGGGCAGCTGGAGCTGTGGCTGTTCAGCCGCGACGGGAAGCAGCGGTGGAAGCTGGAGTACAACGTCCGCGAGGGGCGGTGACGCCGCCCCCCGCGGGGGGGGCGCGTTACTTCCCACCCTGGCGCAGCAACTTCATCACCACCACGCCCGGGGCGTCGGTCTTGAAGTCGGCCGGGCGGTCGTCGCCGTTCTTCGTGAACGCCAGCGTCAGCTCCAGGCCCGCCTTCGTCGCCTTCGTCTGGTAGATGCCCAGCACCGTCTTGTCCCCCTTCGGCGGCGAGATGTCGATGTGCCCCGGGGTCTTGGTCGGGTCGAGAGTGAACTTCGCGTCCTCGGCCTTCCCCTTGCCGCCCTCGCGGACCGTCACCGTGCCGTTCTTGAACTCGAACTCCACCTTGTCCGCGTCCTCCTTCGTCTTCCCGCCGAAGGACGCCGACAGCACCTTGTAGGTGCCGTCGATCGACTTGGCCGGGGCGTCGCCCTGGGCGGTCCCCGCCCCCGCGACCACCAGCCCCGCCACCACCGCCGCCAGCAACTGCTTCATCGGTCGTCCTCGTGGGTTGCTACTTGCCGCCGTCGCGCTTCAGCCGCACCACCATCACGTCCTTGCCGCCGGCGAAGTCCGCCGGGCGGTCGGCCGTCTCGGTGTACGCCAGCACCACCTCGCCCTTCTCCAGCCGGACGATCCCCGGGAACGTCCGCCCCTTGTCCGGGCCGTCCTGCGGCGCCAGGTCGAGGTGCGCCGGCGCGTGCTTCGCGTCCAGCTTGAGCTTCGCCGGGTAGTCCTTCCCCTTGACCGAAAACGTCAGGTCGTCCTTCTCGATCTTCGCGGCGAAGCCGGCCAGCACGTCCCCCGGCACCGCCTTGCCGTGGTGCGACGCCGACACGGCCTTGTACGACCCGGCCAGGGCCGCGAGCGACACGTCGTCGGCCGCGACGGTGGTGCCGATCAGGAAGGCGACTGCGGCGAGCGCGAACCGGGTCATGCGAACCTCCGGGCGGGAAACCGGCCGTCAGTGTACCGGCGCCACCCGCCGGCGGCACCCGCTTGCCCGGCGGCCGAAACCGGCGTACCCTCGGGACTTCCCCCCGGGATACCCCCATGACGCGCTTCGCACTCCTGCTCGCACTCGTCGTCCCCGCCGTCGCAGCCGACGCCCCGCCCCGGCCGCCCGGCATCACGGCCGGCGCGTACGCCCAGGACGTGACGCCCGAACACTTCCCGATCAGCGTCAACGGCGGGTTCGCCGACCGCAAGGCGACGAGCGCCGCGGACAAACTCCACGCCCGCTGCCTCGTCCTCGACGACGGCAAGACGAAGGCGGCCCTGTGCGTCGTGGACAGTTGCATGATCCCGCGCGAGCTCGGCGACGCGGCCCGCGCCGCGGCGAGCCAGGCGACCGGCATCCCGGCCGCGAACATCCTGATTTCCGCGACCCACACCCACAGCGCGCCGACCGTGACCGGCGTGTTCGGGAGCGACCCCGACGAGCGGTACGTCAAATTCCTCGCGGGGAAAATCGCAGCGGGCGTCACGGCGGCGCACGCGAAGCTGGCCCCGGCGAAGGTCGGCTGGGGCGCCGCCGACGAGCCGGGCCACGTGTTCAACCGCCGCTGGCTCACGACCCCGGGGTTCGAGAACGTGAACCCGTTCGGCGACAAGACCGACAAGGTGCGGACGAACCCGGGGTACGGGAACAAGGCGCTCGACAGGCAGGCCGGCCCGGTGGACCCGGCGGTGAGCGTGCTGAGCGTCCGCGGCGCTGACGGCGCGCCGCGGGCGCTGTTCGCCGCCTACGGGCTCCACTACGTCGGCGACCGACCGGCGCTGTCGGCCGACTACTTCGGCGTGTTCGCCGAGCGCGTCGGCCCGCTGCTCGGGGCGACGGGCGACAGCTTCGTCGGCGTCCTGGCGAACGGCACGAGCGGCGACGTGAACAACATCAACTTTGCCGGCCCGGCCCCGCCGAAACGCGAGCCCGGCGAGCGCTCTCGCGAGGTCGCCGAGGCGGTGGCGAAGGCCGCCAAGGCGGCCGCCGACGGCGCCACCTACCGCAGTGACATCACGCTGTCCGTGGCGACGACGGAGCTGACGCTGAAGGTCCGCAAGCCGACCGCGGCCGAGGTGGCGCGGGCGGAGAAACGACTGGAGGCGGCGAACGGGCGCGAACTGAAGGGGCCGGACGAGGTGTACGCCCGCGAGACGGTGCTGCTGGCGAAGTACCCGGACACGGTACCGGTGCGCCTCCAGGCGATCCGCGTCGGCGACCTGGGAATCGTGGCAATTCCGTGCGAGGTGTTCACGCAGATCGGCCTCGACATCAAGGCGAAGTCGCCGCTGCGGCAGACGTTCGTGGTGTCGCTGGCGAACGGGTACAACGGCTACCTGCCGACCGCGGCGCAGCACGCGCTCGGCGGCTACGAAACGTGGCGGGCGCGGTCGAGCTACCTGGAGGTCGGCGCCGCGGACGCGATCACGGCGACGGCGCTTGAACTGTTGGGGCAGGTCCGGCCGCGGTAACACCGGCGGCCGGGCCGGCGACCGGAACACACTTGGGGAAGACGTACCGCTCGAATGCCTGCCCGGTCGTCGCGGGGAACCGGACGTTTCCGAAGGCCGCATCCCATTCGGCCCGCCGCGCGGCGATGTGGGCCGAAAGGGCGGACGCGAACTCCGGCGACTCGACTTCCGCCGGTAGTCCCTCGCCGCCGACCTCGGCTCCGCCGAGTCGGCGGGTGAGGTCGCGGAGCAGGTCGAGAAACGCGGCATCAACCGTCGGCGGGTGGCAGAGGGTGAACCGGCACGACACCCGGACCGGCTCCGGGGTGACCTCGATCTCAAAGACGTGCGAGCCGTCGGCGACGACGTGGTATGACGACCCGGGTGTGGCGAGCGCCGCATGGTCGGAGGTGGCATTCGGCAGGCGACGGACCGCTGTGTCCGCCTCGGCAAACGTTACGTGCCGCGGGCGGAGGTCGACGCGAAACGACTCGAAGCCCATGACCCCCTCCCTACCGGCCTACTGGACGTCCGGCAGCACGTCGATCCACCGGCGAACCGGGCGGTAGTTCACCGGCAAGCGTTGGACCTGCGGGCGCGGCCCCGGCACTGTCGTCAGGTCGGTTCCGGTGAGGTGGGCGGCGACAACCCGGTGGTGTCCGCCGAGCACCTCTCCGCCGGGCCCCATGACGACCGGCTGGAGGCCAGCCGCAGTCCAGTCGAACGAACCGTCCGCCATCGCCGCGGCAATTGCGTCGATTGTAGCACGGCTGAAATCGGCCTTCGCCTGTGTGGGCACCAGACCCCGCGCGGTCAACTCGGCCGCCAGTTGGTGCCGCCCGGCGCCGGTCGTGGGGTAGTACGCGGCGGGGGCGGCCACGGGGTCGCTCCCCTCACGCCAGGTTCGGCAGCGCGCCGGTGCTGTCGCCCAGCGAATCCACCTTCACGCGCGTCCGGTCGAGCAGGCCCACCCACAGGTTGTTCAGCGGCGTCTCGCGGGCGTACTTCACGTGCCGGCCCGGCTTCAGCGTGCCGCAGCCGCCGCCGGCCAGGAGGATCGGCAGGTTGTCGTGGTTGTGGGCGTTCCCGTCACTGTTGCCGCTGCCGTAGGCCACCATGCAGTGGTCCAGCAGCGTGCCGTCGCCCTCGCGCACGGCCTTCAGCTTGCCCAGGAAGTACGCCAGCTGCGTCGTGTGGAACGTGTTGATGTCCCGGATCTTCTGCTTCTTCTCGGCCTTGTTCTCGTGGTGCGACAGGTCGTGGTGCCCCTCCGTCACCCCCGCGAACGGGTACGGCTTGTTGCTCCCCTCGTTCGCCAGCACGCACGTCGCCACCCGCGTCACGTCGGCCTGGAACGCCAGCACCATCAGGTCGTACATCAGGCGCACGTGGTCGGGGTAGCTGCCCGGGATGCCGGTCGGCACGGGCACGTCCGGGGTGCGCACCGGCGGCAGCGTCGCGGCGCGCTGGATGCGCTGCTCCACGTCGCGCACCGCTTGCAGGTACTCGTCCAGCTTGCGGCGGTCGGCGGCGCCGAGGCGGTCGGTCAGCTCGCGCGAGTCTTCCCGCACGAAGTCGAGGACGCTGCGGCGCCGCGCGTCCTGCCGCTGGCGGACGTTGTCCGGCGTCGTGGAGAAGAGGCGCTCGAAGACGAGCTTCGGGTTCACCTCCTTCGGCAGCGGCTGCGTCGCCGACCGCCACGACATCGTGGACGAGTAGACGCACGAGTACCCGCTGTCGCAGTTGCCGGCCATCGCGCCGGCCTCGCAGCCGAGCTCCAGACTCGGAAGGCGCGTCTGGTCGGCGAGCCGGCCCGCGGCCACCTGATCGACGCTGACGCCGGCGCGGATGTCGGTGCCGTCTGTCTTGCGCGGCTGCGACCCCGTGAGGAACGCCCCGAGCGCGCGGGCGTGGTCACCGCCGCCGTCGCCGTGGGGGCGGGCCTTGTCGGCGGTCAGGCCGGTGAGGACGAGCAACTGGTCCTTCACCGGCTGGAGCGGGCGAAGGATGTGCGGCAGGTCGAAATCGGCGCCCTCCTTCTCCGGCGTCCAGTCGGCCATGTTCTTGCCGTTGGGCACGTACAGGACGCACAGCCGGTTGGGGGCCGGGTTGGCTGTGCCGGCGCCCTGTGCCCAGGCGGTCTGCGGCCCCATCGCCTCCAGCCAGGGGAGGGCGACGGACACGCCGAGCCCCTTGAGGGCGGTCCGGCGGCTGATCGGCGAACGGGGCATCACTCGCTCCTCGGGAATCAAGGCATTTTTTGACAGGACGAACAGGATCAAGCAGGATGGAAAACAAAGATCGAAATCAATTTAATTTCCGTCTTTGTTTTCCATCCTGCTTGATCCTGTTCGTCCTGTCAAAAATCTACTTCGCACTACCGCGGCGCATGCGGAACGGGTCGGACTGCACGACCTCGGTCACCAGCGCCGAGAACTTGTACTCCTACCGGGCCAGCCCGGCGACGATCTTGTCCACGGCGCGCTTGTCGGAGTACTCCAGCCCGCGGCCGACCGCGTAGGTCAGCAGCTTCTCCGCGAGGCAGCGGGCGAACTGGTCCTTCTTCGTCAGCAGAATCTTCTTGAGCTCGGCCGGCCCGGCGAACTTCACGCCGCCCGGCAACTCGCCCGACGGGTCGATCGTCGCGTCGCCGTCCTTCGCCCGGAACGCCCCCACGGCGTCGAAGTTTTCGAGCCCGAAGCCGAGCGGGTCCATCTTCGCGTGGCAGCTGGCGCACGCCGGGTTCTTGCGGTGCTCCTCCATGCGGGCACGGAGCGTCAGGGCCGTCGCCTTCTTGCCCGCTTCTTCCAATTCGGGCACGTTCGGCGGCGGGGGCGGCGGCGGCGTGCCGAGCAGCTGTTCGAGCACCCACCGGCCGCGCTTCACTGGGCTGGTCCGCGTCGGGTTCGAGGTGACCGTCAGCACGCTGGCCTGAGTGAGCACGCCGCCGCGGTTCGTGCCGGCGAGTGCCACCCGCACGAACTCCTCCGGGCGACGCCCGCCGCGGGCCGCGTCCTTGAGGCCGTACAGCCGGGCGAGGTCGGCGTTCACGTAGGTGAAGTCGGCGTCCAGAATGTCCAGCACGCTGCGATCCTGCCGCACGATCTCGCCGAGGAACAACTTGGTTTCCTGGAACATCGCCGCCCGCAGCCGGTCGTTGAACTGCGGGAACAGCTTACTGTCCGGCTGGGCGTTCTTCAGAGGCTGGAGTTGGAGCCACTGCATGGCGAACGACTCGACCAGCGTGTTCGCCTTCGGGTCGGCCAGCATTCGCTTCACCTGCGCCGGCAGGTTCGGCGTCAGCTGGTTCTTCCCGGCCAGGTCGAACAGCTCGGCGTCGGGCATCGACGCCCACAGGAAGTAGCTCAGGCGGCTGGCGAGCTGGTACTCGCCGATCGGCCGGGCCTCCGGGCCTTCGGGCCGGTCGTCGAGTTCGACGCGGAACAGGAACTTGGGAGACACCAGCACCGCCGTCATGGCGAACTGCACGCCGGCCTCCCACGACTCGCCCGCCGCCGTGCGCGACTCGGCGAGCTTGACGAGGCGGTTCAACTCGTCGGGTGTCACCGGCCGGCGGTAGGCGCGGGTGGCGAAGCGGCCGAGCACCTCGCGCGACTTCTCGGCGGCGGGCTTCGACTCGTCGCACTTCAGGAGCGCGCGGTGGGTGGCGGGACGGGTGTCGAGCGGGCCTTGAAGGTACAGGTTCTGCACGAACAGCGTCGGCGCCGGATCGCCCGCCTTCGGCTTCACGAGCGCCACCGCCATCCGCTTCAGGCCGATGTTCGCTGGAACCTTCGCCTCGATCACCTGCGGCGCCTTCTCGGTGCCGGTCACGTCCACCGTCTTGAGGACGACGAAGGGGCGGAGCCCCTTCACGGCGGCGCCGCTCAGTTTTTCGGCCTCTGCGTCGGAGGCGACGCCCGGGGCGTCCTTGTCGCACACCGCGAGCACCGCCACCCGAACCGGCTCCTTGCCGGTCGTCTCGGCGCGGACGCGGGCGCGGAACACGTACTCGCCGTCGGTCGGCACCTGATACTGCGTGTGGACCGGGCCGGTCTCCACGGCGTCCCCGCCGTCCTTCACCGACACCACGCGCCAGTTGTTCTTCAGCGGCACCTTCGCCGACGCGGGTTCGAGGTACTGCCCGCCCTGCCAGCGTTCCGGCGACTTGACCGGCGTGACCTGAACCGCCCGGTCCATGATCGACTCGGCGGCCGCGAGGTAGCGTTCGAGGAGTACCGGCGGGAGCGTCAGCACGTCGCCGATGTTGTCGAACCCGTGGCCGACGTCGTCGGAGGGGAAGTCGTCGGCCGGGGTGAAGTCGACGCCGACGAGGTCGCGGATCGTGTTGTTGTACTCCAGCCGGTTGAGCCGCCGCATGGTGACGCGGCCGGGGTCGGGCGGGGCCGTGCGGTCGTGGTGGTCGAAGACGCCGCCGACGGTCTTGAGGAAGGCGTCGTTCTCGGCGGTGGTCGGCCGCGGCCGCGACTCCGGCGGCATCTCGCCGGCGTGGATCACGTCCTGCACGCGCTGCCAGACCTTGCGATCTTTCAGGATCGACTCGGCGGACGTGTACTTCGTCAGCGACAGGTCGGCCTTGGGGCGGGTGTCGCCGTGGCAGCCGAGGCAGTGCTTCTTGAGGTAGGCGACGCCGTCGGCGGCGAACGCCTTCGCCGCCGGCGTCGGCGGCTGGGCGGCTGTGCGGCTCAGGCCGACAGCGGAGGCGAGCGCGAGGACGGCGGGGAGGAGGCGGAAGGAGGTCATAGGCGGGAACGTGCGGTACGGGCGGGTGCAATTTAGTTTACCCCGCCGTCGGCTCGCGGGCCAGCGGAAGCGGGAAGATCAGTCTTTCGTCGATGCGACGGCGTGACATGTTTCCACGACCCGGTGTGTGGGTCGCCGGAAACAATGATTTCGCTCGAGGTGTCAGCGGGCGGCGAGGACGCGGCCGGCGACGGCGACCAGGTCGGCGGGCCGGTACGGTTTCGGAAGGAGCGCCGTGGGCAAGTGTTGCGGCTCGCCGCTGGGCGTGTAGTCGATGATGCTACCGGTGGTGAGTACGACCCGGGCGTCCCCCCGGAGCCGCCGGAGTTCCGCGAGCACCTGCCAGCCGTTGAGCCCGGGGAGGTTCAGGTCGAGCACGACGACCGCAATGTGGTCGTTGTCGCGGAACATGGCTACGGCGTCGGGTCCGTCGGCAGCGCCGAGAACGGCATAGCCGGCACGTTCCAGAACCGTTCGGGCCATGACGATGATTGTAGGTTCGTCATCGACTACGAGCACGGTGAGGCGAACGGCTGATGCTTCGGGAAAATTGTCCATTAGTATCTATTGAACGAGCGCGTGATGCGTTCGGCCAGTCCCCGGGGCGGCGTACCCGGCCGGGCGGTAGCGCGGTACGCTGTGGGGGTCCGGCGGGACGTGTCTGCGGTCTGTGGGGCCGACCCGCGCCGCTCTGCTCGTCGGAGGGGGTGCAGCCGAGATGACCGCCGCCGCCGCGTACCACGCCCTCCTCGCCGCCGACCCCGGCCTCGCCGCCGAGTCGGCCGCCGCGCTGCTCCACGGGCAGGACGCCCGCGGCCTCGTCTACGCCGGCCGCCCGGTGTGCGGCGTGTTGCGGCCGCGGTTCCTCACGCCCGGGCAGTTCCGCCGTCTCCACGACACCGCCAGCGGGCTGCTGCCGGCGCTGCGGACGGCCCACGCCCGCGCCGCGGCCGACCCGGCGTTCCGCCGTCAGTTCCGCCTTCGCGACTGGGAGGACGAGCTGGTCGCCCTCGACCCGGGATTCCCCGAGCCGACCCCCGCCGGCCGGTTCGACGCCTTCTTCGCGTCCGAGTCGGAACTGGTCTTCACCGAGTTCAACACCGAGACGACGGCGGGCGCCGGCTACTCCGACTCACTCGCCCGACTGTTCCAGGGGCTGCCGGCGTTCCAGGAGTTCAGCCGCAAGTTTCTGTCGTGGCCGGTCATCGACCGGGCCGGCACCCTCCACGCCCTCGCCGACTCGTACCGCCGCTGGCGCGGCACGTCGGCCGAGGCGCCGCGGGTGGCCATCCTCGACTGGCGCGACGCCCCGACGTTCGCGGAGTTGGTGCTCTTCTACGACTACTTCCGGGCGATGGGGGTGGAGGCGCGGATCGTGGACCCGTGCGACCTGGAGTACGACGGCGGCAAGCTCCGGGCCGGCGAGTTCCACGCGACGCTGGTGTACCGCCGCGTCGCGGCCGGCGAACTCGCGGCGCGGTGCGGGTTGGAGCACCCGCTGTTCCGCGCCGCCCGCGACCGCGCGGCGTGCGTGGTCAACCCGTTCCGCGGCCTGCTGCTCGGGAAGAAGGCCACGCTCGCCGTCCTCAGCGACGAGCGGAACGCCGACCTGTTCACGCCCGGGCAGCGAGACCTGATCGCGGCGCACGTGCCGTGGACGCGCGTCGTCGAGGACCGCCGCACCACCGCCGGCGGGGCCGAGGTCGAACTCGTGGCACACGTGCTGGCGAACCGCGACTCGCTGGTGCTGCGGCCGAACGACACGCTCGGCGCGGAGGGGACCGTGTCCGGCTGGCGGGTCGACCAGGCGGCCTGGGAGGCCGCGGTGCGGCGGGCGCTGGAGGAGCCGTTCGTGGTGCAGCGGCGGGTGGGCCTGCCGCGGGAGCCGTTCCCTGTCGCCGACGGCGCCCGTGTCGAGGTCCGGGAGTTGTACGTGGAGACGAGCCCGTTCGTGGCGTTCGGCGAGTTCGTGAGCGGCTGCCTCACCCGGCTCGCGGCCGACGCGCCGGTTAACGTCGCCGCGGGCGGGTCGGTGGTGCCGACGTTCGTCGTCGAACCCCGCTGACAGTTTCGGGTTCAACGTTTAGAGTTCAGAGTGGGCCGCCCGACCTTGAACACACAGCGCTAAACTCGAACCCCGACATGATCGACACCTTCGACCGCGACGGCGTCCGCTTTCCATACCCCGGCAACTGGCGGCCCGACCCCGACGCCGCGGACGACGACGGCACCGGCTGGACGGTCGTTCTGCAAAGCCCCGGCACCGCGTTCCTGCTGGTGTCGCTCCGGCCCGAGGCCGACGATCCCGCGGAACTCGCGGACCAGACGCTCGCCGCCCTCCGGGCCGATTACAAGGAACTCGACGCCGACGACGCGCTCGAGACGATCGCCGGCCGCGCGGCCATCGGCCACGACATCGATTTCCTGACGCTCGACACCGCGGTGGTGTGCCGCACCCGCTGTCTGGACACGCCCGGCGGCCCGCTACTGCTCATGGGCCAGGTCGGCGAGTACGACCGGGCCACCGCCGAGCCCGTGTTCCGCGCCGTATTCGCCTCGTTGGTCGTGGACGGAGACTGATCCCCCTCCCCGGAGCCGTCATGCGCTACCTCCTCATCGCGGTTCTCGTCTCGGCCGGCTCCCCCGCGTTGGCTCAAACCCGCCCGAACATCGTCCTCATCGGGGCCGAGGACATCTCGCCGAGTCTCGGCTGCTACGGCGACCCCGACGCCGTCACCCCGAACCTGGACCGGCTCGCCGGCCAGGGCGCCCGCTTCACGCGGGCGTTCACCCACGCCCCGGTCTGCGCCCCGAGCCGCAGCGGCCTCATCACCGGCGTTTATCCCACCACGCTCGGCACGCACCACATGCGGTCCAAGCTCGCCCGCACGCCGGACCTGTTCGTCGACTACCTCCGAAAGGCCGGCTACTTCGTCGCGTGGCCGGGCAAGACGGACTTCAACTTCGAGCTGCCGAAGGCGTGGGTGGACACGACGCAGGACTGGACGAAGAACCCCGCCGTGCTGCCGACCGACCGGCCGTGGTTCGCCTACGTCAACTACGTCGTCACGCACGAGAGCCAGGTCCGGGCGACGCCGGAAGCCTACGCCCGCAACACGGCGCGGCTGAAGCCCGAGGAGAAGCGCGACCGCGGCCGGGTGGCGCTGCCGCCGTACTACCCCGACACGCCGGCGGTCCGCGAGTGCGTCGGCAAGTACCACGACAACATCACCGCCCTCGACTACCTCGTCGGCGACGTCCTCCGGCTGCTGGACGAGCGGCGGTGGGCGGAGAACACGGTGGTCGTGTTCTTCGGCGACCACGGCTGGGGGCTGCCGCGCGGCAAGCGCTGGTGCTACGACAGCGGCACCCGCATCCCGCTGCTCGTCCGCTGGCCCGGCGTCGTCCGCCCCGGCGCCGTCCGCGACGACATGACCGCCTTCCTCGACCTGGCGCCGACGTTCCTCTCGATCGCGGGGGCGGCCGTGCCGCCGCACATGCAGGGGCGCGTGTTCCTCGGCCCGCGGACCGGGCCGGCGCCGGACTACGTTTTCAGTTGCCGCGACCGCATGGACGAGACGTACGACCGCATCCGAAGCGTGCGCGGGCCGCACTTCCGGTACGTCCGCAACTTCCACCCGGAGCTGCCGTACGCCCAGTGGCTGAACTACCTCGACGAGATGCCGGTGATGCAAGACTGGCGGCGGCTGGCGTTCGCCGGCACGCTGAACCCGACGCAGCGGCTGTTCTTCGCCCGGACCAAGCCGGCGGAAGAACTGTACGACACCCGCACCGACTCGCACGAGGTCCGCAACCTCGCCGCCGACCCGGCCCACGCCGAAACCCTCCGCACGATGCGCGGCGCCCTCGACCGGTGGATGACGGACACGAAAGACCTGGGGGCGACGCCCGAGCGCGAGTTGATCGCCAGGGGTCTGGTGCGGGACGTTCTGGGCACCGAGTACGAAGCCCGGCTGAAGCTGCACCCGAAAGGCCCGCCCGTTCCGTGACCGCCTCGTCAACGAGTGGCGTGAACTCGGGCTCGACCCCGACGCCGTCTGACGCTACGTCGCCGCCATGCGCCTGTACGTGATCATCTTCGTCTGCGTCGCCCTGACGCTGATCCCCGTCTTCCTCTTCGACGACGAGATCGACGCCGCCTTCGCGGGCCCCGAAGGCCTGCGGCGCCTGCAAGAGTACGGCGGCTGGGCGTGGCTCGTCGGGGTCGGCCTCATCGTCGCCGACCTCGTCCTCCCCGTCCCCTCGACGGCCGTGATTGCCGGGCTCGGGATGCTGTACGGGCCGCTCCTCGGCGGACTCGTCGGCGGCGTCGGCTCCACCCTCGCCGGGCTCGTCGCCTACGCCGGCGGCCGCTGGCTCGGCCGGCCCGCCATCCGCCTCTTCGCCGGCGATTCCGACCTGGAAAAGCTCCGCCGCTTCTTCGCCAGGCACGGCCTGTGGGCCGTTGCCCTCTCGCGCTGGATGCCGCTGCTGCCGGAGGCGCTCTGCTGCCTCGCCGGGGCGGCGCGGATGCGGGTCGGGCCGTTCTCGGCGGCGCTCGCGTGCGGCAGCTTCGCCATGGGCTTCGCCTTCGGCGTGCTCGGCGAGCACTACCTCGACCGGCCCGCCGTCGGCCTGGTCGTCAGCGCCGCGATCCCGCTGCTGGTGTGGCCGCCGGTCCACTTCTACCTGAAGCGGCAACCCGTGGTCGAACCCGACTCACCCGCGGCGTAGTTCGGCGTCCAGCGCCCGCAGGAACGGCTCGGCGTCCGACACAATCCCGACGGTCTGCGTGCTGCCGCGGTCCATCAGCTTCGTCACCGTCGCCGGGCTGATGTCCACACACGCCACCTTCACCCACGCCGGCAGCAGGTTCCCCACGGCGATGCTGTGCAGCGTCGTCGCCACCATCAGGCAGAAGCCCACGCCCGGCAGCAGCGCCCGCATCGCGTCCTGGGCCGCCAGCGAATCCGTCACCACGTCCGGCAGCGGCCCGTCGTCGCGGATGCTGCCCGCGAGGACGAACGGCACGCCCCGCTTCACACACTCGTACATGATGCCGCCGGTCAGCGTGCCGGCCTCGACCGCCGCGCGAATGCTGCCGCGCCGGCGGACGGTGTTGATCGTCCGCAGGTGGTGCTCGTGCCCCTCGTCGGTCGGGATGCCTTTCTCCAGCGACACGCCCAGGCTCGTCCCGTACAGCGCCTGCTCGATGTCGTGCGTCGCCAGCGCGTTGCCGGCGAACAACACGTTGATGAACCCGTCGCGCACCATGCCGGCCACAAGGGCCGCACCGCCGGTGTGGACCACGGCCGGGCCGAGCACGGCCAGCACCTTCTCGCCGGCGTCGCGGCTGCGGCGGATCGCGTGGGCGATCTCGCGGACGCTCACCCCCTTCGGCTTCTCGCTCGACACCGCGCTCGTCATGAACTCGAACAGTTCGTGCCGCTTCGCCGCCGCGTCCTCGGGAAGCACGCGGATGCCGGCGCGGCCGACGACCACGCGGTCGCCGCGCCTCACGCCCACCATCGGCACGCACCGCGGCGGGTCGAGCACGACGCCGCAGTCCATCTCCTGCCCGGCCACGTCCACCCACTCGCCGCCGAGCCGGACCTGCGTGCGGAAGTTCGTGCTGCAGTAGAAGCCGTCCGGGAACGCGCCGTCCATGTCGGCGACGACCGCGGCGCAGTCGGCCGGGTGCACCGGGGCGGCGCCGTGCGACAGGATTTCGGTCAGTACCGCGTCCAGCTGGTCCGCCGTGTCGGCGCGAATCTCCAGCCGCGCGTACGACGGGTCGCCCTGGGTGCGGCCGACGCGGAACTCCTGCACCTCGTACGTCGCCCCGCGGGTGACCACGGCGTCCAGCACCTTGGGTAGGAGCAGCGAATCGAGGATGTGGCCGGACAGCTCGACGTGTTCGACGTGCCGCGGCGTCATGGCTCGGCCTCCGGGGAGAGCGGATACCCCATCCTACCCGTGTGCCAGGGCGGGCGCCGTCGTTCGTACTGGGTCCATTGTGTGTCACCGACCCCCCCGGGGGGTCGCGGCACGAATTGAGTCCAATACACAAAAATATATTGCGTCGATGCCGCGGCGCGGTGAGCGACGTAACGCATTACCGTGCTGGGGTGTGCGGCTCTACAGCACCTCGCGCAGCACGGCCGCGAGGCGGTCGATCTCTGCTTCCGTCGTGAAGAACGGGTGGCTGACCCGCAACAACAACCGGTCCGGCCGCTCGATCACGGGAATCTCGACACGATGATCCCACAGTGCCCGACGCAGCGCGGCGGGGTCGGTACCCGCGGGCAACTCGAAGGCCGTCATCGTTCCACTCAGCCCGACGGGCGTGGCCGGCCGCAGGGCGATCGCGCCGCGGGTGTACGCCCCGAGCTCGGCGGCGCGGCGGCGGACGTTTTCCCACCCGAGCGCGTCCTGGAAGTCGAGCGCCGCGGGCACCGCCAGCCACGGGCACGGGTCGCGAGTTCCTTCGAACTCCAGGAACCGCACACGCGGCGTCGAGCCGAAGGCGTCGGGGGCGTCCGGGTGCGTGCTGCCGCGCGGGTCACCGAGCGGATAGCTGTCCGGCTTGTAGCCCCAGCTGACGTGCAGCGGTTCGAGCGCGTCGCAGTTCGTCCCGAGCGCCAGGAAGCCGGCCCCGGTCGGCGCCAGCACCCACTTGTGCAGGTTGCCGGCGTAAAAGTCGGCACCCACCGCGTCGATGTCCAGCGGCAACAGCCCGGGCGCGTGCGCGCCATCAACCACCGTGCGGATGCCGCGACGACGCGCCGCCGCGCACAGTTCCGCGGCCGGCAGCACGAGCCCCGTCGGCGACAGGACGTGGCTGAAGAAGAACAGCCGGGTGCGGTCAGTGAAAGCGGCTTCCGCGGCGGCGACGACCTCGGCCGGGTCGGCAGCCATCGTCGGCAGCGGGAAGGTGCGGATGGTCAGGCCGCGGCGGGCGGCGAAGCGCTCCCACACCCACACCATGCAGCCGTATTCGTGGTCGGTGAGGAGCACCTCGCCGGGCTCCACGGCCGACAGCCCGGACGCGACGAGGTTGATCGCCGCGGACACGTTCGACGTGAAGACGAACCGCTCCGGCCGGGTGCCGAGGAACGCGGCGGTGCGCTCGCGGGCGGCCCACAGGAGCGGCGGCACGGTGCGGACGAGGAAGTTCGTCGGCCCCTCGGCGAGCTGGCGCCGCAGCGAAGTGACGCGCTCGAAGACGGCATGCGGCACGGGCCCGAACGACCCGGCGTTGAGCATGGTGACGGTCGGGTCGAGCATAACCGCGGCGCGGGCGGCGGACCAGTCTGGCATGGTGGAATGGAGGCGTGGTAGGGGGTCCGGGGATGAGGTGAGGATAGGGGGCGCAACCGGATCGGCCGGTCACGTGTCGCCTGCGAGGGGATCGGGCTGCGGTTTGACAGTGGCAGGGGCGTGAGTTAGCCTGGCCAGCCTACCTGATGGAGTGGAGGCGTCGGATGCGCGTCTTTAGCCTGTTTCTCGTGGCGTGTGGCGGCGTCTTGTCCGCGCAGCCGGAACCCGACGCCCGCGCGCTCGTCGATCGGGCGGTCAAGGCCGTCGGCGGGGTGGACAAGCAACTCAAGCTGTTCCGCATCCGCGAGCGGCTCAACGTCAGCCCCGACCCCGACAAGAAGGGCTCCGAGCGCGTGTCGGTGCTGGAGCCGCCGACGGCGTGGTGGGTCGGCAAGCGCGAGCGGGTGAAGGAGGACAAGGAGCCGGCCACGTTCCTCGTGTGGGGCTGGACGCTCGGCGCGATCACCGACCCGAAGTCGAAGGTCGAGGTGATCCCCGGCGTGAAGGAAGGCGACAAGCCGGCGTTCGGCCTCCGCGTCAGCGGCACCGTCACCCCGCCGATGGACCTGTACTTCGATCAGGCCGACGCCAAACTCGTCCGCATCGACTGGCGGGCCGACACCCACCGGTTCAGCGCCTGGAAGGAGCACGACGGGGTGGGCTACCCGTCGAAGTGCGTCGGGTTCAAGAAGCAAACCGGCGCGGCGTGGTACTTCACCGAGATTCTGGAGCTGGAGCGATTGAAGGAGCTCCCGCCGGGGCTGAAGCGGCCTTGACGCGGCCGCCGCGCCGGGCCACCCTGTCGGGCATGGCGGACTTCCGCACCCACATCACCGTTTCCAGTATCCTCGGCGTCGGCGTCGGGGCGGCGGCCGTGCAGCCGTTCGGGTTCCCCACCGAGACGGCCGTCCTGGCCGCGGCGCTCACCGCCGTCGGCGGCATGCTCCCGGACCTCGACAGCGACAGCGGCGTCCCCGTCCGCGAGCTGTTCGCGCTCGCCGCCGTCATGGCGCCGCTCGTCATGATCCCGCGGCTGATCCAGATGGGCCTCACCCGCGAGGGCGTGCTGGCGAGCATGCTGTTCGGCTACATTCTCATCCGGTACTGGCTGCGGGCCGTGTTCAAACGGCTCACGGTCCACCGCGGCATGTTCCACAGCCTTCCCGCGATGCTCGTTGCGGGGCTGGTCGTGTACCTCGGCTACCACTCCGACCACCGGCCGACGCGGCTCCTGTTCGGGTTCGGTGTCATGGCCGGGTTCCTGTCGCACCTGGTGCTTGACGAGCTGTACGCGGTGGACCTGCGCGGCCTGCGGGTGAAGCTGAACAAGTTCGCCGGCAGTGCCGTGAAGCTGTTTTCGCCGTCGATGCCGGGCACCGCCGCGTGCTACGCCGTGCTCGGGGCGCTGCTGTACCTGGCGTACCTCGACTTCACCCGGCTCCAGGCGTCGTCCGAGGGCGTGGGGCGGTGAACCAGGGGGGAGGGGGGAGGAAGGAAGCGATTTTGCGGTCTACCCTCCCGCCTCCTCCCTCCCCCCTCCCCCCTGGTTCTGCCGCCGCGGCGCTGGTAAGGTGGGAGCGTCCGCGTTTCTCCCAACCGACGGTTCCGGGAATGTCCACCTCTTTCGACGCCACCGGGATCGGGCAGTTCGCGATCAAACTCAACCTGGCGTCCGAGGCCCAGGTCCGCGACCTGCTGGTCGAACTCGACGACCCCGGCGCCCCCGGGGAGGAGATGATCCGCCTGATGGAGCGGAAGGGCGTCATCACCCCGTGGCAGGGCGGCAAGGTCCGCAAGGGCGACACCGACGGCTACTTCCTCGGCGGCTACCGCATCCTCTACAAGATCGCGTCCGGCAGCTTCGGCCGGGTGTACCGCGGCGACGACCCGCGCACCGGGCAGGTCGTGGCCGTGAAGGTGCTCCGCAACAAGTGGACGATGGACAAGCAGAAGGTGGACCTGTTCGTCCGCGAGGGCAAGCTCGGGATGACGCTCCGCCACCAGAACGTGGTCAGCATGCTCGCCGTCGGCCAGGACGCCAAGACCGGCCAGTACTACCTCGTCATGGAGTTCGTGGAGGGCGGCAACCTCCGCGACCTCATCTCGATCCGCAAAAAGATCGGCGTGGACGAGTCGCTGCGGATCATGGAGGAGTGCGCCAGCGGCCTCGCCGGCGCGTTCGCCAAGGGGCTGACGCACCGCGACATCAAGCCGACCAACATCCTCATCGCGTCGCAGGGCGTCGCCAAGCTGGTGGACTTCGGGCTGGCCGAGATCACCACGATGGGCGGGTCGGTCCAGCTCCAGAAGCAGTCGGACAAGGACGACGACGTGGCCGTGGACCGGACGGTGGACTACGCCGGGCTCGAGAAGGCCACGGCGACCAAGCCGGGGGACGTGCGGAGCGACATCTACTTCCTCGGCACCGTGCTGTACGAGATGGTGACGGGCGAGCCGCTGATGCCGGTGACGAAGGACAAGCAGGCCCGGATGGCGGCCCGGCGGTACCAGCAGGTCGAGGACACGCTGGCCGGCGGCGGCCCCGCGCACGGCATGCCGCCCGAACTCCAAAAGATTATCGCCAAGATGGTCGCGTTCGACCCGGTCCGCCGGTTCCAGACCCCGGCCGAGCTGGTACACGCCATCCAGGAGTGCCGGGCCAAGCTCGGCGGCGGGGCCGTCATGACCGTCCGGTCACGTACCGCCGAGGGGCCGCACACGCTGTTCGTCGTCGAGGGGAACGCCAAACTCCAGGACGCCTTCCGCGAGAAGTTCAAGGCGCACGGCTACCGCGTGCTGATGTCCATCGACCCGGGCCAGCCGCTGCGGCGGTTCCAGCAGCAGCCGTACCACGCCCTCATCGTGGACGCCGGCACCGTCGGCGAGGACGGCGTCGAGGCGTACGGCCGGGTGCTGAAGGAGGCCGACACGATCGGCGTGGACGTGGCCGCGATTCTGATCCTGAACGAGGAGCAGGAGAACCTGAAGCACCGCGCCCGGCAGCACAAGAACGGCGTGGTGCTCATCCGCCCGGTGACGATGAAGCAGTTGCTGGAGAAGCTGTACGAGCTGGCCCCGCCGCCGGCGGCCGGCCCGGCCGCCGAGGCCGGCTGACCCGCCCGGAGCCCCCATGTCCGTCACCCTCCGCCGCGGCACCGCCGCCGACGCCGCCGTCGTGTGCGAGTTCAACGCCGCCCTGGCCCGCGAGAGCGAGGGGAAGGAACTCGCCCCGGCGGTGCTCGCGGCCGGCGTGCGGGCGGTGCTGGCCGACCCCGCGAAGGGCGTGTACACGATCGCCGAGCGCGGCGGCGAGGTGGTCGGCCAGCTGATGCTGACCTACGAGTGGAGCGACTGGCGCAACGGCTGGTTCTGGTGGGTGCAGAGCGTCTACGTCCGCCCCGACGCACGCCGCGCTGGCGTCTTCCGCGCCCTCTTCGCCGACGCGCTGGCCCGCGCCGCGGCCGACCCCGGGGTGATCGGCGTGCGGCTGTACATGGAGCACGCCAACGCCCGCGCCCGCGCCACCTACTTGTCGCTCGGCATGGTTGAAGCGGGGTACGAGGTGTTCGAGCTGTACCCGCTTCCGGGCCGGGCGTAACGCCACTGTCACGGCCGCTCGACCACCGGCCCCTTGACTGCTACCCTCGGGCTGTCTCGCCCGGAGGGCTCGCCGTGTTCGCCGCACTCGTCCTCGCCGCCCTCGCACCCGCCCAGCCGCCGGCCCCGCTCCCCGACCGCTGGCTCCTCACGCTCGCCCCGGCCGACCTGCCGCGGACGCCGGCCAACCTCTACTCGCACACGTGGTTCGACGCCTACTACGGCCGCGCGGTCGGCACCGCCTGGGAGCGCTGGGTGCAGTTCCGCCCCGCCTACCTCGGCGGCCCGGCGACGGTGTCGATCACCAAGATCGGCGAGCGCGACCGCATCGGCCCCGACGTGCGGCCGGACCCGGTCTCCCGCACACTGCCGCTCGCGGTCCAGGGGCCGCTCGTCGAGTTCGACCGCAAGCTGTACACGGCCGTGAGCCGGCCGTACCGCGTCGGCATGACGGCGAGCGCGACGCAGCAGCTCCACCTCGGCGCGGCCGTCGAGCTGAAGGATCGCGTGTGGTACCAGGCCGGCACCCGCACGGCCGCCGACGGGAAGACGGTGACCGTCGAGGAGTGGCGACTGGAGTTCGCCGCCGACCCGCGTATTACCGACGCCGGCACCGTGACCGTCCGCGCCCACCTGCGGCCGTTCGGGCAGCGCGGCGGCGAGTCGTTCGCGCACGAGGTGCGCTTCACCGTGGAGCCGTCGAACGAGCGCACGCGGGTCCGCGTCGTGCGGCTTCACGCCCCTGCCGGGGCAAAGCTGCCGCGGCTGCCGTACCTCCAGCTCGGCAACGCGGAGGGCGACCACGACATCATTTGGCTCGACGGCTGGGACCGCATGACACTCACCCCCGCCTCACGACCCGCGCCGGTACGATTGGAGCCAGACGCCCCCGGCCTGGTGCAGCCGCCGGTGAAATGACGGCCCGCCGCGGCCGTCCCCTCTGTGCGGCTCCCGTCAACGTCACCGACGGCCGCGCTTCCGAGGATCGTCCCATGTCGTCCGAGCTTCCGCCCACCCCGGCTCTGCCGGGCCGGGGCTTCGTGCGCTTCCTGTGGACCAGCAACCCGCTGTACGTCGTCAGCGCCGGGCTGTTCCTCTACGGGCTGCAAACGTCCTTCACCGACCCCACGCGCGAGACCGACGCCGCGGCCCTCACCGCCGGCCTCGGCGGGTACACGCTGCTGCTCGCCGCCGCGGCGCTGTTCCTCGTCCGTTACGCCGGCTACTGGAACGACCTGCGCACCGTCCTCCTACTCGTCGTGCTGATGTTCCTGGCCACGTCCGTCACGTTCGACGAACTCCTGGTCACGAACCCCGACCGCGGCACGCTCCTGAACGGCGCCGGACTGCTGTTCGCGGTCGTCGTGACGGAACTCGTCACCCGCGGCATCCGGCTGAAACTTCCGACCGGGTTCCTCGGGCCGTACTACCTGATCCTCGCGCTGTTCTTCCTCTACCCGGTGGCACTCGCGCCCGCGGCCCGCGCCCCGGAGTCGGACGAGCTCCTGTGGGGGCTGTGGGGCTTCGCCCCGGCGGCGGGGCTGGCGTTCCTCCTGCTGCTGCCGGCGGCGCGGCGCGGGGCCGCGTACACCCGGCGGAACGGCAGCCCGTGGCCCTGGCCGTTCTTCCCGTGGTCGCTGTTCGTGTTCCTCGCCGTCGCCGTGTGCGGGCGGGCGTTCCTCCTGTGCTGGTCGTTCCACCTGCTCGACGGCGCCGGCGCCGCCGACCTCGTGTTCGGGCCGTTCTTCCTGGCCCCGTTCGGCCTGGCTGCGGCCGTCGTGCTGATGGAACTCGGCCTCGTGGCACGCCACCGCGCGACACAGGTCATCGCGCTACTGGCGGCGCTGGCGTTGGTTCCGCTGTCGGGCGTGGGTGTGGGTGACAGTCCGGTCGCGGCCGACTTCCTCGGCCGCTACGCCGACCGCCTCGGCGGCACGCCGCTGTACGTGGCGCTGCTCGCGGCCGGCGGCTTCGCGCTGGTCGCGTGGGTGCGGGAGGTGCCGCTCGCGGCCGACGCCTTCACCCTGGTGCTGCTCGCGCTGGCGGTCGTCGGCCCGGACACGGCGCGGCTGGCCGAGCCGCGGCTGCCGCACCTCGGCTTCCTGGCGGCGGCGTGGGCGGTGCAGTTGGGTGTGGGGCTGTGGCGGCGCGAGGCGTGGCGGTGGGGGCTGGCCGGCGGCATGCCGGCGGTGTGGGTCGGGCTCGAAGGGTGGCGGCTGTACCTGGCCGCGCGCGCGGCGGTCGTCGGGCTCGACCAGCTCGTCGCGGGGCTGCTACTGCTGCCGCTGGCGGTGCTGGTGAGCCTCGGGAAGGCGGGCGTGCTCGGCCGCTGGGTGCGGTCGTGGCGCGGCCTGCCGGACGACCTGCCGGCGTGAGAACGGTGAAGCCCGGGGACGGCCGTCCCCGGGCTTCCTGATGTCGTAGCGAGCCTCACCCCACGAACACGCCGCCGGGGAGGGCGCCGCCGCCGAACACGGTGAGGTCCTGGAACGTGGCCGGCTCGCCGCTGCCGACGAAGTTCTTGCCGAGGTACACCCGCACCTTCGCCGGCGAGCCCTCGCCGCTTCCCACGGCCACGTCCGCCTTGCTGTCGCCGTCGGCGTCCGTCGCCGCGACCCGGACGCCGCCGCGGTCGTTCACGTTCCCGGCGACGAAGAAGTTGGCCACCGGGGTCGCCTGCGCCGCGTCCACCTGACCGGCGCTGACGAGCGCGCCGGAGAGGATGAACACCCGCGGGGCGCCGCCGGGGCCGCCGCCGAAGATCAGGTCGGCGAACCCGTCGCCGGTCACGTCGCCGGCAGCCACGAAGCTGCCGTTGCGGAGGTTCACCGCGTCGGTGCCGGGGAAGGCGAAGAAGTCGTTCACCAGCCGCGCCGGGCTCCCCGCCAGGACGCTCGCCCCGGTGAAGATGGCGGTGCGGGGGCCACCGCCGAACCCGGCCGCCACGACCACGTCGAGGGTCCCGTTGTTGTCCACGTCGCCGAGGGCCGCGCGGGCGCCGCCGCGGAAGCTGGCGTCGTCGATACCGAGGAAGTTGGCGCGGACGGCGGCGGTAGCGTCGGGGTTGCGGCTGAACACGCTCACGCGCGGGCCGCCGCCCTGGTCGGGGGTGACGACGAACTCGTCCAGGCCGTCGGCGTCCAGGTCGCCGGACGCGACGTACCCGCCGCCGGTGAAGCCCCCGCCGAACGGGTCGAACGGGGCGACGAGGACCGTGGTGTTGTCGGCCCCGGACACCACCGCCACCCGAATCGGCACCCCCGGGCCGGTGACCAGGATGCTGTCGGCAACCCCGTCCCCGTTCACGTCGCCGGCGGCATCCCGCACGTTCGCGGCGACGGAGCCGAACGGGGCGACGGTCGCGGCCGGGGCGGCCGGGTACGCGCCGGCCGTGTTCGGGACGAAGACTGCCGCCGAGCCGTTCGTCGGGCCCGAGACGAGCAACGGGAAGGGCGGCTGCACCTCGACCGCGCCGACGTCCACGGCCGAGCCGATGACGCGGAGGAACCCGCTGCCGCGCTGGTCGAATGTGGTGCCGGCGGGCACGGACGTGTTGCTGCCGGCGTTGATGAGCGGGCTGCCGGGGAGCGGGAGGCGGGTCTGCGTCGAACCGCCGTTGGACTGGAGCGGCCCGAGCAGCGGGTCGGCCCCGACGACATTGCCGTTCACCGCGTTGACGAGGTTGGTGTTGGCGTCCACGAACGTGAGAAAGTTGTTCTTCGACCCGGCGGCCACGAACGTCCCGCCCACGTCGCGGGACACGGTGTCTGCGGTGGTGTTGTTCGCGACCACGCTGTTCGCCAGCGTCACCGTGCCGCCGGTGGCGCTCACACCGCCGGCACGGCTCGCGGCCGCGCCGGTGTCCGCGTTGTTGGTGATGGTGCTGTTCACGATCGACACCGTCCCGCTGACGATGCTGAACCCGCCGCCGTCCGACGAGGTGTTGCCGACCACGGTGGTGTTGAGGACGAGTACCGTGCCGCTCAGGATCCGGAACCCCCCGCCGGACCCGGCAGCGGCCTGGTTCCCGGACACCGTGACCCGGTTGAGCGTGACCGTCCCCGCGCTCCGGAACTCCAGCCCGCCGGCGTTGATGGTTGTGGACTTGTTCCCGGTCACGTTCGTCTCGGTGAGGGTGGCCGACCCGCCGAACACGTCGATCGCGCCGCCGGACTGCTTCGAGGTGTTCCCCGTCAGGTCCGACCCGAGGATGGTCAGCACGGCGGTTGCGCCGGACTGTTCGATGCCGCCGCCGAGGCCGTTCGTCGCCGTGTTGGCCGAGACGGTCGTGTTCGTGAGCGACAGCGTGGCTGTGTTGCCGACGCCGCCGCCGTCGTCCGACGCGGTGTTGCCGGTGATGGTGCTGTTCAGGACGGTGACAGTGCCGAGTCGGTTGAACACGCCGCCGCCGGTACCGCTGCCGGCGAAGCCGGTCTCGGCAGCGGTCGTCCCCGCGCCGCCGCTCCCGCCGGTCGCGGTGTTCGTGGAAAGCGTGCTGCCGGTGATCGTGACCGTGCCGCCGTCGTTGAATATGGCCCCGCCGAGGCCCGCACCGCCGCCGCCGCCGCCGGACTGGGACGCCGCGCCGAGGCTCCCGCCGGCCCCGCCGAACAAGCCGCCGTTGCCGCTCACTTCGCCCCCGCCCGAGCCGTCACGGGCCCCGCCGCCGCCGCCGCCGCCGAACCCGCCCGCCCCCCGCTGTTGTTCTCGCCGCCGCCGCCGCCGCCGCCGCCGAACCCGCCCGCTCCGCCGATGCCGGGCGTGCCGTCGTCACTCTCGCCGCTTCCGCCGCCGCCGCCGCCGATTCCGCCCGCCCCGCCGTTGGCTTCGTCGCCGCCGCCGCCACCACCGCCGCCGATCCCGCCCGGCCCGCCGGCGACCGTGTTAGCGCCGCCCGTGCCGCCGCTTGCCACTCCGCCGGTAGCACCGCTCGCGGTGGACGTAGTGCCGCCGCCGCCGCCGCCGACCTGTACGGCTCCGCCGACCCCGTTGCCTGAGAAGCCGCCGCCGCCCGCGCCGCCGTCCGTACTGTTGTCCGGCGTGGTGCCGCCGTTGCCGCCCATGCCGCCGCCGCCGCCGCCGCCGCCCGCGTCGCTGCCGGCGTTGTCCGCACCCGCCCCGCCGTCGCCGCCGCGGGCGGTGTTCCCGCTCAGGGTGCTGCTCGTAATCGTCAGAGTGCCCTGGTTGTAGACGGCGCCGCCGGCCCCGAGCCCGCCGCCCCCGCCGCCGCCGTCGTCGCCGAGGTTCGTGCCGCCGTTCCCGCCGCGCGCCAGCCCGTTCGAGAGGGTGAGATTGCTCAGCGCGAGGCTGCCGGTCGCAGAGACGTAGAACAGCCGGAAGTTCGGGGCCGCGCCGCCCCGGGCGATCGTCTCCCCTCCGCCGCTGATGGTGACGGGGGTCGTGACCTCCAGGGCGTTCGGGCCGAACTGGGTGCCGCCGACGGTGGAGAGGGTGACGGTGCCGCCGACGGCCGGGCCGGCGAACACGATGGTGTCGGCGTCCGGCGCGGCGTTCGCCTGGGCGATCGCGTCCCGGAGGGTGCCGGCCCCGGCGTCCGCCAGGTTGGTGACGGTGAACGTGGCGGGGACGGTCCGGTCTTCCAGGGCTTCGGCGCGGAGTAGGACGGCCATCGGACGGCTCCGTTGTGTCGTAGTGTGGGCACGTCCCACGGTGATTGACACAACGGATCCGTCTGACACAAAAATTCCCACCGGCCAGCCACCGACCACGCCACCCGGCCGGCGACGGAGCGGGTCGCGGGCCGACTCCCGGCCCGCCGGACGCGCGCGTGCGGTCGGAACCGGGCCCCCGAGTCACGCCGCGGCGTGCTTCGCCGAGCCGCGCAGCCTGAGGTTGATGAACTCGATCGCCACCGCGAACGCCATGGCGAAGTAGATGTACCCCTTGTTGATGTGCTGGCCGAACCCCTCGGCCACGAGCATCACGCCGATCAGGATCAGGAACGCCAGCGCCAGCACCTTCACCGTCGGGTGGCGGTCCACGAAGTCGCCCACCGGGCCGGCGAACGCCAGCATCACGCCCATCGCCAACACCATCGCCACGACCATCACCCACACGTGCTCCACCATCCCGACCGCGGTGATGACCGAGTCCAGGGAGAACACGATGTCGATCACCGCGATGGTGGCGATGGTGCTGGCGAAGTTGGCGTTCCCCTCCGTGGGCGGCGTGGTGCCGGCCGCGGCGTGGGCCTTGGCGTGCTCCAACTTCTCGTGCATCTCGTACACGCTCTTGCCGATCAGGAACAGCCCGCCGACCAGCAGGATCACGTCGCGCCACGACACCTCCCGGGCCTCCAGGTCGTGCACCAGCGGCAGGTCCGGCAGCGTGAAGATCGGGGCCGTGAGTTGCAGGATGAACGACAGCGAGAACAGGAGCAGCAGCCGGGTGCCGAGCGCCGCGGCGAGGCCGATCTTTCGGGCCTTCGGCTGCTCGGCTTTCGGCAGCCGGGCGGCCACGATCGCCAGGAAGATGATGTTGTCCACGCCGAGCACGATCTCCATCGCCGTCAGCGTCAGCAGCCCGATCAGCACCGCCAGCAGCGACAGGTGCTCGTCGCGGTCCACCCGCACCTCGCGGAGCCTCGCCTTCGGGTAATCCGTCGTTTTGCCGTCGGCCTCGACGGGGAACACGTCGGCGGTCACGCGGCCGCGGACGATCTCCTTGTCGGACAGTTCCACGAGGTCCTGCGAGTTGCCGTTCGGGTCGCGCTGGAAGGTGACGCGGCGGACGTGCTTCAGGTCGATGACGCGAGTGCCGGTGTCGGTCCGCAGCGGGACCGCCGTCAGCTTCAGCACGCCCTTGATGGTGCCGCTGCCGTCGTCCAGGTCGGCGTGAATCTTCGGGAAGTCCGCGGCCGGCACCTCGACCGTGACCGTGCCGTTCTTCCCCGCGGGCGCCTGGCCGGACACCCGGCCGGTGACCGCGAGGGCGACCGCGACCAGGCCGACGGCGAGTGTGACGAGCGGGCGGCGGCGCATGGACGGCTCCAGGGCGGGGTGGGCGGCCCGACCCGGATTATCTGTAGGGGGTGCGGTCAGGCGGCGGCAGGGGTCGGCAACAATTCGCGGGCCGGTGCCGACGGCAGGGCGGCGCCGGCGAACCGCTGCTCGACCAGCAGGCAAAAGGCGTACCCGACCGGCACCGACGCCAGCACCGCGACCGGGAGCATGACGAACACCGTGACCGCCGGCGACGTGAGCCCGGCCCGCCAGAACAGCCACGCCACCGGCACCGCCACGAGCGGGTGGACGAGGTACAAGCTGTAACACATCCGCCCGCAGAACCGCAGTGGCGCCGCCCACCGGGCCGCGCTCAGCGCGGCGTCGTGTGCCGACAGCCGGCACGCCAGAACCGCGAACGCGCCGGCGACCCACGTCCACTTCGCCAGCGTCTTGCCGTGCCCGAGCGGGTCGCCGTCGAAGCGGACGGCGGCGACCGTCGCGGCGAGCAGCAGCAGTTCGTACAGCACCCCGGCCGTCGCGTCGGCGTGGTTGCGCCGGTAGTAGACGGCGACGCCGGCCGCGAACGACAGCCAGAGCCCTTCGGTGAAGAGGCCGGGGACGTGAACCTGGTAGCGGTCCAGGCCGGCGACGTTCAGAAGTACCAGACCGGTGACGCCCCACACCGCGGGGAAGAACCAGCGCGGGCACAGGAGCAGGAGCAGGCCGACGACGAGGTAGAACTGTTCCTCGTAACACAGCGTCCAGATTTGGCCGAGGAAGTAGTCCTTCTCGGGGCCGCCGATCGCGGGCCGCCACTCCTCGACCAGCGTGAGGTTCCCGAGCCACTGAACGGGCGACAGGCCGGCGGGGTCGGCCATCGGCACGCGGTCGGCGGCGCCCTGGCCTGGCCACGCGGTTCGCGCCAGCACGAGCGCAAGGACGACGCCGAGAGCTGTCGCGGCCCACAGCGGCGGGTAGATGCGGCGGGCGCGGCGCAGGAAGTACCGGCGGACACCGCCGGGCTTGCCGCGGGCCGCGTCGGCGCTCGCCGCGATGCAGTAGCCGCTGATGACAAAGAAGACCGGCACGCCGAACCAGAACCGCCCGACGGCCGCGAGCAGGTAATCGGCCGCGGTTCCGCCGTGGGCGCGGAGCTGCTCCTCGAAGGCGTCGGTGTGCGTGTACACGACCGCGTGGTACGCCACGACCATGAGGCAGGCGACGCCCCGCCACACGTCGAGCGAGTCGTACCGGGGCTGGCGCGGCGGCATGGGGCGGGTTCCGGGGGCGCCCAAGTGTAGCTCACGGGCCGGCGCCGCGCCCGCCCGTACAATCCCGGCATGAGTCGTGAACGAGACCTCCAGCGCGTCCTGGGCTGCGGCATCGTCGCGGTCGTCCGCTTCTCCGACCCCGGCCCGCTGGTCGAAGTGGTGAGGGCACTCGCGGACGGCGGTGTGACCGTCGCCGAGGTGACGTTCACGGTGCCGAACGCGATCGACGTGATCCGCGAGGCGAAGCGGCAACTCGGCGACCGCGTGCTGCTCGGCGCCGGCACCGTCCTCGACCCCGAGACGTGCCGGGCGGCGTTCCTGGCGGGGGCCGAGTTCGTGGTGTCGCCGGCCGTGAACGTGGACGTGATCCGCATGTGCCGGCGGTACGACAAGCTGGTGATGCCGGGGGCGTTCACGCCGACCGAGGTGCTGACCGCGTGGGAGGCCGGGGCCGACGTGGTGAAGGTGTTCCCGGCCGACGTGGTGGGGCCGGCGTTTTTCCGGGCGCTGCGCGGGCCGCTGCCGCAGGTGAAGCTGATGCCGACCGGCGGCGTGGACCTGACGACGGCCGCCGAGTTCCTGAGGGCGGGGGCGGTGTGCCTCGGCGTCGGGAGCCAGCTGGTGGAGCCGAAGGCGGTCGCGGCCGGCGACTTCGGGCGGATCACTGCGCTGGCCCGCGACTACAAAGCCGTTTTTGACGGGATGAACAGGACGAAACAGGATGGAAAGACAGACTGAACTCGGCTCCTGAACTTCATCCTGTTCATCCCGTCAAAAAACATGAACTCTTCCGATGTGGTCACGTTCGGCGAGGTGATGGTGCGGCTGGCACCGCCGCACTTCCAGCGGCTGGAGCAGGCCCGCAGCCTCGACCTGGAGGTCGGCGGCGCCGAGCTCAACACCGCCGTCGGGCTCGTCCGCCTCGGCCGCTCCGCGGCGTGGGTGTCGGCGCTGCCGGAGAATTCGCTCGGCAAGCTCGTCGCCAACCGCGTGCGGGAGGCGGGCGTGTCCGACCGGCACGTCCGCTACACCGACGGCCGCTGCGGGCTGTACTTCCTCGAATTCGGCGCCGCCCCGCGGGCCAGCTCGGTGCTGTACGACCGCAAGGACTCCGCGATCAGCCGCGTGACCGCGGACACGTTCGACTGGCCGGCGCTGCTCGCGGGGGCGCGCTGGTTCCACGTCTCGGGCATCACCGCGGCGCTCAGCCCCGGCGCCGCGGAAGCCGTCGGCGCGGCACTGAAGGCGGCGCGCGGGCTGGGCCTCGGCACGAGCATCGACCTGAACTACCGCGCGAAGTTGTGGAGCCGGGAGGACGCCGCCCGCGTCATGGGCGGGCTGCTGCGCGACTGCGAACTCGTCATCGCCAGCGAGGCCGACGCCGAGTTCCTCTTCGGAATCACCGGCGCGGACTTCCCCGCGGTCGCGGAGGGGCTGGTGGCGCGGTTCGGCGTGCAGGCCGTGGCCGGCACCCGACGCGAGGCGCCGCTGGTGTGGCGGAACAAGTTCGCCGCCGTCGGCTACTCCGCGGGGAAGCTGTACGAGTCGGCGTGGTACGAGGTCGAGATCGTGGACCGCCTCGGCGCCGGCGACGCGCTCGCGGCCGGGCTCATCCACGGCATGCTCGACGGCGACCTGGGGAAGGGCGTGGACTACGGCGGCGCGCTGGGGGCGCTGAAGCACACCATCCCCGGCGACCTGCCGTGGATCGACGCGGCCGAGGTGGAGGCGGCGCTGCAGGGGCAGGGGCTGCGGGTTCGACGGTAACCGAATGGGGCGAGCGATGGACCTGACACTCACCCGCGCCCAGGTGCGCGACCTCGACCGGCGGGCGGTCGAGGATTTCGGCATGCCCGGCGTCTGCCTGATGGAGAACGCCGGCCGCGGCGCCGCCGAGCTGTTCACGCGCCTCAACCCCAACAAACTGCCGGCCGTGATCCTGTGCGGCCCGGGCAACAACGGCGGAGACGGGTTCGTCGTCGCCCGCCACCTCGACAACCGCGGCTGGCCCGTCACCGTGTGGCTGCTCCGCCCCGAGACCGGCCAGTCGTTCGGCTTCGCCCGCGCCGCCGCGGCCGTGGACCGGAAGCTGTCGCCGGACTGCGCCGTGAACGCCGAGGTGTGGGCGCACGCCCGCGAGCTGAAGACGAACGACGCCACCGGCAACGCCTGGAAGGAGGCGCTCGTCGCCGACGTCAACGCCGCCGGGTGGGTGATCGACGCGTTGTTCGGCACCGGGCTCACGCGGCCGGTGACGGCGCCGTTCGACGAGTTGATCCCGTTCCTGAACGCGAGCGGCAAGCCGGTGCTGGCAGTGGACGTGCCGACCGGCCTGGACTGCGATACTGGCGAGCCGCTGGGCCACGCCGTGCGGGCGACTCACACGGCGACGTTCGTGGCGCCGAAGCGCGGGTTCGCCGCCGCGGCGGCGTGGACGGGTGCCGTTCACGTCGTGGACATCGGCGCGCCGCGGGCGCTCATCGAGAGCCTTCGCGGCGGCGAGCCGGGGGCGTCAGCCCACGGATTCTTACCGCGATAGCTCACGGCGGTCACTTCTTCGCTTCCGCGTTTTCGGCCGTCACCTTG
This sequence comes from Gemmataceae bacterium, assembly GCA_046350095.1. Lineage (GTDB taxonomy): Bacteria > Planctomycetota > Planctomycetia > Gemmatales > Gemmataceae > Urbifossiella. The sequence goes on from JAXMBA010000006.1 coordinate 217,279, forward strand.
GTCATGTCCGGCCGCCGCAGGTGGTGGCCGGTCGCGTCCTGGTACGCCTTCGCCACCGCCAGCAGCTCGGCCTCGCCCCACAGCCGGCCGGTAAACGTCAGGCTCGTCGGCACCTCCACGCCGTCGGCGCCGCGCGTCAGGCCGTTCGGAAGGCACACCACCGGGTGCCCCGTCAGGTTCGTCAGCAGGCCGTTGTCCGGCGAGCCGACGTACACGTCCACGTCGGTCATCGCCGCGGCCATCTGCTTCATCAGCTGCGTCCGCACCCGCTGGGCGCGGAGGTAGTCCACGGCCGGCACGAAGCGGCCGCGGCGGAACGTCGCCGGCCACGTGTTCAGCCCCTCGGTGACGCCGGCCCGCGTCAGGTCGTCGAACGCCGCGGACGCCTCCACGTCCAGGATCACCGACAGCGCCGCCACTGGCAGCCCGGCCGGCAGGCGGAACGGCACGAGCCGCACGCCCAGTTCGGTGAGAGCCTGCTTCACCGCGTCCGGCGTGCTGTCGAAGAAGCCGACGCGGAGCTCCTTCAGCGGCCGCGGCGCGGGCCAGGGGAACGGGTGCGTCACGGCCGTGGGGTCGAGCCCGTCGTGGCCGTGGATTACCGACAGGATGAGCGCACAATCCTCGACCGACCGGGCCAGCGGGCCGAGCTTGTCCATGCTCCAACTCAGCGCCATGCAGCCGTGCCGGCTGACCCGGCCGAACGTCGGCCGCAGGCCGGTCACGCCGCAGCGTGTGCTCGGCGACGTGATACTGCCCCACGTCTCGCTGCCGATGCCGTAGCCGGCGCACCCCGCGGCCACCGCGGATGCACTGCCCGCCGACGAGCCGCTGGAGCCCTGGCGGACGTTCCACGGGTTCCGCGTCATGCCGCCGAACCAGCGGTCGCCCATCGCCAGGGCGCCGAGCGTCACCTTCGCCACCATCACCCCGCCGGCGCGGTCGATGCGGTCGGCGACGGTCGCCTTCGTGTCGATCGTCTGGTCGCGGAACGGGGTGGCACCCCACGTCGTCTTCGTGCCGGGGTACGCGATCAGGTCTTTCGCCACCCACGGCACACCGTGGAGCGGGCCGCGCGGCGTCCCGGCGGCGAGTTCGCGGTCGGCCTCCGCGGCCTGCCTCAGCGCGAGTTCCTCCGTCAGGTTCACCACACACTTCAGCGCCGGGTCGTACTTCTTGAGGCGGGCGACGTACAACTTCGTCAGGTCGGTCGAACTCACCTTCTTCTCGCGGAGCAGGGCGGCGAGCTTGGTGAGCGGCAGGAACGCCAGGTCGTCGTCGGCGGCGGGGCGGTCGGCGGCGGGCGGCGTGAACGCGGCGGTGCCGCGCTGGCCGACCGGTGGGCGGCCCGGGTCGGCGAGGAAGTGGAGGGCCGGCGGTACGTCGTTGCCGACCTTCGCCCGGTGAAGCGCCGCGGTCCCACGCATCGCCTGCGTGAGGCCGGTGGCGACCTGGCGGCGCTGCTCGTCGGTGAGTTCCAGGCCGGCGACCCACTCGGCGTCGCGGACCATCTCCGGCGTGACGGTCGTGGGGAATTCGGGAGCCTGCGCGGCGAGTGCGCGGTGGAACGTGGTACTTCCGACGCCGAGTCCGGCGGCGGCGGCGAACAGGTCGCGGCGGGTGGGGGTCACGGTCGCTCCGGGTGGGGGCGGAGAGGCGGCCCGATTCTACCGCCGACGGGCGTGGAGGGGAACGTGCCGAAGCGCGAGTTACCGACGAAACTGTGCCCGACGTGCGGCCGGCCGTTCGCCTGGCGGAAGAAGTGGGCGAAGGTGTGGGAGCAGGTGCGGTACTGCTCCGAACGTTGCCGGCGGGCCTCCAAGTGACGGCCTGGCTGTACCTTCTGCCACCGCGGATTGTACCCTTTCCCTCAAGTCGCAGGAGTTACAACCGGCAGAACCGGCCGCCGAACCGGAGCGAAGAATTATTCGCGGCGGAAGTGCTGTTCTGGCCAGGGTTTTGGAACGGTTTGCGGGAATCGGGCACGGACGATTTGCGGCGCGGCACGGCCACTGCTTTTGTAGTCGATCGTACCCGACAGTAACATCAAAACCCACCGGCAGGAGCCGCAAATGACCCCGACCATCAACGCCACCAAGACCGCCCCGGTTGCCCGGACCGCCGAGGCCGAGCAGCTTCTCCGCGACGCGGCGTTCGTGCTGAAGATGACCCGCCGGGTGAAGGCCGAGATCGTCCGCGACGCGGCCGGCCTGCGGACCGCCCCGCAGGCCGCCGAGCGGGCCGGGACCGCCCTCGGGGTGTGACCGCCGGTTGTCGCGCCGCGGCCGGGGTCATACGATTCCCTTTCGCGGATGCGATCGACGCCAGCCAACGGACCCCCGGCGAAGCCATGAGCATCGACAAGAGCCTGAAGCGCAAGGGCGGGATGAAGCGGACCCGGTGCGTGATGACCCGGGCCGAGCGGATCGAGAAGATGATGGAGAACGGCACGTTCAAGGCCGAGCAGAGCCCCTTCGGCATCCCGAAGACGATCGTGACGAAGGTCGTGCTGCGGAAGAAGGCCAAGAAGGAGGCCGCGGCCGAGGGCGACGCCAAGGACGAAAAGAAGAAGTAACGGCGGCCCGCCATGCCCGTCGCGTACCTCGGCCTCGGGAGCAACCTCGGCGACCGCCGAGCGACGCTGCAAAACGCCGTCCGCCGCCTGCGGGCCGAGCCTGGTCTGCGGGTGCTGGCCGTCTCGGGGTACTACGAGACTGCCCCCGTCGATTGCCCGCCGGGGAGTGGCGACTACCTCAACGCCGCCGCCGCGGTCGAGACGGACCGCGACCCTCACGACCTGTTGAAGTTGCTGCAGCACATCGAACGGCAGTTCGGCCGGATCCGCACAGGCCTCAATGCACCCCGCACTCTCGATCTCGACGTCCTGCTCTATGACGACAGGGTGATTGACACCCCAGATTTGGTCGTGCCGCATCCACGGCTGCACGAGAGGGCGTTTGCTCTTGCACCCCTAGCTGAAATCGCCCCGAACACGCGACACCCGCTCGTCGGGAAGACGATTCGCGAACTGGCCTACGCCGTGTCGTGGGGCGAGGTACGGCCGGTTCCGGGTCACCCGCGGGCACGAACGGACCTACTTCGCGGCAACTCGGCCCTAGTCACGGGTTCCACGAGTGGGATCGGAAAGGCTATCGCGGACGCTCTCTACGCGAACGGCGCACACGTCCAGACTCATGGGCGACGAGAACTGAGCCAGTACCAACTCACCGAAGACTTGTCCGACTCTGAACAGTGCGACCGACTCGCGGACGAAGCGTGGCTCCGTGGGGATGGCCTCGACATCCTCGTCCTCAACGCCGGCGCCGACACGCTCACCGGCGACGCCGCGAATTGGTCCTTCGACCAGAAGCTCGACGCCCTCCTTGCCGTTGATCTGAAGGCGACGATGCGGCTCGGCCGCAACCTCGGCGCCCGCATGAAGGCGCGCGGCCGCGGCGTCATCCTCACGGTCGGCTGGGACCAGGCCGAGACCGGCATGGAGGGCGACAGCGGGCAGCTGTTCGCCGCGGTGAAGGGGGCGGTGATGTGCTTTACCCGGTCGCTGGCGCTGAGCCTGGCGCCGGAGGTGCGCGTGAACTGCCTCGCCCCCGGCTGGATTCGCACCGCGTGGGGCGAGACGGCGTCGCCGACGTGGCAGGAGCGGGTGCGTCGTGAAACGCCGCTCGGCGTGTGGGGGCTCCCCGAGGACGTGGCCGCGGCAGCGGTGTGGCTGGCGTCGTCGGCGGCGGGGTTCGTAACGGGGCAGACGTACCGGATCAACGGCGGGGCGGTGCGGGCGTAGTCCGGTCACCGCTCGCGGAACCACTGCGGGAAGCGGGTGTCGTTCGCCAGGTCGAGCTCCAACCGGGTCGGCGGCGTCTGGCCGTCCTTCACTTCCACCCCGAGCGTGAAGCCGCCGTAGGCGACGATCGTTTCCGACGCGACGCCGGCCCCGACGGCCAGGCGGCGTTCGGGCACGCGGAAGGAGTCGTGGAGGTAGAGAATCGCTTCCGCGGCTGGCCGGCCGGCGGCCTGCCGCGACACCCGCACCACGAACTGACACAACTCGCCGGGGAGCGGCTTGATGCCGCCGACCTCGACCGTCCAGCCGTTGGCCGTGGGGCTGCCGCCGAACTGCCCCTTATTGCGGTCGTTGGGATCGACCGCGCGTCCGTCGACGGCGGCGAGCGGGTCGCCGGCGGGCACGGCGCCGGCCGGCTTGCCGCCGGCCTCGCCGGACACGATCTTGCGGTTGGCCTGGGCCAACTGGTAGGCCTGTCGGGCCAGCTTCGCGGTCACCCCGTCCTTGCCGACGGTGAACTCCGTGACCCGCTCCAGCATCAGGACGAGCCCGGCGGCGGCGAGGAAGTAGAGCACCTTCTCGTCGGCCTGCGTCGCGCCGGCGACGCGGGCCACGCCGAGGCCGACGAGCGCCAGCGCGAGCGCGACGAACAGCCCGCGGCGGACCCACTGCCAGCGCGGCTCCTCCTCCGCCACCACCACCACGTCCCCGTCCGTCGTCGGTGCATCAGCCACGGTACAACCTCCGGGCGGGTGTTGAGCCCGGAGTGTAACCCCGCGACGGGAGGGTGTCAAACGGCGCCGCCACGGGCGGCGGACGGCTAATCCACGTACGGGTCGGCGCCGATGTCCTGCAGCATCTCCTGCCGGTGCTTGTCGTAGTTCATCAGGTCGAGCCGCTGTCGGTAGTGCTTCCGCTCGATCCGCTGCTGCGCCACGCGGAACAGGGGCGCGAACTGGTTCCAGTCGCGGGTGCCGCCGGCCTTGCCGAGCTCCAGCAGCTCGCGCTGCTTGGCCGTGCCCAACCCTTCGAGCAACTGGTCCTCCAGCGACAGCATGAACTGCGCGCTGCCGGGGTCGCCCTGGCGGCCGGCGCGGCCCTGAAGCTGGCGGTCGATCCGCTCGGCCTCGTGCCGCTCGGTGCCGATCACGTGCAGCCCGCCGGCCTCGGCCACGCCCTCGCCGAGCTTGATGTCGGTGCCGCGGCCGGCCATGTTCGTCGCCACCGTCACCGTCCCCGGCTGACCGGCCGCGGCGACCACCTCGGCCTCGCCCTCGTTCTGCTCGGCGTTCAGCACGCGGTGCTTCACCCCGACCGCGGTGAGTTTCGCGCTCAGCTTCTTCGACGCTTCGACGGTGCGCGTGCCGATCAAGACCGGGCGGTTCGTCTTCAGCATCTCCTGCGTCTTTCGCACCACCGCGTCGAATTTGGCGTCCTCGGTCGGGTACACCTGGTCGGGGTACACCTCGCGCTTCGTCGGCCGGTTCGTCGGCACCTTGCTCGTCCAGCGGCGGTACACCTTCCGCAGCTCCCAGAAGTTCGGCAGCAGGGTGCCGCTCATGCCGGCGAGCTTCGTGTAGAGGCGGTAGAAGTTCTGGAAGGTGATCTGCGCCGCGTGGTCGCTCGGCATGTTGATCTGCACCTTCTCCTTCGCCTCGACCGCCTGGTGGAGCCCGTCGCGCCAGTGGCGGTCGGGCATCGGCCGGCCGGTCCCCTCGTCGATGATGACGATCTTGCCGTCCTTCGGGTTCACCATGTAGTGCTGGTCGCGGGCGAACCGGTAGTACGCGTGCAGCCCCTTCTCGACGGACTCGAGCAGCTTGTCCATCGTCTTGGCGTTCTTGCCGGTGGGCGGGTTCGAGTACCGCACCAGCTGCCGGCCCTCGTCGGTGATCTCGATCTTGTCCTTCTTCAGGTTGAGGGTGAAGTGCTGGTCGCGGCGCATCTCGCGGGCCACGTTGTCGGCCCACGTGAACACCACCTGCTCCTCGGGCTCGGCCGGCCGCGTGGGGTTGGCGATGATGAGCGGCGTCTTGGCCTCGTCGATGAAGATGCTGTCGGCCTCGTCCACGATGGCGTAGTGGAGCTCGCGCTGGACGCGCGGGTCGGTCTTGGCCTGGCCGCTCGCCCCGGGCATGAACGGCGCCCAGAACGGGGCCGTCGCCGCCTGCCCGCCGCGGAGCTTCAACCGGTCGCGCAAGAAGTCGAACCCGAACTCGGCGGCGGTGCCGTAGGTGATGTCCGCCTTGTACGCGGCGACGCGGACGGCGTCGTCCATCTTCTGCTGGAGCACCCCGACGGTCAGGCCGAGCTTCTCGTACACCGGCCCGATCCACTCGGCGTCGCGCTTGGCGAGGTAGTCGTTGACCGTGGTGACGTGGCAGCCCTTGCCGAGCAGCGCGTTCAGGAACGCCGGCGAGCTGGCGCTGACGGTCTTCCCCTCGCCGGTGGCCAACTCGACGAGCCCGCCGAAGTGCATGACGACGCCGGCGGCGAGCTGCACGTCGAACGGGCGGATGTTGAGCACCCGCTGGATGGCGACCGAGCACAGGCCGAACGCCTCGGGGAGGAGCTTGTCGAGGCTGACCTTGCCGCGGGCCTTGCCGCGGAGGGCCATGCTGGCGGCCTTCAGGTCGTCGTCGTTCAGCTTGAGGTGCTGCCGCTCCCAGTGGCGGATCGCCGGGATCAGGAGCGCCGCGCGGGAGAGGCGCCGCTTCCACGGCAGCCCGGCGGCGGACATCACCCGGTTGACGGGCACGGTTCCGAGCCGGCCCGGGACGTTCTCGATCGTGCGGTGCGGGTGCGCGACGCGCTCGCTCGGCGGCTCCACGACAAGCTGACTCATCGACGCGGACCTCGGCGGAGGGGCTCCCAGAAGGATACGCCACGAGCCCCCCCGCGGGAAAGGCTTCCTCGCGGGGCCGGCGGGGGTGCTATCCTTCGGGCGGTGACCCCCGCCCCCGACCCCCGGCCCCCATGACCCCACCGCCCGCACCGCCGCGGACCCCCGGCGCCGACGGGGTGCGGGCGTTCGCCTGTCTGCTCGTGCTGTTCCACCACCTGAGCGTGGAATCACTGACGCACCTGCCGAATGCCGCGCGCCTCGCGTTGCAGAACGGGCTGATCGGCGTCGCCATCTTCTTCGTGCTCAGCGGGATGCTCCTGTCGCTGCCGTTCTGGCGGGCGTACCTCGGGGCCGGGCCGATGCCCGACATTCGGGCGTACGCGCGGAAGCGGCTCGCCCGGATCGTTCCGGGCTACTACGCCTGCCTGCTCGTTCTGGCGGTCGTGCAGTGGGCCGAGCGGGGAACCGTCACCGGCGCCGACCTGACGCGCCTCGTGAGCAGCCTGACCTTCACCAACTCGTTCCACTGGAAGACGTACTTCCCGACCGAGTTGAGCCCGCCGACGTGGTCCATCGGCGTCGAGGTCGTGTTCTACGCACTACTGCCGGTCTGGGCCGTGGGGCTGTTCCGCACCCGCGGCCGGGTTCCGCCGGTGCTCTACACGCTCGCGTGGATGGGTGCGATTGCATTCGGGCAGTGGGTGCTGCTGAGTCGGTGGCCCCAGTGCACCATCCCGGCGGGCGAGCCGGCAGACCGGCTCCAGCAAATCGCCGCCTGGTGGCTGCCGCGGTACAACCCGATCGGCCTCTTCACGCACTTCCTGTTCGGCGTGCTGGCGGGCTACGCGGTCGTGCGCGGCGCTGCCCGGGCCGCTGCGGGCCGGGTGAACCGGTACGACGGGCTGGCGCTCCTCCTCCTCGCGGTGTCCGCCGCCGACTTCGCGTTGGCCGTGGTCGAGCAGCACGAGGCGCTCCCGCCGGCCGCGAGTGGGTTGCAGTATCGGACCGTCGCGTTCATCCCCGACCGCTGGCCGGTGTTCCCGGCGCTCATCGCTGCGGTCCTGGTCGCGCTGAGCCGGTCGCGGCTGCTCGGAGCGCTGGCCGACTGCCGGTTCGCGGCCGTCACGGCCACGCTGTCGTTCGGCATCTACCTGTGGCACATGCCCGTGCTCGCGTTCGCCCGCCAGACCTGGCCGGGGCTGACCGGCGACGAGCCGGGCCGCGAGTGGGCGTTCGCCGCCGTCGTGATGGGGCTCTCGTACCTCGCGGCCGGCGTGTCGTACTGGCTGGTCGAACGGCCGTTCCTGCGGGCGACGCACCGCCGTGCGTAGACTGGAGGAAGCCCACTCCCCTCCCGGAGGTGCTGATGCCGCCGCCCGACCCGGCCCCCAAAACCCCCTTCGACGCGCTCAGCGACCCCGACCAGCCGTCGCCGGAGCGGCCCTTTGCCGAGCCGGGCCCGGACGACTACGTGGCGCAGATCAAGGAGACGGCCGACAAGCTCCTCCGCGACCGGGCCGCCCGCGCCGACGTGAAGCTCCTGGCGACGGCGATGCGCGAGTTGCGCTACTGCCTGAAGGTGTTCGCCGGCTACCGCGACCGCCGCAAGGTGACCGTGTTCGGCTCCGCCCGAACCCCGGCCGACCACCCCGCGTACCGCGCCGCCGAGGAGTTCGGCCGGCGGGTCGCCGCCGACGGGTGGATGGTGATCACCGGCGCCGGCCACGGAATCATGGCGGCCGGACACGTCGGGGCGGGGCGCGAGAACAGCTTCGGGTTGAACATTCTGCTCCCGTTCGAGCAGTCGGCCAACCCGGTGGTCCACGGCGACCCGAAGCTGATGACGCTGCGGTACTTCTTCACCCGCAAGCTGATGTTCATCAAGGAGTCGGAGGCGGTGGTGCTGTTCCCCGGCGGGTTCGGCACGCACGACGAGGCGTTCGAGGCGCTCACGCTGATCCAGACGGGCAAGAGCCACCTGTTCCCGGTGGTGATGGTGGACGAGCCCGGCGGCACGTACTGGGCGGCGTGGGATCGGTTCATCCGCGAGCAGCTGTTGGACCGCGGCTACATCTCGCCGGCGGACTCGTCGCTCTACAAGATCACCGACTCGGTGGACGAGGCGGTCGCCGAGGTGACGCGGTTCTACCGGGTGTACCACAGCATGCGCTACGTCCGCGGCCACCTCGTACTGCGCCTCCAACAGGAGTTGTCGGACGAGGTGCTCGGCGGCGTCCGGCGCGACTTCGGGGACATCCTGGCGGGCGGGGGTTTCGAGCAGGTGGCGGCGCTGCCGGAGGAGGCGAACGAGCCGGCGCTGGCGGAGTTGCCGCGGCTGCGGTTCCGATTCAACCGGCACAAGATCGGTCGGTTGCGGGAGTTGGTGGACCGCATCAACGCGGAGGGGTGAAGCCTCGTTCCCGAGGCCCGAAGGGGCGGCAGCCAATAGCCGAGGGCGTCAGCGCTGGGAAGCTGAGGCGGAGTTCGTACTGCATCACACCACGAATCACCCCCGAGGCACCCAGGGCTGACGCCCTCGGCTATTGGCTGCCGCCCCTTCGGGGCTGTGGACATGAGCCGTGCGGGTTCGCTTGCTCGCCCCCGAACGGTCGCGTAAACTTGGCTTGGTTGGACCTCCGCCAGGCCCGCTTCCCGTCGTGAGACCCCCATGCGCTGGTTCGCCGTCGCGCTCGTCGCCGGTGCGCTCACGCCTTCGGTGCGGGCCGAGCCCGCGCCGTCGTTCCTGAACGAGGTCGTGCCCATCCTCACGCGGTCGGGCTGCAACCAGGGGGCGTGCCACGGCAAGGGGAATGGGCAGAACGGTTTCCGCCTCTCGCTCCGCGGCTACGCCCCCGAGCAAGACCACAAGTACCTCACCCGCGAGTTCGACGGCCGCCGCATCGACCCGGCCGCGCCGGAAGCGAGCCTGCTACTGCAAAAGGCGGTCGGCTCCGTGCCGCACGAGGGCGGCCGGCTGTTCGGCGTCGGCAGCCGCGAGTACGCCACGCTGCTGGCGTGGGTGAAGGCCGGCGCACCGGGCCCGAGCAAGAGCGACCCCGCGCTCAGTCGGCTCGACATCACGCCGAACAGCAAGGTCGTAAAGCCCGGCGACACGACGCCGCTCGTCGCCACCGCCACGTTCGCAGACGGGTCGAAGAAGGACGTGACCTGGCTCACCAAGTTCGACGCCAACGACGCGGGCACGGTGTCGGTGACGCCGGCGGGCGAGGCGAAGGCGGTCCGGGCCGGGTCGGCGGCGGTGCGGGCCATGTTCCAGACGGACGTCGCGGTCGCCGTGTTCACCATCCCGCACGACCGGCCCGTCGATGAGGCGCGGTTCCAGGCCCGCAACAACCTGATCGACGACCACGTCTTCGCCCGCCTCCGCGAGTTGCGGATCGAGCCGAGCGACGACTGCACCGACGCCGAGTTCGTCCGCCGGGCGTTCCTCGACACTTGCGGGCTGCTGCCGACGCCCGCCGAGGTGACCGCGTTCCTCGCCGACCGCGACCCGAAGAAGCGCGAGCAGCTGGTCGATTCGCTGCTGAGCCGGCCGGAGTTCAGCGACTACTGGGCCCTCCAACTCGGCGACCTTTTCCAGAACCGCAAGGAGCGCGACCACGACGTCCGCGGCGTGAAGGGCGTCCGCTCGTTTCACCTGTGGTTGCGCGAGCAGGTGGCCGCGAACCGGCCGTGGGACGAACTCGCCCGCGACGTGCTCACCGCCGCGGGCAGCAACTCCGAGAACCCGGCCGTCGGCTACTTCATCGTGACGGTCGGTGAGCAGCGGCACGGCGAGAACTCGGAGGCGCCCGAGAGCGTGGCCCAGGCGCTGCTCGGCACCCGAATCGGCTGCGCCCGCTGCCACAACCACCCGCTGGAGCGCTTCACGCAGGACGACTTCTACCACTTCGCCGCGTACTTCAGCCGTGTGAAGCTCGACCGCCGCGAGGCGCGGCAGGGGCCGACCACGCTGCGGGTCTCGCACCCCGACCAGAACCAGAACAAGAACCCCATCGGCGTGACGCAGCCGCGGACCGGGCAGTTCATGAAGGCCCGTCCGCTCGACCGCACGGCCGCCGACGCCGCCCCGACCGACGACCCGCGGCAGGCGCTGGCGAAGTGGGCGACCGACGCCAAGAACGAGGCGTTCGCCGGGGCGATGGTCAACCGCGTGTGGCGGCACTACCTCGGCGTCGGGCTCGTCGAGCCCGTGGACGACCTGCGGGCGACGAACCCGCCGACCAACCCGCCGCTGTGGGCGGCGCTGAAGGCCGAGTTCGTGGCGAAGAAGTACGACCTGCGGGCGCTGATGCGGCTGATCCTCACGAGCCGCACGTACCAGCTCTCGGCGACGACCCGCGCCGGGAACGCGACCGACGACCGGTACTACTCGCACTACTACGCCCGCCGCCTGCCGGCCGAGGTGCTGCTCGACGCCATCAGCGACGTGACCGGCGTGCCCGAGCGGTTCGACGGCTACCCGCTCGGCACGCGGGCGGTGCAGGTGCCGGACCCGGGCACCGCGTCGGACTTCCTGCGGCTGTTCGGCCGCTCCGAGCGCGTGACCGCGTGCGCCTGCGAACGGACGGGCGACGTGACGCTCCCGGCCGTGCTCCACCTCCAGGGCGGCAGCGCGACCGTCGGAAAGGTTCAGAACGCGAGCGGCTGGCTGGCGCGGTCACTGACCGCGGAGACGGACGACGCGAAGCTGCTGGACGCGCTCTTCCAGCGGACGCTCGGCCGGGTGCCGACCGCGGAGGAGCGGAGTGCAATAACGGCCCACCGGGCCGGGGCGGCCGACCGCGCGGCGTTCTACCAGGACGTGTTCTGGGCGTTGCTCAACAGCAAGGAGTTCCTGTTCAACCGGTAGGTTTTCGCGGCCCGCGGCGGGGGCAATCACTTCTTCGCCGGCGGCCGCTTCTTGATCTCCTCGACCCGCGCCCGCCACGCCCGCACGAACCGCTCGTGCGCCATCCCGCTCCCCATGCCCACGTCCTGTACCAGCCCCGGCACCCGCGCCGCGGCGGGGTCGGCGAGCGTGATCAGGTTCCACAACGCCAGCTCCCGCACCGCCACCGACGGGTGTCCCAGCAGATCGACGAGCCGGTCCAGTTCCACCGGCTCCGGGGACGTCGGGTTCACGGCCCCGCGCAGCAGCCGCAGCACCAGGTCGGCGACGCCGTCGGCCGGTATCTTCGTGTCGAGCACGGCCCCGAGCGCCGCGGTGTTGTCGGCCGATCGCGCCAACCACGCCGACAGCGCCGTCGCTGCCGCGATGCGTTGCGGGCCGCGCGTCTCGTCGGTGAGCACGTCCACCAGCGTCTTCAGGTCGTCGGCCGTCGAGGCCACCGCGGCCAGGCCGTAGATGCCGATCACGCCCTGGAAGTACTGCCCCATCATCGGCGGCTGCGTCACCAACTCGGTCATCAGGATTTGCGCCCGGTCGCTGTCGGCGAGCCGGCCGGTCACGTCGGACAGCGCCTTCTGCACCGCCTTCGCCTGCTCCGACGGCAGCAGTGGGAACTTGTCGAAGTACGTGTTCGTCTTGTCGATCGGGGCGGGGGCCGTCGGCCTACCCGCGGCCTTGCTGTCCCACGACAGCTGCGCCGGGGCGTCGATCTTGGCATACGACACGCCGCGCGCCGGCACCGCGAGCGCGGCCGACCCGCGCAACACCGCCACCTTCAGCTCCGCCCGCGGGGCCGGGCCGGCGGTGCGGAGGAACATCGCCCCCGGCTCGTGCGCCACCGTCAACTCGACGGCCACCTCCGAGCGCTCGGGCAGGGTGAAGTCGTACACCTCGCCGGCGGCGCGGACGCGGACGCGCTCGCTTCCTTTCGCCGGCGTCAGGTAAACCCGCCCGGCCAGGAGCGTCAGGTCCGCGTCGTGCTCGAACCCGCCGCCGTCCTTCGCCGTCGGGGCGTGGAACCGCACCCGCGACTCCAGCAGCCGGGCCGGCACCAGGTCCGGCACGTTCCCCCACAGCGACACCGTCACGCCCGTGTCGAGCTTCACCTCCGCCTTGTACCCCGGGAGGCTCACCACCTCGTCGGTCGACGACACCACGGCGTCGGTCCCGGGGTCGAGCCGCGTCCACTTGGCGTCGGGGGCCGGGCGCGTCACCAGAAGCACGTTCGGCAGCGTCGCCTTGCCGACGGCCAACCGGTCGGCGCGCGGCGGGGCAATCGCGGGCGGCCCCTTCTTGTCCGGCACCTTCCCCATGTCGGGCGGCGTCGGCATCGGCATCGGCATCGGCATCGGTGCCGGCATCGGCTCGGGCGGCTTCGGTGCCGGCTCCGTCTCCGGCGGCTTGGGCGTGGGAGCCGGTCGGGGCGCGGGGACCGCCGACGCCACCTCCGGCGGCGCCGTCGCGGGTACGTCGGGGTGCCGGCCCGGGATCGCCATGTAGACGGCGACGGCCAGCAGCGCCGCGATGCCGGCGCCCGCCGCGGCCATGCCGGCGCGACGGCCGGACGACCCGGCGCCGAAGCGGGTCATGCCGAGCAGCAGGGCGGCGTCGGCGTCCTCGGCGTCGGGCTTCTCGGCGGCCGCAGACCCGCCGATGACGGGGAGGTTCGGCCGGGTGCGCGCCTTGCGCGACCCGGCCGGCGGCGGCACGAGCTTGTACATCCGCTCCCGCGCCGACGGCGGCACCCGCACCGGCTCGGCCAGCACGACCGTGAGAATCTGGTGGCACGCGGCCACCTCGGCGAGGTACACGTCGGAGTCGAGGCACGCCTGTTCGAGCCGCTGCACCTGGTCGGCGTCCAGCGTGTTGCTGAGGTACTCGGCGACGGTGTTGGGGTCCGAGATGTCCTCGTCGTCGCCGGCGATGTCGGGCGTCTGGAGGCGGCGGCGGCGGGTAATTTTCTTGATCCGCTCGACGAGTTCGCGGGCCACGTCGCTCTCGGCGACCTTCTTGCCGAGTTCGCGGGCGGCGGTCGGTTCCAGGGTGTCGTCGAGGTAGGCGAGAAGGGTTCGCAGGGTGAGCTGGGCCACGGCGGCACCTCGGGGGCGGGCGTTTCCCCTGTTAGTGCCGCCGGCCGCGCCCCGTCGTGCAAGAAAATCGAAAATCGATTTCGAAACCGCCGCGGGGCCTTTACCGCCGATGCACCCGCACGTTCTTGCCGGCGATACTGTCCGGGCGGGTGACCCCGCCCGGCGGCCGACAAGCCTTCGACTGGCTCACCGCACCACCCGGACCGGCGGGACCTTCCAGGTGCCGTCGAGAATCGACGGCGCCGTCGCCTTCGGGTAGTACAGCCTCATCATCAGGATGAACTCGCCCCGCGGGGCCGGCAGCCAGTTCGCCTCCTTGCCCGCCCCCGGCGACTCGTTCTGGATGTAGACGTCCAGCGACCCGTCCGGGTTGTACTTGAGGTCGTTCCGCGGGCTGACCGTGTACCGGTTGAGCGGGTTGTCCACGAAGAAGTAGTTCGCGTCGTACATCGTCACCGACCAGAAGGCGTTGACGGGCGGGGTCTGGCCCTTGTCGAAGTGCAGCACGTACTTGTTCGCCCCGCTGTACTTCTTCCCCTCCGCGTCCACCTCCGAGGTCGGGTACACCGCGTCCTGCGGCCGGTTCGCCCCGAGCCCGATCGCGGTAATGAACGCCCGCTGCAGGTAGGCTGTGCCGTACACCCCGGCCTTCGTCGTGAACGTCCACCCGTTCTCCAGGGTGCCGGCGTCCTTGAAGTGCCCCATGACGCGCGCGACACCGGCCTTCGGCGCCTGTGCGACTGCCGCCCGGACCGCAGGGGGGAGTTTGGCGGCGTCGAAGGCCTGGCCGGGGACCACGCCGAGCCGCGCGAGTTTGGCGACCATCGGGCCGTCGGCCGCGGCCGGCGGGTTGTCCTTCATCAGCCTGGCGAGCAGGCCGAAGTACGCGGCCCCGTCCAGCTTGTTCACCTGCTCGCGGACCGCCGTCATGGTGTCCACCGTCGGGTCCACGACCCCCGCCGGCGGGGTGTATGCCTTGCCGAAGGCGCTCAAGGGCCGGAGGTCGTAGCGGTCCATGACCGCGTGACACGCCTTGTAGTCCTCCGCGGTGCCGGTGCAGTAGGTCCGGCCGAGAATCCAGACGAGGTTCGTGGGCGACTTGAGTTCCTTGAGCCCCGCGGGGACCGTGCCCTTCCAACCCGGGCCGGTGATGGCGTAGGCCTGGGCCTTGTTCCCGGTGGTGCGGGTGCCGGGCACCTCGAACACGTTGGTCCACCCGTCGAGCATCGGCATGAGGAAGTAGCGGTCGCCCATGTCCGGCAGCGACAGGACGTAGGGCTCCTTGCCGAGGTCGAGCCAGGCGGTCGAGTAGAGGGTGTCGGCGTTCGGGGCGGTCACGTCGCGGAACTTGGCGTCCGGGTAGGCCCGCATCCGCACGAACTGTCCCATCGGGGCGTGCGTGCCCTTCGGTTCGGCGGTGTTGGTCATGACCTTGCGGGTGTACTCCATCGTCAGCAGCGGGTAACCGTAAACGTAGGCGTCGGTAGCCAGCTGCGCCGCCTCGGCCGCCGCCGGCGGTGCGTCCTGCGCCTCGACCGCGGCGCCGCCTAGCAAACCACCGGCCATCAGGATCACGAACGCGGACCGCAGAACCATGTCGATCTCCAGGAGGTGCGCAACGTGCCCTGCCCGGCTGGGCAGGGCCGAGTCGTTCTCGCGCGAGGGCTGGCGTCAGGTCGTTGGGATTGTACTCGTGGTGAAATGACCTGGTAGTGAACGGCGCGCCGGCCCTCGTCCCGACGCCCG
Organism: Gemmataceae bacterium; assembly: GCA_046350095.1. Taxonomy (GTDB): domain Bacteria; phylum Planctomycetota; class Planctomycetia; order Gemmatales; family Gemmataceae; genus Urbifossiella. The sequence goes on from JAXMBA010000006.1 coordinate 232,674, forward strand.
TCGCGCCGCCCCGGCCGTAGGGTCGCTCCGGGCTGACCGAGTCGGCATCAAGTCTCTTGCACGGCAATTAACTTTGCGTTACAAAGTGTACTGTCCGTGCGACAGGAGACCGCCATGCTAACGGCCCTACGGGTGACGTGCCCCACCGCCGGCGACATTCCGCCCGCGTACCAACTCCGCACGTGGGCGAGGGACGACCGGCTGGTCGTCCTCCAACTCCCACCCACGGCCCTCGCCGGCCCGGGCGCGAAGGCGCTCGTCGTCGCACGGCTCGCCGCCGCCATGCCCGACTATCGCGTGTCCGACGGTGGCGGGGACCGCACGCGCGAGCTTGTAACCGTGGCGCGGGTGACGGAGGCGTGTGGCCCGACGCGGTGAACAGTTGCGGCGAGCCGCCGGTCGGTACGGCTTCCGTCGCCGCCGTGCGATGCCCGCCTGTTTCACCGCTGACGCGCGTGGGACGGCTCAGGCGTGTAGCGGTTCGAGGCACGCCGCGTCGTCGTTGCGCGGCGAGTTGATCCGGGTGGTGAGCGGCACCGCCGTCATCTCGTCCGCCGGGTACGGGTCGAGGAGTGGCCGCACCCCGGCCGTCCCGGCGCCGGGGTCGAGCCAGCGGCCGAACTCGTCCGGTCGCAGGATTACCGGCATCCGGTCGTGCAGTTGCTTCAGCAGCTCGTTCGGTTCGGTCGTCAGGATGCAGAAACTGAGAATCGGCTTCCCGCCGGCCGCCGGGTGCCACACGTCCCACAGCCCGGCGAACGCGAACGGCTCGTCGGACGCCAGCCGGAACAGGTGCGGGTCCTTCCCGGGGTGGTTTTTCCGCCACTCCACGAACCCGTCGGCGACCACGAGGCAGCGGCGGCTTTCGAGCAGGTCGGAGAACGTCGGTCGGGTGTCGGCCGTCTCGGCGCGGGCGTTCACCAGCGGCGCCCCTTTCAGGTGCCGCTCTTCGCGCACCAGCCCCCAGCGGATTTGGATGAGCCCGCGCGTCACCCCGTCCGGCTTCAGCCCGACCACCGCGGCCTGCTGCGTCGGCGCGATGTTGTACCGCGGCGCCAGTTCCGGCGGGGGCTCGGCCAGCTCGAACAGCCGGGCGACTTCCTTGACGGTCTTCGTCCGGGTGAAGCGGCCGCACATGCCGGCGTCATCGGCCCGGCCGGTCAGACGACTTGATTCTCGAACACCGGCATCATCGGCTCCTGGCCCGACAGGTTCCGGTAGTAGTTGGTGGACGGGCGCACGAGCACGTACACGACCGGCCCACCCCGCACGGCCGGCAGAACCACCCCGCGCACCCCCACGTCGATCAGCAGCCACCGCCCGTTGATGAGGCCGAGGTTCGCCGGCACCAGCGACAACTCCGGCCGCGCCCCGGCGACCGCCTCCACGGCCTCCTCGGTCAGCCACCCACCCGGCGGCAGGCGGGAGCGCCGGTCCTTGCACCCCCACCGCAATAGGCGCAGCGCGCCGTCCCACCGGACCGGCAGAACGGCCGGCTCCTGCCACCAGTGGAACTGCACCTCGTCGGCCCCGCCCCGCCGGTGGACGCGCGCCGCCAGGCCGTCGAGTACGGCCGCGGGGAGCTCGGCGGTGGTGAGCGCGAACCCGGTCACGACGGCCCCTCAGAAGCAGAACTTTCCCCGGACGTCGCACACGTCGAAGTCGTTGGCCGGGTCGAGGTAGAAGTCGTTGGCGAACAGCGTGGCCCCGGACCGCAGCGTGAACCGCCCGAACCGCTCGTTCACCTCCCGCTTCACCCGGGCGACGGCGTCGGCCCGCGGGTCGGGCGGGTCGAACAGGCTCTGTTGCCACCCCGGCGGCCGGACGAGCCGCGACGCGACGAGGTGCATGTGCGTCGCCGACTCCCCACGCCGCCAGGCCTTGCGCAGCCCGACCTTCGCCGCCTCCAGCAGTTCGTCGAACCGGTCGGACGGGACGTTGAGGTTGACCGACCCGCCGGCCCCCGGGGCGTCGTGGTAGCTCACGTACACGGTGAGCACCCGCGGGCGGACGACGTGGTAGTGCAGCTCCTCGATCAACCGTTCCACGTTCCGCACGAGCCACCCGTACAGGCTGAGGGCGTCGCGGACGCGGCCGGCGAGCGACCCGCCGCGGGAGATGTTCTTGTGCGGGGTGCGCTCGGGGCGGATCGGGTCGGCCGGGGCGCCGTTGCACTCCCGCCAGAGGTCGTGGCCGCGGGCCGTGAGGAGCTGGCGGATCAGGTGACCGGGCGCCTGCCGGAAGTCGAGGCAGGTGCGGATGCCGTACTTCCCCAGCTTCGCCGCGCTCCGGGTGCCAATGCCGGCAATCTCCGTGACGGGCAACCGGGCGAGGAGCGCCACCTCGTGGTCGGGGTCGGTGACGGCGATCGCCCCGTTCGGCTTGGACGTGTCGGCGAAGAGCTTCGCCAGGGTGCGGCTGCGGGCGTAGGCGACCGTCATCGGCACGCCGACACGGGCGCGAACGTGCGCCCGGACGGCCTCGGCGGTCTGCTGCCACGTCCGGCCGGACTCGGGGACGGCGCGCCAGAAACACTCGTCGATCGAGTAGTACTCGACGGTCGGGGAGAACGTGCCGAGTTCCCGGTGAATCTTTCGGCTCAGTTCCTCGTACCAGCGGAAGTCGCGCTTGAGGTAGATGCCGTCGGGGCACTTCACGACGGCGTCCCAGACCGGCTCGCCGACCGTCACGCCGCGGGCCTTCATCTCGTAGGACCGGGCGATGACGCACGCCCCCTGGTTGCCGAGGACGCCGACCGGCATCCCGCGCAGCCACGGGCGGCGGACGACCTCGGCGCTCGCGTAGAAGGCGTCGGCGTCGCCGAACCCGACGAGGGCACCCATGCCTACAGGTGTAGATTGTGAACGGGTGTTCAGTCAAGCTAGATTGGCCGAATCCGGTAAGAATCGGGTCCACGCTCGGGGCTGGGTGACGAGCTCACTGCGCCGCCCTGCGTGGTCGCGTGGTGATTCGCGGCATTCGGCGCAGAGTGGTGTCATCGCGTCGTCACTGACGTGGGGCATCCCAAATCCGCACGGTCCCGTCCTCGCTCGCCGTCAGGATGCCGTCGCCGGCCGGGGTGAACGCCGCCTCACAGACGACCCGCGTGTGCCCGCGGAGGGCGAGCAGTTCGTGCCCGGTGGCCGCGTCCCAGATCCGCGCCGTCCCGTCCCGGGAGGCGGTCAGGAGCCGACGCCCGTCGCCGCTCACGGCGATCGACTGGACCCAGCCGGTGTGACCCTGGAACACGACCGGGAGCCGGCGGGCTGTTTCCGCGTCCCAGGTTCCGACGTTTACCCCGTCCACGGCCGCGTACAGCAACCGTCCGTCCGGACTGTACCGCGGCACCGCGTGTGACACCTGCGGGTCGGACAGGCGGAACACCTCCCGGCCGGTGTCGGCGTCGTACACGATCACCGACGAGTGGTTCTCGACCTTGTCGAGGTCACACGACAGGGCGACCTGCTTCCCGCCGGGGCGGTAGCAGGTGTTCCAGTTCACCCGTTTCGGGGTGGGGATCTCCCGGACCAGCCGGCCGGTCGCCAGGTCAGTGATTTTCAGCGTCTGGTCCCAGCCGGCGCTCAGGACGTGGCGGGCGGCCGGGTCGAAGTCGAGGTCGATCGCCCCGAGGTGGCCGCCGTGCGCCTTCACCTCCCAGGCGGGCACGGGGCGGCCCCCGGCGGTCGCCCAGCAGGCCAGCACGCCGTCCCGACGAGCGCAGACGAGCCACCGGCCGTCGGGGCTGTAGCGCACCCGCTGGGCATCCCCCTCGAAGGACGCGAGGACGCCGACCCGGGCGCCCGTCCGTGCGTGCCAGCGGCCGACCGCTCCCTGGCCGCGCGGGTCGACCTCGGCGGTCATCAACTCCGCCCCGCCCGGGCTCAGCGCGGCCGAGTTGACCCGCCCGCCGCCGACGAACTGCCGGGCGTCGGTCGCCGCCGGGAGCCGCCAGACGCGGACCGTCCGGTCCCGCGCGGCGGACGCGGCCCAGGTCCCGTCGCGGGACACGGCAACCGCCTCGACCGCGTTCGCGTGCCCGCGCAGCGGGTCCTGATCGCCCCCGGTCTCGGCGTCGACCACGCGGACGACGCTGTCGTTACACGCGAGGAGCACCCGGCGGCCGTCCGGGTGGTACGCCAGACGGTAGGCCCCGCAGTGCCGCCGCCAGATCAGCCGGGGCGGGGTCGCGGACAGGTCCCAGGCCCGGACCTCGCCTCTCCAACACCCGACCGCCCGGCCGCCGTCGGCCCGCACCACGAGGCTGTCGAGTGACCCGACCTCGTCGGTGCAGGTCCGGACGAGTTCCCACGGCGACTTCGCGGTGTCCCAGACGCGGAACTCCCACCCCTGCCCGAGGCCGGCCGTCACGAGTCGGTTCCCGTCCGGGGTGAACACGACCTGCGACGTCTTCCGCGCGTGAGCGTGGAGCGGTTCACGCTCGGCCCAGGTCGCCGCGTCCCACACCCGGACCGGTCCCTCGCTGGACCCGCCGACCACCACGTCCCCCCGGGGCGAGAAGGCAAGAGTGGTGTCGTCCCGGACGTCCGGCACGGTCGCCAGGACGGCCCCGCTGCCGGCGTCGAACACCCGGAGGACGTGGGCCTCGCCGTCGATGTCGGTGTACGCCAGCCGGTCGCCGGTCGGGCTGAACGCGGCCGAGTACCAGAACACACTCTTGTCCGCGCCGCGGTACGTCCAGGCCCGCTCGCCCGCCGCCGTCCACGCCTCGACGCCGGCGCCGGAGGCGGTCACGATTCGGTCGCCCCGCGGGCTGATCAGGAGGACCGGGAAGCGGCGGACCTGGGACGGGATGACGAGCGACGGGGTGTTCACGAGTCGGTTGAGGTAGTGCCACTCGATCCCGCGCCGGTCCGGGCCCCCCGGCCCGGGGCGGTGGGCGGCGAGGAGGTCGCGGACGATCGACACGTTCCCCCCGTACCAGCTCAGTTGGGCCCGGTTCAGGTCGGCGACGTACAACCGGTCGGCGGCCTCGGCGTTGAGCCGCGCCACCTCGTCGCGCTCCTGACGGAGGGAGTCGGCGGCAGTCACCGCCGCCGCCGCGTTGGCCACCGCCGCCGCCCGCCCCCACAGGGCGGCCGCCGTCCCGGCGACCAGCGCCAGCACCGCCGCGGCTGCCATCCCCGCCGCGAACGGGTTCCGCTTGCACGCCCGCCAGGCGTGTCCGGCGGGGCTCACCGGCCGGGCCGCGATCGGCCGCCCGTCGAGCCACCGCCCGAGGTCGTCGGCCAGCGCCGCCGCCGACCGGTAGCGCCGGTCCGGCTCGCGCTCGAGCGCCTTGTGGACGACCGTCGCCAGGTCGCGCGGCAGGCCCGCGACGAGCGCCTGCAGCGGCGGCGGGGCGGCCGCCGCCACCTGTCGGACGAGGCCGGTCCGGTCGGGGGCGTCGTAGGCCGGGCGGAGGGCGAGGAGCTCGTACAGGCATAACCCCAGGGCGAACTGGTCGCCGCGGGCGTCGGCCTTGCCGTCCAGCGCTTCGGGCGGGAGGTAGCGGAGGGTGCCGGGCACGTCCCCGTCCTGCGTCAGGTCCGACTGGCCCTCCGTCTTGGCGAGCCCGAAGTCGGTCACCCACGCCGTGCCGTGGACGTCGAGGAGGAGGTTCGACGGCTTCACGTCCCGGTGGACGACGCCGAGCCCGTGGGCGTGGTCGAGGGCGGCGGCCACCTGCCGGCCGACCCGGGCGACGCCCTGCCACAGCCCGGCCCGGCCGGCCCGGGTCGCGTCGCCGGACAGCGGCAGACCGCCCGACGACCCGCGCGGCACCGGCCGGGTCGCGTCGGCGGCCGGGGGGTCGTACGCGTCTGTGGTGAGCGATCGGCTGAGGTTGGCGGCGAGGGTGCCGCTGGCCGCTAGGCCGGCGGCCCGGGCGCGGAGCTCGGCGACGACCGCGTCGAGCCCCTGCCCGCGGATGAACTGCATGGCGTAGTACGGCACCCCGTCGGCCTCGCCGAACCCGAACACCGGGACGATGTTCGTGTGGTGCAGCTTCGCCGCCGCCTTCGCCTCGCGGAGGAACCGCTCCCGCTGCCGGTCGGTCGCCGCGGTGTGCCCGGGGAGGAGCTTGAGGGCGACGTACCGGCCGAGGGACAACTGCTCGGCCTCGTAGACCACCCCCATCCCGCCCCGGCCGATCTCGCGGACGATCCGGAAGTCGCCGACCCGGCCGACGGCCGGCGGGGGCGGGGCGGGCGGCTCGTGGTCGAGTGCGATGTTCTCCATCAGGGCGACGGCCGGGAACACCTCCCGGATCTCGCCGGCGAGGTCCGGGTAGCGGTCGGCGTACTCGCCGACCGCCGGCCGCTCGCCCCGCCGGTACCGCTCGACGAACGACTCGGCGAGGGCGGCGACACGCTCGGACGGGGACGAGCCGGCCATCGGGGGCCTCCGCAAACGGGGGAAACCGCGGGCGGCGCCCCCGGCGCCGCCCGCGGTCGCGGGTGTCACACGCCGGCCGCCCGGGCGGCTAGCTGACCGTGTACGTCACCGTCAGGTCGACGTCGAACCCGTCGTTGTCCCGGGCCGGGTAGCGGGCGTTGCCCGGGCCGGGGTAGTAGCCCACGTCGCCCGGGTTGATCTCGAACCGCACCACCGTCGTCGTCCCGACCTCGAGCGAGCTCCCCCGGACCAGCCCGCCCTGCAACGTGGTGTCGCCGACCTTCCCGGCCACGCCCTCGACTCCGCCGAAGAACGCCTTGTCCGGCCCTTCCTGGTCCATCTCCAGGATGACCCCCTCGATGGCGAACACCTCGGACTTTTTGACCGCGAACCGGACCGACCGGGCGGCCAGCGGGACGAGGCCCGAAAACTGCAGGTAGGTGTCGGTGGCGATCTGGATCCCGTACTTGTCGTTGTTGTAATACCCGCCGCCCTGCACATCCCCCGGGAACTGCCGCAGCAGCGGGGCCACGTCCGACCGGGTGACCTCGATCGACGAGTACGGGGCGTCGATCTCCGCCTGCTCGACGAGCACCGGCGTCCAGGTCGTGCTCAGGCCGTCGAGCTGGAGCCGGTCGGGGCGGCGGACGCCGAACCCCAGCCCGAAGTCGCCGTCGGTCCCGCCCGCCGACCCGTCGTGATCGACGAACATGTTCACGTACGTGACCGTCACGAGGAAGTCCGCGGCCACCGGGCTGAGGCCGTCGCGCGTGTCCTGCCCGTCGACCCGGCCGTCCCCGTCGGAGTCGGCCGCGCCCGGGTCGCTCTTGTAGAAGAACTCGTCCCCGTCGCACAGGCCGTCGAGGTCGGCGTCCGCGGACCGGGGGTCGGTGTACGCCCGCCTCGGCGCCTTCCCCTCGACCGCCACCACCCAGCGGGTCGCGACCGAGTCGACCAGCTCGGCCTCGGCCCCGTCCGACCGCTTGTCGTCGTCCGTGTCCGCGTCGGTCGGGTCGAGGACGACGAACCCGTCGTCCGGCCGGCCGCCGAGCTTGAACCCGCGGACCTCCTGGAAGTCGGTCAGCCCGTCGCCGTCGGAGTCGAGCGGGGAGACGCGGGCGAGCAGGGCGGTCACCTCGGTCGGGGTGAGCGCGACGACCCGGGACAGGTCGGCGGCCGTCAGTCGCGGGTCGCCGGCCACGAGCGGGAAGTCGCGGCCCACGTCGGCGTCGGCGAGGTAGTAGCTCGGGACCGTCTTGAGCCGGAACTCCTCCCCGTCCGGGATGCCGTCGTCGTCGCTGTCCGCGTCGAACGGGTTCGACTTGACCCGCAGCTCGACGAACCCGGCCGCCTGCTGGAACACCGTCTTGCTGACCGTCCGAACCCGGACGACCCAGCCGTCGAGCTCCTCGACGTTGGCGAGGCCGTCGCGGTCGTCGTCGGCGAACAGGTTCCGGTCCGAGGGGTCGTTCGGGTCCCCGCCGAGCCGCCGCTCCAGCCCGTCGGGGGCGGTGTCGCCGTCGGTGTCGGCCCGGGTCGGGTCGGTGGTGACCGGCGGCGGGAGCGGAAGTTCCGGGTCGCTCCCGCGCGGCCGGATCGAGTACCCGAACACCTCCTCGGCGTCCGAGATGCTGTCGCCGTCGGTGTCGGGGTCGCGCGGGTCGGTCACGACGTCGGCGGGGCCGGCCGGGGCGAGCCGGTCGATGACCCCGTCGCCGTTGTCGTCGATCTGTAGGCCGGGGGCCTCGTCGGCGTCGGTCCACCGCGGGCGGGTGTCGTCCACCCGGAAGGGGTCGGCTGGGCTCTCGGCCGGGCCGTCGGTGTCGGTGAGCGTGGGGCTCGAATACACCTGGCGGATCCCCTGGGCGCCGAGGTCGATGCCCCACCCGATGAATGCCTCGACCCGATCCCCGAGGGTGTCCCCGTCCGTGTCGGTGCTCCGGTCCGACGTGCCGAGCAGGAACTCGACGTTCGCCGGGATGCGGTCGCCGTCCTCGTCGATCAGGTACGCCAGGGTCACGGTCCCGCCGGCGTAGAGGATCTGGCTGTCCAGGTCTTTCGTCCGGTCGATGCCGGTCGGGGTCAGGATTTCCCACGACCGCCGGGCGCCGGGGGCGAGGGCCGCCTCGAGCGTCTCGGCCGGGCGGACATCGCGGACGCGGAACACCCGCTCGAACCCGTTCGCGTCGCGAAACGTCGAGTAGCTGGCCTGTCGCTGTTCTGGGGTGAGCGAGGCGCTCGGGCTTTCTCGCTCGTCGTAGGCGGCCAGCCCTGCCGCGGTGAGCGCGTCGCGGAGAGTGATCCCGACCTGCCTCCCGGCCGGGTCGAACGTGACCCGGCGGTCGCCGGGGCCGACCCGCCCGTCCCCGTTCGTGTCGGCGATCGGCCGGCCGAAGTAGGTCGCCACCCGGTGCGTCTCGTTCCGGTCGCCCTCCCCGTCCCCGTCCGAGTCGGCGTTCCCGAAGTCGATCGTCAGCCCGGCCGTCCGCTCGACGATCTCGTTCGAGGTGAACGCGAAGTTCCGCCCGAGCTCGTCCACGATGTCGTAGTTCGACAGCCTGAAGATGAGGCCGCGGGGGTTCCGCATCAGGTCCTCGACCCGGGACGGAAAGACGGTCGTGCTCGCGACGATGATCGGCCCCCGCTCCCGGACGAGCGGCCCGAGCGAGTACCCGTCCGCCGGCTCGGCCTGCGGGAGCAGGGTAGCGACCGGGACGAGGCTGGCTGGGTCGGTCGGGTCCTGGATCAGGGCCGTCACCTGGATGTTCTTGATCCGGTACGCGATGTTCCCGTCGTTCCGGAGCGTGACCGACGCCGCAATCTGCGCCCCGACCACCTCCCGCTGGACGGTGGCGTCGGCCCGCTTCTCGGCCGACGTGGTCAGCGACTCCTCGTACGCCCGCTGCGTCTCCTGTGCGGACGTGGTGGTGTTCGACGTCGCCCAACTGTTGGTGAACCCCGTCTCCTCGGTCGCACTGGCGTACGCCTTGGCTTCGAACCCGTTGTCGTATCCGACCTCCAGCCCGGCCGTCGCCGAGTTCCTGTGGGTCAGTTCCATCGTCGTCGAACTCGTGTTGCTGAACTCCTTGCGGGTACTTTGTACCAGCGACGAGTTCACACTCTTGGAGTCGAGCTGGGTGGTCCCAGTCGAGTCGGTCTGGGTGAACCGGACGTCGAGCCGGAGGTCGGTGCTGCCGACGAACAGCCCGGCCCGCGGGAGGTCGGCGACGAGGATGTTCCGGTACCCGCCGAGCGCGATCTCGGCCCCGTCCAGGATCTGGTCGCCGTCGGTGTCGGCGTGGACCGGCGAGCTGCGGACGCTCAGGTACTCGGTCCCGTCGTCCACCCCGTCCCCGTCGGTGTCCCCGTTGAGGTGGTCGCTGTAGACCTCGTTGTACTCCTGCCAGTCGGTCAGCAGGTCGTCGTCGGTGTCCCGGTCGCGGGGGTCGAGCCGTAGCTGCGCCTCCACGTTGTCCGGGAACCCGTCGCCGTCGGTGTCGGCGACGGACGGGTCGCTCGTCACCCACCGGGTGACGGGGACGCCGTTCGCCGGCTTGAACACCACCTGCCACCCCCGCCGCTCCTCGTTGTCGGTCAGCCCGTCGCCGTCCGAGTCGAGCAGCTCGGCCGCGACCGGCCCGGTGCCGGGGAACGTCGCGCTCGTCGGGTCGATCCGCTCCACCCCGGAGATGATCGGGGGCGCCATCGGGTTACCGGCCCGGTCCGTCGCGGACACCACCGTCACCTGGTAGACCAGCTCGTTCTGCGGCTCGGTCGTCAGCTCCACGACGGTGCGTGCCGCGTCGGCGAACCGGGCGGCGACGACGCGGAGCGTCCCGGCGTCCGGGTTGAAGCTGACCTGCCGTACGACGTAGTTCCGCGGGTCGGCCGCGGCGGCGCCCATCGCCTCACTGAACGCCACCCGGACGGTCGTGTTCCCGGCCGAGGCGGCGCCGACGACCCGGGGGAGCCCCTTGTCCTTCGAGGCGGGGGTGCTCGCGGTCGCGCCGGCGTCGAACGGGGAAAAGCCGAACAGTTGCGTGGACCCGCCGTCGGCGAACACGCCGAGCCCACCCGGCCCGGTCCCGGCGATCACCTCGGCGATCCCGTCACCGTCCACGTCCCCGAGGGCGATGGCCGAGCCGCCGCGGTCGGCCGGGCTGCCTGCCAGGAACCGGCCGGCCGGGGTGCCGTCGGCGCGGAAGACCGACACGGCCGTGCCGCCCCCCGGCCCGGTACCGGTGACGATCTCGGCCGCCCCGTCCCCGTCCGTGTCGCCGACCGCGACCACCACGCCGCCCCGGAACGAGTCCTCGTACGCCATGAACTCGACCAGCTGCTCGCCGGTCCGCGGGTCGAACGCGCGCACCCGCGGGCCGCCGCCCCACCCCGTGCCGGTGACGACCTCGTCGCGGCCGTCGCCGTCCAGGTCGCCGGCGGCGACGAGCACCCCGCCGCGGAACGACTCCTCGTAGGCGAGGAAGTCGGCGATCACCGCTCCGGTCGTAACGTCCACCACCCGGACCCGCGCCCCGCCGCCCACGCCGGTGCCGGTGATGACCTCGGCCTTGCCGTCGCCGTCCACGTCGCCGGCCGCCACCACCACCCCGCCGCGGAACGACGACTCGTAGGGGAAAAAGCTGTGAAGCTCGGCACCGCTGAGGCCGTCGAACACCCGGACGTGCGGGCCGCCGCCGTCGCCGGTGCCGGTGATGATCTCGGCCCGGCCGTCGCCGTCCACGTCGCCGGCGGCGACGTAGACCCCTCCGCCGAACCCCGTGTACGGGAGGATCGTCAGCGTGTTTAGGCCGGTCTTGCCGTCGAAGACTCGAACCTCGCCGCCGCCGGCCCCCTGGGCAACGACCAGGTCGGCGAGCCCGTCGCCGTTCACGTCCCCGGCCGCCGGGCGGACGGCGCCGAGGAAGGCGGGGGCGAGGCGGTCCTCCAGCGGCTCCGCGCGGAGGGGGCGGGGGCGGGCCGTCGGGCGTGGGCGGGCCGGCTTCAGCCAGTGGGTGAGGCGCGTGAGCATCGTCGTCTCGTTGGATTGCGGCGGGGCGAAAGGGTGTGTCGTCGGCCCGGCCTCGCGGCGGGTCAGAGGCCGGTGAAACCGGGGATCTGCTCGAGCAGCGCCCGGAGGCTCTTGACGGCCTTCACGTACCGGTGCCCGGCCCCGGACTTGGACAGCCCGAGCACCTCGGCGACCTCGGCCGTGGTCAACTGCTCGAAGTGCTTGAGCGCGAGCACCTCGCGGTCGAGCGGGTCCATCCGGTTGAGCGCGTCCTGGAGCTGGAGGCGGATCTCCGCCTTGACCGCCGCCTCGGACGGGGACGTGAACGCCCCCATGAGCTGCGCCGCGAGCGACGCCGAGTCGGCCCCGGGCATCCCGCCCCGGTGGAGTGTGACCTCGTGCCCGGCGTCCCGCAGCTGGGTGCCGAGGTGGCGGCGGTGGACCTCCGCCAGCTTGAGCCCGACCAGGTTTCGGACCCAGAGGAAGAACGGCACCCGCGGGTCGGCTGCATACCCCGGCAGCTGACGGTGTACCTCCAGGTAGGCCTCCTGGAGGACGTCCGCCTCGTCGACTCGCCCCTGAACGCGGCGGCTGAGACGGAGGTGGATCATCCGCCGGAGCCGGTCGCCGGTTCCAGCGACGATCGCGTCCCAGGCCGCGGCGTCGCCGCCGGCGGCGCGCTGTACGACCTCCACGTCCGTCCCGTCGGGCGCTGTCATCACACTCTCCACAAGAACTAAAGTGCGGACCACCCCGGATCGTCTCACGCACCGATGCCGATTTCGCCGGGTCTAGAATCGTGACCGGATGCCAAGTCGTTGGCCAGGTATGCTTTGGGTCCGACCACGAAACGGATCATCGGTCAAGAGGGCGTAGGCCGATCGTGGCGTCTGCCCCGTACCGCCCGGAGTAGACCTGCGTAACGCTCCCCCGGAGCGTGCCCGAGCAGCAGCTGGGGCCTCCAGGCGGTGCTGATTCCGCACCCGACTGGCGACCGTGTCGTGCCTTCGCGAGGAGCGATTCGGGAGAGTTGAAAAGGTTGGTGAGCAGTTTCTGCTGGCGGATGCCGGCGAAGTCGGACCAGAACGGGCCGCGGCCGGATTGCTGGCGAGACATGTAGGACTGGACGAGTTAGGGCTTCACACTTCGGCTCCGGGGCGACTGTAGAACTTTCCACAATCGCCGGGTTCGGAAACCGCGCCCGGCGGACGCCGGGGTAAGCGTGAAACGCTTCGGTTGCTAGGCCTTTCTTTCAGTGCCCCCTCTCGGGCTCGAACCGAGGACCCGCTGATTAAGAGGTAAGGGGCGGGGGTTGCGTGAGGCCCCGTGAAATCAAGGAAATGCTAAGTTTCCCAGGCGATTCTCTGCAGTCTGTGTTCCCGCCAAAGCCCGCGTTTTCCCGCCGCTTCCCGAAATAGTGTGGCGATAGTGTGGCGGCTCACCCAGTCAGTTTCCACACAAGGGCACCCCGCTCCTTCCCGCACTCCCGGCAGTGCCAGCCCGTCATCCGCTTCGGTCGTCGGTGCCGGTCGTGCTCCCGTCCACACCCTCCGCAGGTGGCCCTCCACCTACCTTTCGGCATCTCGACTTCCTCGCCGTAGCACCGCTCCGGCCGCGCCCCGACCTCGACGCACTTGGCCTTCCAGACCTCGTCGTGGCCGTGACCGTGCCCCACGAGAGCGTGGGCTATCTCGTGCAGGATGGTGTCGCGGACTTCGTCCGCTGGATTGCGGAGGACGTAGTGCTTGGAGAGTTCGATACGGCCCGGCCGAGTTCGCGTCGGGTAGCGGCACACGCCGGCCCGGCGCTTGTTCGTGTTGAAACCGAACTGCCAGTCGGCCAGGCCGTGCTGGGCCATCAGCTGGGTTGCGACGGACTTGGCCTCGGTGAGCAGGGAAGCCGGCGGGGTTTCGTCAGAATGCCCGCGTAGCGAGACACCGGCCTGCCGAAGTGCCGTCGCCCGAGCCAGTACCGCCCACCGTGGAACAGGGCGCATAGACGCGTCCGACACGGCCGTGACGACGGCGGCCAGCGACCCTGCGGCGTTCCAGAGGGCGGCGAAGTCCGTGTCAGTGATGGCGGTCATTCGGTGTCGGGCTCCGGGCACCACTCCCAGATTCGGCCCGACATGACGACCCGTCAAGCTCCCTCCCGGCCGGTACACTGACCCGCACCCGCCCGCCTACTCGGGACCGCCATGACCCGCCTCCTCTTGCCCGCCCTCCTGCTCACCGCCACGCTGCCCGCCCTCCGGGCCGACGCCCCGCCCGACTGCTGGCCCGCCTTCCGCGGCACCGGCGACAGCCTCACCACGGCGAAGTCGCTACCGCTGAAGTGGTCCCCGACGGAGAATATCGCGTGGACCGTCGAGCTGCCGGGGTACGGTCAGTCGAGTCCGGTCGTGTGGAAGGACCGGGTGTTCGTGACCAGCGCCGAGGGCGAGTTCAAGGACACGCTCCACGTCATCCGCCTCGACCTCGCCACGGGGAAGGAGGCGTGGCGGAAGTCGTTCCGCAACACCCAGCGGGTGAAGGCCACCGACTACGTCAGCAAGTGCGCCCCCACGCCGGTGGTGACGGCCGACCGGGTCTTCGCCTTGTTCGAGAGCGGCGACCTGCTCGCACTCGACCACGCCGGCAAGGAGGTTTGGCGGCGCAACCTGGAGGCGGACTTCGGCCCGCTCCGGGGGAACCACGGCCTCGGCACGTCCCCCGTCCTGGCCGGGAACACCCTGCTGGTGCTCGTCGCACAGGGGAGCTCGTACCTACTCGCGGTGGACGCCGCGACCGGCAAGGACTTGTGGAAGGCCGACCACCCGTTCGGCGGGTCGTGGACCTCGCCGGCCGTCGTGACGGTCGAGGGGAAGCCCGCGGCGGTGGTCAGTTCGCCGGGGCTGGCGGCGGCGTTCGACGTGGCGACCGGGGCGAAGCAGTGGGAACTCGGCGGGCTGACCGGGAACACCGTCGCCACGCCGACGCCGGCGGGCGACTTGCTCGTGCTCGGGTCGAGCGACCGGGCGTCGCAGGTCGCCGTGCGACCCGGTGCTAAAGGGGACGAGCGGGTGGCGTGGCGGTCGGCCGAGGGGGTGAGTTCGTTCGGGTCGCCGCTCGTCTACGGCAAGTACGGCTACACGGTTAGCCGCGACGGGGTGGCGGTCTGCTTCGACCCGGCTACGGGGAAGAGCGTGTGGGACCACCGCCTGCCGGGGTCGTGCTGGGCGTCCCCGGTCGGGGGCGCGGGCCACGTCTACTTCTTCACCAAGGACGGGGTGACGGCGGTGGTCAAGCCGGGGCCGGAGCCGGAGGTCGTGGCCGAGAACCGCCTGCCGGGGCGCGGACGGGTGTACGGGGTGGCGGCGGTCGAGGGGGCGTTCTTGGTCCGGACCGGGTCGGCCCTGCACCGAGTCGGCAAGTAGGCGGGGCCATGCCCGCCCAGCGGTCCGACGGTTCTCGACCCAGCTTCCGCTTCATCGCCCGAACCGAACCTTTGCTCCTCCTCGTCCGAGTCGCCACCTCTGCGTGCGCGAGTTCGCCGAAGAGTGCAAGTTCCCAGTCGGCTCAGTCGCGCCCGCGGGCGCGGGGCTTCCCCTGTCTGGCTTCCGACAGCTCGCGCCCCGTCTCCCCGGACGCCTTGGAGCCGAGTCGCGCCTGCCGCATCGCCTCGATGCCGTGGTCTGGACGAGCTTTCCCGAGTTTCGACTCACGAATCGTGCGGACCCGCTCGGGGTCGCGGGCCTTCGCCCACCCTTTCTTCCGTGCCGCAACCATCGGCTCCGAGTCTCGGATGGCATCGGACTTGAGCAGGGAGGTGCCCTCGGTCATCTGACCGACGCCCAGCGCCTTGCGCCACTTCGTTACCGTTTGGGCGCTGACGCCCCAGTGGTCACAGATGGCTGTGGCGACTCGCGCCGGACGGCCCGCGTTAAGTCCTTGTAGACGACCAGCGACGGCTTGAAGTGGCCGGGTCGCCCGAGGGGCCAGGGGATGGAGGCATCGGAGAGACTGACGATGACGACCTCGCCGCGGACCTCGCACCGCACGCGGTCGCCGTACCGGAACGTCGGCGGCTTCTACGAGCCCAAGAGGTGGTACCTCGGCGCCGTCATCGGGTCACGAGGCTGGAGGCTCGCGCGTTTCGAGATGACGAGGTCGGTACTGGCCACGATTCCCTCCCGGGAGGTGTCCCCGAGCCCGCCTGTCTGTCGTTTCAGTGTGGACACGTCCCCCGCCGACTCGCAACCCCGCGCCCGCGCCCGAGCGGCCCGGGGGAGGCCATTCCTCGGGTACGGGTCACTCAGTTGGCACAACTGTCGCTTGGTGAGAGCCGGTGGCGGATGCTGCGGCGCGTCGTCCGGGCGAAGCGGTTCAAGTACGCGGACTGCCGGAACATGACCCGGCAGGACCAGGCCAACTTCGACTGGCTTGTCGGGGGCGGCTTTTTCGCGGTCGTCGGGGACGGGAGGTTCGAGGTGACCGATAAGGGCCGCGAAGCGGCCGACCTCGGTATGTACGACTGGGAGCCGGGGGCGCTGCCCCCGGCAGGTCCGACGGCGATGCCGCAGAAGCGGTCCTAGCCCGGGTAGCGAAGGTCCCCGGTTCGCAAGCCGACCGCGAGCCCCTCGCGTCAGACGCTACGCGGCGTCCCGGAGGGCGGCGCAGAGCCGCAGACGGGCGCCGTGCAGCCGACTCTTGACCGCCGGGACGGACACGCCGAGTAGCTCCCCGACAGCGGCGGCGGACAACCCCTCCACGTCGGTCAGCACGAACGGGTCGCGGTAGGCCGGGGGCAGGGCGGCGACAGCCGCCTCCAGACGGGCCGACCGGTCACCGGCGGGCACCTCGGCCGCGGCCGGTTCGCCCGGGGCGGTCGGCCGCGTCCGCCGGAGGTCCAGGACGGCGCGGACGGTGAGCCGGAAGAGTCGGTCCGGGTCGAACGGTCCGACCCGGAGTACGGCTTCCTTGGTCGCGTCTTCCGCGTCCGCCTCACTCCCAGTCAGGCGGAAGGCGACGGAGTACGCCCGTGCGACGGCCTCGGCCGACCCGGCGGGGAGGTCCCCGCCCCCGGTTGCCGGCCGGGAGCTTGTCAGGTCGGGTGATTTACGCTCGCTCCGGAAAAGGCTCTGCTGCATCGGTGGTGCCTGAGTGTGGTCCGTTCGGAGTCGCTCGGCCACCGGGGTTGGGGAGGCCGTGGGGCTTTGAGGGCAGCCTTGACCCGACGCCGGCAAGTTTTCGAGGGCGAAACGGAACCGGTGATTCGAGGAAGTCCCGGCCGATGGGCGCGACCGGGAAGGTCACCACCCGTGGGCAATGCTGGGCGGGCTGGGCGAGCAAGTGGTGACGGCAGGAAATATGCAGAGGATGTGCCGGCTGAGAAACTCTCTTCCCAGAAACGCGCTAACCCAAGCTAGCAAATGACTAAGGGCGGACCAGAAAAATGCGATTGCCTGGCGTCACCGGGATTGTGTCGGCTAATCCGACACCGAGTGGGCGGGGGACTCGACGCTGTCGGAATACCCGACACGCCGCATGTTGACTCAGGGCGAGGGCTCGCTTACGGTTCCTTCGCACCGGTCGTAACCTCTTGACTGAACGGGCGGCAGTCGAGGAGCGCGGCCGGTCCTAGTTGCTGGTGGTCGTCACGCCGCTGGTTGGTGCCCCGCCGTCGAGTTGATCCGCTTCATCACGTCCGCCCCCTCTTTCATAACGCCACCGCTCGCGCGACCACGGCCCAACGCGGCACAAGGCGTCGGATGCTAAGAGCTACAAACCGGCGCCCACTTCCTGCACGACTTACCTGCTATGCCTTCGGTCGCTCTGGTCGAAGCACTCCGGCCGCTCGGCCACGTCAAGGACAACCCGTGGCTGGACGTGCCGTACCCGAACGCGCCGCGAGGCAAGCGCGTCCGGGTGCCGGAGGAAGACACGGTGACGGCGTTCTTCAAGTGGCTCGCCGCCAAGCACCCCGGGTGGGAGTTGCCGCGGCTTTTCGTCCGGGTGAAGATGCTCGCCGGGTGCCGGACCATCGAACTGTGCGAACTGATGTCGGCCGACCTCGATGGTGACCAGTTGACGATGAGTGCCGAGGTGACCAAGACGCGAACGGCGCGGACGGTGCCGCTCCCTGCTGACGTGGCGGCAGAACTCCAGCGGGTGGCCGCGCCAGTGTGGCTGTGGGAGCGGTCGCTGGAAGAGTCGAAGCTCTACCGGCCGAACCCGAAGAGCAAGGCGAAGTCGGCCTACGCACCGAGCACTTGGCGGTGGACGGTCTAGAACCTGTTCCGCGAGTTCAACGCGGGGCGGCCGGGCCAGCCGCGGCTTCGGCCTCATGACCTTCGTGCGAGGGCATTCACGGTAGTGGCGGCGGCGACCCAGAGCGTGGACGCGACCGCCCGCGCGATGGGAGCTGACCCCCCCAAACGGACCGGCACTAGCTCGACGCCGCGAAGGCGTTCGACGGCTCGGGCATCCTGAGGCAGGCGGCGGACCTGCTCCGGCCGCGGGAGTGACTTTGGCAGATAGTGTGGCGATAGTGTGGCGGTCAACGAAGAAGGGGTTCCGGCTCGTCGCCGGAACCCCTTATCGTTTCAGCACTTCTGAAGTGCCCCCTCTCGGGCTCGAACCGAGGACCCGCTGATTAAGAGTCAGCTGCTCTACCAACTGAGCTAAAGGGGCAGGCATTCAAAATTATGGGGGGCGACCGCCCTCGCTTCAAGGGGCGGCCCCAAAAACTTCCGCCCTCCGGACACCCGCTCACGCCACCGGGTTCGCGCCCGGCTTCGTCACTTCCGGCCGCAGCAGCGGGAACAGGATCACGTCGCGGATGCTCGGCGTGTTCGTCAGCAGCATCACCAGCCGGTCGATCCCCACGCCCAGCCCGCCGGCCGGCGGCATGCCGTGCCGCAGCGCCCGCACGAAGTCGTGGTCCATCTTCGCCATCGACTCGTCCGCCGGCAGGCCGGCCAGCTGTTGCGAGAACGTCGCCGCCTGCGTGGTCGGGTCGTTCAGCTCGGTGTAGGCGTTGGCCAGTTCCATGCCGCGCACGTACAACTCGAACCGCTCCGCCACCCGCGGGTCACTCCGCTTCCGCTTCGTCAGCGGGCACAGGCTCGCCGGGTAGTCGTACACGAACACCGGGCCGACCAGCTTCTCCTCCACGATGTCCTCGAACAGTTCCTGAACCAGCACGTCGTGCGCTTTGCCGTCGGGGTTGATGTCCTCGGCCCGCGCCGCCGCCCGCACGGCCGACTCGTCGAACATGTCGCACCCGACGTGCTCCTTGAACAGCGCGCCGTAGCTGGCCCGCTGGAACGGCGGCGTCAGGTCCACGGTCGCGTCGCCGAACGGGATGACGCGCTTGCGGTCCACCAGCACCGCCCTCGACTCGTTGTGCCCCACCGGCTCCTCGCCGTTCCCCCCGGTGGTCACGTCGAGCACGTCCACGCAGGCGACGATGAGCCCCTCGGTAAGGTCCATCATCGTGCGGTAGTCGCCGTAGGCCTGGTACAGCTCCAGCATCGTAAACTCGGGGTTGTGCCGCGGGCTGATCCCCTCGTTGCGGAACACGCGGCCGAGCTCGTACACCTTCTCCAGCCCGCCGACCAGCAGCCGCTTCAGCGGCAGTTCCAGGGCGATCCGCAGGTACAGGCCGATGTCGAGCGCGTTGTGGTGCGTCTCGAACGGCCGGGCGGCGGCGCCGCCGGCGATGCTGTGGAGCGTCGGCGTCTCGACTTCCATGTAGCCGAGGCTGTCGAGGTGCGTGCGGATGGTGCGGATCACCTGCACGCGCTGGTGCGCCCGGCGGAGCGTGTCCGGGGTGTAGATCATGTCGAGGTAGCGGTGCCGCAGGCGGTACTCGATGTCGCCCATCCCGAAGACGTCCTTCGGGTGTGGCTCCAGCGACTTCGCCAGGAACGTCAGCGCCTCCACCTGGATCGTGAGTTCGCCGGTGCGCGTCTTGCCGAACTCGCCGTCCACGCCGATCAGGTCGCCGAGGTCGAGGAGCTGGGCGAGCTTCCACTCCGTCTCGGTGACCTTGTTGACGCGGATCATGAGCTGGACGCGGCCGGTCTGGTCCCAGAGTTCGAGGAACAGCAGCTTGCCGCCGGTGCGGTAGCGCACGACGCGGCCCGCCGCGCGGACCTTCGGCCCGGGGTTGGCGTCGTCGAACGGGCCGGCGGGCTTCTGGCGGATGGCGCCGATGGGGGTGGTGTTGTCGAACCGGTGGCCCCACGGGTCGAGGCCGAGCGCCTCGATCTGGCGGAGCTTGTCGGCGCGGACTTCGGCGAGGTCTTGCGTTTCGTCGGCCACGGGGGTCCGTCCGGTGCGGGTGGAAGAATTGGGGTCGTTTTACGGCGCCGCGGTTGAGTAGAACGGGGCTCACGATGTCTACCCCCCGCCTCCTCGCCGAGCAGCAGTTCCACGACCGGCAGGCCGCCGCCCGCGCCGCGGCGCGCCCGGAGCTGCGCTTCCCCGACGCCGCCTTCCTCGACCACGAAACCTGGGTGCGGCCCGCGTTCGAGCGGCTCGGCGACCTGCGCGGCAAGCGCGCCCTCGACTACGGCTGCGGGCACGGCATGGCCGCCGTCGTACTCGCCCGCGCCGGCGCCGACGTGACCGCGTTCGACCTGTCGCCGGGGTACGTCGCCGAGTCCCGCGAGCGGCTCCGCGCCAACGGCGTCAGCGGCACCGTCGTCGTCGCCGACGGCGAGGAGTTGCCGTTCCCCGACCGCTCGTTCGACGCGGTGTGGGGGAACGCCATCCTCCACCACCTCGACCTGGCCAAGGCCGGCCGCGAGCTGGCCCGCGTCATGAAGCCGGGCGGCGTCGCGGTGTTCTGCGAGCCGTGGGGCGGCAACCCGCTCCTCGGCGCGGCCCGGCGGTGGCTCCCGTACCCCGGCAAGGACCGCACCCCGGACGAGGTGCCGCTCACCGCCCGAGACCTGGAACCACTCCGAGCGAGCTTCCCCGTCGTGGAGTGGGACGGCTTCCAACTTCTCGGCATGGTCCGCCGCGTGTGGAAGGGCAGGGGGGTGCCGCTGCTCGACGCCGCCGACCGACGGCTGCTGCGGGCGCGACCTGAGTTCAAAAACTGGTGCCGGTACGTGGTCGTGACGTTGCGGGCGGCGTAGACTGGCGCTCCTGTGCGGATCGTGCCGCGCCGGGCGCCGCGATGGACACGCCGAAGCTGAACACGAATCCGAGGGCTGACGCCCCCGGCTCGCCGAAGCGAGCTCAGCTCGCGCTCGCGGCCGTCGTGGTCGTGTTCCTGACGCTACTCGCCGTCCGCGGCTACGGCCCACGCTTTACGACTCGCCCCACCGAGCCCGTCACGTCCGCCGCGCCGGTCGACCTGAACCGCGCCGACGCCGCCGAACTCGAACTCCTCCCCGGCGTCGGCCCGCGGCTCGCCGCCGCCATCGACGCCCACCGCCGCGACCGCGGCGGCTTCCGCTCCGTGGACGACCTGCGATCCGTCCCCGGCGTCGGCCCGGTGATGATCGACCGGCTGCGGCCGCTGGTGAAGGTGGACACGCCGGCCGCCGCGGTGCCGGTACGGGCCGACCCGGAACTGCCGCCGCGGGTTCGGGCGCAGGCGCCCGAGAAGGCCGAACTCGCTCGCGGCCCCGCCGTCCGGAAGCTCCAGCCCGGTGACCCGCCGGTGGACGTGAACGCCGCGTCGGCCGAGGAGCTGCAACGGCTCCCGGGCGTCGGCCCGGTTACCGCCGGCGCGATCGTCGCCGGCCGGCCGTACCGCAGTGTCGCCGAACTCGACCGCGTCCGCGGGATCGGCCCGAAGACGCTCGACAAGCTGCGGCCGTTTGTGGTCGTCGGGCCGTAGCCACGTCCCGCCGCCCGATTCGCGTGCTAGCGTTCGTTCAACCAACATCCGGCGCGGGAGGCGGGCATGGGTGCGAGCAGCTGGCGGTACTACACCCCGTACCGTGACGACCCCGAGGCGGCACTCCAGGAACTGCGGCAGCGGGTGTTCGCCGAGGGCGACTACTCGCTGGGCTTCGGCGGGTTCACGAAGGTGAACGGCGCGGGGCCGTTCGACGGCGGCGCCTTCCCCGGCGTTCCCGCCGGCTTCGACCCGCTCGCCGGCGTCCGCGCGGCCGCGGGTCAGAACCCGATGATGGCCCGGCTGCTGCGGGCGGCCGAGAGCGGCGACTTCGCCGGGCTGAGCCCCGAGGAGCGGCAGGCGGCCCAGCAGTTCCGCACGCTGCTGAACGCGTTCCCGTCACCGGGTCAGGGGCCGCGCCTACACGACCCGGACGACGACGAGGACGAGGACGAGCGGCCGGGGTCGATCGACGAGGCGCTGGAACTGGCGGCGGAGGACGGCACGCACTCGATTCTCGACATCCCGAACACGGGCCGGCAGCGCGGCTTCGGCGTGGCAACGCCGTACCCGTCGCGGGCGGTCGAGCAGGTCTTCGGCACCCAGCAGCCGACGCATGAGCAGGTCGAGGAGAACTGGGACGACGTGGCCGAGCGGCTGGAGAGGTGGGAGGCGCACTACCTGGTCGTGTACAAGAACGGGAAGCCGAGCGAGTACGCGTTCATCGGCTGTAGTGGGGACTAACGCGAGACGGAACCATCGTCGTACGTGGGTTCCACGCCGGCGCAGCGGGAGAAAGATTCTCCCGCCGCTCCCCCCACCGGGACGCGGTAGCGGCTTCGGCGGCTTCTTTCGCCACGGTTGTTATTCGCCGTCCGCGCCGCACGGCGGTGACCCCGCCTCACGACCCCACAGCCACCGGCGGATGTGCCGCCGCCGGAGCGGGCGACACCCACCGGCCCGCCAGCCCGCCGACGCCCGGCAACTTCAGCAGGTGGCGCGCCCACCGCAGCAGCCGCACCGACGCGAACACCGTGCCCGCCGCCGCCGCGCCCGTCTGCGCCACGCCGCCCGCCTTCACCACCGGCTGCGGCACGCCCGCCGCCGGCTCCAGCACCACCTGTGCGTCCGCGTCCGCCGCCAGCACGAGCGCCGCCGCCCGCGCCTGCGCCGGAACCGCCGGGTCGAACCCGAACGCGAGCCGCGGCAGGCCCGGGCCGCCGCGCAGCCGGTCGCGGATCACCCCCGCCGGCAGGTACGCCAGCAGCATCACCATCATCAGCAGTTCGAACATCGTCAGCCCCATCAGGATGCCGATGCCCGCGTGCAACAGCACCGCAAGCCACAGGAAGAACGGCCGCAGCCGCGTCCACACCAGGAACGGGAAGCTGATCTCCAGCCCCAGCGTGAACCACACCCCGAACGTGCAGACGGCGTAGTACACCGGCTTCACCGACGCGAGCCCCCGGGCCATCGACTCGAACCACTCGTACCGGAGCATCGTGAACTCGGGGTTGATCATCACGTCGTAGAACGCGAACCCGTTCCACCACCCCTGCCCCTTCAGCTTCGACAGCCCCGCCGCCATGTAGATGAAACAGAAGTGGACCTGAATCAGACGCACGCCCAGCGCCGCGCCCTTGCTCGGCGGGGCCCGGTCCAGGAACGCGCGGGTGGCGGCGTCGATGTGCCCGCACCGGGCCAGGCTCGCCCGCGCGGCGCGGTACTTCGCCACCACCCGGTCCACCGACAGCGCCGCCCCGCTGTCGCCGACCACGAGGTACGTGAGCAGGATGTTGGCCATGACGTCCATGCCGAACAGAACCTGCTCGGTGCGGTGGACGTAGCTGAGCGTCGCCACCCACGTCAGCACGCCCGTCACGCGGGTGCACACGCCGAGCGCGAACAACAGGATGACCAGCAGAACGCCGGCGTGGATCGCGGCCATCGTGCGCGGGTCGGTCACGTGGAACCACACGCTGAACGTGCGGTGCCCGAAGTGGTACACGCGGCTCGGGTCGGGGTCGTTGTTCCAGTAGTCGAGGAAGTCGATGGTGTCGTTGCGGGCGGCGCGGTCGTCGGGGAGGTTCGCCATGAACTTCACCAGCGCGACGCGGTGTCGGGGGTCGAGCTCCATCAGGTGGTTGACGAGGTACTTGGTGTCCACCGGGGCCGGCGGCAGGATCACGGCCTTGAGGTCGTCGGCCCAGGCGCGGCGGTCGGGCTCGGGGAGCGCCAGCAGGAACGCCGGCAGGATGGCGGTGCTCTCCCGGGCCGGGTGCGGGGCGTCGAGGTACACCAGCTGGCCGTCCTGGGCGAGGCCGTACAGCTGGCGGCCCTCGGCGAGGGCGGTGTAGACGCGCTGCTCCTGCCCCTTGCCCGTCTCGTGGAAGGCTTGCAGGAACGTCAGCGCCGCGGCGCCGTTGGCGACCGACTCGGCGGCGGCGCGGTCGAGGAAGCGGAGCCCCGCCTTGCGCTCGGCCTTCCCCTCGGGGAGGGCGCGGATGTACGCCAGGATGCTGGCCCGGCGGTGCGGGAACTCGGGGAGCCGGGGCGTCACCTCTTCGTCGTTCCACTTGGTGAACGAGCTGACGCTCCAGGGGAACTCGCGGCGCTCGCGGTCCACGAAGCTGTGCCCGTACCACGCGTGGCGGCCGAAGAAGTTCTGCAGGTCGAGGCTGTGGGCCAGGTAGATGTACAGGATGAGGAGCCCGGTCATCACCCGCATGAACCCGAGGGTGCTCGGGTCCATGGGGGTGAACCAGAAGGCGGCCCACCGCTGGCGGAACGTCATGTTCATCGCAGCTGGCTCCAGTCGAACGCGTGGCCGGCGTGGATCGAGAGGTGATCGACGAACGGCTTCTTGTCGGCCCCCGGCCCGGCGTTGGGCATGATCGGGATCAGCCAGTACAGCATGTCGGCCTGCGGGTCGACGAGCTCGACCCGGGCCTTCCGCGGGTGCGTGGGGTCTTCGGACGTGAGGCGGTACTCGCCGAGGAAGTACGGGCGGTACGTCATCGGGTTGTACGGGTTCGTCGGCACCCCGTCGGGGTTGCCGACGCCGATGAACGCCTCGACCGACAAGGTGCGGTGCTCGAGGCGGTACATCTTCAGCGTGGTGCGGGCGGCCGCCTCGGGGTTCGGCGTGTGCTCCAGGATCAGGTGCTGGGCGTAGCTGGGGATCAGGAACCGGCTGGCGTTCGGGTCCGGCATGCGGTACTGGGCGAACTCCGGCTCGGTCGGGTGGAGCGGGTAGTACGGGTCGCTGCCGGGGAGCGTCAGCTTGTACCGGCGGGTGCGGACCTCCGTCTTCTCGAACGCGCCGGCGGTGGTGAAGTCCATGCTGCTGCGCGACACGCGGTCGGTGAGCGACAGGCGGCGGAAGTACGACAGCGCGAGCGGGTCGCGCACGTCGGCGGGGCGGCGCGGCATCACCACCCACTTCGTGTCGTACTTCTTGCGGACCTCGCCGGTGGCGGTCGTCTCGGTGCCGTTCTCGGTCTTCACGAGGCAGGCCAGCAGCGCCGCCGGCCCCGGCTCCGGGGAGTAGAAGTGGTAGGCGTTCCGCATGTAGATGAACTGCAGGTACTGGTTGTACACCCGCAGGTACGCCTGGTCGACGAGCCACGGCGTCGGCGCCGGGGCGGTGGTGGCGCAGAAGATGCCGACGAAGTGGAACAGCATGTACGCGGAGACGAGGCCGAGCTTCCAACCGGGCGGCGCGACGAGCAGCACGAGGCGGAACCCGGCCACGACCGCGAACACGCCGAACAGCAGGCGGAACGAGTCCCAGTGGGCCGGCGTGCCGAACACGCCGGCGACCGCGGCGGCGCC
Organism: Gemmataceae bacterium; assembly: GCA_046350095.1. Taxonomy (GTDB): domain Bacteria; phylum Planctomycetota; class Planctomycetia; order Gemmatales; family Gemmataceae; genus Urbifossiella. The sequence continues at coordinate 257,746 of JAXMBA010000006.1, forward strand.
GCCAATGGCCCACCCCTCCCAGCGGTCGGGCCGGAGCCAGACGCCGACGCCGGCAGTGACCGCGCCGACGAACACAAGCAGCACGCGGGCGGTACCCAGAACGCCTTCGCCGGCACCAACGAGGCCGAGAAGGGCGGCGAGAAGGATCATCCCGCCGCCGGCCGCGGCGACGCCGCGGGCGACCTTCCAAAAGACGGGCGGAACCACCTCAACGGGCGGGGCGGCGGCGTCCCGGTCCATGACGTCCCCTCTTGCTTCGACTCTCGGCCTCTCGAACATACCCGACGGCCACCGGTTGCAACGGCGGAAACGCCCCCGGCGTTGGCCCGGCGCGGCGGCGGCCGGGGGCACTTCCGGTACCCCCGACACGACCGGGAATGCGGGTCGTTCGGTCCGGGCGCATTGTAGCCGGCAAAACCGGACCTGGAAGTCCGAAATGCACAACCGGAACTGCGACGGGTCGGTGATTTGCCCCGACGGGCCAAACTGCCCAAATTCCCGTTGACGGGTCTAAACCCCCACCCTACCATCCACTTCACTTGCGGCGGGAAGCCCCCAGGTTGCCTGGATCTCCCGCCTTACCCGTAGGAACCAGTCGGCCCCCTTCGCCGCGCCGGGCTCCGGTGCAGGGGGTCGTGTTGGGTTCGCAGGGCGGAACCGCTTACCCGGAACTCGGAGGACCAGGCGCGATGTACAGCATGGTGTTGATGGCGGCGATGCTGCCGTCCGGCGACGCGGCGGGCTTCGGCAAGAAGAGCAACGGGTGCAACGGCGGGTGCCACGGCACCGTGGTCGCCGCCGGGTGCACGGGGTCGGCCCCGGCCGGTTGCACCGGCTGCACCGGCGTGGTGGACAGTGGGTGCTGCGGCGGGTGCCACGGCAGCCGCGGCGGGTTCCTCGGCCTCCGTCACCGCAGCAACAGCTGCAACGGCGGCGGGTTCCTCGGCCACCACAAGAGCAAGAGCAACGGCTGCAACGGCGGCGGCTGCACCGGTAGCGTGCCGGCCGGCTGCACCGGCGGCGCGGTCGTGGTGCCGGTGACCCCGACGACCCCGGCGGCCATGCCCCCGAAGATGTAACTCGGCGGAGTCCGAAACCAACGCGGGCGGCCGAGTCATCGGCCGCCCGCGTGGCGTTTGACGCACCTCCTCGGCCTCCACCTCGCCCCAACCTCCGCGGCGCGTCCTGCCCGGTTCGGCGCCCTCGGTGACGACCCGCAGGCTTCTACCCCACCGCCTCGCGGATCGGGGTGCCCCACGGCACGAGTGTTTGAGGGCGGTCCAGGCGGTCGCGCAGCTCCAGGTCCGGCGGCACCCCCAGACACTCGTAGATCGTGGCGATCACGTCCGCCGGCGTCACCGGGTTGCGGCTCGGCCGGCCGCCGATGCGGTCGCTGGCGCCGTGGACGTACCCAGCCCGGATGCCGCCGCCGGCCAGCATCAACGAGTAGCAGAAGTTCCAGTGGTCGCGGCCGGCGCCCTGGCCGTTCACCCGCGGCGTGCGGCCGAAGTCGCCCATGAACGCCACCAGCGTGCGGTCCAGTAGGCCGCGGTCGGCGAGGTCGGTCAGGAGCGACGACGCGGCCGCGTCGAACTGCGGCAGGAGTTCGTTCTTCAGCTTCGTGAAGTTGTTGCCGTGCGTGTCCCAGGTCGCGTTCGCGTCCGGCGCCCAGCTTACGCACGCCACGCGGGTGCCGGCCTCGACGAGCCGCCGCGCCAGCAGCACGCTCTGGCCGTAAATGTTGCGGCCGTAGCGGTCGCGCACCGCCGGCGGTTCGCGGTCGATCCGCACCGCGTCGCGCAGGGCGGGCGCCGTCAGCAGGTCGAACGCCTTGGCGCGGGTGGCGTCCAGTTCCGCGAGTGTGCGGTCGGCCGGCGTCGGGCCGGCGAGGCGGGACGCGAGCTGGCGGCGGGCGTCGAACCGGGCCGGGTCCACGTCGGGGCCGAGCGTGAGCTCGGGGAGCGCGAAGTCGGCGGCGTTCGGGTCGCGGAGCACCACGTACGGGTCGCGCGGCTTGCCGAGGATGCCGGCGAAGTAGCCCGGCTGCGGCGGGCCGCCGGCGCCTTCCTTGGTGATGAACGGCAGCAACACGTGCGGCGGGACTGCCGTGGGCGGCGGGCGGCGGGTGCCGACCACGGAGCCGATGGCGGGGAAGTCGTCGGGCCGGGCGCCCCCGCCGATCTCGCCGCGGTCGTGGCCGGTGAGGGCGCAGTACACGGCCGCCGCGTGGGCGTTGTTCACGCTGTGGTGCATGGAGCGGATCAGCGTGCAGCGGTGCATGTGGCGGGCGAGTTTGGGCAGGTGCTCGCCGAAGGACACGCCGGGGACGCTGGTCGGGATCGGCTTGAACTCGCCGCGGATTTCGGGCGGCGCGTCGGGCTTCAGGTCCCACATGTCGAGGTGCGACGGGCCGCCGTTGAGGAAGACGATGATGAGGTGGTCCGCGGTGGCGGCGCGGGTGCGCGTCTCGTCGGCCTTGAGCAGCTGGGTGAGGCCGAGGCCGACGTAGGAGGCGGCGCCGGCCTGGATCATGTGGCGGCGGGACAGGCGCGGGCCGGGGCACGGAGCGGGCATCTGGCGGAGCCCTCGGAGAGGCGGAGGGAGGCGGGTGTACTGATTGTCGGCGGGCGCGGCGGGACGTGCAAGAGGGCGCCGAGCTTCCAAGGATGCGCTGTCAGCGGTAGCGGTACGCCCAGACGGTGGTGCCGTCGATCACCACCAGCGCGTTGAGCGCCGGGTCGACGTACCCGAGCCGCTTCCCGCCGGTCGGCATCGGGTCGCCCTGCGGGGTCAGCTTCGTCCACGCCACGCGGTCCGGGTCGTACGCCCAGACGGTGTTCGTCTGGAACTGGACGAGCAGGCCGTGGCCGCTGGCCGGGTCGTGGTAGAACACGGCCCGCGCGTCGTGGCCGTAGGGCGTCCGGCCGTCGTCCTTGTCGCCGGCCAGTACCTTCCGCCAGGCGTTCGCCTTCACGTCGTAGTGGTGGGTGGTGTGGTGGCGGTGGACGACCAGCAACTTGCGGCCGGGGTCGTAGTAGCCGACCTGCTCCGGCTCCGGTGCCTCGGCCTCGAACGCCTTGCCACCGCCGTTCGACTTCAAATCCGTCCACGTGTCCTTCTCGAAGTCGTGGAGCCAGCTGCCCCGCATCTGCCAGTTGTTGGCGTGCCACACGCTGCCGCCGAGTTCGGGGACGTATTCCAGCATCCCGCCGAAGATCGGAACCGGGTACGGCCGGGGGCTGCGGAACGGCCGCCACGTCCGCGCCGCGGGGTTGAACGCCCACAGCGGCGGGCCGGCGTACAGCGCCGCCGGGTCGCCGCCGAGGTCGCGGACGGCCTTCTTCTGGTCGGTCACCCACGTGTTCATGAACAGCAGCTCGCGCCGCTTCGGGTCGTAGGTGAGCCCCCACCAGGTGTGGGCGATCACCGCCGGGCCGCCGCGCTTCGTCACGAGCACGCCGTCCTTGAACTCCACGTCGGAGGTGTCCTTGCCGAGGTCGGCGTACCCGCGCGGCAGGTCCGGGGCGTACAGCATCGACCATGTGAGCGAGGGCAGGTCGAACTCCCACACGTCGTTGAGGCGGTGCGGCACGGCGTGGTTGGCGCCGCAGAACAGGGCGCGCTTGCGGTCCGGCGCCCAGCACATCTTGTTGGTGAAGTCGCGGCCCCGGGGGCCGGTCTTGTGCAGGTCGTACTTGCGAGCGGTGTCGTTGAACTCGCCGATAACGTCGGCCTTGCCCAGAAGAACGGCTTGGTTCCGCCGCAGGTCGGCGAGCGCGGCAACGACGGCGGGCCTGGGAGGGAGGGTCGGCTGCCCGGCCGCGGCCGCGGCGGCGAGTGCGAGGGGGAGGAGCATGGAGTACAGGTTAGTGCGCCGGGCCCGCAGGGGCGGCGAAGTCCTGGCGCCGCGTGGTCTTGCGACCGGCGAGCGGGCGTCATACGATCAACCCTACTCCCATCCGTCTCCCATTCTGCCCCGCCGCCGGACTCGCACCGGCGGGGTGAGTCGTCGTCGCGTCAGGGAATTCCGCACCATGCGCAGCCCACGCCCCCGCAAGGATCTGGCCGTCGAGCGGCTCGAAGACCGCACGAATCCTGCCGCCCACCCGGTCGCCGTCGTCGGGGCCGCGACCTATCGCGTCGGCGAGCAACTGATTTCGCTCGACACCCGGGCCGACGAACTCGTGATCGGTCTGCCCGGTGGCGCGGCGGCGCTGGCCCCGCTGGTCGCCGCCGGCGGCCCGCTCGCCGGCACGTCTGCCGCCCGCTGGCTCACCCCCGAACTCGTCGTCCTCACCGCCACCGCCGACCGGCTCGCGCAGGCCGCTGCCGCGCCGGGCGTCACGTTCGCGGCGCCGGTGTACCAGAACCCCGACACCGGCGGCTGGCTCGTCGCCACGAACGAGGTGATCGTCGCCCTCGCCCCAGGGATCACCCCCGCCGCGCTCGCCAACCCGCGCGTCGCGAGCTGGGAGCCGGTGTCCGGCACGCCGGACCAGTTCGTGGTGAGGGCCGCCGCCGGGTACGGCCCCGCGGCGTTCGCCCTGACCGCCGCCCTGGCCGCCGACCCGCGCTTCGCCTGGGCCGAACCGAACTTCTACCAGGACTGGCAGAAGTACTTCACGCCGAACGATCCGCTCTTCGGCAGCCAGTGGCACCTGAACAACACGGCGCAGTACAGCGGCCAGACGGCGGGCGTGGACGTGGACGCCCCGCCGGCGTGGGACGTGACGCAGGGGAGCCAGACCGTCGTCGTGAGCGTGGTGGACGACGGCATGGAGATCACCCACCCGGACCTGGCGCCGAACGTCGCGATCAACCAGGGCGAGATCCCGGCCGCCGTGCTGGCCGCCCTCACGGACGTGGACGGCGACGGAATCATCAGCTTCCTCGACCTGAACAACGCGGTGAACATCGGGGCGGTGGGCTCGAACAAGGCCGTGGACGTTAACGCCAACGGCCGCATCGACCCCGACGACATCCTCGCCGCCGCGGCGTCTGGCGGCTGGATCAACTCGGCGGACGGCGACGGCAACGGCTACATCGACGACCTGTGCGGCTGGGACTTCACCACGAACGGGACCACCGGCGACCTGAACCCCGGGGCCGACGGCGCCAACGACGCGCACGCCACCTCCGTCGCCGGCGTGGCGGTCGGCGTGGGGAACAACGGCCTCGGCACCACGGGCATCGCCTTCAAGTCGCGCATCCTCCCGGTGCGGGTGTTCGGCACCACCGGCGCCGGCACCACCGACGCCAACTTCGCCTCGGCCATTTATTACGCCGCCGGCCGCACCCGCAGCGGCACCGGCACGTTCCGCTCCGGCGACGTGATGAACAACTCGTGGGGCGGCGGCGGCGTCAGCAGCGCCATCACCAACGCCTTCACCTGGGCGACCGCGAACGGCCGGTCCGGCAAGGGGACGCCGTCGTTCATCTCGAGCGGCAACGACTACGCCGCGTCGGTGTCGTTCCCGTCGAACCTGGCCGGGAGTAACCCTGGTGTGATCTCCGTCGGCGCCAGTACGGACGTGCGCACCCGCGCCGCGTACAGCAACTACGGCCCGGAGCTCGACGTGGTGGCCCCGAGTAACGGGCCGAGTTTCGGCGGCGTGTACGGCATCGTCACCACCGACCGGCAGGGCGCCAACGGCTACAACACGGCGGCCGGAACCGCCGGGAACTACACCAACACGCTCGCCTCGGGCTTCGGCGGCACGTCGTCCGCGTCGCCGCTCGCCGCCGGCATCGGCGCGCTGGTCCTCGCCGTCGATCCCAACCTGACCGCGGCCCAGGTGCGGCAGTTGATGCGCGCCACCACCGAGCTCATCGGCCCGAACGTGAACGCCAGCGGGTTCGCCGTCGGCTACGGGTACGGGCAGGTGAACGCGAACCTGGCCGTGCGCGGCGTCGGCGTCGCCGAGGTGCAGGTGCTCGACGACCGCGCCGACGTGCCCGACGGCACCGGCAGCGTGAGCCTGGGGAGCGTCGGCGTCGGCGGCGTCGGCGTGACGCGCACGTTCCGCGTCCGCAACCAGGGGACGCTGCCGCTGACGCTCGGCGCAGTGAGCGTCGGCGGGCCGTTCGAGGTCGTCAGCGGCCTGAGCGCCACGACGCTGACGACGGGCCAGTACGCCACGTTCGGCGTCCGCTTCCTCCCCACGGCCACGGGCGCCGCGTCGGGCACGGTCACGTTCACCACCAACGACGCCAACGAGGGCACGTTCGACTTCGCCGTGACCGGCACGGGCGTGACGCCGTCGCTGGCCGGCCGGCCGTACGAGGACTGGGCCGGCAACGGCGCCGCCGACGCCAACGACCCGAGCCTTGCCGGCCGGCAGGTGTATCTCGACATGAACGGCAACGGCGCCTACGACGCGGCGCTGACGGCCGTGGCGTTCAACACCGGCACCATCAGCGTGGCCATCCCCGACGCCACCGGCGCGGTGGCCACGAGCACGCTGGCGGTGAGCGGCACCGCCGGGCTCGTCAGCAAGGTGACGGTACGGGTGAGCATCACCCACGCCTTCAGCTCCGACCTGGCGCTCGAGCTGGTCGGCCCGAACGGGCAGTCGGTGCTGCTGGCGTCGGCCGTCGGGACCGGCTCTAACTTTACCAACACGGTGTTCGACGACGCCGGCGCCACGGCGATCGCCGCGGGCAACTCGCCGTTCACCGGCACGTACCGGCCGACGGAGGCGTTGGCCCAGTTCGCCGGCACCGGAGCCAACGGCAATTGGACGCTCCGCGTCCGCGACTCCTACGCCGCCGACGCCGGCACCATCACCAGCTGGACGCTGAACGTCACCCTCGCCGAGCCGACGCAGACCACGGCCGCCGCCGGCACCTACGCCTTCGCCGGCCTCGCCGCCGGCACCTACGCCGTGCGAACGGTTGTGCCGGGCGGCTGGACGGCGACCGGCCCGGCCGGCAACTCCTACTCGCAGACACTCGCCGCCGGCGGCTCGGTCACCGGCCTCGACTTCGGCTCGGTGCGGCAGAACGCCGTGTACGGGCAGATGGTGAACGACCTGAACGGCAACGGCGCCCGCGACGGCGGGGAGCCGGTGCTGACCGGCTGGCGCGTGTTCGACGACCGCAACGGCAACGGCACCCAGGACGGCGGCGAGGCGAACGCCCTGACCGACGCGCTGGGGAACTACGTCCTGCCAGGCCTGAGCACCGGCGCGACGACCGTCCGCGTCGAGCGGCAGGCCGGCTACCGCACCACGCTCGGCGTCGCCGGCCTGCCGCTGACCGTGGTGGCGGGTTCGACGTACCACGGCCGCGACTTCGCCGCCGTGGCCGACAACTCGCCGCCGTCCGCCGACGTGATCGACGTGACGCCCGACCCGCGCACGACGGCCGTGCCGGCGGTGACGGTCGTGTTCACCGAGGCCGTGACCGGGTTCGACCTGGCCGACTTGAGCCTGACGCGCGACGGCGGCGCGAACCTGCTGACCGCCTCGCAGACGCTTACCACCGGCGACAACGTGACGTGGACGCTCGGCAACCTTGCCGGCCTCACGGCCGCGTCGGGCACCTACACACTGACGCTCACGGCCGCCGGCTCGGGGATTCAGGACGCCGCGCAGAACACCCTCGCGGCGGCCGCCTCGGACACGTGGCTGACGGCGACGACGCCGACCGTGTCGGTCTCGGACGTGACGGCGGGCGAGGGCGGCGGGCCGGCGGTGTTCACCGTGACGCTGTCGGGCCCCTCGCCGGACACGATTCTGGTGCCGTACGCGACCGCCGACGGCACCGCGGCCGCCGGCGCCGACTACACCGCGGCGAGCGGCACGCTGACGTTCGCCCCCGGCGAGACCAGCAAGACGGTGAGCGTGGCCCTGCTGAACGACACGCGCGACGAGCCGGACGAGACGTTCGTGCTGAACCTGGGCACGCCGACGAACGCGATCATCACAGTCGGCCAGGGCGTCGCCACCATCACCGACGACGACCCGACGCCGAGCCTGTCGATCAGCGGCGTGACGCAGGCGGAGGGGGACAGCGGCGCCACGGCGTTCGTGTTCACGGTTACGCTGTCCGCGGCGAGCGGCCGGGTGGTGAGCGTGAACTACGCGACCGCCGACGGCACGGCGACCGCCGGGGGCGATTACTCGGCGGCGTCCGGGACGCTGACGTTCGCGCCGGGCGAGACGACGAAATCGGTTTCGGTGCTGGTGACCGGCGACGTGCGCGACGAGGCCGACGAGACGTTCACGCTCGCCCTGAGCGGGGCCGCGAACGCCACCGTCGCCACGACGTCCGGGCTCGGCACGATCGTTGACGACGATCCGACGCCGACGCTGAGTGTCGGCTCGGTGTCACTGGCGGAGGGCACGGGCGGGACGACCGCGTTCGCGTTCACGGTGACGCTGTCGGCGGCGAGCGGGCGGGCGGTGACGGTGAACTACGCGACGGCCGACGGCACGGCGACCGGCGCCGACTACGCGGCGACCTCGGGGGCGCTGACGTTCGCGGCCGGCGAGACGGCGAAGACGGTGACCGTATTGGTGACCGGCGACGCGCTCGACGAGGACGACGAGATGTTCACTTTCGGCCTCAGCGGGGCGACGAACGCAACCCTTGCCACGGCCTCCGGGCTCGGCACGATCATGGACGACGACGCGGCGCCGGGCGTCTCGATCAACTCGGCGTCGGCGGTGGAGGGGAACAGCGGGGCCACGCCGCTCGTGTTCACGGTGACGCTGTCGGCGGCGAGCGGGCGGGCGGTGACTGTGAACTACGCGACGGCCGACGGCACGGCGACCGGCGCCGACTACGTGGCGACCTCGGGGGCGCTGACGTTCGCCCCCGGCGAGACGGCGAAGACGGTGACCGTATTGGTGACCGGCGACGCGCTCGACGAGGACGACGAGACATTCAGCCTGGGCCTCAGCGCGGCCTCGAACGCCACCGTCGCCGCGGCCGCGGGCACCGGCGCGATCAGGGACGACGACCTGCCGCCGGTGCTGAGTGTTAACTCGGTGTCACTGACGGAGGGGGACGGCGGGACCGCGCCCATGGTGTTCACGGTGTCGCTGTCGGCGCCCAGCGGGAAGCCGGTGACCGTGAACTACGCCACCGCCGGCGGCACGGCGACCGCCGCCGACTTCGCCGCGACCAGCGGGACACTGACGTTCGCGCCCGGCGAGACGAGCAAGACGGTGACGGTCCTGGTGACTGGCGACGTGCTGGACGAGGCCGACGAGACCTTCACCGTCGGCCTGAGCGGCTCCACGAACGCGGCGGTTGGCACGGCGACCGGTACGGGCACGATCCTCGACGACGACCCGACCCCGGCGCTGAGCGTCAACAATGTGTCACTCGCGGAAGGGACGGGCGGCACGACGGCGTTCGTGTTTACCGTGACTCTTTCGGCGGCGAGCGGGCGGTCGGTGACGGTGAACTACGCGACGGCCGACGGCACGGCGACGGCCGCCGACTACGCGGCGGCGTCGGGGACGCTGACGTTCGCGCCCGGCGAGACGGCGAAAACGGTGACCGTATTGGTGACCGGCGACGCGCTCGACGAGGACGACGAGACGTTCACGCTCGGCCTCAGCGGCGCCACCAACGCGACGATCGCCACGGCCGCCGGAACGGGCACGATACCCGACGACGACGCCCCGCCGTCGCTGGCGGTCGGCGCGGTCACGCTCGCGGAGGGGACGGGCGGCGCGACGGCGTTCGCGTTCACCGTCACCCTGTCGGCGGCGAGCGGGCGGTCCGTGTCCGTGGGCTACGCGACGGCCGGTGGCACGGCGACCGCCGGCATGGACTTCACCGCGGCGAGCGGCACGCTCACGTTCGCCCCCGGCGAGACGACAAAGACGGTGACCGTACTGGTGACCGGCGACGTACTCGACGAGGACGATGAGACGTTCACTTTCGGCCTGGGCGGTGCCACCAACGCGACGATCGCCACGGCCACGGCCGCGGGCACGATCCTCGACGACGACCTGCCGCCGGTGCTGAGCGTCAACGCGGCCTCGGTGGCCGAGGGGAACAGCGGGAGCACGGCCCTCGTGTTCACGGTGACGCTGTCGGCCCCGAGCGGGCGGCCCGTCGGTGTGGGGTACGCGACGGCCGACGGCACGGCGGCCGCGGCGGACTACACCGCGGCGTCCGGGGCGCTGACGTTCGCGCCGGGCGAGACGACGAGAACGGTTTCGGTGCTGGTGACCGGCGACGCTCTGGACGAGGCCGACGAGACGTTCACGCTCGGCCTGGGCGGTGCCACCAACGCGACGATCGCCACGGCCACGGCCACCGGCACCATCCTCGACGACGACCCGCTGCCGGGGCTGTCTATCGACTCGGTGACGCGTGCGGAGGGGAACAGCGGCGCCACCCCGTTCACGTTCACGGTCACGCTGTCGGCGGCGAGCGGCCGCACCGTGGCCGTCAACTTCGTCACCACGAACGGCACCGCGACCACCGCCGACGGCGACTACTCCTTCGCCGGCGGCACACTGACGTTCGCGCCCGGCGAGACGACGAAGACGGTGACGGTGCAGGCCGCCGGCGACGCCCGCAACGAGGCCGACGAGACGTTCAGGGTGCTGTTGAGCGGCGCGACGAACGGCACCGTCACGACCCCGACGGGGACCGGCACCATCACCAACGACGACCCGCTCCCGGTGCTGAGTGTCAACGCGGTGTCGCGGGCCGAGGGCACCGGCGGCACCACGACCGTCACCGTCACGGTGACGCTCTCCGCGGTCAGCGGGCAAACGGTGACGGTGGACTACGCCACCGCCGACGGAACCGCCACCGTCGCCGACGGCGACTACGCCGCAGCCTCGGGCACCCTCACGTTCGCGCCTGGCGTGACGACGCGTACGTTCGCCCTGGCCGTTTCGCCCGACGCGCGGAACGAGGCCGACGAGACGATCGGCGTGACCCTGGCCGCGCCGACGAACGCCACCCTCGGCACGCCGGCCGCAACGGTCACCGTCGTGGACGACGACCCGGTGCCGGCGCTCAGTGTCAGCTCGGTGTCACTCGCGGAGGGGACGGGCGGCCCGACCGCGGTCGCGTTTACCGTAACACTTTCGGCCGTGAGCGGGCGGACGGTGACGGTCTCCTACGCCACCGCCGACGGCACCGCGACCGTTGCCGACGGCGACTACTCCTTCGCCGGCGGCACCCTGACGTTCGCGCCCGGCGAGACAACGAAGACGGTGACGGTGCAGGCCGCGGGCGACGCCCGCAACGAGGACGACGAGACGTTCACGATCGGCCTCGGCGGCGCGACGAACGCCACGGTCGCGGCCGGCACCGGCACCGCGACGCTGCTCGACGACGACCCGCTGCCGGCGCTCAGCGTCGATTCGGTGTCACTCGCGGAGGGGACCGGCGGCGGTACGGCGTTCACCTTCACCGTGTCGCTGTCCGCGGTCAGCGGCCGCACCGTCTCCGTCGGCTTCGCCACCGCCGACGGCACCGCCGCCGTGGCCGACGGCGACTACACCGCGACGTCGGGCACGCTCACGTTCGCGCCGGGCGTCACGACGCGGACGTTCACCGTGGCCGTGACCGGCGACCCGCGGAACGAGACGGACGAGACGTTCGCGGTGAACCTGAGCGCGGCGACGAACGCCACCATCTCGGCCCCGTCCGGCACGGGCACGGTCGTGAACGACGACCCGCTGCCGACCCTGAGCGTCGGCCCGGCGTCGGCGGCAGAGGGCGGGGCGCTCGTGTTCGCGGTGTCGTTGTCGGCGGTGAGCGGGCGAACGGTGACGGTGAACTACGCCACCGCGGACGGCACCGCGACCGCCGCCGACTACTCGGCGGCGTCCGGCACCCTCACCTTCGCCCCCGGCGAGACGACGAAGACCGTGACCGTCGCCACCGCCGCCGACGCCACGTTCGAGCCGGACGAGACGCTTGCCCTCAACCTGGGCGGCGAGTCGAACGCGGTGATCGCCGCGGGCACCGGCACCGGCACCGGCACGATTCTGAACGACGACGCCGAGCCGACCGCGGTGCTGTCCGGGGGCGGCAGCGTCGGCGAGTCCGGCGGCAGCGCCACGGTCGCGGTCTCGCTCTCGAACCCGTCGTACCTGCCCGTAACCGTCACGTTCGCGCTCGGCGGAACGGCCACCACCGCCGACTTCGTGGCGCCGCCGGCGAGCGTCACCATCCCGGCCGGGCAACTGACCGCGGCCGTCACGATCACCGCCTCCGCCGACACCGCCGACGAACCCGACGAGACGGTGACGCTGGCCATCGGCGGTGTGGCGAACGGCGGCGCGGCCGGCGGCCTGGTCGTCGTGACGATCACCGACGACGACGTGCCCGTCGCCGCGGCGGCCGGCTTCGACCTGACCGAGGACGTCGTGTTCACGACGCCGACGAGCCTGCTGGCGGCGGCAAACGCGCAGCCCGGCTCGGTCGTGGAGTTGGTCGGGGCCGCGCCCGGCGGCGGCGTGCTGACGCTCAACGCGAGCGGCACGTTCACCTTCGCCCCGGCGCCGAACGCCCACGGCACCGTCGGCTTCAACTACCTCGTGCGCAACCCGGCGGGCGAGGTGTCGGCGCCGGCCGCGGTCGAGCTACGGGTGGCGGCCGTGAACGACGCGCCGACGTTCGCCCCCGGCCCGAGCCAGACCGACCCGCGCCGCGCCGGCCCGCAGGTGGCGCCCGGGTGGGCGAGCGCCGTCAGCGCCGGCCCGCCCGACGAGGCCGGCCAGCGCCTCACGTTCGAGGTGACCACCGACAACCCGACCCTGTTCGTGGTTCAACCCGCGATCGACCCGGCGACCGGTACGCTCACGTACACGCCGGGCAGCGGATTCGGCACGGCCGTGGTCAGCGTACGGCTCCACGACGACGCGGGCGGCACCTCCGCGGCCCGCACGTTCACCATTCACGTGCTCCGGTACCGCGACGACGACCTGCCGACGAACCAGGACGAGGTCGGGCTGATCGGCGTCGGCTCGGGCGACGGCGGCACCGTGGCGGCGTTCCGCGGCGACGGCAAGGCCGCCGGCACGATGTCGCCGTTCGCCGGCGCGTCGGCCCGCGTCGTCACCGCCGACGTGACCGGCGACGGCGTCGCCGACGTCATCGCCGCCACCGGGCCGGGTGTACGCAGCCGGGTCGTCGTGCTCGACGGCGCGACCGGGGCAGTGGTGCGGACGATCCTGCCGTTCGAGGACAGTTTCACCGGCGGCCTGTTCGTGGCCGCGGCCGACATCGACGGCGACGGCAAGGCGGAAATCGCCGTGTCGCCCGACACCGGCGGTGGCGGTCGCGTCACGGTATACGGCGAGACGGGCACGGCCGCCGACTTCTTCGGCATCGACGACGCCGCCTTCCGCGGCGGCGCCCGGGTGACTTTCGGCGACGTGGACGGCGATGGGCTCCCGGACCTGGTGGTGGCGGCCGGGTTCGGCGGCGGCCCGCGGGTGGCCGTGTACGACGGCGCGACGCTGACGGGCACGCCGGCGCGGCTGGTGAACGACTTCTTCGCCTTCCCCGGAACGGACGCGGTCAACCTGCGCAACGGCGTGTTCGTGGCGGCCGGCGACGTGGACGGCGACGGCTTCGCCGACCTGGCGTTCGGCGGCGGCCCGGGCGGCGCCCCGAGGGTGCTCGTGCTGTCGGGCCGGCTGGTGAGCGCCGGCCGGGTGGACGAGTCGCAGGCGGCGCCGGTGGGGAACTTCTTCGTGGCGGGGAACGCGGCCGACCGCGGCGGCGTACGGGTGGCGGTGAAGGACGCCGACGGCGACGACCAGTTGGACGTGGTGGTTGGCAGCGGCGAACGCTCGGCAGCTCGGGTGCGGGTGTACGCCGGCACCGGGTTCGGCGGCGGCGGCGAGCCGGGCGAGTTCCTCGACCTGGAGCCGTTCGGCGGCGCCGTGCTGGCCGGCGGCGTGTACGTGGGGTGACCGACCCGGTTATTGATCCACACCCGCCGGCGCGGTTGAATCTAACCCGCGCCAGTGGCGGCCACTCAGGTTTTAGCAGCCAAAACGAAAACCGATGGCAATTCCAGAACGGCTGAAACTGCAACCGGTCAACAAGCAACTCCTCGATGAGATGTCCGCCCTCTGCGATGCCATCGAGCGCGAGCTTGAGTCCGGCCAGACCGCAGACGACCTCCTGCAACGGTGGCACGTTCACGCGCGGCGCCGGTGCGACCCGTACGAGTTCCAGACCTACTGGAAGTCGAGGTCCCGGGAAACTTTCGTTCACACCGCACTGAACCCCGAGCCGCATTTCGAGAAGGACTTGGTGTACGCCGAAGCGCTCGCCGTGCTCGAAGCCGTGTCGGCCGCGGCGGTTCCGGAGTCCGACCTGGGCTACTACCTGGGTTGGCTTGAAGCCCAGTTCCCGGGCGGCAGCATGAGCGACTTGATTTATTGGCCCGACGAGTGGTTCGGGGACGCGTCGCTGTTTCGGGATGGGGACGGGGCATTCAAGCCGGAATCGGAATTGTCAGCCGATCAGATTCTGGCTTACGCGATGGCGAAATCGGGGCGAGACTTGCCGGGAGCGCCGAAAGGGGTGTCGCTGCCATTTCCGATGCCCGGTGCGGATTAAGCCATAGCTACTCGATGCACCGGCTTGTCCCGTATCACGAGGGTCCATCGTGCTTCGCTCCACCTGTGCTCTCGCCGTGGTCGCCGGACTGGCCCTCCCCGCGTCCGCCGACATCCCGCCGCCGCCGCCCGCGAAGGGGTTCAAGCGCGTTCCCTACGAGTTCGTCCTAAAGCTCGACGCGGAACTGCCGGGGTACAAGTTCTACCCCTTCCAGCGGCTCGGGCTCGGCGGGCAGGAATCGATCGGCGACGAACTCAAGCTCAAGACGGACGCCGGCACCGCCGTGGCCGGCAGTTCGTCGCCGTCCGTGCGGACCGGCGTCGTCGCGGTGCCGGCCAGGGTGATGGACGAACTCGGGTCGAAGGAGAAGCTGGCGAAGCTGCTGTCGCGGCAGAACAAGGAAGGATTGCCCGTCGGCCTCGTCGTGTTCGAGACTCGCGGCACCAGCCGCGACCTGAGGGACGGCGACCCCCGGACCAAGGTGCAGAACGTCGTTACCGTGTCCCGCGACGACACGGCCGGGGTGAAGTTCACCGCGAAGGAGACGCCGGCGCCGGAGGGCCAGGACGCCGGCCCCGAGGTGTCGGCGCGGCCGCCGATGGGGCAGGTCATCGCCGGAATCGCCGTGGCGCTGGCGGTCGTCGCGCTGGGCGTCTGGTACGCCCGTCGGAAGTAGGCCGCGGGCTACGCGGCGGCCTTCGCCTTCCGCACCGCCGGCGTCGTCTTCCACCGGCGGTGCAGCCAGAAGTACTGCTCCGGGTGGCGGCGGATGAGCCGCTCCAGCGCCGCGGTGTATCGCTCGGTGATCGCCCGCACCGCGTCCGGCCGGCCGGCGTAGTCGCGCGGGTCGATCACGTCTTCGGCCACCACTTCGTAGTACATCAGCGAACCGCCGCCCGGCGTCCCCGGCGGCGCCGGCACCCGCGGCACGCCGATCACCGCCAGCGGCGCGTCGAACTCCAGCGCCATCAGCGCAACGGCCTTGTGCGTGCTGGCCGGGCGACCGAAGAAGTTCACGAACAGCCCGCGCGGGCCGGCGTCCTGGTCGGCCAGCGTCGCCAGCTTTCCGCCCGCCTTCATCACGTCCTGGAGCCGGTCGAAGTCGTCCTTCTTGGCGATAATCGTCTGGCCGGTGCCCTGCCGGAGCCGCTTCAGGAACCGCTCCAGGTGCGGATTGTCGAGCACCCGGGCGATGGCGTACGTCTTCAGCCCGGTGAGGCCGATCATCCACCCGGCCAACTCCCAGTTGCCGAAGTGGGCGGTGACCACGAGCGCCGGCCGGTCCGACAGCACGGTCGCGAGGGCCGGCGCCCACGGGTACAGGTTGAGGTACCGCCGCCACGACGCCACGTGCAACTTCCGCGGCAGCAGCACCATCTCCACGGCCACCCGGGCGAAGTGCCGGTAGGTGGCGCGGACGCGCTCGTCCACGGCGGCCGGGGTGAGGAGCGGGAAGGCGTGGGCGATGTTCTCTGCGGCCACGAGCCGGTGCCGCTTGTTGACGCGGTAGGCGAGCCAGGCAATGCCGTCGGCCACCTTCAACGCCAGCGGCGGCGGCAGGGCGTGGACGACCATCACCGCCAGCCGCACGGCGAGGTAGACGAGGTAATCGACGCGGGGGTTGCGCGGCTTCTTGGCCATGCCGCGGATGTTACCCCCGCGGCCGGGGGCCTGTCAGCGCCGGTATCATGACCCGATGAACGACGTGGGTACGTACGCAATCCTGGCCGCGGCCGCGTTCCTGGCCGGGGCACTGAACTCGGTCGCCGGCGGCGGCACGCTCCTCACCTTCCCGGCGCTGACGCTGTTCGTGTCGCCGGCGGTGGCGAACGCCACCAGCACGGTGGCGCTGATGCCGGGGTCGATCGCGGGTTCGGTCGGCTACCGGGCCGAGCTGGCGCCGAGCCGGCGGTTCCTGGTGCGGATGTTCGTGCCGAGCCTCGTCGGCGGGGCGATCGGGGCGTGGCTGGTGCAGCAGGACGAGCAGGCGTTTGCGGAACTGGTGCCGTGGCTGATTCTGACGGCGGCGCTACTGTTCGTGGTGCAGGCGCCGGTGGCCCGCTGGCTGAAACTGCACCAGACGGAGGAGGAGCCGGGGCGGGTGCGGCAGTGGGTGCTGGTGGGGTGCCAGTTCCTGATCGCGGTGTACGGCGGCTACTTCGGCGCCGGCATCGGCATCCTGATGCTGACGACGCTGGGCTTCATGGGCGTCGGCGACATCCACCGGATGAACGCGGTGAAGACGTTCCTGGCGGCGGTCATCAACGGGGCGACGGTGGTGGTCTTCGTGGCGGCGGGGCTGGTGAACTGGCCGTTGGCAGCGCCGATGGTGCTGTCGGCGGTGCTGGGCGGCTACGCGGGTGCCCGGGTGGCGCGGCGGCTGCCGGCGGCTTATGTGCGGTACGCGGTCATCGTCATCGGCTTTGGGCTGTCGGCGTTCTATTTCGCCCGGCAGTATGGGTGGTCGTGAGGAGCACCGCCACCAGCGCCAGCTTCGCTCGCCGCGGCAGCGCCTTCAGCGCCAGCTCGCGCCTCAGTGCGTCGGACTTGCCGCGGCGCTGCTCGCGGTACACCAGCGCCACCGGCCGCCGGCTCCGTGTGTACTTGGACGCCGTCCCTGCGTTGTGCTGCGTCAGCCGCCGGTCCGGGTCGGTGCTGATGCCGGTGTACAGCGACCCGTCCGCGCACCGCAGCACGTAAACCCACCACTTTGGCCGCGGGGCTCGTGGCATCACCCACCCTCAGAACCAACCCGCGGCGACCGGCTCGCGCTCCGCAACCCGCGGGGCCGCCGGCCGCGGCGTCGTTACGAACTCGGCCGGCGGCGTCGTCACCGTCAGGCCGACCCACAGGAGCCGGCCGTCGGCGGCATAGCTGCGGAAGCCGGTGCCGCGGTCGGTCGTCAGCCGCACCACCCGCACGACCGGCACGGCCCGCCCGTCGGCGTCCGGGGCGTAGGCCAGCCATTCCGGCAGGCGGTCGGCCGGCTCGGCCCGTTCCACGCCGTCGGTGCCGACGAAGGTGACGACCCCGGGATGCATCGGCCGGGCGGGGCTGGCGAATTCGGGGAACATGCGGGATTCCGGTAGGGGGCGGCTCGCGGCGTGTGGTGCGGGCGGCTCACCCGGGGAACGAGCCCCGCCGGCCGGCTTGCGCGTGCTATCCCGGGGCGAATTCGGCTGCTAAGATGGGGGAACCCAGGGGGCGGGCGCATGGCGGTCGTGGTGCGGTGTACCGGGTGCGGCGGGCTGGCGCGGGTCGGGCCGGAGGCCGTCGGCCTCCTCGTCGTGTGCCCGCGCTGCCACGACCCGTTCCTCGCCGACCCCGTCCCCGAACCCGTGAGCCCTGCACCCGCTCCACCCCCGCCGCCGCCGCGGCCGGTGCGGGCGATGCCGGTCGCTCCCCCGCCGCGGCGGCGGCGGCCCCCGGTGGAAGTCACCGAGCACGCGCCGCCGGCCGACGGCGTGCCGTTCTCGGTCATCATCGGCCTGGCGCTGCTGCCGCTGACCATCCCGATGCTGTGGCTCATCGGCCCGGTCGCGGTCGGCAACCCGTCGGCGCTGACGCTCGCCACGCCGGTGTCGCTCGCCGTCGCGGCGTCGGTCCTGTGCCTGGCCGTGGCCTACACCGTGGACTGGACGGCGGCGACGCGGATCAAGGGCGTCCTCACCCTGGTCGGGCTGGCGTTCCTCACCGGGCTGTTCCTCTACTTCATGAAGCGCGACTGGGCCGAGTGGTTCCAGACCAAGCTCGGCGAGACCGAGTGGCAACTCTTCGTCCCCGACGACGACAGCTACACGGTCGATCTGCCCGGCCAGCCCACGCGGCTGCCGCCCGGCCCGGTCGGCCCGGTCCCGGCGCTCAAGAACCTCACCGGCTACCAGCTGACCGCGAAGAAGAGCACCCGCACGGACGTGTTCCTCGTGGCCGCCGGCCCGGACCACGACCCCCAGGCCGGCGACGCCGCGTGGTTCGCCGCCGTCGGCCAGTCGCTCAAGGACGCACACCCGGCTGCGGCCGTGGCGCAGACCGTGGAGGGGGTCACGACGCCGCACCGGCAGTGGGAGGTTCCGGGCAACGAGGGGCGGCGGGTCGTGCGCGTGCTCCGCTCGAACGGCCGGGTGTACCTACTGACCGTGCAGGGCCGCCGGGTGTCGGCGATGGACGAGCACGCGACCCGCTTCCTGGACTCGTTCGCGCCCGCCGGGGCGGGCGACTGACTCACTTCTTCGGCGGCGGCGTCAGGTAGCCCGGCAAAGCCGCGGCGTCCAGCTTCACCGGCGCCCCGCCCGCCGGCACGTCGCGGCCGGCGCTCCACAGGATCGCGTTCACCAGCAGCCGGCGGTAGCCCTCCTCCGCGAAGCTGGCGTGCAGGTGTGCCCCGGTGAACGTGAACGACCGGCCTTTCCCTTCCGGCCGGTCGTAGGCCCACGCCACGACCGCGCCGTCGGCGGCGGGGTCGTCTTTCCCCTTCGGGTTCACCGTCCGCAGGATCGGCGTCACGCCCGCCTTGCCGTCCACGAAGCGGTTCTTGAACAGCCAGCCGTCGTCGATCGTGAACGGCGTGACGCCCCGGCAGACGGGGTGGTCCGGGAACGTCTTGAACTCGTGGACCCAGTGCGCACGCTGGCCGGAGCCGGCCTCCCACGCCCCGCCGGCCCACGAGCGGGCGCGTTCACCCATGTCCTTCGGGTAGTCGGCGACCTGGTGCAGCTGCACGAGGCCGACGCCGGCGTCCACCAGCTTCTGCACCTCGGCGGCGCGGTTCCCCTTCAGCACGGCGTGCTTCGCGCCGCCGTCCACGAACAGCACCACGGCCTTGGCCCCGGCGAACGTCTCGCTCCTGGTCGGCCAGTCGGCGGCGAGCACCGGCGCGACGCCGGGCGTCTGCTTGAGCAGGTCGGCGAGCACGGCGACGCCGGCGAGGTAGTCGTGCTCACCGGCCTTGAAATAGTTCGACCCGCCGACCAGGACGATCTTCGTGGCGTTGGGGTCGGTCGGCTGCTGTTCGAGCCTGTGGCCGTTGGGGAGCGGCGGGTCCGCGGCGGGAGCGGCGGCGGCCAGCACGACCAGGAGCAGGAGAGGACGCATCAGGGTTACCTCGTGAGCCACTTCACACAGAACGCGATCGCCGCCGCCCGGTGCTCGGGCGTCACCTGGTGGGCGACGCCGTCGGCCACGCGTGCGTCGAACCGGTCGGCCGCGCCGGCCTTCGCGTACTCGTCGCGCGCCGCGGCGAGGGCTAGCCGGGCGCCCTCGACCGGGCAGTTCGGGTCGTCTGCGCCGTTGGCCACGAACAGCGGCCGCGGCGCGAACAGGCGGATCAGGTTCGGGCAGTCGAAGTCGGTGGTGATCCCGGGGATCACTTTGCCCCACAGCTCGCGGCACACGCGGCGGTTCACCTCCGGCTCGCCGAGGTCCTTCGCGGCCGCGGCGTGGCTCGCCTGGATGGTGCGGGCGCGGCCCTGCCAGCGGTCGTTGTCCAGGCTCCACCGGAAGCTCTGCACGGCGATGAGCGGCGCGGCCACCGTCACCCGGTCGTCCACCGACGCGGCGAGCCAGGTCTGGATGCCGCCCATGCTGATGCCGAGCATGCCGATCCGTTTTCCGTCGATCCCGGGCGTGTCCTGGAGCACGTCCACGAGCCGCCACAGGTCCCAGACGGTGTCGTAGTAGAAGGGGTGCTCGTGAGGCCGGCCCGCGGGCGCCTGCCACGCCTTCGTGATCGCCGCGACGTAGGCCGCCGAGCCCGTCGCGCCACCGCTGCGGGCGCCGTGGTAGCGGGCGTCGATGGCGACGCCGACGATGCCCTGCCGGGCGAATGCTTCGAGCCACGACGATTCCACTTCCTTCTTCCCGCCGGTGCCGTGGAGGACGATTACGACCGGCAGTTTCCCCTCGGCCTTCTCCGGCCGCACGGTCAGCACCGGGACGCGCTCGTCGGTGCCGTCCGCCTTCCGCTCGCTGGTGAACGCCCACGTCTGATACGTGAGCCCGTCCTTCGCGGTGGGCCGGGTGGCGCGCACGTCAGCCGGGACGCGCGGCCGGTCGAGGAGCTTGAGGAAAGCTGTCTTCGCGTCGGCCGGCGCGAGCGGCGGCCTGTCTTGGGCCGGGACGAGCGGCGCCAGCAGCGCGACGGCGAGGACGGAGAGGAATCGCATGGGGCGAAGCTACCCCCCCGCAGCCGCGGGGTCAACGACCAAGGCGTAGATGATTTCGCCGACCACGAACGACGCCACGTTGGCGACGACGACCGCGGCCATGTCGCGGCCGGTCGCCCGGGGATCGGGCGCGCGCCCCTGGAGGAAGGCGAGGTAGAAGAGGACGCACTCGGCGGCGGGGGCGAACACCTCGGCCACGACGAGGTACGCGAGGCGCGTTTCGAACAGCGGCGGCAGGACGAGCCATACGACGGGGTACGTGCAGGCGGTGAGCCACGCCCCGGCGAACAGCCGGGCGGGGACCGGGTGCCGCCGCGACAGCCCGACCAGCAGGACGGCCGTCTCGACGGCGACGGTGAGCGTGTAGCCGGCGAGCATGAGGAGCGGGAATGGCACGTCCGGCACGGCACTCTCCCGAGAATGACCAATTCCCAATGACCCACCAATGACCAAGGAATACAACTAGCCCGGGCCTTGGTCATTGGTGGGTCGTTGGGAATTGGTCATTCCCCCGAGGTGCCGTTGCTCCCCGCCCTGTACGCGGTCACACTGTTCGTCGGGGCGGCGCTGCTGTTCCTCGTCCAGCCGCTCGCCGGCAAGCTCCTCCTCCCGCTCGTCGGCGGCACGCCCGCCGTCTGGAACGCCTGCATGGTGTTCTTCCAGGTGCTACTGCTGGCCGGGTACCTGTACGCCCACAAGTCCGTCACCCGCCTCGGCGTCCGCCGGCAGGCCGCACTCCACCTCGGCGTGCTGCTCGTCGTGCTGCTGGCGTTCCAGACCGCAGTCACGATCGCCGGGTCGCCGGTACCCGTGTTCGCGTCGCTGGTCCCCGACGACGCCGACTACCCCATCGTCGGCGCACTCGCGCTGTTGGCCGCGGCCGTGGGCGTGCCGTTCTTCGTGCTGGCGACCACGTCGCCGCTGTTGCAGCGGTGGTTCGCCGCGACCGGCCACCGCACGGCCCACGACCCGTACTTCTTGTACGCCGCGAGCAACGCCGGCAGCCTCCTCGGCCTGCTCGCCTACCCGTTACTGATCGAGCCGAACGTCACGGTCGCCACCCAGCGCGTCGGCTGGGCCTTCGGCGTGTGCGGCTACCTCGCCCTGGTGTTGTGCTGCGCCGCCGCCGTTCGCCGCTCCGGGGAAAGGATGAAGGATGAAGGCCGAGTGACGAACGAAGACGGGCCAGCCGCGTCGTGCGTCGTCATTCGGCCGTCGTCATTCGTCGTTGCCCGCTGGGTGGCCCTCGCCGCGCTGCCGTCGTCGCTGCTGCTCGGCGTCACCACTCACGTCAGCACCGACCTGGCGCCGGTGCCGCTGCTGTGGGTGGTGCCGCTGGCGCTGTACCTCGTCAGCTTCGTGGTCGTGTTCGCCCGCTGGCCGGACCGCCTCCACCGGGCCGTCGGCCGCGTCACCCCGGCGCTGGTGCTGTTCGTCGTGCTCGGGTTGCTCACCGACGCCGCCGAGCCGATGAGCCTCGTCTCCGCGCTGCACCTGCTGGCGTTCTTCGGGGTGTGCCTGGTGTGCCACGGCGAGCTGGCGAAGGACCGGCCGCCGGCCCGCGACCTCACCCGCTTCTACTTCTGGATGTCGCTCGGCGGGGTCGTCGGCGGGCTGTTCAACGCCCTCGTCGCCCCGCTGCTGTTCCACCGCCTCGGCATGGTGGAATACCCACTGGCGCTCGTGCTGGCGTCGCTCGTTCGCCCCGGCGCCCGCCGCGACGCCGCCCCGTTCCTGAAGCCGCGCGACGTGGCCCTCGTGCTCGGCCTCCTCGTCGCGGCCGTGGCGCTGGTGAAAGTCGTGCCGCAGCTGGCGAACCTGCCGGCGGAACTCGACTCGCCCGAGGCGCTGCCGGCCCGACTACTCCGCAACGGGCTGATGTTCGGCC
Source organism: Gemmataceae bacterium (assembly GCA_046350095.1). Lineage (GTDB taxonomy): Bacteria > Planctomycetota > Planctomycetia > Gemmatales > Gemmataceae > Urbifossiella. The sequence goes on from JAXMBA010000006.1 coordinate 280,357, forward strand.
TCCCCGCGGTGCTGGCGTTCGCGCTCGTCCGACGGCCGGCGCGGTACGCCCTGGCGCTCACCGCGCTGCTGGTCGCTGGTTCGCTCGACCCCGGCCAACTCGGCCACACGCTGCACATGGAGCGGAACTTCTTCGGCGTCGTCCGCGTGACGCGCTCGCCGGACGGCACGTTCGTGCGGCTGGTCCACGGCACGACGCTGCACGGCCAGCAGCGGACCGACGAGCCCGGCCCGCCGCGGCCGATGACGTACTACCACGAGCGCGGCCCGGTCGGGCACCTGTTCCGGACGGTGCCGCCGGAGCGGGTGAAGCGCGTGGCCGTGGTCGGCCTCGGCACCGGAGCGGTGGCCGCCTACGCGAAGCCGGGGCAGGCCTGGACCTTCTACGAGATCGACCCGTCGGTGAAGCGCATCGCCGAGGACCCGGCATACTTCCGGTTCCTCTCCAGTTGCAAGGCGGCGAGTTGCGACGTGGTGCTCGGTGACGCCCGGCGGATGCTGGCCCGCGCCCCGGACGGCTCGTTCGACGTGATCCTGCTGGACGCGTTCAGCTCGGACGCGATCCCGGTCCACCTGCTGACGCGGGAGGCGCTGGCGCTGTACGTGCGGAAGCTGGCCCCGGGCGGTGTGCTGGCAATGCACGTGTCGAACGTGCACCTGGACCTGCCGCCGCTCGTGGACCGGCTGGCGGCGGACCATGACCCGCCGCTGGCGGCGCGGTACTGGGACGACCATCCCTCGGACGCGGAGAAGGCGGACGGCAAGACCGCGTCGCAGTGGATGGTGCTGGCGCGGACCGCGGCGGACCTGGGGCCGATGGGCCGCGGCCCGCTGTGGCAGCCGGTGCGGGCCGGCCCCGGCCCGGTGTGGCGCGACGACTTCGCCAACGTCCTCGGCGTCTGGAAGCGCGACGACGCCGACAACTGACGCCGCCGCGGGAACCCTGTTCGTCCGAAGCGGTTACAAGTTCTGTGTCGTCGGGCTCCCGTACCACGCCAGCGGTTCGGCACAATCGAACCGCGACTGCCGGGCCATGACGATCGTTCACCGGCCGTGGACGCGGTCCGACCCGGCGACCTTCACGAGTTTGTTGTACAGCCCCAGGATGAGCAGGGTCGGCGCCCAGTGGCCGACGAACTGCGCGTCGTCCTTGCGGCCGAGGAGGTGGAGCGTCGCCGAGGCGACGATGGACGCCCCGCCGGCCCACAGGAACGCGTCCGACGGCAGCCGGGCCGTGTACTCTTCGATGTGCCGCGCGACCGGGCCTTCGGAGTGCCGAAGCGCCTCGCCGCCCTGCGGGGCGGTACGGCTGATGGTGGATGTGGCCATGACGAATTCTCCCGTTCGGATGTGTTGTCGGACGGTGTCACGACCGCCCGACGGTCGCCGTCGGAGAAAGCGAATGGTGTGCCGCTCAGCCGCGGAGGTAGCCGCGGTCGCGGGCCTCGTAGCCGGGGTAATCGAGGGCGTCGTACAATTCGGCCCGCGTCTGCATCCGCGGAAGCAAATCCCGCTGGTGCCCGGCCGCGTGCAGTTCCCTCAGCGCCGCCTCGGCCGCCTTCATCGCCACGCGGAACGCCGTGAGCGGGAACAGCACCATCGCGTACCCCATCGCCCCCAACTCGGCGACGCTCAGGTTCGGGCTCTTGCCGAACTCCGTCATGTTTGCCAGCAGTGGCGCCTTCACCTCCGCGGCGAAGCGGGCGAACTCCTCGGCCGTCTCCAGCGCCTCGGGGAAGATGGCGTCCGCACCCGCGGCGAGGTACTGGTGGGCGCGGCCGACGGCGTCGTCGAACCCGGTGACGCCGCGTGCGTCGGTCCGCGCCATGATCACGAACGACGGATCACGCCGGCCGGCGACGGCGGCGCGAATCTTGGCCGCCATCACGTCCGCGTCCACGAGCGACTTGCCCGCGAGGTGCCCGCACCGCTTCGGCATCACCTGGTCCTCGAGGTGAACCCCGGCGACTCCGGCGGCCTCATAAAGGCGGACCGTGCGCTCGACGTTCAGGGTCTCGCCGAAGCCCGTGTCGGCGTCGCACAACAGCGGCAGCGTGGTCGCCTGTGCGGTCAGCTGCGCGGCCTGGACGAACTCGGTCACACTGAGGAGTCCGATGTCGGGGACGCCGTTCCCCGCCGAAAGCGCGCCGCCCGACATGTAGACGGCGCGGAAGCCGACACGCTCGGCGAGTCGGGCGGCGAGGGGGTTGAAGACGCCCGGCACGGCCACGGGGCCGGTGGCCCACAGCTGGCGGAGTGCGAGTCCTGCGGACGCGGCCATGACGTGCTCTCGTGGGTGGTTTAGGCCAGCATAGCGAACCCGCGGGCGCGAAAAATCCGCGGTGCGAGTTGACACGCCCGGGGGGACACTTATAATCCCTCGGTGCAATCCACCCCGTGAGGTGCGTGCATGGCCGCTTGCCTGATTCGGATTTCGACGGCGATCCCGCCGCAGGGCGGGTGACTCCTTCCGACCGAATTCGGTGTCGGTGGGAGCCAAACCGAAAGGTTTGGCTTCTGTGTTTCACGGGGCGGTGTGGCCCGCGCGTATAGCTCAGTTGGCTAGAGCGCAGCTCTGATAAAGCTGAGGTCCTTGGTTCGAATCCAAGTACGCGCACTCACAACGGGGGCGGGCGGGCCGGGCGGGGATGTAGCTCAATTGGTAGAGCACCTGCTTTGCAAGCAGGGGGTTACGGGTTCGAGTCCCGTCTTCTCCACTCGGGCTGGATTCGGGTGCCTGCCCCGACGAATAAGTGTTGGCGACGGGTGATGGCTCCGCGAAGGAACGACGAAAAAAATCCTCCGCGGCTGGTTGACTCCCCGGTTGTTCGCCAATAAAGTGTACTTCGCAAGCGACTGATAGACTGGCCTGACAAAAGCTAGTCGATCGGTCAGTGCGACAGTGCAGGCTTCGGGAGAAGTCTGCGGGGCCGAAAGGCTCACGGTCTTTGGCAACGTGGTGATGCGAGGCGAGCCCGGTCCGGGTTCGCGGTCGTGCGGCCGTGCACCCGCGGGGGTGTGGGGCGGTGCGGGCGCGGGCGTTGGGCCGGGCGGTGAAGTGTGTGCGACGACGACAGCGGTTGGTGACCGAGGCCTTGGAGTGGTGCACTCATCCGCCACGGCCGTGTTGTGGCGAATGGACAACGAAGTGCCGCCCCGGACCGACCCGAGGGGGCTCGGGGGTTGGGGCGGTGCGGCCAAGCTAGTAAGGGCGTGTGGGGGATGTCTTGGCGCCGGGAGGCTCAAGGGCGCGACAGGCGGCGAAACGCCCGGGGGAGCCGTCAAGTGGGCTCTGATCCCGGGGTACCCGAGCCAACGGGGGGAACTGAAACATCTCATTACCCCCAGGAAGAGAAAGAAACCTCGATTCCGTCAGTAGCGGCGAGCGAACGCGGACGAGCCCAAACCGTGGGGGTAACCCCACGGGGTTGTAGGACCACCAGTAGGACTCCGATCGCAAGCGGAACGGCGTGGAACCGCCGGCCACAGAGGGTGAAAGCCCCGTATGCGAACGCGGGAGGGGCCGGGTGGGATCCTGAGTACGACCCAACACGTGGAAGTGGGTCCGAATCCGCGGGGACCATCCCGCAAGGCTAAATACTCCCCGGCGACCGATAGCGTAGAGTAGCGCGAGCGAACGATGGGAAGAACCCCGAGAGGGGAGGACAGTGAACCTGAAACCACACGCCTACAAGCGGTAGGAGGGCTACGCGGGCAACCGCACGCCTGACTGCGTGCCTTTTGCATAATGATCCGGCGACTTGCCGTCGGCGGCATGGTTAAGGGCCTTTGGCCCGCAGCCGCAGGGAAACCGAGTCCCAACGGGGCGTTGGGTCGTCGGCGGCAGACGCGAAACCACGTGACCGACGCCCGGCCAGGACGAAGGTGGGGTAACACCCACTGGACGGCCGAACTCACGAGTGTTGAAAAACTCGGGGATGAGCCGGGCGGGGGAGTGAAAGTCTAATCAAACGTGGAGATAGCTCGTTCTCTCCGAAATAACTTTAGGGTTAGCGTCGGGCTAGTTGGTAGTGGGGGTAGAGCGACTGATTCCGAACGGGGGCCTACCCGGCTACCCGTCGGAGCCAAACTCCGAATACCACTATGCAAGGCCCGGCAGCTAGGCTCTGGGGGACAATCTCCAGGGCCGAGAGGGGAACAGCCCGGACCGCCCGCTAAGGCCCCCGAATGACGCTCAGTGCGAAAGGAGGTCGAACCCCGAGGACAGCCGGGATGTTGGCTTAGAAGCAGCCACCATTTAAAAAGTGCGTAATAGCTTACCGGTCGAGGGGTTCCGCGCCGATAATGAACGGGACTCAAGCGTCATGCCGAAGCGGCGGGTGTGTAGCGATACACGCGGTAGGAGAGCGTTGCACGTGCGGCGAAGCGGTACGGACGACGGGCCGTGGAGCGCGTGCAAGTGATTATGCCGGAACGAGTAGACGATAAGACGGGTGAGAATCCCGTCCGCCGTAAACCTAAGGTTTCCTGGGGAAGGTAAATCCGCCCAGGGTCAGCCGGTGCCTAACCCGAGGCCGAGAGGCGTAGGGGACGGGGAGCAGGTTAATATTCCTGCGCTCCCGTGCGGTGTAACCCGGTGGGGGAAGGGTGCAGGCTTACCAGATTGCCTCAGGGCGATTAAGACCCCGATATCCCGGACCCCGCCGGCAAGAAGTGCCGCGCGGAAACCGTACCAAAACCGACACAGGTGGGTGGGATGAGTATTCCAAGGCGCTCGAGAGAACTCTCGTGAAGGAACTCTGCAAATTGGCCCCGTAACTTCGGGATAAGGGGCGCTCACCTCCGGGTGAGCCGCAGCGAAAAGGGTCTAGCGACTGTTTACTAAAAACACAGGTCTGTGCGAAGGCGTGAGCCGCGGTATACAGACTGACGCCTGCCCGGTGCCGGTAAGTTAAGGGAGGGGGTTAGGGGCAACCCGAAGCTCGCGACCGAAGCTCCGGTAAACGGCGGCCGTAACTATGACGGTCCTAAGGTAGCGAAGTTCCTTGTCGGGTAAGTTCCGACCTGCATGAATGGCGTAACGACTGGACCACTGTCTCCACGAGAGACTCGGTGAAACTGTAGTTGTCGTGAAGATGCGACATACCCGCAGCTAGACGGAAAGACCCCGTGAACCTTAACTGCAGCTTGGTATTGGGTTTAGGCCCGGCATGCGTAGCGTAGGTGGGAGGCCGTGAACCCCGCTTCTCGGAGCGGGGGGAGCCGTCGATGAAACACCACCCTTGCCGTGCTTGAATTCTAACCCGGTCCGGTGAACCCCGGCCGGGGACCGTGCTAAGTGGGCAGTTTGATTGGGGCGATCTCCTCCCAAACGGTAACGGAGGAGCCCAACGGTCCCCTCAGCCCGGTCGGCAATCGGGCCTCGAGCGCAAACGCAGAAGGGGGCTTGACTGCGAGCCCGATGGGGCGAGCAGGTGCGAAAGCAGGGGTTAGTGATCCGGCGGTCCCGGATGGAAGGGCCGTCGCTCAACAGATAAAAGGTACTCCGGGGATAACAGGCTTATCTCCTCTGAGCGTTCATAGCGGCGAGGAGGTTTGGCACCTCGATGTCGGCTCATCACGTCCTGGGGGTGGAGAAGCTCCCAAGGGTTCGGCTGTTCGCCGATGAAAGTGGTACGTGAGCTGGGTTTAGACCGTCGTGAGACAGGTCGGTCCCTATCTGCTGCGGGCGGACGAGACTCGCGGGGCTTCCTCCCTAGTACGAGAGGACTGGGAGGGACGCACCCCTGGTGTGCCGGTTATCGCGCTAGCGGTACCGCCGGGTAGCCACGTGCGGAACGGATAAACGCTGAAGGCATATAAGCGTGAAACTCCCCCCAAGATCAGGTCTCGGTTCGTAAGATGAAGGCTCCCGGGAGACGACCGGGTCGATAGGCCGGACGTACAAGCGCAGCGATCCGCTCAGCCGACCGGTACTAACAGCCGACCGTTTGGCCGCACCGCCCCTCCCCCCGGGACACCCCGGAGGTAGAGGCCTCGGCCGCCGGCCCGCTGTCGGAGTGGCACACGCGGACACGACTTCCTCGCATCACCACGTTGACTCCCGTACACGCGGGCGCTTCGAGAGAACCGCCCGCACCCGAATTGCCGGTGACCATGCCCGGGTGGAAACTCCCGTTCCCATCCCGAACACGGCCGATAAGCACCCGGGGCCGATGGTAGTGCGTCCAGCGCGAGAGTAGGTCATCGCCGGCATAACTTTGTGTTGCTCCCGGTGACGCCCGGTCGAGTAACAATCGACACCCGCGAGGGTGGATGTGGGGTCTCAAAGCCTCGCACCGATCTTTGACAAGTGTGTGGTGGTGTGGTGGGGGTCGGGTTTGGCCGCTGGTCGGGCCGCCTGGTCTCTGCTGCGGAGTGCCCGCGAGGGCACGTCGGTGGTCGGTGACCGGCTGTGGTTCGGCCGGCGGCTGATGGACACGAGACAGGACTCGCTTCGGCGGGTTATGCAAACACTCTTGAAGGGTTTGATCCTGGCTCAGAACGAACGTTGGCGGCATGGATGAGGCATGCAAGTCGCGGGAATCCCAGCAATGGGGGAACCGGCGTAAGGGGCAGTAAGGCGTGGGTACCCACCCTGGGGTCCGGGATAGCCCGCCGAGAGGCGGGGTAATACCGGATGACCTCGGGAGAGCAAAGCTCAGGCGCTGAGGCGGGGCCCACGTGATATTAGCTAGTTGGCGGGGTGACGGCCCACCAAGGCGGAGATGTCTAGCGGGTGTGAGAGCACGACCCGCGCCACTCGCACTGAGACACTGGCGAGACACCTACGGGTGGCTGCAGTCGAGGATCTTCGGCAATGGGGGCAACCCTGACCGAGCGATGCCGCGTGGGCGACGAAGGCCTTCGGGTTGTAAAGCCCTGTCGAGGGGAGAAAGCCGCAAGGCGGATCCATCCCTGGAGGAAGCTCGGGCTAAGTTCGTGCCAGCAGCCGCGGTAAGACGAACCGAGCGAACGTTGTTCGGAATCACTGGGCTTAAAGGGCGCATAGGCGGGCTGCCGCGTCCGGGGTGAAATCCTCCGGCTCAACCGGAGAACGGCCCCGGGTACGGGCGGCCTCGAGGGGGGTAGGGGCGTGCGGAACTGTGGGTGGAGCGGTGAAATGCGTTGAGATCCACAGGAACTCCGGTGGCGAAGGCGGCACGCTGGACCCTCTCTGACGCTGAGGCGCGAAAGCCAGGGGAGCGAACGGGATTAGATACCCCGGTAGTCCTGGCCCTAAACGATGAGAACTGGGTAGTAGCCCTGGCATGGGGTTACTGCCGCAGCCAAAGTGCTAAGTTCTCCGCCTGGGGAGTATGGTCGCAAGGCTGAAACTCAAAGGAATTGACGGGGGCTCACACAAGCGGTGGAGCATGTGGCTTAATTCGAGGCTACGCGAAGAACCTTATCCTGGGCTTGACATGTTCGAAAGAGGCAGCAGGTAGGACCCGGAAACGGGAACGAACGGTATCCAACCCGGAAGCTGCCACAGGTGCTGCATGGCTGTCGTCAGCTCGTGTCGTGAGATGTCGGGTTAAGTCCCATAACGAGCGAAACCCTTACCCTTAGTTGCAACCCGCAAGGGGCACTCTGGGGGACTGCCGGTGTCAAACCGGAGGAAGGTGGGGATGACGTCAAGTCCTCATGGCCTTTATGCCCAGGGCTGCACACGTGCTACAATGGCGTGGACAGAGGGACGCGACTACGCGAGTAGAAGCCGACCCCCGAAAGCACGCCCCAGTTCAGATCGCAGGCTGCAACCCGCCTGCGTGAAGCCGGAATCGCTAGTAATCGCGGGTCAGCAACACCGCGGTGAATGTGTTCCTGAGCCTTGTACACACCGCCCGTCAAGCCACGAAAGGGAGGGACGTCCGAAGTCGCCTCGCGGCGCCGAAGACGGACTTCCTGATTGGGACTAAGTCGTAACAAGGTAACCGTAGGGGAACCTGCGGTTGGATCACCTCCTTTCTAAGGATGACACACACGCTGCCCGGGGTCACCCCCCGAGAGCAGCCATGCCCCCGACCCACACCACACCACCACACACCCGTCATCGACACTCGTCACCCCGCCCACGCATGTGGGCGGGGTGACTGTGTTTCCATATCTTATCTTCATGGACGACGCCGTTCTCGCACTACTCCGCTGTCCACTCGACCCGCGACGCCAGGCCACCCTCAGCCGCGACCAGCAGTTACTCGTCTGCTCCGGGTGCCGTGTCACGTTCCCCATCAGGAACGGCCTGCCGATCTTGATCCCCGACGAGGGCGAGCTTCCCGCCGGCGTACGGTCTGTTGACCGATTGCCGTGTCGTCGTCGCGGCCCGGGTTGATCTGGCGAAATTCGCCGCCGTTGCTATCAGCGTGCGATCCCCCTTTGCGCCCCGAGAGGTGCCGTGAGGCGGTCGGTCGCTACGTCTTCGCTCGTCCCTGCCCTCTTGGCCTTCGCGGCCTTGACCGGCACGGCGTCACACGCACACGCGGCCGAGTTGCCGGCGTGGCTGCCGCGCTACGAAGTCGCCGTGCGCCTCGACACGGCCGCCCACTCGGCCGAGGTCCGTCAGCGCGTCACGTGGACGAACGCGACCAAGCGGCCTGTCGCCGACCTGGCGTTCAACTTTTACCCGCACTATTCGATCCCGCCGGGCGACGAGCGGTTGTTTGCGAACACGCTGGAGATGCTCCGCGTCCCGCCCTCTCAGGGGCTCGACCGTAACGGACACGCCGGCCGCTTCACCGACGCCGTGCTCGTCGCTCAGACCGGCCGGCACCTCGCCGCGCCGGTGGCCCTCCGATTCGAGTACGACGAGGCGAACCGCACCACGCTTCGTGTCCCGCTCCCCGAGCCGGTCGCCCCCGGCGAGACCGTAACGGTCGAGCTCGGCATCCGGTTGCAACTCCCGAACAAGCAGGGTCGGTGGGGCCACTGGCTGGGCGTCACGTTCCTCACGAACGCTCTTCCGCTGCTCGCATTCTGCGACGACACCGGCTGGCGGCCGATGCCGTTCGTGCCGTGGCACCAGCCGTGGTTCAACGAGGCCGGCGTTTTCACCGCCCGCATCACGCTTCCGGCCGACGAGACGCTCGTCTGCCCGGCGGTTGCGAAGGCCGAGACCGTCGCGGACGGCTGGCGCACGGTCGAATTCCGCCCGTTCGTCGGCCGCGACTTCTCGCTACTTGCCAGTAAGCGCTACCGCGAGTTCCGCGCGACCACGCAGTTGCCGGACGGCCGCACGCTACCGCTGAGGTGTTACGCGTTCGCCGAGCACGAGTGGTACGCCAACGAAATCCTGAAGACCGTCGCCGAGGCGATCCCCGTCTTCTCCGACTGGCTCGGCCCGTTCCCGCACGAGCAATTTACTCTGGCCGAGTCGTACTTCGGGTGGAACGGCAACGAGTGCGCCGGGCTCGTGATGGTGGACGAGCGGGTGATGGCGATGCCGAAGGCCATGCGCGGGTACGTGGAGTACCTGCTCGCGCACGAGACGTGCCACCAGTGGTGGTACAACCTCGTCGGCACGAACGGGTACGCCGAGCCGTTCATGGACGAGGGCGCGGCGGTCCACTTCACCCACCGCTACGTCGACTTCAAACGCGGCAGGAACAACGCCTTCGCGGAGTGGCCCGCCGGCCTCCAGTGGCTGCCGAACATCCGCCGCGACAACTACCGGTACAGTTCGCAACAGGCCGCGATCCGGAACGGGCACATGCAGCCGGCCGCGCAGCCGCTCGCCGAGTACGGCCACCTCAGCCGGCTGTTCACCGGGGCGTACGACCGCGGCTCAAAGGTGTTCGGCATGATCGAGGACCGGCTCGGCGAGGCCGCGTTCCTCGACTTCACCCGCGGGCTGGTGGCGAAGTACCGCTGGCGCGTGCTCCAGGCCGCCGACCTGCGCGCGGAACTGGAGGCGTACACCGGCCGCGACTGGGGCGAATTCTTCGACCGCTGGGTCTACGGCCGCGGGCTCACCGACTGGGCCATCGAGTCCGTGAATTCCGTCCCGTCCCCGGGGCCACGCGTCGGGTCGGGCAGCGACGTGACGGTCGTGGTGCGGCAGGGCCGCGAGTTCAGCGAGCCGACGGTGGTCGGCTTCACGCTCCCCGGCGGGCGTGTGGTACGGGTGCCGCTGCCGGCCGCGGACGCGCCAATGCTCCTCCCGGACGGCGCCGCGGTGACGCCACTCGGCGGCAACCGGTGGGAGGTCTCGACGCGCCTGCCGGCCGTGCCGACCCAGGTGGAGGTGGACCCAGACCGCGTCCTGCTCGACGCCGAGCCCGGCAACAACCGCTGGCGGCCGGAGTACACCGTGCGCGTGACGCCGCTGTACTCGATGCTCGACGAGACCGACCTGACCAGCGACTACGACCGCTGGAACATCACCGCGGGGCCCTGGGTGTGGGGCGTGTCGTACCCGGACCCGTGGTACACGCGCTCGACGATGGCCGGGCTCCGGGTCGGGGCGAACCGGCCGAACGTGGCCCGGGGTGGCGTCTACGCCGCGTTTCGCACCGACTACCGCGACCTGGTCGCGGGCGCGGACCTCACGTTCCTGCTGGAGATGGCCGAGATCGGGTTGAACTACGAGCGCCGCGTCGCCGGCCCGTTCGGCGACACCGACGGCAGCGGCGGGCCGCAGCGGGCGTCGGCGTACTACCGGTGGGTGCTGCAACAGGGGTCGAGCCTGTACCTGCCCCCGGCGCTGTACCACGAGGCGTACACCGTCTACTCCGACAACTTCCTCCCGTACTCACGCACCAACCCGCCAGGCGCCGTGCGGCCGGACGCGATGTGGAACGTCGGCTGGCACCTGCGCGGCAACCTGTACGCGCCGTACTGGGATCCCGAGTCCGGCGGCTGGGTGGACGTGATGGTCGCCGGCGGGCAGGCGGAGGTGCCCGACTGGACCGGGATGGCGCAGGGCCGCTTGGAATTGGCCGGCGTCTACTCGCTGCCGGACGAGGTCGGCGGCGTCCGGCTGGCGGGTCGGGCCGTCGGCATGATGGCGTTCCCGGACCGCGGGCAGTTCTTCGCCCTCGGCGGCGGCACGCTGTTCCGCGGCTACGACCTGGCCCAGCGGCAGGGGAGCGCACTCTGGGTCGCCAACGCGGAGCTCCGACTCCCGATCATCCGGCATGCGGAGTGGGACGCCCTCGACCACAGTATCGGCGTGCGCGGCCTGACGGCGGTGGCGTTCTACGACGTGGGTGAGGTCGGCGTCGCTGGTCAGAGCGTCGGCGGCGTGGCCCACGCGCTCGGCGCCGGCCTCCGCGCGGACGTGGCGTTTTTCAGCTTCCTGGAGCGCATGTCGTTCCGCTTCGACGTGGCGAAGACGATCAACGACGCCACCCCGTTCCAGTTCTGGTTCGGCGTCCAGCAGGCGTTCTGATACTGGTTCGGGCGTGTTGGCCGCCGCCGCCGCGGTCGCTAGGCTGAGGGTTACCGAAGCCTCGCGGGGTGGCGCATGGGTACGCCGGCGACCGGGTCGGACGACGCCGCGGTTGACGCCGCGGTCCGCGTGCTGGAGGTGCTGTCGAAGGGCTTCTCCGGCGGCGTCGCGGCGCGGTTCTGGACCGGCCGGACGTGGCAGGTCGGGCCGCCGGCGGCGTTCACAATGGTGCTCAAGCACGCCGGCGCGGCGCGGGCCATGTTCTGGCCGTTCGACCGCGTCGGCCTCGGCGAGTCCTACGTCTTCGACGACTTCGACGTCGAGGGCGACGTGATCGCGTTCGTCGGCTGGCTCCGGCATCTCGTCGGGGTGATGAATGGCCTGTCGCTGCCGGCGAAGCTCCGCACCCTGGCGCTGCTCGTGAAGCTGCCGAAGCAGCGGAACCCGCGCGACGTGTCGAAGATCGGCCGGCCGCGTAGCGGCGACCAGAGCAACGACGCCGACCGCCGCGGCATCAGCATCCACTACGACCGGCCGGGCGACTTCTACCGACTGTTCCTCGGCCCGTCGATGGTCTACACGTGCGCCTACTTCCGCTCACCGACCGACACCCTCGACGACGCCCAGCGGCAGAAACTCGACCACGTCTGCCGGAAGCTGCGGCTACGGCCCGGCCAGCGGTTGCTCGATATCGGCTGCGGCTGGGGCGGCCTTCTTCGGCACGCGGTGCAGAACTACGGCGTCACCGGGGTCGGTGTCACGCTCGCGGGCGAGCAGGCCGACTGGGCGATCAAGGCGAACCGCGAGGCGGGGCTGGCCGACCGCATCTCGATCGAGTTCTGCCACTACCGCGAGATGAAGTACGACGCGGAGTTCGACGCCGTCTCCAGCATCGGCATGACGGAAGAGGTGGGGAACCGCAACCTGCCGACGTACATGCGGGCGGTGGGGCGGGCGCTGAAGCCCGGCGGCGTGTACCTGCACCACGCGATCAACCTGCGGCCGCACACGCCGTTCCCGCGCTGGACCGCGTTCGCCCGGAAGTACGTGTTCCCGAACGGGGACTTGCAGACGCTGCCGTTCGTGGTCGGCGAAGCGGCGCGGGCCGGCCTTGAGGCACGGGACGTGGAGAACATCCGCGAGCACTACACGCGGACGCTGTACGCCTGGGTGCGGAACCTGGAGGCGCACCGCGAAGAAGTGGTTCGCATCACTGACGAGGCGACGTACCGCATCTACCGGCTGTATATGGCCGGGGCCGGCATGGGCTTCGATGCCGGGACGTACCAGTTGAATCAGGTGCTGTTCGTGAAGCCGGCCGCCGACGGCACCGCGGGCCTGCCGCCGACGCGCGACGACTGGTACGCGCCGCGCCCGGGCTGAAAGCCCGGGCGCAGCGCCCCCGGGCCGCGAGTGGCTACCCGACGTACACGCCGCCGGTGAACGCCGACTCGAACGCGAAGAAGTCGCTCACCGGCGTGTTGTCCACGGCCAGGATGCGGACGCGGCTCGACCCGCCGCCGCCGGGCGCGACGACCGTCGTTTGTTTGCCGTTCACGATGCCGCCGGCCGCGACGCGGACGCCGCCGCGGAAGGTGCTCTCGAACGCCTGGAAGCTGCCCACCTGCTGTAACGTGTTGGCGTCGATCGTCACCGCGACCGGCACCGAGCCGATCCCTGAACCCACCAGGATCGTCGGCGCTGCGGCCGAGCCGCCGACCGCCACCGTCACGCCGTCGGTACTGCCGACGGGAAACGCGAAGAAACTCGACCGCTCCGCCAGCGTCGCGGCGTCGAACACCTTCACGTGCGGGCCGCCGCCGGGGCCGGCGCCGACCACGAGCAGCTCCTCCGACCCACCAACCTGGACGCCGCCGCGGAAGTCGGCGCCGAAGGCCAGGAAGCGGGCCACCTCCGTCACGCCACCGGTGCCGAGCGTGAACAGGGCCACGACCGGCCCGCCGCCGACGCCCGCGCCCGCGACGATCTTGCCGCCCGCGACCGCCACGTTCACGCCGCCGGTGAAGCCGGGGAATGCGAAGAACGTGGCCAGTTCCGCGCCGGTACGGCCGTCGAACGCGGTGACACGCGACGCGCCCGCGGCCGACCCGGCGACGACGTCTTCGACCCCGTCGCCGGTGATGTCGCCGGTGGCGACGGTGACGCCGCCGCTGTAGGCGGTGTCAAACGCGAACCGGCGGAAACGCTCGGTGCCGTCCGGGTTGTACGCCACGACCACCGGCCCGCCGCCCGGCCCGGCCCCGACGGCGAAAACGTCCGTCGTCCCGGTCGTGATCGTCGTCGAGGCCGCGTTGTTCGACGGGTCGAGCTCGAAGACCGTTGCCGCGCTCCCGGCCGTGAAGGTGTTCGTGACCGTTCCGCGGGCGGAGCCCGAAACGGTGAGCTTCAGCGTGATCGTCACCGTGCCGCCGACGGCGATGTCGGCGGTGGTGCCGACGTCGCCGCTGCCGCTGGTCGCCGCGACGGACGAACCCGCGGTCGCCGTCGCGGTCCACGTCGCGCTCAGGCCGGTCGGAATCACGTCGGTCAGCGGCACGCCGGTCACGGCGGCCGGGCCGGCGTTGATGACGGTGACGGTGTACGTGCCCGTCTCGCCGCTGCGGACGTCGGTCGGGCCGGACATGCTGACGCGCACGTCGGCCGACGGCGTGAGCGACTCGACGCCGGAGAACGTGACCGACTGCCGGTTGCCGAACGCCGCGGAGCCCTGGAGGCCCGAGGCCGTCTTTGTCGTCGTCAGTACCGGGGCCGTGGTGCCGGCGAGGTTGACCGTCAGCGAGTCGCCGGCGGCCGTGATCGGGTTGCCGGCTGCGACGGCGACGGTGTAGTTCGCGTCCGGCGTGACGGCGAACGTGTCGGCCGCGTCGCCGCCGGTGAGAGACACCGCCTCGACGCCGGACAGGGTGATGGCCGGGGCCGAGTCGCGGACGACGGTGCCGTTCACCGTGTACGTGTGGGCCGCGGTCGCGCCGACGTCCGCGAGCGCCAGTGTGTCGGTACCGCCGGCGCCGGTGAACGTCAGCCCGTTCGGCAGGCTGCCGCCGAGTGAGTAGTTCACCGTCACGCGGTCGTCCCCGCCGCCGCCGGTCGCGGTCGCCGCGCTGCCGGCCACGGGCCCGGAGATCGTCAGGTCGAGCGCGCCCGACCCGGCCGCGCTCACGTCCACCGCGGCGCCCGTCGTTTGCAGGCCGCTCGTGAGCGAGAACAGGCCGGTACGCGGGTCCGCCGCGACCGTGCCGACGGTGACCGACGTCGCCGTCGCGTACGCGAGTACTCCCGCGGCCGACCGAATCGCGACGAGCCCGACGGCGTTCGGGGCGGCGTTCAAGGTCACGCCCGTCGCCGCCCGCACGCCGAGTGCCGCGGCGGAGATGGTGCCCGCGGCGCCCTGCGTCACGGCGCCGGTCACGGAGTTCAGCCGCACCGTGCCCGTCGGCGCGGACACGGCCGTGTTGAGCGTCACCGCGCCGTCGGCGGACAGGAGCACGTCGGTCGTCTGCGCCCCGGCGATGCTGGTGCTCGCCAGCGTCAGCGAGCCGTCGTCGGAGACGAGCGAGACGGAGCGGGGGAAGGTGCCGCCGAACTGGCTCGCCGCCGGCAGCGAGGCGTCCGTGATCGATTCGTCCTGCCGCATCACGAACGCGACCGGGGCGGCCGTACCGCCCGCGTTCCGCAGCTGTGGCGTGGTGGCGCGGAGATTCACGGTCGCGGTCGTCAGCCCGCCCGGGCCGTTACCCGCGCGGTACGTCTGGCTGTCGGCCCGGACGAGTGTGTTCGGGGTTGTAAACTGCACCTGCCCCGTCGCCGACGTACCCGCCTGCACCGTGAACGCCGACCCGGCGGCCGACAGCGTCACCGCCCCGCCGAGCACCACGTTCCCCGCGGCCTGGATCACGACGGGGACCGCCGACGCGCCGGTGATCGTGCCGCCGAACTGGATCGGGCCCCCCGCCGCCGCCGTGTTCGACAGCGTCACCGTCGTCACGCCCGTGCCCGGCGTGACCGTCACCGGGTCGCCGTAGAACTGCGTGCCGTTTGTCGTCACCGAGCCGCCGAGCACGGTGGTGCCGAGCGGGTCGGTGGTGAGGCTCAGCAACCTCGTCGTCGCCCCGGCGCCGAGGCCGAACGTGGTCGTGCCGGCCGTGGTCACGGTCAGCGCGGAGGCGCCGGCGCTCGCGCCATTGAGCGCGGACGCGAACTTGACGTCGCCCGCGTTCGTCGACTCGAACCGCACGGCGTCGCCGTTCACGGTCACGGCGTCGTTGAACGTCTGCCCGCCGGCCGTGGTGACGAGGACGAGCGGGCCGCCGGCGCCGACGGTCGTGGACCCCGCGGCGTCGGTCGTGAGGCTCAGCAGCCGGGTGCCGCCCACGTCGTCGGCGAACGACGTTTGTCCGCCCGTATTCACCGTCAGCGCGGTGGTGTCGGCGACGGCCCCGGACAGGGTGCTGTTGAAGCTGATCGCGCCGTTGGCCGACGAGAACAGCGTCACGGCGGCCCCCGCCACGGTCACGGCGTCGCCGTAGGTCTGGTTGCCCGTCGTGGTGACGTTCCCGCCGATCTCCGTGCTGCTCCCGGCGCCGGCGTCGGTGGTCAGGAAGTTGAGCCGCGACACGCCGCCGACCTCGGCGGCGAACCGAGTCAGCAGTGCGGCGTTCACCACCACGCCGACCGGACTCGCGGCGGTGGCCGCCGTGTCGAGCGTGCCGAGGAACGACACGCCGCCGGCCGTCGAGGAGAAGATGACCGTGCTCACCGGCACGGCGGAGGTGCCGCCGACGCGGACGGGGTCGTTGTAGGTCTGCCCGTCGCGGGTCGTCACGTTCGCGGCGAACAGCGTGAACCCCGCCGCGTCCGTCGTGAGCGTGGTGAGCCGAGCCGTGCCGCCGACCTGGCCGCCGAACTGCGTCGGCTTCGTCGCCGACCCCGCGTTCACCGTCAGGCTGTACGCGTCGGTCGTGGCCCCGTTCACCGTCTGAGCGAACTCGACGCCGCCGGCCGAGCCCGCGTCCAGCGTCACGCCGGTGACGGTCGGCACGAGCGGGTCGCCGATCGTCACGGGGGCGCGGTACAACTGCCCGGCGTCGCCGGTCGTCGTCACGCCGGCCACCAGCGTCACGCCCGCCAGCGCGTTCTCGACGCCGAACGACAGCGCCCGCAGGTCGCCGTTCAGCGTCGCCACCCGTACGGACTCGACGCCGTTGACGGAGATGGCGCCGGCCAGGTTGATCCCCGTCCCGGCCGCCGCGTCGTCGAACGTCACGGACTGGTTGCCGTTCCCGCCGCCGTCCACGACGACGAGCGCGGTCACGCCCGAGAACGGCGTCGCTGCGAGCCCGGTGCCGGCCACCGACAGGTCGGCGCCCGCCCCCGTCCCGGTGACCGTGGCGGCGTCGCCGGCGTCGCCGAGGGTGACGGTCAGGGTGCCGCCGGTGAAGTCGGTGGTGACGGTCGGGGTGACGCGGTCTTCGAGCGGTTCGACGCGGAACGGGCGGGCGAGCGGACGCGGGGGCATGGCCAAATCCTTCGGATGTCCGGCGGCGGGCGCCTACCAACTGTAGCCGGTCGGGGGCGACGGGCGGGCGAAAACCGGTGCGCGGTCCGGCGCCGGCGGTGGTACGACCCGACCGGCCGGCAGCGCCGCGCGGGCGCGTGCCGGTGGCGGCGACCGGGCCGGCCGACACCATCCCGACGGCTCGGAAGGGTGTTCGGATTGGACTGCTGAGGTGGGTGCCGGCCGCGGCCGGTCAGAAGTTGACGTTCAGAAAGCTCATGGCCTCGACGGCCCACGGCCGGGGGCCGACCACGGGCACGCTCACGCCGGCGTTCAGGGCCGTGCGACCGAACCGCAGGGTCAGGCCGCCGTTGACGTTCACCTGGTCGGGGAAGTACACCAGGCCGTTCGGGTCGCGCTGGTTGAACGGCGTCCGCAGGTGGACCTCGGCCCGCGGGATGACGCCGGTCAGGATGCCGGTGGGGTTCTGGTACGCGAAGTAGCCGACGCCCAGGCTCGCCCCGTACACGGTCGGGTCGCGCGAGTCGGTCGGCACGATCAGGTTCGTGATCCCCTGCACGTACCCGGCGTCGAACATCCGCACGAACCCGAGCCACGGCTGGAACAGCGTCGAGTGCGGGGCGGCCGAGCCGTCCAGGAGAATGACGTCGCTGCCGCCGCCGCCGGTCGGCGTGGTAACCACGAGGCCGGCCGACGCCAGGTTGCCGGTCTCCAGGTCGTTGTAGAAGGCGTACTTGAACAGCACGGACAGGTCGCCCACAGTCTGCGACGCGTACCCGACGGGCCCGTACTGCTGCATGTAGGGGAGTCGCATCCCGACCGAGGCGTCGCCGTCGAGGAGCGTGTACTCGAACCCGGCCATCTGCCGCTGCACGTCCGAGCCGCCGGTGGCGGGGTTCAGCGAGTAGCCGGCGTCCGAGTAGAACTGGTAGCCGAAGTACAGGCGGTCGGTCGGCCGCGGGGAGTCGTTGTC
This sequence comes from Gemmataceae bacterium, assembly GCA_046350095.1. Taxonomy (GTDB): domain Bacteria; phylum Planctomycetota; class Planctomycetia; order Gemmatales; family Gemmataceae; genus Urbifossiella. Next base: position 298,254 of record JAXMBA010000006.1, read on the forward strand.
GGTGATCTGGATGCCGCTGTACCGCGACGCCGCCGGCAGCAGCACCTGCGCCGTCCGCGGCACCACGACCCCGGCGGTGGTCGGCGTCGTCACGATCACCGGGTCGAGCACGTACACCGGGTCCTGCACCACCACCGGCGTGGTGATGACGATCGGCTGGCCGGACCCCCCGGAGCCGCCTTCCTGGGTGACGATGATCGTCCGGTTGTAGCCGATCACCCGCGGCGTGGTGCCGACCTGCCGCTGCGTCGTGCCGACGATCTGCTGGGTGAACCCGCCCGGCACGGGAATCGTGCTGAAGCCGACGACCCGCAACTGCCGGTACAAGACGCCGAGGTTGTCGCCGTCGAAGTTCTCGTTGTACGACCGCGCCGCGAACCCGCCGGCCTCTGTACCGCTGGCGAACGCTGGGGCCAGCAGCCGGTCGACCGGGCTCGGCGCCTTCGGGTCGGGCAGCTTGGGGTCGGGCAGCTTGGGGTCGGGCTGTTTCGGCACGGCCGGCGGCTGTTTCGGCTGCGCCTCCTGCTCGAACACGGAGATGAAGCTCGTCGGCGACCGGTCGAGTGGTTGCGCCTGGGCCGCGGCCGGCAGAAGCGAGAAGGCCAGTACCGCCGTCTTCATCCGCAGCTGCATCGCCACCCCTCCCGGCGGGTCAATCCGGAACCGTCGCATCACCCTGCTGAATCGGCACGGACGGCCCGGTCGGTCGATCCGGCCCGGGGGGAGAACGAGCGTGTTGCCCCACGGCGGCGTTACAGGCGGTACAGCTTCACAACCGGTTTCGTGGTGTGGGGATCCTTGTGCCCACATCCCCGCACGGGTTCCGTGGGAGCAAAAAAACTGGACGAACTCGTGTTGTGCTGAAGGGGATGCGGCGCGGTTCCGGAACTCGTGAACGAGTCGCTACTTCCGCACGGTCACCGGGACGACACGGCGGATGAGCCGCGGCGGGTCGGTTTTTGAGCCCGCCGGCTCGAACAGGAACCGCGAGATCGGCTGCCGCCGGTTGTCCTCGCACAACGGGTTGTGGCGACTTCGTAGGACGGTCGGCGTTGGCACCTCGACGTCCGAGGCGAACAGCACGAAGTAGTCCGTGTTGGAATCCTCGTCGCTACTCGGGGTCACCGAAAACGGCGCGTTCGTCCGCGGGCCGAGGAGCGTCGTTTCGGCGGTGACCGCGGCGCGCTCCAGCACCTGCAACTTCGTGTAGCCGTCGGACTGGACGTGGAGCGCCAGCAACCGCAGCGGCCGGGTCGCGGTCACGCGGAGCTTGAACGGCTCGCGCGCCTTCACCTCCGCCCGGCGCGTCTGGAAGCCTTCGCCGGCTACTACCTCGGCCTTGAAGGCGGGGTCGTCGGCGTCGGCGCCGTACCACGACTCGGGCGGGCCGGCCGCGGGGCCGCCGAAGAACCGCCCCGGCCGCGGGCCGCACGGCGGGTCGCCCGGCGTCAGCAACTCGACAAGCTTCCGCACGTCGGTCGTCAGCGACGCACCCGGGGCGAGCGCCTCGGAGAGCCAGTCGCCGCGGACCACTGGGACCTTGCGGACGCCGGTCAGACGGGTCAGATTCTTGCCGGGGTCGCCGGCCCACGTCGCGTCGGCGAACGGGTACTCCAACAGGATTACGTCGAACGCGGTGAGGGGGTGGGCGTTGTTCTTCACGCCCCCCTTTTCGACGCGGTCGAACAGATCGCCCTTGTCCCAGCCGGCCGCGCGCAGGTCGAGGCGGAACACCGTCGCGGAGGGGTCGGCGGGGACCAGCGGCACGTCCTTGCCGCTGGCCCGCTGGAGCGCGGCGAGCAACTTCTGCTCGGCGTCCTTCAGGTCCGGCGGCGCGGCCCCGTCGCGGACGAGGTGCGCGAGCGAAACGTAGCGCGTCGCCGGCTTGTCGGCGTCGCCCCTCGCCAGCCAGTCGGCGAAGGCGGCGTCGGCGGCGAAGCGGTCGTCGAACGTGTGCGGGTAGCCGGGGGCGCCGGCCGCGACCCAGTCGGCGAGCGCCTTCACTTCCTCCTTCGTCGGCCGCGGCCGGCCGCCGGGCGGCATCGAGCCGTCGCGGACGAGGTCGAGCAGCAGTGATTTCGGCGGGTCGGCCGTGTTGACGAGCGGGACGGGGTACGCGGGGGCGGTGAGCTTCGGGTGGTCGAGGACGGACACGTCGCCGCGGCGCGGCTTGTCGCCGTGGCAGGCGGCGCAGTGGCGCTTGAGGATGTCGCGCGCGCGGACCGCCAGGTCGCCGCGGTCGCGGGGCGACAGGTCGGGGGCGGCGGGGGCGGCGGCGAGAAGGAGGACGGCGGTGAGTGTCATGGCTCGGGACTCGGGCTTCGCCGCTCGCGGCGTCGGTTAGCGACTCACCACCGCCGCCGGCGGGGGCCGGCGCGGGAACGTGATCGGCTGCTGGGCGTCGTCGCGCTGCCCGGCCGCCCGCAGCAGCACCGGCAGGCGGCCCGACACGTACTCCACCAACTCGTCGCCGCCGAGCGCCCCGTCGGTGTCGGCGTCGGCGCGGCGGAACCCGGGGCCGAGGGCGTCCAGGAGCGCCGCGGTGAAGACCCCACCGCCGACGCGCGGGTGCTCGTAGGAGAGCTGCCCCTGGTCGCAGCTGCACACCACGAACGGGCCGTGCCCGTCCGGCACGCACCGCCGCACCAGGTTTGCGGCCGCGGCCTCCCCGGAGTGACACGCGTCCAGAAGTACCACCTGTCGGCAGTTCACCTTCGCCAGCGCGGCGAACAACTCCTCCGCGGCCAGCCCCGTCTTCTCGGCGGCGGTCCGCGCGTAGTCCGGGCCGCACAGCACGAATCGCCCCGCACCCGTCACCACGCCGCGCGCCCGGTCGCCGCCGCCGCCGGCCTTCGCGTCCGCGCCCAGCAGGTCGCCGTGGCCGGCGAAGAACACGACCATCAGGTCGTCCGGCTTCGCCGTCGCCGCGGCCTTGTCGATGGCGGCGAGCAGCTTCGCGCGGGTGGCGTCGGCGTCGAGGCGGAGGTCGATGCGGGCCTGCTTGAAGCAGCCGCCCTCGTAGCCGCGGAAGGCGGCGGCGACGCCGCGCGCGTCCTTGTCGGCGAAGCTCAGGTCGCCGAGCGCCCGCGCCCCGCCGGCCGCCTTGCGGTGCCCGGAGTAGTCGTTGATGCCGACCGACACGGCCACGAGGTCCGTCGGCGGTGCGGGCCGCGGGTTCCGCACCACGCGCGAGTCCTCGGCCCGGCCGCCGAGCGCGTTGTAGGTCACCACCGCGAGCCGGTTCTCGCCCGCCCGCAGCGCCGCCAGCGGAACCTTCACCGTCTCGTCGAACTCGTCCCGGCCGCCGGCCGGCCACGACTTGTAGCGGTGGTCGTTCAGCCACAACTCGACGCGCTCCGGCAGCAGGTCCACGTTCGACCCGCGCTTCCGCACCACCACGCCGGCCGTGACGCCCTGCGGCCCCGCCTCCGTTTCCCTCACGCCGATCCGCACCGGGGCGGGCTCGACCTGCGTGAACGACCGCGGCACCGGGTTCTCGCCGAGGGCGAGTTTCAGTGCCCCGGGCAGGTCGCGGGCGCCGAGCAGCTTCTCGATCACGTCCGGCCGGTGGAACTGCTTCTCGAACTGTTGCAGCGGGTAGAACTCGGGCCGCACCCCGGGCGTGGGGGCGTTGACGTGCCAGCCGACGAGCCGGTCGCCGTGGGCGCTGGCGGTGTGGTAGTACGAGCCGTGCCACGACCACGCCACCCACTCGGTGAGCCGGCCGCCGTCGTGGTACCCGGCGAACCACTTCCACACCGGCCGCTGCCGCACCGTCGTGAGCGTCTCACGCCGCGGCTGCCCCGGCTGCGCCAGGCCCAGGAACAACTCGGTCCCGGACGCCGGGCTCGCCAGCGCCTTCGCCGCTTCGTCGGCGGTGCCGGCTTCCTTCCGCCCCGCGCGGCGCTCGTACAGCGGCTGCCCGCCGACGGCGAGGAAGTCGAGCCGGTCGCCGACGCGCAACCCGGCCTCCCACGCGGGCGAACCCGTGTCCACCGCGGTGACGGCCGGCACGCCCTCGCGCACGTCCACGACCGCGCCAAGATTGTTCCGCGAACCCCAGTCGGTAAGGCCCCACGCGGCGACTGTGTGATCCGCCCCGCCGGTGACGAACCACGTGCCGTCCGCGGCCGCGACGACCGATAGCACCTCGCCGGCGTGGCCGGTGTAGAGCCGGGAGCGGACGGCGCCCTCGGGTCGCAACTCGAACAGCGACGCGCCGTAGTAGTGGCCGACGATCACGCGCGTCGGCTTCCCGTCGCGGGCGGGCAGAAATGTGAAACACGTCGGCGCCTGGTCGCGGTTCACGTCGAGCGCCAGCGCGTGCTTCACGTCCGGCGCCCCGGGGCGGGACAGGACGGCGTGAAGGAGGTAGCGCGAGTCCGGGTCGGGCTCGACGCGCCAGCCGTCGGCACCGGCAAGGACGCCGACCCAGTTCGTGTCGGCGCGGGTGGGGGCGAGGCGGTCGAGGTCGAACTTCGTCCAGTCGCCGGCGCCGCGGGCGTTCGGGTCGGTGGCGCGCGGGGTGCGGGCGGTCTGCACGCCGAGCACCTTCCCGTCGGCGGAAAGGTTCACGGCCCAGTTCCGCCGCCCGGCCCCGCGGACCGTGACCGCCGGCCCGCCGATCGGCGTGAGCGTCACCTCGTCGGCGTCGCCGCCGGCGATGGCGAGGCGGCCGTCGGGGTGGAACGAGATCGCCTCGGCCGGGCCGGTGTACGGCAGAATGGCGGGCTTCGCGTCGCCTGCCGGCGGCGGGTCGTAGAGGTGAATGTCGTCTCGCCCCTCGGCGTAGAAGCGCGGCTTCCCCTCGGCCGCGGGCAGCACTTCCGCCACGCCGACGGCGAGCTTCCCGGTCTTCGGATCCCACGCGAGGCTGCGCGGGAAGCGGCCCTCGGCCAGGTCTCGGCGGTGCCGCTCCTTCCCGTCGGCGGAGGCGATCCGCACCTGCGGCCCGGCGGCGGCGGCCGCAAGCCAGCGGCCGTCGGCCGACCACGCCGCGCGGCTGACCGGGAACCGTGGTCCGGGGTCGTTCACGTGGAAGCGCCCCGTCGTCGCCGAAGGGCCGTCCGCCGTGTCGCCGAGCCCGGCCGCCAACCCCGCCGACCGCACCTCGCCGCTCTGCGCGACGGACTCCAGCGTCGTCGCGTCGGTGAAGCGGACGGCCCGGGGGATGTTGAACTCGGCGGGCGTGTCGTCCGGTAGCTTTCGCACCTCGTGCCGCCCGGCCCACAGCGGCCGCGGCGACGGCGGCGCGTCCGGGGCGTGCTCCTTCAGTAGGCTCGGCTCCCACACCCACAGGCTGCCGTCGGCCGTGCCGAAGCCGACGCGCTTCCCGTCCGGCGAGAACGCGACCGCCGTGACCGCGTTGAAGTTGTCGATGCCGGGCCGCGACTTCGGCCACGTCAGCCCGACCAGGTCGCCGGTGTCGCGGTCGATGACGGCGACGGTGCTCGGCCGCATGCCGAGGCCGCCGACGGCGACGAGCGCCCCGTCCGGCGACACGGCAATCGCCTTGATGCCGCCGCGCTGCTCGCGCCACGCCCGCCACCGCAGCACGCGGGCGCGTGCCGGGTCGGTGTCGAGCCCCTTCGCGGTCACCGGCCAGACGCGGACGACCTTGTCGTCGCCGGCGGCGAAAAGGAACTTGCCGGCCTTGTCGAAGACGACGGCGTCGCAGGTGCCGACGCGGCCGCCGGCCTCGACGACGACCTCGGGCTCGTCGCGGCTGCGGCGGTCGGCCTGCTGGGCGGCCGCCGGCGCTGCGAGGACGAGAGCGGCGATCGCGGCGGCGCGAAACATGGGGGCGCCCTTGTGGTGTGGGGTCAGGGTAGGCGGCGGGTGTTAGAATGGCCCCACCCCCGCGGACGCACCGATGAACCAGCCCGACCAGACGCAGGTCAACACCGGCGACCGCCCCCCGGTCGACGCCTCCGGCACGAACGCCGAGGCGACCCGCACCGCCGGCCAGGTCGGCCCGCCGCCGCCGGTGCCGGCGACGGAGGCCGACCGCACCGACGCCGTGGTGTCGGTCGCCCAGCAGTACGAGCTGGTGCGCCAGCTCGGCCGCGGCACGTTCGGCGAGGTGTGGCTCGCCCGCAAGAACCCGAGCGGCATCGAGAAGGCCGTGAAGGTCCTGCACCAGCCGGCCGACCAGGACACGGCCAAGCGCGAGCTGAAGTCGCTGGAACTCATCAAGAACCTCCGCCACCCGTACCTGTTGGCCACCGAGGACTTCTGGGTCGGCGGGAACAAGCTGTACATCGTGACCGAACTGGCCGACGGCACGCTCCGGGGCCGGATGAAGGAGTGCATCGCCGACGGGAAGCCGGGCATTCCGCTGGACGAGTTGTTGGTCTACCTCCGCGAGTCGGCCGAGGGGCTCGACTACCTCCACCAGAAGCAGATTACCCACCGCGACGTGAAGCCGGACAACATCCTGGTGGTGAACCGGCACGCCAAGGTCGCCGACTTCGGGCTGGTGCGGCACCAGGCGGCGGCGGTCGAGGCGGTCAGCTTCGCGGGTACGCCGGCGTTCATGGCCCCGGAAATCTGGCTCGGCGAGGGCGGCCCGGCCAGCGACCAGTACGCCCTCGCGGTCAGTTACGTCGAACTGCGGCAGGGGAAGACCCCGTTCGCGTTCGCCGCCGACGGCGTGATGGCGGCCCACGTCGAGGGGAAGTTCGGCTTCGACGACCTGATCCCGGAGGCCGAGCGGGCGGTGCTGCGGAAGGCGATGGCCCGCAAGCCCGAGGACCGCTACCCCACGTGCGCCGCCTTCGCCGCCGCCCTCGCCGATTCCGAAGGGCGCGCGGTCGTGCGGTACGACACTGCCGCGGTCAAGCCGCGGCCGAAGTGGCCGATCCCCGCCGCGGCAGCGGCCGTCGTGCTCCTGGGGGTGGGTGGCTACTTCGGCTTCTTCGCAGGGAAGGGGGGGTCTCGCGCCGGCGAGACGGCCACGCCCGCCGGGGCCGTCGCGGAGCCGGGGGCGGAACTGGTCACGTTCCTGGACGGGCGGCTCGCGCCGCAGTGGGTGACGGTGACGCGCGGGTCCGAGACCCTCCGCTTCCGGCTGATCACGCCGACGGGCGGGCCGGGCACGCCGATGCCGTTCTACGTGGCCGCGGCGAAGGTGTGGAACCAACTCCACCAGGAGGCGTGCAAGGCCGCAGGCGTGCCCGACCCGGACCGCGAGCAGCCCGGCGGCCCCGCGGCGCCGGTCGTCAACGTGACCGCGAACCAGGCCGCCGCCGTCGCCGCGGCGATGGGCGGGCGGCTGCCGACGCCCGACGAGTGGGACCACGCCGCCGGCTTCCACGACCGCGCCGGGCTGACCGGCCCCCTGCGGGTCGGCGGCGCGGCGCGCGTCGGGCTCAAGGAACCCGCCCCCGCCACCGGGCCCGACGCCGACCGCTCCGCGAACGCGCTCGGCCTCCTCGACATGGGCGGCAACGGCCGCGAGTGGACCGCCGCCATCCTGCCCGGCCGCGGACAGCCGCCGCAGGTGGTCGAGGGCACTTCGTTCGAGCCGGAGGCGCGGGTGGTGTTGCGCGGCCGGGCGTACTTCCTGCGTACGCCGCTGACATTCGCCGACATGGACCTGGAGCGCGACGAGCCGCAGACGCAGTTCGCCCGCGAGAAGAGTGCGTACACCGGCTACCGCGTCGTGCTGCCGGTGCCGTGACGGGCTCACGGCACGAGGCGGCGGTGCCGGGCGGCGCGGTCGCGGTCGCCGCCGCGCTCCAGCAACTCGACGAGGTCCAGCCGCAGCCGCGGGTTCATGCTCCCGATCGACGCGGCGGTTTCGAACAGCCGGAGCGCCTCGTCGCGGCGGCCGCGGGCCAGTTCGCAGCGGGCCAGGTAGCTCCAGTCCGCGGACGTGCGGCGGAGGCGGGTGAGTTCCCGGAAGTGGTCGGCGGCGGCCGCGTAGTCCCCGCGGCGGAAGGCGTCGTCGCCGAGGAGGAAGAGCGCGTCGGTGCGGGGCTCGGGGTCGAGTGCGGCGTCCTTCAGCGCCACCTCGGCGTAGGCCCGGGCGTCGGGGAGGCCGAGTCGGAACCCGGTGACCGCCAGCGACGCCGCGACCTCCGAGTCGCGGGCGCCGGCGTCCCAGGCCTCGGCGAGCAGGTCGCGGCCGCGGCGGGTCAGGTCGCGGGCCGCCGGGCCGATCTCGGTGTGCGCCCCGCCCTTCGTGTACGCGATCCCGAGGGCGCGCTTGCGGGCCGGCTCGCCGAGCCGAGACAGGTCGTGGAACGGCTCCAGCGCCTCGCGGGCGCTCCCGCGCGGCGGCTGGGGAGCGGCGGCGGCGGTGTGGATGCCGACGCGGTGGTGGCTGAACGCGACGTGCGGGATGTCCGTCCCCCCGGTCGGCATGTGGCAGCGGACGCAACCGTTCTCGGGGTCGGCGGCGCGGCGGGCCGCGGGCGGGGACTTGCAAGCGGCTTCCGCGTGGCAGGTCAGGCACACGCCGCGGTAGTGCGCCGCGCGCCCGGCCGCGTCCGGGAACCCGTGCGGGTTGTGGCACGTCGCGCACGTCAGCGTCCCCGAGCGCTGGTAGCACTTGCTCTGGTGCATCTGCTCGACGTGGCCGGTGACCGTCATCCCGCGGTCGGGGTCGACGAGGCTGTAGACGATGTGGAAGTCTTCGAGCGGCAACCCGGGGCGGTAGTCGGCGATGGTGCGGCCGGGGGGCGAGACGAACGTGTCGCCGGCCAGGTGGCACTGCTGGCAGACGGCCTCGGCGAGCGCCCGCGGCAGCCGGCGGGGGTTCACGACGGTGAGGTCGCCGGGGCCGTCGTGGGCCGGGTGCTCGCCGGGCGTGTCCTGCCACTGGCGGACGTGGAGCTCCCCCGGCCCGTGGCACCGCTCGCACCCGATCGCCGCCTCGACGACCCGGTACTTGTGGGTGCTGCGGTCCGGCCGCTCGACGCGGCCGATGTGGCAGTACACGCACAGCGGACCGATCGGCCGCTCGAACCCGCGGTGGGCGGGCTTGTCGTACCCCGGCGACATGCCCCACCCCTGGCGGGAGGCGTACCACGTCACGGGCGACTCGGCGAGGAACCCGTCGGCGTCGCAGGCGAACGTCTGGGCGTGCCGGCCGGAGCCGAGGGCGAACGCCACCGGCAGGTCGGTGAGGGGCGTGTCGGCGCGGGCCGGGTCGAGGAAGAACTCGCGGTGCCGCGGCGTGCCGTCCACCCGCCGCACCTCGAACCGGCGGCCGGACGCCGCGTGCTCGAAGGTGCCGTCCGGCGCCTCGGGCGCCGCCCCCGGGGCGGCCGACCGGCTCATGCCGGTCTTCTGGTACGAGGCGTGGTCCTTGTCGTGGCAGCCGACGCAGACGGCGGAGCCGACGTAGGCGACGCCGGGCCGCGTGTTGAGGTACGGGCTCGCGGCCGCGTCAGGCGCGGCGGGTTCGACCGCCGGCTTCGGCCGCGGCCAAAGCCACCACACGCCCGCGGCGACGACCGCGAGCGCGGCGATGATTCCAGCGACCCGGACGAGCGGGGGAGGCATGGGAATCAGGATAGCCGTCGCGGGGGGAACAAAAAACCCCCGCGGGTGCGGGGGAGATGTCGATTCGCCCGGATTCGAATCGGAGAGTTACCACGTTACAAGCCGGCCCCGAGTGTTTCCGATTCGCTTCAGAATCCGTGATTTCATCAGCACGCACGGCCGCACCGGTCAGCGGCTGGTCAGGTGCTTGGCCGCCCACCGGGGCGGCATGTCAAGGGACTTCCCGGCGTACCGGAGGAACAGCCCGAGTAGCGTTCCGGTCACGAGCGTGGACGACAGGAGGCCGCCCAGCCACACCCAGCGGTCGCCGCCGGTCTGGGCGATGGGGATCGCCACGGTTGCCATTGCCAGGCCGAGGGACGCGCAGGCGAGCACGACGATCAGGAGGACCTTCCAGGCGGACATGGGGGGAGACCGTAGGGCCGAAGTGGGCGGCGGAAATTCGCCGCGTGCAACTACACCCTAACAGTTTCCGAATTTTTAAACCATGCCAATGTTCGCCGGCCACGACAATTGGTCAAGCCGGCGGCTACTTCCGCCGGCCGGCCGGGCTCTTCTTGGTGTTGGCGATCGGCCCCCGGGATGCCTGCGGCCCATTGGCCCCGCCGGCCGCGCCCTTCGGCGCCACCGTCAGGTTTCGGGACATGACCTTACCCGCCAGACTTGTGGTCGGCGGCGACTGCGTCGTGGGGCTCGTGGCCGCCCGCTTCTCCGCCGCCGGTCGCACGAACCGGGGCTGCTTCGGCCGCTCCGTCGCAGCGACAGGAGTCGGAGCCGGTGGCTCGGCCTCCGGCAGGGGGGCAGGCGGCGGGACCGGTTCGGGATCGGCGACGGCGGCCGGAGCCTTCCGACTACCGCCCCGGGCTTTCGACTCGCGGTCCAACTTCTCACGCCGCGACAGATTCATCGAACACCTCGGTACCGGGCGAAGGGGGCCACGAGCAGATAGCAAGCCGCGGGGTGCGACGCCAGCCGGGAAGAACCGGCGAGGAGGGCGCGGCCTCGCGTTACAGTTTCAGCAGCCAAACGCAGAGTGGAAGTGCGAGTGCCCCGCCGAGCACCACCCCGATCGAGCAGCCGACGAGGAACGAGGACTCGGCAGGTTCGGCCCGGTGCGCGGGCGTGACGACCGAAGACGACATGCCACTTTCCCGACGGAGGGACCGGACGCACGGCGGTGCATCCTAGCACAGCCCCGACGCCCCAGGTGTCCGCCGGTTCCGCGATTCCTGACCCCGCACCTCACGGTTCGCCGATACTATGAGGTAGCCCGGGCTTCCCTCGGGCGAGGAGACGCGATGAAAACGTTCCGACAGTCGCAGCGGTCCAACGCGTGGGTGGTGTACCAGGCGGCCGTGAAGGGGCAGCCGACGGGGCCGAACGCCGTCTGCGACCAGGCCGCGTGGGAGGCGCTGGAGACGGCGGCCCCGGGCCACAACCGCCTGATTCGCGCCGGCATCGCGAGCGAGGGCGAGGCCGAGCGGCTGGCCCGGGGCACCTCCGGCGACTCCGTCCCGCGCGGGACGCGCGCGATTGTGTCGTGACGGCGCCGGACGTGCATGGTGTCGGGTGGGACCGGGCCGCGGACGAGTGGCCGCGGCCCCACTCACCGGCGAGGGCGGCATGGAACGGGCGAGCGACGGGTGGACCACGACCGGGTCGGTCGGCGGGCTTCAGGCCGCGGTGACCACCTTCCTCCGCGGCCGCGGGATGCGGGTGACGGGTGAGCAGAGCGGGGAGGTTCACGCCCGCCGCGAAGCCGGTTGGTTCAGCCCCGTGTTCGGGCGGCTGGCACCGCAACGCTGGCTCCCCTACCGGGCGGTCATCAAACTCCAGCACCGCGAGGCGGGAGTCGGGGTCCGGGCCGAGGTCGAGGCCGTCGCCCCGCCCGACGGCCGGCGCGCGGCCGACTACCGGACGCTCTTCGCCCGCTGGATGGCCGAGCTCCGCCGGGTTCTCCCGGACGCCAGTCCTGGGGTCTCGGCCGTGCCCCCCGGCTGACAGTCGAGCCGTTCCGCGTTTTCATCGCGGCGCGGCGGGCCGGATATTTTAACTTTTGCTCTAGTTTTCGCACCAGTTCGCGGTTATGATACCGGGGAGTGCTCTTCATCCCTGGTGCCCACCACCTCCACCAGAAGTCCCAACTCCTGGACGTGGCCGACATCAAGTGTGCGGAGCGGGTGTTCTAACTCCCGCGATCGCCGCCACGGCCGCCCACCGGACTCGTCCCGGGCGGCCGCGCCATTCCACCCACGAGTCCCACTATGGCCGGGCGTACCCTGAGCCGCCGCGCTCTGCGCGACGAGCACGACCAACTCGAGGCCGCCGAGAGTGACGCCCCCACGGTAGACGACGACGACACGCCGGCCCCCGCCAAGAAGCCTCGCGCTCGCAAGACCGCGGCGAAGGCGGCCAAGGTCCCCAAGGCGCCGGCCAAGCCGCGGGTGCGGAAGCGACTGGTCAAGGTTCCGCCGCGGACGGTCGCCAGGTGGGCGGTGTGCGACGGCGGGCTGAAGCGGGTCGCGGTGTTCGAGTACCGCGACCGGGCCGGGGCCGACGCCCGGCTCGCCGAGTACCGGGAGCGGAAGACCGGGACGTACTGCGTGCAACTCGTCAAGGACCCATACGACCCGCCGGCGGCGGCCGTCTGACCACCCAACCCGTGCGGTTTCAACACCCCTTCCGGAGAGACAGTCCGATGCAAACGAGTCAGGTCGGCGACCGCGTCCTGGTCCATTTCGTGAAGCGGTACGCGGACGGGGCCGTGCGCTCCTCGCCGGACGCGGCGCCGCTCGGCGTCACCGTCGGCACCCGCCACCCGCGGCTCCCCGGGCTCGTGGGCGAGCTGGTCGGGCTGCAGGCCGGCGACACGGCGCGGTTCACCGTCCCGGCCGACCGGGCGTTCGGCGCCACCAACCCCGCCCGCGTCGTGCTCGTCTCCCGGACCCGGTTCGCGGCCGAAGCGACCCTCACCCCGGGGCGGCCGGCGCGGATGCGGCTGAGCGGCGGCCGGTCGCGCCGGGTCCGAATCGTCGAGGTCCGCGGCACGGACGTGTTGGTCGACGCCAACCACCCGCGCTGCGGCCAGGCGCTCGACCTGGAGGTGCGGTTGGTCGCCTTCGAAGCCTCCGCCCCGCCGGCCAACTGAGGCCCGATCGGTTCGCCCGCACCCGCGCCGCCTGGAGGGCAGCCGATGACCGACGTCCCCGCCCCAGAACCGGTCCCCGACACGGACCGGCTGCTGGCGTACGTCGCCGACCTGGAGTTGGAGGTGGACCGCCTCCGCCGCCAGAGCCGGTTCCTCGAACGGCAGGCGACGAAGTCGCTCGCCCACATCCTGTCGCTCTGCACCCGCCCGGGCCCGGGCGCCCCGCTCCCGACGATCGGGGAGGTCGAGGCCGCCGCCCGCGGGCTCGTCGAGGTGGTGCAAGACCTGCACGACCCGCCCGGCTACCACCCGGCCCACGACCAGGTGGTGGCGATCGCCGTCCGCCCGGTCGCCGAGCAGGTGTTCCGGTGGCAGCAGCGACTGACGGGCGCCCGGCGGGTGGAACTCCGGCTGGACCTGGAGCAGGACCACGTCGAGTGGTTCCCGGCCCGGTTCCGGCACATCCTCGGGAACCTGGTCGCCGACGCCCTCCGCCACCGCGACCCGGCGGCCGACCTGGGGTGGGTGGCGGTCGGGCTGCGGCTGACCTCGAAGGGGTACGAGCTGCGGGTGTCCGACAACGGGGTCGGGCCGCCGAACGGGGTCGATCGGCGGGTGCTCGACCTGTTCCACCGGCCCGCGACGCGGCTGGGCGGCCTGGCCGCGGGCCTCGCCGTGGTCCGCCTCTTGGTCGAACAGAGCGGCGGGACCATCACCCCCGTCCCGCGCGCCGGCCGCGGCACCGAGTACCTCGTCACCCTGCCGCGGTACGACCTCCTCGACTACCTCGACTGACCCCGCCCCCGCGCCCCCGACTCGGAGTACGTATGTCGAAGCAACTCGCCGCCCTGGCGGAGATCGCGTCGTCCGGCGCGTCGAGCGCCGTCGGCCGGGCGGTGCTGACCGCCCTCGGCCGCCCGTCCGAATTCCTGCGGGTGACCGCGACCCGGGTGACCGAAACCTGCCACCGGGTGAACGTGCTCGTGGGCGGCGACCCGAGCAAGGCCCGGATCGCCCACAGCTTCTTCGTCACCACCGATGCCGACGGGAAACTGACCGGGTCGGCCCCGCCGATCGTCCGCAGTTACTGACCGCTACCGCCGCAGCGGCCGCTCGCCGTCGGGCTTGAACGCCTGCACGTAGGCCGACCAGTTCGGGCCGACGTACCGCGGCTCGATCAGGATGAACCCCGCCCGGGCGACCGCCCGGTCGGACGGGAACGAGCGGAACTGGTCGAGGTGCCCCGGGTCGCGGCCGATCGCGTCCCGGGCCGACACCCCCGAGCCTTCCGGAGCGCCGGGCGGGTCCAGTGTCACCTCGCGGACGGCGAAGCCGGGAAACCCGGGCTCCGCCGTCGGGTCGAGGTCGAGGAGGACGGTGATGGGGGTCGAGAACCGGCGGTCCACAACCAGGTAGCGTGTCCCGTCCTCGTCGGCGGAACGGGCAGGTCGGTCGTTGCGCTTCACGCGGTGCCTCCGTCGGTGTGGTGTGGGGTGGTGTGGGGTGGGCTGGGTTAGTACCGCCGCCCGCCGCCGCCACCGCCGTAGCCGCCACGCCCGCCACCACCCCCGCGGTCTTCCTTCGGCCGGGCCTCGTTCACCGTCAGCGGCCGGCCTTCCACCACCACCGTGTTCATCGCGGCGATCGCCGCCTGGGCCTCCTGGTCGGTCGCCATTTCGACGAAGCCGAACCCCTTCGACCGACCGGTCTCGCGGTCCATCACCACCTGGGCGAGCTGGACCGACCCGTGGGCGGAGAACAGCTCCCGCAGCTGGTCGTCCGTCACGCCCCAGCCCAGGTTGCCGACGTACAGGCGCTTTGCCATGACTGCTCCGGCGGCCGGTCCCGACCGCTTCCGAGCATGAGGGGCCCCCCGGGACCGGGGGGTACGTGCGAACCGGCCGGGGGCTCCGGCCGCGGCGGCGACGCCGGTCGAGCGTTCCTGGGGGCGGCGCCGGAGGAGACCGGGACGGCACCAAGAGGTGGCGGGACGGGAGAAGCAGTCGAGTTCGAGCGTCGGCCCGCGGGGCAGTCCCGCGGGTGCGGGTTGATGCTAACCGGGGCCGGGCGCCGGGGCGAGAGGATTCCGCGGAATTGTTCGGGGCCGGCGCGTCAGAGCGGCGGCCACCCGCCGGCGAGCCCCTCGCGCTCGATGTCCTTGACCTCGGCCTCGGACACGCCGAACTGTCCGGCGACGGCGGTGCGCGAGGCGGCCACGGTCATGCCGCCGTCCTGAGCCTCCACCACGGCGCGGAAAATGTCCTTGCGGGGGTCCGCGGCGGGAGCGGCGGTCGTGTCGTCGGCGGTCATGGGTTCGACTCCGGGCGGGTGGCGTGCCGGCCGTCCGGCGGCTCTACTGTATCGGTCGAAGCCGTGCGAGGCATGAAATCCGGATTCGGCTAGGTTCCGCGGTCCGGACCCGGTATAGTTCTGGTGTGGCGGGCCGACCGGCCTGCCCGACGACGAACTCGCAGCCGCTCAACTGGCCCGTCTTGGTCGCGTAGCTCCGAGATCACCTCCCGAAGCCGCCCCCCGAGATCGTCCGACCGATGTTGCCGCCCGGCGCGGGCCGACGCCCCCGCCGCGTTCGCGCGTCCGCCCCGCCGACCGTCGGCGGGGCGCCGAATCTCGTAGCGCGGCCGGACCTCCGGCCGCAGAAGGTGTTTTCGTGAGCAAGAAGCTGTACGTGGGGAACCTGGCCTTCGGCACCACCTCGGACGACCTGCTGGACCTGTTCGGCCGGTACGGCCAGGTGTCGAGCGCCCAGATCGTGACCGACCGGGAGACCGGGCGGAGCCGCGGGTTCGCGTTCGTCGAGATGACGAACGGCGGGGACGAGGCGATTCAGGCGACGAACATGGCCGAGTTCCAGGGCCGCAACCTGACGGTGAACGAGGCCAAGCCACGTGAGGACCGGCCGCGGTCCGGCGGCGGCGGGTACGGCGGCAGCCGCGGCGGGTCGGGCGGCGGCGGGTACGGCGGCAGCAGCGGCGGCCGGCGGTACTAAACCGGCGCCGGACGGATGTCGTCAACGAGAAAGCCCGGGGGCACCAACCCCCGGGCTTTCTGCCAATTGCCCCGCACCACCTTCACCACACGGACCGCTGCATGTCCTGCTCCCCTGGCCCGTCTCACCTCGACGCGGCCGCCGCGGAAATCTCGAAGCCACTCTCCAAGGCCGCCCGACTGGCGACCCTGGCCATCGTCGTTGTCCCGCTCGTCGGGTTCGCCGCCGCCGTCGGCTCGACCTGGGGGTGGGGGTTCGGCTGGGTCGAACTCGGGCTGCTGGTCGGGATGTACATGCTCACCGGGTTGGGCATCACCGTCGGGTTCCACCGGCTGTTGACGCACCGCAGTTTCGAGACCACCCCGGCTATGCGGTTCGTCCTGGCGGCGCTCGGGTCGATGGCGGCGCAGGGCCCGGCACTCCGGTGGGCGGCGCTCCACCGCCGGCACCACCAGCACAGCGACACGCGCGACGACCCCCACACCCCGCACGGCCACGGGGGCGGGCTGTGGGGCGTGGTGCGGGGCTTCTGGCACGCCCACCTCGGGTGGGCCTTTCGGTCGCACGCGGCCGGGCTGGACCGGTACGTCGCCGACCTGCGGCGGCTCACCTCGGTGCGGGTGGCGAGCGCCCTGTTCCCGCTGTGGGTCGCGCTCGGGATGCTCATCCCGGCGGCGCTGGGCGGCGTGCTGACCGGGACGTGGACGGGGGCCCTCCTGGGCTTCCTGTGGGGCGGGCTGGCCCGGGCGTTCCTGGTCCACCACGTCACCTGGAGCGTGAACTCGGTCTGCCACCTGTGGGGCACGCGGCCGTACCCGGACAAGGACCACAGCCGCAACAACCTGCTGTTCGGGGTGCTGGCCCTGGGCGAGGGGTGGCACAACAACCACCACGCCTTCCCGACCTCGGCCCGCCACGGCTTCCGCTGGTGGCAGGTGGACGCGAGCTACTACGCCATCCGGCTGCTGGAGGCGCTGGGGCTGGCGTGGAAGGTGCGGGTGCCCGCCCTCTGCACGGCAGCGGATTGACGACCCGGGCGCGTCCGTGACAGCGGGCCCGGTCGGGGCTTCCGGACCATGATTGAAGCCAACGACATCTGAAGAGTAGTGGACCGGTTAACGCAAAAACCCCCGCGGGTGCGGGGGTTTGAGAGCGATCGGGGATTGTCGAGCATCCCTGATGAAGAGGCCTCGCCCGGATTCGAACCGGGGAATGACGGTTTTGCAAACCGGCACCGAATTCTCCCAAGCAGTTCCACTAACAGCGGTTCCGTTGGACGGATCCGACACGGCGCACCAACGGGCGTACCAGACCCCGCCGGCCGACCCGGTCCTCGCCGCCGTCGTCGCCGCGTGGCCGACCCTCCCGGACCCACTCCGCCGCGCCGTGCTGGCGTTGATCGGCGCTGCCGGCCCCGCGGCCGGCGGAAAGGTCAGTGTGTGACCCTGGCACACCGAGGCAGGGAAGGCGCCGACGCCCTCGACGCCGAAACCAAGCTCATCCCTTCTTGGCTCGTCGGTGCCCGCGACCTGGAGCACGCTTCCGCGTTTGTGTGCGACCTGGCGGGCCGGCTGCGGAACTGGGTGCAGATCACGACCGAGGGGCTGAAAGCCTACGTTCTGGCGATGGAGGACGGGTTCGGCGGGGAGGTTGACCACGCCATCCTGCACAAGATTTACGGGAGCCCCGAGACGGACGAAGCCCGGTACAGCCCGGCCGAGAGCATCGGGTGCGAGTTGAAGGTGGGGAGCGGGAGCCCGGACCTGTCCCATGCGTCCACGTCCTACGTGGAGCGCCAGAACCTCACGCTGCGGATGCGGAACCGGCGGTTCACCCGGCTGACGAATGCGTTCAGCAAGAAGCTGGAGAACCTGGGGCACTCCGTCGCGCTGCACTTCTTCGCCTACAACTTCATCACCCGCCACGCGACCGTGCGGATGCCGCTGGCGCTCAAGGCCGGGGTGGCGGATCGGTGGTGGACGTATGAGGAACTGGTGGAGTTGATCGACCGACAACCCCAACAGCCGGAGTTACGACATGGGTAAGAAAAAGACGACTCAATCCCCCGCGGTGCCCGCACTGCCCGCAATGCCCCCGGCAGTACCGATCGTCGTCGTCGCTTGCCGCTGCTACGACAATGGCGAGTTCCAGTCCGAGCAATTCTTGACGTTCGCCAGTGTCCCGCGAGTGGGCGAATTCTTCGCTCCTGACAAGGGCAGTCTGCTAGTTGTGCATCTCGTCGCGTATCGTCACTACGAGTACCCCGGCTTCGCAAAACTGATGCTGCCGACCCTCTACTTGCGAGAGCTGAACGCCGACGACCGCGCCCGTCTTGCCAAATTGAAAGTACAAACGGACTAATTGTCGCCTACACGATGCCGGGTCAAACTGAGACACTACCCTCCCGTTAGCCGGCCTTCGCCATAATCCGCTTCACGTAGGCGAACACCAGCTCCTCGACCTTCTCCCGCGTGATCTGGGACAACGCGTAATCCCCGTCGGGAAAGCTCTCTCCGCCGAGGTTCTTGATCGTGTTGTCGAAGTACGCGACGCGCTCAGCGTGGACCTCAGCCCGGAAGATCGCCATGCGGCGGTTCTCGGGGTACCGCTCGGGCGTGTGCCCGCTCGGCAGAATGTAAAGGTACACGCGGTCGTACCCGTTGCTGCGCTTCTCGAACCCGACCTCGGTGGTGAAGCCGTTGCCCTTCACGGTCTGCTCGAACTCTCGCAGAACGGGCTCGATGACAGTCGTCGCCACGCCCGCGAACTGCGTGCGGAAGCCCTCCTGCTTGGCCTTGGCTCGATCCTCCTCATGCTTCGCCTGGGTATCCTTCTGCGCTTTCTGAGCGAGCAGCTGCTCCAGCTCCCGCTTTCGTGCCTCGTCCATCGTCACTCCTCGGTGTGGTCAACTCCTCGGTGTGGTCAACAGCTTGTTCACTCCGCTTTTTTGTCGGTCCCGCCCTCCTTCAGCACGACGCGTTCCACGTCGTTCTGCCCCAGGTTATCGGCCCGGAGGAAGTTGATCTGGCGCTTGCCGATCGACAGTTTGAACTCCGGGCGCGGGTTCGACGGGCTGCCGAACGCGGGGAAGAGCAGGTACTTCTTGTGCTTCTCGTAGGACTTCTTGAATCCAGGGAGGAACGGCGAGCCGGGGACGGGGTGCATACGGTGGAACCGACCGACCATCCCGGCCAACAGGTTCTCGAACGTCTCGCCCTTCCGCTGGAGGTCGGCAACGTAGTTGTCGTAGTCCGTGCCGAGGTAGACGCTGTACCCCGCCTTCTCGTTGGGGATGTCCCCCTCGATGATCGAGACGCGGAGCAGCTCGGCGTCGTCCTGGTTCGTCAGGCGTTCGATGAGGTTCGTGAAGATCTTGCGGCCGGCGGCCTCGTTGCTGAAGAGGATACCCATGCACGGCACGTCCTCGCCGTCCGGGTCTACCGCGAACACCGTCCCGGTCCACCCAGCCTGGTTCCAGGTGTCCACGTCGATGAAGCTGACGATCGCCACCTTGTCGTGCTTGTCCATGTTGTCACCTCCTGTTACTCGATTGTTGCGACCAAGCCCTCAATGTTCGGCTGCTGCTTATCCAGCTGAGTCTGGTTCACAACGCTCGTTCGGCCCATGATTCGGTGCGGACCAGCCGTCAGGCTCACGATGGGAATACCGAGTGCGCCGGACACGACGGATGCGGTGTTCGCGTCCGATACTTCGTACTGGAACATCTCCCGGAAGGTTCTCTGGTTCACCGGTGCCGGCGCCCCTCCGGGGTGAACGCAAAAGTGCCCAGGATCGACGCGCCAAATCGCGAAGATCTCGGCCCCGATGGCACTGACCACCGTCCGGAAGGCCGCTGCTGAAGCGCGGTTGGCCTGCGTGAGTCGGTTGCCGATGTAGCAGTAGATCTCGGGGAGCCGCAGGTTGAACTGCTCCGACTGCCGCACGAATTCCGATCGCTCACCACCCAACAGACGCGTGGTGCCGTAGAGCAGCGAGAGTACGGTGCGCACCGCACGCCGGGAAGAGCCATCCGCCGAAAAGGGGATGAGCAGCCGCTCCGCCGCGGACAGCGCGAGTTCGGTGTAGATGCCGAAGCTCGGGTTGCAGTCGATGAATACCGTGATCCTGTCCGTGTTCCACTTCTGTCGGACGTCGTTGATGAGGTCCCGGATCCACATATGCACCCGCGCCCACGCATCGTCCGGCCCGGGCCTGGCGGCCCCGGAGACGCGGGAGGCGAGCATCTCCAGCTCCTCGTCGCCGACCACCAGGTAGAGGTTATTGGCAATGTGGTGGTTGTGGTCCGCCACGCGGTGGAGGTATCGGGCACCGATCCGAGGGTTCTGATACGGGCTCGCGATGCGTTCCCGGACATACCCAGCGATCGTGAGCCGTGGGTCGGCCGAGGAAAGGGAGTCGAGCACGACTTCGCCCCGCTCCATCCCTCCTAAGAGCATGCTCGACGAGTTCGCCTGCGGACACAGGTCGATGACAAGGACGTTTTGGTCACGGTGCGTTCGCGCGTATTCGGCGGCGATCTGGAACGTCAGGTAGCTCTTCCCGACCCCGCCTTTATTGTTCCACAGCGCGTAAATTGGCATCGGCGTTTCCCCTCCGCGTTGCGAGCACGAACCCTCTTCGGCGTCCCGAGCAGGCATCCTACAGAAGCCCGTTTTATTAGAGTTAAGAATTCTTCCTGACAGCAACTCTCGAATTTGACGGTGGTTACGGATGTGCCCAAAGAATCGACTCTCGCGACACGACGTTGTGACGGTCACCCGGCGGTAGCTAGCGTCGTGCCCCGGGGCTAGGTCGCCGACGGCCCGCAGCACGTTGGCCACGGTGCGCCGGCCGGTGGTCCGGATGTTCGCCGCGGTCAGGGTGACGAACCGGGCGAAGGTGGGCTGGTTGGAGCGCGGGAGGAGCGGCTGGGCTTCGGCGGGGAGGAGCATGGCGGCCGTCCGTGGGCAGCGAAGCCGGGGCGATCACCCCGCCATGCTACCCACGGCGCGACACCGGAAACTTTACAAGTCGAGCGAGAAGACGCTGCCACACCCGCGCAGAAATCGCACAAACCGCAGAAAGGCCATCGCCATCCGCGGCCTCGTCCGGGCACTTGTTTCTAAAACCGGGCCAACCCCACCCCCATCGTGAGTCCTTCCAGTTGGGAGGTAGGGTTGCACCACCAGACACAGACCAGTCGGGGGGGAGAGACTTTTTCACAGGCGGACATCCACGAATCCGACTGACCGCTACTGGGAGGGACGCTGCGCCGCGCGATTCGGATCGATCGTACCACCGGAAGCCATAGCAGCGTGGTCGTGCAACGGTTCGCGCTGGCAGACACGTCCGGGCGGGTGTAGGCTACCACCCTCACCCGATCCGCTGGACGCGCCGATGCCCCCGGTCGTCATCGACAACCCGATCCTCAACTCGCCGTACCGCGAGCCGACCCGGCACTTCCGGTTTGACGCCAGCAATCAGATCACTAGCACCGTCGATCCGGGCCGCCGCGGGAGCAGCTATTTCCTTCCCATCGCGGCACCGAAGAAGAAGGCCGCGCCTGGGCTGTTCGACCAAGACATTGAGGAGAAGAAGGAAGAGAGCGGATACGTCAACAGCATCCGCTCGCTCGTGAAGAAGTGGCGGGACGTGGGCTGGCCGGACACCACGCCCGTTTCCCGCGCCCTGCTCGAACACTGGACCGCCGAAGACAGGTTTCGCCCGCTGTTCTTCTGCCAGGTCGAGGCACTCGAAACGTTGATCTTCGTCACCGAGGTGGCGAAGCAGACGAAGTACGGCGAGGACTGGATCGACGCCTACCTGCGGGAGAAGGCGGCCGACGCGGGCACCGAGCTGTTCCGGCTGGCGTGCAAGATGGCGACCGGGAGCGGGAAGACGGTCGTCATGTCGATGCTGATCGCCTGGCAGGTGCTCAACAAGCGGCATTACAAGCAGGACAGCCGGTTCACCGACGCCTTCCTCGTCGTCGCCCCGGGGATCACCATCCGCGACCGGCTGCGGGTGCTCCTGCCGTCCGACCCGGGCAACTACTACCGCGAGCTCGACATCGTCCCGGCCGAGTACCGCGCCGACCTCGGCACGGCGCGGATCGCCGTCACCAACTTCCACGCCTTCAAGCCGCGGGAGAAGGGCGACGCCGGCGGGCTGACAAAGCGCGTCCTTACCGCCAAGACCCCTGGCGCGTTCACCGAGTCGGCCGACGAGATGGTCAACCGGGTCTGCAAAGACCTCGGCACACACCGCGAGATCATGGTCATCAACGACGAGGCCCACCACTGCTACCGCGGCCGACCGGAGTCGTCGAAGGAGAAGATGACGAAGGAGGAGGCGAGCGAGGCGAAGGCCCGGGCCGAGGAGGCGCGGCTGTGGATCACCGGGTTGGAGGCGGTTCACAAGAAGGTCGGTGTGAAGGCCGTGTTCGACCTGTCGGCCACGCCGTTCTACCTCAAGGGGTCGGGCTACCCGGAGGGGACGCTGTTCCCGTGGGTTGTGTCCGACTTCTCCCTCATGGACGCCATCGAGTCGGGGATCGTCAAGATTCCCCGGGTGCCGATCGCCGACAACGCGATGACCGGCGACTACCCGAAGTACCGCAACCTGTGGGTGGACATCCGGGACGGGCTCAAGGACGTGCGCCGCGGGCCGGACGACGCCCACACTGCGCCGCTGCTGCCCGGGCTGCTCGAAGGGGCTCTAAAGAGCCTCTACGGGCACTACGCCCGGAAGTTCGCCGAGTGGGATGCGGACGAGGAGGCAAAGGCCAACGGCAGCACCCCGCCCGTGTTTATCGTCGTCTGCAACAACACGAACGTCAGCCGGGCGGTGTTCGACTACGTTGCCGGGTACGAGGTCGCCGACCAGCACCCCGACGGCGCGCCGCTGGTCGCACCCGGGGCACTGCCGCTGTTCAGCAACGAGAAGGGGCAACGCTGGCTGCACCGCCCGAACACCATCCTCGTGGACAGCCGGCAGCTCGAATCCGGCGAAGGCATGTCCGACGACTTCCGCAAGTTCGCCGCCCACCAGATCGAGGACTTCAAGGCGGAGTACCGGCGGCGCTTCCCCGGCCGCGACGCCGAGAGCCTGGACGACGACGACCTGATGCGCGAGGTGCTCAACACCGTCGGCAAGCCGGGGAAGCTCGGCGAACACGTCCGGTGCGTGGTGTCGGTGTCCATGCTCACCGAAGGGTGGGACTGCAACACCGTCACCCACATCCTCGGCGTGCGGGCTTTCGGCACGCGCCTGTTGTGCGAACAGGTCATGGGCCGCGGGCTCCGCCGACGCAGCTACGCGGTCGGTGACGACGGGATGCTGGCCCCGGAGTACGCCGACATCTTCGGCGTGCCGTTCACCGGGTTCCCGGTCGCCGGGCTCGCCGAGGAGCGCACCCCGCCCACCCCGAAGCCGGGGAAGGCCGTCCGCGCGATGCCCGAGCGGCTGACCGCGGCGCCGTGGCTGGAAGTCACGTTCCCGCGCGTCGTCGGCTACCGGTTCGACGTGCCGGCCGAGCAGCTGTCGGCGCAGTTCGACACCTCGCACAAAGTCGTCCTGACCACCCAGGACTTGCCCACGAGCACGCTCAACGCCCCGATCTACGGGGAGAAGGCCGAGTTCACCCTCAAGGAGACGGCCGCGCTCCGCCCGCAGGCGGTGGCGTTCACCCTCGCCACCCACCTGCAACGGCACCACTTCCGGGACAAGCCGTGGCTGTTCCCGCAGCTGCTCGGCATCGTCCGAGACTGGCTCGGCGACCCGGACGGGGACTCGCCGAACGTGGACTACGGGGACGACACGTTCCCCGGCCTGCTCACCCTCAGTGAGAAGAAGCACGCCGTCTGCGAGAAGATTCACCACGCGATCGTCCGGGCGTCCGGCGGGGCGGAGCGGCTGCGGGCCGAGCTCCAGCCCGGCGACTCGATCGGCACCACGGCGGGCGTGTCGTTCGACACGGTGAAAGACTGCTGGACGACGGACCCGGCGAAGTGCCACATGAACCTCGTCCCACAGGACAGCGATTGGGAAACCGCCGTCTGCGAGAAGCTGGAGAGCATGGACGAGGTGCGGGCCTACGCCAAGAACCAGGGGATCGGGTTTCGCGTGCCGTACACCTGCGACGGCCGGGCCGGGAACTATTACCCGGACCTGATCGTGAAGCTGGACGACGGCCACGGCACCGGCGACCTGCTGAACCTCGTCCTCGAAGTGTCCGGGCAGAAGAAGAAGGAGAAGGACGCGAAGGTGCAGACGGCGAAGACGCTGTGGGTGCCGGCGGTGAACAACCTCGGCACGTTTCGCCGGTGGGCGTTCCTCGAAATCGACGGAACGAACCTGCACAAGACGAAGCAGGAGATTCGCAAGCTGGTCAAGGACTTGTCGGGGAAGTAGCCGGGGCTGGCGACAGCGGTGCGGATGCCGACAGACGGGGCCAACGATGACCGACGTGGAATGCCGATACTCGGTAATCACGACTTTCGCCGGGTGGACCGCCCTGTCGGCGCTGCGCTCCGGCTCGCCGGTCAAGTCGAGGGCAGACATCTACCCGCTGCTCGAACGGGCAGACTTCGCTCCCCTCCTCACGCCGGCCAGTGGGCCGGTGTCGGCTGAGGAGTTTGCGGACTGGCACCGAGGCGCAACGGACCGCATCCAGACGGCGGCGCCGAAGCTCGTCGTCGGGTGGGCCACGAAGATGCTCAACGTCTATCTCAAGACCGCCGCCTACGTCGGCGACCTCGGCCGGCCGGGTTTGAGGGACGTACTTCACCCGCCGATCGACGGCGGGTTGTGGAACGGATTGGAGAGCTGGTTGAACGCCCGGATCGAGCCGCCGAACGCGGCGCTCCTCGCCCGCACCCACGCCGTCCGGCGGATCAAGCTGATTACCGACTACCCGACTTATGAGGCGATCATCGCCGGGTGCCGCGAAGTAGCGGCGGCCGTCCCGTGCCGGCTGGTCGAGCTTGAACAGTTCTGGGAAGGCGCGGCCGCCCCGCGCGCCCGCCGTCCGCTCCGCTCACGCCCGTAGGTGCCACGATGGCCAAGAGCAAGAAGCCCGCCGCGAAGGCCGTCGTCCCGGTCGAAGCGCACAAGCACGTCGCCGACACGCGGCGGAACATCCCCACCCGGGAGACCGCCGCCTTCGCCGCGGACGACGCCCCGCCCCGGTTCGTCGCCGCCCGCGACCGGTCGCTCGACCCGCAGCTCGTCTGGAAGGGGAAGGACGAACAGGACGCCGGCCCGCTCGACGTTCCAGCGGTGCCGATCCACGTCCAGGAGAAGGTCCACCCGCAGGCGATCGTCGAGGACGTGAAGGCCCGGGCGCGGGAAGGGCAGCCGGCCTACGACCTGTTCGCCGACTTCAACGGCCTCGACGACTTCTCCAAGAAGCTGGAGTTCTACCAGCACGACCAGCACTGGACGAACAGACTCATCCTCGGCGACAGCCTGCTGGTGATGGCGAGCCTGGCCGAGCGGGAGCGACTACGCGGGCAGGTGCAGTGCGTGTACTTCGACCCGCCCTACGGGATCAAGTTCGGCAGCAACTGGCAGGTGAGCACCAGAAAGCGGGACGTGAAGGACGCCAAGGCCGAAGACCTGACCCGCCAGCCGGAGCAGATCAAGGCGTTCCGCGACACCTGGGAGCTCGGCATCCACAGCTACCTGACCTACCTCCGCGACCGCCTCGCCGCCGCCCGCGACCTGCTCACCGATAGCGGTAGCATCTTCGTCCAGATCGGCGACGAGAACGTGCATCTTGTGCGCACTCTCATGGACGAGGTGTTCGGAAGCGAGAACTTTGTGGTTCTCATCACGATTCAGAAGACCGGGGCACAACCGAGTGAGTTGCTGGCTGGTGTGGCCGACTACGTGGTGTGGTACGCAAAGGACAAAGAGCAGGTCAAGGCCCGGATGATCTACCGCCCCAAGGAGGTGGGGGTCGGTGAAGGCAGCGGCGCTCGCTACTCAACGGCTGACGCCGACGGGCGATACTTTCAACTTACCAGCCTGACATCCGCAAAGCCCCCGGGCAGCTTTCCCGTCAAGTTCGAGGGACAGACCTTCGTCCCTGATGGCCGGTACTGGACTACCGGTGAGGATGGATTCAAAAAGCTTATCGCAGCGGGTCGGGTGGCGTGTACCGGGAAGACGATCCGCTACAAGCGCTACCTAGACGACTTCCCTGCCTATCCGCTGACCTCGATCTGGACGGACGTAGCAGGCAGTCCGGACAAGACCTACGTAGTTCAAACCAGTCCGCTGGTCGTCCAGCGCTGCCTGCTGATGACGACGGACCCCGGCGACCTCGTTCTCGACCCAACGTGCGGAAGTGGTACGACCGCCTACGTCGCGGAGCAGTGGGGCCGGCGGTGGATCACCATCGACACATCGAGGGTGGCGCTGGCCCTGGCCCGGACCCGAATCATGTCCGCCCGGTATCCATACTACCTCCTTGCCGACTCCCCCGAGGGGCGCAAGAAGCAGGCCGAGCTGGCCGGCACGATCCCAACGGCCGACGCCCCGGCGGCATTGCGGGACATCCACAAGGGGTTCGTGTACCGCACGGTGCCGCACGTCACACTCAAGAGCATCGCCAACAACCCGGACATCGAGGAGGGGATGACCCGTGAGGAGATCGACCGGGCCATCGCCCGCCACGCCGACTCCGAGACGCTGTTCGACCAGCCGTACACCGACAAGGACGTAGTCCGGCTGACCGGCCCGTTCACCGTCGAGAGCCTGTCCCCGCACCGGGCGCTACCGACCCCGGCCGAGCCGGCGCCCGCGGCCGCTCCCGCCCCGGCGGCCGACTTCGGCACGATGATCCTCGACAACCTCCGCCGGGCCGGGGTGAAGGGGACGGACAAGAAGCAGCGGATCACCCTCACCCGGCTGGACACGTTCCCCGGCACCTACATCCAGGCCGAGGGGGAGACCGACACCGGCGCCGCCGTGCGGGTGAGCGTCGGCCCGGAGTTCGGCACGGTCGGCGACGCGGACATCAAGAAGGCGGCGCTGGAGGCGATCAAGGGGAGCCGGTGCGACCTGTTGCTGGTGTGCGCGTTCGCGTTCGAGCCGAGCGTCCACGAGCAGACGGCCGAGCTGACGAAGGAGATCAAGCTCGGCAAGCTCACCATCCTTCCGGTGCGGATGAACCCCGACCTGGCGATGGGCGACGAGTTGCTGAAGAAGACCGGCGCCGGGAACCTGTTCACGGTGTTCGGCGAGCCGGACGTGAAGCTCGACACGACGAAGGACGGGAAGGTGGTGGCGACGATCCGCGGCGTGGACGTGTTCGACCCCGGCACCGGCGCCGTCCGCACCGGCGACACCGACGACATCGCCTGTTGGTTCATCGACACCGACTACGACGGGCAGAGCTTCTTCGTCCGCCACGCCTACTTCCTGTACGGCGGGAAGGACACAAAGGACGGCCCCTACGACAAGCTGAAGAAGGCGCTGCGGGCGGAGATCGACGAGGCCGAGTGGGCGAAGCTGTACAGCGCGACGAGCCAGCCGTTCGACCCGCCGAAGACGGGGAAGATCGCCATCAAGGTCATCAACCACTTCGGCGACGAGGTGCTGAAGGTGTACTCGGTGCCGCAGAAGGGGAAGGCGAAGTAGTCCGCGCCTGCTCGCCGGTCACGACGTAAACCGACGGCCCGCCCTCGCCGGCAGCGCGCCGAGTACACCCGTGAACCCAACACAGAGGCCCCCCCCCTTTCGAGGGGATTGCCTTCCGCCGGCTGACTGATCCAACGTGCGAGCCGGTCGCGTCGGCGCTCCGGCGAAAGGGGGGAGATACTGCCATCAGTCGAAGAGGTGTCGGCCTTCGTGTGGAACTACCCTGCCGGGAAGGCTATAGCCACTGGCGACCGGGGGCGGCCCCCCCGGCGTTGATCGTGTTGAGCGACGTACCCGGCCCGATTTTTTCCCGTTTTTCTCAACGGTCTCCCCTCACGACTCGACCCCCCACAGGCCATAACCTGTACCAGAACGATTGAGCATCCTTTGCCCGACGCGACCACGCGCGGCCCATCGTCGTAGACCCCGTGAACGTGTTTGAGCTGAGGAGAGGCTCGTCACAGCGACCGTACCGGCGCTGTTCCCAGGGTCTTCCAGGGGATCGCATAAGATGCAACAGCAATTAGACTTGCGGCATGGCTGCGGCGCTTAAGTGCCTAAATTGTTGCTGGTAGCCACTGAAAGTCTTGAAGTACAGAGATGACGGGCTTCACTCTGACGAACGTGCCTGAATGGCCGAATTCGTCCAGAAGAGCCCTCCCCCTCAATGGGCTGAATGGTCAAATTTACCCATTCAACGCAACGGAACAGCCTGGCAACGGCGCGGGGACCGGCCAGCGTGTTAAAGTCTCGAAGACCCAGTTCCTATCGACGTTCTCGTTGAACAAGTTCGCTTGTTTGTCACACGCGAGTGCGCGGAGCCAGGGCCTGAGGCATGAACGGACCAGCAGACGGAAACTCCGCTCGCCGCTACCCGCACTTTGATCCAATGGGCGAAGGCGGCTTGATCGATCCTTTTACTCCACAAACTAGCGAGGAGATCAAACGCTGGCTGGAGTCGGGTCTGAAGCTCTGGGGGACGCGAATATCAGATTTCGAAGTTGTCGAAGTTCGTCAACCGCGAGGTTGGCCGCCGGAGGGTTGGGAAACACTCTTCGCTCCCGCTCATCCTTCGCGGAGGGCAATTCTCGACTGGCTAATCGCGTTGGAAGGTGATGCCGAGAGTAAGGGTGAACTCGGCAGAATCGCGGCGGAACTCAAAAACCGCCCCCCCGCGGAGCATATGAAGCACGTTGCGGGAAATTGCAAGGCTTTCATGTCCGACTTGCAGCGGCTCGTGACCTACTACGGTGACGAATGTCCCGCGTTAGGTGAGACTGATCTGCCCACGGACGAATTCGTGAACGTGGACGCCGCGCGAAAAGTTCTGCGTAAGGTCAGAGCACGCTTGTTACAGGAAATCGCCACCGCCGAGGGTGTGGACCGGCGGACGCTGCCTACCGAATCGCCCATAGTCGCTGCGTCGGTTGCTCCAACTCACTCGGCCGTCCCCGATCACGTTCCCGTCGAAACTGGACAAGCCGAAGGAGGGAAACCGGCGTGTAGGGAAACCGCAGCGCCGACCGGTGGCGCAGCATCCGCCACTCGCGGAAAGGGTAACGGGAGGGGCAAGAATATCAACGCCCGGATGATGAACATGCTTTTGGACGACGCTTCTCGTCGTGACTGGTCGGCTAGAAAGTGGGCGGACGCTCTGGAGTGTAGAGAAGGGACAGTGAAGGAGACGAGAGCTTGGGAACAGATCATGAACATGCGCCTCCTCGAAGCTACGGAGAGGATGACCCGCGACGAGGATCGGGTTGGCGGTCGGCGGAAACGACGCGACTGATTCCGACCGACCGGCGCCAGATACCGACCGCCGGACAGAATTTCATAAATCGCTGACGGGCCGGGTTTCCTTGTGAAATCCGGCCCGTCGCGCGTTTCCGGTAGGAACCGGATTCCGACCGACCGCGGCTTGGGTGAAGGAGGTGCGAACCATGCACCCGACGCCCGCCGCCGACCCAACCGACCCGCGCCCCACCGACCCACCGTTCCTGTTCGTGATCCTGCTTGCCGCCCGCAAGGCCGGCGACCGGATGCTCGAATCCCTCGCCCGCGATTGGCTGGGGGAGGTGGGTATTCGCGTCGTGTTCGCCGACGAGTTGCCCGCCCCAACCAACCAGAAGCGGGGCCGCGACAATGGCTGACGTGCTCTTCTTCGGCGCCCCCGCCGCCTACCCGCTCGCCGCCGACCGGAAAGGGGTGCGTTCGTGAGCGACCCCACCCCAATCCCCGCCTACAAGCGCCGCCGGCAACTCCCGCCCGGTCTTCTCACCCGCAAGGCCGCGGCCCGCTACTGCGGGCGCGGCGCCTCGACCTGGGACCGTCTCGCCGCGGCCAGGCTGACCCCCGCGCCCATCAGACTCGGCGGCGCCGTGCTGTGGAGCCGCGCCGAGCTGGCCGCGTGGTGCCGCCACGGCTGCCCGCCGCGCGCCGAATGGGAGCCTGCCTGGCGCCAGATCGTCGCCCGCCGCGATGGCCGGGCGAAGTGACAACCCCCTGACACACTCCACGAAAGGACAACGGGCCGGGTGCCCGCCAAGACACCCCGGCCCGTTGTAACGGAACTGTCGATGGCAATTCTATCGCAGCTAGTCGATGACGACGACAGTGGGGCAAGGCGCGGTGGCGCGCGACCGGGGCGGGATTCAGCCGGCCAACCTGAGCGCGGGGTTCGCTCCGCTCCGGACCTACTGCGCCTGTCGGACGTAGTTCCGGCCGCGGTGCCGTGGTTGTGGCCGGGCCGCATCCCGCTGGGCCGGATCACCGTGCTTTCAGGGCGTGGCGGGGAAGGGAAGTCGTACCTGACGTGCGACCTCGCCGCACGGATCACTACCGGCGCCGTTTGGCCTGACGGTGGGGCGGCGCCGGCCGGGAGCGTGCTGTTCATCTGCGCCGAAGACGACCCGGCCGACACCATCGCCCCCCGCCTGGACGCGGCCGGGGCGGATAGGCGGCGCGCCCACCTGTTGCGGGCCGTGAGGGTGACGAACGCGGCGGGAAAGGAAACGGCCGTGGCGTTCGACCTGGCGAACGTGGATATGGTCGGCGACTCCCTGGATCGACTCCCCGACTGCAACCTCGTAGTCATCGACCCGGTTGGTTCTTACTTGGGTGGTCGCGTAGACGCACACCGCGACAACGAGGTACGCGCCGTCCTTGCCCCACTGGCGGCGCTGGCGGCAATGCGAGAGGTTGCCGTGCTGCTCGTCGCCCACACCCGCAAGGGAAGCGGCAGCTTCGCCGACGATACCGTGATGGGGAGCCGCGCGTTCACAGCGCTAGCCCGGTGCGTGTGGCACCTGACCGCCGACGAGAACGACCGAACGCGCAAGTTGCTGTTGCCCGGCAAGTGCAATCTCGCCGCCCCGGCGCCTGGGTTGGCATTCAGGATCACGCCCGGCTCGTCGGCCGTCGTCGGCAGTTCGCCGCGGTTGGAGTGGGAACCGGACCCCCTCACCGGCGCGCACGCCGACGACTTCCTCGCCGACCGCGGCCCCGCCGCAGGGCGCGGCCCCGACCCCACTGCCCGCACCGCCGCGGCCGACTGGCTTGCCGAACTGTTGTGCAACGGCCCCGTTGCCGCAGCCGAAGTCAGGACAGAGGCGACGGCGGCGGGGATGAAATGGGAGACCGTTCGGCGGGCTCGTGAGGCGTTGGGCATCCGACCACGCAAGCAGTCGTTCGGCGGCGGGTGGGTATGGGCGCTGCCCGATCCTGCCCGAAGGTGTTCAAGTCCCGCACGCGGTCCCGAAGGTGTTCAAGAAGGGGGAAACCTGAACACCTTCGGAAATCAAAAGGGGTCAACCACGTAAACCGCTGGGGTTTTCCCGAAGGTGTTCAGGTTTCCCCCTTCTTGAACACCTTCGGCGGGAAGGCGAACAACTTGACCACCTTCGGCGAGGATGCCGACCGCACCCCAGTCGAGACGCGCCGGCCGGCGGCGCGACCCATTGATGTTCCCCTGACATTGCGCGCTGCTGGTCAGCGCGGGTATACTCCCAAAGCCTTTGGCCGGGCCGGCGGGAGCGACCTGAGAACCGTTCCCGCCGGCCCGGCCGTTCTCAGAAAGGCGAATCCCGATGGCGACCCTGTTCAAGCCTACCCGCGCCTACCCGCTCCCGTCTGGCGCCGAAATCACTGACCGCGACGGAAAGCCGCACGTCCGCCAACTCGAGCGCGGGCGGGCCGTGTACTACCCACTCACCGAGGACGGCAGTGGGTTTCTCAAGCCCGCGGCGAAGTGGGCCGCATGGGTGCGGCACGCCGACGGCACCCGCAAGCGCGTGTACTTCTCACCGAATAAGGACGCCGCGGCGGTCATGCTGGCCGACCTGTTGAAGCGCGTAGAGAACGAGAAAGGCGGCGTCATCGATCGCACCCACACCCACCGCAAGCGCCCGCTCACCGCGCACCTCGACGACTGGCTCGACAACCTCCGCGCGAATGGCCGCGACGGGACATACATCGGGTTGAAGGCGGGGCGGGTGCGGGCCGTCGTCGCAGGGTGCGGATGGGTGTTCCCGGCCGACCTGTCCGCCGACCGACTCGAAGCCTTTCTCGCGTCGCTCCGCTCCCACCGACCGAACCTCCCTCCGATCCCCGCTGGCGTGACGGCATTCACTCTCGCCCAAGTCTGCCGACTGGTCGGAGGGGTGGAGCGGAGCACCGCCGCCGGGCTCGTCCGCCGTCACCAACTCGACGCGACCGGGAAGGGGAAGGCGCGCCGATTCCCTTTGGCTACCGTCGAAGCGCTGCGACAGCTGCGCGACCGCGGCGCGTCCGTCCAGACATCGAACCACTACCTCCAAGCCGTCCACCAGTTCACCCGCTGGATGACCGACAACGGCCGCATCGGTGAGAACCCGTTCCGCCGGGTGAAGGCGCTGAACGCCCGCCTCGACCAGCGCCGGCGCCGGGGAGAGTTCACGCCGGGGGAAATGTCCGCCGTGCTCGGCGCGGCCGGGGAGAGTCCTGCGGTCGTGTTCGGGTTGGCGGGTGCCGACCGGGTGATGCTCTACCGCGTGGCGCTCGGCACCGGATACCGCGCCGCCGAACTGGCTGCGCTCACCCCGGACAACTTCGACTTCACCGCCAACCCGCCGGCTGCGGTGCTTCCCGCCGAGTTCACGAAGAACCGCAAGGGCGCTGTTCAGCCGCTCGCCGCGGCGCTGGTGGCGGACCTGCGCGGCTACCTCCGCGGGCGCCCCGGCAAGGAACCCGTCTGGCCGGGCGCGTGGCCGACGAAGGCGGCGGACATGCTCCGGGCAGACCTCGCCGCCGCCGGCGTGCCGGTCGAAGTGGACGGCCCGGAGGGAGTGGAGACGCGAGACTTTCACGCGCTGCGGAACTGCTACATCTCCGACGTGCTCCGCTCCGGTGCCGACCTCAAACAAGCGATGACGCTGGCGCGTCACTCCGACCCGCGGCTCACGACCGCCCGCTACGGCCGCACCCGTCTTCACGACCTGGGCGCGCTGGTGGACAAGCTGCCGAACCCGTCCGCCGCCGAACGCGAGCCGGCCGCGTTCCGGCTCACAGGGACCGACAACGGGGGTAGCGCGGGCGCACCAACGGGCGCACCAACCTGCGGTAACTCGCGGGTGCGTCTGAGGGCGATTGAAGAAGGCGACGACGTAAACAAGCCGACGGTCGAAAAAGAAACCCCCGGGATTTCCGGGGGTTTGGAGACATCCGAGGACGATCGGCGAAAGTTGAGGAAGAGGCCTCGCCCGGATTCGAACCGGGGAATGACGGTTTTGCAAACCGTTGCCTTACCACTTGGCTACGAGGCCGTCTGGTCCCTGACGGCGGGGACATTCTATCCCCCGCCGGCGGTGCGTCAACGCCCCGCACCCGCTGTATCGGTCGCGACGTGGGTGCGGGTTGAGGCGGTTTCGGATGGCCCCCGGGCCGGGGCGTGTGGTATGATACCGGTCCTGCCCCACACCCGTTCCGGGTCCGATTCATGCCCAGCGCGGCCACCCGTCGAGACTTCCTCCGCCTCGGGGCCGGTGCCGTCGCCCTCGGCATCCCGAACACGGCCGCCGCGTCCGCCGCGCGCGGCAACTCGGTCATCCTCGTGAACCTGACCGGTGGCATGAGCCACGTCGATAGCCTCGACCCGAAGCCGGAGGCGCCGGCCGAGGTGCGCGGCGAGTTCGGCACCATCGCCACCACCGTGCCGGGCCTGCGATTCTGCGAACACCTGCCGTTGCTGGCGTCGCGGATGCGGCAATTCGCGCTGGTGCGGTCGCTGTCGCACCGCGAGAACGGCCACCTCCCCGGCACCCACCGACTGCTCACCGGCGCGACGATGCCGAACCAGCGGATCACCGACCTCGACAACGTCCTGTCGCGCCGCGACTGGCCGTGCTACGCCGCGGCACTGAACCAGATTCGCCCGCGGCACGACGGCGTCCCGAACGGCGTCACCCTGCCGCACGCGCTCATCGAGGGGCCGCTGACGTGGCCCGGCCAGCACGCCGGGTTCCTCGGGCCGACGCACGACCCCATGCTCGTGACGCAGGACCCGAGCGCGCCGACGTTTCGCATGGACGCCTTCACGCCGGCACCCGGCCTCGACGCCGACCGCGTCGAGGGCCGGCGCTCGCTGCTGGAGCAGATCGAATCCGGCGGCACCGGCGACCCGACGTTCCGCGACCACCAGCGGCGGGCGTTCGAGATGCTGACCAGCGACCGAGTGGCCGGCGCCTTCCGCCTGGACCGCGAGCCGGAGCGCGTCCGCGACCGGTACGGGCGGACCATGTTCGGCCAGTCGCTCCTTCTGGCCCGCCGGCTGGTGCAGGCCGGCGTGCCGGTGGTGCAGGCGAACATGGGGATCGTGCAGAACTGGGACACACACGTGGACAACTGGGGCCGGCTCAAGACGCGCCTGCTGCCCTGGCTCGACCGGGCGCTGACGGCGCTCGTGGACGACCTCGAAGGCTCGGGCCTGCTGGACCGCACCTTCGTGGCCTGCCTCGGCGAGTTCGGTCGGACGCCGAAGGTGAGCACGCTGCCGGGCGAGACGATCCCCGGCCGCGACCACTGGGCGTCGGTGTACTCGGGGCTGTTCGCCGGGGCCGGCGTCGTGGGCGGCCGCGTGATCGGCCGGTCGGACAAGTCGGGGGCGTTCCCGATGAGCACGTCGTACACCCCGTTCGACGTGGGGGCGACGATCTACCAGGCGCTCGGCGTGGCGCCCGACAGCGAGATCCGCGACCCGCAGAACCGCCCGAACAAGGTGAACGGCGGCGACCCGATGGCGGTGCTGTTCCGAAACCAGTAGCAACTCGTTCCGAGGGCTGCGTGGGGAGTCATCCGAGACTGCCGGCGCCGCAGGCTCAGGCCTTCGTGGTCTGTCGGGAAATCTGGGAGAATTCCCGGACTGGCGAGTACATGCTCGCGGGCCCGGTCAGCCACATCCCGATCCCGCGGTTCCCCGCCGACGTCCGGCTGTCGGTGTACGCGCACGTGACCGGCGGCCACGGCAGCTACGACCTCGAGTTCCAGCTGCGTGGGGCCGACGGGGCGGTCGTCTGGCGGTGGCGACCGGCGCAGCCGCTCGACCACCCGAACCCTCTGGTCCTACACCAGTTGGCCTTTCACGAGCTCCTGCTCACCGTCCCGGCCGCCGGCAGGTACGACCTGGCGCTCCACGCCGGGGGTGACGAGATCGGTCACCAGCCGCTCCTGATCGGCCCGGCCGAAGTCTTCGCATAACTGCAGGCTGTGGTAGGTCCGGGTCACCTCGTCGTCATCCGCGCCCGCAACCTCACCCCCATGTCGTTCATCTGCCGCTTCGCCTCGTCGCGGGCCGCGTTGAAGCCGCTGCTCGTCGCCTTCCCTGCCCGCAGGTAGTCGAGCATCACCTTCTCGGCGTCCATGAAGCCGGCGCACCCCTCGGCCACCAGCTCCGCCAGCTCGACCGGGATCGTCGTGATGCCGTTGCGGTCGCCGTGGAGGAGGTCGCCGGGGTGAATCCACACGCCGCCGACGCGCACCGGCACGCCCAGGTCCACGATCTGCGTATAGCCGTGCGACGGGATCGTGCTGCCGGTGAAGCATGGGAACTTCAGCGGCTCGATCTGGTCGATGTCGCGGCCGCCGCCACTCGACACCAGCCCCACGCACCCGAACGCCTGGTACGTCGTCGCCATGATCTCGCCGAACGTCGCCGCCACGGGCGGGTCGTCCAGGTCTTGAAACACGACCACCTTCGGGCCGGGCGTCTTCTCCAGCAGCTCGACCTGCCGCGACAGGCCCATGTACGTGTCGCCACCCCGGGGCGGGGCCGCGGCCCGGAACGTGGCGGTGGACGCGAACCCCACCATTGGGGGCAGCGTGGGGTAGTACGCGCGGATGCGGGCGTCGGTGTACCCGGCCGTGCGCGGGCGGACCTCCAGTAACTCGATGACGTTGCAGACGGTTGGTGTGTCGTACTTCCGCAGTGCGGCGAGGGTGGCGTCGGCGACGGGCGGCATGGCAGGAGTCCGGTGGGGGCGGGCGGGTATCTTTACCGCCGTTGCGACGGGGCGGCGAGGCCGGGGCACGTCTCGTAACATTCGTCACATCGACTGGTTAAATTGTTTCCGCGACCCGCAGGGGGGGATGGCCGAAACAATAACCTCGACCAAAGTGTGCCGTCGGCTGGTTTGCCGTTTGACTTCGCGCGGACTGCATGGGTTGGGGTTGCCCGCGGGTCGCGGCCCGTGGTAGTACCCCGGCCTCCCCGAATTGCCCCGCCGCGAGGCCGCATGAAGACGACCGCCGCCGTACTCGTCGAACTCGCCCGCCCGCTGGAGCTCGCCGACCTCGACGTGCCGGCGCTCAAGCCGGGCCAGGTGCTGGTCGAGGTGGCGTACAGCGGCGTGTGCCACACCCAGGTCGGCGAGGCCCGCGGCCACCGCGGCGAGGACAAGTTCCTGCCGCACTGTTTGGGCCACGAAGGGAGCGGCATCGTCCGCGAGTGCGGCGCCGGCGTCACGAAGGTGAAGCCCGGCGACCGCGTCATCCTGTCGTGGATCAAGGGGTCGGGCATCGACGTGCCGGGCACCGTTTACGACTGGGCCGGCCGCAAGGTGAACGCCGGCGGCATCACCACCTTCGCCACCTACTCCGTCATCAGCGAGAACCGCCTCACCGTCGTCCCCGAGGGGATGTCGCTGCGGCTGGCGGCGCTCGTCGGCTGTGCCGTCCCCACGGGGGCCGGCGTGGTCTTCAACACGGCCCAGCCGCGGCCGGGGCAGAGCGTCGTGGTGTTCGGCGCCGGCGGCATCGGCAGCTGCGCCGTGGCCGCGGCGGCGCTGTCGGGCTGCACGCCGGTCATCGCCGTGGACGTGAACCCGGACAAGCTGACGCTGGCGAAGCGGCTCGGGGCGTCGCACGCGATCAACGGCAAGACGGCCGACGCCGTGGCGGAAATCCTGAAGCTATGCAAGGGCGGCGTGGACTTCGCCATCGAGGCGACGGGCGTGCCGGCGGTGATGCGGCAGGCGATGGCGTGCGTGCGGTCGCAGGGCGGCACGGCGGTGGTCGTCGGCAACGCCCGCTTCGGCAGCACGCTCGACCTCGACCCGCGCGAGCTGAACCAGGGGAAGCGCCTCCTCGGCACCTGGGGCGGCGACAACGTTCCCGACCGCGACTACCCGCGCTACTGCAAGCTGCTGGCCGCCGGTCGGCTCGACCTCGACCCGCTCATGACCGGCGGCTACGGCCTGGCCGACGTGAACCGCGCCCTCGACGACCTGGAGCACGGCGCGGCCCACCGGCCGATTCTGGAGATCGGCGCTGCCGCGAGCGCGGCGAAGGCCGCGTAACCCCGACACATCGAGGCGCCACCCATGCTCGTCGGGCTCGACTTCGACAACACGATCGTCTGCTACGACCGCCTGTTCCACCGGCTGGCCGTCGAGCAGAACCTCATTCCCTCTTCAACGCCGGCCACTAAGGGCGCCGTCCGCGATCACATCCGGGCGATCGGCCGCGAGCCCGAGTGGACCGCCATGCAGGGCATCGGCTACGGCCCGCGCATCTCGGACGCCGAGCCGTTCCCCGGCGTGAAAGATTTTCTTCGGGCCTGCCGCGCCGCGGGCGTCGAGGTGGCGATCGTCAGCCACAAGACGAAGCACCCGTACCTCGGCCCGGCCTACGACCTCCACGCCGCCGCACACACTTTCCTCACGACGCACGGGTTCTACGACACGGTTGACACCGGGCTGTCACCGGAGCGGGTGTACCTGGAGCTGACCAAGCAGGCGAAGCTCGACCGCATCGGCGCCCTCGGCTGCGACGTATTCGTGGACGACCTCCCCGAGTTCCTCGGCGAGCCATCGTTCCCGGCGAAGCCGCGGAAGGTGCTGTTCGACCCGGCCGACGCCAACGCCGATCGCGCCGACTATTCGCGGGTGACCAGCTGGGCGGCCGTGCGGGCGCTCGTCCTCGGCGGGGAGGGAAGCCGATGGGCGGCGTAGACCGGCAGGCCGTGATCGCGCTCGCGGACGCGGCGGGGGTCGGCCCGGCGACGGCCGTGTTGCCGCTGGCGGGCGGGGCGAACAACCGCGTCTACCGGCTCGACACTGTGACCGGCCCGGTGCTGCTGAAGTCGTACTTCCGCCACCCGTCCGACCCGCGCGACCGCCTCGGCGCCGAGTGGGCGTTCCTCCGCTTCGCCGCCGCGGCCGACGTGCGTTGGGTGCCCAAGCCGCTCGCCGTGGACGCTCCGAACGGGCTCGCGCTGCACGAGTACGTCCCCGGCGAGGGGATGCACGGAACCACCGCCACCGAGCGCGACGTGGACGCGGCGCTCGCCTTCTACCACTCGCTCCACGCCGCCCGGAGCCGCGTCGAAGCCGCCGACCTGCCGCGGGCGTCGGAGTCGTGCTTCAGCCTCGACGACCACTTCGCCACGGTCGCCCGCCGCGTCGAACGACTGAGGTCGATCCCGCTCGACGGCGCCACGGACACCGCCGCCGCGGCATTCGTGGACAAGGACCTCGCCCCCGCCTGGCGGGCGGTCCACACCGCCGCCCGCGCTCAGGCGGCGTCCTGCGGGCTGTACCTCGACCGGCCGCTCGACCCCGCCGACCGCTGCGTGTCGCCTTCCGACTTCGGCTTCCACAACGCCCTGCGCGAGGCCGGCGGGCGCCTCCGTTTCATCGACTTCGAGTACGCCGGGTGGGACGACCCCGCGAAGCTGGTCTGCGACTTCTTCTGCCAGCCCGCAGTGCCGGCACCGGCCGCTGCGTTCGACCGTTTCACCGCCGCCGTCGGCGCCGGGTTCGCCGAGTCCCTGGCGTTCCAGGCCCGCACCGCGCTGCTGCTGCCGGTGTACCGCGTGAAGTGGGTGTGCATCATGCTCAACGAGTTCCTGCCGGTGGGCGGGAGCCGGCGGGCGTTCGCGGGGTCGGCCGCGGAGCACGACGCCCGCAAGGCCGCCCAGCTCCAGAAGGCCCGCTCCGCCCTCGCGGCCGTTGTGAGTCCCCCTGTCCCGTTGCGGAAGGTCGCATGAGCAAGGTCGTCGTCCTCGGTGCGAATTCGTTCTCCGGGCAGGACTTCGTGGACCTGCTGCTGGACGACCCGGCGTACACCGTGGTCGGTGTCAGTCGGTCGCCGGAGCGGTCCAGCCTGGCCCTGCGGTACAAGCTGCGGAAAGACTTGTCGAAGTACCGCTACCACGCGCTCGACATGAACCGCGACATGGGCAAAATCCTCGCGATGCTGGACGAGGAGAAGCCCGACGCCGTCGTGAATTTCGCCGCCCAGAGCGAGGTCGCTCCGAGCTGGGACCACCCCGAGCACTGGTTCCAGACGAACACGGTGGCGCTGTCGTTCCTCGTGAACCACCTGCGGAAGCAGAAGTACCTGAAGCGGTACGTCCACATCTCGTCGCCGGAGGCGTACGGGACGTGCGTGGGCCGCGTGACCGAGGAGTCGCCGCTGAACCCGAGCACGCCGTACGCGGCGTCGAAGGCCGCGGCCGACTACCTGCTGAAGACGTACGCGAAGCAGTACGGCTTCCCGCTGCTGACGGTGCGGGCGACGAACGTGTACGGGGCACGGCAGCAGCTGTTCAAGATCATCCCGCGGTCGGCGATCTACGTGAAGCTCGGCCGCACGATCGAGCTGCACGGCGGCGGCCGGGCGGTGAAGTCGTACATCCACATCCGCGACGTGTCGCATGGCGAGAAGGCGATCCTGGAGCGCGGTCGCGTCGGCGAGCTGTACCACATCTCGCCGGACGAGGGCGTGGCGGTACGCGACGTGGTGGGGACGATCTGCGCCCGCCTCGGCAAGCGGTTCGAGGACGCGACCCGCACCGTGGACGAGCGCCCGGGCCAGGACGCGGCCTACGTGATCGACTCGGCGAAGATTCGCGCCGAGCTGGGCTGGAAGCAGACGATCTCGCTGGACGAGGGTTTGGGCGAGGTGGTGCAGTGGGTGAACGACTACTGGCCCGAGATCCAGAG
This sequence comes from Gemmataceae bacterium, assembly GCA_046350095.1. Taxonomy (GTDB): domain Bacteria; phylum Planctomycetota; class Planctomycetia; order Gemmatales; family Gemmataceae; genus Urbifossiella. The sequence goes on from JAXMBA010000006.1 coordinate 338,038, forward strand.
CCAGACGCTCGAGTACCGCCACGCGGCGTGACCGGAGTATAACCTGTTAGGCCGGGGCAAGCCCCGTCGGGGCGCTCGGCGCCCGACGGGGCGCCCCGGCCTAACGCGCCTCTCGCCCAACTTTGCTGGTGTGTACGATGTCTGACGCGGTGTGGCTCGTTGTCGGGGCGGACGGCGGCATCGGCCGCCCGCTCCTCGCCCGCCTCCGCGCCGTCGGCCGACCGGCTGTCGGCACCACCCGCCGGGCCGACTGCGACGGATTGCACCTCGACCTCGCTTCCCATCCCGACTCCTGGCAACTGCCCGACCGCGTCGCAGTCGCCTACCTATGCGCCGCTGTGACGTCGATCGACGCCTGCCGCCGTGACCCCGCCGGCACCCGCGTCGTAAACGTTGATCGCACACTGGCCCTCGCCGATCAACTGCAAGAGCGTGGGGCGCACGTCATCTTCCTCTCCACGAATCAGGTGTTCGACGGCACTGTGCCGTTCCGCGGGGAAGCGGATGCGGTGTGCCCGCTGACAGAGTACGGCCGGCAGAAGGCCGACGCCGAGGCCGCGCTGCTCGCAGCAGGCGACGCGACGGTCGTACGCTTCACGAAGGTAGTGCCGCCGGAGTGGCCGATCGTCCGCAACTGGCGCGCGGCATTCGAACGCGGCGAGCCGGTGGAGGCGTTCGGTGACATGGTGCTGTCGCCCGTGCCGCTTCCCGTTGCGACCGAGGCGCTAACGCGCGTTGGCGGGAAACGACCAGGCGGCGTGATACACGTTTCGGGGGCCGAGGACTGCTCCTACGCCGAGTTCGCCCGCCGGCTAGCTGCGACGATCTGCGCCGACCCCGGCCTGGTGCGAGCGGTGTCATGCCGCGAGCGCGGCATTCCCGCGGAGGCAGCGCCGGCGCACACGGCGCTGGCGACCGAGCGGCTCGTCAGCGAGTTGGGGCTCGCCGCGCCGGCGGCGTCAGACTTGTTTCTGTGAGTGTCGAGAAGCGAGAAAGCCCACCCGTTGCAACGGATGGGCTTCGCCCAATCACTCAGCGCGGGCCGACGCACATCGCCAGCAGGTAATGCGCCATCGGGTGGTAGCCGGTGTGGACGACCTCGTCGTTCATCGAGAACAGGAACACGTTCTTGAAGTGCCGCAGCATCACCTTGCGGTACTCGCCGCCGTCCTTGCAGTTCACATGCCCCTCCTTGCTCGGCGGCGAGGCGTAGGCCTGCGACTGAAGCGACGGCGAGCCGATGATCGCCACGCCGTCCGCGCTCAGCGACTTCGCGATGTTGCCGACGTACACGTCCTCCTGCTCCGGCACGATGTGTTCGAACACGTCGAGTGAATATGCGGCGTCGAACCCGCCCGGCGGGATCGGCCCGCTCAGGATGTCGTGGACGAGCGTGTCGCACGCCCAACCGTCGGCGGCCATCCGCTTTTTGGCGTCGTCGAGGAACAGCGGGTCGAAGTCGGTCGCGGTGACGGCACAGCCGGCCTGCACGACCAACCGCGTGCCGAAGGCATCGGCGCAGCCGACCTCCACGACGCGCTTCTGACCGGTCAGCATCTTGGCCACGAACTTATAGCGCGACAGCAGGAAGACGAGCCGGCGCGGGTCGTCCTTCCACGTCTGGTTGGACATGATGCCGAACCGCGAGAAGCCCTCGCGGTACGCCAGCTCCACCTCGAACTGGTACTGTGTCTCGCGGCTCTTCAGCGCGGTGCCGTTGCCGGTTCCCATGCGAATCCTCGTCAGGCGGCCGCGGCCGCGGCGGGGGGCTCGAACGCGATGTACTCGTAGTCGCCGGTGTAGCCCGCGAGGCCGTACAGCCACGCCCAGCCCTCGGGCCGCAGGAACGTCTCGCAGGTCAGCGCCCAGCACTGCAGGTTGAACAGCTCCTCGGCGTCCTTGAACGTCTCGACGACGAGGTACTTGTTCTTGCCGACGCGCTCCATCTCCTTCAGCGCGGTCACCACCTCCTGCGGCGGCAGGTTGTGCAGCGCGTTCAGCGAGATCGCCAGATCGAACTCGTTGTCCTTGAACGGCAGCGAGTCCTGGGCGCGGTGTTTGAACAAAAACGGCTTCACCTCAGGCTTCGCCGTGTCGAGGGCGTAGTCGGACACGTCGAAGCCGGCGACGGTGCAGCCGGGGAGGAGTTGCGTGAACTCGTGGAGGAGGAAGCCGCGGCCGCAGCCGATGTCCAGCACCTTCGCGCCGGGCTTGAGCTTGAAGGTGTCGATGAGTTGCCGGGCCACGACGGCCCAGCGGCCGTCGTACTTGTAGCCGCCGTAGCCGTAGCGGCGGTCGCCGTCCCAGTAGTCGCGGTCGAAGCGGCGGGCGACGACCGAGCAGTGAACCTTGTCGTCCGCCATCCGCCCCACGTAGTCGCGGGCGGTGCGGCGATGGAGCTGGTTCACGATGTTCAGCAGGCGGCCCATGCGGTCCTCGGGGGGTTACGCCGCGATGCGCACGGCCTTCGGCCGCGCCACCAGCAGAGTCGTCGCGGTAGCGGCCACGGCCTCGGCCGAGATGCCGTACTTGCGCATCATGCCGTTCTGGTCGCCGTACACGCTCGGGAACACGTCCGGGATGCCGACGCGCTTGAACTTCCGCGTCGCCAGCAGGTCCGTCTCCGCCAGGTACTCGGCGCACGCGCCGCCGAGCCCGCCGATGACCGTGTGTTCTTCAACGGACACGATCGCCGCCGCGCCCTCGGCGTGGGCGTGCAGCGCCTCCGTGTCGAACGGCTTGATCGTCGGGAAGTGCAGCACGGCGGCCTTCACGCCCGTCGCGGCGAGCTGGTCGGCCGCGGCCAGGCACACCTGGAGGCCGACGCCGGTGGTTACGAGCAGCACCTCGCCGCCGGTGCGCATCGGCACCGCCTTGCCGATCACGAACGGGCCGGTTTCCGTGGTGACGATCGGGTCGTGCCCCTTCGCCACGCGGATGTAGATCGGCCCCTTGTGGTCCACGCTCGCGTGCATGAACCGGATCATCTCCTTCGAGTCGGCCGGGGCCACGATGGCCATGTTCGGCAGCGCCCGCATGATGGCGATGTCTTCGGTCGCCAGGTGCGTCGGGCCGAGCGGCGCGTACACCACGCCGCCGCCGTTGGCGATGAGCCGCACGTTCACGTTGTGGAGGCACAGGTCCACCGCCACCTGCTCGTAGCAGCGGCGGCTGAGGAAGGTGGCGATCGTGTTCAGGTACACGACGTGCCCCTCCATCGCCAGCCCGGCCGCGACGCCGACGAGGTTCTGCTCGGCGACCCCTTCCATGAAGAAGCGGTCGGGCATCTCGCGCTTGAACTCGGCCAGCACGCCGACGCCGAGGTCGGAGCCGACGAACACGATCCGCTCGTCGGTCTTCGCCAGCTCGTACACCGTTTTCAGGCAGTTCTCGCGCATCACGCCTCCCCGATGGCGGCCAGGAGCGCTTCGACTTCCTGGTCGGTGACCTTGTTCTTGTGGTGCCACTTCATGTTGTTCTCGGCGAAGTGGGCGCCCTTCCCTTTCACCGTGTGGGCGATGACCGCGCTCGGCCTGTCGGCCGCGAACGGCAGCGCCGCGAACGTCGCCCGCAGGGCGGCCACGTCGTGCCCGTCCACCTCGCGGACGGCGAACCCGAAGCTCCGCCACTTGTCGGCGAACGGCTCCAGGTCCTGCACTTCCTTGGTGCTGGCGTAGCTCTGGTGTTTGTTGTAATCCACGATCGCCGTGAGGCTCGACAGCCCGTGCTTGCCGGCGCACATGGCCGCCTCCCACACCGAGCCCTCGTTGCACTCGCCGTCGCCGAGCACCACGAACACGCGGCTGTCGCGCTTCGCAATCCGCTGGCTGAGGGCGATGCCGACGCCGATGGGGAGGCCGTGGCCGAGGGCGCCGGTGCTGGCCTCGACGCCGGGCACCTTGCCCGCGTCCGGGTGGCCGCCGAGGATGCCGTCGGCGGCGCAGAACTTGTCGAGCTCGGCGCCCGGGAAGTACCCCTTGTCGGCGAGGAGGGCGTAGAGCGCCAGGCAGCCGTGCCCCTTGCTGAGGATGCAGCGGTCGCGGCCCTTCCACTTCGGGTCTTGCGGGTTGAAGCGGAGCACGTCGTCGTACAGGACGCGGAAGATTTCGATGAGCGAGAACGCCGCCCCGACGTGGCCGCGGCGGGCCTTCTGGAGCGTGCGGACGATGACCCGGCGGAGGTCTTTCGACCGCTCGTCGAGGGGGGTGGTGGTCATGGCGAAGCCTTCCGTGGCGGCCGGGTGTGTGGGTGTACCCCGGCGGGGTCTGCGGAATCAACCCGAGCTTGCGGCGCGTGTGTCGTAGGGGCGGCTAATCGTCCTCGTCGCCGATACCAAAGTTATCGAGGAACTCGTCGAAGTAATCGACAGTATCCTCGCCCCATTTCAGATTCCGCGCGTAAGCAGCGACGTAGCCGACCTGTGTACGAATCGATTTGAGCCGCGCGGCAGGGAGTCGTCCGAGGTAGTGTCCGACGTGTTCCATCGCCTTGACTGCTGAGTCTGGATCAACCACGTCGTCGGTTGAAAACTCCAGAAACGCCAAGACATGAAGGAGCGCCGCGAGGGTCGGATCGACCTTCAACATGGCCGGAAGAATGGGCATGACGACTCGCCCTTCTCGGCCTGTTCGCCTGGATCATCCGCCATCGCATCACCTCACGTTCCGAGCGAGGCTCTACCCGGCCAGTCGCCGTGCCGCGCGGCCGGCGAGCCAGCGGAGCTTCCCGCCGATCCCCGGCGGCAGCGCCTCCGACTCGGCCCGCGCGAGCAGGTTCTTCAGGTGAACCAGTTCCGCGTCGCGCTCGGCCTTCTCGCGCTCGGCGTCCTGCCAGAACGGCCCGAGGAAGAACGCCGCCAGCTCGCGCACGGCCGCGTCGGGGTCGTCAAGTAGGCCGCGGTAGTCGTCGCGGGTGAAGCCGTTCAGCAGGCCGAGGACCGGCTTCGTCCAGCAGTCCGGGCGCCCCGCCGCGGCGCGGATCAGGTCGGTTCCCAGGAACGCGATGCTGCCGTTGCGGCGGAAGTACGGCGCCACGTCGGCGGCGTCCGGCGCCGTGAGGCGGTCCAGCAACGCCGCCAGCGCCGCGACGTTGCGGGTGCGGTCGCGGAAGCCGGCGCCGGAGTACGACTCCGGTTGCAGGATCGTCACCGACAGCGTTTCGGGGACGTAGCAGCCGCCGCCGCGGAAGGCGATCAGCAGCCATGCCAGCCAGTCGGAGTACCACGCGAGTTCGGGGCGGAGGCCGCCGACCTCCACGAGCCGCTTACGGCGGCAGACGTTGGCGTGCCCCGGAATCCCGCGGCGGACGGCGCCGCACACCTTGTCAGGCGTGTAGTAGCCCGCCCGCTCGGGCCAGGCGTGCGACACCACGCCGACGGGGCCGTCGCCGACGCGGTACGCCCCGTGGGCGCAGGCGATGCCGCACTCGGGGTGGCGTTCAAGTTGCGTCAGTAGCTTCTCGAAGAAGCCGGGGAGGACGTAGTCGTCGGCCGCGGCCAGCACCACGTACTCGCCGACGGCCGCCGCCAGCCCCTCGTTGTACGTCGCGCACACGCCCTGGTTGCGGGCGTGGAATACGGGCTTCACGACCGGGTCGCGGCGGGCGTAGTCCTCGATCACCGCCCGGCTGTCGTCGCGGTCTGAGGCGTCGTCGAGAACAAGAACCTCCCGCGGCCGCACGGACTGCGACAGGATCGCGTCCAGCGCCCGCGGGAGTTTCGCGGCGTGGTTGTAGTTGGCGACGACGACGCTCAGGTCGGCGGTCGGCATCGAAGCTCCCCGCTTACGCGGCCTTCTTCTGCGCCGCCAGCCAGATGTTCATTGTCTTGATGTTCGAGTACCGCGGGTCGCTCAGCGAGTTCGGGATCTTCCCGGCCTTGAACGCCGCCACCAGCTCGCGGATCGCGTCCGGCACCGAGTACCGCGGCTCCCAGCCCAGCTCGCGCTTGATCTTCTCGCTCGACACCCGGTAGCTCCGCAGGTCGTCCGTCTTCGACGTGACGATCCGCACGTCCGGGCCGACCTCCGCCTTCACCGCCTCGGCGATGTCGGCGATGCTCATGTTCTGCCAGCCGGCGTTGAAAATCTTGCCGTCGATCTTCTCGGCGGGCATCTTCAGCACGGCGCAGTACAGGTCGGTCATGTCCTGGATGTGGAGGTTCGGCCGGTACTGGCTGCCGCCGAACACGGTGATCTCGCGCTTGTTCACGGCGAGGTTGGTGAGGATGTTCACCGACAGGTCGAGCCGCAGCCGCGGGGAGTAGCCGCACACGGTGGCCGGCCGCAACGTCAGGCAGGTGAAGCCCGGCGCCCGCGCCGCCTCCAGCACGTCCTCGCACATGGCCTTGTACTTCGAGTAGTCCGTCAGCGGCTTCAGCGGCAGCTCCTCGGTCACCTTCTCCTCGTCCTTGATGCCGTACACGCTCGACGACGAGGCGTACACGAACCGCTTCACCCCGTGCTGCTTCGACAGCTGGACGAGCGGGAAGAAGGCGTCGTAGTTGATCGACTTGCCGAGCGTCGGGTCCATCTCGAAGCTCGGGTCGTTCGAGATGCACGCGAGGTGGATGACGGCGGTCGCGCCCTTCACGCCGCGCTCCAGCGTCTCGCGGTCGCGCATGTCGCCCTTGATCTGCGTCAGCCGCGGGTGGCCGGCGACCGACGACAGCACGTCGTCGCCGAACCAGTACGTGTCTAGCACGCGGACGGTGTGCCCTTCGGCCAGCAGCTTCGGCACCAGCACCGATCCGACGTACCCGGCCCCGCCGGTGACCAGAACGGTGTGCTTATCCGACACGCTCATCTTTGCCTCGGGCAGTTGGTAGTTGGAAGTTGGAAGTTGGTAGCGAGAATCGGCGTCTCCGGCCGACTCAACTACCAACTGCCAACATCACCCCGCCAGCTTGTACTGCTGCGGCGCGGGCAGCGGCTTCGTCGTCTGGTGGACCTTCAACAGGCACTCGATGTGGCGGTACAGCGGGATCCGCTCGATCGACCGCTGGTTGCCGAGAATCTGTACCGCCTCGGCACCGACGACGTTGCCCAGGAGCGGCACCACGTCCGCGGGCACGCCCGCGGCCACGGCCAGCGACGTGACGCACAGTACGGCGTCGCCGGCCCCGACGCGGTCCACCACCTTCGTGGCGAACGCCGGGGCGCGGTGGTAGCCGCCGGGGGCGGTGTAGTAGAGGGTGCCGTTGCTGCCGCGGGTCATCATCACCTTCGGGCAGTGCAACCGGTCGCTGACGTGCCGCACCATCTCGTCCGGCGTCAGGTGGAGTGTGCGGGTTTCGAGGGCCACCTCCCGCTGGGCCAGGCAGACGTAGTCGGCCCGCGGGTACTTCGAGATCATGTTGAAGCCGTGGTTGCCGGCGTTCGACTGCGTGTTCACCGCCAGGAAGCGGGCGTGCCGCGACAGTACACCGATGGCGTTCCGCGTCAGCATCCCGTGGCCGTAGTCGGCCACGATCACCACGTCGTAGTTGGGAACTAGCGCCCGCAGGCGGTCGCACAGGTCGGCGTCGGCCCGCTCGTCGAGGGCGTCGTCGTTAATCTTGTAGACCTCGAACATCTTCTGAGACAGGTACTTCTCGACGAACCGCTTCTTCACGATCGTCGGCGAGTCCTTCTTCTCGACGAAGTACGGCGTGACGTTCGACTTGAGCACGGACCGGACGAACGGCTCCTCGTCCATCCCCTCGCCGAGCATGGTAAACACGTCCACGCGGTCGGCGAAACTCGCCGCGTGGTTGGCGCACGCCAGCACCCCGCCGCCGAACTTGTCGGTGCTCATGTACCGCGTCGCCAGCACCGGCTCCTTGCCGCTCTTGCCGATCGCCTCGCAGTAGGCGTATTCGTCGATGATCGTCTCGCCGACGACCAGCACCTTGAGCCCGGCGGCGGCCTTCAGCGGCGCCAGCACGGCCTCCGCGGGCCAGCGGCCGGCGAACTCGGCGAGGTACTCGCGGACGTGGTCCGGGTACTGGTTCATGTACTGGTTGATGAGGCCCGACGAGCTGAACACCACGTCTTCCGTGAACGCCACCTCGCCGCCGACCGAGCGCACCGCCTCGGCCTCCTGGCTGACGTGGCCGATGGTGTCCTGGAGGTTCTTGAACTCGCTCCCCTTGGCGAAGATGTCGGGGCGAATCAGCCGGATCGTGTCCACGGCCGTCGGCCACTTGTTGACGGCGACGTAGTCGATGCACGCCAGCGACGCCAGGAACTCGGCCCGTAGCGACTCGGTGAACGCCGGCCGGCCGACCCCCTTGTTCACGAACCGGTCGGGCGTCAGCGTCACGACGAGGATGTCGCCGAACTTCTTCGCCTCCTCGAAGTGGCGGACGTGGCCGATGTGGAGGACGTCGAACACGCCGTGGCAGTGGACCACCCGCCGGCCCCCGGCCCGGGCCCGCTCGACCACGGCGGCCAGCTCGTCGAGGCCGTAAATCTTCGGGTGCGGCATGTGGCTGCTTCCGTGCCCGGGGGTCTGGTCGCGTCGTGCGGCCGGGTGTCGTTCTGGTCGGGGGTGAGGCGGCCGACCCGTGCGGAACCTGTTACCCTATCGGCCGACTGGCGGTAAAGATTTCACGAACCTTCCGCCTCCGTCGGCCGGGGGATACAGGCGGCTTTCATAACCCGTGGCGGCGGGGAAAAAAAGGCGAACCCGGCTCGTCCCTCGCGTCAGAATGATTGTTTCCGGCGCGCCACTGTGCGGGTCGCGGAAACATGTCACGCGGTTGGAGCGATCGATGTGTGAGTGTGGCGACGCGGTGGATTGTCGGAACGGTAGACCCGGCCAGGCCTTCCGCCTACGCCGTCCACTCGTACGTCGCAGACTGTCCGACGTTCTCCTCCACTTCCACGCGCAGAATCTCCGGCACGAAGCCGTGACGGTCGCGGAGCGATTCGAGCAACCGCCCGGCGAGAAAGCGGGCGATCAACTCGGCCGTCGTGTTCTCGATCGGCAGCAGCTTGCAGTCGTCGCGCGGGAACAGCCAGCGGCGGTCCTTGTACGTCACGTCCACGGTCGGGCCGGTGTCCACGACCGCGATCACCGGGTTGCGGGTGGCCAGCAGCATGTGGTGGTCGAGGTCGTCGGTGATCTCCTTCATCCGCGCCTTCAGCGCGACGAAGTCGAAGACGTAGAAGTCGGCGGCGAGCGGCCCCTCGACCTCGACCGCGGCCCGGTAGTTGTGGCCGTGCAGCCGCTCGCAGCGGTGCCCCTCGTAGCTGATGAAGTGGCCGCAGCAGAAGACCAGGTGGTCCTTGGTGACGCGGACCTTGTAGCGCTCGGTGGGCATGTGTCAGAGCCAGTCGGTCGCCGCCCAGCGGAACGGGGCGGACGGGGCTACCTTACGCTCCCGCAGCGCCACGAACAGGCACGCCGTGATCAGGTCCGCCACCGCCCCCGGGTTCAGCCGGTTCCCCTCCGACCGTAGGTGCCGGTCCAGCGCCACGCCGGCCCGCCGGCCGTCGGCGGACGAAATCCCGCCGAGCCGTAGCACGTCGGCCGCGCGCCGCTGCACGTCCGCGGCGGCCGCCGCGCCGGCCTTGCGGGCGATCAGCGTGTCCGGGTACTCGGCCAGCCAGTGCAACTGCGAGTCGATGACCGCGGCCTCCACGCACCCGAACCGGCGGAGGGCGTCGAGGAACGTCGGCACGCCGAAGTCGAACACGTCGGCGAAGCCGTTGGCGTACTGCCGGGCCACCAGGTCGCGGTCGGCGGCCAGGGCCATCGCCTCCAGCAGCGTGATCGTCGGCTCGGTCCGCACGTCGGCTTCGGGGGCGTCGCCGAGGCCGCCGGGGTTGGCCACGCGGATCGCCTCGTACACGTCGCGCGCCGCCGCCACGCCGCACCGCTCGGTGTTCAGGACGCGGCGCGAGAAGCCCTCGCGGTCCATCGGGGCGCCGGGGTGCGCCAGCGGCGTGAGCAGCAGCAGGATGCCCAGATTCGTGTTCGATTCCACCACCGCGCGCGTCCGCCTCACGCACGCCAGGACGGTGCCGCCGACGTCCTCGTAGTCGCCGCGGCTGCCGAAGTTCGGCGTGACGACCGCGGCGCTCAGCAGGAACGACACCGCGTCCGCGTCCCGGAACGCGGCCCCGGGGTGGACGTTGCCGACCTTCCGGGCCATCACCTCCCACACGCACGCCGTGGGGATCATCCACTGCGTCGGGTCGTCGAACCTGGGGGCTGTCACCGGTACTCCTCCGTCAGGAAGCGGACCACGTCGGCCGCCACGTCGCGGCCCGTGACGGCCGCCAGCGCCCGCCACCCGGGCACGGCGTTCACCTCGATCACCGACAACGCGCCGTCGGCGTCGGGCAGCAAGTCGACCCCGCCGACCACGCACCCGACGGCCGCCGCCGCCCGCACCGCGAGTGACACCGCGCCGTCGCCCAGTTCGACCTGCTCGGCCGTGCCCCCCTGGGCGACGTTGGTCCGCCAGTCGCCGCGGGCCGTGCGGCGCATCCCGGCGAGCACCTTGCCGCCGACCACGAACGCCCGCACGTCCCAGCCCGGGTGGCGGACGAATCGCTGCTGGTAGATCACCTGCCCGGTGCGGTCGAGGGCGTGGAACGTCCGCCACGCCGTCTCGCGGTCGGACAGCCGCACCATGCCGCGCCCCTCGGACCCGAACAGCGGCTTCACCACCACGTCGCCGCCGAGCCGGTCGAACCCGTCCAGCGCGGCGTCGGCCGTCTGTGAAACGTGGGTCGGCGGCGTCGGCAGGCCGGCGGCGGCGAGGCGGGTGCTGGTGAGGTACTTGTCCACGCACGTCTCGACCGCCCGCGGCGGGTTGAGGACGCGCACGCCCGCGGCGGCCGCCGCGTGGAGCACGTCCATGCGGAACACCACCTGTTCGAGCGACCCCGTCGGCATGGTGCGGACGAGCGCCGCGTCGAACCCGGCGAGCGGTCCCGGGTGGGTGCCGACGGCCGCGGCGACGTTGCGAAAGTCCACGGCCTCGGCCGCGTGGCCGAGCTGGCGCGCGGCGCGGACGAGGTCGAGGACGTGCCACCCGCCGCCGCCGGAGAGGACTGCGATTCTCACGGCCCGGCCGCCGGTTCGGGCTCCGGCGCGACCGGGTCGAGAGGGTAAGGGAACAGGTCGGCGACGGTCACCCGGAAGCCGGGGAAGACGGGGTCGGCTGTGAGCGTATCGGTTTCAGTCAGTCGACGAACGGCACCGTCTGGCTGGTAGACGAATACCGTCCGCGTCGCCGGCCCGACGACCCAGACCAGCGGCACGCCGGCGGAGAGGTAGTCGGCAACCTTCTCGTCCACTTCGTCGTAGGTGTCGTTCGGCGACACCACCTCGACGGCGAGGTCGGGACGGAACGAGACGACCCCCTTCGGCACCCGTCCGCCCGGGAGCCGGACGTGCAAGATGAACGAGACGTCCGGCTTGCGAACGCGGTTCGGTTTGTTCGGGAAGCAGCGGTACATGCCTTCGGAGTCCATCACGGCCCCAAGCCGCTCTGGTCGGACGACCGACAACAGTTGGTGGGCGATCAGGGCGTTGATCGAGGCGGTTTCGGAACCCATGTTCTTCCCCTTCACGACCCCGTCGATCAGCTCGATACCCTTGTGGTCGGCCAGCTTCTCGAACTCTTCGGCGGTCAGCCGTGGTGGGTGGGCCAGTGCGTTCATGAGAACCCTCCGGTGTGTTACTCCAACCCGAACGACTTCCGCACCAGCCCCGGCTCGCTCCGGCCGAAGCGGTGGCAGCGGCCCGTCTTCAGGTTGCGGAACTCGACCTCCGCCGGGGCGAACAGCAGCGGGTCGATCTTGTAGAAGTCGCCGTAGCGGGCGAACAGTTCCGCGAACGGCGCCCCGTGGTCCGGCGACGCCGACGACGGCACCTTCGGCCCCAGCGCCGCCAGTTGCTCGTCGTCGGCCCGTACCCACAAGGTGACACTTCCGCCGTAAAGGATGGCGTCGTTCGTGCGGCCGATGGCGGTGATCTCGTCCGGCGACACCGGCGGCAGCGGCGCCGTGCCGTACCCGCTCACCACCTGCGCCACGTCGAACTTCAACTCGTGCAGCTTGTGCAGCGCCGTCTCCACCGACCGCGCCACCACTTGCACCGTGCCCGCGAGGCTCGACGCCGGCGCCACCAGCAGCGTCAGCGACTCGGCGCACTCGGGCAGCTTCGACACGAGGTGCGCCACGACCTCCTCGGTCGGGTGCTTCCGCGTCTCCAGCACGCCGACGGCGACGCGGGCCTCTTCCTTACCGGGGATGTGCTGGAACAGTTCCTCGCGGGCCGCGAGCGCCCGCATCGGCCCGGAGCCCATCGCGAAGAACTTGCCGACCGACACCTGCCAGCCGGCGTACTGCGACGCGAGGCACGCCCGCACCGGGTCGTCGGTGGTCACCTGCACCGCCGGGCCGCCGACCACGGTGCCGGGCACGTAAGCGACTTCGCCCAGGTCGGCGAGGCAGACGCGGGCCATCGCCAATCCCGCGGCGAGGCTGCCGGTGACGGCCCCGCCGCAGTCGATGACGCGGGCGCCGCCGACCTTGCTCACGGCGACGCGGTGGCGGTCGGCGGTCCGTTCCAGTTCGTCGGCGATGGCGTGGGCGCGGTCGTTGAGCGTCATGGGGGTTCGTTCTCGTCGAACAGTCGGTCGAGTTCAGTTGCCCGTGATTGTAACCGGGCGCGGACTTCGGCGGCGGACGATCCGGCCTCAAACATCGTCAGGACTGGCCAGTCGCCTTCAACTTTGCTGCATGCGGCAGGTAGGTCGGCGAATGCTGGGATGTTCCAGGGGTCGAACGGCCGGTCCCAATCATTCCACGGGCCTTCCGCGGGGAAGGTGAAGTCCCACGCGGCGTAGTAGATCGCCTTGCCGACGACGCGGTGCCGCGGGTTGTGGCGGATCGGCCGGTCGCCAGATGTGGCGCCGCAGGCCGCAGCGTGGTCGAATATCGCGGCGCGGCCGGTCGCTTGTTCGATCACCTCGACGGAGCCGGTGTAGCGCGGGTTCAACTCCACCGGCCACGCTGCGCCGGCGGCATCGAGAATGAAGTCGACGCCGAACAACCCCACGAGCCCGCCTGCCCACGCCAGCGCGGCGGCGAAGCGCGTCAAGGCGTCGGTGGCCGCCGCCGGCAGTTCGACCAGGCCGACGTTGCCGCCGTACCGGAATTGCCCCGCGTGCAGCCAGCTGACACGGTTAAGTTGTTCCGTCACTCCCAAGCATTGGAGTTCACCGCCGATGGCGACAAACACTGCCGACATTGGAACGCCGACCACATGCTCCTGGAGGTAGTGCCCGTCGGGGTCGGAGACCGGGTGGGCCGGGTGGAATTGGCGGATTCCGTAGCCCCCGGCGCCGCGGATCGGCTTCACGAGCCAGACGCCCCCGGCGGGAACGGCATCGCCCGGACGTACACGCGGCACCCGCACCGCGTCCCCCTCCGCGTGCCACACCTCACCCATGAACAGCGGGTCGCGGACGCGCTCCAGCACCGCCGGCGGGTTCCCCCACAGCGGCCGCCGCTCGGCCAGCTCGGCGACGACTTCGGGGTGGTTCTCCAGGCCGCCGGTGTAGAGCACGGGGCCGGGGGGGAACTGGTCCGCGAGCGCGGGGATGCCGCGCGGGTAGTCGGCGAGCGGGCAGCGGGCGGACGGACAGAACAGGTCGCGGTCGGCGAACAGGTCCACGGCCCACGCGCCGAAGCCGGCGCGGGCGAGCGAGTGGACGGCGGCGCGGGCCGACGCCCCGACCACGCCGACGATCGGTTTTGGGTCGCTCATGACGAAGAAAGCCCACCCGTCGCAACGGGTGGGCTTCGTGGGTGTCACACTCCGCGGGCCGCTACTCTTTGATGGGCGTGGGGAGGCCGAACATGCCCCGCAGCTTCTGTACCTGCGGAATCATGATGACGCGCATCACGTCTGTGTAGTCGTCGGTCCACAGCGGCACGTCCTTCAGCACTTTCAGCTCGTGGAACATCTGGCCGTAGATGTACCCGGTCAGCGCCCCGAGCGTCGCGTCCGGGCCGGTCTTGCCCGCGTCGCGCATGCGCATCGCCATCTGGTACAGCTGGGCCGCCTGGGGGCCTTCGCGGATGTTCATCTGCGTCAGCGTGATCTTGTCCGGCTCGGGTCCGCCCCACTCGGTCTTGATGGCCTCCAGCGCGTTCTTGTCCGGGCCGTACTTGTTGAGCAGGAACACCAGCGGCTCGTTGCGGGTGCCGAACGCCTTCGCCTGCTCCACGGCCGACTTGCCGAGGACGCCCAGGTCGGCCTCCGACCGCGCCAGCACGCACCAGCTCGACGCCGTCTTGCCCGGCCGGTTCTCGCTGTCGTCGTTCCACACCCGGGCCTTCAGCCCCAGCGCGTCGGCGATCCCCGCGACCACCGGCTCCAGCCGGACGTACTTGTTGGAGATGTGCAGGGCGAGGAGGCCGTGGTCGGTCACCTTCGTCATGTACATCTCGACCGCCTCCTTGGTGAGGAGGTGGACCGGGATGGCGTCCGAGCTGAAGGCGTCCACGAGCAGCAGCGAGTACTTGCGATCGTTGTAGTCGCGGAGCTTCAGCCGGGCGTCGCCCATGCGGAAGTCGATGATGCCGCCGCGGTCGCGGGCGCCCTGCACGTAGGTGATCGGCCCGGCCAGCGGCTCGGGCGGGGTGATGCCCTTGGACTTGGCGTCCTCGATCTCCTTCTCGTTCATCGTCATCCACGGCTTCTCGACGATCTTCCGGACGGCCGGGTCGATCTCGTAGAAGTCGAGTTCCTGGCCGCGGAGGGCGTAGCACGACGCCGACCCGGTGCCGAGGCCGACCATCGCCATCTTGTCGGACGCCGGGTTGCGGCCCTCCTCGATGGCCCGCATGCGCGTCTGCCAGACCATCGCCCCGACGGGGCCGGTGCGGTGGTAGTACGTCAGCGGCTCCTGCCGCGGGTCCCACCGGTTGAGGGCGCCTTCCACGGCCAGCACGTCCCACGGGGTGAACACGCCGAACACGATCGGGGCGTCGGCCCGGACGATGTAGTACTCGTTGATCTGCGTGCCGTGCAGCGTGGTGCCGTGGACGAGTCGGGTGAAGTACCCGCGGCTCTCGACTTTCAGGATGCCGAAGAAGCTGCGGTCGGTGTAGACGATGGCCTCGTTCTGGGCCTCGCGGATGTGGTGGACGCCGAGGATGGCGGCCACCGACAGGGCGAACCGGACCGGGCGGTCCACGAAGAAGAAGCACGCCATCACCGGCGGGCCGAACGCCAGGATGGCGGCGGCCTTCGGCTCGTCCACGTCCATCCACTTCAGCCACGACGCGATCCGCTGCGACATCCAGTAGAACCAGCTCCCCTCCTCGCCGCGGGTGTCGTGGCAGTACGACGTGAACCAGATCAGGCAGGCCATCGTGATCGGCACGGCCACGTCCAGCGCGGTGCGGAAGTCGGTCTTCTTGGCGGCCTCGGAGAACTGCGCCATCGGCAACTCTTCCGGGTTCTCCGACGCCTGGTACTGCGCCACCTGCAGCCGCCGCCAGAAGAACATGATCAGCCACGCCGGGACCAGCGCCACCAGGTACCAGTAGGTCACAAGCTTGCCGGTCTCCAGCATCATCTTGAACAGGACGTAGCTCAGCAGGAGGCAGAGGCCGTACACGACCGCCGCGACGGCCGCGGTGCCGAACCACTCGGCCACGTCGCTGGCGGTGGCGTTCTGGATGCGCGGGAACAGTTTGGCGGTCGCCGCCCGGCCGACCTTCGTGAACACCGGCACCATGCCGCAGGCCACGGCGATGGTAATGGGGTACTCGTGGGCGTAGGTGAACACCAGCGGGGCGATGATGCCGTTGAACATGCCGCCCAACATGCCGCCGACGGACATCCACACGAAGTACTGCGTCAGGTGCGTCACGTCCTTCGGCCGGTCGCGGGCCAGCTCGTAGTGGCACATCAGGGCGGCGAAGAAGAACGCCGCGATGTGGATGGACAGCGTCAGGGCCACCCGGTTGCCGGTGATGCCCGACACCAGCACGAACACCAGCACCAGCAGGATGATCGGGGCGAGGTTGCCGAGCACCACCCGGAACCACGGCGGGACCAGCGTGCTGAACGCGATGATGAACGTCACCAGGTACAGGGCCAGCGGGATCACCCACATCAGCGGGATGCTGGCGATGTCGGTGGACATGTAGAACGTGACGGCGAGCATGAAGCTGCTCGGCACGAACGCCAGCAGCACCCACTTGGCGACCCGCAGCGGGCTCGGCGGCGGCTCGGCGTTCACGTCCAGGGCGCCCGGCTTGTTCGACTTCACGGCCCCGTTGCCGTTCTTGCCGCCCGGGGGCACGCCGATCGGGTTGGCGGCCGCCCGCCCGCACGCGACGATGAGCACGGCCAGGATGGCGAACCCGACGGCGAACAGCCACGCCTGCCCGTTGATCGTCATGTACGGTTCGATGAACAGCGGGTAGCCGAGGAGCGACACCAGGCTGCCGACGTTCGACGCGGCGTACAGGAAGTACGGGTCGCGGCTCGACGGGTGGCCGGTGAACGTGAACCACTTCTGGAGCAGCGGGGCGCTCGTGCTGGCCACGAAGAACGGCACGCCGATGGCCACCGCGAGCAGGGCGAGCACCGCGAAGAAGGGGTTCGCGCCGTCCGTCGGGGCGAGGCCTTCGGCGATGGCGATGGGCGTGTGGCGGGTGCCGAACGCGACCGACAGGACGAACGCGGCGATCGCGCACAGCAGCACGAGCGAGTGGAGCCAGCCCTGCTTCGCCGGCTCCTGCCGGGTACTCATCCAGTGGGCGTACAGGTACCCCAGCAGCAGCAGCACCTGGAAGAACACCATACAGGCGTTCCACACCGCCGGGCTGCCGCCGAGGAGCGGGAGGATCATCTTCCCGACCATCGGCTGCACCATGAAGAGCAGCGAGGCGCTGATGAACAGCGTGACGGCGAACAACAGTGGCACGGGGCGGCTCCGGGTGCGGATCGCAGGGTGCGCGACAGCGGCTATCGGGTGGGTTGTATCGACCCCGCGGGCGGTCGGGTAGTTCCGGGGCGGGGGCGGGCCGGAAAAGCGGCCGATGTGTTACAAGCGGTTACGGAGCCGGCCCCGTGAGGGTCGGAGCCACGCCGACCCCTCACGGGGCCGGCTCGGATTCGTATTCCTGTCAGTCGTCGATGCCGGCCGAGAAGTCGTCGTCGTCCGCGGGCGGCTTCGGTTTCGCGGCCGGCTTCGGCGGCGGCGGAGCCTCGGCGGCGGGCTCGGCCGGCTTCCGCCGTGACCCGCCGCGTCGGGCCGCCGGCTTCGCGGCCGGCTCGGCTGCCGGTGAGGCGTCCGGTTTCGCGGCCGCCGGCTTCGCCGCCGTTCGCCCTCCCGTGCGTGCCGGCTGACGCCCCGCGGGCTTTTCGGCCAGCGGCGCGGTCGGCTTGGGCGCGGCGGCGGCCTTCCCCGGGGCGTAGCTCGGAATCTCGTCCACGTCGTCGAGCGGGTCGAACTCGTCCAGCAACCCGCGCCCGAGCGGCCGCTCATCGACGGGCTTGGCCGGTGGCGGTGCGGCCGCGGGCGCCCGCGCGGGCTGCCGCGCGCCGGGGCGGCCGGCGGCCGCCCCGGCGGTGGGGCCGGCACCTGCACCGGCGCGCCGGCGGGCGGGCTCGCGGCCGGAGTCGCGCGCCGGGCCGACCGGCCCCGCCTGCCGCCGCGGCTCCGCCGGCGGGCGTGGGCCGGGGTTCGCCGGCGGCGCGGGCCGCCCACCCGGGGCGGGGCCGCCCTGCATTTCCAGGCCGAACCGCGCCACGATGTACATGCCGCTCGACTTGTGTTTATCCAGCTCGACCAGCCCGCTCTTCTCCGCGTCCTCCAGCAACTCGCTGAACGCCCGGTAGCCGTAGTAGCCCTCGTTGAACGACGGCTTCTTCCGCTTCATCGTCTCCTTGACCATCGACGAGTAGATCACGTCCTTGTTCTCCCGCCGCAGGGCCAGCAGCGAGTCCAGCAGCAGGGCGAAGCCCTTCCGCTTCTTCTCCGGGATCGACTCGTTCACGCCCGTGGGGATGATCGGGGCGCGGTCGAGGTCCTCGTAGTAGATGAACTCGTCGCAGTTGTCGCGGAGCAGGTCGGAGGTGGCGTCCACCAGCCCGAGGCCGATGACGTGCTTGCCCAACTCCTTCAGCTTCGACACCAGCGGCGAGAAGTCGCTGTCGCCGGACACGATGCAGAACGTGTCGATGTGGTCCTTCGAGTACGCCAGGTCGATGGCGTCCACGACGAGGCGGATGTCGGCGGAGTTCTTGCCCGAGACGCCGCGGCGCGGGATCTCGACCAACTCGATGGCGGCCTCGTGGAGCGCCCCGGTGTACGAGCCGAACCGCGACCAGTCGGCGTACGCCTTCTTGGCGACGATCTTCCCCTTCTCGACGAGGCGCTCGAGCACCTTGCCGATCTCGAACCGGTCGCGCCGGCCGTTGAAGCCGAGGCCCATGTTCTCGAAGTCGATGAAGACGGCGAGTGATCGCTCGCCGTCCGCGCGGTGCGATTTCATGCCGGTATTGTGCGAAATTCCGGCGGGGTTTTCCAAGCCGGCCCGGGGGAGTTGGCCGGTCGGGGAAGGGCGGGGGGCGGAATAACCGGGGCGACTGGCGCGGCGAGCTCACCCGGAATTCCTGGGCCCGCGTGCGACCCGAGCGCGGCGCAACCCACGGCCAACCGCGGCGGCACGGCATACCTTGTTCCCATCACGAAACCACTCTCCGCGAAGGGCAGACCGATGGCAGACCATTTCCGGCTCGACGGCAAGGTGGCGGTGGTGACCGGCGGCGGGCAGGGCATCGGCGAGGCGATCTGCCGCCGGCTTGCGGCCGCCGGGGCCAAGGTCGGCGTGTTCGACATGAACGCCGACGCCGCCAAGCGGGTGGCGGCGGCCGTCGGCGGCGTGCCGATGGTCGGCGACCTGACGAAGGAAGCCGACCTGGAGCGCGTGTTCGGCGAGGTGGTGGCCGCGGCCGGCCCCGTGGACGTGCTCGTGAACAACGCCGGCGTCGCCAGCCGCAAGGGCCGCGACGTGCCGATCTGGGAGAGCGTCCGCGAGGACTGGGAGTTCGTGATGGGGATCAACGTCACCGGCCTGGTGCTGTGCTGCAAGGCGGTGCTGCCCGGGATGATCGCCAAGGGCTACGGCCGCATCGTGAACATCGCCAGCATCGCCGGCAAGGAAGGCAACCCGAAGATGGCCCCCTATTCCGCGAGCAAGGCGGCGGTGATCGCGCTCACGAAGTCGCTCTCGAAGGAGCTGGTGGGGAAGGGCGACATCTGCGTGAACAGCGTGTCGCCGGCGGTGATCCAGACGCCGATCCTCGACCAGCTCGACCAGAGCCAGGTGAACATGATGCTGAGCAAGATTCCGCTCGGCCGCACCGGCAAGCCGGACGAGGTGGCGGCGCTCGTGCATTTCCTCAGCAGCGCGGAGTGCAGCTTCACGACGGGCTTCTGCTTCGACATCTCCGGCGGCCGGGCCACGTACTAAAGAAGGCTCACGCGAAGGCGCAAAGCCGCGAAGAAGAACCGAAACCAACTCGGTTCTTCTTCGCGGCTTTGCGCCTTCGCGTGAGCTTGCCTTCCGATTTGACCCCGGCAGGAACCGTTCTACGGTTCCGGTGCCCGGGTTCGTCCCGGGCCTCACACACCCGCCCGGGACACCCCCGCATGGCCACCGGCTACCGCCCGCTGTTCTACGTCGCCGTGGTCATCGCCACGTGTGCGCTCGGCGTCTGCTTCCTGTACTCCCGCAAGGCGACCGCCGCGGCCGAGGAGGCCGAGCGGCGGAACGAGGTCAACCCGTTCGCCATGTCGCTGCACAAGACGCGCGACCGCGAGTTCGCGTTCACGGTCGAGAACTACGGCTACGTCTACCGCGGCACCACCGGCGAACTCATCGACGACGCGGTGCTCACGTTCGGGGCGTGGGAGAAGTTCATCCTGTTCTTCATGGAAGACTACACGGCCGCGGCGAAGACGCAGGACACGGCGTTCATCGACGTGGGGGCGAACACCGGCCAGTACGCCCTGTTCATGGCCCCGCGGACGAAGGAGGTCCACGCGATCGAGCCGTTCCCGCCGGTGCTGAAGCGGCTCGACGCCAACCTGGCCCTGAACAAGTTCCCGAACGTGACCGTCCATCGCGTCGGGTTCGGCGAGGCGGCGGCGGAGATCCCGTTCTTCGCGTCCGACGAGACGAACGCCGGCGGCGGCACGTTCCGCCCCGACGACCCCGACAAGAAGCCGTTCGGGGCGCTGAAGATCGTCGCCGCCGACGAGTACTTCAAGACCCACCCGACGGCCCCGGTCGGCATCGTCAAGATGGACATCGAGGGGTACGAGGAGCCGGCGCTGAAGGGGCTCCGCGCCACGATGGAGCGCGACCGCCCGCTGGTGATCGTGGAGGTGACGACGGAGCACCACCCGGTGAAGGGCTCGATCCGCTCCTACGACCAGCTGAAGGCGCTGTTCCCGGCGAACTACGAGTTCCTGTCGTTCCACGAGGCGCAGCAGCAGTTCGTGGACGGTCGGTACGACGTGCGGCCGTTCCCGGCGGACGAGGCGGCCCGGTTCTTCGCGTCCGAGAAGCAGCGGAACCTGATCGCCGTGCCGGCGGAGAAGCTGTCGGTGGTGCCGCGCTCGCGGGCGAAGTAGGCTCAGGCCTGCAGCGCGAGTGCCAGCGCCTCGCGGGCCGTCGCCACCGGGTGTATCTCGAGCGCGGCCCGCACGTCCTCGGGCAGCCCCATCACCGCCGTCGCCTGACTCGCCGGCACGACGACGTGCTTCCGACCGGCCCGCGCCGCCGCGGCGAGCTTCTGCCCGAGCCCGCCGACGGCGCTCACCTCGCCGTGCAGTGCCACCTCGCCGGTGAACGCCCAGCCTGGCTTCACCGGCCGGTTCGCCAGGGCCGACACGATCCCCACGGCGAACGCCAGCCCCGCAGACGGGCCGTCCTTCGACTCCGCGATCTTCACCAGGTGCACGGCCACCGTCTGGCTCTTGAGCCGCTGCTCGGGGATGCCGAAGTCGCGGAAGTTGGCCCGCACCAGGTTGTAGACCGCCCGCACCGAGTCCTTCAGGGCGCCGCCGTGGAGGCCGGTGACCTCGACGCCGGGCGAGCCGTTGATCGCCGACACCTGAATCAGGATCACGTCGCCGCCGACCTCCTGCCCGTCGCGGACCTGCACCGCCAGCCCCGTCGCCGCCCCGACCACGGCTTCGGTGTTGAGCCGGTCCTGCGTCGCCGCGGCTTCGCGGCGTTGCAAATCCTTGGCGCCGTGGGCCGCGACCGCCGCCGGTGCGATCAGCCGCGGTTTGAACTCGCCCGGGGCGAGCGCACACAGCTGCTGGTGCACCCGCTGCCGCAGTTCGCACGCGAACGTGACCAGCTCCATCAGTTCGGCGTCGGTGGCGTTGCCGTCCGGGTGGAGGAGCTTGAGCAGCCCCGACGTGAGCCGCTCGACGGCCGTCTGGTCGCGGCGCGTCAGGCCGGCGTGCAGCGGCACCTCCCGCACGCGGTCGGCGAAGCTGTCCTTCCGCAGCTGCGACAGCACCTCGCCGAAGTAGTCGGTGACGAAGCCGACGCCCGTCGCCACGGACGCGGGCGTGATCTTCGGCACCTCCCAGCCCGGCAGGTAGCCGTGGACGCGGTCGAGGAACGCGGAGTCGATCAGCTCGTCGGGGAGCGGTTCGAGCAGGTGGGCGTACTTCGGGTGCGGCTGGTCGCCGTCCACGTCGAGGTTGCCCGCGAAGACGAGCCCGGCGTCGGCGGCGAAGTGGAGCGCGCCGCGGCTGAACTGGCCGCTCTCCATGTAGTCCTTCAGCGTCGAGATCGTCTCCGACTCGTCGCCGAAGGTGGTGTGCGCGATTTCGTCGAAGACGACGACCTTGCGGGTGCCGAGGATGCCGACCTGCTTGGTCGCGAGGTTGACGAACAGGTTCGCCGGCGTGGTCTTGCCGCCGGACACGGTGAACACGCGCGGCGACAGGTTCCGCAGGAGGAACGTCTTGCCCGTCTGCCGCGGCCCGAGCTCGATGAGGTTCACGTTCCGCTCGACGAGCGGCACCATGCGGGCGAACAACAGCAGCCGCGTCCGCCGGTCGGGGAAGGCGCCCGCGGAGTAGCCGGCGCTCTGGAGCAGCAGGGCCGCCCACTCGTCGGTCGTGAACTTCGCGCGGGCGGCGCGGAACTCGGCCACGTCGGGCGGCCCGACCTGGAACGGCGTGAACGCCACCAGTTCGTTCGGCGCCTCGCCGTTCGCCTCGGGGGCGTACTTCACCTTCGCCGTGCCCCACAGCCCGCCGAGGAGGAGGCCGGGGTTCCCCTCGACGACCGACGCCGGCACGCGCACCTTCTGGTCGCCGAGGGCGGGGACGCGGCCCCAGCGCTGGCCGCCGCGCAGGTCCACGCGCGCCTCGACGTTGTCGATCAGCGTCACCTCGCCCTTGCCGAGAAGCTTCTCCTTCAGCAACTCGCGGTGTTCGAGGTCCGGCAGCAGTTCGGCGATCTTGGCCTGAATCTTGGCCAGGTCGTCGCGCCACGTCTCGGGCTTGACGTACTTGGCGATGAGGTACTCGCTGACGTACCGCGGCAGCCGGTGGAACGCGGCCTGCTGCGCGAGCGACTTCACGACGGCCTTGTCGCCGAGCAGCCCGTGGGCCTTGCGGTCGAGGTCGGTGAGCGGGTGGTCGTCGTACAGCGACATCGGAGCCTCGGGGTCAGCCGAACACGTCGTCGAGCAGGGCGTTTTCGCGGATGTCGGTCGGCGGCGGGGGCGTCGGCTTCTCCAGCGGCTCGCCGAGCGGGGCGAGCAGCGCCTCGGCCGCGGCGCGGACGGCGGCTCGTTTCGCCTCGGCCATCCGTGCGAACTCGGGGCCGAGCGCCGCGGCCTTCGCCGGGGCGAGCTTGTCGGTCAGGTTCGCGTAGCGGCGGCGGACGAGTTCGGCGTCGAGCGGCGCGGCCGCGGGGATGTCGAGGACGGCCCGATGGTCCGCCGGCGGGGCCGCGGTCGGAGCGGGCACCGGCGGGGGCTCGGGCGGCTTCGTGGCGGTCGGCGCCACCCCGAGGGCCGCGGCGATGCGGGCGAGGGCGTCGCGCTCCTTGGCGTTCGGCACGCCCGACGCCGCGGCCACCTGCTCGGCGAACGCCACGAGTGACGGCCATTCCGCCGCCGACACGGCAGCGCGGACGGCCAGCAACGCGTCGTCCTCGGTCGGCACGGCCTTCTCGGTCTGTTCCAGCAGCGGGTCGAGGTTCCGCGCCAGCAGGGCGTCGTGGCCGAACGTGCGGTCGAGGAACGCACGCACGGCCTTCCGCTCGGCGGCGGCGATACGGCCGTCGGCCTTTGCCACCATCAGCCCGAGCCCGACAATGGCGCGCAGCCGTGCCAGCCCCTCGGGCTCGGCCGGCGTCGGCGGCCGTGCTGCGGGCGTGGCGGCGAGCGCGGCGCGGAACAGGTCGGCCGACGGGGCGGGTGCCGGGACCGGCGGCGGAACCGGTTGTACGGGCGGCGGGGGCGCCGCCGGCGGTGCGGCGGGTGGCACGACCACGACCGGAAACGGCCGGGCGATCACCTCGGCCAGCTGCTTCGACTGGTCATGCCGCCGAAGGAACGCCCCGAACGACACCGGTTGGGCCAGCGTGAACAGGTCGAACGCGGACTCCAACGCGCCCTCGACGGCGGCCAGTTCGCGGCCGCGCTCGGCGGCGCGCTCGGCGTCGGCGGCGCGGAGGCGGTCGGCGGCGCGGCGGAACTCGACGCCCTCGGGGCAGCCGCCGGCGTCGAACCGGGCGCGGGCGTCGGCCTGCAAGGCCGCCAGCGCCTTCATCAGTGCCGTACCGCGGGCCGGGCCGACGTCCGGAATGTCGGCGAACTTCACCGCCAACAGGTCGGCGACGAACGGCCCCGCGGCGGCCTTCACCTTCTCCACCGTCTTCTCACCGATGCCGGGGTACGCACCGAGGCGGTCAGTCGGGATGGTCTTGAGGTGCCGCCGGAACAGGTCGTCGCGGAGGCGCGAGAGCTCGGTGTCCGCGCGGCTCGTCTCGGCGAGGACCGCGGCCCGTCGGGCGCGGAGGGCGTGCAGGTGGGCAACGACCCGCCGCCGCCAGCGGGCCGCGGGGGTGGCCCGGTAGGCGGCGTAAGCCACGGCCAGTGCCGCGGCGGCGACGACGAGCGGGAGGATCACGTAGAGCATTCGGACGGCCGGCCCCGGGGTACGGGCAGTGTAAGGAGATTCGCCGCCGCCCGACACTCCTTCCGACGTGGTGCCGGCGCCCCCGGGTGCCTATCCTGTGGGTGTGTGGTTCCGGCCGTCCGCGAGGCCCGCATGTACCCGACGCCCGACTTCTCGCCCACCGGCTTCGACCTGTCGCTGCCGCTGCTCACCGCCTACCTCCTGGCCGCCACCGCCGGCGTCCTGGTGTTCGCCGCGGTGCTCGGCGTCGTCACGCTGCCCGTCTTCTTCCTGTTCGTGTACGTCGCCGAACTGATCCTCGCCCGGGTGTCGGAGTCCGGGGCGCTCGCGGTCAAGGTGCTGCTCATGCTCTTCCGCGGGCTCCGCCGCAGCCCCCTCCGCACGTCCCTGACGTACCTCGCGCTGTTCGTGCTCACCTTCGTGCTGACCATGATCTACACGATCATCACGTTCATCGGGCGGGCGACGGCCGAGAAGGAGGCCAACTTCAAGATCATCATGACCGAGAAGTACTCGATCCCGAGCATGATGCCGCCCGGCTACGAGGACCGCCTGCGCGGCATCATTGACGGCCTGCCGCCGGAACTGCGGCCGGTCGCCGGGGCCGACGACATGATCGCCTGGAGCTTCGTCGGCGGCACCACCGACCCGTCGAACCCGAAGCCGGAGAACGCCCTGTTCATGTTCTGCGTCGAGCCGCGGAAGATCCCGCTGATGATGGACGGGCTGGAGCGGAAGGACCTTACGGACGCCGAGAACGCCGAGATGGAGCGGTGCGTGAAGCTGATGGAGGAGGACTTCCGCCGGATCATGGTGAGCCCGTCGCGGATGAAGAAGATGAACGTGCAGGTCGGCCAGCGGCTGAAGCTGACCAGCATCGGTTACAAGGACGTGGTCTTCGACTTCGAGATCGTCGGCACGCTGCCGGACGGGAAGTACGAGGGCGTCGGCTTCTGCAGCCGGAGCTACCTGGACGCGATGCTGAAGTCGTGGTCGAGCGCCCACAACGGCGAGGCCCACCCGCTGGCCAACAAGTGCGTGAACCTCGTCTGGGTGCGGGTGCCGAACCGCGAGTCCTACGAGCGGATCGCGGCGGCCGTGAGCGAGCCCAAGAACTTCAGCGCCCCCGCGGTGAAGGTGGAGACGGCGAGCGCCGGGATCGGCACCTTCATGGAGGCGTACAAGTCGATCTTCTTCGGCATGAAGTACGTGCTGTCGCCGGCGATGCTCGTCATCATGTCGCTGGTGGTGGCCAACGCCATCAGCATCAGCGCGCGGGAGCGACGGACCGAGATGGCGGTGTTGAAGGTGCTGGGCTTCCTGCCGCGGCACGTCGCCGGGCTGATCCTCGGCGAGGCGCTCCTGGTGGGCGCGATCGCCGGCGGCATGAGCACGCTGGTGGCGTGGGGGTTGCTGGGGAACATCAAGTTCCAGATCGCCTTCCTGGGGGCGTTCATCGTGCCGAAGGAAGTGCTGGTCATCGGCCCCGTGCTGGGGATGTGCGTGGCATTCATCGGCAGCATAGGCCCGGCCCTGAGCTCGAAGAACGTGAGAGTCGCAGAGGTGTTCGCCCGCCAGGCGTGAGCCGGCCGTCGGTCCAACCGCGAGAGCCCATGAACCCCGTCTACCGCTTCCTCCGCGCGGTCCGCAGCCTGGCCGGCACGATGGTCACGCTGGTGCTGTCGCTCCTACCCCTGACGGCACTCCTCGTCGCGCTGCCGGCGGTGGCGCCGAACGAGGCCGTACTGTCCGACAGCGTCCCCCCCGCAGCCACCCGCGCCCGACGCCTCCTGCGCCGCCTCGGCGGCCTCGGCGCCGGGTTCGTCGTGGTCGTGGCGCTGTTCGCGTTCTCCGTCGAGCTGGTGGGCCGACTGCCACTGCCCGACCGCGGGCAATTCGGCTCACTCGCGCAGAAGTTGCTCGGGGCCGTGCCCGCCGAGATGCTCCCGCCCGGGCCGGAGCCGACCGTCGGCATTACCACCGGCATCGTCCCGCCCACGCCGCCGGAGATGGTGAAGAAGCGCGACAAGCTCGAGCGCGCCCTGTCCACCGGCGTCGACGACCCCGTCCGCCAGCGTGAGGCGAAGGCCGACCTGGACACCGTCAACGCCCAGATCGCCGAGGTGCTGCCGAACTCGCGGCAGTTGCAAATCCTGCTCAGCCCGGAGTGGGGGCCGTGGCTCGGGCAGCCGATCTGGAAGCTGCTGCCGCCGCCGCTCGTGCAGCACTGGCCGTTCATCTTCCTCGTCGTGTACGCCGCCGACCTCGGGCTGCTGCTGATGATCGGCCGGGTGCCGCTGGCGTACAACTTCCGCAACCTCGTCGTCCGCTGGCGGATCGCCGGCCTCACGGCCCTGGCGTTCACCGTCGTCGTCGGCCTGCTCGTCGCGCTGCTCGCGTTCGTCAACGGCATGTACAAGCTGAACGAGGGGACCGGCATCCCGGGCAACGTGTTCGTGCTGTCCGACGGGGCCACGGACGAGCTGTTCAGCAACCTCGGCTACGGCGACACGGACAACGCCCTGCGCCAGGTGGCGACGCTCGACCCCGAGGGAAACCCGCTGCCGGCCCCGGTGCGGGTGGCGCGCGTGCTGAAGGAGCAGGACGGCACGCTGAAGCGGCTCGCCGGCGACGAGCAGCCGCCCGCCGGGCGGCAGGCGACGTACCTGTCCAGCAAGGAGATCTACTTCGTCGTCAGCCAGCCGGTGCCGGTGAAGGAGGGCGAGCAGGCCCGCCGCCGGCTCCTGAACATGCGGGCGGTGGACGACGCCCCCGTCGCGGCCGCAGTCCACAACATCTCGCTGTACGACGGCGGCCGGTGGTTCACCCAGACCGGCGTGCGGCAGGTCCCGACCGGCGAGACGAACTCCGACGGCAGCCCGCGGGTGCGGAACTACGTGGAGTGCGTGCTGGGCGAGGGGGCCGCCGGCATCCTCGGCGCGGACGCGAACAAGGCGCGGCTCGAGGTCGGCGACACGTTCCAGCTCGGCGACCTGGACTGGATCGTCGTCGGCATCATGAAGGCCGAGGGGACGACGTTCGGGTCCGAGGTGTGGGTGCAGAACATCGACGTGGTGACGAAGACCTTCGGCAAGAAGGGGACGTACACGACGATGGTGCTCCGGGCCGACCCCGACACCGCCGAGGCCGCAAAGGCGCTGGCGTACCACCTCCAGTACCGGTACACGGCCGCGAAGTTCAAGCCGTTCGCGGAGCCGGACTACTACGCCGAGCTGACCAAGACGAACGACCAGTTCCTGACGTGGATCGTGCTCGTGGCCGCCATCATGGCGATCGGCGGCGTGTTCGGCGTGATGAACACGATGTTCGCGGCCATCGCCGCCCGCATCCGCGAGGTAGGCGTGCTCCGCATACTCGGCTTCAAGCGGTGGCAGATCCTGATCTCGTTCATGCTGGAGTCGCTGGCCATCGCCGCGGCCGGCGGGCTGCTCGGGTGCGTGATCGGGTTCGCGGCCGACGGCATGGAGGCGCGGAGCCAGCTGTCCAGCGGCGCCGGCGGCGGCAAGAGCGTGTCGCTGAAAATGGTGGTGGACTACCAGACGGTGGCGGCCGGGATGCTGTTCACGCTGGTGATGGGCCGCCTCGGCGGGCTCGTGCCGGCCTTGTCGGCGATGCGGATGGAGATCCTCGACTCGCTGCGCTGACGGGGCGAAGCCCACCGGTTGCACCCGGTGGGCTTTCTCGACACCGATCACCTCACCAGGGAACCCAACCGGTTCCCACCCTCGACCGCCGGCGCGGCCGAGGCCGGCGCCTCGGTCGCACCGAGTGCCAGGTCGAACGCCGCCTTCATGCCGCGGTTCCAGTTGCCGAGGTTGTACGTCGTCTCCACGTCCGCCCGCGCCGTGCGGCCGAGGCGGCGGCGCAGCTCGCGGTCCTCCACCAGCCGCGACACGGCCTCGACGATCCCCGCCACCACGACCGGGTCCGCCGTGTACATCGTCTCGTAGTTCTCGCGCAGCACGCCGGCCTCGTCGTCGGCCCACGACGCCACGCCGTGCCGGCCGCGGACGACGAGCCCGTTGCGGCCGTCCTCCAGGTACTCCTCCATGCCCCACCCGTCCGAGCCGACCACGGCCAGCCCGTACGACATCGCCTGCAACAGCGACACGATGTGAACGCGGGCCGCCGGCAGCAGGAAGATGTGGCTGCGGGCGTGCAGCTCGGCCATCTCCTCGGGCGTCAGGAAGCGGTCGATGACGCGCACCCAGCCGTCGGCAAGGATGCGGTGGTAGTGGTCGGCGATGTTCGGCAGGCTCGTCCGCAGCGTCAGCCGCACGTTCGGGTACTTCTGCCGAATCTGGGCAAAGGCCTCGAGCACGTCGAGGCCGCCGCGGACGAAGAAGTTCTCGGCGACCTGGCACCACGAGTTGATGAACAGCAGGTCGATCGGCGCGTCGGCCGGCTGGTCGTCGTGCGCCTGGAACCGCGCCGGCAGCCGCACCCCGAGCGGGGCGTAGACGACCTTCTTGCGGATCGTCTCGCTGTCGAACAGCGCCGAAATCAGCCGCGCCGACGACCTCATGTGCGTGAGGATTGCCCGGCAGTGGTCGGCTTCGAGCAGCGCCTTGACGATGCCGTAGACCGGCCGCTCGCGCACGTCCATGTCGCAGGTGTGGCCGTTCTGGATGAGCGGGTAGAACAGCGTCGTCGGGTCTTCGACCTCGATCACCCACGGGTTCTGGCCGAACGTGTACGGCATGCTCGTGAGGAAGACGAGGTCGTGCCGGCCGCCCATCAGCAGCTGCGACTGGAGGTGCCGCGACACGATGAACCGCGCCGCAGCCAGCGGCTTGCACGCCTTCCGCACCAGCAGCAGGAACATCGTGACCGCGGCCACGAACACGCGCCAGCGGGCCGCGAGTGTGACGCCCTTGCGCGGACGGATGAAGGCGAACGGGAAGCGGACGACCGAGCACAGCGTGAACCACAGGCGCAGCGGCTTCGGGCCGGCGAGGGCGATCATCCGCGTCAGCAGGCCGAACTTGGTGGACGGCGTGACGCCGGAGCGGGTGAACCGGTAGCCATTCGGCGGGCTCTGGGTGTGGCCGAACTGCGGGTGCGCGCCGCAGTTCCCGGAGCCGACGTACACCGGCAGCCAGCCGGCGAACTCGACCGGCCGCCCGGCGGCGATCGACTTGTACTTCTCGTCCACCCCGCCGAGGCTCGCCGCGGTCACGACGCCGGCGGCACTGCGGTCGGCCGGGAAGTCGAGATCGACGTGGCCGGCGCCGTGCGGGATGGCGTGGTACGCGCCGCGGAAGCGGACCACGTCGTACCCGTCGCGGCGGGCCACCGGTTCGGGCGTGTCGTCGCTCGGGTCGTAGGCGTCGATGAGCGCCTGCATCGCCGGCAGGTTCGCGGCGCACCTCACCGCCGGGTGGTCGAACAGCCGCTCCTCGGCGAGGAGGCGGACTTCGTCGGCCGTCGGCGGGATGCCGAACACGCGGCCGTGCGTGCGGATGACGCGCCAGCCGTTGTAGCGGTCCGGGAACGGGGTCTTCGGTTGCCGGCCGAGTCGCATCCGTGCGGCTCCAAAGTCGTGGCGAGCGGGACGCCGTGAGGGGTTACACGAACAACGCCGTAATGCTCCGGCGCAGCTTGTTCAGCACGCGGCCCGGCAGCCGGCGCACGGGCTGCTCGCGCAGCCGGCGCAGCACCCGGAACGGCGCCGAGCCCCACGGCCGGCGCGTCACGTCGGAGCCGTGGAGCATGTTCAGGTACACGTTGCGGGCCTGCCGGCGGACCAGCTCGAACCAGTACCGGTTGACCGGCCCGACGTTGTTCGTGATCTCCATCCGGTTGAACGTCGGCGCCAGCCCGCAGCTGGCCGGCCGGTCGTCGGCGCCGCGGCGCTCGTAGAACGGGGCGTGTGTCTTCCACAGCACCACGCCGTACAGGTCGTACAGCACCACCGACAGGCCCATCAGCCAGCTGTCCACGTTGGCCTGCCAGCCGAAGTTCTGGCACACCTCGATGAGCCGCGAACTCACGACCGGCGACCACCCGCCGAACGACACCACCCAGTTGCGGATCATGTCCTCGCGGTCGTACCGGCCGGCGTAGGCCTCGATCGGCGGGCGGACGTAGCCCATCACGCAGAACTCGTCCTCGACGGCGAGCACGTCCGACACCCACCCGGGCCGCGTGAACACGAAGTCGTCGGCGGTCATGAGGCAGAACCGGCCGGCCGGGTTCCGCTCGGTGAACAGGTACTCCTGGGCGTTGTGCAGCCCGTGCCGCCCCTCGCCGCGCGACCAGCTGAACGCCTTCACCGCGAACGGGTACGCGGCCAGCTCGGCGTCCGTCATCCGCTCGTCGTCGTCGCTGTCGAACTTGATCAGGAACTCGAGCTGTTCGCGCTCGGCGGGCGTGGTGGTAGCCACGGCCGAGTCGAGCAGCCGGCGTAGCCCGCTGTCGGGGTTGCCCTTGGCGCGGGAGCAGAACAGCACGCTGATCACGAGGCGCCTCCGGTCGGGTGCGGCAGGGTACGGCAGACCGCGGCGGGCGGTCAAGCCGGGTCACAGCTGGTACACGAGCCCCCGGTGCCCGCGGCGGACGGCGAGCAGCGCCACGAAGCCGAGGCACGCCGTGAACCCCGCGGCGTAGAGGTACAGCTTGAACTCGGGCACGGTGCCGTTCGCCAGCGGCGTCCGGATCAGCTCCAGGAACAGGTTCACCGGGTTGACGCGGGCCAGCCAGCCGGCGCCTTTGTCCACCAGCACCTCGGGCGGGTAGATGATCGGGGTCAGGAAGAACAGCATCTGACAGCCGATGTCGAGCAGGTGCCGCGTGTCCTGGAAGTAGCACTGGGCGAAGGCGAACAGCGTGGCGGCGGCCCACCCGGCGACGAGCAGCATCAGCAGCGCCGGCAGCACCACCGGGAACACGGCCAGCTTCTCGACGCCGCCGTCCACGAAGACCACGGCGGCGACGGCGACGAGCAGCGCGATGCCGGCGTGGACGGCGGAGCCGAGCACGGGCCGGAGCGGGTACAGGGCGTACGGCAGCAGGCTCTGGCGGATGTACCGCTCGTGGTCGAGGAAGGCGTTGCTGCCGGCGACGAGCGACTCGCGGACGAAGTTCCACACGGCGAGGCCGAGCAGCAGCGACGTGACGTACCGGCCGGGGCTCATGCCGAGGACGCCGCTGAAGATCAGCACGAACACGCCGGCCATGACGATCGGCTGGATGACCGTCCAGCCCACGCCGATCGCGGAGCGGGTGTAGCGGTTCCGGAGGTCGAGCCGCACGAGGGAGAGGAGGAAGTGGCGGAACCGCCACACCGCCGACAGCTGGGTGACCATCCGTGGCCCTTTCGCGCACCGGGTGCGGCCGAAGGGTAACCCACGCCGCGGGGCGGGTGCCAGTGCAATTCGAGGGGCCGGCTGCCCAGCGGCCGTGCTCAGGCGGGCGGGGTGGTACCCGGCCCCTCGTCGGGCAGCGGCCGCGGCCGGTACGCCGCCCACGCCGCGGCGCCACACACTAGCACCCCGACGTACACGTCGAACAGCGGGTCCCACTGCTCGCGGCCGGTGTAGCCCAGTTCCGCGCGCCAGTCGGCGAAACGGCCGACGAACCACTGCGACGCGGCGGCGCCGACCACGCCGACGCCGTTCATCAGGCCGAACAGCGCCCCGACGTGCCGGCCGCACTGCGGGATCGCCACCGACCACCAGTTCGGCAACGTCACGTGCATCGCCAGCATCGCCGCCGCCATCAGCGCCGCGGAGGTGAGAGCGTCGTCGGCCCGCGCGCCGGCGAAAAGGCAAGCCGATGCGGCGACGTAACACCCAACCGCCAGCCGCCGCCGAGCTGCAACCGCGTCGGTCGCACGGGCGGTGATGCGGTCGGCGATCAGTCCGCCGAGGAAGACACCGCCCGCCGACCCGGCCAGCACCAGCGACGACAGCCGACCCGCGGCGAGATTGTCCAGCCCGCGCGCCGCCAGGAGGTACTTCGACAGCCAGGTGTACGACAGGTACGTGTAGAACGCGCCGATTACCATGATGAGGCCGAGCACGAGCACGCCGCGGTTCGTCAGCACAGCGGCCCACGGCACCGGCCCCGGCTCGGGCGGCCGCACCTCGACGCCGGCGCGGATCGTCGCCAGTTCCTCGGCGTTCACGCCGGGGTGGGCGGCCGGGTCGTCGCGGAACCACAGGTAAAACCCGACCGCCCACACGACGCCGACGCTGCCGAACACGACGAACGCCCACCGCCACCCGGCCCGCTCGATCACCTCCGCGGCCAGCCACGGCGACGCCGCGCCGCCTAGCTGGGCCGCGGTGAGCATGATCCCCTGCACGCGGCCGCGCTCGGCGATCGGGAACCACCGCGAGATGACCCGCGCCGCGTTCGGGAACGCGCCCGCCTCGCCCGCCCCGAACAGGAAGCGGATCGCCACGAGCGACGCGAAGCCCCATGCTGCCCCGGTGAGCCCCGTGAACACCGACCACCAAATCACGATGCGGGCGAGCACGGACCGCGAGCCGAAGCGGTCGCCGAGCCGGCCCGTGGGGATCTCGAACAGCCCGTAGGCGAGGGTGAACGCCATCGCCACGTAGCCGACCTGCGTGTTGCTGAGGCCGAGTTCGCGCTGCATCGGGTCGATGGCCTGGCCGAAGCAGACGCGGTCGAGGTAGAGCACGCCCGCGAGGCCACACAGCCACAGGGCGAGGACGAACCGGGCGCGCGAGGGGGCGGGCATGCCTGGAGTCTACCCGATCTCGGCCCGGAAGGGACTCGCGTTCCGCCGGCCGGCGTGGTGAAATGCCGCGATGCTCATCGGCTACGTCAGCGACGAACGCTATTCCGCACTGGCCGGCGTCCGGCTCGAATTCCAGGACGCCCGCGGCGGCTCGTGGGAGGCACGCTCCCGCGCCAGCGGCGCCGTCCACGCCGAACCGCCGCCGGGCGACTACCGCGTCGTCCTCCAGCACCCGGGCTACGGGGCGAAGGTCTCTCGCGTCACGCTCCCGGCCGCGGAGCCGCACCTCTTCCGCCTCCTGAGCGACGGCCTGCTGGGGTACGCCTGGCCGAAGTGGGTGCGGGCCGGCGAGGCGAGCGAGTTTCGCGTTCACAGCGTCGAGCCGTACCACCTGGAACTGCGGCGGTACGGGTGGGAGCCCGAGTTCGTCCGCTCCCTCGGCTGGCACGACGAGCACGCCCCGCGTGCCACGATGCAGACGACGCCCGACGGCGACTACACCCGCACCGGCGTCCGCTGGAACGAGGTGGGGTATGCCAACAGCGTCCACTCGCAGCACGTCGCGGCCCCGGCCCGCAGCGGGCTGTACTACTTCCGCGCGTCCACCGCGAGCGGCCGGCGCTTCGCCTTCCCCTGGGTCGTGGCGCCGGCGAAGCCCGCGCACCCGGTCGCGGTGCTGGCGTCGAACCTGACGTGGAACGCCTACAACTCGTTCGGCGGCCGCAGTAACTACATTCACGCCGACGGCTTCCCCCCGACCCCGACGGTGAACGGCCGGGCCGAGTTGAAGCGCTACGCCGACGCCGGGTTTTTCACCTGGGGCGCGGCCGACTACCCGCCGCTGTCGTTCGACCGGCCCGAGCCGTTCAACCACATCGACTTCGCCGAGCGGATCACCGACCCGATCGAGGGTCGGCAGGCGTGCCACCTCGCCCCCGCGGAGTGGCGCCTGCTCGGCTGGCTGGAGCGCGAGGACTTCGCCTACGACTACTACGCCGAGTCACAACTCGACGACGGCACCCTGGACCTGCGTGCGTACCGCGTGCTGATTCTCAGCGTTCACCCCGAGTACTGGACGCGGCGGATGTACGACCGCGTCAAGCAGTGGGTCCTCGAGGAGGGCGGCCGGCTGATGTATCTCGGCGGGAACGGCCTGAACTGCGAGGTGGAACTGCGGCCCGACGGGTCGATGGTGTGCCGCAACGAGCAACTCCGGGGGCTGAGCGTTGACGGGCTCGGCGGCTTCGAGAGCCGGCTGCACATCCGCCACGAGTCGGAGGCCAACCTGCTCGGCGTCGTGTTCACGCCGGCGGGCGCGATGACGGGGGCACCCTACCGCGTCCTCGACGGCGACCACTTGGCCTTCGCCGGAACCGGCCTGAAGACCGGCGACAACTTCGGGGAGGTGTCGCTGCACCGCCGCTGTCCGGGCGGGGCGTCGGGCCACGAGACGGACAAGCGTTCACCGAGCTCGCCGCCGAACGCACACGTCCTGGCCCGCGGGCTGAATCCCGACTACGGCGGGGCCGAGATGGTGGTCTTCGACACGCCAAGCGGCGGGGCGGTGTTCTCCGTGGGGTCGATCAACTACGTGGCGTCGCTGCCGGTGGACGGGCACGTGTCGCGGGTCACGGCGAATGTGCTGCGGCGGTTCCTGATGTGAATCGTTCAGCCGGCAGCCGCGGGAACAGACTGGCCGAGCAGCCGAGCCGCGTTGTAGTCCGCCGTCATCGACCACCACTCGCCCGGGTCCGAGAAGACTACGACGGCGTAGCCGGGGTCGCCGTTCGGGCCGGGCAGCCAACTCGCCGCCGGCGCGTCGCCGTCCGGGCCGGTCACTCCTGCCACCTCGTACAAGCTCCGGACCGGCACCCACACGCCGGGTGGCGTGTCGCGCAGGAGCCGGGTCATGCCCGGTTCCAGCCGCCGCAGGGAAACCAGGTCGGCACACCAGTTCGCTAGCCGGTCGGTCGTGTCGTCCACGGGCTCACCTCACCGCGCCAGTTCCTTGATCCGGGCGAACTCCTCGGCGGTCGCCGGGCGTATTGTACCCGCCCGCAACCGGGCGCGGTGGGCGGCGTCCGTGCGCGGGCGAATCGACGTGACGTGCTCCCCGTCCGGCTCGACGACGTGTTCCCGAGCGTTCGGGCCGCGAACCACGAACCGCCCGTCGTCCGGCTGAACGAACACGTCGTTCGGCCCGGCCCGTTGCAGGTTGTTGACCACCTGCGCGACCGGCCGGCCCTGCCGGAAGCGGAGCCGGGCGTGCGGGCTCCGCGTGAGGCCGGAGTCGCCCGGCGGGTCGGGGGGCGGTTCGTCCGTGTCGCCGGTCATCGCGCCCCCGGCTACGCGCCCTTCGATTTGAACAACGAGTGCTTTCGCAGCCCCAGTCGGTTCAGCCAGTACGCCCCCACCGTGGTGAGCGTCTGGAGCCCGTACTTGGTGCTACGGCGGAAGTTGATCTGGCTCGCCTCGTCGAAGTACCGCACCGGCACCGGCACGTCGCCGAGGCGGAACCCGAAGTGGACCGCCTGCACCAGGAACTGCGTGTCGAACACGAAGTCGTCCGAGTTCCGCTCGAACGGGATCGTCTCCAGCACCTGCCGCCGGTACACGCGGAAGCCGCTGTGGAACTCGCCCAGGTTCTGCCCCAGCGACAGGTTCTCGAACGCCGTCAGCCCGCGGTTACTCAAATACTTCCACCACGGCATGCCGCACTTCAGCGTCTCCGACCGACTCCGCACGCGGTTGCCGAGCACCACGTCGCAGATGCCCAGCTCGATCACGCCGACCGCGTGCGGGATCACCCGCGCGTCGTACTGGTAGTCGGGGTGGATCATCACCACGATGTCGGCGCCGCGCTCCAGGCAGTAGCGGTAGCACGTCTTCTGGTTGCCGCCGTAGCCGGTGTTCTTCTCGTGCTGGATCACCGTCAGGCCCATGTCGCGGGCGATGCGGGCGGTGTCGTCCTTGCTGCAATCGTCCACCAGCACGATTTCGTCCACGCTGTCCGGCGGAATGTCGGCGATGGTGGCGGCGAGGGTGGACGCGGCGTTGTAGGCCGGCAGCACGGCGATGATCTTGTGCTTCCGCCGCGGCTCGGGGCCGGTGGGGTGGAGGATGCGGTCCACGTGGAACGGGGCGTGGACCGGGTTGAGCGGCGGCTCGGTCAGCAGGGTTGACGACATAACTCAGCGGAGTCGGTAGGGGACTTCGAGGCCGTGGCGGTCCATCACGGCGGCGTCGGCGAGTAGCGCGGCCGCGGGCCCGTCGGCGTGGAGCGAGCCGCCGTCGAGCACGAGGACGCGCGAGCAGGTGTCGAGGACCAACTCAAGGTCGTGCGTGGCGATCAGCTTCGTGCCGGGGAGGTTTCTTACGACGCCGATCAGCTCGCGGCGGCCGCGCGGGTCGAGGAACATGCTCGGCTCGTCCAGCAGCAGCACCGCCGGCCGCATCGCCAGCACGCCCGCCAGCGCCGCCCGCCGCTTCTCGCCCCCGCTGAGCTGGAACGGCACCCGCTCGCCGGCATCGCCCAGGCCGACGGCCGCGAGCGCGTCGGCGGCTCGCTCACTCGCCTCGGCGGGAGTCGCGCCGAGGTTGAGTGGGCCGAACGCCACGTCCTCGCGCACCGTCGGGCTGAACAGCTGGTCGTCGGGGTTCTGGAACACCACGCCGACCGTCTCGGGGAGCTTGCGCCGCTGGGAGACAACCGCGGGATCGAGGCCGTGCACCGACGCCTGCCCCGGCTTCCCCGGCAGGACGCCGCACAGGCGGAGGAACAGCGTCGTCTTGCCGGCGCCGTTCGGCCCGACGAGGCCGACGCACTCGCCGGGCTCGACGGAGAACGTAACACCGTTCAAGGCGGATCGGCCGTCGGCGTACGTGTGCGAGAGGCCGGCGGCGCGGACGGCAGGAGTCACGCCGGGCATTGTAGGGCGTCAGCGTCCGACATGCTGCTGGATCGCCACCCAGTAGGCGCGGGCCTCGTCGCTCTCGTCGGTCAGGCCGAGGCCGCGGGCGCGGATGCGGGCCACCTCCGGGCTTAGCTGGTCGGCCGTTCGAAAGCGGACGTACCACAGCGCCCCGGCCCGCAGGCCGTCGTCGTCGAACACGTACACCGGCTGCGCCGAGCGGTCCAGCAGCACGCGGTCGAATGCGGCCGCCGCGGCGGGCAGCGTTTCCGGCGTCGTCTCGATGGCGGTGAACGTCAGACCCTTCTTCTCGGCCACGTCTCGGACGGCGGCGACGTCGGCGCCCGCGGCGTGCAGGTACACGACGGAGCGGAAGCCCTGCCGCTTCAGCGTGTCGAACCCGTCCAACGCCGGCCGGCGGCCGGACGCGGCGGTCGGGTTCACCCGCACGAATCCCGGCACGCCGCCCGCCGGCTCGGCGCTCGCGGCGACGGGCGGCTCCTGCGTCACCTGCGGCGCCCGGGTCGGCGGCTGGAGCACGCCAGGCGACGACAGCGACGACTTTCCGCCCGGCACCGGGTCCGGCAGGAGGATTTCTGGCGCCGGCCCCCGCGGAGCCGCGCTCCCGCCCGGGAACGCACCGAGGTCCGGTGGCGGCAACTGCCCACCCGGTGCGGGAGTGATCGGCACGCCCGGCGGCGGGATGTTCCCCGGGCTCGGCGGCAGCGGCAGGTACGGCCGGGGGGTGCCGACGGACGAGCTACAGCACTTGTGCCGGCAGCCGCCGACGGCGCCCGCGACGAGCACGGCGGTGAGGAGGAGTTTGTGACGCATGACGGTCCCTCCGCGATCGACCCACGTTCCGACACCGGATTCTAGAGCACCGCCCGACCAAACACGCGAAACTTGAGCCGGTCCCAGCGATTTGCAGGAATTACAAGCGCCGGTCTTGCGGGTGGGAGCGGATGCGCCGGCGGGGCCGACTGGGTAAGCCGCGCGGGAGGCTGGGCAAGCTGGACTCCCGGGGCGAACCGCGAACCGATAGAATCCCTCATTCCGGAACCACTCGACCGTCACGGCGGACCCACATGCCGATCGACCACCCCTTTCTGAACACCGCCCGTGACCGCGTTCTCATCCTCGACGGCGGCATGGGCACCAGCCTCCACCGCTACCACCCGAAGGACGAGGACTGGGGTTTCTCGCCGACCGGCAAGTCGCTGATGAACCTGTCGGACACCCTCGCGTACACCCGGCCGCAGTGGATCCAGGAGATCCACGAAGGGTACTTCGCCGCCGGGTGCGACGCGGTCGAGACGAACACGTTCAACGCGAACGCCATCGGCCTGGCCGAGTTCGGCATGGCCGACAAGCTGGTCGAGATCAACCGCTTGAACGTCCGCCTGGCGAAGGCCGCGGCCGCGAAGTTCGCCACCGCCGGTCGGCCGCGCTACGTCGTCGGCAGCGTCGGCCCCGGCACGAAGATGCCGTCGCTCACCGACCCGGCCATCTACGTGGACTTCGACACGATGGCCGCGGCCTACCGCCCGCAGCTGCGCGTGATGATCGAGGAGCGCGTGGACGCCATCCTCGTCGAGACGTGCTTCGACATCCTCCAGGCCAAGTGCGTCGCGATCACCGCGATCGAGGAGATGAAGCGCGCCGGCGTCCGGCTCCCGCTGATGGTCCAGCTCACCATCATCGACGCGAACAAGAAGATGCTGCCGGGGACGGACATCCCCTCGGCCCTCGTCGCCCTCGACCCGATCGACGAGATCGACGTGATCGGCATGAACTGCGGCGTCGGCCCCGACTTGATGAACGACGACATCCGCCACCTGAGCCGGCACAGCCGGAAGCTGGTGAGCGTGCTGCCGAACGCCGGCCTGCCCGAGAACCGCAACGGCGAGACGTTCTTCCCGCTCGACCCAGCCGGGCTGGCGACGTGGCTGGAGAAGTTCGTCACCGAGTACGGCGTGAACATCATCGGCGGCTGCTGCGGCACGACAAGGGACCACCTGAAGGCCGTGTGCGACCGGATCGGCGGCAAGACCCCCGCGAAGCGGACCCCGGCATACATCCCGGCCGTGTCGAGCCTGCAATCGCTGCAAGAACTCGTCGTGGACCAGAAGCCGCTGTTGGTCGGCGAGCGGACGAACACGAACGGGTCGCGGAAGTTCAAGCAGCACCTCGAGAAGGACGACTGGAACGGCCTCGTCGAAATGGCCCGGGAGCAGGAGCGCGAGGGCGTCCACGTCCTCGACGTGTGCGTCGACTACGTCGGCCGCGACGGCGTCCGCGACATGAAGGAGACGATCAAGCGGTACAACGCCGTGCTCACCAAGCCGATCATGCTCGACAGCACCGAGGTGCCGGTCATCGAGGCCGGGCTGAAGCTCTGTAGCGGCAAGGCCATCATCAACAGCATCAACCTCGAGGACGGCCGCAAGACGCTCGACCCCAAAACGCAACTCGCCAAGAAGTACGGCGCCGCGCTCGTCGCCCTCACCATCGACGAGAAGGGGCAGGCCGACACCGCCGAGTGGAAGTTCGAGGTCGCCAAGCGCATCTACGACATCGTCGTGAACGAGTACGGCATCCCGCCGTCGGACCTGATGTTCGACACGCTCGTGTTCCCGCTCAGCACGGGGCAGGAGCAGACGCGCAAGAGCGCCATCGCCACGTTCGACTCGATCAAGCTCATCAAGCAGCACCTGCCGGGGGCGCTGACGCACCTGGGGTTGTCGAACTGCTCGTTCGGCCTGAACCCGTTCACGCGGCAGGTGCTGAACAGCATGTACCTCCACTACGCCGTCGAGGCCGGGCTCGACTCGGCGATCCTCCACGCGGCCAAGATCATGCCGCTGGCCAGCATCGACGAGAAGGGCCGCGAGCTGTGCCGCCGGCTGCTGTTCGACGAGCGCGTGTTCGACGCCGCGGGGAACTGCGTTGAAGACCCGCTGCAGCTTCTGATCGAGCACTACGCCGACAAGAAGGCCGAGTCGAAGAAGGGCGAGAGCCTGGGGGCGTCGGCGGAGGAGCGGCTGCGGCAGGCGATCATCCAGGGCCGCCGCGAGACGCTCGTCGCCGACCTCGACGCGGCCCGCGAGCGGCACACGCCGATCGACATCATCAACAACGTGCTGCTGGACGGCATGAAGGTGGTCGGCGACCTGTTCGGCAGCGGCCAGATGCAGCTGCCGTTCGTGCTCCAGAGCGCCGAGGTGATGAAGGCAGCGGTGGCGAACCTGGAACAGTACATGGAGAAGGTCGAGGGGGCCGAGAAGGGGAAGATCGTGCTCGCCACCGTGAAGGGCGACGTCCA
This sequence comes from Gemmataceae bacterium, assembly GCA_046350095.1. GTDB lineage: Bacteria > Planctomycetota > Planctomycetia > Gemmatales > Gemmataceae > Urbifossiella. Next base: position 378,213 of record JAXMBA010000006.1, read on the forward strand.
CGACATCGGCAAGAACCTCGTGGACATAATCCTCACGAACAACGGCTACAAGGTCTACAACCTCGGCATCAAGCAGCCGGTGGACGCGATGATCGCCGAGTTCCAGAAGACCGATTCCGACGCCATTGGCATGTCGGGCCTGCTCGTGAAGTCGACCGTCATCATGAAGGAAGACCTGGTGACGCTGAACGAACGCGGCCTCAACCCGCCGGTGATCCTCGGCGGGGCGGCGCTCAACCGCCGGTACGTCGAGGAAGACCTGCGGGCCATCTACAAGGGCCGCCTGTTTTACGGCGAGGACGCCTTTGCCGGCCTGCGGGTGATGGACGAGATCGTCGCCCGCAAGAAGCTCGGCAGCCTCGGGAGCGCGGCACTCAAGGGCGTGATCGAATCGACCGGCCGGTCAGTGGCGACCCTCGATTCGATCGACGCCCGGACCCACGAGCCGGGGGCGCCGCACATCCACGACGGCGCGCGGAAGTCGAAGCCGCACGCCAACGGGAAGGTGCTGCCGACGCGGTCGCCGGGGCTGCCGAAGGCACCGGACGTGCCGGTGCCGCCGTTCCTCGGCAGCCGCGTCCGCACCGACTTCGACATGAAAGAAGTCTTCGGATACCTCAACGAGTTGACGCTGTTCAGCACGCAGTGGCAGTTCCGCAAGGGCGGCGTGGCGGTGGCCGAGTACGAGCGGCAAATCCGCGACACGGCCCGGCCGGCACTCGAGCGGCTGAAGGACCTCTGCCTCCGCGAGAACGTCCTGCGCCCCGCCGCGACGTACGGGTTCTTCCCCGCCGCGTCGGACGGCACGACGCTCACCGTCTACGAGGACGACCACACGACGCCGAAGACGCGTTTCGAGTTCCCCCGCCAGGACCACGGCGACTACCTGTGTCTTTCGGACTACGTCGAGCCGACGCGGGAGGGCCGGGCCGTGGACTACGTCGGGTTCATGGCGGTGACCATGGGCCGTGAGGTGTCGCGGATCGCCCACGAGTGGTACGAGGCGAAGAAGTACCAGGACTACCTGTTCCTGCACGGCCTCGGCGTGGAGGCGGCGGAGGCGCTGGCCGAGTTCTTCCACCAGCAGTTGAGGCGCGAGTGGGGCATCGGCGGCGACGACGCGGTGGAGGTGCGGAAGCTGTTCAAGAAACACTACCGCGGCTGCCGCTACGCCTTCGGCTACCCCGCCTGCCCGCGGCTGGAGGATCAGGCGCAGCTGTTCGAGCTGATCGAACCGGGCCGCGTGGGGCTGGCACTGAGCGAGCAGTTCCAGTTGGAGCCGGAGCAGAGCACGACGGCGATCGTGCTGCACCACCCGTCGGCGAAGTACTTCAACGTCAGTCGGTACACCGACGAGGCGGTCGCAGAGTAATCTCGACGAACGGCCGGGGTGGGCCGGCCGTTCGCCGGATCACCTCCGAACGGCGACCGGTAACAACGTCCGTCTTCCGCGTCCCCCCCAACTGCGCCCGACCGCCGCGACGAGCCGGTCGGCGCTCCGCTTCAGTCGATCGTACAGCCCCAACTCGACCCGCCCGAACAGCAGCCCGCCGCTCACCGCCACGGCGCCGGCCAGCGCCGCGCCCGTCGACGTCGCCACGAGCAGGTTCGCCGCCTGCATGAGCCGGAACGACAGCAGGATGAGCGGAACGTGTACGAGGTACAGCCCGTAGCTGTACCCCCCGCCGACCACCAGCGGGTTCGTCGGCCGGGCGTCGGGCACCTGCACCAGGAACCACACCGTCATCCCGGCGGCGACGGCCCGGAGCCACTGGTGCGGGTCGGTGGCCTCGAACGGGACCCAAACGGCGGCGACCAACTGAAGGCCGGCCGCCGCCGCGGCCACCGGCCACCGCCAACCCCGCCACCGGCCCGCGAGCGTGTAGACGAGCACCCCGGCCAGGAACGGCGCGACGTACACCGACACGCCGATCGTTCGCCAGGACGGGATCGCGGTGCTGCCGAGCCCCGGCCAGAGCACGGACTTCGCCGCCAGCACCGCCAGCCACCCCGCCGCAGCATAGGGGAGGCCGCGCGGGCCGACGACGGCCCGCAACCCGACCAGCGCGGCCCCCAAGAACAACTCGTAAATGAGTGTCCACTCGATCATCAGCGGGTACTGGCCGAGCCGCAGCGCCGTCGGCGGGGTGAGCAGCACCGTCTCGACGGACGGGGCCGGGGAGGCTGTGGCCAGATACCGCCCGGGCCACAGCCCGGCCGCAACCACCGTCGTCACGGCGGCGAGTGCCAGCCAGTACCCCGGGTAGAGGCGAACCGCCCGATTCAGGAGGAATCTCGGCGCCGAAGACGCCCGGAGTGCGTGCGTGAGGACGAACCCGGAGACGGCGAAGAACAGCGGCACAAACGCCGGGGCCAGGCCGGGCAGCCGTACCAGTTCCCACGCCGGCCCGTCCACGCCGAACTCGGCCCGCGTGTACACCCCGAGGTGGTACACCACCACGCCGACCGACGCCACGAGGCGAAGCACCTGGATGTTGTTGAAGCGCATGCCGCCCCCGGTACGGGCGGCTCATATCCATCTCCGGCGGGCGGCGGAAGGTCAGTGCGCGTGGTGGTGGAGGAACTGCTGCATGTCGGTGCCGAACGTCTGGGCCAGTACGCCGGGCGTCAGAATCTCGTGCGGCGTCCCCTGGCACTGGATTGCGCCGTCTCGCAGGCACAGCACGTGGTGGGCGTACCGGCTCACCATGCTCAACTCGTGCGACACGAGCAGCACCGTCACGCCCGTGCTCCGGTTCAGCTCGGCGATCAGGTCGTAGAACTTTTGCTGGTCCTTGAAATCGATTCCCGCCGCCGGCTCGTCGAGGAGTAACAACTCCGGCTGCGGTTCGAGTGCGAGCGCCAGGAGGACACGCTGCAACTGCCCCCCCGAGAGGCCTTCCACGGGCGTGTCGAGGTGGTCGATCATGCCCACGCGGGTGAGTTGGGCGCGAGTCTTGTCCGTCACCGACTTCGGGATGCCAAAGAACAGTGGCCGCCGGCTCAACGCCAGCGCCAGGAAGTCGCGGACGGTCAGCGGCATCCGCGCGTCCAGGGCCAGTTTCTGAGGGACGTAGCCGATGTGCTCCGGCGTCGGGTGGGTGTGGTCGTGGCCGCAGTGGAAGCGGATGTCACCGCGGCTCGGGTACTCGCGCACCAGCGCCCGCAGTAGCGTCGTCTTGCCCGACCCGTTCAGGCCGATCAGCGCGGTGATCTTTCCGCGGGCCAGGTCGGCGTTCACGCCGACGAGCACCGGCCGTCCGCCGAGCGTCACACGCAGGTCGCGGACGCTGACCAGCGGGCGCGTCACTTCAGCACCTCGGCGAGGGCGTTCAGGTTCGCCCGCATCCGCTCCTCGTACCACGCCGGCGTCAGCGCCTGCGGCGTGACCGTCTCCAGCGGGTCGATTTCCACCAGCGCCGGGTCGGCGACGCCGCCGTTCCGCTTCAGCTCGTCGAGGATCGCCTTCGCCGACGTGTTCGCGGTGTACTGCGGCTCCACGGCCAGCACCCGCACCTGCTTCTCCCGGCACATCTTGACCAGCTCGCGCAGCTCCTCGGTGTTCGGCTCCTGGCCCGGCTTTTTCTGCACGACGCCGCTCACCGTCAGGTCGAAGGAGCGCGAGAAGTAGGCCAACGACTCGTGGAAGCTGATGAGCTTGCGGTCCTTCTTGCCGGCCAGCTTGGCGACGCCCTCGGCCTTGAGCGCCCGCAGCCTGCCGACGTACTCGGCGGCCCGGCGGTCGTAGTTCGCGGCGTGCTCGGGGTCGGCGGCCTTCAACTCGTCGCGGATGGCTTCCGTCATCAGGACCGCGAAGTCGGGGCTGAGCCAGACGTGCGGGTCGGTGCCGTGCTCGTGCGGGTGCTCGTGGCCGTGGTGCTGGTGGTGGCACTGGCCCTCCATCAGCTGGTCGACGGGGAGCTTCCTGCTCAGGTCGACGACCTTGAGCTTGGCGTTGCCGCTCCCCTTTTTCACCTGCCCGGCGATGTCGTTGTCGAGGTTCAGGCCGTTGATGAAGAACAGGTCGGCCTTGCGGGCCAGCCGGGCGTCGGTGTCGGTGGGGTTGAAGTCGTGCGGGCCGGTGGTCGTCATCATGTTCTTGACCACGGCGTCTTCGCCCGCCACGTTCACCGCCCAGCAGTACACCGGCGCGAACGACACCACCACTTTCGGCCCCGGCCGGTCGGGCCACACCGAGTCGGTGCCGCCCCCGCAACCGGGGAGCATGGAACCGCCCACGCCCACGAACACGACCGCCGTCGCCCACCACCCGTACGTCCGGACCGCGCCCATGACCGCACCCCAGGACTGGGGATAACTTCGTAAAACCGACACCGCCATGCTACCCCGCGGGGGCGGGGAAAGCAAGCTGCCGGTATTACGCGGTCAGGGGGACGCCGAGTTCGGTCGCCGTCTTCACGATCAGCTCCCAGGTGCCGTCGGGAATGGCGATGCCGGTCGCCGACCGCTCCGACTTCGCGGTGCGCTCGGGGTCGCCGGGCAGTGTGATCGCCGCGACGCCGTCGGCACGCGGGCAGCTGCGAACGTACTCGGTGAGGCCGTCGGTCTGTGTGAGGAAGTGCTCGGTGCCGCCGAAGTGGGCCGGGTCGAGCACGACGAACACGGCCGTGTTCCCCTGCCCGGCGATGGGGAACGCCGGGCTGCTGCACGGCCCGCCTGAGAGGCCGCCGCACAGCAGGTCCAGCAGCAGGCCGAGGCCGAAGCCCTTGTACATCTGGGCGCCGCCGAACGGCAGGATGCTTCCACGTGGGTCGGCATACAGCACGCCGGGATCGGCCGTCGGCTGACCGGTGCTGTCCACGAGCCAGCCGGCGGGGGCGGGCTCCTTCTTCTGGAACTGCGCCCGCACCTTCCCCTCGGCGACGGCGCTGGTGCCGAAGTCGAGCACCACGGGGTCGGCGGAGGTCGGGGCCCCGAGGCAGATCGGGTTCGTGCTGATGCGGCCTTCTTTTCCGCCCGGCGGGGCGACGCGGCGGCCGGCGCCGTGCGAGTTGACCGCGCCGAAGAACGCCAGCTTCTCGCGCGCCGCCGTCTCCGCGTACTCGCCGAGCCGACCGGTGTGCCCGCAGTTGCGCAAGGTGCCGGCCGCGACACCGAGCGCCTGGGCCTTCGGGATCAGCTTGCCGAGCAGCCGGTGGGCCTGCACCTGCCCCAGCCCCCAGTTGCCGTCCGCCATGACGACCGCGGGCGTCTCGCTGACGACGGTCAGCGGCACTCCCGCGCGGTAAGTGCCCTTCTTCAGGAACTCGACGTACTGCGGCACCCGCATGACGCCGTGCGAGTCGTGCCCGCACAGGTTCGCGTCGACGAGGCCGTGCGCCACGACGGCGGCGTCTTCGGTGGGCACGCCGGCCGCCTCGAACAGGCGCTGAGCGTTGGCGAACAGTACGGCGGCGGAAAGCTTGGGCATGGCGCGGCTCCGGAGTTGGGGGAAGGGTACAATCACCCCCGCGGTTCGGCAGCGCGACCAACCGGAGGGACGCCGATGGGCTTCGTGGTGAACACGTTCGAGGGCCGTGCCGGCGACCGCGCCGGCACCGTGTACGAGCTGACCGACGGCACCGTGCGCGCGGAGGTGTGGCCGCAGTGGGGCTTCAACTGCGTCCGCTGGCAGGTGCGCCAGCCGGACGGTTCGTGGGCCGGCGTCTTCTTCACGGCGCCGGACTGGGAGACGAACCCGGTGCCGACGCGGAGCGGCCACCCGGTGCTGTTCCCGTTCCCCGGTCGGCTGCGCGACGGGCGGTTGCCCGGTAGCGAGGTACAGCTGCCGCTGAACGACTCGACCAAGCAACACGCCATCCACGGGTTCACGCCGCGCACCCCGTGGCGCGTCATCGGCACCACGTTGAATCCTGACTTCGCAGGGGTGACCGGTCAATTCCGCCTGGCCGATGACCTGCCGGCCGCGGTCGGGCAGTGGCCAGGCGACTTCGTTCTGAATCTGAGCTACTACCTGCACCGGGACCGCGTACGGGTTCGTGCAACCGTCGAGAATCAGGGGTCGGAATCACTGCCCTTCGGCATCGGTTACCACCCGTACTTCCGCCTTCCCGGCGTGGCCGACTCCGACGTTGGCAGGCACGTCTTGACGGCCCACGTCACACAGGTGTGGGTCGCGGACGCGGCGAACCTGCCGACCGGCGAGCGGAAGCCGGTGCCGCCGGAACTCGACTTTCAGAAGCCGCGATCGGTCGGGGCGACGGCGCTCGACCACGTCCTCACCGGCGTCACGGCATCACCAGGGGCGGACGGGCTGGTCGAACTGGCGACGCTGACGCACCCTGAGGCGTCGGGCCGGCTGCGGGTGCTCGCGGACCCGGCGTTCCGCGAGCTGGTGCTGTTCACGCCGGCGCACCGGCAGGCCGTCGCCATCGAGCCGTACACGTGTTCCGCCGACGCCTCAAACCTTCAGGCCCGCGGTATCGACACTGGGTGGCTAACCCTGAAGCCGGGCGTGACGTGGGATGCGGCCGTGGAGTACCGCTGGGAGCCGAACTGACGCGCCCGCCGGCGCTTGCTTCCGGGGCGAAATCGACCTACGGTTGCACAGCGTTTGGGCACCCCCCCGTGGGGGCCACCGGACGGGGGGCGGGGATGGTCGGCCGCACGGCGCTCGGGAAGTACACGCTCGTCCGCCCCCTCGGGGCGGGCAGTAACGCCGAGGTGTTCCTCGCGCAGCAGCCGCGCGGCGGGTCGCCCGTCGTCGTCAAGGTCATCCACCCGCACGTCACCGAGCACCCCAAGTTCCGCCAGCTGTTCGACGCCGAAGTCCGCTCGATGGCGAACTTCCGGCACCCGTACGCCGTCCGCCTCATCGACGCCGCCTACACCGACCCGCTCGGCCCGTGTCTGGTCATGGAGTACGTGCCCGGCGTCACCCTCGAGGCCGTCTTTCTCCGCGAGCGCGTCCTGGAACCGGAGCGCGCCGGCCGGCTCCTCGGCTTCCTCGGCCACGCCCTCCAGGCCGCCCACGAGGTCGGGATCATCCACCGCGACCTGAAGCCGGCGAACCTCATGGTGCTCGACGCCGGCACGCCGCACGAGTCGCTGAAGGTGATGGACTTCGGCTTCGCCGGGTTCTCCACGAAGCCGCACATCCAGCTCGCCGAGCTCACCGGCCACGGCCCGATCCACGCCATCGGCACGCCGGCCTACGTGAGCCCCGAGATGATCCGCGGCGACCCCGTGGACACGCGCTCCGACCTGTACTCGGTCGGCGTCATCCTGTACGAGTTGCTGACCGGCCGGTTGCCGTTCACGCACCACACCCTGGAGAAATTGCTGGCCGCGCACGTGAAGGACAGCCCGCCGCGGTTCCACAAGATCGGCTGCGGCCACGTGCCGCCGGCGACCGAGATGGCCGTACACCTGGCGCTGTCCAAGTACGCCAACGAACGGCAACAGTGTGCCCGCGAACTCGTCGCCGACTTCGGCCGCGGTCTCGGCATCGACTTCTGGGAGGCGACCGCGCCCGCCGACTGGGACCCGCCCGCGGAGCCGGAGGTGATCGTGCCGCCGGCGCCGTCCGCGGAGCGCCGCAGGGCCGCTTCGCCGGACCCGTTCCGCGTCGCCTCGGTGTTCGAGATCGCGCTCCCGGAGCGGATGGCGGCGGCGAAGATCCGCGGGTTCGTCGAGGACTTCGCCGGCCAGGTGGTGAGCAGCGAGCCGGGGGTGATCCTGCTGCAACTCGGGCTGCCGCAGGGGTACAAGCCGCCGGGCAACGCGAGCGGCATCTTCGGCTGGCTGAGCACGGCCCGGCGGCCGGCCGTGCAGAAGGGGAACGAGCCGATCGAGGTGCAGTTGCAGATGGACAAGCCGGACCCGCAGCTGTCGCGGCTGCGCGTCGAGGTCGCGTGCCGGCCCGTGGCCGGGTACACCCCTGGCAACCTCGCCGGCTGGCGCGACCGGTGCGACAAGGTGAGCAGCATACTGCGGCAGTACCTCGGGGCGTGACGGTCCTATCATTCCTGCATGGACGCAGCCCCCCTCCCGACCGTGACGCTCAAGATCGAGCGGCGGTCACAGCACCCGTGGGTCTTTCAGAAGATGGTCGAGCGGCCCGCGGCGCGCATCCCGCCGGGGAGCGTCGTCGAGGTGCGCGACCGGGCCGGCCAGTGGGTCGGCCGGGCGTTTTACAACGGCCACTCGCGCATCACCCTGCGGATGCTCACGACCGACGCCGAGGAACACGTCGATGCCGCGTTCTTCGCCAAGAAGATTGCCGCCGCCGTCGCCTTCCGCCGGGACGTGCTCAAGCTCGACGCCGACACCGACGCCTGCCGCCTGATCCACTCCGAGGCCGACGGCCTGAGCGGCCTCGTCGTCGATCGTTTCGCCGACACCATCGTCGTCGAGTTCTTCTCGGCCGGGATGTTCAAGCAGCGCGACGTCATTCGCGCCGCGCTGTCCGAGCTGTTCCCCGGGGCGAAGTTCTACTGGTTCGCCGAGGAGCACGTCGGCAAGCAGGAGTCGTTCGACTGCCGGCCGCCGGAGCCGCCGCCGCCGGGGCTGATCACCGAGCACGGGCTGAAATTCCGCGTCGCCCCCGGGAGCAAGCACAAGACCGGCTTCTTCGTGGACCAGCGCGAGAACCGGCGGACGCTGGCGTCGTTCTGCCACGGCAAGCGGGTGCTCGACCTGTGCTGCAACACCGGCGGCTTCTCGGTGTACGCCAAGGCGCTCGGCGGCGCGGCCGACGTGACCGGCGTGGACCTGGACGAGACCGCGGTCGAGCTGGCGAAGCAGAACGCGAAGCTAAACGGGGTGCAGGCGCGGTTCGTGCAGGCGGACCTGTTCAGCTGGATCCGCGACGTGCTGCCGAACGGCGAGAAGTTCGACGTGGTCGTGCTCGACCCGGCGAAGCTGACCCGCGACCGCGAGACGGTCGACCTAGCGCTCAAGAAGTACTGCGACATGAACCGCCTGGCCCTGCACGCGGTCGCACCCGGCGGCGTGTTCCTGACGTGCTCCTGCACCGGCCTCGTGAGCGAGAGCGACTTTCTGGAATCGGTCCGCCGGGCGGCGTGGCAGGCGGGCCGCCAGTTGCAGGTCTTCAAGGTGAGCGGCGCGGGGCCGGACCACCCGTTCCTCCTCAGCGTGCCGGAGGGGCGCTACCTGAAGGCGGTGTTCGCCCGGGTGGAGTAGTGCCCTCGGCCACTCGCGGCGAGGACGGGTACGGACAATTCCGGCACTTACTCCCGCAGCAGTACCCGCGGCGCAACAGGAACGCCGCGGTGAACACCCAGCGCCCGGCTTCGACGGTGTAGTCCACGCCTTCGACGAGTGGCGGCGGGTCTGCGGGTGGCACGGCTGATGCTTCCCGGGGCGATGGTTGTTTCCTATCCGTAGATCGGCCGGCCGCCGCCCGACCACCCCGAGCTCCCGCACGATGAAGCCGTCCCTGCCGCCCCGGTCGTCCGGCGTTCTGCTGCACCCGACCAGCCTTCCCGGCCCGTTCGGCGTCGGCGACCTCGGCCCCACCGCCTTCCGCTGGGTCGAGACGCTCGCCGCGATGCGCCAGAGTTGGTGGCAAATCCTCCCGCTCGGCCCGACCGGAGCCGGCGACTCCCCGTACCAGTCGTACTCCGCCTTCGCCGGCAACGTCAACCTGCTGTCGCCCGAGCTGCTGGTGCAGGACGGGCTCGTGAAGCCGGCGCTGTGGGACGGGCGCTTCTTCCGCAACGACCGCGTCGAGTACGAGACCGTGGCGCCGTTCAAGGCGGCGCTTCTGCGGGCCGCGTGGGACACCTTCCGCGGCGGCGGCGCGCCCGCCGGCATGCGCGGCGAATTCGATCGCTACGCCACCAAGGAGGCCGACTGGCTCGACGGCTACGCCCTGTTCATGGCGGTCCGCGACGCTCTGAACGGTCGGAGTCTGCCGGACTGGCCGGCGGACCTGCTGCGGCGCGTGCCGTCGGCCGTGGCCGCGGTCGAGAAAGAACTCGCCGGCGAGGTGCAGATGCACCGGTTCGGGCAGTTCCTCTTCGACCGCCAGTGGGCGGCCCTGCGCGAGTTCGCCGCCGAGCGCGGCGTCCGGGTCATCGGCGACGCTCCGATCTTCGTGTCGCTCGACTCGGCCGACGTGTGGTGCAACCCGGACCAGTTCCTCCTCGACCCGGACCGCCGGCCGTTGGTCGTGGCCGGGGTGCCGCCCGACTACTTCGCCGCCGACGGCCAGCACTGGGGGAACCCGATCTACGACTGGGAGCGGATGGCCGAGACGGGCTACACGTGGTGGGCGAACCGCGTTCGGCGCGACCTGGCGCGCGTGGACCTGGTGCGGCTCGACCACTTCCGCGGCTTCGCCCAGGCGTGGCACATCCCGGCGAGCGAGACGACCGCGATCCGCGGCAAGTGGGTGGACGGCCCCGGCGCCCCGTTCTTCGAGCGGCTCCGCACCGACCTCGGCCACCTGCCGTTCATCGCGGAGGATTTGGGCGTCATCACCCCCGACGTGGACCGACTGCGAGACGCCGTGGGGCTGCCGGGGATGAAGGTGATTCAGTTCGCGCTCGACACGCCGGACAACCCGTACTGGCCGCACAACTTCCCGGACCGCCGCTGCGCCTGCTACACCGGCACGCACGACAACGACACCGCCGCCGGCTGGTGGGCGACGCTCGACGCCAACAACAGGGGCTACCTGTCGGCCTACGTCGGCCACGAGGTGAAAGACCCGGCGTGGGAGCTGATCCGCCTCGCGTGGGGCTCGGTGGCCGAGATCGCGGTGGCGCCGCTTCAGGACGTACTCGGCCTCGGCGGCGAGGCGCGGATGAACAAGCCGGGTGTGGCGGCGGGGAACTGGCAGTGGCGGTTCCGGACCGAGCAGTTCTGGCCCGGCGCCGTCGACCGCCTGCGGGGCGTGACGGAACTCTTCCGCCGCGTGCCGGCCGAGCCCGAGGCGTGAACCACAAGCCGGCCTCCGGTCCCGCGAGAGTCTCTGCATGACCGACGACGCGCCGATCACCCTCGCCTACGACCGCGGCACCGTCGTCCTCGCCGGCGGGCCGCGCGGGTTCGACTTCCCGTCCCTCCCGGGCGTGCTGTTCGACCCGCGCACCAGCACCCACCGGGCACAGGGTCGCTGGTACCGTGCGATCGTCGAGCAGCTGGTCCGCACGAAGCAGCCCTACGCCGACGCCGCCCGGGGCTGGGACAACAAGCCGACCGGCTGGAAGCTGAACCGCGAGCGTACCCCGCGGCAGTACCAGCTCGACGCGCTCAACCGCTGGACAGAGGGCGGTCGCCGCGGCGTCGTCGTCATGCCGACGGGCACCGGCAAGACGTTTACCGCGTTCCTGTGCGTCGAGCAACTCGGTCGGCCGACGCTCGTCGTCACGCCGAAGATCGACCTGATGACGCAGTGGGCGCGCGAGCTGGAGCAGTCGTTCGGCGAGCCAGTCGGCATGGTCGGCGGCGGCGAGTTCGAGTACCGCCCGCTCACCGTCACCACCTACGACTCGGCGTACATCCACCTGGAGAAGTGGGCGAACCGCTACGGCCTCGTCATCTTCGACGAGTGCCATCACCTGCCCGGCCCGAGCTACATGGAGGCGGCGAACGCGGCCCTGGCCCCGTTCCGCCTCGGCCTGACGGCCACGCTCGAACGCGCCGACGGCGCCGAAGACGTGATTCCGGCGCTCATCGGTCCGACGCTGTACCGGCTGGACATCACCGACGTGGCCGGCGAGTTCCTGGCTCCCTACGAGGCCCGCCGGGTGTTCGTCGAGCTGACCTCCGAGGAGGGCGAACGCTACCAGGAGTGCCGCGACCAGTACCGTCAGTTCGTGTCCGACCGCGGCATCAACATGAGCGGCCCGGACGGCTTCCGCCGCTTCCTGTTCGAGGCGAGCAAGAGCCCCGAGGGCGTGGCCGCAGCGCGGGCGTTCCGCGAGCAGAAGCGCATCATGCAGGCGCCTAGCGGCAAGTTCCGCCTGCTCGAAGACCTGTTGGCGAAGCACGCCCACGACCGCGTGCTGATCTTCACCGCGGACAACGCCACGGTCTACCACATCGCCCGGACGTACCTCGTGCCGGCGATGACGAACCAGACCAAGCCGAAGGAGCGGAAGCACATCCTGGAGCGATTCCACTCCGGCGTGTACTCCGTGGTGGTGACGTGCCAGGTGCTGAACGAGGGCGTGGACGTGCCGGCGGCGAACGTCGGCATCGTGCTGAGCGGCACCGGCAGCACGACGGAGAACGTCCAGCGGCTGGGTCGCATCCTGCGGAAGTACGGTGACAAGCAGGCGGTGCTGTACGAGGTCATCACCCGCGGCACGGCCGAGGAGTACGTCTCCGAGCGCCGCCGCCAGCACCGGGCGTTTCAGTAGCAAGGAGTGCTCGTGCTCACGGGGAAACTTGTCCGCGTCCGGCACGCCCGGAGCAAGCTCATCCCGCAGTACCTCGACCCGGCCGACCGTGGCTGGCTCGGCGTCGCGGAGCAACTGCTGTTCGCGTACCGCGACTCGCCCGGCCGTACCCGCGGCGAGATCGCGGCCGAACTCGAGGACGTGGTGGGCCAGGGGCCGCGGTCGCTCGTGCACCAGGGCCTCGTCGATCTTCTGGAGGGCCGCTGCGAGTTCGAGGTGACCGCCGACCACCCGCCGGACGAGCTGCGCGACGCCGCCTTCCGCGCGGCAGTGGCGCACCGCCAGAGGGTGGGCGCCGCGTTCGACCGCGCCGCCGTGCTGGCGGAGGTCGCGGCCCCGCTGAACCTCACGCCAGAGCAAATCGAGCAGAGCCTGTTCGCCGACCTGAAGGACGAGCGGCGCGTCCTCACGTTCGACGACTGCACGCCCGAGTTCCTGCTGAACCGCTACAACGTGGCGCTGGCGCAGGCGGTGCTCGTCCGCAGCACGGCGATGGAGTGCCGGGTGTGGGGCGAGACGCCGGCGCGGTTCCGCCAGTTGTTCCGCGCCGTCAAGTTCCACCGGCTGATCTGCACCATCCGCGAGTCGTCCGGCAACTCGTACACGCTGACGCTGGACGGCCCGCTGTCGCTGTTCTCGGCGACGAACAAGTACGGCTCGCAGCTCGCGCAGTTCCTGCCGACGCTGCTCCACTGTAAGGCCTACGACCTGCGCGCCGAGGTGCGCTGGGGCACCGAACGCAAGGAGAAGCAGTTCGCGTTGTCCAGCACCGACGGCCTGCGGTCGCACGTCGCCGACTTCGGCACGTACACGCCGCCGGAGGTGCGGATGTTCGCCGACAGCTTCGCCGCGAAGGTGCAAGGCTGGGTGCTGCACGAGGAGCCCCACCCGGTGGTGCTGCCCGACGGCGTGTGGGTGCCGGACTTCCGGCTCGTCCACACTGCGAGCGGCCGGGAGGTGTACGTCGAGTTGTACGGCTACTGGCGCCGCGGCGACGTGGAGGCGCTGCACAAGCGGCTGGCGAAGTACCTGCCGGGGAAGTTCGTGCTGTGCGTCGGCGAGCAGATGCGGACCGACGAGGCGGACGACGCGGCGTTCGGGGCCGGCGTGTACCGCTACAAGCGGACGCCGCTACCGGACGAGGTGGCGAAGCTGGCGGCGAAGGCGGCGGGTGTCGGCTAGACGCTAAGCTCCGACTTCATCCCCAGCGCCGCCGTGTAGCGCGCCCGCACCGGTGCGACGTGCTCCGCGACGAACTCCGCCACCTGCTCCCGCGAGCGGCCGATGAACTCTCGTGGGGATTGACCGGCGTACTTCTCGAAATCGATCCGTTTGAACGCCGTCCGGTTGCGGAGCCGCTCCAGCAGTTCGGCCGTCGTTCCGTTCCCGGCCTTGACCTTCGCGGTGACGGCGTGGCTCTCCTCGCGCACGACTTCATGGACGATCTGCCGGTCGCCGCCGGCCTGCACCGCAGCCATCATCAGGTTTTCGGTAATCATGTATGGCAGGTACTCGCGTACGTTCCGCGCGACGACCGGCACGTTCACCACCAGCCCGACTGCGTCCGGCCCCGTCCGCTGTGTCAGGAGGTTCAGCGCGATCCGCAGCACGGCGTCGGCGCACAGGAACGCCTGCGGGATGTACAGCCGCCGCGGGGCGCTGTCGTCCAGGGTACGCTCGAACCACTGCGTCGCGGCGGTGTCGGCGGCCATCGCCGGGAGGCCCATCAGGTAGCGCGCCAGGCCGCACATCCGCTCGGCGCGCATCGGGTTCCGCTTGTACGCCATCGCGCTGGAGCCGATCTGCTCCGGCTCGAACGGCTCGTCGATCTCCTGCCGGTTGGCCAGCAGCCGCAGGTCGCTGCCCCACTTGTGGAGCGACTGGCCGAGGCCGCTGAGCGCATCCAGCACGAAGCTGTCGTGCTTCCGCGAGTACGTCTGCCCGCACACCGGCACCAGCGCCGCGAAGCCCATCTTCTCGGCGACGCGGCGGTCGAGTTGCTTCACCTTGTCGTGGTCGCCGCGGAACAGGGCCAGGAAGCTGGCCTGCGTGCCGGTCGTCCCCTTCGCGCCGCGGAACGGCAGGCCGTCGCGGCGGCGTTCCAACTCGTCGAGGTCAAGGACGAGGTCGTACAGCCACAGCGTGGCGCGCTTGCCGACGGTCGTGAGCTGCGCCGGCTGGAAGTGGGTGAAGCCGAGCGTCGGCTCGTCCTTCCACCGCACGGCGAACGTGCCCATCGCGTCGATCACGGCCGCGAGCGTGCGGCACACCTGGTCCAAACTCTCGCGCATCAGGATCAGGTCGGCGTTGTCGGTGACGTAGCACGACGTGGCGCCGAGGTGGACGATGTCGTTGCAGCCGGGGGCCACGTCGCGGAGGGCGTGGACGTGGGCCATCACGTCGTGTCGCAGGCGCTTCTCGTGGGCGGCGGCGCGGGCAAGGTCCACGTCGTCGAGGTGCTCGCGCAACTCGGTCAGCTGCTCGGGGCGGATGCGCGGCGAGACGCCATCGTCGGCGAGCAGCCCGAGCTCGGCCTCGGCTTCCGCGAGGGCGAGCCACAGCCGGCGCCAGGTGCGGAACTTCCGCAGCGGCCCCCACCGCTCGGCCATTTCGCGGCTGGCGTACCGGCCGATGAGCGGGTTGTCGTACACGTCGGTCGGCGTCGTCACTTGAGGAAAATCCGGCAGGGAAGGGTGGGGGAGCGCGCCGCCGGCGGCGCGACCGGTGGAATCGACCGGCCATGCGGCGGCGGCAAATGCACCACAGTTTTCTACGATTTCCGGCCCGTTTCGACCTACGCCGGCGGCTCGGCCGGGCGGCGCGGGTTAGGATTGGCTCGACAGGAAGTCCACCGGGCGGAGCCCGGACGTAACGGAGGACGACGATGACCCGCACGTTTCTCGCGGTCGCCGCGGGCGTGGCACTGTGGACGGCGACGGCCGGCACCGCCGCGGCCCAGTCGAGCAGCCCGCCACTGACGCAGTTCAGCTACTACCCCTACTACTACTTCCCGCACAGCTACTGGCCGGCGAACAGCCCGCAGTGGCCGGAGCCGCGGAACCACCCGTACGTGCGGCCGCCGGCGTACCAGGCGTACCCGTCGTTCCTGGAGCCGGGCTGGCGGTACGAGCTGTGGAACCCGATGAAGTACTACCGCGGCAACCACTTCTGGCTGGACCAGTTCTAAGCTTCGGAACGCCCGGGGGCAGCCGTCCCCGGGCGACCTGAGTGCCTGAAGCCATGCTGCTGCGCACGGCCATTACCTTCGTCGCGTTGTGGGTCACGTCGTCGTTCGCACTGCGCGAGTCGCACGCCCACGGCGACGATCTCGTCCAGGACTACGTTTCTGCCCGCGCCCTCCGCGACGGGCTCTCACCGTACCTCCCGCTCGACGAACTCCGCGACCGCGCCGGCCTACCGCCGCGGCCAGGGCACGTGCTTGTCACACACAACCCGCACCCGCCCGGTGCGATTCTGTTGACCTTACCGTTCGCGGCCGACGAGTTCGGAACCGCGCTCGTCCGGGTGCGGTTGATGCAACTCGCGGCGCTGGCGGCGGCGTGGGCGGTGTGCTTCCGGCTCGCTGCGCCGCCGCTGCCGGGGTGGGCGTGGGCGCTCGTCGGTGGCGGGTTCGGGCTGTGGGCGCCGGTGTGGCAGGGCCTCGACTGGGGGCAGCCCGTCGGGGTACTGGCGCTGGCCGCGGCGGGCATCTGGGCACTCGGTCGTGCGGGTCGGCCGCTCGCGTTCGGGCTCGTCCTCGGGCTGGCTTGCACCGTGCGGCCCTTCTTCGCACTCAACTGCGTCGTTGCCATGAAGTGGACGCGGCGCGAACAACTCACCACCTTCGCCGGCGCGCTCGTCGGCGGGCTGGTGCCGTTCGCGCTGGTCGGCACACTGCCGTGGGAGTGGTACCGCACGGCGTCGGCGGCCGGTGCGTATGCCGCGGAATGTGGGTCACTGCCGGGCGTGCTCGGGCTCGGCACCACGGCCGGCGTGGCCCTCTACGCCGCGGCCGGGGTCGTTCTCGCATCCCTACGGTGGAAGGCACTCGCCGCTGATTCCACGCTCGCGCTGGCGGCGGTCGCGGCGATGATGATGTACCCACTGGCATGGTTCCAGTACGACGTGAGTCTGATCCCCGTCGTGGCGTGGGTCGCCGTCACGGCCCACCGCGTGAACAGTCGTTTCGCCCTACTGGCACTCGCGGTGTTCGTTGCGGCCCGAGCCGTGCCGGACATCATCCCCGACACCGGCGGCTGGGCGGATGTCGTCGGTCACGTCAAGGGGTGGGTGCAGGTGGCGGCGCGGGCGGTGCTGCTGGCCGCGGTCATCCGCTGTGCGAATGCACTTTCTTGAAGTGCTCGACCATCTTCTCGTGGGGGACGTGCCAGCCGCAGTCGTCGCACGGGCCGACGGTCGGGTAGCACTTCGCGCAGTACAACGGGCCGCCGTCGAGGAATTGTTCGAAGCGCCGCCGGTCGGCCGGGGGCGCGGCGTCGGCCGACATGGGAATGGTGACCGCCGCCTTGCACTTCTCGCACGGCCGCGTGTCGTGCTCGCCCAGCACGTGCTTGTAGTGGTCGTGGATGCCGCGCGGCACGACCCCGCTGCCCGTGCAGAGGGGGCAGGTCATCCGGAACTGAGCGAGGATCGCCTTGCGGATGAACTCGCTCTTGTTCGGCAGGTTGTCGAGGAACTTCGCCAGCTCCTCCTCGACCTTGAACGCGACGATCTGCGACTTTTGGGCCTTCGCGTCTTTCCGGGCCATGGTGCGTCCGCCGGGGTGCGATAATAGGTCATCGTAGGCTCGCGGCGGGACGCCCGCAAGCCGCCGCACGGACCACCTCGCATGACCGGCGTCGATGCCTTTCTCGAACTGCTGCACGGGGCCGGCGTCACACACCTGTTCGGCAACCCGGGCACGACCGAACTGCCGCTGAACGCCGCCCTGGCGCGCGACCGCCGCGTCCGCTACGTCCTCGGCCTACACGAGTGCCCGGTCGTAGCCGCGGCCGAGGGCTACGCGATGGCCGGCGGCCGCCTCGCGGTCGTGAACCTACACACCAGCTGCGGCCTCGGCAACGCGATGGGCATGTTGGTGAACGCGAAGGCCGCCGGGTCGCCGCTGCTGGTCACGGCCGGGCAGCAAGACACGCGGCACCTCTTCGAGGAGCCGGTGCTCACGGGTTCGCTCGTGGACATGGCCCGGCCGCTCGTGAAGTACGCCGCGGAGGTCGGCCGCGTCGCAGACCTGCCGAACGCGACGCGCCGCGCGATCCAGGCCGCACTCACACCGCCGACCGGGCCGGTGTTCCTGTCGCTGCCGCTCGACGTGCAAACCGCCCTCGCCGACGGCCTCGACCTGTCGCCCCCGTGGCCCGTCGATCGGCACACCCGCCCCGCCCGGACCCCGCTACAAGCAGCGGCGACGCTGCTGGCGAACGCCGCGAATCCGGTCGTCCTCGCCGGCAGCCGCGTGACGGAGTCCGGCGGCGGCCGCGAACTCGTGTCGCTGGCCGAGACGCTCGGTGCCCCGGTGTTCAACGAGCAGAACACGTCGCGCGGCCGCTTCCCGATCCCCACGGACCACCCGCTGTACGCCGGCCCGGTGCCGCTGTGGAACCCAGACATTCCCGCGGCCCTGGCCGGATTCGATGTGGCGTTCGTGGTCGGCATGAACCTGTTGCGGCTGTACATCCGCCAGGAGCCGCTCCGCCCGCTGCCGCCCGGGGTGAAGCTGATTCAACTCGACAACGATCCCGCCGAGATCGGCAAGAACTACCCCGTCGAGGTGGGCTTGCACGGTGACCCGAAGGCGGGGTTGGCCGAACTCGTGTACGAGATCGACCGCCGACTCACGCCCGACGCAGCGGCCGCGGCTGGCGAGCGCGGCCGCGCCCACGCCGCACGCTTGGCGATGGCGCGCGACGCCTTCCGAGCATCGATTGATGAACAGTTAGCCGGTCGCCGGCTGTCGGGCTCGGCGGTGATGGGTGCCATCGCCCGCGTGCTGCCGGCGGACACGGCCGTCGTCGAGGAGTGTCCGACGACGCACGGCAACATCCTGGAACGCCTCGGCGCCTTGCGCGACCCGGCCGGCTACTTCGGCCACCGCGGCTGGGCGCTCGGCTGGGGGATCGGGTGCGCGATCGGTGTGAAGCTGGCGTGGCCCGACCGCCCGGTGCTCGCCGTGCTCGGCGACGGCTCGACGGCGTTCGGAATGCAGGGGCTGTGGACCGCGGCGCGGGAGAAACTGCCGGTCGTGTTCGTTGTGGCGAACAACCGCCGTTACCACATCCTGGAAGTGTGTGGCGACCGGCTCGACCTCCCGGCTCTGGCGCGCGGGCCCGGGTTGACACTCGGCGACCCGCCGATCGACTTCGTGGGCCTGTCTCGGGCGCTGGGCGTGGAGGCGCAAACGGTGGAAAGCGCGGACGCACTGAGCGACCGGGTGCGCGTGGGATTGACGGGTGATCGGCCGCTGCTCATCGAGGTGCGGGTGGCGTAAGCTGTCGTCGCCGGCTGCGGCGTGGCAGCGCCGACGCTGCCACGCCGCGACGAGAGGCGCCCTGCCATTACGCCGGCGGCCGTTCGCCCTTGCCGCCCTTGTCGCCTCCGGGGCCGCCCTTGTCGCCTCCGGGGAAGCCGCCCTTGCCGCCCGGGAAGCCGCCCTTGCCGCCGGCCCCGCCGCCGAACCCGCCCCGCATCGTGTCCAGCGACTTCAGCTGGTCGGCGGTCAGCAGCTTTTCCAGCTTCCCCTTCACGTCGGCCTCCAGCGCCGTCAGTTGAGACTTCTGATCGTCGGTCAGCTTCAGTTGCTCCTGGGCGAAGGGCGGCAGCACGGTGCCGAGCTTGAACCCGCCGCCCTTGCCGCCCGGCCCACCGGGGAAGCCGCCCTTGCCGCCCGGCCCGCCCTTGTCGTCCTTCCCGCCCGGCGGCTGCGACATCGCCGGCGAGCCCATCAGGACCGCCCCCGCCACGAACGCCGCGACCCCGCACATCAGCTTCTTCATCACACGACCCCGGTTGGTGTTCGAGTCTGCTCCGACACCAACTCAAACGCCGCCCCCGACCGGCGAAGACACGCGGGGCGGAGTTCCCATCCCGTTCTCATCGCTACCGCGCCGCTCCGACGTGTGCCTAAGATAGTTTAAAGGGGCCGTCCACCCCGCGGCAGAAAGCGAGCGTGGCCCGTGTCGGAGAACCTACAGCTCACTCGTCCGTGGCTCGTCGCCGTGTGGCCTGGCATGGGGCACGTCGGCATCAACGCCGGCGTCTACCTCCTGTCGAAGCTCGGCATGTCGGAGGTGGCCGAGCTCGAATCCGGCGAGACGTTCGACGTCGACTCGGTGACCGTGGAGAACGGCCTGATCGGGACCGTCCGCAGGCCGCGGAGCCGACTGTTTCTATGGAAGGACCCCGCCGGGAAGCACGACCTGGTCGTGCTGGTCGGCGAGGCCCAGCCGCCGGCCGGGAAGTACGCCTTCTGCCGGCGCGTCATCGACGCCGCGAAAGAAGCCGGCGTCGAGCGGGTGTTCACGTTCGCCGCGATGGCGACGCAGATGCACCCGTCGCACGACTCGCGCGTCTTCGCCGCCGCCACCGACCAGGCGAACCTCGACGAACTGAAGCGGCTCGAACTCGACGTCGTACAGGAGGGGCAAATTGCGGGACTGAACGGCGTGCTGCTGGGCGTCGCGGCCGAGGCCGGACTGCCGGGGGCGTGCCTGCTCGGGGAGATGCCACACATCTTCGCGCAGGTGCCGTTTCCGAAGGCCTCGCACGCGATACTCGAAGCCTTCACCACGCTCGCCGGCATCGAACTCGACCTGACCGAGTTGGCGTCTCTGGCCCGGAACGTGGAAGAGCAACTCGGTGAGGTACTGGCCCGGGTGGAAGAGCGATTCGGTGACCAGTCGGAGGAGGACGACGACGACGAGGCTGATGCGGCGTCGGAGGCTGAGGAATCGGAGCCGGGCGACGAGCCGAGCCCGGCGGCGCGACGGCCGTCGGCCCGGGCGCGGGTGGAAGAGCTGTTTGCGGCGGCGGCGGCGGATCGCTCGAAGGCGTTCGAACTGAAGCAGGAGCTGGACCGCTTCGGCCTGTTCCGCGAATACGAGGACCGATTCCTCGATCTGTTCAAGAAGCCGGGCGAGCCGGGAACGTAAAAGCGAAAGGGGTCACGGCTTTCGCCGCAACCCCTTGTCTGACTCACAGTGCCGAGGAGAGGACTTGAACCTCCACGACCTTACGGCCACTAGAACCTGAATCTAGCGCGTCTGCCAATTCCGCCACCTCGGCGTTCGCCCGGCGGCCGGGCGAGCGTGGAGATATCTTAAGGCCGACTCGCACGACGTCAAGCGGGCCGGCCAAAACCGCCTCGTTACCGCTTCATCAGGTCCGCCACCGGCCCCTTGATCGCGTCCGCCCAGATGGCATAACCCTTGCCCGAAAGGTGCAGGTAGTCCGGCATCACCTCGCGGCTCAGGCTGCCGTCCTTCTCCAGGAACTTGGCGCCGATGTCCAGGTACTTCACCGACTTTCCGTCGTCCAGCTTGGCGATGCGGTCGTTGATCTGCTTGATCTTCGGCTGAAGGTTTTCGGCCGGCACCGACTTCGAGTCCTTCTCCGCCTTGCCGGCCCGGGGGAAGACGCCGAGCAGCAGTACCTTCGTCTCGGGGCGCTGCTTGCGGAGCTCCTTGACGATCGCGGTCACACCCTCGGCGATCTGGTCCGGCGAGTTCGAGCCGCTGTTGTTGGTGCCGATCATCAGCACCGCCACCTTCGGGTTGATCCCCTCCAACTCCTTACCCTCGGTGATACGCCACAGGACGTGCTCGGTGCGGTCGCCGCCGATGCCGAAGTTGGCCGCCTTCATCGGCTCGAACGTCTCCTTCCACGCGGCCTTGCCGCCTCCCTCCCAGCCCTGCGTGATCGAGTCGCCGAGGAACAGCACGTCCACGTCCCCCTTGGTGGCACGCTTCACGAACGACTCGTGCCGCCCCTGCCAGCCCTTGTCGGGCTTCGACACGGCCTTGGTGGCGGGGTTCGGGGCATCCTGGCCGAACGCGGCGAAGGACGCCACCGTCAGGGCGAACAGCGGGGCGCAGAACCGGCGGGTCATGGGGCGGGCTCCGGGGAGGGGAGAACGGGCAGAGCCCGGGGGCGGGCGCCCCCGGGCTATCGGTGGTGTAGTGAGGCAAGCCGCTGGCGGCTCACTTCTTCGGGCTGAGGTCCGCGAACACGGCCCGGAAGCGGCCGGCCTCGAAGGCGTTGAACGTCTTCATCCGCTCCTGCAACCGGAGGTCGACGGATTGCAGCGTCGGGCTCGGGTGCGTGGTCGTCGGCGTCACCTCGTAGGTGAACTTGGCCCCCGGCCGGAGCCGCGTCACCACGATGTCGGAGAGCTTCGCGTGCAGCGCGGCCACCGCCGGGGGCGGCGGCTGCGGGGCGTCCTTCGGCGACGCCGAAGGACCGGCCACGTCCAGAGCCAGCGTCTCGTAGGCCCAGGCGTACAGCTGCGCCACCTCGGGGTCGGCCACCGGCCGGCCAGAGGCGGCGATCACGGCGTCGAGCAGCTTGTCGCGCGCGGCCGGGTCGTAGGTCAGCTTCCGCACCGCG
This sequence comes from Gemmataceae bacterium, assembly GCA_046350095.1. Taxonomy (GTDB): domain Bacteria; phylum Planctomycetota; class Planctomycetia; order Gemmatales; family Gemmataceae; genus Urbifossiella. The sequence goes on from JAXMBA010000006.1 coordinate 400,226, forward strand.
GCGAGCGTCTCGTCCGACAGCTTCGTGCCGTTGGCGACGGCAATCTTGATCAGCGCCGGGTCGCCGAACGTCTTGGCGCCGAACGCCTTCGCCAACTCCTTTTCGACCTCCAGCAGCGCGGCGCCGCGGCCGGTGAGGGCTTCACCGCCCTGGACGCCGGCCGCGTGGTCGGCGACCACCCTGGCCAGGGCGAAGGGCGCGGGGCGGAACAGCGGCCGACCCGGCGGGCCGACGTAGCCGCGAGCCTGGCGGTCGCTCGGGTACTTCAGGTCGTGGTGGCAGGCGTAGCAGTCGAACGCCGAGAAATCGAGGCCCCCGCCGGTCTTCTCGGCGTCGGCGGCCAGCTGCGCCGTCAGGTCGAGGTTCGCCCGCAGGGTGGCGACCGTGGACTCGGCGAACCGCCGGGCCACGGCCGACTCGTCGGCCTTGTAGTGGAACGTGTTCCACGCCTTGGCCTTGTCACGCTTCGCCAGCGCGGTGATGAACGGCATCTCGGACGCGAGCCCCCAGTGACGCGGCTGCTCGCGGGTGTAAGCGAGGAGGTCCAGCGGCGGCAGAGGCGGGTGGCCGGCGGCGTAGAACTCGTGGGCGACGAATCGCCCCTCCGCGAGGTTGCCGACGTGGCACGACGCGCACCGTGCCGTAGCCACCGCCGGGTCGCGGAGGTGGACGAGTCCCCACGCGGTCTTCGCCTTCGGGTCGGCCTCGCGCCAGGGGACGTACTGCGTCGGATCGCCCTCGGCCGGCTCGCCGTCGATGTCGAACGCTTCCTTGTGCTTGTTCAGGTACGCCCGCCCGTGGCCGTGGCACGCCTCGCAGCTGACGCCCTCGGAGACGTTAAAGTCCTTCGGCGTCCACGCCGCGACGGCAGCCGCCGTGACCGGCTTCACGGTGGTGGCGTGGCACGCCAGGCAGCGGGTGTCCGTCGTGACGGTGTAATCGTCCTTCCCGTAGGCCTTGCGGAGGTTGTCCTCCATGACCGTGGCCGTGCGGTTGGCGGGCGCCTTCGACTTCCCCTTGTTGCGTTCGGTGAGGAGGTTCTTGTACGCGGTGGCGTGCAGGTCGTGGGCGTCCCACACCTTGTTCTCCCACAGCCGGACGAAGTCGTAGCCGTGGGTCTTCTTGTAGAGGTTGCTGCCGCGAGGGTTGTCGTTGCTGTGACACTCCTGGCACTCGGCGGCCCCGGCCCGTGTGACCTCCTCGGTCGGGGTCGGCGGGATCGACTTGCGGGCGCCGTCCGCCTGGGCGGCGCGGGCGGGGATGCCGCCGACCGAAATTCCGACGACGAGCCCCACTGCCGCGGCCGCGAGGCCGACCGCCCGCCCCATCCATTCCGCCTGCGTGGTCATCGGTCCCCCCCGAGCAGCCGGCCGAAGTTCGCCCGCACCTGCGTCAGTCTAGTGGCGTCGAACCCGCGCGGGCTGTCCCACCGCCCGGATGTTGCCGGCGGGAACCGCAGCCCGTCTCGAATCTGCACCAGCGGCGCTTCCCAGGTCGGGTTCGCGGGGCGGCCGCCGGCGGAGTGGTAGACGGCGGCACACCCCAGGTATTGCTGCGCCAGGGAATCCCAGTCCGCGGCTGACGCCGACGCCCGTGCCAGCTCCTCGGCGACGCGCCGGGCGGTGCCGGTAGGCACGACCAGCCGACCGGCGTCCTCGGCGTCCTGCGCAGCGGTGAGCCAGCGGTCGAGGGCGGCGACGAGAGCGGCGGCCTTCTCCTTCGCGGCTGCTCTCGGCGGGTTCGGGCGGTTCATCACGGCTTGCAGCGCCGTCAGTTCCTTCTCGATGCCGGCGCGGTAGCCGGGCGTGAGGTCGAAGGCGGGGCCGGCGGCGGCGGTGTACCACGCCTCCCACGCCGGCCAGCCAAGGCCGCGGGCCGGCGACGCGGCCCTCGGGTCGCGGTCGCCGACGGATTGGTGGCAGGCGTAGCAGCTCTGCCCCGCGAACTCGGGCCAGGGACCGGCGCGGTCGGCACGGGCGCGGAGCAGGTCGGCCGCGGCGCGGAGGCTGGCGACTTGTCCGACGGCCCACGTCTTCACCTCGAAGCCGGTGTCGGCGGCGGGGTCGGTCCAGTGCTTGCGGTACATCGGGCTGTTCTGGAAGCGGGCCATCTCGAAGTTCAGCCGCGGGTGGCCGGCGGCAATGAGGTCGTGGTCCACGTCGCGCGTGGCGTCGCCGACGTGACAGCCGACGCATGCCGAGGCGCGGGCGACGATGTTCTTCGTCGGCACGAACCCGCTGGCGGCCTTCTCGCGGTTGCTCAGCGCCTTCCACTCCGGGAAGTAGTGAACGGTCAACCACTTCTCCTCAGGGCCGTGGCAGCCCGCGCAACCGACACCCTCCGCGACGGCGCCGGCCTCCGCGCCCGGGACGGAGTGGCACTTCAGGCACGTGGCGTTGGTGTGGGCGGGGCCGCCGCCGAGGAGCTTGGCGATGCGGACGGAGTCGGCGTTGAACAGGACGCGGTAGGCGTTGGCGTGCGGGTCGTGGGGCACTGGCGGCACGCGGGTAAGGTCGGCGGCCCAGGTGGAGTGCTCGCTGAACCGTTCGCCGGCCCTGCCGCCGCCGTGGCACGACGCCGCAGCGCAGCCGAGCCCGCCGGCGGTGGAGGCAGGCGCGGGGGCCGCTTGTTCCGCGGCGGGGGCCGGCGGCGTGGGGCCGAACAGGGCGCCGGCAGCGAGGCCGCCGGCGAGCAGACAAACCGCGATTCGCACGGCCGATCTCGCGGACGTGGGTCGCATCCTTGCGGGGAATCCTGACGCTCCGCCGCGTGCGGCGAAGCCCCGAGCCGTTACCTCACCAGCGTCCGGACCGCGTCCGCGGCGCCGGGCTTCAGGTTGAACTGAACTGTGCCGCGCGGCAATCGCAGCAGGTCCGCGGCGGCGGCGAACGCGGCCGGGTCGCGGGTCGCCTTCGCGCGCTCCAGCGCGGCCGCCGCGTGGTAGACCTGCTCCGTCAGGTCGCGGTCCCACTCGCCGGCTGGAAGCGCCTTCGTGAACCACTCGCGGGCCGACCCAAGGCCGCTGGCCCGTAGCATCGACAGATCCTTTGCAGCCTTCGCCGCCGCGTCTCCCACACCCGGATTCGGCCGCGGCCCGCGCGTCGCCGACTGCACAACCCCCAGCGACGGTACCATTCGATCAACCGGCCAGACCGGCTGCCACGGCACTGACCCGAGTGGCCGGCTCGTCGGCGCCGGGTACGCGGCCCCCGGGTCGCCGATGCGGTGGTGGCACGCGACGCAACTGTACTCGGCGAACTCCGGCCACGGGGCCGCACGCTTCGCCCGGTCGGTGGTCAGTTTGCACGCCGCCTCGGCGTGCGCAACCCGCCCGATCAGCCAGGCCCGCGCCTCGAAATCGGGGTCGGGGCGACTCTCCGGCTTGGTCCGGTCGCGCTCGAACCAGTGCTTCGGCAGCATGAACTGGTACGTGGCAAAGTCGAAGTTCAGCCGCGGGTGGCCGGCCGCAATCATGTCGTGGTTCATGTCCCGCAGCGGCAGTCCGTTCTCCGCCGGGGCGCCGACGTGACACCCGGCGCACGCCAGGGCACGCTCGCCCAGATCGTACAGCCTCGACATCCCGCCCGCGTTGTACCCCGCCGGGCGGATTTGTGTCGTGAATCCAGTATGTGACTGGAGCCAGCCGCTGGCGTTGCCGTGGCACGCCTCGCAGCTCACACCCTCGGTCCGCAGGGAGACGGCGTGCGGGTCGTTGGTCGTCGTCGCCAGCGTTGGGTTGGTGTGGCAAGCCAAGCACCGTGCCTCGGACGTGGCCTTGACCTTCGGCGCCCCGGGTGACGCTTCGCCGGTCAGGGCGATCATCATCTTCGTCGCCAATTCGCCGTCCAGCACCGCGTACGCGCGCCGGTGCGGGTCGGCGGCGGCCCACACGAGCGCCGACGAGGCCCAACTCGTCGGCGTGGGGCCGGTGCGGAACACGTCGCTACCGGGGGCGCCGTGGCAGCCGACGGACGAACACCCGCTCTGACCCACGGCGCGGCCGACGACGGCGGGGACTGGCCTGTCTTCAGGCCGGGCTGTCGCGGTGCCTTGAACGCCGGCTGCCGGGCGGACGGTCGCCCAGCACACGGCCGTGACCAGCGCGGCCGGGGCGAACACGGCGAGGACGGAGCCGGTGCGCGTCATGCGGGGCGGGCCGGTCGGGGGTGGAAAAGGCGACGGTAGTTTCCCATTTTTCCCGGCCGGTACAAGCCCGCGGCGCCATTTTCCGCTATCCTCCCCGCACACCGCCCCGCACGGACCGACATTCCCGTTCTACGACAGGCCGTTGACACCGGGGCGGGGCGTGGTAGCATCCGGCTGTTTCACCCGTCGGGGTTCCGCGTGCTCCTCAGCAAGAACTGGCCCGTCGGCCGCCGGGTGGCCGTCGTCCTCGCCGCCACCGCCGCCGCCGCGCTCGCGCCCTACGCGGTCATGCGGCTCACCGGTCGGTGGGTCGCGCCGAGCAGCCACACCGGCGTGCTGCTGGGACTCGTCGGCGCGGCCATCATCCTCTTCGAAATGGCCCTGTACGTGCGGAAGAAGCTCCGCCGCTTCAAGGGCTGGCCGCTGGCCCTGTGGAACGTCCGCCTCTGGCTGTGGGTCCACGTCGTCCTCGGCATCGCCGTGCTGCCGGTCATCCTTGTCCACGGCGCGTACGGCCTCGGCGGGGTCGTCCCGGCCGCGACAATGCTCCTGTTCCTCGCCACGATCGCCAGCGGCGTGTGGGGGCTGGTCGTGCAGCAGTGGCTCCCGCAAACCCTCATCGACGAGGTGCCCGACGAGACGATCGCGTCGCAGGTCGACCGCGTGGCCGCGGGGTACATCGGTAAGAAGCCGGTGGTGTGGTCCACGGAGAACGACCGCGACCGCACCGGCGAGGTGTTCCGGCTGCTGGAGTCCCTGACCCTCGAAGGCGCCGAGCCGGGCGAGGTGCTGCCGGTGCCTGGCGGCGGGGCGGTGGTGGCGGCACGCACCGAGGCGCTGGTGCGTGGTAAGCCGGCCGAAGAACTGTGGCTGTTCTGCGAGGGCATCCTCGTGCCCTACCTCGAACGAGGCCGGGAGTCGGCGTCGCCGCTGAAGTCCGAGTACGAAGCGCGCCGCCGCTTCGCCCAACTCCGCGAGACGCTGCCCGCCGAGGCGTTCCCCGCGATCGACCGGCTGGAGCAACTGGCGAAGTACCGCCGGGAGTGGGACGTGCAGCGGCGGGTGAACGGCTGGCTGCACGCCTGGGTGCCGCTGCACCTGGGACTATCCGCCGCAATGACCGGGTTGATGATCGTTCACGCGGTCCGCGCCCTGAAGTACTGGTAACCCATGCCACGCTCGCCGAGCCGCGATCGGTCCGACCGCTTCACCGGGTTCCGCGGGTACGTCCGCGTCCCGGACGGCTACGCCCGCGCCAAGAGCGTGGCGCTGCTGTCGGTCGGCGTGCTGCTGGGGCTTTGGCTCGTGGTCGAGGCGGCGCACCCGCGGGCCGGGGCGTTCCACACGCACGGGGCGCTCGCCAACCCGCACGCCGCGTGGGACCAGCAGTGTGACGCCTGCCACAGGACGCAGGGGATCGCGTCGTTCAGCCTGTCGGACGTACTGAACGCCCGCGACCGCTGGCACGACCTGACGTGTACGAAGTGCCACGCCGGCCCGGCCCACCACGCCACGGCTGCCGATACCGCCTTCCACGACCGCTGCTCGAACTGCCACCACGACCACGCCGGCCGCACGGCGTCGCTCACGGACATCTCCGACGAGCACTGCGTGCGCTGCCACCAGAACCTGCCAGCGGCGCACGTCGCGGGGCAGAGCGGCTACGAGGCCGTCGTCACCGCCTTCGCGGGGAACCACCCCGAGTTCCGCGCCCTCCGCGACTACCCGCCCGGCCAGAACTACACGCCGCGGAAGCTGAAGTTCAGCCACGCCGTCCACATGACGCCCGGCCTGACCAACCGAATGACGGTCGAGCGCGTCGCCCGGCTGGGCGGCCCCGACGCGGCGAAGCACTACGAACCCTACAGCACGCCCGACGGCATCGCCCTGAACTGCGCCGCGTGCCACCAACTCGACACCACTGACACCGGCGGCCCGCCGCGGTCCGAGGGAGCGTACTACCAGCCGATCAAATTCGAGAATCACTGCCAGTCGTGTCACCCGCTCGCGGCCCCGCCGGGGAAGGCTGGTACGGCTGTGGTAGACGGTTTCGCCGTCCCGCACCAGGCGGAGGGCGGCAGCCTCCTGGCGCTTCTCCGCGGTGGGTACGCCGCGAACCTGCTCAAGGCGAGCCCGGCCGCCGCGAAGGCGCCGCTGCCCGGCGGCCGGCTCGACCCCGCGCCCGCTCCGAAAGAACTGACCGAGTTCGGAGCCGCCGTAGATTCCCTCGCCAGCACCGCGCAGAACCAACTGCACGGCGGCGGTGCGACCTGCGGCAAGTGCCACTACCCGACAGCCGGCAGCGCCTCCTTGCCGTCGGTCTCGAAGCTGCCGCAGCACACCGTTTGGTTCCCGCACGCGAAGTTCAACCATGTCAGCCACCGCGGGCTGACGTGCGCCGAGTGCCACCCCGGCACCGGCCGGCCGACGGCGCCTCTCGGCACCGTCAACGAGGTGGAGCCGATCGCCATTTGCGGGGTGAAGTCGTGCCACGCCTGCCACGCCCCGGCGGGCACGCCGGTGGCGCAGGACGACGGCACGACGACGTTCGCGGCCGGCGTCCGGCACCGCTGCACCGACTGCCACCGCTACCACAACGGCGACCGCCCGCTGCACGGCCTCGGCAGTCCGCTCCGCGACCCGAAGACGCCGCAGTCGCTTGCGGACTTCCTCAAGGGTGGGAAGTAGCCCCTGGTTTCCGCCGCTCACGGCGTTGCAGCCCCGGACCGCCGCCATGATGATCGTGAAGCGACTCCGCGAGATCCAGAACCGGTACGGCTTCCTGCCGGACCGCGAACTGGCCCAGCTCGCGCGGCTCGTCGGCGTGCCGATGTACCGCATCGAGGAGGTCGCCAGCTTCTTCCCCGCCTTCCGCCAGGAGCGCGACAAACCGGCCGTACTCGAAGTGCGCGTGTGCCGCGACGTGACCTGCGCCCACAAGGGGGCCGGCAACCTCCTCAACAGCAAGACTGGACTCCTGACGCTGTGCAACGATGAACACATCGCCGCCGACCTGGCCAAGAACGCCCCCGGCTGGGCCGAGGAAGCCCGCAAGGCGCCCGGCGGCAAGCGCATCGAGCTGCCGACGCCGACACCCGACCGCTGCAAGCTGGTCGTCGAAGGCGTGTCGTGCCTCGGCCGCTGCGACCGCGCCCCGGCGGTGTGGGTCGAGCGGAACCCGATGCCGGTCGATGAACACCACCACGCATGGGTCTTCGCCCGCAAGGCCGGCGAGAAGGCCGACGCCTTCCGCCAGCGGATGGAAGCCACAATCCGCGCCGTTGCCGCCGGCGGGCACGTCGAGCCGGACACCGATTGCACCTACGAGCCGGGTACGAATGTCGAGTACGGGGTGCCGGCGCTGCCGCCCGACCCGCGGGCGCGGTCCCTGGCCGAGTTCGAGCTGCCGGACGAACTGCCGAGCGCGAAGTGGGAGATCGACTGCTACGCCACCCAGAATCACCCGCGTGACTACCGCGGCGTCCGCGAGGTGGCGAAGTGGCTGGCAGAACGCCCCGAGACGGCCCGCCAGTTGAAGGACGGCGAGCAGCCCGCCGCGTACCCGCCCGACGGCCTCGGCGGCGACAAGCTCAAGGACTGGGTCAAGGCGAACCACCCGTTCCTGGCCGAACTCGCGGCCTCGAACCTGCTCGGCATGGGCGGCGCCGGCGAGCCTGCCTACGACAAGTGGTCGCAGTTGCTCGTGGCCCGCGGCAAGGGGCCGGACAAGTACATCGTCTGCAACGGCGACGAGAGCGAGCCCGGCACGTTCAAGGACCGCGAGCTGCTGTTGCGCACGCCGCACCTCATCGTCGAGGGGTTGATCCTTGCCGGACTGCTGACGGGGGCGACGGCCGGATACATCTACATCCGCCACGAGTACCACGAGCAGATTCACGCGATCGACACCGAGATCAAGCGGGCCGAGCGCCTCGGCGCCTGCGGGGCGGACGTGTTCGGCACCGGCATCGGCTTCCGTGCGGAGGTGTTCGAGAGCCCCGGCGGCTACATCTGTGGCGAGCAGAGCGCCCTGATCGAGGCGATGGAGGACAAGCGGGGCCAGCCCCGTCAGCGGCCGCCGGAGTTGCAAACCAACGGCCTTTGGGATCAGCCCACGGTCGTGAACAACGTCGAGACGCTCGGCTGGGTGCCGTACATCATCACCCGCAAGGGGAAGACGTACGCCGGCGCCGGGTACAAGGTGCCGGGCACGGAAGCGGCGTTCGGCGGCCGGCGGCTGTTCTCGATCAGCGGCGACGTCAAGCGGCCCGGCGTGTACGAGGTGCCGGTCGGCATCCCGCTCGGCGAGGTGTTCGACGACCCCAAGTACTGCGGCGGCGTGCCGAACGGGCTCTACGCCGTCGCCCCGTCGGGGCCGTCGAGCGGAATCGTCCCCGCCGCCATCCCGATCGCGCCGGTGCCCGACGCCGCGGGGTACGAGGCGTGGCTGCAGAAGGTGCTCGGCGGCTTCCGGAGCCCGGCCGAGAAGGCGGCGATGGAGCGCATCGCCAAGAACCACCTCCCGCCGGGCGCGACGACGCTCGACATCCGCCAGTTGCCGATGGACCTGAACTTCTTCCGCGGCGTCAACGGCGCCCTGCGCCTGAAGGTGGGTATCGCGCTCGGGGCGGCGATCGTGGTGTACGCGACCGGCACGGACGTACTGTCGCAGGCGGTGAACTACACGCGGTTCTTCCGCAACGAGTCGTGCGGGAAGTGCGTGCCGTGCCGCCTCGGGTCGCAGAAGCTGTACCAGATCGGCCTCGACCTGATCCGCCAGCGCGCCGCCGGGCAGGCGTTCAGTACGTCGGACCTGAAGGGCGTCGGCGAGGACGTGAAGACGCTGACCGAAGCGATGGCGCAGACGTCGATCTGCGGGCTGGGGCAGATCGCCCCGGTGCCGATGGCGTCGGCGCTGGAGTACTTCTTGCTGCCCGCGGCGCAGGCCGCGAAGGCGCCCGCGGCGGCGGGGTCGTAACGCGACGCGGCGAGCCCGTTCGGACCACGACAAGGACAGCCCGATGCCCGACCCCGTGACCACCCCGCCCGAGGACGACGGCTACGAACTCGTCGGCCCGGACACCACCTCGAACCTGTCGTCCGACGAGGACGACGTGCTCGTCCGCAAGGAGCGGGCCACCGCCGAGCAGTTCAAGGAACTCATCGAGGTCGTGCTCGACGGCTACGCCGTCACCGTCCCCAAGGCCGTTCCCAAGACCGACTCCGCGGGCGCCGAGCTCCGCGACGCCACCGGCAAGCTCATCCCCCGCGCAACCACGGTCTACGACGCCGGCCGCGAACTCGTCCGTCAGGGCCGCTGGACCGAGACCGAACTCCGCGAGCGGCTGCCGGTGTTGTGCCACGTGTCGCACCTCAACCCGGTCGCCGTGTGCCGGGTGTGTTCGGTCCACGTCGTGAAGGTGAAGAAGGGGACCAAGCGGGCGGAGCGGAAGTTGTTCCCCGCGTGCCACCTGGAGGTCAGCACCGGGCTCGAAGTCACCACCCGCCTCGGCGCCGAGCGGCACGAGCCGGAGAAGCTGAAGGCGATGCCCGAGAAGGAGCAGACGGCCCTCGGCGACACCGCGAAGAAGGTGCAGAAGTCGGTCAGCCTCGTCGTCGAAATGCTGTACGCCGACCACAAGCCCGAGACGATCCGCTGGCAGGACGGCGGTAAGGAGTACAAGGAAGGGAAGCGCTACGAGAACGAGCTGCAGGCGGTCGCGGCCCGCCTCGGCGTGACGAAGGTGCGCGACCGGCTGAGGCGACCCGAGGGGGCGTTCAGCCGCAACCGCATGGCCGAGGACATCCCCAGCGACACCGACCCGAACCGGCCGCACACCAAGCCGCTGCGGCGCATCCCGCTCGACCTGCTCGCCCCGACGGCGCCCGGCCACGAGACGCTCAGCCGCGAGGCCGACGCCGCCTGGGCCGCGTGGAACCGCCTCGTCGACGATCGCTTCCCGTACTCGTCGCGAACCGTCGTCGTGGACCACGACAAGTGCATCCTCTGCGACCGCTGCGTGCGGTCGTGCTCCGAAGTCAAACCGTTTCAGGTCATCGGCCACACCGGCAAGGGGTACGCCACGCGGGTCAGCTTCGACCTCGACTTCCTGATGGGGCCGCGCGCCCGCGCCGACGGGCAGGCCGACCCCAACCTGGCGCAATCCACCTGCGTGCAGTGCGGCGAGTGCATGACCAGCTGCCCGACCGGGGCGCTCTCGCTCCGCCGCCGGGTCCAGCCGCGGGCCTGGGACGACTCGCCGGACAAAATCCCTCAGAACCCGAACACCCCCTTCCCCGAGGGCGGCGACTTCCTCACCGCGGAGGAAGTGCGTAACATCCGCGTCTACTACGTTCCGCCGGGGAAGCCGGCCGACCAGGGCCGCGTGATCGCCCCGTTCGCGTCGGTGCCGTTCGCGTACCTGAAGTGGAACGAGGGCGCCGTCCGCCGCTGGGTCATCAAGCCGGGCCAGCGGAAGGTGCTGGCGTGGGGCGGCGAGTACGACACGACCGCGTTCCTGCTTACCGGTACCGGCAAGTTCAACGCGTACGAGACGGTCCGCGAGACGCTCACGCCCGGCTGGATCGGCCGGCTGCTGGGGAAGGAAGAACAGACGGTCGTGAAGCGCGAGCTGGGGCCGAAGATCAACGCCAACCCGATCCCGGGCACGGTGCTACTCCTTGGCGAGATGGCGCCGCTCACCCAGAAGGCCCGCAACGCCACGATCGAGGTGTTCGCCGACCCCGACGAGCCGGGCCGGACGCTGCTCGAAGTCAGCCCGGGCGAGTACGTCGCCCCCCAACACCCGGACGCCTCGCGGGACGTGGTGGTGTACGAGGTAACGCGGAACATGCTCGATATGTTCCTCCGCGTCCGCAACACCCGGCAGGCCGTCCGCGAGGTGTACCAGCCGCGGGCGCTCGAGCGCGGCGTCGCGGAGTCGAAGCTGCTGACCGGGTCGGCCGTGCTGGCCGGCCTGCCGGAGAACGAGCGGCGCGCGGTGACCGACTTCCTCGTGCGCAGCGGCAAGCTGGCGTACATCTCGGCCGCGCCCGGCGAGGTGCTGCTCGCGGAGGGGGAGCGCGCCCAGGACTTCTACTTCATCCGCATCGGTAACGTCGAGTTGTACAAGACGGTGAGCGGCCGCAAACAGGTGCTCGGCCGGCTCGGCGACGGCGACTGCATCGGCGAGATCGCGCTGCTCGGCGACGAGTTGAAGGAGGCGGGCATCCTGCCGCAGAACGCCAGCACGACGCGCCGCCAGGCCACCGTCGCGGCCATCGACCCGGTCGAACTGGTCCGCGTCCCCGGCGGCGTGTTCGACGGCATGTGCGACCGCTTCCCGCAGGTGAAGGAGTTGCTGTTCAACCTCGTCCGGCTGCGGCTCAACCCGCCGAAGGCGGTGCCCGCCGAACTGACGCCGGCCTACGTGTCGCAGGGCCTGTTCCAGGGCCAGAAGATGCTGGTGCTGGACCTGAAGAGCTGTACCCGCTGCGACGAGTGTACCCGCGCCTGCGCCGACACCCACGGCGGCAACCCCCGGCTCCTCCGCGACGGGATGCGGTTCGGCGACTTCCTGGTGGCCACGTCGTGCCGCTCGTGCCACAAGCCGTACTGCATGGACGGCTGCCCCGTGGACGCCATCCACCGCAAGGGCACCCGGCTCGAAGTCCTCATCGAGAGCCACTGCATCGGCTGCGGGTTGTGCGAGCGGAACTGCCCGTACGGCTCGATCCACATGGTGCCGCTGGGCAAGCCCGGCGGTGCCGGCACGGCGGTGGTGGCCCGTCAGGCGGCGAACTGTGACCTGTGCGCGTCCGTCGGCGGGAAGCCGTTTTGTGTAAACGCCTGCCCGCACCACGCGGCCTTCCGCTGGGACGGCGACACCCTCCGCGACGCCGTGGCCGGGCGGATGATGGCGGCGAAGTCGTGAGCCCCGCGGCGCTCGCGTGGCACAACATCACCCACAAGCGCGGCCGTACCGCCATCGCAGTCGCGGGGGTGGCGTTCGCCGTGGTACTGGTGTTCATGGAGCTCGGCCTGTACGACGGCGTCGGCCGAACCGCGGCAATGCTCTACGACGCCCTCCGGTTCGACCTGCTCCTCGTCTCGTCCGAGTACGTGGACGTGAGCCGCACCGGCGACTTCCCCCGCGCCCGCCTCGCCCAGGCCCGCGCCGCGCCTGACGTGACCGACGCCGTCCCCGTCAGCATGGGCATCGGCACGTGGCGCATGCCGGCCCGCCGCGACCTCCTCGGCCGTACCGTTCCCGCCGGCGGCACCCGCAGCATCAGCATCCTCGGGGTGCCGCCCGACCGCATCGCCGACGTGTTCGCGGTGGACCGCGGCCGCGTGTTCCGCTCGCCGACGGAAGCGGCCCGCGCCGGCAAGCTCCTCACCGGGCCCGACGCCGTCCTGTACGACACCCGCTCCAAACCCGAGTTCGGCCGCCTCGCCGACCTGATCGACGTGCCCCCGGCCGGCGACCCCGCGACCGGGACCGTCCTTCGCTACAACGGCCGGCGCGTCGACGTCGTGGGCGGCTTCGCACTCGGCACCGGGTTCAGCTGGAACGCGATGATCCTGACCGCCGAGCCGACGTTCGCCGCGCTCACGTACCTCCCCGCGGACCGCGTCACGTTCGGCCTCGTGTCGCTGGAGCCGGGCACCGACCCGGACGCCGCGGCGGTGACGCTCCGGGCCGCGCTCCCGGCGGACGTGCGGGTGATGACGCGGCCCGAGATCGAGGCGCACGAGAACCGCCACTGGATGCGGCTCACGTCGATCGGGCAGTTCCTACTGGTGGCGGTCGTGCTGGCGGTCGTCGTGGGGGTGATCTTCGTCTACCAGATGATGGCCGCCGACATCCGCGCCATGCTGCCGGAGTACGCCACGGTGAAGGCGCTCGGCTACCGCCCGCCGTTCCTCGGCGGCGTGGTACTGGCCCAGGCCGCGTTCCTGGCCGTGCTCGGGTTCGTGCCCGGCTACGCGGCCGCGGTCGGGCTGTACGCGGTGGCCCGCACCGTCGGCGGCATCCCCACCGAGATGACCGCATCCCGCGCCGCCGTGGTGCTGGGGCTGACCGGCGGCATGTGCCTCGGCTCGGGCCTCCTCGCGGTGCGGAAGGTCCACGCCGCCGACCCCGCGGACCTGTTCGCATGAGCCGCATCCCGCCCGTACCGCTGGCGTGGCGGAACCTGGCCCACGACCCCGTCCGGTTCGCCCTCTTCGCGTCGGGGATCGGCTTCGCCGTGGTGCTGATGGGCGTGCAACTCGGCATCATGAACGCGATGCTCGACGGCAACACCCGCCTGTTCCGGTGCATCGACGCCGAACTGGTGCTGGTCAACCCGGCCCGGCCGGCGCTGGTGTTCGCCGACACATTCAGCCGCCGCCGGCTCGAGCAGGCGGCCGGCGTCACGGGCGTGGCGTCGGTCCACGCGATCCACGTCGAGCACAACGCCAGTACCCTCCGCCACACGTCCGCCGACCCCGCCGGCCGCACCCAGACGCGCAAGCTCCGCGTCGTCGGCGTGGACCCGGCGGCGCGCGTGTTCGACCTTCCGAACCTCGACCCCGGCGGGTGGGATGCACTGGGGCGCCCCGGCACCGCGCTGTTCGACCGTCTCAGCCGCCCGAACGCTGACGCGCCCGGCGAGACGGTGTTCGGCCCGTTCGCCGTCGGCACGCAGACCGAGCTCGCGGGCCGGAGTCTCGAACTCGCCGCCGGCTTCGACCTCGGCTTCGACTTCGCCACCGACGGCACGTTGATCTTGAACGACCGGACGTTCACCCGCACCTTGCGGGAGCCATTTTTCCCACAGAGCCCGCAGGCCGGCGTCGACTACGCCGCCGTGCGCGTCGCGCCCGGGGCCGACCCGCTCGTCGTGCAGGACCGAATCCGCGCCGCGTTCGCCGCCGCCGCCGACGTGACGGTGCTGACGAAGGATGAACTCGTGGCGCGGGAGCGCGGCTTCTGGTGGGTGAGTACGCCGGTCGGGTTCGCGTTCGGGGCCGGGGTCGCGCTCGGGTTCGTCGTCGGCGTGGTGATCGTCTATCAAATCCTGTCGGGCGACGTGGCCGACCACCTGCCGCAGTACGCGACGCTGAAGGCCATCGGCTACCGGAACGGCTACCTGAACGGCATCGTGCTGCAGGAGGCCGGTATCCTGGCGATCACCGGGTACGTGCCCGGCCTGCTAGTGACGTGGCTCGCGTACCGGCTGCTCACGCACCTGACCGGTATGCCGCTGGAGCTGACCCCCGGCCGCGCCGGGCTGGTGTTGGCCCTGACGGCCGGGATGTGCGCCGCGTCGGGGCTGCTCGCGGTGCGCCGCGTCAAGAGTGCCGACCCCGCAGACGTGTTCGGCTGACAAGGCGGTTCGATGTCCTCACCCCTCCCGCCGCCCGGTCTGCCCGTCCTCCGCATCCACGGAGTGAACCACCACTTCGGTAGCGGCGAGACGCGCTCCCAGGTGCTGTTCGACAACACGCTCGAAGTCATGCCTGGCGAACTGGTCATCATGAGCGGCCCGTCCGGCTCCGGGAAGACGACGCTCCTGACGCTCATCGGCGGCCTCCGCACGCTGCAATCGGGTACGATCGAAGTCTGGGACGCCAGCCGCGGCGACTACGCCCGCCTCGCCGGCATGGCCGAGGAACAGTTGGTCGGCGTCCGCCGGCTGATCGGGTTCATCTTCCAGCGGCACAACCTGTTCGACTCGCTCACCGCGATCCAGAACGTGCGGATGGCCCAGCGCCTGAGAGACGCCGCCGACCCGGACGCCGACGCCCGCGCCCTCCTCAGTTACCTCCTACTCGGCGACCGCGACATCGACGGCAAGCCGCAGGCGGCGAAGTTCCGCAACAAGCCGGCGGCGCTGTCCGGCGGCCAGCGACAGCGCGTCGCCGTGGCGCGGGCTTTGGTCAACCGCCCGAAGCTCGTCCTCGCCGACGAGCCGACCGCGGCGCTGGATGCGAACAGCGGCCTCGCCGTCGTCACGCTGCTGAAGTGCCTCGCGCGCCACCGTCCGCCCGAGGAACTGATGAAGTTCGTCCGCAGCGCCGTGGACTCGGCCGACGGTGGTCGCCTGGCCGACTGGCAGGTGCCGCTGCTGGACCGCGTCGCGGCCGAGACCGGCACGACGAGCCTGATCGTGACGCACGACGCCCGCATCATGAACATGGCCGACCGGATCGTGCACATGGAGCGCGGGCGGATCGAGTCGAACGTGGTGGTGGCGGAGCGGCTGTTCGTGCGCGAGGGGCTGCGGCGGTCGCCGGTGTTCGCGGCTATCCTGCCGGACGAGCAGCAGAAGATCGCCGACCAACTACTCGTCGGCGTTCACCCCGACCAGCCGGTGCGACCCGACCACGCCGCGACCGGCCGGGTGGAAGTGTTCGAACCGGGGCAGCCGATCGTGCGCGAGGGCGACGCGGTGGACGAGCGGAGCAAGTTCTATCTCGTCCGCCGCGGGAGCGTGGACGTGGTGACGACCGCCGCCGACGGTACCGAACACACCCTGGACCGCATGGGGCCGGGCGGCTACTTCGGCGAGGTGGCCCTCTTGATGAACCAGCCGCGGAACGCGACGGTGCGGGCGGCAACGCGCGTGGAGGTTTACGCGGTGGACCGGACGACGTTCGACCGCTTCCGCGCCGAGAGCCGGCCGTTCATCGACCGCATCCTGACCAACTTCCTCCGCCGCGCCCCCGACGCCGGTCCGGCCGACCGGGCGGCGGGGCCGCAACAGGAATCCGGGGGCTGACGCCCCCGGCCTGCCGACCGCGTTACTTCAGCGTGCTGAGGTATTCCACCAGGTCGCGGACCTCGCGCGGGGTCAGCGCCCGGTCCACCGCCGGCATCGCCGACGTCGGCTGCGTCCGCCGCTCGATGTCCTCCACCGCGATCGTCTCGCGGCGGCCGTCGGGGTGGACCAGCACCACCGCCTTCGCGGTCTCCTCGGCCAAGACGCCGCTCACGCTGCGGCCGTCGAGCAGCGTCATCGTCACGGCGCCGAAGCCGGGGGCGATCTTGGCGCTCGGGTTCAGCAGGGACTCCATCAGGTACGCCCGGTCCTTGCCGGGCTGGCCCGCCACCTTCGACAGGTCCGGGCCGGCGTTGCCGCCGCTGCCGCCGACGACGTGGCAGCGCAGACACTGCGCAGCGGCGTGGCCGACGAACACCTCGCGGCCGCGTGTCGCGTCGCCGCCGACGAGGCTGACCGCGAACTTCGAGTAGGCGCCGCCCGGCAGCGCCCCCTCGAACGCGGTGCGGGCCTTGTCGCGGGCCGGGTTCGGAGAGGCCTTCAGCGCCTCGATCACGTCCAGCTGCAACTCGGCCGGCACCGCCTTCGCCGTCAGCTTCTCGGCCCACTGGTCGAGTGCGGCGGCCGCGGCCGGCCCCTTCACCTTCGCCAGCGTTGCCAGCGCTCGCTGCTTCTCGGAGGTCGCGGCCTTCGACTCGGCCAGCACCGCCGTCAGGCTCTCGACGCCCTTCGCCGGGTCGGTCGCGGCCAGCACGTCGCGGGCCTCCGCACGCAGCAGCGGGGCCGAGTCCTTCAGCGCCACGGCGACCGACTCCGGCAGCGTCTTCGCGCGGCGGTCGGCGAGCACACGCAGCGCGGCGACGCGGACCGGCACGCCCTTGCCGGCCTCGGCCACCCAGCCGGTGAGCGTCGCCTCGCTGACCTCCAACCCGAGCGGGCCGATGAGGCCGACCACGTCCGTCAGCAGCGGCCCGGACGCGGAGCCGAGGAGCTTTTCGAACTGCGGCCCGACCACGCCGCGGACGACCGCCGCGTCGCGCTTCGGGAGCGGGTTCCAGAAGCCGGTGACGCGGTCGCGCGGCGGCGGGTTCGACCAGTCGCGGAGGGCCAGCACCGCCTCCTGCCGCACCGTTGGCGACAGCGACGGGCTCGCGGCCGCGGCAGCCACCCTGCTCACGTGCTCGGCCCCGCCGAGGCGGTAGTTGGCGCTGATGGCGCGGCGGGCGATCGACTCGTCGTCGGTGGCCGCGGTGAGGTTCGGCAGCACGGCCGCGAGGGCGGCGAACTCGCTCTCGATCGGCAGGTCGTGGACGGCCCGCGCCGCCTCCGCGCGGACGAGTGGGTCGGCGTCGGTGAGGAATTTGGACACGCGATTGTCACCGAGCCGCCGCTGCACCAGCACGACGGCGAGTCGCACGGAGGCGTTCGGGTCGGCGCTCCGCGCGGCGACGGTGTCGGCGTCGCCGATGCGGGCCAGCGCCGCGACGCAGGCGTGCCGCAGCCACGGGTCGGCGTCCTTGTTCTCGATCAGAGCGCCGAACAGGAGCGTAATCGCCGGCGTGTGCCTGAGCTTGCCGAGCGCCTGCGCGGCGAAGAATTTGGCCCGCGGGGTTGAATCCCGATCGAACAGCACCCCGGCCACTGCTGTGGCGCCGGACTTGAAGCCGAGGTCGCCGATCACCTTCGCGGCCTGGGTGCGGACTTCCATGTCCGGGTCTCGGAGGACGCTGACCAACGAGCCCGCCAGTTCCGGCCGCTTCCGCGCGATCTGGCCGATGCCCCAGACTGCGTGCAGCTTCGGCAGCCGCTCGCCGGGCTGGTACATGATGCGCGTCAGCTCAGCGACCGCCCCCTTGTTGGCGAGTGCCCACTGCGCCCGCAGCCGCACTTGTTGCTCCGGGTGACTCAGCAACTTCACCAGCTGTTCAACGGACTGCTTGTCGAACCCCTCCGCGAACAGTTTCTTCGTCGCCAGCGCCTCGGGCGTGTTCACCTTCTGCTTGTCGAACACGGTGTAGATGCGGCCGCCCAGACTCTTGCCGCCCCAGTCGAGGTTCACGAAGTCGCTCACGTACAGCTTGCCGTCCGGCCCCTGGTCCACGTCCGTCGCCATGATGGGCGTCAGGAAGTCGTGGTAGTCGGCGATCTCGAACCCCGCCCCCTTCGGCGCCACCTTGAACGCCTCCAGCCCGCGGCCGCCGGCGTAGTTGCACATGATGAACGCGTTCTTGTAGCGGTCCGGCAGCGTCGTCCCGCTCGTGAACAGGAAGCCGCTCGGGCCGGTGCCGATCTTCCCGACCGGCGGCACCAGGTACGCCGGCTGACCCGGGTGCGGCAGGTGCCACAGCCGCTCCGCGAACCACGGCCCGCCCATGTACGGCGGGTCGATCGTCTGGTACTCCATGTGCCAGCCGCTGTCGCCGTCCTCGCACACGTACACCAGCCGGGCGTGGTCACCCTTGTCGCAGTTGTTGTCGTCGGCGAACAGGTTGCCGTACTGGTCGAACGCCAGCTCCTGCGGGTTCCGCAGGCCGCGCATCACCACCTCGAAGTTGCTGCCGTCCGGGTCGCAGCGGAACACGGCGCCCGTGCGCAGGCCGGCGAAGTTCTTCCCTTCTTTCGAAGTGACGTTGAACCCCCTGTCGCCGACGCTGAAGTAGAGCTTGCCGTCCGGCCCGAAGATGAGGCCGTGCAGGTCGTGGCCGTAGAAGGCGCAGTTCACGCCGAAGCCGCTCAGCAGCGCCTCCTTCGTCGCGGCCGTGCCCTTGCCGCCGTCCTTCATCTTCCACAGGTGCGGGATGTTCGTGAGGTACACGTCGCCGTCCTTCGCCAGCACCCCGGCTGCGAGGCCGTCCAGCGGGCCGTTGAATCCGGCGGCGAAGACGCTCGCCTTGTCGGCCTTGCCGTCGCCGTCGGTGTCCTCGACGAGGCGGACCTGGTCGCTCCACTTCGTGAACCAGTCCATGCCGCCGGGGAACTTCTTCTCCCATCGCTGGTACATGGCGAGGCGGTCGTCGAGGCTCTTGAGCTGGAGCTCGTCGTTCAGCCAGAACGAAAAGTTGTCCTTCGGGTTGCCGCGGTTCTCGGCGGCGCCCTTGCCGAGGCGGTACTCCTCGGCGACGAACACGCGGCCCTTCTCGTCCACGCTGATGGCGACGGGGCTGGCGAGCTTCGGCTCGGCGGCGAACAGCTCGACCGTGAGGCCGGCCGGGACGCGGAACGACTTCATGTGCTGGAGCGCCGCGGCGGTGCCGTCCGCGAGGTCGGGGATGGGCGTGGCCGGCGGCGTGGGCGGCGTCGGCAGCGCGAACAGGAGCGGCGCGGCGGCGGCGAGCGCGAGGGCGGCGAGGAGGCGCCGGTGCATGGTGGGTGGTCCGAGAAGCTGGAAGAGTGGTTGGGGGTGGTCAAGAAGATTAACCACAGAGTCACAGAGAGCACAGAGATGAAGACAGAAGGCAGAGGGAAGACCAGATTTGGCTTCAAACCTTGCTGCGTCTCGGTCTTTTGTCTTCTCTCTGTGTCCTCTGTGACGCTGTGGTTAATCCTGTTTTCGTGTTACTTTCGCGGGTCGTCCTTGAACTTGAACGGCCGCCCGCCGGTGATGTCGCTGCTGAGAAACGTCGGGCACCAGAACCGCTCGACGTGCTCGACCACGCGGTCGGTGCCGTCGAAGTGCGTGCCGCCGGGCGGCCGTTCGGGGTTGTACATCGTGTCCGTCAGGTCGCGGATGAGGGCGACGGTCTTCCCCTGCTTCACCATCGCACGGATGGCGAACGGCCGGCCCAGCACGCACATGTTCAGGTGGACGCCGCACAGGATCACGTTGTCGATCTTCCGCTCGGCCAGCAGGTTCCACGTCTCCTGGCCGTTGTCGGTGATCGCGTCTTGCGGGGCGATCGTGATCGCCGCGTGCTGCCGCGTCCACGCCTCGCGGATGGTGCATTTCACCTTGCAGTCGCAGCCCATGTCCGAGTCGTCGATCGGAAGCGGCGCCTCGCGCTTCGCGTCCGGCCAGTTCCAGGCGGTGCCCCAGCGCTCGGTCGTCGCCAGCGGCTGCGGCGCGGCCGCGAACGGGGCGTCCTTCGCCCGCTTCCGCTGCGGCGTGTCCTTGTAGAAGTTGGTGCAGGTGCTAGGGGCGTGGATGACGAAGACGCCCTTGTCGCGGGCCGCCTTCAGCAGCACCTCCAGCGGCCCGACGAGCTCGCCGACGCGGGCCTCGGCCGACTTGCACCAGTGCTGATCCCACATGTCGCAGACAATGATGGCGGTCTTCTTCGCGCCCCATTCGGCCGTGCGCTCGGTCGCAGGCCCGGCGGACGAGGTCAGGGGGTTCGGCCGGCTGCGGAGGGTCAGCCGGAGTGAGCTCGCGGGCTCGGCCGCGGGTGCGAATACTGCCACGCCGAGGGCGACGAGCACGGCCGGAATGAGCGGGGCGTACTGGTGAGACATGACGGCTCCGCGGGGCGGCGGGGTGGGAACTGCTAGCTTACTGCCGCCGCGGCGGGGGTGCCAGCCGGTTCGCGGCACGGGCGTTGCTCCGTCTCGGCGTGGCCATTTCCTGTCAGTGCGATCGGATGTCCCCGGGCAGGTTTCGTACACCACGACACACCCGCAGGCGGGTGGGAGGCGTCATGAAAGCGTCGATCATGGGGATGAGTACGGCCGGCGTGGGCTCGATGCTGGCTGGGGTGATGCTTACGGCCTTCGGGATGAGACGACGGTCCCTGACGGGGCTGCTGATGACGGCCGCGGGCGGCTATCTACTCTACCGCGGATCGAAGACCGCGCGCTGTGCCCTCGACCCGGCGGCGTGCGAACCGGATAAGGCGAAGTGCGATGCCTTGCGCGAGCGCCTCGGGGCCGGCGTCACCGCTGGCATCTACGACCAGACCGCTCAGCACCGTAAAGAGGAGCGAGCCCCGTCCGGCGACCTGATCGACGACCCGGTCGATGACGCGCTGGACGACTCGTTCCCGTGCAGCGACCCGCCGTCGTACTCGCCGCGGAACGAGGCCGGCTCGCTCGTCTGAACGACTACGGGGTCTCGCCCGTGATGTAGAGGAAAACCACGTTGCCGAACTGAACCCGGTCGCCGTTGTGCACCGGGCTCGACTCCAGGCGAACGCCGTTGACGTAGGTCCCGTTCGAACTCCCCAGGTCGATCAGCCGGTACGCGCCGCCCGGCCGTGGCTCCATCCGGGCGTGGGCCCGCGAGACCGACGGCTCGTCGATTACCACGTCCGCTTCCTGCTCGCGGCCGAACACGACCGGCGTGCCGCGGAGGGTGATTAGCTTTCCGAGGAGTTCACCCGGCGGTTGGACACACACCAAGACGCCGGGGGGCTGCGGGCGGAGATGCGCGGCCGGGGTAGGAATGACGGCGGTAACGGGGGCGGATTGGGCGGGGGGCGCGCCGGCCAACTCGCGGGCGTACTCCTTGTAGTTGAGCGTTCGAGACACGGCTGGCTCCCTGTTCCGGGTGCCCGACGCACGATCGCCGACCGACTCCCGATCGGGACCGCTGTCAGACCGACATTGGTGGTAGAGAAGCTAGTAAGTTCTAGCACACACCCACCGCCGATGTCGGTGTGCGTCGGGTCGGAGAGCAATTTTGTGCCTCTCTAGCGACGCAACACCGCGGTCACTGGGAAATGGTCGGACGGGACACGGCCGCCCCTCACAGTACGGTCGATCCCGGCGTCGAGTACGTGCCAGTCGCGACCGGCGGCGATCCAGTCGATGCGCGGCCCGGTCGTCGCCGCCGGCTCGAAGCCGTTAAACGTGCCCTCGGCCTTGCCGCGCGTCGGGTGCTTGACGCGGAACGTGTCCGCGAGCCCGCCGGCCGGGTCGAACAACGCCCTGTACGGGTCGCTGTCTTCGCCGGCGTTGAAGTCGCCGGTGACGACGACGCGGCTGCCGGCGCCGAGCTCCACAACTTTCGCCCGAAGTAGCTTCGCCGACTCATGCCGGGCCAGTTTGCCCATGTGGTCGAAGTGCGTGTTGAGGAACAGAACCGGCGTTGCGTCGTTACGGTCCTTCAGCTTGACCCAGGTTGCGACGCGCGGCAGCGCGGCGTCCCAGCCCTTACTCACGCGATCGGGTGTCTCGCTGAGCCAGAAGGTCCCGCCGGCTACCTTCTCGAATCGGGCAGTGCGGAAGAACAGTGCCGCCATCTCGCCGCGCTCCTTGCCGTCGTCGCGGCCGACGCCGTAGGCGGTGAATCCCTTCAGCCGCTCGGCCAGGAAGTCGCGCTGGGAGGCGAGCGTCTCCTGCGTTCCGAGCAGGTCGGGGTCGAACGCCGTGACCGTCGCCGCGAGGAAGTCCTTGCGCTTGTCCCAGTGGTTGTCGCCGTCGCGGGCGGTGCCGTAACGGATGTTGAAGCTCATCACCCGCACCGGGGCGGGGGCGTCGTCGGCTACGGCGGCCGCGGCCGCGGCCGCGGCCGCGAGTAGGAGGCAGCGCATAGGGATTCCTCAGGCGAGGATGCCGCGGACGACGGTGCCGTACACGTCGGTCAGCCGTTCGGCCCGGCCCTGGTGGAAGTACGTCAGCTTCTCGTGGTCCAGCCCCATCAGGTGCAGAATCGTGGCGTGCAGGTCGTGGACGTGCACCTTGTTCTCCACCGCTTCAAACCCCAACTCGTCGGTGGCGCCGTAGGCGGTGCCGCCCTTGACGCCGCCGCCGGCGAGCCACATCGAGAAGCCGTAGGGGTTGTGGTTGCGGCCTGGTTCGTTCCGCCCCTCGCTGAACGGCATCCGCCCGAACTCGCCACCCCAGATCACCAGCGTGCTGTCGAGCAGCCCGCGGGCCTCCAGGTCGGCGAGCAGCGCCGCGATCGGCTGATCGACCTCGGCGCCGTGCTGGCCGTGGTTCCGCTCGACGCTGGCGTGCGCGTCCCACGTGTCTTCGAGGTGGCCGCCGCCGCTGTACAGCTGCACGAACCGCACACCGCGCTCCACGAGCCGGCGGGCGATGACGCAGTTGCGGCCGAATTCGTCCGTGGGCTGCTTCCCAACGCCGTAGGCGTCCAGCGTGCGGGCCGACTCGCGCGTCAGGTCCACGGCTTCCGGCGCGGCCGCCTGCATCCGGAAGGCGAGTTCGTAACTTGCGGCGCGGGCGGCGAGATCGCGGCCTCCGGGGCGCGCGTCCAGGTGCTGTTGATTGAGCTGCACCAGCAGGTCGAGCTGGTGCCGCTGCGCGGCGGGGCCGTGCGGGCCGCGCAGGTCGAGAATCGGGTCGCCGGCGGGGCGGAACAGCGTGCCGGAGTACGCGGCGGACATAAACCCGCTGGCCCAGTTCGGCTGGCCGCTGATGGGGCCGCCGCGCTTGTCCATCAAGACGACGTACCCGGGAAGGTTCTGGTTGACGGTGCCGAGGCCGTACACCGCCCAGCTGCCGAGCGACGGCCGGCCGATGAACGTCTTGCCGGTGTTCATCATTACCAGCGCCGACCCGTGGGCGTGGCTGTCGGTATGGCACGAACGAATCACAGCGAGCTTGTCCGCGTGCTGGCGCACCCGCGGGAAGTAGTCGGAGACGGGGAGGCCGCTCGCGCCGCCGGGGCGGAACGGGCGGAACGCCGGCGTGAGGTGGCCGACGCGGCGGCCGCCGGAGTTGATGTACCTCTTGTCGGCCGGCAGGTCGCTGCCGGCGAAGCGGGCGAGCTCCGGCTTGGGGTCGAACGTGTCCACCTGCGACGGGCCGCCGTTCATCATCAGGAAGATGCAGCTCTTGACTCTCGCAGCGAAGTGCGGCGGCTTCACGGAGAGTGGCCCGTCGGCGGCGCGGGCGTCGTCGGCGAGCAGCCCCGCGAGGGCGACGCCGGCGAAGCCGCCGCCCATGTCCCAGAGCGCTTCGCGTCGGGTTCGCCCGCAGGGGAACGGGGATGGCATGGTTCAGTCCACGTAGGCGAATTCGTTCGTGTTCAGCAGGACGTGGCACAGCGACGCCAGCGCCGCGGCCGGGTCGCCGAGTAGCGTCGCCTGCCGGTCCAGGTGAGCCAGCGCCGGGGCGAGCTCGGCGGCGCGCGGGTCGCGGCCGAGCGCCAGCCGCCACGCCCGGGTCACCTGCTCGTCCTTCGAGCCGGCGCCGACCCGACGCGCGAGTGCCGCGCTCTGCTGATGCACGAACGGGTTGTTCAGCAGCGCCAGTGCCTGCGTCGGCACGATGGTCACGTCGCGGCGGCAACTCGGCAGCGTCGTGTCGGGGAGGTCGAACGTCGTGAGGAGTGGGGGGAGGAGGCCGCGCTTGGCGAACACGTACACGGTCCGCCGCCCCTGCTCGGCCGGCGGCGACGCCTTCCACGCGGCGCCCTTCATCGACAGGCCTTCGAGTGCGTCCGGCGGGATGTCCGGGGCGAAGCTCGGGCCGCCGATGCGGTCCAGTTTGAGGTTGCCGCCGGCGCTCAGCAGCGAGTCGCGCAGCCCTTCGGCGTCCAGCCGGCGGCGCTCGGCCCGCCACCACAAGCGGTTGCCGGCGTCGGTCTTGTCGTACTCATCGGTACGAGGATGAATCGATGCCTGTCGGTAGGTGGCGCTGTACAGGATCATCCGGTGGAGCGGCTTCGTGCGGCCGCCGAGGGCGCGAAAGTCGGCGGCGAGCCAGTCGAGCAGTTCGGGGTGCGTCGGCTTCTCGCCGGTGAAGCCGAGGTTGTCCGGCGTGCGGGCGAGGGCGTGGCCGAAATGGTGCTGCCAGACGCGGTTCACCCACACCCGTGCCGCCAACGGGTTCGCCGGGTCGGCGATCCAGCGGGCGAGTTGCAGTCGACGTGTGGTCGTCTTCGAGCCGTCCGGCGGCGGCGCGTACGGACGGTCCATCGCGGGGATCGCGGACAGATGTCCGGGGTCCACCACCGCCCCGGGCCGTGCCGGGTCGCCCTTCTTGAGGAGCTTCAGTGGCGGAACCGTGCGGCCGCGGTCGGTCCAGCCGAATACGCTGGGGAAGCCGAGCGCCTTGGCGTCCGGCCCGCCGAGAAACTCGCGCGGCCCCGGCTCGATGAACCCGGCCCAGAACGCCGCTCCCATGCGGTAGTAGTCGGTCTGGCGGATCGGGTCGAACTTGTGGTCGTGGCAGCGGGCACACCGTACCGTCAGGCCGAGGAACGCCGTGCTGGTCGCCCCCACCATGTCTTCGAGCCGGTCGTACTTGTACTCCGTCGGATCGTTCGGCTCGTCGTTCCAGGTGCCGAGGCGGATGAAGCCGGTGGCCGCGACCGTGTCCGCGCTCGCGTCCGGCAATTCGTCACCGGCGAGCTGTTCGAGCACGAACCGCTCGAACGGCAGGTCGGCGTTGAAGGCGCGGATCACCCAGTCGCGGTACTTCCACACGTCGGGCTTCACCTGGTCGCGCTCGTACCCGCAGGTCTCGGCGTAGCGGGCGGCGTCGAGCCAGTGGCGGCCCCAGCGCTCGCCGTAGTGTGGCGACGCCAGCAGCTTCTCGACCAGCTTCTCGTAGGCGAGTGGGTCCGCGTCGCCGGCGAACGCCTCGATCTCCTCGTAGCTCGGCGGCAGGCCGAGGAGGTCGTAGTAGACGCGGCGGAGCAGGGTGCGCTTGTCCGCCGGCGGCGCGGGCTCCCAGCCGGGGGGCAGCTTCGCGAGGATGAACCGGTCGATGTCGTTGCGGGTGAAGTGTTCGCGGCCCGGGATTCCGGGGGTGGGCGGGCGGCGGACCGGCTGAAGGCTCCACCAGTCGCGGCCGGCGCGGGTGCTGGTGGTGACGGCAAGCGGGTCGATGGGGTCGGTGCCCCACCTGGCACCCTGTTCGATCCACTCCTTGAGCAGCGCCTTCTCGGCCGCCGGGAGCCTGCCCTTCGGCGGCATCTCGCCGGCTTCGACGCGCTGCCACAGCGGGCTGTCGGCGAGCTTGCCGGGCACCACCGCCTTGCCGACGACGGTGCCCTTGCGGGTGAGGTCGAGTTCGCCCTTGGCGTCGTCGCCGCTGTGACAGGCGGCGCAGCGGGCGGCGAGTAGTGGGGCGACCTGGCGGTCGAAGTCCGGCGGGGCCGCGCGAGCCGCCGTCGCCAGGAAGAGGACCGCCGGGAGGGTTGCGGTTCGCATCAGGTGGTTACCGGGGAGACGGGTTTATCGTACTCGACCCTTCTTCCCGGAGCGACAACGTTCCGGCCCGCGGGCACCCGTATCTCGACCACGACGCCCGGCCGCACGGTGGCGTGCCGCTTCCCCTCCAACAGGGTGCCGAGCCACGTCCGCCGGACGACCAACTCGTAGCTCGCGAGGAGGGCCGCGAAGGTCAGCGCGTTCACGACCACGAACTCGGCCCACATCGAGTACCCGAGCGTCGCGAAGTAGACCTGGAACGCGACCTGCACCGGGAACCCGGCAAGGTAACACCAGTACGACGCCCCCGCGAGGTACTGCCACGGCCCGGTTGACACGGCGAAGTACCGGCGGAAGAGGCCGACGAGCCCGCCGATCATCAGCCAGGTGTACGCGCCACCGAGCACGATTGCGGACACCTTCCACGCTACGAAACCCGCCGGGGGGTCTGCGGCGGCCCGGACCCCGGACACCGTGAGCCCGAGCATCGCCGGTAGCACGAGGGTGTTCGCCACGGTGAGCTGGGTTGGCCAGTTTCGCCCGACTGCCGGGAGGAGGTCACGGTGGCGGCGGAGGACCGCCCCGGCCGCGAAGAATCCGAGGTAGTACGCGAACACGTCGGGGTCCGGCACCCACCCGACGGGAGATTCGACCCACCACGCCGGCATCCCCCACAGCACTGGCACGACTGCTGCCGCGAGCAACGGTACTCGCCACCGCGACCCGACGAGCGCGCGGACCGCCCGATCGGCGACCCGGGTCGCGCCGCGGGGAATGCGGTGACCGAAGGCCAGAAGGAGTGCCAGCGGGGCGGTGCAGAGGAGGAGGTAGTACAGGAACCACAGGTGGAAGTTCGGCCCGACCCACCCGCCGGCGTCGACGGGGTCCCACTCCACGCCGCGGGCGGCCGTGTGCCGGGCGACGAGCAGGTGCATCAGCGGGCACACGGTCACCGCCGCGAGCGTGAGCGGGATTGCGACCCGGGTCAGCCGGTTGCGGACGACGGCCCCGGCGCCGCGGGCCGCGCCGAGGGACGCGGCCGCGAACCCCGCGAGCAGAAAGAACAGCTGCATCCGGAAGTCGTGGACCGCGAAGTACACGGCGTCGGCGGCGGGGTGGCGGGTGGCGTCGCGGACGGGGAACGGGATGAGACCGGTGGCCGTGAACGGCAGGGCGCCGTGGGTCACCAGGCCGAGCAACATCGCACAGACGCGGAGGTTGTCGAGGGCGGCGTCCCGACCCGGGGACGGGGTGGTGGCGCGTGGCGGCTGGGGCATCTCCGTGCCGTTTCCGGGCGAGATCCTTCTCGTGGGGCGAACGGCGAAGGAGAGATGCTAGGGCAGGCCGGCGCCGCAGGGCAACCCCGACTTCCCGCCGAAAGGAGAGAGGGCGTCCTTGCCCTTGACATCACTTCCCGCGTGACCTCAGTCCTTCGAACGCTTGGCCTCGAACTCGCGCTTCGTGTCCTTGCCGCCGAACGTCCCCTCGATCGTCCCCTTCATCACGTCGCCGGTCACCTTGGCGGTGTACTTCGACGTGGCCTTCTGGTCCTTGAACATGCGGGTGACGTTGAACTTCACCTCGCCGTCCTTGTAGCTGCCGTCCTCGATGTCGATGTCCTTGGCGTCCTTGCCGCCGCCGCTGACCGTGCCGGTCACCTTGGTGCCGTCCACCTTCAGCTTCAGCGTCGTCTCGCGCTTCTGGCCGCCGCCCTTGCCCTCGGTGGTCCACTTCCACGTCCCGGCGGGGCTGTTCGCCTTGTCCTGGGCCAGCCCGCTGCCGCCGAGCCCGAGCACGCCGACGAACCCGGCCAGGAGCCCGACCATCATGATCCGCACGCGCATCGCGATACCCTCCGGTGAGGCGGCCGGGGGAGTTCGCCCCGCCAGTCGGGGGGCCGGCCGCACACCCCGGTTATACGCAAGTGCGGACTGATGCGTACCCTGTCCTGGATCGAACTCTCACGGTGCGCCATGCCCCGACCCTCCCACGACGCCGCCCCCTCGGTCACCTTCTGGGGCGCGACCCGCACCGTCACCGGGTCCATGCACCAGCTGACCGCCGGCGGGAAAACGGTGCTGCTGGATTGCGGCCTGTTCCAGGGGCACCGGGCGGAGGCGTTTAGCCGCAACCGGAACTTCCCGTTCCGGGCGAAGGACATCGACGCGGTCGTCCTCAGCCACGCCCACGTGGACCACTGCGGCAACCTGCCGAACCTCGTCCGCCGCGGGTTCGCCGGGCCGATCTACTGCACGCCGGCCACCCGCGCCCTCGCCGCGGTGATGCTCGGCGACGCGGCAAAGATTCAGGAGGAGGACGCCAACTACCTCAACCGCAAGCGCGGCCGCGACGAGCCCAAGGTGGAGCCGCTGTACGACGCGAAGGACGTGTACCGTACGCTCTTGCGCCTGCAAGCGGTGCGGTACGGGGCACGGTTCTCGGTCGGGAAGGGGATCGAGGCGACGTTCTCCGACGCCGGCCACCTCCTCGGATCGGCGGTCACCGCCGTTCGCGTCGACGGCCCGGCCGGGGAGCGGCGACTGACGTTCACGGGTGACGTCGGCCGGCCGGGGCTGCCGATCCTCCGCGACCCGGAGCCGATCCCCGCGTGCGACCTGCTCATCACCGAGAGCACCTACGGCGGCCACACCCACGAACCCGTGGACGAAACCGCGGAAAAGCTGGGCGAAGTCGTGCGCCGGACGGCCGACCGCGGGGGCAAGGTGATCGTGCCGGCGTTCGCCGTCGGCCGTACCCAGACGCTCATCTACTTCCTCCACCAGCTGATGCAGGCCGGGAAGCTGCCGCCGGTGTCGATCTTCGTCGACAGCCCGATGGCGACCCGCGCCACCGAGGTGTTCCGCGCCCACCCCGAGTGCTTCGACGAGGAGACGCTGGGGTTGCTGGCCGCTCACCCCGAGTTGTTCGGCGGCCGGAACGTACGCTACGTCGAGTCCCCGCTCGAAAGCATGAAGCTGAACCGGATGCCGGAGCCGGCCGTTATCATCGCCGCGAGCGGCATGTGCGAGGCGGGCCGCATCCTGCACCACCTGAAGCACCACCTGCCGGACCCGCGCAACACCGTGTTGATCGCCGGCTACCAGGCCGAACACACGCTCGGCCGGCGGATCGTGGAACGCCGCCCCGAGGTGCGCGTGCTCGGCCGCGTGGTGCCGCTCAAGGCCGAGGTGGTGGTGCTCAACGGCCTGTCGAGCCACGCCGACCACGGCGACCTGCTGCGGATGCTCGGCCCGCTGGCCGGGGCGCGGACGCGGCTCGTCCACGGCGAACCCGACCGCGCCGCGGCGCTGGCCGAGGGGCTCCGCGGCATCGGATTCACCGACGTGTCAGCGCCGGACCGCGGAGAGACTGCGGAGCTGTGACACATTCTGGCGCGGTGCATTGTGTGTCCGCTACCCCCCCGGGGGGTCGAGGCACGAATTGAGTCCATGCCACAAATAAGTGTTGGAGCGAGATCCGAGGTCAGGGCCGGCCGAAGCGCGATACCTGGCGCGACTTGCGGCACGGCGGGCGGGTTCGGTAAGCTATTCGGATGCCCTCCCGCACGCTCCTCTCCTGCGTCGCCCTCCTTGCACTCACCCCGGTCGCCCACGCGGACGACCATTGGGCTTTCGCCCCCGTGAAGCGGCCGCCCGTGCCCGCCGGCGCGGGGCGCACCGCCGTGGACAAGTTCGTCGTCGCCAAACTCGCGGACAAGGGGCTCTCACTCTCGCCCGCCGCCGACCGGCGCACGCTGCTGCGCCGGCTCAAATTCGACCTGCTCGGTCTCCCCCCGACGCCCGAGGAAGTCGAGGCGTTCGCGGCCGACACTTCGCCGCAAGCGGCGGAAAAGCTGGTCGAGAAGCTGCTGGCGTCGCCGCACTTCGGCGAGCGCTGGGCGCGGCACTGGCTCGACGTGGTCCGGTACGCCGACAGTCACGGGTTCGAGATGAACAACCCGCGGCCGACGGCGTACCACTACCGCGACTACGTGATCCGGGCCTTCAACGCCGACGTGCCGTTCGACCGCTTCGTCCGCGAGCAACTCGCCGGCGACGCCCTCGGCGCGGACGCCGCCACGGGCTTCCTCGTCGCCGGCCCGTGGGACCAGGTGAAGAGCCCCGACCCAGTCCTCACCGCTAACCAGCGGGCCGACGAGCTGCACGACCTGATCGGCACCGCGGGCTCGGCGTTCCTGGGGTTGACCGTGGCGTGCGCCCGCTGCCACGACCACAAGTTCGACCCCATCCCGGCCGAGGACTACTACCGCGTGAAGGCCGTGTTCGCCGGCGTGCAGCACGGCGAGCGGCCGGTCCGGCTACCCGGGATGCCCGACCCGAAGGCCGACGCGGACCGCCTGACGGCGCAGCTGGCCGAGCTCGATGCCAGGCTCGCGGCGCTCGACCCGCCGGCCGACCCCGCCGCGGTAAAACCGCGCCGCCTGCCGGTGAGCCCGCTGCTGAACACGGAGCGGTTCGCCCCCGTCGCCGCGAAGTACCTGCGGTTCGTGGCCTTCGAGACGAACCAGGGCGAGCCGTGCCTCGACGAACTGGAGGCGTTCACCGCCGGCCCGACGCCGGTCAACGTCGCCCGCGGCGGCAAGCTGCGCTCCAGCGGCGACTACCCGGGTGGAGCGCTTCACAAGCTCGAACACCTCACCGACGGCCGCTACGGCAACGGCCGCAGCTGGATCTCGATCACGCCCCGCGGGTGGGCCGAGGTCGAGTTCGCGGAGGCGGTGAAGATCGACCGGGTGGTGTGGGCGCGCGACCGCGAGGGGAAGTTCGCCGACCGCCTGCCGACACGCTACCGCATCGACGTGTCGGTGGACCGGGCCGCGTGGGTGGTGGTGGCGTCGTCCGACGACCGCCTCCCCGTCGGCGACCAGAGCACCCTCCCGCCGGCGCTCGCCGCCGCACAGCAACTCGAGTGGGCCAACCTGAGCCGCCAGCGCGACGACCTCCGGAAGCGCCTGGCGGACTCGGCCCGCGGGATGGTCGCTTACGCCGGCCGGTTCACGACGCCGGAGCCGGTCCACCTCCTCGGCCGCGGCGACGTGACGCAGAAGCGCGACGCCGTCGGCCCCGGGACGCTGAGCGAGATCGGCGCGGCGCTGGACATTCCCGACACCGCGACCGACGTGGAGCGCCGCAAGGCGTTCGCCGCGTGGGTGACGGACCCGAAGCACCCGCTGACGGCCCGCGTGGTCGTGAACCGGCTGTGGCACTGGCACTTCGGCACCGGCCTCGTGGACACGCCGAGCGACTTCGGCAAGAACGGCGGCCGGCCGAGCCACCCCGAGTTGCTCGACTGGCTCGCCACGGAGTTGGTCGAACACGGCTGGTCGCTCAAGCACATTCACCGGCTCATCGTGAACAGCGACACGTACCGGCAGGCGTCGGCGAACCGGCCGGATGCCGCCGCGAAGGACGCTCAGGCGCGGTTGTTGTGGCGCTACCCGCCGCGGCGCCTCGAAGCGGAGTTGTTGCGCGACGCGGTGCTGAGCGTGAGCGGCAAGCTCGACCTGACGATGTACGGCCCCGGGTTCGACCTGTTCGAGCCGAACACGAACTACGTCCGCGTGTACACGCCCAAAACGAAGTTCGGCCCGGCCGAGTTCCGCCGCATGGTCTACCAGCACCGGCCGCGGATGCAGCCGGACGACACGTTCGGCGCGTTCGACTGCCCCGACGGCGGGCAG
Organism: Gemmataceae bacterium; assembly: GCA_046350095.1. Taxonomy (GTDB): domain Bacteria; phylum Planctomycetota; class Planctomycetia; order Gemmatales; family Gemmataceae; genus Urbifossiella. The sequence continues at coordinate 431,897 of JAXMBA010000006.1, forward strand.
GTCGCCCCGCGGCGAAACGTGTCGATCACGCCGCTGCAAGCGCTCAACCTGCTGAACAGCCCGTTCGTGGTGCAGCAGGCCGGGTTCTTCGCGGCGCGGGTCGAGAAGGACGCGGACCCTGTGGCGAGCGCGTTCCGGCTGGCGTTCCAGCGGGCGCCGCGGGCGGAGGAGTTGGCCGCGGCGCGGGAGCTGGTGGCGAAGCACGGGCTGCCGGCACTGTGCCGGGCGTTGCTGAACGCGAACGAGTTCGTGTTCTTGGACTGAGGTGTGCTGTGACGGGCACCGCAGAGGAGGTCATGACTGCGATCCGAGTCGCCTTCGCAGGCGTGCAGCGGGGTAGTACCACGCTCCACGAGGCGGAGGTTATTGACGAGTACGGATCCGATCAGGAGAGGTCCGCGGCCCGATTGCTGGACGTTGAAACGAGCTGGGATCAAGTTCCCGACTCGTTCATCGAGGGATGCACCACCGCACTTTGTTACCTGGACCCGGAGAGTTGGAGGTTCTACATCCCGGCATACATGATCTGGTCGCTCAAGAATTTCCGCGTGAGCAACTCGGTCGTGTCCGATTTCACCATCTACACGTTCAATCCGTCCGGGAGTGACGCCAGCGGGCGTGAGTACCACATGGCGCGGTATCGGATGCTCGATGAAGCTCAATCCCGCGCGGTGTGTCTGTTCCTACGGTACATGTTGGCGAACGAAGACCGCGCGGACGGCTCGGCTGCGAATCTGGCATTGACCGAGTACTGGGGCGTTTTCTGCGATAACCAGGAAGCCTGATCCGCTGGCCAGACCGAAGCGACTCGACGGAGGAATCTTTCTATGCCTTCAGCCTTCCTCCCCGACCGCCGTGCCTTCCTCCGCGACGCCGCCACCGGCGCCGGCGGCGTCGCGCTCGCCGCGCTGCTCGCCGAAGCGGCCGACCCGATCCGCCCCGCGGTGCGGCCCGACGACCCGCTCGCGGCGCGGGCGCCGCACTTTGCCCCGAAGGCGAAGCGTGTCCTCACCATCTTCTGCTCAGGGGCCGTCAGCCACCTCGACACGTTCGACTACAAGCCGGAACTCGTCCGCCGCGACGGGCAGCCGCTGCCGGGGGCCGACCGGCTCGTCACGTTCCAGGGCGAGAACGGCAACCTCGTCAAACCGCTGTGGACGTTCCGGCCGCGCGGGCAGAGCGGCAAGATGGTGTCGGACCTGCTGCCGAACCTGGCGGCGCTCGCGGACGAGATGTGCTTCGTCCACTCGATGACGGCCCGGAGCAACACGCACGGGCCGGCCGAGAACCAGATGAGCACCGGGTTCACGCTCGACGGCTTCCCCAGCGCCGGGGCGTGGGTGAGCTACGCGCTCGGCAGCGAGTGCCGCGACCTGCCGGCGTTCGTCGCCATCCCCGACCCGCGCGGCGTGCCGCAGGTCGGGCCGAACAACTGGGGGAGCGGCTTCCTCCCCGCCGTGTTCCAGGGGACGCCGTTCGGCGCCGACCGGCCCATCCCGCACCTCGCCCGGCCGGGCTCGGTGTCGCCGCAGGCCGACGCCGACACGCGGGCGTTCCTGGAGCGGCTGAACGCCGGCCACGCCGCGTCACGCCCGGGGGACGAGGCTCTCGCGGCCCGCATCGCGAGCTACGAGATGGCCGGGCGCATGCAGCTGCGGGCCGCGGAGGTCGGCGACCTCGCGAAGGAGCCGCAGCGCGTCCACGACGAGTACGGCACCGGCGACACGAACCGCGTCAAGGCCGGGTTCGCCCGCAACTGCCTGCTGGCGCGTCGGCTGCTCGAACGCGGCGTGCGCTTCGTGCAGCTGTTCAACGGCTCCTACGCGATGGGCGAGGGCGTCGGCAACTGGGACGGCCACAAGACGCTGAAGCCGCAGTACGAGACGCACGCCGCCATCCTCGACAAGCCGTGCGCGGCGCTGTTGGCGGACCTGAAGCGGACGGGGTTGCTCGCCGACACGCTGGTGGTGTGGGTGACGGAGTTCGGGCGGATGCCGACGTTCCAGCGCGGGGCGAGCGGCCGCGACCACAACCCACGCGGGTTCACGGTGTGGCTGGCGGGGGCGGGGGTGAAGCGCGGGTTCAGCCACGGCGCCACCGACGAGTTCGGCTACACCGCGGCCGAGAATCTGACGACGATCTACGACCTGCACGCCACGGTGTTGCACCTGCTCGGGCTCGATCACGAGCGGCTCTCGTTCTACCACAACGGCGTCGAGCGGCGGCTGACCGACGTGCACGGGCACGTCATCCGGTCGATCCTGGCTTGAGGCGAACGGCCGGTCGCCACACGAGCCGCGACCGCAAGGGAGCGGCTGAAGCCCAACGTCGGCCGCGTACGGGGATGTCCGGGTCAGCAGCCGCTCCCTTGCGGTCGCGGCTCGTGAGACGACCGCTCTCCTCCTTAGCCCGCTGCCATCCCGACCATTCGGCTGACACCGGCCGTTCGCCATTTCACTTCCGCACTGGCTGGCGGAAGCCGCGCTCCACCATGTCATTCGGGTCGGTCGAGACCGGCCCGTCGCGCCACAGCCAGCGCATCATCTCGGGCAGGATCGCGCCGCCGAACTTCTGCCCGTGGCCGTTCATCCCCCACGAGTAGTTCACGTCGTACCCCTTCGCCGTCAGCGCCTTCATCAGCCGGACGTTCTGCAGGAACCAGTCCATCCGCTCGTCGTACTGGCCGCCCTTGCGGAGCCCGCGGTTGTCGTTGCGGCCGTCGCACAGGTACACCCGCAGCGGCTTCTTCTCGCTCGCCAGCACCTTGTCGGCGTAGACGTGGCCGCCGCGGAGGTTCACGAAGCTGCCGACGTTCGACAGCACCTTGCGGAACTGGTTCGGCCGCTCCCACGCCACCGTGAACGCCGCGATCGCCCCCGAACTGCTGCCGCCGATGCCGCGCATCTCGGGGTCGTCCGAAATGTTGAACTCCTTCTTCAGCGCCGGCAGCAACTCCTCCGTGACGACGCGGGCGTACTTGTCGTCGAGCGAGTTGTACTCGGTCGGCCGGTTGGTATCCCGGTCGCCCCAGTTCGACGGCGTGGGCTCGGGCTGGTCGGGGCGGCGGCCGGGGTTGATGAACACGCCGAGCATCACGGGGATTTCGCGGCGGTAGATGAGGTTGTCCATCACGTTCTGCGCCCGCACGTCGCCCTTCTCGTTCTTGAACGCCTGGCCGTCCTGGAACACCATCAACGCGGCAGGCACCTTTGGGTCGTACTGCGCGGGGACGTAGACCCAGTACGTGTGCTGCGTGCCGGGGTAGACGTTGCACGGCAGCGTGAACGGCCCCTTGATTTCGCCGCGCGGCACGCCGTCCTGCGGGAGCGAGTCGGGGCCGAGGCGGTACTGCGAGTCGGGGTTTGGCGCCGCGGCCGGCGGCTGGCCGACGGCGCGGGTGAGGACGGCGCCCGCGGCGATGCCGAGGGCGAGGACGGCGGCGGTGCGGAGCGTCAGCATGTCGAACCCCCCGGGAGAGACGGCAGGGAGGTTCTATCGCTCAGCGCGGCACCCACAACGCGGCGTCGGAGAACGCGCTGAACCCGCCGGTCGAGCCGCCGTACACCATCATGCCGCGGCCCGTCCACACGGCCGAGTGCAACCCGCGACCGGCCAGCGCGCCGACGCGCGGCAGCGCCTCCCACCGGTCGGCGACGGGGTCGTAGACGCCGCCGTCGGCGAAGTGCTGGGCCGGATTCCCGTCGCCGCCCTGGTCGCCGCCGCCCCACACCACGAAGCGCGAGCCGCTCCACACACCGGTCGGGAAGAACCGCGCCGCCGGCGCACCGGTCGTGGAAAGCGCCCGCCAGCGGTCGGTGGCCGGGTTGTACGCCCAGCCGCGGTTCGTGACCTGGTTCACGTTCTCGTCGCCGTTCTGGTGCGACCCGCCCCAGACGAGCATCTCGGTGCCGGTCCACGCGACCGCGGCGCCCCACACCGCGGGGGCGGTGTCCTCGGAGCGGATCGCGGTCCAGCGGTCGGTCGTTGGGTTGTAGCGGCCGCCGGTGCGGAACGTCCGCTTCAGGTCGGGGGTGATGCCGCCCCACACGAGCAGCTCGGTGCCGGTCCACACGTGAAGTGGTTCCACCCGCGCCTCCGGGGCGCCGCGGAGCTGCAGCATCCGCCACCGGTCGGCCTTCGGGTCGTAGCGGCCGCCGGTGTCCCAGGCCGTCGCGCCGTCGCCGTACCCGCCCCACACGATCATCTCGGCGCCGGTCCACACCCGCGCCATCTGGGACCGCGCCGCCGGGGCGTTCACCGCCGACATCCCACGCCACCGGTCGGTGGCGGGGTCGTAGCGGCCGCCGTCGTCGCGGTGGCCGTTCGACGCGAACTCGGAGCGCCCGCCCCAGACGAGCATCTCGGTACCCGTCCACACCGCGGCGTGCGTCCACCGGGCGGACGGGGCACCGTCCGTGGCGAGGGCGCGGCGTGTCTTCGCATCCGGGTCGAGGCGGAAGCCGTGGTCGAAGAACTTTCCCTCCGAGCCGCCGCCCCACACGATCGCCTCCTTGCCGGTCCACACCATCGAGTGGAAGATGCGGCCGGCGCCGGTGCCGTCGTCGGCGTCCTGCGCCGACACGGCGAGCGCGGCCGCGACGGCCGCGGGGAAAATCAGGAAGCAGGCCTTCATCGGGGAGCCTCCGGCCGGTGGCGCGTGAGTCTGGTGCGATCGTACCCGCCGCGGGCCGGGACGCACGTACCATCCGTGTAACACCCGGGAGCGAGAAGCGGCCGGCGGCACGTCCGGTTGCGGGCGGTCACCCCCAGGAGGATCACGCCATGCGTCTGTTGGCCGTCGCTGCCGGGTTCGCCCTCGCGCTGCCGGGGGTCGCCCAGGAGCCGCCGAAGACCCGCGTCGAGCTCCGCCGCGCGGAGGCGGCGCCCGCCGACGGGCGGGTCGAGGCCGTCGTCGCCGGGTCCGCGCAGAAGGTGTACCTCCACAAGGCGGCCGCACTCACCGGCGCCGACATCGCCTCCGCGAAGGTCGCCGGCGAGGCGGTCGAGCTCACGTTTACGGACGCCGGCGCGAAGAAGGCCGCGAGGCTGTCCGAGGAGCACCCCGACAAGCCGGTCGCGCTCGTGGTGGACGGCAAGGTTCTGGCCGCCCCCGTCGTGCGCGCGAAGCTCGGCCAGACGGTCCGCCTCACCGGCTCGTTCACGGCCGACGAGGCGGCGAAACTCGTGAAGGCGGTCGGGAGCCGCTAGTATCATCGGGGTGTCGCCGCCCGCCCGGAGGTGCCCCGTGTTCACCCTCGTCGCCGCCGCCGCCATGAGCCAACCCGTCTCGCCCGAGCCGGTGCCGCCGGCCACGCTGACCCGCGAGGCCGCGGCGGCGTTCGCCCGGCTGGCGCTCAAGGGCGTCGTCCGCGAATACCCGAACAAGCCCGAGCACGTCCTCGGCGGCCCCGCCGACGCCCGCACCCCGAAGGCGCTGCACCCGGCCTTCTACGGCTCCTACGACTGGCACTCCGCGGTTCACGGCCACTGGCTGCTCGTGAAGGTCGTCCGCACCCACCCCGACCTGCCGGAGGCGAAGCAGGCCCGCGCGGTACTTGACGCCCACCTCACCGCCGCGAACGTGAAGGTGGAGGTCGAGTACTTCGCGCGGGCGGAGTCGAAGTCGTTCGAGCGGCCCTACGGCTGGACGTGGCTGCTGAAACTCCAGACCGAGCTACACGGCTGGGACGACCCCGACGCGAAGCGTTGGGCTGCGAACCTCCGCCCGCTCGCGGACCTGATCGCCGGGAAGTACGTCAGCTACTACCCGAAGCAGACGTACCCCACCCGCGTCGGCACGCACGCCAACACCGCCTTCGGCCTAGCCTTCGCCCACGACTACGCCGTCGCCGTTGGCGACACCAAGCTGCGGGCGCTGGTCGAGGAGCGGGCGCGGGCGTACTTCCTCGCCGACGCCGACTACCCCGCGGCGTGGGAGCCGAACGGGGCCGACTTCCTCTCCGCGGCGCTGTGCGAAGCCGACCTGATGCGCCGGGTGCTGCCGCGCGACGAGTTCCGGACGTGGTTCGCACGCTTCCTCCCGGCCCTGCCGCCGCGGTTGCTCGCCCCCGCGACCGTGACGGACCGCACCGACCCGCAGCTGGTGCACCTCGACGGGCTGAACCTGAGCCGGGCGTGGTGCATGCGGTCGATCGCGGCTGCACTCCCGGCCGGCGAAACCCGTGCGGCTCTCACGACGGGCGCGGCACGCCACGCGGCCGCGGCCCTGCCGCACGTCGCCAGCGGTGATTTTGCGGGCGAGCACTGGCTGGCGTCGTTCGCCGTGTTGCTGCTCGCCACCCCCGTCCCGTGACGATTCCGAAAGAAGTTCCCCGCCGGCACCCGGTTCGCAGTTGACACCGCCAGCAGGTAGAGTACCCTGTCCGCGGGCGGCGAATCGGCCGCCCATTCCACCCAACTCCGATGGTCCATGAACGAGCGTCGCTCTCCGTCCGCCCCGCCCCGCCCGAAGAAGCCCGCCCCCGCCGGCCCGATGTTCGCCTCCTCCACCGCCGGCTGGTTCGCCGAGTGGAAGGCCCGTAAGGCGTCCGCCGTGCCCGCGCCGCCCGCCGCCCCGCCGCCCGCCGCCGACGCCTCCGAGGCCGTCGCCCGCTGGCTCACCGGCGACGGCAACTGACGTCCGAGGTTCGCCATGAGCCCACCCACCGGCCTCGCGGCGAAAAACTGCACACCCTGTTCGGGAACGGTGCAACCGTTACCCGCCGACGACGTGCGGCGCCTGCTGCACGAAGTACCCCTTTGGTCGCTCGCGGCCGGGGGCAGCCGGATTAGTCGCAGCTGGCGCGCCCCCGACTTCGCCGCCGCACTGTCGTTCTTCAACCGGATCGGCGAGATCGCCGAAAAGGACGACCACCACCCCGACCTCCACCTCACCGACTACCGCTCCGTGGTGGTCGAGCTGTGGACGCACGCGGCTGGTGGGCTCACCGAGAACGACTTCATCCTCGCGGCCAAGATCGACTCGCTGCTTCGAGAACTGGCGACGTAACCTCGCGAATCGGCCCTTGAGTTGCGTCAGAGGAGGAAATACCCCCGTCGGCTAGTCCGGCAGCGGAAGAACGATGCATCTGTGCCGTCGAAATAGGCGTGACTGCCTGTTTTCGGGGCACACGGGAGCGTGTATGGCCGTCGCCACCGGCTCTGTCCGCTCGGCTTTCTCACTCAACGGTCACGAGTCGCCCAGCGTGGGACCGCTCCTTTTTGACGACTACCGCCTCCACCCCACCGCCTGGGACGAACTATTTAACCGCGGCGGCCACCCGCACGACTACTGCGCCGCCCTCGTGGACCGCCTCGGCCGCCTGCACGTCAACGAGTTCGACAACCGCCGGTCGAGTGCGGACCTGGCGTTCGTGAACCAGGGGATTACGTTCAGCGTCTACGCCGACCAGCGCGGCGTGGAGAAGATTTTCCCGTTCGACCTGATCCCCCGGCCGATCCCCGCGGCCGAGTGGGCCGTGCTGGAGAAGGGGCTCGAACAGCGCATCACCGCCCTGAACCGGTTCCTCGACGACATTTACCACGACCAGCGCATCCTGAAGGAGAAGGTGATCCCCGAGGACCTGGCGCTCGGGTCGAAGGGGTTCCGCAAGGAAATGATCGGGTTCCGCCCGCCGGGCGGGGTTTACGTCCACATCTGCGGCACCGACCTCATCCGGGACGCGGCCGGCAGCTTCGTGGTGCTGGAGGACAACGGCCGGACGCCGAGCGGCGTCAGCTACGTGCTCGAGAACCGGACCGTGATGAAAAAGGTGTTCCCGCACCTGTTCCAGGACATCCGCGTCAAGCGCGTCGAGGACTACCCGCACCGCCTCCGCGACGCCCTGGCGTCCGTCGCGCCCGAGGGGGCGGGGTCGCCGCCGTGCGTGGTGGTGCTGTCGCCGGGGCAGTACAACTCGGCGTACTTCGAGCACAGTTTCCTGGCCCGGCACATGGGCGTCGAACTGGTGTTCGGCCCCGACCTGTTCGTCCACGACGACGTGGTCTACCTCAAGACCACCCGCGGCCCGCAGCGCGTGGACGTGATCTACCGCCGCCTCGACGACGACTTCCTCGACCCGGAGGCCTTCCGCCCGGACAGCCTGCTGGGCGTGCCGGGCCTGTTCCGCGCGTACAAGGCCGGCAACGTCACGCTGGCGAACGCCGTCGGCACCGGCGTGTGCGACGACAAGGCGGTCTACCCCTACGTCGAGGACATGATCCGGTTCTACCTCGACGGCGCGGAGCCGATCCTGAAGAACGTGCCGACGTACATCTGCGCCCGCCCGGACGACCTCAAGTACACGCTCGACCACCTGGAAGAACTGGTGGTGAAGGCGGTGAACGAGTCGGGCGGGTACGGCATGCTGATGGGGCCGAGCAGCACGGCCGCCCAGCGGGCCGAGTTCGCGTCCAAGATTCGGGACAACCCGCGCAACTACATCGCGCAGCCGGTTGTAACGCTCAGCACCGTGCCAACTTGGACGGACGAGGGGCCGGCCCCGCGTCACGTGGACTTGCGGCCGTACATCATCACGGGGAAGAACACCTGGGTGCTGCCCGGCGGCCTGACGCGAACGGCTCTCGTCAAGGGCTCGCTGGTGGTGAACAGCAGCCAGGGTGGTGGGTCGAAGGACACATGGGTTCTTGAGGGCCGGTGACGCCGGTTTCTTCGCCCTCCGGGCGAAGAACGTCCGGCACCCCCCGCGGGCACAACGGTCATGATCTCCCGAGTCGCGGAACACTGTTTCTGGCTCGCCCGCTACCTCGAGCGGGCCGAGAACGTCGCGCGCGTGCTGGACGTCAACCACACCCTGCTGCTGGACTTCCACGTCCCCGCCGAGCAGCAGTGGAAGCCGGTCCTCATCATCAGCGGCATCCACGACTACCCGCACGAGCCGACCGCCGAGAACGTCCAGGGGCACATGACCTGGGACGAGAAGAACCCGTTCAGCATCACCAGCTCGATGTACTGGGCCCGGGAGAACGCCCGCATCATCCGCGAGGTGATTTCGGGCGAGATGTGGGAGCGGATCAACTACTACCACCTGTGGCTGAAGGCCGACGCCCGCGAGGTGTACGACACCAACCGGCACGAGTTCTACGCCCAGGTGAAGCGGATCAACCACCTGGTTCACGGCATCGCCGACGCCACCATGAGCCACGGCGAGGCGTGGGAGTTCTTCAAGCTCGGCACGTACCTGGAGCGGGCCAGCCAGACGGCCCGCATCATGGACGTGAAGTACCACACGCTGCTGCCGAAGGTCGAGGACGTGGGCACGCCGGTGGACAACGCCCACTGGCTGGCCATCCTGATGAGCTGCTCCGGGTACGAGCCGTTCCAAAAGAAGCCGCGGCCGCTGCCGATGGAGCCGGGGGCGGCGGTCGCCGAGTTCCTGCTGTACGACAACGAGTTCCCCCGTTCCATCCGGCGGTGCGTGTGGGAGTGCGAGGCCGCCGCCGAGGCCGCCGCCGGGAACGCGGTCGGCCGCGAGCCGACGGCCGCCGAGCGCGAGATCCGCGAGCTGCTGGACTGGTTCGACGGCCGCACCAGCGCGGACATCATGCGCGGCGGCCTCCACGAGGCGCTGACGCACATCGTCGATTCCGTGATCAAGATCGGCAACGCGGTCCAGGCCAGTTTCTTCGCCGCCGAGGTGAAGCCGCCGCCGCGGCCGCGGGCCGCCATGAGCCAGAGCCAGTCGTAACCGCACACCGAGACTCCCCGCATGGGCATCCGCGTCGCGCTGTCCCACGTCACCACGTACCGGTACGACCGGCCGGTGACCCTCGGCCCGCACACCGTCCGGCTGCGCCCCGCCCCGCACGCCCGCACCCCGATCCACTCCTACTCGCTCCGCGTCGAGCCGGCCGACCAGTTCCTCAACTGGCAGCAAGACCCGTACAGCAACCACCTCGCCCGGCTGGTGTTCACCCGGCCCGCGACGGAGCTCAAGGTCACGGTCGAACTCGTGGCCGAGATGGTGCCGATCAACCCGTTCGACTTCTTCATCGACGAGGCGGCCGAGGAGTACCCGTTCGCCTACGACGAGACGCTGACGCGCGAGCTGGCCCCGTACCTCGAGACGCTCCCGGCCGGCCCCCGGCTGCGCGACCTCGTCGCGTCGTGCCGCCAGAGCGGGGTCCGCACCATCGACTACCTCGTGGGCCTGAACCACGCGGTGCAGCGGCACGTCGGCTACGTCATCCGGCTGGAGCCGGGCGTGCAGACGCCGGAGGAAACGCTCGACTTCCGGCGCGGGTCGTGCCGCGACTCGGCCTGGCTGCTGGTCCAACTGGCCCGTCACCTCGGCCTGGCGGCCCGGTTCGTGTCCGGCTACCTCATCCAGCTCGTCGCCGACGAGAAGCCGGTAGAAGGCCCGGAAGGCCCGCCCGCCGACTTCACCGACCTGCACGCCTGGGCCGAGGTGTACGTGCCCGGCGCCGGCTGGATCGGCCTCGACGCCACCTCCGGGCTGCTCGCCGCCGAAGGCCACATCCCGCTGGCCTGCACCGCCGATCCCACGTCGGCCGCGCCGATCACCGGCTCGTACAGCTGGGTCGGCGACGAGAAGATCGTCGAGGAGTTCGACCACGAGATGTCGGTGGCGCGGCTCGACGAGAAGCCGCGGGTGACGAAGCCGTACACGGACGAGCAGTGGGCCGCGATCGACGCCCTCGGCCGCCGCGTGGACGCCGACCTGCGCGAGTGGGACGTGCGGCTCACGATGGGCGGCGAGCCCACGTTCGTCAGCATCGACGACCGCGACGCCGACGAGTGGAACACCGCCGCCGTCGGCCCGAACAAGCGCCGGCAGGCGCTCACGCTGCTGAAGCGCCTCCGCGACAAGTGGGCGCCGGGCGGGCTGCTCCACCACGGGCAGGGGAAGTGGTACCCCGGCGAGCAGCTGCCGCGGTGGGCGTTCGGCTGCTGGTGGCGCCGCGACGGCGAAGCGATCTGGGCCGACCCCGGGCTCGTCGCCGACGAGGGCGTGAAGTACGGCTTCGGCGCCGCCGACAGCGCCCGGTTCGTGACGCGGCTGGCCGAGCTGCTGGGCGTGAACCCGGCCCACGCCATGCCCGGCTTCGAAGACGCGTGGTACTACATGTGGCGCGAGCGGCGATTGCCGCGCAACGTGGACCCGTTCGACAACAAGATCGACGACGAGCAGGAGCGCGCCCGCCTGGCGCGGATGTTCGAGCAGAAGCTGGGGTCGGTGGTGGGGCACGCGCTACCCGTGCGGCGGGCGTTCGGGCCGGGGTCGACGTGGGAGAGTGGCGACTGGTTCCTCCGCAAGGAGCGGCTCTATCTCCTCCCCGGCGACAGCCCGATGGGGTTGCGCCTCCCGCTCGACGGCGTGTACTGGGAAGACCCCGACTACCGGCAGTTCATGGCGGAACGCGACCCGTTCACGCCGCGCGGCCCGCTGCCGCAGCGGGCCGAGGTCCGCGGGCAGCGGGCCGACGGCAAGGAGCCGGTGTTCGACCCGCGGTCCCGCGGCAACGGCGTCCCCGAGCGCCCGGGCGTAACCCGCCCCTCGTCCTCCGCCGTCGTCCGCACCGCGCTGTGCGTCGAACCCCGCGGCGGGGTCATGCACGTGTTCATGCCGCCGCAGCGGCTCGCCGAGGACTACCTCGACCTCGTCGCCGCCGTGGAGCAGACCGCCGCCGAGCTGCGGATGCCGGTGCTGATCGAGGGCTACAAGCCGCCGCACGACCCGCGGCTGAACCACTTCTCGGTGACGCCCGACCCCGGCGTCGTCGAGGTCAACACGCACCCGGCCGCGAGCTGGGACGAACTCGTGGGCATCACCACGACGCTGTACGAGGAGGCGAAGCAGAGCCGCCTGTGCACCGAGAAGTTCATGCTCGACGGCCGCCACACCGGCACCGGCGGCGGCAACCACGTCGTCCTCGGCGGCCCCACGCCCGCCGACTCGCCGCTGCTCCGCCGCCCGGACCTGCTCAAGAGCCTTGTCGGCTTCTGGGTGAACCACCCGAGCCTGTCGTACCTGTTCAGCGGCCTGTTCGTCGGCCCGACCAGCCAGCACCCGCGCGTGGACGAGGCCCGGCACGACGCGCTCCGGGAGTTGGAGCTGGCGTTCCAGCAGGTGACGGCCAACCGCGGCGAGCACGTCCCCGCGTGGCTCGTGGACCGGCTGTTCCGCCACCTCCTGACGGACTCGACGGGCAACACCCACCGCACCGAGTTCTGCATCGACAAGCTGTTCAGCCCGGACAGCGCCACCGGCCGGCTCGGGCTGCTGGAGCTGCGATCGTTCGAAATGCCGCCGCACGCCCGCATGAGTCTCGCGCAGCAGGTGCTGCTGCGGTCGCTGGTGTCGTGGTTCTGGCGGAAGCCGTACGACAAGCCGCTCGTGCGCTGGGGCACGGCGCTGCACGACAAGTTCATGCTCCCGCACTTCGTGGCCGAAGACTTCGGCGACGCCCTGGCCGAACTCGGCGACCGCGGCGGCTACGCGCTCGACCCCGAGTGGTTCACGCCCCACGTCGAGTTCCGCTTCCCGCGGCTCGGCGAGGTGACCCGCCGCGGCGTCAACCTGGAGCTCCGTACTGCGATCGAGCCCTGGCACGTTCTCGGCGAGGAAGGCGCGGCCGGCGGCACGACGCGGTTCGTCGATTCGTCGGTGGAGCGGGTGCAGGTGAAGGTGCGCGGGCTGACCGACCCGCGGCACGTGGTGACGTGCAACGGCCGCCGGGTGCCGCTCCACCCGACGGGCACGGCCGGCGAGTACGTCGCCGGCGTGCGCTACCGCGCGTGGCAGCCGCCGAACTGCCTGCACCCCACGATTCCCGTGCATTCTCCGCTCGTCTTCGACGTGCTCGACACGTGGAACGACCGGAGCGTCGGCGGCTGCACGTACCACGTGTCGCACCCCGGCGGCCGGGCGCACGAGACGTTCCCGGTGAACGCGCTGGAGGCCGAGGGGCGGCGGATCGCGCGCTTCTCGGCGCTGGGCCACACGCCGGGGCCGGTGAGTGTGCCGCCGGCGGAGGTGAGCCCCGAGTTCCCGCTCACGCTCGACCTGCGCTCCGCCGAGCCGGTCCGCTACCGGGCGCCGCAGCCGGCGCCGGAACCGACCCCGCGACGGGTGGCGGAGGGTGTGGTAAGCTGAACGCGATGCCCGCCCCCGACGATCCCGATTCCTCACACCCCCGCCCGGCCGGCTACGTTCCGCCGCCGGCCGGGTACGACGAGGCCGCCGACGCCGCCGGGCCGCGGCCGCACTGGCAGCGGTTCTTCCACGCCCTCGACGACCTCGGCCCCGCGGAGCTCGGCCGCCGCTGGCGCGACGCCCAGCACCTGATCCGCGAGAACGGCGTCACCTACAACGTCTACGGCGACCCGCGCGGCATCGCCCGCCCCTGGCAGCTCGACCCGATCCCGCTGCTGATTCCGCCCGCCGAAGCGGCCCACCTTGAAGCCGGGTTGCTCCAACGCGGCCGGTTGCTGGAGCGGATCCTCGCCGACTTGTACGGCCCGCAGCGGCTCCTGCGCGACGGCCTGATCCCGCCCGAACTCGTCTACCCGAATCCGGGCTTCCTGCGGCCGTGCCACGGCATCAAGGTGCCCGGCGGGCGCTTCCTCCACCTCTACGCCGCGAACCTCGGCCGCGGCGCCGACGGCCACTGGCGCGTCATCGGCGACCGCGCACAGGCGCCGTCCGGGGCCGGGTACGCGCTGGAGAACCGCATCGTGATGACGCGGACGCTCCCCGAGGCGTTCCGCGACTGCCGCGCCCACCGGCTCGCGCTCTTCTTCCAGACGTTCCGCGACACGCTCCGCTCGATCGCCCCCCGCAACCGCGACAACCCGCGCGTCGTACTCCTGACGCCGGGGCCGTTCAACGAGACGTACTTCGAGCACGCCTACCTCGCCCGCTACCTCGGCTACACGCTCGTGGAAGGCGGCGACCTCACCGTCCGCGACAACCGCGTCTTTCTGAAGGTGCTCGGCGGGCTGCAACAGGTGGACGTGATCTTCCGCCGCCTCGACGACGACTTCTGCGACCCGCTGGAACTGCGGCCCGACTCGTTCCTCGGCGTGCCGGGGCTCACGCACGCGGTCCGCAGCGGGAACGTCGCCGTCGCCAACGCGCTCGGCACGGGCGTGCTGGAGACGCCGGCGCTGCTGGCGTACCTGCCGCGGCTGTGCCGGGACCTGTTGGGCGAAGAGCTGCGGCTGGAGTCGGTGCCGACGTGGTGGTGCGGCGACCCGGAGGGGTTGCGGTACGTCCTCGAGCACCTCGACGCCGTGGTCGTGAAGCCGGCGTTCGCGGCGAACCGGCTCGAACCGGTGTTCCCGTCCGACCTGGCCGCCGCCGACCGGGCCGCGTTCGTCGCGCGGTTGAAGGCTCAGCCGCGGGACTTCGTCGCGCAGGCGCGGCTCGACCTCTCCACGGCCCCGGTGCTGGCCGGCGGCGCGCTCGCGCCGCGGAAGATGGTGCTCCGGGCGTACCTGGCCGCCGACGCGGAGTCGCGCAGCGGCTTCACCGTGATGCCCGGCGGGCTGACGCGGGTGAGCGCCGCCGCGGACACGATCGTCGTGTCGATGCAGCGCGGCGGCGGGAGCAAGGACACGTGGGTGCTCGCGGCCGGGGCGGCGATCGACTTCAGCATGTTGAACTCGGGCGCCCGCGTCGAGCTGACCCGCGCCGGCGGCGACCTGCCCAGCCGGGCCGCCGACAACCTGTTCTGGCTCGGCCGCTACGCCGAGCGCGCCGAGGGGATCACGCGCCTCCTGCGCGGCATCGCGGTGCGGCTCGCGGAGCGGAGCGGGCTCGCCGAGACGCCCGAGGTGCCGGCGCTGTTCCACGCCCTGAGCCTCCGCGCCGACCTGCCGCCGCCGGTGGACCGCGAGAGCCCCGAGGCGCACGTCCTCCGCGTGGTCTTCGACGCGGCCCACGCCGGCAGCCTGAGTTCGACGGTCCGCTCGGTCCGCCGGCTGGCCGGGATCGTGCGCGACCGCATCAGCATCGACATGTGGCGGGCGCTGAACGGCCTGGCCGACTTCCCCGCCGACCCGGCCTACTACGGCGAGGACGGCCCGACCCCGGCCGACGTGCTCGACCTGCTCAACCGCACCGTGCTGACGCTCGCCGCGTTCGGCGGCCTGGCCGTGGAGAGCATGACCCGCGGCGAGGGCTGGCGCTTCCTCGACCTGGGCCGACGGCTCGAGCGTTCGCTGCACATGATCGCGCTGCTGAACGGCACGATGACGCACCCGTCGCAGCAGGACGGCCCCGTCCTCGACGCGGTGCTGGAGGTGGCGGACAGCGGCATGACGTACCGCCGCCGCTACCTCGGCAGCCTGCGGGCGGAGGCGGTGCTCGACCTGCTGGTGTTCGACGAGTCGAACCCCCGCTCGCTGGCGTCGCAGCTGGTGGCGTTGGAGGACGACGTGAACCACCTGCCGCGGCCGACGCGCGGGGCCGGTCGCTCGCCCGAGCAACGCTTCGCGCTGGCCGCGCTCAGCTCGGTGCGGATGGCCGAGCCGGAGAAGCTGGCCGCCGTCGCGGAGGGCACGCGGCCGGAACTGAAGACGGTGCTGGACATCGTCGGCAACTGGCTGCCGATCCTGTCCGACGCGATCACGCTGCAGTACCTCACGCACCTGCAGCCGTCGCGGCACCTGGCGGCGCCCGAGCCGGTGCGGCAGACGGGGGCGGCGAGCGGCGACCGGCTGTGACGGGAAGAGGGGGCGGTGCATGCGGTACCACATCACGCACGTCACCACCTACGCGTACGCGGAGGCCGTGTCGCTCTGCCAGAACGTCGCCCACCTGGCGCCGCGGGCGTGCCACCGGCAGCGCGCCGAGTCGCCCGTCCTCAGCATCGTGCCCGACCCCGCGGTGCTCGAAGACCGCGTCGACTTCTTCGGCAACCCCGTCTGCTACTTCACCGTCCAGGAGCCCCACAAGGAACTCACGGTGAGCGTCGAGCACCGGGTGAGCGTGACGCCCGACCCGCCGCCGGCGCACTCGCCGCCGTGGGAGGTCGTGCGGGACCGGCTGCCGCACGACCGCGACCCGGTGTGGCTCGACGCCTACCAGTTCGTGTTCGACTCGCGGTTCGTCGCCGCCGACCGGAAGTACGCCGACTACGCCGCGGTCTCGTTCGCCCCCGGCCGGCCGGTCGTGGAGGCGGCCCTCGACCTGATGCGGCGCGTTCACGTGGATTTCGTCTACGACCCGCGGGCGACGACGCTCGCCACGCCGGTCGCCGAGGTGTTCGAGACGCGCCGCGGCGTGTGCCAGGACTTCGCCCACGTCATGCTGAGCTGCCTGCGGTCGCTGGGGCTGGCGGCGCGGTACGTCAGCGGCTACCTCTCGACGCTGCCGCCGCCGGGGAAGGCGCGGGTGGTCGGGGCCGACGCCACGCACGCCTGGGTGAGCCTGTTCTGCGGCGACGTCGGGTGGGTGGACCTCGACCCGACCAACGACACGGTGCCGAGCGACCGGCACGTGCTGCTGGCGTGGGGGCGCGACTACGAGGACGTGAGCCCGCTGAAGGGCGTCATCCTCGGCGGCGGGCACCACACCGTGAAGGTGGCCGTGGACGTGAAGCCCGACGACGATCAGCCCGCCGTCGCCGGCACGACGGTGGGGGTGCGGCCGTCCCACACCGTGTCGTGAACGAACCGCAGCTTCGCCACCGCCTGGTCGGTCAGCACGAACGGGTAGGCGTCGGTGAGGCCCAGGCCGCGGTTCAGGTTGTTCAGCATGTACGTCAGCGGCAGCCAGCTCTCCATCAGGTCGGCGAACGGCTCGTACTCGTCGTCCAGCGGGTCGGGGATGGCCCGCAGCGCCGGGTCGCCGGGCCGCGGCGGCCGCAGCCGCACCCCGCACGTCGCGGCGGTTTCGAGCGAGTCCACGATGTGGAGGTAGTGCGCCCACGTCTCGGCCCAGTCCTCCCAGGCGTGGACACTGGCGTAGGCCGACACGAAGCGGTTCTGCCAGTCGGCCGGCGGGCCGTTGTCGTGGTGCCGCTTCAGGGCGTCGCCGTAGCTCTCGCGGTCGTCGCCGAACAGCTCGCGGAAGGCGCCGAGCCGCGGCGAGTCCTTCACCAGGCGGTCCCAGTAGTAGTGGCCGCTCTCGTGGCGGAAGTGGCCGACGAGCGTGCGGTACGGCTCGCCGAACAGCGCCCGCACCCGCTCCCGCTCCGCGTCCTCGGCCTCGGCGATGTTCAGCGTGATAACCCCGTCGGCGTGGCCGGTCAGCACGCGCGGCAGCGTCGGGTCGGCGGGGTCGGCCTTGAACTCGAACGCCAGCCCGTGCTCCGGGTCCGTCTCCTTCATGGCCAGCGGCAGCCGCAGGGCCATGAGCGTGTACACGAGGCGTCGCTTCGCCACCTCCACCTTGTACCACTTCTCGCGGTGGCCCGGCACGTCCAGGTCGGGGATGACGCTCGACAGCCGGCACGACGCGCACAGCGGGTCCGGGTCGTCGGCGGGGACGGCCCAGTTGCACACGTTGTTCGTGGTGTAGTTCGCGCACAACCGGTACGCGGGCGCCGACCGCTCGATCGGCGACGTGAACAGCCCCTCGCCGGCGGGGTCGAGTGAGCCGATGAGTCGCAGGTCCGGCAGGAACGCAAGGGGGTGGTGGCAGGCCACGCACTGGACGTTCTCGAAGAACACCAGGTGGCGGCAGTGGTCGCAGCGGAAAACTTTCATGGGTTCCTTGAGCGTGCGTGACTCCGAACTCCCGCGATGCGAACGCCGTGCCGGCGGGTCGAACCCTGCCGGTGGCACCGGCCCAGCCGGTGGCTTCCCGCCTGGAAACGCGAACTCGGCCGGTGTTTCCCGCACGCGGACGGGGTAGCATCGGTCGTGTACCAATCCGGCCGGGCTCCGAAGCGAGGGGGGATGACGTGGCCAAGGGGAACAATTCGCAGGGCAAGGAGAAGAAGAAGCCGAAGAAGGACGCGAAGGCCGCGCCGGTGAAACCGGTCCCGCCGCCGAAGAAGAAGTGACCGCGCTGTAGAATGCGGGGGGCGGGGTGGAGTCGATAGTCAACTCGCCGGGCTAATCCCCCGGAGCCGTGGGTGCGACACCCACCCCCCGCACTCCGCTCCCCTCCGACGCACGTCGCGCAAGAAAAGAGTCGCAACGATTTTCGTTGCGACTCTCGTCGAGAGCCACCTGTCGGATTTGAACCGACGACCCCCGCTTTACGAAAGCCAATCAGAGTTTATTTGCCACGCTCGGACACGTCAAGACACCGCGGGCCTTCTCCCGCCACAATCACGCGATCTGCCTGCATTTCAAGGCGTTCACAACGCCGCTCACCCGGCAGGTGCCGAGACACCCCGACTCTGACTTTGACGCCGTGGAACAGGATCGGGTACAACCACGGGTACAACCAAAGTCGCCCGGTCAAGGATGAGGAGTACGAGACATGGCGTTCATCACCAGGGTGCGGATCACCCGCTGGGTACAACCCGACCCGACCAAGCCGAAGGCTCGGTGGAAGCGTTCCACGAAGGCCACGCCGGGGGCGGTGAAGATCACCGACCTGGCCGAGACGTACACCATCGTAGACAAGTCCACCAACCCGCCGACGCGGATCAACACCAAGCTCACCCGAAAGGAACTCGCACAGGAGGCCCTGGGCGAGTACGAGGACGCGAAGGAGTACGGGGCCGTGGGGGCGGTGAACCCGAAGGCCCTCAAGGCGGCACCGGTCGGGGATCACGTCGCCGCCTACCTTGCCCACTGTCGCAAGGAGGGGCAGGTCGATCTGGACGGGAAGAAACGCATCCTGGAGACGGCCCTGCGGCTCGCTGGGGTCGCCACGCTGGCCGACTTCACCCCTGACCGTGTAGACCGCTACTTGACCGCCATGACCCAGGCCAACCGCACGGTGATGAAGCACCGCAGCAAGCTGCACTCGTTCGCCGCGTGGCTGATGAGCAAGAAGAAACTGGCCCGCAACCCGGTGGCGAACGCCGTGCGGCCCAAGGACGCCCCGAAGCGGCAGCCGCGGGCGTTCACCGCCGACGAACTGTCCCGCCTCTTCCAAGCCGCCCGCACCGGGCCGCTGACGATGGGGGCGGTGAACAAAGGCGGTCGCCCCCGCCGCGACGGCACCCGGCCCGGCCCATCGCCGGTCAAACTGACGGACGAGGCGAGAGCCGTCCTGGCGTTGCTCGGACGCGAGCGGGAGTTGTGCTACCGCACGGTCGCTACACTCGGCCTCCGACGGGGCGAGGCGAAGGCCCTGATGGTGTACGACCTGAAACTCGACGGCCCGGCCCCGTTCGTGCGGCTCGCCGCGTTCGACCCGTCCACCGGCGACCAGGAGGTGAAGAACGGCAACGACCTCATCCTGCCGGTCGTCGCCAATCTGGCCGCGGAACTCCGGCAGTGGGTGGCGGACACCGGCAAGCAGCCCGGCGACCCGGTGTTCGCCGTCCCGACCCTGCGGACGTTCAAGAAGGACATGAAGCGGGCCGGCGTCCCGTACAAAGACGCCCGCGGCAAGACGGCGGACTTCCACTCGCTCCGGCGGTCTACCGGCACCATGCTCGCAGTCGCCAACGTGCCGGCGAAGGAGGCCCAGAGCTACATGCGGCACAGCGACATCCGGCTCACCCTCCAGGTGTACGCCGACGCCGGGGTGGTCGGGATGGGGAACGCGGTGGACGCCATGTCCAAGGTGCCGGCCTGACCGCGACGTTTTCGGCGGAAACGTCCGGGGCGATGTTCATGTTAACTCCTCCAATACTGGCGAAGTTAACGTGAACTCCTGCCCGGCGAAGTTAACGTGAACTTCCCTCCGGCGGCATCACGCAATTTCCTCCCTAAATGGGAGTCGCCACCCGGTCGATGACGGGGTGGCGGGCGTCCCGCGGTTTCTCCCCTAAACGGGAGCGGCCACCCCCGAACACGGGCCGGTGGCCGCTCCCGTTTTCGCATTGACCGACGGCCCCCGACCGAGCACCTCTGCGGCCCGCAAAACGAAGAATTCCTCTCTGGCGTCTAACTGCGAATTCGAGGAGAGTCATCCTGTCGCCCACGACTGACAACCCACTGTCACTCACCACGGAGGGACGCCATGACCGCGACGAAACTGATGACCAAGCAGGAACTCGCCGGGGTGCTCAACAAGAGCACCCGCACCATCGACCGGATGCGGGCCAGGGGCATCGACCTGGGCGAAGTCCGGCTGCACGACCGGGCCACCCCGCGGTTCGACCCGGACAAGGTGCGTGCCGCGATCCAGGCCGGCACGTTCGGCAGGAAGAAGCGAAAGGGGTAGGCGGTGAGCGTCACCGCCCGCACCGCACTCACCCGCACGACACCAACACGGAGGGAACGACATGACCGTCAAGGAGCCGACGACGCCTCAGCGACAGGGCCGACCCGAAGAGGTCGCGTTCTGGGGCAAGCAACCACAAGGGGGAGCACTCCCGCCGGGGTACGCCTGCCTATACCCCGGCAACACGTTCAAGACCAAGCGGGCCAAGCAACTCGCCGCCGAGCAGGGTGTGAAGGTGTTCACCCGGATGGAGAAGCGGGGCCGGTTCACCCGTGCCGCTGAATACCTCATCCCGTCTGACATACTGGCTGCGGTCGAGGCCGAGGCCCGTGCCACCGAGGCCGAGCGGGCGGCGAAGCGGGTCGCCGGCCAGAGGGCGAGGGCGAAGGCCCACGTCCGGGAACTCGCCCAGGTGGCCGACCTGATCCGCACGTTGTACCCGGCCATCCCCGCCGGGGAAGCCGAGCGGGTGGCCGACCACGCCTGCGAGGTCGGCAGCGGGCGGGTCGGGCGGGCCGGGGGTCTGTCCGCCGAGCAGAAGGTGGTCCTCGCCGTGCGAGCACACGTCCGGCACGAGCACACCGAGTACGACGACCTGCTCGACGGCGGGTGGGACAAGGATGACGCCCGCGAGCGGGTGGCCGACCGGATCAACGCCGTACTCGCCCGGTGGGCCGGCGGCTCCGGGCAGGACTGCGAGGCGTGACGACCAGCTTGTGCCCGCCCGGCGTGTGGTCCGGGCGGGCACGCTCCCTCGGAACGATCAGGACGCCCGTGGCACACCAGCGGCCACGTTCACCAGGAGGAACCGCCGATGCCGAAGAACACCTCGCGGAAGGTGCCCCGCCGGGCCGAGATCGTCCGTACTTATGCCGACTTCTACAGCGAGATCGACGCCTTCGAGTACGGCGAGCGGGGGCTGCTCATCGTCGTCGGCCCGCCGGGCACGAGCAAGAGCACCGCGATCCGCAAGTTCCTGAAGAACGCACGGGTGATCGAGGGCGGATCGACCCCTTACCGGCTGTACAAGGAGCTTTACGAGAACCGCGACCTGCCCATCGTCCTGGACGACGCGGACAAGGTGTTCCGCAACAAGGACGGTGTGTTCCTGCTCAAGTTGCTCACCCAAACCGAGAAATCCAAGACGCTCCAGTGGAACTCGAACACCGCAGAAATCCGCAGCGGCGAACTGCCGTCCGAGTTCATCACCACGAGCCGGACGCTGATCGTTGCGAATAGCTGGCCGCAACACGACCCGGACATCGCGGCCATCGAGAGCCGCGGGCACCTGATCTACTTCGACCCGTCGTACCCGGAGATGCACCGGTTCGCCGCCGAGTTCGGCATCGACCCAGAAGTCTACAAGTACATCGGGGAACACCTGCCGTACTTCGACCGGTTCGACCTGCGGATATACCACAAGACCCGCGAGGTGAAGGCGACCGGGGAGCGGCGGGGGGATAAGGAGATGTGGAAGCGGTACGTCCGCGGGCAGATGATGGACGAGGACATGCGGGTCGCCCTGGACCTGTTGAATGACGACACGTTCGCGTCCGACAACCAGCGGGCGAAGGAGTACAGCCGGATCACCGGCCAGTCCGAGCGGACCTTCTACCGCCACAGCACGGGCATCCGGTTGAGGAGCGGGCTGGCGGCGTGACCGGCAACGGGTGTCAAACTGGCGAGCCGAGCCGCCTCGCCAGTTTGACACCCGTTGCGGCCCGTTCGGAGATTGTGGAGTTTGCCGAGTACCGCCCCGCGGGCACCCGACTTCGCCGCGGATCGTGCAAGCCCGCAGCGTTAGTGGGAGACGAGTGGGAGCGGGAAGAGGGTGGGGCCGTGTCCTGGTTCGTTCGCCGCCACCGTGCGGAACTTGCCGCTGACGGTTCCGCACGTCACTCGCCCGCGGCACCAGCGGTCAGGGGCCGACCGACACCCGGCACTCGGCAGCCAGGATGGGGTTGCCGCCTTCGACCAACGCTTTGACCACGAACACCCCGCCCTCGCTCCCGGCCCGGACCTCGATCTCGATCTGCTCCTGGCCGCGGCCCACGACCACCTGAGCGGGCACCGTCAGGCCGCGACCGGCCTCCAGCCGCACCGTCACGTCCTCGTCCGCCGCACCGGCCCCGGTCAGCCGGGTGACGGCCAGCCGCAGGGTTGTGGCACCGCCCTTCGGCAGCATCACCGACCGCGACCGGAACTCCAGCAGGACGGTGTTCTCCTTCGCCAGTGGCCCGGCACCGCCACGCGGGTCGAACGCGGCAGGCGTCGTCGGCCCCCGCTTGGCCTTCGATACCGCGTAGACGATCCCAGCCACGCCGACCGCGAGCAGGAGGGCCAGGACGATCCCTCCGGCGACAAGGAACGGTTTCCACCGCACCCACTTCGCCTTCGACTCCAGGGCGGTCGGGATGGTGTCCTTCACCCGCTCGTAGACTCGCCGGCAGCCGGCGTCCGCCTCGGCCATGTCCATCACATCGCGGAGCAGCCCGGTCGCCGCCTTCTGGTCGCCCCTCCCCCACTTCTTCACCGCGTCTTCCACCATGTCCGCGAGGGCGTCGGTGACGGGGCTGACCGGGACGTGGGCGGTCAACGACTTGCCCGCGAACCAGGCGGTGTACGCCTCCACCTCGTACTCGTACCCGACCTCCAGGATCGTCGCGGCCCCGACCACGAGCCGCTGCCGCACCAGCCGGGTATCCGCGGTCGTCGGGGCGGGGCTGGAGGCGAACGCCTTGGTGATCGCCGCCCGCAGGGGTTCGACACCGGTCGTGAGGGCGAGGGCCGGCGGGCGGGTGGTCGCCGCCAGCGTCAGGGCCGGCGAGTAGTCCGCCTCGCGGAGCAGCCCGGCGACCGCCCCGTCGGCCAGCTTCGGGTTCGTGACGGGGACGGTCTGGGTGGTCGGCTCGAACGCCTGGGCCACCGCCAGGTAGGCCACCATCTTCCCGGTCGCTTGGCACGCCCCGCAGGCGATCTTCCCGGTGCCCGTGCAAGGCGAGCAACGGACCCGCCCCGACCCGCCGCAGTTCGCACACCGCACATGCCCGCGGTCGCAGTGCCCGCACGGCACGGCCCGCTCCTGGTAGAAGTGCTGCTGGAGCCAGCCGGTGCCGTTGCACGTCCAGCACCGCGACCCGTCGTCCCGCACGCCCCCCTTGCACGCCTTGCAGTACCCCCATTCCGGGGGCAAGTCCCGCCGCTCCGTCACCTGTCCGCTGCCGCCGCACTGCCGGCACGCCGTCGTACCGCTCGCGGAGCAGGTGGTACACGGGTTCGTCCCGGTCGCGGAGCAGGTCGAGCAGTCGAGCCGGGCCTGACCGCCGCACCGGGCACACGCCGCCACCTGCCGCGAGTCCGCGACCGGGTGCTCGGCGGTCGCCTTCGGGAAGCCGTCCGGCGTCGGGTGGGTGAAGCCCCACACCCGGATGTTCGCCTCGGTGGTGGTTGCGGGGGGCGGGGCCGTGCCGGCGAACGGCTCCTGCTTCCGGGCCACCTGCCGCCGCTCGGACAGCGAGTCCAGCACGACCCGGTAGACCCGATGTTCCCGAAAACGGGTGATCCTCACCTGCTTGCCGAGGTCGCTGATCCTGTGGTGAGGGATCGCGGCGGCGTACCCGGTCAGCCCGGCCCGCACCTTCGCCTCCTCCTTGTCGCTGAGCGTGCGGTCAACCACCTCGACCAACCCGCCGAGGACGCCATCGACCTGATCCCACGAGGTCAGCGTGTACGTCGGGCGGGTACGGCTTGGCGTGGCCGGAGCGGCGACCGGAGGCACCTGCACCGCCACCTTGCAGGACGGGCACGACCCTTTGGACCCTGCTCGCTCGTCCGGCACGGTGAGGGTCTTGGAACACGAGGGACAGGCGAAGCGGAGGGGCATGAGAGTCCAGAAACGTGACCGCCGGGCGGACCCGCACGCGGGCCGACACGCCCGCGTCATCCGTCCGATCTGTGGGATGCTGCCATTCTACCACGATAGTCACTGATCGCAACGATCATGGTGTTCAACACGCCTCGGCCCGCCCCGGCGATCATCAACTGGGGGTGCGGGCGATGGCTCGGTCACGAAAAAAGCGAGTCCAGCAGGCCGACGTGGTGCAGCACTTCGCCGCCCGGCTCAAGGAACTTCGCCGCAGCCGCGGGTACAGCCAGGCGACGTTGGCCGAGGCCGCGAGCGTCTCCACGTCGTACATCACGCGGTTGGAGAACGGCCTCGTTGCCCCCGGAATTGATTTGGTATCCCGCTTGGCGACCGCTCTCGGCGTGGCGATCACCGACCTGCTCCCTTCGACGCCTCCGACCGACCCGGCGGACGTGCTGAAGCGGCAAGCCCGGCAACTGTTCGACGCCCTGCTGGACGGGGCCGACCGGGAACTCCTCCAGATGGTATGTCCCCTCCTCGCCCGGCTGCTCGAAGCCCCCGCCCGTAACCAGTAACCCATCACACGGCAGATCGTGTCCGTTCGGCATCACGATACCGCGACTTGAGGCACTACTCGGCGGGAAGCTGTGCAGCCGGCGGACCACCACGTCTCGGTCGTCGGTAGGAACCGTGTGCAGGGGCCTGACCAGTTCACGGGCGGGTGTGCAGTCCGGTGATGAAGTCCGTCGTGTCGAAGCGGCCAGACGATGTGGCCCAACGTGAAGTCGGCGGCACAAATAAAGTGAATAAACTCGCTTTGCAAAAACCTGGACGCTGGGGTTCCTACCCCGGCCCGGTGGAGCACAGCACCACCCCACTTGTGTTACCGAATTGTCTCGCCCGGCCCCGGCACCCGCTCGTGTGGGCTGGAAGTGTTTCGGGAACGCCGTTTCCAAAAATCGCACGGGGCTGAGTTTTGGACCAGTCCCAGGGTCGTGTCCGGGCGGGTACGCACCTTCCCCGCGGTTGTGCCGGTGGTTCCGGTCGAATTACGCCGCCAACGAGTAGAACTCGGTGCTGTCGAGCCGCTGGACGGCGTACACGATCCACTCGGAGGTCGCATCCGCCTTCCCGGTGAGCCGGGGCGTCGGCATCCGGTGCGTTCCGGTGCCCTTCCTGAACTCTTGACTGACTACAAAATCTCCCCCCCCAAACTGACTCACCCGGTCGAGGAGCGAGTTGAAGTGGGCCGTCAGACCCCACTTGCACGCCACCCCCTCCGTCTCCACGTCCCCTTGGGCGTCGTGGGCGGTCCAGCGGTAGTGGTGGTCGATCCAGTCGATGTGCTTGTTCCGGCTGAGGAAGTCGCGGATCACCTTGAACCGGTGGCAGTTGAAGGGCCGGTCGGCGGTGCCCGCCTCGTGCAAGCTCGTCCAGAGGCCCTGCACCTTCCTGACGGGCAGGGTGTTCTGCTTGCTGCCGGTCTTCACCGGGTTGGCCGTGAACCACCGCAGCAGCACGCAGAACACAGCGAAGTCGTTCGGGGTAACGACGTACCGCTCGTCCCGCAGGTCGAGGTTGAGGTGCCGGTAGAACTCTTCGTAGGCCGGGATCGCGGCCACCTCGGCGTCGGTGATGAACCGCCCGTCCCAGGAACCGGCCCCCTTCTTCGGCTGGACCGCCTTAACGACCGGGCCGCTGTGGGCCGGCAGGGGCTTGGTCACGTCCAGCACGGTGGTCGCGGCCAGTTCCGCGAACCGCTCCTCGGCCAACCGGGGCACCTTGGCGAACGTGCCGAACTGTACATCGTTGACCTTCCCGCCCGCGGTCGCGTCGATCATCGGGCACGACCCCTTCACCTCGACGGCCTCAATGTCGGCCCCGGTGATCGCGGCCTCGGCCCGGAGCCACCCCTCCAACCCCTTGAGGAAGGCGTTGACCTGCCCGGCGGTCCGCCCGGCCCGGTCGAGCACAAGGTAGCCGTGGACGCCGGACCCGCCGGTGGACGGCTCAGTGTACAGGTTCGGCCAGAAGGTCTTCAGGTGCCCCGCGAACGCCACCGCCCCGGCGGGGCTGCCCAATCCCAACGCCTTTAGGGCGTCGATGTCGAGCATCACGATGACGTACCGGGCGGTGGGGTGGGCGAAGAAGTAGAGCGTGCTCTCGCGGTCGAAGTGGTCGCGGTACTTGTAATTCGCCACCCGGAACCGGCCCTCGTACTGGTGCCGGTCGTACCCGCCCGTGAACCGGAGGCGGTTCCGGCGGTCGATGAAGGTGCTGACCTTCATGGACGGGATCACCCGCCGCTCGCCGTCCTTAACCTCCAAGTGGCCGTATACGTCCGGGAATGTTCGCTCCCGCAACCAGTTCATCGCGGGCGTGCTGTCGGCCCGTCGCCCGTTGGTCGTTCTCGTCGTCCTGCTCATCGCCTTCAACTTCCTGCAATGGATGCCACTTCTACAAGTAGTTATCGTCGGCTTGAGTAATTTTCTTCGCGTGCCTCAGATTTTTTGTGCCTGGTGCCGATAAGTATAACAGCGATTTACATTTCTTTACTGGAGCAGCATGAGTCGAGAGAAATCCGAAGTGCCCTGCAAACCCCTCTTCCTCCGTGCCCCGATCACCTTGGACACACTGGTCGAGGAGATCGGGCGGGTGGAGTTGCGGACCAAAACCGCGGTTCTCAGCCGGGCCATCACCGAGTACGCCGAGCGGCACCACCCGGAGTTGCACCGCCGCGTCACGGAGGCCGTGAAATGAGTTTGACCAACTGCCCCCGCTGCGGGGCGAAGCCGGGCGAGTGGCACACCCGCGGATGCGACATCGAGCAGTGCCCGTACTGCGGCGGACAAGCCGTGTGCTGCGACACGGACGCCGACCCGATCCCGCTGGACGACCGCCTGCGGTGGACCGGCCAGTGGCCGGGTGAGGCCGAGGCGATCACCTCCCGCTGGTACTGCAAACAGACCCCCGCGGGTTGGCGGGCGTGCCGGCCCGACGACCCGGACGGCGTGCCCGACCTGAACCGCGTCCGCAAGGAGATGACCTGGGACCGGGACGGGAAGCGTTTCGTTCAGAAACGCCCGAAGAAACGGCTCGCGTAGCAGACCGCAGCCAGCATGTCGCGGCCACGAGGTCGCCGGCACTCGGAGCGAACAGTTTCAGCCGCCCCCGGCAACACCCCGACCGCCCGCCGCCGAACCGGCGGGTAACGATCACCAACTTTTTGAAGGAAACCAGGATGGACGAAGATCAGCACGGCAGCGTCACGGACGACGGCTTCACCAAGGAACAACAGGATGTCTACTTCCAGGAGGAGCGGTGCCCCTTCTGCCGGTCCGAGGAGCTACTCTTCGCCTCACGAGAAAGCCGAGAGTGTGGCCGGACCGAGGCCCGCGAGGTCTTCTGCGACGAGTGCGAGGAGGAGTGGGTCGAGGTCCACTACCGGGATGTCGGCTCCAACTTCCTGCTCAAGCCGGGCGAGGCCGAGGCGTACTTCGATGACGATGACGATCCCGAAGCCGACGATCCCGACGAGGACGACGACGCCGACGGCGGTGGGGCTGACGTGAGCGTCACGGGAGCGTCCGCGGACACCTGAGATCGAATGCGGTCATCCGCACAACGCGGGCACGTCGGCAGCACCTCGCCACGCATATCGACCCTGGCGTCGGCTTTCTGCAATCGAGCACTTGAACTCTTCCGTGATTTTTCCCCAGAAACGGGACGATCAGTGTTGTAAGCCGGGCAAGGCGTCCGGCGTGTTCCTCAAGAGGTATGCAAAGATGAGTGCCATGACCAAGACGAGTGCCGAGGGCGAGGCTGCCCCGATGCCGCGGCACATGCTGTACCGGGTGGCGGTCGAGCGGACCACGGTGGAGCGGCGAGAGTACATCGTGTACGCCGGCAGCGAATACGACGCCCTGCTGTACGCGGAGGAGAACGAAGTGTACGGCGGCGGCACGAGTGATTTCGTGCTCCACGACAGCGAGTGGGAGGAGTGCGAGGCGTCCGACGAGCGGGACGTTGAGACGCTGCCGCACGAGTTGAACGACTACGCACCGGAGGTCGCGGCCCTGAACCTGGACGCCCGGATCGCAGCCGAGGATCAGGGATGCGAGGGCGTAGGTTCCGGGTTCGCGGGGCTGGCGATCTGAAGCCAGACAACACGCAGTCCTGGCGGTGGGCAGTGAACGGGGCGGGTGTCGGACGCCGACCTCGACGCCGCGTTCCACAAAGCGGGCGGCTGCGGGGGTTCCTGGAGGTGCTCCAGGAGTTCCCGGACGACTGACCCGTCGGCTCGATCCGGCCAGCGGCTCACGGACCATTGCCGCGACCGCCGCCCACCTCGCCGCCACCTCCGGCATCCCAGCAGAGCTACGCCGAGGCCGACCACTGCCCAAGCACCGCGGGCCGGGGATCACCACGTCGTTTACGCCAGAAACGCCCGGCCCGCCGCGGCGTCCTTGTCGGTTCAGCGGTGGTGCCGGGACTTGAGTCAAACCGGAATGTGCCGCGAAGAAAACCGCCCCCGCCGCCGATGTACTCCCCGAACTTTGCCGCGTCGGCAAGCAGACCAGCCGGCCACGAGCCGGAGCAACACGAGGAACTGAAATGCGATACCGCGGAATGAAGCGGAGGATCACCGCCCCCAGCTACTTGGACCTCCCCGTCCCGATCCGGGCCGTGGCCGAGGGCCGACCCGTTTGGGTCGTCAAAGCCGGGATCGGCGGGTGCATGTGCGAGTGCGGCCACCGGGTCGTCGGCTTGCGGGGCGTGGGCGACCTGACCGACATCGAGCCGCTGACCCTGTGGCTCGCCGCTGTCGAGCGGCGGGCACGGCGGAATCAGCGGCGGGCCGAACTGCCGTACCCCGTCACCTGCGTGCGGCGGGCCGGCGACCACGCCCTCGTGTCGCTGACCGGGGTGAGGCCGGACGGGGTGTGGCTCGGCCACGACGAGGACGGGGGCTTGGTGCGGTTCCGGCTGCCGGAGGTGGTGGCGGCGGACACGACCGAGGAGTACCTGGGGGAAATCTGCGAGGCGACCCACTTCTGGGACGGGATGGTCACGGGGAGGGCGTCGTCATGCACCAAGGCATGAACCTGTTGGACGCCCTGCGGGTCGCCCGCCGCTTGGGCGTCCGGGTGGAAAACGTTCGCCGCACCGGCGAGGTGCGGCTCTGGCATCGGCTGGTGCCGAGGCCGGTCAACTGTAACCGGCGGCGAAAGTCCGCTTCGCGGGCCGCAGTCGGGTTGATCCAGAAGGTCGCGGCGGCGTGTGCCGTGGCCGAAGACCGTTATGAACTCGAAGGAGTCTGACATGCCCAAGCTGTTCTCAGCCAAGTTCTACATGCACTGCCCCGACTGCCGCAGGCGGATGCGGCAGGTCGTCACGGCAGGGCACGACGCCTACAGTGCCGAACTCGGTTACGAGTGCCCGTGCGGGGCGTGCTGGACGTACACGCCGTACACGAACTCGATGTGCCGGGGGCTGCCGGAGGAGGGCTGCGATGAGACGAAGTGACCCCGCACCGGCGGCGTTCAGCGTATCCGCCTCGGACCACAAGCCCCTCCAACCCCCCGCAAAGAGCCGGGTCGTTCAGTTCGACTGGAGCCGCCGGTGGAAGCGGGACGTGGTGCCGCACCTGAACCTTTCCCTGGTCCGGGCGTCGGTCGAGATGGGGATGAAAATGTACGACCCGGACTGGACCTGGGACGACGGGCCGCACGCCATCGGGCGGGGCCGGTGGAACGGCCAGCGGGTCTTCGAGAACAAGCTCTCCTGGTATCAGCCGTGGGGGCGGTGCCACTGGATCGGCTTCTTCGCCTGTGCCGTCGGCGTCCTCAACTACCCGGACCTGGACTGGCAGTTCGTCTGCGGGCACTGCCACACGGTCCCGGTGGGCAGCCGCGGTGGAAGGCCCGGCGTCGTCATGGACATCCTGAATTTCAAGGGCATGACCGCTGAGGAGTCCCTGGCACACGCCCGGTACGTCCCGCCGGGCCAGGCGGCGGAAGCCGCCCCCGGCTGGGCGAAGTTGTTCGGCTACTACGTCACCGAGTTCGTGCCAGTCTTACGGAAGATGGCCTGCTGACGCTCGACCGGCGGTCGCGGGCGACCGTCGCCGGCAACCGCTCACAACTCCCACCGCACCTTCTTCTTGGCGTACACCGGCTGGCTCTTGCGGGGCCGGCTGGGTACGCTCCACTCGCCCGGCTCGACCTCGGCCACCGGCCTCGCCCCCGCCGCCCGCAGGCTGGCCCCGGACTCCTCGGCCAGCGTGTAGGTGACGATCTTCTCGTAGCCGAGCAGGTGGGCGATCCGGCGGACCCGGCTGTACAGGAACGAGCAGGCGTTCGGCGTCCCGTCCGTACACACCCGCAGCACCTCCAACGTCCTGCCGTCGTCCAGCCGCCGGGCCACCGGCCTGCCGGCGATGGCGACACCGACCAGCTTGCCCTCGTGCCACACCGCGACCGCGAACTTCCCGCCCACGGTCGGGATGCTGTGGCGGTGGTACTTGGCGACGAAGGCGTTGGCCTCGCGGAGATGGACGGGGACGGCCTGCACGCGGGTATGTAGGAGTCCCGTCCGTCAATTTGACGCGAGTTGCCGGTCGCCTCCCCGGCCACCGGGTTATCGGGCACGGGTCAAAAATACTTTTTCCGGGGCAGCGAAGGTTCGACTACAATGACAGACGCAGGCGGGAACGGTTGCACCGACCCGCTGCGGAGCCGGAGCGGTATCCGGCCTCCATCACTTCAACCCGCGGGCGTTTCCGGCATTCCCGGATCGCCTCGCCAACCCCAGACAGCACCCACCGAATGGGCCTCCGACCCGGAGGCCGCGGAGCCGGTTCGTACCGGCCTTCACGTTCTCGTCGGTGCTGTCACCCCCACGACCTGTTCCGGTCTACGGCCCTCGCGTTGAGGCCCCGGCCAGGTACGTCCACGCCGCCACCGGGCGGCACACCAGCCCCTCCGGCTCCCGGCCCGCCGTGCGGTCGCCCCCGTGCGACCCGGCGTGTGCCTGCCGGCGGGTCGCGTCGGAGGTCACACATGGAGAGCAACTGGCCGGTCGTCCACACCGCGGGCAAACCCTGGAGCGGGCCGGGGCCGTTCGAGCAGTACGTCGCCGCCGTCGAGGCCCGATCCCCCAAAGCCCTACGCCCGCACGCCTCCCCGTTCGTCCTCATCGCCAACGGCATGTCGTTCCACCCGGCACCCCCGCCGAACGAGGTCCGCGTCCAGTCCGACCGGCTCCTCGGCCTGTACATGCAGGCCAGGGAGGAGGCGACCGGCGGGGGCGACGACACCCCACTCTATGCCGCCGTTGGCCGGGTGATCCTGGCCGGGCCGAAGTTGTTCCGCCCGACCGCCCGCGAGTGCGAGCCGCTGGAGCAGGTCGAGGTCGGGCTGACCGCCGCCGACATCAATCTGCCGTTCCCGGTGTGCGTGGTCGAATTCCCGCCCGACTACGCCGCCGACCGGATCATCCCGTCCCCGACCGACGCGGTGCCGGTCCGGCCCGGTTTCGTCGTCGCGGTCCAGGAGAACGGCGTCCTGACCGTCAACATCGTCCTGCCGGAGACGCAGAACGACATCCTCTGCGACTTCCTGTACCTGCCGGTCAACGAGAGCACTGTCGAGGAGGTGCTGGGGCGGGTCGGTGGCCGGGGGGCGTCGTTCGCCCCGTTCGTCCGAGCCGCCCTCAACTTCCTGATGCTGGCGGCGGGCGGGCACCGGCTGGTCGGGCCGGCGAACCCCGCCCAGGCCCGCACCCTGCGAGAGCGGATCAAGCGGGCCAGGAAAGACCGGGACAAGGACAAGGTGGAGGAACTCCGCAGCCGGCTGCGGCGACTGCCGAGCGTGTTCACACTCGCCCAGGAGGTCAAGCTGTTCGACCGGGAGCAACCCCCGGCGGACCCGAACCCGGACGCCGACGGCACGCCGAAGACCCCGCACTGGCGGAAGGGGCACTGGCGACGGGTGGCGGTCGGGGCCGGGCGGACTGGGCGGAAGGCGGTGTTCATCAGGCCCGTCCTGGTCAACGGCCACCTGCTGCCCAGGTAAGCCGCGACGTTCGCCGGTTTGACACCCGTTGCGGGTCGCCCTACGCTCCACCCGCCGTCCTCGGCGGGTGGTCGTGTTTCAAGCCGGCCATCTTGCCGCAAGTCATTTCCGGCGGCGGACGAGTTCCCCTATAATGACGGGCATGAAGGGCACCCTCTTAGCCAGAGGGTGCGAAGGCCACCAATCGGAGAGGGGACTCTCCGAGGTGTGGCCGACACCGCCGCCTGGCAGCTTACCGGCGATATGGGGTGTACTCCCCTACGGTCGGGGCACCGAGCCGACACCCGGCTCAGGGCTACCAAAGCCCGCCCCCGACCAGTCGTGACCCGGAACCAGGCGTCTTCCCCTCCCGTTGGGGCGTGTCCACAGGCACTCGGCACTGGCCGGGCTGTGGACGCTCTACGCTCCCTGCGTCCACCGCACTACCTCTGCCGCAACCTGTGACCGACCCGGAAGGGAGCGGAGGGGATGCCATCGTGTTCGACAAGACCGGCGACCGGTTCCACGACCTGCTCGACTTCGACCTGGACGACCAGCGGTTCGTCTTCTGGGACATCCTGCCCCCGGCCCCGCCCGAACGCCTGGCGGCGATTACGAACGCCATCGCCACCGGCACCTGGGCCGGGCGGATCGTGGTGGACGAACTCGGACGTGTGGTGTACGGACACGACGACTACCGGGCGTTCCGGGCACTCGGCAAGCCGCCCCGGCACATCGTCCAGGTGCGGCTGGGCGACCGGTTCGAGCGGGCCGAGGTCGAAGGGCTGATCCGCCTGTGGCGGTACTGCGACGGGGGCCTCGCCACCCGCGAGGAGCGGCAGGAGGCGATTCAGCACCAACTGCGGATCACCCCGGACTGGTCGAACCGGGAGATCGCCCGGCTCGTCGGAGTGGACAAGAACACGGTGCAGGGGCAGCGAGCCGCCCTGGAGGAAACTGGTGAAATTCACCAGTTCCTCGCCCTCGGCGGGCGGGGCCAGACGAAGGGCCTCCCCATCGTGATCTCGCACAACCGCTCGGAGGCGAAGAAGAACGCTCGGCTCCTGTCCGCCGCCACGGACATCGCGGCCAAGGGGCACTCGCCGCGGATGCTCCGGCAGGCGGTAGCCGACCAACGCCGCGAGGGCATGGCCCGGCTCGGTGCCGGGACGGCCTGCCCGGAGAACGTCCACCTCCTCCACTGCGACTTCCGCGACCTCGACGCCAAGCTCCGGGGTCTCGGCCACCGTCCGGGCGACGTGAGTTTGTTCTGGGCCGACCCGCCGTGGGACGCCCTGGCCCTCGGCGTGTACCCCCACCTGGCCGCGTTCGCCGGGGAGTGGCTGAAGCCGGGCGGCGTCCTTGGCGTGTACCCCGGCACCGAGTTCGAGGACGAGGCGAAGGACGTGCTCCGGGAGCACCTCGTCGGGTTCACGAAGCCGCGGCGGCTGGTGGTGGTGAACAACGACGCCGGCCACGGGCGGGTGATCGGCGGGTTCAAGGTGTGCCACCAGTCGATCCTGCTGTTCACGAATGGCGAGCCGGCACCCAGGCCGGTTCACTACGCCGACGTGCTCCGCACCGGGCGGGAGCCGAAGGATCACCACGACTGGCAACGCACCGAGGCCGAGACGACGCACTGGCTGAAGGCCCTGGCCGGGCCAGGGGAACTGGTGGTTGACCCGTTCGGCGGCGGTTTCACGACCGCCGCCTGCTGCCTCCGGCTCGGCCTGCGGTGCGTCTCGTGCGACGTGGTGGAAGAGGTGGTGAACGTCGGCAAGCACCGGCTGAAGCAGGTCTGGGACGAGATGGCAGCCGCGAAAAAGTAAGCCTTAGTTGCCAGTCGGCCCGGCTCCCGACTCGCGTGACGGGAGGGGCCGACGGTACGCTGATCTCAATCACACCAAACGAGACTCCCCGACCCACTCGCCGGGCATACAGATGCCTGACGAGGGTGTTCTCACTCCGAACGCACCGCCAGAGGTGTGATTGTTCTCCCGCAGAGTCCGACCCCGACGCCAGCCGAAGCACTTCGTCCTGAGCAGTAAGGGGTGTAGCCCCCGATTGGCGGCAGTCACAAGCCGGGAAAAATCGTGACCGGAACG
>JAXMBA010000007.1:0-440513 GCA_046350095.1 Gemmataceae bacterium
GTTTCGGGGCACAACGCCCGCACCAACCGCATCCGACCGATGCCACAGCAGCACATCTTTCTCGCTTGTCTGGCCGCCGTCGTCGGCTGGTTCGCCTCGCCAACACCCGCCCGACAACCTCTTGCGACGGCCGGCTTTGCCGACGTCCGCGCCCGCGTCACAGAGTTGTGCGGCCGGTGCCACGGCGACAAGGCGTCGAAGGGCGGCGTGAACCTCACCCCGTTCGCCGACGAAGCGGCTGTACTGCGCGAGCGGAAGCTGTGGCGAGCCGTCGCGGAGCAGCTCAAGTCCGGCGAGATGCCGCCCGAAGGGGCGAAGCAGCCGACCGCGGGGCAGCGCACCGAACTGGTGAAGTGGATCACGTCGCGGCTGGACGCTGCCGACGAGCAGGACCGGCGCCGGCCCGACCCGGGCCGGTCGGTCGTGCGGCGGCTCAACCGCTACGAGTACAACCGCACCGTCCGCGACCTCCTCGGCGTGGACCTCGACGCCGCGGGCGCCGTCGGCATTACCGACGACGTGGCCGGCGATTCGTTCGACAACCTCGCCGCGGCCTTGACCGTCACCGACGCACTCGTCGAGAAGCACTTCGCAGCCGCCGACCTGATCCTCGACGCGCTGTACGCCACCGCCCCGAAGAAGGGCGCGAAGGCCGCCAAGGGGCCGACGCCGTTCGAGCGAGTGTTCCCCGAGACTGCCGGCCTCCAGCCCCGCGACTCGGCACGGCGGGTCATCGAACCGCTGGCCCGCCGTGCCTACCGTCGCCCCGTCGAAGCGCGCGAGCTGGACCG
This sequence comes from Gemmataceae bacterium, assembly GCA_046350095.1. Classification (GTDB taxonomy): domain Bacteria; phylum Planctomycetota; class Planctomycetia; order Gemmatales; family Gemmataceae; genus Urbifossiella. The sequence continues at coordinate 792 of JAXMBA010000007.1, forward strand.
ACTGTTAATCGTTTTCGACCGCGCTGCCGCCGGCGGCGCGGACTTACCCACAGCACTCCGGCCGGTACTCAAGGCACTTCTGGTGTCGCCGAACTTCCTCCTGCGCGTCGAACGCGACCGGCCCGGCGCCGACGCCTACCGTGTGAGCGGTCACGAACTGGCGACGCGGCTGTCGTACTTCCTGTGGTCCACGATGCCGGACGCCGAACTGTTCGCGGCCGCCGACCGCGGCGAGTTGAACGACGCCCTCGGCGTCGAGAAGCAGGCGCGACGGATGCTCGCCGACCCGAAGGCACAGGCACTCACGGAGTCGTTCGCGGCCCAGTGGCTGCAACTCCGCAAGCTCCCGGACGCCCGGCCGTCGGTCGAGTTCTTCCCGACCTTCACGCCGCAGCTGCGCCGCGCCATGCACGACGAGGCCGCCCGATTCTTCGACGGCCTCCGCACCGAGGACCGCAGCATCCTGGAGTTGCTGGACGCCGACTACACGTACGTCAACGCCGACCTGGCGCGGCACTACGGCATCCCCGGCGTGAGCGGACCGGAGTTGCGGAAGGTGAAGCACACGGAGTCTGCCCGCGGCGGCGTACTCGGCATGGGGGCGGTGCTGGCGGTCACGTCGCACACCAGCCGCACGAGCCCGACACTCCGCGGGAAGTACGTGCTGGACGTAATCCTCGGCACGCCCCCGCCCCCGCCGCCGCCGGACGCCGGGCAGATCGACGAGGCGAAGAAGGGGAAGGACGTGAAGACCTTCCGCGAGCAATTGGCGCAGCACGCGGCGCGGCCGGCGTGCGCGGGGTGTCACGCCAAGATCGACCCGCTCGGCTTCGGCCTGGAGAACTTCGACGCCGTCGGCCGGTTCCGAAGGAGCGGCAAGGACATTGACACCTCCGGCAGGCTCCCTGGTGGCGAAGCGTTCGACGGGGCCCGGGAGTTGCGGCAGGTGCTGCTCAAGCGGAAGGACCGGTTCGCCGAGAACCTGACGGAGAAACTGCTGAGCTACGCCCTGGGTCGGGAGTTGGCGGCGCCGGACGCGGCGGCCGTGCGAGCGATCACGGCGGAGCTAAATGACAAGTACAACTTCTCGACACTGGTTCTCGGGCTGGTCCGGAGCTACCCCTTCGGACACCGACGGAACGAGCGTGGAGAATAGGGCAACTTCACGCGGAGACGTAGATCAGCAAAGCGGACAAGCGGTTGGACCTGTGGTACTCTTTCTTCACTGCGGCATTGTGAGATTGCGTGAAATTCTTGTTTCGGAGCCGTCATGCACCGCCGCATGTTCCTGAGCACTGCCGGCGCCACCGTCGCACTGCCGTTCCTCGAACAGCTCGCCCCCGCGGCGTCGCCGAAGCCGCCGACCCGCCTCGGCATCTGGACGGTCACCGGCGGGACTGTTCTCGAATCGTGGAAGCCGAAGGAAACCGGCCGCCTCCCGGACAGGCTGCCGTCGATCCTCCGGCCGTTGGAGTTCGCCCGCGACGACCTGTTGATCCTCTCCGGCCTCAGCCACCACGGCCGCAGCGAGGGCGGCTTGAACGCCCACGAGCACTGCTCGCTACTCCACCTCACCGGCGCCGAGGTCGTCCGAAAGGTGGACGGTAAACTCGTCGCCGGGCCGTCGGTCGATCAGGTGGCCGCGCGGGCGGTCGGGGGCCAGACGTTCCTGCCGTCGCTGGAAATCGGCCTGGCCGGGCACGAGAACAAGTACTCGTTTCGCGCGGCCGACGTCCCGGTTCCGTTCGAGGCGAACCCGCGGCTCATCTTCGACCGCATGTTCCGCGGCCGCCGGCCGGTGGTGCCGAACTGGGCGGCCCGCGCTTCGACCCCGCCTCCCGCCCCGACGACGCGCCCGGACACGCCCGAGCGCAGCGTCCTGGACCTGGTCCGCGAGGAGGCGAACGACCTGCGCCGCGGCCTCGGCGCCGCCGACCAGCGGCGGCTCGACCAGTACCTGGAAGCCGTCCGTGCCATCGAGCGCCGCGTCTCCTTCGGCGAGGCCCGGCAGCAAATCGAAGCGCGAGACGCGCTCAACCCCGGTCCGTCGCGCCTCAACTTGCCCGGCAACCTCCCGGCGGCGAACGTGCCGATCTGGCAGATCACCAACCCGGTGTCCCGCGACCCGGAGCGGCACGAGGACTACATCCGCCTCATGGCCGAGTTGATGGTGCTGGCCTTCCAGACGGACACGACGCGCGTCTGCACGTTCGCCTGCGGCAGCGACGAGGCGCTGTTCCCAGGCGTCGTCACCGTCGGCTACGAGACTCACTGCCACACGCTGGAGCACCAGGGGAACGCCGGCCGCGTCGAGGACGCCGACCCGATCGCCCGCGAGGCGCTGCGGCAGATCCACGCCTGGTACACGAAGCTGTTCGCCGAGACCGTGCGACGGATGAAGGCGATCGACGAGGGCGGCAGTTCGCTGCTCGACAACACGCTGCTGCTGTACACCTCGTACATGGCCGACGGCGGCCACGGCACCCGCGACTACCCCGTGGTGCTGGCCGGCAAGGGCGGCGGCTCGGTTCGACCGGGCCGACACGTGGCGTACACGCCGCAGACGCCGGTCGCCAACCTGTACGTCGAGTTGCTGGACCGGATGGGGGCGAAGGTCGGCCGCTTCGGCGAGAGTCACACCAGCGCCCACCGCCGCTACGACGGCCGCCTCCCCGACCTCACCTGATCCCTCCCATGCCCCGCCCGCTGTTCATTGCCGCCGGCCAGGACGGTGTCCGCCTCGCGTCCGCGGACGGCGTCACGTGGGCCGAGCGTCACGCCGGCCGCGAAGGCGAGACGTACCGCGCCGCGGCCGCGGGGAACGGCCTGCTCGTCGCCGTCGGCAGCTACGGCGGCGACAACATCCTCGCGGCCACGGCCGACGGCCGCGCCTGGCGGGCGGGCAAGCACGAGGCGAAGTACGTGCAGTACCTCCGCGGGCTGGCGTTCGGCGACGGCTCGTTCCTCGGCCTCGGCGGCGATCCCGGCTCGGTCGGCAACTCGAAGCCGTTCGTGATGCTGTCGAAGGACGGCATCGCCTGGGACGGCCCGCACGACATCCCCGGCCGCCACATCTTGCGCCGCGCCGCGTGGGGCGCGGGTCGGTTCGTCGCCGTCGGCGACCGCGGCCGCCGCGCCGCATCGCCGGACGGCCGCGCCTGGACCGACGCCCCGGCGACCCGCGCCCTCGACACGCTCGTGGACGTGGCGTTCGGCAACGGCGTGTTCGTCGGCGTCGGCCTGCACGGGCTGCGGATGACGAGCGCGGACGGGGTGGCGTGGTCGGAGCCGGTCCGCGGGGAGGAGGGGGAGCACCTGAACAGTGTCGTCTACGCCAGGAACCAGTTCGTGGCGATCGGCGCGACGGTGACGTACTCGTCGGCCGACGGCCGCCGCTGGGAGCGGCACGCGACGGAAAACGGACCGCAGGCGGCGGCGTTCGGAAACGGCGTGTTCGTGGGGGCGAGCTGGCGTGGCCGGCTGGTCCGCTCCGACGACGGCGTGCGGTGGCGTGAGACGCACAAGAGCGACCAGCACCTCGGCGCCGTCGCGTTCGGGACGGTGAATTAAACCTGAGCGGCTTTCATCCGCATCGTACCCGGCGTGCGCTCGTGGAGACGCACGGCCGGCCCGCCTCCACTCCTGTTCAGCTCGTGCATCGGAAGGGCGCAAAACTCCTCGACGAGTTCCTCGTCGAGCCCACCGCCGACGGCGTCCTTTCTCAGTATGGACAGGCAGACGTCCGGCGGCAGCGACGCGCGGTACGGCCGGTCGCTGCTCAGCGCGTCGTACACGTCGGCCACGGCCAGCACCCGCACCAACACGGGAATCTTCTCTCCGGGCAGGCGGTCGGGGTAGCCGGCGCCGTCCATCCGCTCGTGGTGCCAGCGGACGAGCGGGATCACGTCGCGGACCGACTCGATCGGCTCGATCATCCGCACGCCCTGCACCGGGTGCTCGCGGATGACGGCCATCTCGTCGGGCGTCAGCGGGCCGGCCTTGTTCAGGATGGCGTCGGGCACGGCGATCTTGCCGATGTCGTGGAGGATGGCGCCGCGGCGCAGCAACTCCTGGTCCGCGCCCGACAGTCCGAGACGGGACGCGAGGGCCAGGGCGTACCCCTTCACGCGCTCGGAGTGCCCGCGGGTGAACGGGCTCTTGCCGTCCACGGCGCGGGCGAACGAGTAGACCACCGTCTCGCTCGTTTGCAGCGTGACGATCCGCCGGCCGACGCGCAGGCGGGCGGCCAGCTCGCCGCGGTCGAACGGCTTTGTAACGTAGTCGTCGGCCCCTCCCTCGAGGGCCTCGGCGGCGCTCGTCTTGCCGTCGCGCGAGGTGAGGATGATGACGTAGGTCGGCTCGGGCCGCGGAGTCGCGCGGAGCCGGCGGCAGACCTCCACGCCGTCGGCCTTCGGCATCATCCAATCGAGAATGGCAATGCGGGGGGCTGCGTCCGACTGGAGCACGGCCCACGCCGCCTCGCCGTCGGCGACGGCGGTCACCTCGTACCCCCACTCCCGGAGCGTCGCTTCGAGCGCGCAGCGGTAGAAGTGGTTGTCGTCGGCGATGAGCACCTTCATGGGCGAGAGACCCCGCGGCCGGTGGGCGGACCGGTCGATCAAATCTAGGTCACGCCGGTGCGCGTTCAAGCGGGAACCGAGCACGGCGGTTTCGCCGGCTGCCGATTTCTGCCCCGGCCTGAATTCGTGGCCGGGTTATCCGAAACCGCTCGGCGTAATTGCCGCATCGGGCGAAGGGCGTTCTAAGGGTTAAGCCACCCGCCCTGATTCGAGGCATGACCCACGTCCCCCCCGCCCGCCGCCGGCTCGCCGTCGAAGCTCTGGAGTCCCGCGTCCAGCCGAGCGCAAGCCTGGCCCCGTCGCCTGCCGCAGTGACAGCGGCGGCGGTAGCCGGCCCGCTTCCGCTCGCAGTCGTGGACTTCCCGCTCGCCACCCTTAGCCCCCGACCGGCCCCCGTCACGGCCGCCGCGGACTCGTCCGCACCAGTGATGCTGAGCGGCCCAGAAGACGTGACGTACGTCGCCGCGTTCGACACCTCGGGGGCGGGCGGCGGGGCGATGATCTCAGCCGCGCCGGCCATGCCAGCCGCGCTGGTCGTGGCCGTTGACACGACCCCGCCGACGGCCGTGGACGATGCCTACACGACGGCCGTGCGCACGAGTGTCCGTTCCCTGGAGTTGGTGGTCGGCGCACCCGGGGGTCTTCTCGGGAACGACCTGAGCCCCGGCGGGGCGGTGCTCGTCGCGTCCGCCGTGACGCAGCCGTCGAGCGGCCTGTTGCTCCTCAGCCCGGACGGCTCCTTCGTGTACACCGCGTCCGTGAGCTTCACAGGCACCGACTCGTTCACCTACGTCGTGACCGACGGCACCCTCACGTCCGCCCCGGCGACTGTGGTCGTGACAGTCGCCGGAGCTAACCGTGCGGCGGTGGCGTCGCCCGACGCTTACGTGGGGGCGGAGGACACAATCCTCTCGGCGGGCGTCCCCGGCCTCCTCGGCAACGACACCGACCCGGACGGCGACACCCTGACGGTGCTTCTGGAGGCCGGCCCTGCCGTCGGCACGCTCGTGTTGACAACCGGCGGCGCGTTCACCTACACGCCGCCGCCCGACTGGTCCGGCACGACCTCGTTCACCTACCGCGTGACCGACGGCAGCCTGACCTCGCTCCCGGCCACCGTTACCCTCACGGTGGTGCCGGTGAACGATTCGCCAACGGCTGCTGACGACACGTTTTCGACACCGCAGGGCACGCCGCTGAGCGGGGCGGGTGTGCTCGGCAACGACGCCGACGCCGACGGGGACGCGCTCACGGCGATGGCCGTCGCCGGGCCTGTAAACGGCACGCTCGTCTTGAACGCGGACGGATCATTCCTGTACTCGCCCGACCCGGCGTTCACCGGCACCGACACGTTCACGTACCGCGCGTCCGACGGGAAGAGCGTGTCGGGCGTCGCCACCGTCACGCTGAACGTCGGCCGCGCGGTCGCCCGGCCGGCTGCGGCGGACGACGACTACGCCGTCGCCTCCGGCGGTACCCTGATGGTGCCCGCACCCGGCGTATTGGCCAACGACACCCCATCGGGAATCGGGACACTCACGGCCGTTCTCAACAGCGACCCGAGCCACGGCACGCTCACTCTCAACCCCGACGGCTCGTTCACGTACACGCCGGACCTAGGGTACAGCGGGACCGACTCGTTCGGGTACAAGGCGGCGGACGGCGGCGGAGTGACCGGCGGCACGAGGGTACGAATCGTCGTCCACAGTGCCAATCGAGCTCCGCTCGGCGGGGCCGACACCGTCACCACCGTCGCCGGTACACCGGTCACAGTCTCGGCCGCGACGGTGCTGGCGAACGACTCCGACCCCGACGGCGACGTGCTGGCTGCCGGGTTCGTCGTGGGCGGCGCCCACGGGACCGTCACGGTCGCGGCCGACGGGTCATTCACGTACACACCGGACGCCGGGTTTCACGGGACTGACACCTTCACCTACCGCGTCAGCGACGGGCAACTCATCTCGGGGCTGGTCCAGGTGACGGTAACGGTGTCGAACCCGCCCGCGCCGAACGTGCCGCCACCACCCGCTCCCCCACCATCGTCGCCGACCGGGAGCGGAACTCCGACGGCACCGGTTCAACCGACTCCAGTCCCCGCGACCCCAACACCCGAGCCCACGCCGACCGGCGTGGCCGTGCCGACGATTCCTGCCGCGCTACCCGTCTCGGTCTCGCCGGCACCCTCGAACTCGTCCGACTTTGTCGGCCCGTTCGGTGGCGGTACCGCGGGAACCGTCAGCCCGGTGCCCGCTGTCTCGTCCGGCACCCCGACCGGAAGTTATCAGCCGGCTGGCACGCCGACCGCGGCCGATACTGGTCGTGTGTACGCCGCCAGCGACGGTCCAGTAATGCCCGAGGCACCATCGCCGGCGCCGCAGCCGCCCCCCGCCACTCTACCCCAACCCGTGCCCCCGTCGCCGGAGCCGCCGGCACCGGCAACCGTCGCGGTGTTGCCGCCCGCGGTCCCCGCTACGGCGACGGCGCCGATCGTGCCTTCGATCGAGACGCCGCCAGAGCCCGTCATCGTGCCCGCGACGCTGCTCGCGCCCCTGGACCGCGTCCGCGAGGAACTCCGCGCCGAAGCGGCGGGGCGGGCCGCCGTCGACTCCATCGTCGTGTCCGGCACCGTTGCGGTCGCCGGGATGGTGCTACTGAACACGCGGGCCGTGTACTGGTTCCTCAGCGCCCTGCTGGCTCGCCCGGCGGTGTTGCGGAGGTTCGACCCGCTGGACGTCATCTTCACCTGGGAGCGCGACGCCAAGCGGCCCCGCGACGTCGGCCCGGACGACTCCCTGCAGGCGATGGTCGGCTGACCACGCACCCCGAGCCCCCGCAATGAATCGCGTCTGTGTCGGCCTCGTCAGCCTCCTCCTCTGCGTGCTGTTCCTGGCGCGGAACGTCGGCGTGCTCGCGGACCCGGACGCGGCCGAACTCGCCCGCCGGCAGGCCGTGTGCGAGGCGGTGGCCGTCGAGTGCGCCGTCCTGTCGTACCGCGGCGAGTCGCCGGCCGCCGCCGAGGCGTTCGCCCGGGCGGTCGCCCGCCGCAGCCCCGAAGTGCTGTCGATCGGCATCCGCAACGCCGACGGCCGCCTCGTCGCCGACACCGGCGGGCACACCCACCACTGGGCCGACGCGACCGACACGGCGACGCCCACCCACCTACACGCCGAGGTTCCGAAGACGGACGGCAGCGCGTGGGCGCGCGTCGAGGTGGCGTGCCGGCCGCTGCCGTTCTCGGGCGCGTGGCGGTACGCGGGCGGGTCGATGGTCCCGCTCCTGGCGTTCTGCTCGGTCGGCTGGTTTGTCGCCACCGCGGTCTACCTGCGGACCGTGCTGCGCAAGATCAATCTGGCCGAGGCCCGCGTGGTGCCCGACCGCGTGAAGGCGACGCTGAACACCCTTTCCGAGGGTGTCGTGGTGTTGGACCGGCACGGCGTCATCGCCCTGGCCAACGACGCCTTCGGTCGAGCGGTCGGCGTGCCGGCCGACGACCTGCGCGGCCGCAAGGCGTCCGACCTGCCGTGGTCCGCGGGGGCGGTGCCGATCTCCGAGGCGGACCACCCGTGGGTCAGGGTGCTTCGCGACGCCGCGCCGCAGACCGGGCAGATCCTCGGGCTCCGGACCGGCGAGGGGAAGACGCTGGCGGTCAATTCCACGCCCATCCTCGCCGACGACGGCACCTGTCGCGGCGCGCTGGCCACGTTCGACGACCTCACACCGGTCGAGCAAGCGCGGGCGACGGCCGAGGCCGCGAACCGGGCCAAGAGTGAGTTCCTCGCCAACGTCAGCCACGAAATCCGCACCCCGATGAACGCCATCCTGGGGATGACCGAGCTCGTGCTCGAGGGCGGTCGGCTGACGGGCGAGCAGCGCGAGTGTCTCGGCATCGTCGGCGAGTCGGCCACGGCGTTGCTCGGCGTCATCAACGACCTCCTCGACCTGTCGAAGATCGAGGCCGGCAAGTTTGACCTCGACGCGGCCGACTTCGACCTCCGCGCCGTGCTCGACGACACGCTGCACGGTCTGGCCCTGCGGGCTCACAAGAAGGGGCTCGAACTCGGCTGCGACCTCCCGGCGGACGTGCCCGACGTGCTCGTCGGCGACGCCGGCCGGCTGCGCCAGGTGGTGGTGAACCTCGTCGGCAACGCCGTCAAGTTCACCCACAGCGGCGAGGTGTTCGTCCGCGTCCGCGTGCGAGAGCGGTCGGCCGGCGTGGCGGACCTGCTGTTCAGCGTCGTGGACACCGGCATCGGCATCCCGTCGGACAAGCTGCAAGCCGTCTTCGAGCCGTTCACGCAGGCCGACGGCGGCACCTCGCGGAAGTACGGCGGAAGCGGCCTCGGCCTCACCATCTCGGCGCACCTCGTACGGCTGATGGGCGGCGAGGTGTGGGCCGAGAGCACCGTCGGCCGCGGCAGCACCTTCCACTTCACCGCCCGGTTCGGGGTGCCGAGCCACTCGCACGCGTCGCTCTCCCTGTCCGACTTCTACCTGACCGAGGGCGGCCCGGTCCTCGTGGCCGAGGACAACCCGACGACGCAACTCGCCCTGGCCGGAATGCTCGAGCGGTTCAACTTCCCGCCGACGGCCGTGGACGACACGCCGTCCGCGCTGGCAGCTCTGGAAGCCGCGGCGGCGGAAGGTACGCCGTTTTCACTGCTGCTGGTCGACGCCACCCTCCCCGAGCCGGACGGCTTCGTGCTCGCCGAGCGGGCCGCCGTCCGCCGTCTCGCACGGTCGGTGGTGGTGCTACTCTCCTCGGCCGACCTGCCGCGGGACGTGGAGCGCTGCCGGGAGCTCGGCGTGGCCCACCTGCGAAAGCCGGTCCGCCGGGCCGACCTGGCCCGCGTACTCCAGCTCGCCGTCGACCCGACGCAGCGCACCGGGGGGGTACCAACGCCACAGCCGCCGGCTGGTCCGACCGGGTTGCGGATTCTGGTGGTGGAGGACAACCCGTTCAACCAGCGGGTCACCGCGATGAGGCTTGACCGGTGGGGTCAAAGTGTCACCGTCGCCGCCGACGGGCGTGAGGCGCTCTCGGCCCTCGCCGATCGCTCCTTCGATTTGATGTTCACCGACCTGCGGATGCCAGACATGACTGGCTTCGAGCTGGCCTCGGCCGTCCGCCGCTCCGAGGCCGGCGGCCGCCGCCGGCTACCGATCGTGGCCCTCACCGCGCACGCCATGTCCGGAACCCGTGAGGAGTGCCTCAACGCCGGAATGGACGGGTACGTGTCGAAGCCGGTCCGTGACGACGACCTGCTCACCGTACTGCGGCGCGTCGCGGCGCCCACCGAGTCGGGGGCCGAGGACACGAACTCGCGGCACCGCCAGGACACGAACGAAGTCCTGGCACCGGCCGACGCGACGTTCGACCGCACGACGGTGCTCGAACGGGTCGGCGGCAACCGCGACGTGCTCCGCCAGCTGGTCGGCGTCTTCTACCAGGACTGCAACACGCAGATGGCCGCGCTCCGGGCCGCGATCAGCGACGGCGACGCCGACGGCGTCCGGGACGCGGCCCACACCATCAAAGGAATGGTGGCGTTCTTCAGCCAGCCCGGCGCGACCGAGGCGGCGCGGGGACTGGAGGACATCGGCACGCGCGGCGAGCTGAACGGCGCGGGCTCCCGGTGCGCGGAGTTGGCGCGGGAGTTGGCGAAGATCGAGGCGGGTCTGGCCGAGTTCGCCCCGCCGCCGGCGGACGGCTGGCACCTCGGCTTCGCCGACCGGTCCGAGGCCGAGACGGTGTGCCCCGCGGACGTGTGACACGCGTCAGCGTAAAACTAGCGTCGCCGGGATGCCGTACTTTGGCAGAAGCGTGATCTGCGGGTCGAAGTCGATGACCGCCGCGGGGTCGAGCGTGAACCGGTAGCGCTGGCCGACCGTCGCCAGGAGGATCACCGCCTCCATCAGCGCGAACGTGTTGCCGATGCACACCCGCGGGCCGCCGCCGAACGGGTAGTACGCGTACTTGGGGATCCGCCTCGCCAGCCCGTCGAGCCAGCGCTCCGGCTTGAACGCCCCCGGGTCCGGGAAGTACGCCGGGTCGCGGTGGTTGACCCACTGACTCATGAAGATCGTGTACCCCTTCTTCACCCGGTAGCCGCCGAGTTCCAACTCCCTCGTCGCCTCGCGGCCGATGAGGTAAACCGGCGGGTAGACGCGCATCGCCTCGGCGATCACGGCGTCCGTGTACGGCAGGTTCGGCAGGTCGTCGGGCGTCGGCGAGCGGCCGCCGAGTACGGCCTTCCACTCGGCAACGAGCCGGTCCTCGGCGGCGGGGTTTTGCGCCAGCAGCAGCCACGCCCAGCTCAGGGTCAGGGCCGTCGTCTCGTGGCCGGCGAGGTACAGCGTCATCGCCTCGTCGCGGAGTTGCCGCGGCGTCATCGCCGAGCCGTCCTCGTCGCGCGCGGCCAGCAGCCGCGTCAGCAGATCGACCGCCTCGCCGGCCGCACTCCCATGCCCTGCGCGCTCGGCGGCGCGCTTCTTCCCGGCAGCGATGAAGCCGTCCATGACGGCGTCGAGGTGGCGGATGGCGCGCTTCAGCTTGCGGTTGGCGGGCGTCGGCACCCAGCGCGGCACGGCAAACACGGTGCGGAACCGTGCGCTCATCAGGTCGAACGCTTCCCGCAGTGCATCCACGAACGTGGCCCGGTCCTCCGTGCTTTCGAGGCCGAACAGCGTCTTGAGGGCGATCGCGCTGGTCAGGCCGCTGAACTCGTAGTCCACGTCCACGTGCGTTCCGGGCCGCCACTCGGCCAGCATCCGGCGGGTCAACTCGGCCATCACCGGGGCGTAGGAGTGCACCCGCTGCTTCAGGAACGCCGGCTGGCTGAGCCGGCGCTGGCGGAGCCAGAAGTCGCCCTCGCTGGTGACCAGGCCGTTGCCCAGCACCGGCTTGTACATGCGGGCGCCGAAGTGCTTGATGTAGTGCTTGGCGTCGGTCACCAGCACCTGCTCGATGAGCGCCGGGTCGGACGCCAGGAACATCCGCCGCGGGCCGAAGCGGAAGCTGGCGAGGGGGCCGTAGTCGCGGGCCACGTCGAGGAAGAAGTCGAGCCGGCGGGCGGTGAAGTCGCGGAGGCTACCGCCGAGCCAGGAACTGCCGCGGGGGCCGGGGGGGAGACGGTCGGAAGGCATGGAGTGGGTCGATCCGGTGTGGCTTGCCGCTATCTTTGTAGGGCGGGCCGAGTCGTCGAGGCCCGACGGGCGCACCCTGTAGCGAGAACGACGTGGCTGACACGCGCCCCACGTCGGGCCTCGCGGACTCGACCCGACCTACCAAGGCGGACGCCGCGCGAGCCCGCCCACTGCCGCATCGACCCACCCTGCTTCGGGCGCGCCGTACGGGCGGAACTTCTCGGGCCGCTCTTGCTCCTCTTGAAGCAACAGCGCGCGGTGGCGGCCGAGCCGCGACGCGGCCGGGCTGTCCATCAGCGTGCTGCTGTCGGTCGGGCTCATCTGGAACAGCACCCGCAGTCCGAACTCGCGGAGCAGCGGCCGGTCGAACGTGCGGTTCAGGTTCGTCAGGGAGTCGCACCACACCACGACGTGAACGCCGACGCCGGGGCCGTCCTTCAGCAGAACGGCGAAGCGCTCGGACGGGCTCGGCTCGCGCTCGGCGCCGCGGCGGCTGAACGAGTAGTCGTCTTCGGCCTTCCGCAACTCGCGGAACCGGTGGACGCCGAACACGAACAGGAACCGCGGGGTGCGGCCGCCCTCCCCCTTCGCCCGCCGCTCCACCTCCACAGCCAGTTCGGCGACGGCCGCCGGCAGCGCGGGGCGGTCCGGGGCGCGAGCGTGACCAGGCAACTTCGCGGCGAGCCGGCGCAGCGTCTCGGCGTCGTCGGCGTCGTCCGGCGTGCCGTCGAGCAGGGTGAAGACGGGCGAGTCGGCCGGCGCGACCTGCGCCGCGAGCCCGAGCAACGCGGCGGCGAACAAACCCCGGGCGGCGTCCTCGTTCTGGCCGATCATCAACAGGTTCGCCGACCCCTGCGGGCGGAACACGGCGACGGTCGGCTCCTTGATCGCCACCGGGTCGCCGAGCCACGCCGCGGGAGCCTTCGGCTCCGCCCATGCCTCCGCGGCCAGCACGCGGGCCAGGGCCGGGTTGCGGGCCGGGTCGGCGGCGCTGTTCCCCTCAAACACTAATGGCGGCGGGTACTTCCCGGCCGCGCGCCGTCCCAGCTCTCGCAGCACGCTCTCCCGCTTCTCCTCTGACAGCCAGACCACCTGGAACGGGTCGTTCCCCTCGACGAGCCCGTTCTGGTCGTTGTAGATCGCCTCGCCGGGCCGGCTCAGCAGCCGGGCGGCGTTGTTGTCCTTGCTGAGGATCAGCTGCGCGTCGGCGTCCGAGCACTGGAGTGCGACGCGGACGGCCATCTGGTCGATGGTGCTCCGCGCCAGCGAGTACGCCCCGCCGAGCGTCTGCGAGCCGAGCAGCACGTGCAGGCCGAACGCGCGGCCCTGGCGGACGAGCCGGTCGAGGAGCAGTGCCGCCTCCTGGGCCAGCTTGTCGTCCTCGACGAAGAACTGCTGGAACTCATCGACCACGAGCAGGATGCGCGGGCACGTCGCCTCGCCCTTCAGAAACTCGCGGTAGCCGGCGAGGTCGTTCACGCCCGCGTCGCGGAACCGTTCCCCGCGCTCGCGGAGGATGCCGTCGAGCCGCTGGAGCACGCTCAGCCCGAACTCGCGCTCGCTCTGGATGGCCACGACCCGGGCGTGCGGCAACTGGTACGTCGCGTACCACTGGAACTCGACGCCCTCTTTGAAGTCGATGAGGTACAGCTCGGCCTCGTCCGGGCTGTAGTTCAGCGCCAGGTTCGTGATGAGGGCGTGCAGCAGCGTCGATTTGCCGGAGCCGGTCTTGCCCGCGACGAGCGCGTGCTGGGCGGTGCCGCGGCCGAGCACGAACGCCTGCCGCCGCGTCGCCCCGGCCCGGCCGACGGGCACGTCGAACCCTTTCGCCGCGCTCCTCGTCCACACCTCGTCCGGCTTCGGGGCGATGTACTCGAACGGCACCTCGACGCGGACCGCGTCTTTGCTCGCCTGCCCGACTCGGCGCACCAGTTGGGCCACCGTCGCGGCGTCGGGCGGGGAATCCACCGTCAGCGGGAACGGGGCGAGGGCCGGCTCTTTCGGCGTAAACCGGCCGTCCTTCCAGTTCAGCACGAGGCTCGGCGCTTCGAGGTCGGACAGCAAGAAGTCGCGCGGCATCGCCGCCCGCGCGTCCACGCCGACGAGTACGCACACGCCACACGACGGGCCGCTCTGGGCGATGCTCACGAGCCGCTTCGCCGCCTCGGGGCTGAAGTTCGCGGGGAAGTTGGCGACCACGAGCACACGGTAGGGCTCGGCCACCTCGCCGGCCGCGCGGTTGTACTCCTCGATGCTCTTGTACTGGTTCCGCAGGTATTTCTGGATCACGCTGGCGACGTGGTCCGTCAGGTCCGTCAGCCGCGCCTCGATCTCGCGCGGCTCGGTCCAGATGCGGCCGGTCACCAGCTTCTCGTCGTGGTCGGCCAGGTGCATGAACGACGCGAAGTTGTCGCCGAGGCCGACGGGGTCCACGATGGTGAACCGCACCTTCCCCGGCGGCAGGCCGGTGAGGAACCGGAGCATCATCGCCTGGAGCGCCGCGACCGCCGCGGCGCGGCCCTCGTCGCGCGCCTTCAGCACGACGGAACAGCGGTCCGGGAACGGCAGGAAGGCGGGCGTCGGCCCCGTGAGGTCGGGGGGCGGCGCGAGTCGGGTGTCGGCCGAGACGCCGTCGGGGAGCAGGTGCGGGTCTACGGTCATGACGCCGTAGCGGATGCCGCCGGGGACGGTCGCGGGCAGCGCACGCCCGCCGGCGAGCGTCGCCCAGTCGGGGAAGTCGGCGGCGGCCTCGGCGCGGAGGGCGATCAGCGTCGTCGTCGTTTCGAGGGCGGTGCCGTGCCACGCGGCCGACAGCCGCTCCCACGCCTCGTCGCGGGCCTCGGTCGCGTAGCCGATCTTGTCCTCGTGCGTCTCCTCGGCCGCCTTCAGCTCGGCCTTGTTCCGCGCCGCGGAGAGGCGGCGGCCTTGCTTGTACTCGCTCTCCGTCGTCGCGCTCTCGACGCCGCGCTTGTTCCGGACCGCGGTCGCGGTCGCCTCGAACTCCGCGCCGATCCGCGCCCGCTCGGCCCCGTACTGCTCCTTCTGGGTGGCGAGCAGCGGTTCGTAGTGCTCCTGTGCCTCGCGGCGCTTCCGGGCGTGCTTCTCGCGCGCCCGCCCGGTCTCCGCGGCGTACTCGGCGACCGCGAACCGCTTCAACTCGGCGACCGCCGCCTCCGCCTCGCCGAGCCGCGCGCCCACGGCCTCGGCCTCGGCCAACAGCCGGCGCCGGGTGCTGCCGAGTAGGACGAAGAGTTTGCCGCCCGCGTCCTTCCGCAGTACCTCGATCGCTTCTTCGGCGGCCGTGACGGCCTTCTGCACGCGGGTGATGGGGTCGTCGTCGGTCGGCGCGAGGGCGGCCGCGCCGCTCACCGCCTCGCGAGAGGTGCCGGCCTTCTCGAGCAGGGGGCCGGCCTCGGCCCACAGGCCGGCCACCTGCTCTTCCGCGGCGGCGGCCTTTCGACCGAGCGACTCCTTCTGGTCGGCCGCCCGCTTCAGCGACCCTTCGAGCACGGAGTCGAGCGCCCACAGCTTGTCCTGGTACTCGGTCCGCCCCTTCTGTTCCGCCGAGTTGTACCGCAACGACAGCGACGTGAGCCGCTCGTCGCGGGTGCGGGTGGCCGCGTACAACTCGGCGTCGGCCCGCCCGGTCAGGTCGGCGACGGCCCGTGTGTAGTTCTCTTCAATCGCCGCCTGCTCCTTCTCTCGGGCGGCGGCGAGCGACTTCTTGGCGCGGCCGAGCTCCCGGTCGGCACGGTCGCTCGCCTCGCGGAACGCGGCGGCGGCGGCGGCCTCGGCGGCGGCGCGGGCCTTCGCGGCGTCGGCCAGGCGGGCCAGCGCCGATCGCAAGCGGTCGTACTGGTTCGCGGCCATGCGGGACGTTCCCGTGGGGCGATGGACGGCGGTCGGGTCGGACAGCTCGGGCGGCAGCGGCTCCCCCCGGAGGACGCGGCCGAGCACGTCGGCCACGTCCGCGGCCGACGAGAAACGCCGATAGGGGTCGGCCGCGAGGAGGCGGCGGACGACGACGTCGAGGGCCGCGGGCACGTCCGGCCGGCGGCCGCGGAGCGACGGGCGCGGGTCGGTGGCGGCGCGGCGGACGGCTTCGAGCGGCGTCTGCCCGGTGAACGGTGGCACCCCGCTGAGCAGAAAATAGAGCGTGGCGCCGAGCCCGTAGAGGTCGGACCGGGCGTCGGCCCGGCGCGGGTCCTCGGCCTGCTCCGGGGCCACGTACTCCGGCGTGCCGAGGAACACGCCGGCCTCGGTGAGAGCCGAGTCGGACGGGTGCAGGTTCGGGAGCACCGTGCGGGCCACGCCGAGGTCGAGGAGCTTGACGCGGGCCCGTTCCGCGCCGTCGGCCGGGACCACCATGACGTTCGACGGCTTCACGTCGCGGTGGACCAGGCCGCGTTCGTGGACGTGCCGCAACCCCTCGGCCGCCAACCGGGCGTACTCCACGGCCTCCCGCCACGGCAGCGAGCCGCGCTCGCGTACAAGCCGTACCAGGTCGAAACCGGGCACGTACTCCAGCACGAGGTACGGGCAGGGGGCGTCGAGGCCGGTGTGGTACAGGGCGACGACGTTCGGGTGCTGGAGCCGGGCGGCGGCGCGGGCCTCGCGCTCGAACCGCTCGCGCACGTCCGGCATGGCCAGCGCCGCCGGGGCGATCATTTTGAGCGCCACGACGCGGTTCAGGGCGGTCTCGCGGGCGCGGTACACGACGCCCATGCCGCCCTGGCTGAGCACCTCCAGCAGCTCGAACCCGGGGACCACCGCGCCGGGCGTGGCGTCGGCAGCCGCGATGGAGCGGAGCGCGGCGGCGGCCGGCAGGACGACCGTGCCCTCGTCGGGTGATGGTGAAGGACTCACAGGTTCCCCGGGTACTCGCAATCGGCGCGAATCTGGGTGAACAGCACGCTCAGTTGGTCGATCGCCCGCAGCACCTCGCTCACGCCGGCGTCGAGTGGTGACACGACGGTGTCGTCGTGGTCGCGGCGGGCGGCGTCGTTCCAGTCGTCGGCGACGGCGAGCCAGTGGGCCTGGGCCGTTTTCTGGGCGTCGTACACCTGACTGCGGGTCGTACCGAACCTCACGGGGCGGCCTCCGGCGGCGGGGGCGGGGGTACCGGCGGGGCGGCGGCGGGGGCGAAGTCGGCCCGCAGGCCCGCGTACGTCTCGAGCGTCTCGACCTGGCGGCCGAGGACGGCGAGGCCGCGCGGCAGGTCGGCTTCCAGGAACCCGCCGAGCCGACTCGCCGGGCCGCGGTACAACTCGTCGATCAGCTTCGGCAGCCGGCCGATCCACGACCGCACGACCCGCACCTGGTCCTCGGCGTATTCGAGCCGCGCCTTCGCCCGGCGGAGCGCCCGCTCCTGCACGGTCGCGTCCGGCTCGCGGCCGTCCCAGCCGGTGAACTTGCGGGCCGCGAGCTCGGCCTTCGCCTGCACCACTTCCTCCTCGCAGTCGCGCACCGCCGTCTGCCAGCGGCCGAGTTGCTCGTCGAGCCAGTCGAACCCGCGGCGGAGTTCCAGCTCGACGCCGGCCAGCGACTCGGCCAGGCTCTCGCCGTAGCCCGCGAGGGCGGCGTACCAGTCGCGCAGGGCGGCGATCGATCTCACGTCCGCGGACATCGGGCGTCACCGCTGCGACAGGTATTCCTCGATCCGCTCGGCCTTGCGGAGGAGGAACGGGATGTACTCGCCGGACAGGTCAAGGAAGCGCTCGAGCGCGCGGATGACTTCCTCGAACTCCTGCTTGAACCGCTCGTGTTCCTGGTCGCGCCACGAGTCGCCGAGGGCGACGAGCTGGCTGTGAAGGCCGGCCGAGTCGGCCTGCAGGTCGGCGTTGAACCGCTTCAGGTTCGCGGCAAACCGGCGCAGCTCGCCGGGGTCGACGATCGCCTGCGACATGGGTCGGCTCCGGGGACGTGTCTTCCGGATTATACCACCGCGGCGGCGAAAGCGGGCGCGGCGGGCGAAGCCCGGGGACGGCCGTGACCGGGGGCGCGCAGTGCTAACTCCGCAGCAACCACCCGCCGACGGCGATTAGTAACGCCCCCGCGGTCAGACACACCGCCTCCGGGCTGATCGGCAGCTCGACTCCCGCTCCGTGGATCAGCGACGGCCCGAGCAGTGCCAATGCCGCGCCAGGAAGCGCGGCCACACTCGGCCGCCAGCCGAAGCAAACGACCCCTGTCAGCATCAAGAGCAACCCGGTTACCGGCGCCGGATAGCCGCTCAGCGGCTTCACCAGTTCGTCTGGCAGGCCGGCCAGTTGCAGCGGCTTGCCGGCCGCCTTGTCGAGCGCCGTACCGGCCCCCGCGAAGTCGAACGCCGTCAGCTTCTGGAGGACGTTGTTGTCCTTGCTCAGCAGGCCGTTCTGGCTCATCCACAACAGGCCGGCGGCGAACACCGCGGCGCCCAGCAGGAACCGCGTTCGCTGGCCGATCACAGCGTTCAGGAAATACTTCGGCCCCATGCTGCGCAGCTTCTTGCCGGCGATGTTCACCCCCTGCTTCGGGCGGCGCCGTTCCTTCGCGGCGGCTACCATCTCGCGGACGCTCACCTCCTTGCCTTCCTTGCGGGCCTGCGTCGCCTCGGCCGCCTGCTCCACCATCCCCTCGGCCATCTCCGCGGCCTTGGCCTTCGCCTCGGCCTTGCTCACGCCCTCGGCCTCAAGTGCCTTCGCCTCGATCTTCTGCAAGTGTTTCCGCTCCCGCGCCAGCCGGCGGGCTTCGAGCCTGGCGTCGAGCGCCTGCACCACCGGCTCGCGCCAGGTGCCGTGCTTCACCCACGGCTCGCCGGTGTCGCCCTTGCGGTACGCCCGCGCGGCCAACTTCGCCTCGTACCCGAACAACCCCTCGTAGAACGGCTCCCAGTTCGGCCCGGCGTACTTGCACACGAACTGCCGCAGCGCCTCCTCGTCGAGCCCCTGGAGGCGCATCGACCGGAACAGGCTACGGGCGTCGTCCAGCGGTTCCTTCTGGGCCCGCGCGGCCGCCCGGTCGGTGGCGTACCACAGCCCGGCCGCCAGCCCCGCCGCTGCGACCGCGAAGCCGACCCAGCTCCACAGCAGGCCGAACAGGTAGAGCGTCGCCAGGAACAGCAGCCCGCCGCCGACCACCATGAGCCAGTCTGCGAAGCCCATGCCGAACGCCAGCGCCCGGGCGCGGGTGAACACGACATTGCCGGTCAGGATTCCGTGCGTGACGAAATACGCCAGCGGCGTCATGACCAGGAGCCCGAGGAAGCCGCCGGCCAGCGCCGGCATCCCCGCCAGGCCCGCGCCAACGACGCCGAGGCCGCACACCGCCGCGAACGCCAGTGCGGCGACGGCCTTGAGTTTCCCCCGGCCGCGGACGTTGTACTGGCAGCAGAACTTCTCCAGTTCGTCGGCCTGGGACTCCTTCGGGTTGAACGTGCCGCCTCGCTCGACGCCGAGGAAGCCTTCCAACGCGGCGATCACCTCGTCCATCGAGGCGTAGCGGTCTTCCGGCTTCTTCGCCAGCATCTTCAGCAGGATCGCACTCAGCGCCTTCGGCACGCGTTTCACCACCACCTCGGGCGGCACGAGCGGCTGCGTCTGGTGCTTGCTGATGATCTCGAGCGCCGTCTTCCCCTCGAACGGCGGGCGCCCGGTGAGCATCACGTAGAGGGTACAGCCGAGCGAGTACACGTCGGCCCGCTGGTCCACGGTGCCGCTGTCCTTCCCCTGCTCCGGCGCCATGTACGCTGGGGTTCCCATCACGGCGCCGGCACGGGTGAGTTGGGTGTCGTCGTCGTCCTCGCCGCCGGCCGACGCGCCGCCGGCCTGTGGCGGAAGGTCGCCGCTGCCCAGCTTCACGAGGCCGAGGTCCGCCACCTTCACGACGCCCTCGTCGTTGACCATCAGGTTGTCGGGCTTGATGTCGCGGTGAACCATCCCCTGCGTGTGCCCGTACCGCAGCCCGCGCGCCGCCTGCAGGACGAGGCCGACCGCGGCCTCCGGCGCGAGTTTCCCCTCCTCCTTGAGCCGCTCGCCGAGCGACTGGCCGTTGACGAACTCCATGCTGAAGAAGTGGCGCCCGCGGTCCTCGCCGATGTCGTAGACCTGGACGACGTTGTGGTGCGTCAACTGGGCGGCGGCGTAAGCCTCGCGGGTGAACCGGGCCACGAAGCCGGGGTTTTGCGCCACCTTCGGGTGCATCACCTTCAGCGCCACCTTGCGGTCGAGCGAGATCTGCCGGCCCAGGAGCACGGCCCCCATGCCGCCCTTGCCGAGCACCCTCAGCACCTCGTACCCGCCGAGCCGGGCCGGGGCGTCGGCGTCGCCGACGACCTCGCTGGCGTCTCCGGACTTGGCCGCGATCGGCCTCGGCTTCACCTTCGGCTTCAGCACCGGCTTCGGGCCGACACTGAAATCGTCGTTGTCCGTCCCGCCGGGCGCGGCCGTGAAGTCGCCGGTGGGCAGGGCGTCGGTCCGGTCGGGAGCGTGGCGCACCGCCGGGGCGTCGGCCTCCGTGAACTCGCCGGTCGCGCCGCCGAGTTCGGGCGAGTCGGTGAATTCGCCGGTGCGCTCCGCCACGACGGCGGGCGGCGACAAGTCGCCGCGGCCGTCGGGCTCGGTGAAGTCGCCGGTGGCACCCGGGTTCCGCACCGCAACACCGACGACGACCGACTTCGAGGGTGGACGCACCGCCGGGCTCGTGGCTTCCGGCTCGGTGAACTCGCCGGAGGCGGTCGGAACGGTGGCCTTCTCGGGTACTGTCGGCGGGACCAGCGCGGCGGCCATCGAGGCGGCGTCGGGATACGTCGCCCACTGGACGTGCAGGACGAACGCCGTTTGGCATTTGAGGCACTTGGGGGCGTAGCGGCCGGGCTTCAAGTCTTTGGGCGCGAGCCCGGCCCCGCAGTGGGGGCACCTGGCGGACATGGGCTTAACCCTCACGGCCCCGCCCCGCCGGGAAGGGAATAACCCGGAATCCCGGGACGATGCAGAAGATGGCGGCAGGGAAGCAACCCGCGGGCGATTATAACCCCGGTGCGTTTTTCCCGGGTATCAGAAACCAGTCACGCCACCCCGTTCGATTCCCGCCCGATTCCGAAAATGCGGCCGAGCGCTGGACGAACAACACAGCGGCTGGTAAGATTTCAATACGATATCACTCCGCAATCAGGGGGATGCACTGTGGACGATCGCGAACTGCGGCTGGGGTCGGGGTGGATGGGGTTGGCCTGGGTGCTCGCGCTGCTGGGCGGCGTCATCGGGCTGATCGCGCTGGCGGCCAAGTGGCGGGAGCCGCTACTGATCTGGGTCATCGTGCCGCTGGGATTGCTGTGGCTCGTGAGCCTGTTCGGGTTCGTCGTGAACGGGCCGAACCAGGCCCGCGTCGTGCAGCTGTTCGGTACGTACGTCGGCACCGTCCGCGAGGTCGGGTTCTTCTACGGCAACCCGTTCTACTGGCGGACGCGGGTGAGCCTGCGGGTGCGGACGTTCGAGACCGGCGTCCAGCGGACCGAGGAGAAGAAGGACGCCGCCGGGAACGTGACCGCGGCCGCGACGCAGCGGCGACAGCCGCTGAAGGTGAACGACGCCGACGGCACGCCGATCGAGATCGCCGCGGTGGTGGTGTGGAAGGTGACGAACGCGGCCGGCGCGGTGTTCAACGTGGACAGATACGAGGGCTACGTCGAGACGCAGGCGGACGCGGCACTGCGGGCGCTGGCGAGTCGCTACTACTACGACGCCCCGGCGGAGGCGTCGCACTCGCTCCGCGGCCACATCGAGGAGGTGGCGCTCCAGTTGAAGCAAGACATCCAGGCGCGGATGGCGCCGGCCGGGGTGGAGATGATCGAGGCGCGGATCAGCTACCTGGCGTACGCCCCCGAGATCGCGGCCGCGATGTTGCAGCGGCAGCAGGCCGGGGCGATCGTGGCGGCGCGAGCGCAGATCGTGGCCGGGGCCGTCGGCATCGTGCAGCACGCGCTGGAGCAGTTGGAGCAGTCGAAGGTGGTCGATCTGGACGGCGAGCGGCGGGCGGCGATGGTGAGCAACCTGCTGGTGGTGCTGTGCGGCCACAGCACGCCTCAGCCGGTCCTCAACACCGGCACCCTGTACACCTGAGCCGGGGGGTGCGGCCGTGGCGAAGAAGGCGTTCCTGTTGCGGGTCGACCCGGCGGTGCTGGCCGCGGTTCAGAAGTGGGCCGAGGACGACCTGCGGAGCCTGAACGGGCAGATCGAGTACCTGTTGCGGCAGGCGCTGGTGCGGCGCGGGGTGAATCTCGCGCCGCCCGGCGACGAACCCCCGAAAGGGGCGGCCGACGGCGAGGGGTGACCGGCTCGCCCGCGGCCCCCATCGGTGTTTACGCCGGAAGTTCGCTGACAGCCGGCGGGCGGCGGGGTACGATCGCGGGATGCCGCCCGTCCCCGACGCCGTCCGCGACCACCTCGCACTCGCACTCATCCCGGGCCTGGGGCCGAAGCTCACCGCCGCTCTCCTGGAGAGGTTCGGCACCGCGACCGCGGCCCGGCACGCGACCGCCGCGCAGCTCCGAACCATACCCCACATCGGCGACAAGACCGCCGCCGAGATGGCCGCCGCGCTGCGGGCCGTTGACTTGAAGCGCGAGTTGGAGTTGATCGCGTCCTTCGGTGTAACGCCGGTCCCGCTGGGCTTCCCGGGTTACCCGCCGCCGCTCGTGCCGCTCGCGACCGCGCCGCCGCTGCTCTACGTTCGCGGGGCGTGGGCCGACGCCGACGCGACCGCCGTCGGCATCGTCGGCTCGAGGGGGTGTACCGCCTACGGCAAGAAGGTGGCCGCGGACATCGCCCGCGGGCTGGCGCGGGCCGGCATCACGGTCGTTTCCGGGCTGGCGCGCGGCATCGACGGCGCGGCCCACCGCGGTGCTCTGGAAGGCGGCGGCCGCACGATTGCGGTGCTGGCCGGCGGGCTGGCGAGCATCTATCCGCCCGAACACACCGAACTCGCGGACCAGGTCGCGGCGGCGGGCGCACTGGTGACCGAGACGCCGATGACGGTGGCCCCGCAGCCGGGGATGTTCCCGGCCCGGAACCGCATCATCAGCGGGCTGAGCCGCGGCGTCGTGGTCGTGGAGGCGAACGTCAAGAGCGGGGCGCTCATCACCGTGGAGCACGCCCTGGATCAGGGGAAGGAGGTCTTCGCCGTGCCCGGCCCGACCGACAGCCCGGCCAGCGCCGGGTGCCTCGAACTGATCCGCAAGGGCGCCCGGCTCGTCCGCAGTGCCGCCGACATTATCGACGACCTGAACGGCCTCGCGCCACCCGATTGGAAGCCACGAGTGACGCCGCAGCCGACGCTGTTCGCCGAGCCGCCTCCGGCCGCGCCGACGAACCTCGACCCGACACAACAAACACTTTGGGACCAACTCGCGTCGAAGCGGCACGCCGACGAGCTGAGCCGCGACACCGGCCTCGGCGCGGGCGAGCTGGCGAAGACGCTGATGCAGCTGGAGTTGAAGCGCCTCGTGCGGCGGCTGCCGGGAAACTACTACGAGCGCCGCTAGCCGCCCGCGAGCCGCAACCCGATCGGCAGCGACTCGCCGAACAGCCGGGCCTGCTCGGCGCCGTCGTCCCGCATCACTTCCTCGACCATCTCGCGCCACGCCTTCGGCCCGAAGTTGCCGCGCAGCACCGTCAGCACGCGGTCGCGGGTCCCGTCCGACACGTCCACGGCGCGGATGCCACTGCGGCGGGCCAGCTGCGCCAGCGCGAACAGCCAGCCGTTCCGCTCGTTGTCGTTGCCCGGCTCGAAGTCCAACAGCTGGTCGAGCCAGCCCTCCACAACCTCGGGATGAACCACCGTGTTGAGCGGGCCGTACAGTTGTACCCGCGCCCCGAGCCGCGTCAGGCTCCAGAAAGCGTACACCGGCACCGGCGACTTCTTAATTTCGCGCAACAGCGCCGCCGCGAGGTGCTCTTTCGTTTTGGAGTCGAGCCGCTCCAGGCTCGCCGCGGCGCGCCACATCTCGGCGAGCTCGTTCGCCGGCGGCTTGCTGTACGCCTTCCCCTTCGCCGGGAGCAGCGCCGGCCGCAGCCGCGCGAAGAGTGCCTGTTGTAGGGCCGTGTTCAGCCCGCCGCTGACGCGCCGCCACATGATCCAGTAGTCGGCCCCGCCCTCGGGCACGGCGGCCTTCTTCGGCCCGGCGGGGGCACTGGCCGCGGCCGTGATGAGCTTCCACAGCGCCTCGACGCGGTAGCGGTCGACCGGGTCGCCGAACCCCGGGCGGAGGCAGAAGCCGACCAGGTTGTACCACCGCCCCAGGTGCTGCGGCGACCGCCCGCGGCCGGCGGCGTGCTCCTCCAGGAAGCCCCACAGGCGGCGGATCAGCCCGGTCGGCCAGTCGCCGCGCGGCGATTCGAGCGCCGCCTCCAGGAGCTTCGGCAGTTCGGCCGGCGCGACGTTTTCCGCGAATGTCGCCGCGACCGCGACGCCGGCCGCCTGCACCTTCTCCTCGGGGAACACGTCCACGACGCCGGCGGGGCCGTCATCGTCCGGCTCACCGGAGGCGGTCGGCTCGCGGAGCACGTCGCGGACGTTGAATTCGAGCCGCCAGCGGTTCCCCTCGCGGGACACGCAGTACAGCTCCAGCGTGCCAATCTCGGTACACTTCGCGGCCAGCGTCACCGGCATGCGCTTGGCCCCGGCGCGCTTCCCGCCGCGCAGCACGGTGTGGAGCGGCGGCAGTTGCAGCAGCGATTCCGGCGGCAGGCTCAGCACCGCGCCGGGCGGGTCGTCGCCACGCACGGTCGAGGTGTACAGCGGGAACAGCACCGGCTCGCCGAGCGCCAGTTCGAGCTCGGGCCGGGGCAGCCGCACCTCCTCACCTTCCTGCAACCGCCGCGGCACGACGCACAGCACCGAGAGCTTTCCGCCCTCGGTCGGCGCCCCCTCGACGCCGACGTAGTACGAGCGCGGGATGCCGCCGCCGATGCGCTTGCCGCCCGAGTGCTTCAGCCACGCGAAGTACGCCGCGCCCCACGCCACCGCCAAATCGAGCGACGGGCTCGTCAGGATGAGCGGCTTCCACTCCCGGCCCGGCGCCTCGAACCACGGCCGCATCACCTCGACGACGCGCTCCTGAAGCACCTTCGGCTGGAAGACGCCGCCGTTGAACAGGATGGCATCGACCGTCGCGCTTTCGCCCTGCTGCTGCCGAAGGAAGGAAGCGAGGTGCCGCGTCACCGCGGGGTCGGCGACGTACGGCAGCCCCATCTCCTGCAAGCCGAGGCGGGCGCCGCGGGCCGGCTCGGCGTCGGCCGGGACCGCGGGGAAGAAGCCGTCGGCAATGGCCGCGACCACGTCCGCCGCCGTCACGTTCACCGACACTGTGCCACCCACCACGGAGCGCCCCTTCCCGACCACCGTGACCGGGTACGTCGGCGGCGGGTTGTCCGCGAGCAGCACCTCCTTCGCGGCTCGGCACGCCTGCACCAGCGCGCCGAACTGCGCCGCGTCGAGCTTGCCGCCGGGCAGCTTCGCCTCCACCGCCTTCGCCAGCGCCAAATCCATGTTGTCGCCGCCGAGCAGCAGGTGGTCGCCCACCGCGTCGCGCACGAACCCGAACTCGCCGTGTTCCTCCGTCGCCCGGATCAGGCTGAAGTCGCTGGTGCCGCCGCCCACGTCCACGACCACGCACCGCATGCCCGGCTTCAGCATCCCGGCCTCCTGCGCCGAGTGCGTGCCGAGCCAGGCGTAGAACGCCGCCTGCGGCTCCTCTAGCAGCGTGACGTGCTTCAGCCCGGCCTGTTTCGCCGCGTCCGCGGTCAGGTTGCGGGCCACGTCGTCGAACGACGCCGGCACCGTGATGACGACGGATTGTTCTTCCAGCTTGTCGTCGGCCTTGTGGTGCGCCGCGTTCCATGACTCGACGACGTGCCGGAGGTAGCGGGCCGACACGTCCAGCGGCGACAATCTCGGCACATCCGGCGGCGCGGCCCACGGCAGCAGCGGCGCCGTGCGATCCACGCCGGGGTGGCACAGCCACGACTTCGCGCTGCTCACCAGCCGGCCGGGAATCTTGGCCCCGTGGTTGCGGGCGAACACGCCGACAACCTCGCCGGGGTTCTCCTTCCACGGGAGGTCGATCGCCCCGGGGGCCAGGTCGTGCGGCCCCGGCAGGTACAGGAACGACGGCAAAAGCGGCCGGTCCTGCACCTGCCCGGCGGCAACGACCTGGGCCACGTTGAAGGTGTGGAGCTTCGGCCCGCCGGTGTTGCGGGCGTGCGTATCGACGTAGGCGACGGCCGAGTTGGTGGTGCCGAGGTCGATGCCGACGAGGTAGCGGGGCATGGGGTCTTTCGCGGGCCGGCCGGCGGAATATCCTGCCCCGATGGGCATAGCGGGCATTTTAGGACTCGACATCGGCGGGGCGAACCTCAAGGCCGCGACCCCGGACGGTCGAGCCGTGTCGGTGCCGTTCCCGCTGTGGAAGCAACCGGACAGGCTCCCGGCCGCTCTCGCCGAGTTGGTGGCGCGATTCCCGGACGCGGCCGAGCTGGCGGTGACGATGACGGGCGAGCTGTGCGACTGCTTCGAGACGAAGCGGCAGGGCGTGAACGCCATCCTCGACGCGACCGAGCACGCCGCGGCGGGCCGGTCGGTGCGGGTGTGGGGCACGGACGGGACGCTACACACGGTCGCGGAGGGACGTGCGAATTACCGGTGGGTCGCCGCGGCGAACTGGCACGCGCTGGCGACGTTCGCCGGCCGCTTCGCTCCGCACTACGGTGGCATACTCGTTGACATCGGGAGCACGACGAGCGACCTGATACCTCTCAACACCGGCGTGCCGTACACCTACGGGCTGACCGACAATGCTCGCCTCCAGACGCAGGAATTGGTTTACGCCGGGGTGCGCCGCACGCCGGTGTTCGCACTTACCACGGATCGCGTGTGTGCGGAGTTGTTCGCAACGACGGCGGACGTATACGTCGTGTTGGGGTTACTGCCCGAGGACGTGAACAACACGGACACCGCGAACGGGCGACCGATGACGGTCGAGAACGCTCTGGCTCGCCTGGCCCGTGTGTTCGGTGGCGACCGCGAGGACATGTCGGATGATAGCCTGATCCACTTCGCCACCCGCGTCCACTCCCGGCTGCGCGAGCGGTTGGTAGAGTCGGCCCGTGCGGTCTACTACGACCGGCGTGATGCCGAGGAATTGCGGAACATTATCGTCTCGGGTGAGGGTGAGTTCCTGGCTCGGCAAGTGGTCGAAGAAGCGTTCGGGGGCGCTCCGGTCAATCGAATCGTGTCGCTGAACGACGAACTCGGCACGGCGGTGTCGGCGTGCGCGCCGGCGTACGCGGTCGCGGTGCTGGCGGCGGAGGCACTCGCGTGATCGTCGTGAAGGTCGGCGGCAGCTTGTACGACTGGCCCGGCCTCGGCCCGGCGCTGCGGGCGTTCGTCGCCGCCCTGAACCCGGCACCGGTCCTCCTCGTGCCCGGCGGCGGTGGCTTCGCGGACGCCGTGCGGGCGCTACACCACGCGCACGGCTTCACCGAGGAACAGGCCCACTGGCTGGCCATCGACTCGCTGTGGCCGGCCGCAAAGTTCCTCAGTCAACTTCTCGGCGCCGGACTGACGGACAGCCCCACGGCGAAGGCCGCCCGCGTCACCGTATTCGACGTGACGACTTACTGCCGTTCGTACCCGGTCCCACTGCCACACAGCTGGGATGTGACGACCGACTCGCTGGCCGCGTGGGTTGCACGCGCGGCTCGTGCCGACCGGCTCATCCTGCTGAAGTCGGTGGACGTGCCGCCCGGCACATCGTGGGACGAAGCCGCGGCGCGCGGCTGGGTGGACGGCTACTTCACCCGCGCACTCGCGGGCTTCGCCGGGCGTGTGGAAGCGGTGAATCTGCGGACGTGGCAGTCAGCCGGGTAGCCCGAAGAGCACCCGGGCGTTTCGCGTGGTGTGCTCGTCGATCACGGCGGGCGGCACGCCCTTCACCTCCGCGAGGCACGCCGCCGTGTGGACGACGTAGCCCGGCTCGTTACGCTTCCCGCGGTGCGGGGCCGGTGCGAGGTACGGGGCGTCCGTCTCGACCAGCAGCCGGTCGAGCGGCACCCCGGCGGCCGCGTCGCGGAGAGGCTGCGCCGTCTTGTACGTGAGCATGCCGGCGAACGAGATGTAGAGCCCCATGTCGAGGCACGCGCGGGCGGTGGCCGCGTCGCCACTGAACGAGTGCATCACAGCTCGAATAGGGCCGTGCCGGTCGAACTCGGCGCGGAGCACCTTCACCACGTCGGCCTCGGCCTCTCGGCAGTGGACGACGAACGGCTTGCCGAGTCGCCGGGCCAGCGCGATGTGGCGGGCGAAGTAGTCTTCTTGCAGCGCGAATGGCGCCCGGTCCCAGTAGCGGTCCAGGCCCGTCTCGCCGATCGCGACCACGCGCGGCTCCGTCTCCGCGAGGCGAACGACCTCGTCCCAGTCGCGCGGGGCGGCCTCAGCGGTGTGGTTCGGCTGGATGCCCACGGCCGCGACTACTAACGCGTACTCGTTAGCGATTCGGACCGAGGCGCGGTTCGAGTCGGCGTCGATTCCGAGGCAGACGACACGCTCGACGCCAGCGGCCGCGGCGCGGCCGAGAACGGCCGGCAGATCGGAAGCGAAGCGGTCGTCGAACAGGTGCGCGTGTGTGTCGATCATGCGAGGTACGGCGAGGAGGCGACACCAGCGGGTGGTTCCACCCGTGCGACGGCCTCCTCGACCGGCTTCGGCGCGCGGCCGGGTTTGAACAGCACCGGCATCACCACGAAGGTCGTGAACACGGCGAACGCCAGCGTCAGCAACCCGGCCAGGCCGGCCCCGAATCGAAGCACCGGCCAGAACGCCACGTACCACGCCGCGAACATCCCCAGGTTGATGAGGATGGCGAGGAACACCGTCACCGCCGACGGGATGTAAACGACGCCGGGTTGGTCCAGCGACACGTACCGGCTGCCGTTCTCCTCCACGAACCGGCGGCCGTCGTTACCCTTGGGGAAGTACGTCTTGCCGCGGGCTTCCTCCTTGAACCCGGCGTTGAACCGCACCGCCGGCCCCTGAGGGTCGGGCTTCAGCACCACCGCCGCGGTCAACATGCCGCCGTCGGACAGGACGAAGTCCTTGCCCGTCTTCTCGTCGGCGAACCGCGGCGGCGTCTTGCCGATCCGCTTGAAGTGAGTGACCGTCTCGGCCGGCTTCCCGGCGGCGTCCTTCTTGAACTCGGCCTTGTTCCGCACGGCCGGATCGACCTCCCAGCGCACGGCGTCGAACTCGTCGAACGTGGTGGTCGTGTACCCGGCGAAGGCGAGGAAGTCGTCGTACTTCCCGGGGCTCTTGCGGTCGAGCGCGACCCAGAAGATGACGTACCCGCTCACAACCAGGGCGGCGACCGCGGCCCTCACCGGCAGCCGGTCGGTCGGCTGCTGGTAGACGTACGCCTGCGTGACGGCGGTGACGCCCCACAGCAGCGCGTACAGGCCGACGAGCACGAGCAGGAAGGTGAGCAGCATCGCGGGCGGTCCTACTTCTTGTACACCTGCTTGGGGTCGAACACCCGCTCGCCGACGACCTTCAGTTCGCCGCCGGCCAGCTCGCGGAAGAAGCAGCTCGGGTAGCCCTCGTGGCACGCCGCACCGCCGACCTGCTTCACCTTCAGCAGCACCGTGTCCGCGTCGCAGTCCACGAACACACCCTTCACTTCCTGCACGTTTCCGCTCTCCTCGCCCTTCCGCCAGAGGCGGTTACGGCTGCGGCTGAAGTACACGGCGCGGCCGGTGCGAACGGTTTCGTCGAACGCCTCGCGGTTCATCCACGCGAGCATCAGCACCTCGCCGGTGTCCGCGTCCTGGGCCACGGCCGGGACCAGCCCGCCGCTCTTATCGAAGTCGATCACCATACTTCCCTCGTTCTCCGCGTCAGTCGTCGTCGTGGGGTGGACCGCCGTGTTCGGCGTAGTAGGCGAACGCGTCGCAGACGTGCGACCGATTGATCACGACCAGCGCCCACACGCCGGCGGCCATGTGGAACCACGACGCGACCAGCCCCACGATCGCCGCGGTCATCGCCCACGGCCGACTCGACAGCCGCCGGAGGTGACGCGCGCCGTAGATGATCACGGCGTTGAAGACGGTACCGAACACGCCGAGGCACCCGCCAAAAATCAACGCGACGATCGCGTCCTCCTGCTGAGCTTGCCGACCCTGCTGCGGCGCCATCCCGATGACGAGGAACAGTAACCCTAGGCCTAGCGAGGCCAGCACGCCGAGCCAACCGAGCAGTTCGAGAAACACACTCGGGCCGTACACATCCCTCTTCGCGTCGTCGTAATCGTCGGCCGCCAGCCTCGGCCGGCGACGCCGGCGCGGGCGGTCGTCGTACTCGTCGTCGTCGCGGGGGCGGCGCGGGGCGAGGGCGTCGGCCGGGCGCGGCGGGCGAGCGTCGTCGGGGACGAACTCGGCGGCGCAGCGCGGGCAGCGGACCTTCCAGGTCCGGTGCTCGTCGTCCACGTCCAGCGGCTCCCGGCACCCCGGGCATGGCACGGTCAGCGGCATCACTCCCCCCGCCGGCGTGGTCAGTAGGTGAGGAGGCTGAACACCTCGTACCCGGGCAGGTGCGCCCGCCCGCCGAGGAACCCGAGTTCGATCAGGAACGCACACCCCGCGACGACCCCGCCGGCCTGCTCGATCAACTTCCCGGCCGCGGCCATCGTGCCGCCGGTGGCGAGCACGTCGTCGACCAGCAGCACGCGTGTCCCGGCCGCGACGCCGTCGATGTGCATGTGGAGTTCGGCCGAGCCGTACTCCAGGTCGTAGCGGAACGAGTGCGTCTTGTACGGCAGCTTGCCGGGCTTGCGGAGCGGCACGAGTGGCAGGTTCAGCTCAAGCGCCAGCGGCGCGGCGAACAGGAAGCCACGCGCCTCGGCGGCGGCGATGGCCCCGAGCGACGCCGTCGCGTAGTGGGCGGCCATTCGCGCGACGACGTAGCCGAAGGCTTTGGGGTCGGCGAGGAGGGGGGTGATGTCCTTGAACAGGACGCCCGGCTTGGGGAAGTCGGGCACGTCGCGGATGAGCGCGTTCAGGTCCATCGCCGGCCTCGCGGGTGGGGGATGTCTTACGCCCGCGCGCCGAAACGGGAAGCACCGACGGGCATCCCCTACGGCAGCGCCAGCACGTAAGCCGTGCCGTCGGCGTTGGCCGTCACCAGCGAGCGGCCGTCCGGCGTGTACGCCGCCGCAGTCACGCCGACCGGCAGCACCCACACCCGCGACGGCTTCAGCTCTCCGGCCGCGGCCAGCGGCCACGCCTTCACCTCGCCGCCGTCCCGGCCGAGTGTCACGAACGAGTCGCCGGCCGGCGACACCACCAGCGCCCGTACCCCCTTCGCGTCCGCCGCCGCGGTGGCGACCACGGCTCGCTTCGCGACGTCGGCCACCTTCACCTGCCCGGCCGCGTCGGCGGCCACGAGCTTCGCCTTGTCCGCCGTCAGGCCCAGGTCGGCCAGCGGCTCCGCGAACAGCGGCCAGTCGCCGCCGGCCTGCTTCTGAGTCGCCAGGTCCCACAGGCGGATCGTGCCGGTGCCGTCGCCCGCGACCGCCAGCGACAGGTCGGCCGCGAACGCCACCGCACGCACATCGCGGCCCGCGTCGCGGACCACGGCCAGCGACTGCCCGTCGGAGTCGTACACCTCGTAGGCACTGGCCTTCACCACCTCGCCCTGCACGGCTCGGGCGGTCCACGCGGCGAGCTTCGAGCCGTCCGGCAGTGCCGCCAGCGCGTACACCTCGCCGGGCGTTACGGACGACACGAGTTTCGCCGGGCGGCCCTTCCAGACGTGCAGCTGACCCGACCCGCCGGACAGGGCGAGGGCACCGACGGCGAGGCGGTCGGGGCCAAGGAACGCCAGTGCCTGCGGCTTGTCGGTCGGGCCGGCGAGCGTGTCCAGCTCGCGGCCGGTGGCGATGTCCCACAGCTTCACCGTCTTGTCGTCGGATCCGGTCGCCACCGTCTTCCCGTCCGGGCTCACGGCCACGGCGTTGATCTTCAGCATGTGCCCGACCGGCGTCGCCCCCTCCTGCGGCGTCAATTCGAACGCCAACGCCTTCTTGTCGGCGCCGCCGGACACCAGCAGGCGCCCGCCGGGGCCGAACGCCAGCGCCGTCGTCCACTCGGCGTGCCCGCGGAGGCCGCGCACCTCGGCCTTGGTGCGGGTGTCGAAGACGCGGACGACGGCGTCGGCCCCGGCGCTGGCGACGAACCGGCCGTCGGGCGTGAAGGCGACGGCTGACAGCGGCGCGAACCCGCCCTTGTCGGCCCGCGGCGTCCCCTCGAAGCGGTACCCCGGGCTCGGCCGGCCGGCCTCGTCGAGTTCCCACAACTGCATCACCCCGTCGCCACCGACCGTCGCCAGCGCGGCGCCGTCCGGCGCGTACGCCGCGGCCGCGACACCGGCCGTGTGAGCACTGCCGGCCCACACGTCCTTCGGCTCACCCCCCGACACGTCGAGTACGGCGAGGTTGCCGTCCGCGGTTCCGACGGCGACATGCTTACCGCCCGGCCGCACCGCTGCGGCACACGCCGCGGCCTTGCCCGTCCAGGTCCACAGCGCCTTGCCGGTGGCCGCGTCCCAGCCGCGGGCGGTGCGGTCGGCGGCGGCGCTCACCAACAACTTGCCGTCGGTGGCGAGCGCGAGCACGGGCAACTCGTGACCGGGCAACTCCTTCACCACCACCTTCGTCGCCGGATCCCACAACTTGACGACGCGGTCACCGCCGGCGGAGGCGAGCTTGCCGTCGGCGAGGAAGGCCAGCGCCGTGACCGCGGCCGCGTGCCCGGTCAGCTCTCCCGAAGCGGCACCAGTCTCGGGGTCGTAAAGGCGAATCGTCTTGTCCGCCCCTGCGACCGCGGCGAGCTTACCGTCGGCGGACAGGGCCACAGCCCACACCGGGCCGGTGGCGCCGGCGAGCGGGCGGTTCTCGTCGGCCGCGTTCAAGTCCCACAGGCGGATCGAGCCGTCGTGCCCGGCACTGGCCGCCTGCTTGCCGTCGGGCCGCACCGCCACCGCAGTCACCCCGGACCGCGACACCTGTTCGACAACGTGGCCCTGGAACAGCCGCACCTGCTTGGCCGTGTCCGTCTCCCACACGCGGACCGTGCCGTCGGCCGATCCGGTGACGAGAATCTTGCCGTCGGCGGTGAGGGCCAGGTCGGTGACGGCGTCGGTGTGGCCGACGTACTGCTTCAGGTCCTTGAGGATGTCCGGGTCCGGCGTGCCGTCGGCCTTCGGGCCGCTGGTGAGGCGGGCCTTGTGGTCGGCCCCGCAGGTGAACACGGCCCGCCCGTCGGCCGCGAACGCCACGCCGAGGCACGGCCCGCCGCGCTCGACCGCCGGCACCGACATCGGCATCGGGTTCGGCAACCCCGGGGCGTACACGCCGACGTTCCCGGTGCTGTCGGCGGCGCCGATCAGCTTGCCGTTCGGGGAGAACGCCACCCGCTCGACGCGGGCGTTGCGCGGGCCGGACTTGAACGACTCCTTCCCGGTCGCGGGGTCGTACACCCGCACGACGCCGTCGTCGCCGCCGACCGCGACCGCTTTGCCGTCCGGGGCGTAGGCCACGGCCCGGAGCGGCCGGTCGTCCTTCTCCACGACCGCGATCGTCTTCACGACCTTCCCCGTGACCGCGTCCCACAGGTGGAGTTCCTTGCCGCCGACCGACGCGACGGTCTTGCCGTCCGGTGCGAAGTCCACACCGGCGACCTTGAACACGTCGGCGTCGCGCGGGGCGTCGGCGTCGGCGTGGCCGCGGTACGTGAGGAGTTCGCGGCCGTTTCCGAGGTCCCACAGGCGGACGGTGCCGTCCTTGGACGCGGACGCGAGCACGGCCCCGTCGCGGCGGTAGGCGAGCGAGTTGACGTGGTCGGCGTGGCGGACGCGGCTCTCGCCGAGGACGCGGGTGACGTGCGGCGGCAACCCGGCCGGGAGGAACGGCAGCTGCCAGCGCGCGTCGCGGTAGTACCGGGCGGCGCCGCGGGCGTTGCCGGCCTTGAGCGCAGCGGCCGCCTTGGCGGCGAGGTCGTCGGCCGGGGCGAGACGGCCGGCGGGGAAGCCGGCCTTTTCGGCCTCGGCGCGCTCGGCGGCGAACCGCTCGGCGAGCGCCGCCGGCTCGGAGTCCGGCTGTGCCCGGGCCGCGGTGACAAGCGCGCCGGCGAGGGCCGCCAGGGCGAGGGCGCGGGTGCGGGCGTGCGGCATGATTCGGACCTCGGCGCGTGCGGGACCGCGGGCGCGACTGTGCTGTGAGTATAAGGGGACGACACGACGGGGGGAACGCAACGGCGCGCCGGGTTGTCAGCGTCCGGCGCGCCACGCACCACCGTCACACGCCCACGTCGCGGTTGTCGAACATTCCGCGCATCTCGCGCAGGTAGACGTGCCCGTCCGGGTCCAGCAGCCCTTCCGACTTGCGGGCGTCGGCGAACCCGCTCGCCAGCCCCGGCGACTCGCGCCAGCCCGACCGCGGCGCCTCGGGCGACTGGCAGTACAGCGCGTGGTCGAACCGCGCCCGCGCCGGCACGCTCCCGTCGTGGATGTGGACCGTCGGGAAGAACAGCACGCCGCGGTCGGCCCGCGGGAACTCGAACGCCATAGGGTGGACCTTCTTCTCGCCGCGCTCCGGCTTCTTCAGCCGGAACACCGCGAACCCGAAATCGCGGTACTGCGGCAGTCGGTCCCACGTCTCGGCCGGGATGCGGAACCGGGCGTCGATCCGGGCGAAGTCGCCGACCGCCGGCACGAACGACGCCTCGAACCCGCCCACCTCGACGACCTGTAACACGCCGCCGGCCCCGCCGAGCGCGGCCGGCGCCGGCCCCTTCGCCCGCGGCGGCGGCGGTTCGGGGAAGCCCTTCTTCAGGTCGGCGAAGAACTCCGGGTACTTCTCCAGGTTGATGAACCGGACGGCGTTCTCGGGGCTGCGCGCCGGCGTCGGCAGCGGCAGGATCATGGCCAGGTCTTCGCCAGCCCGGAACTTCATCTGGTAGGCGAGGAACTGCCGCCCGTCGCGGGACGCACGGGCGAAGATGTTGGTTTCGGCGACCGACTGCACGGGCCGGGAGAAGCAGCACATACGCGGGCTCCGGGGGTGGGGTGCGGAACGCACCATCATCCGGGCGCGACTGGTCGTGGTCAACCCTTGACCGGCCGGGGTTGCGGCCGGCACGGCCCCACGGTATGCGGCGTTGCCTGCGAATCCGAGGGCATTCGATGCGACTCGCCGCCGCGTGCCTCGTTGCCGTCGCGTTACAAACGGGCTGCATCCCGGGCGACTTCCGCGTCGGCCAGGCGCCGATGGATGACGGCTGGTACGTCATGCGGAACCACATGATGGACGCCGCGCCCCGGCAGGTGAACACGGCCCTCATCGCCGCCGCCCCGGCGGGCACGAAGCGGGAGGAGGTCGGGTGGACGTCGTCCGGCAGCAGCGGCGAGCACGAGTGGTCGCGCCACGTCCGCTACGTGCACCCCGACGGCCGCGTCGAGCCGATGCCCGCGGGCTGGACGCGGCGGATGAGGGACACCCTCGAACACGCGATGCTGACCGAGATGGAGAGCATCGAGTACCACCCGCCGCGGCCGGACGAACCCGTGGCCGACGACCGCTTCGTGATCCGCTACACGCGGGCCAACGGCGCCGTCGCCGGCGACGTGGTCGGCGTCATCGAACCGTCCCGCCAGTACGCCGGCTATACGACCGTCCGCGTCGTCCAGACCGAGTGGTGTACGCGGTAGCGGAGGCGGCCGATGCGTCGAGTCTGCGCCCTTCTCGCGAGCGTTCTCCTCGGCTGTGCCAGCGTCGGGTCGCGCGCCGGCTTCCCGCCGGTGGATCGGCACAACCGGGCCGTGGTGACGGCGCTGGAGGCCGTTGTCCCGCGGGCCGTCGAAGCCGCCGTGCGAGACGCCGCCCCGCAGGGGACCACGGCGGAGTTCCGCGGGCAGGGGCGCGCGGGAAGCACCGGCGAGCAGGAATGGCACGTGGACGTGCGGTACGTCGGGGCGGACGGGACCGCCGTTCTCCAGGACGACGAACATTTCGCGCGTGTTATGAGGGCCGTGCGGGACGCGGCGTGGCACGGGGCGAACATCGACGGCGTCGAGGCGGTCGGCCCCGCCGGGTCGCCGTCGTCCGACGCGCTGAGCCTGAAGGGGAAGCACTGGGGCGAGCCGGTCGCGTTCGTGCTCCAGTACTTCCGCCGCGACATGGCCGTCCGGGGCGAAGTGGTCGGGCTCGTCGGCCCGTCGCCCTCGCAGACCGGGTTCACGAGGCTCACGGTGGTCGCGACCGAGTGGTGTACCCGCTGACTGAGGACCGACCGATGCTCCGCTGGTTGTGGGCACTGGTGCCGGCGGCGGCGCTCGGCTGTGTCGCGAACGGCGGCTCGCGCGTCGGCTTCGCGCCGTCCGATCACACGTCGCCGGTCCGCGAGGCGCTCGACGGGGTGGCGTTGAAGTCGATCGAGAAGCACCTCGTCGGCGACGGCTGGGTGCCGTTCAAGTCCCTCCACGGGTCGGGCGGGTCGAGCACCGAACACTCCTGGCACACCCACTTCGCCTGCCAGAAGCCCGGCGAGTTTCCGGTTACGCGGGTGTGGAAGCTGCCCGAGGCGGACTACACCCGCGTCCTCTCCCCGATCCGCACCGACGTACTCGCCGCGGTGGAAAAGACCGGCGTCGAGATCGGCACGGCGACGCCGGTCGAGGTGACGGTCGGGGAGAAGCCGGCGGCCCGCTTCGAGATCACTTACGTCCGCCGCGGGGGGGAAATCGCCGGCGTCGTCGAGGGGATGCTGGGGCCGCAGATTCGCACGTCCGGCGTCGTGGACGAATTCCTCGACCTGGTGGTCCGTATCCGCGAGTGGTACACCCGCTGACCGTCAGGGCAGCAGTTCGGCGGCGGGGATGGTGGCGACCGCCACCCCGTCGAGGACGAGGGGCACGTCCTGCCCGGGGCGGAAATCGGTGCGGGTACGGTACGCCGGCGGGGTCGCGGCCGGGTCCGTGTACACCTCGACCTGCCCGTCCACAAGGTTCACAATCCAATACACCGGGATGCCCGCCCGCGCGTAATCCTCCAGTTTGACAAGGCGGTCGAACCGGAGGCTGGTGTCCGCCACTTCAATGACCACCCCGACGTCGGCCGGGCCGGGCTTGCGGCGGTCGTAGGTGCGGCGGTCGCCGCGGACCAGAGCGCCATCGGGTTCCGGTTCGCTGTCCGCCAGAGTGATTGGGAGTTGAGTCCGAGCCCGCCAGCCGGGGGGCGCCAGCCGGACGAGGTCTTCAGTCAGCCGCTGTACGGTGGACGCGTGCGGGTCATTCTGGGGCATCTTGTTCACCAGATAGCCGTCAATCAGCTCGACCCGGTCTTCCGTCGTCAGAACTCCAATACGAATGAGCTCGTGGTACTCGGCAACGGTGAAGCGGCGGAACGTGGACATGGACGCGAGGAGTGCCTGTGTCGGGGGCGGAACCAGGGGGGCGGACGTAGCTGACATGCGATCACCTCCGCCCCCGTCATACCACAGGCGGCCACGAAATGAAACCGCGGGGGCGTGACCCCCGCGGTTCGATTCGTTCGTCGTCCGCAACGGTTACTTGTCCCGCTGCCCCGCTCCGAGCGCGGCCTGGGCCGCGGCCAGCCGGGCGATCGGCACCCGGAACGGCGAGCAGCTGACGTAGTCCATCCCGATCTGGTGGCAGAACACCACGCTGTCCGGGTCGCCGCCGTGCTCGCCGCAGATGCCCACCTTCAGGTGCTGGCCGTGCTTCGCGCTGCGGCTCGCCCGGCCCTTGGAGATGCCGATCTTCATCAGCTCGCCGACGCCGTTGAAGTCGATCGTCTGGAACGGGTCGATCGGCAGCACCTTGTCCGCCAGGTACGTCGGCATGAACCCCTTGATGTCGTCGCGGCTGAAGCCGAACGTCATCTGCGTCAGGTCGTTCGTGCCGAAGCTGAAGAACTCGGCCTCCTCGGCGATCCGGTCCGCCGCGATGCACGCCCGCGGCAGCTCGATCATCGTGCCGACCTGGTACTCGACCTGGACGCCGGCCTTCTTCATGCACTCCTCCGCGACCGCGACGGCCCGCTTCTTGAGGATGGTCAGTTCCTCCAGGACGCCGACCAGCGGGATCATGATCTCGGGGAGGACGGTCTTCCCCTTCTTCTTCACCTCGATGGCGGCCTCGATGATGGCCCGCACCTGCATGTCGCCGATCTCGGGGAACACCAGCGGCAGCCGGCAGCCGCGGAAGCCCATCATCGGGTTCATTTCGTGCAGCTCGTCCACCCGCTCGAAGATCTTCTCGACCGTGACGCCGATCTGCTTGGCCACGGCCTCGGCGCCGGCCTTGTTGTCCTTCTGCGGCAGGAACTCGTGCAGCGGCGGGTCGAGCAGGCGGATGGTCACGGGCAGGCCGGCCATCGCCTCGAAGATGCCGACGAAGTCGGCCTTCTGGAACGGCTCGATCTTCGCCAGCGCCGCCTTGCGGCCCTCGACGGTCGTGCTGAGGATCATCTCGCGCACGGCCGCAATGCGGTCCTCGCCGAAGAACATGTGCTCCGTCCGGCACAGGCCGATGCCTTCCGCCCCGAACTCACGCGCCTTCGTGGCGTCGGCCGGGCTGTCAGCGTTCGTGCGGATCTTGAGCTTGCGGACCTTGTCGGCCCACTGCATCAGCGCTGCGAAGTCGCCGGTCATCGTCGGGGCGATGGTCTCGACCTTGCCGATCATCACGTCGCCGGTGGTGCCGTTGATGGTGATGAACTCGCCGGCCTTCACCGTTTGGCCTTTAATGGTGATGGTCTGGCTCTTCTCGTCGATCTTCACGTCGTCGCAGCCGACCACGCACGGCTTTCCCCACCCGCGGGCCACCACGGCGGCGTGGCTCGCCTTCCCGCCGGTGCTGGTGAGGATCCCCTGGGCCGCGTGCATCCCGGCCACGTCCTCCGGGCTGGTTTCCTTGCGGACCAGGATCAGCTTCACCTTGTCGTCCTTCAGGTGCATCTCCTTGGCCACGGTCGAGTCGAGGACGACTATGCCCGTGGCCCCACCGGGGCTGGCGGCGATGCCCTGGGCGACCGGCTTGATCTTCGACTTCGGGTCGAGTTGCGGCTGGAGGAGGTGGTTGAGGCTGTCCGGGGCGACACGCTTGACGGCGGTCGTCTCGTCGATCAGACCCTCCTTCGCCATCTCGACGGCGATCCGCACGGCCGCGGTGCCGGTCCGCTTGCCGCCGCGGGTCTGGAGCATGTACAGGGTCCCTTCCTGCACCGTGAACTCGATGTCCTGCATGTCCTTGTAGTGCTTCTCGAGCGTCTGCCGGATGTCCATCAGCTGCTTGTAGACGGCCGGCATCTCCTTCTCGAGCTGGTCGATGTGCTCGGGCGTGCGGATGCCGGCGACCACGTCCTCGCCCTGGGCGTTGATGAGGTAGTCGCCGTAGAAGACGTTCTCGCCGGTGTTCGGGTCGCGGGTGAAGGCGACGCCGGTGCCGGAGTTGTTGCCGGTGTTGCCGAACACCATCGCCTGCACGTTGACCGCCGTCCCCTTCAGGCCGGTGATCCGCTCGATGCGGCGGTACTCGATGGCCTTGTTGCCGTTCCACGAGTTGAACACGGCGTTGATGGCCAGGTACAGCTGCTTGCGGGCGTCCTGCGGGAAGTCGTCGCCGACGTGCTTCTTGTAGACCGCCTTGTACCGCTTCACCAGTTCCTTGAGGTCGTCGGCCGTCAGGTCGGTATCGTTCTTGACGCCCTTCTCGTGCTTCAGCGTGTGGATCTCGTGCTCGAACGCCTCGTGCTCGCAGCCCATCGCGGTGCTGCCGAACATGTCGATGACGCGGCGGTAGCTGTCGTAGGCGAAGCGCGGGTTTCCGGTCTTCTTGGCGAGCCCCTCGACCGAGGCGTCGGTGAGGCCGAGGTTGAGGATGGTGTTCATCATGCCGGGCATGGACAGCGCGGCGCCCGACCGGACGGACACGAGGAGCGGGTCGGCCGCGTCGCCGAACTTCTTGCCGGCGACCTGCTCGACCTTTTTGAGGGCGGCGTCGATTTCCGGGATCGCGGCGTCGGGGATCTTCTTGCCGGCGTCGTAGTACGCGGCGCAGACCTCGGTGGTGATGGTGAAGCCGGGGGGGACCGGGATGCCGATCTTGGACATCTCGGCGAGGTTGGCCCCCTTCCCGCCGAGGAGTTCCTTCTGCTTGCCGTCGCCGTCCGCCGTGCCGCCGCCGAAGAAGTAGACGTGCTTCGTGCTCATGGTCGCCCGTGTGGGGGGTCGGAGTAGCCCCGGCCGCGCCGCCGCGGCCGTTCAGCAGACCGTTTTACGGACGGATGTCTCGACGGCGAGAGACTGCGGCCGCGGCCGGCGTCCGTCACTTCCCCTTCGGGTAGTGCTTCGCGTACAGCGGGCCGATTTCCTTGGTGCCGGGCGGGACGTGGGTGTAGTACCACGCCAGCAACCGCCTGTCGGCGGCCTTCAGCCGCGGCCCCCCCTCGGCCCCGCCGAAGAAGCCGGACTCCTTGTAATCACTGGTGAACTGCACGCCGAGGCTGGCCGCGACCGACAGAGCCACGCCCCACTCCACCTCCCCCGCGTCGGCCGCGTCCGACGACACGAAGATCAGCGACCGGGCCGTGACGTACTTCGACGTGGGGTACGGGAACACCTGAGACGCGAAGCTCTGCTTGTCGCCCTCCCACAACTTCACGTCCTTGGCCGGCCACCCCGCCTGGGCGAGGGCGGCCGGGATGCGGGCCTTCGGCATGAAGTTCACCATCACGGTGGTGCCGCCCGCGCCGGCCGGGAGGAGTTTCATCCCCTTCAGCGGCGTGCCCTTGATCGCGGCGTGGAAGTCGTCCACGACCGCGGCGACGGCCTTGCGGTGCTCCTTCGTGCCGCCGGTCACGGACACGTTCAGCGGCTGCCCCTTCACCCACTGGAAGGCGCCGGTCTCGGTCGCGGCGCCGATGAACTTCGGCCGCAGCACGACCTTCTCGACCCACTCGCACTCCGGGTCGGTGTCCTGGGCGGTGGCGGTGGCGAGTACGACGGCGAGGGCGACGACCGCGGTGGCGGCCGGGCCGAGCGTGCGATTGCGGGTCACGGGTGGGTTTCCGGGCGGGGCGGGGCGGCGGGGCTGGTGTAGGCGGCGAGTCGGGTGGGTTCAAGACGAATCGTACGGGTCGGCGTTCGACCGACGAGCGCCGCCGGAGTTAGCACGCCCCAGAATCCGCGCCGATTTTCTTGACAACCCCCACCGGGAGGTTATTGGACATGCGTACACATCGCCCGGTCACGTCCCGCGGGTCTCCCCATGCCCACAGCCGCCGACCTCGCGGACCTCCGGTCCGCGCTCGCGACCGTTCGCGCCGCCGACCCGTGCGAGCCGGCCCACGGCCCCGCCGTCACCGAAGGCTTCGTTGACGCCATCCGCGCCCTGCGGCGCGCCCTCGACTCCAACACCACGGCCCACGTCCTGCGGGCCGCCGAGATGCTGTGCCGCGTCTGGATGACCCGCCGCCGGCACCGCCCCTGCCGGTCAGCCGCCCACGAACACGCCGCCCAGGAAGTTCGGGTCGTCGGTCAGGATCTCGTCGAGCTGCGTCCCGTCGAGGGTGAACAACCGGACCCGCGGCGTGTTGTCGGGGCTCGTCCCCGGACCGGTGCCGACCGCCAGCACGTCGGCGGCGACGCCGGCGCGCCGCGTGGCCGCGACCCGCAAGCCGGACTGCCACGGCGCCCCGTTCTGGGCGGCCGCGGGCGGGAAGGCGAAGAACGACGCGAGCTGCGCCCCGGTCTCGGCCTCGAACACCCGGGCCGCCGGGCCGCCGCCGGCCCCCGGCCCGGTCAGCACCTCGGCCAGCCCGTCGCCGTCGAAGTCGCCGGCCGCCACGAAGATGCCGTTGCGGACCGTGTCCTCGTAGGCGAAGAAGCTCGACCGGACGTGAACGTCCACGGCGTCGAACACCTGCACGTGCGGGCCGCCGCCGAAGCCGGCCCCGGTGATGATGTCCGCCCGGCCGTCGCCGTTCACGTCCCCGGCCGCCACCGTCACGCCGCCGCTGAAACTCGGGGCGTAGGCGAAGAAGCTGTGGATCGAGTGGTTGTCCTTGCCGCTGAACACCTGCACGTGCGGGCCGCCGCCGGCGCCGGCCCCCGTGATGATGTCGTCGAACCCGTCGCCGTCCACGTCGCCGGCCGCGACCCAGATGCCGGTGACGACGGTCGGCTCGTAGGCGAAGAAGCTGCGGAGCCGGCTGCCGTCCTTGCCGCTGAACACTTGCACGTGCGGGCCGCCGCCGGGGCCGGCCGCGGTGACGATGTCCGGCGTGCCGTCGCCGTCGATGTCGCCGACCGCGACGCGGACGCCGCCGAGGAACGACGGGTCGTAGGCGGCGATGTCGAACCGCTTCGACCCGTCCGGGTTGTAGACGTGGACGACCGGGCTGCCGCCGCTGTCGTTGGCGACCGCGAGGAAGCTCGTCGTGCCGACGGTGACGCGGAACTGGCCGGCGGCCGTCGCCCCGTCGCGGTCGGTGAGGGTGACCGTGACCGTGAAGGTGCCTTCGCGGGCGAACCGGTGGGCCGTGGTGATGGCCCCGCGGGTCGGGCTGCCGGGGCTGCCGGCCGCGGTGACGGTGGCTGTGCCCGTCTCGGCGGCGGTGCCGTCGCCCCAGTTCACGCTGTAGGCGTAGGTCTCGGTCGGGCCGAAGTTCGGGTCGGTGAACGTCGCCAGCGGGGCGAAGGTGACCAGCTCGCCGGGCGTGGCCGTGCGGTCGCCGCCGACCGCGAGCGTCGGGCCGGCGTTCGCAACCGTGATCGTGAAGCTCGCAGAGCCGGTGCCGCCGTTGTCGTCGGTCACGACCACGGTGACGGTGTAGCTTCCGGTGCGGCCGTAGGTGTGGTCGAGCGTGAAGCCGCGGCCGCTGACGGCGAGCGGTTGCACGCCGCTGCCGTCGCCGTAGTCCACGGTGGCAGTCGCGGTGTCGGCCGACGGGTCGGCGAAGGTACCGGCGCGGGCGAAGCGGGTGCCGGCAGTGACGGCGGCGTTCCCGCCCGCGGCGACCACCGGGGCGACGTTCGAGACGCTGACGCTGCGGCCGCCGAGGCTATCGGTGCCGCCGTTCTGGTCGTCCACGGTGACGGACACCGGGTAGCCGCCGACCGGGCTGTCGTCGGCATACGTGTGCGTGGCGGTGAAGGTGCCGCCACTGACGGTCGCGTTCGAGGTCGCGCCGTCGCCCCAGCTC
Source organism: Gemmataceae bacterium (assembly GCA_046350095.1). Taxonomy (GTDB): domain Bacteria; phylum Planctomycetota; class Planctomycetia; order Gemmatales; family Gemmataceae; genus Urbifossiella. The sequence goes on from JAXMBA010000007.1 coordinate 43,821, forward strand.
ACGACGACGGTGAAGGTGCCGCTCCCGGCCGCGAGGCCCGGGTCGGTGAAGGTGCCGGCCGCGGTGACGGTCGCGCCCTCGGCCACGGCCGCGGTGGTGCCGCCGTTGACCGTGAAGCTGGTAAGCGTCGGCGCGACGTTCGACACGATCACGGTACGGCCGACGAGCGAGCCGCTGCCGCCGTCGTCGTCGGCGGCGGTGACGGACACCGGGAAGCCGCCGACCGGGCTGTTGCCGGCGTAGACGTGCGACGCGGTGAAGCTGCCGCCGGCAACGGTCGCGTTCGAGGTGCTGCCGTCGCCCCAGGCCACGACGACGGTGAACGTCTCGGTCGGGGCGCCGAGCGCCGGGTCGGTGAAAGTGCCGGTGAGGTTGACCGTCTGCCCCTCGGTGATGCTCGCAGCCAGGCCGCCGTTCACGGTGAACCCGGCGACGGTGGGCGCGACGTTGTTCACCCTCACGGTGCGGCCGCCGAGCGAGCCGGTGCCGGCGTTGTCGTCGGTGACGGCGACGGACACCGGGAAGCCGCTGGCGGTGCTGTTGTCGGCGTAGGTGTGGCTGGCAGTGAACGTGCCGCCGACTACGGTGGCGTTCGAGGTGGTGCCGTCGCCCCACGTCACGACCGCGGCGAACGTCTCGCTGGCGACGCCGAGGGCGGGGTCGGTGAACGAGCCGCTCAGGGTGACCGACTGGCCCTCGTTGATGGTTGCCAGTGTGCCGCCGTTGACGGTGAACGCTGTGACGGTGGGCGCCACGTTGTTCACGGTGACGCTACGGCCGCCGAGGGTGCCGGTGCCACCGTCGCTGTCGGTCACGGCGACCGACACCGTGTAGCCGCCGGCCGGGCTGTCGTCGGCGTAGGTGTGGCTGGCGGTGAACGTGCCGCCGGTCACGGTCGCGTTCGAGGTGCTGCCGTCGCCCCACGTCACGACCGCCGTGTACGCCTGGCCCGGGGCTCCGAGCGACAGGTCGGTGAAGGCGCCGGCCAGGTTGACCGTCTGGCCCTCGTTGATGGTCGCTGTCAGACCGCCGTTGACGGTGAAGCCCGTGACCGTCGGGGCGGTGTTGCTCACAACGACGGTGCGGCCGCCGAGGCTGCCGACGCCGGTGTCGTCGTCGCGGACGCTCACGCTGACGGTGTACCCGCCGATCGGGCTGCCGCCGGTGTAGGTGTGGGTGGCGGTGAAGGTGCCACCGGTCACGGTGGCCGGGGTGACGGCGCCGTCGCCCCACGTGACCGTCGCCGTGAACGACTCGGTGCCCGAGTCGAACGCCGGGTCGGTGAAGGTGCCGGAGACGATGACCGACTGCCCTTCGGAGATGGTGGTCGCGACGGCCCCGTTGACGGTGAAAGCGGTGACGGTCGGAGCAACGTTGTTCACGGTGACGGTGCGGCCGCCGAGGTTGCCGGTGCCGCCGTCGCTGTCGGTCACGGCCACCGACACCGCGTAGGTGTCGGCCGGCGTGCCGAACGGGTTGTCGTCGCGGTAGGTGTGGGTGAACGTGTAGACGCCGCCGGTGACGGGGGCGGTGGTCGTGGTGCCGTCGCCCCAGGCGACGGTCGCGGTGTACGTCTCGGTGCCGAACGCCAACACGGCGTCGGTGAACGTGCCGACCAAGGTGACTTGCTGCCCCTCGTCGATCGTCGTCGTGGCGGCGCCGTTCACGGTGAACGCGGTGACCGTGGGCGCCGAGTTGGTGACGAACACCGTCCGGCCGCCGAGCGTGTGCGTGCCCCCGTCGTCGTCGGTGACGGTGAGGGTGACGCTGTACCCGGTCGCGGACTCGACCTGATACTGGTGCGTGGCGGCGACCGTACCGCCGGTCACCGGGAACGTCGAGCTGGAGCCGTCGCCCCAGTCGACGGTCGCAGTGAACGATTCGGTGCCGACGCCGAGGGCGGCGTCGGCGAACGTGCCGACGAGGTTTGCGACCTGGCCCTCGCCGAGGGTCGTCGCGCCGGAACTGCCGTTGATCGTGAACCCGCCGACGACCGGGGCGACGTTGTTCGTCGTGACGACGACGCCGCCGAGGGTGCCGCTGCCGGCGTACCCGTCGGTCACCGTCACGGACACGGCGTAGGGGTCGCTCGCGGTGTTCGAGGGGTTGTCGTCCAGGTACGTGTGCGTGGCCGTGAACGTGCCGTTGCCGACGGCGGCGAGCGAGGTCGTGCCGTCGCCCCACGTCACCGTGGCGACGAACTGGCCGAAGCCGCTGACGAGGCCGGGGTCGGCGAACGTGCCGCTCAGGGAGACCGTCTGCCCCTCGGTGATGCTCGGCGTCGCGGAGCCGTTCACGGTGAACCCGGTGACCACGGGGTTCACGTTGTTCACGGTCACGGCCCGCGTCACCGGCCCGACGCCGCCGAGGTCGTCGTCGGCGGCGCTGACGGACACGGTGAACGTGCCGGTCGCGACGCCCGCGGTCGGCGGGCGGGTGTACTGGTGGGTCGTGCTGAACGAGTACGTACCGGGCCCGGTGAGTGTCAGGTCGGTGCCGGTGAGGGTCGTGGACCCCTCCCCGGAGCCCCAGAAAACGGTCACGGTCAGCGAGTCGGCCACGCCCACGTCGGAGACGGTGCCGGTGAGTGTGACGCTGCCGGCCTCGTCGATGGTCCCCGGGGTGACGGTCACGCCGCTCAGCACCGGGTTCGCGTTGACCACAGTGGCGACCTGGGAGACGACGTTCGACGCGCCGCCGTCGTCGTCCACCGCGGAGACTGTGACCGTGTACGGGTCCGACCCGGTGCCGGTGGGGTTGTCGTCGGCGTAGGTGTGTGTGGCGCTGAAGGTGTAGACGCCAGGCGTGCCGGTCGCCGTCAGCGTCGGCATGCTGGTCCCCTCGCCGCTGCCCCAGGCGACCGTGAGGACGAGTGCGTCGGGCACCCCGACGTCGGACACGGTGCCGGTCACGGTGACGGCGTTGCCCTCGGTCAAGGTCGTGACGTTAAAGTCGACACCGGACACGACCGGGGCGACGTTCCGCACGGTGACGGTGGTCGTGTTGGACGTGGTGCCGGTGTCGTCGTCCGTGGCGGTGACCACGACGGCGTACGTGTCCGGGAGCCCGGCGGGGTCGTCGGCGTACACGTGCGACGCGGAGAAGCTGAACCCCGTGGCCGTGACCGCGGTGATGGTCAGCGTCGCACCGTCGGTGGTGGAGGGGATCGTCTGCCCGACTGCCAGAGAGGCCGGGATGCCGACGGCGAAGGTGGCCACTGCGGTGCCGTCGCCCCATGTCACGATCAGCCGCTGGGTGTCGAGTACGCCCGCGTCCGTCAGAGTGCCGACGACGGTGCCGGTGCCGCCCTCGTCGATCGTCGCCACGGCCATCGCCACGCCCGAAAGCACCGGTGCGACGTTGTGGATGAAGACGCCGTGGAACGTGGACAGGCCGATGCCGCCGGGGTCGTCGTCGGCCGCGAACACTTCCACCGAGTAGCCGTCGGTCGGCGTGTTGGACGGGTTGTCGTCGAGGTACAGGTGGCTCACGGAGTAGCCGAACCCGGGGATGCCGCCGCCGTTGATGCTCAGGAACGTCAGCACAGCCCCGTCGCTCCCGGCAATGGTCTCGCCGACTGTGCGTGTGCTCGGCACGCCGACGGCGAACACGCTGGTCGTCTCGCCGGCCCCCCAGCGAATCGTGAGGGTGAGCGGGTCGAGTACGCCTGGGTCGATGATCGACCCGGACACGGTGAGCGAGGTGCCCTCGTTCACGTCCAGCGTGTCGATGACGCTCGCGGCGTGGGACGGGGCGACGTTGTCCACGGTTACACCGAAGCTGGTCGTCGCCGTCGACAGCAAGGAGTCGGTGACGACGACGACGACGGTGTAGTTGTTCGGCCCCTCGACGTAGGCGTGACTGGCCTGGAGGCCGCCGGGCGTGGTGGTCGTGTAGACCGTATTCGGGGTGCCGTCTCCCCAGTTCACGTCCACCGTCCACGTGTCGCCGGCGTCCGGGTCCACGAGCGTGCCGAGGGTGATCGGCGTGGGAACCCCCTCGAACACCGCCTGGGTCGATGGGGGGGTCAGCGCCGGCACGGTGTTGCGGGCCAGACGTCCGTCGTTGACGAGGGCGTCGCCGTCGGCCGCGTAGTCGTAGTTGAATGTGAACTCCGGCGTGACGCCGGGTACGACCGACAGCGGCCGGGCGATGCCCGCGAACGAGCCGGTCACCGCCCCTGTGCCGAGGGCGTGGAGCACGACATAGGTGTCGAGTGCGGCCGGGGCGTACGCGAGCACGACCTGCAGCGTCGGCCCGCCTGTGAGGTCGATGGTTCCCGCGGAGTTCAGCTGGCTGAACTGCCCGGCGCCGGTACCTGCCAGAGTTGTGCGGAAGAACGCGCTCGCAGCGAGAGTCGCGTTGCCGACGGTGAGCGTGCCGCTTGGGTTGCCCGGGGCCAGGGTCGCGCCGCTATTCACGGTCACGCTCCCGCTGATCGTCCCGGTGCCGGCCAGCGTGCCGCCAGTCACCAGCACGTTCCCGCTTCCGACACCGGAGCCGGCCGCGTTATTGACGGCCAGAGCACCCGCCGATACGGTCGTGCCGCCGGTATAAGTGTTCGCCCCGCTCAGGGCGAGGACGCCGGTGCCGACCTTGATGACCGAACCGCCGGTTCCGACGACCGTGCCGGCAACCGTGTGCGGGCCGGTCGCGTCACCGACGGTCAGAGCGTTCGCCGCGAGGTCGATGGTCGCCGCGGCGACGGCGTCGAGCGAGTTGACGGTGATGCTCGCGCCGGTGGTCAAGCGGACGGTGACGGCGGCGGAGACGTTCGCGGCCTCGGCGTAGGTACCAGCGTTGACGACGACCACGCCGCCGCCCGCGACCGCCGCGACGCCGTCGTTTATGGTCGAGAACGCAGTGACCCCGAAGACCGCCGGCTGATCGCCGGCCGTCCCCAGGTCGCCGTCCGGGATGAACTCGCCCGGCGACGGTGTGTGGCCGATGCCGAAGTTCGTGGCGTCGTCCACGTACACGGCGCTGGGCGCGGTGGCCTGTACGAGCACCACGTCGTTCCCGTCACCGCCGGTGTAGAAGATGCGGAAGCTGCTGCCGCCCGCGGACACGGTGGCACCGTTCGAGAGGCCAAAGAATGTTCCGGTGACGGCGTCGGTGCCGTCGTTGTCGATCAGGACATAGATGCTCCCCGCCGGCGACACGGCACCGACGCCGAGGCTGAGGATGGAGTTGCCAAGGCTCACCGTCCCGGTCACGCGGAGCTGGTCGTAACCGGTGCCGGCGGTGGTGCCGTTCAGGTCGGCCTGGAAGGTCGCGGCCGCGGTCAGTGCCAGCGAGCCGGTGCTCAGTCTGGCCGTGGTCCCGGCGACGGCGGTGCCAGGGTTCAGCGTGCCGCCGATGGTCGGCGCGGTCAGCGTGCTCGTGAGCACAGTCACCGTCCCGCCGATGGTCCCGCTGCCCGCGAGGGTCGCCCCCGCGGCGACGGACACGGGCGCAGCGCTCGCGGTGGCCGCGTTCACGACGAGCATGCCCTGATTCACGAGCAGGGGCCCGTTGAAGGTCTCCGTGGTACCCGCGGCGAAAACGACCGTGCCCGCGCCCTGCTTGGTGATCGCAGCAGTTGCCGGACCTGCTACCGGGCCGGTGAGGGTCAGCGTGCCCGAGGCGTTCACCTCGCGCGGCGAGACGCCGAAGGCGAGCGCGGTCGGCAGCGTGACACCGGTGGCCCCGGTGCCCGAAGTTCCGACGACGAGGTTACCGACCAGCGTCAGCGAACCGGCCGTCACGACGGACGCCGCGGCCGTGCCGGTTTGTACTGTCAACGCGCCGAACGTGTCGGCGTTCCCGTTCAGGTCAAGCGTGCTGCCGGCCTGGACGCTCACGGCCGCGGCGTCGGAGATCTGATCCGTCGCGCCCGCAGCGTAACGAACGGTCGCGGTACTCCCCGCGGCCACGTTCCCGACCACGAGGTTCCCTGGCACCGCGACGACGCCGGGGGTCTTGTTCAGCGTGAGCGTGCCGTCCTCGATCGTCGTCGTGCCGAGGTACGTGTTTGCCGTCGGGCCGCGGAACTCGGTCGAGCCGGCCCCGAGGAGCGTGAGGCCCACCGGTACGGCCCCGGTCTGGCCGACCGGCCCGGCGACCGTCAGGCTGGTGCCGGTCGGCACATTCACCGACACCGCGGCGGCGGTTGCGGCCGTACTGGCGAGAGTGATCGGGCCGGCCCAGCTGTTGTTCCCGGCCGCGTTGTCGAGGGCCACCAGGACACCACCGACGACCGCGCCGGACCCGACCGCGGCCGCGTTCAGAGTCAGCGCCTCGTTGCCGACGGCGCCGGCCCCGTTCAGCCGCAGTGTACCCCCGGCGTTTACCACGGTGCCGTTGGTGGCACCGTCGGGGGCCCCGAGTGCGAACGGGTTGCGGACGTCGAGCACGCCGGCAGCCACGACCGTGCTGCCGAGATACGTGTTGACGTCCGTCAGCGCCATGAGCCCGGTGCCCGTCTTGGTCAGCAGCCCCGTCGTGGCCCCGCCGCCGACGATCGACGCGGAGAAGAGCAAGTCGGTGGCCACGGCCGTGTCGGGGCTGACGAACGTGTGGGCCGCGTTCGTCAGCGAGATCGTCCCGGCCAAAACGTACGCCGTGGCCGCGTCGCCGAGGATGACGTTGCCGCCGATCGTGAGCAGGCCGCCGCCGGTGTCCAGGTTGGTGCCGACGAGCGTGATCTCGCCGACGGTCGCGGCCGTGCCGTTGAGCGCGAGTGTCGCCGCGGAGAGGAGCCGCACGTTGGACGAGCCAACGAGTTGGTTGTCGAACGGGGTCGTGACACTGACCGCGAGACCCGGGTTCACCGCGAGGGTGGCGCCCGGGACAGCCGCGACGGCTGCCGTTTTCGCGAGCAGGAGGCTGCCGTCCGCGACGAGCGTGTTGCCGCCGTAGGTGTTCGCCCCCGTTCCGGCGAGCGCGAGCGTACCAGCCCCGGTCTTGACGATCCCGTTTCCGGCACCGGCGACGGTCGCGGCCAACGTCAGGGTACCGCCGGCGGCCACGGCAATGCCGACCTGCGAGTTGTTGAGTGTGATCGTAGTCGTACCGGTACCCCAGGTGTTGTCGCCGTTGATGCTCGACAGCGGGACCGCCCCGGCGCCCATGCCGAAGAAGCCGCCGAGCGTGAGCGCCGCGTTGCCGACGCTGATGCCGGTACCGCCGCCGTCCACGACCACCCGCCCGCCGGAGACGCCGCCCGGGTTCGTGGTCGTCGCGCTGGCCGCGAGGCCGCCGGACTTCGCCACAACCAGCGGCCCTTCGCCGACGATCGTGGCGCCGGTGTACGTATTCACCGCGGCCCCGCTCAGTCGCAGTGTCCCTGGCCCGGCCTTCGTGAGTGCCATGGCGCCACTGATCGTGCTGCCGATATCGAGCGTCGAGCCGGCGGCGACGGTCACCACCGCCTCGACCGTGTTCGTGACGCTGATGCCGGTGATCGTGTTCGCCCCGCCATCCCCGACCAGGATGGAGGTGGAGAGTGTGCCGGCGCCGCTGACGGTGATGCCAGTCCCGCGCACGACCACGGCGTTCACCGCGGCCGCCGGCGCGCCGCTGGCGTCGTTGGCGGTGATGAGCACGTTGGCGTTCGCCGGCGCGGCCGACAGAGAACCGGTGAAGTAGCTGCCGGCCGGCAGCGCCTCGATCCGGTTCGGCCCGGTTACTGTGGCGAGGTCGAGTTGCCCGCTTGACAGGGCCGTGCCGCGAGCGATAACGCCGTTCGTGAGCGCCGGCGCGGTCGTGAACAACAACTGGTTGTTGGCGCCGAGCGCGGTACCAGTGCCGACGAAGCGCACGGCCGAGCCGGCATTGGTGGTGAGGCTGGCGAACGTGACGGCGTTTGTGCCGCCGCCCGAAGTCTGCGTCTCGATAACGTTCGCAGTGTTCGCGGCGAGCGACACGACGCCGAACGTCTCGGTGCTATTGGCCGCGTTGCCCTCGTACAGCAGGCGGCCGCCGTTCAGGTTGATCGGCGTGGCGTTGGCTACCCGGTCCGCGGTCGCGGTGCCGCTGTCGCGGACGTGGAACGTGCCGCTGAACTGCACCTGCACGGCGTTCGCGGCGAGGTTAAGCAGGGTACCGGCCCCGCTGAGACGGTAGGTGCCGTCCTGGATCGTGATCGCCGGGTTGCCGGAGCCGGTGCCGGAGACCGCCGACTGGAAGTCGAGCGTGCCGGGGCCGGTGAACACCAGGCTCTGGCCGTTCATGTTGTACCCGCCGGTGAACGTCAGCGTCGTGGCCGCGTTCGGCATCTCGATGCCGACGCCGGCCGTGTTTTGCGTCACCAGCCCCGCCCAGGTGTGATTCCCCTGGAGCACCCGCAGGGAGCCGAGGGCGCGGGTCGTCAACCCGCCGGCCACCGATTCCGTGGCGCCGCCGCCCTGTAGGTTCAGCGCCTTGTTGAGGGTCAGCGTCGCGGCCGAGTCGATTTCCAGCGTGCCGCCATTGGTGACCTGGACCGTGCCGCCGGCGGTGGTACCGAGCGACTGGGCGTTCCGGACGGTCAGGATCGTGCCGGCGCCGACCGTCACGACCGTGCCCGTGTTGGTCAGCGTGTTCGCCGACGTCAGCGCGAGCCGCCCGCTGCCGGCGGTGGTCAGCGTGCCGGAGGTGCCGCCGTCGGTGACGGTCGCGTTGATCCGCAGGTCGTCACTCCCCGGCTGTGCCAGGGCCGATGTAGTGCCGAGGGCCGCGTACGCGGTGCGCTCCGTTACCGTGAACGTGCGGGCGCCGTTATTCAGGCTGACGGTCAGATTCGGGGCTGCGTCGGAGCCGATGCGGGCTGGCTGGGCGCCGCCGAGGGCGTTGCCGAATGCCGCGTTCGCGGCCAGGTTCTGGGTGACGTTGCCGTTCAGCGTCAGCGTCGCGGCGGTGGCCGAGGAGTTGAGCACGTCGCCGCTCGCCGATTGGCCGACGGACAGCGTCAGCACCCCGGCTGTGAAGTTGATGCCGTTCAGGTCGAATCGGCCGGAACTGGTGACGACGAGCGCCGCCGACTGGCCCGCGGCCCCGGTCACGACGGCCTTGTCGGCGTCGTCCCCGCCCACATCGTCGCCGACGGTCAGGGTGCCGGCCACCGTCACGCCCACAGTCTTGCCGAGGTTCACGGTCCCTTCGGCGACGACGAGGTTAAAGTTGCCGCTGTTCGCAGTGCTGCCCGTGAGCACGAGGAGACCGGAACCGATCTTCGTAGCCGTGAACCCTGCGGTGCCCGTCGCCACGCCGTTCAGCGTGAGCGTGGCACCTGCGGGTACGGAGAGGGTGGTTGCCGCACCGAGCGTGAGGACGGTGCCGCTACCAGCCGTGCCGGTCGGCCCGAGTTGTACGCTGGTCACGCCGGCGGCGAAGCGGAGGGCGCCGCCGAGATTCGGCCCTGCGCCGTTGAGCACGAGTGGTGCCGTGAAGCTCGTCAGGTCCGCCGTGAACTCGATCGAAGCGCCGCTGGCTACGGTCGTCGTCGCGGTCGCCAACGAATTCGTCGCCCCGACCCGGATGACGCCTTCGTCCACGAGTACCGCGGAGCCCACCGCGTTCGCACCGGGCAGAGACAGCGTACCGCCGCCTCGCTTGCGGAGCGTCGCACCACTCATCGTGGTCAGGGTGCCGGTCAGGGTCAGCGTTGCGCCGGTGTCGATCTGCACCACGTCCTCGGAACCCGCCGCGGCGGCAAGGGTCAGCGGCACGGCGATTGTCGCCGCGATCGGGTTTCCGCCCGTCAGCGTGACGCTTCCGCTGCTGACGGTCAGCGACCCCGTACCGCCGATCGTCACGCCGTCGCCGGCGATCTCGAGCGCGGCAACGGTGACGGCGCCGGTGATCGTCTCACTCCTGGTCAGCCGCACGACGTCCGTCGGGCTGGTGACCTCGGCCAAACTCGACTTGTATAGCGTCGGCTGGGTCGCAGACGGGACGCCGCGGACGCCGACGGCGGTGCTGTACGCCGCGAGTTGGGCACCGTTCCCGCCGACGACTTGTGCGAACGGGAGTTGTGAGTTGTCAGCCTGGCCGGTAATCCGGATCTGGTTCGGGGCGGTGCCCAGGTCGGGCGTGCCGCCCGCGAAGTTGACGAAGGCGTTCGCCCCGCGTGTGAGTCCGCCGAGCGTCAGCAGGTTGGTGCCGGTGCCGGCCGTAGTGGAGCGGATCGTCGAGGTACCGGTCCCGAGGGTTACCGCGCCGACCGTCTCCGTGGACCCGGCCGCGTTGCCGAGGAGGGTCAGCGTCGCCCCGTTGAGGGTGATCGGTGCTGCGTTCGGCAGCCGGTCGGCGACGTTTGTGGTGGTGTTGTCCAGCGTCAGCCGGCCGGTCGCACCGACAGAAATCCCGGAGGTGCCCGTTACCGCCCCCGCACCGGTCAGGGTCAGCGCCCCGCCGACACCCACGGTCGTGGCCCCGGGGTAGGTGACCGCACCGGATACGAGCAGCTCACCGGACGTGACAGTCGTCGTACCCTGGAAGGTGGTCGTGCCGGCGAGCACGACGCGGCCGCCGGCGTTGTTCGCGTCGCGGACGACGAGGTTCGTCGGGAGGGTACGGAAGAGGCTGGCGTTGCCCGGGTCCGTGGGGGCCACGTAGTCGGCGGCGTCGATGCTGGTGAGGTTCGTGGTGGAGTCGCGCAGGCCGAGCCCGAACACGAGCGTCCAGTTCGGCGCACCGGACCCGGCGGTGCTGGCCACCGCACCCGCCCCGCCGCCGCCGTTGGCCATGCGGACTTCGAGGGTGTGCCACCCGTCGCCGCGCGGCCCCGTGCCGAAGTTCGTCGTTCCCCCTGCCGTGTTGGCGCTGGCCGCGGTTCCGGCCGCCTGGGCGTTACCGCCGGTCGTGCTGCCGGTGGTCGTGGCGACGTTGAACGTCCCGTTACTCAGCCGGAGAACGCCGTCGATGAACACTTGCACCGAGTCGTCGATGTTCTCGGCGAACGCGAACTGGCCGTCGGCGTCGAAGAACTCGCCGGTATAGACCCACGTCTGGTTGGTGTTCCACAGCCCGCCGGGCGTACCCGCGGACGAGACCTCGCCGAGCCGCGGGAACAGCCGGGCGATCGACCCCGGATTCGGCGTCGTGTCGATCGTACCGCTCGTCGTGTTGATGTACCCCTCGGCCAACCCCGCAGCCCCGCCGGAACCGCCTGTGACGTCCGCGGTGATGACGAGTTCGTCCGCCGCGTTCCCGTCGTTGACGCTGATCGTGCGGGTGCCCGTCGGGCCCAGGTCGAGCTTGCCGCTGATCCGAGCGGCCGGCGTGGCCGTGCTCGTGAGGGTCGCGTTCGACTGGGTAACCGTCAGGGTGCCGCCCAGGGTGAGAGTGCCGGTACCGGTCCGCACCTCGGCGGCGAACCCGGGGGACACCTCCAGGACGAGGCCGGCGTTGCTGTTGCTGTTTACGCCCACCGAGGGGGCATTGAACCCGCTGCTGGCGACCGTGTCCGACTTCCCGTTCAGGTCGAGGAGGCCCGACCCGCGGACGAGGAGCGTGACGACGGCGGTCCCGGCTCCGGTGTACTCGCTGATCTGGTCCGCGGCCGCACTCGTCCCGTACCGGACGATGTCCGCCCCAGGCCCGCCCACGTTGTCGCCGATGGTGAGCACGGGGCCGAGGATGCTCGGGCCGGTGGTCTTATTCAGGACCAGGGTACCTTCGTTGACGGACGTGTTGCCGGCGTAGTAGTGCCGCGCCGCGCCGGCGTACTCGGTCGTCCCGGGGCCGGTGAACGTCAGAGTCGCCGAGTTCTGCCCAGTCAGGGAGGCGCTGACCAAGAAGTCGGTCGCCCCGGTACCCTCGTTGACCGTGAAGGTCCGTCCCCCGCCCAGGTCCACACTCCCGGCGACTGTCACGGCCGTGTTCGCGCCGCCCTGGGCGTACACCGTCAGGTTGCCCCCGAGGGTCAGTGAAAGCGTGCCGGTGTCGAGGTCACCGGCGCCCCCGACTCCGGTGCCGAAATTGAGGGCGCCGATCGTGTCGGTCGGGGTGCCGGCGAGGACCGTACTCATCAGCGTCGTCGGGGACGTACCGATGAGGGCACTCGTCGCCGCAACCTGGACCACGTCGCGCTGGCCGAGCGCGCCCTGGAACGTGAGGAGGAACTCGCTCGCCGAGAGGGGCGTGACACTCACGTTGCCCGTACCGACGACCGGCAACGCGGCGAGGGCCGACTGGATGTTCGTGGCCAGCGTCGCGGCCGTGCTGCTGTACGCGATCGGGTCGGTGGCGTACACGCCGAACGTCAGCACGAACGCCCCGCCGGTGACGGTGCCGCCGAGCGTGAGCAGCTGCACCTCGTTGCCGAGCGTGCCCGGGGCAGCGTTCCCGCCGTTACCGTCCGTCGCGACGGCCGCGGTCGTGCCGCCAGTGGTGACGAAGGTCAAGGCACCCGCGGCGATGTCGAGGCTGCCGAGGCCGTTGCGGTAGACGATCGTGAACGGGCCGCCGGCGTTGCCGGCGACAGCCACGTTGCCGGCCAGCGCGGGGATCGTGGTCAGGTGCGCGAGTACCTGGGCGGTGGTCGGCGAGGCCCCCGTCGTGAAGGTGAGTGCCGTCCCCGCCGTGCCCCCGACGCCGTTGTACGACACGGTCACGGTGCCGCCGGACGTGCCGCCGAGGGTTACCGTCTGGGCCTCGTTGCCGGCGCCGTCGCGGACTTTCGTCGCGGCCACGGCGGCGCCGGTGCCGGTCAGCGCTGCGTTCGTGGCGGTGAGGTCGGAGAGGTTCACGGCGGCGAACTGGCCGGTGAACTGAATGGCGTAGTGGAAGGCGTCGCCGACGCTGGCGACCGTAACGTTGCCACTGCCGAAGACGGCGTTGAGTGCGTTCGTGATGTTCGTCACGGTCGTCGCCGCGGTCGTGCTGAACGTGACAGCCGCGCCGCCCGCAAGTTGGCCGAGGTAGTTCAGGTTGAACGTACCGCCCGTGGTCGCCGGGCTGAACGTGACGAGGTGCGTCTCGTTACCCTGTGCCCTGGCCGGTGCCAGGTCCAACTTACCCGAGCCGAGCACGGACACCGTCACGGCGCCGATCTCGTCCGACCCGGCGAGCGGGCCGTAGCGGACCACGTCGGCTTCGCTCCCGCCGCGGGCGTCGCCCACGATCAGCGTGCCGGCGATGGCGTTGAGCGACTTGTTCAGCAGCAGCGTGCCGGCGGTCACGACCGTATTGCCGGTGTACATCGTCGCCGAGCCGAAGCCCGTGACCGTGGCGGAGGTCGCGCCGCGAAGTTCCAGCGTACCGGTGCCGACCTTGACGAGACCGTTCCCGAGGACGGCGTTGCTACTGTTCGCGCCGTACACCACGCCGTCCAGCACGAGTGTGCTGCCGGCGTCCGCCCCGATGCCGATGAACCGGCCGGTGCCGTCCTGGCTGCGGAGTTCGACGGGACCAGCCCAGGTGCTGGTCGCCGCCCCGACGGCCCGGAGCACGCCGGTGCCGTACATATTGTTCACGCCCGACGGCTGGGCCACCGAGAACTGCCCGGGGGCGTCGTACAGGCCGGGTTGCATTCCGAACCCGCCGTTCGTGATGAACAGTTGGAGGTGCTCGCCGCTGATCGCCGTCCCGCTGAGTTCCAGTACGCCGGTCGGCTGAACGGTGGTGCCGGCAGCCTGGGTAAGGTTCGACGCGCCGAGCGCCTGGCTGCCGACCGCCTGGAGGAAGCCGCTGGCCAGGTTTGTGACGCCCGTGTATGTATTCGCCCCCGACAGCACGAGCCGGCTGGCAGTCGCCCCCGTGGCGTTCGACTTCGTCAGCGCGCCCGCGAAGGCGGCCCCGTCCACGATCGCGGACGAGATAGTCAGTTCGGTCGCCAGCCCGGTGTCGGTCAGAGTGACGGTGCGAGTCGCCGCCGCGGTCGCGGTTTCGGCCAGTAGTGCGAGCGAGCCACCGGTGATCGCCGGCGCCGCCCCGAGCCCACTGGCGCCGGGCTCAGCGGTAACGGTGAGATTGCCGGCGAGGTGGAGCGTCGAGCCGGCGTCGAGGACGACGCGGGAGGCTGTGCCAACGGTCGGGTCCGTCGGGTCGTAACCGACCTGCATCGTCAGCCCTGAGACGGTCTGCCGGCCGAGCAGCCCGGCGTTCGTGAGGGTGACGACCGTCGTCGTCCCGGTGGTCGGCGCCGACGCCGTGATCGCCGCCTGGTTCGTGGTCGTGGTGAAGATCAGGACGTTCGTGACGTTCGGGGCCGTGCCGAACTGAAGGACGCGGACGCCGGTGACGCCGGCCGACAGCACGCCGGGGGCGGTGAGTCGAGCTTGCAGTTGCGCGGCCGTGTCGGACACGCTGGGCGTGACCGCGGCGGCGATCGGGCCGCCGGCGTTGATCGTGTACGTGTTCCCGGCAGCGGTGCCCGCGAACACGAGAGCCTGCACCTCCTGCGTGACGCTAGCCGACATCGCCGCCGTGGACTGAGTCAAACCCGACGCCTGGACGCTCGGGCTGACCGAGGGTACGCTCGCCGCCCCGCCGCTGAAAAACTGTTCGGACCCCCGCAGTTCGAGCACGTCGACGCCGGCACCCATGTCGTCGCCGACGTTGAGCGCGCCGAGGAACGCCGGCATACTGCCGGCCTTCGCGAGTGCCAGGGTGCCGTCATTGACGGTCGTCGTCCCCGTGTACGTGTTCGGCCCGTTGCCGGCGAGCACGAGTGTGCCGGTGCCGACCTTGCTAACACCGACCGGGCCGCTGATCGTGCCGTTCAGCACGAGCCCGCCGCCGACCGAGACGGTGTTCCCAGCCAGGACGATCGGCGTCTCCCCCGTCCCGAGCGTGCTGCTCCCGTTGACGCCGACCAGCGACCCGCCACCCTTCGCGGCAACGCCGGCGTCGCCGACGTAACCCGAGCCCGAGGCCGAGCCGGAGTTCAGCGTCAGCGGCTCGTTGCCGAGCGTGAGGCTGCCGTCGAGCACGAGCGCGGCTCCGGTGGCGACCGTCGTGCCGCCGGCGTTGCCGGTCTGGACCACGGCGACGGTCGGGGTCACGGTCCCGGCGGTGACGGTCATGGCGGCCGCGTCGAGGCCGGCGAACGTGCCCTGGAACTCGACGAACCAGAACACCGTTGTCGGCACGCCGGGGTTCACCACCCGCGTGACGGTGACGGATGCCCCGACCCCGCCGACCGACGGGAGGGCGTTCAGCGCGGCCTGCATGGCGGCGGCGGTGGTCGTGTCGCTGAACACGACGCCGGTAGCCGCCGCCTGGGCGCCGAACGCGGCCGGCGCGGTCACGGTCAGTCCGAACGTCCCGGCCGCGGTCACCGTCACGCGCTGGGCGGCGTTCCGCGGCGCCCCGAGGGCACTGCTCGCGGTCGACCGGACGGTGCCGGCGTTAACCGTGGTCAGCCCGGAGTAGGCGTTACTACCCCCGAGGGTCAATTGGCCGAAGCCACCCTTCACAAGTTGGTTCCCGGCCACGTTCAAGGCCGTACTCTCGCCGAGGTTGCCGAGGATCGTCGCGCCCGCCGCCGGGTCGTTCACCGTCACCGTCAGCGAGGCGGTGTTGATGCTGCCCCGGACGGTGGCGTCGAACGTCAGGTCGAACGGGTTGTCGGTCGCGGCCACGATTGTGCTGTCGCCGGCGCCGACGGCGTCGCGGCGGGAGCCGAGGGAGAAGCTGCCGTTCATCTGGATCGAGTTGAACAGCGTACGGTCGCCGTTGTAGGCCCACAGTTCGCCGCCGCTGATTTGCAGGCCGCCACGTGTGGCGGAGCCCCCGAGGGCGTTGGCGCTGCCGACGGCCAGCACGCCGGCCGACATCTGGTAGGCGCTCACACCCGTGGTGGTCGTCGCCACGGCGACAGTCGGCTGCGCCCCGGCACTGGTGAGCCCCTGGTCCACGGCCACGACAAGTGCCGGTACGTCCGTCCCTGCCAACGCGCCGGTGAACGTGGCTGTGAACGTGAAAGTCGCCGGGCCGCCGGCACCGACGACCGTGACGTTTCCGGCGCCGATCGTCGGAAGCGCCTCCAGGGCAACGCGGATGTTGGTAGCAGTATTGGTGGCACTGGCCGGGTCGAACACGATCAGCCCGGTGACTGCCCCCCCGTAGCCGAGGATGAAGGCGCCGCCGAGCGGGGTGTTGTTCACCGTCAGCGTCTGCACCTCGTTCGTACCGAGGACGGCGTTCGTACCCGTGAGCACGAGCGTACCGGCCCCCGCCTTCGCCAGCGCGCCGGCCGCAGTGCTGGTGACGTTTGCCGTGAGCAGCAGGTCGTCGCGGGCCGCCGAATCGTTGATCGTGAAGGTGCGGACGCCGCCGCCGAGCGCCAGAGTGCCGGCGATCGTGGCCGGGGCGGATCCGGCGTTCACGATCACACTGCTGGGAACGCTCAGGATGCCGGTGCCGGTGTCGATCGACCCGCCCGTCATCGTCAGCCCGGCCGACGCTGTGACGGTGTTGGCGTTGGTCCGCGAGTTGACGACGCTCCCTTCCAGAACGGTGAGCGAATTGAACTGGTCGGAGATGCCGTTGAAGTCGATCCGGCCCGACCGGTAGACGGTGACGTTCGCCCCGGTGATGATCTGGTCGGAGCCCGCGGTGGTAGCGTACACGAGTTGCGCGCCGCCGAACCCGCCGTCGTTACGGCCCACGAACACGTGCTTGTTCACGGTGGCCGTGCCCTGCAGGTTCAGCCGCACGGTGCCGAGGTGGACGTACAGACCGTTGCCGCCGGCGCCGAAGTTGGAGCCGGACGGGTTGTTGAGTTCCAGGGTGCCGGCCCCCTCTTTGACCCAGTTAAGCCCCGACGCGTCGCTCTGGCCGCCGGTCAGCACGAGTGTCGTCGCCGGATCCACCCACACGGTGGAGGTGGCGGCGGCGTTCGTGATCGTGCCGGCCCGGGTGATCGTGCCGCCGCCGACGGCACGGAGGGCGCCGGTGTCGTTGTGTAGATAGCCGGTGCCGCCGATCGTCAGCGGCTCGGCCGCGGCCGTGCCCGTTCCGCCCAGGTCGTAGGTGAGTGCCGCACCGGCGGCGACCGTGGTGCCAGACGCGATCGCGCCGAGAGCGTTGACGTGGGCGGCGACCAGTTCGCCCTCGTCCACACTGAGGGTGCCGGTGAACCCGCCGCCGGCCTGGTTGTCGCCGGATAGCCGTAGCCCGCCCTTGCGGAGCTTCCGGGCCTGGCCTGTGCCGGTGACGGAGGACCCCACGACGAGCGCCCCGCCGCCCGCCGTCACGACCGTGACCAGCGGCACACCGCCGGTTCCGGCCGCGTTCGCTAGTAGTTTCGGGATCGCCCCCCCCGCAAGCGCGCCGCCGAAGGTGATGGTGAACACCGACCCGACCTTCGTGACGGCGACGTTCCCCGGGCCGACTGCCGGGAGCGCTTCGAGCGCCTGCCGGAGGCCATCGGCCGTGAGCGCGAACGGGTCGAGTGCGCCGGTCGTTTGCACCGCCACCGGGGCGAACTGCGACGGCCCGAGGACGGGCACTGCGGCCGTGTTCACGGGCAACGTCAGCGTGAACGGCGAGACCACGCCGCCCGACAGATCGAGCGTCTGTACCGCGTTCTGGCCGAAGGTGAAGAACAGCGGCTCGGCGGAGCCGAACGCGAGAACGTCGCCGCTGATCGTGTTCGCGGCCACACCACCGCTGGTCACGTTCACCACCTGCCCGCTGGTGACGGTCGTGCCGCCGACCGGCACCGTGACCGTGATGCCATTGCCGACTACGAGCAGCGCGTTGATCGTCGCCCCGAGCGTGACCGCACCGGTCGCCTTCACGTTGCTGGCGTCGTAGGTCGCCACGCGACCGAGGCTCAGCACGCCTACACCCGGGTCGAGGTTGGCGACGAGGTCGATCGACTCCGCGGGCGTGCCGACGAACGTGGTCACCGTCATCCACGGCAGTACGCCGCCGGTCAGGCCGGGAACCGTGGCCGTGCCGGTCGCGACGAAGCGGACCTCGTTGACGCCGAGGGTGAAGTCGTTGTCCGTCGCCACGCTCAGCGTTGCTCCGGCGTTGCGGGTGAGGACCGACCCGGCCGACGCGGCGAAGGTGAGTGCCTGGCCGGGCATGCCGCCGAAGTCGGAGCGGACCTGCGAAACGGTGTTGCCCGCCAACGTGAGAGCGCCGAGCGACTCGGTTGAGGCGGCGCCGGCGTTCCCTTTGAAGTAGAGGGTGCCCCCGGCGAGCGTGACGGGTGCCGTGTCGGCGATGCGGTCAGAGTTGTTCGCGGCGGTGTTGTCCAGCACCAGCGCGGCCCCCGCCGCCACCGTCACCCCGGTCGTGCTCGTCGCCGTGCCGGCGCCGGAGAACGTCAGCGTCCCAGTAGTCACGGCCGTGAGGCCCGTGTACGCGCTCGGCCCGGTCAGGTTCAGGACGCCGGCGCCGGACTTGGTCAGCGTGAACGGCAGCGGTGTGGACGCGCTGCGGAACAGGTTCATCGACCCGTTGTCGACGGGCATCGTGAAACTGGCCCCGTCGACGGCCGTGGTGCCGTTCGGGGCGATGCCGAAGCCGTAGGTGTTGGTGAAGTTGTTCCGCGCCGCGGCTCCGCCGGGCCCGGTGTTGTTCGACACGCGGATCTCGATCGTGTGCCACCCGCCGCCGACTCCGGCGCCGAGCGCGAGCACGCCCGTCGCAGCGGTGCCGTTGGCGGAGTTGTTCAGCACCACCACGCCGTCGATCGAGAGCCACGACCCGTCGTCGATCGCCGACCCGAAGCTGACGACCCCGTCGGCGTCGAAGAACTGGCCGGTGTAGACCCACGTCTCCGTCTGGCCCCACGGGTTAACCGCCCCGCTGCTGAACGTCTCAGCCATGCGGGGGAGGAGGGCGGCGGTCGTCTCCGGGTTGGCGGTGGCCAGATTGTGGAAGCCGGCCAGCCGCCCCTCGCGAAGGCCGGGGACGAACCCGCCGGTGGCGCCGAGTTGGGTCACCGCGGCCGACACGTTCAGGACCGACCCGGCGTTTACAACGAACTGCGTCGGCGGGCCGACTACGCCGAAGGACGTGGTGCTGGAGGCCGCCGGTACCATCGTGAGCGTGCCGCCAATCGTCGCGGCCGGGCCGGTGAACGCCGACGGGCCGAACGGGCTGGCCGTCACGTCGCCGCCGAGCACGAGCGCGCCGGACCCGGTTTGCACGGCCGCGCTGAACAACGACCCGGTGGACAGCGCCAGGCCGATCACGGCGTCGGTGACGCCGTTCAGGTCAAGGAGGCCGGACGTGGCGACTACGAAGCTGCTGAAGCCGAACACCTGGTCGATACCGGCAGTGGTGGCGTAGCGGAGCACGTCTGCCCCGGCACCACCGGCGTCGTCGCCGACGGTCACCGGACCGGTGCCGGTGGCGTTCGGCTGGAACGACCGGCCGGCCGTGTCCTGCTTGTTCAGCAGGAGAGTCCCCTGAGCGACCGTCGTACCGCCGGCGTAGCTGTTGCTGCTGGTGCCTCCGAGTTCGAGAGTGCCTGCGCCGAACTTGCTCAGCCCGCCGGCCCCGGTGACGGTGCCCACGCCGCCGAGGGTCAACGTGTCCGAGGCGCCGATGACGCTGATTGCCGTCCCCGCGACCGTACTCAGTGCGATGCTGCCGGCCCACGTCGCCGTGTCGGTGCCGGCGGGGGTGGCGTCGAGGTAGCGGAGGGCACCGGTGGGGACGTTGCCGAGGCCGAGGCCGGCCAGTGTCAGCGTTTCCGTGTACGTGCCGCCACCGGTCACTTCGAGAGCCGCGCCCGCCGCGACCGAGGTGCTGCCGCCGCCGGCCGTTGTGGTGGTCACCGCGGCGCTGAGGGTCACCGGGGCCGTGACGGTGACGGTGATGTTCTGGGCCACACCGGCCAGAGCGCCGCCGTAGGTGACCGTGTACGTGGTCGTCGGCCCGGCCGGGTTCGACGACGTGACAGTGATGCCCCCGCCGGCCGCGGCTACGAGCGGCAACCCGTTCAGCGCCGCCTGCACAGCCGCCGCGGTGGGCGGCGTGCTGCCGCTGTAGCTGAGCGATCCCGTGACCTGGTTGTTAAGAGTCAGCGTGAACGAACCGCCGCCCGTGGTCGTGGTATCGAACGTCTGCACGGCCGTGGTCGTCACGCCGAGAGCGGCC
The DNA here is from genome assembly GCA_046350095.1 of Gemmataceae bacterium. GTDB lineage: Bacteria > Planctomycetota > Planctomycetia > Gemmatales > Gemmataceae > Urbifossiella. The sequence continues at coordinate 63,852 of JAXMBA010000007.1, forward strand.
GGGTTCGTCGCGCGGAGCACGCCGGCGCTCACGGTCGTCGTCCCACGGTAGGTACTCGTGCCGGACAGCACGAGCGTGCCGACGCCAGCCTTGGTCAGCGCCCCGACCGCCCCGCCGGCGGTGTCCGAGACGGCACCACTCACCGTCGTCGTGGCGCCGGCGATCGTGTTGATCGTCAGCGTCTGCACGCCGAGGTCAACCGGCCCGCCGAACACCACCGACTGCGGCGTGTTGACGGCCACGGTCGCCGCATTGTTCCCGACAGAGACAGGGCCGGAGAACGTGAGAGGCTGGTCGCCGATGATGGTGAGGGTAAGGGCGCCACTCGTTCCGGAGACGAGGTCGATTGCCTGCGTGATGGTGACCGGACCGCCGTCGGCCCGGAGCGTGGCCGAGCTGTTCCGTGCCGCACTGAGGTTGCCGCCGAGCGCCCCGTTGCTGCGGATGGCGAGCACGCCGCCCTGGTGGATGATCGAGCCGCCGATTTGCGTCTCGGCCGGCGCGGCGGTCGTGGCCCCGCCCGCGTTCGCGACAGTCGTCATCGGCACGTCGCGGTTCGCCAGGGCGCCGGTAAAGGTGATGACCCACGAAGTGCCCACAGTGCCGGTAACAGCGACGTTTCCGGCCCCGATCGTGACGAGATTCTGAAGCGCCTCCTGGACGGACCCGGCTCCGGTCAGCGGCGTGGTGCCGATCACCAGCGGCGCGGTCGTCGCACCGCGGAAGGTGATGGCGGTCGTGCCGGTCGCGGTGCCGCCGAGCGTGATCGTCTGGACCTCGTTCGCGCCGAACGAGTTGGCCGAGTTCGTCAGCAGCAGTGTGCCGCCGACGTTCGTCTTGTTGATTTGCCCGGCCGCCCCGCCGCCGACGATCGGGCCGTCCACCTGCAGGACGTTCTGCGAGAACCCGCTCGTCGGCACGATGAAGTCACGGCGGACGCCGCCGAGGTTCACCGTCAGGTTCGACTCGAACCACGCGCCGTGGCTGTTCGACAGCATGTTTGCCCCTTGCCCGCCGCCGGACACGGAGACGTTCACGTTGCTGGTCGAAACGGTGGAGCCGGACAGGACGATCGTGCCATTCCGGAGGTGCGCCCGGTGTGCCAGCCCGGTGAACACCGACAGCGGGCTGGCCGTGGAGCCATTACCGAGGCTCTCGGTGAACCCGCCCAAGTCCCACAGTCCGGACGGCGTGACCTGCACGGTCGCCGCGGCGTTGATCTGCTCGCTCGCCTCCTGAATCAGCACGTCGGCGTCCTGACCGCCGAAGTCGTTGTTGCCACTGACGTTCAGGGTGCCGCCGGCGATGGCGTCTACGCCAGCGGTTTTTGCGAATCGAAGCGTCCCCTCGATGTGGTTCAGGCCGCCGGTGCCGGTGTTCGCCTGGGCACCGGAGAGGCGCAGGGTGCCGGGCAGCAACTTGGTGAGCGTCGATCCCATGCTGATCGACCCGGCCACGTCGAGCGACGCACCGGCGTCCACGCCCACAGTCGCCGCCCCCGCGAGGGTGACGAGCGGGCTTGCGACGGTGTTCTGCTGCCAGACGCTGGTCGTCCCGGGGACGCCGACGAGGGCGCCACGACCGCCGAACCCGGCGCCGTTCAGCGACAGGAGTTCGTCCACCACCGTCACGCCGTTCAATTCCAGGGTGAAGCCGGAGTTCACCGTCGTGCCGGCGCCGGCCCCGGAGGCCCCGAGGGCGCCAGCAGCGCTCACGCGTGTGCGGCCGGCGCCGACAGTGAACACGCCGGAGAAGTCGTTCGTGTTCGACGTGAGTTCGAGCCGTCCGGTCCCCGCGGTAGTGATGTTCTGGAGGTTGGCGTTACCGTCGCCGTCGGTGATCTTGGCCGCGAGCCTGAGGTCCACGTCGGCGAGCGTGTCGTTGGTCGTGAACGTGCGCGTGGCGGCCGCCCCGCCGGCGGTCTGGAGGGCGAGGTTCCCGGACACGACGACCGGTTGGAGGTTGCCGAACGTGTTCCCCTGGGCACTGAGAATGAGGTTGTTCGCGAGCGTTAGCGTTCCGGCCCCGGTCGAGACGGCGGCCACGCCGGTCAGGCCGCTAATGACCGTCAGCGTGCCGGTGAGCGTCTCACTTTGGCCGTTCAGGTCGAGGACGCCCGAGCCCTGCACGTTCGTGGTGGACGCGTCGGCAATCTGGTTCCCGGCCGCCAGCACGAGCCGGTCGGTGCCGACGCCGACGTTGTCGCCGACCTGGATCGTCTGGGCGGTAAGGGCGTCCACGCCGGCGCTCTTGTTCAGCCGCAGCGTCCCCTCGGCGACCAGGGTGGTGCCGCCGGTATACGTGTTCGCCGCCGTGCCGCCGTACTCCAGCGTGCCGCCACCAACTTTCGTGACGTTCACGTTCGCCGTCTGGCCGACGCCGGTGTTCAGCGCCAGTGTGCCCGCGTCCACGCCGATGACGACCAGGCTGTTGTTGCCGGCGTTGGTCAGGGTCATTGCCCCCGTCCACGCGTTGTCGCCGGCGACGTTCCTCAACGCGCCCGTGAACCCGCTAGCGAGCGCGTTCGTGTTGCCGTAGCCGAACCCGAGGCCGGCCAGGGTCAGGCGTTCGCCGGCGAACGTCAGGTTGCCTGCGGTTCCGTCCAGTTCGAGTGCGGTGCCGGGGAGAACCGTCGTCCCCTGGCCTGCCACCCCGTTGGCCGCGGCCCCGAGCGCGGAGGCGTTCGTCAGCCGAAGCACGCCCTCGGCCACGGTCGTGACGCCGGCGTAGGCGTTCGCACCGGACAGCGTCAGCCGGCCGGTGCCGAGCTTGGTCAGGCCGGAATCGCCGTCCACCACCCCGGCCAGTTCCAGTGACGACGGCCCGGCCGCGGGGTTCCGCTGCGTCGAGACGTTCACGAGGGCCGTGGACCCGCCAAGAACCAGCGGCGTGCTCACCTTGTTGTTCGCCCCGTCGCCGACCAGCAGGCCCGACCCGACCAGCAGAGTTGCCGAACCGCCGACGGTGACGTTGGAGCCGACTACCAGCAGCGAGCTGATCGAGGTGGGGGTGGTAACGCTCTGGCTCGCGGCCACCTTCACGAGGTCCGTCGCCGTCGCCCCGGCGAGTGCCGAGCGAGACGCGGCAGCGAACACGCCACGGGCCGGGTCGTACCCGGCGAAGTCGAGGTCGCCGGCCTTCGCCAGCGTGGCAAACGGCAGTGCGCCGTTGACCAGTTGCGGCGTTAGCGGCGTGTAAAACACAAGGCGGTTCGTCGCCGAGCCCAGGTCGGCCCCGTAGCCGCGGAACGACACGAAGCTGTTCACCTGGCGCGTCAGTTGATTGGCCGACAATGTCGCGGCCGCGCCGAGGCTCACGGACGTGACCGTGGACGAGAAGTTGCTGTTCACCTGAAGGGTGCCGATCGACTCGGACAAGGCCGTGGACGCGTTGCCGCGGAACTCCAACTCGCCGCCGGCGAGGGTTACGGCGGCCGCGTCGCGGAGGCGGTCGCCGACGGCCGTGGCGACGTTGTCGAGGGAAAGTGTGCCGCCAAGGTTGACCGTCACGGATGACACGTTGGCCAGCGTGCCGGCCCCGGTCACGACGACCGAACCACTCCCGGTCGTGTTCTGCGAGATCGTCAGCGACCCCGAAAACAGGGCCGGCGACGAAAGCACCAGCGTGCCGGCTCCGGACTTGCTCAAGCTCTGCCCGGCGACGAGTTCACCCAGGCCACCGGCGAGCGTCAGGTTGACCGGGGCGAACACCAGGAACGTGGAGCCGGCGTTCAGGTCCACGTTCCCGGCGAGCGTCAAGTCGTTGCCGCCGGACAGTCGCAGGTCTTGCGTGATGACCCGGTTCGACAGCGTCCGCGGGCCACCGTCGGCCCCGATCTGCACCGTGTTCACCGGGTAGATCACGCCCGTGCCCAGCGCCGTGTTGCTCCCGACCGTCACGCTCGGCTGGTTGAAGCCGGGGTTGCTGTTAATCGAGATCGCGCCCGAGAAGCCGGCGTTGTTGCCGGTCAGCAGCAGGTTCCCGGCTCCGGCCTTGAACACATCCGCAGTACCGACGATCTCAGCAGTGATGACGGCATCGACGAGCAACTCGCCACGATCGTTCAGGGTCAACGTGCGGGCGTACCCGGAGCCGAGGTTGAGCCGGCCGGTGACCAGTGGCGCGAGAATGACGTTGTTGTTACCGGGGAGTGTGCCCGCAACGAATGTGGCGTTGACCACGAGGTCGCCGTTGAGCGTCAGCGTGCCGGTACCGGTCTGCACCACGCCGCTGTTCAGCGTCAGGGCCGTCTGCCCGTCGGCGAACCCGAGGGCGTCGCTGAAGCCGTTCAGGTCGAGGAGGCCGGTCCCGTTTACAGTGACCGCGGCCTGCCAGTCGGGGAGTTGGTTCGACGCCAGGTAGCGGACCACGTCCGACTGCGCGGCACCGCCCGCAAGGCTGTTGTCGCCGATCGACAGCGGGCCGGACATCGCCAGCACGCCGGCCGTCTTGTTCAGCAGCAGCGCGCCGTCGCTGACGGTCGTGGTGCCCGTGTAGGTGTTGGGCGTGGACCCGCCGAACTGGAGCGAGCCGAACCCCGACTTCACGATGCCGTTAGGGCGGTAGCCGGTGCCGTCGATGATCGCGGACGTGACGGTCAGGTCGGCGCCCGCCGCGCCGTCGTTGACCACGAAGGTTCTCTGCTGGAGGGCGCCCGAGGCGTTAAACGTGTCTAGCGAGATGGTGCCGCCGGCGATGCCGGCACCGGTCGGGTTCGCGCCGCCGAGCGAGTGGACGGTGACCGTCCCGCCGAGAGTGATGCTTCCGACCGCGCCGAGCGTGACCAGCGAACCGCCGGCCGGCCCGACCGTCAGGTTGACCGGGCCGAACGCCTGGTGCGTCCCGCCCACGTCGACGCTGCCGTTGCTCGCGACGCTGAGGACGTTTGTCAGGTTGGCGGCTCCGAACTGGTAACCGGCCCCAAAGCGAAGCGCGGCCGTGTTCCCGGGCACGTCGTCGCCGACGGTCAGCGTCGCCCCGTTGATGCTCACGGCCGCGACGCCCTGCAGCTTGTTGAGCAGAAGCGTCCCCTGCTTCAGGCGCGGCCCCTGACTCACGGTGTTCGCCAGCGTGCCGCTTAGCTCCAACTGACCGCCACCGAGCTTGACGATGTCCGCGCCGCCGGACAGAACGCCGGAAAGATTCAACGCCGAGCCGGTGCCGACGTTTACCCCGGATCCGCTGAACGTGGTGAACGGCGCGTTCGGGAACAGGGCGGGGGCGTCGATCGTGGCAACGCCACCGAGTGCTACCGGCCCCGTCCACTGGCTGACGCCGTTGATGCCGACGAGGGCGCCGTCGGTATTCCCGGTTCCGACGCCGTAGACTCCGACGCCGGGCCCCATTCCGAATGCGTTGAGTGTCTCGCCGAGGACGGTGAGATTGCCGTCGAGCATCAGCTGCGAGTTGAGATTGACGGTCGTGGCGCCACCCGGGGCGCCGAGCGCGCTGGAGTGTCGGGCCACGACGACGCCCTGCCCCGCGACGAACGCCCCCGTGAACTGGTTAGCCCCTTCCAGGAGCAGTGTTCCGGAGCCACCTTTGAGGAGTTGCCCGCCGGTCGTGGCGGCGAAAGAACTGGTCAGGGTCGCGGTCCCGGACGGCGTCGCAATGAAGTACGGGTTCCCCGAGGTGTTCGCCGCGTTCGGCGTCATCGACACGAACGGCACCGCCAGCCGGCTTCCGGTCGAGAGCACGAGAGGTCCGGTGGCGATCGTCAACTGGCCGGTACTGTCGGCGCCGTTGACGGTGACGCCCGGCCCGAGGATCAGCGCGTTCACCGTCCGCGACCGGTCCAGCGTAACCGTGCCGGACGTAATCTTCACGTTGCTGGTGGGGTTGGCCGCGTCGAAGCTGGTGAGGTAGCCGCCAGCCGGAAGTGGGACGATTGCCCGGCCGATCAGGCCGGTCGACAAGGTAGCGAAATCGGCGCTGCCGTCCGGATTAACGACCACCGCGTTGGCGATGACGTTGTTCGTGACCGGCAGATTGCCCAGCGCCTGCATCACGTTGATCTGGTTCTGCCCGGCCTCGCTCAGTGGCGTGCCGCCGCCGACGAAGGTTACGCCGGCCGTGGTGCCGCCAGCGAGCAGCCCGCCCAGCACGAGTCGCGTGTAGCCGGTACCCGCGGTGTCGCTCTGGATGGTGCTCGCGAAGTTGGCCTGTGGCCGAACGTTGCCGACCGTCTCGGCCGTGCCGCCGCTGTTGCCGGTCAGCCGGAGCGTGCCGTACAGGTTGATGTCGGCCGCGTCCGGGAGTCGGTCGTCGTTGTTCCCGCCGCTATTGTCGAGAATCAGGCTGCTGCCCGGCCCGACCGTGATGGCGTTCAGGTTCCTCGTCAGCGCACCGGCCGCGCCGGAGAAGCGGACCGTGCCGCCGTCTGCCGTGTTGCCTGTAGTGCCGATCGTGAGCGCGCCCGTGAAGCTCGCGGCGCCGGTAATGTTCAGTTCGCCACGCCCTTGCTTGACCAGTCCCGACCCGGGGAACAGCCCCTCGCTGATGCCGCCGGCCAGCGTCGTCACTTGCGCCGGGTCGTAAACAGCCAGCGTCCGCGAGGCGGTCAGCAGGACCGGCCCGGCGATCGTCAGGTTGCCGCTGCCGTACACGCCGAAGTTGCCGTCGAACTCCCACGGGACGGCGGCGGGGATGCTCCGCGCCGCGGGGGCGCCGGCAGTATCGACCGCGCGGAGGAAGCCGCCGCTCACGGCGACCATCGAGCTGGCGCCGAACGCGGCGTCGCTACCGATGTCGGTGAGACCGCCGGTGAGGCGGGTAGCGCCCTGATAGGTGTTGGTGCCACCCAGACGCAGGGTGCCGCCGCCGGCCTTCGTCAGAACCACCTGTGGGGCACCGCTCACGGCCGCGTCGATCACGAGGTCGGCGTTCTGGCTCGGCAGTGGGGTGTCGTTGACGGTGAAGGTGCGCGCGGCGGTGCCGCCCGCGCCGGAGAAGAAGGTGCCGAGGTTCAGGTTCCCGCTGATCCGCGCCGCCGGGGTCGCCCCGCTGCTCCCCGCAACGGTGTTGACCGTGACATCGCCCAGGAGCGACAGCGTACCGGCCCCCGTCGTCACCTGGCCGGCGGCGCTTCGGCCGAGAGTGAGGATGAGGCTACCGACCTGGTCGTCGAACCCGTTCAGGTCCAGCGTGCCGGTGCTGTTCACGGTCACCGACGTCACGGTAGTCCGAAAGAAGTTCAGTTCGGGAATCTGATCGCGGGCCGCGAGGACGACGCGAGGCAGGTCCGCGGCCGCGACGCCGTCGCGGTTGTCGCCGATCACCAGATTCCCGCTGAACGGCATCCCCAGGGAGGAGCCGGAGCGGTCCTTGTTGAGCCGAAGCGTCCCCTGAAGCACCGTCACCTGGCCGGTGATGACGTTGTCCGTCGTGCCGCCCAATTCCAGGGTACCGGTGCCGAACTTGGTCAGACCGCCGTCGCTGACGCCGGGCAGAACCATCACGGCGCCGGACACGATGAGGGTGCTGCCGGCGTTGACGCCGAAGCTCCCGTGGTTGTTCATCGCGATCGTGCCGGTCAGCCGGTTCGTGCCCGCGAGGCTGCGGACGGCGCCCATCGTGTTCAGGTCGAAGGTGCGCCCCACGTCGCGAATGACGAGGTTCTCGCCGACGGTGATGTTGCCTTCGAGAGTGATCGCCGTGCCGAGGCCGGCGATGGTGCCCCCGGCGGCACTGCCGAGGGCCGTGTCGGAGCGGAGGTTCAACTCCCCCTGGGTGACGTTGACGATGCCGTCGAACGTGTTCGCCCCGGCGAGCCCGAGCACGCCGTCGCCGAGCTTGGTGATGCCGCCGGTGCCACTGACCACGCCGGTGGCGTCGAGGTCGCCGCGGCCGTCGATTGTGAGCGTTTGTAGCGAGGTAAGTTCGATCGCGCCGAGGGTCAGCCTGGTGCCGAAGTTTGCGCCGATGAACGTCTGGTTGGCGCCGAGCGCGACGGGGACGGTGAACGTCGCGTTGCCGGCCGCGGCGTTATACACGAGGCCTTCGAGGAGGGTGACGCGGTTGCCGCCCGCGGCCTGCGGGGCGATGGCGTACCCCGACCCCGAAATGGTGACCGAGCGGAAGCGGGTGCCCGCAGCGTAGTCGTTGGTGTTGCTCAGCCGCGCGGCGCCGGCCGGGAAGACGAGGTTGTCGTCGGGTTGGGGGGCGACGCTACCGACCCAATTGGCGGGCGTACTCCAGAAGCCGTCGGCTCCGAGCCCGGCCCAGACGCGCGTGGCGAACAGGGTACGGTCCTCGAGCACCTCGTGCCCGAGCGCCGCCCGGTCGCCGCGGCTTTTCCGCCGCTCAAACCGCGCGCGGGTGCCGAAAACTTTCCGCAGCCATTCCTGGAACGGGGGCATGGGCGCTGGCTCGTGGGGAGAGTACCGTTCACGAAGCTGCCGAGCCGGCCAGGGGAGAGCGGCCGGAACCCGCTGGTTGGGCGGGGGACGTGGAGGTGAACCGGGGCGGTTGCGAGTGTGCCGCTACGGTCCGGAGTGACACCGACCGGTCACACTCCCGGGGTACCCACGACCTGCGAGGTGCCGGGTGGCGGGGACTGTGTCGGTCGGTGTGATTGGAGAAGGTAGCTAGGTTGGGGTGAGAAATCAATTAACTTTTGATGCAACGCCCAATCTTAATTTTCCGGCGATATCCGAGAATCCGACACATCCCGAACAGGTGGTACAACCCAACCTGCATCGGTGGCCAGAAATTGGCCGAGCCAGTCGGCCCGGCCACGTGGCGGGTCGTATCAGCAAGTTCGACTTACCGAGTTCCTCACTGCCAGATCGAGCCGAGTTCGTGGACATCGAGCTGTTCAAACCGGACCGCCTCGCCACGGACCGAAAGCGACGCGCCGCGCTCGGTCGCTGACGGTATCACCGGTAGCGGCAGGTACACGAGCCCGTCCGAGGCGAAGACCTCAGCGCAAGTGCGGTCCACGTACACCCGCAGTCTCAGCTTCCCGTCTCGGAGCGCCACGGGGACGCGTTGCTTGCCGACGGATAGCTCCTGCTTCGCTGTGTCGTAACCGATCGGAACGCCGCGCACGCGGAATTCCAGGCTTGAGTCCTTGCCCAGACTGGCTACAGCCTCCACCTCGATGGCGTCGGCCGCGACGCCGGTTATGGGGGCTGACCCGGACGCAACCACGCGCGGCCCGATCCGGTGCGACTTCGTGCGGAGCGCCACCAGTTCCTCGACCGGCGTCCACGACAGCCGCGGGCCGTGCGGCGTGCCGAGCAGTTTCAACTGAAGCGGTAGACTCATCTCCTGGTTGAAGGGCATTCCCGGCGACGGCGCCTGGAGCCAGCCGATCTGTACGACGCGGCCCTTGGGGTCGTGACTGACGGTTTGCGCGGCGTAGAACCCGATCCCGCGGCTCCCCTTGAGCCGGCCCGACTCAGGCTTGAACTCGCGGCCGTCGAAAGTTCCGACAACATAGTCGCTGTCCGCCGCGGTCAGCACCCATTTCCGCTGACCGGCTTCGCCCTCGACCGGCAGTTCGAACAGGTCTGGGCACTCGAAAAAGCCCTCGATGCGACTGCGGTACGTCCACGCCTTCAGATCCGGCGACGTGTGGAAGACGATCCACCGCTTTCCCTCGGCCTCGCTGTACACGGCCATCACCCAATGCCGGCTCGGGGCATGCCACAGCAGTCGCGGGTCGCGCCCCTCGTGCTTCACGACGGGGTTGCCGGCGTATTCCGACCAACTGCGGCCGTTGTCCTTCGAGTGGACGATGCACTCGCCGCGTCCAGTGCTGGTGTAGGCGGCGACCAGGACGGGCGCGTCGCTGGTCTTCCAACCGGACGTGTTGTCGCGGTCGACGACGGCGCTGCCACTGAAGGCCCAGTCGCCGTGACGCGGCGGGTACAGGGCGATCGGCCGTTCCTCCCACCGCACGAGGTCGCGGCTGATGGCGTGACCCCAGTGCATGTTGCCCCAATGCCAGCCGTAGGGGTTGTGCTGGTAGAACAGGTGGTACTCGCCGCCGGCGAATACGAGCCCGTTCGGGTCGTTGAGCCAGCCGCGCCGCGAGCTGAAGTGCACCTGCGGCCGCAGCGGCTCGCGGTACACCTTCTCCGCGTCCCAGACCGTCTCCGCCTGCGTCACCAGGTCGAACGCCTTGGCGCCGGGCGGCAGCTTGTCGGCGCGGAGCGTCGCGGTCTTCCCCTTCCACGCGCCCACGTCGAGGTGGGCGAACCACGTCGGCTCGTCACTCAGTTCGATGTCGAACTCGCGGACCGTTTTGCCGTCCACGTCGAGGGCGACGCGGGCGGTCTTGCCAGGCTTCCCCTCGCCGGTACGAACCGGCAGGTGGAGGTAGCGACGTGACAGCACGATGTCACGGCGGGCTGGGGCCGGCACCTCGGGGCGCGTGTCGGTCAACACGATGTGATCGACGTTGACGTGGCCCCAGCCGCCAGTGGCGTCGTCCACCACGACGAGGCGGGCCTTCTTGCCCCGGAACTCGGCCACGTCCCAGAACGCGGGGGCGAGTTCCTCGCTGCCGCCGGGGTTGACGTTCGGCCCCGTGGCCGTGCGGACCGTCTTGCCGTCGATCTGAAGGTTGAGGCACGTCTTTCCGGCGTACCCGCCGCCGCCGATCAGGAACGAGACGAAGTTCCGTTCGATGCTGAACTCCGGCGACGTGAGCGTGCCGGTACTCTTGTCGCCGCCGCGGAACGTGTTGACGAGCCCCTTGCCGTGGAAGCCGCTGACCGGCATTTGACCCGGCAACGTGCCGGGTGCGGGGCGGTCGCTGAAGGCGGTGCCGGTGGCGGTCCAGCTGCCGTAACTGTCGCCCTCGAAGTCGGCGAGGAGGATGTCCGCGACGGGTTGCCGCGTCGAGCCCGACCACGCGGTGAAGGTGAGGACGACGAGGGCGCCGGCGGCGCGGGAGAGTGTGCGGCTCATGCCGCCAGTAGACGCGAAAGGCCCGTCCGTTGCAACGGGCGGCACGCCGACTACCTTGGCGCCGGCTGCCGCTCCCACCGGGTGACCAGGCCGTCGTCGGGGTCGGTCACCTCGCCGACCCGCCGAAACCCGCATTTCGTCAGCACCCGCGCCGACACAGCGTTCTCGGGCTTGGTGTGCGCGCGGACGACCCGCACGAGCCCACTTGCGGACGCGAATGCCACAAGGCCCGCGGCCGCCTCGGTCGCCAGCCCACGCTCGCGGTGTGGCGGGTCGATCCCGTACGCGATCTCGACCGCGCCGTCGGAGTCCGGCGGCCCCTTGAACGCGCACCCTCCGACGGACAGCCCGGTCGCCCGTTCGACGACCTTGTACCCCAGCGCCCACGGGTCGCCGACCGGCGTCGCACGTGCCCGGGCAATCCATTCGGGCGAAACCTCGGCGCGGTCGGCTTCCGGCAGGGACTCGACCCAGGTGAGCACTTCCTCCGGCGTCTGGAGCACCAGGTCCAGACGTGCCGTCGGGATCACGACCGCAGCCATCGAAGCACCTCGCTGGTCGAACGTAAGAGTCCCAGACGCGGCCAGAGTGCGCATTCAGATCGCCCGACGCGGGCCGGCGCGGGCCGTTCATCCTGTAGCTGGTGTGAACCGGTGCTCGAGCTGGAGTACGTCTTCGACGACGCCCCCTCCCCGGTCCTTCGATTCGTGACCGACCTCGACGTACCCCCGGGCGAGGTAGAACCGCACCGCTCCGGGGTTGAACCCCGAGCACGTTAGCCACGCCCGCCCGTAACCGGCCGCGGCGATGCCGCGCTCGGCGTGCCGCAGCAGCGCCGTCCCGACGCCCCTCCCTTGGGCCGCGGGCTCGACCCATAACCCGTTCACCTCGTCGCCCGCGGGCTGGACCAGGCCGACCACCACGCCGCCCTCCTCAGCCACGGCCATGTACGGCCAGTACCGGGGGTACCAGTCGCGTTCGAACTCGCGGCGAAGCCGGTCGCGGACGAACGCAACGGGCGCGGTCGCGAACGCGCCGACCCAAGACCGGCGCGCCAGGGCGACCAAGGCGGCCACGTCCGACTCGCGGGCCGGGCGGATGGTCAGCATCGCTCCTCCCCGACCAGACACTCACGCACGGGTCGGGTTCGCTCCGGGGGCGGCGACCGTTCGGGGACGAGCGAGTGCGCGGCAGGGAGAGCAGCCAGGAGGTCGTCCAACGTCTCGACCCGCTTCACCACCTCGAACCCGGCGAAGCCCCCGTGCCGAGCCGCCAGTGAAAGCCACTGCTTGAGCCGCCGGACGGTCCCCGCGGGGCTCGCGGCGGGGAACCGGCTCACCCAGCCGACCAACCGACGCAATTCGGCGGCCCAATCGACCGGACGATTCGCTTCGTCAGCCGGCACTGCCGGGCTTAACCCGAGTTCGGCCGCCACCAGCCGGGGGAGCCGGGGGTCGGCCAGCGCGCCCCGGCCGAACATGAAGTGCCGGCACCCGGTCTCCTCCCGGCACCGGCGAAAGTCCGCCAGCGTCCAGATGTCCCCGTTCGCCACGACCGGCAGCCCGAGCCGCTCTCGCACCCGCCCGATCGGCCTCCAGTACACCGGCGGGGAATACCCGGCCGCCCGCGTCCGACCGTGAATCGTGAGCCACGCCGCCCCGCCCTCGGCCGCCATTGCGGCGACCGCGTCGATAGCGTCGGGGGCGTCCCACCCGAGTCGGAGCTTGGCCGACACCGGCACGGCTCGCGGTACGGCGGCCCGGACCGCGGCGACGACGGCGCGGACCCGTGGCGGGTCGCGGAGCAGCACGGCCCCGCCGTCGTGTCGGTTCACGGTCCTCGCCGGGCACCCAAAATTCAGATCAATGGCGGTGGCCCCGGCCTCGTGCGCCACGGCCGCCGCCTCGGCCATACGACCCGGGTCGCCGCCGAGGAGTTGGAGTTGGACGGGGAGACCGCTCGGGGTTCTCCCGCCGGACAGTATCTCGGGGAAGTGCCGGCGGACGACGGCCCGCCCTGGGATGGTGTGGGCAACGCGGAGGAACTCAGCGACCGCGTAGGTGAAGCCGCCGGACTCCCCGAGGGCAGACCGCATGGGGGCGTCTGTGACCCCCTCCATCGGTGCGAGGACCACGGCAGGTGTTGCGGGGTCGAGCATGAAAGAGGTTTACCGCCCGCCGGAAGGATCAGCCGCACCCTCTCCCAAAACCGAAAGTGACACCAGGAATCGCTGGGGTGCGTAGCGGGTTTGCTCAAGGAGGCTATGAAGTTGCGAGTGTCTTTGCCGATCCGATGTGCCAGCGAACCCCGTGTCGATCTGAACGCGACATCGGGGTTAAGAGTGGGCGGTACAGGATTTGAACCTGTGACTTCGTCCGTGTGAAGAACGCACTCTACCGCTGAGTTAACCGCCCGGTTCGCCCACGCTATTGGCCGCAGGCGAGTGGTGTTTCTAACGGACGACCGGCGTGTTGTCAAGGTTCACACCTTCGGCGGCAATGTGGTCGGCGCCGGGGCGTCGTCGAACTTGGGGGCGGCGGCGGGCGTGACGCGCTGCGGCGGCCGCACCGGCTCCGGCTCGATCGACGTGCGCGGGGCCGACGCCTCGCTCACCTCGTCCTCAATGCCACGCATCCCCTTCTTGAATTCGACCATCGTCTTGCCCAGGGACCGGCCGATCTCCGGCAGCTTCCGGCCGAATAGCAGAATGCCCAGCACCAGCAGCAGGAGCATCTCCTGGCCGCCGAGCCCCGGGATGAAACCGTACAGCATCGCAATCCTCCTCGGAGAGGGGTGGGTTGAAGAACCGTCTTCAGGAGGAGGTTGAAGGTAACCCCACCGTGTGTCCGCCTGGCAGGCTTTCGGCAGTATATCCTACGCCCGCCCACCGGGGCAACGGCGCGGGCGTGGAAATCCGCCGATTCCAGCAGCTCACGGCGTTGCACAACGTGGCTCGCCGCAACCGGGATTACTTCTCGGTCGAGTGAATCGTCAGGTACACCGACCCCACCACCGGCCGGCCGTCGGTCGCGGTCAGGTTGTAGCCCACGTGCATTTGCATCACCTGCGAGAGCTTCTCGAACCGGATCGTGAGCGTCTTGCCGTCCGCGCTCAAAGCCGCCGAGCGGAGAGGAACCGCGTCTACTCCTTCAGTGGTCGGATCGCTCGGCTTCCACCGCTTCGAGCCGTAGTCGCCTGACCAACGGTAGTTCCAGGCCGAGCCCTGGTAGCGGTCGTTATCCGCCGCCGCCTTCGCGTCCAGCGGGCGGGTGAAGGTCAAGTGGATCGTGTCGCCCTCGACGGCCATCGCGGTCGGCACGTCGAGGGGCTTCCCGGTGTAGCGGACGCGCTGCAGCGAGCCGTCGGCCTTCGCGGCGGTCTGCCAGCCGTTCAGCCCGCAGACATAGAGCGAGCCGTCCGGGTGGAAGCGGCCGCGGCAACTGCCCGACAGGAAGTACAGGTCGAGCGGGGCGACGCCGCCCTGGACGCGGCCGCCGGCAAGTTCCTGCCGCAGCAGCACGAACGCCTGGCAGCGGCCGTAGCTGAAGTGGAGCGGCTTACCGGCGAGCGGGCCGAACGTGTTCGCCGGCACCCACACCTGCCCGCCGGCCGAGTTATCCACCTCGCGCGGCAGCCAGCACAGCGGCGGGTCATACGTCTTCGGCGGCACCGACCGATGGTGCGCTCGCATGTCGCCGTAGAAGCCGTCATGCCGGTACTCGTCGATCCGCGTGGCCGGCATCCAGTTCCCCTCCTGGTCGGCGCCCGTGAGGACGCCCGTCGGCGACATCCCCATGCCGATCGGGTGGCGGAAGCCGGTGGCGAACGTCTCGACCTTCGCGCCGTCCTTCGACACCTTGATGAGAGTGCCGCCCGACGGCGTGTCGGTGTCGCCGGTCTTGAAGAAATAGAAGTTACCCTGCGGGTCCGTTTCGAGGCAGGTGTCGTAGCTGTGCTCGCCGCCGCCAGTGTGCCAGTCGTTGCAGACGCACTCGTAGAAGTCGGCCTCGCCGTCGGCGTTGTTGTCGTGCAACCGCGTCAGCTGGCCGCGCTCCAGGACGACCACCTTGCCGTCCACCACCTTCAGGCCGAGCGGGTGGTACAGGCCGGTGGCGAAGCGCTGCCACGAACAGGTGCCCGCGGCGTCGTTCACGGTGACGAGCCACACGTCGCCGTGGCAGGTACTCATCGCCACGCGGCCGTCGGGGAGGAAGTCCACGCCGGTGCAGAAGAACAGGGCGCCGAAGCGGTTCTCGTAGGGGATGGTGAGCGTGTCCACGGCGAACGCGCCGGTCTCGGCGCCGCGGACGAGCTTCGTGACGATCGGCTCGCCCCAGCGCTTCGGGCCGGGGCGAGTCGGATCGTCGGTCCGTGTCCGTCCGGCGATCCCCGTCGGGTTGGGAGATAACGAGAAGCTCTGATCGCGCGCGGACCGTGAGGTCAGCGGAAAGACCCTGCCGTCCGGGGTGCGAGTCGCGAGAGGCTGATCGGACGCGCCGAGGTGGAGCACGCGCGTCGGCTCGTCATTCAGCGGGGCAACCGTCTCGTGGACGCGAACTCCGTTCACGTCGTAGGCCCACGCCACGAAGTCGCCGTGAACGTAGTGGCCGCGGTACTTCACCCACGCGTTCGGCAGCGGCACGGTGAACCGGCCCGGGGGCGGCATCCAATCGCCGTCGCGGTTCGCCCAGCCGGGGCCGGACGGTACTGAGAACAGCATCTTCCCGATCGGGGTCGGAGTGTTGAGGAGGCCGAAGCGGCGGTCGCTGTGCTGGAGGTAGCCGCCGGCCCACGCGGCCGCGAGCTGGCACGTCGAGCGGTCGAACACCGCCCCGCCCTTCCCGTCCGGAAAGCGGACCACGCTCGCCTTGTAGACGCGCTGCCTGCCCGCACCGAACGGGTAGTCCATCGTGCAGTTCAGCACGGGGCCGGTGTCCATCGTGCGGAAGCGGCCGTCGATCCAGTCCTTGTCGGTGGCGCGCTCCCACGGTTCCTTGCCGACGGGCCGCGGCGTCCAGTCGGCGAGCGCCGGGTCGATCCCCGGCGGAAGGCCGGCGGGCCGCGGAGCCGGGGCGACGGGAAGTTGGGCTGGCGCGAGAAGCAGCAGGGCGAGCGGCAGCATGGGAGAGGTTCCGGGTCGGCTCTGGGGTGTCGAGTTACTTCGCGCGCACGTCGTAGCAGTAAAGCAGGTCGCCCTCGCGGACGTACAGCCGGCCGTCGCTCACCACCGGGTGGGCCCACGACGGGCCGCCGCGCCGCGGGGCCGTGAACGAACCCACCTCGCGGTAGCCGCCCGGCGACGGGTCCACCAGCGCCACCGTGCCGTTGTCGTAGTGGAAGTACAGCCGCCGGTCGGCGAACGTCACCGACGCCGAGCCGCGGC
The DNA here is from genome assembly GCA_046350095.1 of Gemmataceae bacterium. Taxonomy (GTDB): domain Bacteria; phylum Planctomycetota; class Planctomycetia; order Gemmatales; family Gemmataceae; genus Urbifossiella. Next base: position 80,152 of record JAXMBA010000007.1, read on the forward strand.
CCGTCCCCTCATCGCCGCGCTTCCAGATCACCTTCCCGGTCTTTACCTCGGCGCAGTACGGGTGGCCGCTGTCGTCGGTGTCGCCGTACACGTAGTCGCCCACCTGGATGACGCCGCCGTGCTTGTTCGTTAGCTCCCGGGCGTAGTACACCTCGCGGACGGTGATGCGGCCGTTCTCCGCGGTGAGGTGCAACAGCGACGCCCCGCGGCCGTAGCCGATGCTGCTGAAAATGTAATCCCCCATCACGATCGGCGTCGGCACGTTGGCGGTGTTGCCTCCGAGCTTCTCGAACGTCCACAGCACCCGGCCGTCCATGCTGACGCCGACCAGGCCCCCGTTGAACAGCTGCACGTAGTGGCGGATGCCGCCGACGGTCGCCACCACGACGGACGAGTAGCCGGCGTCCGTGTGCTTCGTGGGGATGGGGCAGCGCCAGACTTCTTTGCCGGTCGCCTTGTCGAGCGCCACCATCGTCGCCTCCTTGCCGCCGGGAGTAACGACGACGCGGTCGCCGTCCACGAGCGGCGACTCGCAGTAGTTCCAGCCGCCCTTCCGGCCGCCGAACTCCTTGGCGAGGTTGCGGCCCCACACCTTCTTGCCGTCGGCGTCGATGCACACCAGGTCACCCATCTGGCCGAGGGCGTAAACGCGGCCGCCCTCGACGGTCGGGGTGCAACCAAGGCTACCGCCGGCGGGGCCGACCTCCGCCGACCACAGCATGGAACCGTCGGCGCGATTGAGGGCGACGACGTGCGACGTGTTCTCCTTGTTGCCGAGGGTGTAGACGCGGTCGCCGCTGACACTGACGGTGCTGTACCCGCCGCCGAGCCCCTTCGCAGTCCACGCCAGCGGCGGGCCGCCGTCGGGCCAGCTTTGGAGTAGCCCCTTCTCCTTCGAGACGCCGTCGCGCGCGGGCCCGCGGAACTGCGGCCAGTCGGCGGCGAGAAGGTTGAGTGCGAGGAGGCCGGTGAGAACGCGCGGGAACATGAGCGGCTCCGGGGTGGGAAGATGAGCATAAACCGCCGCGAGCGGCGTGTCGAGCAGGACGGGGCGAAAGGAATGGGGTTGGGGGCGGAAGGGAAAACCGTCGAGCCCGGTTGACACGGCGCCAATCGGGATTATGTACAAATGTATACTAAATTCCGGAGGAGTCAAATCTCCCCGGACCGATTTTCTACTCCCGCACGATCTTCAGCACCCGGCCGTTGCTGGCGTCCGAGATGTAGACGTCGCCCGTCCGCGGGTGGACGATCACCCCGTGCGGCTGGTTGAACTCCGCCGCCCGCGGGTCGCCGCCGACGCCCGTGGTGCCGCGCCGACCGCAGCCCGCGACCAGTTCCAGTTCGCGCTTCGCGGGCAGGTAGCGGACGACGCGGTGGTTCTCGGTGTCGGCGATGAGCACGCTGCCGTCGCGGTCGATGCACAGGTGCTTCGGCCCGTTCATCGCCGCGGCCAACGCCGCCCCGACGCCCGAACCGGCGCGGCCGGTGCCGGCCACGGTGCGGATGCGGCCGTCCGGCGACACCACCCGCAGGGCGTGGCCGCCGCGCTCCAGGATGTACAAGTTCCCGGCGCGGTCCACGGCGTGCGCCCGCGGGTCCACCAGCGGCTGACTCACCGCCGGCTCGCCGTCCTTCGGGACGCCCTTCTCGCCGTTCCCGGCCACGGTCGTGACGATTCCGGTATTCAGATCCACCTTGCGGATGCGGCGGTTGTCGAGGTCGGTGATGAAGCACGCGGTGCCGGCCGGGTCGAACGACACGCAGAAGCAGCCGCCGAACTTCGCCTTCGCGGCCGGGCCGCCGTCGCCGCTAAAGCCCTTCTCGCCGGTGCCGGCGAAGGCGTCCACGGTACCGGTCTTCGGGTCGAAGGTGCGGACGCAGTTGTTCCAGGTGTCGGCGAGGTAGACGCGACCGTCGGGGCCGACGGCCAGGCTGTGCATCCCGTTGAACGTCGCCTTCTCGCCGGGTCCGCCGTTCCCGTCGAGGCCCTTCTTCCCGAGCGTGCCGGCGAGGGTGATGATGTTGCCGTCGTGGGTGATGCCGCGGAGCCGTTCGCCCTTCGCCATCTCGACGAGAACGACGGCCCCGTTCGAGAAGAAGTCCACTCCGAAGGGCTGCACGACCTTCGCCCCTGCGGCGGGGCTGCCGTTCGGGCCGTCGCCACCGCCGGCGACGAGGACGAGTTGGTCCGCCCGCGTGGCGGGGGCCAGGAGCAGGAGCACGAGAAGGGCACGCATGGGGCACCTCAGGGGTCGCCCTCACAGCTTACCCGACCGGTCGCCCTTCGCCGAGCGGACCTGCTTCGCCACCCGGCGCGCGCGGACCCACAAATCCGGCAAGTGGCGCGAATCGGGCTCAAGTCCGGTTCTCGGGGTCGTTCGCACGGTGAAGAATGAACACGCGGGCCGGACGGCTGGTGACGGTCGTCCCGCCCGGTCGGTCCGCACCGCGAGGCACACCATGTTATCCGCCCGCGAATCTCGCCCAGGCCGCTACCGCGGGCTTGCGGCCGCAGCCCTGCTGGCCGCGACTGCCGCCGGGCTCGTGTCTCACGGCCGCGCCGCGGACGGTGTTGCCGTCGACGACGTGAAGTTGGCCCGTGACGCTCTCGCCGTGTTGGACGCCGACCCGGCGCTGCGGGATTTCATCCTCGTGGTCAGTGTCGTGGACCGCGTCGCGGTGGTGGGTGGCCCCGTCGGCACGACCGCGCAAAAGTCCCGGGCCGCCGACCTCGTCCGCGCCGTGCCTGGCGTCCGCGAGGTGCGCAACGGCTGCTTCGTTCAGGTCGGGTCGGAGCCGTTGCTGAAGTCGAACCTGTCGGCGGCCCGGCCGCTGCCGGTGTTGCCGTCGGTGGTGATCCCGCTCCGGCCGGGTTCGACGGCCGAGGCGCCGCCGACGGCCGACCTGATCGCCGCCGCACCTCAGGTTGAGCCGCTTACGACTGAGCGGTCGGTAGTCGCCCGCCGGCCGGCGAATCCGGGGGAGAACGTCCTCCAACCGCCGGTGGCGTCGTCGCCGGCGGCGCCGGCGGGGGTGTCGCCGTACCCGCCCGGCGTGCTCACGACTCGGCCGGCGTTCGCCGACTCGGTCGAGACGGCCCGCCGCTCCGACACACGCTTCGCCGGACTGCGGGCGGAGTTCCGCGACGGCGGTACGGTCGTCATCTCCGGCAGGGCCCTACAGCCGGCCGACGCCTGGGACTTCGCCGAGTTGGTTCGCGGGGTGCCGGGAGTGACACGGGTAGCGGTCGGGCCGGTCGGCCGATAGGGGTCGGGTTGACCTTCCGGGTAGAATGGCTTTTCGGGCGGAATTCCCCATCTCGCTCTGCCCGCGCGTCGAAAGTGGTTCTACAATCCACGGGCAAGGAGTGCCCATGCGCGTCCTGCTCCTGGCCGACATTCACGGCAACCGGTCCGCCCTCGAGGCGATCCGCGAACCCCACGACCTCTGTCTGGTACTCGGCGACCTCGTGGACTACGGTCCGGAGCCGGGTGCCTGCGTGGACTGGGTGAAGCGTCACGCCCACGCCTGCGTCCGCGGCAATCACGACCACGGCGTCGCGCAGGACGTGGAAGTACAAGGCGTCGGCGGCTTCCGCTACCTCACCGCCTGCACCCGCCCGTTCAGCGTCGCGGCCCTGAACCCGTGCCAGCGCCGCTTCCTGGCCGACCTGCCGACCTCGCGGATGGTCAACGTCGAGGGGCGGCGGTTTCTGCTGTGCCACGCCACGCCGCGCGACCCGATGGACGAGTACGCCCCCGCCGACCCAGCGTTCTGGGCGCCGCGGCTGGCCGGCCTCGGGGCCGATTTCGTGTGCGTCGGCCACACGCACCAGCCGTACACGCTGGAGGTGAACGGCACGACGGTCATAAACCCCGGGAGCGTCGGCCTTCCGCGCGACGGCGACCCGCGGGCCGGTTACGCCGTGCTGACGGTCACGGCGGCCGGCGTGCAGGTGGAGTTGAAGCGGGTCGACTACCCGGCCGACCAGACGGTGCGGGCACTGTTCGCCAGCGCCATCGACCCCACCGCCAAGCAGACGCTCGCGGACCTGTACCAGGGCGGCCCGAACGTCAGCCGTTGGGCCGGCCGGTCGGTATCCGCCCCGGTGCAGGCCGCCGCGGTGGGCTGACCCTCATATCTCGCTCGCCCACAACCCCGGGTTGACCCGAACCCCCGTCCCGGGCATAACCCCTCCGGTTTCCGGACCGGAGGCGATCGTGACCGAACCCCGCACGCCGCTCGCGTGGCTGCCGTTCCTGTTCAGCCGCGTCCTGTTCCCCGGCGCCGCCGAAACCGATACGCACGTACGCCTCTCGGCACTTTTGGTGGTGCTAATCCTCCCAGCCGCCCTGCTCTACCCGACGCGCGGGTTCCACCTGCTGGAGCCGGACGAGGGCCGGTACGCCCAGATCCCGCGTGAGATGCTGGCGAGCGGCGACTGGGTCGTGCCGACGCTCCAGGGCGAAGCGTACCTCGACAAGCCGCCGCTGATGTACTGGCTCGTCGCGCTCAGCTACCGTGTCTTCGTCGTCAGCCCCGACGCGGCCCGGCTCGTGCCCGCGGTGTGCGTCCACCTCACGATTCTCGCCGTCTACCTGCTCGGCCGTCGGAGCGTCGGCGAGCGGCCGGCGTTCTGGGCGGCATTACTCCTGAGCGTCGCGCCGGGCTTCGTCGCCGTCGCCCGGCTCCTGCTGCTCGACGGGCTCCTCGTGCTCTGCGTCACGCTGTCGGTGATCGCCGGGTTCGAGGCGGTGCGCACCGGTCGGCTGAAACTCGGCTGGTGGCTCGCCTCCGCAGCCGCGTCCGGGCTCGGCTTCCTGACGAAGGGGCCGATCAGCGAAATCCTGCTGTTCGTGCCGCTGTGGGCGTTCGGGCTTCTGACCACCGGCCGGCTGATGACGGTCGTGAAGTTGCGGCACTACGCCCTGTTCGTGGCCGTGGTGGTGGCGGTGAACCTGCCGTGGTACGTCGCCATTTACCAGCGGGAGCCGGCGTTCCTGAAGCACTTCTTCTGGGAGCACAACGTCCAGCGGTTCCTCCAGCCGTTCGACCACCTCCAGCCGGTGTGGTACTACGTGCCGATCCTCCTCGGCGGCCTGCTGCCCGGCACCGTGCTGTTCGCCGCGTACTTGCGGAACCTCCTGACCGGCGGCCCCGACGCGGCGGCGCTTAGGAGCCCGGCCGGCGGCTTCTGGCTCCTCGCGGGCGGGTGGTGCGTGCTGTTCTTCAGCGTGAGCGGGAGCAAGTTGCCGACCTACGTGCTCCCGGCGTACCCGTTCCTGTGCCTGGCGCTCGGCGAGTTCGTGGCCCGCACCCGCTGGCACGCCGCCCGCTCGACGCGGGCCGGTGTCGTGGTGATGGCCGGCTTGCTCCTCGGCGTCATCCACGTCGGGCTGCCGTGGTACGCGGAACAGCGGTCCCCGTTCGGCCGGCCGGACCTGGTCGCGCGGTACGTGACGGAGCCCGGGACGGTCGTGAGCTTCCCGCGGAACTGCGACTCGCTGGCGTTCTACGCCGGCCGGTCCGACTTCGACCGCGTCCGCACGAAGGACGCGAACCAGTTGATCGTCGATTGCCACCACCGCGAGCGGACGGTGATCCTGTTCACGCACCGCGACGCGCTCGCCGGCTTCCGGAACACGCTGCCCCCGAGCCTGGAAATTGCGGAGGCGGTGAGTCTGAAGCGCGGCACCGGTGTGGGGCTCGTGGACAAGTTGATCGGCTCGACGCCGTGGGGACTGTGCGACGTTGCGGTGGTCGTGCCGCGGCGCGGCGACGCGGACGGCGGGCAGTAGGGGCGTTACAGCCCCTTCATCGCGGCGTCGTACTGCCCGAACACGCCACGCGCGATGCTGAAAATGGCCGCGATGATGAACAGCGCCCCGAGCGCGTACAGCGCCCAGCCGGTGTACTGCGCCGCCGCCTTCAACTGCCGGCTTCCTTCCTCGCGGTAGCTCTCGGAGAGCCGGTCGCACACCTCCGTCATCATGCCGGCCTCCTCCGCGCCGAGGATCGAATCCTTCACCTCGTCCGGGAACGGGGCGCCGCTCGCCTCCAGGGCGTCGTAGATGGCGCCACCCTTCTTCACGACCGACACGGCCCGCGACTCGCCGCGCATGAACACCGAGTTCGCCGTCGCCCGGAAGCTGTACCGCAGCACGTGCTCGGCCCGCAGGCCGGCCTCGTGAGTCATCCGCACGGCGATGAGGAAGCGGTGGATGGCGAACGCCTTCAGCGCCCCGCCCCACGCCGGCACGATCAGCAGCGCCCCCTCGATCTTCGACTTCCACTTCAGGCTGTTCAGCGCCGCCCGGATCAGGAGGATCGCCCCGCCGACGAGCCCGAACGACACCGCCATGAAGGTCAGTGCCCCGGCCGTGCCGGTGAGGCCGATGCCGGTCACGTCCACCGGCTTCGGCGACAGCATACCCTGCACGAAGATCAGCAGCGTGACGATGACCACGGCGGCGACGAACTGGATGGCCGGGTACACCATCTGAGCGCGGAAGTCGCGGCGGACGCGGTCGGCGGTCTCGTAGTAGATGGTGAGTTCGTCGAAGGTGTCCACGAGTCGGCCGCTCTTCTCGCCGACGGCGACCAGTTCCAGGAACAGAGGCGGGAAGCGGTCGCGGTACGGCTCGAAGGCGTCTTCGAGGCTGCTCCCCTTCCCCAGCTTCGCGGCCACGTCGGCGGCGATGTCGCGCAACGGCCGCGGGCCGCTCTTGGCCTGCTGCTTGAAAATCTTCACCGGGCTGAGGCCCGCGGAGAGACTGTGCTTGAGGGTCCGGCACCAGGCAACCAGCGCCGGCAGCGGGCACTTCGCGGTGAACATCGGTAAAACACCCGGGTGCGGTTCGGTCCCCCCGGTACAGCATACCCGGTTCCGCCGATGCCCGACACGCCGGACCCGCGCTACCTCGCCGGCATCGACTTGTTCAACCGCGGCGAGTTCTTCGACGCCCACGACGTGTGGGAAGACCTGTGGACCGACTGCCCGGCCGCGGACCGGCGGTTCTACCAGTCCTTGATCCAGGCGGCTGTGGCTCTCTACCATTGGGGCAGACGGAATCGGGCCGGCGCCGAGCGGCTTTTCGTGTCCGGCCGGGCGTACATGACCCCGTTCGCCCCGCACTTTCTCGGCTTAGCCGTCGATGACTTCTGGCGGCAAGTCGAGGCCGCTCTCGCCGACCCGCCCGGCTCGCCCCCGCGGATCGCCCTCACCCCTGGTACCCCATGACCGACGACCTGGCGGCGCTGGCGAACTTCGACGGCCGCGTCCGGCTGTTCCCGCTTCCGAACCTGGTGCTGTTCCCGCACGTCGTTCAGGGGCTCCACATCTTCGAGCCGCGCTACCGGCAATTGATGGCCGACACGTTGCGGGCTGACGGTACGTTCGCGCTGGCACTCCTGCATCCCGGGTGGGAGGAGGACTACGACGGCCGACCGCCGATCGAGGAGGTGGCGTGCCTCGGCCGTGTCGGTTGGCACGAGAAGCTGGCCGACGGCCGCTACAACCTGCGTCTCCGCGGCCTGGCGCGGGTGCGGTTGATCGAGGAAGTGCCGGCCGACCGGCAGTACCGCGTGGCCCGCGCCGAGTTGATCCCCGACGTGGCTCCCGCGGACCTGGCGCGGCTGAAGCGGTTGCGGAAAGGGCTGGCTGAGGCGGTGGCGCCGCACTTCTCGGCCGACGCTTCCGCCCGGCGGCAGGTCGAGGACCTGTTCGGCGGCGACCTGCCGCTCGGCCACGTCTGCGACATCCTGGCATACGGGCTACCGCTGCCGTTGGAGCTCAAACAGTCGCTGCTGAGCGAGCCGCACGTCGATTTGCGCGCCGAGCGGATGACCGACGCGCTCAAGACATCGGCTGCGCGCGTGGGCCGGCGGTTCCCGCCGGATTTCAGCGCGAATTAGCGTCTTCTTGGTTCCGGGTCATGGATCGGCGCGGATCTTGCGGCCCCCGGCGAGTCGTTCTGGGACAAGAACGGGTTCGGACAACTGGCAAATCACCACCCTCAAATTACAACAAGCGGAGTTCCTACTCCCCCGGAGGTCGGCGATGAGCACGAAGCGCGAAGGTGCGGTCACGTTCAAGGGCGGGCCGGTCACCCTGGTCGGGCCGGAGGTCAAGGTCGGCTGCAAGGCGCCGGACTTCAAGTGCCTGAACGTGCTTTCGCCGGTCACCCTGGCCGACACCCCGGCCAAGGCCCGGTTGTTCAGCGTCGTACCGTCGCTCGACACGCCCGTTTGCAGCATGCAGACCAAAAAGTTCGAGGACGCGCTGAAGGGGCTCGGCGACTCGGTCGCGGTCTACACGGTGAGCCTCGACCTGCCGTTCGCCCAAAAGCGGTTCTGCGGCGCCGAGGGGGTGACCAGCATGACGACGCTGTCGGACGTGCACAACCACTCGTTCGGCGAGAACTGGGGCGTGCTGATCGAAGGGCTGCCGTTGCCGCTGCTGGCCCGGTCGGTCTTCGTGGTGGACAAGAGCGGCACGGTAACGCACGCCGAGTACGTCAAGGAAGTGACGAGCGAGCCGAACTACGAGACGGCCGTCGCGGCGCTGAAGGCCGCGGTCTGATCCGCCGCTTGCGGCTTCGCGTCGGGCGACGCGAAGCCGCAAGCAGAAGCCTATGCCGCTTCGCGGCGCTCGCTCGTCGGCTGGAACAGCCACCCGGTCGGCTTCGGGAACGCCCCCGGGCCGACCGGCCCTTCGGGAGTGCCGTTCCACGCGTGGCACCGCAGAGCCCCGAGGACGCGCTCGGCCAGCTCGAGCGCGTCGCGGCCGTCCTCGCCCGTCACGCGCGGCCGGCGGCCCGTCTTCACGCAGTCCACGAAGTGCCGCAGTTCGCTCGTCAGCTGGTCGCACTTCCGGTCTTCGTCGCGGTGGAGCACTTGCAAGTACCGGCCGAACACCTCGTCTTTGAGTCGGGCACGGGCCGCGGGGTCGAGCTTCTCCGGCCGCAGTCCATGTCGGCGCAGTTCCTCGCCGGGTTGCACCAGCGTCAGCTTCCGGGTCACGAAGTCGATGCCGGCGTACCCCTCGGGCGCCCAGATGCGCAGCCGCCGCTTCGCCCGCTGACTAATGCGGCTGGCGGTGACGTGGGCCACGCACCCGTTCTCGAACTCGAGCCGGGCGTTCACCATGTCCTCGTGCCCGCCGAACACCGACGCCCCGACCGCGGACACCGACCGAACCGGGCCGCCGATCAGCGCCTGCAGCAGGTCAAGGTCGTGAATCATCAGGTCGAGGACGGCGCCGATGTCGACGCTGCGACCGGTGTACGGGCCGTGCCGCTCGGCCTCCACGAACTTCGGCGTGATCGGCCGACGGAGGAGGTCTTCGAACGCCGGGTTGAACCGCTCGATGTGTCCGACCTGGAGCGGCACGCCGGTCTTCTCGGCGAGCGCGATCAGCTCGTCGGCCTCGGCGAGTGTGCGGCAGATCGGCTTCTCAACGAGCACCGGCACGCCGGCCCGCAGGAAATCCGCGGCGACCCGGTGGTGGTAGATCGTGGGGGTGACGACGCTGACGGCGTCGACGATGCCGACGAGCGGCTCGAAGTCGGTGAACGGGGTGGTGTCGTGACGGGCCGCGATGACGCGGGCTTGCTCGGCACTGTTGTCCACGACGCCGACGAGTTCCACGTCCGGCAGGCCGGCGAGGATGCGGGCGTGGTGCTGCCCCAGGTGTCCGACGCCGACCACCGCCATCCGCACGCGCGTCATGCCATCCTCGGTGTCGTGCAAGCCGCGGCGTCCTGCCGGGCTGGTGTGCCGCTAGGCGGCCCGCCGGGTGGGCGGGCGGCACACGGTTTTCGTCGCACGGGCCGCGGCCACAAGCGCGGCCGCGAGTCGGGCGTTCAGCGCGTGGCCGGACCGGTAGGCGACCACGTGGCCGACAAGGTCGAACCCGCACAGGGCCAGGTCGCCGACCATGTCCAGCACCTTGTGCCGGGCCGGTTCGTCGGCGAACCGCAGGCGGTTGCCGACCGGGCCGCGGCGGCCGAACACGAGTACGTCCGCCGCGGTCAGGTGTTTCCCGACCCCGGCAGCACGGAGGGCGTACGCCTCCGCCTCCGTCAAGAATGTTCGGCAGGAGGCGACCTCCCGCACGAAGTTTTCTGGCGTCAGTTCCAGAGTGTGCGCCTGGGGCGGAATCGGCGCCCCCGGCCCGTAATCGAGTCGGTAGCTCAGCATCAGCCCGTCTCGATCCGACGGGTGAAGCGCGACCGCGGCCCCGCTGGCGGTGACGACGGAGGGTTCGTCCACGCCGCAGATCGGTCGGCGGGCCGTTTGGAGCGTGGCGCCGGCGGCGGCTAGCGCGGCCACGAATCCGACGGCGGAACCGTCCAAGCCCGGGGGCTCCGGGCCGTCGAGTTCGACGACGCAGTTGTCGATGCGGAGGCCGGCCAGGGCCGCGAGGGCGTGTTCGACGAGGGTGACGCCGGCGTCGGGCGGGCCGAGTGTGGTCCGGCGCTCGGTGGCGGTCACCATGTGGGCCGCGGCGGGAATCAGCGGCGTGTCCGGCAGGTCGGTGCGGCGGAAGGCGAGCCCGGTGTCGGCGGCGGCCGGCAGGAAGCGGGCGGTGACGCGACGGCCGGCGACGAACCCGATGCCGCTCACTTCGGCGGGGCCGGCGAGGGTTCGTTGCTGTCGGTAGCCGATGACGCGCACGGTGCGATCTCCGGGAGCGAGGCCGGCGGCCCGGGAGTTCCGGGCCGCCGACGGGATTCGTCACATCTTCCCGGGCACCGGCGGGGCGCCCATCGGTACCGGGCCACCGGGGGCTGCTCCCGGCTGCGGGCCGGGGGCGCCCGGCGGGCCGGCCGGGATCTCGGCGCCGGCCGGGACCGCCGGGGCCGGGTTCCACTTGTTCAGTGTCTGGACGACGACGCCAGTCAGGTCCACCTGCGGGTGGACGAAGAACGGCTGACACGCCGGCGGCTTCAGCTTCAATTCCTTGAGGTACGGGTTCTTCTTCTCGTCCTCCGTGACCGCGTCCGGGTACGCCAGGACGAGGTGGTAGCCGTTCATCTCGGCCGTCTTGTCCACGACGAGCTTGATGTCGTCGTACAGGCCGGAGATGATTCCGCTGGCCTTCTCGTTGAGCACCTTGTCCACGTCGCGACTCTTGTCCTCGATGCGGCGGGCCAGCTCGACCATCTGCTTGCCGTACTGGTCTTTGACGGCCGGGTCCGGGGCGGTCTGCATCGACTGCTGAAGCTTGATGTAGTCGGCCCGCCACTGGACGAGGTCCTTCGACATCCCCTTCCGCTCTTCGCTCAGCTGGTAAACCTGCCACTTGGCCTTGCCGTAGTCGCGCATCACGGCGGCCATGTTGAACACGGCGACGGTGGGGCGACCGCCCTGCGGCGCGGGCGCCGGGGCGCCCGGCTGCTGGGCGCGGCCGGCGCCGGCGAGGAAGATCGCCCCGCCGAGCCCGACCAGGGCGGACAGGTACACGTACACGCGCTTCACGTCCTTGCCTCCTCTGCCCGGTGCGGTGCGAACGGGGGTTCCGGTCCCCGTCCGCACCCCGACCGCGGCGGCCGCGTGCGCGGGCCGTCCTCGCGGCGTCCTTAGGGTGCCGTGGCCGGGGGGTAATACCCCATCCCCCCGGGGGCGTCAACCGGAACAAACCGGAGGACTGCGTCGCCGGAAGCGGCTTCGGTTGAACCGCGTGTGCCGGTCGTGCCGATAAGGAAGGTGAGTCCGCCCCGGGGGTGTCATGCGCCGCGTGTTCCGCCTGCTCGTGCCGTTGCTGTCACTGGCCGCCGGGGCCGGGGCGGTCGCGCTGCAGGGCGGGTGCGGGCCGTCAAAGCCGCCGCGCGAACTGACGGTGTGCGGCCGCCTCACCTTCCAGGGCCGGCCCGTCGCCGGCGGTACGGTCGTATTCACCCCCGACCCCGACCACGGCGGCACCGGGAAGCCGCTCCGCGCCGCCACCGCCGCCGACGGCACGTTCACCCTCCGCGCCGCCGACGGCTCCGTACCACCGGGTTGGTACCGCGTGGCGCTTGCCCCGTCGCCGGGGGAAACGACCGACCCACCCTTCCCGCCCCTGTTGCGCCGACCGGACCGCTCCGGTATCGTCCGGGAAGTGGCCGCGGGGAAGGATCACGTCTTCGAGTTCGCCGTCGAGGTACCGCCGCCGGTCGCTCCTTGACCCGTCCGGCGGCCCGGTTAGAGTAGAGCGACCCGATTCCTTCCGTCCTCCGAGTCAGGAGAGCGCCGTGGGCCTGTTCGACAACCTCTTCGGCGGCAGCGAGAGCAGCGGCCGCGGCATCACCAAGCACGAGGCGTTCACCGGCATCCTGCTGGCGGCGGCCGCAGCCGACGGACACATCGCCGACGAAGAGGCCCGCAGCCTCTGGAACACGATCGAGCGGATGAAGCTGTTCAGCAACTTTACCCCCGACAAGTTCAACCGGATGATCGACGTACTCCTGAAGATTCTCAAGAAGGGCGGCCCGGAGTTGCTCATCGAGAAGTGCGTGCCCGAGGTGCCGGACGAGCTGCGCGAGACGGTGTTCGCCAACGCCTGCGACATCGTTCTGGCCGACGGCGTCGTCGAAGACGAGGAGCGGGAGCTGATCGAGAAGTTGCAGAACGAGCTGGAAATCCCGGGCGACGAGGCGATGGACATCGTCCGCGTCATGGTCATCAAGAATCGCGGCTGACGCCGGATACAATCAGCCCACCCGAAGCCCACCCGCCGCGGCCGGTGGGCTTCTTCGTTTCTCACCACGGACCACGCCATGCGACTGTTCCGCCACGCGGTACTGGTGCTGGCCCTCGGGGGCACGGCGATGACGGCTCACTCGGACGAGGGGATGTGGCTCCTCAACGACCCGCCCCGCCAACTGCTCAAGGATCGCCACGGGTTCGACCTCGGCGACGGCTGGCTCGACAAGGCCATGAAGGCGAACGTCCGTCTGAACAGCGGCGGCTCGGGCGGCTTCGTCTCGCCCGACGGCCTGCTCGTCACGAACCACCACGTCGCCGCCGACTCCATCCAGAAGCTCAGCACGCCGGGCCGCGACCTGTACCGCGACGGCTTCCTGGCCCAGACCCGCGACGCGGAACTGAAGTGCCCCGACCTCGAGCTCAACGTGCTGCAAAACATCACCGACGTGACCGCGAAGGTGAACGCGGCCGTGACCCCGGACATGACGCCCGCCCAGGCCGCGGCCGCACGGCGGGCGGCGATGGCGAAGGTCGAGAAGGAGTCGCTCGACGCCACCGGGCTGCGTTCGGACGTGGTGACGCTTTACAACGGCGGGCTGTACCACCTCTACCGCTACAAGAAGTTCACGGACGTTCGGCTCGTCTTCGCGCCCGAAAAGAGCATCGCCGGGTTCGGCGGCGACGTGGACAATTTCGAGTACCCGCGGATGAACCTCGACGTGTCGTTCTTCCGCGCCTACGAGAACGGGCAGCCGGCGCGGACGCCCGACTACTTCCGCTGGAACCCGGACGGCCCGAAGGACGGCGACCTGGTGTTCGTCACCGGCCACCCCGGCACGACGAACCGGCTGGAAACGTTGGCGAAGCTGAAGCACCGCCGCGACCACACGCTGCCGTACACACTGGCCCGGCTGCGGGCGGTCGAGGCGGCATTGCACCAGTACGGCGAGCAAGGCCCGGAGGAGCACCGCCAGGCGGCGACGGCCCACCACAGCGCCGCGAACGCCCGCAAGGCGTTCAGCGGGCAGTTCCAGGGGCTCCTCGACCCGGAGGTGATGAAGCAGAAGCAGCAGGCCGAGCGCGACCTGCACGCCGCCCTCGTGGTCGGCTCGCACCAGCACCGCATGATCCCCGGCTTCCAGGACGCGAAGATCCACTCCGCCCCGACCGACTACCTCGACGCCATAGAACGTGTGGCCGCCGTGCAGGCGACGCTCGCCGGCTTCGAGCGCGAACACCTGTTGATCGAAACCGGCCACGGCTTCACGTCAGACCTGTTCACCGTGGCCCGCCATCTCGTCCGGATGGCGGAGGAGTTGCCGAAGCCGTCGGCCGAGCGGCTGCGCGAGTACCGCGACTCCAACCTCGACTCGCTGAAACTCCAGGTGTTCAGCCCCGCGCCGGTTTACCCGCCGCTGGAGCGGGTGAAGCTGCAAACCGCACTCACATTCATGGCCGAGCAACTCGGCGGCGCTCACCCGTCGGTGCGGCTGGCGTTCGCCGGCAAGAACCCCGCGGGCCGTGCCGACGAACTGGTCCGCGGGTCGAAGCTCGCCGACGTGGCCGAGCGGAAGCGACTTGCCGACGGCGGCAGGGCCGCGATCGACGCCAGCGCCGACCCGCTCATCAAGCTTGCCAAGGTGATCGACCCCGATGCGCGACGGCTGCGGAGTCGATTCGAGACGGAGGTGGAAGAGCCGGAGCGGCAGGCGTATGCGGAACTCGCCCGGCTCCGCTTCCTGGCGCTCGGTAAGTCCGTGGCCCCGGACGCAACGTTCACCCTGCGACTGGCGTTCGGTGTCGTGAAGGGCTATGACGTGGACGGCGAGAAGCTGCCGTTCCACACGACGCTCGGCGGCGCCTTCGAACGTTCCGCACGGCTCGGCGGCGTGGAGCCGTTCGACCTGCCGAAGCGGTGGCTGGACGGTAAGGCAAGGCTGGACCTGGCGACGCCGTTCAACTTCGTGAGCACGGCGGACACCATCGGCGGCAACAGCGGGAGCCCGGTGCTGAACCGCGCCGGCGAGTTGGTGGGCATCAACTTCGACCGCAACCGCCACGGGCTGGTGCGAAACTTCGTGTACACCGAGGTACAGGCCCGGCACGTGGCGGTGCACTCGAAAGCTGTACTGGAGGCGCTGCGAAAGCTGTACCCGGCCGAGGCTCTGGTGAAGGAACTAACCGGCGGCTGAGCGGTGACGGGCGAACGGCTGGAAATCGTCCGCCGTTCGCCCGTCACCGCTTAGCACTTCCGGATAACGCCCGCGAGCAGCCCGAGGATCTGCACGTCCTGCCGGGCCGGGTCGACCACGATGGGCTCCATCGCTGCATTCATCGGGTGGAGCAGAATCTGGTCCTTCTTCCGCTGGTACTTCTTCAGCGTCATCGCGCGGTCTACCATCGCCACCACCTTGTCGCCGTTCTCGCACGTCTCGCGCTTTCGGATCACCACGTAGTCGCCGTCGGCGATGTGGCCGTCGATCATCGACTGGCCCTTCACCTTCACGACGTACAGGTCGTCCTCGCCGAACAGCTCGCGCATCTCGAGGCGGTCGTCGGTCTCCTCGGCCTCGATGGCCCGGCCGGCGGCGACGACGCCCTTGAGCGGCAGGCTAAACCCGCCGGCGGACACCCCGGGGATGGTGATGCCTCGGGCCTGGGCGCGCTGCTGGTTGTCGCGCTTCTCGACGCGGTTGATGTACCCCTTCTTCTGGAGCGCCTTCAGGTGGCACATCACGCCGTTGGGCGACGAGATGCCGAACGCCTCACAGATGTCGCGGATGGCCGGCGGGAAGCCTTTGGTTTCGATCATCTTGCGGATATAGGCGTAAATCTGCTGCTGCTTGTCGGTCAGGGCGGTGTCACTCACGGCGGCCTCCGGGGGGGTTGAGTGCGACCGCTCGGCCTCCGCCGGCGCGGCTGGTATTGTCGTCAACATGCGTCCATCCTGAATGGAAGTCTAATCCACACTTGTACAGATGGCAAGCGCGGAATTCGAGGTCGGTTGACCGCCCGCAGTCGGCGGGCGATGATAAGCGTCGTCAAGGAGTGCCGATGACCCCCGCCGCCACCCTCGCCGAGCTCGTCCGCCGACCGTCCGTGAACCCCATGGGGCGGACCGACCTTCCCGCCGACATCCTCTACGAGCACCGCGTCACCGACTACCTCCACGGCCGCCTCCGCGACCTCGGCGTGGCCGTCGAACGGCAGACCGTCCGGGCCGGCCGCGAGAACCTCGTCGCGATGTACGACCCGCCCGGAACGCCGGCCTTTTCCACGGTCTTCGAGTGCCACCAGGACACGGTGCCGGTCGACGCCATGACGGTCGAGCCGTTTGCGGCGCGGGTCGAGGGCGGCAGGCTCTACGGCCGCGGGGCGTGCGACGTGAAGGGCGGAGCCGCCGTCATGCTCGCCGCGTTCGAGCGGCTCGTTCGCGAGCGGCCGGCCGGGTCGGCGCGCGTCACCCTCGCCTATACCGTGGACGAGGAGCACACGTTTCTTGGGGTGCAGGAGCTCGTGAAGCGCGGCCTTTCGGCCGACTCCGCGGTCGTGGCCGAGCCGACGCTCCTCAACATCGTCAGCGCCCACAAGGGGGTTGTCCGCTGGGTCGCGGAAACGGCCGGGCGGGCGTGCCACAGCTCGCGCCCCGAGAACGGCGTGAACGCCGTGTACCGGATGGCCCGCATCCTTACCGCGATCGAGCGCTACGCGGCGGAATTGCAAGCCCGCCCGCCGCACCCGTCGCTCGGGCCGCGGACCACGTCGGTCGGCCGCATCACCGGCGGCGTCAGCCCGAACACCGTACCGGACGTGTGCCGCATCGACATCGACCGGCGCTTGTTGCCCGGTGAAACGGCCCAGGCCGCGGCCGCCGACCTGGAGGCGTTCCTGAAGGCCGACCCCGCCATCGACTTCCCGTTCACGCTCACGCAGTCGCACGCCGCGTGCCCGCCGCTCGACCCCGGCCGCTCCGGCGAACTGGTGGCGCGCCTCGGAGCCGCAATCGACGCCGTCGCCGGCCGGCACGAGGTCCACGCCGTGCCGTACGGGACCGACGCCTCGACCATCTCCGGCGGCGGCATTCCGGCGGTCGTGTTCGGCCCCGGTGACATCGCCCAGGCGCACACCAAGGACGAGTGGATCGAGTTGTCGCAACTCGACCCCGCGGCGGAAATCCTGTTCCGCTTCGCGTGCGCGAAGTGATCCCACCCCGACGTGACAATCCGGCGCCAACGCATTAGAGTAACTGCATCACACGGACGGCGTCAGAACGGCTGGGGAACGTGAGCCACGGCCGGGCTCGGGACCGGGACCGGGAGACCGGTCAAGGGGGATCACCGTGAGCATCGTTCGCATGGGGATGGCCGAGGACGGGAAGTTTGGGAGCGGGTACGAGGCGATTTTCGGCAAGGGCGGCAAGAAGCCCGCCGCCAAGCCTGCCGCAGCAGAAAAGAAGCCGGCGGCGAAGAAGAAGCCGGCGGCGAAGAAGAAGTAAGCGGCACGCCGGGTGCAACCGTGTCCGCCCGCCCCGCCGCTCTGGGCGGGCCGAACTGGAGCACCCCGCCATGACGAAGGCCAAGACGAACCGCTTCCGCACGCAACTTCGCGCCCTGGCCGACCGCGTCGGGGCGACCGCCGCCGGGCTCGAAGAGCAGGTCCGCACTCCGACCGGCGGCGAGAGCTCGGGCGGTCTCTCGAACGCTCCTCTACACCTTGGGGACCTGGGGGCCGAAGTCTACAACCACGAACTCAACGCCACGCTGCTGGAGAACGAAGCTCACCTGCGGGGTGAGGTGCTGGCAGCCCTGGACCGTCTCGACTCGGGCACGTTCGGCACCTGCGAGGCGTGCGGCCGGCCCATCGGCGAGGAGCGGTTGGAGGCGCTGCCGTACGTCCGCCACTGCGTCGGCTGCGCCGCGAAGATGCAGAGCGGCGCGGCGGTGAACCTGAACTCCGGCCGGCCCACGGCCTGGCAGTCCACCCTCGACGACGCCGACACCGACGGCGCCCAGAACGACGACGTTCACGCCGCCGGGACGCCAGGCGGCGGGGGCCCCGAAGGCGGACTCGCTGGCACTAACGCCGGCCGCGGCAATCCCGCCGACCTGTCGGATCTGGAGAGCGCGATGGGAAGCGGCCAGTTCGACGAGCGGACGGAGGGCGCCGCCGAGGACGACGGGGCGCACGCCGGCAGTTCGGGCGGCGCGGTCGGCGGTTTTCCGGCGAACAAGCGCTCCGGCTCGGCAAAGCGGCCGCGGTGAGTGTCCGCCCCCGCCGCGACCAGGCCGTGCCGAGAATTGCCGCATGTCCGACCTGCTTCCCTTCCCCGCCGTTACTGCCGCCGACGCACCCCGTGTCGGCGGCAAAGGCTTTTCTCTCGGCCGCTCCTCCGTCGCCGAGCTGCCCGTACCGCCCGGGTTCGTCGTCACCACCGACGTCTACCGCCGACTGCAGCCGACCGGCGTTCACGCAGACGCCGCTTTCGTCACCAGCTTCGCGGAACACCTGCGACAGTTGGGCGATTGCCCCGTCGCGGTCCGGTCAAGCGCCACCGGCGAGGACGGCAGCGACGCCAGCTTCGCGGGCCAGCAGGAGACGATCCTCGGCGTCCGCGGCCTCGATGCGGTTCTGGCCGCGGTCGAACGCTGCTGGGCGTCGCTCCACACCGAGCGCGCGAAGGCCTACCGCGCGAAACAGGGCGTGGACAACTCCGGACTGGCGATGGCGGTCGTCGTGCAGGAACTGGTGCCCGCCGACGCGGCCGGCGTGCTGTTCACCCGCGACCCGCTCGACGCGACCGGCCGGCGGATGCTCGTGGAAGCCTCGTGGGGGCTCGGCGAGGTCGTGGTGTCCGGCCGCGTCACACCCGACCGCTTCACCCTCGACCGCGAGACCGGGGCCGTCATCGACCGGCAACTCGGGGCGAAGGACGTGCGCGTCGGTGCCGCCGGCGACGAATCGGTGCCGGCCGCCGACCGCAGCCGCTTCTGCCTGAGTGACAGCGAGCTGTCACAACTCGCCGATTTGGGCCGGCGCGTGGAGGCGTTCGACGGCGAGCCGCGCGACATCGAGTGGGCCGTGGCCGGCGGCCGGGTGTACCTCCTGCAGTCGCGGCCGATCACCGTTGCCACCGCGGCCGACCGCGCGGCGGCGCTCGCCGAAACGGTGGCGGAGCTGCGGGCGAAGGCGGCCCCTGGCGGGACGGTGTGGGTGCGCTACAACCTGAGCGAGGTGTTGCCGTCGCCGACCCCGATGACGTGGGCCGTCGTTCAACGGCTGCTCGCGGCCGACGGCGGGTTCGGGGCCATGAACCGCGACCTGGGGGCGCCGCCCGACCCGGCCTTGGGCTCCCTCTCGGCGTTCGACCTGGTCGCCGGTCGGCCGATGGCCAACCTGTCGCGAATGCCGCGGATGCAGGGGGCGCACGCGCCGTTCGAGTACCCGTTCGCCGCGCTGAAGGTCGACCCGCGGAAGGCACTCGACCCCAAGCCGACGCTCAACCCGCTGGCCGGCGGCGGGCTGATGGGGTGGCTCAGGCTGCCGGCGACCGTGTGGCGGCTGACACGCCTGATGTCGCGCACGAAGCGCGAGGCGGAGACGTTTGCGGGGCGGTTCACGACAGAGATCGCGCCGCCGTTCGCCGCCGCGGCCCGCGAGGCGCTGGCGCGTGACTGGGCGCGGGTGCCGTCGCGCGACCTCGTCGCCGCGGTCCAGGAGTGGACGCAACGGACGCTCGTCGATTTCGCCCGTCACAGTCTCAAAGCCACGGTCTTCGCCGACCTCGCGTGGGGCTCGCTGGTCGAACTCCTGAAGCCGGCGCTCGGCGCGGAGCGGGCGGGGGCGGCGGTCGGCGAGCTGACCCTGGGGGCGCATCCGCCCGCGGACGCGCACCTCGCCGGCGGGCTGCGCGACCTGGCCGCGGGTGCGCTGGGCCGGGGGGAATTCCTGGAGCGGTTCGGCCACCGCGGCCCGAACGAGATGGAACTGAGCCAGCCGCGCTGGGCCGAGGTGCCGGACCAACTCGACGCGCTGGTCCGGTCCGGCGAGGGCCATCGGTCGCAGCCGGCGGGCACGCCCGACATCTGGGACCGAGTCGCCGCCGAGGCCAAGTTGACCGACGCCGCGAAAGCGCAGGCGGGCGTGTGGGTGGATCGCTTGCGAACGTACCTCGGACTCCGCGAGGCGGCGAAGCACTACCTGCTCCTCGGGTACGCCGTCATCCGCCGGGCCCTGGTCACGATCGACCGCCGTTACGGCTTCCACGGCGGCGTCTTCTACCTGCTGCCCGACGAACTACCGCTCGTTACCGCCGACTGCTACACGGACCTGGCACCGGGGATCGCGCAGCGGCGGAAGCGGCGGCAGGCGGAGTTGTCGTTGGAGGTGCCGCCGGTCCTGTTCAGCGACGACCTGGAGGCGATCGGCCGGCCACTCCCCGCGCCCGACGGCGGCGACGTGCTCGCCGGCGTGGCACTCTCGGCGGGGACCGCCGAGGGGCCGGCGCTGGTGCTGACAGAGCCGACGGCGCCGCCGGCGGAGGGTGGGTACGTGCTGGTGTGTCCGTCCACCGACCCGGCGTGGGTGCCGCTCTTTGCGCGCGCCGCAGGCCTGGTGATGGAGACGGGCGGCGTGCTGTCGCACGGGGCGATCGTGGCGCGCGAGTTCGGCCTGCCGGCGGTCGCCGGGTTGCCGGGGGCGGTGCGCCGGCTGCGGACGGGGCAGTGCGTGCGCGTGGACGGCGGGCGTGGGACGGTCACGGTGCTGGGGTGAACACGGCTCGGGAGCGATTCCGGTCTCGGCCTGGCGCTGTGCAGTGCCACGCCGCGACCGGCAACACCACCCTCACACGTCCTTGCCGCGAATCTGGGCCTTGAGGACGTGCCGGAGCCGGCCCTCAATCTTGCCGTGGGCCTTGTCGATCTCCTTGTCCGTCAGCGTCTTGTCGGCCGGCTGGTACACCAGGGCGAACGCCAGGCTACGGGTGCCAGCCGGGATTCGGTCGCCGGTGTACACGTCGAACAGTTCCGCCCCTGTCAGCAGGTCGCCGCCGGCGGCGCGAATCTCGGCCAGCACCGCGTCCGCGGGCGTGTCGGCAGGCACGATGACGGCCACGTCGCGCTTCGCCGGCGGCACCGTCGGGAACGGCCGGTACGGGAACCGCACCGGCACCGCAGCGAGCAGCGCGTCGAGGTCGATCTCCGCGACCTGCACCGCCCGCTCCGCGAGCCCGAAGCTGGCCGCGACCGTCGGGTGTAGCTCGCCGAACGCCCCGACCGCCAAGCCGTTCACGACCACCTCCGCGGACCGCCCTGGGTGCAGGTGCGCCACGCCCGTCGCGGCACGGAACGACGCCGGCAGGTGCAGGTCGGCGGTGAGCGCCTCGATCACACCCTTGAGGTCGAAGAAATCGAACGCCGCCGGCTTGGTGCCGAGCGGGTCGTCCCACGCGGCGGGGTTGCGGCGGCCACTCTGCACCAGCGCCATCCGCCGCGGCTCGGCCGGAAGCGGCTGCCCGGCTACCGGCAGGAACACGACGCCGATTTCGAACAGGCTCACGGCGTCGGCCGCGAGGAGGTTCCGCTGTGCGACTTCGAGCAAGCCGGGCAGCAGCGTCGTCCGCATGACCCCGCGGTCGGGGCTGATCGGGTTCAACAGCGCGACGTGCGACCGACCCGCAGCCAGTTTCCCTTCCGTCGCGGCCCCGGTCAGCGAGTACGTGATGCACTCCTGCAACCCCTGGTCGGCGAGCAGGTCGCGCACGTACTCCTCCAACTCCAGCGGCCGGTTTCCCAACTGCTCCGGCAGCGGCTGCGACAGCCGCGTGTCGGGCAGGTGGTCGTAGCCGTACACGCGGGCCAACTCCTCGATCAAGTCGGCGGCGCCGGCCTGGATGTCGAGCCGCGTCGGCGGCGTGGTCACCCGCCAGCCGTCGCCCTTCGACTCCACCTTGAACTGGAGGGCCGTCAGCACGCGCACGACTTCGGCGGCCGGGATGTCGAAGCCGAGGACGCGGCGGATCGCGGCGGGCGTCAGGTCGATGACCTGCGGCGGCACCGGGGCCGGGTAGTTGTCCACCATGCCGGACAACACCTCGCCGCCGGCCAGCGTGCGGAACAACTCCGCGGCGCGGACGGCCGCCGGCTTCGCCAGCTCGGGGTGGACGCCTTTGGCGAACCGCGTGCTCGCCTCGCTGAACAGCGCGAACTGCCGCGCCGTCTTGCGCACGCTCACGAAGTCGAACGCCGCCGACTCCAGGAGGATGGTCTTCGTCGTCGCCATCACTTCGGTGTCGAACCCGCCCATGACCCCAGCCAGCGCGATCGGCCCGGCGGCGTCGGCGATGACGAGGTTGTCCGGCCCCAGTTCCCGGTCCTGGCCGTCGAGCGTCTTCAGCCTCTCACCCGCCTTTGCCGGCCGCACCGCGATGACCGGCGCCTTGCCGCCGGCCCGGCTCACGAGGGCGTCGTAGTCGAAGGCGTGAAGTGGCTGGCCGTGCTCGAGCATCACGTAGTTCGTGATGTCCACCGCGTTCGAGATCGGCCGCATCCCCGCGGCGTCGAGCCGCGACCGCATCCACCGCGGGGCCGGGCCGATCGTGACGTTGCGGATGATCGTCGCGGTGTAGCGGCCGCACAGCCGCGGGTCGGCGATCTCGACCGACACCTTGCCGTCGAGCGTCTCCGCGACCGTCTGCACCGTGGGTTCGGTGATGGTGGTGGCGGCGCCGGTGAGGGCGGCGACCTCGCGGGCAATGCCGATCAGCGACAGGCAGCGGGCCATGTTCGGCAGCACATCCAACTCGACCACGATGTCGCCGAGCACGTCCGCGACCGGCGTCCCGGGCGCGGAGTCGGCGTCGTCCAGGAGGATGATTCCCTCGTGCTCGTCGGAGATGCCCAGCTCGTAGTTCGACATGCACATGGCGTCGTTCATGATGCCGCGGAGTGCCTTCGGCTCCAGGGTGAAGACGGCCTTCTTCCCCTCCTTGTCGGCGTAGAAGTACTTCGTGCCGCGAAGGCCTAGCACGACCTTCATGCCGCTCTGGCCGGGGGCGATGTTCGGCGCGCCGGTCACCACGGTTTTCGGCTCGGCCGCGCCGTAGTCGATCGTCACCAGCTTCAGCTTGTCGGCGTCGGGGTGCTTCTCGATTTTCAGCACCCTGCCGAGCACGACCTTGTCGCGCTCCCACACCAGGCCGGCGTTCTCCGGCTTCACGCGCAGGGCGGCGGGAACCGGCAGGCCGAACACCGTCACGCCCGCGGCTTCGAGGCCCGCGAGGGTCAGGCGTTCAACGAGTGTCGCGGCCTCGGCGGGGAGGGCGACGAGGTCGCGGAGCCAGGACAGGGGCACGAGCATGGCACGGTTCCGGTAGCGGGGAACCGTCATGGTAGCGGCGGGGGCACGGCCGGCGACGGGTGACAGATTGGGGGGGATTGTTCGGCCCGCGCCTTGCCGCGCCTACAGGACCCCTGTAATGTTCCTCCTTCCGATTTCCCGGCGACCGAGCGGTCCGCGGCGACAGGGGGCAACGTGGCGGCCAACCAGAGCGAGCGCATCCGTATCCGGATGGAAGGGTACGACCACGAGGTGCTCGACCGCACCGCGGGCGAGATCGTGCAGACGGCCCGCGACAACGGGGCCGACGTCCACGGGCCGATTCCGCTGCCGACCCGGATCGAGCGGTACACGGTGCTGCGCTCCCCGCACATCGACCGCAAGAGCCGCGAGCAGTTCGAGATCCGGACCCACAAGCGGCTAATCGACATCCTGAAGCCGACGCAGAAGACCATCGAGGCGCTCAACAAGGGGCTCAACCTGCCCCCGGGCGTGGACATCAAGATTCGCGTCATCACCGGCGGCTGAGCCGACGCGGCACAAAAACGATGCCGGGTGGTTGACTCTCACCCGGATGCCGCTAAGAAACTAGTCCCGCTCGCCGCGGCACCCCTCCGGGGTGGACAGTTCGGCGGGCGGTTCTCGTGCAGGACGACCCTGCTTCGCCGCGGCTCGGGCAACCGAGCCAAATATGCGGCTAACCGGGCAACCGGTCAGGCGGGGTCGAGATGAGGTTCCCCATGGCCGACTTGAACGGCGCCAACGGGGCCGCAAAGGCTCCCGCGTCCTCGCGTGTCACCGAGTACACGAACGCCATTACCGTCCCCGTGGTCAACAAGACCGGGGCCGAGGTGGGGTCGATCACGGTCGATCCGAAGGACTTCGGCGGCAAGATCAGCAAGCAGCTGATGCACGAAGCCGTGCTGATGTTCCTGGCCAACCAGCGGGCCGGTACGCACAGCACGCTCCGCCGCGGCGAGGTCGCCGGTAGCACGAAAAAGCTGTTCAGGCAGAAGGGCACCGGTAACGCCCGCGCCGGCACCAAGCGCACGAACAAGCGGCGCGGCGGCGGTACGGCGAAAGGGCCCAAGCCCCGCGACTACTACTATCGCCTCCCGAAGAAGGCCGTGAAGGCCGCCAACCGGATGGCCGTGTTGTCGAAGATCGTGGACAAGGAGATCGTCGTCCTCGACGAATTGGCACTCGCTGCCCCGAAGACTAAGGAAGTGTTCGGACTGCTCAAGAGCCTGAAGGTGGGCAAGAAGACGACCGAGGGCGGCGAGAAGGACATCACCCTCGCCGACACCACGGTGCTCATCGGCACCAACGGCTTGGACCAGAATGTGTACCGCAGCGCCCGCAATATCGATGGCGTGAAGGTGCTGCCGGTCGCCGAGTTCAACTGCTACACGGTGCTGCGGCAGAAGCGGTTGCTGGTGACGAAGGCCGCGCTCGAGGCGTTCATCAAGCCGCCGGCGGCGGCCGCCGCGGCGCCGAAGGCCGAAAAGCCCGCGATCAAGCGCCGCGGCCGGGCCGCCCGCATCGCCGCCCGTAAGGTCGCCGCCAAGTAGCACCCGGAGGCTCGGGGTTCGCCCCGGAGTGGAGAAGCGTCATGCCGCGTCCCCGTCCACACCCGAAGCGGTACGTGCGGAAGCTCGCCGCCCGCAAGCCGTGCGTCCACGGCGAGCCGGGGATCGAGCTGCGGCCGTACCAGGTGCTGTTGAAGCCCCTCGTCACCGAGAAGGGTACGCACCAGAGCACCCGGTACAACGCGTACACCTTCCAGGTGAACCCGATCGCCGACAAGACGCAGATCCGGAAGGCGGTGGAGGAGCTATTCAACGTCCGCGTCACCGACGTGCGGACCATGAACCGGAAGGGGAAGACCCGCCGATTCCGCCAGGAAGAGGGTTCGCTGCCGGCCTGGAAGAAAGCCATCGTGGCGCTCCACCCGGACGACAAGATCGAGTTCTATTGACCGGCGCCGGCTGACAGCGGTCAGCCGTCAGCCGTGCGGCGAGGCACCCGGCGGTTGGCGGAAAGCCGACGGCCGATAGCTGAGAGCAAGACATGGGCATCAAGCAATACAAGCCGACCTCCGCCGGCCGCCGCGGCGGGAGCGTGTCCGACTTCGCGGACTGCACGTTCCCCGGCGTCAACAAGCCGGAAAAGTCGCTGCTGTCCCCGATCAAGAAGAGCGGCGGGCGGAACCACCACGGCATCACCACGACCCGGTTCCGTGGGGGTGGCCACAAGCGGATGTACCGCCAGATCGACTTCAAGCGGAAGCGCGACGGCGTCGAGGCGGTGGTGATCTCGGTCGAGTACGACCCGAACCGCAGCGCCCGCATCGCGCTGATCGAGTACCCGAAGGACGAGAAGTACGACAACGCCAAGAGCTACATCCTGGCCCCGGTCGGGATGAAGGCGGGCGACAAGGTCATCTCGGGCGAGACCGAGGCCGTCGAGCCGAAGCCGGGCAACTGCATGCCGCTGTGGAAGGTGCCCCTCGGCATGACGGTCCACAACGTCGAGTTGACCCCCGGCCGCGGCGGGCAGATCTGCCGCTCCGCCGGGTGCTCGGCCACTCTGAGCGCCCGCGAGAAGGACTGGGCGCAGCTGACGATGCCGAGTGGCGAAATCCGCCGGGTTTCTAGCAAGTGCCGGGCGACGATTGGCAGCGTGTCGAACCCTGAGCACATGAACATCAGCCTCGGCAAGGCCGGGCGGAACCGGTGGAAGGGCCGCAAGCCGCACAACCGCGGCATGGCCATGAACCCGATCGACCACCCGATGGGCGGCGGCGAGGGTCGGAGCAAGAGCGGCGGCCAGCCGAAGGGGCCGACGGGCGTACTGTCGAAGGGCGGCAAGACTCGCAAGGACCGCAAGCCCGGCAGCGGCGCCATCCTTCGGCGGCGGCCGAGCGGCAAGCACCAGAAGAGCAGTTAAGTGAGCCGAGGCCCGGCCGGCACGCGGGCCTCGCGACAGAAGAAGAAATCCGGTGGCCGGTCCGCGTGGGCCTGCCTACCTTACACAGTCCCGGGTTCGTGACGCCCGGGGTGTGCGTTTCGCGGACTTGGCAGGACACGAGCGGGACGACGCATGAGCCGGTCGCTGAAAAAGGGTCCTTACGTCGATCTCCGGCTCCTCGGCAAGGTCGAGAAGCAGGGGCCGAACAAGGAGCCGATCAAGACCTGGGCGCGGGATTGCACCGTCGTCCCGGAGTTCATCGGCGCGACGTTCCTCGTGCACAACGGGAAGTCGTTCGTGCGGGTCTACTGCACCGAAGACATGATCGGCCACAAACTCGGCGAATTTTCGCCGACGCGGACGTTCAAGGGTCACAGCGGCGGCAAGGCGAAGGGCGGGAAGTAAGACATGGAATACAAGGCCGTACACCGCTACGCCGACCAAGGCCCCCGTAAGATCCGCGTGTTCGCGGACCTGATCCGCGGGCGGAACGCGGACGAAGCGATCGAGATGCTGAAGTTTTACCACAACCGGGGCGCCCGGTTGCTGGAGAAGGTCGTTAAGAGCGCCCTCGGCAACGCCGACGACCGCGAGTGCCCGGACCTCGACGCCCTGGTCGTGACCGAGGCCCGCGTCGACGAGGCGCCGATGTTCAAGCGGATCCAGCCCCGGGCGCGCGGCACCGCGTTCCCGATCAAGCGGCGGATGTCGCACATCCACGTCACCCTCGGCGAGCCCGCCGAGGGCTGAGCGGCGGGTGGGGTTGTAGAAGCGGGGGCCGGCCGCGGTCGGCCCCCGGCGCGTTAAGCGACCGCGACGGACCACGACGGACCAAGAGGCACGGCGATGGGTCAGAAAGTCCGACCGACCGGCTTCCGCACCGGGATCATGCGCCCCTGGCGCTCCACGTGGTACGCCAGCAAGGCCGACTTCTCCGAGCTGCTGATCGAGGACTTCAAGGTCCGGGCCTTCGTGCAGAAGTACCTGACCAACAAGAAGGACCGCAAGGTCCAGCGGCCGGCGATCTCGGACATCAAGATCGAGCGGACCCGCGAGCGGGTCACGATCACGATCAGCAGCAGCCGGGTCGGCGCCATCATCGGCAAGAAGGGCGAGAAGATCGACAGCCTGACCAAGGCGCTCGAGAAGCTCACGCGGCGGCACATCGAGGTTAAGACGGTCGAGATCGCCCGCCCCGAAGTTGACCCGCAGCTGATCGCCGAGGACATCGCCGAGCAGCTCGAGCGCCGGGCCAGCTTCCGCCGCACGATGAAGCAGGCGATGCAGCGGGCGATGGAGGGCGGCGCCAAGGGCGTCAAGCTTCAGCTGTCCGGCCGCCTCGGCGGGTCGGAAATGGCCCGCTGCGAGAAGGGGATGGAAGGCTCGATCCCGCTCTCGACGCTCCGCGTGAAGGTCGAGTACGGCTTCAGCGAGGCCTCGACCCCGCAGGGGAACATCGGGATCAAGTGCTGGGTCAACCAGGGCGACTACCTGACCGGCGACATCATCGACCCGACCGACGCCTCGGGCGCCCCCACGCAGCGCCGCCGCGGGCCGCGCCGCGGGCCGGGCGGGTTCGGTGGCGGCGGCGGTCGCTGAGTGCGGCACCGGGTGCGAATCATTGAGGGAGACGGCCGATGCCGCAGATGCCGAAGCGGGTGAAGTTCCGGAAGGGCCAGCGCGGGGTGACGAAGGGCATCGTCGCGCAACGGAAGTACGCCGGCTACATCAAGGGCAACGCCCACCGCGGGAACTACGTCGCCTACGGCGACTTCGGCCTTCAGTCGCTCGAAGGCGGGTGGCTGTCGGCCGAGTGCATCGAGTCGGGCCGTATCACGATGACGCGGTTCGTGTCGGGCGAGGGGCGGTACTACATCCGCGTCTTCCCGCACAAGCCGGTGACCGCGATCCCGGCCGAGACCCGCATGGGTAAGGGCAAGGGCGAGCCCGAATACTGGGCCGCCGTCGTCCGGGCCGGACAGGTGATGTTCGAAATCGGCGGGCTCCCGGAGAGCGCCGCCCGCGACTGCCTTGCCCGCGTCGCGTACAAGATGCCGTTCAAGTGCCGGTTCGTGACCCGCCGGCCGAACGTTTAATAACGGGTGCGTGATGCCTGCGACTAAGACCGATTTCCGCGGGATGAGCGACGAGCAACTCGCGCTCAGCCTGAAGGAAACCGAGAAGACCGTGTTCTCGCTCCGCTTCCAGTCGGCGTCCGACCGCAAGGAGACGGCGACCGAAATGCGGAAGGCGAAGAAGGACATCGCCCGCATCCGCACGCTCCAGCGGGAGCGCGAGCTGACCAAGCTGAAGGCCCTCCCGGCCGACCAGCTGGCCACCCGCGTCGCCAGCCTGGGCGAGAAGGACAAGGCCGGCGGCCCCGGCAAGCGGCTGGTACGGCGGCAGCTCCGGCGCGTCGAGGCGCTGCACGCGAAGGCGACGGCCAAGAAGGGGAGCAAGTGATGGCGGACGCAACGGCCACCCCGGCGAAGAGCACCGGCCCCCGGCACCTGACCGGCATCGTCACCCGCGACAAGAACCTCAAGACCCGCCGGGTCGAGGTCACCCGCTCGGTGCGGCACCCGAAGTACGGCAAGTACGTCAAGCAGCGGACGATCTGCTACGTCCACGACGAGAAGAACGAGTCGCACCTGGGCGACACCGTCGAGATCGCCGAGAGCCGGCCGCTGTCGCGCACGAAGCGCTGGACGCTCGTCCGCATCGTGACCAAGAGCCCGAGCCGGACGCTGTCGAAGCTGGAAGGCGCCGTCGCCGGGAGCGACGCCGCGGCCCCCGCGGCCGACGCCAAGTAAGACCACACCCGGGGCCGGTAGCCCCGCCGAGGCGCTGACATGATCCAGATGTACACGTACATGGACGTGGCCGACAACACCGGGGCCAAGGAGGTGATGTGCATCCAGGTGCTCGGCGGCAACAAGCGCCGCGTGGCCAACCTGGGCGACATCATCCGGGCCAGCGTGAAGAAGGCCATCCCCGGCGGCGACGTGAAGCCGGGCGACGTGATCAAGGGCGTGGTCGTCCGCACGAAGGTCGCCACCCGCCGCGAGGACGGCAGCTACGTCCGGTTCGACAGCAACGCTCTGGTGCTGCTGGACAACGACAACAACCCGCGCGGCACGCGTATCTTCGGGGCCGTGCCCCGCGAGCTGCGGGCGAAGTACAACAAGATCATCAGCCTGGCGTCGGAAGTGGTCTGAGCCGGCCGGCCCGCTCGGGCAACGTGTGGGCCACGGATACGAGTAGCAAGAGCGACCAATGTACATCCGCAAAGACGACACCGTGGTGGTGCTGACCGGGGACGACAAGGGCGTCCGCGGAAAGGTGCTGTCCGTGTCCCCGAAGACTGGCAAGATCATCGTCCAGGGCGTCAACCGCGTGTACCGGCACCTGAAGCCGTCGCGGCAGAACCCGCAGGGCGGGCGGCTCTCGAAGGAGATGCCGGTCAACGCCTCGAACGTCATGCTCATCGACCCGAGCACCAACCAGCCGACCCGCGTCGGCGTGCGGTACGCGGCCGACGGCACCAAGGAACTGTACGCCAAGAAGAGCGGCGCCCGCATCCGCATCCTGGCCAAGGCCAACCCCAAGTACGCCACCAAGGCGTAAACCCGGCCCGTACCGGCCCCGTCGGCATGGGGCCGCCATAGGCTGCACGAGGTATCGACGACATGGCCGCGACCGCCGAAGACGTGAAGGAAGCCCCCGTCCCGCCGCCCCGGCTGCTGGAGCGGTACAAGGCCGAGATCGTCGCCGCGCTGAAGCAGAAGTTCGGCCGCGACAACCCACACGCCGTCCCCAAGCTGATGAAGATCAGCCTGAACATGGGCGTGGGCAAGGCGCTCCAGGACAAGGAGCGGATGAAGCTGTCGGCCGAGCAACTCGGCCTCATCGCCGGCCAGAAGCCGCAGGTAATGAAGGCCAAGGTGGCCGTCAGCGGGTTCCGCCTCCGCGAGGGGAACGAGATCGGCTGCCGGGTCACCCTCCGCGGCAAGCGGATGTACGAGTTCCTCGACCGGCTCATCAACGTGGCCCTGCCGCGGATCCGCGACTTCCGCGGGGTGAACCCGAAGAGCTTCGACGGCAACGGTAACTACAGCATGGGGTTGACCGAGCAGCTGGTCTTCCCCGAGATCGACCCCGACAAGGTGACGTTCACGCAGGGCATGGACATCACCTTCGTCACCAGCACACGGAACGACGACGAGGCCCGCGAACTGCTGCGGTCATTCGGGATGCCGTTCCGGGACGACAGCAAGTAAGCGGACGAGACGATTCACGGAACGGCCGGCTCGCCCGGGAAGTGTATCCCCGGGGCCGAGCCGGAACGCCGACCCGAGACCACGATGTCGACGAACGCCAAAGAAGCCACGTTCGCGCGCCAGATGGAGCGCCTCGACGCCCACCGCGCCGAGATCAAGAAGCCGGCCGATCAGCAGAACCCGGCCAACCTGATGTCGGGCCGCGACCGCATCCGCGTCCGGTTCCGTTGCGGCCTCTGCGGCCGCGGCCGGGCCGTCTACCGGAAGTTCGGCGTCTGCCGCATCTGCTTCCGCAACCTGGCGTCGAGTGGCCTTATCCCAGGCGTCCGCAAGGCGTCCTGGTAACCACGCGAAAGGGAGGACACGCACATGATGACCGACCCGATCGCGGACATGCTGACGCGCATCCGCAACGCCAACACGATCGAGCGGCCGTTCGTCGAGATGCCGGCCACCAACCTGAAGGTGGCCATCGCCAAGGTGCTGCTGGAAGAGGGCTTCGTCCTCGGCTACCGCACCGGCAAGTCGGTCACGAATGCCGAGACCGGCGCCAAGGACTTCGTCGAAGTGCCGAAGCTCGGCGAGCCGCACGTCGTACTGCAGGTGTTCCTGAAGTACGGCCCGGACGGCGAGAAGGTGATCCGTCACCTGGAGCGGTACAGCCGCCCCGGCCGCCGCGTGTACCAGAAGTACACGGAGGTGAAGCGGGTTCTCGACGGCCTCGGCATTGCCATCCTGAGCACGAGCCGCGGCGTGATGAGCGACCGCCAGGCCCGTCGCGACAAGGTCGGCGGCGAGGTGCTGTGCACGGTGTGGTGAGTCGGGCTGGAGTTCGGGTTCGCACCCCAGTGGTCCGAACCACGCTTGCGTGGTGATTGACCCGAAATCCGGGCCACCCGAATTGCAGCCCGCCTCAAGCGACCAACAAGAACAGGGCTACGGCCCGGGCGCCACAGGCCGCCCGGTGAAGCCCGGAGGATCAACAATGTCGCGTATCGGCAAGCAACCCGTCGCCCTCCCCGGCGGCGTCACGGTGAATATCACCAATCGCCTCATCACGGTCAAGGGGCCGAAGGGCGAATTGAAGTTCACCCACCACGAGAACATCGCCGTGGCCAGCGACGGCAAGCAGGTCACCGTCACCCGGCCGAACGACGAGCGCCTCAACCGCGCCCTCCACGGGCTCACCCGGGCGCTCGTCAATAACATGATCGTGGGCGTGACCAAGGGGTACGAGAAGAAACTCAAGGTCGAGGGCGTCGGCTTCCAGGCCGCGGCCAAGGGTAAGGGTGTCGAGCTGACCGTCGGCTTCGCCAACCGCATCGTTCACGAACCGCCCGCGGGCGTGACGGTCGCCGTACCCGACCCGACGACGATCGTGGTGAGCGGCATCGACAAGCAGATCGTCGGCCAGTTCGCCGCCGAGGTCCGCGCCAGCCGCAAGCCGGAGCCCTACAAGGGCAAAGGTATCCGGTACGAGGGCGAGGTCGTCCGCCGCAAGGAAGGGAAGTCGTTCGCCGCCGGGAAGTAGTGGGCAGTGGGCAGTGGGCAGTGGCCAGTTGAGTCACGCCCCCGAGCCGCCTGCCGTGTTCGACGCGGTCTTAACTGTCCACTGCACACGGGTCACTGGCCACCGATATGGACGCACAGAAGTCGAAGGCGAAGCGGGCAGAGCGGCGGCGGAACCGCGTGCGGAAGCCGATCTACGGCACCCCGGCCCGCCCGCGGCTCAGCGTGTTCCGCAGCAACCTGCACATCTCGGCCCAGCTCATCGACGACCTGAACGGCGTCACGCTGGCCGCGGCGACCAGCTCGGGCAAGGCGTCCGGGCTGAAGCACGGGGGCAACGTCGCCGCCGCCACCGAGGTCGGCAAGAAGCTCGCCGCGGCGGCCGCCGGCAAGGGGATCACAGCCGCCGCGTTCGACCGCGGAGCGTACCGCTTCCACGGCCGCGTCGCGGCCCTGGCCCGCGCCGCCACCGAGGCCGGGCTGGTCTGCACCAGCCTGGACGCGCCGGTCCACAAGGAAAAGGCTGCCGCCCCGGCCGCCGAGAAGAAGCCCGCCAAGGAAGCCAAGCCGAAGGGCGAGGGGAAGCCGAAGGGCGACGCCCCGAAGAAGGACAAGAAGTAACCCGCACACCACCGCGGCGTCCGCCCGGCGCCCGACTGAGGACCCCATATGGCCCGCGACCGTGACCGCGGCGACCGCGACTCCCGCGACAACGCCCTGGTCGATTTCGTCGTGAAGATCAAGCGGTCGGCGTGCGTCGTCAAGGGCGGCCGCCGGTTCAGCTTCAACGCGCTGGTCGTCGTTGGCGACAAGCGCGGCAAGGTGTCCTACGGCTACGGCAAGGCCAACGAGGTCCCGCCGTCCGTCGAGAAGGCCATCAAGGAAGGCGAGGCTAACGTCAACCGGTCGAAGAAGGTGTCGCTCCGCGGCAACACCATCCCGCACCGGGTGATCGGCAAGTTCGGCGCCTCGAAGGTCATCATGGTCCCCGCCGGGCCGGGCACCGGCGTCAAGGCTGGGCCGGGCGTCCGCGAAGTGCTCCAGGCTGCCGGCGTCACCAACATCCTCACCAAGGTTCACGGGAGCACCAACCCGATGAACCTGGTGAAGGCCACGATTAACGGCTTGAACCAGCTGCGCACCCGCGAGGAAGTCGCGGCGCTGCGGGGGGTGGCACTCTAATGGACCTGAACGCAGTTCACAGCGGCATTGCCAAGCGGAAGCTCAAGCGCCGCGTCGGCCGCGGCATCGGCTCGGGTCACGGCAAGACCGGCGGCCTCGGCCAGAAGGGCCAGTACGCCAGCGCCGGCGCCCGGCTCCCCAGCGGCCTGTTCGAGGGCGGCCAGATGCCGCTCTACCGCCGCCTGCCGAAGCGCGGCTTCAACAACGCCCGCTTCCAGAAGAATCACTCCGTGGTGAACGTCGGCGACCTGGACGTGTTCGACACGAACGCCACCGTCGACCTGGACGCTCTGAAGGCGAAGAAGCTCGTGCCGTCGAGCACGGAGGGCGTGCGCGTCCTCGGCGACGGCGACCTGGCGAAGAAGCTGACCGTCAAGGGCGACCACTTCTCCAAGTCGGCGAAGGAGAAGATCGAGAAGGCCGGCGGCAAGGCGGAGTTGATCCCGCCGCCGAAGAAGCCGGTGCGGAACAAGATGACGCCGCGGCCGCCGAAGGCGACCGCGAAGTAAACCTGTCCGGCGAGCCGAGGGCCGTCAGGCTCCGGGCGGCGTGCCGGCGGCGCGCCACCCGCGGTCCGACGGCCTTCGGCTCGCCGAGAATCGTCGCATTCCGCGTCCCCTTGTGAGGACGCCCCGGGGAACCGGCGGAGGGAACCATGCAGACCCTGCTGACGATCTTCAAGATTCCCGAACTGCGGAAGAAGATCTTCATCACCCTCGTCTTCCTCGCCGTGTACCGGATCGGGTACTACGTCCCGCTCCCGATGATCGACCACGCGAAGATGGCCGAGAAGATGGCCAACGCCCAGGGCGGGGCGCTCGGCCAGGTGCTCGGCTTCGTCTCCATGTTCTCCGGCGGCAACCTCAGCACGGCGTGCATCTTCTCGATGGGGATCATGCCCTACATTTCGGCGTCGATCATCATCCAGCTCCTCGCCAGCGGCGTCGTTCCGTCGCTCGAACGCCTCCGCAAGGAGGGCGAGAGTGGCCGCAAGAAGCTGAACGAAATCACCCGCTACCTCACCGTGCCTATCTGCCTCGTCCAGGGCTTCATTATCGCCCAGTCGGTGATGCGGCCGGAGGGCGCCGACGGCATGGGGCTCACCCCCCCGACCTACGCGGAAGGCTTCAACCTGTACTGGTTCGGGTTCTCCGCGGTCGTCACAATGACGGCCGGGACGGTGTTCCTGATGTGGCTCGGCGAGCAGATCGACGAGTACGGCATCGGCAACGGCATCAGCCTCATCATCATGGCGGGCATCGTCGCCCGGCTCCCCGACGCCACCGGGAAGCTGATCTTCGACAGCACGACCGGGAAGGTGAAGGAGTCGCTGTTCACACTCGGGGCCGCGACCGGCGACGTGAGCTTTGAGAAGCTGGTGGTGCTGCTGTTCCTGTTCGTCGCGGTCGTCGTCGGCGTCATCGCCATGACGAAGGCCCAGCGGCGCATCCCGACGCAGAGTGCCAAGCACGTCCGCGGCCGGCGCGTGTACGGCGGCACCCGGCAGTTCCTCCCCATGAAGGTGAACGCCGCCGGCGTCATGCCCGTGATCTTCGCCAGCACGCTGCTGATCCTGCCGTGGTTCCTGTTCAACCTGATCGCCAACGTGACCGACGCCGGGTGGGCGGCCAGCATGGCGCAGACGTTCCAGAACCACAGCGGCTGGATGTACAACGTGATGTACATCGTGATGATTTACGTGTTCTGCTACTTCTGGGTCGCCATCACCTTCAACCCGAAGGAGATCGCCGACAACCTGAAGGACTACGGCAGCTTCATCCCCGGCTACCGGCCGGGCAAGCGCACCGCCGACTACCTGGAGCGGGTGCTGATGCGGATCACGTACGTGGGGGCGGCGTTCCTCGCGGTCATCGCCATCATCCCGAACGTGGTGACCGGCGTGCTGGAAATCGACCCCGTGGTGGCGAGCTTCTACGGCGGCACCGGCCTGCTCATCGTCATCAGCGTCGCCCTGGACCTAGTCCAGAAGATCAACAGCCACCTGGTCATGCGGAACTACGCCGGCCTGACCGACGACTGACGTGCGGACGGAGGTAGCCGCCATGCTCCGACAGAACACGAACCGGCCGCCGGAGCTGAAGTCGGCCCGCGAGATCGGGCTGATGCGGGAAGCGGGAAAGCTCGTCGCGCGGGCCCTTCGCATCTGCCGCGAGCTCGCCAAGCCTGGTACCAAGACCATCGAGATCGACCAGGCCGTCGAAAAGTTCTACGCCGAGCACGGGGCCGTCCCGCTGTTCAAAGGTTACCCCGGCAAGACGCCCTTCCCCGCCGTCACCTGCCTGAGTGTGAACGAGCAGGTCGTCCACGGCATCCCCGGCAACCGCGTCCTCAAGGAGGGCGACCTCCTCAAGGTGGACACCGCCTGCAAGCTGAACGGCTGGTGTGCCGACCGGGCCATCACCATCCCGATCGGCCCGGTGTCGCCGGAGAAGGCCCGGCTGGTGAAGGTGGCCGAGGAGACGCTCCAGTTGGCGATCGACCTCCTCCCCAAGCGCAAGTGGTGGACGCAGGTCGCCAGCGAGATGCAGAAGCACGTGGAACAGTCCGGCTTCAGCGTGGTAACGAGCTACGTCGGCCACGGCATCGGGCGGGTGATGCACGAGAACCCGCAGGTGCCGAACTACGTGGACCGCGAGACCCGCAAGCAGGACTTCAAGCTGGAACCCGGCCTGACGCTGGCGGTCGAGCCGATGGTGAACATGCGGAAGGGCGAGGTGGACACCCTCTCCGACACGTGGACGGTGGTGACACGGGACCGGATGCCGAGCGTCCACGTCGAGCACACGCTGGCGCTGACCGCCGGCGGAGTGTTGATCGTGACCGCGGACGAGGAGTAGAATTCTCCGCCGCGCCCTTGCCCGGGCTACGAGCGTCCCTACTGTGAAAGTTTACCCGCCCGTGGGCGGCATCGGAACAGGTGGCCCATGAAGGTGCGTGCGAGCGTCCGCCGGATGTGCGAGAAGTGCAAGCTGATCAAGCGGAAGGGCGTCGTCCGCGTGATCTGCGAAGACCCCCGGCACAAGCAGCGGCAGGGCTAAGGTCTTGAGTCCGACCGGCTCGGCCCCGACCACGAAACTCCCAACGCGAAACTGACCATGCCGCGTATTCAAGGCGTCGACATCCCGCCGGACAAGCCGACCCACATCTCCCTGCGCTACATCCGCGGGTTGGGGCCGACCACGGCTCTCGAGGTGTGCGGCAAGCTCAACATCGACCCGCAGCGGCGGGCGAAGGAGCTGACCGACGACGAGGTCGCCCGGATCGCGGTGCTCATCGACCGCGACTACCTGGTCGAGGGGCCGCTGCGGCGGTTCGAGGGCGCGAACATCACGCGCCTGAAAGAGATCAAGAGCTACCGCGGCGAGCGGCACCGGAAGAACCTGCCGGTCCGCGGCCAGCGGTCTAAGACGAACGCCCGCACCCGGAAGGGGCCGCGCAAGACGGTCGCCGGCAAGAAGGGCGTGAAGGACAAGTAAGGCGTAACGCGGTGATCGGGGGGCTGCCCCCGGCGGTCCACCCCGACAACCGACAACCGGCACCCCACCAATGGCTAAGTCGAAGAAGAAGAAGGCCCGTCGTAACGTGTCGCGTGGGGTGGCCCACGTGCAGAGCACGTTCAACAACACCATCGTCACCATCACCGACACCAACGGTGACGTGCTGTGCAACGCGTCGGCCGGCACCGTCGGGTTCAAGGGGAGCCGCAAGAGCACCCCGTTCGCCGCCCAGCGGGCCGCCGAAGAGTGTGCCGCCAAGGCGTCCAAGTTCGGCGTCAAGGAAGTCGAAGTCCGCGTGAAAGGGCCGGGCGCGGGCCGCGAGTCGGCCATTACTGCCCTCCAGGCCTCGGGTCTTAACGTCAAGGCCATCGAAGACGTGACCCCGCTGCCGCACAACGGCTGCCGCCCGCCCAAGAAGCGGCGCGTGTAAGCCGTCTCCCGTCGTCGTCTTTCCGCCGCTTGCGGCGTTGCACCCGGGGGCAACGCCGCAAGCGGCGTTAGACGGGTGCCCGAACCGACCCTGGGGTTCGCCGGGCCTACCTTCCGACGACACATAACGGCCCGTCCGCCGGACGCGCCACCTGACCCCTGGCCCCGAGTCCCCGACCCACGCATGGCCCGCAACACCGACCCCGTCTGCAAGATGTGCCGGCGGGAGCAGATGAAGCTCTACCTGAAGGCGGAGCGCTGCTTCAGCCCGAAGTGCCCGATCGACCGCGAGGCGCTGCCGCCCGGCATGCACGGCGCCCGCCGCGGCAAGACCTCCGAGTACGGCATCCGCCTACGCGAGAAGCAGAAGCTGAAGCGGTTCTACGGCGTGCTCGAGAACCAGTTCCGGCGCTACTACCAACTGGCCACGCGGTCGCCCGAGAACACCGGCGAGCAGTTGCTCTCGATTCTCGAACGCCGGCTCGATAACGTCATCCACCGCCTCGGGTTCGCCGCCTGCCGCGGCACCGCCCGCCAGATGGTCGCCCACGGCCACGTGCTGCTGAACGGCCGCAAGTGCGACATCCCGAGCGCCCTGGTCAAGCCCGGCGACGTGATCAAAGTGAAGGCCGTGGACCGCAGCCTCAAGATGGCCCGCGAGGGGCTCCAGAAGAATCTCGTCCGCGTCCCCGACTTCCTGGTGGTGACGAACAACAGCGACGCCCCGGAAGGGTCGATGACCCGCCTGCCGACGCGGGCGGACGTGGACGAGCGGATCGACATGATCCGCGAGCAGCTGATCATCGAAATCGCCACCCGCTAAGCGAGTGGCCAGTGGCCAGGGAACAGTGGCCAGTCTGCCAAGTACCTGAGTCACCGTCGAATCACCCCGGTCTCCGCGACCGGCCGGGGCAAGTGGGTTTTTGGTCCAGGCTGGCCACTGCCCACTGTCCACTGCCAACTATTCAAGCCGTCTGGTTCGCTCCCGTTGTCCCGGTCGCGGGGCCGGTGGGGGCGGTAAGCCGACGGCCGGAGGACTTCCCATGCGGGTTCGCTGGCGCGGGCTGGAACTGCCCAACCGGGTCTCGGCCGACCGGGCCACCCTCACCGACACCTACGGCAAGTTCTACATCGAGCCGTTCGAGCGCGGCTTCGGGATGACGCTAGGGAACTCCCTCCGCCGCATCCTGCTGTCGAGCCTCGAAGGCTCCGCCGTCACGCGCGTCAAGATCGGCGGCGTGCAGCACGAGATCTCGACCATCACCGGCGTCGTCGAGGACGTGACCGACATCCTCCTCAACGTCAAGAGCCTTGTCGTCAAGAACGTCAGCGACCAGCCGAAGGTCGTCCGCATCCAGAAGCACGAGGCCGGCGTCGTCCGCGGCGTGGACGTGCAGCACGACGAGACCGTGCAGATCATCAACCCCGAGCACCACCTCGCCACGCTGACCGCCGACGTGCCGTTCAGCGTCGAGATGACCGTCGAAAACGGCCGCGGGTACAAGACGGCCGACGAAAACGCCGGCAAGGAGCGCGAGATCGGCGTCATCCCGGTGGACAGCTCGTTCTCGCCGGTCGTCCGCGTCAAGTACGACATCGAGGAGACGCGCGTCGGCCAGAAGACGAACTACGACCGGCTCGTGATCGAGATCTGGACGAACGGCACCGTCGGCCCGCAGATGGCGCTGGTCGAGGCCGCGAAGATCCTGCGGAAGCACCTGAACCCGTTCGTGCAGTACACCGAGCCGGGGCCGGAGGTGCCGCTGGACGAGCCGATCGAGGTCGGCGGGGCCGCCCCGCGCGACGCCGGCGACGCCGAGCTGGAGAAGAAGCTGAACATGAGCCTGGCCGAGCTGGAGCTGTCGGTCCGGGCCACGAACTGTCTGGAGACGGAAGGGATCACCACCGTCCGCGAGCTGGTGATGCGGGCCGAGGACGAACTCCTCGAGGTCCGCAACTTCGGCGAGACGACCCTCCGCGAGGTGAAGGCCAAGCTCCAGGAGCGCGGCCTCTCGCTGGGGATGAAGTTGCCGACTCGCCGTTAACTTCGGGAATGACCAATCACCAATGTCCCACCAATACCCAAGGAATGACTTGGGTTCCGTCCTTGGTCATTGGTGATTGGTCATTCCCACCCGCCGGCTACCTTGGCACGGGCCGGTACGGGCAACACGCCAAAAGAGGCACTAAGACATGCGCCACCGTCAGGCTGGAAAGCACTTCAGCCGCACCCCGGCCCACCGCGAAGCCCTGTTCCGCAACCTCGCCCGGGCGCTCATCACGCACGAGCGGATCGTCACCACGCTGCCTAAGGCGAAGGCGCTGCGGCCGTACGTCGAGAAGCTCATCACGATGGCCAAGAAGGCCGCCGTCATTACCGCCGCGGCCCCCGAGGGGGACAAGGTGGCCCGCGTGAAGGCGCTCCACCTCCGCCGCCAGGCCGCCGCCGTGCTCGGGCCGACCCACGGCACCGCCGTAGTGGACAAGAAGGACGAGGTCGTCGAGGGCGACACGATCCTGAAGAAGCTGTTCCGCGACATCGGCCCGCGCTACAAGGACCGGCCGGGCGGGTACACGCGGATCATCAAGCAGCACTACCGCCGCCTCGGCGACGGCGGCCACACGGCCGTGATCGAGTTGCTGAAGGAAGGTGAGCAGAAGGTCCGCCTGAACGCGAAGGCAGCCCCTGCCCCGGCCCCCGCGCCGGTCGCCCCGACGGCGTAAGTGAATGCTCTGCGAGTGGGCTGTTTCTTGGCGCAGCGATGTTTCAAGAACAGCCCACTCATGCGGGCCGCTGGCTTTTCTTCCACGTCCGAGCCGCGATTCCAACGATCAGCACCGCCCACAACAGTCCCCGCCGCCAGTCCGCCGCGAAGACCACGGCCGCGTTCACCACCACGAACGCCAGAAACCCGTGGACGCACCACGTCATCCACCTCGGGCGTCGCCGATAGCTCACCCCCCACATCACCAGCCACGCTGCGTCCGCGAGCCACACGGCCACGAAGGCGTAGTTCACCCACACGCCGGCCCCGACACCCGAGAGCTCTGCCGTGTGCCGCACCGCGTCCGCGTGCGACCAGCCGTGCCCGACGTGCATCGCCACTGCGACGTGAGTCGCGGCTGCTAACGCCCCCCACGCCCACAGCCATACCCCATCCCCACTCCACGCCCGTGGCCAGCCGAGCGCCCACGCCGCCACGGCCAGCCACGCCGTCTCGCGGATTGCCGGGTGGTCGAGCTCCAACCCCGGCGGCTGCGTGAGTGCCAACACGCCGCGCCACCCCAGCGCCGCGGTCAGCGCCACGGCCGCGACGAATTGAAGCCACCCGCCCCACGCCATACACCACCCCCGCGGCGGTCCCATCCTACCGGAGCAGCGCCACCATGTCCCCGACCCCACGGCGGACCAAGATCGTCGCCACCCTCGGGCCGGCCGTCGATGACCCCCCGGTGCTCGAAGCCGTCCTCCGCGCCGGCGTCGACGTGGCCCGCGTCAACTTCTCGCACGGCGCCGCCGACGAGCACCTGGCCCGCGTCGCCCGCTTCCGGGACGCGGCGCGGAAGGTCGGCAGGTTCGCCGCCGTGCTCGCGGACCTACCGGGGCCGAAGCTGCGCGTGAAGATCACCGCCGCCCGTGAGCTGGCCCCCGGGGGCGAAGTCAGCTTCAGCCTCACCGGCGAGCCCGTACACGCCGACGACCTGGTGCTGACGGAACCCGAGGTGCTGGCCGACGTGCGGCCCGGCCAGCGGATGCTCCTCGACGACGGCCGCCTCCAACTCGACGCCGGCACCACGCACGGCGGCCGGCTGCTGGCCCGCGTCGTGGTCGGCGGCACGCTGAAGCCGAACAAGGGGCTCAACCTTC
The DNA here is from genome assembly GCA_046350095.1 of Gemmataceae bacterium. Taxonomy (GTDB): domain Bacteria; phylum Planctomycetota; class Planctomycetia; order Gemmatales; family Gemmataceae; genus Urbifossiella. The sequence goes on from JAXMBA010000007.1 coordinate 120,936, forward strand.
CCGACACGCCGCTGACCATCGCTGCCGTCACCGACCGCGACCGGGCCGCGCTCGCCGTCGCGGCGCGGGCGGGTGTGGACTGGGTGGCGCTGTCGTTCGTGCGCGGGCAGGAGGCGGCTGCCGAGGTGCGCGCCGCGATGGCCGCGGCCGGGATGAGTGCCCCCGTCATCGCGAAGGTCGAGCGGCCGGAGGCGGTCCGCAGCGCGGCCGCAATCGTCGCCGCGTTCGACGGCGTGATGGTGGCCCGCGGCGACCTCGGCGTCGAGATCGCGCTGGAGAAGGTGCCGACCGTGCAGAAGATGCTGATCAACGAGTGCCGGGCCGCGGGGAAGCCGGTCATCACCGCGACGGACATGCTCGACTCGATGCGCGAGAGCCCGCGGCCGACCCGCGCCGAGGCCAGCGACGTGGCCAACGCCATCTTCGACGGCACCGACGCCGTGATGCTCTCGGGCGAGACGGCGGTCGGCAAGTACCCCGTGGAAGCCGTGTCGTGCATGGCCCGCATCGCCGTCGAGACGGAGACGCACCTGCGCGACACCGGCCGCTCGCTCGGAGCGCACTTCAACCGCCCCGACTTCGGCATCGACGACCCGATGGCCGAGGCGGCGTTCGACCTCGCCGACCAGGTGGAGGCGACCGCAATCGTCATCCCCACACTGTCCGGCCGCACGGCCCGGCTCGTGACGCGGCGGCGGCCGTGGGCGCGCGTCATCGCCGTGGCACCGACCGACGCGGTGTTGCAGGGACTGGCCATCGACTGGGGCGTGACGCCGGTGCGGATGACGCCCGCCGGCCCCGGCGGCGACCGCACCGCGATGGCCGTGCGCGACGCCTTCGTGGCAGGTACGATCCGCCCCGGCGAGCGCGTCGTGATCCTGGCGGGGCACCCGATCGAGGGCGGGCCGCTGTACCCGACCATCCGCGTCGTCGGCGTCGGCGGCACCGGCGAGTGCGAGAATCCGTGATCGTCAGCCGACGCGGAACCGCGCCAGCTGCTCCTCGTCGAGCTCGACGCCGAGTCCCGGCCCGTCCGGCACCCGCGCGTACGGCGGCCCCAGGTCGAGCGGCTTCGTGATGAGGTCGGCGTCGTGGTAGAACGGGCCGATGGTGTCGGCGGGGAACGTGTCGGTGTCGATCTCGGGGAACGCGGCCGCGACGTGGAGCATGGCCGCGGTGCCGATCCCGAGTTCCAGGTTGCTGCCGATCGTGCAGCGGACACCCGCCGCCTTCGCCACCGCGACGATCTCGGCCGTGGCCGCGATGCCGCCGTGCTTCCCGGGGTAGACGCTGAGCACGTCGGCGGCCCGGTGTGTGGTGAGGAGCCAGGCGTCTTGCAGGGTGAAAACGCTCTCGTCGGCCATAATCGCCGCGTCGGTGACGTGCCGCAACTCGGCCAGCGCCGCGGGGTCGCCCGCCGGGATGGGTTGCTCCGCAAGCAGCAGCTTCGTGTCGGCGAGTGCCCGAAGGCAGTGCCGGGCCTGGCGGATGGTCCAGCCGCAGTTGGCGTCGATGGTCAGCGGCACGTCCGGGCCGGCAACCTCGCGGACGGCCCGCACCCGCGCCACGTCCGTGTCGGGGTCCAGCCCCACCTTCACCTTCACGCACGACACGCCGAGCTTCAGGTGCCCCTCGGCCATCGCCCGGGAGCCGGCCACATCGCGCGCCCAGACGACGAGCTTGATCCGCACGCGGTCGCGGACCTTGCCGCCGAGGAGGCGGTACACCGGTAGCCCCACGGCCTTGCCGGCGATGTCCCAGAGGGCCATCTCGACGGCGGCCTTCGTGAAGGGGTTCAGCTTGATGATGAAGTCCATCGCCCGCCGCGCGGCGGTGATGTCGCGCGCGTCGGTGCCGACGAGTTGCGGGGCGATGTAGTCGCGAATCGCGGCGACGCTTCCGGCCTGCGTCTCCCCCGACCACAGGCCGGAGATGGTGGCCTCGCCCAGGCCGACGAGCCCCGCGTCGGTGTGAACCTTGACGATGACGTAGGGCGAGGTGACGTGCTCGCCGTGGGCCGTCTTCGCGGTCCAGCCCTTCTTCAGCGGCACGCACACCGGGATCGCTTCGACGCGGGTGATCTTCATGGTTCTTCCGTAGGTCGGGTCGAGTCTGCGAGACCTGACGGCGGCGCGAACAACTGCCGCAGGGAACCTGTTGCCTCTCACCCACGGCGGAGTCGTTTGGGATCGACCGCGTAGGCCATTCGCGCCGCCGTCAGGTCTCGCAGACTCGACCCGACCTACAAGCCCCGAGCCGGGGTTGCCGTCGGGTAGAACGTGTAGACGTGACCCGACTCCGACGCGATCCGATCCGGCTTGTCCACGCGGAACGGCCAGTGGAACTCTCGCACTTCCCCGCACGCATCGTGGCGCCACAAGAGAGCAACCCCGTCCTGGGTCGGCGTAAATCGGCCGGTCAGATGCGCGAAGTCCATGTTCGCGTCATACGGGTGTCGGCCGGCCCACCCGAGCGTGAAGTCCTGATCGGTGACGCCATTCAGGTAGCGAGGGAAATCCAGATTCCGTTTCGGGTGGTCCTTCGTCAGCCATGTGCCGCGCTCGAAGAACTTCAGGAACCGATAGTATTCCTCGACCATGTGAACGCCGGCGTGCCAGTCCTCATGTCTCAGCAACGGAGAGCCGTAGTAGCCGTCGAATCGCGGGTTCATGGGCTCATTTCCCGGCTGGCGCCTCGATCACCAGTCGCACGGCGGCGCCCTCCTTCGGCAGCGCCTCGGGGTTCACGTCGAGCTTGAGGTACTTCTCCTCCTTCATCGTCCAATCGGTCTGCAGCACCACCTCGTCGGTGACCGGGAACAGGCACACCAGCGAGCCGGTCAGGTCGGCGCCGTACTTCTTGTCGTCGGGCTTCGTCGGGTCGGGGGCCACCATCGACGAGCCGGTGAAGCGGAACGTCATCTTCGGCGCCTGCTTCTTCGACTTCGGGTCGATCAGCACCTTCTCGATGGCCACCTTCTTCGAGGTGCCGCCCTCCGGCACCTCGAAGTACACCAGCACGGCCGGCCCCTCGGCCTTCGCGTCCGGCCCCTTCGCCGGCTTCCCGGCCTTGAGGCCGAGCGCCTCCAGCCCATTGTGGACGTCCGACGGCATCACGTCGATCGCCGCCACGATCTCGTGGGCCTTCTTCCCGCGTGGGTGCCCCCAGCCGGCGATCAGCTCGATCGGGTAGACCTCGCCCTTGAGGTGCTCAAGCTTCCGCGGGGCGACCTTGGCCGGCACGCTCACCGTGCGCTTATCCTTGTCCACGACGACGCCCGACTTGTCCTGCGCGGCCGCGGGGTCGCCGGCGGCGGAGAGGATCATTCCGAACACGACCGCCAGCGCGGGGGCGACGAGGCGCTTCATGGGGGGGAACTCCGTGCGTTAGCGGGTGCCGAGGCAGACGATCGTTGTGTCGCGGCGGGCGAACGGGCCTTCCAGGTTGCACGTCGCCACCACGAGCCGGCCGCCCTGAACGGTGACGCCGCCGTACACCATCCCCGGCGTGTCCTTGCCCAGCGGGAACGTCCACTTCGGGGCGCCGGTCTTGGCGTCGACCGCGTGGACGGTGCCGAGCAGGTCGGCGACGTACACCACGCCCCCGGCGACGGCCGGCGGCGCGAAGATGGGCGCCTTCGCGTCGTACAGCCAGGCGCGGTCGCCGTCGGCGAGCTTGAACGCCCGCACCTTGCCGTCGGAGGCGGTACACACGGCCTGCCCGTCGGCGATCGCCACAGCACCGACCACGCCGCCGGGCAGGTCTTTCTTCCAGCGTTCCTTGCCGGTGGCGAGGTCGAGCGCCGTCAGGCTCCCCTTCGCCCCCTTGATGTCGTTGAAGTAGTAGCCGACGGAGCTGCCGGGGACCACTACCGTGTCTCCGGCCACGCTCGCGCTGCCCCACGGGTTTAGCGCCAGCGGCGCCTTCCACACCTCCTTGCCGGTCGCGGCGTCGAGGCAGTACAGGGCGCGCTCGCCGACCTTCTCCTTGTCGAGGTACGAGGTCGACACCAGCACCTTGCCCGCGAACACGTTCACGGCCGCGTCCACGTGCCAGCGCTTCTCGCCGGCCAGCCACACCTTCTTCGGGGCGGGCTTGAGCAGTTGGTCCTCCGACGGCGGGACGGCGAAGTCGGGGTCCTTCTTCTTCTGGTCCTCGAACTTGGCCTGCAACTCCTTCCACCGCAGTTCCTGCATCCTGGCGATGGCCGGCGGGTCCACGTCCTTGCCGTCGAGCGTGGCCTTTTCGAGTTCGACGCAGATCACGCCCGCGGCGCCGCCTCCGATGAAAACCTTGCCGTCGGCGATGCTCGGGCCGCCCTCCAGGTGGACGAGGTCGCCGGGGACGGGCAACTGCCACACGGGCCGGCCGCCGTCCGCGGTGACGCAGTGAAGCATCCCGCCGGAGTCCTGGTGCATGCCGTCGCCGAAGACGATCAGCCCCTTGTCGGTGGCCGCCGAGCTGACCGACGCCTGCTTCAGGAACGGCGCCGACTTCGACCACGCGGGATCGACCTTCGCCCCGGCCGGGGTGAACGGGAACAGGCTGATGGTCGGCCGGTTGAAGCCGCCGAGGCCGCCGAGCAGCACCTTATCGCCGACGGCGACGGGCGAGGCGACGTAGTGATCTTGTGAACGGACCGACCACAGCACCGTCGGCGCGGCAGGGCCGGGCTTGCCGTCGGTGTTGCCGGTGCGCTGCGGGTTGCCGCGGTACGTCGCCCACGGGCCGGGGTCGGCCGCAGTCGCGGGGGCGGCGAGGAGGGCGACCAGTAGGAGGGGGATCCGGGGCATCGGGGTCTTTCTGTGGGGCCGGCTTCCAACCGGCCGGCGATACTGGGCCGGTTGGCAACCAGCCCCACGAAATGCTACTGCACGCGCACCGTCATGGGGCTCGTCTGCACGTCGAGCGCCGCGCTCGCGGTGCGGCCGCCCGGCGCCGTCACCTCCACGCGGTACGCCCCCGGTGCCAGCGCGAATCGCGGGGCCAGCGCGTTGCCGCCGCGGCCGTCGCCGCCGGCCACGGCCGCCGTCGCTACCGCCTTGCCGGTCATGTCCTTCACCACGACACGCCCGCCGCTCAGGCCGGGGCTCCCGTTCAGCGACACCACCACCGGCGTCCGCGGCAGCGTGTCCGGCCGCGTCCCGAACAGGATCGCAGATTCGAGCCCCTCGTTCGCCAGGATCAGGTCGAGCTGGCCGTCGCCGTTCAGGTCGGCGAACGCCGCCGCCTGCGTGTTGAACACCCGCGTCGTTAGACCGATGTCGGCGCTGCGGTCGGCAAACGTGCCGTTGCCGTTGTTCTTGAAGTAGCGGTTCGTGCCGCGCAGGCAGCCGACCAGCAGGTCGGGGTGGCCGTCGTTGTCGAAGTCGCCCCACGCCGCGGTTACCGCACCGGGGATGCCCCTCGCCAGGTCGCCAGCCTGCGTAGTCACGTCGGTGAAGGTGGCGGTGCCACTGTTGCGGTAGAGCTTGCACTTGCCGTCGGGCTGCGGCACGAAGAGGTCTGGGTGGCCGTCGCCGTCGAAGTCCGCAAGCGCCGGACCGACGCGGCCGGCGCGGTAGCTGATGCCGCTGTCGGCCTTGCGTTCGAGCTTGGAGCCGGTGTTCCGCAGCAGCAGGCCGGTGCCCGCGCCGTAGAGCACGTCGGGCCGGCCGTCGCCGTCGAAGTCGGCGACGGCGAGGGTGTCGCCGCGGTGTTCGGTCTCGCCGAGCCCCCACGTCGCGGACACGTCGGCGAACCACGGCCCCGGCGGGCCGCTCGAACCACTGCCGAGGGAAAACGTGATCCCCGCCACCTGCTCGGCCACGCACACCTTCACCAGCAGCGCGTTCTTCCCCGGCCGCAGCTTCAGCGCGACGGCGTGCGGGTCGGTCTTCCGCTCCTCGCTGTGGTACGCCTTCTCGCCGTTCACCCACACGGTCAGGGTGCCGGGGCTGGCGATGCTCACCGCCACGTCGCTCGCGGCGGCCGCCTCCAGCTCGCGGTAGAGGTACGTCGCCTGGTTCGCGCCCAGGTCGGCGAACTGGTGCGGCTCGCCGTCCTTCAACTCCTTCTTGGCCCACGTCACGGGCAGGTCGCGCTTCCCCTTGTACGTCTTGCCGGCGTTGAAGGCCTCGGTCTCGACCGGGAACGCGGTCTTGATGTTGTCCGCCTGGTTCGCGGCGCGGAACATGCCGATGACGTGCCAGTCGCTCATCTTCGGTGGGGGCGGAGCCTTCGCCACCTCGGGCCGCGTGTTGCGGTACAGCCGCAGGCCGTGGTAGCCGTTGGCGAGCAGCACGTCGGCCTTGCCGTCGCCGTCGAAGTCGCCCCACGCAGCTGCGGTCAGGTCGTAGCCGGGCTCCTTCGGCAACCGGGACGAATCGTCGCGGAACTGACCCTTGCCGAGATTCGTGAACAACCGCGGGCCGTCGGCGGTGGCTAACAGCAAGTCGGGTAGCCCGTCGCCGTTGTGGTCGGCCCACACGGCGGAGCGGGCGCCGCCGGTCAGGCCCGGCAGCGGCGTCTCGGCGTAACTGTCGCCGCCGTTCTGGTACAGCCCCACTTTCCCCGCCGCCAGTAGCAGCACGTCCTGCTTGCCGTCGTTGTCGAAGTCCACGACCGACACCGCCTGCGCCTCGGCGTCCAGCTTCGTGAGCCCGGCGTACTTGTTGAACCCCGGCATCCCGTTCAGCGCCCGGATGTCCTCGCCGCCCCAGCCGACGAAGTCGCGCTTCGGGTTGTAGTCGTTCAGCTTCAGGCTCGCCTTCAGCCGCTGCACGCGGGCCGTCTTCTTGTGGATGGCCTCCTTGTCGCCGTCCACCATGCACGGCACCACCACCTCGCGGCCGGCCATCATGTCGGCCATGATACCCTGCAGCCGGTCGATGCGGCCCGCGTAGGAGCGGAGCAGGTAGGGCTCGCCGTGGGACATGCCCCACCACTCGCCTTGCGGGTACGCCTGGTACCACGTCACGCCGATGTACGTCTCGCTGGCCCCGCCGTTGTGGAAGAACACCGCCTGCTTGCCGACCTCGGCCCAGTTCATGATCTCCTGCCACTCGCCCGGCCGGAGCCCGCCCCGGCCGATGTTGTGCTTGATCGTCTGCTGCGGGTGCTTCCCCTTCAGGTCGGCCACCTTCTCGTAGATGACGAGGTTCTGCGCCTTGTCCACGCGGGTGACGGTCATCAGCACCACGTTCGTGGACTGGTTCACGACCGATCCGAAGGACATGACGGCCTCGGCGTAGGCCGGGGCGACGTGGGGCGTGAGGGCAACCGCGAGCAGGGCGGCGGCGGGCACCAGGAGCCGGCGGGGGAGGTGCATGCGAGGCCTCGGAGGCGCCGGGGCGGGCGGGCGGAATCCTCCTCACAGGGTAAACGCTCGGGCGGGGAAAGCAAGCGCGGGATCAGCGGCCCTTGTCGCGGCCGGGCGGCAGCCGCTTCTCGTTGGCGGGCGCCGGCGGCGCGTCCAGCTTGAAGGACTCGACGAACCGCCGCAGCCGCGGCTCGGTGACGGGCGTGAACGGGCCGCCGGCGATGACCGTGTACCACTTCGTTCGCGTCACCACGACCCGCACCAGCGCCGACTGTTGCTCCACCCGCAGGTGAAGCTCGCGGGCCGGGTAGCCGGACACGCTGAGGTCCTTCGACGAGACGACCTCGGCGGGCGGCGGGTCGTCGCGGAGGTTCTTCACCATCCCGTCGAGGATTTCGGCGTCGGTCTGCGTGTTCCGCACCTCCGCATCGAGGTCGCCGTGGGTGACGCGGTACTCCTCCAGCCGGCCGAGCAGCAGCGTCCCCTCATAAGTCACGCCGGGCTCGACCGGCCCGTGCGCGGCTGCCAGGTCGGCCATGTCGGGGCGGGCCTTCGCTGGCAGGTCCACACTGTACCCGCCGACCGGCGAGCGAAACTCCTCCCACCGCGGCTTGCCGGACCAGACGACGACGCCCACGAGGCCGGCGCAGGAGATTACCACCAGCAACCCGATGGCGCCGAGAACGAGGAAAACGGGGCCGTTGCCCCGCTTCGGCGGCCGGCGGCGACGGGTCGGGCGGTCGTGGTAGTCGTCGGGAGTGCGGCGCGGCTCGCGCACCTGCGCGCCGCACCGGCCGCAGCGGTACTCGTCGCCGTCCCGATCGGCCCCCGTCAGCCCTGCCCCGCAGTCCGGACACTCCAGCGCCATCGCGTCACCCCCCCAGGTCGATGCTACCTACGGGGCGGCCGACTTTCGAGGCACCGGAACAGGAATTAGGGTCGCCGCGGTACGAACGGCGGCGGCCCGTTGTCGTCACCGGCGGGGTTCGGCTCGGTCAGCTTGAACGACTCCACGAACCGCCGCACCCGGGGCTCGTCCGGCCCGGTGAACGGACCACCCGCGATGACCGTGTACACGCGCGTCGGCGTCACGACGATGCGGGCGAGGCGGGCCTGGTTCTTGATGCGGAGTTCGACTTCGCGGCCCTGGTAGCCGGACACTGTCACCGGCTTCGACGAGACGACCTGCGCCGGCTGCGGGCCGTTCTTCATCCCCTCGACCGCGGCGTCGATGACGCGCTCCGCGTCGGCCGGGCCGCGCGGCCCGGGCGGAAGTTCGCCGTAGGCGATGCAGTATTCTTCCAGCCGGGCCAGGAGGAGCGTCCCCTCGAACGTGACGCCCGGGATGTTACCGCCCTGTTTGGCGACGATCTTGCCCATGTCCGGCCGCGACTTCGCCGGCATGAAGACGGTGTACCCCCCGTTCGGCGAGTGGAACTCCTGCCACTCCGGCTGTGCGGCAACGTACCAGCCGCCGCCGATGCCGCCACACGCGAGGAGCATCAGCACGCCGGCACCGACCGCCACCAGCAGCACGACTCGGCCGCGGCCCCGCTTCGGCGGCCGGCGCCGCCGACGGGGGCGGTCGTCGTAGTCGTCGGGGGTGCGGCGCGGCTCGCGCACCTCCGCGCCGCAGCGGCCGCACCGGTAGCCGTCGCCGTCCCGGTCGGCCGCCGTCAGCCTCGCCCCGCACTCCGGACACTCCAGCGCCATCGCGTCACCCCCCGGACGATGCTACCGGCGCGGCCGCCGCTGAGGCCACCGAATTCCCCGCGGCCCGGAAGTGGGGTTGCGTCGCACCCGCGGCGGGTGCAACAATCCCCGCTCGCCGAGCTTCGCCCCCCGTGGGGACACGGATGTCGATCACCACCGCCGAACCCGCACCGCCGCCCACGACCGCCGTCCTGCCGACCGCCGCCGTCAGGGTCGTCACCGCACCCGCGCCGCCCGCCGCGTTCCGCCCGCCGCTGTGGCAGGTGGCCGCGCTCGTCGGCCTGCTGGTGTGGGCGTACCTGCCCATGCTGGCCGTCTTCTTCGACAAGTGGGTCAACGACCCGCAGTACTCGCACGGCCTGCTCGTGCCGTTCTTCTCCGCGTACCTCGTGTGGAAGGCGTGGCAGGCCGGGCCGCTCGTGCCCCAGCCGCGGCCCTGGCTCGGGTGCGGGCTCCTCGCCGCGGCGGTCGTCCTCCGCGCGCTCGCCGGCAGCCTGCTGTTCCACCAACTCGACGCCGCCAGCCTGATGCTCGCCCTCGTCGGCGTCACCCTCGCGGCCGGCGGGATGCCGCTGCTGAGGCGCGTCGGCGGCGGGCTGCTGTTCCTCCTGTTCATGGTGCCGCTTCCCTACGAGCTGGAGCGGAACGTCGGCCAGCCGCTCAAGACGGCGGCCACCGTCAGCAGCACGTACATGCTGCAAACCCTCGGGCAGCCCGCGATCCGCGACGGCAACCTGATCCTCATCGACGAGGTCCGGCTCGGCGTCGTGGACGCCTGCTCGGGCCTGAAGATGCTGGTGACGTTCGCCGCCTTTTCGGTGGGGGCGGTGCTGCTGACCGACCGCTCGTGGTTCGAGCGCGGCATGGTGCTTCTCGGCATCATCCCGATCGCCGTGCTGACGAACGTGCTGCGGATCACCGCCACCGGCCTGGCGTACCTCGTCCTTACCGACAAGGGGACGCTCGACTTCCTGCACGACTTCTACGGCTGGCTCATGATGCCGGTCGGCCTGGCGCTGCTGGCGCTGGAGCTGTGGGTGCTCAAGAAACTCGTCACGAACGACTGACGCGCCCGACCGCCGCGACTCACCCCTGGTCTGAGCCTGCAAGGACGCAGAGCCCATGAACGGACCGACCTTCGCCCCCGCGCTCGCCGCGCCGAAATCCGCCCCGCCGCGGCCGCCCGCCCGCCCGGCCGCGAAGCCGGACGGCGACGGCAACGGCCTCCGCGTCCTCACGTACCTCCAGCTCCACTGGCTGATGATCCTGTTCTGCGGCACCCTGCTCGGGGCCGTCGGAAGCTACGCCGCGTGGGAGCTGCTCGCCAGCAAGTACGAGTCGTACGGCCTCCTGCAGGTGTCGCAGGTGCCGCCGGCGCTGGCCCACCAGGGGAACGCCCAGGAGGCCCGGACCGACTTCACGACCTACGTCCGCACCATGAGCGGCCTCATCAAGTCGGAATTCGTCCTGAACGCCGCCATGCGCGACCTGAAGGACCTGCCGACGGTCAAGGCCCAGAAGGACCCCATCAAGTACCTCGGCGAGGAGGTGCTGGTCGGCGCCCCGGACGGCTCGGAAGTCATCCGCGTCAGCATGGCGTCGCACAACCCGGCGGACGCGAACAAGATCGTCAACGCCGTCCAGAAGGCGTTCCTGGCCGAGGTCGTGCAGAAAGAGGTGGCGACGAAGCAGGCCCGCTTCCGCCAGTCCGAGCAGGCCATGCAGGACATGCAGAAGCGGCTCGAAAACATGAGCCGGGGCCACAACCTCGCCAAGGCGCCGGGCGACGGCGTCACGCCGGTGCAGGCCGCGGAAGGCACTCCCGGCGTCCTGCCGCCGGGTGTCGCGCCGCCGGCCGCGGCCCCGCCCGTCGCCGGCCTCGAACTCCTCGCCAAACTCGACCCGCGCGCGCTGGTCGCCCGGCTCGCCGCACTTCAGACGGAAGTGGACCGGACGTTGCCGATCGAGATCGGCGCCGGGAAGGCGCGGATGCGCGAACTCGAAGGCCAGATCGAGGCCCTGAAGAAGGCGCCGCTCGACCCGGCGACGCTGGCCGCGGTCGACAACGACCCGCAGGTGGTGGAACAGACGGCGCGGGTGCGGCGGGCGAAGGCGAACTACGACTTCGCCGCGAGCGCCGGCCGGCCCGACGCCCCGGACGTGGTCAACCTCGGCCGCGTGTTCGAGGCGCAGAACGCCCGCCTGGCCGAGGTCCGCCGCGAGAAGGCCGGCCTCCTGGAGGGCGGCAAGCGTGCCGCCAAGGGGGAGCTACTGTTCAACGAGTGGACGACGGTCAAGAACCAGATGGCACGGTACGAGACGCAGCTCGCCACCGCCCGCATTAGCGTCGCCAACCTGGAGCGGATGCTCAACAACCTGCCGCAGGCGGCGGAGGTGATCCGCACCGACGGCCGCGGCGGGGTCGTGCCGCCGAGCTACGACCCTGCCGACACCGACCTGCGCTCCCGCGACGGCATGTACGCCCGCCTCATCACGCAACACGAGGCGCTAAAGCTCGACCTGCTCGCCGGGCAGCGCATCCAGCTGCTCCAGCCGGCGTCCAGCCCGATGCAGAAGGACGTCAAGAAGCAGGTGCTCGGCACCGTCGCCGGCGGCCTGTTCGGCTACGTCCTCGTGGCCCTCGGCGTGGTCGCGTTCGAGACCGTCAGCCGCCGCGTCAGTTCGCTCGCCGACCTGAAGACGATCGGCCCCGCGCCGGTGGTCGGCGTCATCCCCGGCCTGCCGACCGACGCCACCGGCCGCGACCCGGCCCGGCGGGCGGCCGCGAACGAGGCGATCGACAAGCTGAGGGCGTACGTGGCGCAGACGTGGCTGAGCCGCGGGGCTACGTGCGTGGCGGTGACGAGCCCGCTCGGCGACGAGGGGAAGGCGTTCACCGCGTTCGGCCTCGCCAGTTCGCTGGCCCAGGCCGGTTACAAGACGCTCCTCGCCGACTTCGACCTGCGCGAGCCCGCCCTGCACGCCTACGCCGGCGTGCCGAACAACGTCGGCGCCTGCGAGGTGCTCCGCGGCGAGACGGACCCACGGTCGGCGGTCGTGACGCTGCCGAGTGGGCTGGCGTTCCTGCCGGCGGGCAAGTGGTCCGACGAGGCGCGGCAGGCCGCAGTCGGCGGGCGGCTCGAAGCGGTGCTCGGCAAGCTGAAGGAGCCGTTCGACTGCGTCATCCTGCACGCCCACGCCCTGCTGACGGTCGCCGAATCGGTGGCGGTGGCCCGGCGGTGCGAGGTGGTGCTGGTGTGCGCCCGCTACCGCGAGACGAAGCTGCCGCTGCTGGAGAAGGCGACGGACCGCGTGGCGGCGATGGAGATCCCGTACAGCGGCGTCGTGTACGTCGGCGCGACCGAGACCGAGGCGCTGTGCTGAGCACCGCACGAGGAATCATCATGCTGAAGACACCCGCGCTCGTCGTCGTCGCCGTGCTGGTCGTGGCCGGGGCCGTGGCCCACGGTGTCCCCATCCAGCGGTGGACGTTCGTCGAGCCCGACCAGACCCAGAACGACCGCATGCACGCCCTCGAAGTCCGCTTCGAGGACTGGCAGCCGACGCCCATCCCGACCGAAATGCCGACCAACGAGCGGAGTGTCGCCACGTCGCGCCGCTACCAGTCGGCGGGCACCGGCCGCGGCGGCGCGGTCACGATGATCAGCGGCATCCCGGGGTCGGTGTCGACCCACACGCCCGACGTGTGCTACCCCGGCAGCGGCTACAAGACGCTCCGCGGGCCGAAGAAGGAGACGGCCGAGCTGCCCGGCGGCGGCACCGCCACGTACTACGTCGCCGACTTCGAGAAGACGACGGCGACGCGGCAAGACCGGGTGCGGGTGCGGTGGGCGTGGCACACCGGCGAGGGGGCGTGGGAGGCTCCCGAGAACCCGCGGTGGCAGTTCGCCGCCCGGCTGGCGCGGGTGGCCGTGCTCTACAAGGTGTACGTCGTCACCCCCCTCGCCGACGGCGACGACGAGCGGCCGGAGGACGACGCCACCACGCGCGCCTTCGTCGCCGCCGCGTTCGCCCAGTACGCCGCCGCGTTCGCCCGCTGACGGACGACCGACGGCCGGGACGCCCCGCCCGGCATCACCGCGAAGGACCGCACCGATGACCGACCGAACCTCCCGGCCGTGGGCCGTGGCGGCGACCCCGAAGCCCGCGATGCGAAGTCCAGCCGTGTCGATCCAGCACCCGCCCTGCCGGTCGATTGGCCCCGCCCCGGTGCGACCCACGGGGGCGGCGAAGGCGGCGTTCGACGCCGTGGCGGCGCTGCTCATCCTGATCCCCGGCCTGCCGCTGATGGGGCTGTGCTGTCTGCTGGTCCGGCTCACGTCGGCGGGTCCGGCGATCTACAGCCAGACGCGCGTCGGCCGCGGCGGGCGGGTGTTCACGCTGTACAAGATTCGCAGCATGGTCCACGACTGCGAGAGCCTGACCGGCCCGCGCTGGAGCCTCCCCGGCGACCCGCGGATCACGCCGCTCGGCCGCGTGCTCCGCAAGCTGCACCTGGACGAGTTGCCGCAGCTGTTCAACGTGCTCCGCGGCGACATGAGCCTGGTCGGCCCGCGGCCGGAGCGGCCGGAGATCGTGAAACGGTTGCGGCTGAGCATCCCCGGCTACGACCGCCGGCACGTGGTGAAGCCCGGCCTGACCGGCTTCGCACAGGTCCACCTGCCCCCAGACACGTGCGTCCGCAGCGTGAAGAACAAGCTGGCCTACGACCTGTTCTACGTCCGCCACCGAACGCTGCGGATGGAGCTGGTGGTGCTGTTCGCCACCGGACTGAAGTTGCTCGGGCTGAAGCGCCTGTACCAGCGGAAGCCGCGAGTGCCGACCGAGTAGAGATCGATGGTTTTGAGGCCTACGGCCTGAACACCCGCACCCGGTCGCCCGCGGAAGGACTCCGCATGTCTGCCACCGCCCACCGCCCACCGCCCACTGCCCACTCCGTCAGCGTCATCGTGCCGATCCGCAACGAGGCGAAGGCCATCGAGCCGGCGCTGCGGACGCTCCTGACGCAGGACTTCCCCGCCGACCGGTTCGAGGTCATCGTCGCCGACGGCGGCTCCGACGACGCCACCGTCCCCATCGTGCGCCGCCTCCAGGGCGAGTTCCCGAACCTGAAGCTCGTGTTCAACGCCGGCCGCCTCTCCAGCGCCGGCCGCAACACCGCCCTGCGGCACGCCACGAAGGACGTGGCCGTCATCGTGGACGGGCACTGCACCGTGCCGGACCGGAACTACCTGCGGAACGTGGCCGAAGCCTTCGCCACGAGCGGCGCCGACAGCCTCGGCCGGCCGCAGCCGCTCGACGCCCCGAACCCGACGCCGTTCCAGCTCGCCGTGTCGGCGGCGCGAGCGAGCCGGCTCGGGCACAACCCCGACTCCGACATCTTCTCAGACGAGGCCAAGTTCGTGCCGCCGCAGAACACGGCGGTGGCGTACCGGCGGGCCGTGTTCCATCGCGTCGGCTTCTTCGACGAGGCGTTCGACGCCTGCGAGGACGTGGAATTCAACCAGCGCGTTGAGGCGGCGGGGCTGTCGTGCTACTTCACACCGGCGGTGAAGGTAGTGTACCACCCGCGGGCCAGTTTCCGGGCGCTGTTCTACCAGCTGGGCCGGTACGGCCTCGGCCGCGCCAGGCTGGCGTTCAAGGCGCCGAAGTCACTGACGCTGCCAGCGCTGGTGCCGCCGGCGTGGGCGCTGTGGGTCGTGCTCGGCGGGCTGCTGAGCCTCATGGTGCCGTACCTGGGCTGGGTGTGGGGCGCGAGCCTGGCGCTGTATGCCGCGGTGCTGCTCGGCGCGGCCGTGGTGCTGGGCCGGGGCCGGCCGGCGGGCGTGGCGGCGCGCATCCCCGCGGTCATCGTCGGCATTCATTTCGGCTTCGCGTGGGGCTTCCTGAAGGAGGTGTGGCGGCGCGTCCGCGACTGAACGGGATACACTACCCGGCATGACAGCCCTCCCCCTCCTCCGCCCGGACGGCACGCCGACCACGCTCGGCGCCTACCTCGACCGCCCGTTCCTGCTCGTGGTCTTCCTCCGGCACCTCGTCTGAATTCCGTGCAACGCCCACCTCGGCGAGGTGGACGCCGCCCGCGACGAGTTCGCGGCCCGGGGCTGCTCCGTCCTCGTCGTCGCACAGGCGAAGCCCGAATTCCTCTCACACTACCTGTCCCGCCGCGCCTATGGAGTCGCGTTCGCGACCGACCCGGAGCGGGGGGCGTACCGGGCCTTCGGCCTCGAACGGACGCCGTTCCGCACCTTCGTCCGGCCGCGGGTGCTCCTCGGGTACGTCGCCGGGATGTTCCGCGGGTTCGCACCCCAAACTCCCTATCAAGGCGAGGACGTGTTCCAGCTCGGTGGAGACTTCGTCCTCGACCGGTCGGGCCGTACCGTGTTCGCGTACCGCTCGCACGACCCGACGGACCGCCCCGCCGTCTCCCGACTGCTCGCCACCCTGCCATCGTCGCCGCCGATGCCGGGAATCGCCGCCTCCGATGAACGCCGCGTTGACTCCGCGCCCGGCGGCGCCTAACGAATAGTTGTCATACCCGCCGCTCACGCCCCTTCCCGACCCGCGAAAGGACGCACCATGTCCGCCGCCTGGCGCTTCTCCCGACCCGTCGCCGTGGCGGCCGCGCTCGCCGCGCTCGCCGCCGTCCCCGGTCCGAGCTCGGCCAACCCGCCGACCAAGCCCGGCCTCGCCGGCCTCACCGAGCCCGCCGACTACCTGCTGCCGAACGAGTCGGTCATGATCCCGTTCAAGGATCAGGTGCCGATGACGTTCGTCACCCGCAACCAGCCCGGGTGGGCCGACCTGAAGGCGTTCTTCACCGACTACCAGGAAGAAACCGTCAACCCCGCCACCGGCGAGAAGGTGACGCGGCGGGCGGTCAAGGTGCGGGTGCCGCTCGGGCTCAACTCGGCCCCGCCGGTGCCGGCCGAGAACGCGATGACGCTCGCCAAGTGGCTGCTGGGCCGGAAGCTGTACTACGACCCGATCCTGTCCACCAGCGGCAACGTCTCGTGCTCGACGTGCCACCACCCGGCGAAGGGCTTCACCGACCAGAAGCGCACGTCCACCGGCATCGGCGGGGCGGTCGGGCCGATCAACTCGCCCACGGTCATCAACTCGGCCTACGCCAAGTTCCAGTTCTGGAACGGCCGGGCCGACACGCTCGAAGACCAGTCGCAGGGGCCGGTCGGCAACAACAAGGAGATGTTCGGCGGCAAGGCCGACGCCTGGGAGGAGGCCGTGCTGCGCCTCCGCTCCACCCCGGAGTACGTGAAGGCGTTCGCGCAGGTGTTCGGCCACGCCCCGACCCGCGACTCGGCCGCGAAGGCCATCGCCACGTACGAGCGGACCGTGCTGTCGGGCAACTCGGTCCACGACCGGGCCGAGGCGGCGATGAAGAAGCGCGTGACCGAAGAGGAGAGCGGAAAGTTCGAGCTGAAGGCCGAGGACTACGCGGCCGCGTTGAAGGCGGCGTTCGCGGCCAAGGACGCGGCCGCGCTGAGGGCGCTCAACCTCGACCCCGACGCCGACGCCGGCAAGGCCGACGCCGTGGGGGCGAAGCTGGTCGCCGGCCGGACGCTCTTCTTCGGTAAGGCGAAGTGCTCGACCTGCCACACCGGCGACACCTTCAGCGACAGCGGGTTCCACAACCTCGGCGTCGGCGTCGACGGGAAGGGCGACGTCCCGTACGAGGAGTTCGGCCGCTTTTCGATCCTGCGGACCGGGCACAAGGACGTGAACCTCGTGGGGGCGTTCAAGACGCCGGGCCTGCGCGGGCTGGTGGACACCGCCCCGTACATGCACAGCGGTGACGAGAAGACGCTGGAAGCGGTGGTGGACTTCTACGACCGCGGCGGCAACGCGAACCCGTACCTGAGTGACAAGCTGCGGGACACGGCGGCGGAGGCGGCGTACCTGCGGGCGCGGGCGGCCGGCGGCCCGGTGGACGCGGCGGTGAAGGTGTTCGGCCCGTCGAAGAAGCCGATCATCCCGCTGAAGCTGAACCTGACCGCGGACGAGAAGGCGGCGCTGGTGCTGTTCCTGCGGGCCCTCAACGGCGAGCCCATCGACCCCGTGGTGAGCGACCCGACCCGCGAGGTGCGCTGAGTCTTCCGCCGCCCGCGGCGGTGCACTCTGGTGCACCGCCGCGGGCGGCGGGCCGGTCCCCTCTTGACCTTCCCCCCCTCCCTCCACGACGATGTCTGGCGCCTCCCCGGGGTTCCCCCATGCGCCCGCGCCTCGTCCTCGCCTTGAGTTGCGTTCTCGCCGCCACCGGACTCGCGTGGCTCACCCACGCCCGGACGCAACCGGATTCCGTGATCTGGGACGAGGTCACGCCCGGAGTCTTTCGCACACCCACCCGGCCGTTCGGCTACGCCGTCGTGGACGGCAACCGGGCGCTTCTCATCGACGCGACCGTTCCGCCGACCCAACTCGACTCGCTCAAGGTGAAGGTCGAGGCCGTGCTGCTGACGCACTCTCACCGCGACACCGCGGCCCACGCCGCGGCGTACCGCAAGGCCGGCGTCCCCGTTCGCGCCGCGAAGGAAGCCGCCGAGTGGCTCACACCGGAATCGGTCACCAAGGCGTGGCAGGACGCCGTGCCGCTGCGTAACTCGCGCACCGGCTACTTCCTCCTCCCCGAAGGCATCCCCGGCGTCGATTGCACCCTGGAGCCCGGCAAGGCCATTCCGTTCGGCCCGTGGACGGTCACCCCGGTCGCCACGCCGGGGCACAGCCGCGACCACCTGGCGTACCACCTCACCAAGGCCGACGGCACGAACGTCGTCTGCTGCGGCGACGCCTTCCACACGCCCGGCAAGCTGTGGACGCCGTACACCACCGACTGGGACCACTGGACCGACGCCGGCCTCAAGCCCGCCGCCGAGTCGCTGCGGGCGCTGGCCAAACTCGCCCCCACACACCTGCTCCCGGCCCACGGACCCGTGCTAGCGAAGGACTGCGCCAAGGCCCTCACCGACACCGCGGCGCTGGTGGACGTAGCGGCGTTCCACAAGAGCTTCGATCGCTACTCGAAGCGCGAGGGGAACCCACCGCAGTACCCGTTCCTCGTCCCCAAGGAGCAGGTCGGCAGCGGCGGCGACAAGCCGTGGTCGAAGGTCTCGGACCACCTGTGGATCACCGGCAACACGTACGTCCTGAAGGCCCGCGACGGCAGCGGCTGTTTCGTGCTCGACCCGTGGGCCGAGCGGATCGCCGCCCAGATCGAAAAGCTCCGAGTTGCGGAGAAGCTTGGCCCCGTCGAGGTCGTCGCGTTCAGCCACGCTCACTACGACCACTTCGACGGCCTGTACTACATGGCCGGCCGCGACCGTGTGCAGGTGTGGGGGCTCGACACCGTCGCCGGGCCGCTGAAGGAGCCGTTCCGCTACCGCGCCCCGTTCCTCGACGAGCGCCCCATCCGCTTCACGAAGGAGTTGAAAGACGGCGAGACGGCCGCGTGGGGCGGCTACGAGTTCCGTTTCATCCACCTCCCCGGCCAGACGCACTACACCGCCGGCATCGAGGCGATGATCGACGGCAAGCGGTGCCTGTTCACCGCGGACAACTTCTTCCACCAGGACCAGTACAGCGGCTCGGGCGGCTGGATGGGGCTGAACCGCAGCTCGCCCGCGGTTTACGGCGCGAGCGCGCGTAAGGTGCTGGAGATGGCCCCCGAGTGGGTGCTGGCCGAGCACGGCGGCCCTTACGTCTTCCACGCCGAGGACTACCGCCGCCGCGAGCGCTGGGGGGCGGCGGCGGCGAAGGCGTGCGACGCGATTTCGCCCAGCGGTAGCCACCTCCGCGACTGGACGCCGCACCGCGTCTCGGTCGAGCCCGTCCGGCTTCAGGCGAAGGCTGGCGACACGGTCCGCGTCGTCGCCCACCTCGACGGCGTCGGCCCGGCCGACGAGGCGGCCACGCTCACCCTCCGCGGCCGCGGCGTCTTCGCCGACCTGGCAACGAAAACAAGGGTCGCCCCCGGCCGCCGTGCCACGGCGACGTGGGATGTCCACCTGCCCGCGAACCTCCCTTCTGGCCGGCACGCATTCGCGGTCTCGTTGTCCGAGGCATCCGGCGTCGAGCCCGTGGACGCATTCGTCGTCATAGATGTTAACACCCCCTGACCGTCGGCCGGTGGTGAGAACAAAATCCAACGCCTCGGCACAACCCGCACATCCGTCACCTGTTGCGTTCCGCGCAGGGCTTACCCTAACGGTAGTTCCTTGCTCCCGGCCGGGCGGGTCTCTATAACGGATGTTGTGACTCTACGGGCCGCCCTCTCCGCGGCCGTCATCCCGACACACGTTCCCGGACGGGTAGCCGCGTGGCCGTCCCGGGGAGGGCTACCCCCTTCCCGCCGGTCCGCCGTGCGCCCCGAGGTTCCCCGATGCCGACTCTGAAGTTGCGGCGGATCGACCTCACGGCCCCGAACGCCAACTCCCAGCTCACCAAACTCCGCGACCAGTTCCGCACCGAAGGCGAGATCGTCACCCCCGCCAGCAAGAAGCTCACGCAGGCCGTCTTCGGCGAGCCGCTGTCCCCGGCGCAGGCCGTGGCACGCATCTGCAACGACGTCCGCGACCGCGGCCTCCCGGCCGTGCTCCAGTACACCGAGTCGTTCGACAAGGTGAAGCTGAAGCCCGACCAGTACCGGGTGAAGCAGGCCGAGTTGGCCGCGGCCCACGCCGCGGCGGACCCGGCGTTCCTGGAGGTGCTCCGGCAGATCCAGTACAACGTGCTCCAGTTCCAGTCCGGGCTGCTCCACCGCGACGCCGAGATGCGGGTGAGCGGCAAGCACGAGTTGCACCTCCGCTACCGGCCGCTGAAGCGAATCGGCGTGTACTGCCCCGGCGGCGCCGCGGCGTACCCCAGCACGCTCCTGATGACCATTTGCCCGGCCCAGGCCGCCGGCGTGGAACAGATCGTGGTGTGCATGCCGCCGAAGGACACCGGCGGGTTCAGCCAGGACATGCTGGCCGTGTGCCACGAGTTGAAGATCACCGAGGTGTTCCGCTTCGGCGGCGCCCAGGCCATCGCCGCGATGGCGTACGGCGTGGACGGCCTGAAGCCGGTGGACATGATCGTCGGCCCCGGCAACCAGTTCGTCGCCCTGGCCAAGAAGCAGGTGTTCGGCCAGGTCGCCATCGACTGCATCGCCGGGCCGAGCGAGGTCGTGGTGGTGGCCGACGACTCCGCCCACCCGGACTACGTGGCCCTCGACCTCATCGCCCAGGCCGAGCACTCGCCGGGCGTGCCGGTGCTGGTGACCTGGTACGAGCCGCTGCTCAACGAGGTGCAGGTGGCGCTCGAGAAGCGGCTGGCCAAGCTGTCCCGTGCCGACCTGGCGCGGGACAGCCTGGAGCGGTACGGCGCGTTCGTGCTCGCCCCGGACAAGCAGGGCGCCATCGACTGCGTCAACGCCCTGGCCCCCGAGCACCTCCACATCCAGACCCGCGACCCCGACGCCTTCGTGGAGGAGGTCGAGAGCGCCGGCGCCGTATTCCTCGGGCCGTTCACCCCGGTGGCTCTCGGCGACTACGCCGCGGGCCCGTCGCACGTCCTGCCGACCGGCGGCACCGCCCGGTTCAGCAGCGGCCTGACGGCGAACGACTTCCGCAAGCGGACGAGCATCCTGCGGTTCACCCGCAACGGCCTGAAGGAGATCGCCGACGACGTGATCTTCCTGGCGAACAAGGAAGGCCTGACGGGCCACGCGGCGAGTGTGGAGCAGCGGGCGCACGACAACGGCCCCGCCGCCCGGCCGAAGCCGAAGCCCGACAAGGTGCTGGCGGCCGCCGGGGCGAAGAAGTAAGGCAGGAACCCGAAGTCCGAAGTTCGAATCACCGGCCGTTCGGATTTCGACCTCCGGGCTTCGACTTTCGGGCTTTGTCGTGATCGAAACCATTCGCCGCAACGTCCGTGACATGGCCGGGTACGTCCCCGGCGAGCAGCTGAACGACCCCGCCGTCGTCAAGCTCAACACCAACGAAAACCCTTACCCGCCGGGCCCGCGGGTGTTCGAGGCCGTTCAGGCGGCCCTCACCGGCGACCGCCTCCGCAAGTACCCGGAGCCGCTCGGCGACACGTTCCGCCGCGCCGCCGGCCGCGTCCTGAACGTCGACCCCGATTCCATCCTCATCGGCAACGGCTCGGACGACATCCTCACCATCCTGACGCGGGCGTTTGTCCCCGAGGGCGGGCTGGTGCTGGCCCCGACGCCGAGCTACGTCCTTTACAAGTCGCTGGCCCAGATTCAGGGCGCCCGCTTCGAGACGGTGCCGTTCACGCCCGACTGGCAGCTGCCGCGCGCGTGGCCGGCCGGCGGCAACCTGTCCTTCCTGCCGAACCCCAACTCGCCGTCCGGCACCGTCGTCACGCTGGCGGAAGTCGAACGCGTCGCCGCGGCGGTGGCCCCCGCGCCACTGGTGCTGGACGAGGCGTACGCCGACTTCGCCGACGAAAACGGGCTGTCACTCCTCGGCCGCGTCCCGAACCTGATCGTGACGCGGACCCTCAGCAAGTCGTACGCGCTCGCCGGCATCCGCTTCGGATTCGCCGTCGCCGACCCCGCCGTGGTCCGCGAGCTGGTAAAGGTGAAGGACAGTTACAACTGCGACGTGCTGAGCCTCGCCGCCGCGACCGCCGCGGTCGAGGACCGGGACTACTTCCGCGAGACGCGCGCCAAGATTCTGGCCACCCGCGGCCGGCTCGCGGCGGCGCTGCCGGCGCTGGGGTTCGAGGTGACGCCGAGCCACGCCAACTTCCTGTGGTGCCGCCGCGCCGACCGGCCGGTGAAGGCGATCTACGAGGAGCTGAAGCGCCGCAAGGTGCTGGTCCGCTACATGAACTACGCCGGCACCGACGGCCTGCGGATCACCGTCGGCACCGACGCCGAAACCGACCGCCTGCTGGCCGAACTCCGCTCCATCCTCTGACCGGGCCGAACGTCATGCCGCGCACCGCGTCAATCCGCCGCGAGACGGCCGAGACGGCGATCGAGCTCGACCTGAACCTGGACGGCACCGGCCGCGTCGAGGCGAACACCGGCGTCGGCTTCTTCGACCACATGCTGACGCACCTCGGCAAGCACGGCCTTTTCGACCTGACGGTGGCGTGCAAGGGCGACCTCCACATCGACGCCCACCACACGGTCGAGGATGTGGGCATCTGCTTCGGCAAGGCGCTGGTTCAGGCGCTCGGCACGAAGGCGGGAATCCGCCGCTACGGCGACTGCACGCTGCCGATGGACGAGGCGCTGGCGACGGCCGCGGTCGATCTGTCCGGCCGGCCGTTCCTCGTGTGGAAGGCGGAGGTGCCGGTAGAGACGCTTGGGACGTTTTCGTCGCAGCTGGCCGAGGAGTTCTGGCGGGCGGTGTCGTCGGCCGGGCTGCTGACGCTGCACGTCGTGCTGCACCACGGCAAGAACACGCACCACGTGGTGGAAACGATCTTCAAGGCGTGCGCCCGCGCGCTGCGGGCGGCGGCCGAGCCCGACCCGCGGGCGGCGGGCGTGCCGTCCACCAAGGGCGTGCTCTGACGGGTACAATGCCGGCGTGAACTTCCTGGCCCACCTCCACCTCGCGGCCCCGGACCGCGGGCTCATGCTCGGTGGCATCCTCGCCGACCTCCTGAAGCCGGTCGAGATCGCCTCTCTCCCTACGGACGTGGTCGAGGGCGTGCGGCTTCATCGGCTCATCGACGGGTTCACCGACCGCCATCCGGTCGTGCAGCGGAGCATCCGCCGCGTGTCCGCCGGCCTCGGGTGGTTCAGCGGCATCGTCGTGGACGTGTACTACGACCACCTGCTGGCGCGAACCTGGGACGAGTACGCCGCGGGGCCGCTACGATCATTCGCCGACCACTGCTACGCCCTGTTCCGCGACGCGGCGCCGGGGTTGCCCGCGGAAGGACAGCGGTTCGCACATCACTTCGCGGCCGACGACCGGCTCGTCCGCTACGGCACCACGGACGGCATCGCCGAGACGCTCGACCGCGTGTCGGCGCGGATCGCCGCGCGGATGCCGACGCGGGCCGTCCGGCTGCGCGACGCCATGCCGGCGCTGCTCGCCGCCGACGCCGAACTCGCCGCCGACTTCCGTGTCTTCTACCCCGAACTGATCGCCTACGCGACCGCTGAACGGGAAGCCCGCCAATGACCGAGCGCGAGTTCGCCGTCGAGTGCGTCCGCACCCTTCAGGCCGCGGGGTTCCGCGCCCTGTGGGCCGGCGGCTGCGTGCGCGACGAACTCCTCGGCCTCGAACCGAACGACTACGACATCGCCACCGACGCCCGGCCGGAGCAGGTCCAGAAGCTGTTCCGCCGCACCGTTGCCGTCGGGGCGGCGTTCGGGGTGATCGAGGTGCTCGGCCCGCGCGACCCGAGCCGCGGCGGCGAGCACCTGACGGTCGAGGTGGCGACGTTCCGCTCCGACGGCACCTACTCTGACGGCCGGCGGCCGGACTCGGTCGTGTTCTCGTCGCCCGAGGAGGACGCGGCCCGCCGCGACTTCACGATCAACGGCATGTTCTTCGACCCGATCGCCGGCCAGCTGCACGACTACGTCGGTGGCCGAGCCGACCTGGAAGCGAAGGTGCTGCGAGCGATCGGCGACCCCGCTGCGCGGTTCGCCGAGGACAAGCTACGCGTGCTGCGGGCGGTGCGAATTGCAACACGGTTCGGGCTGACGATCGACCCTGCGACGATGGCCGCGGCGAAGGCGATGGCTCCGCAGATCACCGTTGTTTCGGCCGAGCGTATCGCGGACGAGTTGCGAAAGCTGTTGACCCACCGGAACCGTACTCGCGGCTTGCTGCTGATGCGCGACATTGGGCTGGTGGGTGTGATTCTGCCGGAAATCGCCGCGAACAACGGATTCGAGCTTGTCAGCGTTGTTGAAGAGCTGCCCAAGTCGGTGTCGTTCCCGCTTGCATTCGCCGCGTGCCTCCGCCGACTCGGGAAGGCCACGGCCGAGGCCGTCGCAGACCGGTTGCGACTTTCCAACGCCGAGAAGTCGCGGGTGGCATGGCTGGTCGAGAACCAGAATGCACTACTCGACGCGCAGAAGCTACGGCCGAGCAGGCTGAAGCCGCTACTCGTTCAGCCCGGCATTGATGAGTTAATGGAGTTGCACCGCGCGATCGCGTCCGCGGCCGGACACGTCGTATCGCACGTCGAATTCTGCGAGCGGGTGCTGCGAGACACGCCGCGCGAGGAACTCGACCCGCCACCGCTCCTCACCGGGAACGACCTGAAGACGCTGGGGATGCGGCCCGGCCCGGAGTTCAAGCGGCTTCTTGACGCCGTCCGCGAGGCGCAGCTGGACGGGGAACTTCGGACGCGGGACGACGCACTGGCGCGGGTTCGGGCACTGTCACCCGGGTCTGGGTGACGGCCGCCGCCGGCCGCGCGCCCCACACCACTTCGCTCCACCAGAAGCTCACCAGCGTGCGGAACGTGCGCGGCACCTCCCACAGTGACACCTTGCTGTCACCGCCAGCCCGCGGGCGGTGCGTCACCGGCCGCTCCGTCACCGTAAAGCCGAGCCGGCGGGCGCGCGTCAGCATCTCCGTGTTCACGAAGAAGCCGCGGCTCTCGGGCAAGAGGTGCGCCAGGGCCGCGCGGCGGAACACCTTCAGGGCACAATCCACGTCGCGGACGCGGGTGCCGAGGAGGGTGCGCGTCAGCAGGTTGTAGCCGCGCGAGAGGAAGCGGCGCCGCCACGGGTCCTTGCGGTCGGCGCGGTAGCCGGCGGCGATGTCGTGGTCGGCGGTCAGCGCGGCGAGGTCGGCCAGTTCCGTCAGGTCGAACTGGCAGTCGGCGTCGGTGAAGGCGACGAGCGGGAAGCGCGCCGCCTCGAAGCCGGTGCGGAGGGCGGCGCCGTAGCCGCGGTTCGTGGCGTGCCGCAGCAGCCGGGTGTGCGGGGCGCTCAGGCTCTGCACCTCGTCCGCGGTGCCGTCGGTGCTGCCGTCGTCCACGACGACGATCTCGAATGCGCTGAACCGGCCAGCGAGCGCGGCTTCCGCCTCCGAGATCGCGCGGCCGATGACCGCCGCCTCGTTGAACGCCGGGAGGACGAGGCTGATGCGGAGGGGTGCGTCCATGCTCGCCCGTGGGTGGGAGGTGGGCGCGGGGACTGTACCCGGGGGACGGCCGCGTTGCAACGCCGCCACGGGGCTTGATTACTGTACATTTGTTCCGTATGATTTCCCCTGAGGTGTCGGGTGTGGTTCAGACCGGCGCTCGCTGCGGCCCGGAACGCGGCAGCAAGATTCGGTCGGTTAACTACGCCCGGCCCGTGAGTCCCCAACCGCGACCGCGCGGTCTGTCTCCCTTCGGGGGGCGCTGGGGGGTCCGGCCGTCCGGGCGGCTGGAGTGGGCTTCGAGCCCGCAACCCCTTCGGCTGACACAGCGCGGGCCGGCGGGCACGTTTGTACCGGAACCCGACACCCCGCCGCCGGCGGCCGTTGGTTCGCGTTTCCGCGCGACCAACGGCCGCCGGTTGGCGTTTTCGCTGACTTGCCGGCCACTCTCAGAAATCGCACTTGCCTGGGGCGGTCTTCTGTCTACAAATAGGAGTGCAGTGCTGCTGATTCCCCGATCCCATTCCAGGAGGGCGAGCCATGACGCTCCTGAGCCGCAAAGCGGACTACGCCCTCCTGATTCTGTCGTACCTGCACGGAAAGCCGGTCGGCGGCAACGCTCGCAGCATCGCCGAGACGTTCAACCTGAGCCGGCCGTTCGTGGCGAACATTCTCAAAGAACTGTGTCAGAAAGGCTTTGTGACGAGCCACCGCGGCGTGAAGGGTGGCTACTCCCTGGCCCGACCGGCGGACACGATCAGCCTCGCCGAGTTGCTCGAAACGGTCGAAGACGGCTTCCGCCTGACCGCCTGCAACCCCTCGCACCACCGGGAAGCCGAGGCCTGTTCCCTGACCGATGTTTGCACGATCCACGGCCCGATGGCCGAGGTCCACCGCCGGCTCGTCGGCGTCCTCCGCGGGGTGACGCTGGCCGAACTGTTCGACCCGGCGACGCCGAAGCCGACCGCATACCCCGCGCTGCCGGTGCTGTCCGGCGGCTGCTGCGGTAGCAGCCGGCCGCTCGGTTCGCCGGCCTGAATCACCCAAAGGATGCGACCGATGTCGAGCCTCCCGATCTACATGGACAACAACTCGACGACGCGGTGCGACCCGCGCGTGGTCGAGGCCATGCTGCCCTACTTCACCGAGAAGTACGGCAACGCCGCCAGCCGCAGCCACGCCTACGGCTGGGAGGCCGAGAGCGCCGTCGAGGAGAGCCGCGACCAGATCGCGAGCATCCTCGGCGCCAGCCCGAAGGAAGTGATCTTCACCAGCGGCGCGACGGAGAGCAACAACCTGGCGATCAAGGGCGTCGCCGCGATGTACAAGAAGAAGGGGAACCACATCGTCACGCAGGCGACCGAGCACAAGGCCGTGCTGGACACCTGCAAGCGGCTCGAGCGCGACGGCTTCCAGGTGACGTACCTCCCCGTGGACAAGTACGGCCAGGTCCACGCCGAGCAGGTGAAGGAGGCCCTGACCGATAAGACCATCCTCGTGTCGGTCATGGCCGCGAACAACGAGATCGGCACGGTCCAGCCCATCGGCGCCATCGGCAAGGTGTGCAAGGAACGCGGCGTGCTGTTCCACACCGACGCGGTGCAGGCCGTCGGCAAGATCCCGCTGGACGTCGAGGCGATGGGGATCGACCTGCTGAGCCTGACGGCCCACAAGATTTACGGGCCGAAGGGGATCGGGGCGCTGTACGTCCGCAAGAAGGACCCGCGCGTGCGGCTGGAGCCGCAGATCGACGGCGGGGGCCACGAGCGCGGGATGCGCTCCGGGACGCTGCCGGTGCCGCTGATCGTCGGCCTCGGCACGGCCTGCGACCTCGCCCGCCGCGAGATGCCCGAGGAGACGGCCCGCACGTTCGCGCTGCGGGAACGGCTCCGCAAGGGGATCATGGACGTGCTCCCCGAGAGCTACTTGAATGGCCACCCCACCGAGCGGCTGCCGGGGAATGCGAACATCAGCTTCGCCTACGTCGAGGGCGAGGGGCTGATGATGGGGATCAAGGACGTGGCCGTGTCGAGCGGCTCGGCCTGCACGAGCGCGAGCCTGGAGCCGAGCTACGTCCTGCGGGCGCTGGGCGTCGGCGACGAGCTGGCGCACAGCAGCATCCGCTTCGGCCTGGGCCGGTTCAACACCGAGGCCGAAGTCGATTTCGTGGTGAACCTGGTGACCCGCGAGGTGAACCGGCTCCGCGAGATGTCGCCACTGTTCGAGCTCGTCCAGCAGGGCGTGGACCTCAAGACGATCGAGTGGGCGGCCCACTAAATTCATACCCGACCCCGGGGACCGCGGTCCCGGGTTACCCGAGCAGGAGACGCACGATGCCGTACAGCGACAAGGTGCTCGAGCACTACAACAACCCGCGGAACGTCGGCAGCTTCGACGCCAAGGACGAGACGGTCGGCACCGGCCTCGTCGGCGCGCCGGAGTGCGGCGACGTGATGAAGCTGCAGATCAAGGTGAACCCGGCGACCGGCGTGATCGAGGACGCGAAGTTCAAGACGTTCGGGTGCGGGTCGGCCATCGCCTCCAGCTCCCTCGCCACCGAGTGGCTCAAGGGGAAGACGGTGGACCAGGCGCTCGACATCAAGAACACGCAGATCGTCGAGGAGCTGGCCCTGCCGCCGGTGAAGGTCCACTGCTCGGTCCTGGCCGAGGACGCGATCAAGGCGGCGATCCAGAACTACCAGCAGAAGCAGGACGCCGTCGAGGCCCGCGAGCCGGCGGCCGTCGGCTGACCCGAAAGGCGAACCGCCCCCGGCGGTACAATGCTCTAACCCGAAGAACCATTCCTCGAAAGGGACACACTCATGGCGACCGCGACGGAAACGATCGGCCTCGGCCGGACCAGCAGCCCGACCCCGGTGGCGGCCCCGCTGACGGTGACGGAGAAGGCGGCGGCGGAGGTGAAGCGCCACATCGCCGACGTGGCCGCCGGCGGCGCGTCGGAGGCCGACTCGAAGCTGTACCTGCGGGTGCGGGTGCAGGGCGGCGGGTGCAGCGGCTTCCAGAACAAGCTCGACCTGGACCCGAAGTACGACGAGAAGACGGACCACAAGTTCGAGTTCCACGGCGTCGAGGTGGTGGTGGACAAGCGGTCGATGCTGTACCTGGACGGGGCGGTCGTGGACTTCCACGACGACCTGAACAAGCGCGGCTTCACCGTGAACAACCCGAGCGCCAAGAGCACCTGCGGGTGCGGCAGCTCGTACTCCATGTAACCGGTCCCGAGCATGGACCACTTCGCCCGCCTCGGCATGCCGAGGCGGTTTCTTGTTGACGCGGCCGCGCTGGAGCGGGCGTACCTGTCGCACTCGCGGGCGGTCCACCCGGACTACCACGCGGCCGGGGCGGCGGGCGACCTGGCCGCGAGCACCGAGCTGTCGGCCGCGGTGAACGAGGCGTACAACACACTACGCGACCCGTTCACCCGCGCCGACTACCTCCTCGGCCTGATCGGCGGCCCGCCGGCCAGCCTGGAGAAGGGCGTCGAGCCGGCGTTCCTGACGGAAGTGATGGAACTGCGCGAGCGGGCCGAGGACGCGAGCCAGCACGCCGCCGTGCGGGCCGAGATCGAGGACCGATCGGCCGCGCTGATGAAGCAGGTGGCGGACGGCTTCGAAGTAGCCGACGACGCGGCGAGGCTGGTGGCGATTCGCCGTTCGCTGAACGCCCTGAAGACGCTCCGCAGCCTGGCGCGGACGCTGCCCGAAGACTGACCTTGGACGCTTAGCTCAGCGGTAGAGCACTCCCCTTACACGGGAGTGGTCACAGGTTCGAATCCTGTAGCGTCCACTCCGCACCCGTGAAGCACCTCGCATGACCACACCGGCCGTCGTCGGCATCGACCTCGGGACCACGTTCAGCCTCGCCGCCGCGGTCGTGGACGGGACGCCCACCGTCCTCCGTGACGCGGCCGGGAACGCCCTCATCCCCAGCGCCATCAGCTTCCACCCGGACGGCACCGTCCTCGTCGGCACGGCCGCGCGCGACCGAGCGCTGTCCGACCCCCAGCACACCATCTTCAGCGTCAAGCGGCTGATGGGCCGCACCCTCGCCGAACTCGAACGGGAGCTCAAGCTGATCCCGCACCAGATCGTCGAGCGCGAGGCCGACGGCGGGCGGAAGGTGCTCCGAGTCGATGTTGCGGGGCACGAGCACACGCCGGAAGAACTGTCGGCAATGATCTTGAGGGAAGTCCGTAAGCGCGCCGGCAACCCCACGAAGGCGGTCATTACCGTCCCGGCGTACTTCGACGACGCCCAGCGCCAGGCGACCCGCGACGCCGGCCGAATCGCCGGGCTGGACGTGCTGCGGATCGTCAACGAGCCGACCGCCGCGGCGCTGGCCTACGGGCTGGACCGTAATGG
Source organism: Gemmataceae bacterium (assembly GCA_046350095.1). Taxonomy (GTDB): domain Bacteria; phylum Planctomycetota; class Planctomycetia; order Gemmatales; family Gemmataceae; genus Urbifossiella. Next base: position 150,437 of record JAXMBA010000007.1, read on the forward strand.
GGCTGGCACCGTCGCCGTGTACGACCTCGGGGGCGGCACCTTCGACTGCTCGATCCTCACGCTCGCCGACGGCGTCTTCAAGGTGCTTGCCACGAACGGCGACACCTACCTCGGCGGCGACGACTTCGACCGCGAGCTGATGGCGCTCGCCGCGCGCGAGATGGGCGTGAACCTCGACGAGCGCGACCCCGAGCTGTTGCAGCACCTCCGCGACGCCGCCGAGCGCTGCAAGATCGCCCTGAGTAGCAGCGAGTCTGCGCGGCTATCGGTGCGGGCGCCCGGCCGGCCTGCGTTCGAGCGGGCCGTGTCGCGGGCCGAGTTCGAGGCACTGATCGCCCCGCACATCGACCGCAGCCTCGCCCGCTGCAAGGCCGCTCTCAAGGACGCCGGCCTCGCCGCGGCCCAGGTGCAAGAAGTCGTGATGGTCGGCGGCTCGACGCGCATCCCGTACGTGCGGCGCCGCGTCGGCGAGTTCTTCGGCCGCACCCCGCACACCGACCTGAACCCCGACGAGGTCGTCGCCCTCGGGGCCGCGGTGCAGGCCGACATCCTCGCCGGCGGCCGCCGCGACGTGCTGCTACTCGACGTGGTGCCCCTGTCGCTCGGCGTCGAGACGCTCGGCGGCGTCGTGGACAAGCTCGTACACCGGAATACCACCGTACCGTGCCGCGCGACCACCCGCTACACCACCGCCGCCGACGGGCAGACCGCCATCCTCCTGAACATCTACCAGGGCGAGCGCGAACTCACCCGCGACTGCCGTTGCCTCGGCACGTTCAAGCTCGCCGGCATCCCGCCGATGCCGGCGCAGTTCGCTCAGGTGGACGTGACGTTCCTCGTGGACCAGAACGGCCTCCTCACGGTGGCGGCGAAGGAACTCCGCAGCGGCGTCGCGGCCGAGGTGACGGTACAGCCGGCGCACGGGCTGTCGCCCGCGGAGGTGGAGCAGCTGGTCACGGAAAGTATCGAGAACGCCGCGGACGACTTCACCGCCCGCCGGCTGATCGAGTTGAGGAACAAGGCCGCGGGCGACCAGCGGCACACCGAGAAAGCCCTCGCCCGGGCCGGCGGCCGACTCACCGCCGAGCAGCGGGCCGCGATCGACACCGCTGGTGTGGAGTTGAGGAATGCCGCGGCCGGGAACGATCTCCCGGCGTTGCAACGGGCGATCGACCGGTTCGCGGCCGCGACCAACCCGCTGGCACAGATCGTGATGAACGAGGTGCTACAGCAGGCGGTCGGCGGCCGGACCGAGGTCGAGCTGGGCCGGGGCGTTTAGGGCGAGCCGGCGAGGTGGCCGTCGCGGAGCTTGCCGTCGCGGGCCAGGAAGAATTTCAGCGGCAGGAACGTCGCGTAGTCGCGGTGCGTCAGCACGAACGCCACGTCGTCCACCCGCAGCGTCTCCCACGTGTGCAAGCCCACCAGGATGTCCCCGCGCTGAATGCCCGCCGACCCGGCGGCCCCGCCCGGCACGACCTCGGTCACCAGCAGCCCGCCGCGGAGTTGGGGGTTGGCCTTTGCCACGGCGTCGGCGCCCACCGGGTTCAGCTTCACCCCGAGCCGCCGCCACGCCACGTCGGCCGGGTTCGAGGCCGCCTTCATCGCCGACTCCAGCGCCAGCTCTAGCGGCTCGACGGCGGCCCCGCCGCGCGTTACGCGGACGGCCAGCTTGCCGGCCGGCTTGTCGAGCAGGCCGCGCTCCAGGTCAATGGCACTCAGTACCGGCACGTCGTCCACGCGGTCGATCACGTCGCCGGCCTTGAAGCCGGCCGCTGCCGCCGCCGAGCCGGCCTCCACCGATTCGACCGCAACGCTCCGCCGAACCGGCCCCTCCGTGGCGTCGCGGATCACTTCGCTGCGAACACTCAGCCCGTGCCGCACGCCCCCGCGGCGGAGAGCCATCATGTTCGCGGCGCGTCCCACGACGTAGTCGATCGGCAGAGCAAAGCCGATGTTTTGGGCGCCGGCACGGATCGCGACGTTCACGCCGACCAGCTCGCCGAGCACGTTCAGGAGCGGGCCGCCGCTGTTGCCGGGGTTGATGGGGGCGCTCGTCTGGATCAGATTCTTGTAGCCGGTGTCCTTGTTCAGCGACACGTCGCGGCCCTTGAACGACACGCGGCCCTGCGTCACCGTGTGCTCGTACCCGAAGGCGTTGCCGATGGCGATGACCGGCTCGCCGACCATCAGGTCGGTGGACGTGCCCGGCGACATCACCGGCAGCGGCCGGGCCGGGTCGATCTTCACCAGCGCCAGGTCGGCCTCCTTGTCGGTGCCGACCACCCGCGCCGGGTAGCCGCTGCCGTCGTGCAGCCGCACACGCAGGGCGGACACGTCGTCGATGACGTGGAAGTTGGTGAGGATGTAGCCGCGCGGGTCGAGCACGATGCCGGTGCCCATGCCGTTGACCTGCTGCGGCCGCACGGGGGTGCGGCTGAACGGGTCGTCGCCCGGGGTGTTGACCGTCCGCTCGGAGTGGATGTTGACGACGGACGCCTTCACCCGGTCGTACACGTCCACGACCTCGTCGCGCCGCTTGCCGGGGGTGAGGCTGCGGACCGACGCGGTAACGACCTCCTGCGGCTCCGCCGACGCCACGGGGGTTGAACTGGGGGCGGCAACGGCGAACCCGAACCCGGCGGCGAGGCCGGCCCCGAGAAACAGCCGGCGGACGAAGCGCGTGGCCATCGGCGAACGCATGGTGACCCCGGAGCTGCCGGGCCGGACGTGCCATCCCGCGGGGGCGGCCGTCCGTGCCGTCGGTGGACGGGGAAACGATCGGCCCTTCGGCGGCGCCCGCTGCATCGCGGCAAGCGGTGGAATGCCCGGGAATTCCGGGCCGGGGCGCGGCTGCGACGGCGGTGCGGGGTGGGGCCGGGCCCGCGGGTTCGGCCGGTCCGTGCGGCGGTGCGGGTCGGTCCGGTTGTCCGGCAGCCGCGTCGGCCGTACGGTGTGCGAGTGGGCCGCACGACCCGCACGACCGGCACGGAGCGAACGATGGCGCGGGTGGACCGAATCCGGGCACTGCTGGCCGAGACGCCCGACGACCCGGAGCTGCACTACGCCCTGGCGATGGAGCACTCCAGCGCCGGCGACGACGCTGGGTGTGTGAACGTGCTGCGGGCGATGATCGAGACGTTCGCCGCTTCGCCGTTCATCCCGGCGTACCTGCAGGCGGGTCAGGCACTGGCCCGGCTCGACCGCACGGACGAGGCGGCGGCCGTGCTGCGCGACGGGATCGCGGCGGCGGAGCGGCTGGGAACGGCGGACGCCATGCACGCCCGAGGGGAGATGCTGGGCCTGCTCGCGACGGTGGAATAGCACCTCACGTGGCACCCGGCCGCACCCACGCGAAGAGCCCCACGCGGTACCCGTCCGGGTCGCGGACGAACGCCTCACGGTAGCCCTCGGGGCTGTCCACGGCCGGGCCGTCGGGCCGTAGCCCCTGTACCGCCGCGTCCACGTCCGCGACCTCGAAGTGCAGCGTCACACCGCCCCGGTTCGGCGTGCCCGGCTTCAGCGCGAGCCGCCCGCCGCGCCCGTCCTGGAGGAGCACGAACCCTGTGGACGCATCGACCGTCTCGACCTTCATCCCGAGTGTGGCCTCGTACCACGTGCGGGACGCGGCGGGGTCGGCGACGGCGAGTTCGACCATGAACAGGGTTGGCATCCCGTCAAGATAGCGGCCGGGGGAAACTGGGCTGGCACGGCCGCAGTGCTTGGGGTAAACCGGGCCGCCCGCGGTGCCCGGAAGGAAGCCCATGCCGCCGCTGATTCACCCCTCCGCCGTGGTGTCGCCGGACGCCCGCCTCGCCCCAGACGTGCGCGTCGGCCCGCTGGCAGTGATCGACGGCCCGGTCGAGTTGGGCCCCGGCTGCGTGGTCGCCGCCCAGGCCCGTCTCACCGGCCCGCTGCTGGCCGGCCCCAACAACACGTTCGACACCGGCTGTGTGATCGGCGGCGCCCCGCAGCACACGGCCTACGCCGGCGAGCCGACCCGCGTCGTGATCGGCGCCGGCAACACGTTCCGCGAACACGTCACCGTTCACCGCGGCATGCCGACCGGCGCCGGCCCGGGGACGGGCGTGACGACCATCGGCGACGGCAACCTGTTCATGGCCGGCGCCCACGTCGCGCACGACTGCGTGGTCGGCAACCACGGCATCTACGCGAATTCGGCCCTGCTCGGCGGCCACGTGACGACCGGCGACCGCGTCTTCCTCAGCGGCAACTCGGCCGTCCACCAGTTCTGCCGCGTCGGCCGTCTGGCCCTGCTCAGCGGGTCGTCGGCGAGCAGCAAGGACATCCCGCCGTTCTGGGTCATCCAGGACGTGAACCACGTCTGCGGCGTGAACGTGATCGGGATGCGCCGCGCGGGCGTGTCGAACGCCGAGATCAACGCCGTCCGTCGCGTCTTCCGGTCGATCTACGTCGAGCGGCTCCTGATCCCGGTGGCGATGCTTCGTGCCGAGGCCCAGTTCGGGGCGCTCCCCGCGGTGCGGGAACTGATCGATTTCGTGAGGGACTCGAAGCGGGGGGTGACCGGGCCGTCCGGGTTCCGCCCGGACGGCGAAGCCGCGTAGGGGCACCGATGGAGCGGTGGGACGCGCTCGTCGTCGGCGGCGGGTTTTACGGCCTGTACCTGGCCGAGCAGCTGGCCGCCCGCTTCCGCCGGGTGCTGCTGTGCGAGGCCGGGCCGGCGCTGATGGCGCGGGCGTCGTACGCGAACCAGGCCCGCGTCCACAACGGCTACCACTACCCGCGGAGCGTGCTGACCGCCGTCCGCAGCCGGGTGAACTTTCCCCGGTTCGTCGCCGAGTTCGGCCCGGCCGTGGACGCGACGTTCGAGAAGCTGTACGCCGTGGCCCGCCGCGGCTCGAAGGTCACGGCCGGGCAGTTCGCCGAGGCCATGCGGCGCGTGGGTGCCCCGGTTGAGCCGGCGGACGTGGGCGTGGCGAGGCTGTTCGACCGCGACCTGGTCGAGGACGTGTTCCGCGTCCGCGAGTACGCCTTCGACGCAACCCGCCTCCGCGACGTGATGGCCGAGCGGGTGCGGCGCGCGGGCGTGACCGTCCGGCTGAACACGCCGGTGGAGAAGGTGACTCCGCTGCCCGGCGGCGCACTTCGCGTGCGGGCCGCGGGCACGGACGTGGCCGCGGGGCAGGTGGTGACCTGCTCCTACGCCCAGACGAACGCGACGGCCGCGGCGTCGGGGCTGCCGGTGATCCCGCTGAAGCACGAACTGGCGGAGATGGCACTGGTCGAGGTGCCGGCCGCGCTGAAGGGGCTCGGGGTAACGGTCATGGACGGCCCGTTCTTCTCGTGCATGCCGTTCCCGCCGCGCGGGCTGCACACGCTCAGCCACGTCCGCTACACGCCGCACGGCCACTGGTACGACCCGGCCCCGCGGCCGGCCTACGCGGTGGCCGCCGCCGCGGAGCGCCGCACCGCCTTCCCGCACATGGTGCGCGACGCCGCCCGCTACCTGCCGGCGCTGGCCGGCTGCGAGTACCGCGGCTCGCTGTGGGAAGTGAAGACGGTCTTGCCCCGCAGCGAGGCCGACGACAGCCGGCCGATCCTGTTCCGCCCCGACCACGGCGTGCCGAACTATCACGTGGTGATGGGCGGGAAAATCGACAACGTGTACGACGTGACCGACGAGTTGAACAAGCGAATCGACGGGCCGCTGACGACGACGTTCCGCGAGGCCGCATGACACGCGCCGCCCCTCGATCCGACGTGTTCGTCTCCGTGGTGGCCGCGCTGCGGAGCTACGCGCGGTTCCTCCCGGCGTTCGTGGACGAAACCTACACGACGCTCGACGCCCACTACGCGAATTACGAGCTGGTACTGGTCGACAACGGCGCCCGCGACGACACGTTCGAAGTGGTGCGGGGGTTGCTCGCGCGCTACAAGTGTGTCCGCTACCTGCGGCTCTCGCGGCGGCAGGCGCCGGAGACCGCCGTCATGGCCGGCCTCGACGCGGCCATCGGCGACTACGTGGTGACGCTGCACCCCGAGTTCGACCCGCCGGCGGCGATCCCGGAGCTGGTCGACGCGTGCCGCGGCGGTGCGGACGTGGTGATCGGCGTGGCCCCCTACCCCGCCGCGCCGGGCCTGCCGTACCGCGTTCTCCGCTGGATTTTCCAGCGAATCGCCGGGCCGACGTTCGGCGAGAGCGCCGTCCGCGTGAACAGCGGCTTCCGCTGCCTGACGCGCGCCGCGGTAAACGCCCTGACGCGCGTCCGGGTCCGCAAGCGGCACTTCGGCCTCCTCGCGGCCGAGATCGGGCTGACGACCGCGACGCACCCGTACCGCTTCCTGGCCCGCGGGGGCAAGCCGCCGCGCGTGAACCTCCGCCGCTCCGCCCGCCGCGCCGTGAGCCTCACACTCGGCCACTCCGTCGCCCCGCTGCGGGTCGTCTCGCTCCTCGGCCTCGGCGGCAGCGCCCTCAGCGTCGTTTACAGCCTGTACGTGATCGGCGTGTTCCTCACCAAGGCGGACGTGATGCCGGGCTGGACGGGGTTGAGCCTTCAGATGAGCGGGCTGTTCTTCCTCGTGTTCGTGATGCTCACCATGATCGGCGAGCACCTCGGCCGGCTCGTCGACGAATCGGGCGGCCGGCCGCTGTACCACGTCCGCGAGGAGCAGGCCAGTGCCGTGATGCTGTCCGACCTCACACGCCGAAACGTGATGAGCCAGTCCGAGTAGGTGTGATGAGCGAAGTCACCCGATCGCCGCGGCAGGTGCCGGCCTTCACGGCCGACGAGTTCGCGCCGCGCGGCGCCGACTACTGCGTGTGCGTGTTCGTCATCAACGAGGCCGCCAAGCTCCCGAAGCAACTCGCCGCGATGCGGCCGCACTGCGCCGGCGTCGCCGACGTGGTCGTCGCCGACGGCGGCAGCACCGACGGCTCGACGGAACACGCCGCCCTCCGCGCCCTCGGCGTGAACACGCTCCTGACGAAGACCGGCCCCGGCAAGCTTGGGGCGCAGATGCGGATGGCCTTCGCCTGGGCGCTCGACCGCGGCTACCGCGGGGTCGTGGCGATGGACGGCAACGGCAAGGACGGCCCCGACGCCATCCCGCGCTTCGTCGCGGCCCTGGAAGCCGGCTACGACCACGTTCAGGGGTCGCGGTTCGTCCCCGGCGGCGTGTCGGAGAACCTCCCGCTGTCGCGCTGGCTCGGCGTCAAACTCGTCCACGCGCCGCTGGTGTCGCTGGCGAGCCGATACCGTTACACGGACACGACCAACGGGTTCCGCGGCTACAGCGCCCGCTTCCTCGCCGACCCCCGCGTGGCGGCCTTCCGCGACGTGTTCCCCGGGTACGAGCTGCACTACTACCTCGCCATCCGGGCGGCCCGGCTCGGGTTCCGGGTCAAGGAAATCCCGGTTTCGCGCCGATACCCGCGACACGGGCCGACGCCGACGAAAATCAGTCCGGTCCGCGGCAACCTGCGGGTGCTGCGGTGCCTGTTCGCCGCGTGCCTCGGCCGCTTCAACCCTTGAGCCCAGAGACCGCCATGCCGGACGCACTCGTCGGCCACACCGGGTTCGTCGGCGGCAACCTCGCCGCCCAGCACCGGTTCGACGCCGTCTTCAACTCGAAGTCGATCGAGGCCATCCGCGGCAAGCGGTTCCACCGGCTGGTGGTAAGCGCGATGCCGGCCGAGATGTGGGTCGCCAACCGCGACCCGGTCGCCGACCGCGCCAGGCTGGAGCACCTCTGGGCGAACCTGGCGCACTGCCACGCCGACGAGTGCGTGGTGATCTCGACCGTCGCCGTGTACGCCACGCCGATCGGCGTGGACGAGGGCACGATGATCGAGCCGAACTTCTCGACGCCTTACGGCGAGCACCGCTGGGAGTTGGAGCGCCGCGTGCGGTGGCACTTCACGCGTAGCCTGGCGGTGCGGCTCCCCGGGCTGTACGGGCCGGGCCTCAAGAAGAACGCCCTGTACGACCTGCTCCACGACAACCGGCTCGACAAGGTGCACGCCGGCGCGAGCTACCAGTTTTACAACCTGGCCCGCCTCGGCCGCGACATCGAGACGGCGCTCGCCGCCGGCCTGCGGCGCGTGAACCTGGCGACGGCGCCGGTCACGGTGCGCGAGGTGGCGCGGGCGGCGTTCGGCCGCGACTTCACGAACGACCCCGGCACCCGGCCGGCGTGCTTCGACGTGCGGACGGCGCACGCCGCGCTGTTCGGCGGTCGCGGCGACTACCTGGAATCCCGCGACGAGGTGCTGGCCGGGCTGACGCGGTTCGTCGCCGCCCAGCGGACCGCACCGAGGCTCGCGGCGTGAAGCTCGCCGTCTCGAACATCGCGTGGCCGGCCGCCGAACAGGCTGCGGTGCTGGTGGCGCTGCGGGAACTCGGCGTCGCCGCCGTCGAGGTGGCGCCGACGAAGCTGTTCGCAGACCCGTCCGCTGTTTCACCTGCGGACGTGGACGCGGCCCGCGGCTGGTGGGCGGATCAGGGCTTCGCCGTCGTCGCTGCCCAGGCGCTGCTGTTCGGCCGCCCCGACCTGACGCTTTTCGAATCTGTCGAAGCCCGCGAGCGAACCCTCGACTACCTGGCCGGTGTGCTGGCGACGTGCGGCCGGCTCGGCGCCACGGCGTGCGTGTTCGGCTCGCCAAAGAACCGGCGCCGCGGCGAGTTGCTGGAAGTCGAAGCGCGTGACACCGCGGTGTCATTCTTCCGCCGCCTCGCGGCGCACGCCGCCGACGCCGGTACGATGGTGGTGCTGGAGGCGAACCCGCCGCGGTACGGCGCGGACTTCGTCACGCGGGCCGGGGAGGCGATCGAGTTGGTCCGCGCCGTGGATCACCCCGCTTTCCGGCTGCACCTGGATACGGCGTGCATGACGCTCGCCGCCGACCCGATCCGCGAGACGTTCGACGCCGGCTTCGCACTGCTCGGTCACATCCACGTCAGCGAGCCGGACCTGGCGGCGCCGGGACCGGGCGGCGCGGTCGATCACCCGGCGTTCGCCGGCGAGTTGAAGCGGCGTGGGTATGAGGGGTGGGTATCGCTGGAGATGCGCGAGCCGACGCCGTTTGCGTTCGACGCGTTGCTCGACGCCGTGCGGTACGTCGGTGGCGTATATGTGGGGCCGGTTTCCAACCGGCCGGCCTGAGCCGACCGGTTGGAAACCGGCCCCACGACGGAGTCACGGAATCCAGTTCGTTTCGGGCCCCACGGCCAGGCAGAACTCCGCCAGCAGCTTCGCCGCGTTCGTCAGGTCGTCGAGGTGGACCACCTCCACCGGGCTGTGCATGTAGCGGTTCGGGATACCCAACAATCCGCACGCCACGCCGGCCCGGCTGATTTGGATGGCGTTCGCGTCCGTGCCCGTCGCGCGCGGCACGCCGCGCACCTGCACCGGGATGCCGTGAGCCTTCGCCAGCTCGTCGAGCAGGTCGAACACCCGCGGGCTGATGTTCGGCCCGCGGAACAGCACCGGCCCGGCCCCGCACTTGATGTCGCCTTGCGTCTTCTTGTCGTTGCCCGGCGTGTCGGTGGCGTGCGTCACGTCCACCGCGATGCCGACCGTCGGGTCCACGGCGTAACTCGCGGTCGTCGCCCCGCGCAGGCCGATCTCCTCGGCCACCGTCGAGACGCCGTACACGGCGGCCTTCAGGCTCTTCCCCTTGAGCAGCCGCACCGCCTCCATCACCACCCACAGGCCGACCTTGTCGTCCATCGCCGGGCTGGCCGCGAGGCCGTTGCGGAGCGGCCGGTACCCCAGCTCGAACGTCACCGGGTCGCCGTGCCGCACCACCGCCTCGGCGTCCGCCCGGTCCTTCGCGCCGATGTCCACCCACACGTCGGCGAAGTCCGGCACCTTCGTCCGCTCCTCGGGCTTGAGCAGGTGGATCGCCCGCCGGGCCACCACGCCGGCTACGGGGCCGGTCTTCGTCCACACGGTAAGGTGCTGGCCGAGCAGCACCTGCATGTCCCACCCGCCGATCGGCTGCACGTACAGGTAGCCCCCGTCGTCAACGTGCTGCACCATCAGCGCGATCTGGTCGCAGTGCCCGGCCAGCAAGATTCGCGGGGCGTCGGCCGGCCGGCCTTCCGGGAAGCGGTTGGCGAAGACGTTGCCGTGGCGGTCGGTGGTCACCTCGTCGGCGAAGCCGCAGGCGTAGTCGCGGACGACCTGCTGAATCGGCTGCTCGAAGCCCGACGGGCTCGGCGTGTCCAGCAGGCGGCGGAGGAAGTCGTGGGAGGTATGTTCCATGTGGTCTGGCTCGCGGGAAGAAGACTAACCACAGAGTCACAGAGAGCACTGAGGGAAGACAAAGCCCGAGTAGAAGCCAATTTCAGAACCCTGCTTCAAGCTGGGCTTCTTGTCCTCGCTCTGTGCCCTCTGTGATGCTGTGGTTAAGTCGGATTTCGTTCTCAATGACGGAAGTGCCGCACGCCGGTGAACAGCATGGCGATGCCGTGCGTGTCGCAGGCCGCGACACTGTCGGCGTCCTTCACCGAGCCGCCGGGCTGGACGATCGCCGTGACGCCGGCCGCGGCCGCCAGTTCCACGTTGTCCGGGAAGGGGAAGAAGGCGTCGGACGCGAGCACGCTTCCCTTCGAGCGGTCGCCGGCCTTCTTCGCGGCGATGTCCACCGACACAACGCGGCTCATCTGCCCGGCGCCGACGCCGACGACCTGAGTGCCGCTCGCCAGCACGATGGCGTTACTCTTCACGTGCTTGCACACGAGCCAGGCGAAGCGCAACGCGGCGGTCTCGGCGTCGGTCGGCTTCCGCTTCGTGGCCACCTTCCAGGTGTCGGGGTGATCGGCGCCGGTGTCGCGCGACTGCACCAGCAGGCCGCCGTCGACGCGGCGGTAGTCGAGCCCCTGCGGGCCGCCGGTAAGTTCGCCGGTGCGGAGGAGGCGGACGTTCTCCTTCCACTTCCGCAACGCGTCGAGTGCCGGCGGGTCGAAGTCGGGGGCGATGACGCACTCGACGAACCGCTTCGCGGCCGAGTCCGTCAGCGCCGCGGCGGTGGCGGCATCGACGGGCCGGTTGAACGCGATGATGCCGCCGAACGCCGAGAGCGGGTCGCCGTCCCACGCCTGGCGGAAGGCATCGACCAGGTTCGCGGCCGTGGCGGCACCGCAGGGGTTGTTGTGCTTTACCACCACGGCGGCGGGGGCGTCGAACTCGCGGGCCAGGTTCAGCGCCGAGTCGAGGTCGAGGATGTTGTTGTAGCTCAGCTCCTTGCCGTGCAGCTGGAGCGCCGACGCCACGCAAGGGTGCTCCAGGTCGGGCTCGACGTAGAACGCCGCCTTCTGGTGCGGGTTCTCGCCGTAGCGGAGCGTCTGCTTCAGGTCGAACGGCGGGTCGATCTCGTCGGCCCACTCCGCGCCCTCGTCCGTTTCGCCGTCGGGCTCGGCGTCGGGCATCAGGCCGTGGAAGTACTCGGCGATGGCGGCGTCGTACTGCGTGACGCGCTGGAACGCGACGAACGCCAGCTCCTTGCGGAAGTCCTTCGGCAGTTGGCCGTCGTGGTTCTTGAGTTCGAGCAGGAAGTCGTCGTACTGCTCGGGCTCGACGAGGACGGCGACAGCGTCGTGGTTCTTGGCCGCGGCGCGGACCATGCACGGGCCGCCGATGTCGATCTTCTCGATCGCCTGCGCCTCGGTCACGCCCGGCTCGGCGACCGTCTCCTCGAACGGGTACAGGTTGCAAACGACGAGGTCGATCTCGGGCAGCTGGTGGGCTGCGAGCGTGGTCATGTGCTCCGTCTTGTCGCGGCGGGCGAGGACGCCGGCGTACAGCGCGGGGTGGAGGGTCTTGACGCGGCCGTCGAGGATCTCGGGGAAGCCGGTGAGGTCGGACACGTCCTTCACCGGGAGACCGGCGTCGGCGATCGCCTTCTTCGTGCCGCCCGTGGCGACCAGCTCGACGCCGAATTTCGTGGCGAGTTCGGTGGCGAGGTCCACGAGGCCGGTCTTGTCGGAGACGCTGAGCAGGGCGCGGCGGATCGGGCGGAGCATGGCGGCCTCGGCGGGAACGAAGAAGGGTGTTTTACGACCGGCGCCCGAGCCGAACCACCCGCTCCGACCGCCGCGCGAAGGTGCCGCCGGGGAAATCGGCCGCCGCGGGGTCGCCGTGGGCCACGGCCAGCAGTCGGTGCCAGTGCGCGGCGCGGAACTGGCTCGTCGGCCAGCCCTCGCGCTCCCACACGCGGCGGAACGCCTCCCGCGCGAGCAGCGGGTCCGCGCCGACGAGCGCGGCGGCGTCGAGGACCACGAGGTCGCCGGCGCGAGGCAACTCGGCGCGACCGAGGAGGTCGGCGGAAAGTCGATCAATCAGATCAAATGCTTCCGATGCCTGCTCGGCGGCGCGGGTCAGCGCGGCGGGTGCGGCGGGGTTGAAGGTTGTCAGCAGCGGCAGGAGTTCGGCGCGGATGCGGTTGCGGGTGAAGCGCGGGTCGGCGTTCGAGGTGTCGGTGCGGAACGGCTGGCCGAGGTCGGCGAGGAACGCGAGCACGTCCGCGCGGCCGACGGCAAGTAGCGGGCGGACGAGCTGAACCGTTCCGAGCGACATCGCCGCCGCGATCCCGCGCAGGCCGCGCAAGCCTGTCCCGCGCACAAGTCGGTGTAGCACCGTTTCGGCCTGGTCGTCGGCCGTGTGGCCGGTCGCCACCCACGCGGCGCCGGTCGCCGCGGCCACCTCGGCGAGCCACCCGTAGCGGAGCCGCCGGGCTGTTGCTTCCAGGTTCCCACCCGCGGCCCGCACGTCGGCGCCGCCCAGTTCGAAGCGACACCCCAGCCGCCCGGCCAACTCGCTCACGAAGGCGGCGTCGGCGTCCGCTTCCGCGCCGCGCAGCCCGTGGTGGAAGTGGGCCACGATCACGGACCCCGTCTCCGCCAGAGCCCGCAGCAGAGCCACGCTGTCGGCCCCGCCGGATACGGCGACGACGCCCGGCCCACTGATGCGGTGTTCGGCGAAGAAGGCCCGCACGGCATCGGGCAGCGGCGCCCCCATTCCCCGCCCCCGGTACAATCCCCCGTGCCCCCGCGGCCACCCCCGTTATACCGCACCGTGCCGCGACTTCCGCTTGATTCGCCCCGGACCCGAGGCTATCCGTGCCCGCTGAACAGCAGCCCCAGGACGCGACACCGGTGCCTCCCGAGACGATCCCGCTCGCCGTCCCGGTCCGCCCGGACCCGCGGCTGACGCGGGGCGTGCGGGTCGGCCTCGCGGCCGTCGCGGTTACGCTGGTGGCGGTGTTCGGGGTGGCGGCGTACCTGAACCCGTACGGCCCCGACGGGGCCGCCCGGACGATGGCCACGCACACCCAGCTCGGCCTCCCGCCGTGCAACATGGTGAGCCTGACCGGCAAGCCGTGCCCGACGTGCGGGATGACCACCAGCTTCGCGCTGCTCGTCCGGGGGGACGTGCGGGCGTCGCTGGCCGCGAACTGGGTCGGTACCGTAACCGCCCTGGCGTGGGCCGCGCTGCTTGTGTGGTCGGTGGCGAGTCTGTCCGCGGGCCGGATGCTGTTCGTCCGCCGCGGCGAGTTGGCCCTGACCCTGCTGGTCGCGGCGTTCCTGGTGCTGGCACTTGGGCGGTGGGCGGTGATCCTGCTGGACTGAGTCAAGGGGGGGTTCACATGGACGCGACCGGGAAGTGGGCCAAGCGGAGCGTGTGGCTGACCCTGGCCGCGGTCATCGCCATCGGGTGCAACCCGATCACCCTGCCGTTCGTGCTACTACGGACGGAAGCCAAGATTCCGGCCCAGTACCCGCTGCGGCCGAAGGACGGGCCGAAGCACGACAAGGACGAGGAGATCAAGGTACTCCTCCTGGCGAACATGGCCCCCGGCTCGATGACCGGCGAGTTCGCCGGGTACGAGCGCGAGCTGGCCGCGGCCGTCGCCAAGAAGCTGCCGGAGGTCGGGAAGGCGAATAAGGAGACCTACACCGTCATCCCGCCGCACGAGCTGGACACGTTCAAGATGCGGAACCCGAACTGGCGCGGCATGCGCGCCGGGTCGATCGGCCAGCGGCTGAAGGCGGACTACGTGGTCGAGATGACGCTCAGCGGCCTTCAGACGTACCAGCCGGGCTCGCTGAACCAGATTTACGAGGGGAAGGCGCAGGTGGCGGTGGAGGTGACGGACACGACGGACGAGCGCGGCGAGCCGAAGTTCCGCTACGCGTTCACCTTCTCGCACCCCGGCTTCCCGCGCCCGGCCGACTCCGTCTCGCCGTCGCAGTTCAAGCTGGAGTTCCTGGACAAGCTCGCTCAGGACGTCGTGTTCAAGCACGTCGACCACAAGGCCGCCGAGGGGATCGCTGCCCGCTGACCGCGGGCGAGATGTGACGGGATCGACGCCCGGGGACGGCCGTCCCCGGGCGTCGGCGTTCCTACACTGCCCGCATGTCGCTTTTGTGGTTGAACGGCGCGCTCGTGGACAAAGCCGACGCCCGGGTCAGCCCGTTCGACCACGGGTTCCTGTACGGTGACGGCGTGTGGGAGCCACTCCGCGTTTTCTGCGGCCGTCTGTTCCGCGGCCGCGAGCACATTGCAACCTTGTTCCAGACCGCCCGGTACTACGAAATCGATGTCCCGTACACCGAGGCCGAGTTGCTCGCGGCGGTCGAGTTGACCGTACGCGCCAACCACCGCACCGACGGCTACTGCCGCGTCATCGTGACCCGCGGCCCCGGCACGATCGGCCCCGACCCTCGGAAACTCGACCCGCAGGTGTTCGTCACCGCCGAAGAGTACTACCCGTTTCCGTTGCCGCTGTACGAGTCCGGGCTCCACGTCGTCACCTCCGGGCACCCGCTGGCCGCGGACCGGTCGCACTACTGGCTGCGCTCGCTCGGCCGGCCGGAGGTCGTCGCCGCGCGCCGGCACGCCCTCCGGGCCGGTTGCCTCGAAGCCGTCCTCGTGGACCCTGGCGGCGTGGTCGCCGGTACGACCGAGGGCGACCTGTTCGTCGTCCGCGGCGGCATCGTCTCGAACGCCGCGCGGGTGGCGTGCGTCGAGTCGGCGGAGGTCGCCTTACTTGCCGCCGGAATCGGGCCGTATGAGTGGCAACGCGGCACCACGCCGGAGCAGCTGCGTACCGCCGACGAGGTGTTCCTGGTCGGCACCGCGTGCGGGGTGATCGGCGTCGTCCGCATCGACGGGCACGCCGTCGGCAGCGGTACCGAAGGGCCGGTGACCCGAACCGTGCGAGAGGCGTACCACGCCCTCACCCACGGAGCGGATACAATATTCCAGGAAGGAGGTGCGCCGTGATCGCCATTCGCCGAGTGCTAGCCCCGACCGACTTCAGCGACTCGTCTGTCCCCGCCGTTCGCTACGCTGCCGAAATGGCTGCCAAGTTCGGCGCCGAACTCACCCTCGTCCACGTCGTGCAAGACCTGACGCTCGTCGTCCCCGACGTGATGATGCCGACGCCCGTCACAACGCCCGCGCTCGCCGACATGGTCGAGGCCGGCAAGGCAGGACTGGCCTCGTTCGTGAAGCGCGTCGGCCTGGAGGGGCTTAGCCCGAAGACCGAGGTTCGCATCGGCGCCCCCGCGGCCGAGATCGTGACAGCGGCGGAGGAGTCGAAGGCCGACCTGCTGTGCATCGGCACCCACGGCCGCACCGGGCTGGCACACTTCCTCCTCGGCAGCGTCGCCGAGCGGATCGTGCGGCACGCCCCCTGCCCCGTCCTGACCGTCCGCCCGCCGGCGAAGTGACCCATGACCCCCGAGTTGATGACCAAGCGCGACCGGCTCCTCGCCGTCCTCGGCGACCTGCCGGGCGTCGCGGTCGCGTTCAGCGGCGGCATCGACAGCACCGTCGTCGCGCAGGCGGCATTCCTGGCCCTCGGCGACAAGGCGGTCGCGGTCACGGCCGAGAGCGCGAGTGTGCCACGGGCCGAACTCGCCATCGCCCGTGAACTGGCGGCCCAGATCGGTATCCGGCACGTCGTCGTGGGCACGGACGAGTTCTCGAACCCGGCCTACCTGCGGAACGACGGCACCCGCTGCTACCACTGCAAGAGCGAGCTGTACTCGCGGGTCGAGGAGCTGCTGCCGCGCCTGGGAGTGCCGGTGATCGTCAGCGGGGCGAACCTCGACGACAACGGCGACTACCGCCCCGGCCTCGCGGCCGCCGCGGAGCACGCCGTGCGGCACCCGTTGCAGGAGGCCGGGTTCACGAAGGGCGACGTGCGGGCGGTCGCGCGGCACTGGAACCTGCCGACGTGGGACAAGCCCGCCGCCCCGTGCCTGTCGAGCCGGCTGGCCCCGGGGCTGGCCGTCACGCCGGAACGCACGCGGCGCGTGGAAGACGCCGAGACGTATCTGCGCGGGCTCGGATTGCGCGAGTGCCGCGTCCGCTACCACGAGGGCGAGTTAGCCCGCGTCGAGGTGCCGGCCCACGAGATCGCGCCGCTCGCCGACGCGGACGTGCGTGCCGGGCTGACGCGCGAGTTCCGCCGCCTCGGGTTCACGTTCGTGACACTCGACCTGGACGGCTTCCGCTCCGGGAGCCTGAACGAGTTGGTGCCGCTGGAACTGAAGGCCCGTTTCACCCCGACCGCGAAGACGACATGACGCCGCTCCCCGCCGCCCGCGCGCTCGACCAATTCTTCCTCGACGCCCGCAGCCGGGTGCTCGACCTCGCCGCGACGCTCGACCGCGTGGGCCGCGGAGCCGACCCGGCCGCGGCCGCAGCCGACCCGCGGGCGGCACTGCTGCGGAAGGCGCTGGAGGTGCTGTTGAGCGACGCCCCGAACCGGGCGGAAAAGGTGCAGCAGGTGTTCTCGCTGGCGTACGACCCGGCCTGGGAGCGGCCGACGCCGCGGTTTTAGGACTGCACAAAGCCCACCCGCCAGAACGGGTGAGCTTTAGCTTACCTGGCGCGCCAGTTACGGCCGCAGGGTGCCCGGCAGGGCGTTGGCGTCGAGCCGGTACTGGAGGCGGTCGCTGGTCAGCTCGGACTCGACCCGGCCGATGCGGTCCTTCACCTGGACGCGGACGGCGCCGGTCATCGCCACCTCGCCGGAGCCGGCCTGGAACGACAAGCTCTCGCACGTCCCCTCGGCCCCGAAGCCGACGAACCGCACCTTGCCCGTCGCCACCACGGACGACGGCCCCTGCCCCTTCTCGGGGCTCTTCACGTCCACCTTCTCGCAGACGACCCGCAGCACCAAGTCGTCGCCGCTCTTCACCTCGAACATCGGCTCGCCCTCGCCGACCCGCAGCAAGATGCGGAACCGGTTCGCGGCGGCGACGGCCTGCTGCTGCGGCACCTGAGCCACGGCGGCCGGCGCCGGGCGCGGCGGAGCGGGTTCGACCGACGGCGTCGGCGGCACGGCGGCCGGCGGCGTGGCGACGGTGGCCGGGGGGGCCGGGATGAGCGCGGTCGTCGGAACGGACGGAGTGAGCGGCTCGACTGCCGGCAGTTGGGCGGCCTTCGGGGTCATCGGCGCGACCGGCGGAGTGGCCGGCAGCGCGGGCGTCACGTCCGGCAGCGTCGTCCCCGACGCGGGGATCACGACCGGCGTCGGCACCGATACCGGCCGCGGCGCCTCGACCTTCACCGGCGGCACCACCGGCAGTTCGGGCAGCTTCGACGGCGCGGACGTGGGCAGTGGGAGCGCCGGCAGGTCCACCGTCGCGGGGCTCGGCAGGGTTGGTAACGGCAACACGGCCGGCGGCGCCGGCACCGCCGGCAGCGGCGCCGGCTTGGTCCCGGCGCTGGGTACCTTCGGGTCGGCGGGCGGGGTGTCGTTGCTGCGGTGCGGCGTGTCGGGGCGGCTGCACTGGCCGGCGACGGCAAGCCCGCCGAGCGACACCCCGAGGATGCCGGCCATGATCTTGTACCGGGAAATCGTCATCGCCTCGTCTCCTGGCGGGCGGGTCGGACGGGGGAATCCGCGGCGTTCCGGTGCCGTGGGGCCGACCTGCCCGGGTCAACGCGGCGGGACGATAGCGGCTCCTTCTTGCCGTGTCTGCGCCACTTGCCAGGGCTCAGGGGGGCTGGCGACAGGAGACAGGGGACACGGGAAAACAGGAAGGCCCAGGGTATTACACCCCGGGCCTTGACGACCGCTTCCTGTCTCCTGTCCCCTACTTCTTCAGGTACGCGTCGTGGAACGCGACTGTGGCGTCGGCCAGATCGCGGGCCGTTTTGGCGAGGTTGTCGGCCGAGCGGAAGTTGGTTCCGATCTCGAGTTGAATGGCGTCGATGCCGTAGCCGGTGTGGCTGCCGTAGTTGGCGATGGTGAACCCGCCGGTGTAGCCCGTCTCCTCCTTCGCCTTCTCCCCGGCGTCGGCCCGCGGCAGCACCTTGTTGCCGCCGCGCTCGAACCGGCCGAGGATGCTGTTCTTACCGTTGACCGCGGCGAAGCCGTGCCGCTGCCGCAACAGCACCACGGACTTGCCGTTCTGGGTGCCGCGGAGCAACGCGTCCGGGTACTTCCCCTGACCGTGAACGTCGAGCAGGATGCCGTTGCCGTGCTTCTCCTTCACGGCCTTCAGGGCGGCGACGAGCGGCGTGTGGTAAGCGTCGTAGTAAGCCTTCGCCTCCTTCACCTCGTAGGCCTGGTCGGCGGCACGGTTGGCGTCCACGAACTTGCGATCGTACTTGGCGATGACCACCCACGGCTTCTTGCCCAACTGCCGCTCCACGTCGGCGGCGTAGGCCCTGGCCAGCTTGTCCGTGCCCACGTCGCGGACGGTGGCGAACTGCTTGACACCAACGCCCATCCGCTCCGGCACGCCGGCAATCTTCTCGGTGCCGCCGTGGGCGGCGACGATGAGGATCGG
This sequence comes from Gemmataceae bacterium, assembly GCA_046350095.1. Classification (GTDB taxonomy): domain Bacteria; phylum Planctomycetota; class Planctomycetia; order Gemmatales; family Gemmataceae; genus Urbifossiella. The sequence continues at coordinate 169,231 of JAXMBA010000007.1, forward strand.
CAGCGTTCCGGTCTGCACTTCGACAAGCGCCTTCGGGTCGGCCTTGTCGTCGGCGGCGGAGGCGGCGGGGAGGGCCAGCGGGGCGGCGCACAGGAGCAGCGCGAGCCGGCGGCGGGCGGACAGCATGGAACCCCCGGGGTCGAACGGCGGACCGACGGCCGGGTTGTTCCGGCTCACGTCCCCGCGTCCGTACTCTACCCGTCCGGGTGTCCGCCGGGAAGCGTCCGGGTCAGTCCCGAACCGGTACCGTACCCAGTGGAACGGTTAGCCGGTCGAACAGGTGTGTGAGGTCGATCACGGGCACAGGGGTCGCGCGGAGGGCGGTCGACACCGCGGCGGCCGGAACGGTTGGGGCGGCGCCGGAGACAGACACCGTGGCGACGCCGACGAGTAGTGCGAGAGAGAGACGGCGGGCCATAGGGGTTCCCCGGCCGGGTCGGCGCACGGTCCCCCCCGCGCCGCGTCCCGGAAGGCGGGGACAATAGCGAGCCGCTGGGCGAACGCAAGCGAAAAGCGAAACGAATAGTCGGCGTTCGGCCCACTACTGATTCGTCCCAAACGCCCCGGGGTTCCGCGTAGGGTTCGAGTCGGCGGTACGAAAGCGTGTTGAACAAATCACCGCCCCGTGCCCTTCCTCTGCACGTCCACCTTCACCCGGCCGTCATCTTCGCTTCGAACTTTCACTTTCGCACCGGGCAATTCGACCTGAACGTCGTGCCGCTTCTCGGTCTGGGTGACGGAGCGGGTCGTCGGCGAGCCGGAGCCTCCGCATCCGAGCGCGCCGCCGACGGTCAGCGAACAGACGGAGGCGAGCACGATGAACCGGTTCATGGAATTCCTTCACAAGGGCAAAAATCGACTGCTGCCAACTTGCAACTCGGATGCCGCTCCCGCCGGTTGCGGTGGAGGTATAATCGGGGTATGAGCTTCGTGCCCGACCTGCCGACCCTTGTCCGCCGCGGCCAGACCTACGTTCGCCGCGGCGAGTACCATAAGGCGGCCGACGTGTTCTCCGGAGCCATCGACCTCGACCCGACCGACCCTGAACTTCTGTTCCTCCGCGGCAACGCCCACGCCGCCGCCGGCGACCCGGCCGCGGCCGTCACCGACTTCACGCGGGCCATCGACCTTCGACCCGATTTCGCGGCCGCGTTTCACAACCGCGCCACCGCCCGTGCCGACGTCGGCGACCTGGCCGATGCCGTCACCGACTACACTCGCGCGGCCGAACTCGCGCCCGACGACCCCGACCCGCTCAACGGCCGCGGCGCCGCCCGCAGCCGACTCCGCGAGTACGTGGCGGCCCTCGCGGACTTCGACGCCGCCCTCGCCCTCGCGCCGCAGACTTTCCGAGCGTTGTTCAATCGGGGCAACGCCTTGTCGTCGCTCGGCCGCCACGCCGACGCGGTGGCCGACTACGACGCCGCGCTGGCGCTGAACCCGCGCCACGCCCGCGCGTACGTCTACCGCGCGCTCTCGCTCGACGACCTTGGCCGCGGCAACGAGGCGTTCGCGGACCTGGCGACGGCGCTGCGGCTGAACCCGACCGGCGCGGACGCCTACTGGCACCGCGGCCGGCTGTGGTCCGCCCGCGGCGAGCACGGCAAGGCGGTGGCCGACTTCACGTGGGTGCTCCGACTCGACCCGCACAACGGGGCGGCGTTCAACCTCCGCGGCGTGGCCCACTCCGAGCTCGGCGACTACGCGGCGGCCGCGGCCGACTTCGGCGAGTCGCTGAAGCTCGACCCCGACGACGTGGCCCCGGTGTTCAACCGCGGCCTGTCGCGCGTCCGCCTCCGCGACACGGACGGCGCGCTCGCCGACTTCAACCGCTCCGCCGAGCTGGCCCCGGACGACCCGGCCGTGTTCGTGCAGCGCGGCTACGTCCACCACGAGCGCGGGGACCGCGACGCCGCGGAGGCCGACTTCACGACCGCGATCCGGCTGTCGCCTGACAGCCCGCGCGGGTACGTGGCCCGGGCCGTGGCGCGCCGCCGGTCCGGCGACCTGACCGGCGCCCTGCTCGACGCCACCGCCGCCGTCCAGCGCGACGAGGTGGGGGTCGGGGCGCTAAATTTGCGCGGCGCGATCCGGGCTCAACTCGGCGACCACGCCGGGGCACTCTCGGATCACCTGGCCGCGAAGGAGCGGAACGCCGACGACCCGGCGACGCTGAACGTGCTGGCGTGGTTACGGGCGACGTGCCCGGCGGACGTGGTGCGAGACGGCCCCGCGGCCGTGGCCGACGCGACCCGGGCGTGTGAGCTGACCGGCTTCCGCGTGGCGAGCTACGTCGACACGCTGGCCGCGGCGCTCGCGGAGGTCGGCGACTTCGCGGAGGCGGTCCGCCGTCAAGAACAGGCGACGGAGTTAGCTCCGCCGGAGCAGCAGCCCGACTACGCAACGCGCCGCGACTCCTACGCAGCAGGCCGCCCCCACCGCGACACCGAGAGCGAACCCGTCGCGGGGGCGTGACCGCGGCGGATGGCGCTCCCTAGAATGCCTCCCGTCGCAACCCCACTCCACCGTCCCCCAGGGCAGCCCATGGCCACCCCCACCGCCGACATCGGCCTCGTCGGTCTCGCCGTCATGGGCGAGAACCTCGTCCTCAACATGGAGTCCCGCGGGTACACCGTCGCCGTGTACAACCGCACCACCGCCAAGGTGGACGAGTTCGTCAACGGCCGCGGCAAGGGGAAGAAGTTCGTCGGCAGCCACTCCCCGCAGGAGTTCGTCGCCAGCATCAAGCGGCCGCGCAAGATCGTCATGCTGGTCAAAGCCGGGCAGGCCGTGGACGACACCATCGCCTCCGTCGCCCCGTTCCTGGAGAAGGGCGACATCCTCATCGACGGCGGCAACACCCACTTCCCCGACACCACCCGCCGCATGAAGGAGCTGGCCGCGAAGGGGATCCGGTACGTCGGCAGCGGCGTCAGCGGCGGCGAGGAGGGGGCGCTGAAGGGGCCGAGCATCATGCCCGGCGGCGACGAGACTGCGTGGCCCGAGATCAAGCCGATTTTCCAGGCCATCGCCGCCAAGGTGAAGGACACCGACGGCAAAGAAGCCGCGTGCTGCGACTGGGTCGGGCCCGAGGGGTCGGGGCACTTCGTGAAGATGGTCCACAACGGCATCGAGTACGGCGACATGCAGATGATCTGCGAGAGCTACCAGCTCCTCCGCGACGTCGGCGGCCTCTCGAACGCCGAGGTGCAGCAGGTGTTCGCCAGGTGGAACAAGGGCGTTCTCGACAGCTACCTCGTCGAGATCACCGCCGAGATCTTCGGGTACAAGGACCCGGAGACGGGCAAGGACATGGTGGACCTGATCCTCGACAAGGCCGGCCAGAAGGGGACCGGCAAGTGGACGGTGGACGCCGCCACCGAACACGGCGTGCCGCTGACGCTGATCGCCGAGGCCGTGTTCGCCCGCTGCCTGTCGGCACAGAAGGACGAGCGCGTGGCCGCCGCGCCGCTGCTCGCCGGGCCGACGCAAGCCAAGGTGGCCGACAAGGAGAAGTTCGTCGCCGACGTGGAGATGGCGCTCTACGCGAGCAAGATTGTGAGCTACGCCCAGGGCTACGCGCTGATGGCGGCCCAGGCGAAGGCGAGCGGGTGGACGCTGAACAACGGCGGCATCGCCCTGATGTGGCGAGGCGGCTGCATCATCCGCAGCGCCTTCCTCGGCAAAATTAAGGAAGCCTTCGACAAGAACCCGAAGCTGGTGAACCTGCTGACCGACCCCTACTTTGCCGGCGAGTTGGGCCGGGCGCAGCACGGCTGGCGGCGGGCGATCGCGGCCGGCGTCACGGGCGGCATCCCGCTGCCGGCACTGGGGAGCGCCCTGAGCTACTACGACGGTTACCGCACGGCGGCGCTGCCGGCGAACCTGCTGCAGGCCCAGCGGGACTACTTCGGGGCTCACACCTACGAGCGGACCGACAAGCCGCGTGGCCAGTTCTTTCACACGAACTGGACCGGCCGCGGCGGGAACACGACGAGCAACGCCTACAACGTGTGACGCGAACTGGTTCTCCGAGCCGGCCCCGTGAGGGGTCGGAGTGGCCGTCGCACTCCGACCCCTCACGGGGCCGGCTCCGTCGCTGATTTACTCCTTCGCCAGCCGCCGCACCGTTTCCTTCAACTTGTTCAGGTTCTCCGCGAACGCCTCTTTCGCGTCCGGCCGGGCGTCGTCGCGCATCCCGGCGAATGTGGCGCGGATAACGCCCTTCTTATCGACCACCGTCAGCCGCGTGCTGTGGTCGTACTCGTCGCCCTCCTTCGCCTCCTCCTTGCGGCCCACGGCGAGCTTGAAGCGGTCGCGCATCAGCGCGTGAACCGTCGCCTCCGGGCCGGTGAGGAACAGCCAACGCTCCGGGTCGGCTCCGTACTTCGCGGCGTACTTCGCCAGCTCGTCCGGATTGTCGCGGCTCGGGTCCACCGTGAACGTTACGAAGCGCGCCTCCGGCAGGTCGGTTTGCAGTTCCTTGACCGTGCCGGTGACCGCCGGGCACGGCCCCAGGCAGCGAGTGAACACGAACGACGCCACCCACACTTTGCCGAGCAAGTCCTTCTCCGTAATCAGCTTCCCCGACCGCTCGGTCAGGCTGAACTCGCCCACGGGAAAGTTGAGGTCTGTGGGACTGGTCGGGCGACCAGAGCCACGCGGGCCGCATCCGGCGGCGACGGCAAGGAGCAGCAATAGGGTTGTTCGCATCCGGCTGTTTTAGCCGGCGGCAGCGGGTTCACCCATCTTCACCGAATTCCCCCGGCCTCGTCTGCCGATACAACCCGCGTGATTCGCCCGGGCGTGCGCGGAGGGACATCTATGGCCGGCGGGTTCACCCGGCGGGGCTGGCTCGAAGGCGCCGCGGCCGTCGGCGGCGTCCTCGCCGCCTCCGCGACCACGGCCAACCCCATCACCCGCGTCCACGCCGCCCGCCACCCAGGCTGGGTGTTCGGCCGCATGACCGGCGCCGCCGCGCTCACCGAGGCCCTGCTCCTCGAAGGGGCCGGCTGCGTCTACGGGATCCCGGGCGCCCAGGGGAACGAACTCTGGGACACGTTCAAGCAGAAGCGCCTGCCGTACCTGCTGGTGACCCACGAGTTCAGCGCCGCCGTCATGGCCGACGCCTACGGCCGCACCACCGGCCGGCCCGGCGTGATGTGCGTCGTCCCCGGCCCCGGAATCACGAACTCGTTGACCGGCCTCGGCGAGGCGCTGCTCGACTCGTCGCCGGTGGTGGCGATCGTCGGCGACGTGGCGAACGGCGAGCACTTCAAGCCGTTCCAGGTGCACGCACTGCCGAACGCCGACATCCTGCGGCCGGTGTGCAAGGCGGTGTACCCCGTCGGCACCGTCGAGCAACTCCCCGCGCTCGTGCGACAAGCCTTTGTCACCGCGGTGTGCGGCGAGCCCGGCCCGGTCGCGGTCGTGGTGCCCTACAACCTGCTGATCGAGGCCGCCGACTTCCGCTGCCCGCCGCCGGCCGTCCCCGCCCTCCCCTTCGACGACGCCGCGTTCGGCCGCGCCCACGCCGTCCTGCGCGACCCGCACCAGCGCGTCGGCATTTATGCCGGCGCCGGCTGCATGAACTTCCCAGGCGAGTTGGCCGCGGTCGCGGAGTTGCTGCAAGCGCCGGTGGCGACCAGCGTGTCGGGCAAGGGCGTCATCAGCGAGGCACACCCGCTCGCCGTCGGCTGGGGCTACGGGCCGCACGGCTCGCTGATCGCCGAAGCGGCGTTCGAGGGCGAGCGCGGGCACCCGCTGCGCACCGGCGTAACCACCGTTCTCGCCGTCGGCGTGAAGTACTCCGAAGTTTCGACCGGCTACTACGGCAACCCGCAGCCGCGGCACCTCATCCACGTGGACGCGAATCACTGCAACCTCGGCCGGGCCGTGCGCGCCGACGTGTGCGTCCACGCCGACGCCGGCGTCTTCCTCGGCCGGCTGCTCGCGTGCGCCGACACGCTGCGCCGCGCCCCGGACCAGCGCCTCACCGAGCGCATCCGCCGGTTGAAGGCCGACGCCGACCGCACGCTCTGCTCCGTCCCCACGGCGAAGTGCGGCGCGGACCCGCTGGCCGTAGTCGCGGCCCTGCGCCGCGTGCTCCCCGACGACGCGCTGCTGTTCACCGACGTGTCCGTGACCGAGCACCTCGCCGCCGAGCATTTTCGCGTCTGCCGGCCGCGGACGTACTTCAACCCCGTGGACAACCAGGCGATGGGCTGGAGCATCCCCGCGGCCATCGGCGCTGCGAAGGTCCACCACGGTCGCAAGGTCGCCACGCTGACCGGCGACGGCTGCATGCTCATGACCGCCGTCGAGATGAGCACCGCGGCCCGCGAGGGGCTGCCCGTCACGTTCGTGATCCTGGACGACCACGCCTACCACTACATGCAGATGCTCCAGATGCCGGCGTACCGCCGCACCACGGCAACGCAGCTGGCGGCGATCGACTACCGGGCGTTGGCCCAGGCGTTCGGCCTCGGCTACGTCGAAGTGCTGGCACAGGCCGAGCTCGAGCCGAAGCTGCGGGCGGCGGTGTGCGAGCCGCGGCCGGTGCTGGTGCGCGTGGCGACCGACTACGGTGAGCGGAAGGTGCGCTGGGTGGAGGCCGTCCGCGAGCGGTATACGAACGACCTGTCGGCGGCGCAGAAGGCACGCTTCCTGACGCGCATCAGCGCCCGCACCCTGAACCTGCGGCCGGAACTGAACGACTGACGAGGCCGGCGACAATTTTCCTCGTCGGCCGGCGAATCACCCGGCGTCGTCCGCTTCACCCGACGAGGTTCCCGATGACACGCACCCGGTTGGCCGGCCTGTCGTTCGTGCTCGCGCTGTTCGCCACCACCTACGCCCGCGGCGACGACGCCGCCGACGCCCGCGCCCTCGTGGACAAGGCGATCAAGGCCCACGGCGGGGCCGCGAACCTCGCCAAGTTCAAGGGCGGGGCGGTCACCTTCAGCGGCACGTTCCACGGTATGGGGATGAAGGTGCCGATGGCGGGCACCATCCACACGTTCGGCGCCGACAGGGTTAAGGCCGACATCGAAATCGACGCCGACGGGCAGAAGTTCCGCATTGTGAACGTGGTGGCCGGCGACAAGGGCTGGGCCAAGTTCGGCAACGACACGAAGGACATGAGCAAGGACGAGATCGCCCAGGGCCAACAGGAGCAGCACGCGGGCTACCTCGCGTCACTGACGCCGCTCGTGGGCGCGAGGGGCGGATACGCCCTGGCTCCGGCCGGCGAGCTGCTGGTAAACGACAAGGCGGCGCTAGGCGTGAAGGTCACCGCGAAGGGCCGCCGTGACGTGACGCTGTACTTCGACAAGGCCACCAGCCTGCTGGTGCGCTACGACCAGACGGTGAAGGACGAGGGGAGCGGCCGCGAAGTGACCCAAGAGACGTACCCGAGCGAGTACAAGGACGTGCAGGGGACGAAGCAGTCGTTCAAGTTCGTCGTGAAGCGCGACAGCAAACTGTACCTGGAGGGCGAGGCGAGCGAGGTCACGCTCTCCGACACGCTCGACGCCGGCCTGTTCGTGAAGCCGTGACCAACGCCGAGGCCCACCCGTTGTCACGGGTGGGCGTTCGGGGTGTCGATCACGTCTTGCTACCGCGACCCCAGGTCGCCTCGCATCTGCTCAAGCGCGTGTCGGATGGCGTCGGCCTCGGTCGGCCCCGCGCCGGTGTATCCTCGGACGCCGCCGTCCGGCAGCGGCACCCGCGCCTGGAACAGCGTCCGCCCGCCCTCGCGTGTTACCGTGTAATCGCCTCGGTCCACACGGTATCGCTTCAACTCGGCGTACAGCGATTCAGCGCCACTCGGCACGCTCGTCGCCGCGGCGGCCGACCCGCCCGTCGGCGTCAGTGGGGTGCCGCCGTGGCCGTCCATCGTCAGGCCGAAGCCGTCGTCCTTCGTGCGGTTCGTCAGCGCCGCGGGGGTACTGCCGGGGCCGGGCACGTACGGGCCGCCCTTCCAGCGCTCGGGGTCGTTCGTGTAACCGGAGCGGTCGTTGGGCCGAGCGACTGGCGCTCCCAGAAGGGGGTCACCGCGCCGGTTGCCGGCGGTGCCGCCCTTCTCGGGAAGCGGGATGTTCTGCCGCGGGATACGCCCCGGGCCGGCCACGAGCGGGTCGGGCCGCGTCCCGCCGGACGCGGTGCTCCCTTCCTTGCTCTTGCAGCCGGGAGCCAGCGCCAACGCCGCGGCGAGGACCGCGAGACGGCGGGCGGCGGTTGGGGCTCGTGCGGTCATCTTGACCCGCCTCCGGGGGCGGCTACACCACAGGGGATCGATAGTCCTCCGGATGTATCGTTCCCCGCCGGCGGTCCAGGGTCCAGGCGCGGCGGGCGGATTCGACCGCGGGCGCGCGGCGGCCCGGCCGGCGGCGCCCGGCGGCGCGGGTTGTAGCGGGAGCGTTCCTCTTCCACAAGGCGGGTTCCATGGCGGGGCACCGGATCGCGGTCATCGGCGGGGACGGCATCGGGCCGGAGGTCATCGACCAGGCCATCCGGGCGGCCGAGGCCGCGGCGAAGAAGCACGACCGCGCCGAACTCAGCTGGAACAAGCTGCCGTGGTCCACCGCCTTCTACAAGCAGACCGGCCGGATGCTACCCGCCGACGGCTGGGACACGCTGGCGACCCACGAAGCCATCCTGTTCGGCGCCGTCGGCGACCCGAGCGTGCCGGACAAGATCACGGTCCACGAACTGCTCCTGCCAATGCGGCGCAAGTTCGACCAGTACGTGAACCTGCGGCCGGCGTACCTGTTCGCCGGCGTGCCGTGCCCGCTCGTCGGCAAGAAGCCGGGCGCGATCGACATGCTGGTGTACCGCGAGAACACGGAGGGCGAGTACGCCCCGATCGGCGGCCATCTCTACCCGCAGACCGGCGACGAGGTGGCGATTCAAACGAGCGTGTTCACCCGCCGCGGGTGCGAGCGCATCCTCCGCGCCGCGTTCGACGCCGCCCGGAAGCGGCCGCGGAAGCGGCTCACGAGCATCACCAAGTCGAACGCCCTGGTGTACGGCATGGGCCTTTGGGATCACGCCTTCGAGGCCGTCCGCAAGGACTACCCGGACGTGACATCGAACAGCCTGCTCGTGGACGCCTGCGCGATGGACTTCGTCCGCAAGCCCGAGGCGTTCGACGTGGTGGTGGCGAGCAACCTGTTCGGCGACATCCTGACGGACCTGAGCGCGGCCGTGACCGGCAGCATCGGGCTGGCGAGTTCGGCGAACGTGAACCCGACGAAGAAGTACCCGAGCATGTTCGAGCCGGTTCACGGCAGCGCCCCGGACATCGCCGGCAAGGGAATCGCCAACCCGATGGCGGCGGTGCTGAGCGCGGCACTAATGCTCGACCACCTGAACCTCGTCGCGAGCGCCGACGCTGTTCGCGCGGCCGTGTCGCGGGTGCTCGCAGCTGGTACGGTGAAGACGCCCGACCTGGGCGGCACCGCCACGACGACGCAGATGGGCGACGCCGTCGTCGCCGCGATCGGCTGACGCGATTCTTTACTCGAGGACGACCCATGCGCTTTCGCTTCTTCGCCGCCCTGGTCGCGGTGACCGCCCCGCTGGCGGCCCACGCCCAGGACGCCGGGCAGCACCCGTTCAAGAACGCCAAGGTCGGCGACTACGCCACCTACACCTCGAACACGAAGGTCGGCACGATCGACATCCAGGGGACGATCACGAACACGGTGAAGGCCGCGTCCGACAAGGAGGTCACGCTCGAGATCACGGGCAAGATGAACGGCATGGACATCCCCAAGCAGACGCAAAAGGTCGACCTGACCAAGGCGTTCGACCCCACGGCCCTGGCCGGCGCCGGGGCCAAGAGTGACGCCAAGATCGAGAAGGCCGGCGAGGGGACGGAGAAGGTCACCGTCGGCGGCAAGAGCTACGAAGCGAAGTGGGTGAAGATGAAGGTGACGACGAAGACGCCGGCCGGCGAGGTGACGATGGACATGAAGACGTGGGTCGGCAAGGACGTGCCGTTGGGCCTGGCCAAGATGGAGATGACGAGCCAGGTCGCCGGCATGGCCATGACGATGAAGATGGAACTGACGGAGACGGGGAACAAGAAGTAGTCGTCGGTGACCGGTGAATCGCGGTCAGTGAAGTCCGCAAAGCCCGGTGACGGCCGTCACCGGGCTTTCCTCCTGTCCACACCACCGGCCACTACGCGAACACGTCCAGCGCCGGGAACCCGTCCCCGAGAATCACCTTGCTCTCCACGCCGAGCCAGCGGTCGAGTACGGCCGCGTAGATCCGGCGGAAGTCGGTCGCGTGCGGCAGGTTCCCGTCCTGCAAGTTCACAATGGGCGGGTGCTCGCCGACCACGCCGCCCTTCACCTTGCCGCCGACCAAAAAGACCGGGGCGCCGGCCCCGTGGTCGGTCCCCTTGCTGCCGTTCTCGTGCGCCCGCCGGCCGAACTCGCTGAACGTCAGCACGCACACCCGCTCCCGCTGCCCGCGCTCGGACAGGTCGCGGTAGAACGACGACACGCCGTCGGCGAACTGCTTCAGCAGCGCGGCGTGCGCCCCGACCGCGCCCCCCTGCCCGGCGTGCGTGTCGAACCCCTCCAGCGACACGTAGAAGATGCGGGCGCCGACGCCCGCGTCGATGAGCTGCGCGGCGAGTTTCAGGCGGTTGGCGAACGCCGTGTTCGGGTACGGCACCGCCGGCTGGTACTCCCGGCCGATCGCGGCGAGGCGGTCGCTGCTGCTGTACGTGTTCAACTGCGTCCGCGCCACGAAGTCGAGCAGACCTGGGGTGCGGGCGTCCGGCGCGGGCTGCGCCGCACCCGTCATCACGCCCCGCTGGGCGGCGGTGTCGGCGCCCCCGGAGGCGGTCAACCGGAGGCGGAAGTCGTCGAGCGACGCCACCGACGGCACCCGCACTGGCGCCCCGGCGAGGGCCAGCGGCGCGGCCTCGTTCGGCGCCGTCAGGTGGAACGCCGGTAGCGGCTTCGCCTTCAGCGCCTTGCCGATCCACCCCTCGGTCAGGGTCTCGGCGGTGCTGGCGCCGTGCCACACGTCCATCGACCGGAAGTGCGACTGGCTCGGGTTCGGGTAGCCGACGCCCTGCACGACCGAGACGACGCCGCGGTCGTTGAACAGCCGCGCGAGCATGTCGAGGCCGGGGTGGAGGCCGAGGTCGCTGCCGATGGCCTTGAGCTGTTCGCACGGCACGGCGATGGTCGGGCGGAGGCGGTAGTAGTCGGGGTTGCGGTACGGCACGACGGAATTGAGCCCGTCGTTGCCGCCGGTCAGCTGGACGACGACGAGGACGGTGTCGCGGCTGCCCGCGGCACCGGTCGGCGGCGCGGCCAGCGCCGACCGGCCGACGAAGCCGGGGACGGAGGCGCCGAACCCGAGCAGCGTCGAGCGGCGGAGGAACTCGCGGCGGTCGGTCATGGCGGGCTCCGGTTAGTCGAGCTGGTATTCGGGGAGCGTCAACACCAGGTGCGCGACGGCGCGGGCGCGGTGGGCGTCGGCGTCGGCCGCGGACCAGTAGCCGGGGTGGCGCACGCCCTTGGCTTGCTCCAGATACGCCAGCAACCGCTCGCGCGAGGCCGCGGGGAGGTCGCCCTGGAGGAACACGCCGAGGAGGAAATCGACCGCGTCGGCGTCGGTCGTCTTGCCGTGGCGGGCGAGCAGTGCGGCGGGGTCGCTGCGGCGGCCGAAGCGCGAATCCTCCGCGCTGGTGAGGGCGAGCGCCAGGTTGTTGCGGGCGAGCAGCGTCTGCGCGTTCAGCCAGGCCGGGCCGCCGTCCCAGCCCTTCACCGACGGCGGGGCGAACGGCACCTGCCCGAGCCCCGGCAGCGCTTCGGCCAGCGGCAGCGTGCCGACCGTCGCTTCGAGCCCGCGGACGATGCCGAGCGCGAACTCGACCGGCGGCTTGATCCGCTGCCGGTACGCGGCCGCGCTGAAGAACAGCTTCGACCGCAGAACCGTCGCCACGACGCGGCCGGTGTCGTAGCCGCTCTCGCGGAACTGCGTCGCCAGCGCGTCCAGCACCTCGGCGGCCGGCGGCTCGGCCTCGCTGACCAGGAACCGGTACAGCTTGCGCATCACGAACCGCGCGCACGCCGGGTGGTCGAGGCACATGCGGGCGATGTCGTCGCCGCGGAACGGGCCGGTGCGGCCGAACACCGTCTTCGGCGACGGGTCGTGGTCGCGGGGGGTGAACACGGCCGCGCCGCCGGTCACCTTGTAGCCCGTGAACGCCCGCGCCGCCTCGCGGATGTCGGTTTCCGTGTAGTTGCCGATGCCGAGGCTGAACAGTTCCATCAGCTCGCGGGCGTAGTTCTCGTTCGGCCGGCCGCGGACGCTCTCGGTGGTGTCGAGCCACACCATCATGGCCGGGTCGGTGCCCATCTCGACGAGCAGGTCGCGGAAGCTGCCGAGGGCGTGGCGGTGAATCAGGCGGTACTGGCCGAGCATGAACCTGGCGTTGCCGACCTTGGCGTGGCTGGTCGCGAAGTGGTTGTGCCAGAACAGCGCCAGCTTCTCGCGGAGCGGGTGCGCCGTCTTGAGCATCCGGTCGAGCCACCACGCCGTCAGCCGCGGCAGCGGGGCGCCAGCGGGCAAGCTCCGCTCGCTCGCCATGAAGTCGGACGTGCGCGTGAAGTCGTCCGACTCGGGGCGGCCGGTCAGGACGCGCTGCAGCGTCGCCTCGAAACCGTCGCGCACGGCGGCGTCGAGTTCGGCATGCGTGGGGCCGAAGCCGGTGCGGCGGAGGAGGTGACCGGCCTTGCGGCGGTCCCACGGGTCGGCGGCGGTGGGGAGGTAGGGGTCGAGCATGAGGTTACTTCGGCTCCCAGATCACGTCCGCCCGGTACACGTTGCGGCCGATGTCGAGCTCGGCGCAGGCGGTGCCGAGGCCGCGCACCCATGCGGTCAGCGCGTCCACCTGCTTCCGCGCGTCCGCGAGGCCGACGCCACTCCGCAGCACCGCGTCGGTGATGAACGGCTCCGGCACACCCGCCAGGGCGTCGGCCGCTCCGGTCGCGTATCCCTTGCCCCGCCACACGGCCGCGCTGCCGGGCAGCGCCGCAGTCCGCCTCACTTCCGGGATGAGGCCCTTGCACACGTCCACGGTGCTGGCCACGACGAGGCTGTCGCCGACGACCGCGAAGCACGGCTCGAAGTTGTACCGCAGCCCGTCCGGGTCGCCGTCCAGCGCCTTGTTCTCGGGGAATCGCCAGCCGACGATCTTGACGCCGTCGTGTGTCGCTTCCGTCATCTTGAGGCCGAGCTGAAGGCTGGCGATGAGCGCCCCGGCGCGGATGGTCGCCGGCACGCCCGTGAGGAACTTCGGGTCGCGCGCCGAGGCCACGTAACCGAAGCCTGGCAGAACTTGTCCGGGGGCCGTCTTGTACGGCTGCGTCGTGCGGTTCACGACGACGAGCCGGTGGTGCGGCCCCCACGCCTCCAGCAGTTCTCTGAACTTTGCGGATCCCGGCAACAGCTTCGACAGGTCGGCGTTGGCCTTGTCGAGTTGGCCGACCATCTCGGCGGTGAACAGGTCGCCGCGCCGGGTCCAAGCGTGACCGAAGTCGAGGTAGAAGCTCTGGCTGTACACCACGCCCGCTGGCTCCAGCAGCGGCAGCGAACCGGGGCCGGTGTCGGCCGGCGTGTGGAGGGCGTAGCCGGCCGGGAAGCCGCCGCGGCCGCCCGGCAGCCGCACCGCGAACCGAAACCCACGCCCCTCGCGGTGGAGCCCGGCGGCGACGAAGTCGGACTGCCGCAGCGACGCCATCGTACCGCCGAGAACCATCTGGAACAGGAAGTCGTTGCGGGTGCTGTCGAGGAAGTCGCGGGTGGCCTGCGCCGATCGGACGGCGGCGAAATCAACCCACACCCACGCCAACGGGTCGGCGGGCAGCGCCGCCCGTGCCGCCTCGACGCTCGGCTTCGCGGCCAGCGACCCCGCACGGTCCGCCGGCTGAGCCAGCGCCGCGGTCAGCGTCTCGGCGCGGTTGGAGATGAGCAGCGCGGCCCCGATGCGGCCGGCGAAAAAATCCTTCCCGAGCCGGGCGGTGTCGGCGCCGGCCTGCGTGCCACGGGCGACCTTGTCCTTCGACCCCTGCCGCTCCAGTTCTTCGTCCAGTGCCCGGATCACAAGGTCGAACGCCTTCCGGACCGTGGGCTCGTTCGTCCCCTGCACCACGAGCAGGGCCGGCTGATCGCCTTCGCCGAGCTGGCCGGCCACGACCGCCCCGCCGCCGGCGACCTGGTCCAGCAACTCGGGCCACTTCGCACCGAGCTCACGCTCCACGTAGCCGAGCAGTTGGAGCCCGCGGCGGACAACCGGGCTGTCGAGCACGTCGCGGACGGGGCCGAGGTTCGGGGCCGACTTCACGGCGTCGAGGCCGGTGACAGCTTCGGCCAGGGCCCGCGGGCGTTCGAACTTCAGGAAGAACCCCGCCTTCGCGGGAACGAAGCGGAGCGGATCGGGGGTGTTGGCGCGGGCGGCCGGCGCGACCGCGAAGAGAACGAGGAGTGCGGCCGGGCGGATCATGGGGGCGGTCCGGGAAAGGGAGGCGCGACTTAAGTTACCCGCTCTGGCCCACAACGGGTTTCAGGAAATCCGCGCCGCGGGCGGAACCCGCCGGGTCGTCCGGGGTTCCAACGGGTATCACGTCCTTCAGAGATACGAGCATGTTCGCGCGAATGACGTTGGCCGCCGGGGCGACGCTGGCGGCGGTCCTGATGATCGGGTCCGACCCGCTCGAAGCTCAGGACAAGGCGAAGGCGAAGGCCAAGGCCACCGCGGCGGCGAAAGGTACCACGAAGGCGACCGCCAAGGTGACGGCGAAGGCCAAGGCGAAGTTCGAACCGCTGGACACCGGCGTGCTGTTCAAGAAGCTCGACACCAACAAGGATTTGCTCCTGGACGGCGACGAGTTCGGCCGCATCCTGTCTGTCGAACCGGCGCCGAAGGGTAAGGCCGCGAAGGACAAGGAGGCGCCGGACCTGCCGTTCATCTTCAAGAGCCTGGACGCCGACGGCGACAAGAAGCTGTCGCCGGACGAGTTCAAGGGCGTGGTCGGGGCCATCTACCCGAACGGCAAGCGGTAGTCACGCCGGCTCGGTCGCCAGCTCGCGCATCGCCTCCTTGATGTCCGCGAGCTGCGGCACGCTGTTCGACTCGTACACCGTGTTCATACCGATCCCCGGCAGGTGCTTCCCCATCAGGCACCGCGGCCGGACCGCCAGGTCGTAGAAGTGTTCGTCCACGACCCGGCGGAGCAGGTGCTCGCCGAAGTTCGTCACCTCCGTGTCCTCGTTCACGATCAGCAGCCGGCCCGTCCTGAGCACGCTCGCCGACAGCAGGGGCCAGTCGTACGGGAAGATGCTCCGCAGGTCGATCACCTCGAACGCGTGCCCGGCCTCGCGGGCCAGTTCGTCGGCGGCCTGCGCGCACAACGGCAGCGGCCGCCCGTAGCTTACCACCGTTCCGCTCCCGCCTTCCCGAATCAGATCGGCCCGGCCGATGGGAACGACGTGTTCCCGAAGGTCCGGCCACTGCGGCTTCCACGCCGAGCGGTCGCCGATCGGCGCGTCGATCATCCGTGCCAGCTCCTCGGCGTCGGCCGGCTCGCCGGGGAGAAGCTTGTCGCCCTTCACCCGCAGCAGCGCCTTCGGCAGCAGTACGAGTACGGGGTTGGGGTCAATGATGGCGGCGGTGACGAGTCCGTACGCGTCGAGCGGGTTGGACGGCATGACCACCTTCCACCCGCCGAGCCGGCTGGCCCAGCTCTCGAAGCTGTGCGAGTGGTACAGGCTTCCGCGGATGCCGGCCCCGTTGGGCGTCATCACGACGATCGGCATGTCGTACCCGCCGGCGCCGGCCCAGCGCTGGTTGCCGGCGATCTTGAACACGTCGATGGCGTTGAAGGCGTAGTCGGCGAACTGGATCTCGCACACCGGCCGGCCGCCGGCGTAGGCGATGCCCATCGCCGTGCCGAGGATGCCGCGCTCGTCGAGCGGCGAGTTCCACGCGGTCTTCAACCCCTGCGTGGCGGTGAAGACGCCGCCGAGCGGCGGCCCCACGTCCTCTCCGAAGATGTCGGTCACGCCGAGGTGCGTCTCGCCGTAGTGGAGGGCCATCCGGACGGCCTGGACGAGCGTCGCCATGTGCGGCCCACGGGGAGGGTGTGTCCCTTCCAGTTTACGCAGTCACCGCCACGCCGATGCTCTCGAGAGCCTCGCGCACCTTCCCGCGGATCAAGTCGCGGACGACCCGGAATTCCTCCGGCGGCATATGCTTCGGGTCGGGGATCTGCCAGTCGGCTCGCACCGCGGCTCGGACGAGCGGGCAGGCGTCGCCGCAGCCCATCGTGGCGACGAAGTCGAACGGCACGTCGGGCAACTCGGTAAGGGGCTTCGACCCGTGCGTCGTAAGGTCGTAGCCGAGCTCGGCCATCGCCGCGACCGCCTTCGGGTTCACGACCCCCGACGGCCGCGACCCGGAGCTGTACGCCTCGACGGCGGGGCCGCCGAGCATCCGGGCGAACGCCTCGGCCATCTGGCTGCGGTTGGCGTTCTCGACGCACACGAACAGCACGCGCTTCACGTCGCTCACGCGGGAATCTCCAGGGGCGTCAGGAACACCCGGCCACGCCACAGCGGTCCGGCGCGAGGCAGGCCGTGTGCTTGCCGCCGAGGTGGAATAGCAACCCTGCCGGGGTAACCTCCGCGGCCGTTACCGGCAACTGGGTGATGACGCCGGCGTCGTACTCGACCTCGATCGGCAAGTCGTCGGTGCCGAGTACCGGGGCGCCCAGTCGAACAATCCGCGCCAGCCTGCCGGCGTCGAGCCGGTGGGCGGTGTCGTCGGCCACCCACACCTGGAGGACGCAACTGCGGGACGAGCGTTGTACCCCACCGCAGTCGATGAAGTCTTTCGCGACGCGGCCCACCTCGGTGACGTGGAAGTGGGCGGGGACGAAGTCGCCGTCGGGGAGCATCAGGTGGAGCCCGGCCTCCGGGTGTGCGTCCAGTAGCGCCTTGAACTCGCTCAGCAACATTACGTCACTCCGGGGCGGTGGCGGAACAGCAGCCGGTCTCGCGGACGCAGCGGCACGCGGGTACGGCGAGCGCGGCGCCGACGACGGGGGCCGTCAGGTAGAGCCACAGCCCGCCGAGTTGGCCGGCGACCAGGGCCGGTCCGAGCGACCGGGCGGGGTTCATCGACGCACCGCTGACCGGCCCGGCGAACAACGCCTCGAGCGCGACGACGCCGCCGATCGCCAGTCCGGCCGTGATCCCCTTCTCTTTCGCACCGGTTGAAACGCCCAGGATCACGAACATGAGCCCGGCCGTGAGCATCAGTTCCAGAACCCACGTCTGCGATTCGGGGCCCGACGGCGCGGTGCCGCCGAGGCTGACGGCGTCGGGGAATAAGGCGCGAACGGTCAGACTCGCCGCGAGGGCCCCCGCGCACTGGGCTGCGGCATACGGGAGCACCTCACGGCCCGGAAAGCGGCGGGCGAGGCGGAACGCGAGTGTCACGGCCGGGTTCAGGTGCGCCCCGGACACGTCGCCCAGGGCGGCGATTAGCGCGAACACGACGAGGCCGAACGTGAGGGCCACGCCGACGTGCGACACCGCCCCGGTGGCGTTCACGACGACGGCAGCTGTCCCGGCGAACACGAGCGCGAACGTGCCGATCGCTTCGGCCGCGAGCCGCTTCCGGAGCGGGAGCAAGGGAAGATCCTCCGGTCACCTTAGGCAGCCGACGACGGCGGTTCCGAGGTGCGAATCCCGCGGGGACACGATCCCCGTGCACCGATCATGGCGACCCCAACAGGTACGCCGCGAGCCCGACCCCACCTGCCGCCAGCACGGTCGTTACTACAAGGCCGAACCCCTGACCGGGAGCAGAGGTGTCGCCACCGGACAGGAGCGTGCGCGTGTAGCGCCAGTGCCGCCAGCCGGCCAGTCCGAGCACAAAGACGCCGAGCAGCACCAGGCCGACGCCGAGCCACATCGAACCGACGCGACCCTCCGGCACGGGACCGGCGCGGGCCGCGGCGAGTTCGCGGAGAAATAGACCGAACCGGGCCACGACGAACCCGAACCCCATCAGCGCGAGGCCGGTCCGGACCCACGCCAGCAGGGTCCGCTCGGCGGCCAATACCACACGCGGGTCCACCGGCGGCGGCGTCACGGGGCGAGGCTCCACGAAAACATACTCGTCTACGCCGCGGGTCACTCCCGGACGAGTCCTCGGAAGTACGCCATGGTCCGCTTCAACCCCTCGGCGCGGTCCACCTTCGGCTCCCATCCCAACAAGCGCCGGGCCCGGGTGATGTCCGGTTGGCGCACCTTCGGGTCGTCCTGCGGCAGCGGCCGGTACTCGATCGTGCCCGGCCGGCCGCACAGGGCCAGAATCTCCTCCGCGAACTGGCGGATGGTGATCTCCGCCGGGTTGCCGACGTTCACCGGGTCGTGCTCGTCCGTCATCAACAGCCGGACGATGCCGTCAACAAGGTCCGTCACGTAGCAGAAGCTACGGGTCTGCGAGCCGTCACCGTAAACGGTCAACGGCTCGCCGCGTAGAGCCTGGTCCATGAAGTTTGGAAGAACCCGGCCGTCCTTCAGCCGCATCCGCGGGCCGTACGTGTTGAAAATGCGGACGATGTGCGTGTTGAGCCCGTGGACGCGGTGATAGGCCATCGTCATCGACTCGGCGAACCGCTTCGCCTCGTCGTACACGCCGCGTACGCCCACCGGGTTCACGTTCCCCCAGTACGCCTCCGTCTGCGGGTGTTCCAGCGGGTCGCCGTACACCTCGGACGTGCTCGCTAGCAGGAACCGCGCCCCGTGCGCCTTGGCAATGCCGAGGGCGTTGTGGGTGCCGAGCGAGCCCACCTTCAGCGTCTGGATCGGCAGTTCCAGGTAGTCCACCGGGCTCGCCGGGCTCGCGAAATGGAGCACCGCGTCGAGCGGCTCCTTCACCTTGAGAGGCGCGGAAATGTCGTGGCCGACGAACCGGAACCGCGGGTCGGCGCGGAACGGGTCGAGGTTCTCCAGGCGGCCGGTCAGCAGGTTATCGACGGCCACGACCGTGTGGCCATCAGCCAGGAACCGCTCGCACAGGTGTGAGCCGATGAACCCGGCCCCGCCGGTGATCAGCACGCGCATTGGCAGCCTCCGTTCCGCCGGGCGACGACGCGGACCCGCCACACCGCCTGGGCGTCCCGGGCAGGATACGACAACGAGACCCGCCGAGGAACGCACCACGACCGCACCGGAGTTTTCGACCGTCGGTCGCGGCGGGGTCGCTCGCCACACCGACTGGCGAAGCGAGCCAGGAAACCACAGCCCCGAGGCGGCAGGACCGACACTCGTACCCGGCGGAGGTGAATTGTGACCCGTTCGCGGTAGCCCGCATCCGCACGGACCGCGCTTGCGGCAACTTGAGACTCTCTGTCGCGACACGGACGGCGGGCCAGAATCAGACCCGAGTCTTCTCCTGCCGCGGCCCCGCCGGGGCCGAAAAAAGCTCTGTGCAAGGGTGGGTGCCCGGCGCTACAGTGAGGGGGTAGAGCGGGCTTCCGGCGTCGGTCATGAAAACAGAAACTTCTCCCCGAACAGGAGCTCATCACCGTTTGCCGCGTTTCACGTCGGCTCGCCGCGGGTGGGCCCGCGGACCGGACCCCGTTGGCGTCGGGCGTGGCATACAACGTCACCCGGGATCAACTCGTTTCGACCCAACGCCGAGCCACGCACCACCTGCCACGGAGCGGCATTATTCCACCCACGGGTGCCGGTTGACCATTCCGTTGCGGTGAGTCGTGCCGGGTGTTTCGGTTGGCGCGGCCTTAGCGCTGCCGGTCGGAACTTCCGGGCGCCCGGGCGGCGAGTCACGATCCCCCACGTCCGGCGTGAAGGCAAGATGAAGTCCGGCCGCGCGCGACACCGCGGGCCGGGTTACCCAGAGGCGGATTCGCAGATGCAGATCACTCGTCGCTTCACCCGCGAAGGCCAGGACCCGTTCGCCGGGATTACCTTCGCCCCGCGGACCTCGAAGATCGTCAACCCGAACGGGTCGGTGGTGTTCGAGATGAAGGACGTGATGGTCCCCGCCGGGTGGTCGCAGGTGGCGGTGGACATCCTGGCGCAGAAGTACTTCCGCCGCGCCGGCGTCCCCGCGCGCACCGCGCGCGTCCACGAGGACGCGGTGCCGCAGTGGCTCCAGCGCGCCGCGGCCGACGGCGACGCCCCGCTCGGCGGCGAGACGGACAGCCGGCAGGTCTTCCACCGCCTCGCCGGCTGCTGGGCGTACTGGGGCTGGAAGGGCGGCTACTTCAGCGGCCCGCGCGACGCCCGCGCGTTCTACGACGAAACCTGCTACATGCTGGCGACGCAGATGGCGGCGCCGAACAGCCCGCAGTGGTTCAACACGGGCCTCCACTGGGCCTACGGGATCGAGGGGCCGCCGCAGGGGCACCACTACGTTGATCCCGCCACGAACGAGGTCACGCGCAGCGGCTCGGCCTACGAGCGGCCGGCGCCGCACGCCTGCTTCATCCAGGAGGTCACCGACGACCTGGTGAACGAGGGCGGCATCATGGACCTGTGGGTCCGCGAGGCCCGCATCTTCAAGTACGGCAGCGGCACCGGCTCGAACTTCTCCAAGCTCCGCGGCGAGGGCGAGCCGCTCTCCGGCGGCGGGAAGTCGTCGGGCCTCATGAGCTTTCTCAAGATCGGCGACCGCGCCGCCGGCGCGATCAAGAGCGGCGGCACCACCCGCCGCGCGGCCAAGATGGTCGTCCTCGACCTGGACCACCCGGACATCGAGGAGTTCGTCAACTGGAAGGTCACCGAGGAGCAGAAGGTCGCGGACCTGGTCACCGGGTCGCGGCTGATGAACAAGCACCTCAACGCCATCCTGACGGCGATCCACACGCACCCGACCGCGGCCGAGCGGTTCGAGCCGGCGAAGAACCCGGGGCTGAAGAAGGCCGTCCTCGACTCGCGCGTCGCGCTCATCCCCGAGAACTACGTCGCGCGGGTGATGCAACTGGCGAAGCAGGGGTTCACGCACCTGGAGGTGGAGGAGTACGACACCGACTGGAACTCGAAGGCGTACTACACGGTGTCGGGCCAGAACAGCAACAACTCGGTGCGGATCACGAACGAGTTCATGAAGGCGGTCGAGGGCGACGGCCCGTGGCACCTGTACTGGCGGACGGAACTGGACAAGGCGGCGAAGGAAGGCCGCGCCCCGCGGCCGAGGAAGACGCTGAAGGCCCGCGAGCTGTGGGACCAGATCGCGTACGCGGCGTGGAGCTGCGCCGACCCCGGCGTGCAGTTCGACAGCACGTTCAACGAGTGGCACACCTGCCCCGCCGACGGCCGCATCAACGCCACTAACCCGTGCAGCGAGTACGCCTTCCTCGACGACACGGCGTGTAACCTCGCATCGCTCAACCTCCTGACCTACTACGACGTCAAGACCGGCAAGTTCGACATCGAGGCGTACCGCCACGCCGTCCGCATCTGGACGCTGATCCTCGAAATCAGCGTCTACATGGCCCAGTTCCCGAGCGTCAGCGTCGCCCGGAAGTCGTTCGACTTCCGCACCCTCGGCCTCGGCTACGCGAACCTCGGCGCGCTCCTCATGGTGCAAGGCATCCCCTACGACTCGGCGGAAGGCCGGGCGCAGTGCGGGGCGCTTACCGCGATCATGCACGCCGGGGCCTACGCCGCCAGCGCCGAGATCGCCGCGGAGGTCGGCCCGTTCGCCCGCTACGAGTCGAACAAGGACGCGATGCTCCGGGTGATCCGCAACCACCGCCGCGCGGCCTTCAACGCCGCCCCCGCGGAGTACGAGGGGCTCACCGTCACCCCGGTCGGCATCGACGCCCGCTACTGCCCGCCGGACCTACTCGCGGCGGCGCGGTTCGAGAGCGACCGGATGCTGGAGTTGGGGGAGCGGCACGGCTTCCGCAACGCCCAGGTCACGGTCGTGGCGCCGACCGGCACCATCGGCCTCATCATGGACTGCGACACCACCGGCATCGAGCCCGACTTCGCACTCGTGAAGTTCAAGAAGCTGGCCGGCGGCGGGTACTTCAAGATCATCAACCAGTCGGTGCCGCCCGCCCTCGCCAAGCTCGGCTACGCCCCGTGGCAGGTGGACGACATCGTCCGCCACTGCCGCGGCGCCGCCACGCTCCAGGGGTGCCCGCACATCAACCCGTCTAGCCTCAAGGCGAAGGGCTTCACGGACGAAATCATCCTGAAGGTCGAGGAGACGCTCCCCGGCGCGTTCGAGTTGCCGTTCGTGTTCAACCGCTGGACCCTCGGCGACACCCTCTTCAACGACGTGCTCAAGATCCCGGAGGCCGTGCAGAACGCCCCCGGCTTCGACCTCCTCACGCACCTCGGCTTCACGCGGAAGCAGATCGAGGAGGCGAACACCTTCGTGTGCGGCACGATGACCATCGAAGGGGCGCCGCACCTGAAGCCGGACCACTACCCGATCTTCGACTGCGCCAACAAGTGCGGCAAGCTCGGCCGGCGGTTCCTCTCCTGGGAGTCGCACATCCGCATGATGGCGGCCGCGCAGCCGTTCATCAGCGGGGCCATCTCGAAGACGATCAACATGCCCAACGACGCCACCGTCGAGGAGGTGAAGCGGGCGTACTGGCTGAGCTGGCAGCTGATGACGAAGGCCAACGCCCTGTACCGCGACGGGTCCAAGCTGAGCCAGCCGCTGAACTCCGTCGCCGACTCCCCGGAGGCGGCGCTGCTGGCGAGCGTGTCGGCCGAGCCGGAACCGGCGGTCGCGGCGCAGCCACCGAAGCCGGCCGCCGTGGCGGCGGCCGAGAAGATCACCGAGAAGATCGTCCACCGCTACATCGCGCGGCGGCGGCGGCTGCCGGACCGGCGGGCCGGGTACACGCAGAAGGCGCGGATCGGCAACCACAAGATGTACATCCGCACCGGCGAGTACGAGGACGGCACCCTAGGCGAGATCTTCATCGACATGCACAAGGAGGGGGCCGCGTTCCGCAGCATGACGAACTGCTTCGCCATCGCGGTGAGCCTCGGCATGCAACACGGCGTGCCGCTCGAGGAGTACGTGGACGCCTTCCTGTTCACCCGCTTCGAGCCGAACGGGATCGTGCAGGGGAACCCGTACATCAAGATGTCCACGTCGATCATCGACTACATCTTCCGGGAGCTGGCGATCACGTACCTGGACCGCAAGGATCTGGCCCACGTGCTCCCCGAAGACCTGCGGGCCGACGCACTCCACGACGACGAGGACGACCCGGACTTCGACTCGGAGGAGGTCGTCAGCACGCGCACGGTGAGCGCCGCGGAGTCGGCCGCGCCGAAGTCGTCGCTCGCGCCGCCGCGGTCGTCGCACGCCCGGCCCGGGGCAGCGCCCACGCCGGCGCCGGTGGCGAACGGCAGCGCGAAGCCGGCGGTCGTCGCCGCGCCGGTCGCGGCGGCGGCGCCGCCGCCGCGGGTGACGGCCTACGCGCCGGCGCCGAACTCGCGCGAGGAGAAGATTCGGCAGGCCCGCGCGAAGGGGTACGAGGGCGACCCGTGCTCCGAGTGCGGCCAGTTGACGCTCGTGCGAAGCGGGGCGTGTGCGAAGTGCGACACCTGCGGGGCGACCAGCGGGTGTAGCTGATACGAAGCGCCCGCGGGCTCGTGTCGGCCCTCGGGCGCTCCTGCCAAAACCGTTTGTCCTCCGGCCGCCGGCCGTCTTATCATGCACCCGGCCCCGGAGGTTTCGCCATGCGCCGCGCCGCCCTTCTACTCGCCCTCGTCTCTAGCCTCGCCGCCGCGCAGGACAGCGACCCCGTGGTGGACGGCAAGAAGGCGTCCGAGTGGTTCAGCACCCTCCGCAACGACCCCAGCCCGCGCAAGCGTGCCCAGGCGGCCGCCGCGCTCGGGCCGCTCTGGCTCAAGCACCAGCACAAGGACGCCCTGCCGGATCTCGTGCGGTCCATGAAGGTGGACACCAGCGCCGCCGTCCGCGCCCAGTGCGTGCGCACGTTCGGCAGCCTCCCGCCCGACACCGCCGCGGTGCTCGCCAAGGAGGTGTCCGCGGCATTCGCGGAGGAGAAAGAGGCGGCCGTCCGCAAGGAGCTGGCCCTGGCGCTATCCCGCTTCCCGGACGTGGCCAAGAAAGCGGTCGAGCCGCTTTCGGGCGTTCTGAAAGACCCCGACCCGTTGGCGAAGGTCGCGGCCGCGGAGGCGCTCGCCCGCGCCGGCAAGGACGCGAAGGATTCGGCGGACGACCTGCTGCCGTTGCTCGACGACAAAGAGAAGCCGGTACGGCAGGCGGCGGTGTTCGCCCTCGGCCGGGTCGGGCCGGACAACCCGTCGTTCGTCGCCGCCGCGCTCGCCGGTCGGTTCGGACGCGAGCCCGACGTCGAGGTCCGCCGTGAGGTCGTCGGATCTCTCAAGCTACTGGGCGACAAATCGGACGCGGTCGTGGCCATGCTCGCCGGGGCGACCGCCGACGCCGACGCCGAGACGCGCACCGGAGCGGTGCGGACCCTCGGCTCGTTCGGCCCGCCCGCGAAGGCCGCGGCCGACCCGCTCCTGAAGGCGGCGACGGCGAACCCGGACAAGGCGTTCCGTGAGGACGCGGTCCGGGCGTTCGCCGCCGTCCTCGGGCCCGACGGTCTGAAGGCGCGGGCGGCCGACGTGGTCAAAGTGATGGAGGCCGACCCGGAGTTCGAGGTGCGGCTCGCGGCCGTCGAGGAGTTGGGGGCGCTCGGCACCCTGGCGAAGGGCGACGCTCTCATCACCGGCGCGCTGCGGGCACGGCAGAGCGACCCCCAGGTGAAGGTGCGGCAGGCCGCCGCCGCCGCCGTGCGGCGGATCGAGAAGAAGGTGGACCCGAAGGAGCCGGGCAAGAAGTAAGGCACGGTGGTAGCCCGCCGGTCGTAGCGGGCTTCCCGCCCATTCTCAACTCCGAACGGTGGAATCCGAAGTCGGACCTGCCCCTCCGCCCCCGGCAGAACCGTTGCGACCATTCTCATCCCGGCAGACCGTTTCGGTTGACTTGGCAGGGCGCCGTTCTAGATACCAGTTGAACTGGTGATTCAGCCCACGCCAAAGTGACGCGACCGCGGCGGCCCGGAGACGCACCTCATGACCACGCCCGGCATTCCCGCCGCCCTGGCATATCTGCCGAGCTGGTGGCAGGACGCCGCCGAGCCCTCCGCCTTCGACGCCCTCCTCGCTGGGTGGGTGCGGGCTTGCGGGTGGCGCGCCGCCGGGTTCGTCTGGGCCGCGGAATCCGGCCCCGCCGTCGTCCGCGTCGCCCCTACCGGCTTCGTGTCGGACGCCGTGCTGCCGCCGGAACTGCCCGAGGTACTCACGCGCCTTCGGGCCGGCGAGGCGACGGCGTTCGTCGCCACCAGCCACACCGCAGGCCGCGTGTACGCGCCGGTACAGTTCTCCGGCCGCGTGCCAGCCGTGCTGTGGGCCGAGCGCGCCGCGGGCCAGACGTGGAGCGACACCGACCAGGCGTACATCGCCCTCGCCGGCAAGGCGCTGGAGCGTTCGCCCGCCGCGGCCGCGCTCGTCGGCCCCGTGGTGGACGCCGACCGGCTCGAACAGCGGCTCGCGGACGCGGCCGTCGTCGCCGGGCGTATGGCGCACGACTTCGACAACATCCTCACCGGCATCATCGGCTACTCCGACCTCGCCGCACCGCTGCTGCCCGCCGGGTCGCAGGCACAGAGTTTCGTCGCCGAGATCGCCAAGGTCGGGCAGCGCGGCATCACCTTCACCCAGCAGTTGCACTCGCTCAGCCGTGCGGGCCACGCGCGGCCGAACCCCGGCTCGGTGGTCGCCACGCTCGGCCGCGAAGAAACTCGCCTGCGGCCGCTGATGCACCCGAACCTGCGGTTCGAGAAAGACCTGCCGGGCGGGCTGCCCGCCGTGGCCGTCGAGGCGGCGCTGCTACAGACGGCCCTCGGCCACCTGCTGGAAAACGCGGTTGAGGCGTGCCCGCAGGGCGGGTTGGTCCGCGTCGCGGCACGGGTGGCCGACCTCAGTACGGCCGAGGCCCGTGGCTACCTCGGGAAGGCCGAGGCCGGGCCGCACGTGATCGTGACCGTCACCGACACCGGGACCGGCATCAAGCCGGAGGTGCGGCGGCGGCTGATCGCCGAGCCGTTCTTCACGACCAAGGTTCGGCACCGCGGGCTCGGACTCGCGGTGGCGTTCCGCATCCTGTCCGCCCACCGCGGGGGCGTTCAGCTCGACCCGGCCCCCCCGCCGGGTTCGGGCACCGTGGCCCGCGTGGCGCTCCCCCTGGCCGCCCACCGATCCCCTGTCGCGTCGTCCACTCCGCCGCCGGCCCACCCCACGTCGCTCGCCGACGCCGTCCGGCCCCACCCACACGCCACCAGCCGAGGCTAATCGATGCCGTTCGATGTTGAGGACCGCCTGATTCAGACGCCGCGGCCGGCCCGCGCCCCCGCCGCCCCGCTGCTCGAATTGCAGTCGTCCGGGGACATCCGCATCCTCGTCATCGACGACGACCCGCCCACCTGCGCCGTCATGCAGTCGGCCCTGGCCAACCGCGACTTCGTCATCGACACGGTGTCGGACCCGGCGCTGGTCGAGTCGGTGCTGCGGGCCGGCCGGTACCACCTGGTCATCCTCGACTACGTCCTGCCGGGCGTTGACGCGGAGCAGGTGTTCGCCTGGGTGCGGGAGTTGCAGCCGGACGCCAACGTCGTTGTGGTCACCGGCTACCCGTCGGTGGACAGCGCCCTCAGCTGCCTACGGGCACGCACGTTCGACTACTTGACGAAGCCGTTCCAGGTGGACCAACTCCGCGAGGTGGTGTTCCGCTGCCTGGAGGGCAAAGGCCTGCTGCGGATGACCGAGTCGGCCCTCCGCGAGAGCCTCGGCAACGCCATCCGCGAGCGCCGCAAGGCGCTGGGCCTGACGCTGTCGAACATGAGCGACCGGACCGGCGTGTCGCTCGGCTACCTCAGCCAGATCGAGCTCGGCAAGAACTCGGCGTCGATCGAGACGCTGTACCGCATCTGTCTGGCGCTCGGGATGAAGATGAGCGAGCTGTTCCAGGCCGTCCAGCGCGGGTAAGTGGTGGCGGGTAGATTCGCCCCCCGCCGCTTGCGGCGACGCACCGCGGTGCGTCGCCGCAAGCGGCGAGTCATTTCGCCAGCTTCGCCGTCACCCGTTCGTCCAGTTGCCGGATCAGTTGCGGCACCCGCCCCAACACCTGTTGCAGCTTCTCGAACGCCGTCCCGCCGGTCGCCGGCCAGTCCGCGAGCCAGACCGCGAGCGGCGCCGTGAGCGTTTCGCTCACCAGCGACTCGCGGTGGTTCCGCACCTTCAGCCGCGCCGCCTCCGCCGCGCCGCGGGCGGCGAGCTCCGCAGTCTGGTGCGTCGCCGACACCCCCAGCGGAATCAGCAGCACCAGCATCCACCCCGGCGGCCAGGTAAACCACACGGCGGCGCCGACCACGGCCGCGTCCGCGGCGAGCTTCCCGCCGCGGAGGGCGTACAGCAGCGCCGGGTTCCCCTCCAGGTGGGCGACCAGCTGCCGGCCGGTCGCCTCCAGGTCGTCGGTCTCCTTCAACTCGAAGGTGCGGTACGCCTGCTGGAAGCGGTCGCGCGCGTCGGCCGACAACGGGCCGTCGAAGCCGCGCGCCGCCGCCTTCCACACCGGGTGCGACGCCGCCCGTTTCAGCGCCTCGGCACGCAGCCCGTCGAGCCAGCCGAGGAGGGCCGCGTCGAGGACGGTCTTCTCGGACAGGTTCAACACCTCGGGCCGCACGATGAGCCGCGTCAGTGTGTCGCGGCCCCAGCGGTACGGGGCGCGGAGCACCCACATCACGTTGCCCCACACCCGGCCGGCCCCGGGGAGCTCGACGAGCTCCACCAGTTGCTCGCGGTAGCGGTCGAAGCGGCGGAACTGCTCGCCGCTCAGGTACTCGTTGCGGTAGCGTTCCTCGAACGCCAGCCGCCCGCCCTGCACAGCACCCTTCCACGCCTCGAATTCCGCCAGGTCGCGGCGCGCCACATCGAGCAGGCCTTCCCCCGCGGTGGCGAGGAAGCGTGCCGCGTTGGTCACCGTCCGGCTGCGGGTCGCGTCGGCCGACTCGCACTGAACCAGAATCTGGTTGAGGAGTTGGACGCGTTGCCTGGCGCCGGACCCGGCAGGGTCGTTGCGCACGTCCGGCGGCGTATGGGGGAAGGCCACCACGGGTAAGGCCGGTTGAGTTCCGCCCGGGAGCGGCGGGAGGCGACGGAGCACCTCCTGCCGGAAGTGCTCCACCATTGCCGGCGCGTCGGCCTCGCGCATCTTAGTAAGGACGCACACCACCGCCTTGCCGGCCTTCACCGCCAAGTGCAGGAACTGCGTCGGCACCTCGTCGTTGTAGCGCTCGTCGGACGCGACGTAGACCACGACATCGGCGAGCGCCGCGACCTCCATCAGCCGGGCGACGTAGCCGGTACTGGCCCACGTCGTCATGTCTGGGCAGTCCCACACGACGAAGTCGGCGAGCGCGTCCGATCCCGCCCCGGGTTGCAACCGGCGAACCTGGTACACGTCCTCGTCGAGGTCGGCGGGCTTCGACTCGCTGACGCGGCGCAACGGGCCGAGGAAGCCAACCGTACTCGGCAGCACCGCACCGTTCGCCGGCAGAAACGCCGTCGGGTGGCGGGTGTAGCCGGCCTGCGGGTTCGCCTCCGCGACCACACTGCCGCACAGGAAGTTGACGACCGTGCTCTTGCCGGCGCCGGCCCCGCCGACGACGGCGACGTGGAGCGGCCGGGCGGGCTGGTCTTCGAGGAACGGGCCGAGGACGTTGCGTGTCAGCGCGGAGGCGAGGCGGAGGCTGCCGGCGTGGGCGGCGAGCCCGGGCTGGGCGCGGCAGTGGTCTTCGAGCCAGCCGAGGTCCGCGGCCAGCTCGCCGACCGCCGCCCGGGTGTCGGGGGATTGCATCTGCGTAGTGTCGAGTTTCGCGTTTCGAGTTTCAAGTTCAGGAGCGGAACGCCGGCCGCGTCGTGCGGTCCGGGGCGCGGTCGAGCGCGAACGCCGCCAGCGGCACGCACGTCGGCTTCCCCGTCAGCAACTCGACCAGTACCCGGGCCGTGCCGACCGATAGCTGCACGCCGGCGCGGAAGTGGCCCGTCGCCACGACCACGCCGTCCCACCCGGGCACCGACCCGAGGTACGGCAGCCCGTCCGCGGAGCCCGGCCGCAGACCCGCCCACGTCTTCTCGACCTCGGCATCGGCCCAGCCGGGAATCAAGTTTGTCGTGAATGTCAACAACTCGGCGATCCCCGCGGCCGTCGGCCACTTCTCGAAGCCGGCCTCGGGCTCTTCGGTCGAGCCGACCAGCGCCCGGCCGTCGCCACGCGGCACGAAGTACCGTTTGCCGGTCATCAGCACCCGTTCGAGCGCCGGCGTCGGCTGGCGAAACAGGATGATCTGCCCGCGCACCGGATGAATCCCGGGGGAGTGCCCGAGCGGTTCCAACAGGAACTCGCTCCACGCCCCCGCGGCCAGGACACACGTCCCCGCTGACACCACGCTGTCGCCGACTCGCACGCCGGTGACGCGCCGCCCGTCCGTCGCCCAACCGTCGACTGGCCTACCGGGTCGCAGCCGAACGCCGACCGACTCGCACGCGGCGATCAGGGCGCGGACGTGCCACGGGTTGCGCACCTGGGCACACGTCGGCAGCAGGTACGGCTCGCCGCTGAAGCCGGCTGCCGCGGGTTCGCGTGCATGCAGTTGGGCGCGAGTCAGCCGTTCGAACGGGAAGCTCTCGGCCTCCCACAGTTCGATCACGTCGCGGTCAGCGGTGTGGAGGAACTCGATCCCGCCGCAACGGCGGTAGCCGGTGTCGATGCCGGTCCGCTCGCACAGTTCCGCCGTGAGTAGCGGCATCCCCACGGAGCCGAGCGCCCGCAGCTTGTCGATGGGCGTCGCGGCGCGGTCGGGATTCCCCGGCGGGATGATGCCGGCGCCGGCCCACGACGCCTCCGCGCCCAGCGGCCCGCGGTCCAGCAGATCGACCGTAAGCCCTTCTTTGGCCAGTTCATACGCCGCCGTCAGGCCGACGATGCCGCCGCCGACCACCGCCACGTCCGGGTGCCGATTCATGCCGGCATTCTAAGCCGCCGCGGTTCGGGTTGCTCGCCGCTCGGCGATAACCCATAATTCGACCGCCCTCGCCCCCCTCACCAGGACGCCCGCCAGGGATTCAGGCATGACCATGACCGAACCGAACGCCCAGGAAACCGGGCTGGCCCAGATTCTGGAGCGCCTCCCCGCGGAGCGCGAGGCCCGCGTCGCGTTCCTGCACAAGCTCCTCGGCGAAGGCCCGTGCCGGCAGATCGGCATCTTCCCGCTGCCGCCCGGGTTCAAGCTGTCGGTCGTCATCCCCGTCTACAACGAGGAGCGCTGGCTCGCCGAGCTCGTGCGGCGGGTGCAGGTGGTGCCCATCCCGAAGGAACTGATCCTCGTCAACGACCAGTCCACCGACGGCACGCCGGCGATCCTTAAGCAGCTGGAGGAGCGGTACGACAACGTCCGCGTGTTCCACCAGCCGAAGAACATGGGCAAGGGGGCGGCACTCCGCGAGGGCTTCAAGCACTGCACCGGCGACCTGGTGATCGTGCAGGACGCCGACTGGGAGTACGACCCGGCCGAGTTCCCGAAGCTGATCCAGCCGATCGTCGAGAACCGGGCCGACGTGGTCATCGGGTCGCGGTTCATCGGCGAGCAGCACCGCGTGCTGTACTACTGGCACTCGGTGGCGAACAAGGGGCTGACGCTGCTGTCGAACATGTTCACCAACCTGAACCTGACCGACATGGAGACGTGCTACAAGGTGTTCCGCCGCGAGGTGATCCAGGGGCTGACGCTGAAGAGCAACCGCTTCGGGTTCGAGCCGGAGGTGACGGCGAAGATCGCCAAGAAGAAGGCGGACGGCTCGCGGTGGCGCGTCTTCGAGGTGCCCATCAGCTACAGCGGCCGGACGTACGAGGAGGGGAAGAAGATCGGGCTGAAGGACGCCTTCCAGGCGCTGTGGTGCATCGTCCGCTACTGGGCGAAGGACTGAAGGCGAACGGCGCGACGTAAGTCCGCCGGCGCGCCAGCAACCTGGGGCGCCACCGGCGGACTTACGTCGCCGTTCGCCTTGCCCAGTACGAACCGTAGCGCCGCTTCAGCGTCCGGATGGTCGAACGCGAACCCGCTCGCCTCCAGCACCCGCGGCACCGCTCGTAGGCTCGTCAGCAGCGCCTCGTCGGCCATCGCCCCGAACATCACCCGCAGCGCCGCCCGCGGCAGGCGCAGTAGCGCCGGCCGGCGCAGCACCCGCGCCAGTGTCTTCGTGAACTCGCGGTTCGTTACCGGGTTCGGGGCGCACACGTTTACCGGGCCGCGGAGCGCGTCAGTCATCAGGACGTGGTGAACGGCCCCAACCCAATCGCCCGAGGTGACCCACGGGAACCACGCCCGTCCGTCGCCGAGTACGGCCCCGGCGCCGGCGCGGGACGCCGGCAGTTGCTTGGCCAGCGCCCCGCCGCGCGGCGTCAGCACGATTCCGGTTCGGAGGAACGCCACGCGCGCGCCGGCGTCGGCGGCGGGGGTCGCGGCCGCCTCCCACTCCCGGCCCACGTCGGCGAGAAAGCCGCTTCCCGGAGCCGATACTTCGGTCAGCACCTCGTCGCCGCGGTCGCCGTAGACCCCGACCGCGGAGCCCGACAGGAACACCCGCGGCCCGTTCGACATCATGGCCACGGCTTCGGCCAGCAGCCGGGTCGGCGTCACTCGGCTGTCGCGGATCGCTCGACGCTTCCGATCCGTCCAGCGGCCGTCTGCCAGGTTTTCGCCGGCGAGGTGAATCACCGCGTCGCACCCGGCCAGGAGTTCGGGCGGCGGCGCGGCGGTCGGGTTCCACGACACGGACTCGGTGCCGTCGTCGAACGCCGGCTTCGGAATCTCGCCGCGGACGAGCCGCACGACGCGGTGCCCGCCGGTCGTGAGGAAGTGCGTCAACTCCGTGCCGAGAAGGCCGCGCGAGCCGGTGACCGCCACGCGCAGCCGCGGCCGGTCGCGGAACGCCCCGTGCCGCCGTAGGTCGCTGGCGGTGACGGCGTGCCGGTAGGAGAACATCGCGCCGAGCCGGCGCTCGACCATCCCGCCGCCGAACAGCTTGCCGACCGACCCAAGCGGTAGGCGGTACTCGATGTCGTCTTCCAGGTTCGAACTGTCGGGGCCGTCGGGGAGGAAGCGGTGGGTGTGTTCCCAGCGGGCGAACGGGCCAGTGATCTGCACATCGCGGAACTCGCGGCCGGGAATGAACGCCGGGTGCCCGGCCACCATCGTCCCGCCGACCGGGCCGACTAGACGAGTGCGGACGGTGACGCGGTAGCCGGGCGTGCCGAACGCGCCCTCGACGCCGACCACGTCGGCGGTCTCCCAGGGCGGGGTGAGTCGGGCGAAGGCGCCGGGCCGGGCGTGCCAGGCGTAAAGGTCGTCGGCCGACGCCGGCATGGGGGAGCGGCGGCGGAAGGTGGAGTTGTTCATCGCACCGATTGTAGGTGGCGTTTCCGCTTCCCCGCACCCCACGTGCGGGGTAGACTCGCTTCGTAGGAACCCGCCCCGCCGCCCGTTCCCGGTTTCGCCATGCCCCGCCTAGTGGCCGCCCTGGCCGCCCTTGCGCTCGCCGGCACCGCCCGCGCCGACCTGACCGCCCGCATCGACGCAATGATCGAAGCGAAGGCCACCGCTGACGCCGTGCCGCTGTCGGCGATGGCCGACGACGGCGAGTTCCTCCGCCGCGTCACCCTCGACCTGGCCGGCACCCTCCCCACCGCCGCCGACGCGAGAGCGTTCCTCGCCGACGCCGACCCGAAGAAGCGGGAGAAGCGGATCGCCTCGCTACTCGCTGCGCCGAGCTACGCGGAGCGGATGACGGACCTGTTCCACGTCACGCTCATGGAGCGGCTCGGTGACAGCCCCGAGTGGACGGCGTACCTGAAGAAGTCGTTCGCGGCCAACGCCCCGTGGGACGCGATGGCCCGCGACATGCTCCGCGCCGACCCGAAGAGCGCCGACAAGCTCGGCGCCGCCTTCTTCCTCAGCAAGCGGCTGGAGAACTACGGCCAGAACCCGGTGGACCACTCGGCCCTGACGCGCGACGTGGGCCGGCTGTTCCTCGGCAAGAACTTCCAGTGCTGCGAGTGCCACGACCACCTCGTCGTGGCCGATTACAAGCAGCAGGACTTCCAGGGGCTCCACGCCTTCTTCCGCAACCTCACGCTGGTCAACGCCGCCAAGCTGCACGTCGGCGAGAAGGTGACATCGGAGAAGCTGGGGTTCGCCAGCGTGTTCACCAAGGTGCAGATGGCGACGGCCCCGGCCCTGCCCGGCGGCAAAATGCTCGACATTCCAACGTTTCCGAAGGGGCAAGAGTTTGCCGAGCCGCCGGACCGCAAGACGAACAGCCCCGGCGTGCCGAAGTTTAGCACCCTGGCCGCGGCCGCCGAGTTGATCCCGCGCGCGGACAACCGCGACTTCGCCCGCAACATCGTCAACCGGGTGTGGTTCGCTCTCATGGGCCGCGGGCTCGTTCACCCGCTCGACCTGCACCACTCCGCGAACCCCGGCTCGCACCCCGAACTGCTCGACCTGCTGGCCGCGGAGTTCGCCGAGAAGCGATTCGACCTGAAGTGGCTGATCGGCGAATTGGCCCGCACGAAAGCGTACCAGCGGAGCAGCCGGCTGCCCGCGAGCGCGGAGCGTGCCGACCACTGGTACTTCGGAACGGCCATCGAGAAGCGGCTCACCGCGGACCAGCTGCTGAGCGCGACCCTGATGGCGACCGAGACAGAGGCGAAGGGGGCGGACGCGCTGCGGGCGAAGTTCCACAAGGCGTTCGACAACCAGCCGCGCGACCCGGAGGACGAGTACGCCCCGTCGCTGAAGGCGGCGCTGTTCGTGCTCCACGACGCGGCCGTGCTCAAGCTCGTGGAGCCGGCACCGGGGAACCTTGTGTCGCGGCTGGCGGCGGTGCCGGATGCGGCCGTCGCGGACGAGTTGTACCTGGCCGTGCTGACGCGGCGGCCGTCGGCGGACGAGGCCCGGACCGTGCGCGAGGTGCTGGCGAAGCACGCGGCGGCTCGGCCGGCGGCGCTCGGGCGGTTGGCGTGGGCGCTGCTGGCGTCGCTGGAGTTCGGCGTGAACCACTGACGGCCGCGAGTCGGTCTGGTCCGCCCCCGCCGGCTTCCTTTACAATCGACATCGTACGGGGGCGCGGACGCCCACCCGACTCCAGGCCGGAGACGCCGATGCGGACGCTGTGCGGGTTGTTGCTGATCGTAGCGCTGGGCTGCGGTGGGAATTCGACCCCTCCAACCCCGGAGCCGAAGGCCCCGAGCCCTGCCGACACACCGCCGGGCGTCACGCCAGCCCCGCTGCCGAAGCCCGACGAGCCGAAGAAGGAGGAGCCGAAGACGCCGGTCGTACCCTCCGTGCCCGCAGCGGTGTGGGAGCCGGACCCGGCCAAGCACGTCGTCCCCACCGCTCCCCCGGCCGGGTCGCTCGGCAAGGCCGCTTTCGTCCCGCAGCAGGTCGAGTTCCAGGCCGACACGCTGACGTTCCGCACCGTCGACAAGGACGGCAACGCCCTCAAGACGATGGCCGTAAAGCTCCTGGAGGAGCAGGCGAAGACCGCTGCCGGCGGCATCAAGCTGGTCGTGAAGCCGGACGACCCGATGGGGAAGGTGCCGACGGTGGGCGTCGAGCTGCCGCCGGCGAAGGCGGGCGACCTGCCGAAGCTGTACGAGTACCCGCACGGCTACGGCCTCACGCTGGAACTGGGCAAGCGGGAAAAGGGGAGCGCCGCCGGCCGGGTCTACCTGAGCCTGCCCGGTGAGGAGAAGGACTTTCTGGCGGGTACGTTCACAGCCGACTTCGTGCGGTCGCCGAGCGAGCCGCCGGGTGCGGACGACACGCCGTTCGTCCAGGGCGCCGTGACCGTGGCAGGGGCGAAGGCCGACACGAAAGTCACGGTCGGCTATGTGGGGCTGGTGAAAGAGGCGCCGCCGGTCGATTCCCTGGTGATGCCGTTCGCCGGCGGCGGCGGGCTTTTCGGTCGGTCGGACAACGCCAAGCCGCGGGCCACGGTGTACGTCACGGCCGAGGCCGCGGACAAGGCCGGGCGGTACGAGCACGTCCGCCTACCCGCCGGGAAGTACCTGGTGTTCGTGGCCTCGGACGGGCTCGCCCCACAGGCCAAGTGGGTTACGCTGCCGGCCGACGGGAAGCTGAAGCAGGACTTCGTGCTGAACCCCGTCGCGGCCGGCAAGCTGGCCGTCAAGGCGCCGGCGGGGGCGACCGGTAAGGCGCAGGCCGTGCCCGCGGACGACGCGCCGCTGCCGCCGGAAGTATTCGCCACCGCGGCGTCGGCACTGGGCCTCGACGCCGACGTGCGCGACGGCGTGGCCCGGTTCGAGCGGCTGGCTCCGGGCCGCTACGAGGTGCGGCTTGGCGAACTGAGCGGCACCGCCGAGGTGAAGGCGAACGAGACGGCGACGCTGGAGCTGGCGCCGCCGAAGAAGTAAGCGGGAGTACTCGATGACCGCCCAGTGCGTCCCGGCCGCCCATCGGTTCTCGCGGCGCCGCTGGCTCGGCGCCGCGGGGGCCGGCCTCGCCGGGCTCTGCACCCCCGCCGTCGCCCAAGAGTTGCGGCGCCGGCGGAAGCAAGTGCTGTTCGTCTGGCTCGACGGCGGGATGAGCCAGCTCGAAAGCTGGGACCCGAAGCCCAACACGCAGTTCGGCGGGCCGCTGCGGGCCATCCCCACCAGCGTCCCCGGCATCCACATCTCCGAAACGCTGCCGCACTCGGCCCGGGTGATGAAGCACCTGGCGCTCGTGCGGAGCGTCTCGACGCAGGACAACTCCCACTCCGCCGGCGTGGACCGCATCCAGCGCGGCGACCCGAAGAACCGCGGCGTCGTGTTCCCGTTCTTCGGCTCGGCCGTCGCCAAGCTCGTCGGCGACGGCGACTGCGGGCTGCCGCCGTACGTGTGGGTGAAGCCCATGAGCGGCGGGTTCGTCCCGAAGGACGCGGGGTTCCTCGGCCCGCGCTACGGGGCGCTCGCACTCGGCGACGGCAAGCCGCCCGAGAACCTCCTCCGCCCGCCGGGCCTCGCGGCGGCCGACGACGACGAGCGGAACGCGCTCCGCCGCCTCGCCGACCAGCGCTACGCCGCCGGCCGCCGCACCGAGAACGTCGAGGCCAACAGTTACGCCTTCGACATGGCCGCGCAACTCCAGCGGCGCGTCGAGCTGTTCGACCTGTCGAAGCTACCGGAGCGCGACCAGCAGCGGTACGGCACGCACGACCTCGGCCGGCACCTGCTGCTGGCCCGGCGGTTGCTCGAAGCCGGCGTCACGTTCGTGAAAGTGACGAGCTACGGGTGGGACTCGCACGGCGACCACTTCAACCAGGCGCTGAGCCAGCACCCGAAGTTCGACAGGCCGTTCGCCGCCGTCATCGAAGACCTCCACGAGCGCGGCATGCTCGACGACGTGCTGGTGGTGGCGATGGCGGAGTTCGGGCGGACGCCGCGGATCAACGGCCACGTCGGCCGCGACCACTGGCCGGAGGCGTGGAGCGTGGCGATGGCCGGCCGCGGCATCAAGCGCGGCGTCGTCGCCGGCCGCACGAACGACAAGGGTACCGACGTGGCGACGGAGCCGCACGACGTCGGGGCGCTGTTCCACACCTGGTGGCGGGCGCTCGGCATCGACCCCGAGGCCACGCAGTACCGCAACGCGGGTCAGCCGCTGCCGATCGCCCACGAGGACATGAAGCCGGTGCGCGAAATCCTAAGTTGAGTAGCCGACCCGCTTTCGGACCCATCACCATGCCGCCCGTCGAACTCGGCCGCCCGCTCGACCCACCCTGCCAGCTCACCCGCCTTCGCTTCCGGCCCGACGGGCGCGCGCTCGCCGCCGCCGGCTGCGACGGGAAGATTCACCGCTGGGACACGACCGCCGACACTCCGGCGCCGCTGCCGCCGTTACCCGGCCACAACGGCTGGGTGAGCGGCCTCGCGTTCGGCCCCGCCGCGCTGTTCACGACCGACAGTTGGGGCCGGCTCACCGCCCGCGACAACGACGGCAAGCCGTTGTGGACCGTCGAGGCGGCACACGACGGCTGGGCGCGCTCCGTCGCCGTCACGCCCGACGGTTCGCTCCTGGCCACCGGCGGCCGCGACGGCTTCGTCCGCTTCTGGGACCCTCGCACCGGCGCGAAGCGCGCCGAGGTGAATGCCGCGTCCGACATCCTCGGAGTCACCTTCACCCCCGACGGAGCGACGGTACTGGCCGGCGACCTGTTCGGGGTCGTGCGCGAGTTCGAGGCGGCCGGCGGGAAACCCGGCCGTACCTTCGAGGCCCGCGAACTCCACAAACTCGACCGCGTGCAAGACGTCGGCGGCGTCCGTTGCCTGACACTCAGCCCCGACGGTCGCACGCTCGTGGTCGGCGGCGCGGAGCCGAAGTCGGGCGGGTTCGTGGAGTGTACGCCGCTGCTGATCGCGTTCGACCAGCCGAGCGGCAAGCGGTCGTGGCAGTGGAAGGGCGGCGGCCCGGCGGAGGGCTACGTCACCGACCTTGCGTGGCACCCTGCCGGCTACGTCGTAGCGAGTACCAGCGGTCAGCCGGGACAGGGGAAGGTGTACTTCCTTCGGCCGGGCGAGGCGCAGCCGCTCTTCCAGGTGGCGAAGCCGAACGTCCACAGCGTCGCGCTGACGGCCGACGGATCGAAGCTGGCGGCGGCGCTGACGAACGCGAACAGCAGCGGCAACGGCCGCGTCCGAGGCCAGGGCAGCGACTACCCGCAGAACCACTCGCCGGTGCAACTCTGGCGACTCGGCTAGTTTCGAGTCGTGGAGTTTCGTGTTTCGTGTTGAAACGAAGCGGGCCGGGCCACCGGGGGGATGCCCCCGTGGCCCGGCCTCTGAACTTCAAAATCGAAACTCCGCAACTCGAAACGGCTTCCTTACCAGCGGAAGATCACGTCCAGGCCGCCGGTGAAGAGGTTCTGGTTACCCTCCCACACCTCGGTCTGGTTGTTGTTGTCGTACCGGGCGAACGGGCGGATCATCAGGCCCGGCATGGGCTTCCAGGCGATCCCGTAGGTCGCCGCGGTGTACAGCCCCTTGAAGCCGGTCCGCGCCCCCTGGGCGTCGTCGAACAGCTCGAACCGGAAGGTGCTGACGAGGTTGTCGGTGTGGGCGTAGTTCAGGTACTGGGCCGCCCCGTACCAGTTGGTGAACCCGATGTAGTCGCCGCTGCTGTTGGTGAAGTTCCCCATGTGGCTGTACCCGGCGTCGAGGACGTAGCTCAACTTGTCGTTGAACTTGTGGGTCAGCACCAGGTTGTAGAAGTTGTACAGCTGGAAGTTCTCGCTCGGGATGTAGTTCGGGTCGGTCACCACCACGTTGAACGCGACGCTCGTGTCCCCCTCCTTCGGCGCCCACTTCAGCTGCCCGAGGTACGTCGGCCGGTTGGTCGGGGCGTCCAGGAACGTGTCGGTGCCGGTGGCGATACCGTTACCCATCGACCAGTCGTCGTTGATCTTCGTGTTCGCCCAGACACCGGTGTGGGTGAACGGGTTGTACTGGAACATGTACGACCGGCTCAGGAACGGCGTGTCCACGGCCTGCACCAGCTCGTACCCGACGTGGGTGGCGAACCGACCGAGGCGGACCTCCGTCCCCTGGCCGAGGTTCGGCAGGTACACCATCCCGTACGCCTGGAAGAGGTCGATCGGGTAGAGCTGCGGGCCGCCGTTGTTGTTGCGCAACTGCACGTCCCACAGGCCGCGCACGATCGTGGTGCGGGCGTCGCTACCGGGCAGGATCCAGTCCGTCCGCCAACCCCACTGGAACTCACTCTTCGACGTGTCCAGTGCCTTCTCCAAAACCACGTAGTTCTGGTTGAGGAGAAACTCGTTGGCCCGGTCGTTCATGAACACCGGGAAGTTCGTCCCGCTCGCGGTGCTCGGGCCGTAAGACATCTCGGTCCACCCGTAGATGCGGATGCCACGGTTGTTCAGGATCTCGCCGAACCGAGTACCCTCGAGCGACCGCTCCAAGAGGTACTTCGTCGGTCCGCTGTCCTCGTCCGTCTCCTTGTCTTCCTTTTGCTCCGTCGGCGACTCAGTCCCGGGGAAGTCCTTCCCGCCGGGCATCGGGGTCGGCTGGGCGGCCATCGGCAGGGTGCCGGGCGGGGTCGGCTGCACCATCGTCCGCACCGCCGGCGCGGTGGGGATTTGCACCGGCGCGGACGTCTGGCGCGCGGGGAGCGTGCCGGGTGGGTAGTAGGGGCTGGCCGGCTGGCCGGCCGCCACGGCGGTCGTCAGTAGCAGGGACGTGAACATGGGTCGTCCGTGACCTATGGGGTGAAGGTCGGGCCGGCGCGCGGCCCGTGCGGTGTCGGGGAGAGTCCGTTCCCGCGGCTCTGGGGTTTTCGGCCGCCCCCGCGGATTACCTTGAACCCCCGGCCTGCCCCGGCGGCGAAGACGTGTGAATCTGGAGAAGGCCGACCGACCGCACCGGTCGGGGGATGGGTACAGACGTGGCCGACCACGCATCACGCCGGCCGCAGCACCAGTAGCGACACCCCGCGCACGTAGGCCTTCGTCGCCACGCGGTAGTCCGCCATGTGCGGGGCGGCGCTGTGCGCCCGCAGCGCGTCCGGGCTCGCCCACTGCTCCACGACCACGACCGCGTCCTCGCCCGCCAGCTCCTGCACGGCCAGGCCGGTCGGCTCGTCCACCGTCGGGCCGTACGCGAGGCAGCCGTCCTCCGCGAGCACCAGCGGCACGAGCTTCTGAAACACGTCCAGGAACGCGGCCCGGGTGCCGGGGTTGAGGCGAATTGTGGCGATCACATGAATCACGGGCTGCTCCATGCGTTACTACAGGTTTCGGCACAAGCTGCTGGTGAAGTTCGTTCTATTCCCTCTGGGTGCCTGGTGTCCTGGCACGGCTGCCGCGCCGGCGCGCGGCACGCCGGTCGCATTGTCAGGCGTCGCAGGGCATCGCGAACGTCCTGCTGTTCGATGTGGGCAGGTGCCACGTCAAACTCCCGCCGGTGCGAGCGGGAACGGCGTCGTCGGGCTGATCGACCTGCTGCTGGCGGACGACCTGGCGGGCGTGCGGCCGAACCCGCGCGGCACCCTCCGGGGCTCGTAGCCACCACGGGGACGTGAGACGCCAACCGTCACGGACGGTTGCCACGGAGCTCCCGCAGGGTTCGCACCAGCCGCGTCGGGTCGTCGCTCGCCAGCGACTCCGGCGTGTGGGCTAGCAGCGGCACCACCTCCGCCGGCGTGCCGCCGCCGGTGCCCAGGTGCAGCTCGCACTTCGCCTCCCGCACCCGCGCGACCGCCCCGGCTTCCGACAACCACCGCGGCCAGAGGCGAATGACCGTTACCCCCGCGGCCGCGAACGGGCGGATGTCGTCGAGCGTGGGCACGAGGCCGATCTGCCGCGCTTCTGGGAGCAACTTCCGCATCGTCGTCGCGTGTGCGACCGACCTCACGCCCACGACCGCCCGCTTCGGCTCGCCGTGCTTCCGCACCTCCGCGGCGACCTGCTCAAGGTACGCGTCCCCGTCCTCCTTCAGGTCCAACATCACGCCGACTTTGCCGAACGCCGCCTCCAGCACCTCGCGGAGCGTCGGCACCCGCTCGCCGCGGAATTTGGCGTCGAACCGCATCCCGGCGTCGAGCCGGCGCACGTCGGCGAGGGTCAGCGCGGCCAGCTTCCCGGTGCCGTCCGTCGTCTTGTCTACCTCGGCGTCGTGAAGGCAGACGAGTACGCCGTCGCGCGTCGTCCGCACGTCCACCTCCGAGGCTTGAGCCCCCGCATCGATCGCCCGGCGGAGCCCGGCGAGCGTGTTGCCCGGCCGGTCGGCGCACGACCCCTGGTGGCCGATCACCTCGCGAACGCCGGCCGCGGCACGGGCCACGGCGGGTGTCGGCGCCGGCCCGGCCGCGAGGGCCGGCAGCACGAGCAGCACGGCGGGAAGGACGCGGACCACGGTAATGCCTCCGAACCTTCGGGCGGGTGGTAGTATCCTGGGAAGCGTGCCCCGAGCCGTCAGCCCCGGACCCGCATGTACGTCCCGCCGCACTTCGCCGAGACCGACCCGGCGACGCTGCACGAGTTCATTACGTCCCACAGTTTCGGCCTCCTCGTGTCCCAGCTCGGCGGGGTTCCGTTCGCCACTCACCTGCCGTTCTTGCTCGACCGCGCTGCCGGCCCGTACGGCACCCTCGTCGGCCACGTCGCCCGCGGCAACCCGCACTGGCAGGAACTCGGCGGTGCCGCGGCTCTGGCCGTCTTCAGCGGCCCGCACGCGTACGTCTCGCCGACGTGGTTTGCGTCTGAGTCCGCGGTGCCGACGTGGAACTACCTCGCCGTCCACGCCACCGGCCGGGCCGAACTGATCGACGACCGGGACGAGTTGCGCGACATCGTCCGCCGGTCCGTTGCCGTCTACGAATCGGCCATGCCGCGGCCGTGGCAGCTCGACGCCGACTCGGCGTATGTGGAGCGGTTACTCGCCGGCATCGTGGGCTTCCGGCTGCGGATCGACCGGCTCGAAGGGAAGTGGAAGTTGAACCAGAACCACCCGGCCGAGCGGCGCGCGAAGGTGATCCGCGCCCTGGAGACGGCCGGCGGGGAGAATGGCCTGGCGGTCGCGGCGGCGATGCGGCGGACGCTCCCGGCGGAGGACCACCCGTGACGAACGACGTGGACTATGCCGTCGAACCCTCCCTGACGGCGGCCGAGTTCGTCGACGTACTGGTCCGCTCGACATTGGCCGAACGGCGGCCGGTGGACGACCCCAACCGCATCGCAACGATGCTGGCCTACTCCGACATCGTGGTGACCGCCCGCGTGGGCGGCCGGCTCGTCGGCGTGTCGCGGGCGGTGTCCGACTTCAGCTACTGCTGTTACCTGTCGGACCTGGCCGTGGACGAGGCCTACCAGCGGCGGGGCATCGGCCGCGAGTTGATTCGGCGGACTCACCTCGCCGCTGGCCGACGGACGATGCTCGTCCTGCTGGCGGCGCCGAAGGCGCGGGACT
The DNA here is from genome assembly GCA_046350095.1 of Gemmataceae bacterium. GTDB lineage: Bacteria > Planctomycetota > Planctomycetia > Gemmatales > Gemmataceae > Urbifossiella. The sequence goes on from JAXMBA010000007.1 coordinate 211,412, forward strand.
ACTACCCGCACGTCGGGATGACGCCGCACGACTCGTGCTGGGTCATCCCTCGGGACGACGCTCCCGACCTTCCGTAATCGCTGCCGCCGGTGTTGTTCGAGCCCCGGCGGCGGGTTCAGCCTTGTTCAGACCCGGGGACGAACGGAAGCGTCAGCCCGGTCTGGTCCTGATACTTCCCCTTCTTGTCGGCGTAGCTGGTGCGGCACACCTCCGCCGCCTTCAGGAAGATGATCTGGGCGATCCCCTCGCCGGAGTAAATCTTGGCCGGCAGCGGCGTCGTGTTGCTGATCTCGATCGTGACCCGGCCGCGCCACTCGGGCTCCAGCGGCGTCACGTTCACGATGATGCCGCACCGGGCGTAGGTACTCTTCCCCACGCAGACGCACAGGATGTCCCGCGGGATTTCCAGGTACTCCACCGTCTCGGCCAGGGCGAAGCTGTTCGGCGGGATGAGGCAGTGGTCGGCGTCCACGTCCACGAACGACTTCGGGTCGAACTGCTTCGGGTCGACCGTGCGGCCCCACACGTTCGTGAACACCTTGTACTTCCGGTCCACGCGCACGTCGTAGCCGTAGCTCGTCACCCCGTAGGAGATCACCCCGGGGCGGCTCTGCTGGGCCGCGAACGGCACGATCTTCACGTCCCGCTCGATCATCCAGTCCGGCAGCACGCCCATCGCAGTCGCCTTCCGCAGGGTCCGGGGTTCCCCACCATCATCGGCACCCGTCACGCGGCCTCCAACACCACTCCGCGAGCCGAGCCGCCCGCCGCGCCGAACGGAGTGGCGGTTGCCGCGCAACCGGCACATCCGGTACAACGGGCGCCGCCACCACGGAGGGCCGACGCATGGCGTTCTGGTTGTTCAAGGTCGAACCCGACTGCTACAGCTACGCCGACCTGACCCGCGACAAGAAAACGAACTGGGACGGCGTGAGCAACGCCGCGGCGCAGAAGAACCTGCGCGCGGTGGCGAAGGGCGACCGCGTCTTCCTGTACCACACCGGCGACGAGAAGAGCGTGGTCGGCGTCATGGAGGTGACGGCGGGGCCGACGGTCGATCCGACCGACGAGGCGGGGAAGCGAGTGTACGTGACCGTGAAGCCGGTCCGGAAGCTCGCGACGCCGGTGGCGCTGGCGGCGATCAAGGCCGACCCGGCGTTCGCCGGGTGGGACCTGGTGCGGCTGCCGCGACTCTCGGTGATGCCGGTGACGGCCGAGCAGTGGGCGCGGGTCGAAGAACTCGGCGGCGGCGCCTAATCGAGCCGCCAGAAGAACACCGCACCGAGGGCTCCGGTGCTGGCGACGTGCCGCCCGTCGGGGCTCGCCGCGACCCGCAGCGCCGGGCCGACGTGCGCGGCCACCGTCTGAACGTTCACGCCGGTCGAGGCGTCCCACACCCGAACGGTGTGGTCGAGGCCGCACGACACCACCACCTCGTCGCGCGCCCACGTGACGCCGGTGCAGCGGTCGGTGTGCCCCTTCCACGCGGCCAGTTCGGCGCCGGTCGCCGCGTCCCAGACGCGCACGAACGTGTCGAGGCAAGCGCCCGCGATCTTCTTGCCGTCCGGCGACACGGCCAGGGCCATCACGCCGCCGCAGCCCTTGGACCGCCACACTTCCTTGCCCGTCGTCGGGTCGAAGGCCGCGACGCAGCCGTGCAGCATCGGCAGCTCCCACCGGCCACAACCGGCGAAAGCCCGCCTCCCGTCGACGCTGACGGCCGTTCCCAGCACGGCGCCGCGCTTCGGCTCGCACGCCCGGATCGTCCGCGCCTCGCCGCCCAGGTCGCGGACCTTCAGCGTGCCGTCGCGGTGGCCGGACACGAGCCACCTGCCGTCGGCCGACACTGCCACCGACTCGCACTCCGCGGGCAAGTCCGACTCGACCGCGGTGGTCCCCTTCTTGGCGATGTCCCAGGTGCGGACGGTCTTGTCGCCGCCGCCGGATATCACGCCCGTGCCGTCCGGCGTGAAGACCAGCCCGGTCACCGAACCCCCGTGACCCAGCAGTGGCGTCGTCGGGGTGAAGCGCTTGCCGTCGAAGCTGCCGACCGCGACCGGGCCGGCCTGGAGGCCGACGGCCACCTGCTTGCCGTCGGCCGACCACGCCACGCTCGCCGCGGACCCCGGCACGGTTCCCGGCACGAAGAACACCGGCTGCAACGGCACCCGCACGGGCGCCGGCTCGAGGTGCGTCACCGGGCGGATCGGGTTCTTCGCCGGCCGCTCGGGTCGCGGCACGAATACCGCCGGGCGGCCGAGCGGGCTGGACGGCTCCACCTTCGTCATCGGGTGCAGGTCGAGCCGGGTGCCGTCGACCTTCACCACCCCGTACGCGCCGCCGGACGGGGCCGTCGCGTGGCCGAACATGACGCGGTCGGGGGCCACCCACACCGGGTTCGTGTTCATCCCAGGTAGCGTCGTCAACTGCCGGGCTGGGCCGCCGTTCGCGGGGGCGAGTGCGAGTTGCCATCCGTACGGCGTCTCGACCGGGCACGCGATCACGCCGCCGTCCGGGCTCCACGCGGGGGCCGGAAGGTCGACCTTGCCGATGTCGGCGATCAGCACCGAGACGTTCTCGCCGTCGGGGTCGCACACGCACAGCGCCTGCTTCTTACCGGCCGTGCGGCGGACGAAGGCGATCCGCCCGTCCGGCCCCCACGCGGCCCCGACGGCGTCTTCGCGGACGACGTCGTCCGCATCCCCGGCGGCGGTGACGACGCGGAGTTCGCACTTGTCGCCGCCGGGGTGGAGCCGGGTGTACGCGACGCGCTTCCCGTCCGGCGACCAGCTCGGGTAGTAGCAGGCCGACGGGTCCGCGCCGGGCCGCGTGAGTTGCTTGCGGTTCGCGCCGTCGCTGTCGCAGGCGTAGACCTCGAAGTCGTGGTCCTTCGTCTTGCACAGGTAGACGACGCGGCGGCCGTCCGGGCTAAAGGCGGGGCCGATTTCGTCGGCGTCGGGCGTGTTGGTGAGGTTCTTGGTGTCGCCCTTGAGCGGGTCGGTGAGGAACAGGTCCGGCCGGCCGGCACGGGCCGACGGGTGGAGAACCAGTTCCGACCCGGGTGGGTCGGCGGCGGGGGCGAGCAGCGCGGCGAGCAGGACGGTAGTCCCCATGACGTGACTCCTTCACGGGGTGAGGGGGAACGAGCGAGCGGGCCGTTCCTGATCGTCTCGGGCACGTTCAGGGACAGCCCGCTCATGGGGTGAGTTTGGCTCACGCCTTCCGCGTCCGGTGACGGCGGAGGGCCGTCGCGGCGATGCTACCCACAGCGGCGAGCACGAGCGACGACGGCTCCGGCGTGGCCACCGGGGCGGGGCTCTCCGGTACCGGGTCCACAACCGGCGGCTCGGGCGTCGGGTTGGGAGTCGGTTCGGGCGTCGGAGTGGGCGGCGGGTCGATGACCGGCGGCGGAGTGGTACCCGCGTCCGGGCCGAGGCCGACCACGTAGTACCCGCCGTCGGGGACACTGACGGTGCCGGTGCCGATCACGTTGCCGCCGGCGTCGGTCACGGTCGCGGTCAGGTCGCGGGTGCCGCTGGAATCGGGGTCGGCGAGCTTCAGGCCGAGCAACGCGGCGGTGTCGGGGACGGTGGCGTTTACGAGCGGGGTGGCACTGGCGGGGCTGCCGGCGCTCCCGCCCTTGGGACCGCGGTTCTTGCCGCCGTCGGGCACGGAACCGGCACCGCCGGCGAGGTAGGCCGACCCGTCGGCGAGGTTCAGAAGCAGCGGCGTGCCGAGGCCGCCGAAGCTGACCGTGCCGCCGGTGGTTCCGGCCTCCAGCGTACCGGGCACGCTGGTCACCGCCACGTACGGTGGGGCGTGCGGGGAGTCGAACCACAGGTCGGCCTCGGACGTCGGGGCAGCCCCCGACAGCCCGGCCGCCAGGGTGACCCACACGCCCGCCGCGTGTGCTGTCTTGGGCGTGGTCATTGCGACCACGGCCCCGACCGTCCAGACCCAACCCGGTACCCGGCGCATCCGCCGCCCTCCGTGCCGGCCGCCACCCGTATTGCCCGCGAACGGGCGGACCATAGCACGACCCGGGGGGCGAGAAAAGGTGAAGTTGACGGGCCGTCCGGCCGAGCGTCAGGCGAGTCCGTCCAGGAGCCGGACCAGTTCCATCGGCTCAGCCGGCTTCAAGACGTGCCGGTCGAAGCCGGCGGCAGCCGCCGCCGCCCGATCCTCCTCAGCGCCGCGGCCGGTCAGTGCGACCAGTAGCCGCGGCCGGCACCCCGCCGCCGCCAGCGCCCGCGCCACCGCGTACCCGTCGAGCCCCGCAAGTTGGAGCGACACGAACGCCGCGTCCGGCCGGTGCGCGGCGGCCAGTTCCACCGCTTCCGGGCCGCTCCGCGCGACGTAGGGGAGGTGGCCGAACAGGCGTAGGAGTTCGGCGAGGCTGTCGGCCGCGTCGGCGAACCCGTCGGCGATCAGTACGCTCCGACCCACCGGGACACCCCGCAGTCGCTCGCACCCGATCCGAATTGGAACTCCAGCATGGTAGGCTTCGACAGACGGGTTTGTCTGTCAACTGCGTGACACTCCGGGTCGGAAAAGGCAAAAAATCGTCCGTCGACAGGGGAACCCACATTGCCCGTCGTGCCGCGCCGGGTAAAAGTTGGAGAACATCGCCAGTCCGGACACCATCGCCCGCCCCGCGGCCGCGCCCGACAACGGGGGTTGGATTCACGCATGCCCCGACCCGCCGCGCGCCGGCATACCGGCAACCACCTCCTCGACCGCCTCCCCGTCGCCGAGCAGGCGCCTCTGCTGGACGCCGCCACAGTCGTCACCTTCGCCCCGCGCGAGGAGGTGGACGGCCTCCGGTGGGAGGACCAGCCGGTGTACTTCCCCACCTCGGGGGTGTACTCACTGCTGTTGCCGATGAGGGCCGAAGACCCCGTCGAGGTGGGGGTGGTGGACAGCGAGGGAATGCTCGGCATCCCGGTCGTACTCGGTATGGCCGAGAACCCGGTCCGGGCCGTCGCCCAGGCCGCCGGGTCGTGCCTCCGCGTGCCCGCCGAGACGTTCCTCCGCGTGCTGCGCGCCGACGGCACCGTACTCGACGCCCTGGTCCGCCGCTTCCTCGCCGTCAGCTGGCAGACGGCGAACCAGACGATTGCGTGCAACCTCCGCCACAACGTCCGCGAGAGAACGGCCCGGTGGCTGTTGAGCGTCCACGACCGCACCGGCTCGGACGAGTTCGAAGTCACGCAGGAGGTGCTGAGCGGGATGATCGGCGCCAGCCGGCAGAAGGTGACGGTCGTGGCAGGCGAGTTGCAGGCCGCGGGGACGATCGCGTACCAGCGCGGCAGGGTGCGGGTGCGCGACCGCAAGGCGCTGGAGGCGGCCAGTTGCGAGTGCTACCGGGTGCTCCGCAAAGCCTACGACTTCCTCACGTCCTGACGTGGTGCGGGCTTCCGCCCGCGTCGCCGAGGGCGGCGGCCAGCGCCAACGTGTGATCGAGGAGCGAGTCGTAGCCGTCGGGCGTACACACGTAATTCAGCCGGAACACCAGCAGCGTACCGCGCCGCGCCGCCACCGTGTACTCCGGCCGCTTCAGGCACCGCCCCACGAACCGCTCCGGCAACCCACCCTCGATCGGGGCGGGGTTCTCCGAGTAGACGATGAACGCCCGGTCGAACTCGGGGTCGTCGCGGAACCGCAGCCGCTCGCCGCGCGTCAGGTCGATCACCTCGCCCATCTCGCTCTTGGGCAGGAGCACGAAGTCGATCTCCCGCGGTAGCACGCCCACCAGCGCCGCCTCCGTCTGCTCCGCCTCCACCTCCGCGACCTCGGAGAAGCCAGACCGAGTCCACCGGTTGAGCAACTCGACGCGGACGCCGCCCACCTCGCCGGTCATGTGGAACTTCCGCTCGTTCTCGTCGCCCATCTTGTACACCGCGTCCGCGGCCACCGCCCCCGCCGCGCGGCGGCGGTAGTGGAAGCCGTTCGAGTCGGCCCAGCGGATGAGTTCGACCTCGACCGCGGCCGCCCGCCCGGGCCGCCTCGCGAAGACCGCCGCGACGAGGAACAGGACCGGCAGCACGACAGCCGGCAGGAGGCCGAACGCCCGGTCCTGCGCCGGCAGGAGCAGGATGGTACCGCCACACGACAGGACGAACGACGCGGGAACCATCAGTAGGCAGAACACGAAAACGAACCGGCCGCGGGTGATGCGGCCGCGGGCGGCGACGAGTTCGGCGTCGTTCATGGCGGGATTGTAGCGGCGGTCACGCCGACCGCCGCAGGGCCGCCGGCGCGTCGGGGGCGTTCTCGACGACGTGCTTTAGGAGCTTGTCCCAGGCGTCGTCGCTGAATCCGGTGTCACGGGCGACGCGCTTCAGGTCGGCGACCAGTTCGGCGGCACTCCCGTACGGCCGGTCGGCGGCGACGGTGTCGGCCATCGGCGGCTCCGGGTCGGCCTCCAGCCGGCGGACCACGGCCGTCAGCTCGGCCGGGAACGGCTTCGGCCGCACGCCCTTCTTCTTGGCCGCAAGCTGCGCCCACCCGAACAGCACCTGGCCGAACGCCCGCAAGTCGGCCTCCGGCGTCGGCTCCGGCGGCAGCGGGCCGGTGGTCAGCCACGGCGGCTCCCCGAATCCCGTCACCTTGACGACTCCGGTCGCCGTCAGCACCACCGAATCGGACGTGAGCCGGCCGTGCGCCAAGCCCGCGCGGTGGGCGGCGTCGATCCCCTCGGCGGCCATTGTGGCGAGGCGGACCCAGCAGCCGGGGTGCGCGGCCTGCGCGGGCCAGTCGGCGCTGAACAGCCCGGTCAGCCACTCCTGCACGGCGGCCGGCCGTCCGTTCAGGTCGAGCACCTCGAGAACGGCGGCGAGGTTCGGGTGGGCGGCGTCGCGGGCAGCGGCGAAGCGCTGGCGGAACTCGTCGGGCCGCACCGCGTCGTGCATCTCCGCCTCGGCCAGTTGCCGAAGGAGGAACACGCCGCCGCCGCGGGTCGGGTCGGAGACGCGGTACAGCGTCTCGCGCGCGGTCGCCCGCAGCCGGTCGATGACGCGGAAGCGACCCAGCACGAGCCCGTCGAGGTTTCCGGCTTCGATCAACGCCAGCTGGTAGAGCGTGACGGCGCCGCCGGCGAGTAGTACCTGCCGCAGCGTTCGCCGCTGCCGCGAGGCTTCGGCCCACAGGGCGGCGAGCGTGTCGGCGTCCACGAGCCCGTGCGACTTCAGCAGCTCGCCGAGTTGCCGGTCGCCGGGCTCCAGGTCGTCGGGGGCGGCGGCGTGGAGTTTGAGGGCCGGCGGCTCGTCGCCGCGGGCCGGGTCCGCGCCGGTCACCTCGCGCAACTTGCGGCGGTACCACTCGCGCATGTCCGTGAGGTGCCGCTCGACCTCGGTGCGGCGCTGCACGACTTCGTCGCGCTCGCGCCGCAGCCGCTCGGCTTCCTCCGCCAGTTGCACGGTCGCCGCCTCGGCGTCGCGCGCCGCCCGATCGACCGCCGCCTGCCGGGCGTCGAGCCGCGTCTCCCCCTGCTGAAGGAGCCGTCGCATCTCCGCGACGCGGGCCTGCCAGTCGACCAACTGTTGCCGGAAGCCGGTGACGGCGAGGCGGTGCTCGGCCCGGGCGCGGTCGAGCGCCGCTTCCTGGTCGCGGAGCCGCTCGGCGTCGGCCCGCACCTGCACGCGCACGGCCTCCAGGTCGTCGCGGCTCTGGCGGGCGAAGTCGTTCAGTTCGGCGAGGTGGCCGCGGAGCGCGTCGCGGGCCGTCGCCATCTTCGCGGCCGCGGCGGCGGCCTGCTCCTCGAGCGCCGGCGCCTCGGCCTTCAGCGCCGCGTACTCGGCGCGGACGGCGTCCGCCGAGGCGACCGCGGCGCGGCGGTCGGCGTCCCAGGTGGCGCGGGCGTCGGCGAGCGCCTTCCGCTCCGCGGCGACGGCCCGGCCCACGTCCTTCAGCTTCTCCACCTGCCGACCCAGCGCCGCCTCGCGCTCGGCGAGTTGGGTACCCTGGCGCTCCAGATCCGCGGCGCGGGCGTCCAGGTCGGCGCGGTTGAGCGTGATGGTTTCGCCCGCGGCGGCCTGCTCGGCGGCGACCGCGGCCCGCGCCTGGTCGATCGCCCCCTGGTCGGCGGCGAGCCGGCGGACGGCCTCGTCCAGCGCCTGCGACCGGGCCGCCAGGTCTTCGGCACGCTTCCGCAGTTGCTCCTGCAGCGCGGCCCGCGCGTCCTCGGCACGGGCCAGTGCCGCCTCCCGTTCCCGCAGCGCCACGCGGTCCGCCTCGAGCCGCGCCTGCAGGTCGAGTGCCTGGGCCATCCGCCCCTTCAGAGCTCCGGCCTGCTCCGCGAACTCGGCCGAGCGCGCGTCCTGTTCCGCCTCGCGCTCCCGGACGCGCGCCTCGCCCGCGGCCACGGCCTCCTTCAGCCTGCGAAGCTCGTCCAGCCCGGCACTCAAGAGCGCGTCGCGCTCGTCGAGCCGCTCGCGTTCCAGGGCCGCGCTCTCCTGCACCGTGGAGAGCTCGGCCCGGAGTTGTTCCGCCTCGCGGATGCGGTCGCGCAGCTCGCCGTGCGCCGCGTCCTCGCGCACCCGCGCCGCGGCCAGTAAGCCGGCCTCGCGCTCCACGTCCTCGCGGGTGCGGTCGAGCCGGGCGCGAACGACAGCCAGCACCCCCTGCTGCGCCTCGAGCTGCGCCGCCCGCTCGCTCAGGCGGGCCGTTTGCGAGTCCAGCTCGGCGCGGGCGCGGTCGAGCCGGTCGGCCTCTTCCCGCTGCCGGTCCTGCTCCACCGCGGCGAGGCGGACGGTCTCCTCCCACTCGGCCGCGTCGCGCTTCAGCTGGTCGAGCCGCACCTCGGCGTCGCGCTCGCGGGAAGCCAGCGCCTGCTCGCGGTCGTCGAGTTCGGCCCGGCGGCGGTCGAGGCGGAGCAAGTCGTCGTTCAGGAGCGTGCGGTCCTGATCGAACGCCGCGCGGTCCGCCTGGAGCGTCGTCTCACGGCGTGTCAGATCGGCCTCGCGGTCCGTCAGCCGGTTCTCGTGGCTGGCGAGGCGGTCGAGCTCCGCGGCGCGCTCGGCCTCGAACGTCTCGCGGGCTCGGGCCAGAATCTGTTGATCCGCGGCGAACGCCGCCCGCTGCCGCTCCAGCTCGGCCCGCTCGGCCAACACGGGGGCGTGCCGCTCCAGTTCGGCGTCGAGCGCCGCCCGCCGCCGGGCCACTTCCTCCTCGACGGCCCGCAGGCGGTCGGCGCACTCGGCCTCGGTCTGCTCGCGGCGCTCGGCGAGGTGCGCGGCCGCGTCGCGGACGGTCGCCTGCGACCGGTCCAACTCCTCCATCCTCGCCCGGTAGCGGTCCAGCACCTCGGCCTCGACCCCGGCCCGGCGGCGGTCGAGTTCGGCGGCGAAGGCGGCCCGCTCGCGCTCGAACTCCTGTCGCTCGGCGGCGAGCCGGTCGCGGCGGTCCTCACACTCGGAGGCGAACTGCTGCCGCAGCGCGGCCAGTTCACCGCGGACGCGCTCCGCCTCGTGCTCCCGCGCCGGCAGCGCGGCAGTGGCCTTGCGGAAGACCGCCGCTTCTTCCTCCATCTCCTGCCGGCGGGCGTACCACAAGGCACGGTCGGCTTCGAGCTCCTCCGTCTGGCGGTCCAGCTCACGCTGCCGGCGGACGACCTCGGCCTCGCGCCGCTCCAATTCCTCTGCTCGTTGCGCGAGCGCGTCCGCGCCGGGGGTCCACTGCGGCGGCGCTGCGGGTTCCTCGACGGGGAGGAGCACGAGCTTCGGCGACAGGTACGCGGGGGCGTCCACGCTCACGGTCAGTTCCACGTCGCCGATGGTGACGCGGTCGCGGTGGCCGACCGGGGTCGGCGTGTTCGCGGGGAGCGGAACGTTGTTCAGCTGAACGACCAGTGACGGAGCGAGGCGGCGGACCTTCAGGCCTTCGGCCCTGCGGAGGAACTGGACCGCGACGGGTGCGGTGCCGGGGAGCGGCAATCGCAGGTCGCAGCCCGCGGCGGGGCCGACGAGGAACTCGTCCGTAGCGATCTCGTAGCTGACGGGCCTGCCGCCGCCGGCGCGCACCTCGACCCGGGCCCGCGGCAGTTCGGGCCGGTCGGGCGGCGGGTTGGGGCTCGGCAGGGGCGCCATCATGGCCGCTTCCGTGCGGGGAGGGCGGATTGGACCCGATTCCGTACGCCCGACGCAAGCCGAAGTCGGCTTCCGCCCCGCGGCGGGGTTGGGGTAACCTGCGCGGCCGATCCGCCGACCGCTCCGGAGGCCGACATGCCGGGCTGCTTCCGTTCCCGGGCCGCCGACTACGCCGTTCTGCTGTGCGCTGCCGCGCTGCTGACGCTCCCGAACCTCGGGGCGTCGAGCCTGTGGGACGTGGACGAGGGCGTGAACGCCGAGGCCGGCCGCGAGATGCGCGAGGCCGACTCGTGGGTCGTGCCGACGTACAACTTCGAGCTGCGGACGCAGAAGCCGGTCATGCAATACTGGCTGCTGCGCCTCAGTTACGCGGCGTGCGGCGTCAGCGAGTTCTCGGCGCGGCTGCCGTCGGTGCTCTGCGGCTGGCTCACCATCCTCCTCACCTACGAACTGGCCCGCCGGATGTTCGGCCGCGGCACCGGGCTGCTGGCGGGCGTCGTGCTCGCCTCGGCGGTCGAGTTCTGCGTGCTGGCCCACGCCGCGACGCCGGACGCCACGCTATTGCTTTTCACGGTCCTGACGTACCTGGTGTTCTGGGTCGGCCACGAGAACGGCGGCCGCGGCTGGTGGGTGCCGACGGCCGCGGCGTGCGGGCTGGCGGCCCTGTCGAAAGGCCCGGTCGGCGTGGCGGTGCCGGGGCTGGTGTTCCTCGTGTACTTCGCCTGGAACGGCGAGTGGCGGCGGCTCCTCGACCGCCGCATCGGCTGGGCCCTGCTGACGTTCCTGTTGATCGCCGGGCCGTGGTACGGGCTCGTCGCCGCGGAAACGCGCGGGGCGTGGCCGAAGGCGTTCTTCCTGAACGAAAACGTGAACCGGGCGCTGACGCCGATGGAGAACCACAGCGGACCGATCTTCTACCACGCGGCGGCGTTGTTGGTGCTGTTCGCGCCGTGGAGCGTCTTCCTGTGCGCGACGGTGTGGTACGCGACCGCGGCAGCGCGAGTGCCGGCAGTGGTGGGGCGGGTCGGGCGGATCGGGATGCGCGTGATGCCGGGGCGGCTCGTGGCGCACGGCGGGCGAGCCGAGCCGCGGCTGGGGTCGGGCGACGGGAGCACCACACGACCCGCGACGGCGTTCGGGTCGCCCCCGCCTGGCGACCGCGCCCACCGCTACCTCCTGTGTTGGTTCCTTGCGTACCTCACCGTTTTCTCGCTCGTCTCCACGAAGTTGCCGAACTACGTCCTGCCGCTGTACCCGGCGCTGGCGGTCCTCACCGCCCGCTTCCTCGTCCGCTGGCGCGACGGGCTCGCGGTGCCGTGCTGGCTCGTCCGTGCCGCCGTCGTCGGGGTCGCGCTCGTCGGCGTGCTGTACGCCGCGGGCCTGCTCGTCGTGGGTGGGGCGATCCCCGTTCCGAAGGTGCGAACGTTCCCCGGACTGGAGCGGTGGGCGGCCCTCGGGCTCATCCCGCTGGCCGGCGCCGGCGTGATGGCGTGGCGTCTCCGCCTCGGCGACCGGCGCGGCTTCGTGCGTGCGATGGCGGCTTCGGCGGTCGCCTTCGTGGCGGGCGTGGCGGCGTTCGTGCCGGCCGGCATGGACCCGTACAAGGCGCCGCGGGGCCTCGTCGCCGACGCCCGCCTCGACGACCCGACCCGCGACCTCCGCGTCGGCGGGTACGACTGGTTCCAACCCAGCGTCGTCTTCTACGCCAAGCGCGAGGTGGCGAAGTTGCCAGGCCCGCACGCCGCCGCCGACTTCCTCGCCGTGCCGACGCCCGGCTACCTACTCATCCCCGAGCCGACGTGGACGCAGTGGGTGCGGCCGCTGACGACGGCGCCGCACCGGGTCGTCGCCCGCCGGTTCGACTTCTACCGCAACTGCGACGTGCTGGTCGTGACCAACGACCCGTGACGGCGAGCCTGTACACTGGGCGACGACTCGGTCGCGGAGCCCCGACGATGATCCCGCTCCCGGCGAAGCTGGCGTACACCGCGTTCGTGGCCGTGCTCGTGCCGTACTACTGGCACGCCTATGGCCCCACGAACTTCCTGTACTACTGCGACGTCGCACTCCTGCTGGGCCTCGCCGCAGCGTGGACGAACCGCTCGCTGCTGGCGTCCGCGCCGGCCGTCGGCATCCTCGTCCCACAGACCGTGTGGATCGTGGACTTTCTCGCCACCCTGGCCGGCTTTCCGCTCACCGGCATGACGGGTTACATGTTTCGCGACAGCCTCTCGCTGTTCACCCGCGGCCTGTCGTTCTTCCACTTCTGGCTGCCGCTCGTGCTGCTGTGGTTCATCTACCGCCTCGGCTACGATCGTCGCGCGTACTGGGCGTGGGCCGCGCTGGCGTGGGTGCTGATGCCGGTGTGCTACTTCCTGCTCCCGGCTCCGCCGCCCGACCCGGCGAGCCCGGACGTGCCCGTGAACGTGAACTACGTCTACGGCATGGACGACAACCAGGCCCAGACGTGGGTGCCGCCGCTCGCCTGGCTGGCGCTGCTGATGGCGGGCCTGCCGCTGCTCGTATACCTGCCGACGCACCTGCTGCTGAAGTGGCTGTTCCGCCCGCCGCCGGCCGGGGTGCGATGACTCAGCGGAGGGAAGTCATGGACGTGGAGGCGAAGCCGTCGCCGGTCGTGCAGTGGGCCGGACGCGCCGTCAGCGGGCTGGTCGTGGCGTTTCTCCTCGTCGACGCCGGCATGAAGGTCGTCGGGGCCGGGCCGGTGCTCGAGGCGAGCGCCAGACTCGGCATTCCGACGGACGCGATCCGCGGTATCGGGCTGGTGCTGCTGGCGAGCACGATCCTGTACGCGCTGCCGCGGACGGCAGTGCTCGGGTCGATCCTGCTGACCGGCTACCTCGGCGGGGCGGCGGCCACGCACGTGAACGCCGGCGACGTGGGCTTCCCGGTCGGCTTCGCGGTCGGCCTCGGCGTGCTGGCGTGGCTCGGCCTCGCGCTCCGCACGCCGCGGCTATTCGGCATCATCTTCCTCAACCGCTGAGCGGGCGGGGGCACCATGACCGACGACCTGGGGTGGTGGCTGAGGTATCACGCCGGCGTGGCCGTGATCTCCCTCGCGGAGCGCGAGGGGAGTACGAAACTGGCCGACGACGGGCTCTCGAAGGTGATCTCGCTGGAACACGGCCGCGTGGTCCTGGAGTTGCCTCCGGGGTTGGCCTTGCCGTCGCAAGTACTCGGGAAGTTGATCTTGCTCCACCGCCGGGTTCAGGCCGCGCGCGGCACCCAGTTCCGGCTCTACTGCCCTGCGGGGCCGGCGCGGGAGGAACTCCGACTGACGAAACTGGACCGCCTCATCCCGACTTTCGAGACACTCGAGGAGGCGGTCCGCGACTTCTGACTCGCTCACTTCTTCGCGGCGACGCACCACAGGTGGCGGAACGTCCGCAGGTACACCTCGCCGCCCGCAACCACCGGCGAGGCGTTCGTCTGCTCACCCGGCCCGAGTACGTTCGTCGCCAGCAGCTCGAACTTCGCCGCCGGCGCCAGCACGTGCGTGCTGCCGTCGCGCATCATCACGTACAGCCGGCCGCCGGCGTGGACCATCGAGCCCCAGGTCACGCCGCCCTTTAGCTTCGCCTCCTCGGCCCAGGCGTCGGCCCCGGTCCGCAGGTCGTAGCGGTGCGGCCGGCCGTCCTCGTCCACCTGGTAGACGTAGCCGCCGGCCACCACCCCGGAGCCGACCCGCTGCGTGTTCTTGGGGTGGATCCACAGCCGGTCCCCCGTGATGTCGCCGCGGCCGCCGAGCTTCACGGCCATCGCCGAGCCGCCGTAGCCGGACATGCCGACGACCACCCCGTCGGCCACCAGTGCCGACGTGTAGACGTAGCTGTTTAGGCCGCGCGCCGACCACAACTCCGAGCCGGTGGCCGGGTCGTACCCCTTGACGTGGCCGTGCTTCGCCTCCGGCTCGTTCTTCACGTCCTTCGACATGCCGAGGATCAGGTGGTCCTCCCCGTTTACCTTGGCGAGCACCGGCGTGGCCCACGAGCCGGTCGGCTCGTCGTGCTCCCAGGCGGTCTTGCCGGTGCGGGCGTCAACCGCGAGGAGGTAGTTGCGGCCCTCCTTCTCGTTCGGTCCGCACCACAGGATGACGCGGCCGCCGTGCAGCACCGGCGACGAACTGTTGCCGAACGCGTGCTCCCAGCGGCCCAGGTCCGTGCGCCGCCACTGCTCCGCGCCGGCGTGGTTGAAGCAGTACATCCCGGCCGACCCGAAGCTGACGACGACGCGCTCGGCGTCCACGGCCGGGGAGGCGTTGGCGTACCACGTCTCGTTCCAGTTCCGCTCCTTCTCCTCGTAGGACACGTCCTTCTGCCAGCGGGTCGAGCCGTCGGCGCGGGACAGGCACAGGAGGCTGCGGGTGCCGCCGCCCTTGGTCGCCAGCGTGAGGTAGATCGAGTCCTTCCACACGACCGGGGTCGAGTTGCCGGGGTGGGCCAGAGGCACCTTCCACTTGACGTTCTTGGTCGGGCTCCACTTTAGCGGTACGCTCGGCTCGTCGGCGATGCCCTGGCCGGTGGGGCCGCGCCAGGCCGGCCAGTCGGCCGCGGCGGCGACCGAAGCGGTGAGGAGGACGATGGGGACGACGCGGCGCATGGCAGTCTCCGGGAGGGGTCAGTCGAGCAGCGAGCGGTACATAATGTGGGCGTCGACGTAGCCGAGGGCGGCGTGGCGGAACGCGCTCGGGACGGTGCCGACGATGCGGAACCCGCAGGCGGTCCAGAGCCGGACGGCGGCCTCGTTCGTGGCCACGACGAGGTTGAACTGCATGCCGCGGTAGCCGAGGCGGCGGCACTCCTGCACCGAGTCGTCGCCGAGTGCCCGGCCGATGCCCGTGCCGCGGGCGGCGGGATCGACGAGGTACGCGCCGTTGGCGAGGTGCGACGCCCGACCCGGCTGGTTCGGCCGCACCGTGTACGACCCGACGACGCGGCCGTCCGCCTCCGCGACGCGGACGTGCGTGCCGGGGGCGAACCAGTAGGCGAGCGCCTGCTCGCGGGAGAAGTCGTCGGGGAACGGGTAGGCGTCGCCGGCGGCGACGACGGCGCGGAAGATCGCCCAGATGGCTTCCGCGTCGGCGGCGGTGGCGTCCCGCAGGGTCACGTCGGTTCCTCGCGGACGAGGCGGAACAGGGTGATCTCCGGGCGGACGTTGAACCGCACGCGCGTCAGGTGCCCGAGGCCGCGGTTGATGTACAGGCGGCGGCCGTCACCGAGGTCGAACTCGCCGGCTGTGTACCGCTTGTTCGCCACCGGCAGCAGCGGCGGCGGCAGGAACGGCGGCTTGCACTGCCCGCCGTGCGTGTGGCCGGAGAGAATCCAGCCGCGGTAGTTGCCCCAAACGTTGATGTCAGCAGCGTCGGGGTTGTGGCACAGTACCAGCCCCGGCTGTTCGACCGCGAGCGTGCGCTGGACATCGCGCAGGTCGAAGTTCGGCCCCCACATGTCCTCGAGGCCGGTGACGCGGAGGCCGGCCACATCCGCGCTCTGGTTTCGCAGCACGCGGACGCCGACGTCGGTGAGCCGCTTCGTCAGTTGGTCGGCGACGTGCGGGTTGTTCCAGCCGGAGCCGTAGTCGTGGTTACCGAGCACGGCCAAGGTGCCGAGCGGCGGCCGGGTCAGGTTCTCAAGCAGCCGCGCCGCCTCGTCCACGCGCTCGCTGCCGGATGCACTCACGAAGTCACCGGTGAGCACGACCACGTCGGGGCTCAGGCCCGACAGAGTGCGGAACGACGCAGCGAGGTAGTCGGGATCGACGCGCGGGCCGACGTGGATGTCGCTGACCTGTGCGAGAGTGCGGTCGACGAGGGCGTCGGGCAGGTTACGGACCGGTAGGTCGCGGCGGACGAGTTCGAGCCAGTGCGGTTCGACGCGCCAGGTGTACAGCCCGAGGCCGAGGCTGCCGAGCGCGGCGGCACCCCAGAAGCGGCGGCGCGTCAGTCTCGGCAAGCGGCTTGTCACGATGCCTCCGTGCGGGTAGCTGTTGTAGCGGCACCGGCGGTTGTGACGCCGGCCGGGTCGCGGTTGAAGGGCAACGCACACCCGGGGCGCCGCGATGATCCTGCTCCGCCGGCCGACACCCGTCGCACTCGACGCCTTCCGCGCGGCGCAGGCCGAGCTGCCGTTCACCTACCCGTCGGCGGGCTCGACTGCGGCCACGCCGCCGTCGGGCTATACCGTGGACCGCACCCGCGTTCAGTTGGGTGTCGGCGATGCCACCTTCATCGCCGCCTGCGCCGCACTGGAGCGGTGGGAGCAGTTTAACCTCGGCTGGGCGAGCGCACACCCGGCCGACCTGCCGCTGCGGCCCGGCGAGGTGGTCGCGGTCGTGGCACGGCTCGTCGGCGCGTGGTGGGTGAACGCGGCTCGCATCGTGTACGCCCTGGACGAGACCGGTCCGGTCACGCGGTTCGGCTTCGCCTACGGCACCCTGCCCGACCACGCCGAGAGCGGCGAGGAGCGGTTCCTGGTCGAGTGGGACCGGGCGACCGACGCCGTGTGGTACGACATCGTCGCCTTCTCGCGGCCGCGGCACCCGCTGGCCCGCCTCGGCTACCCGCTCACGCGCCGCGCCCAGCGGCGGTTCGCCCGCGACTCCGCGGCCGCGATGCGGCGGGCCGTCACCTCGGCGCCAGCGCCTTGAGGACGTGCCCCGCCACCTGCTCGCCGAGCGCCGCCGAGCCCTTCGCGGTGAGGTGTACGCCGTCGTTCGAGAACAGCTCCGGGTGCTCGGCCAGCGGCGCGAACAGGTCGTTCACCGGTATTCCCACCTTCGCCATCTCCGCCGCCGCGGCGGCGTTCCGCGCCTTCACGCGGTCGGTCTTCGCGTCCACCTGGTCGAGCTTGCCCGACACGCGAACCGGGGTCGTGTGGCCCCACACGAGTTTCGCCTGCGGCGCGCCCTTCCGGAGCACGGCGACCAGCTCCGGCAGCGCTTTCGCGTACTCGGCCTCGGTGTAGCCCCAGCCGTGCATCCCGTTGTTGAAGTGGACCGCGTCGAACCTCGCCTGCCCGAGCACGAGCCGCACCTCGTCCAGCAGGCCCGGGTCGCCCAGGCTCTTGCTCGTCGCCAGCCGGCACACGACCGCCTTCCCCTTCAGCGCGTCCTCGACCGTCTTGTAGTACCCGCGCGTGATCGAGTCGCCGACCAGCAGCACCCGCGGCTGGCCGGTCGTGTTGTTGCCGGGAATCCACACGTCGAGCCACTCGATGTTCTCGCGGACGACGCGCGGCGTCTCGTCGGCGGTGGCCGGGAGGAGGGTGAAGGTCAGGAGAAGAATCGCGGTCGCGCTGCGGCGAAGCATGGGGCGGCTCGGTGGGACGGGCGGGCGGTTCCACTTTACCCCCCGCGGCGTGGTATGCTAACCCCCACCCGCCACCCCGCCGGACTCATGTCATGCCTCGTGCCCTCTTCGCCGTCGGCGCTACGCTCGCCCTGCTGGCCGCCGCGGTCGCGTTTCAGACTCCAGGGGCTACCGCCCCCGACCCTGGCCCGGCCACCGGCCCGCTGCCCGTTGCGACCGCGGCGCCGCAGTTCTGGAAGGGGAACCTGCACACCCACTCGTTGTGGTCCGACGGCGACGACTTCCCCGAGATGATCGCCGACTGGTACCGCACCCACGGCTACCACTTCCTCGCGCTCACCGACCACAACGTCCTCGCCGAGGGGGAGAAGTGGGCACCCGCAGACGGCAACCCGAAGCGCGTGACGGCCGTGGAGAAGTACGCGGCCCGGTTCGGCGAACGCTGGCTGGAGCGGCGCGAGAAGGACGGCAAGCCGCAGGTGCGGCTCAAGCCGCTGGCCGAGTTCCGCGGGCTGCTGGAGGAGCCGGGCAAGTTCCTCCTGGTGCCGGCCGAGGAGATCACCCACAGCTACGCCAAGCGGCCGATCCACATGAACGGCATCAACCTCCGCGACGTGGTGAAGCCGATCGACGGCAAGGACGCGACCGAGACGATCAGCGTGAACCTGCGGCAGGTGGCCGACCAGCGGACGAAGACGGGCCGCTTCATGATCGCGTTCCTGAACCACCCGAACTTCGGCTGGGGCGTCCGCGCCGAGGAGATGCTGCTGGTAGACGGCCTCAAATACTTCGAGGTGTTCAACGGCCACCCCGGCGTGAAGAACTACGGCGACGAGACGCACGCCTCGACCGAGCGGGTGTGGGACATCGCGTTGTCACTGCGCCTGGGCAAGCACGGCCTCGGCGTGATCTACGGCCTGGCGACCGACGACTCGCACGCCTACCACGAGTGGGGGCTGGGCAAGACGAACCCGGGCCGCGGCTGGGTGATGGTGAAGGCCGCGCACCTGACGCCGGACACCCTCCTAAAGGGGATCGACGCCGGCGACTTCTACGCCAGCAGTGGCGTGCTACTGGACGACGTGCGGCGCGACGGCGACGAGTACAAGCTGGCGATCCGCACCGAGCCCGGGGTGAGCTACAAGACGGAGTTCGTGGCGACGATGAAGGGGACGAACCTCGACTCGACGGCCCGGCTCGACAAGGACGGCCAGGAGCTGCCGGTGACGCGGGCGTACGGCGCCGACGTGGGGAAGGTGGTGGCGACCTCGACAGACACGCGGCCGAGCTACCGGCTGACCGGGAACGAGCTGTACGTGCGGGCCAAGGTGACGAGCACGAAGCCGCACCCGAACCCGTATGCCAAGGGCGACACGGAAGCGGCCTGGACGCAGCCCGTCACGCCGTAGGCGGGGCGGCCCGGTAGCGGAAGTCGCAGTGTGTGGCGCCTTCCATGAGAGTCTGGGTGCGGGTGAAGGCGATGGCGGGGTTGAAGCCCTCGATCATCGCCGCGTCGCGGTTGCACGACAGCACCGGCCCCAGGTCGGCGAGGCCGAGCCGGCGGTACATCTCGGCGTACCGGCAGCGCACCACGTCGAACTCGAACGCCTCCGCGTCGTCGCGCAGGATTCGCAGTTCGAGCGCGTCGTCGTCCGTCCAGCGCTCGACGGCGCGTTTCAGTTCGGGGAGCCCGTTGCCGCCGAGCGCCGCGGCCGCGGCGCAGCCGCCCTTCCGGGCCAGCTCCTTGACGACGTTCGCGGCGATGTCGTGGGCGCGGTCGGTGCCGACCTCGGCGGCGAACGCCGCCACCAGCGGCGCGATCACGCCGGCCTCGATCTCGCGCCGGCGAAGGAGCGGTAGGGGGTACGTCATTTCACTCCCACCAATCAGCCGAGAAGTCGCTCCCAGACATCATTTCTTGAGAAGTACAGCATCCACGACCCAGCAACCTCGGACGTGCGGCCCCTCACCCCGACAGTGGGCCAAAAGGTCTGCGTCACAACAGTCTGCGTCTTCGAGTGCGTCAGCAAGAACTGGCATCCGGTCAAACGCGAGTTCTTCGAGGATCCCGCGGGCAAGTCCAACGACTGCCGCCGTGCGCCAGGAGGGATCAACTGCCGTGGTATGGAACGGGTTGCCGACTATGTCCCGGAACAGCTGAACTTGGCTTTCCATCTCAGGCAATTTGGCGGCTTGGTCGAAACCAGGAAGTGAGGTCGGATTGCGAGCAAGAATCCACTCCCAGGCTCTCGCGTTTGCCGAGAAGCCGGCCGCCCACTCGGCGGCGAGCCAAGCCGCAGGTTCTAGAGTCGCCGTTGCCGCGTGTGCGACGTTCTGTGCGATCATTAACCTTGCCCACTCCTTCGGATCGCTTTCCCGCTGTCGGGTAGCCTCGATTTCGCGCGATATGTTTCGGGCCGCCTTGACGACCTCCGGTCTACCCTTGCGTCGCGTCGGTCCCACCTCTGCGAATCGTTCAGCGAAGTCGATCGCGACTCGGCAACTTGTATGCGGAATCAGTTCCGCGATTCTCCCGCAGCAGGCAAGACTGAACAGGCGAAACTTCCGATCGCTCGCTCGCCCACGGAGATAGCGAATGAGAGGCGTCGGGTCGCCTGCCGCCCACCATTCGGACTCAGTCACATTTACCTCTCGATCGCTGCGCACGAGTTGTGCGGACAGCACCCGGCGCAACACGATAGCTCGCTTGTAATCTTGCGTAGACCTCTGCCCAGGGACGCGCCGAACTAGGGTTCGCAAGCAAAGCGGTGCGCCGCCTTTCCAGTTCCGCGTATTGCGCGGGGGTCATTTAGACTCCTCCGTTACCACCGCTTCGGCCGGCAGTGGCTCGCCCTTGACGCGGAACAGCAGCAGGTTCCGGCCGTACTTCCGCACGTCCCACGCCGGCAGGTCCGGCAGCCGGTCGAGCGGGAAGCCGTCCTCGGCCTGGATCACCAGCACCGACTCGTCCGGCGCCTTGTCGAGTAGCTGGTTCACCAGCGCCAGGAACTCGTCGCCGCGCTCGCTCAGGTCGGGGAACGGCGGGCTCAGGAACAGATTCATCGGCGCGTTTCCTGGCGGAATCCAGCGCTCGCCCCAGCGGTACACGTCGGCCTTCAGCACCTGCAGCTTGTCGGCGACGCCGAACTCGGTCGCGTACTTCTGGATCGCGGCGCCGAGCTTGGAGTCCTTCTCGACCGAGCGCGTGCCGCTCGCGCCGCGGCTCACGGCTTCGAGGCCGACCACGCCGGTGCCGGCGAAGATGTCGTAGAAGAGGCGGCCGGGCACGGCGTTGCCGAGGATGCTGAACAGCGCCTCGCGCACGAGCTGGGGGGTTGGCCGCATCCCCTCGTGGACGACGGTATAGACGCGCCGCCCGCGCAAGGAACCGGCCACGATGCGGACCATGGTCTTTTCGTTCATCGGGTCCATTCTACACGCCGACCCGCGGCGGCCGTATCCTCTCCGGATGACTCCGCCCACGAATCCGCCGCGGAAGGCGATGCTCGTCGTCTTCCTCGTCGTCTTCATCGACCTGCTCGGCTTCGGCATCGTCCTCCCGGTCATGCCGCGGCAGGCCGAGCCGTACCTCGGTGCGAAGGGGCTCGCCCTGTCGCCGGCCGCGAGCGGCGTCGCCATCGGCGTGCTGTTTTCCGTTTTCTCGCTCATGCAGTTCGTCTTCTCGCCGGTGTGGGGGCGGATTTCCGACCGCGTTGGCCGCCGGCCGGTGCTGCTCATCAGCCTGCTGGGGTCGGTCGTCTTCTACGCCCTGTACGGGTTCGCGGTCACGCTGCCGGCCGAATCCGCGGCGCTGGCGCTCGGGCTGATGCTGGCGGCGCGAATCGGGGCCGGCGTCGCGGGGGCGAGCGTCGGTACGGCGGCCGCCGTGATCGCCGACTGCACCACGCCGGAGCGCCGCGCGAAGGGGATGGCCCTGATCGGCATCGCGTTCGGGGCCGGGTTCACGTTCGGGCCGCTGATCGCGTACTTCGGCCTCGCCGCGTTCGACCAGCAGCCGTGGGGCGTCGGCGCGCTGGCGTCGGGGCTGTCCCTCGTCGCGCTACTCCTGGCCGTCGGCATCTTCCAGGAAACCCGCGACCCATCGAACAAGGCGGGCAAGGAGTTCTTTAGCGTGGCGCGGACGGCCGAGGTGCTGCGGATGCCGACCGTCGGGCCGCTCGTGCTGATCTACTTCCTGGCCATCTGCGCGTTCGCCAACCTGGAGGCCACGCTGGCGCTGCTCACCGAGGCGGCGTTCGGCATGAGCGTCGAGGACAACTTCCTGGTGTTCGCGTTCGTCGGCGCGGTGCTGACGTTCGCCGGCGGGCTGTACCGGCCGCTGGCCAAGCGCGGCGCCGAGCACCGGCTGCTGGCGACGGGCCTCGTGCTGATGATCCTCGGGCTCGCGGGGATGGCCGGCGTGGCGTGGACGGCCGACGCGGGGACCGGCTCGAAGCCGATGTTCTACCTGGCGGTGTCGGTGGCGGTGGTGGGCTTCGCGTTCGTGAACCCGTCGGTGTCGGCGCTGGTGTCGAAGCGGGCCGACCCGGCCCGGCAGGGCGAGGTGCTGGGCGTGAACCAGTCGTTCGCGTCGCTGGGCCGCATCATCGGGCCGTTCGTCGGCTCGGTGGCGTTCCAGGCCGACCCGCGGCACGCGACGCCGTACCTGCTGGCGGTCGGGCTGCTGCTGCTCGTCGCCGCGATTCTCCCCCGGGTGCGGGGCGAGCGGCCATGACGCCGGAGCGGATCGCCCTCATCAAGCCGAGCGCGCTGGGCGACGTGGTCCACGC
This sequence comes from Gemmataceae bacterium, assembly GCA_046350095.1. GTDB lineage: Bacteria > Planctomycetota > Planctomycetia > Gemmatales > Gemmataceae > Urbifossiella. The sequence goes on from JAXMBA010000007.1 coordinate 233,611, forward strand.
CCTGCCGGTGCTGTCGGCGCTGCGGCGAACCTACCCCGCGGCGCAGATCACCTGGGTCGTTAACGCCGCGTACGAGCCGCTGCTGGTCGGCCACCCCGACCTCACCGACACGCTGGCGTTCGACCGCGGCGCCGTCCGCAAGGGGTGGCGCGCCGCGGCCGCGTACTCGACCCGCTTCGCCGCCGAGCTCCGCCGCCGCCGGTTCGACCTCGTCCTCGATCTGCAAGGCCTCCTCCGCTCCGGACTGATGACGCTCGCCACCGGGGCCCGCCGCCGCGTCGGGTTTGCGAATGCCCGCGAAGGCGCCCGCTTCGCCTACACGCTGCGTGTGCCGGTGCCCGACGCCGACCGCATCCACGCCGTGGACCGCTACTGGCGGATCGCCGAAGCGGTCGGCGCCGGCGACGGCCTGAAGCGCTTCCACGTTCCCCTGCGACCGGACGCCGTGACGTGGGCGAACGACACGCTCACCGCCCTTCCCTGCCCGCGGGTCGCGGTCGGCGTCGGCGCCCGGTGGGTGACGAAGCGCTGGCCGCCGGGGCACTTCGCCGAGCTGCTGCGGCGGGCGCAGTCGCGCTTCGGCGGCTCGCCCATCTTCGTCGGCGGCGGCGATGACACCCCGATGTCACAGGAAGCGGCCCGCGGGCTGTCCGGCCCGTCGCTCGACCTCACCGGCAAGACATCGCTCCCGCAACTGGCGGCGGTCCTGGCGGCGTGCGACGTGATGCTCTCGAACGACACCGGGCCGCTCCACCTGGCCGCGGCGTTGGGTCGGCCGTGCGTCGCCCCGTATACCTGTACCCGGGCCGCGAAGCACGGCCCCTACGGCTCGCCGGCCGGCGGCGTCGAGACGACGGTACCGTGCGGCGGCAGCTACCTGAAGGCGTGCCCGCACGGGTTCGTCTGCTTCACGGACCTCACCCCCGACCGGCTGTGGCCGCCGCTCGCCGAGGCACTCGACGCATGGCGCAATCCCTCCCGTTCCGCCTGACCCTCGCCAGCGGCTCGCACGGCCGCCGTTGGCTGATGCAGCAGGCCGGGTACGCCTTCGACGTGCTCCCCGCGAACATCGACGAGCCGACCGAGGCGCGGCTCGGCGACTGCCGCCACTACGTCGGCGAGCTGGCGTGGCTGAAGGCCGCGGCCGTGTCCCCGAAGGTGGCCGACGGGGTGGTCGTCGCCGCGGACACGGTCGGCTGGCTGAACGGCAAGGTGGTCGGCAAGCCGGAGGACGAGGCGGACGCGCGGCGCATCATCACGTCGCTCGCGGGCACGGTCCACGAGTTGTGGACGGGCGTGTGCCTGTGGCGCCGGCCGGGCGACTTCCAGCTGTGCTGGCAGGAGCGAAGTCTGGTGCGGATGAAGGCGCTGACGGCGGCCGAGATCGACGCCTACCTTCGGACGCGGAAGTGGGAGGGGTGCAGCGGCGCCTACGCGATCGAGTTGCCGGCCGACCCCTACCTCACGGTCGAGGAGGGGACGGTGAGCAACGTCATCGGCCTGCCGATGGAGTCGCTGGCGACGGCCCTCGGCTGGCTCCGAATGACCAATGTCCAATGACCCACCAATGACCAAGGAAGACCGTGGGTGCTGTCCTTGGTCATTGGTGGGTCATTGGACATTGGTCATTTCGCCCAGCAGGGCGCCACGACCTGCCCGTGCGCCGCGAGTGCCCGCGCCGACACCTGGAGTACGCGCAGGAAGCCCTCGCTGTCGGCGTGGTCGAACGCGCCGACGGCCTCCATGCTGGCGTTCGCCTCGGAGTAAATCTGGTGCGGCACGTCGGCCGCGGCGTCGAACTCGGCGCGGCCCTTGTACAGCTTCAGGCGAATCGTGCCGGTCGCCAGCCGGTTGATCGGCGCCAGCGCCTGCCGGGCCATGTGGGTCCCCAGGTCGAAGCCGTAGCCCTGGTAGATCTGCTTCGACACGTACCCGGACAGGTGGTCGAACAGCTCGCGGCTGCGGCGGTCGAGCACGAGTTGCAGCAGGTAGGCGTAGGCGGTGCCGATCAGCTCCATGCCGGGCGCCTCGTACACGCCGCGGCTCTTGATGCCGACGAAGCGATTCTCGACGAGGTGGGTGGCGATGCCGACGGCGTTACGGCCGCCGATCGCGTTCGCCTGCTGGATGGCCTGGAACGGCGTCGTGGCCTTGCCGTTCAGGGACACCGGCCGGCCCTCCTCGAACCGCACCGTCACCGCCTCGGGCGTGTCGGGGGCGTCGGTCGGCAGCACTCCCATGCCGGGGGTGACGAACCACGGCGGGCAGTCGAGGTGTTCGAGCTTGCCGGCCTCGTGCGTGAGGCCGAGGAGGTTGGCGTCGGTGCTGTACGGGGCGGTCTTGCTCGCGGTGATGGGGAGCTTGTGGCTCTCGCAGTAGTCGATCATCTCGCTGCGGCCGCGGAAACGGGCCAGGAACGCCGGGTCGCGCCACGGGGCGTACACGGTCACGTCCGGGGCGAGCATGTTCGTGCAGAGCTGGAAGCGAACCTGGTCGTTGCCGCGGCCGGTCGCCCCGTGGCCGAGCACGGCGATGCCGCGCTTCCGCAGTTCCGGCACCAGCCCCGCCACGATGACGTGCCGGCCGATGCCGGTGGTGTTCCAGTACGCCCCCTCGTAGCGGGCCTGGAACTGGATCACCTCGACGCCGCTCTCGGCGATCATGTCGTGCAGCGGCACGGCGACGTAGTCGGCGGCCCCGCTGGCGCGCATGCGGCGCTCGATGGCGCCGAAGTCCGTCTCGTCGGGCTGGGCGATGTCGGCGGTGACGGCGACGACCTTGACGCCGTGGTCGGTGAGCCAGCGGGTGACGGTGCAGCTGTCCAGCCCGCCGGAGGCGGCGAAGGCGACGGTCTGGCCCTTCAAATCGGCGACGGTGGTCATCGCGGAGCGTCCTCGGTGCGCGGCATCGATGACGCTAGCGTATGAACCCCGGTCACGGCGTCAGCGAGGCCCGCCGCCACGCCTGCTCCAGCCCCGCCGGGCCGTCGAGGTCGTACTGCCGGCGCAGCGCCTGGGCGGTGCCGTACCGCTGGGTGTCGCGCAGGAACGTCTGGAAGTGCTGCTCGCCCTTCAGTTTCACGAGGTAGTCCACGAGCGTGACGCTGGCGCACAGGTAGCCCGTCACCTTGTCCGCCGCGGGGAAGTCGGTCAGCTCCAGCAGCGCCGCCGTCGGCAGCAGTTCGCCGGCGCGGGCGCAGCGGCTCAGGGTGCGGACGTAGCGGCTCACCTCGTCCGGCGACCCGGCCAGCACCGCCATGCCTTCCTCGGCCCACTTCGGCGGCGGCGTGCCGGGGAACAAGTCGGCCAGCACGAGATGCGTGAGTTCGCGCGGCAGCGCGTTCGGGATCAGGTCCGGGTCGTCGGCGCGGAGGTCGAGGCGGCGCTCGGTCGGCCGGCCGCCGGACAGCTTCACGGTGGCGTGACCCGTGCCCGCGGCGGGGCGGCCGGTCATGGCGGCGTAGCAGGCGGCGGTCGGGTGCAGGACGATCTCACACTTCGCGCCCCACGCCCCGCCGGGCGGGCCGCTCCAGCGGGTGAACGTCTCGGTCCGCTTCGACTCGGCCGCGGCGGCGACCGCGTCGGCGACCGCCTTGTTCCCCTTGTGCCGCACGCGGAAGCTCGGCGTCTCCACGGTCTCCCAGTCACCGGGCAGCGGGGGTGCGGTGGTAGGCGCGGTCCGATTCCCGGCCCGGGCGCGGGCGACGGCTTGCACCTGTTTGCCGACTCGCTCCAGCTCGGCGTTCCCGGGGGCGAGCTTCAGCGCCTCGACGACGTCGGCCTCGGCGGCGGCCGCGGTCGTGGGATCGCAGCCGGTCGGGTTTACCGTGTCGGCGGCGGCGCGGATGCGGCAGTACGCCCACGCGACGGCCTCGTCCTGCGTCAGCGGCGCGGCCCCGCGGGCGGCCGCGAACTTCGCCGCGGCCTCGGCGTACTTCCCCTGGTTGAACAGTGCCCGCGCTTCACCCGTGCTCGGCGCCGGTGCGGCGACGGCCGGCGCGTCGGGCAGCGACTCGGCGGCGGCCGGCGCGTCGGGGAGCACGGCCGCGACGGTCATCGTGGCTTCCGCACCGAGCAGCGCCAGCCGGCGGGCGAGGGCCGCGGCGCGCTCGGCATTTGGGGCGCGTTCGAGCTGCTTCAGCTCGGCGGCGTAGGCCCGGCGGAGGGCGTCCAGGAACGGGGCGCGGCCGTCGGCGTTCGGCAGTTGGGCTTCGAGAACGGCGACGGCTTCGGCGGCCCGGTCGGCGGCGAGGTGCTTCTCGGCGGCGGCGATCGCCTGCTGGACGCCGAGCGCCCGCTCGACCGGGTCCTGCCCGGTTGCGGCGGCGGCCAGCGCGAGTACGAGCGCGAGGGGAGCGAGCGAGCGGGACATGCGGCAGCCCTGCCGGGGGGAGCGGGACCGTCCTGGCCCGCCCACGGGGACGGGAGGATATAAGCAGGCGGGGCGGGCGGCACAAGGCAGGTTTCTGGTGGGACTTCGGGACCGTGGGACGGAGGGACTGTGGGACCGAACACTCCGCTTGTAGGCTGTGAGTGGCGCTCTTGGTCCCTGAGTCCCACGATCCCCAGGTCCCCAAGTCCCAACCGGAGCCGCCCCATGCGTCCGCTGTTCGCCGCGCTCCTCCTCACCGCGTTCGCCTCCCCGGTCGTCGTCGCCGACCCGCCCGCGCCGCGGGCCGAGTTCACGCGGCTCATCGCCCACTGGGACGCGTACGGCGACGACGACTACCTCGCGTTCGTCGCCGAGGCCCGGCCGGAGGTCTGCCAGCTCGGCTTCTACGGCGGCCACTTTTACAGCCTCGTCCACACGGCGGACTACAAGGGCTACCCCGCCCACTTCCCCGTCCGCGGCGTCGCCGAGTGCGGCAAGTGGTTCGAGCAGCGGAACGCCGCCGTCCACAAGCTCGGCGCAAGGGTGGTGGGGCACTTCAACGTCACCTTCCTGGTCGGCGAGCCGGACGGGAAGGACGGCCCGAAGGGGTTCTTCAAGTTCTACCGCGACCTGTGGGACGAGCAGGAACTCGGCCCGAAGCCGGTCGCCGACCCGCTGATGCTGCTGGCCCGCAACGCGGACGGCACGCCGATGGCGTCGAAGCAGTACAGCATCGGCGGGATGCGCGAGTACACCGCGTGCCTGAACAACCCGCACTGGCGGACGGTCCTGAAGGCGTGGGCCAAGCGGGCGGCCGAGCGCGGCGTGGACGGCCTCATCGCGAACTACTTCTACCGCCACAACTGCCTGTGCGAGCACTGCCAGACCGGCTTCCGCCGCTACATGGCCGACCGGCACACGCCGGCCGCAATGAAAGCGACCTTCGGCATCGACGACATCCGCACGCACAAGTTCCCCGAGATCGTCGGCTGGCACGACCCGAAGGAGAGTTCGCCGCTGCGGCGCGAGATGCTGCGCTGGAGCCAGATCAGCCAGAAGGAGGCGTTCGACGAGGTGTTCGTGAAGTACGCGAAGGCGCTGAAGCCGGGGTTCCTGGTGGCGCAGTGGAACCACCTCGGCGACTTCGGCCAGATCAGCGGCGACGAGCGCTGCCTGCTGCCAAAGGAGCTATGGGGGAAGGACGAGGACTACCTGTGGTACAGCACCGGCGGCGCGGCGAACTTCACCGACCTGGCCGCCGGCGTGCTCGGCGAGGCGACGTTGCAGGCCCGCTACATCCGCGGCGCGTTCGACGACAAGCCGTTCACGCTCGGCAAGTACGAGAGCACGCGCACCCGCGTCGCCATCGCCGAACTCGCGGCGAACGGCGGCGCCCCGATGGGCTTCTACGCCCGCCACACCGACCCCGAGGCGCGCAAGGAGCTGGTGCGCTACTACCGCTTCCTCGCGGCGAACGACGCGGCGTTCAAGGGGAACCGGCCGCACGCCGAGGTGGCGCTGCTGTTCCCGCGGTCCAAGGTACACGCCGGCGACGTGGCGAGTGTGGAGAAGTTCAAGGCGGTCGGGCGTGACCTGCTCGACCGGCACGTCCTGTTCGACGTGATCCCCGACGACCTCATGACGCCACAGAAGTCAACGGGCTACCGCGGCGTGATCGACCCCGCGAAGGCGGGTGAGTTGCCGGGTGCCTTGAGCACGTTCGCGGCGCCGAAGACGGTGCGGGTGTCGGCGAGCGAGTCGGCGTCGGGAAAGGAGCTGACGGTTCACTTCGTGAACTACGACCGCGATGAGCCCAAGGAGAAGCGGAGCCCCGGCGGCGGCATCAAGGACGAGAAGCCGCGGGCCGTCGAAGGAGTGAAGGCGGACGTGGTGCTGCCGGCGGGGCGGAAGGTGCTGGCGGTGATGGTCGTGTCGCCGGAGTGGGTGGGCCCCGTGCCCGTCCCGTTCGAGGTCCGGGACGGCCGGTTGACCTTTACCGTGCCGCGGTTCCTGGTCTACGCCGTCGCGCGGGTGGAATGGCTGTAGTTTCGCCGCTTGCGGCGATGCGACGTTGGCGATGCATCGCCGCAAGCGGCGGAGTACTAGTGCCTCACCGCACGAGTTCCTTCGGGTAGAGGTGGTCGAGCTTCTTGCGGGCGTCGGCCACCCGGAACGTCCACTCGATCTTGGCCTTGGCCTTGTTCCGGGCCGCCTGCCACGCCGCCACCTCGGCCGCCAACTTCTCCCGACTCTCGATCCGCCGGTTCAGGCACTGGCCGGCCAGCACGCTTAACTCGCACTCGGCCATGTTCAGCCACGAGGCGTGCTTCGGGGTGAAGTGGAACTCCAGCTTCCGCCGCAGCCGCCACGCCTCGTCCGGCCCGAAGGCCGCGAACAGCGACCCGAAGGCGTGGGTGTTCAGGTTGTCCAGCACCACCCGGATCACCGCCGCGTCCGGGTACACCTCGTCGCACAGGGCCTTCATCTGGGCCGCGAAGTCGGCCGCCGTCCGCCGCTCGGTCACCGTCACCCGGCGGGTGCCGGCCAGCGGCTCGACGACCACGAACAGGTTGGCGGTGCCGTGCCGGGTGTACTCGTAGTCCTCCTTCGCCGGGTGCCCGGGGGCGGCCGGGACGGGGTCGGCGACGTGCCCGTGCAACTCCTTCCCGGCCTCGTCGAAGCACACCACCGGCCGGCTCGGGTCGTGCGGCTCGGCGTACAGTGCCAGCACGTCCTCCATGCGGTAGACGAACTCCCCGTCTACCCCCTTCGGGAGGCACCACGACTTCTTCTGCCACGGCTTGAGGGCGCTTTTTTGAGGACCCGGAGGACCGTGTCCTCGGACACCGACGCGACCACCGCCAGCTCGACCAGCCTGCTCGCCAGGAGCCGGGCCGTCCAGGTCGTCCGGCCCTCCGGGGCCGGTGAGCAGGCCAGCCCGATCAGGACCGCCTCGCCCTTGCCGTCGAGGACCGCCGGCCCGCCCGACCGGGGCTTCTCGGTCAGGGCGGCCTCCAGCCCGTCGGCCGCGAACCGCTTGCGGACGTTGGCGGCGGTCTGGGCCGAGATCCCCAGGTCGTCGGCGATGTCGGCGTCGGTCTCCCCGGCGTGGGCCCGGAGGAGAACCTGCACCCGGTTCCGCTGGCGGAGGGTCAGGGGGCCGGCGAACCGCACCTCCAGGTCGGCCCGCTGGGCGTCCGTCAGCCGGACCAAGTGCTTCTTCGGCATGCCCCACCTCCTGTGGGGCTTACTGTAGGAGCCACGGCGAAGAACTCGTGCGGTGAGGTACTAGGGCTTCGGCGCCAGAATCGCCCCCATGCGGTCCGGCTCGCCCATCGTGCGCTCCAGCCGCGGGTAGCGCAGCCCGCCGGCATACGCCACCGCCACAGAACTGAACCAGTCGCCGTTCTCGACCAGCAGTTCCAGCTTGCCGCCGGCCCGCGTCGCGGCCACCGCCGACTTCAGCAGCTCGGGCGTGAACTTCCGCTGGTTCACCGCCACCACCTTCGCCCCCGGCGCCAGCTTCGCCTTCGCCGCGGGGCTGTCGGGGATCACGTCGCCGATCACCCCGTCGGCCGACACCTTCACCCCCACCGACGCCGTCAGGTCCGTCCCCTTCGACACGCTGTCGCTGGCCTTGAGCGTGTCGTTCGGCTTGTCCGCGTACCCGAGCGACCAGCCGCCGAGGAGCAGGCCGTCGAGCGGGGCGTCGGCCGACGGCAGCGCCACGCGGCGGGTCAGGTGCGTCTTCCAGTCGAAGGGGCACACCGCGTTCAACCCGCTCACGACGTCGTCAAACGTGTACCCCTTCACGGCCGGCCGACCCGCGGGGCAGGCGAAGAAGGTGCGGCAGAAGTCGTCGAGCGACTTCGCGCCATTCGTCTCCTTGCGGATGATGGCGTCGGCTTCGAGCCACAGCAGCGTGCCCTCGTCGTAGTAGTCGAGCGAGCGCCGCCACGCCCCCCAGGCGCCGCGCGAGCCGGCGAGGACGTGGCTGCTGGTGCCGGTGTCTTCGAGCGGCCGCCAGCTGCGGCCGCGGGCGTTCTTCATCCGCTCCGCTGTGCCCGCCAAGTCGTCTCTCGCCGCCTCCGCCGAGATCAGCCCGCTGCGCGCCGTGAGCACCCAGCCGAGGTAGTTCGTCAGCCCCTCGTAGGCCCAGAGCATCCGCGTGTCGGGGGCGGTCTGGAAGTCGGGCACGATCATCCCCGCGGGCCGGCGGAACTTGCCGCACCACGAGTGGACGTACTCGTGCGGGAACAGCGACGCCGCGTACAGCCGCAGGTGCGGCGTCTGGAGCGTCATCTCGGACAGCCGGTTGTCGCTGGACTCGTGGTGCTCCAGGCCGCGGAAGCGAATCTTGTCCGACAGCGCCAGGAGGAACGTGTACGACCCGTACGGCCGCGACCCGAACAGCTTGTCGGCCTGCTCGACGAGCCGGTCCCAGCCGGCCTTCACGTCCGCGGGCACGTCGAGCCCCGCCTCGCTGTCGCACGCCAGGAAGACGCGGTGCTTGCCGTCGGTCCCGATGGGCACAGTCTTCGTGTGGAGGCCGCACAGGAGCGGCGAGTCGATGAGCGTTTCGAGCGAACACGGGGCGAAGCCGGTGACGTTGTGCCCCTGCTCCACCGGGTTCAGCGCGCTGCCGTGCTTCCACCCCTCGGGCACCGTGAGTGTAAGGCGAAAGGGTGTGTCCATCGCCTTCGCGGCCTTCGGGTAGACGAGCAGGTCGCAGAAGTTGAGGACCGCGAGCCGCCCCGACGCGACCGTGTTCTGCCGCGCCGGCGGCTCGTTCAACCCCGGCAGGAGCAGGTCGAAGGTGACTTCCACGCTGTTCGCCCCGGCCGGTACGGTGACGTTCACCGCGTGCGGGTCGGCCGGGTCGCGCGTCCACGGCACGTCAGCGCCCTTGGCCTTCACGCGGAAGCCGGCCACGTCGGCGAGCGGCGTCGTGGGGCCGTGCGTGCCGGGAATCCACTTCGGGTACAGGAGCGTGAGCGGCCCCGGCGAGGCAGGAATGTCGACCCGCGAGTGGACGATGCGGCCGCTCACGTCGGACAGGTCGACGGCGAGCCGGACCGGGTCTTGGGCGCGGGCGGGCGCCGCGAGGAGCAGAAGCGCAAGGAACGAACGGGGCACGACGGCCTCCGGGGGTTGGGTCAGCGGTACAGCTTGCCGACGGGGTGGCCCGACACGACGCGCTGCGGGCGGTTCGTGAGGTCGTCGTAGTGCGTGTCGGCGGCAACGCCGAGGGCGTGGAACAGCGTCGCCGCCAGGTCGCCGGGCGTCGTCGGCTCCGAGCCCGGGTACGCGGCGATGCGGTCGGAGCGGCCCACGACCGCGCCCGGCGTGACGCCCGCACCGGCCAGCACGACCGAGTAGCAGCCGCCCCAGTGCTTACGGCCCGGCGTCGTGCCGGCGAAGTTCTTCTCCAGCGCCACCAGCGGCGCCCGGCCGAACTCGCCCATGACGCACACCAGCGTCGTGTCGAGGAGCCCGCGCTGGTGGAGGTCCTCCAGGAACGCCGAGACCGAGTGGTCGAACCGCGGCAGGAGGTGGTCCTTCAGTGCCTCGAAGATGTCGTTGTGGGTGTCCCAGCCGTAGGCGTCGGTGTCGTCGGGGGCGTCGTCCTGGCCGCGGATGCCGTGGTTGAAGAACACCGTCGTCCACGGCACGCCCGCCTCGACCAGGCGCCGCGCCATCAGGCACGCCTGCCCGGAGCGGTGGAGCCCGTACCGCTCGCGCACCGCTTCGGGTTCGTGCGACAGGTCGAAGGCGGCCCGCACCTGCGGCGCACGAATCAGCTCGAACGCCTGCCGGGCCAGCGTCACGCGGTCGGCCGCGGCGGGGAGGCGCGCGTCGGTCCGCGCCGCGGCTTCGAGTCGTGCAGCGAGAGCCTCGCGGCCGCCGAGGCGCTCCGAGTTCACGCCGGCCGGCAGGTCGAGCCCTTCGAGGAAGCGATCGGCTTCGAGGACGTTGCCGAGCTCGAACGGCTCGAAGCCGCGGCCGAGGAAGCCGCCGTACTGGCCGGGCGACACTTCCTTCGGCGCCAGCAGCGGGCCGTTGACGTGGACCGCCGTGTGCGGGAACGTGCGCGCCGGCCGGACGCGTTTCAGCACCGCCCCGAGCGCCGGGAAGTCGGTCGGCCGCGGCGGCGGGTTGGACGACTTCCGCGGGTGGAACTGCCCCGTCAGCGCCAGGTAGCACGCGGAGCCGTGGTCGAGGTCGTCGTGCGTCATCGACTTCAGCACGGCGTAGCGGTGGCTGAGCGCCGCGAGCCGCGGCATGTGTTCGCACACCCGCAGACCCGGCGTGCGGGTGCCGATCGTGCGGAAGACGCCGCGGATTTCTTCGGGCGCGTCCGACTTCGGGTCCCACGTGTCGAGCTGGCTCTGCCCGCCGCTGGTGAAGACGACGACGACCGACTTCGCCCGACCGAACCCGGGGGAGCCGGCCGGCGCCGCCCCGGCAAGGAGCGCGGGCGCGGCGAGGCGCAGCAGCTCGCGGCGGCTGGGCGGGCGGCCGGTTGAACCGAGTTGCGCGGACACGCCGGTCATGGGGTGGATTATCTCCGAAGCCGGCCCGCGGTGCCAGCGGTCGGCCGTCATACAATCGACCTCATGCGGTTCGAGCAGATCACGATTGTGGGCGTCGGCCTGATCGGCGGGTCGGTCGGCCTCGCCGCGAAGGCGAAGGGCGTGGCCGGCCGCGTGGTCGGCGTCGGCCGCGACCGGGCGAAGCTGGACACCGCGGTGGCGCTCGGCGCCATCGACGCCGGCACCACGTCGCTGGCCGAGGGCGTGGCAAGTTCCGGGCTCGTGGTCGTGTGTACGCCGGTCGATCGCATCGGCGCCACGATCGCGGAAGCGGCGACACACGCCCCCGCCGACGCGCTCTTTACCGACGCCGGCAGCACGAAGCGGAACCTGCACGCCGCCGCACGCCCGGCGCTGAAGCCGGGGCAGGCGTTCGTCCCCGCCCACCCGCTCGCCGGCTCGGAGAAGACGGGCTGCGAGCACGGCCGGGCGGACCTGTTCGAAGGCCGCGTGTGCGTCGTGACACCCGCGGACGAGGAAGACCCCGCGGTCGATCGGGTCATGGCGTTCTGGTCCGGGCTCGGAGCGGTCATTCAGTTGATGGACGCCGACGCGCACGACGCGGTACTCGCGGCAACCAGTCACCTGCCGCATGTGCTCGCGGCCGGGTTGGCGGGCATCACCCCGGTCGAATACCTGCCGTTCACAGCCGGCGGCTGGCGCGACACCACCCGAATCGCCGGCGGCGACCCCGGCATGTGGGTGCCGATCTTCCTCGCCAACCGCGACGCGGTGCTGACCTCGACGCAACAGTTCACGACACGACTGGCCGAGTTCCGACAGCTGCTGGAGGCCGGCGACGGGGCCGGCCTCGGGCGCTGGCTGGCCGAGGCCAAGCAGGTGCGCGATGCTCTGGGAAGTGGAAATCCGGCCGCTCGGGCGTGACGGCGAGCGCGAGCGGGTCTGCGACGAGTTCGACCTCCTCACGCACGCCCAGCGCGGCGGCGACCTGGTCACGGCCAGCGCCCGCGGCGTGCTGCTGGATGGCGAGCTCACCGAGGCCGACGCCACCCGCCTCGCCGCCGAGGTGCTGGTCGACCCGCTGATCGAATCCGGCCTCGTCCGCGCCGCCGGCGGCAGCAGCGAGTTGGCGTACACCGTGCTGCTGAAGCCCGGCGTGATGGACCCGGTGGCGCAGACCGTCCTCGACGTGTGCCGGATGCTGAAGCTGCCGGTCGAGGCGGTCCGCACCTTCCGCCGCTACTTCGGCCCGCCGGAACTCTCGTCCCCCGACCGCGACGTGCTGTTCCGCAAGGTGCTGGCGAACGACGCCATCGAGCAGATCGTCGTCGGCCCCGTCCGCGCCGACCACCTCGGGCTGGGTTCCGCCTACACGTTCCAGCGCGTCACCGTCCCGCTCCGCGACCTGGACGACGCCGGGCTCGTCAAGCTGAGCAAGGACGGGATGCTCGCCCTGACGCTCGACGAGATGCGCGCGGTGCGGGCGTACTTCCGCGACGCCGGCCGCGACCCGTCGGACGTGGAGCTGGAGACGATCGCGCAGACGTGGTCCGAACACTGCTCGCACAAGACGCTGAAGGGCACCATCACCCTCACCGACCACACAACCGGCGAGACGCGGACGTACAAGAACCTCCTCAAGGAGACCGTCTTCGCGGCGACGCAGACGATCCGCCAGCGGCTCGGCGCGGACGACTGGTGCGTCAGCGTCTTCGCCGACAACGCCGGCGTGGTGAAGTTCGACGACGCCAACCACCTGTGCTTCAAGGTCGAGACGCACAACCACCCGTCGGCGATCGAGCCCTACGGCGGCGCCAACACCGGCCTCGGCGGCGTCATCCGCGACCTGCTCGGCACCGGCCTCGCGGCGAAGCCGATCTGCAACACCGACGTGTTCTGCTTCGCCCCGCCGGACCTGTCGCCGGACGCGCTACCGCAGGGCGTGCTCCACCCGCGGCGGGTGATGCACGGCGTCGTGGCCGGGGTGCGCGACTACGGCAACCGCATGGGCATCCCGACCGTGAACGGGGCCGTGCTGTTCGACGAGCGCTACCTCGCCAACCCGCTCGTGTTCTGCGGCACCGTCGGCATCATCCCCGCCGACAAGGCGTTCAAGCAGGTCCACCCCGGCGACCTGGTGGTGGCCGTCGGCGGGCGGACCGGCCGCGACGGCATCCACGGCGCCACGTTCTCGTCGCTCGAACTGACCCACGAGTCCGAGACGGTGAGCGGCGGCGCCGTGCAGATCGGCAACGCCATCACCGAGAAGAAGGTCGCCGACGTGATTCTGCAGGCCCGCGACCGCGGTCTGTTCACCGCCATCACCGACTGCGGCGCCGGCGGGTTCAGCTCGGCCGTGGGCGAGATGGGCGCCGAGCTCGGCGCCGCGGTCGATCTCGACGCCGCGCCGCTCAAGTACGACGGCCTCAGCTACACGGAAATCTGGATCAGCGAGAGCCAGGAGCGGATGGTGCTGTCGGTGCCGCCGGCGAAGTGGGCCGAGCTGAAGGCGCTGTGCGACGCCGAGGACGTCGAGGCGGCAGTGCTCGGCACGTTCGAGGCGACCGGCCGGCTCAAGCTGCGATTCAAGGGGAACGAGGTCGCCGACCTCGACATGCACTTCCTCCACGACGGCCGCCCCACGCAGGTGCGGAGCGCGGAGTGGGGGGCGGCTGCGCCTGCGACCGACGCAGCGGCGATCCTCAGAACGCCGATCTCCGAACTCCGCGGCCGGGTCCAACAGGAACTCCGGGACCGCCCCGGCACGGAATCGAAAGCCCCGTCGGCCCAGGACGCCTTGCACAGGATCCTGTCGCACTACTCGGTCTGCTCGAAGGAGTGGATCGTCCGCCAGTACGACCACGAGGTGCAGGGCGGCAGCGTCGTCAAGCCGCTGGTCGGCGTGAAGAACGACGGCCCGTCCGACGCCGCGGTGGTGATGCCGGTGCTGGGCAGCTGGGTCGGCGCGGCGGTCGGCTGCGGGGTGAACCCGCGCTACGCCGACCTCGACCCGTACCACATGGCCGCGTGCGCCATCGACGAGGCGGTCCGCAACGTCGTCGCCGTCGGCGCCGACCCGACCCGCACGGCCATCCTCGACAACTTCTGCTGGGGGAACGTCAACGACCCGAAGGTGCTGGGGGCGCTCGTCCGCACTGCGGAGGCGTGCCGCGACGTGGCGGTGGCGTTCGGCACGCCGTTCATCAGCGGCAAGGACAGTTTGAACAACACCTACGCCGGCAAGCACGGCGAGCGGCTCGACATCCCGAGCACGCTGCTGGTGTCGGCCCTCGGCCGCGTCCCGGACGTGCGCAAGTGCGTGACGATGGACCTGAAGGAGCCCGGCAACGACCTGTACGTCGTCGGCCTCACCCGCGACGAACTCGGCGGCTCGCACCTGAATCTGGTCACGGGCCGCAGCGGCGGCGAGGTGCCGAAGGTCGATGTTGCGCTGGCCCCGCGGGTGTTCGCGGCCGTCCACCGCGCCATCGCCGACGGGCTGGTTCGGTCCTGCCACGACCTGAGCGAGGGTGGGCTGGCCGTGGCGCTTGCGGAGATGGCGTTCGCCGGCGGAGTCGGGGCTGATGTCACCGGGCTGTCAGGGCTGCCCGGCGCCGACGGGCTGACGGACGAGGCGCGGCTGTTCAGCGAGTCGCCGACCCGGTTCGTGCTCGAGGCGAAGCCTGAGGCCGCGGCCGGGCTGGCGGCGGCGTTCGCGGGGCTGCCGCTGGCGAAGATCGGCAAGACGCTCGCGGAGCCGCGGTTGCGAGTCGCCGGCGCCGGCGGCGAGTGGCTCGTCTGGGCGAAGTTGAGCGAGCTGAAAGAGGCGTGGCAGAAGCCGCTCCGGTGGTGACGCCTGATCCGACGTCGATCTGACCGCGTGACATGTTTCCGCGACCCGGTGGGGGGGGTCGCCGGAAACAATTATTCTGCTGAAAGTGTCAGCCGCGTGACCAGGCCAGCGTGCGCCGCAAGCCCTCCTCGAAGCTCACCTTCGGGGCGAACCCCAGCTCCGCGGTGATCCGCTCGATCTTCGCACGAGAGTGCCGAATGTCGCCGGCGCGGGCCGGGCCGTGCGTCGGAACCACGCTCGTCCCCAGAAGCGAGTTCAGAGCGTCGAGGAGTTGGAGCAGCGTCACGCTGCGCCCCGTCCCCACGTTGTAGACGCGGCCCGAGACGCCCGGCGTGTCCGCGGCGAGTAGCAGGGCGCGGGCCACGTCCTCGACGGCGACGAAGTCGCGCGACTGCAACCCGTCGCCGTGGACGCTCGGCACCCGGCCCGCGGCAAGCATGGCGCTGAAGATGGCGATCACCCCCGAGTACGGGCTGTCGGGCCGCTGACGTGGGCCGAACACGTTGAAGAAGCGGAGCCGCACGGTCTCCAGGCGGTAGCTCGCCGCGAACGACTGGCAGTAGAACTCACCGGCCAGTTTCGCCGCGGCGTAGGGGGAGAGGGCGCACAGCGGCGTGTCCTCGCCCTGCCCCGCGGGGTCGTCGGCGCCGCCGTAGGCGCTGGCGCTGCCGGCGTAAACCAGGCGCCGCACGCCGGCGTTGCGCGCCGCGTCGAGTACGTGGAGGGTGCCGGTGGCGTTCACGGCGTGATTCAGGCCGGGGTCCTCGACGCTCTTGGCGACCGAGGCCAGCGCCGCGAGGTGGAACACGACCTCGCAGCCCTCAACGGCCCGCGCCACCGCAGCGGAGTCTGTGAGGCAGCCTTCGAGGAACTCGACGCCGGCCGGCAAGTTGGTGCGGAGCCCGGTGCTGAGGTTGTCGAAGACGCGAACCGGCCGGCCGGCGGCGACAAGCGCCTCGACCAGGTGCGAGCCGATGAACCCCGCCCCGCCCGTGACCAGATGCACGCCAGCCATACCACCTCCCGAAACGATACCGAGCCCCGGGATCCCCCGGGGCTCGATAGTTCTACAGGGCCGCGGTCACTTCCCGAACTTCCCGTCCGGCGGCGGGATGGTCGGCAGTCCGCTCTTCGCGCCCGGGATGGGCATCGGCACCGGAGCTGGGGCCGACTTCGCCGGTGCGTCGCTCCGGGGCGTGGCGAGTGGCGCGGCCAGGGGCACCGGGATACGCGGCGGGGCGTCGGGGAGGCCGACCCCCTGGTACGGGATCGGGCACACGTCCTCCCAGCGGTGCCACTGCGTCTGGAAGTAACCGTAGCACGCACCCGGCCGCAGCTGGCCGACTACCGGCTTTTTCGGGCTGCACGTGTTGCAGGTCTTGCACCCGCCTAGCCTGCACGGGGCGCCGCCGGGGCCGGCATTACAGGTCGGGCAGCCTTCCGCAACCGGGGCCGCGGGCGCTACGACGATCGGCTCGTCGGCGGCGGTCGCCAGCCCCACTGACCCCGCAACCACACCGACGGCCGCGAAGCGACCGAGCACACGTCCGACGTTCATCGCCCCACTCCAGTTCGGGATTCCGGGTCGGTCCTCGACCCGTGTACTCGGCCCGCTACCGCTTCACGCCGCCGACCGGGATGCCGCTCCCCGACGTCCGCGGGGCCGCCGCGCCGCCGATGGCGTTTACCGTCGCCGCGCCAGTTAGCGCCGTGTTCATCAGCCCCGTCGCACCCGCCCCTCGGTACGGCACGGGGCCGCCGACGCCGAACCCGCCGCCGGCGGCGAACGGCACGCCCTGGCCGCGGTACGTCGGGTACCAGTGGCTCAGGTTGTTGAACGTCGCGCCTCGGCCGGTCGGGCTGGACATCGGGTTGACGCCGAAGGCCAGGAACTGCTGCAGGTTGGCGACGGCCGCATTCGTCTGGTTCAGCTGGTTCAGTACCGCCGCCTGTTGAACGCCCGCGCCGAACCCGTAGGGGTTGAAGCCACCCGCACCCGCGCCGTAGCCGTAGTACCCGCCACCAGGCGAGTACAGATTCGAGTACGAGCTGAACGTCGGCCGTCGCGGCGGCGCGATCGGCTGTGCCGCAACCTCGCCCGCGCACGCAACGATCACGAGGGCGACGGCGGGGCTGCGGACACGCATGGTGCGACTCTCGGGGTGGGGCGACGGGGCTACCCCCATGCTATGCCGCCCGCCAACGACATCGGCGTCGGCGGGCTTGCTTCCGCAAGCCCGCCGACGCCGTGGGGATTCCCGGGGCCGGTCGGCCGCGCCCCGGGCAGGACCGCTACCGTCAGAACCCGACCGGGATGAACGGCTGCACCCCGTTCTGGCCGTTCTGCTGGGTGAAGGTCTGGTACGTGGACGCCCCGAGCAGTACGCTGCCCATCGTCCGGTTGATCGGGGCGAGTACCCGGGCCAGGTAGGTGTCGAACTTCGTCAGCGGCTGGCTCAAAATGTACACCCGGTCGCCCGGGAGCAGCTGGTAGTTCGTCTTCACCTGCCCGCGCTGCGTGATCCCGCACCAGTCCACCGGCAGGATCTGGTCGGCGGCACAGTCCGTCGGCGCGGGCCGGGCCACCCAGATCTTCTTGCTCGACACCGCCGACAGGCCGCCGATGTTCGACACCGCGTCGAGCACCGTCTCGTTGCCGACGTGCGGCAGTCGCACGACCTGCTCACCCGCCCCGGCGAAGTCGGTGATCACGTAGTAGAACTTGCTGTTAAACGCGTACACGTCCACGTTCACCTCCGGCCGGTACAGGTAGCGCGACAGGTGCTTCTCGATCTCCGCCTTGGCCTGGGCGATGGTCATGCCGGCCACGTACACACTGCCGTAGCTGCCAAGGCCGACCGTGCCGTCCGGGCGCACGATGTGCTGACCGCTCACCGCCTGAGCCCCGCGGCTCTGGGCCAGTGACACCGTAACGGTGCCGTTCGGGGCCACGGCCTTCACCTTCGCCTGCACCGCCGCCTGGATCTGCTCGGTCGTCAGGTCGGCGACCCGCACCACGCCGCCGTAAGCCGGGCCGAGGTTGATCGTGCCGTCCGGGTCCACCGGGTACAGGCCGTTAATCGGGTCGGTGTCGAACACGCCGCGGGCGCTGACGTACAGCACGTCGAGCGGCTCGACGCGGTACGGCGGCAACGGGATCAGCCGGGTCGCCTCGATGATCAGGATGTCCGGCGTCTCGATGACGTAGGGCGGCAGCGTCACCTTGTTCAGTTCCCGCGGCACGGGCAGTTCGGGGATGCAGCACGGGTCGAACTTCGGCGGCTTGCAGCACTTGTGGCCGCTCGGCAGGCTGTGACACCCGCCCCCGAAGGCGGCCAGCACGGCGACGACCGCCGCGGCCACCAGCCTCCGGTTGACGCTCAGGCGGACCATCGAACACTCCTCGGCACGGGTCGGGGTCGGCTCGCAGGGGGGCGCAGCGCATTCGGCACTGCCGCACCTCCCGGACTAGCCCTCTTCATCGGCCCACCCGGATTCCCGCTGCAACCAAAACCCCCCGTCATTCCCGAACCGCCCGGCCGGCCAGAAACCGCCCGAACCTGCTTGACACTCCCTGATACGCAATTTTGCCCCTATGCGGTCGTGACACTCGGTCCGGCCTTATTGTGTGCTGCCGAACCCCCGGGGGGGGGTCGCGGCACGAATTGAGTCAATGACACAAAAAAGTGTGAGACCAAGCCTCAACCCTGTTTCCGCGCCACAACAGGCGCCACCCGCAGAGTTTCCCATCCCAGTGCCCCGCCGATCGGCCTTCCGCTTGACAGCTGCCCTTTCGTATCCTGAGGTTGATCCAGTACAGTGAGCCGGGTTGGTGGGGACGTAACGGTTGGAGCATGGGCGATAACGATGGTTAGCAATGCGGCGGTAAGCCTAACCGGGTGCCGCCTCAACACTCACGCACGGGCAAAAACGGCCCGTGTTGTGTCGCTGGCGCAACTTCCGCCAGGCCAAACGCTTCCGTGAACGCGGGGGCTGTGCGGGTTTGCCCCCCGCACGAATCCCCGTTCCGGCACTCCGGGTGCTAGCTCGTGGGAGACGATTCCCCCGCGCTGAACGCGATACCCTCCCCCGGCTACCCCCGGGGCCGGACCCGTGGGACGGACCGCCGACCCACCCGCACCGACGACCATGCCGGGAGAGTCTGAATGGCCCGCTCGAACAACGGCGAAAATCCCCCGACCGGGCCGCTGCAACCGTACAACACCGCCCCGGGCGGGATGCTCGCCCCCACCGGCGGCCCCTACGGGCCGAGCGTCACCATCCCCGGCGCTACTGGCAAGACCCCGCCAACGCCTCTCGGCCTTCTGAACGCCCTCCGTCGCCGCTGGGTACTCGCCACCTTCCTCGGCCTGCTCGTCGGTGCGGCGCTGGGGACCGGGTTGTGGTTCCTCCTCCCCGGCGGCAAGCACACCGCCCGCGCCACCGTGCAACTTCGGCCGTCCACCGTCGAGACGGGTAAGGGGCAGGTCGAAGACTTCGACTCGTTCCGCCGCTCGCAGATGTACCTCGTGAAGTCGCGCGACCTGATCAACCGCACGATCGCCGAGCCGAAGGTCGCCAGCCTCCAGACCATCCGCGAGTCCGACGACCCGGTGCAGCTCCTGGAGACCGGCGTCCGCGTGGACGGGTCGGTGGCACCGGACCTGATGCAGGTGTCGTTCAGCGGCAACAACCGCGACGACCTCGTCAAGATCGTGGACGCCCTGGTCGGCAAGTACGTCGACGACGCCAACAACGCCGTCCGCAAGAACCTGATGGACAAGGCCGACCGGCTCGAAAAGCTGATCGGCGACCTGCGGGCCAAGGTGGAGCAGGACGAGCGGGAGATCAAGCGGAAGGCCGAGTTCAACGGCACCATCGGCATCGAGGACACGAACAAGCAGCTGAGTACCCTCAAGCTGATGGAAACGCAGCTGTCCCAGGAGACCGCGGCCCTCAAGACCATCAACCAGGACAACGAGCTGTTGCTAGAAAAGGTGAAGGAGAAGATCGAGCAGGCCAAGACGGACAAGACCAAGCTCGTCGCCGACACGTTGATGCTCCGCGAGTGGGTGGCCAAGCACCCGCGGGTGGACACGCTGGTGAAGCAGAAGCTGGCCCGCGAGATCGACTTGGGGCAGGCCAAGACCGCGGCCGGTACCGTGCCGGACGCCCCCGTGGTGCTCGCGCTCGACGCCGAGGTGAAGCTGTTGCAGAAGGCCATCGACAAGGCCCGGGCCGAGGTCCTCCCCGACATCCGCGCCGCCCTGCAGGAGTACGGCGAGGAGATGCTCAAGGCGAAGCACGCGGAGTTGCTGGAACAACTGACCCTCGACCGCGCCCGGCTGGAGCGGAAGGAGCGGACGCTCACCGAGCTGACGAAGAACGCCGGCAACATCGCCAAGACCGGGTTCGACATCCAGAGCCTGACCCGCGGGCTGGAGCCGATGAAGAAGCGGCTCGACACGCTCGAGGACCAGAAGATTCAGATCGTCATCGAGCGCGGCATGGAGTCGCGGGTCGGCGTCCGCGAGGCGGCCGTGCTGATCCTGAACGAGAACCTCAAGCAGAAGATCATGCTGGCCGGGGCCGTCGGCGTGGCCGGATTCCTGGGCGTACTGTTCCTCATCGCCCTGCTGGAGTGGCGGAACCGCCGGGTGGACGGCGTCGACCAGGTGGTGACCGAGCTGGGCATGCGCGTCATCGGGACGGTGCCGGCGTTCCCGAACCGCGCGAGCCTTAAGGCCGCGGAGGCGGCGGGTAACGCCAACTGGCGGTTCATCCTGAACGAGTCGATCAACAGCACCCGCACCATGCTGCTGCACACGGCGCGCAGCCAGTCGATGCAGGTGGTGATGGTGACGAGCGCCACGCAGGGCGAGGGCAAGACGTCGCTGTCGAGCCAGCTCGCCAGCAGCATGGCCACGGCCGGGATGCGGACGCTGATCGTGGACTGCGACCTGCGGAACCCGTCGATCCATAAGCTGTTCGACCTGCCGCTGACGCCGGGCGTGAGCGAGGTGCTGTGCCAGGAGGTGGACCCGAGCGACGCGGTGCAGCCCACCGCCGTGCCGAACCTGTGGGTGATCCCCGCCGGGCAGTGCAGCACGCGGGTGATCGCGGCGCTGGCCCAGGGTCACCCGCTGGAGACGCTGTTCAACCGGCTGCGGGGCCAGTTCGACTTCGTGGTCGTGGACAGCTGCCCGGTGCTGCCGGTGGCCGACGCGCTCCTGATCGGCCAGCACGTGGACGGCGTGGTGTTTTCGATCATGCAAGACATCAGCCAGCTGCCGAAGGTGATGGTGGCGTCGGAGAAGCTGCACCAGCTGAGCATCAACCTGCTGGGCGCGGTGGTGAACGGCGTCCACATGGGGAGCGCGTACTACGCCTACGGGTACAATTACGTGAAGCAACTGCCGGCGTGAGCCGGACGAACTCGCCCGCCGCGACGGGCAGGCTCTCCTGGCGACCAACCCTCAGACGCGCACCGGTCATGCCTCGTCGCCCGCCAACACGAGCCGTCTCACCGCCGCCGCTGTCGCGCGGCGCCGCGGCCGTGCTGGTGGCATTGGTCCTCGGCGGGCTCGTCGCCGCGGCCGTGTTCGAGGGGGTTCTCTCCAACCGCTGGGGCGTGCCCGAAGACCTGGAAGCCGCCGCCGCCCGGCTGGGCCGCGTCCCCTCGGCGTTCGGCGACTGGACGAGCGAAGAGGTTTCAGTCGACCGCAAAATCCTGGACCGGGCTGAGGCCGTTGGTTCGGTGTCCCGGGTTTATCGGAACCGGAAGACGGGTTCCAGCGTCTCAGTGATGATCCTCTGCGGGCCGACCGGGCCGATCGCCTCGCACACGCCCGACGTGTGCTACGCCGGCCTCGGCTACAAGATGCAGGGCGGCGAGGTCAAAAAGTCGCTCGGCGACGCGACTTACTGGACGGCGCGGTTCGACAAGGGGTCTGCCGACCCGGGGCTGGAGGTGAACTGGGCCTGGGGTGCGAACAACACCTGGTACGCGGCCGCCACGCCGCGGCTGGACTTCACCGGCCACGCATTCCTGTACAAGATTTACGCGACCCGTAGTCTCGCCGCCGGCACGACCCGGACCGGTGACCCGGGGCATGAGTTTCTGGCCGAGTTCCTGCCGGTCCTGCGCGTGGCGCTCGACCCCGGCTGACGCCAACCCGCCGGCTCCGCTCTCTCGGAGCTTCGCCCAGACGGACGCCCATGAGTGTAACGCCCACACCGCCGCCCCCCGCCCGCGACCCGTGGCCGGAAATCGACCGCCTCGCCGGCGACCTCGGCGTAGACGTGGCGTTGTGCCCGACGTGGTACAACGCCGGCAAGGTCGTGTTCGACTACGCCGTCGCCCTCGCGTCTCTCGCCCCGGCCCTTCTTCTCATCTGCGTCGCGGCCGTCGCGGTCAAGCTGACCTCGCCGGGCCCCGTGTTCTACACCCAAACCCGCCTCGGGTTGCGCGGCCGCAAGTACCGCATCGTGAAGCTGCGGACGATGCACCACAACGTGGAGTTGAAGTCCGGCATCAAGTGGGCCGGCAAGGACGACGACCGCGTCTTCCGGGTCGGCAAGTGGCTCCGCCGCACGCACGTTGACGAGTTGCCGCAGCTGTTCAACGTGCTGCTCGGGCAGATGAGCCTGGTCGGCCCGCGACCGGAGCGGCCCGAGGTGATCGAGTCGAAGGGGCTGGAGCGTCTGGTCCCCGGCTACTCGGCCCGGCTGCTGGTGAAGCCCGGAGTGACCGGGCTGGCGCAGGTGCAGTTGCCGGCCGACAGCGACATCACCGGCGTGCGGCACAAGGTGGCCTACGACGTGTACTACGTTCGCAAGCAGGGCTTGTGGCTCGACCTGCGGCTGGTGCTGGCGACGGGCCTGAAGGCGGCCGGCCTGAACCCGCGACTCATCCGCGTGGCGTTCCTGCTACCCGGCCGCGACGCCGTAGCCGCCGAGTTCGGCCGCGTCGTCCACGCCGTCGCCCTCACGCCGCCGCTGCCGGCATGACGGGCGGGAACGACCAGTTCACGAACGACCCACCAACCACCACGGGCAGCACCGCCCTGCCCTCCATGGTCCTTGGTGAGTCGCTGGACGTCGGTCGGTCCCGCGCCCCGCGGGTGCTGTATCTCACACACCGCGTCCCGTTCCCGCCTGACAAGGGCGACCGCATCCGCAACTACCACTTGCTCCGCGGCCTCGCCGCCCGGGCGCGCGTGTGGCTCGGCTGTCTCGCCGACGAGCCCGTGGCCGCGCCGGCGCGCGCCGAGCTGGGCCGGCTTTGCGAGCGCGTGGCGGTCGTGCCGGCGGCCGGACGGCGCAAGTGGCTCCGCGCCGGCTGGAGCATCCTCAGCGGCGGCAGCATCTCCGAAGGCATCTTCCGCGAGCCGTCGCTGCTCGACCTGGTCCGCGGCTGGGCGGGGGAAGCGGGCTTCGCCGCGGCCGTCGTGTCGGCGTCGAGCCTCGCGCCGTACCTCGCGGACGCCACGCTCGCCGGCGTGCCGCGGTTCGTGGACCTGATGGACGTGGACAGCCAGAAGTGGCTCGACTTCGCGGCGACGGTCCGCGGCCCGACGCGCTGGGTGTACCGCCTCGAAGCCCGCCGCGTGCGCAAGGTCGAACGGACGCTGCCGGCGTGGACCGCGGCGCGGGCGGTGGTCAGCCGGGCCGAGGCCGACGTGTACGACTCGTTCACGTCGCCCGGCGCCGCGACCGTGGCGTCCAACGGCGTCGATCTCGACTACTTCACGCCGAAGGCCGTCCCGGTCGAGCCGGCGCTGGCGTTCGTCGGGGCGATGGACTACCTGCCCAACGTCGACGGGGCCGTGTGGTTCGCGCGATGCGTCTGGCCCGAACTGCGGGCGAAGCACCCCGAGGCCGAGTTCCGCATCGTCGGGCGATCACCCGCCCCCGAGGTGCGGCGGCTCGCGGAGTTGCCCGGCGTGAAGGTATTGGGAACGGTGCCGGACGTGCGACCGTTCGTGCTCGGCGCCGCGGCCGCAGTGGTGCCGCTGCGGCTGGCGCGTGGCATCCAGAACAAGGTACTCGAAGCACTGGCCCTGGCCCGCCCCGTGGTCGCCGCCCCGCCCGCCCTCGCGGCGCTGGGTACGACTCCCGGCGAGCACGTACTGCGCGCCGAGACGCCCGCCGAGTGGGTCGCCGCGTGTTCGACGCTGCTGACGGATCACGCCCGCGGCAACGCCCTCGGCGCCGCCGGCCGCCGCTACGTGGAGGCGAAGCACCGCTGGGCGACGTGCCTCGAGCCCTTCCTCTCGCGGATCGTACCGCATGACGGCTGACCCACCGGTCGTCTTCGACACCCGGGTCGTGACCGGGGCCGGCGGCGGGCCGGAGAAGACAATCCTGAACTCGCCACGTTTCCTGGAGCCGCTCGGCTACCGGATGGTGTGCGGCTACCTCCACCCGCCCGGCGACGCCGGCTACGAGGTGATCCGCAAGAAAGCCGCGGAGGCGAAGGCGCCACTGGTGTCGATCCCCGACCGCGGCTTCTGGGACTGGCGGGCCGTGCGGCAACTACTCCGGGCCTGCCGCGAGCACGAGGTCACGATCTGGCACGGCCACGATTACAAGACGAACGCCCTCGGGCTCTTGTTGACACGGTTCCACCGGATGCGGCTGGTGACGACGGCCCACGGCTGGGTGCAGCAGACGAGCCGGACGCCGCTCTATTACGGCATCGACAAGTGGTGCCTGCGACGCTACGAGCGCGTGGTCTGCGTCTCGACCGACCTCGTGGCCGCGTGCCAAGCCGCGGGCGTGCCCGGGGAGCGCCTGCTGCTGCTGGACAACGGCATCGACGCCGCCGAGTACTCGCGCCGCCGGTCGGTACCGGAAGCCAAGGCGGCGCTGGGGTTTCCGCCGACCGAGCAGCTGGTCGGGGCCGTCGGCCGGCTGTCGGGCGAGAAGGCGTTCGACGTGCTGATCCGCGCCGCCGCCGCGCTGCCGGGCGTGCGGCTCGTCGTCGTCGGCGAGGGGGGCGAGCGGGGCGCCCTGGAGCGGCTGATCGCGGAGCTGGGCCTGACCGACCGCGTGACGCTGGCCGGCTGGCAGGCCGACGTGCGCGGGTACTTCGAGGCGATGGACGTGTTCGCGCTGTCGAGCCTCCGCGAGGGGCTGCCGAACGTCGTGCTGGAGGCGATGGCCCTGGAGGTGCCGGTGGTGGCGACGCGCGTCAACGGCGTGCCGCGGCTCGTGCAGGACGGCGTCAACGGGACGCTCGTTGATAGCGGCGACGCCGCCGGCTTGTCCGTGGCGCTGGGCCGGTTGCTCGGTGACGCCGCACTGCGGGAGCGGTTCCGCGCCGCCGGCCGCGAGACGGTCGAGGGCCGGTTCAGCTTTGCGGGCCGGATGCGGAAGCTGGCCGCGGTGTACGACGAACTCCTCGGCCGCCGGCCCGCGGGCCGTGCTACAGTAGCCTGTGAGCCGGCCGCCGGAGCCCCACCCCGATGATCCGCCCGATCTCCCCGCCCGCGCCGGAACTCGCCGTCGTCGTCCACCCCCGGGCCGCGCTCGCCGCCCGACTGCCAGCGCTCACTAACTTCGTGCGCCATTCCGCGCCGGTCGTGCCGCTCGGCAAGCACCCGGCGTGGCTCGGTGTCCTGAATTCGGCGCTCGGCCACGAGGTGTTCGCACTCGAAGCGGTGAGCGGCGGCCGGACGCACGGGCTCCTGCCGCTCGCGCACGTCAGCGGGCCGCTCTTCGGCCGCTTTCTCGTCAGTCTCCCGTACCTCAACTCGAACGGCGTCGTCGCCGCGTCCGCCGACGTGCAGGCGCTCCTGGTGTCGCGTGCCGCCCGGCTGGCCGACGAGTTGAACGTCCGCTACCTGGAGTTGCGGCAGGAGGCACGCGTCGACCACCCCGACCTGACGGTCGAGGTGACCAACAAGGTCCACATGCGGCTCGCGCTGCCGAAGTCGGCCGACGCCCTGTGGAAGCGGTTCAACCCGAAGGTGCGCAACCAGGTCCGCAAGGGCGAGAAGCACGGGTTCGCCGTGGCGTGGGGCGGGGCCGAACTGCTGGCCGACTTTTACGCCGTCCTGACGGAGAACATGCGCGACCTGGGTACGCCGGTGTACGGGATCGGCCTGTTCCGAGAAATCCTGGCCGCGTTCCCCGGCGCGGCGGAAGTGTGCGTGCTTCGCACCGGCGGGAAGCCGGCCGCGGCGGCACTGCTGCTCCACGGGTGGGGCTCGACGGAAGTCCCGACGGCGTCCGCGCTGAAGGAGCTGAACCCCACCTGCGTGAACATGCTCATGTACTGGCAGTTGCTGAAACGGGCCGTGGAGCGGGGGCAGGCCGAGTTCGACTTCGGCCGCTCGACCGCGGACGGCCCGACGTTCCGGTTCAAGAAGCAGTGGGGCGCGGAACCGCGGCCGGCGGTTTGGCAGTACGCCGGGCACGCCGGCGGCCGCGATTTGCACCCGGACAACCCGCGCTACCAGCGGGCCATCCGCCTGTGGCAGAGGCTACCGGTCGGCGTCACAAAGTTGCTCGGACCGGCGATCGTGCGCGGCATCCCCTGAGACCGCTGTCGTGGGGCCGGGTAGCACCCGACCGAATCGGCATGCCCACCGAAACCCGGCCCCCACGACGAAACGCCCCCCAGCTCTTGCAGTCCGCGGGAATACCGGTCAGGCTACGGTGTCGGTCTGAGACGCCGCCCTCCCGGGTCGCCCATGGAAATCTGCTGCGGCTCCGTCCTCGTTCTCGGCGTCGTCGCCGTGTTCGGGCACGCGTTGTGGGTCGCGGCCGTCGCCGGCTACAGGGCACTGTCGGGGAACCACCCCGCGCCGCCGCGTCCCCCGCGTCGCCGACGCTGGTGTCCCGGCTGCGAGCACGAACTCCGCCCGCACGACCAGCTCTGCCCCACCTGCGGCCTTGACCAAGCCGGCCGCCGCGCCGCCCAGATCGAACACGCCCGGTTCGCCGCCCGCGAGGTGGGCGGGCTCGTCGAACGCGGCGAACTCACGGCCGCCGCCGCCGAGCCGGTGGCCGCAGCACTCCGGGCGCACGTCGCCACGCTCACCGGCCGCGCCGCCGCAGCGGCGGCCGCGGAACCCGTCCTCGCCCGCCCGCTCGAGTCTGTCCCGCCGATCGACCCCCGTTCCGCACCTGCGGCAGAAGTCATCCCGGTTGCGTCGCTCGCCGCCGAACGGGAGGCCGAGGCGATCCCGAGGGCGGTGCCAGTGGCCGAGCCGGTGGCGCCCGCAGAACCGCCGCGGCGTGGCAGATCGCTCGCCGGGTTCATGGAAGAACGGAACATTTTCTGGGGCGAGCTGGTCGGCGGGCTCCTGATCGTCGGCTGTTCGATCGCGCTGGTGCTGTCGTTGTGGCAGACGCTGGAGCAACTGCCGTACGCGCCGTTCGCCCTGGCCGCCGGCGTGACTGCGGCGCTGTTCGGCGCCGGCCAGTACACGTTGCACCACTGGCGGCTGGCGTCCACGAGCCGCGGGCTACTCGTCATCGCCTTGCTACTGGCGCCGTTGAATTTGCTGCTCCTCGCCACTCCCGCGGCGGACGGCGGCTTACTCGATCTCGGGGTGAAGGCCGCGGCGCTGATCGGCTTCGTGGCGATGGCCCGGGCCGCCGGCCGCGACCTCATCGGCACCGACTGGCTTCCCGGGCCGATCGACCGGCGCTGGCTGTTAGCGCTGGCGGTGGTGGGGGCACCGGCGGCGGTGTGGGCCCCGGGTTGGAGCGCGGCGGCGTGGTTGCCGCT
The DNA here is from genome assembly GCA_046350095.1 of Gemmataceae bacterium. Classification (GTDB taxonomy): domain Bacteria; phylum Planctomycetota; class Planctomycetia; order Gemmatales; family Gemmataceae; genus Urbifossiella. The sequence continues at coordinate 261,131 of JAXMBA010000007.1, forward strand.
CGCGTGTCACGCCGCCGCGTGCGCCGCCGTCTTGGGCGGGCTGAAGTGGTACCACCGCGGACGCACCACGGAACCACTGAGCGAGTACACCGCGACCGCGGCACTGGTCTTCGTCGGCGTCAGCCTGTTCGCCCTGTGCGCCGCGTGGGGGCTGCTGTTGACTCGGGCCGCGGACGTTTCTCAGGCCGTGCGCGGCCTGGCGGCACCGTTGGTGATCGCGGCAATCCCGCTGCTCGAAGCGGGGTTACTCGTGCAGCGCCGCCTCACCGGCGGGCACGGCGGGCTGAGGGCTACCGCGACCGGCACCGCACTCGCTGGCGCGGCGCTGTTGGCAACCGGCGTGATGCTGGCCTGGCCCGACCCGCTGAGGCTGACCCTCGCCGCCGCGGCCGCCGGCGCCGTGCTGACGCGGGTGGCGTGGCGCGACGGGCTGCCGTGGTTCCAGCTCGGCGCCGTGCCGTTGCTCGGGCTCACGTCCGTCCTGGCGGTACAGGGCGTAGCCGGCCACTGGGCCGTTCTCGACCAGACGCCGGCCGAGTCGACGCGGCAATTGCTCACGTCCTCGGTCGCGGGCGTGACGCTGACCGGTCTCGGGCTGCTCCTCGCCGCCGCGGCCGAGTTCGGGGCCGCGCGACGGCAAAGGGCATCGGCCCGCGGCGCGGCCGCGGGCGCGCTCGCGGCCGGGGCGGCCGGGCTGTTGCTCGTGAACGGGCACGGCGTGAGCGAGCCGTGGCCGGCGGCGGGGGCGCACCTCGCGGCCTCGGTCGGGCTGCTCGCGGCGAACGTCCGGTGGAAGCTGCGGACCGTCGCCCAGGCCGGGTTGTGGCTCCTCCTGCCCGCGACACTCTGGACGCTGTGGGCCATTCGTCCAGAACCGACGGCCGCGTGGAGCGTCACCATCGCGGCCGAGGCGCTGGCACTGGCGGCGGCAGCGTTTGCTCTCACACCGCTCGCCGCGCGCCCGGGGCCGCGCGGCGTCGTGCTCGGCCAGTTACGCATCGGATGTCGAGACGTGGCGGCGGCCGCCGCCCTCCTTGGAGCCGTGCTCACGTTCGACGGAACGACCAGCCGCCTCCACGCGGCGACGTTTCTGGCACTATTCCCAACCGGGCTTCTACTGACGCGAGTCGTCGGTCGACCGGTGTACGCCTACGCCGGGTCCGCGGCCGCGCTCGTCGGGCTGGCGCACCTCGCGTACTACACGCTGGACCTGCGGCCGACGCGGGCGGCCCTGCTGCCTGCGGCACTGACGCACGCCACCGCGACGGCCGTGCTGGCACTCGCGTTCCGCGGCAAGCGGAGCCGGGAGCGGCTGTTCTCGAACCCGCTCCGCAACACGGCGCGGGTGACCGCGTGTCTCGCCGGCGTGCTGCTGTTCCTGCCGCCGGCCGGGCAGGCGCTGGAATGGTCCGGGGCCGCGTTCTGGCTGGCGGCGCTGCTGTTAGCCGCGGCGTGGGGCTGGCGCGAGGCCGGCGGCTTCACCGCGGCGCAGGCGGCGCTCACCGCCGCGACCGTGTTGCTCGGGCTGGCGTGGGTCGAGCGGCAGGACTGGTGGGCGGCCGCCGACCTCGGCCTGACCGACCCGCGTGCGCTCCGGGCGTTCGGCGTTGCGCTCGGTGTCCTCGGCCTCGTGTGGGTCGCGGCCCGGCGACTCGCCGCCCGCAGCGATCGGCTGCGGCAAATGTGGCTCGCCGACCCGTTCGCCCTCGACCAGATCGTGGTCGGCGCGGTCGTCGTGCTACACGGACTACTGCTCGCGGCAGCCGTCGAGCCGTTCGTGCGCGCCGAGTTGACGCCGCTCGGTTGGCCACACCATGCGTTGCACCCTCACCTGGCGTTCGCATTCGAGCCGGCAGGATGGCTGGTGCCCGCGCTCCTCGCGGCGGTGCTCCTTGGTTGGCTCCGACTCCGTACCGACGGCGAACCGGCCGGCGACGCGGCGCTCGTCGGCCTCGTCGCGCTGCTGCTGACGGCGCCCCTTCTGATCGCGGGCGCGTTCGCGCCGGAACTGGCGGCAGCGTCCGCACTGCGCTGGGGCATCGCGGCCGCGTTCCTTGCCGGGTCCGCGGTCGTGTTCGTGCGCCGACCGTTGCGTGAAGTCGCGGACCGCGTCGGCTTCCGCGCCGCGGCCACGCCGGCCGCCACGCGCGGCGCCTACGTGCTGCTCGCGGCCGCTGCGGCGGTCGTGGTGCTGCTGACGGCGGAGGTGGCGCGGCTCGGCCTCGGCCGGCTGACGCCGACGGGACCGGCTGCGGAGTCATGGTTCGCCCGCATCGGCTGGACGTGGTCGAACGTGGTCCCAATGGCGCTGGTGGTGCTCGGTCTGGCCGGCACGGCGGCGCGCGAGCGACTCGCCGGCTACGCCTTCGCCGCGGGGCTGGCGTTCACCTCGACCGTGGCCGGCGGCTACGCCCTCGGCGTCGTCACTGCCGGCGGGTCGTTCGGCACGCTCGAAGAGTTGCGCCTCTCGATGCTAACCGTCGGCAGCGTCGCGGTGTGGGCGGCCCTGTGGATCGCGGCGGGTCGCCGAGTTCCCGGCGGCGTCTTGCTGGACTTGCAGGCCGCGGCGGCACTGTTCGGCGTCGGACTGATCGCTCTCGTGCCGCTGGCCCAGTTGTTCGCGTTTCCCGACCGTGGGCTCGTCGGCGCGTTCGCCGAGTTCGGTTCGGCCGGCGGCCCACTGCTGGCACTGGCCGCGTGGGCGTGCTGGAACCGCGCGACGCCGCACGCCCCGGAACTGCGGGCGCATGTTATCGGCCTCGGCGGAATCATCGGCGGCGTTGTTGCCGCGTGTGTCGTGCAGCCACTCGATCAACCGGGCCAGCGTGTGTCGTTTCAGACGCTTGCGACGACGTGGGCGGCCGTGGGGTTGGGCCTCACAGCGGCGCTGTTCCGCGCCCCGTTGTTCTGCCGCGGCAGCTGGCTGGTCGTGGTCGCCGTCGGGCTGGTGCTGGCGGCGCTGGTCGGCCCCGCCGAGCGGTTCCGCCACTGGGGCTCGCCCGTCGGCCTGGCCGGGTACGTGATGCTGGTCGCGGCGGTGGCCGCGTGGCTCGCCGCGCCCGCGCTCCGCATCGGCTACCGGTGGCGCCGGCTGCTCACGGCACAGTGCGTCGTGGGGTTGGCGATCGGGCTTCTCGCGCCGGCCCTGGCCGTGGGTCCGTTCACGCTCGCCGACCGGCTCGGCGGCCCCGTCGCGGTGCTGCTCCTTGCCGTCGCCGCCGGCGTATTGTCGGTGAAGGCGCCGGCCCCGGGGCACTTCCGGACCGCGGCGATTCTCCTCGGAGCCGCCGCGCTCGCTCTGACGGGCTGGGCCGTGCCCGACCCCGCCGAGTCGGCCGTATGGCTGAAGCGGAACGGGTGGGCGTTCGTCGCCTTCGTAGCCGCCGCTTGCGCGACAGCACCGGCCGCGGCGCTGCGACGGGCCTGCGGCGGGCTCTCGGTCGTGGCACTGGCGGCGCTGGCGGTCGTGCTGTTGCAACAGGTGCCGACGTTCGACCCCGTTACCCGCCGCACGCCGCTCGAGCTGGCCGAAGCGCTCGCGATCCTCGCCGGCATCGGCGCCTTGATCGTGCTGTCGCTCGTCGCCGCGCTGCGGCCCGGGGCCGACCCGCTCGGCCTACCGGAGCGCCACCGCACGGCTTACGTCTACCTCGCCGAAGTGCTGCTGGTACTGTTCTTCGCCCACGTCCGCCTCAACCTGCCGGAGCTCTTCGTCGGCGCGATCGCGCGCTACTGGACGTTCGTCGTCATGCTCCTGGCGTTCGCCGGCGTCGGCGCCGCGGAGGTGGCCGAACGGCGCCGCCTGACCGTGCTGTCCGGACCGCTGCGCCGCACGGGCGTGCTGCTGCCGTTGGTCCCGCTGCTGGCATTCTGGGCGAAGCCGCCGGGGTTCGTCCTCGCGTTCGCGGACGACAACGCCCCCGGCCTGCGCCCGTTCCTCGGCTACCTCGAAAAGCTGCCCCAGCACTTCGACTCGTACGCCGGCCTGTGGTTCCTCGGTGGGCTCCTGTACGGCCTCGTCGCGCTGCGGCGGCGTTCCATCGGGTGGGCGGTGCTGGCGGCCCTGGCGGCGAACGCCGGCGTGTGGTCGCTGCTGGCGTACACCGGCATTTCGGCCACGGTTCACCCGCAGGTGTGGGTCGTGCCGCTGGCGCTGATCGTGCTGGTCGCCGAGCACGTCAACCGCCGCGAGTTGAAGCCGGAGTTGGCGACCGGCCTCCGGTACGCGGGCGTCGGGCTGCTGTACGTGTCGTCGGCCGCAGACATGTTCATCGCCGGCGTCGGGCAGTCGCCGTGGCTGCCGGTGGTGCTCGCGGTGTTCTGCGTCGCCGGCATCCTCGGCGGCATTCTGCTGCGGGTGCGGGCCTTCTTGTTCCTCGGCGCCGCGTTCCTGCTGCTGGACGTTCTGGCGATGATCTGGCACGCCGCCGTGGACCGCGCCCAGACGTGGGTGTGGTATGCCGCCGGGATCGTGCTCGGGGCAGCGATTCTGGCCCTGTTCGCCGTGTTCGAGAAGAAGAAGAACGAGGTCCGTGGCGTGGTCGAGGAGCTGCGCCGCTGGGACTGACCGCCCCGCGGCGCGGCATTCGCTCGTAGAATGCCACCGACCCGGCCCCACGTCCCCGGACGGACCGACTTGCCACCCGCAACGTTCGCCGTGCTCCCCGCCCTCCTCGCCGCCGACCCGCCGGCGGGCGACCCGGTCAAGACGGCCATCGGGCTCGTCGCCATCCCCATCCTCGTGGGCATCAACGGGTTCTTCGTCGCCGCCGAGTTCGCGCTCGTGGCCGTGCGGCGCACCCGGGTCGAGGAGCTCGTCAACACCGGGAAGGCCGGCGCGGCGGCGCTCATGGCCGCGGTGTCCGACCTGGACCGCAGCGTCGCCGCGTGCCAGCTCGGCATCACCGTCGCCAGCCTGGCCCTCGGGTTCGTCAGCGAGCCGGCCATCCACGAGGCGCTGCACCCGGTGTTCGCCGCGCTCCCCGGCGGCGACACCGGGTTGCTCACGCGGGTGGTGTCCATCAGCGTCACGCTCGGGCTCATCACGTACCTCCACGTCGTCTTCGGCGAGCAGATGCCGAAGCTGGCCGCGCTCCAGTCCAGCGAGCGCGTGGCGCTGATGATCTCGGCGCCCGTCAACTGGTTCACCCGGGTGACGAGCCCGCTCATCACGCTGATGAACGGGTCGAGCAACTGGTTCCTCCACCGCCTCGGCTACAAGGGGAGCGCCGACGAGGGCGAGGTCCACACCGTGGACGAGCTTCGGCTGCTGGTCGAGGACAGCGAGGAGGCCGGCGAGATCGACGCGGCCGAGGCCGAGATGGTGCTGAACGTGTTCGCCCTGAACGAGAAAGCGGTCGGCGACAGCATGGTGCCGTGGGAGAAGGTGGTCGGCCTGGAGTTGAACTCGCCGCCGGACAGGGTGATGGAGCAGGCCCGGCTCGGGGCGCACACCCGGCTGCCGGTGTACGAGGGGAGCAAGGACAACGTCGTCGGCATCGTCAACACGAAAGACCTGTTCTTCCTCTTCAGCACGCACGGTGCCGTGCTGCTGGAGGACGCGCTGTACCCCGCCACGTTTCTGGCCCCCGACGAGTCGATCGCCAACGCCTTCAAGCTGTTCCAGAAGTCGCACCGGCCGATGGCCGTCGTCCGCGACGAGGCCGGCAAGGTGCTCGGGCTCATCACGATGGAAGACGTGCTGGAGGAGATCGTGGGCGAGTTGGAGGACGAGCACGACGTGCCGGTGCCGAAGCTGAAGCGCGTCCGCCGGCGGCCGGGGACTCGGCCGAGCGCGTCGGCACCACGGCCGAAGCCGGACCGCCCGCCGCCGGGATGAATCCGTATACCGAAGTAGCCGGATTTTCGACCCACGGAGGAGTTCCGATGCGTGTGCTGTCCGCGTTCGCCCTCACCGCCGCGGCCGTGGTCGCCGCCGGCTCGGGAGCGACCGCCCAGGACGGGGCAAAGTTGCCGCCGCGGCCGGACCTGAAGGCGAAAGACTGGAAGAAGCTGCCCAGCGGCCTGGAGGTGTGGGACGCGAAGGTCGGCGCCGGCGACGAGGCCCCGAAGGGGGCGACGGTGAAGATCCACTACACCGGCTGGTTGACCGACGCGGGCGCCACGGTGTTCGACAGCAGTCTGAAGCGCGGCGAGGCGGCCGAATTCCCGCTCGGGAGTCTTATCAAAGGCTGGCAGGAGGGGATCCCCGGAATGAAGGTCGGCGGGGTGCGGCGGCTGAAGATCCCGTACGCCCTGGCGTACGGCGAGCGCGGCCGGCCGCCGGTGATCCCGGAGAAGGCCACGCTGGTGTTCGAGATCGAGCTGCTGGGAACGTCGAAGTAACACCGAGGCGAGCCGAGCCCACACCGGAGGTGCACCGATGGAAGAGAAGCTGAAGCGGCCCGACCTGGCGGCGACGCCGTGGCAGGAGATGAAGCCGGGGTTGAAGTACCACGACGAGAAGCTGGGTGACGGCAAAGTGGTCGCGGCCGGCGGCCGGGTGAAGGTCCACTACACCGGCTGGCTGACCGACGACAAGGCGACCATCTTCGACAGCAGCGTGAAGCGCGGCGAGCCGATCGAGTTCGGTTTGGGCCAGGTCATCGCCGGCTGGCGCGACGGGCTGGTGGGTATGAAGGTCGGCGGCACGCGGGTGCTGCACCTCGCCCCGGAGGTGGCCTACGGCAGCCGCGGCGCCGGCGGCCTGATCGGCCCGAACGCCACGCTCGTGTTCCGCGTCGAGTTGCTCGACACGCGCTGAGAGTTGGCACCTCCCTTTCTCGTTCCGCCGCTCCGCGGCGGAACGAGTCTTCGGCCGCTTTGCGGCCTGCCCGTGAAACCCTCTGCTTGCCGACAGGACTGACGTGGAACGCCGCAGAGCGGCGGCAGACCCGTTCCGCCGCGGATCGGTGGCACGAGAAGGGGGACACGGTGCCAGCCGATGAAGGACTGACCCTGTGCCACAACGGCCTACCCGTCGGCCGCATCACCGGTGTCGCGCTCGTCGACTGGCCGTGGTTGTCGGGGCGGTTCGTCGCGGGGAACATACCGCCGGAGTTGCGTGCGGCCATCCAATGGCTCGCGCAACAGGCTGACGCCGACGAACTCACGGACCCGCCGTTCGACGCCGATTTGCTTGAAAAGTGGACCGTGGTTGTTCCGACAGGGGCGATGAGGGAGATCGGGGTTCCACTCATCGACTTCGCCACCGGAACGATAGAGTTCCGATGAGTGAGCCGAGTTGCTGCTTACGGCTTAGCGCTGGGTAGTGCTAAGCCGCAAACGGCGTATTCGTTACTGCTTCCCGACCCGCTGCCGCAACTCCCGCGCGGCGGCCGTCCACGGGCTGTCCGCCGGCAGGTCGCGAGGCACCCGGTCCAGTAGCCGCGTCGCCTCCGCCACGTTCTTCTGCTCCAGCAGCACCCGCGCGTGTTCGACCATCGCCGCCGCCTGCAACTCCGCCGGGAACGCCCCGTAGTACACCGTCGAATACGCCTTCCCGGCGTCGTCCCACCGCTTTTGCGCGGCGCGGCAGAGGCCGATCTGAAGGTGCGCCTTGCCGGCGCGGTCGTCGGCCGTCTTCTGCGCTACCTGGGCGTACTGGTTGACGGCGTCGTCGAAACGACCCTGGTTCTGGAGCGCCCAGCCCATGCCGTAGCGGGCGTCCACGGCCCACGGGCTGCCGTCGCCGTAGCGGCCGATCAGCGTCTCGAACGTCTGCCGGCTCGGCTCCCACTGCTTCAAGTCGCTCAGGGCGTGGCCCAGCCGCAGAACGGCCCGGTCGCTGACCCCCGGGACGTTGTGGAACGCACCGTTGTCGCGAAAGAGGACGAGCTTCGCCCGCGCTTCCTCCGTCTTGCCGGTCGCCAGCAAACATTCGGCGGCGCGGTACGTCGCCACCCCGCGCTGGGCCGACTTCTCGTTCCCGGCCACGGCCTCGAACTGTGCCAGCGCCCCGGCCACGTCCTTCTTGGCGAACAGCGCCGCGCCGTACCGCACCCGCACGCGGTCGGTCGTGTCCGGCGGCGTCGGCTTGTCGGCGGGCTCGGCGTCGAGCGCCTCCTTCAGCAGCTTCGCCGCGTCGTCGGGCTTGTTGGCGTCGGCCAGCAGCTCGGCCAGCTCCAGGCGGGCGTCCACGGCGAGCGACAGCGTCGGGAACTCGGAAATCAGCTTGGCGTAGGCGGAATTGGGGTCCGCGCCGGCGGCCCGGTACGCCCACGCGGCGTCGTACAGCATCCGGGCGCGGGCCTCGCCCTGCGGCTGGTGCGGCTTGAACTCGTCGGCCCGCCGCTCCAACACCTTCGCCGCCTCCACGAGCCCCGCCTTCGCGCCCTTCACCTTGGCGTCGGCCGCCGCCAGCTGGTCGGCCTTTGCGGCGGCCTTGGCCTTCTCCGCGTCCGCGAGCGCCGCCTTCTGCTCGGCCACGAGGCACTGCCCGCCGCGCAAGCCCGCCTCGGCGCCGATCGGCTTCTGGGCCGCCTCGCGCGTCACCTGGTCGAAGAGGTTCCGCGCCTCCTGCGACTTGTTGCTCTCGAACAGGGCGACGGCGTGATGGTAACGCAGCAGGTGAACCCAGTCGCGCCGCGCGGGGTCACCGTTGAGCTGGCCCTCGTAGCGGTTGCGGGCGTCCTGCATGACGCCGGCGGCGTTGCCGGCCTGGTTCTGCTCCCGGAGCAGCGTGGCCCGCGACACGAACGCCAGCGGCGCCACCGGCGCCTTGGCCAGCGGGTCGTTGGCGAACGCGGCCAGCGCGTTCGTGGCCCCGCCCTTGTCGCCCTGGAGCGACATCACCTGCGCCCGCTCCAGTGCCGCGTTCCCGGCAACCGGCGACGCCCCGTACTCGCGGCTCACACGCTCGAAGGCGGCGCGGGACTTGTTGAACGCCTCGTTCCGCTCGTTCCCCGGCGCGAGCTGGACGCCGAGCCGCTTCTGGCAGTAGCCGAACTTCACGAGTGCGTCGACGGCCTCGGGCGCCTTCGGGTTGGCGGCCACGAAGGCGTCGAGCATGTCGGCCGCCTTGCCGAGTTTCTCGCGGAGCATGTTGTCCTGCAGCGCGTCCTCGGCCTTCGCCGGGGCGGTGCGGATCAGGCAGTCGGCCAGCACGAACGGCACGGCCGCGAGGTCGCCGGTGCGGTCGGGACCGGGGATGCGGTCGAGCACTTCCGCAGCCTTCTCGAAGTCGTCGGCGGCGACGTGGCACAGAGCCAGGCCGTAGCGTGCGCGCTGCACCCGCTCGAATTCGGGAAACTTGCCGACGACCGCCTCGTACTTCCTGGCCGCGTCGGCGAAGCCGGCCTTCGCGGCGGCGGCGTTGTTCTCTTTGGCAGCCTTGTCGGCGCGGGCGAACTGGTTTTCGGCGACGCGGAACAGCACCGAGGGGAGTAGCGGGCTCTGGGGGTATTGTTGCTGGAACGCCACGGCACGGGCGTCGGAGGCGGGCAGGTCGCCTGCCAGGTGCAACGCGCAGACGAGGCGCTCAAGCGTCTCCTCGGCACGGTCCGGCAGGAGCTTTTCGTTGAGGATCGCCTCGTAGGTGCGGGCGGCGTCCGACGGCTGCTTGGCGGTCAGGTGCGTGTCGGCAAGTTCCAGGAGGATCTCGCCGCGGCGGGCCTTCGCGTCGGGGTCGGAAGCGGCTAGTTGGCCGGCCCGGTCGCTCGCCTGCCGGAGTGCGCCGATGGCCTCGTTCAGCAACTGCGCCTTCTGCTGGGCGTTATTCGGGTCGGCGGCGGAGGCCCGGCCGGCGTGCGCCTTGCCGAGCCAGTAGAGCGCCTGGTCGGCGAGCTTCGGGTGGTTCGCCAGCGGCTGGAGCGCCTTCAGCGCGTCGTCGTTCTGCTTGAGTTGCACGAGGCAGAAGCCGCTGCGGAGGAGGGCATCGTCTTTGAGCGCCGACGCGGGGTTGTCCTTGACGAACGACTGGAACTTGCCGAGCGCCTCGCCGAACTTGCCGGCCTCGTAGCCGAGGCACGCCCCGTAGAAGACGCTGCCGGCGACGTAGTCCGGGGCCGGGTTCTTCACCAGCGCTTCGAGCCGGGCCTTCTCCCACGGGTCGTTCTTGAAGCGGTCCGGCTGCTGGAGGGCGGTCTGGGCGTCCTTCTTCTGCTTCTCGTAGCCGGCGATGACGGCGTCGAACGCGGCGGCGGCCTCGGCCTTCTCGCCGGCGGCGGAATGCACCCGCCCGCGTAGGTACCGTGCGTGCGGGCCGAACGGCTGCTCGAACGGCGCCAGCAGGCTCAGCGACTTTCCGGCCGTGGGGAAGTCGTTCAGCAGGAAGCTGGCGACGCCGTGGTAGTACAGCCCGAGCGGCCGGCTCTTGCTCGCAGCGAACGCGGCGTCCTTGGCGAAGGGCTCGGCGGTGGCGCGAGCCTCCTTCGACTTGCCGAGGCGGAGTTCCATTTCCGCCTGGTCGCAGCGGGCGCGGGCGGCCCACTCCGCGTCCGGCTTCTTCTCGAACGCCTCGCGCGCCAGCGTGACGTGCTTCAGCGCCTCGGTGAAGCGGCCGGCCGCCGCCTGACTGCGCTGCGGCAACTCGTTCGGCCGGGCGACCGCTTCGGCGAGTTCCTTGTGCCCCAGGCCGCGCTGGGCCGCCGCGAGGTAGTACAGGGCCAACGGCTGGTCCACGAATCCCTTCTCGTTCGCCGGCGGGGCCAGTGCCTCCACAGCTTTCTGGTAGTCGGGCGGCTGGATTTCCAGGAGTGCGAGCCCTAAACCGTAGCGGGCGGCGTGGGCGTCCTTGTTGCCGCCGAACATTTGGAGGTACTCGCGAAAGCGGTCGGCCGCGAACGAGGGGTTGGCGTCGTTGAACGCCTTCTGCCCCGTGGACAGCAACTGGGCCGCCTGCTGTTCAGGGCTCGGCGGCTGAGCCGCGAGTGGGACGGCTAGCGCCGCCAGGACGAAGGCGACGGCCGGGAGTGTGCGGACCAGCATGACGGGCGGACTCCCGGCGGGAGGGCGACGGAGGGAGGTGTATTGTCGGCACCGGAGGTGCCCACCGCAACCGCCGGCCCGCAGAAATCGCCCATCCCACGCGGGTTATCGGATCGGAATAATGCGATGTGAGTGCCGGGACCTACGCCGTGCCTGCCAGTGCGGCACGGACGGCGTCGAGCAGTTCCGTCGGGCGATAAGGCTTGGGGAGCATCCCGACCGGGCCTGTCAGTGTGGTCACATCGTCGGCCGCGAACCCGGTCGAGAGGAGTACCCGCGCCGCCGGGTCGAGCGACCGGATGCGGAGGTACGCCTCGCGGCCAGACATCCGAGGCATGGTCAAGTCCATCACGACCAGCGCCGGCCGGTGCGTCGCGTAGGCCGCGACGCCGGTGTCGCCGTCGTCGGCGGTGTGAACCACGTACCCGGCCGGCTCCAGGACGGCCCGGCCGAGTTCACGGATCATCGGCTCGTCGTCCACGAGGAGCACGACTTGAGGCGAGTGGTGCGACGGGGGCAGCATCGGAACCGCCCGTGGAGGGGCAAGTACAAATTCACGATACTCGTCCAGACGGGGACTTCCAGGCGATCGGTCCGGAAAAGCCCCGAAAGATTCAACTGCCTGACGGAATTTCCGGTCTGGCCCGACAGGTTGGCGCCGACATGAATCCCGGCACGACGCGGGTACGGGGTTAACCACACTCGTCGACGACGGTTATGGCGACAGGTCGTGGCGGGATGTCACACGACTCGTGCACGAAGTGGGGGCCGGATGGGATACCCGAACCTGCGGGCGTGCGTCGCCGACCTGGAGCGGGCCGGTCAACTCGTCCGCCTCCCCGCCGAGATCGACCCGTGTCTCGACGCCGCCGCCGTCCACCGCCGCGTGTACCGCGCCGGCGGGCCGGCGCTGCTGTTCGAGCGCGTCCGCGGCACGCCGTTCCCGATGGTGTCGAACCTGTTCGGCTCGCCGGACCGCGCCCGCTTCCTGTTCCGCGACGCGCTCGCCACCGTCCGGAAGCTCGTCGAGCTGAAGGTCGATCCGGGAAACTTCGCGCGCCGGCCGTGGCGCTACTGGGACGTGCCGCTCGCGGCATGGAAGCTGCGCCCGAAGTTCGCACGCCGCGGCCCCGTGCTCGAAAGCTGCACCACGCTGTCGCAACTGCCGCAGCTCAAGTGCTGGCCGATGGACGGCGGCCCGTTCGTGACGCTACCGGCGGTGTACACCGAAGACCCCGACCGGCCCGGGTGGATGAAGTCGAACCTCGGCATGTACCGCGTCCAGTTCAGCGGCAACGACTACGAGCCGGACCGCGAATGTGGCCTGCACTACCAGATTCACCGCGGCATCGGCGTCCACCACGCCACCGCGGTGCGGCGTGGCGAGCGACTCCCCGTGAACGTGATCGTCGGCGGCCCGCCGGCGCTGGCCCTGGCGGCGGTGATGCCGCTACCCGAGGGGCTACCCGAACTCGCCTTCGCCGCCGCGATCGGCGGCCGGCGGCTGAGCCTGGTGAAGCCCGGCCCGCTGCCGATGCCCGCGGAAGCCGACTTCGTCATCAGCGGGTTCATAGACCCCACGCGCACCAAGCCCGAAGGCCCGTTCGGCGACCACCTCGGCTACTACAGCCTGACGCACCCGTTCCCGGTGCTGACGGTCGACGCCGTGTACCACCGCAAGGACGCGATCTGGCCGTTCACCGTGGTCGGCCGGCCGCCGCAGGAGGACACGTCGTTCGGCGAGCTGATCCACGACCTGACCGGCCCCGTCATCCCGACGGTGATCCCCGGGCTGCACGCCGTCCACGCCGTGGACGCGGCCGGCGTGCACCCGCTGCTGCTGGCGATCGGCAGCGAGCGGTACGTCCCCTACGCCGACCGCCGCAAGCCGCAGGAACTCCTCACCATCGCCAGCGCCGTACTCGGGCAGGGTCAGCTGTCGCTGGCGAAGTATCTGTTCATCGCCGCGAAGGAGGACGCCCCCGACCTGGACATCCACGACGTGGCCGGCTTCTTCCGGCACGTCCTGGAGCGCGTAGATTGGGAGACCGACCTGCACTTCCACACGCGAACCACGATCGACACGCTTGACTACAGCGCCGGCCTGGGCCTGAACGCCGGCAGCAAGCTGGTGGTGGCCGCCGCCGGCCCGAAGCGCCGCGAGCTGGCGACGCAGCTGCCGCCCGGCTTCACCCTGCCCGATGGCTTCGCCGACCCGCGGGTGGTGCTGCCGGGCGTAGTGGCGGTCCGCGGCCCGGGAACCAGGAGACAGGAGACAGGAGACAGGAGGCATGAACCGGACGCCGACCCGGACACCCTTCGACTCTGCGCGCATCTGGAAGCGTCTTCCTGTCCCCTGTCCCCCGTCCCCTGTCTCCTGGTCGTGGACGACCCCGACTTCGTCGCTCGGTCGGTCGAGAACTTCGCGTGGGTGGTGTTCACGCGGAGCGACCCGGCGTCGGACGTGTGGGGGGTCGGGGCAAGTACGCGCCGCAAGCACTGGGGCTGCTCTGGCCCGCTGGTGATCGACGCGCGGCTGAAGCCGCACATGCCGCCGCCGCTGGAGGACGACCCGGCCGTGGCGCGGCGGATCGACCCGCTTTTCGCCCGCGGCGGCCCGCTCCACCGCTGGGGGTGATCGGGGCTTGAGCCCGGAGGGCGCCGGCGAGTAGCCCCGGGTGGAACCCGGGGCGGGCGTCGGCGGTGACCCGAGGCGCGGAACCAAGCGACCGCCCCGGCAGGCCGCCCCGGGTTCCACCCGGGGCTACTCGCCGACGCCCTCCGGGCTCAAAACCAAAGGTTCCGACACGGCACTCGCGTGGTTCAGCGGCCGATCGCTCCCCACAGTTGTGTTTTCCGTTGCCCACACCCCCCGGCCCGCGTAGGTTCAGGCTCCGTCCCTCCCCGGAGCCGCACCCATGCGCGCCGCACTCGTCGCCCTGCTCGTCGCCCCCCTGGCCCTCGTCCCCGCGCCGGCGCAGACGCCGGACGTCGCCAAGCTCGCCGCCATCAAGCCGGCCATGCAGCGGTTCGTCGACTCCGGCGACCTCGCCGGCGCCGTCACGCTCGTCGGCCGCTCCACCGGTGTCATCCACCACGAGGCCGTCGGCTTCCGCAACCTCGCCGCCCGCGACCCGATGCAGCCTGACACCCCGTTCCGCATCGCGTCCATGACCAAGCCGATCACCGCGATCGCGATCATGATCCTCGCCGACGAGGGGAAACTCTCCCCCGACGACGACCTCGCGAAGCACCTCCCCGAGTTCGCGGACCTCACGCTCGCCGGCGGTGCGAAGCCGAAGCGCGCCGTGAAGCTGCGTGACCTGCTGACGCACACGTCCGGCCTGGCGGGCAACTACCCGGCCGACCTCGGCGACGTGTACGGCAAGCGCGACAAGACGTTAGCCCAGACCAGCGCCGCGATCGCCAAGCAACCGCTGACGTTCGAGCCGGGCACGAAGTGGAGCTACTGCAACCCCGGCATCGACACCCTCGGCCGTGTCGTGGAAGTGGCGAGCGGGCAGTCGTTCGTGTCGTTCCTGAAGGCCCGCGTGTTTGACCCGCTCGGCATGGCCGACACCCGCTTCTACCCCACGCCCGCCGACATGAAGCGCGTCGCCCTGACCTACGGCAAGAAGGACGGGAAGCTGGAGGCGGGGCCGTTCGGGCTGGTGGGGCTGCCGGCGAACCCGAAGCACCCGATCCCGGCGGGCGGCCTGATCTCGACCGCGGCCGACCAGGCGAAGCTGTACCGGGCGATGCTCGGCAAGGGGCAGCTGGACGGCAAGCGGATCCTGAGCGAGAAGGCCGTCGCCGAGATGACGCGGACGCAGACGGGGGACATCAAGACGGGGTTCGTGGACGGGATGAGTTTCGGCTACGGCTGGGCGGTGGTGAAGGAGCCGAAGGGGGTGACGGCGATGATGTCGCCGGGCACGTTCGGCCACGGCGGGGCGTTCGGCACACAGGGGTGGGTGGACCCGAAGCAGGACGTGTTCGTGGTGCTGATGATCCAGCGGACCGGCCTGCCGAACGGCGACGCCTCCGACTTCCGCCGCACGCTCCAGGAGCTGGCCGTCGCCGCGGTGAAGTGATCAAGTTCTGAGCCGGCCCCGTCAGGGGTCGGTGTAGAAGAGCTACTCCGACCCCTGACGGGGCCGGCTCAGGTTCGGCCCTTCCCTGACAGTGCATTTTTTCAGATTCTATCGGGAATTGTGATGACACCTGCGGAGTACGGCGGCCCCTACGAAGTACGCGTGAACACGCGCGAGCGGTTAGCTTGTCCCCCGTTGTGCTGTTGCTGCGCGAGGCCTGATCCAGACAGGGAGTATCGGGCCGATCACGCACGGGGCATGGAGTACCGGTCTCGTGATCGATCGACCCGTGCATGGGACTTCCCAATCTGTATTGGCTGCGACGAGTGGCTCGATGCACTCAATCGGGTTCCAGCAGTTCCGTACTGGGATCCGGTGATCACCTTCCTCGCGGTCACAGTGGCTCTCGCTTCATTCCCGTTTGCGTTCGTGCTTGCGTGGATCGCGGACGGCTGGGTGACTCTGGTAGTTGGTATCGTGGGCGGAGTGTTGTTCTGGTCGACTGGGCTCGCCCTCATCTTCGGAATCCATCGCGGGCATCAGCTGGCACTGGTCGCACGATGCCGAGCAATAGCAGCGGCTGAAGCGTTGCGACCGGACCCGCGGTGCTGTCCGGCCCCGGTAATCTACCTCGGGTGGGACCGGACTATTCACACGTTTCTGTTCACTCATCCGGAGTTTTGCACTGAGTTCTGCAAGTCGAACAGCTCGAAACTAGTTCGATAACCCTGCCGCTGATGGTGCCCGTTGTACACGTCAGTCCCCACCGCTAAAGTGTCGGTATGATTGCCCCGTCCCTGCTTTCGGTGCGAACCGTGGGCGACCTCCTCCGCCGCCTCGGCGACGTGCCGGCCGACCGCGTTCGCTTTACCCCCGTCCCCGGCACGGCTACGGTCGGCGATCTGCTGCGCGACGAGAACCGCCGCTGTGAACTGCTCGACGACACCCTGGTGGAGAAGCCGATGGGCGTCCGGGAGTCGCTCCTCGCGCTCTTCCTCGCGGAGCTGATCGGCCCCCACGTCCGCCGGCAGAACCTTGGCATCCTCACCGGCGCCGACGGCACGTACGAACTCGTCTCCGGCCTCGTCCGCCTGCCCGACTTGGCGTTCGTGTCGTGGGACCGCCTGCCCGGCCGCCGACTCCCCGACGAACCGGTGCCGAACGTCGTGCCGGACCTCGCGGTCGAAGTGCTGAGCGCGCGGAACACGCCCGCCGAGATGGCCCGCAAGCGCGGCGAGTACTTCCGGGCCGGGGTGCGCCTCGTGTGGGAGATCGACCCGCAGGCCCGCACCGCCCGCGTCTACAACGCCGAGACCGCGTTCACCGACCTGACCGCGGCCGACACCCTTGACGGCGGCGCGGTCTTGCCCGGCGTGGTGGTGCCGCTCGCCGACCTGTTCGCCGAACTCGACCGGCACGGCTGACATGGCCTACCGCACGCCCCACTCCCACAGGCCGAACGCGGTCTTCTTGTCGAGCGGCTTGCCGGCGGCCTTCAGCGCCCAGCCGGCCTGGCCGCGGTGGTGCGACTCGTGCGAGATCAGGTAGCCGACGAACGCAGTCACGTGCGGCTTGAAGCCCTTCACCTTGCCGCCGGCCGCGCACGCCCGCCGCACCAGCTCCGCCACCGCCGCCCCCGACGCCTCCAGCGCCGACGCCAGCTCCGCCTTCGGGCCGAGGTCGGCGTCGAGCTTGGCGAGGCCGGCCAGGAGGTCCGGCGCGGCGGCCTTCAGCCACATCAGGCGGACGTTGTGGACGTGCGCGAACAGCTTGTACACGCTGCGGTTCTTCGGCGACGACACCGACCCCAGAGCGTCGTCCGCGACGGCGTCCAGTAAGTAGCGATTGATGCGGTCGTGAATTCGCCACGTCTCGACGAGTTGCTCGTCCACGACACCCCCCTCGCGGGTCAGCGCAGCTCGGGTGGAAGCTCGCCGCTGTAGCTCGCCCACAGGGCGTCGATCGGGTGGGCGCACCACACCGTCGGGTCCACCGCCTTCATGTGCCGGGTGATCTGCATCAGGCAGCCGACGTTGCCGGTGAACATCGCCCGCGCCTTCGTGCCGGCCACGTTCGCCGCCTTGCGGTCGCCGAGCCGCGTCGCCATCTCGGGCTGCGTCAGGTTGTAGCTGCCGGCGGCGCCGCAGCACAGCTCGCTCTCGGGGAGCGGCACCAGTTCCAGGCCGGGGATCAGTTCGAGCAGCTGCCGCGGCTGCTTGAACACCTGCTGCGCATGCCGCAGGTGGCAGGCGTCGTGGTACGTCGCGCGGATGGGGAGCGGGTGCGTCGGCTTCACCGGGCCGAGCTCCATCAGGAACTCGTGGACGTCGCGCACCTTCGCCTGGAAGCGGGCGGCGGCCGCGGCGTGCGGCGTGCCGTGCAGCATGTGGGCGTAGTCCTTCAGCTGCGCCCCGCAGCCGGCCGCGTTGTTGATGACGGCGTCCATGCGCTCGAACCGCGCCGCGTCGTCGGCGCCGAAGACGTGGCAGTTCCTCGCGGCGAAGTCGCGCGCCGGCGCCTCTTCCGCGGCGTGGTAGTGCAGGGCGCCACAGCACCCCTGGTTGCGCGGAATCCATACCTCGCAGCCGTTCGCTTGCAGCACCCGCGCGGTGTTCAGGTTCGTCTCGGGGAACAGCGCATCAGCGACGCAGCCGAGGAACAGCGCGACGCGGGCCCGCGGCTTCCCCTCGGGTTCGAGCACTTCGGGGAGCTGGCCGTAGTGCGGCTTCAGCGCCGGGAGCATGTCCTTCATCGCGCGGAACTTGCCGGGGATGAGGCGGTCCGCGCCGCTCTTCTTCAGCAGCCAGTCGAGGCCGGTCCACTGCATGAGCCGCGCCGGGGCGAGGGACAGGCGGTTGGCCCAGCGGTGGGGGAAGACGTGGAACAGCAGGAACCGCTGCACGGCGTTCAGCGTCTGCGTCTGCCGGCCGGGTTCGAGGTACGCCATGTACTCGCGGAACGGCTCGATCAGCCGGCCGTACTGCACGCCGGACGGGCACGCGGTTTCGCACGCCCGGCAGTTCAGGCACAGGTCGAGGTGGCGTTTCACGTCGGCGTCGAGGGCGAGGGCGCCGTCGATGACCTGGCGCATGAGGTAGATGCGGCCGCGCGGCGAGTCGGCCTCGTTGCTCGTCTCGACGTAGGTGGGGCAGCTGGCGGTGCAGAGGCCGCAGTGGACGCAGTCGAGGACGAGTTCGTAGTCGACGTTCGGGACGACCGGAAGCGATGTCGGCATGTCGAGTACGACGTTAGGTGTGGGGGAGGAACCGACCGGGGTTGAACACGTCGGCCGGGTCGAGGGCGAGTTTGACCTGCCGCAGCATGGCACTGTCGGCCGGTGGGCGGCCCCACACCGGCAGCGACCGCTTCCACGCCCCCGGGCAGCGACGCACCACGACCGAGCCGTCGCCGGCCAGCGCGGTCAGCACCTTCAGCATCTCCGCGGCGGCGGGTTCGTCCACGTCGCCGGTTCCGTGGACGATGCCGCTGAGCCCCTCGGCGTGAATGGTCATCACGTCACTCAGCGCTGACGCGGCGAGGCAGAACGCCCCGGTGCGGCTGCGGCGCACGCTCGCCTTCCACACGAACCGCGCCGCCGGACCGTCGGGGCGCCACCCGGCCGCGGCGTCGGCCGCCTTACGGATCAGGCCGTTCGGGTCGGTGTCGGTCAGCACCTCCGCCGACGTCACCGGCGCGCCGGCGAGGTCGGCGAGCAACGTGCTCTTCTGCCAGGGCAACGTCGCGGCCTTCTCCTCGAACACGACGGTGATTCGCCACGGCGACCCGGCGGCGCGCACCACGTGGCACGCGACCGGCCGCGACTTCGAGGCGTGGAGCACGTCTAACACTGCGGCCAGGTGCGGCCCCTCGCAGTCGAGCCGCACCGCAACCGCGGCTTCGGGCTTCGGCCGAACCTTCAGCGTCAGCTGCGTCAGGACGCCGAGCGTGCCGTGGGCGCCGGTGTGGAGCTTCATCAGGTCGTAACCGGCGACGTTCTTCACCACGCGGCCGCCGGCGTTCACCACGCTGCCGTCGTCGGCGACGAACTGGACGCCGATCACGTAGTCGCGGAGGGTGCCGTACCCGAGGCGGCGCGGGCCGCTCTTGTTCAGTGCGACGGCACCACCGATCGTGGCCACGTCGGGCCGGGGAATATCGACGGGGAGCCACTGCCCTTCCGCGGCGAGTGCCGCCCGTAGCTTCCCTACGGTGATCCCGGCCTGCACCGTGATCGTCATGTCGCGGGCCGGGTAGTCGATGACGGCGTCGAGCGCGGTGGTGTCGAGAGCGAAACCCGGCTTCGTCGGGGGCAGGCCCACGTCCAGGGCGGTGCGGCCGCCGACGGGGTAGACGCCCTCGCCGGCGGTCTTCGCGGCGCGGACCAACTCGCACGCCTCGGCGACCGAGTCGGGGCGGCGGACGGGAAGGGGCGAGCTGCCGTCGATGGAGAGCGGCGAATCCACGGCGGGCCAGGGCGCGGGGAGGGAGCGGTCGATGCCGTCAGCTTATGAACGGCCTCGGCGGGGGGCACCAAGTCGCTACGACCCGCCGAGGAGTGCCCGGTAGTCGGTAAGGAGGTGGGCGTTCACCTTTTGCTGGATGGCACCCCACACCTTGTCGTGCAGGTCGCCGGCCAGCACGCCCTCGGCCACGCCGCCGGCGGCGTCGCGGAGGTACGCGAGCAGGTTCGCCGCCACCGCCGTGTCGCCGAGCCCGACCAGCCGGTCGCAGTGGAGGTACTCGCTGCTCACGAGGCTCATCATCGGCAGCAGCGGTACCGGGTCCGGGGAGTTGACGTACCGCACCACCTTGCCGGCCAGCTCGCGGCCGATCGCCTCCGCCACGTCCTTGTTCCCGACCATCGGGGCGCCGAACGTCACCACCCGGTGGACGTTGAGGAACTTCCGCTTGAACAGCCACGCGGCGAGCAGCGCCAGCGCCCCGCCGAGGCTGTGCCCGGTCACCCACAGCGGCCGGTCGGCGCGCTTCAACTCGGCCTCCACGGCCGGGAACAGTTGGGGCCACACGGCAGTGATCGCGGTCACGAACCCCTGATGGAACCTCGCCCCGGCGCCGGCCGCGGCGAACTCCGTCGCCAGCGGCCCCTGCGGCTGCACAAGCAGGTTCAGCGCGTTCGTCAGGAGCCAGTCCTTGAGCCCGTCGAGGCTCGCCGGGTTCTCGCTGCCGCGGAACGCGACGACGACGTGCTCGGCGTTCTGCGCAAGGTACGCCTGCGTGTTGTCCACGCAGATCAGCGTCGCCTCCAGGCCGAGCTGCTCGCGGAACGCCGCGGCGCCCTGGTCGGCGGGGAGGTACGCGAGGTCGCACGCGGCACACAGGGCGGCGGCGTTCCGCGGGTCGTCGGCCGGTTCCTCGACGAGTGTCAGGGGCACGGGGGCGTCTCCGAGTTAGTTCAGGTACTTGCGGCGGGCGGGGTCGGCGTTCTTCCACGCCCGCAGCGCCGGCCCCGGTACGCCCAACCCGCCCACGTCGATCTCGACGAGCGTCTTCGACGCGAGGACGTGCTTCGTGACGCCGGCCGGCGTCGCCTTCGTGCGGGCGATGCGGAGCGATTCCAATTTCGGCAGCGTGTCGATCGCGGCGAGGCCGGCGTCGGTGATCGGCGTGTCGTTCAGGTCCAACTCGCGCAGATTCGGCATCCCGACGACGTGTTCGAGCAGCACCGCGTCGGTCACGTCGGCCCGGTTCGCCATCTGCAACACGGCGTCGCCGCGGTGCGCCTTGAGGTACTCGACCACACCCGTCGCGGTCGCGCCGGTGAGCGTGCCGCGCGTCTCGCCGCCGGTCTGCTCGACGACCGCCTCGCGCGGCGGCTGGTAGACGCGGTTGATGACGACCGGGGACGCCGTGACGGCGAGTCCCAGGAGGAGTACGACGAGCGGGGCGAGTGCCCTGCGGCGGTGGACGGCTGCGAACACCAGGCCGACGGGCGCGAACAGGAGCGTGCCGAGCCCCCACCATACGCGGGTGCGGAAGGCCCGGACGACGAGCCACAGGAAGCCGACCGCAGCGACCGCCGCGCCGGCGGCGAGGATGGCGAACCCGACGGTCTCGGACATGGCGGCCTCGGCGGCTACAGCGTCTTCAGGTACTCGATCACCGCCCGCCGCTCGGCGTCGGTCAGGTCGTCGCCGAACGTGTGGCCGGCGTTGCTGCGGCCGCTTCGCGTGGTGTCGTACACCTTCCGCCGCTCGACCGGCGGCACGTCCGCGGCTGGCGGCGCGGCCAGCTCCGTCACCTTCCAGCCGACGTGGTCGCGGTCGTAGTCGTCGGCCCCGGTGCGGAAGCTACGCGTGAATCGCTTGGGCCGTGCCTTCGAGTTCAGTACGCCGTCGAGCGTGGGTACCGAGCCGTTGTGCAGGTACGGGGCGGTCGCCCACACGCCGTCGAGCGGGGGCGCCTGGTAGCCGGGCGTCCAGCGGAGGAGCTTGCCGTCCACGAACCACCCGGCCGGCTCCTTGCCGAACCACGACGCCGCGTAGGCGGCGGCGTACGCCTCGTTCACCGAGTGGTGCCGCACCGGGTCGGTGCCGATCTCCGCGAGCGGTACGATGCGGTTCGGGTAGGTCGGTGTCGCGCCGTAGGTGCCGTGACAGCGGGCGCAGCGTTCGGTGAACAGCGACCGACCGGCGTCGGCCGTCGCGGCGTCGATCGGGAACGGGTACTTGGGCGGCGTCAGGCTCAGGAGGTACGCCTGCACGTCGCGGAAGGCGGGCTCGTGCTTCGTGAAATCGGCCGGGCCGTTCAGCGGGTGCATCATGAACTGCATCAGCGACCGCACCGAGCGGCTGTCGGTCGCGCCGGTGGCGTACATCGTCCGCTTCTTCTTCAGCAGCCACCACGCCGGCACGTCCGCGCAGGTGTCGTCTCGGAGGCCGAGGTTCGTCCAGCCCGGCTTGAGCGTCAGGTCGGGGTTGCGGAAGCCGAGCAGGTACACGCCGAACCCGTCGGCCTCGTTCGTACCGCGGACCTGCGAGAAGGTGAACGGCAGGGTCTTGGCGATGCCGTCGGCGCGGGCCAAATCCTCGAACAGCCCCTGGATGTCGAGGCTCGCGTTCCCGAGCCCGACGTAGCTCGTGCCCATCACCGAGCCGCCGTGGCACAACATGCAGTCGGCGCCGACGCCGGTGCCGATCAGGTGCCGGGCCTTGCGGAGGCCCATCGGCAGGCCGTCGTTCGGGTACGGGGCCGGGTGGAGGCCGTAGCGGTCTCGCAGCGCGGCGTCGTAGTCGGCCGGCTTCGTGGAGTTGCCCCACTGCTTCCAGGCGGTGTCCACGGCCCGCGGCGTCCAGAAGGCGGGGATGAACGCCGTCGTCGTGAGCGCCTTCTCCCCGCGCTCGGCGGCGGTGTCGGCACGGACCGGCAGTGCGGAGAGGAGCAAGGCGAGGACGGCGAGGCGGGCCATGCGTGCGAACCCCTGGGGGGCGTCCCCTACAGTATAGACGGGGTTGCGGTGCCGGCGGCCGGCGGAGTAGCATCCGCCCGGGGAAACGAACGACATGAACTGCGTGGTCACCGGATCGGCCGGGTTCATCGGCTCACACCTGTGCGAGCGGCTGCTGGCGGACGGCCACACCGTCGCCGGCGTGGACTGCTTCACGGACTACTACCCGCGGCCGGTGAAGACCCGCAACCTGGCCGGCTTCCGCACGCACTCGCGGTTCACGTTTCACGAGATCGATTTGTCGAACGGCGTGCCGCCCGAGGTGGTTCGCGGCGCCGACTGGGTGTTCCACCTGGCGGCGATGGCCGGCCTCACCCGCAGCTGGACCGACTTCGACCTGTACGCCCGCCACAACCTCACCGCCACGCACCGGCTGCTCGAAGCGCTGAAGGGCTCGCCCACGCTCAAGCGGCTGGTTTACGCCAGCACGTCGAGTGTGTACGGCCGCTACGCCAGCGGCGACGAGGCGCTGCCGACGCGGCCGGGCTCCCCCTATGGCATTACGAAGCTGGCCGCCGAGCAACTGTGCCGCGTGTACCACGACGAGCACGGCCTCCCCGCCGTGGTGCTCCGCTACTTCAGCGTGTACGGCCCACGGCAGCGGCCCGAGATGGGCTACCACCTGTTCATCAACGCCATCCTCCACGGCAAGCCGATCAAGCTCACCGGCGACGGCTTGCAGGTCCGCGGCAACACGTACATCGACGACTGCGTGGAGGCGACCGTCCGCGCGACCGGGGCGATGCCGGGCGAGGTGTTCAACCTCGGCGGCGGCGAACTGGTGACGGTGCTCGAGGTGTTCCGCCGGCTGGAGCGGATCATCGGCAAGCCGGCGATCATCGAGCGGGCCGCGAACCGCCCCGGCGACCAGCTCGCCACCGGCGCCGACGTGACAAAGCTCTACCGCCACCTCGGATGGAAGCCGACCACGCCGCTGGACGACGGCCTGGCCCGGCAGGTGGAGTGGCAGAAGACGCTGACCTGAGACGGCATCGTTGAGGGCACGGATGCTCACCTTCTTGAACCGCCACGCCGTACAGCCGTACTTCGCCCGCCGTGCGAAGAGCCGGCACCTGCACTACCTCCGACTGTTGGAGCAGCGACAGTACGACCCGCCCGCGGCCGTCGCCGCCCGGCAGCTCGCGGCGCTGAAGGTGCAGCTGCACCACGCCTACGCCACGGTCCCCTACTACCGCCGCACCTGGGACGCCGCCGGCGTCCACCCCGACGACGTGAAGGCACTCGCCGACCTGACCGCCTTCCCCATCCTCACGAAGGCCGACATCCGCGCCCACGAGGCCGAACTGCTTTCCGAGCCGTACCGCGGCGCGAAGCTACGCCTGAAGCGCACGTCGGGCTCGACCGGGGTCCCGCTCTCCATCCGCGTGGACGAGCCGGCGATGCAGTGGAAGCACGCCTGCACCATCCGCTCCGACCAGTGGAGCGGCTACCGCCTCGGCCAGCGCGTGGCGAAGGTGTGGGGCAACCCCGAGTACCTGCACCACGGCTGGCGCGGGCGGCTCCGCAACCGCCTCCTCGACCGCGCCGTCTACCTCGACACCATCCACCTGACCGATGCGAAGGTGGCCGCGTTCGCCACCGAACTGCGGCGCCACCGCCCCGGGCTGGTCTTCGGCCACGCCCACTCGCTGTACCTCGTCGCGTGCCACCTGAAGAAGACGGGCGTGTTCGACATCCGCCCGAGCGGCATCATCTCGACGGCGATGGTGCTGCACGACTACCAGCGGAAGCTGATCGCCGAGGTGTTCGGCACGCCGGTCACGAACCGCTACGGGTGCGAGGAGGTGAGCCTGATCGCGTCGGAGTGCGAGGCCCACGCCGGGCTCCACGTCAACGCCGACAACGTGTTCGTCGAAGCGCGTACGGGCACGCCCGGCCCGCTGGTCGTGACCGACCTCGTGAACCGTGCCATGCCGCTCATTCGCTACCAGATCGGCGACGTGGCCGTCGGCGCCGAGCGCGCTTGCACCTGCGGCCGCGGGCTGCCGCTGCTGGAGCGCATCGAGGGCCGCGAGGCCGACTACGTCGTCACGCCGGCCGGCACGCTCGTCAGCGGCATCTCGCTTACCGAGAACTTCGCGCTGCTGATCGACGGCACCGCCCAGGTGCAGATCGTGCAGGAGACGGTTCACGACCTGCGCATCCGGCTCGTCGCCGGCGACGGGTTCGGCGACCGCAGCCGCGGGCAGATCGAGCAGCTGGTGCGCGACACGTTCGGCCCGACGGTGCGGTTCGCCGTGGAGCTGGTGGACGCGATCCCGCAGGAGCCGAGCGGTAAATACCGGTTCTGCATCTCGAAGCCGGCCCGCGACCACCTCCAGGCGCTGAGCGCATGACCACGCCGCTCGTGTCCGTGGTGATGGCCGCGAAGAATTACGCCCGCTTCCTCCCGGCCGCGGTCGAGTCCGTACGGGCGCAGTCGCTCCCCGACTGGGAGTTGCTGATCGTCGACGACGGCTCGACCGACGCCACCCCCGCCGCGGCCCGGCCGTATCTCGCGGATACGCGCGTGAAGTACCTCCGCTCCGACCGCCTCGGCCAGTCGCGGGCGAAGAACCTCGGCATCGGCCTGAGTCGCGGCCGGTTCGTCGCCTTCCTCGACGCCGACGACGCCTGGCAGCCGACGAAGCTGGAGAAGCAGCTCCCCCGGTTCACGGACGACGTAGGCGTCGTGTTCTGCCGGCGCTCGCTGATGGACGAGGCGGGGCGGGCGTTGCCGCAGAAGCCGACGCCCGCCCCGCCGACGGGCCGCGTGCTGACGCCGATGTTCGTCCAGAACTTCGTCTGCTTCTCGTCGGTGGTGGTGCGGCGCGAGGTGTTCAGCGCCGTGGGGGCGTTCGGGCCCGAGTGGGACCTGGCGATCGACTACGACCTGTGGCTGCGGGTCGCGGCCCGGTTCGGGTTCGACTTGGTGGACGAGGAGTTAGTTGCGTACCGCACCGGTCACGGCAACCTGTCGAAGAAGTTGGCCGACCGCGTGGCGACGGCCCTGTCGATCATGCACCGGGCCGAGACGCGGTACGGCGTGGGCGACGAGGTGCCCGCGGGCGTGATCGCCGCCGGCTACGCCTCGACGTGCCGCACGATCGGGTACGTGGTCCGCACGTCCGAGCCGATCGCCGCGGCGCGGTGGTGTGCGGCGGCGCTGCGCCGGCCCGACGCGCGACTGGCGTCCGTGAAGGGGTTAGCCGCTGCGCTGCTGGCGTGGGCACGCGGACCGCGCGAGGTCGGGGCGGCCGAGAACGCGACGGCAAACGTATGACGGCCGTCAGGCGCGCCGCTCGACGTGGCGGGCGAAGCGGTCCAGGATCGCCTGCCAGCCGGCCCGCTGCTGCTCGAGCGAGTGCGTCTCCTCGGCGTCGAAGGTCTCGCGGACGATGACGCCGCCGGCCCCGTTCGGATGGAATTCCACGCGCAGCGTTCGTTCGCCGAACGCGCACTCGATCAGTTCGAGCGGGATCACCATCGTGTACGTGCCGGCGAAGTCGAAGCCCGCGCTGCCGTCCCGGGCCTCCATCCGCGACGAGAACCGCCCGCCGACGCGCAGGTCGACGCTGGCGGCGGTAGTGTGCCAGTCGTCGGACGCGGCGTTCCACTGTTTGATGTCGTCGGGCGTCGTCCAGGCCCGCCACACCGCCTCGACCGGCGCCGCGACCTTCGCCTCAACCGTGATCTTCATGGGTGCCCCTTTCGTCCCGCTCCCCGGCGCGTCGCCCGGACCCGGTCGTCGGCAACTCGTGACGCGCGAGTGCGACGCCCCAGAGCCACACCCGGGGTCGCGACTCCGAGTGGGGGATCCGAAGTGATATTGTGCGAGATGCGGCACCGGGGGTAAGACCAGCGATACGGGAAACGGTCTTACGGCACGGAGGCGAGGCATGGGCGTGGCGCCCGCGGTGCGAAACTTCTGGCCTGACGCGAAGTGCGCGAAGGCGTTCTGGTCGCAACAGGAACTCCGCCCATACCGCCAACTCTTGACCGACACCGTGGACTGGTGCGCCCCGGCCGCGGGCGAGCGGTGGCTCGACCTCGGGTGCGGGAGCGGGCCGCTGAGCGCCGCCCTCTGGGAGCGCTCGAACGGCGGCATCGCCGAGGTGGTCGGGCTGGACTGTGCGGCGGTGAACGAGCAGGCGTACGCGAGGCTCCGCAAAACGCTGACCCCACCGCCCGGGCCCCGCGTCCGGTTCGACTGCCACAACTTCAGCGAGGGGTTGTCGCACATCCCGTCGGCCTCGTTCGACCACGCCGTGTCCGGCCTCTCGATCACGTACGCCGAGTCGTACTCCGAGGCCGACGGGCGGTGGACCACCGCCGCGTACGACGCCATCCTGGCCGAGGTGCTGCGGGTGCTCCGCCCCGGCGGGCGGTTCGTGTTCTCGGTGAACGTCCCCGAACCGTCGTGGCTGCGCGTCGGGGTCGAGTCGCTCGGCGGCATCTTCCGGACGCGGCGGCCGCTCCAATTCCTGAAGCGGTCGTGGCGGATGATGCGGTACGGGGCGTGGCTGAAGCGCGAGGCCCGGACCGGCCGGTTCCACTATCTCCCGGCCGCCGAGATCGCCGAGAAGCTCGCGGCCGCCGGGTACACGCGCATCGAGCACCGCCTCAGCTACTCCCAGCAGGCGTTCATCTTCCGGGCCGTGAAGCCGACGAGGTAGCCCGATGCGCGGCCGCGCGATTCCCCTCTCCCGCCCGCGGCGCATGGTCGCGGATCTGATGTACTTCGCGGCCGGCGTGCCGACGGTACCGGTCCAGCGGCGGATGAACCTGGCCCCGCTCGTTGCCGCCCGGACCGCCACCCCCGACCGACCGCCCTGGACCGCGATCTTCACCAAGGCGTACGCCCTCGTCGCGGCGGACGTGCCCGACCTCCGCCGGGCGTACGTCAAATTCCCATGGGCCCACCTCTACGAGTACCCGGCGAGCGCCGCATACGTCACGGTCGAGCGGGACTACCGGGACGAGAAGGCGGTGTTCGGCTACCGGATCAAGGATCCGGCCACCCTGTCGATTCACCAAATCGCCGAACACCTCAAGTACGCGGCGACCGCGCCGGTCGACGAGGTAAAGACCTTCCGCCGCGCCATGACCGTCGCCGGCTACCCGCGCCCCGTCCGCCGGTTGCTCATGTGGGTCGCACTGAACGTCGGCCGCCAGCGGGCGAACTACGCCGGCACGTTCGCGGTGTCGGTCTACTCCGGGCTCGGGGCCGAGTCGCTCCACCCGCTCTCGCCGTGGACGACCCTGCTGAACTACGGCGTGATCGCGGCCGACGGCGGCTGCGACGTGCGGGTCATTTACGACCACCGCGTTCTCGACGGGGCGAACGTCGCCCGCGTCCTCGCGAAGCTGGAAGCTGTGCTGTGCGGGCCGATCGTTGAAGAGTTGCGCGGCAGTCGGGCGAAAGCCGCGTAACCCGGAGCCTGGCCGCGAAGCTCTACCGCACCCCCGCAACCGGGCTTCCCCCGGCCACCCCGGCGCTGGCAGAATCACTGCATGTCCATCGCGTCCATCCTCGGTCCCGGCGGGCTCGTCGCCGGGCACTACCCCGGATTCGAGTCGCGGCCCCAACAGCTCGACATGGCCGAGGCCGTGTCCGCCGCCATCGACGGGAAGCACAAGCTCCTCGTCGAGGCCGGCACGGGCGTCGGCAAGAGCTTCGCCTACCTCGTCCCCGCCATCCTCGCCGCGGCCAAGAAAGACCTTAAGGTCGTCGTCTCCACCCACACCATCAGCCTCCAGGAACAGCTCATCCGCAAGGACCTGCCGTTCCTCCAGAAGGCGCTGCCGTTCGACTTCCGGCCGGTGCTGGTCAAGGGCCGCGGCAACTACCTCAGCCTCCGCCGCCTCCACACCGCGCAGCAGAAGATGAACACGCTGCTGGAGACGCCCGGCGCCGCGGACCAGCTCGTGCAGATCGGCCGGTGGTCGCGCCAGACCCGCGACGGCAGCAAGACCGACCTGCCGCTCCAGCCGTTCGAGAGCGTCTGGGACCTGGTACAGAGCGACGGCGGCAACTGCCTCGGCCGGAAGTGTCCGAACCACGAGACGTGCTTCTACTACAAGGCCCGCAAGCAGGTGTTCGGGGCAAACGTCCTCGTCGTCAATCACGCCCTGTTCTTCGCCGACCTCGCCCTGCGCCGCTCCGGCGGCGGCCTGCTGCCGGACTACCAGGTCGTCATCTTCGACGAGGCGCACACGCTCGAGGACGTGGCCGCGGACCACCTCGGGCTGTCCGTGTCGCAGGGCGGCGTCGAGTACATCTTGAACCAGTTGCTCGCCCCGCGGTCGCACAAGGGGATACTGGCCACGCTCGGCACGTCCGAGAGCATCGCCCAGCTCGAACGGACCCGCCAGGCCGCTGAGACGTTCTTCCTCGCCGTCCACCAGTGGCAGCAGGTGCAGCCGAAGGGGACCGGCCGCGTCCGCGAGAAGAACGTCGTGCCCGACCGGCTGTCGGAGGAACTCGACAAGCTGGCGACGCAGCTGACGACCGCCGCGGACCGGCTGAAGTCGGACGAGGAGAAGATCGAGCTGGTCAGCCGGGCCGACCGACTCACGGGGATGGCGTCGAGCGTGCGCGAGTGGCTCGGGCAGGAGTTGCCGGGCCAGGTGTACTGGGTCGAGGTGCGGGCCGGGCGGGTGCCGCGGGTGGCGCTCGCGAGCGCCCCCATCGAGGTCGGCCCCGAGTTGAAGCGCCAGCTGTACGACCGCGTGCCGACGGTGGTGATGGCGAGCGCCACGCTGTCCGCGGGCGGGAAGGAAGGCTTCGCCCACTTCCAGCGCCGCCTCGGGCTCGACAAAGCGGAGGCGCACCAACTCGGCAGCCCGTTCAACTTCCGCGAGCAGGTCGAGCTGCACCTGTTCCGCACGATGCCGGACCCGTCGGCGTCGGCGGCGAAGTACGAGGACGAGGTACTGGCCCGGCTCCCCGAGTACATCGAAAAGACGAAGGGCCGGGCGTTCGTGCTGTTCACGAGCTACACGTTCCTGAATCGCGCCGCGGCGCAGCTGGGGCCGTGGTTCGCGAAGCACGGTTACACGCTGCTGGCGCAGGGGTCGGGGCTACCGGCGCCGCGGCTGCTGGAGCAGTTCCGCACGGCGCCGAAGGCGGTGCTGTTCGGCGTGGACAGCTTCTGGCAGGGCGTGGACGTGCGCGGCGAGGCGCTCTCGAACGTCATCATCACGAAGCTGCCGTTCGCGGTGCCGGACCGCCCGCTGACGGAGGCGCGGCTCGAAAAGATCGCGGCGGACGGCGGCAACCCGTTCATGGACTACCAGGTGCCGCAGGCGGCGATCAAGCTGAAGCAAGGCTTCGGCCGACTGATCCGCACGGCGACGGACCGCGGCCTGGTGGTGCTGTTCGACCCGCGGGTGCTGACGAAGCCGTACGGGCGGATGTTTTTGGAGGCGCTTCCGGAGTGCAAGCGCTTCGTGGACGGGGTGGAGGCGACGCGGCGCGCGGCGTCGGCGGTGGGGTAAGAGAGCAAGGACGGGCAGGAGTGCGTTAGGCCGGGGCGCAAGCCCCGTCGGGGTATCCAACCCTGACGGGGCTTGCGCCCCGGCCTAACGCGCTCCAGAAACCCCCGTGCGGCTCTGCCTCCCGTCGTGTACCCTAATCTGACACGGACCCCCGCCCCGCTTCCTTCGGGATGCCGTCCATGCTCCGCTGCCTCGCCGGCCCCGCGGCCGTGGCGCTCGCCGCGGTCGGCCTCCTCCTCACCGGCCACCTCGACGCACAGCCCGCGCCTGCGTCGAAGGCCGCACCCATCGATTTCGCCAAGGACGTGAAGCCGATCCTCGACCGGCACTGCGTCAGCTGCCATGGCCCCGAGAAGCAGAAGGGCGGCCTCCGCCTCGACCGCCGCGCCGACGCCCTCCGCGGCGGCGACAGCGGCAAGGCGGTCGTTCCCGGCAACGCGAACGACAGCCACCTGCTGAAGCTGGTGAGCGGCGCCGACCCCGACAACGTGATGCCGCCGCGCGGCGAGCGCCTCACCGCCGCGCAGGTGACCATCCTTCGGACCTGGGTCGAGCAGGGCGCCCGCTGGCCCGACGACGGCTCGGCCGCCGCCAACCCCGCCGACTGGTGGTCGCTCAAGCCGCTCGCCCGACCGCCGGTGCCGACGCCGGCCGCGGCCGTCGCGTTCCCGATTCGCAATCCCATCGACGCCTTCGTCCTCGCCACGCTCCGCGCCCGCAACCTGACGCCCTCGCCGGAAGCGAACCGGCGCACACTCATCCGCCGCCTGTACTTCGACCTCATCGGCCTGCCGCCGACGCCGGAGGAGATCGACGCCTTCGCCGCCGACGCGGACCCGCAGGCCTACGAGAAGCTGGTCGAGAAGCTGCTGGCGTCGCCGCACTTCGGCGAGCGGTGGGCGCGGCACTGGCTCGACGTCGTCCACTTCGGCGAGACGCACGGGTACGACAAGGATCAACCCAGACCGAACGCGTGGCCGTACCGCGACTACGTCATCCGGGCGTTCAACGCCGACAAGCCGTACTCGCGGTTCGTGCAGGAGCAGATCGCCGGCGACGTGCTGTTCCCCGGCACGGCCGACGGGTTCGAGGCGCTCGGCTTCCTGTCGGCCGGCCCGTGGGACTTCATCGGCCACGTCGAACTGCCGGAGTCGAAGATCGACGGCCGGGTGGCCCGACACCTGGACCGCGACGACTTCGTGTCGAACACCGTGAGCACGTTTCTCAGCCTGACGGTCCACTGTGCCCAGTGCCACAACCACAAGTTCGACCCGATCCCGCAGGAAGACTACTACCGCCTGCAGGCCGTGTTCGCGGCCATCGACCGCGCCGACCGGCAATACGACCCCGACCCCGCGACCGGTGCAAAGCGCGCCGAGCTGACCGCTCGGCGGACCGCGGCGCAGGAGCGCGTCAGCCGCATCGAGGCCGCCGCGAAAGCGAAGGCGGGCCCGGAGCTGGCCGAGCTGGACCGGCAGATCGCCGCTGCGAAGCAGCCAGGAGCCCGCCCCGCCGAACACGGCTACCACTCAACCATCGAGGACCGGCCCGATCGGGCGAAGTGGGTGCAGGTGGATCTCGGCGAGAGTGTGGCGCTCGACCGCGTTGTGCTGCGGCCGTGCCACGACGACTTCAACGGCATCGGCGCCGGGTTCGGCTTCCCCGTGCGGTTCAAGGTGGAAGTGTCGGACGACGCCGCATTCGCGCGGCCGGCGCTGGTCGCCGACCACACGGCGGCCGACTTCGCCAACCCCGGCCTGGCCGCGGTGCGGCTGTCGGCCAACGGCGCGAAGGGGCGCTACGTCCGCCTCACTGCGACGCGACTCGTCAGCCGGATGCCGACGGACTACATCCTCGCCATGTCCGAGCTCGAAGCGATCGACGCGGCCGGTGCCAACCGCGCGGCCGGGAAGACGGTCACCTCGCTGGACAGCATCGAAGCCGGGCCCCGGTGGCGGCGCGCGAACCTGACCGACGGCAAGTTTCCGACGGGCACCGCGACCGAGGACGTGACGGCGCTCACCGCCCGCCGCGCGAAGCTGCTCGCCGACGTGCTGACGCCGGCGGACGCACTCGCGCTGAGGGCCTCGGTCGACGAGCGCGACGGGGCCGACCTCGAATTGCGGAAGCTGCCTCCGACGCAACGCACGGCTTACGTCTGCGCCGTTCACACCGGCAGCGGCAACTTCGTCGGCACCGGCACGAACGCCGGCCGACCGCGGCCGATTCACCTGTTGCCGCGCGGCGACGTGACCAAGCCCGGCCGCGAGGTGCAGCCCGGGCCGCTGTCGCAACTCCCGGGGTTGCCCGCGTCATTCGACCTGCCAGTGATTCACCGCGAGGGCGACCGCCGGGCGGCGCTGGCACGGTGGATCACCGACGCGAAGAACCCGCTGGTGTGGCGCAGCGCCGCGAACCGCGTCTGGCAGTACCACTTCGGCCGCGGCCTCGTCGAGACGCCGAACGACTTCGGCCGCATGGGGGCGCTGCCGACGCACCCCGAACTCCTCGACTGGCTCGCCGCCGAGCTGCGCGACCGCGACAGCCTCAAGCACCTGCACCGCCTCATCGTGACGAGTTCGGCGTACCGCCAGAGTTCGGCGACGAACGCGGACTACGCCCGCACCGACGCCGACAACCGCTACCTGTGGCGGCAGAATCGGCGGAAGCTGGAGGCCGAGGTCGTGCGCGACTCGATCCTGTGGGCGGCCGGGAAGCTCGACCGCAGCATGGGCGGGCCGAGCTTCCGCGACTTCGTGGTGGAGCGGCCCGAACACTCGCCGCACTACCAGTACCACCTCCACGACCCGAACGACCCCGCGAGCCACCGGCGGGCCGTGTACCGCTTCGTGGTGCGGTCGAAGCAGCAGCCGTTCATGGCGGCGCTCGACTGCGCCGACCCGTCGCTCGCCGTGGACCGGCGGAACCAGACGATCACGCCTCAGCAGGCGCTGGCGCTGCTGAACAACCGGCTGGCGGTCACGATGGCCGGCCACTTCGCGGAGCGGGTGCGACCGCTGGCGACCGACGACGCCGGCCGGGCCGCGGCGGCGTTCCGAATTGCGGTCGGGCGGGCGCCGACAGCCGAAGAGCGGCGCGCGCTCGGGGACTACGCCGCGGCGCACGGCCTGCCGGCGGTGTGCCGCGTCGTGCTGAACCTGAACGAGTTCGTGTTCGCCGACTGAACCCCGGAGCCCGCCTTGCTCGCACCGGTCCTCGCCGCCCTATTACTGGCCCCCGCCGCGCCGCCGAATGCCCCCTGGGCCGAGCTCCGCGTCACCGACACCGCCACCGGCCGCGGCGTGCCGCTCGTCGAACTCCTCACCGTCCACGGCGACCGCTTCGTCACCGACAGCGCCGGCCGCGTCGCGTTCCAGGAGCCGGGCCTGATGGGGCGGGAGGTGTACCTATCCGTCCGCGGCCACGGCTACGAGGTGAAGAAGGACGGCTTCGGTTTCGCCGGCGCGAAGGTGACGCCGCTGCCGGGGAAAGTGAGCGAGATCAAGGTGGCGCGCGCCGTCCCCGCCGAGCGGCTGTGTCGCCTGACCGGCGAAGGCCGCTTCCGCGACACCGAGCTACTGGGCTACCCGTCGCCGCTGCCGCCGAGCGCCAACCCGGGTCGCGTCGCGGGCCAGGACAGCGTGCAGTCGGCGGTCTACCGCGGCAAGGCGTTCTGGTTCTGGGGCGACACCAACCGCCACGACTACCCGCTCGGCCTCTACCGTACCGCCGGCGCCACCACGCCGATTCCCACGCCCGCAACCGACCCGTCGGCGGGGCTCCCTTACGACTACTTCGTGAACCCGAAGACCGGCTTCGCCCGCGCCATGATCCCGCTGCCGGAGCGGCCCGACGGCGTGGTGTGGGTGTTCTGCATGTGCGTCGTCCCGGACGCCGACGGGAGGGAGCGACTGGCCACGCACTACACCCGCCGCAAGGGGCTGATCGACGAGTTGGAGCACGGCATCGCCGTCTACGACGACGCGAAGGACATCTTCGTCCCGATCAAGCAACTGCCGCTGGGCGAGAAGTGGCGGCGGCCGAGCGGGCACCCCATGCGGTGGGACGACGGCGGCACCCGCTACCTGCTTTTCGGCAGCCCGAATCCGAACGTCCGCGTGCCGGCGACGCTGGAGGCGATCTGCGACCCGACCCGGTACGAGGCGTTCACCTGCGAGCCGGCCGACGGAACCTGGCGCTGGCAGAAGGAGCGACCGCCGACCGACTCGAAGACCGAGCACGGCTGGGTGAAGGCCGGAAAGACGAAGTCGGAAGAGGCCCGCTTCCTCCCCGCGGACGCGGCGAAACCGGCGGACCGGGTGCAGTTGCACAGCGGTTCGGTGCGGTGGAACGATTACCGCAAGCGCTGGGTGATGCTCGCCGGGCAGGTCGGCGGCACTTCGCACCTGGGCGAGGTGTGGTATTCGGAGGCGGACCACCCGACGGGGCCGTTCCGCACCGCGGTGAAGGTGGCGACGCACGAGCGGCAGTCGTTCTACAACGTCGTCCACCACGCCCTCCTCGACCGCGACGGCGGGCGGACGATCCACTTCGAGGGGACGTTCACCCACGATTTCAGCGGCAACCCCGACCGGGTGCCGCGGTATGACTACAACCAGGTGCTGTACCGGCTCGACCTGCGGCACCCTGCGGTCGCGGCGCTTGCTGGTGGGCCGTGAGCTCTCCGCGTACGGCACTCTCGGCGGCACATTTCGGTCGGATTCCCCCGATTCCGGTTGCATCCCTCGAAAGGGAGGTTATCACATTGTTATGGACAGGAGTCCACTACTGACATTGTGATCAGATCCAAGGGAGCAGTCGTGCCGCTCCGCTACCTGTTCGTGGACATGAACTCGTTCTTCGCGTCCGTCGAGCAGCAGCTCGACCCGGCCCTCCGCGGCAAGCCCGTCGCCGTCATCCCGACGCAGGCCGACACAACCTTCTGCATCGCCGCCAGCTACGAGGCCAAGGCGTTCGGCGTGAAGACCGGCACGCCCGTGTGGGAGGCGAAGCAGCTGTGCCCCGGGATCATCCTGAGGGACGCCCGGCACCGCGAGTACGTCACGTTTCACAACCGCGTCGTGGACGCCATCGGGTCGGTCATCCCGATCAAGTCGATCGCGTCGATCGACGAGATGTCGTGCCGGCTGGTCGGGTCCGAGCGGAAGCGCGACAGGGTGGTCGGTATCGGCCGGGCGATCAAGGAGGCGATCTACCGGCGGGCCGGCGACCAGATGCGCTGCTCGATCGGGGCCGGGCCGAACGAGACCCTCGCCAAGATGGCCTCGGACTTCAAGAAGCCCGACGGCCTGACCGTGTTCGCCGACGACGACCTGCCGCACCGCCTCCACGTGCTGCCGATCGAGGCCTTCCCCGGGGTGGGGCCGCGGATGAAGCGGCGGCTGAACCTGCACGGCGTGTTCACCACCGAACAGCTTTGTGCCGCCCCGGTGAGCGTGCTGGCGGCCGTGTGGGGGAGCAAGTTGCTCGGCGAGAAGTGGTACCGAACCGTCCGCGGCGAGGACGTGCCGGAGCGGCCGACGCGGCGGCAGACGGTCGGCCACTCGCACGTCCTGCCGCCGGACCTGCGCACCGACGAGGGTGCGTACGGCGTGATCGTGCGACTGACTCACAAGGCGGTGGCCCGGCTGCGGAAAGTGGGGTACTGGGCCGGTGGCGTGTCGGTCGGCGTGAGTTACCTGGGCGAGCCGGGGACGGTTGCGGCGCCGTCGGGGTGGGGCAAGGCGGGGTGGGGGGCCAGATGCCGGTTCCCGCACCGGGAGGACACGCCGGGCGTGCTACGGGCCGTGTCCGACCTGTGGGCGACGCGGCCGCCGGGGGGGGTGCCGTTCAAAGTCGGCATGGTGTTGACAGACCTGCGGCCGGCCGCGAACGCCACCCCGAGCCTGTTCGAGATCGACCGTAAGGAGGCGGGGCTGTCGCACGCCATGGACGACGTGAACGCCGAGTTCGGGGCGAGCGTGCTGCACTTCGGCGGCATGTGGGGGCTGAAGGACGCGGCGCCCACGAGGGTGGCGTTCACGCAGATTCCCGACTTCGACCGGCGGGTCGTTTAATCCACATCCCAGACCACGACCGCGCCGCCGTCGCCGCCGGCGGCCGCCCTCAGGCCATCAGGGGCGAACGCGAGCGCCGTCACCTTCCCCACCGGCCACGTCAGCGCCATCCGCTCGGCACCGCTCGCGGCATCCCACAGGCGCACCGTCTGATCCCAACCGCCGGTCACGAGCGTGGCGCCGTCCGGGCTGAACGCCAGCGACGTGACCCGCCCCTTGTGCCCCTTGAGCGTGCCACGCGGCTGTCGCTTCGGAACGTCGAACAGCGCCACGAGCCAATCGTCGGTGACCGCGAGCGTGGCCCCGGTCGGTGACAGGGCGACGGCCGACGCGGTGTGCTTGAGTGGGAAGTGAACCGGGTCGCGCTTGCGCACGTCCCACGCGGTCGCCTTCATGTGCCCGGTCGCCCACGCCACCACGCCGGCGGCCGGGGCGGCGGCCACGGCGCGAACGCCGTTCGGCTCGCGGAACGGCGGGCCGATCCGCTTCTCGGCCGCCACGTCCCACAGTTCGAAGGCGCCCGGCGTCGGCTTGTCGCGGTCGCCGGTCCCGACCGCCAGCCAGTGCGGACCGGCCGCGGCGACGCCGTTCACACCCGCCGGCGCCGGCGGCCCGAACGCCCGCCAACTGCCGTCCGTGCGGCGGTACAGGTGCCAGCCGTGCGCGTGGCCGACCGCCAGACCGCCGTCGGCGAGGAACGTCAGGCCGAAGACCTCGGGTGCCTTCGGGTGCGGTTCGACGAGCAATTCGGCGCCGGCGTCGGATCGGACCCACACGGCCCCGTCGCGGCCGGCGGAGGCGAGGGCGGCGCCGTCCGGCGAGAACGCAAGGGCCGCAACGGGCTTCGTGTGGTCGTGGTGGATCAGCATCGAGTGGGTCTCGCCGGCGGCAGGATACCCCGGCCGGCCGGGATCACGCTATCCTGATTCTACACCCCGACCGGAGCCCGGCCGATGAGCATCGAGTGGACCGACACCGACCCGGAAACCGGCGAGAAGCGGTTCGTGCGGGTGGAGAAGTTCGCCCGGACGTGGCGCTTCCAGGTCCGCTTCCGCCGCCGCACCGAGTGGGACCGCACGGTCGTCGCGACCCGTGAGATGTGGGAGACGCTTCTGGACGCGTTGGAGAGGCGGTACCGGCGCCGCGAAGGCGTGAGCGACGAGGATCTGGCAGTGGTACGGAAAGCGATTCGTAACCTAGGGACCGATGGACAAACGAACGGAGGCACGGAAGACCAGTGACCGACAAGATCAAGAGCTTCACTCGGTCCCAAAGTCCCCGAGTCCCACTGTCCCGAGGTCCCAGATGTACACCCCCATCCTGGCCACGCTCGGCTACGTGTTCTCGCCCGACCGCAGGCGGGTGCTCATGGTCCACCGCACCGCCCGGGCCGGCGACGCGCACCTCGGCAAGTACAACGGCCTCGGCGGCAAGCTCGAACCCGGTGAGGACGTGGTAGCCGGGATGCGCCGCGAACTCCGGGAGGAAGCCGGCATCGAGTGCGACGTCGTTCAACTCGCCGGCACCGTCTCCTGGCCGGGCTTCGGGAAAGGCGGCGAGGACTGGTTCGGCTTCATCTTCCGCGTGTTCGCCTTCCGAGGTACGCCGCCGACCGCGAACGCCGAGGGCACCCTGGAATGGGTGGAAGTGGGTCGAGTGCCTGAGCTCCCGCTGTGGGAGGGCGACCGGCACTTCCTGCCGTTCGTCTTCGACCCGTCACTCCCACAGTTCCACGGCGTCATGCCGTACGAGAACGGGCGGCCGGTGCGCTGGTCGGTCAGTGTTATCCCAGCGCTCAATCCCGGGGCGTAGCGAACGCTCCTGGCGCGTGACGGGTGTACGATTTTCTGCCCGAGCCGAAACTTTGGGTCGCGCTCGCGCCTTTGAATGGAACCGTGTGCTAGGGTTGTCCGCGGACCCGGCCCGGACCGGGTGCGACGGACCTGTGAGGCGCCGTGTCGATGTCCTTCCCCAAAGTCCGGTCCACGACACCGGGGGCGTTCGCCCCGGCCGTCGGTGCCGAACCGGCACCGGGATACCGTCTAAAGCGGGTCCGCGGCCGCGGCGGGTTCGCGGAGGTGTGGGAAGCCGACGGCCCCGCCGGTCCGGTCGCCCTCAAGTTCATGCTCAGTTCGAACGCCGCCACCACATCACGCGAGTTGCGGAGCGTGCAGTCGTTCCAGGCGATGGAGCACCCGTACCTCGTCCGCACGCACGCCGTCTTCACCGTGCCCGGGTACGTCGTCACGGCTATGGAACTGGCCGAGGCGACGCTCCTCGACCTGATGTTCCTCTACAGCGACGAACTGCGCCAGCCGATCCCGCCCGCGCAGCTCGGGCTGTACCTCTGGCAGGTCGGCCAGGCGCTGGACTTTCTCAACGCCCGCAGGCACGTTCGCGACGGGCGGAAGGTCGGCTTCCAGCACGGCGACATCAAGCCGAATAACGTGCTCCTCTTCGGCGACGTCGCGAAGCTGACCGACTACGGCGTGGCG
Source organism: Gemmataceae bacterium (assembly GCA_046350095.1). GTDB lineage: Bacteria > Planctomycetota > Planctomycetia > Gemmatales > Gemmataceae > Urbifossiella. Next base: position 299,688 of record JAXMBA010000007.1, read on the forward strand.
ACGGCGACCAGCGGGCCGACGACCCCGTGCCCGCGGCACGGCACCCGCGACTACGCCGCCCCCGAGGTGCTCCAGGGCTACCAGACCGACTACTCCGACCAGTTCAGCCTGGCGGTGACGTACCACGTACTCCGTGTCGGTTGCTTCCCGTACCCGCCCGCCCCGACGGGCGAACTGCCGAAGTCGTACGCTCGGCCGCCCGCCGACCTGTCGGCGCTGAGTCCGGCCGAGCGGCTGGCCCTGGGTCGGGCGCTGTCGCCGGTGCCGCAGGAGCGCTACCCGAACTGTGAGGCGCTGACGAACCAACTCCTCCGCTCGCTCGGCTTTAAACCGCAGGTCGAGATGGACCGGCCGGTGAGAATCGTGCCCGACGACGAGACCCTGCCGGAAGGCACCCGGGCGGGAGCCCGCTCCCGCGCACTGACCTCCACCCCGCCGCCGTCGTTGACGAACGGGGCGCGGTCCAGTTCGGTCATCAACCCTCGGCCCGGGCCGCGTTCTACGGCATAATCTGCAGCGGCACCCGCTTCCCGCCGCGCAGGATTACGAGCTCGAACGCCTGCCCCGGCCGCCGTGTCGCCATCGCCGACATGTAGCCCTGCACGCTCCGCACCGGCACGCCGGCGATCTCCACGATCACGTCGCCCTCGCGCAGTCCGGACTTCTGGGCGAGCCCGCCGCCGGTCGTGCCCTCGATCCGCATCCCGTCGTTGCCCATATAGCCGTAGTCGGGCCGCACGCCGAGTCGCACCGCGGCCATCTTCACGCCCGTCCCGGCGTGCGGGTTCAGCGGGTCCTCGAAGCCACCGGCCGCCTCCTGGTAGCGCGGCCGGGCCAGCGACGAGCTCAGGTCGAGCACCAGATCTTCGCACAGCCCCACGACGGTCGCCATCGCGGGCACGTCGATCGTCTCGGGGATGTCGGCCGGGCGGTGATATTCGTCGTGGAGGCCGGTGAAGAGGAACAGCACCGGCACCTTCTTGCGGTAGAAGGACTCGTGGTCGCTTCGGCCGATGCCGCCGGGAATCTTGACGATCTTCAGCCCGTACCGCGACTCCGCGGCCGCGACGGTTCGCGCGAACGTGTCGCCGGTGCCGGTGCCGTACACGACCATCCGCGGCTTGGTGGTGAGGCCGAGCCAGTCGCCCGGGCCGGGCCGCAGCCGGCCGATCATGTCGAGGTTCACCATCGCCGCCGTCTTCGCCAGCGGCACGACCGGGTGTTCGCAGTAATACTTAGACCCGAACAGGCCGCGCTCCTCGCCGGTGAAGGCGACAAATACCAGCCGCCGGCCGCGGCGGTTCTTCTCGGCCCCGAACCGGCGGGCGAGTTCGATGAGGCCGGTGGTGCCGCTGGCGTTGTCGTCGGCGCCGAGGTGGAGCTTCCCCTGGGCGGGGTTGCCGCCCATGCTGAGCGGGCCGCTGCCGTAGCCGAGGTGGTCGTAGTGGGCGCCGATCACGACCGTCTCGTCCGCGAGCGGCCCGGACCCTTCCAGCACGCCGACGACGTTCTTGACCGCGACTTCCTTGCGGTTCACGCCGATGTCGCCGTCGCCGCTCCAGCCTGGCAACTCGGCCGAGACCGGCTTCAACTCGGCGTCGTTCTCCGCTTCGAGTTGTACGAGCGTCTTGCCGAGCGCCGCTTGTAGCAGCCGCGACGCCGCGACGCGCTTCAGGTGCAGTACCGGCAGCCGGGTAGACACGTCAGTGTATTTGTGATCCTCGAACGGGATCAGTTGGTCGGCGGAGCCGGCACTCTCGGGGTCGCTGACGAAGATGACGCCCGCGGCTTTGTGTTCGACGGCGTTGTCGAGCTTCGTCCGCAGCGCGGCATACGGGCTGTCCTCGCCGGCGGGGGTGCTGGTGTCGAATCGCTTCTCGCCCTTCTCCGCCGGCCGCGGCGTGCGGCGGATGACGATCACCCACTTCCCCTTCACGTCAACGCCGGCGTAGTCGTCGTACTTGAGGTTCGGCGCCGTGACGCCGTGGCCGACGAACACGACGCCGGCCGCGAGTTTGCTGCCGCTGCTGTACCCGGTGGGGGCGAACTCGCCCTTGTACTCGATCGGCACCCGCTTGTCGGGGCCGGTAAACGTGAGGGTGCTCGGCCCTTCCACCTCCGGGAACGCGAGCATCGAGAACGGCTGGAAGCTCACTTTCAGCCCCGCGGCCTTGAACTGGGCGGCGACGTGGTCGGCGGCGCGGTCGAGCCCCGCGGTGCCGACGCCGCGGCCCTCGCAATCGGGGCCGGCCAGGAAGAACAGGTCCTTCTTCATCCGCGCGACGGCCTCGGCGTCCACCGGCAGCGGTTGGGCTACGGCCGATGCGGCGAGAAGAACGAACGCGAGCGGCAGCAAGCGACGCATGACGCAACCCTGAGCGGCGGGGACGACGACGGTCATTATCAGCGACCGGCGCAAGTCGGAACAGGGGGAGCGCTGCGGAGACGAGGGGCCCGCAGGAGCGGGCCGTTTTCGGTGGCGGGAAAGATTCTCGAAAAAATCCCCCGCCGCCTGCGAACCTCCGGGTGAGTTCCCGCGTCCGAGAGGAGTTACCCTGCGACCGGTTCACGCCGGCCGCGGTAAACCGTGGGTGAATCGGACGGCGCGACTTGCGTCTGATTGCCGGACCGGGTAAACTTCCCCGTCCGGCTTTCGGTCGAAACCCGATCCGTCCGCCGGACCCTGACCCGTAACCCGACACTCTAACCGTCCCCGATGACCTCCTAGCTCCATCCGCCGGCAGAGGCCCACAACCCCTGCCACAACCGTCCGCCGGAGGCCCGAAATGTCCACGACCCTGAAGACCATGACGAAGACCGTGACGGCCGTCAGCGTGAAGCTGACGACCCCGGCCGATCGCATCGGTCGCGGGCTCGTCGCGTTCGCGGGTTCGCCGGCGGAACACCTGTCGCGGGGGCAATTCCCGTTGCCCCCGTATCCGGCCTCGGACAACGCCGAGGGCCGGCAGGAACCCGCCATGCGAATGCGGGCGACTGTCGAGCCCCCGGCCGGTCCGGCCGGTCGTTTCGTCCCGGTAACCCCGACCCTCGGGCGGCCCGGGTCGCTAGCCGCCAGCTCCCCACGGAGTTGGCAGCCGGCGGCCAAACGGCCGGCGCGGGCGGGAGACGCCGCGGTGTCCCGTCGATCCACCTGGTTCGGCTGCGACTGCCAATCGCCCGACCAGCGGTTCGACACACGGCCCGCAACGCGGCTCCCGGCCCCGACCCCGGCGGTCGGAAAGTGAGGTGACCCACGGCATACGCGACGTGAACGGCGACCGGGAACGACCCACGAGAACCCGCACCCCGGGTTCGACTGATAGACCCCAGACCGTGCTGCGCGTGTGGTGTAGGTCACACCGAGACAACCACTGATTTCGCTGGTTCCCGAGCGAGAGTTGGCCCGCGGCTCGGCCGCGCGGCGGGCAGGTGCCCACCGGACAGACGGGTGACACGTCACCCAGTCGTCCCGGGCACAACCCCCCGCCCGCAACGCCACCTGTGCCGCAGTCCACTTCGCACCGAGGGACGTGCCGACGAGCCCGCACGCGGGTTCGCGCCGTCCCCCGGCCCGGTTGCCGCCGTCCCCCCACCCCTGATCCGGGGCGGGCCGTCCGGCCGGGTCGCGGGTTCCCGCACACATACTCCCACGGGAAGGATCGGGCGGAAGGTCGCACGATGAGCTGGAACGAGATCACCCCCCTGGTCGAGCTGGCGAAGACGGGCGACCGGGCGGCGTACGGCGAGCTGGTCACCCGGTTCCAGGGGAGCGTGTACGCCATGGCCCTGGCCCGGGTGCGGAACCCGCTCGAGGCGCAGGAGCTGGCGCAGGACGTATTCGTCCACGCCATGCGGAAGCTGCCGCAGCTGCGGGACCCGCGGTGCTTCGCCGGCTGGCTGCGGCGGATCACGGCCCGGATGGCGATCAACCGGCTGACCCGGCGGGGGCCGCTGTTCGGGGCCGAGACGGAGCTGCTGGACGCGGTCCCGGCGCGGGTCCGGGCGGCGGAGGACGAGTACGCCGTCGGCGAGGCGGTCGGGCAGCTGAAGGTCGGGCTGGCCCGGCTGAAGCCGCTGGACCGGCTGACGCTGGAGGCGTTCTACATCCGGGGCCGGAGCCTGAAGCAGATCGCCCGGGAGTTCGACGTGCCGACCGGGACCGTCAAGCGGCGGCTGTTCGTGGCCCGGGCGCGGCTGAAGGAGGTTCTGGAGGGGATCGACCCGACACTGGCCGAGCAGTTCGCCGAGGAGGGCGAACTGGCGGCCGTCTGATGTAACTACGAAGCCCGGGGACTCCGGTCCCCGGGCTTTCCCGTTCGGCCTAGCGCTTGCCGCGCCCGATGCCGTAGTAGGTGAACCCGTACTGGCCCATCGTCCGCTCGTCGTACACGTTGCGGCCGTCGAAGACGACGTGCCCGGCGAGCAGCCGGCGGATCAGCTCGAAGTCCGGGTTGCGGAACTCCGGCCACTCGGTCACGATCGCCAGCCCGTCGGCCCCCTCCAGCGCCCCGTACGGCTTGTCGGCGTAGTAGAGCTTGTCGCCGTAGATCGCCCGCACGTTGTCCATCGCCTCCGGGTCATGGACGCGCACCTTCACGCCGGCCGCGAGCAGTTCGTCGATAAGCGTCAGGGCCGGTGCCTCGCGGATGTCGTCGGTGCGGGGCTTGAACGCCAGCCCCCATACGGCCAGCGTCTTGCCGGCCAGTTCGCGGCCGAAGTGGGCGGCGATCTTGCCGAACAGGACTTGCTTCTGGTCGTCGTTGACGGCGTCCACGGCCTGCATCAGCTTCAGCGGCAGGCCCGTGCGGCGGCCCATCGCGATCACCGCCTCGATGTCCTTCGGGAAGCACGAGCCGCCGTAGCCGGGGCCGGGGAAGAGGAACTGGAAGCCGATCCGCTGGTCGTGGCCGATCCCCTTGCGCACGTCGTTGATGTCGGCGTGGAGCCGGTCACACAGGTTCGCCATCTCGTTGATGAAGCTGATCTTCGTAGCGAGCATCGCGTTCGCGGCGTACTTCGTCATCTCGGCGGATTCGGGCGTCATCACCAGGAACGGCCGCTCGGTGCGGAGGAACGGCGCGTACAGTTCGCGCAGCACCTCCGCGACTTCCGGCCGGCGCACGCCGACGACGACGCGGTCGGGCTTCATGAAGTCGTCGATCGCGGCGCCTTCCTTCAGGAACTCGGGGTTGCTGGCCACGTCCACGTGCGGGCACCCGGCCGCGGTCAGGCGCACCGCCACGGCCTTGTTCGTGCCGACGGGGACGGTGCTCTTGGTGATGACGACGCGCGACCCGGGCGGCCCCGGCGGCTCGTCCTTCAGCGCCGCCCCGATGGCGTCCGCGACCGCAAATACGGCGGTCAGGTCGGCGTCACCGGCTGCCGACTGCGGGGTGCCGACGGCGATGAAAATCAGCCGGGCGGCGCGGACGGCGGTACGCAGGTCGGTCGTGAAGCTGAGGCGGGCGTCGTGCCGGTTCCGTTGCACGAGTTCGAGCAGGCCGGGTTCGTAGATGGGGAGCTTGCCGCCGTTCAGCGTCTCGATCTTGGCGGGGTTGTTATCGACACACGTGACGTCGTTGCCGCTCTCGGCCAGGCAGGTGCCCGTGACGAGCCCGACGTACCCGGTGCCTACGACCGCGACTTTCATCTGAGAAGCTCCCGGCGAGCGGCCCGCGTGAGCGGGCTGTGGTTTCGAAGTACGAGAAGCAACAGCCCGCTCACGCGGGCCGCTCGCCTAGCCGGCCTGCTGGCGCCAGTCGGCCAGGATGTCCGCGAGCGTCTGGTCCAGGGTGATGTGCGGCTCCCAGCCGGTCGCGGCGCGCAGCTTGGACGTGTCCGCCCGCGTGATCGTCGTGTCCGCCTTGCGGCCCGGCTCGACAGACTGTCGCACCTCGATCGGGATCGTCGCCTGCGCCAGCAGGCGGTCTAGAAGGTCCTGGATGCGGTAGGTCTTGCCACGGCCGGCGTTATACGCCTCGCCCGTCTTGCCCTTCTCCAGGAGCAACGGGAACGCAGCCACCATGTCGCGCACGTCGGTAATGTCGCGGTGGGCCGACAGGTCTCCGGTGGTCATCGCCGGTTCCTGGCGGCGCATCTCGGCGGCGGCAATCTGACGGGCGAAGTTGGCGACGGCGTAGTCGGCACTCTGCCGCGGGCCGATCTGGTTGAACAGCCGCACCCGCACGATGTCGAGCCCGGCGCTGCGGGTGTACTGGTAGCTGACGATGTCGGCGGCCGCCTTGCTCGCGGCGTAGGGGCTGGCCGGCTTCAGCGTCGTCCGCTCGTCGCAGGCGGCGTCCGGCGTGTCGGGGTCGCCGTAGATGAGGCCGGTGGACACGAACAGGATGCGCGGCCGGACCCCCGAGCGGACGACCGCGTCGTACAGGCTGCGGGTGGCGTCGAGGTTGTCGCGCCAGCACGACGCCGGCTCCCGGAACGACCCGCCGGTGTTGGCGTACCCCGCGAGGTGAAACAACCACTCGGGCCGGACCTGCCTCACGACCTCCTCGACGCGAGGGGTGTCGAGCAGGTCGGCGCTGTACAGTTCGGCCGTACCGGCGAGGTGTTCGAGACGGCCGGGCCACGCCGCCGAGCGGCCGACGCCGGCGAGGGAGTGCCCCGCGGCGGTCAGCCGCTCGGCGAGGTGCCCGCCGACGAACCCGGTGATCCCGGTGATGAGCGTTCGCATATGAGCCGGCGGCCTGGCGTTAAATCCCACGCGCCTTGAAGTCCGGCAGCGGCTGGCCCTGGAGGCGGGCGAGATCCGCCTTGACCATCCGCTCCACCAACTGCTCGAAGGTCACCTCCGGCTTCCACCCGAGCTTCGCCTTGGCCTTCGCCGGGTCGCCGATCAGCAGGTCCACTTCCGCCGGCCGCACGAACGCCGGGTCGATCACGACGTGGTTTTCCCAGTTCAGCCCGGCCGCGGCGAAGGCCACTTCGACGAGCCGCTTCACCGTGTGCGTCTCGCCGGTGGCGATGACGTAGTCGTCCGGCGTGTCCTGCTGGAGCATCAGCCACATGGCCCGGACGTAGTCGCCGGCGAAGCCCCAGTCGCGCTTCGAGTCGAGGTTGCCGAGCCGCAGTTCTTTCGCCATCCCGAGCTTGATGCGGGCCACGCCGTCGGTGACCTTCCGCGTCACGAACTCGCGGCCGCGGCGCTCCGACTCGTGGTTGAAGAGGATGCCGCTACAGCAATACATGTTGTAGCTCTCGCGGTAGTTGATCGTGATCCAGTGGCCGTACACCTTGGCCACGCCGTAGGGGCTGCGCGGGTACAGCGGCGTGCTCTCGGTCTGCGGCACCTCCTGCACCTTGCCGAACATCTCGCTCGACGACGCCTGGTAGAACCGGATGCGGTCCTTCCCCAGGAGCCGAATCGCCTCAAGCACGCGCGTCACGCCGGTGGCGGTGAACTCGGCCGTGAGTACCGGCTGCTTCCAACTCGTGGGCACGAAGCTCTGCGCGGCGAGGTTGTACACCTCGTCGGGGTTGCTCTCCTTCATCACGTCGATGATGGAGAGCTGGTCGAGCAGGTCGGCCTGGTGGAGGTGAATCTTGCCGGACAGGTGGTGGATCCGCTCGAACGTCTCGGTGCTGGCCCGGCGGACGACGCCGTGCACCTCGTACCCCTTCTCCAGCAGCAACTCGGCGAGGTAGCTGCCGTCCTGCCCCGTCACCCCGGTGATGAGCGCCCGCTTCATGTCTGCCCTTCGTGGAACGATGTCCGGCCCGCGGGTCTGACCCCGGATACGTCTGGTTTATTCCCCGTGCGGGGGAACGACCAACGCCACCGAGTCGGCCCCGTCGGGGGTCGGTGATGGCGGACGGCTTCGACCCCAGGCCGGGCCGGGGCGGTAGGTCGAAACTTCAGCGAAAGTCCCGTTTCCGCCCAACTTCGCCCCCCGGTCGTGCCGATAAGGGGGGTGATGCCGGTCGTTCCGCCGGCGGCCCCGGAGCGCGCCGATGACCGACCCCCGCACGGAAGCCGGCCTGCTGCACGTCGAGCGGCTCGAGCCACGCGAGGTGCCCGCCGTCGCCGCGCTCGTCGATACCACTCTGGCCGTCGCCGGCACCGACGGCGACGACCGGATCGCCGTCTTCCTGTCCGGCACCGACCTCGTCGTCTATGACGGCGCCGCCGAGATCGGCCGCGTGGCGTCGGCTGCCGTCACCACCATCGCCATCGACGGCGCCGGCGGGAACGACGTGATCAAGGTCGACCGCTCCGTCACACAGCCGGCCGATTTGATGGGCGGCGCGGGCGACGACAAGCTGGTCGGCGGCGGCGGCGCGACCGGCCTCACCGGCGACGGCGGCGACGACGTGCTCTTCGGCGGCGCCGGGATGAACACGTTCAACGGCGACGGCGGCGTCAACGAACTCATCCGCGTCCGGCCCGACGACGTGGTCTTCCCCGCCGCCGGCGACCGGATTCTCGCGGACGCCGGCCCGCCGCAGGCGGCGGTCACGGAGACGATCACCGCCGGCGAGGTGGAGGCCTTGCTCCGCCGGGCGTCGGCCGCGTCGGCCAGCTCCGACGCGATCATGGTCATCACCGACCGCAACGGCCGCATCCTCGGCACCCGCGTCGAGAGCGGCGTCGCGCCGGAAATCACCGGCAACGTGGACAACCTCGTGTTCGCCATCGACGGGGCGCTGGCGAAGGCCCGCACCGGGGCGTTCTTCGGCAACAACCAGGCGCCGCTGACGAGCCGCACCGTGCAGTTCATCAGCCAGAGCACGATCACGCAGCGCGAGATCGACTCGAACCCGAGCATCACCGACCCGAACTCGACCCAGCGCGGCCCGGGCTTCGTCGCGGCCACGAACATCGGCAACCACTTCCCGCCGGGGATCGCCTTCACCCCCCAGGTGGACCTGTTCCAGATCGAGCACACCAACCGCGACTCAATCGTGAACCCCGGCGAGGATCGCATCAAGGGCACGGCCGACGACGTGGCCCTGGCCCAGCGGTTCAACATCGACCCGGCGTTCGTCCCCGCCGGGCAAGCCCTGTTCGCCCCCGAGTCCTACGGCTTCTCGTCCGGCGTCCGCCCACGTGCCCAGAGCCGCGGCGTTGCCACGCTCCCCGGCGGCATCCCGATCTACAAGAACGGCCAGGTCGTCGGCGGCATCGGCGTGTTCTTCCCCGGGAAGACCGGCTTCGCCACCGAGGAGAATTCGTCGCTGTCGTTCACCTACGACCCCACGAAACCGGACCGCACGCTGGAAGCCGAGTGGATCGCCTACGCGGCCGTGGGCGGCACCGTCGTTTCGGCCTCGCCCGGCGTCGAGCCGAGCCCGGTGCAGTACCCGCTGAACGGGGCCGCACTACCGGCCGGATTCGGCCTCCCCACCGGCCGCATCGACCTCGTCGGCATCCAGCTCGACATCTTCGGTCAGGGGGGAGCGCAGGAGGGTACCGAGCGCGTGCTCCAGGTCGGCGCCGTGGTCGGCCGCGGCAGCCCGGACGACGGCGCGAACGTGCCCGTGGACCCCGGCGCGAACGGCACCCCTGGCGATGGCGACGACGTGTTCCTCCGCGGCGGTAAGCCCGTGCCCGAGGGCTGGCTCGTGACCCCGCACGACGGCGACGGCATCAGCAAGGCGGACGTGGAGCGGATCGTCACGCAGTCGGTCGTACAGGCGAACCTCACCCGCGCCGCGATCCGGCTGCCGCTCGGCTCGCGGGCAAAGTTCGTGTTCGCCGTCACCGACCGGCAGGGGAACGTGGTGGGCCTGTTCCGCCAGAGCGACGCCACGGTGTTCTCGATCGACGTGGCGGTGGCGAAGGCGCGGAACGTGATGTACTACGCCGACCCGAACCAGCTCCAGCCGGCCGACCAGGTGCCGGGCGTCCCCCCGGGCACGGCGTTCACGAACCGCACGTTCCGCTACCTCGGCCTGCCACGGTTCCCCGAAGGGATCGACGGCAACCCGGCCGGCCCGTTCTCGCAGCTGTACGACGACTACCCCGGGACCGACCCGTTCACCGGCCGGCTGGTGGGTCCGCCGAAGCCGGCGTCGGCGTACCAGAGCGTGGTGGGGTACGACAGCTTCAACCCGGGCACGAACTTCCGCCAGCAGGGGAATGTTCTGAACCAGAATGGCATCGTCTTTTTCCCCGGCAGCGCCCCGCTGTACAAGGTGGTCGGCGCCACGGCGGTGTTGTCGGGCGGGTTCGGAGTGTCCGGCGACGGCGTGGACCAGGACGACATCACGACCGTGGCCGGGCAGGTGGGCTTCGACGTGCTGGGGGCGGTGCGGCGAGCGGATCAGGTGTTCTTCCAGGGCGTCCGGCTGCCGTACCAGAAGGGCAACCGGAACCCCGAAGGGTGATCACACGGCGAGCCGGAGGCGTCGGCCCCCGGATTCTGTGGCGGCTCCCACGAGAATGCGGGGGCTGACGCCCCCGGCTCGCCGCGGTTACTTCTTCTTCTTCTTCGGCGCCGCCAGCGGCGCCCCACTCTGGTCGATCGGGCCGACCGCGACGATCGTCAGCGCCCGCGGGTCGAGGTGCCGGCGGGCCACGGCCTGCACGTCGGCCGGTGTCACGGCTTCCACTTCCTTGCGGTACTTGTCCAGGAAGTCGAAGCCGAGGCCGAGCTGCTCCGCGCTCAGCAGCTGCCCGGCGACAGCGGACAGCGTGCCGAAGCGGAACGGCAGGCTGCCCAGCAGGTACTTCTTGGCGTCGTCCACTTCCTGGGCCGTCGGCGGCTCGTCGCGGATGCGGGCGATCTCCTTGACGAAGCTGTCGCGGACCAGGACGAACTTGTCGGGGAAGGTGCCGATGTAGCCGGTAAACGTCCCCGGCTGATTCCCCGCCGAGCCGGCGATGCTCGCGTTCACCGTGTACGCCAGCCCCTGCCGGTCGCGGAGCGTGCTGGAGAGGCGGTCGGTGAAGCCGGGGCCGACGCCGAGGACGTTATCCATGACCAGCAGCTTGTAGTAGTCCGGGTGCTGCCGGGTGACGCCGAGGTGGCCGACGTAGACGTGGACCTGCGCCGCCGACTTGTCCGAAACGATCCGCTCCGTCACGGCCGCGCCCTTCGCCGGGGCTGCGGGCGCCGCGGGGGCGAGTTCCACCTTCTTCCAGTCCTTCGTGAGCGCCGCCACGCGCTGAGCCAGGTCGTCGGCCTTGAAGTCGCCGGCGACCACGACTGTCGTCGCGTTCGGGGCGAACGTCGCGGCGTGGAACGCCTTGACGTCGGCCTGCGTCAGCCTGCCGACGGTCGCCTTCGTGCCGAGGGCGGGCCGGCCGTAGGGGTGGTCGGCGTAGACGAGCTTGTTGAACAGTTGCCGGGCCTTCACCTTCGGCTGCGTCTCGCTGTCGGCGATGGTGGAGAGCTGGTTCTCCTTCTGCCGGTCGAAGGCGTCCTGCGGGAAGGTCGGCTTCGTGAGGCACTCGAACATCAGCTTCAGGCCGAGGTCGGCGTCGGGGGCCAGCATCTTCAGCGAGGCGCCGTCGGACCCGAACTCCAGGCTGCCGCCGGTGTCGGCGATCAGCGTGGCGATCTGCTCGCCGGTGTGGTTCGCGGCCCCCTCTTCGCGCAGGTCGCCGACCAGCGTGGCGATGCCCGCCTGGTCGGCCGGCTCGCGCAGCGTCACGTCCTTGACCGCGGCGCGGGCCACGACGATCGGCAGGCGGTGATCCTCCATCAGGATCAGTGTGAGTCCGTTCGGCAGGACGGTCTTCTTCGCCGCGGTCAGCGAGAAGCCGCCGCCGCCGGGCGCGTCCTGGCGCAAGTGGCGGCCGGTCGTGGGCCGCGGCGCGGGGGCGGAACCGGCCTTCCCCTCGGCCGGCGGGATCGACCACACGATCGAGGCGTTGTTGCGCGCGAAGTACTTCGCGGCCACCTTTTGGATGTCGGCGGGCGTCAGGGCCGCGACGCGGTTGAGGTACGTCTGGTAGAAGGCGACGGCGTCACCGCCGTCGGTGTAGACGCTCGCTCGGGCCAGCGTGTCGGCGAGGTTGTGGACGCTCTCCCGGCCGAACACGAACCCGGCGAGAATCTTCCGCCGCGCCCGGCTCAGCTCGGCGTCCGACACGGGCTCCCTGGCCAACTTTTCCAGCTCGGCGAACACCAGCCCCTCGGTCTTGCCGCGGTCCTTCCCTTGCAGCAGCTCGACGTTCACGGCGAACCAGCCGGGGAGTTTGCCGGTGTAGTTGCCGGTGTCCACCTCGGCGGCGACGCGCTCGTCCTCGACGAGCTTCTTGTACAGCCGGCTCGTCTTGCCGTCGGAGAGCACCCGGCTGATCACGTCGAGGGCCGCGTCGTCGGCGTCGTGGACGGTCGTCGTGTTGTACCCCAGCAGCAGCCGGGGCACGTCGAACTTGGACGGGAACTCGACCCGCGCCGGCTCCGTGCGCGCCGGCCGCGCCACGGCCGGCTTGCGGGCCGGCAGGTCTTGCCGCGGGATGCTGCCGAACAGCTCGCGGACGAGCGGCTCGGCCTTCGCCGGGTCGAACCCGCCGACGATGACCAGGCTGGCGTTGTTGGGGTGGTACCACTTGTCGTAGTGCCGCTTGATGATCTCGGCCGTCGCCCCGCGGACGTGGGCCTCGGTGCCGATGACGGGGTGGTGGTACGGCGAGCCGGCCGGGAACAGCAGCGCCAGGATGCGCTTGAACTCGATCCCCCACGGACTGTCCTCGCCCTGGGCCAGCTCGGCGACGACGGCCCCCTTCTCCTGGGCGAACTCGTGCTTCTCGTCGATCTTGGTGTTCCGCATCCGGTCGGCCTCGATCCGCAGGGCGATCTCCCACCGGTCGGCGGCGAAGTCGAAGTGGTAGACCGTCATGTCCTCCGACGTGTAGGCGTTGTTCGCGCCGCCGTTCCGCTGCGTGGCCCGGTCCACGTCGCCGGGCACGAGCTTCTCGGTGCCCTTGAACAGAAGGTGTTCGAGGTAGTGCGACAGCCCGGTCTGGTCGGGCTCTTCGTCCGCGCTGCCGACGCGGTAGGCCACCATCGTGGTGACGAGCGGCGAGTTGGCGATGGGGTAGAGGTAGACGCGGAGGCCGTTCGGCAGCGAGACGGTGCGGGCGCCGCCGAGCATGGCCGCGGCGGTGCGGGCGAGCGCCGCGTCGGCCGCGGCGCGGGCCGGCGGGTCGGCGGCGGCGGCGGGGGAACCGAGGAGCGCGGCCGCGACGGCGGCGGCGAGCAGGCGGAGCGACATGCGGCGGCCTTCCCTTCCTGGAGAGGTGGGTGGTGGGAAGTAGTGTAGGCGCGGGGCGGGGCCCGGGGACGGCCGCCCCCGGGGCTTTCAATCGTCGCCCCGCAGGATGACGATGTCCGCGAGCACGTTCGCCAGCCGGTCCGGGTTCACGGGCTTCACCAGGTGCAGGTCGAAGCCGGCGGCCGCGGTCCGCTCGCGGGCCTCGTCGTCGCTCAGCGCCGTCAGCGCCACCAGGGGCAGCGACCGGCCCCAATTGGTCCCGCGCAGCCGCCGCCCGAGCTCGTCGCCGGGCATTCCCGGCATCGACAGGTCGAGGATGGCCACGTCCGGGCCGAACTCCTCGGCCAGCGCCAACGCGCTGGCGCCGTCGTAACACACGAGCGACCGGTAGCCGTAGAGGTCGAGCAGGACGCCGAGGGTGTCCGCGGCCTCCTGGTTGTCGTCCACGCAAAGGACGCGAAGAATCGGTTCGGACGTGCTCATTTGCGGCTCCCCGGGAACGGGAAGCCGCAACGAGCGTGCCGCCGGTGCGGGAGCAAGCCGGACCCGCCGGGCGCGGCCGGTGGGGTCGTACCGTCAGTTCAACTTCACGCCCAGGTCGCGGAGCTGGCGGGCGTCCACGGCGGCGGGGGCGCCGGTCATCAGGTCGCGGGCCTTCTGGTTCTTCGGGAAGGCGATGACGTCGCGGATGTTCGTGGTCCCCGCCAGGATCATGCACCAGCGGTCCAGGCCCAGGGCGATGCCGCCGTGCGGCGGGGCCCCGCTCTGCAGCGCGTCGAGTAGGAAGCCGAACCGCTTCTTCGCCTCCTCCAGCTCCATGCCGAGTAGCTTGAACACCGTGTTCTGCACGTCCTGGCGGTGAATCCGGATGCTGCCGCCGCCGACCTCGTAGCCGTTGAGCACCAGGTCGTACGCCTTCGCCCGCACCCGGCCGGGGTCGCTCTCGAGGTACGGCACGTCCTCGTCCATCGGGCCGGTGAACGGGTGGTGGATCGCCGCCCAGCGCTTCTCCTCGTCGTCCCAGCCGAACATCGGGAAATCGGTCACCCACAGCAAGTTGAAGTGCTCCGGCCGCATGGCGAACGGCTTCGCCGCGCGCTTCTCCTTCTTCGCGGCGGCGCCCTCGGCCGCGTCCCACGCCGCTTTCTCTTCCCACCAGTTGACGTAGAGCTTGAGCGCCGAGCCCAGGTGCGACCGCAGCGCCCCCAGGGCGTTGGCCGCGACCTCGGCCTTGTCCGCGACGAACAGCAGCAGGTCGCCCGGTTGCACGCCGAGCGCCGCCTTCAGCTTCGCCTTCACGGGGTCGGGGAAGAACTTCTCGATGCTGCCGGTGAGCTTGTCGCCTTCGGCCTTCATCCACGCCAGCCCCTTCGCCTTGTACACCTCCACGAGCTTCGGCAGCTCGCCGCCCGGCTTCAGCTGGGTGTTGCTGAACTTGTCAGCGGCCCCCTTCGCGTTGATGCCGCGGACCACGCCGCCGGCCGCCAGCACGCCCTTGAAGACGGTGAACTCGCTCTCCGCGGCCACGTCCGACACGTCCACGATTTCCAGCCCGAAACGCAGGTCGGGCTTGTCGGAGCCGTAGCGGAGCACGGCGTCGGCGTACTTCAACCGCGGGAACGGCGTCGGCGCCGTGATGCCGTGGCACCTCTTGAGGATGTCCGCGGCCAGGCCTTCCATCAGGCCGAGCACGTCGTCGATCTCGACGAAGCTCATCTCCACGTCGAGTTGCGTGAACTCGGGCTGCCGGTCGGCCCGCAGGTCTTCGTCGCGGAGGCAGCGGGCGATCTGGAAATACTTGTCGTACCCCGAAATCATCAGCAACTGTTTGTACAGCTGCGGCGACTGGGGCAGGGCGAAGAACTCGCCGTTGAAGACGCGGCTCGGGACGAGGTAGTCGCGGGCGCCTTCGGGCGTGCTCTTGCCGAGCAGCGGGGTCTCCAGTTCCAGGAACCCGCGCTCGTCCATGTAGTCGCGGATCGCCTTGTTCATACGGTGCCGCAGCGTCAGCACCCCCTGGATGCTGCGGCGGCGCAGGTCGAGGTAGCGGTACTGGAGGCGTAAGTCCTCGTTGGCCGGCTCCTCGTCGGGGAACTCGGTCACGCTGAACGGCAGCGGCGGGCAGGCGTTGAGCACCGTCAGCGCCTTCGCCTCGACCTCGACCTTGCCGGTGGCCACGTCGGTGCGGTCCTTCCCCTCGACGCGGGCGCGGACCACGCCCTTCACCGACAGCACCCACTCGCGGCCCATCTTGTCGGCCGTGGCGAACAAGTCGGCGTTGTCGGCCTCGAACACGATCTGCGTGAGGCCGTAGCGGTCGCGCAGGTCGACGAACACCTGGTTGCCGAACTTCCGGGAGATGAGCACCCAGCCGTTCAGGGTGACGGTCTGCCCGACGTGCGCCTCGCGCAGTTCGCCGCAGGTGTGGGTCCGCTGCCACTCGGCCATGACTCTGCCTCTTGGGAATTGGGCGTAGTATATGCCCGGCACGATTCCCGACTCAGGGGGGCCGTCATGCTCCGGGCCATGTGCGTGCTGGCGGCGACGGCCCTGTCGGCCGGCGGGAGCGCCGCCCCGCTCCCGGACGTGGACCCGATGCTGGCCGGGACGAAATGGGTCGGCACGCTCTCGCAGCGCGGGTCGTTCCGCGGCGGCGCCCCCGCCCCGCCTGCGTTCCAGGCCGCGCTCACCGTGACACGCCGACACGGCGACCGGTTCGAGGGCGAACTCGACGAGGTGGCAGGCCCGATCCGTGTGACCTACGTGGTGAAGGGGGTCGTCGGGCCGGCGCCAGGCGGGAAGGGCCACACCGTGAGCTTCCGATCGGTGGGAACGACCCTGGCGCAATCGACGGTTCCAGTATTGGACGTGCCTTACGCGGGCGTGCTGCGGGGGCGGAACCTTACGGGGACGTGGAAGGCCGCCGGCACGGGCGGCGCGAACGTTGAGGGCGACTTCGCTCTGGAGATGGGGCGGTAACGGAACCGGGCGGGACGACGCTCAATCGCTCACCCGAACAGCAGCAAGACGTTCCACGGCGGGGTCTTCTCGAACTCCGTGCCGATCTCGAAGTGTTCCGGGTGCTTGCGGCAGCTGCGGACGATGAGCGTCACGAACCCGACCGTGTCCGGGGCGTTCACGGCTTTCACCTGGAGCGTGCTGCCCGGCGGGACGGCCGCCTGCATCACGATCCTCAGGCCGCCCGTCGAACGGTCCACGACGTAGGCGTCGTTCACGCCATTCCGAAGGCTCGACGACGACACCAGTATCTGGACCGGCGAGCCCTCGCGGCGGACCGCACCGCGGCGGTCGGCGTAGGACTGCTCCGGCGGCGCCCAGGCCTCGGCCTTCTCGCCCGTCGGGGCCGGGGCGGTCGGCATAAGCCGAGTCGGGTCGATCACCCGGCGTCGCCGCGCCTGCTGGACGACGAGGAACGTGAGCACGAGAACCGCGACCGTCCCCCCGACCGCGACCGGGAGGTTCTCGCGAGCCACGGTCAGCAGCACATCAAACGTCATCGGGCACCCTATTCCGCGGCGCGGAACCACACCGTACCGTAGCACACGGTTCCGGCCGGGGCTTCAAAACGGGTCACGCCGGCCCGTCCACGCGGGCAAGGAGCTCGCGGACCTGCTCGTCACTCCAAACCCCGTCGCCACTGCCGAGCGGCGGCCGCGGCATTCCCACGTCAAGGCCGTACTTCATCCGCATCCCCGCCCGCAGGAACGACCACAGGCCGCCGGCCAGGGCATCGGCGATGGCCGACTGGAACCGCAGCATGAACGCCCGCCCGGCAGCCACGTCGCCGGCCATAGTGGCGGCGCGTGCGGCGGCGCAACTCGGCCCCCACAAGTTGTAAAAGGTGCCGATCGCCCCGCACGCCCCGCTCAGCACGGCGTGGCACATTACCTCGTCGGCCCCGCTGAAGAGCCGCAACCGGTCGCCGGCGACGCCGTGGATCAGGCCGAACGGGTACAGGTCGTGGTCGGTGATCTTCATGCCGGCGACGGTGGGGATGTCCAGCAGCCGGGCGGCGACCTCTCGCGGGCCGAGGCTCGACTGGTTGACGCCGCTCAGGTGATACGCGAACAGCGGCAGCTGCGTCGCGGCCCCGAGCCGGCGGTAGAACGCGAACGCTACCTCGGCCGGGTGCTTGTAGTAAATCGGCCCCACCGCCGAGACGGCGTCCGCCCCCAACCCCGCGGCGTGCTCGGCCAACTCGACGGCGTCCGCCGTGCCGACGGCGCCGACGTGAACCATCACGGGGATACGTCCCGCGGCCGCCTTCACGACGGTTGCGGCGATCTCCTTCCGCTCCGCCACGCTGAACAGGGGCCAGCCGCCGGTCGAGCCGACGAGATAAATTCCGCCGAGTTGCTGGCGGGCGAACAGGTCGACGAGCGTTTCGCAGGCGGGGAGGTTGGCCCGACCGTCGGGCGTGGTGGGCGTGAGCATGGCCGGCCAGATGCCGGCGAAGGGCGGGGGCATGGGGGGGCTCCACGTCAGTTGTGAAGCTGTCTTACAGGCCCGAAGCCCACCCGCGGCATCGGATGGTTCACTACTCGTGCCCCTCGCCGCCCTCGCGCCGCTCGTGCGCTTCCTCTCGCTTCTCGACCACCGCCTTGCGCAGCGGCCGGATGTTGAATACGTCGTTCGGGTAGTGCGTGTCCGTTTTGTAGTTGTCTGCGATGGCCACCCCGGCCGACGGGTCCGGGCTCGGGGCCAGGAACACCCGCCCCGGCCGGGGACCGAAGCCGACGAAGTCCAGCCCGAAGGTGCCGTCGCCCGGCACCCCCGCAGTGCTGCCGATCCCCTTCGCCAACGGCCGGTTGTTGTGGAACAGGCTGCCGCCGCCGACATACCCACCGCTCTCGTGGCTCGTGACGCCCGGGATGGCCCACGGGGCGACGCGGTTCGAGTTGCCGGCCCGTTCCAGCGTGTTCGGCGGCGGCACCCGCGGCAACGGCGTCCGCTCGACGAACCGCGGCTCGCGGTGCGGCGGGTGGTCCGGGATGGCGGCGCACGACGCCAGGAACACGCACGCCGCGGGGACGGTCTGGAGCGCGAGCCGCATCGACGGACCCTCCGCAGGCGTCAGGGTTACCGAGCTTCTATCGGCAGTACGATCCCTCCCGGTGTGCCGAATCTGCCGGAACCGCGGTCCCGAACCCCGGTCCGCGGCGTCTCGTAGAATGAGAACACCCCCCCGCCCGGGACCGTCGGCCATGAAGTCCGCGCTGAAGTACCTCCTGCCGATCGCGCTCCTGCTGGGGATCGTGTTCGCGGTCACCGTGTTCTCGTGGCACAAGCCCCCCGAGGAGCCGGAGAAGAAGGACGAGAAACTCGTCCCGACCACGCGGGCGCTCGAGTACTTTACGACCACCCGGAAGTGGGAACTGGGCGACGGCACGCTGCTGCCGGACAACATGACCAGCCTCCAGGACGTGGCGTTCACCGGGTATTACGAGGCCGGCGAGGTCACGAACGCCACGCAGTTCTGGTTCCGCAACCGTCACCCCGGGCCGGTCACGCTGAAGCTCGCAGGCGTGAACTGCGGGTCGTGCAGCGGGGCGCGGGTCGCCGTCGTCCCGCCGTCGGCGGCGGAAGTGCTCTACCGCATGGCGGGCTTCTCGGTCCTGCCGTTCGGCCCCGTCGCAGCGTGCCCCACCGGCATGGCCGGGGCCGGCACCGTCTTCACCAACGAACTGAAATGGGAGGCGCACACCTTCCTCGAAGGCAACGTCAGTTACACCATCCCGCCGCCGGCGACCGGCAACCCGTGGGCCATGCCGCTGGGGATTCTCGAACTCAACTTCAAGGTGAAGCCGAACCCACGCGTCCCACTGAGCGCGCGGTTCGCCACGTTCGACGAGGCCGGCCAACCGCTCCAGCCGGACGACCTGTTCTCCATCTTCTACGCCCAGGCACAGCCGGCCGAGGTGGATAAATCCGCGATCGACGCCGGGGAGTTGGCCGATAACACCCAGGGTCGGACGCACGTGGTCACGGTGTACTCGTCGACCCGCGGGCCGGGCGAACTGCCGGGGCTGACCGCCCGGGGGATCAACCCGGGCGGTCAGCCGCCGGGGCCGTTCGTGACGACCGGCCCGCCGGAGCCGGTGCCGCACGCCGAACTGGCGGCGCTGGCCGCCGACTACACCGCCCGCGCCAAGCAGCCGGTGCGGGTGCGGTCGGCGTACCGCATCCCGGTCACAGTCGTCGGCCGGGTCGGCGACGCTCGTCCGGACATCGGCCGGCTCGAGCGCGAGGTGTGGATCGACACGGGCGTGCCCGGGGCCGATCCGCGGAAGATTACCGTGAAGGCCGCGGTGACCGGCCCGGTCACGATCGCCGGCGGGGCGACCGAGTTGAACCTCGGCTCGTTCAAGGCGCAGGCCGGTGCCGCGGAGACGGTGCTGCTGAGCACCGACCTGCCGGACGCCCCGCTGGAAGTTGTGCCCGGGACGACCCGGCCGGACTTCCTCGACGTGTCGCTGAAGAAGTTGCCCGAAGGCGGCGGCCGCGGCCAGTGGCAGTTGACGGTACGGGTGCCGCCGAACCGGGTGCAGGGGGAGCTGACCGACGGGCTGGTGATGCTGGAGCTGAAGGGGCCTAACCCCCAGCGCATCCGCATCCCGGTCCGCGGCCGCGGGGTGTTGTAGGCGGGCGAGCCCCGCGGGCAGGACGCAAGGGGGGTACGGCGATGCTCCAGCAGAATGGCACTCGGCTCGTCGGCCTCCTTGCGCTGGCCGCGCTCGTCGTCGGTCTCGTCTACGACGCCGTCGCCCAGACGCCGCCCGCGGCCCCGCCGCCGGAATCGGGCGCGTGGCCGAGCGTCGGCGGCACGAAGGTCTTTTCGACCTGGCCCGCTGGCCGCCCCGAGGCGGTGCTGATTCTGTCCGGCCAGACGTTCGGATTTCTTAGCCCTTGCGGGTGCAGCCGCCCGCAGACCGGCGGCCTCGAACGCCGGGCCAACCTCGTCTCGCGCCTCAAGGCCAAGGGCTGGCCCGTCGCCGGCGTCGACCTCGGCGACTTCTATCCCGCGAAATCGGCGGTGAAGGAGCAAGGGCTCCTGAAGTACGTCACCGGCATGAACGCCCTCCGCGAGATGGGCTACCTGGCCGTCGGAGTCGGCAAGAACGAATTCGACGGCGACCTGCTCCAGGTCGTGGCCGCGTACGCGCTGCAGAAGGAGCGGGCGCCGTTCAGCCTGGGTGGGAACATCGCCGGGAAGGCCGGCGACGCCGTCATCCCGCGTGAGCAGTACTTTCCGCCGGCGCCAGACGGCAAGCGGCCGCTCGTGGGGCTAACCGAAGTCGCAGACGTGGGCGGCGTGCCCGTCGGCGTCGCCGGGGTGGTCGGGCCGAGCGTGGCGAAGGCGGTCGAGGGCTCGGCCGCCGGGTTCGGGTTCCTCGGCAACAAGGACGTTCTCGACGCCGCCGTGAAGGAGTTGGCCGCACACCCCAAGCGGCCGAAGCTCAACGTCCTGCTCTACCAGGGGACGGCGGACGAGGCGCGCAAGGTGATCGCCGACCGGCCCGAGTTCCAGGTGGTGCTCTGCCAGGCCGACGACCCCGAGCCGCCGCAGTACCCGGAACTGATCGGCAAGACGCTTCTCGTACAGGTCGGGCACAAGGGCCGCTACGTCGGGGCGCTCGGCGTCTTCCGCAAGGCCGACGGGTCGTTGGACCTGCAATACCAGCTCGTGCCGCTCGGCGAGGAGTTCCTGACGCCCGAGGGAGACGAGGCGGCGAAAGGGAACGCCGTGCTCGGGCTGCTGGAGGACTACACGAAGCAGGTGAAGGAGCGGAACTTCCTGGCGAAGGTGGCCCGCACGCCGCACTCGGCGCAGCTCCAGAAGCCGGAGCTGAACTTGAGCTTCGTCGGCAGCGAGCGCTGCCTCGGGTGCCACGCCGGCGAGTTCGCCAAGTGGAAGGACAGCAAGCACGGTCACGCCTACGAGGGGCTGGAGGTGTACGCCAAGCGGCCGGGCAACCGCCAGTTCGACCCCGAGTGCATCGTCTGCCACACCGTCGGGTACGGGGTGAAGACCGGCTTCGAGAGCACCGAGAAGACGCCGGCGCTGAAGGACGTGGGCTGCGAGAGCTGCCACGGCCCCGGCAGCGGACACATGAGCGCCCCGCGCGACGCCGACCTGCTGAAGCTGCTGTCGCCGTGGAAGCTGACGCCGACGGACCGGCTGCCGGACGTGGCGACGTTCGAGCGGATCGCCAAGGCGCCGGTCGGCGGCCCCGGCGGGCTGACGGACCTGCCGGCGGCCCAGCAGCGGATCGTGAACGCGGTGTCGCAGGCGTGTACGAAGTGCCATGACCACGAAAACGACCCGCACTTCGACCTGGCCAAGTACTGGCCGAAGGTGGTCCACGGGGCGGGGAAGAAGTGAGCAACGGGCCGCCCGCCCTCAATCCTCCAGCACCGCCGGGTCACACTTCGCGGCCGCCTCGTCGGCCAGCTGGTCGAGGACGCCCTGCACCTGGCTCATCCGCTCGGGCCGCTTGTTGGCGTTGAAACTGAGGCACCCGTCGATCAACTCCGCGAGCGCCGGCGGCAGGCCGGCGTTGAGCTCCTTCACGGGCCGGTACTGCTCCTTGTACCACTTCTCCGTCACCTTCAGCCCCTCCCCCATCGGCGCGCACGACGGCGGCAGCTGGAGCGTCGCCAGCCGGTACATCGTGGCCCCGAAGTTGAAGACGTCGGTCCGCTCGTTCACCAGCTTGTGGGCGACCGTCTCCGGGGCGATGTACTCGGGCGTCCCCTGCACGCGGTCCTTCGGCTCGCCCTTGACCCACGCCAGCCCGTAGTCGATCACCTTGACCGCGGTGCCGCGCCCGAGAATGAGGTTGTTCGGCTTCATGTCGGCGTGGATGACGCCCTGCTTGTGCATGTGCGTGAGGGCGTCGGCGATGCGTTCGAAGACGCGGAGCATTTTCGGCTGGCGGAGCAGCGGCAGCTGGTCCATCGTGGTGCCGGGCACGTACTCGATCAGCAGCTTGGCCTTCTTCGGGCCGCTAAACCAGCCCTGCTCCAGCTCCAGGCAGTACACCTTCACGAGGTTGGGGTGGTTGAGCATCTGGCCGACGCGGAACTCGTGCTTCGCCTGCTCCAGGTACTTCAGGTCGTCCTTGCCGTCGATGGGAACCAGCTTCAGGGCGTAGTCCTTGCCGTCCTCCTCTCGCCGGACGTGTAGAATGCTGCTGTGGGCCCCGCTCCCGAGGGTCTGAACGACGCTAAACTTGCCGATCTTGTCCACGGCCTCTCCCCTCGGTGGCACACCCGCAAGTCGTACGTTCAGCCCGCAATGATAACGGAACCCCGGCCCGGCGGCAAACGACCCGTCGCGGGGGGAGCCTATGAGCGCCGCTGACACCGAAGCCCGCACCCGTCAGATCGGCCGCGAGGTCTTCGCTCGCATCGACCGCTCCGGCCCCGTGCCACTCACGAAGGCGTGGCTCGACGACCGTCTCATGGGCATCGGCACGTCCGACCCGGCCTTGAAGGTCCAGTTGTTCCGCTTCGTGGACACGCTGCCGTACCTGAAGACCACCCCCGAGATCACCCGCCACCTGGCCGAGTACCTCCGCGAGGCCGAGCGCGACCTGCCGGGCTGGGTGCGGGCCGGGCTGAAGGTGATGCCGCGCGGCGGGCCGCTCGGCGGGCTGCTGGCGTGGTCGGCGAAGACCGGCGCTCGCCAGATGGCCCGCCGCTTCATCGCCGGGTCGAACGTGCCCGAGGTCAGCGCCACCGTGCGGGCGCTGCGGGCGCGCCGGTTCGCCTTCACCATCGACCTGCTCGGCGAAGCCACGATTACGGAGGTCGAAGCGGATCACGTTCAAAAACAGTACCTCGAACTGCTCGCCGGGCTGTGCCGCGAGGCAGCTGGCTGGGCCGACGACCCGCTGACCGACCGCGACGACCGCGGCCCGATCCCGCGGGTGAACGTGTCGGTGAAGCTGTCGGCGCTGTACTCGCAGTTCGACCCCATCGACCCCGTTGGCACGAGCCGGGCGGTGCTGCGGCGGCTGCGGCCGATCCTCGAAGCGGCCCGGGCCGGCGGCGCGTTCGTGAACTTCGACATGGAGCAGCACGCTTTCAAGGACGTGACGCTCCGCATCTTCAAGGACGTGCTTTCGGAGCCGGCGTTCCGCGACTGGCCGCACGTCGGCATCGCCATGCAGGCGTACCTCCGCGACACGGAAGCCGACCTGGCCGCGCTGATGAAGTGGGCGCGCGACGACCGCCGCTGCCGCGTCACGGTGCGGCTCGTGAAGGGCGCCTACTGGGACTACGAGACGGTGATCGCCGCCCAGAACGACTGGCCGGTGCCGGTGTGGACGCGGAAGCCCGAGTCGGACGCCTGCTTCGAGCGCTGCACCGACTTCCTGCTGGAACACTCCGACTGGCTGGTGCCGGCGTTCGGGTCGCACAACGTCCGCAGCATGGCCCACGCCGTCGCCGCCGCGGAGGCGAGGGGCGTGGACCCGCGGCGGTTCGAGATCCAGATGCTGTACGGCATGGCCGACCCGCTCCGCGACGCGGTGAAGTCGCCGGGCCACCGGGTTCGGGTGTACACGCCATACGGGCAGCTGCTGCCGGGGATGGCGTACCTCGTCCGCCGGCTGCTGGAGAACTCGTCGAACGACTCCTTCCTGAAGGCGAGCTTCGCCGACGGGGCCGCCGAAGAGGTGCTGCTGATGAACCCCGCGGAGTTGACCGTCACCCCGAAACCGGCTCTCAAGGTGCAGGCGGTGGGCGTTCCCGAAGAGCCGGTCTTCAAAAACGAACCGCCGACCGACTTCGCGCGCGAGGACAGCCGCGCCGCCATGCGGGCCGCGCTGGCGTCGGTGCGGCAGCAACTCGGCCGCACCTACCCCGCGATCGTCGGCGGGCGGGCGCTGCCGGTCGGGGCCACGATCGAGCGCGTGAACCCGTCGCGCACCTCGGAGCTGATCGGCCGCACCGCCTCCGCGACCGTGGACGAAGCGACCGCCGCCGTGGCGGCGGCGCGGGCGGCGTTCGACGCCTGGCGTGACACCCCCGTCGGGGAGCGCGCCGCCCTGCTCCGCCGCGTGGCGAACCAGTTCCGCCGCCGCCGCTTCGAGCTGTCCGCGTGGATCGTGCTCGAAACCGGCAAGCCGTGGCGCGAGGCCGACGCCGACGTGGCGGAAGCCATCGACTTCTGCGACTTCTACGCGGCCGAGGCCGTGAAGCTGCACCGGCCGCACAGCCGAAACGTGGCCGGCGAGGACAACACCACCTTCTACGAGCCGCGCGGCGTGGCCGTGGTCATCGCCCCGTGGAACTTCCCGCTCGCCATCCTCACCGGCATGACGGCCGCCGCGGTGGTCACGGGCAACCCCGCGGTCATGAAGCCGGCCGAGCAGTCGGGGGTGATCGCGGCGAAACTGATGGAGTGCTTCGAGGCCGCGGGCGCGCCGCCGGGCGTCGTGAACTACCTCCCCGGCGAGGGCGAGGTGATCGGCCCCGTGCTCACCAACCACCCGGACGTGGCCGTCATTGTGTTCACCGGCTCGGTGAAGGTCGGGCTGCTCATCCAGGAGCAGGCGGCGCAGACGCCACCGGGGCAGGCGTTCGTCAAGCGCGTCATCGCCGAGATGGGCGGCAAGAACGCCGTCATCGTGGATTCGGACGCCGACCTGGACGAGGCCGTGAAGGGCGTCGTGGACGGCGCCTTCGGCTACGCGGGCCAGAAGTGTTCGGCCGGCTCCCGCGCCATCGTGCTGGCGGACATCTATGACCAGTTCCTCGCCAGGTTGATCGAGGGGACCAAGAGCCTCACGGTCGCCCCAGCCGACGAGCCGGGGGCGTCGCTCGGCCCGGTGGTGGACGCCGAGGCCCGCGACCGCATCCGCGCCGCCATCGAGCGCGGTAAGTCGGAAGCACGGCTGGCCTACGAGGCCGACCTGGGCCCGCTCGCGGGTCAGGGCTTTTACGTCGGCCCGACGGTGTTCGCGGACGTGCCGGAAGGCGCCTGGATCGCCCAGGAGGAGATTTTTGGTCCCGTTCTGGCGGTGACCCGGGCGAACGATCTGGACGACGCCCTGCGGATCGCCAACGGGACGAAGTTCGCGCTGACCGGCGGGGTGTACAGTCGCAGCCCTGAACACATCGCGGCGGTGAAGCGGCGGTTCCGGGTCGGAAACCTGTACGTGAACCGGAAGTGCACCGGGGCGCTGGTGGACCGCCAGCCGTTCGGCGGGTTCAAGCTGAGCGGCATCGGCTCGAAGGCCGGCGGCCCGGACTACCTGCTGCAGTTCGTGCTGCCGCGGACGGTGACCGAGAACCAACTCCGCCGCGGCTTCGCTCCCGAGGCCGGGGCGGGCGAGTGAGGCATCTTTTTCACCGGCTGTAAGACAGGGAGTCGGGGCGGGTATCGCCCTGGAGCAGTCCCGCGGCTAGACTGCCCACGCCTGCCCGCCGTCCCGGCTCCCCCGGGTTCCATGCTCACGCCGGCCACCCCGCCCGACACCCTCCGCGACGCCCAGTTCGGGCGGCTCCGTTCGCTTCTGGCCGAAGTCCTGCCCGGCAACCGCTTCCTCGCCCGAAAGCTCGCCGGCGTTCGCTCCGACGACCTCCGCGGTCCCGCCGACCTGGCCCGCCTGCCGTTCACCACCAAGCCCGAACTCGCCGCCGACCAGGCCGCGCACCCGCCCTACGGCTCCGCCCTCAGCTTCCCGGTCGAACGGTACTCGCGGTTGCACCAGACCTCCGGCACCAGTACCGGCCGGCCGCTGCGCTGGCTCGACACGCCGGAATCGTGGGAGGCCGTGCTTCGCTGCTGGCAGGTCAGCTTCCCGTTCATGGGGCTGTCGCCCGCGGACCGGGTGTTTTTCCCGTTCTCGTTCGGGCCGTTCATCGGTTTCTGGAGCGCGTTCGAGGCCGCGTCCCGCTACGGCGCACTCGTTCTGCCTGGCGGCGGGATGCCGAGCACGGCGCGGCTCCGCTTCCTGATCGAGCACGAAGCCACGGTCGTCTTCGCCACGCCGACCTACGCGCTGCACCTGGCGGAGCTGGCGGCGACGGAGCGGATCGAGCTGGCCGGCAGTTCCGTGCGGATGCTCGTTGTGGCCGGCGAGCCCGGCGGCACCATCCCCGCGACGCGGCGCCGCATCGAGGAGGTGTGGGGCGCCCGCGTCTTCGACCACTACGGCATGACGGAAATCGGCCCGGTCGCGGTCGAGGCGGTGGACACGCCGGGCGAGATGATCCTGCTCGAATCCGAGTACATTTGCGAAATTCTGACGCCGGACGGCACCGACCCCGTGCCCGCCGGCGAGTACGGCGAACTGGTGCTGACGAACCTGTGCCGCACGGGCTGCCCGCTGGTCCGCTACCGTACCGGGGATTTGGTCCGCGTCAGCACCGCGCCCGACCCCGGGGGCCGCACCTGGCGGCGGCTCGCCGGCGGCATCCTCGGGCGGGCCGACGACATGATCCACGTCCGCGGCAACAACCTGTACCCCGCGGCGATCGAGGCCATCGTCCGCCGCTTCCCGACGGTGGCCGAGTACCGCATCCACGTCGATCATACCGGACCGCTCGCCGACCTGCGGATCGAAGTGGAGCCGGCCGACGGACACGACGGCCCGGCGCTGGCAGAGGCCGTCGGCCGGGCGGTGCGCGACGAGTTGCTGTTCCGCGTCGAGGTGACCGCCGCCGCGTGCGGGGCGCTGCCGCGGTTCGAGTTGAAGGCCCGCCGGCTCGTGCACCACAAGTAGCACGGGCGCACCGCGATTCCTAAAATACCCGCCGCCCCGCCCCGGAGCCCTCCCATGAAGCACCTCGGGTTCGCCCTCCTCGCCCTCGCCGCGGCCGGCGCCCCGGCCGCCGCCCGCGACTGGATTCACTGGCGCGGCCCGGAGCAGAACGGCGTCTCCCGCGAGACGAACCTGCCTGCCACGTTCGACCCCAAGCTCGGGGCGAAGGGGAACGTGGTGTGGCAGCAGCCGTTCGGCGGCCGCAGCGCGCCGCTGGTGATGGCCGGGAAGCTGTACATCATCCAGGGCGTCGGCGAGGGGCTGCACGAGGGCGAGCAGGTCGTCTGCTTCGACGAGAAGACCGGGGCCAAGCAGTGGGCCTTCCGCGTCAACGTGTTCCACACCGACATCGTCTCCAGCCGCCTCGGCTGGACGACGCTCACCGCCGACCCCGACACGAAGACCGTTTACGCCCACACCACCGCCGGGCTCGTGCTGGCCCTCGACCCCGACGGCAAGCTGCTGTGGCAGCGGAGCCTGACGGAAGAGTTCGGCCGCATCAGCGGGTACGGCGGCCGCATCGTCACCCCCCTGTTCGACAGCGGGCTCTGCATCGTCGGCATGGTCAACAGCGCGTGGGGTGACCTGGCCAAGGGGGCGAACCGGTTCGTGGCCCTCGACGGCAAGAGCGGCGAAGTAGCGTGGTGGGGCGAGGCGCCGGGCGCGATCAAAGGCACCTACTACAGCTCGCCCGTGGTCGCGGTCATCGGCGGCCAGCGGCTCCTCATCAGCGGCGGGGCCGACGGGGCGCTGCACGCCTTCAAGGTCCGCACCGGCGAGCGCGTGTGGAGCTACCGGTTCGGGGCCGGCGTGATCAACGGCTCGCCGCTCGTGGACGGCAGCCTGATCTACTGCAACCACGGCGAGGAGAACCCCGAGGGCGGCCCGATCGGGCGGGTGATCTGCGTGGACGCCGGGAAGATCGACGCCAAGACGAAGGCGCCGTCGCTGGTGTGGGAGTTCAAGCGATCGAACCGGTTCGGGCTCGCGTCCGGGGCGCTGGCCGGCGGCAAGCTGTACCTCCCGGACGACAGCGGCGAGCTGTTCTGCTTCAACGCCAAGAACGGGAAGGTCGACTGGAAGTTCCGCTACGCCAGCGAGGTCCGCGGGGCGCCGCTCGTGGCGGACGACAAGCTCTACCTGTTCGACGTGAAGGGCCGGCTGCTCATCGTGCCGAACAAGAACGGCGAGGAGCCGAACCCGGACGAGGTGTTCGAGTACAAGTTCCGCGACCCGAAGGGACTGCTGAACGAGACGAACGGCACCCCGATCGCGGTCAACAACCGCATCTACTTCACGACCCGCACCGACCTGTTCTGCCTCGGCCTGCCCGACGCCAAGGACGGGTGCGGGAAGTACAAGGAGCAGCCCGCCGAGACGCCGGCCGACCCCGCGGGCAAAGCCGTCGCGCTGCGCCTGTTCCCGGCCGACGTGACACTCGCGGCCAACGGCAAGGCGACGTTCACCGTCACGCCGGTGGACGCGAACGGCCGGGCGCTCAAGTCCGACGGCGCCCCCGTGCTGAGCCTGCCGCTCCCGGCCAAGACACCGACGGGGGCGCAGCCGCCGGCACTCAAGGGGAAGGTCGACGGCTTGACCGTGACGGTGGAGGCGGTGCCGAGCCAGCAGGGATACGTCGAGGCGAAGCTCGGCGACCTGGTGGGGAAGGGGCGCGTCCGCGTCGCAGCGCCGGTCGGCTACAAGCAGGACTTCGACAAGGTGCCCGAAGGGGCCGTCCCCGGCGGGTGGGTGAACACGCAGGCCAAGTTCGTAGTCAAGAAACTGCCGGACGGCACCATCGTCCTCAGCAAGGTGAACACCGACAGCCGGCCGCCGTTCGCGCGGGCCAACGCCTACATCACCCTGCCGTCGGCCGCGAACTACACCATCACCGCCGACGTGTACGCCACCGAGGTCCGCGGGCGGATGCCGGACATCGGCGTCGTCAACAGCCGGTACACGCTCATCCTCGACGGCAAGCCGGACGACGAGAAGAAGTCGCGGCAGCTGCGGCTGGTGTCGTGGGAGGCGCGGCCGCGGGTCAACCTGGCGACGAACTTCGACTGGCTGCCGGGGACGTGGTACACGATGAAGCTGTCGGCCGACCCCGAGGCCGGCGGCAAGGTCGTGGTCCGCGGCAAGGTGTGGAAGCGCGGCGAGGCCGAGCCGGCGGCGTGGCAGTTCGAATTCGAGGACCCGGCCGGGAACGCGGTCGGCGCCGCCGCCCTGTACGGGTACGTGTCCGACCCGCAGATCAGCACGGAGCTGCCCGGGGCGGACATCTTCTACGACAACGTGACGGTAACCCCCAACGGTAAGAAGTAAGTGGACCTCGTGCCCGGGGCGACCGGCCCCCGGGCTTCCCCCACCGAACACGACGCGGAACCCGATCCATGCCTCAGACGCTCCCCAAGCGCTTGCTACTGGGTGTCATCCTCACGGCCGCCGTGGTCGGCGCCGGCACCGCGTTACTTCCGCGGTCCGAGGCCCAGCCGCCCGGTGCCGACCCGAAGGCCGCCCCCAAGGCGACCAACCCCGGCCCGAACGACCACACCATGTTCGGCGGCACGCCCGACCGCAACATGGTCAACCTCGTGGCCAAGGCGGTGCCCGAGAAGTTCAACCTGGACAGCCCGGCGGACGTGCTGTGGAAGGCCGACCTGGGTTCGAAGTCGTACGGCGGGCCGGTCGTGGCCGGCGGCCGCATCTACGTCGGCACCAACAACCAGCGGCCGCGGAACAAGCGCGACGTCAGCAAGAACGCCGACGGCGACGAGGAGCCGGCCGACCGCGGCATCCTGATGTGCTTCGACGAGAAGACCGGCGAGTACCTGTGGCAGATGGTGTTCGACAAGCTGCCGTCGGCGAACGTGAACGACTGGCCGCACGAGGGGCTGTGCTCCACGCCGACCGTCGAGGGCGACCGCGTCTACTTCACGTCGAACCGCTGCACCGTCGTGTGCCTCGACGCCAAGGGGTTCAAGGACGGCAACCAGGGCTTCGACAAGGAGAAGTACCAGACGCCGACCGACGGGGACGTGCTGTGGGAGTACGACATGATCAAGGAACTGAAGGTGTTCCCCCACAACATGACCTCGGCGTGCCCGCTCATCGTCGGCGACCTGATCTTCATCGTCACCGCGAACGGCGTGGACGAGGGCCACTTCAACATCCCCGAGCCGAACGCCCCGAGCTTCATCGCGCTGAACAAGAACACCGGCCAGCTGGTGTGGGCCAAGAACTACCCCGGCCGCGACATCATGCACGGCCAGTGGTCGAACCCCACCTACGCCGAGATCGACGGCGTGAAGCAGGTCATCTTCCCCGGCGGCGACGGCTGGCTGTACGGCCTCGTGCCGGAGACCGGCGAGATCATCTGGAAGTTCGACTGCAACCCGAAGGACGGCGTCTACGAACTCGGCGGCGCCGGCACCCGCAACGACTTCATCGCCACGCCCGTGGTGTACGACCAGAAGGTGTACATCGCCGTGGGCCAGGACCCCGAGCACACGGACGGCATCGGCCGGCTGTGGTGCATCAGCCCGAAGGGGAAGAAGGGCGACATCTCGGACGAGCTCCTGGCCGGCAAGAAGAAGGACGACGCCGGCCGCGAGGTCGGCATCGGCAAGGCGAACCCGAACAGCGGCAAGGTGTGGAGCTACGGCGGCGACGAGAAGCGGCCGTTCTCGGTCCGCGACTTCCGGTTCGGGCGCACCATGTGTACGGCGTGCATCGTGGACGACGTGTTGTACCTCGGCGAGCTCCCCGGCTACATGCACGTGTTCGACGCCAAGACCGGCGCCCACAAGTGGCAGTACGACACCAAGACTGCGATGTGGGGCTCGTGCTACTACGTGGACGGCAAGGTGATGCTCGGCAACGACAACGGCGACCTGTACGTCTGGAAGCACGAGAAGAATCAGCCGGTGATCGAGGAGCTGGACCCGAACGCGAAGGACCAGAAGGAGGCGCGGGCGTTCCGGCTGAAGCAGCGGGCCGAGATCGAGAAGCGGTTCCTGCTGGCCAAGATCGAGTTCGACGCGCCGATCCGCAGCACGCCCGTGGTGGCCAACGGGGTGCTGTACGTGATGACCGAGAAGACGCTGTTCGCCGTCCGCGCCGGGCGGAAGGACTGACCCCCCCGCGAAAGCCCGGGGGCCGTCCCCCGGGCTTGGTTTTCGCCCCGCCCCGCGCCTATCCTGAACGACACACCCCCTGCCCCGCAGCCCCTCCTGGAGCGGTCGTGAACGACACCCCCGGCAAGCCGGCCCCGGTCACCGGTTCCACCCTCGACGAGCGCGTCAAGAACGCCCGCGCGCAACTCGACGCCCACATCCGCGAGACGATCCGCTGGCACTTCAGCCCGGACACCGGCACGCCGTTCTGGCTCGAAAAGGCCAAGACGTTCGACTTCAACCCGCTCACCGACGTGAACGGGTGGGACGACATCAAGAAGTTCCCGTTCTTCGAGGACGACTGGCTCCGCGGCGGCCCGGTCCGCCGGTGGGTGCCGAAGGGGCTCGCCGACCGCGGCGTCTACGTCTTCGAGACCGGCGGCACCACCGGCCTGCCCAAGAGCCGCATCGTCATCGACGACTTCAAGATCGACTACGAGATGATGTCCGACACACTGCCGGACAAGTACTTCCCCCGCGGGTCGAACTGGCTGATGCTCGGGCCGAGCGGCCCGCGGCGGCTGCGGCTGGCGATCGAGCACCTGGCCCAGTACCGCGGCGGCATCTGCTTCGCCATCGACCTCGACCCGCGCTACGTCGTGAAGTGCATCAAGGAGCGGAAGATCAGCGAGGCGAACGCCTACAAGCAGCACTGCATCGACCAGGCGATCACCGTGCTGGCCGGCGGGCACGACATCAAGTGCATGTTCACCACGCCGAAGCTGCTGGCGGCGCTCGACGAGTCGCTGCGGGCCGGCAAGCTGGAGGACAAGTACCGCGAGTTGAAGAAGCCGGTGCCGCCCGGCGGCCTGCGGAGCATCAAGGCCGCGGGCATCACCGGCATCTTCTCCGGCGGCACCGAGTTCACCCCGCAGTTTACGCGGGAGGCGTACGAGGAGATGCTGGACAACGGCGACGTGTACATGACGCCGACGTACGGCAACACGCTGATGGGGCTGGCGTGCTCGAAGCCGATCGGCCCGGAGGACGGGTTCAAGATCAGCTACTACGCCCCGCAGCCGCGGGCGGTGATCGAGGTGGTGGACCCGAAGGACTACAACCAGGTGGTGCCGTACGGCGGCACGGGGCGGGTGCTGCTGAGCACGTTCACGAAGGAGTTCTTCGTGCCGCGGTTCCCGGAGCGGGACGAGGGCGAGCGGGAGCCGCCGTTCGAGAAGTACCCGTGGGACGGGGTGAGCGGCGTCCGCCCGTTCAGCGAGCTGGCCGGATCGACCGTGGTCGGCGTGTACTGACCCCTACTGACCCGAGCCCGGGGGCCCCGGCCCCTGGGCTTTTGCACCGAGACTCGACACCAACCTGACCCCACACACATGATCCACATCCCCGCGCTGCGGTTCGGCAAGACTTACACGAGCCTCGAGAAAGCGACCCTCGTCCACCACGTGACCGGCGAGCCGGTCGCCGAGGTGTCGCAGGTGACGGGCAGCATGATCGCCCGAGACTTGCAGAACGTCGGCCGCGCGCACAAGGAGTTGGCCGCCATCCCCGTCCGCGACCTCCTCGCCATGTACGAGAAGGCCGCCGGCTACTTCCTGAACGCCGCCCTCCCCTGCGGCGACGCCGAACTCACGTTCGACCAGTACGTCCGCAACCTGTCCTCCACCACCGGCAGCCCCGTCGTCTTCTGCGACCGCAACGCCCGCAAGGTCCACTATGTCCTGTCGCACATCGAGGAGGTGATCGGCGGGCTGACGCGCGGCCTGCCGGTCGAGGCGCTCGACATCGGGTACACCACCCGCGGCGGCCGGATGCAGGCGTTCTACCCCACCACCGACGTGTTCGGGGCGGTGCTGCCGTCGAACTCGCCCGGGGTCCACTCGCTGTGGGTGCCGACCATCGCGTTCAAGATCCCGCTGCTGCTGAAGCCCGGCCGCGAGGAGCCGTGGACGCCGTACCGCGTCCTGCAGGCCTTCCTCAAGGCCGGCGTCCCCGCGTCGGCGCTGGCGTTCCTGCCGACCGACCACGCCGGCGCGTCGGACATCCTCCGGCTGTGCGGCCGCAGCATGGCCTTCGGCGACGACCGCACGATGGCCCCGTACAAGAACGACCACCGCGTCGAGATCCACGGCACCGGGTACAGCAAGTTCATCTTCGGCGAGGACCAGGCCGACCAGTGGGAGAAGCACCTCGACGTGCTCGTGGAAGGGATCGCCGCGAACGGCGGCCGGGCGTGCGTCAACGCCTCCGCGGTGTGGACGCCGAAGAACGCCGACGCCATCGCCGTGGGCCTGGCGAAGCGACTGGCCGGCGCGAAGGCCCGGGCGTGGGACGACCCGGCGTGTGAGGTCAGCGCGTTCGCCAACCCGTCGGTGGCCGAGGCGATCAACAACATGATCGACGAGGGGCTGAAGGAGCCCGGCGCCGTGGACGTGACCGAGAAGCTCCGCGGCACCCCGCGGCTCGTCAAGGAGGGCCGCGTCGCGTGGCTGCTGCCCACGATTATCCGCTGCGACAGCCCGGACCACCCGCTGGCGAACAAGGAGTTCCTGTTCCCGTATGCCAGCGTGATAGAATGGCCCCAGCAGGACGTGCTGAAGCGGATCGGCTACACGCTGGCGGCCACCGTACTCTCCGACGACCCGGCCTTCATCGCGGACGCCCTGGCCTGCCCGACGATCGAGCGGCTGAACATCGGGCCGCTGCCGACCAACCGCCTGACGTGGGACCAGCCGCATGAAGGGAACCTGTTCACCCACCTCTACAAGCAGCGGGCGCTCCAGCACGCCCGCACCCCCGCCGGGGTTTGACTTCCAGCCGCTCGGCCGCGTCGTCTTCGGGTCCGGCACCCTCGCCCGCCTGGGCGAGGCGGCCCGCGAGCTCGGCGGCACCCGCGTCCTCCTGGTGACGGACCCCGGCCTCGAAGCGGCCGGGCACCCGCAGCGCGCCGTCGCCGCCATCGAGGAAGCTGGGCTGCAGGCGTTCGTCTTCGACGGGGTGAAGGAGAACCCGACCGAGCGCGAGGTCGCGGCCGGCGTGGTGTTCGCGCGGACGCACAAGATCGACCTGATCGCGGCCGTCGGCGGCGGCAGCTCGATGGACTGCGCCAAGGGGGTGAACTTCCTCCTGACTAATGGCGGCCGCATGGCCGACTACAAGGGCTACGGCAAGGCGACGAAGCCGATGCTGCCGTCGGTCGGCGTGCCGACCACGTCCGGCACCGGCAGCGAGGCCCAGAGCTACGCCCTCATCACCGACGAGCGCTCGCACCTGAAGATGGCGTGCGGCGACAAGAAGGCCGCCTTCCGCGTCTCCATCCTCGACCCCGACGTGACGCTGTCGCAGCCGAAACTGGTGAGCGCGGTCACCGGCATCGACGCGGTCGCGCACGCGGTCGAGTCGTTCGTGTGCGCCAAACGGAACCCGCTGTCGCAGACGTACTCGCACGCCGCGTTCCGGCAGCTGGAGCCGAACTTCGAGCGGGTGATGAGCCACCCGACGGACCTGGCGGCGCGGTCGGCGATGCTACTCGGGGCGCACTTCGCGGGGATGGCGATCGAGGCCGCGATGCTCGGCGTCTGCCACTCGTGCGCGAACCCGCTCACGGCCCACTACGGCGTCACCCACGGCGTCGCCGTCGGCGTGATGCTGCCGCACGTCGTCCGCTACAACGCGGCGGTGGTCGGCGACCTGTACGCGGAGCTGGCGGGCTCGGCCGACGCCCTCGCCGACCGGGTGTCGGCGATGCTGTCGGCGGCGGGCCTGCCGCGCACGCTCAAGGAGTGCGGCGTCTCGGAGTCGATCCTGCCACTGCTGGCCGAGGAGGCGAACCAGCAGTGGACGGCGCGGTTCAACCCGCGCGAGGTGGCCGAGACCGACATCCTGGAGCTCTACCGCGCCGCGTGGTGAAGCGTGACGAATGCGCACGAAGCGGCGCAACGAGCAAGGGTTCGAAAGTGCGGCGGTATCCTTTTTGGTGTTATTCGCGGCTTCGCGCCTTAGCGTGAGCTTCTTCCTCCGGGAGCCCCCATGCGTCGCCTCCTCGCGCTGTCCGCCGTCCTCGTCTTCGCGGCCGCCGCGGCCGCCGACTGGCCCCTGTTCCGCGGCGACGCGCTCATGTCGGGCGTCGGCACCGCCAGGCTCCCCGACCAGCTCGCCGAGCGCTGGAAGTTCAAGACCGGCGACGCCATCGAGGGCGCCCCAGCGGTCGTCGGCGGGGTCGTGTACGTCGGCTCCTTCGACAAGCACCTCTACGCCCTCGACCTTGCCACCGGGAAAGAGAAGTGGAAGGTGAAGCTCGGCCACTTGAAGGCCTCGCCGGGCGTAAAGGACGGTAAGGTTTACGTCGGCAACCTGGACGGCAAGTTCTTCTGCCTGTCGGCCGCCGACGGCAAGCAACTCTGGGCATTCGAGACGGAAGGCGAGATCACCTCGGGGTGCAACTTCCACGGCAATAACGTCCTCATCGGCTCCCACGACTCGACGCTGTATTGCCTCTCTCCCGAGGGGAAGAAGTTGTGGGACGTGCGGACCGACGGCCCCGTCAACGGCTCGCCGGTGGTGATCGGCGACGCCACGTTCGTGGCCGGGTGCGACAGCAAGTTCCACGTCCTGAACGCGAAGACGGGCGAGGAGATCGGCGCGATCGAACTCGACGGCCAGGCCGCGGCGACGGCGGCGGTCGTGGGCGACGCGGCCTACGTCGGCACGATGGCGAACCAGGTGGTGGCCGTGGACTGGAAGCAAAAGAAGAAGCTGTGGGCGTTCGAGGCTCCGACGCGCCAGCAGCCATTCTACGCCTCCGCGGCGGTGACCAAGGACGTGGTCGTGGCCGGCAGCCGCGACGCGAAGGTGTACGGCATCGACCGGGCGACCGGCAAGCAGGTGTGGAGTTTCACGACCGACGGCGTGGTGGACGCGTCGCCGGTGGTGGTGGGCGAGCGGGTGTACGTCGGTAGCCTGGCGCGGGATGCGTCGTTGTACGTACTCGACCTGAAGAGCGGGCGGAAGGTGCAGGAGGTCTGGGTGGACGGCCCGGTCTCGGGGTCGGTGGCGGTCGGCCCGGACTGCGTGCTGTTCGGCACCGACCGCGGCACGATCTACTGCCTGGGCGCGAAGTGAATACCGGGCGGTCGCGACCGGGCGGCGGGTGAGTCCGCCCGGTCGCAACCGGGTCATCAATCCTGCGGGTAGAGGGCCGTCGAGAGGTAGCGCTCGCCCAGGTCTGGCAGCACCACCACAATCACCTTGCCGGCGTTCTCCGGCCGCTTCGCCACCTTCACCGCCGCGGCCGCGGCCGCGCCGCACGAGATGCCGCACAGCATCCCCTCCTCCTTCGCCAGCCGGCGTGCCATCTCGAACGCTTCGTCGTCGGTCACCTGCACCACCTCGTCGATGACGGCGGTGTTGAGCACGCCCGGCACGAACCCGGCGCCGATCCCCTGGATCTTGTGCGGCCCCGGCTTCACCTGGTCCTTCGGCACGCCCTGCACGACGTGCTGCGTCAGGACCGGGCTCGCGGCCGGCTCCACGGCCACGCACTTTACCCCAGGCTTGCGTTGCTTCAGCACCTCGCCGCAGCCGGTGATCGTGCCGCCGGTGCCGACGCCGCACACCAGGATGTCGATGTTCCCGCCGGTGGCGCGCCAGATTTCCTCGGCGGTGGTGCGGCGGTGGACCTCGGGGTTCGCGGGATTCTCGAACTGCTGGGGGATGAACGCCTTCGGCTCGCCGCCGAACTCCTGGAACAACTCCTTGGCCCGGTTCACGGCTCCGCGCATACCCGTCTCGCGCGGCGTGAGGTACAGCTTGGCCCCGAACGCCTTCAGCAGCCGCTGCCGCTCCAGCGACATGCTCTCGGGCATGGTGACGGCCAGCTGGTAGCCGCGGGCCGCGCAGACGAACGCCAGGCCGATGCCGGTGTTGCCGCTCGTCGGCTCGATGATGAGGGTGTCCTTGGTGATCTTCCCCGCCTTCTCGGCGGCGTCGATCATGGCGACGCCGATACGGTCCTTGACGGACCACAGCGGGTTGAAGTTCTCCAGCTTCCCGACGACGGTGGCCCTGGCGTCGCCGACGACCCGGCGGAGCTTGATCAGGGGCGTGGCCCCGACGGTCTGGGTGATGTCGTCAAAAACGTGCCCGCGGAAGGTGGGGTCGGCGGCCATCGGCGGTCCTTCGGGAGGGGGATTCGGGTAGTCGGCTTTCTACCCCCCGGCCGCGGCCGGACAAGGACGCCGACGTGACGGAGAAGGCCGGCGGTCAGCCGGGCGGGGGCAGTGCGGCGAACACCTCCTCCAGCTCGCGGACGACGCCGCGGAGGCTGAGGTCGGCCATCTCGAAGTTGGTGTGCGGGGAGAACTCGCGGAAGTGCGCGGCGAAGTGGTCCGCCGCGCGGCGCAACTTCGGCAGCTTCCCCTTGAGCCGCCGCAGGTAGTCGGCGTGGTCGCCGCGCTGGAAGGCCGGCTCCACGGCCCGGATGCTGTCGTACAGCGTCCGCGGCACGTCGAGCATGTCCTCGTTCTCCTGAATCTCGTCGGCGTGCTTCAGGAACGTGCGCACCATCCAGGCGTGCGCCAGGATGGTGTTGCAGCGCTGGACCGCGTCCTCGGGGGTCATGACGCGCCAGGGGTTTCGGGCGCCGGGGCCGCGGGCTTCGGCGCGCCCTTCCCGGCCTCCGCCTCCTCCTTCGACATCAGCACCAGGAACGTGCCGAGCGACACGAGCACGATGCCGGCCCACAGCTTCCACCCGGGCACGTCGAAGTGGAACACGGACCAGTCGCCGGACTTCGGGTCCGGGTGCCACACCAGGCTCAGCAGCGTGTTGATGAGCGGCGCCAGGCAGAAGATCAGCGGGGCGATGTAGACGCGGTACGTCGCCGGGTTCACGCCCTCGGCCTTCGCGGCGTCCACCGCCGCCTTGCTGGCGAAGATGACGCAGATGGCCCCCACCGCCCCGGCCACGCCCGCCAGGGCGCTGAACGTGAGGCCGACGGCGCGCCAGTCGGCCTTGGCGTCGTCGCGGACGGCCATCAGCGCGACCGGGATCATCACGGCGAGGAAGAAGTAAGCGATCCCGACGCACAGGATCGACGCCAGCCGGCCGCCGACGCCCACGGGCGTGCCGGCCGGGCTGAGCGGGCTGAGCATCTGGCCGCCGAAGAAGATCAGCGGCACGTACGTGCCCCACGCCAGCCCGGCCCCGATCACGTAGCCCCACCACGGCACGCTGTTCACGGACGCTCCCCTCGACGGCAGGCGGTTCCCGCGGCTTTTTTACGCGGCCGCTGCTATGCTGTCCGCACCCCACCGAGGTGCCGATGCTTCACACGATCCTCACCGGACTCGCGATGACCCTCCCCGCCGACCGCGCCGTCGAGATCGTCGGCCACCGCGGGGCGTCGCACGACGCCCCCGAAAACACCGTCGCCGCGGTGAAGCTGGCGTGGGAGCAGAAGGCCGACGCCGCCGAGTTCGACGTGTACCGCACGAAGGACGGCAAGATCGTCGTCATCCACGACAAGGACACGAAGCGGACCGCCGGCGGCGTGAACAAGGTGGTGGCGGAGAGCACGCTGGCCGAGTTGCGGACGCTGGACGTGGGGGCGTGGAAGGACAAGAAGTACGCCGGCGAGCGCATCCCGACGCTGGCCGAGGTGCTGGCGACGGTGCCGGCCGGGAAGCGGGTGTTCGTCGAGGTGAAGCCCGGACCGGAGGTCGTGCCCGAACTGCTGGCCGAAATGACGGCCGCGGGGCTGCCGCCGGAGCGGACGCCGGTCATCAGCTTCAACGCCGGGGTGATCGCGGCCGTGAAGAAGGCCCGGCCCGACCTGCCGGCGTACTGGATCGTCAGCCTTAACACGAAGGACAAGGCGCCGCCGACCGCCGCGGAGTTGGTGGCGAAGGCGAAGGAAATCCGCGCCGACGGGCTCGACCTCTCCGCGTCGCCGGCGCTGGACGCGGAGTACGCGAAGGTCGTGCGGGCGGCGGGGTTGAAGCTCTACGTGTGGACGGTGAACGACGTGGCCGTCGCCCGGCGGATGGTGGGGCTCGGCGTGGACGGCATCACGACCGACCGGCCGGGGTGGTTGCGGGAGCAACTGGCGAGATAACCCGGTTCGCCGCGAGCGCCGTCACGACGGAGCGAACACCGCCGTCGCGGCCAGCGCCGCCAGCGCGGCGCCGAGCAGCGGCCCCGCCACCGGCACCCAGGCGTACCCCCAGTCGGACGGCCCCTTCCCCGGGATCGGCAGCAGCGCGTGCGCCAGCCGCGGCCCCAGGTCGCGGGCCGGGTTAATGGCGTACCCGGTCGTCCCGCCGAGGCTCAGACCGATCCCCCACACCAGCGCCACCCCCAGAGGCGCCGCCGCGTCGGCGTGCCCGACGAACGCGCGCCCGATCGCCGACCCGACCAGCACCAGCACAAACGTGGCGACCGCCTCGCTCAGCAGATTCGCGGCCGGCAGCCGGATCGCGGGGCCGGTGGCGAACACGGCCAGCTTCACGCCAGGGTCAGGCGTTTCGGTCCAGTGCGGCAGGTAGTGGAGCCACACCAGCACGGCCCCGGCGAAGGCCCCGGCCACTTCCGCGGCGGCGAGCCGCACCGCCACGTCGGCCGACATCGCACCCGTCAGAGCCGCGACGAACGGCCCCACGGGGTTGACGTATCCCTCCGCCCCGACCGCCCGCGCGGTGAGAACACCGGCCAGGACCGCGACCGCCCACCCGGCCGTGACCGCGACCCACCCGGCGTCCTTCGCTTTCGACTTGCTCAGCAGCACCCCCGCGACGACGCCGTCGCCGAGGACCACGAGGACGGCGGTGCCGACGAATTCGCCGAGGACCGGGTTCACGTCAGCCTCCGGGAGAGAATGAGGAGTCGGCAGCGTACCACCGCCCGATCCGAGGTGCCAGCGCGCAACCGGCTGGATTCCCGACCCGCGTCCGGCGACAATAACACCTCTCCCGCCAGAGGGTCCGCCGTGTCGCGTGCCGGCCTCGTTTTGCTACTACTCGCCGCCGCCGCTCCCCTGCGGGCCGACGACCACTTCGAGAAGCACGTCCGCCCGCTGCTGGTCGAGCACTGCGTCGGCTGCCACGGCCCCGAGAAGCAGAAGGGCGGCCTCCGCCTCGACAGCAAGGCCGGCTGGCAGAGCGGCGGCGACGCCGGCCCCGCAATCGTGCCCGGCAACCCCGACGCCAGCCTGCTGCTGAAGGCCGTCCGCGGCGCCGACGGCGTCGAGCGGATGCCGCCGAAGGGGAAGCTGCCCGACAGCGCCATCGCCGCCCTGACGAAGTGGGTGAAGGAGGGAGCGCCTGACCCGCGCGTCGGCGGCGCGGCTACGGCCGGGGCGATGACCATCGAGGCCGGCAAGAAGTGGTGGGCGTTCCAACCGGTGAAGCGTCCGCCGGTGCCGCGGGCCGGCCACCCGATCGACGCCTTCCTGCTGGCGAAGCTCGAAGCGAAGGGCCAGACGTTCGCCCCGCCCGCCGACCGCCGCACGCTGCTGCGCCGCGCCACCTACGACCTCACCGGCCTGCCGCCGACCGCGGAGGAAGTCGATGCGTTCGAGAAGGACACCACTCCCGACGCCTTCGAGAAGGTGGTGAACCGCCTGCTCGCGAGCCCGCACTACGGCGAGCGGTGGGGCCGGCACTGGCTCGACCTCGTCCGCTACGCCGACACCGCCGGCGAGAACAGCGACCACCCGCTGCCGCACGCGTGGCGGTACCGCAACTGGGTGATCGACGCGGTGAACGCCGACATGCCCTACGACCGCTTCGTGCGCGAGCAGCTGGCCGGCGACATCCTCGCCGCCCGCGGCCCGGCGGCGGAGTACGCGCCACGCGTGGTCGCCACCGGCTTCCTGGCGATGGCCCGCCGGTTCGACCACGACAGCGACAAGGCGATGCACCTCACCCACGAGGACGGCATCGACACCCTCGGCAAAGCCTTCCTCGGCCTCACGCTCGGCTGCGCCCGCTGCCACGACCACAAGTACGACCCGGTCACCGTCCGCGACTACTACGCCCTCTACGGCATCCTCGACAGCTCGAAGTTCTCCTTCCCCGGCTGCGAAGCGAAGCAGCAGCCGCGCGACATGGTGCCGCTCCTGCCGCCGGCCGAGTGGGACCGCGTGGTGAAGCCGCACCGCGAGAAGCTGGCCGCGCTCGACAGCGAGTTGCGGGCGGCGACTGCCGACCAGGAAGCGTGCGCGAACGCGGTGCAGGCCGGGTTTGCCAAGTCGCGGCGCCCCGTCGGCGCGGGCGAAATCGCCGACGGCGGCGAGGGCTCGTTCGGCACGCGCACCGTGGAGGTGAAGGCCGGCGACCTGCTGCTACTGTCGGTCACGCCGCTGAAGAACCACGGCGCCGACACCACGCTGGTCGAGTTCGACATCGAAGCTGCGGACGGCGGCACGAAGTGGAGCGCGGCCGCGGACCTGGCCGACGACCTGCTCGCCGGGAACCCGCACGCCGACCGCCGCGGCAACAAGGGCGTGTGGTGGTTCTTCGACCTTCGCAACCGGCCGACTCTCCTGCCGGAAGCCGTACGCGACGCGAACGGCAAGGCGGGGTTGTTCGCCTGGCGTAACGGCGACACGCCGAGCGTGGTCGTGAACAGTTCGATGACGGCGACGACGGCGTGGACCGAGCTGCCGCCGCGGTCGCTGTTTGTACACCCGGCGTCGAACGGGAACGTCGGCCTCGGCTGGCTCAGCCCGGTGAACGGCACGGTGCGGGTCACCGGCCGGGTGAAGGACGCGCACCCCGGCGGCCCCGACGGCGTAGGCTGGGTACTGGAGTGGTTCGCCAGCGGCCAGAACCTGACGAACCTCGCCGCGGCCACCGAGCGCCGCCGCACGCTGGAGCACCAGCGCGCCGAGCTGATGCGCACGGCCCCGCGGCAGGACGTGGCCTTCGCCGTCGTCGAGGGGACGCCGGCCGACGCGAAGGTGCATCTGCGCGGCGACCCGGAGAAGCCCGGCCCGGTGGTGCCGCGCCGTTGGCTCGAAGTGCTCGGCGGTAAGCCCGTCACGCCGAACGGCGGCAGCGGCCGGCTCGACCTCGCCGGCTGGATCGCGTCGGCCGACAACCCCTTGACCGCCCGTGTGATGGTGAACCGCGTCTGGCTCCAGCACTTCGGCCAGGGGATCGTGCGCACGCCGAACGACTTCGGCACCCGCGGCGCCGCCCCGACGCACCCCGAGTTACTCGACTGGCTCGCGGCCGAGTTCGTGTCGAAGGGCTGGAGCCTGAAGGCGCTGCACCGCACGATCATGCTCTCGGCCGCGTACCAGCAGAGCGCCGCGGCCGCGGCGAACGAGCTGTTCGCCGGGTTCGAGCGCCGCCGGCTCACCGCCGAGGAGTTGCGCGACAGCCTCCTGACCGCCGGCGGCAACCTCGACCGCACGCCGGCCGGGCCGCACCCGTTCCCGCCGGAGGCGGCGTGGGGCTACACCCAGCACAACCCGTTCGGCACGTTCTTCGACACCGACCGCCGCAGCGTCTACCTCGTCGGCGTGCGGAACCGCCGGCACCCGTTCCTCGGCCTGTTCGACGGCGCCGACCCGAACGCGACGACGCCGCAGCGGCAGACGACGACGGTACCGACGCAGGCGCTGTTCTTCCTGAACGACCCGTTCTTCCACGCCCAGGCCGACCGAGTTGCCGCGCGGGTCACGAGCGGCGACGAGGCGGGTCGGGTCGATCGGCTGTTCCGGGTCGTGTTGCAGCGACCGCCGACGGCCGCGGA
This sequence comes from Gemmataceae bacterium, assembly GCA_046350095.1. Lineage (GTDB taxonomy): Bacteria > Planctomycetota > Planctomycetia > Gemmatales > Gemmataceae > Urbifossiella. The sequence goes on from JAXMBA010000007.1 coordinate 342,556, forward strand.
CCGCACGTTCGCCGCGGGCTTCGTCGAGCGCTACCGCCGGACCGCGGACGACCGCGCGGCCTGGGCGGCGCTCGCGCGCGTGCTGCTGGCGAGTAACGAGTTCCTGTTCGTGGACTGAACGCCGCCGCGAGCGGCGCTGCCGAGCCATCCGAGATTTACTCCATGCACCCGTCCCGCCGCGCCTTTGCCCGCTCCGCGGTCGCCGGCACGATGCTCTTTCCCGGCCTGCTCAGCGAGTTGCTCGCGGCCGACGACCCGCTCGCGCCGCGGCCGCCGCACCACCCGGCGAAGGCGAAGGCCGTCATCTTCCTGTTCATGAGCGGCGGCGTGTCGCACGTCGATTCCTTCGACCCGAAGCCGAAGCTGACCGCCGACCACGGCAAGCAGGTAACGTTCGACCACCCCGAGACGCGCAACCGCCCCGGCTACGAGAAGCTGTTCCTCAAGCGGCCCGACTGGGCGTTCAAGCCGCGCGGCAGGAGCGGCATGGAGGTGAGCGACTTGTTCCCGCACCTCGCGGAGCAGGCCGACGACCTCGCACTGATCCGCTCGATGCACACCAGCCACTCGAACCACTACAACGCCACACTCGGGATGCACACCGGGTCGTTCGCAGCCGCCCGCCCCAGCATCGGCGCCTGGACCAGCTACGGCCTCGGCACGGTGAACCGCAACCTCCCGTCGTTCCTCGTGCTGGCCCCCCAAATGCCCTACGCCGGCACGCAGGTGTGGGCCGCCGACTTCCTCCCCGGGATGCACCAGGGCACCCGCGTGGTGCCCGGCGCGGAGCCGGTGGCGAACCTGCGGCCGCGCGTGCCGACCGACCGGCAGCGGCTCGAACTCGACGCCCTCGCCGCGTTCAACGACGCCCACGCCGGCCGCGCCGACCCGCAGCTGGCGGCGCGGGTGCGGTCGTTCGAGACGGCGTTCGGGATGCAGGCCGGGATGCCCGACGCGCTCGACCTGTCGAAGGAGACGAACGAGACGCTCGCCCTCTACAGCCTGGAGCGCGGCCGGGCCGACGGCTTCGGCTGGCAGTGCCTCGTGGCCCGCCGGCTGGTCGAGCGCGGCGTGCGGTTCGTGGAACTGATCCACACCGGTTCGTCGAACAACTGGGACTCGCACGGCAACATGGCCGACCACGGCCGGCTGGCCCGCGAGGTGGACCGCCCGATGGCCGGCCTGATTCGCGACCTCAAGCGGGTCGGGTTGTTCGACGACGTGCTCGTGGTGTGGACGACCGAGTTCGGCCGCACGCCGTTCAACAACACCGCCGGCAACCCCGGCCGCGAGCACCACAACTGGGCGTTCAGCTCGTGGCTCGCGGGGGCCGGCGTGAAGCGCGGGGTCGTCCACGGCGCGACCGACGAGCACGGCATCCGGGCTGCCGAGAAGCCGGTCCACGTCCACGACTTCCACGCGACGATCCTGCACCTGATGGGCCTGAACCACGAGCGGCTGACGTACCGCCACGCCGGCCGCGACTTCCGTCTCACGGACGTGAGCGGCACCGTGGTGCGGGACGTGCTGAGTTGACACCGGTCCCTCGACGGAGACTCCCCGTGCTGAAGCCGATGACCGCGGCCGTCGTCCTGCTGCTCGGCCTGGCGCCGGCCGCGGTCGCCGCGCCGAAGCCGAACGTCCTGCTCATCCTCGCCGACGACCTCGGCTACTCCGACCTCGGCTGCTACGGCGGCGAGATCGCCACGCCGCGGCTCGACGCCCTGGCACAGAACGGCGTCCGCTTCACGCAGTGCTACAACACCGCCCGCTGCTGGCCGTCGCGGGCCGTGCTCCTCACCGGCTTCTACGCCCAGCAGGTCCACCGCGACCGGCTGCCGACCGTCGCCGGGGGCGCGAACGGCGTCCGCCAGGCGTGGGCCCGGCTGTTGCCGGACTTCCTGAAGGCGGCCGGCTACCGCAGCTACCACACGGGCAAGTGGCACGTCGACGGCAAGGTGCTCGCCGGCGGCTTCGACCGCTCGCAGAGCATGGCGAACCCCGGCAACTTCTTCTCCTCCCGCGGCACGGCCGTGGACGACGTGGCCCGGAAGGCACCCGCCGACGAGAAGGGCTACTACAACACGGTCGCCACCGCCGACCACGCCGTCGCGTGCCTGAAGGACCACGCGGCGAACCACGCCGGCAGGCCGTTCTTCCAGTACGTCGCGTTCCACGCCCCGCACTTCCCGCTGCACGCGCTGCCCGACGACATCGCCCGCTACCGCGACCGCTACGTCGACGGCTGGGACGACCTCCGCGACGCGCGGTTCGCCAGGCAGAAGCAGCTGGGCGTCGTCACGGGCAATCTGGCGGCCGTGGAGCGCGACCTGGGGCCGCCGTACCGCTACCCCGAGGCGTACGCGAAGCTCGGCCCCGGCGAGTCGCCGCTGCCGCTGCCGTGGGGCCAGTTGACGCCCGAGCAGCGCCGCTTCCAGGCCACGAAGATGGCCATCCACGCCGCGATGGTGGACCGCATGGACCGCGAGATCGGGCGCATCCTCGACCAACTGCGCGCGATGGGGGCATACGACAACACGCTCGTGGTGTTCGCCTCCGACAACGGCGCGAGCGCCGAGATCATGGTGCGCGACGGCGGCCACGACCCGGCCGCGGCGCCCGGCAGCGCGGCGTCCTACCTGTGCCTGGGGCCGGGCTTCAGCGGCGCCTGCAACACGCCGTTCCGCCGGCACAAGACGTGGGTCCACGAGGGCGGCATCAGCACGCCGTTCATCGCCCACTGGCCGGCCGGCATCGCCGCCCGCGGCGCCCTGCGGCACACCCCGGCGCACTTCATCGACTTCGTGCCGACCGTGCTCGAACTCGCCGGCGTGACGAAGCCGCGGGAGTGGGAGGGCGTGCGGATCCCGGCGGCACCCGGCGTGAGCCTCGTGCCGGCGTTCGCCGCGGACGTCACGCTCCGGCGCGACTACCTGTGGTGGCTGCACGAGGGGAACAAGGCAGTCCGCGTCGGCGACTTCAAACTGGTCGCGGCGTCCGGGAAGGCGTGGGAGCTGTACGACATGCGGACCGACCGGGCGGAGCAGCACGACCTGGCGGGGACGATGCCCGAGAAGGCCCGCGAACTGGCCGAGGTGTGGCAGCGGCAGACGGACGCCTTCACCGAACTGGCCCGGTGACGCGCGGGCGAAGTCCCACCGGTCACGGCACCCGGCCGATTGCGACCAGCGCGATGTCGTCGCGCTGGTCGGCGTCGGCGGCGTGGTTGCGGACCGCCGCGACCAGCGCCGCCCCGACTGCCGCGGCGCCCCCGGCCGCGGCCGCCAGAACCGCCCGCACCCCGTCCGCCCCGAACAAGTTGTCCGACGGGTCGGCCGCGTCCGTCACCCCGTCGCTGAACAGGAACACCGCGTCCCCGGGCTCCAGCCGGAACTCGCCGGACCGGTAGACGTGCCCCTCGTCGAACCCCACCGGCATCCCCGCCACGTCTTCCGAGACCGCGTCCTCGAGCGCGCCGGCCGGCTGGCGGCGGATCAACGGCGACGGGTGGCCGGCGTTCGCCACCACCACCGCCCCCGTCGCCGGGTCGACCACGAGTACCACCAGGGTGACGAACTTGTCGGCCACGGCAGCCCGGGTCATCAGGGCGTTCAGGCGGGTCACGGCCGCGGCCAGGTCCGGGGCGGTCTCCAGGCACACCCGCGCCTCGACCCCGAACTTCGCCATCACCAGCGCCGCCGACACGCCCTTGCCCGACACGTCCCCGAGCAGCACGGCGAGCCGGCCCCCCGGCAGGGGGATGAAGTCGTAGTAGTCGCCGCCGACCTGCTGGGCCGGCTCGTAGTGGGCGTAGAACTCGTACCCCGGCACGACGGGGAGGACGCGCGGCAGGAGTGCCCGCTGGACGTCCCGGGCCACGTCCAGGTCTCGCGCCCGCCGCTGGGCCGTTAGGAGGTCGCGGTGGAGCCGGCAGTTCGACAGCCCCACGGACACCTGCCCGGCCACGCCCAGGAGGAGGTGCAGGTCGTCGGGGGTGAAGCGGCCGGGGGCGGCCCGGGAGTCGAGTTGCACCACGCCGACCGGCTCGCCGCCGGGGGCCCACAGCGGGGCACAGACCAGCGACCGCACGCCGAGGGCGCCGATACTCCCGCTCTCGGGGAACTCGCCGACCACGTCGCTGCCGAGCAGCGCCTCCCCGGCGGCCAGGCACTTGCGGATCACCGTGGTGCTGAACGCCGGCTCGTGGGGCGCCCCCGGGGCGGTGCGCATGGCCCGGACCGCGGGCGCCCCGGTCGGCCCGTCGCGGAGGACGACGAACCCGCGCTCGGCCCGCGGGAAGAGGACGAACAGGTGGTCGAGGAAGCGGGCCAGGAGGGCGTCGGGGTCGAGGACGCCGTGGAGCCCGGCGCCGAAGTCCAGAATCACCCGCAGCCGCTCGGCCGGGAGCACGGTCTTCGACTGGGCGCTGTCGGCCAGGCTGACCGCGGCCTCGATGTTCAGCGAACTGTCCGGGTCGATCCGGAACTCGAACCGCAGGTCGCACACCCGGATCCGGTCGCGGTCGGCGAGCGGGTGGCGGCCGGGGAACGGGAGCTTCCGGTCGTTCAGGTGCGTGCCGTTCCGACTCTTGCGGCCGTTCCCGTCGCCGTCCTCGATGAACCAGTCGGGACCGACCGCGGTGATGAGGGCGTGCTGGCGGCTGACCGGGGCGGCCCCGCGGGCCCGGGGGCCGTGAATCGTGTCGTCGATGACCACGTCGCACCCCGGCAAGCGGCCGAGGGAAAACCGCTCGCCCAGGATCGGGAAGCGCAGACCGGGGCGGGGGCCGTTGAGCAGCACGAGCGTCGGCACGGAACCCCCCGCGGCACGCCGGGAATCACCAGCGCGGAGTGTACCACCCCCCGCCGTCGCATGCTCGAGAAAACGCACGGCCCGACGCCGCGTGAGTCGGAGGGCGCTTCGCGCTCGTCCGACTCACGGACCCCGCGAGGATCCGACACGGGTCGTCCGCGCGGGTTGATCAGGACGGCCACCGACCCCGGTCCGGCTACCGTAGCCGCGGCATGGTTCACCCTACCCGACCCGATTCGCCGGGCGGTGATGGTGCCGGTCGGGAGCACAAGGGGGGTCAACCGTACCGGTCACCGACCGGCCGGGGGGAACTCCTCGATCGTGATGTTCCGGAAGTCCGCCTTCCCCTCGGACTGCTGGAAGCCGATCCGTCCCCGTTTCCTGGACAGCGCGGGGAAGCGGCTGCCGGCCCGTAACAGCTGATCCAGGTCATCATCCAGGACCTCTGTCCCGTTGACCCGGACGCGGACGGCCTGCCCCCGGAACTCGATCTCCATCTGTGCCCACTCGCCCTCGCTCGGAGGCTTTTTTGTCGGCCTCAGGGCGTGGCTGTCGACCTTCACGCCCCCGTTCACCTGCCCGGTCGGGAGTTTGGCCCACCGGGCCGTGCGGGTGTCCGAGATCTCAACCTGTTGATGGAACGGGATCGGCCACGCGCGGCCGTTGGGGGTGAGAACCGGCCGCTCCCCCGGGACGGCCCGGAAGGCGAACCCGGAGTTCGCGCCGACGGCCAGCCGGTATTCGAATCGGACCCGGAAGTCCTCGTACTCCCGCTCACTCAAGAGCCAAGACCGCACCCCCTTGGGTAGCCCCGTCGTCGTGATGACCCCTTCCTTCACCTGCCACTCGTCCGCGTCCCCGCCGTCCACGACCCAACCCGCCAGCGTGGCCCCGTCGAACAACGGAACCGGGGAAGTCGTCACGACCGCCGGGCCGGTTGACCCGTCGGGCCCGCCGCCAGTCACGCCCGCCCGTGGCGTGCCCTCTCGCGGTGCGAATGCCACGCACCCGAGGTACGCACCCGCGGCCAGGACCGCCACGCCGGCCACGCCGACCCAGACCCGTTTCCCCCGGGCCGGTGGGTCGATCACGAACGGCACTGTCGGCCCGGGCGGGGTTGCCATCGGTCGGTGAAGCGTGCTCGGCAACGAACTGACCGGCTCGGCCTCGGCCGGAGTCGGCACCGCCAACTCCCACGTCGGTGCCCCGTGGACCACGAACGTGGCAAGCGCCCCCGCCACCTCCCCCGCCGTCGCGGGCCGGTCGGCCGGCGACTTCGCCAACATCCGTTCGACCAGACGGGCAAGGTCGCCGGGAACCTCGGGGCGAACCGCGTCGAGGCGCGGGGCGGGTTGTTCCCGGTGCAGCCGCACCAACTCGGGTAGTCTGCCGGTGGCGAAGGGGGGGCTCCCGGTCAGCAGGTAGTACAGTGTTCCGCCGAGTGCGTAGACGTCCGACCGGGCGTTGCCGCCCGGCGACTTGGCGTACTGCTCGGGGGCGGCAAAGGCCGGGGTGCCGATGCGGTATTCGTCCTCGTGAGCCCCGGCGGCCCGGGCGAGGCCGAAGTCCAGGATCTTCAGGACGGCCGGCCCGGGAGCCCCGCGCAGGATCAGGTTCGACGGCTTGAGATCACGGTGTACCAGACCGGCGTCGTGGGCGTGCTGGAGCCCGACGGCCGCCTGGCGGATCAATTCGCACGCGGAGGCGACCGGTAGCCGCCCGCGGCGGGCGACCAGACGCCACAGGTCGCACCCGTCGATGTACTCCATGGCAAGTACCAGGGTGTCGATCACGACCCGGGCCGAGTACACGGCGACGATGTTCGGGTGGGCGAGGCGGGCGGTGGCCTGGACCTCGCGGAGGAACCCCGCGTCCGGGCCGTGAGCCGTGCTCAGCTTGAGTGCCTCCAGTCGCTTCATCAGCCGGTTTCGGGCGAGGTAGACGACGCCCATGCCGCCCCCGCCGAGCCGGCGCAGCACCTCGTAGTCCGTGTACGCGACCAGGGCAGCCGGGAGTGAGTCCGGGGCGGCGGGACCGCCGCCCGAATCGTGAGGCGTTCGCATCGCGTTCCTGTCACCAGAGCCGAGCGAGAACAGCGGGCGAATCTCCCGGGGATCGAGGCGGCGAGACTGGGGTAACGTAACGCGTCACGGTGAGAGAGGCTACGGTAACCGACGAGCCGGGGACTCGGATGCAGCCGGGACGCACAACGCAAAACACAACGCAACCGTCACGCAACATCCGACGCGGCCGGGAGAGGACGATAAACGACAGGAGCGGACAAGTTCGGCGGAAGGGCTTCCCGGGCAAGCCTTCCGTCCGATCCTGTCCGCTCCCGTACCGTCCAGTCTGGACGGTCGAGTGACCCTGCGGGGATTCGAACCCCGGTCTCAACCTTGAAAGGGTCGTGTCCTAGGCCTCTAGACGACAGGGCCACGTCGCTGGCACTCGCCTGGACCGACACGAACAGCTTAGTGGTCCCCACCCGCCCGGCAAGGCGGCGGCTACCGCGGCAGGTACAGCTCCGCGAACTTCCGCGCCTCCAGCGGGTGCAGGTCCTCGGCCGTCAGGCCGAGTTGCTTCGCCTCGGCCAGCGGTGCGTCGCGGCGGCCGCGGGTCGCCGAGTCCTGGTCCAGAGCCCACCCCAGGTGGAACAGGTACACCGGCGACTGCTGCTGCACCAGCGCCAGGGTCAAGTCCTCGACCGCGTCGGTCGTCCGGCCGCCCTTCACCAGGTACGCCACCGCCCGGGTGTCGAGGTACGCGGGCCGCGGGCCGCGGGCCGTGATCACCTCCGTCATCAGCGCGATCGCCCGGTCGGCGTCGCGCGGCCGGTGCAGGGCCAGGAGCATCGCCAGGTTGTTCTTGTACGTGTCCACCGGGTAGCGCTTCTGCTCCGCCGGCGGCAGCGCCCGCACCCGCGCCAGCACCGTGTCGTACACGCCGATGGCCTCGTCGTACTTCCGCTGGGCGTCGAGCAGCTCGGCCTTCGCGCCCAGGAGCGCCAGCTGCTCGGACGGGTCGGCCGTCTTCGCCAGCCGGGCGTCGAGCCACGCCTCCACCTCGCGCTCCGCCGCCGGCCCCGGCGACTTCGCCCGCACCGCCCCGGTCATCAGCTGCGCCGCCAGCACCGGCGGCCCCTTGTCGGCGAACTCCTTCACGAGCCGCAGCGCCTCCTCGGTCCGCTTCCGCCCGATCCAGAACTGCGCCAGCCCGGCCACGGCCGCCGGCGAGTCGGGGCTCTCCTGCCGGAGGCGCGTGTACAGCGTCTCCGCCTCGGGGTAGAAGCCGAGCTCCTGCAGCAGCGGGCCGCTCTGGGTGACGACGAAGTCGCGGGCCGTCGCCCCGGGGAAGTCGAGGACGCGGGCCTTCGCGTCGGCGCGGGCCTTCGCCGCCACGTCGGGCCGGGCGGCCTTGTCGGCGGCGGTCGCCTCGCGGGCCAGCACCCGGGCCTCCTCGCGGGCCGCCGCCCACGACCGCGGGGCGATCGCCTTCAGCCGCGCCACGGACTGCTTGGCGCGGGCCACGTCGTTCGTGCTCAGGTAGACGCGCGTCAGCACGGCGAGGTGCTCGGGGTTCACCCCGGCCCGGCTGCGGGTGGCCTTCTCGAAAAACTCGACCGACTGGAACACCTTCCCCTGGTCGAAGTACAGCTTGCCGAGGTGGACGAACTCGTCCGGGGTGAGGTTGCCCCAGCGGGCGTACTCGTTCAGCTTCTGCATCCCCTCGGCCTGCGTTCGCGGGTCCACCGTCTGCACCATCGCCTTCGTCTTGACGTCCTCGGCGTCCGGGGCCGCCGCGGCCTCGGACTTCACGTTCTTCTCGATCAGGGCGAGCGCTTCGTCGCGGTACTGGTACGAGTCGCCGCCGGCGAGCATGGTGAGCGCCAGGTGCCGTCGCGCCCACCGGGCCGCGTCGCCGGCCGGGCCGCCGTCCAGCCGCCGCAGCATCGCCTCGGCTTCAGGCCCCTTTCCCGACCGCTGAAGGAACAGCACCTGCTGGCGGATCGGGTTCAGCTCCTGCGGCGCCGCCGCGACGGCCTCGGCGTACCGCTTCTCGGCCGTCGGCAGGTCGCCGACCAGCTCGTGGCACATCGCCAGCGTGTCGATCAGCTCGGCGCGCTTGGCGGCGTCGGTCGGGGCGCTCTTGGCCAGCAGCGCCTCGGCGTCGGCGATCGACTTCCGGGCGTCGTCGGTGCGGCCGAGGCGGGCCTGGTGCGCCACCAGCGCGCCCCACGCCTCCGGGATGGCGACGCCGTAGAACACCGCGTCGCGGAACGCCTTCAGGGCGTCCTCGTCCTGCCCGGTGGCGGCCAACAACTGCCCGCGGAGCAGCAGAACGCGCCAGTCGTTGTGCGTGCCGGGGGCGATGCGGTCGATGGTGCCCCGCTCGGTCCCGGCGATGTCGCGGTTCAGGAGGTTCTGCACGGTGCGGAACCGCTCCAGGTCTTCGGGCAGCGGCACCTCGGTGGCCAGCGTGTTCAGCAGCCCCGCGGCCAGGTCGTCGAGCTTCTTGTCGCGGAGCAGGTCGACCGCCCGGCGGACGACGTACTCGTCCCGCTCGCCGCGCTCGATGGCCGCCTGGAAGTTGGCCAGGGCCGAGTCGGTGAGGCCTTCCATCTCGTCGATGCGGGCCAGGATGACGTAGACCCGGCCCCACCCGGGGCGGGCGGTGCGGGCGGCGACGGCCTGGGCGCGGAGCCGCTGCGCCGCCAGGGCGCGGGTCGTGCGGTCGGCGATGTCGCGGACCTTCGGGAGCTCGATGATGACGCGGCCGAGCGTGCCGATGGGGCCGTTCGCCCCCTCGACCGCCGCCAGCCCCGCCAGCGCCCGGTCGATCACGTCCGGCTTGTTGAGCAACTGGCCCAGGTCCACGAGTACCATTCGCGAGAGCAGGTCGGTGCGGTCCACGGCGGCGGCGCGCTCGTAGCACTCGAGCGCGAACTCGTTCAGCGGTTTCGCCTCCAACTCCGGGGCGACGCCGGCCAGCCGGCCGGCCGCCTCGCCGACGCCGCGGAGGAGGCGGTTCTGGTCGGCGGGGCTGAACTTCTCGGCGCCGGCGAGGGCGATGCGGAGTTCGTCCGCCGTCGGCCGACGGCCGCGGAACATGGCGCCGAGAACCTTCGCCAGCCGGAGTTCGACCGTGTCGCCGACCTCCTTCTCGGCCTCGACCAGCGTCTTGCCGAGGGCGTCGGGGCTCTCCGGGGCGCGCGCCCGGGCCAGGGCCACCCACGCGGCGGCGTTCTTGCGGTCCTTGTTCAGCAGGTCGGTGAGCAGCGCCACGGCCTTGCCGCGCTCGTTCCGGGCGATCAGCGAGTCGGCCACGAGCAGGTCGGTCTGAAAGTCGCGCGGGGGCGGGCCGACGGCCTTGTCGAAGTCGGCCCAGTTGCGGCCGGCCGGCGGCTGGGCGATGACCGCCCGCAGCTCGAGCCGGGCCAGCTGCGGGCGGAAGACCGTCAGCTTGTAGCCGGTGACGATCGTGCGGTACTGCGGCAGGGCGTCGCGGACGCGGCCGAGCCGCAAGAGCGCCTCGGCCTGGCCGACGATCGCCGGCAGGTACGCCCCGTCGAGCTTGAGCGCGTCGGAGAACGACGCCAGCGCCCGGTCGGGGTTCTGCAGCGCCTCGTAGCACTGGCCCAGGCCGGTGAGCGCCTTCTTCTGGAAGTCGGGCACGCGGGCCAGGAGCGGTACCACGTCCTCGAGCAGCGGCCGGGCGGCGGCGAAATCGCCCTTCACCACCAGCCGCCGGCCGTTCAGGTATTTGACGATCCGCTCGCGGTCGGTCTCGTTGAGCGCCAGCTTGTCGGTGAGTTTCGCCGACTGGTCGAGCTCGCCGAGGTCGAGCAGCCGGTCCACGACGAGGAGGTACTGGTCGTTCGTCTCGCCGAGGGCGTCGGCGGCGGCCCGCAGCACGTCGATGGCCTTGCCGCGCTGAGCCTGGTCGGCGAGGACCTGCGACAGCATGATGCCGGCGGCGACGTTTTTCGGCTCGCCCTTCACGGCAATCCACAGCTGGTCTTCGGCCTTCTTCAACTGCTCGCCGATCCCCTCCGGCGTCTTGCCGCGCAGGTCGGCCAGTTCCATCTCGGCCATCGCCATCCGGGCCTCGGCGTTGGTCCGGCCGCCTTCCAGGGTCAGCGCCTTCTCGGCCGCCTCGCGGGCCTGCTTCACGTTCCCCTTCAACAGGTAGTAGCGGGCGGCCAGCGTGCGGGCCTTCACGTCGTTCCGGTACGGGTCCTTCTCCACCAGGATCTCGAGGTAGCGATCCGGGGTGTGCGCCGGGTTGGCGTAGTTCTTGTTGCCGTTGAGCAGCCCGAGCAGCCGGGCCACGGTCTCGGGCTTGGCCCGGTGCGGGGTGGCGGAGACGGCCCGGTCGAGCCGCTCGACGGCGCGGGCGAAGTCGTTCTCGGCGAGTTCGCAGGTGGCGGCCTTGTCGAGCAGGTCGGGGTCGTCCGTGCCGGCGGGCGTGGCCAGCAGGATTTCGATGTGCGAGAGGGCGTTGGCCGGCTTGCCGAGCTTCAGGTACAGGTCGACGACGGCCCGGCGGTCGTCGGCGTGGTGGGGGAACTGACGGAGGAACTCCTCGGTGGCGAGCGCGGCGGCCTCGGTGTACTTGCCGTCGGCCCGGGCGCGGGCCTGCTGGAGGTGGGCGTAGCGGGTGAACGCCTCCTCGTCCGTCTTGCGGTACTTGAGGTACTGCTTGTAGTAGCCGGCGGCGTCGGCCAGCTTCTCGGGGTCGGCCGCGCCCTCCTGCTCGGCCTTCTCGGCGCGCGTCTTCAGGACGGCCGCCTGGCGCTCGGTCTGGACGGCGTGGACGCCGACGGCGGAGGCGACGACGACGACCAGGACGCCGAGGAGGATGCCGAGGCGCTTCAGGCTGAGCACACGACGCACGGGCGGCCCCCGGGGTCCGGACGGAACGAAGAGGAGGCCTGTGCGGCCTCCGCTGTTACCGTAGCACACCGTGCCCGGGGGTGGAATGGGGCCGCCGGCGGCGGGACGAAACGAAAACGCCCGGGGGGGTCCCCCGGGCGCTTGGAGTCCGTCACCGAGGCGGAGTTACGCCTTCTTCCGCAGCACGCGACGCAGGCCCAGGGCCGGGACGGCCGCGAGGGCCAGCAGCAGCGCCGGCGGGGCCGGTACCGCGGCCGTCTCGGTGAACACCGAGTTGCTCACCCCGGCGGTGAAGCTGGCGTTCGTCTGCGTGATCGACGCCACGCGGAAGTCGATCACCTGCTGGATACTGAACGCGCTCGGGATCGACGACACGTTCGGGCTCACCGGGGCCGGGTCGACGAACGCGGCGGAGCCGGCCACGAACGGCGTGGCGCTGGCCACGGTCGGCCCGAGGTTCGTCGTGCCGGCGGTGCTGGCCAGCTGCGCGGTGCCGGTGTTGCTCGTGTTGGCGAAGGCCGCCGTCGTGCTCACGTTCCCCACGAAGTAGCCGGCCGAGTCCGGGTTCGAGTTTTGGAACCCGTCGTCGGTCACCGTCACCGTCAAACCCGAGCCGGCGGTGAAGTTGGTGCCGGCCTGGGCGTTGAGCGTGGTGGACAGCGTGTGGTTCGTCTGCGCCCCGGTGCCGCTGCTGGTGGTCACCGTGATCTGGACGTTGTTGAAGTTCGTGGTGTTGAACGACGTCGGCAGGGTGGCCAGGGTGTAGCTCTGCGAGAAGCTGCCGCCGACTTCCTGCACCTGGATGATGGTGGCGGCCGACACCGACGGGGCGGCGGCGATGGCGGCAACGGCCGCGACCAGCCACCGGAGTTTGCGAAGGACCATGATGACGGGACTCCAGGGTCGGGTCTCGAACGTCCGGGTATACCCACCGCTCGGAACTACGGCCAGTCCGACCCCGGTCTGGCGGTTCCCGGCCGCGTTACCAAAGCCGGCTGAGGGGGGCCGGTCGGTGCGGGCGGTGTGGGCGTCCGCGGGCTAGGGTTTAGAAAAGCGGAACAAACCCCCACCTGTCAACCCAATTCACCCGCGAATGCCGGATTTCCGGCAGACACGCGTTGCCAGGCGACGGCCCTTCGGAGAGTATCGGCTGCACGGGTTGTAAGGGCTGAATCGCGATCTGCTTCCGTCAAGAATCTTGGTGGGGAGGCGCTGAGCTGACCGGCCGTTCTGAAGCCAGATGGTAGCAGCGGCGCGAAGGGTGTTGCCGGGGGTTAACAGGTACTTCGTGGACAGTTCGCCGTCTTTCCCAGGAGTGACCTTCCTCACAACCGGTAAACTGGTCTACACTCGGACTATGTCGATCCAGACGCTTCAGGAACCGTGCTTGGCCCCGGTTCCCCCAACGACCGCCAACACGACCACGTCCTACGTCGTCAGCTTCGACGTCGAGGAGCACAACCGCATCGAGGCGGCCTCGGGGCTGCACGTCAGCCCCCAGCGGCAGCGCGAGTACTCGACCCGCATGGCGAGTTCGACCCTTCGCCTGCTGGACCAACTCGCCGCGGCCGGTGTGCAGGCGACGTTCTTCGTGGTCGGCGACATCGCGATCACGAGGCCGGAACTCGTACGAGCGATACACGCCGCCGGCCACGAAATCGGCTCACACAGTTGGGACCACAGCCGCGTCCACCGCTTCGATCCGAAGTCGTTCCGTGCCGACTTGTTGCGCAGCAAGGACGCACTCGAGCAGGTGACCGGCGATCGCGTGTACGGGTTCCGCGCCCCGACCTTCAGCGTGGACCGCAAGACGGCCTGGGCGGTGGACGTACTCGCCGAGTGCGGGTTCGAGTACGACAGTTCCATCTTTCCGATTCGCCACGACCGCTACGGCATCCCCGACGCCCCGCAATCGCCGTTCGTCGCGGTCGGCCGCGAGCGAGAGTTGTTGGAGTTGCCGCCGCTGACGTATCGCGTTCTGGGGATGAATCTTCCGGTCGCCGGCGGCGGCTACTTCCGCCTGTTCCCGCCGGCCGTGATGCGGGCCGGCCTCCGTCGGGCGACGGGGCTGGGGATGCTCTACTTCCACCCGTGGGAGTTCGACGCCGACCAACCGCGATTGCCGCTCGGCTTATTGAGCCGGTGGCGCACCTACGTCGGGGTTAAACGGACGACGGAACGACTGACTCAGCTTCTGACCGGCTACCCCTTCCGCCGTGCGATCGACGCCGTACGCGAAATGCAGACGGAAAACCTGCCGCGGTTTCATGTTAGCCCGGACGCCCAAACCGCGTGACATGTTTCCGCGACCCGCACAGGGGCGCGGCGGAAACAATTATTTCGACGAGACTGTCAGCCGGCGTGGAGGCGTTCCGCGGCCCGCAGCATCTCTGCCGCCTCTTTTCGCGTCGTCTCGGACCGCGACTCGCCCCGCAGCATCAGGGCCAGCTCCTCGACACGGGCGTCCTTCCCGGTCAGTTCGGTGATGGTGGTGGCGGTCTTCTTGCCGGTGCTGCTCTTGCGAATGGTCCACTGGTGGGCGGCGTAGCTGGCTACCTGGGGCAGGTGTGTCACGCACAGTACCTGGTGCGTGCCGCCGAGGCTGGCGAGCTTCTGGCCGAGTACGTCGCCGAGCCGGCCGCCGACGTTCGCGTCGATCTCGTCGAACACCACCAGCGTGCGGACGGGGTCGTGGGCCGCGAGTACTGTTTTGAGCGCCAGCATGGTGCGTGAGAGCTCGCCGCCGCTGGCGACCTTGCGGAGCGGCCGCGCCGGCTCGCCGGGGTTGGCACAGAGCATCAAGTCGAGGTGATCGGCGCCCGCGGCCGGCACGTCGTCGAGCGGCACGGGGTCGAGTGTGGCGTCGAGCTTGGCCAGCGGCATCCCCAGGTCCGCGAGGTGCTTCTGCGCGTCGGCGACGAGCTTCTTGGCGACCCTCGCCCGGCCCTTGCTCAGCACCGCGGCCGCGTCCTTCAGGTCGGCAAACGCCACGGCGAGTGCGTCGTCGATGCCGGCAAGGTCGTCCTCCTGCTTCTGCAACTCGGACTCGCGGGCGTCCAGCGTGTCGCGGTAGGCGATTAGCTCGTCCGGCGTCTTGCCGTAGCGGGCCTGGAGTTTCTTCAGGGTGCCGATGCGGCCTTCGACTTCCTCCAGCCGATCGGGGTCGGCCTCGAAGCGCTCCGACAGGTCTCGCGCGGTCTCGGCCAGGTCCTCGACCTCGGGCTTGAGCGCCTCCAGCCGCCGGGCCACCTCCGCGAGTTTGGGGTCGAGCGCGGCCCAGCGGTTCGCTTCCTTCACGAGCCGCGACACGACATCGACGACGGCGCCGTCGTCGTCCGCCAGGCGGGCGGCGACGGCGCCGGTGAATTGAGCGAGGCTCTGGGCGTGGACGAGCGTCTCGCGCTCCTTGCCGAGCGCGGGCAACTCCCCGGGCCGGAGCTTCGCCGCGTCCAGGTCGTCGCGCTCGAAGCGGACGAGGCTGAGTTCGCGCTGCCGGGTCTGGCGGGCTTCGCCGAGCGTGCGCGACTGGCGGCGCAGCTCGCGGACGCGCTCGGCGGCGGCGGCGTAGCGGTTTCGCTGCTCCGTGAGCTTGCCGAAGGCGTCGAGCAGATCGAGCTGGTAGGCGGGTTGCAAGAGTGAATAGCTCTCGCGCTGGCCGTGGACGTCCACGAGCATCTCGCCGATGCGGCGCAGCGTGGCGACGGCGACCGGCACGTCGTTGACGAGCGCCGAGCTGCGGCCGGACCGCGACAGCCGGCGGGTGAGAATGAGGTCGTCCTCGTCGAGCGGGGATTGCAGCACCGCCGCGGCGAGCGCGCGTTGCTCGGGCCGGCTCAGCTCGAAGCGGCCGGTGACGCGGAGTTCGTCGGCCCCGGTGCGGATCAGGTCGGCGGAGCCGCGCTCGCCGAGGAGCAGGCCGAGGGCGCCGAGCAGGAGCGACTTGCCGGCGCCGGTCTCGCCGGTCCAGGCGCAAAAGCCGGGGCGGAGCTCGACGCGGACGTCTTCGATGAGGGCCAGGTTCTGGACCGCGAGTTCGCGCAGCATGGGGGCATGGTACACGGGCGTGAGCTAGGCACAAAGTCGGTGGCGCGATGTCACAGCTTCATCTTCACCTTCCGAGCGATGAACCCGTCCGGCGCCCACCGCGCCAGCCGGATCAGCCACTTCATCCGCCGCGGGAACGCGAACACCTTCGGCTTCCCCGGCAGTGCGGCAAGAATGCGTGCCGCCGCCGCGTCCGGCTCCATGAGGAACGGCATGGGCGGGTTCTTCGCCACCATCGGCGTCCTCACGAAGCCGGGGCACACGGCCGTGACCGCGACGCCGAGTTTCCGCAGTTCGATCCGCAACCCCTCCAGGTACGCGTTCACCGCGGCCTTGCTGGCGCAGTACGCCGCCGCCCCGGGCAGCCCCTTGTACGCGGCCACGCTCGAAATGCCGACGACGTGCCCGGCGCGGCGCGAGATCATCCCCGGTAGCACGGCCTCCACGGCGTACACGACGCCGAGGAAGTTCACGCGCATGATCGCCTCGACCTTCTCGACGTTCATCTCGACGGCGCCGGTGTCGCCGCCCATGCCCGCGTTGGCGATTAGCAGGTCGGTCGGGCCGAGCTTCTGCTCCAGGCCGTGAACCGCGGCGGCGAGCCCCGCGCGGTCGGCCACGTCGGCGACGGCCGTCTCGATGGTGCCGCCGGCGGCGCGGACCTCGGCGGCGAGGTCGGCCAGCAGGTCGGCGCGGCGGGCGACCGCTCCCACCGGCCGGCCTTGCCGGGCCAGTGCGACCGCCAGCGCCCGGCCGATCCCGCTGGACGCCCCCGTCACGATTGCCGTCAGGTTCGCGCCAGCCATCGCGTCTCCGTTTCGTGGCGCCGCCGGCGCGGCCGGCGGGCGAAATCCGTTCGGTGGTTCCGGTCGCCGCCCCGGGGCCGGCCGCGGGGGAGGCATATTTCCCCCAGCCGGGTTGGCAAGGCGCACCCGCCGCGTCAGGATGAACGATGGACCGCCCGCAGCGAGGCCGCAGCATGACCCACGTCCGTCCGGCCCGGTGGCTCCCGGCCGTTCTCCTACTCGCACTCCCGTCTGTCGCGTCGGCGCAGGTGGTGTACCCGGCGGTGCCGGAAAAGCTGGCCGTCGAGTTCCGCTACCGCATCACCGCCGACCGCACCGAGCGCGTCCGCCAGTTCCGCGCCATGGAGGCGACGCTGAAGGACGCCGGGTTCGTCCGCGACACCACCGGCGAACTGGAGCCGGAGCTCGACGTCTTCGACCCGACCGCGGAGCGGATGCGCGGCACGCTGCCGGCCACCGGCTTCGCCAAGCTCCAGGGCGACCCGCGCATCAAGACCATCCTGTTCCGCCCGGCCGACTTCGCCATCCCTGGCCCGGACCAGCGCGTGGCGGTGCGGCTGGCGTTGGCCACCGGCTTCACGCCCGGTCAGCAACAGCGGTTCCACGGGCAGACGGTCGCGCACCTGGCGCGGATCGGCTTCACGGAGTTGGTCGGCTACGACCCGCAGGGGTACACGATCGTCCGCGGCGATCTGCCGGCCGGGAACCTGTTCCGCCTCGTGAAGGACGTGCGGAACGAGCCGTCGGGTTGGTTCGCGGCCGACGCCGCCAACTTGGAACTGCCGGTGCCGTTGCGCGACGTCAACCCCGTCCGGCTGGTACAAGTGCTGAGCGTCACCGACCCGGCCCCCTACTCCGCCCCGCCGGTGGCGCCCAACCGCGCCGTGTTCACGCCCGACCTCCGCGCGGTGCTCGACGACACGGCCGCCGCGGCACGACCGCTCCGCGTCGAGGTGGTGACCGACCGGGTGTTCGACACCGGCGACATCGACCGCCTCCGCACGAGGCTAATGACCGAGTACAGCCGCGTGCTGCCGAACCCGACGACGAAGCGGCCCGAACTGGCGCCCGCGACCGTCGAGGGGTCTGTCGGCCACGTGCTGACGCTCAGGTTCGTCGTCGCCGCCGACCTGGAGCGGCTGGTGACGGAGCCGGGCGTCGTGTACGTGCGGCTGCCGCGGGCCGCGACGGAAACGGCGGTGCCCGCGCCGGCCGGCAGCCCCGCGGCGACCGCCCCCGACGCGGCCCTGCGCGCGACGAAGCTCGACGCCTTTCACAAGAACGGATTTCTGGGCGCCGGGACGAAAATCATCGTCATCGCCACCGACTTCCCCGGCATGAAGGCGACGCCCGGCGTCACGCTGCTGGACCTGACGGCGGAGCTGTCGCCGGACGTGCAGCCGGCGCCGAGCGCGGACGCGACCGAGAGCGCCGGCACCGCCGCCGCCCGCGCCGCCCGGCTGGCGGCACCGAAGGCGGCACTGGTGCTCGTACGCGTGGACCCGGCGTCACTGTTCCAGGTGGTGACGGTGGCCCGCTTCGCCCGCGGTGACGCCACGTTCTCGGACGCCATGCAGTCGCGGATCGTCGAGTTGACGCTGCGGACCGAGGAGTTGAAGAAGCGGAACGCCGAGGCGGTGCTGGAGTACCGCACGGCGACGGCCAACAACTCGGACGACGACCGCGCCGTGGCCCGCCGCGACGCCGCGACGAAGGCGCTGAACGACCTGATCGCCGAAGAGGCGGCCACGAGCAAAGCCATCGCTCGGGCCACCGCACTGCAGCGGTCGATGGAGGCACTGGCCGGCGCGACCGTGGTGGTGAACACGCTGTCGTGGGACGCCGGCTTCCCGATGGACGGCCTCAGCGCACTGAGCCAGTACGTGGACACCGGCTTCGCCGGCGACGCGGTGGCCGAGTCGATCAGCCGCAGCGCCACGCGACCGCGGCTGAGCCCGCGCCCGGTTTGGGTGCAGGCGGCGAGCCCGGCCGTCGGCTCCGTCTGGGGCGGCCCATTCGTGGACGCCGACGGCAACGCCCACGCCGAGTTCGCCCCGGCGGGCGTACCCCTGCCGAAGGGCGAATGGACGCGCGAGCTGAACTTCCTGGCGAGCCGCGCGGCCGACGGCACCGTGACGCCGACGCTGAAGGCCGGCACGAAGATCCGGCTCACGGTGCAGTGGCGCGAGACGCACGACCCCGAAGGCTACGGCGGCACCGCGGCCGTGTTCCCGCTGACGGTGCGAGTGTTCCAGCAGCTCGACCCCGCAGGCAAGGCGCGGGCGAGTGACGAGTTGAAGGAAGTGGCACGCCCGGTCGGCGGCCCGTACCGCCTCGTGGCCGAGCCGACCTACGGCATCTACGAGCAGGTGGTGGAGTTCGCCGTGCCCGAGGACGGCCGCTACGCCATCATGCTCGACGGGCAGGAACGCTACGACCCGCGGCTGCCGGCGCTGCGGCGGCACTTGCAGGTGAACCCGCGCGTCGTGGCCGAGTTCGTCGGCTCCCCCGGACGGCCGGTGTTCGCGTCGTTCGCCCCGCCGGCCGGCGGCGTCGGGATGCCGGCCGACTCGCGATCGGCGGTGACAGTCGCGGCCGCGGGCGGCCCGCAGCTGACCGGCGCCGGCCCCGGCGTGGCACTCCTGGTCAAGCCCGACCTGTTCGCGGACGGCACTGTCGGCGGCGCCGTCCGCGGGAACGCGGTGGCGGCAGGCTTCGTCGGCGGCGGGTTGGCGGCGATGGTCGGCTCCGGAGCAGCGCCGACGGACCTGCTGCGGACGGTAGGCCTGCCGAGGGGCGGGGCGTTCGTGGTGCCCGAAGGGTGGCTGCGGTTCCGGGCGCCGCGCTGAGCGGAACGCCGATCTCCTGGCGAGCAGCGCGGGGCGATACGATGGGCATCGCCGGGCTGAAAGCCGCATTCGACCGCGGCGAACCGCTGTGCGAGGTGACGGTTGCGTTCCGGAGGAACGTCGATGCTGTCGCCGCAACCGAGGCGATAAACGCTGCGTGCGACGACTTCGACTTGCACCCGAAGCCGTGGTACAACATCCCGCAAAACCGACTCGGCTCAGCCACCCGAGGGGCGTTGGAACGGCTATTCGGGATGCGGCTGTTGCGTGTGCGGCTCGAACGGTACGACGAAGCGACAGGAACCTGGGGGCACTGGCCGAACGCCTGGCGCTGGGAGCAGGTCGGCGACCCAGACTTCGGGCGCTCCGAGTGGGGCAGCCTGATCGAGCGGATCGGATTGTCACAGCCCGGCCACGGCGACGACGGACAACCCTGGGAATAACCACGGCCTACAAGGGACAGGCTCTTCGTGAGGCTGGCTCAAGGCTGGCGGCGTCCGCCGGCATAGCCGATCCGACGAGCACCTCGCCGGTGCCGCCGTGGAGCATGTCGCCTCGCCAGCAGCGCACCCGCATCGCCGCCCGACCCACGGGGATAATTCCAACCTGCGCGATGTGTCGGGCGTAGACCGGCAGGAACGTCGGGGTGAAGTCGCACGCTTCGCGGAAGCTCGGCGGCAGGTCGGTGACGCCGCCGCCGGCGAACACGGTGCCGCGCTTCATCCCCGCGCCGGCACGCCCGCCGACCGCCCCGAACACGAACACGCTCCCCGCGATCATCGACGCCCCGGCGAACCGGCCGCACGCCCCGCCGACGGCGATGAGGCCCCGGCGCATCAGCAGCCCCACCTCGTCGCCGGCCGAGCCGCGGACGTGGATTTCGCCGCCCGTCATGCCGCGACGCGAGCCGCGGTACGCCGCCCCAACCTGGCTGCCGGCGCTCCCGAACACGGCGACGCGGCCGCCCGTCATCTCGGCGCCGAGCCAGTCGCCAGCGTCGCCGTGAACACTGAGTGTGCCGCCGCGCATCGCCGCGCCGGCGTGCATCCCCACGCCGCCTTCGACTTCCACGCGGCCGGTCGTCAGGCCGGCGCCGACGTGCTTCACGGTCGCGGTATCGCCGGCGAAGCGGACCACGCCGTCGGCCGTGTCGCCGGCCACGTCGAACCACTCGCCGAGCGGTTCCGTGCGGTTGCCGTGGTAGACGGGGAGTTTGGCGACTTCGAGCAGCGACAGGCCGGCCAGCTTCTCGGGGATGATCCCTTCGACTTCAAGCGGGATCGGCGAACTGGCGCGTCGGGTCAGCAGGAGCACGGTCGGGGTTCTCGGCGTCACTTGCCCAGGCCGGGGATCGGCTCCTCGACCTGCTTCTGCACGATGTTGTACGTGGCGAACGACTTCATCCGGTACTTGCCGTCCGGGTCGCGCACGAACGTCGCCTTCACGTGCTTCGGCACCGAGCCGCCCGGCCCCTCGGCCTTGGCGTCGAACTCCACGTCTACCGCCGCCGGCTCGCCGTCGTGGTACACGACGCGGTTGCGGTCGAAGTTCCACGCCACCACCTTGGCGTCGAACTGGCGGGCCAGTTCGACGGCGCGGCGCAGGTCGGCTTTCTTCAGCCCCTTCGCGTCGAACGAGTCGGACACGTTCGCCAGGAAGCGGTCCGGCTGGCGTTGGTTCACGGCGTCGAGCAGCGCGCCGACGCCCTGGATCGCTTCCTCGCGCGGGCTGGCGTACAGCCGGTCGAGCAGGTACAGGCCGCCGAACAGCAGCAGGGCGACGAGGAAGGCCGCGCCGCGCTTGCGGTCCTGCCACCGGGCGGCGACGGCGCCGGCGACGATGACCAGCGCCGCGAGCACGAGGTACGCCGTGGACGACGGGTCGGAGAGGAAGTTGGGCATGATGCGACCGAATTTTTGACAGGATGAGCAGGACAGGAACAGGATGAAAACCAAACTCAGGTTCTGATATCCGGTTTCATCCTGTTCATCCTGTCAAAAATTCTGCCGTCCTACTTCCGCAGCTCGGCCCCGTATACGGCCGCGCCGCCGAGTTGCTCCTCGATCCGCAGCAACTGGTTGTACTTGGCGATGCGGTCCGTCCGGCTCGCGCTGCCGGTCTTGATCTGCCCGCAGTTCGTCGCCACCGCCAGGTCGGCGATGGTCACGTCCTCCGTCTCGCCGCTGCGGTGGCTCAGGATCGCCGTGAACTTGTTCCGCTTCGCCAGCTCCACGCTCTCCAGCGTCTCCGTCAGCGTGCCGATCTGGTTCACCTTCACCAGGATGCTGTTGCCGCACCCCTCGGCGATGCCGCGGGCCAGCCGCTTCGTGTTCGTCACGAACAGGTCGTCGCCCACCAGCTGCACCTTGCCGCCGAGCTTCGCCGTCAGCTTCTTCCACCCGGCCCAGTCGTCCTCGCTCAGGCCGTCCTCGATGCTCACGATCGGGTACTTGGCGCACAGCCCGGCCCACAGGTCGATCATCTCGTCGCTCGAAATCACCTTGTCCGGGGCGCTCTTGAAGAAGCAGTAGCCGTCCTTCCCCTTGTGCTTCGCCTCCTCGAACAGCTCCGTACACGCGGCGTCGAGCGCGAAGGCGACCTGCGTGCCGAGCTTGTAGCCGGCCTTCTCGATGGCCGTGCTGATGGTCGCCAGCGCGTCGTCGGCGCTGGGGATGTTCGGGGCGAAGCCGCCCTCGTCGCCGACGGCCGTGTTCAGCCCCTTGTCGTGCAGCACCTTCTTCAGGCTGTGGAACACCTCGGCCCCCATCCGCAGCCCCTCGCGGAAGCTGCTGGCGCCGACGGGCACGATCATGAACTCCTGGAAGTCCACGGTGCTGTCGGCGTGCTTGCCGCCGTTGAGGATGTTCATCAGCGGCACCGGCAGCGTCACGGCGTTGGTGCCGCCGACGTAGCGGTACAGCGGCAGCTTCAGGGCGTTCGCCGCGGCGTGGGCGGCGGCCATCGACACGCCGAGGATGGCGTTGGCGCCGAGCTTCGACTTGTTCGGCGTGCCGTCGAGCTCGATCATGCGGCGGTCGAGCCGGACCTGGTCGAGGACGCACAGGCCGGTGAGGGCGGGGGCGATGGCGTCCTTGACGTTGTTGACGGCGGCGAGGGTGCCCTTGCCAAGGTATCGCTTCTTGTCGCCGTCGCGCAGCTCGGCGGCCTCGTGGGCGCCGGTGCTGGCGCCGCTGGGCACGGCCGCGCGGCCGACAGTGCCGCAGGCGAGCTTCACTTCGCACTCGACGGTGGGGTTCCCCCGGCTGTCGAGGATTTCGCGGGCGGTGACGCCCGAAATGGTGTGGTTCATGCCGATGGCATACGGGCGGGAAGTGAAGGGGTGAAGGGGTTCGTGCAGATGAAGGGGTGACGGGGTGACGGGGTGAAGGGGTGAAAGGCAAGAAATCCCTTCGTTTTCACCCCTTCACCCCGTCACCCCGTCACCCCGTCATCCAAGAAAAACGAGCCGGCCGGGGGGAACGTCCGGGACCAGGCGGCGTCGGGGCCGCCGCCGGTCAACCGGACCGGCCGGGGGCCGGCGGCGATCGGCCTCCGGCCGCGCGCCCCTGCCCCCCAACCTCGTTCCCCGCGGCCGGCCGTGTCCGGTGCGGTGTGCGTGCCTGTTGTTTCGGCGGTGGGGGACGAGCGGCTTGAAGCGGACTGCGGGATTTGTCGGGCGGGCCGGGGCGGCGGCCGGTCGTCGTAGTAATCCGTCAACGCTCAATGTCGGGCTTCGTCCGCGAGCGGTGGTGCGAGGCTGTTAGGCCGGGGCGCAAGCCCCGTCGGGCTTCGATTCCGACGGGGCTGCGCCCCGGCCTAACTCGCACCCGACACGGATCGGTATACGGACTACCACGAAAGACCTGGCTCTTGCGAGTATTCGCCTGCCCTGATACGTTCCGGTGGAAGGGCAATGCCGTCGCGGAACTGTGACGGGCACCAGATGCCGATCCGACAAGTTCGCGGTAATACGGTTCGGCTTATGAGGCTGATAGAATGCGTCAGTTGCTCGTTGTCAGTCTCATAGTCGCCGGCTGTGGTCGAATCCGCCCGCCCGCCGAGGAGACGCCAGGCGGTGCGCCGGACGGGCTCTACTCGGATGCGGAAGTCCGGGCACTGGCCCGACACGACATCGACCAGACCTCACACACTGCAAGGCACCTTTTCGACGTGCCGTGCCTGGAGGTGGTGCCGAACGGCGAGAGCAAGCCCCGCGAGGCTGTGTTCCGGGCACTCGGTCTGGACGACGGGCGGCTTCGGGAGTTCCGTCTAGGGGGCCTGAACCAAGTTAACTTCCTGTGGTGGCGAGTCTCTACGTCGTACGACATCGTGTGTATGACCGCAATCAATGACACGACGAACGACGGGTTCATTCCGACTGACCCAAGTCGGAAGGTGTTCGGAATCAGGTTGGTGGCGCGGTCTCGCAAGTTCTACCCGTGATCCAAACGGACCAAGGCCGGCGATTCAACAGACAGGCAATTCCCAACCGTCGCCCTGACGCTCTTTCGTCCCGCCGACTCATCGCTTCCTGTGAACCCCCCGGGGGGGAACCGTGGACACGATGAGAGCGGCCTCAGCGTCGGCTACCCCTTCCTCCGCTTCCTCTTCGGCAGGAACGACTTGAGTCGTGCCAGGTTAACCGCGTCCATCGGGTTGCCGGCGGCGTCCTCCTTCGGCGTTTCGAGAATCATCGGCGTGGCGGCGAAGCGCGGGTCGGTCACCAGGCGGCGGAACGGCTCGTCGCCCATCGCGCCAAGGCCGATGCCGGCGTGCCGGTCCACCCGGCTGCCGAACGGCTTCAGGCTGTCGTTGACGTGGAACAGGCACAGCCGCGACAGGCCGATGAGGCGGTCGAACCGGCCGAAGGTGTCGGCGTACTCGGCGGCGGTGCCGAGCGGGTAGCCGGCGGCGAAGACGTGGCACGTGTCCAGGCACACGCCGAGCCGCTCCGGCTGCGTCACGCCGTCGAGCATCGCGGCCAGTTCCTCGAACGTCGCACCGAGCGTGGTGCCCTGCCCCGCGGTCGTTTCCAGCAGCACGCGAACCCGGTAGCCGCGACACCGCTCCAGGATGATGTCCAGCGCCGACACCACCCGCGCGACGCCGGCCGCGACGCCGCTGCCGACGTGCGCCCCCGGGTGGGTGACGACGTAGCTGAGGCCGAGTTCCTCGGAGCGGTCGATCTCGGCGGCGAAGGCGTCGATGGACTTGTGCCACAAGCCGTCGTCGGGGGCAGCGAGGTTGATGAGGTACGAGTCGTGGGCCGTGGGGTACTGCACGCCACTGTCGGCGACGGCCTTCTTGAAGGCGGCGACCGCGGCGGGGTCGAGTTTCTTGGCGGCCCAGGAGTTGGGGTTGGCAGTGAACACCTGGACGGTGTCCATGCCGAGCTCGGCGGCGGCCGCGGGCGCCTTGTGGAGCCCACCGGCGACGGACAGGTGGGCGCCGAACAGCGGCATGGGTCGTCTCCGGGGGTCGGGGGAAAGTATGGTAGTCGCCGCCGCCGCCGGCCGATAGAATTCCCGTGACGGATTCGCCACCTTAGCACAGCGGTAGTGCACCGCTTTCGTAATGTGAGGGCAGTGGGCTGGGCCAGGAGGGTTGGGCTGAACAGAAAAGTGGATACCGCCGCCTTAGCTCAGCGGTAGAGCACGGCTTTCGTAAAGCCGGGGTCCAGGGTTCAAATCCCTGAGGCGGCTCTGATCTAAACGCCGCAAGGGTCGCACCTTGCGGCGTTTTTTCCTTGTCCCTTCTGTCATCCGCTTCTCGAACTTCCGTCGATTTCTGCCCTGCCCCTCTTTTCTTCAAGGGGGCAAACAACGGTCCCAGTTCCGATGCCCGCCGGCGGGGTCTTTTCGGACCTCCAGAGGGTGTTTGCCCCTCTGTTTGCCCCCAAGTGTCCAGTCGGTAATCACCCCTCTGGGTTGCTGGGAGCAGGCGACGATTCGCTGCTAATCACCACACGCCGAAGTGTCACCGAATGAGGGAGACGCACTCAGCCTGGTCGGCAGCGGCAAGGTTGTCATGGTTCGCGAAATTTCTACAGACAGCAGCACCCATTCGGTGAAGTACTGCACGCAAAAGATCACCTGTCGTCCAGCCGGGGCGACGAACCGGGAGGTAGCGACATGCCAAACGCGCGGGCAATGACGATTCTGGCAACTCTGGCGCTCGTGCTTGCGCCTGTGTCATCTGTCTGTGTAGCAGGCGATGGCCCGAAGGGTAAACCGAACATCCTGCTCATCGTCGCCGACGACATGGGGTACTCGGACCTCGGCTGCTTCGGTGGCGAGATCAAGACCCCGAACCTCGACGCGCTCGCCGCGCGGGGGCTGCGGGCCACGAACTTCTACGTCGCACCCAGTTGCTCCCCCTCGCGCTCGATGCTCTTGACCGGGACGGACAACCACGTGGCGGGCCTCGGCAGCATGGCCGAGTGGATCGGCCCGACGCATAGGGGCAAGCCGGGCTACGAAGGTTACCTCAACACCCGCGTGACGACCGTCGCCACCCTGCTCCGCGACGGGGGCTACCACACCTACATGGCCGCCAAGTGGCACCTGGGCGAGAAGCCCGACCAGTGGCCGGCCAAACGGGGGTTCGAGCGGGACTTCGCACTTATACAGGGGGGCGGAAGCCACTGGTCCGACATGCTCGGACTGCTCCCCTCGGAACCCAAGGTGACCTTCACCCGCAACGGGGAGACGGTCAAGGATCTGCCAGCCGACTACTACTCGTCGAAGTACTTCACCGACTTCGTCATCAAGAGCATCGACGAGAACGGCGGCGACGAGAAGCCGTTCTTCGCCTACCTCGGCTACCAGGCCCCACACGGCCCGCTGGCCGTGCCGGCCGAGTGGCGGGACAAGTACAAGGGCCGGTACGACAAGGGGTACGACGCCGTCCGGACGGAGCGACTGGATCGGCAGAAGAAGCTCGGCATCGTCGGCAAGGACGTGGTCACGTTCCCGCGACTGCCGAACATCCCGGCGTGGGACAAGCTGACGGACGAGCAGCGACGACTCGTGGCCCGCAAGATGGAACTCTACGCGGCCATGATCGAGTACATGGATGACCAGATCGGCCGGCTGATCGCCCACCTGAAGAAGACCGGCAAGTACGACAACACCCTGATCGTCTTCATCTCCGACAACGGCGCGGCCGGCGAGGACATGGCCGAACTGGTGACCAAGTTGGCCCCCGCGGCGAAGGACTGGTTCGACAAGACGTTCGACAACCGCCCGGAGAACTGGGGCCGCCCGGGTTCTGCTGTCGAGTACGGCCCGCCGTGGGCGCAGGTCAGCAGCGTGCCGTTCCGCCTGTTCAAGGGGGTCTTGGCCGAGGGCGGCATCCGCGCCCCGCTCATCGTGAGCGGCCCCGGCATCAAGCACGCCGGGTCCATCAACCACTCCGTCCTGCACGTCATGGATATCACGCCGACGTCCCTGGAGTCGGCCGGCGTCGAGCACCCGGCGAAGCAGAAAGGGAGCACGGTTGCACCGATGCAAGGGAAGTCGATGTGGCCGCTGCTCGCCGGCCGGGAGAAGGCGACCCGCACGGATTCGGACTGGCTCGGCTGGGAACTGTTCGGCAATCGGGCGATCCGGCAAGGCGACTGGAAGCTCCTGTACCTGTTGAAAGGAGCCGGCGGCCCCGGCGACTGGGAGCTGTTTAACCTCAAGGACGACCCCGCCGAGATGCACGACCTGTCCGCGAAGCACCCCGAGAAGCGCGAGGCGCTGCTGAAGCTCTGGGACGAGTACGTGAAGAGGAACGGCGTGATCGTGTCCGATGCCGGACCTTACGCCAAGTGAGCACCGTGACACCTGTGGGGCGAAATCCACCGCGCCGTTGCAGCGACATGTTCGGCCGCGTGACGCCCGCCCCCGTGGTCGGAGTAGTCGCTCGCGGGCAACTGGAGGTTGGGTGCGGTGTTAGAATCGCCAAAGAAACTGAGTCACGAAGATGACTCCGTCAGCGTCGTTCAATGGCGAGGTGTAATTCGTCTTGCGGTAGTCCACTTCGAACCCGATCTGGAAGGTCTTGCTGACATCCCACAAGAAGGTGTTGAAGAACGTCTGATTGCACGCGATCTGCCCAGGCGCGAGATCGCGTCTGAGCGGGTTGTCGATGCCGTAGCCGAAGTGGACGTGGACCTTGGGATTCAAGTAGTAGTAGATCTCGCCGTAGCCGCCCTTGGTTCGGATCGGCCGGAAGGTCTCCGAGTTGTAGTTTTGCAAGACCCCGGCGTTGTATTCGCCCAACGTCTGGCCAACGAAGGCTTCGGCTTTCACGCCCAATCGGTCCGTCACGGCCCACTGCAAGTCGCACCCGAGGCCCCAGATGTTATCGACGTAGCGTTCAGGAACGGGATCGCCAGGTGACACCCTCGTAATTCGGATCTGACCGACAACGCCGGAAACACCGAACTCGACCGGGCGTTGTTTTCGCCCACCCATGAACTCCTGAATCTCGCCACCGCCCAATGCCACGCGACTTTCGAGGTTTGGAAAGCCGTTGTCTTCGACAAGCGGGTCTCTGAGCGAGTTGCGGACGAGCGTGGAAATGGGCTCACTCAGCCCGAACTGAAACGTCAGTTGGGAGCCGTCGTCGAAGTGGCAGTAGCGCTCGAATCGAATCTGACCGCGATACGATCCCGCGTTACCGGAGCCGTAGAGGTAACTCATCGGTATCACCGTGGGGCCGACGGGGTTGAAGATGTCCCGCTGGAGACCGGCCGCGAACCGCATCTGGTCGTTCTTGAGTTCGCCATAAGCGTAGTAGACCAAGAGGCCATAATTGTCATTCGTGATGGTGTCGTTGAAGAAATTGACGAGGATTTCGGCTCCGGGAGTGAACCCAAGAACCTCCGGACCAGAGAACCGAGCGTCAATCGAACTCTGCCGCCCGTGGAGGTCGAAGGTATTCGTGGCCTGACCGGTCGGATCTCCGGGCCCCAAAAGCAACGGAAGGCCCGATGCGAACGGACGGCTGGTGCTGAAGACGCCCAGACCCGACAAGGTCGCCCCGATCTTGAGTCGGCTGGTGTCGTTCAGCATCGAGATCGTCGCGCCTTCGCCCGGAGTGTAGTTCGAACCGGCGTTCGGCTTGACCAACAGCGCGCGGCCGTCGGGGGCGGTGCCGGGTTCATTCAGCCGGGGTTCGGGAGTCCCATCCGGCGCGAGCGGCGGAACTTGGGTCGTCGGGAGTCCCGAAAGCGGCGTTTGAACCGAGGCTGGGGGCTCTTGAGCGGCGGCGCGGGTCGGCACGAGGCAGATCGCGGTCAGCAACCAAACCGTGAGGTGCGGGTGATACTTCATCTTCATCTCGGATCATCCTTACAGCCCAAGTGCGACCGATTGCGGCGATTACACCCCACCCCCGCAACGACCCGCGAACATGCCGAGACGATGTCGACGTCTCGGACTCATATCGGTCCTCGGCGCGAGGCAACTTGACGGATTGTAGCGATTGGGTGAGTTGCTCAGGTTGCGCTGCCAGTACTACTGGAAGCTGTTGGACGCACACGCCGGCTTGCCCGCTGCACCGCTGGAAAACTCACAGAATTGAAGAGAAGAGAAAAGGAACCCGACGTAGCCGCGTGGGGGCGCGGCCAAAGGGTTCCTTTTCTGTTGAGATTTCGTTCGAGTCGCCGAATTGTTAATTCTGCAACACGAGTCACGCCACCACGCTTCGTCGCTGGTCAAGGACGAGGGCGGGGCAACTTCGGGATGATGTGGTTCGGCACGACTTGGCGACGGGTCGAATGGTCGGCGTGAACGGGTTGGCGACTTTCACCGGCTTCGGCTTGAGGCGGCGACGGTGGGCGTCGGTGGTCGGGAAGGGGTGGATGCGGCTCAGCCCCTTCGCCGGTGGGCGGTCTGGGAGCAGCAGCCCTTCCCGTAACTCGACGTACTGCTTGAAGGTGATGAAGTTCATGCCGTAGTTATGATGGGAAACGGCGGAAACGAACGCGCCCGGCAGCGACCAACGGGCGCGTCCCTTCGGGCAGGAGACTGTCCCCGCTTCGATGCTCTCATCCACGCCGTCGAAGTCCACGTCCATCTGAGCGAACAGAACGTCGAGGTCGGTGTCGCTGTTGTCGTGGACGTGCTGGTCGGGGATGGCATGTTCGTCCCGCCACCGCCCCAGCACTCGGCGGGCCTCGCCGAGCGACGTGCAGAACCGGCTGTCGATCCGCCGATGAACGTCGCCGTCCACGACGGCGAGCATCAGGTGATACAGGTGGGACCAGCGGTTCAGGTAGGCCACGGTCGTCACTTCGATCTCCTCCTCGTCGTTCCTCGGGGAGCGGTTTCGGCGTCGTAGTCAATGGTAGCGCCGGTCGAGTGACAACGGGATGTCAGTCGTCCACTCTGGGCGAGGCTCGCTCGGAATTGCTTCGGGAGAGTAATCACCACTTTGGGAGCGGAGTCCGGGCGACCGGCTTGAACGGCTTGACAGCCGGCAGCGGCTTGACCGGGGGCCGGATGGGGTTGCTCACGACCTTCGAGACGGTTGGGGCGAAGGGCTGCGGCGGCTTCGGCTTTCGGGGCATCAGCCGGCGGCGTTCGGCGTTGGTACATGGCCACGGGTTGATGCGGGACATGCCGACCCACCGCGGCTTGTCGGGAAGGAGAAGCCCTTCGTCGGCGTAGAACCATTCGCTGAACGTCATGCTGTATGTACGCGACCGGCTGCGAGAACAATGAAGGTGGGGTACGGAGTTCGCCTACTGTCGCGCCGTAGGGAACCGACTATTAGAGGATTTGCAGAGGGTTTCTCGGTTTCCAGAAATGCAACCGGGCCGCACCGTCGGTATGACGGCACGGCCCTTGTGGTCGAGCCGGTCGCGGCTCAGTCATCGTCCAGCAGGTCGCCGGTGAGGGCGTTGTGGAGTTTCCAGTAGACGACCTCGTATGCCTTGTAGCTACCGAGCGTCGGGTGGCGACGGTGCTTGCTGTGGAAGCCGACCAGATCGGCGATCCGGCTCTTGAACGGCGACCACTCCCGTTCCACATCCCACTCGTCCCTGCACAAGAAGCCAACGGCGACCGCCTGTGACAGCAGGCCGAGCAGGCCGGGTTCGAGTTCGACCAACTGCGACCAGTTCACTCCGTGGATCGCTTCCAGGGCTTTCACGTTTCGATCATCAATCATGTTCCTCCAAAGGGAATAAAGAGTTTGTACCGACCGCCCCGGCCGTGGCCGGGGCGAGAATGGTTACGACCGGGTTCTTGCGGGGTTGCCGCCGGACCCGGATCAATCCGGCCGCTTCGAGTGCGGCCAGCGCGGTGTACTTCGCCTTCCGGTTCACGCTGAACCGCTGCAAGATGGCGGTCGTCAGCTTTACCTCGTTCGACTTCCGCCGCCCCGCCTCGAACCAGATCGCCAGTGCCACGGCGAGCGGGGCTTTCCCGGACAACTTCGAGGCGGTCGTCAGCCAGGGCAGCGGGATCGGACCCTTCAAAAACTCACCCGTCATCCTTTTCGGCTTGGGTTGGGGCGGCGGGCTGAGTTCAGGCGGCGGCGGCGGCTGAGAGAGCCGTCGGAGTCGGTCGAGATCGGCGAAGAAATCGGGGTGGGTGGCGCTCATGCTGGCAACCTCCCGCACAACTCGCAGACCGTCTCCCACATCACCTGCCCTCGCTTGTCCGAATACCGCTCAGGGTGACGAACCACCTTCGCATCGGTGCGGAGGGTGAATCCGTCCAACACGATCTCGCTCGCCTCCCGCATGGCCTGCTGGGTCGCTGCAACAGCAGCGTCGATGTCGTCGGCACCGGCTTCGATCAACAGGGCGTCGTGGACGGGGCAGCACAGCCCGATACCCCGCTCAGTCGCCAAGCAGCACGCCAGTCGCATCATCTCTGCACCGTTGCCCTGCATCGGGAAATTTCTCAACGACCGGGGGTTCGGGTCGTCGCCGGCGTGAACGGTCCAGCCGAAGACGGTTCGGAGCCGTCCGGCGAGGATGGCTTCGTCCTGTACCGCGTCGGACCAGCGCCAGAACTGCTTGAACGTGTCCTTGTGCATCCGCAGCAGGTCGCGGCCACGAACGGGCGGTACGTTCAGTTTTCTCGCCAACCCCTCTGCCGACAGCCCGTAAAGCACGCCCAACGCCACCGTCTTGAACTGGTCGCGGACCCCGGCGTGAGTGTCCTTCGTGGCACCGGCCGGCACTGCCCCGGCCATGCGTGCGAAGCTCAAGTAGAAGTCGCCGGACTGGTAAGCGTCCTGCATCTTCTTGTCGTCGGAGAGGGCGGCGGCGATGGCGAGTTCCTGTTGCGACCAGTCGATGTACGCCACCGCCGTCCCCGGATCGGGGCGAATGAGTGACCGTAGCCACGCCGACGGCCCGAAGATGAATTTGCTGTTGCTCGGCTGGTTCCGGCTCGTCCGCGAGCCGAACGCCGACAACATGCAGCGGTTCCGCCCGTCCGAGCCGACCGGCAGTTCGTTCAGCCGCAGTTGGGCGAGGGTGGTTCGCAGTTCCCGCACCGGAGCTACAGAAGGAAACGACCTCGCCATTTCACGGAACGTGTCATCGTCCATCGCCAAGTCGCCGGACAGCAGCCGGGGCCACGGTATCCCGTTCGCCGATAGCCATGCCGCCCAGCGGTCAGCTTTGAAGGTCCGACCGTCGAAAATGCAGTAGTCCTTGTCGATCCGCTCGATCA
Organism: Gemmataceae bacterium; assembly: GCA_046350095.1. Taxonomy (GTDB): domain Bacteria; phylum Planctomycetota; class Planctomycetia; order Gemmatales; family Gemmataceae; genus Urbifossiella. Next base: position 374,643 of record JAXMBA010000007.1, read on the forward strand.
GCCGCTCTTGGATCGACTGCCAGTTGTCCCGGAACAACGTCAAAGCGTCGGTGTCAACCGGCACGCCTCGCCATTCCATTCGGGCTACCGCAGACATGTACCGACCCCGGAGCAGCGCTCGCGGCAGGTCGATGTTGGGAGCCATCGCAGGTAGTAGCTTCGCCAGCGCGTCTACGTCGGTCTGGCAGTAATCGAGGACGGCGGTGCGCTCGTCGGCGGTGAACGGCTCACCCCGTAAGACCAGCGCTCGCATTGAGTCCTTATCGGTGGCGTCGATGCTGTCGAACCCGAAGAAGGCGAGCGCACCGAGCAGTCCGCACCCGCAGGGGGTTTTCAAGCCGGACGTGCGGCACTTGAACTCGCAATACAGGTCGAGGACACGGGCGGGCATCGGCCAGCCGAGTGCCTGAAAGCAGCCCAACTCGGCCGAGGCGTAATAGGCGACGAACAGCGTGTCGGGTCCGGTCGAGAAGGGCGGCTGCTGCATCGCCCGAAGTTCGTCGGTCCAGAACCGGAGGAGTCGGCCGGAGCGAAGTTCACGAGCCACGAAACAGACCGGCGAAGGGCGCTCGCCGGCCTGGGCGTTGAACTCGAAGTCGCCCAGCCACACATCCTTGAAGGGGTGTAGCGGGTCCACGGTCACGCCTCCCCTCTGAGCCGCTTCAGGACCGGGTGGTCGAGCGAGTCGATGTAGCGGTCTTTGAAAGCGATCCGCAGCAGTTCGTTCAGCGGCAGGTCCGGCCATTCCGGGTCGCCGAGGTTCCCGCTTGCCTCGTAGACCTCGTAGGCTCCCAGGCTCATATTCGACTGGACCCGAACCCACCCACGCATGGCGATGTTCGCCGCCTCCATCGACGACTTGCTCCAGTCGTCGTGCCGACCGTCCGGGGAAGGGAGGCGGATCGGCCAGAGGAACACCGTCCCCTGCTTGTTGATGGCGGTGACGAGTAGCCGGGCGCTGAACGTGCTTTCGCCGGCGAGGGCGTTCCAGAACTCCGGGGCGACGAGGTAGGTTTCGCCATCCTCCTTGAGTTCGACGACGAAGGTTTCCAGCCGGTAGGCGGCGTCGGGGTGCGAGCGGACGAACCATTCCTTCACCGGCTTCTTCACGGGCACGGTCGTCAGCAGTTTCTTGACGCCCAGAGCGGCGGTCATGCTCTGGGTGAGCCGCAACTTCGCCGGGTCGAAGGGGTCCGGTGCCGGTGGCTTTTGGGTCGCCGGCTTGAAGGGCTTGGTGCCGGTTTCGGCGGCATCGTGAATAGATACCTCGATAGGAGGCGTGGTGGTCGTGGCGGTAGCAGTCATCGGACACTCTCTTTCCTGATGGGGTTAAATCAACCTTGTGTGAAGCCGCCGGTGACACGGCGGCTTCTTTCTTGTCGTCACCGTCCGTCGGGGTGGGGATGGCGAACCACATGGTCCGCCGCCAGATCACGCACGGCACGGATCGGGATGCGTCGGGCGTTGCCGATCTTCACGGAGGGCAGCACGCCCGCGTCGATCAGCTTGTAAATCAGCGACCGGCTCACGCCCAAGAACCGGGCGGCTTCGACCACCCGTTCCAGACCGTCGCTGACGACTTCATGGTTGTTCATCTCTGTCATGGTTGTCCTCCGCTGGTATCTATGCTTTCGCCCGTCGTTTCTGCTCACCGGCATCACGAACGTCCTCCCAGCAGGCCGCGAGATTACCCGTGCTGCATCAAGAACGGGATTAAGTCGAGCCGGTCTGAAACGCCCAGCGCTACCCCCACAGCGAGCGGAAGAACCCGTGCAAAGTAAGGGTTTGCCGTGGGAACGGTTTGACCCGGTTAATAGTGCTGATCGGGGGATTCGGCAGTCCGGTTAATAACCGTTACCGTGGCAATCGTGCGTCCCGTTTCGGGACTTGGTTTGTCCCGAAACGGGTCATGCGTTCCCTCTCCTCTTCTCCTCCCAATCACCTAACGAGCGTGCATCGCATCTGGTCGAATGGTCCGGCCGCTGACGCGGCCGAGCCTGAACCCAGCTTCGCTATCCCGTAACCTGCGGGGCGCTGATCGTGAGTTCGCCAAGCAGTTCGAGCAGTCCCATGACTTGCTTCATCTGCTCGCCCCGACGCCGGATGAGTGACTGCCGAGCGGCATCACGCTGGGGTTCGTCGCCGAGGGTGTGGGGGGGGTAGGTCGAGCGTTTCGGCGTCAGGAAGCAGGTTCGATCCGTACTTGGAGCGGAACTGGAGAACGCCCAAGTTCAACTTCGGCGGTAAGAGTTGGCCACTCAGAGCCAACTGCTGCTTCTTGAGTTCCCCGGCAAGGTGTAGCAGGAACTCCCGGATCGCTGTCCGGTCGTGCTTCGTGTTCTTCATGATGGTGCTGTTCACGGAAAAAACTCCTTCGGTTGGTTCACGGACTTCGCCGTGTTCTTGGTGATGAACTTCTCGATTTCGGCTTCGGCGATCCGCACCGAGCCGCGGACCCTGACGGCCCTAATGGCCCCGACCGACCGTAGCCGGTCGAGGGATCGCACAGAGATGCGGAGCCGATCCGCAGCTTCACTCTTGGTGAGCAACGGGATGGTCATGATGCCTCTCCTATACCCGTGACGGGCGTTGCGTCGTCCGAAGCCTGCTCATACCGAGCGTCGATCAGTCGCAGTTCGTCCCCGATGAGGACGACATCCGACTCGGTGAAGATGCGGACATGACCCGCTCGGCTGACGGGCTGGATGTGTCGGGACCGGATGACGTATTCGATCCGGTGCAGCGACTCACCGAGTCGCCGGGCGATTTCCCCGACCGTGGGGACTGGTTTGGTTGTCGGTGGTGACATTGCTCTCCTTCTTGTGTTGCGTGTCGGGTTCACCGTGCGGCGAACTCGGCACTGCTCAACAAGAAGGCGAGCGGTCACAAAAAAGTGAAATGACCAGCGGCTTCCCGATGAAATCGGGTGAGAAAGTGGTCATGACCAGTTCGGGGTGGTCATGACCACTGGGGATGGAAGGGCGTCACCGACGGCGGCGGGGGCGATTGTCGTCGCGGTTTTCGAGCAGAGTTTTCACCATCTTCACAACGCGCTCGGGCGGCACGACGCCGCTCTCAATGTTTTCGATGATCGCGTTGGCTTCGTAGCCCGTCAGGTGTTTGCGGACGTAGGCGATGGCGGCTTTCTCCGTCATTTCACCGCCTGCGCCCCCGACCTCCTCGTGCCATTCCACCGCGTCGGCCACGGGATCGCCTCCGGCCTCGGCCTTGTCGTCCGCCGCTTTGTCGAAGCCGATCTTCCCCGAGCGTTTCAGTCCGCGATACCCGTCTGGCCGGGGGCGCAGGCGCAGGTCGTCAGCGATTTCGGTCCACGCCTCCGACTTCGAGATCATCGCCCTCGATTTCACCCCGAGCGCTCTGGCGATCTCGTTCCGGCCGAACATATCTCGGGCCGACTCGACTGCCCCTTTGCGGTCGCCTTGTACGGCTTCCCTCAACGACTTCAACGCCCCGGCACGGCGGGCGGCGTACTCGCGGATCGCGGCGTCCAGCTTCGGCTGGGTCCAACTTCTCAACGGCGGCGTTTGTTCCGCTGTGGCCGGCGGCGGCGCTCCTTGCCCGACGACGGCGGTGGCCGGTTGGCTCTGCTGCCGCAAGTAGCGGAGGACGGCTTCGAGCGCGTCTTCAACCTGCTCGACGCCCTGTAACTGGTCGGCCGGGGGCCGGGGCGGGTGGTCGCCCTTCCCGTACTGACCGAGGTAGCGGTCGGCGTTCTTGAGCGCCTGAATACCCACCCCCACCCCGATGCCGGCCAGTGTGTCGTACCCTTGAAGAGAAATCATCTCCTCCAACACTGACTCGATCCACCATTCCAGATCGCTCACGGCATTGATGCCCCCCATCGGCCACCGGCCTTCCCACCATGTCATGCCGACTGGCGGAGTGGCCGGTTCGTACCTGCCCTCGAAGTAATCGGGATCGTCCTTGCAGTCGAGGAAGACGGGTTCTTCGGACGGGTCGTGTGTGTGCATGGCGATGCTCCTTCGCCTGTTCGCCGACGCGCCAGCTGCGCTCGCGGTGCCGGTCACGATCATCTGGTTTTGCCCAAGCGGGGTTTGCGGCCGAAAATGCGACACGCCCACCGCGCCACCCGTCCATTGTAAGGCCGGTGGTGGCGAAAGTGGGCGAGCGGGGCGGGTTATCGCAGGTCGAGGGCTTCAAGTGCTTTGATGGCCGGCTCCATCTCGTAGAGGCTGTCGTCGTCGTAGGTGGCGGTGGTGAGCCGGATGTCCGAGTGCCGCATAAAGAGTTGCCGCAGTTTCGGCGGGATGCCGGCCACGCCGAGCATCGTGTTCGCCGAGTGCCGAAGGGCGTGGAAGTCGGCAACCCGTCCGAGGTCGTCCCGGTAGGCGATCCCCGCCGCCCGCAGGTCGCGGCGGAAAATCTTGTTCGCCTTGCCCGACACCGTGAATAACGGATCGGTCCGTTTCTTGCCCGTGTCGGCGACCCACTGCCGCAACTCTTCGGCGAGGGCCGGGACCAACAGCAGCTTGGCGTCTTCGCCATTCTTGGTGAACTCGCCCGGCAGTTCGAGGGCCGGGACCGGCTTTCGGTCCAAGTTGAGGAAGGCGACCCGGAGGGCAGCAAGTTCGGCTTGCCGCAGCCCGGTCAGCACCGCCGTCTTGTACAACAACGCCCGCTCCCGTCCGAGCAGCCGGTAGCGTTCCTGCGTTTCGGGTTGAAGGTCCGCCGCCCACTCCCGCACCGCTGTCTTGGGTAAGCCGTCCGGTCGTCGCCCACCCTTATTGACCGAGGCTTCCCGCAGCGGGCGTTCCCGCGTGGCGGCGAGTAGTTTTTGCAGTTCAGTCGGGGTGAGCGACCGGCGCTCCCGCACCGGCTTGCCCTGTGGCTTGACGACGTTCTCAAGCGGGTTGACGGGGAGCCGCCCCTTCTTCTTGAGCCAGACAGCGAACGCATTCGCCGCCGTGCGATGAACCATCTTCGTGCTGGCAGCGACGGGCAAACCACGGACCTTGCCCGTGCCTTTGGTCATGCCCGCCAAGTAGCGGTCGAGGCGGTCGGCGGTCAGTTCGGCGAGCTTCTTGATGCCGGCGGTGCGGAAGATCAGCTTGAGGATGCGTTGTTTCTCGTGCATGTAGAACGGCGTGCGACCTTCTTGGGTGAGCGCCGCCAGATACTCGACCATGTGTTCCTCGACCGCCCGTTCGAGGTGCGGCTTGTACGGGTTCACCAGCCCCGCCTCGCCCCGCTCCCGGTGGCGGATGATGTCGGTGAGCATCGCCTGACTTGCCTGCTTGTCGGTCGCCAGCGGCACCATCACTTTGTTCCCGCCGTCCTTCCAGCAGCCGTACCACTTCTCCGATTCGATCTGTTGCTTGATCGCCCCCGGCGTCCCCTTCGGGACGCGGGTGCCGTTGCCGTCACCATTGACGTAGACCGTCGTAAGTTTCCTTTGGAGCCATGCCATTGTTGATCCTCCGATATGGGGTTCATCCGAGGTCGTTTGCCCCCGTGTTTGCCCCCATTCTAGGCTCAGGATGGCATGGTCAGACGTGGCAAGACCGGACGTTGAAGACCAGATATTATCATAAGCTGTTGAAAAATAAAGACTTGTCGAGCGTGGGCTAGGGCTGACTCAGCTTGGCGAGGGATAGCACAACCGATGTGCTGCTCATTCGTAAAGCTGGGGTCCAGAGTTCAAATCTCTGAGGCGGCTCTGACGTAAACGCCGCAAATGGAAGCATTTGCGGCGTTTTTCTTTGTCTTGGTCGTTGTCGTCATCACCCCTCACGAACTTGGTTGTACCCAAACTTTGGCCTCGCCGGGTACAACCAATTGCGACGTTCGTTCGGAACCGGCCCATCGTTCCCGGACTTCTTGGTTGTACCGTTGGTTGTACCCGGCGTCGGCCTGGGGCGTCTCACGGGGTCTGGTTGTACCCGCAAAGCTGCGGGGGCAACGTGATGCACGCCGGGAACGGCTCGGAGCCACGGGATCGACCCCATCTGTTACGGGATGCTGGCGACCGTCAACTTGCCGTCAGTTCGATAAAATGCTCCCGTCGCCCCAGACGCCTCGGAAAGCGACCGCCAGGAGAACATGATGTCCGTGGTCGGATACGTCGGGTGTAACTCGCGGGCGACGATGGAACGGCAGCAGGCCGAGATCACCCAATGCTGTGAGAAGAACGGTTGGAAGCTGGCAGGCTTCCTGGTCAACCGCGACCACCTGTACCTGCGGGATGTGGTGAACGCCGGGCTGGTCCATACCCTCGTGGTGGCCCACACGAACGACCTCCCGTTCATGTACGAGGAGGATCGGGAACGGCTGTTTAAGGCCCTCGCGGATCATGGAGCCGGCATCGTGTCGGTGTCCGAGGGCGAAGTCCAGCCCTTCTAACGGGTGAGCGGGGTCTGTTCGGTCTACCCGATCCGAAGCTCGACTCACTCACGCCCTGGTGAGGGGTGTGTACTCGGCACCCAGCGTCGAGGCCGGCGTGCCGGTGGTAGCCGAGGCGTGTTCGCAGCACTCGGACGCGAGCCGCCGGCTCACGGCCCCGGCGAAGAGGTGCTGGACGAGGTTGTACGCCAGCACCGGGAGGATCGCCGCCGGCACCCCCGACAGGGCGGCTCCGGCCATCACCAGCCCGGTGCCGTTGTTCGTCATTCCAAGGCCGAACACCAGCGACCGCCGCTGCGAGTCGCCGGCCCCGACCAGCCGGGCCACCGCCCACCCCGCCGCGAACCCGCTCCCGCACAGCACGCCCACGGCGGCGACCACCAACGCCAGGTAGTCCCAATCCGGGGCGGCGGCGACGGACGGCAGGGAGGCGGTCGCGTTGGCGTAGCACAGCACCAGCAGCACGAGCGTCCCCGCCGCCTTCAAGCCGGGCTGGACGCAGGACACCACCTTCGGCCCGATGAGCCGTCGCAGAACCATGCCGGCTACAGACGGGATCACCACGCTCACGACCAGGAACGTGACGGTGCCGGGGCCGAGTAGTCCGGGGGTGTTGCCGTCCGCATTCAGGGGGCCGACGGCAGCAAGGGCGAGCGGGGTGGTGAGCGGGCTGAGGACGGTCGAGGCGACCACCAGGCCGAGGCTCAGGGCGGCACTCCCGCCCGCGTGCTGGGACCACGCGGCGGACGACCCGGCCACCGGCATCGCCGCCACGATCCCCAGACCGGCGATCAGGCACCGGGCCTCGTCCGGGTCGTGCCTCCACCCCAACACCGCCGCCAGCCCCGCGACGACGGCCAGCGGCACGGCGACGGTCGCCGCGACCCCGGCGAGCAGGGCCACCGGCCTCCGCACCACCCCGGCCAAGTCGGTCGCGTCCGCCGCCAGTCCCGCGTGGAACAGCAGGAACGCGAGGAGTACCATCGGCAGCGAGATCGTTCCCGCCATGCCCGTGTCCAGCACGGTGGTGTGGCGGATGGCCGATCCCGCCCACGGCCAGACGGCGGCGAGCAAGTACGCCCCGACCAGCAGCCACAGGAAGTGGCGGTGCAGCCACCCGTTCGCCCGCCCCAAAACCCCGTTGCGTCCGGCCATCGCGTGCCTCCGGTTCGGCGTGTGGTGCCAGAACGCGGTGGATGGTAGCCGGGTCGCCTGAGCGGGCCGTGACCGGCGGATAAGAAAAGATTTACCCCCGGCTCACGGTCCACTTACCCGGCCCCGGTACGATCCCGGTGCCGTGCGGGACACGGTTCCGACCAACACCGAGGTGAGTATGAGCAAGTTCGCGTGCGTGATCGCCCTGGGCGTGGGGCTGCTGGCCGTCGTCGGCGTCCGGGCGGACGAGGAGAAGGTGCCCCTGGACAAGCTGCCGAAGGCGGTCAAGGAGGCCGTCGAGAAGCGGTTCCCGAAGGTCGACATGAAGGAGGCGTCGAAGGAGAAGGACGGGGACAAGGTGGTGTACGAGGTGACGCTCAAGAAGGACGGCAAGGCCATCGACGTGACCGTCACCGAGGCCGGGGCGATCACCCTGATCGAGCAGGAGATCGAGTTCAAGGACTTGCCGAAGGCGGTGGCGAAGACGTTCGAGGAGAAGTACCCGAAGGCCAAGTACGAGATCGTGGAGTCGGTGACGAAGGTGGCCGACGGCAAGGAGACGCTCGACTACTACGAGGCCAAGTTGGTGGACGAGAACAAGAAGAAGTGGGAGGTCGAGGTGCTGCCCGACGGCAAGCTCAAGGGGGCGACCGAGATCAAGGAAGAGAAGAAGTGACGCGACCTCCGGCGGGGCACCCGGCCCCGCCGGGCGTGCCCGTGGGAGTGCCGGCATGGGGTTCCGCATCCTGGTGGTCGAGGACGAGGACGAGATCGCGGACTTCGTGGTCCGCGGCCTCCGCGAAGAGGGGTACGCGGTCGAGCGAGCGGCGGACGGGGAGGCCGGGTGGCACCACCTCAAGTCCGCCGCCTGGGACGTGGTACTGCTCGACTGGTGGCTGCCGGGCACCGACGGGCTGGGCCTGTTGAAGCGGTTCCGCCAGGCCGGGCACGCCGCCCCCGTGCTGATGCTGACCGCCCGTGACGCGGTATCCGACCGGGTGAGGGGGCTGGACGGCGGGGCGGACGACTACCTGTGCAAGCCGTTCGCATTCGAGGAACTGCTCGCCCGCGTCCGGGTCTTGGCCCGCCGCCAGACCCAGGCGACCGGCACGCGGCTGGGCCACGCCGACGTGACCGCCGACCTCGCCACCCAGCGGGTCGAGCGGGCCGGGCAGCCGATCCCGTTGACCGCCAAAGAGTACGCCCTGCTGGTGTTCTTCCTCCGGCACCCGAACGAGGTGCTGAGCCGCACCCGCATCTACGAGCACGTCTGGGACGAGCGGTACGACGGGCTGTCGAACACCCTCGAAGTCCACGTCATGGAACTCCGTAAGAAGCTCGAAGCCCGCGGCCCGCGGCTGATCCACACCCTGCGTAACCGGGGCTACCAATTCGGGATCGAAGCGGGGGTCGAGGCGTGACCCTGACTACCCGCCTGACGGTGTTCGCCCTCACCGCCCTGGCCGTCGTGCTGGCCGGGTTCTCGACCGCCCTGTACCTCGTCGCCAGCGACCACCTGTACCGCCGGGCCGACGAGCGGTTGACCGCCGCCGCGAGCGTGCTGGTCGCCGCTGCTGAGATCAAGCCGGACGGGGTGGAGTGGGAACCCGCCGAGCGGCGGCTGCCGGTCGGGTCCGGGGCCGGCGGGGACGGGATCGTGTGGTCGGTCACGGACCCGGACGGGAAGGCGGTGGACCGGGCGGTGCCGGCGGACGCCGCCGACTTCCTGGCCGACGCCGCCGCCCACTTGCGGGAGACGCAGCGGCCAGCCAAGAAGGTGCGGTGGCAGGAGGGCCGGTGGCTGGTGCGGCAGGAGCGGGTCGAGGCCGCGAACCCCGCCGCGACGTTCGCCCCGGCGACGGGGCCGGAGCAGAAGTTCCCGGCCCTGGTGGTCACGGTCGGGGCGTCCCTGGAACCCGTCCGGGCCACCCTGCGGGAACTGGCGGCGGTCCTCGCCGGGGTGTCGCTGGCGGTGTGGCTGCTCGCCGCCGTCGCGGGCCGGGCCGTCTGCCGGTGGGCGTTGCGGCCCGTCACCCGGATGGCGAACGCAGCCCGCGACATGACCGCCGCCGACCTCGGCGTCCGACTGCCCGTCGCCCCGGCGAGGGACGAGTTGGCCGACCTGGGGCTGGCGTTCAACGCCCTCTTGGGGCGGGTGGAGGAGGCGTTCGAGCGGCAGCGGGGGTTCACCGCCGAGGCGTCCCACCAACTCCGCACCCCGCTGACTGCCCTGCTCGGCCAGGTCGAGGTGGCCCTCCGGCGGGACCGGGACGGGGCCGAGTACCGGCGGGTGCTGGGGTCGGTCCGCCGGCAGGCCGACCGGCTCCGCAAGGTGGTCGAGGCCCTGCTGTTCCTCGCCCGCTCGGACGCCGACGCCGGGCTGCCGGGAAAAGAACCGGTTGACCTGGGGGCGTGGCTGCCCGAACACGTCCGCACCGGCTGGGCGGACCACCCGCGGGCGGCGGACCTCCGCGTCGAAGCGTCCACAGTCGTGGCGGACGTGCATCCGGTGCTGCTCGGTGAAGTTGTGGACGTGCTGGTGGACAACGCCTGCAAGTACAGCCCGCCGGGCACGCCGATCACCGTCCGGGTCGGCACCGTCGGATCGTCGGTCGAGGTGTCGGTCGAGGACGCCGGGATCGGGCTGGGCGAGGCGGACGCGGCCCGCGTGTTCGAGCCGTTCGTCCGGTCGGACGAGGCCCGCCGTCGGGGGGTGGACGGGTCGGGCCTGGGGTTGGCGGTGGCGAAGCGGATTACGGACGCCCACTGCGGGCACCTCGCCGTGGCGAGCACCCCCGGACGCGGGAGCCGGTTCATTCTTCGGTTGCCGCCCCCGAACGGGACGCGATCCGCGACATGAACGACCCCCTCGCCGTCATCCTCCTGGTCGCCGTCGCACTGGTTGCGTCCGTCCTGTCGGCGGTCACGGGGTTCGGCGGGGCGGCGGTCCTGCTGCCGGTGCTGGTGGCCGTGTTCGGGGTGCAGGACGCGGTGCCGATCCTGACCGTCGCCCAACTGCTCGGCAACGCGAGCCGGGCGTGGTTCAACCGCCGCGAGATCGCGTGGCCGGTGGTCGGCTGGTTCGCCCTCGGCAGCGTCCCCGCCGGGGTCGTCGGCGGCATCCTGTTCGCAACGGCCCCGATACCGCTCCTCACCCGCCTCCTCGGCGGGTTCCTCCTGCTGGTGGTCGTTCATCGACACATCAGGAAGCCCGGCGAGCGGCGGATGAAGGCGTGGTGGTTCGCCCCCGTCGGGGCTGGGGGCAACTTCTTGTCGGCGTTGGTCGGGAGCGTCGGGCCGCTGATGGCCCCGTTCTTCCTCGCCTTCGGGCTGGTCAAGGGGGCATACATTGGCACGGAGGCGATGACGGCGTTGGTCATGCACGTCACCAAGCTGGGGGTCTACGGCGGCACGTCGCTCCTGACCCCGAACAACGTCACCGTCGGCGTGATGCTCGGTGTGGTCCTGGTCGCCGGGTCGTACCTCGGCAAGCGGTTGGTGGATCGGGTTTCCGAGCGGGTGTTCGCCCTGCTCATCGAATTCGTACTTGTCGGGGCCGGGGTCTATTTCCTCGTCGCCGGGTAGGTGGCATGGGGAGGGAGCGGACGATGCGACTTCTGGTAGTCGAGGACGAGGAGAAGACCGCCGCCTACCTGCAACGGGGGCTGGAGGAGAACGGGTTCGTGGTCGATGTCGCCCGCCGGGGCGACGACGGCCTGCACATGGCCCGCACCGTCGCCTACGACGCGGTGGTCCTCGACGTGATGCTGCCCGGCCTCGACGGGTGGGCGGTCGTCGCCGCCGTCCGGCAGGAGAACCGTCCGACGCCGGTGCTGTTCCTGACCGCCAAAGACGCCGTAGACGACAGGGTGAAGGGTTTGGAACTCGGTGCCGACGATTACTTGGTGAAGCCGTTCGCCTTCTCCGAACTGCTGGCCCGCGTCCGCTCCCTCCTCCGACGCGGCCCCGCCCGCCAACCCGACACCCTGACGGTGGCCGACATCGAGATCGACGTGGTTCGGCACCGGGCGAGCCGGGGCGGGCAGCGGCTCGACCTGACCCCGAAGGAGTTCGCCCTGCTGTCCCTGCTGACCCGGCGGGCCGGGGAGGTGCTGTCCCGCACGCTCATCTCGGAGCAGGTGTGGGACGTGAACTTCGACAGCGACACCAACGTGGTGGACGTGCATGTGCGGCGGCTGCGGGCTAAGGTGGACGACCCGTTCGACGCCAAGCTGATCCACACCGTCCGGGGGGTGGGGTATGTCCTCGAAGACCGCCGGTGAGGACTGTCGCCCCGCCCCGAAGCCGCCGTGGTCCCTCGCCGCCCGGCTGACGGCGTGGTACGCCGGGTCCGCCTTCGTGATGATCGCGTCCGCGGTCGGCTTCCTGTACTGGATGCTGGGCCGCAGCCTCGACCGGGAGGACGACAACCAGATTGCCGATCAGGTGCGTGTCCTGCGGGACTTGCTGGCCGACCGGCCCGACGATCTGGTGGCGGTGCGGCAGGAGGCCGAGCAGGAGTTCCAGAGCCGTCAGCACACGCAGGTGTACGTCCGGCTGCTGGACGACGGCGGGCGGGTGCTGGTGGAGACGCCGGGGATGGCGAAGCTACTCGACCCGTCCGCTTTCCCGCCGGCGAACGCCGACTTCCAGAACGGCAGCGACCGGCGGGCCGGCGACGGGACGCCGCTCCGGGTCATGGCCGTGCGGGTGGCCGGTGGCCCGCCGGGGCGGTCGGGGTACACCGTGCAGGCAGCGATGGACCGCCACCAGGAAGTCGAACTGCTGGCCGAGTACCGCCGGCACCTGTGGGTCGTGCTGGGGGCGGCGTTGGCGGGGTGCGTGGTCGTCGGCTATCAAATCGCCCGCCGGGGGCTGCGGCCCGTCCACGTCGTCACGGCCACGGCCCGGCGGATCGACCCGGCGAACCTCGGAGAGCGGATCGAACCGGACGGCCTGCCCGCCGAACTGCTCGCCCTGGCCGACACCTTCAACCTCATGCTCGACCGGCTCGAAGGGTCGTTCACCCGGCTGGCCCGGTTCTCGGCGGACATCGCCCACGAACTCCGCACCCCGGTCAACAACCTGCGGGGCGAGGTCGAAGTCGCCCTGGGCAAGCCCCGCACCCCGGACGAGTACCGGGACGTGCTGGCCTCGGCCCTGGAGGAGTGCGGGCGGCTGTCCCGGCTGATCGAGAGCCTGCTGTTCCTGGCGAGGGCCGAGAACCCGCGGACGCAGGTGGTCAAGGAGCCGGTGGATGTCGGCGTGGAGTTGGCGAAGGTGTGCGACTACTACGAGGCTGTGCTGGGCGAGAGGGGCGTCAAGCTGGCCGTCGCCGCGGCGGGCCAGGTCCACGCCGACCTGAACCGCACCCTGTTCCAGCGGGCGGTCGGGAACTTGGTCGAGAACGCCGCCGCCCACACCCCGGCGGGCGGGACCGTCACCCTGACGGCCACCACGAACGACACGTCGGTCATCGTGGGCGTGACCGACACCGGCACCGGCGTCCCCGCCGCCCACCTGCCGCACGTCTTCGACCGCTTCTACCGGGCCGATCCGGTGCGGTCGTCGTCCGCCGAGAACGTCGGCCTCGGCCTCGCCATCGTGAAGTCCATCGTGGACCTGCACGGCGGGACAGTCGAGATCGCCAACGCGGACGAGGGCGGCACCCGTGTCACGATGACCTTCCCCTGGAAGATGACGAAATCGTAATCACGCTGTCACGATCCCGTCACTGATCCCCTCTATCATCTGGCATCTGGGTTGGGTGTTGTGATCGCAGTGGGGGAATGGCTGACTTGCAGGACGCTCTGCTCACCTACGTCGTCGTCTGCGGGGTCGCACTGCTGGCGTCGGGGCTGACGTTCTTCTCCGGGTTCGGGCTGGGCACCCTGCTGCTCCCGGCGTTCGCCCTGTTCGTGCCGGTGGACCGGGCCATCGTCCTGACGGCCATCGTCCACTTCCTCAACGGCCTGTTCAAGCTCGCCCTGGTGGGCCGTCAGGCCGACCGCCGGGTGTTCGTCCGGTTCGGCTTGCCTGCCGTCGTTGCGGCGTTCGTCGGGGCGTGGGTGTTGCTCTGGCTGACCGGCCTGGGCGTGCTGTCCGACTACACCCTGTTCGGTCGCCGGTTCGAGGTCACGCCGGTCAAGCTGGTGGTCGGCGTCCTGCTGCTGGTGTTCGCCGCCGTGGAGGGCTTGCCCCGGCTCCGCGACGTGGAGTTCGACCCCCGCTACCTGCCGCTGGGCGGGGCGGTCAGCGGGTTCTTCGGCGGGCTGTCGGGGATGCAGGGGGCGTTGCGGTCGGCCTTCCTGGTGCGGGCCGGGCTGTCGAAGGAGGCGTTCATCGGCACGGGGGTGGTGGTCGCCTGCCTCGTGGACGTGTCCCGGCTGGCCCTGTACTCCGGCCCGATCCTGGCCGGGACCGCGAACCTCGACTACGGTCTGCTGACCGCCGCCGTGCTGACGGCGTGGCTGGGGTCGGTCCTCGGCAACCGCTACCTGAAGAAGATCACCATGCGGGGCATTCAGCGGGTGGTCGCCGTCATGCTCGTCGCGGTCGCCGTCGGGTTGATCGCGGGCCTGTTGTAGCCCCGGCCCGCGACGGTATCCGCGGGTTACGGAAGCGTCATCCCGGCGTCATCTTGCCGTCCGCCGGGCCGGGTATGCTGCGATCCGAGGGCGGTGGTGCCCCGGTCATCGGTGGCCCGCGGACGACCGCGGGCAGGAGGTTTCGATGCGAAAGTACAACGGTCGTCCCGCCGGACGCCCGGCCCGGCGGGACGGGTTCACGCTGATCGAGTTGCTGGTGGTGATCGCCATCATCGCCATCCTCATCGGCCTGCTGCTCCCCGCCGTCCAGAAGGTCCGGGAGGCCGCGGCCCGGACGCAGTGCGTCAACAACATGAAGCAGGTGGGCTTGGCCCTGCACAACTACCACGACAACAACCAGAAGTTTCCGCCCGGCTACGCCTCGGCCTACGACGCGAGCGGCAACGACACCGGCCCCGGCTGGGGGTGGGCGGCTCACATCCTGCCGCAGATGGAGCAGGACAACCTGTTCCGCCAGATCGACCTCAAGCAGCCCATCGAGGCGGCGGCGAACGGCCAGGCCCGCGTCTTCATCGTCAAGTCGTTCCTGTGCCCGTCCGACACCCCGCCCCAGCAGGCGTTCCCGGTCGGCCCCCGGTCGGCCAGCGGCCAACTCGTCTCTACCACATGCACCATCGCCCCGTCGAACCACGTCGGCAACTTCGGGGTGGGCGAGCCGGGGGTGGACGGCGACGGGGTGTTCTTCCGGGGCAGCACGGTGCGGATCGCGGACATCACGGACGGCACCAGCAGCACCCTGATGGTGGGGGAGCGGTCGTTCCTCCACGCCGAGTCGTCGTGGGTCGGGGCCGTGACGGGCACGAACCATGTGCCGACGCCCGGCTCGCCGCTGCCGTTGCAGGTGAACAACCCGTCCAACTTCGTGCTGGCCCACACCGGCGAGTCGTTCGACGGACCGGCCAGCCCGAAGGAGATCAACCACTACACCGCCCGGCACACCGGGGGCGGGAACTTCGTGTTCGCGGACGGCCACGTCGCCTACCTCAGCCGCTCGACCAGCTACGCGACCTACAAGGCACTCTCGACCCGCTCCGGCGGCGAGACGATTTCCACGGGGGACTACTGATGCGTGCGATCCTGTTCGCCCTCCTGCTCGGCGTGTCGGCCACCGCACTGACCGGGTGCGGCGGGGAGTCGAAGGAGAAGAAGACCACGGTGGAGATCAAAGACGTGCCGCCGGACATCATGAAGGTGGCGAAGGAGAAGCTGCCGGACGTGACGTTCGACACCGCCTGGAAGAAGGCGAACGGCAGCTACGAGGTCCGGGGCAAGGCGAAGAACGGGAAGGTGCGGGAGATCGACATCCGACCGGACGGCTCGGTCGAGGAGATCGAGTGAGCGGCGGTGCCGGGACGTGGCGAGGCCGGCTGCGGGCGTTGAAGCGGGAAGCCCACGTCCTGCTCCTCGCCTGCCGGGACGGGCGGACGCCGTGGTACACCAAGCTGACGGCGGCGGTCGTCGTGGCGTATGCGTTCAGCCCCATCGACTTGATCCCCGACTTCATCCCGGTGTTGGGCCTGCTGGACGACCTGTTGATCGTCCCGCTGGGTGTCGTTCTGGTCCGCCGGATGGTCCCCGCCGACGTGCTGGCCGACTGCCGCAGCCGGGTCGATGCCGCAGTCACCAACGAGAAACCGGTCTTCTGGTCGGCGGCGGTCGTGATCGTCGGCGTGTGGGCGTCGGCGGCGTATGTCACCTACCGCATTGCACGGGTCGGGCTGTGACCGCTGAGGTTGTTGACCCGTGATGACTGTACTTCGTCGGCTGCTCCTGCTCCTGGCCCTGATGGTCTGGCAGGGCGGGTTCATGTTCTACGGGGCGGTCGTCGTCCCGGTGGGGTCCGAACTCCTCGGCCACCGGGTTCAGGGGTTCGTCACGCAGTCGGTGACGAATTACCTGAACGTGGCCGGGGCGGTGGCCCTGGCCGTGTGTGGCTGGGACGTGGCCGCTGGCGGTGCGGGCGGGCGTCGTCGCCGCTGGGTCGGGTGGGCCGTGCTGGTGGTGCTGCTGGGCGTGCTGGCGTGGCTCCACCCGCGGCTCGATGAACTCCTCGTCGTGGACGAGTTCCGCATCACCGACCAGCCCGCCTACCGCCGCCTGCACCAGTGGTATCTCGTCCTCAGCACCGTCCAGTGGGCCGGGGCCGTCGTCCTGGCCGCTTGGTCGTTGCAGGCGTGGCGGGCCGAAGACGCCGCCCGCTCGTAACGGTTCGGGTCAGCCGCCGCGGACGGTCGCCGTCGCCCACAGGCGTCGAACGCGGCGACCGATCACCGCCCCGCTCAGGCCGATCCCGGCGAGCAGCAGCGTGCCCGGCTCCGGGGTGGCCGTCGGGGTGATGGTGGCGTAGAAGCCACCGATGGACTCCACCTGATACGGCCCGTCCTCGTGCGGCACGGGGTCAACTGCATACCAAACTTCCTCCCACCGGCCATCCTCCCGCTGCTGGTACTGCGGCATCCACCCGTAGCCGACCCGCACGCCGTACTTGGTGTTACCGAGCCAGAAGGCCGCGACCTCCGGGCTGTCGAAGGACGGCCCGCCGAAGGCGTGGTCGCCGTCCCACCCCGACGTGAAGGTGCCGGCGACGGTCACACGCCCGGCCCGCCCCTGCGTGTCACGCACGTCCACGTCGAGCGTGAACCGTCCGCCGCCCTCGACCACCGGGAAGGTGTCGGTGAACCGCTCCGCGGTGAACGCCGTGAAGCCGCCGAGCGGGATGAGCGAGAACCCTGCCGCGGGGTAGGCCGAGTCCGCCGGGGTCCAGTCGGGGATGCCGCTCGTCACGACGCCGATGGGGAGCGGGGCCGGGAGCGTGTACGCCGTCTCGCCGGGCCAGTGGGTCGGGCCGGGGCCGGACGGCAGGTTGGTGCGGAGGCTCGTTCGGTACTGGATGGGGTCAATTGGCCCCGCCGCAGCGGGGGCAACACATGCGGCTGCGGCGAGAGTGGCAAGTAGCGGTCGCACACATTCCCCTCGGTTGTCGGGCGGCAAACTCTAATCCGACCCGTGTCAGGGCGGAAGTCCAGTTCCCCTGTGGTAGTAGAAAGTGAACGACTTCGCCGCCAGCGTGCGGATATTCGACGTTACGACGTGAAATGCGGTCAGCCTACTTCGTTGTCGGGCGGGAGCGATGGGCGACGGTGCTCGCGGCCCGAACCCACCGCAGATAACCCCTCAACCCCGTCCCGACCCGACCCGACCCGACCCGACGGGGCTTTTCGTCACCAGCCCCATTAGCACTCGCAATTCTTCTTTTTTGTGCAACCCGAACGCCCTTTCACCCACTTTTAAGGATAGAGGCTACCCCATCACCCGCCGGAGGGTCGGACCATGCCCGATATGACGACCGAAGAACTCGCCCGCCGCTACCGCGAGAACGACCCGGTTGAGGTGCGGACCGTACCCGGCACCGACATTACCCTTCGGGTTCTCGGCTACGTCATGGGCGGGCATCCCGTCATCCATGCCGCCGACGACGAACGGTTTTGGAAGTGGATGGACGAGGCGTATTACGGCGACTGCAAGTGCCGGTGGTGCCGGGACACGGGGCGGGTGTACCTTCACGGCGAGGAACGGGAGCCGGACGTGGCCCGTCGCGGCACCGGCACGCCCTGTCGCCACGGCTGCGGCTCGGTCACGCAGGGGCAGCCGGGCATCGTAGGCTGAGCGGGCCGGTTGACCTTGGCGTCACCGACTCGTACCCACGCCGGTACTCCTCCGCGTAGACCCGCGGCAGTTCGTTCGTGACAGGCTCGCCTGCGACGGCGGCTTCGACGCCCCATCGAAAGCAGATGGCCTTGATCTGGGCCAAGCTGAGTGTCAACGGCTGGACGCGGCAGCGGACCAACTCGGCGGGCATCGCGGCCAGGCACTCGCGGGCGAACTTCCGGGCGGCGTCTTCCTTCGGCTTCAACGAGATGATCGCCTCGGTGCAGTCGGCCCGCTTGAGGGCGACGACGGCAAAGAGGCGGAAAGGCTTGGAGTTGTGGGCGGTCATAGCTCCACGTCCTTCATGGTCTGCTGGTACTTCTGCTCCAGGTCGGCGTCGAGGGCGACGTGCTGGTACACCGCCAGCGTCTCCCGCCGGGCGTGGCCGGTGATGAGTTGGAGTTCGGCGTCGGCCAGCCCGGAGTGCCGGGTCAGCCAGGTGATCGCCTGGTGCCGGAACGTGTGCGGGGTGGCGTTCACCCCGGCCCGCTCGGCGTACAGTTTCACGACCTGTTGCACTCGCCGCGTGGTGAACCTGTCGTGCCGCCGGGTCTGGAACAGCCAGCGGTTGTTCGGGTGGGCGGCGACGTGCGTCCGCAGGGCCGTGGCGAACCCCTTGCCGAACAGGACGTACCGGTCCTTCGCCCCCTTGCCCTGGTTCACCCTGATCTTGCACTGCTCCAGGTCCACGTCCGCCACCGCGATCCCGCACAACTCGCTGACACGCACCGCGGTGTAGAACAGCAGCCGCAGCATCAGGGCGTGCTGCACGTCGTCGGCCTTGTCCACGACCGCGTAGAACTTCCTGAACTCGTCGGCGGTGAGCACCCGCGGCAGCTTCCGCCCCTTCCTGGCCGGCTGGAGGTCGCACGCCGCCCGCACCCGCTTGGCGACGTACCGCCACCCGTCGTAGTCCAGCCCGGCCTTGCGGACGAGGCGGGCGATCTGACCGACCAAGGCGGACTTCGCCTTTTCGTTTTGCGACACGAAACCGGGGGCCTTTTCGGGCACGGTCGGTCCTCCTGGGGCCGGTAAACCGGTGTCAAACTTCGTGGACTCACCCTTCTGCGAAATCCGGGTCGGCGGCTACGGTGCGGCCCGCCGCTTGGTCTTCGTCTGCTTGCGGGCGTTGAACATCACGACCTCGCCGTTCGCTCCGACCCCGGTGCGGCGGATGTCGAGACACTGCCGGATCAACTCGGTCGGGTAGTGGGGTCGCCGGCCTGGCGTCCGAACCGGCGGCGGGAAGACGCCGGCCAGGACCAGAGCGTGGAACCGGGACCGCGACAGCCGGCAGAGGGCGGCGAGGTCGGTGACGCTCACCGCCGCCGGCAACCCGCCCGGTTCCGGGGCGGGACGCTTCTTCGCCATCATCGCCTCCAGGACGGTTCGGTGCCACGGCCACGCCGGGATCACCGGGGGTGTGCCGCGTCGATGCCCAGCCCGACCACGAACAGGGCGGACTCGACCGCCCGACCCCGCTCTCCTGCGACGGGATCATCTGCATTATCGGCGTCGGCCCGGACCACCTCGGCCAGCAGGTGCAACACCGTGCCGGCGGTGAACGAGCCGAGCATCGCCCGCAACTGCTCCTTCGCCGTCCGCTCGGTCATGGGGTCGGCTCCTCGGTCGGAGCGGGTTCGTCGGTCGGGCCGACCTCCAGCACCTCGACCCGAAGGTGCCCGTCGGCGTGCCGGTCGCATGAGACTCGAAGCGTCACGCTCCCGGCCCGCTGCCGGAGGAGCACCTGCTCGACCACCAGTTGCACGTCGATGGGGTAAGCACCGCCGAGGGTCGTGCCGGCGTGCAGGCCGGGGCGGCAGAACCCGGCGATCTGCTCCTCCGGCACCCCGAACCGCCGCAGGAACGCGGCCTTCGCCGTAGTGTCGGACTCGGTAGTGCCGAAGGCGTACTCGAACAGTGCCCGCCGCATCTGGTTGATGAGGCCCATGTTCTCCTCCAGGATCGGTGGTGGAAGGGAGCCGCCCGTCGGGGCACTTTTCCCCGACGGGCATGACCGCAGTCACGCGGCCATGTCGAGGGCGACCTGGAGGGCCAGTTTGTTGAGGCACGCCCCCTCCCCGAACCAGAGCGAGTCGAGGCGGGTGGCCTGGCTCCGACCGCGGACGTACCCGACGTACTCGTTAAGGCCCTGGTACGCCGTCCAGTACGTCCCGCGGACGGACGGCAGGTCGTTGCCCCGCCCGGTTTCGGCCAGTTCGATAACCCGCTCGATCACCCCGGCGGTGCGGGCCGAAGGAACCGTGTCTTCGTCCACATTCAGCACCCGCTTGACGTACTTCTTGAGGTCGGCGGGGCTGATCGGCTGACGGGCCAGCCGGCGGTACTGCTCGGCGGTAGCCGTGAACTCGGCGTCGGCCAGGTTCATCACCTCGCGGATCGCGGCCAGGCTGCCGGCCACGTCGCCCCGGTGCCGGACGCGGATCAGCTTCGAGGCGTCCGACCCGTGGGCCAGGGCGAGGGTGTTCGCACACACGACCCGGATCGGGCAGAACCCGCACCGGACGGCCAGCGACCCGTCGTGCCCGTGCGACAGGAGGACGTACTTCTCCACCTCGTCGCCCTTGGCGATGACCAGCGGGTCGCGGGCGAGCTTTGCGAGAACCCACACGCGGGCACCGCCGCGGAGGCTGCCGGCGGTTTCCAGCCGGGCCTCACGGGCGGCGAGGAACGGCTCGAACCAGCGGAAGGCGTCCCGGTTCTGGAGCGGCGAGTACCGCGGGCCGACGACGCCCAGCACCTTCTGGTCCGACGAGCGGCGGACGGCCCGGTGCTCGACCGGGGCGTGGGTGTCCGCGGCCACCAGCGGGGCGAGTTCCACGTCCCAGGCCAGCCCCGCCTTCTCGCACGCCGCCGGCCAGTTGTACACGTCGCCGTCGGCCAGCGGGGTGCCGAGGTTGTGCCACGGGGTCGCCCCGAAGTACGCAATGCTCTCGATCTCGTGCGGCATGGTCGTGTCCTGGTGTCGCGTTTGTGTCCTGTTCCTGTCCTCCCCTACGCATTTTGACGCGATGCGAACGCGGTCACGCCCCGTGGCCCGGAGTCACGCCGGGCGGAAGCCGGGACCGTGCGGCGGCGAGAATACCCTTCTCTCGAAGCGAGGGCGGGTGGTGGTCTGAGTTGAGCGGACGGGATGAGATGGACAGACGCAGAGGGCACGCCCTGGCGGCGGACGGGCACGAGATCGGATCGGGTGAGGAAGTGGCCCGCCGCAACTACTGTCCGAACGCGGTGGGGCTTGCCCCGTACCCGGATGGGTACGACACGCTTACGGCGTCATCTCCTCGGACTGCCGGCTGACCCGCTCGACCTGGGTGGTGGTGTGGGTGATCTGGAACCGCTCCTTCACCGCCTCGGCCACCCGCCCGACCACCGCGTCCGCGACGGCCTGGGCGACCCCCTCGGCCAAGACGACGTGGACGCTCATGGCGTGGATGCCCGACGTGATCGTCCAGACGTGCAGGTCGTGGACCGACGCCACACCCTCGACGCCCCGCACCGCCTGTTCGACCTCGGCCAAGTTGACGCGGGCGGGCGTCCCCTCCAGGAGTACGTTCACCGCCTCCCTCAGCAGGTGCCACGTCCGCGGGACGATGAACAGCCCGATCAGCACGCCGAAGATCGGGTCGGCGTACCACCAGCCGGTGGCCCACATGATCGCGGCGGCGACAATCACCCCCACCGAGCCGAGCAGGTCGCTGACCACTTCGAGGTACGCCCCCTTCATGTTCAGGCTCTCGCCGGACGCCCGGTGGAGCAGCACCGCCCCGATCAGGTTGACTGCCAGCCCGACCGCCGCGACCGCCAGCATCGGGCCGCTCGACACCTCCGGCGGGGCGGCGAACCGCCGGCACGCCTCGTACACGATGAACACCGACATGACGAGCAGGACGACGGCGTTGGCGAGGGCGGCGAGGATTTCCGTGCGGTAGTACCCGTAGGTCTTCGTCGGGGTGGCCGGCTTCGCGGACATCCACGCGGCGAACAGGGCCAGCCCCAGCCCGCCCACGTCGGTGAGCATGTGGGCGGCGTCCGCGAGCAGGGCCAAGCTGTTCGTCAACAGCCCGCCGACCAACTCCACCACGAAGTAGGCGAAGGTCAGGCCGAACACGGCCCACAGCGTCCGCCGGTTCTTGGCCGTCACCGAGACATGCTCACTCACGGGATGCTCCTACGAGGTGCGGTGGGCGGGCGAGGCCAGGTCACGCGGCCCCTGCCGGCACCCCGACGTGCGGGTGCTCGCCCTCGCACTGGTGAACCTCGACCGTGATGTGGACGAGTTCCTCGTGGACCCGCATCCGCTCCTTGTAGACCTCCGGCGGCTGCGGGTTGTCCGTCACCAGGCCCACGATGCAGGCGAACCGACCCGGCCCCACCCGCCAGACGTGCAGGTCCACCACGACCGCCTCGCCGTCCTCGATGACCTCCCGGATTTCACGGACGACCGGGGCGTCCATCTCCCGGTCGAGCAGCACCCGGCTGGTCTGCCGCACAAGCCCCCACGCCCAGACGGTGATGACGACCGCCCCGACGATCCCCATCGCCGGGTCCAGCCACCCCCACCCGAACGCCATGCCGCCCAGCAACGCGACGATGGCGAGCACCGAGGTCAGGGCGTCGGCCAGGACGTGGAGGTACGCGGCCCGCAGGTTGAGGTCGTGGTGGTGCCCGTGGTGGCCGTCGTGCCCGTGGGCGTGGTGCCCGTGGCCGTGCGTGCCGCCCCCGTGGAGCAGCCACGCACTCACGAGGTTCACCGCCAGGCCGATCACCGCGACGACGACCGCTTCGCCGTACCGGATGTCCAGCGGGTGGATCACCCGGACCACCGACTCGTAGGCCATGTACAGGGCGACCAGGCCGAGGACGACGGCACTGCCGAACCCGGCCAGCACGCCGACCTTCCCGGTCCCGAACGCGAACCGCGGGTCGGCGGCGTGACGCCGGGCGTACCAGTAGGCGAACGCGGCGATGCCGAGGGCCGCGACGTGCGTGCCCATGTGCCAGCCGTCCGCGAGCAGGGACATCGAGTTCGTCAGCCAACCGGCGACCAACTCGCCCGCCATCATGCCGGCGGTGAGCAGGACGACGAGGCGGGTGCCGCGTTCGCCCTTCGCGTTCCCGGTGTCGAAGTGGTGGTCGTCCCGCCAGCGGGCGGTGTCCCCGTGGTGCATGTCGATCTCCCGGTGACGGGCGGGGGAGGTCGTCCCCCGCCCGGTTGGTGGTGCGTGCCCGGCCTTACTTCTTCTCGTGCTTGTGGTCCTTGTGCGGCTCCTCCTTGAAGTCGCCCAGGTACGGCTTGCCGTCGATCTCCCCGCTCACCGTCCCCTCGAACTCCTGCTCCTTGCCGAAGTTGTCGTGGGTGGCGACGAACCGGGACGACTTGCCCTTCGGGTCGCCGTCCTGCGGCACCGCCACGAGGTCCACCTGGAACGCCGGCTGCTTGATGCTCAGGGACAGCTTCGCCGCCGAGATCGGCTCCGCGTTCTTCACCTTGCCGTCGAGGATGTACACGGTCGCCGTCTTCTTCCCGTGGTCCACCACGAACTCGCCGTGGTACTTGCCGAGTTCGATCACGGTGCCGCCGTGCGGCCCCTCGCCGTGGTCGCCGTGGTCGTCGTCCTTCTTCGCGGCCTTCTCGCCCTTCTTGTCGTCCGTCTTCGGGGTGTCCGCCGGCTTGTTGCAGCCGACCGCCGACAGGCCGACCAGCAGCACGCCGAGGCCCAGGAGTTTCAGGTTCATCGGAGCAGTCCTTTCGAGGAATGGGAACGGAACGTCATCACCCGCGGGCAACCGCGAGTTCGTCGGAAGCGGGGTCCAAGCGGGCCAACCGCTCGGCGTCCTTGCCGCTGAACTTCCAGAAGATGCCGGGGTGGATCAGGAACTCGCAGAACGTCGAAGTCACCAGCCCGCCCAGGATCACCGTCGATACCGGGTACAGGATTTCCAACCCCGGCTTCCTGCCGCCCACCACCAGCGGGATCAGCCCGATCCCGGCGGTCAGGGCGGTCATCAGCACCGGGGCCAGCCGCTCCAGGCTGCCCCGCAACACCGTCTCTTTCGAGAACGGCAACTTGTCTTCTTTCATCAGGTGGAAGTAGTGCGTGACCAGCAGGATGCCGTTGCGGACGGCGATCCCGCCGAGGGACACGAACCCGACCAGACTCGCCACCGTGAGCGTCTGGTTGGTCAGGATCAGGGCGATCACCCCGCCGATGAACGCGGTCGGGACGGCGTTGAGGATTTGCAGGCTGACCCGCACCGACGGGTAGAGCAGGTACAGCACCACGAACACCCCGGCCACCGACACCAGGGCCAGCACCGAGATCAGCACCGTGGCCGACCGCTGGGCCTCGAACTGCCCGCCGTACTCCACGAAGTACCCCTCCGGCATCGGAACGCGGGTCTTCACCCGCTGCTCGATGTCGGCCACCACCCCGGCGAGGTCGCGGCCCTGGGTGTTGCACCGGATGACCGCCCGGCGGCGGACGTTCTCCCGGTTGATCTGGTTCGGCCCGCCCGCCGCGTCGGGCAGGTCGGCCACGTCCCTCAGCCGCACCTGCCGCGGCACCGCCCCGGTCCCCGGCCCGTCCGCCAGGGACGCCGGCACGCGGGCCGGGCCGGGCAGGTCGATCCGCAGTTCTCCGAGGCGGTGGTAGTCGGTGCGGTAGGCGGCGTTCAGCTTGACCACGAGGTCGAACCGCCGCTGCCCCTCCAACACCTGCGACACCACCTCCCCCTTCATCGCCGTCTCGATGAACTTGGCGACGTACTCCCGGCTCAGCCCGTACCGGGCCAGGTCGTCGGGCCGCAGGACGACGTGCAGTTCGTCCACCGTCTCCTGCGGGTCGATCACCGGCGGGGTGACGCCGGGCACGTCCGAGATCGCCGCCTTGATCTGGGTGGCGAGCTTCTGCAACTGGTCCAGGTCGTCGCCGTACACCTTGATGGCGATCTGGGCCGTCACGCCGGACATCATGTGCGAGATTAGGTGGGCCATCGGCTGCTCGGCCTCGAAGTCCACCGCCGGCACCTCCTCCCGGAGTTCCTTGAGCAACGTCGCCAGCATCTCCTCTCGGCTGCGGCCCGACTCCGGGTTCATCGACAGGATGTACTCGGACCTCCCCACCGGTTCGGCGTGCTCGTCCAGTTCGGCCCGACCCGTCCGCCGGACGAAGTGGCGGATCGGGCCGTCCGGGTTGGCCGGCGACTGCTGCATGGTCTTCAGCTTGGCGTCGATCAGCACCGCCGCCTCGCCCGACGCCTTGAGCGACGACCCGGCGGGCAGGGTGACGTTGATCTGGATGCTGCCCTCATCGAACTTCGGCAGGAAGTCCGAGCCGAGGGTGGACAGCCGCCACCCGCAGTACCCGACCACCACCCAGGTGAGCAGGAGCAGCAGCCCGGCGTGCCTCATGCTGAACCGGATGAGGAACCCGGCCAGCCACTTCAACGCCCGCAGCAGGAACCCGTCCCGGTCGCCGTGAGCCGCCTTCGACTGCGGCAGCAGGTAGTACGACAGCACCGGGGTGACGGTGAGCGACACGACCAGCGAGGCCAGGATCGACACGATGTACGCGAGGCCGAGCGGGACGAACAGCCGGCCCTCGACCCCGCTCAGGGCGAACAGCGGGAGGAACGCCAGCACCACCACCGCGGTGCCGAACACGATGGCCGACCGCACCTCCCGGCTGGCCTCGTAGATGACCACGATGGCGGGCCGGGGGGCCGGCAGGACGCTGTTCTCGCGGAGCCGGCGGAAGATGTTCTCGACATCGACAATCGCGTCATCGACCAGTTCGCCCATCGCCACCGCGATCCCGCCGAGGGTCATCACGTTGATGCTCAACTCGGTGCCGGTCAGTGCCCCGACGACGCGGAACACCAGGGTGGTGACGACCAGCGACAGCGGGATGGCGGTGAGGGTGATGAACGTGGTGCGGAAGTTGAGCAGGAACAGGAACAGGATGACGACCACCAGGACGGCCCCGATGACCAGTGCCTCCCCGACGTAGTACACCCCGCGGTCGATGAAGTCCTTGAGTTGGAACAACTCGGTGTTCGCAACGTAGTCGGCGGGCAGTGCCGCCTCCACCTCACTCACCGCCGCCTTCACCTTGTTCGTCAACGCCCGCGTGTCGGCGTGCGGCTGCTTGACCACGGTAATCACCACCGCGTCCGCCCCGTCGATGCCGCCGTCCCCCCGCTTCGGGGCCGGGCCTTCGGCCACCGTCGCCACCTGCCCCAGCAGCACCGGGCGGTCGCCGTCCACCTTCACCGCCACTTTGCGGAGGTCGTCCAGCACCTTCGCCGGCTGCGGGCCGAGGCGGGCGATCACCCGCACCGGGCGTTCCACCTGCCCCTCCTCGGTGAACCCGCCGCTGGCGTTCAGGTTGTTCTCGTTGATCGCCCGGTCCACGTCCTGGATCGTCACCCCGTACTCCAGCAGCTTGTCCGGGTTGACGAGAACCTGATACTGCTTGCGGTCGCCGCCGAGGACGATCACCTCGGCCACCCCCTGCTCCTTGAGCAGCCGCGGGCGGATGACCCAATCGGCCACCGTCCGCAGGTCCATCCGCTGCTCCTCGGCGGTGCGGAAGGTGACGGTGTGCTGCCGGCCCTTGTACGCGAACGTCGCGGTGCGGCCCGTCCCCCCGGCATCCCAGGCCGGGTTCTCGACCGCCACCCGCTCCCACGCCTTCGGGTCGTGGCGGTCGGTCGGATACCACACCGCGAGGGCCGGCTTGCCGTCCGCCTCGACCCGCTCGGCCATCATGCCGGTGCGACCGACCGCCGCCAGCACGCCGCCCCCTGGCCCCTTCTGCCGGGACACGCCGACGTGCATGATCTGGCCCATGATCGAACTCGGCGGGGTCATCAGCGGGCGGATGCCGGGCGGGAGCGTCCCGCCCACCGCCGTCAGCCGCTCCTGCACGATCTGACGGGCGTACCGCACCTCCGTCTGCCAGCCGAACTCGACGTAGGTGACGACCAACCCCTGGCTCGACTGGCTGCGGACGGCCTGCACGCCGGGGGCACCGAGGATGGCCGTCTCGATGGGCTGGGCGACCAGCGACTCGACCTCCTCCGGGGACAGGCCGGGGCACTCGGTCAGTAGCACGACCCGCGGGCGGTCGAGGTCGGGGAACACGTCGATGGGCAGGGTGGTGGCGAGGTAGCTGCCGTACACCATCACCACCAACGCCAGCAGCAGCACCAGCCCCCGGTAGCGGAGGGCGAGGCGGATGACGCCGTTGAGCATGTCGCCCTCCGGTTAGTGTTTGCCCATGTGGACGCTGCCGTCCGCGTGGATGTGGAAGCCCGACGGCACGGTGCCGCTCTGGGACTTGACCATGCGGTTCAGTTGGGCGGCTCCGGTCTGGGCGACGTACACGCCGGGCGGGACGCTGCCGTCGTTGGCGACCACCGCGGTCGTCTTGTCCTGGTACACCACCTGCACCGGCTTGCGGTCGAACACGTCCCCGTTCTGGCGGAAGACGTAGGTTTCGGCCCCCTCGCGGGCGACCGCCTCGGCGGGCAGGACGAACACGTTGTCCAGCTTCTCGACCCGCACCAGCAGGCGGACCCGCTGGCCGGGCCGGAACCGCCAGAGGGTCTGCGTCCTGCCGTCCTTTTCGACCGCCCGCGACTGGTTGTCGAGTGGCAGCAGGAAGCGGAACGTGCGGCTGTCCGGGTCGATGGTGTTGGCGATATACGTCACCCGAAACGCCTGCCCGTGGGCGGGCCAGTCCTGGGCCGTCTCCTCCCCGAAATCGACCTCGACCGGCCACCCCTCCTTGACCACCCGCTCGACCAGCGGCGACTCGTCCCGGAACGCCCGCCCCTCGACGGCCAAGAGCTTGTGGTTGGCGAGCAGGCAGAGGGTCTGCCCGGCCTGCACCTGCTGGCCGAGTTCGGCCCTCACCTCCTGCACCTCGAACGCCGGCTGCTCGGCGGGGACTTTAGCGGTGGTGGTCGTGGCCGTCGGGCGGGCGGGGACGACGATGGGGATTTCGCTGACGAACTTCCCCTCGGCCACCCCGTCGATCTGGTCGGGCATCAGCCCGCGGTTGAGGAGTTCCTGGCGGTACGCCTTCGTCGCCACCTCCAGCCGGGTGATCTGGTTGTCCACCTCGATCACGCGGGCCTCGGCCACCGCCCCCGCCGAGGCGGTCAGCCGCTTCTTCTGGGCCTCGGCCAGCTTGATGTCCTGGGTGGACTTGAACAGGTCGGTCTGGGTCAAGTGCAGGGACTCGCTGAGCAGCTTGAGGGTGAACAGCACATCGCCCGGACGGACGGCGTCCCCGGCGACCTTGTGGATGCGGCTGACTACCCCCGTGACCGGAGCGACCACCCCGCGGTCGCTGTAGCCGGGCCGGTCGATCACCATGCCGGGCACGGAGATCGTCTTCCAGTACGCCTCGGCCTTGAGCGGCCTGGCGGTCAGCCGCAGGTTCTTCTGGGCCTGGGCCGAGAGCAACACCTGCTCGGACGGGGGTGCCGCCTCCGCGTGCCCGTCCGCGTCGGCTGTCGGCTCCGACTTGGTGGCCGGGAACAGGGCGGGCACCCAGCGTTCGCGGGTGACGTAGCCGCCCACCCCCACACCGGCGGCGACGGCGAGGGCGGCGACAACTTTGACCAGCCGGACGAGGAGCCGCCGGGGACGACTGGCCGGTGCGGGGCCGGCGGGTCGTTCCAGCACGACGACGGCAGGATCGCTCATGCCTGCTCTCCAATGGCACGCGGGACGAGACGGACGATGTTTGTGACCACGCCCCGGAGCCGGCGGCTGTGGGTTGGTCGAGGGGTGCGTGTGACCGCGACGTGACGGACGGCGGACGCCGCCCGGTCGGGCCGACTACGGACGAGAAGATGGAGGGGTCAAATGACGAGCGAGCAGTGCGTCAGGTAGAGCGGCGACGACGTGGGCCAGTTAACGACGGTGCGATCCTGCGGGCGGCACCCGCCCGCTTCCGGCACCAGGACAAAGCCGATGAACGCGACCAGCACCGTCACCGGGGCGGTGTCGGCGGTCGGCTCGACCCACTGGAGCCGGTCGCCGCCGACGGTCGCCGCCGGGCAGCCGGGGGCGTGGTCGTCGTCGTGCGGGACGGGGGCGGGCGTCGTCTGCTCGCCGGGCGAGGCAACGTCGGAGGCGACTTTCGGGATGTCGTGACGGTGGGAGCAGCGAGTAGTCGAGTGCGACGTTTCGGCTGTCGTGCCCTCGACGCCCAGGGACGCCCGCTGCGAGGGCGTGCAGCTTGTCACCCCGGCCTTGCACACGCAAAAGCCGGGCGGGACGAGCAGCGGCCCGCAGGCCACCAGCATCAGGACTCGGACCAGGATCGCCAACTCGTGCCTCGGAAGATGCTCACGACGGTCAAGGAACTTTATCGGTTTCTACCGCCCCGGTCAACCGCACACCGATCCGCCGCCACCGGCTGCTACTCCTTCGGCTGCGGTTGCAGCGGTGGTGGCGGCACCAGCGGCCACTGGTCTTCGAGCATCAGCCCGGCGATGTCGCTCGCCGCCCGCCACGCCTCACCGAGCGACCGCAGGTACTCCAACCGGGCCTCGGCCACCGCCCGCTGGGCCTGGAGCACCCGCAGGTACTCGAACTGCCCGCCCTGGTACGCCTTGAGCGACAGTTCGTAGGTCTGCTCGGCTTTGGGCAGGATCGCCGTCTTGTACTTCGCGGCCCGCTCCTTCGCGGCGGTGTAGGTGGCGAACGCGGTCGCCAGCCGCCCCACGAGGTCGTTCTGCACCCGGCCCACCTCGAAGATGGCCTCCCCGACCTGGGCCTTCGCCGCCAGGATGTTCCCCTGGTTGCGGTTCCACACCGGCACCGGGATGCTCGCCGCGATCACCCAATCGTTCGACTTGTTCTGGTTCTGGCGGACGTACCCGGTGCCCAGCGTGACGTTCGGGATCGGCTCGACGGTCGCCCGCTTGAGGGCGAGGTTGGCCCGCTCGACGCCCACCTGGGCCGACCGCAGGTCGGGGTGGATGCCGACGACGTAGGCCCGTACCCGGTCGAGGTCGTAGTCCGGCAGCGGCACGTCCAGGTCGCCGGCCACCCGGCTG
Source organism: Gemmataceae bacterium (assembly GCA_046350095.1). Lineage (GTDB taxonomy): Bacteria > Planctomycetota > Planctomycetia > Gemmatales > Gemmataceae > Urbifossiella. The sequence continues at coordinate 404,597 of JAXMBA010000007.1, forward strand.
AATGGCAGGTCGTCCACCCCGACGCTCGCGGCCAGCCGGCGGAACGCGGCGGGCAGGGACTTGCTCGTGGCGTCGAGGTCGGCCCGGTAGCGTTCGAGATCGACCTCCAGTTGCACCACGTCGAGTTGGCTCCCCTCCTTCGCCTTGAGCAGCCGGTTGGCGTTCTCGACCGACTTCTCGGCCAGCCCGATGAGTTGCGTGAGGATGTCCGCCCGCCGCTGGAGGGTGAGCACCTCGAAGTAGTTCTGCCGCACGTCGGTGAACGCCCGGTATCGCTCGGACGCCACCCGCAGGGCGGCTTGGTCCACCTCCTTCAACGCGGCGGCTTTGCTCAGGCCGAGCTTGTTCCCGGTGACGATCTCCTGCTGGAAGTACGGGGCCGTCCAGATGCCGCCCGGTCCGGTGCGGTCGCCCAACTCGTCGCCGGTGACGGAGAGGGTCGGGTTCGGGTACAGCCCGGCCTGGACCGCCCGCCCGCGGGCCGTCTCGACCGCCCACCCGACCTGACCCAGCCGGGGGTTCCGCTCGACGGTCAGGGAGATCAGGTCGGCCAATGTTAGCTCGGTCGCGGGGGGCGGCTTCACCGCGGTCTTCTCGCCCGCGACCGGCCTGGGCGTCGTGAGCTTGTCGGCGGGCGGGTCGGTGGCCGAGTACCCCGCCCGCACCAAGCCGGACGGCGGCGGGGCGACCGCCACCGGGTTCGGAGCGGGCCGGACGCGATTGGGTGCCGGCACCGGGGCGAATGCCGTCGGGCCGTAATCGGGTGACGGCGGGCCGGACACGCAGCCGGCCAGGCCGATCAGCGGGAGCCACGCCCCGACCAATAACAGTACCTTTCGCATGTTCGTCCCCCTGCCACCGGGATGGTCCACGGCCCGGCGAGCGGTACGCCCGTCGAGGTCGCGGTGATGAGCGGGCCAACGGCTGACCTGCCGGTTCGGTGCGTGCGAGCAAACGCCGCACGCCGATCAAATCAGCAGGGAGTGCGTCAGCAGGTAGAGGGGGCGGTCGGGATGTGGCCGTGGCGATAGGTGCCAGGTTACGACGGGGGTGGTGGCCGTGCGATCCGCCGGCTCCACCGCGGCGGGCAGCCCCGTCAGATCGCTACCGACACCATCGCCGCCGGCTGCCGGCAGGCCGACCCCCGCGTCGAACGACAGGTACAGCACCCCGTCGTCCGGCTCGTGGTCGGGAACCGTGTCCGACGCAGCGGCTCGGACGCCGGCAACGGCACGGGCTTCGTCAGTCGTTTCGGGTCGGGCTGTGGTCGCGTGGCGGCACGAACACCCGCCGGCTGGCTTTTCGGCCTGCCCCGGCAGCAGGGCGTCCAGGTGGACGTGCGGCCTGCGTTCCGGCCCGCCCGCCTCGCACCCGCCGAGGCAGCGGCACGCCCCCGCCCACTGCGAGAGCAGCATCGCCGGCAGTAGGATGAGGGTGATGACGCGACGGCCCATAACGTCCTCTTCGGCACGACCGGGGTGTTCGATTTAACCAAACCCGTCCGCCCCGTTTACTTCGAGGCACAACGTTCGCGGGATGACCCCGCCGACAGCCCGACTCGGTGCAACGCCCAAACCCGCTGAAGGGGCACGTCCGCGTGACCACCGGCGTTGCCGGGCGAAGCTGCGAGGGACCGGCTTGTGAGCAAGGTTGATCGTCCGGTGGTCGGCGGTGGGGTGGTGTACGCCCTCGTCGCCGCCGCGTTGTTCGGAGCCAGCACCCCGTTCGCCAAGTTGCTGGTCGGGGGCACGGACCCGATCCTGCTCGCCGGCCTGTTGTACACCGGGTCGGGGTGCGGGCTGTTCGCGTGGCGGTGGGTCGGGACGCGGGGCCGGCGGCACGCCCCGGCGGAAGCACCGCTGCGGCGGGCCGACCTCCCGTGGCTGGCCGGGGCCGTCTTGACGGGCGGGGTGGCCGGGCCGGTCTTGCTGATGACCGGGTTGACGACCACGCCGGGTTCGACGGCCTCGCTGCTGCTGAACCTGGAGGGCGTCTTGACGGCCCTCCTGGCGTGGTTCGTGTTCCGGGAGAACTTCGACCGCCGGATCGCCCTGGGGATGGCGGCGATCACCGCCGGGGGTGTGATCCTGTCCTGGGACGGGCGACCGGGCGGCGGGCTGCCGTGGGGGTCGCTGGCCGTCGCGGGGGCGTGCCTGGCCTGGGCAATCGACAACAACCTGACCCGGAAGGTGTCGGCGGGCGACCCGGTGCAGATCGCCGCGATCAAGGGGCTGGTCGCCGGCACCGTCAACGTCGGCACCGCCCTGGCCCGCGGGGCCGAGGTGCCGGGCGTCGGGACGGTCGCCGCGTGCGGGGCGGTCGGGCTGCTGGGGTACGGGGTCAGCCTGACCCTGTTCGTGCTGGCCCTGCGGAACCTCGGCACCGCCCGCACGGGGGCGTACTTCTCGGTCGCCCCGTTCGTGGGTGCGGCGATCTCGCTCGTGGTGCTGGGCGACAAGCCCGGCCCGACCTTCTTCCTCGCCGCAGCCCTCATGGGCGTCGGGGTGTGGCTGCACCTGACGGAGCGGCACGACCACGAGCACGACCACGAGGCGATGTCCCACAACCACCGCCACGTCCACGACGAGCACCACCAGCACCCCCACGGCCCCGACGACCCGCCCGGCGAACCCCACACGCACCCGCACGACCACCCGGCCATGCGGCACTCGCACCCGCACGTCCCGGACATCCACCACCGCCACGACCACTGACCCGCCGCCATCGGAGCGTGGGGCCGGACACCGGTGGTCGGGCTGCGGACGTGCGGCCCGTCAGGGCAGTTCGACGCCGAAGACGACGTTGAACCGGCTCGTGAAGTTCGCCTGCCCCACCGTCGCCGCCAGGAGGACAACGTGGTCCGGCGGGAGAGCGGCCACCAACCGCACCAACACGTCCTCGTCCACCCGCCCGCGACCTGTCCACTGCTCGGTGAACCGCAGCACGTCCTTCTCCAGCGGGGTGTACGCCTCGCTCGCCTCGAACCCGTCGAGGTCACTGACCTGGCGGTCCGTCAGCCCGGCCCTCCGACCGAGGGCCAAGTGGTAGTGCAGTCAGTAGTGGCAGTCGGTGAGCCGGGTCGTCTTGAGGTACGCGAGTTCCCGCAGCTTCGGGTCGAGGCCGCTGCGGATGGCCTGGCCCATCGCCATCACGGCGTCCAAGACGGCGGGGGCGTGGGCCAGCGTCCGGTACATATTCGGGACCGCCCCGACGCGGGAGCGGAGGAGGTCGAAGGCCGTGCGGGCGGCTTCGCCCGCCCCGGCATCATGGATGGGGGGGATCGTCGGCAATGCTTGTTACCTCCGGTCAAGATGCCGCGGCGAATTCGTTCCCTGCGAGCCGAAGCCGACCGCTCGTCACGTCGGCCCGCCGTCCCCGCGGACGGGTTCGCCGCCCGGCTTACGAGCCGTGACCAACCCGCCCTGCGTGGTGGACGACGTGACGTAGCCCGTCCAACCGTGGAACGTGGCGTCGGTGAACCCGGCGTCGGTGAGCATCCGAAGGAGCGACCGCCCCTTGACCGCACCGCCAATTCAGTCCGACCACGCCCCCTTCTTCTCCACCACTACGTCCGTCACCGTCTCACCCAGCAGGATGTCGGCCATCTGAACCCGGCCACCCGGACGGAGAACCCGGAAGACCTCGGCCAGCACCTTCGGCTTGTCGAAGCAGAGGTTGAACACGCCGTTCGAGATCACCACGTCCGCCGACCCGTCGCCCACCGGAAGGCGGTCGGCCTCGCCCTCGTGGAACTCTGTGTTCGTCACTCCTGCGGCCACGGCGTTGTCGGTCGCCTTCCTCACCATCTCCTGCGTCATGTCCACGCCGATCACCCGACCGGATGCCCCGACCTTCCGTGCCGCAAGGATGCTGTCCATCCCGGCCCCGCAGCCGATGTCCACCACCGTGTCGCCGGGGCGAACGGGGTGCAGGCCGAGCGGGTTCCCCACCCCGGCGAACGACTCGGTGACGACGACGGGAAGGGCGTCGATCTCGGCGGCGTCGTAGCCGAGCTTCTTCGCACTGGCCGGGCCGTGCGGGTGCCGCTGTGGGGCGGTCGGGTCGGTGGCGACCGTGACGAACCGCTGCCTGATCTTGTCCTTGATCTCGCTCACGCTCTCCACGGCGGCGTCCTCACTTCTTGTCCGAGGTCTTGGGGGCGGGTTCGAGCCACACGTTGTTCGCCGGGTTGATCGGCGGCGTGTCCACCGTCACGAAGTACGCCTTGCCCTCGCCCACCTTCTCGAACTTGTGCCGGACGCCCTTCGGGATGAGCATGTAGTCCCCTGGCCCCATCTCCATCGTCTCCTTGCCCACCGTGCATTTCAGCTTGCCTTCGAGGACGTACATGCGGTGAACGCCGTCCGGGTGGAAGTGCAGCGGGATCGTCCCGTTGACCTCCACCAGTAGCGACCACACGTCCTTGCCCTTCTCGACCGCCCAATAGCGGGCCACGCCGAGGTCGGCCACCGGGTCTTTCTTCATGACCTCCGACCGGCTGACCATCAGGCCGGGTTCTCCGACTTCCTTCTCGTGCTTCGGCGGCTGGTCGGACGCCTTCTCGTGCTTCGGCGGGTCGGCCAGCACCGACACGAACGGCACCAGGGCGACGGCCCCGACAACGAACAACCACGGCCTCATGACGTGACCCTCCGGCGACGGCGAACCACCCGCACGATAGGCGTGCGGCCCGGAGGGCGTGAGAGACGGAAGGTGATACCCCGGAGTGGGGCGATAAGCCGGGCTTATGGGGCCAGATCGGGGACGGGGTTGGCGTCGAGGAAGTTCAAGAACAACCGGGCCGGGAGGGGCGGCACCCGCCTGCGGTCCTGCACCACGAACATATCCCGGTCGCAGTGGATGTCCTCGACAACAAGGGCGTGCAGCGTGCCGGACTTGATCTCCCTCTGAACGGCGAGTACGGACATGACCGCTACGCCGACGCCCCGGTGGAGAGCTTCCTTGATGGCCTCGTTGCTGCCGAGTTCGAGGGCGACCCGGAGTTCGGCCAGCGACCGCCCGACCCGATCCAGTGACTTCTCGAAGCAGTGCCGTAGGCCAGACCCGGCTTCCCGCAAGACGAGCGGGTGGGCGGCGAGTTGATCCACCGTGACCTTCTTGAGCTTGGCGAGGGCGTGGCCGGGCGGGGCCACCAGCACCATGCGGTCGCTGGTGAGGAACTTGTACTCGAAGTTCGGGCCATCGGTCTTCCGCCCCACCAGCCCCACGCTGACCTCGCCCCGCTCCACCTGTCCCATCACGGCCATGCTGTCACTGACGGCGGCACGAACCCGGACGTGCGGGTACTTCTGGCCGAACACGGACAGCAGGGCCGGGAGCAGGTGTTCGCCGGGGATCGAACTGGCGGCGATCTCCAGTTCCCCGGCGACCAGGGGTTCGTGGCCGGTGACTTCCCGCCGGGCTTCCCGGTGCAGGTCGATGATCCGCTGGGCGTAGGCGTAGAGCGTCCGCCCGGCCTCGGTCAGCAGCACCCGACCGCCGCGGCGGGTGAATAAGCTCTTGTCGAGCGTTTTTTCGAGGGCCTGGATGCGTTGACTGACCGCCGCCTGGGTCAAGCCGAGGGCCTTCGCCGCTCCCGTGAAACTGCTCAACTCGGCAGCAACCGAGAAGGTTTCTAAATGCGGCAGTTGAGCAGACCCGTCATCCACGATCTCACCGCTTGTACGGTAGGACACCACCCAAGTGACTATCAACCTACGGGTTGAGAACCGCCGGCGTCGATCCGAACGGTGGCGTGGTCGAGTTGACGCCGGTTGCACGGCCCGGTACGCTATGCTTGTTCTGACCCGAACGTTGGACGAAGGTCATTCATGCTCCGGGCGGTGCTCACCATCCTGCTCGCCTTGCCGATGCTCGTGCCCCAGGGCATGTGCCTCCGCAAGTTCGACTGCATGGGGTGGCTCCTCCGAACACCGACCCCGGCCACCTCGCCCGTCCGCATTGAGCGGGCCGACGCGGGGCACCCGCCGAGTTGCCGGTGCGGCTGCCAGGAGCGGGCAGGCCAGGAGCCTGACGAGGGCATCCGCTCGGCGGACGACCTTAACGTCCGTCACGCCCCGCCGCCCCCTCAAGAAGAACCGTGCTGCCCGGCGGTCTGCAAGTCGAAGCTCGACAAGATCGTGCAGGTCGAGAACCCGGAGCCGGTCGGGGAGGCCGTCTTCGTCGGGTTCGCACCCGCTCCAGCTACCCACACCTGCACGCCCCCGCCGCACCGCACGTCCGTCATTCTCAACGCCCCACCGCGTTACATTTCGTTCTGCACGTTCCTGATCTGATCCCGTCGGTCCCCTCGTTCGCGGTGGCGACCCGTCGGGGTCGCCCCACGCCGCCGTAATCACACTTACCACCCGTTCTCGCCCTCCCCGCTCGTCCGGGTCGATGTGGGCGTGCAGCCAAACTCATACCCCTGCCGGGAGGTCGTCCGGTGCTCGACACGTTACCCCAGCCCCTCGCACGCACTGAGCCGTCCGTGGCACCCGCCCCCCGCCGCCCGTCCCGTGCGGTGGGGGTGGTGCGGCGGGTGGCACGAGCCGTTCCGCCGCTGTTCGTCTTCTCGGCCTTAGCTGGGCTGCTCGTGTGGGGCCACAAGACGGGCTGGGTGATCCCCAAGTTCTCGTCCCTCGCCGGGGCGAAGGCGGCGGACAAGGCGGACTGGTGCGACGAGCACAGCGTCCCGGAGTCCGCGTGCGTCGAGTGCAACCCCGGCCTGCTCCCCCGCCCGAAGGCGTTCGGCTGGTGTAAGACGCACGGGGTCCACGACTGCCCGCTCTGCCACCCGGAGGTGGCCCAGGTGGGCAAGCGGGCCGTGGTGACGGACGCCGACCGGGACCGGGCCAGGCGGGCGTTGGAGTTCACCGACCGCACCGAAAACGCCAGCCGGTGCAGCCATCACAAACGACGCATCCAGTACGCCAGCATCGAGGCGGTCGAGAAGGCCGGGATCGAGGTCGAGCCGGTGTGGACGGGGCCGGTGGTCGAGGTCGTCGGCGGCACCGGGGAGATCGTCTACGACCAGGCCCGCACCGCCCGGCTCTCGACCCGCGTGCCCGGCACCGTGTTCCGGGCGTTCAAGCAGGTGGGCGACCGAGTGCGGGAGGGGGAGGTCGTCGGGCTGGTGGACGCCGCCGACGTGGGCCGGGCTAAGGCCGACCTGCTGCACGCACTCGTCCAGGTCCGCCTCAAGCAGCGGGTCGTGGAGGGGCTGAAGTCGTCCGGCGGGGCGGTCCCCGGTCGGACCATCACCGAGGCCGAAGCCGGGGTCAGCGAGGCCCGCATCCGGCTGACGAGTTCCCAGCAAGCCCTGACCAACCTGGGGCTGCCGGTCGGCCTCGAAGACCTGGAGCGGGTGCCGGAAGACCAACTCGCCGGGAAGCTCCACTTCCTCGGCCTGCCGAAGTCGATGGCCGACGCCCTCGACGCCAAGGCCACCACAGGCAACCTGCTGCCGTTGGTCGCCCCGTTCGACGGCGTGGTGGCGTCCCGCGACGTGGTGGCCGGGGAAGTAGTCGAGATGACCAAGGTGCTGTTCGTCGTGGTGGACGCCCGGAAGATGTGGGCGAACCTCGACCTGCGGCTGGAGGACGTGCGGGCGGTCGCCCTCGGCCAGCCCGTCCGGTTCCTGCCGGACGGGGCCAGGTCGGAGGTCGTCGGTGCGGTGTCCTGGATCAGCGGCGAGGCCGACCACAAGACCCGGACGGTGCGGGTGCGGGCCGTGCTGGACAACGCCGACGGGCGGCTGCGGGCCAACACCTTCGGGTCGGGGCGGGTGATCCTGCGGGACGAGAAGGAGGCCGTCGTTGTCCCCGCCGGGGCGGTCCATTGGGAGGGCTGCTGCCACGTCGTCTTCGTCCGGGACAAGAGCTACCTGGCGGACGGGTCGCCCAAGGTGTTCCACGTCCGCACGGTGCGAGTCGGGGCCAGGACCGACAAGCAGACCGAGATCATCGCCGGGGTGCTGCCGGGCGAGGTGGTGGCCGTGAAGGGGAGTGCCGCCATGCGTGCCGAACTGCTGAAGAACAACCTGGGTGAAGGGTGCGACTGCTGCAAGAAGTGAGGCCCGACCGTGCTCAACTGGATCATCGAAACGTCGCTCCGGCACCGCCTCGCCGTCATCCTCGGCTCGCTGGCCTTAGCCGCCGCCGGGGTGTGGTCGATGCGGCACCTGGACATCGACGCCTTCCCGGACACGACCCCGGTGCAGGTGCAGGTCAACACCGTCGCTCCGGCCCTCGGCCCGGAAGAAGTCGAGCAGCAGATCACCTTCCCGGTCGAGCAGGCGTTGAGCGGCCTGCCACGGCTGCGGACGCTCCGGTCGGTGTCCAAGTTCGGGTTCTCGCAGGTGGTGCTGGTGTTCGAGGACGGCACCGACATCTACTTCGCCCGGCAGGTGGTGAACGAGCGGCTCGGCGGCGTCCAACTGCCGGTCGGGATCGACCGCCCGAAGATGGGGCCGACCAGCACCGGGCTGGGCGAGGTGTTCCACTACGTCGTCACCGGCAAGGGGGACGACGCGACCCACCTCCGCACCGTCCACGACTGGATCGTCAAGCCGCAGATGCGGACGGTGCCGGGGACCGCCGAGGTCAACTCCTGGGGCGGGTTCGAGAAGCAGTACCAGGTCCGCATCGACCCCGACCGGCTGGTCAAGTACGGGTTGACCTTCGAGCAGGTGGTCGAGGCCCTCCAGAAGAACAACCGCAACGTTGGCGGCGGCACCGTCCGCCGGGGCGGGACGATGCTCGTCGTCCACGGGCTGGGGCGGACGGCGACCGTCGAGCAGATCAAGAACATCGTCGTCACCGCCCACGACGGCAGGCCCGTCCGGGTGCGGGACGTGGCCGAGGTCGAGGTCGGCAGCGAGGTCCGGCGGGGGGCGGTCACGGCGGACGGCAAGGGGGAGGTGGTCCTGGGCCTCGGCTTCATGACGATGGGGGAGAACACGCACGAAGTCACCTGGGCGATGAAGCACAAGCTGGACGAGGTGCGGCCCACGCTCCCGCCGGGGGTGGAGGCGAAGCCGGTGTACGACCGGACGGAACTGGTCGATCACGTCATCAGGACCGTGCGGAACAACCTGCTCGAAGGCGGGCTGCTGGTCGTCGCCGTCCTGTTCGCCTTCCTCGGCAGGCTGCGGGCGGCGGGGATCGTCGCCCTCGCCATCCCCCTGTCCATGCTGTTCGCGTTCAGCGGGATGCTCCGGTTCGGGGTCGCCGCCAGCCTGCTCAGCCTGGGGGCCATCGACTTCGGGCTGGTGGTCGATAGCAGCGTCGTGATGGTCGAGAACTGCGTCCGGCACCTCGCCCACAACCCGGCGGGCAAGAGCAAGCGGGAGGTGGTCCGGGACGCGGCCCTGGAGGTCCGCAGGCCGACGCTGTTCGGGGAACTCATCATCATGATCGTCTACCTCCCGATCCTGACGCTCGAAGGGGTCGAGGGGAAGCTGTTCCGCCCGATGGCGTTGACCGTGATCTTCGCCCTGATCGGCTCGATGGTGTTGTCGCTGACACTGATGCCGGTGCTGGCGAGCCTCCTCCTGCCGAAGAAGATCGCGGAGCGTGAGCCGTGGTTGATGCGGTTGGCCCACGCCGTCCACGCCCCGATCCTGCGGCTGTGCATGAACCACAAGCTGGCGGTGGTCGGGTTCGCTCTGTGCCTGCTGGTGGTGGCGTTCGGCATGATCGCCCCGAATCTCGGCACGGAGTTCGTCCCCCGGCTGTCCGAGGGGGCGGTGGTGGTGAACGTGGTGCGGCTCGCCGGCACCGACCTGGACGAGTCGATCCGGTCGAACACGGAGATGGAGCGGGCGATCCTCGCGGCCTTCCCGGACGAGGTGGAACACGTCTGGAGCCGGGTCGGGTCCGCCGAGGTCGCCACCGACCCGATGGGGCTGGAACTGACCGACATCTTCATCACGTTCAAGCCCCGCGAGCGGTGGACGAGGGCCACGACCCAGGACGAACTGACGGCCAAGATCGACCGGGAGTTGAAGAACCACCTGGGCCAGCGGCTCGCCTACATGCAGCCCATCGAGATGCGGCTGAACGAGATGACTTCGGGCGTCCGGGCCGACGTGGGCGTGAAGCTGTACGGCGACGACTTCGCCGTGCTGACGGCCAAGGCGAAGGAGATCGAGGCGGTGCTGCGGACAGTCCCCGGCGTGGCCGACCTCGCCGTCGAGCAGGTGACGGGCCAGCCGGTGTTGCAGGTGAAGATCAAGCAGGACGAGATCGCCCGCTACGGCGTCCCCGCCCAGGCCGTCCTCGACCTCGTGGAGTGCATCGGGTCGAAGCCGGTGGGCGAGGTCGTAGAAGGGCAGTACCGCTTCCCGCTGGCCCTCCGGCTCCCCGACGGCCACCGGGCCGACCCGGAGGCCATCGGCAAGATGCTGGTCGCGGCCCCGTCCGGCGAACGCATCCCGCTGTCCCGGCTGGCGACCGTCGAGTTGACCGAGGGGCCGTCCACGATCACGCGGGAGTGGAGCCAGCGGCGGATCACAGTCACCTGCAACGTGCGGGGCCGCGACCTGGGCGGGTTCGTGGCCGAGGCCCAGAGGCGGGTGGCCGAGGACGTGCGGCTCCCACCGGGCCGCTACCACGTCGCCTGGGGCGGGCAGTTCGAGCACCTCCAGCGGGCCAACGCCCGGCTGCTGATCGTCGTGCCGGTGGCGTTCGTGCTGATCTTCGGGCTGCTGTACATGACCTACGGCAGCGTCCTCGACGCCCTCCGGGTGTTCACCGGCGTCCCGTTCGCCTGGGTGGGGGGCATCGTCGCCCTGTGGCTGCGGGACATGCCGTTCTCGGTGTCCGCCGCGGTGGGGTTCGTCGCCCTGTCCGGGGTGGCCGTGATGGACGACATGATCCTCGTGTCCTACGTCCGGCAACTGCGGGCGAGGGGGGTGCGGCTGGACGAGGCGGTGCGGCAGGCTGCGACCACCCGGCTGCGGCCCGTGCTGATGACGACGCTGGTGGCGTGCCTCGGCTTCCTGCCGATGGCGTTCGGCACCGGCGTCGGGGCCGAGGTGCAGCGGCCCCTCGCCACGGTCGTCATCGGCGGCGTGATCGGGGCGATGGTGATGTCGCTGTTGGTGCTGCGAGTTCTGTACTCGGTGTTCCAGATGCCCTTCCGGGGCCGTTCCGACCGTCCGGCGGCAGTCGCCCCGGAGCCGGCGGTCGAGCCGATCCCGGCGGGCGGTTCCACTCTTCAGGAGGCGGTGCGATGACGAAGACGACGTTCCGGGCGTGGGCCTGCGGCCTGCTGGTGCCGGTGCTCATGGCCCTGACCGGGTGCGGTCAGGAGCCGGCGAAGACCGAACAGGCCAAGGCCACCACGCCCGACAAGGCGGCGAAGAAGGCCGACGACCACAGCCATTGGTGGTGCGGCGAGCACGGCATCCCGGAGGAGGAGTGCAGCATGTGCTCGGCCAAGGTCGCCAAGGCGTGCAAGGCGAACGGCGACTGGTGCGAGAAGCACGACCGGGCGAAGTCGCAGTGCTTCATCTGCGACCCGTCCCTGAAGGAGAAGTTCGCGGCCAAGTACCGGGCCAAGTACGGCAAGGAGCCGCCGCCCGTCGATGAGGAAGACGCCAAGAAGTGAGTGCCGGCCTCGCAGGCACCCGTCGGCCAGGCCCGGTCTGGGCGGGCCGACGGGTCGTACCCTCGTTACGAGTGAACGCTCACGAGCGTGACCGCCGCCATCGCGGCCATCAGCCCGTCCTCAGCCAGCGTGACGTAGGACATGGGCAGGTTGAACACCGCCCCCAAGCAGGCACACCGGATTTTCCGCCGGGCGAGTAGTGTCTTCACCACCCCGACCGTGCCGACCGACATCACGACCAGCGTGACCGCGTTCGTGACGGTCGGCTGGAACCCGGACAGGTACGCGGCTCCGAGCAGCAGTTCGATGAACGGGTACGCGAACCCGTAGGCCCGCCACCGCCCGGCGATCACGTCGTACCCGGCGTAGGCGTCCGCGAACGCCCGCACGTCGAGCAGCTTGAAGAACGCGAAGGCCAGGAAGAACCCGCCCATGAACCGGGTCATCGCCCGCGGCCAGTCGAACGCCCCCGCCGCCACCTCCAGCAGCCCGGTGCCGAGCAGCAGGAACCCGAACAGCAGGAAGATCGGGTAGTAGCTCGTCCGCGGCTCGGCGTTCGCCGGGGTGGTCGCCGGGGCCGGCTTCGGGTCGGGACGGGCGTGGGCGGGGCCGGTCCCGTTGACGAGATCGCGGGGCGGGCCGACCTCGCCCAGCACCTTGAAGCCCGCTGCCGCCACCAGCCGCCCGACGGCATCGGCCCCGACGCCCTCGCCCTCGACCGTCAGCACCTTGTCGGGGTTGTTGGTGTCCACCGACCACCGCCTGATCCGGCCCTCGCCGTTCAGGTGCGGCGTCACCGCGGCCACGCAGCGTCCGCAGTTCAGGTTCGTCTTGTACTTGGTTTCCGTCATTGCACCGTCCTCGGTCAACAGTCCTGTCCGGTTCTGCCCGGACAACGGTGCAGTCTACGCCCCGTACCGTACTACGGAGTCAAGCCGATTTACTGCTAATCCGACCGGAGTTCCTCAACCCGCCGCGGCGGGGTGTGACGTTTGCAACCGAATTCCGCTGTCGCCCGTCAATCCCCCGACCGCGGAGTTTACGATGCGTCTCTTGCTCGTGGCCTTTGTCGCCCTTCCCCTCGGTGCCGTCTCCGTCAACAGCCAGGACCGGCCCGCCACCCCCGCCCAGCCCGGTGCCACCGGCGGGCACGACGCCGCCTTCGAGCAGTGTGCCAAGGCGTGCGACGACTGTGCCCGCGTGTGCGACAAGTGTTCCGCCCACTGTGCCAAGCTGCTGGCCGACGGCAAGAAGGAGCACCTGAAGACCCTCCAGACGTGCCAGGACTGCTCCACCGTCTGCTCGGCGGCGTCGTGCGTGGTCGCCAAGGGCGGTCCGTTCTCCGACCTCATCTGCACCGCCTGTGCGGACGCCTGCAAGCGGTGCGGGGACGAGTGCGACAAGATGAAGGACGACCCGATGATGAAGCAGTGTGCGGACGAGTGCCGCAAGTGCGAGAAGGCGTGCCGGGATATGCTCCAGCACACCGGCCAGGGCGGGAAGAAGTGACCGCCGCTCGGAGTGACCGGCGGGCGGCTCCCGGCCAGGACGCCACGCCGGTCACACGCCCGCCGGCCCGCCGTCCTGGTGCTTCCCGTTCAACGCCTCCAGGATCGGGCAGCCGGTGGCCGGGCCGTCGCCGTGGCAGGCGGCGATCAGCCCGGACAGGGCGTCCCGCATCCGCTGGAGGTCGCAGATTTTCGCCTCGATCCCCTCGACCTTGGCCGTCGCCTGCACTCGCACGTCCGACCGGGTGGCCGAGCCGTCGAGCCGCAGGGCGAGCAGCCCCTTGATCTCGTTGAGGGTGAAGCCGAGTTCCTTGGCCCGCCGGATGAACCGGAGGACGGCCACGGCGTCGTCCCCGTACTGGCGGTAGCCGGACTCCTTCCGGGCCGGTTCGTCCAGCAACCCTTGCCGCTCGTAGAACCGGACGGTTTCGACCCCGACACCGGCCCGCTTGGCGACCTGCCCGACGGTGAGAGCTTTCATCGAACAACCTCCGCGGGCGTGGTGCAGCCCGTACCCGACTACAGAGTCAAAGCAACAATTCGTCAGCGAGGCCGACCACCGGGCCGGACGACCGGCACGGCTTGCCCCAATTCCGCCCCGACCGGCGGCGGTTCCCACCTTCCCGACAGTCAGGACATGTGCGGCGTGCCGATACAGACGGCACACCCACTAAGAACCACCCGTGCGACGGGAGAACCTCGTGCTCAAGAAACTTGTCCTCACCGCCGGGCTGGCCGCGGCAACCGGATGCAGCAGCGTCCCGGTCGCGGCCCCGGCCACCCACACCACACTCTCGGCCTCGCCGGTGATCCCCGCGGCCAACCCGCCCGCGGCGGGAGCGGGCGTGGCGGCGGTCAAGACGGACGCCGCCGTCGTCACCGTCGCGGCCACTCAAACTGAGCCACTCCCCGACCGCCTGCCGACCGCGGCGGGTCCGCCTGTGGCGTCGGCGGTTGTGGTCCAGCCGGCGACCGCCCTCACCCTGGCCGCGGTCGAGGAACTGGCCTGCACCAACAACCCGACCCTGGTGCAAGCCCGTGCCCAGGTGGACGGCACGCTCGGCAAGGCCCTGCAAGCCGGCCTCTGGCCGAACCCGGTGCTCGGCTACCAGGCCGACAAGATCGGCAGCCAGGGGACCGCCGGGGAGTTCCAGGGCGGGTTCATCCGGCAGGAGATCGTGACCGCCCAGAAGCGGCGGATCAGCCGGGAGAAGTACCTGGCACGGGCCGAGGCCGCGGAGTTCGTCGCCCTCGCTCAACAGTTCCGGGTGAAGAACGACATCCGCCGCATGTACTGGCGGGCAGCCGGAGCCGCCCGGCAGGTGACGATCCGCGAGCAGATGGTCAAGAACGCGGAGGACCGGCTGGTCACAACCGAGGAGATGTTCAACGTCGGCCAGGCGAACGCGGTCCAGGTGCGGCAGGCCCGCGTCGGCCTCCAGCGGGCGAAGCTCGACCTCCGGGCGGCGGTCAACGACCGCGACCAGAGCCGCCGCGAACTGTCCGCCCTGGTCGGGGCGGACCTGCCGCCGGGGCCGCTCGAAGACCCGCTCGACGGCCCGGTCGGCCCGCTCACCTGGGAGGCGTCGTTGGCGTACACCCTGGCTGAGAGTCCCGAACTCCGGGAGGCGACGGCCAAGCTCCGGGGCGACCGGATCACCGTGGACCGGGAGCGGCGGCAGCCGATCCCCAACGTGTTCGTCCAGGCCGGGCCGGGGTACGACTACACCGAGAAGCGGACGGTGGTCAACGCCCAGGCGTACATCGCCCTGCCGGTCTGGGACCGCAACCAGGGGACGATCCAGCAGGCCCAGGCGGACCTCGCCCGCCAGCAGGCCGAACTCCGGCGGGTGGAACTCCGGCTGGGGCGTGACCTGGCGACCCACTTCAAGCAGTACCAGACCGCCCTCCAGCACGTCGAGGCGTACCGGGCCGAGGTGCTGCCGGAGGCCGAGAAGGCGTACCAGGGCCGGCTCGACGCCTACAAGCAGCGGCGGGAGACGTGGCCGAACGTGCTCGACGCCCAGGCCGACCTGTACATGCGGCAGGCCGAGTACGTCAGGAACCTCGTCGCCTGGCGGGAGTCGCAGACGCTCATCGAGGGGTTCCTGCTGACCGGCGGGCTGGACGCCCCGCCGAACCCGACCCCGCCGGGCCACATCGACGCCACCCCGCAGCCGCGGTGACGGCGGGCCGGGGCGTGACATCCAGGGCGGGGCGGGCAGCCGCCCCGCCGACCCAACGTGCGGGAGGCCGGACAGATGGACGACACGAACAACTCGCGGCGGGAGTTCCTGCTGCTGGGCGGGGCCGCGGTCGCAGTGGGGGTGGGCGGGGCCGCGAACGGCCAGCCCGCCGACCCGCCCGCGGCGGGGGGCGGGGCGTTCTCCCGGTGGAGGCCGACGTTCGGCGGACCGCCGACCGCCGACCACTACCTCGGCAAGCTCGTGCCCGGCCTCCGGGCGGTGGGCCAGCCGCCGGTCCCCGTCGAGACGCCCGACGTGCCGAAGCTGCCGCACCGGCTGGTCGGCGGGGTGAAGGAGTTCGAGTTGCGGTGTACGCCGCTGCGGCGGGAGTTCCTGCCCGGCTACCCGATGGACGTGTGGGGGTACAACGGGTCGATGCCCGGCCCGCTGGTCGAGGCCACACAGGGCGACCGGGTGCGGTTCGTCGTCCACAACGACCTGCCGGAGCCGACCTCGGTCCACTGGCACGGGCTGGAGTTGCCCGTCCAGTACGACGGGGTGCCGGGGGTGACGCAGCCGCCGATCATGCCGGGCCGGTCGTTCACCTACGAGTTCGACCTGCACCAAGCCGGCACGTTCTTCTACCACTCGCACATGGCGATGCAGGAGGCGTTCGGGATGGTGGGCGGGTTCGTCATCCACCCGCGGGCGGCGTTCGACCCGCCGGTGGACCGCGACTTCTACCTGATCTTCCAGAACTTCCACATCGACCCGAACCAGACGATCCCCGACTCGATGGCGATGGACTGGAACTGGCACACCATCAACGGTCGGAGCGGGCCGTTCACCACCCCGCTGGTGGTCAAGCACGGCGAGCGGGTGCGGGTGCGGATCATGGACTTCAGCCCGCAGCAGCACCACCCGATCCACCTGCACGGGCACACGTTCTGGGTCACGGGCCACGAGGGGGCACGCACCCCGCCGTCCGCCTGGGTGCCGCGGAACAACGCCCTGATCGGGGTGGCCCAGGCGACCGAGTTCGAGTTCGTGGCGAACAACCCCGGCGATTGGGTGCTGCACTGCCACATGGTTCATCACATGATGAACCACATGGTCCGCCAGGTCGGCCCCCGCATCCGGGCGGACGCGGACGTGGCCGACTACCAGCGTGACCTCGCCACCCGCCCGCGGCCCGCGGCGGACGTGCTGACCGACGCCCGGTTCCGCACCCCCGGCTACCCGCAGCGGATGCAGAACATGGACATGCCGATGGAGATGATGCGGCGGGTGATGGGTCGCCGCGAGGTCCGCGGGATGCACGACGGCTGGCACATGGGAGTGATGGGGCTGATGACCGTCGTCCGGGTGCTCCCGCCCGAACTGTACGACCTCGTGATGACGAACGACCGGGAACTGAAGCCGGGCGAGGTGTTCGACCGGATCGTGAAGGGCGAGTACGGCAAGGACTACCAGCGAGGTTGAGCGGGTGCGGGTCGTCACAACTTTGCCCCCCTGAGCCGGAGGGCGTTGGCGACGACGGATACGGAACTGAGGCTCATCGCCGCGGCGGCGACCATCGGGTTGAGCAGGAGGTGCTCCGAGATCGGGTACAGGACGCCCGCGGCGACCGGCACGCCGAGGGCGTTGTAGACGAACGCGAAGAACAAGTTCTGGCGGATGTTCCGCATCGTCCGGCGACCGAGGTTGACCGCCTTCACGATCCCCCGCAGGTCGCCCTTCACCAGCGTGACGCCCGACGACTCGATGGCTACGTCGGTGCCGGTGCCCATTGCGATCCCGACATCGGCCTCGGCCAACGCCGGGGCGTCGTTGATCCCGTCGCCGGCCATCGCCACCCGCCGGCCCTCGGCCTTCAACGCCCGCACCCGCTCGTGCTTGTCCTCCGGGCGGACGCCGGCTTGGAACTCGGTGATCCCCAGCGTGTCGGCCACCGTCTTCGCCGTCCGCTCGTTGTCGCCGGTCAGCATGACGACCCGCAGGCCGAGGCCGCGGAGTGCCCGCACCGCTTCGGGGGTCGAGGGCTTGATCGGGTCGGACACGGCCACCAGCCCGGCCAGCCGCCCGCCGACGGCGACGTACATGACGGTGCGGCCCTGCCGCTGCAACTCTTCCGCCCGCCCGTCCAGGGGGTCGAGGTCGGCCACCCCTTCGGCTTCGAGGAGCGACCGCCGACCGACCAGCACCGCCCGGCCCGCGACCGTGCCGCGGACCCCGCCGCCGGTCACGGACTCGAACCTGTCCACGGTCGGGACGTGGACGCCGCGGTCCTTCGCCCCCTGGAGGACGGCCCTGGCGAGTGGGTGTTCGCTGGGCCGCTCGATCCCGGCGGCGAACCCGATCACGTCGGCCTCGGTGAACGCCGGGGCGGGCACGCACTCAGTCAACTTCGGCCTGCCCTCCGTCAACGTCCCGGTCTTATCGACCACCACCGTATCGACCCGCTCCAGCGTCTCCAGCACCTCGGCGTTCCTGATGAGGACGCCCTCCTTCGCCCCCCGGCCCACGCCGACCATGATCGACATGGGCGTGGCGAGGCCCAGGGCACACGGGCAGGCGATGATGAGGACGGCGACCGCATTGACAAACGCCCAAGCCAGGGACGGCTGCTCCGGCTGGAGGACCGCCCAGGCGGCGAAGGTGAGGACGGCCACGGCCACGACGGCGGGGACGAAGTACCCGGCCACCCGGTCCACGACCTTCTGGATCGGGGCACGGCTTCGCTGGGCGTCGGCCACCATGTTGACGATCCGGGCCAGCACCGTGTCCTGCCCGACCTGCTCGGCCACCATCAGGAACGAGCCGGTTTGGTTGACCGTGCCGCCGATCACCCGGTCCCCGACGGCTTTCTCGACCGGCAGCGGCTCGCCCGTGACCATCGACTCATCGACCGCACTCCCGCCGTCCGTCAGTTGGCCGTCCACCGGCACCTTCTCGCCGGGCCGCACCCGCAGCGTGTCGCCGGCCCGGACTTCTTCGAGCGGAACGTCTCGCTCGTCGCCGTCGCGGACGACGCGGGCGACCGGCGGGGCGAGCGACAGCAAGTCGCGGATGGCGGTGCCGGTGCGGCGTCTGGCCCGCAACTCAAGCACCTGGCCGAGCAGCACCAGGGCGACGATCACCGCCGCCGCCTCGAAGTACACCTCGACCGTGCCGTGCCGGCGGAAGCTGTCTGGGAACAGGCCGGGGGCGAGGACGGCGACGAGGCTGTAGAGGTACGCGGCCCCGGTGCCGAGGGCGATCAGCGTGAACATATTCAGGTGGCGGGTGACGACCGACCGCCAGCCCCGCTCGAAGAACGGCCACCCGGCCCACAGGACGACGGGCGTGCTGAGCAGCAGTTGCACCCACCCCTGGACGCCGGCCCCCAGCCACCGCCCCGGCGGCACCCCGATCATGGGCAACATGGCGAGGAAGAGGAGCGGGGCAGTGAGCACGGCAGCGACCCAGAACCGGCGGGTCATGTCGGTCAGTTCCGGGTCGTCGGCCTGCTCGCCCGCCGGTGCCGCTTTCGGCTCCAACGCCATGCCGCAGATGGGGCACGTCCCCGGCCCGACCTGCTCGACTTGCGGGTGCATCGGGCAGGTGTAAACCGCACCCTTGTCCCCACCCGCAGGCACCGGGGCCGGGACGGCGAGCGGTGCCGGTTCACCCCCGTGGTGGCGGTGAGCGTGGACCGGGGCAGGAGGAACTTCTGCCGGCACGCCGGCCAAGAAGGTCCGCCGGCAGTTCTCGCTGCAAAAGAAGAACGGCTGCCCGTCGCGTTCAGCCCGGAGGGTGGTCGCCTCGTTGACGGTCATCCCGCACACGGGATCGGTAGCCATGCTGGATCGCCTCTCGGTTCGGCGGGGTGGGCGGGGACGGAGGACCGTCCCCGGCCCCGACCGCCGTGCTACTTCTTGTCCCCGACCTTGACGTGGAACCCGGCCTTGTTCAGAGCCGTGACTACCTCCACCGCGTCGAACTCGCCGGTCACTTCGGCGGTGCCGACCTTCGCCTTGGCGGCGACCCCGGCCACCCCCTTCACGTCCTTGACCGCATCCTTGAGCGACTTCACGCACCCGCCGCACGAGTTGTGGAACCCGGTCACGGTCAGGGTCTTGACGGTGCCGGCCTTGACGCCGCTGTCGTCCTTGAAGGCGTACCCCTTGTCCTTCCCCGGATCGCCGTGGAACCCCGCCGCGGCCAGGGCGTCGAGGGCCTTCTGGGCCACCTTGCCGTCCGCCGCGGTGAACGTGGCCGAGGTCGTCTTCTTGTCGGTCGAGACGCCGCTGACGCCCTCGACCTTGCCGAGCACCGCGGCCACCTCTTCGGCACACCCGTCGCAGCACATATGCACGTTCTTCAGTTCCACCTTCGTCGCGGCGGCGGGCTGTGCCCCCGCCGTCGCCAGGGCGGTCAAGGCGACCGCACCCACCAGCACCAGGACTCGGCTCATGTCACTCTCCAGGGGCGGCGTCCATACGCCGCCCGGTTCGCCTGCCGGGGTCCGGTCGTCACGGCGACCAGTCACACCCCGGCAGAGGTCGGTGTCCCGGCAGGGCCGTCCGGCCCGGCGGGGAAATGTTCGAGGGCACCGGGTTACGGGCCGTGTCCCCCGGTCCCGTTGGTACTCGGCAGGGGCGGCACGGCGGCGTCCGGCACGACGGCCACCACCGGGGCGGGCGGGGGGACGGGGGCCGGCGGTGGCACGGACTCCAACCGGTTCACGGGCACCGCCGCCGGCTCGTGAAGCCAGGCGTCGTCCCAGCCGACCGCCTTCGCCGGCTCGCCGGGCGGGGGCGGCTGGAAAATCTTCCGCCCGAACTTCCAGAACATCGCCGGGGTGACGACCTGATCCAGCACGGTGGACGCGACCAGTCCGCCGATCACCACCACCGCCAGCGGGTGCAGGATTTCCCGCCCCGGCTGCCCGCCGCCGAGGGCCAGCGGGATCAGCCCGATCACCGCCACGCACGCCGTCATCAGCACCGGGGCCAGCCGCTCCAGGCTGCCCCGGACGACCATCTCCTCGGTGAACTTCTCCCCCTCGTGCTCCATCAGGTGGACGTAGTGCGAGATCATCAGGATGCCGTTCCGGCTGACGATCCCGACGAGGGTGATGAACCCGACCCAATGGGCGACCGACAGGGTGGTGGCCTCCACCCACACCAGCGGCCACCGCCACCACGGGGCGGCGTGCAGGGCCGCGTCCGGCGGGTGGTTGGCGATCAGGAGGGCGATGACCGACCCCAGGGCGGCGAGCGGGATGTTGACCAGGAGCACCTGGACCGCCGCCCGCCACGACCGCAGGCACTTCCACAGGAGCATGAACACCCCGATCACGGCCAGGACGCCGAACACGCCGAGCCGCATGTTCGCCTCCCGCTGGGCCTCGAACTGCCCGCCGTACTCGACCCGGTAGCCGCCCGGTCGGCCCCGCAGTTTCTCCTCCACCGGCCCGACCGCGGTCTTGATGTCGGCCACCACCGACCCCAGGTCACGCCCCTGGACGTTGCACGCCACCACGATCCGCCGCTCGACGTGCTCGCGGTTGATGGTGTTCGGGCCGGTCGTGTCCTGCACGTCGGCCACCTGGCTCAACGCCACCTTCCGCCCGGACGGGGTGTCCAGGATCGTCTTGCCGATCTCGACCGGGCTGGACCGGGCCGACTCCTCGTACCACACCACGAGGTCGAAGTACCGATCCCCGTCCAGCACCACCGACACCCGCCGGCCCTTGTACGCCGTCTCCAGCAGCCTCGCCACGTCGCCGGGGGCGAGGCCGTGGCGGGCGGCTTCCTCCCGCCTCACCTTCAGCCGCACCTGGGAGATTTCCGTCTGCGGCTCGACCTGGAGGTCCACCACCCCCGGCACCTTGCTCATCCGCTCCTGGATGTCGTAGGCCGCGGTGCGGAGTTCCCGCAGGTCCGGGCCGACCACCTTGACCGCTACCTGGGCACGCACCCCGGACATGATGTGGTCCATGCGGTGCGAGATCGGCTGGCCGACGTTCGCCTTCACGCCGGGGATGCCGCTCATCCGCTCCCGCACGTCCGCCACCACCTGCTCGTGGGGCCGACCGACCGTCTCGACGCCCCGCTTGTGCAGGCCGGGGATCGCCCGGACGACGGCGTACCCGAAGCCGGGCTTGGGCCGCTCGTGTGGGGTCAGCCGCACGTCCAGTTCGGACGAGTTCACCCCCTCGGCGTGCTCGTCCATCTCGGCCCGGCCCGTCCGCCGCGACACCGACGCCACCTCCGGCACCTGGAGGATCAACGCCTCGGCCCGCCCGGCGACCCGGTTGCTCTCGTCCAGGCTGGTGCCCGGCTCGGTCTGGAGGTTGACGGTCAGCGTCCCCTCGTTGAACGGCGGCAGGAACTCCGATCCCATCCGGGACAGGGCCAGCACCGACAGCCCGGCCAGCACCGCCACCCCGGCGACGATCTTCCACGGGTGCCGCAGCGACCACCGCACCAACCTGGCGTCCACCCACTTCAGCCCCCGCAGCAGGAACGGGTCACGCTTCTTCTGCATGAACCGGGCGTTCGGCAGCAGCACCGAGGCCAGGGCCGGCGTGACCGTCAGGGACACGAGCAGGGAGGCCAGCAGGGACACCATGTACGCCAGGCCGAGCGGGGCGAACATCCGCCCCTCCAGCCCGCCGAGGGCGAACAGCGGCAGCACCACCAGGCAGACGATCATCGTGGCGTACACCACCGACCCGCGGACCTCCTGGGAGGCCCGGAACACGACCAGGAGCGGCGGGTCGGGGTCGGCCTTCCCGCGGTTCTCTTTCAGCCGGCGGTAGATGTTCTCCACGTCCACGATGGCGTCATCCACCAACTCCCCGACCGCCACCGCGATCCCGCCGAGCGTCATGGTGTTGATCGTCACGCCGAGCCAGTGGAACACGAGGGCGGTGACGAGGATGGAGATGGGGATGGCGGTCAGGGTGATGACGCTGGTGCGGAGGTTCCAGAGGAACAGGAACAGCACCACGAACACCCAGATGGTGCCGTCCCGGATCGCCTCGACCACGTTGTCCACCGCCGTCTGGATGAAGTCCGACTGGCGGAACACCCGGCGTTCGACCTTCACGTCGGGCGGCAGGTCGCGTTGCAGGTCGTCCAGCACCCGGTCGATCCGCGGGGTCAACTGGAGGGTGTTGGCGTTCGGCTGCTTCTGGACGGTGAGGATGACCGCCGGCCCGCCGGCCACGGCGTCCCCCTCCCGCACCCGCACGCTGCCGTCGCCCCGCTGGACCGGCCCGCCGAACCGCACGTCGGCCACGTCCTTGATCCGCACCGGGCGGGGGTCACGCCACGCCACCGGCGTCTCCGCGATCTCCTCCGGGGTGAGGCCCTGCCCGCTGATGCGGATGAGCGACTCCTGCGGGGACCGCACCATGACGCCGCCGCCCGCGAGCACGTTGGCCTTCTCGGCGGCGTCGGTCAGTTGTTGCAGGGTGACGTTCTCGGCGGCGAGCCGGGCCGGCGAGGTGACGATCTGGTACTGCTTGAGCGTCCCGCCCATGACCGTCACCTGGGACACCCCTTCGACGGCCATCAGCCGGTTCCGCAGGGTGAACTCCGCGAGCGTCCGCAACTCCATCGCCTTCGCCTGCCGCTCGGCGGGCGTCTTCGGGTCGGCGTCGGAGCGGACGCCGAGGATCATCACCTCGCCCATGATGGACGAGATCGGGGCCATGACCGGGTTGGTGTCCGGCGGGAGCCGGTCGCGGACGAGTTGCAGCTTCTCGGCCACCACCTGCCGGTCCTGGTAGATGTCGGTGCCCCACTCGAACTCGACCCACACGACCGACAGCCCGATGCCGGACGCCGACCGCACCCGCCGCACCCCGGTCGCCCCGTTCAACTGGTACTCCAGCGGGCGGGTGACGAGGGCCTCGACCTCCTCCGGGGCCAGGCCGGGGGCTTCGGTGAGTACGGTGACGGTGGGCCGGTTCAGGTCCGGGAACACATCTACCGGCGTGCGGGTGAGTTCGTACACCCCGTACACGCTGACCAGCAGTGCGGCCAGGAGGACCAGCACCCGGTTCTTCAGGGAGAACGCGATGACCCGCGTGAGCATGGTGGTGGTTCCGCTACTTGATGCCGGCGTAGGCGGTCTGCAACTCGGCGGTCCCCCGGACGGCCACCGGGTCGCCGGGCTTGAGGCCGCGGGTGATCTCCACGAAGCGGTCGTCGGCCCGTCCGGGTTCGACCGGCAGCCGCTCGAACGCCCCGTCCGGCTGGCGGACGAAGGCGTAGGCCCGCGTCCCCTCGTAGACGACCGCCGACCGGGGGACGGCGAGGGCCGGCTGGGGCTGGCCGAGGACGAGGGTGAGCCGGGCGAGTTGGTTGTGCCGGAGCGGCTGGGCCGGGGGCCGGTCGAGTTCGACCCAGACGGACAGGGTGCGGGAGTCGGGGCCGACCGACCGACCGCTCCGGGCGACCGTCCCGTCGGCCAGGAACGCCGGGTCGCCGGCCACCCGGACGCGGACCTTCTGGCCGACCCGGACGCGGGAGAGGTCACGCTCGGAGACGTACCCCTGGACGACGGGCCGGGAGAGGTCGTGGACGGCGAACAGCGGCTCCTCGGCCTTCACCGCCTGGCCGAGCGTGCGGTCGAACCCGACCACCACCCCGTCGATGGGCGACCGCACCGGTACGGCCTCGATGACCGCCCCGGTCTTGACCACGCCGTCGATCTGGTCGCCGGCCAGCCCGGCGACCCGGAGCCGGCGTCGGAGGGTGTCCCGCTGCTGGCGGCTGGCGTTCACCAGGGCCTCCTGCTCCAGCAGCCGGCGGCGGGCGGTCGCCTCGCCGCTCTCCTTCAACCGGTCGTAGGTGTACTCCAGCAGTTCCCCCTCCAGGTGTGCCCGGAGGAGGTCCAACTGGAGGGCGTGCAGGTCGAGGCTGAACACCTCCGCGAGCACGTCCCCGGCCTTCACCGGCTGGCCGCGGTCCACCAGCACCTTGCGGACGTTGCCGGGCAGCGGGGACGAGGCGGACGCCCGGCGGGCCGGGGGCAGGTCCACCATCCCGTCGAACTCGGCCACGTCTTCGACGGCCCGCAGGCTGACCGGCTCGACCTCCAGGCCGATCCCGCGGGCCGCTTCGGGACTCGGACGGAGGACGCCCTGGGCGAACAGCCCGGCCAGTTCGTGCCCGCCGCGGACGACCACCCGGTCGCCGGGGAACAGCCCGCCGGACCGCACCTCGACCCACCCGCCGGCCCGCCGCCCGACGGCCACCGCCCGCCGCCGGTACTCGGACCCGCCGGTCGCCCCGGCCTCTTCCACCAGGACGTAGTGCTCGGCCCCCTCGCGGACGACCGCCCCGGCGGGCACAGCCGTCGCCGCCGCCGGGCCGGGCAGGAGCAGCCGGGCCTCGCCGGACATGCCGGGCAGGAGCCGCGGGTCGCCGGGCGGGTTGGGGAGTTCGGCCCAGACGGCGTTCAGGTGGGTCCGCGGGTCGAGGGCCACGCCCTTCACCTTCACCTCGGCCCGGAACACCTCGCCGGGGTACGCGGTCAGCCGCACCTCGACCGGCTGGCCGACCTCGACCCGGTGCAGGTCGTGCTCCAGCACGTCGATCCGCACCCAGACGGACGACAGGTCCACGACCTCGAACAAGTGCTCCAGCGGCTCGACCACCTTGCCCACGGCCAGGTCGGCGTGCGTGACCGTCCCGCGGACCGGGCTGACGACGGGGAGGGTTCGGGGGCGGGCCTTGCCGGCTTTCAGGAGGGCGTCGAGGTCCGGGCCGGGCAGCCCCAGGCCCGCCCACTTGGCCTTCCCCACCGCCAGGGCGTTCTGGTTCTGCTTGAGTTTCGTCCGGGCGTCGATCAGCCCCCGCTCCGGCACCGCCCCGGCCCGCACCGTCGGTTCGAGGTCCGCGACGATCTTCTCGGAGAGCCGAACGTCGTTCTGGGCGTTCAGCAGTTCGAGTTGCAGGGCCTCCAGTTCGACGGCCTCCACCTCCGCGAGCACCTCCCCGGCGGCGACGGCCTGGCCGGGCTGGGCGTGCAGCTTCACCACCCGGCCCGCCGCCCGCGAGGACGCGAAGGCGTGGTTCTGCCACGGCGACGTGAGGGCGGCGTAGGCCAGCAGGCTCTCGGTGACGGGCCGCGACTCCACATCGGCGGTCAGCACGTCGAGGGACTCGCGGGCGTCCCGGCTCAGGATGATCTGCCCCGTCTCGGCGTTCACCTGGGCACCGCGGGTGGGCAGCGGGGCGTGCCCCTCGTGGGCCAGTACCCACGTCGCCGCGACCGTCAGCAGCAGGGCGACGGCCAGGCCGGCGGGCCGGGCGAAGCGGCGAAGGCGGGTCGGGGGCGGACGCATGGCATCACCGGACGTTCGAGGAACGGGTGGGGCCGACCGCGGGCGGGTCGGCCCCGGTCGGGGCGGTCACGCGGCCCCGGCCATCTTGCGGCACTCCTCGGCACACCGGCGACACGCCTCGGCACACTTCCGGCAGTGGTCGTGCTGGTGCTTGGAGCACTCGGCCCCGCACGCCTCGCACGCCTCGGCACAGGCCCGGCAGACGACCGCGGCGAACCGCGACCCGCGGGCCATGAACGCCGCGGCCAGCCGGCACAGGTCGGCACAGTCGCGGTCGAGGCGGACGCACTCGGCCATCATCTTCACGTCCGGCTCGCGGAGGCAGGCGTCCGCACAGTGCTCGCACGCCGCCGCACACGCGGTACAGGCGTCGAGGCAGGACTGGTAACGCTCGTGGCTCATGGTGCTCACTCCTTGTCGGGGCGATCCCAGGGTGCGGCCCGCGGTGTGCGAACCGCCACCCCGTTCGGTCGCGGCACCCGGCGGTGCCGCCGTTCGACTGCCGCCCCGGTGGACGGCGTGGTTCTCCGTGGCCGACGCCCTCAATCGACCCTCACGACGAACGGGACCACCCGCACGGCGTCCTTCCAGCGGAACTGGCCCCAGCCCTTGTAGACCCCGGCCCGCGGGAAGTGGGCGGCGAAGGCGACCACGTTGGCGGGGGTCTTGTCGTCCGCCGGGTGGGCGTGGACGTACTCCTTGCCGTCGCCGCTCAGCACGACGAGGTGGCCCATCGCCCCCATGTACGGCTGGAGGCCGGCGAGCGGCTGGCCCGCGTCGAGCAACTCGAACCGGACGACGCCCTCGCCGCCGGCCTTAGCGTTTCCGACCGTCACCCGTGCCGCGAGGCCGTCCGCTTCGACCGCGGCGGGCACGTTCGGGGTGAGCGGTGGGGCGGGCGGGGGTTGGCCGGCGACCGTCACCTCGGCCACCGCCGTGCCCGCCTTGCCGCCGGTCGGCTGGTGGTCGGCGTACAGGCGGTAGGTGCCGGCGGTCGGGAACGTGTACGTCGTGGTGAGGTTGCCTGCCGGGTCCACCGCCGGGTGCAGGTGGGCGAAGGTGTCCAACCCGTCGCGGACGACGACGAGGTGAAACTTCGCCTCGTGGGTCACGTCGAAGTCCTTCACCATCGCCCCGCCCGCGTCGTGGATCATCAGCTTCAGCGTGGTCGGCTGGCCCGCCGCGATCTGGGCGGGGTCGGTCTTCACCACGAGGCTCGCGGCCTTCTGCCCGCCGCCGTGCCCGGCGTGCGGGTCGCTGCCGTGCCCCTGGTGGGCGGTCGGTTCCGGGCCATCGTGCTTCGTGCCGTCGTGCTTGGTGCCGCACCCGGCGAGCAGTGCGGCGACCGCCAACGCGGCGGCGGGCAGGGCCAAGAGTCGGAGTCGGGTCATGGGTGTCGCTCCTCGGTGCGGTGTGGCGTTCAGCCCACCGGGTTGTGAATGTCGGGGTTGATCCCGAACCAGCGTAAGGCCCGTACCGTGGTACGGAGTCAAGGGCGGCGGCTCGTTTCCGGTCACGGCCCGCGTCACTTCCGCACCCGCCCGGCGTCCGCCGCGGTCATCTTCCCGTACCCCGCCGGCCAGTCGGACGTGACCTCCACCTGGCCGGCGTAGTCGCGGTCTTCGAGCACCGCCTTCCAGTCCGCGGCGAGCCGGTCGCCGGCATCGACGTACACCTTGAGCAAGTACCGCCCCTTCGTCAGAGCGGGCGGGGCGGACTTCCACGCGGTCGCCCGGTCGGACCCCTTCGCGGCCAGGAGGGTCAGGTTGTGCTGCCACAGCTTCCCCTGGCCCCACACCTTGCGGTCGGTGGTGGCGACGGGCGACGGCTCCCACGCCTTCGTGCCGGCGTCCCAGGCGTACACGTCCACCTGCACCAGTCGGTCGGCCCAGGCGGGCGGGGTGTTCGTCAGCTTGAGCCAGATGTCGGTGCCGAACCGGAGCGGGCCGGCGTCCGGCGGGGGCAGGGCCGCGGCGTCGGCGTACTGGTCCTTCACGACCTTCGCGTAGTCGTCCAAGAAGGTGCGGTACGCCTTGTACCCCTGGTCGCCGGGCAGGAACTTCTGCCCGCCGCCGTGCTTCACCGCGTTCAGCGGCTTGCGGAGGAGCAGGCTGTTCTCAGGGTTCTCGGCGTCGATGAGCTTGCCGGCCCGCAGGTACGCGAGGGTCGCCGCCGGCCCGCCGGCCTTCACCCAGGCGACCCGTTCGCCGTGTTCCTCGACCAGCTTCTTGTTCTCCGGCGTCCCCTCGGTGTGGCACGACATGCACCGGAACCGCATGGCCCACACCGTCTGCTCGAACGACGCCAGGAGGCGGTCGGTGCGGGCGTGGCGGATCACCTCGACCGGACGCGGGGGCCGGGCCAGGTCGGTCGCCGCGAGCTTCGGGGCGGCTCGCAGCTTGGGGTCGGCGGCACTCGCCGCGATCCACGCCGCGAACGCCGCGTGTTCCGCCTTCCGGTTCTTCTCATGGATCAGGGCCGCACCCGCCTTGTCCGGCTCGCTCATCTGGATGAGGGCGAGGATTTTCGACTTCGCCGGGGCGTCCAGGTCGATCAACCCCTGGTCCCGCAGGGACACGAACGTCTCCTCGTGGGTCGGGCGGATGTAGTTCTTCAGGTCCACCCCCGCGAGGTGGCACTGCACGCAACTCGACGGGTCGGGCGACTTGAAGATCGGCAGGATGCGTTTCTCGAACACCTGCCGGGCGTCCGCCGAGTCGCCCGACGGCTCTGCCGCCGGGGCGGGCGGTGCGGGCACCGCCGGTGCGGGCTGCGGCGGGGCCGGCGGCTTGCCGCAGCCGGCAACGACTGCCACGAGGAGAAAAGCGAACGTCACGCGGGTCATGGGCTGATGCCTCCGGGGTGGGGCGGGGCCGGCACGACGCACCGGCCCCCACCCGTCGGTCGTCGGGTTAGTTACTTCCTCTCCCGGTCGGCCTGGGCCTTTGCCTTCAACTCGGCCACCGCGGCGAGCGTCTTGTCCGGGTCGGCCAGGGCCTTCTTCTGACACCCCTTGCAGCAGAGGAACACCGGCTGGTCCTTGACCGTCACCTTGAGCGGCGGTCCCATCGCCCCCAGCCGCTCGGTGGTGTTGATCGCACACCACTCCTGGGCGTCCACCAAGGCACGGTCCTCCAGCGACAGCTTGTCCCGCTCGGCCTTGATCTCGGCGGCGTGGGCGTCGGCGGGCGGGGTCTTGGTCGTCGCCTGGGTGCCGCCCGCCGGGGCGGGACCGCCGCTGTTCGGGTTGGAGCAGCCGGCCAGTACGAGCGACCCCGCGGCCACGACGGCGGCGAGCCGCCAGCCGGATCGGGGGACGGGTTTGCCTGCGGTCATCACGATCTCCTGGGGATGTTGGTGGGGTTGGTCGGGGGTCACTTCTTGACGTACTCGCCCGGCGGCTTGATCTGGTCCGGGTGGTCCTTGGCGAGTTGCACGAACTCGTCCACGCACGGCGGGCAGCAGAACTGATACTCCTGCCCGCCGATCACCCAGGTGAATGCCGGGTTGGCCTTGGTCAGCGTGACCGGGCAGATGCGGTCGCCGGCCTTCGGCTTGAGGTCGTGCGACACCGGCACCCCGCGGAACTTCTCCGAGCCGGTCTTGTTGCCGTTGGCCTTGATGTCGGCGGCGGTGTACTTGCCGCCGGGCGTCAGGTACAGCTTCCGCTCCTCGGCGTCGGCCCCTTTGGACTGCGTGGCGTCGGCGTGGCCGGCGGGCGAGGACGAGAACCCGACCCGGAACCGCTCGCCGCCGATGCGGATGGTGGGGATCGTGACCTCGACCTTCTTGCCCCACAGGTCGCGGGGCAGCTTGCCGACGAACTGCGAGGTCTTGCCCGCGGTGTCCCCCGGCTGGGGTTCGGCCTTGAAGATGAACGCCGTGGCCTCGGCCCCGCCCTCGGCCTTGGCGTAGGCGGTCAGCGGCTCGGCCTCGACCTCGATCACCTTGGCCTCGTCCTGGCCGAGCGTGTAGAACCGGACCACCCCGTCCTTCTCGAACACGGCCTCGCCGTGGTAGTTGTCCCGCCCGATGGGGACGATGATCCCGCCGTGGGCGGTCGGCTTGTGCCCGTGCTCCCCGTCCTTGTGGTCCGGGCCGGACTTGCCGGGCGTCGGCCCGGCGGGGGTGGCCGTCGCTGGGGCGGGGGTGTCGGTCGGGCGGTTGCAGCCGGCGACGACGACGAAGGCACCGACGGCGACCGGGAGGGCGAGCAGACGCAAGGTACGCAACACGATCCTGCTCCTGGGTAGGAGGAACCGGCGGCGGCACGGAGGCCGACCGTCCGGGGAATGGCGAGACGGACCAACGCCACGACCGAACCGCGGGCGGGCGGCGTCTCGGATCAGAGTCGAACGTTTACAACGGACGGAATGCGGAGCGGCCAACGACACGACGCCGGGCGGGCGTCCGCGTGGGCCTGCGAGAAGGGTGGGTTAGCAGCGGAGCAGGTGGTGAGCTTGGAGCAGCCGCCAGGACGTGAGGCGGTGGCCCGGCGGTGACGAGCCGCCGCCGGAGTCGAGGTCGGGATCAACCACCGGGTCGGTGGTCAACGCGGCGGGAACGAACTGGAAGGTGGCGGTCAGCAGCCGGGCGACTTCTTCCGCCGTGAGCGACGGGGCGGGCTGGTCGAGGGTCTGCTTGGTGCCACTATCTTTACAGGGGCACTGGTGCTTACCCGGTTTCGGAGCCTGCTCGGCTGGGCTTCCGCCGCCCAGGGGATGCTGGGATTTCGTCGGGCACTCATCCCGACAGCAGCACGGTGAGGGGCGGTGCGACGGGGGGAGCGACGAACCGGAACCGGACGGCGGGGCCGAGGCGACCGCGGTCGTGCAGCAGCAGAGGCTCGGCCCCGCCACCAGCACGAACGTCATGTAGATCGCCAGGAGCCGCCGGAACATCACACCACCCGATCTCGGAAACGGACGGACTGCCACCAACCGACATGCTACCCACCGGTTCGTCCTGCGTCAACTTGGACTCAGGAAAGCGGAACGTGTGAACTTGACACGCCGCCGGTGCCGAGCATAGTGTAACCAATATGGGCCTTCGTGCGGTACGACCCCTGGTGTTGGTGTGCAGCCTCCTGTTGGCGATGCCGCAGGGGTGGTGCTGCATCCTCGCCTCGTACATGCCAAAGGCGACGGGCACGGCGGCGACCGGCACCAAGAGTCTGGCCGGCTGCTGCCCCTGCCAACCTCTCCAGTCCGATACGCCCACACCCGCCGAGAAGCCCTCGGCCCCCACGAACACCATCTGCCCGTGTGCCGACCGGCACGCCACGTTGCCCGACGCCCCGTCGGTCGAGCAGGTGGACGCGGGGTTCGTCCTGTTCCTCCCGCCGCTCCCCCTCGTCGCCCCCGGCATCGAGCACAGGGCCGCGGTCGCCGGAACGGACGTGCCCCCGCCGACCCCTCCCCTCCACGTCTTGCACTGCGTCTGGCTGTGTTGAACAGCGGTGTGGATCGCACGTCCTACGAGGCATAGTTGCCTCCCCGTCATCACGTTGTTCCCTGTCCATCCACACCTGCTTTTCAGGGGATCATTCCCATGCGTAACCGCATCTTCGGGGGCGTCCTGGCGGCGTTGATCCTGACCGTCGGGTTCGCCTCCTCGTCCTCCGCGTCCTCGTCCTTCGCCTCGCCGGTGTCCCAGGGCAAGCAGTGGTGCTGCTACGCGAGCAAGCACTGCTGCGTCATCCGGAACCCCTGCTGCCGGATGAACTGACCGCTGAGGGTCCGTCCGAGTAACCGCATCGGGCGGTGATGAGACGGCGTGCCGATCCGTCGCCGCCCCCTTGTTCCACAATCCTTCCTGTTCACAACCAATCGGAGATGACCATGAAACTGATGAAGTACCTGCCCCTGGCCCTGGTGCTGACCGTGGCCGGCGTGGCGTGGGGGTACGGGGCGTCCGCCGCCACCAAGAACACCGACAACCCGCCGGCCACGGTCGAGACGGACAACTGCTGCCTGACGGGGGACTGCTGCTGCCCCGGCCAGGGGGCGTGCTGCGACCCGGCGGCGAAGGCGGCGTCCGCGACCTCCGGGGTCAAGTACGTCAAGAAGGCCGGGGCGGGGTGCTGCTCGACCGGCAACTGCTGCTGCCCCGGTCAGGGGGCGTGCTGCGGCGTGACGGCGGCGACGGACGACGGGAAGTCCTGCCCCACGGCCACGACCGAGAAGAAGGGCTGCTGCCCGAAGTAAGTAGCCGACGGTGAACGCCCGGCCCGCACGTCCCCGTGGGCGTGCGGGTTCGGTGCCCTCACCCACCTCCTTCGAGCGTCCGCCGGTAGGCGTCCAGGTAGACGCTGCGGAACGGGGCCGGCAGCTTGTCAGCGTCGTTGATCGGCCTGCCGCGGGCGGCGTCCATCCGCCCCCACGTCTCGACCACCTCGAACACTTGCCGGCGGGTCAGGTACACCCGCCGCACCCGGCAGCGGAGCACCCAGGGCATGTCCTCCAGGGTCCGCCACCCGACGACGCGGGCCAACGCCTCGGTCGAGACGAGCGACACGATCCACTCGGACAGGTCGGCCCGCCGGGTGGCGAAGACGGCGTGGTACATGGTGGTCACGACGACGGCCCTCCGGTCGGCCCGCCCCACACATACGGCTCGACGGCCCCGAACCCGCCGACGCGGAACAGGAACCGCTGCCGGCCCACGCTCAGGAGCGGGCACGGGTCGGTGTCGGGCCGGGTGTGGAACCGCCCGTTGATGGTCCCGGCCTCGGTGATGCCGACCGACTCCCGTCGGCTCAGCACCACGAACACCTTGGTGTGGTGCCGGGCGGCGACCACCTGGCCGAAGGCGACGGCCTGATCCGCGGTCGTCACGTCGTTCGGGACCGCCATCTCCACCATGAAGCCCGGCACCGCCCGTATGACCACGCGGATCGGTGTCGGCTGATCCGCCCACTCGCCCCACGCCCGGAGGTACGCGAGCCGGTCCTGCCGCGTCAGGTAGACGACCACGCCTTCGCTGATTTCGAGGACGCCGGCCAACCGCCGGAGGAAGTCGCCGTCGGCCACCCCCTCCCGCTCCACCGCCAGCACCTTGTTGCATCCCTTCGAGGCGTTCGTGTACCCCAGCCGGCGGGCGACCTCGGCCAGCGGCCACTGGCGTTCACCCCGCCGCCCCCAGAACCATTCGCCCAAGTAGTTCGTCACCGTCACGGTCCTCGTCGGGTGTCAGTATTCGTCGGGGAGTAGCAGGCACGTCGAGCTTCGATCCGCCTCTGTGATGCACCACAGTTTCGTTACTCCGTCGTTGAGCATGTACGCCGAGAACACCCGCTCGCCGCACCGCACCGCGTCGTCGTTGACCTTCCGGTCGTCGTCGTCCACGACGCCGTAGTCGCCGCATTGGTGACGATGCACAAACTCGGCGGGCGTCTGCTGGGTCGCGGCGAGGGCGTCAATCGCCCCCGGTGTCGCCGTCAACCGACCCAGGGGGAAAAGCGGCTTGCCGGTCGTACTCACTGGTCATCCTCCTGTTGGGCCTCGAACTCCCGCTTGGTGCGGAAGAACGTCGCCCGGCTCTTGCCGGTCGTCTCCCGCCAGAACTCCTCCTGCTGCTTGGCCGACGCCGGGAACTTCTCGACGGCCAAGCTCATGCACCGCAAGTCGTGGCCCTTGGAGTCGAGGGGCTTTGGCACGCCGTCGCGGTCCCTGCTGCCCAACTGATCGAGTTGCGACCGCACGAGGTCACGCCAGTCCGTGCCGGTGGTGATGGCGTACTCCACCTTGCGGAGCGACGACTCGTACAGCCGCATCGACAACTGCCGGTTGCCGCCCGCGTGGCGGATGAAATCCACCACCTGCCGGCACGCCGCCGCGTCCAGCGACCCGAACCCGTCGCGGGCCAGCACGTCCATCTGCTCCAAGAGTTCGTCGTTGGTCGCCACCAACTCGAACACGTCCACCCGGCTCAGCACGGCCTTGAACGCCTCGTTGCGGCGGGGGATGGAGTTCGCAGTGAACACGATCCGCGACTCGAACTGGAAGCTGCCGGGCAGCCCGGCCAACTGCGTCGAGGAGTACGTCACCACCCGCCCCTCCGACGTGCCCCACAGGGCCGACCGCAAGAGGCCGAGGATGGGCATGTTCGTGTACATGCTGTCGGCGTCGTCCAGCCACAGCACCTTGCCCTGGCGGTGCTCGTACATGGCCGCGTACAGCGACAGCGGGGTGATGTGCGAGTTAATCAGCACCGGCAGCACCCCCTCCCCGGCCAGCGTCTCCGCGATCACCTTGCTCTTGCCGCAACCGCCCGTTCCAGAGATGAACAGGCCGTGGGTCAGCCCGCGGGCGACCATGCGGACGTGGTGGGCGAGGAGGGACTGTTTCTCCTCCAGGGCCGTCCGCGGCAGGCCCGCCGGTGTCGCCGTCTCATGCGACTTAGGGCGGGGTCTGCGACCGCCGTTCTTCTTGCCCGCCATCTTCTTTCTCCGGGTCTTGGTCGCCGTCGTGCCCTGCATGTTCACCCTCCCCGGTGTCAGCCGGGCGTTTCAAGTCTCGTGAGACTTCGAGCCGGTGGGAGGGACTCAGCCCGCCCCGAAGAACGCCTCGATGACTTCGCCCGCCGTCGCCAACTCGACGCTGACCGGCCCGGCGTTCACTACGTCCTGGATGTCGTGGAGTTCCGCCAGTTCGCCGTCCCGAACCGGGTTCTCCAAGACCATGTTCACCAGCAACTCGACCTCGCCGCGGAGGCGGCTGCGGTGGGCCTCGTCACGGATGATCCGGTCACGGCCCAAGTCGGACAGGGCCGACCCGTCGCCGCCCCGCCACCGATCCGCGGCCAGCACCGCCCGGACCCCTTTCGCCCGGTCGTAGGTCGGGATGCGGAGGCACTGCCATGCCCTATGTTGGAGCAGCCACGCCTCAATCCGCTCGGCGTCGGGGCCGGCGAACAAATGGAACAGCGGCATTCGCTCCCCGACGCGGCGGTTCAGTTGCGGCCTGGGGACCGGGCCATCGACGTACAGCCGGTACAGGTCGTCCGCCACCTTCTCGTAGCCGGCGACGTATACGAACAAGATGTCGAGGTCCATGCCCCTCCCTCGCGGGCCGCAGAACGCCACCCACGCCTACGCATTTTGACGTGATTGGTGTGCCCGCTCGATCACGTCAAAATGCGTAGGTCCGAGACGGTCGTGGGCGTGCCGCCGGCACGCGGGTCGTCGTTCGGGAGGGGCGTCATGTCGCTCGAAGGTCGCCGCCCGGTCGGGCGGGGCGGGTACGTTCGTTGGGAAGGTGAGAAGTGCCGGGTCGTCCAACGCCGCCGTGTCAGTGCCCTGGCGTTCCCGCGGACGAGTGAGTTCGAGTTGCTCCTGGAGGCCGCGGACGGCGGCTCCGATCCGGGATGGGTGGCCGAGAACGAGGTGCAACCGGACGGCGAGGACGCGGGCGGCGGGGGGACGGCATGACCCGGCGGCTGCACGAGCCGGCCCCGCCGGACGGCTGGTGGTGGGTGCGGCTGTCGCCAGCCACGCCCCGCGGGGCCGATCACCGATGGACCATCGTCCGTATCCTCGACGGGGCGGTGCAGCCGCACGGCACGTCGGCGTGGTATGTCCCGACTGCTGGCTGGTTGCGAGACGCTGAGTGGGTGCCCGCCGAGCCGCCGGCTGGGTGCGGCCCGCCCACAGCGGCGGTCACGCGGGACCGCAGGGCCAGTCGCAGAGCACGGGCTGTCGCACCCGACAATGGGCGGGTGAGGCGGGTGGCCGCGGAGATCGTGGACGTGTTCGTGAACCTGTCGGACGCGGCGGCGGCTTACTACGCCCGCCACCCGGACGACCGCGACGAACTGGTGGCCGCGGTCTGCCGGCTGGTCCGGCGGGCGACTGCGTGAGCCGATAACGGCTTGTCCTTACGGCGTCCGATCTCACCCTGTCGGCGTGGGTGGATCGACTGTCCCGTCGTCGGCCTCCTCGGAGCCGGCTTCATCCGGCGGGGCCGAGCCGTCCGCCTCGTCCTGCTTCCAGACGGTGGTGAGGGTGATCCGGTGGACGCCCTGGAGGTTCTCGAACGACCGCCCGCACACCACCAGTTGGAACGTCGGGCGGGTGGCGAACAGGGTGACGAATGGCTCGATCAGGTAGTTCTCCTTATCCGCGACCGTCATCCCGTCCGCCAGGGTCATCGGGAAGTCGATCAGGGCCAGGCCGGGGTAGTTGTACCCGTCCCGGCCCGACAACTTGAGCAGGGTGTAGTGGTAGGCCAGGAGCACGATCCCGAAGGACGTGCCCCCGACGC
>JAXMBA010000008.1:0-437068 GCA_046350095.1 Gemmataceae bacterium
GGGGGGGGCCCCCCCCCCGGCCTGATGCGTTGAACGCGCCGCCCGGCCGAGGGCCGCGACGGTGAAGATGAGTGGGTACAGCTTCTCGAAGTACCACAGCTTGGCGAAGTAGAACCCGATCGGGCTCGCCTCGCGGAACCGGCCCGTCTCCACGGCCTCGACCAGCCACGCCACCCCGCGCCGCACCGCGTCCGCGTCGGGCGCCAGATCGACCAGCACCTCGACCGCCAGCGCCGTCTCCTCGACGCTCGACGGACACCCAGCCGCGCCGCCCCAGCCGCCGTCGACGTTCTGCACGCCGAGGAGGTACGCGACGCCGCGCTGACACTTGGGACGGTTCCATCCCCCACCCAAGTTCATCACGTCCATGTCGCGGTATGCTGCGAGGACGCGGGCGGTGCCGTAGACCGGGTTGATGTCGTCCGCCGCGTGCTGGTTGCCGAACCACAGCGGCAGCCAGCTGCCGTCGGGCCGCTGCTGGCGGGACAGGTAGGCGAGGGCACGGTCAGTCGCATTCTTGAGATTGCGTAGGTCGGCTTGCGTTCTGGCCGCCAAGTCATGACTGTGCCCGACGACGCGGAGGGCGTGCGCGGTCAGATCGGCGCCGCTCCGGTCGAACGGCAACACGCCCCACCCGCGGCAGAACGTGGGAAACCCCCCGTCGCGGTTCTGTAGGCTCAGCACCCAGTTCACGCCGTCCCACGGCCACGGCAAGCCGAAACGACACCCTCCAAATTCCCGCTCCTGCGCGGATATCAGCTCCACCACAGCCAGCAACGCCCCTGGGGTGTCGTCGCAGTCGGGGACGCCGCCGGGGAGGTCGGTCCAGGCCCAGCCGCCGGGGTCGGCGCCGGTGTACGGGTGGCGCTCCCGGTATTGCTGCTTCAACAGCCAGTCGAGAACCGCGTCCTTCGTGTCGAGCGCGTCCAGGTCGCCGGCCGCGGCCAGGGCGTTCACGCTCAGCGTCGTCACCCACGTCGCCAGGTTCGTGTCGATCGGCCAGCTGCCGTCCGGCCGCACCGACGCCGCCAGGAAGCGGACGCCGTCGGCGATCACGGTGCTGTCGCGCCGGCCGGCGCCGACCAGCGCCATCACCACGAAGCTCGTCAGCGGCGTCGCTTCGAGGTAGCCGCCGCTCGACGGCTGGATGCGGCGCAGCACTTTCAGGCTGCGGCCGCGCGCCAGCCACCGAACCACGTTCCGCAGCGGGTTCCACGAGCGGCGGTTGGCGTGGACGCACTGGCCGATGGCGATCAGCGCCGGCAGCGCGTAGCTGACCACCGGCAGCCGCGCGAAGCGGTACCAGCTCTGCGGCAGGCACGCCAGCTCGAACGGCAGCCGCGGCACCTCGGCCCACGGCACCAGCCCCGCCAAGGCGCACGCCATCAGGATCGGCACCGAGAACGTGCGGTCCGTCCCGTAGCGGCGGCGGATCGCCTCGGCGCGCTCCGCGGGGGTGGCGCCGGCGTGCGCCGTCAGGTACGCCTCGACGCGCCGGAGCGTGTCGGGGAGGTCGGCCGCGACCAGCGCCAGGGCGGCGCGGCAGAGCATCGTGGTCGAGATGTTCGAGAACGACTTGGTGGTGTCGCCCCAGCCGCCGTCGGGGTTCTGGTGGTCGGCGAGCCAGCGGACGCCGCCGGCGACGAGGTCGCGGTGGGCGTGCGCGTCGGCGAGGTGGAGCGCCATGACCGCGGTGGCGGTCGAGAGGGCGGACGTGGACAGCTCGCCGACCCAGTGGCCGGCGGGGACACGCTCGGCGAGGAGGGCGTCGCGGGCGGCGGCGTAGGCGGCGCGGAGGCGGGCGGGGTCGGTCATCGGGGAAGGTTACTGACCCGCGGGTTGTCCGAGGTGCTTGGCCCCATCGGGTTTCCCCACAGGTGGTTATCCCCCTCACCCCGCGTGCTTCGCCGCGACCCTCTCCCCCGAGGGGAGAGGGTGGGACTGACCGGGCTCCATCGCGGGCGGGCAACCACGCGCCTACGTCCGCGGGTCGATGCCCGCCCGTGCGCGGGGTCGGGTGCCTCTCACCCTCTCCCCTCGGGGGAGAGGGTCGCGGCGAAGCACGCGGGGTGAGGGGGATAACCACGCATGATGTTGACCAACCCGACGCGCACAATCCGGACAACTAGTGGGGTCAGAAGTTAACGGCGGAAGTCGGAGTTGGCCCGCTCGGACCAGGCGACGCGAGCCATTCGTCCATCTCCCTCATGACCTGCTCGGTGGTGTACACCCGGCCCGCAGCGAGGTCGGCCATCCCCTGTTCGATCTTCATCCGGGTGCTCACGACGTAGGCGATCTTCTCCCACGTCGCGTCGTCGGGGAGCTTCTGGATCAGCGCCAGGGCGGCGGCCTTCGCGGTGCTCATGCGGTCCTCCTCGTTCGACTATAAACCGAGGGCGTCGAGGTCGTCCACGAGCTTGTCCAGGTCGTCCTTCGGGGCCGCGGGGCGGTCGGCCTGGCGCTTCGCCAGTCCCACTGCCGCCCCCACTGCGGCCCGGCCGTCGTTCAGCAGTTCCCGATCGCGCTCGGCCACGGCCGTGTTCACCGCGTCGCCGGCGTCTCCGCCGAACAGCCGGCTCAGGTCGATCTTCAGCCCGCCGACCACGCCCGTCTCGGCCCCCGCGATCGCCGCCGACTTGTACTCGGGGAAGATGATCGCCTGCTGGGGGCACACCCGGCTGCACGCCGGGCAGCCCTTCTTGCACTGGTCCTGGTTCTCCGTCACGATCCGTTCCAGGCTGTCCACCCCGTACACGCCGAACAGGCAGAAATCGAGGCACTCCAGGCAGTTCGTGCAGCGGCTGTAGTCGATCACCGGGTACCAGCGGCGGTTCGCCGGCGCCAGCAGTGCCTCGGGGGTAAACGCCGCGAACGCGGCCGAAACCTCGGCATCCGATTTCGACACCGCCAGCCCCAGTTGCAGGATCGCGGGGCTGTTGGCGGCCTTCTCCCGGGCCTTCGCGTCGCGGCGGTCGCGGCACTCGGCGGAGATGCGGCGTACCTCCTCGACGAACGGCTCGGCCCGGTTCGCGTCGCGCAGGTCGAGGGTGTAGATGTGCCGGTCCGGGATCGTCCCCGCGGCGCCGATCGCCGCCGGCTTCTCGGTCGGGGTGTCGTCGGCCTCCTCGTCGTCCGGCGGCGGCTTCAGCTTCGACTCGCCGAAGTGGCCCTGGATTCCGTCGCGGTCGAGGAGCCAGAACGCGGCGCGGGGGTACAGCCAGCTCAGCACGACGAGGTCGCCGCGGACGGCGCCGAGGAACAGCCGGCCGGTGTGGTCGGGGCCGAGGTCGTACAGGTTCGGCACGACCGACACTTCGAGCCCGGGTTCCATCAAGAGCGCGGCGACGACGCTCTCCTCGAGCGCGCGCTTGGCCGGGTGCTTGCCCGGGGCCTGGGAGACGACGACGGTCAGACGGGTCATGCGGACGGCTCCGGCGGCCGGAGGGGGGGCGGGCTCCCCACTAGTATAACGGACGCCGTCGCCCCGCACTCCCCTGGAGGGTTCCCGATGCTCCGTCCGCTCGCCGCCGCCGCCCTGGTCGCCGCCGTCGTCGCCACCGCCGGGGCGCAGGACCCGCCGGCGAAGGCCAAGGGCGGCCCGCTGATCGGCCACATGGTGTATTTCAAGCTGAAAGA
Source organism: Gemmataceae bacterium (assembly GCA_046350095.1). GTDB lineage: Bacteria > Planctomycetota > Planctomycetia > Gemmatales > Gemmataceae > Urbifossiella. The sequence goes on from JAXMBA010000008.1 coordinate 3,637, forward strand.
CGGGTCGGCGGCCGGGCGGCAGAAGCTGGTGGCCGCCTGCGACAAGTACCTGGCGGCGCACGACGGCGTGGTGTTCTACTCGGCCGGCCCGATCGCGGCGGAGTTCAAGCGGGACGTGAACGTGACGGACTGGGACGTGGCGCTGCACCTGGTGTTCGCCGACAAGGCCGCCCACGACCGCTACCAGGACCACCCCGACCACGTGAAGTTCATCGAGGAGAACAAGGCCGACTGGGCCGCGGTGCGCGTGTTCGACTCGGAGCTGAAGTCGGCCAAGGGCGGCAAGAAGGGGGCGAAGAAGGACGGGAAGTGATTCCGGCGCCGCGCGCCGCGGCGCGGCGCCCCCCGCGCACCCGCGCCCGGGGGGGGGGGGGGCGCCCCCGCCGGGCGGGGGGGGGGGCCCCACAACACCCCCCCCCCCCCCCCCCCGGCAGTGACCCTATGGGGATTCGACGCGGGCGGCGTATCTCCTTCACCCAATGTAGCTTCCGCCGGTGCGTGCGTCGAGGGTGGCGCAAAATCCGGCGCACTCGCTGCCGCCGGCGCTGCTGGCGGCGCACTCGACCCCGAACTGGCCGCAATAATGGCGGCGTGGCCCACCCTCTCCGAGCCGATCCGGCGGGCCATTCTCGCCCTCGTCGCGGCGGGGGCGTGACCACGAGCGTGGGCCGCCATTCGTGGAGTCGTCCCCAAAGTCCCCACAATTAAAGCGCCGCCAGACCGACGCGGAGGTTCTCAGGGGCGAGATACTGAGGAATGCTGAGGTTTGCTCGGCGAGCGGAGCCGACTTATGAGTGTGGCGTTCTACCTCCGCCGCAGACCGCGGGTGGCGTGGTCGAAGAACTGCCCCCGGTGCCGCAGGACCGATACGGTCGAGGTGAAGACCGGGAGCGCCTACACCCGGTTCTGGTACTGCTCGGCCCTCTGGTGCAGTTGGGCGTGCTGGCGACCGCCTTCGGGTATGGAGTGTCCTGTGTGCAAGGCGGTACTCATTTGGTCGCACTCCCGGCTATCTGTCGGGTGTCCCGGCTGCGGCTTTCGACTGTTGGCATCGCGGGTGGGAGCGCGGGGCGGGTGAGCCCCGCGCTTGTTGCCAGGACGGGCACGCCCGACGCCCGATTACCCCCCACTAACTTCGTCGGGTAATCGGGCCGCACGGCCCCGCAGTAGAAGGCGGTGAAAGGCTTTTGATTTCGACCGCGACAGACGATCACAAATGCTCACAAAACCCCGCACTTCCCGCGACAAAGACGAGCAACGCACTGCCTTCCATGCCGCTGACAAAACCTGACATTTGAGGCCGTCGCAAACCGGACGGGAGGGCGATAAATGCCGATGTTCGTCGAGTCCGTCCGCCCGGCCTGGCGGGTTTGCCGCGGCGGCCCCTGGGACTTTCTCGGTGGCGAGTTCTGGGGGAGGCTCAGCGTCGGCGCCCGGGTCGTCGAGTGGGTGCTCAACGACGACGACAGCCTGACCGTGAGGCACCCCGGCTGCCGCGGGCTGCTTGCCGCACTGGTCGGCGTTCCTATAGAGCCCCAACGCTACCGCGTCGCGGTGGTAAAGGCACCCGCCGCGCACGGCGGCGAGCGGACGTGGTGGTCGTGCCCGGGGTGCGGCCGCCGCTGTGGGCTGCTATACCTCGTCCCCGGCCGCGACCGGCTCGGCTGCCGCGTCTGCTGCCGGCTCGTCTACCGGAGTCAGTACGAGCAACGGGCTAGGGCGCTCCGGCGCCGCGGTCGCGCCCGAGGGGCTCGCCGCCGAACACAACCGAACACCTGAAAAGCGGGTCGTGCCGGTCGAGGCGGACGGCGAGAATCCCGCGCGAACGGTCGGGCGGAAGTTGGTGCTTGTGTGCCGCGTGCCGGCGAGTAGGCTAGTGCCGGCACCCCGTACACGCCCCCCGGTCGCCCAATGGCCGTCGAAGCGAAACCGCTGTTCCGTCCTGAGGCGGTCCGCCCCGTCGTCGAGTCCGTCGCCTTGATGCCGGCCAGCGCGCCGCCGCGGGTCAAGCTCGGGAAATGGGCCACGCTCCTCTCATCCCCGGCGACGGACAAGAAGAAGGAAACCGAACTCCTCCCCGACTACCTGCGCGACGTGTTCGTCGAGCTGCTCGGCTACACCGGGCCGGCCGACGGCGGCGCCGTGTACACGCTGAAGCGGGAGGCGCTGGTTCAGGTTGACGGCAAGTACGCCGACGCCGCCCTCGGCCGGTTCGGGGCGACCGACGCGGCGGTGTTGGTGGCCATCGAGGGGAAGGGGCCGAAAGACCCCCTCGACCGCCCGTTCGCCGGGCGGAAGCGGTCGGCCGTCGAACAGGCCGCGCTCTACGCGCTCCAGCTCCGCGCCGACTGGTACATCGTCACCAACCTGAAGGAACTCCGCCTCTACCACAAGGGGCACGACACCGCCCATTACGAGCGGTTCGAGTTGGCCACGCTGGCGGCCGACGAGTCCGAGCTGCGGCGGTTCGTGGCGCTCCTCGGGGCCGAGCGGGTCGCGGGCGAGCCCGGGAAGAACCACCTCGACGCGCTGTTCGTCGAGTCCAAGAAGATCGGGCGGACGCTCACCGCGGAGTACTACCGCGAATACCGCCAGCTCCGCGAACAGACGTTTGCCGCCCTCTGCCAGCACAACCCCCAGCGCCAGCCGCGGGAGTTGCTGAACCTCACGCAGAAGATTCTCGACCGCGTGCTGTTCATCGCATTCGGTGAGGACCGCGAACTCCTCCCCCGCGACACCATCGCCGACGCCTACAAGCATGCCGACCCGTACAACCCCCGGCCTGTCTGGGACAACTTCAAGGGGCTGTTCAACGCCGTGGACCGCGGGCAGCCGAACCTCGGCATCGACCAGTACAACGGCGGTCTCTACGCCCCCGACGCCGCCATCGACTCTCTGGCCGTGCCGAACGCAGTGTGCGAGGGCTTCAAGCGGCTTGCCGACTACGAGTACGGGAAGCCGGGGGCGGGCACCGCCACGTTCATCGACGTGGACATACTCGGCCACATCTTCGAGCAGTCGATTTCGGACCTCGAAGAGATGCAGACCCAACTCGCCGCCGGTGTCGATACTGGCCCGGCCGGGCCGAGCAAGCGGAAGAGGGAGGGCGCGTTCTACACCCCCGAGTTCATCACCCGGTACATCGTCGCGGAAACGCTCGGGCCGGTGCTGCGCGACCGGTTCGAGATGCTCCGGGCTGCCCACCAACAGGCCGCGAAGAAAGGGAAGAAGACCCTCGACGACCCGCGCGTCTTCAACGCCGACAAGCTCGACACGCCCGCCCGAAGCCTTCTCGTCGCGTTCTGGCGGGAGTGGGCGAATGGGTTGGAGTCGGTGCGGATCGTGGACCCGTCGTGCGGCAGCGGGGCGTTTCTGATCGAGGCGTTCGACCAGATGTTCTCCCGCTACCGGGAGGCCGAAGGGTTTCTGCAATCGCTCGGCAGCGGGTCGAACCTGTTTGAGCCCCAAAAGACGATCCTGACGCACAACCTCTTCGGGATGGACGTGAACGGGGCGGCGGTGGAAATCGCGCGGCTGTCGTGCTGGATCAAGACGGCCATCCCCGGCAAGTTGCTGACCGCCCTCGACCGGAACATCATCGAGGGGAACAGCGTCGTCGGCCGCGCCGGCGACGGCACCGAGCGGCCGCCGCTCGACCACTGGCGGGCCACGTTCCCGGACGTGTTCGCCGTCGGCGGGTTCGATGCCGTAATCGGTAACCCGCCCTACGTCCGCCAGGAGTGGATTAAGGACGACAAGCCGTACCTTCAGCGGCACTACCGGGCGTATGACGGCGTGGCCGACCTCTACGTCTACTTCTACGAGCTCGGGTTGAACGTGCTCCGCCCCGGTGGGCGGCTCGGGTACATCGTCACGAACAAGTGGATGAAGGCCGGCTACGGGGAGGCGCTGCGCCAGCTGTACGCCGAGGCCGCGTGGCTCGAAACGGTGGTGGACCTCGGGCACAACAAGCAAATCTTCCCCGACGCCGACGTGTTCCCGTGTATCCTCACCGCCCGCAAGCCGGACGCCAGCCTGGCCTCGGAGTCCGCCCGTGTGTGCGTCATCCCGCGGGAACAATTCCGAGTCGATGACCTGTCCCGACAGGTTGAGGAAGAAGGTGTGTCGGTGCCGCGGTCGCGGTTCGGGGCCGAGCCGTGGAACCTCGAACCGCCGGGCGTGGCCGACCTCATGGCGAAGCTGAAGGCCGCCGGGGCACCCCTCCGAGAGTTCATCGAAGGCGTTCCGTTCCGCGGCATTATGACGGGTTTCAACGAAGCGTACCTGATCGACACCCCAACCAAGGACGCGCTCGTCGCGTCCGACCCGAGTTCGGCGCCACTGCTCCGCCCCTACCTCCGCGGCCAAGACGTAGACCGTTGGCAGGCGGAATGGTCCGGGCTGTGGATGATCGCCATGAAGTCGAGCGGCAACCACCCGTGGCCGTGGGCGACGGCTTCCGACTCGACCGCGGCGGAAGCCATCTTCGCCAACACTTACCCGGCGTTACACGCCCACATGTCGCAATACCGGGCCGAGTTGGAGAAGCGCGGGGACAAAGGGTTTTACTGGTGGGAGCTGCGGTCCTGTGCATACTGGGACCGCTTCGACCAACCGAAGGTGATGTACCAGGACATCACCTGGAACCAGCGGTTCTGCCTCGACACAACGGGGATGCTGTCGAACAACACCGTTTACTTCCTTCCGACCGAAGACCGGTGGGCGGTGGCCGTGCTGAACGCACCGGCGGCGTGGTGGCTTGCGTGGCGGACTGCGCAACACGGGAAGGACGAGGCGCTCCGCTTCTTCACCGAGTACCTGAATGCGTTCCCGATTCCGCAGCCGACCGACGAGCAGCGGGTGGCGGTCGAGGCCGCGGTCGGGCAACTCGTCGAACTCGCACGAGAGCGGCAGGCAGGACGCACAGCTGTGGTGGATTGGCTCCGCGCCGAGTTCGGGGTTGAGAAGCCATCCATGAAGCTCCAAGACCCCGCTGGGCTCGACCCGGACGGGTTCACCGCCGAGGTGAAGAAGGGGCGGAAGAAGGGGCTGACTGTGGCCGACGTGAAGCGGCTGCGGGCCGAATACGAGGCTTCGGTCCGCACGCTTCAACAACTGGCCCGCGATGCCGACGCGCTCGAACGCCGCATCTCTGACGCGGTGAACGCCGCCTACGGGCTCACGCCGGCCGAGGTCGAGCTGATGTGGAAGACCGCACCGCCACGGATGCCGATTCAAGGAATGACGGTAAGCAAATCGTAAGTTCCACTCTCGCCAGCAGAATAAATATTCGACAAGTGTATTTATAATACCACGTCGCAACCCGTTTCCAAATCGCATCTTGCGACACCATCCCGCAGGTGCCCCGCTCTCCCGCGATTATCAGGTCATGTCCGGGCGGGTCGCGCTCGGGGTGGACAAGGGCCGCCGGCCCTGACCCCTGGCAGCCGTGGAGCGACCCTCCCTACCCGCCGGACGACCGGGAGTAGCGGAGATGCAAAACCTGACCCCACACCCCCTCAACCCGGAAGGCCACGCGGCGCTGACGGTGGACCAGACGGCTGCCGAGCGGCTGTCCGGGCTGTCGCACAAAACGCTCGGTCGGCTGGCCGACCGAGGCGAGCCCGTCGGTCGGCTGAAGGTCGGCCGACGCGTGCTGTTTCACGTCCCGACGCTCGCCGCGTACCTGACGTCGAAGGCCGGAACCAACCCCACCACCTGACACCCAAACCGGAACGAGCCACGGCGCCCAACCCCCGCAAGAGGTGACGCCGCGGCCCGGTCCGAAGGAGAACCCGTGTTTAGATTACCAGACGACCGACCTGAGGGTGAAGCCCGAATGCGGGCCGCCCACCGACTCCTCGAACAGACCCGCGGCCGGCTGATTCTCGCGGCTCGTCGGGCACTGCTGACCCGACTCCTGTCCCACCCGACCGCCACGATCGACGACGTTCGCGTCGTCGTGGTGGTGCCTCGGGGGTTCGACCCCAAGCTGTTCGGACCGGTCGCAAGGCCGCTGGCCCTGGCCGGCATCATCCGCCCGACGGGGTACGCACGAACCTCCCGAGCGGTCGGCCACGCCCGCCCCGTGACCGTGTGGGAGCTGGCCAACCGCGCTGCTGCGGTCGCGTGGTTGAACGACAACCCCGCCGGTGATGACGTGGCCGCCGACGTGGAAGGGGGTGCCCGGTGACGAACACGAACCCGTACCTCGCCGCGGCACTCGACTACGCCGGCCACGGCTGGCCCGTCCTCCCGCTCCACAACCCGCGCGATGGCGGTGGGTGCAGCTGTCGGGATGCCGAATGCATCCAGATCGGCAAGCACCCCCGCACCGAACACGGGGTCAAGGACGCCACCACCGACCCGAAGACGATCCGCGGCTGGTGGCGGAAATGGCCGGACGCGAACGTCGGGGTGGCGACCGGCGCCGCGGCCGGCGTGTGGATGCTCGGCCCCGACGGCGACGTGGGGCTCGCCGACCTGGAGCAGTTGGCAAAGGAGCACGGCCCGTTGCCCGCGACGCGACGCGGCCGTTCGGGGTCCGGTGGCGCGCACCTGATCTTCCGCTGGCCGACGGACGGCTTGCCGGTGACGAACCGCAGGAACCACCGCGGGCTCAAGATCGACGTTCGCGGGGCGGGCGGCTACTTCGTCGCGCCGCCGTCGGCCAACGCCAACGGGTCGTACCAGTGGACGGAACTCCGCGACCCTGCGGACGCCCCGCCATGGCTGCTGGCGTGGGTCCGCGGGACGACCCTGAAGTTCACCGCCACGGCGCGGCCCGGCGCGGAAGAGCGGGCGCGGGCGTACCTGCGGAAGTGCGAGGGCGCGGTCAGCGGGCAGGACGGCCACGGGCGGACGTTCGCGGTTTCGCGGGCGCTTGCCTGGGGGTTCGCCCTCCCCGAGGCCGTGGTTCTGCGGCTGCTGCGCGACGAGTACAACCCCCGCTGCACGCCCCCGTGGTCCGAGGCCGAGCTCGCCCACAAGGCGAAGGACGCCGCCACGAAGGACTACGGCAAGCCCTTCGGCCACTTGCTCGACGACGACGGTGCCGGTACTCGTGCGGCGGGCTCCGGCGCCGCGTCGGGATCGCCGCCGCCCTGGCCGCCGCCGGTGCCGCTCCCGACCCTCCCCCCGGTCCCCGAGTTCCCGCTCGGCGTCTTCCCCGAGAAGGTGGCCGACTACTGGCGGGCCGCCGCGGCGTCGCTTCACGTCCCCGTCGATTACGTCGCCGTGCCGGGGCTGGCCCTCCTCGGGGCCGCCGTCGGCCGGTCGCGGGCGGCGGAGGTGAAGCCCGGGTACACCGAGGTGCCGCTGTTCTGGGTGGCCGTCGTCGCCCCGCCGGGGAGCACCAAGAGCGCGTCCCTCGCCCTCGCCCGGGCGCCGCTGGCGAAGGCCGAGCGGGCGTGGCTCGAGGCGCACCGCAAGGAGATGACGCTGTTCGACGCCGAGGCTGACCGCCACGCCGCGCGGATGAAGGAGTGGAAGACCGGCGGGTGCGAGGGCGAGCCGCCGGCCCCGCCGCGGCGGCCGGTGCTGCGGCAGGCCACGCTCGACGACACCACCACCGAGGCGGCCGCGAAGGTGATGGCCGACAACCCCCGCGGCGTGGTGGTGGTGAAGGACGAGTTGAGCGCGTTCGTCGGCGGGATGGACCAGTACCGGGCCGGTCGCGGGGCGGACAAGCAGTTCTGGCTTTCGGCCTGGGCCTGCGCCATGGCGAAGGTGAACCGGGCGAAGGACCACGCCCTCGGGCCGATGGTGATCCCGCACCCGTTCGCCGCCGTGTGCGGGATGCTGTGTCCAGACGCCCTGGCCGTGCTCCGCGGCGAGAACCGCCACGGCGACGCGCCCGGCGACGGATTTCTCGACCGGTTCTTGATCTCGTTCCCCGACCCGCTGCCGGCCGTGGCCGAGACGTTCGCCACGGTCCCGGCGGAGTTGTCCGCGGGGTACGCGGAGGTGGTGCTCGACCTGCTCGGGATGGAGATGGTCCCCGAGTCGGACGGCCCCGGCGCGGCGCCGCACCACCGCCCCTACTTCGTGCGGCTCAGCCCGACGGGGCGCCAGGCGTGGCGGGAGTTCACCGAGGGGATCGCCGGGCGCATGAACGCGCTGGACAAGGCCGACCCCTTTCGCGGCGTGCTGTCGAAACTGAAGGGCTACGGGGCGCGGTTCGCGGCGCTGCTGTGGTCGCTCCGCCGGGTGTGCGGGCCGGCCGCGGCGGAGGACGCGATTGACGTGGACGTGATGGTCGGGGCGGCGGCGCTGGTGGACTACTTCATCGCCCACGCCGCCCGCGCCCACGGCCGCGGGTGGGCGGACCGGTCGGGCCGCATCGCCCGGCGGCTCCTGGCGAAGCTGGCCCGCCACCCCGAGGTGACGGCGTTCACCCGCACCCAGGCGTTTCAGTGGGTCAAGGACAAGGGCGACGTGACCGCCGCCGCGGCGCTGGCCCCGGTGTTCTCGCTGCTGGTGGACCACGGCTACATCCGCCCCGTGGACCGGACCGAGAACGCCCGCCCGGGGCCGATTCCCGAGACGTACATGGTGAACCCGGCCTGGGACCGCTCGACGTGGAAGTGATCCCCAAAGTCCCCAGAGTTCGGCCGCGGTTCAACTGTGGGGACTTTGGGGACGATTCCGGGTGACGACGACTGCGACGACTCACAACCGAGCTGGCGCGCCGCGGTGGCCGCCGGTATGATCCTCACGCCTTTGGTCGGCTGGCGGGATGCGTCCTAAGAACCGCACCCGCCGGCCGGCCGTTCTTAGAAGGGCTCACGTCATGGCTAGTATCAGCACCGACGCCGACGACAACGTCCGCATCCTGTTCATGTCGCCCGGGGGCGGGCGGAAGACCATCCGGCTCGGGAAGGTGTCCAATAAGGTGGCGGCCGCGGTCAAGCTGCGGGTCGAGTCGCTGTTGGGCAGCATCGCCGCCGGCGCCCCAGTCGATCCCCAGACGGCCGCCTGGACGGCCACCCTCCCCGACGACCTCGCCGCGAAGCTCGCAGCCGTGGGGCTGATGGCCGAGCGGCCGAAGACCGTGACGGTGGGCGGTCTGCTGGCGCTGTACGCGGCCGAGAAGGAAGCGGACAACAAGCCCGGCACCCGCACCAACCACCGCACCATCACCCACGACCTCACCGGGTTCTTCGGTGCCGACGCCGACCCCCGCAGGCTCACTCCCGCCGACGGCAAGCGGTTCCTCGACCACCTTAAAGACCGCGGGCTCGCCGCCGCGACCGTGGCCCGCCGGGTGCGTCGCGCCCGGTCGATCTTCGCCCACGGTGTGAAGGCCAAGCTGTTCCCGCTGAACCCGTTCGCGGACGTGAAGACCGTCTCGACCCTGCCGGCCGATCGCAAGGCTTACGTCCCGGCCGCTGACGTGCTGCGGCTGATGGACTTCGCCGCGCCGGTGTGGCGTATCATCATCGCGCTGTCGCGGTTCGCCGGGCTGCGGTGCCCGTCCGAGGTGCTGAGCCTGCGGTGGGCCGACGTGGACCTCGCCGCCGGCCGCATGACCGTCCCGAGCCCGAAGACCGAAGGCATCCCCGGGAAGGAATACCGGCCGTGCCCCATCTTCGCTGCCTTGCGGCCGTACCTGGAAGACGCCGCCGAGCTCGCCCCGGCCGGCGCTGAGTACGTGGTGAGCGGGCCGCTGGCCGACAAGGTGCGGGCTGCGTCCGCGGGGGAAGCCGGGTGGGTGGGCGTGAACCTGCGGACCGAGTTCCTGCGGCTGATCCGCCGGGCCGGGCTGACCCCGTGGCCGCGCCTGTTCCACACGCTCCGGGCGAGCTGCGAGACGGACCTGTTGGCCGCGTTCCCGATTTCGGCCGTCACTGAATGGCTGGGGCACTCGGCCGCGGTCGCGCTGAAGCACTACGCCCGGGTGCCCGAAGACGTGTTCGAGCGGGCGACCGCGGTCGCCGCGACGGGCGGCGCAGAATCCGGCGCACGGGCGGCGCAGATTCCGGCGCAGACCGGGGCGGACACAAAACGACCGGAGCGGACGGGTCGGGCAGAAGTGCTTGCAGGGCAAGCCTCTGGTCCGATCCCGTCCGCTCCGGTGCTGTCCAGTCCGGACAGTCTGATGACCCTATGGGGATTCGAACCCCAGTCTGAGCCTTGAGAGGGCTCCGTCCTAGGCCTCTAGACGATAGGGCCGCTCACGTCCTTCCCCGGCAATTATCGCCGCGGCTCGCGGTTCGTCAAGGCCCGCGGTTGCCGCCGCGGCGCGCTTCCCCGACAACATCCGTTCAAGCACGCCACACGAGCTCCACCGCGATGCCCCGCACGTTTCTCGTCACCGGTGCCACCGGGTTCGTCGGCTCGCACGTGGCCGAGGCGCTCGTCGCCCGCGGCGACCGCGTCCGCACCCTCGCGCGGGAGGGGAGCGATACCGCCCTCCTCGACACGCTCGGCGTCGTCGTGGTTCGCGGCGACCTGACCGACCCCGACGCCGTGAAACGAGCCGCGGAGGGGGCCGACGTGGTCATCCACTGCGGGGCAAAGGTCGGCGACTGGGGGCCGGTGGACGACTACCGCAAGGTGAACGTCGAGGGGCTGCGGTCGCTGCTGGACGCCACCCTCGGCCGGCCGCTCGACCGGTTCGTTGTCGTGTCGTCGCTCGGCGTCTACGAGGCCCGCCACCACTTCGGCACCGACGAGACCGAACCGCTGCCGGACCACCACATCGACGGCTACACGCAGTCGAAGGTCGAGGCCGAGCGGCTGGCGTTGCAGTACTACCGCAAGCAGAAGCTGCCCGTAACGGTGCTGCGGCCGGGCTTCATTTACGGGCCGCGCGACCGCTCCGTGTTGCCGCGGATCGCCGGCCGGCTGCGCGAGCGGAGCGTCATCTACATCGCCCGCGGCCGATATGCACTGAACACGACCTACGTCGGCAACCTGGTGGATGCGATTCTGCTGGCCGTGGACCGGCCGGAAGCGGTGGGCGAGGTGTTCAACATCACCGACGGCGAGTTCGTGAGCAAGCGAACGTTCTTCGAGACGATCGCCGACGGGATCGGGGCGAAGCGGCCGCGTGGGAGTATTCCGGTGTGGCTGGCGAGGTTCGTCGCCAACTGGCGGGAGAGCGTGTTCCGGCGGAAGAACAAGCCGCACCCGCCGCGGGCGACGCAGGCGCAGCTGAAGTTCGCTGGGCTGAACCTCGACTTCTCGATCGCCAAGGCCCGCGGCCGGCTTGGATACGCGCCGCGGGTGTCGTTCCCGCAGGGGATGAAGGCGGCGCTCGACTGGTATCGGGAAGCGCAGAAGTGAAGGACGCCCGGGGACGGCCGTCCCCGGGCGTCGTACGTCACTCAGCGGCGCAGGATGCCCCGGCGGGCGCGGGTCGTCGTGTCGGGTTGTTCCACGACCGTCGAGTACCCGGCGGGGACCACCACCCCGGTCGTCGTCCCGGTCACGGGCGTCACCGTCGCTGGCGTGGTCGTCGTCGCGGTGCCGGTGGCGGGCATCGCCTCCGGAGCGACTGCCACGGCCGCGCCAGTGCCCGCGTAAGCCACGCCGCACCCGCCACAGCCGGTGCTCGCCGGCGCCGCCGACGCGCAGGTGTCACACCCCTTGTTCTTCTTCCGCTTGCCGAACGCCTGGGCGTCGGTCGTGAAGGCCAGCAGGCCGGCAACGGCCACGAACCCCGTCAGCAACTTCCGCACGGTCATGAGGTTCCTCCGAAACGGTGTCTCATCCTGATGTCCGCTCCCGAAGGGGGAGGGCGAACCCCGACCGAACCCACAGTGACTGCGGGCCGTCGGCGAATTCCCGCACACGCAATCCGCGTGCCCTACACGAAAATGCCGAAATCCGGCCCGAATCGTGTCGAGAAAAGGCGAAAATTCCAAGATGTGGTTCGAATTCGCGCAGCGACGTGAGCAATTCGGAAGCAGTGTGCCTATTTTATCCAGCCTACCGTGATCGCCCCGCCGATCACAGCACCGAGCAGCAACCGGTACACGACGAACACCAGCGTCGAGTATCGCTTCAGGTAGTGGAGCAGCCACGCCACCGCGAGGTAACCCACCACCGCCGACACGAGCGTACCGACCACCAAGGCCGCGGTGTCGTCGGCAGAGGCGAAGAGGCTCGGCGGGCCCTCGGTGGCGCCCAGCTTCTTGTACTCGTCGAGCAAGTCCTTCAGCCCGGCGCCGAGGATGACCGGCACCGACAGCAGGAACGAGAATCGCGCCGCCGCCGCCCGGCCGAGGCCGGCGAACAGCCCACCCGTCAGTGTCGTCCCGGAACGCGACCCGCCCGGCATCAGGGCGCAGGCCTGCCAGCAACCGATCCAAAGTGCGTCGAGCCACGTCAGGTCGGCGTCGTTGCGCTCGGGCAGACCGCGGGCGGCACGGCGGCGCGTCCACCACTCCGCGGCCGCGAGCAGTAACGCGAACGTCGTCGCCACCACGGCAACGGCCGGGAGGTTGAAGAACGTCTCTTTCAACTGCCGCTTGAACAGAAAGCCGACGGCCACGGCTGGGACGGTGCCCAGCACGATGAACCAGGCCAAGCGCCCCTCGACGGTGGTCCCGTGGCGGCGCTCGCGCAGCTCGGCCCACACCGCCGCAAGGATGCGAACCAGGTCGCGGCGAAAGTACGCGACCACGGCGACGAGCGTGCCGAGCTGGATTACCACGGTGAAGGCGTCGTCCGGGTGCGGGTGGCCGAGCAACTGGCGGACGACGAGGAGGTGTGCCGTCGAGCTGATGGGGAGGAACTCGGTCAGCCCCTGGACGATTCCGAGGACGGCGGCGTGCCACAGCGGCATGACGGTCGAGTCCGTGGTCGGTATGATGACCGCGTGAAACGTCACACCGGCCCCGCGAGCCCGGCCATGCGACCGACCCGCCTCCTCGTTCTAGCAGCCCTCACCGTCGTCGGCGCGACGGCGTCAACCGCCCGCGCCCACGACCTGATCGCGAAGGTCACCTTCACCGCGACCGAGCTAAAGGTCGTGGCCGCCTACGACGACGACACCCCCGCCGAGGAAGCGAAAGTGACGCTCTCGGTTCACAAGGGGGCCGACGTGGCCAAGGGCTTACTCGACGCCAAGGGCGTGTGGGTGACGCCACTGCCGCCGCCCGGCAAGTACGTGATCGTCGTCCGCGACGGCGGCCACCGCGACACCAAGGAGTTCACCATCGAGGCGCCCGCCCCGGCGGCCACGGAGCCGGTCGTCGAGATGACCTACGAGCGGTGGCGGATCGACAAGACGCTCGGCCTGTCGGTCGGCCTCGGAAGCCTGCTCGGCGGCACGCTCCTGTACGTGCTGCTCCGCCGGCGCCGGTCCGTATCCTGAGAGGGGGAAACCCACCCGCTCCACGGACCGGACCCCATGCCGACGGACGCGCCGACCGAACAGCCCTTCATCGCGTACGAACTGCACCAGCTGGTGGACTACCCGCTGGAGGCCGCCCCCATCAACCGCGAGTGGATGGACAAGGCCCACCTCCGCTTCCCCTACCGCTGCCTGCCGCTGACCATCGCCAACCAGGCCGGGTGGGTGATCCGTAGCCCCATCGGCTTCGCCGTGTATTGGTACGGCGGGTCGAACAAGGAGGACGTGGAGATCCGCTTCGACGGCCAGCCCGACCCGCGCGTGTGCAGCCACTTCGGCGTCGGCACCTTCACGTTCACCATCCCGTTCCTGTTCCGCACGCCGCCGGGCATCAACCTGTGGGTGAAGGGGCCGACCAACTGGATCAAGGACGGCGCGCAGCCGCTCGAAGGGATCGTGGAGACGGACTGGCTGGCGTCCACGTTCACGATGAACTGGAAGCTGACGCGGGTGTGCGAGTGGGTGCGGTTCGAGCGCGGCGACCCGTTCTGTATGCTGGTGCCCGTGCCGCGCGGCCTGGCCGAGAGTCTGGTGCCGCGGCGCGAGCGGATCGAGTCGGCGCCGGAGCTGAAGGCCGAGTACGACGCCTGGCAGGCGAGCCGGAACACGTTCCTGCACGGGCTGCACACCCGCGACCCGCAGGCGGTGAAGCTGGGCTGGCAGAAGGACTACTTCCAGGGCCGCCGGCAGGGCGGCGAGGGGTTCGACGAGCACCAGACGAAGCTGGCCATCCGCGAGTTCACCCCGGCCCCGCCCCCGCCCCCGGTGTCGCTGCCGCCGCCCACCGCGGACGATCAGGCGGGGCCCTACTGAATCGGAGCCGACCGATGGCCAAGAAGCGGCCTGCCGGATCAACGCCCGCACTGTTCGACGCCGAGCCCGCGGCTTCGCGGCCGGCCGACGTGCCGGGTTTGCCCGCCGACCTGTCAGAGTCCTGGCGCGCCGCGCTGGAGCCGGAGACTTACAAGCCCTACTGGGCCGACGTGTCGCGCTTCGTCGCCGAGGAGCGCGCCGCCCACGCCGTCATGCCGCCCGCCGCCGACGTGTTCAACGCCTTCAAGTTCACCCCGCTCGACGGCGTGAAGCTGCTGCTGCTCGGCCAAGACCCGTACCCGACGCCCGGGGTGGCGCACGGCCTGTGCTTCTCGGTGCTGCCGGGTGTGAAGGTGCCTGCCTCGCTGAAGAACATCTACCGCGAGCTGCAAGACGACGTGGGGGCGACGCCGGTCACGCACGGCTACCTGGCGTCGTGGGCGAAGCAGGGGGTGCTGATGCTGAACGCCTGCCTGACGGTGCGCGCGAACGAGCCGAACTCGCACGCCGGGAAGGGGTGGGAAAAATTCACCGACGCCGCCATCCGCGCCGTGAACGACCGGGCCGAACCGGCGGTGTTCCTGCTGTGGGGGAGCTACGCCCAGAAGAAGGAAAAGCTCATCGACGCGGCGCGGCACACGGTCATCAAGGGCGTCCACCCGTCGCCGCTGTCGGCGTCGAACGGGTTTTTTGGGAGCAAGCCGTTCTCGGCCGTGAACGCGGCACTGCAGGGGCACGGTGTGGCGCCGATCGACTGGCAGCTGCCGGCGACGGCGGGCTGACCGAGGGGTCGGGTTCCAGCCGGCCGTTCACGCCGGCCGGTCGGCAACCTGCTCCGCGTCGGCAGCCAGCTTCCACCGCACGCGGAACGTCGTCCCTCTCAGCGGCGCCGACTCGATCTCCAATTCGGCACCGTGGTGCTCCAACACCACCGCCACGAACGACAGCCCGAGCCCCATGCCGGCGCTGTAGCCCTCGTACAGCGCGTTGTCGCGCTTCGTGCTGAAGTGCGTCGTCAGGCACTTCCGCCGCACGTCGTCGGACATGCCGATGCCGTTGTCGCGCACCTCCAGCACGGCCGCGTCGCCGTCCCGGAACGCACGCAAGCTCACCTCCCCCTTCCACGCCGCGGCGTCTAGCAGGCGCTGCTTGCGGCCGGCCGCGTCGCCGCCGCGGGCGGCCTCGCGGAGATGGTTCCGCATCTCGAACGTCGCGTCCCGGGCGTTGAACACGAGGTTCTCGACCGCCTGTTGGAGGTGCGACAGGTCCCCCGTCACCGGCAGCGGCTCGGCAGCGGGCGCCGCCGTGAGCCGGAGCTTCCACTTGTCCCACGCCATCGCCGCCCACGTCCGCTCGGAGTCGCGTACCAGGTCGTTCAGGTCGAGCTGCGTGAGTTCGGTCTTGTTCGGGTCGCGGCGGACGGTTCGGAGGATCTGCTGCAACCGCTCGGTGACGGTGCCGAGCGTGGCCTTCACCTCCTGCAACATGCCGTGCTGCTCGCGCGGGAGGGCGTCGGCCTCCATGCACCGGGCCAGCAGGTCGTTCGGCCGCACCAGCAGGTTCTTGATGTTGTGGGCGTAGCTGCCGGCCATGATGCCGATGCTGGCGTACAGCTGCGACTTCATCTCCAGCGCCGCCCGCTCGGCCTCGGCCGCGCGGCCCTCCACCTTCGCCTTGTCGAGTTCGGCCGCGAGCACCTGGCGCTCCAACTCCTCGGCCGCCTGCTTGGCATGAACCAGCGCCAACTCGCGGTGCTCGGCGGCGAGCCGGTCCTCGTAGTCGCGGACTTCGCGGTCGCGCTCACGCCGCAGGAACCGCACCACGAAGTACGACACCACCGCGAACCCGGCGACGAGCACGGCGACGGCGGCGAACTGCCCCACCCGCCGCTCGCGCTGCTCCTGCTCGAAGCGGTTCAGGCTGTGCGTCCGGTACTCGCAGCGGACGCGGCCGCCGCCGGCGTCGAACTCCAGCACGCGTACGCGCCCCTTGGCGTCGGCCCCGGGGCGCGGGATCGGCGAGCGCCACGCCGGGTGTGCGTCGCGCCCCGGTGGCGGGTCGCGGCCCGGCAGTTCGACGGCGATCGCGTACACGTCGGGGAATAGCGGCAGCTTGCCGGCGTACTGCCGCGTCGGCTCCGCGAGCGCCGTCAGATGCGCGTCGATCTCGTCGGCCTTCAGCCGCAGCCGCTCCGCGTCCGTCGTCTCGGCGTATTCCCGGACGAGTTCTGGCAGCGGTTTCCGGAACACGCGAGTCTCGTTCAGCCACTCGCGGATGTCGGCCTCGTCCGTCTCGCGGGTCCAGCCGCCGCGCGCGGCCAGCTGCCACCCGACCCAGCCGACGGGGATGAACCACAACACGACCAGCGGCGCGAGCCGCCAGACGTAGCGGCGGACGGACGGCGGCGGGATGACGCTACTCATGCTCGCCTTGTCCCTCAGCGGACCGGAACGCTGCCGACGAGCGTCCACGTCGCGCCGTCGTCCTCGCGGCGGTAGACGTCGATGGACGCGTCGGGCCGCACGACGCCGGGCGTGGTGTCGCCGTAGCGGAGCGTCGGCCGCACCACCACCACGTGTTCGCCGCCCAGGCTGCGGCGGTTCCCCTTGTCGTCGAAGAACTTGTCGGCCCGGCTGCGGAGGTTGGCCGCCACCTCGTCGGCGCTGCCGAGCAGCCGGGCGGGTTGGCCCGCGAACGCCGCCCCGATTAGCGCCCGCGCCAGCGTGTGGTCGAGGAACACCTCCTCGGTCGAAGTCTTCGGTTCGAGCCGGTAGCCCTTCGGCGGAGACCCGTCGCCGGGGGCGTCCCAGCCGACCGGGTTGGCGTGCGTGAACAGCACCAGGGGGATCGGGATCGACCGCGCCGGCCAGGCCCACTCGGCGTCGCGGTAGAAGGTGTTCACCGACATCCCGTCGCCGGTCACGGCCACGAGCCGCTTGCCCGCCTGCGGCACCCGCTCGGCCAGCGCCAGCAGCACCCGCCGCGCCGGCGCGCTGCTCCCCGTCGGCAGCACGAGGACCGACCGTTCCGTCGTATCTGCCGGCAGCTCGGACAGGATCGCCTTCACGGCCGCGGCCTCACCCGGGTTCGGGCGCGAGAACGTGCCGACGCTGAACGGGATCGTGAACGCCGCGTCCTTGACGATCCGCGGCGGCGCGGCGGCGCCGCCGAGTACGTCGAACAGGTACTCGCGGAACTGGTTGTACAGGTCGCCGGAGTACGGGTCGTCGTCCCACTCGAGTGGGAAGACGGTCGGCCGCTTCGGGGCCGCGGGGAGGGCGAGCGTCGGGTCCTGCCGCACGAAGTCGCTGACGGCACGGACCATCTGGCCGTTCGTGAAGCAGAACCGGAACGTGCGGCCGGGGTAGACGTCGGCGAGGTTCCGCTGCTCGCTCGCCCGCGCGAAGCCGCCGTCCGCGTCGGGCAGCACGGTGTCGACAGTCGCGGTGGTGATGAGGAACAGCGGCCGCGGGCCGTTCCAGCTCACCTGCCGGTCGAGGGCGGTGGCGAGTTCCTGCGCCCGGTCGCTGGTCGAGCCGCCGACCACGGCCAGCGGTGCCGGCCGCCGCCGCGACAGGGCTTCGACCCAAGCCCCGATCGGCGCTTCCGAACTGATCTTGTACCAGCGCACCCGCAACCGGCCGTCGTGGCCCGCGCGAGTGATCACCAGTTCGGGCACGGCCGTCGTCTGCTCGGGAAACGCGGCCGAGTCATCAACGCTGACGCCGGACGGGGCGCCGTTCACCGGCATCTCGCACCGCTTCAGCCCGATGACGAACAGCGCCCAGGCGTCGCCGGAAGTGGACGGGTAGAGCCAGACGACCTCCTGGTCGCCGGCCGACACCGGCAGCGGACGCGCCGCCGCCTCGGGAGCGCGCAGCCAGACGTACCAGCCCCCGGCCGCGAAACCGGCAGCGCCGACGAGTACAGCAAGAAACGTGAGTACACCACGCCACCGGCCCATCGGTTTCCTCCGGCGGGCACTGTACCGGAATCCGCGCGGGGGAGTCTGCGCCAGTCAGCCGCGGTCGCCGTAGCGGGCCAGCGCGTCGGGGTTGAGTTCGATGCCGAGCCCCGGCCTGTCCGGCAGCGTCAGCATGCCGTCGGCGTCCGGGCGGAATGGGTTCAGGATCAGGTCATCGACGTAGGGCGACGGGGTGAGGAACTCGACGTACCGCGCGACCGGCATGGCGCAGGCCTGCTGGATGTCGGCGGCCAGACCCACGGCCGTATTCCACCCGTGCGGGACCCACAGCACGTTGTGGTCGTGCGCCATCCACGCAATCCGCCACGCCTCGGTGAGGCCGCCGCACTTGGTGCAGTCGGGCTGTACGATGTCCACGGCCTGCTGCTCGAAGAGCGGGCGGAAGCTCTGCCGCCGCGTCAGCACCTCGCCCGTGGTGATGGGCACCGGCGAGTGTCGGCGCAGCTCCGCGAACCCGGCGGTGTCGTCGGGCGGCAGTGCCTCCTCGAACCACGTCACGTCGTAGGCCGCGAGCATGTGGGCGGTGCGGAGTGCCCACTTGTAGCCGTGGGGCCAGAAGGCGTCCGAGCCGCCAGCGTCCACCATCAGCTCCACGTCGGGGCCGACGGTGTCGCGCGCGGTCTTCACCAGGAGTTCGTCCTTGCGGTGGTCGTGTCGGCCGAACGGCGCCCAGCCGAGCTTGATCGCCCTGAACCCGCGCCCGACCGCGGCCAACAACTTCTCCCGCAGCGGCCCCGGCTCCGCGAACAGCAGCGAGCCGTAGGGCTTGATCTTCGTCCGGTAGCAGCCGCCGAGGAGCCGGGCGACGGGCTGGTTTGTCATCTTGCCGAACAGGTCCCACAGCGCGATGTCGATACCGCTGATGGCGTGCTCGACGCTCCCGCCGCGGCCCTGCCAGAAGGTGTGTTGGCGCAGCTTCTCGCTGACGCGCGCCGGCTCGTCGGCCCGCTCCCCGATGAGGAACGGCCGCAGCAGCTTCACCGCCGCGGCGACGAGGTCGCGGCTCGTGAACACGCTGCCGACGCCGACGTGCTCGGTGTCGGTGAGGACTTCCACGACGGTGTGGACGTTGTCCTCGGGCGTCAGTTCCGCAGCCCAGCCGCCCTCGACGGTGCCGCCCTTGAGGCCGGTGAGGCGGATATCGACGATCTTCATAGTGGGCGTTGTCCCCAGGGAATCGGCATCGTCGGCGGCTTGCGGTGGCGGTCCTTGCGCACGTCTTTCGGTCTGTCCTTCCACCACGTCACGAACCGCACGAGTTGCTTCACCGCCTCCTCGTACGCCTGCCGGCCCTTCTCGGGCGTCGCCAGTTCGGCATCGCCCAGGACTCCGGTGTCGGAATAGCTGCTCGTCCAGGACACGGTCGTCGCCGGGCCGGCGGCGAACAGATCGACCCAGTTGAACGGGCTGTCGTCTGCGTTGAACGAGATGGTGCCGCTCTTGATGAGGTCCTTGCGGACGTTGTCGCCGTCGAGGTACAGGTACAGGCTCGTTTCCAGCTCGCAGGCGTGGGAGCAGCCGCCGGGGAACTTGCTCTCGCGCCACCGCGGCAGGAACTCCTTGTCCACGGTCAGCAGGTTCCACCACGCGGCGACGCAGCACTCGGCGTCCGTCTCGACGTTCGTGCGGCGGGCCGCGAGGTCGAGGTTGGGCATGTTCGAGCCGTGCCCGTTCAGCAGCACGATCTTCTTGAACCCGTGGTACGCCAGGGATTTCGTGATGTCGAGCACCTGGTGGATGAAGTGCTCGTAGTCGGTGTTGATGGTGCCGGGGAAGTCCATGACGTGCCCGGTGTAGCCGTAGGCGACCACGGGCAGCACGAGCATTTTGTCGGGGATTTCCTTCCCGGCGCCGGCGGCGATGCCGACGGGACACACCAGATCGACGTCGAGCGGCAGGTGCGGCCCGTGCTGCTCCACGGCGCCGCAGGGAACAATGCAAACCTTACCCATCTCGACCGCGTCGTCGATCTCGGGCCAGGTCAGCTTTTCGTAGCGGTACTCGGTGCGGGCGCGGCTCATCTCGACCTCGGATCAGGGGAGTCGGCGCGGGTCCACGTCGTGGGCGATACACGCGACGCAGTCACCCTGCGCCACGACCGACGGCGCCCGGCACGCGACCAGCACGCCGGCCGCGTGAGCCACCACCTCCACCGGCTCGCGGTCGGGCCGTTCCAGGAAGTGAATCGCCCCCACCGGCTGCCCCGCGGCCACGTCTTCGCCGAGCGGCACGAGGTTCTCGTAGACACCGCTCTCGGGGGCGAACCGGTAATCCTCCCACGCCAGCGCTTGCACCCACCGCGCCGGCCGCGCCCGCGGCACGACTTCGCCGCGCAGCACGCCCTGCTGCACGAGCACGTTTCGGAGGCCCGCCTGCGTCGCGCGATGAACCGCCACCGTGACGTTCTCGCTGCCGCCCATCTCGGTCGTGATGACCGTCTTCCCCTGCCGCTCGGCCTCGACGGGGAGCAGGCCCGTCCCCGCCACGTCGGCGTAGAGGAAGCAGACGTCCGTATTCCACGCCTCGGTGCCGGCGAGCATCGCGGCACGCTGCGGACCCGCGGGCACGAGGTGCATGTGCGCGCACGGCACGAAGTCCATGCTGCGGCCGCCGGTGTGCATGTCGATGACCACGTCCGCGAGCGGGAACAGCACCGTCGTGAGGTAGTGGGCCACGACCTCGCTCGGCGTGCCCGTCCGGCTCCCGGGGAAGCAGCGGTTGAAGTTTTTGCCGTCGAGCGGGGACAACCGCGTCGCCGCCTTCGCCGCCGGCATCGTCAGCGTGGGAACGAGGATGACGCGACCGGTGATCTGCTCCGGCACCAACTCGCGGAGCAGCCGCATCACCGCGACCTGGCCGGGGTACTCGTCGCCGTGGTTGCCGGCGAGCACGAGCACCGTCGGCCCGGTGCCGTTCTTCACGACCGCGATCGGCAGCAGCAGGTTGGCCCAGCCGCCGAGGTTGTACGAGTACGGGACGTACAGGTTCTCCACCTGCTTGCCCGGCTTCTCGTAGTCGACGCCGCACCGCACGGGCGAATCACTCACGCCAGCATCTCCTTCACCACGCGGCCCTGGACGTCGGTCAGGCGGAAGTCGCGGCCGGCGTACCGGTACGTCAGCTTCTCGTGGTCGAAGCCGAGCAGGTGGAGCATCGTCGCGTGCAGGTCGTGGACGTGGACCGGATTCTCGACTGCG
The DNA here is from genome assembly GCA_046350095.1 of Gemmataceae bacterium. GTDB lineage: Bacteria > Planctomycetota > Planctomycetia > Gemmatales > Gemmataceae > Urbifossiella. The sequence continues at coordinate 24,995 of JAXMBA010000008.1, forward strand.
CGGAAGCCGAACTCGTCCGTGGCGCCGACGGCGGTGCCGCCTTTCACGCCGCCGCCGGCGAGCCAGCACGTGAAGCCGTAGTGGTTGTGGTCGCGGCCGTTGAGGGCCGGCAACTCGGCGACCGGCGTGCGGCCGAATTCGCCGCCCCACAACACGAGCGTGTCGTCGAACAGGCCGCGGGCCTTGAGGTCCGTCAGGAACGCGGCGATGGGCCGGTCCCACTGGTTCGCCAGCGAGCGGTGGGCGGCGGCGAGGCCGTCGTGGTTGTCCCACGGCTGCCCGGCCCCACTCCACACCTGCACCACCCGCACCCCGCGCTCGATCAGCCGGCGGGCGAGAAGCAACTGTCGGCCGTGGACGGTGTCGCCGTACAGGTCGCGCGTCTTTCTCGCTTCGCGCGAGAGGTCAAAAGCGTCGGTCGCTTCGGCCTGCATCCGGTAGGCCAGCTCGAAGGTGCGGATGCGGGCTTCGAGCCGCGGGTCTGCGGGGCGCTCGGCGGCGTGGCGGGCGTTCAGCGCGGCCACGAGGTCGAGCTGTTCGCGCTGCCGGGTAGGGCTCAACTCGGGGTTGCGGAGGTGGGCGATGAGCTTGTCGGCGTCGGTGCTGCGGGTGTCGAGGTACGTGCCTTGATAGACGCCGGGGAGGAACGCCGAGCGCCAGTTGTGCGTGGTGACGATCGGGTAGCCGCCGGGGCACATGACGACGAACCCGGGGAGGTTCTGGTTCTCGCTGCCGAGGCCGTAGGTCACCCAGCTGCCGACGCTCGGCCGCGGCGCCCGGCCGTCGCCGCTGTTCATCAAGAGCAGCGACGGCTCGTGGTTCGGCACGTCGGCGTGCATCGAGCGGACGACGCAGATGTCGTCAATGTGTCGGGCGGTCTGGGTGAACAAGTCGCTAACGGGGAGGCCACACCGGCCGCGCGGGGCGAACACGAACGGGGACTTCATGGCCGCGCCGGTCTTGCGCTCGGTGCGGAGGTTGCCGGTGGGCACGGCGCGGCCGTGGTACTGGTCGAGCATCGGCTTCGGATCGAACGTATCGACCTGGCTCGGCCCGCCGTTCATGAACAGGTGGACGAGTCGCTTCGCCTTTGCGGGGAAGTGCGGGGCGCGCGGCGCGAGCGGGTCCGGCTGGCCGCGCGCGTCGTCGGCGAGCACGCCGGCGAGGGCGAGCGTGCCGAGGCCGGTGCCGCAGCGGGCCAGGGCTTCGCGGCGGGTGAACATGCGGCTCCCTCAGTCCACGAACGCGAACTCGTTAGTCAGCAGCAGCGCGTGCGCCAGGTCGGCCCAGCGCTCGGGGCCGCGGGCCACGAACGCCCGCGCCAGCTCCGCCTCCGACGCAGCAGGCGGGCGGCCGAAAGCGAGGCGGTAGAGCCGCTCCACTTTCGGCGCCGGCTCCAGCCTCTGCACGTCCGGCCGCGCCGCGAGTCTCTTCGCGGCATCGCGCGCGAACGGCCCGTTCATCAGGAACAACGCCTGTGGGGCGACGGTCGTCGCGGTCCGCTCCGGGATGCTCGCCGCGGGGTTGGGCACGTCAAACGTCGTGAGCAGCGTAGGGAATTCGAGCCGGTCGGTGTAGCCGTACACGGCCCGGCGGTGCGATCCGAACCGCGGCACCGGCGGGCCGCCGAGCTTCGTGTCGAGCGAACCCGACACCGCGAGCAGCGCGTCGTGAAGCGGCTCGAACTCCAGCCGGCGGCGGGTATACCGTGCGAGCCAGCGGTTCTCGGGGTCGGCCGCCGCGTCCGCCACACTGCTGCGGCGGTACGTGTCCGAAAGCATGATGAGGCGGTGCAGGCGCTTCATGCTCCAGCCGCCGTCCACGAACTCCGCGGCGAGCCAGTCGAGCAGCTCGGGGTGGCTCGGGGCGTCGCCGCGGAGGCCGAAGTCGCCGGGCGTGGCGACCAGGCCGACGCCGAAGTGGTGCATCCACACGCGGTTCACGAACACCCGCGCCGTCAGTGGGTTCGTCGGCGACACGATCTCGCGGGCCAGGTCGAACCGGCCGCTGCCGGGGCCGAACGGGCGGCGTTGCGGGTTCACGACCCGCGGCATCTGTCGCGGCACCTCGACGCCCACGCGGCCCGGCTGGCCGCGCTCGAAGACGCGCGGCTGATAGGGGCGCTCGGCGTCGGCCAGCGCCATCGCCCGCGGCGGACCCTTGAGCAGCCAATTCTCCACGTCGCGCAGCAGCTTCTGATACTCGGCCTGAGAGCCGCGGTCGGGGAACAGCGACAGGAAGCCCCAGTCGAGCGCCAGCGGCGCGTCGGCGGGCGAATCGGGGCCGTGTAGTACGCGGCGGAGTGCCTCCGCGTCCGGGTCGGGGTTCGGCGTCGGCGAATCGACCGACGCGAGCAGCTTGCCGTACCGCGCGGCGGCGTCCTTCATCGACTCGGGGGCGGTCGCGAACGCCTGCTTGACCAGCGTGTTCCCGCCCTGCAACCGGCTCAGCGCTTCAGCCGCCTTCCGCGAAAAGTCGGCGTCGGGCAACTCGGCGAGGGCGTGCCACGGCTGCCACGCGGGGTCCTTGCGGCGCTTCGTGTCGGCGAGGAACTGCCGCCACCGCGTCGTCATCGCCGGGTTCAGGTCGCCGCGGTCGGCGATCAGCATGAAGTCGTCGGCCGGGGGGTGGTTCCGCGCCGCGTGCGCCGCCAACAGGTACTCGGCGGCGCGGGTGCGGCCGCCGGTCACGAGTTCGGTGTGCCGCGCCGTCACGAAGCGGTCGAGCGCCGCCTGCCGCAGTTTCAACTCGGCGTCGTAGAGGGTGTGCTCGCCGGTCTGCGGCGCGACACCGAGCAACGGTGGAACGACGGGTTCTGAGGTGCTGCGGAACACGCCGTAGAGCGAGTAGTAGTCGGCCGACGGCACGGGGTCGAACTTGTGGTCGTGGCAGCGGGCGCACGTCACCGTCAGGCCCATCAGCCCGCGGGTGACCACGTCGATGCGGTCGTCGATGATGTCGTGCGTGTTGTTGACGAAGTGCCCGCCGACGGTCAGGAACCCGAGCGCGGCGCGGTCCGCCGGCATCGCCAGGTCGGCGGCGAGCTGCGCCGTCACGAAGCGGTCGTACGGCAGGTCGCGGTTCAGGGCGTCGATCACCCAGTCGCGGTACGTCCACGCCCAGGGGTACTCCTTCCCCTCGAAGAAGACGTAGCCCTTGTTGTCGGCGTAACGGGCCACGTCGAGCCAGTGCCGGCCCCACCGCTCGCCGTACCGCGGCGACGCCAGCAACCGATCGATCAGCTTCGCGTAGGCGTCGGGGGCGGCGTCCTTCTCGAAGGCGTCCACCTCCTCCGGCGTCGGCGGCAGGCCGTGCAGGTCGAACGTGGCGCGGCGGATCACCGTGCGGTGGTCGGCGAGCGGCGCCGGTGACAATCCCTTGTCACGCCATTTTGCCGCGACGAGGGCGTCGATGCCGGCGCCGGCGGGGTGCGTCACCGGCCGGAACGCCCAGTGCGCCGCGGCCGCCTTCTCGATCGCGTCCGGAGCCTTCAGGACCGCCCGCGCCGGCCACGGCAGCCCCATCTCGACCCAGCGCTCGAGCGCAAGCCGTTCGCGCTCCGGCAGCTTCTCCTTCGGCGGCATCCGCACGTCGTCGGCGTAGCGAATCGCCTTCACAAGCAGGCTGTCGGCGAGCTTCCCGGGCACGGCCGCGGGGCCGGAGTCGCCGCCCTTCAGGACGCCGTCGCGGGTGTCGAGCCGCAGCCCGCCCTTCGCCTTGTCGGCGGCGTGACAGCCCAGGCAGCGCTCGACCAGCACGGGGCGAACGGCCTTCTCGAAGAAGTCGTCGCCGGCCGGGTCCGCGAGCGCGGCCGGGGGCGAGACGAGCAGGACGAGGAGGGCGGCCCAGCGGGCAGGCGGCATGAACGTGGTCCGGGGCGGGAAGTGCCCACACTCTACCGCGCGGGGCCGGCAGGAACCAGCACCTTTCCCCGGGCCGCGAGACCGGGTACGCTGGCGGAATCACGTCTCGCCGCGGAGCCCGACATGACACCCACCCTTTTGCTGCTCGTCACGCTCGCCCAGCCGGAGCCGCTTCCGCCGCGCATGCCGGCGGACCGCCTCGACGGCCCGCCGGTTGTGTCGGCGAAGGCGTGGGCCGTGGCCGACGGCCGCACCGGGGCCATCCTCGCCGCCGCCGACCCGCCCGAGCCGCTGGCCATCGCCAGCACCACGAAGATCATGACCGCCTGGCTCGTGCTCAAACTCGTCGCAGCCGACCCCAAGGTGCTCGACGAGGTCGTCACGTTCTCGGCCAAGGCCGCGAACACCGGCGGCACGTCGGCCAAGATCAGGAACGGCGAAAGGGTGAAGGTCCGCGACCTCCTTTACGGCCTCATGCTTCCCTCGGGCAACGACGCGGCCCGCGCCTTCGCGGAGCACTTCGCCGACCGCTACCCGGCCGACCCGAAGGCCGACCCGGACGCGGCCGCGCCGTTCGTCGCCGCCATGAACAAGGAGGCCGCGGCGCTGAAGATGACGAACACCCGCTACCTCGACCCGCACGGCCTCGGGCTGAACCGCTCCACGCCGCGCGACCTGGCCGCGTTGGCCGCCGAGGCCCTCCGCAGCGAGCTGTTCCGTGCGATCGTCGGCACGCGCCGCCACACCTGCACCGTAACCGCACAGGACGGAACGACCCGTACGCTGGTGTGGGACAACAGCAACCGCTTGCTTGGCATCGAGGGGTACGACGGGGTGAAGACCGGAACCACTGGCGCGGCCGGGGCGTGCCTGGTGGCCAGCGGCCGCCGCGACGGCGACCACCGCATCGTGGTCGTCCTAGGGGCGCCGTCGAACGAGGCCCGGTACGTCGACGCCCGCAACCTGTTCCGGTTCGCCTGGCACCTGCCGGGGCCGCCGTAGCCGAAAGCCGAGTCCGGCAGTATGTTGCGGTGCATCACTTACGCACGGCCGTCCCTCTCCCCGGCCGACCCCGGAGGTTACGTCGTGCGGACACTCCTCGCGCTCGTGCTGCTGTCCCCCGTCGCGCTCGGCCAGGACGAGGACCCCGTGCCGGTCGCCCCGCCGCCGCGGCTGAAGGCCGCGCCGACCGCCAAGAAGGCGCCGCCGCGGGTGGACACCACGCTCCCGGTCGAGCCGAAGCCGAAGCCGGTCGTGAAGGCCGAGCCGACGCCGGTCCCGATGCCGGCACCGAAGACGAATCCCGTTCCCGAGCCCGAGCCGGCGCCGAAGCCGGTGGCGAAGGCCGAGCCGCCGGCGCCGAAGCCCGCACCCGTCGAGCCGAAGGCCGAGCCCAAGGCGGACGAGAAGACCGACGCCAAGTCCGAAGCGAAAGACGACAAACCGGCGTCGACCACGCCGCCCGTCGTGAAGTTCCCCGAGCCCGCGTTCAACGACTACCAGCTGCCGCTGTACGCGATCATGGTCGTGGGCGGGGTCGCGGTTCTCGTCGTACTCCGCAGCTACATCTTCCCGCCGAAGGCCTGAGCCACGGCTGCCGCGAGCCGGGCGTTGGCCACGATCAGTGCCCGGTTCGCGGTCAGTGACCGCCCCTCCGTCAGTTCCGCGAGCCGGGCCAACACGAACGGCGTCGCCGCCGGCCCGTGTGCCCGCGCCCGGTCCGCGTCCGCGAGCGCCCGCCCGAGTGCGGCGTCGTACTCGTCCGCGGGGACCGCGATGTCTGCGGCACACGGTTGAGCTAGCAGCGCCCCGCCGCCGCCGAGCCGGACGTGAGCCGCGAACGCCGCCGCGGCCTCGGCCGCCGACTCGACCCGCACCGACACTGGCAGTGGGTTCCCCTCGTCGGTGACGGTGAAACGCGGTAACCGGTCGGTGCGGTAGCCCAGGACGGGCACGCCGAGCGTCTCCAGTAGTTCGAGCGTCCGCGGCAGGTCGAGGATGCTCTTGGCCCCGGCGCAGACTACCAGCACGGGCGTCCGCGACAGTTCGGTCAGGTCCGCGGACACGTCCCAGCTCACGCCGTGGGTCGCGTGGTGAGCCCCGCCGATGCCGCCGGTGGCGAACACCCGCACCCCCGCGGCGTGCGCGAGCGCCATTGTCGCGCTCACCGTCGTCGCCGCGGTCCGCCCCAGGCCGACGGCCGCGCCCAGGTCGCGGCGGCTCGCCTTCATCACGCCGGTGGCTTGTGCCAACTCGTCGAGTTGGGATGAAGTCAGTCCGAGGGTCGGCCGGCCGTGCCACACCGCGACCGTCGCCGGTACGGCCCCGCCGGCGCGGACGGCGGCCTCGGCGTCCCGAGCCGTGTCGCGGTTCGTCGGCCACGGCAGGCCGTGTGTGATGAGGGTCGATTCGAGGGCGACGACCGGCCGGCCCGCGGCGAGGGCGGCGGCTACTTCGTCGCACACGGTCAGCCAGTCGGGCGGCATCGTCGCTCCGAGTTGCGAGTGCGGATCGGCCTATCATACCCGCGACCGCGGCACCCACGGGGACGGGCGATGCATTCGGTGGTGTTCGTTCAGGGCGGCGGCGTCGGCCTCGATCAGGAAGTCGCCGTCCGCCGCGTTCTCGACGCGGCCGGCGTGAGTGTGCAGTTCGAAGTCGTCACCGCCGGCCGCGCCGCGCTCGAGCAGGGGCTCGACGCGCTGCCCGAGAGCGTGTTCGCCGCCGTCCGCGCCCGCCGCGTCGCGCTCAAGACGAAGCTGCTGACGCAGAAGGGGGCCGCGCCGCCGACGAACTACAACGTCGCCTTCCGCCGGCAGCTCGGGCTGCACACGTCGGTCCGCCCGGTCCGGAACCTGGGCGGACTGGCGAGCCGGTTCGGCGGCGTGAACTTCCTCCTGGTCCGCGAGATCAGCGAGGATCTGTACACGGCCAGCGAGCACGAACTGGTGCCGGGTGTGGTGCAAAGCTTCAAAATCGTCACCGCCGCGACCAGCCTCAAGTTCTTTCGATTCGCCTTCGAGCTGGCCCGCCGCACCGGCCGGAAGTCGGTCCACTGCATCCACAAGGCGAACATCCTGAAGCTGGCCGACGGCCTGTTCCTCGACTGCTTCCGCCGGGTCGCCGCCGACTTCCCGGACGTCTCGGCGAAGGACTTGATCGTGGACAACACGTGCATGCAACTGGTGAGTCGGCCGCAGCAGTTCGAGGTGATGGCGGCCGGGAACTTGTACGGCGACCTGCTGTCGGACCTGGGCGCCGGGCTGGTCGGGGGCGTGAGCGCGACGGCGGCGGTGAACCACGGCGACGGCGTGGTCGTGTACGAGGCCGTGTACGGCGCCGGTCACGAGATGGTGCCGAAAGACAAGGCCAACCCACTGCCCCTCATTCTGCCGGCGGTCGAGATGCTGCGAGGCTTCGGCGAGGCGGCAGCGGCCGACCGGATCGTCGCGGCCGTGGAAGGCGTGTTGACGGACGGCCGGGTGCGCACCGCCGACATCGGCGGCACCGCGACCACGACGGAGTTCACCGACGCGATCGTGGCGCGGCTCCGCTGACGGCTACAGCGACACCCGGCGGTGCAGGTCGTCCACGACCCAGTGGAACGCGGTCAGGTGGATGCTCTCGACGATGCCCATGTCGTCGAGCGGCACGTGCAGGTTGTGGTGGTTGATCTCACGGAGCTTGCCGCCGGTGAAGCCGGTGCAGCCGAACGTCGTCAGGCCGTGGGCGTTGGCCCAGTCCACGGCCCGCAGGATGTTCGGGCTGTTGCCGCTACCGCTGATCGCCACGAGCAGGTCGCCGGGCGAGGCGAGGTTCTTCAGCTGCTCGGAGAAGACGCGGTCGAAGCCCTCGTCGTTCCCCCAGGCGAGGATGTACGGCGTGTTGTCGGTGAGGCTCAGAATCTTGAACCGCTTCTTGGCGTCGTCGTCGAAGAACTTGCGGGCGAGGGTGCCCTTGCCGATGTCCTCGCAGAAGTGGGACGCGTTCGAGCCGCTGCCGCCGTTGCCGATGACGAACACGAACCGGCCGGCCTGATACCGCTCCCACATGAGGTCGGCGAGCTTCTGCACCTCGCGGGGGTCGATGCGGCCGAGCTCGGCGGCGACCCGGGCCAGGAATTCCTTGGGGTTGAGCGTCGTGCCGAGCATGGCGGTCCTCGCGATGGAGCTGGCGGAGGAATTCTATCCGCCCCGGGAAGTCCGAATCTCTCGGGATCGGGGTGTGCAGGCTAGTTTGCGAAGCCTCGCGGTCGCGGCAACCACTTCGTCATCGACCTTACCCCAACCCCCCGCCCCCGGGCTAGGCCAACCGCGGCGGGTACAATGCCCCCATGCCGCGCCACCTGATCCTCGGGACCGCCGGGCACATCGACCACGGCAAGACCACGCTTGTCCGCGTCCTCACCGGAACCGACGCCGACCGCCTGCCGGAAGAAAAGGCCCGCGGCATCACCATCGACATCGGCTTCGCCCGCCTCGCCCTCGGCGACCTGGAACTCGGCGTCGTGGACGTTCCGGGGCACGAGCGGTTCGTGCGCAACATGCTCGCCGGGGCGACCGGCGTCGACATCGCCCTGCTCGTGGTCGCCGCCGACGACTCGGTCATGCCGCAGACCCGCGAGCACCTCGACATCCTTCACTTGCTCGGCGTTCGGGCGGGCGTCGTCGCCGTCACGAAGGCCGACCTCGTGGACGATACCACCCGTGAAGTGGTCGCGCTGGAAGTGCGCGAGTTGGTGCGCGGCACCGGCCTCGAAGCCGCGGCCGTCGTTCCCGTTTCGGCCCACACCGGGGAGGGAATCGACGCGCTGCGAGCCGCACTCCGCGCCGCGGCGGAGGCCGTACCGGACGGCAGCGACGGGGCGTTCCGGTTGCCGATCGACCGGGCGTTCGTCGTGCAGGGGCACGGCACCGTCGTCACCGGGTCCGTGCTCGCCGGCCGGGTGCGGGTCGGCGACGAACTCGACTGGCACACCGGCGACGGCGCCGTCGAGCGGGTCCGGGTGCGTGGCCTGAACCACCACGGCGCTCCGGTGCCGTTCGCGAGCCGCGGGCAGCGTGCGGCCGTGAATCTCGCTGGCGTGCCGCACGAGCGTGTCCGCCGCGGGCAGGAACTCGCCGCGCCCGGTGCGGTCGCACCGTCCACGGTGCTGACCGTACGTCTGCGGGTCGCACGTGGCTCGCCGCGACCGCTGAAACACCGACTGCCGCTCCGCGTCCACGTCGGCACGGCCGAGGTGATGGGCACCGTCTCACTCCTCGACAGCGACCGCCTCGACCCCGGCGGCACGGGCCTGGCGCAGCTATTCCTCGACGCACCCGTCACCGCCGTGTGGGGGCAGCCGTTCGTCGTCCGCGATTCGTCGGCCGAGCACACCCTCGGCGGCGGCACGATCCTCCAGCCGACCGCGCGGAAGCTCCGCCGCCGGCACCTCGTCGCCCTCGAGCGCGTCGAGCGTCTCGAAGCGGCAGACCCGTCCGTCCGGTTCGTCGCCGCCGCGTGGTTCGCCGGTAGTGCGGGACTCGACCCCGCCGACCTGCCGCGGACGACCGGCGTCCCGACCTCCGACATCGCCGCCGTGACCGAGCGGGCCACCGGCGGGCTCGTCGAAGTCCTGTTGCCGCCGGCCCGCCGGCTGGTGCTCGCCGCCGAGCGCGTTGCGGAGTTGGAAGCGACGGTGATGCGTGCCCTGGGCGGACTCCACTCCGAGTTCCCGCTTCACACCAGCCACGACCGCCAGAAGCTCGCCGCGGCCCTCGCCACCGCGGCCGAAGAAGCCGTGACGCAGGCCGTGATCGACCGCCTCCTCGCGGCCCGACAACTGGTGGGCGACCGGCGGCGGGTGGCGCGGGCGGACTTCAAGCCCAAGCTCTCCGTGAACCAGCGGAAGTTGAAGGACCGCATCGTGGCCGCGTACGCGTCCGCGGGCTTCACCCCCCCGGAGCCGCGCGAGTTCGCCGGACAGGCCGGTGGGCAAGCGGCGGCGCTCACGGACATATACGACGTGGCCGTGGCCGAGGGGGAGTTGGTGAAGCTGGCCGCGGACCTCTACCTGCACGCGGCCGCGGACGCAAAGTTGCGAGAAAAGGTACTGGTCCTCCTGACGGCGACGCCGGGGGCGACCGTCGCCGCGATCCGCGACGCGCTCGGCACCACGCGGAAGTACGCGGTGCCGATCTGCGAGTACCTCGACCGGATCGGCCTGACGCGGCGCGACGGCGACGGGCGCGTCCTCGCGGCCGGGGCGCGTTAGTGCGGCAGCGGGGCGGCGCCGCCGACGAGGGCGCGGACCTCCATGCAGGCCTGCTTCCACCACCGGCCGACGGTGCGGATGTCGCACCCGAGGATGTCCGCGACCTCGGCCCGGGTCCGGCCGTCGTAGAAGATCAGGATCATCACCTTCTGCGGGTCCGCCGACACCCGCCCGACGGCCTCGTGGAACAGCTCCCACAACTCGAACTCGGCGGTGGCGCGGGCGGCGGGCTCGGGGACGGCGTTCGCCCCGGCCGTGCCGTCCTCCGTCGTGAGGGCGTCCAGCGAACGGAACTGGTACGCCTGCCCGCGGGCCTTGCGGGCCAGGTCGAGGAGTTCGCGGCGGATCATCACGCCGGCCAGGAGGAAGAACTTCCCCGTGTTGTCGGGGCGGAGCCGTTGCAGCGTCCGCAGCAGCCGCACCCAGCCGACCTGCTCCACGTCGTCCGACTCGGCCACCGGCCGGACGTTCGGGAAGCTGCGGTACATCCGCCGGGCCAGCCGGTGAAACCGCCCCTGCGCGCGGCGGACGAGTTCGTTCACCGCGGCCGGGTCGCCGGCCCGGAGGCCGTCGATGCAGCGGTTCATGTGGGCGGTGTGGAACGACAGGGCGGTGTCAGACATGGTCGTCACCGGGCGGGTGCGAGTCGGCAGGCTGCCGCCATCGTACCACCGCGCTGGGACGGTGCCAATCAACCCGATTTGAACGTCTCGCGTGTCATCGTCCCGTCGGCCGCAAACCGGACCCCGCCGTCGTGCCAGCTGACGGGACGGCGAAGGTCTCCCCCGGCGACGCGGAGTAGGGCGGCCGCGAGGTTGTCCGCGGCGAGCGCCCGCAGCCCCACGTAGGACGTGGTCAGCCGCGGGTTGATTTCCACGGCCACGTCGCGCCCGTCGCCGAGGATCAGATCGACGCCGACGTACCCGCACAGGCCGGGGACGCAATCAACGGCCCGGGTGGCGAGCGCGACGGCCCGTTCGGCCAAACCCCGCGGCAGCGGGAGTTCGCCGCCGCGGTAGTAGAACCGGCCGTCGGTCGAGAGGTGCTGCGTCGCCGGGAGGAGCGGCACGTTCCCTGCCGGACCGCAGAGGAACGCCACGCTGGCCGCGACGCCGGGGACGTACTCCTGGAGGATCATCGGCCCCGGGTACTCCGCGGCCGCGCGCGCCTGTGCCTGTACCAACTCGAACCGGTCGCGCAGCTGGAACGTAGCGGTCGAGCCACAGCCGTCGCGCGGCTTCCAGACCACGGGGAACGCCTCGCACGCCGTCGGGGCGCGGTCGGTCGTCGCGGGTGTGGGGACGGCGCGGGTGCGCCAGTGGTCGTGCAGTGCGAGCTTGTCGGAGGTGAGTTCCACGGCCGCGAGCGAGGGGCCGAGGAGGCGGCCGCCGGCGCTCAATACCCGTCGGCAGCGGTCGAGCAGGATGCCGTCCGATTCCGGAGCGATGACGAGCGACCAGTCGGCGGCGGCGAACGCAGCGTCGTCGCCGGCCTCGGGCGTGGCGACCTCGCAACCGGCAATCGCCGCGAAGTCGGCGGCGACCGCGTCCCGCATGGCGCGGCCTTCGGCGTACATCGGGTCGGCGACGAGGCCGCCGGCCGTCAGGTACTCGTAGACGACGACCCTCACAGGGCCGCGACCACGCGGCGCACCAGCCGGCGCAGCTTCTTCTCGGCCTCGTTCGCCGTCGCCACGATGTCCGCCAGGCTGACCGGCTCCAGGGCGTCCGGCAGGCACTGGTCGGTGATCACCGACACGCCCATCACCCGCATCTTCGCATGCACCGCGACGATGACCTCCGGGACCGTGGACATGCCGACCACGTCCGCGCCTATCTGCCGCAGGAAGCGGTACTCCGCGCGCGTCTCCAGGTTCGGCCCCGACACGGCGACGAACACGCCCTGGTGGCAGGTGATCTGCTCTTCCATCGCCAGCCGCTTCACGAGCTTGAGGAGCTCGCGGTCGTAGGCGTGGCACATGTCGGGGAAGCGCTCCCCGAGGCGGTCGTCGTTCGGGCCGATGAGCGGGTTGTCGCCGAGCAGGTTGATGTGGTCCTCGATCAGCATCAGGTCGCCCTTGTTCCACTGCGGGTTCATCCCGCCGCACGCGTTGCTGACGATCAGCGTCTCGCACCCGAGCGCCTTCATCACCCGGACCGGGAACGTGACCTGTTGCAGCGTCCACCCCTCGTAGAAGTGGAAGCGGCCTTCCATCGCCACGACCGGCTTCCCCTCCAGGGTGCCGCACACGAGTTGCCCCTTGTGCGTCGGGGCCGTCGAGCGCGGCATGTGCGGAATGCTCTCGTAGGGGAGCACGGCCTCGGCCGCGATGTCCTCGGTGAGCTTGCCGAGGCCGGTGCCGAGGATGATCCCCGCGACGGGCGTGCGGGGCCACTTCGCCCGGACGGCGGTGGCCGCTTCCTGGATCTGGTCGAACAGCGGCGACGGGGTCATGGCGGCTCGCGGTTGACGGCGGCGTCGGCGGGACGGTACGGTACCGGCCCCAGCGAATCCCGGATGGTTCTATGCCGTCGTTCGGCCTCGCACACCCACGCGGGCGGTTCCCGTTCGAGCGGCTGACCGCCGCGGGGCTGGCGCGGGTCGCCCGTTTCCCGTCCTACCGGGCGCCGCGCGCCGCCGACCTGCACGACCCGAACACCTTTACGCCGCCCGAAGGGCCGTCGTCGGAGCCGATGATGAGTGGGCGGGCGTTCATCGCCTCCGGCTCGACGCGGCCCGACGTGCGGCTCGTGGCGGTGCAGCCCTTCGTGGGCGAACTGGCGGCGTGCCCGCACCTCCGGACGCTGCGGCGCCTCGATCTGACGGGCAACCGCATCGGGCCGGACGGGGCGCGGGCGCTGGCGGGGTCGCCGTATCTTGGCGGGCTGCGGGAACTGGGGCTCAACGGAAATGCGATCGGCGACGACGGAGCCGCGGCGCTGGCACCGGCGCTCGGGGGGTTGGAGCGGCTAGAGGTTGCGCGGAACGGGTTGAGCGCGAACGCGGTGGCGCGGATGCTCGACGCGGCACCGCGGGTGACGGCAGTGGACGTGTCAGGGAACACGGTTGACGTCGACGGCGTGTTGCGCCGTGAGATGCGTGAGGTGGTTGCTATCCACGTCAGGCGAGCCGTGCCCCGTCAGGGGCCGGGTGCCTACGCGGTTGGTTCACCGTCGGACGTGACTCATGTGCGGACGCACCCGGCCCCTGACGGGGCACGGCTCGCCGCGCTCGAAGCTCTCGACCTCCGCCACACGCCCTTGTCGCTCCGCGACCTTGGCCCGCTCCCCGCGCTCGCGCACCTAAACCTCGGCTTCACCGCCTGCGACTTCGACCCCGCCGCGCTCCCGGCCGTGCGCACCCTCAGCCTCCGCGCCTGCCGCCTCCGTCACGCTTCGCTCCCCCCGACGCTCACATCGCTCGACCTCAGCGTCAACCCGCCGCTTGCCGACCCCGCCGCCACACTCGTCGCCTGCCCGAACCTCACGCAGCTGAACCTGGCCAACACCGGCCTCACCGACGCCGCACTCGCGGCCGTTCTCGCCGCGCTGCCGGAACTTCGGGTGCTGGACCTCGCCTGGAACCCCCTCGCCGACGCCGCCCCGATCCTCGCGCACCCGACGCTGCAGTCACTCGATCTGACCGGCACAAGGTTCGATCGCCGCGGCTTGAGCGCACTCGCCACGCGGTTCGGTACAATCGTCAAGTAGCCCGGTACCACCTCACGACGCACGCAATGGCCGTCAACCTCCCGCCGCACTACCACGAAGCCGACGCCCGGTATAAGAAGGCGAAGACGCTCGAGGACAAGCTTGCCGCGCTCCGCGAGATGTGGGTCCTGCTGCCCAAGCACAAGGCCAGCGAAAAGGTCCAGATGGACCTCAAGTGCCGCATCTCGGAGCTGAACGACGAGATCGACGCGGCCAAGAGCGGACCCAAGAAAGCAGCCCCCGGCACGTTCAAGATCCCGCGCCAGGGGGCCGGCACGGTCGTGTTCGTCGGCCCGCCGAACGCCGGCAAGTCGCGCCTCCTCGCCGCCCTCACGAAGGCCCAGCCCGCCGTCGCGCCGTACCCGTTCACCACCCGCGAGCCCATCCCCGGGATGATGGAGTACGAGGACGTGCGCGTCCAACTCGTGGACCTGCCGCCGGTCACCGCCGACCACTACGACCACTTCGTCACCGACCTGACGCGCGCGGCCGACGCCGCCGTGCTGTTCCTCGACCTGAGCGACGACGACGGCCCCGCCGCGACGCAGGCCACCGTCGACCGGCTCAAGCAGGCCCGTCGCGAACTCGTGACCGAGTTGCCGGCCGAGGAAGACCCTGCCACGTACTCGCTGAAGACGCTCCTCGTCGCCACGAAGGCCGACGACGAGGCCGCCGACATTCGGCTGGAGCTGGCCCGCGAGGCGGTCGGCGACCGGTACCCGTTCCTGGTCGTGTCCGCGGAGACGGGCACCGGCATCGCCGAGCTGAAGAAGGCGATCTACGACCGGCTCGGCGTCATCCGCGTGTACACGAAGCAGCCGGGGAAGCCGGCCGACATGACGAGCCCGTTCACGTGCCCCGCCGGCAGCACCGTCGCGGAGTTCGCCGGGTGCGTCCACAAGGACTTCGAGGAGGGGCTGAAGTCCGCCCGCGTCTGGGGCTCGGCCGCGTTCGACGGGCAGACCGTCGGCCGCGACCACGTCGTGAAGGACAAGGACGTGGTCGAGTTGCACCTGTGACGGGCCGCGACCACAATATCGTGATGACTCTCCCGCCGCGCGACCCGCTGCTCGTGCGCCACGGCCGGATGCGCCTCCTCGGCGCGTTCGTGCCGGCGGTCGGCGTGTCGGCCCGGCGCGGCGACACGGTCGTCGTCCGCACCGAGCGGGGGCAGGAAGTCGGCGAGGTGCTCTGCCCGGCGACGCCGCAGGCGGTGAGCGCCATCCCCGACGCCACGAAGGGCGACATCCTCCGCGTCGCCGTCGCCGAGGACCGGGCGAAGCTGGCCCACCTGGCGGACGTGGAGCGGAAGGAGTTCGCCGCGGCCGAGAAGCTCATCGCGGCTCACCGCCTCGCGATGCAGTTGGTGGACGTGGAGCACCTGTTCAGCGGCGAGCGGATCATCTTCTACTTCCTGGCCGAGAGCCGAGTCGACTTCCGCGAGCTGGTGCGGAGCATGGCCCGCGAGTTCCACACGCGGATCGAGTTGCGGCAGATCGGCGTCCGCGACGAGGCCCGGCTGAAGGCCGACTACGGCGACTGCGGCCGGCCGGTGTGCTGTAACACGCACCTGGTGGTCATGCCGCCGGTCAGCATGAAGATGGCCAAACTTCAGAAGGCGACGCTCGACCCGAACAAGATCAGCGGCCGGTGCGGCCGGCTGAAGTGCTGTCTGCGGTACGAGCAAGACGTGTACGAAGAGTTCCTCCAGGAGCTGCCACCCGTGGGCAGTCGCGTCGTCACCGCCAAGGGGCAGGGGCGGGTGCTGGCGCAGGAATTGTTGGCGCGGCGCCTCCTCGTCGAGTTCGAGGACGGCCGGCGGTTGCCGGTACCCGCCGCCGAGGTGCTGACGCGGTTGTAGAACGTAAACGCAGGACGCACGCCGACCGCATCCGTGAGGGCATAGTGGACGCGAAATTGCTCGAACTCACCCGTACCGACCCGCGGTACGCCTACGAGGCCTACGAGTTCGTGTGCGAGGCCGTGGGCTTCACCCAGGACCGCCTCGGCCGCACCGACCTCGAGGCCGGCGAGGACGAGAACCACGTCAGCGGCGAGGAACTCCTCCGCGGCGCGTGCGCCATGGCCGTCCGCGACTTCGGCCTGATGGCGCCGGTCGTCTTCCGCCGCTGGGGCATCCGCACGACCGACGACTTCGGCACGCTCGTGTTCAAGCTGATCGAGGCCAACCGCCTGAGCCGGTCCGACGACGACGACCCCGAGGACTTCCGCGAGGTGTTCGACCTGGAAAAGGTGCTGCTGGACGGCTTCCAGCTGACCGTCGGCGACCGCCCGCGCCGGGGGGAGCGATGACCGGCCGCAAGCTTCGCCTGGCCGCCGCGTCGCTACTGCTCCTCGGCTGGCTCGGCTGGCTGGGGTACACCGCCCTGGCAAAGTACCGCGGGCCGGTGGTGTCGCGGTCCCAGGCCGCCGTTGCGGTACTCGCCGTCGTCGCCCACGTGCCGGCCGTCGAGGGGCCGCAGGCGGTCGAGGTGAAGGACGTGCTCTCGGGCACGAAGCCGGACGGGCCGCTCACGGTGGCGAACCTGTCGGAGGCGGAGGGATACGAGGGGCCGGGCGAGTACCTGTTGCTCCTGACGAAGGGGCGCGGCGACGCCTTCGTGGTGGTCGGCCAGCTGCGGACGCCGGGGTACGACGGCGTCGGCTCGCCCACGGTGTACCGGTGGACGCCGGCGGTGAAGGCCCAGGTCGGGGCGCGCTTTCGGTGAACCCCGGGGGCGGCGGGCGCGTCCGTGCCTCCGGCGGGCTTTTCGCCTTGAACCCCCGCGGGGTGCGGCCTACTCTGACCCTCCGCGGGTCGTGCTCGCGTAGCTCAGTGGTAGAGCGGCGCTTTTGTAAAGCGCGGGTCGTGGGTTCAAATCCCTCCGCGAGCTTATCCCCACCGGGGGCTCGGGTTCGTACAACGGGAGCGTTGGAGGATCGATCAGCGGGTAGGTGGCAGAGCGGTCAATTGCACCAGACTGTAAATCTGGCCTCTTCGGAGTTCGGGGGTTCGAATCCCTCCCTACCCACTCGGGAATGAAGAACGCAGAGTGCAGAATGCGGAATCGAGAACCCAACTCGGTATTCTGCACTCTGCGTTCTGAACTCTGCACTCCCCCAACGCGGGTGTAGCTCAGCGGTAGAGCTCTTGCCTTCCAAGCAAGATGTCGTGGGTTCAAATCCCATCGCCCGCTCTGGCCGGTCGGCCGCGTGGCCCGTATCACACCCCCGGTCGCCGGCGCCGCGGGCGGATTCGCTGCTGTAGCTCAGCTGGTAGAGCACCTCCTTGGTAAGGAGGAGGTCATGGGTTCGAGTCCCATCAGCAGCTCTCGGACGTGACGCGGCCCGCCGGACCTCGGCGACCCCGGCCGCCGACCAACCGGACACACCACTAAGGAGCGGAGACTGCGATGGCGAAGGGTAACTTCGAGCGGACCAAGCCGCACGTCAACGTCGGCACCATCGGCCACATCGACCACGGCAAGACGACCACCACCGCGGCGATCCTGGCGCGGAACGCCCACGTCAACGCGCTGAAGGACTTCAAGAGCTACTCCGAAATCGCCAAGGGCGGCATCGTCCGCGACGCCAACAAGACGGTCACCATCGCCGTCTCCCACGTCGAGTACGAGAGCAACGACCGCAACGTCCCGAACGCGGCGGCGCTCCCGTACAAGGACCTGATGGACTACCCGGGCCTCGACAAGATCGACTTCAGCCAGCCGATCAAGGGCCGCCACTACGCCCACATCGACTGCCCCGGCCACGCCGACTACATCAAGAACATGATCACCGGCGCCGCCCAGATGGACGCCGCCATCCTCGTCGTCGCCGCCGACGACGGCCCCATGCCCCAGACCCGCGAGCACATCCTGCTGGCCAAGCAGGTCGGCGTGCCGCGGATCGTCGTGTACCTCAACAAGTGCGACAAGGCCGACCCCGAGCTGATCCCGCTCGTGGTCATGGAGCTCCGCGACCTCCTCAACAAGTACGAGTTCGACGGCGACAACATCCCCATCGTCTACGGCCGGTCGAAGGAGGCTCTGGAAAACCCGGCTAACGACGGCCTCGACGGCCCGAAGTCGATCGACGCCCTGATGTTCGCGCTGGACACCTACGTCCCGCTGCCGCAGCGCGAGGAAGACAAGCCGTTCCTGATGTCCGTCGAGGACGTGTTCTCGATCAAGGGCCGCGGCACCGTGGCCACCGGGCGCATCGAGCGCGGCCAGTGCAAGGTCGGCGACGAAGTCGAGATCATTGGCCTCCGCAAGGACAGCATCAAGACCGTGCTCACCGGCATCGAGATGTTCCAGAAGACGCTCGACAAGGGCATCGCGGGCGACAACGTCGGGGCGCTGCTCCGCGGCATCGAGCGCGACGGCATCGAGCGCGGCCAGGTCATCGCCAAGCCGGGCTCGATTCAGCCGCACCGGAAGTTCGAGGCCAGCATCTACGTCCTCTCGAAGGACGAAGGCGGCCGGCACACGCCGTTCTTCAGCGGGTACAAGCCGCAGTTCTACTTCCGCACGACCGACGTGACCGGGAGCATCGCACTGCCGGCCGGGGTCGAGATGTGCATGCCCGGCGACAACGTCAAGGTGTCCGTCGAGCTGATGGAGGGGATGCCGGTCGCCATGGACGAGGGGCTCCGCTTCGCCATCCGCGAGGGCGGCCGCACCGTCGGCTCGGGCGTGGTGACGAAGATCCTGGCCGACGAGCCGGCGGCGAAGAAGTAAGGCGGCGTCCCTCGTCATTCGTCCGTTGTCATTCGGCCTGACGGCAGCGAGGACCGCCCCGCGGCGAGTCCAGTGCCCGAGGGGGGAATGGCGAAGGACGAATGACGACCCGGACGAAGGAGCGTAGCTCAGCTGGTAGAGCAGTGGTTTCCAAAACCACCGGTCGGGGGTTCGAGTCCCTCCGCTCCTGCTCACGACCCGACCTCCACCGCCGGCCCGCCCCCGACGTTCGGACGCGGGGGCGAGGGCCGGCCGACTCGTTCGGGGCAAGGCCCGCCCGACGGCGAACCGGACTCGCAAAGGACGAACGATGGCGACCGCCGTGGAACCCAGCCCGCCGACCCAGCCGCGGACCCCGAAAACCGACTCCGGCGTGGTGCTGTACAGCCTCGCCGGCGCCGGCTACGTCCTTGCCGCCCTGGCCGTCGTCTTTTACGCCATCCCGACCCTGTGGGCCGACTTCGTCCGCCCCGTCGTCGGTGGCGACTCCACCCGCGAGGCCTTCATCCGCTGGCCGCTCACGCTGATCGTTCTCGGCGTGCTCGTGCGGTTCGGGCTGGCCCTCGCCGGCGCCAGCCCGCCGAAGGGGATGCGCGGCGGCATCTTCCTCGTGCTTGTGACGTTCTTCCTGGCCCTGCTCCTCGGCGGGTGGGCCACTGCCAAGTTCGAGGGCGCGGCGGGTACGATCGCCACTGCGATCGTGGTCGGCGGCATCCTCTTCGGGGCGTTCCGGCTCCTCGCCTCGCCGCGCGGCGCCCACTGGATGCTGTCCCTCGAAGAGCAGGGCTGGTTCCACGGCGCGACGTTCAAGCGGGTGCTCGGCCGGGTCGTCCGCCGGGTGACCATGATCGGCATCCTGGGCGTCGGCCTCACCGGCGTTTACTCGCTCCTGTACCAGGGGAGCTTGCCGGACAACTGGGACGTGCCGCTGCCGTTCGTCCACGGCGAGGACGGCGGCCCCAAGATGTTCCGCCTTTTGCCGGACGCGAAGATTACGGTGCCGCTGCTGATCGCGGTGCTGACGGCGTGGGTGGCGTACCGGGCGGTGAACATGCCGGCGTTCGCCGAGTTCCTCATCGCCACCGAGGCGGAGATGAACAAGGTGTCGTGGTCGAGCCGGAAGCGGTTGGCCGCCGACACCGTGGTCGTGCTCGTGTGCACGATCTTCATGGCCCTGTTCCTGCTGTTCGTGGACCTGTTCTGGGGCTGGCTGCTGAGCAGCGGGCCGGTCGGCGTCCTGCCGAGCCGGAGCGAGTCCGGGCAGAAGGGCGGCCAGGTGCAGGCCGCCCGCTGGTGACCCCACGGACGGGTGAGGTTGACTGAGTCGCGGTTTGAAGCGGAAGCCCGTCCGGCGTCCCCGGGCGGGCTTCGCCCCTTACACGCCAGGTTCCCATGACCGACGAGACCACCCACTCCCCCGACGACGCCCCTCCCGCGGCGGCCGACGCGCCGGCGGAGCCGGCCGCCGAGCCGACCCCCGAGCCCCACGCGGCATTGACCGAACCGGCCGTCGACGAGCCGGCCGCCGAGCCCGTCGCCGAGGCGGCGCCCGAACCGGAGCCCGAGCCGGCGCCGGAACCGACGCCCGCACCGGAACCCGAGCCGGCGCCGGAACCGACGCCCGCACCGGAACCCGAGCCGGCGCCGGTCGAAGCCGCCGCGGCCGAGGCGCCCCCGGCCGAGCCGGAGAGCAAGAAGCGGTGGTACGTCATCAAGGTTCAGAGCGGCCGCGAGGACACCATCAAGGCGGCCATCGAGCGGAAGGTGAAGATCGAGGGGCTCGAAGAGTACTTCGGGCAGGTGCTCGTGCCGGTCGAGGAGTTCGTCGAGAAGAAGAGCGTCCGCGCCAAGGTCAAGAACAAGAAGACCGGTGAGGTGGAGACGGTCACCCAGGAGAAGAACGTCGTCAAGAAGCGGAAGAAGTTCCACGGGTACATCTTCGCCGAGGTCGAGTTCAACGACAAAATCCTGTACCTGTTCCGCGAGACGAGCGGCGTCGGCGACTTTGTCGGCGGCGGCGGCGGGGTGCTGAAGCCGCCGGCCCCGATGGACCCGCTGGAGGTCCGCAAGATGCTCGGCACCGCCACCGCCGGCGAGGGGAAGCCGAAGGTCGCGGTGAAGCTCGACTTCGAGAAGGGCGACCGCGTCCGCGTCAAGGACGGGGCGTTCTCCGGGTCGGAGGCCGAGGTCAAGGCCATCGCCATGCCGAAGGACCCGACCGACACGCCGAAGGTCACCGTGGTGGTCACCATCTGGGGCCGGCCGGTCGAAATGGAAATGGACTACTGGCACGTCGAAAAGCTGTGACCCTCTCGACGCCCACGCGCCGCGGCGCGTGGGCGTCCTGCGGAACCCGCTCGCCGGGCGGCGAGCGGGTTCATAGAATCTGTAACTTCAACGGAAACACGCGCCGCTAGGTGAGTCATGGCGAAGCAGGTTACGGCAGTCGTGAAGCTCCAGTGCCCCGGCGGCACCGCCACGCCGGCCCCGCCGGTCGGCCCCGCGCTCGGTGCGCACGGCGTGAACATCGGCATGTTCGTGAAGCAGTTCAACGAGAAGACGGGCGGCCCCGACACAAAGGGGCTGATGCTCCCGGTCATGATCACGGTCTATTCGGACCGCAGCTTCGAGTTCAAGATCAAGTCGCCGCCCGCGGCCGTGCTCATCAAGCTCGCCGCGAAGATTCCGGCCGGCAAGAAGCAGGGCAAGGAAGTGATCCCGCCGGACGGCAAGAAGGGCGGCAAGTACAAGGGCTTCGTCCTCAGCAAGCAGCAGGTGGCGGACATCGCCAAGAAGAAGCTGCAGGACCTGAACGCCCGCGACGTGGAGCACGCCGCCCGCATCATCGAGGGGACCGCCCGCAGCATGGGCATCAGCGTCGCGGCCGAGTAACGCGGCGCGGCCGAAGCACGAAATCCGAAATTCGAACACGGACGGCGGGTTCGAATTTCGGATTTCGTGCTTCGATTTTCGCCCCGCCCGTTGACGCACAACGGGTGCCGAATACGCTTAAAGATTCACCGCCTTTTTCACCCAAGAGGCGGGAGGGGTTGTATCGGGCTCCGGCCGCGAGAACCCCGCCCCGAGAGGTAGACATGGCCAAGGACGAGAACAAGGACGCGGCACCTGCCGCGGCCGCCCCGCCCGTCGCCGCCGATGCCGCGCCCCCGGCGGACGCCCCCGCGGCGCGGCCGGAAGCCGAGGCGGCCATCGCCGCCCCGAAGCGGACGAAGAAGCCCGGCGTGCCGCCGAAGCGCGGCAAGAAGCTCCGGAATCACCTCGCCAACATCGAGAAGCGGCTCCGCGAGGCCGGCACGATGCCGCTCAAGCAGGCCGTCGCCGAGCTCCGCAAGCTCAAGCGGGCCAAGTTCGACGAGACGGTCGAGGTTCACATCAACCTCGGCATCGACGTGACCCAGTCGGACCAGATGGTCCGCGGTGCGATCGGTCTGCCGCACGGCATCGGCAAGAGCGTCCGCGTGGCCGTGTTCGCCCAGGGCGACAACGCGGCGAAGGCGAAGGCCGCCGGCGCCGACGTCGTGGGCGGCGCCGACCTGGTCGAGAAGGTGACGAAGGAGAACTTCCTGGAGTTCGACGTCGCCATCGCCACGCAGGACATGATGGGCCAGGTGTCGCGGCTCGGTAAGGTGCTCGGCCCGCGCGGGCTGATGCCGACGCCGAAGGCCGGCACGGTGGTCCCTGCCACCGGCGACGTCGCCGCGGCGGTCAAGGAGTTCAAGGCCGGCAAGGTCGAGTACCGCTCCGACAAGACGGGGCAGGTCCACGCCGGCGTCGGCAAGATGAGCTTCGACGACGACAAGCTCGTCGCCAACATCACGACCTTCGTCGAGCAGGTGCGGTCCGCGAAGCCCGCCGCCGTGAAGGGCGTATTCGTCAACGGGGTGTCGGTCTCCGCCACCATGTCCCCGGGCATCCGGGTCGCCATCTGACACCCCAAACCCGCGGCCACCGCGGCGGACTGACACATGAGCAAGAAGATCAAGGAACTGGAGCTGGCGGCCCTGCGGAAGACGTTCGCGGGCGTGAAGAACTACGTCATCCTGGAGCCGATCAAGGTCGACTCCGCGACCGAGTTCGAGTTCCGCAAGAAGCTCCGCGAGAAGAAGGCCAAGGCCCAGCTGGTCAAGAACACGTTCCTGAAGAAGGTGTTCAGCGAGAACGGCGTCGCCGTGGACGGCCTGTCGGGGCCGACGCTTCTGTGCTGGGGCGCCGACAGCATCAAGGAGTTGAGCAACGCCGTCGACGGGATCGTCAAGGATCTGAAGAAGGACCCGAAGGCGCCCGACAAGTTCAAGGTGAAGACCGCGGTCGCCGACGGCCAGCCGGTCACGATGGAGGTCGCCAAGACGCTGCCGACGCGGCTGGAGGCGATCGGCGACGTGCTGAATGCCGTGCTGTCGGCGGGCGGCAACATTGCCGGCGCCCTCACCGGCCCGGCGGCGCAGCTGGCCGGCATCCTCAAGGCGATCGAGGAGAAGGCTCCCGACGCCGCCCCGGCCCCGCCCGCCGCGTGAACCTGACGTGACTTTCCGCCGTCCGGTACTGGAACCGGACGGTTTGACCCCGAGCTATTACGCACCGCCGGGCCGCTTCACCCGGCACGTGACACTGAAAGGGACTGATCATGAGCGCCGTCGCGGAACTGGGTGACAAGCTGGCCGGGCTGACCATCGCCCAGGCCGTCGAGCTGAAGAACTACCTCAAGGAAAAGTACGGCATCGAGCCCGCCGCCGGCGGCGCCGTGATGATGGCTGGCCCGGCTGGTGGTGGCGGTGGTGCTCCGGCGGCGGCCGCCGCCGAGCCGACCGAGTTCAACGTGATCCTCGAGGGGGCCGACGCCGCCAAGAAGATCAACGTGATCAAGGTCGTCCGCGAGCTGACCGGGCAGGGCCTGGCCGAGGCCAAGGCGACCGTCGAGGGTGCCCCGAAGCCGCTCAAGGAAGGCGTCGACAAGAAGACGGCCGAAGACCTCAAGAAGAAGCTGGAAGAGGCCGGCGCCAAGGTGTCGGTCAAGCCGGTCTGAGGCTTCGCGGTTGCTCGACAACACCCAAGCCCACCCGCCGAGCCGGGTGGGCTTTGCCCTTGGGGTTGCGATTGGCACGGTTGTTTTGCTGCTGCCGGTCGTGGGGTCTGCAAAAAAAATGCCCGCCCGGGTCGACTTTGCCGACTCGGGTGGGTATGATGTTCCGTTAGCGGTCGTTCGCGCCGTTGGTTTTCCACGGCCCGTCTTCCCACCCGTCGGCCGCGGGAGGGGCGATTGGCCGAGCCGCGAAACAGTGGTGACAATGTTCGCGACCAACCCGGTCCGCCGTGTCGCTCCGCCCTCTCAGATTCGCACCATGCCGCTGATCCTGGTACCCGCCGACGCCGCCGCCCGCGGCGACGAGGGGCCGTCGATTGTTGTCCGTCCGTCGGTCGCGGGCCGGTTGCCCGCCCGCATTCAATAACGCCCCACGCCACCCGACGCAAGGCCCGTTGCCACCGGAGGCAGCGCCGCCCCGGCGTCGTGCCGTCATTCGTGGTCAGGAGCAACCCCGATGCCCATCCCGGCCCAGCGGATCATCCTCC
Organism: Gemmataceae bacterium; assembly: GCA_046350095.1. Lineage (GTDB taxonomy): Bacteria > Planctomycetota > Planctomycetia > Gemmatales > Gemmataceae > Urbifossiella. Next base: position 49,152 of record JAXMBA010000008.1, read on the forward strand.
CGGAAACCGAGCGGAACTTCGGCCGCTTCGGCGACGCCGTGGAGGTTCCCGACCTGACCGACGTCCAGACCCGCTCCTACGCGCGCTTCCTCCAACTGGAGGCGAGCTACGACAAGCGCGAGCAGCACGGCCTCGAAGGGGTGCTGAAGGAAATCTTCCCGATCGAGAGCTACGACAAGAAGATCTCGCTCGAGTACGTGAAGTACGACCTCGGTAAGCCGCGCTACGACCCGGACGAGTGCCGGCAGCTCCGCCTCACGTACGGCCGGCCGTTCCGCGTCTGGCTGCGCCTCCGCAAGAGCGACGGCACGGCCGTCGAGGAAGAGGTGTACCTGGGCGACATGCCGATCATGATCGGCGGCGGCGAGTTCATCATCAACGGCGCCGAGCGCGTCGTCGTCAGCCAGCTCCACCGGTCGCCGGGCGTCGACTTCGTCGTCACCCGCGAGGCCGACAAAGACATGCACAGCTGCCGCATCATCCCCGAGCGCGGCAGCTGGATCGAGATCAACGTCTCCAAGAAGGAGACGTTCGGCGTCCGCATCGACCAGTCGGGCAAGTTCTCGGCGCTGACGCTGCTGCGGGCGATGGACCCGATGTACAGCAGCACCGCGAACATCCTGAAGGAGTTCTACCCGACCCAGACGATGAAGCTGAACGACAAGTCGCGGGCCAGCCTCGTCGGGGACGTGGAAAACAACATCTTCCCGATGTACGCCGCCGACGACGTGATCGACCCCGAGACGGGCGAGGTCTACCTCGACGCCGGCAAGCCGTTCACCAACGAGAAGGTGGACAAGATCCTGGTGAGCGGCCTGAAGGAGATCGAGGTCCTGCCGTACCCGAAGGACCCGATCATCATCACGTCGCTGAACGAGGACGGCACGCACTCCCACGAGGAGGCGCTGCTGAAGATCTACCAGCGGCTGCGGCCCGGCAACCCGGCCCAGCTGGAGAAGGCCCGCGAGCTGTTCAAGGAGAAGTTCCTCGACCCGAACCGCTACCGGCTCGGCCGCGTCGGCCGCTTCCGCATCAACCGGAAGTTCAACCAGACCGTGCCCGAGACGGAGATGACGCTCCGCAGCGTCGACTTCGTCAACTCGGTGAAGTACGTCCTCGACCTCCGCGCCGGGAAGGGCCACGTCGACGACATCGACCACCTGGGTAACCGCCGCCTGCGGACGATCGACGAGTTGGCCGCCGACGAGCTGCGCAAGGGCTTCCTGAAGCTGCGGCGGACCGTGCAGGAGCGCATGGCCATCCGCGACCAGCAGGACATGAGCCCGCGCACGCTCATCAACCCCAAGAGCGTGTCGGCGGCCATCGAGTACTTCTTCGGCCGCAGCGAGCTGTCGCAGGTCGTGGACCAGACGAACCCGCTGGCGCAGCTGACGCACGAGCGCCGGCTGTCGGCCCTCGGGCCGGGCGGCCTCAACCGGAAGCGCGCCGGGTTCGAGGTGCGCGACGTGCACATCTCGCACTACGGCCGCATCTGCCCGATCGAGACGCCCGAAGGCACGAACATCGGCCTCATCTCGTCGCTGTCGATCTACGCCGAGATCGACGACTACGGGTTCCTCATCACGCCGTACAAGAAGGTCCACAACAAGAAGCTGACCGACGACGTGGTGAAGCTGCGGGCCGACGAGGAGAGCCAGGCCACGCTCGCCCCCGCCGACACCCCGACCGAGGGCGACAAGCTGTCGCACGACCGCGTCAGCGGCCGGCACGACGGCGACCTCACGAGCATCGCGGCCGACAAGCTCCAGTACATCGACGTGTCGCCGAAGCAGATGGTCGGCGTGTCCGCCGGGCTCATCCCGTTCCTGGAGCACGACGACGCCAACCGGGCGCTCATGGGCTCGAACATGCAGCGGCAGGCCGTGCCGCTGCTCGTGCCCGAGCCCGCGATCGTGTCCACCGGCCTGGAGCGGGAGGTCGCCAAGCACTCCGGGATGCTCGTCCGCGCCCAGGAAGACGGCACCGTCGTGTATGTGGACGCTGAGCGGATCAAGCTCGAGGAGAAGGACAAGATCGTCCGCGAGTACGTCCTGCGGAAGTACCACGGCCTGAACGAGCGCACCTGCCTCAACCAGAAGCCCATCGTGGCGATGGGCGACAAGGTGAAGCGCGGGCAGATCCTCGCGGACGGCGCCGCCACCAAGCAGGGCGAGCTGGCCCTCGGCCGGAACGTGCTGGTCGCGTTCATGTCGTGGGAGGGGTACAACTTCGAGGACGCCATCATCATCAGCGAGCGGCTGGTGAAAAACGACACGTACACCTCGATCCACATCGAGGAGTTCGACATCGAGATCCGCGAGACGAAGCTCGGCAAGGAGGAGTTCACCCGCGACATCCCGAACGTGTCGCCGAAGGCGCTGAGCAACCTCGACGAGAACGGCGTCGTCCGGATCGGCACGTTCGTCCACCCCGGCGACATCCTCGTGGGCAAGGTGTCGCCGAAGTCGCGGTCGGAGCTGACCCCGGAAGAGAAGCTGCTGCACGCCATCTTCGGCCGGGCCGGCGAGGACGTGAAGAACGACTCGCTGGAGGTGCCGTCGGGCGTCGAGGGGATCGTCATCGCCGCCCACCGGTTCAGCCGGCGGGCGAGCATGACCGAGGATGAGCGGAAGGAGCTGGCCCGCCAGGAAAAGGACATCGACACCGTCTACTCGAAGAAGATCGCGGAGCAGTTCCGCGAGTTCATCGAGGCGCTCGGCACCGTCCTCGACAAGAAGGAACTGAAGGACCCGAACACCGGCAAGCAGCTCGGCTCGGACAAGGACGACCGCGCCGTCGCCGAGCAGGCGAAGGGCTTCAAGCTCGACGCCCTCGACATCCGCAGCCCGGACCACGACAAGAAGGCCAAGAAGATCTACGGCCGGCACTGGGAGCGGATCCAGTTCTTCATCGACGAGCAGGAGCGGAAGCTCAACTCGCTGAAGCGCGGCGACGAGCTGCCGAGCGGCGTTCAGCAGATGGTGAAGGTGTACGTCGCTACCAAGCGCGTCATCAGCGTCGGCGACAAGATGGCCGGCCGGCACGGGAACAAGGGCGTGATCTCGAAGGTGCTCCCCGAGGAGGACATGCCGTTCCTCCGCGACGGCACCCCGGTGGACATCCTGCTGAACCCGCTCGGCGTGCCGAGCCGCATGAACGTGGGCCAGATCCTCGAGACCCACCTCGGCTACGCCGCGGCGAAGCTCGGCTTCAAGGCCGTGACGCCGGTGTTCGACGGGGCCACGGAGGAGGAAATCCGCGAGGCGCTGAAGGAGGCCGGCGTGCCCGAGACGGGCAAGAGCACGCTGTACGACGGCCGCACGGGTGAGGCGTTCGACCAGCCGGTGACGGTCGGGTACATCTACATGCTGAAGCTCCACCACCTCGTGGACGACAAGGTCCACGCCCGCGCGACGGGGCCGTACAGCCTCATCACGCAGCAGCCGCTGGGCGGCAAGGCGCGGTTCGGCGGCCAGCGGTTCGGCGAGATGGAGGTGTGGGCGCTGGAGGCGTACGGCGCCGCCTACATCCTGCAGGAGTTGCTGACCGTGAAGTCGGACGACGTGGAAGGTCGCACGAAGATCTACGAGTCGATGGTGAAGGGGGAGAACACGCTGGAGGCCGGCACGCCGGCGAGCTTCGACGTACTCACCCACGAGATCCGCGGCCTGGGCCTGAACATGCAGCTGGAGAAGAAGCGGGTGTAACGACACGGCGGGGGTCGCCCGGTGGACGAGTTCTTCATCGAGAACGGCGTACACCGGGCGGTCGCGGCCCGGGAGAACCGGCTACGGGCGATTCCCGCCATGCTGTACTCACCGGGCCAGAAGCCGCGGCTTGTATTCGTCCTGCTCGACCAACTGTACTCGCCTCGGGTGTCGATAAGCCGATCGGACCCGCGGCACAACTACCCGGCGCTCGAGCGGGCGATGGGAGCGACGGTCGGGCGGTCGAGAATTCCGCCGATTGACGTGCAGCCCCGCGGCGAGCCGGGTCAGCCGGCTTCGATCCCGCTTGCCCTGGTAACAATCGACGTCTGACGGAGGGCGACCGATGACCGACGACGACCGTCGCCTGCTGGTCGAGAAGTGTGGGGTTCTGCTCCACGACGTGCTGGTTGAACTCCGCGTACTCAGTTTCCAGGAGGGAAACGCCAAGCGGATCAACGACCTGACGGACCTGACCCACAACGTCCCGTTGTACATGGTCGGGCGCGACGACTTCGTGATGGGTTACCTCCGGGCCGGGTTCCTCGACTACGCCCGGAAGTACCACCCCGAGGCGGATCCCGCGCACAGCCGCTACGTCGCATTGCTCGACATGGACGAACCGACTTTTGCCGGCCTGTACCGCCGGGCCACGTACACCTGGCCGGAACCCGAATTGGTTCCCGCCGCCGGTTGAGCCGGAACCGCTAAACACGACGCGAACACTCCTCACGGGGGATTCGGATATGAGCACCGCCGCCGCCAAGACCGCCGACGCCGCCGACACCAGCACCTACGAGCGGATCAACGACTTCGGGGCCGTCCGCATCTCGCTGGCCAGCCCGCACGACATCCGCTCGTGGAGCTTCGGCGAGGTCAAGAAGCCGGAGACCATCAACTACCGCACGTACCGCCCCGAGAAGGACGGCCTGTTCTGCGAGCGCATCTTCGGGCCGGAGAAGGACTGGGAGTGCACCTGCGGCAAGTACCGCGGGATGAAGTACAAGGGGATGATCTGCGACCGCTGCGGCGTCAAGGTCACGCACAGCCGCGTCCGCCGCAAGCGGATGGGGCACATCGAGCTCGCCGCCCCGGTCGTCCACATCTGGTTCTTCAAGGCCATGCCGAGCCGCCTCGGCACGCTCCTGGACATGAAGACCACCAGCCTGGAAAAGATCATTTACTTCCAGGACTACGTCGTCGTGGACCCCGGCACCGCGCTCGGGAACAAGGTGCCTGGTAGCACCAAGACGATCAAGGAGCGCGAGCTCCTGACCGAGGACGAGTACAAGGCCGCCCGCACCGAGTTCGGCGACACGTTCGAAGTGGACATGGGCGCCGAGGCCATCAAGAAGCTGCTGGAGAAGCTCAACCTCGTCGACCTCTCCCGCGAGCTGCGCGAGCGGCTCGACAAGGAGATGCTGCGCGGCGAGAAGGCCAGCAAGCAGCGGCTCAAGGAGCTCGTCAAGCGGCTCAAGACGGTCGAAGCGCTGCGCGACAGCAGCAACAAGTGCGAGTGGATGGTCCTGGAGTGCATCCCGGTCATCCCGCCGGACCTGCGCCCGCTCGTGCTGCTGGACAGCGGCAACTTCGCCACGTCCGACCTGAACGACCTGTACCGCCGCATCATCAACCGGAACAACCGGCTCAAGAAGCTCGTGGACCTGAACGCCCCCGAGGTCATCATCCGCAACGAGAAGCGGATGCTCCAGCAGAGCGTGGACGCACTGTTCGACAACAACCGCTGCAAGCGGCCGGTGCTGGGTAGCTCGAACCGCCCGCTGAAGTCGCTGACCGACATGATCAAGGGGAAGCAGGGCCGGTTCCGCGAGAACCTGCTCGGCAAGCGCGTGGACTACTCGGCGCGGTCGGTCATCGTCGTCGGCCCGGAGTTGAAGCTCCACCAGGCCGGCCTGCCGAAGAAAATCGCGCTCGAACTGTTCCAGCCGTTCATCATCCGCCGGCTGAAGGAGCTCCAGCACGCCGACACCATCAAGTCGGCGAAGAAGATGCTGGAGCGGAAGGACGACGTGGTGTGGGACATCCTCGAGGAGGTGACCAAGAACCACCCGTGCCTCCTGAACCGCGCCCCGACGCTGCACCGCATGGGCATCCAGGCGTTCGAGCCGGTGCTGATTGAAGGCAACGCCATCCGCATCCACCCGCTCGTGTGCAAGGGCTTCAACGCCGACTTCGACGGCGACCAGATGGCCGTCCACCTGCCGCTGTCGATCGAGGCGCAGGTCGAGGCGACGGTGCTGATGATGTCCACGAACAACATCTTCAGCCCGGCCAACGGCAACCCGATCATCACGCCGTCGCAGGACATCGTGATGGGCTGCTACTACCTCACCGCCAGCCGCGGGGCCGACGACGAGGCGGTCGAGAAGGGCGACGGGATGGTGTTCCACAGCCCCGGCGAGTTGTTCCGCGCCCACGCGGAAGGAAAGCTCGGGATGCACGCCAAGGTGCGCGTCCGGCTGCCGATCGAGAAGCGGTTCGTCAGCGAGCTGAAGGACGAGAAGGGAGCCTCGCGGGCCGAGGACATCCCCCGCAAGCCGAACGGGCTGGTCCGCACCACCGTCGGGCGGGTGATCTTCAACGACATCCTCCACCCGAAGATGGCGTACTACGACCTGCCGCTGACCAGCAAGTACCTCAGCCGCATCATCGCCGACTGCTACCAGCAGCTCGGCCGGCGGGAGACGATCGCGCTGCTCGACCGCATGAAGGAGACCGGCTTCCGCGAGTCCACCCGGTCGGGCCTCAGCTTCGCGTCGTCCGACCTGCGGACGCCGGAGAACAAGGAGGCGGTGCTGGCGGCCAAGGACAAGGAGGCGGACAAGCTCCGCAAGCAGTTCGAGAAGGGGATCATCACCGAGAACGAGCGGTACAACAAGGTCATCGACACGTGGATGACCGCCCGCGACGAGATCACCAAGCGGCTGATGCAGGACCTGGCCAACGACCGCCGGCCGGACCAGGTGACCGGGAAGGTGGTGCCGTACCTCAACCCGATCTACCTGATGGCCCACTCCGGCGCCCGCGGCGGCATCGAGCAGATCCGCCAGCTGGCCGGCATGCGCGGCCTCATGGCCAAGCCGAGCGGGGCGATCATCGAGACGCCCATCAAGAGCAACTTCCGCGAGGGGCTGACGGTGCTGGAGTACTTCTCCAGCACCCACGGCGCCCGCAAGGGGTTGGCCGACACGGCGCTGAAGACCGCCGACTCGGGGTACCTCACCCGCAAGCTGGCGGACGTGGCGCAGAACGTCGTCATCACCATGGAGGACTGCGGGACGACGCTCGGCATCACCAAGGGGATCATGTACAAGGGCGACGAGGTGGACCGGCCGCTGTCGGACGCGGTGCGCGGGCGGGTGAGCCGCACCACCGTGGAGCACCCGACGACGCGGGAGCCGATCGTCCACGAGAACGACATGATCACGCCCGACAAGGCGAAGGAGCTGGAGAAGGTCGGGCTCGACAAGATCACCGTCCGCAGCCCGATGACGTGCCAGGCGCCGCTCGGCATCTGCCGCAAGTGCTACGGCATGGACCTGGCCACCGGGGCGATGGTCGAGGAGGGCATGGCCGTCGGCATCATCGCCGCGCAGTCGATCGGCGAGCCGGGCACCCAGCTGACGATGCGGACGTTCCACATCGGCGGGTCGGTAAGCCGGTCGAACACGACCGAGAGCGAGTCGAAGGCCAAGAAGGGCGGCGTGGTCCAGTTCGAGCGCATCAACGTCGTCACGAACGAGGCCGGGCAGCACATCGCCCTCACGCGGACGGGTGAAATCCTGGTGCTCCGCGGCGCGGGCGGGGCCATCGCCGAGCGGTACGCGGTGCCGAACGGGTCCGAGGTGTTCGTGACCGACGGCCAGGAGGTCGCCGCCGGCACGTCGCTCGTGAAGTGGGACCCGCACGCCCTGCCGGTCGTGTCCGAGGAGACGGGCACGGTGCGGTTCGTGGACATCAAGGAGGGCGTCACGCTCCGCAAGGAGTTGGACCGCCAGACCGGCGTCGAGCGGTTCACGATCATGGAGCACAAGGGCGACCTCCACCCGAAGATCGAGATCGTCGGCGACCGCGGCCAGATCCTGAAGGGCTACCCGATCCCGGAGCGGGCCAACCTCCAGGTCACGAACGGCCAGAAGGTGACGGCCGGCACGCTCCTGGCGAAGACGCCGCGCGAGGTGTCGCAGACGCACGACATCACCGGCGGCCTGCCGCGCGTCACCGAGCTGTTCGAGGCCCGGCGGCCGCGGAACCCGGCGGTCATGGCCGAGGTGTCGGGCAAGGTGCGGATCGGCGACCGGAAGCGCGGCAAGCGCGTCATCTGGGTCGAGCCGTCGAACGACGACGGGGAGAAGATCGGCGAGGAGCGCGAGCACCAGGTGCCGGCCGGGGCGCCGATGCGCATCCACGACGGCGAGTACGTGAAGGCCGGCGACCCGCTCGTGTACGGGCCGCTCGTCCCGCACGACATCCTCCGCGTGTCGGGCACCGACGCCGTGCAGGAGTACCTGGTCCGCGAGGTGCAGGCGGTGTACCGCTCGCAGCGGGTGGACATCGACGACAAGCACATCGAGATCATCGTGGCGCAGATGCTCCGCAAGGTGAAGGTGAAGGACACCGGCGACACCGGCCTGCTCCCGGGGGCGGTGATGGACCGGTTCGCGTTCGACGAGGTGAACCGCCGGCTGACCGAGGAGTGCGTGAAGGTGGTGGAGGTCGGCGACTCGTCGCTGGTGGCCGGCCGGGTGTTCAGCCGGGAGGCGTTCGAGGAGGAGCGCGCCGCGGTCGAGGCCGCGGGGAAGAAGAAGGCGCTGCCGACGATGTCGATCCCCGAGCCGTCCACCAACGAGGTGCAGCTCCTCGGGATCACGAAGGCGGCGGTGCAGTCGGACAGCTTCATCAGCGCCGCCAGCTTCCAGGAGACGACCAAGGTGCTGACCGAGGCCGCCCTGGCGAGCAAGGTGGACTACCTGGTCGGCCTGAAGGAGAACGTGATCCTCGGGCACCTGATCCCGGCCGGCACCGGGTTCAAGACGCACCAGGAGGCCGAGGTGCGGATCAACATGCCGGACGGGGTGAACTACTACGCCCCGCAGGACGCCACCGCCGTGGCCGAGGCGCGGTGATTTCCGCCGCGGCGGCGAAATCCGCACCCCACCCCTGGCCCCCGGGGGTGGGTTTCCGTTCAATGACTTAACCCGTTCGTTCCGGGACCGGTCCCCGCATTGGCGGGCCAGACGAGGTTGGAATGCCGACGATCAACCAGCTGATCCGCTCCCCGCGGGTCCCGCAGCGCTCGAAGCCGAAGCACCCCGCCATGCAGGGCTGCCCGCAGAAGCGCGGCGTCTGCACGGTCGTGAAGACGATGACGCCGAAGAAGCCGAACTCGGCCCTCCGCAAGGTGGCCCGCGTGCGGCTGTCGAACGGCATCGAGGTCACCGCGTACATCCCCGGCGAGGGGCACAACCTGCAGGAGCACAGCATCGTGCTGGTCCGCGGCGGCCGCGTCCGCGACCTGCCGGGCGTGCGCTACCACATCGTCCGGGGCGTGCTGGACAGCCAGGGCGTCGGCGACCGCAAGCAGGCCCGCTCCAAGTACGGGGCGAAGAAGGAAGGGAAGTAGTGGTCAGTGGTCAGTGGTCAGTTGTCAGTCGGCAACCCACTGGCCCGGCCGGGATAACGGACGTGCGGCTCTGTGTCTGACTGACCACTGACAACTGATTACTGGGCACTCCAAAATGGGTTCCAAAGGCCGGACCGCCAGCTACACGAAGCTCATTCCGGACACCCGGTACGGGTCGCTCCTGGCGAGCAAGTTCATCAACTGCCTGATGCACGACGGCAAGAAGGCGACCGCCACGCGCGTCTTCTACGACGCCATGGACCAGATCAAGAAGCGGATGCCCGACGCCGACCCCATCGGCATCTTCACCGACGCCCTCAACAACATCAAGCCGACGCTGGAGGTCCGGTCGCGGCGCGTCGGCGGGGCGAACTACCAGGTGCCGATGCAGGTGAAGGCCAAGCGGGCCGAGAGCCTCGCCATCCGCTGGCTCCTCGCCGCCATCCGCGGCAAGAGCGGCCGGCCGACGTACCTCCGCCTCGCCGAGGAGCTGATGGCCGCCTACCAGCGCCAGGGCGAGGCCATGAGCAAGCGCGAGCAGACGATCAAGATGGCCGAGGCGAACAAGGCGTTCAGCCACTTCGCGTGGTGAGCCGCAGGTGCGACCGGCAGCCCGGGGGCGATTGCCCCCGGGCTTTTTTCGTGCGCTCACCTCTTCGCCCGGATGCAGTACACGCCCTCCACCCCACGCAGGAACAGCGTATCGCCCGCGACTGCCTGCGACGCCCAGAACGTGTCCCGCAGCGCGGCCGTGCCGACCAGCTCGAACTCGGGGCCGGCCTTCACCCACGCCGCCTTCCCCGTCTCGTCCAGGACGAGCACCTTCCCGCCGGCGAGCACCGGGCAGGCCGTCACCATCCGCGAGCCGGGGAGCCGCTCCTTGTAGAGCTGCTTCCCGGTCGCGGCGTCCACGCACGACAGGCTCCCGTCGCCGGCGATGTACAGGTGCCCGCCGCCGGCGACCGGCGACGACATCCCCACGCCCCCCTTGTCGCGGAACCACGGCACGAACGGGGTCGGAGCCTCCCCCGTCTTCACCGTGATGTCGCCGCTCGCCCCGGCCTTGATCGCCCCCAGCAGCGACCGGCTGAACGGCGAGCTGGCCCCCAGCAGGAGCGTGTCGCCGTCGGCGGCGGGCGACGGCGCGAAGGCGGTGTCGAACCCGGCGAAGCGCCACAGCTCCGCGCCCGTCGCCGGGTCGTGGCTCGTCACCAGCTTGTCGCCGCAGGCCACCACCTCGGTCCGCTTCGTATTCCGCCACACCAGCGGTGTCGCCCACGCCGACCCGGCCTTCGGCCGCTCCTTCTTCCACACCTCCCGGCCGGTCGAGGTGTCGAACGCCGCGAGGTACGCCACCTTCTCGTTGAAGTTGGCGAGGTAGAGCTTGCCGTCGTGAAGGACCGGCGAGCTCCCGCTGCCGAAGCCGTTGGAGAACGGGTACGCCCCGAGCTCGACTTTCCAGGCCGGCTCGCCCGCGTGGGTGTACGCGGCCAGCGTGCCGGTCGCGCCGAAGTAGGCGTACACCCGGTCGCGGTCGGCACAGGGCGTCTCCGTGGCGTAGGTGTTCGACGGGTGGATCGGGTGCGCCGGCTTCCCGGCCGCGACCGTCCGCTTCCACTTCACCAGCCCGGTGTCCGCGTCGAGGGCGAGCAACTGCCACTCGACGGCGGCGTCCGGCTTCTTCCCGCCGAAGCCCGGGATGCTGCTCATGTCCTTCACGCCGGCCTGCATGTCCTTCGGCCGCGGGAGCTTGTCGCCGACGGCCGCGGTGACGTACACGGTGCCGCCGACGACGACCGGCTGCGCCCACCCGCTGCCGGGGAGTTTGGCGACCCAGGCGACGTTGTCGTCGGCCGACCACGCGGTCGGCGGGGAGCCGGGCGGGGCCACGCCGGTGCCGGCGGGGCCGCGGAACTGTGGGTAGTCGGCGGCCGCCGCGGGGGCGGCGAGGAGCAGAAGCGCGAACCAGGGTCGCATGGCGGGACTCCCGTGGGAGGGTGGCACCCGCATCGTAGCCGGTCGGCCGGGCGGCGGACCACCGCATAGAATGCCCGTGGTTACCCGCCGGAGGTTTCGCCCGCACGGTCGCGGCGGCCAAGGCACCCCGCGAACGCACGAGCCGACGGCCATGGCCAAGCACGTCACCCAGGGCTTCGACCTGCCGAAGGTCCGCAACATCGGCGTCATCGCCCACATCGACGCCGGCAAGACGACCACCACCGAGCACCTCCTCTACTACGCCGGCGCCAAGCACAAGCTCGGCGGGGTGGACGAGGGCACCACCGAGACCGACTACGACCCCGAGGAGCAGCAGCGCGGCATCACCATCTACTCGGCGTGCGTGCCGTTCGAGTGGGCCGGCCACACCGTGAACCTCATCGACACGCCCGGCCACGTCGATTTCACCGCGGAAGTGGAACGCAGCCTCCGCGTCCTCGACGGTGCCATCGTCGTGTTCGACGGCCAGAAGGGCGTCGAGGCGCAGAGCGAAACGGTGTGGCGGCAGGCGAACAAGTACGGCGTCCCGCGGCTGGTGTTCGTCAACAAGATGGACGTGGTCGGCGCCAACTTCGCGCAGACGCTCGAAAGCATCCGCGGCCGCCTCGCCCCGGACCCGAGCGTTCACGGCAAGGCGGTGCCGATCGTCATCCCCATCGGCAGCGGCGGCGCGGCCGACAGCCGCACGCCGTTCCGCGGCGTCATCGACCTCATCGACATGAAGGCGCGGTTCTTCGACGCCGGCGACTACGGCAAGACCGTCCGCACCGCCGACATCCCCGAGGAGAACCTGGCCGAAGCCAGGAGCTACCGCGAGAAGCTGTTCGACGAGCTGACCCAGCACGACGACAAGGACCTCATCACGTCCGCGGTGCTCGACGGCCAGGACCCCGACCCGCTGAAGGTGCGGCAACTCGTCCGCGAGCAGTGCCTCGCGCGGCTGATCTACCCCGTGCTGTCCGGCAGCGGCCGCGAGCACATCGGCATCCAGCCGCTGCTCGACGCCGTCACCTACTACCTGCCGAGCCCCCTCGACCGGCCTGCGGTCGGCGGCATCAACCCGAAGGGGTCGAAGAAGGAAGAGAAGCGGAAGCCCGACTCCAAGGAGCCGTTCGCCGGGCTCGTGTTCAAGGCCGCGTGGCACCCGAACGGGCACCGCTTCTTCGTCCGCGTCTACAGCGGCGTGATGAAGCCGAACATGCGGGCACTCAACCCGCGGCGCGACACCAAGGAGAACGTCGCCAAGCTGTTCCACGTCCACGCCGACCCGAACCGCGGGCTGGAGGAAGTGGAGAGCGGCCCGGCCGGCGACATCGTGTGCGTCATCGGCCTCAAGGACACGGCAACCGGCGACACCCTCTGCGACACCCAGCACCCGATCCTGCTGGAGAACATCTCGTTCGCCGAGGCCGTGGTCAGCCAGTCGATCGAGCCCGAGAGCGGCGGCGACAAGGACAAGCTGGGACTGGCCCTGGAGGCATTGCAGCTCGAAGACCCCACGTTCATCGTGAAGGCCGACAAGGACACCGGCCAGACGCTGATGAGCGGCATGGGCACCCTCCACCTGGAGGTGAAGAAGCACCGCCTGGAGCGCGACTTCCGGGTGAAGGTGCGCGTCGGCAAGCCGCGCGTCAGCTTCCGCGAGATGATGCGGACCCCGCGGCAGGTCGAGGCGAACGTCGAGCGGCTCGGCGACAAGCCGGCGATGGCGAAGCTGAAGGTGTCGTTCACGAACTTCCGGTCGGAGAAGCCGGTGGCCGTGTTCAACGTCGTGAACAGCGACGAGAACCCGACGCCGGTGGCGTTCCTGGCCGCCGCCGAGCGGGCGCTGACGGACGCGCTGCAGACCGGCGAGCTCGGCTATCCGATGATGCACGCCCAGGCCCGCATCCTGGACGCGAAGTTCGACCCGCAGCTGAGCACCGAAGACGCCTTCGTGGCCGCCGCGATCCAGGCCTACCGCGAGGCGACGCGGGACAACATCCAGCTACTCGAACCGATCATGAAGGTGGTGGTGACGACGCCGTCGATCTTTCTCGGCAACGTGATCGGCGACCTGGCGAAGCGGCGCGGCGAGATCGACGGCCAGGAGATGAGCCCGAACGGCGAGCTGGCCGAGGTGACCGCGCGTGTGCCGCTGTCGGAACTGTTCACGTACGCGAACGAGGTGCGGAGCCTGAGCCAGGGCCGCGCCGCCGCGGCGATCGAGCCGCACAGCTACCAGCCGGCGCCGGACTCGGTCCTACGGCAGTTGTTGGGTGAGTGAACCGCGTCAGGGATCGCTGACCCCGAGTTCGACGACCGGGTCGCCGGCCGCGATGCGAACGAGCGCGGCTGGTAACTCGCGGGACAGCAGTGCTCGCAGGGCTGCGTTCGACGTGTTGCCGCAGCGGAGCCAGAGCACCTGCGGCGGCGTGCCGTGCCGACCAACCATTTCCGCAAAATCCGCGTCCTTTGTCATCACGCACGCCCCGGCGCCCCGAGCTGCCGCGAAGATCGGCGGGTCGAGGGCTTCCGCAGCCCCAGGTCGCGGACCGGCACGCACCCGACTCCGAACGTGCCAGCGATCCACGAGGCGATGGCCGGCGACAGGTGGGCGTCGAGCCAGATGGTCACGCCGCGGCCCCCGGCTCGTCGGTGCGGGCGCTGGCGTAGCGGAGGCAAGCGGTCACGTCGTCCGGTTCCAGGTCCGGCAACTCCTCGATTACGCAGGCCGGCGTCAGGCCCGCGGCGAGAAGGTCGAGTACGTCTCTGACCCGAATGCGCATCCCGCGTACGCACGGCCGCCCGCCGCACTGCTCGGGATGCACGGTGATGCGGTCAGTCGTCGCCATGAATCGGTCCTCTCTCGCATGGGTTAGAGGTCCGGCTGTTCTGAACTTACACCAATCGACTCGCCGCCGGTGGCATTATTCGCCGGTCCGCGTGGCCCGGCCTGGCGTTCACCCACCCGAATCGCAGGACGACCGCCCACACCAACCACCACACGGCCAGATTCCCACACACTAACACCACCAATCCCCCTGTATTTGAGTGGGGTCCGCACAACGCGATCGCTAACCCGGGCAAGAAAACCCACCACGCGACCCCAACGCCTCCGGTCAAGAGTAGCCCGCCGAGTATGTTGGTGGCGATGGCGAGTGCGAAGGCTCTGCCGGTGACCCGGCCCCATAGCCGCCGCCCGTGCTTACCCCGGCCACATCCGCCGGTGTCTCGATCGAAGTGCGGTAGCGACCCGAAGTCCATCCGCGCCTCCAGCGTCGAACAGCCTTTCTCAGTCTACCCGTTGCGGCCCTTGCCAACACGACCCAACTTGCCCGGTCGGGCCTGTCCGACCGCTACCACCGTCAAAATCGCTTCAAGTTCCCGCGCCCCGGCGGCCGATCCTTACCGACGGGGGACCGGTCCGCACGGGCCGACGGGGGGCAACATGACCGACACGCGCGAACTGCTCAACCGCATCACCGCCTTCCGCCAGCGGCTCGGCGATGTCACGCCGGCGCCGAATGTCGCCGAGCCGGACGATTTCCGTCGCTCCGTACTCAGCCTCGCCGGGGCCGACGCCGCCGACCCGCTCCCGCCGCAACTCACGCAGCGTGCCCGCGAGCTCCTCGGCTTCGCCAAGACGCTCCTCGACCGGCAGCGTGCGTTCACTGCTGACCCGGTCGTGGCTGGCCTCGCCGCCGCGTCGAGCAACGACGCCCTGATCGCCTACCACCGCGAGACGACGGCGATGATGGCCTCCGCCGTGCGGATGGCGCAGAGCTTCCCCGAGTCGCCGTCGGTGCAGCTGAAGATGTGTAACGGCCTTGAAGGCGTTCTCGAAGTGGTGAAGGAACGGCTCACCGTCCAGGAGCGTGCCCTGGCGCTGCGGCGGACCGATTACTCGCGGATCGACCGCGTCGCGGCGTGCCTCACGGCGATGAACCGCTTCCAACAGGTGAACCTGAACGTCCTCGCCACGCTGGCCGAGGAACTGATCGAGGACGCCCGCCAGGGGAAGCCGCTGCGGGTGCTGCATGCCGACGTACTTTCGTCGGCGTCGTACCCCGGCGGCGTCGAGCTGCCGGCGCCGGCGCGGTTCGTCGCGGCGCACGCCCTGACCGTGGCGCAGGTCGTGGCGCGCGTCGTTCACCTCGACTACGAGTGGGCCAGCCGGCCGCTCCCGGCGGTGGTCGCCGCGCTCGTGATGGACGCGGGGATGCTGCGGGTGCGCGTCGATCTGCTGGCGAGGGCCGGCAAGCTAACACCCGCCGAGCGGCGCGAGTTGGAGCAGCACGCGCAGTACAGCGCCGAGCTGATCGTGCGCTACCTGCCGGACGCGGCCCCGCTCGCGGCCGCGGTCGCCTGCCACCACGAGCGGGCCGACGGCACCGGCTACCCGGCCGGCCTGAAGGGCGCGGCGATCCCGTCGCTGGGCCGGCTGCTCGCGGCGGCGGACGTGTACGCGGCGTGCTGCGCCCCGCGGCCGTACCGGCCGGCCGGCGACACGCGCACGGCCCTCACCGACGTTCTGCTCGCGGCCGAGGGCGGGCAGCTCGACAAGGACTTCGCGGAGTACCTGGTGGCGCTGGCGTTCTACCCCGTGGGGGCGGTGGTGGAACTGACCGACGGCCGGGTCGGCGTGGTGGCGGCGAACCACCCCGACCGCCTCGACCCGCGCGCCCCGGGCCGGCCGGTGGTCGCGGTGCTGGCCGACGCCGACGGGGCGCTGCTGCCGCGGCCGGAGCACGTGGACCTGTCCGCGTCGGCCCGCGGCGGCATCCTCCGCACGCTCCCCGCCGGGCGCCGCCGCGACCTCCTCGGCGCCCGCTACCCCGACCTCGTGTGACCGATGGGTGAGTACTTCCGCGCGACGCGGCACCCGTGGTCGTCGTTCCTGTTCCTCGTACCGCTGGTGGCGGTGTACGAGGGCGGCGTGGTCTGGCTCGGCGGCGACCGGGCCGACCGCCTCCGCAACGGGGCCGACGCCTGGGTCCGCTGGCAGCTCGAAACCTTCGGCGCCGGCCACGCTTACGCGGCGCCGGTGCTCGTGTTGAGCATCCTGCTGCTGTGGAGCTGGTGGCGCGCCGCCGACCGCCCGGCCGACCCGGTGCGGACGTGGTTCGGCATGGCGTTCGAGGGGGCGGTGTACGCGGCGGTGCTGTGGCAGTTCGGCCAGAACTACGGCCCGATCATCGACAAGCTCGGCGTGCGATTGGAAGTGCCGGTCGCCCCGGACCGCGCCGCGCGGGTGCTGACGTACCTCGGCGCCGGCATCTACGAGGAGGCGCTGTTCCGCCTCGGCCTCTTCGGCGGCCTGCTGCTCATACTGCGGTTGGTGCTGCTGCCCCGGCTGGTCGCGCTGCCGCTGGCGGCGTTCGCGGCGGCGTGTGGGTTCGCGGCGGCGCACCACGTCGGCCCGTACGGCGAGCCGATGAACGCTTACGTGTTCCTGTTCCGGGTGATTGCGGGGCTGTTCTTCACGGCGCTGTACGTCGGCCGCGGCTTCGGCGTCGCGGTCGCCGCCCACGCCGGGTACGACATCCTCGTCGGGGTGACGTAGTGCAGCGCCGCGAGCGGCGAATCACCCCCGCAGGCCGATGGAGACGTACTTCGTCTCCAGGTACGCCTCCAGCCCCTCGTGGGCGAGTTCGCGGCCCATGCCCGATTCCTTCATCCCGCCGAACGGGCACTGCGGCGTCGCCGGCACCGGGTCGTTCACGCCGATGATGCCCGCCTCCAGCCCCTCCGCCATCCGCCACGCCGCCGACAGGTCGTTCGTGAACACGTAGGCCGCGAGCCCGTACGGCGTGTTGTTCGCCGCCGCGATCACGTCGTCGAGCTTCGCGAAGTCCAGCACCGGCATCACCGGGGCGAACGGCTCGTCGGTGAGGATGCGGGCGTCGGCGCTCAGCCCGCTCAGCACCGTCGGCTCGAAGAAGTAGCCGCGCTCGAACCGCTCCGACCGCTTGCCGCCGGTGAGGAGCTTCGCCCCCTTGCCGGTCGCGTCGTCGATCAGCGCCTGCGTGCCGGTCAGCGCCTTCTTCTCGAACATCGGGCCGACCACCACGCCCTCGTCGAGCCCGTTCCCCATCTTCAGCTTCTTCGCCTCCTCGACGGCCACCTCGGTGAAGCGCTTCGACACGTCCTTGTGGACGAAGAAGCGGCTCGGGCTGATGCACACCTGGCCGTTGTTGCGGAACTTGCCGAGCACCGCGGCCTTCGCCACCACCTCCGGGTCGGCGTCCGGGAACACGATGAACGGGGCGTGGCCGCCGAGTTCGAGGCTGAGGCGCTTCACCTGGTCGGCCGCCTGCCGCATCAGTTGCTTGCCGACGGACGTGCTGCCGGTGAAGCTGATCTTCCGCACCGCCGGGTTCGTCATGAACTCGTCCGAAATATCGCCGGCCGGGCCGATCACGAGGTTCGCCACACCCGCGGGGCAGCCGGCGTCGATGAGGCACTCGAAGACGCCGATCAGGCACAGCGGCGTCTGGCTCGCCGGCTTGCACACGATCGTGCAACCGGCAGCGAGCGCGGGGGCGATCTTGCGCGCCTGCAGCGTGATGGGGAAGTTCCACGGCCCGATGGCACCGACGACGCCGACCGGGTGCTTGATCGTGAGGTGCCGCTTGGCCGCGTTCGACGGTGGGATGACCTGCCCGTAGGCACGCTTGCCTTCCTCGGCGAACCACTCGAAGGTGTCGGCCGAGTGCAGCACCTCGCCCTTGGCCTCGGCGAGCGGTTTGCCCTGCTCCATCGTCATCGTGCGGGCCAGGGCGTCGGCCCGCTCGCGCATCAGCTCGGCCGTCTTCTTCAGCACCTTGGCGCGGTCGTACGGCGTGAGCTTCGACCACGCCGGCAGCGCCGCGGCCGCGGCCGCGATGGCCCGCTTGCAGTCGTCGCGGGTGCCGAACGACACCTCGGCGATCGTCTCCTCGGTGGCCGGGTTCTCGACCGCGAGCGTCTTGCCGGTCGCCGACTTCACCCACTCGCCGGCGATGTACAGGTCACGATGCTGGACGGGCGGGGCGGACGCGGCCATGGGTGGCTCCTCGGTGGTGCGGTGGGGGTACTCTAGGCACGGACGGGGCGCCTGCAACCCGCCGGTTGCGACGGCACCGGTCGGCGGGTAAGCTTCTGAAATCGTTCGGTTCAATCTGGGTGTGGGAGCGCCCCCCGATGCGTGACAGGTCCGGGATCGAGTTCCGCGCCGACTACCGCAGGCAGGTCGAGTGCGGAGTTTGCGGTTGCGTGTACGCGGTCGGCGACCCGAAGCGCTTCATCGGGCAGGGGCGGACCGATGCGGCCGCGCAGCGGGACGCGGACGAACAGGCCCGCGGGTGGGCGGCGGGAAAGAAGCCGAAGGGGCCGTGTCCCGCGTGTGGCGGAATCCCTGCCGGAGTCGTGGCGAAGCGCCGACGCTTTCGCCACAGCGTCGCCACGGCACCCTCGCTAGTTGCGTTCGTGATGGTGTTCACCTTCGCTTCGAAGCCGATCCCGTTGGACACCGAGTTCGTCGCCAGTATTGTCGCGGCCGTTGCCGTGCTGTCGGGCCTGCTTCACGCCGGAATCGCCGCGCGGAATCTACAAGGCGATGCGGCCGCCAACCGGCAGCGCGCCGACGCCGCACTCCGCCGCGGCGAGGTGACAATCCTCCACCCCGGCGGACCCATCGACCCGACGGCATTCACCCGTGCGTCACGTCGGCGGGTGGTGGCGGCCGTCGTGTTTGGGATGGTTACAGCCGCGTTCGCGCTCGCGGGACCGGCCCTGCGCCTCTTCAACGGCTGGCCGACCAACGATCAGTTGGTCCCTGGAGAATGCGGACCCGGCGACGAGGTTCGGGTCTACTTCGGCCAACGACTCGATGCGATCGACTACCGTTGGAATGGTCGGCCCATTGGGACGGTGGAGTACACCGTAGCCGGGGCGGCGAAGCGTTTGCCAGCTGTCGTACAGGGTCAACAGTTGACGTGGGACGACAAGATCTACAACCAAAATCGGTCGCAGACGGCGTACCCGTGGGCCGCGCTCACGATCCCCGCCGACGCCACGCCCGGCGATGTCCTTCGCGTCGAACTTGACATGCGAGTGAAGTATCCAACCCCGGCAGGGCCGGATCGCTTTACCGAGACCGAGGTACTGGTTCACCAGAAACGGGACATCCGACTCGCCACGCCGGGTGCGGCACCGCTGTCCACGCAGCTGTTTTGGGGTGGGACGATCGGTGCCGCGGTCCTCGTCGTGCTGCTCGGTCTGTTCCTGAGCGAGACGAGTTTCCCCGCACGGATTCCTGCCAATCGGGTGACGGCGGAGCCGGTGTGAAGCGGCTCACTTCCGCTTGATCTGCTTCGGGCCGTCGCCGGCCGTCTTCTCGTACGTGCCGTCGCCGCTCTTGACGTACTTCGTGAACCCCTTCGCCCCGAGGTTCTTGTCCGACGTGGCGGCCTTCGCGTGGGCGTCGGTCCAGGCCCGCGGCGCGTTCGGGGCGCTGAACACCCGGCGGACGGGCTTGCCGGTGTCCGGGTGCGTCGTGAGCGCCGCGGCGCTCATCGGCTGGATCACCTCGAACTGCTCCCCGCCGCTGCCGTCGGGGAGTACCTCCTCGTACACGTAGATCGGCATGATGATGTTCCCCGGCGGATTAACCACAGAGTCACCGAGGGCACAGAGAGAAGACAGAAGATCGAGACGAAGCCGAGTCCGAACCCAAATTTCTGTCTTGTCTCGGCTTTCTGTCTTCCCTCTGTGCCCTCGGTGACTCTGTGGTTAATCCGCTTCTCGCCTACTTCTTCGCCGCCAGCTCCGTCCGCACGCGCTCCAGCAGCCGCTTCGTCGCGCGGATGCCGTCGGCCTCGCTCAGCCGGCCGCCTTCGTACTCGATCCCGACGAACCCGTGGTAGTTGTGCTTGTTCACCACGAGGTCCATCATCCGCCGGTAGTCCGTCGCCGTCTCGTTCCCCTCGGCGTTGAAGTCGTGCGACTTCGCGCTCACGCCCTTGGCGAACGGCATCAGCTCGTCCACGCCGCGGTAGCGGTCGTAGCTCGTCATGTCGATGCCGGTCACCTTGCCGATGTTGAAGTTGCCGAAGTCCGGCAGCGTGCCGCAGCGCGGCAGGTTCACGAGCCGCATCACGCCGGCCAGCCAGCCGCCGTGGCTCGACAGCCCGCCGTGGTTCTCGACGATCACGTTGATCTGGTGGGTGCCGGCGAACTCGGTCAGGCGGCGGAGGCCGTCGGCGGCGAGCTTCTGCGTCTCCTCGAAGCCGCGGTTCCAGTCGCTCGCCGCGTTCACCCGGATGCTGTGGCAGCCGAGAAACTTCGCCCACTCGACCCAGCGCTTGTGGTTGTCCACGGCGGTGACGCGGGCCTTCTCGTCGGGGTTGCCGAGGTTCCCCTCGCCGTCGCACATGATGAGGACGCTGCGGACGCCGTTGTCGTCGGCGACTTTCTTCAGGTCTCGGAGGTAGGCGTCGTTCGCCTTCTGCTGCCGGTAGAACTGGTTGACGTACTCGACGGCCGCGATCTGGTAGTCGGTCTTGGCGATCTCGGCGAACTTCAGCGGGTCCTTCTTCTCGACGCCGGGCCGGCCGAAGAACGCCCGGTTGTGCGACCACTGGGCGATCGAGATGTCGAACAGCGGCCGGCGGGCGTCCTGGGCGGCGGCGACGCCCGCGGCGCCGACGACGGCCGCGGAGGATTGCAGGAAGGCGCGGCGGGAGAGTAGTTGCGACACGGCGGAACTCCGGCGGGGAAGGGGTGCGGGGATTGTAGCGACCCCGCCCTCACGTCGCGCCGAAGAAGGCCTTACGGATTACGTCCACCCACCCGCTGCTGGGCGGGTCGGCGGGGTCCACGCGGCCCGTGGCCCGGCAAGTGTAGCAGGGCAGCGGCGGTTCGCCTGGCTCGGTGATTGTGCGCTTGCCGCCACAGGTGGGGCAGGCGAACGGCATCCAGCCGAGCGGGCCGGGCTCGTAGTCGTACCGGCCCGCGCCGCCGCACAGCTTGCAGCCCGGCTTCCCGGCGCAGTAGCACCCGACCTTTTTCGACATCATGTCCCCCCGGCCCTTGTGTGACTCCGGGGGTATTATCGCAGGTCGGCGCCCCGTGGTTACGCCCCGGCGAGGATTTCGTCGAGCCGCGAGTAGCTCGCCTCCATGCCGCGGTCCATCCCCGACGCCGCGGCCCCGTCGCGCGCCTCCTTCGTGGCGTACTCCAGCGTCAGCGTCATCAGCGTCCTGTCGCCCTCGTCCGTCAGGACGAGCGTCGCCAGCTGCTCGCCCATCGGCGGGCCGCCGGGCATCTCGAACTTCTCGGTGCGGACGCACCGCTCGGGCGGCGTGACCTCGCGGTAATCGCCGGACATGGTCAGCGTCTCGCCGTTCGGGCCCGTCCACACGGCCCGGAAGGTGCCGCCGGTGCGCGTGTCGCTCTCGCCGACGGTCATCACCCAGCCTGGCGGGCCGGTCATCCAGCGCTTCTTGAGCTCGGCCTGCGTCATCGTGTCCCACACGAGCTTGCGCGGGGCGTTGAAGCGGCGGGTGACGACGATCTCGCGGTCGCTCGGCGTCGTGAACGTGGCGGTGTGCTTCACGGGTGGGCCTCAGTCGGGTTTGGGGGTCTGTTGCAGTTCGTCGAGCAGGGCGTCGAGGCGGTCGAAGGCCTGTTCCCAGTTGCGGCGGAAGGTTTCGAGCCAGTCGGTCGCTTCCTTCATGGGCTCCGCGGCGAGCCGGCACGGGCGGCGCTGGGCGTCGCGGCCGCGGGTGATGAGGCCGGCCTTTTCCAGCACCTTGAGGTGCTTGGACACCGCCGGCTGGCTCATGCGGAACGGCGCGGCGAGCTCCGTGACCGTCGCTTCACCCTTCGCCAGGCGGGCGATGATGGCGCGGCGGGTGGGGTCGGCGAGGGCCGAGAACGTGGCGTCGAGCCGGGCGGCCGGCATGGATTGATAACTCTGCGGTTTCATAACTTGGAGGCAATGTAACCGCGCGTTTGGATATGGTCAAGCGACGTGGGTGGAAATGAAATCGCCGCTTGCGGCCCGGCGTTGGGCGACGCCGAGCCACAAGCGGCGGAGACGGGAAACGCGATCGTGTTACATCTTCGGCGGCGCCGGGAGCCCCGGCGGGGTGACGGCCGGCGGGGCGCCCGGCGTAACGGGCACGTTCGGGCCGGGCGTCGTCACCACCGGCGGCGCACCCATCGGGGCCGGCGTCGGCGTCGAGACCGGGTACTGCGGGGCCGGGTTGATCGTGACCTGCGCCTTCGGCTTCATCTGCCCCAGCACCGCCTCGCGGAGCCGCATGGCGAACAGCAGCCGCACGTCCTCCTTCACCTCGTCGAACTGCTTCTTCTTCCCTTCCTTGCGGTCGGTCACCAGGATGAGGTGGTAGCCGAAGTCGGTGGCCACCACGTCCGTCAGGTTGCCGACCGGGGTGCTGAACGCGGCCTTGGCGAACGGCTCCACCATGGCCCCGGCCCGCGGGAAGAAGTTCAGGTCGCCGCCGTCGCGCTTCGACGGGCAGGTGCTGTACTCCTTGGCGTACGCGCTGAACAGCTCGTCCGCCTTCTTCTGCCCCGCCTGCACCTTCGCCAGCGGCTCGCCCATCGTCGCGTCGGACGCCTTCTTGGCCTCGGCCTCGACCACCTGCTTGATGCCGCGGAGCTTGCCGGCCGCCTCCTGCTGCTTGGCGGCGTCGGTGCCCGGCGTCATGAGGATGTGGCGGGCGCGGACCATCGTGCCGTCGAACACGTCGGGGCTGGCGTCGAACAGGTTCTTCAGGGCCGCGTCGGTGGACTGCTGCTTGACGAAGCCCTCCCACCGCAGCTGGGCCTGCACCTCGGCGCGGAACTCGGCCTCCGTCAGGAGCATGACGTTCAGCTCCTGCTGGTAGTCCTTCTTGGCCGCGACGAGTTCCTTCTTCAACTCGTTGATGAGGTTCTCGGTCTCCTGGTCGGTCACCTTCACGTTGATGGCGTTGAGGTACTGGTCGACCAGCGTGTTCTCGACGAGGTGGTTGACGATTTCCTTGCGGGCCATCTCGTGGTGGGCCGGCGGGAACTGCCGCAGCGCGCGGTAGACGGCGACTTCGGGGATGGCCTGGTTGTTGACCTTGGCGGCGTCGCCGGTCGGGCGGAAGTCGGCCTTCGGGGCGGCGGCCGGCGGCGCGACCGCGGGCGGGGCCGGCAACCCGGCGGGCGGGGCCGGCGGGGCGCCGGGCGGGGCCGGCGGCTGGGCCGACGCGGTGACGCCGGTGCCGATGAGCAGGGCGGCGACCCCGCGGGTGAACAGTCGCATTCGCGTCTCCTCCGGGATGGGGGGCGGGGTAATACCGCGCGCCCCGGCAAGATGCAACGGCACCCCGACCGGATGCGGTATCGTTCGTCGGTGCGACGTCGTGACATGTTTCCGCGACCCGGTGGGGGAGGCGGCGGAAACAATAATCCCAGCCGGAGTGTCGGTTGGACTTGATTCCCCGGCCGCGTCGCGGCTCTACTGCGGCGTTCCCACCCCCGACGGACGCAGCCCATGGCCACGGACACGGCCGCCGCCCCGGTCACCCGCCCCGCCCCGCCCCGCCGGCTGTGGCAGGTGCCGACGTTCCTGGTCGGCGCGGCCGCGTTCGTCGCCGCCTACCAGGGGCTCATCCCGATCCACGGCGGCGTCGGCGCCACGTTCGAGGCCGACCTGGCGGCGCTCGTGGGCTCGACCGAGCGGGTCAACCCGGACGCGCGGGAACTGAAGGCGGCGCTCGACCGCGTGGCGGCGGAGGTGATGCACTACCCGGAGCTGGCGCCGCGGGCGCACGCGGCCCTCGGCGGCGGCTACGCCCGGCTCGCCGAGCTGACCACGGACGGCGGCGAGGCCCGCGGGTACTGGGTGCTCGCCCGCCAGCACTTCACCGCCGGCGACGAGTCGAAGCTGCCCGACCCGGAGCGGGTGAAGTTCATCTTCCGCCGGGCGAAGTCGCAGGCCGCCGACCCGCCCTCGTCGCTGACGCCGGCCGAGTTCGCGCTGATCCGCGCCATCCTCAACCGCCCGCCGCTCGGCGAGGACCCGGGCGAGGCGCCGCGACTCGGCGCCGAGCTGAGCCTCCGCGTCACGCCGCCGGACCTGAAGGCTGCGAAGGACGGCCTGACCAGCTACCTGACGAACGCCGGCCTCGGCACCCCCCCGGCGACGCTGACCCGCGCCAAACTGCGACTCAGCGAGGTTCACCTGGCACTGGGCGACCCGGACGGTGCGAAGCAGTGGCTGACGGCCATCGGCGCCGACGCCCCGGCGGACGTGCTGCCGTCCGCGAAGGCGCAGCTGGCCCGCATCCGCATGTCCGAACAGGACTGGGCCGGCGCCGCCCGGGAGTGGGAGGCCGCCCGCGCCGCTGAGCTGCCGCAGGGGTTGCGGTCGATGTCGGCGTACTACCTCGCCGAGTGCCGCGTCCGCCTGAAGGCCGACGACGCGGACGCCGTGAGGCTGTTGGACGAGGCCGCGAAGTCGAGCGGGCCCGAAGGCCCGGCCGCGGCGGTGAAGCTCGTCGGGCTGACGCTCCGCAACCCGGACGCGACGCGCCGCAAGGCCGCCGCCGCATACCTCCCCGCCGCCGCCAAGGCCGCCAAGGGCGGGCTGGTCCCCGCGGTCGAGGTGCAGGCCGCGTTTGAGCAGGCGGTGCAGGTGCTGACAACCGACGGGGCCTTCCCCGAGGCGGTGGCCGCGGCCGAGGCGTACGCACCGGTCGCGGTCGGCGGCAGGGAGCGCGAGAAGAAGGCCGAGGTGCTGACGGCATGGGGCGCGGCGCTGGAGAAGGCCGGGGCCGACGGCAAGGCTCGCTATGCCGCTGCGGCCGCGGAGTATTCCGCTGTCGCCGCCGCGCTGCCGCCCGACCAGCCGTACCGCGCCGAGCAGTTACGCCTCGCCGCGAGCCTACAGCGGAAGGCCGGCAACCCGACGGCCGGGCTGGAGATGTTAAAGCAGGCCGCGGCGACACCGAGGCTGCCGGACGAGGTGGCGGGGCCGATCTGGGCCGAGTACGCCGACGGCCTCCTGGCCGCGAACCGCCCGGCCGACGCGCTCGTGGCGTTCAAGCGGGCGTTGGACACGGGCGGCCCCACGTCCACGGCCGTGCGGCACAAGCTGGCCCGCAATCTGATCGACTCCCGCGACCCGAAGAAGCTGCCGCTCGGCATCGAGCTGCTGGAACAGATCGCGCAGGCCGAACGCGTCTCGCCCGCGGAGCAGGAGTATCAGGAGAAGGCGTTCGTCGAGCTGGCCAACGAGGCGATTCAGGCACGCGACTTTCAAAAGGCCGAGGCCCGTCTACGGACGCAGTTGCGGCTGTACGCTAACGGCCCTGAGGCCGGGCAGGGTAAGCTCCTTTTAGGAACGGCACTCCTCCAGCGGATCGACCCGCGGGCGAAGGTGCCGGCCCCCGACGCCGACAAGGCCGGTGAGGAGGCGCTGAAGCTGCTCAAGGAAGTGCTGACGGAGGTGGACGCCCGAAAGGTGGCGAACCGCCCCGCGACCAGTGACCCGTGGCTGCGGACGCAGGCCCAGCTGCGCGTGCTCCTCGCCCAGGTGCTGCTCCGAAAACCCTACGACGTACTCACTACGGCCGACCCGATCCGCCGCGAGTATGCCGGCAAGGTGGAGGAACTCATCGTCCTGAGCATGATGTACCACGGCTACCTCCAACTCAACAACGACGAGGGGCGGCTGACGGTCGAGGCTCAGATGCGCGACACCTTCGCCGCGCTGAAGGAGAAGCCGAACGGCTTCCCCGCCCGGTCCGGCGAGTACAGTCGCGACTACTGGGAGCGAGAGTGGCCGTCGCTGATCCAGCCGAAGCGCTAAGGCGGGGCGAGCGGCCGGTCAGGGGCGCTGAACTCCGCGGCAGGCTTTCGCGCCTGACGAGAACATCATTGCGGGTGCGGAAGTAACTGGCGCTCACCTGAACGGCGGCCACGAATTCCAGCCGAACGCAGGCTGTTCGGGTTCTAGGGTTGTCCGCTCGTGCAACCCCGCCCCCCGGGCACCGCCATGCCGTCCTCCTTCGTTTTCGCGACCGGCTCGCTCGCCGACCCTGCTGCCGACGTCGTCGTGCTCGGGGCGTCCGTCGTCGCCACGCTCGCGCTGGCCTGGCACGCCCTGCGCCAACCCGGGCCGCACCGATCCGTCTGCGCCGCAGTCGCGCTGGCGACCGGGGCCACGGCCGTGGCTCAACTGGGACACTTCTTCCCATGGGCGGCGTGGCCGGCGGCCGTGGTCGGGGTCGCGTCGGCGGTCGTGCTCGGCGTGGTCTTCCCGCGCAGCGTCGCGGCGGCAGAACGCGCCCGCGCGGAGGACGCCGGCCGGTTGACGCTCCTTGAGGCGGCCGTCGGAGCATCGTCCGACGGCGTGATGATCGCCGAGGCCGACCCCCACGACGCGGCTGGTCTCCGCGTCGTCTACGCCAACCCGGCGTTCGAGCGGATCACTGGTTACACGGTCGAGGAAGCCGCCGGACTCAGCCCGAGCGTGTTCTGCCAGACGTCTGGTTCGGCCCGCAGCCACCCGCCCACGCCGGACCCCGACGAGGAAGCCGCCGCCGCCGCGCTGGCGTCAGTCCGCTCCGCGCTCGGGGGTAGTGCCCCGGCCCGGCTCGACGTACCGAGCCGGCGGAAGGACGGTGCCCGAGTGTGGTCCGAGTGGCAGGTGGTGCCCGTCGCGGGGCCGGACGGCCGCCCCACGCACCGCGTCGCCGTGATCCGCGACATGACCGGCCGCCGGCAACTGGAAACGCAGCTGCGCGAGGCGCAAAAGCTCGAAGCGGTCGGTCGCCTCGCCGGGGGCATCGCACACGATTTCAACAACCTTCTGACGGTGATTCGCGGTAACGCCGAACTCGTCGCCATGAGCCCGGACGAGATACCCCCGCCGGACCTGATCGAGGACATCCGAGGCGCCGCCGACCGCGCCACGGGGCTGGTACGGCAACTGCTCGCATTCGGCCGACGGCAACCGGCCCGGCCGGTCGTCCTCGACCTGAACGAGGCCGTGTCGGACATGGCCGGCATCCTCCGCCGGCTCCTCGGTGAGCGGGTGTCGGTGACGACACTCCTGTGCCCGCAGGCCGTGCGGGCGCGGATCGACCGCGGCCAGTTCGAGCAGGTGGTGATGAACCTCGCCGTCAACGCCAAGGACGCGATGCCGACGGGCGGCGCGCTGACGATCTCGACCGCCGCCAAGACACCCGACGGGGACGCGACGCGGTTCGCCCGGGTGACCGTCAGCGACACGGGAGTGGGCATCCCGGACGACGTGCGGGATAAGATTTTCGAGCCGTTCTTCACCACGAAGGCGGTGGGGAAGGGGACCGGCCTGGGGTTGGCAACGGTGTACGGCATCGTGCAGCAGGCCGGCGGGCGCGTGACGGTCGAGTCGGCGGTCGGAGTCGGGACGACGTTCCGCGTGGACCTGCCGTGGTGCGCGGACGCGGCGCAGCCGTCGTCGATGATGCTGACGCCGCACCCGGTGACGCGGCTGGCCGGCGGGAAGGGCCGCACGGTGCTGCTGGCCGAGGACGAGGACGCCGTCCGCAAGCTGACGCGAACGGCGCTGGAGTCGGCGGGTTACGTCGTCCACGAGGCGGCGAACGGCGAGGCGGCGCTGGCCCTGCTCCCGGAGTTGGCGTCGGTGGACCTGTTGGTGACGGACCTCACGATGCCGGGCATCAGCGGCAAGGAGTTGGCCAGGCTGGTCCGGGCGGAGCGACCCGACGCGGCGGTCGTGTTCATCAGCGGCTACCACTCGGACATCGGCCGCCTGGACGCGATCCCCGGAGCGAGCTTCCTGCCGAAGCCGTTCACCCCGGCCGACCTCCTGAGGGTCGCGGGCAAGGCAATGAGCCGCATGACGGCGCGGGCGGCGGCGACTGTGTGACGCTACCGCCGGCTGCCGTCACTGCTTCTTCTTCGGCAGAATCTGCGCCTCCGGCGGGTCTGTCGCCGGCACCCGCAGTTCCTGTCGTAACCGGTCGAGTTCCGCGTGCAGTTGCCGCTGAGCGGCGGCGTGCTCGGGTCGGCCGTACACACTGGTCAACTCCCGCGGGTCGGTCTGCCTGTCGAATAGCTCCCAGTACTCGGCCCCCGGAGGTCCGTAGAAGCGCACCAGCTTGTACCGCTCCGTCACCACGCCGTAGTGCCGCCTCACGTCGTGCGGCCCCGGGTACTCGTAGTAATGGTAGTAGAAGCTCGTCCGCCAGTCGGCGGGCGTGTTCCCACGCAGCAATCCGCTCAGACTCCGGCCGTGCGTTCCTTCCGGGACCGGCAGCCCCGCCGCTTCCAGGAACGTCGGCGCCACGTCGAGCAGGCTCGTAAGCCGATCGCTGCTCGTGCCCGGCCGCGCCACGTTCGGCCAGCGGATGAGGCACGGCGTCCGCACCGACTCCTCGAAAATCCAGCGCTTGTCGAACCAGCCGTGCTCGCCGAGGAAGAAGCCCTGGTCGGAGGCGTACAGCACGATGGTGTTGTCGGTCAGTTTCTCCCGGTCGAGGTAGTCAAGGACGCGGCCGACGCCCTCGTCCACGGCCTTCACGCAGCCGAGGTAGTCGTGCATGTAACGCTGGTAGCGCCAGCGCACGAGGTCGCGGCCCTGCGGGGGGGTTGCCTTGAACGCGGCGTTCCGCGGGGCGTAGTAGGCGTCCCACGCCTTCTTCTGCTCCGCGGTCAGGCCCGGCGGGTCGGTGAACTTCATGTCCAGCGCGGAGATCGTTTTCTCCAGCGTCATGTCCTGCCCGCGCTCGGCGGCGCCGCGGCCGGCGTAGTCGTCGAACAGCGTGTCGGGTTCGGGGTACGACCGGTCGTTGTTGTGGTTCAGGTGCCGCAGCGCCGGCGACCACTCGCGGTGCGGCGCCTTGTGCTGGCACATCAGCAGGAACGGCTTGCTCGGGTCGCGGCCGCGCAGCCAGTCCAGCGACAGGTCGGTGATGACGTCGGTGACGTACCCGGGGATCACGACGCGCTCGCCCATGCGGTTCATCGGCGGGTTGTAGTACTGCCCCTGGCCGGGGAGGATTTGCCAGGTGTCGAAGCCGGTGGGGTCGGAGACGAGGTGCCACTTGCCGAACAGGGCGGTCTGGTAGCCGGCCCGCTGGAGCAACTTCGGGAACGTGGTCTGCGTACCGTCGAAGCGGGAATTCGTGTTGTTGTAGAAGCCGTTCGCGTGGCTGTAGCGCCCCGTCAGCAGCACGGCCCGGCTCGGCCCGCAGATCGAGTTCGGCACGAGGCAGCGGTCGAGGCGGACGCCCTCCGTGGCGAGGCGGTCAATGTTCGGCGTCTGGTTCAGCTTGAGCGGGTGGTTGTAGGCGCTCACCGCCTGGTAGGCGTGGTCGTCGGTGAAGATGACGACGATGTTCGGCGGCCGCTTCGGCTCCTGGCCCCGGGCCGGGGCGGCGGCCGCGATCGCTACGACGACCGCGACGAGGGGTCGCATGGTGAGACTCCGCGGGGACGGTGGCGGACAGCGTACCCGCGGCATGGCGGGCAGGCCAGTGCCGACTACTCCGACCCCTTCGCAAGTGGCACGCCGGCGTCCTTCAGGGCCTTGTTGAAGGCCCCGCGCGGGGACCGCGAGATCAGCACGTTTTGCCCGACGGCCTTCCCGTTCTCGTAGACCGCCACCTGCGCGCACTCGAAACAGATCACCAGGTCCACCGTCTTGTCACCGGTCCTGACCCGCAGGCCGTGCCGCGGGATGAAGCAGGCGGCGACCGAGCCGTCGTGGTCGTTCACCCCGGCCCGGAAGGCGTCGAATAGTGACGTCCGCACGGCGGCGCTGGTCACCGCCGTCTTGCCCAGGACAACCGACTTGTGGAACACCTCCGCGTCCTTTGCCGCCCCCTCCGGAACCCGGCCGTAGGCGCTGTCGGGATCGAGCGAGTACAGCGTCACCTCGTCGGCCTTCTCGAAGGCGCCTTCGACGGGCGCGGGGACAGGAGACCGGTACGGCATCGCGGCGCTGCACCCCGCGGCGGCGAACACCAGCGCGGGAAGGAGTCGAGTCATGGGCAGGCTCCGGGCAGTGTGGATACTCGCACGATCCTAGCACGCCGCGGCCGGCGGGTGGAAGCCGGCGCCGCGGCCGGCTATCTTGACGGCGTAGCCCCGCGAACGTTGCAACCGACACCGGATCCGTCACGATATGAACCGCCACCCGCTCCCGCCGCTCGGGCTGAACCCGTCCTCGACCGCGCAGGGCACGACGCCCGGCAGTTTCGCCAACCGCCCGGCCCTCACACCCGGGCCGCTCGGCGCGCGGACGTTCTCATCGCCCGACACGCCGGGGATGCCGGCGGCTTCGGGCAAGACGGCGTGGGACTTCCTCCCGGACGGGTGGATGACCGACACATTTGAGCTGCCTTCCTCCAAGCAGCGGCCCGCCGACACGGTGCCTGAGATCAAGACACCGCACCTCGGGAATGGGGAGAAAGTTTCAGCGTTCACTCAGGGAGACGGGTCGGTACGAACGGTCAGCTTCCCCGCCGACTTCATCCCCATCACCCAACTCGAACACGCCCGCCTCGGCATCATCACCCCGCAGATGCGCCGCGTCGCCGAGCGTGAGCCGCATCTCAGCGCCGCCCAGGTGCGCGACGAGGTCGCGGCCGGGCGGATGGTCATCCCCGCGAACATCACGCACCTCGGCTACCGGCTCGACCCAATGGCCATCGGTCGCGCCAGCAAGACCAAGGTGAACGCCAACATGGGCGCGTCGCCGGTGTCGAGCAGCACCGACGAGGAAGTCGAGAAGCTCCGCTGGGCCGAGAAGTGGGGCGCCGACACGGTCATGGACCTGTCCACCGGCGGCGACCTGAACGCCACCCGCGATGCCATCATCCGCGCCAGCACCGTCCCCATCGGCACCGTCCCGATTTACTCGATGATCATCGGCCGCAAGATCGAAGACCTGACGCCTGCGATGATTCTCGACACGCTCGAACACCAGGCGCGGCAGGGCGTCGATTACTTCACCATCCACGCCGGGGTGCTGCGCGAACACCTGCAGTACATTCGCAAGCGGCTCATCGGCATCGTCAGCCGCGGCGGGTCGCTGCTGGCGAAGTGGATGATCACGCACAACGAGCAGAACCCGATGTACACCCACTGGGAGGACATCTGCGACGTGATGCGCCGCTACGACGTGACGTTTTCGATCGGCGACGGCCTCCGCCCCGGCGGTCTCGCCGACGCCACCGACGCCGCCCAGCTTGCGGAGCTGTACACGCTCGGCGAACTCACCGAGCGGGCGTGGCGGAAGGGCGTGCAGGTCATGGTCGAGGGGCCGGGGCACGTGCCGTTCGACCAGATCGAGTACAACATGAAGCTGCAACGGACGGTGTGCCACGGGGCGCCGTTCTACGTCCTCGGGCCGCTCGTCACCGACATCTTCCCGGGTTACGACCACATCACGAGTTGCATCGGCGCCACCGCCGCGGCCTACCACGGCGCCGCGATGCTGTGCTACGTGACGCCGAAGGAGCACCTCGGCCTGCCGAAGAAGGACGACGTGAAGCAGGGGTGCATCGCCTACAAGATCGCCGCCCACGCCGCCGACGTGGCCCTCGGCATCCCCGGGGCGCGCGACCGCGACGACGAGCTGACGAAGGCCCGCGCCGCGCTGAATTGGGAGAAGCACTTCGAGCTGAGCTTCGACCCCGACACCGCGCGGGCGTACCACGACGAAGACCTGGACGTGGACACCGACTTCTG
The DNA here is from genome assembly GCA_046350095.1 of Gemmataceae bacterium. Lineage (GTDB taxonomy): Bacteria > Planctomycetota > Planctomycetia > Gemmatales > Gemmataceae > Urbifossiella. Next base: position 81,228 of record JAXMBA010000008.1, read on the forward strand.
CGCGATGTGCGGCCACGACTGGTGCAGCGTGCGGATCAGCAAGGAGATCGTCGAGTTCGCATCCGGCAAGGCCGAGGGCTTCGAGCGCGGCAGCGCGAAGGTGACGGCGGCGCTGTCCGCCGAGCAGCGCGAGATTTTGGAGAAGCGCGGCGTGCTGAGCCCGGCCGAGATTCACCGGCTGGCGAGCAAGACGAAGAAGGCCGTCGGCGCCGACCACGACAAGGCCGCGTGCCACAGCGACTACGCAGACGACGCCGAGGCGCAGAGCATCCAGGCCCGCCGCGTGCCTTTGTCCCTGGTGGAGTAGTGTTTTGACGGGATGAACAGGACAAGACAGGATGGAGATCAAAGACAGAAATGTCACTAGCTCTGTTCTTCGTTTTCCATCCTGTCTTGTCCTGTTCATCCCGTCAAAAATGCCTTGTAGACCTCCCCGCTTCCTTTCCCACCGGACGACCCATGAAACGCTTCGCGTGCTTCCTCGCCGCCGCCATGATGGTGGCGGGAGCCCCCGCCCCCGCCGAGCAGGTTGCCGCGCCGATCAAGGCGCTGCTCGTGATCGGCGGCTGCTGCCACGACTACAAGAAGCAGCAGGAACTGCTGACGAAGGGGATCTCCGCCCGCGCCAACGTGGTGTGGACCATCTCCTACGACCCGGACTCCGGCACCAAGCACCTCAACCCGATCTATGAGAAGGACGACTGGTACAAGGGCTTCGACGTGGTTGTGCACGACGAGTGCACCGCCGACGTGAAGGACCCGAAGACGGTCGAGCGCATTCTGGCCCCGCACAAAGCCGGCCTGCCGGGCGTGGTGATCCACTGCGGGATGCACTGCTACCGCACCGAGGGCTTCCCGAAGGCGACGCCGTGGTTCGAGTTCACCGGCCTGTCGACGACCGGGCACGGCCCGCAGCTGCCGATTGACGTGAGCTACACCGACCCGGCGAGCCCGATCACGAAGGGGCTGACCGGCTGGACCACGAAGAACGAGGAGCTTTACAACAACCTGACGGGCAAGCTTCACGAGACGGCGCAGCCGGTGGCCCGCGGCAAGCAGACGGTGACGGCCAAGAACGGCGAGAAGCGGACGGAGGACGCGGTGGTGGCGTGGACGAACCGGTACAACGGCAAGACGCGCGTGTTCGGCACCACCCTCGGCCACAACAACGACACCGTCGCCGACCCGCGCTACCTCGATCTGGTGACGCGTGGCCTGCTGTGGAGCGTGGACAAGCTCGACGCGGCGCATCTGACGCCGGCGAAGTGACGTGAATCGCACGAGCCGCGCCCTGCGGGCGCGGCTCGTGGCGTCTGCCGTAGTGGTTCGTGCTGTCGCTGACGAGTTCTACTCGTCGTCTAGTCCCGATATGATCTGCATGTCTCCGTTGCCCGAGAGATAGGCTCGTAGGAGGTCTTCGAAGTTCGGGTAAAGCAGCCCCCACTCATCCGGCCCGACTTCGTGGAACGCGTCAAGGACCGGTCGCTCCTCGCCGCCGTTCGGTCCGAACACCAGCAGTTCCTGAGAACTGGTGTGACAGAACGGGAGGTACGGCCACCGGCCGGGCCACTTCAGATCCACTTCCCAGATCGTTCGCTGATCGCGATACTGCGCGGCCAGCTCTTCCGCCCCGAAGAGAGTGTTGCTGTTCCACCTCGCCGTGGACTCATCCCAATCCGGTTCGTCGGCTCGCCCGACGAGTGAGATGAATCCGCCGTTGAAGCTCTTCAGGAAGAGACGGTAGTCGGCTGGGATCGAGAAGCCGATGGTGGACTCGGCAGCATCGAGCTCCACAACGGTCGCCCCGGGTCTGAAGAAACACAGCTGCGGATGAGCCGCGACGTAGTCTCGTAGCTCGGCAAGAAGTGCTTCCATTTCTCGCCTGTGTCAGTAGGAAACGAGCCGCGCCTGGCAGGCGCGGCTCGTTAAGTTAGCCGAGTACCCGATCGGCGTGCGTACTCACCCCGCGTTCGTGCCGGCCGTCTTCAGGTCTTCCATTGCGCGGGCCACGGCCAGCGGCAGCACCTTCCGCAGCCGGCGGCCGCGGCGGATCTCGGCCCAGTTCTTCAGGATGTACTCCGCCTGACGGCTGCCCGTCCGCGCGAAGTACTGGTGCAGCAGCGGGTGCATCCACTCGTAATCGACGTGGGTGCAGTCGATCACCGCCACGCTCTTGCTGTGCAGTTTCGCCGGCACCTCGGTGTGCGGGTCGAACACGTACAATTCGCCGCCCGTCATCCCGCTGCCGATCTCGTTCTCCACCGGCCCCAGGATCAGCACCCGGCCGCGCGTCATGTACTCGCAGGCGTACTTGCCAGCGGCCTCGGCCACGATCGTCGCGCCGCTGTTGCGAATGCCCAGCCGGTGGCCGGCGCGGCCGCCGATGAAGATCGTTCCGCCCGTCGCCCCGTAGCCGACGTTGTTCCCGGCCACGCTCTGGATCTCGCCGCCGTAGTCGCTCGCCGTGTAATCGAGCGTCACGACCACGGTGCCGCCCGAAATCCCCTTAGCGACGCCGTCCTGGGCGAAGCCGCGGAGCTCCAGGTCGAGGCCGTTGATGCACCACGCCCCGAAGCTCTGCCCGGCCTCGCCGTCGAGGCGGACCTTGATCTTGCGGTGGTTCGGCATCCCCTCCCGGCCGTAGAGCCGGGCGATCATGCCGGCAACGGTCGCGCCGACGGAGCGGTCCGAGTTCCGCACGCGGAACACGATGTCGGCGTTCTGGGCGGTATCGATAGCGTCGTGGGCGGCGCTCAGGATGCGGCCGTTGAGCGTGAACGAGTCGCCGCCGCCGCAGACGCCTCGCTCGCCGACCTGCGGGTAGCGGTCGCCGAGCCCGACCAGCGCCATGTCTGGCTGGATGAACCGCCGCACGTCCACGAGCGCCGCCCGCGGGTGCTTGGCCTTCAGGTCGTCGCGCCGCACCAGCAGGTCGGACCGGCCGGTGATCTGGTTCAGGTGCGTGAAGCCCATCTGTGCCAGGAGCTGCCGGGCCTCCTCGGCGACAGTGAGGAGGTAGGCCTTGGTGTGCTCGGGGTGCCCCTTAAAGATTTCGGGGCTGCCGGTGATCCCGGTCGGGCAGTTCGGGATGTGGCAGCTCTTGCACACGATGCAGCCGACGGACACCATCAGCCCCTGGCCGAAGGTGAACTCGTCCGCCCCGAACAGGGCGTACTTGATCACGTCGTGCCCGTTCTTGATGCCTCCGCCGACGCGGAGCTTCACCGACGTGCGCAGGCCGTTCACGACCAGCGCCTGGTGCGCCTCCGCGAGGCCCATCTCGCTCGGCAGGCCGGCGTGCTCCTTGCTCGACACCATCGCCGCGCCGGTGCCGCCGTCGATGCCGTCCATCTCGATGATGTCGGCGCCAGCCTTGGCCACCCCGACGGCGATCGTGCCCACGTTCTCGACCGCCACCAGCTTCACCGACACCGGCATCCCCGGCTTCGCGGCCTTGAGGTCGTAGATGAGCTGGGCCAGGTCCTCGATCGAATAGATGTCGTGGTGCGGCGGCGGGCTGATGAGGTCCGTGCCGGGCTTGGCGAAGCGGATCTCGGCGATCTCGGCCGTGACCTTCTTCCCCATCAGCTGCCCGCCCTCGCCGGGCTTGGCGCCCTGCGCCATCTTGATCGACATCTCGTCGGCGTTGACGATGTACTCGGCGTCCACGCCGAACCGGCCGCTGGCGATCTGGCGGATGCGGCTGCGGAAGCGGCTCTTCTCGAGCTTGCCGCCGAGGGTGTAAATCTCGGGGTGCTCCTGGCGCTGCTTGCGGACCTTGTCCCAGTACGGCCCCCAGGCGCGCTCGGGGATGTCGTTCCGCCAGCGGGCCTCGCCGCCCTCGCCGCTGTTGCTCAGGGCGCCGAGCTCGTTGACGGCCGCGGCGATGGTCATGTGCGAGGCGCCGGTCAGCGCCCCGTGGCTCATGGCCGCGCCGCGGAAGTGGTTCGCCACGATGTCCCGCGCCGGCTGCACGCCCTCGACCGGTACCGCGGTGCCCGGCTTGATGTTGAACAGGTCGCGCAACACCGTCGGCACGCGGGTGTTCACCATGTTCGTGAACTTGCCCCACTTCGTGCCGACGCGGATCAGCGCGTCCGGGTCGGACTCGGCCGGCGGGGCGGTGTAGGCCATCTCGCCGCCACCGCCCTCGGGCTCCGGGTGGGCTTCCTTCACAGCGTTTCGCAACGCCATCCGCACCGCGCCGGTGAAGGCGCGGTAGTCCATGTTCTTCCCGAGTTCCTTCTTCTTCGCCACCATCTCCTCGGCGCGGGCGACGCGCCACTGAGCGTCCTCGACCAGCTCGGCGAAGCCGATGCCGCCGACGCGGCTCGGGAAGTCGCCGAGGAACTCCATGAGTTCGGGGCCGAAGCCGACGGCCTCGAACAGCTGCGCCCCGCGGTACCCCTCGATGGTCGTGATCCCCATCTTGGAGATCACCTTCTTCGTGGTGTCCTCCAGCGCCGCGAACAGGTTCTCGAGCGCCTCGCGCGGCTCCAGTCGGATCTCCTGCTTCGTGTCGCCGTCCTTGAAGACGAGCCCGTCCTTGACGAGCCGCAGCATCAGGTACGGGTGGACGGCGTCGGCGCCGAACGCCACCAGCACGCAGATGTCGTGGCCCTCCTGGATGTCGCCGGCCTGCACGACGAGCGAGCAGCGGTCGCGGAGCCCCTGGCGGCACAGGTAGTTGTTCACGGCCCCGAGCGCCAGCAGCGAAGGCACCGGGTAGATGCCGCGCTTGCACGCCTCCTTGTCGGACACGCACAGGACGTGGAAGCCCTCGTGCACCGCCTTCTCGGCCGCGCTCTGGAGCGCGACCAGACTGGCACGCAGCGCCTCGGCCCCGCCGGACAGCGGGAACGTGGCATCGAGCAGCTTGAAGCCGAGCACCTCGTTCTGGCGGATCTCCTCGACGATGGCGTCGGAGATGACCGGGCTCGGCAGCTCCATCTGCTTCACCGGCAGGTCGTCCCCGTTGCCGCCGTTCGCCCGCGGCCCGCGCCCGAGGTAGGTCGCCAGGGACATGGCCCCGCCCTCGCGGTACGGGTCGATCGGCGGGTTCGTGACCTCGGCGAAAGTCTGTTGCAGGTACTTGAACAGCGTCGGGTGGTGGTCGGAGAACACGGTCAGCACGCGGTCGTGCCCCATGCTCGACAGCGGCTCCTTCTTCAGCTTCGCCATGTCCTTCACGAACACGGCCCGCTCGAAGTCCCAGCCCGCGGCCTGGAGCAGGTGGTCGAGCTTCCAGTCGCGCTCGGCCAGCATCGCGCCGACGGCGTCGTCGATCTGGCGGGTGTAGTCGAAGCCCTCGGGGATGATGATCTGCCGGCGGTTGAGCTCCTGCACACTGCCGAGCTCGGCCTTGGCCTCGGCCACCACGCGGTCCATGATCTGGTAGCTGTCGAGCCGCTCGCCGGTGGCGGTGTCGATGGCGATCATCTGCCCCGGCTGCAACTGGCCGCTGGCGACGATGCTGGTGGGGTCGAGCCCGAACACGCCCGACTCGCTGCCGATGTACAGCCAACCCCGCTTGTCGGAACACCAGCGGACCGGGCGGAGGCCCATGCGGTCCACGAGGCCGACGAGGGTGCGGCCGTCGGTGCCGATGATGCCGGCGGGGCCGTCCCAGGCCGCGAGGCTGCCGAACGCCCGGCGGTAGTACGTGAACAGGTCGAACGCCTCCTGCCCCCAGATGTCGGCCTCCGTGTCCCACACCGGCGGGATCGACAGGCGCAGCGCCCGCGGCAGACTCCAGCCCTGTTCGAGAATCAGGTACTCCAGCCACTCGTCGAGGCTGGCCGAGTCGGACATCTTCGGCGTGTTCAACTCGCCGCCGGGGATGGGCGGGTTCAGGCTGCGCGAGAACGCCGACACGGCGTTCCGCGTCGTGCGCACCGTGTTAATCTCGCCGTTGTGGCACGACAGGCGGAACGGCTGGGCCAGCGTCCAGTTCGGGAACGTGTTCGTGCTGTAGCGGCGGTGGAAGCTGACGACGCCGGTCTCGAACGCCGGGTCGGTCAGGTCGGTGTAGAAGTCGCACAGCTGCGGGCTGGTGAGCAGCCCCTTATAGCTGATGAGTTTCGTCGAGAGCGAGCACGGGTACACGCCGAGGCCGGCGGCGCGGGCACGCTCGCGCAGCACGAGGCGACGGCGGTAAAGGTGCCTCTCGGCCTCGTCGGCGTCGCCACTCACCTGGAACAGGGCGTGCTCGATGGCCCCGGGGCGGACCGCCTTCGCGGACTGGGGCAGCGCGTCCTCGTTGGTCGGTACCGGGCGGTAGCCGAGGAAGCGAACGGGACCGCCGCCGAGGACCTCGTGCACGAGCGCCCGGCCGGCGTCGATCTTGGCGAGGTCGGTGTCGAGGAAGAAGAACGCGCCGACGGCCAAAGTGTCGGTGTCGGACACGCCGAAGCCGAGGTGCTTCGCCTGCGCGCGGAAAAAGGCTTGCGGCAATGCCGCGGTGAGGCCGGCACCGTCGCCGGCGGTGCCGCAAACGCCGCCGCGGTGCTCCATGCAGCGGAGGGCGTTGAGCGCCTTCTGCATCACCTCGGCCGACGGCGTGCCGTCCCGTGCGGCGACCCCTCCGATGCCGCACGCGTCCCGGCCGACCTCGTCCGTGTACAAAAGTTCGCCGCTGCGAACCCGCGCAAGACCAGCCTGATGGCTCATCGTCACTTTCACCGATGGGAAGGTGGGAGAGAACGGTTCGGGTGAACACCCGGCGAAGGCCACCGCCGGGCTTCGTGTGCGTGTGGTCGGGGAGAGGGTGACCAACGCTTAGTTTTACAGAACCCGGCGAACGGATGGCAAGGCCTGGTCACGGGTTCGGGGAGGCGACGGCGATTCGCCGAGTGGTGAAAAATCTGGGTGCACGCTTGCTGGCCAGCGGGCGTGGAGGTAGAACACGTGGCGTCCGACTCGCCGGTCGTGGGAGACCCGAACGCCCCGCCCGCCCGGCCGACCGACCGGGGCACACGCTTTCACCCTTCTGGAAGGACCGAGGTATGGGCGATTTCATCGGCAGTCCCATGTTCTTCGTTGTGGGTGTCGTCCTCCTGCTGGGCCTCGTCGGCCTGATGATCTTCCTTCAGAAGCGGAACAAGGACGAGGATTAAGGTGCCCCGGCGAGCCGGGGGTGTGTGCCCCCCGAACCCGCTCGCAGCGTTTGCAAAATCCGGGGGCTCACGCCCCCGGCTCGCCTCGCGCTTCACTTCAGCGCCGGAATGCTTGACGGCCCGCCGCGTACTCGCCGATCAGCACGCTCAACGCTTCCGCCCGCCGGTCCCGCCATACCGTCAGCCGTACGCGCTGGCCCGGCGGTAGTGCCGAGATCAGGTTGATGAGGTGGTGCTCGTCGCGGAGTTCCACGTCCTCGAGTCGCAGTACCACGTCACCGGCGCGGAGCCCGGCGGCCGCCGCCGGCGTGTTCGGGTGGACGATTTCCACCAGCCCGCCGCACACCTTTGACAGCCCCACCCGCAGCGCCTCGGCCGGGTCGATTGTCGCCGCCAGTTGCACGCCCAGGTACCCGCGCGTCACCACCCCCTTCTCGAACAGCTGACCCGCCACCCGCTTCACCAGGTTGGCCGGGATGCTGAACGACACGCCGGTGTTGTTGCCACTCTGCGACGCGATCGCCGTGTTGATGCCGACCACCTTGCCGTCCAGGTCCACGAGCGGGCCGCCGCTCGAGCCGGGGTTGATCGACGCGTCGGTCTGGAGGAACTCCTTGATGCGGATCGTCGAGCCGAGGCTGATCTGGCCGCGGTCGGTGGCCGAGATGATGCCGTGCGTCACCGTCTGGTTCAGGCCGAACGGGCTCCCGAACGCCAGCACGTACTGCCCGCGCACCACGCGGTCGCTGTCCGCGAAGGAACATGCGGGCAGCGACTCGTCGGCCAACTGCAGCAGCGACACGTCGGACTCGGGGTCGGCCAGGATGCGCGTCGGCTGGAGGATGCGGCCGTCGGACAGGGTGACGTACACCTTCTCGCGCGGGGCGTCGCCGACGAGGTGGTTGTTGGTGACGACCACGCACCCGGCGATCCCCGGGAAGCGGACGATGACGCCGGAGCCAGACTCCTCTTTGGCCTTGCCGGTTGCCGTGCCCGTGGTCGGCTTCACCGCGTCGATGGCGACGACGGCCGGGGACACGCTCCGGACGACGCCGGGGAACCGGTCCGCGGGGGTGATCGTGGCGTTGACTTCGGCCACGGCGGGAATCGGCGGCAGCGGCAGTCCGTGAGCCGCCACGTGGGGTGGTGCGTGGAGCGCGAGTTGTGCGGCGGCCCCGCCCAGTAAGGCACAACCACCCAGCCCCACCACCACGACGAATCGACGGACCATGCGCGACCCTCCCAGCCGGGACGAACCTCACCCGCACTGTAACGGGCCGGGCAAGGGGACTGGAGGAATTCCGGACGAGCTCGCCGAAGTGACTGCGCCGCGCGGCTGCACGAAACGCACAAGGCCCGCGGCCGGTAAATGCCGTGGGCCTTGCCGGAGCCGCTCAACCGGTGTTACCGGCTCAGGTCGGTCTCCAGGTCTGCCAGCCGGACCTCGCGCTCGTCCATGTTGCCGTGCTCGGCCATGCGGCCGTAGTCGGCCTCGCCGGAGTAGTCGCCGACGCTGCCGTCTCGCTCGAACTCGCGCTGGCACTTGATGCACAGCGTCGAGTACGGGAGGGCGGACAGGCGCGCCGTCGGAATTTTGGTCTGACAGCCCTCGCACTTGCCGTAGGTGCCGTTCTTCAGCCGGCGGATAGCCCGCTCGACCTGGACCAGCTCCTTGGCTTCGAGTTCGGCCAGCTGCGAGGAGAGTTCCTCACCGCTACTGTCGAAGGCGGCGTCGGCGGCGTCGCCGGCGCGCTGCATCCCCTTCCCGGCGGAGAGGATGTCGAGTTCCATGCCGAGCCGCTTACGGAGTTCGGTCCGGCGGCCGACCAGGGCTTTATGGAGTTGCAGGAGTGCGTCGGTTCGTGCCACGGCTCGCCACCTCCAGGGGGCTTAGCTTCCGGTCCGGTTGTTACCGGTGGGAGCCTGACGGGTTCGGGGGTCGTGGGGCCGACACGGTGTCGGCCCCCATCGGATAGTAGTCTCGTGCCGGGCAGATCTTTCCAGCCGGGCCGCAGGGTTGTCCCGTCGGCAGCGGCCTAACTCCCCCACTCGGCACCAATTGGAGTTAGGGTTTCGACGTTAGGATTCGGGCTCGTCACAAACCTGTCATCCTCCCGCCGTGCCGCCCATTGCAACCGGCGTGCCGCAAGCCGTTGTCGTCTCGGCATGCGTGCGGGGCGGAGTTGAGAATGCTTCCGGCCGCTTGGCGAAAACTCCGACGACACAACCGGTTGGCCGGATTGGGGAATTCCAGTCGCACGAGTGGGGCTGCGCAAAATCGGGCAGGTGTTGCGAAGTGGAGCAGCGTTTAACGGACGGTCGGCTCAGCCTTCAGGCGCTGAGTATAGCAGCGCCCGAGGGCTGAGCCGACCACTCACGGGTCCGGCTTAAACGGGGTATTACGACTGCAAGTTCTGCAGCATCTCTCGCAGCGGCACGAGTCGCTGGCCGCGGGTGTCGTCGATCTTCAACGCCTTCAGGAAGCGCCGCCGCAGCTCCGCCTGCAATTCGTCGATCGCACTCGGCGCGGTACTCGAGAGGCGAATGCTGCCGCCGGCGCGGCGGTCGTGGCCGCCAGCCTTGCCGAGTTTGCCCACGACTTGACGGAGGATGTCGCCCGAGCGGGCGTCCGCCATCGCGGCACGTACCGACAGAATCAACTGGTCCTTGTACACACCGCCGCACACGGCCCAATCGACCTGATCGAACCGGATCATGAAATCGACCACCTCTGCGGCCTGCTCCGGCTGCGGCAGGTCGTCCACCCAACTGATGATGAGGTTGTCGTAGATGAAGCTGCTCTGCAGGGCTTGCAGCAGGCACTCGAAGTGGCTGTGCGGCAGGCGGGCGTTGCGGATTTGGGCGATCTGGTCCTTGTCCGCGAGCGGGTAGAGGAAGATGAGCGCGTCGTCGTCCGCGGGGTTGGCTTCACGGGGGAAGCCGGCCATCTCCGTCTCGATGCCGTAGAGAAGGGCGGTCGCCAGCTTCTCGGGGATGTCGCAGTCCTGCTCGCGAAGGTACTTCGTCACCACGGTACACGTCGCACCGTGCGACGCCCGGATGTCGGTGAACGGCACCCCGTCCAAGTCGCCGGGGGTGTCGTGGTGGTCGATGACGGCGTACAGCGGTGCGTCTTCGGGGAGCGTGTGGCGGCCGGTGTTCGGCTGGCTGTCCACCATGACGACGGCGTCGCCGGGGCGCCAGTCCACGTCCTCGACCTTGGTGAGGTGCAGGTTCAGCACCTTCACCATCGCCCGGTTCTCGGCCCGGCTGATGAGGCCGTCGCGAGTGATGAGGGTGGGCTTGCCGAGTTTCTGCTCGACCAGGTGGGCGAGCCCCAGCATGGAGCCGAGGCTATCCGGGTCGGGCTGGACGTGCGACACGAAGACGACGCGTTCGGCGGTCTTCAGGCCGGACAGGAAGCGGTGCGACCGGCGGATGCCGACCGTCCCCGACCGTGTGACCCCTTCGGGGTCGGCGCTCGAACGCGCCATATGGGTTCAACCTCCGACGACCCCGCGGCCGCGGTCCGTGCGGCCCGACTCCGGGGCAGGCAGGCGAACGCTCGATCCGAGAGCGTTCCTACGTTTTACCCGGTCGTTGACCGGCCGCCAACGCCGGTTGGCTTCAGCCTGACGAGGTGGTGGCGGGGAGCTTGACTTTGTGTGAGTGGGCGGCATAGTATGTGCTGCTTTCCCCGAATCGTGAGGGGTGCCAGTTGCAGGCGCTCGTTCGCATCGGGTTGGGGCTGTTGCTCGTGCTCGCCCCCGCCCTCTGTTGCTGCCAGGCTCGCTGGCTTTTCGCCGGTTCCGCCCCGGTTGTCGTGGCCGAATCGGCGCCCGCACCCACGTGCCAGCACTGCTGCCACACGGAACCCCCGCGGTCGCCGGAAACACCGGCACCAAAACCGCTTCCGGCGAATCCGCATTGCATCTTCTGTGACGGGCAGGCGGTTGCCATCACAGCTGACCCCGCGCCCCAGCCGCAGCCACAGGATTTCACCGGCGAACTGGTGCCGGTATTCCTGGCGGCTGTCGCTTACGCACACCCGGCGTTTATGGCGGGTTTTCACTCGCCTGGACGAGCCGGGATAGACGCCCGTTCCGCCGCGCTCTTCGACCGCCACGTCATGCGCTGTTGACCCGTTCCCGAGTGTGTACACCTTTCGACGCGCCGCCGCGTCCGTGCAACGCCGTCCGGGCCAGTCCCGGGTGCGAACTTTCGACACACTCTCAACCGAACGTGGAGACCTAGACATGACGAAGATTCTGTCCATCGCCGCCGCGGTCGTCGGCTGCATCGTCGGCAGCGCCTTCGGCTACACCGCCGTGAGCCGCGCCACGACCCTGTGCTGCGCCAACCCGTGCGCCGCCTGTGCCGACGGGTGCGACGCCTGCCCGAAGTGCGAGATCGACTGTTCGGCCTGTTGTGGCGCCGCGGTAACTGCGCCGACGGTCCCGGCGGCTCGGACCTGCTGCGCTGTCAAGCCGGCCGCGACCGCCACCGCCTCGTGCTGCGCGACCCCATGCGCCGACTGCGGCGCGACCTGCGACGGCTGCCCGCTGTGCGAGATCGACTGCTCGGCCTGCTGCGGTGCGGCCGCGGCGGCGCCGGTGAAGTAATCTCGACACGCCGCTTGCGGCTTCGCGCTTCCCGGCGCGAAGCCCCAAGTGGCAACGCGGGTTACTTCCGCGCCGCGATCACGTCCTTGCCGACCCACGGCCGCAGCGCCTCGGGAATCACGACGCTGCCGTCGGCCTGCTGGTAGTTCTCCAGGATGGCCACCAGCGCCCGGGTGCAGGCCACGGCGGTACCGTTCAGCGTGTGGACGAACCGCGTCCCCTTGAAGCCCTTCCCCTTGTAGCGGATGCCGAGCCGCCGCGCCTGGAAGTCGGTGCAGTTGCTCGTGCTCGTGATCTCGCCGAAGTCGCCGCCCGCGCCGCGGCCGGGCATCCACGCCTCCAGGTCATACTTGCGGTACGCCGGGCCGCCGAGGTCGCCGGTGCAGGTGTCGATGACGTGGAAGTGGAGCCCGAGCCCGGTGAAGATCTGTTCCTCCAGCGCCCGGATCTCCTCGTGGATGGCGTCGCTGTTCTCCGGCGTGCAGAACGCAAACATCTCCACCTTCGTGAACTGGTGGACGCGGTACAGCCCGCGGGTGTCGCGGCCGGCGGCGCCGGCCTCGGTGCGGAAGCAGTGCGACAGCCCGACGTACCGCTTCGGCAACTCGTTCTCGTCGAAGATGCGGTCCTTGTGCATCCCGCCGAGGGTGATTTCCGCGGTGGCGATCAGGCACAGGTCGGTGTCGGCGACGGTGTACACCTGCCGCGTCTCGGCGCTGTCTCGCGGCTGGAAGCCGATCCCCTCCAGCACCTCGACGCGGGCCAGGTCCGGCGTGATGACCGGCGTGAATCCGGCTTTGACGCACGCTTGCAGAGCGTACTGGACGAGGGCGATTTCCAGCAGCGCGGCCTCGTTCTTGAGGAAGTAGAACTTCTGCCCCGCGACGCGGGTGCCGGCCTCGAAGTCGGCCAGGTCCAGCGACTCACAGAGCTCGACGTGGTCCTTCGGCTTGAAGTCGAACGTCGGCTTCGTCCCGAACTCGGCGACGACGACGTTGGCCGCGGAGTCGGTGCCGACCGGGGCCGCCGGGTGCGTCATGTTCGGCAACTGGAGGAGGTTTGCTTTCAAATCGTCCTCGACGACCTTCAGCTGCGCCTCGATGTTGGCGATCTCTTCTTTGAAGGCCGCGCCCTGCTGGCGGATGGCATCCTTCTCCTCGGGCGTCTTGGCGCCGCCGAACAGCTTGGAGTTGGCGTTCGCCTTCGCGCTCGTCTCGTCGCGCAGCTTGACGAGGCGCTTCCGCTCGTCGTCGAAGGCGACGGCCCGGTCGGCCGGGAAGTCGGGGACGTTGCGGTTGGCGCAGTTGGCTTTGACCGCGGCGAGGTTGTCGCGGACGAAGGCGGCGTCGAGCATGGGGGAACCTGCGGAAAGAAAGCTCACGCCGTGTCGCCGAGTCGCAGAGAAAACTGAGTTCTTCTCGGAGGCTCTGCGACTCTGCGTGCGCTGGTTTTGGTCCTATTCACCACAGCGCCGGCCGGCCGAGCATCCGGCGCAGCAGGCCGATCTGTCCCGCGTGCAGCATCTCGTGAGCGGCGCACCAGCGGATGCACTCCAGTTTCGTTTTCGCCAGCTTGTGCGAGGTCATCGCCGGCGGGCTGTCCAGATCGGCGTCGGGCCAGTCGGCCAGGTCCGCGAGGACTCGCTCGTGCACGCGATCCAGGAGGGCCCGCAGCTCGGTCGGGTTCGGATAGCGGGCCGGGTCGGGGTCGGGGATCGACTCGCGGACAAACAACGCCAGCACGTGCGGGGCGATCAACTCGGCGTCCTCCGGCCGCACGCCACGGACGCGTTCGAGGCACATGCGGTACTGCGCCATCGCCAGGTGGCCGACCTGCCACGCCAGGTGCGTGACGCCGCCCGGCGGCATCCGGAACCACTCGTCCGGGGCGAACGAGTCGATCAGCGGCAGGCTATACGCCCGCGCGAAGCGGATGGCGTCGAGGGCGTCGCGGAGGCGCGGCGACATCACGGCCGCTCGGCTAGCGGCACGTACTTCACGTCGTGCTTGCCGGTCGAAATCTGCTCCGGCCGGAAGATGCGGTTGCCGACCAACTGCTCGTGCCAGTGTGCCAGCCACCCGGCCACGCGGGCGATGGCGAAGATCGGCGTGAACACGTCCACGGGGATGCCGAGCGACTGGTACACCACGCCGGAGTAGAAGTCGACGTTCGGGTAGATTCCCTTCGGGCCGTAGATGCCCTCGCAGTACTTCTCCAACTCCAGCGCGATCTCGTAGGTCTTGGGCCGGCTCGTCTCGGCGAACGCCTGCTCGGCCACCTCCTGCACCACGGTCGCGCGGCCGTCCTTCACCTTGTAGACGCGGTGGCCCAGGCCCATCACCTTGAACTTCGGGTCGGCGGCGCGCTTGGCGTCCAGCCACGGCTTCACGTTCTCCACGCTGCCGATCTCGGCGAGTTGGTGCAGCACCTCCTCGTTCGCCCCGCCGTGCAGCGGGCCGGCCAGCGAGCCGATCGCGGCCCCGATGACGTGGTACGGGTTGGCGAGCGTCGAGCCGGTCACGCGGGCCGTGAACGTGCTGGCATTCATCGTGTGTTCGGCGTGCAGGATCAGGCAGGCGTCCAGCACCTTGCGCGTCGCCGGCGTCGGCTCCTTGCCGGTGAGCATGTAGTAGAAGTTGGCCGAGTGGTCGAGGTCGGCGCGGGGTTCGAGGATCTCCTCGCCGCGGCGGGCGCGGGCGAAGGCAGTCACCAGGGTCGGCATGGCGGCGATGAGCCGCAGCGTGGCGTCCCAGTTCTTGGCGGGGTCGGCGACGGTCTTGCACGGGTAGAACATGCCGAGCGCCGCGACGGTGGCGTGCAGCGCGTCCATCGGGTGCCCGTCGGCCGGGAGGCACTTCACCAGGTCCTTAAGCCGGTAGTGGACGGCCCGCCGCTGCCGCAGGTCGTGGTCGAACTCGGCCAACTGCTTCTGCGACGGCAAGTCGCCCTTGATGAGGAGCCAGGCCACTTCTTCGAAGCAGCTTTCCTTGGCGAGCACCTCGACCGGGATGCCGCGGTACTCGAGCCGCGCCTTCTTGCCGTCCAGGAAGCTGACCGCGGACTTCGCGGCCGGCACGTCTTCCAGACCGGGCCGGTACTCGGGTTCGGTGCTCATGTACGGTCTCGGGAGGGCGGCGAGGCGGGCTTTCTGGGAGTGTACGAAGCCCGGGGACGCCCGTCCCCGGGCGTTCAGCCCAATCGAAAGAGGCGGCGCGCGTTCTCCTCGAACACGCAGTCGTGGAACTCGGCCGGGACCGCCTCGCGGGCGAAGTCGCGGTACGCGGCCATCGGCGCCAGCGGCCAGTCGGTGCCGTACAGGAAGCGGTTCGGCCGCTCCGCGTACTTCATCGCCCGCCGAATCTCGTGGGCCAAGTCTCCGGCCAGCTCCTTCGCCTCCTCGGAACCGAGCACGCCGTCGTCGCCGACCACCAACCCCGACAGGTCGGCCCACACGTTCATGTTCTTGTAGATGACTTCCGCCGCGTCCGTCACCCACGGGTTGCCGAGGTGGCAAATCACGAACCGCACGTCCGGGTGGTCCACCGCCACCTCGTCCACGCCGAGCGGGTGGGCGAACCGCAGCTTGGCCATCGGGGAATAAGTGTCGCCGCAGTGGAACATCACCGGCACCCGGTAGCGGGCGGCGAGCTCGTAGTAGCGACGGTAGTGCGGGTGCGCCGGCTCGTAGTGCAGGTAGCCGAGGTAGCACTTGAGCGCGACGACTCGGCCGGTTGCGAGTACCTCGGCGCAGCCGTCGAAGTGGGCGTCGTCGGTGCGGGTGGGGTCGCAGGCGCCGATGGCCTTCAGGCCGGGGACGAGGGCGGCGATTTCGAGCGTGCGGTTCACCCCGAGCGGGTCGTCGTCGCCGGCGGCCCACTGGCCCATCGCCAGCGCGTGGGTGACGCCGGCCGTCTGCATCTGCGCCCGCAACTCGGCGGCGACGGTTTCGGGAGCGAGCTTCAGCAGCGGGGACAGCGGCCCCACCCCGGGCAGGTTCGGCGGGACCGCGTGGATGTGAACGTCGATCATCGGGTGGCCCGTGCTGCGGGTCCGGTCCCGATCATGCTATGGGAGGTTGGGCGGTCAGGGCATCTTCGGCGCCACAGCCGCGGCCGGCACCACGCCCGGCGCCGGGGCCCCGGCGCGGAACTGCGTCATGTCGTGGCGACGAATCACGACGCCGGTCCCGTTCGGCCCGGGTCCCATCGTGTACACGCCGAACTTGCCCGTGCTCGTCTCGGCGAGGTACAGCGCCGACTGGCCCTGCGTGATGTACCCGGTCGTCATCAGGAAGTGGACGTCCTGCAGCGCCTGAATCTCGTACTCGCTCCGCAGATCGACCTCGGCCCAGCCCACGATCTTGCCGGCGGTGCGGTCCACCACGGTGCCGAGCAACTTGCCGGCCTTGTAGTCGAGGAGCCAGACCCCGTCGGTCTGGATGCGCGGGTTCACCGACACCGCGCCGGTGGCCATGATGGTGTCGCCGTGCCGGTCGTTGGACGCGGCGCCGGCCGGCCGCGGCTGGCCGAGGTAGAACGCCGCCGCGACCACGCCCAGCGCCACGCCGCCCGCCGCGTACCCGATCCGCCCCGCCTGCATGGCCGCCCCTCCCGGGTGCGCCCCGACCCCGGGGCTCGGTCGGGTCATATCATCGCCAATAACCCTGTCCAGCCGAATCGGTGCCGCGTGAGCCGCAGACGCAACCAGAAGGTCGCCGAGGCCGCGTTCCGCACGTTCATGGGCCTCCCCACCGCCGGCAAGATCGTCGTCGTGGCCCTCGCCCTCGTCGTTGGGGCTGTCGCGCTCGTCGTGTATTCACGCCGCGTCGAACCGACCTCGAACCCGCCGTCCACGCCCGTCGCGGTCGCGCCCGGCGCCGTGGCTTTCATGTTCTGGAACGTCGAGAACCTGTTCGACGACCGCGACGACCGGCGCAAGAGCGTCGACGAGCCCTACGACAACTGGTTCGCCGAGGACGGCGCGGCCCGGAAGCTGAAGTTCGACCACCTCACCGAGATTATCCTGAAGCAGAACGGCGGCCACGGCCCCGACGTGCTGGCCTGCGTCGAAGTGGAGAGCGTTCGTGCCGCGGAGTTGCTGCGCGACGCGCTCAACGAGAAGCTGCCGGCCGGGGCCACGAGGTACGAGCATGTCGCCATGAAGGAGTTGGCCGCGAACGCCGGCCGGTACATGGCCCCGTGCGTCATCTCGAAGCTGCCGCTGGAGCGCTCGAAGTTACTCGGCACGAACAACCTCCGCGTCCTGGAGACGCACGTCGTCGCCAACGGGGCCGACCTGACGCTGATCGCGTCGCACTGGACCTCGCAGCTGTCCGACGACGGCACGCACAAGGGGAGCGGCCGTAACAAGTACGCCAGCGTCATCCGCGAGCGCTACGAGCGCGACCTGACGACGAACCCGGACGTGGACTTCCTGCTCTGTGGCGATTTCAACGACGACCCCGAATCGGACGCGGTCGCCAACGTGCTCGGCGTCACCGCCGACCGCGCGGCGGTGACCGCAGGAGCACGGCCGGCGAAGCTATTCGGCCTGTTGTCGGGGAAGCCGCTGGACCGGTTCAGCACCATCTACTACGACCGCGACCACAAGGCGTCGATCTTCGACCAGGTGGCCGTCTCGCCGGGGCTGCTGGACGCGGTGGGGTGGGGTTGCGACCCGGACTCGGTCGCCGTGCCGACGGCCGTGATGAGTCGGGCGGGAACCGTGGCACGGCGGCCGTGGCGGTTCGGCGACAAGAACGACAAGGCGGTCCAACGCGGCTACGCCGACCACTTCCCCGTGACGGTGAACCTGAAGTTGCAGGGGCAGTAAGTCATCGCCGCGATCAGCGATGCGCTCACCGCCCCATCATCTTCCACGCCACGACGGCAGTGACGGCGGCGAAGACCGCCGACACCAGAGCCACAAGCCAGCCCGGAACCTCGCGGCGCGGCTCTTCATCCTCGTCGACTGGCTCCCCGACCGGGGCCGGGGCCGCTGGAGGAACCTTCACAACCTCGGGCGTCGGGGGCGTCGGCGGGACGGGAGCCGTCTCGGCGACCGACGGCTGATCCATGGGCGCCTGCCGCGGCCGCCGCTTCGGCAGCCTCACGCCGGGGCCGGGCGGCGACACCGTATCGGCCGAGGCCACGCTCCCCGTCTCGGCCTTGTCCGACTTGCTCGGGACCGGCACGGTGCCGCTCAGCCGCACCTTCGCCGACTCGGGGGTGAACTTCGTCAACGGCCACAGCGCGGCGGCCACGTCGGCGGCCGACTGTGGGCGGTCCTCGGGCTTCTTCGCCAGCAGCCGGTTGATGAGTCGGGCCAACTCGTCGGGCACGTCCGGGCGGACGGCCTGGATCGGCGGCGGCGGGTCGAGTTGGTGCTTGAGGAGCTTCTCGATCGGGCTGCCGACGGGGAACGGCGGCTTCCCCGTCAGCAGGAAGTAGAACGCCCCGCCGAGGGCGTACAGGTCGGCCCGGTGGTCCGCCAGGCTGCTGTTCTTCGCCTGCTCGGGCGACATGTAATCCGGCGTGCCGACCACGGTGCCCGCCCGCGTCAGGTCACCGGCCAGCTCGTCGTCGAGGCCCACGCTGCGGACGAGGCCCATGTCGAGGAGCTTCACCACGGCCGGTTCGGTCGCGTCCGGGTGGTGCCGCTCCCCGGCCACGACCAGATTTCCCGGCTTGATGTCGCGGTGGACGACCCCCTGAGCGTGGGCGTGGGCCAACCCCAGCGCCGCCTGCCGGAGGTACTCGCACGCCTCGGGCACCGGCAGCACGCCGTACGTCCGCACGAGCCGGGCCAGGTCGATGCCGTCCACGAACTCCAGCGCCAGGTACACCTTCCCCCCCGCCTCGCCGGCCTCGTAGGCGGCGGCGATGTTGGGGTGCCGCAGACTCAGGGCGGCGCGCACCTCGCGCTCGTACCGCCCGCGGATGACCGGGTTCGCCAGGAGCTGCGGGCGGACGACCTTCAGCGCCGCGATGCGGCCGGTGCGGGTGTCGCGGGCCTTGTACACCTTCCCCATGCCGCCCTCGCCGAGCTTGTCCAGCACGACGAACGGGCCCACGATCAGGTCGGCGGTCTTGCCGTGGATCACCTTGCGGAGCTGGTAGACGGGCACGAGTTCGCGTTCAACGACGTGCTTGATCGCGCCCTGCGTGTCGTCCCCGAACGGGGCGACGGCGCGGGCCAATGCCTCGACCGCGGCAGGGGCGAACAGGCCGCTGTCGCGGACGGCACCGACCAGGGATTCCGCGGACGCGATCACCATTCGGCCTGACGGTGTGAGGCGGGCCGGCTGAGCAGGTCAGGCGATATACCCTGAATTCTAGCTCGTCGTGTCAGACCGGCAGAGGGGAATTCGCCCGACGGCGGTCCGAATTTGTCGGTCAAAGCGACAGACCCGACGCAGACCCCGTCGCCCCGCAGGTCCCTGTCACCGGCGCGACTCCACCCCGAGCCGGTACTGGGTGCCCGTTCAGACTGGAACCGGCGTTCCTGCCGGCCGATGATGGGGGGTAGGAGGAGCCGCGATGAACACCCACGAGAAACCCGACGCCCCGACCACCACGCCGGAGTACGGCACTGCCGACAGCATCCTGTTCCAGGCCTGGCTGGTACTGTTCCTGATGTGCGTGTGCGTCGGGCTGGCCAACTACCTACTCATGAACGCCCCGAAGTAGCCCGACTCAACCCAACTTGCGGATTACGTCTGCCGGCGTGATGACCCCCACCAGCACGCCGGTCACGTCTACCACGAACAGGTGCTTCACACTCAGCGCAACCAACTGCGCCACCACCGACGCGGCCGGCGTGTCGGGTCGCACCGAAAACACGGTCGGCGTCATCACACTGTCGACCGACGTGCGGCCGCGTTCCGCCCCTTCGGCCAGTCCGCAGGCGTGAATGAGCAGGTCCGACTTGGTCACGACGCCGACCGGCCGTCCGGCGGCGTCGAGCACTGCGGCCGCGCCGAACCCGCGGGCGGCGAAGAAGGCCGCGGCCTCGGTGACGGTCGCGGACCCGTGAATGGACACCGGGCCGCCGGTCATCAGGTCGGCCGCGGTGTCGGCGAGCAGGGTGAGGGGGGCGGCCATCGTGTTCACTCGGGTGGGGGGATACGCTCACAGTCACAGACCGGGGGCCGGGTGTCAAGCCGTGAGTGGTTCCTCGTCGCGTTCGGCCCCGCGGCGGGGTAGAATCCCACCACCATGTCACCCGACGAGCTCCCGTTCCTCGACGCCATCCTCGCCCGGCCGGGCGACGACGCGCCGCGGCTCGTCTACGCCGACTTCCTCGCCGACTCCGGCACCCCCGCCGACTCCGCCCGCGCCGACCTGATCCGCGTTCAACTCGCGCTGGCGCGGATGCCCGACGACCACCCGCGGCGGCCGGCCTTGAAGGACCGGCAGACCGACATCCTGGCTCGTCATCAGGCCGAGTGGACGGAGCCGCTGCGCGGGCTCGTCGGCGGCGTCGAGTTCCGCCGCGGCCTGCCCGATTCCGTTTCCGTCGATGCCGGCGTGTTCGCCGCCCGTGGGGAGGAACTGATCGCCCGCACGCGGACGCCGGCCGGCCGGTCGTACCTCCGCCGCGTCCACCTCCTCGACCCCGCCCGGGTGCTGCCGCGGTTGCTGGCCTGCCCGGCGCTGTCGCAGGTGGAAGAAATCAGCTTCGCCGGCGGGGAGCTGGGCAACACGGGTGTCGAGCGACTGGCCCGCGGTCCGCACCTGCCGCGCCTCCGCGCCCTCGACCTGTCGTTCAACGGGCTCGACGACACCGGCGTTCGAGGGCTGGCGCGGTCGCCGCTGTTCGCCGGGTTGCAGCGGCTGTCGCTGAATGACAACGGCCAGGTCACCTGGGACGGCGTGACGGCGCTCGCCGAGTCGCCGCACCTCCAGGCGGTCACCGATCTCGACCTCGGCGGCAACGACGTGAATGACGCCGGCGTGCGGGCGCTGGTCGGGAGTCGCACACTCGCCCGGCTCAGCGCCCTACGACTGGCCGGGAACCACGTCGGGGACGGCGGCGCGGCGGCGCTGGCGGGCTCCGAACTGTTCCGGCGAATGCTGGCACGGGACGGCCGCGTCGATCTCCGGGCAAACGCCGTCGGCCCGGCGGGGGCGGAGGCGCTGGCCGCGTGCCCCGACCTGCTCAAGGCGACGGCCCTCGACCTCGACAAGAATTACCTGGGCGACCGCGGCGCGGCAGTACTCGTGGCCTCACCCGGGGCGGCGCGGCTGAAGCGGCTGCGACTGTCTCGGAACCAGATCACCGACGCCGGGGCTTTCGTTCTGGCCGACGCCGTGGCGCGGGGGCTTCCCGGACTCCAGTCGATCGACGTGAGCGGCAACCGGCTGACGTGGCGCGGGGTGAACGCCGTCCGCGACGCGGCCGTGGCCCGCGGCGTCATCCCGGACGTGACCGGCAACCCGGTGGACGGCTCGGGGCCGACGGCGGCGCTCGACCCCGACGCGCCGAACCCCGACGCCGGCAACGTGGACGAACTCCGCCGCCGCGTCGCGTTCCCGGCGCGCCGCGAGCGCTAGCCGGTCGCCCCGCGCGTGGCCTGCCACTCGTCGTACACCAGCCCCGCCGCCAGCCCGAGCCACAGCGCCGCCCGCACCCAGATCATCGCAGCGGCCAGCACGTCGAGCACGTCCTGACTCTGGACGGTGTTCCACAGGATCCAGAACAGGATGGGGAAGTTGAAGTAGTTGGCCGCGTCCAGCAGCACGGCCGCGACGCCGACCCACCGCCGTCGCGCGGCCAGCGGCGCCAGCAGCGGCAGGAACCACACGATCCACTGCGGCGACCAGAACACCGCGAGTACCACGAACACCACCAGAACGACCGCGCACCGCCGCAGCAGACCGGGCAGCCCGGCCGGCCGCGTGACCGCTACGAGCAGGCTCACCGTCGCCAGGATGCCGAGCCGCACGTTCCCCTGCTCCTGCCGCGCCAGCCACTCCGGCAGCAGCGCCCCGTACAGCGTCCAGCTCTTCTCGACGTACTCGCGCGACAGCTGCACCTGAATCGGCCAGGCGGTCGACTCCCGCCCGAGGGCCGCCACCGACACCCCCATTGCGGCGAGGCCGACGCTGCCGAAAGTCAGCGCCCACAACACGCCACGCTGAAGCCCGAGGTGGCGCAGGATCACGGGGGCGAGCAGCACCGGGTACACCTTCAGCAGCGCCGCCACGGCGAAGGCCGCGCCGCTCCAGCCGTCGCGCCGCCGCGCGAGTAGCGCGAACCCGGCGGCGGTGAGCGTCGCGGGGAGGATGTCGAAGCGGTTCAGCGAGAAGAACACCGCCCCCGGCAGCACGCACAGCCATGCCCACGGCCGCGGGTCGCCCGGCTCGTAGCCGCGGCGCAGGATCAGGATCATGGCGACCAGGCTCGCCGCCATCACGACGACGATCGCCACCACGCCGTCGTGGAGGACCGACCACGTGGCCTGTTCGGCGGCGTCGCGCGGGTGGTGGAAGCCGATGCCGAACTGCTGACCGTCGGCGACGGCGGGCGGCAGCAGGTTCCGGTCGCGCGGCCGGTGGAGGAAGCCGAGGCGGAACAGGACGAGCGTCGGCGTCGGGTATTCGAGGTAGTAGCGGTCGGCGAGAGGCTGCGCGTAGCCGTCGAGGTACGGTGCGAAGTCGCGGGTGTCGTCCACGCCCTCGGGCTCGTCCATGCGGCCGGGGAGGCGACCGGCGTGGGCGTTTGCCCCCCGGAGGGCCAGGGCCGTCAGGTCGGACTCGTCGTAGATGAGCCACTTAATCTCGAACGGGACCGCCTCCCGCGCCGCGACCGCGTCGGGCCTCATCAGGGCGAGCACGGCAAGGCACCCCACGACCGGCACCGCGGCGAGCGCGGGGGTGACCCAGCGCCGGCTTGTCGGGGCGGGGGGCGGGGCGTAAGTTGCACTCATTCGGTTCCAACCGGGCGCGTGAGCGGAGGGCTGTTGTATGGCCGTGGAGCGGCAGATCGAACTGGGCCGGCGGTACCACCGGAAGAAGAAGATGGCCAAGCTGAAGGCCAAGCTGGAGGCGACGAGCGGCGCCGACCGCGACAAGGTGCTGTACAAAATCCACCGCCTCAGCCCGTGGTGGACCGAGCCGGCCAAGGACGACGCCAAGAAGTAATCTCGTCCGCGCCCGAGCCCACCCGGCGCGCCGGGTGGGCGGTTCTCACCGTGCTACCTGGCGATTCCCGTCGTAGCAGACTGCGCGGTGTCGCTCGACCACAAAGTCCCAGTCGAGTCGGTGCGGCGGCTCCCACAGATGGCGGTACGCCGCGGCCATTTGTCGCGCCGCCTCGTCGAACGGCACACCGCCGAACCCCGTCCCCATCGCCGGCATCGCTACCACTTCCATCCGCTCCGGGCTCGTCCGGTTGTGCGCTGCCACCGCCAACAGCGCGGCCCAGGTGGCGGCGTACACCTTGTCGGTGCCGTCGATGTTGCCGGGCACGCGCATCGTCGGGGCGTGACACACGAAGGGGAGGGTGGGATCGCCGGTCGGCACCAGGAACGCCGTCCCCACCGGCTGCTCGCCGAAGTAGTCATTCATGACGCGGTGTTGGACCTGCCGCATCAGCCGGTCGCCGAAGCGGCGCACGACCGCGGCGTCGATCCCGGCGGTCATGATGCCGAAGCTGTTGCCGGCGGTGACGAAGCAGTCGTGCGGCCCCAAGTCCTCGAACCGCCCGCGGACGACGCTGACGTTGCGCAGGCCGGCGAAACGGCCGCGGAAGGCGGCGCACATCTCGTCGTCGGGGTGAACCAGCCAGAGGGAGTCGAACATGAAGTGCCTCGCGCCCCGGACACGGCCCGGGGCGGGAAGGTTCGCGGCGGGGGGACTCAGTCCACGACCGGGTTCTTCTCGGTCACCGTCGTCGACTGCTTGGCCTTGATCCGCATGGTCATCTCGATGTCCTGGCCGTTCGCGGACATGGCCAGCGAGCCCTTCATCACCATGTTCACGGTCCCCTCCTTCAGCCGGCCGGCCTTCAGGTCGAACAACTGCGTCCCCTTGTACTGCTCGGCCTTCATGCTGAACCGGCTCACCTTCACCCCCGGCGGCAGGCCCGGCACGCCGCCCTTGCCCGACTTGAACGTCATGTCGCCGACCACGCCGATCTTGGCCACGCCGTTCGAGACGCCGTCGAACGTGTACTTCTCCTTCACCGTCGCGTCGCCGAGCCCGGCCGCGGGCACCTTCGTCGTCCGGCTCCAGGTGTCGCCGGCCTTGACCGGCATCGGCGGCACCGACGTGAACGCCTGCGACACCATCTGCCCGACCGCGGCCTCGGAGAGCTGGGCGCCGAGCTGGGCGCGGGCGGTGTCGTCGTCGCCGGCGATCTTGTCGAGGAACTTGTCGTAGCCGATCAGCTTGGTGACCTGCATCTCCTTGTCGAGCACGGCGCCGATCTTCGCCCCCTTGATCTTCTCACCCACGTCGCCGAGCCCGGGCAGGCCGCCGCCGCCGGGGAGCCCCTCGGCCGTCATGGACATGTCGAGAAACGTCATCTCGATGGTGGTGACGTCGTCCTTGACGGACGACACCTTGAACTTCTGGACGGCGGTCGTCTTCATCTTCAGGTCGACGTTCATGCCGAGGATGCCCATCGACATGTCCATGTCGGTGACGGCCTTGGCGTAGAACTGCTGGCCTTCCTTCAGGGTCCACTTGACGGTAACCGGCTCCTGGGCCGTGCCGCTGGTGACGACGAGCCCGGCCGTTAAGGCCAGGGCGAGAACGGGGCGCATCAGTTGCTCCGGGGGTAGGGGGCGGGGAGGTGCCCACAGGGAACGGTAGGCGCCGCGGCCGACAGAAGCAAGCACCTGCCGTCAGCCCGTGACGCCGCGCGGCACGGCCCAGTGCCCATCGCGGTAGCGGCGCGACAGCATCGCCTGCGCGGCCGGGTTGTTCAGAACCGCCTCCCGCTGCGGGTCGAACTCGAGCGTCGCCCGCAGCTGGCCGGCGATGTTCGCCAGGTGGCAGATGCCCGCCGAGACGTGGCCCACCGCCGCCGGCGCGTTCGCCGCCGCGCCGCGGGTTGCGGCGTCCAGGAAGTTGTTGTGGTGCGCCCGCAGGTCGACGCTACCGGTCATCTCCTCCAACAATCGGTTCCGCTCGCCGTACAGCTTCCAGCCGACGGTGTGGCCGATGATGAGCATCCCCTTCGTGCCGTAGAAGGCGTTACCGTTCTCGTACCCCTCCTGAACGTACGGCGACCAGATGCGCTGCTCGAAGGTGAACTGTCGGCGGGTGCGGCCGCCGTTGCCGGGGTCGTACTCGCACACCACGTACTGCGTGTCCGGCCACTCCTGGTCGTCGTCGAAGAACGCCTTCGACCCGAGCGCCGCGACGCGGTTCGGGAGCCGGTCGAAGCCCATCCCCCACACGGCCACGTCGATGTTGTGGACGCCGTCGTTGCCGATGTCGCCGGCCCCGTAGTCCTTGAAGAACCGCCACATGCCCGGGACGCGGTTGCTGAAGAACGGCGCCTCCGGCACCGGCCCCTGCCACAGCTCGTAGTCGAGGTGCTCGGGCGGCTTCGACGCCTGCACTTTGCCGAGGTTCCGTCGCAGCTGGCTGTTCCACGCCTTGCACGCGAGCACGTCGCCGATGGCGCCGCCCTTGAGGCGGTCCATCGCGGCCTTGACCGTAGGCGTGCTGCGAGCCTGGGTGCCGACCTGGATGACGACCTTGTTCCGTACCGCGGCGTCGGCCAGTAGGCGACCCTCGCGGACGTTGTGGCTACACGGCTTCTCGACGTACACGTGCTTGCCGGCGTCGGCGGCGAGGATGGCGCCGGGCGTGTGCCAGTGGTCGGGCGTCGCCATCCACACGGCGACGACGGTGCGATCGTCGAGGACGCGGCGGATGTCCTTGACGGGCGCGCCCGGGTGGCCGGCGTCTGTGGCGATCTTGGCCGCGGCCGCGAGGCGGTTCGCGTCGGCGTCGCAGACGTGGGTGATGCGGACGCGCGGATTCTGGGCGAGGAGGCGGAGGTGATTCGTCCCCATGCCGCCGCAGCCCATGAGCGCGATCGGCACGGCATCGGGTCCGGGAGCGGCCGGCGCGGACGGGGGGACGGCGGCGACGGCGGAGGCGGCGAGGAAGGCGCGGCGGGAGGGCATGACGGGCTCCGAGGGGGAGGGGAGAGCCGAATTCAAGTTCCAAGTCGATCCAGCACGTTCCGCGTGACCCGCGTGATGGCCGCGTCGTTGCCGCGGAGGCCGTGCGCCCAGTCGGTGCTGCCGACCGTCACCACCGTGCCGCCGCGGGTGTAGGTGCCGATCACCGCGTTGCCGGTGCGGCCCTTCTCCCAGCGCTCGTACCACTCGCAGTCGTCCGGGTGCCACCGGGCCGGGGCCGTCGCCACCACCTCGAAGTTCGCCGGCGTGCCGTCGCGCCCGGTCGGCGTCGGCAGGCCGTTCGTCCATGTGAGTTCGCAGCCGTCGCACTCGTACCCCACCACCTTGTACGCCGGCAGCTTCGCCCCGAACGGGTCGCCGCGCTTGAGGTTCGTTCCGGCCAGCAGCCAGTGGTCGGGCCGGTGCGTCGTGTACGCCCCGCTGCCGTCCATGAACTGCCCGTGGCTGCGGTGGTAGCCGCCCCACAGGAAGCCGACGCCGGTCAGGGTGTTCTCGGGCCGCTTGACGAGGTGGTGACTCCAGAGAGACGTGAGCCTGGCGTGGTCGCCGGCCATGTACGCAGGGTCGTCGCCGAAATTCTGCTTCCAGCACGCAAGTGCCCGGCCGCCGTCCTCGCTGCGGACCTGCCAGCAGCAGGTGTTGCCGCTGAAGAAGGCCACGTTCCCGCCCGCGCCGACGAACCGCTCCAGGTTGTCGCGCATCGGCCCCGACCAGTACTCGTCGTGGCCGACGCTCAGCACGAGCTTGTAGCCGGCGAGGATGTCGGGGCGGAATTCGAGGTCCGAGTTGACGCAGTAGTCGAGCCGGTAGCCGGCGTTCTCCGCCCAGCGGACGAAGTGCTCCTCCCACTGGCGGAACTGCGAACTGAGCGGCCGGTCGAACGACACCCGCCGCCCCTGCACCTTGTCGCGGCCGTGGTAGGCGTACAGGCTGTACCCGCCCCAGTTCGTGTACGCGTTGTAGGTGTTGGTCGAGAGCTGGATGAGCACCTTCGCGTCGGTCGCGGGCCGCTTCGGGCGGACGACGAAAAAGCACTCGCCGGCCGCCGGCCCGTCGCCGCGGTCGGTGCGGAATTCGGCGCGGTAGTATCCCGTGGGCGTGCCCGCGGGCAGCGTGTAGGTGAGTGCTGCCGGCCAGCGACAGCCGCGCGCCGAGGCGTCCTTCGGTACCGGGTGCGCCTCCGCCTGAGCACCCGGCAGGTCGAGGGTGACCGGGTCCCCACCGCCGACCCGGACGAGCCGCCCGCCGAACCCTCCGCCGAACGAGACGTGGAACCGGACGGTTTCGCCGGGTGCGTAACTGAGTTGGTCGGTGTAGGCTTCGAGGGCCGGTCGGGTGGCCGGCTGGGCGGCGGCGACCGCGAACGGGGCGGCGAGCACGGTGCGGCGGGAAGGGCGGGGCATGGGTCACCGGGGGAGGCGGGTCGCCGCCAGTGTACCCCCCGCGTCGGCCGCGTGCCAAAACCAAACTGCCCGGCTGTCGTCAGCCCGTGGCGCCGGGGAACCGGTAGGACGCAACCACCACGGTCACGTTGTCCCCGCCGCCCCGGTCCAGCGCCCGCCCCACGAGCGCCTGGCAGGCGTCCTCGGCCGACACCCGGCCCAACTCGTCGGCGATGTCGTCCTCGCCTACGAGGTCGGTCAGGCCGTCGGTGCAGAGGAGAATCCGGTCGCGGTCGGCGAGCGTGTGGCGGGACAATTCCGGGTCCCCGCCGTTGGTCGGGATGCCGATCGCGTGCGTCAGCGCGAGCCGGACGCGGGTGGCGTCGGCGGGGTGTACGCCGAAACGCGACGTGGGGACCGTGTGGTCGCGGGTCAGTCGTGTAAGGCGGCCGCCGCGGTAGAGGAACACGGGCGAGTCGCCGACGTGGGCGACGATCAGGTCCGTCCCCAGGCTGATGGCCAGCGACAGCGTTGACCCCATTCCGCGCAGCCCCGGGCGCGCCGCGGCCTCGGCGACGACGGCGTCGTTCACGAGGCCGAACCGCCGCGCCGTCCGCGTCATCACGGTCCGGACGTCGATCGCGCTTTGGGCGAACAGCCAGTCGGGCGTCTGGAGAACGAGGTCGATGATGAGAGTGATCGCCAGCCGGCTGGCGACCTCGCCGGCGGCGCTCCCACCGACCCCGTCGGCGACCGCGAAGCCGTACCCGACTTGCTCGAAGTCGTCCGGCATGTCGGCCGCGGTGAGACTGGACTCGACCGTCCGCAGGTAGCGGCCGAAGCGGGCGATGTGGAAATTGTCCTCGTTGGATCTGCGCACGTTGCCGACGTGCGTCCGGCCGGCGGCGTCGACAATGACCGGGCCGACGCCCGATGACGCGCCCCCGCCGAGGGCCGGGACGTCGTCAACCGTGTCATGCTCGTTGGCGTCGCTCACCCGCCACCCCCTCTGCCTGCTCGGCCGCCGTCGGCAGATCGGCCCCAGGGTTGGAGTATAAACGGTGTGCGGCGAGACGTGCCATCGCCGAGTTGTGGGTCGCGTAAGGTGAGTCGTCAACAGCCTGGGTCCGGGCCTCGGGTGTGATCCCCCGACCGCGGACCGGCGCCGCCTCAGCCCAGCGGCGCCTCGACCGGCCAGCGGCGCAACGTCCCGTCTTCGCCGCCGCTGTACAAGACGCCTGCGTCCACGCCGAAACTCACCGACCGGACCGGGCCGGCGTGACCGGTCAGGGTCGTCAGTTCGGTGCCGTCGTCCGCCTGCCACACGCGCACCGTGCCGTCGGAGCCGCCGCTCGCGAGCAACCGGCCGTCCGGGCTGAACGCGGCACACAGCACGGGCCCGTCGTGGCCCACGAACCGCAGGAACGCGCCGTCTTTCTGCCGCACGGCCAGCGCCTTCCCGGTCACGGCCAGTTTCTTCCCCTGGAACGCCAGCCCTAACACCGGGCCGACCGTTGCGTTCAGCGAAGCCCGCTCCTTGCCGGTCAGCAAGTCCCACTGGCGCACAGTCCCGTCGGCGGAGGCGCTCAGCAGGGTGTCGCCGAGCTTGGGGAAGGCCACGGCGGTCACGGCGCCGGTGTGGCCGAGCAGTTGCGTCGGCTTCGGCCCGTCCGCCGCGAACTCCCACACCCACACCGACCGGTCCGCGCTGCCGGCCGCGACGCGCTTCCCGTCCGGGCTCACGGCCACGCAGCGGTAGTTGTCGCCGGCGCCCTTCAGGCGGCCGTGCTCGGTGCCGGTGGCGGTGTCCCAGATCTGGATCCGCATCTCGGGCACGGTCAGCCGGGTGGCGCACGACGCGATCCACCGGCCGTTCGGGGCGCCCGCCAACTGCTCGACGCTCCCCACGTCGCCCTCGAAACTCCGCACCTCCTTCAACTTCAGCGAGTTCCACACCTTGATCGTGCCGTCCGGCCCGCCGGTGATCACCTGCTTGCCGTCGCCGCTCACGAGCAGCCCGCTGACGGCGCCGACGTGGGCCTTCGTGCTCGTCTGCCCGGCCGGAAGCGCGAGCACGGCCGAGCCGCCGCCGAGGGGCGGCTGGGTCGGCCCCCCGACCGGGACGTGGGACGCGGTCTCGGGCGCGCCGCCGCGCTTCACCCGGTCGATGGCGTCGAGCAACTCGGACGGGGTCTGGAAGCGCTCGTCGGGGTTGCGGGCCATCATCCGCCGGACGAGCAGGTCGAGGCCGGGGCCGACCTCGGGCCTCCTGGCCATCAGCGACGGCGGCGGCTCGGTCATCTGGCGGCGGAGCTTTTGCACGATCGTGGTGCCGGGGAAGGGCACCTCGCCGGTCAGGATGTAGTACATGGACGCGCCGAGCGAATAAATGTCGGCGCGGATGTCGGCCCTGCGGGAGTCCTCGGCCTGCTCGGGGGCGACGTAGTCGGGCGTGCCGAGGAAGATGCCGTCGCGGGTGAGGCCGGACTCCTCCTTGGCCTCGCTCGCCTGCCGGGCCAGGCCCATGTCCAGAATCTTCAGCTTCGGCAGCCGGCCCGTCTTCTTCCCCTTGGCGGCGAGCGGGTTCGGCGTGACCATCAGGTTCGCGGGCTTGATGTCGCGGTGGACGAGCCCGGCCTCGTGGACGTGCTGCAACCCGGTGGCGGCCTGCTGGAGGTAGAAGACGGCGTCGGCGGGGGCCACCGGGCCGCTCGTCTTCACCAGCTTCGACAGGTCGATGCCGTCCACGAACTCCATCGCCAGGAACGGCAGCGGGCCGTCGAGGTCGGTGTGGTAGACGGCCACGACGTTCGGGTGGAGCACGGTCGCCGCGGCGCGGACCTCCTGTTTGAAGCGCTTGAGGGCGTCCGGGTTGCCGAGGCGAGTCGGCGATATGACCTTCAACGCGACGATTCGATCGAGGCCCAGCTGCTTGGCCTTGAGGACGACGCCCATGCCGCCGCGGTTGACCTCGCCGATGATCTCGAAGCCGTTGAGGACGCGGCCGGGGGTCAGGTCGGTGGCGAGCGCGAAGGACGTGTCCTCCCGGCCGGCGGCCGACGGGGAGGGGTTGGAGGGGGCGACCTTGGTGTTGTCGCCCGGGGCGTCGGCGTCGGCGGCGGGGCTCACGCGGCTGGCCATGAACGGGTCCGACCGCGGCGGGCTGCCGGCGCGGTCGGCTCGGTGGGGGAGGACGCGGGGTTGGCCCACGCGGCCGCCCCCCGGACGATGTCAACCCCCAACAGCATACCGGACGAACCGGCCTGCTGCACGGCCAGTTCCGCCGGATCAGCCGACGAACACGCCGTTCATGGGCGTGGAGAACGGCGTCAGTTCCAGGTCGTCGCCGGGCAGGCCGGTCCTGACGTTCTTGCCGAAGAACAGGTTCACCCGCGGGCCGTCGGCCTCGCCGGTCACCACGTCGGCCAGCCCGTCGCCGTCCACGTCGGCCACGGCCACCCGGACGCCCCCGCGGCTGTCGTTATTGCCGGTGAAGAACGACGCGATCTGCGTCACCCGGCCCGCCATCAGCGACGCCCCGTCGTACACGCTCACCCGCGGGGCGCCGCCCGGGCCGGCCCCGGCGACCAGGTCGGCGAACCCGTCGCCGTTCACGTCGCCGCCGGTGACGAAGGAGCCGTTGCGGAGCCCCGGCTCGAACGCGAAGAAGTCGTTGAACAACTTCGTGGTCTTGCCGACGAGCAGCCCCGAGCCCTCGTACCCGGCCACCCGCGGCCCGCCGTCGATGCCGGCCGACACGATCAGGTCGGCCCGGCCGTCGCCGTTGATGTCGGCCATGCCGACGCGGGCGCCGCCGCGGAACTTGGCGTCGTCGATGCCGAAGAAGCTGATGGTCTGGAGGAAGCCGAGGCCGCGGTAGAGGATCACCCGCGGGCCGCCGCCCAGGTCGGGGCTGACGGCGAACTCGGCCCGGCCGTCGCCGTCCATGTCGCCGGCCGCGACGAACACGCCGCCGAGGAAGCCCTCGAACACCTTGCTGGAGAAGATGACCTGCCCGGTCTTCCCGTCGAGGACGCGGACCTCGGCCGGGGCGCCGGGGCCGGTGCCGGCCACGACGTCGGCCACGCCGTCGCCGTTCACGTCGGCCACCGCCACCCGCACGCCGCCGGTCGCGTTCGGGTCGAAGGCGGCGGTGCGGTACTTGAGCGTCCCGTCGGCGTTGAACAGTTGCACTTCGGGGGCGTTGCCGGCGTCCACGCCGACGGCGAACCCGCCCTTCGGCTTGCTGATCACCTTCACCGGCAGGGTGTAGTCGGTAAACCCGCCGTCCTTGTCGGTCACCCGGCCGCGGACGACCTTGCTCCCGGCGGTGCGGAACTGGGTGGTCACGCTCGGCGTCAACGAGTCGGCCACCTCGCCCTCGTCGGTGAAGTCGCCGTCGTTGTTCAGGTCCACACTGAACCGCAGGCCGGTCCGGTCGGCGGGCGACGGGTCGGTCGCGTTCGTGAAGTTGAACGTCACCGAGTCGCTGACACTCACGTCGGCGGTGGGGCCGGTGAACGTGGCCGTCGGGTTCCCGTTGAGCACCTGGAGCGGCTGGACGGCCTCGGCGGTCAGGCCGTTGAACGACTCGGTAACCCGCACCCGCACGCTTAGCGGCCGCACCCCGTCCAGGGTGTACTGGGCCGGGACAGGTATGGTGACGGAGGTCACGCCCGGAGTGCGGGCGACCGTCTGGTCGAACGTGCCGTCGCCGTCGAAGTCGAATTCGAAGGTGAACCCGGCGTCCATGACTCCCGTCGACGGGTGGCTGCCGCTCACCTGAACGGTCGCCGTGCCCCCCTCGAGTACCGTCGTCGGCACGACGAGGTTCACCGTCGGCTGCACGTTCGTGACGGCCGCGGTGACGGGGTACGTGGTCGAGCCGCCGTCCTTGTCGGTGATCCGCACGGTGACGAGCTGCGGGCCCGGCGTGGTGAAGGTGAAGCTCGCGCTGGACGACGGCGAGTTGAGCACGTCGCCGGCGTCGGCGAAGTCGCCGTCGCCGTTGAAGTCGTAGCTGTACAGGAACCCCGCGGCCTGGTCGGCCGTCGAATCGTCGTGCTGGCTCGTCAGGGTCACGATGGTCGGCTGGCCGATGAGCACGTCGTCGGCGGTCACGGTCGCCGTCGGCGGCGTGTTCGTCACGCCGATCGTCGTGACGTACTCGCTGAACCCGCCGTCCTTGTCCATGACCCGAACGGCGACGACCGCCGTCGTGCTGCCGTCGTCGAGGGCCACCGCCGCGGTGCTGGAGGTGGTGGTGAGGTCGGCGGCGAACGTGCCGTTGTAGTCGAAGTCGTACAGGTAGGTGAACCCGGCCGTGGTGTCCGCGGTGGACGGGTCGGTCATGGCGTTCATCCGCAGCGAGACGCCCGTCCCCTCGGACACGACCGGGTTCGCGGTCTCGACGCCGTTGACGAGCACCACCAGTGAGCCGGTCGGCGGTGCGTTCAGCACCGGCAGCACGACGCCCGTCTGGGTCACCATGCCGCCGTCCTTGTCGATGACCCGGACGCCGAAGACGGCACCCGTCGAGGGGCCGTCGTCGGCCAGCGCCGGGACGTTCGCCGTCGGGCTCGTCAGCGACCCGGCGTAGGTACCGTCGCCGGCCCCGTCGTTGAACAGCCCGTCTCCGTTGAGGTCGAACGAGTAGCGGAGGCTGGTCCTGTCCACCGGCGAGGCGTCGTCGGCCCCGACGACGGTGATGGTGCCTGGCGTCCCTTCGACCAGGTTGCCCGTGAGGTAGACGCCGCCGAGGCCGACCGTCGGGGCGACGTTGTCGATCGTGATCGTGACCGAGGTCTCGACCGAGCCGCCGTCCTTGTCGAACACCTTGCCCCGGATGACCACCGTCCCCGGGCCGTCGGCGAAGACCGAGGCCGGGACGGTGAAGCTCGTTAGCGCCTGGGATCCGGCGTAGCTGAGGCCGTCCCCGGCGCCGTCGTTGTACAGCCCGTCGCCGTTCAGGTCGAAGCTGTACCGCAGGCCGGCCTGCACGTCGATCGGCGACGGGTCGGTCGGCGGGAGTGTGCTGTCGGCAGGGGAGGCGAGGCGGACGACGACGGGGGTCTGGATGCCCTCCGGGACCGTCAGCGTGGTGGCCGCGCCCGTGGCGCCGATGTACAGGGTCGCCTCCGGGTTGCCGTTCCGGACGATGAGAGTGGTCGGGATGGATGTCACGGGCCCGCTGGTGCCGTCGGAAACCTGCACGCGGACGTTGAACACGGCCTGGTCGGCCGGCAGCCCGTCGTCGATGCCCAGGTTGACGAGATCGGCCCAGGTCAGCGTCGGGTTGGCGCCGGTCGCGTCGCCGAACACGCCGTCGTCGTTCAGATCCCAGGAGTAGCTCAGGACGTCGCCGTTCGGGTCGGTGGCGGCCCCGGACAGCGTCAGGGACTGGCCCTCCGTGACGACGTACGGCCCGCCGGCGAGGGGGTTCAACGGCCCGGGGTTCGGGTCGATCGACAACTGGACGACGTAGTCGCCGGACGTCGGGCTCGTCGTGGCCTGCGACGGACGGACCTGAATCAGGTAGGTGCCGGCTCCGAGCATCGAGGACAGAAGGGCGTTCTTGCCGTCCGCCGCGCCGTTGTCGGTCGTGGAATCACCGACGAGGAGCGTCGGGGCGCCGGCGCCGACCTGGTACAACAGGACGTCGGGGTTGAGGAAGTTGTCCGGCTGGTACGGCCCGTCGCCTGGCGTCAGGGACGTGACGTAGAGCGTCGTCGGGGCCGTGAGCGTGAACCGGTACCAGTCCTCGTCGGTCCCACCCAGCGCGCCGCGGACGTTCCCGCCCACGGTGATCGCCTGGGCCGTCTGGTAGGTGTCGTTCCCCTCCTGGTCCATCGCCCCGTTCAGGACCACGCCGAGGGCGAATTCCGAGCCGACGGCCGTAACGTCGCTGAACGGCACGGAAATCTGGATCGTGTACCGGCCGGTGGTGGTCGGGGTGAACGTCAGCGCCTGGTCGAAATTCGTGGGGTTCACGATCGTGCCGACCGGGGCGAAGAACTGGTCGAACACGGTCAGGGTCATCGTCGCCCCGCCCGTCAGCCGCTCCAGCCCGATCGTGACCTGCTGGCGGGCGGTTGTGACGTTGAACGAGAACTGGTCCTGGGTGTCCGCGCCGAAGACGATGAAGTCCTGGCCGACGTTCCCGTAGACCGTCGTCGCACGGAGGGTACTCCCCGGCCCGCCCTGCGGGCGGATGAGGCTGTTCAGGTTCTCGGGGGAGAAGTCGTTGAACGCCGACGGGACCTTCACCTCGTTCTCGACGTCCACGTTGACCAGCGCGCGGAGCCGGTACGGGCCGGTCGAGTTGGACGTGCCGCTCACCTGGATCGAGTACTTCCCGGGCACAGACAAGACGACCGCGCTGGTGTACGCCGGGTCGCCGGTGGCGGCGCTGTTGGCGATGGCCACGACCGCACCGGTCGGGTCCAGGACCGTGAGCTGCGCCCGCAGCGAACTGAGTTGATCCACGGCGGCGGTGAGGGTCTGCCCGGCGTCCAGCTCGACCGTGTAGGTGTCCACCTCGCCGAACGTGCTGATCCGCCCGGTCGTGTTCCCCACGTACGCCCCCCAGCCGTCCGGGCCGAACGGCGCGAGCTGCGAGAACGACCCGCCGAACGCGCCGGAGGCCTCCTCGACCGGGAACCCGAACGGGTCGAGGACGGACCCGTAGGGGAGGGTGACGAACGGCGGGGCGACGGTCACGCCCGAGACCACGTACTGCACGACCGCCCCGCTGGGCGTGTTCGACAGGATGTTCGCCGCCGTGACCGTCCCCTGCGACACCTGCAGGTCGGCGGGGCCGACCGAGGCCGGGTCGATCTGGCCGTCGAAGGTGACGAGCAGGGCGCCGCGCGTGGTGGGGTCGGTGCTGATGACCGCGGTGAGCGCCGCGGCGTCGTACCGGAAGTTGGCGGTATAGGCGTCGTTCGGCCGGCCCAACAGCCCGTCCAGGTTCTGGTCGAGGGCGGCCCCGTTGTCCGCCGCCAGTACGGACGGGGCGAGGACAAGCTGGTAGTTGCCCTGGGCCGCGGCCCCCGTCAGCGGCGTGAAGTCGATCTGGAGCGTCGACACGGTTACCGAGGTGTCGTCCGGGGCGAGCACGGTCGTCGTGCCCCACACGAAACCCGTAATCTGCGGCTTCAGGTCGACGCCGTTCGGGCCGCTGAATGACTGCACGTCGGCGGTCGGGTCGAACGACGTCGTGTTCATCACCTCGCTGAACGTCAGCGTGAGCGAGGAGAAGGGCGGCGTGAAGGCCGGCGCCCCGCCGATGACCTTGGCCGACGGACTTTGGCCGATGACGGCCGGGTTGGCGAGCGAGGGCGGAAGGACGTAGCTCGTCGAGACGGACGTGTCGTCGGACGAACTGGTGGACGCCCCGAACCCGAGGCCGCGGCGGGCGAACGCGGTCCAGATCTCGCGCCGGTTTTGGCCGCCGGTCAGCGCCAGGTCGGCGGCGAGGATGGCGTCCCGGGCCTGAACGAACGTCGGGTTCGCCGGCTGCAGCTTGAGTGCGTCCATGACCAGTTGGAGCGACAGCTTGTTCCCCGCCCCGGCGGGGCCGTTCACGTTCGCGTACCCGGTCGTCAGGTCCTTGTCGAACCCGTACTTGTTGATCAGCAACCAGGTCATGTCCCACAGGGTCGAGCTCCAGATCTCGCCCGTGTCGTGTTCCTCCGGGTAGCCGTAGAACGGGCTGACCCCGTAGTCGTCGAAGGTGATCGGGTTGATGGTCTTGTCGAAGCTGTACGGGTTGCGGCGGACTCCCCCGCCGGTCGACGGCTGGTTGAGCACCCAAGTGCCGACGCCGATGGAGTCGTTCGCCTGGGTCGTCGCCGTCTGGGTGAACATCAGCGCCCAGTAGTCGCTCCACCCCTCGCCCATCCCGCGGCTCTGGTAGGTGCTCAGCGCGTTCGAGTCCGCCGGGCCGCCGGTCAGCCGGTTCGAAACGCCGTGCCCGTACTCGTGGACGACCACCTCGTTGGCGAAGTCGCCGTCGCGGTTCGGGGTGCTGAGCGTGAACTGGTACATCTGCATCCGCGGCCGGGACCCGTCCGGCGGGGTGGCGAAGTTGGCGTTGTCGGTGCCGCCGCCGTCGAGGGCGTCGGCGTTCACCGGGTCGCCGCCCAACCCCTGGCCGGTGTAGTTCCGGAACTGGAAGTTTCCGGCCGCCTCGGTGAACCCGTACTGGAAGTGAAGGTCGTGAATGATGTTGTTCATGTAGAACAACTGGGTGACGGCCGCGTCGGTCGAGGCCGTCGGGTTGGCCGTCAGGTCGAGCGGGTAGTTGAACACCAGCCCCGCCCCGGCGTTCGGGCGGACGTTGCTGTTGTTGAAGCCCGTGAGGTCGGCCTGCGCGAAGACGTTGTTGCCGCGCGTGTCAGTGAACTCCGCCCCGGCCACGCCGTTGGTGTCCTGCCAGCCGAACGGCGACGCCGCCGTGCTGTTCGGGTTGACGATGGTCCGCAGGGTGCCGGCCACCGGGTCCTTTTCCGGCAACGGCAGGGCGGTGTACGTCGCGTTGTAGTTCTCGACCCAGTCGTTCCAGAACGTCACGTCGCCGGTCTCGGCGTCCACCACCACGTCGTACCAGTTCCGGCCGCCGGGCACGTCCAGGTTGAACTCCCAGCCGGTGCGGACGCCGGCCGGCGTGTTCACGTACACCAGCCGCGTCTCGATCGGGTTGACCGAGGCCTCGGTCTCGGACACGACCGAGCGGAAGTCGATCGAGTTCAGCGTCGAGGTGACCAGCGGCGGCGTGGTGAGGGTGATCCCGAAGTACCCCGCGGCCGCGGCCACGGCGCCCGTCGGGGAGACCGTCGGTCGCGGGATCGCGCCGGTGGCCGTCGCGCCCAGGTCGGGCACGAAGCTGCTGTTGACGGTGAGCACGCGGCCGTCCGCCGCGAGGTGGACGCCGGCGCTGGTGTTGAACACCTCCAGCCCGTTGAACGATTGCTTGAAATAGGCGTGGAACAGTCCCCCCGGGCCGTCCGAGTACGCCCCGGTTGTGACCGGGTTCGCGACGTCCGCCGGCGACAGCTGGAGGTTCGACGCGTTGGCGACGAGGGCCTGTACGGCCAGGTCGATCGGGCTACCCGTTTGGGGGCCGGTCAGGTAGTCCGAACCGCCGACCGAGTAGGACAGCGGCCGGGTGTTCAGACCGGCGCTGGCGGGGTCGTACGGCGGCGGTGTGAGGTCGAGGCCGGCCGGGACCGACCGGTCTTCCAGCTGGGTGAGGCGCAGGCTGGTCGGGCGGGAGCGGTCGCGCCGGGCACGCATCGGTCGGTCTCCGAACGATCAGCGGAGCAGAAACAGGGTGTGGGCGACCCGCGGGACCGTGGTACGGACCGGGGGCGCAGCTGCGAATCTTCCATCCAGACGACGCACCTGGCGGCCCGGTTGGGCCGCAGCACGAATTCCGCGCCGCTAGGCTACCCCTTCCACGCCCGTACTACAACTCGAAACGCCGCCCGCGGCGCGAATTAACCCCTGTCAGGTCCGGGCGTAAGGGCGATGCCGCGGGTGCGGCCGGGCCGGCCGAACCGGTCGTTCGGGCCGGCGCGAAATTGCCGGTGGAATGAGCTCACGGTCACCATCGTACCGACCGGTACTGCCGTCGTTGCCGGCGCTTCGGTAGAATCCCATCACTTCGCGCCTCGGAGTGCCCATGAGCCCCCCGCCGCCTGCGCCGGACGACGACGCACCGCCCCCCACCGGCTGGGAGGTCGTCGAGCCGTCCCGCGACCCGCTCCTCGACGACCCGCTCTTCGCCGAGTTGGTCGAGGACAAGCCGAAGCCGGACCTGAAACTCGAATCGCCGGCCCCCCCGGCGGTCGCAGCACCGGCGGACGACCTGCCGCTCGCGCGGGTGGTTCCGGGGCGGCCGAAGCCGTCGCCCGTTGCCCCGCCGCGCCGCGCCGAGGAGCCGACCCAACCGTCGAAGCCGCGGGTGTTCACTGCGTGTGCGGCCCTCGGCTGCTTCGGGCTCGGGTTCGTGGCGTCGATGGCGTTCCTCGGCTGGGCGGCGGTCACGCTCCTGTCCGTACTCCCCGGCGACCGCGGCACGACCGTCGTCCACACGGGGGCGCGGCCGGGCCCGGTCGAACCCACCAGATACGCCGCGGACAGCGGCCAGATTCAACTCGCCGACACGGTCGACGCCGTCGGCCGAGCCGCCGCCGGCCGCTACCTCCTGCTGCGTACCTCGCGGACGGGCAAGGTTCACGTCTTCGACCCGAACGTCGGCGCCGTCATCGCCGAGTTCGACACCGGCGGCGGGCGGTCGTTGTTCGCCGGTTCGGCGAGCAAGCTGTTCGTGTTCCGGCCCGACGACGCCGGGGGCTTGCTGGAGCGGTGGGACCTGGAAACGCGGGTCAAGGAACACAGCGTGAAGCGCGGGGCGGACGCGCTCCCGCCCGCCGCGTTGGCCGTCGGGGCGGGCACGGACGGGCCGCTGTACCTCGTGAACGCCCCGATCAACGGTTCGGCGACGGTCCGTGTCGTCGACGCCGACACGCTGGCGGAAAAAGCGGCTCACGGCGTGCCGAATTGGCTCGGCGCGACCCACACGCACGTCCGCGCCTCCGACGACGGCGCGACGCTCACGGCTTCGACCGCGAGCGGGGCGGCGGTACTCCGCTTCCCCACGCCGCAGGCCGCCCCGGCCGCGGTGGTGCTCCGGACGACCGGGCCGAACCCGCTGAAGTACGCGACCCCGGGCCGGGACGGCGCCCTCGTGTTCACGCCGAGAGGCCTGTTCTCCCCGGACGGTGTTCCCCAACCCGGCCCCAAGCGGCTGACGTTCCCCACGGCCCAGGGGACCGACCTGTTCCTGAGCCAGGTGGTGCAGGACGCGGCCGACCCGACCCCGGAACTGCGCCTCCACCTGACAGCCGCTCCCTCCGCTTCGGTCCCGCTGGCGTCGGTCGCGGGTCCGAAGGGGGTGGAACTCGGTGAACTGTCGGCGGTGACGGCGGACCAGCGCGTCCACGTGTGGCCGGCGGCGGGGCTGGCCGCGGTCGTCGCCACCGGCACGCCGACGCGGTTACACCTGACCCGGGTTGATGTCAAGGAACTGTTGCCTGGCCTTGTGCAAACCCACGTCGTGATCGGCTCCGACCCGGCGCGGTGGGCGCCGCGCTCGGCCGAGTGGCGCTACCGGCCCGCGGTGTGGACCAACGGCGACGGCCCCACCACCGTGAAGCTCGTCGAATCCCCGCCCGGGATGCAGGTGAAGCCGAGCGGCGAAGTCGTGTGGACGCCCGGTGCGGGGGCGGCCCGCACGGCAATGGTTCGGTTGCGGGTAGAGGTCGGCGACGCCGGGACAGAGCAACAGTTCCGCCTGACCGTACTCGACGAGCCTGAGGACGAGTAGCGCCCGCCCACAGCGCGCGTTTTCACACGGTTCTCACAATTCGTCCGTCTGCTTGCCGGCGACCCGGTCGGGTGTTAGCTTCTCTTCACACTCGCCGTCACCGCTCGCCCTCCGAGCCGTCGAATGCCTCCCCAGCCACGCGCCGTGTCGCGCGAACGTGCCGTTCTCGACGACTGCCAGGCCGCCGTCGGCTACCAGTTCCGGAAGCCGGACCTGCTCAAGGCCGCGCTGACCCACACGTCCGGGGCCAACACCCGGGCCGCCTCCAACGAGCGGCTCGAGTTCCTCGGCGACAGCGTCCTCGGCCTCGTCACCTGCCAGGAACTCTTCCACCGCTTCCCGGAGTACCAGGAAGGCGACCTGACCAAGGTGAAGTCGGTGGTGGTCAGCCGCAAGACGTGCGCGGCGTTCAGCCAGCAGGTCGGCCTCGGCGACTACCTCTTCCTCGGCAAGGGCGTCGGCCACTACGGCGAGTTGCCGTCGAACATCCTCGCCGACGTGTTCGAGTCGCTGGTGGCGGCAATCTTTCTGGACGGCGGGTGGGACGCGGCCCGCGACTTCGTGAAGCGGTTCGTCGGCCCGGAGATCGACCGGGTGGCGCAGGAGGCGGTCGGGGCCAACGCCAAGTCGCAGTTCCAGCACGTCGTGCAACAGGCCTACGGCGAGGCGCCACGGTACGTGGTGCTGGACGAGCAGGGGCCGGACCACGACAAGTGCTTCAAGGTCGCCGCCCAGGCCGCCGGCCACCAGTTCCCGCCGGCGTGGGGGCGGAACAAGAAGGACGCGGAACTCCGGGCGGCGCTGAACGGCCTGGCCGAGATCCGGGGCGAGGAACCGCCGTCCCCGCCGTGCTGAGTCACTCCGTGCCGATGCCGCCGTACCCCGTCTGCTGCTACGCCCCCGGGTGCCCGGAACTCGCGGCATTCAAGGTGGCGGCCCACTGGTCGGACGGGCTAACCGACGAGTTGAAAACGTACTCCCTGGCGTGCCCGGCGTGCTTGCCACGCTTGCTGGCGGCGGCTCGGGTGAAGCGGGCGGAGTGCCGGCTCGCCCCGGGCGAGACGTTGGACGAGCCCGGAGTTTACCAGCTGAGCCGCGGCGGCCGCGACCACTCGCTCACCCGTCGGCCGGACCTCGAGAACTGAGCCGGCTACGCCTCGGGCGGGGCCTTCGGCTCCGGCTTGAGGGTTCGGTTCACCACCTCCATTAGCCGCTCCATGGCGAACGGCTTGCGGATGTAGTCGACGACGCCGAGGTACTCGGCGTACGCCTTGTGCCGGCTCCCCTCGTTGGCCGTGATCATGATGATCGGCGGGGCGTCGGCCTTCCCCTTGAAGTGTTCGAGCACCGGGTAGCCGCCCTTCCGCGGCATCATCATGTCGAGGATGACCAGGTCCGGGCGCTGGCCGTAGATCGCCTGTTGGCCCTGGATGCCGTCGTGGGCCTGGATCACCTTGTAGCCCTGCCGCTCCAGCATCATCCGCAGCCCGTCCACCAACTCGCGGTCGTCGTCAATCACCAGCACCAGCTTCTGATCGGCCATGACCGGACCTCGACTCGGGCACGCGGAACACGTTCAACCTTACCAGCGCCGCCCGGCCGGAACAAGGATATGCTAGCCGCACTCGCCCCCTCTCCGCCCGGTGCCGAATGAACGCGCCCGCCCCGAAGCCCCGCCGCCGGTTCGGCTGGTTTCTCGCCGCGCTGGTGGTCCTCGCGGCCGCCGGCGGCGGCGGGTGGTTCGTGTACTTCAACCTGTCGCGGCCGGTCGAGTACGCCGACCCCGACGGGGTGTTCACGGCCACGTTCCCGAACCCGCCCGCGGCCACGAACACGGTGAAGGCCGACCCCGCGATGCTGCTCTGGGGCGAGCGCGGGGCGAAGGCGGCGGTCGGCCGCCGCGAGTACGCCGTGACCGTGCAGGACGGCCTGAACCCCGGCAACCAGGAGCCCGGCCCCGTCGGCCGCGACGCGCAGGCCGAGCAACTGCTCGTGCTGTTCGCGGCCAACGCCGACGGCAGCATCGTGACCCGCCGCGACCTGAAGCACGACGGCCACGTCGGCCGCGAGGTCGTGATCGCCGGCCGCGACGACGGCCGGCTGACGGCCGTCCGCGTGGTCGTGGGCGAGACGTGCGCCGTGCGGATGACCGTGAAGGCGCCGGGCGACAAGGCGAACGCCGAGGCGGCGCTCGCCGACGCGGCCGCGTTCTTCGACACGGTGAAGCTCGGCCCCGCCTTCGGGCCGGCCGTCCTGGACGACCCACTGGCCGTGTCGGCGACGGAATTTGCGGCAGCGTACAAGGCCGACCCCGCGGCCGCCGACGCCCGGTTCAAGGGCCGCTGGGTCCGCGTCACCGGGAAGGTCACGGACACCTCTGACGGGGCGTTCACGGTGGACGGCGACGTGGCCGTGCGGCGGGCGGCGAAGGCGCGGATGAACGTGGCCGCCCGCCGTGGGAACCCGGTCACCGCGACGGGGAAGTGCCTCGGGCTCGTGGACGGCAAGGCGACGCTCGCCGAGGCCGTCGTGCTGCCGCCGCCGTCATAGCCAGCCGACCTCGCGGAACCACGCAACCGCCTCGTCGATCGATCCCGCCACCGGCCGCGGAGTAACGCCCAGCTCAGTAAGGCTGCGGCTGGCGTCGAACTGCATCCGCCGCCGCGTCAACTTCACGCCGGTCACGGTCGCGGCCGGGATCGTGCCCGTGATGGCGTCGGCGACGAACTCGCTGACGTAGGCCGCCGTCAGGGCGACGGGGTAGGGCACCCGCCACTTCGGCGGCGGCAGGCCGGTCTGCTTGGCCAGGTAGTCGAAGACCGACTTCACCGACCAGTTCTCGGCCCCGAGTAGATACCGCACTCCCGGCCGGCCGCGCTCCACGGCCCGCGTCATGCCGTCAGCGATGTCGCGCACGTCCATCAGGTTCAAGTCGGCGTCGAGGTACGCGGAGCGCTTGCCGCGGCAGAAGTCGAGCATCATCTGCGTCGGCGGCGAGCGGCCGCGGTCGCCGGGGCCGACCGGCAGCGTTGGGTTCACGACCACGACCGGGGCGCCCGCCCGCGCCAGGTGGAACGCGAACCCCTCGGCGCGGAACTTCGAGCGGCAGTACGGCCCGATCACGTCGCGGCTCGGCACGTCCTGCGTCTCGGCGATGGCGGTGGTTTGCCGGCGGCGCGTCAGGATGCTCTCGGTGCTGGTGTGCAGGACGCGCGTCGCCCCGGCCCGCAGAGCGGCCGTCAGCACGTGGACGGTGCCGAGGTAGTTCACGCGGTGGAAGTCGCGCCGGTGGCGGGTCCACAGCTGCGGGTTCGCCGCCAGGTGGTACACGACGCCGCAGCCGCGGACGGATCGCGCCACGGCAGCTTCGTCGCGGATGTCACAAGGTTCGTAGTCGATCTGGCTGAGCGGAAGGTGATCGACGGCGGCGCCGGGGCGGTCCAGGACGCGCACCCGCTCGCCGCGCTCGACCAGAGCCCGGACGAGGTGCGACCCGATGAACCCGGCCCCGCCGGTGACGACCGTCACGCCTGCCATGCAACCCCCGCCGTGGTCCGACCCTTCCGGGTATACCGGCTGTAACGCCGGCCGTCTGCTGTGGGGGGCGCCAGTACGGGTCGGATGTGCCGGCCGGGGTGCGGGTGCGGCCGATACCAGACGCACGGACCGGGGCGGAGCCCCGCCCGGCCACGGAGGGACCGGATCATGAAACGGATTCTGCTCGCGCTGGCGGTCGCCGCCCTGTCCGCGACCGCCGCCAGCGCCGACCC
Source organism: Gemmataceae bacterium (assembly GCA_046350095.1). Taxonomy (GTDB): domain Bacteria; phylum Planctomycetota; class Planctomycetia; order Gemmatales; family Gemmataceae; genus Urbifossiella. The sequence continues at coordinate 124,672 of JAXMBA010000008.1, forward strand.
CGGCGGCTTCGCCCCGCCCGCCCCGCGCGGCGGCCAGCAGGCGCCCCCCGGCTACGCCATGCCCGCCAACCACACCGCCCAGGCGCCGACGACGCTGGTCGGCGCCATGTCGGCCCCGGCGGAGCGGCCGCCGGACCGCTACGGCATGCTGCCGGGGCTGCGGAAGCTGTTTAGCCTCGACAAGGGGTGCAGCACGTGCGGCGAGTGCAACGGCAAGCACCGCGGCGGCTGCCCGGGCGGCGGCTGCGGCCCGTTCGGCCACGGCAGCTACGGCGGCGCGGTGGCGCCGCCGCCGGTGAACCAGGGGACGCTGGTGTTCCCGCACCACCCGTACGTCCGCAGCCCGCGCGACTTCTTCATGTACGAGCCGGGCCGCTGAGTAGTGGCCAGTGAGCAGTGGCCAGTGGACAGTAAGCCGAACTTCGGCACTGACCACTGGCCACTCTCCACTCGCAACTATTTCCCCCGGTTGCTTCGCTCCAGTTCGCGCAAGAACCCCAGCGCTTCGTCCACCGTCCCCACCACCGCCCCGGGCACCCGGCCGCGGTCGTCGCACTCGCGCAGCTCCATCAGGTCGTCGAAGTCCTCCGACGCCTCCAGCCGCACCCGGCCGCGGTGGCCGAGCGTGCCGGCCTTGTACTCCTGCGCCAGCATGTGATTCTCGATCAGCCACGCCGTCCGCTCCGTAATCAGCCCCTCCAGCGCCTGCACGCCCGCGGCGACGTGGTCGTAGGGGTCGATCCCCTTGCCCACGTCGTGCAGCAGCGCCGCCGTCAGGAACTCCTCGTCCCACGGCCGCGCGTCCTTCGCCTGCTCGAACACCTGCAACGAGTGGTACAGCACGTCCCCTTCGGGGTGCCACTTCGGGTTCTGCTTCACTCGCTCCAGCGGCAGCAGGAGCAGGCGGAACACCTGATGCGGGTCCACCGCCGCCTCCTGCTCGGCGAGCGCGTCGGCGACGTTCACCTCGGGGTGCTCGCGGGCGATCAGTTCCTCCAGCTCCCGCGTCGTGGCCCGCTCGATCGGCTTGCCGGTGATCGAGCTGGTGAACACGTAGTGGGCCTTGTCCTCGGCGTAGACGGTCAGCTCGAACGGGAACACGTCGTGGACGTGGACGTGCGTGAACACGCGGGTTTCGTTGTGCTTGGTGATCTGCTTCCGCTCCACGTCGTACTGCACGCCCTCTTCGTCGAGGACGCTGGTGACGGGTTCGAGGTGGTCGCTGAACAGGTGCAAGTCGATGTCCGAGCCCTTGCGGGTGTGGCCCGTCATGACGCTGCCGATGAGTTTGGGGCGGAAGCGGGCGAGGAGCCGCATCATGCGGAGGGCGTGGAGCCGCATGTCCTTGAGGTCGGCGGTGCGGCGGTCGCCCTCGTGGGTGCGGGCGAACTCCTGGATGAGGTCGCGGATCTCGGCGTTGCTGGGGAGGTCCGACGGCTTCACCGACCCGCGGCAGACGCGGTCGGCCGCCTTGCGTTTCGCGGTGAAGTACTCGGACTCGGTGCGGGCGTACATGAGCCGGGCGGCCTCGAAGGCAATGGCCCGGCGGAGCTTGGGGTCCGGCATCGAAGGGGTGCGGCGGTTTGTTTAACGAGCCTGTCCGGTGCCGCCGCGAGGCTCGGGGGCATTCTACCACGCCGGCCGGCGGAACCCCCCGGTTTTCAGGCCGAAGGCCTGAGAGCCCTCAGCCCAGGGCAAGGTGCGCAGCACCGCCGCCCTGGGTCCGGGGTGCGAAAAGCCTTGCAGGCTGAAGGCCTGCGAGCCGGCTGGCAGGCCTTCAGCCTGCGGGGTGGTTCGTGCCGCCGACCCAGGGCGTTGCCCTGGGCTGAGGGCTGTCAGGCCGTTGGCCTGAAAACCACGGCGACATCGAACGTGAAGCGGTCGTGCTAGCTCTTCCCCAGCACCAGATCGACGACCCAACACCCGCGGACGTGCGGCCCGTCGCCGCGGCAGTGGGCGAGGAGGTCGGCGTCGGCGCACCCGGCGTCCTCCAGCGCGTCGGCGAGGACCGGCATCGGGGCGAAGTCCCGCGACTCGTACATCCCACGGGCGAGGCCGACGACGGCTTCGGTACGCCAGGACGGGTCGAAGGCGGCGGGGCGGAAGGGGTTGCCAAAGATATCAGGTAGCAGCGAGCGAATTTGTTCCCGATTCTCCTCACCCTCGATCCGGTAGAATTCGCCCTTTCGGTTGTCGCCTCCCGTGGCCGAGTACGCTGCTGCCGCGGCAGCGTACGCGCCGCTTGTTACTCCGTTAACAGAATCAGCAGGCGCTATTGCAGATTTGACTGCATATTCGGCGCTCAGCCGCCATTCGTACTGAATTCCTGCTGACACAGCGACCGCATGACGAAGTGGAAGCACCTCTTCGTCGGTGATTCGGCCATCCGCAAGACGTTCAGCGGCTTCCAGACCCGCACGCAGAGATTCGGAACCGAGCGACGACCATATCCGATAGCAGCAAGCGACGGCGTATAACCGCCGCTTCCGATCACTCATGCGCTCGCTCAAGAAGCCTATGAGTGAGCTGGTTGTGCGGGTCAGGCTCAGCCATTCCGCTTCGGTCATCGCACGCCCCCCGAGGCAACTTACGCCGCCTTCAGCGCGAAGTCGGGGCGGTCGAGGCGGAAGTGCGGCGAGTAGTACGGGTCGCCGGCCTTCAGGAACGACGACCACTTCAGGTGGAACAGGTCGTACTCGCGCTTGAACCGCGCCTGCTTCTCGGCCGTGTCCTCGTAGCCGCGCGTCTTGCTCTCCAGGTGGTACAGCTCGGCGTCCGGCGTCCACACCACCCGGTGGCCGGCCTTCAGCACCGCCAGGCACAGGTCCACGTCGTTGAACGCCAGCACGAACCCCTCGTCGAAGCCTCCAACTTCCGCGAACACCGCCCGCGGCATCAGCAGGCACGCGCCGGTGACGGCGGCCACGTTCTGCGTGATCCGCAGCCGCTGCATGTAGCCCGCCGCCTGCCGCGGGTAGAACAGGTGACTGTGCCCCGCCACCCCGCCCATGCCCACCACGATGCCGGCGTGCTGGATCGTGTCGTCGGCGTAATACAGCTTCGCGCCGACGGCCCCGACGCCCGGCTGCACCGCCTGCGTCACCATCGCTTCGAGCCAGTCGGGGTTGATGGCCTCGGTGTCGTTGTTGAGGAACAGCAGCAGGTCGCCCTTCGCCTGCGCCGCGGCGAAGTTGTTGACCGCGGCGTAGTTGAACGGCTTCGTCCACTCCACGACGCGGGCGTGCGGCTGCTTCGCCAGCTCGCGGTAGTAGGCGTGCGTCTCGGGGAGCGTGCTGCCGTTCTCGACGATCACCAGCTCGTAGTTCGCGTAGCTCGACTTCGCCAGCGACTCGACGCACCGCGACAGCAGCCCCACCTGGTCCTTGTTGGGGATGATGACGCTGACGAGCGGCTGCGTCCGCAGGTGGTAGACGACCTGGTACAGCCCCTGCACGGCCCCGTCGTGGACGCTGGCGTCGATGCCGAGGCGGGTGAGGTGCTCGGCCACGGCCCGCTTGCCGGCCTCGAATGCGTAGTTCTTCGACCCCTTCACGAACGCCGTGGACTGGGCGTGCATCCGCCAGTGGTACAGCACGCGCGGGATGTGGACGATGCGTTTCGCTTGCTCGCTGGCCCGCAGGACGAGGTCGTAGTCCTGCGAGCCGTCGAAGCCGGGGCGGAAGCCGCCGACGGCGTCGAACAGCGATTTCTTCAGCGTGGTGAGGTGGCAGACGTAGTTGCGGCTGCGGAGCGTTTCCGGCGACCAGTCCGGCTTGAAGTTCGGCTCGACGCGGTCGCCGTGGGTGTCGATCTTGTCCTCGTCGGAGTAGAGGAAGTCGGCGTCCGGCGAGTCGTTGATGGCGGCGACGACCTCATGCAGCGCGAAGGGCGCGAGCGTGTCGTCGTGGTCGAGGAGGGCCAAATACTCGCCCGTGGCCAGCGCCGCGGCGGCGTTCGAGTTGCCGACGATGCCGCGGTTCTCGGCGAGGAACTCGACGCGGACGCGGCTGTCGCCCGCGGCCTTCTCCAGCACCGGCCGGACGTGCGGCTGCGTGCTGGCGTCGGCGAGGCAAAGCTCCCAGTTGCCGTAGGTCTGCTCGCGGACCGAGGCGATCATCGCGTCGAGGAACCCCGCGGGCGGGTTGTACACCGGCACCACGACGCTGATCTTCGGCGAGCGGCTGAAACGGTGGGCGCGCTGCTTCATCAGCGCCGCGGCGTCCGGCTCGTGCTTCGCGATCCAGCGACGGTACTCGTCCGGCGGCGTGCATTCGCTGAGGTAGCGCTCGTCGGGCGGCGGCCCGTTCGCGGCCCGGCGGCGCGCCAGCAGCGCGGCGGGGATCGCACCCAGCCGGCGGGCGGTGCGCTTGAGGATGGTCCGGCGGCGGGTGTGGAGCGGGAACAGGCGATCGATCAGCTTGTTGGCGAAGCTGGCGGCACGGAACGCCTTCGAGGCCCGGACCGCGGCGAGCTCCGCCTGCTTCTGTTCGAGGAGCTCCGTCCGCCGCATCAGGGCGGTTTCGAGCTGCTCGATTCGCCGGCGGGCGGCGGCGAGATCGCGGGTGGTGTCGTCGGCCATCGCGTCATCCGAACGTGTGCGGAAGTGGCGACTTATAGCCCGCCGGGTGATGCGACACAACCCCGGACGTTGATCTGACATTCTTTTGTGGCATCGACTCAATTCGTGCCTCGACCCCCCGGGGGGGAGCCGTACACACAACGCACTCGGGCCGAGCTTTGAGCGACACCCCCGACCGCGGTCGGGGTTTAACTCTTCCGAACCCTCCGCCGGCCCGGTAGAATCAGACTTCCTGCCCCGACTCCTTTCCCGGACGCCGTCATGCTGCGACGCCGCTTCTGCTTCTGCGTTCTGTGCGCCACCGCGGCGCTGACCGCGTACCTGATGCTGTTCGCCGCCCCGCCCCGCGCCGCCGCGCAGGACAAGGCCGTGAGCTTCATCAAGGACGTTGCGCCGGTGCTCAAGGAGAACTGCTTCGCCTGTCACGACGCCAAGAAGAAGTCGGGCAAGTACGACATGACGACGTTCGAGAAGATGATGGCCGGCGGCCCCGACGGCCCGCCGATCACCGCCGGGAAGGCGAAGGAGAGCGACTTCCACGACCTGATCGTCACCACCGAACAGCGCCGGATGCCGCCGCGCGACAAGGGCGAGGCGGTGCCGAAGGAGAAGGCGCTGCTGATCGCCAGGTGGATCGACCAGGGGGCCAAGCTCGACGGCGGCCTCGACCCGAAGGCCGACCTGGTCAAGGAGCTGCGCGTCCGCTGGCAGCCGCCGACGCCGCCGGAGAAGTACGCGTTCCCGGCCGTGGTGAACGCGCTGGCCTTCAGCCCCGACGGCAAGACGCTGGTGATCGGTGGCCACCACGAACTGACGGTGTGGGACTTCGCCGAGTCGAAGCTGCTGAAGCGCGTCTACACCCGCTCCGAGCGCGCGTACGGGATGGTATTTCTACCGAACGGCCTGCTTGCCGTCGCCGGCGGCCGCCCCGGGCAGGAGGGCGACGTGCGCGTCTACGACCTCAAGGCCAAGGGCCGGATGGCGGGGAACGTCGAGATTCTGGACGGCGTGAACGACAAGGCGGTGATGGTGAAGCACCTCGTGGACATTGAGGACGCGGTGCTGTGCATCGCGGTGTCGCCGGACGGCAAGTTCCTGGCCGCGGGCGGCACCGACCGGGCAGTGCGCGTGTGGGACCTGTCGGGCGGCGTCGCGAACGCCCGCCTCGACCAGACGGTCGAGAACCACGCCGACTGGGTGCTCGGGGTGTCGATCTCGAACGACGGCCGGTTCCTGGTGACGGCCGGCCGCGACAAGACGGCGAAGGTGTGGGACCTGCGGGCGAAGGAGTCCGTCGTCACGTTCCCGGAGCACCAGAACATCGTCTACGGCGTTGCGGTGAAGGGCGACGGCTCCGCCGGCTTCTCGGTCGGCGCCGACAAGCAGTTGCGGACGTGGAAGCCGGGCGGCGAGGGGAAGCAGGTGAAGGGCGTCGGCGGCCACGGTGACGAAGTATTCCGCGTGATTTACCACCCGAAGCAACCGATGCTGGCCACGTCGTCGGCCGACAAGACGGTGCGGCTGTGGAACAGCGAAACGCTGGCCGCGGGGGCGACGCTGAGTGGGCTGACGGACTACGTGTACGCGGTCGCGTTCAGCCCGGACGGCGAGTACGTCGCCGGCGGCGGCTACGACGGCAACGTCGCCGTGTGGAAGGTGTCCGACGCGAAGGCGGCTCCGAAGCTGTTCAACGCCTCGCCGGGGTTCGTGCCGCCGAAGCCGCCCGAGGCGGCGAAGAAGTGACACCTGGCGTCACTTCTTCGGCGCCAAACCCGTCCGCCGGTCGTACCGATCGGGTGTCCGCGCCGCGGGCACCCGATCGTTCGTCTCCATGATCCATTCGTCCAGCGCCCGGCGGTGTACTGCGAGCACGTCGGAGTGCCGCGGGTCGCCGACGACGTTCCGTAGCTCGTGCGGGTCGGCGTCCAGGTCGAACAGCTCCTCCGCCGGCCGCGGCGTCACGAAACACGTCCGCATCTCCGTCGGCAACTTCCCGGCGTCGAACAACGAAATCATCGCCTGAAACGTCGGGCTCCGCACCGCGTCCGCCGGCGGCGTCATCGGCACGTCGCGGTAGCTGTTGCGGACGTAGCGATACCGGGCCGAGCGCACGGCGCGGGCGTGGTCGTCGAAGTCGTGCCAGTTCTTTTCCAGGTAAACGAAGTCGCGGTGTTTCGCGGCCGGGTCGCGGAGCACCGCGGCGAAGCTTCGGCCCTGCACGGCCGCGGGCACTACCGCGCCCGCCAAGCCGAGCAGTGTCGGCGCGATGTCGATGGTGCTGACCAGGCTCCCGCACGTCCCACCGGCCCGTACGACGCCCGGCCAGAGGGCGATGAGCGGCGTGCGGCAGCCGCTGTCGTACACCGTGGTCTTGCAGCGCGGGAAGGGCCGGCCGTTGTCGCTCAGGAACAGCACGAGCGTGTCGTTGGCCACGCCCTGCCGGTCGAGTTCGTCGAGCACGTCACCGACGTAGCGGTCGAGACGCGAAACCTCGTCGTAGTACATGGCCAGGTCGGCGCGGACTTCTGGCGTGTCGGGCAGATACGGCGGTACGACTACGTCCGCCGGCCGGTGCGGCTGCGGGATGGCGTTCGGCGCGTAGTCCCGGTGCGGGTCGAACGCGGCGAGCCAGGCGAAGAACGGCCTGTCCCGCGGCCGCCCGCGGAGCGTTTCCACCCACTGGCCGCAGCCGCTCGGGCCGCCGCCGGCATTCACCACGTCGAAACCGGTGAGGGCGTCCTTGCCGAGGTGCGTCTTACCGGCGATGGCGGTCCAGTACCCGGCGGCACGCAGCAGGGCGGCGAGGTTCGGCTGCCCCGCCGGGAGCGGCTGGTGGAGTTGTGGGGCGCCGTGGCTGTGCGGGTAGCGGCCGGTCAGGAGGCTACACCGGCTCGGGCTGCACGAACTGGCCGGCACGAACGCCCGGCCGAAGCGCGTCCCGCCGCGGGCGAGGCGATCGAGGTTCGGCGTACGTACGGCGCGGTTGCCGAACGGGCCGCAGTCCTCGGCGCCGAGGTCGTCGGCGATGAGCAGCACGACGTTCGGCTGGGGCGCCTTGTCGGTCGGGGAGAATGCGGCGAGGGAGAGGAGGAGCGGGGTCATGGAGTCGCCTCAGAACTCAAGCGCGTTCGGCCAGGCGGTGGGAACGACGAAGATTTTCCCGTCGCCGATGCGGCCGGTGCGGGCGGTGCGGGCGACGCGGTCGGCCAGTTCGCGCTCCACGTCGTCCGTCACCCAGACGGTGATTTCGACCTTCGGCAGGTACGCCGTGCTGTACTCCGAGCCGCGGTAGCGGTCGAGGTAGCCCTTCTGCCGGCCGTACCCCTTCGCTTCGCGGACGGCGCACACGCTCACGCCCATCTCGGCGATCACGGCCAGTACGGCCTCGGCCCGGAACGGCTTCACGACGATCGTGAGTTGCTTCACGGCTACACCCACCCGCCGGTAACGGGCAGCACCTGCCCCGTGATGTAGCCGCTTTCTTCGCTGGCGAGGAACAACACCGCGTTGGCGATGTCCTCGGGCTTCCCGAGCCGGCCGGCGGGGATTTGCTTCAGGTACTCGGCCATCACCTCGCCCTTCACCTCGCCGAGCATCGCAGTTTGGATCACGCCCGGGGCGACGGCGTTGACCGTGATGCCGCGGCGGGCCAGCTCTTTCGCCAGCACCCGCGTCATGCCGATGACGCCGGCCTTCGCCGCCGCGTAGTTCGCCTGCCCGTGGAAGCCGACCAGCCCCGCCACCGACGCGATGTTCACGATCCGGCCGCCGTCGCGCAGTACCTCCGCGCCGTACTTGCAGCCGTGGAACACGCCGTCGAGGTTGGTCTGGATGACGGCGTGCCACTCGTCCGGCGTCATCTTGCGGATGGTGCGGTCTTTGATAATGCCGGCGTTGTTCACGACCACGTCGAGGCCGCCGAAGCGCTCCTTCGCCCGTCGCATCAGCGCTTCCACCTGCCCAGCGTCGCGGACGTCCGCGGGCAGTGACAGAACGCCGTCACCGAGTTGTGCTCCGAGGGCCTTGGCGTCGGCACGGTTGAGCCCGTCCGGGTCGTCCCAGTAGTGCAGGACGCCGTTCGCCCCTCCGCGGACGAACGCGGTGAGGATCGCCGCCCCGATGCCGCGGGAGCTGCCGGTGACGAGTACGGCCTTGCCGGTGAAGTCGAATCGGATCATGTCGGAACACGGTTCGCGGTTAGGGCAATAGAAAGGTGTGGTGACAGGGATTGTCGCCGGGAATCCGAATTCCGCAATCCGCATTCCGCAATGATCAAGCTGATTCACTTCAGCGACGTGCACCTCACCGCCCCGAAGGTCGGGTGGCGGCTCGGCGACTTGTTCACCAAGCGCGGTGCCGGGTGGGTCAACGTCCGGCTGCGCGGCCGCGGGCATCGGTTCCGCTTTGCGAATCAGGTCGTCGAATCGCTACTCGCCGACTGCCGCACCCGCGGGTACGACCAGCTGGTCTTCTCGGGCGACGCCACCACGATGGCGTTCGACACCGAAATGACCGAGTCGGCGAGGCGGCTCGGCGTGTGGGACGCGACGCTGCCGCCGGCGCTGGCCGTTCCCGGGAACCACGACCTGTACACGTTCGGGGCCACCCGCCGGCGGACGTTCGAGTTCGCGTTTTCGGCCTGGCAGCAGGGCGAGCGCGCCGACGACACCCACACGTACCCGTTCGCCAAGAAGGTGGGACACGTCTGGCTGATCGCGCTGAACTCGGCCAAACCGAACGTGTTGCCGTGGGACGCGACCGGGCGGGTGGGCGTACCGCAATTGGAGCGGCTCAAGGTGCTGTGCGCGAGGCTCGACGCGGGGCCGCGGGTGGTCGTAAGCCACTACCCGCTGTTGACGCGCGGCCGGCACCCCGAGGCTCGCTGGCACCGCCTCCTCGACTGGGCCGCGGCGCGGGACGCGGCGGCCGCGTGCGGCATCGGCCTTTGGTTGCACGGGCACAAGCACGTCTGGTACGTGCTCGAAGCTGGTGAGTCGCAGCCGTTCCACTCCGTGTGCGTCGGCAGCACGTGTCAGGAGGCGCTGTGGGGCTACCACGAGTACGAGATCGACGGCACGCGCCTCCGCGGGCTGCGGCGGGTGTTTGAACTGAAAGGTCGGGGGTTCGTAGACGCCGACCGATTCGAGTTGGAACTGAAGGGTGCGTGAGGTCCCACCCGCCATGGCGGGTGGGACCTCACTCCGCGTTACTTCTTCGCGACCTGCTCTCGTGCCGCCTTCATCACATTCTCGACGCTGAACCCGAAGTGCTTCATCAGGTCCTTGAGCGGGGCCGACGCGCCGAACGACCGCATGGCGATGATCGCACCCGTCGGGCCGGCGTAGCGCTCCCAGCCGAACGCCGCCGCCATCTCGACGCACACTCGGGCCGTTACCGCCGGCGGCAGCACCGAGTCGCGGTACGCCTGGTCCTGCTGCTCGAACAGCTCCCAGCTCGGCAGGCTCACCACGCGGGCCTTCACGCCCTCGGCCGTTAGCTTCTCGTAGGCCTCGACCACCAGCGGCACCTCGCTCCCGGTACCGATCAGGATCACGTCCGGCTTGCCGCCCGCGGCGTCGGCCAGGACGTAGCCGCCCTTCTGCAGCCTGCTCGCCGGCGCGTACTTCGTGCGGTCGAGCGTCGGCAGTGCCTGTCGGGTCATGGCGAACACGACGGGCGTGTGCTTCTGCTGGAGGGCGTAGCGGTAGGCTTCGGCCACCTCGTTCGCGTCGCCGGGCCGGATCAATACCAGGTTCGGCATCGCCCGCAGGCTCGCCAGATGCTCGATCGGCTGGTGCGTCGGGCCGTCCTCGCCGACGCCGATGCTGTCGTGGGTGAACACGTACAGCACCGGGATGTGCATCACCGCCCCGACCCGCAGTGCCCCGCGGCCGTAGTCGCTGAAGATCAGGAAGCCCGAGCCGTACGCCCGCAGGTTCGACAGCGTGAGGCCGTTCATGATGGCGCCCATGCCGTGCTCGCGGACTCCGAAGTGGATGTTCCGCCCGGCCGGCGTCTTCGCCGTGAACACGCCGGCGCCCTCGAACTTCATAAACGTCTTCGTGGACGGGTTCAGGTCGGCCGAGCCGCCGACGACCCACGGCACGTTCTTGGCGATGGCGTTGAGCACCTGCCCGGAACTGTCGCGCGTCGCCAACCCCTTCGGGTCGGCCGGGAAGACCGGGATGTCCTTGTCCCAGCCCACCGGCAGGTCACGCTGCTCCAGCGTCTCGATCTGCTTGGCGAGGTCCGGGTGCTTCGCCCTGTAGTCGGCGAACAGCTTGTCCCACGCGGCGCGGGCGGCGGCGCCGCGCTTGCCGATGCCGTCCTGGAAGCGGCCGTACACGCCGTCCGGCACCAGGAACGACGAGTCCTCGGGCCAGCCATAAGCCTTCTTCGTCAGCTTGATCTCGTCAGCCCCGAGCGGCTCGCCGTGGGCCGAGTGAGTGTCGGCCTTGTTCGGCGAGCCGAAGCCGATCACCGACTTCTGCACGATCAGCGTCGGCTTCGTGGCGCCGCTGTTGAACTTCTCCAGCGCCGCGGCCATCGCCGAGGTGTCGTTCCCGTCGTTCACCCGCAGCACGTCCCAGCCGTAGGCCTCGAACCGCTTCGCCACGTCCTCGCTGAACGCCAGGTGGGTGTGCCCGTCGATGGTGATGCCGTTGTCGTCGTAGATGAGGCACAGGTTGTTGAGCTTGAGGTGCCCGGCGAGCGACGCCGCCTCCGACGCCACGCCCTCCATCATGCAGCCGTCGCCGCAGATGGCGTACACCTTGTGCTCGAACAGCGCCTCGAACCCGGGCCGGCCGTAGTACCCGGCCATCCACTTCTGCGCGATCGCCATGCCGACCGCGTTGCCGACACCCTGGCCGAGCGGGCCGGTCGTCGTCTCGATGCCGCTCGTCGCCTCCTGCTCGGGGTGGCCCGGCGTGCGGCTGCCGAGCTGGCGGAACCGCTGCAGCTGCTCGATCGGCAGGCTCGGTTTGTCGGTCGGCTTGCCGTGGTCGTCACGGTCCACGATGCCGGCGAGGTGGACGAGCGAGTAGATCAGCATCGAGGCGTGGCCGTTCGACAGCACGAAGCGGTCGCGGTTGGTCCAGTAGGGGAACTTGGGGTCGTAGTTCAGGAACCGATTCCACAGCACGTAGGCGACGGGGGCGAGGCCCATCGGGGCGCCGGGGTGGCCGCTGTTGGCCTTCTGCACCGCGTCCATGGCGAGGGTGCGGATGGTGTTGATGCAGAGCCCGTCCAGGTTGTCGAACGCGGCCTGAGCCATGGGAGCCTCGTGGTGGGAACCAGGGTCGGTGCCAGCTTACGAGTCGCGGCGCGGCGTGCCAGCGGGAACGACGGTCTGGCCGGCCTCATTGTGTGTCACCGACCCCCCCGGGGGGTCGCGGCACGAATTGAGTCAATGACACAAATTACTGTTGGTGTAACGCCACAGGCCGTTGTGAGCGAACCCGTCGGCCCGTCGCTGGTTGCGACCGAAGTGGTAACGGTCGGTCAACGGTTCAGCTCCCACACCCGCACCGTGCTGTCGTCGCCGCCCGAGAGCACGGTGTTGCCGTCCGGCGCGAAGGCGACCGTCAACACGTTGCCGACGTGGCCTGCGAACCGGGTGAGCTCCTTTTTCGCCCTCAAGTCCCAGACGCGGACCGTGCCCTCGTGCCCGGCCGACGCCGCGCGGTCGCCGTCCGGCGCCGGGCTCACGCACGACACCGCGTCGGTGTGGCCCACCAGCCGGAAGAGCTCGGCACCGGTGAACGTGTCCCACACCCGCACGAGGCCATCGCTGCCGGCCGACAGTACCCGCCAGCCGTCGGGGCTGAACGCGACACTCGACAGAATCGTGTTCTTGAGCGTGAACGTCCGCAGCAGCCGGCCGGTGGGTACGTCCCACAACTTCACCACGCGGTCGAGCCCGCCCGAGAGGGCAAGTTTGCCGTCGGACGCGAACGCCACCCCGACCACCCAGTCGGCGTGCCCCGGCAGCACCTTCAGCGCCTTGCCGGTGGCCACGTCGAACAGCCGCAGCTTGCCGTCGTAGAGGGCGCCGCACAGGGCGGTCTTGCCGTCCGGGGCGAAGGCGGCGCTGCGGTTCGTCTGGCGGTCGAACGTCTTCAACTCGATGCCCGCGTCGACGTCCCACAGGCGCACCGTTTGGTCGAGGCTGCTGGACAGCACCTTCCGCCCGTCCGGCCCGAACGCCAGGCAACAGACGCGGTCGCGGTGCCCGGCCAGGACGCGCAGCTCGCGCCGGGCAACGAGGTCCCACACGACGATGCCGCGGTCGGCGCCGCCGGACACGGCGCGGGTGCCGTCGGGCGAGATCGCCAGGCAGGCCACGGCGCCGGTGTGGACGCTCAGAACAGTGGCTCGTGGGGAGTGGCCGGTGGCCAGTGAAGCCGGGGCGATCTTCGCCGGCTCGGCCCGGGCACTGGGCACTGGGCTCTGGCCACTTCCGAGCGCAGCGAGGAGAGCCCGAACCTCCGCCCGCGTCGTCAGGGCCGTGTCTTTCAGTTCGCCGAGCCGCGCTTCGAGTCGCTCGACGTACCGCGCCATCAGCGCCGCGAGTTGGGCGGCGCCGTCCTCCTGGGCCTTGCCGAGCCGCTCCAGCTGCGCGAACGCCAGCCCCTGGAAGAGCCTCGGGTCTTCCTCCACGGAGCGGCGGAAGTAGTAGCGCACGGCCACCGCCAGCAGCGGCGCCGCCGACGGGTCAGACGCCGGCCTCAGTGCCACGAGCGCCGCCAGCGACGGGAAACCTGCGGCGTGCAGGTCGGCACTGAGGGCGTCTGCCACGCCCCACTGCGCGGCCAGGAGGGCGGCCGGTTCGTCGAACCGGGTGAGGGTGCCGAGCCCGTCGGCAAGGGCGACGGGGTCGGCGTCGCCGGCGAGGAGGCCGGCGGCCTTCGCCGCCGTCAGCTCGGTGCGGCAGCGCGGCACGAACGTCGGGTCGGCGCTCGCCCGGCCGTCGGTCTGCGCGGCCAGCACGAACAGCCGGAGCTGCTCGCGGAACGCCCGATCCTCGGCGCGGTCGGTGACGGCCAGCGCCGACTCGCCGCCGAGGGCACGGTCGAGCGTGGTCCGGCGCGGTCGGCCGCGTCGCGGAGGGCGTCGCCGACGCGGAGGCTCTGGTCGCTGAGGCGGTCGGCGAGGAAGCGGGCGACGGCGGACGCACCTTCGGCGGCGACGGCGACGCCGGTGGCGCGACACACGCCGCCGACCAGAGGCGCGAGCGCGAACACGGAGAGTCGGGCCAGAACACGCATGACGGCCTCCCGGGAACGGGGATGAAGGGAATGAATTCCGACACCCGCGGCTGGACTGGAATGGAGGATAAAGCCGGCACCGCGGTTCGTCGGTCACCCGATCGTACCGCGCCACGACAAGCAGCGGCAGGGGTGCGAAGTTCCGGGCCCTCCGACCCGGGCCGGTGGACCACAGGCGACGAATCGGACGGGTTCCAGCGCGTGTGCAGAGGCCGTGAGCTCACCCAGAGGGCCCGGAAAACCCGGAAAATGGCGGTTTCGCGGAAAAGAGCGGCATTATTTCGCGGAAATCCCGGCGTGTACGTTGACACCCCCCGACGGAACCCTTAGTTTTCAGGCAGTTTCGAGTTCTGATTCCCCTCAGACCGGAGAACACATCATGGCGAAGGCTGCGAAGAAGGCGCTCACGAAGTCGGCGTTCCTGGCCGAGGTGGCCGAGAAGACCGAGCTGAGCAAGAAGCAGATCGACGCGGTGATGACCGCGATTGTCGAGCTGGTGCAGCGGGAGCTGAGCGGCAAGGGCCCGGGCAAGCTGGTCATCCCCGGCCTGGCTCGCATCAGCTCCACCAAGGTCAAGGCCGTGAAGGGCGGCGTCGAGAAGAAGAACCCGCTGACGGGCGGCACCTACATCACCAAGGACAAGCCGGCCTACAACAAGGTCCGACTCAGCCCCATCAAGGCGCTGAAGGAGTCGCTGAAGTAAGCGCGACGGGGTAACAACGGAGCCGGCCCCGGAGGGTGGACGCCCAGTCGCTCCGCCCTCCGGGGCCGGCTCCGTTGTTACCTCGGCGGCGAGATCCGCCTCCGACGTCGTGCCGCGCTCGGCCTCCATCCGCCGGATCAGCGCCGCGGCACGCTCCGCGTCGGCACGGTGGACCCACAACTCGACCGAGCCCTGGATCGCGGTGCCGAAGCTCGCCTCCAAACTCTCCCCCAGCACCCGCGCGTCGATCCCCTCGGCGGCGAGTTCGTTGCGGTACAGTTCGGTCGTCACGTGGTCGGCCTGGGCCACCTTCACAACGTCGGTCGGGTCGTGTGTCACGGGTGTTCTCCGGGGTGATGCCGTGCCGGAATCGCAAACCGCGTTCCGCCCCCCGCGAGTCGTCACCGCACGCCGTGTGCCCGCGACCGGGAGCCGCCGCGTTCCGGCGCCGTCGGTGGCCGGTCCGTGGGGGGTGGGTATATTGTACCCCCGACCCGCGCGGCCCCTCCGGCCGCAGCCCACCGACTGAGGAACCAGCATGGCAGACGGGCCCAACGCCGCACCCGGATTTAGCTTCCGGGCCGCGTTCCCGTGGATGAGCATCTTCCGCTGCTTCCAGGTCGCACTCGACCCGCGGAAGTTGCTGGTCGCCGCCGCCGGCATCCTGGTCATGTCGATCGGCTGGTGGGTGCTGTCGGCGCTCTTCTACTACAAGGCTCCGGACCGCAGCGCCCCGGAGTACAGCAACGGTACCATCTCCAAGGAGAAGGAGGGGCAGAAGAAGCCCGGCACCGACGCCTCGTACACCGAGGCCGACTTCACCGACATCGGCAACAAGCGGTTCGCCGCCGACTTCGAGAAGTGGCGGGTCATGGCCGACCTGGCCGGCCCCGCCGACGAGGTGGACCCGGCTACGAAGCGGCCGATCCCCGTCGGCCGCTTCCGCGCCGCCCCGTGGGACGAGTACCGCGGCCCGAACCCGTTCCTGTTCGCCACGAACGTCCTCGCCGGCGGCGCCACCGAGCGCGCCGACGCCATCGGCCGGTTCATCAGCGGGTCGATCCCCGTCCTGGTCGAACCGCTGGTCAAGCTGCTGGTGCCGGTGGCGAAGATGGTGTCGCCGGGCGTGGGGGCGCAGACGCGAGTCTACCTGTTCTTCCTGATCCTGTGGAACGTGGCGGTGTGGGCGTTTTTCGGCGGCGTCATCACCCGGCTCGCGGCGGTGAGCCTCTCCGGCCGCGGCCCCGTCACGCTGAAGCAGGCCGTGCAGTTCGTCACCACCCGGTACGTCAACTACGCCCTCTCGCCGATGGTGCCGCTGGCCATCATCGGGGTCGTGATCGTCGGGCTGTTCGTCTACGGGACGATCGCCCTGATTCCGCTGGTCGGCGACATCCTGCTGATCGGCCTCCTGCTGCCGCTGGTGCTGCTGGCCGGCGTCATCATGGCCATCTTCCTGGTGGGGCTCGTCGGCTACCCGTTGATGTACCCGACGCTGTCCGTCGAGGGCGACAGCTCCGACACGTTCGACGCCCTGAGCCGGTCGGTGAACTACGTCTACCAGTCGCCGTGGCACTACCTCTGGTACTGGTTCGTGGCCGTGCTGTACGGCGCGATCGTGACGTTCTTCGTGCTGTTCTTCACGTCGCTGGCCGTGTACGTGGGGAAGTGGGCGGTCGGGCTGCCGGCCAGCACGATGGCGGAGAGCCGCAAGCCGGAGTACCTGTTCATCTACGCCCCCGAGTCGTTCGGGTGGAAGGAACTGTTCCTGCAGGGGAGCCCGTACGAGGTGACGCACAGCACCGCGGTGAGCCCGACGGGCCGCGTGGTGGACGTGTACTCGAAGAAGGACGCGGCCGAGTACGACCGCAACCGGGCGGATTTTTACTGGTTCAACACGTGGGGCGCCGGGCTGGTCGGGTTCTGGCTGGGGCTGGCGTTCCTGATGATGCTCGGGTTCAGCTACAGCTTCTTCTGGACGGCCGCGACGGCGGTGTACTTCCTGATGCGGAAGAAGGTGGACGAGGCGGAGCCGGACGAGGTGTTCCTGGAGGACGACGAGCCGCAGGCGCCGCCCGCCCCGCCGAAGTCGGAAACGCCAGCGATCCCCTCCGGCCCGGTCGGCGGCACGCCGCTGACGGTCATCACCGCGCCGCCGTCGCCGCCCGCGCCGGTGCCGCCGCCGCCGGTGGTCGTGAGCCCGCCCCCGCCGGTTCCGGTGACGCCGCCGGCGCTGGGGCCGGGCGACGCGCCGAAGCCGGACGACAAGCCGATCGTGTGACGCCGACGGCGTGAGAGTGTCGCAGGCGAGGCCCACCCGTTGCAACGGGTGGGCTTTCTTCCTGTTGCTTCACGGACGAACCCATGCCCCGCCCGGTGTTGCTGTTCAGCGGCCCGTGGGCCGACGTGCCGCTCGACGGCCTCGCCGGCAAGGCCGCCGCCTGGGGCTACGACGGCTTCGAACTCTGCTGCTGGGGCGACCACCTCGAAGTGCAGCGCGCGCTCTCCGACGACGGCTACGGCCCCGCCCGCCTGGACCTGCTGGCCCGCAGCGACCTGCAAGTGCCGGTCGTCGCCAACCACAAGGTCGGTCAGGCGGTCTGCGACCCGATCGACAAGCGCCACCACGGGCTGCTGCCTGAATACGTCTGGGGCGACGGCCGGGCCGAGGGCGTACGCCAGCGGGCCGCGGAAGAAATGACGGCGACGTTCCGCCTCGCCGAGCGACTCGGGGCGGGCGTCGTCAGCGGCTTCACCGGCTCGCCGATTTGGGGCTACGTTGCGGGTTATCCCGCTCCGCGGTCGGACGTCGTCGCCGACGCGCTGAAGGAGTTCGCCGCCGCGTGGCACCCGATCCTCGACGCCGCCCGCGACTGCGGCGTCCGCTTCGCGTGTGAGGTGCACCCCGGGCAACTGGCGTTCGACCTGTACTCGGCGGAACTCGTGCTCGACGCCCTGGGCGGCCGCGAGGAGTTCGGCTTCCTCTTCGACCCGAGCCACCTCCACTGGCAGGGCGTGGACCCGGCCGCGTTCCTGCGGCGGTTTCCCGATAGAATCTACCACGTCCACGTGAAGGACGCCCAGCTGACACTCGACGGCCGCGCCGGGCTGCTGGCCGGGTACTGGCCGAGCGGCGACCCGCGGGCCGGGTGGCAGTTCCGCTCGCCGGGCCACGGCGGCATCGACTGGCCGGGCCTGATGCGCGTGCTGAACGAGGTCGGCTACGACGGCCCGCTCGCGGTGGACTGGCACGACCCCGGCATGGACCGCGAGTACGGCGCCGCCGACGCCTGCCGGTTCGTGAAGGCGATCGACGTGCCGGCGCCCGTCCGGAGGTAGCGGTGAAGTTCCCGACCTACGACGAAGCCGAGGCGCTGAAGGCCGAGTGGACGGACAAGTACGTCCGCGTCCGCGACGGGCTGCCGGAGTACACCCGCTTCGCCGGCAAGGTCGGCCGCGTGGTGACGGTGAACTACGGCGGCCGGGCGCTGGTCGACTTCGCCGACGGGGCGTGGTACGACGTCCCCGCGACCGCCGCGCACCTGGAGGTCGTGACCGACCCGGCCGTGAAGTTCGACGCCAGCGCCAACAGTGCCCAGAAGCTCCCTACCCGCCAATCCTGACGCCGATGATCCTGCTGATCGACAACTACGACTCGTTCACCTACAACCTCGTCCAGCGGTTCGGGGAGATCGACCCGACGCTGCCGATGCACGTCGTCCGCAACGACCAGATCACGCTCGCCGAGATCGAGGCGCAGAACCCCACGCACATCATCCTGTCGCCCGGCCCCTGCACGCCGAAGGAGGCCGGCATCTGCAACGACGTGCTGACGCGGTTCGCCCCGACGCGGCCGATCTTCGGCGTGTGCCTCGGCCACCAGTGCATCGGCCACAGCTTCGGCGGCGAGGTCGTCCGCAACAGCCGCATCATGCACGGCAAGGTGTCGCCGATCTTCCACGACGGCAAGGGAGTGTTCGCCGGGATGTCGAACCCGTTCGACGCGACACGCTACCACTCGCTCGTCATCAAGCGCGAGACGTGGACGAACCCGGACTTCGAGGTGAGCGCCTGGACGGCGGAAGGGGAGATCATGGGCGTGCGGCACAAGACGTGGCCGCTGCACGGGGTGCAGTTCCACCCCGAGAGTTTCCTGACCGTCGAGGGGCCGACGATCCTGCGGAACTTCCTGGCACTGGCCCCGGTTCGTTAAGCCAGACTCTTCTCGAACAGCACCATGGTCACGCCGCGGTCGCCGTCGGCCCGGGTGCCGACGATGTCGTAGCCGAGCCCCAGCGCCAGGTGCAGCATCGGGTGCTGGCTGTTGGGGCATTCGAGCCGCACCGATTCGTAGCCGCGCTCGCCGGCCCACTCCTGGGCCGCCTCGAGCAGCTGCGAGCCGATGCCGGCCCGCCGGGCGTCCGGCAGCACCCCCCACGTCGAGGCGATGAACACCTCGGGTTCCGCCTCGAAGCCGAGGAAGAAGCCGACCGGCCGGTCCTTGATCCGGGCCACGAGCGGCAGCACGTTGTACCGGCCGAGGCAGCGGCGGCGGAACGTCTCCTCCGTCCGCGTCGGGCGGTACACCTGGTTGTAAAGTTCGACCAGCTGCGGGAGTTCTTCCTTCTCCAGCACGTCGATCACAGCGTCGGCCATCGGCACGCCCCCGTCCGCCGCACTCAGCGGTGCAGGCCGGAAATGATCTCGTCCCACGACGGCACGTTCCAGGTGGCGATCAGCTCGCGGAGGACTTCCCCGGCCGTGTCCTCCTCGGCCGGCGACACCACGCCGCCGCCGACCTCCCCGTCGTCGCCGTCCGCCTCGTCCCCCGCCGGCTCCGCGACGGGCGCCGCCACGGCAACCGGCGCCCGGCCGGTAGCCTGATAGCTCGGGGCCGGCTCGTCCGCAATGCCGGCGTCGGCCGCGTCGCCGTCCCCCTTCTTCCGACGACGCCGGCGGCGCCGCCGTTTGCGGCCGTCGCCCGGTTGCTTGTCGCCGGAGCCGTCTTCGGCCTCCCCCTCACCCTCGGGTTCGCCCTCGGCCGCCTCGTCGGCAATCCCTTCGCCGAACACGGGTTCCACTTCGGGCGGACTGGCGTGGAGCTCGTGGATCGCCTCCGGCTCCTCGACTTCCTCGGGCGGCGAGGCGTCGGCGGCGGAGGCGGTCGGCTTCTGAACGCCGAGTTCGCGGGCGAGGTCGCCCCAGTCGTCATCCGGGTCGGTCATGGGAGGGTACTTGCCGGTGGGTATGGTACCGGCATCTTATCAGGCCGCCGCCGCCCCGGACACGCCGCCCACCACCCAGGTCCGTGCCGCGCCGGTCAGCGCGACTTCCACCACGCGGTCCCCGACTTCGGCACCGAACCCGTCCGCCAGTGCCGCGGCCAGCGGCTCGTCGTCGGGCAACTCGTCGCGCGGGACGAGGTAAGCGCCGGGGCGGACGAGGCGGTCGGCGAACTGGTCCCACGCGGGGGCGGGGAGGCCGGGGAGGAGTTTGCCGAGGAACGCGGCCACGGCGTCGTCGAGACAGGCCCGCGGCGGGAGGACGTAGAACGTCGCCATGCCGCAACGATCGGCCGCGGCAGGCAGCGCGGTGGGGCAGAAAAGCAGAAAGCTCACGCGAAGGCGAAGCGACGCGAAGAGAGAACCCGAATTCCCGGTTCGTCTTCGCGGCTCCGCGCTTTCACGGCGGCGCTCTCTAACTCAGCGCCTTGACCAGCACTTGCGACTTGCGCCCCTGCTGCTCGTAGCGGTCGCGCCGGGTCGGCGGCAGGTCGTCGGGCGTGCCCAGCGCGAACCCCGCCTTCTGGACGAAGTAGTTAATGGCCTGAGTGCTCAGGCAGAACAGCGTGCCGAACCCCTCCGCGCGGGTCAGGTTCTCGGCGTAGTGGATGAGCTTGAGCCCGATCCCCTGGTTGGCGTAGCGGTCGTCCACGTACACGCTGGCGATCTCGGCCTTGTTCTGCTCCGGGTAGCGGATCAGGGCCGCACAGGCCACCGGGTTGCGGTCCACCTCGAAGACGTAGAAGTCGGCGATCTGCTTCTCGATGTCCGCCCGCGTCCGCTTCGCCAACTCCTCCGACTTGACACCCTGCTGGATCAGGTTGAAGACGGCCCGGACGTCCGACTTGCGGGCCGGGCGGATCGACTGGTACTCGTTGGCGTACACCAGGGTGCCGATCCCCTCGTTCGAGAACACCTCGCCGAGCAACCCCTCCTGCTCCCGGCCGTCGATGACGTGGACGCGCTCCACGCCCTCCTTGCCGGCGCGCACGGCGTGGCCGAGCTTCGTCAGCGCGTTCGGCGACAGGTCGGCCTTGTTCCGCTTCAGGTAGGCCTCGGCCTCCTCGACGGTGAGCTGCCGCACGACCGCGCCGGCCGTGTTGCGGATGCCGCCCTCGGTGGTCAGGAACACCAGCTTGATCGCCCGCAGCGACTTCGCCACCTCGACGGCCACGGCGTCCGAGTTGAGGCGGTACGAGTTGCCGGCGCCGTCGCAGCCCAGCGGCGGGATGACGGGGATGATGTCGTGCTCGAGGAGGGTCTGGAGGAACGGCACGTCGATCCGCTCGACGCGGCCGGTGAACTGGTGATCGACGCCGCTCAGGATCCCCTTCGGGTGCGCGACCACGGCGTTCGGGCAGGTCGCCCGCAGGTCGTTCGCCAGCAATCCCTCAAGGATTTCGTGCGTGACGCGGTTGGCGGCGGTGATGGCCACCTGGAGCGTGTCGCGGTCGGTGATGCCGGTGCCGTCGGTGTCGGACGGCGGCACCTGCATCCGCTCGGCGTATCGCTTGATCTGGTGCGCCGCGCCGTGGACCATCACGACGCGGATGCTCAGGCTGCGGAGCAAGGCGATGTCCAGCAGCAGGTTGGGGAAGTTCTCGTCCTCCACCACCGCGCCGTCGAGCGCGATGACGAACACCCGGTCGCGGAACCGGGGGACGTAGCGGAGGATTTCGCGGAACTGCGTCAGCCGTTCGCGCATCAACGTGGACCCCGAACCCCGTGACAGGATGGCCTTCTACAATACACTTGGTGCCCGCCGCGGCGATAGGCCGGGCCGCTGGCAAACCAACGCCCGGCCGTGCGAACCCGCCGCCCCGACCCGGTACATTACGACACAGACACCCGCCCACGCCGGAGCTCTCCGCGATGCCTGAGAACGTCGTCATCATCGGGTCCGGCCCCGCGGCCTGGACGGCCGCCATCTACGCCGCGCGGGCGAACCTCAACCCGCTCGTGATCCAGGGGAACCCGTTCGACAAGAAGAACCAGGAGAACGGCACCCTCCCGCTCGGGCAGCTCGCCCTCACCACCGAGGTCGAGAACTTCCCCAGTTGGCCGGCCGGCGACACGCGGCAGTATCTCAAGACGGCCCTCGACGAGGAGGACCAGCCCTACTGGGTCACGGCCAACAAGCCGCAGCCGACGCACGGCATCAACGGCCCCGAGCTCGTCGCCCTCAGCCGCAAGCAGGCCGTCAACTTCGGCACCCGAGTCGAGTCGAAGGACGTGGTGAAGGTGGACTTCAAGACGCGCCCGTTCACGCTCACCACCCACGACGGCGAGACGGTTCAGGCGCACACGGTGATCGTGGCGACGGGCGCGCGGGCGAACTACCTCGGCCTGCCGAGCGAGGACCGGTTCAAGAATAACGGCGTGAGCGCCTGTGCCGTCTGCGACGGGGCGCTGCCGCGGTTTCGCAACAAGCCGATCGTCGTGGTCGGCGGCGGGGACTCGGCCGTCGAGGAGGCCGGGTACCTGACGAAGTTCGCCAGCACGGTCCACCTGTTCGTGCGCCGCGACGTCCTTCGGGCGAGCAAGATCATGGCCGAGCGGGCGCTGAAGAACCCGAAGATCGACATCCGCTGGAACACGGCCGTGGACGAGGTGCTAGGTGAGGACAAGGCCGGCGTCACCGCCATCCGGGCGAAGAACCTCAAGAGCGGCGAGAAGACCGACATGCCGGCGAGCGGCCTGTTCCTGGCGATCGGCCACACGCCGAACGTCAACTTCCTCGGCGGGCAGCTGGAACTGAACGAGGGCGGCTACGTGAAGTGGACGACGCTGGGCCGCACCTACACCAGCGTCGAGGGCGTGTTCGCGGCCGGCGACGTGGCCGACGACTACTACCGGCAGGCGATCAGCGCCGCGGGCACCGGCTGCATGGCGGCGCTGGACGCGGAACGCTACCTCGGGCACCAGGGGCTGGTGTGATGCTTCGCCGCTTGCGGCGGTGCACCGCCGCAAGCACCTACCCGAGCCGGTGCCCGAGCATCTGGTGGAAGTGGTAGCCGCCGTTCTCGCGCTTCACGCTGAACCGTCCCGTCGTGTAGCTGCGGCTGTTAAGGCCGCGCTGCACCTCCTCGCACACCTGAATGTCCTCCGCCTGCACCTGGTCCGCGACGCGGACGCTCTCCGCGACGAAGTCGTCGGCCGTGCCCGCGGCGAAGTAGAAGTCGAAGACGACGCGGCAGCGGTCGGGGCCGAGCGGTAGCACCAGGTTGGTGTCCATCACGCCCTCGTAGAGGTTCAGCATCAGATTCGGCCACACCCACCAGTACGCGGCGAGGTCGCCCGTGCGAGTGCGCCCCGCCGCCCCGTCGCCGGGCGTCAGCGGGCTGCTTTGCAGCACCGTGTTCCCGTCGCAGACGGTGCGGTACTCGCGGTAGTCGAGCACGCCGGCGAGCGCGGGGTGAACCGTGTTCACGTGGTAGCCGCCGTCGAGGTAGTTGTCGACGTACACCTTCCAGTTGCAGGCCAGCTCGTAGCCTTTCTGGGCCTTCCACTCCAGCCCCGCGAACGAGCCCCGTGTCTCCGCCCAAGCCGGCAGAGGGCCGAGGAACTCGGCCAGCGACGCCGCGGGCTCGGTAAGGTGGACGAAGACGAACGGCCCCCACTCGGCGACCGCCATCGGCGGCAGGCCGTTGGCGTCCTTGTCGAACTCCTCGACGCCGTCGAACTCGGGGGTGCCCCGGAGCTTGCCGCTCAGGTCGTAGGTCCAGCCGTGGTAGCGGCAGCGGAGCTTTGTCGCGTGGCCGCACGGCTCGGTGCGGATCGGCGCCGCCCGGTGCCGGCAGACGTTGAAGAACGCCCGCAGCCCGCCGTCGTCGCCGCGCACGACCAGAACGGGTTCGCCGGCGATGTCGGCGGTGAGGAAGTCGCCGGGGTTCTTCACCTGTTCGCCGCGGCCGACGAGCTGCCAGCTGCGGGCGAACACGTGCTCGCGCTCGGCGGCGAGCACGGCCGGGTCGGTGTACCACGTGTTCGGGACGGTGCGGGCGCGGGAGAGGGGCAGCGCCGGGTCGAAGCCGTGTGCCATGCTCCGCCCCCTAGATGGTGACCGACGAGAAGCCGCCGTCCACGACGATGTTCTGGCCGGTGACGAAGCCCGACGCCTTCTGCGACGCCAGCCACACGATCGCGCCGCCGAGTTCGGGCGCCTCGCCGAACCGGCCCATGGGAGTGTGCCCGACGATCGACTGGCCGCGCTCGGTGTAGGTGCCGTCGTCGCGGAGCAGCATGCGGCGGTTCTGTTCGGCCGGGAAGAACCCGGGACTGATGGCGTTCACGCGGACGCCCTTCGTCGCCCACTCGCGGGCCAGCCACTGCGTCAGGTTCAGTACCGCGGCCTTGCTCGCGGAGTACGCCACCACCCGCGACAGCGGCAGGATCGCCGACATCGACGCGATGTTGATCACGCTACCGCGGCCGGCTGCGACCATCGACTCGCCGAACACCTGGCACGGCAGGAGCGTTCCGCCGACGAGGTTCAGGTCGAACACGGCCGACCAGCCCTCCAGCGGCAGCTTCGTGAAGTCGCCGCCGGGCATCACCGTCGCCTCGGGCTTGTTCCCGCCGGCGCCGTTGACGAGTACCGTGACGGCGCCCCACTTGTTGAGGATGGTGTCGCGGGCTGCCCGGATCGAGTCCTTGCTCATGGCGTCGGCGGGGACGAAAAACGCTGTGCCGCCGGCCGCCTCGATCCGCTCGACGGCGTAGCGGCCGCGGTCCTCGCTGCGGCCGATGACGGCGATCTTCGCGCCGTGGGCGGCGAGGGCGTCGGCCATCGCGCCGCCGAGCACGCCGGTGCCGCCGAACACGGCCGCGACTTCGCCGGACAGGTCGAACAGGTTCATCGCCTACTCCACGAACAGCGGCTTCAGGTGGCGGTCGTACAGGTTGCCGGTCACGTTTCGGCTTACACTCGCCTCGCACTCGCGCAGGAGGTTCAGGTACTTGTCCCCGAGCTTCGCCGCGACCTTGAAGCCGACGTGAACCAACTGCCGCAAGTGTGGGTTGAATGCCGGGTTCGTCGGCTCGTGCCGCAGCGCCGCGACGAACTCATCGCCTGACCAGCCCGCCACGACCGCTGCCGACGGCAGCTTCGCCGCGTCGATGTCGATCACGGTAGCGTAGGGGGCGCAGAGTTCGTCCTTCTTGGCGATCGCTTGCGCGTAAATCTCCTTCGCCAGTGCCAGACCCGGCCCGCCGGCTTCGGCGAGGCCGATCACCTCTTCGAGCCACGTCGTACCGGCCGTCTTCAGGTGGAGGCCGGCGCCGAAGTCGCGGACCGCCTTCCGCATCACGGGGTAGAGCGAGAATTTGTCACTTCCCGAATGCACGCTCAGCTTCAGGTTCGCCGGCAGGCCGAACGCCCGCACCGCGAATGCGATCACGGCCAAATCCTCGCGGAACTCCTTCTCGAACTGCCGCAGGTCGCCAACGTAATCGACCCCCTTGTTGAACCGGCCGGTGAACTTCGGCGCGATCGTCTGCGCCGGCACGCCTTCGGCCGCGAGCGCAGCGAGGATCACGAGCAGTTCCGGCGGCGTCTGCGGGGCGTCCGTCTCGTCCATCGACACTTCGGTGATGAAGTTCCTCGCCCCCTTCGCGGCGGCGATCTTGCGGTAAATCGCGCCGGCGTCCTGCGCCGCCTTCAGATACTTGGTGCCGACACGGAGCAGCTCGGCGCGCGTGACCGTGAACGGCTCCTCGATCCCCGGGATGCTCAGGCGCCCGGCGAGGTCGCTGAGGCGGTTCGCCAGCGCCTCGACCGCCGCCGACTCGGCCGGCAGGCCGATCGAATCCGCCACGTCGATCGTGTAGAAGTCGCAGGCGGGGAGGAACCGATCGACCGTCTCCAGGCGGATGTGGTCGGCGTCGACGTGGTACGGCTTCGTCCAGCCGAGCTCACGTACAGCCGCGTCCGCCGCGGTTCGGGTGGCGGTCGGCTCGCTGCCGATGATCGTGTGCTCGCGGTTCGACTTATTCCAGACGGGAATCACCTCGACGCCGCGCTCCGCGGCCAAGAGACACGCCCGCAACTGGGCCTTGGCCTGGTGGGCGAAGCGGTCGCCGACGCCGATCGAGAACTTCGCCAGGGAGAGCATGGGCGCCTCGCGGTGGGTCTGACTGTTCTACGCCGCCGGGCGCGTCCGGGCGACCAGTGCGAACTTCGGCCGCGGACCGGTTCTCCATGACACGCCAATCGGAGTGGTCGGAGCGGTTGTCGTAACTGTCTCAGGAATTCCGATCCGACGCGCCACAAGCCCTGATTTCGTGAGGGTTTGTGGGTGTGGCGAAAACTCCGGAAGTTTGCTTGCCACACCGGCGGCGGGTGATAAGAAGCGTCTACCTTTGACCGCCCCTGGCCCTTGAGGCGGACACGCGAGCGACCCCGCGGGAAGCGGGTTTTCGGATTGGAGTTCCCACCGGCGGGCGCCGATAGCACCCACCGCACACCCCGTACACAGAGGATCCCGCATGCCCGGACGCCTGCTGACCCTCCCGGGAATGGTCCCGGCCGACGACGACCTCCGGCCGTGGTCGCTGGTCCCGGCCCCGCTCGCCGCCGCCGACGAGGACGACGACGAGGAACTGGAAGACGACGACGACGACGACGACGACGACGACCTCGACGACGACCTGGACGACGAGGAGTTCGACGACGACGACGACCTCGACGACCTGGACGACGACTTCGACGACGACGACTTCGACGACGACGACGACGACGACGATCTGGATGATGACGAGGAAGAAGAGGACGACGAGGACGAGTGATCGCGTGCGGGGCGGGCTTCGGCCCGCCCCGCGCTCTTTCCCAGGGGCGTAGAATCCCCGGCGAGGCGGACCGCCTCCACCCCGCCGGCCAAGCCTCCGGAGTGCGGCCCGCGATGAATCACCCGCCCCGCCCGCAGCACGCCCCCCGGCCGAGTCCGCCTCGACCGCCGTCGGTGAAGGCACGTCTAGCCCAGGCCATCGGCCGAAACTGGGCACGCGTCGGCTACGCCCGACACGTCGAACCCACCTGGCTGGAACTGAACCGCTTAACGCTCTCCGTCCGCGGGCTGGCTGCCGACTTCGACGGCCTCAAGGTCGCACACCTCACCGACTTCCACTACGGCCCGCACCTGCCGAAGGGTTACGTCGAGGGCGCCCTGGAACGCACGCTGGCCGAGAAGCCGGACGTGATCGCGCTGACCGGCGACTTCATCGACCGCGGTCCGAAGCACCTCCACGCCGCGGCGAAGTTGTTCCGCGACCTGCGGGCGCCGCTCGGCGTGTACGGCGTCCTCGGCAACCACGACTTTTCGGTCCACACCGCCCGCGGCGTGCGCCGCCACGCCGACCTGCACCGGCACGTGGCCGACGCGCTCTGCGGACACGGGGTGCGGGTGCTTCGGAACGAGTCGGTGCGGCTGACTCGGCCCGGGGGCGGGCTGGTGGTCGCCGGCGTGGACGACCTGTGGAGCCTCGAATCGAACCCGGCGGCGGCGCTGGCGGGGTGCTGCCCGGACACGCCGCGGCTGGTGCTGGCGCACAACCCGCGGTCGGTGGAGCAGTTCGCCGAGCACCGGTTCGACTTGATGCTGAGCGGCCACACCCACGGCGGACAAGTGGACTGGCCGGGCCTCGGCCGGCTGATGCTGAGCCGCAAGGCGAAGCGGTGGGCGGCGGGGATGTACGCGCACGGCGGCGGGCAGGTGTACGTGAACAAGGGCGTCGGCTACGGCTGGCGGTTCCGCTTCGGCGTCCGCCCGGAAGTCGCCGTGTTCACCCTCCGCGCGGCCGGAATGACCGCGTGATTGATGGCCGACGCACGGCCCCGCTGCGATAATACCCGCGAGTCTCTCGCCCCCGGAGGTATCGTCCGTGACCCCGCGCTCCCGCCTGTTCGCATGCTCTACGCTCGCCGTCGCGCTCGGCTTCGTCGTCGCGCCGCGGGCCGTTTCCGCCGACCTGTCCAAGGACGCCGCCAAGGCCGCCGTCGCCGCCGACGTGGCCACGCTCGAGAAGCAACTGGCCGAACTGTCCACGACGCAGAAGAAGAACCTGGCCGTCGGCGCCCGCGGCATCGCCCTGCTGCTGATGAACTACGGCGACGAGGCGACGAAGGCCCAGGCGGTGAAGGTGTACGCCGGGTTGAAGCTGAAGGAAAAGGACTACAAGGGCGGCATCGAGGCCGTCAAGGCACTCGCGAGCCCGCCGGCCGGCGGCAAGTTCGACGCGAAGGCGGTCGAGGGTACGTTCGAGCTGCACGACGTGATGCACCCGTTCTCGATGAGCAAGTCGGGCGGGCTGAACATCGAGAAGGACATTCGCGACCTGTCGAAGGCCGGGGTCAAGGTGGACGCCAAGGACGCGATCGTGCTCGGCGCCCGCGTGGCGGCGATCGCCGACTACACGCTGAAGCTCCCGAACGAGAAGGCGATGACGAACGCGGCCATGAAGACGAAGTGGGAGCGGTGGTCGAAGGACATGGGCACCGCCGGCGTGGGCCTGACCGAGGCGGCCGCCAAGAACGACGCCAAGGCGATGACGACGGCGCTGAAGAAGATGGGTGACAGCTGCAGCAACTGCCACAACGACTTCCGCGACTGACGCGGGCGGGTGATGTGCGAAGCCCGGGGACGGCCCGTCCCCGGGCTTTTGTTTTGCCTCAGTCCACGGCCGCCGCGGCACTCGTGCCGTGGACCATGCGGTCCCACACCGCTTCCAACAACTCGAGCGTTCCCGACGGGGGCGACGCCTTCGCGTAGGCCACTCGTGCGTACGCCCCCGCCAGTCGGCGGAAGTCGGGGCCGTGGTCGGGAAACTCGTCCGCCAGTCGGGCCGCGAACTCCAGCGGCGTCTCGTCGGGCCGGCGGCCGTGGTCGCGGTCCCAGGCCCACGAGTCGAGGGCGGCGAACGTGTACTCCACGAGCTCCGCGGGGTCGCGGCCGTCGGCCGAGCCGGACGCGAACGGGTCGGTGAACGCCGAGAACGGCGGCGGCCGCACCGGGCCGCGCTCTTCTACTTCCGCAGCGGCCGAAGCCCGTGCCTCCTTCTTGCCGAACAGCCCGGCCCACCAGGCGCGAATGGCGTCCAGCCAGCGCTGCGCCCAGCCGGTGAACGGGGCCAGGTACTTCAGCACGACCAGCACCACGCCCGCGAGTACCAGGAACACCACGATCGCCAGCACAATCCACTTGGCAATCTCGGCCACCTTCTGCACCGATTCGCTG
This sequence comes from Gemmataceae bacterium, assembly GCA_046350095.1. Taxonomy (GTDB): domain Bacteria; phylum Planctomycetota; class Planctomycetia; order Gemmatales; family Gemmataceae; genus Urbifossiella. The sequence continues at coordinate 153,735 of JAXMBA010000008.1, forward strand.
ACCGGCGGAGGATTCCCGCCGCTGTTCCGCTGGCCCGACTTGCCGCGGCTGTCGCCGCCTTCGCGCTCCGTCTTGCCTCCCGAACCGGCGTCTTTCCCCTTCGAGCCGTCGGACTTACCGGCGCCCTTCTCGCCCTTGCCGCCGGACTGCGACTTGCTGGCGCCTTTCCCCTCCTTGCCGGCGCCCGCCTGGCCGTCGTCGCCCTTGCCGCCGGAGCCCTTCTCGCCCTTGCTGCCGCCGGGCTCGCCGCCCTTGCCGGACGTGTTACCCGCCCCCTTCTCGGACACGTTCCCTTCCGCGCCTTCGCCCTTGCCGGCGGAGTCGCCGAGTTGGGCGTAGTTACTGGCGTCGCGCTCGCCGGTCCCCGCCCGCGGCAGGCCGAACCACGGCAGCTCGGCGTGAGGACGCGGCAAGAACGTTCCCAGCGCCAGGAACACGACGATCAGCCCCCCCCCGAGCCCGAGCCAGCCGGCGGTCAGCGCCGCAGGTGGTTTCGCCCTTCGCTGGCGAAGGTAGCGCCGCAACCCGAGCAGACTCGTGGTGACGAGCAGCCCGAGGGCGCTGCCGACGTACACGGCCATTTGCACGAACGTGGCCCGCCGGCGGTCGGCGTCGTCTAGCGGGATGAGTGACTGGCCGATGGCGAACAGCGGCACCGCGGCGAGGGCGAAGTAAATCACCCACACACCCGGCGTGTGCGGCCGATTCCGCCGAGCGGCAAGGGTCGCCCGCCAGCCGTTCACCCAGCCCGCGAACGCGCCCTGCCGTTTCCTCTTCTTGCCGGTCGCCTCCGGGGCCGGGGGTTCGTCCTCGGCCGCTTCGTCGCCGAGCCCCGCGGCGCTGAGCAGCCCGCGGCCCGAGCTGTCGCGGTTCTCGTCGATGTGGGTGCAGTCCCACGTCAGCTTGTGGGCACTCCACCAGATCAGCAGCATCAGCCCGAGGTTGACGAGCCAGCGCATCGACTGGAACGGCGTGCCCGCGGGGTACTCGACGTAGGCCATCAGCGCCAGGAACGTGACGCCGCCGAGGCCGAGGCCGTAGAGGGTGGCGCGGGCGGCGTCGTACTGGATGGCGATGCGGGCGACGAGGACGGCGCCGAAGACGAAGAAGAACAGGGTGTACAGCAGGCGGTCCGAGTACAGCCCGGCGTACAGCACCTCGACGAGGAAGAAGACGAGGCTGCCGACCATGAGCATCACCAGCGCCGGGCTGGCGGCGGTGACGGCGTAATCGGCGGCGGTGGGCGGGTCGCGGTCGGTTGCCATCGGCGGCTCCGGGCGTCGTGATTGTACGACGCCCACCGCGGCCGCCGCTTACAGCCGGATACCGCCGGACACGTCGAGCCACGCCCCGGTCACCCAGCGGGCGTCGTCGGTGGCCAGGAACACGGTGGCGTCGGCGATGTCGTCCGGCAGCCCTTGCCGGCGGAGCGCCGTCATCGCGATTTCCTGGTCGGCCTCGGCCTGAGTCTTGCCGCTCTTCTCGCTGTTCATGTCGGTGACGGTCGAACCCGGGGCGACGACGTTGCACCGAATTCCCTTCGGCCCGAGCTCCATCGCCAGGACGCGGGTCATCACGTCGATCGCGCCCTTCGTGGCGGTGTAGACCACGGCCCCCGGGTACGCCATGCGACTGATGGCGCTGGCGACGTTGATGATGCACCCGCCTGCGGTCATGCGGGCGGCCGCCTCCTTACACGCCAGCAGGTAGCCGCGAACGTTCACGTCGAAGTGCTGGGCGATGTTCTCGGCCGTCACCTCTTCCAGGAAGGTACGCTTCATCACCGCCGCGTTATTGACGAGGACGTCGAGCCGGCCGAATTCCTTCAGGCAGGCGTCGAACAGTGGCGGGATGTCGGCGGGATTTCCCATGTTGGCCCGGTACGTGATCGCCCGTCCGCCGGCCGCCTCGATCTCCTTCACAACGTCGTCCGCCGCCGAACGACTGGTGGAGTAGTTGACCACCACGGCGGCCCCGTCGCGGGCCAGCCGCTTCGCGATGGCCGCGCCGATGCCGCGGCTGGCCCCGGTGACGATCGCCGCCTTGCCAGCCAAACGCTTGTCTGCCATGTGCTTCCCCTGTGCCGGTCGGTCGCCGCGGAAAGTATAGGGCGGGGCGGTCGGGGGGAAAATTCGGCCGCCGGCAAACCGATCGGACACCCGGGCCGTCTAAACTCTAAAGTCTGTGCCCGGCCGCGCCCACGTCCGAACCGTCGTCGGTTTGTCGGGCAGCACGGCCTCGGTAAAAAAGACTGGCCTGGTCGTCCCGGCCCCCCCGCAACCCTGCCGTCCGGCTCTCGACCGCCCCGAGGTGCCTTCACCGTGTGGTCGATGGTTCGCATCTCTCGGTGGCTCCTCCGGTTACCGCGACCCGCGGCCCGGCCGGTGCGCGTCCGCTTGCTCGCGGAATCGCTCGAAGACCGTGCCGTCCCCGCCGTCTTGGCTGATCAATCGCTCGTCGCACTTGCCCGCCTCGACACCGGCGGCGACCGCACCGGCCCGCTGGCGAAGGTCGGCTTCGACCTGGCCCTCCTCGGCCGTGAAGCCGCAGCCGGCTCCCCCCCTTCAAATTCCCTCCTTCAAGTGTCCGGCGGCTACGTCGCCGTCGAAGCGATCACTTCCGATACCGCAGCCAGCCTTGCAGCGCTCGGGTTCGTCGCCACGACGCCCCCGGCCGGCGTAGTTGCCGGCTGGCTGCCGATTCGGAGCATCGGCGCCGCAGCCGAGCTCGCGTCTGTCGTGTCACTGCGGCCGGCGTACCGGCCCGTCACGAGTGCCGGCAGCCTCACGAGCCAAGGTGACGCCGCCCAGCGCTCCGACGAGGTGCGTTCGCTTCTGGGGCTCGACGGCTCCGGCGTTAGCGTTGGTGTGATCTCGGACAGTTACAACGTGCGCGGCGGCGCGTCCGCGGACGTGCTCTCGGGCGACCTGCCGGCCAACGTCACGGTCCTGAGCGAGGGGGCCGGGGGGAGTGACGAAGGCCGGGCGATGCTGCAGGTGATCCACGACGTGGCCCCCGGGGCGCACCTGCTGTTCACCGCGGCCGGCACCACACAGTTGCAACTGGCCACGAGTATCCGGGCGCTCGCCAACGCCGGCGCCGACATCATCGTGGACGACGTGACCTTCCCGTCCGAACCGATGTTCCAGGACGGGCCGGTGGCACAGGCCGTCGATCAGGTCGTCGCCGCCGGCGTGGTTTACTTCTCGGCCGCGGGGAATCTGGGGCGGCAGTCGTACCAGTCGGCGTACCGCCGGGGCGAGAACCTCGGCAGCAGCGGCACCGGCCTCATCCCCACCACGACGAACTTCCTGGCCCACGACTTCGACCCGGGCGCGGGCGTCGATTACTTCCAGTCGGTGACGCTCCCCGCCGGCAGGACGACGATCTCGTTCCAGTGGGCGGACCGCTACGCCTCGGCCGGCGGGCCGGGGGCGCAGATCGACATGGACATGGCGCTGTTCGACGAGAACGGCGTCTTCCTGGCCACGATCGGCGGGTTCACTTCCAACGTCGGAGGCGACCCGACCGAGGTGTTCGAGATCGACGCCGGCCCCACGGGTGGCCGCTATCAGATCGCACTCGGCAAGTTCTCCGTCAACAGCGCGGACCCGGTGCTGGTGAAGTACGTCGCGTTCTCGGACGGCTTCGTCCAGGACGAGTACGACACGCAGAGCTCGACCGTGTTCGGCCACGCCAACGCGGTCGGGGCCGCGGCCGTGGGCGCGGCCCGGTATTCCGACACGCCGCGGTTCGGCACCGACCCCGGCCTCGTCCGCGCGTTCAGCGGCCGCGGCGGCACCCCGATCATCACCTTCGACGGCACCGGCACGCCGACCGGCGCTTCGACCCGGCCGACGCCGCGGTTCGTCGCCCCGGACGGCGTGAACACCACGTTCTTCGGGCACGACGACGAGCCGGACGGGTCGCCGAATTTTACCGGCACGTCGGCCGCCGCCCCGCACGCCGCCGGCATCGCCGCCCTCATGCTCCAGGCCAACCGCGGCCTGACGCCGACGCAGGTCGTCGACGCGCTCGCGGCCACGGCGATCGACCTCGGGCCGCGCGGGTTCGACGCCGACACCGGTGCCGGCCTCGTACAGGCGCTCCCGGCGGTGCTTGCGGTCGGTGGGCCGTTCGACGTGACCCTCGACGGCGGGGACGGCGACGACCGTTTCCTCGTCCGCCGCGACGCGACCGGCGACGCCGTGGAGTTCTTCAAGAACGACGCACTGCTGGCCACGATCCCCGTCGCCAAGCTCGGCCGCGTCACCGTCCACGGCGGCGCCGGCTCCGACACGCTCACCGTCGATCACGTCAACGGCGCGCCGCTGACCTCGGCCGGGCTGTCGTTCGCCGGCGGCGAGACGCCCGGCGACAACGATCGCGTCGTCGTCACCGGCTACAGCGTCGACGTGGTGGTCGTCAGCCACGACGGCCCGGAGACGGGCACCGTGCAGATCGGCACCAGCGGCCTGATCAGTTTCGCCGAGGTGGAGCCGGTCGAGCTCACGGGCGACGCCGCCGACCTGATCGTGAACCTGCCGACGACGCCGAACCCGGACGTGAGCGTCGGCGACGACGGCGGGTCGGGCGACCCCGACGGCCCCGCCGGGCGGCCCGGCTTTTCCGCCGTGTCGGGCTCGACCTTCGAGTACACGCGCTTCCGCAACCCCACGCGGACACTTGTCGTCGGCCTCGGCCACGGCGGCGACACCGTCGCGCTGCGGGCGCCGGACGCCGGGTTCGCCGCGGCCGTACGTGTGGTCGGTGGCTCGGGCAGCGATTCGGTCACGGTGTTCGGCGGCGGCGGCGACGACGCCATCACCTACACCCCCGACTCGGCCGAGGGCGGCGTGTTGACGCTCGCCCGCGGCCCGGCCGCCACGTCGTTCACGCTCACCGACATCGAATCCCTCGCCGCCGACGGCCTCGGACAGGCAGGGGCCGACGCGCTGACGGTGAACGCCCCGCGGGCCGGGGTCACCTTCGGGCTCGTCGGCGGGTCCGGCACGGTGAACGTGGCGTCCGCCGCGGGGTCGGCGCTGCTCGCACTGCTGTACCGCAACATCGAGCAGGCGGCGGTCGCGGCGACGGTCGTGTTCGTGGACGGCACCGCGTACGACGACACGATTTCGATCGCCGCCGACGGGACTGTCTCGCTGACGCACCCCGGCGGCGACGCCCACTCGGTCCGCGTCACCGCCGACCGGCTGAACCTGAACGGCAGCGACGGCGCCGACCACTTCACCGTCGCCGCCGACCACGCTTTCGCCGGCGGCGTCTCGCTCGACGGCGGCGACACGGCTTCGGCCAACACCCTCCAGGTCGTCGGCTCCGGCGGCGACCTCTCGTTCACGCCGTCAATGAGCGGGCAGGTGTCCCAGGCCGGCCACGGCGTCGTCGGCTACGGCCGGTTCGGCCCGGTCGCGGTGGACGCCGGGACAGGGCGACTCACGCTTAACTCGTCCGCCCCCAACGGCACCGCCGACGTCCGCGTCACCGGGCCGACCACGGCGACGGCCCAGTTGATGACCGCGGTCGAGGTGTCGCTCACGGCCGCGTCGCTGGTGGTGACCGCGCCGACGTTTTCGGCCGCCGACGGCCTGCGGGTGTCGGTGATGGCGCCGGCCTCGGCCGACGCGACGGTGGCGAACGGGTCCGTCTGCTTCGTCGGGTTCTTGCCCGTGACCGCCGGCACCGGGATCGACACGCTCACGGTTGTGGGTGGCGCCGACGACGACACCTTTACCGTGACACCCGGCCCGCTGCCGCTCACGATCGTCGGCGGGGCACACTCCGCCGGCGACACGCTCGTCCTCCCCGCCACCGTCCCCGGCCGGCCGGCGCCCGGGGCCGGCTCCATCGCCACCTCGCCGGGGGTGACCTACCTGGGCATCGAGCGGTTCGTCCTCGGCGCGCAGCCGGCCGCCGTCCCCGACACCGCCACGACCCCGGAAGGGCTGGCGGTCACGATTCCCGTACTCGGGAACGACGACGGACTCCTCGACGGCCCGATCACGCTCACCCTCCTGACCGCGCCGCTGGTCGGCTCCGCTGTCGTGGTCGGTACCTCGATCCTGTACACGCCCGCGCCGGGCACCAACGGCACGGTCACGTTCGGTTACCGTGTCACCGACACCAACGGCGACTCGTCCGACGGCACCGTGACCGTGACCGTGACCGTCACCGCCACGAACGCGGCCCCGTCGGCGTTCTCCCAGGGTGTGTCGGTCGCGGCCAACTCGTCGGCGGTGCTACAACTCGCCGGTGACGACGGCGACCCGGAAGTGGCCCAGGCGCTGACGTTCGCCGTCGCCACACCACCGGCCCACGGGACCCTGTCGGGCTTCAACCCGGCCACCGGCCATGTCACCTACACGCCGGCCCCCGGGTACGACGGGCCAGACTCGTTCACATTCACCGTGACGGACGACGCGAGCGCCGGCGGCGCTCCGCGGACCAGCACGCCGGCTACCGTGTTCCTGCAGGTGAACCGGCAGAATCGGGCGCCGGTGGCCGTGGCCGACAGCGTGACCGTGCACCAGGGGTCGTTCACGGCCAGCCCGTCCGGCGGCGTCCGCGCCAACGACTTCGACCCGGACGGCGAGCCCTTCACCATCAGCCTCGTGTCCGGCCCGGCGCACGGCCGGCTGACGCTGGAGCGCAACGGCAGTTACACCTACGCACCGGACCCGGGCTTCTTTGGCACCGACTCGTTCGTGTACGCCGCCACCGACCCGCACGGGGCGAGTTCCACCGCGACCGTCACCATCACCGTGACGCCGACGCCGCGGAAGTTCATCGCCACCGGCGCGGGGTCGGGGGGCGGCCCGCACGTGAAGGTGTTCGACGCCGAGACCGGGGCGGAGGTTTACAGCTTCTTCGCGTACGACCCGTCGTTCCGCGGCGGCGTCCGCGTCGCCGTCGGCGACGTCAACGGGGACGGCGTGCCGGACATCGTCACGACGCCAGGCCCCGGCGGCGGCCCGCACGTGAAGGTGTTCAGCGGCATCGACCTGACCGAGCTCGCCAGCTTCTTCGCGTTCGACTCCCGCTTCCGCAGCGGCGCCAACATCGCCGTCGGCGACATCGACGCCGACGGCGTGACGGAGGTGGTGGCGGCCGCGGCCCCGGGCGGCGGGTCGCACGTCCGCACCTTCCACGTGGCCGGCGGACAGGCCGAGCAGATCACCGGCCCTCTCGGCAGCTTTTTCGCCTTCGGCGAGGACTTCTCCGGCGGCGTGAACGTTGCCCTCGGCGACTTCGACGGCATCGCCGGCGACGAGATCATCGTCGGCGCCGCGACGCTGTCGCCGGAGGTGAAGGTGTTCGGCCGCGGCGGCGTCGTGCTGACCGGGTTCCTGGCCTTCGACGTCGCCCGGGTCGGCATCACGGTGGCGGCCGGCGACGTGGACGGCGACGGCAAGGCGGACGTCGTGGTCGGACCCGGCGACGGAGGTGGGCCCGTGGTCCGCGTCTTCCGCGGCGGCACCGGCGAACTGATGACCTCGACCACGGCGTTCGACGAGGACCTGCGCGGCGGCATCTCGGTGGCGACAACGCACGGCCGCACTCCGGACGGCCGTGCGGCGGTGATCGTGGCGCCGACGGAGCAGGCGCGGTCGGTGCTGGTGCTCGACCCGAAGGCGGACGAGTTGCTGCAACTGATCGACGCCTACGCGGCCGACTTCCCGGGCGGTGTGTTCGTCGGCGCGGGGTGAGGCGAACGTTCGGCGTGAGCCGGCCGTTCGCCTTAGCGTCGAGCCGGGGCCAGCAGTTCCTCCGCCCGGTCGGGGTGGGCGTGGACGTACCGCGCGACGCCCGCGAAGAACACCACCAGCTGCTCGGCCGCGTCCTGGGCGAGCTTGGGGGCGGTCGGGCCGAGCACCCGAAGGGCCACCGCCGCCGCCTTGCTGTCGGTCTGCACGAAGGCCTGCACCGTCGGGCTGATCTTTGCCGCCCCGCCGCCGAGTGCCGCCCCCGGGTGGCTCACCACCACCACCGCCTTTACCGGCACCGTCGGCCCGACCGCGGCCGGCTTCACCTTGCCCGTCGCGTACCAGACCCGCCCCTCGGGGAAGGTGCCGACGGTCTGCCAGCTCAGGTCGCTGCCGTCGGTGTCGGTCCAGCTGAACCGGCCCTTGCCGGCGTCGGCGATCTCGACACAAGGCACCTGCAGCCGCCGCCACGCCGCGGCGGTGCGGTCGGGGTGGTCGAGCAGCCACGCGAACAGGTCCGGCGAGCACACCACGTCGGACCCCGAGCCGCGCGTGGACAACGTGGGGCGGCGGACCACCTCCAGCACCGCGGCGCGGAACGGCGGGTCCACGACCTCCGACAGCACGACGCGCGTCGGCGCGGGGGCCGGCATCGGCGTGGCGGGCGCGACCGGCCCGGGGGCCGGCGGCTGGGCCAGGGCGACGGCAGTTCCCAGGGTGCCAAGCAACACGCCGAGTGAGCGGCCGACGCGGACCATGAGCACCTCGACCCGGGGGCGGGCGAAAGCTACGCGGGTAGGGATCGATCCGGCGGGGCGGGCGGGATGAGGAATTCCGGGGGCTTCGGACCCTTGACCTTGCCCCCGTTGCCGCGGCCGGGCTAGACTCCCGCGCTTGACTGGCCGGAGGGTCGCGATGGCGCACGGACGCGGGTGGAAGCGCGGGGCACTCGGGCTCGGCCTCGTGGTCATGGCCGCCTGCGCCTGGGCGTGGGCCAACCGTGCCGACCTCGGCGCCCGCTACGCCGCCCGACAACTCACCCACGCCGCCGGTGACGACGAGCGCGCCGCGTGGGCCGCCCGACTGGTCGAGTACGGCGACGCCGCGCGTGGCTCGGTCGTCGGGCTGGTTGCCGCCGGGAGCCCGGAGGTTCGCGCGGCGCTCGTCCCCGTCGTCGAGAATCGATTCGGCACGCAACCCGACGGCGACCCCGCCACCACGGGGTTGGCGGAGGCGCTGCTGGACGGGTTCGCGGCCTCCGACGCCGGCGGGCAGGAGGCGGTGCTCTTACTCCTTCCCGCCCTGCTGAAGCGGACCGGGCCGGCCGGCGCGGAACGGTGCCGGGCGGCGACCGCGATGGGGCTGAAGCTGGAGTCGCCGGCCGCGCGGCTGGCGGCGGTCCGGGCGGCGATGCACCCGCTCGTAAAGCTAAGGACGGAGGTGGTGCCGCTGCTGGCAGCTCCCGAGGCGGACGTCCGGCGTGCGGCCATGTTCGCCGTCGGGCCGGCGACCGACGACGACCCGGTGATCGGAGACGAGGACCTGTTTCGGTGGCTGCACGACCCGGACGCCGGCGTCCGCCGGGTGTGTCAGGACGCACTGGCCAGCCGCGGACGAACCGACACCGACATCCGCCTCGGGCGTCGCCTCACCAGCCCCGACCCGGGCGAGCGGCTGGACCTGCTCCTCGACCTGCGCTCCGACGACGACGTGCCGGACGCCGAGCCCTGGCTGGAGCGACTGGCGCGCGACGCCGACCCTGGCGTGCGGGCCGGAGCGGCCCGGGTGGCGGCGGAACTGGCGGGCGAGCGCCGCCAGGTGCTGCCGTCGTGGGTGACGCGCCTGGCCGAGGCCGACCCCGAACCGACGGTGCGGCGTATCGCGGCGTACTACCGGGCAGCCTCGGGGCGGGTGGACGGCGCGGTCCGACCCGTAAGTGGGAATTGATCGGACAAGTCAAGAAAAATCCCGGCCGACGCCGCGAACCGTCCTTGACTGCGCATCTTGCCCTGTTTTACAGTGACTCTGGGCGCCCAAGGTCGTGCCGGTTCGGGCACGAACCAGTCCTGCACCGGACGCAAATCTGTCGTCACTGGGTACAGGATCGTCGGCCGCGCCCGGGGTCGGCAGAACCGACCCCATCGCCAGGGAGGACCGACACCGCCGGACCAAGTCCCCTCAAGGCTCGGCAGCCATGCTCGTGCTGTCCAGAAAGAAGAACGAATCGATCGTCGTCGCCGGTAATGTGGTCATCACCGTGATCGAGGTTCGCGGCGACAAGGTGCGCCTCGGAATCGTCGCCCCGAAGGACGTTCCCGTCCACCGGGAAGAGGTGTACGAGGCGATCCACGGCACCCGCGCCGGCAGCTCGGCCGTCAAGGCCGAGCCGGACGGCCGGAGTTGACCGCGAGGAAACTCCGCGGCTACCGTCCAGCCTTTTCCCCGATTTTCGGGAAATTCGGCTTTTTTATTCCGGTCTGGAGCGTATAGTTCCGTGACGGCGGGTAAGTTGCCCGCCGTGCAGGAGCCGACGAACCGTAGTGCAGCCCTTTTGCTTCGACCCGTCTTGGTCCCACAGCTCTGAGTTTTTCCTCACGGCCCCCAAGATTGTGAAGCCAGTGCCGCCCCAGGGGTTCGGCGTTTGAGTCCGCACGTCCGTCGTTGTGGCCCTCCCGTCGGGGTGAGCGCTACTGCCGGAAGTGGACCCGCCCGTCGGGCCGTCGTCAGACCTGACCGTGAACCGCGGCCTTGGGGGCCGCGGGCTTGTTCGAGTATCGGGCCGTGAGGCCCTCGGAAGCAGGACCATGAGCAAGAAACTGTACGTAGGCAACATCGCCTTCCAGACCACGAACGAGGAACTGGCCCAGGTGTTCGGCCAGTTCGGGACCGTCACCAGCGCCCAGGTCATTACCGACCGCGAGACGGGCCGCAGCCGCGGCTTCGCCTTCGTCGAGATGGCCGACGGCGGCGAGGAGGCGGTCAACGCGATGAACGGCGCCCTGCTGGGCGGCCGCACGCTGACCGTGAACGAGGCCAAGCCCCGTGAGGACCGTGGCGGCGGCGGTGGCGGCCGCGGCGGGTACGGCGGCGGTGGCGGCGGTTACGGCGGTGGCCGCAGCGGTGGCGGCGGCGGCTACGGTGGTGGCGGTGGTGGTTACGGCGGCGGCGGCCGCAGCGGTGGTGGTGGCTACGGCGGCGGCGGCCGCGGCGGGTACTGATCCGGCGTTAAGCCGGGGAGGTGGGTGAGGAGCGCCCCTTCCGTGTGAACGTGAAGTGTCGTCAAACCCAACTCCGACTCCCCCGCCGGCCCGACCCGGCACGGGAGTCAACGGTGGAAGCCCGGGAACACTCCCGGGCTTTTTTGTTGGATCGCCTCAGGCTCAGCCTGTGCTGGCGTCAGCGGTTCGTCGCCTACGTCTGCCAATTTAAAACCGCCCCTCGAACCCGATCAAGAGCCCCTGCACCCAGAAATCCGACGTGGTGATGCCGAGCCGCGGTCGGTCCGGTCCGACCAACCCGCCGGCCGGGTTCAGGGTCGGGATCTGTGACGGGTTCACCGACCCGTCAAGCTGGTCGCCGGGGCGGACGGCGTTGCTGAGGTACAAGAAGTTGTAACCGACGAACCACCGGCCGTTCTCACCGCTCTTCAGCCCCACCTTGAACATCCCCTCCGGCACGACCGCGAACACTGTCTGTGTCACCCGGCCGATGTTCGTCGGCTGTGCGAACACGCCGCCGGTGTACGAACTCCCAAGCGGCACCGGGTTCGCTGCCGCCAACAGGTGTGTCTGACCGTCCGCGCTCACGACCTGGAAATTGGTGCCGACCGCCACCTTGCCCGTCACCTCGACGTAGAACGGCCCGCGGTGGAAGTCGCCGACGAGACCGACCTGCCCCCCGTGAAACTCGTTGCGGCCGTCGAACTGGTCCGCGGTGATGCCGAGTACCGTCGAGTTCCCGTAGCGAGACGGCGGGAACTGCATCCACGTCGTTTCGAGCCGCAGCCCCTCGTTCACCTGCAAGAAGCGGTAGCCCGCGACGGCGTGTATCTTCGCCCCGGGTCGGGCGACGAGGTTGCCGACGAGCGTGGCCTCGGCCCCTTGCAGGCGCGTGGACGTGTACAGGTTGGCGAGCACGTACGAGTCGCCGGGGCGGGCCAGCGTCAGCACGTCGGGCTGGCCGGTCTGCGCGTTCACGAACGGCAGGCCGACGTACGGGTGCCGCGGGTTCGTGACGTTCGTGGCGAAGTCGGAAATCGTTCGGGTGCCGAGGAAGAAGTACGTGCCCTCGAAGCCGACGCGGTCCCCGGCGTCGAGCGAGTAGCCGTAGGCGAGGCGGTACCCCGCGATGTCGGGGGTGTTGACCGGGCGGCCGCCCAGGAGCACGTCCGTGCCGGGGGCTCCGAGGACGGGCGGCCCGGCGCGGCCGCCGGTCACCAGAGCCGGGACCGGGGCGTTCTTCGCCCACCAGATGAGGATTTCGTCGCTCCCCCAGTGGCCGCCGAGAATCTTCTTCGGCCCGGGGTCTCGGCACGGGTCGGAGATCTCGGGCGGCAGTTCCGGCGGCTGCGGGTCGGCGGGCTTCGGCACTTCGACCTTCACCTCGACCGGCTGCAACGGACGCGACACGGCCGCGCCGCCGGGTAGTGCCGGCTCGACCGGCTCGGCCGGCGGCGGGACGGGGATTACGACGGGCGGCTGGGCCGCCGCCTCACCCGCCACCAGGAGCCAACTCGCGACGGCGAGAGCGACCGTCCGCATGACTCGTTTCTCCGCACCTGTTCGGTCCGGAAGCTATGCCGCTGCGGCCTGCGGGCGTCCAGTCGAACCGGGCCGCCGCGTAGAATACCCGCCTTCCCTAACCCCCGGTGCCGCCGTGTCCGAGTTCCCCGGCTTCCCCATTTCCCGGCCGCGCCGCCTCCGCTCGCACCCGCTCCTTCGTGAGCTCGTCCGCGAGACCGACCTGTCGCCGCGCGACCTGATCTTGCCGCTGTTCGTGCGGCCGGGGAAGGGCGTGCGACAAGAAATCGGCTCGATGCCGGGTAACTTCCAACTCAGCGTCGACACGCTGGTCGAGGAAGTCGGCGCGGCGCGTGAGATGGGCATCGCGTCGTTCATGTTCTTCGGCATCCCCGCCTCGAAGGACGCCACCGGCAGCAGCGCCCTGCACGACGAGGGCATTGTCCAACAGGCCTTGCGGGCGACCCGGAAGGCGTTCGGCCGGGACGTGCTCCTGATCCCGGACGAGTGCTTCTGCGAGTACACCGACCACGGCCACTGTGGCGTCCTCTACACCCGCGACGGGGTGACGGACGTGGACAACGACGCCACGCTGGCGAACCTCGCCGAGCAGTGCGTCAGCCACGTGAAGGCCGGCGCCGACATCGTGGCGCCGAGCGGCATGCTCGACGGCATGGTCGGCGCGATCCGCCGCGGGCTGGACGCGGCGGGGTTTGTTCACGTGCCGATCCTGAGCTACGCGGCGAAGTACGCGAGCGGCTTCTACGGCCCGTTCCGCGACGCGGCCGAGTCGCCGCCGCAGTTCGGCGACCGCAGCACGTATCAGATGGACCCTGCCAACGGCGACGAGGCGATGAAAGAGGTCGGTCTCGACCTCGCGGAGGGGGCCGACATGGTGATGGTGAAGCCGGCGCTGAGCTACCTGGACATCATCCGCCGGGTGAAGGAGCGGTTCCGGGTACCGGTGGCGGCTTACAACGTGAGCGGCGAGTTCGCCATGGTGAAGGCCGCCGCCGCGAAGGGGTGGATCGACGAGCGGCGCGTGACGCTCGAGATTCTCACCAGTATCCGCCGTGCGGGGGCGGATATGGTTCTGACGTACCACGCGAAGGACGTGGCGAAGTGGCTGCGGTAGTTTGTTCCGCAGCTTGCGGCGTAGCAGCGCTAACGCCGCTACGCCGCAAGCGGCAGCACCGTCACCCCGTCAGCGCCGCGTACATCCCGAGCGCGAGCACGGTCGCCGCCGCGGCGCTGAACACGAGCACCACCGCGCCGAGCTTGCGCGTGCCCTTCAACTGCCACCACATTACCAGTCCCGACACGCCCCAGAAGCACATCGTGCCGGCCATCACGTCCACCACCACCGCCCAAAACCACCGCGCGCTCTGCTCGCCCGGATAGCCGTGCGTCGTGTGCAGCCGCAGCAGGAAGCGCCGCCAGCCGAGCTCGGTCGCTGACGCGGCCCCTTCGGGTGAGCCGCTTACGGCCCCGGTCTGCGAGTTGTAGCTGGCCGTCCACGTGCGGCCGTCCGCGGTCACCGGGAAGGTGATGTCCGGTACCGAGGTGACGGTTACTTCGCCGGTCGGGAAGCCGGCCCGCTCCAGGATCGTCGGCACAGCAGCCTTGAAGCGGTCGTGCAGTTGGTCCGGCAGTTTCACACCCTCGCCGGGTCCAGTAGTCGCGCCGCCCTTCATACCCCCTTTCGTGCCACCCTTGCCGCCCTTGTCGCGGCCGCCGGCCTTCGCCGCGCCGGTGGCGAACGGTGCCTTTTCCGGCTCCGCCTTCCCGACGGCCTGCGGCGTGACTCGAACCGTGCCGCCACCTTGCTTCACGTCGAGCAGCACGCTGACAGTCTGGCCGTCGGCTTTCACGGTGGCGAACGCGAAGTCGCGGGAGTACTTCGCCTCGCCGGCCAGCGTGTACGGCGTCGCTGGCGTTTGCTGCTCGTTCAGCTTCGCCACGACCGCCTCGGCGACCGCGGTCGGGGTCGGGGTCTCGGCCACCGCGGTGCCGGCGGTCGCGGCCGGGCCGAACGTCGTCGTCGGCTGGTCGCTGAACGCCGCGGGGTGGTTGAACAGGAAGGCCGTGACGCCGTACAGCACCGCCCAGGGGAACAGGAACAGTCCCAGGTACAGGTGCAACCGACGGACAATGTGCATTACCCGCTTCCCCGCCGGCCGGCGACTGGGAACCGTCGTCGGCTCGGGTTCGACTTCGGCGACGCTCACGCTAGAAGTCCCCCACGATCTCGCCGCCGGCCCGCGAGCCGAGGGCCTGATACGTCGGCATGGCGATGCCGTCGCGGACGAATTTGACCGAGCCGTCGCAGAAAACGAAGTTCACGCCGCCGCTGTGGACGCTGCGGAAGGCGCTGAACGCCGTCCGCCGCCACCACGCCCCGGGGCTGTTGTCGTCGGGCGCCATCGTCTTATCAACCACGACCGTGCCGTTCATCGGCGAGTTGGTAGTGCCGTCCGCCGTGTCCTGGCCCGGGTGTGGGAACACCCAGTTGGTCCGGCCGTAGCACGCCAGCCCGGCGAGCGGCGTGCCGTCCGGGCCTGTGCCGGAGGTGTAGGTGTAGCCCTTCAGCGTGTAGTGCTTGTCGCCGGCCATGAACGTTGACGAGGTGCCGTCGAGAACGTCCTGGAGGCGGACGTAGCGGAA
Organism: Gemmataceae bacterium; assembly: GCA_046350095.1. Classification (GTDB taxonomy): domain Bacteria; phylum Planctomycetota; class Planctomycetia; order Gemmatales; family Gemmataceae; genus Urbifossiella. Next base: position 168,859 of record JAXMBA010000008.1, read on the forward strand.
CGAGCCCGGGGTCCCGGTCGGTGACCCCGGCGGCGGCGACACGAACGCCGACGCGATGGCCCCGTCGTCCGGCGTCCACCCGGAGGTGACCGCACCGCTCGCGTCCAGGGCGTGCTGGAAGTTGCCGCGGCTCCAGGCGTAGCCGGCGTAGGCGCCGTACTGCGGGTTCCCCGGCGCCGGCATCGACGGGCAGGTGTACAGCGGCAGCGGGCGGGTGGTGAGCATCGCATTCGTGACCCCGTCGCCGTTGTTGTCGACCGTGCTGCTCCAGCTCAGGGCCGGGTCGTACTGCCGGGCCATCGGGTCTTGCTCGATGTACGGCAGGATGGCGATGTAGATGCCGAAGTGCTTGGTCACGCCGCCCGGCGTCGGGGGGGTGGCGCCGTCGCCGTGGCCGCGCGGGGCGAAGCTGAACGGCGGCAGCCGGTCCGTCGCCGTGTGGTAGTTGTGGACGGCCAGGGCCATCTGCTTGAGGTTGTTGCTGCACTTGGCACGGGCGGCGGCCTCGCGGACCTTCTGGACCGCGGGAAGCAGGAGCCCGATCAGGATGGCGATGATGGCGATCACCACCAACAGTTCGATGAGCGTGAAGCCGCGAGACGAGTGCGTGCGCACGGGGACAGCCCTCCGGTTCCGGGGAACGGGGTCAGGCGAGCCGCGTTGCGACGGAGGGTGAGCCGCCCCGCTAAAGGGGCCGCGTCCCGAACGTTGGCGGAGCGTACTCGGCGGGCGGGTCTCGCAGTCCGGCCGCGACACCCGGTCGTGTTGTAGATGAGACACAATCTCAACAAGACGCCTTTACCTTAGCCGACCGCCGGATACAGTCAAGAACCAGCGGCGAAAAAATCGCACCGAATTGCTGCCAGTTACGGAAGCCGGTGTGGAGAAGCTGCTTCTGTTGATACCCCGTCTCACCCACGGGTAGGCCATGCCCGATTCGCACAACGACGACCAGGACGAAATCCCCGCCGACGGCGAACCTTCGCGCGTGCTCCGGGCCGCGGAACTGTTCGGCGACAAGCGCGAGGTCTGGATCGAGCTGGACGGCGTCCGCTACCGGCTACGGATCACGCGGCGTGGTAAGCTCATTCTCCAGAAGTGAGAGCTCTCCCCACACGGGCGCCGTCCTCTCCGGGCTTGCCCCAGTTACCACATTTCTGCGCAACCTCGTCTCCGTAGCGGTCGCGCCGGGTTTGAGCAAAGTTCGGGGTTTCGCGGTGCCGAAACCTGTAGCGACGCGACCGGCCGCACGAACTCGTTCGCAGGGACCGCCCCCGCCCGGGGTGCCGTCCCCGGGGGTGCGACGACGCTGGGGGGAACCATGAAACGGACCACGACCACGCTGGCGCTGTTGGCCGGGTTCGGCGGCGGGTGTACCACCCCCGACCGGGCCGAGAACCCGAACAAGTTCGGGGCCGTCACCCGGCCCGCCACCATCCCCGGTGTGCAGGGGCCGGGCGGTGAGCCGGTCACCATGACCACCGCCCGCGGGGCGGCGCCGACCTCCGAGAAGAAGACCATGCTGTCCGGCGTGATGCCGGCCGGCGGCAAGTCGGCCGGCGGCAAGGTCGTGCAGGCGAACCTGCCCGGCGGCCTGTACACCGACGGCGGCGTAAAGCAGGTGAACGGCACCACCCCGCCGATGGGCGGCATCCTGCCCGTGCCGGGGATGGGGCCGCCCGGCGCCGTCGCCGCGGTCGGGGCGATGGTGCCCCCGTTCCGGGCGCCCGCCACGAACGCCCGCACCTCGGTCCGGTTCACCGGCCCGCAGGGGATGCGGATCACGTGGCAGCTGCCGACCGGCGGGTTCAACGACGAGGCCAGCGGGCTGACCGCGCCGAAGGAGTACAACTTCGTCCAGGGGCAGGTGTACCGCCTGCGGCTGTCGAACATCATGCCGAACTTCCCGGGCCGGGTGTTCTACCCGACGCTGGAGATCGCCCCGGCCACGCCGCGGACGCTGACGTTCCTGGCCCACGCCTCGGTGCCGCTGACGTTCAGCGACGAGGACTTCCGCCAGGCCGCCGACGGCAACCTCGTCGTCAAGGTGGTGTACCTGCCGGACCCGACGTTCCAGGACTTCGCCGCCGTCGGCGGGATCGAGGAGATCGTCTCCACCCGCCTGGAGCCCGGGGCCGACCCGGTGGCGGAGGCCCAGCGCCGCGGCACCATCCTCGCTGTGATCCGGCTCGGCAACATCGACCTGGAGAACCGGAGCTCGCCGGCGATGACCGCGCCGCCGGGCAGCATGATCCCGCCGGTGCCGGGCGTGGGCGGGCCTATGCCCGTCCCGAGCGTGCCCCCGCCGACGGGCGCCCTGCCGAGCGGCCCCGGCGCTCTGCCGATGTCGGTCCAGCCGCGGCCGGCGGCGCGCTAAGAGTTGTGGGCGAAGCTCACCCGCCGGGCCGGATGAGGTTTCAACCAGAAGCCCGCGGACCGGCGTCCGTGGGCTTTTTTCGCAGGGGTTCGCCATGAACGTCGGTCTGCTCACGCTGGTCGGGTCGCTCGCCGCCGGGCAGCAGCCGCTACCGCAGCCGATCGCTGCCGTGCCGGTGATGGCCGCGCCGCAGCCGGGTAGCGGCCTGCCGGTGCCGGCGCCGCTGCTGGCGGCGCGGGTCATCGCCCCGGCGGGCGTCCGCGTCACCGCCAACCCCGGCACCGGCTTCGCCCGGATGCACGACGCGCCGGCCGTGTTCGGCTTCCGCCCCGGGTACGTCTACCGCCTGGAACTGTCGAACCTGCCGTACCAGCCCGGCCGCGTGCTGTACCCCGAGGTCGAGGTGCGCGGCGTGCTCGTCCCGCGGGCCGGGATGCGGTACATGGACTGGCCGGCGCCGCTGCTGTTCACCCAGGCCGACCTCGACCGCGCCCTCGCCGGCGGCGTCGTGGTCAAGGCCGTGTACCTCGAAGACCCCGAGAAGGCGATTCCGACCGAGTTTGGGCTGATGAACCCGGTCGAGATCCCCGCCGGCTCGGAGGAGGAGGCGGTGAACGAGGCCATCGCCAACGGCCGCCTCGTCGCCATCGTGCGGCTCGGCAGCAAGACGCCGACCGCCGCCGAACTTCAGGCCGGCGCCGTGGACGGCACCGTACTCGCGCCGGGCGAGCGGCACCTGCGTGCTCCGACGGCTCCGCCGCAGTTGCCGTTCGCGGTAGCCCGCTTCTTCGACCCCATCGCCGGGCCGCGCGGCCCGGTCGGCGAGTGCTTCATCGACGGCGGCGACCGCCTCGCCCCGCTCGGCATCGGCCCCGCGGGCCGGCTCGGCGGCCTGAACCCCACCGACGTGGGCGTCGAGTACACGATCGACGGCAAGCGGCGCGTCACCACGTCGAACGTGGTGTGCCTCTGCGTGCCGCGGTTCGTGATCCAGCGGACGGAGATCGGGCCGAACGCCGTGGACGTCCCGTTCTCGCTGGCGGTGAACCACAACCTCGTGGCGCCGCAGGCGTTCCGCGACCGGCAGGCGGCGATGGCCGAGGTCGGCCGCGAGCGGCCGGGCGCGGTGCAGGGCCGGTCGCGCCCGATGGGCTACGTCGGCCTCACCGGCGTGGGCTTCTTCGTGGGCGGCACGCGGCCGGCGATCGTGGGTCAGGTGGACGGGGTGGCCGTGACCGGTGCCGTGGTCGAGCCCGAAGTGCTGACGTGGTACCCGGGCTGCCCGCTGACCGTGTCGAAGGTCATCGACGCGGACGGCGAGGTTCGCTCGGGTTCGGTGGTAACGATCACGTTGCGGTACGTCAACAGCGGCAGCCGGCCGGTGTCGGACGTGGTGGTGAGCGACAGCCTCAGTGGTCGGCTGGAGTTCGTGCCGGGCTCGGCTGAGTCGGACCGGGCGGCGAACTTCTCGGCCGGCGAGAACGAAGCCGGGTCGTCGGTGGTCCGATGGGAGCTGCCCGGCGTGTTGCTCCCGGGGCAGGGCGGTACGGTGCGCTTCCGGGCGAAGGTGCGGTGAGGTCGCGAGTCTTATTTTGACAGGATGAACAGGACGGAGCAGGATCGAAAACCAAAACAGAAATTTGTTTAAAATCTGGCTTGGTTTTCGAGGCTGCTCCGTCCTGTTCATCCTGAAAAAATGATTCGGGTCAGTGACTGCCGTTCAGATAGCGCACCTTCACATCCGGCCCGGCGATGTGCCGGGCCAGGTGCCGCGGCAGGTGGCAGCGGATGATGACCTCGTTCGACTCATCGTGGAACTCCTGCCGGTAAATCTCCGCGTGGGCGTTCAGGAACGCCAGCACCCGACCGTTCCCGGCCGTCGTCACCACCTCCGCCTCGGCGAAGTCGGCCGCCAGCGACGCCATCACCGCGTCCTCCAGCTCGGGAATGCCGGCCCCGGTCAGGCCGCTCACCGTCACCGCCTTCGGGTGCTGAGCCGTCAGCAGGTGCAGCCGCGAGTGGTCGGCCACCGCGTCCACCTTGTTCAGCACCAGGACCATCGGCTTGTCGCCGCACCCCAGTTCGGACAGCACACTGTTCACCGCCTGGATGTGGGCCTCCGCATTCGGGTTACTCGCGTCCACGACGTGCAGCAGCAACTTCGCGTGTCGGGCCTCGGAAAGGGTTGCGCGGAACGACGCGACCAGGTGGTGCGGCAGGTCGCGGATGAAGCCGACGGTGTCCGACAACAGCACCCGCCCCCAGTCGCGGATGCGCCACTGGCGGGTGCGCGTGTCGAGCGTCGAGAAGAGCTTGTTCTCGACGTACACGTCCGCCTTCGTGAGCGCGTTCATGAGCCGCGACTTGCCGGCGTTCGTGTACCCGACCAGCGACACGGTGTGCTCGGAACTGCGGCTGGCGACCTCGCGGTCCTTGCGGGCCTGCACCTCCGCGAGCCGCTCCTTCAGGTCGCGGATGCGGCCGCCGACGAGCCGGCGGTCCACTTCGAGCTGCGTTTCGCCGGGGCCGCGGAGGCCGATGCCGCCGCCCTTCTGGCGCGACAGGTGGGTCCACATCTGCTTCAGCCGCGGCAGCGAGTATTCGAGCTGCGCGAGTTCCACCTGCAACCGCGCCTCGACCGTCTGGGCGCGGGTGGCGAAGATGTCGAGGATGACCTCGCTGCGGTCCAGTACCTTCACCCCGAGCGCCTGCTCCAGGTTGCGGGCCTGCGCGGGCGACAGGTCGTTGTCGAACACGACCACGTCGGCGTCCGTCTGCTCGACCAGCTCCTGAAGTTCCTCCACCTTCCCCTTACCGACGTAGGTGCCCAGCTGCACCTCCTGCCGCTTCTGCGTCAGTTCGCCGACGACGGTGGCGCCGGCGGTGGTCGCCAGGCCGCGGATCTCGTCGCACGGGTCGTTCGTGGTCCACGGCCGGGCGGGGAGTGCCACGCTCACCAACACCGCCTTCTCGCTCGAAACGGAGAACTCGGCGCGGTTCGTCTCGAATGCCTTGCTGATAGCCTCACCTCCGCGGGAATCACCTATTGTAGAGGGGCCGCACCCCCCGGCGGAAGCACCGGACACGCGGTTTTTTCACCGGGTTCGGCCCGCCACAGCAGTTTCACCCCGGCCCACGCCCACAGCAGCACGATCAGGTACGTGTCCCACGGGTAGTCGAGGTTCGCCACCCATTCGAACGTCGCCGGGCCGACCGTGCCGTCGGGCTTCGTCCGCGACCACCCGCCGACAAACGTCGTGGCCTTGAGGTCGTACGGGATCAGCACGTTCTCCAGGGCGTACAGCCCGAACAGCACCGTGAGCGCGAAGGAGTTCACGTAGCCGAGGGCGCGCGTGTCGTCGGCGGCGGGTGGGGGTACGTCGGGGGGCGTGACCGGCGGCGAGACGACCATCCGCACGACGCGCGTCCGGAGCAGCCGCCCTGGCTCGCCGGCGAGGGCGGCAAAGCCCATCAGCGCCAGGAGTACGTCGTAGTACATGAATCGGTAGCACGTCAGGAACGCGCCCCAAAATAGGAACGCCGCCCCGAGCCCGACGGCGTTCCGGCCGCCGCGCCACAGGCCGATCGCCACCGTCGGCACGAACACCGCCCCCCACAGCCCCCAGGCCAGCAGCGCGGCGAAGCGCGTCTCGCGCTCGGCCTCGGGCTTCGTGAAGTCGTGCAGGTAGCGGCGCGGGATGCCCTGCAAATCCCGGCTCAAATGAATCCACGACTCGTTCACGTTGTACAGGGCCGCCGCCTCGCGCCCGACCGCGAGCCAGTCGAACCACGCCTGCACGCCGACGACCGGGAACGTTGCCACGCCGAGCGCGACGCCGGTGCCGACCATCGCCCCGAGGAACCGCCACCGGCGCTGGAGCAGCGGCACCAGGAAGAACGCCAGCGCCCACACCGGCTTGAACGCGAACAGCCCCCACACGACGCCGCCGGCGGCGTCGCGCCCGCGGCTCGCCAGCACCCAGCCCCACACGGCGATGGACAGCGTGAGCGTCGGGTTCTGGCCGAGTTCCAGCGACGGCCCGCACCCGGGGAAGAGCAGCACGCCTGCGGTGCAGCCGGACCACCAGACGCGCCACCGGCTGAGCGCCGACAGCCCCAGCCCGGCCAGGAAGGCGAACCCGAGCGCGACGCACTGGAACACGTGGCACGCCGCGCGAGGCGAGTCGATCAGCCCGAGCGGGGCGTAGAAGAGTCCGTGGACCGGTGGGTACAGCGGCCCGCCGACCGCGGGCTTACTCACGGCCGCGACGACGTCGGGCGTCACCGCGTCGTTCGCGGCGCGGCTGTGAGCGAACGCTGCCAGCGGGTTGCCGGTCAAGTCGGCTGCGAGGGGGAGGGCGGCGCTGCCGCCGACGGTCTTCCACTCGGGCGGGTCGGCGCCCATGAACGTCCACATCAGCCCGTCGGCGTCGTGGCCGGTGTCGTCAGTGGTGCGGGCGAACCGCCAGAACTCGGGCTCCCGGAGCGTGTCCTCGCGCTGGGCGGGCGTCTCTTCCGACACCGGGTAGCCGGCACGGACGACCTGCCACTGCACCTGCCGGTGGTAGAGCTGGCGGCCGTGGCCGAGGGCGATCATGCGGCCCATCACCCACTGGCCGCCGAAGTCGATTTGCGTGTGAGTCTGCGGGTCGGGGAAGGGGCGGCGGACGCCCTCGGGCGTGTCCGGCGTGTTGGCCATCCAGGAGCGAGACGTGTGGTAGCGGTTGACGGCGACGGCCAGGACGACGACCCAGGCGGCGGCGCGGGCGACCCACCAGCCGGCGGTAACGCCCCAGTACCGCCGCGGGATCGCATCGCTCACGCCGCCCCTCCGCACGCACCGGGACAACGTGCGGGCCGGACCCGTCCGGGTCAAGAGGCGAGCCGCAGCGACGCCTCCTCGGCCGGCGGCAGGTCCAGCCTGCCGGTCTCGGCCCACGCCTCCGCGGCGGCGTTGAGTCGGTCCATTTCGGCCTGAATCCGTAGCCGGTACAGCTCCAGCTGGTCCGCTCGCAGCCCGGGCGGGACGGCGATCGGGTCGCCGGTCACGCAGCGGGCCGCGGTGAACGGCCGCGGCACGGCGAACCGGTCCCAGCTGCCGAGCCGCCACGGCCGCCGGTATCCGACGCCGACCGGCACCACCCTCATGCCCGTCCGCGAGGCGACGTAGACGAGCCCCTGCTGCACGACCCGCCGCGGCCCGCGCGGCCCGTCCGGCGTCACGGCCAGGTGGCGGAACGGGGCGTCGGCGCTCACCAGCTGCCGCACCGCCGCGACGCCGCCGCGGGTGGTCGAGCCGCAGACCATGCCCATGCCGAGAGACGCGATCAGGCTGCCGAGTAACTGCCCGTCGCGGTGCTGGCTGACGAGTACGGCCAGCGACGGCCCGCCGAACCGGACCGTCGGCAGCAGAAGATTCTCGTGCCAGATGGAGTAGATGAAGCGATCGCCGGGAGCGGCGTCGTCGGGCGCCGCGCTCGACCCGAGCGGCTGGTGCCGGACGCGGAGCGAGCCGACGAGCCCGCGCACGGCGCGGGTGGCCGCCCAGCCGACGGCCGCGAGAAGGCGCGGGTTGCGAATCTTCATGGCGTCCTGCCGGCGTCGTTACCCCGGCCACTCGCCCGAGAACACCTCGGTCGCGGGGCCGGTCATGTACACGTGGTTGTCGGCTTCCGACCACTCCAACTCCAGGTCGCCGCCCGGCAGGTGGGCCAGCAGCGTCCGCCCGGTTCGGCCCGTCAGCACGCCGGCGACGCACACCGCGCACGCCCCGGTGCCGCACGCCAGGGTGATGCCGCTGCCGCGCTCCCACGTCCGCATCGTCACCTCGGCGGGGGAGTGAACCGTCACGAAGTGAGCGTTCACGCGGCGCGGGAACTCGGGGGCGTGCTCGAGCTTCGGCCCCACCTCGGCCACCAGGTCGCGATCGCCGGTGCGGAAGTAGTCGTCGCCGACGTACACGACCGCGTGCGGGTTCCCCATCGACACGCACGTCGCCGCGAACGTCACGCCCCCGACCGTCAGGGGGGCGTTCACCGGCGGGTCGCCGGGGAGCGTCGTCGGGATGTCGGCCGACTTCAGGATGGGCTCGCCCATGTTCACGCGGACGCGGCTCACCGTCTCGCCCGTCAACTTCACGTCGAGCGAGAGGACGCCGCGGCCGGTCTCGATCAGCAGCCGCGGCTTTGTGGCGATGCCGTGGTCGTACACGTACTTGGCGACGCAGCGGACGCCGTTGCCGCACATTTCCGACTCGGAGCCGTCGGCGTTGAACATCCGCATCCGGGCGTCGGCGCGCTCGCTCGGGCAGATCAGGATGAGGCCGTCGGAGCCGACTCCGAAGTGCCGGTCGCTGACCGCCCGCGCCAGCGCCGCGGGGTCGGCCGGCGGCCGCTGGCGGACGCAGTCGACGTACACGTAATCGTTGCCGATCCCGTGCATCTTGGTGAACCGCATGACTACTCCCGGGTGGTCCGGGGATTGTACCATCCCGGCCGGGGGCGTGAAGCCCGACCTACAATGGCCCCACCCCGAGGAACACCCCGTGCTCGTGTACGAATCGACCGAACAACTCCTCGCCGAGCCCCCGGCCCGGCGCTACCTGCACACCATCCTCCTCACCGCGCTGCGCGACAAGGCCGAGCGCGTTGAGGTGCGCTTCCTGGAGGGCGAGGGGGCGCTCTACTACCGCGTGAAGGGGAGCGACTGGGAGCTGACGCCGCCGCCGGACGACCTGTACCCGCAGCTGAAGGATGCCGTCCGCGAGGCGGCGCGGCTCGTGCAGCCGGACCGGCCCGACACGACCATCCTGTTCGGCGTGCCGGACGCCCGGTTCGAGCCGATGGAGGTCGGCTGGCTGACGTACCAGCTCGGCGGCTACTGGGTAGACATCGTGGCGCGGATCGACCCGCGCGAGCCCTACGGCTACATCCGCCTCGACATCGACGACCCCGAGGAGTTCGCCGACGCCGCCGGCGACGCGCTCGAAGCTTACGCGGCGACGTTGACCGGCGACGACGACGAACCCACCGAGCCCACCCCGTAAGGGGTGGGTGCATTCCGCGCCTCAATCGCCGTTGCGGTCCGGGTGGGGCAGGGCTCCCACCCCTAACGGGATGGGCTCGGCGGGCGTGGCCGACTGCGGCCCGTGCTTGCCGTTCGCCCCGACGAGGTTCGCGTGCGGCGCGACGTTCGACTTCTCCCCCGGCAGCTTCGGCGGGCCGCTGATCTTTTCACTGATCCACTGGATCACCAGGTAGAAGATCGGCACGAAGAACACGGCCAACACCGTCGCCGTGATCATGCCGCCGAACACGGCCGTCCCCAGCGCCTGCCGGCTCGCCGCGCCGGCTCCGGTCGCGGTCACCAGCGGCACCACGCCGAGGATGAACGCGATCGAGGTCATCAGGATCGGCCGGAACCGCAGCCGGCTCGCCTCCACCGCCGCCTCGCGGATCGACCGCCCGGCCAGCCGCAGTTCCCGCGCGAACTCCACGATCAGGATCGCGTTCTTCGACGCCAGCGCGATGATGAGCACCACGCCGATCTGCGTGTAGATGTTGTTCTCCAGGCCGCGGTAGTACACCGCCGCGACCACGCCCAGCAGCCCGAGCGGCACCACCAGGATGACCGCGAACGGCAGGAGCCAACTCTCGTACTGCGCCGCCAGCACGAGGTACACCAGGAGCACCGCCAGCCCGAACACGAGGTACGCCTCGCCGCTGACGCGCCGCTCCTGGTAGGCGATCGACGTCCACTCGTACCCCATCGACCGCGGCAGCACTTCCTTCGCCACCTCCTCCATCGCGTCGAGCGCCTGCCCGGAACTCGCCCCCGGCGCCGTCGCCCCCGAGATCGTGGCCGACGGGTACAGGTTGTACCGGGCGATGGCCGGCGGCCCCACCTTCGGCTCCACCGTCAGCAGCGTGCCGAGCGGCACCCGCTTGCCGTCGCGGTTGCGCACCTCCAGCCGCCGGATCACCTCGGCGTCGGCGCGGAACTCGGGCTGCGCCTGCACCCGCACCTGGTACGTGCGCCCGAACTTGTTGAAGTCGTTCACGTACACCGAGCCCAGGTTCGTCTGCAGCGTCGAGAACACGTCGCTGACCTGCACGCCGAGCTGCTCGGACTTCGCGCGGTCGATCTCGAGATACAGCTGCGGCACCCCGGCCCGGAACGTCGAGCGGATGGCCGGCGGCGGGGCGATCTCCGGCCGCGTCTTCGCCGCCGTGTCGATCAGCGCCTGCGTCCGCTCCTGGAGCGTTTCGAGGCCGACGCCCTCGCGGTCCTCGACCTTCAGCTCGAACCCGCCGGCGAAGCCGAGCCCCTGGATGGACGGCGGCACGATCACGAAGATGTTCGCCTCGCGGAACGCGAACAGCTCGCCCTGCAACTCCTTCACGAGCGCCGCCTGGCTCGTCTCGGGCGTGGTGCGCTTCGACCAGTCGCTCCAGGCCACGAACGCCGTCGCGCCGTTCGGGGCGTTCACGCCGTCGAGCAGCGACAGCCCGCCGATCGTGAACCAGTTCTCCACGACGCCCCGGTCCTTGTACTTGGCGAACACCTGGTTCATCTTGTCCGTCACGGCCTTCGTGCGGTCCATCGACGCCGAGTCGGGCAGCTGCACGGCGATGACCGCGTAGCCCTCGTCCTCCGTCGGCAGGAAGCCGGTCGGGATCGTCGTGTACCACCACCCGGTGAACCCGGCGATGCCGACGAACGCGGCCAGCACCAGCGGCCACACCGTCAGCAGCACCCGCACCGACCACGCGTAGACCCGCTCGACGGGCTTGTAGACGAAGTCGAACGCGCGGGTGAACCAGTTCTTCCCGGCGTGCGGCTTCAGCCACGTGGCGCACTGCGCCGGCTTCAGCGTCAGCGCGTTCACGGCGCTGATGATGGCGGTGGCCGCGATGGTGAGCGCGAACTGGCGGTACATCTGGCCGGTGATGCCGCCCATGAACGCGGTCGGCACGAACACCGCCATCAGCACGACGGTGATGGCGATGACCGGCCCGGTCACCTCGTTCATCGCCTTGATCGTCGCCTCGCGCGGGGCCTCCCCGTTCTCGATGTGGTGGCTGGCGTTCTCGACGATGACGATGGCGTCGTCCACGACGATGCCGATGGCGAGGATCAGGCCGAACAGCGTCAGCAGGTTCACCGAGAAGTCGAACAGCCAGAGGAAGACGAAGGCGCCGATGATGGTCACGGGCACGGTCGTGGCCGGCACGAGCAGCGCCCGCCAGCTCTGGAGGAAGACGAGGATGACGATCAGCACCAGCACGCCGGCCTCGATCAGCGTGCGGTACACGTTGGAGATGGCCCGGTCGACGAACTTGGTCGTGTCGAACGGGATGTCGTACTCCATGCCGTCGGGGAGCGTCGGCTTGATCCGCTCCATCGCCTCGCGGACGCGCGTCGCCACGTCGAGTGCGTTCGAGCCCGGCAGCTGGTAGATGAGGATGTTGCTGGCTTCGAGGGCGCTGCGCTCGGTGTACGAGTCGTAGGTTTGCGCCCCGAGCTCGACCTTGGCCACGTCGCGGAGGTAGACCGTCCGACCTTCCGCACCGGCCTTGACGATGACCTCCTCGAACTGCTTCACGTCGGTGAGCCGGCCCATCGTGGTGACGGTGAGCTGGAACGCCTGCCCGGACGGGTTCGGCGGCTGGCCCACCTGCCCGGCCGCGACCTGGACGTTGTGCCGGGCGAGCGCCCCGACCACCTCGTTCGTCGTGATTTGGCGCGCGGCAAGCTTGTCGGGATCGACCCACACGCGCATGGCGTAAGCGCCGACGCCCTTGGCCAGTACGTCGCCCACACCGTCCACGCGGGAGAGTTCGTCGCGCAGCCGGAGGTTGGCGTAGTTGGAGAGGAACAGCCCGTCGAACGTGCCGTTCTTCGACGTGAGTGAGACGACGAGCAGGATGCTCGGCGATTGCTTCTTGACGGTGACGCCCTGGCGGCGCACCTCCTCGGGCAGCCGCGGCTCGGCGACGCGGAGGCGGTTCTGTACGAGCACCTGGGCGTCGTCGAGGTTGGTGCCGATCTCGAAGGTGATGGTCAGCTGGTACGAGCCGTCGGCGCTGGACGTGGAGGCCATGTACATCATCCGCTCGACGCCGTTGACCTCCTGTTCGATCGGGGCCGCGACGGTGTTGGCCACCACCTCGGCGTTCGCCCCGGGGTAGTTGGTGCTGACGGTGATGGTGGGCGGCGTGATGGCCGGGTAGCGCTCGACCGGCAGCCGCCGCAGCGCGACTACGCCGAACAGCACCATCAGGATGGCGAGCACGTTGGCGAAGACGGGGCGGTCGATGAAGAACCTTGAGATCATATCGCCCACGAAGTTCGAGGTCGCTTCTGCGTACGCGAACGACCAATACCCAACGACCCACCAATGACCAGGGCAGTGAAGCGGTTCATTCCTCGGTCATTGGAGGGTCATTGGGTACTGGTCATTTCGCCCGCGGCGGCCCGTTCAACTCGTACACCTGCGGCTCCACCGGCGCCCCGGGCCGCACCCGCTGCAGGCCGTCGATCACGACCACGTCGTCCTTCGTCAGCCCCTTCTCGATCGCCACCACCGACCGCACCACCGGCGCGGGCGGGGCGCCGCCCGGGGCTTTGTACGACCACGCCGGCGGCGGCGCGTCCGGCGCCGGCGGCGGGGCCCGGTACACCTGGGTGCCCACGGTGACCGTCCGCTTGGTCACCTTGTTCTCCGCGCCGACGACGTACACGTACCGCCCCTCCTGGCCGGTCATCAGCGCCTCCTCGGGGATCACCGGCTTGTCGGCCGGCAGCCCCGCCGGCACCCGCACCCTGGCGTACAGCCCGGGGTACAACAGCCGCACGCTGTTCGGCCCCGTCTTGGGGTTCGGCACCCGGCCGCGGACGCGGATGGTCCCCGTGCCCGGGTCCACCCGGTTCTCGCGGAAGTCGAGCGTCCCCTTGTGCGGGTAGCCGTCCTCCCCGGTCACGCCGACGAAGACCGGTACCGACTGCCCCATCGGCATCGGGTCGGAGGACTTTTTGGCCGCGGCCGCACGCTGGAAGTCCACCAGGTCGCGCTCGGGGGCGTCGAAGTACACGTACAACTCGTCCATCCGCACGATGGTGGTGAGGAGTGTGGGCTCGCTCTGGCCGACGAGGTTACCCTCGTCCACGTGCGTGCGGCTGATGAGGCCGGCCAGCGGGGCGCGAACGTCGGTGTAGCCGAGCTGGATGTTGGCGGTGTGGAGTGCGGCGTCGGCCGCCTCCTGGGTGGCCAGCGCGGCCTTCAACTCGGCCTCGTTCACCTCGAGGGTGGCCTTGGCCTTGTCGAGTTCGGTCTTGGACGCGGCCGTGCCGGCCTGGGTGAGCCGCTCCACGTCGGCGGCGGCGAGCTTGATCTGCGCCTTCCAGTTGAGGATGTCGGCGGCCGCCTTCGCGAGTTCGGCTTCGGCCTTGCGGACGGCCGTCTTGTACTCGCGTGGGTCGATCGCGTACAGCTTCTCGCCGACCTTCAATTCGTCGTCGGTGGCTTCGGGGTCGGGGCCGCGCACCTCCGTTCCCTCGACGAAGTACGCCTTCTTCAAGAACCCTTTGACCCGGGCGCGGACCTCGACGGCCTTGGTGGTTTCGAGCGTGCCGTTGTACTCGTAGTAGCCGAGGACGGGGGCGACGGTGGGCCTGGCGACGCCGACCTTCGGCGGGGGCGGCGGCGGGGGCGCTTCGGCGGCCTTCTTGCACCCGGGAGCGACGGCGAGCACGACGAGGAAGGCCACGCGACCGAGAACGGGGGGCATACGGAACCCTGTGTGCGTGGACAGACCCGCGAGCGGGGAGCGAACGCCGTGCCGAAGGTGCGAACGTGCGGCCGCCGCGTCACTCCCAAATCTACGGATACCGGCGGGGGACGGAGGTGCTTACATGCCCGGCAAGCCGGCCGCCGCGCGGCGGCGGGTGATGTCGCGCGGCGGCCGGCTCGCGGAAGGTCATGTGGCGCTTGTAGAAGCGGCCCCGATGCCTGTCGTTCAAGCCACGTGACATGTTTCCGCGACCCGGTGTGGGGGTGAGCGGAAGAATCATTTATCCGCCGCGAGCCTCGGCTTCTTCCTGCACCTCTGGAAGCACGAACGACAGTGCGAATGCCAGCAGGTAGGCCCCGCCCCCGACCACGGCCGCGGCCATCGCCACCTGCCGGAACGCACTCTCGGACGGCATCATCGGGGCGACGACGTTTGTCGTGAGAAACGCGGCTGACGTGCCGACCATGCGGCCGCCGACGTTCAGTGCGAAGCTCCCGCCCGTGCCGCGGAGGTGCATCGGGAACGCCTTCGGCAGGTACTCGCCGAAGTAGCTGAACTGTGCCACTGTGCAGAGCCCGCACAGGAAGATGCCGACCACGAACAGCCCAGGCTGATCGGGGAACAGGAGGTAGTAGGTTATGGGGAAGAGCAGCAACCCGGGCACGACGAACAACCGCAGCAGCAAACGACCCGCGACGTACACGACCAGTACGGCCAGCAGCACACGGCCGGTCAGGCCGCCGAGTTCCTGCCAGAACTGAATCGTCGCGCCACGGTCCTGCCCCGCCTTTTTCAACTCGGCCTTGTCCTGCTTCAACTGGGCGTAGCGGGCCTTCAGGTTGTCGCCACCCTTCAGCTTGTCGTTCTCGTCCGTCACCTTCGCCAGCAGTTCCTTGCGCGCGTCGAGCACCTTCGCTTCCTTGCCGAGCTCGGCGCGTCGCTCCGAGAACTCGGGGAGGCCGGGTACAATCCGCGGCGGCGTGAGTTGCAGCGCCCCGAATGCCGCGGCGTAGCCGCACGCCGACAGGAATGTGGACACCAGCGTGACGCGGATGAGGCCGGGTGCGAACAGCTCGCCGAAAGCGGGGCGGCGTAGGGTGCCGGCCGCCTTCTTCGCCGCCCACACCCGAGACTCGGGCACGAACGGCAGCAGCAGCGCGATGAACACGCCCGGCACGAGGCCGGTCAGTAGCGTGTACCGCCACGGGGCGTGCTGGTCGAAGCCGTCGGGCAGCGGCAGGGCGGGGAGCGACGCGCCGTAGGCGACGGCCGCCTTGTTCACCAGCGACACGAACAGGCCGCCGACGGACGCGAACGCCAGCGTCCAACCGATGGCCAGCTGGCGGGCCTTCTTGTCCTCGAACAGTTCGGCCAGCCAGGTGACCGCGGCCACCATTTCCACGCACACGCCGATGAAGGTGGTGCAGCGGAACAGCACGAGCATCCACAGCTCGGTGCTGAACGCCGCCGCGACCGGACTGAACGAGTAAATGAGGATGCTGGCGACCATCACTCGCTTGCGGCCGAGGCGGTCGATGAGCAGCCCGCCGAGCAGGCCGAAGACGCCGCCGCACACGGCTGCGATCCACAGCATCCGGCCGACCCACAGGGTCACCTGCTCGTTGTCGAGGTCCACCTTCAACAGCTCGCCCAGCGCCGGGGCGGCGATGACGGGGAACATCAGCAGCTCGTAGGTGTCGAAGAAGAACCCGACGGCGGCGACGGTGAGGACGAGCCACTTGGTGACGGACGACACGATGCGGCTCTCCGGGGACGGGATACTGGCGGGTGCGGAGAAGGCTACGGACATTGGGGCCGCGGGCAACCGCCCCTTGCCTGTCGGGGGGCGGCCGCGGATGCTATCACGGCCCGGCCGCCGGCCGGTCCCTCCCGGAGCCCCGCATGCGCCTCCCCCACCTGGTCGCGTTCGCCGCGACCGCCTTGGCCGCGGTCCTCGCCGCCGCCCCCGCCCCCGCCGTCCAGCCCGGCGACGACACCGCCGCCTTCCTGAACCCCGACAACTGGGAGGGCCGGAAGGACATCTGGACCGTGTCCGACGGCAAGGTCGTCGGCGAGACGAAGGAAGACCCGAAGTACAACACCTTCCTGTGCAGCAAGACCAAGTACGCCGACTTCGAGCTGACGTGCAAGGTGGTGCTCAAGGGCGGCGTCGGCAACAGCGGCGTCCAGATTCGCAGCGAGCGCATCGACAAGGACGGCGACAAGAATCCCTACCGCGTGCGCGGCCCGCAGGTGGACGTGGGCAAGGGGTATTGGGGCAGCCTGTACGGCGAGGGCGTCGGCGGGATGATGAAGGCGTCCGACCCGGCCAAGTTCAAGGCCGCGGTGAAGGAGGACGGCGTGAACGAATACTACGTCCTGGCGAAGGGCCACCGCATTACCATCAAGATCAACGGCGAGACGATGGTGGACCAGGACTTCCCGACGCTGCCGGGCAAGGACGCGAAGGCCGCCCCGACGGCGGGGATTATCGCGTTCCAGGCGCACGCGGGGTACGCGTCGATGCGGGTGGAGTACAGCGACATCAAGTTCAAGAAGCTCGGTTCGGCCAAATGATAAATGACGAATGACGAATGACGAATGACGGAATCGCTCGCCGTCATTCGTCATTCGTCACTGCCGAGGAAGGGTACGCCGCCGGTACCACCGTCCGCTCCAACCGCCGCCCCTCACGCAGAACCACGACCGCCGCCGGGATGCCGACCGGGTGCGCCGTCAGCAGTCGGTGCAAGTCGTCCACGTCCGACACCGGCCGGCCGGCGAAGCCGACCACCACGTCCTCGATCCACAGCCCGCCCGTCTGGGCCGGAGCGTCCTCCTCCAGCATAAGAATTTCCACGCCCGTCCGCTGCTCCAGACCGTAGCGCTGCCGCAGGTCCGGGGCCACCGGCACCTGCCGGGCGTGCAGGCCGAGGTAGCCGCGGACCACACGGCCGTGCTTCAGCAACTGCGGCAGAATCGCCTTCGCCGTATTCACCGGCACGGCGAAACAGATGCCCTGCGCCGGCTGGATGACCGCCGTGTTGATTCCGACCACGCGGCCGCGGCTGTCCACGAGCGGGCCGCCGCTGTTGCCGGGGTTCAGCGCGGCGTCGGTCTGGATGACGTTGTCCACCAGGTGCCCGCTGACACTCCGCAGGGTGCGGCCCAGCGCCGAAATCACGCCCGCAGTCACCGTCGATTCGAAGCCGAGCGGGCTGCCTATGGCCACGGCCAGTTGCCCGACTTTCAGCTTCGCCGAGTCGCCCAGTGTTGCGTGCGGAAACCGGTCACCCTCGACGCGGACCACGGCCAGGTCGGTCCACGGGTCGTTGCCGACGACGCGGCCGCGCAGTTCGGTGCCGTCGTGGAGGCGGACGCGCACGTCGTCGGCGCGGCCGACGACGTGGTGGTTCGTGACGAGAAAGCCGTCCGGTGCGAACAGCACCCCGGAGCCGCTCCCGCCGCGGCCGCGCCGACCGACGCGGAGATTCACCACCGCCGGCCGCAGATTCTCGGCCACGTTCACGACGGCGTTCGAGAAGGCGTCGAGTGCCTCGCCGTCGTCCGGCGGCGAGCCGTTATCGGCCGGGACGGGATCGGTCCCGCCGTTGGTGACGAAGTGCTGCCAGAACCGGCTCACGGCCTGCTCCCGGGTTCGCGGTGACCCATCGTAGCTGAGCGGGTCAAGCGGGCGGCGCGAAGCGGGGCAAGGTGTGCGGGTCGTGCGGCCGCGCCGCACCAACTCCATCCGAATCGGTGGTGCGGGCGGCGGGGATTACGAAGGTCGTGTCCGATGAAGGGGACGTTCGGGTTTCGGTGACGCCGACCCGCCCGTGACGGAGGATCGACCGATGACCCTTGCCCGAAAGTTGCTCGGCCTCGTCGCGGTGATCGGCGGCGCCGCCCCCGCCGCGGCACAGTACCCGCCGCGGCCGGCGCCGCAGGGGCCGACGCGGCTCGTCTTCCCGGCCCCGCCGTGGATCACGAACGGCCCCCGCGCCGGGGTGCCGAACGGTCCCGGCGTTGTGACGCAGCCGGCCCCGACGGTCGCCGAGCCGCGGCCCGCGCCGCTGCCTTCGGGGCCCGTGGTGCCGGCCACGCCAGCGATCCTGCCCGCGCCGGCGGCCGTGACGCCCGCGGCCGCGACGACCCCGCGGACCGCGGCGCCCGCGGCCGCGCGGCCGGACCCGTGGCGGCCCGGCACCGCGACCATTCCGGGCACGGTTCTGCCGCCGGCGTCGAAGTCGCCTGATACTCGGAGCCGGGGCGCGACCGGCCCGGTCACGCCTGCCAGAAGCGGACCAGCTCGCGCGTCATGAAGTGCCACAGCCCGCGTGCGGCGAGCCAGCTCTTGCGGGCCTTCTCGGTCCGGCCGCTGGCCAACCGCACAAGCCCCTGCAGGGCCTTCGCCAGGCACTGCACCGGCGCGTCCGCCGTGACGAACAGTTTGTACACGCGCAGGGCCGCTGGCGTCGCCCCGGCCTTGCGGAAGTAGTGGACGTAGCCGATCGCCACGTTCGGCGCCGCGAAGCCGATGTTCTTCCGGCTCGACACGCGGCCGTAGTGCACCACCTCCACGTCGCCGACGTACACCAGCTCGCGCCGCCGGCCGACCTGCGTGGACAGGTCGATGTCCTCGCCGCCGAAGCGGTACTGCTCGTCCCACCGGCCGCTGTCCTCGAACACCGCCCGCGGCAGGAACACCGCCGCCCCCATCAGCACCTCGACCGGGCGCACGCCCTCGGGGTCGAACGAGTCGCGGCGGTAGTCGTAGTACGCCCGGCGGAACAGTCCCGTCCAGCGGAGGAGGCTGACGCGGTGGAGCAGGGCCCCGAGCGTCGGCCGGCGGCGGTAGGAGATCTGCGCGCTCCCGTCGCCGCCGCGGAGCCGCGGGCCGACCATGCCGACGGCCGGGTTCGCCTCCGCGAACTCGAGGAACTTCCGCAGCGTGTCCGGCGGGACGACGGTGTCGTTGTTCAGGAAAAAGAAGTAGCGCCCCCTCGCCAGGGCCGCGGCCTGGTTGTTGGCCGTCGAGAAGCCGCGGTTCTCGGCGTTCCGCACCAGGGTCACGCCGGGGAACTCGGCGGCGACCATGTCCGCGGCGCCGTCGCTGGACGCGTTGTCGACGACCACGACCTCGAACGCCACGCCCTGCGGCTGGTCGTAGAGGGACTCCAGGCAGCGGCGGAGGAGGTCGCAGCAGTTCCAGTTGGCGATGCACACCGACACGTCCACGACCGCCGTCGGCGGCGGCTCGGTGGGGACGGCGGGGAGGGCCTGCGGCATGTAGCGCGTCCTGCGGGTGCCGGGCTGCGGGCCGTGGGCGACGGCCGCGGCGGGTTTCTACCCTCCGGCGGACGTGGGTGTCAACGTGAACCGCGGGGCGGGTTACCCGTTGCCAACACCCGCGGGAGAGGTACGCTGACCCGGCCCCATCCCCTCCCCCGGAGCCGCACATGAGAGCCGCACTACTGGCCGTCCCGCTCGCCGCCGCGTTCCTGCCGGTCGGAATCGCCGCCGACGCCCCCAAGGTGCCGGCCGGATTCGTCGCCCTGTTCAACGGCAAGGACCTGACCGGCTGGAAGGGGCACACCACGATGGCCGAGCGGGCCAAGCTCGCCCCCGCGAAGCTCGCCGAGCTCCAGGCCACGCGGTCGAAGACGGCCGCCGAGCACTGGAAGGTCGTGGACGGCGCGATCCACTGCGACGGGAAGGGGGGCGTCAGCCTCGTCACCGAGAAGGACTACGCCAACTTCGAGCTCCTGCTCGACTGGAAGATCGAGGCCAAGGGCGACAGCGGCCTCTACCTCCGGGGCCAGCCGCAGGTACAGATTTGGGACTCGGACCTGTCCTCGGGCGCCAGCGGCGTGGACAAGCACACCGGCTCCGGCGGGCTGTGGAACACGCCGTACCCGGCCGGCACCGACACGAAGGACGCCGCGGCGACGCTCAAGGCCGGGCAGAAGGTCGGCAAGATTCCGCTGAAGAAGGCCGACCGGCCGGTCGGCGAGTGGAACACGTTCCACATCACCATGGTCGGCGACAAGGTGACGGTGAAGCTGAACAACGAGCTGGTGGTGGACCGCGCCGCGCTGCCGAACTACTGGGACAAGGGGAAGGCGCTGCCGGCCGCGGGGCCGGTGGAACTCCAGTTTCACGGCGACCCGCTCTGGTTCAAGAACATCTACATCAAGGAACTGCCGAACTGACCCGCGGCCGTCACACGTTGAACCGGAAGTGCAGCACGTCCCCGTCTTGGACGGGGTACTCCTTCCCCTCCAGGCGGAAGCGGCCGGCCTTCTTCGCGCCAGCCTCTCCGCCCAACTCCACGAAGTCCGAGTAGCCGACCGTCTCGGCGCGGATGAAGCCGCGCTCGAAGTCGGTGTGGATGACCCCGGCCGCCTGCGGGGCGAGCGTCCCGGACGGGATCGTCCACGCCCGTGCTTCCTTCGGGCCGACGGTGAAGAACGTCACCAACCCGAGCAGCCCGTAACCCGCATTGATGACGCGGGCCAGGCCCGTTTCCGTCAGGCCGATCGCGGCCAGGAAGTCGGCCTTCTCCTCCTCGGGCAGCATCGAGATTTCGGACTCGATCTTCGCCGACACCACGACGCACGGGGCGCCGCGCTCCTTGGCCATCGCCTCGGCCTTCGCAGACAGGGCGTTCCCGGTCGCGGCCGACGCCTCGTCCACGTTGCACACGAACATCACCGGCTTGGTCGTGAGCAGCTGCATGTTCGCCAGTTGCTTCCGCTCGACCTCGTCGCGGGTGGCCGTCGCCCGCGCCGGCTTCCCGTCGGAGACGACCTTCAGGACGCGCTCCATGAGGCCGATCACCTCCTGGGCGTCGCGGTCGCCGGCCTTCGCCTTCTTCTGCGTCGCGGGGACGCGCTTCTCCAGACTCTCCAGGTCGGCGAGGATGAGTTCGAGCTCGACCACCTCGGCGTCGCGGAGCGGGTCGACGCTCCCCTCGACGTGCGTGATCTCGTCGTCGGCGAAGCAGCGGAGGACGTAGAGGATCGTATCCACCTCCCGGATGTGCGACAGGAACTGGTTACCACGACCCTCGCCCTTGCTGGCCCCGCGGACGAGGCCGGCGATGTCCACGAACTCCAGCTGCGTGGGGATGAGCTTCGCCGAGCCGGCGATCTTGGCGAGCGTGTCGAGCCGCGGGTCGGGCACCTCGACGCGGCCGACGTTCGGCTCGATGGTGCAGAACGGGTAGTTGGCCGCCTGCGCCTGCATGGTCGAGAGGAGGGCGTTGAACAGGGTCGATTTGCCGACGTTGGGGAGGCCGACGATGCCGCAGCGGAAGCCCATGCCGAGTGTCTCCGGGAATACCGAAACAGGCTGGATACGGCCTCGAGCCGCGGGAGGCTAGAGCGCGACGACGACCTTGCCCACGTGCCCCCCGGCCGCGAGGTGGTCGAATGCCGCCCGGGTGTCCTCGAACGGGAATACGCGGTCGATCACCGGGCGAATCCTGTGGGAGTGCAACACGCCGTCCAATGATTCGAGGTGCTCCCTGGAGCCGACGAAGATGCCGTGGACGGTCACCCCTTTCATCACCGCAAGGATGGGGTTGAATGCCCCCGGTCCGGACAGCACGCCGATCAAGGCGATGTCGCCGCCGTATCGCACCGCCCGCAGTGACTTCTCCATCGTCCCTGCCCCGCCCACTTCCACGACGAGATCGACCCCGACTTTGCCGGTTTGCTCCCGGGCCCACCGGTCCCAGTCCGGCGTGTCGGCGGTGACGCACACGGCGTCGGCGCCGAGCTCGATAGCCCGCTTTGCCTTTTCAGCACTCCGAGTCGTCAGCAGCACCCGGGCACCGAACGCTTTCGCCAACTGGAGTGCGAAGACGGACACGCCGCCCGTCCCCTGGACTAGTACGGTGCAATCCGCCGCTAGTCCTCGCTTGCCCTGCCGGGCAGCGAGAATCGCGTGCCATGCCGTGACGCCCGCGCACGGCAGCGTTGCAGCCTCCTCGTCTGACAGATACTCGGGAGTGGCGACGAGCCCGCCCTCTTCAAACACGACGAGTTCGGCCAGCACTCCGTCGAGATCCGCTCCCAGCGCCGACCGTGCTGCCCGCTCCGTGAGTTGCCCGTCCGCCCACTCCTGGAAGAAGCACCCGGTCACGCGGTCGCCCGGCTTCCAAACTTGAACGCCTTCGCCGGCCGCCAACACCTCCCCCGCCGCGTCGGAGCCCAGCACGCGCGGCAGCGGCAGTTTCGAGTTGTACTCGCCGCGGGCCACGAGCAGGTCGCGGTAGTTCAGCGACGCCGCTCGGACGCGGACCAGCACTTGACCCGGGCCGGGCACGGGGTCCAACCGGTCCTCGTGCGTCAGGTGGTCGAAGCCGAAGCCGCCGCGGACCACGAACGCTCGCATCGCCGTCCCCCGGTAGTGAAATCGGTTGGGGTCGCCCGTCGTCGTTATGGTACACTGAGCCCTGGACGCACTTGCCGCCCCATCCCACGTCACCGGCTCCGCCTCATGAGTTCGGCCGAACTGCTCCACCTCGACGAACACCTGGCGCGGATGCTCGCCGCCTACGACCAGGGGATCGGCGCGGCCGACGGCAAAGCCGCCACCCTCGCCCTTCAGCCGGGCAACGAGGGATCGCTCAGCGAGCTCCTCCCCGACGTCTGCACCCAGCCGCCGCCGCTGCCGAACGGGCCGCACCGAATCGGGCGGTACGAGCTGCGCCGGCAACTCGGGAAGGGCGGCTGCGGCCTCGTTTTCCTCGCCTACGACCCGAAACTGAAACGCGAGGTGGCGCTGAAGATCCCGCGGCCCGAGATGCTCCTCAATGCCGACGCCCGTCGCCGGCTGGCGCGCGAGGCGCGGGCCGCGGCCGAATTCGACCACCCCAACCTCGTCCCCGTCTACGAGTCCGGCGAGATCGGGCCGCTGTCGTTCGTTGCCACCGCATTCTGCCCCGGCAGGACGCTCGCCGAGTGGCTCGACCGACAGGCGTTTCCGGTGCCGACGCGGCAGGCCGCCCGGCTGGTGGCCACCATCGCCGACGCCGTTCAGCACGCCCACGACCGCGGCGTCCTGCACCGGGACCTCAAGCCGAACAACATCCTGCTGATGGAGTCGAAGGGGCTCCCGGCCGACCAGGGGCCGCCGCCCGGGTCGGTGAACCTCCGCGGCGAGAACTACGTGCCGCGGGTCCTCGACTTCGGCCTCGCCAAACTGGCCGCCCCCGCCGCCGGCGAGACGGCCACGCGCCAGGTGCTCGGCACGCCGCGCTACATGGCCCCGGAGCAGGCCCAGGCCCGGCACGAGGACGTGGACGTTCGCGCCGACGTGTACGCCCTCGGCGTCATCCTGTACGAACTGCTCGCCGGCCGGCCGCCGTTCGACGGGGCGAGCGACGTGGAGATCCTCCGCCAGGCCATCGACGGTCGGCTCGTCCCGCCGCGGGAACTGCGGGCCGAAATCCCGCGCGACCTGGAGGCGATCTGCCTGAAGGCCATGAGCCGCGCCCCGGCGAAGCGGTACCGCACGGCGATCGACCTGGCCGACGACCTGCGGCGGTTCCTCGACGGCCTGCCGACGCTGGCCCGGCCGCTGAAGTGGACCGGCCGCGCCGCCCGGTGGCTCCGCCGCAACGACCAGGCGGTGGCGCTGGCGGTCGTGGTGCTGGTCGCGTTGGTGTTCAGCAGCCTCGGCGTGTGGCACGCCCGCGAGACGGTGCAGTTGCGGACCGACCGCGACAACACGCTGGCCGTGCGGGCGCGGGCCGACCGCGAGCGCGAGTACGCCCGCCACGTCCGCAACGCGTTCCTGGCCTGGCGCGCCGGCGACGGACTTCAGATGGCCGAGTCGCTGGCCGGCGCGCGGACGGCCGCGTCGCTGAACAACGACAACCCCGGGTTCGCCCTCGGCTACCTCGGGCAACTCGGCCGCGTCGAGCGCCTCTCGGCCACGGGCCCGCCCGGGGCGCGGACGCTCGCACTCAACTCCGACGGAACCCGCGCCGCGACGGGCCACGCCGACGGCACCGTCGTCCTCTGGGACCGCGCGGCCGGCACTTTACTGGGCACGGTCGCTGCCCACACGAGCGGCGTGCGGCAGGTCGCCTTCTTGAACGGCGGGGCGAAGTTGCTGTCCGCCGGGAGCGACGGAGTACTACGCGTCTGGAATGTGGGCGCGAACGGCGGCCTTGTGGCGGTGGCGCCACCACCGGCGATCCCCGGCCCTGTCACGGCATTCGCGGTGGCCGCGGACGGCCGCCACGTTCTGGTCGGCACGGGACTCGGCGTCGTCGTGCTGTGGAACGCGGCCGATCGCCGCGCCGAGCGAACCTGGGAGGCCGGTGAGCCGGTCGCAGCCGTCGCGCTTTCGCCCGACGCCCGGTCCGCTTTCACCCTCGGCACCTCGGTAAGGGTGTGGGACGCCGACACCGGCCGTGCCGTCGGGGAGGTTCGCGGCGTGGACGGTGCCGGGTGGTGCGGCGTGCTGCCGGACGGGGCCGGATGGGTACTGGCGACCGCCGGTCGTGGCGACGGGAACGTTCGCCTCTTCGACCGCGACGGCCGGGAAATCCGAACACTCCAGGGGCCGGCCGGCGGCGCGACCGCCGCCTGCGTCAGCCCCGACGGCTCGCTCGTTGCCTGCGGGGGGGCCGACGGCGGCGTGCGGGTGCTCGACGCTGCGAGCGGCGCGACTCGTGCCTTGCTCCGCGGGCACGACGCGGCCGTCCGTGGGGGCGGCTTCGGGCCCGACGGTCGCTCCCTCGTCACCGTCGCCGAGGACGGCGTGTTGAAGATTTGGGACTTGACCGCCGACCCGGAAGGGACGACGGCCCGCGAACTCCCCGGAACGGTGACCGCCGTCGCCGCCCACCCGGACGGCCGCGGCTACGCCGTCGCCTACGCCGACGGTTCGGTCGAGGTCGGCCTCCAGCGCGGGGCGACGCCGAGGCGCGTGCCGCCCGGCGGGCGCGGGCCGATCGTGGCCATCCGCTGTCCGGGGGACGGTCCGCCCGTAGGGGTCGAACTTGCCGGCCGGGCCGCGGTCGTGTGGACGTTCGGGGCGACGCCCACAGCGGTGCTGCGCGTCGAGATGCCCACCGGCGGCGTCTCCGCGGCGACGCTCTCGGCCACCGGCGCACGGCTGGCGGTCGGCGGCGAGCGGGGCCGGATCGTGGTGCGTGGTGTGGCCGACGGCGCTCCTGTGATGTCTGTGGACACCGCGACCGGAACGCCGGTGCGACACCTGACGCTGTCCGAGGACGGTGAGCGGGTGGCGGCGCCGACCACGGGCAACCACGTCGGGGTGTGGGCCGCCGGGTCGGAGCAGGCGATCGCGGAGGTGGCCGGGCACGGCGACGGGCTGTGGCTCCTCCGCTTCTTCCCGGCCGGAGACCGGCTCGTGACCGCCGGCCGCGGCAGCTCGCTTCGCGTCTGGTCGGTCACCCCGGCCCGCGAGGAAGTGACGCTGTTGGGGCACGTCGGTCGGGTGACGGCCGTGGCGGTGTCGCCGGACGGGCGGACGCTCGTCAGCGGCGGCGCGACCGGCGAGGTGAAGCTTTGGGACGTTCGGACCGGGGTTGAACTGGTCGGCCTCCGCCGCCACACCGGCCCGGTGACGGCGGCCGAGTTCGACGCCGGAGGCGGACTGCTACTCACCGCCGCGGCAGCCACCGGCGGCCGCGGCGAAATCGCCTACTGGGACGGCCCCCAGTGAGGGCGCCTCTCAAGCTGTTCCCGCGATGATGATGAGCGGCCGCTTCGCCTCCTCCGGCTCCGCCCGGCGGATCAGGTCGCGGACCATCCACGGCACGTTCCCCTCGCCGAACAGCAGGAACCCGAGCGTGCCGCTCACCGGCGTCTCGTCCGTCCAGCCGAAGTGGATTTCGGGCGGGCGGCCCACCTTCCCCATCTCCAGGGCCAGTGCCGCCAGGGTGTGCGAGATCGACGCCGCCCCGGTGATGCGCATGATGTACCGCCCCTCCTCCTGAACGATCTCCAGCACCGGGTCGTTCTCGAAGTCGCTCGCGTCGGACAATTCCACCTGCACGAACACCACCATCAGCTCGGACGGGATGCGGTGTTCCAGGCGGATTTGAGCCTCCTTGTCCGCGAGCGAGCGGCGGCCGGGGCGGTGCGGCACCAGTATCGTCAGCTCGAGGTGGCGGATCGTGTCCCACAGGAAGTGCGAGTGCGGGTCGGCGAACTTGAACCCGCCGAACCGCAACTCGCGGCTGCGGGCGAACCGCGACCAGAACGACGTGACCAGGATGGCGAGGATGAAGAACCCGGCGATCTTGATCCCGTCCGGCTTCTCGATCACGTTCGCGGTCGTGGTGTACACGAAGACCAGGGTGATGATGCCGAACCCCCACGGCGTGCGGGCGTACCACGGGCCGGTCCGCCTTCGCCAGACGTCGATGACCGACGCCACCCCGGCGGACGACATCAGCACCAGGACCCCGGTCGCGTAGGCCGCCCCCTGGGCCTCGACGCTCGCCCGGAAGATCACCGTCACGACCAGGTTGACGACCGTGAACAGCAGCACCAGCGGCCGGGTGGCCCGCGCCCACTCGGGGGCCATCCCGTACCGAGGAAGGTAACGAGGCACCAGGTTCAACAGCCCGGCCATGGCGCTGGCCCCGGCGAACCACAGGATCACGACCGTGCTGACGTCGTAGAGCGTGCCGAACCACTCGCCGAAGAACGGCAGCAACTTGCCGTCCGGGTTCTCGGCGTGGGCGATGTACGCAAGTGCCCGGTCCTTCGCCTTCAGGGCCGCGTCCGGAATGTCGTGGTTCTCCACCCCGTCGACGCCGACGCGCGTGAGGTGCTCGGCGGGCACCAGACACGCGACTACCACCGACGACCCGGTCAGGAACACGGACATGATCAGGGCCGCGGTGACGAGGAGCTTGCGGGTGCCGGCGATCCGCCCGCGGGGCGCGGCCGGGTCGTCGCCCGCCGCCCCGCGGACGAGTGGCATCACCGCCACCCCGGTCTCGAACCCCGACAGGCCGAGGGCGAGTTTCGGGAAGATCAGCACACTGATGGCCAGGATCGACAGCAGGCTCGTGCCGGACACCGGGAGGTGGCTCAGGTCCTTCAGGTGCCACTCGCCCGCACGGACCCTCGAGAGGTAGGTGTCGAACAGCTGGGGGTGGTCGACGAGGTACGCCACACCTCCCCCGACGACGATCACGTTCAGGGCGAGGTACAGACCCACGATCCCGACCGCCAGGCCGATGACCTCCCGGAAACCCCGCATGAACGACGCCCCGAGTGCCACCAGCAGGAACGACGTGACGTAGATCGCCTGACGCGTCCGCTCGGCGTCGGTCGGCACGTCCAGCGGCCAGTGCGGGTTGGTTATGAGGTGGGCCGCGGCGTCGGCGGCCGAGAGCGTCTTGGTGATGACGAAGTCGGTGGCCGCGAACCCCAGCAGCACGAGGACGAGGATCTTCCCGCCCCAGCCGGAAACCAACCGGGCGAGCATCCCGATCGAGCCCTGCCCCTCGTGCGACCGGGCCGCTACGTGGGAGTAAATCGGGAGCGCCCCGAACAGCGTGACGAGCACCAACACGATGGTCGCCACGGGGGCCAGCAGCCCGGCATTCTCGTAGGCGATCGACGGCTGGTAGCCGAGGGTGGAAAAGTAATCGACGCCGGTCAGGCACATGACCCACAGCCAGAACGACTGGTGGTGCCCAGCCGGCTCCGCGTGCGGACCCGGGGAATTGCTCATGGGGGTGGCAAGACGCGGGGCAGTTTCCGGTGAGTCGCCACCGCCCCAAAACCGTCGGCTATGATAGCGAAAAACCCGACCGCCGCACGAGTTCCTTCGAACCCAGGAAGCCGGCGGTGCGTACAGGCTCAGGCAGCCGTCGACGGCTGCTTGCGTCCCCGCACCGGCGGGGTTACGCTGGGGGGAGTTGCCCCGACCGAAGGATACGCGCATGGCCTCCGACGCGGACCTGGCCAACGAATTTTTTCAGGTGCGCCGGCACGGCGACGTGGCCGTGATCGTGCCGTCGCCGCAGGTCGAGCACCTGCCCGAGACGCTGCTGGAACCCGCGGCGCAGCTCGTGCTCGCCCCGCTGAAGGCCGACCCGCCCGGCCAGATCATCGTCGACCTGGCCGCCGTCCGGTACTTCGGCTCGGCGTTCATCACGTTCTTGCTCCGCTGCCACAGCGTGTGCGCCGAGCGCGGCAGCGAACTGGTGCTGGCCGGGGTGAATCCGAACATCCGCGAGCTGCTGCGGATCACCAACCTGGACAACCACTGGGCGCTGTACGACACCGTGGTCGAAGCCCTGAACACCCTCGGCGGCTCCGATTAATCCTACCGTGGACGTCGCCCTCCTGCGGTCATGGCTCGACCTCCCGCCGGACGCCGACTGGCCGCCCGATCCGAACGTGCTTCTTGGATTCCCCGTTGGCCCCGTCGACGCCGCCGAGGCGGAAGTGCGGGCGATCGACCGGATGGACCGCCTCCGCCCGCACCAGCTCCTTCACCCCGAACTCGTCACCGAAGGGATGACGCGGCTGGCCCAGGCGCTGATCGCCTTCACCGAGGCGCCCCCGCGGTACGCCCTCCTCGAAGAACCGACCCCGCCGCGTGCCGCCCCGTCGTTCGATGTGGTGGACGAACTTCCGCCGTCGGCCGACGTGCTGCCGCTCGCCGACGAACTGCCGGAGGGGCGGCGCTGGGTGTACACCCGGCTCGCGGCCGTCCGGCGACTGAGGCGCGGGTGGGACCGTGTCGGCCTCGTCTTCGGCGACCCGGACGACCCGGCCGACACTCCGGTCCGCGTCATGGTCCTGCTCGAAGCCGTTCGGGCCGTTCGGCCATCGTTGCCTGACGTGAAAGGCGTTATGGGTGGCGTCGGCGAACCGGGTGGGGTCTGCGCCGCTCTTGTGCGGCAACCGCTGATCCTCGACACCTTTCGCCGATTCCTCCCGGATCAGCGGCTGGCGCTGGCCACCGACTGGCGCCGCGGCCGCGACGCGCTGCGCCGCGAGTACGCCTGGCTGCGCCGTGTGTCGGCCCAGGGGCGGGCTCACCGGGCCGGTCGGCGCGGCGTCCAGGCCGTCTGGCGGTGGGCGCTGGACACGCCTGAGCTGCTGCTGGTGCCGCTGTTGCTGCTCCTCCTGATCCTGCGCACGAGCCGAGGGTAGGGTGAAGCCCGTGGGTTGCAACCCACGGGCGTTCAACACTATAACGACACCCACGCACGGTTCCTCTCCCCCGTTCGCACTGCTTCTCTCCCCACCCAGGGAACCGACCCCGTGCCGACCCGCGAACCCGTCCGGACGCCGCGCGAAGTTCTGGCCCTCCTCCGCGAACGCGAGGTGAAGGCCGTGGACCTCCGGTTCATGGACTTTCCCGGCCTGTGGAAGCACTTCACCGTTCCCGCCGGGGCCGTCACCGAGGACGTGTTCGAGGACGGCATCGGGTTCGACGGCTCCAGCCTCCGCGGCTGGATGCCCATCAACGAGTCGGACATGCTGCTCGTCCCGCAGCCGGACACCCTGTTCATCGACCCGTTCGCCAGAGACGTGACGCTGGCGATGCTGTGCAACATCCAGGACCCGCTCACGAAAGAGGACTACAGCAAGGACCCACGGAACGTGGCCCGAAAGGCCGTCAACTACATGAAGAGCACCGGCACCGCCGACGCCGCGATGGTCGGCCCGTCGCTCGAGTTCTTCGTCTTCGACGACGTGCGCTTCGACCAGACCACGCATTCGGCCTTCTACTCCCTCGACAGCGCGGAGGCGGCGTGGAACACCGGCCGCCGCGAGAAGCCGAATCTGGGCTACAAGGTGCCGTACCGGCAGGGCTACTTCCCGTGCCCGCCCACCGACGCGACGCACGACCTGCGGAGCGAGATGATGCTGGCGATGGAGGAGTGCGGGCTGACGGTCGAGAGCCACCACCACCAGAAGGCCACGGCGGGGCAGTCGGCCATCAACGTGCGCTACGACGACCTGGTGAGCGCGGCCGACGCGGTACTGAAGTACAAGTACGTGGTGAAGAACGTGGCCCGTAAGCACGGCAAGACCGCCACGTTCATGCCGAAGCCGCTGTTCGACGACTACGGCAGCGGCATGCACGTCCACGTCAGCCTGTGGAAGAACGGCACGAACCTGTTCGCCGGCAGCGACTACTCGAACCTGTCCGACGCCGCGATGTACGCTCTCGGCGGGCTGCTGAAGCACGCCCCGGCGTTGGCCGCGATCACCAACCCCACAACGAACAGTTACAAGCGGCTCGTGCCCGGCTTCGAGGCGCCGGTGAACCTGGCGTACAGCCAGCGGAACCGATCCGCTGCGGTGCGCATCCCGGTCTACTCGGCGCGGGCGAAGTCGAAGCGGCTCGAATACCGCGTCCCGGACGGGGCGGCGAACCCGTACCTGGCGTTCGCCGGGATGCTGATGGCGATGCTGGACGGCATCCGCAACAAGACACACCCCGGCCCGCCGCTCGACAAGGACATCTACGACATGCCCCCGGAAGAGCTGAAGGACTTGCCGCGGATGCCGGCCACGCTCGACGACGCGCTAACGGCGCTCGAGCGCGACCACGAGTTCCTGCTCCAGGGCGGCGTATTCACCGAGGACGTGGTGGAGACGTGGGTCCGCTACAAGCGCGAGGAGGAGGTGGCCGCCGTGCGCGTGCGGCCGCACCCCTACGAGTTCACCCTTTACTACGACAGCTGAGCGGTGACGCCGCAGAAGGAGAAGCCGTGTTCGCGTTCATCCCCGGCTTGGGCGCACAAGAAATCCTGCTCCTCGGATTTCTGTGCTTCGTTCCAGTTGTCGTCGCGGTCGTCGTACTGGTAGTCACGCAGGCGGGGAGAAATTCGGGCCGCCGTTCCGTCGCGGAGTTGGAGGACGAGAACCGGCGTCTGCGCGACGAACTCCGGCGGGCGAAGGGGGACGACTCCACACCGCCAGAACCCTCCCGCTAAACCGCCGTCGCCCCCGCGGGGTCGGCCTGCGGAACCGCCGGTCGCGGCGGCGCCGCCGTCACCACGGCGCCGAGCACCTTGCTCCCCGCCCGCGCCACGTCGCTCGTCGCCGTCGCAACGCGGCTCGCGGCGTCCGCGCCGCCGCGGACCACCAGCACCATCCCGTCGGCCTGCTCGGCGAGCGCCTTCAACTCCTTCTCCGCGGTCGTCGGCGGGGCGTCAAGTACGACGTACTCGTACTGCGCCTTCAGTTCAGACACCAAGTCCTTGAACTTGGCCCGCGTGAGTAGCTCGGCGCCGTCCACGGGGCCGCGGCCGGCGGGGAGGATGTAGAAGTTCGGCACGTCGCACGTCCGCACCGCGACGCGCAGGTCCACGTCGTTCATCAGTACCGACTTCAAGGAGTCGCCGAGGCGGCCGAGGCGGAACAGCTCCTGCTGTTTCGTGCCGCGGTAGTCGCAGTCGATCAACACGACGCGCTTCCCGGACTGGGCCAGCGAGAGGGCCAGGTTCGCGGCCGTCG
Source organism: Gemmataceae bacterium (assembly GCA_046350095.1). GTDB lineage: Bacteria > Planctomycetota > Planctomycetia > Gemmatales > Gemmataceae > Urbifossiella. Next base: position 200,517 of record JAXMBA010000008.1, read on the forward strand.
TCGTCTTGCCGTCGCCGCCGTCGCCGGGGCCGGTCACGACGACGGCCTTGTGCCCGGCCGAGCCGAGGGCGTCCGTCAGTGCCCGGCGGGCGGCGCGAAAGGCTTCCGCTTCCGTACCGCTCGGCCGGGCGTAGCTCACGAGAGCCGGCGACCAGCCCTCGACCGATTTCTTCTCCACCGGCTGGTCGAGCCGCAGCGGCGGGATCGACCCGAGGACGGGGACGCCGAGAGGCGGGCCGTCGTACTTCACGACGCGGGTCAGGCCGGTGCGGCGGACCGTCCCGGACTGCACGACCGGCTTCGGCGGCGCGGCCTTCGGTGCCACTCGCTTCGGACGGTTGGCGACTGCGGCAGACGCAAGGGACGTGAGGAAACCGAGCACAAGGCCGCCGACGAGGCCAATGGCGCCGCCGGGAACCAGCGAAGTGGCCAGCAGCGGCGACACGCGTTCTCCCTCCGACGGCGAACTGATGACCTCCGGCCCACTCGCGACGGCGGCAGGCGCGGGCGTCGGACTCGCGGCCGGTGTCGGCTGCTGCACCGGGAACGGTTGGGGTGCCGGCGGGCGCACAGCGAGTAGGTCGAGTTTGGCCCGAATCGGCGCGGCCGCTGCCAGCGTGGCCTCGTCACGCTGCACGCTTTCCGCCAGTGCGGAGGCGTCCGTGTTCAGCTTGGCCCACCGCTCCGTCAGCGCGTCGCGGTAGCGGTCGAGGGCGTCTGTGGCCGGCTTCGGCGGTGCGGCCTTCGCCAGCAATTCCCGCACGAAGCGGATTTGCTCGTCGAGCGCCACGATGTCGCGGTGTTCCGGCCCGAGCCGCCGGCCGAGTTCGGCCTTCTTCCGCTGGAACGACACCAGCTGCGTCGACAATTCCTTCTCCTCCGGGCTCGACACCACCGGCGGCTCGGCGTCGGGTGTCACGCCGAACTGCTTCATGAGGGCGGTACGGCGGGCCTTGTCGGCGCCGGCGGTGTCGATCGCCTTCAAGTCGCGGTCGGCGTCACGGAGTTTCCCCTGCGTCGTCGCCAGGGCGGTCTTGTTCTGCGCCAGCCGGGTCTCGACCGCGGGCAGCTTCTCCCCCGTGACCGCAGCCAGCTCGCGCTCGAGCTTCTGCCGCTCCGCGGCGATCGTGTCACCGGAATTGACCGGCGTCGGGGTCGGGGTAACGGCCGCACTCGGGGCGGGCGGGAGCGGCGGTGTCGGTTGCGGCCGCGGGGTGCCCTCAGCGACGTAGGCGTCGATCACGGCCCGAAGATACTTCGGCGTGTCGGCCGGGTTCGGGCCGCGGAACACGACGTGAAACGTGCCGTCCCGCGCTTCCACCGTGAGGTGCTCGTTCAGGTACGCGGCGCGCTCCGACGTCGTCGCCGGAAGTGGCGGGGCGAACGGCCCCATCGTGTCGAGTTTGCGGGCGGCACGCTCCAGAACGGCGGGAGCGACCACGGCCCCGGGGTCGCGGCCGGACACCACGCCGCTCGAGGCGTACTCGGCCGGTTGCTTCCGGAAGTGGTCGTACCCCGCGGCCAAACCGGCGATGAGGCCGACGAACCCGGCGGTGAGCACGATCGCCGACCGCGACCGGGCGGCCGGTGCCGGAAGCGCCGCCGGCGCCGGCAGCGCGGCGGCGGCCAGCGCCACGGTGGGGGTTTCGGCGGGGGCTGAAGTATCGGGTTGCGGCGAGAGGGCCACGGGGTTGCCTCGGGGCGGTCGAACGGGGTCTGCGGCCAACCCCATTCTTGGGGGTCGTCCGGCCGAGTCCAAGAGGAGTTGGCCGGTCGGGGTGCGGGAACGTTTCCGGCTGTTAGGGTTCGGCAACCTGGGGAGGTGCCGCCCGACGCCGGGGATGAGCTGCCGCCCCCGTACGACGCGGCAACCGGCGGACTGGATTGTGTGAAGTACCGGCAATTCCACAGCCGGGCGGAAACCTGTGCGGGCGAGGAAGTGTCGGGGCTTCCGGCGCGACTGGAAATTCGTGACAATTGCCCCGACGGGGGCCGTTTGCCCTGGCGGCGGGTGAGGTTATAATCCTACTGGGCGCTGGGTTCGCCTCTCGCCTACGTGCCCGCTCCCGGTCCGGCCTCCTGACAGGGGACCGCCATGCCGTCTCCGAGTAAGCGCCCGTCCCCGCCGGCCGGGGAGGGTTTTCCGCCCGGGTCCGTACTCTCGTTCCTCGCGGACCGCAACCAGGTCGATTTCGAGCTCGACTTCTTCGGCCGCATCCTCTGCGGCAACCCGGACTTCCACGAGGTGCTGCGGGCGCAGGCCAGCAACCTGACGACGAAGGGCCGCCTCCACGACGGGCTGACGATCGACAAGAAGCTGGTCTCCTCGCGGCCCGACGACCCGACCGCTCACTACAACCTGGCCTGCCGCTACGCCCTGCTGAAACAGCCGGACCTGGCGCTGGTGACGTTGCGACGGGCGGTCGAACTGGGTTACCGCGACTTCCGCTACATGGAAGAAGACCGCGACCTGGAATCGATCCGTAAAGACCCGCGCTTCCGACAGCTGGTCAAGGAGTTCCGCCGGAAGAAATAGCCGCAACTCACCTCGACCCGTCAGCCGATACCCCGGTATACACGAGAACACCTGTGGCACCCCGCCGCGGTCTCGTTCCACCCCGAGGGTTCCATGCAACCGCCCGCCCCGAAGCCCGAACACGACTGGCTGACCCGCATGGTCGGCGACTGGACGTTTACAACCGAGTGCGTGATGGGGCCGGACCAACCGCCGATGACGGCCACCGGCACGGACAAGACCATTTCACTCGGCGGCCTGTGGACGATCTCGGAGTGGCTGCAGCCCGGCATGGACGGCACGCCGATGACCAGCCGGATGACGCTCGGCTTCGACCCGGCCCGCGGCAAGTTCGTCGGCTCCTTCGTCGCGTCGTGCATGACTCACCACTGGGTCTACGAGGGCGTCCTCGAAGGCGACGTGCTGACGCTCGACGCCGAGGGGCCGAGCTTCACCGACCCGCAAACCACGGCGCTGTACCAGGACATCTGGGAGCTGACGGCCGACGGCCGGCGTCTCCTGCGGTCGCGGTTCCGCGACGCCGAGGGGAACTGGCACGAGTTCATGAAGGCCGAATACCACCGGGCCGCGTAGGACGACGGTACGATGACCGCATCCGACGCCGCCCGCGCCGCCTTCCGCGACAAGCCGCGCGGGCTGACCGACAAGGTGATGCCCGTCGCCGAAGCCGTCCGCCGGTTCGTCCGCGACGGCGACTACTTCGCGGCCGGCGGTTTCGGAACGAACCGCATCCCGACGGCCGTGCTGCACGAAATCCTGCGGCAGGGCCGGCAGCAACTCGGCTTCGCCGGCCACACGTCCACGCACGACTTCGAGATTCTGTGCGCCGGCAACTTGACCGGCCGCGGGCAGACCCTCGCACTCGTGGACGTGGCCTACATCCTCGGCCTGGAAGCCCGTGGGCTGTCGCCGCACGCCCGCCGGGTGGTCGAGGGCGGGTTGAGGTGCGTCGAGTGGACGAACTACACGCTCGCCCTGCGCTTCACCGCGGCGGCGATGGGTGTGCCGTTCCTGCCGGCGCGGAGCATGTTGGGCACGGACACGTTCACCCACAGCGGGGCGAAGACGTTGGCTTGCCCGTTCACCGGCGAAACGGTCGCGGCGGTGCCGGCCCTTTACCCCGACGTGGCGGCGATCCACGTTCACGAGGCCGACCGGTACGGCAACGCCCGGTTCATCGGCCCGTCGGTGGCGGACAACGACTTGGCGCGGGCGGCGAAGCGAGTCATCATCACCTGTGAGCGGCTCGTGCCGCACGAGGAGATGCGCCGAAACCCACACCTGACGACAATCCCCTTCCTCTGCGTGGACGCGGTCTGCGAGGTGCCGTTCGGCAGCTATCCGGGCAACATGCCCGGCGAGTACTTCTCCGACGAGGACCACCTGCGCCTGTGGATGGACGTGGAGCGCGACTCGGCCGCGTTCCGGCAGTTCCTCGACGACCACGTTTACGGCGTGAAGGTCTTCCCGGAGTACCTGGAGCGCTGCGGCGGGCTACCGCGACTCCAGCAACTCCGGCACCGCGAGCACCTCTTGCACATGGGGCGGTGACACTCCGCCGCTGCTGGTCGTACCCGCCTCCGCACTTTGATTCCCGTGGCGCACCTCCCGTAAAATCTCCCCCCAACACACCGGGGTACCCTCCGTGCCGAACCGTGCCGCTCTCGTGATCGCCGTTGAGACGTTCTTCGAGGCCGCACCGCCGGTCCCCTACGCCGCCGCCGATGCGGCCGAGTTCATGCGCGCCCTCCCCGCCGCCGGCTACACCGCCGACCGCTGCGTCCTGGTCGCCGGCCACCGCACCACGAAGGCTGGCATCGAATCGCATGTGGCTCGCCTCGGCAAACTCGTCGGGAAGCCGGATTCGTTGCTGGTTCTGCTGATCGGCCGGGCCCACAGTCATAGGGGCCGCGGCTACCTTGCCTGCGCCGACACACTTCCCGCCGACCTGCCGGGTACGTCCGTCGCGGTTGCCGACCTGTTCGCGGCGCTTCACAAGACACGCTGCCCGGAGGTGACCGTGCTTCTTGACCTCGACCCGCTTGGCGTCACCGGCGATCTCGCCCCCGGCGGCCTCGACGAGGGCGAACTCCGAAACCTCTTGGACAACTCGCCGACGTGCGTCGCCCTGCTCGCGGCGGCGCCCGGCGAGCGCTCCCACGAGTCGGCCGCTCTCCGGCACGGCATCTGGCGCTCCCACCTGCTCGAGGCCTTTACCGGCAAGACGCGCAGCGGCGTCGCCAGTGACGGCTCCCTGACCGCCGCCGCGCTGCACGCCTACCTCGCGGACGCGGTGCCGCGGACCCTCCGCCGGGCGTACGAGTCACCCCAGGAACAGACGCCGCTGTTGTTCGGCGACGCCCACGGCGGCAACGCCGTCGCCGACCTGGCGGCGCTGCTCGGCCCCGGCGGCGACCTGCTCGACCCGGCCCGCATGAAGCGGGTGGTGTTCCGCTCCGAGACGCCGGGAAAGGTGAAGGAGCTGGCCGGGTTCCGCAAGTCGCACAGCCTGCCGGACCGGGCCAACGACTGGGCGCGGAAGTACGTCAACCGCATCGCCCAGCCGGACATCAAGGCCGACCTCGACCAGACGTTCGACGCCGTCCGGGAGACGTTCGGCTACAAGCGCAAAGACCTGGACGCCTCCGCCGAGCGCGACGGGCTCGGCTTCCTCCGCACGCCGGACTTCGAGTACACGGTGACGGTGGAAGTGAACCCGGACGACCCGACGGAGGTGGTGTGGCGGCGCGACCTGAGCCGCCTCGCGGACCCCGGGTTCGTGCGGTCCGAGGGGTTCGCCGACGTGTTCGGTGGCCGCTTCGACCGACTCGTGTTCGAGTTCGCGGCGCCGGTCGATGTCGCCGAATTCGTGGACCGCATCGAGGACGCCCCGCCGGCGGGCGTGAAGGTTCACGTCGCCAGCGGCGCGGACGCGGCCGAGGTGCGGCTCTCGGGCTTCGCCGGCCGCGTGACCGTGAGCCGCACCGCCGTCACGATCGAGGGCCGGCCCGGGGCGGGGGCGTCGCTGTTGGAGCAATTCTTGGTGTTCCTCCGCACGTTCCGCGGCGTCGGCGAGCCGAAGGCGCTGCCGGGGCCGGTACACTAACCCGGTTCACGCGCCACCGCCGGGGTAGACATGCCCGCCGCGCCCGAGCCGCTGCAAGTTCTCGTCATCGACGACGACAAGCTGCTAGCCGAGACGATCGCCGAGAGCCTGGAGCGGCGCGGCCACGCCGTCACCGTCGCCACCAGCGGCCGGGCCGGCTCCGCGAGACTCGACAGCGACCCGTTCGACGTGGTGCTCACCGACCTCCGCATGGCCGACGTGGACGGCCTGGCCATCGTCGAGAAGGCCCGCAAGGTGCTGCCCGACGCCGAGGTGTTCGTCGTTACCGGGTACGCCGAGGTGAAGACGGCCGTGGAGGCGATGAAGCGCGGGGCGTCGCACTACCTCACGAAGCCGCTCGACCTGGCCGAGCTGCGGGCGGTCGTGGACAAGTCGGCCGAGCGCGTTCGCACCGTCCGCGACCTGCGCCGGCAGCTGGACGAGAAGTTCGGTTTCGAGGGCGTCGTCGGCAACAGCCCCCGGATGCAGCGAGTGCTGCAACTCCTCAAGGCCTACGCCCCGACCGCGGCGTCGGTGTTGATTCTCGGCGAGAACGGCACGGGCAAAGAACTCGCGGCCCGGGCGCTTCACACGAACAGCCCCCGGAAGGGGCGGCCGTTCGTGGCGATGAATTGCGCCGCGCTGAACGAGAACCTCCTGGACGACGACATGTTCGGCCACGAGGACGGTGCGTTCACCGGCGCGAAAGGCCGCCGGGCCGGTCGGTTCGAGCACGCCAACGGCGGCACCCTGTTCCTCGACGAGGTGGGCGACATGCCGCTCGCCCTCCAGGCCAAGCTGTTGCGGGTGCTGGAGAACGGCGAGGTGACGCGGATCGGCGCCAACGATTCGATCCGCGTGGACGTGCGCATCATCGCCGCTACCAACCGCGACCTGGAGGCGGCGATCAAGGACGGCAAGTTCCGGCTCGACCTCTATCACCGGCTCAAGGTGGGCGTGGTCAGGCTCCCCGCCCTGCGCGACCGCCGCGAGGACGTGCCGCAACTGGCGGCGCACTTCCTGAAGGATTTGGCGAAGCGGCACGGCAAGGTGGCGCCGAAGGTGGCGCCGGCGGTGTGGAAGGCGCTGGAAGCCCACGACTGGCCGGGAAACGTCCGCGAGCTGCGGAACCTCCTCGACTCCATGCTCGTCCTCGACCTGGACGGCGAGCTGACGCTCGACGATCTGCCCGAGGACTCCGGGCTGAAGCCGGCGGGTGAGGGGGGCGGGCCAGCGTCCGGCACCGATCAGCTGATCGGCCGGCCGCTGGCCGAGGTCGAGCGATACTACATGGAAAAGGCACTGGAGCTGACGGCCGGGAACCGCGAGGAAGCGGCCCGGCTGCTCGGCATCGGCGAGCGGACGCTGTACCGCAACCTCCAGAAGTGGAAAAATGAAGGGAGCGGCTACGAGGCCGACTGACCAGCGGCGATGCGGGTCAGTCGCCGTGCCACCCGGCAACTGAGCTTCCGCCGCCCCCGGCCGCCGGCCGATAACTTACGCATGCCTCGCATCCTGCAACTTCCGCCGAACGTCGTTACCAAGATCGCCGCCGGCGAGGTCATCGAGCGGCCGTCCTCGGTCGTCAAGGAACTCGTCGAGAACTCGATCGACGCCGGCGCCACCCGCATCGACATCGACCTGGAAGCCGGCGGCACCGAACTCATCCGCGTCGCCGACGACGGCTGCGGCATCGAGCCGGACGACCTGGCCCTCGCCTTCGCCCAGCACGCCACCAGCAAGCTAACGTCCGCCGACGACCTGTTCGCCATCAGCTCCATGGGCTTCCGCGGCGAGGCGCTCGCGTCGATCGCCGGCGTCGGCAAGGTCACGCTCCAGTCCAGGCCGCCGGCGCTTGCCAGCGGGTGCGAGGTGCGGTGCGACGGCGGGGAGCTGTCGGCGGTGCGGCCGTGGAACGGGTCGCCGGGCACGCGGGTTGAGGTGCGGCACCTCTTCTACAACGTGCCGGTGCGGAAGAAGTTTCTCAAGAGCGTCGCCACCGAGTTGGGACACGTCTGCGAGACGGTCACCCGACTGGCCCTCGGGAACCCCGGCCTCCACCTCGTGCTGCGGCACAACGGCAAGCTCGTCTACGAAATCCCCGCGACGGCCGCGCTCGCGGACCGCATCGGGCTGTTCTTCGGCGCCGAAGTCCGCAACGCGCTGTACGAGATCGACAGCGGCCCGGGCCGTCAGCGGCTCGTCGGCTACATCGCCGACCCGAAGTGCGACCGCGGCAACGCCAGGCTGCAATACCTGTTCGTGAACGGCCGATGGTTCCGCGACCGCAGCCTGGCCCACGCGCTGCAGGAGAGCTATCGCGGGCTGCTCATGACGGGCCGCCACGCCGTCGGCTTCCTGTTCCTGACCGTGCCGCCGGACAGCGTCGACGTAAACGTTCACCCCACCAAGGCCGAGGTGCGATTCCAGGAAAACTCGCTGGTTTACTCGCTGGTCCGCGCCACGGTGAAGGCCCGGCTGCTCCGCGAGAACCTCGTACCCTACCTGGCTGCTCCGGCGGGCGAAGTGGCGGGTCCCGGCCCGCTCGCCGAGCCCGACACACCGGCGCTGTTCTCGCCGCGGCAGGCGGTGTCGGACCGGACCGTCGCACCGTGGGAGCTGCCGCCCGCGGCCTGGCGGGCAGAACCCGTCGCGCCGCCCGAAGGGCGCGCGGTCGATCCGTTCGCGGGGCTCGTGCGCACCGCGCCACCTGCGCCGCGGCTGCCCCTCGACGCGCCGCCCCTTGCCGATGCCGTCCACGCGGCCGAACCCGCCGCGCCTCCCTCCGCTGGCGCCACGAAACTCGCGCCGTTCCCGCTACCGCCGCCGGGCACCGCGCTGCAGGTTCACGACTCGTACCTCGTCCTCGAAACGCCCGACGGGATGCTCGTGATCGACCAGCACGCGCTGCACGAGCGCATCCTGTTCGAGCAGTTCCGCCGCCGCATCCGGGACGGCAAACTCGAAGTGCAGCGGCTCCTCATCCCGGAGCCGATCGACCTGCCGGCCGAGCAGGCGGCGCTCGTCCTCGAGGCGGCCGACACCCTCCGCGAACTCGGCCTCGACGTGTCCGACTTCGGCGGCAACACGGTGCTGCTGGCGAGCTACCCGACGCTCCTCGGCCGCCGGCCGCCGCACGAGATTTTCCAGGGCGTGGTCGATTACCTGCTCACGAAGGAGCGCCCGCCGACGCGAGACGCTCTGCTCCACGACCTGACGGCGACGATGGCCTGTAAGGCGGCGGTGAAGGCCGGTGACCGGCTGTCGCCGGAGGAGATCGCGTACCTGCTCCACCTCCGCGAGATGGCCGAGGACAGCCACCACTGCCCGCACGGCCGGCCCACGTCGCTGCGGTTCACCCGGCACGAACTCGACAAGCAGTTCGGCCGCGTCTGATAGCATGACGGCATGAGTGACCCGCGGTCGATCGTCGCCGCTGCCGTGCTCGGCCCCGGCTTCCGCCGGGGCACGTTCGCCGGCGTGGCCCGGGGCGAGAACCCGGCCGGTTGGGTCCGCGTGGTCGTGCGGCCGGTCGAACTGCGCGGCGGCCGCCAGCTCCAGTTCTCGTACTACGACGCCCGCCAGTGTCGCACGCACAACGTTAGCCGCGGCGAGGCCGAAGCACGACTCGATGAGCTGCTGTCGGTCGGATTCTCGGCCGTTCACCTCGACACGGACGCCGGCGGCACCGATATCCGAGTTTCGAAGAAGGGAAAGGTACATATCGGTCGCACCGCTCCGGCTACGGTCGCCGACACGGCTCACAACCGCGAGAAGGACCTGCCACTCCCCGAGGGCCGGGCGGACCAGGTGCTCGAAGCAATCGGCATCATGACCGCCGACGGGCGGGTGCGGCCGACGATGCGGGCGAAGTTCACGCAGGTGAACGAATTCCTGAAGCACCTCGACCACAAGCTCGACGACGCAGGACTGGGCGGGCTCGGACGGCCGGTCGAAATACTCGACTGCGGCTCCGGCTCCGGGCACCTCACGCTCGCGGCGCACCACTACCTGAACGACGTGCTCGGCATCCCCGCCCGCGTCACCGGCGTGGACGCCAACCCTCACGTCGTGCAGAAGTCGGCGGCTGCCGCGGACCAAATTGCAGCCGACGGGGCCGGCTTCGCCTGCGCCCGCATCGGCGCGTACGACGGCCCCGCGGACGTCGTTCTCGCCCTGCACGCCTGCGACACCGCCACCGACGACGCACTCGCGCGGGCGGTCCGCTCCGAGGCGCGGTTGGTCCTGAGCGTACCGTGCTGCCATCAGGCGTTGAACGCCGTCGTAAAGTCGAACGGCCCCGCTGCGGTTCTTCGGCCCGTGCTGCGCCACGGCATCTTGCAGCAGCGCACCGCCGACATCCTGACGGACGCCCTGCGGGCGCTCGCGCTGCGGATCATGGGCTACCGCACGGACGTGGTCGAGTTCGTGAGCCCCGAGCACACGGCCCGCAACCTCATGATCCGCGCAACCCGCGGCCTGCCGGTCGGTGACCCGACGTTCGTCACCGAGTACCGCGAACTGTGCCGCTTCTGGGGCGTGACGCCGTACCTCGAAACCGCCCTCGGCGACAAATTCCGCCGCCTCGTCCGGGAGGAACCGACGTGACCCGCCTCGCCGCCCTCGCGTTGATCGCCCTGCCCGTCGCCCTCGTCGCGCAGCCGCCGGCGCCGCGCCTGCCGCGCGACAACCTCCTCGTCTACCGCGGGGCCGACGGCCAGGCGGCGGAGGTGAAAACGATAGCGGACTGGGAGAAGCGGCGGGCCGAAGTCGTCCGCGGCATGGAGTCGGTGATGGGGAAGTTCCCCGGTGACGAGCGGCGTGGGCCGCTCGAGCTGAAGATCGAGTCGGAGACGGACGCGGGGAGCTACGTCCGCCGGCTCGTGACGTTCAGCTCGACTCCCGGCGGCCGCGTGCCGGCGTGGCTGCTCGTGCCCAAGGCCGTCCTCGACGGCAAGAAGAAGGCGCCCGCGGTGCTCGCGCTTCATCCGACGGACAACACCATCGGGCACGACGTGGTCGTCGGCCTCGGTGGCAAGGCGAACCGGGCCTACGCCGCCGAACTGGCCGAGCACGGCTACGTCGTCCTCGCCCCGAGCTATCCGTTGCTGGCGAAGTACCAGCCGGATCTGAAGGCGCTCGGGTTCGAGAGCGGCACCATGAAGGCCGTCTGGGACAACTCCCGCGGCCTCGACCTGCTCGAATCGCTCCCCTATGTCGAGGGGAAGCGGTTCGCGACCATCGGCCACTCACTCGGCGGGCACAACTCGGTGTACACCGCGGTGTTCGACCCCCGGCTCGTTGCGGTGGTCAGCAGTTGCGGGCTCGACTCGTACCTCGACTACTACCGCGGCGACCCGAAGAACTGGGAGCCGGAACGCGGCTGGTGCCAGACGCGGTACATGCGGAAGCTCGCCGACTACAAGGGCCGCCTCGCCGACATCCCGTTCGACTTCCACGAGATGGTCGGGGCGCTCGCCCCACGGCACGTCCTGATCGTTGCCCCGACGAAAGACTCGAACTTCCGTCCCGACAGCGTGGACCGAATTGCCGCGGCGGCCCACCCCGTATTTCGCCTGCACGGCCACCCCGGGCGGCTCCGGGTCGAGCACCCGGACTGCGAGCACGACTTTCCGACCGACATGCGCGAGGCCGCGTACAAGCTCTTTGATTCCGTCCTTAAACCGTGACCGGGCCGCGAAATCCGCGGAATTCGGGCCGATTTTTACCACAACCTGCGGCCGCGAGCGAACAATAGGATAAACGGAGGTGTCGAGAGAGGGACGGCCGGGCGGTCCGGCTGCATCCGGGAGGTAACCCATGACCCGCTATCTGACCGGACTGTTCGCCGACGCGCCGGCCGGGGGCTACACCTACACCGGTGGCGACCCGGCTCACACCACCGGCGACCCGATGATCGGGTGGCTGATCGTCGCCGGCGTGATCGCGGTTGCCGTTCTCGTCGCCTGGGTGGTTGCCCGCGTCGGCGATCTCGACAGCGTGTCCGACAAGCCCTGAGTCTGCTGCATGATCCCCGAGTCGTGGCTGGCGGAGCGCACCCGGCACATCGAGCTGTCGGGCATCCGCAAGGTGTTCGAGCTCGGCAAGTCGCTGAAAAACCCCGTCAACCTCAGCATCGGCCAGCCGCACTTCCCGGTCCCGGAGCCGGTCCGGGAAGCGGCCAAGGCGGCCATCGACGCTGGCCACAACGGCTACACCGTGACGCAGGGTGTGGCCGAGTTGCGCGACCGCCTCGCCGCCGACGCCGCGGACCGCTTCCCCAGCCAGGACCGCGACGTACTCGTCACCAGCGGCACGAGCGGCGGCCTGCTGCTGGCGCTGATGGCGATCGTGAACCCCGGCGACGAGGTCGTGACGCCCGACCCGTACTTCGTGGCGTACCCGCACATGATCACCCTGGCCGGCGGCCGGATGGTGCCGGTCACGGGCTACCCCGACTTTGCGCTCGACCCCGACCGGATCGCCGCCGCGATGACGCCGCGGACGAAGGTGATTCTGCTGTCCACGCCCTCGAATCCGACGGGTGTCGTGGCCGCGCCGGAGGCGCTGAAGGCGGTCGCGGAACTGGCCCGCGAGCGCGGAGTCCTCCTCATCAGTGACGAGATTTACCGTGCGTTCCACTACGACGGCCCGGCCCGTAGCCCGGCCGAGTGGGATGAAAACGTGCTGGTCGTGGAGGGGTTCGGCAAGACCTACGCCATGACCGGCTGGCGGCTCGGGTGGGCACACGGCCCGAAGCGACTGCTGGCGGAAATGGCGAAGTTGCAGCAGTTCACGTACGTGTGCGCCCCCAGCATGGCCCAGCACGCCGGCGTTGCGGCGCTCGACTACGACGTAACCGCGCTCGTCGCCGACTACCGCCGCAAGCGCGACCGGCTGTGCGACGCACTGCGTGACCGCTACGAGCTCGCCGTCCCCGGCGGGGCGTTCTACCTGTTCCCGAAATCGCCGTGGGGCACGGGTACCGAGTTCGTGTCGGAGGCGATCCGGAACAACCTGTTGGTCATCCCGGGCGGCACGTTCAGCGGCCGCGACACGCACTTCCGCATCTCCTACGCGGCGACCGACGAGACGCTGGACCGGGGGATCGAGATCCTGAACCGACTCGCGACCCGGCCGTAACTACATACCCGTCGGGGGCTTCGCCGCGAGCGTCGGTTCAAGAATCCTCCTCACCTTCCCCCGAACCGCCTACCCGCTTATCGTTAGGGCATGGCCGCCGCCCAACCCAGTGCGTTTCTCGTCGCCCGCCGGGACGACGGGTTCGGGGACGTGTACCCGCTCCAGGACGGGACGCGCTACACCCTCGGCCGCGCCCCCACCAACCGCGTCGTTCTCCGCGACGACCTGTGCAGCCGCGAGCACGCCGAGGTCTTCCCCGCCGAGGGCGGCTGGTTCGTCCGCGACCTCGGGAGCCTCAACGGCACCCACCTCAACGGCGAACAACTCCGCCGCGAGCAGCGCCTCACCGCCCGCGACGACCTCCGCGTCGGCCGCGTCGAGTTCGTGTTCATCGAGGACCTGACCCAACTCCCCGACGTGCCGCAGCCGGCGGCGTCGCGGTCGTCGGACAAGTCCGACGGGATGGCGATCAAGAAGCGCCTGGGGCAGACCAAGTACCACCCGCCGATTCCCGCGCCGTCGGCCGCGCCGCCGACCGAGCCGGCCCGCACCGACAGCCGGGTGTCGCCGTCGCAGGCGCTGGCCATCCTGTACCGCCTCGCCCTCGACATGGCCGACGCCGCAACGCCCGCCGAACTCGGAGAGCTGGTCGTGGACGCCGCGTTCCGCGCAACGCCGGCCGAGGTGGGGGCCGTGCTGGCGCTCAAGGAAGGCCGCGAGTTCGAGCCGGTGGTCTACCGGCACCGCGGGGCCGGACACCCGACGTACCACAAGGTGTCCAACTTCGTCAGCCACGAGGTGCTCGGCACGAAGCAAGCCATCCTGGCGGAGAACGTGGCCCTGGAGCGGGCGCTGAAGGACCGCGACAGCATCGCCGACCTGAAGGTGGCGAGTCTGATCTGCGCCCCCGTGATCGTCGAGGACCAACTCATCGGGCTGTTCCATCTCTACCGGGCACACATCACCCACCCGTTGAACTCGGACGACCTGGAGTTCACGCTCGCCGTCGCCCGCCAGCTCGGCACCGCGTGGCACCGGCTGCGGAAGCAGGCGACGCTGAGCGTCGAGGTGAAAAACCTCAAGGACCAGCTCCGCATCGAGAGCGAGATGGTCGGCGACAGTGCCGGACTGGCGACGATCGAGTCGCAGGTCAGCCGGGTGGCCGCCACGAAGGCGACGGTGTTGATTCGCGGCGAGAGCGGCGTCGGCAAGGAACTGGTGGCGCGGGCGATCCACTCGCGCAGCCCCCGGAAGGACGCGCCCTTCGTGACCCTCAACTGCGCGGCCCTGACCGAGACGCTGTTGGAGAGCGAGCTGTTCGGTCACGAGAAGGGGGCGTTCACCGGCGCGACCGAGCGCATGATTGGCAAGTTCGAGGCGGCCGACACCGGCACCATCTTCCTGGACGAGATCGGCGAGATGGCGCCGACCACGCAGGCGAAGTTCCTGCGCGTGCTGGAGGGGCAGGCGTTCGAGCGCGTCGGCGGGAACACGCCGATCCGGGTGGACGTGCGTGTGGTCGCGGCCACGAACCGGCCGCTAGAGGAGGCCGTCCGGGCGGGGACATTCCGCCGCGACCTGTTCTTCCGGCTGCAGGTGGTGCAGCTGGACGTGCCGCCGCTGCGCGACCGGCCCGAGGACGTGCCGCCGATCGCCGACCACTTCCTGAAGCGGTTCGCGCGCGAGACCGGCCGCAAGATGCGCGGCTTCACGCCCGCCGCGGTGGACAAGCTGAAGGGCTACCGCTGGCCCGGGAACGTCCGCGAGCTGCGGAACGTCGTGGAGCGCGCGGTGGCGCTAGGGACCGGCCCAGTCGTCGACGCGGCCGACATCTGGCTGAGTGAGCTGGACGTGGGCGGCCCGGTGATCGGTGCCGCGGCCGGGGTGTACCGGCCGGAGACGATCGACGACGTGGAGAAGAGGCACATCGAGGCGACGCTCAAGTACACTGACTGGAACAAGTCGCAGGCGGCGGTGATCCTCGGAATCGAGCGATCGACGCTCGACCGCAAGATCAAGGGGTACAACCTGGCACGCTGAGGCTCAGAACGGCGGCCCGTCCGGGTCGTCGAACAGGGTCGGCCCCGCGGGCTTTCGCTTCGGCGCTTCCGGCGGCGAGACCGGCGTCGGCGTGGGCTTCCTCCGCGTCGGCTTCGGTTCCGGCGGCTTCGGTGCCGGCGTCTCGACCGCCGTCGGGGGCGTTCCGACCGGCAGCTGGTGCCGCGCTTCCAGGGTGCCGAGTACCGACTCTGCCCGGGCCAGCACCGGTTCCGGAACGCCGGCCAGCCGGGCGACGTGGATGCCGTAGCTCTTGTCGGCGTTGCCCGGCCCGATCTTGTGCAGGAACACCACGTCCTTCTCGTGCTCTTGGACCGTCACGTTGTAGTTCCGCAGGTTCGGCAGCGTCGCCGCGAGCTGGGCGAGTTCGTGGTAGTGGGTGGCGAACAGCGCCCGGCAGCCGACCGCCCCGTGCAGGTACTCGGTGATCGCCCACGCGAGCGACACGCCGTCGTAGGTGCTGGTGCCGCGGCCGATCTCGTCGAGGATGACGAGGCTGCGCCGGGTGGCGTTGTTCAGGATGTTCGCCGCTTCCGTCATTTCGACCATGAACGTGCTCTGCCCGCGGCTCAGCTCGTCGCTGGCGCCGACGCGGGTAAAGATGCGGTCGGTGAGGCCGACGGTCGCGGCCTTCGCGGGGACGAAGCTGCCGACGTGGGCCATGAGCGTGAGCAGCGCCACCTGCCGGATGAACGTGCTCTTGCCGCTCATGTTTGGCCCGGTGATGAGCCAGAAGGTGCCGGCGTCGGGGCCGAACGCGGCGTCGTTCGGGACGAACGTGCCCGGCGGCAGGATCACGTCGAGCACCGGGTGGCGGCCGTCCTTGATGTCAAGGACAGGGTCGTCTACCAGCACCGGGCGGACGTAGTTGCGGGACGCGGCCAGCTCGGCGAGCGCGGCGAGGAAGTCGGCCGCGGCAAGCACGTCGGCGGTGTTGAGCAGCCGGTGCGTCTGCGCGGCCACTTGCTCACGGAGTTGGTTGAACAGCTGTAGCTCGAGCGCCTGGCTCTTCTCCTGCGCGGACAGCACCTTCTCCTCGTACTCCTTGAGCTGCGGCGTGATGTAGCGCTCGGCGTTCTTCAGCGTCTGCTTGCGGACGTAGTCGGCGGGCACTCGGCTCGAATTGGCGTGCGTCACCTCGATGTAGTAGCCGTGGACCTCGTTGTAGCCGACCTTCAGGCTCGTGATGCTCGTCCGCGTGATCTCGGACGCCTGGTACCGGGCGATCCATCCTTTGCCTTCGCTGGACAGCTTGCGCACCTCGTCCAGGTCGGGGCTGTAGCCCTCCTTGATCACGTCACCGTCCTTCGCGGACAACGGCGGGTCGTCCTTCAAGGCGCGGTCGAGCAACTCGCGCAGGTCGGGACACAGTTCGAGCCGCTGTTCCAGCGCCGCCAACAACGACGAGCGGCGGCCCGACAGCTTCGCCTTCACGGCGGGCAGCAGGCGGAGCGTGGCGGCGATCTTCGCCAGGTCCGGCGGAGTGGCGCGGGCCGTCGAGACGCGGGTGGTGAGGCGCTGGATGTCGGAGCACGCGTCGAGCTGCGCGCGGAGCTGGCCGCGGAGGGCGTGGTCCCTCACCAACTCTTCGACAGCGTCGAGTCGGGCCGTGATTGCGGCGCGGTCGGTGAGCGGGGCCAAGAGGCTGTCGTGCAGCATCCGCGCGCCCATCGGCGTGACCGTGCGGTCGAGTACGGACAGTAGCGAGCCGTCGCGCTGGGCGTCGCGCAGGGTGCGCGTCAGTTCCAGACTGCGGCGCGTCACCTCGTCGAGCGTCAGGAGTGTGTCCGGCCGGTGCGGCTGGAGGCGGCGCAGGTGCGACAGGCTGGCGCGAAGCGTTTCCTGCAAGTAGATGACGATCGCACCCGCGGCCGTCAGGCACGGCTGATCGTCCTCGAAGCCGAAGCCGCTGAGCGTGGCGACCTGGAAGTGCGTCCGGAGGGCCTGCGTCGCGGTGGTCGGGTCGAAGGTCCAGTCGGGCCGCGCCGAGCGCGTGCGGGGCATCACCACGCTCGCGGCCTCCGCCATCACGTCGGTCTGGGCCTCGGCGTACAGCACCTCCGCGGCGTTGAGGCGCGCGAACTCGTCGGTCAGCCGCGCGGCGGGCACGTCGGCCGCGCCGAAGACGCCCGCGCTGAGATCGACCCATGCCACGCCGAAGCCGCTGCTTTTCGTGGCGAAAACGGCGACGAGGTGGTTCGGCGTCTTCGGGTCGAGTAGGCCCTCCTCGGTGACGGTGCCCGGCGTGACGACGCGATTCACCTCGCGGTGGATGATCTTCTTCTTCGGGTCCGGCTCCTCCATCTGCTCGCACACGGCGACGCGGTGGCCGGCCTTGATGAGCTGACCGAGGTAGTGCTCCAGGCGGTGTACTGGCACGCCCGCCATGGGCACGGTGCCGTCTCGCTTCGTGAGCGTGAGGCCGAGCACTCTGGAGCCCAGCTCGGCGTCGTCCTCGAACAGTTCGTAGAAGTCGCCGTTGCGGAAAAGTACCAGCATTCCTGGGTGAAGTGCCTTCGCGTCGCGGTACTGCTGCAGCATCCGGCTCATGTCGGGTCCGCGCGAATCGTCGGTGTCGGGAAGGGAAGTGTATCGGCGCGCGCGGCCGCGCGGAATGACCGCAGCGAGTGCCGAAGTGCGCCGTGTCGCGCCGGTGTTGCGGGAAAAAGTGGGAAATTCCGCGCGGCAACGGCGGACGCTCAACTTGTTTTTCACACACCCCGCGTTACGATCTGTTCTTAAGGTGTACGTCGCGCTTCGCGCACTCAAGGCGTCGCCCCCCCGAAGTGCCGGTCGTCGTCGGATGACACCGGCCCGGGTTAAGAGGCCCGTGGAGGCGAAACCCGGCATGGCCGAACCCGACACTCGCCCGAGCACGACGCCGGCCGCGAGCGGATTCGACGACGACGAGCCCCCGAGTCGGTCGCGGCGGCTCCCCGCGTGGCAGGACGTCCCGGACCACCTCTGGACCGACTGGCGCTGGCAGACCCAAAACTCGGTGCGCTCCGTCCGCCAACTCCGCACCCTGCTTACCTTCTCCCCCGCCGAGCTCGAAGCAATCGGCCGGATCGAGAGCGAGTACAAGCTTGCGATCCCGCCGTACTACTTCTCGCTCATCGACCCGGACGACCCGTTCGACCCGATCCGCCTCCAGAGCGTGCCCTCGCCGCTCGAAGCGGTCAACCAGTCGGGCTACGAGCTGGACGACCCACTCGAGGAGGACAAGGACTCGCCGGTACCGGGGCTCACGCACCGGTACCCGGACCGGGCGCTGCTCATCACCACGCCCAACTGCTCGATGTACTGCCGGTACTGCACCCGCAAGCGCGCCACGCTCACCCGCGGCGGCTGGGAGGGGATCAGCGCCGACGACGAGCGGATGATCGACTACGTCCGCCGCACCGAGAGCATCCGCGACGTGATCGTCAGCGGCGGCGACCCGCTGACCCTCCCGGTCGGGAAGCTACGGTACTACCTCGAGAACCTGAAGGCGATCGACCACGTGGACGTGATCCGCATCGGCACCCGCGTGCCGGTCACGTTGCCGCAGCGGCTCTTCGACCAGGAACTCATCGACCTGCTGGCGTCGGCCGAGAAGGTGTACATTCAGACGCACTTCAACCACCCCCGCGAGATCACGCCCGAGTCGGCTCGCGTGGTGAAGGCGCTGTTGAAGGCCGGGATGCCGGTGAACAACCACTCGGTGCTTCTGAAGGGCGTGAACGACGACCTGGGCACGATGCGCGAGTTGCTCCGCGGCCTGCTTCGGATCAAGGCCCGGCCGTACTACCTGTTCCACTGCGACCCGGTGACCGGCGCCGGGCACTTCCGCACCAGCGTGTGGAAGGGGCTCGAAATCATGGAAGGCCTCCGCGGCCACATGAGCGGCATCGGCATCCCGACGTACGTGGTGGACAGCCCCCACGGCGGCGGCAAGATTCCGATGATGCCGAACTACCTCGTGAGCATGGCCGACGACGCCGTCGTGCTGCGGAACTACGAGGGGATGCTCATCCGCTACCAGGCCGAGGACAAGCCGGGCCTGTCGCCGGCGGTCGGGGCGCGGACCCGCGGCGTGAGCGCACTGCTCCAGGGCGACAAGACGCAGCTGATGCCGGAGGGTAACGAGCGGATGGAGCGCCGCCGCAAGATCGAGGTGCTCGACCCGGGCTACGAGACGGGCTGCGGCGGCGACGCAGGCGGACCTCCTGGTGTTCTCCCGCTGCCGGTGATGAACGGCCGTCACGCGGCGTCGAACGGCTGAAGCCCGGAACGTGAATCCTGAAAGGCCCGGGGACAGCCGTCCCCGGGCTTTTTTGTCGGAGCCACCCATGCGGATCGGCATCGCCTGCACGCTGAAGCCGGACGGCCCGCCGCCGCCCGGGGCCGGCGACGACTGGGCCGAGGAGTTCGACTCGCCCGCCACCGTCGAGGCCGTCGCCGCCGTGCTGCGGTCGCTGGGTCACGACGTCCGCTCGCTCGGCGACGGCCGGCCGTTCCTCGAAGCCGTGACGGCCGACCCGCCGGATTTGGTGTTCAACTTCGCCGAGGGGCAGGGCGTGTCCCGGTCCCGCGAGGCGCGGGTGCCGGCGGTGTGCGAGATGCTCGGCATCCCCGTCACCGGCTCCGACCCGCTCGCTCTCGCCGTCGCGCTCGACAAGGACATGACGCGCCGTGTGGTCGAGGCGGCCGGCCTGACGGTGCCGAAGGGGTTCACGCTCGCGCCGCCGCCCGGTGAGTACGACGGCGAGTACGCCGAGTTCCCCGCACTGCTCGAAGCGGCCGGCCTGACCTGTCCGGTGATCGTCAAGCCGGCCCTCGAAGGAAGTAGTAAGGGAATCCGCCGCACGGCGCTCGTCCGCACGCCGGCGGAGTTCGGCCCCGCGGTCGTGGCGTTGTGGAAGGAGTACCGTCAGCCGGCGCTCGTCGAGGAGTTCATCGTCGGCGACGAGGTGACGGTCGGCATCGTGGGGAACGACCCGCCGCAACCGCTCGGCGTGATGCGCGTGGTGCCGAAGGAGTCGTCGGCCGAGTTCGTGTACAGCCTGGAAGTGAAGCGCGCCTGGGACGGCGTCGTGAGCTACGAGGCGCCGGCGAAGTTGCCGCGCGAGGTGTACGCGGCCGTCGAGGCCGACGCGCTGGCGGCGTTCGCAGCGCTCGGCTGCCGGGACGTGGCGCGGGCCGACTTCCGCGTCCGCGACGGGGTGCCGTACTTCCTGGAAATCAACCCGCTGCCGGGTCTGAACCCCGACAGCGGTGACTTGTGTTACCTCGTCTACCGCATGGGCCACACCTACGCCGACCTGATCCGCCTGATCGTCGACGCCGCCGTAACCCGCTGCGGGCTCGCCTGAGGCGCGGTAACATGTGGGCTGCCGCGGAGGCCACGAGATGAGCGCGATCCCGAAGCGAAAGCTGACCGAGGCTGAGTACCTCGAAATCGAGCGCGCCGCCGAGTTCAAGAGCGAGTACTACGACGGCGTCATGTACCCGATGCAAGGCCCGGCGGGCGTCGTCGGCATGGCCGGCGCCACGGTTGACCACAATAAGATCAAGGAAAACGTAAGCTTCGAACTCAACACCCGGCTACGGGGTGGGCCGTGCGAGGCGCTTTCGCGCGACATGCGCGTGAAGGTACTCGCCACCGGCCTCCACACGTACCCGGATGTCGTCGTCTACTGCGGCACGCCGGAGTTCCACGACGACGAGAAGCGGGACACGTTGCTGAATCCCACGGTCGTCGTCGAGGTCCTTTCCGAATCGACGGAGAAGTACGACCGGACGACGAAGATGAAGCACTACCGGCGCATCCCGTCGCTCCGCGAGTACGTGATGATCTCCCAGGATCACGTCTCGGTCGAGCGGTACGCCCGGCAGGCGAACGGGCAGTGGCTTCTGACCGAGTACGACGACCCGGCGGGCGCGCTCGACCTGGAGTGCGTCTCCGTCGAGATTCCGCTCGCGGCGATCTACCGGGGCGTCCGACTGCCCGAGAACCCGCCGTTGCGCTGAGCTGTGCTCCGCTCGTAACGGCTGTGCGGCCGCGTCCCGCCGGCCGCCGCGCGGTTTCGCCGACTCCGCATTCCGCACACCCCGTGCGGCCGCAATAAAGTGTGGATGTTGAAGCAGGCCCGCCGGAGCCGCCGTCGTCCGATGCCCCCCCGCGTGCTGGTGCTGTACAACGAGCCGGTCTTGCCCGCGTCCCACCCGGACGCCGGGGCCGAGCACGACATCCTCGACACCGTCGCCGACACGTTCAAGATCATCCAGGCGGCCGGGTTCGACGCTCGCAAGCTCGGCATCAACCACGACCCGCAGCCGTTGCTCGACGAGGTCCGCGACCACCGCCCGGACGCCGTCTTCAACCTGTTCGAGGGCATTCCCACGCAGCCGGGCACGGAAGTTTCGGTCGCGGCGCTGCTGGAGTGGCTGAACCTGCCGTTCACCGGCTGTCCGTCGTCGTGCCTGTCCGTCGGGCGCGACAAGGTTCGCAGCAAGCACCTCCTTTCGGCCGCCGGGCTGCCGACCGCCCCGTACCTCGTCGTCCCGGAAGGCGATCCCGTTCCGCGGTGGCGTCGCGGCTGGCCGGCTATCGTCAAGCCCGCGGCCCAGGACGCCAGCGTCGGCATCGACCAGGGGAGCGTCGTCAACACGCAGGCCGAACTGGCGGCCCGAGTCGAGCACGTCCGCAAGGCGTACGGCGGCGACTGCCTCGTCGAGGCGTTCGTGTTCGGCCGCGAGTTGCACGTGAACGTCATCCAGGTCGCCGGCGCGCGGGTCCCCGAGGTGCTGCCGCTGGCAGAAATCGAGTTCCTCGACAGCCGCCCCGGCAAGTGGCCGGTGTACACCTTCACCGCCAAGTGGGACATGGAGAGCGACGAGTACAAGAACGCGCCGCTGAAGGCGCCCGTGTACATCGACGAGCCGCTGTTCAAGGCGTTGGAACGAATCGCCGTGCGCGCCTTCCGCCTCTTCGAGTGCCGCGACTACGCCCGGCTCGACGTGCGGATGGCCGCCGACGGGAAGTTCGCCGTACTGGAGATGAACCCGAACCCGTACCTGAACAGCCTGGCGCTGGTCAACGGCCTAATGGCCACGAACCGCACGCACGAGTGGGTCGTCACCAACATGGCGCTCGCCGCCCTGGCTCGCGGCGGCGTCGTGGCGGCCGACGGCGAGGTCCGCGTTCCCGTCGGCGTCGTCACCGGAGTGGAGTCGTGATCGCGCTCGAAGTCGTCAACGCCGACACCGCCACCTTCGACTGCTCCTTCGGCCGGGGCTGCGAGGGCGTCTGCTGCCGCAACGGGCGCCCGAGCGTGGACGCCGACGAGGCCGCACGCATCACGGGGCTGCTCCCGCGGGTGCTGCCGCTGCTGCGCCCGGAGGCGCGGGCGGTGGTCGAGGCCGAAGGCTTCCTGAGCAACCGCAGGAAACTCGGCCAGCCGATGGTCCGCGTCGCCGGCGGGTGGTGTGTGTTGTTCAACGGCGGCTGCACCCTCCACGGCATCGGCGCCGCGGACGGCGACCCGCTGATGTACAAGCCGAGCCAGTGCGCGCTGTTCCCGCTGGAGAAGGGCGACGCCGGGTGGTACGTCCGCCAGTGGGGTTACGAGGGCGAGCAGTGGACGACGCTGTTCTGCCTCAACCCGGCGAACACGGCCCGGCCGGCGGTCGAGGCGCTGGCGGGCGAGTTGGCCCTCGCCGCGAGGCTCGACGGCGTTCCGGGCTAATTCGGCCGGGGCGCCTCTTGACAGGTCGGGCCGGTCCTAGAATGATGCCTTGGAATCCCTTGTGCGGACTCGCGCGGTGTCGGTCGTGGTTCGTCGCGACCGGCCGGGCACGTCCCCCCGGAGGTCTGAGATGACAGGCTCAGGTGGCCGTCGGCGGCGGCTCGAAGTCGAGGACATGGGGGACATCGCGGTCGTCAACTTCGTCGACAAGAAGATTCTCGACGAGCAGAACATCCAGATGATCGGCGACGACTTGTTCCGGCTCGTGGACGAGCTGGGGCGGAAGAAGGTGCTGCTCAACTTCCAGAACGTCGAGTTCATGTCCAGCGCCGCGCTCGGCAAGCTCATCACGCTCCACCGGAAGCTCCAGGGCGCCGGCGGCAAGCTGGTCCTGTGCAAGATCGCCAAGGACATTCTGGACGTGTTCCGCATTACCAAGCTCGACAAGATCCTGGTGATCGTTGCGGACGAGCAGGCCGGGCTCCAGGCGTTCTGACCCCCCGGGTGCCCCGATGACCGGTGGTGCGGCGCCTCCCGGCGGGTACGACACCGAGTACGAGTTCTTCAGCGACCTTGGGGAGGTGCGCCTCCTCCAGGACCGGCTGGAGACCGCCCTCGCCGCCGCCGGGTGGGGCGAGTCGGAGCAGTTCGCCATCAAGCTCGCCGTCGAGGAGGCCGCCGTCAACGCGGTCAAGCACGGCAACCAGTACGACCCCGACAAGCGCGTCCGCATCGGTTACACCATCACCCCCAAGCGGTTCGACATCCGCATCGAGGACGACGGCCCGGGCTTCAACCCGGCCGACGTGCCCGACCCGACGGACGTGGTCAACATCGAGCGGCCGTGCGGCCGCGGGCTGTTGCTCATCAACGGGTTCATGGACGAGGTCCGCTACCACGGCCGCGGCAACGTGGTGACGATGACCAAGGTGAAGGACGCCGAGCCCCCCGCCGACAGCTGAAGCCGCTACACTTCCGCCGGTTCCGTGTTCACCCTCCCCCGGAGCCCGTCATGCGCCGCCGCACGTTCCTCGCCACCGCCGCCGGTACGCTCGCCGCGCCGACGGTACTTTCCGCCCGCCAGCCGACCGAGCGGCTCAACATCGCCGTCATCGGCTGCGGCGGCCGCGGCGCCGCGAACCTCGCAGGCGTCGCCTCCGAGAACGTCGTCGCCCTGTGCGACGTGAATCGCGCCGCGATCGGGGCCGCGGCGAGTCGCTTCCCCCGGGCCGCACACTACGCCGACTTCCGCCGCCTGTTCGACGAGCGCGAGCGCGAGTTCGACGCCGTCGTTGTCAGCACCTGCGAGCACACCCACGCCCACGCCACGCTGCGGGCGCTGCGGGCCGGCAAGCACGTCTACTGCGAGAAGCCGCTGACGCACAACGTGTGGGAGGCCCGCCTCATCCGCACCGAGGCGGCGAAGACGAAGCTGGCGACGCAGATGGGGACGCAGATCCACGCCACCGACAACTACCGCCGCGTGGTCGAGTTGGTGAAGGCCGGCGCGATCGGCGGCGTGACCGAGGTTCACGTCTGGGTCGGCCGGGCGTGGGGCTTGCAGTCGGCCGCGGACGCGAAGGCCAACGGCGACATCGTCCACGTCACGGAGCGGCCGACGGAGGACGTGCGGCCGCCCGCCGACCTGGACTGGGACTTGTGGCTCGGCGGCGCCCCGGCGCGGCCGTTCAACCCGGTCTACGTGCCGGGGCCGAAGTGGTACCGCTGGTGGGCGTTCGGCAACGGCACCATGTCCGACCTCGGCAGCCACTGGAACGATCTGCCGTTCTGGGCGCTCGATCTGAAGGCACCGACCAGCATCGAGGCGAGGGGGCCGCTCCCGCCGCACCCTGAGATCGCCCCGGCGTCGATGCAGGCGACGTACCGCTTCCCGGCCCGCGGCGTACTCCCCGCGGTGACGATGACGTGGTACCAGGGTGCGAACAAGCCGCCGGCCTGGACCGAGCGCCGCATCCCGCAGTGGGGCAGCGGCGTGCTGTTCGTCGGCCCGCGCGGGATGCTGCTCGCCGACTACTCGCGGCACCTGCTGCTGCCGGAGGTTCAGTTCGCCGACTACGCCCGCCCGGCGCAGTCGATCCCGAAGTCGCTCGGCCACTACGCCGAGTGGATTCACGCGGCGAAGACCGGCGCCCCGACGACGTGCAACTTTGAGTACGCCGGCTGGCTGACGGAGGCGAACCACCTCGGCAACGTTGCTTACCGGGTCGGCAAGAAGCTCGAGTGGGACGCGGCGGCGATGAAGGCGACGAACGCCCCCGAGGCCGACGCGCTGATCCGCCGCGAGTACCGCCGCGGGTGGGAACTGGCTTGAGGGTCGCCGCGTGTTCACCGAGTCACTCGTGCCCGTCGGCGACCTGCGGCTGAACGTGGCGACCGGGCCGCGGAACGGCCCGCCGCTGTGGCTCGTCCACGGCCTCATCCGCCGCTGGCAGGACTTCGGCCCGATCCTCCCCGACCTCGCCGCCCGCTGGACCGTGCGGGCGCCGGACCACCGCGGCCACGGCCGCTCCGACCGGGCCGCGTCGTACCTCGTCACCGACTACCTCGCCGACATCGCCGCACTGATTCAGGACGAGAGCGAGCCTGCGGTGATCGTCGGGCACTCGCTCGGGGCGCTCGTCGCGCTCGGCATTGCGGCTGCGCACCCGGACGAGGTGCGGGCCGTCGTGCTGCTCGACCCGCCGGGGCCGACGTTCATCGCTCATCTGGACGAGACCCCCTACGCGGCCGTCTGGGCCGGGATTCGCGCGCTGGCCGGGACGGGGTTGTCGGTCGCCGAACTCGCCCGTCGGCTCGGCGCCCTCCGCGTGCCCGACGCAGCACGCCCGGGTCAGACGACCACTTACGGCAGCACCCGCGACGCCGCCACCGTGCGGTTCGTCGCCAAGTGTGTCGCCGACCTCGACCCGGCGACCCTCAACCCGGCGGTCGAAGGCGGCTGGCTGGCCGGCTTCGACCTCGCCCAGCAACTCCCGCGCGTCCGCTGCCCCGTGCTTCTGGTCGTGGGTGACCCGAGGGTCGGCGGCATGCTACCAACGACCGACGCCGACCCGCTCGCCGCGGCGCTGGCCGATTGCACGCGGGTCGAACTGGCAGGCGTCGGCCACCTGCCGCACACGCAAGACCCGGCCGCAACGCTGAAGCTGCTCCACGCCTTTCTCGACTCGCTCTGACACGGCGGACCCTCTCCCATGAATCTCGCCCCCGGCCCCACCGTCGTCACCAACGGCACATTGATCGACGGCAACGGCGGGCCCCCCGTCCCCGACGCGACCGTGGTCGTGCGTGACGGCCGCATCGCCTACGCCGGTCCGTCTCGCGCCGCACCACCCACAGAGCCCACCGCCCGCCGCATCGACGCGGCCGGCGGCACCATCCTGCCGGGGCTCGTGGAGGCGCACTTCCACCCGACGTACTTCAACGTCGCGGCGCTCGAAGACCTCGACATCAAGTACCCGGTCGAGTACGTCACGCTGCTGGCCGCGGCGAACGCGAAGCTGGCGCTGGAGTGTGGCTACACCGCGGCCCGCAGCGGCGGCAGCCTGTTCAACATCGACGTGTGGCTGAAGAAGGCGATCGAGAACGACCTGTGCCCCGGCCCGCGGCTGGCGGCGAGCGGGCGGGAGATCTGCGGCGTCGGCGGGCTGATGGACTGGAACCCCGACTACCGCAAGATCGGCATGGAGGGGCTGGTGCTGCTGGTGAACGGCCCCGACGAGGCGCGGGCGGCGGTGCGGAAGCTGGTGAAGGACGGCGTCGAGTGGGTGAAGACCTACCCGACCGGCGACGCCGCGGCCCCGGACACGAACGACCACCACACGCTGTGCATGACGTCCGAGGAGATGCACGCGGTGGTGGTGACGGCCCACAACCACGGCCTGAAAGTCACGGGCCACTGCCGCGCCAACGCGGGCATCAAGAACGCCCTCCGCGCCGGCTACGACGCGGTCGAGCACGGCACCTTCATGGACGCGGAGGCGCTAGACCTGCTGCTGGCGCGGGACGTGCCCTGCGTGCCGGCGCTGTACTTCGAGTGGGCGAGCGTGGAGCGCGGCCCCGAGTTCGGGCTGCCGCCGCGGGTGATCGACGGCCACAAGGAGACGCTGGAGGCGGGGGCCGAGAGCGCCCGGATGGTCCTGCGGGCCGGCGGCCGCCTCGGCATGGGCGGCGACTACGGCTTCGCGTGGAACCCGCACGGCGACTACGCCCGCGAGCTGTCGTTCTTCGTGAAGTACGTCGGCCTGTCGCCGCTGGAGGTGCTGACGTGCGCGACGCGGACCGGGGCGGAAATCCTGGGCCGCGCAAATGAGATCGGCACCGTGGAAGTCGGAAAGCTGGCCGACCTGCTGGTCGTGGGCGGCGACGTGGTGGCGGACATTTCGCTGCTGGAGGATCGTTCGCGCTTCATCGCCGTGATGCAGGGCGGGGCGGTGAAGGCGGGCCGGCTCGCGCGATAGTTACCTCACGAGCCGCGACCGCAAGGGAGCGGCTGCGTCCCCGATCTTCCCCGCAGGCGGTCGGCTATGTTCGCCAGCCGCTCCCTTGCGGTCGCGGCTCGTGAGGTGGTTACTTCCCCGCCTTCAGCTCCTCGATGCGGATGTCCTTGTACGACACCCGTGCCTTTGCCCCGCCGTGGATTTGCAGGCCGATCACGCCGGTCCGCTCCACCTTCTCGTCCGGCTCGGTGTAGTCCACGGTCTTCGTGCCGTTCAGCCACAGCTGCACGCGCGGCCCCTCGCAGCGGATCGTGTACTCGTTCCAGTCGCTGTGCTTGACGAGGCCGGCGACCAACTTCTCGTCGGGTTTCGCCAGAATCTTGTTCCGCCGCGACTCGTCGTAGAGCGCCCCCCAGTACTGCTGCCCGGCGTCGGCCTGGTAGCCGCTCACTTCGTGGTGGTTCGGGATGCGCTTCGTGCGGAACTGCACGCCGGCGTTGACGCGCTCCTTGTCGCCCTCCAGCTTGAAGCGGACCTTCAGCTCGAAGTCGCCGTAGGTCTTGGTGGTGCAGAGGAACTCGTTCCGCGGCACGGTGGTGTCGAGCGACCCGGCGGTGATGACGCCGCCCGCGACCGTCCACGTCTTCGCGGTGTCGCCCTCCCACCCGGCGAACGTCTTGCCGTCGAACAGCGGCACCGGCTCGGCACCAACTGCTGGAACGACGAGTACGCCTATCACGAACAACGCAGGGGAGAGATGTCGCATCGGAATGCTCCGGACTGATGAGGTTGAAACGCACCGCTGTCTGACGCTATAGGTTTGGTACTACCAGCCTGTGGAGTTTGCTGTTCGGGCCGCATCCCAGACGGCCTCGAATTCAGCCTGTGGGATGTCTTGCGTGCTGGACAGATCGAGGGACGAGGGTGGCTGATCGCAGATCGCTCCCTCAAGTCTTGAACCAGTCCAACGTCCCCATCGGAACAAGTTCCTACATGCCTCAACTTGTCGCGTGACCAGGTTAGCTGCCTTGTCAATGTCGATGAAAAGCCAACCATCGCCGTTGTGAAGTGCGTCGCTCCAGCCCTTTTTGTAGGCCGGCATCGGATCCCTCCTCTGAGGTCACGACCTCGCACATCCGCTTGGCCACCTACTCAATCCTCTGTGAACTCACTTCTTCCCCGGCGCCGCCGTCACCACGACGGTCACCGGCCGGCTCGGGGTCGTCACCAGCGTGTTCGGGCGCGTCGCGGCCTTCGCGTCTTTGCTGAACGGCACCTGGGCCTGGCACTGCAGCGCGAACGTGTACTCGCCCGGCCGCGTGTTCGCCGGCACCTCCACCGTCACCGTCGCGTCCGCCTTCCCCTCGGGGATCGACGCCGTCGTCACCCGCACGGCGTTCGGCAGCGACAGGCCGCTCAGGTTCACCGCGGCTTTGAAGTCGGCCTGGTGGCGCTGGCAAGTCAGCTTCAGGTCGGCCTTCTGGCCGGCCTCGATCGTCAGGCGCTCGGCCGCCGGCACCACCGCGAACGGGGCGGCGTCGGCCACTGCCACCACCAGTTCGCGCGTCGGCCGGCTGCTGTTCAGGTCGGTGCTGTTCCACACGCGGGTGTAGGGGCGCACCTCGCGAACAAGCACTTCGACGCCGCGCGTCGCGGTCGCCGTCAGGCGGATCGGGCCGACGAAGTCGGGAGCGTCGGCGTCGGCCCACAGCACCACCACGGCGCGGTCCCCGCCCGTCACTGTCGTCGGCGCCGTGTGCAGTCCCTTCGGCAGCCCCTCGGCCGTGACCGTGAACGGGCCGGAAAAACCGTCCGTGTTGTGGACGATGAGGTCGAGGTACGCGGTGCCGCCCTTGCGGACCGTGGTGCCGCCCGGGCCGGGGTTCTGGTGGTGAATCACCGCCGGGTAGAAGTCGGGCACCGGCTTGCGGACCGTCAGCACGTACTGGTATCGCGGGCCGCCGCGGCGGAAGCGGTCCTGCACCAGGACGCGGTATTTTTGCTTCGCGTTCAGGTTCACGACGCCCGACGGGTCGCGGACGTGGCCGTCGAAGGCGTTGGCGCGGATGCCGAAGTCGTCCAGCTCGGCCACGCGGTTGTCCTTCTCGTCGAGCACGACGAGGTACGGGTCGGCCCGGCCGGCGATCCGCTCGCAGTACACCTCGAAGCTGTACTGCCCGCCCTCCGTCGGCTCGATCTGGAACCAGTCCGCGTCGCGCTCCTTGTCGAACCGGCCGCTCACGACCGCAGGCAGCGTCAGCTTCTGCGGTGACTTCGGGTCGTCGTTCGGCTCCTGCTCCAGTGACACCGCGGTGTCAGTGACGAGCAGCGGTACGCCGCGGTGTTGGAAGCCGGTGAGCGTACACGTCGCCGCGGTCGGTAGCACGCTGTGGGCCGTCGGGTGCTCGGTGAAGCGGAATAGGCCGCGCGTGAAGATGTCGCGCAGCGGATCGACCGTCTCGGGGATCACGTCGAGCGGCAGGTCGTGGAGGACGAGGCCGGACGCCTTGCCGCCGAGGTTGCGGCCGAACACGGACACGAGCGACGGCTGCCCGACCTTCACGGCCCGCGGGAACACGTTCTCGACGTGCGGCCGGTCGGTGACGACGAGCCGGTACGGGTGGCCGCCGCGGAACGACAGGTCGTTCAGGCTCACGAGGTAGTCGCCGTCGGCGGGCGCGACGAACTCGACGAGTGGGTCGCGGCCAAAATAGTCGCCGTTGGACGGGACCGGCCGGCCGTCGGCGGCGGAGACGGTGAGCGTGGCGTCGAGCTGCGAGTCGAGCCGCTGGGCGAAGCACTCGACGACGACGCGTTGCCCCTTTCTGACGGCCACGCGGAACACGTCCTCGCGCCCCTGGTCAGACGAGCCGTTCACGGCCGTGTTCATCGGCACCACCTGTGCCTGCGCGGGCGCATCGTTCGGCTCCTTCTCGGCGAGTTCGGTCAGTCCCGCGGACACGGCGAACAGCCGCGGGTTGGTGACGCCGTCGCGGCCGACGAGCCGGGTGTCGTAGGTCGCGGCCGGGACGTTCGCCGTGACCGTGACCTTGAATTTCCGGTCCTTCACATGCTCGGCGGTGATGCCGATGTGGTCGAAAACCAGCTTCGTCGCGTCCTCCAGGTCGGCGCCGATCGCCTCGACTTCGACGGTCGAGCCGGGCGCGCCGCCGAGCGGGGCGAGGCGGTCAAAGCGCGGCGACGGCAGGTCGGCCCGTGCGGCGGAGACGACGACGAGGAGCACGAGGAGAGAGGCGGGGCGCATGGCGGGTTACCGGGTGGCGAGGTCGGCGGCAAGGAGGTCGTAGAGGGCGTCCAGGGATTGCACGATGACCCGCGTGTCGGTGACGACGGGCATGAAGTTGGTGTCGCCGGTCCAGCGCGGCACGACGTGCCAGTGAAGGTGCCCCGGCAGCCCGGCCCCCGCGGCGGCGCCGAGGTTGAGCCCGACGTTGAAGCCGTCCGGCGTCATGCGGCGTTCCAGGACGGCCATCATGTCGCGGAGCAAGCGTTGGAGGTCGAGCAGTTCGGCGTCGTCGAGGTCGGCGGGGCAGGCGCGGTGGCGCTTCGGGGCGACCAGCAAGTGGCCGTTGTTGTACGGGAAGCGGTTCAGCACCACGACCGACAGTTCGGTGCGGTGGACGAGGAGGTTGTCGCGGTCGGTCGTCTCGCTAACACCGCGGCAGATGAAGCAGCCGTCGTCTTTCGGCTTGTCCTTGGGGGCGGCCACGTAGGACAGCCGCCACGGCGCCCAAAGCTGATCCACGTCGCTCCTCCGGGTGGTCGCGTCAGGATACGTCGTCACAGGATCGGCGACAGCAGCCGGGCCGCGTTCTCGGCCAGCCGCGCGACCATCGGGCGTGCGGCAAAAACGTCGGGGTCGATCCGCACCGACCACTCCAGGTCGTTCAGGAACTCCGCCTCCAGCTCGGCGACCACCTTCGCGTCGTAGATCAGGGCGTTCGCCTCGTAGTTCAGCAGGAGGCTGCGGTTGTCCAGATTCGCGCTGCCCACGGACGCCCACTCGCCGTCCACGAGCAGGTACTTGCTGTGCATCATGCCGCGGCCGTACTGGTACACCTTGACGCCGGCGGCGAGCAACTCGGGCCAGTAGTAGCGGGCCGTGAGGAACGCGACCCAGTGGTCGGGGCGGAACAGGCACAGCAGCCGCACGTCCACGCCCGCCCGGCCGGCGAGCACGAGGGCGTCGCGGACGCCTGCGTCGGGGACGTAGTACGGGCTGGCGATCCACACCCGCTTCCGCCCGCGGAGGATGCCGGCGAAGTACGTCTCGCGGATCGCCTTGTGCTCCGCGTCCGGGCCGGAATGCACGATCTGCACGAGGCTCGTCCCCGGGTGCGGGAGGTGCGCCGGGTAGTACGCCGGGCCGCGGGCGGCCTCCTCGGTGGCGAAGTGCCAGTCCTCCAGGAACACCCGCTGCAGCGACTCCACGGCCGGCCCTTCTACCCGGAGATGGGTGTCGCGCCAGTGGCCGAACTGCGGCACCTTGCCGACGTACTCGTCGCCGATGTTCAGCCCGCCGGTGAAGGCGACGCGGCCGTCCACGACCAGGATTTTCCGGTGGTTCCGCAGGTTCACGCGAAACCGGTACACCGGGTTGAGCAGCGGCAGGAACCCGCTCACCTTCCCGCCCGCGGCGACGATCGCCTTGAACAGCCGCTGGCTGGTCGAGTGCGAGCCGACGGAGTCGTAGAGGAACCGGACCTCGACGCCCCGCCGGGCGGCGAGCGTGAGCGCGGCGACGAACCGGCGGCCGGACTCGTCCGGGCGGAAGATGAAGAACTCGATGTGGACGTGGTGCTTCGCCTCGGCGATGGCCGCGAGCATTGCCGCGTAGGCCGTCTCACCGAGGTGGTAAAGGTCGACGCGGTTCCCGGCCGTCACGGGAAACCCCTCCGCGTGGTGGGCCAGCTTTGCCAGCACCTCCCAGCGCCGCGGCACGTCGCGGGGGCCGGTCGCGCCCTCGCCCTTCTTCGCCCCGGCCGGCCCCTCGGCGGCCAGCGAGTAGTACTTCTTTCGGCGGTGCCGCTTCCGCCGGATCGGCCGGCTGATCGTCTGGTAGCCGAACACGAAGAACAGCAGCGGCCCCACCAGCGGGAGCAGGATCACCGCCAGGCTCCAGGCGATGGCCGACATCGGCTCGCGCTTCAGTTGGAGCACCGACAGCAGCGTGCCGACGGTGATGACGACTTCGAGGAGGAACAGCCAGCCGGCGATGTCTTGCCAGAACTGGTCGAGGAAGGCAGACACGCGGGCATCCTTGCGGATCGGGGCGGTCTTGCGATTCTAACGTAAAACACCCCGCACCCCCAGGAGTGCCCGCGTGAACGCCGTCGTGTTCGACCGGACCGGACCCCCCGCCGAGGTGCTGGAGCTGAGCGAAGTGCCGGCCGCGGAGCCGCGCCGCGGCGAGGTGCTGGTGCGGATGCTCGCCAGCCCCGTCAACCCGTCCGACCTCATGTACATCGAGGGGAAGTACGGCCTGAAGCCGACCCTGCCGGCGACGCCCGGGTTCGAGGGCGTCGGCGTCGTGGAGGCGAACGGCGGCGGCGTCCTCGGCTGGCTGCGGAAGGGGAAGCGGGTGGCGGTCATCAACGACCGCGTCGGCAACTGGGCCGAGTACACCGTGACGCGCGCGCGCCAGGTGATCCCGGTGCCCGACGACCTGCCGGACGAGCAGGCCGCGACGTTCTTCGTGAACCCGGCGACCGCTATCGCCATGACGCGCGACGTGCTGAAGGTGCCGGCCGGCGAGTGGCTGTTTCAAACCGCCGCCGGAAGCAACCTGGGGCAGATGGTGATTCGCCTCGGGAAGCGCAACGGATTCCGCACGCTGAACGTCGTGCGGCGGCGCGAGCAGGTCGCCGAACTGACGGCGCTCGGGGCGGACGCCGTAATCGTGGAGGCCGACGGCCCCGTCGAGGATCAGGTGCGGGCGGCCGTGCCCGGCGGTGTGCGCTACGCCATCGACCCCGTCGGCGGCGCGACCGGCACCGCGGCGATCGCGGCGCTGGCTCCAGGCGGGCGCATCCTGCTGTTCGGGTCGCTGTCGGACGAGCCGGTGTCGGTCCACCCGCGGCGCATCCTCAGCGGCGACGTGCGCGTCGAGGGCTTCTGGCTCGGCAGCTGGGCGAAGTCGCAACCCGTAGTGCGGATGCTGCGGCTATTCCGAGAGGTCGGCGACCTGATCCGCGACGGCACGCTGACGAGCCCAATCGCCGCGACGTACCCGCTTGCGAAGGTGCGCGAGGCCGTGACGCACGCCGCCGCCGCCGGGAAGGGCGGAAAGGTGCTCCTGCGGATCGGCGAGCGGAACTGACAGCCGAGTTGCTGCTTGCGGCTGCTCGTGGCCAACGCGAAACCGCAAGCGGCAACGTGGCTGTCTCGTTTTCCCGCGAACCTCCCCGCACCGCTCGCGTCACTTCCTCCGAACGCACCGGGTCGCCGCACCCAACGCGGATGGCCTACAAACACGTTCCATTAAACGGAAGTGGTCGCCGGTTCGACTCCGGCCCCCCCGACTCACCGGGGGGTAGCTCAGTGGTAGAGCACTTTGTGTAACCCAAGCCGGCCGGACTCGTGCGGCGGCCCGGGGCGTTCACCGCGATCATCGAGACAACCCGTACCCGACGGCGGAAGCCTACACACGTTCTGATCCGGTGCCTTAGACGCCACCCGGGATCGCGCCCCGGCCGGAAAACGTCACCAGACCGCTTCCCGAACTTGTACGGGTTCCCTTTCACGGCCGCCCCGGGCGGCCGCTTTCAATGGAGGTCCGCCCATGACGACGACGCTTCAGAACGAGCAGGACCTGCGGCTGGCGATGCTCAACAGCCTCCTCACCTGCCCGCACCGGAACCTCGGCCTCGTCCACCCGCTCCACGCCGAGCTGGTGGCGACGGACCCGCGGTTCTACGTCCGCCTCGCCGCCTGGTACGCCGACCACGGCGACGTGCGCGACCACCACGAGATGTTCGTCGTCACGCTTGTGCTCAGCGCCTTCCCGGGCCACCGCGAGGTCGGCCTGGCGCTGCTCCGGCAGCTGCCCCCGTACCAGCTCGGCCGCGTCGTGGACTTCATCCACGGCTGGAAGGAGGAGGTGACCGTCGAGGTGGTCGAGCCGAAGCCGGAGAAGGTGCGCATGACCGCCGACGGCGGCCTCGGCCGAAACGTGCCGCGGTCGGTGCGGACGGAGGTCACGCGGTACCTGCGCGAGCGGGAGGCCGACGACCGCTGGTTCGACAGCACCGCCCTCACCACCCGGAAGGCGCTGAAGCGGCTGTACGCGCTGCTGCACGTGAAGCCGGGGCCGCGGGCGCAGGCCGTCCTGTTCGACGACCGGCCGCCGGAGGGGTCGAAGCTGGCGGGGCTGAAGGCTCTGGCCGGCGCCGACTCGCCCGACCTGGCGGCGCGGCTCATCGCGCAGCACGACGTGCCGTTCCGCGTCGCCGTGGGGCTCGTGAAGGCGATGACGCCGGCGGTGCTGACGGCGCTCGTGGGCCGCATGACGCCGCAGGAGGTCATCAACAACCTCGACCTGCTCCGCCGCCGCGGCGCGTTCGACGACGCAGCCGTGAAGGCGCTCGTCGAGGCGCGGCTGGAGCAGGCCAAGACGGTCGGCCGGGTCAGCGCGTTCAAGGCCGAAAAGGCCCGCGACGCGGCCGGCGTCTCGGCCGACGTGAAGGCCAAGCTCGACGCCGTGGCCGACGCCCGCGTGAAGGCGCGGGGGCGGATCACGCGGCCGACGGCGCTGCTCATCGACAAGTCGGGGTCGATGTCGCAGGCGATCGAGGTCGGCAAGCGGCTCGGGGCGCTTCTCGCGGCCGTGGCCGACCGGGAGCTGTACGCCTACGCCTTCGACACCATCGCCTACCCGGTCGAGGCCGCGGGGCCGGACCTGGCGGCGTGGGAGCGGGCGCTGGCGGGCATCACCGCCGGCGGCGGCACGTCGGTGGGCGCGGCGGTCGAGGTGCTGCGGCGGAAGCGGCAGTACGTCGAGCAGCTGGTGGTCGTGACCGACGAGGGGGAGAACACGGCCCCCCTTTTCGTGCCGGAACTCCAGAAGTACCGGGACGAGCTGAAGGTCGAGCCGGCCGTCTGCTTCGTGAAGGTGACGGGCGCGACGGCGGAGCTGGAGGCGGCGTGCCGCAAGGCCGGGGTCGCGGCTGACGCCTACCAGTTCGACGGCGACTACTACGCGTTGCCGAACCTCGTGCCGCTGCTCGCCCGCCCGAGCAAGCGGGAACTGCTCCAGGAAATCCTGGAGTACCCGCTGCCCGAGCGGCGGGCAGGGTGAGATAATCGCTGGAGCCCGGGGACGCCCGTCCCCGGGCTCTCTCCGTTCGTCCCGCCCCCCTGGAGCCCCTCATGCGTTTCCTCCTGCTCGTCCCCGTCGTGCTGGTCGCGTCGCTCGCGCCGGCCGCGGACCCCACCCCGATCAAGCTGTTCAACGGCAAGGACCTCACCGGCTGGAAGGCGAAGAACGCCGCCAAGAACCAGTGGCAGGCGTGCGCGGCCTCGTGGAACGAGAAGGACCCCGGCAAGCTCGTCGGCGGCATCGACAACTCGCCCGACGGCTCCGGCCGGGTGCTGGCCGCGATCACCGGCGGCGGGTCGGACCTGTACACCGAGGCGAAGTTCGGCGACATCAAGCTGGAAGTCGAGTTCATGCTGCCGAAGGGGTCGAACTCCGGCATCTACGTGATGGGCGAGTACGAGGTGCAGGTGCTGGACAGCTACGGCAAGCCGGCCGACAAGCTCGGCATGGGCGACCTCGGCGCGCTGTACAGCGCCGCCGCCCCGAGGGTGAACGCGGCCAAGAAGCCGGGCGAGTGGCAGAAGTTCGAGATCGACTTCCAGGCGCCGCGGTTCGAGAACGGCAAGAAGACCACGAACGCCAAGTTCCGTTCGGTCGTGCTCAACGGCACGACACTCCACAAGGACGTGGAGATGAAGGGGGCCACGCCCGGCGGCCTGACCGGGAAGGAAGCGCCCGAAGGCCCGCTGATGCTTCAGGGCGACCACGGGCCGGTGGCCTACCGGAACCTCAAGGTGACCCGGGTCGAGATCAAGTAACGCGGTCAGCCCACGAACACCCCGGCAAGCTCGGGGAAGGCGTCGAACCCGAACGCCGCCGCGCCGCCGATGTACGCTGTGACGCGGCTGCCGGAGCCGTCGCCGACCACCACGTCGGCGCGGCCGTCGCCGTTCAGGTCACGCGCGGCGACGCGCACCCCGCCGCGGTCGGCGGGATCCCCGGCGAAGAAGTTGGCGAGCACCCGCGACCCGCCGGCCTTCCCGGCGAGTAGGTCGGCCCCGCGGAGCACGAGTACCCGCGGCGCGCCGCCGGGGCCGCCGCCGCCGATGAGGTCCGCGAACCCGTCCCCGTCCACGTCGCCGGCCGCGACGAACGCCCCGTTCCGCAGCGCGGGTTCGAACAGGAAGAAGTCGTCGGTCAGCTTGGCGCGCCCGCCGGCGATCGAGCGGCCGTCGAACAGGGCCACCCGCGGCCCGCCGCCGAACCCGGCCGACACCACGAGATCGGCCGCGCCGTCACCGGTCAGGTCGCCGAGCGCCGCGCGGGCGCCGCCGCGGAAGGCCGGGTCGTCGATCCCGAAGAAGTCCGCGACCTTTCCGAACCCGGCGCCCGCGTACACCTGCACGCGCGGGCCGCCGCCCTCGTCGGGCGTCACCACCAGATCGGCAACGCCGTCCCCGTCCAGGTCGCCGGCCGCGACGTACACGCCGCCGGTGAACGCCGGCTCGAACGGGGCCGTGTCGAACAACACCGCCTGTGTCGCGCCGTCGAGCACGACCACGCGCGTCGGCCCGCCGGGGCCGGTGCCCGCGACAACGTCGGCGACCCCGTCGCGGTTGAAGTCCGCTGCGGCCGTCCGTACGCCGCCAACGAAGCCGCCACCGAACGGCGTCGCCGTGAAGCGCGGTGAACCGTCCGGGTCGTAGAGCCGTACCGACCCGCCGCCGCGGTCGGTTCCTACGGCGAACTCGTTCGGCGTCCCACGCGATTGAACCGGTGGCGGTGGGCTGGCCGGCGGCGGTGGGCTGGCCGGCGGCGGTGGGCTGGCCGGCGGCGGACTCGCTGGCGGCGGACTCGCTGGCGGCGGGCTCGACGGGGAACCGTAAGTGAATCGGCCGGCGGTCGTGACCGGCGACACGCCGTAGCCGAACACCGGGTTCTTGATGTTCTGCGGCACCCCCGGCACGTCCGCGCCAGACTTCACGGTCACGTTCACGCTGCCGGAACCGGCCGGCACCACGACCCGGAGTTGGCTGTCGCTCAGGATCGTCACGGTCGTCGCAGGCGTGGGGCCGAAGTACACCGCCAGGCGGCCGGCGGCGCCGCCGTAGTTCTGGCCGCTGATCGTGATCGTGTCGCCGGCCGCGGCGGTCGCCGCGCTAAGCCCCGTGACCTGCGGCGTCAGGTCAATCAGCTCGAAGTCGGCGAAGCGAAGACTCTTCAGCCCGTAGGTCGTGTCCTGAATGTCGTCGTCGTCGAAGGTGCGGGAGAAGCCGTTGTCGGCGTCGACGGAGTAGCTGGCGCCGGAGAAGAAGAAGTTGCTGCCGTTGTCCGCGAGGATCAGGCCGTAGTCCTTCATCGCCTGGGCGATCACCCGCGACTGCGGGTTGAGCTGCGAGATGTCAACGCCCGCCTTGAGCCGGAAGCGGGCGCCCATCGGCGGCATCGTGGTCGCGTTCGTGTTGCCCGGGTTGGCGGTGTGCGACGCCGGGTAGACGAACTGGTTCAGGACCTTGCTGTTCTGCAGCGTGAAGCGGATGGCGTGGGTGATGACGCCTTGACCGCCCTGCGACACGGGCAGCGCCTCGTCCGGCCGAACGAGGCCAGGCAGGATCGGGAGCCCGGCGGCGTCGGCCGAGGTCCACGTCAGCGGGCGGAAGGTGTTGCCCGACGTGTCCCACACCGACTGCTGGTCGGCGTGCCAGCGGCCGTCGGCGTTCTCGCTCGGGCGCGACGCCCGGAAGAACTCGTAGGCCCGGTTGTTGTCGATGTCGAAGATGAGCAGGTGCGAGTCGCCGCGGGCGTCGACGCCAGCCCGCGGGCCGTTCTGGTAGTCGCCCTCCAGCACGACCGTCGCGGGCATCGGAACCGCGACGACGTCGCTCTCGCCCGCGTAGGCGTCGATCACGACGTTCACCCGCGGCGCGGAGTTGCCGCGGACCACGTTGTACGGGATGCCGTACAGGTCGTTCGGTCCGCGCGTGCTCTCGCCGAAGTCGGGGTGAATACGGCCGTTCCCCGCGGCCGTGAGCGCGGTCATCACCGCCGCCGAGTTGGCGGCGACGGGCGCGCCGGTGATCCGCTGGTTCCACGGGTTGTCGGCCGGGAAAAGAGTGGTCCCCAGCAGGCTGGGGAGGTCGCGGGCTTCGAGCGGCAGGGCGGTGAGGCGCGGC
This sequence comes from Gemmataceae bacterium, assembly GCA_046350095.1. Taxonomy (GTDB): domain Bacteria; phylum Planctomycetota; class Planctomycetia; order Gemmatales; family Gemmataceae; genus Urbifossiella. The sequence continues at coordinate 238,998 of JAXMBA010000008.1, forward strand.
ATGAATCATCCCTCGGCCGCACGGCGGGCGTGCGGGGTGCGGGACGGGACGACCGCGGGCGAAAGGGGATGGTCGACGCGAAACGATAGGGCGGGGAGTGGAGTTGTCAAACCGGACGGGTCAAGAGGTGGAGCCGGGGCCGTTGCGGTCCTTCCAGCTCGGGCGGAACGACTCCTCCTTGTTCCGCGCCTTGTGGAACGCCTCGGCCAGGAACAGCAGGGCCTTGCACCGGGCCTTGAACGCCTCGCCGTCGCCCTTGGCCTTCGCGGCCTCGGCCGCGGCCGCCAGCTTCTGGTGCCCGCCCCAGTCGGCCGACACGCCCTGCGCACGCATCGCCTGCTCGAGCGCCACTTCGAGCTGGGCGAACTTGTCGCCCACGTCCGCGCTCACGGGGCAGGGCGTCGTCTTGTACACGTGCAGTTCCCGCGGCCCCTCGTCCTCGGGCGGCGGCGGCTCCTCCTCCGGCTGGTCCTTCATCAACTGCCCGACGAGGCCAGCAATGCCGGCGAGGATGACGGCGGCGGCGAGTACGAACAGGACGCTCGCCCCGGGGATTTCGCTCACGTGCATGGCCAGCGCCAGGCCCGCGAGGAGGCCGCCGCCGCCGAGCGCGGTGAACGGGAGCGGCACCCGCCGGTTCCACGCCTTGAGAGACCGCGCCAACAGCCCGGTGCCCGGCCGGCCGCCGCCGGCCTCGGACCCGCCGCCGACGCGCACGATCATCACCGTGATGTTGTCGGGCCCGCCGCGCAGGTTCGCCAGGTGCACGAGCAGCTTCGCCGCGTCCTCCGGCGGCAGCGCCGTCGCCACCGCCCCCACCTCGTCGGGCGTCACGACGCCGGTGAGGCCGTCCGAGCAGAGGAGGAACACGTCGCCGGGCTGGACCGGGTGCGGCCCCTCCACGTCCACCTCGACCTCGGGGTCGGGGCCGAGCGAGCGGATGATGACGTTCTTCTTGAAGTCGCCGAGTTCGTCCGGGTCCACGCCCTGCCGGCGGGCGATCTCCCACACCCACGAGTGGTCGAACGTGAGTTGTTCGGCCTTCCCGTCGCGGAACCGGTACGCCCGGCTGTCGCCGACGTGGCCGACCCACGCCCCCTCCGGCCGCAGGAACAGGGCCACGGCGGTGGTGCCGAGGCCGCGGAACTCGGGGTTCTCCTGGCCGATGGAGTAGATGCCGTGGTTGGCCTCGGTGAACGCCCGGCGGATGGCGGCGGCCGCCCCGTCGCGGGCGTGCTTGTTGTAGATCTGCGGGATGTCGCGGACGGCCTTGAAGCTCGCCTTCTCGCCCACGGCGTGGCCGCCCATGCCGTCGGCGACGACGAAGACGTGGCCGTGGTCGCGCCACGCCGCCTCGTCGGTCGCGGGCACCGGCAGGCAGGCGTCCTGGTTGTGGCTCCGCTTCACCCCGACGTCGGTGAGCGCGGCGTACCGGACCGGTTCGAATGCCGCCAACGGACGACCCTCGGGAGAGCTCGCACCCTCCAGTGTAGCCGGGAGGGGGGCCGGCCCGCCAGCCCGCGGTTCCGGTTGACCCTGCCCCGGCCCGCGGGTATTGCCGCGGCGTATTCCCATTCTAGCACGCAACCGCCGGGAGCGGGGGGGCACCGGATGTCCGGTCGGTCCGGGCGGATACTCGCGGTCGCGGCGGTCGGGTTGGCCCTCGCCGGGTGCGGCCACGTCAACCGCCGCTTCGTGGTCGAGTCGAACGTCCCGAACGCCCAGGTGTACATCGACAACAAGCCGGTCGGCGCGGCCCCGGCCCACGCCCTGTTCGAGTACTACGGGTACTACACGGTGCGGCTCGTCCACCCCGACCACGAGACGCTGACGAAGCGCGTCCACGTCGTGGCCCCGTGGTACGCCTACCCGCCGTTCGACTTCCTGGCCGACGTGTTGTGGCCGTTCGGTGTCGAGGACGTGCGGCGGTACTACTTCGAGATGACGCCGATCCGCCGGCCCGACCCGGGCGAGCTGATCCAGAACGCCGACGGGTTGCGCCTGCGCGGCGTCAACCTGCCTCGCGCCGAAGACCCGGCCCCAGACGACCCCGGCCCGCGGCCGTTGACCGCCCCGGTGGAGTTGCCGCCGGCCGCGGTCGCGCCGCCGGCACCGGGGCCGGTGGTGCCACGCCTCACGCCAGCGCCTTGATCGCCCCCACCAGCAACACGTCGGCCGCGAGCACGAGCAGCGAACACACCACGACCGCGTCGGTCGCCGCCCGGCCGACGCCCTCCGAGCCCTCGCGGGCGGTAACCCCCACGAAACAGCCCGCGACGCCAACGACGAGCCCGAACGCGAGCGTCTTCAGCCCCGCCGGCAGCACGTCCGAGAGGTACAATTCGCGGACGGCGGCCGTCTCGTAGCGGAGCGGCGTCGTCTGCCCCGCCACCACCTCGGCGACGAAGCCGCTTCCCATCGCGACCGTCGCAATCAGCACGTGGAGCACCGGCACCGCCAGCACCGCGGCGAGCACCCGCGGGCCGATCAGGCGTGCGAGCGGCGACACGCCGAGGAGCCGCAGCGCGTCGAGCTGCTCGCCGACCTTCATCGACGCGAGTTCGGCCCCGAGACTCGCCCCGGTGCGGGCCGCCGCGATCAGCCCGGCGCCGACGGGTGCGAGTTCCAGCAGGACGGCCGCGGCGAGGAACGTCGGCAGGTACTCGACCGCGCCGGGTGCGGCGCGGGCGAGTACGTCGCGGGTGTGGAGCCAGATGACGAGGCCGATGGCGAGGCCGGCGACGCCGGCGAGGGGTAGGGCGCCGACGACCATGCCGTAGAACGGGCGAAGCCACAAGTGAAAACGGGGGAGTGCGAGCAGCGCGGCGATGGTAGCCCGGCCACCGAACGCGGCGAGGCGGCCGACCCAGGCGAAGGCATCGATTGGCGACGACATGAGAACATGATACGCGAGGCGGGCGGACGCCCCCTCACGTCAGCAGCCGACGAGTTCCGCCTCTTCCACGTCCGCCCCCGCGCGCCGCTCGCGCTCCTCGTGGCATGCTTCGAGCAACCCCTGGCGCAGCTCGTAATCGCCGACGCCGCCGCGGTCCCAGGCGAGGATGAGGGTCGAGGTCGCGGGGTTGAGGCGGGCCACGCGGCACAGCCACATCACACCGGCTTCGTGCTCGAAGTGAGCCGTGAGGGGGTGATTCCAGGCGATCTGCGTCGCCAGGCAACCCATCGGAACGGCCCGGGTGAACGCACCGTGGATCAAAAGGGGGCTCGACTTCTCCAGCAAGTCGATGAGCCGGTCCAGCCCCGCGGCGGTCGTGTAGGGTAGCCAGCTGCGGCGGAATTCGGCGACGGCGTCGGTCGGCGGCATGGCGACGCTCCCCCCCGCGGCCGGGCCGCAACGGACGATGATACAACCACTTACGAAACGTATACGCGGTCGATCGGGGCCACTGCGATGGGACCGGGAGCCGGCCAGGGTGGGAAAAAGCCCCCCTCGGAAGGTTACCGGCGACGGGCGGCCGAGGTCGAACGGTGGCATCTTAGAGGGGGGTCAAAGGGGGTGTCAAGGACGGTGGAGGGCTCCCCCGACCCCCCGGCCGAAGATGCGCGCGCGGCCCCCGCCGGACCCCCCGCGGGGGTAAGCAGTTGCGCCGGACGGAGGTGTCGGAAGGAATTCCGAAAAAAGTTTCCGCGGGCTCGATGCTCAAAAACACGACAAAAAGCGTCGTAAATATCGTGTTGGCGTTCGTATTTGAATTTCCGGTGTCACCGTCCGTGCGTTCCGCACGGGAATTCCCGCGGAAAACTCGTCCCGCCCGCCCGGAGCCGCGGGGCCGGTCGTGACAGTGTGGTGTCACTAGTCGTGACACCACACTGTCACTGCAGTGACAATTGACTGTCACTGACCCTGCCGCTCGGGCCGCAGCGCCCGCACCTGCGCGCCGGCCTGCCACATCTCCGACTCGGCGATCGCCTTCAACTCCTTCTCCAGCCCGGCGCGGTAGTCCGGCTTGCTGTTCGCCTCCAGCGTCCGCCGCGCCTCCTCGCCGCTGGCGACCGACTGGTACAGCTTCTCGAACACCGGCTTGCTCGCGTCGCGGAACGGGCCGAACCAGTCGAGCGCGCCGCGCTGCGCCGTCGTGGAGCAGTTGGCGTACATCCAGTCCATCCCCTTCTCGCCGATGAGCGGGTAGAGGCTCTGCGTCGCCTCCTCGACCGTCTCGTTGAACGCCTCGCTCGGGCTGTGCCCGTTCGCCCGCAGCACCTCGTACTGGGCCAGCCACAGGCCGTAGATGGCGCCCATCAGCACGCCGCGCTCGCCGGTCAGGTCGCTGACGACCTCCTTCTTGAAGTCGGTCTCGAACAGGTAGCCCGAGCCGATGGCGACGCCGAGCGCCAGCACGCGGTCGCGGGCGCGGCCGGTGGCGTCCTGGAAGACGGCGAAGCTGCTGTTGATGCCGCGGCCCTCGAGGAACAGCCGGCGGACGGTCGTGCCCGAGCCCTTCGGGGCGCACAGGATCACGTCGATGTCGGCGGGCGGCACGACCCCGGTCTGGTCCTTGAACACGATCGAGAAGCCGTGCGAGAAGTAGAGCGCCTTCCCCTTCGTGAGGTGCGGCTTGATCTTCGGCCACATGTCCTTCTGGCCGGCGTCGGAGAGGAGGTACTGGACGACGGTCCCCTTCGCGGCCGCCTCCTCGGGGTCGAACAGCGTCTCGCCCGGCTTCCAGCCGTCTTCGAGGCAGAGGTCGTAGGCCTTGCCGCCCTTCCGCTGGCCGACGATCACCTTGACGCCGTTGTCGCGCATGTTGAGCGACTGGCCGCGGCCCTGGACCCCGTACCCGAGCACGGCGACCGTCTCGTTGCCGAGGATGGCCTTGATCTTCTCCGGCGGGTAGTCCGCCCGCTCGACGCACTGCTCGACCGTGTTGCCGATCCGAATTTCCTTCATCGCCGCCTCGCGGGGTTGGGGTGAGTTGTCTTCCGTAGGTCGGGTCGAGTCTTCGAGACCTGACAGCGCGGCTAAAGCCTCACGACGCACTCCTGGCGTCGTCCGCGCCGCCGTCAGGTCTCGAAGACTCGACCCGACCTACAAGCCCCGAGCCGGGGCCGGTCTGGGGTGCAGCCTATCGGCGATTTCTCTCGCCGTCAAGAATCTTGACATCAAGATATCTCCGAATACCCTGGAAACCATGAGCGACGCCGACGTGATCGACCGGATGATGGCGGCGTGGAAGGCCGCCCGCCCGGACCTGGACCCGTCCCCGCTCGGGCTCGTCGGCCGGGTGATCGTGCTGGCCCAGCACCTGGAGCGGAGCGTCGAGGAGGCGCTGGAGAAGCACCACCTCACGCTCGGCCAGTTCGACATCCTGGCGACGCTGCGGCGGAACAGCCCGAAGGGCGGGCTCACGCCGACGCAGTTGCTGGAAAGCGTGATGCTGTCGTCTGGGGGGATGACGGCGCGGCTGGACTCGCTGTGCCGCGACGGGCTGATCTACCGGAAGACTGACCCGAAGGACCGCCGCAAGGTGGTGGTCGAGCTGACCGCGAAGGGCCGCCGCACGATCGACGCCGCGACGCGGACGCGCTTCGCGGAGGCGGCCGAGTCGCAGCCGCCGTTCCGGGCCGACGAGCGGGCGAATCTGGAGGCGACCCTGCGGCGGTGGCTGGCGCAGGTGGCAGGCTGAACACGGCTCATCCGCCGTTCTTCCTCATCCACGACATCTCCTGGCAGTCTGGGCAGCTATCAGCATTGAGGTGGTTTGCCTTGGAGCGGCTGCGGAAGTTCCCGAAGACGAAGTGTTCGAAGTCCGGCTTACTGCCGTAGACGCCGGTATCCGCGCACTCGTAGCACCACACCAGCCCGCACCGCTCACACGGCATCCTCGTGACATAGCTCGGATCGTTCTCGGCGTTGCCGCATCTGATACACGGTGCGTAGTTGAACGAGGCGTCGTTCATCGGTGTGCCTGTGGTCGAGTTGGACCTGGGTCGATTGCGGGGCGTGGGTGAGCGAAAGAGCGGGGTTGCGTCAGCGCCCCGTGCGTCCGCATAACTTTTGGTGATTAGCAAAATTCTAGGGCACAGTTTGGGTCGGAATGGTGGGCCGGATCATGCGGTCGTACAGGAGGTCCATCAGATGTTCCCCGCGGTGGTTGTACCGGAACTCGTACTCGGCCAGGTACAGCGGGAAGTTCCCCGAGTCCACCCCGTGGACGTGCCGGTACAGCCGCTTGGCGAAACTCCAGAACCCCTCGATCCCGTTGATGTGCGCCCGCCCCACGGCGAACGCCTCCTGGTGGTTGACCGGGACGTGCTTGCCGTGCCGCTGGACATCGTTGTAGCTGGTGAACTCGTCGGTGTAGAACACCGACCCCTTGACCGTGGCCGCCTCGATCTTGGCCATCAGGGTCTCCTTCTTGCAGTCCGGGACGGCCACCGTGTACACCCGCCCGGCCCGCTCCAGGATGCCGAACACCGCGACCTTCCCGCCCGCCCCGCGGCCCCGCTTCCCCTTCCGCTTGCCCCGAAGTACGACTCGTCGAGCTCCAGCTCGCCGAGCAGCGGTCGCTTCTCGTCGTCGGTCACGGCCTGGAGGGTGAGGCGGAACCGGGTGTACGCGGCGTAGGCCGTCGGGTAGCTGCACCGGACCACCCGGGCGGCGTGGTGGGCGGTCGTGCGGAGGGCGAACGCGCGGAGCAACTCCCACTCCGCCTTGCGCCGGTGGTAGCTCCACTTGGCCCGACACCCGGGGCACTGCCGCTGCCGCCCGGAGCTCCCGTGGGTGGCCCGGTGGCACCACCAACAAAGCTGACCGATCAGATGCCGTTCGTACTCTTCGAGGGTCATGGCAGCAGCCTATCTGCTGCCCTAGAATTTTGCTAATCACCTAACTTTTAGTACCGCATACGCACGGGGCGCTGACGCGACCCCGCTCACGCATCGACCACGTCTGTGATCCGCGCGATGGCCACGACCTCGGCCCGCCGGACCAGCACCTTTTTGCGGTTCCGCTTCACCCCGGTCGCCACCGACTCGGCGACGTAGTTCTCGCGCGTCGTCTCGGTGTCGCGGAGGTCGTGGATGTCGGCGTTACGCAACTCCAGGAAGTGTTCGTCGTAGCGGGCCAGCTTGCCGAGGCAGACGAACGTGCTCGCAAGGTCGAGGACCACGCGCTCGTTCAGGTACTCGTCGAGCATCGCCGCCGCTCCGGTGGCCCGAAAACCGCTCTCGCCCTGCCCGCCCAGGTAGTGTATACCCCGCCGTCGGCCGCACGACGCGGCCGGTGTGCGCGCACGGACGCGGGGGAACGGCGTGAGCGGTCGCGGGTTCGGGTGGCTCCTCGCCGGGCTGGTGCCGGTGTACCTCGTCCTGGCCGCGGTCGTGCCGCCGGCCGACGACGAGCTGTACTACTGGTGCTGGTCCGAGAGCCTCCAGTGGAGCTACTACGACCACCCGCCGATGACCGCGTACCTCATCCGCGCAGCCACCAGCGTCTTCGGCGACACCCTGTTCGCCATCCGCCTCCCGGCCGTCCTGTCCACGCTCACCGTCCTCGGCGTCGTCGGCTACCTGACGCGGCCGCGGAGCCTGCTGCCGCTGGTCGTGTGTACGCCGCTGTTCACGCTCGGCGCCGTGCTGGTGACGCCGGACACGCCGCTGCTCATGTTCTGGGCGCTGTACCTACTGTGGCTCGTCAAGACGCACGAGAAGCTGGAATCGGTTGGCGTGCCGTGGTGGCAGTGGTGCCTCGGCGGCGGCGTCCTCGGCTGCGGCATCCTCGGCAAGTACACCACCGGCCTCGCCGTGATGGGCGGGTTCCTCACGTTCGCCGTCGCCGTGCCCTGGCGCCGCTGGCTCGTCGGTTACGCCACTCACCTCGCCGTCGCGTTCGTGGTGACGCTCCCGATCCTCATCCACAACATCCGCCACGACTTCGCGCCGCTGCTGTACCAGTGGAAGCACTCGATGAGCAGCCCGGAACCCGGCGTGCTGCCGTTCCTCGGCTTCGTCGGCATCCAGTTGCTGTTATTCGGGACGATCCCGTTCATCGTGTTCGGCTGGGTCGTGTCGAACCGCCGGCTCGTCCTCGCCGACCCGCGGCTGCGCGCGTGTGCGGGGCTGTTCGCGTTCCCGTTCGCCTTCTTCCTGTTCAAGGCGACCCGCGGCCCGCTCGAAGGGAACTGGGCGCTCGCCTGTTACATCGCCGTGTGGCCGCTGACCGCGGTGTGGTACGACCGGCTGCGCGAGGGTGGCTTCTGGAAGCGCGCCGCCCCGTTCGGCTTCGCCATCCCCGCCGTCGCGGTGCTCTTACTAACCGTGCATCTGGTACGGCCGCTGCCGCTGCTGTCGCCGCAGGCCGACCGGGTGACCCGGCAACGCTCCAAGATGGACGTGGCCCGCGACCTCGCCGCCACGCTCCGCGGCAAGAGCGAGCCCGTGTTCGTCGCCAGCTACCAGTGGGCGGCGATGCTCCGCTTCCACGGCGTGGACGCCCGCCAGATCGACGGCATCACCCGCCCGAGCCACTTCACGCAGTCGCCAGAGCGGCTGGCCGGGCGGGAGCGGGTGCTGGTGTTCGCCGACGAGCCTATCCCGGACGAGATGACCCGCGGGTTCGACCCGCCGCGGGGCGTGCGCGTGTTCCCGCTCGTGGTCCGCGGCGAGCTCGTGGGGGGGTACTGGTTGTTGGAATACTGCCGGTCGGGGGGCGTGCGCGGGCCGGACGGGGGCACGACCGCGGCGGCGCGCCTTGACCCACCCGGGGGGGACTTGCCACGATAGCCGGATAAGGGCCGCCCCCCGGCCCGTGCGACTCGCCGCCCCGGACCCGATGCGCCGCCGACCCTCCAAGCTCGCCACCCTACCCGAGCACGTCATCGCCACGCCCGCCCGACTGGCGGCGGCCACGGCCCACCTCGCGGCCGCCCCGATCATCGGGTTCGACACCGAGTTCGTCGGCGAAGACTCCTACCGGCCCGAACTGTGCCTCGTGCAGGTGTCGTCGTCGCAGGCGCTGTTCGTGATCGACCCGTTCGCCTGCGGCCCGCTCGACGCCTTCTGGGAGGTGATGACGGACCCCGCGAAGGTGATCGTCGTCCACGCCGGGCGCGAGGACCTGCGCATCTGCAACTTCGCCGCCGGGAAGGCGCCCGCGAAGGTGTACGACGTGCAGGTCGCCGCCGGGCTCGCCGGGCTGAGCTGGCCCATCGGCTACGCCGGGCTCGTGTCCGAACTCCTCGGCCACCGCATGAATAAGGGCGAGACGCTCACCGACTGGCGCCGCCGGCCGCTAGCCGCGGCGCAACTGCGCTACGCCTTCGACGACGTCCGCTTCCTCCTGCCGGCGCACAAGAAGCTGACCGACCGGCTGACCCGCGACCAGCGGCTGGAGTGGGCCGAGGAAGAATTCGTCACGTTCACCGACAAGGCGGTCGCCGATGACGTGACGGCCGAGCGGTGGCGCCGCGTGAAGGGGACCGGCGGGTTCGACCCGCGCGGGCTGGCCGCGGTGCGCGAACTCCACGCGTGGCGCGACGGCTTCGCCCACCGGGTGAACCGCCCCGCCCGGATGCTGATGCGCGACGACGTGCTGGCCGAGATCGCCCGCCGGCTGCCGAAGTCGCTCGACGACCTCCAGAACCTCCGCGGCCTGCCGCGCGGCGAGCAGGACGCGATTCTCGCCGCCGTGTCGCGGGCGCGGGCGCTGACCGCCGACGAGCTGCCGGGCGTGGAGCCGAAGGAGAGCGACTCGCCGCAGATCACGCTCATGGCGAACCTCCTCGGCGTCGTGCTCACGGACCTGTGTTCGCGGATGAAGCTGGCGTCGAACCTGGTGGCCACCACGTCCGACCTGAAGGCCGTGGCCCGCTCCCGCGCCTGCGGCGGCGACCTGCCCGACGTGCAGCTGACGCGCGGCTGGCGCGGCCGCCACATCCTCCCGGAACTGCTCGCGGTTCTGGACGGGCACCACGCCCTGCGGGTGGTGAAGCCCACGTCGCTGGCCCCGCTGGCGTACCTGCCGGTGGCCGAGCCGCCGCCCGCCGAGACCCCGGACGAGGAGCCCGAGGAACCGGCCGACGGCTGAGGATTCGGCGACGCCACCACGTCGAGGCCTGCGGCGGCAAGGAACCGGCAGTATAACGGACGGGACGACCGGGAGGCCGCATGTCCGCCGCGCTCAAGTGCCCGAACCCGAGCTGCCCGTACCTGTTTGACCCGACCCAGGTCCCGCCCGGGGCGCTTCTGACGTGCCCGCGGTGCGGCATGCGCTTCACCCTCGGACCGCCGCCCCCGGGCGCCTACCCGCCCGCCTACCCCCCACCGCAACCGCCTCCGTCGGCTCCCCCGCAGCCCGAACCCGCCCCCCAGCCCGCCACGCGGCCCGCCGCCCGGGCGGTGCCGTCGAGCCCGGTGAGCACCGGGAATACCCTCCTCCTCGTCGTCGTCGGCGTGGCGATGCTGATGGGCGTCGCCCTCATGGTGTACTTCCGCATCAACCCGCTGCGGACCGGCGGCGCGACCGCGTCGCCGGGCGAGATGCGCGAGCGGAACCTCACCTTCGACCCCCCCGGCGCTCCGTGGGTGCAGGACGACGACGTGCGGGTGAAGCTCGGGGCGCCGTTCTTCCTCGCCTACCGGCGTGAGAACCCGGAGGCGTTCATGGCCTTCGCCGCCCGCGACTACGACACCCGCAACCCGCGGCCGAGCGAGCTGCGCGACGGCCTCCTCCGGCCGCTCAACACGCTGTTCGACGAGCTGACGACGAACAAGGTCGAGAACGGCAAGTGGCTCGGCGAGCCGGCGGTGGGGTTCGAGTTCCGCGGCCTCGGCAAGAAGAGCGGCCAGACGTGGGTCGGCGAGTCCCACGCCGTCGCGGCGAAGGGGTTCGCCTACTGGTCGATCTGCTGGACCGCCGAGGGCGACTCGGCGGCCGCGTTCCCGGAGTTCGACGGCGTCCGCGGCCGGTTCAAGCTGCTGACCGCCCGCGACAAGTGGACGCCGAAGGAGGGGACGACGCGGCCCTTCGGCGGGCACAAGTACGATTTCCAGGTACTGGACGGCGAGGGGATCTGGAGCGAGCCGCCGGACGCGAAGGCGGAGGAATTCGACCCGGCCGGCAACCTCTACCTGCGGGCGAAGGAGAAGCGGAAGGGCCGCGACTTCCCGCTGGAGGCCGAGTTGCTGGTGCTGGTGCTGCCGCCGGCCGGCGACGACCCGCTGGCCCAGGGGGTGAAGCACGTCCAGGAGGCGCGGCGGGCCGAGGTCGAGAAAACGCCCGGGGTCAAGCTGGTGTTCACGCCGCGGACCGGCGACGTCGAGGGTGACCCCGCCAACCCCATCGACGAGACGGCCCCGGTGGCGCGGTTCGAGGAGAAGGCCGTGGGGGCGCGCGGGGCGAACCGGCTGCGGGTGGTGGCGGCCCGGCGGATGGGCGAGAAGGTGGTGGTGGTGACGGCGTGGTGCGCCTGGGAAGACCGCCTCGTCTTCGAGGACCGGCTGAAGCAGATCGCCGGCTCGCTCCGCGAGGGGCCGTGAGCAGGGTTCAGCAGTCCAGCGGCCGCAGGTCCGGCTCGATCCACCCGGCCTTCGCCGCGTCCGAGTCCAGGCGGTCCGCCGAGTAGTGCCGGCGGACCCAGTCCATGTTCAACCCCGCGAGCCCTTCCAGGGCCGACGCGCACGTCGTCTCCGGGTGGCGCGTCAGGTAGTCGGCCACGGCCCGCATGAACAGCTCGGTGATCGTCTCGTGGTAGCCGGTGCCGCTGCCGCGACAGTGGCTGTAGGCCTGGATGTGAGTGCGGATGCGGTCCAGCGCCGCGGGGAAGGGGAGGCGCTTCATGTAGCTGGCGGCCACGGCCAGGTGGGCCCGGTGCGTCCAGTTCGCGCGGGGGAGGGTACACGCCTCGAACGCGGCGACCAGGGCGGCCACGTCGGCGTCGGTGGCGAGGGCGAGTTCGACCGATTCGGGGCGTGTCATGCGGCACGGACGCGGCTCACCGCGGCGGGGTTCGCCCGTCCCGCAGCTCGGCGTCCGGCGGGCGGAGAAAGTCGAGTTCGGGGTTCGGCACGTAGGGCTCGTCGTCGCCGCGGCGGGCCAGCGGGTTCGGCCGCGGGCGCGCCGAAACCACGTGGCGGGTGGCCCACCAGCGGACGAGGTTGTACGCCGCGAAGGCCAGCGCCAACAGCCCGGTCATCGAGCCGCCGAGGCCGCCGATCTGGCCGCGGGCCTTCTCCGGCAGCACCGCCTCCGGGGCCAGCAGCGCCGCCGCCACGCCGAGCCAGAGGGCCATCAACACCAGGCTGTAGTGCCGCCGGAACATCGCGCTTCCCCCGCCGGCATCTTACGCGCGCACGAGCGCCACCGCCGCCACGATCAGGGCGAACGCCGCCGCCGTCCGCCACGTCGGCACCTCGCCGAGGTAGAAGAACGCGAACAGCACGAACACGCTGACGGAGACCGCCTCCTGGATCACCTTTAGCTGCGTGGCGGTGAGGTGGCCGTAGCCGAGGCGGTTGGCCGGCACCTGGAGGGCGTACTCGGGCAGGGCGATGACCCAGCTGACGAGGATGACCCAGTACCACGCTGCGTCGCGGTGCCTGAGGTGGCCGTACCACGCGACCGTCATGAAGGCGTTCGACCCGACCAGGAGGAGCACCACGGAAGCGATCGGGTTCATCTACGGTCCTCGGGTGTCGGACGTCACTCGTACCGCCGGGCGATGCGGTCGGCCTCGGCGTCCTTCTTTTGCGCCCGCAGGGCCGCCAGGAGCAACGCCCGTGCCTCCTCGTGGGCCAGATCGAGCCGCAGCGCCTCGCGGGCGGCGCGCTCGGCCGCGCCCGGATTCCCGCCGTCGAGCCGGAGCCGGGCCAGCCGCAGCCGGGCCGGCAGGTCGTCCGGGTCGCGGGCGGTCATCTCCGCGAGGACATCGGCAAGCGGGTCGGCCTTCTTGAGCACGGTGTACAGCCGGGCCAGCTCTGGGAGCCAGTCCGAGCCCTCGGGGGAAGCCTTCCGGCCCCGCTCGAACACGGCGGCCGCAGCGTCGTACTCCTTCGCCGCGGTCAGTGCCCGGCCGAGCGCCAGCAGTACACGAGAGTCGTCGGGGTTCTCCTTCGCCGCGGCTTCCAGCACGGCCCGACCGGCGGCCGCGTCCAGCATCCGCGCCTTGAGCACCGACGCCAGCGGGTGCCCGGGCTCGGCCGCCAGGGCCGCGTCGATCAGCCGTTTGGCGTCGGCCGCCTTGTTGCGCCGGGCGTACTCGCCGGCGAGCCGCGCCATCAGGTCCGGGTCGTCAGGCCGCTCCTTCTGGGCCGCTTCGAGCTCGGCGAACGTCAGCGCCTTTTCGCGCCGCGCGCCCTTCCCGCGGACCACCTCGGTGACGAACGCCCGATACCCCGCCTCGAACGCGCCCTGCTCCACGCCGACAGCCGCCTTCAGCGCCGCCGTCGTGGTCGCCCCGCCACGGTAGGCGTCGAGCAGCTTCCCGACGGCGGGCTGACCGTGCGTTTTGGTCAGGTACTCGACGTAGAGGAGGCTCTGCAGGTACGCCAGCGGCCAGTCGTCGGGGGTGCGCGGGCGGACGAACCCGAGCGTGATCGTGTCCAGGTCGAACAGCTTTGCAGCGGCGTGACGCTCGCGCAGGACGGCCATCCACTCCAGGGGCCGCTCGCCGCCCTCGCTGCGGACCGCGAGCCCCTCGGTGAGCCAGTGCGGTACGCGGTAGTCGGTCTGGAGCAGGTTGAAGGCGTGGGTCAGTTCGTGCCGCACGACGCGCGACCAGTTCAGCTTGTCGGCCGTCGGCGACGGGAAGGCGACGACCCGCCCCGTACACGCCCCGGCGGCCACGTCGGGGAGCCCCGGCAGCGCGATCGTGCGGCCGCTGAACATCTCGCGGCTGCTGAACACCTCGACCACCACCTTGCCATCGAACGAGAAGCCGTAGTCCCTGGCGAACCCCGCGTGCACGTCTTCCAGGTACTCGGCCAGGAACGGGGCCAGCAGCCTGTCGGCCTTCGGGTCGAAGCGGACGACGTAGTGCGGCGTCTCGACCGTCTGGTAGGCTTCGAGGTGTTTCAGGACGAGCCGTGAGTTCGAGACGCGGACGTTGAACGGGTCGGCCTTGAACGCGGCGTCGAGAACGACCTTCGCCTCCGGCTCGCGGCCGGTGCGGAGGAGGAGCATGCCGAGCCCGGCCTTCGCCGCGGGCAGCTGCGGGCGCAGCTCGGCGGCCTTGCGGAAGTACGCCTCCGCCTGCCCGTACTGCTTGCGGGCGTCGAGTACGCCGGCCAGGTCGTGGTAGAACGCGGCCGGCTTCGCGTCGAAGCCCTCGACCTCCTTCACGACGGCGTCGAAGGCCGCGGCGTCGTTCGCCAGCCGGGCCGTCGCCGCGAGGCGGGCGAGCGTGGCCTCGTCGCGCGGGTTCACCTGCTTCGCCGCGAGCAAGAGCCGGCGCGCCGTGCCGACGTCGCCGCCGGCGAGGAACACGTCGGCCTTCAGCCGCAGCGCCGCGGGGTGGCGCGGGTTCACCTTCAGGGCGGCGTCGGCGAGGCGGTCGGCCACCGTGAGGTCGAGGGCGTCGAGCGCGGCCTGCCCCTTCGCGGCGAGCGCGTCCGCGGCCCGCGGGTTGATCTTCAGCGCGGCGTCGAACGCCTCCAGCGCCTGGGCGCGGTTGTGCTTCTCCAGCAGCAGCGAGCCCGCGAGGTACTCGGCCTCCCAGCAGTCGGGGTCGTGCTTCTTCGCGTCCTTGTACACCTCGTTGAGCACGAACTGAAACTGCTGCGGCCGGTTGTTCCACGTCGCGTTCTCGACGCCGGCCTGTCCGACGATCAGCAGCGTGTCGGGGTCGGTGATCGGCCGGTCGGCGTTCTCGGCGTCCGAGTAGAGGCGGACGAACCACTTCACCTCGGCGTCGGCCGCGGGCACGTCGCCCTTGTCGCGCAGCAGCCGGGCCTTGACCCAGCGCGCGAGGACGTGATCGGGCTGCTTCGCCAGCGCGGCCGCGGCGTCGGCGAGGGCGTCGTCCCACTTCCCGAGCGAGAACAGCAGGTCGGCGCGGGCGGCGAGCAGGTCGGGGTTGCCGGCGGCGTCCTTGAGGGCGTCGAGGGCTTTGGCGTACTCGCCCTCGGCGCGCCAGGCGCGGGCCGTGCCGATCGCCGCGGCGGGGGCGTGGTCCTTCGCGGCGGCGGCGAAGCCGGCGCGGGCCTCCTCGTAGTTGCCGCGGTGGAGGCGCTGCCGCGGCTCGGCCAGCGGGTCGCCCTTCGGCGGCTGCGCGGACGTGCCGAAGGCAACGACCACGGCGGCGGTGACGGCGGCGAACGCGACGCGGCGCATGAGGGATCCCCGGGGGCGAACACCACCCTATCGGGCCGGTGAAATGCGAGCAAGCGGGCGGCGTCGTGCTGATAATGACTCCGGGATCGATTCCCGTCGTAGGTGCCCCATGTCCCGCGTCCGCGCCCTGTTCGCTGCCACCGTCGTCCCCGCACGGTCGACGCCGCACCTGATCCGCGGCGTGCTCACGGGCGTCGGCGTGTTCACATTCCTCTTCGGCGTGTTCGGCTTGCAGTTCCTCACCCCCACGCGTGTCGAAATGGTCCTCGCACTGCTCCTGCTCGCCACCTTCGCCGTGGCGTCGGCCGCGCTCGGGCAGCTGGTCGTGATTGCCGACCACCTCGACCGCCGGGGCGGTTAGAATCGGGGCCGCGTCCCGTCCTCCCCTCAGTCCGCGAGGGCCGCAGCATGTCGATCCGGGCCTGGGCGCTCGCCGCCCTCACGATCGCCGCCCCCGCCCGCGCCGCCGACCCGGCGACGGACCTCGCCGCCGTCATCGACCAGCACCTCGCCGCCGACTGGGCCGCCCGCGGCGTCGTGCCCGCCGCCCCGGCCGACGACGCCGAGTTCTGCCGCCGCGTCTACCTCGACCTCGTCGGCCGCACGCCGCGCGTCGCCGAAACTCTCGACTTCCTCGACGACAAGGCGCCCGACAAGCGCGCGAAGCTCGTGGACCGGCTCCTCGGCACGGCCCCGCACGCGGCGCACTTCGCCGCCGTGACGCGGGCCGCGTGGCTGCCGCAGACCGTCGCCGGGGCGAACTTCGCGGGCTTCGGCTTCCAGCTCGAAACGTGGCTCCGCAACCAGTACCGCGAGAACGTCCCCGCCGACCGCACCGTGCGGGCGCTGCTCGAAGTGCCGTACCAGGTGCAGGTAAGCGGCTCGGTCGGGAACACGTTCCGCTTCGTGCAGGCGACCGGGACCGACCCCGACCGCGTGGGCATTGTCGGTTTCTACCAGGCGAACGAGGCGAAGGCCGAGAACGTGGCGGCGGCCGTGAGCCGGCTGTTTGTCGGCGTGAAGCTCGAGTGCGCCCAGTGCCACGACCACCCGTTCGCCCCGTACACGAAGGAGCAGTTCTGGGAGTTCGCGGCCTTCTTCGCCGACCTGAACCGCGTACCCACCGCCGACACGCCTCCCGGCCCGCAGGGGACCAAGAACCGCATCCAGCTGCCGAACTCGTCGCAGGTCGTGGTGGCGAAGTTCTTCGACGGCTCCTCGCCCGAGTGGAACGAGGTGATGAGCCCGCGGCAGGAACTGGCCGCGTGGCTGACGAGCCGGCAGAACCCGTACTTCGCCAGGAACCTCGCCAACCGCATGTGGGCGCACTTCTTCGGCGTCGGCGTCACCGACCCCGTGGACGAGCCCGGCGAGGCCAACCCGCCGAGCCACCCCGAACTGCTGGACGCTCTCGGCAAGGCGTTCGCCGCCGGCAACTTCGACAACCGCCTCCTCGTCCGCGCCATCACCCGCACGAAGGCGTACCAGCTGAGCAGCCGGATGAGCCACCCGACGCAGGCCGACCCCCGCCGCTTCGCCCGCATGAGCGTCCGCGGGCTGACGCCGGCCCAGCTGTTCGACAGCCTCGTGAGCGCCACCGGCTACCGCGAGTCGGCCCAGCTGCGGGCCAACAACTTCGCCGGGTTCGTGCAGCCGGGCAACCCGCGGAGCCTGTTCCTGAACCGCTTCACCAGCACCGACCGGCCGACCGAAGCGAGCACGACCATTCTGCAAGCCCTGATGCTGATGAACGGCCAGTTCCTCGACGCGCAAACCGCGCCCGACACGGCCGAGCTGCTCGGCGCCGTCGCCGACATCCCCGGGTGGGACACGAAGCGCCGCGTTGAGACGCTGTTCCTGGCCGCGCTCGCCCGCCGGCCGACGGCCGACGAACTGGAGCGGTTCAGCAGCCACGTCGAGCGCGGCGACCGGCGGAAGGGGTTGGGCGACGTTTTCTGGGTGCTGCTGAACAGCCCCGAGTTCCTGTTCAACCACTGAGGTCGCGCCATGACCCTGTCGCGTCGGCAACTCCTGACCGCCGCCGCCGGCGTCTCGGTGTCGGGCTGGCTCGGCCGGCTGGCCGCGGCCGACTCGAAGCCGCGGCGCTCGGTCGTCCTGCTGTGGATGGCCGGCGGCCCCGCCACCATCGACCTGTTCGACCTGAAGCCCGGTCACGACAACGGCGGCCCGTTCCGCCCCGTGGACACCACCGCCCCCGGCCTCCGCATCGGCGAGCACCTGCCGAACCTCGCCTACCACGGCCGCCGCCTCGCCGTCCTCCGCGGCATGAGCACCCGCGAGGGCGACCACGGCCGGGGCACCTACCTGATGCGCACCGGCGTCGTGCCGAGCGCCGCCGGCATCCACTACCCGGCGCTGGGCTCGCTGCTGTCGAAGGAACTCGGCGACCCGGCCGGCGAGCTGCCGAATTTTGTCAGCATCGCCCCGCAGCGGTTCTTCAGCCAGGAGGCCTACAGCCCCGGCTTCCTCGGGCCGCAACACGCCCCGCTGATCGTCGGCGACGGCCAGTTCGGCCCGAACGTCACCGACATTGACGCGGTCCTGCGCGTCGCCGACCTCGCCCGCCCGCGGACCGTCGCCGAGGACGCCGCCGCGACGCGGCTCGACCTGCTCCGCGGCGTTCAGGACGACTTCGCGGCCACGCACCCCGGCGGCGTCACGCGGGCGCACGCCGCCGCCTACGACCGCGCAGTCCGGCTCATGCGCTCGGCCGGCGGCAAGGTGTTCGACCTGACCGAGGAGAAGACGACCGTCCGCGACGCCTACGGCCGCAACCTGTTCGGCCAGGGGTGCCTGCTGGCCCGCCGGCTGGTCGAGCGCGGCGTGCCGTTCGTGGAAGTCACGCTCGGCGGGTGGGACACGCACCAGAACAACTTCGACCAGGTCCGCGCCCTGTGCGGCACGCTGGACCGCGCCTGGTCGCGGCTGATGACCGAGCTGACGGAGCGCGGCCTGATCGACCGCACCACGGTCGTGTTCGCCGGCGAGTTCGGCCGCACGCCGAAGATCAACCCGCAGCGCGGCCGCGACCACTTCTCGACGGCGTGGTCCACCGTGGTCGCGGGCGGCGGCGTGAACGGCGGCCAGGCCGTCGGCCGCACCAGCGCCGACGGCACGACCGTGGAGGACCGCCCGGTGTCGGCCGCGGACTTCCTGGCGACGCTGTGCCGGGTCGTCGGCGTGGACCCGGAGAAGCCGAACATGTCGAACGTCGGCCGGCCGATCCCCATCGCCGACCGCGGGGCGAACCCGGTGACGGAGGTCGTCGCGTGACCCGCCTCCTGCTCGTCGCCGCCGCGCTGGGTGGTGGTGCCGCCGTCGCCTTCCCGCCGCGGCCGGCGCCGGCCGCCACGCCCGCCCCGCCGGCGATGCCGACTCCGGCCGACCGGTACGACCTCGTCGTGCTCGGCGCGCGGCGGCCCATCCGGGTCGCCGTTCACGTGCAGTACCAGGGGAAGCCGCTCGGCGAGCGGTGGGCCGAGAGCCTGAAAGCCGTGTTCGGCGCGTTCGACCGCGACCGCGACGGCACGCTCGACGCCACCGAGTTAAAGCGGATGTTCACCGACACGTCCGCCGCGGGCCTGCTCCAGAACGGCTTCTACTCGCCGTTCCCGAACGACCTGCCGACCCTCGCCTGGGTGGACGCCGACGGCGACGGCCGGGTGTCGTTCGCCGAGTTCGCCGGCTACTACCGGCAGGCCGCGGCCGCCGCGTCGCAGGCGTTCCCGCCGCCGCCCGAGAACCCGCAGAACGCCGCCGCCACCGAGGGGCTGTTCGCCCTGCTCGATGCCGACAAGGACGGCAAACTCACCCGCGCCGAGGTCGCCGCCGCCGAGCGCCTGGTGGTGACCCGCGACACCGACGAGGACGAGTGCCTGAGCCTGACCGAAATCATCGGCCCGACGTCGTTCGCGGTCCGCCAGAGCGGTGTCGTTCCGGCACCGCGGCAGGTCGCGCCGCCGGTCACGGTGGCCCGGACGGGTGAGGCGGCGGACGCGGTGAAGGAGCACGTCCGCACGAAGTACGACTGGGCGGCGCTCGGCCGGCCGGCCGCGGCGTGGTGGACCGACCCGGCCGACGTGCAGGTTGTGCTGTCGTTCGCGCCGGCGGCGGCCGACTGCGTGGCCCGCGTCACCACCGACCCGAACGCGCTGGCCGCCCGCGGGTTCACGGTGGCGCAGACGGAGCCGCGGCGGCTGGTGCTGCGCCACGGGCTGCAGGCCGTCGAGCTGTCCGCGGTCGTGGGGGCGGCGAACGCGGCCGCCCGGAGCGGCGTGCAGCGGACGCAATTCCTGACGATGTTCGACGCGGCGGCGGCGGGCAAGCGGTTCGTGACCGACGCCGACCTCGGCGGTGCCAACGCCCCGCGGTTCCAGCTCCTCCGCGTCCTGTTCGACCCGGCCGACGCCGACGCCGACGGCAAGTTGACGCGGGCCGAGCTCGAAGCGCACCTGTCCGTGTTCGAAACCTTCGCGGCCACGGCAGTGGCCCTCACGCCGTCGGTGCAGACGCCGACCCTGTTCCAACTCCTCGACGACAACCGCGACGGCCGGCTGTCGGTGCGGGAACTCCGCACGGCGTGGGACCGGCTCGCGGTGCTGGAGCCGTCGGAGGACGGGCGGGTGGACGCGATCACGAAGGCGGCCATCCGCCCGACGGCGATGCTGCGGCTGAGCCGGCCGGCGGAGCGGTTCGCGGCGTTCCTCTCGCCCGACGCGGGGCAGGGGGCGGCGGTGCGGCCGCCGCAGGCCGGGCCGGTGTGGTTCCGCAAGATGGACCGCAACGCCGACGGCGACGTGTCGCGGGCCGAGTTCGTCGGCACGCGGGCCGAGTTCGACGCCATCGACTCGGACCGTGACGGGCTGATCTCGCTGCCGGAGGCGACGGCGTTCGACGCCGCGGCGCGGAAGGAGTGACGCCCGAGCGGCGGTCAGGTGAGGTCCGCGGCGTGCATCTTCCGCAACTCCACGTCGCGGTACCGCTGCCGCATCAGGAACACGAACGGCACCGACAGACAGAGCAGCAGACCGCCGGCGAGGAGCGGCGGGTACCACACCGCGTAGGGCTGGTCGGCCGTGAGCGCCGCCACGCCGACGCCCAGCAGCACCAAGCCGAGCGCGGCCCCGAGGCCGAGCAGCCCGAAGACGAACGGCTTCCCCCTCCCCTTCGGCACGAGCAGGCTCCCCGCAGTACCAAGAGCGGCGCCCCACAGCCCGATCGCACTGCCGCCGATGCTGGCCGCCCAGGTCATCACCACCGGATCGACCCACGGTTCCGCGGCCATCACCCACCCCCCCTGATTGGGCTCGCCCGGTGGGCGGCGAGCAGTTGCCGGCCGACGCCGGCGTCGATGACCCCCTCCGCGACCAGCACCCGCACCCTGCGCTCCAGCGGGTCCGCGCCGCGGGCGTCCTCCGCCGCCTTCACCTTCGCGATGAGCCGGTCGAGGCGAACGCGGATGGTGGGGTACGACACGCCGTAGCCTTCCGCGAGCTCCTTCAGCGACCCGGACGCGAGCACGAACCGGCGGACGAACTCGCGGTCCTCGTCGCCCAGTTCGGCGAACCACACGGGGACGCCCCCGGACTCCATGCGGCCGACTCCGTCTTGCGAAAAGCGAAAGGCGATGTGCGAATTATGGATATGAACGAATCGAAAGTCAAGGTGAAGAAAACGAAAACGGTTGCGCGTCGATCTTCGCCGCCTGCGGCGTAGCGGGGCGTGCCCCACTACGCCGCAAGCGGCAAGACCCCAAACAAGCCCAACGCTCATCTCGCGCGTACAATCCCCCCATGCCCGCACCCCTGCCGCTCGCCGTCCCCGCCCGCCCGCCCGGCCTCCTCGACACGCCGGCCGACGAGTTCCGCGCCTGGCTCGCCGAGCGGAACCAGCCGCCGATGCGCGCCGCCCAGATTCGCAAGCAGCTGTTCGCCAACCGGGCCGAATCGTTCGACGCCATGACCGACCTGCCGCTGGCCCTCCGCGCCGAGCTGGCCGCGTCGTTCAGCGTGTTCTCCACCCGCGTCGAGAAGCACCTCACGGCCGGCGACGACACCCACAAGCTCGTGCTCCGCCTGGCCGACGACCGCATGATCGAGTGCGTGCTGATCCAGGACGAGGGCCGGGCCACGGCGTGCGTCAGCACCCAGGTCGGCTGCGGCATGGGGTGCGTGTTCTGCGCCAGCGGCATCAACGGCGTCGTCCGCAACCTCACCGTCGGCGAGATTCTCGAGCAGCTGCTGCGACTCCGCAACCTGACCCGCCGCGAGGACGACGGCGGCCGACCGGACCTGCCGACGCGGCTGTCGCACATCGTGGTGATGGGCATGGGCGAGCCGCTCGCGAACCTCGACAACCTCCTCGAAGCGCTGGAGGTGGCCGGCGACCCGAAGGGGCTCGGCATCGGGGCGCGGCACGTCACCATCTCCACGGTCGGCCTGCCGGCGAAAATCAAGCGGCTCGCGGAGGTGGGCAAGCAGTACAGCCTGGCCGTGTCGCTGCACGCACCGAACGACGCGCTCCGCACCCGCATCGTGCCGACGAACGAGAAGACGGGCATCCGCGCGATCCTGGACGCGGCCGACGAGTTCTTCGACAAGACCGGCCGGCAGGTGACCTACGAGTACGTCGTCCTCGGCGGCCTGAACGACCGCGCCGACCACGCCCGCGAGCTCGCCCGGCTGCTCGCCGGCCGCAAGGCGCACGTGAACCTCATCCCGTGGAACGACGTGGACGGTCTGCCGTACCGCCGGCCGAAGGACGGCGACCTGACCAACTTCATCGACACCCTCCGACGCTCGGGCGTGAGCGTGAAGGTCCGCAAGCGGAAGGGCTCGGAAATCGACGCCGCCTGCGGCCAACTCCGGCGGCAGGCGGAGGCCGCAAGCGCCGCGGCGGCGTCGGCTTCCGGCGCGTGACGACGCGGCGACAGCTGCTGCTCTGTCCGAGATACTTGTTTCCGCGACCCGAGAGGGGGCGCGGCGGAAACAATAATCTTGGCGGAAGTGAGGATTCGCGGCGTCGTCTGTCGCGTTTGGTATCTGGTTGCTACACTCGCGGAAGGGCCGCACCGGCTCCCCCGATCCCACCCGCGGCCCCATGTCGATCGGCCAGACCAGTACCCTGATGGCCCTCCGCGACCCGGACATCCGGCTCATGCTCCGGGTCCGGGACGACGACGCCGCCGCGTTCGCGGAACTGGTGGACCGCTTCCAGCACCGCCTCGTCGGCGTCATGCACCACCTGGTCGGTAGCGCCGACGAGGCCGAGGACCTGGCGCAGGAAGTGTTCCTGCGGGTGTACCGCACCCGCAAGAAGTACCGGCCGCGGGCCAAGTTCAGCACCTGGCTGTTCACCATCGCCAACAACCTGGCGCTGAACGCGCTGCGGGACCGGAGGCGGCGTCCGGTCGTGCCGCTGGAGGTGCAACAGAGCGGCGGCGACGTTCCCACGACGAGCAACGCCCCGGCCCAGACGCGCGACGTGCCGCCGCCCCACAGCCTTCAGCAGCAGGAGTTGGCGGCCGTGATCCGCGAGGCGCTCGACGGCCTGAACGAGCGGCAGCGGGTGGCGATCGTGTTGAACAAGTTCGAGGACATGGGCTACGCCGACATCGCCGAGGTAATGGGGCTGAGCGCGAAGGCGGTGAAGTCGCTGTTGAGCCGCGCCCGGGTGAAGCTCCGCGAGGCACTGCAGGGCTACATCTACATGGACGGCGACGCCCCGCCGCCGGACGACGGCCCGGAGGAGTGACGCCGATGGCCGACGACCTGACCGAGCCGCCGGACGACGCCCCCGACCACACCGAGGTCGAGCTGGTGGCGTATTTGGACGGCGAACTCGACGCCGCGGCGGCTCGGCGGGTGGAAGCGCGGATCGCGGCCGACCCGAAGCTGCGCGCGCGGGCGGAGGCGCTGAAGCGCTCCTACGACCTCCTCGACTTCCTGCCGAAGCCCGAGCCCTCGGCGGCGTTCGCGAGCCGCACGCTCGACAGACTACCGGCGGTGAAGTCGTCGCCGGCTGCGCCGCCCGTGCAGCCGACTGAGCCGGTGCCGGTCGCGCACCCGTCGGGGACGGGGACGCTGATACTGACGCCGGTACCGCCGCCTGGCGCGGGAACGTGGGCGCTGGCACTCCTGGTGCTGATCTGCGTCTCGCTCGGCGTCGGTTACCTGTGCACGGCCGCGGCGCGAACGTTCCTGTTCCCGCCGACCGCACCGTCCGACGTGACGGCCGACGCGCTGCCGCTGGCCGACTACCGCGTAGTGGAGCGGCTCGCACTCTATGCCCCCGCCGACGACCTGGATTTCGTCGAGAAGCTGGCCGCACACGACCGCTTCGGCGACGACGTGGGGCTTCAGTCGGGGTCGCCGGTCGAGCCGGACAAGTTGGACGGGAAGGAACTCGACGCCCTGGTGAGGGCGTTCCGCGAGTTGCCCGCGGACCGGCAGGAGAGGCTGCGGCAGCTGGATCACCAACTTCACGCCCTCCCCGACGCCCGCCGCGACACACTGCTACGGGTGCTGGAGGTGTACGCGGCGTGGCTCCAGCGGCTCCCCGACGCCGACCGCAAGAAGATCCTCGCCGCCGCGACCGCCGACGACCGGCTGGAGGCGATCGACGACACCCGCCGGACCCTGTGGGTGGCGGGCCTGCCCGCGGCGCAGCGGAGAGAGCTTAAGGTGCTGGAGCCCGCCGACCGCGCGAAGCTGATCATGAAGTGGCAGACGGATGAGGACGCGAGCCGCGACCGGTGGACCACGGCCCGCTTTCACCACGAGTTCGTCCGCAGCGGCCGCCAGCCGTGGCCGTTCACCGACGACGCGCTGAAAAAGCAGGTGCTGGACTTCACCCGCGCCGCGTACCACCCCGGCGACCCCAAGAAGAACCGCTTGCTGCCGACGGACCTGACGCGCTACACCGAGGCGGTGGAGCGCGGGGAGAAAGGCGGAGAGTGGGCGTGGCTCGGCAAGACGATCTACGACATCTCGCGTAACCCGCGCTACGAGACGTACCCGGAGGCCGGCCCCGGCGGGAAAATTACGACCGACTTCGCCGACCTGCCGCCGCTACTCCGCGACGTGATGACGAAGCGGATCGTGAACAAGGCCGGGGCGGAGGTCGTCGGCCGGTGGCCCGACTTTGCCCTGGAGGTGAACCGCGGGATGGCGAAGTCCAAGTTCGCGGGGAAGGAACTTCACCTCGGCCCGGCCCGGCCCGGCGAGTTCAAACCGGAGGTCGAACAGTTTCTCCCGGTGCTGCAGAAGAAGGTCTCACCTGTGGAGTGGGCCGGGCTGGCGGAGAAGGCGGGGCGGTGGCCCGAGTACCCGGCCGAGCTGCTGCGGCTGGCGCGGGCGCACGACCTGAGCGTCCCCGGGGCGATGCCGCCGGGACCGCCGAGTCAGTGGGAGAAGACGTACAGCCTGCCGCCGCGCCCGGTGCCGCGGCCGGGGAGCGAGTGACTATGAACCTTGACCACTTGTACCCCTACCTCGTGCCCGGCTTCTTGAATCCGAACTGGGAGCCGGCGTGCGTACCGGTCGGGCACGGCGTCTGGGTGCAGCTGTTCGAGGACGCCGCGGGCGCGGACGGCATCGCTCACGCGCCGGTGTCGCCGGACCGGCTCGCCTCCGCCGGACTGAGTGTGGAGGAGGCGCACGAGCGGGCGCTGGCGAACCTCGTGCGGTTCGCCGACGACTCGCCCGACCTGTCGATCCAGCTGCTCGGTGAGGCCGGCGACCCGGTCCATTTCCTGCTGTATTGCGATCACCCGCGCGCGGCGGCGTGCTTACTCCTGCCCGACCTGTACGAGCAGGCTTGCGACCTGTTGAAGACGACGGAGGTGTGCGCGGTCGTGCCGCAGCGAGAGTCACTGGTGGTGCTGCCGAAGCGCGACCGGGCGTACCGCGAGATGATGGTCGGCAAGTTGCGCGAACTGGAAGCCGACGCCCGGCGGCCGATCAGCTTCGGGCTGTTCGAGCTGACAGCGGACGGGGTGAGTGAGTTCCACGAGGTGTGACGCTCACGTCTCGAACTCCCATAGCCGGCACGGTATCTTCCCGTTGAAGAAGGGCGTACTCCCCCGCACCGGGAGGCCTACTTCGCCGGCCAGGTTGTCGTTCCCGCTGAACACCAGCACCCGCCAGCCGCGCCAGTGGGTGCCGAACACGTCACCCAACGTGCGGTACAACCCCACCAACTCGGCCTCCTCGCCGATCCGCTCGCCGTAGGGCGGATTGCAAACCAACACCCCCGGCGGCCCGCCCGGCGGGCGCGCGTCGCGCACGTCCAACCGGTCGAATCGCAGCAGACTGCCGACGCCCGCCGCGTGGGCGTTCCCGCGCGCGAATTCGACCGCGTCGGTCCGCCCGTCGCTGCCGACGATCGGCGCCAGCAGGTGCGGCCGGACGCCGAGCCGGGCGTCCTCGCGGACGGCAGCCCACAGCCCGCGGTCGAAGTCGGGCCACCCCTGGAAGCCGAACCACCTCCGCAACAGCCCGGGCGGCCGGTCCAGTGCCAGCCAACTCCCCTCGATGCAGAACGTGCCGGAGCCGCACAGCGGGTCCACGAGTGGCGTCGCCGGATCCCAGCCGGCGTGGAGCAGCAACCCGGCGGCGAGTGCCTCGTTGAGCGGCGCCCGCGTCTGCACGGGTCGGTAGCCGCGCTTGTGGAGCGAGTCCCAACTCGCGTCCAGGCTGAGCGTCGCGTGGTTGCGGTAGACGTGAAGGTTAAGGCCGACCATCGGCCGCTCGGTGTCCACGCTCGGCCGGCGGCCGACGCGGTCGCGGAACTGGTCGCAGATGGCGTCCTTCACCCTGCGGCTGGCGTACTGCGAGTGCGTGATCGCCGAGTCGCGGACGTTGCAGTCCACCGCCAGGGTGTGGTCCGGCGACATGAATTCGAACCAGTCGATCGACCGGACGGCGTTGTACAACTCGTCGGTCGAGCGGACGGGGCCGCCGAACACGGGCCGGAGGATTCTCACGGCCGTCCGCAGCCACAGGCTGGCGCGGTAGAGGAGGGCGGTGTCGCCGCGGGTCCAGACGCCGCCGCGGCCGAGTTCCACGTCGGCCCCGCCGAGGGCGACCAACTCGCCGGCCAGGAGCGGCTCCAGCCCGCGGGCGCACGTCACGAAGTAGGCGACCACGCTACCCCCGGGCCAGGACGTAGACCGTCCCGACGAGCACGCACGCGGCCACGATGCCGAGCATGATGAGCCGCTGCGTGAACCACACCTCGATCCCCTTGCCGAACCTGATCCCCATCACTGCGGCGTGGAGTCCGGCCGAAATCGCCAGGTCGAGCGGCATGTACAGGAACTTGGCGACGAACCACGCCTCCCACCGCGGGATGGCGATCAGCCGGGTGCCCTCGTGGACGAGCGTTTCCAGGACGGCGAAGGCGACCACGTCGGCGACGTAGTTGATGAGCATGATCCCCGAGGCCGCCAGGACCGACGGCTTGGGCAACCCGCACAGCGTGCACGACAGCCGGAAGATGTACGTCAGCAGGAACAGCACGACCGGCAGGAGCAGGAGCGTGAAGACGCAGCAGACGAACAGGACGGCGCCGACGTTGCCGCCGTTACCATTCACCGCTCAACCTCGGAGTCAGGGGTAGGAAGCTCACGCCTCGGCCGGGGCGGGGAACTGCCGGCACAGTTCGCGGACGGCGCCGCGGACGCGCGCCAGAACCGCGGCGTCCTCGGGGGCCGCTAGCACCTCGACGACCCACGCGGCGACGCGCCTCATCTCGGCTTCCTTCATGCCGCGCGTGGTCAGGGCCGGGGTGCCGATGCGGACGCCGGACGGGTCCAGCGGCTTCCGCGGGTCGAACGGGATCATGTTCTTGTTGACGGTGATTCCGGCACGGTCCAGGGCGTGTTCGGCCACCTTCCCCGGCACCCCCTGCTTGCCGAACACGTCCACCAAGATCAGGTGGTTGTCCGTGCCGCCACTCACGAGCGTGTAGCCGGCGCGGGTCAGCTCTTCGGCCATCACTTTCGCGTTCGCCACCACCTGCTTCTGGTACGTCACGAAGTCGGGCTGCAGCGCCTCCTTGAAGGCGACGGCCTTCGCGGCGACGACGTGCATGAGCGGCCCGCCCTGGATGCCGGGGAACACGGCCGAGTCGACCGCCTTGGCGTACTCCTCGCGGCAAAGGATGATGCCGCTGCGGGGGCCGCGGAGCGTCTTGTGCGTCGTGCTGGTCACGAACGCGGCGTGCGGCACCGGGTCGGGGTGGACCTTCGCGGCGACGAGCCCGGCGATGTGAGCCATGTCCACCATCAGCAGCGCGCCGACCTCGGTGCAGATGTCGGCGAACTTGGCGAAGTCGAACTCGCGCGGGTAGGCGCTGGCGCCGGCGATGACGAGCTTCGGCTTGTGCTCGCGGGCCTGCGCGGCGACCTGGTCGAAGTCGATGCGGTGGTCCGACTTCCGGACGCCGTACGACGCGACCTTGAAATACTTGCCCGAGAAGTTCAGCCGCATCCCGTGGGTGAGATGGCCGCCGTGGGCCAGGTCGAGGCCGAGGATGGTGTCGCCGGGCTGGAGGGTGGCCAGGAACACGGCCATGTTCGCCTGCGCGCCCGAGTGCGGCTGCACGTTCACGTGCGCGGCGCCGAACAACTGCTTGGCGCGGTCGATGGCCAGCCGCTCCACGTCGTCGACGAACTCGCAGCCGCCGTAGTAGCGGCGGCCGGGGTAGCCCTCGGCGTACTTGTTCGTGAGGCACGAGCCCTGCGCGGCCATGACCGCCGGGCTGGTGTAATTTTCGCTGGCGATCATCTCCAGGCCGTCCTGCTGCCGGCGGCGCTCGCTGCGGACCGCGGCGAACACTTCGGGGTCGGCCTGTTCCAAAATGTCCATCAGGGGCTCCGGGGCGGCAATCCCTTCTTTGTATCGCCCCGGTCAGCTGAACTGAACCCCCGCCGCCCGCAACTTTTCGGTCAGCGTGCCGTCCGGCTGGTAGACCAGCCCCTCCCACCCGAACCGCCGCGCCGCCTCGACGTTGACCGGCAGGTCGTCGACGAAGAGGCATTCACCGGGGTCGGCGTTGGCGTACTGGTGAGCGTAGGCGAAAAACGCCGGGTCCGGCTTGCGGGCCGCGGCGTGGTGCGACGCCACGAGGTGGTCGAACGGCGCCAGCTCCGCGGCGTAGTCGGCGGTGAAGCGGAGGAAGTGGGCGTCGTTCGTGTTCGACCCGAGCAGCACGCGGTAGTTCGGCTTCAACCTCGGCACGAGGGCGATGACCTCGGGGTTGGGCCAGAAGATGTCGGTGTAGGCCGCGAGGAATTCGACCGGCGTGCAGGTGAGCTTGGCGTTCAGGATGGCTTCGCGGACGAATTCGGTGGTGCTGATGAGGCCGCGCTCGTAGTCGTCGGCGATGGGGTCGCCGTAGACGCGGAGCGCGAGTTCGACCGCCGGCAGGGCGGTGTACGCGGTCAGTTTGGCGACGGAGCGGCCGTGGTCGAAGAACGCAACGACGTTGCCGAAGTCGAATACGATGGTGCGGATCATTTGCCCCTCCCGACTACTTCCCCGGCGCCTTCAGGATCAGCGCCTCCACGGCCGACTCGGCCCGCGCCTTGGGGCCGCAGCCGATCACGATGCGGGTGCCGTCCGGGGTGATCGCCAGCGCGTGGATTGGCCCCACGTCGCGCTCCGCGCCGGCGACGCGCTTGCCGTCGGCGACAGCCCAGGCAGCCAGATACCCTTTGTACCGCGGTGCCGGGCCGGCCGTGATGAGTAACTTCTCGTCCGGCGAGAAGCGTGCGGCGTGGACCCAGCCCGGGTGGCTGGCCGGCGGCTCGCCGGGGAACGGGCTCTTCAGGTCGGGGTTGGCGAACTCGCGGACCGGGTTGCCGCTCGCCACGTCCCACAGCTTCACAGTGCGGTCGCTGGACGCACTCGCCAGCAGCTTGCCGTCCTTCGTGAACACCGCGCTGAACACCTGGTCGCGGTGGCCGACCGGCCCCTTGGCGGGTTCGAGCTTGTCGCCGGGCTTCGGCTCCGGGGCGGCCTTGAACTCGCGCACGAGCGCGCCGCCGGCCGCGTCCCACAGCTTCAGCGACCGGTCGAAGCTGGCCGTGAGCACCTGCTTGCTGCCGGGCGCCCACACGACCGCGTAGATCGGCTGCGGCTCGTTCGAGGTCGCCGTCTTGACGTGCGCCGGGTACTGCTTCGACAGCGCCGCCTTTTCCACCTCGAACAGCCGGAGGTTGCCGTCGTGGCAGCCGGTGGCGATCACCTTGCCCGTCTCGTCGAAGGCGACCGCGTCCACGAGGTTGGGGTGCGGCAACGTCTTCGTTGGTGCGTCGCCCGCGATCTTGAAGCGGCGGGCGAGCTTGTCGTCGGCGGCGGTGAGGAACGACCCGTCGGCCAGGAATGCCGGGCCAGCCGCGGGCGCCGGGTGCGGGTAGCCCTGGAGCGATCGGCCGAACTCCGGCGGCGGTGGCTGGCCCGCGGTGAACGCCACATTCCACGCCGCGGCGGCTTTCGTGTTCAGCACGCCGACGAGCGCAGGGGCCGTGGGGTGGAACGCGAGCCCGAGTGCGGGGGCGCCCGCGGCGATACTACCTACGAGCTTACCGTCGGCCGTCGTGAACACCTTCACCGACCCGTCGGCGGCCGACACCGCGAGCCGCTGCCCGTCCTTCGAGAAGGCCGCGGCGACGGCGTCGGCTCCGACGTCGAAGGCCTTCTCCTTCGTGCCGTTGCCGGTATTCCAGCTCGTCGCCTCCTTGCCGGGGCCGACGGCGGTCACGCGCTCGCCCTGCGGCGAAAGGGCGATGCCGGCCACCTTCCCCGTACCGACCGCGATGACGCGCTGCACGGTGACGGGGCTGATGCCGACGGTCTTGTCCGCGCTGGCGGTGACGGCGAGTGGCGCGGCCGGCGACAGAAACGCGCCCCGGACCGGCCCCGCGTGCGGGAATGCCTGTTGAATTGCGCCCGTCGCCGCATCCGCGAGGACGGCGAGGTTGTCGGCGCGGCCGAGTAAGAGCTTTGACTTGTCGGCGCTGAACGACAGCGAGAGCACGTCCGCCGGCTGCGTGAATTTGCCGCCTTCCTTGCCGTCGGCGAGCGTCCAGGTGAGCACGTCTTTTCCGGCGGCGGCGGCGAGGGCCGTGCCATCCTTACTCAGCGCCAGTGCCGACGGCGCGTTCGCCAGTGGCCCGAACTCCTTCAGGGCCTTGTCGGCCTTCGTGGTATCCCAGACGCGGACCAACTTGTCGACGCCGGCCGTCACCAGCTGGCCGCTCGTCGGGTGGAAGAATGCCGCGGTCACCTTGCCGGTGTGGGCCTTGATGGCGAACTTGGTCGCCTTGTCGGCCGGCTGTTTCGGGTCGATCGGCAGCGCCCACCCTTTCGCCACGCCGTCCGCGCCGGCAGAAAGGAATACCGGCTGCGACGGGTGGAAGCCCACGGCTGTCACACCGCCCGGAGCCGCAGCGGGCACCTCGGCCTTCACCTTCCCCTGCCGGTCCCACAGCACGACGGACCCGTCGGCGAGCCCGGCCGCGAGTGTCTGCTGGTCGGGCGAGAGGGCCAGCGCCTCGATCACGGCTTTCGTCGGGCCGTAGCTGCCGGCGGGGGTGCCGTTGGCGACGGCGAAAAGCGTCGCCGTCTTGTCCGCGGACGCGACCACCGCGGTCGCGCCGTCCGCCGACGTGACGAGGTGCGTGAGCGCGTCCTTCGCTGCCGGCGGCGCCTTCGGGGCCGGCGGCGGTGGAGCCTGCCATGCCCGCACCAGGCCGGAAGCGTCGGCGGTGTAGGGGACCGCGTTGCCGGCGTTCACCACAAGGCTGGTCAGTTCGGCGGTACCGGTCAGGTAGCTGGTGACGGCCTTCCCGTCGGTCGGCGTCCAGAAGCGGACCGTCTTGTCGGTACCGGCCGAGACGAGAAACTGGTTGTTGGCGCTGAACCCGAGGCCGACCACGGGGCCAGTGTGCCCCTTCAACTCAACGGCGCCCTTCTCCTCGCCCTTCGGGTACACCTTGATGGTGCCGTCGGCACCCGCCACGGCGAACGTCACGCCGTCGGGCGACACCGCCACCGCTTTCAGCGGCACCACGGCGGCGAACGTCTTCACCGGATTCGGCGTCGGCACGTCCCATACCAGTGCCTTGTTGTCGGCGCCGCCGCTGACAAGCTGATCGCCCTGCGCCGAGAACGCCACCGACAGCACCTGAAGCGTGTGGCCTTTGTCGCCGCCGTAGACGCGTAACTCCTTGCCGGTCGCGGCGTCCCAGAGTCGTACCGTTTTGTCGAAGCTGCCGGTGGCGATCAGCGTCCCGTCGGGACTCACCGCGACCGCGGCAACGGTGTCCGAGTGGCCCTTCAGGACGCCGACCACGTCCGGGGCGGGTGCCTGGCCCGACGAGCTGACGGCGAAGAAGCCGACGGCGAAGGCGAGGGGCACGACGAGCCGGTGCGGGAGGGGCATGGAACGTCCGGGGACGGGGGATGGGGTAGGCTAGTAGGGGTGCAGTGTCGCACCGCCGGCCGGCGGCGTCAACGAGTCGGCCCCCATCGATTTTTCATTTTTCCGTTGACACGCTCCGTGCGGGACGTGATGGTTGGATAGTGATTTAATCCCGCGCCACCCGCGCGGCACCCGCCCGCGTCCCTACCTGCCCCGTTCGCCACCACTTTCACTGGGGTCTGCCATGCTGCGGTTCACCGGCTCGGCCCGCTCCTTCTGCGACGGCGTCTCCCGTCGAAACTTCCTCCAGGTCGGCGCGTTCGGCGCCGGGCTGACGCTCGCAGACATGCTCCGCGCCCGCGACGCCCAGGCCGCCGCCGCCGCGACCCTCCGCCAGCCCACCCGGTCGCAGAAGTCGGCGATCATGATCTACCTGCCGGGCGGCCCCAGCCACATGGACATGTACGACCTCAAGCCGGACGCCCCCGCCGAGTTCCGCGGCGAGTTCCGCCCGGTGGACACGAACGTCGCCGGCGTCCGCATCTGCGAGCACATGCCGCTGCAAGCCATGATGTGGGACAAGCTCAGCGTCGTGCGCTCGGTCGTGTCCGTGGACGAGCACAGCGACTCGCTCGTGCTCACCGGCTACCCCGACCGCGTGAACCGCACCGCCGACCACCCGTCCAT
Organism: Gemmataceae bacterium; assembly: GCA_046350095.1. Classification (GTDB taxonomy): domain Bacteria; phylum Planctomycetota; class Planctomycetia; order Gemmatales; family Gemmataceae; genus Urbifossiella. The sequence goes on from JAXMBA010000008.1 coordinate 271,420, forward strand.
CGGCTCCGTCATCAGCAAGCTGCGGAGCCAGGAGGCGTCGGCCGTGCCGCCGTTCGTGAGCCTCCGCGGGATGAGCCGCGGCACCGAGCCCGGCTACCTCGGCATCGCCCACCGGCCGTTCACGCCGGGCGGCCAGGGGAACGCCAACCTCCGCCTCGCCAACAACGTCACCGAGCAGCGGCTCGACGCCCGCCGCGACCTGCTGGCGAGCTTCGACGACACCCGCCGCGAGATCGACGCCACCGGCACGATGCGCGGCATGGACGCCTACACCGAGCGGGCCATCGAGATGGTGACCGCCGGCGTCGTCCGTAACGCCCTCGACCTGTCGAAGGAGCCGCAGACTGGCCGCGACCGGTACAAGGGCGTCGAGCAGTTCCTCACGGCCCGCCGGCTCGTCGAGGCGGGCGTCGGTTGCGTCACGTTGTCGATCGGCGGCTGGGACACGCACGGGCAGAACTTCCAGACGCTGAAGCGGCAGCTGCCGCAGGTGGACAAGGGCGTGGCCACGCTGATTCAAGACCTGCACGACCGCGGCATGCAGGACGACGTCGTGACGGTGATGTGGGGCGAGTTCGGGCGGACGCCGAAGGTGAACATGAACGCCGGCCGCGACCACTGGAGCCCGGTCATGAGCGCCCTGGTCGCCGGCGGCGGCCTGCGGATGGGCCAGGCGGTCGGTGAATCGACGGCGAAGGGCGAGCGGCCGAAGGACCGCCCGTACACCGTCCCGGCCGTGCTCAGCACCGTGTACCGCGCCCTCGGCATCGACCCCGCCATGACCTTCCCGAACGGCAGCGGCCGGCCGATGTACGTCCTCGACGACCGCGAGCCGGTCCGCGAGTTGATCGGCTGACCGCCTCCTACCATGACCCCATGACCCCGACGCTCCGCCTCGCCGCCCTGCTGTTGACCCTGGTCACCGCCGGGTGCGAGTCGCGGAACGCGGGGAAGATTGTGGGCCGGTGGCGGGCCGAGTCGGTGGACCTGCCGGTCGGCCCGAACGGCCCCGCCGACATCGTCTGGGAGTTCTCGGAGGACGGGAAATTCACCATCCTCCGCGTCATCTCCGACCGGGCCGAGCCGAACACCGAGAAGGTCGCCGCCGGCCGCTACACGCTCGGCCTCCGCGACAACGTGACCCTCACGAACCTCGACCCGCCGCTCGACGGCCAGACGAAACTGTCCGAGCAGGTCGTGATCGACGGTGATAAGATGATCGTCGGCGGCCGCGGGAAGGACTCGACCTTCCGGTTCACCCGCCTGCCCCCGAAGTAGCCCCGCCTCGCTCCAAGTCCGCAGGTGCGACCATGTCCCGCACGCTCCTGGCGCTCGCCGCCGCCCTCGCCTGGGCCGGCCCCGCCGCCGCCCAGCCGGCCATCACCGCCGCGACGCCGTACCCCGCGCAATTGAAGATGCGCGGCATGGACGACGCCCCGCAGTTACTCGTCACCGGCCGGCAGGCCGACGGCCGCGACGTGGACGTGACCGCCACCGCCACCTACGCCGTGTCCGACCCGAAGGTGGCGCGGGTGGACGCCGCCGGGCGCGTGTTCCCGGTCGGCAACGGCACCGCGGAGATCACCGCGACCGTCGGCGGGCACACCGTTCGCGTGCCGGTCACCTGCACGGACATGGACCGGGCGCTGCCGATCAACTTCGCCAACCAGGTGGTACCGATCCTCACCCGGCTGGCGTGCAGCAGCGGCGGCTGCCACGGGAAGATCGCCGGGCAGAACGGCTTCCGCCTGTCCCTGCTCGGGTTCGAGCCGCAGTTCGACTACGAGAACCTGCTGAAGGAGGGGCGCGGCCGGCGCGTGTTCCCGGCCAACCCCGAGGCGAGCCTGCTGCTGACCAAGGCCACCGGCCAGGCGCCGCACGGCGGCGGCAAGAAGATGGAGCCGAACGGCGAGGAGTACAAGATCGTCCGCCGCTGGATCGCCTCCGGGATGCCCTACGGCAGCCCCACCGACCCGACGGTCACCCGCGTGAGCGTGTACCCGGAGTCACGCGTCATCGACCGCAAGGGCCGCCAGCAACTGGCCGTCTACGCCCACTACTCCGACGGCACGACCGAGGACGTGACCCGGCGGGCGCAGTTCGAGAGCAACGACACCGAGGTCGCCACCGTCACCGAGACCGGGCTGGTGAACAGCCTGAACGTGACGGGGCAGGCCGCCGTGATGGTCCGCTACCAGGGAAACGTCACCGTCTTCCGCGCGGTCGTGCCGCGGCCGGGCGCCGCGCCGGCGTTCGAGTTCGCCGCCCGCAGTGTGGTCGATCAACACACCGCGAAGAAGTGGCGTGACCTGGGCATCGCGCCGTCCGAACTGTGCAGCGACGAGCAGTTCATCCGCCGCGTCACGCTCGACCTGACGGGCACGATTCCCGACGCCGCCGCGGTCATCGCCTTTGCCGCCGACGCCGACCCGCAGAAGCGCGACAAGCTGATCGACCGGCTACTGGAGACGCCGGAGTACGCCTACTTCTTCGCCAACAAGTGGGCCGACGTGCTGCGGGTGAAGCGCCGCAACCAGGCGAACCGGGCCGCTGGCACGTTCGCGTTCCACGAGTGGATCCGGGAGGCGGTCGCCACGGACCGGCCGTATGACCAGTTCGTCCGCGGCGTCATCACCGCCAGCGGCGACGAGCACCGCAACCCCCCGACGTTCTGGTTCCGCGAGGTCGCCACGCCCGAGAACTTCGTGGACGACGTGAGCCAGGTGTTCCTCGGCCAGCGGCTCGCGTGCGCGAACTGCCACCACCACCCCTATGAGAAGTGGACGCAGGACGATTACTGGGGCCTCGCCGCGTTCTACGGCCGCGTCGGCAAAAAGACGGTGCCGATCCCCGGCCAGCCGAACCAGGGGCAGCAGGGCGGGCGGCAGGTGATCTTCACCAAGACGGCCGGCAACGTCACGAACAAGCGGACCGGCGCCGCCGCCGACATGCGGCCGCTCGAGGGCGAGAGCGTGAAGCTCGGCGCCGAGGACGACCCACGGTCGAAATTCGCCGACTGGATGACGAGCCCGAAGAACCCGTTCTTCGCCCGCGCCGTCGCCAACCGATACTGGGCGCACTTCTTCGGCCGGGGGATCGTGGACCCGCTCGACGACATGCGCGTCACGAACCCGCCGTCGAACCCCGAGCTGCTCGACGCGCTAGCCAAGAACCTGACGGACAACAACTTCAGCCTGAAGGCGCTGATCCGCACGATCTGCAAGAGCCGGACGTACCAGCTGAGCAGTACGCCGAACGAGTTCAACGCCGAAGACAAGGCGTCTTTCGCCCGCTACTACCCGCGGCGGCTCCAGGCCGAGGTACTGTTCGACGCCGTGGGCCGGCTGACGAACAGCCCCGCCGGCTTCGCCGGCCTGCCGGGCGACCGCTTCGCCCCGAGCCGGGCGATCATGCTGCCGGACGAGTCGTTCACGAGCTACTTCCTGGACGTGACCGGCCGGCCGCAGCGGATCAGCGCGTGCGAGTGCGAGCGGGTGAACGAGGCGAGCCTGGCGATGAGCCTGCACCTGCTGAACTCGAACGACGTGCAGGACCGCATCGCCCGAGCCGGCGGCCGCGCCGACGCGCTGAGCCGCGACCCGCGGCCGGACGCCGAGAAGGTGGAGGAGCTGTTTCTGCTGGCCCACGCCCGCCGCCCGACGGCCGAGCAGCTGCGCGTGGCCGTGGACCACATCACCCGCGCGACGACGCCGGCGGCGAAGAAGCAGGCCTACGAGAACGTCGTGTGGGCGCTGCTGAACAGCAAGGCGTTCCTGTTCAACCAGTAAACCGAATTCGCCGCTCGCGGCGATGCGCCGCTAGCGGCTACAATACGCTCTACCACCCACCGAGGTCTGCAATGACCCCCGACACCACCTCGCGCCGGATGTTCCTGGCCGGGTCCGCCGCGGCCGTCTCGCTCCTCCCGGCTGGCGCTTTCGCCGCCGGCAACGACACCATCCGCGTCGGGCTCGTCGGCTGTGGCGGCCGCGGCACTGGGGCTGCCCGCGAGGCGCTCCAGGCCGACCCGAACGTCAAACTCGTCGCCATGTGCGACGCCTTCAAGGACCGCCTTGACGACAGCATCCGTAACCTCCGCAGCGTCCGCTCCATCGCCGGCAAGATCGACGTGACCCCCGAGCGCTGCTTCGACGGGTTCGACGGCTACCAGCGCCTCCTGAACAGCGGCGTGGACGTGGTCCTCCTCTGCACGCCGCCCGGCTTCCGGCCCCTGCACCTGCGGGCCGCCATTCAGGCCGGGAAGCACGTGTTTTGCGAGAAGCCCGTCGCCGTGGACGCGACCGGCGTGCGCTCGGTGATCGAAACGACGCGGATGGCCCGCGAGAAGAACCTCGGCCTCTGCTCGGGCTTCTGCTGGCGGTACGACGAGGGGAAGCGGCAGACCGTCCGCCGCATCCACGACGGCATGATCGGCGACGTGCAGGCGATGCACATCACCTACCTGACGGGCACGCTGTGGCACCGCGGCGAGAACCCGGCCTGGACCCCGATGCACTACCAGATGCGGAACTGGTACTACTACACCTGGCTGAGCGGCGACTTCATCGTCGAGCAGCACTGCCACAACTTCGACAAGGCGGCGTGGGTGTTCAAGGGCGAGATGCCCGTCGCCTGCACCGCCGTCGGCGGCCGGCAGGTCCGCACCGACCCGAAGTACGGCCACATCTACGACCACTTCGCGGCCACCTTCGAGTACCGCAACGGGGCGAAGCTGTTCTCCGCGTGCCGCCAGATGGCCGGCTGTAACGGCGACGTGAACGACCACGTCTTCGGCACGAAGGGGCAGGCCCACCTGATGCGGCACAGCATCAGCGTGAACGGCGGCACCGGCTGGGAACTGGGCGAGGTCGAGAGCAAGAGCATGTACCAGGTGGAGCACGACGAACTGTTCGCCAGCATCAGGGCCGGCCGGCCGATCAACGACGGCGAGTCGGCGGCGAACAGCACGCTGATGGCGATCCTGGCCCGCGAGGCGGCGTACAGCGGCAAGCGGATCACCTGGGCGCAGATGATGGCGTCGAAGCAGAACCTGGTGCCGGCGAACCCGCAGTGGGGCCCGCACGAGGTGAGCGGCGTCCCGCAGCCGGGACAGTACCAGTTCGTGTGATCGACCTTTTATGGTGAGTCGACAGGCGTGGGGCGGCGGGTGACGTGAGTGCGTCACCTGCCGCCCCAACTGCTTGTAGCGATTCTGCCGATTTTTCGCTGGCGTCCCGCGACCGCGTGTGTTTACCTGACAGGTCAGACGGCCGACTCGCTCGCCGCCGCGCCCATTCCCTCGGCTCCCCAGGACGGGGTGCCCCCATGTCGTCCCCCGTGCAGCCGGGCCGCCGGAGGCCGCCCGCGACTCGCCGCCGGAGGTCCACGTCATGACCCGACCGATCGGTCGTCGGGAGTTCCTGCGGGTGTGCGCCGCCGTCTCCGCGGCCGTCACCCCGTCGGCCGTCGGGGCCCAGGAGCCGAAACGCCCGCGGCTGCGGAAGGCCGTGAAGTACGGCATGATCCAGCACCGCGGCTCGCACAAGGACCGCCTCGACCTCGCCCGCCGCTGCGGCTTCGCCGGCGTCGAGATCGACAGCCCCGGCACCCAGGACCTCGACGCCCTCGTCGCCGCCAGCAAGGAAACCGGCGTCGTGATCCACGGCGTCGTCGACTCGGTCCACTGGCGCGACACGCTCTCGCACCCCGACGAGGCGGTGCGGGCGCGGGGGCTCACCGCCCTGAGCGGCGCGCTGGAGGACGCCCGCAAGGTGGGCGCGACCACGGTGCTGCTGGTGCCCGGCGTGGTGAACAAGGACGTGACCGTCGAGCAGTGCTGGGATCGCTCCACGGCCGAGGTGCGGAAGGCGCTGCCGCTGGCGGAGAAGCTCGGTGTGAAAATCGCCATCGAGGTGGTGTGGAACAACTTCATCACGACGCCGGACCAGCTGATCCGCTACGTCGACCAGTTCCGCAGCGAGTCCGTCGCGGCGTATTTCGACTGCTCGAACATGATCAAGTACGGCGTCGCCCCGGCGGAGTGGATCCGCCGCCTCGGCCGGCGGATGGTGAAGTTCGACTTCAAGGGCTACAGCAACGCCAAGCAGTGGGTGCCGATCGGCGAGGGTGACGAGGACTGGCCCGAAATCCTGAAGGCGCTCGCCGAGGTCGGGTACGACGGCTGGGCGACGGCCGAGGTCGGCGGCGGCGGTGAGGAGGTGCTGCGACGGATCTCGGCCCAGATGGACCGCGTGCTGGGGCTGTAATTACCAACGAAGAAGCCCACCCGCCGCGGCGGGTGGGCTCGTGCGTTCTTACGCCTTCGCGCGGGCCGGCAACCGCCACGCCCCGGGCACCGGGGCCGCCGGCACCGGCACCGCCGCCTGCAGCGTCAGCCCCTTCGGCATCGTGTCCTCGTCCGCGTTCAGGGCGTTGTCCCACGTCAGCCAGCGGTTGGCGAACGATGCGTTCCGGCCCAGGATGGCCGTGAACGTCGAGTCGGTCACGGCCTGCAACTCGTTCAGCGGGCGGCCGGCGCGGATGCTGTTGAGCAGGTCGATGTGCTCCTGCACGTACGCGTCGCGGTCGTCGCTGCCGACCTCGTCGCGGTTGATGGTGTAGTTGTTCACCCGGCTCGTCCCGCGCGACCCGAAGATGGTCTCGGACACGTCCGACTCGCTCCCCGCGATGTGCCGGCAGTACGAGAACACCCGCACCCCGTTGGCGTACTCGTACTCGACGGCGAAGTGGTCCCAGATGTTGCCGAACTCCTTCGGGTCGGCGTTGGCCCCGCCCGGCCGGCTGGACCGCCCGCCGATGCCGGTGGCCCGGACCGGCCGGCCCTTCAGCACCCAGTTGGCCACGTCCAGGTTGTGGACGTGCTGCTCGACGATGTGGTCGCCGCACACCCACTGGAAGTGGTACCAGTTGCGGAGCTGGTAGGCGGCGTCGGTCTCGTTCGGCCGGCGGGCGTTGAACCAGATCGGCGGGTTGCCACCCGAGTTCCAAGCGACGCGGGCCGAGACCACGTCGCCGATCGCCCCGTCGTGGATCCGCTTGATCGTCTCGATGTAACCCTTCTGGTGCCGCCGCTGCGTGCCGGCCACGATCGCCAGGTTCTTCCGCCGCGACTCCTCGACCAAGCCGTACACCTTGCGGGCGCCCGCGGCGTCCACGCACACCGGCTTTTCACAGAAGATGTTCTTCCCGGCCCGGATGGCGGCCTCCAGGTGGAGCGGGCGGAAGCCGGGCGGCGTGGCCAGGATCACGAGGTCCACGTTCGCCCCGAGGACACGCTGGTAGGCGTCGAGGCCGTCGAAGGTCGTTTCCGGCGTCACCTTCACCTGGGCCGCGTACTGGGCGTAGTCGCGGCCGTTCTTGAACGTGCGGACGGCGCCCTCGGCGCGCTCCTTAAACACGTCGCCGACGGCCACGATCTCGACCTTGCCGTTGGCCCCGTTGATGGTTCGCTCGGCGTCGAGGATGTTGCGGACGGCGCCGGTGCCGCGGCCGCCGGCGCCGATCAGGCCGACGCGGATGGTGTCGTTGCCGGCGGCGTAGGCGCCGACGTTGGCCGCGGCGACGACCCCGGCCGCGGCCGAGGCGGTCACGAAGTCGCGGCGGGTTCCGGTCTCAGGAGAGGACATGCGAATCTCCTACGGGTTGGGTAAGGGTCGGGCACTACTCGGACTTTTTGATAACCTTCGGGGCCAGGTCGCGCAGCTCGGGCGGGTCGTTCTCCGCGAGGACGACGCGGAAGCCGACCACGTCCATCCGCGTGAGCCACCAGATGCTCTGCGGCTCCTGCGGGTCCCACTTCATCCAGCTCCGGTCGGACACGCGCCGCGCCGCGCTGCGGCAGCGGTCGGCCTTGTCGGCCCACGACCCGCCGCGGACGACGTGGCTCCACTTGTCCGCCGTCGGCACCACGACCGGGTTCAGGTTCAGGCCGACCGCCGCGCGGCGCTCGTAGGTCTTCGGGTCGTACTGGTCGAGGGTCCACTCCGCGACGTTGCCGTACAGGTCGTGGAGGCCGAACGGGTTGGCCTTGCGGGTGCCGACCTTGTGGGTGCACCCCTTCGGCTTGTTCGGGAAGTTCTCCGGGTCCGGCGAGTTGTCCTTGAACCAGGCGTGTTCGGGGAGCTCGGCGGGGTCGTTGCCGAAGCTGTAGGCCGTGTCGCCTTTGCCGGCACGGGCGGCGTACTCCCACTCGGCTTCCGTCGGGAGGCGGTAGTTCTTGCCCGTCTTCTTCCGCAGCCAGTGGCAGTACATCCACGCCGCGTGGTGCGTCAGGCACATGATCGGGTGGCCGTCGCGGCCGTGCTCGTACGTCTCGTCCACGAAGGTGTTCGTCGGCCGGGTGATGGCGTCGGCCTTGAAGTCCTTGGCGCGGTCGTCGTTGGCCACGAGGTAGGCGTTGTCGAACCAGAACAGGTCGAACTCGTCCCACGTCACCTCGCACTTGCCCATCCAGAAGTTGCCGACCTTCGCCTTGTACCGCGGCCCCTCGTTCTTGTCGCGGCCCGCCTCGCCGTCCGGGCTGCCGACGGTGACCTCCCCGCCGGGGACGTACACCATCTCGAACTGGGCCTTCATGTCGAACTTCTGCTTCGAGTTCTCGTCGATCTTGTACGCGACGACCTTCTCGGTGAAGTTCTTCGGCTCCAGCTTGGCCGCGGGCTGGCCGGCGGCGGGGGGCAGCGCGGCCGCGGCTGCGGTGACCACGGACGCGAACAGTGTGACGCGGGGGAGCATTCTGTTACAGTCTCCGATGGGGCGGCCGAAGTCAACAGCCGGGCCGCCGGAACCGGGCGAGAGCGGGGGAACTTGTATGGTCGTCCGGGTCGGGCTGATCGTCGCTCTGATCTATGCTATCCCGGCGGTGCCCGCGCGGCCGGCTCAACCCGCGCTCGCCCGGCACGAGTTCGAGTCGAAGCACATGGGGACGACGTTCCGCATCGTGCTCTACGCCGCCGACGCGAAGACCGCCAAGGAGGCCGCCGACGCCGGGTCCGCCCGGGTGGCGGCGCTCGACGCCGCGATGAGCGATTACAAGCGCGACAGCGAATTGATGAAGCTGTGCGCCGCATTCCGTACCGAAGTCGGCCCGTCGGTGACCGTGGGCGACGACCTGTTCGCAGTGCTGTGGGCGGCCCGCGAGCTGTCACAGGCTTCCGACGGGGCGTTCGACGTGACGGTCGGCCCGGTGGTGCAGTTGTGGCGCCACGCGCGGCGCACGCAGCAACTCCCGGAGAAGGAAGAACTCGCCGCGGCGATGCGGCTGGTGGGCTGGCGGAACGTCGAACTCGACCGCGAGAAGAAAACGGTTCGCCTGCTCGTGCCGGGAATGCAACTCGACCTCGGCGGCATCGCCAAGGGCTACGCCGCCGATGCCGTTCTCGACCTCCTGCGGCAGCGCTTCGGCATCACCCGGGCGCTCGTCGCGGCCGCCGGCGACATCACCTGCGGCGACGCCCCGCCGGGCCGCGAATTCTGGGAAGTGGACGTCGCTCCCATCGCCCGTGGGCAGGCCGTGCGGCGGCTCCGGCTCGTGAACGCCGCGGTCTCCACGTCCGGCGATCTGGAGCAGTTCGTCGAGATCGGCGGCGTCCGGTATTCGCACGTCGTGGACCCGCGGACGGGCCTCGGCGTCACCGGCCGGCGGAGCGTGACGGTGATTGCCCCGCGCGGCGTCACCGCGGACAGCTATACCAAAGCCGTGATGCTACTGCCGCCCGGCCGCGGCTTGGAGCTGATCGAGCGCACGCCGGGAGCGGCCGCGTACCAGGCCACGGTCGGCCCGAACGAGTCGGTGCAGACGAGTTCCACACGACGGTTCGCGCAGCATCTGAGGCCCGAGCCGCCGAAGTAACCCCTCCAGGAGTACGGCCGATGGACGAACTGGTGAACCAGGTGTCGGCGAAGACGGGTATCGCGGCCGACACCGTGAAGAAGGTGCTGGCGACCACCGCGGAGTTCGTGAAGGGCAAGCTCCCGGAGCCGCTGGCAGGTCAGGTCGAAGGCTTCCTGACGGGGCAGGGCGGCGGCAACCCGCTCGGCGGCCTCGGCGAAAAGCTCGGCGGCATGTTCGGGAGCTGAGCAGCCGCTGCGAACCCTGCCACGTCGTAAACCATCCGTACCTGCACGCAGCCCCGGGACCGCGTCCCGGGGCTTTCGAGTTTGTTGAGAGACTGTCATGAGCGCCGACCGGCCGGTGGACAACGCCCCGTACCTCACGCACGCCCACGCCGGCCTCACCATCGAGGGCTACTCCCGCGCCGCCGTGCAGAGCTACTGGCGCGTCCCGGAACTGAAGCTCGGCTTCGACCTCGGCGCGCACCCGTGGGACTTCATGGGCACCGGCACCTGGTTCATCTCGCACACGCACCTCGACCACGTCGCGGCCCTCCCCGTGTACGTGGCCCGGCGGCGGATGATGAAGATGGAGCCGCCGACGGTGTACGTCCCGGCCGAGGCGCTCGACGACGTGAAGAAGTTGCTCATGGTCTTCCACCGCCTCGACCGCGGCCGGCAGCACTGCGACCTCCGCGGCGTCTCGCCCGGCGACGAGATTGCACTGTCACGCGAGCACGTCGTCACGGTGTTCAACACGGTGCACACCATACCGAGCCGCGGGTTCGTCGTGTGGGACCGGCGGCACAAGCTCAAGGACGAGTACGTCGGCCTGCCGGGCAATCAGATTCGGGACTTAAAGCTGTCCGGCGTCGAGATCACGCGCGAGGTGCGGGTGCCGCTGGTGGCGTACACCGGCGACACGGCCCCCGCGGGCCTCGACGCCGAGCCGGCGTGTTACGACGCCCGGGTGCTGATCACGGAGATGAGCTTCATCCGCGAGAAGCACCGGCGCGAGAAGATTCACAAGTTCGGGCACATGCACCTGGACGACTTCGTGGAGCGGGCCGACCGCTTCAAGAACGAGTTGATCGTGGCCGGCCACTTCAGCACCCGCTACCACCCCAACGAGGTGCGTCGGCTGCTCGACGCGAAGCTACCCGAGGTACTCAGGCCACGGGTGCGGCTCTGGATTTGACCGCCGGCACGCCGTTCGCTTGAACTTCGGGCAGCCGCGGCAGCCGCGGGCCGGTTCGGACGCGGATGTCCCTCATTGCCCTGACCGAGCCTGGTGGCACCGCTCAACCTCACGGTGCGCCATGACACGACTCCTCCGCCGACTCTGGGACGACGACGACGGCGTCGTCCTGTCCGTCGAACTGCTACTGATCCTCGCCGTGATCGTGTTCGGGATGATACCCGGCGTCGTCGCCCTGCGAAACTCCCTCATCGCGTCGATGGCGACCACCGGCAACATGCTGTCGAGCATCACGCCGACGTTCACCTACTCCGGCTACGCTGTCGTCGGCGGGCCGAGCAGTCAGCCGATCGCGCTGGTCGGCGGGCTCGCCGTGTCCCACAACACGGTGATTTTGCTGAGTGGCGCCCAGATCACCCCGGTTCCCGCGTCGTATCTGGTCGTTCCTCCGGCCCCGTGAACGTGAAGGAGGCGACGATCACACCCTCACCGTCGCCGCTTTCTCGACCGAGATGAGATGCTCCTCGATCCGCGGCGGCCACTCGAACGGCGTGGACAGCGCCGCGATCGATTCCCCGAGTTGCGGGATGTCCGATTCCTTGAGCCTCCCGAGCCGCTTGAGCGCGGCGAGTACCAGCGTCGGCACGCGCTCCGGCGGCAGGTGCATGAGCCGGCAGCAGGTCGCGTCCACGGCCACCAGGTCGGCACCCATGATGAGTGCCCCTACCGTTTTCGCCGTCCCCATCAGCGGGCCGTCGCCCTCCATGCCGACGATGCCGTCCACGATCGCCAGGTGCGGCGTGCAGGTGCAGGCGATGTCCACGATGCTGTTGGGGATGCCGCGCCAGTGGAGCTCGTTCTTCGGCCAGCCGTAGCAGATGCCGGGCAGAGTGCCGAATAGGTTCTTCAGGCTCAGCGTCGCCCCGGCCCAGTGGTGCGTCTTCAGCTTCGGGAGCGAGATCAGCACGTCGGCCGACGCCACGGTGCGCGAGAGATACAGGTGGTCGAGCCCGGTCAGCCGGCCCATGTTCGGGAGCTTCACCGGCTCGTCGTGGTTGATGTCCACGAAGCGGACGCCGTGCGCCTTCAGCACCGCACCCAGGCCGCTTTCCTTGACGAGGAATTGGACGTTCCGCCAGTGCCCCGGCCCCTCCGCGACCACGACCTCGGCCGCGCCCTCCTTCTTGCACAGCGTGATGACGGCGTCCACGACCCGCGGGTCGGTGTTGATGACCTTCTCGCGGCGGTACTCGACGAGGTTCGGCTTCAGTACGACGCGCTTGCCGGCGAGCGGCACCGCGGCGCGGAAGTGTTCGTACTGCGTCGCCAGGATGTCCGCGAGGGGGGCGTCGTAGTCGGCGGCGCGGGCGATGTGGACGGCCGACGTTTCGGGCAGCGGGCGGACGTTGCTCAGTTTGCCGAGCACCCAGTTGCGCACCTTCCCCTTCAAACGCTCCATGAGCGGGGGTGTCGGCGGCGCCGACGGTTGCTGCCGCGGCCCGGCACCGACGCCGACCGTCGGCGTGTCCGCGAGGCGGAACGGGTGCCGTGTCGCCGTGTTCAGGGCGAGGCCGGCCAGCGCGAGGCGGTAGGGGCCGGCGCCGAGGCCGTCGGTGCGGTGAATCTCTTCGCTCAACGCGCCGGCGATCCGCTGGTCGAGTTCGGGGAGGAACGCGGCCGAATCGGTCGGGTCGGCGGCGAGGGCGAGCTTGGCCCAGGCGAGGTGTTCGAGGTCGGTGGACTTCGCGGCGTGAACCCGGAGGTAACCCTGCGCCGCGTCCACACGCGGCTCGTCGGGCACGCCCTGGAGGGCGAGCACGAGCACCGCCGTCGGCCCGGGGATGGGCTCGGTACTCTTGCCGAGTACGATGCGGTTGCCGTAGTTGGCCCCGCCGCTGTCGAAGGCGCGGTCGAGGAGGAGCTTCAGCCCTTCGGCAACACGCGGGTGCGAACCCTTGCCGGCGGCCCGCAGCGCGAGGCACGCCCACGCCGTCGGCTCGACCCACGCGAAGTTCGCCTCCGCCCAGCCCCAGCCCTTCAACGTCAGGTCGATGTCGAACGCCATGTCCTTTTCGTCGGCCCCGTCGATGGCGCGGCTCTCGGACCGCAGCAGCACGTCGGCGGTCGCGGCGAGGCGGTCGGTTCCCAGACCGAGTGCCTGCTCCGCGAACAGGACGAGTGCCGTCGGCCACACGGCCTGCGGGCGGCCGCGGGTCAGGCGGTAGGTCCCGTCGGCGGCACGGTTCGCCTCGATCGCGGCGACACCGGCGTCGATCGCCGTTGCGTACCTGGCGCGGTCTGCGGACAGCGCCAGCACGGCGAGTGCGGTCGGCTCTAGATGGGCCGGCTGTCCCGGCTGGTAGCCCCAGCCGCCGCCGGGGGCGGCCAGTTCGGCGAGCCGGTCGAGGGCGGTCGTCAGCATGCGCGGCGTCCCAGGAGTTATGCTCCCAGCGTAGAACACGATCAGCGCCGCGGGAGCTCCGCCCGGTTGCGGTCCGGCGGTTCCACGCCGTGCAAGTGCCGGACGAAGAAGTCCTGCGTCCTGCGCCGGCCGTACGCCCCGCCGTCGGAGTGGCCCATTCCCGGAACGACGAGCAGCTCGAAGTCCTTGTTCGCCTTCACCAGCGCGTCGGCGACGCGGAACGTGCTCTCGGGCGGAACGTTCGTGTCCATCTCGCCGACGATCAGGAGCAGCCGGCCGCGGAGGCGGTGGGCGTTGTCCACGTTCGAGCAGGCGGCGTAGTGCGGCCCCACGGGGTAGCCCATCCACTGCTCGTTCCAGCTCGACTTGTCCAGCCGGTTGTCGTGGCACCCGCACGCGGCCATCGCCGCTCGGTAGAAGTCGCCGTGGAACAGCAGCGCCCCCATGGCGTTCTGCCCGCCGGCGGACGTGCCGTAGATGCCGACGCGCTCTGCGTCGTACCAAGCGTACTTCGCCGCCACGGCCTTGTGCCACAAGATGCGGTCGGGGAAGCCGGCGTCCTTCAGGTTCTTCCAGCACACGTCGTGGAACGCCTTGGACCGGTTCGCGGTCCCCATCCCGTCGACCTGCACGACGACGAAGCCGAGGTCGGTGAGGGCACGGTGCCACGGGAACGCCCGGTACGCCTTCGGCACGTGCGACCCGTGCGGGCCGGCGTAGATGTACTCGATCACCGGGTAGCGCTTCGTGGGGTCGAAGTTCCGCGGCTTACAGATGAGCCCCCAGATGTCGGTCGTCCCGTCGCGGCCCTTCGCGTGGGACACTTCGGGTAGCGCCACGTCCGCGAGTTCGGACACGTCCGCGGCTTCGAGCCGGCACACGAGCTTGCCGTCGGCGCAGTCGCGGAGTTCGGTCACGGGCGGCGCGTCAACCCGGCTGTAAGTGTCGATGAGGAAGCGGCGGTCGGGCGAGAACTGCACCGCGTGCGTGCCGTTGCCGCTGGTCAGCGCCACGAGGCCGGTGCCGTCGAAGTTCACGCGGTAGTGGTGGACGTGGTACGGGTCTTCGCCGGCGTTCTTGCCGCCGGCGCGGAACCACACCTGCCGCGCCTCCTCGTCGATGCGGTCGATGCCGCGGACGACGTACTCCCCGCTCGTGATCGCGGCCTTCTGCTCGCCCGTCGCCGCGTCGAGCAGATAGAGGTGGCGCCAGCCGCTCTTCTCCGTGGCGTGGACGATCTCGGCCGACTTCGTCAGCCACGTCACGGCGGCGAAGTTGAACCCGTCGAAGTGCTGCGTCCACACGAAGGTGTCGCTCTTCTCGTCGATCAGGTTCCGCGTCGCCCCGGTGGCCGCGGTCACGGCGACGAGGCGGTGCCGCTGGTGGCCGCGGTCCACCTTCTCGTACGTGAAGCGGTCGCCGTCCTTCGCCCAGCGGACGTTCGGCACGCCGAAGTCTACCGCGGGGGCGTCGGTCTTCAACTCCTTGCCGGTGGCGGGGTCGAACAGGTGCGGCTCAAAGCGGGTGAACTTGTCGCCCGGCTGCGGGTACGACCGCGTGTGCAGCACCGCCCGCCCGCCCGCCTTCGGCGACGACTCGACGAAAAACACTTCCTTCTTCTCGCCCGGCTCGATCCGCCACGCCACGAGCGCCTTCGAGTCCGGCGCCCAGCTCAGCATCCCGTAGTACGCGCCGTCCTTGCCGTCCTTCGTGAGCGGGGTGTCTTTACCGTCGGCGTCGCGGAGCACGACGTTCGCGTCGCGGATGACGGCAGTCCACTTCCGGTCGGGCGATCGCGCTTCGGCGGTCTTTCGGGGCGGCTGCTGTTGGGCGACGACGGCGAACGGGTCGGGCGCGACGACCGGGCCGTCGGGGAAGAGTGGGTCAGGCATCTCCAGGACGGGTTCGGGGGCCGGGTCGTCGCACCGGCCTGAAGGTGCGGCCCGCTTCTCGCACTCGTAGCTGGTCAGGTCGCACGTCCACTCGTCGTCCCGCACCTGGAAGCGCACGCGGGTCACGGCCTCGTCGAGCGTGATCGTCTGGAACGGCAGCCGCTCGGCGGCGTACTCCTTTCCCGCGGCCTTCGACAGCCCCGCGGCCAACTTCGCGTGGTCAAAAGCCGGGCGCCGCGTACCCTTCGCCGCGTCCACCAGAACGAACTCTTTCGTCCCGGCCTTCAGGTCGTTCCGGTACCAGAACTTGGTCCCCTCCGCGAACCAGTTCGGCGTCACCTTGTCGCGGTAGACCCGGCCCGGTGCCGGTGGCTGGGCGGCCCGACGGTCGGCTTCCTTCAGGTCGGCGGGCGTGGGGACGAAGCGCGGCAACGGGTCCGCGGCCGGCAGCGGTCGGGTGACGACGGCGGCGAGAACCGCCGGCAACAGGAGCGGGGCGAGGCGACGGGTCATGGCGGTACGTCTCTCGGGGGCGTTCGGCCTCTACCCGAGTTGTACCGACTTCCCCACCTTGATGTCGATGACCTGAAGTTCGAGCGTGCGCTGGCCGCGGAAGTCGTTCACCTTCGGCGTGAACGCGAGGCAGCACTCGCCGTTCGCCGCGAGCAACTCTTCCATGCGGTCGGCCATGTTCCACGCCACGGCGCGGAAGCTCGTCTCGCCCTGCACGGCCCGGAAGCTCAGGTGCTTCTGCACCTCGCCGCTCCCCATCGTCCGCAAGCTCTCGGCCTTCAACCCGGCCGCCAGGAACTTCGGCCGCGGGTTCTGGGCCCCGTAGGGTTCGAGCCTGTCGATGTCCCGGAGCAGCCCCCACGTCACGGCGCTCAGTGGCACTTCGGCGTCGAGAGTGACGCGCGGGGCCGGCGGGCCGTCGGTGTGAAAGTGGTCCGCCGCGTAGGCGGCGAAGGCGTCGCGCAGCGCGGGGATGTTCGCCGGCCGCAGCTTGAAGCCCGCCGCCGCGGCGTGCCCGCCGTGGCCGACGAGGTGCGCCTCGCAAGCCTTCAGCGCCAGGTGGAGCGGGAAGCCCGCCACCGACCGCCCGGATCCGACGGCGATGTCCTCGTCGGTGCGGGTGGCGATCACCAGCGCCGGCCGGCCGTACGCCTCGACGAGCCGGCTGGCGACGATGCCGACGACGCCCTGGTGCCCCTCGTTCCACTCGGGCGACCACACGACCAGCCCGGGGGCGGCCGCGAGGTTGCCGTCGTCGATGATGTCCTTGGCTTGCTGCGTGATCTTGCGCTCAAGCGTCTGCCGCTGGCCGTTCAGGTCTTCGAGGTACGCGGCGATCTGCTGAGCCTTCCCGGTGTTGGTCGTGGTCAGCAGATCGACCACCATGCGCGCGCACTGCAACCGGCCGGCGGCGTTCAGTCGTGGCCCCAGGCGGTAGCCCACGTCCTCGGCGGTGACGGGCTTCCGCTCCTTGCCCGGCTCGGGCCGGCCCATCGCGGCGTCGAGCAGCGCCCGCAGGCCGATCGTCGGCTTCTCCGCGATCCGCGCCAGGCCGTGCTTGACGAGCAGGCGGTTTTCGTCGTGCAGCGGGACCACGTCGGCGACGAGGCCGAGCGCCGCCAGGCCGACGGCGTCCATCAGGAACTCGCGCAACTCGGGGGTCGTCTTCGTGCCGCCGCTAGCCCGCCTGGCCACTTCCCACGCGAGCTTCAGCGCCACGCCCGCTCCCGACAGTTCGCCGAAGGGGTAGGTGCTGCCCGGGAGTCGCGGGTGAACCAGGCACGCCGCCGGCGGCAGAATCGGGGCGCCGGCCGCGTCCGTTCGCATCTCGTGGTGGTCGGTCACGATCAGTTCCAGCCCGACGGCTCGTGCCTCCTCGGCTTCCTCGATGCTGGCGATACCGCAGTCCACCGACACGACCACCGACACGCCCGACCCGGCGAGTTCCCGCAGTCGCGGCGCGTTGAGCCCGTAGCCCTCGGAAAGGCGGTGGGGGACGTGGAACTCGACGGCGGCGCCGAGTTTGGTGAGGAGCGTGACCAGGATGGCGGTGCCGGTCACTCCGTCCACGTCGTAGTCGCCGTAGACGCAGATGCGGCGCTTCTCGGCGATGGCGCGGAGCAGGCGGTCGGCAGCGCCGGGCACGTCCGGCAGGTCGCCGGGGGCGTGAAGCCCGGACAGGGAGCCGTCGAGGAAGCGGCGGGCGTGGTCGGGCTCGGACACGCCGCGGTTGAGAAGAAGCTGAGCGACCACCGGCGAGACTCGCAGCGACCCGGCGAGGCGGTGGGCCGCGTCCGGGTTCTGCGGCAGAAGCCGCCAAACTTTCTCGACACGGGACACGCGGGCGGCTCCTTCCACCGCCGCGAGCGGCGGGAATCGACGACCAACAGAATCTTTAGAACGGATGTCCACCAGCGGGGCAACCCCAGTCGCGGCAAACCGGTCGCCCGAGGCCCGCTCCATGCCGCGCCGCCGTCAGCTCTTCGCGGACCGGCCCTGATGCCGCAGGGCGAACCCCTTCACCGGCCGTCACCACCCGGCGAGGGAGCGATCCCGGCTTCAGAAATTCCGTCCGACCGCGTCAGCTTGGTGCGTCCCCCGGTCGATGCCAATCGTGCGTCCGCGTTCCGATCCCGGGCGCCGGTGCCGCGCCCGGGTTCCCACCGGTCGGCACCAACCCCCGTTACGTCCTGCGAGGAGACGACACCTGTGAACGCAGCGATTCTCCTGATGGCCTCGGCCGTGACGGCCGGGCAACCCCCTGCGGCTGCGGCCCCCGCCGCGCCCGCCCCCGCCGCTCCGGCGGTCGTCGCCGGGTCCGGCGGCTGCAGCGGCGCCGACTGCGGCCCCGTGGCCTGTGGCTGCGACGTGGCCAGCTGCAAGAAGCCCGGCCTTCTGGCGAAGATCAAGGCCCGCCTGTGCAGCCCGAAGGCGAAGTGCGGCTGCGAAGAGGCTCCGGCCTGCGCCCCGGCGCCGGCCCCGGCGCCGACCTGTGACACTTGCGGCCACGCCCCGCGCGTCAGCATTCTCGACCGGCTGAAGGCCAAGTTCGGGAAGAAGAAGTGCGACAGCTGCGCCCCGGCCTGCGACGGCTGCGGTGCCGCCCCGGCTGCCGCCCCGGCGCCGGCCGCCACGCCGACCCCGACGCCGGCCCCGATGCCGCCTCGGACGCCGGCCCCGACCGCCACCCCGCCGAAGGCGGGTCTGGTCGTTCCGGGTGTTGTGACGCCCGTGTCCGGTGGTGCCCAGCTGACGGGCACCACCAGCCCGTACTGACTCGGGCTCGCGGGTGAGATCGCGGCCGGCCTCGTACCCGACAGCGGGGGGGCCGGCCGCGATTTTTTTGCAGAACAGTTGGAAACCCGCTCTTCCACCCGGTCGGGTCGGCATTAGGATGGGAGCGGGGCACCACTTTTCGCGGCGCGGCGGACGCTTTCGACCGGTGCGGGGCGCGACGGACGCGCACCCCGGGCGGCAGCGGCAAACGGGGGCACGGATGAACGCGGCGGCCACGGTCAGCACCGCGGGGGCGGAGCTGGCGAATAAGATTGCGCGTCTGGTCGAGGAACGCGGCTGGAACCAGGAAGACTTCGCCCGCATCTCGAAACTCAACCGCCACACCGTCCGGCAGATCCTGCTCGGCGGCCCGAAGCGGCGGCTGCGCAACGCGACGGTCAGCCAGTGCGCCACCGCCCTGGGCCTGACGGTGACCGAGCTGCGCAACCTGCCGCTGGAGCGGCTGTTGCCGCGGATGCACGGCAAGCCGCCGGCCGACGAGGAGGCGCTGAAGCTCCTCTACGAGCGGGCCACGCTGCCGGACCTGACCGGATGGCTCGACCGCAACAAGGACCGCGCCGCCACCCTGCACCCGGAGGAGGTGCAAGAGCTACTGGACATGCAGGCGCCGAACGGCGCGCTGGAGCGGTTCGGCGTCGAGAACTGCGTCGAACTGCTCGAGCGGCGGCGAAAGCTGGTGTGCCAGGTCCGTGAGATCGCCGGCACCGAGTACCTCGACCTGGTGGAGCAGCTGGTCCGGCTGGTCTACGACAAGGTTAAGGGGCCGCGGCGGTGCTGAGCCCTCGACTCACGTTTCGTAGCTGATCCGGCCGTGGCGGGTGCTTCGGCTGATCCGGTCACTCGCATACAGCCCCGCCAGCACGAACTCCACGCAACTGGCCCGCACCGCGTCCGAGTCGCCGGCGTTCACCTCGAACGCCTTCTCCCACGCCTTCGGGACGCGCTTCATCCGCGGGGCGTAGTCCGCGCTCGGCAGCATGTCCCCCACCTCCACCTTCACACCTTTCCCGAAAACGTCGGTGATGTCGTCGAGCCCGTGCTTGTCCACGTACTCCTCGAACACCGCCCGCACCGCCTCCGCGACGATGCTCTCCAGCACCTGCTTCTCGCTCATCTGGTGGGCGCCCATCAGGTCAAGTTCGAGCTTGCCGAGCGCCGACGTCGGGAGGTGTCCCAGGTCGCTGATCCGCGGCACGGCCGGCTTCTCGCCGAGCCGCACGCCGCGGTGGCGGGCGCTGGCCACCATCGTCCGGTAGTTGGCGATGCTGAACCGGGCGCTCACCCCGCTGGACTGATCGACGTACTTCGACTTCCGCGCCTGCACGCTCACCTGCTCCACGATCTCCTTCATGAAGTACGGCACGAACACCGGGTAGTCGCCGCCCACGTCCAGGCCGGCCTCCTGCTCCATGATCTCGATGCCGAGCGCCCGCTCCGTCGGGTAGTGGGTCTGGATCAGCGAGCCGATGCGGTCCTTCAACTGCGGAATCACCTTGCCCGAGCGGTTGTACGTCGTCGGGTTCGCGCTGAACAACACGAGCACGTCGAGGTCGAACTGGATCGGGTAGCCGCGGATCTGCACGTCGCGCTCTTCGAGGATGTTGAACAGGCCCACCTGGATGAGTTCGTCGAGCTCCGGCACCTCGTTCATGGCGAAGATGCCGCGGTGCATCCGCGGGATGAGCCCGAAGTGGAGCGCTTCCTCGGCTCCCATGCTCGTGCCCGTGGCGAGCTTCGCCGGGTCGATCTCGCCGATCACGTCGGCGAACTTCGTCCCCGGCGCCAGCCGCTCCGCGTACCGCTGGTCGCGCGGCCACCACGCGATCGGCACCCGCTCCGCGGGCGTGTTCGCCAGCAACTCCTTCGCGGCCCGGGTGATCGGCCGCTCCGGGTCTTCGTGGACGGGCGAACCGGGGATGTCGAGGTACGGCACGGCCTCGTCGAGGAAGCGGACGAGCGACCGCATGAGGCGGCTCTTGGCCTGCCCCTTTTCGCCGAGGAACAGCATGTCGTGCCCGGCGAGGACCGCGACGCTGACCTCGGGGATGACCGTGTTCTCGTAGCCGACGATGCCGGGGAACAAGTCGTCGCCGCGGGCCAGGGCGGCGAGGTAGTTCGAGCGGAGTTCGTCCTTCACGGACCGCGACTTCCAGCCGGCCGCGCGGAGGTCCTTCAACGTGGTCGGTCGGTCGGTCACGGTGCGTCCTCGGATGTTGCGTACCCCGCATTCTAGGCTGGCATCCGGCCACGGAACAAACGGCGGTCTCCGGCGCGATCGGGTAAGATGGGGCTAACCACCGGAGGCCGACCGATGCCGCTCCGAGACCACTTCCACCCCCCGGTGAGCAAGCGCCTGCCGTGGCCGTCGCTCCATAACGGGTGGTGCTCGGAGATCACCAAGCAGTTGAACCGGCGGATGCCGGCGGGCTTCTACGCGCTCGAGCGGATGCGGACCGACGGGGGCTTCGAGATCGATGTGGGAACCGCCGAGCGGGACCGGACCGACCCGCGACCGGCGCCGGGCGAGACGGGCGAGACGGGGGGCGTGGCCGTCGCACCCGCCCCGTCCGTCTACACCGCACCGGTCGCACTCGGGTCGTGCCCGTTCGCGGTCCCCGACGTGTCCGAGATCCGAGTCTTTACCGAGGACGAGGGGAAGGTAGTCGGCGCGATCGAACTCGTCCGCCCGCGCAACAAGGACCGGCCCGACGCACGGCAGGCGTTCGTCGGCAAATGCCTGGACTACCTCGGTTCCGGCGTGAGTCTGGTCGTCGTCGACGTGGTCACGACGCGGCGGGCCAACCTTCACAACGAGTTGGTCCGCGCCCTCCGGGGACCGGCCGAGGTCGATCTTGCCGAGGACGAAGTCTTGTACGCTTCGGCGTACCGCCCGGCCGGGGACGGGGGTAAGCCGCGGATCGAGTTCTGGGCCGAGGCGATACGGCTCGACAAGCCGCTACCGACGATGCCCCTTCGGCTGCTCGGTAACGTGTTCGTGCCGGTCGAACTCGAAATGACTTATACACAAACGTGCCACGACCGGCTGCTTCGCTGACGTGAGTTGGGTGCCGCATGCGGCGGTGCATCGCGGTGCACCGCCGCATGCGATGAAACCCTTAGATGCTTAGCACACCGGTGCTGTCGCCGAAGCTCGCGGCGGGGGCGCCCATCCGTTGGAACAGCGCCAGGTACAGGTTCATCAGCGGCGTGTCGGCGCGCTTCGGGAACACCAGGTGCCGGCCCGCCTGGATCGTGCCGCCGCCCTTGCCGCACAACAGGATCGGCAGGTCGTCGTGGTTGTGGCGGTTCCCGTCGCCCAGGCCGCTGCCGTACACCAGCATCACGTTGTCCAGCAGCGTCGAGCCGTTCGCCTCGCGGGTCGCCTGCATCTTCCCCAGCAGGTAGGCCAGCTGCTCGGTGTGGAAGGTGTTGATCTTGGCGATCTTCGCCAGCTTCGCCGGGTCGCTGCCGTGGTGCGACAGGTCGTGGTGCCCCTCCGGCACGTCGATGAACCGGTACGGCCGGTTGCTCCCGTCGTTGGCGAACGGCAGCGTCACCACCCGCGTCGTGTCCGTCTGAAACGCCAGCACCATCAGGTCGCACATCAGCCGGATGTGCTCCTTCGGGTCGCTCGGGGTGCCCGTCGGCGCCGGCATGTTCGGCCGCGGCGGCGGGGCGCTGGCGGTGGCCCGCGCCCGCTCGATCCGCTGCTCGACCTCGCGCACCGACGACAGGTACTCGTCCAGCTTGCGGCGGTCGCCCTGGCCGAGCGTGCCGTTCAGCCGGCGGGCGTCGTCCTGCACGAAGTCCAGGATGCTGGCGGCGTCGGCGTCGCGGCGGGCCCGTGCGGCGGCCCGCTCGCCCCCGCCGCCGGCCCCGAACAGCCGCTCGAACACGGCCTTCGGGTCGGTCTCCTTGGCGTTCGGCGTACTCTCGCCGCGCCATGACAGGTTCGACGAGTAGGCGCAGCTGTAGCCGCTGTCGCAGTTGCCGGCCTGCTGGCCGCGCTCGATGCCGAGTTCCAGCGACGGGAACCGCGTCTGGTCGCCGATCACGTTCGCCACGTGCTGGTCGGCCGACATGCCGACGCGGATGTCCGCGCCGTGCGTCTTGCGCGGCTGCCGGCCGGTGAGGAACGTGCTCATGGCCCGGGCGTGGTCGCCGGGACCGTCGCCGTTGGCTCGACCCTTGTCGAGCGTCATCCCGCCGATGACGTTGATGTGGCTCTTGTACGGATTGAGCGGCTCCAGGATGCCCGTCAGCCGGCCGAGGACGCCGGTCTCGGCCGGCGACCACTGGGCCATGTTGACGCCGTTGGGCACGTACACGAACGCCAGCCGCTTCGGCGCGGCGGCAGCGGCCTGCGCGCTCCCCTGGGCGAAGCCGAGCGACTCCAGCCACGGCAGCGCCACGGCAGTGCCGAGGCCGCGAAGAACCGTCCGGCGGGAAATGGGCCTGCTCATTCGCTCCGTCTCCCCTTGCGCTTCTGGAACGGGTCCGAGGTCACCACCGCGAGGACGTAGGCGGAGAACCGATCTTGCGAGCCCCGGGCGCGGGTCACGATGTCGTCCAGGGCACACTTGTCATAGTACTCCAGGCCACGGCCCAACGCGAACGTTAAAAGCTTGTCGGCGAAGCAGCGGCGGAACTGGTCGCTCTTTCCCACGAGAACCTTGCGGAGCTCCGCCGGGCCGTTGAACTTCGCGCCGTCCGGCAGGACGCCGCTGCTGTCGATGGCCTGCTTGTTGTCCTGCGCCCGCCAGCCGCCGATGCCGTCGAAGTTTTCGAGGCCGAAGCCGAGCGGGTCGAGCCGCGAGTGGCAGCCGGCGCAGCTCGGGTTCTCACGGTGCTGCTCCATCTGCTGCCGCAGCGTCCCCTTGAGCTGGCCGGTCGGCGGCAGCTCGGGCACGTCCGGGGCCGGCGGCGGCGGCGGGGTGCCGAGGATGTTTTCGAGAATCCACTTGCCGCGCTTTACCGGGCTGGTGCGGGTCGGGTTCGAGGTCACCGTCAGCGTGCTGGCCATCGTGATGATGCCGCCGCGCTTGTTGTCGGGCAGCGTCACCCGGCGGAACGCCTTCCCGAAGTCGCCGGGGATGCCGTAGTGCTCGGCCATGCGGGCGTTCACGAAGGTGTAGTCGGCGTCGACGAACTCCAGCGCGCTGCGGTCGTTCTGCACGACGTACTCGAAGAACGCCTCCGCCTCGCCGATCATGCCGGCCCGCAGCGCCTCGTCCCACTTGGGGAAGAACCCCTTGTCCGGCGCCAGGGTGCGGATGTTCCGCAACTGGAGCCACTGCCCCGCGAAGTTCTCGGAGAGCGCCCTGGCCTTCGGGTCGCGGATCATCCGCTGCACCTGGGCCTCCAGCACCTCGGGCTTGCGCAGCTCGTTCGCGCCGGCGAGGCGGAACAGCTCCTCGTCGGGCATCGTGGACCACAGGAAGTAACTGAGCCGGGTGGCGAACTCCCAGTCGTTCAGCGTTCGGACGCCCTCGGGGTTCTCGGGGTCGTCCTCGATGCGGTAGAGGAAGTGCGGCGAACACAGCACCGCCTTCATCGGCAGGCGGATGGCTTGCTCCCAGGCGTCGCCGCGGGTCGTGGCGGCGTCGTAGAGCCGCAGCAGGCGCTGCGTTTCTTCCGGCGTCGCGGGCCGGCGGTAGGCACGGCGGGCGAAATTGGTCAGTACCTTCTCCGCGGCCTGGCGGGCGTCGGCGGGACCAGTGGGCCGGGCGACGAGCAGCAGCTTCTGCCCCGCGGGCACGTTCGTGTCCACGTACCCGATCGGCCCCTCGATCTCGATGGACTCGACGCCGAACTCGCGGCTGACGTTCCTCTCCTTGTCCTCCTTCGGGTTGACGAAGGCGAAAGCGACCCGCTTCTCGCCGGCCGGTAGTTTGGTCTTCACCTCGTAGACCTGCGCCTTGTCGGCAGGGGCGCTGACGGTGGTTGTGTGGACGTCTTTCCCGTCGACCCGGAACACGACTTTCGGCGCCTCACCAGCGACGGTCGTGCCCCAGGCCTTGAGCCGCAGCGCGTACTCGCCGGCGGCCGGGAAGTTGTACCGCTCCAGGTAGGCCGACCCTTCCGACGTGAACACGATCCGCGGCTGCCCCTTCGGGCCGTCCTTCTTCTTCGCCTCGCGGGGGATGGTCTGGATCGCCTGCGCCCGGTTGGTCTGCTTGTCCTGCTTGATCGGGGCCGGGCCGTTAAGTGCGGCGGCGAGCACCTGCTCGGCGGCGGTCATGTACTTTTCGAGGAGGATGGGCTGGAACGAGAGCACGTCGCCGATGTTGTCGAAGCCGTAGCCCACGTCGTCGGCGGGGAAGTCGTCCGCGGGCCGGACGGTGACGCCGCACAGGTCGCGGACGGTGTTGTTGTACTCGGCGCGGTTGAGCCGCCGCAGCGTGACGCGGCCGGGGTCGCGGTTCAGGCCGCAGTCCACCTTCGTGAGTGCCGTCTCGATCCAGCCGATGACGAACTCGCGCTCCTCCTTGGTGGGTTGCTCCTTCTTCTTCGGCGGCATGTCGCCGGAGGCGAGGGCGTGCTGCACGGCCCCCCAGTCCTTGCGGTTCTTGCGGGCCTCGGCTTCCGACCTGTAGCCGTCGAGGGCGAGCCCGCCGGCGGCCTTGTCGCTGTTGTGGCAGCCGTTGCAGTACTTGTTCAGGAAGGGGAGCACCTTGTCCTTGAAGGCCGGGTCGTCCTTGGCGACGGGTGCGACGGCCTTCGGCTGAGCGGCGGGCGCGGGAGGTTGCGAGGCGACGGCCACGGGCGCGGCGACGGTGCGGCCGCTGACGGCGCAGTACCACCCGCCCGCGAAGCTGGCGAGCGTGGCAGTGCCGACCGCGACGACGGCAACGAACCGCACCATCAGGAACGCTCCGGGCGAAGCAGGACGCGGTCCACAGACCGGGGTGGGAGGGCTCCCCTCAGATTAGCTTCCGATGGGTCCTGTCGCAAGGATTCTCATCATTCCCACACTCGGGCCGGAGTGCGAGGGCTGTGCCGGCGGGTGGCTCGCGGCAATCCCCTACAAGCGTAAGGCTTGTGGCGACGGGGCGGAATCAACACCACAACGCTCTTTTGTGTCACGGACTCAATTCGTGCCCTGACCCCCTGGGGGGGTACGCGGCACACAATGAAGACTCGCCTCGCGGTGCGAGAGTTAGAAGAGTCGCATCTCGGTGACGGCGATGCGGCCCGAGAAGCAGACTTCGACATCCGCCCCCGGCTGGCGCTCGCGGAGGTGGTAGTTGCCGTCGTAGACGAGGCCCGTTTCTTCGTGCCGGTAGCTGAGCGGCAGGGGGTGCGGGTCGAGCGGGCAGCGCACGACTTCGGGGTCGGGCTCGTCCGCGCTCAGGTGAGGAAAGTTGACGTTGAAGAATCCGCCGCGCCGCGGCGGGTTCGCCAGCAGTTCGGCGAGCACACGGGCGGCCCAGCGCGCGGTGCGCGGCCAGTCGAAGGGCAGGTGCTTCTTCTTGTACTGCGACAGGGCGACGCCGGTCCACCCGTGCAGCACGGCCTCGCGGACCGCGGCGACGGTGCCGGAGTAGTACACGTCTGCCCCCAGGTTGCCGCCGTGGTTGACGCCGGAGAGCACGAACCGTGCCTCGGGCACGACGTGGAGCAGTCCGACCCGAACGCAGTCGGCCGGCGTGCCGAACACGGCGTGACTGCCGCCGCGCTCCTCGACGCGGACGGCGCCGCCGGTGGTGACGGCGTGACTGACGCCCGACTGCGGCCCGGCCGGGGCGACGACGACGGGCTTGCCGAGCGTCCGCGCCGCGGCCAGGAGCGCGGCGATTCCCTCGGCGTCGATGCCGTCGTCGTTCGTGACCAGGAGTTGCACCCAGCCGTTTTACCTACTCGGGGCGTGACGGGCACGCGGGCATGGGGTTTGCGTGAACGTTGACCCATGAGTGCGGCGCCGCCGGAGATCGGATCGTTCACCCGAAGGCTGGCGGGCGGAGCCGAGGTGAGCGGCGACGGCGTCCACTTCCGCGTCTGGGCGCCGGACCGAAAACGGGTCGAGGTCGTGCTGGAGTCGGGTGCCGCAGTCGGCGCATACCCGCTGCGATCCGGCGGGGACGGGCATTTCGCCGGCGCTGTCGCCGGTGCAGCCGTCGGCGACCTCTACCGCTACCGACTCGACGACCGCGGCCCTTTTCCTGACCCGGTGTCGCGCTTCCAACCGGACGGCCCGCACGGCCCGTCGCGGGTTGTGGACCCGGGCGCGTTTGCCTGGATGGACCACGACTGGAAGGGCCGTTCGCTCGCGGGGCAGGTCGTCTACGAGTTGCACGTGGGCACCTTCACCCGCGCCGGCACCTGGGCCGCCGCGGGTGAGCAGTTGCCGCACCTGGCCGAACTCGGCGTGACGGTGCTGGAGGTCATGCCCGTCGGCGACTTCCCCGGCCGCTTCGGCTGGGGTTACGACGGCGTCAACCTCTACGCCCCGACCCGACTTTACGGTACACCGGACGACTTTCGCGGGTTTGTGAACGCCGCGCACCGACACGGCCTCGCGGTGATCTTGGACGTGGTCTACAACCACCTCGGCCCGGACGGCTGCTACCTCGCCGAGTTCGGCCCGTACTTCAGCGACACGCACGTCAGCGACTGGGGGAACGGCCTGAACTACGACGGCCCGGACTGCGAGCCGGTCCGTGAGTTCGTCGCCGCGAACGCCGGCTACTGGGTCGACGAGTTCCACCTGGA
The DNA here is from genome assembly GCA_046350095.1 of Gemmataceae bacterium. Lineage (GTDB taxonomy): Bacteria > Planctomycetota > Planctomycetia > Gemmatales > Gemmataceae > Urbifossiella. The sequence goes on from JAXMBA010000008.1 coordinate 298,805, forward strand.
CGGCCTGCGGATCGACGCCAGCCAGAGTATCTCCGACGACTCCCCGAGGCACATCCTGGCCGACATCGCCGAGCGCGTGCGATTCGCCGCCCGCGGCAAGGCGACGATCGTCGTCAACGAGAACGAGCCGCAGGACGTGAAGCTGGTGCGGCCGACGGAGCAGGGCGGGTACGGGCTCGACGGCCTGTGGAACGAGGACTTTCATCACACCGGCATGGTGGTGCTGACCGGCCGGGCCGAGGCGTATTATTCGGACCACGCCGGCGGCCCGCAGGAGCTGGTGTCGGCGGCGAAGTACGGCTTCCTGTTCCAGGGCCAGCGATACGCCTGGCAGGAGGCCCGCCGCGGCACGCCGACGTTCGACGTGGCGCCGTGGCGGATCGTGAACTATTTGCAGAACCACGACCAGGTGGCCAACTCGGGCCACGGCCACCGCGCCCACCGGCAGACGAGCCCCGGCCGCCTCCGCGCCGCGACGGCGTGCCTGCTCCTCTTCCCTGGCACGCCGATGTTGTTCATGGGGCAGGAGTTCGCGGCCACGACGCCCTTCTACTACTTCGCCGACGCCAGGCCCGAGTTGGCCCCGAAGATTCGCGCCGGTCGCGTGCAGTTCATGAGCCAGTTCCGCTCGATGGACCGCCCGGACCTGACCGGCTGGCTCCCCGACCCCGATTCGCCCGAGACGGTGGACCGGTGCCACCTGGACCACGCCGAGCGCGAGACGAACGCCGACGTTTACCGACTCCACAAAGACCTGCTGGCGCTGCGGCGGACCGACGCCGCGTTCGCCCCGTCGGACGCGCGGAAGGTCGACGGCGCCGTCCTCGGCCCGCGGGCGTTCGTGGTCCGCTACTTCGCCGCGTCCGGCGACCGGTTGCTGCTGGTAAACTTCGGCACCGACCAGTTCCTCGACCGCGCCCCGGAGCCGCTGCTCGCGCCGCCGGTCGGGCATTCGTGGCGCGTGCTGTGGTCGAGCGACGACCCGGCCTACGGCGGCACCGGCACGGCGCACCCCGAGGTCCGCGACGGCTGGCGGCTCCCCGGCGAGGCGGCGCTGGTGATGGCCCCCGACCCGCTCCCGCCCGCCGATCCGACGGCCGTTCGCAGGCGTGCCGAGCAGTTGGCGAAGGAGCGGCGCGAGCACGAACGCACCCGGTTCTGGCAGTAGGAGCGTTGATGACCGACGAAGTCCGCACCCGCGCGTGGGAGCCCGGCGAGCGGCCCGAGCTGGCCGGGCTGCTGGAGCGCGAATGGCTGGTGACTAACGGTCTTGGTGGTTACGCCTCCGGGACCGTGAGCGGGGCCGCGACCCGACGCTACCACGGGATGCTGATCGCCGCCCACCCGGCCCCGCTCGGCCGCGTGATGATGGTGAACCACCTCACCGAGTCGCTGCGGCTGCCCGACTTCCGCACGATCCCGTTCGGCGGCGAAGAGCGGCTGGCCGGGAAGCTCGAAATCCACGGCGTGCAGCACCTCACCGACTTCCGCCTGGAGCACGGCCTGCCCGTGTGGCGGTACGAAGTGGAAGGGTTCGAGCTGGAGAAGCGCGTCTACTTCGCGTACCGGCACAACACCGTCTTCGTCCGGTACACCCTCCTGAAGGGCGGCGGCGCGGCGCGGCTGAAGTTGAAGCCGTGCGTCCACTTCCGCGGGCACGACGACCAGGTCAGTAGTGAGGAGGCGTGCAGCGGCTGCACGCTGAAGATCGTCGGCGACCGCTACGAGCTGGCGGGTTTGGAGCCGTGGCCGGCGCTGCGGATGCGCGTCCACGGCGGCGGGCGGGCGGGCTTCACCGCCCGCGGCGAGCGCGCCGACGACATTCGATATCGCGTCGAGGAGAGCCGCGGCTACGCCTTCGAGGGGGCGCTGTGGTCGCCGGGGCAGTTCCGCCTCGACCTGACGCCCGGGGAACCGGCCACGCTGGTGCTCTCGACCGACTCGTGGGAAGCGGTCGAAGCCTTCGACCCCGCCGCCGCACTGGACGACGAGTTGAACCGCCGGCGGCGGCTGATCGAGCAGGCGGCGCCTGCGGCGCGCTCCGGCTTCGCCGCGGGGCTGGTGCTCGCCGCCGACCAGTTCATTTTTACGCCGGTGGTCCGCGCCGGCGACGAGGCCCGCGCCAAGGCCCACGGCGACGAGGCGCGGTCGGTGATCGCAGGGTACCACTGGTTCACCGACTGGGGCCGCGACACCATGATCAGCCTCGAAGGGCTGACGCTGACGACCGGCCGGTTCGCCGAAGGCGGCTACATCCTCCGCACGTTCGCCCAGCACGTCAAGGACGGGCTCATCCCGAACCTGTTCCCCGAGAAGGGGAGCGAAGGCCTGTACCACACCGCCGACGCCACGCTGTGGTACTTCCACGCGCTCCACCGGTACCTGGAGGCCACAGACGACCGTGGGACGCTGCAACTGCTGCTTCCGAGGCTGAAGGACGTCGTCGAGCACCACCTGCGCGGCACCCGCTACGGCATCGGCGTCGACCCCTCCGACGGGCTGCTGCGGCAGGGGAAGGAGGGCTACCAGCTGACGTGGATGGACGCCAAGATGGGCGACTGGGTGGTGACGCCTCGGCGTGGCAAGGCCGTCGAAATCAACGCCCTGTGGTACAACGCCCTGCGGCTGCTCGAAGGTTGGGTGCGGCAGGAGGAGGGCGACGCCGCCGCGAAGCCGCTGGCCGACCACGCCGACCGGGCGCGCGAGTCGTTCAACCGCCGCTTCTGGTATTCGGCCGGTAGGTACCTTTACGACGTGGTCGATCAGCCCGACGGCACCGACGACCCGGCCTGCCGCCCGAACCAGCTCTTCGCCGTCAGCCTCGATCACCCGGTTCTCGACCGCGAGCGCTGGAAGCCGGTGGTGAACGTGGTTCGCGAGGAACTGCTCACGCCCGTCGGCCTCCGGTCGCTGGCGCCGGGCCACCCGGACTACAAGCCGCAATACTTCGGTGACCTGCGCTCCCGGGACGGGGCGTACCACCAAGGCACCGTCTGGGGCTGGCTCATCGGGCCGTTCGTCGACGCGTGGGTGCGAACTTTCCCGGAGGACCGCACCGGCGCGTCGGCCCTTCTCGACGGCTTCCGCCACCACCTGTCAGAGGCGTGCGTCGGCTCGGTGAGCGAGATTTTCGACGCCGAGCCGCCGTACACCCCGCGCGGGTGCGTGGCGCAAGCGTGGAGCGTCGCGGAAGTGCTCCGGGTGCTGGTCAAGACGGCGGAATGAACCGGCGGGCGGGTTGCGACGGGCGTCACTCCGACGAGGATAATTGTTTCCGCGACCCGGTGTGGGGGGCGCCGGAAACAATGATCTCCGTCCAAGTAGCGGTTTAACCCTTGATGACGCCCACCGGCCGCATCCGCGCCACCTTCCGCGACAAGTTCGCTTCGTGGACCACGTCCACGACGTGATCGACGTTTTTGTACGCGGCCGGCTGCTCCTCCGCGAGCCCCATCCGGCTCGACGCCATCGCGATGACGCCCCGCGCCTCCAGCTCCTTCTCGATCTTCCGGCCGGTCGCCTGCGTCTTCGCCGCGGTCCGACTCATCGCCCGGCCGGCGCCGTGGCAGGTGCTGCCGAACGTCCGCTCCATGCTCCCGGCGGCACCCACAAGTACCCAGCTCGCTCGCCCCATGTCGCCGGGGATGATGACCGGCTGGCCGACGCCCCGGTACACGTCCGGCAACTCCGGGTGGCCCGCGGGGAACGCCCGCGTCGCCCCCTTGCGGTGGACCCACACCATCTTCCGCTTCCCGTCCACGACGTGCTCTTCGAGCTTGGCGATGTTGTGCGCCACGTCGTACAGGAGTTCCATGCCTAGGTCGTCCCAAGAGCGGCCGAACTCGGCGGCGAACACCTCGCGGGCCTGCTGCATGAGCAGCTGCCGGTTCGTGAACCCGTAGTTGGCCGCGGCGCGCATCGCGGCGATGTACTTCTTCCCCTCCGGCGACTCGGCCGGGGCGCAGGCCAACTGCCGGTCCGGCAGCGTGATGCCGTACTTCGCCGGGCAGTTGCGGAACACCGACAGCGCGTCGTCGCACACCTGGTAGCCGAGGCCGCGGCTGCCGCTGTGGATCATCACGCACACCTGGTTCAGCTCCAGTCCGAACGCCTTCGCCACGTCGGCGTCGAACACCGAGTCCACGACCTGCACTTCGAGGAAGTGGTTGCCGCTGCCGAGGGTGCCGCACTGCTCGGCGCCGCGCTTCACGGCGTGGTCCGAGACCTCGTCCGGGTCGCCGTCGGGGATGAGGCCGTTCGCCTCCGTGTGCTCCAGGTCGCGCGGCACGCCGAGGTCGCGGTCGATGACGAACCGCGGCCCCTGGGCCATCAGCCGGCGCGTCTCGACCGCGTCGAACTTGTAGCGGCCGCCGCGCCCGGCGCCGGCGGGGACGGTGTGGAACAGCCCCTTCACGAGGCTGCGGACGTGGTGCTTCACCTCGTCCCAGAACAGGTTCGTCTTCACGAGGCGGACGCCGCAGTTGATGTCGTAGCCGACGCCGCCGGGCGAGATGACGCCGCCCTCGGCCGGGTCGGTGGCACAGACGCCGCCGATGCAGAAGCCGTAGCCCCAGTGAATGTCCGGCATCGCCAGGCTGGCCCCCTGGATGCCGGGGAGCGTGGCCACGTTCGCCACCTGGTCCGGCGCCTGGTCCTTCTTCACCGACTCGATGAGGGCGTCGTTGGCGAAGATGAGGCCGTCCACGCGCATGTCCGCGCGGTAGCTCTTCGGGATGCGGTAGCAACAGGAATCGACCCGCTCCAGCGGGCCGGCGAACGCAGCCTTCATGACGCCTCAGTACTGGGAATCAAATGTCAACAATCACCTCGGCCCGCCAGCCGCCATCGACCGGCTCGACCGCGAGTTCGTGGTAGGTGATTGCCTTCACCTCGTGGTTCAGCAGATGCCGTTCCGCGTCGAGCGGTTCGCCCCACGCGGTCGCGGTCAGGCCGTCGGGCCGCACCCGCACCTCGAACCGGGCGAACAGTTGGTGTTCGGCGTCGAAGCGGTACAGCAGTTCCTTCAGCCAGTCGAACAGCAGGAACTCGCGGTCCGTGCCGGCGATGTCGAACGTTACCGCAGTCGTCGGACGGACGCTCGCCGGGTCCTCGAGGATGGCGGCGCGCAGGCACGACGCCATCTCGGCGAACAGGGTGTCGAGGTCGGGCGCGGTCGCCCGCAGGCCGAGGTCGGCAGTATGCTCGAACAGCTCGTACATACCGGCAACATACCCGGCCTGCGGGGGTGGTGCTACGGAGCGTCGGCGCCGGCCGAGGGTTCGCGCACGCGCTCGATCCCCACCCAGTGGCCGAAGGGCGTGGGCTCGATCACGATCGAGAAGCGGGCCGGCGTGCCGTCGGCGACGATCGCCAGCCCGCCGGCGTCAGAGTAGGTTCCGTCGTCGCGGGCCGCGAGTCCGCCCATCTGGGCCAGCCGAGTCACCATGGCACCGAGACGCGGCCGTTCGATGGTGTCTCGGCCGTGCCACTCGTTCCCCACCCGGAACCAGACCCGGGCTGCGTCCGCGGTCTCGGGCCGAACCTCCACCCACGTCGCCCCGCGTCGCACCGCTTCGAGCAGCACCAGGTTCACGAACTGGGTCGTCGTCTGCTCGCGCTCCGCGTCCGTCATGCGGTAGACGGGCGGGTCGGGAAAGATGAGCAACTCCTCCGTCACCGACTCGACCATCGTGAACGGGTAGCTAGCGTCGATGGCCCGGTCGATCTCACCGGCCGCGGCGCGGAGAAAAACGATCGCACGGTTCAGGATGAATTCAAGTCGCTGAGCATTGTCGCTGTCGGTAGGGTCGGCCGTGGCGAGGAACAGCCGCTCGCTCAGCGGCGACAGCGGCACCACCCGGCACTCACGCGCGACAGACTCGGGCACAACTTCCGCGAACTCGGGCGGGAGGGTATAGCCGTCGAGGCTGATCGTTAGTCGGTCTGCCGGCAACAGGTCGAGAAATGCGGCCGGCCCCCGGGCGACGCTCTCGGCGGGGACGGTGAGCGTGGCGGTGATATCGACGACATGTTGGTCGGCTTTCCGGAGTAGGGCCGTTCGTTCCGCGTCGGCGGCGGGCAGTCGGGATGCCTGACACCGGGAGCGAATGAATGCAGCCCAGGCGGTGTTTTCCGGGAGGCCGGAGTCGTCGAGCCAGTCGGCGAGAACGAGGCGGGGCGTCTCGTCCGTGGGTCGCTCGAGGAAGGCCCGGATCAGCGCGGCGGCGTCGGGGGGAAGTTCCATACCCGCTCCGGGCTGGTCACCACCGCAGTACGGCGGTGCCCCACGCCAGGCCGGCGCCGAAGCCGCTCAGCAGCACGATGTCGCCTTCCTTCACGCGGCCCTCGGCGGCGGCCTCGTCAAGCGCGATCGGGATGCTCCCGGCCGACGTGTTGCCGTACTTCTCCAGGTTGTTGAACACCTTGCTCCGCGGGATGTTCAGCACGTCGATCGCCGCGTTGATGATGCGGATGTTCGCCTGGTGCGCCACGTACAGGCTCACGTCTGCGGTCGTCAGCCCCGCGGCCTTCAGCACGTCCTCGATCGTGTCGCACAGAATGTCAACTGCCCAGCGGAACACGGCGCGGCCGTCCATGTACATGAAGTGCTTACCGGCGGCGATGTCCGCGGGCGTCGGCGGCAGGCGGCTGCCGCAACTCTCACGCTGGAGCAACGGGCCGCCGGAGCCGTCGGCGCCCATGCTGTAGGCCAGTATGCCCTGATCGGGGCGGCCCGGTTCCACGAAAACGGCACCTGCTCCGTCGCCGAATAGCGGATAAGTCTTGATGTCGTCGGGGTTCAGCACCCGGCTGTTGGTGTCACCGCCGATCACGAGTGCCCGTTCGCTCACGCCGGCCTTCACGTAAGCGGCCGCGGTGATGAGCGCGTACATGAATCCGGCGCACGCGGCCTCCACCTCGATCGCCGGACCGATGAGGCCAAGCCGGTCCTGCACGAGGCAAGCGGTCGACGGAAAAGACATGTCGGGCGTAAACGTGCCGAGCACGAGCAGGTCGCAGTCCGGGGCCGACTTACCTGTCTTGGCGAACAAATCGTTCGCGGCGGCGACGCACAGGTCGGAAGTGGCTTGATTCGGGGCGGCGTGGCGGCGCTCCAGGATGCCAGTCCGCTTGACGATCCAGTCGGAATCGAACCCGAGCCGGGCGTGCAGGTGGCTGTTGCTGACGACCATGTCCGGAACGTACTTCCCGGTGCCGACCACCTTCACGCCCATCAGGGTCTTGGGCTTCGGCAGCGGCTGCGTGCGTTCGGTGGTCATCGGCTCGGCTTCCACCGGCGGGGAGGGAATGCCGTCAGTATAGGAACGCGGCCGGGCTCACCGCTCGGCCCCGCTGGCGAGGTAGCGGAGCAGCCCCGAGACACACCTGCCGGTGGCGTCGACGCGCAGGTCGCCGTCGGACGGGCTCAGGTGGAAGCCGCCGATGAGGACGTTGGCGCGAAACGTGTTCTCGAAGTGCCGGGTGTTCGGCTCGTCGTACTGGAGGGCGGTCACGAACAGGGCCGCGTCCTGCGCCGCCTGGCGGTAGCGCTCGGCGCGGGCTATGTCGGCGTTCCGGGCCGTCACCTGGTAGGCCCAGCCGAGGGCGGCGAGACACACGGCCGAGTCGCAGGTCGGCTCGGTGTCGGCCGGTTTGCGGTTCACGACGCCGCGGAAGCCGCCCGACCAGGTGGGGTTCCGAGGGAACGCCGCCGGGTACTGGAGGCCGCACAGCCAGTCGGCGAGTTCCAGCGCCGCGGCGCCGGCCTCGGCGTGGTTGTTTTGAAGGCGGAAGTCGGCGAAGGCAGGGATCAGCGTGGCCGCGAGCAGCGGGTGCGGGGCGGAGCGGAACGCTGCGCGGTAGAACGTCATCGTTCTGGCGGCGACATCCGCCTTTGAGGGGTCTGGGCGGGCCATGTAGTTGGCGACAATTGCGCTCAGAGCGTACCCGGGGTACTCGTTCGCGCCGGCGGGGTCGGGGCCGTCGGCGTATTGAATCGACCCGTCCGGCTGACACTGCTTCCGGAGGAAGTGGCATAGCCGGTCGGCTTCCGCGAGCAACCGGTCATCGGGGCCGGGGAGGGCGTAGACGCTGAGCGAGAGGATGGCGGCGAATCCGATACGGTTGCACGCCGTCACGGTGGGAACCCGGCAGGTGGGGTCAGCCGGGTCGAGGCGGGTGGAGGTGAGGAGCGTGAGAATCGACTGCCCGGCGACGGTGGCGGTGCGGTCGTCGCCGGTGAACTTCGCCGCTTGAGCCAGCGCCAGCGCGCCGAACGCCTGCCGCAACTCGTCGCCGCCCTCCATCGCCTGCCGGACCGCGGGGCGGTAGCCGTGAAGAAAGCGGCCCTGGGCCTGGTTCATCCGCATGAGCCAACTCGACCCAGACGCCACGCCGCGGACGGCCTGCTGCGTGGGCGTCGGGAACACCGCCAGCGGTTCGTACTTGGTGATCGGCGCTTCGGTCGCCGCCACTGGCAGCGGTTGCGGCTGGGCCGTGGCGACGGCCGCGACAAGGGGGAGAAGCAGAATGGTGCGACGCATTGCCGAGCCTCCGTGCCGGTGCGAAGGCGGATGCTAAACGAACCGGCCGCGGGCACGCAATGGGAACGTGCCGCGGCCGGGGTCGTGCTTCCGAGAACTTAGGCGGTCGCCTTCGGCTCCTCGGCCGGAGGCTGCTGGCCGGCGCCGAGGATGTGCTTGATCCGGCACTTCACGTAGTGCTGGGTGTGGCCCTTGAGCCGGCGGTAATTCTTGCGCCGGCGGAACTTCTGGATCACCGACTTGATCTTGGTCAGCTCGGCGACCTCGGCCACCACGCGGGCGCCAGCCACGAGCGGCTTGCCGATCAGCGTCTCGCTGCCGGTGTTGAGCAGCAGCACCTTGCCGAGCTCGATCGTGTCGCCGGGCTTCACATCCCGGTAGTCGATGGTCACAAACCCGTTCGGCTCCGCCCGGTACTGACGGCTGCCGTCCTCGATGATCGCGTACATGGTCCTACCTGGCGAATACGGTTCCGCACGTGCGAAGACGGAAATTCTAGGATCGGCCCCGCCGCCCGGCTACCGCGAATTTCGGTCGGGCTGGTCGCCGGCCGCGGCCGCAGGGTACACTTCCGCACTCCCTCGGAGGAATCGGGATGCGGAAGCCGTGGCGTGGGTTCCTGGTTGCGGCGGTCGCCGCGCTGCTCGTCGGCGTGCCGATCGTGTACTCCGCCAGCCGGCAGTCCCACCGCCGCAACTTTCGCGTGGTCGAGGATGGCGTCCTGTACCGTAGCGGTCAGTTGACCCCGGCCGGACTCGACACCGTAATTCAAGACTACGGCATCAAGACGATCGTGACCCTCCGGACGACGCGGCGCCCTGGCGAACCCTACCCCGACGGCTGGGAGGAGGACGTGTGCGCCGCCCGCGGCCTGACGTACCTTCGACTAATCCCAAAGGTTTGGGGCGCGGACGAGAAGGGCGAAGTGCCCGCAGACGCCAACGTCCGCCAGTTCGTGGACGTGATGGCCGACCCGAAGAACCATCCGGTGCTGGTCCACTGCTTTGCCGGTATTCACCGCACGGGGACGCTGGTGGCCGTCTTCCGGATGGAGCGGCAACGCTGGCCGGTCGACCGGGCCATCGCCGAGATGGAATTCTGCGGGTTCGAGCCCGAAGACATGCACGAGCACATCGCCGGGTATTTGCGCAATTATCGTCCACGCTGGCAACGCGAGGACCGGGATTAATGTTTCCGGCGACCCACCCACCGGGTCGCGGAAACATGTCACGCGGTCAGAACATACGCGGCGGATGCGAACCTCGGGCGTCGTACCGTGTCGAGTATCGGCCCCGAGTCGCTAGAATCGAAGTGCCACGGCCGGGGCCTCAGCCCCGAACGCGAGGGTGGCGGAATTGGCAGACGCAACAGATTTAGGTTCTGTCGACCGAAAGGTCGTGGGGGTTCAAGTCCCCCCCCTCGCACTGGTGACGGCGGCGGGTTCGAGTTCCGTTTGATAAACCTTTGCGAGGTGTCCGCTCGTCTGCCGGTGTTACCGCACGCCGCGCTTCTCCCGGACTCACTTCCGTGCTTCCAGGTACGCCAGCAGGTCTGCCGCCTGCTGAGGGGTCAGCCCCGCGAGCAGTGCCTCGGGCATCAGCGACAGCCGCGACGGCTGTACCGCTTCCACGTCGCCGGCCGCAAAGGTCTTCAACTCGTTCTGTGCGTCGCGGACCACCACCTGTTCGCCGTCTCGACGCACGAGTAGACCCGTGGCCTGTCGGCCGTCGGTCGTACGAACGAGGTAAGCGGCGAACTGCGGCTCCACCCGCGCCGACGGATTCAACAAGCTGTCGAGTAGCTCGGCGCGGCTGCGCGTCCGGGCGATGGTCGTGAGCTCGGGGCCGACCGCGGTGCCGCGGTCGCCGACCTTGTGGCACTTGGCGCACTGCGACTGTTCGGCGAAGAACAGCGCCTCGCCCTTCGTCGCGTCGCCCGTCAGGGCGAGGACCGTCGCCGGGCGTGGGGTCGGGCCGAGCTTGCGGGCGCCGGGCTCGACGGGGAAGTAGCCTTCGAACAGGTCGCGGCTCGGGCCGGGCGGCAGCTTGGCGACCGCGGCCAACAGGCCCGGGCGCGGCCGGTTGACGCCGTTGTTCAACGGGCCGGACAGGCCCGGCACGCGCCGCAGTGCGACCCGCGGGTCGTTCAGGTTCGCGTCGGGGTCAGCCGGCTCGTCCAGCCGAACGGTCGGGTCCAGGCCGCGAATCCAGCGCATCAGGTAGTTCAGCGCGCGGGGGTCGGGCCGTTCGGAACCGACGTGCGGCATACGGCCCGCGCCGAAGCGCGCCATCCGGTACAACAGCACGCTTCGGAACGGGTCGCCGGGTGCCACGAGCCGCGCGTCCGGCAGGCCGAAGTCGCCCTGTTTCGGGCGGACGTCGAGGATGCCGGTGTCCTTCAGGGACTTCTCGAAGTCGAGTTCGAGCACCACCTGCCCGCCGCCGCCCCCGAACCGGTGGCAGTGGGCGCAGTTGACGTGCAGGTACGACCGGGCGTAGCTCTCCAGCGCCGGCTGGTCCGCGACCACGCTGCCGGGCGAGCGCGAGAACCGGCCGAGCCCCTCCAGGTAATCGGCGTCGATCGGTCGTTGCTCGTCCTTCGGGCCGAGCCGCTCGAAGTAGCCGCTGGCGGTCAGGTCACGCAGCTGGTTGCCGACCTTGCCCCACGGGTTCTTCTCGTCCGGCCAGTTCAGCTGCTTCGGCACGAACGACAGGGCGTAGCCCGACCACGAGTTGTGACAGCTGAGGCACTGCGTCCGGCTGAAGAAGGTGTGGACGTGTTCGCGCTTGCCGTCGGGCATGAGCGGGTCGATCACGGTGTAGGTCCGCTCGGTCCCGTCGGCGGGCACCAGATCGGCGTCCGAGCCGTCGGGGCGCCAGGCGTACGAGTACCCGCGCCAGTCCTCGCCGTCGAAGTGGAGGAGCTGCGTCTCGACGCGCACGCCCTTGCGGTCCCCGGGTCGCTGCTTCAGCGATATCGTCTTCGCCAGCACGGTGCCGGCCGGGAAGCGCATCCCGAAGTTGTGCCAGTTCACCTGCCCCGGCAGGGGTCGCGGCTCGTCGAAAATGGTGATCTTCCCCTCGCCGGGAACGGCGACGAACCACTCGGCCTCCGCGCCGTCCTGCCACTGCGGCAGGATCGGCTCGTACTTCACGACGCCCGGCAGCGGCGCCAGCTTGTCCACGACCGGCCCCGCCCCCTTCGGCTTGCCGAACCGGGGTCGCACGCGCTCGCCGTACAGGCCCGTTTCGCTGAGTGCTTTGGGGAACGCGGCGTTGGCCCCGGCGCCGGCGTTCCGCTCCAGGGTGTACAGGTTGCCGCTGTCGTGGTCGGCGAAGTAGAGCTCGCCGGCGTTGTCTTCGCCGAAGGCCACGACGCGGATGCTCGGCTTCACGATCTCGGGCATCGCAACCAGCTTTTCGCCGTCGAACCGGGCCGCCCACATGCGGCGCGTCTCCCAGTCGCCGAAGACGTACTTGCCGACCAGCTCGGGAAGCTTCTTGCCGCGGTACACGTAGCCGCCGGTGACGCTGCACGCGATCGTGTGCGGCAGTTCGATCGTCGGCGGACGGATCGGCGCCGGGCCGATCGGCTGCGCCGGCTTGATCGGCGTGCGGGCCTCGGTGATGCTCCAGCCGTAGTTGCCCCCCTTCTCGATGCGGTGGACCATCTCCCACTGCTCCCAGCCCACGTCGCCGAGCCACAACTGTCCGGTGCCGCGGTCGAAGCTCATCCGCCACGGGTTGCGGAAGCCGAACGCCCAGATTTCCGGCCGCACGTTCGGCAGCCCGACGAACGGGTTGTCCTTCGGCACCGCGTAGCTCTTGCCGGCGTCCTTCCTGTCGACGTCGATCCGCAGCACCGAGCCGAGCAGGTCCGAGCAGTCCTGGCCGGTGCTGAGGCGGTCCGGCGGGTTCGGCGGGCTGGCGTCGCCGGTCGAGATGTACAGCATCCCGTCGGGGCCGAAGTGCAGGTCGCCGCCGTTGTGACCGCCGCCGAGGAACGTGAGGACGATCTCCTCGCTGGCCGGGTCGATCCGGGGGGTGTCGCCCTTCGGAACGGTGAACCGCGACACGCGGGTGCCGTCCTCCAGGTACGGCGACTTGTCCTTCGGCCGCATCGTGTAGCAGACGAAGCACTGCCGGTTCTGCTCGAATTTGGGGTGGAACACGAGTCCGTACACGGACTCGATCTCCTTCGCGCCGGGGTTTTTCGACAGCGTTTTGAAGTCCTTCCGCAGGTCGAAGAACAGCTCGCGCTGGGCGTCGGGGCGGTTCGGGACCGAGTAGATCACGCCGTCCTGTTCGCCGACGAAGAGGCGGTCGGTGCCGGGGGCGCGGGCGATGAGCAGCGGCTGCTTGAAGGTGACGTTCGGGAACGCCCGCACGGCCTTGAACGGCGGCGGCGGCTCCGGCGAGCCGGTGACTTTGGACGTGGTCCAGGCCTGCCGCGGTTCCGGAACCCGCTTCGAGGGGTCGGGCTGCGCGGCGGACCAGCTGCCGAACACGGCGGCGCTGAGGGCGAAGAGAACGACGGCACGCATGGGGAGGTTCCCGAAGGGTGTTGACCCGGGAAGGCGCGTCCAGTCTACTCGGCGTCACGACCCGATGGAACAATCTCCGGGGCTGCCGATGCGCAATCTCATCCTCGCCTCACTCGCGGCGCTCACCGTCTCACTCGCTGCGGCCGCCGACACGCCCGTACCCGAGTGGGCACGAGGCACCACGCTCACCGAGCCGCTGTCGGGGCCGGAGAGCGCTGCGAACCTGGTGTTCAGCGACCCCGCGGTGTGGTCGTTCGGCAAGGACGCGACCGGGGCCGGCTTCCTGGAACTGAAGTACGACACCAAGAAGTACAAGAGCAGCTACACGCCGAAACACCGCTCGCCGGTCCACATCGCGCTGCTCAAGCGGCCCGTCGGCGCGGACTTCGTACTCGACCTGGAGATGCAGTCCACGATCGTCCCGTACGGGCACCAGGACCTGTGCCTGTTCTTCGGCTTCCAGTCGCCGGAGAAGTATTTTTACACCCACATCGGCCGCGAGGCCGACATGAACGCCCACAACGTGTTCGTCGTCAACGACGCGCCGCGGAAGAACATCGCCACCAAGACGACGAAGGGCGTGGACTGGAAGGCCGTCACCTGGCACCACGTCCGCCTCGCCCGGCAGGGTTCGACCGGCAAGGTCGAGGTGTTCTTCGACGACCTCAAGACGCCGGTGATGACGGCGGACGACAAGACGTTCCAGGGCGGCTACGTCGGCTTCGGCTCGTTCGACGACACGGGTCGGTTCCGCAACCTACGGGTGTCGCAGAAGGGGCTGACGGTCGGCAACGCCCCCGCTTTCTTCCGCCCGCTCGGGAAGTGACCCATGATCCGCCCCGCCACCCCGGCCGACCTGCCGGTGATCGCCCAGCTGATCCGCGAGCTGGCCGAGTATGAACGGCTCGCCGACAAGGTCGTACTCGACGAGTCGCGGCTCGGCGAACACCTGTTCGGCCCGCGCCCCTACGCCGAGGTGCTGGTCGCCGAGGACGGCGGAGCCGTCGTAGGCATGGCGCTGTTCTTCCACAACTACTCGACGTTCGGCGGCCGCCCTGGCATCTACCTCGAAGACCTCTTCGTGCGGCCGGAGGCCCGCGGGAAGGGACTCGGCAAGGCGCTGCTGTTGGCGCTCGCCCGGCTGGCCGTGGAGCGGGACAGCTGCAAGGTGGAGTGGTCGGTGCTGAACTGGAACGAGCCGTCGATCCGCTTCTACGAGTCGCTCGGGGCGAAGCCGCAAGACGAGTGGACGGTGTACCGGCTGGACGCGGCGGCGATCACACGGCTGTGCGGGGGAAGATGAGCGTGCCGTCGTGGAGGGCGGATGCAACCATGACAGCGTCCGCTCCAGCATCCGAGAGTCGCTGCACGTCGTCCCACGTCCGGACGCCGCCACCGGCCTGTATGAACAGCTTGGGGTAAGCCGCCTTGCAGGCGGCAACGGCCGACTCAGTACCCGGTCCTGTTCTCGTTCCCACGCGAGCGATGTCGAGCAGGATAACTGTTTCGATCCACTTACGATGGGGCACCGCAGCCAACTCGACGACCGCGCATGGTCCTGACACACCCCAGCCCTTCCAGTCGCCCAGGATGTGCCCGTTGAACAGGTCAATCGAGAACGCGACTCGATCGAGTGTTGGCCCCTCAAGGATGGTCGGCTCGGCGGTCTCCGACGCGATCACCGTTCCCCATGCAAAGGATTGCTGCATCCCCGCGAGCAACTCGGCCCGTGTTCGATATCCCGCGTCGTAGATCACCGGGATTTCAACGTCTTCGATCGCCCGCACAACTGCTGGATCGGGTTGGCCTTTCACGATCCCGTCGATGTCGGCGAGATAAATACACTCCGCGCCCGTCGCTGCAACCATCGCCTTCGCCACCGCCACAGGCTCCGTCGAGTCCGTGAGCACACTCCGAAGTGGCTGGTACTCGCTCCGTCGGCCGCCGATGGCACGAACGACCCGGCCGCCCATCAGGTCGATCACAGGAATGATCTTCGGCGTCGGCATCGGAAAGCGGGGAGCGGGGTTGGACGATTTCGGCCGCGGCGGCTACTGTAGTGAGTTCACGCCCCAGAAACCGTGTTGGGGGCATTCCCGGTTCGGCTCGGAGGAGCGTTGTGGCTCTCGTCGACGTGAAGCAGCTGCTCGAGGCCGGCGTCCACTACGGGCATCGGGCCAGCCGGTGGAACCCGAAGATGCGGCCGTACATCTACGGCAAGCGGAACCTCATTCACATCGTGGACTTGCGCGAGACCGTGCGCGGGTTGCTGCGGGCCTACCGGTACGTGTCGCAGGTCGTCGCCCGCGGCGGGCTGGTCATGTTCGTCGGCACCAAGCGGCAGGCGAAGGAAGTCGTCGAGCGCGAGGCCATGCGCTCCGGCATGCCGTTCGTCTCCGAGCGCTGGCTGGGCGGCACCCTCACCAACTACCGCACGATCCGCAACCGCCTGAAGCGGCTCCAGGAGCTGGAGGCGATGTGGCTGCCGGTCGGCGAGAACCCGAACCGGGTGGACCTGAACGCCTACATGGCCGGCATGATGACCGAGGCCGGCAAGCTCGACCCGGCCAAGGCCCCTGACACGTCCGACATCCGGACGCACAGCAAGAAGATGATTTCGGCCATGAGCCGCGAACTCCTCAAGATTCGCCGCAACCTGATGGGCATCCGGGACATGGTGAAGCTCCCGGACGCGCTCGTCATCGTCGGGCCGAACAAGGAGCACATCGCGGTCAAGGAAGCCAAGCGGATGGGCGTCACCACCATCGCCCTCATCGACACCGACAGCGACCCGGACCCGGTGGACCTGCCGATCCCCGGCAACGACGACAGCATCCGGTCGATCGAGGTGATCCTGGCGAAGCTGGCGGACGCCTGCCTCGAGGGCCGCGCCGCCCTCCCGCCGGAGCAGCAGGCGATGATCAAGCCGCGCCAGCCGCAGCAGCGGCCCGCCGCCCCGGCCCCGGAGGCGAACCCCGCCCCGGCGCCCACCGTCGCTTAAAGTTGTCCCGCGAAGCCCGGGGACGGCCGTCCCCGGGCTTTCCCCCAGCACACGCTTAGCCGCAACGGAGACGGAGAGGACGATGGCGACGGTCACCCCGCAGATGGTCAAGCAGCTCCGCGACCGCACCGACCAGCCGATGGGGCTGTGCAAGCAGGCCCTCGACCAGTCCGGCGCGGACATGGACGCGGCGATCTTGTGGCTGCAGAAGCAGAACAAGAACATGACCGCCAAGCGCGAGGGGAACGAGGTCGCCGAGGGCCGCGTCGGCGTGTTCGTCGACAACGCCGCCAACGTCGCCGGCATCGTCGAGATGCGCTGCGAGAGCGCCCCGTCGGCCAAGAGCGACCAGTTCGTGGCCCTCGCCAACGACCTGGCCAGGCACGTCGCCGCCGCCAACCCGGCTGACGTGGCCACGGCCACCGGCCAGCCGCTCGCCGGCGGGTCGGGTACCGTCCAGGAGCGGATCGACGGCGTCGTCGGCGTCATCCGCGAGAAAATGGTGCTCCACAAGCTCCAGCGCCTCGCCGGCAACGTCTACGGCGGCTACGTCCACCACGACGGCACCGTCGGCGTCGTCTTCGAGGCGAAAGGTGCGGCCAACGACGAACTGCTCAAGGACGTGGCGACGCACATCGCCGCGCTCAACCCGCCGTACGCCACCGTCGCCGACGTGCCCGCGGACGTGATGGCCCGCGAGAAGGATCTCGTCGCCGCGGAGCTCGCGGCCGACCCCAAGATGGCCGGAAAGCCGGCGCAGATTGTGGAGAAGATCAGCGCCGACAAGCTGACCAAGCGGCTCGCCGATATCGTGAACGTGCTGACCGAGCAGCAGATGGCCAACGAGGGGAAGTACCCGAAGACGACGGTCGGGGCCGCCCTCAAGAAGGCCGGGCTGGAGCCGGTCCGGTTCGTCCGCTACAAGGTCGGCGCGGTCGCCCTGTAACGCATACCTCGAACACTCTTTCATTCACGGGATACGACCGATGCCCCACACAGCGAGCGCGTGGAAGCGGCTCCGGAAGAACGAGAAGCGGCGGCTCCAGAACCGGGTCGCGGCCAAGAAGGTCCGCGTGGCCCGCAAGGCCGCGTCCGCCGCAATTGCCGGCAACGACGCGGCGGCCGTCGCCAAGACCGTGAGCGAGACGCAGGCGGTCCTCGACCGCGCCGCCGACAAGGGCTACATCCACAAGAACAAGGCGGCACGGATCAAGAGCCGGCTGGCCAAGAAGGTCAAGGCTGCCGCCGCGAAGCCGAAGGCGTAAGGATTTTTTGACGGGATGAACGGGAAAGCCGGGATGAAGTCAGAATTCAAACTCTGATTTCATCCCGGCTTTCCCGTTCATCCCGTCAAAAAACCTGCGACTCAACTCTGCGCGAAGAACTCGACCGCGTTGCGGAACAACTTCAGTCCCTCCCCTTCCGCCTTCAACCCGAGTCGCGTCCACTGCGGGTGCTGAGTCGGGAAGATGTGCCGCTCCGGGTGCGGCATCATCCCCAGCACGCGGCCCGTGGCGTCCGTGATCCCCGCGATGTCGTCCTGCGAGCCGTTGGGGTTCTCGGGGAAGCCGTTCGCGTGGCCGGTCGCCCCGGCGTAGCGGAGCACCACCTGCCCGGCCTGGTCCAGCCCGCGGACGATCCACTCCTTGCGGCCGACGAAGTTCCCTTCGCCGTGGGCCACCGGCACGTTCAGTTGGGTAACGCCCTTCAGGAACACGCACTTCCCCGGTGTCGCCCGCAACTTCACCCAGCGGTCCTCGAAGCGGCCGTTCTCGTTGAACCCGAGCGTGGCCAGCGGGCCGTCCTCGTCGGGCGGCATCAGCAGCCCGGCTTTCAGGATCGCCTGGAAGCCGTTGCAGATGCCGAGGATGAGCTTCTCGTCGTCGCGGAACTTGCGGAGGGCGTCGGCGAGGAAGTGCTGGAGTTGCAGGGCGAACACCTTGCCCGCGGCGATGTCGTCGCCGTAGCTGAAGCCGCCGGGGACGGTGAGAATCTGGAATCGCTTCAGAATTCGCGAGTCTTCGCGGACCGCGTTGACGTGGATTCGCTCGACCTTCGCCCCCGCCATCTCGAACGCCGCGGCTGCCTCGCCGTCGCAGTTGGACCCGGGCGCCCGCAGGACAAGAGCGTGGGGTGTAGCCATGGCGAAAATCCCCGGAAGACAAGCCTTTATGCTTGACGGGCCGCCGCCGCCCCGCCAGACTCGTTGTAACGTCTCCGCACCCCCCCAACCAGTGGGCCACGGACGACGGCCGGCGGCCGCCCATCAACAGGCCGCCCGAGGGGGGGGAGGGGGGATCGTTTCCACTTTTTATTCTCCGGCGCGTTGACGCTCCCCGGGGGTCCTCTTATCATTCCCGTGTCGCAGCATCAGCCGCGACGAACGATCTTTGACAAGTGTGTGGTGGTGGTGTGGTGGGGGTCGGGTTTGGCCGCTGGTCGGGCCGCCTGGTCTCTGCTGCGGAGTGCCCGCGAGGGCACGTCGGTAGTCGGTGACCGGCTGTGGTTCGGCCGGCGGCTGATGGACACGAGACAGGACTCGCCTCGGCGGGTTATGCAAACACTCTTGAAGGGTTTGATCCTGGCTCAGAACGAACGTTGGCGGCATGGATGAGGCATGCAAGTCGCGGGAATCCCAGCAATGGGGGAACCGGCGTAAGGGGCAGTAAGGCGTGGGTACCCACCCTGGGGTCCGGGATAGCCCGCCGAGAGGCGGGGTAATACCGGATGACCTCGGGAGAGCAAAGCTCAGGCGCCCCAGGCGGGGCCCACGTGATATTAGCTAGTTGGCGGGGTGACGGCCCACCAAGGCGGAGATGTCTAGCGGGTGTGAGAGCACGACCCGCGCCACTCGCACTGAGACACTGGCGAGACACCTACGGGTGGCTGCAGTCGAGGATCTTCGGCAATGGGGGCAACCCTGACCGAGCGATGCCGCGTGGGCGACGAAGGCCTTCGGGTTGTAAAGCCCTGTCGAGGGGGAGAAAGCCGCAAGGCGGATCCATCCCTGGAGGAAGCTCGGGCTAAGTTCGTGCCAGCAGCCGCGGTAAGACGAACCGAGCGAACGTTGTTCGGAATCACTGGGCTTAAAGGGCGCGTAGGCGGGCTGCCGCGTCCGGGGTGAAATCCTCCGGCTCAACCGGAGAACGGCCCCGGGTACGGGCGGCCTCGAGGGGGGTAGGGGCGTGCGGAACTGTGGGTGGAGCGGTGAAATGCGTTGAGATCCACAGGAACTCCGGTGGCGAAGGCGGCACGCTGGACCCTCTCTGACGCTGAGGCGCGAAAGCCAGGGGAGCGAACGGGATTAGATACCCCGGTAGTCCTGGCCCTAAACGATGAGAACTGGGTAGTAGCCCTGGCATGGGGTTACTGCCGCAGCCAAAGTGCTAAGTTCTCCGCCTGGGGAGTATGGTCGCAAGGCTGAAACTCAAAGGAATTGACGGGGGCTCACACAAGCGGTGGAGCATGTGGCTTAATTCGAGGCTACGCGAAGAACCTTATCCTGGGCTTGACATGTTCGAAAGAGGCAGCAGGTAGGACCCGGAAACGGGAACGAACGGTATCCAACCCGGAAGCTGCCACAGGTGCTGCATGGCTGTCGTCAGCTCGTGTCGTGAGATGTCGGGTTAAGTCCCATAACGAGCGAAACCCTTACCCTTAGTTGCAACCCGCGAGGGGCACTCTAGGGGGACTGCCGGTGTCAAACCGGAGGAAGGTGGGGATGACGTCAAGTCCTCATGGCCTTTATGCCCAGGGCTGCACACGTGCTACAATGGCGTGGACAGAGGGACGCGACTACGCGAGTAGAAGCCGACCCCCGAAAGCACGCCCCAGTTCAGATCGCAGGCTGCAACCCGCCTGCGTGAAGCCGGAATCGCTAGTAATCGCGGGTCAGCAACACCGCGGTGAATGTGTTCCTGAGCCTTGTACACACCGCCCGTCAAGCCACGAAAGGGAGGGACGTCCGAAGTCGCCTCGCGGCGCCGAAGACGGACTTCCTGATTGGGACTAAGTCGTAACAAGGTAACCGTAGGGGAACCTGCGGTTGGATCACCTCCTTTCTAAGGATGACACACACGCTGCCCGGGGTCACCCCCCGAGAGCAGCCATGCCCCCGACCCACACCACACCACCACACACCCGTCATCGACGCACGCAGCCCGCCGGCTAAATCCGGCGGGCTGTTTGCGTTTCTAGCGGAGCGATTCCAGGGCCCGCCGTACCTCGTCGGCAGAAACGGGTCGCACCACCCGCGCAAGTTCCTTCCCGTCACGCAGGGCGATTACCGTCGGCCACAACTTCACGCGGAACGACCGCCCGAGTGACCGGCCGGGGCCGTCCTCGACCTTCGTGTACGGCAAGTCCTTTACCTCGGCGAGTGCCTCGGCGATGTGCGGCTGCGCCCCCTGGCAGTAGCCGCACCATGACGTGCCGAACTCCAGTACGAGCGGCCCGGCCGCGGCGTCGATCTCTTCGCGGGTCGGCCCGGGATTCTGATACTCGTCGGCCATGAGGGCTCCTCGGCGCGGGCGGGTAGTCTTTGGTCAGGTACTCGGCACACGGCTTGCCACCAAAGTGTGCTCACTCCACCGGGGGTCCCGTGCAAGCCGTACTGACCGAATCGATCGTCACCGATTACGCCGCGGCGGTAAAGCCGCCGTGGGTCGTCCTGGCGGTCGCGGTCTGCCTTCTCGCACTGGTCATGCCGCGCGAGGTGCTCGCGGAGTTTTGCGCGGCCTCCGCCCTCGTCGCGGTCGGCGGCTGGGTCGTGAACCGCTTCAGCACTACTCCTTGACCGGCACGAACACGACCGCATCCGCGATCACGTACCCGTCGACCTCAGCGTTACCGATCGTCACCGACCCGCCGCGGCCGGCTTCGAAGCGGAACGTACCCACTTCCGCGAACAACCCGTCTACCGCCGGCGCCCGTCGCATGTTCACCGTTGCCTTCGTGGTTCCGGCGGCGTGGGCGATCGTGACCGGTACGTTCGTCGCGCGGTTGGCGTTGGCCGTGTACGCGATTTGAACTTTGTAGCGGCCCGCGGCCGGCAAGTCCGGGGTGAACCTGGCCGTCTGCCTGCCGCGGTCGGTGTTTCCGTCGTGCCGGTAGCCGGTGCCGACGAACGGCCCGAGGCTCGAACTGACCGTCTCGAAGCCGACCAGCTGGGCTTGCGAGTCGTCGACCACGATGCCGACGAGTTTCTTCGGGTCGATACCACCCTTCGACGGCGGCGCCGCGAACTCGAGCACCTGCTTGTCGGCCAGCAGCCGCGTGCTGAGCCGGGCGTAGTCCACGGACTGTACGTCCACACCGGCTTCGAGCGCCAGTACCGCGGCCGTGGCGCTGCTCTGGCCGAGTACCATGAACACGGGCTCCATGCGGATCGACCCGTAGGCGATGTGTGAACTCGACACGCAGACCGGCACCAACAGATTCGGGCACTCGCCGGCCTTCGGCACCACCGACTTGTAGCTGATGCGGTACGGGCCGCCGGGCGACTCCTGCACGTCACCCTCGTTCTGCACGGTGCCGTCGGGCGTCACCCACCGCATGCAGTTGTGCGAGTCCATGTTGTAGGAACCCATGCCGACGCTCTGCGGCGTGTCGCGCCGGCGGCGGCAGTCGGCCTCGGTCATGACGTGATCCGCCATCAGCCGCCGGGCTTCGCGGACGTACAGCTGGTGCGGCCAGTTGCCGGTGTCCGTGAACTCGCGCTTCGCCAGCCCCCACGCCTTCATCTTGTCTCGCACCGACTCCGGCACCCGCGGGTGGTTCGCCAGCGACCACATCAGCCCCTTCTGGTACAGCTCGTGCTGTTTCGTGATACGCTCCCGCTCGGCGTAGTCGCCCTCGGGGTAGCGATAGTTCTGCCCGACGAAGTCGGTGCTCACGGCGTAGTTGTTGTTCGTGTCGGTGGTACCGTTCGGCATCATGTCGATCTTCAACGGCAGGCGCAGGTCGCCGGCCTCGAACGTGCGGAACAGCAGCTCGTACCACGCCTCGACGTACCCGTCCGGCTTCGGGAACGGCACCCGGTTCTCGGGCACGTTCGACATGCACATGCGGAAGCAGTACGCCTGGATGCGGTCGTCGCCCTCGCCGTCGGCGGGGTAGGGGCCGGGGTCGATGCCGAAGAGGAGGCCGCTGGCGCGGTCGCCGGGCCGCACGAACGGGTCCACGGCCTTGAGGAACCGGTGCGTGTGGGTGTTCCACCTGCGGGCGACGCCGTTCAGGGTCTCGCCGTAGCGCGAGTTCGGCTCGCGGCCGACGGCGTAGCTGACGCCCGCGGCGGCCATCAGGTCGCCCTCGTAGGTGGCGTCGATGAACACCTTCCCCTCAACGACCTTGCCCGACTCGGTGCGGAACGCGCGGATGCGCTTGCCGGCGAGGGTGGCCCCGCGCTTGCGGTCCAGGCGCTCGCCGAAGACGACTTCGATCTTGTGTTCGGCGAGCATCTCGCGGAGCAACTTCTCGGCGACGTGCGGCTCGAACACCCACATCGCGTCTTCGTTCGGTCGGTAGCCGGGAAACGTCTCTCGCTTCCCGAACGGCCACGCGGAGGGGTCGTCGTAGTGTTTCTTGACGCGCTGGTAGAACTCGCGGGCGATGCCGCCGATGACACGGCTGTTGCCGCTGTCGGTGTAGCCGAGGCCGCCGGAGGTGAGGCCGCCGACGTGCTTCCCGGGCTCGATCACGACGACGGTCTTGCCCATACGGGCGACCTGCACCGCGGCCGCGACGCCGCCGGCGGTCGCGCCGTAGACGACCACGTCGGGCTCGGCGCGGACGCGGGGTGTGAGGGCGCAGGCGGCGAGCGCCGCGAGAAGGTAGCGGGGCATGGAGAGGTCCGTCGAATGTGGGGCCGGCTTCCAGCCGGCCAGAGCTGTAGCGGTCGGCTCCGAGCCGGCCCCACGTTAGATGCCCGTGAAGAGCGGCTGGATCACTTCGCCGCGGTTCAATTGTACGGGGCGGTCGAGGCGGTCGCGGACCTCGCTGTGCGGGTCCACGCCGAGGGCGTGGTACACCGTCGCGCCCAGGTCGTCCGGCGAGTACGGCGTCGTGGCCGGGTAGGCGGACGTCTTGTCGGAGCGGCCCACGACGACGCCCGGCCGAACGCCGGCCCCCGCGAACAGTGCGCTGAAGCACGGCGCCCAGTGGTCGCGGCCGGCGTTGCTGACCTTGGGCGTCCGCCCGAAGTCGCCCACCACCACGACCATCGTCGTCTCCAACAGGCCGCGGTCGCCGAGGTCGTCGAGCAGCGCGGAGACGCCGGCGTCGAGCGGCGGCAGGAGGCGGCGCATCGTGGGGAAGATGTTGCTGTGGTGGTCCCAGTTCTGAACGCGGCCCATGTTCGCCTGCACCACCGACACGCCGCTCTCGACCAGCCGGCGGGCCAGCAGCAGCGACTGGCCGAAGCTGTGGCGGCCGTAGCGGTCGCGGACGGCGGCGGGTTCTCGGTCCATCTCGAACGCCGTCGCCACCCGGCCGGACGTGAGCACGGTGATGGCGTGCTGCTGCGAGTCGCTGAGCCGCCGCCCCTCGGCGCTGGCGGTCATGCTGCGGCGCTGGGCGTTCACGGCGTCGAGCAGCGCGGCGCGGTCGCGCAACTGATCCACGTCAATGCCGGTGGGGCGGAGGTTGTCGATCTTGAACGACGCCAGGTTCGGGTCTTGGGTCACCTGGAACGGGTCGTAGCGCGGGCCGAGGAAGCCGGCGTGTTGGCCGGGCCACACGAGAGGGCCTTCGGCGAGAAACGTCGGGAGGGTCACGGCCGAGGGGACGCCGTCGCTGCGCGGGCGGAGGTAGGCGAGGCCGGAACCGTAGACCGGATAGTCGTCGCGCGACAGCGGCTTGTCGAACCGCACGCCGGGCTGCTTCGCCCCGGTGATCAGGTGGTGGGTGGCGGCCGTGTGGTTGTTGTCGGTGTGGGCGAGGGTGCGGACGAGGGCGTACTTGTTCGCGCGGGCCGCGAGCAGCGGCAGGTGCTCGCCGAGGCGGACGCCGGCCACCGGAGTCGCCACAGTGCCGAACTCGCCGCGAATCTCCGCGGGGTTGTCCGGCTTCGGGTCGAACGTCTCCAACTGGCTCGCGGCCCCGGTGAGGAACACCAGGATGACCGAGTTCGGCTTGCGGCGCGACCCGCCCGACTGGGCCGGGGCGGACGCCGCCATGCCGAGGCCGAGGAGGCCCGAGTAGCCGACCTGGACGGCTTCACGGCGGGTCAGGCCGGTTCGGTGCGTATGAGGCACGGTAGGCATGGTGGGTGACGTGCGTGGGGGGTGGGTGGGTACTGCTATTAGACCACAGCCGGCGGTCGGTGCAAGCCGGAACACCCACCCGCGGCGGCGGGCGGGCGCTCCGGCCGACGTCAGTTCGTGCTCGCCTTCACGTTGAAGCAGTGGAGCTTGTCCTGGTCGCGGATGTACAGCCGGCCGTTGGCCACGACGGGGTGCGCCCAGCTTTCCTTGTTGCTCGGCTCCGGCAGGCGGAACGACGACACCATCTTGAAGCCCGCCGGGTCCGGCTCGACCAGCGCCAGGACGTGGTTCTGGAACCGGTAGTACAGCCGGCCGTCGGCGAAGGTGATGGCCACCGACCCGTTCGTGCCCGGCGGCATCTTCTCGTCCTTGTACGCGATCTCGCCGGTCGTGATGTCCACGCACGCCGGGATGCCGCGGTTCTGGTCGTGGCCGAAGTACACGTGCTTGCCGAGCAGGATCATGCCGCCGTGGTGGTTGTTCAGCTCCGGCTTCTCGTAAGTCTTCAGCACCTTCACGTCGATCTTGTCCTTCCCGACAGCCTTGAGTTGGAGCAGGGCGGCCCCGCCCGTCTTCCCGTAGCTGTCGGACGCCCACACCTTGTCCTCGAAAATCACCGGCGTCGGAATCTGGGCCACGCCGCCGACCACACCCTGCCCCTTGTACTGCCACAGCAGCTTGCCGGTGTCGGCGTGGACCCCCACAACACCGGACTCGGAGCCGAGGAGCTGGACGTAGGTCGGGATGCCGCCGACGGTCATTTTGACCGGCGACGAGTAGCCGGCGCCGCCGCCGACGTTGCCGACCGTCGTGGCCCAGACGGTCGCCCCGGTCTTCAGGTTCAGGGCCGCGACGGCCCCCTTGCTGCCGCTCGGGGCACAGATCAGCTTGTTCCCGTCCACGAGCGGCGAGTCGTTGAAGCCCCAGCTCGGCACGCCTGCGCCGAACTCCTTCGTGTAGCTGCGGGTCCACAGCCCCCGGCCGGTCTTGGCGTCGAGTGCGGCCACGGTGCCGACGTTGCTGACGGCGTAGAGCTTCCCCTCGTGATACGTGGGGCTGCCGCCGGGGCCGTTGTTCTGGTTCGGGTTCTTCGTCGGATCCAGCGGCGTGAACCACAGTTGGCTGCCGTCGGCCTCCTTGAGGCCGAACACGCCGTCCTTCCCGTCCTTGGTGCCCATGACGAAGATCATGCCGGCGGCGACGGTCGGCGTGCTGAACCCGGTGCCGATGCCGTCGATGGTCCACGTCTTCGGCGGGCCGTCCTTCGGCCAACTCTGAAGGAGGCCCGTCTCGGCGGACTTGCCGTCGCGGTTCGGCCCGCGCCACTGAGGCCAGTCGGTTGCGGAAAGCGGCTGGGCGACGGCGACGGCGAGGACGCCGGCCGCGAGCGGCAGGAGGCGGAAGGTCATCGGTCGGCGTCTCCGGGTCGGGACAGGATGGGTGGCGGGAGGGACACGAGAAGTTTACGACGCGTACGTGGGCCCGCAAAGTCGCAAGCGGGCCCGGAACTTGAGACGGGGCGGGGAGGCGGCGTACAATTCGGTGTCACGTCCGAGGTGCCCCATGCCCGTTGCCGGCCGCCTGCTCATCGGCGGGGAGTGGACCGCCCCCCGTGCCGACTTCGCCAGCCACGAGTCCGCGCGCTGGACGGAGCACGTCGGCACGTTCCCGCAGGCGACGGCCGCGGAAGTGTCGGACGCGGTGGGGGCAGCGCGGGCCGCGTTCCCGGAATGGCGGCGGACAAGTCGCGTGCTCCGCGCCGAGTGCTTCGACCGGCTCGCGCAGCTGATGAAGCGCGACACCGACACGCTTGCGGAGCTCATGGCCCGCGAGTGCGGCAAGAACGTGACCGAGTGCCGGGCCGAGGTGGTCGAGGGGCTGCACATGGTGCAGTACGTCTTCGGCTCCGGCCGCCTGCCGTTCGGGGAGGTGATCGCCTCCGAGATCGCGGAGAAGGATGCGTTCGTGCGACGGAAGCCGTGGGGCGTCGTGGCGGTGATCACGCCGTGGAACTTCCCGTTCGCAGTGCCGCTGTGGATGCTCGGACCGAGCCTGCTGGAAGGGAACACGTGCGTGTTCAAGCCGAGCGAGGACACGCCCGCCGTCGGCCAGCGGCTCGTCGAGCTGTTCGCCGAGGCCGGCTTCCCCGCGGGCACGATCAACCTGCTGCACGGCGACGGCGAACCCGGCGAGGCGCTCGTGCGCGACCCGCGTGTCAACGTGGTCTGCTTCACCGGCAGCTTCGACGTGGGGCGGCGCATTCAGGAGATTTCGGCGTCGATGCACGACCGCATCGTCGCGGCCGAGATGGGCGGCAAGAACGCCGTGATCGTCTGCGACGACGCCCGGTTCGACCTGGCGGTGACGGCCGGGGTGTTGTCGGCATTCAAGTCGACGGGGCAGCGTTGCGTGTCGGCAAGCCGGATTCTGGTGCAGGAGTCGATGTTCGACCGCTTCGCGGAGGCGTTCGTCGCCACCGCCCGACGATTGCGCTTCGGCGACCCGCTCGACCCGACGAACTTCGCCGGCCCGCTGGTGAACCCGGCCGCGGTCGAAAAGGTGATCGGCTACAACCAGCTGGCCCGTGCCGAGGGCGTGAAGGTGCTGCTGGAATCGGACCCCCCGGCGGGTGACGGCTGTTACGTACTGCCGTTCGTGTACCGCACCGCCCACGACCCCGCGATGCGCTGCACCCGCGAGGAGGTGTTCGGCCCGCACGTCGCGCTGATCCCGTTCCGCGACGACGACGAGGCGGTGCGGATCGCCAACGCGACGGAGTACGGCCTTTCGCTGGCCGTCATCACCGAGAGCTACCGGCGGATGCGGCTGTTCCGCGACGAGTGCGACTACGGCATGGGCTACGTGAACCTGCCGTGCATCGGGGCGGAGGTGCACCTGCCGTTCGGCGGGGTGAAGCGGAGCGGCAACGGCCACCCGTCCGCCGCGGCGCTGGTGTCGGCGGTGACGCACCCCACGGCGTGGACGGTGAACCACGGCACCGACATCAAGATGGCCCAGGGGCTGAGCACCGCCATCGACGGCCCGCCTTGACGGGGCAGCGGCTCCCCGGCATACCCCGGCGTTCGCACGGGGGAGCGAGGGGGCCGGGCATGAACCGCGTGGTCGCGCTGGGTGTCGTCGTTGTCGTCGGCTGCCAGGCCGCCCCGAAGCTCGTCGAGCCGTTCCCGGAGCCGAGCCGGGCGAGCGGGTCGTGGGTCGTCCTGGAAGACCGCCGCCCGGCGTGGGAGACGACGCCGTTCGAGGGGCCGGTGGTGTCGCTCTACCGGTTCAGCCGGGTCAGCCCGAACCCGTGGGTCCGGCTCCAGAGAACGACCGAGGCAATCGTCGCCGACCTGACGGAGAAGCCGGAGCGCGTCGACGTGGTGGTCACGTCGTTCCGGCTGGTATCGAAGAACGCCGACGCGCCGCCGCGGACCGAGGAGGGCGGCACGGTGCAGGTCGGCGGGCGGAAGGCGTCCGTGCTCGGTACCGGCCGGCAGGGCGTCGACGAGTCGATGGCCTACGAGCGTGCCCGCTCCGCAGCGACCAGCGGCGACCGAAACGTCGCCCAGCAGGCGGCCGGGGCGGTGGCGTTCCAGGGCGGCGCCCCCGCGGCGGGCGTGCAACTCGGCGAGGCGCCCGCGGTCGAGCTGCCGGAAGGCCCGCTGGACGGGCTCGCCCCCGGCGCCCACTGCAACCTCCGCGGCGTGCTACGCCTCACGTACCCGGGCGGCCGCGACAAGGACGTGCCGTTCCACGTCCTCGCCAGCCGGCCGAACGAGACCGGCTCTCGCTACTGGGGCGAGACCCTGGAGCAGGCGACGAAGCTCGGCATGATTCAGTTCACCCGTCAGGTGCGCCAGGGGCTCGGGCTGCCCGCTGGCGAGTAGTCGCCCGTCCGGGAGGCCCGCCATGAGCACCGCGTTCGCGTTCGACGGCCTGCCCGTTCCCGACCTCCGCACGCCGCTCCCCGGCCCGAGGGCCGCCGCGCTGCTGGCGCGCGACGCCGAGTACGTGTCGCCGTCGTACACCCGCGTGTACCCGCTCGTGGTCGAGCGCGGCAGCGGCTGCGTCGTCGAGGACGTGGACGGCAACCGCTTCCTCGACTTCACCGCCGGCATCGCCGTGACCGCCACCGGTCACTGCCACCCCAAGGTGGTCGCGGCGGTCCACGACCAGGCGGCCCGGCTGCTGCACATGAGCGGCACCGACTTCTACTACCGCCCGCAGATCGACCTCGCCGAGCGGCTGGCGACGATCGCCCCGGGGCCGTCGCCGAAGAAGGTGTTCTTCACGAACAGCGGCGCCGAGGCGGTGGAGGCGGCATTGAAGCTCGCCCGCTGGCACACGAAGCGGAACCGCGTGGTGTCGTTCTTCGGCGCCTTCCACGGCCGCACCTACGGGGCGATGTCGCTGAGCGGGTCGAAGCTCGTCCACCGCCGCGGCTTCGCGCCGCTCGTGCCGGACATCCACCACATTGACTTTCCCCGGCAGTGCGGCGTGACCTGCGGTGGCGGTCGCTGCGGTCTTGTGGACGACCTCGCCGAAACGCTGTTCCGCCGCACCTGCCCGCCGGAGGAAGTCGCCGCGATCTTCGTGGAGCCGATCCAGGGCGAGGGCGGTTACCACCCGCTGCCCCGCGGCTGCTTCCCGGCGCTACGGGTGCTGTGCGACCGGTATGGCATCCTGCTCGTGGCCGACGAGGTGCAAAGTGGCATGGGCCGCACCGGAAAGATGTTCGCCTGCGAGCACTACGGCGTGGAGCCGGACATCCTCTGCGCCGCGAAGGGGATCGCCAGCGGCATGCCGCTCGGGGCCATCGTGGCGCGGGCCGACGTGATGGACTGGCCGAGCGGCAGTCACGCCAGCACCTTCGGCGGCAACCCCGTCAGTTGCCGGGCGGCGCTCGCCACGATTGACCTGTTGGAGCGCGAGTACACCGCCAACGCCGCCTTGCGCGGCGTGCAGTTACAGGGAGGGTTGAAACAGCTTCCGGGACTTGCGAACGTCCGCGGGCTGGGGCTCATGACGGCGGCAGACGTGGTCGGCTGCGGCGGCCGCGAGTCGGTGATTCAGGGGTGTTTCCGCCGCGGTCTGCTGCTACTAAGCTGCGGCGAGGCCGGGTTGCGGTTCTGCCCGCCGCTGTGCGTGACGGCGGAGCAGGTCGAAACGGCTCTCGCACTTCTGGGCGAAGTCCTGGACCAGGCGAACGCCCCGGTTCCCACCCCGCTCGCCGCCGCCCCCGGCCCGCCGGCGCCGGCGATTTCCCTTTAACTCGCCCGCCGCCGGTGGTATTCCCGGACCTCGCCCACCCCCACCGGACGACCAATGCCGCCGCCGCCGAACGCCGTCCTGTTCCAGCTGATCGCCGGGAAGTGGGTCGCCCAGGCACTCTCCGTCGTGGCCCGCTTTCGCGTCGCCGACCACCTCGCCGCCGGCCCGAAGACCGCAGCCGAGCTTGCCGCCCTCACCGGGACTCATGCCGGTCACCTGTACCGCGTCCTACGCGCACTCGCCTCCGTGGGAGTGCTCGACGAATCGGCGGACGGGCAGTTCACCCTCACGGCGGTCGGCGAGTACCTCCGCGGCGACGTGCCCGGCTCGATGCGGGCGGTCGCCACCTACTGCTGCGACCCGTGGAGCTGGAAGCCGTGGGGCGACCTCGCGGAGACCGTCCGCAGCGGCACCCCCGCGTTCGATCGCATGTTCGGCGAGGGCGTGTTCGACTACCTGTCGAAGCACGCCGACGAGTTCGCCACGTTCAACGAGGGGATGACCGGCTTCTCCGCCGCCGAGTCGGCCGCGGCCGTGAAGGCCTACGACTTCAGCCCCTATGGCACGATTGCCGACGTGGGCGGCGGTCACGGCTTGCTTCTGACGACGATCCTGAAGGCGGCGCCGAAGAGTCGCGGCGTCGTGTTCGACCTTCCGGGCGTGGTGGCGGGTGCGGAACCGACGATCGAAGCGGCCGGGCTCTCGGACCGGTGTACCACCCAGGCCGGCAGTTTCTTCGACGCCGCCCCCGCGGCCGACCTCCACCTGATGAAGCACATCATCCACGACTGGAACGACGAGAAGGCGACGCAGATTCTCCGCCGCTGCCGCGCCGCGGTGCGGTCGGGCGGAAAGCTCGTGCTGCTCGAGATGGTCATCCCCGCGGCCGGCGGCGATCCGATGGGGAAGCTGCTCGACCTGGAGATGATGGTGCTGTGCGACGGCAAGGAGCGGACGGAGGCCGAGTACGCCACCCTCCTGGCCGGCGCCGGCTACCGGCTGACGCGGGTGGTGCCGACCGAGTCGCCGGCGTGCGTCGTGGAGGCGGAACCGGTTTGACGTGCTCGCCTGTTCCGGCTAAACCGACCCCCGCC
Source organism: Gemmataceae bacterium (assembly GCA_046350095.1). Classification (GTDB taxonomy): domain Bacteria; phylum Planctomycetota; class Planctomycetia; order Gemmatales; family Gemmataceae; genus Urbifossiella. The sequence continues at coordinate 329,521 of JAXMBA010000008.1, forward strand.
CGGGGCTCCCCCGGACCGGAGGGTTGGCATGACCACACTGCTCGTGACCGGCGGGTGCGGGTTCATCGGCTCGAACTTCGTCCGGCACCTCCTCGCCACGGACCCGGCCGTGACGGTCGTCAACCTCGACGCCCTCACCTACGCCGGCAACCTGGCGAACCTGGCGGACGTGGAGAAGAACCCGCGCTACACCTTTGTGAAAGGCGACATCACCGACCGCGACACCGTCCGCGCCGTGATGGGGAAGGGGATCACCGACGTGATCCACTTCGCCGCCGAGAGCCACGTCGATCGGAGCATCCAGGACAGCGGCCCGTTCCTGCGCACGAATGTACTCGGCACGCAGTTGCTCCTCGACGCCGCGCGGGAGTTCGGCGTCAAGAAGTACGTGCAGGTCTCGACCGACGAGGTGTACGGCAGCCTCGGCGACACCGGCTTGTTCACCGAAGAGACGCCGCTCCACCCGAACAGCCCGTACTCGGCGAGCAAGGCCGGGGCCGACATGCTGGTGCAGGCGTACCAGCACACGTTCGGCCTCCCCGCGGTCATCACCCGCTGCTCGAACAACTACGGGCCGTACCAGTTTCCCGAGAAGCTGATCCCGCTGTTCGTCACGAACATCCTCGCGGACCAGCAGGTGCCCGTGTACGGCGACGGCCAGCAGGTCCGCGACTGGATTCACGTGGAGGACCACTGCACTGGAGTTGAGGCGGCGTGGCGGAAGGGGACGCCGGGCGAGGTGTACAACTTCGGCGGCAAGTGCGAGAAGACGAACCTGGATCTGACGCACACGCTGCTGGATTTGCTAGGGAAGCCGCGTTCGCTCATCAAGTACGTGAAGGACCGCCCCGGCCACGACCGCCGCTACGCCATCGACTGCGCAAAGGCCGAGCGCGAGCTGGGCTGGCAGCCGGCGTGGACGTTCGAGCGCGGCATCCGCGCCACGATCGACTGGTATGCTGCGAACGCGGCGTGGGTCGCGGGGATCAAGACGAAGGATTACCTGAGCTACTACGAGAAGCAGTACGGCAAGGCGGGCTGACGCCCTCGAACGAATAACCCGGCCGGGTGCACCCGGCCGGGTCGAACCAGCACTTCCAGCAGGCGGGGCGTACCCCGGCCGCCGCTCGCCGGTCAGCCGACGAACACTGCGTTGAGGAGCGGGTCAAAGTCGGCGGAGTAGTCCCGGAGCACCGTGGCGGTGCCGTTCGCCAGGTCGGAGCCGCGGAAGCCGATCACCTTCCGGCCCGGACCCTGGGGCACGGCGACGATCAAGTCGGCGTAGTCGTCGCCGTCCAGGTCCTTCGCGGTAACACGTGCCCCCTCACGGCCGGATGAGTCGGCCGCGAAGAAGTTCGCCAGCGGGTCGGCGATCGCCGCGGCCGGCCCGGATAGCAGCTGCGCCCCGGAGACGACCAACACCCGCGGGCTTCCACCCAGACCGGGGGTGGTCACCAGGTCACCGGCGCCGTCGCCGTCCACATCCCCGACGGTGACGTACACGCCGTCCGTCAACTGCGGCTCGTAGACGAAGAAGTCACCGACGAGGCGGGTCGGGGTGAGCGTCGGGCGGATCGTGGCGCCGTCGAAGATGGCGACGCGCGGCCCGCCGCCCGGCCCGGCCGCGACCACCACGTCGGCCAACCCGTCCCGGTTAAAGTCCCCGAGTGCGACCCGGGCGCCGCCGCGGAAGTTGCTGTCATCGATCCCGAGGAAGCTAGCCAGCTGCTCCCCGGTGGCGCCGCTGAGCACCACCACCCGTGGGCCGCCCGTCTGGTCCGCCGACACTGCGATGTCGGCCCGGCCGTCGCCGTCCACGTCGCCGAGTGCGACGAAGGTGCCGCCGGCGAACGAGTCGCCGAACGGGAGGTACGTCGCCACGGTGGCGCGGGTCGCCCCGTCGATCACGACCACGGTACCGACGCGGCCGGGGCCGCTCCCGACCACGTAGTCCGGGACGCCGTCGCCGGTCACGTCGGCGACCGCACCGCGGGCGGGGGTGGAGCCGAACGGGCTGAAGGCCGAGCCGTTCGGGGAGCCGTCCGGGTTGAGCGGGACGACGGTGTTCGCCCCGCCCGGCCCGCCTGACACGGCGAACTGCCCGACGGAACTCTGCTCGGGGCCGCCCCGAACCGCGATCGAGAACGGCTGGTCGGCGGTCCCGCTCGCGTTCGTCGCGCGGATGACGCCCTCGTACCGGCCGACGGTCGTCGGAGTGCCGCTGACCACACCGGTCGTGGGGTCCAGGGCCAGGCCCGAGGGCAACTCGCCTGACGTGATCGAGTACGTCGCGGCCGGGAACGCAGACGCGGAGACGGTGAACGACGCGGGAGCCCCGACCGCCAACTCGGCGGGCGGAGCGCCGGAGGTGATGGTCGGGGCTTCGTTCACGGTCAGCGTGAACGGCTGGGTGGCGTCGGGGGCCACGCCGTTGGCGGCGGTGAAGGTGAGTGCGTAGGTGCCGCCGGTCCCCGCGGCCGGGGTGCCGGTGAGGGTGGCGGTACCGTCGCCGTTGTCCGTGAACGTCACCCCGGCGGGCAGCGTCCCCGTTTGGCTAATGGTCACGGCCGTCGGAAACGCCGCACCGGTGGTGAGGGTAAACGTCCCGACCGTCCCGGCCGTGAAGGTGGTGGAGTTCGCGCTGGTGATCGTCGGCGCTTCGTTGACCGTGAGGGTGAACGCCTGCGTGCCGTCGGGAGCGACGCCGTTGGCGGCGGTGATGGTCAGCGGGTAGGTGCCGCCGGTCCCGGCGGCCGGGATGCCCGTCAGCGTGGCCGTGCCGTTGCCGTTGTCGGTGAACGTGACGCCGGCCGGCAGCGCGCCGGTCGCCGACAGGTCAGCTGTCGGGATGCCGGACGAGGTGATCGTGAACGACCCCGCTGCCTCGACTGTGAACGTCGCGCTCGACACGCTCGTGACGAGCGGGGCGACGCCGAGCGCCGACGACACCAGAACGCGGTCAAAGTAGATGCGCGTGCCCGTCATCGCGACCCCGCCGGGAGGCGTGTAGGTGCCGGCGGCCGCGACGTAGCTGTACAGTTGCTCGGCCAGGAAGATGCGGCCGTCGGTGCTGATGTCGATGCCGCTGAACCCGGAGTCGGCGGCTGCGTCGCTGTTGTAGCTGCTGACGCGGCCGGACGGACCGGCCAGGGTCGCGCCGGGCGGCGTGATGATCCCGTCCGAGCTGAGGTCGGCCGTGTTGAAGACGCCGATGGTGGAGTTGGCCGCGAGGTACTGGGTGACGTAGGCCTTGCCGCCGAACAGGGCCACGTCCATCGCCGCGAACCCGCCCGACCCGTTCGCCCCGCCGGAGACGTTGACCGAGGTGACGCCGGACAAGTCGCCGACCGCCGCACCCGCAGCGGGGATCTTGATCAGCGCGTCGCCGTAGGAAGTGGTGGACTGGAGGCCGCCGGCGACGAAGACCGTGCCGTCGGCGTCCACCGCGAGGTTGTTCAGGTACGCGTCAGCGTCGATCGTCTTGAGGTTGACCTTCCCCGGCGTGGCGGGTGCGCCCCAACTCGTGTCGAGCGTGGGGATGGTCGGGTTGGTGACGTTCCACCGCTCGATCAGGCCGTTCCGCCAGCCGACGTAGGCGTAGTACGTCCCCCCGATGGTGACGATTTCGATTCCGTTCAGCGTCGACGCGGTCGCGTTGGAGGACACGACGCTGCCCGGAACCGTACCGAGGTTGGCGCTGTAGATCGACCACCCCTGGGCGAACGAGTTCGTGTTCGACGTGTTGATCGCGTAGACGTAGCCGCGGTCGTCGGCCGCCAACCCCCGGGCGAAGCCGGTCGTGGTGGCGACACGCCCTTCGAGCCCCGAGGTGTAGGGTGGGTTAGCGCCGAACGGGGTCGGCTCGTTGCCGATCAGCGCCGTGTTCACGCCGGCGGACACTTCCCGGATCGCGGCGCTCGTCGAGCCCTGGATGTACCCGGTGTAGACGTGCTGGTCGTCGCCGGAGACGGCGAGCGACCGGAGGCTGCGTGCCTGGCTGACACCGTCGCGGGTGCCGAAGTAGTCGGACTGCACCTGCCAGGTGACAGCCGGGAGTACGCGGTCGCCGAGGTGTTCGACCTCGGGACGGAAGCCGGTCGAACGGGGCTTCGCGGCCCGGGTCGGGCGGAGAGTCGTGGGCATGAGTTCGTGCGCTCGCAATCGTGGAAGCGTGTCGTGGGTTGTGTCGCGGCCGTTATCCGTCGGCAGGGTCGTCAAAACTTGGAGAAAATGAGCAATTCAGGTGCCCAGACGTGTCGCGTGGAGCGAGTTCGGCCGACTTGTGCAATACAACCGCATTCTTTGCAGAGAACGGGCAAAAGCTCACTGCGGTGGTGAAGAGAAATTGGACACGCACGGTCCGATCAGGACTTCGGGTGCCTCACTGTTACGTTCAATTCCTTGTCACGTGTTCAATTTTGAACACGGTCGTCACGGAGCCAGTGGTGTGTATTCCGACGTGTATTGCTGAGTACGTACCGGCGCAGGTGCGAAAGTCTGGCGGTAGGTTTCTGGAAGATGATAGACTGTGGTCAGACCTTCCCGGTCGGGAAAGTGGGAGTCGCGGGATATGTCGGGCAGGATGAGCGGAGAGGGCGGGATTCGAACCCGCGGTAGGGTTTTACCCCTACGCCGCTTTAGCAAAGCGGTGCTTTCGACCACTCAGCCACCTCTCCGTTCGCCACGGGCTCGGCTCCCGTGACGACGTAACGCAATCTTAGCACCCGACCCGGGGCCGACAATCCGCCCGGGCGCGTTTTCGCCGACCTCACGCGGCCGCCAGACACTCCCGTAGGAACCGCACGCCGTGCTCGATGTCGCGGAAGCGGTCCGCCTGCGACCCCACCTCACGCTCGATGCACAGCGGGCCAGTGTAGCCCACCCGCTTCAGCGCCTTCACGAACCCGGCCGTATTCGTCTGCCCCGTGCCGAGCGGCACCTCCTCGCCCCACACCCCCGGACGCGGCGGCCGGTTCGCGTCCTTCACGTGGACGCTGCGGATGTCCGGGGCCAGCAGGTCCAGCACCGCAAGTGGGTCGTCCTTGTCGTACAGGAGCATGTTCGCCGGGTCGAAGTTGACCTTCAGGTTGGGACACCTCAGGTCGTCCAGGGTTCGCCGCAACAGCGCCGCCGACTCTTGGCCCGTCTCGAAGGCCACCGTGATGCCGGCGCCGCCCGCCAGTTCGGCGACCGTCGTAAGGGTGTCCAGGAACGGCTTGCGGTCGTCGGAGCCGACCTCCGGGATGAATCCGGCGTGCAGCATGAGGTCGCTGAGCCCCAGCTCTCGCGTGCGGGCCAGCGCCCACTTCAGACGCGAGAGACGCTCCGCGCGCGTGGCCGGATCGCCGAAGCCGCCGGTCTTCTCGATCGTCGCCGGGGTGGTGTAGTCCTCGCCGGGGAAGCCGAGCATCGCACCGCTCATGCGGAATCCGGCCGCGACCGCCGCCGCGGGCATGGCGTCGCCCTCGGCCCAGGAGGCGTGGTGCGGGTCGCCGCACGCGATCTGCACCACGTCGATGCCGAGCCGGTCCATGAACCCCCTCAGTTCCGGAATACTCGTCACCTGCAACGACCAGCTACACACCCCGATCGCCAGCGGCTCGATGGCCATTTCCGTCTCCGATATCGGTTAGCGGCTCGTGCGGTGATTATGGCGAGCGCCCCACCCGTTCGCCAGCGCCTTTCGCCGAGGCGGCACGAGGCGTATACTCGCCCTCGTCCGTTCCTCCCACCACCGGGTCGTCATGTCGCAACGCACCACCCGCCGGCGGTTCCTCGCCGCCGCCCCCGCCGCTCTCGCGGCCCCCATGTACGTCCGGGCTCAGAACGCGAACAGCCGTCTGAACCTGGCGGTGATTGGCGTCGCCGACCGTGGGGCGGCGAACCTCGCCGGCGTGCAGCACGAGAACGTCGCCGTGCTGTGCGACATCGACCCGGCCCGGCTCGACGCCGCGAAGGCCCGCTTCCCGATGGCTGAAGCGTTCGTCGACTACCGCCAGCTGTTCGACCGGGCCAGCAACCGGTTCGACGCCGTCGTGATCAGCACGCCGGACCACTCGCACTGCCTGCCGGCGGCGCTGGCCATGACGCGCGGCAAGCACGTCTACTGCGAGAAGCCGCTGGCGTACTCCGTGGCCGAGTGCCGGCTCATGCGCAAGCTCGCCGTCGAGCGGAAGCTCGTGACGCAGATGGGGACGCAGATTCACGCCGGCGACAACTACCGGCGCGTGGTCGAGATCGTGCGGGCGGGGCTGCTCGGCAACGTGCGGCGGGTTCACGTTTGGCTCGCGGGGAAGCCGCCGGCGGGAGTGCGGAAGGGGCCGAAGGCCAGCCCGAAGCTCGACATCGACCTGTGGGCCGGCCCGTCGACGACGCCGCTGTTCGACGCCGACCACCCCGGGAGCCCGCACGCCAGCCCGAGTCGCCCGTGGCCGCACTTCCACTGGCGGTACTGGTGGGAGTTCGGCGGCGGACAACTGGCCGACTTCGGCTGCCACTTCATGGACCTGCCGGCGTGGGCGCTGAACCTCGGCCTGCCGACGCGAGTGGAGGCCACCGGCCGCAAGACGTACCAGGGCGACAACACCGTGCCGGACGTGATGCAGGTCGATTACCGCTTCCCGGCCGCGGCGGGCCGCGGCGAGGTGCATCTGACGTGGTACCACGGCGTGCAGGGGCCGGCTCTCGACGGCTCCGTCCGGCACGAGGGCTTCGGCTCCGGCGTTCTGTTCGAGGGCGACAAGGCGCAACTGCTGGCCGACTACGGCAAGCTGCGGGTGCTGCCGGACGCCGCCGCGCGTGACTTCAAGGCGCCGCCGCGGTCGATCCCGGCGTCGGTCGGGCACCACCGCGAGTGGACGGAAGCGGTGAAGACCGGCGGCCCGACGACGTGCAACTTCGACTACTCCGGCCGGCTCGCGGAGGCGGTGTTGCTGGGGAACGTGGCCTACCGCGCCGGCCGACCGATTACCTGGAACGCCGACACCGGTCGCACGGACTCAGCGGACGCGGACCGCTACCTCGCGCGGGAGTACCGCCGCGGGTGGGAACTGCCCGGCGCCTGACGCCGCCGGTTCGCCTTGCCCCACCCCCGCCGTCGTGCTATTCCCCCCTCCCACGCGGGAGGGTACGCACATGGCGGAGGCGAAAAAGGGCGGCTGGTTGAAAGCCGCCGTTGTCGGCGTCTTGGGCCTCGGCGGTGGCGCCGCAGGCACCTACACCACCGCCCTGATCGACAAGGTGGTCAAGCCGTCGCTGCCCGTCGCCAACTTCGCGGCCGCCTCGGACGGCCTCACCGTCACCTGTCAGAACCATGCCACCGGTGAGACCGGCTGGTGGGACTTCGGCGACGGCACGCCCCTCGAGCCGTTCACGCCCTCCGTCCCGGCCGTCACGCACACGTACGCCAAGGCCGGCAACTACAGCGTCAAGCTGGTGGTCCGCAACTTCACCGCCGACGAGAACGAGCGGACTGTGGCTGTGGAGGTGGGCGGGAGTGCGAAGTCCGGTCCGCGCCTGCTCCCGAAGATCACAACGTTCGCCGTCAGCCCGGTTTCGCCGGCCTCGGTCGCGCCTGCCACCTTCCGCCTCACCGCCGACGTGGCCGACGCCGACAACTGCGTTTTCGACTACGGCGACGGCCGGCTCGAGGTCGCCGGCGGCGGCAAGATCGACCGGCTCGTCACGTTCGATAAGCCAGGCGCGTTCCCGATTCAGTTGGTGGCGCACAACGCCTCCGCCGCCGCGAAGCAGGCCCAGGCCGTGAAGGTAGACGCGCCCGCCGAGGGAACGCTCGTCGCCGTCCTGCGCGTGCTCGACAGTGGGACGCGCGTCGAGCGGCAGACGCACAACGAAACGATCGCGGTTCCGGCCCCGAAAGATTCGCGTCGGGCCACGTTCACCCGCGCGATTCCGGCCCGGCCGGGGGCGGTACTTGTGAGTGCGGTCGCCGCCGGTAACGTAGCCGGCGTGCGTAACCTTCGGGTCGAGGTCAGCGCCGACCGAAAGACCGCCGTCGTGACCGGTGAGTGGGCGGGAAAGGCGGGTTCGGACGTGCTCGTACCGGTGCAACTCGTCGAGGAGCGGACGACGACCGTGCAGGGGATGCCGGAGACGATCACCGGCGTGTTCGCCACCGTCGGCGCCCGCACGACTCTGAGTCTGCCGCTGCCGCCGGCCCCGACCGGGATGGCAAACCCGCGCCGCAAGATGTCGCTGGAAATTCGTCAGTCGGGCCCCGCCGGTACTGGCCGCGTCGTCGCGGCGGCGCCGGACGTGACGTTCCCGTGGACCGGCCGCGTCGCCGCCTTCGTGCCGGTGCGGGCCGAAGTCGTGGGCGGTCAGGTCGTGCTCACCGCCGGCAACTGATCCGCTGTCCGCCGGGGGTGGGGTCGCTAAACCGTCAGCACTCACCCCGTGGAGTCGTGCCGTGCCTTCTCCCCTCACCCCCGAGCAAGTCCGCGAGTACCACGTCGCCGGCTCCGTGCTGGCGAAGGGCTTCTTCGACGCCGCCGAGATCGACCTGTTGCGCCGGGCCGCGAAGGAAGACCACGAGCTGGACCGGCGCTCGTTCGGGCGGGCCGACGGCGAGGGCGGTGTGGTGCGGCTGAGCCTGTGGAACCACCCCGGCGACGGCGTGTACGGCATGTTCGCCCGCTGCGAGCGGCTGGTCCGCAGCTGCGAGGCGCTGCTGGGCGGCGAGGTGTACCATTACCACTCGAAGATGATCTTGAAGGACGCGAAGGTCGGCGGTGCCTGGGCGTGGCACCAGGACTACGGCTACTGGTACCAGAACGGCGTGCTCGAACCGCTGCTGACCAGCGTGTTCATCGCAGTGGACCCCTGCACGCGGGCGAACGGCTGCCTCCAGGTGGTGACGAACTCGCACCACTGCGGCCGGATCACGCACGTCCTCACCGGCGACCAGGCCGGGGCCGACCGGGAACGCGTGACCGAGGTGCTGAAGCGGCCCGAGCGGTTCCCGCTGGTGTACGTCGAGATGGACCCCGGCGACGCGCTGTTTTTCCACCCGAACCTGCTGCACCGCTCCGACCAGAACACGTCGGACCACCCGCGCTGGGCGATGATCTGCTGCTACAACGCGGCGCGGAACGACCCGTACAAGGACAGCCACCACCCGCGGTACACGCCGCTGAAGGTGGTGCCGGACGCGGCGATCCGCGAGGTTGGGGTGAAGCGCTTCGCCGACTCGGGCGACGTGGCGTGGCTCGAAGACCACCGGGACAGCAGCGCGAAGTCGCTTCTCGACCGCGAATGACGGGACGACTCAGCCGCCGGCGTACCGCTCCAGCATCTCGAACTGCTTACCGAAGTCGTGCTCCGTCACCCCGACGGGGCTCTTGAAGAAGCACGCCAGGTGAGCCATCGTGCCGCTCTCGCCGCGGCGCTGAGCCAGCAGTGCCAGTCGGGCCACGTCCAGCACCAGCGGCGCCGCCAGCAGCGAGTCGCAGCCCTGCCAGGTGAACTGGAGCGTCATCTTCGTGCCGAGGAAGCCCTCGAAGTGGATGTGGTCCCAGGCCGTCTTCCAGTCGTCCAGCGACTCCACGTACTCGATCGACACCAGCGACTGCGGCCGGTAACCGAGCAACTCGGCGAGTAGCGCGTCCTTGCTACGAACCTTGCTCGCCTTGTTCTCGGGGTCGTTCAGCACCTGGCCGTCGCGGTTGCCGAGGATGTTGTGGCCGACCCAGCTGTGGACGCGTAGGTTCCGCCGTGCGAACAGCGGCGCCAGGACCGACTTCAACAGCGTCTCGCCGGTCTTCAAGTCCTGCCCGGCGAGCGGCACGCCGCGGATTCTTGCAAGCCCTTCAAGGGCCGGCAGAGTCGCCCCGCGCGACGGTGTCAGGTTCACGTAGGGGAAGCCGGCGTCGACGGCGGCATAGGCGTAGAGCGTGCTCGTCGGCAACGAGGTCGTCGGCTTCTCCAGTGCAGCGGCGAGGCGGTCGGCGGTGTCGCACTCGGGTCCGGGCTCAAACGGCGGCTCGGTCGAGGCCGCGTTCACGACGACGAGTTGGTCGAGCTTGTGAGCCTGCTGAAAATCGCGAAGGTCTCGCTGGACCAGCTCGACGGCGGCCTTGGGTGTCGGAACGGCACGAACGTCTGGGCGGTCAGCCAGGGCGGCGAGCGCGGCGTTCGGCCGGAACGACACACCGGGCCGGACGTTCGCCGACCACGCCTCCAGGTCCGGCGCGCACGCCGAAATCGTCCGCTCCTCGAAGACGTTGGACCGGCGGTGGAGTTCGCGCACCGCCGACAGCAGCGTCGCCTGCCGCACGTCGTGCCCGCCGACGACGAAAGTCGCGGGCTCGTCCAAGTCCAGGGCGGCGAGCCGGGGCAGGGCGGTGACGAGTCCGGTCGTGGGCGTGAGGCCGCGGGCCAGCGCGGCGAGGCCGAGGGCGGTCGTGGCGCTGACGCCGCCGCAGGCACCGATCATCCACAGTCCGACGCGCCGCTGGGCCATGTCCGGGTGGTCCGTCGAGGGGAGGTGAGCGAGGGCGGGCAGGCGTACCTGCATTTTCGCGGGGTTGTATCCCGGATTCAAGTTGCGGGCACCGCCTCACGGCCGCCGAGCGACCGGAACAACCGGACCCCCACGACCGCCAGCACCGGGATGCTCAGCTGGAATAGCGCGGGCCAACCCAGGAATCGCTTTTGCACGAGCGTCGCTGTGGTGCTTACGGTCAGTGCCAGCCAGGCGACCGTGAACCACGTGAGCCACGTGTCGCGGCGGGCCGGCAGGCGTTCCCACAGCACCACTGCCGCGGCGAATAACAGCGCCCACTCGTAGATGAGCGTGTGAGGCGACGCCCAGAGCGTCACGAATACCGCGGCCGGGAACATCACCGCGAGCGCCCCGCCCGTCCGAAGGTGTAGCCAATACGCGCCGCCGAGTGCGGATGCTGTGCCCAGCAGCGTCAACGCCGTCAGGAGCTCAGCCGGCGCGCCCGGAATCAGGATGGCCCAGAATTTTCGCGGCGAGTGAAGGTTCCACTCGTTCTCGCCGCCGTAGGTCACGTTCGCCCGGAGCGTCTCGACGAACGCCCAACTCGCCTCTGGTATGACGAGCCAGCTCAGTGCCGCCAACAGGAACCCCGTAACGGCGACACCGAGCCACTCCCAGCGGTGCCGCCGCGGGGCCAGCCCCCACCACACGAACAGGCCGATGAGCAACTGCGGCTTGTACCACAGCACACCCGCGACGAGCCCGGCCGGGAAGGAACGCCGGTCGGCGGACAGCCGGTAGACCGCGGCGTAGACGGCGAGGCTCAGCGGCGTGTTCTGTCCGAACGTGATGGCCGTGAACACCGGGTAGAACGCCAGCGCCCAGGCGAAGGTACGCCGCGGCCGCGCCGGTCGGAGGCACCACACCGCGAAGCCGATTGCCGCGAAGCTCACGGCCATCCACACGAGCACGCTGCCGACGAACGGCAGATAGGCCGTGGGGACGTACAGCAGGGCGTAGAACGGCGGGTTGCGGTAGGCCATGTGGTACGGCCAGTCGCCGTCCGCGCGGATGGCGTTCTGCTGTACCTCGCCGATGGCGTCGGGCGTGTACAGTTCGGCGGCGCGGCCGTCACGGATGAGCGTGGCGGCGGAGTAGAAGGCGATGTGGTCCGCGCACAGGAGCATCCCCTCGGCGTCGCGCTTCCAGGCGGGGGTGCCGAGCGCCAGGCTGCCGATCCAGACGGACCACACGGCCACGGCGGTCGCCCAGGCGATCCACAGCCGGTCGCGGAGCCAGGCCGCCGTGGTCGCGTCGGTCATGGGGCCGCCAGCACGTCGCGGACGAGGGCTTCGGGCACGTCGTCGAACAGTCGAACCTCGCCCAGTCGCGTCGGCAGGATGAACCGCAACTTGCCGCCGGTCGCCTTCTTGTCACGCCGCATCACGGCGATCAGCTCGTCGATCGGCCATTCCGGCTTCGCCGCGGTGGGCAGCCCGAGCACCTTCAGAAGCGCGAGTTGCCGCTGACCGAGAACCGGGTCGATGAGCCCGTGGGTCTCCGCCAGCCGTGCCGCGCACACCATTCCGGCGGCGACCGCCTCGCCGTGCAGCCAGCCGCCGTAGCCGCCGACCGTCTCGAAGGCGTGGGCGAACGTGTGGCCGTAGTTCAACACCGCCCGCAGGCCGGTTTCCTCGCGCTCGTCGTTCTCCACGACATCGGCCTTGAGCCGACACGACCGGCCGACGACTTGTCGAATCGTTGCCGGCTCGCGGGCCAGCAGGTTCTCCGCATTTGACTCCAAGTAGTCGAAGAACGGCGCGTCGAGGATGACGCCGTACTTCACGACCTCGGCGAGGCCGCTCCTAAACTCGCGCTCGGGGAGCGTGTCGAGGAAGGCCGTATCGATCCAGACGCCGGCCGGTTGGTGAAACGCGCCGATCAGGTTCTTCCCTTTCGGGTGGTTGACGCCGGTCTTGCCGCCGACCGACGAATCGACCATCGCCAGCAGCGTGGTCGGCACCATGAGCAGCGGAAGGCCGCGGTTGTAGGTCGCAGCCGCGAACCCCCCGAGGTCTCCGACGACGCCGCCGCCGACGGCCACGACCGCGGTACGGCGGTCGGCGGTCACGGCGTACAGCGCGTCGTACAAGTTGGACAACTCGGTGAGGCACTTCGTCCCTTCACCGGCCGGGACGGTGATGCGAGCTGTCCGGAAGTTGTTGGCGCGGAGCGAGGCATCGACACCGCTTGCGATCGTCGCGGTGTTGGCATCGGAAACGACGAGCGCGGCGGTGGAGCCGGGCATCGCGTTGCGGGCGAACGGGCCGACGCCGGCGGGCTGCGCCGTCGTCAGCGCGATCTGATAGGACCGCGGCCCGAGGCGGACGTGGACGGACTCCATCCCAGCATTTCACGACGCCGCCGCGGCATCGCCAAGTGTGCGGGCGGTTTTCACTGGACGGGCATACGATTGGCGGCGAAACAGTAACGGATGGGCGAGCCGACCGCGACCGCCGAACCCGCCTGGCGCGAGTTCGCCCGCGCGCCCCTCGTGCCGGTCGCGCTCGCCGCAGCCATCGGGTTAGTCATCGACAGGTACGCTGTCCCGCCGCTCGCCGGCGAACTGCTCACGGCCGGGGGCGGTGTCGTGGCCTGGGGTGTCAGTCGGCGTGCAGCGTGGCTGTGGCTCGCCACAGCCGGCCTCGCCGCGGCCCACCATCACACGCACCGTGCTGCCTTCGCCGCGGACGACATCGCGGGCTTCGCTACCGCCCGGCCGGCCCCGGCACGCGTCCGCGGCACCCTCGACGAGGAGCCGGCCCGCTTTCGGCCGCCGCGGGCCGACCCACTCGTGGGCCGGCCCATGCCCGCGCCCGCCTCGACGACACTCGCCGTGACTGCTGTCGAGACGAGCGACGGCTGGCGCCCCGCGAGCGGCCGCGCCCGGCTGACCGTCGACGGCCGACTCGACGGTCTTCACCTCGGCGACGCGGTCGAGGTGGCGGCACTCCTGTCGCTCCCGGACGGCCCCTCGAACCCGGGCGAACTCGACTACGCGGCCTTGCTCCGGGACCGCCGCATCACGGCGATACTCCGCGGCCGCGGCTCGACCGAAGCGGTAACGCGGCTCGACGAGGGGTGGCGGAACACCCCGCTGGGCTGGGTCGCGGCCCTGCGGGGTTGGGGCACGCGCGCGCTCACGGACGCGATCGACCCCGACGAAGCGGGGCTCGCGGCGGCGCTCCTGCTCGGCGACGGCACCGCACTCGACCGCGCCGAGTGGGACGCCTACGTCCGCACCGGCGTCGTCCACGTCCTGGCGATTTCGGGCCAACACCTCGTCGTCCTCGGCTGGTTCGCGTGGCTCCTACTGCGTGTCGCCGGCGTGCGGCGGAGGCACGGCGCCTGGGCCGTGGCGCTACTCCTGGTCGGCTATGCAGTACTGACCGGTGGTCGGCCGTCGGCGGTGCGGGCGGCGGTGATGGTGTCGGTCGTGTGCGGCGCGATCGTCCTCCGCCGCCCGCAGCGGCCGGCGAACGCCTTCGCGCTGGCGTGGCTGATCGTGCTCGGCTTCAACCCCGCCGACCCGTTCACCGCCGGCTGCCAGCTGTCGTTCGTGTCCGTGTTCGTGCTCGTGTGGGGGGCCGGCCGCTGGCTGGCGCCGCGCCCGCTTACCCCCCTGGAGGAACTGGTTGAGGAGTCGCGGACGCTACCGGAGAGACTTCTCCGTCGCGCCGCCCGGTGGGTGGCGGTCGGCTTCGCGGTGAGCGTGATCCTCGGGGTCGTGAACGGTCCGCTCGTGCTCGCGTGGCAGAACATCGCCTCGCCCGTCGGGGTCGTGCTCGGCCCGCCGCTCGTGTTCCTGACCTCGGTCGCACTCCTAACCGGGTTCGTCGTGCTGCTCACGGCACCCCTTGCCGGGTGGCTGGCGTGGCCGTTCGCCCGCGTAACCGAGTGGAGCCTCGCCGGCTGCGGCTGGCTGGTCGATCTCGCGGAGCGCGTCCCCGGCGGCTGGGTATACGCGCCGGCGCCGCCGGCGTGGTGGCTCGTCGGCTTCTACGCCCTGGTCGCGGTCGCCGTGCTGCTCGACGGTCGCGGCCGCCGCGTCGGTGTGGCGGTGCTCGCGGCGTGGCTGCTACTCGGTCTCGTGCCTCCGGGCCGGCGATTGCCCGCGGACGAACTACTCATCACATTCCTGCACGTCGGGCACGGCGGGTGTATCGTGCTCGAACCGCCGGACGGCCGAGTGATGCTCTACGACGCGGGAACTACGCTCGGGCCGGACGCGATCCGCCGCACCGTCGCGCCCTACCTGTGGCACCGCGGCGTCCGCCGCGTGGACGAGGTGTTCGTGTCGCACGCCGACCTCGACCACTTCAACGGCGTGCCGGCGCTCCTCGACCGCTTCCCGCTCGGCCTCGTCACGCTGACGCCGAGCTTCCGCGACCGGCCAACCCCTGCCGTGCGCGCGACGCTGGAGTACCTGGAGAAACGGAACGTGCCGACGCGGGTGGCCTCGGCCGGGAACGGGTTCGCCGCCGGCGATGTGACGATTGAAGTGCTGCACCCGCCGGCCGACGGCCCACCGGGCGAGGAAAACGTCCGAAGCCTGGTGCTACTCGTACGCCACGCGGGGAACACGGTCCTGGTGACGGGTGACCTGGAGGGGGAGGGGCAGGAACGCGTGACGCGACTGCCGGCGCCGCGGGTTGACGTGTTGCTCGCGCCGCACCACGGGGCAAAAGACGCGAACACGCGGCGAGCTGGCGTCGACCACTGGCAGCCCGGCCCGATCGCGCTGTGGGCGCGGCCGCGACTCGCGGTTTCGTGCCAGAAGGCGGGGTCTACGGAGCACCTGCGTGTGGCTTACGCCGCGGTCGGAGCCGACGTGTGGGACACGCCGACGGCCGGTGCCATCGTGCTACGGAGTCACCCGACGGGACTGGTGGCGGAGGCGTTCCGGACGGGAGAAGTGCGGGTGGTGAGGCGGGGCTGGTGAGCGCCGACGCCCACTCGCCTCGGCAGGTGGGCGTCGAGCGGAAGTCACTCCTTGGTGGCGGCCATCGGCGGCTCCGGCGGCGTGAGGTCGCCCTTCGAGTTGTACGGCTGCCAGGCCAGGCCGAGGGCCAGCGCCCGGTCGCGCTTCGCCACGATGGCCCACGGCGTTCCCTTGTACGTGTTGATCATCGCGTCGAAGATTTCGTGCGCCTCCACAAGGTACTGCTTCTCCTTCTTCACCTTCATCGTCGGGCTGGACACCAGCCTGTACCCGTCGTGCAACTTCGGATCGCGGGCCGGCAGCACCTCGGTCTTGATGTTGCCGAGCGCCAGGTTGTACTCGTGCAGGTACGCCAGCCGGGCCTTGGCGTGGGCCACGGCGTAGTCGTAGTGGGCCTGCCACCGCTTCGACTGCTGGGGCTTTTTCGGCTCGACAGCCTCCAGGAGGAACAGCACCTGCTCGATTCGCGGCGTCGCCACCGCCAGGTAGTCCTGCTCCCGGCCGACCTCCTTCTTGAGGCGCTCGTCGATCACCCCCGTGAACGAGTCGCGGAGCTTCCCGCGGCCGGCGTCGCCCCACACGTCGCGCATCGTCTCGAAGCCTTCGATGACCGCCAGCTGGAAGGAGTACTTCTCCTTGTTCCCCGGCATCTTCATCTCACTGACGGAAACGTCGGCCTTGTACGCGGCCAGCGCGTCGGCCGGGAACGGGAATGCCCCCAACTCGGCGATCGCGTCGTCGCCGGTGATCGGCGGCAACGCGAATTCCGCAACCAGGTCGGCTACGGACGCGCCCTTCGGCGGGGCCGGCATCTCGAACCGCTTCGCCGGCGCCTCGTCCTTGTTGGCCGCGGTGAGCGCCTGCGGGGCGGAGCCGTAGACCTTCACCGTCTGGGCGAACTTGCCGCCCTTCTCGCCGGAAGACGCCAGCGCCGCGGCCTCGATCACCTTTTTCGCCAACGTCGCGGCCCAGTCGTCCACCGGGATCGGGTCGTTCTCGCCGAGGTTCTTGCCGCCGCCCTTCACGAACCGCGTCAGGTCGAGGAAGGCACTCCCGGCGATCTTCTTGTTCAGGTCGAGCGTGTCGAACGACTGGTTGTAGTACTCCAGGGCGTTCTCGCCGGGCTGGCACGTGAGAATGACCTGCACACCGGCCGGCGCCGGCTCGGTGAGGAGCTTGGCGACCGCCTCGCTCATCGGCTCGCTGCCGGGCCGCAGCCGGCCGCGTTCCGGGTTGTACCGGCACACGTCCCACACGATCACCTTCTGCGTCGCTTTGCAGGCCTTTACCTTGGCGAACACGTCGGCAACGGGGATCAGCGTTTCCACGTCTTCGGGGTCGCCCTCCATCGGCACCAGGAACGCCTCCTCCTTGTCTTCCATCTTCTTGGTGAAGACATGCCCGCCGTAGTACATCACGATGCGGTCCTGCGGGCGGCAGGTGTCGAGGAACAGGTCGATGGCCCCGGCCATCACCGGCTTCATCGGCTGCTCCTTGTCGGAGACGACGAACGCCTGGTTGTTGTCCTTGTCCCGCGGCACCCGCCACTCGTGGGCGAGGCGGTTCGCGGCGTGCAGCGTGAGGTCCGGCCCCTTGCTGCCGTTCACCATCGAAGCGGTCGTCAGCGGGTTGAGGTAGAGGTAATTGCTGACCTGGATGAAGAGCAACCGCCGCGGCAGGCCGGACGATCCGGTCACCAGCGGCGAGCGGTTCGGGTTCGACGCGGGGCCACCCTTCGGGCTGCCGCCGGGCTCGTGGTTCGGGTTGTTGCCGGCCTGCTCCTTCAACCGCTTCAGGTACGGCACCCCGACGGCGACTCCGACGACGAGGCCGGCCGCCAGCGCCACCGCGACTCCGATCCACGCGGCCTTGCTGCTCCCGCGGCCGCGCTGGTACCCCGCCTTGCCGCGGCTGTGCGCGGCGGTCGCCTCCGACACGGCCTTGAACTCTTTGCCGGGCTTGAACCCGTTTACCGACTCGGGCACGGGGGCGGGCGGCGGAGGGGGCGCGACGGCGGCGGGTGCCGGCTGTGGGTACGCGGCCACGGACGGATCGTGGGGCGCTGGCTGAGGGTAGCCGGGGGCTGGGCCGTACCCCGGGGGCACAGGGTATGGGTACCCCGGGGGATGGCCGTACCCAGGTGGCATGGGGTACGGATATCCCGGAGGCGGGCCGTACCCAGGTGGCATGGGGTACGGATATCCCGGGGGCGGGCCGTACCCCGGGGGCATCGGGTAGGGGTATCCCGGCGGCGGGCCGTAAGCGGGGTGGTAAGCAGCGGGGTCGTAGGCCGGCGGGGACGGGGCGACGCCGCCGACCTCGGGGTCAAACGGGTTGTACGCAACCGGTCGAGCCGGGCCGAGTTCCGCAAAGGCGTTCTCCGCCGGCTGCTCGACCGGCGCCACCGGAGGGGGCGTGTCGCCGGCGGACTTCGTGCGCACGACGGCCCCGCACTTCTTGCACTTCACCGACTGCCCCGCCCACTTGGCCGGGATTTTCAGGCCGGTGTTGCAACTCGGGCAGGTCGCGCGGATCGTCCCGTCCATCCGTGTGTCCCTCGTTTCCCTCTTCGAGTCGATTCTAGCAGACGAAGTTCCCGAAGCGAAACGCCGCGGCCGCATTCCCGTTAGAACCCCGACCACCGGCCCGCCGGGTTGCCGACGGCGGGCGCCGTCGGCATCCTGACCCCGTTCCACGCACCGGAGGCCACCCGTGCAAGTTGTGCTCATCGACGGCGACGGGATCGGCCCCGAGGTCACCGCTGCCGCCTGCCGCGTCGTCGCCGCCGCCGGGGTGAAGGTCGATTGGATTCGGGCTCCCGCCGGGGCCGCCGCCGTGGCCGACTATGGCGACCCGCTCCCCGACGAAACAATGGAGCTCATCCGCCGCTACCGCGTGGCCCTCAAAGGGCCGTGTACCACGCCCGTCGGCCGCGGCTTCCGCTCCGTCAACGTCCGGCTACGGCAGGGGCTCGACTTGTTCGCGAGTGTGCGGCCGGTCACGACGTTGGCCGGGGTGACCACGCCGTACGAGAACGTGGACCTGGTCGTGGTCCGCGAGAACACCGAGGGGCTGTACGCCGGGCTGGAGCACGAGGTGGTCCCGGGCGTGGTGGAGAGCGTGCGGCTGGTGACGCGGGCGGCGGCGGAGCGGATCGTGCGGTTCGCGTTCGAGCTGGCCCGCGCCCGCGGCCGGCGCGTCGTCACCTTCTGCCACAAGGCCGACGTGATGCGGCTTTCGGACGGGCTGTTCCTGGAATGCGCCCGCGCCGTGGCCGACGAGTACCCGTTCGTGCTGTTCGACGAGAAGGCCATCGACAACGTCTGCCTGGAACTGGCGGCCGACCCCACGCGGTTCGACGTGCTGGTGATGGAGAACCAGTTCGGCGACCTGATATCGGACCTGTGTGCGGGGCTGGTGGGCGGGCTGGGCGTGGTGCCGGGGGCGAATTTCGGCGGGAAGTACGCGGTGTTCGAGGCCGTCCACGGCAGCGCGCCCGACATCGCCGGGCAGGGGCTGGCGAACCCGATCGCGGTGACCCGCAGCGCGGCGATGTTGCTCGACCACGTCGGCCGTCACGACGCCGCCGCGCGGATCGAGCGGGCGGTGAAACTCACGCTCGAAGCGGGCGTCGGCCTGACGCCGGACCTCGGCGGTAGCGGCACCACAACCACCATCACCGACGAGCTCGTAAGGCATCTCGCGGGGTGAGGGACCGGCTACTCCGGCCGCGACGCGTACACGGCGATCTGTCGGGCCGTGCGGAACGTCACCGCGATGGATTTCCCGTCCGGCGCGAAGCGCGGGATTGGCACGTCGTCGCTCCCCTCTCGCGGCGGTGACACGCGGCCGACCTTCTTCCCGGTCTCCACTTCCGTCACGTCGACGTGCCACCGGATGCCGTCGCGCAAATCCTGAACGGGCAGCGCCACCAGAGCCCCGTCCGGCGACAGCGAGGCCACCGCCGGCTGCCACCCCGTCGTGTTCAGCGGCCGGACCACCGCCCCCGTGCGGCCGTCCACGATGTTCGTTTCCAGCGAGGTGTTGAGCTTCCCGTAGAACACGACCCGCCCGCCGTCGGCCGACACCGACGCCACGCGGTTGGTCGGTTGCGGCCCCTTACCGCCCCACTCGGTGTCCTTTTCGCCGGACGGCAGCTTGTACCACACCGCCTTGCCCGTGCCGTTCGCGACGAACACCCTCAGCTCGTCCGGTGTGAACGAGATGTGCCCCGACCCCGACGACGCCAGCCAGTTCCCCTCGATCACGTCCTTGCCAGTGGTCGTGTCCATGACGCGGAACTGTCCCGCCGTTCCACCCATCGGCGACTGCCGGCCGTGCGCCGTGTAGCGGCCTGTGGGGGAGACTGCCTTGTACGAGGCATAGGTCTGCTTCCCGGGGATGGGCAACTGCGGGAACACGAGATCGGTCGCGGGTGCCCCGGTCCGGGCCATCCACACCTTCACGTTCCCGTCCTTACCGGACGACGCCACGCGGTCGGCGAACGGGGCCACCCAGCCGAGCGACTCGCTCCCCGGGTGCTCGGCGTACCCGGGTAGCGGGGTGCCGTCGGCGGCGTCGTAGGCCAGGATCAGGCCCGTGGTGCCGCCGTGTTGGAGGAGGATCGCGCCGTCGCGAGTGAACGTCGGAGCGAATTCGGGCTTCAGTGCGAGCTGCCCCACGTCCGCCGGGGCCGTCCACCGCGCCTTGAGCGCCGGTGGCGGAGCGGGCCGCGGAGTGGTCGTGATCGGCGGCGGCGGCATCGGGAACTGGCCGGCTTGCGGGAACGGGCCGGCCGGCGGGAACGGGCCGGCGAAGGCATTCGGCGGCAGCGCGTCGGGCACCGGGCTAAGCGGTGGCGGCAGCGGGCTGGTCGCGGACGGGGGGTCGCCCTTGAGCGTGAACACGGACAGTTCGCCGTCGGCCGGGTCGCGGACGGCCACGGCCCTTCCATCGGCGCGCACCGCGACGGTCCCACCGTCGGCAACCACCTTCTCGCGGCACAGCTCGGTGCCGCTACGGGTGTCGGTCACGATCACGGTTCCGTCCCTCAACTCGATCAACCGGCGGCCGTCCGCGCTGACGTGCGACGGCCCGGAAGCCTGGTCGAAGCTGAGGCGGCGGAGCACCTGGCCGGTCTTGCCGTCGAGAACGTACCGGCCGCGGTCCAGGCCGGCCGGCGCTCCGGCGTACAGGATCACCCCGCCGTCCGCGGACATCGACAGCAGCGGCGCCGGCACCCGGGCGTCGGGATACTGCCAGCCCCCGTCGAGGGCCCCGCCGGGCACCTTCAGCCACCGGCACCGCCCCGTCGGCTCGGCGACGAACAGCCGGGTACCGTCGGCCGTGAACTTCGCGCTCCCAGGTTCCCAAAAGCCGGACCCGATCGACTGAGCGGAGGCGGTGTCGAACAGGCGAAACATGCTGTTTCCCTGCGGCCCGCCGGACGGGTTTCTCGACCCGACGAAGGCGTGTCTGCCGTCGGGGCTGAGGGCGTACTTCGTGGTGCTGCGTGGCACCGGCGGCGGGAGCATCTGCCGCGGCAGGAGTTCGCCCGCCTGCGTCCCGGTGACATGGAACACGACCGGGAACGGGTGCGTCGGCGTGGTCACCATCACGCGCTCGGTGCCGATCGGGAGCAACTCGCCGCCGACCGGCGGCACGCCGGTACCGGCAATACGGGCCGTCTGCGTGCCGGTGTTGGCGTCGAACACGCGCACCCCGCCGACGTCCTGGGCGAACAGCCGCTTGCCGTCGTCGGAAAGGAACAGGAACGCTTCCTTGACCGGGGGGCTTCCGGGCGTCGTCCAGAGCTTCTCGAATGTGATCGGCTTGGTCGTAGCCGGCTCGGGCTGCGGGACGGGCTCCGGCGTCGGCGGGGGCGGCTGCTCGGGCGCGTTGTCGGCGTCCTGCGGGGCCGGCTGGAAGGCGAAAAACACCAGCGCTCCCACGCCGCCGCCGCAAACTAGCATCGCGCTGCCGAGCACGGCGAGGAGGATGAACACTTGAACGCCGGCGGACGGCCGTCGGGATGGGGTCGGACGCGGCATGGCGGCGGCTCCGGTGGCTGCGTCCGTGATACCACACCGCGGGCCGCACCGGAAGCGCCCCGCGTAGGATGATCCCGCCCCCCGGAGCCGCGCGATGCCCGACGCCCTGCCGTTCGACCTGGTCGTGATCGGCGCCGGCCCCGGCGGCGTGGCCGCGGCCGAGACCGCCGCGCTGCTCGGGCGCAAGGTTGCGATCGTCGAGGCGACGCCGCTCGTCGGCGGGGCCGCGGTCAACACCGGCACCATCCCCAGCAAGACGCTCCGGGAGACGGCCCTGGCGCTCAGCGGCGTCCGCAGCCGGGCGCTTCACGGCGTCGACCTTTCCCTCCGCCGCGGGCTCACGGTTAACGACTTGCTCCGTCACGAGCGCGCGGTCAAGGCCACCGAGGCGACGCAGATGCGTGCCCGCCTCGACGCCTACGGCGTTACCGTCGTCCACGGCACCGGAGGTTTCCACGACGCGTACACCGTTCGCGTCGTCCGGCCGACCCCGCCCGGCGGCGAGGTGTATCTCCGCGGCGAGAAGGTGCTGGTGGCGACCGGTTCCACGCCGGCCCGGCCGGGGCTGTTCCCGTTCCACTCGAACCGCGTCCACGACTCGGACGAACTGCTGTACATCTCGGCGCTGCCGCGGTCGCTGGCCGTCATCGGCGCCGGCGTGATCGGCAGCGAGTACGCCTGTATGTTCGCCGCCCTCGGCACCCGCGTCCACCTCGTCGACGGCCGCGACAAGCTGTTACCGTTCCTCGACCCCGACCTGTCGGCGGCGCTACAAGGGGCGATGACCGCCGCCGGCATCCGCTTCTGGTGGAACGAGAAGGTGGCGAAGTGCGACACGCCGCGGATCGGCGAGACGACGCTCACGCTGACCAGCGGGGCCGAGTTGCAGGTGGACCAGGTGCTGGTGTGCGCCGGCCGCTCGGCTCGCACGGCCGAGCTGAACCCGGCCGCGGCGGGCTTCCAAGTGACGCCGAAGGGGCTGATTGCGGTTGACGAGCACTTCCGCACCACGGTGCCTCACGTCTACGCGGTCGGCGACGTGATCGGCTTCCCGGCGCTGGCGAGCACGAGCGCCGAGCAGGGGCGGGTGGCGGCGTGCCACATGTTCGGGTCGGACGAGAAGGACGCGGTGGCGAAGTTCCTCCCGGCCGGGATTTACACGATCCCGGAGGTGAGCGCCGCCGGGTTGACGGAGCCGGAGGCGGTGGCGGCCGGGCACGCGGTGGTGGTCGGCCGGGCGGACTACGCCCAGAACCCGCGCGGCAAAATCATCGGCGACCGCATCGGCTTCCTGAAGCTCGTGTTCGACGCGGCGGACATGAAGCTGTTGGGCGTCCACGTGATCGGCGAGCAGGCGAGCGAGCTGGTGCACATCGGGCTGCTGGCACTGATGGCCGGCGGCGGGGCGAAGCTGTTTCTGGACACGTGCTTCAACTACCCGACGCTCGGCGACCTGTACAAGCTGGCCACGCACGACGCACTCCTCCGGCGCGCCAGGCACACGGGCCGCGTCCCGCGTGCCGTGGTGAGTTAGGGCAGCGAACGGTTACCCTTTAACGGCGTAGCAGAACAGCAGTTCCTGGTCGCGGAGGTACAGCCGGCCGTTCGCCACCACCGGGTGCGTCCACAGCATCCCCTGCGGCTTCCGCAGCTTCGACGCCGCCGGCAGTGCCAGCCGGCCGGACTCCTTCCAGCCGTCGGTCGAGGCGTCGAGCAGCACCACGGCCCCGCCCTTCTCGGCGGCACAGTACAGCTTGCCGTCGGCGGCCGAGATCACCCCGCGGCCCAGTGCCTTCCCCTCGGCCCACAACACTTTGCCCGTCTTGAACTCGGCGCACACCCAGCCGCCCTGCTCGGAGTGGCCGTATAGGTGGTCGCCGACCAGTACCAGCCCGCCGTCGCGGTTCTGAATTTCCTTCGAGGCGTATAGCTTCGTCGCGTTCAGCTTGCGATCGGCTCCTGGGGCGACCCGCACGGCCTCGATCCCCTCGCCGAAGCCGACGCTCACCGCGACGATGCCGTCGCTCACGACCGGCGTCGAAATCACGACGTCGTCGAACGGCGTGGCGCGGTCGTAGCGCCACAGCAGCTCGCCCTTCAGGCCGACGCCGACGAGCCCCTTGTTCGTCGCGCTCACGTACTGCTGGCGGCCGCCGATCTTTGCCGCCACCGGCGACGAGTACGGCGCCTGCTCCGGCACGTCGGCGCTGCGCCACAGCGGCTTACCGGTAGTCTTGTCGAGCCCGGCGAACAGGCCGCGCTTGCCGCCGACCACGCAGACGAGCGTGTCGCCGTCCATGAGTGGGGCGGCGCTGTTCCCCCAGCCAAGCGGCGACGGCTGCGTCAAGCCGCCGCCGATCGGGTTCACCTCGCCGCCGAAGTCCCTGGCGAAGTTCGCCCGCCAGAGTTCCTTGCCGGTGTTGGATTCGACGCACAGCAGATCACCGAAACCGCCGAGGGCGTACACGCGGTCGCCGTCCACAGTGGGGGTGACGTTCGGGCCGGCGTTCCAACTGTTCCCCTGCCACGTGAACAGCGGGCCGATCTTCGCCGACCACAGTACTGCCGGCGGCGTCTTCGTCAGGTCGAGGGCGTAGACGAACTCGTCGCCGCCCTTGCCGCCGCAGGTGTAGAGGCGGTCGCCGACCACCGCCGGGCCGGCGTAGCCGACCCCGCCCTCGCCGAACGTCCACAGCAGCTTCGGGCCGCCGGCCGGCCATGCCTTCAGCAGTCCAGTGTCGGCGGAGTTGCCGTCGCGCCCCGGCCCGCGGAACTGCGGCCAGTCGCCCGCGAGGGCGAGTGTGGGTGCGAGTGCGAGTGCGAGCAGGAGCGCGGCGAGGCGGGGCATGACGACTCTCCCGAGAGGTGGGGTGATCGTACCCCGTGGGTTCGCGCCACGCCAGCAGCAACGACTGTGATGGCACCGGCCCCGGCCGGCGGGTAAGATGCCGTGACATGGCTAAGACCCCCCCCTCACCGGACCCCGCCACAGCCGAGTACACGGTCGTCGCGCGGCGTTACCGACCCCAACAATTCGCCGAACTGATCGGCCAGGAGCACGTCGCGCAGGCGCTCGTCAACGCGCTGCAGTCTGGTCGTGTCGCCCACGCCTACCTGTTCACCGGCGCTCGCGGCGTCGGCAAGACCAGCGCCGCCCGCATCCTGGCGAAGGCGCTCAATTGTGAAACCGGCACCACGCCCACGCCTTGCGACAAGTGCGAGAGTTGCCTCGCCGTCGCGGCAGGCGAGGACGTGGACGTGCTGGAGATCGACGGGGCCAGCAACAACAAGGTGGAAGAGGTTCGCGACCTGCGGCAGAACGTCGGCTTCCGCCCCACCCGCGGTCGCTACAAGATTTACATCATCGACGAAGTCCACATGCTGTCCACGAGTGCGTTCAACGCTCTGCTGAAGACGCTTGAGGAGCCGCCACCGCACGTCAAGTTCATCTTCGCCACCACGGAAGTGCAAAAGATCCCCGTCACGATCCTGTCGCGCTGCCAGCGGTTCGACTTCGCCCACGTCGGCCCCGGCCGCATCTTCGACCAACTCAAGGCGATCGCGCGCCGCGAAGGTCACCAGGCCGACGACGACGCTCTGAGACTTGTCGCCCGCCGCGCCGCCGGCTCGATGCGCGACTCGCAGTCACTTCTCGACCAGTTGCTTGCGTCTGCGACCGGCACGCTGACCGCCGAGCACGTGAACGCAGTTCTGGGCACAGCCGGCGAAGACCGCGTCATCGCGCTTGCCGCCGCGATCCTTGACCGCGACGCCGCGAAGGCACTGAACCTGGTCGGCGAATGGATCGACTGTGGCCTCCAGGTTGGTGAGCTGCTCGACCAGCTGATCGACTACTGGCGGGCGCTCATGCTTGTCAGTTGTGCCCCGGAGTTGAAGGAACTCCCGCATTCGCCACTCATTCTGGAGAGCGTCAGTAAGGTCGCCAGGCGAATCAGCCTCGACACGGTTCTAGCCGGGCTCGACGTGTGGACGACGACGAAAGCTCGCGTGCGCGGCACAGGACACGGTCAGGTGCTGCTAGAAATGGCTGCCGTGCGACTCGCCCGAATGGATGAGGTGCTCTCGGTCGGCCAACTGCTCCAGTCAATCGCACGGGGCGGGCCTGCGATTGTCGCGCCTGACAGCAATGGTGCGGCATCCGTGGGCGTGGGGACGCCCGAGGGTGTAAAAAAAAACCACCCGGTGATGCTGGCGGTGGATCGAGCCGGATGGGATAATTCGGCAGTCGGTGAGGGTGTGACGCGGGAACTGACCGCGGAGACGCTCGTCGCAGTGTGGCAGGAGGCGAAGCGAATTCTGCACGAACGGGCGCCGCTGCTCGCAAGTCAACTCGAATCGGCGAATCTCCCTGCAATTTTCGGGCCAAATTCGCTGGCAATTCGGTTTCCCCCCGGGTATAATCCCGCGTACCAGGCGTGTGCCACCGAGCAGGGTGTGCTTCGGGTGCAGGACGCGCTGAGGCGTGCGACGGGGAAGCCCGTCACAGTCCGTTTCGACGCCCCGCCCAGTGGCGGGCCGGTCGACTCGACCGCGAAATCGCCGGCGACCTCCGCCGCGGAGCGAAAGAAGACGCTGATGACGCTGCCGCTCTTCCAGAAGGCGGCCGACTCGCTCGGGGCGCAGCTGTGGCACGTGGACGAGGCGTTCGACCCCGCCGCGGTCGCCCCCCAACCCGCGGCCACGACCGACGACACCGACGAGGCGACGTGATGTTCGGAAAGCTCGGCTCGCTGATGTCCCTGATGGGGAACTCCGGCAAGCTCAAGGACGAGATGGAGAAGCTGAACGCCCAGCTCGGTGCGATGGTCGTCGAGGGCGCCGCGGGAGCTGGCTACGTCACCGCGAAAGTCAACGGCCGGATGGAGGTGGTGTCGGTGGTGATCACGCCCGACGCCATGACCGACCGCGAGATGCTCGAAGACCTTGTTGCCGCGGCCGTGAACAACGCGATGGGGAAGGCCCGCGAGCAGGTCGCCGCCGCGACGGCGAAGATGGCCGAGAACATGGGTCTCCCGCCGGGGATGCTCGGCGGTGGGCTGCCGGGCCTGTCGTGACGCACCGCAAGTCTGTGAGGGTGACGTGGGCGAACCGCAGGGGGTGATCGGGCGGCTGCTCGAGGAGTTGGCGAAGCTCCCCGGCATCGGACCGAAGAGCGCCGAGCGCATCGCCCACTTCCTGCTGGCGGGTGACCGGTCGCACGCCGTGACGCTCGCCGAGGTTTTGCGGGCTGTGGCCGACCGCGTCCGGCCGTGTCGGGAGTGCTTCACCCTCACGGACCGGGACGTCTGCGAGATCTGCTCGGACCCGCGCCGCGACGCCGCCGTGCTGTGTGTAGTCGAGACGCCCCGAGACGTGGCCTCCTTCGAGCGAGCCGGCAGCTTCCGAGGTCTGTACCACGTGCTCGGCGGCCGCCTCGCACCGCTCGACGGCGTCGGCCCGGACCGCCTGACCTTCGCGCCGCTGGTCGATCGCGTGAAGCGCGGCGGCGTACGGGAGGTGATCCTGGCAACGAGTCCGACCCTGGAGGGCGACGGCACGGCCCTGTACGCGGCCGACGTGCTGTCGGGGAGCGGGGCAACGGTGACGCGATTGGCACGCGGGTTGCCTTCCGGTGCGTCCCTTGAGTTGGCGAATGCGCAGATGCTGACCGACGCCCTACAGGGGCGCCGGGCGTTCTGACGAGTCCCACCCGGTCGGCCCGGGTTGACCAGAGACGGAGACGACATGAGCGGGATGCGGATCGGCATGGACCTTTCGGTGCGCATGAATCAGCAGATGATTCTCGCGCCGCGTATGATCCAGTCGATGGAGATCCTGCAACTCCCCATCATCGACCTGCAGGCAAAGATCGAGAAGGAACTCCAGGAGAACCCGTTCCTAGAGCAGAAGGAGGCGCTCGGCGAGAACGAGGAGGGGGCCGAGAAGGAGTTCAACCCCGACGCGCCGCTGAAGCACGACGAAACGGGCGACCTGGAGTTCAGCCGGCTGGAGGCGCTGAACCGCGACTGGGACGACCACTTCAACGAGGAGCACCGCGTGAGCCGCGGCGCCCTGGAAGAAGAGGGCGACCGCAAGATGGACGCGATGGCGAACATGCCGGACCGCCCGCGGTCGCTCCAGGACCACCTCGACGAGCAGCTCGGCGAGCTGGAACTCGACCCCGAGGTGCGGGCGCTCGCCAAGCACGTGTGCAGCTTCATCGACCGCACCGGCTACCTCGGCTCCCGCATCAAGACGAAGCGCCGCGAGACCGACGACGAGTCGGAGGCCCGCGAGACGTTCAGCCCGATCACGCTGCTGGAAATCGCCCAGACCTACGACCAACTCGTCACCGAGGACGAGGTCGAGGACGTGCTCGTCAGCGTCATCCAGAAGCTCGACCCGCCCGGCATCGGCGCCCGCTCCCTCCGCGAGTGCCTCCTGCTGCAAATTACCGACGAGACGCCGTGCGCCGACGTGCTGCGCGTGCTCGTCCGCGACCACCTGGACGACATCGGCTACAACCGCATTCCCGTGATCCAGAAGGCGACACGGTTCGACATCCCGACCATCCGCGAGGCGGTCGAGGCACTGCACCACCTGGACCCGAAGCCGGGCCTCAAGTTCGCCGAGAGCGGCGTGCAGTACGTCGTCCCCGACGTGGTGGTGGAGCGGAACGACGACGACAACTACGACGTGCGGCTGACCGACGACTGGGTGCCGAACATCCGCATCAGTAAGCGCTACTTCGAGCTTTACAAGTCGAAGGGGCTCGACGAGGCGGCCAAAGAGAAGTTGCGGAAGTCGCTGCAGTCGGCGCAGTGGCTCGTCTCCGCGGTGGAGCAGCGGCGGAACACGCTGATGAAGGTGACGAAGGCCATCATCGACCACCAGCGGGCGTTCCTGGACGCCGGCCCCGAGCACATCCACCCGTTGAAGATGCAGCAGATCGCCGACCTGGTGAAGGTCCACGTGACGACCGTGAGCCGGGCCGTGGACGACAAGTGGGTGCAGACGCCGCGCGGCGTGTTCCCGCTGAAGCGATTCTTCGGCGGCGGCAAGGTGAACGTCCAGACCCAGGAGGATGTGGCCTACGAGGTGATGAAGCAGAAGCTGATGGAGATCGTGAGTGACGAGGACAAGGCGAACCCACTTTCGGACGAGGAGTTGGTGACGAAGCTGAACGACGCCGGCTACCCCGTCGCCCGGCGGACGGTGACGAAGTACCGCAAGATGCTGAAAATCCCGTCGAGCCGGCAGCGTAAGGACTGGTCGCGGGTGTGAGTTCGGGTTGACCCCGACCACGAGGAGTGGGTAATTCGGGCCATCGTGCCACCCCGGCCGCCGAGAGCCCGTCATGCCCAAGGCAGGTGAAGTCGCCCAGATCGAGCGATTCTTCGCGGGCATCGACGCCGAGGCCGGCACCCGCTTCATGCTGGACAAACCCTTCTCCCACGACGACTGCCCGCGCTACCTCGTCGAACTCGGCAGGGTGTTCACCCTCCTGCCGCCGCCGCCGGCGCGAGTCCTCGACCTCGGGGTCGGGATGGGCTGGACTACGGTATTTCTCGCGCTCCGCGGGTACCACGTCGTCGGTCAGGACATCTGTGGCGACGCCATCGCGTTGGCCCGGCGGAACGCGGCGCGCTACGGGGTGGCGACGGCCGAGTTCGCCGTCACGGATTACGAATCGATGACGTACCGGGACGAGTTCGACGCCGCGCTGTTCTACGACGCCCTCCACCACGCCGAGGACGAGCGGGCTGCCCTCGCGGGCGTGTTCGCCGCGCTGAAGCCGGGCGGGGTGTGCCTCGCCGTGGAACCCGGCGAGGGGCACGCCACGTCCGGCCCCACGCTCGAATACGTGGCCAAGTACGGCGTCACGGAGAAGGACATGCCCCCGCGGCACGTCATCGACGTCGCGCGTGGCGTCGGGTTCCGCTCGTTCCGCGTCTACTCCCGCGACCTCGAACCGACGCCGGTACTGGTTGCCGACCTGGACGCCCGCCCCGCCGCGTCGCGGGCGACGCCGTTCCCAGGCCGTATTGCAACCTCCCTGCGGTTCGCCCGGAAGGCCCTGAGGGCGCTGCTCAAAGGGACGTGTGCGGAGGACGGGCAGCAGCTGTTCGGCGCCCCGGTGCCGAAGCCCGAACCCGAACTGCGCGAGTCGGCGATCATCTGGATGCGGAAGTAGCTTGCCACGGTGGCCGGAGTCATGAACGACGGGAACGGTGGGTACTGGGCGGGCCGGCAGGTCCGCGTCCTCGGCGGCAACGGCTTCCTCGGCCGGCACCTCGTCCGCCAATTAGCCGAGTCGGGCGCGACCGTCCGCACCCTCTCGCTCGGAGGGGCCCCGCTCGGGATTCTCGGCGTCGAGGAAGTGACCGGCGACGCCACCGACGCCGATCTTGTGCGCCGCGCGCTCGACGGCGGCACCGTCGTCTTCGTGACCGCGGGCCCGGTGGGCGTCGGCGGCGCGAAGGCACGGTCGATGGGTGCCCACACGGCCGTCATCCGCACCGCCCTCGACGCGCTCCCGCTCGGGGCACGACTCGTCCTCACGTCCAGCATCGTCACCCTGGGTGCCACCCGTGGCGCCGTTCTGACGGAAGATTGCGGCAACGGCGAAGCGGTGTGCGTCGAGTACGTTCGCGCCAAGCGGGCTGCAGAGGGCGCGGCGCTCGCCGCGGCCGGGCGCGACGTGGTGGTCGTGAACCCGGGCTACCTATTCGGCCCCGACGACCCCGGCCCGTCGGTAATGGGCGACCTGTGCCTGCACTACTGGCGCGGCCACTTGCCCTTCGCGCCGCCAGGGGGGATTAACGTCGCGGACGTGCGCGACGTGGCCCGGGGGCACCTGCTGGCGGCCGAGCGCGGGGCGCCCGGTCGCCGTTACGTCCTCGGCGGCGAGAACGTCCGCACGCCCGCGCTGTTCGCCGCACTGGCCGAAGCCGCCGGGCTGCGACCGCGGCTCCTCCCACGGTTCGGGCCGGTGCTCGTCACGAACTGGATGCGGACGATGGCGGCGGGCGCCGAACTGCAACACCGCCTCACGGGCCGCGAGCCGTTTCCGTCGTTCGAGATGGTGCGGATGAACACGCGGTGCTGGTTCGCCTCGTCGGCGCGGGCGGCAGCCGAGCTGGGTTACCGGTCGCGGCCGCTGGCGGACACCCTCGCCGACGCCTTCGCGTGGCACGCCGCACGGACCCGCGTCGCCCCGCGCGGGCTGAACCGCCTCTGGCTCCGACCCGCGGCCTGAGCCGCCCCGACCGGATCCGGGGGCGCTGGTTGTTCACGCCACGTGGCGGCACTTCAGTACCCTCACCGCGAGCTTCGTCGCTCCCGTCGGAGCCGAACTGACGCACGGCCACTCGACGCTCGCGTGCTTTCTGGTGCCCGCTGTCGTGGAATCCGACGGCACGCCGACACTGCGAATGTTCGTCGATCACCGTGTCACGGGCGGTAGCGGGGCAAGGAGGAGGCGCCGCGCGGCCCGATCCCGGCCGAACTGCGGGCGCTGGCGCGCCCGGTATAATCGCCGCATGAGCAGCGAAACTCCCGACTTCAGTGCCGAAGAGGCCGCGATCCGCCTCGGCGGCGGGGCGAAGGCTGTCGCCCGCCAGCACGAGAAGGGCCGCCTCACGGCCCGCGAGCGGGTCACCAAGTTGGTGGACGGCGAGTTCTTCGAACTCGGCTTGTGGGCTGGCTGGGGCATGTACGCCGAGTGGGGCGGCGCCCCGTCTGGCGGCGTCGTCACCGGGATCGGCACGGTGACCGGCCGGCGAGTGATGGTGATCGCCAACGACGCTACTGTGAAGGCCGGGGCGTTCTTCCCGATCACGGTCAAGAAGGTGCTCCGCGCCCAGCGCATTGCGCTGGAGAACCGCCTGCCACTTGTGTACCTCGTCGATTCCGCGGGCGTGTTTCTGCCGCTCCAGGACGAGGTTTTCCCGGACGAAGACGACTTCGGCCGCATCTTCCGCAACAACGCCGTCATCTCCGCGGCAGGGGTGCCGCAGTTCGCCGCGATCATGGGGAACTGCGTCGCCGGCGGGGGTTACCTCCCCGTGCTCTCCGACACGCTCTTGATGACGGAGGGGAGCGGCCTCTACCTCGCCGGCCCGGCGCTGGTGAGGGCGGCAATCGGCCAGGTGGTCGATCACGAGTCGCTCGGCGGGGCCGCGATGCACGCCGCCGTCAGCGGCACGATCGACTTCCGCGTGAAGGACGACGAGGCGTGCATCGAGCGGCTCAAACGGCTGATTGGTCTACTACCAGGTGAGCAACGCCCAGCGGACACGGCCGTCGGGCCCGCGACCGCGGACTTCACCCCCTTCACCTCCGGCGGCGAGTACGACGTGCGAGGCTTACTCGCCCTGCTGCTCGACGCCGGCGCTCGGTTCGACGAGTACAAGGCCGACTACGGCCAGAGCCTCGTGTGCGGCTTCGGGCGGGTCGGCGGGCGGCCGGTCGGGGTCGTCGCCAACCAGAAGAAGCGAGTGAAGCCGGCCGACGGGGCGTGGCAGTTCGGCGGCGTCATCTACGTCGATTCGGCCGACAAGGCGGCGCGGTTCGTCATGGACTGCAACCAACTGCGAGTGCCGCTGCTGTTCGTGCAGAACGTGAACGGCTTCATGGTGGGCCGCGAGAGCGAGCAGGCCGGCATCATCCGCGCGGGTGCGAAACTGGTAAACGTCATCTCCAACAGTGTCGTCCCGAAGTTGACGCTGATCACGGGTGGGTCGTTCGGGGCCGGCAACTATGCACTGTGCGGTAAGGCGTTCGACCCGCGGCTCATACTGGCGTGGCCGACCGCGCGGTACGCCGTGATGGGCGGCGACCAGGCCGCGTCCACGCTCCTCGACGTGCAGGTGCAGGCGCTAAGGCGCGCGGGAATGGAGCCGGACGCGGTCGAGCTGGCGGCCTTACGCGACAAGGTGAAAGCGAGCTACGACTCGCAGACGGACATCCGGTACGCTGCGGCCCGGCTGTGGGTCGATGCTGTAGTTCGCCCCGATGACACGCGGGCAGCGCTGGTGATGGCGCTGGAAATTGCCACCCGCCACGACGACGGGCGGCCGTTCAAGACGGGCGTCTTGCAGGTGTGATTCACTTCTCGTCGAACAGCTTTCCCAACTCCAGCCGCGCCGGCCGCAGCTTCGACGCCGGCCCCTCGCCGTACGCGAGGTGGAGCACCCGCGCCCGCGGCTCGAACACCATACTTTGCAGCGTCGCCTTCCCCTGGTTCACCTCGTCGAGTCGGGCGAACACGTCGGCCACGCCGAGCTTCGCGTCCGCGGTGTAGAGCGGGGCGAGCTTGTCGAACCGCCAGCACTTGTTGCCGACGCTCAGGTCGTCGGAGCGGAAGTGATTCGTGCAGCAGCACACGCCGTTCTCGGCCGGCCGCACGGCTAACGTCTTGGGCGTGATTTCGAACACCGCGCCGCCGCCCTCGTCGCACAGCGTGAGGCAGCAACTGGTCGTGCGCTCCATGCCGCGTAACAACGTCTCGGCCTCGGCGACGGTCTTACACTCCTCCAGGACGCGGCGGAAGGCGAGCACCATCGGCGTCCCCTTCCAGTTGAATGCGGCCTGGTCCTTCGACCGGCGCAGGTGAATCTCGTTAACCGTCAGGCACAGCCCGGCGTCGTTCATGCCGCTGACGACGCCGGTGATGGGGCTGACAGTCACGGCCGCGAACGCCCGCTTGCCGGTGCCGCGGTACACGGCCACGAGCGTGTGCTCGGTGATGCCCCGGGTCGGCGTCCAGTCGAAGTTGCGGCCGAACAGCGGCGTGCCGGTCTTGCTACGCCCAGGCTCAACGACGATTGTGGAGCAGCCCATTCCACTGGACAAGTCCGCGACCGTGTTGGCGAAGACGTGCCGGCCGAGGTCGCTGTTCCCGGCCTTCGCGCAGGCCTCGATCTCGGTGCGGTGGTGTACCGGGAAGCCGGGTAGCAGTCGCGTACCCATCGCCAGCACGAGCGGGTAGCGGCCCTTCTGACCGGTGTCTTCGAGGAAGCGGTGGATGAGGCCGTCCAAGTCGGGCGCCGTCTTCACCGCGAGCGTTCCGAACTGCTCACCCATCTCGGCGGGGCTTCCTCGGACGGTCAGCACGGGGACGCCGTCGATGTAGCGCAGCTCGCCGGAGCCGTGCTTCCCGGAGGGGAATCGCTTCACGTCCTGCGCGCGGGCGACCGGGGCGACAAGCAGGATTGCGACCAGCGCGAGCAGGCGGCGAGTCATGTCGGCTCCTGAAACACGGCCGTTGGCTTCGCACGGCATTATTCATCGGCCAGGAGGGTCGTTCGGCCCAAGGCCACGTCGAACTCGCTGAGCAGCGGCACCAACATCGCCGCGATGGCGAACCCGAACGCCCCGCCGAGTACCACGAACGGCCCGAGCGGGTCGGCCGACTCTTCCGTGCCGGGCTTCGCGATGAGGATGTTCACGACGCAGAAGAACATCGCCAGCGGGCACGCCGTCGCCGCGAGGCTGAGCGCCCAAGAGGGGCGGTCGGCGTTGAGCACGTACATGAGGCCGCCGATGCCGAGCACCAGGAACGAGACGAAGCTCACCCACTGGCTGCCGAAGCTGCCACCGTTGATGACGATCAGGTAGATACTGATCAGCGTGCCGACCGAAAGGAAGAACACGGTGCCCAGCGTCTGCACGATCGCTAGCCGGCTCGCGGTCACCCGCAGGGAAACGTGGAGGCCGAGCATCATGGCGAACGCCTGAAGTACTGCTAGCGCCACCAGCACCGCCAGCAGCGGGCCGAAGTTGTAGGCGAACGCCGTGCCCGCCCCCACGTCCGCGGGCGTGCGTGTGAGCGCCCCCATCAGCGCGTAGTAGCCCGACAGCAGGAAGGGTGGGAGTAAATACTCCTTCGTGTTGTACGCGACGCCGAGCAGCTTCCCGAACACGAACTCGTTCGGCGAGATGTCGGTGACGAGGAGCACGTCCAGCGCCCCGCCGTCACGCTCGGACGTGACCGCCGTCACCGCCTGAGCGGACACCAGGAGTAGGCTCAGCACCGCCACGGGGACGAGGCCGTAGGCGGCGGCGAACGCCGGCCGGCCGCCGGGGCGCTCGAGTTCGCTGACGGCGAAGTAGAGGATCGCGGCGAGGGCCACCCCGAACGCCAGCTTCACGAGAAGCGGCCGGCGGCCGTAGGCCAGGGTGCGGATTTCGCGCCACAGCACCGGGTTGGGCCACACCTCGCGCGCCGCACCGGGGGCGGCGTGGGCCTTGGCCCGCTTTTCGATCTCCTCCGCCTCGTTCGCCGCGGCCGCGACGCCCGGACCCTCGCGCTGCATGATCGGCTCGCCACTCGGGTTCCACGCCCGCAGCCGGGCGATGCCCACGCCGTTGAGCAGTACCGCCCAGCCGAGCATCACGAGCACGAACCCGTAGGCCGGGGCGAGGCCGGCCGTCGGAGCCGCCTCCAGCACGGATTGCATCGCCGCGAACGGGTCGAGCCACGCCTGCGCCGCGGGCGTCACGAACACGCCGACGGCCTGGGCCGCACTCACGTACAGAACCAGGAAGAGCACCGCGAGCGCCAGCGCCTGGAAGGTACGCTCCCGCCAGAGCGCGACGAGGCCGCCGAGCGACCCGGCCGCGACCGCCGACGCCGCCAGCACGAGCACCGCTTGCACGACCTGCTCGGGGTCAATGCCGCCAAGCAGCAGGAAGAGCGCGAGCACCGGTGCCGTCACGAGCAATTGCACGCTGATCGGCAGCAGCGCCCCGAGCAGCTTGCCGAGCACGATCTCGTAGTCGCGCATGTCGGTGATGAGCAGGAGCACGAACGTGCGGCGGTCCTTCTCCTGCGACACGGCGCTGGCCGCGGACAGGGCGGCGAAGAAGATCGTCAAAAGCAGTTGCACGAACGCGACGATCTGGAAGAGAAGCAGCCCGAACGCGGCCGTCTCGCCGAGGGTGGCGTCGCGGGCGAAACCAACCGTGGCCTGCCAGGTCGTGACGCCGAGGATGGCGAGGAGGCCGACCACGGCGGCGCGGCCGCCGTAGTGGCCGGACCGGCGCGGGACGGTCACCAGCTCGCGGTTGAAGATCGGGCCGAGCAATTGCGGTCCTTTCGCGGCGGGTTCAGATTTAGCGTATTCCCCGCCGCGCTGGCGGCGACCCGGTAGAATCGGACGTCATGAGTGTGATCGTGTTCGCCGTCCGCGGCCTGCCGGCTTGGTGGCTCGGCCCTTACGGCAACGAGTGGGTCGTCACCCCCACCCTCGACCGCCTCGCGGCCGAGGGGATCACGTTCGACCGCCACCTCTCCGACTGCCCCGACTCGGACGCCGCCGGCCGGGCCTGGCTGAGCGGGCGGCATCAGGTGCCGCCAATGTCCGGGGATACTCCTGAGGCTCGGCCAGTCCTGCTGGAGGCACTCGCAGCTGTCGGGGTCCGCACAGTGCTGGTGCGCGCGAACTACCCCGACACCGACGGCCCACCCTCCTACTACGCCGGCTGGGCTGAAGTGTTCGACGCCCGGCCCGACGCCGACGACGCCTCCCCGTTCGACGACTTTCTTCGCAAGGTTCCCGGAGTCCTGGACCGCCTCCCCGCCGACGGCCGCTGGCTGCTGTGGGTAGAAACGGACCGCTGCGCGCCGCCGTGGGACGTGCCGCAGGACGTGTTCGATGCGTACCTCGCCGACGGGGACGAGACAGGGCCGCCCGACGACGCCGAGCCGGTACCGCCGTTCGCCGACCCGCCGACGGGGCCGTTCGATCGCTCCGAGCCGTACGCGCTCGAATTCCTGCACAGCAGCTTCGCCGCGGTCGTCACCAAGTTCGACGCCGAACTCGGCGAACTGCTCGAGATGTTCCGCTCGCGCGGACTCGACCGCACGGCCGCGTGGCTGATCACGTCCGACCGAGGCTACCCCCTCGGCGAGCATGGTCAGGTCGGGCCGCACCGCCCGTGGCTGCATCAAGCAGTTGTGCAGGTCCCGCTGCTGCTACGCCTGCCCGGGGCGGTGGAAGCAGGACGGCGGGTCTGGGCTCTGACACAGCCGGCGGATTTGTCGCCAACGCTGCTATCTCTGTTCGGCGTCTGCGTCGAACCCGGGGACGGATTCGACTTGCTGCCGCTAGCCAGCGGCGCTGGGGAACGGGTACGGTGGGAAGCCGTTTCGGGCTGGGTCGTGAACGGCGTCGGCGAGTGGGCGCTCCACACCGTGGACCGCACGCTGCTGCTGCCAGGGCCCCAACCGCAAGGGGAGGAACGGCCGGTGCAGCTGTACGTGAAGCCCGAAGACCGCTGGGAAGCAAACAACCTGCGAGCCGCGTTTCTGGATCAGGCGGACGAACTGGAAGCGCGGCTGCACTCGGCGACCCGCTCGCCGCCGGCGTAGACGTTGAACCGCCCGCCCCGCAGGAACCCGACCAGCGTCATCCCGAACTGCCGGGCGGCATCCGCGGCCAGGCTCGACGGCGCCCCGACTGCGGCGAGGAAGCCGACCCCGGCACGTCCCGCTTTTTGCACTAACTCGAAGCTCGCCCGGCCGGACACCAATAGCACGCCCGGTCCGGCCGGCAACTGGCCACTCAAGAGCAGCGCCCCCACCACCTTGTCCACGGCGTTGTGCCGGCCCACGTCCTCGCGGACGAGCCGCACCCGACCATCAGGGTGGAACAGCGCCGCGGCGTGCAATCCGCCGGTGACCGCGAACACGCCCTGTGCTTCGGCGAGCCGTCGCGGGAGCTCGACGAGTACGTCCGGCCCCGTCACGAAACCGCCAGCCAAGGCCGGGATGCGGCGACGGATGCGGTCGATCGTGCGTGTGCCGCACAGGCCGCAAGAGCTCGATAGGTACAGCTCGCGCCGCGCCGAATTGCACTGCGCGGTCCAGCGGGCAGCGGCCCGGCCGGCGAGCGTGACGTTCACAACGTTGCCGTAGTCGGACAGGGTGCAGGGCTCGGCACGCTCCAACTCGTCGGGGTGGTCGATGAGCCCTTCCGTGAGGCAGAAGCCGGCGGCGAGTTCGGCGTCGTGGCCGGGCGTCCGCATGGTCACGACGAACGGGTCACCGTCCACTCGGATTTCCAACGGCTCCTCGGTCGCGAGCCGATCGGCGTCGGCGATTCCGCCGGGGAACCGGGTGACACGCACGTCGGTCGTCTCGCCCACGCTCATGCTCCCGCCGCGATCGTGATCGGGATGAACTTCGACAGCGGCGTTCGGCTGCGGTGCGCGAAACTGTCCTTCGAGACCAGGCCGTTCGTCTCGGGAAAGTACGCCGCGGCGCAGCCGCGGGGGATGTCGTAGGCCACGGCCCGGAAGCCGCGGGCAGTGCGCGTGAGGCCGTCCTCGACGGTGTGGCTTTGCAAGTCGATCGGGTCGCCGTCCTTGAGGCCGCGCTCGGCCAGGTCGGCGGGGTGGAGGAAGACCACCATGCGGGTGCCGTGGACGCCGCGGTAGCGGTCGTACAGGTCGTACACCGTGGTGTTGAACTGGTCGTGGGAGCGGATCGTCATCAGCCGCAACTGACCCGGCGGGAGCGTCATCGGGTGGATGGGGTGCGGTAGGAATCGTGCCTTTCCGGTGGCCGTGTCCCACCGGCGCTCGCGGGCCGCGTTGCCGAGGTAGAAGCCGCCCGGTGCTTGGAGCTTTTCCTCGTAGCCGGTGAAAAGCTGGGGAAGGGTGGCAGTGATCTTCTCGCGGATGCGGGCGTAGTCGGCCCGGAACCCGGCCCAGTCGATCCCGCCCCCGCCGGGGAAGGTCGCCTCCGCGATGCCGCACACGACCGCGACCTCGGACAGGAGGTGTTCGGACGCGGGCGGGTTGCTCCCGGCCGAGGCGTGGACCATGCTCATCGAGTCTTCCACCGTCACCCGCTGCGGGCCGGTGGCCTGCACGTCGCGCTCGCTGCGGCCGAGGCAAGGGAGTATCAGCGCCTCTCTGCCGGGGCAGAGGTGGCTGCGGTTCAACTTCGTGCTGACGTGGACCGTCAGGGCGCACTTCCGAAGCGCCGCCTCGGTGAATTCGGTGTCGGGCGTGGCGGCGGCGAAGTTGCCCCCCATGCCGATGAACACCGTCGCCGAGCCGTCGGCCATGGCGTTGATCGCGCCCACGGTGTCGTGCCCGTGTGTACGCGGGGGTGCGAATCCGAAGGCGTGGTGGAGCCCGTCCAGGAATGCCGCAGGCGGCTTTTCGTTGATCCCCATCGTGCGGTCGCCTTGCACGTTGGAGTGGCCGCGGACCGGGCACGCCCCCGCCCCGGGCCGGCCGACGTTGCCGCGCATCAGCAGGAGGTTTCCGATCATCTGAATGGTGGCAACGGCGTGCTTGTGCTGGGTCAGGCCCATGGCCCAACAGACGATCACATTTTTGGCCTGTCGGTACACCTCGGCCGCCTCGCGCAGTTGGTCTCGCGTCAGCCCCGACTCTCGCTCGATTGTGGGCCAGTCGGCGGCGTTCATCTGCGCGGCGAACGCGTCGAAGCCGTCGGTGTGGTGCCGGATGAAGTCGTGGTCGATCACCGTGCCGGGGTCGGCCGCCTCGGCGTAGAGGAGGTGGGCGCAAATCCCGGTGAGTGCCGCGAGGTCGCCCCCGACGAGCACCTGGTAGTAGTGGGTGGACAGCGACGTGCCGCGATTCAGGAGGGTCCGCACCGGGTGCTTGGGGTGAACGAAGCTGACCAGACCCGGCTCGCGCAGCGGGTTGAGGGTCATGATCTTCGCCCCGCGCTCGGCCGCCTTCTGGAGCTCGGCTAGCATCCGGGGGTGGTTCGTGCCGGGGTTCTGGCCGACCACCATGATCAGGTCGGCGTGGTCGAAGTCCTCCAGTGTCACGGTCCCCTTGCCGACGCCGAGTTGTTCGCCGAGCGCCGTACCGCTCGACTCGTGGCACATATTCGAGCAGTCCGGCAGGTTGTTCGTGCCGAACCGCCGGGCGAGGAGTTGGTACAGGAACGCCGCCTCGTTGCTGGTGCGGCCCGACGTGTAGAACAGGGCCCGGTCGGGCGAGTCGAGCCCGCGCAGAGTGCCCCCGATGCGCGCGAAGGCGTCGGCCCAGGTCACCGGTTCGTAGTGGTCCGTGGCGGGGTTGTATCGCATCGGGTGCGTGAGGCGCCCCTGGTTTTCCAGCCAGTGGTGCGTCTGACCGCGGAGCCAGCCGACGGTGTGACGCGCGAAGAAGTCGGGCGTCACCCGCTTGGCGGTGGTCTCGAACGTGACCGCCTTCACGCCGTTCTCGCAGTACTCACCGACGCGCGACGTGTCCTTCGGCTCCGGCCAGGCGCAACCCGGGCAGTCGAAGCCGTCCGGCTGGTTAACGCGGAGGAGCGAGCGGAGGTTGCGGACGACGCCGCGGTTCTGCACGACGTGCTTCATGCTGGACACCAGCGCCCCCAGTCCGGCGGCGGGCTCGGGATAGGCGGGCGGGGGCGGCTGCGACGGGTCGCTCATGGTCAATCCGGGGGAGGGTGTTCGTTATCGTAGCCCGTCCGGCCGGGGGCGGATACACTCGCCGGGTGACACGGGGGAAAGCGATGGCGTCAAGCGTGGTTCGCGCCTGGGAGCAATGGTTCGCCGGGCCGCTGCGCCACATCGAGGCCGACTCGCTCGCTTACCGCCAGACGGTGACGGGGTTCGATGGCAAAACGGTCACCGTCGTGCTGGTCGCAGCGGTGAGCCTGGTGGTGCAGAATTACTGCAGCAGCCCCGGCGCGCTCATCGCGCCGCTGCGGTGGCTCGACGTCCCCGACGACGTGATCGACACGCTTTTCCGGTGGGAATCTTCGCAGTCGGCCCGTCTGATGTGGTTCGCGCTGTGCGCGTTCACGACCTACGCCGTGCTCCCGGGCCTCGTCGTCACCCTCGCGTTCCGCGAGCCACTGACCGACTACGGCGTCGGCGTCCGTGGCGTGGCTGCCGACTGGCCGGTGTACGTCGCGTTCGCCGCGGTCATGGTGCCGCTGGTGTACCTGTGTTCGGCGCTGCCGCGATTCCAGGAGGTGTACCCGTTCTACCGCGTCGGCTCACGGGCCGACGTCGACGCGGGCTTGGTCCGCTGGGAGCTGGCGTACGCGTTGCAGTTCATCGGCCTGGAGTTCTTCTTTCGCGGGTTCCTGGTCCACGGCACGAAGCACCGGTTCGGCGCGTACTCGGTGTTCCTGATGGTGATCCCGTACTGCATGATCCACTTCCACAAGCCGGTCGCCGAGTGCTTCGCGTCAATCATTGCCGGCGTGGCCTTGGGCGTGGTCAGCCTAGTGACGAAATCCGTTTGGCCGGGGGCGGGGCTGCACATCCTCGTGGCCTGGGGAATGGACGCGTCAGTACTAATGCGGCGGGGGATGCTGTTCTGACGGGTGGGTCAACAACCTTGACTTCCGCCGGATTCCGGCCGATGCTAGTGAGTAGCCCTCCCGCCCGATCCCGCCTCCGGGTCGTCCGTACGATGTCGATCCATTTCCACCAACCCCTCGCGATCCTGGTCGCGCTCCTGGCGACCGCCGGCGGCGTGTCCGCCCAGGCGCCCAAAACCGGCGAGCAGTTGTACGCCGAGCACTGTGTGCGCTGCCACGGCAAGGACGGGCAGGGGGCCAAGAAGACGATCGCACCCCTGGCCGGCGAGAAGTCGGTCGCCCAACTCGCCAAGGTCATCGACGAAACGATGCCGGAGGGCGACCCGGATAAGCTTGACGCCGCAGAGTCGGCCCGCGTCGCGGAGTACATCCACGGCGCGTTCTACTCTCCCACGGCTCAGGCCCGCATCCGCCCGGCCCGCATCAGTCTCGCACGTCTCACCGTGGGCCAGTACCGCAACGCCGTCGCTGACGTTGTCGGCGCGTTTCGCCCGGCCGCGAAGCTCGACGGTCGGCAGGGGTTGAAGGGCGATTATTACAACGCCCGCGGTTTCCAGGGGAACAAGAAGGTCATTGACCGCATCGACCCTGAGATTAAGTTTGACTGGGGCAAGGCCGCGCCGGGGGAGAAGTTCGATGCCCCGCACACGTTCGCCGTGCGCTGGGATGGTTCGGTCGTGCCGCCGGAGTCTGGCGTGTACGAGTTCGTCGTCCGCACCGAGCACGCCACCAAGCTGTTCGTCAACGACACCCGCACGCCGCTGATCGACGCCTGGGTCAAGTCCGGAAAGGACACCGAATTCCGCGCCACCCTCTACCTGCTCGCTGGGCGGCCGGTGCCGATTCGGCTTGAGTTCTCGAAGGCCAAGCAGGGCGTTGACGACTCGAAGAAGAACCCCAACCCGCCGCTGCTCCCCGCGTCGATGACGCTGCTCTGGAAACCGCCGCACGGGGCCGTGACCGTGATTCCGGCGCGTCACCTGTCTCCGGTGCGGGCACCCGAGAGCTACGTCGTTGCGACTCCCTTCCCGCCCGACGACCGGAGCCTGGGCTGGGAGCGCGGCACGACCGTGTCCAAGGAGTGGGACGCAGCGGCGACCGAGGCGGCGCTCGAAACGGTCTCGTACCTCGCCCCGCGCCTCAACGACCTGGCCGGCACCCGCGACGACGCCCCCGACCGCGCGACGAAGCTGAAGGTGTTTGCTGCGAAGTTTGCCGAGCGGGCATTCCGCCGGCCGCTGACCACGGAAGAAACCAAGCTCTACGTCGACTCGCTGTTCGGCGGCACGCCGGACCCCGAGTTGGCGGCGAAGCGCGTCATCCTACTGGTGCTGAAGTCGCCGCGGTTCCTGTACAGGGAGATCGGCGGCACCACCGACGGCTACGCAGTCGCGTCGCGGCTGGCATTCGCGCTCTGGGACAGCGGGCCCGATGACGAGCTAGTGCGGGCCGCCGCCGCGGGGCAACTCTCGACCTCCGCCCAGGTCCAGGCCCACGCCGAGCGGATGCTCAACGACCCGCGGGCGCGGGCGAAGATTCGCCAGTTCCTGCTGACCTGGCTGCGGGTGGACCAACCGCACGACGTGAGCAAGAACCCGCTCCGCTTCCCCGGCTTCGACGAGGCCGCGGCCGCAGACCTGCGCACGTCGCTGGAACTATTACTCGACGATGTCGTTTGGAGCCCCGAGAGCGACTTCCGCAAACTGTTCCTGACCGACACCGTGCCGCTGAACGCCCGGCTCGCCAAGCTGTACGGCGGCTCCGTCGCCGACGACGCGGGCTTCCGGGCGGTGCGGCTCGACTACGGCAAACGGTTCGGCGTGCTGACGCACCCGTACCTGATGGCGACGTTCGGCTACACCAGCGACAGCGCCCCGATCCACCGCGGCGTCTTCCTCGCCCGCGGCGTACTCGGCCTGACGCTGCGGCCGCCGCAGGATGCGTTCGCCCCGTTCGCGGCCGAGTTGCACCCGACGCTCACGACGCGCGAGCGGACGGCGCTGCAGACACG
Organism: Gemmataceae bacterium; assembly: GCA_046350095.1. Classification (GTDB taxonomy): domain Bacteria; phylum Planctomycetota; class Planctomycetia; order Gemmatales; family Gemmataceae; genus Urbifossiella. The sequence continues at coordinate 372,379 of JAXMBA010000008.1, forward strand.
ACCCGCGGCGTGCGTGACGTGCCACGGGGTCATCAACCCACTCGGCTTCACGCTCGAGAACTTCGACGCCATCGGCCGGTACCGCGACCGTGACGCCGGCAAGGCGGTGGACTCGAGTGGCGCGTACCATACCCGCGCCGGCACCGACGTGACCTTCGCCGGGCCCGGGGAGCTCGCACGCTTCCTGGCGACGAGCCCGGAGGTTCACACGGCCTTTGCCGAGCAGCTGTTCCACCACCTGGCTAAGCAGCCGACCCGCGCCTACGGCCCGCGCACGCCCGACGAGCTCGGCGCGGCCCTGAGCCGCGACGACTTCAGCATCCGAAAGCTAATCGTCCGCGTCGCCGTGATTTCCGCTTTACCCCCGCCGGTGGCTCCGAAACAATAATCAACGTGACGCCCGTCGGGCCTCACCCAGTGGAGTTGCGAATGCCTGCCGTCCGTTCCCGCCGCGCCTTCCTCCGCGACCTCGGCGTCGGCGCCGCCGCCCTGCCGTTCGTCGGGAACCTGCCCGGCCTCGGGTTCGCGAACCAGGCACGCCGCAAGCAGCGGCTCGTTGTCATGTTCAGCCCGAACGGCGTCATTCCCGGCGCGTTCTGGCCGAAGGAGGAAGGCGCGGACTTCGCCCTTCCCGAGTCGCTGACGCCGCTCGCCTCGTTCAAGGACAAGACGCTGATCTTGAACGGCGTCTGCGACCGCGTCCGCGGGGACGGCGACGCACACATGCGCGGCATCGGCTGCTTGCTCACGGGCGTCGAACTTTTCCCGGGCAACATCCAGGGCGGCTCGCACACCCCCGCCGGTTGGGCGAGTGGCATCTCGATCGACCAGGAAATTCGCTCATTTCTTCAGCGAGACGCCGCCACCCGCACGCGGTTCGGCTCGCTCGAATTCGGCGTCATGGTCCCCGACCGGGCTGACACCTGGACGCGGATGGTGTACACCGCCGCGAACAAGCCGGTGGCGCCGATCGACGACCCGTACCAGATGTTCAACAAGCTCTACGGCCGCACGAAGGACCGCGAGTTACTCGGCAGCGTCCTCGACGACGTGACCGCGGACCTGAACCGCGTCGCAGGCGCCGTGGGCGCCGCGGACCGCCGCTTGCTCGACGAGCACGCCACGTTCGTGCGCGAGATGGAGCAGGAGTTGCGGGCCGCCCGCGCCGCGGCCGGGCACGAGGTGCCGCGAATCGAACCCGGCGTGCGGAAGGACAACGACCGCATCCCGCAGATCAGCCGGATGCAGATCGACCTGATGGTGAACGCCTTCAAGGCCGACTTCACCCGCGTCTCCACGCTCCAGTACACGAACTCGGTCGGCATGGCGCGGATGAAGTGGCTCGACATCACCGAGGGGCATCACGAGCTGAGCCACGAGCCGGACACGAACCAGACGGCGGTGGACAAGCTGACGCGGATCAACAAGTGGTTCGCCGGAGAACTGGCCTACCTCGCCCGCAAGCTCGCCGACACCCCCGAGCCGGGCGGCACGGGCACCATGCTCGACAACACCGTCATCGTGTGGACGAACGAGCTGGGGAAGGGGAACTCGCACACCCTGGACAACATCCCGTTCCTGCTCGTCGGCGGCGGGCTCGACTTCAAGACGGGCCGGTCGCTGAAGTTCCCGCGAGTGGCGCACAACCGACTGCTGATGGCGCTGGCCCACGGGTTCGGCCACCGCGTCGAACGCTTCGGCAGCAGCGAGTTCTGTGGGGCAGGGGCGCTCAATCTGAGCTAGTTCGTCCGCGGCTTGCGGCGTAGCGCTGCACTGCGCTACGCCGCAACTGGTTGGGATACTAACCCACGTACACGCCGTAGCCGCGGCCCGGCTCGTCGAGCCCGAACACCTCCCAATCGTACCCGCGGTACGTCCGTGCCGTCCCCGCCGTCAGCAGCTTGTCCGGCGCGCCGCGCAGTACCCCAAGCCGTACCGAACCAGTAACCGGCGCAAAGAGACTCACCCGCTCTGCACCCGTTTCGGCGTCCGTGAGCTTGACGTGTGGAGCCCCTGCGGCCGGGGCCGTCGCCACGTCGCCGTTCAGCACCGCGACCGTCACGCCGGTCCGCAAGCCGGCGTCGAAAGCGGCGTAGCTGAACACCGGCCGAGACTCGCCGAGGCGGAACACCTTCACGACCGGCCCGCCGCCGTTCCCGGCCCCCGTCACGATCGCGGGGCCGACGGCGTTCACGCGACCCGCCGCGACTGCGACGCCGCCTCGGAACGACGACTCGTAGGCGAAGAAGCGAGCCACTTCGGCGAAGTCCCCGCCGTGGTACACGGCCACCGCCGGGCCGCCGCCGTCACCCGCACCAGCCACCACCTCCGCGACGCCGTCGCCGTCCAGGTCCGCGGCGGCGACGTTTACCCCGGAGCGAGCCGATGATTCGAACGTGAAAAAGCTCGCCGCCTCGGAACCGTCTGCGCCGCTGATCACCTTGACCGCCGGCGCCCCACCCGGGCCCGCTCCAACCAGGATGTCGGGCACGCCGTCGCCGGTCATGTCGCCCGTCGCCACGCGGACGCCGCCGGTGAATCCCGGGCCGAACGCCAGGAACTGATTCCGCAGCTGACCCGCGGTGTCGAACACGCTCACAACCGCAGCCTGCCCGATGTCGCGGCCGGTGGCGAACACCGTTTGATCTTTTGCCAGTGGTGACCAGGCCCGCGCGTCCGGCACGTCGGCCGGGGAAGTAACCACGCGGCGGAACCAAGCCAGCACCTCCAACGCCTCCAGGTTGCGGACGTTCTGCCCGGACCCAGTCACGCTCGTGCCGTCGCCGTCGTAGACGAGGTGGACGCCGTCCGGAGCCAGGCCGCCGCCGGGCAGTGGCGAGACGCCGCGCCACAGGTTCCACAACGGCACGCGGAACTCGCCGGCCACGTCGGCGACGATCTGGTTCAACACCGGTACCCGACCCGCAAGCGCGCCGCCGTTGTACGTGTTCGGCGGGATCGTGCTCAGCAGCGGCACGACGCCCGCTGCGGTGAGCGTCCCAACGATGGTGTGCAGTTGCTCGCGGTACGACTCTGGCTGATTCCAAATGAGGTCGTTCGTCCCGATCATCACGACGGCGACACCGACAGTTGATGACGCCAACTCTGCGGGGATCGTGGCCGCCAGGTCCGTCGCGCGAAAGCCGGGGACCGCGCTCGTCGTCGGCCGCACGAACGAGCCGCCGGCGCGGAATTCGGTCACGGTAGCCACCAGGTCCGGCCGCACTGCGGCGAGACCTGTCGGGTTGTAGTCGGGCTTGCCGTACCCGGCGAGGAAGCCGCTGTAGTAGCTGCCGATCGTCGCCGAGTTGCTGTCCCCGGCGACCAGGAGGGACGTGGTGGAGCGGCCGCTGAGTTGCCCCCGCAGTGCGATCGCACGTACGGAGTCGATGACCGCCGCGTCGTCGGCCGGGACGACGGGCAGCGTTTGGAACGCGGCGGCGGGGACCTCACGAGCATCGAGGAGCTCGACCGCGAGCGGCGGGCGGGACACGGGCGCGTCCTCGCTGGGTGAGGTACGGGCGCGTCCTGGCCGCGTGGCTGATCCGTCCCCCGCAGTCTGCGCCGCTTCACGCCGTCTAGCTTAGTCCGGCCGCGGCGATCGGCCCGAACGCTCCGGAAGCCGTTGACACGACCGGCAGCCGCGATATGGTCCGCGACCTGAACCCGTGTCGCCGCCGCAGGGGGAAACTGTACGGCGGCGACCCGGTAGAAGTCGAATAACCCGGACAGCCCGCAATGTCGGACGCGACCACCCCGGTGGCGGCGCTCAAGGAGAACATGCGCCGGTTCGCCGACGCCCGCGGGTGGGAGCCGTACCACTCGCCGAAAAACCTCGTTATGGCCCTGGCCAGCGAGGTCGGCGAACTGTGCACCGTGTTCCGCTGGCTGACGGCCGACGAGTCGCGGCGGCTGGACGACACACCCGGCTTACGCGAGGCGGTGGCCGACGAGATGGCGGACGTGGCCAACTGCCTCTTTCTACTGAGCGTCCACACGGGTATCGACCTGAGCGACGCGGTGCGGTCGAAGACGGCGAAGAACGCGATCAAATACCCGGCTCCGCCGCCTTCGGGGGAGGGCGGCAGGGCCGGGGGAGACACGCCGGCCGCGGGCTGACGCGGCACTCGGGGACAGGGACTTTTTCGCCCAGGGGGACCAGGCCGTGCGTTCTCGAACCCTTTTCCGCGCCGCGGTGTCGGCCGCCGCGGTCGGGCTGGCCGCCTTCGGGACGGTCACCGCCCAGCAGCCGCCGACCGGCAAGCTGCCGCCCGCCGGGCAGCCGGCGACCACCGTGCGGCCGTTCGGCGAGTGGTCGCCGACGCCCGCCCCGCCCGGCGGCTACACGCCGAAGCAGAGCGGCGTTCAGCCTGCCGGCGGCGTGCTGCCGACACCCCCGGGGTACCTTCAGTCGTCTCAGTCGGGTAACAAGGGTCGCCTCACCACCCCGGTGATGGCTGGCGCCGATGGTGTCCGACCTGCGAGCGGCTTCGACCTGCCGCCGCCCAATCTCGACATCCCGAATTTCAAGGGTGGCACCGCGCCCTCAACGGCCGAGCCGAATCTGTCGAAGTTCGGCCCGCTTCCGACGGCGGACGACCCGAAGCCGCCGGTGCCCGTAGTGCCGCCGGTGGGCCGCTCCCCGGCCACGCCGTCAGGCGTGCCGACCTCGGCCGCGCCGCCGCTCGTGCCGACCCCGGTCGCACTGCCGGCCCCGCCGCTGGTTCCGCCTGTGGCGGCGCCGATGACACCACTCCCGGTTCCCGCGCCCGCGGCGCTGCCGCCGGTCGGACAGTCGGCCCCGGTCGTGCCGCCGGCACCCGCTGTCGTGCCACCAGGCGCCACACCGCCGGTTGCCACGCCGCTGGTGCCGCCCGTTGGTACCGCAACGACCGCGCCCCCGATCACACCGGTGGCACCGCCGGCTACGAACCCGGCCATGACGTCGCAGCAGACGCCATCCGTCGCTACGCCGCCGGTCGCCACGCCGGCCGTCGCACTGCCGCCCCGGGCCACGCCGTCGGTCGTGGTTGAGGCGGTGTGCCCCGAGACGGTGTCGTTCGGACAGGAGTACCAGTACAAGCTGATCGTCCGGAACGGCGGTAGCGGGGCCGTGGCCCACGTCCGCGTTGAGAACGAACTACCCGGCGGCGCCCGTTTCGTCGGCTGCGAACCGCAGGCCGAGCTCAACGGCGACCGCCTCGTGTGGTCGCTCGGCTCGCTCGACGCGGGTGCCGAGCGGCACCTCACGGTGAAGGTGAAGGCCGGCGACGAGGGCGAAGCCCGTACCCGCGCCACGGTGACGTTCTCTGCCGCCGTATCCGGCCGCACGCACGTCACCCGGCCGCGGCTGACCACGACGGTCCGCGGGCCGGAGTCGGCCCGCGCCGGAGACGACGCCCGGTTCGTCATCAACGTCACGAACAGCGGCTCCGGCCCGGCCAACCGCGTGCTCGTCCAGGCCACGCTGTCCGACGGGCTGTACCACGCCCAGGCCCAGAAGGGCGGGCTGATCGAGGCCGAGTTGCCGATGGTGAAGGCCGGCGAGACGCGCACCGTCGAGTTGAAGCTCGGCGCGGCCAAGTCCGGCCTCCAGAGTCTACAGATCGTCACCGCCGCGGACGGCAGCCCGGACGCCACGGCGAAGGCGGCCATGAACGTCATCGAGCCGATGTTGGCGGTCCGCCAGGCCGGGCCGGGCAAGTGCCTGGTCGGCGGCACGGACCCGACCTTCGAGATCGAGCTGACCAACCCCGGAACTGCGGCGACGGACCCGGTGCAACTCCACTCGGTGCTGCCGGACGGGTTCGACTTCGCCAGCGCGAGCGACGGCGGGGCGGTGGCGACGGGTAACGCCCGCACCGTGTCGTGGCGGCTGCCCGGCCTGCCGGCCGGCGGGAACAAGAAGGTGACGCTACGCCTGCGGGCGACGACCGCGACCGACGGCAGCCCCCTGCGGACGGTCGCCCAGTCGGTGCCGGCCGAGGTCACGCCGGTGGGCGCGACGGCCTCCGGCGTGGCCGTTCGGCCGGCCGGCCGCGGGCGTGAGGCGCGGACAGAATCGGTAATCGCCGCCGAGGGTGTCGCCGCCGTTCGCTTCGACGTGACCGTGCTGGAGAACCCGGTGATGGTCGGCCGCGAGGCGACCTACGAGATCAAGGTCTCGAACCGCGGCACCGGCCCGTGCCAGAACGTGCAACTGGTAGCGGTGCTCGCCGACGGTACCGAGTTCATGGGCGCCACGGCCGGAGCGACGAACCAGGCCGCGGCGGTGCGGGCGCAGGGCCAGCAGGTCACGTTCGAAGTGATCCCGAGCCTGGGCGCCCGAGCCGACCACGTGTACCGCGTGCGGGTGAAGGCGAACGCCGCGGGCGCCCTGCCGTTCCGCGTGCAGTTGTCGTCCGACCAGCTACGGGCGCCGCTGGTCAAGGAAGAGAGCACGACGTTCTACATGGAGCAGCGGTAGTTGGGAACAGGAGCCGGGGGCCGGGGGCCAGGAAGCAGACGATCCGAAGATGTCTCCTGGTCCCTGCCTCCTCGAGAAGTTCGTGGCGATCGCGCCACACCGTCAAGTTGAGAAGCGCGGTGACGCAACCCCGCTGGGGGGCGGGGTTGCGGGTTGGCGGGGGTGAAGGATACCATCCGGCGGCTTTCGACCCGGGTCCGCCCGGGCGGGGGAAGGAGCCCGTTCATGAGCGTGGGACGTGCGCAGCGCCAGCGGCAGAAGCTGCACATCCGGTGGATGATCCGGCGTGACATGCCGGACGTGCTCGCGGCCGAGCGGGCCAGCTTCGAGTACGCGTGGACGGAGGACGACTTCCTCCGCTGCCTTCGCCAGAGAAACTGCATCGGCATGGTCGCCGAGACCGACGAGCCGGTCGGCCCCGCCCCCGGTGTCCGGGTGGCCGGGTTCATGATCTACGAGCTCCACAAGACCCGCCTGCACATCCTGAACTTCGCCGTCCACCCGCTGGCCCGGCGGAACGGGATCGGCGGGCAGATGCTCGGCAAGCTGGTCCACAAGCTGACGACACACCGCCGCCTCAAGATCACGCTCGCGGTGCGAGAGCGCAACATCGACGCCCAGGTGTTCTTCCGCGACCACGACTTCCGCGCCACCAAGGTGCTGCGGAACTACTACGAGGACAGCGGCGAGGACGCCTTCCAGATGGAGCTCTGGGCCCCGTCCGACTACGCCGACGAGGGCGACGGTCCGGTCAACCGGATCGCCCAGTACGAGGAGCGCTAGTAGCCGAGCCCGGGGCCGCCCCCGGGCTTTCGGTCCAGGGAGGGAACCCATGCGGACGGTGACGCGGCGGTGGTGTAAGGCGGCGGTCGCGGTCGTGGTGGCCGCGTGCGGCGTCGCGCTGCTCGCCCCGGACCGCCGCGCGACGGCCCAGACCCCACCGCAGTGGATGCGGTCGTCGTCGCCGCTGTCGCCTGCCGCGGCCGCCAGCACGCCGCTGCCGCCGGCCCCGGGGGCGGTCATCCCCGCGAGTGCAATTCTGCCCGCGGCCCCGCAGCCGCCGGTTCCTCCGCTACCCGCTCTGCCCGGCATGCCGCCGGTTCCGTCGCTACCCGCTCTGCCCGGCACGCCGCCGGTTCCGTCGCCACCGGTGCAACTGGAGTTCAAGTCGTCGGCCACGCCGAAGTTGCCCGCCGTACCGGTCGTCCCGCCGAAAGTTGCCGTCGAGCCAGTGCTCCCGCTTACCCCGCCCGCGCCACCCGCAAAGTCGGCCCCGCCGGCAGAACCGCCGGCCCCGTCGAAAGTGGTTTCACCCTTGCGTTCGGCTGATACGGGGAATAGTGTCAAAACTGACGCCGCGTGGAAGGCCGCGCCGCAGGTCGCGCCGACGCCCCGCGTCGCGGACCGGGCCAAGCCACCGCAGGGGCCGGTGCTGCCGTCGGAGCGCGACGTGTTCGCGCTTCCTCCTCCCCCGGCCTCGACACCCGTGGCACCGGCGCCAGTTCCGGCCCCGGTCGCCGGCCCGGCCGCGCCACCCGCGGCGCCGCCGATGCCGGCTCCGGTCGCAGGCCCTCTGGCACCGGCGCTTCCCGTGCCACCGCCGGCTGCCCCCGCCGTACCCGTAGCGACGACACCCGGAGCCGACCCCATGACGTTCAAGTCGACCGCCGCCGCGGCCGTCCTCGGCGGCGCCCTGATGATCCCTCAGCCCGCCCCCGCCCAGGTTGGCGGCGCCCCCAAGACGACCGACCAAAAGCTGGAAGACATTCAGAAGTCACTCGCCAAGCTCACCGAGATGCTGGAGGGGAAGAAGGACGAGACCGGCGTCGTGCTGCCCTCCGACCCCGGCGTCGTGCGGCAACTGAAGGAACTGCGTGACGAAGTGGCGTTGCTGAAGTCGCAGTTCGAGACGTTGAAGTCCACGTCACTGCGGCCGGCGGCCACCGGACCTGCGATCCCCGGCGTGCCGAACCAGATGCCGGGTGGCAACCCTGTGCCCGCCGCCCCTCAGCAGGGCACGGTGCGCGTGGTGAACGAGTATCCGGTCGAGATCACCATGGTGGTCAACGGCCGGACGCACCGTGTCGCCCCGAACGCCACGCAGGACATCGCAGTCGTGTCCGGCGAATTCAGCTACCAACTGCTCTCGGCAAATACCGCCGCGGCCCCCACCCGAAGCACCATCCGCCCCGGCGAGGTGGTGACGCTGCGGATCAAGTAGGACCGGGCACCGTTCGACACGAAGCCCGGGGACGGCCGTCCCCGGGCTTCTTCATTTCACCAGCACGACACGCACGTCCATGACGTTGGTGCCCGTTAGACCCGGTTTCAGCAGGTCGCCCGTGGCGGCGAAATAGGGATAGGCGTCGTGCCGCTGCAAGTGCTCGGTGGCGCCACGGCCGCGTTCCAGGATGCCACTGTCGGCTACAGCCCCGGCGGCGTCGGTGGGGCCATCCTCTCCGTCCGTGCCGCCGCTGAGCACGGTCACGCCTGCCATCCCCTCGGGCGTCGCTGCGAGCTTCAGCGTCAGAGCGAGAACGAATTCCTGGTTCCTGCCGCCCTTCCCGGGATCGTCGCCGAGGGACACCGTGGTCTCGCCGCCGAGCAGGACACACGCCGGAGGGGCGAGCGGCTTCGCGTCGCGGCGAATACTCCGCACAACACCCGCGACCGCCGTCGCTACCGCGGCGGTCTCCCCTTCCACGAACGCCCCGAGGTCGAGGACGCGGTAGCCACGCCGCTCGGCCTCCGCAGCCGCAGCGTCCAGCGCGCCGCGGTTGCTGCCGATAACGCGGTTCTCGACGTTCGGCGGAAGCACCTTCAGCGTCTCGTTCGCGCCGCAGGCCAGCACTTGGTTCACTGCCGGCGGTACGCGCTCGGTCAGGCCGTAACGCGCCAATACGGCGACGGCGTCGGCGAACGTGGTGGGGTCGGGGGCGGTCGGGCCCGAGGCGATCACGTCGACTGGGTCGCCGACCACGTCGGACACGATCAGCGTGCGGAGGAGTTTGCCGCGGAACGCGGCCGCGAGGCGCCCGCCCTTCACCCGCGACAGATGCTTGCGGACGCAGTTCATCTCGTCGATCGTCGCCCCGCTGCGGTGTAGCAACCGGGTGACGGCGACCTTGTCGCCGAGGGTGATGCCGTCTGCCGGCGCCGGCAACAGTGCCGACCCGCCGCCGGAGAGCAGGCAGACGGCCACGTCATCGCGGCCGGCGTCGGCGAGGAGTTCCAGCATCTTCTCGGCGCCGGCGACGCCCGCCGCGGTCGGCTCGTTCACACCAGCCGGGCGAGCGGCGTGCAACCGAACGCCAATCCGCATCCCCTCCTGGCCGGCAGGGACGTTGACGATGCCGGTTGCGGCGGCGAGGTGGTCGCCGAGGCCGGTGAGCATCGCGGCCCCGGCCTTTCCGGCACCGACAACGAGGAGCCGCTGCCCAGGCGGCAGCGGGTCACGCGCCAGCGATTCACGGACGAGACGTTCCGGGTCGGCAGCGCGAACGGCCGCCGACCAGATCGCCAGTGCGTCGTCTCGCCCCGCGCTCACTTCTTGGCGGCCGTCGGCGTGGCGTCGACCTCCAGGTCGCCGAGAGCATATTGAATGCCGGCCAGGTAGTGCCGGAGCACCGCGGGGTTCCAGAAGATGTGCTCGTTGTGGCCCAGCGAGCAGTAGAAGTTGCGGCCCTTGTCGTAGGTCGTCACCCAGCTGATGGGGTAGAACCCGTCCGCCCGCTTGCCGATCTTCAGATTCGTCTTCTCGCCGTCGAGCGCCAGCAGGTAGCGGCGTTCGCCCTGCACGGCGGTGTCGGCGCGGAACTGGTAAATCTCGTCGGTGATGTCGAAGCCGGCGCCGTTGAACGAGGCGTTGATCGGGTGCGTCGGGTCGAGGTTCTTGACGCCGACCTTGCCGCCGGCGTTCCACGGGTGGCCGTCGAACGCCCCGCCCATCATCTTGTTGTAAGCCTTCCACCCGCCGTAGGTGTCGGTCGCCGAGTGAACGCCGATCAGACCTTTCCCGGACGCCACGAACGACTCGAGGCTCTTCTTTAGCGCCTCCTCGCGCTGGTCCTGGGCGGCCTTGTCGCCGCCCTTCGGCCGGAGGCAGTTGCCGGTGGTGTTGAGCATGAACACGGCGTCGAACTTCGCCAACTTCTCCGGCTCGAAGAACGACTCGTCCTCGGTGGCGAACGCGGTGTAGGCCTTCGTCTTGTCACCCATCAGGATGATAGCGCGCGTCCCGATGGCGATGGAGCTGTGTCGGAACCCGGCGGTGCGGCTGTAGACCAGGATGTTTCGCGGCGCCTTCGGGGTGGCGGGCGCCTTCTCGGGCAACGCCGCCTCGACCTTGGCGAGTTGGTCCGGCGGCTGGGCGGACGCGGAGAGGCTGACGAGGGCGGTGGCGACGAGGCCGAGCGACGCGGCGAGGAACGGGCGGGTCATTGGCGTTCGCGGGGCAGGGGGGAGGGTGAGCAATTGCAACCAGCCTATCCCGCGCCCCCGGCCGCCGCCAGTGGGTTACGGCGTCTTCGGCTCCGGCGGTGGGGTACCGTCCTCGTCGTAGTCCTTCAGCTTCCTGGCCCACACGTTTCGGTACCGCACCGGGTTGCTGTGGTCCGACAGGTGCAACTGGAACTCGTTGGCGATCCCGCCGAACTCGACGGCGTGGTGAACCAGTACGCCGTTGTGCAGCACCGTGATCAGTGCCGGCTTCGTCACCTTGCCGGCGTCGTCCTTCCGCGCGAGGCGCGTGATGATGTCGTATGTCTGCCACGCGCCGGGGCGGCGACTTGCGTTCACCAGTGGGGGGAACCGCCCGTACAACGCCGCGGCCTGGCCGTCGGGATACGTGTCGTTGCCGAACGAGTCGAGCACCTGGATTTCGCCGAAGCCGCCGAGGTGGACGCCACTGTTACCGCGGCCCTGGCCGTTGCCCTTCACCTCCTTCGGCGTCGCCCACTCGATGTGGAACTGGGCGTCGCCGAACTTCGCCTTCGTAGTAATGCCGCCACCGCGGACGATCTCGGCGTAGCCGTTCTCGACCTTCCAGTGGGGCACTGCGTCCGGGTCGCCGGCCTTCTTCCCCGACTTGAACCACGCCGCGAGGCTGGTGCCGTCGAACAGCACGGTTGCATCCGCCGGCGGCTTCCCGGGCGCCTCGTCGCTCCCCCAACCCGGCGGCTCAACGACCGGCGGCCGCGGCCGCTTCATGTCGCCGGCGCGGTACTTCACCGGGTCTTTCTTCACGAGCCGTGGTGGCGGAATGTCCTGGGCGAGCGCGAACGCCGCGACTGCGAACAGGGTGCAAGTTGCGAGGGCGCGCATGGGGTGGGTTCTCCGGGCGGATGTGAATAGCGTAAACCGCGGGGTTGCGTGCCGCCACCCCCTCCCTTACGCTCTGGTTTCCGCCCGCGTTCCCCTCCGGAGTCTTCGATGCCGACCCCCCGCCCCACCCGCCGCGCCGCGCTCGCGGCCGGGCTCGCCGTGCCGTTCGTGTTCCGCCACTTCGCCCAGGCCCGGCCGAGCGAGACCGTGCTCCACGCCAGCTTCGGCGCCGACGGCATGGCGTGGTCGGACATTCAGTCGCTCGCCGGCAGCCCGCACCTCAAGCTCGTGGCCGTGTGCGAGGTGGACGAGGCCCGGCTGGCGAACGTGAAGCGCCGCTTCCCGGACGTCCGCGTCTACACCGACTACCGGCAACTGCTGGAGCGCGAGCGCGACCTGCACTCGGTGAACGTCTCGACGCCCGATCACATGCACGGCCCGATCGCCATGACGGCCATGCAGCGCGGCCTGCACGTCTACGGCCAGAAGCCGCTGACACAGACCATCCACGAGGCCCGCCGGCTGACGGAGGTCGCGGCCGAGAAGCGCCTCGTCACGCAGATGGGGATTCAGATCCACTCGCACCCGGTCCACAAGCAGGTGGTGGCGCTCGTCCACGCCGGCGCGATCGGGAAGGTGAAGGAGGTTCACTCCTGGAGCGGCAAGTCGTGGGGCGATACGGCCCCGAAGCCGGACCGAAAGGACGCGGTGCCGAAGGGGCTCGACTGGGACAAGTGGCTCGGCGTGGCCGCGGACCGGCCGTTCATCGGCAACGGCTACTACCACCCGGGCAACTGGCGGAAGCGGCTCGACTTCGGCACCGGCACGTTCGGCGACATGGGCTGCCACATCCTCGACCCGGTGTTCGGCGCCCTGGGCGTTGGCAACCCGCTGACCATCCGCTCCGAATTGCCGGGGCCGAACGCTTACAACTGGTCGCTGGACGTGAAGGTACGCTACGTCTTCCCCGGCACCCGACATACGACGGAGCGGGTGGCGCTGACGTGGTACAACGGCAACGCCCGTCCGCCGGCCGACGTGGCCGCGCTCATCGGCGACCGCAAGCTGAACGACCAGGGTTCCATCTACATCGGCGAGGCGGGCGTTATGTACTCGCCGTACATCGGCCCGCCGGTACTCCTGCCGGCCGATAAGTTCCGTGATTACGCCATGCCGCGCACCACTGGGAATGACCACTACCTCCAGTTCGTCGAGGCCGTGCGCGGCAACGGCACCACGAGCGCGCCGTTCAGTTACAGCGGCCCGCTGACGGAGATGGTGCTGCTGGGTTGCCTGGCGACGCGCTTCCCGCAGACGGACCTGACGTGGGACACGAAAGCGCTGCGGGTGACGAACAACGACGCGGCGAACCGGTTCGTCCGCCGCGAGTACCGCCGCGGCTGGGAAGTGCCGGGGATGTAACGGCACGCGGGGTGCATGGCAGCCCCCGCATGGCTTCCAACGGGCATTAGCGGGATGCCGGTCGGTCGCAGGCAGGCGGGCCGTCGGGGGCAACCCCGGCGGCCCGTTCTACTTGATGGCTGGTCGCGGAACGGTCAGTGTGGTCGAGGAGAATTCAGGAATGGTCGCGCAAAAGCGCCACGCCGCCAGGACAGCAAGCTGAGCTTTCCTGACGGCGTGGCGCGAGCTGCTCCTTTACTCCTTCGGCGGTGTGAAGTCCGCGATGTACAGCTGCGTCGGGCTGCGGCCGTCGCGGCTGGTGGTCCACATCACCTTCGAGTAGTCCGGACTGAACACCGGCAACACGTCTTGCCCCGGCGCGTGCGTGATGCGGGTGGTCTTCCCCGTCTCGGTGTTCATCCAGTACAGGTCGTAGTTCGGCCGGCCCAGCGGGTCCGAGTGGTCGGCCGCCGTGTAGATGATGTGCTTGCCGTCCTTGTACCAGTACGGCGCCCAGTACACCCACTTGTCGTCTGCCGTCAGCGCCTTCTCGCCGGTGCCGTCGGCGTTGATGACGAAGAGCTGGAGCCGGTCCTTCTCCTTGCGGTCGGCGCGGAACACCACCTTCGTGGCGTCCGGGCTGAAGAAGGGGCCGCCGTTGTAGCAGTTCGCCACATTCGTCAGTTGCTTCGCGCCCGTGCCGTCGGCGTTCATCGTGAACAGCTGCACGTTCCCCGCCGTGCCGGCGCTGTAGACGATCTTCTTGCCGTCGGCCGAGTAGCTCCCCTCGGCGGTGTACACCTTGGCGTCCGGCGTCAGGCACTTCAGGTCGGTACCGTCGGGGTTGGCCTCGTAGATCTTCATGAACGGGTCGAAGTCCCAGGCGTACCGCCGGCGGACGTTGTTCTTCTTGTCCTGCTCCCGCTGCACGAACTCCGCGATCTGGTGCTTCTTCGCGTCCGGGTCTTCGTGGCTGCTGGCGAAAATGACCCGCTTCCCGTCCGGGCGGAAGTACGCGCAGGTCGTGCGACCCACGCCGGGGCTGATGCGGCGGCGGCTCCCCGTCGCCAGGTCCTGCACGAAAATCTGGTAGAACGGGTTCCCCGCGTCGCTCTCCTCGGCCTGGAAGATGACCTGCTTGCCGTCCGGCGAGAAGTACCCCTCGCCGGCGCGGACGAAGTTGCTCGTCACCTGCTTGATGTTCTTCAGGTACGGCGACTCGGCGGCCTGCCAGTCCGCGGCCGGCGGCTGGCTGGGAGCGAACGTCAGTGCCAGAACCAACGGCGTCATCGCGGCTCCTCGCGTGGGGTAGCGTCGTCTATCATTCTTGCGTTGTCCGACCCGCCCGGCCACCGCGAGCCCCAAGGATGCCGCCGCCGAAGCCGACCGAGCCGTGCCGCCTGTGCGGCCGCCCGTTCCCGCCGGACAGGCTCACGAAGCACCACTGCAAGCCGAAGTCGAAGGGCGGCACGTTCGAGGACGTCGAGCTGGTTTGCTCGCAATGCCACGGGATGGTTCACGCCACGTTCACTAACGCAACGCTCGCGGCGCTGTACCCGACGATCGAGCAGCTACGGTCGGCCCCGGAGCTGGGGCCGTTCCTGACGTGGGTGCGAAAGCAGCCGCCGTCGCGGAAGAAGCGGAACATCGAGCGGCGGCGGAAGGTGTGAGGTCACCGCTCGTCGTCGTACAGTTCGTCCTGCTCGTCTTCCTCACGGCGGCGACGCCGCCGACGTTCAGCATCCGTCGGCGTCTTCACGATCTCTTCGCCACCAAGGTCCAGGTAGTCGAGGTACAGCTGCACCATCAGGTGCTGCCCGGCCATCACGGCAATGACGGTTGCCGGGTAGACGCCCACGAAACACGCCAGCATCCCGACGAAGGTCAACGGTACGGACAGCAGTATCAGCACGAGGAACGCCACCAACGCCCGGCCGCCGACCAGCTTGGCGAACGACACCGTGAACCGGAACGCCCCGCCGAGGTCGAAGCGGTTCGCCATCTCGGCGTGGAACTGGATCGGGAGCATGACCGCGTTGATCCCGACGATGCCGAAGAAGTACACCGCAAACACGAGGGCAATCCCGAGGCCCGGAGAGTTCGCGGCGGCGCCGATTGCAATCGCGGCGAACACGGCGGCGATCAGCAGCGGCACGAACACGAGGGCGGCGACGAGGCCGATCAGGAACGGCCACAGCCCGCGGGTGAGGAGCTCGACGAACCGGTCGAACGAGAAGTCGGGGTAGCGCCGCAGGTCGGGGTCGCGGACGAGCCGCTCGGCCACCTCGGCCTGGTAGCCGAGGAGCACGAGCGGGCCGACGACGGGGATGAACAGGCAGACGGTGGCGAGGAGGAGATTCGTCCAGCCGTTCGGCCTCTGGCCGATGAAGTATCCGAACGCGAGCTGGTACTGCACGGCGGCCCCCGGGGCGTGGTAGCGTACGCACCCACGCTACCCGCCGCCGCCCCGTCCGGCCAGCCTCACGGCGGGCCGAGCACCCAGTTCACGGCGCGGTCCACGACGTTCGGCTCCGGCACCACCGTCGCCCCGGCCTGTACCACCTCGTTCCACCGTGCCGGGTCGGCGGGGATGCGCTGGCCCGTGAGGTTGACGAGGCCGTCGTGCGCACGACCGACCACGGCCGCGTCCTTGCCGTGCTCGGCGGTCATCACCCGGGCCAGCGCCGTCACCGCCTCGGGGTGCCGGCAGTGGCCGAGACCGCGAACGGCCGCGAGTCGCACGTCCCGGTCTTCGGAGCCTTCGGGCCCCTGCCCGGGCGTGCTGCTGCCGGCGATCGACGCCAGGAACGCGATCGTCTCCGGCCGCCCGCCCCGGCCGAGCGACTCGACGACGCGGCAGCGGATCGTCGTGACCGTATCGGGAGCGAACCCGGTCGGCACGGCCAGTGGCGGGCGTGCGCCGGGGGTGCGCGTCGTCGGAACGGTGACGTCGTCGCCGCGACCGTGCGCGTTCTGGTAAGCGAGCATCAGCACGCCGGCGGCGCGCTGGTCCTGAAAGCGGCCGAGCGCCTCGATCGCCGACAGCCTCAAGACGGGACTCGGGTCGCTGGTTGCGGCGCGGGCCAGGGTGTCGATCATCTCGTCCTGGTCGGCCTGGCTGCCGCCGTTGGTCAGCGGCTCGCGCAGCCGCAGCATCGCCTTCGCCTGGTCGTCGCCGGACCGCGGCGGGTTCGCCCGGAGCACAACGAGCGGGTCTTCCGGCCGCACCATCTTCACGGTGGTGTCGAACGGGGAGGAGCGGAACGTGCGGCTAGTAACGGTGTCGAGGGTCGACGCGCAGCCGGTGAGGGCGACGCACGATCCCACGACGCCGGCGATCGGCAGTACCCGGAACACCGTTCACCCTCCGTCAGCGCCCGACGCGGTTTCGCGGCCGCATACCGGGGTGCCGAGTAGGGGTCAACCGGAACCGCGAACCGGAGCGGCCGAGCGGCCGAGCGGCTGTGGCAAGTTGTCCCCGGCGCGAATGCGTCGTAGCATCACTTTCATCACCCCCGACTCGCCCGCGGGTCCCCGCCCCGTGACCATTCGCACTTACCAACCTGGCGATGAGCGCACGCAAGCCGCCCTCTTCAATGGCGCCGGGTTCGCGCTCCCGGGGTTCAAACCGGCCACCGAGGACGACGTCCGTCGCCGCACCCGCGCGCGGGGGTTCGACCCGACGAGCCGGTTCTACGCCGTCGAGAACGACATGGTGGTCGGCTACTGCGTCCTCGAGCCGGACCAGGGGCGGCTGGGCTACCCGTGGTGCCGCAAAGGCTACGAAGCGGTCACCGCGGCCCTCTATGCCGCGGCCGTCGGGAGCGCCCGCGATCGCGGCTTGCGGACGTTGTTCACCGCCTACCGCCGCGACTGGCACGGCGTGCTCGGGTTCTTCACCGACTGTGGGTTCCAGAAGGCGCGTGACGTGGTGAACTACGCCGCCGACCCGGTGGACCTACCGACCATCGCCAGCCGCGGTAGCAACCCCGTGCGCCGGCTGACGCCGGCCGACTTCCCGGCGCTGGCGGCGATGGGTCGCGGCCTGGTACGGGTGTCGGACGCGGAGTTGCAGCAGCACATATTCAACAGCCCGCACTTCCCGGCGGAGGCGTTCTGGGTCGTGGAGGGGAACGACGGACCGGTGGCGGTCGGGGTCGGGCTCGACAACCCGAACTGGCCGGACGTGAAGAAGGTGGACCCGCTCGCGCCGTGCTTCCGGCTCGGGGCGTTCGGCACCGAGGGGCTGAACGCCAAGCGGGTGAACGGCCTGTTCAGCTACGTCGTGTCGAAGCCGGAGCACGCGCTCCCGTCCGGCCTTGCCCTGCTCGCCGAGATCAGCCAGGAACTCACCGAAGGGTCGGTCACCTCACTGGCCGCGCAGTGCCCGACGGACGCGCCGCACCTGATCGGCTTCTACAGCCGCTATTTTAAGGAGCAGGGGCGATTCCCGGTGCTGGAATTGGCCCTCTAAGCGGCCCCGCGTTTGGGGCGTGCCTTCAGGTCGAACAGCCCGAATATCTCGTCTTCGGTCAGCCCCATCGTCGTCGGCTTGTCGGCCGCCGACATCAGGTCCATGAACACCTTCCGCTTCGCGTCCAGCAGCGTGGCGATGCGCTGCTCGATGGTGTCCAACCCCGTGAACCGCGTGACGGTGACCGGGTGCCGCTGGCCGACGCGGTGGGCGCGGTTGATCGCCTGGTCCTCGATCGCCGGGTTCCACCATCGGTCGAACAGGAACACGTAGTTGGTGAACTGGAGGTTAAGCCCCACACTGCCGGTGCCGTAGCTCATCAGGATGACGTGCTTGTCGGGGTCGTTCTTGAAGCGGTCGAGGATCGGCGTGCGCTCGGGCTGCGGGATGCGGCCGTGGTACTGGAGCGGCCCGAACGGCTCCAGCGCCTTCGCGAGCACCTCCAGCGGCTCGACCCACTGGCTGAACACGATCGCCTTCCGCCCGCTCGCCGCCACCTCCTCCATGTCGGAAACGAGGCGTTCGAGTTTCGCACTCTCGCCGGTGAGCGGGTCGAAGTTGCAAATCTGCTTCAGCCGCATCACGAGCTGGAAGACGTGCTGCACGCTGATCGTCTCGCCGAGTTCGTTCAGGTGGATGACGCCCTCCTCCTCGGCGAGGCTGTACGCCTGCCGCTGGGCGGGGGTCAGGTCCACCTCCAGGTCGCGGTAAATCTTCGGCGGCATGTCCGACTGCACGAGGTCTTTCGTGCGGCGGAGGATGCACTCGGCGGTGTAGCGCGGCAGGAGTTTCGGCGGGCAGTCGGGCGGGATGCGGTCCGGGTCGATGAACGCGAACAGGTTCACGAGGTCCTCGTGGCTGTTCTCGATCGGCGTGCCCGAGATCGCCCAGCTTCGGCCGCGGCGGATCGACCTCACGGTCTGCGCCGTCTTCGACTCGCGGTTCTTGATCCGCTGCGCCTCGTCGAGCACGACCACATCGAAGTACACGCGCGGGTCGGCGGCGAGGTCGGCGTCGCGGGTGAGCGTCTCGTAGTTGATGAGTTTGAGCGGGCAGTTCGAGACGAGCCACGTCATGCGGCGCTGGTCGGCGTCGCCGTCGAACGGCTCGAACGGCAGGTCGGGCGCCCACAGCTTCAGCTCGCGCGCCCAGTTGTGCATCAACGGCTTCGGGCAGATCAACAGCGCCTGCCGAATCTGGCCCTGATGGAATAGCAGCCGCAAGGACAGGATCGCCTGTGCGGTCTTCCCGAGCCCCATCTCGTCGGCCAGGAGCGCCCCGTGGCGCGGCATGAGGAACGCGATCCCCTCGAGCTGGTACGGAAACGGCTCAAACGGCACCGCGAGTGATCGACCGTCGAACAGGCCGTCGAGCGGCGGTTGGAGCAGCAGCAGTAGTCGGTCTTTGAAAAGCACCGTATCCGCTGTCGGCACCGGGCGGATGCGGGCCTTCGGCGTCGCGTTCGGGTCGTCGGGGAGCGTGGGAAGGTCGACCGCGTGACGGCCGACGGCCGGCTCGCTC
Source organism: Gemmataceae bacterium (assembly GCA_046350095.1). Classification (GTDB taxonomy): domain Bacteria; phylum Planctomycetota; class Planctomycetia; order Gemmatales; family Gemmataceae; genus Urbifossiella. The sequence continues at coordinate 391,563 of JAXMBA010000008.1, forward strand.
GGCAGCCGCGGCGGCGGGGAGTACTCTGTCGGCGGGGCGGGAAACTTCCATCCCTCGGTGGTCACGCTGAGCGCGAGCGACCCGGCCGAGCGCACCCACGGCGAGTCGGTCAGCAAGCGCGCCTCTCGCACGCCGGTTTCGAGCGGGCGGTCGAAGCGCGGGAACGGCAGCACGTCGACGGACACGCCGTTGCCCGGCGGGTGGCCGGTGCCAGCCGGCTGTTCGACCAGTGCTTCGCGGAGTTCCTCGACTACTGGATGATCGTCACGCGACACGGCCACTCACTCCCAGCTTGCGGGCCTCGGCCACCGCCTCGCGGATGCGCGCGAACGGCTCTACCAAATCGACCGCCGAGTCCACGGCGTCAAGCCTCGCGACAACCGCGGCTTCGTCGTTGCCGAACGCGACCGGCAGGAGAAGTGCCAGCGAGCTGCGCGGGTGGGTCAGTGCCCGCGTGTCGGCCGGCAGCACCGCTGCATCTGGCCGCAGCGCCACGACCGGCACGTCCACCCGACCCCGCAGTGCCAGCGCGGCCGGCGTGTCCGCCACGATCAGGTCCGGCTTCAGCGCCGTCTTGTCGACGAGCGCCTTCCCGATCACGTCGGCGTGCAGGTAATCGAGCAGTGTCGGGCCGTAGAGCGCGGTCTGCACGCGATTCGGCTGCACGGCCGACGACATGCGGAATTCGAGCGGGCGGCCCCAGGCGTTCGTCACGAGGTAATACCCCGCCCAGCCTGCGTGCTCTTGCTGTACGGTCAGAAAGCCGAGCGTTGGCGGCGCGGCGGTGCGGTCACTCACGCGGTGTCCCCGATGCCCCGGTGTGCGTCAATCGCACCCCTTCATCGGACCCCGCCCGCGGGCCGCTTCACCGGCTTCGGCGTTGCTCTAACCGCAGCCTGGGTCAACGGGTGGGTTGTTCCGGCCGCGATACCCGACTTCTCCGATGAACTATGCGTGATGATCGGGCTTCCGATTCCGACCGGTTCCGCTACAACACACCTGTTGAACCCGCCGATGCTGTGGCATCACGGCAAAGAGGAACGGAAGGATCATGTCTACCGAGACGGCCCCCGCGACCGAGCCGAAGGTTTCGCCGGTCGAGGCGATGAAGGAGACGAGCAACTTCCTCCGCGGCCGCATCCTCGCCGAGTTGGCCGACCCGGCGCTCGATCACCTGTCGGAAGAAGCCAAGAACATCATCAAGTTCCACGGCAGCTACCAGCAGGAGGACCGCGACGCTCGCAAGCGCCGCGACAAGCCGGGCGTCGGCAAGGCGTACATGTTCATGATCCGGCTGAAGCTCCCCGGCGGGGTGCTGACGCCGGCACAGTACCTCGAGATGGACCGCCTCTGCGGCGAGTACGCCAACGGCACCCTCCGCTTCACGACGCGGCAGAGCATCCAGTTCCACGGCATCCTGAAGGGCGACTTCAAGACGATCATCGGCGGCATCAACGACGCGCTCGTGTCCACGCTCGGCGCGTGCGGCGACGTGAACCGCAACGTCGTCGCCTGCCCGGCGCCGCTGAACGACCCGGCCCGGAAGCAGATGCAGGAGCTTGCGAAGGCCGTGGCGGCGCACCTCGCCCCGCGGGCCGGCGGCCACGCCTACCACGAGATGTGGGTCAACGGCGAGAAGCAGGCGGCCCCGGCCGGCCCGAAGGATCAGGAGCCGATCTACGGCCCGACGTACCTGCCGCGGAAGTTCAAGGTCGGGTTCGCCCTGCCGGACGACAACTGCACCGACATCCTCGCTCAGTGCCTCGGCTTCCTGTGCGTCCGGGGGAAGGATGGCAACCCCATCGGCTACAACCTCTATGCCGGCGGCGGACAGGGGCAGACGAACAGCAAGCCGGACACGTACCCGCTGCTGGCGCAGCCGGTGTGCTTCGTTCATCCCGACGAGGTGGTAGCGGCGTCGGAGGCGGTCATCAAGCTGTTCCGCGACCACGGCAACCGCGCCGACCGAAAGCGCGCCCGCCTGAAGTACGTGATGAAGGACTGGGGCCTCGACAAATTCCGCGAGGTATTCGCCCGCGACTACCTCAAGACGCCGTTCCGCCTCCCGGTGGACGCTCCGATCACCGGCCTGGACCTCCACCTCGGCTGGCAGTCGCAGGGCGACGGCAAGTGGTTCCTCGGACTGAGCGTCGAGAACGGTCGGGTGAAGGACGAGGGGAACTTCCGCCTCCGTGCCGGTCTCCGGGAGATCGTCAAGCGCGTCGGGTGTAGCGTCCGCGTTTCGACGCAGCAGGACGTACTCCTGTGCGACATCGCCACCGCCGACCGGCCGACGGTCGATTCCTTACTGAGCGAGTACGGCATCCCGCGGCCGGAGGGGCTGAGCCAGGTGCAGAAGTGGAGCATGGCCTGCCCGGCGACGCCGACGTGCCCGCTTGCGATCACCGAGAGCGAGCGGGCGATGCCGGCGGTCGTGGACCAACTCGAACCGATCCTCGCCGAACTCGGTCTGGGGGGTGAGCCGATCAGCGTCCGCATGACCGGCTGCCCGAACGGGTGCGCCCGGCCGTACCAGAGCGAGGTGGGGCTGGTGGGCCGCGGCGGCACGAAGTACACGCTGTACATCGGCGGCGACTCGTTCGGCCGGCGCATGAACGTCGAGCTTCAGGACTCGGTGCCGATCGAGCAGATCGCCCCGAAGCTCAAGCCGATCTTCGCGGCGTTCCGCGCGGAGCGGCAGGGGGGCGAGCTGTTCGGCGACTACTGCGAACGCGTCGGGCTGGAGAGGCTCAAGGCGCTGGCGGGTGCGAAGTAACCACACCCGGCTTGCCGTGTTGATCGAGGCGCCCATGTCACCGGACGACCTGCGCCGCCAAGTCATGATCCACCTCGAAGCGCTGAAGGCCGCGGGGGTGCAGTTCGTCCCCCGCGCGCCGACCGTCGCGCATCAGCCTCCGAGACGCGAGGCGGCGATGCAGGGCGTTCCGGCGGAGCCCCCGCCTGTTCCCGTCGCACCGCCCGAATTGTTCGACACTCCTGCCACAGCCTCAGCAGGACCGGCGGAGCGCGGCCATCAACTCGTCGTCCTCGCCAACCAGGTATCAGGCTGCGACCGCTGCCCGGAACTCTACAGCTCGCGCACACAGACCGTGTTCGGCGTCGGGCCGATCGATCCGGACGTGTGCTTCATCGGCGAGGCACCCGGGGCTGACGAGGACAAGCAGGGCGAGCCGTTCGTCGGCCGGGCGGGTCAGCTGCTGAACAGGATCATCGCAGCGTGCGGGTTCAAACGGGCCGACGTGTACATCTGCAACACCCTGAAGTGCCGCCCGCCGAACAACCGCACGCCGACTACCGACGAGCGTGACAACTGCCGCGACTATTTCGACCGGCAACTGGCGCTGGTGCGGCCCAAGTTCATCGTCTGCCTCGGGGCGACGGCCGCGAAGAACGTGCTGAACACCACCCTCGGCATCGGCCGGATGCGCGGCCGCGTCCACCGCTACTGCGACATCCCGGTGGTGTGCACGTACCACCCGTCGGCCCTGCTACGCGAGGAGTCGGCGGGCGGCAACGCGATGCGGAAGGACACCTGGGAGGACATGAAACTCCTCCTCCGCGAGATGGGGCGGCCCGTCCCGGGGAAGTAGCCCTCACTTCGCCTTCAGCTGCCGGTCGAAGAACGCGAACAGTGCCGCGTCTGCCTTCTCCGCGTCCGCGCCGCGGAAGCCGTGACCCGCGCCGGGGAGCGTCAGCAGCTCGGCCTCCACGCCGCAGGCCTTCAGCCGGTCGATCATCCAGACGGCCTGCTCGTGGGCCACGTACTTGTCCTCGGTGCCGTGGATGCACAGCGTCGGGGCGGCGTTCGGCGTCACCCAGTTGAGCGGGCTGCTGCGGATATGAGCGGCGCGGGCGGTCTCCAGGTTGCCGCCGAGGAAGAGTGGCAACACCTCGGCCGCGTCCACGCTCTTGCCGTAGCTCTTGGTGAAGTCGCTCGGGCCGTACACGTTCACTACGCACTTCACCCTGCTCGAGACGCCCGCGTTGCCGCCGTCGCCCTCGAACTCCTTCACGTCCGCGGTGACGCCGAGGAACTGCGCCAGGTGGCCGCCCGCCGAGCCGCCTGTGACGCCGATGCGGTCCGGGTCGATCTTCAACCTCTCGGCGTTGGCCCGCACCCACCGCACGGCCGCCTTCACGTCGTGCACCGCGGCCGGGAACGGGTGCGCCGGCGCCAGCCGGTAGCTGACCGTGGCGGCGACGTAGCCGCGCTGCGCGAGTTTCACCGAGAGCGGGTCGTAGCTCTCACGCTTGCCGGCACGGAAGCCACCGCCGTGGACGCACACCACTGCCGGGAACGGGCCGTCGCCCTTCGGCCGGGCGAGGTTCAGTTGCAGGCTCACGCCGCCGGCCTTGCCGTACTCGACGCCGCGCTCGACGGTTACGGTGTCAGGCGTCGGCTGGCTGACGGCGGGGAGTGCGAGGGAGGCGGCGACTGCGGCGGCCGCGAGAAGGCGGGGCATCGGTGTACTCCGGGGGAGGGGAGGCGGGCTTATCCTGTTCGCGGCGGTCGTACTCGGCAACGGGTCGGCTTGGCGCGGCGCCGCGACACGCTTATACGGCGGGGGGCCGGGTGGCGGCCGATTCGGGTTTAGAGGTCACGGATGGCCGTCTCCCCCCGGCTCCTCGCGGCGCTGGCGCTCGGGTTCGCCCCCGGTTGCCTCCACGTCCACGGCGAAGTCACACACCCCGACCACAAGCCGCCCGCAAAGGCCGACGGGTTCGCCAGCCTGAAGCCGGGGGAGTCGATTGTGGCCCGGCCGGCGAGCGGGCCGAAGCCGGTCGCCGACACGCCCCCGGCGCCGAAACTGGCCACCGTCGAACCCGACCCGCTCGTGCCGCCGCCACCGGAGAGCGTGCTGACCGTGAAGGCGGAACCCGGCCCGTTCCCGCTGCCCGGCGTCGCACCGCTGCCGGAACCGCCGCTGCTCGCTGCGATGCGGGCTTACGTCGAAAACCGGCCCGAAGACGCCATCCGACATCTCGAAAAGCTCGAAAAGCCGAACCAGGACTTCGCCCTGGCGGTGATGCCCGTCCTGGTCCGCGGCGCGGCGATGAACCTGAGCGCCCCCGACCCCCAGGAAGCCAGCCACCTCGCCGACCAACTCAGCGGCGCGGCGGCGAAGCTGGAGTCGAAGGCGGCACTGCGAGTGGAAAAGGTGGCGTTTTGCAAGAAGATCGGCGGCTTCGGTAAATTCGAGCCGTGGCCGCAGGCCCAGCCGTACCGCCCGGGCGACCTGGCCCGGCTGTACGTCGAGGTGCGAAACCTCGGCTGCCAGGCCACGGCCGACGGGTACGTCACGCGCGCAGTCACTCTCCTGGAGGTGCGCGACGCGAAGGGGCAACTGGTGGAGCAGGTGGACCCTGCCGACTACCGTCAGCGGGTGCAGGTGGTGCGGTTCCAGCACGACGAGCGCTCGCTGTCGCCGGTCCGCGACTACTTCCAGCCGTACCAGATTCGCATCCCGCCGCAGGTCGGCGTGTACACGGTCACGGTCGAGGTTCGTGACCCGTTGACCGGCCGGGCCGCCCGCAGTCAGGCGGCCGAATTCCGAGTCGCCGGCCCGTGACCCGCTACCCGACCTCGAACCGCCGAACCTGTATGCCGTTCTTCCCTGTCTTTTGAAGCGGGCGCGGTTCCGGCTGGGCGAAGCCGTTCAAGTCCACGGCGCGGGCGCGGAACTCGTACAGTCCCGCCGCCAGCCCGCGGACCGTCGCAGTGAACGGCGCCACGCTGTAGCGCAGCGGCCACTCGCGCGGTCGTCCCGTGGTGCGGTCGAAGCCGAGTACGTCCTGCGCCCGCACGCCGCCGGGAAACACGACGCCCCAATCCGGCTGCGGGTCGAGCGGGCACTCGGCCCAGGGCGCCCGCAACAGTTCGGGTGAGTCGTCGGCCAGCGGCGGACTGTTGGCGACCACCGGTCTCACCCAGAACTCGACGCGCCGCACGCCCGACGGGCCGCACATCACGACCCCGCGGAACGTCAGCGGCCGGTCGGCCGGTAGCTTGTCCGGAACGCGGTCGGTGAAGGCCGCCGACTTCAGGTACGCTTCGGGGTCGTTGTTCCCCTCGGCGTAAGTGTCGGTATTGCGGGGGTTGTTCGTAACGACGATCTGGTGCAGCCACTTGATCGATTTGAAGCCGTAGCTCCAGGGCACGACCATCCGCACGGGGCCGCCGCGTTCGAGCGGGATCGGCTCGCCGTTGAGCCGGTAGGCGAGGAACGCCGGCAGCTCGCCCGGCGGCGTCTCCATCGCGTGGGTGTAGTCGACGGACGACTGGAATCGCTGCTTCGGGTCGTCGTTGTGGAAGCCGTAGAAGAACACGCGGCGGACGTTGTTCATGCGGCCGGCGAGTCTCAGCACCTCACGCAGCGGCACACCGGTCCACAGGCCCTGGCCGAGCGGCGTGTCGATGTTCAGGCACTGCATCGCCTTCAGGAAGTGAACCTGGTGCGCCTTCCCAAGGTCGAGCAACGTCGGCAGGTCGATCGCGGTGCCGGCGGCGATTGTCAGCGGCTTGGCGATCGCAGCCGGTTGCTTCGTGTGCGACTCCTCGACGGTCGTGTCCGCGATGAGTTCGAGGCGCCAGGTTTCGGGTGTGAGGCGGGCGGCTTCGAGCGCGGGGCCACGGAGGGTGTGCGGCACGGGGTGGCCGCGCGACACGTCGCGGAACTCGGCGGCGGGCGTGAGGAACGGCCGGGGAGGCGGCGGGGCAGGGGGGCCGGCAGCGGCCGAGGCGCAGGCGGACGCCGCAGCGACGGCGGCAAACTCTCGACGCGTGGGGGCGGACATGTCGAGTACCTTCTGATCCGGCCCCGCACGAGACCGGTTCGGGAAAGCATGCTACACGCTGACACGCTCCGGCGGGCAAGTCCCCGCGGGGGCCTCGTAAGTGCGGCCCGCGGGCGTCACCCCGGTGGCGTGCGTCCTTAGAGCAAGTTGGTACAACTGCTGGCCGTGCGCCGTCGGGTACTCGCCGGTGATGCACGCCCGGCACAAGTTTTCCGCCGGCAGGTCGATGCACCGGGCGATCGACTCCGCCGGCAGGTAGAACAGGCTGTCCGCGCCCAACTCGGCCGCCATGTTGTCCTGCTCCGCCACCGACGGCACAAGGCCGGCCATGAACTTCGGAGCGAACAGCTCGCGCACCGTGCTCATGTCGATGCCGTAGAAGCACGGTGCCAGGATCGGCGGGCACGCCACCCGTACGTGAACCTCCTTCGCCCCACCCTGCTCGCGGACGTGTCGCAGCAGGCTCTGGAGCGTCGTGCTGCGGACGATCGAGTCCTCGACCAGTAGCACTCGCTTACCCTGCATCACCTCGCGCAGCGGCGTGAACTTCTGCTTCACCTTGTCCGCCCGCTGGTTGCCGCCCTCGATGAACGTCCGGCCGATGTAGCGGTTCCGGATCAGCCCCTCGACGCTCGGGATGCGCAAGTCGAACGCCATCGCGTCGGCCGCCGCCTTGCCCGTGTCCGGCACCGGCACCACCACCGTTTCCTCGGGGTCGAGCGGCACCCGGTTGAGTGCACGCTCTTGCTTCGCCAACTCCTGCCCGAGTCGCGCCCGGCTCAGGTACACGCTGCGGTCGTCCAGCGTGCTGGCCACGTTGGCGAAGTAAATCCACTCGAAGAAGCAGTGGCTCGGCCGGCGCTCCGGCGCGAACCGGTGCGTCGTCAGTTTGCCGTCGCGGATCAGGATCATCTCGCCGGGCGCGAGCGAGTGGATGTTGCGGAAGCCGAGGTTCTGCAGGGCCACGCTCTCGCTCGCGGCCCCGAACATGTTCCCTTCAACCGAGTACGTCATCGGCCGCAGGCCGGTCGGGTCGCGGAGGACGACCATGTCGCCCAGCGCGTTCAGGAACACGATGTTGTACGCCCCGTCGAACTTGCCGCTGAGGCGGCGGAACACGTCCACGAGGTCCGGCCGCTCGTCGGCCCGCACCTCGTGGGCCAGGTAGTGCATGATGACTTCGGTGTCGTTGTCCTTGGCGAGGTGGTAGCTGTGGTTCTGCAGGAGTTGGTCGCGCAGGGTCTTGAAGTTCGTGAGCTGGCCGTTGAACGCAAAGCTGAACCACTTCCACATGCAGCCGTGCCGCCGCTCGAACGGCTGGGCGTAGCGGCGGGTGGTCGGCCCGCACGTCGCGTACCGGGTGTGGCCGATGGCCGCCCGCCCGGCGTGTTCCGTCATGATGTCGGCGAACTTGCCCGGGTGGTTGATCTTGAACGCCTCGATGACCGTGCCGATCTCCTTGTACGTGGAGACGAGCTGTTCTCGGCCGGGGCTGTACGTGCTCATGCCGGCGGCGAGCTGGCCGCGGTTCTGCAGGTCGAGCAGCAGCCGCGGCATCAGCCGCGACACTTGATCGGGGTGACCGGTCCAGACCGGATGCTCGTCGTCGACCGGACCGGGAAGCCGGTAGAGAGCCGCGACGCCGCATTCGTGGTACAGGTCGGCCATGTCACCGCCGGGTGAGAGACGTGCGGCCGGGTGCGAGCGCCCGCCCCGTCACTATAGAGCAGCCCGGGCAGACGGGACACCGGGAACGGCCGATCCGCCCTGACGGTGGTCGTGACGAGCTCGTGACAATCGGTCGGGCCGGCTCCGTAGTCTGGACGGTGGTGAGTTCGCCCGACCTGGTTTGGAGGGGTGCGATGGTCCGGTCGATTCGCGCGGCGGTAGCGGCGGCCCTGGCGGCGGTGGCCGTGCTCGCGGGGAGTTCCGCGGCCGACGAGAAAGCGGTGCCGCCGAAGTCGGTGCCAGCGGGTGTGCCGCTGGTACTCTCAATTTCGGGGAAGGTGAAGTACACATTCGACCCGGCCCCGCTCACGGCCGAGGCGTACAAGAAGGCGATCGACGACGTCGCGAAGCCAGGCAAGAAGGGGATCGGCTTCGGCGTAAAGCTGCCGAACCCGCCGGCGGTTGATCTGACGGTCGAGCTGAAGAACACGTCCAACAAGACGCTGACGGTGTGGACGAAGGGCGACCCGGTGGTGCTGACGCTGAACCTGAGTGGGGCTGGCTCGGCGAACCTGGACCCGCCGATCGCCATGACGCAGGAGTTTCGCATCCCCGTGGAGACGAAGCTGGAGCCGGGCAAGAGTTTCTCGTGGCCGGTGAAACAGTTGAAGAGCGGGATGCGCGGCGTGACGCACTTAAGCTACTGGACCGGCCCCGGCGAGTATGACCTGACGGCAACGTTGAGGACCGGCGTGCAGCCGGTGCCGAAGGGGGCGACGGAGAACGACGGCTTCGGCGTGGTGACGCTGACGAGCCCGGCGTTCAAACTGACGGTCGAGGGGAAGTAGCAGGTGGGTTGCCGTGTTCGTCGAGCCCGTAACTGGCGAACACCTCGGCCGGGCTGAGCATGACGACCTTTCCACCGCGCGAGACTGGGATCGCGCGGCCGAGTCGGGCGTGCTCCAAACGAAGTTCACGGAACGCCTTTTCGAGTTCGGCGTCGATCCGCCCGTGATCGATGATTTCCGGCATCGGTAGTGTTCCGGCCTCAGCCATCGGTCGCGCTCCTCTGGAACATGTCCCACCGTTCCGGGGCGCCCACCAACTCGAAGTACCCGTTGTGCGAGGCGATCACCCGGGGGCGGTCGTTACTGTTATCATAGACCGTCCAAGTTGTCACGATCGACCGGTACAGGCCGAGGAAGTTCCGAATGCTCCTGGAGTACCTCCGGCGAATCGTCTCTTCGGGGACGTGGTGACCGCCCGATGCAACCCGGAGGGCGACCCGGCGTATCGCCTCATCCGGGCTGTCGAGCCAGAAGTACAGCAGGTGTGAGGTGTAACCGGCCGCCTTGAGTGCCTCAAGTCGCGGTGCGTACGTCCGGGTCGCAAGCGTTGTCTCGAACGCGAAGCTCCGCCGGGCCGCGGCCAACTCGTCCAGGTGGGCAAGCATAATACGCCCGGCCTTCACCGCCTCGGACTCCACGTCGAAGGCGTTCAGCCCGCGGGCGATCGCGTCGGCGTTTACGAACACTGGGATGCCAAGGGCGCCGGTCAGGATCGGGTACGACGACGAAGTCTTACCGGCTCCATTGATGCCTGCGAGAACCGCCACCGTTGGCGTACTGGACGCTGGCATGGCGTCATCCTATCCGAACCGTCGCTGTCGCATGACGAGGTAGTCGAGCAGCGCCTTGTCGAAGCCCACGGACGTGTCGATCGGCACGTAGTCCACGTTCGCCCCGGCGCACTCCTTCCGGTACGTCTCGAGGAGGTCGCGCACCGCGGTCAGGTAGTCGTCGCGGATGCCGGCGGCGTCCACCTCCAGGTGCCGCTCCGGCCCCTCCACGTCGGCGAAGTCCACCAGCCCCGTCAGCGGGAAGTTCGCCTCCAGTTCGTCGAGCACGTGGAAGAGAATGACCTCGTGGCCGCTGTAGCGCAGCCGGTACAGGCTCCGCAGCACCGGTTCGGGGTCGGTGATGAGGTCGCTGAACACCATCACCAGGCTTTTGCCGCGCAGCATCGGGGCCAGCTGCGTCAGGCTGGCGGCGATGTCAGTGTCGCCGGTCGGTTTCAGGTTTGCGAGCACCGAAAGGATGGTGCCGAGTTGCGACCGCTTGCTCTTCGGCGGCACCACGGTGGCGAGCTTGGTGTCGAACGCGACGAGGCCGACGGGGTCCTGCTGGAGGATCATCAGGTAGCCGAGAGCGGCGGCGAGGCAGACGCAGTAGTCAAATTTCGTCAGCGTTTCGTCGGCCGAACTCGGGGAGGAGCGGTCGAGGCGCACGCCGGCCGACTTCGCCGCGGCCCGGCCGTTCCAGTCCATCGACTTCGACAGGTCCATGACGAGGTAGCCCGTCATGTTCGTCTCGGCCTGGTACTTCTTGACGTAGTACCGGCCGGTCTTCGCGTAGACGTTCCAGTCGAGCGTCTTCAGGTCGTCGCCGGGGGTGTACTTGCGGTGCTCGGAGAACTCGACGCTGAACCCGTGGAACGGGCTGGCGTGGAGCCCGGTGAGGAACCCCTGCACGATAAACTTCGCCCGCAGGTCCAGCCGCGACACCTGGCGGATGACCTCCGGGCGGAGGTACTTCTCGGCGCTGCTCATGCCGTCATTGTACGGCTACTCCTTCTTCCCCTTCACCCGCTTGTACTCACCCTCGACTACGGGCTTCACGTTGTCGATGTTGTCGCCCCGCAGGTCGGACAGCTCGGCCGTATCCCCCGTGGTCTTCCACTTGAAGCTGAACTCGAAGCCCACCGGCGGCTTGTTCGGGAAGTTTCCCTTCTCCTCCACGTCCTTGATCTGCGCCGTCACGGTCTCTCCCTTGACCTCGACCTTGCACCCGGCCACCACGCCGTTGTCGCCGTTCATGACGGTCAGCTTCAGGCCGCCCGTCTTTGCGTCGGTGAAGTCGAACTTCAACTCCAGCCCGCCGGCCTCGCGGGTCCACACGCCGGCGGGGCCGGCGGCCTTCTTGTCCGTCTTCGCGTCCTGGGCCGCGGAGCCGCCGGCGGCGACCAGCACGGCGGCGAGCGCGAACGTCGTAAACACGCGGAGCATCGGAGTGCCTCGGTGAGCGGAATCGCGGGACGGGATCGTCGGCAGCGTATGAACGCCGGCCTTCGACGGACATTCCGGCGCGACCGCTACGCCGCGGCGGGTTTGCCCAGCTTCGCGCCCGTTCGGCGGGTTCCGGTTGTCCGGGGTCGCCCGAGGTTGCCGCGGCCGCCGATTCCCCTGGTACCGCCGCCTCTTCGGGGGACCGATCATGCGCCGCACCGCCCTCCTGCTCGTCGCCGTTTGCGCGACCGCTACAACCGGCACCGCCGCCGACTTCGGCAACGCCATCTTCGCCGCCCCGACGCGGTCCTCCACCGCGACCGTAGTCCCTGGCGGCGGACCGCTGGTGGCGCCGGCCATCACGCCGTCCGGCACCACTCACTTCGGCCGACAGGAATTCGAGCTCATCCCGGCCGGGTGGGAGCGCGAGCCGTTCTTCACCCGCGACCCGGGGCGGTACACGTCGAACTCCTGCGACTCGCCGGTGCAGTGCTCGGCCGTCGGCTTCGCGGCGTTCGACTTCCTGCTGTGGGCGACGCAGGGGCCGGGCGCGCCGGCGGTCGTCACCACCGGGCCGGCCGTCCTCGGCCCCGGGCTTGCGGCGACGCCGGGTGTGCCGGGTACGGTCGCGCTGTTCGGCGGGTCCCGCGTACTGAACGACGTGCGGCCCGGCTTCCGCTTCGACTTCTTCCTCCCGGTCGCGGCCGACGGCCGGTGGGGCGTGGGCACGCGGTTCGAGATGCTCGGTGCCTCGGCCGACTCGTTCGCCGCAGTCGCCGACGGTACCACGGTGCTGAACGTGCCGCAGTCGGTTGGCGGGATCCCGGTGCCGGTGTACGTCGGCTTCCCGGGCCAGACTGCCGGCACGGTGACGGCCTCGACGCACACGAACTACCTCGGCGGCGACGTTCACTTGCGGCGGAACCTGTGGGCCGGCGACGCGGTCCGGATCGACGGCGTCGTCGGCTACCGCTACCTGCACCTCGGCGACCGGATCGCGTCGTCGTGGGACGTGTTCAGCCCTACGGCCCCGCCGCCGCTCGGCGGCCGGATCATGGCCGACGACGGCGTCCGCACGCGCAACGACTTCAACGGCGGGCTGCTGGGTTTGGCCCCGACGGCGAACTTCGGTCGCTTCTCGGTCACGGGTCGGATGGCGGTGGCGCTTGGCACCACGACCAGCGAGCGCGACGTGACCCGCACGCGCGTGGTGGTGCCGGGCCTGACCAACGGCGGGCTGCTCGGCCTGACGCCGGTGACGCTCGCGAACGTGGGGGCGCAGGACCAGCAGAGCGACTTTGCTGTGGCCCCGGAGTTCGGGATGAAGTTCGGCTGGCGCGCGACGGACGCGCTGCACCTGACCGCCGGCTACTCGTTCCAGTACTGGAGCCGCGTCCGTCGGGCGCAGGAGCACTCCGACTTGGGTGGCTTCGCCACCAATCCCACGACCGACTTCTGGGCGCAGGGGCTTTCGCTGGGACTCGAGCTGCGGTACTGATAGTGGTGCGTGGTCGCCGACCCCCACCCGAGCCACACCATGCCGCGTTCGTTCGTCGTGGTTACGCTGCTCGTCTTGAGCACGCCGCTCGTCGCGTCGGACTGGCCACACTGGCGCGGGCCGACGCGCGACGGCCACACCGACGAGTCCTCCGGGTGGGCCGACGGACCCTGGCTCCCGGACCGACCCGCGTGGACGGTGAATGTCGGCGCCGGGGCCAGTTCTCCGCTGGTCGTCGGCACCAGCGTGTACGCCTTCGGCCGCGCCGCCGGTCACGACGCGGTCCGATGCCTGGACGTGCGCGACGGCAAGACGGTGTGGACGGCGCAGCACCCCGGCCCGCTGTACGGACGGTTCCACGCCGGCGACGAGGGCTTCTATTCCGGCCCCTCGGCGACGCCCGAGTACGACCCCGAGACGAAGTTCCTGTACACCCTCGCCCCGGACGGCCACCTCTGCTGCCGCGATGCCGCCGCGGCCGGCAAGGACGTGTGGGCCGTCAACCTGTACGACGCCTACGGGGCCAGGCAGCGGCCACGCGTGGGCCGCTCGCCCGTCCGCGACTACGGGTACACGTCGAGCCCGCTCGTTCACGGCGGGTGGCTCCTGGTCGAAGTCGGGTCGCCGCGCGGCACGCTCGTCGCGCTCAACAAGCGCACCGGCACGGAGGTGTGGTGGTCCGAACTGACCGACGAGGCCGGCCACACCGCGGGGCCGGTGCCGATCACGGTCGAGGGCGTGCCGTGCGTCGCGCTGTTGACGATGCGGCATCTGGCCGTGATCCGGCTGGACGCCGGGCGGGCGGGGAAGACGGTCGCCGCCGTCCCATGGGAGACGGAGTTCGCCAACAACGTGGCCTCGCCGGCGGTGCGGGACAACTTCGTGGTGGTCACCTCGGCTTACAACCAGAACGCGATCTGCAAGCTGCGGGTGACGCTGGCCGGGGCAACGGAAGTGTGGCGGAAGCGGTTCCCCTCGAAGGTGTGTACACCGTTGATCGTCGGCGGGCACGTCTACCTGGCGTGGCAGCGGGTCCGGTGTCTCGACTGGGACACCGGGGAGCAGCGATGGGAAGGCGGGGCGTTCGGCGACGCCGGTTCGTGCGTGTCGACCGCCGACGGCCGGCTGGTGGTGTACGGCGGCACCGGGAAGCTCGCGCTCGTGGAAGGCGCGGCACGATCCCCGGCGTCGTACACCGAACTAGCGGCGCGCGACCGCGTCGTGGGGGCCGTGGCCTGGCCGCACGTGGCGTTGGCCGGCGGGCGCGTGTTCTGCCGCGACCGCGATGGTAACCTGGCGTGTTTCGCCGTCGGGAAGTGAGCACGGCGGTTGACCCGTGGGGGCACTCGCTTTGCGCCTCGCACGGCCGGTCGCGGCGTCACCCGACACCGAACGGCGGCGCGTAGGACACCTCCCCTTCGACGCCGGACAGCGCACCCGGAACGAGTTCGATTGCCATGAAGTGCGGCCCCGAGAACGGCGACCGCAGCTGCTCCGCGAGCGTGGCCGTGAAGCCGAACCGCGGGTAGTAGTCGGCGTGCCCGAGCACCACGACCGCCCGGTGGCCGCGTCCCCGGCACGAGTCAAGCGCGGCGCCGATCAGGTCGGAGCCGACACCCTGGCGCTGCCGAGCGGGGGCGACCGCCATCGGCGCCAGAGCCAGTGTCTCGACCACCCCGCCCGCCGTCACCACCGGCAGGTGCGTGAACAGGACGTACCCCACGACTTCGCCGCCAGCTTCTGCGACGAACGCCTCCCGGACGAACCCGCCGGCCCGGAGTGCGTCCACGAGGTCCGCCTCGTCGTCCCGGCTGAAGGCGGCGCGGACGACTGCCCGGACCGCGGCCCGGTCGGCGGGTGCCTCGTCCCGGATCAGCGCCCCGGCCACCGCGACGAACCCCTCGCCGGCCCGGACCACGATCGGCTCGGGCAACTCGACCCACCCCTCGAGGCCGGCGTGTCCGCGGGCCAGTTCGGCGCCCCGTTCCTCGCCGACGAGCCGGAAAACGGTCACCAGGCTGCCCAGGGCGACGCCCTCGACGCGGAAGCGGCCGACGCGCCGGTCGTCGGAGAAGCGAAAGGTGTGGGCCGGGTCGCGGTACAGTGGCGTCACGGTTCGACCCAGCCGGGCGGGAACTCGCCCGCGTCGTGGTAGCCGATCACGTCGATCTCGGCGGCGTGGTCGCGGACGAGTCGGCGGAGTTCGGCGATGCCCGCCAGCCGGGCGGCGTTGTCCTCGGCCCGCGCCGCCGCGAGCCCCGAAACTGGGTGATCGTCGTGCTCCAACTCGACGCGGAGGTAATACGCGTCCCCGGCGTGAAGCAGCCACCGCCCGCCGGCTCGAACCGCGACGCCGCAGTGCCCGCGCGTGTGACCGAACAGCGGGACGAGCACCGCCTCCGCCCCCAGGTCCAGCGGGCGGGCGGGGAGGCCGAACCACGTCGTACCGGCGTCCGAGTGTGGCTCCCAGCGCGGCCCGTGGGCGAACTGCGTTGGGAGGTACCGCGCGCCCCCGGCACGCACCGCGTCGAGTTCCTCCGCGGCGAGGTGGACGCGGGCGTGCGGGAAGTCGGCGAGCCCGCCGGCGTGGTCGGGGTCGGCGTGCGTCAGCACGACGTCGCGCACGTCGTCGGCCCGGAAGCCGAGCCGTTCCACCTGGCGGAGTGCCGTGTCCTCCTCGCGAAACTGGAAGCCAACCAGCTCGATGAGGTCGCGGCCGATCCGTCCCTCGGGGTCGCGCACGTCGCGGAGGCCGACCCCGGTGTCGATCAGCACCAGGCCGGCGGGGGCTTCCACGAGCAGGCAGTGGCACGACGCCCGCGGGTTCGGCGGGGCGTGCAGCCAGCCGCAGTTCAAATGACGGACGACAACCGACACGGTACCCCCCGGCGTCACGCCAACAGCTTCTCGATCGCTTCTGCCAGAGCTTCCGGCTTCGTGGACGTTCCGTATCGCGCCACCACTACGCCGGTGCGGCTGACGAGGAACTTCGTGAAGTTCCACTTGACGGCCTTCGTCCACAGGACCCCGCGGCGGGCGGCCTTCAGGTGCCGGTAGAGCGGGTGCGTGCCGGGGCCGTTCACCTTGACCTTCTCGAACAGCGGGAACGTCACGCCGTACGTCGTCGAGCAGAACTCGGCGATCTCGCCCGAGTCGCCGCGCTCCTGCCACAGGAACTGGTTGCACGGGAACCCGAGCACGACGAACCCGCGGTCCTTGTACCGGCGATACAGGTCTTCCAGTCCCGCGTACTGCGGCGTGAAACCGCACTTGCTGGCCACGTTCACGACCAGCAACACCCGCCCGCGGTACGGGGCAAGCGTGCCCGGTGTGCCGTCCAGCGCGGTCACCGGGATGTCGTAGATGCTGCCGTCCGCCATCGCCTCGGCCCTCGGGTGCGCCTCCAAGATTACAGGTTGACCGGCCGGAAGTCCCGGGGGACACTGTCGGCATCCCACCCCGCTCTCCCTTCCCCGGAGCCTCCCGTGCGCCTCGCCGCTCTCCTCGTGCTTCTCCTGCCGTCGGTCTCGCTCGCACAAGAGGCGCCGATTCTCCGATCGGCACGGTCGGGGAACTGGTCCGACCCCGCCACCTGGGTCGGCAACGCCGTGCCAGGAGCCGGCAGTCGTGTCGTCGTCCGGGCGGGGCACACGGTCACCTACGACGTGCGGTCGGACGCGGTGGTCCGCGGCCTGAACGTCTCGGGAGCGCTCGTGTTCGCCACCGACCGCGACACCGTGCTGAACGTCGGCCTCATCAAGATTCAGGCCGGCGACGAGTACAGCGAGGACGGGTTCGACTGCGACCACGCCCCGCCCGCCGACCCGACCGCGGTCCGCCCGGAACTGGTAATCGGCACGCCCGACCGGCCCGTCGCCGCGGGGAAGACGGCTCTCGTGCGCCTGCACTACGTTCCCGGAATGGACAAGGACAAGTGCCCGGCGGTGGTGAACTGCGGCGGGCGGATGGACTTGCACGGCCAGCCGCTGAGCCTCGCCTGGGTGCGGCTCGGCGCGCACGCGAAGGCTGGTGACACCCGGGTGACACTCGAAACGCCCGTGACCGGGTGGAAGGCCGGGGACCGGGTGATCGTGACCGGCACCAGCACCCACGGCCCGGCCAAGACGCAGTCCACGACCGAGGAACGGACCGTCGCTTCGACCGACGGCGCGAGTGTCACGCTGAACGAACCGCTGACGATGGAACACCTCGGCGGTAGCGATTACCGCGGCGAGGTGGCGAACCTGAGCCGCAACGTGATCGTCGAAAGCGCAGACCCGGCGGGCGTGCGCGGGCACACGATGTACCACCGCGGCAGCACCGGGTCGCTCAGCTACGCCGAGTTCCGCCACCTCGGCAAGCCGGGCGTGCTCGGGAAGTACGCGCTCCACTTCCACCTGTGCCGCGAGACGATGCGCGGCAGCTCCGTCGTCGGGAATTCGATCTGGGACAGCCAGAACCGCTGGCTCACGATTCACGGGACCGACTACCTCCTGGTCCGCGACAACGTCGGGTACAAGAGCGTCGGCCACGGCTACTTCCTGGAGGACGGTACCGAGGTCTACAACGTGCTCGACCGCAACCTGGCCGTCGGCGTCAAGCGGGGCAAGCGGCTGCCGCAACAGGTGCTCCCGTTCGACGCCAACGAGGGGGCCGGGTTTTGGTGGACGTGTAGCCTCAACAGCTTCACCCGGAACGTCGCGACCGAGTGCGGGGAGTACGGCTTCCGCTACGAGGCCACGCCGACGAGCGCGCTGAAGTTGTCGTTCCCGATCCGCCAGGCCGACGGCTCGCGCAAGCCTACCGACCCGCGGACGCTGCCGTTCGTGCGCTTCGAGGACAACGAGGTCCACAGCACGAACGGCCTGTACGGCGTGAACCTCGGCGAAGGTGTCAACCGCGTCGGCCCCGACGAGCGGCACCCGTTCGTGGTCAAGAACCTGAAGGTCTGGGACGTCCACTACGGGTTCCGCCCGCAGGTACCGAACCTGCGGGTCGAGAACCTGACGCTCCACAAGGTCGCCTACGGCGTGTACCACCCGAACTACGACGGCCACTACTACCGGAACGTGCTGATCAGCCACACGAACACGGAGCCGTTCAACCGCGGCCACGACGACCTGAGCGTGCAGTACGGCCCGCTCGTCGTGGACGGCCTGACGTTCGACTCGTGTCGCTCCGGCGGGATGCCGCTGGTCCAGATCTCGGACGACAACCCGACCGGCGCCGCGGTCACGCACTTGCGGAACGTGCGAACGCTGAACTGGACCGACACCAGTCGGCAGCGGGCGGTGGTGAACCTCGGCGGCGGGCCGCGGCCGGTGCCGAAGTCCGAGAAGGGCGTCTCAGTCTACCTGCACGACTGGTTCGGGCCGGGCCGCACGGCTCAGGTCGTGAGCGTGAACTCGGGCGAGTACAAGGCGGCCGAGTCGGCGTTCCGGTCCGAGTCGCCGCTGACCGGCAACGAGTCGCGCGTCGCGGAGGTGAGCGGGGTTGCGTTCCCCGAGCCGCCGGCGGTCGTGGACGACCTGCCGCCGGCGACGGTGGTGACCCGGGTGATTCGGGAGACTGGCCGGTTGCTGGTCCGCGGCTCCTGCACCGACAACGGCACGGTGACGAAGGTGACGGTCAACGGCCGACCCGCATGGGCGACGGCGCCGAATTTCGCCGAGTGGGAAGTCGAACTGGACGCCGGCACGCCGCGGGTGGTAGCACTTGCCGAGGACGCTGCCGGCAACGTCGAGCCGACACCAATGATCCTGGCTGTGAAGTGACTTCCCGGGTGGCCGTGTGGCCGACACTTGCCCCGAACCCCCTCCAAATGGCAGTGGGGGCCCGGGGCTACGGCCGGCGCGTCCCTCGCACATCTGGCTGCGCTGCCTGGTAGGCAGCATCGTCGAGCGGTACACGTCTACGAACTCGTTCCGATTGTCCGCACGTTCTGTGACCGAGCTACGGTGCGATCGACGAGACACGTCCCAGGCGCCTCGGCCGACGCGTTCGGATAAAAGCACGACGACCAGTTTGTGCCAGTCCGCGCCCCGAGCCTGAGACTTGCCGCCGACAACCGCGGCCGCGGGGCGATTACGACCGCGGGGCGAAGAGCTCGATCGGGCGCGAGTATCGCGCCACCGTTTGTGGGGGCGAGTGTGACCGAGGCGGCTACGGGCTGTTTTTGTCGCAGCCTCTTCGAATTCTCACGTGCGTTCCACGCGACGGAAGCATATGTTGGCACCACCGGCCGACCCTTCCGACAGTCAACTCGTCACGACGACGAATCAGCAGGAGCATCATTTTCGGCTGAACACCTGGAAGAAGCAGGATCAGTCCACGCAGGACGTGCGGCAGGCGACGGTGACGAAGCACGCTGTGGAGTCCTAGGCAGCCGTTCGGGTGCGTCCACGATCGTGTCGCATCACGCGGGGAAGCGGACCACCGCCCGACGTGCTGATCGACCCACCGGGGAGAATGCCGGAACCAGCCCCGTTGGCCGGAACCGAATGGGCCTGGCTAACACGAGTCCATCGGCACCTGCTGCCGCCTCGGTGGAGTGCCTAGTGTGCGGTCCCGACACATGGAACCCCGGTGGAGTGTCCGGGTGGCACAGCCCAGATCTGTGGCGGCATTGGTGTGTCGAGCGTGCTCGTGAAGCTACAATTGCTTCGGGCCGCATGATGATTATTCCCGAGCCGGCCCGAGGGTTGCGAGGGGACGCAAACCGGGCGGTTGCCGAGGAGCGATGCATGAAGGTCGGGATCGTCGGGAGCGGGCTCGTCGGATCGACCGCGGCGTATGCCATGGTGATGCGCGGTGTCGGCCGCGAGATCGTGCTGGTAGACATGAACGCAGCCCGCGCCGAAGCCGAGGCGGCCGACATCCGCCACGCCGTCCCGTTCGCACACCCCCACGAAGTTCGTGCCGGCGGTTATGCCGACCTGGCCGGGTGCATGGCCGTCGTGCTCTGCGCCGGTGTCGGGCAGAAGCCGGGTGAGACGCGCCTGAGCCTGCTCCAGCGGAACGCGGCCGTCTTCGCCGAAGTCGTGCCCGCCGTGCTCGCCGCCGCCCCGGGCGCAGTCCTGGTCGTCGCCACTAACCCGGTGGATGTGATGACCCACCTGGCCGCGCGGGCCGCGGCCGCGGCGGGTGTGTCGGCCGGGCGGGTGCTTGGGTCGGGCACCACGCTCGATACCGCCCGGTTCCGGTCGCTGCTTGGGGGGCACTGCGGCGTCGATCCGCACCACGTTCACGGGTACGTCATCGGCGAGCACGGCGACTCCGAGGTTCTGACGTGGTCGCTGGTGACCGTCGGCGGGATGCCACTCGAGGCGTTCGCCCGGCTCCGCGGCGTCGACCTCTCCGAGCCCGTCCGGTCTTCCATCGACTCGCAGGTGCGCCGGGCCGCGTACACGATTATCTCGGGGAAGGGCGCGACGTACTACGGCGTGGGGAGCGCGCTCGCCCGGGTGGTCGAGGCGGTCATCCACGACCAGCGATCCATCTTGACGGTGTGTACCCCGGCCGCCGAGGTCGCCGGCGTCACCGACGTGACCGTGTCGCTCCCGCGCCTGGTCGGCCGGGCCGGGGTGACGGAGACGTTCCCGCTCCCGTTGACCCCCGACGAACACGACCGACTCCGGGCCAGCGCCGCCGTCATTCGCCAGGCGCTCGACGAACTGGGGCTCCACCGCTGATCGGCGCCGCGAGGGTACGAATCATGAACGATTGCCCCGTGAGAGATGATCTCGACCCGGCGGTGTCCGCCGCCCGGCGCGAGCTCGCGAAGTCCGGCTACACGTGGCTCGCACGGGTCGAGGTCGCGGTGGCCGCGGGGCGGGTTGTACTGCGCGGTGACGTGCCGAGTTACTACCTGAAGCAACTCGCCCAGGTGACAGTACTCTCCGTCCCGGGCGTGCCCGGCGTGCGGAACGAACTCCGGGTCAGCCGCGGGACGTGACCACACGAGCCAGGCTCCAACACGAGGATACTTCTGATGTCAAGTTCCCCCGCCGCACCAGGCTCGATCAGCGCGTTCGGCCCGGCCCGCGCGACCGTGCCGGGCTCGCCGCTCACCGCGGACGAGGCCCGAAAGATCGACGCCTACTGGCGCGCCTGCAACTACCTCGCGCTCGGCATGACGTACCTGAAGGCCAACCCGCTCCTGAAAGAGCCGCTGAAGCCCGAGCACATCAAGGACCGCCTCCTCGGCCACTGGGGCGCCAGCCCCGGCCTCGCGTTCTGCTACATCCACCTCAACCGCGCCATCAAGGCCCACGACCTGGACGTGGTGTTCATGGCCGGCCCCGGCCACGGCGCCCCCGGCGTGCTCGGCCCGTGCTACCTCGAAGGGAGCTACAGCGAGGTCTACCCCGACTGCTCCGAGGACGAGGCAGGCCTGCTTCAGTTCTTCCGGCAGTTCTCCTTCCCCGGCGGGATCGGCAGCCACTGCACGCCCGAGACGCCGGGCAGCATCCACGAGGGCGGCGAACTCGGGTACGTCCTCTCTCACGCCTGCGGTGCGGCGTTCGATAACCCGGACCTGATCGTCGCAGCCGTAGCCGGCGACGGCGAGAGCGAGACCGGCCCGCTGGCGACGAGCTGGCACATCAACAAGTTTCTCAACCCGATCCGAGACGGGGCGGTGCTGCCGATACTGCACCTGAACGGGTACAAGATCAACAACCCGACCATCTGGGCGCGGGTGCCGCACGACGAGATCGAAGCATTTTTCCGCGGCACCGGCTGGACCCCGTACTTCGTCGAGGGCTCCGACCCGGCCACGATGCACCAGGCGATGGCCGCCACGATCGACAAGTGCGTCGCCGACATCCGCGCCGCCCAGAAGCAGGCCCGCTCGTCCGGCCAGGCGTTCCGCCCGCGCTGGCCGATGATCGTGCTGCGTACGCCGAAGGGGTGGACGAGCCCGGGTGAGTCCGGCGGGCACAAGCTGGAGGGGAGCTGGCGCTCCCACCAGGTGCCGATGGCCGACGTGAAGAAGGACAAGGGCCGACTCAAGCAGCTGGAGGACTGGCTCCGAGCCTACAAGCCGGAGGAGCTGTTCGACGAGAAGGGGCGGTTCAGCCCCGAGATCAAGGCGCTGTCCCCCGAGGGCACCCGGCGGATCGGCTCCAACCCGCACGCCAACGGCGGGCTGCTGAAGAAGGCGCTCCACATGCCGGACTTCCGGCAGTACGGGGTGAAGGTCGAGAAGCCGGGTACGACCGAGGCCGAGAACTGCAAGCCGCTCGGCGTGTTCCTCCGCGACGTGATGAAGGCGAACATGCGGCACTTCCGGGTGTTCGGCCCGGACGAGAACACCTCCAACAAGCTCCAGGCCGTGTACGAGGTGTCGAAGAAGTTGTGGCTGAACGAGTACCTCCCCGAGGACGCTGACGGCACCGAACTGGCCACGGACGGGCGGGTCAT
The DNA here is from genome assembly GCA_046350095.1 of Gemmataceae bacterium. Taxonomy (GTDB): domain Bacteria; phylum Planctomycetota; class Planctomycetia; order Gemmatales; family Gemmataceae; genus Urbifossiella. Next base: position 414,032 of record JAXMBA010000008.1, read on the forward strand.
CGAGATGCTGTCGGAGCACACCCTGGAGGGGATGTTCGAGGGGTACGTGCTGACCGGCCGGCACGGGTTCTTCAGCACGTACGAGGCGTTCGCCCACGTCATCGGGTCGATGTTCAACCAACACGCCAAGTGGCTGACGATCTGCAACCACCTCTCGTGGCGGGCCAAGGTGCCGTCGGTGAACCTGCTCATCACGAGCACCGTGTGGCGGCAGGACCACAACGGGTTCACCCACCAGGACCCCGGGTTCCTCGACCTGGTGGTGAACAAGAGCGCGGCCGTCACCCGCATCTACCTGCCGCCGGACGTGAACTCGTTGCTGTCGGTCGCGGACCACTGCCTGCGGAGCGAGAACTACTTCAACGTGATCGTGTCCGACAAGCAGAACCACCTCCAGTACCTGAGCATGGACGACGCGATCGTCCACTGCACGAAGGGGCTCGGCATCTGGGCGCAGGCCAGCACCGACCAGGGCCACGAGCCGGACGTGGTGATGGCGTGCGCCGGCGACATCCCGACGAAGGAGGCGCTGGCCGCCGTAGACCTGCTCCGGCAGGAGTTCCCGGACCTGAAGCTGCGGTTCGTGAACGTGGTGGACCTGTTCAAGCTTCAGCCGGACACCGAGCACCCGCACGGGCTCAGCGACAAGGACTTCGACAGCCTGTTCACCGTGGACAAGCCGATCATCTTCGCGTTCCACGGCTACCCGTGGCTGATCCACCGGCTGGCCTACCGGCGCCGGAACCACCCGAACTTGCACGTCCGCGGGTACAAGGAGAAGGGGAACATCAATACGCCGCTGGAATTGGCGATCCAGAACCAACTCGACCGGTTCACCCTGGCGATGGACGTGATCGACCGCGTCCCGCGGCTCAAGGTGGCAGGGGCGCACGCCAAGGAGAAGTTCCGCAACGAGCAGATCGCGTGCGTGAACTACTCCCACGAGCACGGCGTGGACAAGCCCGAGGCCGCGAACTGGAAGTGGCCGTACTGACTCGCGATCCGGGGACCGGGGGACGGAGGGGTGCGGCAACCCGCGATCGAAACCCCCGTCCCCGAGCCCTCCGACCTCAGCCCACGGGCAGCGATGGCCGACGCCGTTCTCGTCATCAACGCAGGTTCGTCGAGCCTGAAGTTCGCAGCCTTCCCGGCCGCGGGCGGCGACGCCCTCATGCGCGGAACGGTGGACCGACTCCCCCCCGACGGCCACGACCGGGCGCTGACCGTGGCGTTCGATCGCTGCAAAACCGATCTCCAGGACCACCGCCTGATCGGCGTCGGTCACCGGGTGGTTCACGGCGGTGTCAGGTATTCGTCACCGGCCTTGATCGACGCGACGGTGATGGCCGAACTCGACGGCCTGACCCCGCTCGCCCCGCTCCACCAGCCACACGGTCTCGCCGCCGTCCGGGCGGTAGCCCGGCTCGCCCCTGACTTGCCGCAGGTCGCGTGCTTCGACACGGCGTTCCACCGCGCGCAGCCGGAGGTCGCACAGCGGTTCGGGTTGCCGCGGCGGTTCCACGACGCGGGCGTCCGGCGGTACGGGTTCCACGGCCTGTCGTACGAATACGTCGCGTCCGTCCTGCCGAGCGTCGATCCGGCTGCAGCCGCCGGCCGAACGATCGTGGCTCACCTCGGCAACGGCGCCAGCCTGTGTGCGATACTCGGCGGGCGAAGCGTGGCCACGACGATGGGGTTCACCCCGACCGACGGCCTGTTGATGGGCACCCGCTGCGGGGCCATCGACCCCGGTGTGCCGATCTACCTGATGAACCACTACGGCATGCGGGTGGAGCACGTCTGGCACCTGTTCGATCACGAGTCGGGGCTTCTAGGCGTGTCCGGTCTCTCGGCCGACATGCGTGAGTTGCTCGCGAGCGCGGACCCGCACGCGGCCGAGGCGGTGGATTTATTCGTGTACCGCATCGGACGTGAGATCGGGTCGCTGGCCGCGGCCCTGGGCGGGCTCGACGCGCTGGTCTTCACCGGCGGCATCGGCGAGAACGCGGCCGTGGTGCGCGACCGGGTGTGCTCGGCGGCCGCGTGGCTCGGGCCGGTGCGGACGTACGTGATACCGACCGACGAGGAGCGGATGATCGCCGACCACACCCGCCGGCTCCTCGCCCTGCCAGGAGCAACGCCATGACCCCCGCCTCGCCCCAAAACGGCCTCATCCCGCTGTCCGACGAGCGGGCCGCGCTGGATGTCATCGGCAAGGCCGTCCTCGGCTTGTGGGACACGGTGAACACGCTCACCCGGCTCCGCCCGACGCACCGGGAGCGGTACCGGGTGACGATCTTCGGGTCGGCACGGGTCGCCGCCGACCACTGGGTGTACGGCGCCATCCGCGACCTGGCCGCCGAGTTGACGCGGCTCGGGTGCGACATCGTGACCGGCGGCGGCCCCGGGCTGATGCAGGCGGCCAACGAGGGCGTCAAGCTCGCCGACCCGGACGGCACGCACCAGAAGTCGGTCGGCATCCGCGTCGAGCTGCCGTTCGAGCAGAGCGTGAACGACTTCGTGACCGACTCCTACGAGCACAAGACGTTCTTCACGCGGCTGCACCACTTCGTGCTGGTGTCGGACGCGTTCGTGGTGACGCCCGGCGGCATCGGCACGGCGCTGGAAGCCCTGATGGTGTGGCAGTTGCTCCAGGTGCGGCACCTGCGCGACACCCCGCTCATCCTGGCGGGCCACTTCTGGGACGGACTGCTGGCTTGGGCGAAGGACGCGATGCTGCGGCCCGACATCCCGCTGGTGAGTCCGGGCGACCTGGACATCCCGGTGGTGCTGACCGACGGCCCGGCGATCGTCGCCGCCGTCCGCGACCACCACGCCCGCTGGCTGGCCCGGCGGGGCGCCCCGGCGTAGCCCCGACGACACCCGAGACGCAGCATCACACGAGGAACGGCGATGGGGAAGGCGAAGCCGGCGGCCGCGCCCGCGGTGAAAGGCCCCTTGGAGACCCTCCAGGAGTACGGGTGTGGGTCGGTCCCGTTCTCCGGCGCGAACGACGCCCTCTACGAGCGGAGGCTCGTGTTCGACCACGTGATCGAGCCGGCCGCGGCGACGCCGCGCGAGCAGTTCGAGGCGCTGTCCGCGGCCGTCCGCGACGTGCTCGCCCAGCGCTGGGTCGAGACCTCGCGCCGGCACGATACGGCGAACCCGAAGCAGGTCTACTACCTGTCGATGGAGTTCCTCATCGGCCGGTCGCTGGCGAACAACGTCACCAACCTGCTGCTGTCGCCGCTCGGCGCGTGGTTCGAGAAGTCGAAGGGGGTGAGTCTGGCCCGGTTGCTGGAGGAGGAACCTGACGCCGGGCTCGGCAACGGCGGGCTGGGCCGGCTGGCCGCCTGCTTCATCGACTCCCTCGCCACCCTCGACGTGCCGGCCATCGGCTACGGCCTCCGCTACGACTACGGCATCTTCCGCCAGGAAGTCCGCGACGGTACCCAGGTCGAGCACCCGGACCCCTGGCTGGTGCGGCCGGACCCGTGGGAGGTGGCCCGGCCGGGCGAGGCGGCCACGGTCCCCCTCGGCACGAGCTTCACGATGCGGCATGGGGAGATCGTGGTCGAGCGCGGCCGCCCGATGCAGATGCTCGGCATCCCGTACGACCGGCCGGTGGTCGGTTACGGCGGCCGGACGATCAACACCCTCCGGTTGTGGAAGGCGGGCACCGACAGCGGCTTCAAGTTCGGGCAGTTCAGCGGCGGGGAGTTCTTCGGCGCCGTTTCCGACCAGGTGCTGGCCGAGTCCCTCACCCGCGTCCTGTACCCAGACGACTCGACCGCCCGCGGCCGGTCGCTGCGGTTTCTCCAGGAGTACTTCCTGGTCCGCTGCTCGCTCGCCGACATCGTCGCCCGCTTCCGCCGCCGCGGTAACGACTGGGCGGCGCTCCCCGACAAGGTGGCCATCCAGCTGAACGACACCCACCCGGCGATGGCGGTGCCGGAACTCCTCCGCATCCTCCTCGACGAGGCGGGACTCGGCTGGGACCAGGCGTGGGACCTCACCGTCCGCACTCTGGCATACACGAACCATACGCTCCTGCCGGAAGCGCTGGAGAAATGGCCGGTCGAGCTGTTCGAGTGGCTCCTGCCGCGGCACTTGGAGCTCGTCTACGAGATCAACCGCCGCTTCCTCGGCGACGTGGCGGCCGAATGCCCCGGCGACGACGGCAAGGCGGCCCGGGTGAGCCTGATTGAGGACGGCCCCGAGCGGAAGGTGCGGATGGCGAACCTCGCCATCGTCGGCACCCACAGTACCAACGGCGTCGCCGCCATCCACTCCGAACTCCTCCGCACCACGACCGTGCCCGACTTCGCGGCGCTGTTCCCAGAGCGGTTCAACAACAAGACCAACGGCGTCACCCCGCGGCGATGGCTGCTGCTGGCGAACCCCGACCTGGCGGCGCTCCTTACCGACGCCGTCGGCCCCGGCTGGGTGACGAACCTGTCGCTGCTGAAGCAGGCCGACACGCTCGCCGCCGACGCCGGCTTCCGCGGCAAGTTCCTCGCCGCAAAGCGCGCGGCGAAGGGGCGGTTCGTGGACTGGCTCCACCAGTCGGCCGGCATCGCGCTCGACCCGGACACGCTGTTCGACGTTCAGATCAAGCGGATCCACGAGTACAAGCGGCAGCTGCTGAACGCGATCCAGGTGGTCGTCTGGTACAACCGGCTGCGCCAGAACCCGGACCTGGCGGTGCCGGCGAGGACGGTGCTGTTCGCCGGCAAGGCGGCCCCGGCGTACCGCCTGGCGAAGGTCATCATCAAGCTGATCGCCGGCATCGGGAAGGTGGTCAACGCCGACCCGGCGACCCGCGGCAAACTCCGCGTCGAGTTCCTGCCGAATTACTCGTGCACGCTCGCAGAGCACCTCATCCCCGCGGCCGACGTGTCGGAGCAGATCTCGACCGCCGGGTACGAGGCGAGCGGCACCAGCAACATGAAGTTCATGATGAACGGCGCGCTAACGGTCGGCACGCGGGACGGCGCGAACATCGAGATCGCCGAGGAGGCCGGGCAGGAGAACGTGTTCATGTTCGGCCTGACCGCCGACCAGGTACTCGGCGGCCGAGGCTGGTACAGCCCGCGCTGGCACTACGAGAACGAGCCCGAAACGCGGGCGGCCCTCGACCTGATCTTCGACAACCACTTTTGCCCGGCCGAGCCGGGGGCGTTCGAGGCCATCCGCGAGTCGCTGTTCGGCAAGGGCGACTTCTACATGCACCTCGCCGACCTGACCGGGTACGTGGAGACGCAGCAGGGCGTGATGGCGCTGTACGAGGACCGCGACGCGTGGGCGAAGAAGGCGGTCCACAACGTGATGCGGTCGGGGAAGTTTTCCAGCGACCGGACGATTTTCGAGTACTGCCGCGACGTGTGGAAGGCCGGCCCGTGCCGACCGGCGTGAGGGTGATGTCGTGACCTGGCAGCAGCGCTACAGGCTGCGGTTGGCCGCCCGCACCTCACTGGTGCCGTGGGCCGTTGCCGCCCTGGCCGCGGCGCTGGTCGCGAGTCCGGCTGTCCGCGCGCTCGACGCCGCGACCGGCTGGCGCGTGTTCGGCTTCACCCCCGACGGGGCGCGGGCCGTGCTCGGGGCGCTGGCCGGGTCGATGCTCACGTTCCTCGTGTTCGTGCTGTCGTCGGTGCTGATCGTGGTGCAGCTCGCCGCCGGCCAGCTCACCCCGCGGGTGATCGCCCTCGTGTTCGCAATGCGGATCGTCAAGTTGACGCTCGCCGCGTTCACGTTCACGCTCGTGTACACGCTGGCGGCGCTGTCCCGCGTCGAGGCGGCGGTGCCGGACCTGCACGTCGGCGTGGCCGTGGTGCTGAACCTGTTGTGCATCATGCTGTTCTTCGTGTTCGTGCAGGAGCTGTCGGGCGCACTCCGGCCGAGCACCATGTTGCAGCTCGTCGCCGACCGCGGGCGCGCGGTGATCGACCAGGTGTACCCGAACGCGTACGACCCGGCCCGCCCCGAAGGGCCGACGCGGGCCCTGCTGCCGGCCGGCCCCGTGCGGGTGGTCGAGCACGCCGCCCGGTCCGGGTCGGTGCTGGCGTTCGACGCAGCCGGCCTGGCCCGCGCCGCGCGGGCGGCCGACGCCGTCGTCGAGCTGGTGCCGCAGGTCGGGGACTTCGTCGCGCCCGGCGACCCGCTCGTCCGGCTGGGCGGGGGGAAGCCGGTGGACGAGACCGTGGTGCGGGGGTGTGTCGCCGTCGGGCCCGAGCGGACGATGGAGCAGGACCCGCGGTTCGCGTTCCGCATCCTCGTCGACGTGGCGGCCCGCGCGCTGTCGCCCGCCGTCAACGACCCGACGACGGCGGTGATGGCGTTGGATCACATCGCCAGCCTGCTCCTACTCGTCGGCCGCCGGCGGCTCGACGAGGGCGTGGTCCGCGACGACGCGGGTGCGGTGCGACTGGTGTACGGCACGCCGGACTGGCCGGACTACGTGGCGCTGGCGGTGAGCGAGGTGCGGCACTACGGCGGCAGCAGCATCCAGGTGGACCGCCGGCTGCGGGCGCTGCTCGAACACCTGATCGGCGAGTTGCCCGCGGCCCGGCACCCGCCGCTTCGGGAGGAACTGGTGTTGCTCGGCCTGGCGGTCGAGCGCGGCTTCCAGGACGAGACCGACCGGCGGCGGGCGGGGGTCGGCGACCAGCAGGGCGTCGGCGGCTCGGAGGGCTGACCGTGGCCGATGCAGCTGACACCGTCGCGCGGCTGGCCGTCTTAGTGTTCGTGGTCGCGAGCATGGCCGGTGCCGGGCTCGGGCTGACGGCCGCCGCCGTCGTCGCCCCGCTGCGGCGCGTCCGGCTCGTGGCCGGGGCGCTGGTGGCGAACTTCGCGGTCGCCCCGGCCGTCGCCTGCGGCCTGACGCGACTCGTGCCGCTGGCCGACCCACACGCCGCCGGCCTGATCCTGCTCGGCGGGGCGGCGGGAGCACCGTTCCTGCCGCGGCTCGCCGCCGCGGCACGCGGGGACGCGGCGTTCGCGGTCGGGCTGATGTTGCTGCTCATGGTGGGGAGCGTCGCGTTTTTGCCGCTCGCGCTGCCCCTGATGCTTCCGGGCGTGGAAGCCGACCCGTGGCCGCTCCTCCGCCCGCTGCTGCTCACGATGCTCCTGCCGATCGCGGTCGGGATGGCGGTACGGCGGTGGGCGCCGGCGAAGGCGGCAATGGGGCGGCCGACCGTGGAGCGCGTCGCGACGGTCTTCCTAGTTGTCGCCGTCCTGCTGCTCGTCGGGCTGAACGCCGGGCCGATGCTCGGCACGCTTGGGAGCGGCGCGGCGCTGACCGCGGCGGCGTTCGTGGCGCTGTCCGCAGCCGCGGGGTACGCCCTCGGCGGGCCGGCGCGGGAAACGCGGTCGGCCCTCGGCGTGGGGACGGGACAGCGGAACGTGGCAGCGGCGCTGGTCATCGCCACCCAGAACTTCACCGACCCGGGGGTCGTGGTGATGCTCCTCGTCGCGACGTTCGCCGGGCTGGTCGTGCTGCTCGCCGCGGCACGGCTGTGGGCGGGGGACGGCCGATGACCCGCGTACTGGTCAGCGACTTCGACGGGACGATGACCCGGCACGATTTCTACAAGCTCGCGCTGGACGAGCTGTTGCCGAGGGACGTGCCCGACCACTGGGCCGCGTACCGGGCCGGCGAGATCACACACTTCGAGGCGCTGCGCCGGTACTTCGCCGCGATCCGCGCCCCGGAGGCCGAGGTGCTGGCGGTCGTGGACCGGATGGAACTCGACCCCGCGCTCGGGCCCGCGGTCGAGGAGTTGGCCGACGCCGGGTGGAAGGTCGTGGTCTCGTCCGCCGGGTGCGACTGGTACATTCGCCGGCTGCTCATTGCGGCGGGGGTGGACGTGGAGGTTCACGCCAACCCGGGGCGGTTCGTGGCCGGGGCAGGGCTGCTGATGGAGAAGCCGGTGGGTTCGCCGTACTACTGCGACACCCTCGGCGTTGACAAGGCCCGCGTCGTGCGCGACCACCTCGCCGCGGGACGGATGGTGGCCTTCGCCGGCGACGGCTTCCCGGACGCAGAAGCCGCGCGGCTGGTGTCCGGCGAATTGCGGTTCGCCCGCGGCGACTTGGCTGCCGTGCTGACCCGCGAGGGGCTGGCGTTCCACCCGTTTGAAGTGTGGTCGGACGTTGCCTTCGTCCTCGCCCCGCGGGGAGTCTGACATGCTCCGGCCGACGCAGATCGCCATCCCGACGCTCGTCCGCGTGAAGGACGGGGCGCTCGACCGTCTCGGCCTGTACCTGACGCGCGGCGGGCACACGCGCGTTGCCGTTCTGGTGAGCCAGGGGCTGACGGCACCGCTGCCGGAGCGCGCGAAGGCGGCGCTGACGGCGCACGGGGTTGAAGCGGCGGCGTGGGTCGAGGTCGCGGACAACGACATCGAATCGGCCGCGCGGCTGTTCGCCGACCTGCCGAAGGCGTCGGCCGTGGTCGGAGTGGGCGGCGGGAAGGCGCTCGACGTGGCGAAGTATGTCGGGTTCCTCGGCCGGCTGCCGTACTACGCGGTGCCCACGTCACTGTCGAACGACGGATTCTGTAGCCCGCAGTCGAGCCTGACGGTGCGCGGCAGGCGGCGGTCGCTGCCGGCCGCGCTGCCGTTCGGCGTGGTCGTGGACACGGCCGTGTGCCGCGACGCCCCGCGGTTGCTTACCCTTTCCGGGGTCGGCGACCTGGTGGCCAAGTTCACCGCCATCGCCGACTGGAAGCTGGCGTTCCACGCCGTCGGCGAGCCGGTGGACGACTTCGCCGCGCTGATGTCCGACGGGTCCGTGCACGCCGTCCTGAGCCACCCGGCGCTCGACGCCGAGGGGGTGAGACTCTTGGCGACAGCCCTGCTGATGAACGGCGTGGCGATGGAAGTGTGCGGGTCGTCGCGGCCGGCGAGCGGGAGCGAGCACCTGATCTCGCACGCCCTCGACGCGACGTCGGCGCGGCCGCGGCTCCACGGCTTGCAGGTCGGCGTCGCGACCTACCTGATGGCACTCGTGCAAGGGGGCCACGCCGCCCAGATCGCCGCCCTGTTCGACGCCACCGGGTTCTGGGACGCCGTCGCGTCCGACCCGTTCGACCGGGCGGAGTGGCTGGCCGCGGTGCGGTCCGCACCGACGGTGAAGGCGAACTTCTACACCGTGCTGTCCGCCCGGGACGTGCTCCCGGAGGTCGAACGGCACTTCACAACGGACCCGCGGCTCGCCCGCTGCGTCCGCTAGCCTGGCCCAAGGACCGCCCATGATTCGTCCCGACGTCCTCGACTTGTTCCGCGTCAAGCCCGGAAAGAAGTTCCGGCTGAAGGACTGCAACCCCGGCTGGAAACAGACGGAGGAGTTCGAGGAACTCGGCAAGGACGCCCTGAAGGAGCGGGCGCAACAGACCCTTGCCGCGAACCTGGCCGACCTCGCGGCGGCCCAGGAACTCCTGTACGCCGACGACCGGCACGCCGTGCTCATCGTCCTCCAGGCGATGGACGCGGCCGGCAAGGACGGGACCATCAAGCACGTGATGAGCGGGGTCAACCCCCAGGGCTGCCAGGTGTACAGCTTCAAGAAGCCGTCGGCCGAGGAGCTCGACCACACGTTCCTGTGGCGCTACATGAAGAGCCTTCCCGAGCGCGGCCGCATCGGCATCTTCAACCGCTCCTACTACGAGGACGTGCTCGTGGTTAAGGTCCACCCCGAGCTGATCGGCCGGCAACTGCCGCGGAAGAAGGAGACGTTCGGCAAGGGCTTCTGGAAGAAGCGGTACGAGGACATCAACGCCTTCGAGCGGCACCTCGTCCGCAATGGCACGGTGGTACTGAAGTTCTTCCTGAACGTGTCGAAGGACGAGCAGAAGCGGCGATTCCTGGAACGCCTCGACCGGCCGGAGAAGAACTGGAAGTTCTCGCCGTCCGACCTCGCCGAGCGCGCCTACTGGGACGACTACATGGCCGCCTACGAGGACGCCATCGGCGCGACGAGCACGCCGGAGGCGCCATGGTACGTCGTCCCCGCGGACCACAAGTGGGTGACCCGTGCCGTCGTCGCCGACGTGGTGACGACGACCGTTCGCGGGCTCGACCTGAAGGTGCCCGAGTTGACCGACGACGACCGGAAGCGGCTTGAAGCGGCTCGCTCCACCCTGAGCGCCGAACAGTGACGCGGGTCGGCCATGACCGCTACCCCGCCCGAGAGATTCGCCAACCCCGAGGAGGCATCATGATTGCAACACTCATCCCACGCCGGGTCCTCATCCCGGTCGTCGCACTGGGGCTCGCGGCCCTGGTCGTCGCCGGCCGACACGAGGCGTCGGGCCGCCCGCCCGTCGCGGCGTCCGCCGTCGCCCAGCCGCCCGCGGCGCCCGCGGAGCGGCCAACGGACCAGAGCGGCGTGACGGCCGCCGTGGCCGCGCTCGCCGCGAGCTTCGGTCGGGGCGACGCGAAGGCCGTGGCCGCGCTGTTCACCGCCGAGGGCGAGTACACAGGCGACGACGGCACCAGCGTCCGCGGCCGCGTCGCGCTGGAAAAGGACTACGCCGAGTTCTTCGCCAAGTCCCCCGGTGCGAAGGTCGAGGTAGATGTCGATGCCGTTCGATTCCCGTCCCGTGACACGGCCGTCGTGGACGCCCACTTCAAGGTGCGCCGGGCGAAGGGCGAACTCGTCGTCAGCCGCGGCAGCATCCTGTACGCCCGCGAGGACGGCAAGTGGCTCGTCGCCATCCTCCGCGAGTGGGGCGGCGACGGCCTCTCGCTCCGCGACCTGGAGTTCCTTATCGGCACCTGGGAGACGAAGCAGCCCGGCACGAGCGTGACCACCCGGTACGAGTGGACGGCGAACAAGTCGTTCATCCGCTGCCACTTCTCGGTCATGAACGACGGCAAGACGGTCGGCGGGACGCAGATGATCGGCCGCGACCCCGGCACCAACACGCTGCACGTCTGGACGTTCGAGGACACCGGCGGCGTCGGCGACAGCGAGATCACGCGCGACGGTAAGAAGTGGGTCTTCACCGCCCGCGGCACGACGGCCGACGGCCGGGTGCTGACGGCCACGAACCTGCTAACGCCGATGGACGCCGACTCGTTCACCTGGCACCCGGTGCAGCGGGCGCTTGACGGCGAGCCACTACCCGATCTGGCGCCAGTAAAGGTCACCCGTGTGCGGGGGAAGCAATGACCACCCCACCCCCAGCCGGAGGACAGACCATGCGACGGGCACTCATCACGTTCGGGGTGGCGGCCGCGGTCATGCTCGCGGCGACCGACGACTCGCACGCTCAGCGGCGGCCGCGGCGGCGGCGGGGCCCGCGTCGGCGGGGGCGGTGGGCGGCGGGGCCCGCGTCGGCGGCGGGGCCGTGGCCGGCCCCTACGGCGGGGCCGGCGTCGGCGCGCGGTCCGGCGGTACCGTCGTCGGCCCGGCCGGCGGCACCCGTAAGCGCCGGAGCCGGCAGCGGGTCGTACACGACCAACCGCGGCACGACGATCGACTACGCCGGCGCGCCCGCGGGGGCACGGGGCCGGGCGGCGTGAGTGCCGGGCGCGGCGTCGGCGGCGTGCAGGTCACGACGCCCGGCGGCCGCGAGGTGACGAAGGTCGGCACCGCGGGCGGCATCGCCGGACCGGGCGGAAATGCCATCGGCGGGCGAACGGGTGTGACTACTGGTAGCGGCCCCGGCGGGTCGTTCGGCTCGGCGTACCACGGCGGCGTCGCAATAGGCCCGCAGGGCGCGGCAGCGGCCGGCGGTCGGGTCGGCACCGCGACGGGGCCTGGCGGCACCGTCGCCGGAGCGACCCGCGGCGCGGCGGCCGTCGGGCCGTACAGCGCTGCCGCAGGCCGCACAACCGTCGCACGCGGCACAGGCGGCACGTATTACGCATCCCGCGCCACCCTCGCCGGAACGGGCGGCGTAGTGCGGTCGAACTTCGGCTACTATTCTGCATTTACCCCCAACTGGTATGCCCGCTACCCGGGCGCCTGGTTCGCCGCCGGGTGGACCGCGGCGCGCATCTGGTCGGCCCCGGCGTGGGGCACCGTGTCGGCGTACTGCAGCTACCCGGCCGAGCCCATCTACTACGACTACGGCGAGACCGTCGTGTACTCCGGCGACCAGGTCGTGTTCAACGGCGACCAGGAGTACCCGGCGGCGGACTACTACCAGGGCGCGGCCAACTTCGCCCAGGCCGGCCGCGACGCGAAAGTCGAGCCGAAGGCCGACGACTTCCAGCCGCTCGGCGTGTTCGCCATGGTCGGCGAGGGGGAGACGAAGTCCACGAACCTGTTCCAGCTCGCGGTCAGCAAGGCCGGGGTGATCCGCGGCAACTACTACAACGCGCTCACCGACAAGACCGACCCGGTGTACGGGTCGGTGGACCAGAAGACGCAGCGGGCCGCTTGGACAGTCGGCGACAGCAAGTCGCCGGTCTACGAGGCCGGCATTGCCAACCTGACCCGTGACGAGACGGCGATGCTCGTCCACTACGCCGCGGACAACTCCAAGCAGTTCACGCTCGTCCGCATCGAACAGCCGCCCGGCGAGGCGCCGGCGGACAAGAAATAGCCCCCGCAGCCGGCACCCCGTCGCCGGCCACCCCAACCACTCCCTGTGAGGCTCACCATGACTACCCGCCGTACCTGCCGCCCGGTCGTTACCCAACTCGAGGACCGGGCCGTCCCCGCCATCAACGTGCTGTTCGACTTTCGGTTCGACGCGACGGGGTTCTTCACCGGCCACGCCGATCGGATCGCCACCATCCAGGCGGCCGCGGCCGACGTCGGGGCCCGGTTCACCGACACCCTGAACGCCATCCCGTTCCCCACCGCCCCCGGGGATTCGTGGACGGCCCGGTTCGACGACCCGAGCGCCCTCGACCAGGAGGAGGTGACGAACCTGATCGTCCCGGCGAACACGGTCGTGGTTTTCGTGGGGGCCCGGGACCTCCTGGGCGAGTTGACCGAGGAGTCGAGCGAGCGGGTGGCGACCGGCTCCCCGATCTGGTACGACCAGGTCTTCGGCCGCGGGCAGGCGAACAGCTACGGCGCCGGGGCGACCGACTTCAGCCCGTGGGGCGGGTCGATCACCTACGACCTGATCGCGAACTGGCACTTCGGGATCGACCCGCCCGGCGGGTCCACCGAGTACGACCTCTACATGGCCACCCAGAAGGCACTGTTCCACATCCTCGGGTTCGGCGAGAGCGAGGCGTGGAGCCGCATCGCCTCGGGCGGCCAGTTCTTCGGCCCCCAGGCGGTCGCGGTAAACGGCGGCGCCCCGGTACCACTGGTGACCGGCGACGACGGGGAGCCCAACTACGTGTGGGCCGAGGACACCCTCTCCCAGGGCCAGCGGACACTCATGGACCGTGACCTGGAGGACGGGGAGCGGATCGCCCCGACCGCCCTGGACCTGGCCGCGATGACGGACATCGGGTGGAAGCTCCAGAGCACCAGCCCGCCGCCGCCGGCCGCCCCGCCGCCGCCGATCGCCCCGCCCGCTCCGATCGCCCCGGGCACGGCGCTGCTCGCGGTCGGGAGCGGGGCAGGGGGGCCGACGCAGTTCACCGTCAACGCCGCCGCTTCATTCACCCAGCTCGCCGCGTTCAACCCGTACCCGAGTTACGCCGGCGGCGCGGGGTTCACCGGGGGCGTCCGGGTGGCGACCGCCGACGTCAACCTCGACGGCGTCGAGGACATCATCGTCGGCCCGGGGCCGGGGACGGCGGCCGAGATCAAGGTCTACAGCGGGGCCAACTTCCCCACCAGCCCGGACACGTCGCTCATCGCCAGCGGCTACGCCTTCGAGACCTCATTCCTCGGCGGCGTGTTCGTCTCGGTCGGCGACATCAACAAGGACGGGGTACCAGACCTGGTCGTGACCCCCGACGAGGGCGGCGGGCCGCGGGTGCGGATCGTCAGCGGGAAGGACCGGACGATCATCGCCGACTTCCTGGGGATCGACGACGCCAGCTTCCGCGGCGGCGCCCGCACCGCGGTCGGCGACCTGAACAACGACGGGAACGTGGACCTGGTGGTGGCGGCCGGGTTCGGCGGCGGCCCGCGGGTGGCGGTCTTTGACGGCAAGTCACTCCGCCCGGGGGGCACCCCGACCAAGCTCATCAACGACTTCTTCCTGTTCGAGCAAGAGTTGCGGAACGGCGCCTACGTGGCCGTCGGGGACCTGAACGGCGACGGGTACGGTGACCTGATCGGCGGCGGCGGCCCCGGTGGCGGCCCGCGGGTGTACGCCCTCTCCGGGTTCGGCCTGACCCAGCAGAACGGCACCCAGACGGTAATGGCGAACTTCTTCGCCGGGGACACCAACAACCGCGGCGGGGTGCCGGTGGCGGTCAAGAACATCGACGGCGACCAGCGGGCCGACATCGTGGCCGGGGCCGGGTCGGGCGGCCAGGCGGTGGTGACCACGTACCTCGGGTCCACCATCACCCCGACCGGTACGCCGGCGCCCTACCAACGGTTCCTGGTGTTCGATTCCAGCTTCCTCGGCGGCGCGTACGTCGGGTGACACCCGGCGCGCCGGTATCAGGACGAACGGCTCCGGGTACGACCCGGAGGTAAACAGGAGGGGCGAAGATGCTCACGGAACGGACGCACCCGGTGGCGGTGTACGCGGACCGCGCGGGCGGGCAGTGGGTCGTACGCGACGGGGCCGGCGAGTTCTGGCTCCTGCCGCACACGGACAACCCCTGGCGGGACCGCCGACCGTTCGAGCCCGCGGACGACTCGGACCTGGAACCCGTCCCCGGGCATTACCGGGGACTGCTCGGCCTCCCTTACTGAACGGGACGACGTAATGAGTATTACAACCGCCTCCTCGGGCCTCGGGCACCCACCCCGGGGAGGGCCGCACGCCGAGGAACTGCATCACCTCGGTCGCTCCTGGGGATGGATCGTCGCGTTCGGCGCCGCGGTCACGGCCCTGGGCATCGGCGCCGTCGCCTTCAGCCTGCTGGCGACGCTCACCACCGTAATCGTCATCGGCGCCCTGCTCCTCGCCGCCGGCACCGTCCAGCTCATCGGCGCGTTCGTCGCCCGGACGTGGCAGGGATTCTTCGTCTCGGCGCTGGTCGGCGTGCTGCACATCCTGGTCGGTGGGATCATGGTCGAGCACCCGCTCCGCGCCGCCGCCGTGCTGACGCTGGTGATCGCCGTCATGCTCCTCGTCGGCGGCGCGGCCCGGGTCCTGTTCGCGGCCACGCACCGCTACCACGGCCGCGGGTGGACTGCCGCCAGCGGGCTCGTCAGCGTCGTCCTCGGCGTGATGATCTGGCGCGACTGGCCGGAGGCGAGCCTGTGGGTGATCGGCACGTTCGCCGGCATCGACCTCGCCTTCGCCGGCTGGGCGTGGGTCATGCTCGGCCTCGCCGTGAAGGCCGTGACCGCGACGCCGAAGCCGTAGCCGCCGGACCCCTCACACCCCGTACCGAAAGCTGCGATGAGCGCCGAACACGCGCGACTTGACGAGGCCCGCGAGCGCGACGTGCCGTGGCGCCGCTGGGGGCCTTACCTCAGCGAGCGCCAGTGGGGTACGGTGCGCGAGGACTACAGCGACGGCGGCGACGCCTGGGCGTACTTCTCGCACGACCACGCGCGCAGCCGCGCCTACCGGTGGGGCGAGGACGGCCTCGCCGGCGTGTCCGACGACCGGCAGCGGCTGTGTTTCGCGCTGGCCCTGTGGAACGGGAACGACCCGATTCTAAAGGAGCGGCTGTTCGGCCTCACCAACAATGAGGGGAACCACGGCGAGGACGTCAAGGAGTACTACTTCTACCTCGACAGCACGCCGACGCACTCGTACATGAAGTACCTCTACAAGTACCCGCAGGCGGCGTTCCCGTACGCCGACCTCGTCCGCAACGGCGCCGCCCGACCCCGCACCGCGTTCGAGTACGAACTCCTCGACACCGGCGTGTTCGCCGGGGACCGCTACTTCGACGTGTTCGTCGAGTACGCCAAGGCGGCGCCGGACGACCTGCTCGTCCGCGTCACCGTCCACAACCGCGGCCCCGAGGCGGCCGCGCTGCACGTCCTCCCGACGCTGTGGTTCCGCAACGACTGGTCGTGGCACAGCGGGCCCGAGCGGCCGGCCCTCCGGCAGGTGCCCGGCCCGGCGGTCCGCGCCACCCACCCGAAACTCGGGGAGCGGTTCCTGTACTGCGAGGGCGACGTGCCGCTCCTGTTCACCGAGAACGAGACGAACACCGAGCGCGTCTTCGGCGTCCCGAACCGCACGCCGTTCGTCAAGGACGGGATCAACGAGTACGTCGTCCACGCCCGGGCCGGCGTTGTCAACCCCGCCGGCGTGGGGACGAAGGCGGCAGCCCACTACCAGCTCGCCGTGCCCGCCGGCGGGAGCCGGGTCGTGCGGCTGCGGCTGACCGACGCGGCCCCGGCCGCGTCCCCCGCGCCGTTCGGTACGGCGTTCGACGCGGTGTTCGCCGCCCGGGTGAAGGAGGCGGACGAGTTTTACGCGGCGGTCATCCCGGCGGCCGTTGGGGCGGACGGCGCGAACGTGATGCGGCAGGCGCTCGCCGGGATGCTGTGGAGCAAGCAGTTCTACCACTACGACGTGGACCAGTGGCTGGAGGAGCGGGGGTCCGACCCGTTCAAGCCGTCGCGCAAGCAGTCGCCGCGGAACGACCAGTGGCACCACATGTACAACGGCGACGTCATCTCGATGCCGGACAAATGGGAGTACCCGTGGTACGCGGCGTGGGACCTGGCGTTCCACGTCCTCGCTCTCACCCTCGTGGACCCGGACTTCGGCAAGCAGCAGCTGTCGCTCATGCTCCGCGAGCGGTACATGCACCCGAACGGGCAGATCCCGGCCTACGAGTGGAACTTCGGCGACGTGAACCCGCCGGTCCACGCCTGGTCCACGATCTTTACCTTCCAGTTGGAGAAGGGCCGCACCGGCGAGGGCGACCGCGAGTGGCTGAAGGCCAGCTTCCAGAAGCTCCTCCTGAACTTCACCTGGTGGGTGAACCGTAAGGACCGGTCCGGGAAGAACGTGTTCGAGGGCGGGTTCCTGGGGCTCGACAACATCGGCGTGTTCGACCGCAGTTCGCCGCTCCCGACCGGCGGCTACCTGGAGCAGGCCGACGGCACGGCGTGGATGGCGCTGTTCTGCCAGAACATGCTCCAGATCGCGGCCGAGCTGGCGATGACCGACGCCGACTACGCCGACATGGCGCTGAAATTCTTCCAGCACTTCCTGTGGATCGCGTCGTCCATGACCCACGTCGGCGGCGACACCGGGATGTGGGACGAGGAGGACGGCTTCTTCTACGACGTGCTCCGCCACCCGGACGGCCGGTCCGAACGGCTGAAGGTGCGGTCGATGGTCGGCCTACTCCCGCTCTGTGCGGCCACCACCTTCGACGGCAAGCTGCTCACCGCGTACCCCGAACTGGGCGCGCGGGTGACGCGGTTCCTGGACCAGCGGCCGGAGCTGTGCGCGGCCATCCACGACCCCCGGGCCGTCGGCCAAACCGGCCGGCGGCTCGGGTCCGTCCTCAACGAGGGGCGGCTCCGCCGGGTGCTGGCGCGGATGCTGGACGAGAACGAGTTCCTCGGCCCGTACGGGGTCCGGTCGCTGTCGAAGTACCACGAGGCGCACCCGTTCGTGATGCAGGCCGGGGGGCGCGAGTACCGCGTCGGGTACCTGCCGGCCGAGTCCGACACCGGGATGTTCGGCGGGAACTCCAACTGGCGCGGGCCGGTGTGGATGCCGGTGAACGCGCTGATCATCCGGGCGCTGCTCCAGTACTACGCCTACTACGGCGACGCGTTCACGATCGAGTGCCCGACCGGCTCCGGCCGGCTGATGACCCTGTACCAGGTGGCCGAGGAGATCGGCCGGCGGCTGGCGGCCACCTTCCGGCGCGGCGGGGACGGGCGGCGGCCGGTGTACGGCGGGTCGGAGACGTTCCAGACCGACCCGCACTGGCGCGACCTGATCCTCTTCTACGAGTACTTCCACGGCGACAACGGCGCCGGCCTCGGGGCGAGCCACCAGACGGGGTGGACGGGCGTCGTCGCTCGGGTGATGCACCTCTTCGCCACCGCAACACCCGAGCAGGTTCGCGGCGAGAGCACCACGAGTTACTTCGAGGCCGCCGCCCGCCGCCACACCCCGGCGACCACCGGGGCGGTTTGACCCGACGACCGGAGGGCGCGATGGATACCGGGCCGCAAGCTCACGTTCCGCTCGGAGTGTTGCTCGCCGCACTGGTCGGGGGCGCGGGGCTGGCCCTTGAAGGGGGCTACCGGTTCGGCCGCTACCGGCACGCGCGGACGACCGAGGAGAAGGAGACGCCTGTCGGGGCGATGGTCGGGTCGATCCTCGCCCTGTTCGCGTTCATGCTGGCGTTCACGTTCGGCCTCGCGGCGAACTTCTTCGAGACCCGCCGCCAGGCCGTACTGGACGAGGCGAACGCCGTCGGTACGACCTACCTTCGGACCGGGCTGCTGCCGCAGCCGGAGCGGGGTGAGAGTGCCCGGCTACTGCGGGAGTACGTGGACGTGCGGTTGGCGATGGTCAACCAGGGGCGGCTCGCCGACGGGATTACGCGCACGGACGAGTTGCACCGGCGGCTGTGGGCGTTGGCCATGAGCGGCGCGGAGCGGAAGCCCGGGCCGGAGGTGGTCTCGTACGCCCAGTCGCTGAACCAGGTGATCGACCTGCACGCCGTCCGCGTCCAGGTCGGCGTGCGCAACCGCATTCCGGTGAGCGTCTCGGTCGGCCTACTGGGCCTGGGTGTGGTGGCCATGTCGGCCGTCGGCTACCAGTCGGGGATCGCGGCGACCCGGCGGTCGCCGGCAATGCTGGCGCTGGTCCTGTCGTTCTCCGGCGTGTTGTTCCTGATCGCCGACCTGGACCGCCCGCAGGAAGGGTTTCTGACCGTCGGGCAACAGCCGATGCTCGACCTGCAAGCCGGCATGCGGGCGGACGCACAGTAGTGACCTGCAGGCCCGAGGCATAAGACGAGGGGAACCGATCGGAGGCGGACCCGTGTTCCTGGACTACCTGGCCCTGTTCCTGCTGCTGCTGAGCCTGACGGCGGTCTTCTACCTGTTCATCTACATCCACGACATGCCGCACAAGATCGCCGAGGACCGGGGCCACCCCCACGTGGAGGCGATTCACGTCGCCTGCTGGCTCAGCCTGGTGACCCTCCACGCCATGTGGCCGATCGTGTTCCTCTGGGCGGTGGCGCACAAGAAGGGGCAGCCCCACCTCACTCTCGTCAGCGCCGGCGTCACGCCCGCGGCCGACGACCTGGCGGCGCGCGTCGCCGTGCTCGAGAAGCGCCTCAACAACCCGGACTCCGACAAGTAGCACCTTGGTCGGGCCGACGACCCGCTGGTCGCGGCAACGACCGGCGGTACTCCGGTCCCAGCGACCCGAACACTCCCCCGCACACGAGGCCTCCTGTGGTCGAATCACTCGTCGGGGTCTACGCCCTGATCTGCTGGCTGGTCTTCAAGAAGTACAAACTCCTCCCCGTCACCACGTACACGGTCTGTTCGGCCATCCTCATCGGCGTGTCGATCCTGGCGGTGCTGTTCATCGCCGTGTCGATCTTTCACCCGGTCAGCCACGACGGGCGGATGTACGCCCCGGTCGTGCAGGTCGTCTCGAACGTCCGCGGCGTCGTCGTCGAGGTGCCGTTCGAGGCGAACCAGCCGCTCAAGCAGGGCGACGTGCTCTTCAAACTCGACGCCAAGCCGTTCCAGATCGAGGTGGACCGGCTGCGGGCGTCGCTGGCCGCGAAGAACAGCAAGTTCGCACAGCTGGCCGAGCAACTCGCGGCCGCGGAGGCGACGACCCGCCAGACCCGCGCCAAGCTTCTCGCGTCGGAGTCGTCCTACGACCGGCAGCTGCGCGAGGAGCACGACCGCGCCAAGAGCCAGGTAGTCGAGCTGAAGGAACGGCTCGAACTCGCGACGGCACAATTCGGTCGAGCCAAGAACTCGCTCGCGCAAGCGGCGATGAGCCAGGGCGAGTTCGACCGGGCCGAGGCAAACTTCCAGACCACGCAGCAGGAGTTCGCCCAGGCCGAGGCGAACGAACGGCTGGCGGCCGAGAAGTTGCGCGGCGGCAGCGCCAGCCTGGAGTCGGTGCGGCAGGAGTTGGCCGCGGCCGAAGCGGCGGAGCGGAAGGTGCGGACCGAGTTCACGACCCAGGTAGACGGCCAGAACCCCGAGGTGCGCGAGACGGCGGCGCTGCTGGAACGGGCGCGGTGGGATCTGGACCAGACGGTGGTCCGCGCCCCGTCCGACGGGTACGTGCCGCAGAAGCTCCTCCGACCCGGACAGATGGCGACCGCGCTCGGGGTAAAACCGCTCCTGGTCTTCGTTTCCGGCGAGCGCCCGTTGCTGGTCGCCAGCTTCCACCAGCGGGTGCTGAGTGACATCAAGCCTGGGCAGCCCGGTGAGGCGGTGTTCGACGCCTACCCCGGCCGGTCGTTCCAGGTCAAGGTGCGGCGGGTGCTGACCGCGATCCGCGAGGGGGAGCTCGATACCGGCGGACAGCTCGTCAGTGGCACGCCGGTCTCCGCCGCGGGCTACGTCCCGATCGTGTTCGACTACGACGAGGACGTGGCCAACCTGAACCTGCCGGTCGGGGCCGCGGCGAGCGTGGCGATCTACACCGAGCGGGCACACGCCCTGTCGATCCTGCGGAAAATCGTGCTCCGGATCCACAGCTGGGAGAACTACGTCTTCTGACCTTGGCCGGTTTCTGACACAACCCTTCACCACCCCGGGCGTCTCGTCATGTCCCCGCCAACGACCGGTCAGCCCTCCCCGCTCGGCGCGACTGTCGCCGAGGGGGGCGTGAACTTCAGCCTGTTCTCGCGCACCGCGGGTGGCGTCGATCTCCTCCTCTTCGACCGCGAGGACGGCGCCGCGGCCCGGGTCGTGCCGCTCGACCCCGTCTCGAACCGCACCTATCACTACTGGCACACGTTCGTTCCGGGGGTGAAGGCCGGGCAACTCTACGGCTACCGCGTCCGCGGTCCGGCCGAGCCGGGGCGCGGGCTGCGGTTCGACCCGGCGAAGGTACTCCTCGACCCCTACGCCCGCGGGTTGGTTGCCCCGCCGGGGTACTCCCCCGAGCCCGCCCGCCGGCCCGGGGACAACGCCGCGACCGCGATGAAGAGCGTGGTCGTGGACCCCGCCGCCTACGACTGGGAGGGCGACACCCCGCTCCGCCGGCCGTCGGCACGGACGGTCATCTACGAGATGCACGTCCGCGGCTTCACGCGGCACCCCAGCTCGGGGTTGAAGGAGCACGTCCGCGGGACCTACGCCGGCCTCGCCGAGAAGATCCCGTACCTGCAAGACCTCGGCGTCACCGCGGTCGAGCTGCTGCCGGTCCACGCCTTCGACCCGTACGCCTGCCCGCCGGGGCGGGTCAACTACTGGGGGTACCAGCCGGTCAACTACTTCTCCCCGCACCCGCAGTACAGCTCGCGCCGCGACCCGCTCGGGCCGGTGGACGAGTTCCGGGACATGGTGAAGGCCCTCCACCGGGCCGGGATCGAGGTCATTCTCGACGTGGTGTTCAACCACACGGCCGAGGGGAACCACGACGGCCCGACGCTCTGCTTCCGGGGGATCGACAACCCGACGTACTACATGCTCGAGGAGGGCGGGGCCCGCTACGCCGACTACTCCGGGTGCGGCAACACGTTCAACGCCAACCACCCGGTCACCCGCCGCCTGGTCGTGGATAGCCTCCGCTACTGGGTGACGGAGATGCACGTGGACGGGTTCCGGTTCGACCTGGCCTCGATCCTGTCCCGCGCGCCGGACGGCCGCCCGCTCCCGAACGCGCCGGTGCTGTGGGACATCGAGTCGGAACCGGCCCTGGCCGGTACGAAGCTGATCGCCGAGGCGTGGGACGCGGCCGGGCTGTACCAGGTCGGCAGCTTCGTCGGGGACGCGTGGAAGGAGTGGAACGGCCGCTTCCGCGACGACGCCCGCGACTTCCTCCGCGGCGCCCCCGGGGCGGTCGGGCGGTTCGCCGACCGGATGCTCGGCAGTCACGAGGTGTACGGCCACAAGGGGCGCGAGGCCGAGCAGAGCGTCAACTTCGTCACCTGCCACGACGGGTTCACGCTGAACGACCTGGTCAGCTACGACCGCAAGCACAACGAGGCCAACGGCGAGAACAACCGCGACGGGGCGGACGACAACCGGAGCTGGAACTGCGGTGCCGAAGGCCCGACCGACGACCCGGCGGTCGAGGCGTTGCGGAACCGGCAGGTGAAGAACGCCCACGCGCTAACGCTGCTGTCGATCGGGCTGCCGATGCTCCTGATGGGCGACGAGGTGCGACGGACGCAGGGGGGGAACAACAACTTCTACTGTCATGACACCGAGGCCAACTGGTTCGACTGGACGCTGGTGCGGAAGCACGCCGACGTCCACCGGTTCGTGAAGCTGCTGCTCGCCCGCCGGGTTCTTCGGGACGTCTGGCACGAGGAGCAGCGGCTGAGCCTCACGGACCTGATCGCCCGGGCGAACAAGGCGTGGCACGGGACACGACTGAACCAGCCCGACTGGGGCGAGAACTCCCGCAGCATCGCGTTCGGGGGCGAACTCCCCGGCGAGGGCGTGACGTTCCACCTGATCCTGAACGGGTACTGGGAGCCGCTCGAGTTCGAACTGCCGGACGGGGTGGCATGGCGGCGCTGGATCGACACCGCGTTGCCGTCGCCGGACGACATCTGCGATTGGACCGTGGCGACCGCAATTCCGGGCACGGGCTACCGGGCCGGCGCGCGGTCGGTCGTCATGCTCTTCGCGGAGACGCGCTAGCCGCAGCAGCACGGTGGCGAGCGACGCGCAACCGTCAGCGCACGACGGCGGCGACCGATCGGGCGAGGCGCTCGGCGTCGAAGGGCTTCGGCATCACCACGACGCGTGGGCTGGTTGGGACGGCGCCGGGGGCCTGGTCGTCGGCCGCACTCGTCGCCAACACGAACCCGACGCCGGCGCACGCGGGGTCCGCCAGCA
>JAXMBA010000009.1:0-324057 GCA_046350095.1 Gemmataceae bacterium
GCCGGGGTGATCGAGGCGCTCGGCTACCTGCAGATCGCCCGGGACGACGGCCACGCCGTCAGCCGGGATGAGGTCGAGGAGGTCGTCTTCCGGGCGGCGCGGGGCGGGCGGGCCCTCGCCCTCGCCGTGCCACTTGTCCGGTTCGCCAAGGCGTAGGGAGTGCCGATGCCGGCCGCCGAACTACCCGAATTCCGTGACTGGGGGGTCGCCGCCGTGCGCCTCCTCCAGGGGGTCGTCTACGTCGACGAGCACCAGCCCTGGGAGTCGGTTCTCGCTTCGCAGTCGCAACTCGCGACCTACTTCGCGCGGCTCGGCCTCCGGCTCGTGGTCGACGAGCCCGAGGGGCTGGCCTACCTCCGGCAGCTCACGGACGACGAGATGCCGGAGGGCTACGACCGGCTGCCCAAGCTCTTCCGGAAGTCCCGGCTCGGGTACGACGAGACGCTCCTGTGCGTGCTGCTCCGGGAGCACCTCCGCAGGTTCGAGGAGGAGGACCTGAGCAACGACCGCTGCGTGGTTGAGACCGGCGTACTGTTCGACCGGTGGCGGGTCCTCTCACAGGCGCAAAATGACGAGGTGAAGGCGCGTCGGGAACTCTCCTCGGCTCTCGGCAAGCTCGAAGAGATCGGGTTCGTCCGCAAGGTCAGTGACGAGCCCGAGACGTGGGAGGTCCGCCGCATCCTGAAGGCCCGGCTGCCCGTCGCCGAGCTGGAGACCCTGAAGGCCAAGATGGTGGCGGCCCGGCCGCCGGCCGGGCGGCGGGGGGGCGACCATGGATGACCCGCACGCGGGCCCGCTGCCGCCCCCGGGCTTCCGGCTCTACAAGCTCGAAGTGTTCAACTGGGGGACCTTCGACAGCCCGGCCGGCGAGGTGCACACCGTCCGGGTGGACGGCCAGACGGCCCTCCTGATCGGGCAGAACGGGTCGGGGAAGTCGACCCTGGTCGACGCCCTCCTCACCCTGCTCGTCCGGCCGGTCGTGCGCAACTACAACGTCGCCGCCGGCGCCCACAAGCAGGAGCGGGACGAGCGGACCTACGTTCGTGGGGCCTACGGCCGCTTCAGCCGCGGCGAGGACAACCGTGGGGAGGTCCAGTTCCTCCGCCCCGCCGGCTCGACCTACTCGGCGCTCCTCGCCTGCTTCCGCAACGAGGCGATCCTATCCTCGCTCCGCGCGATTTTCCCGCAGACCCGCAGCATCCTCATGGATGAGACCACGCTCGCCCGCTGGCGAGGGCTCTGCACCCCCGGCAACGCCCCGCGTGCTCCGCGCCTGCCGCATCTGACCGAGGCGGAGCGGGCCGCCTACGACCGGTGCCGGAACGAATGCCTCCGCCTGGAGCAGGAGCGCCTGCCGGTGGAGGATGTTGCCACTGCCATCGCCCGCTTGGAGGAAAGCCTGACGTCGCGTGCCGGCGTCGTCCACGAGGGCATACCTCTGCCAGATCCTGCCCAGGCTGGGATGGGGGAGCAGGTGAATACCCACGGAGCCCCGACCGTCCCGCCGTCTTGACCGGCCCCGCCTCCAAGCCTCCCACCGTAACCCGGCGCGTGGCCGCGACCCCATTGTGGATCACCTCTCTTTCACCGCCGGTTACTGAAGGCAACTCCGGGGATCGGCGGCCCGGTCGACACCGGGTGAGGGGCGGCGGCCGGCAGCCCGGGGAAGGGCATACAGTAGACCCTTGAGTTCACATCCGGGGAGAAGGGGGGGAAAGCTCGGGTGCTGCTTCAGAACCCCACTCGTCACGATCCCCTTGAATAGCTCCAGCGGGCAGGATTTGGCTCGGGCGTACGTGTGTACAAGGTCTTCATCACCAGCGGATGACCGCAAGTGATATATCATTTTTATATATATTGCTAAATTAATTCCAAAATCGTGTCACTATACATAGGACGGGCCGCTTACCCATCCGCCCCGGCCGGGCTCCCCAAACCAACGCCCGTCTGGCTCGTCACATCCACGTTCCCGGAGGTCTGCATGCAACGTGACCCGCCGCCCACCCCGACTCTTCCAGCGGACTACCCGCCCCGGCCCACTCCCGCCCCTCCCCTGACCTCGGCCCAGTGCGAGTTCGCCCGCCTCCTCGGCCGGATCCTGGCCGAGCGGTGGGACCGCGAACGCCCGTCGCCTGCCCGGCCGGCGACCGCGCCGCCCGCCTGACCGGCGATGGGTCCCGTCATGTGCGGGGCTCTCAACACCCCGACCCGATTCTTGACGACGGCCGGGTGGATCACCGACGAACTCGCCACCCGTGCCGGTTCGCCCCCCGAGGCGTACCGGCACGGGTCGTTTCGTGCCCCTGCCACCGCGGCCGGGGCGGCCTTGCACCCGCAAGACCGCCCCCGTGTGGGGGCGGTCTTCCCAACCGAGGAGATCGCTCCCGTGACCCCGACCGCGACCGACCACCCCGACTTCCTGGCCCTGCTCCCGGGTCTCGAGCGGCACGCCCGGGGCCGCTTCCGCTACCTCCGCCCGGCCGACCGCGACGACGCGGTGGCAGACGTAGTGGCCTACGGGTTCGCCTCGTACCTGCGGCTGAGGCGGCGGGGCAAGGACCCGGCCGCCTTCCCGGCAGCGTTCGCCCGGTTCACCGCCCGGGCGGTGGCCAACGGCCGCGCCGTCGGCCGGACCTGCGGGACCCGGGACGTGCTGGCCCCGGCGGCCCGGCGCCGACACGGGTGCGCCGTCCACCGGCTCGAAGCCCCGGCCCCCCGGTGGCCCATGTGGTGGCAGGACGTGCTGGCCGACCCGCGGGCGGATGTTCCCGGCCAAGCCGCGTTCGCCGTCGACTTCCCGACCTGGTTGGCCAGCCTGACGGCGGTCAAGCGGCGGGTGGCCCGGCTCCTTGCCTACGGCTACGGGACTGGGGCGACCGCCCGGCTGGCCGGGGTCAGCCCGGGCCGGGTGTCGCAGCTCCGCGCCGCACTCGCCGACTCCTGGGCCGCGTTCCACGCCGGCAACTGAACCCGGTCCCTCCCGCAATGAAACGGCCCCGTCAGGGTGGCGCGGATCGTCCGGGTTTCCAGACCCGTCCGGCCGGCAACCGCCGGTCTAACCCCCGGCCCGGGCCGTAGACGGGGCGGCCGCGGGGGTGCAACGACACCCCGACCCCCGGAGGACACGGATGGCACGGTCCAACAGTCTACCCGCGCACGCGCTGCGGGTCCGCACCTACGCCGAGCTGGAGGGGTTCGCCCGGGCGTTCGCCGACGGACATCTCAACCTGCTGATTCTCTGCGGCGACCCCGGGATCGGCAAGAGCCAGTGCGTCCGCCACGCGGTCGGGGACCGGGTCGGCTGGGTCGACGGCAACGCCTCGGCCTTCGGCATCTACCTCCGGGCCTTCGAGCACCGGGGCGAGCCGATCGTCCTGGACGACATCGACGGGCTGTACCGGGACCGCAACGGGGTCCGGCTGCTCAAGGCCCTCTGCCAGGCGGACCGGGAGAAGGCCGTCGGCTGGCACACCGACGCCCCGGACCGGCACGGGGTCCCGCGGCGGTTCACCACCACCAGCCGGGTGGCGGTCATCGCCAACGAGTGGCGGTCGCTGAACGCCGACGTGGCCGCCCTGGAGGACCGCGGCCACGCCCTGTCGTTCGAGCCGGCCGCGGCCGAGGTCCACCGCCGGGCGGCCGACTGGTTCTGGGACCAGGACGTGTTCGACTTCGTGGCCGACCACCTGCACCTGGTGGCCGGCCACTCGCTGCGGACGTACGTGCTGGCGTGGGAGCTGAAGCGGGCCGGGCTGGACTGGCGGCGGGGCGTGCTCGGCCGGTGCCTGGCGGGCACGGCCCTGACGGTGGCCCGGCTGAAGGCGGACCCGGCCTACCCGACCGAGGAGGACCGGGTCCGGGCGTTCGTGGCGTCCGGGGTCGGGTGCCGGGCGACGTACTTCAACCACGCCCGGCGGCTCCAGCCGGCGGCTCCCCGGCCCGAGATCAAATTGGCCCGCTCGGCCCCGCCCGCGCCCCCCGGCCCGCCCCAGGGAATCCTCGACCTGCTCCGCCGCCGGTTCGGCGAACTCGGGTGCGGTTAGACTTTTCGACTCGTCGGTGTTTCGGGCCCCGAGGTGAGGTCATTGGGGAGCCACGCCGGGGCCGACCGGTGGCGCTCACCGTGGGGCCCGGGGTCAGGCAAGGGACAGTAGTGTTATTAATCTGAAAAGCGCTAAATTATCATGGTTTCCGCGTCATCATACTTAGGACAGGCGGCTTACCGGTCCCGGCCAGCCTCCCAGATCTGGCCCCACGTAACCTTGACCGGTTCGCGGTGGCCGCACCGCCCGCACCCGTCCTCGATCACGACCGGGTCGGCGGCCTCGCCCGACTCGACCAGAGTCGCCCGCCAGGCGTGCGTCGTACCGCACGGGCAGGTCGCCCCGCGGGCATCCCGCAGCACGGCGGCGATCTCCTGGAACGGGTCCGCGGTCGGCCCGAGGGCGGCATCCCGGTCGGGGTCCAGTTCCAGCTCCCGGCCGACCTGGCCTCGCTCGTTGCGGTGCTGGCTCCTGGCCTTGTACCGGCGGTCCGCCTCCCGCCGCTTGCCCACCATGACCCCGTAGTACTCGAGCAACCGGAGCAGGGTCCCGACCCGGCCGGCGTCGAGCGGGTCGGCCCAGACGTCCAGGATCGCCTCCCGGAGGAACGCGAACCGGTCGTGCAGCAGGACCAGCGGGAGACCGCCCAGGTAGGGCTGCTTGCGGTACAGCGAGCCGAAGATGGCACGTTCACCCGCGGTCAGCGGGTCGTGGAGGGCGCGGGCGAACGCGGTCGCCTGGAGGTGGACGCAGTCCCCGACGTACCGGTACGACCGGAAGACCAGCTCCAGCAGGGCCTGACGGACCACCTCCCGCGGCACCGGCCCGCTGCCCTTCTTCTGCTTGGCGATCGCGTGGGCCAGGTCGTCGGGGGACCCAAAGAACCAGCGGTTGAACGACTCGGTGTCGTCCCCGGCGTGACGCTCGAGGGCTGCACACAGCCGCGCCTCGACCGTGTCGGCCACGGTCCCGTCGACCGACCCGGGGGCCGGGCCGAGGTCGAACAGGGCCAGGCGGACGAGCCCGAGCCCCTCTGCCTCGGAAAGTCGCGCCGGATCGAGCGGCTTGCGGCGGGCGGCCGCGAGCAGTCCCAGCCGGATGCAGGCAGCCGGGTCCGGGTCGGGGTGCCCGGCGGCGAGCGCCTCATCTCGGCCGTTCGCGACGACGTCCCGCGGGCCCCACGGGGTGCCCCGCCCGCCGGTGTCCAACCCGAGGTCCGCGGGGAGTACATGACCGTCGTCCCCACCGGCCTGCCCAGCCCGGGTGACGTACAGGTCCGACTCCCGGGCGAACGTGCGGTCCAGGTGCTCCCGCAGCCCGGCGGCCTTCTGGTAGACGAGCCGGGTGGCGTGGTAGCTGAACCGCTGCTCCGGGGTCAGGCCGGGCCGGGTCGCGAGGAGGGCGTACCCCCCGAGCGCGGCCCGGACGACGAATGCGGGGACGGGGCCACCAGGCGCGAACCGCCGGACCCCGTCCGGCCCGGCGAGACAGTCGAACGCGAGGGCGAAGTCGGGGGGCAACTCCGCCGCCGCGGCCGGGGGCGGGCGCCAGGTGTACCGGGCCGTCTGGACCCGGCCCACCGACCCACGGGAGGGGGCGAGCGGCTCGACCGTAACGCTCCCCCAGTCCGCCCCGGAACCGCCCTGGTGACCGGCCATCCTCTCCCTCCCACACCGCCCACCCGTCGTTGGCCGCCCGTCGTGATTATCCCCGCCCGCCGGCCGAGCACTCCAGGGCAACACCGCCCCCGGGCCACTCGCGGGTCGGGGCGGGACGGGCGAGTCGCCGCCGTGGGCGCGAAATAGTCCGGCTTTCCAGAACAAGACGGCGGGCGGGGCCCCGGCCCTACGGTCGGGTCGGTCACCGTCCCGCCGTCCCGGGTTCCGGTGAGGACCAGATGGCACGCAAGGACGGCGGCTGCGACCTGATGGCCAGGGAGGTGCCGGGCCTCTTCTCGGACGCGGCCTGGGCGACCACCTTCCCCCCGATCCTCACCGTCGACCAGGCCGCGGCCCTCGCCCAGGTCCCCAAGCAGACCGTCTACGCCTGGTCCAGTCAAGGGATGCTCAAGGGGTGCAGCCGCCGGGCCGGCAAGCACCTCCGCATCCTCCGCGACCGGTTCGTCCAGAGACTCTTCAACGAGGGTGTTCATGGCGACTGACGACGACCCGCCGGGTGGGGCCGCCGCCGGCTCCGAGCCGGTCGGCGAGCACGTCCGCATCTTCCGCCGCGGGCGGACGTGGTACGCGAACTTCCAGCACGGCGGCAGGCAGCACCGGCCGTCACTGAAGACGACGAACAAGAAGGCGGCCCTCCGGCACGCCCTGCGGATCGAGGCGGAGCTGTCGGCCGGGCGGTGGAAGCCGGCCCCGGAGGCCGCCACCGTCGAGCAGGCGATTGCGGCGTACCGTGACTTCCTGCGGGCCGAGGAGCGGGCCCCGAAGACCCTGACCAAGTACGAGAAGGTGTTCGAGCGGGTGGCCGCCCTGGCCCGGGAGCGGGGGGTGCGGGACCTGTCCGGGATCGACCTTAAGTTCGTCGACGCCTACCGGCGGGCGCGGACGGACGCCGGGGCGGCGGCCAAGACCCGGTACACCGAGACGGTGGTCGTCCGCCAGTTGGTCAACTTCGCGCTCTCCCGGGACATGCTCGCCGCCGACCCGCTCAAGGGCCTGAAGCTCAAGAAGCCGAAGCCGACCCGGCAGCCGTGCTGGACGCTCGACCAGGTGACGGCGATCCTCGCCGCCAGCCCGGACGAGGAGCGGCCGGCGCTGACGCTCTTGGCCGAGACCGGGCTGCGGTTCGGGGAGCTGGCCTGGCTGACCTGGGACGACGTCGAGTTGCCGGCCAACGTCCTGCGGGTCCAGCCGAAGGACGGGTGGAAGCCGAAGACCGGGGACCAGCGGGCGGTCCCGCTGAGCCCGACCGCCCGGCGGGTTGTCGAGGCCCTCCCGCGGCGGTGGAAGTGGGTGGTGACCATGCCGCCGTCGAAGAAGCACCCGCGGCCCGGCCGGCCGTGGACCGAGCGGCGGCTGTTGGCCGCACTCAAGCGGATCCTGGGGCGGCTGAAGCTGCCCGGGAAGCTGCACACCTTCCGGCACTCGTTCATCAGCAACGCACTGCTGAACGGGACGCCGGTGGCGGTGGTGAAGGAGTGGGTGGGGCACGTCGACCGGCAGGTGATTGAGCTGTACACCCACGTCCACAACAGCGCCTCCCAGGCGGCCATGCAGCGCCTGGCCGAGGCGAACCGACGGCTACAGCAGGAGGGGGAAGGCCGTGACCGCACGGAAGACGGGTCAGCACAAATCCAGCACACGGAGGAGAAGGGTCGCGATGAGAGGGACGCAAAATAAAACCGGGCCGCGTGTTGCGGCCCGGCGGTCTTCGATCAGCGGAGAGGGAGGGATTCGAACCCTCGTTACCCTTGCGGGTAAATCAGTTTTCGAGACTGACGCATTCAACCACTCTGCCACCTCTCCGTGGCACCACTAGTTTAGCACCCGCGGCGCGGGGCGTACAGTCACCACGGGCGGGTTCCTGCCGATGACCCTACCCGACCTCCTCGCCGGGCTTGCCGACCCGGCAGCCTACCCCGACGCGCCCGCCCAAGTCGAGGTGCGGCAGACGCACATCTCCGCCGTCTTCCTCGCCGGCGCGTACGTCTACAAGGTGAAGAAGCCGGTGAACTTCGGCTTCCTCGACTTCTCCACCCTGGAGCGGCGACGGCACTACTGCGAGGAGGAAGTGCACCTCAACCGCCGGTTAGCGCCGCACGTCTACCTCGGAGTTGTCCCCGTGACCGCGGACGGCGGCCGGCTCCGCGTCGGCGGGGAGGGCGAGCCCGTGGAGTGGGCGGTCAAGATGGTCCGGTTGCAGGACGGAACCTCGCTTCTGGACCGACTCCGTCGCGGTGAAGTCGGGTCGGCGGAGGTGGAACGACTGGCCGCGTTCCTGGCTGAGTTCCACCGCACCGCGGCCGGCGGGCCGGAGGTCGCGCTCGGCGGTCGATTCGAGGTCGTCGCCGCGAACGCCCGCGACAACTTCGCCCAGGCCGTGACCCACGTCGGAGGCACGGTCAGCGCGGCCGTCTTTACCCGCCTCCGCGAGCAGACCGACGGGTGGCTCGACCGGCTGCGCCCGCTGATCGACGCGCGGGCTGCCCGCGGCGTGCCGCGGGACACGCACGGCGACTTGCACCTCGACCACGTCTACGCCCACCCCGACGGCCGGCCGTTCGCCATCGACTGCATCGAATTCAGTTCCCGCTTCCGCCACGCCGACCCGGCCGCCGACCTGGCGTTCCTCCTCATGGACCTCCGCTTCCACCACCGGCCCGACCTGGCGGCCGAACTGGAGCACGCCTACGTCCTCGCGTCGGGCGACCGCGAACTCGCGGCCGTGCTGCCGTTCTACGTCGCGTACCGGGCGGTCGTACGGGCGAAGGTCGAGGGGATGGAGTGGGCGGAGACGGAGGTACCCGCCGCCGAGCGGGCCGCGGCGGCGGCACGGGCACGCGGCCACTGGCTCCTCGCGCTCGGCGTGCTGGACGAACCCGCCCGCCGCCCCGCGCTGCTCTTCATCGGCGGGCTGCCGGGGACGGGAAAGAGCCACCTTGCGAGGCGGGTGGCGGTGGCGGCCGGGTTCGAGGTGATTCGCGCGGACGTGGTCCGTAAGGACCTCGCCGGCCTGCGCGAGACCGATCGCGGGGACCCGGAATTGTACGCCCCCGCGCACACGGAGCGGACGTACGCCGAGTGCCTGAGGCGGGCCGCCACGCTGCTGTTCGAGGGGAAGCGGGTGCTACTCGACGCCACGTTTCGCGCCGCGGCCCGCCGGCGGGCGGTGGCCGAACTCGCACGCTCGTTGCGGGTGCCGGTGATGGGCGTCGTGTGTGAGGCGCGGTCGGAAACGGTGAGGGATCGACTCGCGGCCCGGACGGGAGACGCGTCGGACGCGACCTGGCAGACGTACCTGCAGCAACTCGGTGAGTGGGAAAGCGGGGGGGCGGACACGCTGGCCGTGGCGACCGACGGCACCGCGGACGCACTCGGCGCGGTGACGGCGGCGTTGCGAGCGAGCGGCCTACTGTCGTGACCCCGGACGGGTCACACCAGCCGACTCACTTTTCGGTACAGCGCCTCGTACTCGGCCGCGCTACGGTCCCAGCCCCAGTCCTGAGCCATCGCCGTGCGGACCACCTGCGCGAAGTCCGCCGGCCGCGTGCGGAACAGCGTCAGCGCCCACTTCACCGTCTCGTAGAGCGCCCGCGCCGAGAACTCGCCGAACGAGAAGCCCGTCGCCGTGCCGGCGGCCAGGTTCTCCTCCGTGGCGTTGACGACGGTGTCGGCCAGGCCGCCGGTCGCGCGGACGACCGGCGCCGTGCCGTAGCGGAGGCTGTACAGCTGGTTCAGCCCGCACGGCTCGTACCGGCTCGGCATGAGGAACAAATCGGAACCTGCTTCCACCGCGTGCGCCAGCCCCTCGTGGAAGCCGAGGTAGACGCCGACCTGATCCGGGTGGCGGGCCTTGAACGCGTTCAACTCGTCGTGGTACTCGGGGTCGCCGTCGCCCAGGAACACCAGCTGACAGCCCAGGTCGAGGAACCCGGGCGCGGCACTCAGCACCAGATCAACGCCCTTCTGGCTGACCAGCCGGGCGACCATGCCGAGCACGGGCACGTCCGGCTTCTGGGGCAGGTTGAACCGCTTTTGCAGGTCCGCCTTGCAGGCCGCCTTCCCGGCCGTGACCGTTTCGGCGGTGTACTTCGCGGCGATGTGCCGGTCGTTGGCCGGGTCCCAGTCGGCGTAGTCGCAGCCGTTGACGATGCCACTCAGCTTGCCGCTGACGCCGCGGAGGAGGCCGTCGAGCCCGCAGCCGAAGTCGGGCGTCGTGATCTCGCGGGCGTAGGTCGGGCTCACGGTGTTCACCGCGTCGGCGAACACGATGCCGGCCTTGAGGAAGTTCAGGTACCCGTGGAACTCCAGCTGCCCGGGGTTGAGCAGCCACCCGGGGAGGCCCGTGAGCTTCATGACCTCCTGGCCGAAGGCGCCCTGGTAGGCGATGTTGTGGATCGTGAACAGCGACCGCACGTGCTTGTAGGCGGGCTTCGTGCGGTAGGTCTCGTTCAGGAACACGGGGACGAGGCCGGTCTGCCAGTCGTTGGCGTGGATGACGTCGGGGGTGAAGCCCAGGAACGGCACGGCCTCGAGAACGGCCCGGCTGAAGAACGTGAACCGCTCGGCGTTGTCCGGGTAGTCGGCCTTGTAGCCGCCGGGCATCGACTGCTGGTACAGGCTGCGGCCGGGGCCGTCGTCGCGCTCGAAGAACGGCTGGTGTTCGACGAGGTAGACGGGCACGTCCGAGTTCGGCAGGCGGGTGCGGAGCAGCCGACAGGCGAGGGTGCGGCCGCCGAGCGGGACGGGAAGGGCGGTGCCGGTCTTCTCGACCGGCGTGCCGCTGCGGCGGACGGCCGCGTAGTACGGCATCACGACGGCGACCTGGTGCCCGCGCGCGGCGAGCGCCCGCGGCAGGGACGCGGCCACGTCGGCTAGCCCGCCCGTCTTGGCGAGCCCCGCCACCTCCGACGACGCGACCAGAATCCGCAACCCGCCCACGGCTGCTCCCCGCTGGATTGAACCACCCGAACTATACGTAGGATGGAGCAAAACGGTAGCCCAACCGCGGCATCGGAGGCGGACTTGGACCGGGTGATCGTGGTCGGCGGCGGGCTGGCGGGGCTGGCGGCGGCGGTCGGGCTCGCGCCGCGCGGGTTCCGGGTCACGGTCCTCGAAGCCCGGCCGCGGCTCGGCGGCCGCGCCGGGTCGTTCACCGACCCCGCCACCGGCCAGCTCGTCGACGCGTGCCAGCACGTCAGCATGGGCTGCTGCACCAACTTCTCCCACTTCTGCCGCACCGTCGGCGTCGAGCACCTCCTCGCCCCGCAGCCGCGGCTCACGTTCGTCACGCCCGACCGACGGCGGAGCGTGTTCAAGGCCGACCCGTGGCCGGCGCCGTTCCACCTCGGGCGGGCGCTGCTGGGGGCGCATTACCTCACGCCGGTCGAGAAGCTGCGCGTGGCGTGGGGGCTGCTGGCACTGCTCCGCGAACGGCCCGATGCCGATCCGCCGCTGCGCGAGTGGCTGCTGGCACACCGG
The DNA here is from genome assembly GCA_046350095.1 of Gemmataceae bacterium. GTDB lineage: Bacteria > Planctomycetota > Planctomycetia > Gemmatales > Gemmataceae > Urbifossiella. Next base: position 11,201 of record JAXMBA010000009.1, read on the forward strand.
CAGACGGATCGCACCATCGATCGCTTCTGGGGGATCGTGCTCGTCAGCGCACTGAACGAGACGGTAGACCGCGTCGGGCTGCGGTACGCCCGCAAGGTGTTCCGCGACGGCTTCGTCCGCCACCGCGACGGCTTCACCGTCCACGTCCCGGCGGTGCCGCTCGGCCGGTTCTACGGCGCGGAACTGCGGGCGTGGCTGGACCGGTACGGCGTCGAGGTGGTGGAGAACTGCGGCGCGAGGCAATTGATGATTGGTGATCGAGGATTGATGACTGGGGCTCCAAAATCATCAATCCTCGATCCCCAATCATCAATCTGCTCCGTCGAACTGCGCGACGGCTCGCGCCGCGAGGCCGACTGGTTCGTCCTCGCCGCCCCGTTCGACCGCGTGCCCGACCTGCTGCCGCCGGAACTGGCCGCCGACTCGTTCTTCGCCGGCGCGAAGGAACTGGCCCCGTCGCCGATCACGAGCGTTCACCTCTGGTACGACCGGCAAGCGCTCGACCTGCCGCACGCCGTCCTCGTGGACTGCCTCGGCCAGTGGGTGTTCAGCCGCGGCGAAGTGGCCCCCGGCGAGTTCTACCTGCAGGTCGTGGTCAGCGCCGCCCGGCCGCTCAAGGGGCTCGGCCGCGACGAGGTTCAGCGGCGCGTCGCCGAGGAACTCGCCCGCGTGTTTCCGACCGTGCGCCGCGCCACGCTGCTGCGCGCCAAGGTGGTGACCGAGCACACCGCGACGTTCAGCGCCGTCCCGGGCGTCGATCGGTTCCGCCCGCCGCAGGCGACACCGGTGCCGAACCTCGCGTTGGCCGGCGACTGGACCGACACCGGTTGGCCGGCCACCATGGAGGGGGCCGTCCGTAGTGGCTACCTGGCCGCGGAAGCGATTCTGGCGCGGGCCGGGCGCCCGGAGCGGCTGCTGCGGCCCGATCTCGGCGGCTGACGCAAGTTCTCGCCGCCCCGCGCCGATGACGACGACAGGGTACTGGAACTCCGCCGGCCGGCGCGTCAGAATAGGTACGACCGGTACGCTTACCCCGGGGCTCCACTCATGCTCGGGCTCGTTCTCACCGCCGCCATCGCGCCCGCCGCCCCGCCGGTCGACCCGGACCCCAAGCACCTCGTCGTGCCGCCGGCCGAGCAGGCCCGAGCCGCGGCGCTCGTGGAGAAGCTCGGCAGCCCTCGGTTCGACGACCGAGAGAAGGCCCAGGAGGAACTGTCGGCGATGGGCCGGCGGGCGCTGCCGGCGCTGGCGGACGGGCTCACGAAGCACGCCAGCGCCGAAGTCCGCGCCCGCTGCCAGGCGCTCTACCCGCGCGCCCGCGCCGACGACGTGCAGGCCCGGCTCGCGGTGTTCGTCGCCGACGAGGCCGGGAAGTTCGAGCACGACCTGCCGGGCTGGGGCGAGTTCCTGCAGGTCACCGCCGGGTGCGGCCCCGCGGCGCGGGCGGTGTTCGCCGAGATCGTCAGCAACCCCGTCGGCCGCGAGTTGGTGATGACCGATCTCGCCCCGCACGACCTCGGCGCCCGCATCGCCGCCCGGAAGCAGGAGATCTACCAGCGGCGACTCACCGGCACCCGCACCGGCCAGGTGCCGGAGCCGCCCGTGGTCGAACTGCTGGCACTGATGCTGGCGGAGTCGCGCATCCCGTCGAAGCACATCCCGCGGACCACGAGCAGCGTGATCGTGTTCACCATGCCCGGGTTCGCCACGGCGGTGAACGGCGGCGGCCGCGAGGCCCGGGTGTACCGCACCATCGCCGGCAAGTGGGTCGCCAGCCGCGACGACGCGACGGTCATGATGCAGGCACTGTCGGTGGGCACGGCGCTGGACCTGCCGGAGGTCGCCGACCTGGGCGCCCGGATGCTCCAGACGGCCGGCGTCACCTCCCTCAACAAGGCGCAGGCGGCCATGCACGTCGCCAAGTCCGGCAACCCGAAATTCCTGCCGGCCCTGGAGGCGACGTTCAAGGACGAGTCGGTCGTGCGCTCGGTCGGGGTCGTGGTGGCGGCGCCGATCGGCGCGCCGGTCCCGCCCCAGGCGGCCGCGAAGGCCGTGCAACTGCGCGACATCGCCCTCGCCTCGGCCGTCCTGCTGACGGAGCAAGACCCGACCGAGTACGGGTACGAGCTGTCGAACAACCCGCCGCGGACGGCCCGCTACAATTACTCGCTGTGGACGCTTCCCGCAGACCGGCGGGCGGCGGCGTTCGCGAAGTGGACGACGTGGCGGGCGGCGAACCCCGACTTCGGTCAGCTTCGGTAGCACTCCCGGAGTTTCCCATGCCTCGGCTGTGGGCGGTGCTGGTGGTGGCGGGCGTGGCGGCCGTTGGAGCCGGCCGCGCCGACGAGCCCGCGCCGGCGGTCGACATCCCGGTCGAGCAGCTGGCGAAGGCCCGGCTGCTCGTCCGTCAACTCGGCAGCCCGTCGTACCAGGCCCGCGAGGAAGCCTCGGCCGAGCTCGCCAAGCTCGGCCGCGCCGCCCGCCCGGCGCTGCTGGAGGCCGTGGCCGAGTCGCCGGACTACGAAGTCCGCGCCCGCGCCGCCCGCCTCCTGCCGCGGGCCGAGGCCGCCGACCTGCAACTGCGCATCGACGCCTTCGTCGCCGACGCCGACGGCAAGAAAACGCACGACCTGCCGGGCTGGGACCAGTTCCGCGAGCAGGTCGGAAACGACCGCCCGAGCCGGGCGCTCTTCGCCGAGCTGATGAAGGCGCCCGAGAACCGCGAGGTGCTCTCGGCCGTCGGCGGGTCGCGGCGGGAGGGCGGCATCGCCGTCGGCAACCGGCGGCTGGCGGTATACCTGGCGGAGCAGCCGAACGCCTTCGGCCGCGTCGGCTTCGGCCCGATCCCGCAGCCGAAGCAGCCGACGCTCGCCGACATCGCCACCGTGCTGTTCGGCGAGACGGTGATCCCCTCGGCCGACATCCCGCGGGCGGGGCCGTTCACGTTCATCAACGGGGCCATGTTCGCGCAGAAGCCCCAGTCGTTGCAGGTCGCCACGAACCCGACCGGCCACGCCCACGGCGAGGCGTACAAGAAGCTGTTGCTGCGCTGGATCGACACGCGAAGCAGCCCGGAGGACTTGAGCCAGTTGGTGAACACGTACCCGAACCTCAGTCAGGTCAAGGACATGACCCCGATCCTGCGGCGGGCGGCGACGGCCGACGGCGTGCAGGGTATGTCCCGCGGGCAGTCGTTGACGTTCCTGGTGCAGCGGAACAAGAAGGCCGAGCACCCGTTCCTGAAGGCCCAGTTGAAGAACGAGACGCTGGTCGGGGCGGTGTACCTGGGGCAGAACCCGAACGGGCAACCGATCCAGGCGAACTGCCAGTTGCGGGACGTGGCGCTGGCGCTGCTGATCGCCGAGACGGGGCAGAACCTGCACGAGTACGGGTTCCAGTCGGCCCCCGGGGCGAACCTGAACCCGGTGCAGAACCCGTACCCCACCTACGCCTTCCTGGCCGACGAGGACCGCGACCGGGCGCAGCGGAAGTGGGCCGAGTGGGAGGCGAAGCACCCGATCCCGGTCTACGACCCGGGCCCGCCGGCGAAGAAGTGATCGAACGCCGCCCGCGGCGTCGCAATTATGCCGCTACGACGCTGAGGGCGGCGAATCGGACTCACCCCATCAGCGTGCGGAATTCCTCGAACAGGTAGCTGCTGTCGTGCGGGCCGGCGGCGGCCTCGGGGTGGTACTGCACGCTGAACGCCCGCAGCCCCGTGTGCCGCAACCCCTCCAGCGTCTGGTCGTTCAGGTTCACGTGCGTCGGCTCGGCACCCGCCGGCAGCGTCGTCGGGTCCACCGCGAAGCCGTGGTTCTGCGTCGTGATCTCGACCTTCCCGGTGCGGCGGTCCAGCACCGGCTGGTTCGCCCCGCGGTGGCCGAACTTCAGCTTGAACGTCTTCGCTCCCAGCGCCAGCCCGAGCAGTTGGTGACCGAGGCAGATGCCGAAGACCGGCTTCTTGCCGAGTACGCCCTTCACGGCGTCGATGGCGTAGCCGACCGCGGCCGGGTCGCCCGGGCCGTTGGACAGGAAGATGCCGTCCGGGTCGTGGCTCAGGATTTCGTCGGCCGTCGCGGTGCCGGGCACGACGGTCACCTTGCACCCGACCTGCGTCAGGCAGCGGAGGATGTTCCACTTCATCCCGTAGTCGACGGCGACGACGTGCCTGTCCGCCGGCCGCGCCGGGAGCACGTGTTCGGCGAAGCGGCCGAAGCCCTCGGTCCAGGTGAACGCCTTCGTCGGCACGACCTCGCGGACCAGGTCGCGGCCGGCCATGCCCGGGAATGCCTTCGCCCTCGCCACCAAGGCGGCGTCATCCGACTCGGTCGCCGACAGGACGCCGTTCATCGCCCCCCGCACGCGGAGCCGACGGACGAGCGCCCGCGTGTCGATCCCCTCGATGCCGGTGACGCCGGCGGCGCGGAGGTAGCCGTCGAGGTCGCGGGTGCTGCGGAAGTTGCTCGGCACCTTCGTGAGCTCGCGGACCACGAACCCGGCCACCCGCACCTTCTCCGACTCGGCGTCGAGGGCGGTGGTGCCGTAGTTGCCGATCAGCGGGTACGTCATGGTGACGATCTGACCCGTGTAGCTGGGGTCGGTCAGGACTTCCTGGTAGCCGGTCATGCTGGTGTTGAACACGACTTCGCCGGCCGATTCGGCGGCGGCGCCGAACGCCCGGCCGGTGTACACGGTGCCGTCTTCCAGGGCCAGTTTCGCTTGCATTTCCGGGTGGGGTTCGGGGTGCGGGGCGCAAACCAGACCAATCTTAGTGGTTTGGAGCGCGGCGGCGACCCGTCGGTTCGAGTAAGCTGGGAACTGGTGACGCCGGTGGGGCGTCACAGGTGGTAGCGCACCCGCTTGCGGCGTGGGAACTCGATTCATGACAACCCCGCTCGACCGTCGCAAGTTCTTCGGCACCGCCGCCGCGCTGTCGCTCCCCGCGAGCAGCTACGCCGCCGTCGCCGGCAGCAACGACCGCGTCCGCGTCGGCTTCCTCGGCTGCGGCGGCCGCGCCCAGGCCCACATCGATCTCGTAACCCGTTTCGCGCGCGAGGGGAAGGGCGTCGCCCCCGCCGCCGTCTGCGACGTGTGGGACGGCCTCGACGACGAGTACGACGTGGCCTTCGGCGGCAAAACGACCCGCCGCAAGTATTCGCAAGGGCTCTACCCCTCGGCCCGCAAGTGCGGCCTCGACCCCGCCGACGCCGGCCGCGTCACGAAGGATTACCGCCGCGTCCTGGACCGCGCCGACGTCGACGTGGTGGTCGTTGCCACGCCCGACCACTGGCACGGCAAGATGACCGCCGACGCCCTCCACGCCGGCAAGGACGTGCTGGTGGAAGCGCCGTTCGTGCGCCGCGCCGAGGAAGCCGTGGCGGTCGTGGACGCGTGGCGGCACAGCGGCCGCGTCGTCACCGTCGGGGTACAGGGGATGGCCGACGCGGTGTGGGTGCGGGCCTTCGACGCCATCCGCACCGGCACCCTCGGCCACGTGGGCCACGCCCAGACCGGCACGTTCCGCAACGACGCCCGCGGCCAGTGGCGCTACTACCGCCTGGCCCGCGAGATGACGCCGCGCACGATCGACTGGGACCGTTTTCTCGGGCACCGCGTCGAGTTCGCCGGCAGGCCGCTCGGGCCGTCGCCGAAGGAATTGGCGTTCGACCGGGCCGCCTTCGCGCAGTGGCGCTGCGTCCGCGAGTTGAGCGGCGGGCCGTTGTCGGACTTGTTGTGCCACCCGCTCACGCACATGGTCGCGGCACTCGGCGTGCGCGAGCCGGCGCGCGTGACCGCTGGAGGCGGCATCTTTCTCGAAACCGACGGCCGCAGCGTCCCCGACGTGGCGACGGTCGTGGCCGACTTCGACGAGGGCTTGCAACTGGTGGCGACGGCCGCGACCGTGAGCGGGTTCCCGGCGGACGAACTCGTCCGCGGCCGGCTCGGGGCGCTGCGGTTCGTCCGCGGCGGCTTCCAACTGTACCGCGACGACCCGCACCGCGGCGCCAGCTACGTGCCACGCTCCGCACGCCCGCCAGAACCGACGAGCGTGGTGGCGGTGGAGCCCCCGCGGAACGAGACGGAGGCGCTGTGGGAGAACTTCCTGGAGTGCGTGCGGGCACGGCGGCAGTCGACGTTCTGCCCGCCGGACCTGGCCGCCGTCGGGGCGACGGTGTGCGCGATGGCCGAGGCGAGTGTGTGGGGCGGGAACGCGCCCGTGTTCTGGGACCGCGAGCGGCGTGAAGTGGCGACGGGGAGCGACTGGGCCGATCGCTGGGTGAAGCGGAGTGCCGCGCGGACGCCGCCGGGAACGATCGCCGGTTGGTCCGGGGGTGACGCGGGTCGCACTCTGACACCGCCGACTGACCAGAAACTGGCCGGATTGTGGAAGAACGGCCGCGACCCCGCCGGATGATGCTTTCGGCTGTAACGCTCGTTCCAGGATGAGTTTATGTCCGACGAGCAGATTGTTCTATCGAGTGCACTTGTTTCCGCGACCCGGTGGGGGGCGCGGCGGAAACAAGAATCTTGGTGAAAATCACCGCGGTTGCAGGTCGGCGGTCCGCCACAGTAGCACCGCCGGCCCGTGCTCCATCGCCGCCGCCAGGTACACCCCGTCGCCAGACACCGCGAGCGAGCGGATGCTGAGAGTCTGCACCCAGCCGCGCTCGCGGCGCGTCTCCGTGTCGTACAGCCGCAGCCCGTCCGCGGCACCGACGGCGAGCGTCCTTCCGTCGGCGAAGAATGCGAGGGCGCTGACCGCCGCCCGCTGCCGCCATAGCAGCTGGTGCATCCCACCGGTTTCATCACTGAGCATGAGTGTCTTGCCGTCGGATATGGCCTGTCGGAGGCCGTCCGAGGTGTGTGCCGTCAGCCCTGGTTCGGCCACGCCGAACTCCTCAACCATCGCCCGGTCGCCCGTCAAGTCGCGGACGTAAGCCTTCCCGCCGCGCTCCTCGCTGAGCGTCTGGGCGCTCTGGAACCGCAGGGCTGTCACGTTTCCGCCCGGCTCGGTAAGCGTGGCGAGCAGCTTCCCCGTGTCGGCCTCCCAGAGCGTCACCGCGGAAGCCTGCACGTTAGCCGCGGCGACCGTCTTGCCGTCGGGGGACACCGCCGCCTTGAAGCCCCAGCGCTTGCGGCCGTCGGTCGGCGCCGGCGGCTCGATCGCGGTGCGGACGGTTCGCTTGTCCACGTCCCACACACGGACCACCCCGTCACCGTGGGCCGTCACCAGTACGCGGCCGACGCGCGACCAGTCGGCCGAGAGTGAGTCGCGCGGCGCGTCCGACGGGTTCTTGATGTCCCAGGTCAACTCGGTCGCCGTGGCTTCGAGCAGCCGCGGCTGAAACTGGTGCGGGGTCACCGGCTGTCCGCCGATAAGCAGCGGACCGTCGAGGTTCCAGCGCACGGTCTGGCCGTCGGCCGGCGACGGGAAGGTGGTGCCGTTCACGAACGGGATTCGGTGGCGGTACTCGAACTGGTCGGCCCCACGGCGCACGACCAGCTCCTGGGCCGAGTGCGACAGCACGAACGTCTCACTGCCGGGCCGGTGCTCGAACTCGAAGCGCACGTCGTCGAAGAATTCGGTCCGGATCGCGACCTGGGGGGCGACCGGCTCGGTGATCGGCGCCTGGAACAGTCGCCACAGGGTCGCCGCGACGATGCCGCCGACGACGACTACGGGGACGAGCAACAGGCTGGTGCGGCGCACGGCGGTCCTCCGGTTCCCCGGTAGAATACGCGAGGAGGGCACTATGTTCCCGGTGACGCTCGACCTGGCGGGCCGGACCGTGGTCGTTGTCGGTTACGGGGCCGTCGGCCGGCGGAAGGCGGCGACCGCCGCGGCAGCGGGGGCGCACGTTGTGGTTGTGGATCCTGCCGTCATTCCCGGCACGGGAGTACCCGGCCTGGCGGTGCGATGCGAGAGTTATACCCCGCACCACCTCACCGGCGCTGCGCTGGTGTTCGCCAGTGCAACTCCTGCGGTCAACGACCGGGTCGTCGCCGACGGACGAGCCCGCGGCATCTGGGTGAACTCGGCCACGAACCCCACGGACGGCGACTTCACACTACCCGCCGTACACGCTGTCGGGCGGCTGTCAATCGCAGTCGCTACCGGCGGCGCCTCACCCGCCCTCGCCCGACGTATCCGCGACCAACTCGCCGACCAGTTCGGAGCCACGATCGCGGCGTGGGTTGAACTCCTCAACGAGGTCCGCGGCCAGGTGTTTGTGACGGTTGGCGACCCGACCCGACGCCGCGAATTGCTCGACGGGTTCGCAGACTGGCCGTGGCTCGACCGGCTTCGAATGGAGGGCGCCGAGGCTGTCCGGACCGCTATGCTGGCGGCCGTGAGGTGCGGATGAGCGGGTCGCGCGGGTCGTAGCGGCGCCGGTTCCGTCCTAGGGCCGCGGGCGGGTGGGAAAACGATCTTCACACTCGCTACAATGTCTCCAGTCTTCCCAGCTATCAATCCTTCCCCAGCCCTACGAGGCGGTATGACTGCGCGGCTCCTGTTCGCGGCGGTCGTGGCGGCGATGACGGCATCGCTCCCGACGGCACTCTCGCAAGAGAAGAAGGGCGGCCCCCCCACCGACGGGCCGCCCACCAAGGGCAAGACGCCGTTCTCCCCGCCGAAGGCCGGCGACCTCAAGAAGTACGACGAGGTCGTCACCAAGGAGGCCAAGACCCAGGCGGGTGTGTTCGCCGTCCACCAGGTCGGCGAGAAGGTCATGTTCGAGATCCCGCAGGACGCCTTCGGCAAGCTGATGCTGTGGCAGGCCGAAGTCGCCAAGGGGCCTGGCGGCAACAGCTGGGGCGGCGCCGGCCTCGGCGACGAGGTGCTCAAGTGGGAACGCCGCGGCAACAAGGTTTACCTGTGGAAGGTCGGGTTCAAGAAGCGTGCTTCCGGCAAGGCTACGCAAGCCGCCGTCGAGGCCAGCAGCACCGACAGCATCATCGCCATGTTCAACGTCGAGGCCGAGGGTAAGGACCGGTCGGCCGTCATCACTGTCACCAACCTGTTCCTCAGCGGTCTGCCCGACCTGTCGCTGTCGCGCGCCGGCGGCGGCGGTAGCGGGATCGACGAACTCCGGTCGTACATCAGCGACGTGAAGGCCTTCCCGATGAATATCGAGGCCCGGTCGCTGTTGACGTTCCGCGGCGGCGGCGGCGGGGGGGGCAGCCCGCTCGGCAGCCCGTTCGGCGGCGGTGGCGGGGGCAAGAGCACCACGGCGCTCGTGCACCAAAGCCTTGTAATGCTGCCCGAGACGCCGATGATGGGGCGGTACTTCGACCCCCGCGTCGGCTACTTCACCGAGGAGTACACCGACTACTCGCACCCGCGCGGCTGGGCCCAGGGGCGTGAGTTCATCACTCGCTTCCGGCTGGAGAAGAAGGACGCGGCGGCCGAGGTCAGCGAGCCGGTCAAGCCGATCACGTTTTACATCAGCCGCGAAGTGCCGGAGCAATGGCGGCCGTACCTCAAGAAGGGCGTGGAGGACTGGAAGCCGGTGTTCGAGAAGGCCGGGTTCAAGAACGCCATCGTGTGCAAGGACGCCCCGACGCCGGCCGAAGATCCGAACTGGGACCCCGAGGACGCCCGGCACTCGGTCATCCGCTGGGTGGCCGAGCCGGTTGCCAACGCGATGGGCCCGCACGTCCACGACCCGCGCAGCGGCGAGATCATCTCGGCGCACATTCTGTTCTACCACGACATCGCCAAGCTCACCCAGATGTGGTATTTCGTGCAGTGTTCCGGCGTCGACGCCCGCGCCCGCCAGTTGCCGCTGCCGACGGACTTGACCGGCGAGCTGATCCGGTATGTCGCCGCCCACGAGGTCGGGCACACACTCGGGCTGCGGCACAACCACCGGGCCAGCCAAGCGTACAGCGTCGCCCAGCTCCGCGACCCGGCGTTCACCGCCAAGAACGGTAGCGTGGCCTCGATCATGTCCTACGGGCGCTACAACTACGTCGCGCAGCCGGAGGACGGCGTGAAGACCCTGATCCCGGTGATGGCCCCGTACGACTATTTCGCGATCAACTGGGGCTACCGACCAATCCCTGAGGCGTCCTCGCCGGAGGCTGAGCGGTCGAAGCTAGACGAGTGGGCGGCCGAGCAGATCACGAATCCCTTCATCCGGTTTGGTGGGGAGGACGGCCCGAGCCAGGTCGACCCCACGGTCCTGACCGAGAACATCGGCAACGACCCGATCGGGGCCACGGCGATGGGCCTGAAGAATCTCGACCGGGTGATGGACCACCTCGTGAAGGCGACCACCACGAAGGGCGAAGACTATAAGCTGCTGGAGGACACGTACAAGGAGGTGCTCGGGCACCGCAGCCGGTGGCTGAGCGCCGTCGCGAAGCAGGTCGGCGGCGTGGTCGAGAACCGGACACTCGCCGGCCGTGGTGACGTGACCTTCGTTCGCGTCCCGGCCGACAAGCAGGCCGCGGCGGTCAAGTTCCTGCTGGACAACGCCTTCACCACGCCGACAAAACTCATCGACCCAAAGGTGGTGAACCAGTTCCGATACACAGGCGTGGCGTCGGACGTGGCCAGCCAGCAACGCGCGTTGCTGGGCTCGCTGTTGGCTTCGACCCGGATGGCCCGGCTGTTCGACGCCGAGCTGCAGGACGGGGACAAGGCGTACACCGCGAGCCGGCTCGTGGGCGACCTGCAGGATGGCGTCTTCAGTGAGCTGAAGGCCGCCGAGCCGAAGATCGACCCGCTCCGGCGTCAGCTCCAGCGGGGATACATCGACGTGCTCAAGAAGGAGTTCGTGGACGCCCCGGCCGCCGGACCCGCGACGACGGGGCCGGCCCCGAAGTTGCCCCTGGTCGGTGACACCGCGCCGCGTGCGAGCGAGTTGCGGGCGGTCGGTCGGGTCGCCCTGCGTCGGTTGGAAGCGCAGTTGGCCGCGGCCGCGCCGAAGGCGAAGGATCCCTCGACTGCCGCCCACCTGGAGGACGCGCTCGCCGAGGTCCGCGACATCCTCAAGGGTAAGCAGTAACTGGCTGAGTGCCGACGAAGGCCCGGGGACGATCGTCCCCGGGCCTTCGTCATTTGGTACCCCACACCACGACGTTTCCTGCGAGCCCCCGCGTGCCGGGTAGCGTCAGCAGGGCGTTGTCGATTCGCGCCAGGCCGCGCAGCAGCGGCAGCCCGGCGCCCACCCGGTCCGCCCGCGCCAGAATGCGGAAGTACCGTCGCTTGAGTTCCGGAAAGCGTTCCCGGATCATGTCGAGATCGCGCTCGCGCAGTGGCTGCTCGTCGTCGGTCGAGTCCACCTCGACCGGCACGAAACCTCGCAGCGCCTTGAGCCACCCGGCGTAGGCGACGGGTTCGCGGGCGATGAACACGCCGCCGGGCTTGAGCCAGCGGCGCACGCCGTCCATGATCGCGCCGAGTGAATCGGTCAGGTGGTGGAGGATGAGGTCGCACCACACCACGTCGTAGGTGCCGGGGTCAGCCACGTCCTCGCGCGTGACGTCGGCCACGAGGAAGTTCACGTCCTGAGCGTTCACGTCGGCCCGGCGGCGGGCCACGTCGATCGACACGGGTGAAATGTCGACGGCGTCCACGGCGGCGCCGCAGTAGGCGAGCTGCACCGACGCCACGCCCTCGCCGCAGCCGACTTCGAGGACGCGCTTGCCGCGGAGGTCTCCGGCCAGGCGGAACATCAGCTCCTTGGCGAACAGGTGCGGGTGCCGCGGGGCCGCGTACCTCTCCAACACGTCGCGGCGCATCGGCGTCACGCGCGTGGCCGAAGCCACCCGGTCAAAAAACGCCCGCTCCTGCGCGTAGTCCGTCGCCATCCTGTTGCCCCCTTGCGGTAACCGCGGAGCGTACTCGTTCGGCGACTCCCGCGGCAACCCGAAGTGCGAATCGCGTTGCGCCCCTGGCTCGAGTACACTGGCGGCTCGACGCCACCCTCGGAGCCCGCCATGCGCACGCTGTTCGCGTTCGTCCTCGCCCTCGCCCCGATCCGCGCCGCGGCCGCCGAGCCGGCGCTCGACGCGAAGGACATCGATGCCGTCGTCCGGGCGGCACTCAAGGAATTCCAGGCGCCCGGGGCTGCGGTCGTGGTGGTGCAGGACGACAAGGTGATCCACCTGAAGGGCTACGGCGTCCGCCGCCTCGGCGGGGACGCGGCCGTCACGCCCGACACCGTGTTCCCGATCGCGTCCTGCTCGAAGCCGTTCACAGCCGCACTTCTGGCGCAGTTCGTGGACGCCGGCAAGCTGAAGTGGGACGACCGCGTGTCGGACCACCTCGAACTGTTCCGCCTCTCCGACCCGTTGGCCGACCGCGAGGTCACGATCCGCGACCTCCTCTCGCACCGCACCGGGATGCCGCGGCACGACATGCTGTGGGTCGCGTACACCGCCGACACGTCGGACCTGATCCGCCGCTGGGGTCGGGCCAAGTCGTCCACGTCGTTCCGCTCGACGTGGGAGTACGCGAACGTGCCGTTCACCACGGCCGGGGTTGTCGCCGGGAAGCTCAACGGCTCCGACTGGGCGGCCGCCGCTAAGTCACGACTTTTCGACCCGCTCGGCATGGCGTCCACGAGCGCGACGGCGAAGGCCGGGCAGGCCGCGGCCGACCACGCCACGCCACACTACCGTGGGTTCGACAAGTCGATTACGCCCATCATCTGGGACGACATCGACCACGCCGGCGGGGCCGGGTGCATCAACTCGACCGCCCGCGACATGGGAAACTGGCTACGGGCACAACTCGCCGGTGGGAAGCTCGGTGACAAAGAGGTGATACCTGCCCGGCAGTTGAAAGAGATGCACAGCCCGCAAATGGTGGTGAAGACGGACGGGGCGTTCGCGCCCTTCTTCCCGGCCAAGAGTACGGCGTTCGCCAGCTACGGCCTCGGCTGGTTTGTTCATGACTACCGCGGGCACAAGTGCGTGTCGCACGGCGGCACACTGACCGGCTTCCGAGCGCAGTGCATGATGATCCCGGAAAAGAAACTCGGCGTGTTCGTGGTGTGTAACCTTCGCCCGTCGGCCCTGTCGGAGGTCGTCACGAAGTCCGTGCTCGACCGGGCGCTGGGCCTGCCCCTGGAGGACTGGGTGAAGTTTCACAAGGAGGGGTTCGCCCTCGCGGAACTGAACGTCATCAACGCCCGGGTGAAGCGCGACAAGGAACAGAAGAAGGACACAAAGCCGTCCATGGCTCTGGAGAGATACGCCGGCCGGTACGAAGACCGCGCCTACGGAACTGCGACGGTCGCGGAGGCCGACGGCAAACTGACGCTCCGCTGGGGGCGACTGGTGTTACGGCTCGACCACTACCACTTCGACACGTTCACCGCGGTGCCCGTGGAACCGCGAGATGAAGTGGTGTCGTTCGACCGTACAACACTGGACGTGCAGTTCCGCCTCGGCACGAACGGCGACGTGGAGGGGCTGACCTTTCTGGAGCAGGACTTCCGCCGCGGGACGGGCAAGATGTGACCCCACAAGGTTGGTTACTCACGGATCTCAGGATGGTCGCCCTTGCCATCGCTTCCGGGCCGCGGGCACGGTCGTACCGAACGTGGTAAAATGGCGGTTCTCGCCGAGGACCACGCATGGCCCTGTCCGCCCGCCCGATCGGCTATTGTACCAACGTTCACCCCGGTCGCTCCGTGGCCGACGTACTCGCCGGACTCGATCGGTACACGCTTCCGGTACGCGAGGCGCTCGGCCGGCCGGTCGCCGCAGGGTTGTGGCTTGCCCGGCCGGTCGTCGATGAACTGCTCGCGTCACCCGAGAGGTTGCGAGGATTCGCCGCAGAACTCGCCGCCCGCCGGCTCCCGTGTTACACCCTCAACGCGTTCCCCTACGGCGACTTTCACGCCGCACGCGTCAAAGAACAGGTCTACCGCCCCGACTGGGCAACGCCCGAGCGAGCCGACTACACGTGGAAGTGTGCCGAGGTGTTGGCCGCACTCCTGCCACCGGGCGCGGACGGCAGTATTTCGACGCTGCCGCTCGGCTTCAAAGGCTTCGACCACGCTGCGGATTTTCGTTCCGCCTGCGCTCGCAACCTCGTCGGCGTTGCACGGCGACTTCGCGAGCTGCGCGATCGCACCGGGCGCACGATCCGCGTGGCGATCGAACCGGAGCCGTTCTGCCTGCTGGAAACGACGGCCGAGACGGTCGAGTTCTTCGAGACGCTGTGGGCCGCGGCCAACTCGGATGAGAAACTCGTACGCGAGCACGTCGGCGTCTGTTACGACGTGTGTCATCAGGCCGTCGAGTTCGAGGAGGCCGGGGAAGCGGTCCGGACGCTGGCGCGGGCCGGCGTGCGTGTCAACAAGGTCCAGGTCAGCTGCGCGATCGAGTTGAAGAACCCAGGAACGAACGTCGCCGGCCGCGATGCGCTTCGCACCTACGCCGAGCCCCGCTACCTGCACCAGGTGTTCGCCGGCGGCCCCGGCGGTGTCGTGGCGGCGGCCGCCGACCTGACCGACGCTCTTTGTACCGACCCGCCGCCGGCCTACCGCGACGCGTACGCGTGGCGAGTCCACTTCCACGTCCCCGTCGATGCCGACCGACTCGGCGTGCTTGGCACGACCAGGCCCGCCGTCCGCGATTGTCTCGCCGCCGTGGCCGAACTGCCGGAGGCGCCACACGTGGAGGTGGAGACTTACACGTGGGAGGTGCTCCCGGGCGGGGCGGTCGATTTGGTGGCCGGGCTCGTCCGCGAGTTGAAGGCGGTCGAGGGTTGGAGTCGGTCGGACTAGTCGTTGCTCCTGCGCGTCCGCTGCTCGAACGCGAACAAGGCGTCGATCAATCGCTGCGGGGCGACCGGTTTCACGAAGTGCTGATCGAATCCGGCGACCTCCGTTCGCGCCACCGCTTCCTCGTCGCCGAGCGCCGTGACCGCGACGAGGTAGAGGTCGGTGCCGCGCGACCGTAGGAGTGCGGCCAACTCACAACCGTCCATCCCTGGCATGGTGATGTCCAGCACGCACGCCTCGGGCAAAAATGCCGCGGCTAGCGTGAGCGCCGTTGCGGCATCGTGGCACACACGCGCGTCGAAACCGACCAGCCGCAGCAACGCTCCGAGAGAGTCAGCTGCGTCCTGGTTGTCGTCTACACACAGCACCCGAAGTGGGACGTGGGTTATCGGGGGCGCGAGAACCAGTCCGCCGGTGTCGGCCAGCGCGGCAGGTGTAGTGGAAGTCGTCACAAGGTGGTCCGCGTTCGTCGGGTCAGGCCGGAGAATGGTACACGGGCGGGAGTGGTGGGGGTATCCCAGCACCAACTTGGGGGCAAGCCGCGTACCACGCGTGCATGCAGTTGGGGTCAATTTTCGTTTTGGCGCGCGACTTGCTCGTGTCATGGGCGGCAACCGGGACTTTAAGAAATCTGGCAATTCTGTCGGAATATCGACCCGGCTGTGGCGTATTATCAACCAGACGGAGCGCCGAAGGATTGGCGGCCCGCGGTTCGCGGTCAGCCTACCCCGCCGCACCGGCTACATCAGGGAGGATCACATGCTCGTGCTGACACGTCGCGCCGGCGAACAGATCGTAATCGCCGGGAACATTCGCATCACCGTCGTCAACATCGGCCCTGGCCGCGTCAAGATCGGCATTGAGGCGCCCGACAACGTTCGCGTCGACCGGCAGGAAATCTTCGAGAAAATCCAGCAGGAACAGGCCACCGACGTACTCCACGCTGTGGCTCAGGGGGCTACGGGTGACGGAGTCAGTCCGACGATCGTTGCGGCAGGCGAGACTTCGTCGAAGCTGCACAACCGCATCGCCGAACACGTCCCCGCAACGCGTTCGACCGAGGCACAGCCGATCGGCCAGCCGCGCGTCCGCAAGCCCCGCTAACGGAGATCGCGGTTGCACACTCTTCTCCGGCCCAACTGGGCGCCGTAAACCCACCTACACGGTGGGTTTGTGGCATTTAGCCCAGCAACAGTTCATCCTCTTGTTGAACTCATTCCCGTCGTGCGTCGTTCTGTCCGAAACGGCATCAGACTCCCCGGGTCCCGTCGGATTGGGTCAAGTTATGCGATTCTGGCCTGTCCTGATCCCTGCCATTCTGGCGGTTTCTGCACAGCCACCGGCGCCGATGTTAAATTCCCGTGAAGGGTTGCAGCCGTTGAACGTCCTGGTCGGAACGTGGAAAGGGACCGGCTCCCCGGAGGGTGTGTCGAAGGAGGAACGCGCTGCTGGCATTTGGACAGAAGGCGTCACCTGGGAGTGGGCTTTCTCCAAGCAAGATGCTTGGCTCAGTGTCACGTTCAGCAAGAGTAAGAACTTCGAGAGCGGGGAAGTGCGCTTCACAAAAGAAACCCCTTGGCCGTACTGCCTTTCCCTCAGAACGACACACAAGACCACGATCCGCTTCGGCGGGAGACTCACCGACAAGACACTGACCTTTCGCCGGCTCGACGGTGACGGGAAAGATGAGCAGCAACTGGTGTTCAGCCTGCTGCACCACAACCGCCACTTGTATCGATTCGAGACACGGCCCGTCGGTTCGGTACAGGCGTTCAGTAGGAAGTACCAGGTCGGGGTCACGAAAGAAGGCGTTCCTTTCGCTGACGTGCTGAAGGGGCCAGAGTGTCTGGTCAGTGGCGGGCTGGGCACGTCGAAAGTGACGTTTCATGGCAAGGACTACTACGTCTGCTGCTCCGGCTGCCGGGACGAGTTTAAGGCGAACCCGGAGAAGTACGTAAAAGAAGTTGAGCGAAAGGCGAAGGACGGGAAGTAGCCGTCGTATCCTGAGGCGGATCGATCATTCCGCGAGCGGAACAGCCCAGTGTTTAACCCGACCGAGTTGGGGCTCGAGCCGAACGCTCGCGAGCCGAGTAGCAACTTGTTCTCGAACCTGACGTACCCCGGAGACGACGGCCGGACGGGCCACATCGACGTGTGCGACACTTTCAGCCTGCCGCCGGAGTTCATCGGGTTCGAGCAGTTCCTGGTCGCCGAGCTCACTGGCCTACGCTACCGCATCTCCGCCACCCGCAGCCGGCGGAACAGCAAGTCGGTCGTAGGGTCGTGCCCCTGAATCGACAGGTGCCCCGCCGCCGTTCTTAGCCCTTGCCGCGGGTTGTCATTCGCCTTGCGGTCATCGGTCCAGTCCACGGTTTGGTAGCCGTTAACCCACGTTGCGATGTGGGCGCCGTCGGCTAGTACGGTGAGCGTGAACCACTCGTAGTCGTTGCTCACCACCTTTCGCGCCGGAACTCGCCGATAAATCGCCCCGGTGCCGAAGTCGAGCGGCTTGGTCCGGTCGTCGCCGAGGAAGCCGTTCTGAATCTGGGCCTCGTAGCCGTTCTGGTACTGGTCCGGCACGCAGCGGAAGAAGAAGCCGCTGTTCAGCCATTTGCCGTTGGCTTTGCACTCTGCCTGGAGCACGAAGTTGCCGAACGCCTTGTCCGTCTTCAGGTCGCCGGGGCCGTTCTTCACCGCCAACTCGCCGGCGCTGGTGACCTCGAATTTGGACGCGACTCGCTTCGGGTCGGCGGTGTTCACGGTCCAGCCGGACAGGTCTTTGCCGTTGAACAGGGAGACGGTGCCGCCCGGCTTCAACTTTGCGGCGCGGACCAGCACGGGGGTGGTGCCGTCCGTCTCGATTAGCAGCGGGGCGGCCCGCAACTCCGGGCGGTCGGTCGGCATACCGATCACGCCCTTGGACGACGCCCCTCCGGTGGTACTGCCGCTGGCGCCGTCGCGGTGCTGGTCGTAGTGGATGGTGGCCCATATGCCTTCGGGCGGGGCGGTGAAGGAGTCGTAGCCGCGCGGGTGGGCCACGATACCGGCCCCGGCTACTTCCAGCAGGTACTCGAAGTCGTCCCCGAACCGGCTCGTCGGGTACGCAGTGGTCTTCTTCCCTTTGCCGAGAACCAAGACGCCGTCCTTGATCTCAGCCGCGCCGTTCACCTTCCAGCCGAACGTCGTTTCGCCGTCGAACAGCATCAGCCAGCCGTCGGCGACTTGCTGCGGGGTGAGGCCGGTGGCCTTCGGTTGGGCCGCGGCCGGGCCGGCTAATGCCAGCAACGTGGCAACGGAGAGGAAGGTTCGCATGGCAACTCCGGTTACGGGCGGGATTCGCGGACGGCGACGGGGAGACCTTCGCGGAAACTCGGGAAGCGCGGCGCCCAGCCGAGCTCGGCCCGCACCCTCCGGTTGACGACGCGGCGGTTCGGAAGGTCGAGTTCGGGCCGCTCATCGAACGCGGCCGGCGGTGCGTTTAGCAACTCGGCTAGCAGCGTGTAGAAGGCCCGTCGCGGGGCCGGCGCGTCGTCGGCGACCGTGAACGTCGCGCCGGGCGTGGCTCGTTCCACGGCCGCGACCACGGCGTCAGCGGCGTCCGAGACGTGGACGAGGTTTAGCCACCGGTCCGCGTCGCCGACCAGCGGCTCGCCCTTTAAAACAGGGTGCTTCCGCAGTAGCCGGTCAGGGCCGTACAGCCCCGCGAGCCGCAGCACGATCGCGTCGCGCCGCCTCGCGCGCAGTAGTCGCTCGGCGGCGAGCACGACGCGGCCGGCTTCCTCGGTCGGCTCCGTCGGGCTGGTCTCGTCCACCTCGCCGCCGTCGCGCTGGCCGTAGACGCTGGTGCTGGACACGTACAGGAACCTCTCGCCGGTCGGCAGTGCGGTGAGGAGGTTCCGCAACCCGCCGACGTACACGTCGTGCATGGAGTGGCCGGCGGCGCGGTCCATCCCGACGGCGTAGAGTACCACAGCGGCACGGGGCAGGGCGACGAGACTTGACGGGTCCATCACGTCGGCGATTACGGGCTCGACGCCCAACGCTCGCAGTTCGGAGGCGTTGCGACGGGTGACTGCGGCGACGCGCCGACCGGCTGCGACCCAGCGGGCGGCGACACGGCGGCCCAGGTAGCCGCAGCCGACGATGAGGGCGTCGGTGGCGGGGGGTGCCGGGGCGGGTGGGGTCACGTATCTCTTTCGGTGAGTCCGGGCGGGGCGGGTCGTCGTACCCCCGTGTCCGCTGCCAACAGGGTATCCCGACCGATGGGCGAGTCCACCCCGGCCGACCCTCCCGCCCCGGCCGAACGGATACCGCTCCCGTCCCGTCGCGACCGCGTCGGGTGGTACGTTCTGGCCGCCGTCGCCTCAACCGTCCTCATCGCCGCGGGCTACCGAGTCGACCGGCTGAATCTGCGCGAGCCGCTCGACTACGACCTGGACGTGCTCCTCATTCTGCCGATGGTGAAAGCCACGGTCGAGAACGGGCACCACTGGGAAATCAGCCGGATGGGTTTCCCGGGCAAGTACGAGCTGTACGACTTCCCGGTCGTCGATCATCTCCACTTCGCGGCCGTGTGGCTCATCGGCCGGTTCACGTCCGACGCGGTGCTGGCGTTCAACGTGTACCACTTGCTGACGTGGCCGCTGACGGCAATGACGGCCATGTGGGCGTTCCGGGGACTGGGCCTGACGCTCCCCTTCGCGTGCGCGGGAGGCATCCTCTACGCCTTCCAGCCGTACCACTACCTCCGCGGCGAGTTCCATTTCTTCCTTGCGGCGTACTGGGTCATCCCGCTGACGTGGCTGCCGGGGTTGGCCCTGTGCAAGGGCGAGTTGCCGTTCTACACTCGCCGGCCGGACGGTTCCTACGCGCTGGCGCTGAAAACCCGCGCGACCGGGTGGCAGGTGCTGCTGGCCGCGGCCACCGCGTCGGCCGGGGCGTACTACGCTTTCTTCGCCTGTGCCCTCTACTGTGCCTCCGGTTGCTACGGGTGGATCGTCCATCGAACGTGGCGCTCCGCTGCCGCGGCCGCGCTGCTGACCGGGCTCGTCGTCGTGTTCGGGGTATTGAACCATGCGCCGGCCATCGCCCACGCCCTTCGCTACGACCGGACCGCGGTGACCGAGAGGTTCCCGCAGGACAGCGAACTCTACGGGATGAAGATCGCGCACCTGATCCTGCCGATCGACGCCCACCACGTCTTCCCGTTCCGCCGGGTGAAGGCGGCGTACACGGGCACTTTCGAGCTGAACAACGAGAACGCTTGCGCCTCGCTCGGAGCCGTCGGCACCGTTGGGTTCTTCGGCTTGCTCGCCGTGCTGGTCGTGCCGAACCGGCTCGGCTGGCCCTACCGCCCGCTCGCGGTCCTCACGCTGTTCATGCTCCTGTACGCCACAATCGGCGGGTTCTCGGCGGTGTTCAACCTCCTCGTGTTCGACCAGATTCGCTGCCCGAATCGGTTCAGCATCTACATGGCGTTCCTGTGCCTGCTAGCGCCGCTGTGGTGGCTCGACGGTCGGCTCCTCGACCTTCCCGGCGCCCGGCGCTATCGCGTGGCCGCGGCTGTGGGGCTGGTCGCCCTCGGCGTCGCCGACCAGACGCCGACGCCGTGGTTCTCGCAGTATGTGGTCGAGCAGGTCGAGAAACAGGCGAGTCGGTTCCGCGAGGACCGAGAGTTCTTCGCCCGTGTCGAGGAGGCGGCGCCGGGGGCGCGGGTGTTTTGCCTCCCGTACATGCCGTTCCCCGAAGTGCCGCGGTTGCACGAACTGCGGGCCTACGAGCACGCCCGCGTCTACGTCCACACCGCGACGCTGGTGTCGAGCTATGGGGCGATCAAGTTCCGCGAGACGGACGAGTGGCTACGGAGTGTGGCTTCCGACGACCCGCAGCGGCGGGTCGTGCGGGTGGTGGCCGGCGGCTTCGACGGCCTGTTCGTGGACGGCCGCGGGTACGGGTCGCAGGCCGAGGCTAACGGCGTGGTGCAGGAGGTCCGCAAGGCGGTCCCACAGGGGGTTCAGTTGCCGCAGATCGTCCACAAGGACGGCCGGCAGGTGTTCCTCGACCTGCGTCCGTTCCGCGACTGGCTGCGGGCCAAAGACCCGGCGTACCTCGACCGCGAGGCGCAGCGGGAGCGTGACTTCGTGGCCCTGTGCTTCATCCGCGGCTTCCCGTCGAGCCTGCCGTGGGGCCTTGAGAACCAGCATCGCCAGGGCTACCGCTCCGCGGCGTTTCAGATCGTAAACCCGTCCGACCGCACGCGGACGTTCGAACTGTCGGCCACCTTCTCGTCGATCCACGACGGGCTGTTCCGGGTGGGATTCCACGCCGCGCCCGCGCTGACGTGGCTCAACCGTACCGACGGCCCCGGCCCGTTCGACGCCGTGGTCGAGTTCCACGGCGAGCAGAAGGACCGGCCCTCGGAGCAACTCCGCCGTACGTTCCGGCTGGAAATCCCGCCCGGGCGACACACCGTGCGCGTCCGTTCGGAGGGGCCACCCGACCTGATCACGGGCACCACGCAGCCGATCCACTACGACCTGACGGATGTCACCTTCACCGAGGTTCCGGGTCGCTGACCGGCGGCGAGCCGCCGGGCCGCCGCCGGGCGTATGCCTCGACGGCCCGCTCCTGGTCGGCCGTTTCCACCGAGCCCGGCCGGAGTTCCCGCACCCGTGCCAGTGCCGATCGTGGCTCCTCGCCGCCGGCGACGAGGTAGGCCGCGAGCACGGTGCCGGTGCGGCCGAGGCCGGCGGCGCAGTGGACCGCCACGCCCATGCCGGTGCGGTGGGCCTTCAGAATGGTGTCGAGGATGTGGTCGAGCTGACGGTCGGTCGGGGCCTCGAAGTCGGGGACGGGGACGCTGACGGCGAGCAGCCCGGCGTCGTTCACCCAGCGCCGCGGCAGGGGCTCCTCGGTGAGCGAGATGAGCACGTCGACGCCGTTGCGGCGGAGCCAGCGGAGGTCTTCGGCCGAGTCCGGCCGGGCGAGGGCGGCGAGGCGGGGCCGGTCGACCCACGAGAACCCGGGTGGGGGCATGGGGGCCACACGACAGGGGACAACGGACCAAAGCCAGAGGTTATGATACGGCTCGCCGGCGCTGGTCCCACGACTGACGATCCCGATGAAGTCAAGCGCGTAGTCGGCCGGAACGACAGTTTGGCCCAGATTATTGTTTCGGCCGCGCCCCTGTGCGGGTCGCGGAAACATGTCACGTGGTTGGATCAACAAGTATCAGGGGTTTCGCCAGTAGCCGTCTTCCGTTGCAAGTTGCCACGGAGCCATGTGTTGCGGCGGTCGATGGCTCATTATCATCGCAGCGGTTTCTGACCCGCCGCGGTCCGCAGGCGGTTCGCCTCCTGCAACACTCTCGGGTCGGTCTGCAGGAACTCGATCAGGTTCCCGGTCGAGACGCCGAGCAGCGCTGCCGCCTCCGCGACGCGCGCCGTCGTCGCCGCGAGCACATCGAGCACGACACCGACCACCGGCCAGAATCGTGGGTCTTTCCGCCCGAGCGAAAGCCGGCCGGCGCGGTCGCGGGCGGCGGCGTAGTCGGGCAGTGCGGCCACGGCGTCGGGGGTGAGGTCGGGCGGCAGGTCGTCGCGGAGGTGGAGGTACAGGGCTCGGCTGAGGCGGTCGAGGGCGCGAGCCTTGTTCTCGTGCTGAGACCGCGACTCCTCGGCGATCACGAGCAGCCCCGTCGGCGGGTGACGCAGGCGGACGGCGGAACTGGTCTTGTTCCGCTTCTGCCCGCCGGGGCCGCTGGCACGGTAGGTGTCCACCTCGCACTGCGCGAGGAGTTGATCGGGCGTCAGACCAGCCCAGGTGGCGCGGGGCGGCTTCACTGGGGAGGCTCGATCGAGAACGCCGACTCCAGCCGCCGCCGCAGCGGCAACGCGTCCGCGACGCCGTGAGACCGCGCCCAGCGCGTGACCCTCCCGACGAACGCGGTCAAGTCCCGCTCGACGTGCCACAATTCGGCCGCGAACCGGCTTCGCTCGCACTCGACGGCGAAGGCATCGGGCGCCGCCGTGATGGCGCCGTCGGACCAGATGCGGGCTGCGTCGCCGGCCCACTCCACGCGCGGTGCGGGGTCGTGCCCCGTCCACGGCTGGGCGCCGGACGCGAGGCCGGTCGTCCACTCCCGCCGGCCCTCCAGCCCGCAGCAGCACCCCGGGTTAATCTCGCGGTCGCCGTCGCTCGCCTGGATCCCGCCGGACAGAATCAGGTGGTCGGCGGCGACGACGCCAGCGAGCCAGTCGGCGGCGGTCGGCCCGGCCGGCACGTCGTTGTCCTTCATCAGCTGAGCCATGACCGTGCCGACCTCCGCGTCCGTCATGTCGCCCGACAGCGGGACGAACGAGAACGGCGGTCGGTCGGCGATCGGCCACGGCCACGGCGGTGCGCCCTCGAACCACGGGGCTTCGACGACGGGACGGAGCTTCATCGGCATGTCGGTGCCCGGCGTGACGCCGGGCGAACACGGGGTACGGGTCGGGCACTGTGCTAGAGACCGTAACCGACGTCGGGGTTCACGCCGGCTTGTGCCCGCACACGCCGGTCGCGCAGCCAAAGAAGTACGCCTGCTTTTCGGCCACGAGGCCCGCTCGCTCGAACGCGGCGCGGGCAGGCCCGCAGTGGCCGAACCGCTCGGTGTACACGCCCAGCAGTCGGTAGTTGTCGGGGTTGCCGAGGAGTACGCGGCCGACCAGCGGGATCACGCGGTTCAGGTAGAAGCGGTACGGCACCCGGAGCCACCGTCTCGGGGGCACCGAGATTTCGACGAACGCGAACCGCCCGCCCGGCTTCAGCAGCCGGGCCACCTGCTCGGCGAGCCGCCGCGTCTGGTCGGGGGAGAACGTTTTCAACCCGAAAGACGACACAACGCCGTCGAAGGACGCTGATTCGAGCTCGTGGTGCAGCGCATCCGCTTCGACGACTTCCGTCGGGCAACGGCAGCGGGCTGCGGTTTGCGTGGCCCGCCGACACATCACCGGCGACAGGTCGAGGGCGCGAATCGAGCCCGTGGGGCCGACGGCGCGGGCCACGTCCGGGCACAGCTCGCCCATGCCAGTCATCAGGTCGAGCACGGCCCACCCGGGGCGGGCCTCGAGCGCCCGCACGCACTGCTTCCGCCAGCGGGCCGCGAACCCGAACGACGAGATCAGGTTCACGATGCCGTAGGTCGCGGCCATCTCGTCGAACAGCGCGCGGACGAAGCCCGGCTCGTACAGGGCGTCGTCCGCCGCGCTGCCGGGGCTCACTTCCCCGCGGCGTAAGCCTGCTGGAACGCGGCGACGCCGGAGCCGATCTGCAACTTGAATCCGCCCTCGGCCAGCACCAGCTCCAGGGCGCTGATCGCGCCGAGAACCTCGAAAGCGTCGGTGTAGCCCATGTGGCTCAGCCGCCAGATCTTCCCCTTCATCGCGTCCTGGCCGTCGGCGAGCTTGTAGCCGTACTGCTTCTCCAGCTTCTTCAGGGTTCCGCTGCCGTCGACGCCGGCCGGGACGGTGATCACCGTCAGGGCGCTGTTCGGCCGCTCGGCGAAGTTTTGCAGCCCCATCGCCGCCACCGCCGCGCGGGCGGCCCTGGCGATCCGCTCGTGCCGCGCCCACAGGTTTTCGATCCCTTCGGCGCGGATGCGCTTCAGGCTCGCCCGCTGGGCGCGGATCAGCGTGTTCGCCGGGGTGAACGGCGTGTCGCTCTCGAGCTGGCTCTTGCGGTAGCGGCGCAGGTCGAAGTAGAAGTTCCGCACCGGCGTGGCGTCGATCTTCTTCCACGCCTTGTCGCTGACGCTGACGAACGCCAGCCCAGGCGGCAGCATCAGCGCCTTCTGCGAGCCGGTCACGCACACGTCGATGTTCCACTCGTCCACCCGGCATTCCATCGCCCCCAGCCCGCTGATGCCGTCCACGATCAACAGCGCCTCGGTCGGGGCGACGATCTTGCCGAACGCCGCGAGGTCGTGGCCGACGCCGGTGCTCGTCTCGCTCAGCGTGGCGAATACGGCCTTCGCGTCCGGGTTGGCCTTCACCGCGGTCTCGGCCATCTCGGGCGTCACGGCCTTACCGTAGGGCACCTCGACGGCGACGATGTTGGCCCCGTGCGCCTTCAGCACGCCGCGCCACCGCTCGCCCCACCGGCCGGCCGTGAGGAGGATCACCTTCTCCCCCGCCGCAAGGCAGCTGGACACCGCCGCCTCCATGCCGCCGGTGCCGGAACTGGTGAGCGTGAACACCGGGTTGGCCGTGCGAAAGACGTACTTCAGGTCTTCGGTGACCTCGGCGAGAATCGCCTTGGCCTCGGCGGCCCGGTGGTACGTGACCGGTCGTGCCAGTTCTAACAGCGTCTCCTCGGGAACCGGGGTCGGGCCGGGGGTGAACAGGCGGGGCTTCATCAGCGGTGGCGTCCTAATGTGGGGAGGCGAACCGGGTCATTCTAAGGACGCGCCCACCGACCGGCCGGGTTCGCACCCTTCCCAGGACCGGGAAACTGATGCGGCCGGGCGAGCGGTGTCGATAACTCCCGATGACCCGCTCCCGTGAGGCCGCATGACCGTCACCGCCCGCATCGTCGTACTTCTGGGGCTGTCACTGCCGGCGGTCGGGTGCGCGCTCTTCGCGGTGAAGCCGCCGACGCCGGCGGCTCTCATCAGCCCGGCCGAACTCGCCGCCCTCGAGCCGCAGCCCGGCGTGCGGCACTACCTTATCATTTACGGCTCCGACAAGCCGAGCCGCAACCCGGCGTACACCCACACCTGGGCCACGCTGGTGACCACCACCGACGTGCCCGGCGGCCCGCCGGGCGTCGCGGAGGAGACCATCAGCTGGCTGCCGGTCACGATGCCGATTCACGCGCTGAGCCGGAAGACCGTGCCGGGGCGGAACTACGGCCTGCACGAGACGATGCGGGCCATGCTCGACACGAAACAGGACGTGGCGCTGTGGGGGCCGTACGAGGTGTGGCACCGGTTCGCGTACCGGTTCCGCGCGCAGAAGGCGTTCATGGAGTCCGGGGCGGTCGGGTACCAGTGCATCGACTCGTGGGGCGAAGCCGGGCGGACTGGAGCCGGCTGCGACTGCATCCACTCCATCTCGGACATGGACCCCGAGATCTCGCGCGTCGGCTACCCGCTGTTCCTGTACGGGCAGCCGGCGTCCGCCCGACTCGTGCGCCGCATCATGAACTCGCCCGCGCCGATCGACCCGCAGACGACACACGACTGGTTGCTCCCGCAACTGGGGCTCAACCAGTACCCCATCGAGGTTCGCACCTCCCGTGCGGCTGCCTCCAGGCCCGACCAGCTCTGCCGCTAGTCTGATCCCCACACCACGATCCTCCGACGACCGGCGCGAACCCGCGCCGCCGGCGGCGCGTCGGTACTTGATCCCGCGTCTCGGAAGGAGGTGACCCGTGCGACCGATTGCGACCGGAACCCGCGTCGTGGCGTCGAGTGGGTTTCTCAACATCCTCCGAGGCAGTGAGACTGATGAACTGGATGGACGTGACCGATGAACTCGGCCCCGAGGACGGCACCGACCCGAAGGACTGGCACCGGAAGCCGTGGGACGCCCCGAAGGCGGCCGGCCGGAAGGCCCGGCAGTTGTGTGGGCAGGTGGCGGAGGCGCTGCACGCAGCCGTCGGCGCGTGTGCCGACCCGGCGGTGCAAGCGCTGACCGTGCTATCCGTGACCCCGGCCCCTCACACGGGTCGGCTGCGGGTGACGACGACGCTGCCCGCGGACGGCAGCCAGAGTCGGACGGAGGCGGAAGCCGGGCTGGCCCGCGCCGCGGGCCGGCTGCGGGGTGAGGTCGCGGCGGCGGTGAACCGCCGACACGCCCCGGAACTGGTGTTCGAGGTCGTGTGACCTGGTCGAGTAAAGCGTGTTCGCCGCTCGCGGTTATCCGCCGCGGGCGGCGAACACCGTCACCGCCCCTGGTTCCAGTAAATCCGCACGTTCTTCGTGGCCCGGCCGCAGGCCACGATGTCCACTTTGCCGTCGCCGTCCAGGTCGGCGGTGGTCAGGTCTTCGACCGCCACGCCGCCCTCGTCCACCAGTTGCCGCGACCACCCGCCAGCGCCATGCGTGTAGACGCGGACGCCCGACTTCTCCGTGGCGCTCAGGTTGTCGCGGACGCCGATCACGAGTTCGTCGCCGGGCGTGCCGTCGAGGTCGGCGAAGGCGACGCCGTGGCCCCACTTCAACTTGTCGTCCACGACGTGCCGGTCCCACAACTCGCCGCCGCCCTTCGTGTACGTCACCACCTGGTTCCCGTGCCACGGCTCGATCGTGCCGATCACGGGGCCGCCGGCGAGCTTCCCGATTTTGATCTCGCTCGCCCCGCGGCTACCGGCCGGTGTCGCCTGGTTCCCCGCGCCCACCTTCGTGGCCTGCCACTTCGGCTGGCCGCGGGTGAGGCGGTACACGCCCTCGTAGCTCGTCGCCAGGATGTCGTTGCCGTCGCGGGCCGGCACCGGGGTGAAGTTGTGCATGACGTGCAGCTCGTCGAACAGCACCTCGGCCTTCCACCGCTCGGCCTTCTCGGGTTCGGCCGGCACCTTGTACGCCATCACCCGCACCGGCCGGCCGTCGAGCCAGTTCCCCTTCTGCGTCGCGTCGCGGCCCATCAGCGGCACGTGAACGATTTCTGGCTTGCCGTCGCCGTCGATGTCGAACGCGCGAACGCGGTGAACGGTCGGCTCGTCGCACGGGATGGGGAACATCGTCCACTCGTCGTCGAGGCTCTTGCCGCGCTTCAGCCACTGGAGCGTGCCGGGGTTGGCGGTGTCGAACGGCCGCCACGCGGCGCCGAGTACCACGTCCAGTTGTCCGTCGCCGTCGACGTCGAGAACCGCGGCCGAGACGTTGTCCGGGCGGCTCTTGCCGTCGAGGATCACGCGCTTCTTCCACGTCGGGTTCTCGTACCAGACCACCTTCTCCTTGTCGACGACGAGGATGTCGGGCTTTCCGTCGCCGTTCAGGTCGGGGGTAAGGACGCAGTAGCCGATGGCGAGTTTGGCGTCGATCTCCTGCGTGCGGAAGCGGAGCGGGGCGGGGGCGTCGGCGCCGGCCGCACAGGTTGCCACGGCGACCAGCCCGGGGAGGAGAATACCGGCGGCCCGCATGCGAACACCCTGGGGTGTGAACTAGGGTTGACAGGATTCAGGCGTGCCCCCCAGTTTACCCAGGAGGCACCCGTCGTCACCCCGGGCGGCGTCCGGGACGGCTCGGGGCGGTCGCCCGGGTTGACCGGGCCGCACGGATCGGGACAATGGTGGGGTTGGCACCGGCCCCGCCGCGGAAGGACGACGCATGACCATTCCCGCCTCGCACCGCCCGGCCCGCGAGTGGCTGCTGCTGGTGCTGGCGCTGGCCGCCGTCGGCGGCGCGGTGGTTCCGCTGTGGCACCTCGCCGGCGGCGAAACCCGTGCGGACTTCGCCGCGAAGTGGACGCCGGAGCGGCTGCGGGCGCTGTTCCTCGGCCCCGAGCAGGTGCTGTGCTACGTGGCGTTCGTGTGGGCGGCGCTGATCCTTCAGAGCCGCTACCGCGAAGTGTGGCGACAGCGGTCGGCGTTTGGCTTCGGCCTGCTGCCCGACGAGGAGGGCGCCCGCATCCTGCCGGAAGACGCCCGGCCGCTCGCCCGCAAGGTGGAGCACGTGACCGGCCGCCGGCCGTTCATCCTGGCGAACATGATCCGGCTGGGGCTCGGCAAGTACGCCATCTCGAAGTCCGCGCCCGACGTGGCGGAGGTGGTCCGCAGCCAGGCCGACGTGGAGACGAGTCGGCTCGTCTCCACGATGGGGACGGTTCACTACCTGGCGTGGGCGATCCCGGCGATCGGGTTCGTCGGCACGGTCCGCGGGCTGGCGGGCGCGTTCGGCATGGCCGGCGTCACCGACGTGGGCATGGCCGACTTCACCCGCCAGGCCACGGACCAGTTGAAGATCGCGTTCGACTGCACGCTCGTGGCGCTGCTGCTGAGTCTGGTGCTGATGTACATCGTCCACACGGTCCAGCGGGCCGAGGAAACGCTCGTCGTGGACGCGCAGGAGTACTGCCAGGAGCACCTGCTGCTGCGGCTGTACGACCCGGGTTGAGGCGGGTGGTGTTGCGGCTTGATCCCCAGGGGCGGCCACCGATGCTCTGGTCGAGGAAACCCGCGCCGGTTCACGACAAGTCCCGCGTCGTCGGGATCGACCTGACGGCGTCCCGCGCCCGCGCCGTCTCCGTCGGCGGCGGCAAGGTCCGCGTCCTCGTCCTCGACGACCCCGCCGAGGAACTCGTACTCGCCGTCGCCGGCGACCGCCGCACGCCGGAAGTTGGTCACGCCGGCGCCGGCCTGCGCCGCACGGCCCCGCACGCGGTCGCGCTCGGGTTCCTCCCCGCCGTCGGGCAGTCGCGCGAGTTCCCCGCCGGGCGGCACTCGCCCACCGCCGACACGCTCGTCGAACTCGCCCTGGCCAAGGTCGGCGCGACGGTCGCCGCCGAGACCGAAGCCGCCGGTCTCGTCCTGCCGTCGTACCTGACGACGCCGCAGGCGGTGAAGCTCGCCGCGCTCGCGGCCAGGGCGAAGGTGCCGCTGAAGGGTACGGCCGCCGCCGCGCTCGCCGTCGCCGCCCACCGCGCCGGCTCGGTCCTGACCGGTCGACCCGGTACCACCGCCGACGGGAACGTGATCCCGCTCCGCCCCGGCGCCACCGGCCCGGGGGCTGCGGTCGTCATTGACGCCGACGAGTTCGCTCTGACCGCCACGGTCGTGCAGGTCGACCGGACCGCGGCGAAAGTGACAGCCGCCGGGCACTGGCCGCAGGCCGGGCTCAAGCCGTGGATGGACCGCCTCATCGACGGCGTGTCCGACCGCTGCGTCCGCCTGTGCCGCCGCGACCCGCGCGACTCCGCCGAGGCCGAGCAGGCTCTGTACGAGCAACTCGACGCCACGCTCGACGGCTACCGCACCGCCGGCACGGCGACACTGTCGGCCCGCATCGGCCACTGGTACCAGGACCTGGCGGAACCGGCCGAGGACTTCGAGCAGCACACCGCGGCGCTGGCCCGCGGCGCCGCGGAAACGATCCGCGAGTTCGTCACCGCGTCCGGGGTGCCGTCGCCGCCGCGGGTCGTGTGGCTGACGCACGCCGCCGGCCGCCTCCCCGGCTTCGGACGGGCCCTCCACCTGCACACGCCCGAAGGGACGGCCGTCGAAGTGCTGCCGCCGGGGGCGGTGGCCCACGCCGCGGCCGCGCTCGTGCCGCGCTGGGCCGCCGGAGAGCTACCTCGCACCCACCTCGACGGCTCGCTCCCCCTGGCGGCGGAGGTCGCCGCCGCCGCCCCGCGGTCGTCCACGAACCGCTAGCCGCCCCGCGGAGCCACCCCGATGCGCGTCCGGCACAAGCAGCCCACCCTCGTCAGCATGTGGATGCTCGACGTGTTCTGCTGCGCCCTCGGCTGCGTCACCCTGCTGTGGCTGTTGAACACCCGCCAGGCGACAGAGCAGACCACCGCCGCACAGGCCGCCTTCGCCGACCTGGCCCGCGTCCGCGACGACCTGAAGCTGGCGCTCACGAACCTGGATTCCACGAAGCTGCGGCTGAACTCCGAGGTGAAGCAACTCACCGCCGACCTCGGTGCCGTGCGCGTCGAAAAGGCCGACCTCGCCCGCAACCTCGGCATCGCCCGCGAGGAGGCGAAGGCCGCGCAAGAGCTGCTCGACGCCACGAAGCTGGCACTCAACGCCGCCGAAAAGAAGCTCGACGCCACCGCCAACGACCTGACCCTCGCCCGCAAAGAAGCCGACGAGGCCGACCTCCAGTTGCGGCGGAAGCAGAAGGACGCCGAGGTGCTTGCCCGCAAGGCCGCCGCGTCGGCCGCCGTCGCGGACGACCTGGCCCGGCTCGTCCGCACGACCGAGGAGGAGCGAGCCGCACTCGAACGTCGCACGGCCGAACTCAAGGTCACGCTCGCCGACCTGGACGCTCGCCTGGCGTCGTCCGCGGCGGACGCCAAGGCCACGGCGTCGAAGTCGGCCGCCGACCTGGTCGCGACGCGGACCGCCGCGGAGAAGGCCGCCACGGATGCGGCCGCGGCGAAGGCGGCGGCCAGCAAGGCCGACACCGACCTGCTCGCCGCCCGCGGCCAGATCCGCGACATGCGGAAGCAACTCGACGAGGCGAACGCCACGATCATCGACCTGCAAGGCGAGAAGGCCAAGCTCGCGGACAAGACCAACAAGCTCGACCCGAACGACGAGAAGCGGTTCGCCGGCATCTCGATGACCGGCCGGAACGTGGTGTTCCTGGTGGACACCTCCGGCAGCATGGAGAAGACCGACAGCAACACCGCGGCGCCGATGAAGTGGCCCAACGTGTGCGACACCATCTCCCGCGTCATGCGCACCGTACCGACGATCCAACAGTACCAGGTGATCGTCTTCTCGAAAGAGGCCCGCTGGCTGCTGGGCAGCGGAGAGTGGCGACGCTACGAGGGCGAGAAGAGCGTTGCCGAGGTCCGCGAGGCGCTCGGCCGCATCAAGCCGGCCGACGGCACGAACATGCACGCCGGGTTCGACCTGGCGTTCGGGCTCCGGCCGCGCGGCCTCGACACCATCTACCTGTTCTCGGACGGCCTCCCGAACATCGGCCCCGGCCTGACGCCGGCACAGGCCGCCGCGGTGCCGCCGCTGGAGGAGACGCGACAGGCCGAGATCATGGGCCGGTTCATCCGCGACAAGTTGCGCTCGACGTGGAACCCACCCGCGCCCAGCCGCATCCGCATCCACTCGATCGGCTTCTACTACGAGAGCCCCGACCTTGGGGCGTTCCTCTGGGCGCTGGCCCGCGAGAACGACGGCAGTTTCGTCGGCATGAGCCGGCCCTGAACCCGGCGACGGCGGTCACCTCGGGACGGCCCGTTACTACCGGCGGCACCGGCTTTGCTGCCCCGAGTAGTATCGAGCCCTCCCCACGGGGGACTACATGCCAGCCCGTGATACCTCTCCCCTCGGGACGGACGACCAGCTCCGCCTCCTCATCGAGTCGGTCAAGGACTACGCCATCTTCCTCCTCGACCCCGCCGGCAGGGTCGTCACCTGGAACGCCGGGGCCGAGCGGATCAAGGGGTACACCGCCGAGGAGGTTGTCGGCAAGCACTTTTCCGTCTTCTACACGGCCGAGGACCAGCGACAGGGGGAGCCGGCCCGGGTGCTCGCGCGTGCCTCCGCCGAGGGCCGCGCCGAGGCCGAAGGCTGGCGGGTGCGGAAGGACGGCTCGCGGCTGTGGGCCAGCGTGGTCGTCACCGTCGTGCGGGACGCGGCGGGCGCCATAACCGGGTTCGGCAAGGTGACCCGCGACCTGACCGAGCGGAAGTGCGCCGAGGACGCCCTCCGGGCGAGCCACGCCGACCTGGAGCGACGCGTCCGGGAGCGGACGGCGGAACTCGTCCGGGTCCACGAGGAGTTCAAGGCCCAGGACGCGCAGTTCCGGGCAATGATCGAGGGGGTGAAGCACCACGCCATCTTCACCCTCGACCCGGCCGGGCGGGTGACGAACTGGAACGCCGGCGCCGAGCACATCTACGGCTACACGCCCGAGGAGATCGTCGGCCAGCACCGGAGCCGGTTCTTTACGCCCGAGGACGCGGCCGCCGGCCTCCCGATGTGGGAGCTCGAGCAGGCCGCGGCTGCCGGGCGGTTCTCGGAGGAGGGGTGGCGGGTCCGCAAGGACGGCAGCCGATTCTGGGCCAACGGCACCATGTCGCCCCTGCGCGACGAGGCCGGGGCGGTACGGGGCTTCGTGAAGATCGTCCGCGACCTGACCGAGCGGAAGCAGATCGAGACCGAACTGCGGCGGAGCCTCGAGACGCTCCACCTGCGGGACCGGGCGATCCGGTCGCTCTCGCAAGGGATCCTCATCACCGACCCGAACCTCCCCGACAACCCGATCATCTACGCGAGCGCCGGGTTCGAAAAGATGACCGGGTACTCGGCGGCCGAGGCGCTGGGCCGGAACTGCCGCTTCCTCCAGGGGCCGAAGTCCGACCCGATCGCCGTGCGGAAGATGCGCGAGTGCGTGCGGGCCGGCCGCCAGTGCGCGGTCGAGGTCCTGAACTACCGCAAGGACGGGACGCCTTTCTGGAACGCCCTGTCCGTGTTCCCCATGCGGGACGGCCAGCTCACCCACTTCGTGGGCATCCAGGAGGACGTGACGGAGCGGCGGCTCCTCGAGGACCAGTTGCGGCAGGCCCAGAAGATGGAGGCGGTCGGGGTGCTGGCCGGCGGGGTGGCCCACGACTTCAACAACCTCCTCACCGTCATCAACGGGTACAGCGAGCTCCTCCTCGCGTCCTTCCCGCCCGAAGACCCCAACCAGGAACTGGTCGGCGAGGTCTACCGTGCCGGGCAGCGGGCCGGGGCGCTGACCCGGCAGCTGCTCGTCTTCAGCCGCCAGCAGGTCGTCGAGCCGAAGGTGCTGGACCTGAACGCGGTGGTCGGCGACCTCGACAAGATGCTCCGCCGGCTGATCGGCGAGGACGTGCTGGTGGCCACGCGCCTCTCGCCCGCGGTCGGCTCGATCCGGGCAGACGCCGGCCAGGTCGAGCAGGTCATTACCAACCTTTGCGTGAACGCCCGCGACGCCATGCCGACCGGGGGCCGGCTGACGATCGAGACGCAAAACGTCGTCCTCGACGAGACCTACGCGCGCGGGCACCCCGGCGTGGCGCCCGGCGAGTACACCCTGCTGGCCGTGACCGACACCGGGACGGGTATGGACAAGGCGACCCAGGCCCGCGTGTTC
Organism: Gemmataceae bacterium; assembly: GCA_046350095.1. Lineage (GTDB taxonomy): Bacteria > Planctomycetota > Planctomycetia > Gemmatales > Gemmataceae > Urbifossiella. The sequence continues at coordinate 44,735 of JAXMBA010000009.1, forward strand.
GAGCCGTTCTTCACCACCAAGGGGCCGGGGAAGGGGACCGGGCTCGGGCTGGCGGTTGTGTTCGGCATCGTCAAGCAGGGGGGCGGTCACGTCGCCGTGTACTCCGAGCCGGGCGTCGGGACGACGTTCAAGGTCTACCTCCCACGAATCCAGGGGCGGGTCGAGCCGGGTGAGTCGTGGCACAGCGGCGGACCGATGCCGCGGGGGACCGAGACGATCGTGCTGGCGGAGGACGAGGCGGCGTTGCGGGCGCTGGCCCGGCACGTCCTGAAGGGGTGCGGGTACACGCTCCTGGAGGCCGCGGACGGGCGGGAGGCGATCCGGCTCGTGGAGCGCCATTCGGGCCCGATCGATCTGCTCATCTCCGACGTGGTGATGCCGCACCTCGGGGGCCGCGAGCTGGCCGAGCGCGTGGCCGCCCTCCGGCCGGGGGTCAAGACCCTGTTCGTGTCCGGCTACACCGACGACGCGGTTGTCCGCCACGGGGTCCTGGTGGCCGAGTACGCGTTCCTGCAGAAACCGTTCACACCGAGCGCGCTGGCGTCCAAGGTCCGTGCCGTGCTGGACCAGCGGGCGTGAGCGGCGCCGCCCCGTCACACCGGCCGTTGCCCTCCCGCGGCCGTATTCTGTCCATGTCGCGTTCCTCGCACGGAGGCACCCCGCATGGCCGCGGTCCAGCCGATGACGGTCGGCCCCTACACCGTCGGCGCCGGGAACCCGCTGCTGTGGGTGTGCGGCCCTTGCGTCATCGAGTCCCGCGACTTCACGCTCGGCGTCGCCGCGAAGTTGAAGCAACTCGCCGACCGGCTCTCTCTGCCGCTCGTCTTCAAGGCGTCGTTCGACAAGGCCAACCGCTCGTCCGGCAAGTCCTTCCGCGGCGTCGGCCTCCACGACGGGCTCGCCGTGCTCGAGGCGGTGCGGAAGGAAACCGGCCTCCCTGTCACCACCGACATCCACGAGGCCGGCCAGGCCGCACCGGCCGCCGAGGTGTGCGAAATCCTGCAAGTCCCCGCCTTCCTCGCCCGTCAGACCGACCTGCTGGAGGCGTGCGGCAAGACCGGCCGCGTCGTGAACGTGAAGAAGGGCCAGTTCATGGCCCCGTGGGACATGAAGAACGTCGTCGCCAAGCTGGCCGAGGTCGGCAACCGCCGCGTCCTGCTCACCGAGCGCGGCACCACGTTCGGGTACGGGTTGCTGGTGAACGACATGCGGAGTGTGCCGTGGATGCAGCAAACCGGCGCCCCGGTGATCTTTGACGCCACCCACAGCGTACAGACTCCGGGCGCCCTCGGGGACCGGACCGGCGGCGACCGCACGATGGTGCCGGTCCTCGCCCGCGCGGCCGTCGCCGCCGGGTGCGATGGGGTGTTCGTCGAGACGCACCCGACGCCCGACACCGCCCCCAGCGACGGGCCGAACATGGTCCCACTCGCCGAGCTCGAACCGCTGGTCCGCTCGTGCCTCCGCATCCGCGCCGCCCTTGCCGACGCCCCCACGGGTCCGCCTTCATGAACCGGTCCGGCCGCCTCACCGCCGTCGCGTCGTCTTCGGCACTCGTCGCCCTGGCGGTGTCCGCACTGGCCTTCACCGGCTGCCCCAAGCCGGGGCCGAGCGGCGACAAGGAAGCGAAGGGCTCCACGGCGGCGAAGGCCGACCCGTGGGAGACGGCGGCCAAGCGGCTGGCGAAGGAGTCCGACCCGGCCGGCGCCCGGGCTGCTCTCAACAAGCTCGCCGAGGAACTGGCCGCCCGGCCCGACGTGCCCGGGGCCCCCGCGCTCTCCCCCGAAGCGGAAAAGGACCTGACCGCACTTGCCAGGCTGACGCCCGACGACCTGAACGTCGTCCGCCCGGCGGGGTACACCGGCGGCGACGCGGCCTATGTCGCCGAGTGCATGTACCTCCGCGACGCGGCACGTACCATCGACCCCGTCGGACTGCCACCCGCCGAGCAGGCGAAGGCTGCGTTCAACTGGGTGTGCCGCCAGGTGTACATTCGGCCCTGGGTCACCGACGACGGCCGGTTCGTCAACGCCGTGCCCCCGTCCTACGTACTCCGACGCGGCTGGGGCACCGGGCTGGAGCGTGCCACCGTCGCGCTGGCGGTCTTCCAGCAACTCGGCCTCGACGCGGGGCTCGTCGGCCCGCCCGACGCCGCGACCAAGTCGATCGGCAGCTCTCCGCCGTGGGCCGACGCCAAGGAACTCCCCGCCGGCCCGTTCTGGGCCGTGGCCGTGCGTGCCGGGGCCGACGTACTCCTGTTCGACCCGATCGCCGGCCGGCCGTTCCCCGCACCACTCGCGCAGCTGAAGGCCAACCCCGACCTGCTCAAGCCGTGGGCCGACGCCAAGGATTCAACGTGGAAGGTGCCCGCGGACGCGGTCAATCAAGCAACCGTGTACCTGACCGCGCCGCTGCCGGCGCTCGCCCCACGCATGGCGACGCTGGAAGAGCGTGTGAAGGCTGACACCGGCGTCCACCTGGCGGTGGATTTGAAGGCCGTCCGCGACCGGTTGGCGGCCGCGCCGCCGGCCGGGCCGGGCGTCGCAGATGTGAAAGTCTGGAACCCGCCGGGCGAGGGGCCGGCCTACCCGCGTGTGCTCGCATGGTTCCTCCCCACCGACGACGGCGGCACCGACACCCGCCCGCCGCCGCAGCAGTTTCTGCAGCTGTACAAGAACTCCCGCCTGCCGATCCGCGAGCTGATCCAGGGTCGCGACCTGCTGCCGCCCGGCATCATGTACCCCGGCATCACCGACCGCCTGATCAACGGCGCCGGGTACGGCTACGAGCAGGCGTTCGTGGCGCCGCCGAGCCCGCTCGAGCGCATCCAGCGCGGCCAACTCCAGGACGCGGCCAAGCTGCTGACCGACCGGCAGGACGGGTACGGCCGCGCGCAGGAGCAAGTCAAGAACGTGACCGCGGAGCTGCTGGAGGAGTGGGTGAAGGAGGCGAACCGGGTGTACGGCGAGTTGCGGCGCGCCGAGTACCCCGACCCGAACCAGGTACGCCCGGTGTCGCCGACGGACCCGGCCGTGGTGTCAGCCCGCGCGGCGGTGGAGGAGTTCTGGCGGGTGACGGCGCCGGTGGCGTCGGCTCTGGTGGCGCGGATCACGGCGCGGCTGGGGTTCGCGGAGGCGTCCTACCTGTTGGCGCTCGCCAAGCACGAGGAGGCGGAGCGGAAGCAGCTGCGCGCCGACAAGGCGACGGGTGCGGACGCCGCCCGCTCGAAGGCGTCGGCCGCGGACGCCTGGGCGGAGGCGGCGAACACGTGGCGGTCGTTCCTGGACCAGGCCGCGAACCTGCCGGGGCTGGAGGCCCGCACCGCGCACGCTCGCACCCTGGCGGCGCGGGCCAACACTCTGGCTCCCAAGCCCGGCTGACCGCGGCGCGTCAACCCTTGTGCGGCGACCGCCGTGCGGGAACAATCGTGTATCCCCGACCGCCGTGCGAGCGGACCCCGATGCGTGCCCGACTGGTTCCTGCCGACGGCGGCCCGCCGATCGAGCTCACCAAAGACCTGTCCGTCGTCGGCCGCGGCGCGGACTGCGACGTCCGCGTCGAGCACAAGAGCGTCTCGAAGTACCACTGCGTGGTGGTCAAGACCGACGGGCTGCTGCTCCTGCGCGACCTCGGCAGCACGAACGGCACCCGGGTGAACGGTCAGCGGGTACGGCGGGCGGCGCTCCTGCCGAACGACTCCGTCGGGTTCGCCAACCTGAAGTTCCGCGTGCTGTTCGGCGCCGACCTCGACGCGGCCCTGGCCGCCGAGGCCGCCCCCGGGAGCAGTGCCGCCCCGGTCCGCCGAAACACGCTGCCGGACGTGTACGAGGAGCAGCATACGCCGACGGATTAGCCGCCCGTTTTGGCCCGCAGCCGGCGGACCTCCATCGGCCCGAACTCGGCCCGCACCTCGAACGTACTTTTCTCGGTCTTCGCCTTGTCGGACCGCGCCGTCTCGCCGTTGATCCGGAACGTCGTCGTGCCGCCCGAGGCGGTGATGTCCATCGTGTTCCACTCGCCGACCTTCACCATCTTCAGTTGCGTCGGGTTGATGTCGAACTTGCTCCCGAGCAGGAACAGGTCGTTGTTGCAGCCGGCGCCCGGGAGGAAGTCGAAGCGGATGACCGTCTCCTTCGTGAACTCCTGAACCGTCTCGATCCGCACGTCGCCCTTCACGGCCGGGTCGACGACGAACCCGCCGTCCTTGGTTAATTTAAAGCGGCCCTTGTGGGCTTCGGTCTTCCCGTCGAGTGGCTCGCCGCCCTTCGCCGCCTTCGCCTTCCAGCCGGCGAAGTCCTTGCCGCTCAGGAGCAGCTTGAATCCCGGCTCGGGGGCGAAGTCGTCGGCACCGGCAGGTGCCGCGACCAGAAGTGTGGCGACGGCGGCGCAGAGGAGGGGACGCATGGACGGGCTCGCGGGGGGGAGGGACGGGGGCAGCGTACCACGGCGGCGCGGGCGGGTGAAGGGGTTGGCCCTTTCCCCGGCCGGCGGCGGGGGGTAGGTTATTCACATCCTCCCAGGTGGCCGCCCCGCGATGTTCACCCGCCCACGGCTCGACGGCCTCCAGGACGCGCTCGGCGACGACCTCGTCCGGTTCATCCCGGAACTGGTGGTCGCTGCCGGCGTGGTCGTGTTGCTGCTCGCCCGCCTCGTACGCCTCCTCGACCGCAGCCACCTCGGCGGCCTGGCGGTCGCCGTGCTGGCGGTCGCCCTCTTCGCCGCAGCCGCCGGCTTCCCGGCGGCCACGGGCTCGGCCCGACAGGGCGCCTGCTTCGCCGGCATGCTGGTGGCCGACCCGTTCGCCGGGTACGTGCGTGTCGTCGTGCTCGCGGCGGCGATTCTCACCGTGCTGTTGACCCGTGTCACCGGCCTGCCCGACGCGGAAGATTCCGCCGACTTCTACGCCCTGGTGCTCGGCGGTGCCCTCGGCATGATGCTGATGGCGGCGTCGAACCACCTACTCATGGCGTTCATCGCCGTGGAGATGGCCAGCCTGCCGAGCTACGCCCTGGCCGGGTTCCTGAAGGGTCGGCGGACCGGCGGCGAGGCGGCGCTGAAGTACGTGGTGTTCGGCGCGGGGGCGAGCGGCGTCATGCTGTACGGCATCAGCCTGACGGCCGGAACGTTCGGCACCGGCTACCTGCCGGACGTGGCGGCGGGTGCCGCGGCCCGCCTCGCGTCGGAGGGCGGATTCGACCCGATGCTACTGGCCGGCGTGGCGCTGACGCTCGTCGGGCTGGGCTTCAAGCTGGCCGCGGTGCCGTTCCACTTCTGGTGCCCGGACGTGTTCGCCGGCGCGGCCGCCGAAGTCGCCGGGTTCCTGTCGGTGGCGTCGAAGGCGGCCGCGGTGGCGTTGACGGCCCGGCTCGTGTACTCGTTCCACGCCGGTTGCCCCGACCCGTGGCTCGTGCCCCGGACGCTCGGCGTCGGCCTCGGTGTCGTCGGCGCGGTGACGGTGACGTTCGGCAACCTGGCCGCGTTCGCCCAGACCGACCTGAAGCGGCTCCTCGCGTACAGCACGATCGCCCACGCCGGGTACATGCTGCTCGGGCTGGCGGCGCTGAGCGCGGGGGCGGCCTCGGCGGTGCTGTACTACCTCGTGGCGTACCTGCTGATGAACCTGGGGGCGTTCGCGGTGGTGGCCCTGGTCCGAAACGCGACCGGCTCCGAGAACCTGGCGGCCGTCCGCGGGCTGGCGTGGCGGTCTCCGGTGGCGGCGGTGTCGATGTCGGTGTTCCTGTTCTCGCTGCTCGGCTTCCCACCGCTCGCGGGCTTCGCCGGGAAGTTCCAGGTGTTCGCCGCCGTGTACGACGCCGCCCGGTCCGCCCCCGACTGGCTCGGCACCGCGTACGGCGTGTTCCTCGCGGTCGGGGCCGTGAACACCGCTGTGAGCGCGGTCTACTACCTGAACGTGGTCCGCGCCATGGTGCTGGACGAGACTCCGGACGGCCCACCCGTCGCAACGGGTGGGCCGGCGTTGCTCCTGATCGTGGCAATGGCGGCGGGCGTGATCGCCCTCGGCGTCGTGTGGAACCCGCTGACGACCGCGGCCGACGGGGCCGCGACGGCGATCGCCAGGCCGGCCACGCCGGGAGTGCCGACGCGATGAGCCCGACCGACGCCGCCCGCCTGCAGGACGCCTACCGCCGCGAAGGTGTGTCGCTGCTCCGCTACGCCCGCTCGGCCGCGCCTCACGCCGCGGGCCCGGCCCGCAAACTCCGTGACGACCTGTTCCGGGCGGCCGACGAAGCCGCCGCCGCGCGGGACGCCCTGGGTGCCGTCCTGGAAGCGAACCGAATCGCGGTGCCGCAGTCGTCCGCGTTCCCGGCCGTTTTCACTGACTTGAACTGCGTCGCCATTCGATACCTGCTCTCGAAGGTCGTCGCCGACCGCGCCGCGGCCGTGGCCGCACTCGAAACCGACCTGTCGGCACTCGGCGATCCCACGCCCCGGGCCGCCCTTCAACCGCTCCTCGACCTCGCCCGCCGGCACCGGGACCAGCTGGCCGGCTGAACTCACTCACACGCAATTCATCGGTCGCGTGCCAGAATTACTGACGTTTTAAGCCGTACGGGGCCGCTCTCCGGCCCCGACGAACCGGAGGCAACGATGACGCGAATTCTCTCCCTGGTGTACGGGTTGGCGTTGGCCGGCTCCGCCGCCGCCCAGGACCGCCCGGCCCCGCAGCGGCAGCCGGAACGGCCGAAGGCCGAAGCCGCGCGCGACCTGCAGGTCGAGGTCGAGCGGCTGCGGGCGCAGGTCCGCGAGCTGGAGGCCCGGCTGAACCGCGACGGCGACCGTCGGCCCGAGGGCGGCGCGAAGAAGGAGGGCCGCGAGGTGGCCCCGATGCCGCGACCGAAGGGTGACGACCGCGGCCCGGCCCCGAAGGATTTCGGGCGTGGTCCCGGTCCGATGGGTGGCGGCTTCGGCGGCCCGGCCCCGAAGGACGGTGGGCGTGGACCCGGTCCGATGGGTGGCGGGTTCGGCGGGCCGGGGTTCGGCGGGCCCGGGTTTGGTGGTCAGGGATTCGGCGGCCCCGGCTTCGGCAAGGGCGGCCCTAACCCGCCGTTCGGCGGGCCGGGCGGCATGGGGATGGGGCCGGCGTTCGGTGGCTTCGGTCCGCCGGCTGCTCAGGGCCGCGGGCCGGGCAGCGCCGCCCCCGCCGACCTGGAGCAGCGCCTGAACCGCATCATCGACGAGTTGGAGCGCCTCCGCGACGACCTGCACCGCGGCCCGCGCCGCTGAGCCGACAGGGGTGAACGGCGGGGATCAGTGCCCCGCCGTGCGCCGGCCTCGCACGCTGTGTGGGAACAACTCTTCTTGCAGCAGGTTGCCCGCGGCGTCGAACGGCAGCGGCCGCGGGCTCCCCACCAGTTCCAGGTGCGGGTGCGCCGCTGCCTCGGCGGCGAGCGGCGGCGACACCCACAGCTCGGCCACCTCCAGAGTGTTCGGAATCACCGCGAACTTTACCTGCTCCTGCACCGGCTGCCAGCACGTCTCCACGGCCGCGGCGATGACCTCGCGGTCGGTCGGGAAGGCGATCGGCAGCTTGCTCCGCCACAGGAACCGCGCCGTCAGGTTGTTCATGCGGAACGGCACCTGGTCGATCCCCGCCAGCGCCCGGTCGGTCGTCAGGTCGGCGATGCCGATGCCGGTCGCGTTGCCGTGGCTCTCCGGCGACACGTCCAGCACCGCCATGCGGGTGATGCGCGGGTCGTTCGTCTCGGCCTCGGGGCTCGCCTCGATCAGCATCCGGCCCACCACGTTCGGGTCCATCCCGGCCCCGCTGTAGTTCTTGCCGCACTCGCCGACCACCAGCACGTCCAGCGCCGGGAACGGCAGCCGGCCCATGATCTTCCGCGCCTCGTCCAGCAGCACCGGCTCGCGGGCGAACAGGTCGTCGCGGTCGATCACCTCGACCTTCGCCGTCTCCTCGTTCGCGTTCTCCAGGATCGCCAGGCCGCCCATAAACGGCGTCTTGTCGAGGATCACCTTGCACGACTCCGGCATCATGTCGCGCAGGCCCCGCGTGCCGAAGCTGTGGACCTGGTCGGCGCCGTGCCGCTTGCCGAAGCCGATCACCAGCATCTTCAGCACGCCGCTCTCGAACGCCCCGCGGAAGTCCGTGTGCGGCTTCACCCGCGACACGGTCACCACCGCGTCGCACGCCATCGCGTTCTTGTCCCACCACACCGGCTGGTCCCAGCTGTTGGTGCCGATGTTCACCGCGTCCATGTCGGTGAGCACGGGGACGCCGAGGTGCGCCTCGTCGATGTGGTAGCTCGCCAGCAACTCGCGCTGGCCGGCGGCGTTGGCCCCGCCGTGCGAGCCCATCGCGGCGATGACTACCGGCTTCGCCCCGAGTTCCTTCAGCGCGTCGATCGTGGCCTTGGCGATGAGGTGGTAGTTGCGGATGCCGCGGCTGCCGCAGCCGACGCCGACGCGCATGCCGGGCTTGATACGGGCGGCCGTCTTGCCGTCGAGCCAGGCCCGGCGGACGGCGGCGGCCACATCGGCGAGCTGCGGCTGCGGGGCGGTCTGGCGGACGAGTTGAACCTGCGGGATGTCCACGGGCGGGCCTCGGGGGAGGGGGTGACGCCAGTTTAGCCCGTCGGGTGGGAGCGGGGTAGAGAACCCCCGACGCCGAGGGTTCATCATGCTGCGGAGGGGCGCCCCCCTGGTCCCGCACGATGTGAGTCCAATTCAGGATAAACCGTTACGGCGATGGCCCGGCCACAAGGTGTTGGAAGCTGTTGGGTTGCGTCACTTCGTCTCGCGGACCTCATTCCAGCGAGCCCGCACCTGTTGCGGCTTGGCGGTCCCGGTGACGCCGATTTGTTGGATCGTGATCGAAGCGACGAGGTTGCCGAACGCCGCCGCCTGCTCGTGCGTCAGCCCGCTGACCACCGCCGACGTGATCCCCGCCGAGCAGCTGTCGCCGGCCCCACAGATGTCGATCGGGCCGGACACATGGTAGGCGGAGATGGGCTTGATCTCTGTACCCCCAGCACGCTCCCACAACCCGATACCTTCCGCTCCCCGTGTGATGAACGCGGAACGATCGTTGCGGAACAAGAACTCTAGACACACGGCGTAGGCCTCGAACCGATCCATCTTCTCCACGAGCGAGTCCAGCTCCCGCTCGTTCGGCTTCACGCACACGTTGCGGAACTTCCCGATCTGCTCGCGGCTGTCGGCCAGGACGAACTTCGACGGGTCGCGGTCGCCCAACTCCGCGAGGCGGTCGCGGACGCGGGCGGTCACCACGCCGCAGTCGGCCTCGCTCACCTGGTCCAGCACGATCAGCGCGTCCACCTCGGGCCACACGGCGTGAAGGCGGGAGAGGATGTCGGCTTCCACCGTGGCCGGCGTCGGGGTGCGGTTCTTGATGTCGAGGCGGTTCAGCTCCTTGTCGCCGTACATCGGCTTCGTGTACGTCGGGGTGCGGCGGCCGGGGGCGGCGAAGACGTGCGCCGCGTCCACGGCCGGGACGCGGCCGAGCGCCTGGCGCAGCTCGTAGCCCTCGCCGTCGTCGCCGATCGCGGCCACGGGGACGATGCGGCCGACGCCCAGCGCGGCGAGGTTGTTCAGCACCGTGCCGAGCGCCCCGGGGTAGCTGCGGACGCCGACCACCTGGTAAGCCGTCAGGCCCGTCTCGACCGACGGCTCGTCGCGGGCCGGGTCGATGTCGAGGTAGCGGTCGAGGAACAGGTCGCCGAGGAGGCCCACGGTCTTGCCGGGGACCGTCGTCAGGACGCGCTCGACGAGGGCGGTGGTGAGCATGGCGTTTCACAGGGGAAGAGAATGGCCGCAAAAAGGCACAAAATGCACAAAAATAAGACCGATCATTTTTGTGTATTTTGTGCCTTTTTGCGGCCAATCTGAGTCTTAGATCGAGTTCACCGGATACGGTAGCGGCTCGCCGCGGAGGCCGGCGAGGAGGTTGTCCGCGCAGCGGTTTGCCATCGCGTCGCGGGTGCCGACCGTGGCGCTGGCGACGTGCGGCGCGATCACGCAGTTCGGCAGCGCGTACAACTCGTGGTCCGGCGGCAGCGGCTCCGGGTCGGTCACGTCGAGGCCGGCGGCGAAGATGGTGCCGGCCCGCAGCGCCGCCGCGAGCGCGGGCTGGTCCACGAGCGGCCCGCGCGACGTGTTCACGAACACCGCCGTCCGCTTCATCTTCCCGAAGGCGTCGGCCCCGAACAGCCCCTTCGTCGTCGGGTTCAGGTCGGCGTGGACCGACACGTAATCGCTGTCGCGCAACAGCTCGTCCAGCTCGACGCGGCGGGCGGCCAGCTCGCGGTCGGCGTCCGGCTTCGGCGAGCGGGCCGTGTACAGCACCTTCATGCCCCAGCCGTGATGGAGGCGCTTTGCGGTGGCGAAGCCGATGCGGCCCATGCCGACGATGCCGAGCGTCTTGCCCGCCAGGTCCTGGCCGAGCCAGCCGAGCGGCTCCCAGGTCAGCCAGCGACCTTCCTTCGCGTCGGTGGCGCTCTCGCCGAGCCGCCGCGCGGCGGCGAGCAGGAGCGTTACGGCGATGTCGGCGGTGGCGTCGGTCAGCACGCCGGGCGTGTTGCCGACGCGGACGCCGCGGGCGGTGCAGGCCGGCACGTCCACGTTGTTGAAGCCGACGGCGAAGTTGCTGACGACCTTCAGCCGCAGGGCCGCGTCCAGGAGCGAGGCGTCCACTCGGTCGGTGAGGAGTGACACCAAGCCGTCACAGCCCTTGACGCGCTCGCGGAGTTGCTCCGGGGACGGGGGGAGGCGGTCGGGCCACACGTCCACGTCGGCGGCGGCGGCGATGCGGTCGAGCCCGGCGGCGGGGATGCGGCGGGCGACGAAGACTTTCGGCATGGCTGGCTCGGACGGAGACCGGAGTTTAGACAGGATAACAGGATGAGCAGGATGCCGAACCGGGCGGTTGGATTTGGTGAGGGATCCTGTTCATCCTGTTATCCTGTCTAAAAACTTCGGCTCGTCCACGTCTTGCACCTCCCCACGACCCGCCTACCGTAACCCCGCCCACCGCGAGGAACCACCGTGCCTGCCGCCGACGTCCGCGTCCCCGTCACCGTCCTCACCGGGTTCCTCGGCGCGGGCAAGACCACGCTCCTCAACCACATCCTCACCGCCCAGCACGGCAAGCGGATCGCCGTCATCGAGAACGAGTTCGGCGAGGTCGGGGTCGACCAGGACATCGTGGTGCGCAGCGAGGAAGAAATCTTCGAGATGAACAACGGGTGCATCTGCTGCACCGTCCGCGGCGACCTGATCCGCATCCTCGGCAACCTGATGAAGCGGCGCGACAAGTTCGACTACATCCTCGTCGAGACGACCGGCATGGCCGACCCCGGCCCCGTCGCCCAGACGTTCTTCATGGACGACGAGATCCAGCGCAGCACCCGCCTCGACGGCATCGTGACCGTTGTGGACAGCAAGCACGTCCACCAGCACTGGGACGCCCACGAGGTGCAGGAGCAGGTGGCGTTCGCCGACGTGATCCTGCTGAACAAGCTCGACCTGGTCGCGGCCGACGAGGTGGACGAACTGGAGAGCCGCATCCGCCAGATGAACCCGACGGCCCGAATCGAGCGGACGACGAACGCGGTCGTGGACATGGACCGCATCCTGAACGTGAACGGGTTCAACCTGTCGCGGGCGCTGGAGATCGAACCCGAGTTCCTGGAGCCCGAGTACCCGTTTAGCTGGGGCGCGCTCTACGAGCTCACTGCTGGTACGCACGAACTGGTGATTCCGGAGCGTACCAGGACGAGTATCTCGGTCGCGGTCGTCGCCGGGACGGAGCTGGTGGCTGCGGCGAATGCCGCAGTCCCGGTGTTCTCGGGCGAGCCTCAGACCGTACAGCCGGGCGCGACGATCGCGCCCGGCGCGGACCCGTTCGCGCTGCAACTTCCGCCGGGGCCACAGACCTTCGCGCTGGCGGTGACCGGCCCGGTGGCGCTGTTCAGCGGCTCGAACCTCGGCAAGATCGGCGTCGAAGTCCGCGTCAGCGGCGCGCCCGTGAGCCCGAACGCGACGCGCGGCTTCCACCACCGGCACACGCACTCGGACGTGAACGCCGTGGCACTGACGTTGCCCGGCGACCTGGACATGAAGCGGCTGAACGCCTGGCTCGGCGAGTTCCTCCAGACTCGCGGCCCCGACGTGTACCGGATGAAGGGCGTGCTGAGCATCAAGGGCGACCCGCGGCGGTTCGTGTTCCAGGGCGTCCACATGCTGTTCGACGGCCAGCCGGGCGCGCCGTGGGGCAGCGCCCGCCGCGAGAACAAGTTGGTGTTCATCGGCCGCAAGCTCGACCGCGCCGAGCTGGAAGCCGGCTTCCGGCGGTGCCTGTAGCAAGAGGAGTGAGTCATGGCCAAGCAGCACGCCCCGGGGTTCCTCGCACTCGTGACCGACGCTAGGTCGCGCGTCCGGGAGTGTACCGTGGACGACGTGAAGCGCCGCCTCGACGCCGGCGAGCGGTTCACGCTTGTGGACGTGCGCGAGGAGAGCGAGTACGCGAAGGGCCACCTGCCGGGGGCCGTTCACCTCGGGAAGGGGGTGATCGAACGCGACATCGAGAAGGCGATCCCCGACGCGGCGGCGCCGCTGGTGCTGTACTGCGGCGGCGGCTTCCGCTCGGCGCTGGCCGCCGACGCGATCCAGAGGATGGGCTACGGCAACGTGATCAGCATGGACGGCGGCTGGTCCGGGTGGACGGGGAAGGGCTACCCGACGGAGGCGTAAATAAACGAACAAGCCCACCCGCCGCGGCGGGTGGGCTTGATCCGTCGCCTCACTCACTTGTTCATCAGAAACGTCGCGCCGAAGTACACGGCGACCATCACCAGCACGGCGACCACCACCAGGCCTAACGGGCCGACGCCGCTGCGGCTGCTCGTCTCCTCCTCGGCCCAGCGGAGGTTTTCGGCCCGCGTCTGCGGGGCCGGCGCCTCGTACACCGGCTCCTCGACCTCGGCCGCCGCCGGCGGAATCTGGAACGCGGCCCGGCTCGGAACCCGGTTCGCCGGTGCCGGCGCAGGCGGCGCGGCGATCCCGCGGAGGCCCGGGTTCGACTTCGGCGTGCCGCGACCCACGTCGGCCCGGCCCGGCGGCATCGGGTTGATCTTCACCCCCGGGAGTGACTGCGGCGGCGGCGGGGTACGCACCGGGGCGGACGCCGCGCCCGGGCGGGCGCCGAAGTTGGACGACGGGTTCGACAGCCCCGGCCGCGACCCCGACGACCCGGGCCGCCGCAGGCCCGACCCCGGCCCTCGGCTGTCCCCCGCCTTCGGGCTGGCGCTCAGGTCGCCCAGGAACGGCTCCAGCGCCTCGACCACCTCGTCGCACCCGGTGTAGCGCTCGTCCGGCGTCTTCGCCATCAGCTTCGCCACCACCTTGCACAGCCCGTCCGGCACCTCGGGGGCCAGCTCGCGGATCGGCGTCGGCTCCTTCGCCTGGTGGGCCATCATCTTCTCGACGGCGCTCCCCTCGGGGAACGGCACGCGGCCCGTGAGGGCGTAGTAGAGCACGCAGCCGAGGCTGTACTGGTCGCCGGCCGGGGTGCGGTTCGTCGGCTCCATGATCGACTCGGGGCTGGCGCAGTCGAGGCCGCTCGTCAGCGTGTTCGCCGTGGACATCGTGTCCACGAGGCTCTCGCCCTCGTTCTCGACGAGCAGCGAGCCGATGCCGAAGTCGAGGATGCGGGCCTGCCCGTCGGAGCCGACGAGAATGTTCGACGGCTTCACGAGCCCGTGGAACAGGCTGTTCTGGTGGGCGAGGGTGAGCCCCTGCGCGACCTGGACGGCGTACACGGCGGCGAGCGCGGGCGCGAGCCGGCCGGTGCGCTGCACCAGGGCTTCGAGCGTCTGCCCCTCGGCGAGCGGCCACGACAGGTAGTGCAGGCCGCCGGCGGTGCCCACGTCCATGAACGGGACCACGGCCGGGTGCGAGAAGTTGGCGAACGACCGCACCTGCCGGCGGGCCAGCCGGACGTTCCACATGCTCCGCCGCGGCAGCACCTTCACCGCGTACAGGCTCTGGTCGTTCTTCGAGCTGGCCTTGTAGACCTGGCCCATGCTGCCGGTGCCGATCGCGTCCAGCAGGACGTACGGCCCGAGCACGAGCCCCTGCGTCTTGCCGTTGAGGATGCGCTCGGCCTGGAACGGCGTGATCGTCCCCTGGTGGACGAGGTGGTCGGCCAGGGCGGGCGCCTCGGCCCGCGGGTTCCGCTTCAGGAACTCGCCGACGATGGCGTCGAGCTGGCCGCGGTCGATGAGGCCGGAGCGGCGGAGGTCCCAGACGAACCACTCACACGCGCCGAGGTCGCTCGTCACCATAATAGGGTGTCCTTAGTGGGTGTCTCGCGGCGGGCGGGGGGAACCTGTACGGCCCCGGGCGGCATCGCGGCGGCACCGAAAATTAGGACGGGTTCGCGGCCTGTCAAACTCCGCGGCCGGCGATTTCGGCCCCGACCCGATTCCTCTCCTTCCGTAGAACATCCGGACGGGGCCCGCCCCGGGGCCTCACAAACCCTCCCAGGAACCGCGGAATGCCGTTGGACCCCTACGCCTCGTGCCCCTGCGGCAGCGGCAAGAAGTTCAAGTGGTGCTGCACCGCCTACTTCGCGCAGGTCGAGAAGGCGTTCGAGCAGGAGCGCCTCGGCCAGCACGACGCCGCCCTCACGACCATCAAGGCCCTCACGACCGCGCACGCCGACCAGCCCGCGGTGTGGGGCTACTACGCCCAGTTCCTTTACAACGCCGCCGGGAACGCCCCGACGCCCACCGAATCCGAGAAGCTCGTCGAGCAGGCCGAGGAGGCCCTGTCCGAGGCGCTGACACGGAACCCGAACTTCGGGATGGCCCACTTCCTCCGCGGCATGTTCCGGCAGAACGAGGGCGAGCTCATCGGGGCGCTGCTCCTGTTCCGCAAGGCCGCCGAAACCTACGACCCCGAGGCCGCCGACCAGCTGGCCCACGTCTACGAACTGATCTTCCGCAACGAGCTCCTGCTGAACCGGCCGGTGGCGGCGCGGGCGGCGCTGGAGCGGTCGGTGCGGTACCAGCCGGACGACCCCGAGGCGAAGCAGCACTTCGAGGCGCTGTTCGGGGCCGAGTCGCGGCTGCCGGAGTGCGCCCGCAAGGCGTACAACCTGCGGCCGACGGCGAAGAAGGTGCCCGACTCGGCGGCGACCGGCCGCTTCTCCGACGCCCGCGCCGCGTTCGAAGAACTGACCCGCGCCACGCCCGGCGACCCGGCCGCGTGGTTCAACCTCGGCCTCGTGTACGCCTGGACCGGCGAGCAGCCGAAGGCCGCCGAGGCGCTCGGCAAGTCGATCGAGCTGGAGACCGACGACCACCGGGCGGAGGAGGCCGCGGCGCTGCTCGAAGTCCTCCGCTGCGGGCAGGGGATGGAGAACGACGCCGACTACCTCGAACACGGCTTCTTCCTACAGATCCGCGACCCGCAGCCGGTCATGCAGTGGCTGCAAGGCATGGAGCAGGCCCGCCGGCTGCTCGGCGTGCAGGTCGATCAGGAGCAGGGCGTCGTGAGCGCGATGGTGGTCGAGGAACTGCCGAGCCTGCTGGCCGTGGGGAGTACCACCCTGGCGAAGGTCGTGGCGAAGCTGACCATCGGGCAGGGCGTGATTCGCGTGTGGCACCCGAGCCGCGACAACTCGGCCCGCGTGGTCGAGGAGCTGCGGAACCGCGTCAACCTCGCGGTGCAGGAGCCGGCGGCGACCACGACGCCGATCAACTTCGGCGACGTGGTGATCGACGCGCTGGTGTACCCGACCCAGACGCAGGACGTGGCCCAGGCCGAGGAGAAGCTGCGCGGCCACGCCAAGCACTACTTCGAGGAGGTGTGGCTGCACCGCCCGCTGAAGTCGCTCGCCGGCAACACCCCGCTGGACGCCGTCGGCAGCTCGCTGCTGCGGAAGCGGGTGTTCGGCGTGGTCAAGTTCGTGGCCGACTGCTTCGCCGGCGTCGTGCCGCAGAAGCGCGTCGGCAACCAGACGGTGCCGATCGACGTGTACGACTTCGCCGAGCTACGGCACAAGCTGGGCCTCGAATACGTCAGCGCCGCGCCGCCGCACGTCGACGTGCCCGTCGAAGCGCCGAAGCCCGTCGCCCCGGCGGTGCCGGCGGCCCCGGCCAGGCGCTCGATCACCGACATGAACGCCGGCGAACTGGCGGCCCTGGACGTGGCGGCGCTCTCCGTCGGCGAGCTGGACCAGGCGATGCGGGCGGCACTGAAGCTGGACGCGCGTGACCTGGCGGTGGCGTTCGCGCAGGCGGGCGTGACCAAGCCCCACGACCCGGCCCACGCCGACCGCTACCCGCTGTACGCGGCCGCGGTCACAGGCGCGACCGCGGCCGGGGAGTTCGACAAGGCTCAGGAACTGCTGTCGCAGGGCGAGCGGTTCGACGCGGAGCACAACGGCGGTTCGCGGGCCGTCGAGTTCGGGCTGAAGAAGGCCCAACTCTACGTCAAGGCCAAGGACGCCGACAAGGCCGCGGCCGCGTTCGACGCGCTGATTGCGGCCCACCCTGCGGAGGGGAAGTTCTACACGACGGCCGCCGAGGAGATGCTGCGGCTGAAGGCCGGGGCGAAGGCGCTGGGCTTCGCCGAGCGCGGGCTCGCGGCGGCGCGGACGAGCGGCAACCGCGACCTGGAGGGGCACTGCCAGGAACTGGTGGCGGCGGCGAAGAAGGTGGGGTAGTTGGTTCTCGCCGCTTGCGGCTTCGCGTCGCCCCACGCGAAGCCGCAAGCGGCGGATCGACCGGATCAATTCTGGGGCGCCGACCAATAGCTGTAGTAGGCCCGCTTCCTGAGCCGGTCGTACACCACGAGCACGGTGTCTGGCGCGGCGGGGTCGCGGTGATTGCGGAAGCCGTACCCGTCGGTCACGACGACCGTCGAGTGGCGGTCACCGAACCCGAGCCGCGGTGTGAGCGTGACGCCTGACCGCAGCGGCTCCGGCGCCCAGCCGTGCATCGACGCCCAGATCAGAAAGTTGAACTCTTCCACGGCGAAGTCGAGCACCAGTACGCGGTCCGGCTGGGTGTGCAGGTAGTACCGCACGTCGCTCGCCCCGGTCGCGAGCGCCAGCGGGAAGTGCTCGCGGGCCTGGTCGGCGGTGAGGTGCTCGCCGCGGTCGCGGGTCCACCAGCGGGCTGCGGGGCGATACGCCGCGGCCGCAACCAGCCCGCAGAGGGCAAGGCCCACCAGGACCGCGACCTTGCCCCGGCGCGACCACCGCGGCATCGGCAATCTCATCTCCGACCCCCTCCCGGTCACGGCTGCGGCGGCACCGGCGGGGGCGTAGCCGGGCGCGCGGGCCGGCCCGGCACCGGCGCGGGCAAGTCCTCCACGACCGGGGCGGGCTGGACGCGGAAGACCGGGGCCTGGGGCGGAGGACCACCGGGGAGGAATTCCGCCGAGTACACGGGCATGCCGAACTGACCCGCGCCCGCGGGCGTTTCCACGAACACCGCGTCGTCCTTGAACAGCGCCCGGACGGCGTCCGGCAGCGGGCCGCTGTGCAGCACCACGCCCTTGCCCTCGCCGAGGCGCAATTCCAGGCTCAGCGGCTGGATCTTCTTCCCGGCGGCGTCCTTCAACTTCAGCCCGTCCAGCGGCAGCGTCACGTCCTTCGTGGTCGGCTGCATCATCGTCACGGTCTGCTTCCGCGTCACCGGCTGCCCGTTCTCCAGCACGGTCACGTCGAGCTGGCGCTGGACCGGACCCATGGTGTTCGACTTGTACACGAGCGCCCCGTCCACCACCCTGGCGACCACGACCCGCGGTTCGCCGCCACCGCCGCCGTTCGGCATCCGGGCCGTCGGCTGGGCGGGGAACGTGAACGCCTGCGGCGGCAGCGGCTGAGCCGGCACCCCCTGCGGCGGGAGCGCCTGACCGGGTAGGGTCTGCGGCGGCAGTCGCTGGACCGGTACCCGCTGCGCCGGGGGCGCGGGCTGTGGGGTCGGCGGCTGGGCCGCCGCCGGGGCGGCGAGCAGGCACAGGAGCCCGGGTACGACGGCACGGAACATCGTCAGCCTCCGGTGGGGTGGGTACAGGCTATTGCCGCGGCGGGGCGGCGGGGCCGGGTAATTCGATGAGAATCGTCTCGTCGCGAAACGCCCGGCGGAAGGCGTCCGGCAGTCGGCCCACGTGCAGGACGACCGTCGCCTCCTCGCGCAACCGCTCCGCCAGCCGTTCGGCCGGGATCGGGCGGCCGGCGCCGTCGGTGGCCTTCAAATTCTTCACCGCCTCGGACCGCTCCGACGTGACGCGGGTGAGTTCGGTTACCAGGCGCGTCTCGGTCGTCGGCCGGCCGTTCACCACGACTGTGACTACCACCGGCTTCTGCACCGGGAGGAGCTGCGTCGTCGCCCACTGGAGGGCGCCGTTCTCGACCCGCGCCGTCACGACCTGCGGGTTAACGGCCCCGACCGGCTGCGCGGTGGCGGGGCCGGCGACGGCGAGAAGTGTGACGACGGTGAGGGAGCGGGTCATGGTGCGGCCTCGGGCCGGTCGGGGGGACAGCGGTGAGGCTAACCGATCGGTGCGTGCGGGGCAACCCGTCGGGCCGGGGCCAGGGTGAGGTTGACACGCTGGGGGATGTGGGCAGAATGCCCCGAACGCCCGGCCGCCGGCCGGCCCCGGAGACGCCCATGAACGTGCCCCTGCCGAAGTACGCCGAGCGCGGCCCGATCCACGACGTGGTGTGGGTGCCGCTCAAGTTCTACCACGACCAGCGCGGCTGGCTCGTCGAGCTCTTCCGCAACGACCTCATCGACCCGAAGTACCACCCCGTCATGGCCTACGTGTCGCAGACGAAGCCCGGCGTGGCCCGCGGCCCGCACGAGCACGTGGACCAGTCCGACTACTTCTGCTTCACCGGCCCCTCGACGTTCCGCGTGTACCTGTGGGACGCCCGCAAGGACTCGCCGACCTACGGCAAGAAGGAAGTCCGCGACGTGGGCGAGGACGCCGCCTACGCGCTGATCGTGCCGCCGGGGGTGGTCCACGCCTACAAGAACGTCGGCGGGAAGGACGGGCTGGTCTTCAACGGGGCGAACCGGCTGTACGCCGGGTGGCTGAAGCAGGAGCCCGTGGACGAGATCCGCCACGAGCACGACGCGAACTCGCCGTACCAGCTGGACTGAGGCCGGGTTCAGCCCGCCGGGTCGGGCTTCTTCGACTTCGACTTCCGCGGCTTCACCGGCGTCGCGTCGGTGGACAGCTTCGCCATCTCGCGGAGCTTCTTCCGCGCCCGCGACAGCACGGCCCCGATCGTGTTGACCGACACGTCGGTGTCCGTGCTGATCTCCTCGTAGGTGCGGCCCTCCAGGTAGTAGAGCCGCACGATCTCGCGCTCGCGGCCCTTCAGCCGCCGCAGCAGCGCGTCCACCTCCTCGAGCCGCTCGACACCCTTCGCCGCGGCGGGGGCGTCGTCGGCCTCCGGCTCCGGCAGCCGCGACTCGCCGCGGTTGATGGCACTCAGCACTTGCTGCCGGCGGGCCAGTTCCTTCACGCAGATGCGGCGGGCGATCACCGTCAGGTACGTGGCGAGGCTCGACTCGCCGCGGAACTCGCGGAGCACGCGGAAGTCGTTGGCCACGAGCTTCAGCATCACCTCGGCGGCGATGTCCTCCAGGTCCTCGGGGCCGACGCGGGCGCTGCGCAGGTGCGCGGTGTACTGGATGGCGTGGTAGACGAGGCTGATGAACCGGTCGACGAAGTCGTTCCACGAGCCGGGCGCGTTCGCCAGACAGCGCTTGAGCAGGTCGCGGTCGACCGGCGTGAACGGGTTCTTCTGGCTGCTCACGGGCGCGACCCCGGGGGTGAAACGGGCCTGCTCCGAGGAGTCCCTCCCGGTTGAGCCTACCCCGGTGGGGTCGGCCGCTCAAGCGCCGCGGCCGCGGCCCCACACGCCCCATCTTACCCGCGCCGGCAACACCGGCACAACCGGCCGCGTCAGTTCACCACGTTCCGCAGCGGCTCGCCGAGCAGCGCCCGGCGGCAGGCCTGGGCGCCCTTCACGCGCATGTCGAGCAACCCCTCCTCGGAGTAGAACGCCGAGTGCGGGTTGACGATGACGCGGTCGTGGCACGGGTCGGCCGGGTCGCGCCACGCGGTCAGCAGCGGGTGGTCGTCCGGCGGCGGCTCGAACGGGAGCACGTCGATCGCCGCGCCCGCCAGCTTGCCGCTCCGCA
The DNA here is from genome assembly GCA_046350095.1 of Gemmataceae bacterium. Classification (GTDB taxonomy): domain Bacteria; phylum Planctomycetota; class Planctomycetia; order Gemmatales; family Gemmataceae; genus Urbifossiella. The sequence continues at coordinate 64,960 of JAXMBA010000009.1, forward strand.
CGGCGGCGGGGATCGCGGCGGCGTCCACGGTCGCGCCGCGCGCCGTGTTCACGAGGTACGAGCCGTCGGGCATCAGGCTGATGGCGCGGGCGTCGACGATGTTCTTGGTGTCGGGCGTGAGCGGGCAGTGGACGCTGAGCACGAAGCTCTGCCGCAGCAGGTCGTCGAGCTTCTCCACGCGGCGGACGCCGAGCGCCTTGTCGTACCCGTCCGGCTTCAGCGGGTCGTAGAAGGCCACGTCCATGCCGAGCGCCTTCGCCCGCAGGGCCGCGGCGGTGCCGATGCGCCCGAGGCCGATGACGCCGAACACCCGGCCGCGCAGCCGCCGCAGCGGCGCGACCGGCGTGTACATCCAGGTGCCGACCTTGCGCTGGAGGCGGTTGTTCAGGAAGTTGATGCCGCGCGTCATCGAGAGCATCAGGCCGACGGCCGAGTCGGCGACCTCCTCGGTGCCGTAGTCGGGGACGTTGCCGACGGGGATGCCGCGCTCCCGGGCGTACCGGTGGTCCACGTTGTCGAAGCCGACGCCGCAGCGGACGATGAGCTTGCAGTTCGTGAGCCGGCCGATCGTGGTGCGGGTGAGTTCGAGGTTGTGGTAGATCATCACCGCGTCGGCGGCGTCGATCTTCCCGACCAGGTCCGCCTCGGTGTAGGCGTCGTAGGCGGTGATGTCGGCGACGTCGCCGAGGATGTCGCGCTCGGTGGCCAGGTCGTCGTTGATGAAGTCGGTGACGGCGACGCGGAAGCGGGGCATGGGTGGTCCGGGGAGGGTTTGGGGTCGTGCCGGCGTTGTACCGCCTCGGGGCCGGAAATCCACTACGATAGCCGGATGCTGACCCGCCGCTCCCGCGCACGCGAAGTCGCCCTTCAACTGCTGTTCCTCAAGGACCAGAACCCCGCGGGGATGCCGCGCAAGGCGGTCGAGCGCTTCGCCCACGACCGGCTCGCCAACGAGGAGCGGCTCAAGGGGAGCGCCGACCTCACCAGGTTCGCGCTGGCCCTCTACGACGGCGTGGTCGAGAATCAGCCCGCCATCGACCCCGTCATCTCGTCCGTGGCCGAGAACTGGCGGCTGTCGCGGATGAGCCCGGTCGACCGGAACGTGCTCCGGCTGGCGAGCTTCGAACTGCTCCACGACCCGGCCCGGCAGCCGGTCGAGATCGTGCTCAACGAGGCCATCGAGTTGTCGCGGCGGTTCGGGACGAAGGACTCGCCGGGGTTCGTGAACGGCGTTCTGGACCGCATCGCCAAGAAGCGATCGGCGGCGTCGTGAGGCGGTCCCCGTTCACCGCCCTGTGCTCGCAACTCCACCGGCTCGCCAGCCCGCCGCGGGCCGACCTCCACGTCCACACCACCGCCAGCGACGGCGAGTACACGCCCTCCCAAGTGGCCGCTCTGGCGCGCGAGGCCGGGCTGAGTGCGGTCGCGGTGACCGACCACGACACACTCGCGGGGGTGGCGGAGGCGAGCGGCGCCGCACGCGGCGTGGGCGGGAAGCCGCTCGAAGTCGTGCCCGGCGTCGAGATCAGCACCGACCTCGACGGGCGCGAGTTACACCTGCTCGGCTACTTCGTCCGCCCCGACCACGCCGAACTGGCCGAGGCTCTGCGGCGCGTCTGCGAGCGGCGGCGCGAGCGCTACTTCGACTTCGTTGCGAAGCTGGCCGCGGGCGGCACGGTCATCCCGGCCGATCGCGCCGAACTGGTCGCGGCGCGGACGGCGAGCCTGGGCCGGCGGCACGTCGCGGCGCTGCTCGTGGCGTGCGGCTTCAGCGGCAACGTGAACGGGGCGTTCTACCGCTACCTGCACCCCCTCCGTGCCGCGGTCGTGCCCAAGATCACGCTGCCGACCGAGGACGCGATCCGCCTCGTGCATGCCGCCGGCGGCGTCGCCAGCCTCGCGCACCCGCCGGACCTGACGGACGAGCAGTTCGCCCGGCTGGGCGCCGCAGGGCTCGACGGCATCGAGTCCGAGTACCCGTTCGGTCGGTCGTCGCCGGGCGGGCGGTTGCGGTCGGTCGCGGCGAAGTTCGGCTTCGTCCGCACCGGCGGCAGCGACTGCCACGGCCCGAATCCTGCCCACCGCCGCGTCGGCAGCACGGCCGTCCCGCTGGACCACCTGGACGAGTTGCGCCGGCGGTGCGGCGCGACCCCCGCCCGTGCGTGAAGCCGTTCCGGTTGTGCCCGCCCCGCCGGTCGGCGCTGTTGCGCCCGCACCGGCCCCCGCGGCCGCCCGCGGTTCCGGCCGCTTCCCCTGGCACGTCGGCGTTTCGGGGCAATGATGGTGGGCCTGGATCAGGGACGGGGCCAGGGCAAGGCCACGGGTCCGGGCGCACTCGCAAGGACGAGCCCCGATGAGACGGACCCTCGCGGCCGCGGCCCTCGCCGCCCCGCTGTTGTGCCTTTCGGCCGGCACCGCCGGCGCCCACAACGGCCCCAACACGTTCGGCCTGAAGTGTGGCGGCTGGGCGCTCCACATGTTCCCGTACCTCCACCAGCACGGCCCGCTCTACAACTACGGCCCGTACTCGGGGTACTACCCGTTCGAGCCGTACGGCCCGTGGGACGCCTACCTCCGCTACCAGGGCGGGTACGGCGGCGGCGGCGGGAACGCCTACGGTTGGATCAACGGCTGGCAGCCGGGGAGCCGCCTCCAGGGTCACGCCTGGGGCGGGCACGCCTGGGGCAACGGCGGGTGCAGCACCTGCGGCGGCGGCCACCAGTTGTTCCACCGCCTCGGCCACGGCCACCACGGGTGCAACTCGTGCGGGGCGGCGGCGGCGGCGGTCGTCACCAGCGGCCCGGCCGAGGCCCGGTACACCGGGTTCGGCAGCGCCGACGCCTCGGCCGCGTTCTACGCCGAGACGCCCAGCCTGATCGTGCCGGTCGGCGGCACCACCGCCCCCTGATTCGCTTCGGACATTCGCTCGGTGCGCTCACGGAGGTGCGCCGAGTCCCACGGAGGAGGACGACCGAGATGCTGAGCCTGCGCAAGAGTGTGTTCGCGGCCGCGGCCCTGCTGGCGGCCCTGCCCGCGACGGCCGCCGCCCAGGGGCGGATCCACGGCAGCCCGTTCATGAGCCAGCCGCACACGCCGCACCTGGGGCCGTACCTGTTCGCCAACCACCACAACCGCCAGCTGCCGGCCTTCCAGGCGGCCCCGTGGTACCTGTACTGGCCCTACGACGGCCACTTCATGACGCCGGCCCCGGTCCACGCCCCGTTCTACGGGCCGCCGGCGGGCGGGAACTTCCCGGTGAACCCGTACTTCCCCGGCCCCGCCGGGTACTACGGCCCGATGCCCGGTGGCCCGGCACCCGTGACGGCGCCGGCCGCCGCCCCGATCCACCCGAGCATCGTCCCGCCGGCGGCCGGGTCGGCGCGCACGGCGCCGATCTCGATCCCGACGCCGATCGCCCCGTAACAAAGTCCCTACACTTCACGACCGACGCCCGGGGCTTGACCCCCGGGCGTTTTCCGTTCGCCTCGCCCGTTCCCTGCACCGTCCGAACCGGCTAACATGGGTGCCACGGTCGGGCGCGGTGCCGGCCGATTTTATTCCCGATTCCGGGCGAGGTTTTCCCATGTCAACCACGCGACGCGGCGAGCTGGTGCCGGTCGGCGGCGGCGACGCCATCCCCCTCATCGCCGACGTGATGACGCTCGGCCGCCGCGAGTCGTGCGACATCTGCCTGAAGTTCCAGAACGTGTCGAGCGTTCACGCCGAGCTGTCGTACAAGAGCGGCGTGTGGTTCCTCCGCGACATGGGGAGCACCAACGGCGTGAAGGTGAACGGCGAGCGGACCCAGCGGCGGCCGCTGCGCCCCGGCGACGAGATCGGCATCGCCGGCCACAGGTACATCATCCAGTACGACTTCGCCGAGGGGACGGCGGTCGACGACGTGTTCGCCGAGGAGGAGAACGTGTTCGGCCAGTCGCTGCTGGAAAAGGCGGGGCTGGCGAAGCCGAAGAAGCCCGGCCAGGACCGGATGTAACCCACGTAGGAGTACTCGCCCGTGCCCCTCCGTATCGCCCTGACAGCCCTGCTCGCCGCGGCAACCACCCTGGCTGCGGCACAGCCGCCTGCGCCTCAACCGCTCGTGGTCCGCGCCCACGGCGGCGTGGTCTACGCCGTCGTGTTCGCCCCCGACGGCAAGAGCTTCGCGTCGTGCTCGGTGGACGAGACCGTCAAGCGGTGGTCGTTCCCGGACGGCAAGTACCTCTCGACGCTCCGGCCGCAGTCCAAGTACGCCGGGAACTCGGTCCAGGGCGTGGCGTTCAGCCCGGACGGGAAGCGCCTCGCCGTGGTCACCCGCGACCCCGTGGGCGGGGTGTACGACCTCGACACCGGCAAGCTGGCCATGCCGTTGAAAGGCCACACCTACAGCGTGAACGCCGTGCGGTACAGCCCCGACGGCAAGCTCATCGCCACGGCCGCGTTCGACGGCAAGGTGCGGCTCTGGGACGCCGGCACCGGGATGCCCGCGGGCGTCCTTGATGGCGACAAGAGCCGGGTCTACGACGTGGTGTTCAGCCCGGACGGAAAGACGCTGGCGACCACCGGCGACGACGGGCCGGTCCACCTCTGGGACGTGGCGACGAAGAACTGCGTGAACACGCTCGTCGGGCACACGAACACGGCCCACGCCCTGGCGTTCTCCGCGGACGGCAAGGTTCTCGTCTCGGGCGGCCGCGAGCAGCGCGGGGTGAACGGCCCCGGCAAGGTGCGAATCTGGGACGCGCGGACCGGAAAGCAGACCGCAGAGGCGGATGGGGTGAACGGCGTACTCGCCGTGGCGGTGAGCCCGGACGGGAAGACGTTCGCGTTCGGCGGTGAGAGCCCGTACGTCAAGCTCGCTGACCTCGCAACGGGCAACGAACTGGGGACGCTGAAGGGGCACGACGGCCTCATCAGCGCGCTGACCTTCAGCCCCGACGGCAAGGCGCTGTTGTCCGGCAGCAGCGACGGCACCGTCCGCGTCTGGGACGTGTCTCGCGTTCGCTAGCGAATGCTCGACACGGCCCCGCCAGCGGGGTAAACTCCTTTCACACGTTCGAGGCCGTGGGTTCCCTCTCCGCCAGTCCGGGGTCCGACCCGCGGCCCGCCCCACACCAGGGGCACGGCGGCGCACGCCGCCCAGGAGGCCCGGCCCATGAGTCGCGCGACCAAGCACGCCCGCCACGACGCGGAACGACGGCAGCAGCGCAAGGAGGCACGCTCCAACGCCCTCGCCGCCGCCAAGCGGCCGAAGAAGCACGTGGCGATGTGGTTCCTGGCCGTCGGCATTGCCGCGATGTTGATCCTGGTCATCGCGGCGTCGGCGATCCGCTGACGTGGTCACACCCCGAGCCGGCGAGCCATCCAGTGCGTGACGTCGCCCACCCACGAGTGGCCCGGCGGCTCGAACTCCAGGGTGTGGTGCGCCCCGGGGTAGTCGAGCAACTCGACCGGCCGCCCGAACCGGCCGGCGTAGAGTCGCGTCTGCGCGTTGTCGATGATGCGGTCGTGCTCGCCGAGTACGAGCAGCGTCGGCACCGTCACGCGCTTCACGGCCCGCCGCAGGTAGATGTCGAGGCCGAAGCTGGCGAACAGGAAGCGGGCCGTGGCCGCGCGGAGGCCGTGCGGCTCGCGGTCGATGAAGTCGCGCCAGCCGGCGTCGGCGGTGAACAACTCCGGCTCGTTCAACGGAATCGGGAAGAACTTCCCCGGCCGGAACACCCGTGCGAGCGCGATGCGGGCGCGGGTCGGCAGCGGCGGCGCCACCTTCGGCACGAGGCCCGGGCAGAACAGCACCATTCCGTCGACGAGCCCCGGTCGGCGGTACGGCAGCGCGGCCGCGAGCTTACCCCCCCACGAGATGCCGGCGAGTACGACCGGCAGCCACGCCCGGTCCGACCGCAAGTGCTGTAGGTACTCAGCCACGTCGTCGAGCAGGCGGCGAAAGGAGGGGGCGTCGCCGCGACCCACGGTGTTGAGCCCGGCCCCGCGGCGGTCGAGAAAGTGAACGTCGAACCCGGCCGCGGCGAATTCGGCGCACGACCGCGTGTACCAGCTGCCGTGGCTGCGGATGCCGTGGACGAAGACGAGCCGCCCGCGCGGCTCGCCGGCCGCGGGGTAGAAGCGGGTGTAGAAGCGGTAGCCGTCGGAGGCGCGGAACTGTGAGAGGAGCGGGGCGGTCATGGGGTGAAGATATGGCTCCGGCTTCGTTGAGACCGGCGTCCCGCCGGACCACTCACCCCAACAGCGACACCCGCTTCACCGTCACCCAGTCCACCTTCGCGGGCTCGACGCTCACGCCCAGCCCGGCACCGACGAGCATCGGCGCGGTGCCGTTGCGGGCGAACGTCAGGTCTTCGTCGGTCAGGTCTTCCCACACCAGGTGCCGGTCGTAGGAGCCTTCCAGGTAGCGGATGCCGCCGACGCTCGTGGCAAAGTGGCGCCCCGCGGCCGACAGGATGCCCGTCTCGCCGACCTGGCAGCCGAGCTGGTAGCCGAGGCCGGCGTGCTTCGCCAGTTGGGCCAGCCGCAGGCTCGGGATGAACCCGCCGCACTTCGACAGCCGCAGGTTGAAGAGGTCGCACCAGCCGCCGGCGACCGCCCGCTCGCCGTCCACCGCGCCGCACAGCGACTCGTCGAGCATCAGCGGCGTCTTCACCGCCTTCCGCACCGCGGCCAGCCCCGCGACCTCCTCGTGCGGCACCGGCTGCTCGACGCTGGTGATGCCGAACGGCTCCAGCGCGCGAATCTTGTCCGCGGCCTCGGCGGCGGACCACGCCTCGTTGGCGTCGATACGGAGGTCCATTTTGGACCCAAGCCAGCGGCGGGTGCGGCGGGTGCGCTTCACGTCGTCGGTCTCGGGGATGCCGACCTTCAGCTTCACCTGCTCGAACCCGGCGAGGCGGTAGACGAGCGGGTAGGCGCGGCCCTTCCACCCCTTCGGGTTGCCGATGACGCCACTGTAGCGGACGCGCTCGCGCGGCTCGTACAGGTCCGGGGCGACCGCCCGGGTGACGTTCATCAGCGGCTCGCCGAACGCCCGCCCGTAGGCGTCGAGAACGGCGAGTTCGAGGGCACAGCGGGCGGCATTCCCCTGGATGAGCCGGTCGTCGCCGGGCTCGGGGATGAGCTTCAGGCGCTCCGCGAGGTGGACGGCTGCGACGAAGTCGGCGCAGGGGGCGAGCTGCGCGGGGATGTCGCTGGCGGCGAGCCGGTCGAGGCACGAGTCGACGGTCTCGCCGGTGACGTAGTCGCGCGGCACGCCCTCGCCGTGGCCGACCGTTCCGTCGGCGAGGACGCAGCGGACGACGACGTTGTCGGTGTCGGTGCGGGAGTGGCTGGCGTGAGTGACCTTCCGCCGCAGGGCGATCCGGACCTGTCGGGCTTCGAGTTCGACGACGCGCATGGGGCTGTTGTACGAACGCAGAATTAGACGCACCGGCGAGCCGAGCCCCGTAAGGGGCTGGGTACGTACCTCGCTCGATCACATCGGGCGTGAATCATCGGGGTACGCACCCGGCCCCTTACGGGGCTCGGCTCGCCAGGTGGTCACTTCGCCTTCAGCCGGTCGATCAGGTAGTCGGCGCTGCTCTTGTACTTCGGGTGCGGCATCCCCGCGTGCACGAAGATGCCCTCCACGCCCTCGGCCTGAAGTTTCTCCATCAGGATCGCGCCCAGAAGCGGGGCGTGCGTCGGGTCCTCCTTCGACTCGCCCTTCACGGTCGCGGCCTTGGCGTTACCGTAGAAGAGGAACACCGGCGGGTCGCCCTTCGACACGTGCGCCATCGGCGAGTACGTGTTGATCTTCGGCAGCAACTCGTCCCGCTTCGCGTGGTACGTGTTAAAGCCGGCGTCGCGCTTGCCGTCCGGGCCGACGATTGCGAACGCGTGGCCGCCGTAGGTGTAGTTCGGCATCCACTCGCGCAGCACCTTCGGGTCGAGCGTCGTCTGCGCGCCGTCCACCGCGGCGCAGAACAGCCGGGTGCTTTCGCGGGCCACCGGGTCGGCGCTCTTCGGGTCGGCCATGTCGTCGTGGTACAGCAGGTAAAGCGACGAGCAGCCGCCGGCCGAGCCGCCGGTGGCGCCGATGCGGACCTTGTCGATGTTCCACTCGGCCGCCTTCGACCGCACGAACTGCAGCGCCCGGGCCGCGTCCTCCAGCGGCCACTTCACCGGCGGGTCGATCTTCTTCTCGGCGGCCTCGGGCACCATCCGGTAGTTGATGGCGACGAGCGAGATGCCGGCGTCGTTGTACCGCTTGGCGGCGCCCCGGTAGCCGTCCTTGCTTCCGTTCACCCAGCCGCCGCCGTGGATGGCGAACACGACCGGCGTCGGCGTCGCACTCTTGGCCTGGTAGAAGTCGAGCACCTGGCGCTCGTGCGGGCCGTAGTGGACGTTCTCGGCCGTCGGCGCGGGGCCGGTGACCTTGGGGGCGTCCTTCTTGGTGGGCTGGGCGGCCTTGGTGGCCGGCGTGGTCTTCTTGGCGGGCGTGTCCTGGCGGGCGGCCGCGGACAGCGTCAGCCCGAGCGCCGCGGCAAGGGCGAGGAGGCGGATCATGGGGAGGGCTCCGGCGGGATGGGGGCAGGAGACAGGGAACAGGGGACAATCAGAGTTGTCGTCTTCGGCCCGTCGCCTGTCCACTGTCTCTTGCCCCCTCGCTACATCGCGACGCCCTGCTTCCCCATCGTGCGCCGCCACGCCGACAGCTGGCCGAGGTGCGTCGCCTCGTGGGTCGTCAGCAGGTGCGCCACCAGATCGCCGAGCGTCGGGAAGCGCGCTTTGAGGCTCGCCACCGGGTTCGGCTTCGCGGCGCGGGCGTCGTCGAGAGCCGCGACGGCCGCGGACAGGCTGGCGTGCGCCGCCTCGTAGGCGTTCAGGTACTCGGCCTTCGTGGGGTAGTTGCCGCGGTTCGGGTCGGGGACGGAGCCGGGGGCGAACATGGCGCCCCACCCCTCCGGGGCTACCGGCTTCTCGCCGAGCAGGTGGAGGCCGAAGTCGGCGGTGACGGTGAGGTGGCCGAGAATCCACGCCGGGTGGTTCAGGCCCGGCACCGGCTCCTCGGCGAACTCCTCGTCGGGGATGTCGGCGATCAACTGGCGGGCGTACCCGTACTGGTCTGCGTACAGCCGCCGCTCGCGGTCGAACATCGGGCGTCCTCTGCGGTCAGGGTCTCAACAATCGCGTGAGGGATTTCAGAGCCGCGTCCGCCAGCTGGGCGGGGGGCAGCTGCCAGAGCACCGGGTTGTTCAGCTCCAGCGACACGTAGCCGGCGTACCCGATCTCGCGCAGCCGGCGGACGATCGGGTCGAGCCGGAAGTCGCCCTCGCCCGGCAGCACGCGGTCGGCGTCGGTCATCAACTCCCGGGGAACGCCGGCCACGTCGCAGACTTGCACGTGAACCACGTTCTTCGCCGTGAGCCGCTCCAGGTCCTCGGGCTTGCTCGGCCCCTTGTAGTAGTGGAACACGTCGAGGCAGACGCCGACGTTCGGCTCGCCGCACCGCTCGACCAGGGTGAGTGCGCTGTCCAGGTTGTTCAGGAAGGCGTCGGTGCCGCGGAACTCCAGGCCGAGCGTCACGCCGAAGCCCGCGGCCCACCGCGCCGCTTCCGTGAGCGACACGAGCGCCCGGCCGAGGCTGGGGCCGTCCGGCTTCTGGGCGAAGTCGGCGGCGACGAGCAGCGTCGGGATGCCGAACCGCTGGCACAGGTCGAGCCGGCGGCGGAAGTGCTCGAAGTGGGCCTGCCGGGCCTCGCCCTGCGACAGGAGCAGCCCCCCCTGGTAGGCCGCGGCGGCGAGCGTGATACCCTGGTCGGCCAGGAACGCAACCGTGGACTCGGCCGACACCGTTTCGAGGTGTTTTTCCAGCTTGGTCAGCCACAGCTCGGCGGCGGGGAGGCCGGCGGCGGCGAACGCGGCCAGGTCGTCGGCGACGGCCGCGGGCAGGGTGCAGGCCTGACTGATGCAGGGCTTCATCACGCCTTCCTGACGTTCTTCTTGTTCTCCTTCTCCTTCTGCTTCGGCTGCACCGGCGTCGGCTCCGGGCTCCGCTCGAACCAGCCGAAAATCCACGCCGCCAGCAGCAGCATCGCGCTGGTGTGGAGGCACAGGCCGAGGATGATGAGCAACCGCGTCCGCTTTTGGTCCGCGGGCTTCCGCTCCTTGTACACGGGCCCCGCGGCGGCGTGCGACGTGGCGAACGCGTCGGCGTCCGGCGCCCCCCACTCCGCGGCCGGGGCCGGGAACGACTCGGCCGACTCCGGAACGGCCGCGGCCTCCGGCACCGCGGTCGGCTGTGCCGGAACGACCGTCGGCGACGGGACCGTACCCGGCCGGCAGAACGGGATCAGCGCCTGCTCCACGTCGGCGAACCGGGCGAAACGGTGCTCGGGCCGCTTCGCCATCAGCCGCTCGACGACCGCGACCAGCGGCGCCGGCAGGTCGGGCCGCAGCGAGCCGAGCGGTAGCGGCTCCGCGGTGCGGACCTGGTGGAGCAGTTCGTCCGGGTTCGACGCGGCGAACGGCGGCTTGCCGGTCAACAGGTAGTACAGGCTGGCCCCGAGGCCGTACTGGTCGCCGCGGGCGTCGCACCACGCGTGATCGACGCGCTCCGGCGGCAGGTACGCGACCGCCCCCGGGGCCGGCGGTGCCGCCGACGCCGCGGGGCGGAGCGGGACGAGCCCGAGCTCCGCGACCTTTACCGCGGCGTTCGGCGCGGGGCGGCGCTTCATGTGGCCGTCGTCGGTCGCCTTTACGGTCATCGGGCCGGCGAGGAGGTTCGCGGGCCGCACGTCGCCGTGCCACAGGCCGCGCTCGTCCACGGTGCGCAACGCCGACGCCGCCTGCCGGCCGAACTCCGCGGCCAGGAAAGCCGGCATCGGGCCGATCTCGACGACCAGCTGTTCGAGCGTGTCCATGTCGGCCGGCTCTTCGACGGCCGCGTAGAACTCGTCGCCGCTCGCCCCCGCGTCCAGCGGCGCCAGCAGGTTCGGGTGGTACGTCGGGAACGACCGCGCCCGCTGCACCAGGGCCGCGGGGTTGTCGGCCGGCAGGAGCGCGGCGGCGCGCAGCCGGCGGAGCACGACGGGGGTGCGGAGCGACGGGTGGAGCGCCCGGTAGGCGGTGCCGCCGGGGCAGGGGCCGATCTCGTCGAGGACGGGGTAACCGGCGAACGTGAGGTCGCCCCCGCGGCCGGTGCGGAGGGCGTCGGCCTGGAAGCGGGTCAGCGCCCCGCGGGCTTCCAGGTACGCACACAGGGCGTCGAGGTTCTCCTGCGGCACGTCGGGCTGGCGGATCAGCTGCTCGACCTGCTCGGGGATCAGGACGCGATTCGCCTTCGCTTCGTCGAGGAAGCCGGCGATCGATTCGGAGGGCATCGGCGGGGCTCGGTCCGGGGTCGGCGGGTGAGGGGATTGTATCACCCGGCGGGGCGGTGGGGCGGACACGTGTTGCCCCCACGCGGCAGTCGGGGTATGGTCCGCCGTCGCGCAGGGAGGGTAGCATGGCGAAGGCGGAGCCGCCGCGGGTGGCGGTGGTCGGGGCCGGGCCGGTCGGCGTCGAGGCGGCACTGGCCGCGAAGGCCGCCGGCTGCCGCGTCAGCGTCTACGACCGCGGCCAGGTCGGCGAGCACCTCGCCCGCTGGGGCCACGCCCGCATGTTCACGCCGTTCGGCATGAATACGACGAGCCTGGGCCTGCAAACGCTTCGCCAGGAGCGCCGCTCGAAGGACGTGCCCGCGGACACGGACTTCCTGACCGGGCGGCAGTTCCGCGAGGCGTACCTCGTGCCGCTGGCCGAGTCCGAGGCACTGCTCGAAAGCATGAACCCGCAGCACGCCGTGCTGGCGATCGGCCGCGCGGGTGCGCTGAAAAAGTCGGAGCCCGACGACGGCCGCCGCCCGTTCCGGCTGTTGCTCCGCGGGGCGAACGGGGCCGAGCGGATCGACACCGCCGACGCCGTACTCGACTGCACCGGCACGTTCAACACGCCGAACTGGCTCGGCGACGGCAACCTCCCCGCGGTCGGCGAGCTGGCCGCCCGGCCGCACGTCGCCGCCGGCTTCGAGGACGTTCTCGGCGACCGCCGCGCCCACTACGCCGGCAAGAGCATCGCCGTGGTCGGCGACGGGTACACGGCCGCGGCGACGGTGCTGCAACTGGCCGCGCTCGCCGAGGAGCACGCCGAGACGTGGGTGTTCTGGCTCACCAACGGCCCGCGCGGCGCCCCGCTGCCGCGGCTGGCGAACGACCCGCTGAAGGAGCGCGACCGCCTCGCGGTGAAGGCCAACTCGCTGGCCACCCGCTGCGACGGCAACCTGGAATTCCACCCGCAGACGCTGCTGGACGAGGTGGTGTGTCACGGCCCGGAGCAGGGGTTCCGCCTGAGCGGTCGCGGGGCCGGGAAGTCGGTGACGTGGGAGGTGGAGCGGGTGATCGCGTGCGTCGGCTGCCGCGCCGACCTGCGGCTGAGTACCGGGTTGAAGGTGGACGAGCCGACGGGCCGGCCGGAGACGCGCGAGCCCGGGTACTTCCTGCTGGGGGCCAAGAGTTTCGGCCGCGATTCGGGCTTCCTGCTGCGCGACGGGCACGAGCAGGTCCGCCGCGTCGTGGCGACGCTGACGGGGCAGGGGGTCGCGCTCCGGCGGGCCGCGTGACCTCAGCGCCACGCCCCCAGGCTCGTGGCCATCACGCCGACGAAGAACACCACCACGACCAGGATGCCGACCGCCGCCGTCGTGAGCCACCGGGCCGTGGGGTTTTCCGCGGGCGCCAGGTCGGCGACGGCCGGGCGGAGGTGGCGGGTCACTTCCTCGAACAGCCGGTCGTCGTTGCTCACCCAGCGGAGCGACACGCTCTTGCCGGCCGCGAACGGCTCCAGCTCGAACAGCGGGTCGGGGCCGGACCACAGGTTGCCGGTGCGGGTCACGGCCTTTCCCATGTGGTCGAACACCTCGGCGACCGCCCCCTCGAACGCCCCCGGCTCGACGTTGTAGACCACCAACGACCGCCGCCGCACAACGAGCGTGAACAGCCCGCCGCCGACGACGACGAACAGGTAGCCAGCGGCGACCGCGAGCCACGCCAGTTGTTCCTCCTCCCAGGCGGCGCGGAGGGCTTCGAGGTTGCGGCGGAACACGTAGCGGGCGTTCGACTGGAGCAGCGTGAGGATGAGCCCGCCGCCGAACAGGATGAAGCCGGACAGGCCGCCGCAGAGGGCGGCGAAGTCCCACCCGCCGGGGACGACGGTGGGGCGGCGGTTCTTGTTGAGGACGGCGAGCCAGAGGAGGTACAGCGCGAGCGGGGCGAGGCAGAAGATGCCGGCCAGGCAGACCACGAGGGCGAACGCGAACACGGGTCGGTCCTGGAGGCGAGTGTGCAGGCAGGATACGGGGGCGCGTGAGTGTCGGCGAGCCGACCGCCGTGAGGCGGCGGGTGCGTCCGCACATGAATCACGTCGGACGTGGTCGATTGGCGTGGCACCCGCCGCCTGACGGCGGTCGGCTCGCCTTGTGGCGCTACTCCTTGCCGAGCACGAGGTCCACGACCCAGCACCCGCGGACGTGCGGCCCGTCGCCGCGGCAGTGGGCGAGGATATCGGCGTCGGCGCAGCCGGCGTCCTCGAGCGCGTCCGCGAGGACCGGCATAGGGCCGAAGTTCCGCGACTCGTACATCCCGCGCGCGAGCCCGACCACGGCCTCGGTGCGCCAAGCAGGTGTGAAGTTGACCGGCTTGAACGGGCTACCGAAGACATCGCGTAACAGGTCAGCTTGCACTCTACCTTCCGCAACGACTGCTGCGAGCCGAACGGCATCGTCTTCCGCCCAGCGGTCGTTAATCTCGTTGCCTGGTGTCCGCCAAATCCGGTCGTAGGCTTCACCTCGCGCGACCGCGCCGAAGGTGTCGCCGGTGAGTTCAACAACTACGTTCAGGTCCAATTCAGGACCCAAGCCGATTACTGCTTGTGCCGGGTTTTGATCTATGTCGCCGCCTCCACCCATGTGGATCATGTCGGATGCGACATCAGCTTTTCCCCAAGCACGGACTAATCGCTCTCGTGTGACGCTGCCATCCGCATATCTCTCGCTTACCTCGACGATCCACCTGCTGCGCTTCTCCGTAAGAAAGGGCCAAATACGACGACAGCATGCGCAGGCAAAGAGCCGTAACTTCCGATCGCTGGTCAAGCCTGTAACTTGGCCGAGCATCTGCGACGGATCTGTTTGTGTCAGCCACTCCGCCTCCGTCATCGCTTACCCCCGCAGCTTCCGCAGCATCTCCCACAGCACCGCGGCGATGTTCCACGCGTCGTCGTGGCCGCGGTGGTGGGTGCCTTCCAGCTTCAGCCCGCTCAGAGCCATCGCCTGCGGCAGGCCCAACTCCGACGGCAGCGCCCGGCTGGCCGCGAAGAGCGTCTTGATGTTCAGGTGGCTCGGGCCGAACGGGTAGCGCACGCCCGTCTCGCGGCACTGCTTGTCGAACTGCTTGCGGTCGTAGTCGCCGAAGCTCGCCCACAGCCGGGCCTGCGACAGGTACTCGTCCTCCAGCAGCTTGCAGGCGTCCTTGAACGCCACGCCGCCGGCCACCTGCTCCTGCGTCAGCGTCGTCAGCTGCGTGCAGAACGGGCTCACCACCGAGCGCTCCGGCCGCACCAGAATGCTCTTCTTCTCCAGCCGGCGGCCGGTGCTCAACTCCAGCGGGCACAGGCCGATCTCGATGATGTCGTTGGCCTGCCCCTTCGGCGGGTAGCCGCCGTCCCAGCAGGTCGATTCGATGTCGATGACGAGAACCTGGTCGAGCCGCCTGGCCATGAGCGCCCCACAGTCGTCGCGCACGGGCGAACCCGGATCAGTCTACGGGGTGCTTGAAACTCGCGGCGCGAAACGGGACACTGAGCGGATGGACGTGCTCATCACGGCGGACGAGATCCGCGAGCGGGTCGACCGCATGGCGGCCGAGATCGAGGCCGCGTACCAGGACGGCCGGCCGGTCACCGTCGTCGGCATCCTCACCGGCTGCCTCGTGTTCATGGCCGACCTCATTCGCCGCATCGACCTGCCGGTGCGGGTCGCCTTCATCACCGCGTCCAGTTACCGCGGCGAGACGACGACGCCCGGCAAGCTCGTCATCCGCGACGAACTCCTCCCCGACATCGCCGGCCGGCACGTCCTCCTGCTCGACGACATCCTCGACACCGGCAAGACGCTGACGCGGGTGGTGTCGCACCTGCTCGACCGCGGGGCCGAGACGGTGAAGGTGGGCGTCCTACTGCGGAAGGTCGGCCGGCAGGAAGTGCCGTTCGAGCCGGACTTCATCGGCTTCAGCATTCCGGACCGGTTCGTCGTCGGCTACGGGCTCGACTTCAACGACGAGCACCGCCACCTGCCGTACATCGGCGTCCTCGACGGGCCGGCCGCGTGACCGCCGCCCGCGTGCTGTTTCTGGCCTCCGACCTCGGCGCCACCGGCGCCGCCAAGCAACTCGCGCTCCTCCTGCCGCGGCTCGCGGCAACCGGAGTCACACCCGCCGTCGCGGTTCTGGGGGACGACGACACGGACGTGGCCGTTCGCCTCCGCGCCGCCGGCGTGAGCGTGCAGCCGACGCCGCTGCGGTCCCCGTTCGACCCGGCCGGCCGGCGGAAGCTGCGGACCCTCGCCGCCGCGTTCGGCCCGACGGCCGTCCACGCCTGGGGGCCGTCGGCCGTTCAGGCCGGCCGCACCCTCAGTCGTTGGGGCGGGCCGCCGCTGGTCGCGTCCGCGGCGGCGCACCCCGGCAGCGGCTTCGCCGGGTGGGCAGCGACTCGCTCGCTTCGCGCCGCGGACCGGGTCGTCGCCGCGTCGTGGGCCGAGGCCGAGGCGTACCGCCGGCTCGGCGTGATCGGCGACAACCTGACGCGCATCCCCCCTGCGGTCGAACCCGCCCCGCCGACCCCGGACCGCGCCGCGTTTCTGAACGACCTCGGGCTGCCCCCGGCGGCGCGCCTCATCGTCACCGCCGGCCGGCTCGAACCGAGTGACGGCCTGAAGTCCGCCATCTGGGCGTTCGACATCCTCCGCTACGCCTTCCCCGACCTGCACCTCGTGGTCGTCGGCGACGGCCCCGGCCGCGCCGAACTCGACGCGTTCGTCCAGTCCCTCGCCTTCGACGACGGCCGCGTCCACTTTCCCGGCGCGCGGGCAGACCTGCCGGCCCTGCTGGGGCTGGCCGAAGCGGTGTGGGTGCTCCAGCCGCGCGGCGGCTTGAACCTTGCACTGGAGGCGATGGCCGCCGGCCGGGCGGTCGTCGCCTGGGGCAACCCGGACCTGACCGAGGTCGTGGAGGACGGCGAAACCGGGTTCCTCGTCGCCGTCGGCGACAAGGCCCAGGTGTCGGCCCGCACGCACGGCCTGCTGTCGGACCCGACCTCCGCGGTCCAGCTCGGGGCGGCGGGAAAGGCTCGTGCGACCGAGCGGTTCGGTGCGGAACGCGTGGCCGCCCCGTTCGCCCGGGTGTACCACGAACTCCCCCGCCGCTCCCGCGGCGGCTCTCCCTGACCGGACGGGCAAAGCGATGCGCGGCGTGCTGACGGTCATCCTCGCCGGCGGGAAGGGGTCGCGGCTCGAACCGCTGACCCGCGACCGGGCCAAGCCCGCCGTGCCGTTCGGCGGGCTGTACCGGATCATCGACTTCACCCTGTCCAACTGCATCAACAGCGGCCTCCGCCGCATCCTGGTGCTCACGCAGTTCAAGTCGCGGTCGCTGGACCGGCACATCCGGGCCGGGTGGAGCTTCATGAGCCCCGAACTCGGCGAGTCGGTCGAGGTGCTGCCGCCGCAGCAGCGGATCGACGAGACGTGGTACAAGGGGACCGCCGACGCCATCTACCAGAACATCTACTCGATCGAGCGCGAGGACTGCGACCTGATCATGGTCCTGGCCGGCGACCACATCTACAAGATGGACTACAGCGGCATGGTCCGCGCCCACCGCGAGCGCGGCGCCGACGTGACCATCGGCTGCATCCCCGTCCCGCTCTCGGAGACGCGGCACTTCGGCATCCTGGAAACGTCCGCCGACGACTGGGCCAAGAGCTTCCTGGAGAAGCCGGCGACCGCCCCGCCGATGCCCGGCGACCCGCACCACGCGCTCGGGTCGATGGGCATCTACGTGTTCCCGACGCGGCTGCTGTTCGAGCTGCTGTGCGAGGACGCGGCGACGCCGGGGAGCGACCACGACTTCGGCAAGAACGTGATCCCGCGGATGATCGAGAACGGGCAGCGGGTGTTCGCCTACCGGTTCCGCGACGAGAATCGCAAGGCGGTGCCGTACTGGCGCGACGTCGGCACCCTGGACGCGTACTACCAGGCGAACATGGACCTGATCGCCATCGACCCGGTCCTGAACCTGTACGACGGCGCCTGGCCGATCCGCACGTTCCACCCGCAGCTGCCCCCGCCGAAGTTCGTGTTCAGCGCCGACGGCCCGCCCGGCCAGTCGCGCCGCGGCGAGGCGCTCGACAGTTTGGTCTGCCCGGGGAGTATCGTGTCCGGCGGGCAGGTGCGGCGGAGCGTGCTGTCCCCGCGGGTGCGGGTGAACAGTTACGCCGTCGTCGAGGACTCGATCCTGCTCGACGGCGTGGACGTGGGCCGGTACTGCCGCGTCCGGCGGGCGATCATCGACAAGGAGGTGAAGCTGCCGCCGTACACGGTGCTCGGCTACGACCTCGACTTCGACCGCCGCCGCGGGTTCACCATCACCGACGGCGGCATCGTGGTGGTGCCGAAGACGGAGCCGGCGGACACGTTCCTGTCGCCGAACCCTTTGCCCGGCTAACGCCGGGAATGACCAATCCGCGATAACCCGCCAAGGGCCAGGGAAGACCAGCTCTGTCTTCCTTGGTCATTGGTGGGTCATTGGAAATTGGTCATTTGGCACGGCGCTCCCACAGCAGCAGCGACGTGATCGTCTTGGCGTCCTTCACCTCGCCGCTCAAACACATCCGCACCGCCGCGGCCAGGGGCACCGTCACCGGCTCCAGCTGCTCGTCGGCCTCGAGCGCCATCGGGCCGGGCGTCAGTTCCTCGGCCACGAACAGGTGCAGTTGCTCGTTCATCACGCCGGGCGAGGCGTACAGGAAGCCCAGGTACGTCCACTTCGCCGCGGTGTAGCCCGTTTCCTCGGCTAGCTCGCGCTTCGCGCAGTCCTCCAGCGGCTCGTTGGGCTCGCGGGTGCCGGCGGGGACCTCCCACAGCGTTTCACCCACCACCCATCGGTGATTCCGCAGCAGGACCACGTTCTCCGCATCCAGCACCGGCAAGATCACTACCGCACCGGGGTGCATGATGAAGTCTCGGCGGACGGTGGAGCCGTCCGCGGCTGTAAACGTGTCGATCGCCACGGAGACGCGGCGGCCGGTGAAGACGATCTCGCGGGGCATGTCTGGCGTCCGCCGGAAGTGCGGGAAGGGGGCCGAATTGCGGCACGCTCCCGGCGATGATAAGATGACGCGAGGGGGCAGGCAACCCGCCGGCCGGCCAGGGACGGGGTGGCTCGATGCGCGATCCGATGAGCTGGGCACTTCCGCTCTTCCGGGCGTTCGGCATCCCGGTGAAGCTACACGTCTTCTTCATCATCGTCACGCTCGGCCTGTTCGTCCGCCAGGTGACCGCGAAGGACAACCCCATCGACTGGGGCGACGTGCTGCTGTTCACCGTCGTGCTCCTGTTCGGCATCATCCTGTTCCACGAGTTCGGCCACGCCTTCGCCGCCCGCGCGCTCGGCGGCGAGGCCCGCGAAATCCTCATCTGGCCGCTCGGCGGGCTGGCGATGGTCGAGGTGCCCAACACGCCCCGCGCGCACTTCCTCACCGCGGCCGCCGGTCCGGCGGTGAACGCGATGATTTGCGTCGTCGTGGCCGTGCCGCTGCTCGCGGCCGGGTTCTTCCCGAGCGTGAACCCGCTCTCCAACCCGTTCGTCTCGGAGATGTCCTGCTTCAGGGACGGCCGCGACTACACCAGCGAGTACGGGCTGAAGGTGTACAAGGCCGGCACGAACGAGCAACTGCCGCAGAGCGTGCTGTACGACGTGCTGACGAAGCGGCAGGAAACCGGCTTCCAGAGCCGCGTGGCGTGGAAGCCCGAGACGGCCGCGGAAGTGGCGGCGGGGATGTCCGGAGAGCGGGCCGTGGCCCCCGGCTGGGCGGTGTGGCTGAACCGCACCTTCTGGCTGTCGTGGGTGCTGCTCCTGTTCAACCTGGTACCGGCGTACCCGCTCGACGGCGGGCAGATGCTCCAGTCGGTGGTCTGGGGCCGGTCCGACCTCCGCCGCGGGGTGACGATCGCGGCGTACACCGGGTTCGCGTTCGCGCTCGTCTTTCTGATCGTGTCGGTGGCGGCGAACGAGACGCTGTTCATGGGGCTGTCGCTGTTCATGCTGTACTCCTGTTCGCAGCGGCTCCACCAGTCGGACACCGACGAGGGGCCCTTCGGGTACGACTTCTCGGCCGGGTACACGAGCCTGGAGCGCGACGACGAGCCGCCGCCGCGGCCGAAGAAGAAGCTCGGCCCCGTCGCCCGCTGGTTACAGGCCCGCAAGGCGAGAAAGATCGCGGCCGAGAACGCCCAGCGGGTGCTCGACGAGGAGCGGATGGAGGAACTGCTCGGCAAGATCGCCGCGACCGGGATGGGCTCGCTGACCGACGAGGAGCGACGCTTCCTGGAGCGCTTCAGCGCCCGCTACCGCGACCGCTCGTAAAATCACACCCGTCGAGGCGGAAGTACCACTACGAGCCGCGACCGAAAGGTGGCGGCTGGTGAACCGGTTATCCCCCTTCGTCGTCCGTCGTGTATGCCGGCCGCCCCCTTCCGGTCGCGGCTCGTGCGGAGGCATCAACGCCCGTGTCCAACCTGATCGACCCCCGTACCCTCTCCGGTTTTCGGGACTACCTCCCCGCTACGATGATCCCGCGCGAGCGGATCCTCCAGTGCGTCCGCGACGTGTGCCGCTCCTACGGCTTCACCCCCATCGACACGCCGGCCGTCGAGTCGCTCGACGTGCTCCTCGGCAAGGGCGGCGACGAGTCGGACAAGCTCGTCTACCGCGTCCGCAGCGCCAAGGCCGAGAAGGAAGAAGCCGGCCTCCGGTTCGACCTCACGGTGCCGTTCGCGCGGTTCGCGGCGCAGTACGTGCCGCAGCTGGGGACGCCGTTCAAGCGGTACGCCACCGGGCCGGTGTGGCGCGGCGAGCGGCCGGGGAAGGGTCGCTTCCGCGAGTTCTGGCAGTGCGACTTCGACACCATCGGCACCACCTCGAACGCCGCCGACGTCGAGACGGCGCTGGTCATCAACGACCTGTTCACCGCCGTCGGCATCGACCGGTTCGAGGTGCGGGTGAACAACCGCCTGCTGCTGAACGGACTACTCGACCTGTACGGCCTCAGTGACAGGGCGGTGCCACTGCTGCGGTCGCTCGACAAGCTGCCGAAGATCGGCCGAGACAAGGTGGCCGCGGAGATGATGACGGAAGCCGCGGTGACCGCCGACCAGGCGGGTCGAGTGCTCGATCTCGCCGAAACGACCGGCACCAACGACGAAGTTCTGGCGCGGGTGGAGTCGTTCTTCGCCGACGCCCCGAACGAAAAGGCGGCCGAGGGGCTGCGGCGGCTCCGTGAGTTGCTGTCGGTGGCGAAGGCGGCGGGCGTGCCGGACGGCCGCTTCCGCATCGACCTGAGCATCTGCCGCGGCCTCGACTACTACACCGGCACCATCTACGAGACCTTCCTGACGGACCTCCCCGGCATCGGCTCCGTCTGCTCCGGCGGGCGGTACGACAACCTCGCCAGCCTGTACACGAAGCAGTTGCTCCCGGGCGTCGGCGCTTCGCTCGGCCTCGACCGGCTCATCGCCGCACTGGAGGAGTTGAGGCACCCGCTGATGGGCGGCCAGACCACGCCCGCCGACGTGCTCGTCGTCCAGTTCGACGCGACGCGGCTCGGCGACTACCAGCGCGTAGCCCGGCAGCTTCGGGCCGCGGGCGTGGCGGTCGAGGTGTACCCGGACGCGAAGAAGGTGGGTCAGCAGCTGCAGTACGCCGAGAAGCGCGGCTTCCGCGTGGCCGTGATCGCCGGGCCGGCCGAGTTCGAGCAGGGCGTGTGGAAGGTGAAGGACCTGGCGAGGCGCGAGGAGGTTGCCGTGCCGGAGGCGGAGTTGGTCGCGCACCTCGGGGCCCGCCGATGAACCGCGACAACCACTACGAGGTCGCGTTCGAGGCGTTCCTCCGCGCCCGCGGGGTGGCCGTCGTCCCCGTGGTGGAAGCCCGCCGCAGCTACCTCGACGACGAGGACGCCAAGTCGCCCGACTTCCTCGTCATCGGCCCCGACGACGCCCGGCTCGTGGTGGACGTCAAGGGCCGCAGGTTCCCCGGCGGCCCCGCCGACCGGCCGCGGAAGGTGTGGGAGCACTGGGCGACCCGCTCCGACGTGGCCGACCTGGCCCGCTGGGCGGCGCGGCTCGGGCCCGGGTTCCGCGGCGTGCTGGCGTTCGTGTACCAGGTGCTGCCGACGGTCGCGCTCCCGGACGACACGCCGGACCTCTTCGCACACGCCGGCCGCAGCTACCTCGCCCGCGGCGTCGCCGTCGAGGACTACGCCGGCTACATGCGGCCGCGCAGCCCGCGGTGGGGCACTGTGGACATCCCGACCGACACGTTCCGGCGACTGGTGAAGCCGTTCACGGCGTTCCTGGAAGCGCCCGAGGAGTCCGTGGTATGACGCCGCTCCGAGTCGGGGTCGTGGCCGAGGCCACCGGGCGGCCGATCCGCCTCGCCGTGGCCGAGTCGGCGCGGATGGGGGCGACCGCGATCCAGGCCGACGCGGTCGGCGACCTGGTTCCCGCGCAGCTCGGCGAGACGGGCCGCCGCGAGTTCCGCAACCTGCTGAGGTCGTACTCCCAGGACCTGGCCGCGCTCCACGTCCCGCTCCGCCGCGGGCTCGACGTCCCCGCCGACCTCCAGCCGCGCATCGACGCCGTGAGGAAGGCGATGCAGCTGGCGTTCGACCTCGGCGGCCGGCGCGTCGTGGTGCCGTGCCCGAAGGTGCCCGACGAGGCCGCGTCGCCGCGGGCGCAGCTGATGCGCGAGTCGCTGACCGCGCTCGGCCAGTTCGGCGACCGCGTCGGCACGGTGGTGGCGTTGGAAATCGGCTTCGACCCGGCCGAAAAGGTGCGAGACTACCTGGCGACGTTCGACACCGGCAGCCTGAAGGTTACCTACGACCCGGCGAACCTGATGGTCCACGGGCACGACCCGCTGGCGAACCTGGCGCCGCTGCGGGGGCTGGTGGCGCACGTGCACGCGCGCGACGCCCGACACGCCGGCCTGAGCCGCGGCATCCAGGAGGTGCTGCTCGGAGCCGGCGACGTGGACTGGCTCGCGCTTACCGCGACACTTCAGGTGATGGAGTTCGACGGCTACTTGTGCGTGGACCGGGAGCAGGGCGAGAACAAACTCGCCGACCTGACCAGCGGCGTGAAGTTCCTGCGGCGGTTCACGGGGCCGCTGCTCGGCTAACGCCGCGCAACTCGTCCAGCGCCGCGCCGACGTCGGCGGCGCGCATCAGCGATTCGCCCACCAGTACCGCCCGCGCCCCGGCCGCGCCGAGCCGTTGCAGGTCGGCGTGGGTGCGGATGCCGCTCTCGCTCACGACCGCGCGGTCAGGTGGAATCTTCGCCAGCAGGTCGAGCGTGTGTTCGAGCCGCGTCGTAAACGTCCGCAGGTCGCGGTTGTTGATCCCAATCACCGGCGCGCCACAGTCCAACACCCGCGGCAACTCCTCGGCGTCGTGCAACTCCACGAGCGTGTGAAGGCCCAGTGCAGTCGCCTCCCGCTGGAGCGCCGCGAGCCGGTCGCCGGGGAGGCACTCGGCGATGAGGAGGGCGGCGTCGGCGCCGGCGGCACGGGCTTCGAGCAGCTGGTAGCGGTCGAGAACGAAGTCCTTCCGCAGCACCGGCACCGGCACCGCCCGCCGCACCGCCGTGAGGTACGCGAGGCTCCCCTGGAAGTAGTCGGTGTCAGTCAGCACGCTGATGGCCGCGGCGCCGTGGGTCGCGTACGTGGTGGCGATGGCGACGGGGTCGAAGTCGGCGCGGATGACGCCGGCCGACGGCGACGCCTTCTTCACTTCGGCAATGACGTTCACCCGACCGGCCCGACCCACGGCCGCGGTGAAGTCGCGTGTCGGCGGCAGGTCGAAGCGTCGACGTTCGAGCTCGGCGTCCGGAACCGCCGCGCGAGCGGCCTTGATCTCGCGCCACTTGGTCGCCATGATCCGGTCGAGGATGGTCGGCATTCTGCTATCCTAGCGGGGGTTCCGCCCGCCGCCGAGCGACGCATGCCCGCCGACACGTGGACCGACGCCGCACGAATGGTCGCCTGCCTGGTGGCCACCGCCGTCGGGGCGACGCCCCTACTCCTCGTCCGCGGCACCGTGACGGTGGCGGTCCGTTGCTGGCTCGTCGTCACGCCGGTCGTGCTGGTCCTTCACGCGACCGTGAACGCCGTCTTCGTTGCCGCCGGCTTCGCGGTCGAAGAACACCCACTGGCGACCCGCACACCGGAGCCCGCCGCGCTCGTCGCGCAGGCGTGCTTCCTCGCCCCCCTCGTCGAAGAAGTAATCTTCCGCGGGGTCGTGTTGCTGACGTTGCGGGCCGCCGGCGAGTGGCTGACGTGGGTCGTGCTGGCCGTTGCGGTGGGTGTCGCGGCCTACTACGGGGGCGCCGCGCCCGGCGTGTTCGCGGGCCTACTCGGGCTCGGCTGGGCCGGTGGCCGTGCCCGTGCTCTCGACCGCGGCGTCTACGGCTCGGCCGTGCTCTTCGCGGCCGTACACTCGGCGGTCTGGCCGACGCCGATCCCGCTGTTCGTCCTCGGGCTCGGCCTGGGCTGGGTCGCGGTGCGAACGACCGGGCTCCTCGCCCCGTTTCTCGTCCACGGGCTCTTCAACACGGTCTCGGTGCTATACGTGCTAAGCAGCGGGGCGAAGTGAGGCGGGTTCGGCGGACGCCCGTCCGAGTACGCCGCGGTACACTTCGAGCGTTCGGGCCGCGGCGGCACTCCAGCTGAAGCGGCGGGCATGCGTGATGCCGCCGCGACGGTCGTCGGCCAGTGCCGTCGGGTCGGCGGCGACCTCTCGCAGCGCGTCACGCCAGCCGGCGAGGTCGTGCGGGTCGATCAGCCGGGCGTGACCGCTGACCACTTCGCGGACCGCGGCGGCAGTGGACGCGAGGACGGAACCGCCGGTCGCAAGCATCTCGACGGGCGGCAGGCCGAAGCCCTCGTAGAAACTCGGGTACGCCAGCGCCGCGGCCCCGGCGTAGAGCGCCGGCAGGTCGGCGTCGGCGACGTAGCCGAGGTGCCGCACGCCCCTTGCCTTCGCCTCCGACTCGAAGTACGCCCGCTCCGGCTCCGACTTCCACCCCCACCCGCCGGCCAGCAGCAGCGGGCACGACTCCCGCAGCGCCCCGGGCAGATCGCAGAAGGCCCGGAGTAGCGTGAGCAGGTTCTTCCGCGGCTCGATCGTGCCGACCGCGAGAAAGTACCGACCCGGCAACCCGAGCCGCGCGCGGAGCGCGGCGACAACTTCCGGCGGCTGCGGGTGGTAGTCGTCGCCGATGCCGTTCAACACGGAGGTGACGCGATTCGCCGGGAAACCGAGGTGCGAGATCAGTTCGCGCCGCACGCTCTCGGACACGACGACGACGTGCTCCGCCTGCCGCAACCCGGCCTCGAAGTGTTTGGCGTGGAACGCGACGCGATCGGCCGGGTGCCACTCCGGGTGCAGCACCACACTCAGGTCGTGGACGGTCACGACGGTCGGCAGGTGGGTGCGGACCGGGACGAAGTTCGGCTCGTGGTACAGGTCGAAGCCGCCCCACCGGGCGGCGGCGCGGAGGTGGAGACGGTACGCCGCCTTCGCCGCCTCCCTCACGTAAGCCTTGAGGCGAGAGCCGCCCCCGCCGGTCGTTCCGCCGCCGGGACGGCCGACGGATCGGCCGGCGGCCTGCGCGACCGTTCGGCCCGGGTACAGCCAGAACACGTCGTCGCCGGTCGCGGCGTCGCACAGGGCGTGGTGCAGGTTCGCCGTCGTGTGGCCGACGCCCGTCTTGGTGCGGAGGGTCGAGACGCCGTTGAGGAGGACGCGCATCAGACCCCCGCCCGCGTGGTGACCCGCTCGGCGAGTACGGCCGGGGCCATCAGGAGGAAAACCGCGAACGCCCGCAGTGTCGCCAGCGCGATCGACCGATGCTCGCGGCCCGTCAGCCACTTCGCCATCGACCGCACCGCCCGCAGGGTCAGGCCGAAGGCGGCGGTTGCGGCGAGGAACACGTCGCCGTTGCGGAGGCTCGTCAGCGCCCGGTTGCGCTCGACGTGGTAGCGGAAGAGCGGGCTCTCCTCGCCGGCCGACCCGCCGTGGACGTGCCGCACCAGCGACCGCGGGGCGTATACCGTCGGCCGGCCGGCCAGCTGCCCGCGCCAGAACGTGTCGAGGTCTTCGTAGTAGACGAAGTAGCGCGGGTCGAACAGCGGGCCGTCGAGGGCGTGGGCGTCGAACAGCACGGCGGCGCCGCAGCCGGCGAAGACGGGGCCGCCGTGCTCGAACTGGCCACGGTCGTGCTGGCGGAAGCCCCGGTCGGCTCCGCGGCCGTCGCGGAGCAGGTCGAGGCCGGCGCTGTTAACGAGCGTAGGGTTGTGGGCGAAAACGAGTTTCGACGCCGCACACCCCCCGGGATGAGCTGCCGACACGAGCTCAGACAGCCAGTGCGGGTCGGGAATCGTGTCGTTATTCAGCAGCACGAGGTAGCGGCCGCGGGCGAACGGCAGGCCGGCGTTGTTGCCGCCCGCGAAGCCGGTGTTGTCGGGCCGTGCGACGACGCGCACCCACGGGTGCTCGCGCCGCAGCCACGCGACGGAGTCGTCGTGCGAGGCGTTGTCCACGACGACGACCTCGAAGCAGTGCCGGGGCAGCGTTTGCTCGGCTAGCGCGGCAAGGCAGGCGGGCAGGTGGCGGCGCCCGTTGAAGTTGACGATCAGCACGGTGACCAGCGGCTCGCCCAAGTGGCCCCCCGACTCAGGCCGCCACGGCCCGCGGCAGCGCCGGGCCGTTCACGCTCTCGACGTACGCGGCGATCACCTCCTCGGGGTCGCCCTGCATCCGCACCTGGCCGTGCTCCATCCACACGACCGTCGTGCACATGTCGCGGATCGTCGTCAGGTCGTGGGCCACGATCACCATCACCGCGGCGCTGGCCATCATCTCCTTCATCCGCGCCTGGGCCTTGTGCTGGAACGAGAGGTCGCCGACGGCCAGCACCTCGTCCACCAGCAGCACCTCGGGCTCGATGGCGGTGGCGATGCTGAACGCGAGCCGCATCAGCATGCCCGCCGAGTAGTGCCGCACCGGCAGGTCGAGGAAGTCGCCGAGTTCGGTGAACGCGGCGATGTCGTCGATCTTCCCCTTCAGCGTCGCCGGCGTCTCCCCCTGGAGGTACGCCCGGTAGGTGATGTTCTCCCACCCCGACGCCTCGGGCTCGAACCCGAGCGAGATGTCGAACAGCGAGCAGATTTTGCCGTCGACCTGCCGGTCGCCGCTCGTCGGGGGGTAGATGCCGGCCAGCAACTTTAGCAGCGTACTCTTGCCGGCGCCGTTGTGGCCGATGACGCCGACGCGGTCGCCGTCGCGGGCGCTGAGGTTGATGCCGGCGAGGGCGTGAACCTGGACGGCCGGGTTTACCGACCCGCGGAACAGGCCGCGGACCAGGTACTCCTTCAGCGTCACCTTCTTCTGGGCGCGGACGGAGAAGGTCACGGAGGCGTCGGTCAGTTCGATCCGGGCCATCGGTGGGGGTTCCGGGTGAGGGCGGGGCCGCCTGCCTACAGGTGGAACACGACGCGCTTCTGGAGCCACGCCGTCGTCCCTGCGGCGAGGAGGCCGAGGACGGCGGTCAGGGCCGCGGCCGCGCCGTAGGTCGCCGCGGCGGGCGCGTTCCCCGTCAGCAGCGGCTCGCGGATCAGGTCGAGGAACAGGTTCACCGGGTTCAGATCGACCACCCACGACATCCCCTTCCCGTCGAGGACGTCGCGCTTGTAGATGATCGGCGTCAGGAAGAAGCCGATCTGCGCGGCCACCTCCAGCATGTGCTGCGTGTCCTGGAAGTACACGTTCACGAACGCGGTGATCGTCGCCACGGCCCACGCCGCAAGAAACGCCAGCGCCAGGCCCGGCAGCACGGCCGGCAACACGGTGAGCGGCCCGACGCTCCCCTGCACCATCACGAGCAGCGCGACCACCACGAGCAGCGCGATGCCGGCGTGGATGGCCTGCCCGAACACGGTGCGGAGCGGGTACAGGGTGTACGGCAGCGGGCTCTGGCGGATGTACGCCTCGTTGGCGATGAGCGACCGGCTGCCGACGGTGGCGGCCTCCTTCAGGAAGCCCCACACGGTCATGCCGGTGAGCAGGTACGGGGCGTAGTCCCACGCCCCCGCGCCGAGCAGGTTGCTGAACACGATCGTGAACACGGCCGTCATGGCGATCGGGTTCAGCAGCGACCAGCCGACGCCGAGTACGGACCGCCGGTAGCGGAGGCGCAGGTCCAGCCGGACCAGCGCCATCAGGAAATGGCGGAACCGCCAGACGGCCGTCAGGTGCCCGATCATCCGTGACCCCGTGTGCGACGCGGACCCATTCCGCGGTCGGCGGCCGGTCGGGGGAGGTTACCCGACTCCCGCCGGCCGGGCCAGCCCAACTTTCCGCGGCGGCGTGGGCTTGCGCCCGCCGGCGCCGGCGCGTATCATCCCCCCACCAACCTGCTCAATCGTCACAACCCGCCGCGTGAGCTGACCGGAAATTCCGGCTTGCGCGATTGCGCGGGGTGTGCCAGAATGACCCGCGAGCTCAGACGACCGGGATCACACCGAGGGGCGACATGATCGACAGCCAGCTGCACGTCGGGGACTGCGTGGCGTGGATGGACGGCCTGCCGGCCGGTTCCGCCGACCTGGTCTTCGCCGACCCGCCGTTCAACATCGGCTACGACTACGACGTGTACCACGACAAGCGGGCCAAGGAGGAGTACCTGGCGTTCGCCGACACGTGGCTGGCGGCCGCGGCCCGGGTGGTGGCGCCGGCCGGGTCGTTCTTCGTGGCCATCGGCGACGAGTACGCGGCCGAGTACAAGGTCCGGCTCGACGCCCTCGGGTTCACCCTGCGGAACTGGATCGTGTGGCACTACACGTTCGGGGTGAACTGCTCCCGGAAGTTCAACCGCAGCCACGCCCACATCCTGTACTACACCCGCCACCCGCAGCGGTTCACGTTCAACCCCGACCACGTGCGGGTGCCGAGCGCCCGCATGACGACCTACGCCGACCGCCGGGCCAACCCCGTCGGCAAGCTGCCGGACGACACCTGGGTGCTGCGGCCGCAGGAGAGCGACGAGCACTTTCAGCCGGGCTCGGACACGTGGTACGCGTCGCGGGTGTGCGGCACGTTCAAGGAGCGGACCGGGCACCCGTGCCAGATGCCGGAGGCGGTGCTGGACCGCATCATCCGCGTGACAACCGACCGCGGCGACGTGGTCCTCGACCCGTTCGGCGGGAGCGGCACCACCCTGGCCGTGGCGAAGAAGCTGGACCGCAAGTACCTCGGCTGCGAACTGTCGGCCGACTACGCCGACGGCATCCGGAGCCGGCTCGACCTCATCGAGGAGGGCGAGGGGCTGAAGCCGCAGGCGGTGGTGAGCCGGCCGCGCGTCCCGGGCGGCCGGCGGACGCAGGCCGCGGGGCTGAAGCCGCGCTAGTTCTGCGCCCCCGGCGCGGCCGCGAGGTGCTTCCGCAGGTGGGCCAGCGCCGCGGCCCGAACGGGGTCGCGGTCCGGCTCGTCGAACGGCAGGCTGGTGCGGTCGCCGGCCGGTCGCAGGCCGTGATCCACGGCCCACCCGCGCAAGGTCTCGGCGAGGTCCGGCGTCACCGGCACCTCCAGCCCCGGCGACGGCCGAACGCCCCAGTCGTCGGTCGGCAGGCTCGTGGGCGTTCGGTGCCGCGGCTTGCCGGTTGCCCGGAGCGTGGTGCCGTAGGTCGCCTTGAACGCCAGCCCGCCGTAGCCGAGGTCGTACTGGTTTTGAGTGCCCGCCTTCCCCGGCGTCCGCTGGCCGACGATCACCGCCCGCTTGTGGTCCTGGAGCGCCGCGGCGATCAACTCGCCACCGCCGATCGTGTCCGGCCCGATCAGCACGGCCATCGCCATGTCGAGGTAGCGCGGCCCCTTCGCGGCCCTGTACTCCTGTGCCCGCTCCTGCACCTTCGGCAGTAGCTCTAATCTGGCGATGACCGCGTCCTGCGGCAGGAACGAGCCCGCGATCAGCGTCCCCGCGTCGACGTACCCCCCGGGGCACCAGCGCAGGTCGAGTACCAGGCCTCGACAGCCGCGCTTCGCGAGGTCTTCCACGATCGTGGCCACCCCCTCGTTGCTCCGCATTTCGACCATGCCGACCCGGACGTAGCCGATCTTGTGCAGGGGGTCGAGCATCCCGTCCCAGGTGTCGTCCTCGCGCAGCACCGCGCCGGCGACGTTCATCGGCACGTACCGTTCGGTCGTCAACTCGACGCGCTTCTCGGCCGCGCCGCGACGGTACCTCAGGACGTGCGTCACCTGCCGGTCCTGACCGGATTTCGGGTCAACGCCGCCGCCGGGCGGGTCGGCCAGCTTGCCGAACAGTCGGTCCGCGACGAGCGCCGTCACCTCGGCGTCGTTCAGGTGAGTGATCACGTCGCCGGGCCGGAGCCCGCCGCGGTGGGCCGGGCTGCCGGGAACGACGCGCCGCACCCGCCACGGGAACGACGCCGGCGACGCGATCGCGTCCGGCCGCGGCGGCGGGCCGAGGAGGCCGGTCGGCCGCACCTGCCCGGCCGCGACCCGCCGTTCGAGCTGGTAGGCGGTCGCGCGCGGGCCGTCGAGACCGTCGAGGTCGAAGCCGAGGCCGAAATCCATGTCGAGGGCGCCGGAGTCGCTGACCCGCAGCGTGGCGAGGCCCGAGTGTACGTCGAAGGCGTGGCGGAAGCCGTGGGCCGCGGCCAGGAACGCCCGCACGCCGCCCAGTGCGGGTGCCGCCGCGAGTCGGCCCCGCGCGTCGGCGATTACGGCGGCGCGGTCCTCGTGTCGCTTCGCGTCGCGGGCCGCCTTCAGCAGGTCGGCCGGCACTTGCGTCCCCGCGGCCTCGTACAGCCCGCGGACCGCCCCGGCCGTCAACTCGTGCAACTCCGCGTCGTTGCGGCGGGTCGAAAGCTCCAGCGCCGAGGCGTACACGAGGTTGCCGAACTCGGCGACTTTGGCCGGGTCCGCGGCTGGTGCTGCGGGGCCGGCCGGCACCGGGGCTGTGGGGGTGAGTAGGAGTACGGCGAGTGTGGCGGGACCGACCATGTTGCGCCTCCGTCGAAGCTTCCCCAGTTTCTCCGGTCGGACCGCGGTCGGCAAGTCACGGCGACGTAACATGCCCACATGACCACGATCTGGCTCGCCCGCCACGCCGAAACCTCAGCTCCGACCGTGTTCCACGGCGCCGAGTCCGACATCGGCCTGAGCGAACTCGGCCGACGGCAAGCCGCCGCGGCCGCGGACTGGTTTGCGCCACTCCGCGTGACCGCGGTCGTGTCGTCGGGGATGCTGCGGGCGCGGGACACGGCGGCGCCGATCGCGGCAGCGTGTCGCGTTCCACACTCGATCGAGCCGGACCTGCACGAGCGGCGGGTGGGAGCGATGTCGGGCACGTCGTTCTCGTCCGAGAGCGGGCCGTGGCCGCAAACGATCGACCGCTGGGAAGACGGCGACACCACCTTCAGCACGCCCGGGGCGGAATCGTTCGACGACCTGCGGCGACGATTGCTGCCGGCGCTCGAGCGCGTCGCGGCGGCGCACCCGGGCGGGCGGGTGGTCGTCGTCGCGCACGGTGTCGTGTGCAAGGTGCTCCTGTTGTGCCTACTCCCGGGCCACGGACCGGGGGCGTGGAGGCGCCTGGGAAGGGTGGCGAATCTGTCGGTGTCCGAGTTGTGCTACTCGGCCCGGGGGTGGGATACGGGCGGGCTTCTCCAGGTCCCGCCGCCGGTCGCGGCGCTCACCGGCGGGGCTCCGACCGGGGTCGGCGAGAAGTCGCAGGGGTAGCGAAACTTCAGCCTGCAACCCCAACATGCGGTTCCGATGAAGTGCCCGCGCCGGCGCGACCGATACCTCTTGCCAGCGGGGCCACCCCAACCGGCCCGGCGGCGCGAGGGTTCACTGCATGACCGGCCACGAGGTGCTGGCGCCGGCGAGCGAGACCGAGGCGCTCCGCCAGCAGCTGCTCCAGGCCCAGCGCCTGAGCAGCGTCGGCGAACTCGCCTCGAGCATCGCCCACGAGTTCAACAACATCCTGACCACGATCACCAACTCGGCCAAGCTCGGCGCCCGAAACGCCGACCCGGCCGAGAAGCAGCTCGCGTTCGAGCGGATCGCCAAGGCCGGCCAGCGGGCCGCGGCGATCGCCAGCGGCATGCTCGGCTACGCCCGCAAGAGCGGCACCCACCGCCAGCGCTGCGACCTCGGCCGCCTGGTCGAGGAGGTGCTCGTCCTCACCGAAAAAGACCTGGGCAAGAACCGCGTCCAGGTCGAGGCCCGCTACACCGACCGGCCCGTCGTCTGGGCCGTGCCCGGGCAAGTCGAGCAGATCCTCGTGAACCTCGTCATCAACGCCCGCCAGGCGATGCCGAACGGGGGCCGGCTCCGGGTCGAGGTGCGCGACAACGTCGCGGCCGAGACGGCGGAGGTGAAGGTGTCCGACACCGGGGTCGGAATCGCGCCGGAACAGCTACGGCAGATCTTCGAGCCGTTCTTCACGACGAAGCAGCCCGACGAGAGCGGCCGCGGCGGGACCGGGCTCGGGCTCTCCGTGTGCCGCCAAATCATCGAACAGCACCACGGCCGCATCCGCGTCGAGAGCGTGGTCGGGAAGGGGAGCACGTTTACCGTGAAGCTCCCGCACCGGCTACCGGACGACCCTGTTTGAGAAGGGACTTTGGGGCCGAGGGACACGGGGGCCGAGGGACGAACCTGGCTGGTCCGTCCCTCGGCCCCGAAGTCGAGGTCAATTGCCGCCGAACAGCCCGACGTAAAAGCTGAACATCTGGCGGTTGTCGGTGTCGGCCCGGTTGATCGGGAAGGCGAAGTCGAACGCCAGCGGCAGCGGCCCGAGCGCCGGCACCGCCACCCGGAAGCCGAACCCGGCGCTCACCCGGTAGTCGCGGATGCTCACGTCGCTCTCGACCGTGCCGTGGTCGAGGAACGTCACGAAGAAGAGCTTGTCGTTCTGCAGCAGCGGCACCTGGTACTCGAGCGTGTTCAGGAACGAGAACGTGCCGCCGGTGTGCAGGCCGTTCTCCGACGGGCCGACGCCGCGGAAGGTGAACCCGCGGAGGCTGCGGAACCCGCCGGCGTACAGCCGCTCGTACACCGGGGCGTTGCTCCCCGTCACCTGCACCTGCGACCGCACGGCCAGCACGTGCTTGCCGCTGCCGTCCTCGCGCTGCAGGTACTCCGACGAGAAGAACTTGGTGAACTCCGCCGTGCCGATCGGGAACGTGTAGTCGCCCAGCACCTGCTCGAAGCCCAGGTCCAGCACACTACCCTTCGTCGGGAACAGGAACGAGTCGCGGGTGTCGCGCGTCACGCCGGCGCGCAGGCCGAGCAGGAAGTGCCAACCGACGTAGTCGCTGATCGCCGACGGCGCGTAGTACGCCACGTCCTTCACGTTCACCCCCTCGACGCGGGTGGTGAAGGACGCCCGCCAGATCGGGTCGAGCCGCCGCGAGATGCTCAGCCGGTCGCCGACGCGGTCCTCGTTGTACTCCAGGAACTGGCGGTTGTAGTAGTAGATGCTGTTCGACAGGCCGAACTCGGTGTCGAACAGGTACGGCTCGCTGAACGTCGCCGAGTAGCGGCCGAACTGGGTGCCCGGCTGGGCCTCGATCCGCATCGACTGCCCGGCCCCGCGGAAGGCCCGGCCCATGCGGAAGTCGTCCCACGACGTCGGGAACCGGAACAGGTCGAAGTTCGACTCGTTCAGGATGATGCTGCCGTTGAGCCCGGCGTTCGAGTTGACGCCGCCGCCGACCATGAACTGGCCCGTCTTCGTCTCGCGGACGCGGACCTCCACGTCCTGGAAGTCGCTGTCCAGCTCGTTCGGGATCGCCAGCACCTCGGGCGGGTTCTGCGGGTCGAAGATGCCGAGCCGGGCCAGCCGCATCCGCGCGTCCTCCAGCTTCGGGAACTGGAGAATCTGCCCCGGGTACACGTCGAGCTGCCGCAGGATGACGTTGTCGCGGGTGATCTCGTTCCCCACGATCCGCACGTTACCCACGCGCGTCGGCGCGCCGCGGTCGCCGTGCACCTGGTACGTCACCTGCACCTCGCCGGGCTTGTCCGGGATGAGGTGCTGCACCTCCTCAACGGCCACGCGGTGGCCGCGCATGCCGTAGTACCCCTCGATCCGCTTGGCGTCGGCCTTCGTGTTCCAGTTGTCGTACCGCTTGCCGTCCTGGATGGTGGTGGCGATCGCCAACTGCTCGCCCGTGAATGTCTTGTTCCCGGCGATGTCGTGCCCGGACACCATGTACTGCGTGTTCTCGCGGATGTGGTACACCACGCGGACCGAGGCCAGGTCGGGCGCCGGGATCACCTCGTGCTCGATCTGCACGGCCAGGTAGCCGAGGCCGTGGTAGTACTCGGTCAGCTTCTTGACGTCGGCGTCGATCGAGGCCGGGTTGAACTTGCCGCCCATGAATCCGGCCAGTGCCGATTTCGTGGCCAGTTGGGTGCGGAGGCGGCCGGTCTGGCCGGCCTCGTTGCCGCGGAACTCGACCCCGCTCACCCGCACGACCGGCCCCTCGACGACTCGGTACGCCACGCGGGTGTCGGTGGCCTTCGTCCCCTCGACGAGCTGGACGGTGGCGAACGCCCGGCCGGCCTCGCGGTACTCGCGCAGGATGGCGGCCCGGCCCAGGTCGTTGGCCATCGGGTTCATCGGGTCGCCCTTGCGGACGCCGGTCAGCGTCCGCAGCTTCTCCTTGCTCAGGTGCTCCACGCCCTCGAACGTCACCTCCTGCACGGTCCCGGTCAGCTCGGTCAGGTGGACGTACACGCTCACCTTGCCGTTCTGCTCCAGTGCGGTGTGGAGCCGGACGCCCCCGGGGACGAACCACTTGGTCGCGACCAGCCGGCGGACGTCCTCGTTGGCGACGGTCTCGTCGTAGGGCCGGCCGGGGCGGGTGTGCATGACGCCGAGGATCTGCTCGGGCGTGTGCATCCGGGTGGCCGACACGGGGATCACGTCCGAAACGATTCGGCCGACCGGGGTATCCTGGGCGGACGCCACCTGGCCCCAGGCCAGGGCCGCGACCGCCGCGACGGCGGCGAGGGCGGCACGGGCTCGGCGGCGGGTGCGGCAGGCGGTCATCGGGCGTCCCCTGGGTCCCGGGCGGCGGCGTGGCATCTGGTGGCGCGTGCCGCGGGCCATACGCGCGGTCGGAATTCGTGTCAAGCTCGCGGGCGCGGCGGCCGACAGTGGAGCCGGGGGCTTCGCCGCGGGCACCCGGTCTGGTATCCTGCACAAGAGAGCGAGCCCAGGGGCCCGGGGGCGGCATGGGGATTTACGACCGCGAGTACTACCGCGACGACACCGGCGGCTGGACTAGCTGGGGGAGCCGCGGCACGACGCCGTGGCTCGTCGGCATCACCGTCGCCGTGTGGATCGGCCAGCTGGCCACGCGGCACGCCGACTGGGGCGGCCTGACGGAGTGGGGCGCCTACTCCGCCGGGCACGTGCTCCGCGGCGAGGTGTGGCGGCTCGTCACGCCCACCTTCCTCCACTTCCCGAACGGGCTGCTGCACATCATCTTCAGCATGCTCGTCCTGTATTGGGTGGGCAGGCAGTTGGAGGAGCGGTACGGCTCGCGCGAGTTCCTGGCCTTCTACGTACTCGCCGGCTTCCTCTCGTACCTGACGCTGTTCCTTGCCGAGCTCGCCGGCGTTCTGGCGCCGACCGCCGTGATCGGGTCGAACGCGGCGGTCGACGCGGCCTTCGTCGTGTTCGCGTTCCTGTACCCGCACCAGCGCATCCTGCTGTTCTTCGTCCTCCCGGTGCCGGTGTGGGGCGCGGCCGTCGGCTTCGTCCTCCTGAACGCCGTCGGGGCGGCGGCCGGCGCCGGATTCCCGTTCGTGGCCCTCGCCGGAGCTGGTTACGGCGCCCTTTACTACCTCGGTGGCGTCCGCCTGACTGGCGTGTTCTCGTCGGCCGCGTCGCCGACCTGGGGCCGCTCGCGCAGCCAACCACGCTTGCGTGTCGTGCCGCCGGACGAGCCCGACGACAACCTGGATGCCGACGAACCGCCGCCTCCGCCGCCGGAGCGGATCGACGACCGCGTGGACCGTTTGCTGGAGAAGGTGTCGCTGCACGGTCAGGAGAGCCTGACAGCGGAGGAACGTGAGCTCCTCTTTCGGGCCGGCGAGCACTATAAAAAGCGTCGGAGGTGACCCGTGCCGCTGTACGAATTCGGCTGCAACGCCTGCGACCACGTGTTCGACGCGATCGTGACGAAAGCCAGTGGCGAGCCGGCTGAGTGCCCCGCCTGCGGCAAGGCGAAAGTTCGCCGCCTCATTGGGCTTCCGGCCCAAGGCCGGGTAAAGGACGCCGCCCCCGCCAGGAACTGCCGCGGCGACGGTCCGCCGTGCGGTGCGTCCTGGTGTGGGCGGAAAAGTTGACAAATTCACCTCCTTTCCTGGCTCCCCCTTGTCACCCCGCTGACGTTCCTATCTACAATACGGATACGTCCTTTGAGTCGGCGCACCGGCATCGTGGGGCAAGAGTCGATAGTTCTGTTGTCCGGGGAACGTGTTTGCGTGCCATCGGAAAAAAGAACGGTAAAGCGCACTTGCCCGTTCGCCCAGCCGCCGATAAGTTCAATACTTAAATGAGCCTGCGGTTCGTTGCCATTTCGCCGCAGGCGCCCGCCGGTTGACTCTCGCCCTGCTAGTCGGCGGCCGCCCCCGGGCGTGCCCGCCATATCCCACCATTCTCGACTCTGGGGATTCTTCCCATGACGGACCCGAAGGCCGCGAAGACGTGCGCTGAGAAGCTGCAAGCGATCGCGGAGCCGAACCGCATTCGGATCATCGAGTGCCTGCGCACCGGCTCCAAGAACGTGACGGAGCTGGCCAAGTTGCTGAACGTGGAGATCGTAAACGTGTCGCACCACCTGGGCGTTCTCCGCCAGGCCGGTCTGGTGCTGGACGAGAAGCACGGCCGCTTCGTGGTCTACTCCCTGCACCCGAAGATCTTCATCAACGAGGGGAAGGCCACCCACGTGGACCTCGACTGGTGCAAGATCGAGATCCCCCACAACTGACCCCGCCTACCGCCCACCCCTCCCGCTGGGTGGGCGCCGCCCGCCGTACAACCCCGGCGGGTACACCTCGACGCGCAGCCGTCCCGGCAGCACCTCCACGGCAAGCTCTTTGAGCCCGTCCGCGGGCACGCACACGAGCTCGCCGTCGGCGTGGGCGCACAGCGGCGCCTCGCTCACCACCGCGACGTGCCCGGACCTCCCGAGCCGGATGAGCGGGTGGTTGGTCGGCAACTTCCCCGTCGCCATCGCCGGGAGGTAGCGGATCAAATGCCAGCGCCGCAACTTCGTGGCGAGCATGTAGTCGAGACGGCCGTCGGTCAGGTCCGCGGCCGGCATGAGCGGGAAGCCGCCCTCGCGCTGGGCGAGGCACAGCGTCAGCGCCAGCGTGGGGCCGTACACCTCCGTGTCGTCGAAGCGGACGCGCATCTTTGGCGTGGCGAAGTGCCGCACCATCGCCCGCAAGAACGCCAGCGTGTAGAGCGGCATCCCGCGGAGCGAGCGAATCTTCCGCGACTCCACGGTGACCATCCCGTTGAAGCCGACACCCGCCGCGTTGACCGCGTACCGTTCACGACGGCCGGCGGTGACGCGGGCCACGTCCACGTCGAGCGTTTCGGTGGGCGGGTTCTCGCCACGCTTCGCCCACCACGCGGTGAGGCCGAGGGTGTAGGCGTAATCGTTCGCGGAGCCGACCGGCCACGTTGAGAACACCACGTCGCGGCGGCCGCTGCGGATGAGGCCGTTGGCGACCTCGTGGACCGTCCCGTCCCCGCCGGCCGCGACGACGCGGGCGAACCCTTCGAGGGCCGCAGCGTGAGCCAACTCTTCGGCATGGCCGGGGGCGGCCGTCGGGCGGAGTTCGCCGTGAACCCCGGGGTTGGTGGCGAACTCCTTGAGGAGCGTTTCGGCCCTCCCGCGGCCGGCGGCCGGGTTGTAAATCACACACGTCGCGGGCGTCATGTTACCCATGATAGCGGACGAATGAACGGCCTCCTCGTGATCGACAAGCCGGGCGGCATGACCTCCCGCGACGCCGTGAACCGCGTGCAACGCTGGTTCTCGCGCAAGACGAAGATCGGCCACACCGGCACGCTCGACCCGCTGGCGACCGGCGTGCTGGTCGTGTGCGTCGGCGCCGCGACGCGGCTCGCCGATTACGTGCAAGCGATGGGAAAGAGCTACGCCTCGCGCTTCCGCCTGGGCGCGACTAGCACCACCGACGACGCCGACGGCGAGGTGACCGAGATAGGCGCCGCCGCGGTGCCGCGCGACGCGATCGACGCGGCGCTCGCGCGGTTCGTCGGTGTGGTGCAGCAGACGCCGCCGGCGTTCTCGGCGATGAAGGTGGACGGCCGGCGGGCCCACGCGCTGGCGCGGGCCGGCGAGGACGTGAAACTGGCGGCGCGGCCGGTGCGGATCGACGCGATCCGCGTGGTCGGCTTCGCGTGGCCGTGGCTGGACGTGGAGGTGGACTGCGGCAAGGGGACGTACATCCGCTCGATCGCCCGTGACCTCGGCGCCGTGCTCGGCGTCGGCGGCATGGTGCAGACGCTTTGGCGTACCCGCGTCGGCCCGTTCACCGCGGAGCAGGGGGTGAGCGTGGACGGGAAGCCCGCCGAGTTGGCGCTGCGGCCGATGGCGGAGGCGCTGGGCGAGACGCCGTGCGTGACGCTCGGCGCGGATGATTTGCGCCGCTTCCGGACGGGGCAGGCAGTGCGATTCGTGCCGGCAAGCCGGGGGCGTCAGCCCCCGGTTTCGGGTGACGTGGGTGTCGTCGATGAAACCGGTGTGCTAATTGGGCTCGGCACCGTCGAGCGTGGCGTGGTGCGGCCGGAGAGCGTCTTCAACGTGTGAGCGGCGAGCCGAGCCCCTTACGGGGCTCAGCTCGCGGGCATTACTCCTCTCGCAAGTCCCGCAGGTTCTCCTCCAGCGTCCGAATCTGATTCTGCAGGTCCGCCACCAACTCGCGCTGCTGCTGTACCACCTCGGCCGGCGCCCCGCTGACGAACTTCTCGTTCGCCAGCTTCGCCGTCACGCCGTCGAGCTGCTTCCGCTTGTCGGCGATCTGCTTCTCGGTCCGCGTCGCCTCGGCAGCCGGGTCGATGTAGCCTGCGAGGTGGACGAACGCCTCGAACTCCGGCCGCACAACCGACCCGGCCTGCTTCGGCTTGGTCGTCGTCGGCGACGCGGTAAACGTGGCGATGCTCGCCAGCGGCCCGATGAACATGGCCAGCTCGGTCAGGTCCGCCGACACCGTCGCGTTCGCCTTTACCGACACGTCGAGCCGCGTCTTGTCGTCCACCTGGTAGCGGTTGCGGACCTCGCGTACGCCGCGCACCAGTTCCTGCATCCGGGCGAAGCGCGCCTCAACGCTGGCGTCCACCCACGCCGCGGGGTACTCAGGCCACTTCGCCACGCACACGTTCGCCTCGGCGGGTGCGGTCGCGGTCAGGCCGCGTTCGGGGGCCACCTCGTTCAGCGCCTCCCACAGCGACTCGGCCACGAACGGCATCACCGGCTGCACCAGCCGCAGGATGCCGTCGAGCACGCCGACGAGCACCCGCTGCGCGACCGGGCGGGCGGCGGCGTCCTTAAGCCGGCCCTTCGCCATCTCGATGTACCAGTCGCAGAACTCCGACCACACGAACTCGTAGAGCCCGCGGGCCACCTCCGAGAAGCGGAACGCCTCGAGCGCCGCGGTCGTCTCCTTCGCGGTGGTGGCGAGTCGCGACAGGAGCCAGCGGTCCTCGGTCGGCAGCGTGGCCACGTCCACGGGGGCGGGGGTGTAGCCGTCGAGGTTCATCAGTAGGAAGCGGGTGGCGTTCCACAGCTTGTTGGCGAAGTTGCGGCCCATGTCGAACCGCTCCGACGCCTGCTTCGCCGTCTTCAAATCGGGGTCGTCGCTCGTCCACGGGCCGCCCGGCCGGAACGGCACCTTGCAGTTCGGGCACGCCAGCTTCTTCGTGCGGCCGCGGAGGTGCTCCTGCTTGATCGGCACGAGGGCGTCGCACGCCGGGCACACGTTCGCCACCGGCATCCGGCTGTCCTGCGTGTCGCCAGCGATCGTCACCATCTGGAAGCGGAGTGAGTCGGCCCCGTACCGGTCCACGATGTCGAGCGGGTCGATGCCGTTGCCGGTCGTCTTGCTCATCCGCTCGCCGAAAGCATCCTGCAACTGCGGGTGGATTACCACGTCGCGGAACGGCACCTCGCCCACGTTGTAGAGCCCGGTAATCACCATCCGCGCCACCCACAGCGAGATGATGTCGCGACTCGTCACCAGCACGCTGGTCGGGTAGTAGTACGCCACCTCTGGCGTCTTCTGCGGCCAGCCGAGCGTGCTGTGCGGCCACAGCGCCGAGCTGAACCACGTGTCAAGCACGTCAGGGTCGCGCACGAACCCTAGCGCTTCAAGTTTCGGGATCAACTGATCTGCCGTAGGAGCCACGCACACCAAAACCGTTTCAAACCCTCGGTCGCCATCGGGCGGCACTATCTCGATGTGGAAGTGTTGCGGGTGCTGGTTCTTCAACGCCAGTAAGTAACCCATCGCATCCACCGAGAGGCCTGCGGCGGACCAGATTGGGATCTGGTGGCCCCACCAGAGCTGGCGGCTGATGCACCAGTCGCGCTTTTCGCCGAGCCAGTCGAGGTACGCCTTGGCGTAGCGCTCGGGCGTGAACTTCACCCGGCCGCTGCTCACCGCGTCCATCGCCAACTGCGCGAGTCCGGGCTTGCCGTCGTCGCGGTCGGCCATCCTCACGAACCACTGGTCCGACAGGTACGGCTCGATCGGCGTCTTGCTGCGGTCGCTGTACTTCAGCGGGATCACCCGGTCTTCCTTCCCCTCGAAGAAGCCGAGTTCCTCCATCCGCTTCGACACCGCCTCGCGGGCCTTGTAGCGGTCGAGCCCCGCGAACTCCTTCCCCTCGGCGTTGATCGTGCCGTCCGGGTTCAGGATGTTGATGACGCCGATGTGCGGGTTCCGCTGCCAGCAGGCGTAGTCGTTCGGGTCATGCGCCGGCGTCACCTTCACGCAGCCGGTGCCGAGCGTCGGGTCGGCGAGTTGGCCGTCGGCGATGATCGGGATTTCGCGCCCCGTCAGCGGCTGGAGCGCCGTCTTCCCCACGAGCGCCTTGTACCGCTCGTCGGATGGATGCACGCACAGCGCCGTGTCACCGAGCATCGTCTCGGGGCGCGTCGTGCTGAAGCGGATGAACGTGTCGGGCACGCCCACCACCGGGTACTTGAACGTCCAGAAGCCGCCCTTCGTGTCCTCGGTGTACGTCTCGTCGTCGGCCACCGACGTCTGCAGCTGGGCATCCCAGTTTACGAGCCGCTTGCCGCGGTAGATATAGCCGTCGCGGAACATGCGGAAGAAGGTCTCGCGCACGGCGCGGGCGCACACCGTGTCGAGTGTGAACCGCGTCCGCGCCCAGTCGCAGCTGGCGCCGATCGACTTCAGCTGTCCGAGGATGCGAGCCTCGTACTGGTCCTTCCACGCCCAGATGCGCTTCACCAACTCGTCGCGGCCGAGGTCGTGGCGGGTCTTCTTCTCCTCGGCGAGGACGCGCTTCTCGACCACCGCCTGCGTGGCGATGCCGGCGTGGTCGGTGCCGGGCATCCACAGGGCGTTGAAGCCCTGCATCCGCCGCCAGCGCACGAGTACGTCTTGCAGCGTGTTGTTGAGGGCGTGCCCCATGTGCAGCGCCCCCGTCACGTTCGGCGGCGGGATGACGATCGTGAACGGCTTTTTCGCCGCGTCCGGCTCGCTATGGAAGTAGCCGCGCTCATCCCAGACGCGCAGCCACTTCTGCTGCGCGTCCTTGGGGTCGTAGGCCTTCGGTAGTTCGGTCGGCATGGCTTACGTCCCTTGCTCCGCGTCCTTGAACAGCTTGTATTCGATGCTATCCACCAGGGCCAACCAGCTGGCCTCGACCACGTTCTCGCTCACGCCCACGGTGCCCCACACGTCGGACCCGTCTCGCGACTCGATGACCACCCGCACCCGCGCCGCCGTCCCTTCCTTCGGGTTCACGACGCGTACCTTGTAGTCCACCAGTTGCATGTCCGCGAGCGCCGGGAACGCCGGCACCAGCGCCTTCCGCAGCGCCGCGTCGAGGGCGTTCACGGGGCCGTCGCCCTCGTTCACCACGAACTGCGTCTCACCGCCGATCCGCAGCTTTACCGTCGCCTCGGTGACGGGCACGCCGTCGGCGCGGGCCTCAATGTTCACCCGGTACGCCAGCCGCTCGAACCACGGCCGGTACAGCCCCGCCGCCTTCTTCACCAGCAGGTCGAACGACGCCTCCGCGGCCTCGAACTCGTAGCCGGCGTGCTCCAGGTCTTGCACCGCAGACAGGATCTTCCCCATCAGCGCCTTGTCGTTCCCGAGCTGGTACTTGGTCGTCTTCGACAGGATGGTGGATTGCCCGGACAACTCGCTGACCAGGATGCGGCGCTCGTTGCCGACCAACTCCGGGGTGATGTGCTCGTAGGTGGTCGGGTCCTTCGCCACGGCGTGCGTGTGCATCCCGCCCTTGTGCGCGAAGGCGCTGGCCCCCACGAACGGCTGGCCGCTGCGGAAGTTCATATTGGCGATCTCGTACACGTAGCGCGACGCCTCCGTGAGTCGGGCCAGGCTGCCGGGCACGAGTACGTCGCGGCCGTACTTCACCGCCAGGTTGGCGATCACACTCACCAGGTCCACGTTGCCGCAGCGTTCGCCGATGCCGTTCATCGTGCCCTGCACCTGCGTCGCCCCCGCGCGCACGGCGGCGAGCGTGTTGGCCACTGCCAGGTCGCAGTCGTTGTGGCAGTGGATGCCGACTTCACACGGCACCGCGGCGCGGGCCGCGGCGATCACCTCGGCGACCCGCTCGGGCATCGTGCCGCCGTTGGTGTCGCACGGGATCACGACACTCGCCCCCGCGTCGGCCGCGGCCCGGAGCGTCTTCAGGGCGTACTCGGGGTTCGCGCGGTAGCCGTCGAAGAAGTGCTCGGCGTCATAGAACACCTCGCGCCCCTGCGACCGGCAGTAGCCCACCGAGTCGGCGATCATCCGCAGGTTTTCGTCGAGTGTCGTGCCCAGCACGTTGGTGACGTGGAAGTCCCACGTCTTGCCGACGATCGTGACCACCGGCGTGCGTGCGTCGAGCAGCGCTTTCAGGCAGGTGTCGGTCTCCGCCGGCGCGTTCTTCCGCCGCGTCATGCCGAAGGCAACGACCTTGGCGTGCCGCAGGTTCAGGTCGCGGACGGCCTGGAAGTACTCGAAGTCCTTCGGGTTCGACAGCGGGTAGCCGCCCTCGATGTAGTCCACACCCAACTCGTCGAGCTTGCGGGTGAGGAGGAGCTTGTCTTGCAACGAGAAGTTGACGCCCTCGCCCTGGCTGCCGTCGCGGAGGGTGGTGTCGTAGATCGAGACGCGGGTCATGGGTCCGTGGGGGCCGGCGGTGTGAGTTCGGGTGGCGAGGCGGCCCGGGAAACGGGACCGCCCCGAAGCGGGTGGGCTTCGGGGCGGCGTGATCGATCGCTCGGCCGAGCGGCCCCGGTCATCCTGTATTGCCGACGCGAACGCCGGCGCGCACTCCCTGCGCCGCGGTAATGACCACCGGCCGGGAGTGACGGATGCGGGCCACGGGAACGATACCTGCGCGTGAGGACGGCTGGGGAAATGTATCCCTGGCCGCGCGAAGTGTCAACTCGGCGGCCCTGCTACCGGCGGAACGTCACTTCGTACCTCACGCCGTTACCAGGGCTGCCCCCTTCGACCTCCGGTGCGGTCAGCGTGAAGCCGTCCGCGCGGGCCGCGTACTCGAACGGCCGGCCGGTGAACGGGTCGTTCGGCACCGGTACTAAGGTGATGTCGGCGAGCGCCGGCGGCGGAGTTCCCTTGTTCGCGGCGGCGTGCAGCCGCACCGCCTCCACGGCCGTCAGCGCGTCGAGCCGGCGGTCGAGCCGGGCGCAGCTGTGGTACACCTTCTCGATCGCCGGGACCGTCAGTGCGAAGACCGACACCACCGCGTCCGGCCGTCCCTTCTTGAGCGCCTCGGCCCGCGCCTTGGCCTTCGCCAACTCGGCCGTGGCGCGGGGGTACGGCAGGCGGAACGCCTTGTACTGCTCGTCGCGGACGGCCCGGCACAGGTCGGCCGAATCCTTCCCGGCCAGGAACGTCTTGCGGACGTGTTCTTCGAAGAACACGGTTTCCCCGTCGAGCGCCGGCCGCGGGTCGATGAGCGGCCGCGGCAGGTCGGCGAGTGCCCAGTACAGGTTCGGCGACCCCGGCCGGCCGACGTACAGGTCGGCCTGCCCGACGGTGATCGACCCGATGGCGACGCCGATCAAGAGCTGCACCGTCGTCGAGCCCTCGCCGACCGCCCGGGACAGCCGGAAGCCGGAGCGGAGATCGCGGGTCGCGGCGTCGAAGTCGTCCTTCGCCAGGTCGCGGCGGACGCGGAGGCCGTTCAACCGGGCGATCTCGCGGAACTTGCCGGTCTCCCTGAACAAGTCTTCGAGTCGCTCCATCCGCACGGCGATGCCCTGCCGCCAGTCCAACTCGTCCCGTCGGGCGGCCGTGTCGATCGCCTCGAACCCGCCGGCGAACGTGTTCAGGTACGCCGTCACGTCCGCAACCGGCAGTTCGTCCAGCGACGCGGCCTCCCAGCCGTCGAGTCTCGCATGGTGCTTTTCACTCTCCTTCGGGTCGCGTGGCCAGTCAGGCACGAGGAGCGCCGCTCGGTAG
Source organism: Gemmataceae bacterium (assembly GCA_046350095.1). Lineage (GTDB taxonomy): Bacteria > Planctomycetota > Planctomycetia > Gemmatales > Gemmataceae > Urbifossiella. The sequence continues at coordinate 109,147 of JAXMBA010000009.1, forward strand.
TAGTCGAGCGCGGCGTTGCCCGGAAGGCGGTCGTTCGGCTTGGCCCGAAGCGTCAACCGCAACGCCGGCACGGGCGCGTCGGCCGGCGTGGTCGTGAGCTTGCGAACGTTCTGGACGGCGGGGGCGGGGGCGGCTTCGGCCTTCGGCTGGGCGGCGGCCGTGGCTGCGACCAGGAGCAGCGGCGGACCGGCGAAGAGGCGGTACATGACGGCGGCACCGGAGGGGAAAGTGATGAACCCCGAGGTGATTCGTCCACGCTACGGGATTATTGTGCGGCCTGCCGAACAAACTCGCGCCGGGATGCGTGCGACTCACCCACCACCCGCCGGCGGCGCGCTGGTGACGTGACGCAGACCCCAGCGGGTGTCGTCGCGGGCGGGGAAGTCGCTGCGGAAGTGGGTGCCGCGCGACTCGTCGCGCGCGAGCGCCGCGTCGATCATCAGTCGGGCCACCGTCAGCAGATTCTGCAATTCCCAGCCGGCTTTCGTCGCGAACTCGCGGCCGAGGGCGTAGCGGCACCAGAAGTCCACGTCGCGGCGGGCCTCCCTCAGCCGGGCCGCGGTGCGGACGATCCCCATGTTCCGCACCATCAGCGCCCGCAGGGCGTTCGTCAGGTCCGCCACGTCAAGGCGGTCGGTCGGGTCGTCAGGGGCGATCGTCGCGCGCACGTCGGGGGCGTACAGCCCGGCCGGCAACGCCCGCGCCGCCGCGGCCGCGCCCCGACCGCAGAGGGCGCCGTAGACCAGCCCCTCGATCAGGCTGTTCGACGCCAGCCGGTTCGCCCCGTGCAGGCCGCTGCTGGTGACTTCGCCCGCGGCCCACAGCCCCGGCAGCGTCGTGCGGCCGTCGGCGTCCACGGTCACGCCGCCGACCATGTAGTGCGCCCCGGGCCGGACCGGGATGCGGTCGGTGGTGATGTCCAGGCCGAAGCCGCGGCACACGCGGTCGAAGCCGGGGAAGCGCGTCCGCACCATCGCCGGGTCGAGGTGGGACAGGTCGAGGTACACGTTCGGGTGCTGCGTCCGCTCCATCGTGCGGAAGATGGCGCGGGCCACCACGTCACGCGGGGCCAGCTCCGCCCGGGCGTCCTCGGCCGGCATGAACCGCTCGCCGGACACGTCGCGGAGGAACGCCCCCTCGCCGCGGACGGCCTCGCTCACCAGCGACCGCGCCGACCCGGCGACGTACAGCACCGTCGGGTGGAACTGCATGAACTCCATGTCACGCAGCTGTGCCCCCGCCCGGTACGCGGCGGCCATGCCGTCGCCGGTGGCGACCGGCGGGTTCGTCGTCTCGCGGTAGACCATGCCGCACCCGCCGGCCGCGAGGACCACCTGCTTCGCCGAGATCAGCACCCGCCCAAACGTCGGGTGCGCGACCACCGCCCCGCGGCAGTGCCCGTCGGCGGTGAGCAGGTCGACGGTGAACGTGTCGTCCCAGATGGTTACGTTCGGGGCCGTGCGGGCGGTGGCGATGACGGCCCGCATCATCTCGAACCCGGTGGCGTCGCCGAGGGCGTGGACGATGCGGCGGTGGCTGTGCCCGCCCTCGCGGGTGAGGGCGAGCGCCCCGTCCTTCAGGTCGAACTTCGTGCCCCAGCGGACGAGCTGGTCGATCTCCGCGGGCGCCTCACGCACCACCATTTCGACGACGGCCCGGTCGCACAGCCCGTCGCCGGCGACGAGGGTGTCCTCGACGTGGTTGTCGAAGTGGTCTTCGGGCGAGAGTACGCCGGCGATGCCGCCCTGGGCGTATGAGCTGTTGCTCTCGGTGACGCGGTCCTTGGTGACGACCAGCACTGACAGGTCCGCCGGCACCTCGAGGGCGGCGCGGAGCCCGGCGATGCCGGCCCCGATCACCAGCACGTCGGTGAAACGGTGGAACGTGGTGCGGGCGTCGAACGAGACGAGGTAGCGGTTCGCGGCGGACATCGGGCACCCCGTGGGAGGTGCCTTCAGTGTAGCCACCGGGTCACGGCCGTTTCGCGGGCGGGCGCTGCGTCGCCCCTTCGCGGAAGCGCCGCATCGCGTCCTCGAAGCCCGGCGCGGAGAACGTCGGCCCGCCGACGCCGGCCGCGCCGGCGCCGGCGGGACTCCCTTCGACGCGGCCGCCGCTGTTGATGTCGATCGGCCGCGGGGGCGGGCCGGCTGCCGCCGGGGGGGGGCGCTCGGCGTCGGCGGCGTCGCGTCGGAGACGGGCCACCTCGCGGCGGTAGTCGTCGAGGAAGCGGTCGTACTGCTCCTGCGTCCCGCCGAGGCGGTCCTGCAGGTCGCGGTTGTAGCGGTTCCGCTCGAACTGGTCGAGCGTCAGCTCGGCCGACTTCGCCCGGTTCCGCGGGTCGGCGTCCATCGCCTTGGCGTTGTTCGGCTCCACATCTCCGCCCTCACGGAAGCGGTCGTCCTTGCCGTTCCCCTTGCCGCCGGGCGGGTTGTCCTTCGCCGTCTTCTCGGCCTGCTGCTTCAACTGGTCGAGCTTCTCGCGGGCGCGGGCCTCGCGCTCGGGGTCGCCCGACTTCAGGTCATTCTGAAGCTGCTCGGCCTGCTGCCGGGCCTCCTTGCCGACCGCCTTGTCGAGCTTCTCGCGGGCCGCGTCGCGCTTCGTCTCGTCCTTGCTGTTCAGGTCGTTGAGCGCCCCCTCAAGCTCCTTCGGGTCGAACTTCGGTGTCGGCCCCGCCATCGGGTCCGTGTCCTGCTTCGGGCCGCCCTTCGCCATCCCCGTGTCCATCGGGGACGCCGTCGGGTTCATGCCCTTGTCCATCCCCATCGGAGACGGAGTCGGTTCCATGCCCTTTGCCATGCCCGAGTCCATCGGGTTCATGCCCTTCGCTCCGGGTTCCTTGCCGGCCAGCTGCTCGGCCTGGCGGCGGAGGTCGTCCAGCTGCTGCTGGGCGGCGGCCTTCTCCTTCGGGTCGTTCGAGTTGAGCCCCTTGGCGATGTCCTCCAGCTTCTGGCCGGCGCCCTTGCCGAGTGCGTTGTCGAGCTTGTCCCGGGCGGCCTTCTGCTTGTTCGGGTCGGGATTCGTCAAGTCCTTCGCGGCCTGCTCCAGATCGGCCTTCTGCTTTGGATCGAGCTCGGGGGGCATGCCCTTCTGCGCGCCGGGGTTCTCGGGGCCGGCCTTCGTCATCGGGTTCATCGGCCCGGCTTCGGCGCCGGCTTTGGAATCGACCTGCTTCGGCGTCGGCGCCTGCGGCTGACCGCCGTTTTGCATCGAGTTGCCGGGCTCCGGCCGTTCGTCGCCGGGGTTCACGTTCTTGGCCTGACCCATGCCGCCCTTCGGCTCCGGCTCCTTCCCCTTGCCCATCGGCGGATCGGCCATCTTCGGGTCGCCCTGTTTCGCGCCGCCCTGTTTCGCGCCGCCCATTGGGGCCGGCCGCGGCTCGGATGCGTTGGCCATCGGGTCGCCGGCCTTTGCTTCGTTGCCCATCCCGTTCATCGGCATCGGGTCGCCGGCCTTCGGCAGCGGGCGGACCGCGCCGGGTTGTTCGGGCTGCTGCATCTTCGGCTCGCCGCCGCCCTGCGGCTCCGCCTGGGGCGAACCCTTCTGCACGGGGTCGCGCTCGCCGCCTCGGTCGTTCGACGGCGGCGCCGTCTTGGCCTTGGCGGCGTTGTCGGCGGGTTTCGGCTGCGGCGTCCCCATCCCCATCATGTCGTCGGACTTCTGCTGCGACGCGGCCTTCGGCTCGCCGCCGGCGGTGGGGTCGCTCTTGGTCTGCGGCATCCCCTTCTGCATCGGATCGCCGCCCTTTTGCGGCTCGCGCTCGGCGCCGGGTTCGCCGCCGAGCGGTTCGCGGCGGTTCTCGCTCGGCTGCGGGTTGCCGCCCTTGTTCGGCATCGGCGGCATGTCGCCCGTCGGGCCGGACTTCGTCTGCGACGGCTCCGGCGGCTGCTCCGCCTTGCCGTCGGTGCGCGGCTCACTGGCGCCCATACCGCCGTCGGTCTTCGGCTGCGATTCCGGCGGCATCCCACCCATCGGCGCGTTCGTCTTCTGGTCCGCGGGCGGCGTCCGTTCACTGTCGTTGGCTGTGGGGGACGCCTTGGGCGACCCGCCGCCCGTCTTTTCCTGGTTGAGCTGATCCTGAACCTTGTAGGCCTGGTCCTGCACGTTCTTGCTGCCGGCCTCGGGCGGCATCGGCGCTTGCTGAGGCATCCCGGTGTTGCCCCCCGCCATCCCCATGTCGGACTTGTTCATCGGCATTGGGTTGCCGTCGTTCATGCCCCCCTGCGGCATCTTGGGGTCGGGCATGCCGGCGTTGTTCCCCTTGTCCGGCGACTTCTGCTCGGGCGTCTTCGGCGGGTTCCCCATGCCGTCCTGCTTCATACCCATGCCGTCGCTACCCATCGGCATGCCGTCTTGCTTCTTCCCCATGCCGTCGTTGCCCATCGGCATGCCGTCCTGCTTCTTCCCCATGCCGTCGCTACCCATTGGCATCGGCGTGCCGTCTTGCTTCTTGCCCATGCCATCCTGGGGCATCGGCATGCCGTCCTGCTGCTTGCCCGTGTTGTTCTGCGGCATTGGCATGGGGTTGTTCATGCCGTCCTGCGGCGGGTCGGTCTTCGGCGCGGCGTTCGGCTGCGGCCGCGGCTCGTTGTCGAGTTGCTTCTGCTGGTCGGCGGCGTGCTGCTTCTCCTCCTGCTTCCGCTGGTCGCGGCGGGCGTCCTGGTCCTTCTGCTCGGGCGGCGTCAGCGGCGGCAGCAGCCGGACACGCTTGACCACGCTTTTGCCCACCTGCGGGTCGGGCTCGGGGCCGCCGCTGCCAGGCTTGGTGCGGTTGTCGGTCGCCTCCAGCCAATACTCGAGAACCATCCCCTCCTTCAGTTCGACCTTTCCGCCGGCGGGGTCGGTCAGCTTGCCGAGCTCGACCGAGTCCTTGTAGGCGAGGTTCACCGGATACGTGCCGTCGGCGTCGCGGCGGAAGGACTTGCCGCCGAGGTACGGCCGGTCGGCCAACGGGCGGGCGCCGGCGTCGGCCAGCTTCAGCTTGAGCGTCAGCTTGTCGAGGCCGTAGTCGTCGCCGGCGCCGCCGTCGACCGCGAGGAGGCCGTTCGCCGGCAGCTGGATGTCGTCCGGCTGCGGCACCAGGATTGAGACCTGGGGTGGCCGGTCCTCGTCGAGCTTGATGCCGAACGGCATGGACTCGGGGCTCCGCTCGCCGTCCGCGGCGTTGAATGTGAGGCGGTAGCTGCCCGGCCTCGTCAGGAGGAAGTCGAACCGCAGGGCGTCCTGTCGGCCGGGGACGGCCTTACCAGCGACCACGGGCTGACCCGCGGGGTCGAACACGGCGCGGCCGTCGCGCACCGGGCGGTTGGCCTTCGCCAGCACGCTCACCTTCGTGTTGCGGACGGCCATGAGGTGCGGGTCGGTCGATTTCTCGTCCGGCCGGCGCGTGTAGGCGGGGAACTGGTACTCGACCTCGAAGTCGGTGAACAGCGGGACGGTGCGGACGGTCACGCGGTGCTCGGCCGTCTCGCCGTCGCCGGCCGCGACCTTGTACCACGCCCCGGTCCGCAGCTGTTCGGGCCGCACCTGCACGAGCCACTCCCGGCTCGTCTCGCCGGGCTCCATCGGCAGCTCGTCGTAGGCCGGGTCGGCGGGGTTGTACCGGATCAGCAGCCGCACCTTATCGGCCGCGTCGAGCTTGGGCTGCCGGCCGGTCACTTCCGCCTTGATCGTGAGCGACTGGCCCGACGTGACGGTCACGTCGCCGCCCTGCGGCTCGACCAGGAGCACGTTCGTGCGCGTGGCGATGACGGCGGACGAGAACGGCGCGAACGCCCGGCCGAGGAGCGACTGGAACTGCGTCGGGCGGAAGACGAAGAACAGCACGACCAGCGTCAAAAACAGGGCAATGACGCCGCCGCCGGCGTAGAGCAGGCTGCGGTGGTCCACGGCCCGGTTCACGTCGGCGTCGTCCACCGTCTTGGCGGCGCGGGCGCCCATCGCCGCCTTCACCGCCGGGTGAACGTCGCCGCGCTCCTGCGCCTCGACGTAGCCCAAGACGCTGTTTTTGGCGTCGTCGATGGTCCGCTCCACGACGACGGCTGCGTACAGGGGGTTCACCCGCGCCCGGAGTGGCTGCAGGAGCTTCCGGTATGCCGCGTACCCGACCGCGCCCACGAACGCCAGCAGCGAGAGTTGCCGCACCCACTCGGGGAGGACAAAGTAGCGGTCGAGGAGCATCATCGCGGCGGCGTAGCCCAACACCAAGCCGGCCACAAGGAGGCCGCCGAGGGCCAGGTCGTGCCCGCGGATGCGACTGGTGGCCTCGGCCAGCTGCTCGTCCACCTTGGTGGCGAACTTCGCGGCCGGGTCGGGCTTCTCGATCACCGTGGCCATGCCGGGACTCCGCGGCGTAACAGACGCCCCCATTCTAGCCGACGCGCGGGGCCGGTGCGACGGCGGGGGCAACCCGTTACCCGGCGTTACGTTCCGGCCACAACCGGCGTTGGCGACGCCCGCGATTTCGGGGCAGAAAGCCCGGCCGTGTGGGGTACAATGCCCGGGAACCACGGTCTCGGGGAGGAGCCATGCTGATCGGGCAGCAGATCGGCCCGTTCACCATCGAGCGGGAGCTCGGCAGCGGCGCCATGGGCACGGTGTACATGGCCCGGTTCCAGAAGGGTGAGGATAAGGTCCTCCCGGTCGCCCTCAAGGTCGTCGCCCTCGGCCTCCTCGGCAACGAAGGCGCGATGGCTCGCTTCGAGCGCGAGTCGGCGATCCTCAAACAACTCCGGCACCCGCACATCGTCCGCCTGCTCGCCACCGGCACGTACAAGAAGACGCCGTTCATCGCCATGGAGTACGTGGACGGCGAGGCGCTCGACCGCGTGTTGGCCCGCCGCGGCCGGCTGGGGTGGGAGGAGGTCGTCACCTACGGCAAGCACCTGTGCCTGGCCCTCCAGCACGCACACGAGAAGGGCATCATCCACCGCGACCTGAAGCCGTCGAACCTGATGGTAACCAAGGACGGCGTGCTGAAGCTCACCGACTTCGGGATCGCGAAGGACCAGGACGTGACCGCCCTGACCGGCATGAACAGCACGATCGGCACGGCCGCGTACATGTCGCCGGAGCAGTGCAAGGGCGACCGCAACCTCACCGCCAAGTCCGACCTGTACTCACTCGGCGTCGTCTTCTTCGAGCTCCTGACCGGCCGGAAGCCGTTCACCGCGGACACGACCGTGGACATGTTCCTGAAACACGTCCACGAGAAGCCGCCGCGGGTCGGCAAGCTGATACAAGACCTGCCGCCGAAGTTCGAGGCGCTCATCCTGCAACTGCTGGAAAAGGACAAGGAGCAGCGCCCCCTCGACGCCGCGTGGGTGGGGCGGATGCTGGCCGAGATCGAGGAGGACGCCACGGCCCGCAAGAGCGCGGGCCTGGAGGCCGCGAACGCCCGCAAGATCGACCGCCCCCGCGGCGCCGAGGCGGCACCGATCACCGAGGAGGACCGCGAGGCCGCCCGCGCCCTGAAAGGTAAGACGAAGAAGAAAAAGAAGGCGAAGGCGGTGCCGCTGTTGCAGCAGAAGTGGCTCCACGCCGCCGCCATTTTGGCGGCCCTTGGCGGGCTCGCTACCGGGGCGTATCTCCTGATGCGGCCGCCGTCGGCCGACGCGCTGTACGCACCGGTCGAGCGGCTCGCCGCTCAGAAGGGGCGCGGCGAGGCCACGCCCGACGCCCGCATCGAGGCCGCCATCGCCTATTTGAAGCCGCACGGCGACACGCCCGGCGAACGGACCGACACCGCGGCGGCGCTCTTTCGAGCCGGGTGGGTCGAAAAGCGCGAGGGCGTCTTCACCAACCGCTTTCGCAAGACCAACCTCCGCGACAACCCCGGCGACGGCGACGACGGCGACGCCTACGCCGCGACGATGGCGGCCATCAAGGCCGAGAAGGACGGCCAACTGCCGGTCGCGGCCGAGTACTGGACGAAGGTTCGGGGTAGGTTCCCCGCCGAGGCCAAGCTGCCGTTCACGTTCGACGACGAGCCGCTGAACAAGGCCCGCTGGGGATGGGTGGCCGAGAAGCGGCTCAAGGACATCGAGGCGGCTCGGAAGCTGCTGCCGGAGCTGAACAAGAAGATCGCCGAGCACCGGCGGTTCGAGCTGCCCACGCCGTTCGAGAAGGACAACCTCGAATCGCTGGCCGTGCGGGCGCTCCGGCTCGACGCCTTCGGCGACAAGGAGAAGGCGGCCCGGTGGTGGGACGCCGCCGTCGCCCAGGCCGAGAAGGAACCCGACTTGAACGTGTGGTTCCTCCTCGCGTCGCAGCAGCGGGCGGCCATCCCAAAGGGCGCCGCGGACGGGGGGCTGGCCGAGCGGCAGAAGCTGGTGTCGCAGAAGATCGCCGAACTCGGGCAGGCCCAGACTGAGGCGCAGGCCGGCAGCGAGGCGGTGAAGTGGATCGCAGTGCGGGCCGCGGCCCGCGAGTTGGTCGAGTTGTACGACGACGAGACGGACACGGCGGTCGTGGCGGCCCGGGAGAAGGCCCGGAGCATCCTGACGGCCGCCGAGGGGAAGCGATGAACCGGACGATGAGCGCGGCGGCCCACGAGCGGGCGCAAAAGGTGATTCCCGGCGGGGTGAACAGCCCGGCGCGGGCGTTCGGTGGCGTCGGCGGCAGCCCCATCACCATTGCCCGCGGCCGCGGGGCGTACCTGACGGACATCGACGGCAACGACTACCTCGACTTTATCGGCTCGTGGGGGCCGATGATCCTCGGCCACGCCCACCCCGTCGTCCTGGAAGCGGTGATCGCCGCGGCCCGCGGCGGCAGCAGCTTCGGTGCCCCGAGCGAGCCCGAGACGGAACTCGCTGAGCTGGTCGTGGAGGCGATTCCGTCCGTGGAGATGGTGCGCTTCGTGTCGAGCGGCACTGAGGCGGCGATGAGTGCCGTGCGGCTCGCCCGCGGGTTCACCGGCCGCGACCTGATCGTGAAGTTCGCCGGCTGCTACCACGGGCACGTCGATTCGCTGCTGGTGTCGGCCGGGTCGAGCGCCCTGACGCTCGGCGTGCCGAACAGCCCGGGCGTGCCGAAGGGCTGCACCGCCGACACGCTCGTGCTGCGCTACAACGACGTGGCCGGGCTGCGCGAGGTGTTCGCCGCGAAGGGCGACGCTATCGCCGGCGTAATGCTCGAACCGGTCGTCGGCAACATGGGGCTGGTGCCGCCGTCGCCCGAGTTCCGCGCCGAGCTACGCCGGCTGACGCGGCACCACGGCGCGCTGCTGGTGTACGACGAGGTGATGACCGGCTTCCGCCTCGCGTACGGCGGCGCGCAGGAACTTCTGGGCGACGACCCGGACGTGACCGTGCTCGGTAAGATCATCGGCGGCGGCTTCCCGGTCGGCGCCTACGCCGGGCGAGCGGACGTGATGCGCTCGATCATGCCGGCCGGCCCCGTGTTCCAGGCAGGCACGCTGAGCGGCAACCCCGTGGCGATGGCGGCCGGCATCGCCACGCTGAAGCAACTGAAGGCCGACCCGCCGTACTCGCGGCTCGATCGCACGGGCCAGCAGCTCGAAGCCGGCCTCCGCGCCGCAGCCGCCGACGCCGGCTTGCCCGTACAGCTGAACCGGGTCGGCAGCATGTGGACGCTGTTCTTCACCGCCACGCCCGTGACCGACTTCGACACCGCGAAGACGGCCGACACGAAGCGGTTCGCCCGCTTCTTCTGGGCGATGATGGACCGCGGCGTCTACCTGCCGTGCAGCCAGTTCGAGGCCGCGTTCCTGTCCGCGGCGATGACCGACGCCGACGTGGCCCGAACGATTCAGGCGGCGCGCGAGGCGCTGGCCGAGGTCGCGGCGTGAGCTAGAGTTCGGACACGTCGCCCGTACCGCGAGCCCACCCATGCCGACACGCGGGTTCCGCACTGCCGCCCTGACCGCCGCCGTGGTGGTGGTGCTCTTGGCGAGCGGGTACGCCATGCACCGGGCCGGTGTCTTCAACCGCTGGTTCGCCCGCGACACCGAGAACGCCGCCGAGCTCGAGCAACTGCGTCACGCCCCTCCGGCCCCGACGCGGGCCGCGGTCGGCGGCGGCTGGCCGCAGTTCCTCGGCCCCAACCGCGACGGCCACGCCCCCGCCGGTCCTTTCCGCGCCGACTGGGACAAGCGGCCGCCGGTAAAGCTGTGGACCGCCCCGGTCGGCGGCGGGTTCTCGTCGTTCGCCGTCGTCGGCGGCAAGTTCTACACGCAGGACCGCCAGGGGAGCTCCGAGCGGGTGCTGTGCCTCGACGCGGCCACGGGGGCGAGCCTGTGGGACCACACCTACCCCGCCAGTTACGACGGCATCGGCTTCGACGCCGGCCCGCGCGCGACCCCGACGGTGGACGGCGACCACGTCTACACCCTCGGCGCGAGCGGGCAGTTGCTGTGTCTCGATGTCGGGTCGGGCCGGCCGCGGGTGCAGTGGCAGCGCGACCTGCCCCGCGACTTCGAGACGCGCCCGCCGCAGTGGGGCTACGCCTGCTCGCCGCTGCTCGACGGCGACTACGTCATCGTCCAGCCCGGCGGGCGGAAGGGCGCCGTGGCGGCTCTCGACAAGCGAAGCGGCGAGGTGCGCTGGACCGCGGGCACGAATCCAGCCGGCTACAGTTCGCCGAGCGCGGCCACTGTCCACGGCGTGCGCGCGGTCTTCGCGCTGACCGGCGACGCCCTGCTGTGCCTCCGCTCCGACGGTACGCTGATGGGGAGCTACTCGTGGCCGACGCAGCACCACGCGAACATCACCACGCCCCAGGTACTCGACGACTACGTCTTCATCTCCGCGGCCTACGGCACCGGCTGCGCGCTGCTGCGGCTGAAGCCGGACGCCGACCGCCTGCGGCTGGAGCCGGTGTACAGCAAGCGGAACAAGCCGCTGCGGACGCACCACGGCACCGCCGTCGCCGTCGGCCGGCATCTCTACGCCTTCGACGGCACGAACGACGAGGCGCGGCTCGTCTGCTTCAGCCTGATCGACGGCACTCCCGTCGACGGGTGGGAGGCGCCGCGGGTACCGAACGGGAAGATCGTCGCCGTCGGCGGCTACCTCGTGATCCTGACGCAGACCGGCGACCTGATCCTGGTACACGCGACGCCCGAGGAGTACCGCCCGGTGGCGACGATCCCGCTCGGCTTCGCGGGGCAACAGAACTGGGCATTACCGGTGGTGGTGGAGGGGCGGCTCTACGTGCGCGGGCCGGACCGCGTCGAGTGCTTCGGCGTGGCGCCCTGAGTGGTTATTCGGGCACGGCCGCCAGCGCCCGCACGGCTTCGTCGTGGAACAAGCCGTTCGTCGCCAGCAACCCGCGGGTCTGGGCGAAGCGGTCGGCGGCATAGCGAATCGGGCCGCCGCTCAGATCCGTCACTCGCCCGCCGGCTTCCGTCACGAGGACGTGGCCGGCGCAGATGTCCCAGTCGAAGAACGTCTCGTACACGTTCGCGTACACGTCAACGTCGCCGCGCGCCACCTGGGCCAGTTTCACCCCGCCGGAGTACGTCTCGACCACCCCCGCCGGCGCCAACGCCCGCACCGGCCGGCTCGGTTGCCCCGGCTTCGACCAACTCTGCGTCAGTACCGCGTCGCGCAGCGGCCGCCGGCTCACGGTGCAGCGAACCGAGGTGCCGTCCGCGACCATCGTCCAGCAGCCCCCGCCGACCCAGGCGTACGTCGTGCGGGCCTGCGCCGGCTCACTCACGACGCCGACCGCGGGCTCGCCGTCGATCAGCAGGCCGATCATCACCGAGAACTGTCCGGTCTTCTTGGCGAACCCGCGGGTGCCGTCTATGGGGTCTACGACCCACACGCGTGGCCCCCGGTGGGCCACCCTCGCCAGCCCCTCGGTGCTCTCCTCGGCACACAGGGCGTCGGCCGGGAACTGCGCCTGGAGGTAGTCCAGAATCACCTCCTGCGAGGCCTGGTCGACGTAAGTGCTGATCGACACCGGGGCGTCGGGGACCGCGACGAAGGTGCGGTACTCGCGGCGGATGAGGTCGGCCGCGAGGTCGGCGGCGTCGAGTGCGGCCGACACTTCGCGGCCCAGGTCCAGCGGCGAACGCATGGCGGTCCCTCGCTCAACTCGACTCGGACAACGCCGCCGTCTCGGCCGTCACGTCGGCGAGCACCTGCAGGCGGCGGTACTGATCGTTGCTGTGCCACAGGTCGCGGTGGCTCCCAGTCGCTTCGAGCTTGCCCTGCTTCAGTAGGAACACGCGGTGGACGGATCGCAGCGTGGAGAGGCGGTGGGCCAGGAAGAAGATCGTGCGGTTCGGCGCGACGCGCTCCAGCGTGTCGTCCAGCAGTGCGAGTGTGTCCTCGTCCACCGGGCCGAACGGCTCCTCAAGTACGAGCACGTTGGGGTCGCGGAGCAGCGCCCGCGCGAGGGCGACGCGGAACCGCTGGCCCGGTGTGAGGCTCACCCCGTCGCCGCCGATCACCGTCTCGTAGCCCTGTGGCAGCCGTTCGACGAACTGGTGGGCGTGGGCCAACTTCGCCGCCTCGATGACTTGCGGAAGCGTGTACCCGGGGTCGCCGCACTTGATGTTGTTGGCCACCGTGTCGGTGAACACGAGGTCGTCCTGCATCACGACGGCGACCTGCGCCCGCAGCGACTCGTGCGTCACCCACTTGATGTTCCGGTCCTCCACCCGCACCTCGCCGGTCGTGGGGTCGAGGAACCGCGGCAGCAGGTACACCAGGGCGTGGGTCTCCGTAGGGTCGGAGCCGACGACGGCCACCTTGCTGCCGGCGGGCACGGCGAAGCTCACGTCGTTGAGCAACATCCGGCCCGTGCCCGGCTCGGTGAGCGACACGCCGCGGAACTCGATGCGACCGGTCAGGGCGGGGAGGAACTCGGCGTCGGCGGCCTCGGCAGCTTCGCCCCGGCGGTCGAGGAACTCGAAGATCGCCGCGGACGCCTCCTCACCCCGGGCGCGCTTGCGGCGGGCGTCCACCCACCCGGCCACCGGCCACGCCAGCGACACGAGCGCGACCGCCATCACAACCAGGCCGGGCGTCGTGAGGTCGCCGGCGAGGACGGCCCACGCCGCGAGGTAGAGCAAGCACACGGCTGCGATGAGGGCGACGGCAACGAGCATCGGCCGCGCCAGCGTCTCGCCGCGGTAGCGGCGCCAGCCCGCGCGGCCGGCTTGCGCGATCTGCCGCTCCACACGCGACTGGTTGAACCGGTCCATCTGAAAGCACTTGACGAGTCGCATGAGCCCCATGCTCTCACGCAGCAGCGACAGGGCGGCGTCCGACTGCCGGCTGCCGACGCGGGCCTCGCGGCGGAAGTACGCCGCCACCTGCCCGCCGATCAGCCAGGCCAGCAGGGCGAACAGCAGGCAGCTGACGGCGAGCCAGAAGTTGATGCTCAGGATGAGCCCGAGCAGCAGCACAAACTGAAGGGGGTAGCGGTACGGGGCCGTCAGCGACGACTCGACCGCCTCGCGGGCCGACTCCACCTGTCCGGTCACCAGTTCGGCTGCTTCCGCGGGGCCGGACGTGCGCACGGCCAGCGAACCGAGGCGGAAGATGTGGAAGTACAGGGCGCGCCGCAGCCGGGTGACTGCTTCGATCGTCACCTGCGCGGCCGCGTACGCGACGGCGTTCAGTAGCACCCCGCGAACCAGTGCCAGCCCGAACCCGAACACGAACAGGCCGGCGAGGTAGGTGTCGCTTGCGGAACCGTCCGAACCCGGCCTCCAGGCCCAGCTGTTCCACCGGGCCAGCCACCCGGCCAGGCGGCCGGTCCACCGGTCACGCTCGCGGACGACGAGGCTGAGGAGCCCGAGTTCCGCCCGTGTGGCCGGATCGGGTGTATCCGCGGACGGGGTCTCCGGCAGGTACGTATCCGCGGCTTCCTGATTCACCCGGTCGCGGAGCGCGAGGTACGCCCCCGCCCGCCACCGCCACTCCCATTCGGTCGGTGTCGGGGCGCGTTTCAGCTCTACGGCGGCAACGCGGGAGGCACTTGCGTCCGACAGGCCGAGACGCTTGACCGCATCGGCACGGTCCGTGTCGGAGCGGTTCATCCACTCTTCGGCGAAGGCGGCCTTGCGGGCCGGGCGTAGGTCGGCGTAGGAGGGGACTTCACCCTTCCAGACCAGGAGGTCGACGAACAGGTAGAGCAGGACGAGGAGGGCGAGGTATGCGAATACGGCAGCGACGGTGCCGGCCGCGGCCGCGACGCGGGCGCGGGGGGATTTCACGAAGTCGTCGCGCAGCCGGTTGAACGCCGAAGTGTCCACGCAGCCCCCCGCCGTGACGTGTCCGGGCGTCCGGCCCTGGAGCCCCTAGTGGTGAGGGTAGCAGACGCGCCAGCAACCCGCACGTCGGATTCGCGCCCCGGGCGCCGCGGGCGCGGAAAACTTGGCAGGTTCGACCGGTTCGGAGGGCGGTCCGCTCTACGCCAGGTCGCGGTCCTCGAACAGGAGCAGGCCCACGAGCAGGGCGATGGCTGTGTAGATGATCGAGTAGCCGAACACGGTCGCGACGTAGCCGGCGAACTGCCACAGGTCGAGCGGGCTCTCGCGGATGATCGCCGGACCCATGTTGAAGAACTCGAGCGCCGGCAGCAGCACGTCGAACAACTGCCCGACGAACCCGACCAGCCCCATCGCGGTGCCGCCGCCGCCGCTCTGCGTCACCTGCACCACCACCGGCGCGAGGTGACCCAGGCAGTAGATGACGAGGCACAGAACGATGTTGATGACGAACGGCAGCCGGGTGGCCAGGGCGGAGGCGATGGCGACCAGAATCATCACCTGGCCGAAGCCGAGGGCGATGCCGAGCGAGTGCGCGAACGAGTCGGCGAACCACAACCCCGCCCCGCGTGCGACGACCTTCGCCGCCGTCCCGGGCACGCCCGCGGTGAAGACCGGGACGAACGCCGCCTCGGCCTGCTGGGGCATCGGGTCGATCACCTCGTTGATCTTGTCGAACTCCGGCTGCGCACGCAGGGCGAACGTGAGGTTCCAGCCGATGACCAGCGACAGGGCCAGGCAGGCCATGAGGATGCCGAGGAACTTGCCGACCAGGAACTGTCGCCGGTTCACCGGCTTGCTCATCAGCGTGACGGCCGTGCGGCCCTCGATCTCCTCGCTGATCGACATACTGGCAGCCAGCACGCCGAACAGCGCGGCCGACAGCATGACCACGTCGAAGCCGATCTGCTTCATCATCTTGAAGTCGTCGCCGAACGTGAAGTACGGGATGAAGACCGACACCCACGTCGCCACCACGGCCACGACGACAATCAGCCACGACATCGGCTGGCGGAGCCCTTCGCGGTAC
This sequence comes from Gemmataceae bacterium, assembly GCA_046350095.1. Classification (GTDB taxonomy): domain Bacteria; phylum Planctomycetota; class Planctomycetia; order Gemmatales; family Gemmataceae; genus Urbifossiella. The sequence continues at coordinate 124,422 of JAXMBA010000009.1, forward strand.
GCGGCCAGGGCCACGGCCCCGCCCTTGGGCCACACCAGCACCAGGAGGTTCGGCATGAGGATGAACAGGTCGATGAGCAGTTGCAGGTGGAGCACGGAGCCGTAGACGTATCGCCCGTTCCACTCCAGGCTGTTGGCGTCGCTCTTGTAGCCGGCGTAGGCCGCGACCGCGATGCCCGCGCCGAAGACTCCGGCGACCACAGTGCCGAGGGCGCGCGGGGAGCGGGTGGCACGCTCGAACCCGCGCGGGTCGATGGCCCACAGCCAGGGGAGGGCGGCGACGAACTGTACGGCGGCGAGAACCACCCCGCCGAACAGCAGGCCGGGGTTGCTGATCCATTCAAACATGCGCACGACCCGGGGGCACGGGGGCGGAACTCCCGCTTCAGGGGTTATACGGCCCGGGGGCGGCCGCGGTTCGGCTCAAACCCACATTTGCAATACCCGCCGCAACGCCTCCTGCCAGTGCTCGAAGGGCGTGATCGCCTCCAGCGGCACGGGGACGTCGTCGGCCCGCAACGTGGGAACCGGACCGCCCACGACCAACCCGCTCACGAGTGCCGCGTCCGCCGCCAGGTCCGTCTTCTTGGTCCCGACCACGAGAGCATGAACTTGTGCCGTGCGAGCCAACTCGGCGAGCGCCTTGCCCGCTTCGACGCGGTCGGCCACGTGTCGGACGGCCGCGACGCCGCGGGCGACGTTCGGGCGGAGGAGGAACTCGCACAACGCCGCCTCCTCGGCCATCGGCCTCCGCCCGGCGTCCTGGACGAACAACACCTCGAAGCGGATCGCGTCCGTGCTCAGCCACTCGTCCAGCTTCCACACCACGGCTTGCAGCACGGAGAGGATCAGCACGATCCGCTGCACCGGGAGTTCGGGATCTTTGAACCGGGCCGAATGCTGCTGCGAGGTGACCAGGTCGGGCAGCAGTACGAACACGAACGCCCGCCGGCGGCGGAGGAACTGGTTCTCGTCGCGGGAGTAGTAGAAGAGCTCGTCGCGCGCGAACTTGACGTCGAACAGGTCCGGGTCGCGGCCGCGGCCGTCCTCCATGTACGCCAGTTGCGAGTGGAGCAGGCTCTCGATCGACCCGCGCGGGCTGATCGACGTGTAGCCGCCGACGGGGTACTGGTCCTCGTCGAGGATGCGCGTCGGCACCTCCCGCCGCCCCGGCAGCGGGCGGACGCGGCTCCCGTGCAGCGGTTCCAGGAGCGCGTCGGTCTGGGTTCGAATCTGCTCCAGCGCGATCCGTTGTTCCTCGCCGCCGAGTGCCGAGCGGTCTTCGAGCGCGGCGATGTCCGTCGCGAGCAGCACGTCCGGGTGGCGCAGCCCGCCGGACGCGAGTTCGTCGAGCAATTCCACGGTGAGTTTCGAGGGCCCGTCGCGCGAGAGATCGTCCCACGCCCGGGCCAGGACTTCGTCGGCGTTTGACGTCAGCAGGTTGCGGAGGACGGCCACCGGCAGGTCGACGCCGCCCACGTCGGTCCGTTCGCGGACGCGGTCCACGAGGAAGGCGACGCCCCGGACGCGGTCGGTACCCGCGAGCACGCGCACGGCGTCGGCGGCGCGCTCGAAGCCGCGGTCGGCGTACAGGCGGCCGAGGACGTGATCCTCGTAGCGGCGGGCCAACTCCGGCCGCCAGCCGGGGACGGCGAGGGGCTCCTTCGGCCGGTGGTCGGCGTCGGCCACGAGTGCGACGTGGGCCACGTCGGCGACGAACCCGAGCGGCGGGAGCGGCCGGCCCTCGTTGGCGATCTCCATCGCCCACTCCAGGACCGCCCGGACCCGCTCGGCCGTCGGCCGCACCGCCCGCTGGAACCACAGCCCCTCGGCGACGAACCGCCGTGCCGCAACCGCGTCGCGAAGTTCGATCCGCTTCATCTCGCCTCGTCGGTGGCGGTCGGGTTGCCCAGCTTCCTTATACCCCCGCGGCGGGGCCGGGGCCAACCTTAGGACCGCTACCGACGGTAGGGGCGTTAAAGTCCGCACGGTCGGCGGCCGATCCTAGAGGACGAGACCACAGAACAGGCCGGGCGACGGCCGGGCGGGCGCTGCGCCCGGCCGGTGTCCCCGGCGGCGGCGAGGGGCGCATGACGATCACCCGAATGCTTCCCGGGGTGGTGCTGGCCGCGGCGGCGACCGCGGCCCCGGCCGCGGGCCAGTACGGGTTCCCGACCTACACACCGCCCACCCGCATGAGCACGCCGGCGAAGCTGCCGGCGCCGCCGCCGCCCGCCAGCGGGTCGCCGGTGTTGCCCACTGGCGGGCAGGACACGGCACCCGCGCCGCGGCCGGCGGACGCCGGGCCCGCGGCGTCGCTCGGGGCGCTGACGGCCGCCCCGGCGGCCGGCGCGCTGCCGCCAGGGGCCTACGGCAGCCCGTGGTATACGGACGGCCCCGGCTGTTGCGGCCCGCTCGGCCGGAACGGCCAGCTGGCCTACGAACTCCACGCCGAGACGGGCCCGAACCTGGTGTTCGGCAGCGGCGAGTTCACCGACCGGCTCCACACCGGCTGGGTCGTCGGGGGCGGCGGTCGGACGCTGTTCTTCAACCCCGAGGGCGACGCCGCCTGGACCCTCGACCTGGGCCTGAGCTACACCTACAACCGCGGCTCGTCGGCGAACTTCTCCGACGTGTTCATCCGTCAGCCGCCGGGCACGAACCAGGTGACCGGGCAGATCATCCCGCGGGCCGACATCCTGACGACGAGCCGCATCCGGGCTCTCCACCGCACCTCGTTCAACTTTGCCGTGGGCCGCGACTTCTTCGTCTGGGGGCCGGGCAACCCCGGCGAGGAGTCGGGCTGGAACGTCCGGACCGGCCTGGACGTCGGCGGCCGGTGGGGCACGAGCCACGTCGATCTGGTGCCGAACAACGCCGCCGAGAGCTACTCGCGCCGGCAGGCGGTCTTCCAGGGGGTCTACCTGAGCGGCCACGTGAACTACGAGGTGCCGGTCGGCGGGTGGGTGTGGTTCGGCGGCCTGACCGGCCAGTACGGCTACGACTGGACGAACGTCATCCCGCCGCTCAAGGGGGACGTGCAGAACGTCAACATCCTGCTCAGTAGCGGCATCCGCTTCTGACAAGAAGTCGAAAAGCCCACCCGACTCAACGGGTGGGCTTTCTGCGATTTTGACTTACGCCGCGGAGTAGGCCCGCTCGGCGGCACCGACGCCGGCGCCGGGTTCGACCTTCACGCCGAAGCCCTTTAGCACCTGCTCCAACGCCGCGAGTACCTGGAAGACGCAGTTCGGCCGGCTGTTCTGGCCCATGATGCCGATCCGCCACGCCTTCCCCTTCAGGTCGCCGAGGCCGCCACCGACCTCGATACCGAACTCGGTCAGCAACCGCTTCCGGCCGGCCACGTCGTCCACGCCGTCGGGCAGCCGTACCGCGTTCAGTTGCGGCAGTTGGTGGTTCGGGTCGGCGGTGTAGGCCAGCCCAAGGGCCGTGAGCCCGGCTTTCAGCGCCACGTGGTTGCGGACGTGACGGGCGAAGCGGGCCTCCAGCCCTTCCTCCAACACCAGGCGCAGCCCCTCACGGATGGCGTACAACATCGTGATCGGCGCCGTGTGGTGGTACGCCCGGTCGCCGCCCCAGTAGCCCATGATCGTGGTCAGGTCCAGGTACCAGCTCTGTACTTTCGTCCGGCGGGCCTTCAGCGCTGCCACCGCCCGCTCGCTGAACGTCACCGGGGCCATCCCCGGCGGGCAGCTCAGCCCCTTCTGCGAGCAACTGAACGCCGCGTCGATGCCCCACTCGTCCGGCTTCACCGGAATGCACCCCAGCGACGTGACGCAGTCCGCCACCAACAGCGTGCCCGTCTCGCGGCAGATCGCGCCGATCTCTTCCACCGGTTGCAGCGCCCCGGTGGACGTCTCGGCGTGGACGAGTGCCAGCACCTTCGGCTTCACGCGCCGGACGGCGTCGCGGATCATGTCCGGCTCGAACACCTGGCCCCACGGGCGTTCCAGCACCGTCACGTCGGCGCCGGTCCGACCGGCGATGTCCACCATGCGGTTCCCGAAGTAGCCGATGGTGCCGACGACGGCCTTGTCGCCCGGTTCCAGGAGGTTGACGAGGCAGGTCTCCATGCCGGCCGTGCCGGTCGCGGACACGGGGAACGTCAGGGCGTTCTTCGTCTGGAAGACCTGCCGCAGCATCTCCTGCGTCTCGGACATGATCTCGATGAACTGTGGGTCGAGGTGGCCCAGCAGCGGCGTCGTCATCACCGACAGGACGCGTGGGTGGGCGTCGCTCGGGCCGGGGCCGAGGAGGAGGCGCGGGGAGGGGTTCAGCTGGCCGGGGATCGTCATGGGGAGGTCAGGGTCCGGAGTGTCGGGAACGATCCCGCCAGTTTACTAACCCGGCCGCCGCCGGGCTTACCCCCGGCGGGCGACGACCAGTTGGCTCAGGGCCTTGAACGTCGGGTGGGTCGAGTCCTTGACCCACTCGAACGCCACCGCCTCGGCCGAAGTCACGGTCGCGCCGGCCGATTCGAGCCGCCGCAGCGCCGTGGCGTGGTCCAGGTCGCCCCACGCGCACACGGCATCGGCCGGCACGGCGACGTGCAACCCGGCGGCGATGAGGTCGAGGGCCGTCTGCTGGACGCAGACGTGCGTCTCGGCCCCGACCACGACGACGTTCGGCCGCTGGAGCATCTCCAGCTCTTCCAGGAACGTGCCGGCCGCGCAGCAGCTGAACGCCGTCTTCGACGCCGCGGGCGCGGGCAGCCGGCGGGCGATCTCGGCGGTCGTCGGCCCGAGCCCCTTCGGGTACTGCTCCGTGGCCCGGACGGGGACGGCGAGAAGCACCGCGGCGTCGATCAGGAAGCCGGCGTTCTTCACCACTTCGGCCGCACGCGGCAGCTTCGCCAGCAGCTTGTCCTGTACGTCGATGACGACGAGCGTCGAGTTCTCGGGCGTGAGGCGGCGCGAGGTCTTGGTCATCGGGTTCCACCCGGTGAAAGTTCGGTCAGGGCGATTCGAAGGGCGTCGAGGTCGGCGGTGCGCGGGGGCGTGACGGTGGCGCCGCCGAACCTCTCCGCATAATACCTTTCCACCCAGGCCGGCGGAACCGCGGCGGCCGGGTGTCCGCCGAGCGCCGCCGACACGCGGGCGGCGAACTCGCGAGGCGTCTCGTCCGCGGACGGGGTCCAGCCGTGCGGCGCCAGCACGGCGAATAGTGGGTCGAGCCACGGGTTCCGCGCACCGGCCGCCACGCGGGCTCGCCGCAGTCGCCGGACGCCCCACGCCGCCGCCGCCAACACCGCGATCGTCGCCACGACGCCCTGAACGGCGCGGTTCGACGCGAGTTCGCCGAGCGCTTCCAGCCGCTCATCGGGGGTGGCGTCGAGGAGGCGGTTCCACACCCACGCCCAGCCGCTCGCTTTTTCGCCGGCTGCCGCCAGTGTGGAAATCCCCTCGCCGGGGCTCGGGTCGAGGCTGAGCCAGTGCCAGACCCGGCCGCCGCCGGCGTCCGGCCGTGACACCAGCGCTGAGGCCCAGGCGTGGGCGTGATCCTGAGGGATGACGTACCGCCCCGCGCCGAGGTGCTCGTGCCCCTTGAACCCGACCGCCAGCGCCGCCGGGATGCCCTGCGACCTCAGCATCAGCACCAGGGCCGAGGCGTACCGCTCGCAGTGCCCGGTCTTGGAGTGCTCCAGAAACTCTTCGACGGGGTCGAGGTCCGGCCGCGGGCGGGTCAGGTTCAGGGTGTACGTGTACTCCGGCGCCTCCGACAGGAACGCCGCGAACGCCCGCGCCACGGCCTCGTGGTTCTCGTCGGCCAGGCGGTTGTTCACGGGGTTCAGCGTGCCCGCGCCGGCCGAGAGCTTCCCCTCGCGAATGAGCCGCGGCAGCAGCTGGCTCGTGAACGCCCGCACGGCCGGGACGGGGTTCTTCGTCAGCTCCGGGTCGAGTGTGCCGGTCTTGAGGAAGCCGACGCCCAGGTCGGGGTCGGGGAGGGGCGCCGTGTGCTGCACGTATTCGAGGGTGCGGCGCTGATCGGGCCGGCCGATCTGCCGGAAGAACGTCCCGTCGGCGAGCGGGATCCACGGCCGCGGCGGCTGCCCGTCGTACACGTTTGCAAGCGGTACTGTACGGCCCGGGCGCCACACCACCGGTTCGGCGAGGAACTCGGAACGGAGGCTGGACGGGACCGTGTAGCGGATGCGGTAACTCTCCGGACCCAGGTCCGGCGGCGACCAGTCTTCCTTCTGGACGGCGAGATCGACGACCTGCGGCAGCCGGAACATGGCCTCGCGCCGCCACGCCCCGTGTGCGTAGTGCGCCAACAGGCGGCCGCGCCAGCGCAGCTCCAGTGGCAAGTCGAGCTTCGGCTTGCCGTCCTCGTCCGCGTCGACGTGAAAGATGACCGCCTGGGCCGCGGTCAACTCGCCGGTACGGGTTAGATCGACGCCCTGGTCCGGGGAGTAGCCGACCTCGATGCGGGCGGCGGCGAGCTCGAACTTCTCGATCTCCACCGGCGCCGGCGGGGTGACGGCGAACACCGGCGTGGCGACCAGGACGGCGGCCGTGAACCACGTTGCGGCCCGCGCCAGCCCCGCACGCCGGCCGGCGGCCGGGGCGGCGCCACCACGGGCCAGGGCGAATCGGGACAACCCCCACACCGCCGCCGCGGCGTACGCCACAAGCGCCGCCACCTCCCAAGGCCGGCGGGCGATCGCCGCCGCGAGTACGACGACACCGAGCCCGATCGCATGGAGGTACCAGAAGACGCCCACATCCTTCTCGCGGCGGAGCACGAACGACACGGACAACACCATCAGGATGGGTGTCAGAAGCAGGACGAAAAACACGCCCCAACCGACGGCGACGAAGTCGCCGACGCGGGTTTCGCGGACGATGCGGACGGCCGCCCAACCGGCCCCGGCGAGGGCGAGCCCCAGCCCGAAGTTCGTCGCCGCCTGTGGGCTCAGGACTTCCGCGCGGCCGTCGAGCCGGTAGACGACGGCGAGCGTGACGACGACGGCGGCGGCGAACGCGGCGACTTCCGGAAGGAGTTGGGCCTCGGCGATGCCGAGGGCGACGCAGGCGAGGCCCAGCGTGAGGAACGTGCTGAGGCGGAAGGCAGGGTCGGCCGTCATGTCAGCGCCCGGAACAGTTAGCGCGGCCCCACTTGATACCACAACGGCGCGTCCGCCGGCGAGACGGCCGCGAACGGCCGGCCCGTCGCCCGGCCCAGTGCCGCGGCCAGCGGCGACGCCGGCCGGCTGCTCACCACCACCCGGGCCGACCGCGCCGCCGGGCCGATCGGTTCGGGCGGCACCGGCCGGTCGGAGCCGCCGAGCGTCGCGAGCGGTGCCAACAAGAACCGCGCCGCCGCTTCGGACGGGGTCGAGGAGCGGCGCACGGGTTCGTCGCCCGCCACGGCGACGGTCACCCGCGTCCCCGCTGCGAGGCACCAGGCGCGCACCACCGACGCGGCCAGGCTCAGCGCCGCCTCCAGGTTCTCGGCGTCGGTCGGCGTCGGGGTCGGCGGCAGCCACGGGTCGACGACGAGCAGCAATTCGGGGTCGGGGGCGGCGTCGTACTCGCGGACGAAGGGCTCACCGTGGCGGGCGGTCGTCTTCCAGTGGACGTCGCGGAGTCCGTCGCCGGGGCGGTAGTCCCGAACGCCGCGCAGGTCGGCCCGGTCGGCGGCCGCCCGCGCCGCCCGCCGGCGGGAACGCCCTTCGACACCCGCCTCGCGCCGGACCCAGCGCCGGAAGCCGACCAGATCGACGGTGCCGAGCGCCGGCAGCACCAGGAGTTCGCCGCCCGGCGTGCCCGGCGTTTCGAAGCGGACGAGGCCCAGCGGGAAGTCGGTCCACACCCGCGGAGCCTCGCCGCCGACCACGCCGCGCTCCGCGAACGTACGGGTCTCGCCGCGCTCGACCTCGCCGCCGGCCGGAACGTTCTCGAACAGTTGATCAAGCCGCGAGCCGCGGACGCCGGCGGTGGCCGCACTCGGCCCGTCGTTCCGGAGCCGGAGCGAGACGCGGACCGGCTCTCCGGCGTAGACGGGTGCGTGGGCCGCCCGGGTGGCGGTGAGGCCGCGGAGTTGGCGGCGCGCCAGCCAGGCGTTGAGGGCGAACAGGGCCAGCATCGCGTACCCGAGCAGCAACAGCGGCGGGATCGTCTTGTACCAGCCGATCGCCGCCATCGCCGTGGCGACGCCGACCCACCACGCCCCCTCGCGGGTCACGTGAAACGACCGGCCCGGCGGCGGCTCGCGGCGCGTCGTCGGCCTCACGTCGGCACCCGCCGCTTGGCGACGATCTCGCGCACCACCGGCCCCGCGTCCGGGCTGCCGCCGGCCGCCCAGCCGCGGCCGACCAGCCGGTGCGCCAGCACCGGCTCCGCCAACCCCTTCACGTCGTCGGGTACGACGTAGTCGCGGCCCTGGGTGAGGGCGTTGGCCTGGGCCGCGCGGTAGAGCCCGAGGGCCGCCCGGGTGCTGGCCCCGAGCGCCACGTCGGCGTGGGTGCGGGTGTCGCCGACCAGGTCGAGAATGTAGTCGGCGAGGGCCGCGTCCACTTTCACGGCGCGGGTGCTGGCCTGCAACTCGGTCAGCGCTCGCACCGACAGGACGGGGGTGAGCGAGTCGACGGGCTCGCCGCCGCGGTGCTGGGTGAGAATGGCACGCTCCGCCTCGCGGCCGGGGTAGCCGACGGTCACCCGCAGCAGGAAGCGGTCGAGCTGGCTCTCCGGCAGGGGGTACGTCCCCTCGAACTCGTGCGGGTTCTGTGTGGCCACGACCAGGAACGGCGGCCCGAGCCGGTGGGTCTTGCCGTCGAGCGTCACCTGCCGCTCGCTCATCGCCTCCAGCAGCGCGCTCTGGGTGCGGGGCGTGGCGCGGTTGATCTCGTCGGCCAGCACGATCTCCGCGAACACGGGGCCGGGCTGGAACTCGAACGTGCCGGTCTGCTCGCGCCAGACGGACACGCCGGTCAGGTCGCCGGGGAGCAGGTCGGGAGTGAACTGGACGCGGGCGAACTTACAGGCGAGGGAGCGGGCGATCGCTTTGGCGAGGAGCGTCTTGCCCACGCCGGGCACGTCTTCGAGTAGGAGGTGGCCGTCGGCGAGGAGTGCGACGACGGCGAGGCGGACGACCTCGGGCTTGCCGAGGAACACCCGGCCGACGTTCTCCCGGAGGGCGGCGAGGGAAGCGGCGGGGGCGGTCGGCATGATGGCGGGACCGGGGGACCATGGGCGAGCGGCACGGGGCAGTTGCCGAGCCCGGCGCCGGCCCTTTCACCTCTACGCTAAATGCCGCCCCGGAGGTTCGGGTTCACCGGCCGGTTCGCCATGCGGAACTGCGCCTCACGAAGCGCCTGCTCCTCTTCCTCGGCCGTCGCGGCGTCGGCGGCGTCCTCGGCGGCCCGCTGGATTGACTTCAGGCTCAGCGCGATCCGCCGGGCCGGCACGTCCACGCTCAGCACCTCGACTTCGACCGACTGACCCGGCTGCACCACGTCCCGCGCCTTGCGCACCCGCTGCGTGGACAGTTCGGAGATGTGGATCAGCCCCTCGATGCCGGGCTCCAACTCCACGAACGCACCGTAGTCGGCCGTGCGGGTCACGGTGCCGGTCACTCGCGCCCCGGCCTTCACGCGGTCGGCGAAGGCGGTCCACGGGCTCTCGGTCAGCGCCCGCAGGCTGAGGCCGATCTTCCGCTCCTCGAAGTTTACCCGCGTGATCAGCACCTCGACGCTGTCGCCGACCTTGAACAGGTCTTCGGGCTTCTCCACCCGCTGCCACGACAACTCGCCCGCGGGGATGAGGCCGTCCGCGCCGCCGAGGTCCACGAACACGCCGAACGGCTTCACCGACCGAACGATTCCCGTCTTCGTCTGATCGACCTGGACGGTCGCCCAGAACTGCTCGGCCTTCGCCTGCTTGTCGCGCTCCATCACCGCCCGCCGCGACACGATCAGGTTCCGCTCGCTCGGGTTCACCTCGGCGACCATCACCTTGATCCGCTGGTTCTCGAACTGCGTGATGTCCTCGATGCGGTACAGGTCAAGCTGGCTCGCCGGGAGGAAGCCCTTGATGCCGTTCACCTCGACAGTAAGGCCGGTCTTGTTCTTGTTCGTGCCGGTCACCTTCGCTTCGACGATCATGCCGTAGCTGACCTGCGACCAGTCCGTCACCACCTGCGTCGAGCCCTCGCGGGTCAGCACGAGCAACCCGTTGGCCGCGTCGTACCGCTCGATGTCGAACTCGACGGACTCGCCGACGACGGGGGTACGGCCCTCGAACTGCTGGATCGGCAGCACGCCCTGGCTGCGGCCGCCGGGCACCTCCACGAACACGTCCTTGCCGTGTACGCCGACGACGACGCCGACTTTCCGCGCGGCGGGGGCGCCGGGCGCCTTCGGCTTGTGCTGCGTCTCGGCCTGCGCGACGGTGGCCGACACGTCGAACCCGGCCATCGCCTGGGCGAGTTCGTCCTCGATGAGCTTGTCCAGTTCGCGGTTGTTCGGCTTCGAGTCGAAGAAGTCCTTCTTGTCCAGCTGGGCGGGCTTACCGCCCGGGTTGAACGGCTTGCCGCCGGCGGTGTTCGGCCCCTGGACGCGGCCCTGTGTGCCCGGCATTTGCTGCGGTTGGCCGCCCTGGGGCGGACCCTGCCCCTCCTCCCGCGGCCGGTTGCCCTGAGGGACGAACGGCCGGCTCGGACCGCCGCGGCGGGGGCCGCCGGGTTGCGGGGGGCTGAACGTCTTCGGCGGCGCGGCCGGCGCCGGGGCCGCGGCGGCTTCGGGAGCGGGCGTCGGCGGAGCGGTTTGTTCCGGGGCCGGAGAGGGATCGGTCGGCAAGCTCATCACGGTTCCTCGATCGGGCCGGGGCGAGCCCCACCCGTCTGGAAAACCTATCGGAGCGACGGGCGACTGACAACCGAACGGGCCGGCCGCGCGTGGCGATGCTACAATCCCCGGCATGGCCGCCCCACGGGCACGACTCTGGCTCGTGGTGAAGACCCTGCTCGCGGCGGCGATCCTCGTCGCCGTCGGGCTCCAGTTCACTCGCATCCTCGGCCAGCCGGCGCTGAACCCGTACCCGTTCGACCTCCGCGTCGGCTACCTCATTCCGGCTGGTGTGCTGTACCTGCTCGCGCACTGCTGCTGGGGCGGCTTCTGGGTGCGACTGCTCCGCAGCCAGGGAGTAAACGTGTCGCTCCTGGTCGGGCTACGGGCGTACTTCGTGAGCCAGTACGGGAAGTACGTGCCCGGCAAGGCCTGGGTCATTTTCATCCGCGTGGCGATGCTCGGCGGCGACGGGGGTACGAAACTCGCCGTTGGCGTGACCGCCACTTATGAAACCCTCACGAGCATGGCGGCTGGGGCGCTCCTAACCGCGGCGCTGCTGCCGCGACTCGGCGTGCTGCCGAAGGAGATTTCGCCGAACGTCGGCTGGGTGATTGGGCTGGCGTTGTTGCCACTGGCCCTGGCGGTGCTCAACAAGCTCGCCGCGCGCCGGATTGCCAAGACCCGCGGACCGGACGGTGTGCCGCTGCCGAGTCCGCCGCTCGGGCTGATGGCGCAGGGGATGGTTCACGGCGTCGTCGGCTGGTTGCTCCTCGGGGCGTGCGTGTCGCTCGGCGTCGCGGCAGTGGCGCCGGGCGACCCTGGGTGGCGCCCCGCCGAACACTACGCGGCCGACGTGGGCTCGATGGCGCTGGCCTACGTCAGTGGGTTCTTCGTGCTCGTCGCCCCTGGCGGGCTCGGCGTCCGCGAACTGTTGTTGCAGGCGACGCTCGGCCAGCGCTTCGCCGCGGAGCAGGGGGCCGACGTCGCCGCTGGGCTGGCCGTGGTGATCGCCCTGGTGTTGCGGTTCGCCTGGACGCTTGCCGAGGTTCTGGCCGCTGTCGGCCTGTCCGTGTTCTGCCGCCCGCCGGCCCGTCCGGTGCCCGCCGAGCCCGCCCATGTCTGACGCGCCGCTGCTGACGCTGGTCGTCCCCGTGCTGAACGAGCGAGAGAGCCTCGGCCCGCTCCACGCCGAGATTTCGGAAGTCGCCGCGACACTCGGCCGGCCGGTGGAAATCGTGTTCATCGACGACGGCAGCACGGACGGCTCGTGGGGCATCGTCCTGAAGTTGGCCGAGGCCGACTCGCGCGTCCGCGGCATCCGCTTCCGCCGCAACTTCGGCAAGGCCGCGGCGCTGGCGGCCGGCTTCCGCGCCGCCCGCGGCGCCGACGTGGTGACGCTCGACGCCGACTTGCAAGACGACCCGCACGAAATCCCGCGATTCCTGGAGAAGCTCCGCGAAAGGGACGTGGTGAGCGGCTGGAAGCAGGTGCGGCACGACCCGTGGCACAAGGTGTTCCCGAGTCGCGTGTTCAACGCCATGGTCAGTCGCCTGACGGGGGTCCCGCTGCACGACCACAACTGCGGCATGAAGGCGTACCGCCGCGAGGTGTTCCGCGAGGTGAAGCTGTACGGCGAGCTGCATCGCTTCATCCCGGTGCTCGCGGCGGCGCGCGGGTTCACCGTCGGCGAGCTGGTCATCCAGCACCGGCCGCGGAAGTTCGGCCACTCGAAGTACGGCTTCCGCCGCTTCGCCAAGGGGTTCCTCGACCTGGTGACGGTGAAGTTCCTGACCGGCTTCGGCCACCGGCCGCAGCACTTACTCGGTAACTTCGGCCTGTTCCCAATCGCGGTGGGCTTCCTCGGCTTGTTCCTCCTCGCCGTGAATGCCGTGGTGCGGATCGCGAGCGACCACACGGTCGGGGCCAGCTCCGCGACGCAGACCGTCGTCGCCATCCTGTCGGTGGGGCTGCTGCTGTTCGGGGCGCAACTGGTGATCGCGGGTCTGCTCGCCGAGCTGATCGTGGACCGCGGCCCGGAAGACCTGGAGCCGTACTGCGTGGCCGAAACCGCGGGGGTGGCGTGATGGCCGCGGACGCCTCCGACCTGCGCCGCTCGGTGTATCTGCTGCTGGGAGCGTGTGCCGTCGCAGTCGCCGCCGCGAAGGTGGTGGGGGCCGAACTCGTGTTCGAGCCGACGCGCTACAAGGCGACCGAGAAGCAGACCTACGGCAGCGAGCCGAAGCGCGAGTGGCCGCGGGAGCGGCCCGACCCGTGGCCGATGTTTAGCTCGAATGACAAGTCGCGCTGGGCCACCGTGTACGCCCTGGTCGAGAACACGACATACCGCATCGGCAATCGCACGACCCCCGACCCGCAGCGGCCCGAGGTCTTCATCGACGAGGGGATCATCGCCGACCCGGCGTTCAAGTCGCTGGACGTGGTGCTGAATCCGGAGACGAAGGACTTCTACAGCAGCAAGCCGCCGCTGTTCGCCACCGCGCTCGCGGGCGGGTATTGGGCGCTGAAGAAGGCGTTCGGCTGGCACCTCGTACGCGACCGCTGGCTCGTCATCCCGACGTTGTTGATTCTGGTGAACGTCGTGCCGTTCGCCGTGTACCTGTGGCTGCTGGCGAGGCTGATCGACGCCGCGGGCAAGAGCGACTTCGGCAGGCTGACGGCGTTCGCGGCCGCGTGCCTCGGTACGTTTCTGATCACGTTTTCGGGCACGCTAAACAACCACAACCCCGCGGCGTACTGCGCCCTGTTCGCAGTGTATCCGCTGTTGAAGGCGGCACTGGAGAACCGCGACGTGGGGCCGGCTGGGTACGTCTGTGCAGGCCTGTTCGGCGGCCTGGCGGTGACCTTCGAGCTACCCGCGGCGGCGCTGCTGGCGGGGATCGGCCTGCCGCTGCTTATGGCGCGGTGGAAGCCGACACTGCTCATCTTCGTGCCGCTGGCGCTGGTGCCGCTCGCAGCGCTTTTGCTCACGAACTACATCGCGTTCGGCGAGGTGGTGCCGGCGTACGCGAAGTTCGGCGGGCCGTGGTACGAGTACGAGGGGAGCCACTGGACGAAGCTGAAACTACCGGTCGGCCACCCGAGCCGCACGGGGATCGACTTCGCGGTGGAGCCGAAGAACGTTTACGCGATGCACCTCCTCGTCGGCCATCACGGCTGGTTCAGTCTGACGCCGGTTTGGGTGCTCGCTGTGGCGGGGTTGGTGATGACGGGCGCCGGCGCCGCGACGCAGCTGGGCCGTCTCGCGCCGGGTGGGAAGGGGGCGGTTTTCACCCCGCCGCTGTTCGCGGTGATGACTCTGATCGTGTCGGCGGTAGTGATGGCGTTCTACATCACGCGGACGAACAATTACGGCGGCTTCACCAGCGGCCCGCGGTGGCTGTTCTGGCTGACGCCGCTATGGATCGTGGCGATACCGCCGGCCGCGGACCGGCTCGGTGGTAAGTGGTGGGGTCGGCTGTTGGTCGCGGTGCTGCTGGGAGGGTCGGTGTTGAGTGCGTTCTACCCGGCGTGGAACCCGTGGCGGCCGCCGTGGATCCAGCAGTTGTTGGAGTTCCGCGGCGACGTGCGATACTGATCGACACACGAGACGCTGGGCCGAACCGATGTCGATGGCCGACGACGTTCCGCTGGTCACTCGCCCCCCGGCCGCGCGGCCGGGTCTGTACGACGGCGTCCTGCTCACCGTCGCGTTCGCCGTCGTCCTGTTCGGCACGCTCATCGTCATCGTCGTCGGCGTCTTCATGGCCCTCGCGGTCGCCGACCACCCCGCCGCCGCCGCCCCGCCGGACGGCAAGCCCGACCGCGTGTCGTCACTGCCGCCGGCGCTGGTGTCGCTGCTGGCGTGGTCGTTCCCGCTCGGCTACCTCGCCGGCCTGCTCTTCACGCTGGTTGTGATTCGCATCATTGTCGGCCGAGGGTGGACCGGCGAGATCGGGCTGCGCCGCCTGCCGCCGGTCCACCTCGGACTTGCACTGCTGGCGCTGCCGGCATTCGTGATCCTGAGCGACGGGCTGGCCCAACTCTTGTTCCGCATGTTCGGCATGGAAGAGCACCTCGACCAGTCCGGCCAGCTCGGCGAGCTGTTCGCCGGCTTCCACCCCGCGTTCGTGGTGCTGGCCGTCGGCGTCGGGCCGGGCGTGGTCGAAGAATTCTGGTGCCGGGGGTTCCTCGGCCGCGGCTTCGTCTGGCGGTACGGCTGGCCCGGCGGCGTCGCGCTGGCGTCGCTCTTCTTCGGGCTGCTGCACCTGTACCCACCGCCGTACGTACTCGTGACCGCGGCGATGGGTGCGTGCCTGCACTTCCTCTACGCCTGCTCGCGGTCGCTGTGGGTGCCGGTCGCCGTCCACGTGGCGAACAATAGCTTCGCGGGCCTCGCCGCCGTTGGCGTGGTGCCGATCGGCGGGCTGGAGCAGGCGCTGGCCAAACACCCGGTCGGCGTGTTCGCGCTCGCCGCGGTCGTGCTGGTCGGCTGCGGGTGGGCGGCGTGGTCGGCGCGGGCCGTCGCCACCGGGCAGCGGGGGGTGATGGTGCCGCCGGGCGGCGTGCGCGACAACCCGGCCCGACCGGTCCCGCTTGCCCTGGCGGTGTTGAGCGGCGTAGCATTGATCGGGCTTCTGGCGACCGGTTGAACCAGGACCGCCCGCCGCGGCCAGTCACCAGTACCTCTCCCCGCGCCGCCGCGCAACTGCGGTTGACCCGCCTGCGCCGATCGGGACAATAATTCAAGTCGGGGACACCCCGGACACGGGACCAGGAAAGGCACCGGTATGAACGCTCGCCACGCAGTTCTTGCCCTTATCGCGCTCGCCGCCGGGTCCGGCGGGCGGGCCGCCGCCGCGGAGCCCGAGGCCAAACCGGGCGGCCCGTTCGTCGTGATCGTCGGCGCCGGCGAGTACCAGGACAAGGCGATCACTGCCCGCCCGACCGCCGACGCCGACGCGAAGGCGCTGTACGACGTGGTGACCGACCCGCGCTTCCTTGGCGTCCCCGCCGCCCGTACGAAGCTGTTCCTGTCCGCCCCCGATGCCAAGCGCGGCGGCGAGGTCGCCACCCGCGACGGCATCGTCAAGGCCGTCGAGGCCGCCGTCGAGGGGACGGGTAAGGGCGACCTGCTGCTCGTCGCCTTCTTCGGCCGCGGCGCCAGTACCGGCGACAAGACCGTGTACTTCACGCCGACGACCGTCCTGAAGGACCGGGCCAAGACGGCCGTGGTCCTCGGCAGCGACCTCGCCCCGTCGTTCAAGAAGCTCAAGAGCCAAAACGTCCTGTTCATGATGGACGTGCAGTACAAGGGCTTCGACCCCGGGGCCGAGAAGATCGCCGAGCCGAACCTCAACGACGTGGACGCGCTGCTGTTCGGCTCCGAGGACAAGGAAGAGTCGGTCCGCCCGCAGGACCGCGTCCTGCTCCTGAGCGGGTTCATTGGGTCGGAGTCGATCGCCCGCGGCGAGAACAGCCTGTTCGGCAGCCTGACCGTCGAGGCGCTGAAGGGGAAGGGCGAGGCCGAGGGCTACCGCGACGGGTACGAGCCGGACGGGCTCGTCACGTCGGACGAACTCGTGCGCTACCTCGACAAGGAACTGCCGAACGAGGCCCGCAAGCTCGGCAAGACGAACAAGGAGAAGGAGGGCCAGCCGGTCGCCATCGGCGGCAAGACGAGCCACTTCCCGCTGACCTTCAACCCCGACGAGACCGCCAAGGTCAAAAAGCGCGTCGACGCCCTCGCGGCGCTGGCGAAGGCCGGCACCGTGACCGAGGAACTGGCGAAGGAAGGGAACGCGCTGCTGAAACGCATGCCGAAGCTGAAGGCCCAGCAGGACCTCCGCAAGCTGTACCAGCGCCTCGCCGACGGCGACCTGGCCGGGCCGGCGTTCGTGGCCGCCCGCACCGAACTGAAGGAGGGGCTGACGCTCCTCGCGGCCGAGGCCACCGCATTCGCCCGCAAGGTGTCGTCGGCCGCGGACCGCGTTCACGAGGTGTACATCAAGGAGACGAACACCGGCGACCTGACCGCGGCCGCGATCCGCGGCATGTACCGCCGCATCGAGGAGCCGCTGCCGACCGACCTGGACGAGGCGCTGAAGGGGGCCAAGACGCTCACCGAGGCCCGGCGGATCGAACTGCTGCAGAACGCCCGCACGCGGCTCGGCAAGCGCGAAGACCTCGACGGCAACAAGGACGCCGACACCGCCATCCTGATGATGATGGCCAGCCTCAACGACCCGTACACCGTCTACTACGACAACGACACCGTCCGCCGGATGCAGAGTTCGCTGACGGGCCAGTTCTCGGGCGTCGGCATCCAGATCCGCCGCGAGCCGGTCCGCGACGGGCTGCTCGTCGTCACCCCCATCAAGGGGAGCCCGGCGTTCCGCGCCGGCATCCGCGCCGGCGACCTCATCACCGGCATCGTGCGCAGCGTGGACAACGAGGGCGGCGCGCTCCCGGAGGGCGCCCAGCGCGAGTACAGCACTAAAGGGATGAAGACCGAGGAGGCCATCGGCATCATCACCGGCAAGGCCGGCACGCCGGTGCAGCTGAAGATCGACCGCGACGGCAAGGCCATGACCTTCGACCTGAAGCGCAACTCGGTGTCGGTCGAGACGGTGTTCGGGGTGAAGCGCGGGCCGGACGCCGAGTGGTCGTACACCCTGGACGCGGCCAACAAGATCGGCTACGTGCGGCTGACACAGTTCACCCAGAAGACCGCCGCGGACCTCAAGGCGGCCATCGCCGACCTCAAGGAGAACGGCGGGCTGAACGGCCTGATCCTGGACCTGCGCGGCAACCCCGGCGGCTACCTGTCGGCGGCCGTCGGCATCAGCGAGCTGTTCGTCGGGGCCGAAAAGCTGGTGTCGGTGAAGGCCCGCGCCGGCGGCGGCAGTGCCGAGGTGTACCGCGGCCGCCGCCCGGCCGACAAGAGCTTCGAGGTGGTGGTGCTCATCAACGGCCAGAGCGCCAGCGCGAGCGAGATTGTGGCGGCGTGCCTCCAGGACCACGAGCGGGCCACGATCATGGGCGAGCGGAGCTACGGCAAGGGGAGCGTGCAGAACGTCATGGACTTCCGGCAGACGCTCGGCCAAATCAAGCTCACCATCGCCCGCTACTACCCGCCGAGCGACCGGAACATCGACAAGCTGGCGACGAAGGGCGAGCCGGACGAGGAGTGGGGCGTCCGCCCCGACCGCGGCTTCGAGGTGAAGCTGACGCGCGAGGAATCGTCGGAGCTGGAGACGCACCTGCGGGAGTTGGAGGTGATCCCGCCGCCGGGGGCCGAACCGAAGGTGACGACGCCGGAGAAGGACAAGCAGCTGGCCGCGGCCCTGGCGCACCTTCAGAAGCAGATCGCGGCCCGGCCGAAGGGCTGATCGGGTAAACCTGTCGGGTTGTAGCGACGAGGCCCGCCGGCACGAACCGGCGGGCCGCTTTTGTTTCCCGGCCGCGGTTGTGGAAATCCGCGGGGCGGTCAGAATTCCCTCAAGTCGGTGGTTGGCCGCGACGACGGCCGGGCCGGCGGTGGGGGGCAGAACATGGTCCGCAAGGTGTCGGTACTCGCGCTGGCGGTCGCGGCAACCGTGGCGGCCGGCGGGTGCCGGACGAACTGCGGGAACGGGTGGTTCACGTCGCGCGGGAGCAGTGCGCCGTGCCAGATGGTGGGGTCGGGGAGTTCGTGCGTGGAGGGGGTGCCGGTCGGCGGTAGCTTCCCGATGGGGGCCCCGGGCGGGTTTATTCCGGGCAACTCCGGCGGTCTCGGGGGGCCGTCGGAGTTGCCGCTCCCCCAGCCGACCGACCTGATCCCGCGGCCGGGCGTGCCCACGCAGCCGTTCGCGGTGCCGACGCCGGCCCCGGGCGAGGGCGGCGCGAACTTGCTGCCGGCGCCGAAGGGCGGCGTGCCCGTCGGGCGCTGAACAGCACGATCAACGACTCAAGCCCGGGGACCCCTGTCCCCGGGCTTGAGTCGTTGACGGTCAGCGCGTCGCTGGGCGGTACGGCACCGCCCGCTGCAGCTGCCCCGGTGCCCGGAACCCTGACGGCACCACCTCGCTCGTCGGCGTCGTCACCACCTGCGGGGCCGGCGTTCCAACGCCTGGGTTGGCGAAGCGGAAGCCGGGCATGACCGGCTCACCCGGTGTCGGGCAGGTGGTGCACGCGCGGCCGCCGATCAGACCCCCGCCGAGCCGTGGGTGGCCGGTCGCGCAGCCGCCGGGCCCGCAGCTGCCAGCCGCGCAGCCGGCACGTTCCGTACACGGAAAGTACGTGTACTGCGGCGCCGAACGCGGCGTCGGCGTCAGGCCCAGGTGGATGGGCGTCTCCCGGAAGCAGAGCCAGCTCTTGAATTTCTCCCAGCACGAGCCGTCGTGCCCGCGGGCGGTGCCGGTCGCGCACGTCACCGGGACCGGGGGCAACGGGTGACGCACCGCGGGAGCGCAGTCAGTACACCACACGTTCGACCCGCGGGTCCAGTCGCTGGCGGGGGCCGCCCCCGACGCCCGGAAGCCCACCGCTTGCACCGCCCCGGCCGTCGGCGCGGCGGTCGCGGCGATCGGCACCACGGTGCCGTTCTTGAACGCCGGCGCCGGCACCCGCGGTGTTGTCGGGGCCAGCCCGGTCGGAAGCGGGAGAGGGTCCGCGGCTCGGGCGAACGACGCGCCCCACACCACCGCCGCCGTGAGCGCCAAAGCCGTACGCCGCTTCATGACCCCGCCTCCGTGCGGACCGCACCCGTCGCGGGGCGCGTGACGATAACTCGTTTCGGCCGGGCGGCGCCGGTTCGTCCGGCGGAAGCGGTCGGGGCGGTGTGTGTGTGGGCAGAACGGGGTGTCACAACGAGACGAGCCGGCACGACCGGTACGACCGTCACACTACACCGAAGCCCGGGAGCGACGGTGACGTGGGCTTCGGCCGTGGGGGGAAGGGGGGAGTGGGCGGCGCCTCGGGCCGGGCCGCCTGCCGCGCCGCGGCGTCCGGCCGGCGGGCCAAGTCGATCGACTTCGCCGGTGCGTCCTGCCTCGCCGTCAGCACCACGGCCGACGGGTTCAGGTCGGCGAGCGCGTTGCGCCCGGCCGCCTCGGCGAGGAACGGGTGGTTGCAGTCGCGGCTCAGGTGCAACTGCACGAGGTGCGACGGGAACCCGGGCCCGGACCGGGCCGCGACGGCGCGCGTGAACTCCGCGGCCTGCCGATTCGACAGGTGCCCCTGGTCGCCCAGCACCCGCTGCACCAGGAACGCCGGCCGCGTGCTCGCCCGCTCCATCCGCTCGCAGTGGTTATATTCGACCGCCAGGACGTCCACGCCGGCGAACGCTGCCACCAACTCGGCCGACGCCACGCCGAGGTCCGAGGCGTACCCGACAGACCACGACAGCCCGTCAGCGTCCGCGTAGTCGAAGCGAAACGCAAACGTCGGGTCGGAGTCGTGTGAAACCCAGATCGGGGTCGCCGTCAGGCCGGGGGCGACGCCGAACCGCTCCCCATCGGCGTACGGGCGGGTAAACCCCGCGGCCTTCAGTGGGCCGAACGACGGGGCCGTGGTCGCCAGGTGGTTCAGGTGCATCGGGTGGGCGTGCAGCGCAATCTTGCGGCTGCGAAAATCGGCGAGGCAGGTGTCCTTCCAGTGGTCGCCGTGGGTGTGTGTGAGGACGGCGGCGTGGACGTGGTCCCAACTGCGACCGACCGCCGCGAGGCGGGCCGAGATGAACCGCGAGTGCAGGCCGCAGTCGATGAGGAGCCCGAAGCCCGCCACTTCGAGCAGGGCCGCGTTGCCGCTGCTGCCGCTGGCCAGGACCGTGAACCGCGCCGTCATCCCGACTGTACTCCGGCGGCAGGTTGGGGAGGATGTAACCGTTTTACCGGCCCACCGGCGGCCGCCGCAAGGACGGTTGCGGTCAGGGTAGAGTCACCTCACGCGACCTGGCGTTCTGCTGCCCCGAGTCGATCACCCGCAGCCGAACCTCGCGCTGCTCGCGGGCGGCGGCGTAGAACGCGGCAGGCGTCGGCGTGGCGACTCCGTTAACGTGCGTCACGACCCAACGCGCGTTCTCGCCGAGTGTCTTGAACCGCGCCGCGGCCGGCGAGTCGGGCACAAGCTCCCGCACGACCACGCCCGGCGGCACCACCAGCGACCCGAGTCCGCCCTGCGTGATGACACTCGTCCAGTCCACGCGCAGGCCGAACACCGCCGCCGGCCGGTTCGCGGCGATCACCGCGCTGGTGTGGCTGTACTTCGCCAGTGGCACCTCCACCGGCCGCTCCTTGCCGCGGATGGTCAGCTGCGCCGTGCTGCCGGCCAGTGACGAACCGATCTGGTACAGCAGGTCCGGGAAGTTTCGCGTCGGCTGGCCGTTGATGTGGGTGATAACGTCGCCGGGGAACAGCCGCCCGTCGGCCGGGCTACGCGGGCTCACCTGGCTGATGCCGACGCCGACGTTGGTGCGGCCGAACTTTTCGATCACGACTCCGAGGAAGCCGTACTCAACCTCCTCGCCGCGGGCCAGCACGTCCACCACGCGGCGGTTGCACTGGTCGAACGGCACCGCCTGCGTCCGCCCGCCGTCGCCGCCGCCGACGGTGGCGATGGAACTCGTCATCGCCAGCAACTCGCCGTCGAGACTCAGCACCGCCGCGCCGCTCGACGACGGCACCGCACGCGACTCGAACTCCACGAGCGGCCCGTAGCGGTAGACGCTGTTCGGCGTGTCGTTCGAGTTCTGGTTCCACTGCGGGAGCTTGACATCGCTGACGACCGGCAGCGCGAAGCCGGCCCGGTCCGGCACCGCACCACCCGCCGTTCGGTAGTCGAACACGGCGACGAGTTTACCAGGGGAGACGTTCTTCTCCCCGGCCGGTAGGTCGAACAGCCTCGCGTCGCCGATCTTGAGCGCCTTGAGCCCGGCGGGTGGCGTCAGCAGCTTCAGCACGGCGAAGTCGCTGCGGCCGTCGGCGGCGTGGACGTCGGCATAGCTTCCCTTGCCGCCGGGGAGGTGGACGTAGATGCGGGTTGCGCCTTCGACGATGTGGAAGTTGGTGAGCACCAGCCCGGCCGCGTCGATGACGACGCCGGTGCCGGAGTCGTGGTCGGTGACGGCGGCGGGGTCGGACAGGTCGAGCTTCCGGGCGAGTGCGACGCGGTCGGGGCCGCCCTTGCGGAAGGCCTCGGCGTCGAACGTGCCGAGCCGACCGGGGTAGTCCGGCAGGACGGCGGGCGCCGGGTACTTGTCGCTGCGCGACACGACGACGCACACGACCGCGGGGGCGGCCGCGGCGTGGAGCGACTTCAGTTGCTGCTCGTAAGCGTTGAGCACGTCGCGCGGGGCGGGCTGGGCGAGCGCCGGCACGACGACGGCGAGAACGGCGAGGAGGCCGGACAGGACGCGCATGGGCGGCCCCGGGGGACGGGCGGTTGGGCTCGTTCTACGCCGCCGCCCGCCTTCGGGCATTACTTCAGCCCGCTCTTGAACCGCATCTGGTTGACGAGGTTGAGGAAGTCCGCACGCTCCGTGTCACCGACCTTGTTCCGCTCCAGCGCGCTGCGGAACTCCATCGTCAGGTTCGTGAGTTCCAGCGGGGAGAGGTTGATCTCACCGGCAAACGCCGCGAGTTCCTTGCCAGTGCTTTTGAGGGGGCCGCCGGCCACCTGGCTCAGGGCGTCCACCAGCCAGCCCTCCAGCCGGGCGGTGCTGGCGGCGTCGAGCTTGTACTTGCCGCCGCGGGTCAGGTTCAGTTTGGCATCGGCGTATGCGACTGCGACGAAGTCCTTGACCGTGGCCCGCGCCACCTTCTCGCCGCCCATGCGGTCCCACAGCGACACCGCCGTCTTGTCCGGCGTGGGCGGGCCTTTGGGCGTGCCCCCCTTCTCGGGGCCGAAGGCCGTGGCCGTTTGTTCGAGCACGGCGTCGATCGCCTTGCGGAGCTCAAACGCGGCCGCGTCCGGCGGCAACTTCGTGGCCTTGTCGAGCTGCTCCTTCACGAACACTGCCAGCTTCGGCCGGTGGTCGAGCATCGGCTCGACGGCCTGGAGCGTGCCCTGGAGCAGGCGGAAACACTCGGCCTTGCCGCCGCGGTTGTACAGCTCGCTCCCCTGGGTCGCGGCGTCGTGGACTACGCGGGCCGTCCGACGGTCCAGCTCCGCGCGGTCGAGCGGGGCCGGCTGGGCCACCACCGCCCCGCCCGCCATCACGAACAGCCACCCTGCTACCGCCGCCCGCGTTCGCATGGCCGATCCCCGGAGTTCACGAATGTCGCCAGTTTACCCCGCCGCCGCGGCCGGTGCGAGGGCGCCGCCGGCGGACGGGGGTAGAATGAGAACGGCACCCCCGCCCTCACCCGTCAGGTTCGCTATGCCGCCCCCGTTCCCCGACGACGACGCCCCCTACAACCCGCCGCGTCGCCGCCCCCGCCCGCCGGCGGACGACGACGAGGGCGGGTCGTTCAAGCCCCTGGTGTACCTCCTGATGCTGGCGTTCGGCGTGGCCCTCGGGCTCGGGGCGTTCTACGCCATCTCCCGGGTCGGGGGGCGCGGCGGGGCGCCGGAGCAACCGGCGGCCGCGGTGCCGGCCACGAACCCGGACGCCCAGCAGCGCGAGGCGACGGCGAACGGCCCGCTCGGCGGCGACGAGGGGGATGCCAACCGCGTCTTCGAGGCGGCCAAGGGGTCGGTCGTGAACGTGGACACGGTGATGCTGAAGCGCGAGCGGTACAGCGACCGCCTCCAGGAGCAACAGACCGGCACCGGCTCCGGCTTTCTGTGGGACGCCGACGGCCGCATCGTCACCAACTTCCACGTCATCCAGGACGTACTGCGGCGCCCCGGAATGACAGTCCGCGTCGTGCTAGCGGACCGCTCCGCGCACGAGGCCCGCGTCGTCGGCACCGCCCCGGACGTGGACCTGGCCGTGGTGAAGATCGACCCCGCGGGCGTGAAGGGGAAACTGGTCCCGCTCGGGCTCGCCACGTCGGCCGACCTGAGGGTCGGGCAGCGCGTCTACGCGATCGGCAACCCGTTCGGCCTGAGCCTGACGCTGACCGACGGGATCGTCAGCGCCCTGGACCGGACGATCGAGGCGCCGACGACGGCCCCGATCAGCGGGGCGGTGCAGCACACCGCTCCGATCAATCCGGGCAACAGCGGCGGCCCGCTGCTGAACCGCGCCGGCAAGCTCGTCGGGGTGAACACGTCGATCGCCACGCCGACCGGCAGCAACGTCGGCATCGGGTTCGCCATCCCGTCCGACGCCGTGAACCAGGTGGTGACCGACATCATCCGCACGGGCCGGAGCCAGGCGCCGGACCTGGGCTTGCGGCTGTACGAGGAGAAAAAGCTCCGCCGCGCCGGCTACGACACCGGCGTCATGGTCGCGGAGGTGGTGCCGAACGGCCCCGCCGCCCGCGCCGGCCTTCGCGCCCTCGGACGCACCGTAACCGGCCGTGTCGTGCCCGGCGACGTGATCGTTGGAATCAACAACGAGCGAGTGGACGACACCGCGGCGTTCCAGCGTACCGTGGCGAAGCTACGGCCCGGCGACCGCGTCCGGGTGCGCTTCCTTCGCGACGACGAGGAGCAGGAAGTGACGGTGGTGCTCCAGGGAGTATGACCTTTATATCCGGCACCGCCGAGGTCGGAGTTTGCTGCGCTCTCCGACCTCGGCGGTGCCGGCTCAGTGGCTGCCCGTCTTGCCCAATTCTCCCAACTGTCGCAATTCTGACCACGAGTCCGGCTTTTTCCGCGGACCCGCTTGCCAATGTCCGGGCGGTTCCTAAACCACCCGGCGCCGCCAATACCGGCGGTCCTCTTCCACCCGCCTGCGGCGGGTCCACCCCCGGCCGAGTCGAGTCATGGGCAGCGGCTTTCTCACCGAACCCGACTTCATCGAAGAGATCCGCATGCGGCGCTGGGCGCGGGAGAATTACGTCCCCTCCGGTGAGCGCGACCGCGCCTGGCATCCGATCATCCTGGAAGAGATGCGCCGCAAGGACGGGGAGGTCAGCGAGGCCGTACTGGTCGGCTAGCCCCTCCCCCGGGAGGGCAGCATGGGCTTCTACAACGGCCGGGCCACGTTTCTCCGCTTCCAGGTGAGCGGCCCGGCCCCGCGCCTCTTCGACGCGGAACACCTCGACCGGCTCGCCGACCGCGCCGCCGGGCGCCAGCGCATCGCCGCCGCCGACGGCGTTGAGACCGGCTGGACGGCCGGAGACCACGTCCTCGACACCGATTTTCTTCTCGACAAGAACGTCATCAACGACACGCTCCACTTCGAACTCCGCGTCGACGTGGACAAACTTCCCGCCGACCTGATGCGGGCCTACATCGCCGTCGAGCTCAAGGCACTCAGCAAGAACAACCCCAGCGGCTTCGCCAGCGCCCGTCAGAAGCGTGAGGCGAAGGAGGCGGCGCGCGACCGGCTCGAGGACGAGGCGAAGGACGGCCGCTACCGCAAGCGGAAGTGCTTCCCCGTGCTGTGGGACCGCCTCTCGAACGAGGTGCTGTTCGGGGCCACGTCGCTGACGCAGGTCGACCGCCTGTGCAGCCTGTTCGAGCAGACCTTCCAACTGAAGCTGGAGGCCGTCACCGCCGGCCGGCGGGCGTACCTCCTGTCCGAGCTCCACAACCGCACCCGCCAGGTGGACGACAGCGCCCCCAGCGCCTTCGTACCGGGCGGCACCGCCGACGTGGCGTGGATCGCCGACGAGAGCAGCCGCGACTTCCTCGGCAACGAGTTCCTGCTGTGGCTCTGGTACTACACGGACGTCGAGTCCGACACGCTGAAGCTGGCCGACGACTCCGACGCGACGGTGATGATCGCCCGGAGCCTCACGCTGGAGTGCCCGCGCGGCCAGACCGGGCACGAGACGATCAGCCACGAGGGGCCGACGCGGCTCGCCGAGGCGAGGCGGGCGATCCAGACCGGCAAACTGCCGCGGAAGTGCGGCCTGACCCTGGTGCGGCACGACCAACAGTACGAGTTGGCGATCCACGCGGAGACGCTGGCCGTGAGCAGCGCCAAGATTCCGCCGCCGCCCGAGGACGTGACCGACGCCCGTGCCAAGCTCGACGAGCGGGCGACGCAGCTGCGGGCGCTGGTGGAGACGCTGGACCTGGTGTACGACGTCTTCTGCTCGCGCCGCTTCGGAAAGGCCTGGGAGGAAGACCTGCCCGGCATGCAGCGCTGGCTGAAGCGCGAGGAGCGGCGGGCGGCGTGAAGGCTCACTTCGCGTCGAGGGCCCTCGCCATTCCCGCCGCGAAGCGCTCGCCGAGTGCGACTTGACTCGCGGCGTCGAAGTGCGTGCCGCCGTCGCTCGACGTCAGCCCCTCGACCGTCACCAGGAACGCCCCCGTCACCTTCGTGGCCGTCGCCTTCTGGGCGGCGCGCACGGCGTCGCGCTTGCCGTTGTCGATCACTTCCCCGACCCCGAACGGCATCCCCGGTACGCCGAAGTCGGCGCGGACGTGGACGATGAACGCCGTCAGCCGCTGTTCGTACTCGGCAGCCGGCAGTTCGGCGTCGCTCTCGCCCTGGTGCCAGATCATGCCGCGGACCGTGGCCGTGTCGCCGCCGGCGGTCAGGGCCTTCAGCGACTTGCGCGTGAAGTCCAGGAACGGCTGGTAGAGGCCGGCCTTCTCGTCGGGGTTCCAGTTCTTGGCGAGGCTGGTGCCGCCCTCGGCGAACTTGATGAGGCGGACGGACTTCCCCTTCAGCCGGTCGGCCAGGCCGTGGCCGAACGACACCTCGGGGCCGAACGTGTTGCTCGGCAGACCGGTCGGCCGCGCCTTCCCGGGGGCGACGCTCCAGCCCGGCCGTAGCGGCTGGAAGCCGTCGCTCGCCAGCACCGGCCCGCGGAGCGACGAGCACGAGTAGGCAATGCGGACGTCGTCCTGCGGCCGTGCCCACTTCGCCAGCGGGCCGGTGAGCGCCGCGGCGGCCCCGCGGCCGTCCGCGTTCGACTGCCCCGCGACCACGAACACCTCGAAGTGTTCGGCCCGCGCCGCGGTCGCCAGTATGAGCCCGCACGCCGCCGCCCCGAGTGCCCGCCTCATGGAGTCGCCCCCGACGGTCGATGATGGATGCGGGGACATCATGCGCGGCCGGGCCACGCTCCCGCTTGACCCGCGGAAGCGGCCGGGGGTATGGTCCCCCCCCGACCGCTGTACCGCCGCCCGGGGAGGGCGACCGGATGAACGAGACGTCAGCCCTGGCCCGCCCGCCGGGTGCTGGTCACCGGTTGCACCGGGTTTCTGGGAACGGCGGTGGTCCGCGAACTGCTCGGCCGCGGGGCGGAGGTCGTCGGGCTGGTCCGCGACCGCGCCGCCGCCGCGGAGTTCACCCGCCACCGCCTCACCGGCAGGGTTCACCTCGTCCACGGCCGAGCCGAAGACCTGTTCCGCGTTCACTCGGCGCTGGCCGTCCACGAGGTCCGGGCCGTCTTCCACATGACCGACGACCCCCGGGCCACCGTCACCGTCCTCGACGCGACGCGCCGCTACGACAGCCGCGTGCCCGTCGTGTTGGCCCGGCCGGAGGGGGTGGCGTTCTCCGCACCCGCCGGACAGCCTGTGGGCGTGGCGCGCTTCGGAGTGCTTTTCGGCCCCGGCGACCGTGACGCCAGCCGCGTCGTGCCGGGCACCGTCGCGGCGCTACTGAACGGCGATCGCGCCGGGTTCACGATCGACGGGCCGCCGCGCGACTTCGTCGCCGTCCGGGACGCCGCCCGCGCCTGCGTGACGCTCGCCGAGCGGCTGCTGGTCGAGCCCGCGCCGCGCGTGCTGGAACACACCTTCCGCAGCGGGTGGGCGCGGACCGAGCGCGAGATGGCGGAGACCGTCCGCGACGTGTTCTCCGGTCGCGTGGTGCTCGGCACTGCGGCGCCGCCGGACTCGCTCGGGTGGGCGCCGGCGTCGGGCCTGGTCGACGCGCTCTCCGAGACGGTCGCGTGGTGCCGCGACGACCAGCGGGTTCGGTCGTTCGGTCCGCGGCAGGTTCAGCGCACCGCCGCGTAGGGGGAGGCCCGCACGTGTCACCCGCCGACCTGATTCGCGAGCACGGGCTACAGCCGAACGACCTCGTCGTTCACGCCGGCGCCGGGGGCGTCGAACTCCTCTCCGCACTGCGAGGGTACGGCTGCCGCGTGCTGCGGCTCGACCCGGCCGCGGCAGGGTGGGACGCCGACATCGACACCCTCCGGGCGGAACTCTCGCCGGCCGTCGAGCGGCTCGTGCGCGAGCGGTACGGGCCGCTCGCGGTCGTGCTGGTGAACGGGGTGGTCGTTGCTCGCGTCGGACACCCGACGAGCCGCGCGGCCTGACTCACCGCCACCGGAACAGGCGGAACGCCAGCCCGTAACACACGGCGCCCCACGCCGCCAGCACCGCCGCCGGCCCGGCCGCCGCCGCCCACCCGGCCCCGTCGTTCATCACCGCCCGTAACCCGTCGTTGAGCGCCGTCAGCGGCAGCAGCCGGATCACCGGCTGCATCGCCTCCGGGAAGCGGTCCGACGAGAAGAACACGCCCGAGAACAGGTACATCGGCAGCATCACCGCGTTCATCAGGCCGGACACCGTCTCGACCGTCTCGGCCCGCGACGCCACGAGCAGCCCGACGCCGGCGAAAGCCGCTCCGCCGAGCAGCACTAGCCCCGCGAACGCCGTCGCGTCGCCGCGGACGCGGATGTCGAACACGAGGTACGAGAACGTCAGCAGCAGTACGATCTCGATCAGCGTGAAGATGAGCCGGCTGAGCATGAGCGCGAGGAGGAAGTCGGTGCGCCGCATCGGCGTGGCCAGGAACCGCTTGAGCAGCTTGCGAACCCGCATGTCCACGACGACGAACCCGACGCCCCACAGGCCGCCGCCCATCAGGTTGATGCCGAGCAGGCCGGGGATGAGGAAGTCGATGTAGCGGCCGCCCGGCTCCGTCAGTTTCGCCTCCGCCGGCGCCTGGTAGCCCGGCACCCGCCGCAGCAACAACTCGCGGTCCACGAGCGTCCGCGCCTGCGTCGCCTCGGGCCGGTTCGGTTCCAGGAAGTATTCGGCGGCCGTCGCCGGTGTCGCGGCCGGGGTCACCACCAGGTCCGTCTTCGCGGTGCGGAGGCGGGCGCGCGTCGTCGCCTCGTCGCCGGTCGTGAGGTCGATGCGCTCGGACGTGAGGACCGCTGCGAGTGCCTCGGCTGCCGTGGCCCCGGCCGGCCCGTCGGTGCGGACGTCGACGCGCACCTTGTCTGGCGGGCGGTCGCGGAACGCGGCCCCGAGGATGAGCGCCATCCCGAGCGGGAAGCCGTACACCCAGAAGACCGCGGCCGGGCGGCGGAAGAACTCACGCAGCCGGGCCAGCGTCAGTTGCCAGAGCGGGGACATGAGGCTCCTTCCGGTCACGCGGCGTCGCGGAGGTGGCGGCCGGTCAGCGTGACGAACACGTCTTCGAGCGTGGCCGTCCGCGTCGTCAGCCCGGCGAGGCGGACGCCGTTGCCGCGGATCAAATCCATCAGCGGCGGGATCGCGGCCGCGGGGTCGCCGACGGTCAGCCGGTAGCCGCCGGCCTCGGCACGGACCGCCTGCACGGCGGGAAGTCGGCCGCACTCGGCCTGAACCGCCGCGGGGAGCTCGCCGTCCACGCTGAACTCGACGACGTGCTCGCCGCCCAGGTCGGCGATCAGCTCGCGCGGGGTGCCCAGGGCGATAACCTTGCCGTGATCGACGACCGCGACGCGGTCGCACAGCCGCTCCGCTTCGTCCATGTAGTGAGTGGTCAGCACGACGGTCCGCCCGCGGCCGCGGAAGTCGCGGATCACGTCCCACAGTTGCCGCCGCGACTGCGGGTCGAGGCCGGTCGTCGGCTCGTCGAGGAACAGGAGCTCGGGGTCGCCGACGAGTGCGGCCGCGACGGCCAACCGTTGCTTCTGGCCGCCGGACAGCTTCTCCACCTGAGCTCCCGCCTTCTCCTCCAGCGACACGCGGCCGATGGCGTCTTCGACGGCGATCCCGGCGGGGTAGAAGGAGCGGAACAGCGTGACCGTCTCGCGGACGGTGAGCTTGTCGGCGAGGCGCGTTTCCTGGAGCGAGATGCCGATCCGCCGGCGGATCGCGGCCCCGTCGCCGGCCCACGTCAGCCCGAGCACTTCGACCTCTCCCGCGGTCGGGTCGAGTAGGCCTTCGACGATCTCGAGCGTCGTGGTTTT
The DNA here is from genome assembly GCA_046350095.1 of Gemmataceae bacterium. Classification (GTDB taxonomy): domain Bacteria; phylum Planctomycetota; class Planctomycetia; order Gemmatales; family Gemmataceae; genus Urbifossiella. The sequence goes on from JAXMBA010000009.1 coordinate 154,415, forward strand.
GCCGGCCCCGTTCGGGCCGAGGAGACCGAAACACTCGCCGGCAGGGACGTCGAGGTCGAGCCCGCGTACGGCCTCGACCGGCGGCTTGCCGGCGTACGTTTTCACGAGGCCGCGGCAGCGGATGGCGGGTGGCATCCGGGGATTGTAGGGTGCGCCCCGTCGGGCCGGGGACTGATCTTCACACGTTCTACACCCAACTCGCGCGTCGTTCTTCACACCGGGTTCCAAGAGTAGCATTGGTGTCCAAGCCTGTTCCCGCCGAGAAGCCGCTCATGTCGCACCGCTCCGTCGCCCGCCGCGGGTTCACGTTGATCGAGTTGCTCGTCGTCATCGCCATCATCGCCATCCTCATCGGCCTGCTGCTGCCGGCCGTTCAGAAGGTCCGCGAGGCCGCGGCGCGGGCCAGCTGCCAGAACAATCTGAAGCAGTTCGGCCTGGCCCTTCACAACTACGCGGGGAACAACAACAACAAGTTCCCGGCCAGCCGGATCACCGTCGGCGGCGTGTCGAAGTTCTGGTCGTGGACGCCGATCGCACTGGCCTACGTCGAGCAGGACAACGTCGGCCGGTTGTGGGACAACACCGTCAAGTGGAACACCGGCACCAACCTGACGACCTCCTCCACCAACTTCAAGCTGTTCGTCTGCCCGTCGGTGCCGACCCGCTCCCCCGCGCCAAACGGCATCGCGCCGGGCGACTACGGGTCGGTGAACGCCATCCGCCGCCGGTTCTACACGGCCAACGGGGTGCCGAACTTCCCGGTCGCGGGGTCGGCCGCCGGCGACGAGGCCATCGGGGCACTGCAGAAGGAAGTGGACATGCCGATCCTCGGCGTCACCGACGGCCTCTCGAACACGTTCCTGATCGCCGAGGACGCCGGCCGGCCGAGCCTGTTCCGGAAGGGGCAGGGGGCCGTGGGCACGACCGCCGACGGGTGGGGCTGGGCCGACCCGGACTGCGGGTTCAGCGTCGACGGCGTGCAGGCCGACTTGGTGACGACCGGCGGGACGTGCTTCATCAACTGTACCAACGACAGCGAGTTCTACGCCTTCCACACCGGCGGCATCAACGTGTGCATGGGCGACGGCTCGGTCCGGTTCGTCCGCGACAGCGTCGCCGCGGCCAACCTCGCCGCCATGGTCACCGCCCAGGCCGGGGACATCGTGAACCTCGACTGAGCCACGTCCGAGCCCACCCGCGGCCGCGGGTGGGCTTCCCCATTCCACCCTCCCGGAACGCCCCGTGACGAGCCGTCTGCTCGCGCTTTGCGCCCTGATGAGCACGTGTGGTTACGCCCGCGCCGACGTCGCGCTTCTCGGCGTCGGCACGATCCCCGGCACGGCAAGCGACCGGTCCGGCCTCGGCGGGAAGGCGTCCGACGGTACCCCGCACGACCGCCTCGGCGGCCTCGGCTCGGCAATCGCCTACGGCGGTCGCGGCACCGAGTACGTCCTCGTTTCCGACCGCGGGCCGAAGGACGGGGCCAGCGACTTCGCCTGCCGCTACCACCGCATGGACATCCGCGTAACCCCGGGGGCCACCGAGCCGGTAAGCCTCAAACTCGTCGCGACCACGCTGCTGACCGACGCCGCCGGCCGCCGCTACGTCGGTTCGCTCGACGCCTTCCGAGACACCGATCCGACCAGGAATTTGCGGCTCGACCCGGAGGGCGTCCGCGTCGGCCGCGGCGGCGAGTTGTACGTTTCCGACGAGTACGGCCCCGTCATTTACGAGTTCGACCCGAGCGGCCGCCGGCGGCGGAGTCTTGCCGTCCCGTCGCACTTCCGCGCGCCGCGGCCGGGGAAGTCGCCGGCCGACGAGCTACCTCCGCACGCGACCACGGGCCGCCAGCCGAACCGCGGGATGGAGGGGCTGGCTATTTCGTCGGACAGGAAGCGGCTCGTCGGCATCATGCAGGGGCCGCTACTTCAGGACGGCGGGCTGAATGAGAAGAACGAGCGAGTCGGGGTAAACGTCCGCATCCTCGACGTCGAACTGGCCAGCGGCAAGACACGAGAGTTCGTGTACCAGTTATCCGACCCGGCGAACGGCGTGAGTGAGATCGTCGCGGTGAGTGACCACCAGTATCTGGTGCTGGAGCGCGACGGCCGGGCCGGAAAGGAAGCCCTGTTCAAGCGCGTCTTCCTGATCGACCTGACAGGCGCGACGGACGTGAGTGGCGTCGCCGCGCTACCCCGCGGAGCGCTGCCGGCGGGCGTGAAGGCCGCGGCGAAGGCACCGTTCCTGGACTTGCTCGACCCGCGGTTCGGGATCGCGGGGGCGGGGTGCCCGGAGAAGTTCGAGGGGCTGGCGTTCGGCCCTGACCTGCCCGACGGCCGGCGGCTGTTGCTGATCACGGCCGACAACGACTTCGTCGCCGAGCAGCCGCTCAGGGTGTACGCCTTCGCCGTCGGCCGCTCCGACCTGCCGGGCCTGACGCCGTCCTGAGGCTACGACTCCGCGGCCGGCGCCGGCTTCTCGCGGAGCTTCGGCTCGATCAACACCTTGACCACCAGACTCACGAGTGCCAGCATCGTCAGCACCGACGCCAGGGCGAAGGCGTCGGGGATGCCGCTGCGGCCGGGCGTGTCGAACAGCTTCTGGATCTGAAGCGGGATCGTGTCCGTCTCGCCGCCGATCCGGCCGGACACCACGTACACGGCGCCGAACTCGCCCATCGCGCGGGCGTTGCAAAGGATCACCCCGTAGAGCAGCCCCCACTTCACGTTGGGCAGCGTCACCCGCCAGAACAGCTGCCACCCGCTCGCGCCGAGGCTGCGACCGGCCAACTCCTCTTCGGGGCCGGTGGCCTCCATCACCGGGATCAACTCGCGGGCCACAAACGGGAACGTCACGAACGCAGTCGCCAGCACGATCCCCGGCGGGGCGAAGATGACGCGGTAGCCGTGCTCCTGGAGCCACGCGCCGAGCGGGGCCTGCGCCCCGAAGATCATCACGAAGATCAGCCCCGCGACCACCGGCGACACCGAGAACGGCAGGTCGATCAGCGTGGTGAGGACGGTACGGCCGGGGAAGCGGAAGCGGGCGATCAGCCACGCGGCGGCGACGCCGAACACCACGTTCATCGCAACGGCCACAGGGGCGACGACGAGCGTCAGGAACACGGCGTGGCGGGTGTCGCGGTTCGTCGTCAGGTTTGTCAGGTATTCGCCGATGCCGTTCCGCAGCGCGAAGTGGAACACGGCGACGAGCGGCAGCAGAATCAACCCGCCGACGATCAGGTACGTGAGCCCGATGAGCGTGTACCGGACGACCGCGGGGTCGGTCCGCGGGCGCGGCTGGGCCACGGCGGGGGCGTCGAGCAACTCAGCCGGCATGGCGCTGGGTCCACCGTTCGAGCAGGTTCACGACCACGAGTAGCGCGAACGAGATGCCCAGCAGCACGACCGCGATGGCCGCCGCCGCCGGGTAGCTCGCCGGGCCCTCTTCCAGCCGTGCGGCGATGAGCATCGGCGCGACTTCGGTCCGGAACGGCAGGTTGCTGGAGATGAACACGACGGAGCCGTACTCGCCGAGCCCCCGGGCCAGGGCCAGGGCGAAGCCCGTGAGCGCGGGCGGTATCAGCGTCGGGAGAAGCACGCGGCGAAAGGTCTCCCAGCGCGTCGCGCCGAGCACCGCGGCCGCTTCTTCCGCCTCCGCGTCCAGGTCGGCGAGCACCGGCTGGACGGTGCGGACGACGAACGGGAAGCCGGTGAAGACCAGCACCACGACGATGCCGAGCCGGGTGTAGGCCACCTCGACGCCGAGCGGCACCAGGTACTGCCCGATCCAGCCGTTCTCGGCGTACAGCGTGGCGTAGACCAGCCCCGCGACCGCCGTCGGCAGCGCAAGCGGCACGTCTACCAGGGCGTCCACGATTCGCTTGAGCGGGAACTCGTAGCGGACCAGCGACCAGGCAACGACTAGCCCGAGGACGACGTTCACCAGCGCCGCGGCGCCGGCAGTGCCGAACGTGAGTAGGTACGCCGCCCGGGCGCGCGGCGTCCACGCGGCGTCGAGGAACTCGGCCGGGCCGAGCGACCACGCCCGCACCACGACCGCGGCGAGCGGGATGAGCACGAGGAGGCTCAGGTACGTGACTGTGTACCCGAGCGACAGCCCGAACCCCGGCAGCGCCCGCCGGCTGACGCGACTCATGCCGCGCCCCCGCGACACCCGACCGGCCGGTCGCGCACCACGTCCCGCAGCTCGCGCCACAGCGCCAGCTCCAGGTCTGCGAACGGGCCGGTGATCCCGTGCCGCAGCGCCACGTCGTAGGCGGCTCGGGCCAGGTCGGCCACAAACGCCTCGGCGGCGGGAGTGAGGACGGGGTCGGGACTCGGGGCACGTCTGGCGGCCACCACGGATCGGTCCTTTCTGGGTACGGGTGGGACTACTTCCCGCGGCGGGTGTACATCTGGTCGAACTCGGCGCCGTCGGCGAAATACGTCCGCAGCACCTCGTCCCACGTACCAGAGGGCACCAGGCCGGTCGCGGTTCGCAGATCCAGGGCCGGGAACTGGTCGCGGTGGCGGTCGGCCACTCGCTTCATCGTCGGCCGGTGGTGGTGCCGGGCGATCAACTCCTGCGCCGCCTCGGTGTACAGGAAGTTCAGGTACGCCTCGGCCGCGACGCGGGTGCCGCGGCGGTCGGCCACCTTGTCCACCAGCGCCACGTGCGGCTCGGCGAGCACGCTCAGCGGCTTTCCGGCGCGGCCCAACGGGTACACGATTTCCAACTCGCCGTGCCCTTCGTCCACTTCCAGTCGGGCTTCGTTCTCCCACGTCAGGTGAACGTCGCCGATCTTCTTCGAGGCGAACGTCATGGTCGCGCCGCGGGCGGCGGCGTCGAGAACGGGCGTCCGGCCGTACACGCCGCGGACGTACTCGCGGGCCTCGGCCTCGGTTCCGCCGGTCCAGATGACCGAACCCCACAGTGCCAGGAAGCTCCACTTTCCGTTGCCCGAAGTCTTCGGGTTCGGGGTGATGACCGACACGTCGTCGCGGGCCAGGTCGGCCCAGCCGCGGACGTTCTTCGGATTCCCCTTCCGCACCACGAACACGATGGTGGACGTGTACGGCAGCGACCGGTTCGGCAACCGCTTTTCCCAGCCCACCTCCAGCAGCCCCGCTTTACGCACCATGTCGGTGTCGGGAAACATCGCCAGCGTGACCACGTCGGCTTCGAGGCCGTTGGCGACGGCTTGCGCCTGGCTCGCGGAGCCGCCGTGCGACATTCGGACGGTTACGGTCGCCCCCTTCTTCTCCGAGTAGTCGCGGACGAAGGCGGCGTTGATGTCGCGCCATAACTCTCGCGTCGGGTCGCAGGCGACGTTCAACAGGTCGGTGCCGCCACCGTCCCGGACGACGCCGGCAGAAACGATCCAGGCCGCTGCCGCGACGAGGTACGCGCCGCCGACGGCGAACAGGAGCTTGGTCCACACGAGGAGTTCCGCCTCCGATAGTTTACCATTTGCGTCGCGGAAGTAGTGTATGCTGTCGGCTTGGAACAACAAGTGAATGAAGTGAAAAAGCCCACCCGGGGTAACGGGTGGGCTTACGGGGTGTTTCCGTGTCGGGTCACACCAGTTCGGGCATCGGCACGCCGTCGGCGAGGTGCTGCGGCCGGCCGGTCGGGTCGGTCACCATGTTCGTCATCGGGTTCAGCCCGAGGTTGTGGTACAGAGTGGCGAACACCTCGCCGAACGTCGTCGGTCGGGAGGTCGCGAACTCGCCCAGGCGGTTCGTCGCGCCGATCACCTGACCCGTCTTCATCCCGCCGCCGGCGAGGATGGCGCAGCTGACCTGCGGCCAGTGGTCTCGGCCGGCGCCGCCGTTGATCTTCGGCGTCCGCCCGAACTCGCCCCACGCGATCACCGTCACGTCGTCGAGCATCCCGCGGACGCTGAGGTCGTCCACGAGCGCCGTCAGGCACTGGTCGAGCTTGGCGCCGTGGTCGCGGACGAGGTCGAAGTTTTTGCCGTGGCTGTCCCAGCGGCCGTAGCTCAGGGTGACGACGCGGACGCCCGCCTCGACCAGCCGGCGGGCCATCAGCAACTGCTCGTTCACGGTCGGGGCGCCGTCGTACTGGAACTGGTACGGCTTGCCGTCGCCGTAGCGGTCCCGCGTCTTCTGGCTCTCCTTCGACACGTCGAGTGCGTCCACGAGCTTGCTCGACAGCAGCACGTCCATCGCGCGGGCGGTGTGCAGGTCGGCCGTCTTCAACGCCCCGTCGCGTTCCAGCCCGTTGCGGAGCTGGTCGAAGCTGGCCAGTAGCTCTTTCCGGCTCGGCAACTGGTCGCGGTTGCTGCTGTTCAGCACCATGTTCGCCAGGTCGGGGCCGCGCGGCTTGAACGCCCCGAAGGCGGCTCCCAGGAAGCCGCTGCGGCCGGGGTCGCTCCACGGGCCGTGCTGCGTCGTCTCGGCGAGCCCGACGAACGGCGGGACCGAGGCGTCCACGTTCCCCTGCAAGCGGGCGGCGACGCTCCCGATGCTCGGCCGGCCGCCCATCGGGGCGAGCGACTCCTGCCGCCAGCCGGTAGTGGCCTGGAAGGCGTCGTGGCCCCCACTGGCGCCTACGATGCTGCGGATGAAGGCGAACTTGTCGGCCATCGCGGCGATGCGCGGGAACGTCTCGCCGATCTGGATGCCGGCCACCTTCGTGCTGATCGGGCGGAACTCGCCGCGGACTTCGGCGGGGGCGTCGGGCTTCAGGTCCCACATGTCCTGGTGGGGCGGGCCGCCGCCCAGGAAGATGTTGATGACGGCCTTGTGCCCCGTCCGCGGCAAACCGCCGGTTCCCTGCGCGGCTTCGGCGCGGAGCAGGTCGGCTTGTGTCAGCGTCGTTGCGCCGAAGGCGAACGTGCCCGCGCGGAGGAAGCTGCGGCGGCTGACGCCGTCGCAGAAGCGGGTGCGGCCGAGGGGGATGTTGAGCATCGCAGACGGCCCCGTGCGGGGAAGGCGGGAGGGTGGCAACTAGCCGGCGGGCGGTCGGGGTCTGTCACTCCGACCGTGATGATAGCTTACATCGGCAGTTCGGCCGCAGCAATACAAAACTGGTCGAAACCCATCCAGTCCGAATGACTGCAATTCCGACCCGGGCGACCCCTGGCGTCTCGCCCGCCGACCGGTTACGCTCGGGGTCATTCATGGCACCCCGAGGCGGGAATGGCCCGGTTCGTCTTCGTCGCGCTGTTCGCGTTCGCCGGCGTTGCCGGGGCTCAGCCCCACGCGCCGACGGCCCGCATGGTGGCGTTTAACGGCAAAGACCTGTCCGGCTTCACCACCTGGCTGAAGGACACGAAGGCCGCCGACCCGCGCCGCGTTTTCCGAGTTACCGACGGCCTGCTCCACGTCACTGGCGACGGCTTCGGCTATCTCGCCACCGACAAGCCGTTCCGCGACTACCGCGTGCGGCTCGACTACAAGTGGGGCGCGCGCACTGACGGCGGCAAGTACGTCCGTAACTCCGGGCTGCTGCTGCACGCCACCGGGCCGGACGGCGGCGCCAGCGGAACCTGGATGGCGAGCGTCGAGGTGCAACTGGCCCAGGGCTGCGCCGGCGACCTGATCCCGATCCGCACCAAGGAGGTGCCCGTCTCCTTCGCCAGCGACGTGAAGCTCGGCCACGACAAGCGGCCGCGCTGGTCGCCCGGCGGCACGAAGACCGTCTTCACCGGCCGGCAACTGTGGTGGACCGAGCACGACCCGGACTTCAAGGAACTACTCGACACCCGCGGCCGCAACGACCGCGAGAGCCCGCGCGACGAGTGGACCAGCGTGGAGTGCGTCTGCGACCGGGACACCATCACGGTGTCGATCAACGGCACCGTCGTGAACCGTGCCTACGACGTGACCCCGTCCGGCGGGAAGATTCTCCTTCAGTGCGAGGGGTTCGAGTTGTTCGTGCGCAACTTCGAGCTGCTGCCGCTGGTCAAATCTCCCCCCACCCCCGCGAGCCCGCCATGAGCGCCTCCCGTCGTCAATTCTTCGCCGCCGGCGCGGCCGTCTCCGCGTCAGCCCTCCACGCCGCCGGCGACGACACGCTTCGCGTCGGCCTGATCGGCTGCGGCGACCGCGGCACCGGGGCCGCCACGCAGGCGCTGCTCGCCGACCGCAACGTGAAGCTGGTGGCGATGGGCGACGCCTTCGACGACCGCCTCCGCTCCAGCTTGACGCTGCTGCGCAACCGCAAGGACTTGGCCGGCAAGGTGGACGTGGCCGCGGACGCCTGCTTCGTCGGCTTCGACGCCTACCGCGAGGTGATTCGCCGCTCCGACGTGGTGCTGCTGTGTACGCCGCCCCACTTCCGGCCGCTCCACTTCCGCGCCGCGGTGGAGGCCGGCAAGCACGTCTTCGCCGAGAAACCGGTGGCCGTGGACGCCCCGGGAGTGCGGCACGTGTTGCAGACGGTGGAGATGGCGAGACAGAAGAACCTGTCCGTGGTGTCCGGCCTCTGCCTCCGATACGACTTCGGCTTCCGCGAGACGGTGAAGCGCATCCACGGCGGCGCGATCGGCGACATCACCACGATGTTCGCCAACGACTACCGCGGCGGCCGCTGGAAGAAGCCGCGCACCGATGGGCAGACGGACATGCAGTACCACATGCGGAACTGGTACAACTTCACCTGGCTCAGCGGCGACTTCAACGTCGAGCAGCACGTCCACTTCCTCGACGTCTGCGCCTGGCTGATGAAGGACGAGTACCCCGTGCGGGCGATCGGCATGGGCGGCCGGGCCGTGCTGAACAGCCCCGAGTACGGCAACATCTACGACCACTTCGCCGTGACCTACGAGTACCGCGGCGGCGCCCGGCTCGTGAGCAGTTGCCGGCAAAACCCCGGCTGCAAGAACGACCTGAGTGCCCATGCTGTCGGCAGCCGCGGTCGCGCCCTACTGTCGGAGCGGACGAACGGCCTGTCGCTCCACCCGGCCGGCGGGAAGGACTGGTTCTACGACGGTCCGGCCAACCAGATGTACCAGACGGAGCACGACGAACTGTTCGCCAGCATCCGCTCCGGCCGGCCGATAAACAACGGCGAGTACATGACCAGGAGCACGCTGCTGGCGATCATGGGGCGGATGGCGGCGTACACCGGCCAGCAGATCACCTGGGAGCAGGCACTCGCGTCGCGCGAGGACCTGAGCCCGTCGCGCTACGCCTGGGACCAGGCGGTAGCCGACCCGCCGGTAGCGGTGCCGGGTCTGACGCGATTCGTGTAAGTCTCATGAGCGAAAGCCTGCCCGTGGCAGCGGGTGGGCCTCGCCGCGCCGATTGCAAGAAAAATCTTCGCGGCCGGTGGCCGCCCTCTTCACCGTCCCATAACTTGTGTGAACCGAGTTGGCGGCGACGCCGATTCGGGAACCGGTCGCGGGAGCGGCCGACGGTCTTTGGCAACGTGGTGATGCGAGGCGAGCCCGGTCCGGGTTCGCGGTCGTGCGGCCGTGCACCCGCGGGGGTGTGGGGCGGTGCGGGCGCGGGCGTTGGGCCGGGCGGTGAAGTGTGTGCGACGACGACAGCGGTTGGTGACCGAGGCCTTGGAGTGGTGCGCTCATCCGCCACGGCCGTGTTGTGGCGAATGGACAACGAAGTGCCGCCCCGGACCGACCCGAGGGGGCTCGGGGGTTGGGGCGGTGCGGCCAAGCTAGTAAGGGCGTGTGGGGGATGTCTTGGCGCCGGGAGGCTCAAGGGGCGACAGGCGGCGAAACGCCCGGGGGAGCCGTCGTGGGCTCTGATCCCGGGGTACCCGAGCCAACGGGGGAACTGAAACATCTCATTACCCCCAGGAAGAGAAAGAAACCTCGATTCCGTCAGTAGCGGCGAGCGAACGCGGACGAGCCCAAACCGTGGGGAGTAACCCCACGGGGTTGCTAGGACCACCAGTAGGACTCCGATCGCAAGCGGAACGGCGTGGAACCGCCGGCCACAGAGGGTGAAAGCCCCGTATGCGAACGCGGGAGGGGCCGGGTGGGATCCGAGTACGACCCAACACGTGGAAGTGGGTCCGAATCCGCGGGGACCATCCGCAAGGCTAAATACTCCCCGGCGACCGATAGCGTAGAGTAGCGCGGCGAGCGAACGATGGGAAGAACCCCGAGAGAGGAGGACAGTGAACCACCTGAAACCACACGCCTACAAGCGGTAGGAGGGCTACGCGGGCAACCGCACGCCTGACTGCGTGCCTTTTGCATAATGATCCAGCGACTTGCCGTCGGCGGCATGGTTGGGGCCTTTGGCCCGCAGCCGCAGGAAACCGAGTCCCAACGGGGCGTTGGGTCGTCGGCGGCAGACGCGAAACCACGTGACCGACGCCCGGCCAGGACGAAGGTGGGGTAACACCACTGGACGGCCGAACTCACGAGTGTTGAAAAACTCGGGGATGAGCCGGGCGGGGGGGTGAAAGTCTAATCAAACGTGGAGATAGCTCGTTCTCTCCGAAATAACTTTAGGGTTAGCGTCGGGCTAGTTGGTAGTGGGGGTAGAGCGACTGATTCCGAACGGGGGCCTACCCGGCTACCCGTCGGAGCCAAACTCCGAATACCACTATGCAAGGCCCGGCAGCTAGGCTCTGGGGGACAATCTCCAGGGCCGAGAGGGGAACAGCCCGGACCGCCCGCTAAGGCCCCCGAATGACGCTCAGTGCGAAAGGAGGTCGAACCCCGAGGACAGCCGGGATGTTGGCTTAGAAGCAGCCACCATTTAAAAAGTGCGTAATAGCTTACCGGTCGAGGGGTTCCGCGCCGATAATGAACGGGACTCAAGCGTCATGCCGAAGCGGCGGGTGTGTAGCGATACACGCGGTAGGAGAGCGTTGCACGTGCGGCGAAGCGGTACGGACGACGGGCCGTGGAGCGCGTGCAAGTGATTATGCCGGAACGAGTAGACGATAAGACGGGTGAGAATCCCGTCCGCCGTAAACCTAAGGTTTCCTGGGGAAGGTAAATCCGCCCAGGGTCAGCCGGTGCCTAACCCGAGGCCGAGAGGCGTAGGGGACGGGGAGCAGGTTAATATTCCTGCCCCGTGCGGTGTAACCCGGTGGGGGAAGGGTGCAGGCTTACCAGATTGCCTCAGGGCGATTAAGACCCCGATATCCCGGACCCGCCGGCAAGAAGTGCCGCGCGGAAACCGTACCAAAACCGACACAGGTGGGTGGGATGAGTATTCCAAGGCGCTCGAGAGAACTCTCGTGAAGGAACTCTGCAAATTGGCCCCGTAACTCGATAAGGGGGCGGCACCTCCGGGTGAGCCGCAGCGAAAAGCGCGGGTCTAGCGACTGTTTACTAAAACACAGGTCTGTGCGAAGGCGTGAGCCGCGGTATACAGACTGACGCCTGCCCGGTGCCGGTAAGTTAAGGGAGGGGTTAGCAACCCGAAGCTCGCGACCGAAGCTCCGGTAAGCGGCGGCCGCTAACTATGACGGTCCTAAGGTAGCGAAGTTCCTTGTCGGGTAAGTTCCGACCTGCATGAATGGCGTAACGACTGGACCACTGTCTCCACGAGAGACTCGGTGAAACTGTAGTTGTCGTGAAGATGCGACATACCCGCAGCTAGACGGAAAGACCCCGTGAACCTTAACTGCAGCTTGGTATTGGGTTTAGGCCCGGCATGCGTAGCGTAGGTGGAGGCCGTGAACCCCGCTTCTCGGAGCGGGGGAGCCGTCGATGAAACACCACCCTTGCCGTGCTTGAATTCTAACCCCGGTCCGGCCCCGGCCGGGGACCGTGCTAAGTGGGCAGTTTGATTGGGGCGATCTCCTCCCAAACGGTAACGGAGGAGCCCAACGGTCCCCTCAGCCCGGTCGGCAATCGGGCCTCGAGCCGCAAACGCAGAAGGGGGCTTGACTGCGAGCCCGATGGGGCGAGCAGGTGCGAAAGCAGGGGTTAGTGATCCGGCGGTCCCGGATGGAAGGGCCGTCCGCTCAACAGATAAAAGGTACCCGGGGATAACAGGCTTATCTCCTCTGAGCGTTCATAGCGGCGAGGAGGTTTGGCACCTCGATGTCGGCTCATCACGTCCTGGGGGTGGAGAAGCTCCCAAGGGTTCGGCTTGTTCGCCGATGAAAGTGGTACGTGAGCTGGGTTTAGACCGTCGTGAGACAGGTCGGTCCCTATCTGCTGCGGGCGGACGAGACTCGCGGGGCTTCCTCCCTAGTACGAGAGGACTGGGAGGGACGCACCCCTGTGTGCCGGTTATCGCGGCTAGCGGTACCGCCGGGGTAGCCACGTGCGGAACGGATAAACGCTGAAGGCATATAAGCGTGAAACTCCCCCCAAGATCCAGGTCTCGGTTCGTAAAGATGAAGGCTCCCGGGAGACGACCGGGTCGATAGGCCGGTTGTGCAGCGCAGCGATCCGCTCAGCCGACCGGTACTAACAGCCGACCGTTTGGCCGCACCGCCCCTCCCCCCGGGACACCCCGGAGGTAGAGGCCTCGGCCGCCGGCCCGCTGTCGGAGTGGCACACGCGGACACGACTTCCTCGCATCACCACGTTGACTCCCGTACACGCGGGCGCTTCGAGAGAACCGCCCGCACCCGAATTGCCGGTGACCATGCCCGGGTGGAAACTCCCGTTCCCATCCCGAACACGGCCGATAAGCACCCGGGGCCGATGGTAGTGCGTCCAGCGCGAGAGTAGGTCATCGCCGGCATAACTTTGAGCCTCCCGCAACTCCGGTTGCGGGAGGCTTCTTCTTTTCCGTCCGCCCCTTGCAAACACGCTCCCTATCCCGGATGCTGCTAGTGCCCGCCGACCCGTGACCGGAGCGCGTCGCGATGCCACGTCGGTTTCTCCTCTCCGCCCTCCTGGCTCTTGTCCCTTTCCCCGCGCATGCCGACGGGCCAAGCCCCGACGAGGCCGTGAAGCGAATGAAGCTGCCCGAGGGCTTCTCCGTCACGTGCGTCGCGTCGGAGCCAATGATTTGCCAGCCAACGAGCATCAGCTTCGACGACCGCGGCCGGATGTGGGTGCTGCAATACCTCCAGTACCCTAACTACGCCGGCCTCAAGCCCGTTCGCCAGGACCAGTACCTCCGCACGGTCTGGGACCGCGTCCCGGAGCCGCCGCCGCACGGGCCGAAGGGTGCCGACCGCATCACCATCCTCAGCGACCCCGACGAGAACGGCGTCTATCGCAAGTCGAAGGACTTCGTCAGCGGGCTGAACATTGCCAGCGGGTTCTGTCTCGGCCACGGGGGCGTCTACGTCGCACAACCGCCGTACCTGCTCTTCTACCCCGACCGCAACGCCGACGACGTACCCGACGGCAACCCCGAGGTGCTGCTCACCGGCTTCGGCATGGACGACACGCACTCGCTGGCGAACTCGCTCCAGTGGGGGCCGGACGGCTGGCTCTACGGCGCCGCCGGCAGCACCAGCACCTGCCGCATCAAGAACCCGGCCCACCCCGCCGAGCCGGTCGTCGAGTTCCAGCAGGGGCTGTGGCGCTACCACCCGCTCACCAAGCGATTCGAGCTGTTCAGCGAGGGCGGCGGCAACACCTACGGCCTCGACTTCGACCAGCACGGCCAGGCCATCGCCGGCACGAACTGGGGCGGATTCGCGTGCCTGCACCAGTTCCCACTGGCGTACTACATCAAGGGCTTCTCGAAGCACGGCCCGCTGCACAACCCGCACACGTACGGCTACTTCGACCACGTGCCGTACACGGGCTTCCGCGGCGGTCACGTCACGTGCGGCGGCGTCGTCTACCAGGCCGACCGCTACCCCGCGCGCTACCGCAACCAGTACGTCGCGGCGAACCTGTTGTCGAACGCCGTCTACTGGCACAAGCTCGACCCCGTCGGGGCGTCGTTCAAGGCGAGTCACGGTGGCGAACTCATCGAGACGGACGACAACCACTTCCGCCCGGTGGACTGCCTCCAGGGGCCGGACGGCTGCGTCTACGTCGTGGACTTCACCGACAAGCGTGCGGCGCACCTCGACCCCGTGGACAGCTGGGACCGCACGAACGGCCGCGTTTACCGGCTCGACTACGGCGGCACGCCGAAGCCGGTGGTGAAGAACCTCCGCAAGCTGCCTACGGCCGACGTGATCGCCGAGTTGCGGAACCCGAACAAGTGGTGGCGGAACGAGGCCCGGCTGGTGCTAGCCGAGCGGCGCGACCCGGCGTCGCACCGACCCCTCCGCGACCGGATACTCGGCAAATCCGACGTCGTCGCGCTCGAACACCTGTGGGCACTCTTCGGGGCGGGCGGGTTCGACGGCCCGCTCGGCCAGTCGCTGCTCCGTCACCAGGACGAACACGTCCGGGCGTGGGCGGTGCGCCTGCTCGGCGAGTTGCCCGGCGGCACCGACTTCGCAGCCGACGAATTGAAGTCCCTCGCCGCAACTGACCCCAGTCCGATCGTGGTCGCGCAACTCGCCTGCACGGCCCGCACCATGAAGGCGACCCAGGCGTCGTTCCTCATCGGCGACCTGAAGGCGAACCGGTTGATCGAGAAGGACGCCACGTTGCAGATGCTGCTGTGGTGGGCCGTCGAAGCGACCATTACCAAGCACCCGAACCCGGGCGGGCACGGCGGGCTACCCGGCGACGACGGCTCGACCGGGCCGGTCTACCAGCAGCTCGCCGAGAAGACGGCCCGCCGGCTGATGGCGGCCGACAATCCGGACAGTCTCAAGGTGCTCGGCGCCCTCTTCGCCGCTTGGGACAAGCACGGCCCAGACCCGCTCCTGAAGGGGATGGCGACGGCCCTCCAGGGTAAGTCGCTTCCGGGCATACCGGCCGAGTTGCGGGCCGACCTCGCCGCCCTTCGCACCAAGCGGCCCTACGACGACTCGCTGCTCGAAGTGTTGGCCAGGATGAGCGACCCGGCCGCACTTCGCTCTGTTGCAACGCGCGTCACCGAGGAGTCGCTCCCGGAGGCCGCGAGGCTCAAAGCCATCGACCTCGCCAAGCAGGTGAAGCCCGAAGGCACCCTTGCCGCGTTCGGCGTCGGACTCGTCAAGGCGAAGTCGGACGCGCTCCGCGTCGGCTTCCTCGGCGGGCTCGAAGCGTTCGACGATACCGCAGTCGCGCCTCTCGTACTCGACGGCTACCCATCATGGTCGCCGAAGGTGAAGCTGCGCGGCGTGCAACTCCTCCTCAGCCGCCCTGCGTGGGGGAAAGAGCTGTTCCGCCGCGTCGAGGCGGGTACGTTCCCGAAAGCCGACCTCACCGTCGAGCACGCCAGGGCCGCGGTCGGGCTGAACGACGCCGCGCTCACTGCGATGGTCGAGAAGCAGTTCGGCAAGCTCCAGGCGGCGACAGCCGGCGAGAAGCAGGCTCGCATCTCGTGGCTGAACGTCGCCGTGAGTCGTGAGAAGGACGCCGACGCCGGTCGCGGCAAGGCTCTCTACACGAAGCACTGTGCGGCCTGCCACACGCTCCACGGCGAGGGCGGCAAGGTCGGCCCCGACCTCACTACTGCCGACCGCAAGAACCGCGGCTACATGCTGGCCCAGATCGTCGATCCGTCCGGCTACATCCGCCCCGAGTTCGTCGTGCAGAGCGTCGGAACGCTCGACGGCCGGCGGCTCACGGGCATCATTGAACCGTCGGCCGGCGACTCCGTCACGCTCGTGAACGTCGTCAACGACCAGGTGGTGAAGACCGTTCTGAACAAGGCGGACATCGACACGCTGACGCCGTCGGCGGTGTCGCTGATGCCCGAGAAGTTGCTCGACACGCTCACCGACGCCCAGGTCGCCGACCTGTTCGCGTTCCTGACCTCGGACGCGCCGAAGAAGGCCGACCCGCCCGCGCCGGCGGCGAAGGGAAAGTTGCGGGTCGTGCTCGTGTCCGGGTCGTTCGAGTACAAGTCGAACGAGTCGCTGGCCGGGTTCGCCAGGCACCTGGAGGCGGCGTACCCGGTCGAGTGCGTCACCGTGGCCGCGAAGGCCGAGAAGGACGCGACCCTGCCGGGGTTGGAGGCTTTGGAGAAGGCGGACGTGGCGGTGTTCTTCACCCGCCGGCTCCAGATCACGGGTGCGGACCTGGAGCGGGTCAAGAAGTACGTGGCGTCGGGGAAGCCGGTCGTCGGCGTGCGGACCGCGAGCCACGGGTTTCAGAACTGGCTGCCGATGGACGCCGAGGTGTTCGGCGGCGACTACAAGGGGCACTTCGGCGCTGGCGTGGTCGCGGACGTCACGCCCGAGAAGGCGGCGCGGAACCACCCGGTGCTCAAGGGCGTCGCGGCCTTCAAGTCGAACGGCAGCCTGTACAAGAACCCGGCGGTGGCGTCGGACGTGACGGTGCTGTTGCGCGGGGCCATCCCCGAAGCAGGACGAGCCGGTGGCGTGGCTGCGCGGCCGCGGGACCCAGCGCGTGTTCTACACGTCGCTGGGCCACCCCGACGACTTCCGCGACGCGAACTTCCGCCGCCTGCTCGTCAACGTCATCGGCTGGACGACTCGCACGGAACTGAGGCGGAGGATGCCGCGTGCCGTACCGTCCGCCGTGCTCGTCGCACTCGCCGCGCTCCCGGCGGCGGGCCAGCCGCCGCCCGCACCCGCCCCGATCCCGCCGCGCGTGTTGTCGAGCGGCGACGACGTCCGGCATCCCCGGGCCTCGCGCCCGGCGGCTCCCACCCCGGCCGGGCCGCAGCGGTTCGACCGCAACGGCGACCCGCTCCCGGCCGGGGCGCTCGCCCGCTTCGGCTCCGTCCGCCTGCGGCACGGGAACGCCCTTACCGGGCTCGGCTTCTTCCCGGACGCTACCCACCTCCTGAGCACGTCGGCCACCGAGGACGGCTTCCGGGTGTGGGAGGCGGCCACCGGCAAGGAGGTGGCCCGGCTGGCCACCCCGGTCGCTGCGGCGGCCGTCGCCCCGGACCGCTCGGTGTTGTTCACGTTCGACGGGCGACTCCGCGTGTGGGAGCCGTTCGCCGGCGGGCGCGTCCGCGAGTTGCCGCCGGGCACGCTGCCGCCGGAGGGAACGACGGCCCTCGCGGTCCACCCCGAAGGGAAGCTGGTCGCCGCGGCGGTGCCGAACGGGATCGTGTTGGTCGACAAGCTCACCGGCGACCGTGCAGGCGAGCTCCGCGTGCCCGGCGACCAGCCGCCGCAGCGGGTCGTCTTCTCGCCGGACGGCAGGTGGCTCGCCGCGGCCGGGTCGCGCACCGGCGTGTGGCTGTGGAACCTCGGCACCCGCCGCCGCGTGCGAACCTACCCCGCCCCCCAGAACGACTTCGTGGACTTCACCTTCTCCCCGGACGGCACCCGGCTCGCTCTGTGCGGCGCGCCGCTGACGCTGTACCACACCGACTCCGAGGAAGTCGTCGAGGGCTTCACCGCGCCCGAGGCGCCGGCCCACGCGGTCCGCTTCGCCCCCGACGGGAAATCGATTCTGACTGTGCAGGAGGACGGGAGCGTGTCGCGCCTCGACGCCGCGACAGGCCAGGAAAAGGAGGGCTGGGCGGCGCCCGCCGGTGTGGCCGCTCAGACGCCGTTGTCCGTCGCCCCGGGCGCGGCGTGGGTGGCGGCGATGGACGACACCGGCGGCATCCGCGTGTGGAACCCGAAGGACGGCAGCGGCCCCGTCGTCGAGCGCCTACCGCCGATGAGTGACCCGGGCTTCTCGGCCGACGGCAAGGTCGCGTCGGCACTGGCTGCCGACGGGACGGTGGTGACCTTCGACCCGGCCACGGGCAAGGCCGGCGGGTCGTTCCCCACGGAGTTCGTGGACGAAGGCGGCGTGTTCTGGGACGCGCGCTCCGGCCTCGCGGCGGGGCTCGGCAAAGTCGGCGACGTGACCGAGTTGCACGTCCGCAACGTGGTGAAGCAGAAGCTGGTCGCCAAGTTCCCGCTCCCGGCGGGCGAGCCGCCGTACGTGGCCTTCTCGCCGACCGATGCGACGCGGATCGGCATGTTCGGCGGTACCGCCAGCGGGGTCTACAGCACCCAGACCGGGACACAGGTGCGGAGCCTGGCCGCCGGACCGGCGGAAGGGCGCTCGATCGGGGCGCTGTCGGCCGACGGCCGGCTCGTGGCGGTGAGTGCGAACCCGGTCGCGGTGTACGAGGTGGCGACGGGCCGGAAGCGGTTCGAGGTTCCCGGCCCGGCCGACCCACAGGAACTGACGTTCTCGCCCGACGGCCGCTGGCTCGCCGTCGTGGACGCGGTCGAGGTGACGCTGTTCGACCTGCGGGCCGGCACCCCGGGGCGCCGGCTGCCGGTCGGCGTCGGCGAGGCGACGTTCGGCTGTGCCGCGTTCACGCCCGATGGTGCGCGGGTGGCCACCGGCAGCTCCGGCGGCGCCATCACCGTTTGGGACGTGAAGACGGGGGACGCACTGGTGTCCTTCGACCGGCACGAGGGGATGGTGACCGGCCTCCGCTTCTCGGCCGACGGAACCCGGCTGCTGTCGGCGTCGGCAGACGGCACGGCCCTGGTGTGGGACGCGACCGCCCGGCCGGCGCCGGCGGCGGCGGTCGCCGGCGCGGACGAGGCGTACGCGCTGCTCGCGGCGCCCGACGCGGCCGCGGCCCACCGCGGCATTGCGTACTTCCTCCGGGCGCCCGACGCGGCGGTGAAGCTGCTCGGCGAACGCATCCCCGTGCCGACCGCGGTGCCGGCCGCGCGCGTGGCCCGGCTCGTGGCCGACCTCGGGCACGCCGAATTCCCGACGCGCCAGACCGCGGCCCGCGAACTGGGCGAGATTGGCGCCGAGGCCGGTCCGGCGCTGCGGGCCGTCGTCGCGGCGCCGCCCTCCGCCGAAGTGCGACGCCTGGCCGGCGACCTGCTGACGCGCCTGGCCGCGCCGCCGACTCGGCCCGACGACCTGCGTGCGATCCGCGCCGCCGAGGTGCTGGAGGCGGTCGGCACGCCGGCCGCGCGCGCCGTGCTGGCGCGCTGGGCCGCCGGGCCGGCGCACCACCGGCTGACGACCGAAGCCGCGGCCGCCCTGGCCCGGCTGTCGCCCCGACGCTGACCCCGACGGAGCCCCCGCGTGTACCGCCTCGTCTGCTCCGTGCTCGCCGTCGCCGCCGCCGCCCCGCCGCTCCGCGCGGACGACCCCCCGGTCGCCGACCTGTTCCCGGCCGACACCCTCGCCTACGTCGAGGTGCGCGAGGCGGGCAAGCTCGCGCCGCAGGTCACGGCCGCGCTCGCCGGCAGCCCGCTGGCCGACGTGGCGAAGTTCGTGGACGCGCGCCGCGACGCGGGAAAGACGGCGCACGACATCCTCGGCAAGCCGCAACTGGCCGTGCTCGGGCTGCTGGCGTCGCCCGAACTCGCGTCCGAGGTCGGCCGGCTCGGCGGGATCGCGGCCGGCGTCACCGGGTTCACCGACGCCGGCGACCCCGAAGCGGTCGTGGCCGTGCTCACCGGCGACAGCGCCGCCGCCGGGCTCGCTGCTCGGGGCTTCCTGGCGCTGGCCCACGTCCGCCGCGTCGCCGCCGTGGACGGCGTGCCGGTGTACCAGTTCCGCGTCCCTCAGCCGTCGTTCGACCCGAACACCGGCCAGCAGAAGTTCGACAACACGAAGCCGCCCGCGGAGGGCACCCACGAGGCGACCGCCGCGTACACGCCGGGGCTGTTCGTGTACGGCACCAGCAAGGCGGCCGTCGCCGCGGTGCTGACGCGATACCGTGGCAAGAGCGTCGCCGGCCTCGGCGGCGTGGCGGCGTTCAAGGCCGCCCGCGACGCCAGCGACGGCCCCGGCCTGTTCGTCTACGCCGACGCGTCGGCGCTCGTCGCCAAGCTCGACGCGGCCCGCCGCGCGGCCGAGGACGGCCCCGAGCCCGACGCCCTCGGCTGGTTCCGGGTGCTCGGCGGCGGCAAGGCCGTGCGGCACGTCGCCGGCACCGTCCGCTTCCGCGACGGCGGCCTCGCGGCCGACCTGTCCGCGACGTTCGCCCCCGGCACGACGAGCCCCCTGCTGACCGTTCTGTCCGGCCCCGGGGCGAAGGCCGAGTTCCTCGGCCACGCGAGCGGCGCCGGGGCGTTCGCGGTCACGGTGTCGTTCCCGGAGAACGGCCGCGCGGCCGCCGTGCTCGGCTTCCTCGACGCGGCCGGGAAGGCGACCGGCACCCTCGGCCGCACGCCCGCCGAGGCGGTCAAGGAGATCGAAGCCCGCACCAAGACCCGACTCGCGGACTCCCTCGTCGGCCGGACGCGGGCCGTGACGGTGTTCGCGCCGAAGCACCAGCAGTTGGGGAAGGGCGTGCCGCCGCTCCCCACGGTGGTGCTGCACGCCGAGACCGCGGAGGTCGCTGCCGCGTGGGAGGAGTTCCTGCCGAAGCTGCACGCCGACCTGACCGGCGGCGACGCCGTGCAGCCGGGGTCGGAGTCGATCGACGGCGTCAAGGTGATGTCACTTCCGGGGGCGGGCCTGCCGTGGAACGCGGCCGTCCACTACGCCCGGAAGGACGCGGCGGTCGCCGTCGGGCTCGACCGCGCCGCCGTCGCCGCGGCGCTGAGCGCCGGCCCGTCGCCGGTCGCGCTCCCCGCGGACACCGCCGCCGTCGCGCTCGCGGGCTTCGTGCGGCTCGGCGGCACCGCGCGGGCGTTGCTCGCGGCCGGGGCGCCGCGGGCCGGTCGTGCGCGTGCCGACGCCGCCGCGCCCTGTCGGCCCGCGTCGGCCCGGACGGCAACGTCCCCGCCGCCGGAGGCGCAGTCGAAGGCGGAGGAGAAGGCGATCGACGGCCTCTGGGCGGCGCTCGACGCGCTGCCGCCGCTGGCCGTAACCGCCCGCCGCGACGGCGACCGGCTGCGCGTGGAGCTGCGGCAGGCCGGCGGGAAGGACGGCTTCGCCCCGGCCGTCGCCGCCGGGGTCGCGTGGTACGACGTGTTCCTCAACCGCGAGGCGAACCCGAACGTCGGCGCGTACCCGGCGTACCGCCGCTTCCGCTGAATCCCGTTGCCCCGCCCGGGGCGGCCGTGTACACTGCCGGTGGAAACACGCACGGACTCCGATGGCCCGCACCACGCGACTTGCCGACGACCTCCTGTGCCTGCTTACGCAGGTCGGGGCTCGCTCGTCCCGTCGCGTCGGCTGACCGCCCGACCCGACCGACCTTCGCGGCCCCGGACCTCTGGTTCCGGGGCCGTTCGCGTTTACACCACCACGATCTCCGTGAGGACCGCCGATGCCGCCGACCGACCCCAACCGCGTCGTCATCTTCGACACCACGCTGCGCGACGGCGAGCAGAGCCCGGGCTGCAGCATGAACCCCGGCGAGAAGATGGAACTGGCCCTGGCCCTCGCGGACATGGGCGTGGACGTGATCGAGGCCGGCTTCCCCATCGCCTCGCCCGGCGACTTCGAGAGCGTCCGCGCCATCGCCCAGAAGGTGCAGGGGCCGGTGATCTGCGGCCTGGCCCGGTGTAACCCGGCCGACATCGACCGCGCCGGCGAGGCGGTGAAGGACGCCGCCCGCGGCCGCATCCACGTCTTCCTCGCCACCAGCGCCATCCACCGCGAGTTCAAGCTGAAGATGACGCGCGAGGAGATCGTGGCCCGCGCCGTCGAGGGCGTGAAACGTGCCCGCGACCTGTGCGCCGACATCGAATTCTCGCCCGAGGACGCCGCCCGCACCGAACTCGACTTCCTCACCGAGGTGGTGGAGAAGGCCATCGAGGCCGGCGCCACCACGCTGAACATCCCCGACACCGTCGGCTACGCCACCCCGCAGCACTACGCCTCCGTCATCCGGCACCTGAAGAAGACCGTCCGCGGCGTGGACAACGTCGTGCTGAGCGTCCACTGCCACGACGACCTGGGGCTGGCCGTGGCGAACAGCCTGTCCGCGCTGATGGAGGGCGCCCGCCAGGTGGAGTGCACCATCAACGGCATCGGCGAGCGGGCCGGCAACACGGCGCTGGAAGAAGTGGTGATGGCGCTGAAGACGCGGCAGGACTTCTACGGCCTGACCACCGGCATCAACACCCGACTCCTGTACCCGTTGAGCCGCAAACTGAGCCACATCACCGGCATGGCGGTGCAGCGGAACAAGGCTATCGTGGGGCAGAACGCCTTCGCCCACGAGGCCGGCATCCACCAGGACGGCATGCTGAAGGAGCGGAGCACGTACGAGATCATGCGGCCCGAGGACGTGGGCATCGCCCGCACCGAGCTGGTGCTCGGCAAGCACAGCGGCCGCCACGCCCTGAAGCAGCGCGTCACCGACCTCGGCTACCACCTGACCGACGAGCAGCTGAACCGGCTGTTCGACGAGTTCAAGAAGCTGGCCGACAAGAAGAAGGAGGTGTACGACGCCGACATCGAGGCGCTGGCGGAGAACCAGCTCCAGTTCGACGCCGGCAACACGTGGACTCTGATCGGCTTCACCAGCACCGCCGGCACCGGCTCGCAGACGTCGGCGGCCGTGTCGCTCCGCCACGCGGACGGAAGCGTCCACCGCGACGCCTCCGTCGGCAACGGCCCCATCGACGCGCTGTTCAAGGCGATCGACCGGGTGACGGGCCTGCCGGTGAAGGTGGTGGACTACCGCGTCCGATCCGTGACGCAGGACATGGACGCGCTGGGCGAGGCTCAGGTAGAGATCGAACACCGCGGCCGGCGGTCGAAGGCCCGGGCGGTGAGCGTGGACGTAGTGGAGGCGAGCGCGCTGGCGTACCTGGAGGTGATCAACCGCGTCGCCAGCCGCCAGGTCCGCGACCGGCTCAAGCCGACCGACCACCTGCCGCAGGAGGTCGTGCCGGCGACGACGTGATGGGCAGCCCGACAACGACCCCGACGAGGCGTCCCGGATGGCCAAGCAACCTGCCCCCGCGCCGCCCCCGGAGGCGCACCCGGTCGGCGAGTCGAACCCCTACGTGGCGAAGTTCAAGGCCGGACTTGTCAAGCGCTGGTCGGTGACCAAGTCGGCGGTGCTGTTCGAGATGGCCGAGCTCGTGGCGTTTCTCTGGGCGCTCGAACGCCCCCGTGAGGCGGCGGCGGTCGCCGCGGCGGTCGCGGCCGCGGTGCCCGAGCCGCCGCCGCTCCCGGGAGACCGCGTGAACTACAGCCTGTGGTGCCCGGCCACGTTCACCCACGCCCTCCTCGTGCGGCTCGGCGGTGCCACGCAACCGGCCGGCGTCGCGGCGTCGCGGGCGGCTCTCCTCGCCGACCCCGGAATCGCACGCGACAACCCCGCGTTCCTCACGCAGCAGGTGGCCGAGGCCCGCGAGACACTGGCCGCCCCGAGCGAACCCCGGGCGACGAAGCGGGAGTGCCAGCGGTTAGCCCGTGAGATCGGGCAGATGACGCTTTACGCTGAACTCGGCGCGGCCGGCGACCCGTTGTTCGCTGACATCGGACCCGAGGCCGACGGCCTCGTCCAGCAATTGCTCCCGAAGCTGGCGGCGCGACTCCGGTCGAAGTAGGGCAACGAAGGCCCAGGAATTGCGGGGTGCGGCCCGCGTCGAACCTCCGGAGGGCGGCTGTTGATTGATGAACCGGACGTGTTGATTGTCGGGGCCGGGCTCGCCGGGCTGTGCTGCGGCAAGCGGCTCGCCGAGTGCGGTGTCTCGTTCCGCGTCCTCGAAGCGTCCGACGGCGTGGGGGGGCGGGTCCGCACCGACACCGTGGACGGCTTCCGCCTCGACCGCGGGTTTCAGATCTACCTCACCGCCTATTCCGAGGGGCGGCGGGTGCTCGACCTCGCCGCCCTCGATCTGAAGCCGTTCACCCGCGGCGCGCTAGTACGAGTGGGCGGTCGCTTCTACCGCGTCGCCGACCCACGGAGCGAGCCGTTCGCGGCGCTGTCGCTGTTCAACCCGGTCGGCTCGGCAGCCGACAAGCTCCGGTTCGTCAAGCTGTACTGGAACCTCAGCCGCGGCCGGCTCGACGCCCAGACCGCGAAGGACGAGCGACTCACGCTCGACCTCCTCCGCGACACCGCCGGGTTCGGCCCGAAGATGATCGACCGACTGTGGCGCCCGTTCTTCGGCGGCGTCGCGCTGGACAAGGAACTGACCACGTCCAGCCGCTTCTTCCGCTTCGTGTTCCGCACTTTCGCCGAGGGTCCGGGCGCGGTGCCGGACGCCGGAATGCAAGCCATCCCCGATCAACTCGCGGCCGGGCTGCCGGCCGGGTCGGTTCGGCTGGGGGCCGCAGTGCGGCAACTCGGCCACCGCGAGGTCACACTGGCCGACGGCGAGACCCTGCGGGCGCGGGCGGTCGTGGTCGCCACCGAGGGGCCGGCCGCGGCTCGCCTGCTCGGCGACGAGGTGCCCGACCCGGGTTCGAACGGCAGCACGACGCTGTGGTACGCCGCCGACCGGCCGCCGGTGACCGAACCGATTCTGATGCTCGACGGGGAAGGGCGGGGGCCGGTGAACAGCGTGGTGGTGATGTCGAATGCGGCCCCGAGGTACGCCCCGCCGGGCCGGGCGCTGCTGGCCGCCGCGGTGGTCGGCGTACCCGAGGACGACGACGCGGCGCTCGACCGGCGGGCGCGGGACCAACTGCGGGCGTGGTACGGGACGCCAGTCGACGGCTGGCGACTCCTGCGCGTGGACCGCATCGCCCACGCGCTGCCGGACCAGACGGCGGGGAAGCTCGACCCCTGGCAGCGCCCGGTGCGGTTGTGGCCCGGGCTGTACGTGTGTGGCGACCACCGCGACAACGGCTCGATCGACGGGGCGATGACCAGCGGCTTCCGCGCCGCCCAGGCGGCGATGGAAGACCTGCACGCCGAACTCACGTGATTCGACGTGTGGCCGGCTACCAGTCCCCCGATTGTTCCGGCCAGCTGGTAGCCGGCCCGACGAGATCGCGGAGCCGCCCGACCCGTCGCACCGCCGGCCCCTCGTCGCGCGGTGTCAGCAGCACTGGCACAAGCCCCGCCGCCGCCGCCCCGAGGTAGTCGTTCTCCCGGTCGTCGCCGACGAACACGATTTCACCCGCCTCACACCCCGCGGCCCGCACCACCTCCGCGAAGAACCGACCCGACGGCTTCCGGAATCCGACGGCCGCACTCACGACAACCCGCCCCGCGACGGGTGCGAGCGTGGGGTGCCCCGCCACCACCCGCGTCAGCCGGTCGTCGAGGTTCGAGCCGATGCCGACCGCGACGCCGCGCCGCGCAAGGTCCGCGAACACGTCCGCGGCGTCGGGGTGAACGCTCCAGGCGTCGGGGCGGGCGTAGTGCTCGAATAACTCGGCGAAGCCGCGGGCCGGGTCCGGCAACTCGGGGAGCGACGCGGCGACGATCCGCCGCCAGCGCTCGCGCTCACGCGCCTCGGCCGTCACCCAGCCGGCGGCCCGGTCGGCCGATTCCTCTGCCCGAAAGGCGGCAACGAAGCGCGTCCGAACGACGCACGGGTCGACAACCACGCCCTGCCGTCGGGCGGTCGTCGCGTACGTGTCGGCCGGCGGCTCGGCTGGGAGTAGCAGGGTGCCGACGGCGTCGAAGAACACCGCACGCACGCTCGGGGTGATCGGCGTGAGAGTGTGCAACTGGCGGAACCCGTTGAGACGAAGCGACCTGCGGCATTCGCACGTGTCACGATTGGCGTGATCCGGCGTTAATCTGATCGCGTGACATGTTTCCGCGACCCGTGAGAGGGCTCGCCCGAAACAAAAATCAAAACCCGGGTGTCGGCGTCAGGAGCGGCCGGCGGTGCCGAGCGGGTCACGGCGGCGGGCGGGGTTCTGCGGGCCGGGCACAACCGCCTTGTTCGCCGTGGGGCCGACCGGCTTGGTCGCCGCCCGCGGCCGGCGGCGGGTCTCGGCAACGGCCAGCGGTAGCTTGCGCGCGGCCTGCGCCGCCACCGCGACCTTCAGGATGTGAATGCCGCCGCGGAAGATGACGAAGCCGATCACCACAGTCGGCCCGGCCTCGAACACCCGCTTGCGCAGCAAGAAGTCGAAGGCCTGGGCGAAGAAGTACAGGCCGGCCAGCACCAGCAGCCAGCCGCCGATTTCGCGGAGCCAGTACGTCATCGCTTCCCCCTCTTGCCGAAGCCGGCCCGCACGCGGTCGGCGACGTGCTTCACGCCCCACATCCGCCACGACTCCACGCGCACCCGTTCCCGCTTGGTCTCGTTCCAGCCGGCGTCGGTGAGGAGCATCGCCCCCTCGGCCGGGGTCATCGTCCGCAGCCGCCAGTAGCCGAACACCAACCGGGCGAGCAGCGTGCCAAAGAAGATCAGGCCCACGACGACAGTCAACCGGGTCCGCCAGGGGCTCATGTCGCCGCCGTCGCGCCGCCACACCGGCCCCTCGGCGGTCCGCAGCGGGAAGTCGGCAAGAACGTCCACTTCCAGGTTGATGACGATACTCCAAACGATCTGCCCCAGCACGACCACGGCCGCGGCGAGGTAGAACAGTCGTGGTAGCTCGCCCTTGCGGACCAAGTCGGCGGGCCGCTTCCGCTGCGTGGGCTTGTGGCCGAAGCCGGCGGGCTCGGGCGGAATGGCCAGGGACGTGAGGCCGAGCAACCGGTAGTGCGCCGACAAGTAGACCACGAGAGCGGCGGCAAGCATCAGGTCGGCGACGCGGAAAGTACCCTCCTGCAACTCGAACGGGTCTTCCTCCCACGGCGGCAGGCCGTAGGGGAACACGAGGAAGTAGAGCAGGATGAGGACGACGAACGTCGGCGAGCCGCGCCAGCCGAGGACGAGACCGGCGGCGCCGAGCACCAGAATCATGACCCCGCCGACGTCTGCGCCGCGCTCGAACAGCACGACGAACAGCATCGCCAGACCGCCGAGCCCGGCAAACAGCAGCGCTCGGACGCGCCCGTCGGCGAACCGCTCGACGAGGGCGTCGAACCGGCCGGGGGGCTTGTCGTCGGTGGCGGCGGCGGTGCTCATCGGCGGGTGCGGAGCCCCCGGAGGCGGTCGAGCCGGTCGAGGACGACCCGGACGGGGTCGGTCTCGTTCACGCGGATGACGGTGGCACCGCTCCGCCCGAGCGCCCGGCGGACGCGGCGGAACTGCTCGTGATAATGCTTCGCCAGCGCGTCCCGCACGGTCGCCGTCTTCATCGTCGTGTCGCGCCCGCGGGTCTTCGGCGTGGGCTTGTCGTCCGGCGCCGGCAGGTCGACCGGCCACGGCAGGATGACCATGACGTGGTGCTTGCGGGCACGGGCGACGCGCGCCGCCTTCTCCAGCGGCTCCAGGTCCGGCCCCAGTTCGGCCAGGTCGGCAAGGACAACGTACAGCTCGTTGTCGCGCGCCCGGCTCACAGCCTTTACCAGCTCGGCCGCCAGGACCGGCACCTTTCCCGGCGAGCGGAAGCGGTAGCGGCCGAGGTCGTCGTACAGCGGCACCGGCACGCGGACCTGCCGGTCGGCGAGGAACTTCCCGACCCGGACGGCGTAGGCGGCGTCGTCGTGAACGAGCCGCTCGACCGCGTCCACACCGGTACCTTCGAGCTGGGCCATCACGGCGCACAGCCGCTTTCGCTGCACCAGCTCCACCTTCTTTGACCCGAACCAGCCGCGGACGCCATAGATCAACCAGATTAGGCCGCCGACCAGCGACGGTAGGAGGAACGTGATGAGCAGGCAGCCGAAGCGGAGGAACAGGCCGAAGATGCCGTCGACGCGCCGCACGAAAGAGTGCCTGATGAGCCAGTTGCCCATGTCGGCAGTCTTGTCGATCCACCAGAGCGCGATCTTGGCGGGGTAGATGAACCCCAGCACGCTCTCGTTCAACCCGAAGTACGCTCGCAGCGCGGTCGTGAGCACCGGCGAGAGGATCAGCAACAGGACGACCCACCCCCACCACCGTTCCAGCATCGGCAGCCAGAGGCGGCTCAGCGGCACGGTGTTGAGCTTGCGGTCGGTCAGCTCGGGGTACAGCTCCTCGGCCAGCGGGTAGGCCCGGCGGGTCAGCTGCACGGGCGGGGCGCCGCGCGGCGTCGGCTGCAACGCCGCCACCTCGGCCAGCCGGCGCATCATGCCGAGCATGTGGAGACGCGTCCGTGCAGGCTTCAGCGCGACGGCCGCCTCCTCGTCGAACGTGGTGAGGCCAACCAGGTCGCGGTTGGCGGCTGCGGCCTGAGCCACGCCGGACGCCAGAGCTGACATGCGGGCCAGCGGCGTGGTGCCAGGCGGGCCAAGGCGTACGCCCTCGGACGTGTCCAGGAACAGCACGGCGCGCACGGGCACGTCGCTCTCGTACTCCTTCGTGATGAGTCTGTCGCGGCGGGCGCTCGCCTTCCAGGCGATCATCTTCGGCGGGTCGCCGGGGATGTAGTCGCGCAGGTCGAGGAGTTCGCTGCCGGAACCGGGGCGACGCAGCCGGTGGCCGCCCGGCGGCGGCAGCGTGTTCATCCGCTTGTCGGCACGCTGGCGACCCTCCTCGTCGGTGAACGGCGGCAGGATCAGCGTCTCGACCTCGTCCCGGAGGAAGCGGCGGACGTGGAAGAAGCCGTGAACGTCGGCGATGCGGACACGCACGCCCTCGAAGCGGAGGACGCCCGGGCCGGGGGCCTTCAGCGTGAACGTGAGGTTCGCGGGCTCGTCGGCGGTTATGTCGTACGCGCCGCCGTTCGAGCCGCCGTCCAGGTCGGCGGCCTGGGGCAGACGGTCTTCGAGGAACACGAACGGGAGGCGGGCGAAGCCGTTGTGCGAGACGCGGAGGCGGACCTCGAACGACAGCCCGGCCCACACCATCGGCACCTCGCGGCCGCCCTGCACGAGACGCCGCTCGGCCCGCAGCCGGGGGACGCACGCCAGAACGCGGGTGCGGAACAGCACCCACTCCCACGCGAACCACGCGAACAGCGTCAGGCCGAGGATGGCGGGGACGACGGAGTAGTCCGGTAGAACGACCACGCCCAGCGCCAGCAGGAAGGCGACCAGGACCAGAAACCAGTAGCCGCGGGCGGTCAGCATCCGCGACTACTCCTTTTCGAGAACGGGGACGGCGGCCATGACGTCGCGGACCACGTCGGCAACGGCCGTGCCCTCGATCTCGGCCTCGGGGCGGAGGATGAGGCGGTGGCCGAGCACGCCGTAGGCGACGGCCTGCACGTCTTCGTGGGTGAAGTAGTGGCGGCCTTCCAAGACCGCCCGCGCGCGGGCGCAGCGGAGAAGGTTCAGCGCCGCCCGCGGGCTCGCCCCGAGCGACACGTCCGGGTGCTTGCGGCTCTCCTCGGCCAGCTGCACGATGTACGGGTACAGCGTCTCGTTACCGTACACGTGCGGCAACTTCGACTGCAGGCTCAGGATCAGGTCGGGGTCGAACAGTGGCTGCACGTCGGCCGTCGGCTTGCTGTGCAGCTTCAGCAGGTTCACCTCGTGGTGGAAGCCGGGGTAGCCCATCTCGACGCGCAAGAGGAACCGGTCGAGCTGGGCCTCGGGGAGGCGGTACACGCCCTCCTGCTCCACGGGGTTTTGCGTCGCCATCACTAGGAACGGCCGCGGCAGCGGGATCGTTTGCCCGTCCACCGTCACCTGGTACTCCTGCATCGCCTCCAGCAGCGCCGCCTGCGTCTTGGCCGGGGCCCGGTTGATCTCGTCGGCCAGCAACACCTGCGTGAAGATCGGCCCGTGCCGCAGCACGAAGTCGTTCTTGTTACGGTCGTAAATGCTGGTGCCGGTCACGTCCGACGGGAGCAGGTCGGGTGTGAACTGGACCCGGTTGAACTGGCAACCGAGGAGTCGGGCGAACACCTTCGAAAGGGTCGTCTTGGCGACGCCAGGCACGCCTTCGAGGAGGACGTGGCCGCCGGCCATGAGGGCGATGAGGAGTTGCCGCGTCACGTCCTCCGCCCCGACCACGACGCGGGCGACCTCGGCGGTGACCTTGCGGGAGACCTCGCTCGCCTGCTGGGCCAACTCGCGGGCCAGCAGGGACGCCGGGGGCGCCTCGGGGTTCACGGACGGGACCGCGCTCATGCCTCGCCCCTCGATCGCGTCGAAACGTCCGGCCAGGCCTCGGCCTCAACGAACCGCCACTTCTTATCCCGGTGTGCCGCCAGTGCCCTCGCCAGTAGCGGCTCCAGCGTCGCCCACCGCACCGCCGTCACCGGCGTCGGCCGGCCGAAGGCCACGGCCCACAGGTCGCGGAGCGCCTGCCGCAGTGTCTCCGGCTTCCTCACCACGTCGGTGATTACGACCTTCGGCAGGCGCGCCCCCGGCTCGGGAGGGCGCCCGACGGTATCGAAGAAGTCGCGGCACGCTGCACGGGCCGGTTCGAGCAGGTTGTCGCGGGTTGCCAGCTCCTTGCTACGACGACCGAAGACGCCCGCGGCCCCGTCGGGCGGCGCCGGCGGCCGGCCGCCCGGTGGGGCGGCATTCAGGTCGGTCGGCTCTCGCGCCCCCCACACTCTACGCACCAGCGACATCGCTGCCCAGAGACACGCCGCCGTCAGCAGCAGGCCCAGTAGCGTGCGGAGCTGGCTGCGCGGCTCGTCGGGATTCTTGCCGACGACGGCCCGGTTGAGGAAGTCGTTCTCCTGCACCTTGTCGATGAGTTGGTTGCCGAGGTCCACCAGCTTCGGCTGCAACTTCTCCCAGTCGGGCTTGGGGAGCGGTGGGGGCGGCGGGCGGAGGAGCTGGTTCAGCTCGTCGTAGTTGCTGAGCACCTCGCCGTTGTGGATCAGCAGGCACTTGGTTCGCTGCTTCACTTCGCCCTCGTGGGTGAGGAACGTCATGACGCGGTCGGTGAACTCGAGGTTGTCCGCCGGCCCGTGTTCGTCGCTCGCCATCATCTGGCCGTTCAGGAACACGGCGTGGTCGGCTACGGCCAGGAACCGGAACGGCTGGCGCGACAGCGGGTGAATCGACGCCGTGCCGGCGACGAACACGTCGTCGAGGCCGGCGAGGAGCAGGTTCTGGTTCTGAAATCGGGCGTTCCGCGGGTAGCCGGCGAGGGGCTTGAGCCCTCCTTCCTTCACGCGGTTCAGGGTACTCGGCAACTGGTTAACAACGCGAAGGAGCGGTCGCTCGCCGCCAAACAACTCCCACTCGGGACCGGTCTGACCGCGCGGCGGGAACGGCACGGCGAACTGCTCTGCTTCATTGCCGTTCAACACCTGAGACTCGTCGCGGGGCAGGGGAGTAACGACGCGAAAGCCGCTGACGTTGAAGGGTTGCCGCGCGCCCAGCGAGACGCTTTGCGTCGTGTCGGTCGCCACCAACACCGCGCCCCCACGGGTGCACGCGGCCGTCACCCAGTTCGAGATCGCGTGGCCACCAGGCTGGGGCTGCCAGCCGCCCGGGGCCGTCCACGGCCCGAGGACGATCACGACCGTATCGCTGAAGGTGCCGCCCAGGCTCATGAGCTGGCGTAGCTCGTTCTCGGCGAGCGGCTTCAGCCCGCCGCGCTCCTGCAGCATCCAGCGGAAGACCTCCGTCCCCAGTTTGCTGATCCGCTTGGCGGGCGGTGGTGCCCCGAAGTCGGGGGGCAACGGCTGCCCCCACGCCGTCGCCGGGGCGAGCGCGACGGCGAGCGTCAGCAGGAGGCGGGGCGGAGCCATACGTCTGTCGTCACTCGGTGCGAGAACATTGTGTCCACGGAAGAGGGGAGGGGTTCCGTGGTGAGGGTGAGTCGGCTAGAGGAATTACGGTTGGAGTGCCGTCAGTCGTCCGAGAACCCCGCCAGGCGGCAGACCAACCGGCGGGCCTCGGCCAACTCCGCAGTCGTCAGCGGCTCGTCGATCGGCGTGTAGCGAGCAAGTTCGTACAATCTCGCTAGCATCATCGCCCGCTCGGGTTCGGCCATCGCCATCTCGGACAGTGCGGCCGCGATCGTCGTGTGCGTCCACGTTTTGGCGACCTCGCCGCACAGCAGTACGCTCAGGTGCTCGAACGCCGCCACCACGTCGGTCCGGGTGCGGAGGTGGTGCGGGTCGACCGGCCACGGGCTGAGGGCGTAGGGGTCGATGGTGTTCGCGTCCGGCCGCCGGTACTTCGCGAGGAACCGCCACAAGAAGACGCCGCCCACGAGCGCCAGTATCAGGAAAAGGACCGGCCACCAGGTTCCGTTCAGTGCCGGGATGCCGATGTTCCAGCGCGGTGCCTTCCACCCGCTGAACCACGACGACCCGGACGACGAACTCGACGACGAGGACGACGAACTCTTTCGCCAGCGCGAGAACCAGCTTTCCCGAGCCGGACCGGCGGTGCCGATGTCCGGCGGGCGGCTGTTCCCCCAGTTGAAGTTCCAGTTCATCTTCGGGAACGACCAGTCGGCGCCGCCGCCCAGGTCCCAGTCGCCGCCGCCGTCGACGCCGTCGAAGTTCTTGAACAGGTCGCCAAAACCCTTGCCGTCGCTGAAGTCCTTGGAGAGCGAGTCCCACAGGCCGTTGCCGTCGGGGTCCTTCAGGTCGCCGGCGCCGTCGACGATGTCAAACAGCGCCTTCTTGACGGCGGGCGTCTCGTCGAGCGGGCCGATGCCTTTCTCCCACATCGCGGCGGCGGCCTGCCGGGCTTTGTCCTGCGGCGTGTCCGGCTTGTTCCACGGCATCGCCGGGTCGCCCAGGTCTTGCGGGCGAGCGCCGGCCTCGGGAGGGGTCGGCGGCGGGGGAGGGCGGTCGTCGTTTTTCAGTGGGGGCGGCGGCACCGGCCGCGGTTGTGGGACGTTCTGCGCCGGGAGTTTCTGGGTGAAGCCCTTCTCCGCCGAGTCGCCCTTGCCGAACTCGACCGGGTCGAGCTTCCCCTCGCCGCGCGGAGTCGGGCGCGGACCGTCGCCGGGGTTCAACCCGGGCGGCGGGCCGGCATCCTGCTGCATGCCCTTGAACCGCGGATCCTTCTGGAGTTGCTCCACCTGCTCGGGGGGCAACTTGCCGTCGCGGCCGCGGGTGATGCCCCACCGCTTGGCGAGCTCGGCGAGCCGAAGTGCCTGCTCGGGGTTCACGCCGGGTGGGAGCGGTTCGGCCTCGCCGGCGCCTCCGCGACCGCGGTTGAAGAGCGATTCGAGGCGGCGCTTCACGTCCTCGGTAGACGGATCGTTGGGGTCGATCCGGGTCGGAGTCGGTCGCGGCTGGGCCTGTGCGGACGAGACGAGCGCGAGGGCGGCGAGGAAGGTGGTGGCACAGCCGAGTAGCCTGCGGCGGACGGTCACGGCGGCCCCCCTTCGCGGAACGGCAAACCACCGTATTGTTGCCGAACCGCCCGGCCGAGGCAAGCGCCGGCGGTTATTGCGTGTGGGCCGGGTGCAGCAGCCACCCCTCGGCCGTCGACTCGGGTTCTTCTTCCGCCACGTCTCCAAGCTGATACGCCGCGACGCGGCGGGCGGCGCAGTGGCGGGCGATGATGAGGAAGCCGCCGAACCACAGCCAAGTGAAGCGGAACAGGTTGTGCCCCACCGCCCCCAGCAACAAGAGGAGAAAAAGCGCCACGCCGACTGCCCGAGGTAGCGTGAAGATCAGGTCGTTGTGCTGCTCCGGCGGCAGCGAAGCCTTCATCCGCTTCACCGCCCGCAGGTTCAGCCAGAAGCCCACCACGACAGCCACGAACCCGACGAGGCCTGCCGTCCCGGTCTCCCCGACGAGCTGGCCGTACAGGTTGTGCGATTCGATTTTGCTCCCCGTCGCCGCCCGCCACACGCCGGGGCCGACACCGCTGAGGGGGTTGTTCGCCCACAGATTCAGACCGGTGAAAAACCCTTCGATGCGCCCCTGGCCCGACTCGCGGGCGTTGGCCGGACCGACCTCCGGGTTGATGATCGTCTCGAAGCGATTCTGCAACGAGTCCGGCAACGCCACGAACGCCAGCGGGGCCGCGACCACCAGTGCCATCGCCGCCCGCGCCCTGTAGCGGGTGCCCCAGACGATGACGGCGAACCACACGCACAGACCCAGCAGCGAGCCGCGCGAGCCGGTGAGCAGGATACACAGGCTCGACAGCCCGACGTACCCGGCGATCGTGAACTTGCCCAGCCGGCCGCCGAGGTTCGACTGCCACACCGCGGCCACGATCGGCAGCGCGTAAATGATGCTGGCCCCGAAGCTGTTCGGGTCGCCGAGCGTGGTATCGACGCCGACCATGCGGGCGATGCCCATCCGGTACGTGTGCCGGCCGCCGAGGTACTCACGGAACGAGTGGAGCAGGTACAGCGACATCACCGCGACAAAGCCGACGGCGACGTGCTTTAGCCCCTTCTCGTCGTGCACGGTAGTGACCAGTAGCACGTAGAAGACGACGATTTTGAACCAGTCCTCGACGGTCGGAAGTCCCTTGTCGGCCCAGGGACTCATCGCCCAGGCGGTGACGACGCCGCCGGCGAAGAGGGCGTAGGCCGCATGCTGGGCGTTGGGGAGCCAGCGCTTGCCGGGGTAGGCGGCCCAAACGGCGAGCGTGAACAGCATGTAGACCCGCTCGACGTGCAGGTCGCCGAGCCACGGCCAGACCTCGAACGGCCGGTCGATGAACAGGAACATGTAGCCGATCAGGAGCCACCGCATCGGGGCACGTCCGGCAAAGGTCGGGCGGTCGGGATGGGGATCGTACCCCGGTCCGAACGGCCGGCGGAAGCCCAATCCGGGTGCGATTGTGCCGGTCGCGCAAACCGCGCCGCCGGGCGCTCACGCGGAGGGGCTTTCCGGCTCGACTGTCTGGCGGTACTCGCCGTCACACCCGGTAAACTAGGAGGACCAAGACGGGGCCGCACCATGACGCGCGAGTTGACCGGCAAGCGGGTGATCCTGACAGGCGCGTCCGGCGGTATCGGCCGCGCCACCGCCGCGGCCCTCGGCGCCGCCGGCTGCCGCGTCGCCCTCGCCTCCCGCGACCGTGACGCCCTCGACCGGGTGGTCCGGGGGCTTCCCACCGGCGAGTACGTCATCGTCCCAACGGACATCACCAACGCCGACGACCGCCGCCGGCTCGTCGATGCCGCGGTTACCGCGTTCGGCGGGCTCGACATCTTGGTGAACAACGCCGGCATCGGCAGCTGGGGCCACTTCGTCTCATCGACTGAGGACATCGCTCGCCGGGTCATGGAAGTGAATTTCTTCGGCCCAGTCGAGTTGACGCGGGTGGCGCTGCCGCACCTGGAAAACGGCTCACAGCCGTGCGTGGTGAACGTCACGTCGATGTGCGGCCGCAAGGGGATGCCGGCGTGGCCCGAGTATTCGGCGAGCAAGTTCGCTCTGGTCGGCATGTCCGAGGCGTGGCGTGGTGAGTTCGCCCGGTTCGGCGTAGACACGCTGACGGTGGTGCCCGGGATGACGGATAGCGGTTTCGACAAGAACTGGATTCGCGTGGACGGGAAGGCCGACCTGCGCTTCGCCGAGGGGATGAAGCCCGAGGAAGTGGCCGCGGGTATCATCGCCGCCATCCGCACCAACAAGACGGAGACGGTGCTCGGCTCCGAGGCCCGCCGGCTGCTGCGGTTCAACCGCTACTTCCCGCGGCTGACGAACTGGCTGATCGCCCGCAAGGTCAAGAAGCTGTACGCCGCCGGGAACCCCGTATGAGCCTCGCCGACGCCCCGCCGAAGTCCCTGAGCGACCCGGCCCTCAAGGCCGCCTTGCAGGACCTGCGGCAGACCGACAACCTGACCAACTGGTTCTACCTCGCGCGCACGTACCTGTACCTCGCGGCCGTGCTCGGTGGCGCCGTGTGGTTCTTCGAGAGCCGCGAGGCGCTCGGGCTCCACTGGCTACTCGACGTCCCCGTCGCGCTTCTGGCGATCGTGCTCGTCGGCGCCGGGCAGCACCAGCTAACCGGGCTGGCGCACGAGGGCTCGCACCACATCCTGTTCCGCGGCCGTTACCTGAACGACCTGGCGACCGACCTGCTGACGATGTTCCCGCTGTTCAGCAGCATCTACCACTACCGGTTGCAGCACCTCGCGCACCACCAGTTCGTCAACGACCCGGACCGCGACCCGGACGTGTCGCAATTGAAGACGAGCGGCCACTGGCTCGACTTCCCCGTCGAGCGCCCCGAGGCTATCCGTGCCCTGCTTCGGCAGCTGTGGCCGTTCCGGCTGATCCGCTTCATGCGGGTGCGGGCCCGCTACAACGCCACCGGCGCCGACTCGAACCCATACCTGTTCAAGGGGAAGAAGCCGAGTAAGGGGGCCGTCCGCGTCGGCGTCGGCTACCTCCTGTTGCTGGTGGGCACGCTCACCGGCCTGTTCATCCTCACGGAAAAGGAAGAAGCGTGGCTGCTGCTCGCTGTCCCGGCCGTGTTGTGGGCCGTGGTGAGCGCCGTGTTCCTGAGGCTGCCGAACGACAAGTACCACCAGAGCCGGCTCCACCCGGTCATCCACGCCCGCTACACGTCGATCCTTCGCGTGGGGTTCATCACCGCCGTGTTCGCGGGGCTGACGTTCGCCCAGAAGGTGACCGGCTCGCCCTACGTCGGCTACTACGTGCTGTTGTGGCTGGTGCCGCTATTTACGTCGTTCGCGTTCTTCATGATCCTGCGGCAGATCGTGCAGCACGGCAACGGCGGCCGCGGCTGGCTGACGAACACGCGGACGTTCCTGGTCGCCCCGGCGATCCGCTTCGCCGTCTTCCCGATGGGGCAGGACTACCACCTGCCGCACCACCTGTACGCGACAATCCCGCACTACCGGCTGCGGCGGCTGCACGACCTGCTGATGCAGTATCCCGACTACCGCGACGAGGCGGTGGTGGTGGAGGGCTACTTCCGCCCGCCCCACACGCCGCAGACGCGGCCGACGGTGCTGGACGTACTCGGCCCCGGGTACAACGGCGCCGGTAAAGCGGTGTACATCGACAACACGGTGATGGACGGCGACACGTTCGAGGAGCAGGAGGAACTGCGGGCCGAGGCGGAACGACTCAAGCAGGTTTGACAGAATGAACAGGACGGAGCAGGATTGAGAGCAAAGACAAGAGTTTGTTCTCAATCCTGCTCCGTCCTGTTCATCCTGTCAAAAAATGCCTCTCAACTTACGATCTGCTTGCGGCGCTGGATGTAGTCCCAGATCACGTACCGGTCCAAGTCCTTCCCCGCGGTGAAGACGACGCGGCCCTTCGTCGTCTCGGCCAGCCGGTAGGCGAAGTGCAGGTCCTCCCGGCTCTGGTTCCACACCTGGAGCAGGAAGATGTTGATCGTGATCCCCTCGCGAGCGCACAGCAGCGCCTCACGCATGGTCGCTTCTTCCGTCCGCGGGTCGGGCGGGTAGAGGAGGAACAGCGTGCTCCCCTCGAAGTGCGCCGTCGGCAGGCCGTCGGTGATGAGTACGACCTGCCGGTTCGGCGTGTCCTGCGACCCGAGGTAGCGGCGGGCCGTTTGCAGCGCGTGCTGGATGTTGGTGAAGTGGTGCGGCACGCGGAACTCGCTCACATCCGGGTTGCTCATGTCAGCCTTGAGCCGGACCACCGGGTTGAAGATGGTCACCGGCTTCGGCATCAGGTGCGCCACCTCCGAGACGTGCCGCGGCTTGGCGAACGAGTACATCTCGACGAACTGGAGGAAGTCGCCGGGGTACTCGCTGCGGATGAGGCCGTCGAGGGCCAGACCCATCCGCTTCACGTTCACGTACTGGCCGTCGTAGCGCATCGACCCGCTCATGTCGAGGAGCACGCAGGTCGCGGCCTTCGGGTTCACCTTCGTGCGGTGGATGACGAGGTCGTCTGGCCGCATTCGCACCGGCGTCCCGGGGCCGTCGCGGAGGAGGGCGTTCACCATGCTCGCGGGGATGTCCATCTGCGCGACGGAGTCGCCGAACTCGTAGCTCTTCGTCTTCGGGCTCTCGACCGCGCCTTCGCCGCTGACAGCGTCCGGGTGCCGGCCGGTGCGGCTGGCCTGGAGCTGGCTGAAGATGCGAGTCAGCACCTTGCTCTGGAACAGCCGCATCGCCTTCGGCGTGAGGCGGTATTTGCCCGTGCCGTCGCCCTCGAGTCCCTGCCGCTCGGCCTGCTCCTTCATGTAGTCTTCGAGCTGCTGTTGCAGGGCGCGGAGCTGGTCCATCTGCCCGGGGTCGGCGAAGTTCTCCAACTCGTCCATGTCGATGATGGCGAGCTGCGCCGTCTTTTTCGCCTCCTCAAGCTGCTTCAGTAGCTTGTCGATGGTCTCCAGCTCCTCCTTCACCTCGAGCGCCTTCGGCACGTCCATCTTCTCGCGGCCGGTGAAGGCGTACTTCCCCGCCAGCTCGTCCACCTGGTACTTCTCGCCGAGTACGCCGACGAGCGGCACCAGCCCGCGGGCGAACGGGTCGTTGTCGTTGCCGACGCGGAAGAACAGCTGTTCCAGGTCGTACAGCTGCTCGTTGCGGACGGCCTTGTGGAACTTGTCGGCGAGCTTCGGCGGCGGTTTCAGCCCCTTCGCCGCGTCGCGGAACGCCCCCGCGGCGAGCTTCTGGACGTGCTGCGTCTCGTAGGTGGCGAGAATCTTCCGCTTCCGCTCCAGGAGCATCTCCTTGAGCGCGTTCAGGCTCGGCCCCAGCCCGGCGAGCTGCGACGGGTCGAGGCGGATGGCGTTCACCAGCTGCTCTTCAGTAAACTCTTCGGAGTCGCCGAATTCGAGAAGGTGTTCGAAGGCTGGCGACACGAGATCGGGCGACGGGGCGGTCGGGCTGGGGAAGTGGACGGGGTCGTACTTCTGGTAGGTGTGGACGATCCCGCCGGGGGTCTGCGTCGGCTCCATCGCGGCTCCAGGTGCGCGGGCTTGTCGCCCCATTGTAGGCGGACGGCGCGCGGACCGAAAACCGGAGTTTAGACAGGATAACAGGATGAACGGGATACCGAACCAAGACCGGGCATTCTGTCTTGGTTCGGTATCCCGTTCATCCTGTTATCCTGTCTAAAATTCTTCTCAATAAACGGCGTTCGGGTCCACCGCCTTCGCGCCGCCGGCCGGGGCCGTGCCGCCGCCGTAGCGGGCGTGCCAGCCCTCGGCCGCGCGGATGCCGTGCAGGTCGTCCGTCGTCAGGCCGTACTTGGCGAACCACGGGGTGCCGCCCTTCACGATCGCGTCCGTCTCGGTCACCCGGCGGACGCACTCCGTCTCGGCGAACTTCTGCCGCTCGGCCGGGCTCGTGTACGTGAAGAACTCCTTCCAGAACGCCCGCCCGCCGAGGATGCCGCTGGCCCCGGCCTTCATCGCCATGTCCACCTGCTTCTTGTACTTGTCGTAGTCCACTCCGGCCGAGAGGAGGACCCACGGCTTCACGCAGGCGTCGTTCAACCGCTTGAGGTTGTCCACCAGCTGCGCGTCCGACTCGTGGCCGAACGTGCCGGGGAACTCGGACTTGTAGACGTCGCAGTAGCGGCTCAGGAACTTGGCCGACTCGATCACAGTCGTCGCCTTCCGGGCGATCTTGCTCGGGCTGTCGTCCTTCTCGCCGTTGAAGGCGAAGTGGATCGGCTCCAGCAGGAACAGGATGTCGTGTTCGATGCACTGCTCGTACATCTGGCGGGTGAACTCGAAGTTGTGCTCGGCGCTGTCCGGCTCGCCCGGCTCGAACTGGGCCAGCAACTTCACCGCGTCGGCCCCGCACCGCTTGATCTTGGCGACGCCCCAGCCCGGCTCGACCTCGCCCATCGGGGCGCCGGCCTTGTTCTTGTCGGCCCCGGACTTCTCGACGCGGATGAGGATGCCGGTGCCGGCCGGCACGGCGTCCGCGGCCACGGTGCTCCAGTACCCGTAGTAGCCGTCCACGAGCAGGCCGGAGCAGTGCGGGGCGAGCGCCCGGGAGAGCATGACCTTGGCGTCGGCGATCTCGGCGTAGGTCGGCTCCTTGCCCGTGGCCTTCTTCATCATCGAGATCATCGAGCTGTTCTGGTCGGTGGCGACCATGGTCAGCGTGCCGTTCGGGTTGCTGATCCGCTGGAGGCCGCGGAGCTTCCCGGGGGTGAGGCCGAGGCCGAGGAGCCGGGTGACCGAGAGGGGACTGGACATCGAGGCATCTTCTCCGAGAGAGGAGGTGCGGGGTCGGCGGTATCTTAGGCGCAAGCATTCGGACGGGTAGCCCGCCGATACGATACCCCGGTCCCCGGCGTTCATCAGGAGCTTGTGTTGCGCGTCGCACACTTCGACTGCTTCAGCGGCATCAGCGGCGACATGGTCCTCGGCGCCCTACTCGACGCCGGCGTGGACGCCGCCCCGATCCGCGCCGCCCTCGACTCGCTCGGCCTGCCGATCACGCTCGAAGCTGAGAAGGTGAAGCGCTGCGGCTTCGCGGCGACGAAGGCGACCGTTCACGCCGCGGACCAGGAGGACTACCGCTTCCTCCCCGACGTGGAAGCCATCCTCGCCCGCGGGGCGCTGACGCCGAAGCAGCGCGAACTCGCGTCGGCCATCTTTCGCAAGGTTGCGGTCGCCGAGTCCGTGGCCCACGGGATGCCCCTGGAGCGCGTCCACTTCCACGAGGTCGGGGCGCTCGACAGCATCGCCGACATCGTCGGCGCGGCCGTCGGGCTCGACTTGCTTGGTGTCGAGCGGTTCACCAGTTCGCCCGTGCCGACCGGCACCGGCACCGTGAAGTGCGCTCACGGCATCATGCCCGTGCCGACGCCGGGCACCGCTGAGTTGCTGAAGGGCGTGCCGCTCGCCGCCAGCAGTGTGAAGGGCGAGCTCACCACGCCGACTGGCGCGGCCATCCTCACGACGGTGGCGACCGAATTCAGCGCGGCCCCGGCAATGACCATCGAGCGGATTGGCCACGGGGCCGGCACGAAAGATTTTATTGAGCAGCCGAACATCCTTCGGTTGTGGGTCGGCACCTTGGAAGACCAAGGACGAAAGGCGAAGGACGAAGCCGACACCGTGACCGTGCTGGAGACGAATCTCGACGACTGCCCCGCGGAGGTGGTCGGCTACTGCTTCGAGCGGTTGCTCGCGGCCGGGGCGCTGGACGTGTACGCGGTGCCGATCCACATGAAGAAGAATCGCCCTGGCGTGATGCTGAGTGTCATCGCCGAGCCGGGCCGCGTGGCCGAGTTAGAAGTCATCCTGTTCCGCGAGACGGGCACGTTCGGTGTCCGCCGCACGACGGCGGTGCGGTCGAAGCTGGCGCGCGAGGCGGTAACAGTAGAGACGCACTGGGGGCCGGTTCGGGCGAAGCGCGGCTGGCGCGACGCGTTCGAGATCGTGACGCCCGAGTACGAAGACTGTGCCCGCGTGGCGCGGGAGCAAGGCGTGCCACTGCGGGAGGTGTACGCCGCGGTGGATGCTACAACTCGTGTGGGGCGAGGAGCGTGAACGGGTACCACGGCAAGTTCCGCAGCACCATGAAGACGATCAGCGCGACGGCCAGGGCGAGAATCCAGCGGCCGCCGACGATGATGCGGGTTCGCGTGGGCCGGCCGCGCGTCCACTGCACGGATTGAAACAGCACCACAACGGCGACGACCGGCAGGAGGACGACCGCAAAGGGATTGTACGCGAATGCCTGCGCCACGCGTCCGTTCAGGACGGCATGCGCCGCCCGGCCGGCGCCACACCCGGGGCAGTGGAGGCCCGTGGCCTGGTACAGTGTACACTTCGGGTAGAAACTGTCGGGCGTCGGCGGGGTGGTGGCGATCAGGTACACCACCCCGCCGAGGGCCAGAACGGCGATCCCGACCAGCGTGCCGCGGACCGCGGTGCGCGTACGCCGGTCGGGCGGGGGCGCGGTCATCG
Organism: Gemmataceae bacterium; assembly: GCA_046350095.1. Lineage (GTDB taxonomy): Bacteria > Planctomycetota > Planctomycetia > Gemmatales > Gemmataceae > Urbifossiella. The sequence continues at coordinate 195,862 of JAXMBA010000009.1, forward strand.
CCCGCCGCCGGCCTGCATCGCCATCACCTGCACCGCGACGGAGATGAGGTTCACGACGAGGCCGACGCCGACCGAGATGAGGCACCACATCTTCGCCTGCTCCGACGCCTTCTTCGCCCCGGCGTAGTCGCCGGCCGCCCACTTCGAGTTCACCTGGCTGGCGTTGATGATGGCGATGATGCCGCCGATGAGGCAGCAGCACAGGGTCACGAGGATCGACTGCACCATGTAGTTCGGCGGCGGGGTGCCGCGGGGCGCGTCGTCGTAGTCGTCGTCGTCCCGCCGCCGCCGGGCCGGCCGGTCGTCGTAGTCGTCGTCCTCGTAGTCGTCATCGCGGCTGCGGGCCATAGCGGCACCAGGGCTCGGGGTTACGGTGGTACGAACAGTTACTTGGGGTTGAACGATACGGTCCGTCGGGCCGCCGGTCAAACACCGTTTCCACGAAATTACCGGTTCACGCGGCGGGCGGCCGCCACGCCCGAACCCCTTGAACTTTTGCCGCGATTCCGTGTCCTGAATCGCGTCCCGCACCCACCCCGAGGGGCCGATGCTCTCGTCGTCCGACATCCGCAAGCAGTTCGTCGAGTTCTTCTGCAAGAAGCACGGGCACACGAACGTGCCGTCCAGCCCGGTGGTGCCGCTGGCCGACCCGACGCTGCTGTTCGCCAACGCCGGCATGAACCAGTTCAAGCCGTACTTCCTCGGCACGGAGAAGCCGGCGAGCGCCCGCGTCGCCAACACCCAGAAGTGCATCCGCGCCGGCGGCAAGCACAACGACCTCGACGACGTCGGGAAGGACACCTACCACCACACCTTCTTCGAGATGCTCGGGAACTGGAGCTTCGGCGACTACTTCAAGAAGGAAGCCATTGCCTGGGCGTGGGAACTTCTCGTGGACGTGTGGAAGATCGACCCCACCCGGCTGCACGTGACCGTGTTCGAAGGCGACCCCGCCAACGGCATCCCGCGCGACGACGAGGCGGCCGGCTTCTGGAAGGCCGTCGGCGTGCCGCCCGAGCGCGTTCACCTTGGTAACAAGAAGGACAACTTCTGGGAGATGGGCGCGACCGGGCCGTGCGGCCCGTGCACCGAAGTGCATTACGACGCCACGCCCGACAAGTGCGGCGGCCCACTCGTGAACGCGAGTTCCGACCAGGTCATCGAGATCTGGAACCTCGTGTTCATCCAGTTCAACCGCAACGAGGACCAGAGCCTCACCCTGCTGCCGGCCCAGCACGTCGATACGGGGATGGGTTTCGAGCGGATCACGAAGGTGATCCAGGGGAAGGCCAGCAACTACGACACGGACGTGTTCCAGCCGATCTTCGCGGCGATCCAGAAGGTGACCGGCGCGGCCCCGTACACGGGCGTCCTCGACGACTTGAAAGACACGGCGTACCGAGTCATCGCCGACCACATCCGCACGCTGACGTTCGCGCTGACCGACGGCGCCGCGATCGGCAACGACGGCCGCAATTACGTTTTGAAGCGGATCCTTCGTCGTGCCGAGCGCTACGGGGCGCAGGTTCTCGGGACGAAGGAGCCGTTCCTGCACGCGCTCGTGCCGACGGTGGTCGAGCTGTTCGGCGCCCCGTTCCCGGAACTGAAGGCGAACCCGGCGAAGGTCCGCAGCGCGATCTTTGACGAAGAGGAGGCGTTCCTGCGTACGCTGAGTCGCGGCATCAAGCTGTTCACAGGGCTGGTGGACACGATGAAGCAACAGCAGCGGACGGTCGTCAGCGGGGCGGAGGCGTTCAAGCTTCACGACACCTACGGCGTCCTCATCGACATCACGCAACAGATGGCGCAGGAGCAGGGGCTGAGCGTTGACGTGGCCGGGTACGAGGCGGAGCTCGAAGCGGCGAAGGAGCGGGCGCGGAAGGGCGGCAAGACGTTCGCCGTGACCGCCATCCAAGGCGAGTTGCCGCCGACCGACGATGCCGCGAAGTACAGCTACGGTCAGGTCGAGGCGACCGTCCTCGGCTGGGTGAAGGACAACGTCGTCGCCCGCACCGGCACGCTGGTCGCCGGCGAGTCGGTGGCGCTGCTGCTCGACCGCACCAACTTCTACGGCGAGCAGGGCGGCCAGGTCGGCGACATCGGCACGATTCTCAAGGTTGGCCTGAACGGCGAGGTCTCACTCGACACGGCCGCGGCTGACTTCGAGGTCGAAGACACGCAGCGGCTCGGCAATACCGTTCTGCACATCGGCATTCTCCACACGGGTGAGCTGGCCGTCGGCGACCGCGTGCTGCTGAACCAGTCGGTCGGCCGCCGCGTGGACGTGATGCGCAACCACACCGCCACGCACCTGATGAACCTCGCGCTGCGTCAGGTACTCGGCGGCGACGTGGACCAGCGCGGCAGCCTTGTGGACGAGAACAAGACGCGGTTCGACTTCACCCACGACAAGCCGCTGACCGCCGAACAGCTGCGCGAGGTCGAGGACCGTGTGAACCGCGCCGTCATCCGCGATCAGGTCGTGCAGGCGGCGGTGATGCCGCTCGCGGAGGCGAAGAAGCTGCCGGGCGTGCGGGCCGTCTTCGGCGAGAAGTACCCCGACCCGGTGCGCGTCGTCATGGTCGGCACCGACAACCCGGCGCACCTCACGGCCGACATGTCAGTCGAGTTCTGCGGCGGCACCCACGTCCCGCGCACGGGTACCATCGGGTTGTTCAAGCTAGTCTCGCAGGAGAGCGTGGCGAAGGGCGTCCGCCGCGTCACCGCCGTGACCGGCCGCGCCGCCTACGCCGACGCCCGGGCGCGCGGCGCGGTGCTGGACGAGCTGTCGGGTCGCTTCCACTGCAGGCCCGACGAGCTGCCCAGCCGCATCGACGCGCTCCAGGAGCAGCTGAAGAAGCTCCAGGAACAGCTGAAGAAGGGTGCCGCCGCGGACCTGGGCGGTGTCATCGACAAGCTGCTGGAGGGGGCCCCGACGCTCGGCGGCGCCACGGTCGTCATCGGCCAGCTACCGGAGGGCACCACAACGGACGCGGCGCGAGCGCAGGTGGATCGCGTGCGGCAAACGGTGGGGGCGTCGTTCGTCGTGTTCGGCTGGACGGAGGAGGGGAAGGTGCCGTTCCTCGCGGCGATGACCCCCGAACTGGTGAAGAAGGGCGTGAAGGCCGGCGACGTGGTGAAGCAGGTGGCAGCGGTCGCCGGCGGCAGCGGAGGCGGCAAGCCCGACCTGGCGCAGGCCGGCGGTAAGGACGCGACCAAGCTCCCGGAGGCGTTCGCCAAGGCGCGGGAGCTGGCGAAGCAGTTGTTGAAGTAACTCGGGTCGCCGGTCGCGGCGTTCCAATCGCACGTGCAACATCGCGACCGGCGAATACTATTCCATCTTCCACCGCGCCGCGTTCTGGAACAGCACCGCCGGGTTCAGCCGGTCAGCCGTCACCGGGTCGGCGCCGTCCTCGATCACCACCTTCAGCTTGCCCGACACGAGCGTGTGCCGGTCGAGCTGCCAGAGCGGCACGAACGGCATCCGCTCGTTGAACTGCTGGTGAACCCGCTGCGCCCGCGGCATCAGGTCGCCGGCGAAGTCGCGGTGCTCGCGGAACGCCGCCAGCTCGCCGCCGAGCTCGCGGTCCTTCTCGTCCGGGTTCGTGCCCGCAGACAGGAAGCCGGTTACGTTCCGCCCGTCGCGGCCGGCGGCGTCCGGGTCGAGGAACGCCGCCAGGCCGAACGGGTGCCAGTCGTCGGGGTAGTCAAACGGCAGGTACGCCAGGTCGAACCGCTGCTCCGACTCGACGTGCCGGAGGAAGTCGCGAGGCTCGCGCGGGTCCAGCTCCAGCATCAGCCGGCTGCCGACCGCCACGTCCTTGAACAGACCCTCCACCTGCGCCTTGATCTTCTCGCACGCGGTCTGGGCCACCGGGTCGCCGGTCGGGTACGACAGCTTCAGCGACCGTGGCGCCGAAGGCGTCCCCATGTAGCGGGCGAAGTGGACGATGGCCTGCGTTCGGTCCATCAGCGGCGTCGGCAGGCCGCCCGTTCCCTTCGCGCCGGCCCACGAGCCCGGCGGGAACGGGCCGGTCATCGGCCCTGTTGTCCGGCGGTACTGGGCCGGTACCGTGCCGTACACCTGTTGCAGAATCTCGTCGCGGTCGATCGCCAGCCCGAGCCCGCGGCGGAGGTCGCGGCTCTGGAACGGCGGCCGGCGGATGTTGAGTGCCAGCACGAACACGCGCCGGTTCGTTCCCGCGGTGAATACCTGACCGTGCCCGCCGAGTTCGGCCGCGTTCTGCGCAAGCGCCTTGCTCAACTCCGCGGGCGTCAGGTCCGGGATGATGTTCAGCCGGCCGCCACGAAAGTCGGCGAACGGGTCGGGGATCTTGCTCAGCTCCACGAATCGCACCTCGCGGAGGTGCGGTAGCCCGGCCCGGTCGCGGGTGCGGCCGAAGTTCGGGTTGTCCACCAGCGTCAGCGTCTTGCCCCCGGTCTTGGCGTCCACCGAGGTGTTACCGAAGCGGAACGGCCCGGTGCCGGTCGGGCGGGCGGAAAAGTCGGCGTCGTCCACGCGGCGGGCGTTGCGGGACAGCCACGTCGCCGGCAGGAGCTTAAACGTCAGCAGCGCCCGCGGGTCGGGGTGGCCGTGCTGGAAGGCGATGCGGACGCCGGCCGGGCCGGTCGGGATCGGCAGGTCGCTGAGCCACGGCAGCGAGTACCCCGCCCACAACTCCGGCCGGGTGCGGTAGAGCTTGATCGTCTCGGCCACGTCGCTGGAGTCGAACCCCGGCTCCTGGTCGCCGCGCGGCGGGAACGAACGCACGCCGAGTTCGCGGCCGCCGGGCACGACCGCCGGCATCCCTAGTGCGACGGACGGCCGGTAGCGCGCGCCACCCGCCGGGTCGGGTATTTCGTCCAGCAGTGACTCGAACAGCAGCTCCACGGCCTGCCGCTCACTGTCGAACCGGGCGGAGACGGGGCTGAGTCGCTCGGGGAAGACACGTGCCCCGACGGTAAGGGTGGTCGAGCCGGTGCCAAGGTCGCGGGCCAGCTCGCGGAGGCCGGGCAGGTTCGGGTCGAGCGCCTCGGCCTGACGGGCGTAGTCGCGGGCGCGCACCGGGTTGCCGTTGGCCTTGTCCGCACGGGCAAGCGTGAAGAACCGTTGGGCCTCGTCCGAGAGCTCTTTGCGGGCTCGCTTCACGGGGTCGCCTCCGGCCCCGGGGAACTTCAGCTCGAAGTCGTCGAGAAGTTCGCGGGCCGACACCTGGTCGGCGAACTGCTTCGTCTTGAGTAGTCGTTCCGCCTCGGCGACGCGGGCCTCGGCGGCCTCCTTCGCCATGACCGGGTCGTTCGGGTACGCGGCGATGATCCTGCCGGCGGCGTCGCGCACGCGCGCCCACTCGCCTGCCGCGGTCGCCTGCCGCAGGTCGCGGATCCGGGTCTCCTTGAGCTTCTCGTACAGCGGCCGGCGGACCTCGTCCCACTGCTTGCCGGTGCGGAGGTTGTTGGCCTTGGCGTAGTCGTGGTACCGCAGCCCGGCGGAAAGCAACTTCTCGGCCCCGGCCAGGAACTCGGGCGGTGGCCCGCCGTCGGGCGCGCCGCTCCGCTTGAGCCACACGTCGGCTTCGATCAGGATCATCTCCTCGAAGTGCTCGAACCGCTTGACCTCTGACTTGGCGACGTTCTTGCTCGGGCCGGGCACACCCGTGGGCAATAGTTCCTGGACGCCGAACTCGGCCGGGAGTCCTCCTGACCTGTGGACCGGGATCGGCTTCACCCGTACCGCACCGGTCGGGCCGGTGAGCCGGTCGAACGGGACGAGGTACTTCTCGAACGCAACCCTGATCACCGGGTTGGTCGCGGCCTTCGCCGCGGCCGCGAGTTCGTCGAGCTTCACCGATGGGTCACCGGTCGGTCCGGCGGGTGTCGCCTTCGGCGGTAGTGGGTCGGGGTCGTCCACGACGATCTTCTTCAGCTTCGGCTTGATGTCCTCGACTTCCGGCGGCTGAGCGGATGAGGTAACGAGGAGGGCGAGGCCGAACGCCAGGGCGACGGCGGCGGGGCGAAACGATGTGAGCACGATGAAAACTCCTCGCCCGCGGAACCGACCCGGCGACACGGGGTTTGTGAATGATACCATGTCGGTGCGTCCGCTCGTGGTCAAGCCCCGGGCCGGCCCAGGGCGGAGAAGTCCGTTCCCCTCTCCAGGAGTCGATCGATGCGGAAGATGCTGATGGCCGTCGCCTTGGCCCTGTTCGCGGTGGGCGTGGTGTGCGCCGACCCGGTCACGCTGGTGAAGTACGACGCCTCCAAGAAGGAGGTGACCGTGAAGGACAAGGACGGCAAGGAGGCGACCTACAAGCTGACCGAAAAGACCAAGTACGTGACCACCGACAAGGACGGCAACAAGAAGGAAGGCGACGCCGAGAGCGCCGCCAAGATTCTGGGCAACGAAAAGGCCGCCGGGAAGGCCAAGTTTGAGATCACCACCGCCAACGGCGCCGTGACCGAGATCCAGTTCAAGCGCGGCGGGAAGAAGACCAACTAACGCCTCACGCCCGCGATGCCCACCCGCCTCGGCGGGTGGGCTTTTTCGTACCCGCAGGCTCACTCGTGACGGTACTTCACGACCCACGGGTCGTTCGTCGCTTCCTGCCACGCCCGGCAACTCGCACGGAGCTGCCCCAGCACACCCGCCGCGGCCGGGTCAGCCGCCAGGTTCCGCAACTCGTCCGGGTCGGCCGTAAGGTCGTAGAGTTCCTCGCGCGGCCGGTTCAGGTACGCTGCCACGGTCCGCCGGCCGAACGTCCGGTCGCCGCGGCTCAACACGCCCTGCCACGTCGGCGACGCCCACAAATCACTGGCGTGCGGCACTTCCAGCCCGTGCGCCAGGTTGAGGAGGTACTTGTGCGTCCGGGTGCGGACCATCCGCATTGGGTAGTACATGGTGATCTCGTGGAACTGGTGCGAGCCGTACACCTGGTTCCAGCCTTCTGGATTAGTTTGCGTCAACACGGGGGCGATCGAGCGGCCCGGAAGCCCCTTCGGGGCGGGAACGCCGGCCCAGTCCAGAATCGTCGGCGCGATGTCGGTCCAACTCGCCATCGCGGCGGTGGTGCCGACGTGCTTCGTGCCCGGCCGGCGGACGAGGAGCGGCAGGTGGACGCCGGGGTCGTAAAGCGTCGTCTTCGCGCCCTGGAACGGCGGGCCGTTGTCGCTCAGGAAAATGACGAGCGTGTCTTTCAGCACGCCTGCCAATTCCAGCTCGCGGAGTACGAGCCCGACGCCGTGGTCGAGCCGAGCGACTGCCTGGAGGTACTCGGCCCACTCTCCGCGGGCGTCGGAGTTGTCCGGTAGGAACGACGGTAGCGCCACCGTTTTCGGGTCGAACGTCACCGCCGGCACACCGGCCGCTTGCTTCTCCTCGTTGCCGAACCCCTTCGCCGTGCGGTGCGGTTCCGCGAACCCGACGTGCAGGAAGAACGGCTTCCCCTCCCGACCCGCGAGGAACTGCCGCACCTGGGTGGCAACCTGCACGACGGTTCGGGCGGGCGCCTCGACGTGGAACGGGTAGACCGCCTGCGGCTGGACGTGGAGCTTGCCGACGACACCGGTGCGGTAGCCGGCGGCGTTCAGCAGCAGCGGCAGGCTGCGGATCTGGCGGAACGTGTGGATGTTGTGTTCGGCGTGGGCGTGCCCGAACTGGCCGCACTGGTGCGTCGGCATGCCGGTCAGAAGCGTGGCGCGGCTGGCACTGCACGACGCAACACTGGCGAAGCCGTGGGTGAATCGCGTGCCCTGTGCGGCGAGGCGGTCGAGATTCGGGGTGCGGGCCGTGGCGTCGCCGTAGCAGCCGAGTTGCAATCCGAGGTCGTCGGCGACGAGGAGGACGACGTGCTTCGGGGCTTCGGCCGCGGCGGCGGGTGAACCGATTCCGGCGAGTGCCACAGCGGCCAGGACGAAACGGAACATCGGATGCCTCCGTGGGTGAGGTGGTGAGAATGTAGCCGGTGAGGGACACGTCGTCGGACTGTGACGCATGACAGGTGTACAAGTGTAACCTACGCTTCCGCGGTGTCAAATCGGCGCCGCGGCGTTGGCCCGAATCGGGTACGCCGGTCCGCCCGTTGCACCTTCCCGTGCCGGCGGTTACATTCAACCTCAACCCTCACCCACAACCCCTCTCCGCCATGAACCGCCGCACGTTCCTGAAGACTGCGTCCGCCGGACCGCTGCTCCTCGGCACGACCGCCCGCGGGCAGGCCGCCACTCCCGTGGTCGGCAGCGGTGAACACCGCTACGAGTGCCACCACAACTGGGGCACGCTCCCGCCCGACTACGCCTGGCAGACCACACACAACGTCGCACTCGACGCCGAGGGGAACGTCTACATCACGCACCAGGGCGTGGGGAAGGGGATGGACACCGTACTGGTGTTCGACCCACGTGGCCGGTTCGTCCGGTCGTTCGGCAAGGAGTGGCACGGCGGCGGCCACGGCATCGAAATCCGCCGCGAGGGTTCGGAGGAGTTCTGCTATCTGGCGAACACCTGGACGCCGACGATGAAGCTGGTGAAGACCGACTTGCGCGGCCGAGTCGTGTGGCAGAAGGGCCGGCCCGATTGCCCCGAGTACGCCCCGCGGCCCGGGGGCAAGGAGCCGAACGGCATGGTGACGCCGCCGTACAACCCGACCAACATCAACTTCCTCCCGGACGGCGGCTTCACCGTCGGCGACGGGTACGGCTCCAACTACCTGCTCAACTTCGACAAGGACGCCCGGCTGGTGAAGGTGTTCAGTGGTACCGGCACCGAGAAGGGGAAGTGCCGCACCCCGCACGGCAACTGGCTCGACACCCGCGACCCCGCCAACCCGAGGATCGTCGTCTGCGACCGGGCCAACGCCCGCCTCCAGACGTTTACCCTGGCCGGCGACGTGGTGGACGCCACCGAGTCGGGAAAGACGGTGCTGTTCCCCGCGAACGCCGACACCCGCGGCAACCTGCTGCTGGTGCCAGACCTGCACGCCCGCGTTAGTATCTTCGGGGCGGGGCTGACGCCGATCGTCCACCTCGGCGACGACGAGGAGTGGCGGAAAAAGGTGCTGGACGGGTTCAAGATTCGCCAGCAGCCGCGGGAGTGGCTGCCGGGCAAGTTCGTCCACCCGCACGACGCGGCGTTCGACAAGGACGGTAACATCTTCGTGGTCGAGTGGGTGTCCACCGGCCGGGTGACGTTCCTCCGCAAGGTGAGTTGACCATGCCCCCGCCGCCCGACCGCCGCGACCCGTTCCTGTCCGGAATGGCGCCCATCGACGCCGAGGTGCTAGACGCGGAAGTCCTGGACGCCGAGGTGCTGGACGCGGAAGTCCTGGACGCCGAGGTACTCGACGCCGAGATTCTCGACGCCGAAGTGTTGCCGGCGGAATTGGTGGTGCAACTGGCGGCAAACGTGCCGCCGCTGGACCTCGACGACGGGCCGGCGGCGGTGTTCGACCTCGACGCCCTCGACGCCATCGACGGCCCGCCGGTCGTGCGGCCGACGCCCGCCCCGTCGACACCGGTCTTCGAGTCGCGGCCGCCAGCCCCGACCGGGGCTGACTTGTTGTCATTGGACGTGGACCCGCAGCCGAAGCCGACCCGGACAGCGGCCTGGCCGGCGACGGCGACGCGGCCGGCTGTGCGGATCACGTTCGTGTGCCCCGGCGAGCAGTCCCCGTTCGACGGGCGCGGTTGAATGCCCGCCGCGCCCCGGGCGGCCGCGCTCGCTCTCGGCCTGGTTCTGGCCGTGTTCATCACCGACCTGAACCTACCGCTCGGCGTCGCGGCCGCGGTGCCTTACACGTTCGCCGTTCTTCTGGCCCTCCGCGTGCCAGCTTCGTGGTTCGCGCCGGCAGTCGCCGGCCTGTGCGGCGTTCTCACGGTGGCGAAGTTGCACCTCCACCCCGAGCGCGGAACCACCGAGTACTGGAAAGTGCTCGTCAACCGCGGACTGGCGCTGTTCTCGATCGGCATGACGCTGTTCCTGGGCGTGCTGCGCCGTCGCGCCGACGACGCCCGCCGCCGGGCCGAGGAGGAGACGCGCGAGCACCTGGCGGCGCTGGCCCACCTCGATCGTCTACACTCCGCCGGGCAGTTGGCGACCGGGCTGGCTCACGAGGTGAACCAGCCGCTCGCCGCGATCGGACTCCAGGCGGAAGTGGCCGCCCGGCTCGCGGCGGAGGCCGAACACGGGCCGGCGCTTGCAGCGTGTCTCGTGGAGATCGCGGCGCAGTCGCAACGGGCCGGCGAGATCGTAAACTCACTCCGGCGGCTGACCGCGCGCGGCCACCCGACCCCGGCGGCACTCGACATGAACCAGGTTGTCGGCGGCGCGGTCCGCGTCGTCGAGTGGGAAGCCTGTCGTGCCGGGGCCGCCGTATCCGTACAACTAAAAGTACCTCTCCCGCCCGTTTGGGGCGACAGCGTTCAGTTGGAGCAGGTCGTCTTCAACCTGCTGATCAACGCCGTCCAGGCGGTCGCAGAGAAACCCGGCCCGCGGGACGTTCGCGTCGAGACCGGGGCCGCGGCGGACGTGGTGATCGTGACCGTCCGCGACACCGGCCGGGGCCTCGGGGACGGCGATCCGGACCGGGTGTTCGAGCGGTTCTATACGACGAAGCCGGGTGGCATGGGCGTCGGGCTGTCGATCAGCCGCGCGGTCGTAGAGGGGCACGGCGGGAAGTTGTGGGCCGCGAACGACCCGGCGGGCGGGGCGGTGTTCTCGTTCCACCTACCTGCCGACCAGAGGAACTGACCGACGTGTGTGTCGAGCCGACGATCTTCGTGGTGGACGACGACGCGGGCGTCAGCCGCGCGCTGGCCAGCGCCGGGGCGCTGCTCGGTCACCCGGTGAGGGCGTTCGCGTCGGCGGCCGAGTTCCTCGCCGCGTACGACCCGGCCGCGCCCGGCTGCCTTGTTCTCGACATCAAGATGCCCGGGATGACTGGCCTGGAACTCCAGCGAAAGCTGTCCGACGACGGCGTGCGGCTGCCGGTGGTCATGGTGAGCGGTCACGCCGACGTGCGGATCGCCGTGGAGGCGATGACGCTCGGCGCTCTGACGCTGTTGGAGAAGCCGTTCCGGCTAGACGAACTGATGGCGCACCTGCGTGCGGCGCTGGCCCGCGATGCGGCGGCGAGGGCCGCGGCGGAGCGTCAGGACGCTGCTGTGGCGAGGCTCGCGGCGCTGACGCCCAAGGAGCGCGAGGTGCTGGAGCGGATCGCCCGCGGGGCGACGAACAAGGACATCGCCGCCGAGCTAGGCCTGAGCGTGCGGGCGGTCGAGGACCGCAGGGCGCGGCTGATGAAAAAGATGGACGCCCGCTCGGTCGCCGATCTGGTGTGGGTCATCTCTGCAAGCGGCAGCCCCGGGGTGTAGCTACTTCAGCCGCCCGCCGACGGCACTCACCATCGCGTCCTCGGCGGGGAAGGTGCCGGTCGCCAGCTTCGAATAGACGAGTTCGCCGTTCACGACCAACTCGAAACAGCCCCCGCGGGACGGGATCAGCCGCAGGCTCAAAATCTTCTGCTTGTACGCGGTGAGCACCTTGGCCGCCAAACTGACGGCCTTCGGCTCGTACCCTCACGCCGCGCAGTAGGTCAGGTCGATGGTCATGGTGCATCTCTGATGTGTCTCGGGGGTCAGGCTGCTCCGTCGCCGCCGCGGAGGAATGGCGTCAGGTCCATGCCGGTGTAGACAACCACGTATGTGACGCCGGCGGCGAGGTGCCCGTACAGTTTCGTCGAGCAGTGCGACGCCTGTTCCTCGCGGAGGGCGTCCAACTTGAACCAGGTGTCCCGAAAGGCGTACACCTTCGCCACCCCGGGGCCGTTCCGCTCCCGGAACACGAGCACCGGTACGTCGCGCCCTTGTACCGATTCGATGCCGGCGTGGATGAACAGGTTCGGGTCGAGCGGCGGGAGTTCCGGCAGTCGCTGGGACTTCAGGAATGCCGAGATCTGCTTTTCAGCCCCCTGCGGCATCGCCAGTTCGTCGGCCCGTACGAGTAGCCCCGCCACGTCCGCCTGGGGTCGTGCGGCGGTGTAGACGCCGAGCGCCAAGCCGCACGTGACCAACACCGACGCGGCGGCAGCGAGCAACCGGAACGTCTTACGTCGAAGAACGGCTCCACGGCGGGCTGAAGCTTCCGCGAACAACTGGTCGCGAAGCCCGTCGGGGACCGGCACGGCCCGCATCGCGCGGCCGACTACCGCGTCGAAGCCGGTGAGCGCCCGACCGGCCGCGGCACAGGCCGGGCAGCCGGCCAGGTGGCGGTCGAGGGCAGACGTCGCGTCCGGATCCAATTCGTCGGACCCGGGGCGGCGGAGTCGCAGGTAGAACTGTGCGTCGCGGCAGTCCATAAATCCAACGTTTCGCGCCGTCGCGGAGAGTGAGTACGGTCAGGGCTGCGGGTGGGTACCGTTCGCGGCGGTCGGCGCCAGCCGGGTGCGAAGGTAAGCCCGCCCGCGGGCGATTCGGGACATCACGGTGCCGATGGGGATACCCATCTGCTCGGCGATGTCGGCGTAGCTGAACTCCTCGAAATGGAACAGAATCAGTGGTGTGCGGAACGCCTCATCCAGGTCATCAAGTGCCTCCTGGAGTCGGGCGGGCTCGATGTCCGGTTGCTCCGCCGGCGCACGCTCCGCGAAATCCCCCACGGCGTCAAGGGGAACCGTTCGGTGCCGCTTGGCGTCTCGGACGCGGTGCAGGTAGGCGTTTCGCAGGATGCGATAAAGCCAGGCCTTGGCACGGTCCGGGTCGCGGAGTTGGGGCAGCCGGTCGATCGCCTTGCGGAACGCCTCCTGGGTCAAGTCTTCAGCGTCGGTCGAGGTACCGGATAGGCGGTAAGCGTACCGGTAAAGCCCCTGGTAATGCTCATCGATCAGTTGGTGCAGGCCGACGGCTGAGCCCATCACACCACCCTACATCTTGGGAACCCGAACCCGGGCACTTTATTCCCCAGAATGTTCGCCTGAACGGGATCCAACTTCACGGGCAACGGTGGAGGAGAACCGACTACCCGCCGATTTGAGAGGGTGACAGATAGGCGAGACGGTCGCCAATTGGTGTCACAAATCGTTTGCTAGTAGCATTTTGTGTCACGCCTGATTCTCGGGTTGCTCACCAGCTCGCAACCTGGCGGGGAAAAAGCAGCTGTCGGGGGAATTTTCCGGGAATAAGACACGTGTGGCTGGGTCTTGTGATGCGTGGGCGGTGCCGGCTTGACCGGTACCCGCCCAACAGACGAGAGGACCGCGGTCGGACTGCCCGGCCGGGAGAGTTACCTCCTCGTATTTCCACCGCACCCCGTTCCTGTGGAGTTTCCGATGAAGAAGATCGTCATGGCTCTGGTTCTCGCCGTCACCGTCGTCGGCGTCGTGGGCTGCGGCGGCGCCAGCCCGACCACCAAGACCAGCACCAAGTAAGTCGGATCGGAGCGCGGCTCCCTCGGGGCCGGTCGCTTCGGCGACCGGCCCCGTGTCGTTTGGCTGTCCCGTTTGGAGGGTAGACGATGCGACGCACCCGCTGCTCGTTAGCGGCGCTGGCACTACTGACGGGATTGGCGGCCGGCTGCGGCCGCGGCGGCGAGCGGAACAAGAACCTCGACCACGACCGCCCCAAGGCGACCGAGAAGCGCTAGTCGTTCCCGTCTGATGTCTCACGAATAAAGGCCACTCGTTGCACCGGGTGGCCTTTTCGCGTTCTGACGCAGGTTGCCTGACGGACCGACCGGTCAGCCCCCCTGGGTCATGCTTGCCAGGAAGTCGGCGTTCGTCTTGTGCTTCCCGAGTTGCTTCAGAAGCAAGTCCATCGCCTCGACCGGGTTCATGTCCGCCAGAACTTTGTGCATCATGTCGACGAGCCGTAATTCGTCTTCAGTCCGCAGCAGTTCCTCCTTACGGGTGCCGCTGCGGTTGATGTCCACGGCCGGGTAGACGCGGCGGTCCACCATCCGCCGGTCGAGGTGAACCTCCATGTTGCCAGTACCCTTGAACTCCTCGAAGATGACCTCGTCCATCTTCGAACCGGTGTCGACCAGGGCCGTGGCCAGGATGGTGAGGCTGCCGCCTTCCTCGATGTTCCGGGCGGCGCCGAAGAATCGCTTCGGCTTGTGCAGGGCGGTCGCGTCGAGGCCGCCCGAGAGCAGCTTTCCGGAGCCCGGCGACGCCGTGTTGTACGCCCGCGCCAGCCGGGTGATGCTGTCCAGCAGGATGACCACGTCGGTGCCGTACTCCACCAGTCGCTTGGCCTTCTCGATCACCATCTCGCTGACCTGGATGTGCCGCTCCGGCGGCTCGTCGAACGTGCTGCTGACCACCTCTACCCGTTCACCGACGACCGTGCGGCTCATGTCCGTCACCTCCTCGGGCCGCTCGTCGATCAGGAGGACGATGACGTAGCTGTCTGGGTGGTTCTTGATGATGGCGTTGGCCATCTTCTGGAGCAGCACGGTCTTGCCGGTCCGCGGCGGGGCCACGATCACGCCGCGCTGCCCCTTGCCGATCGGGGCCACCAAGTCGATCACTCGCATGTCCAATTCTTCGGGCGTCGTTTCGAGGCGGAGCCGCTGGTCCGGGTGGAGCGGCGTCAGGTCGTCAAAGACGGTCTTGTGCGTCAGGAGGTCGGGGTCCTGGTAGTTGATCGCCTCGACCCGCAGCAGGGCGAAGTAGCGCTCGTTCTCCTTCGGCGGGCGGACCTGGCCGGCGACGACGCTGCCGGTGCGGAGGCCGAACCGGCGAATCTGGCTCGGCGAGATGTAGATGTCGTCGGGGCAGGGGAGGTAGTTGTAGTCCGGGCTGCGGAGGAAGCCGAAGGCGTCCGGCAGCACCTCCAGCGTCCCCTCGCCGATCATCAGGCCGTTCTGCTTGACCCGCGCCTTGATGATCAGGAAGATCAGGTCTTGCTTCTTCAGGCCGACCATGTCCTCCTTGGCGATGCCGTCCTCGCGCGCCGCGGCCTGGAGTTGCGCCACGGTCATGTGCTGGAGTTGGGTGATGAACGTGTTCCCGCGCTTAATCTCCTCGTAGCGCGAGTTCGTCTCAGCGTCGAACCCGTGCTCGCGGGTGTCGGCCGGTGCTCGTGCCGGCGCCGGCGCCCGGTCCACGATGCCGGCGGCGAATTCGTCGTCCGGCTCGGAACCGGCGGGGTGGGGTGTGTTGGAGGGCATGGTTCGGCGGCGTGCTTGCTTGGGGGTGGATTCCAGAATGTCCGACATGAAGGAACCTCCGACCGGCGGGCGATCGAGCAGGGTCGTGCGGCGGGTCCGGCGGGGCGGCGGGTGCCTGCCCGTGAACGCCGGTGACCGGGGAAGGACGAACCGCACGACCAATCAACCTGGGGAGACCGGCGAGTCGCACCACGCAATGACCGCAACTAGCCGGTCGGTAGTCCCCACTGACGAAGCAACTCATCCAACTTACGGCCGAGTACTTCAGGCCCGGCGTCGTTGACCAACACGGCGTCTGCCGCGGCCATTTTACGCTCGGCCGGCCACTGAGCGGCTTCGCGTGCGGCCAGTTCTTCTTCGCTCCAGCCGCTTCGGGCCGCGACCCGGGCCAACCGCAGAGTGCGGGGGGCGTCCACGTAGACGACCTTGTCGCAAACCCCGTCCCAGCCGGCTTCTAGCATTACCGCGGCGTCCAGCACGACGAACCGGGCGGCGGGGTCGGTCTGTGCCGCAGCGAGCGCCGCCTCGGCCTGCACCCGGATATACGGAAGCACAACCGCCTCCAGGGCACGCCGTGCATGATTTTTTTGGAAAACGATCCGGCCTAGCGCGCGACGGTCAATCCGGCCGTCAGGGCGGAGAAGGTTCGCCTGATCACCCCACAAACGAAGCACAGACTGGCGAATTTCGGTATTTTCGAGCGCGCTGTGACCGAGGGCGTCGGCATCAACCATGATGCCACCCCGGTCGGTGAGAAGGCGGGCGGCCGTGCTCTTCCCGGCGCCGATGCCGCCGATCAGCCCGATCACCGGCTTCGACCCGTGCCGCCAGCGAGACATATCGCCTCCGCGTCGAATCGTCGTCCGCGCCACGGACGCTGCGTCAGGTGACGCTGGCGACGTCCAGCCAGTTCGGTCCGGCCGCAACGTCCACCTTCAGCGGTACGTTCAGGCTCATCGCACCGGACATTTCCGCTCGCACCAGATCGACCACTGGCCGGAGGTCGTCCGGGTGAACCTCCAGAACCAATTCGTCGTGCACCGTGAGCAGAAGGTGTGCGCGGAGCGTGCAGTCGGACAGCCGACGATGGACGCCAAGGAGCGCCAATTTCATCAGGTCGGCGGCGCTCCCCTGGATCTCCATGTTGATCGCCTCGCGTTCGGCCGTCGATCGCTGCTGGTAGCTCGACCGCGGGCGGATCGCGTTCGGGTCGAACCGCCGGCGCCGCCCCAGCAACGTGCCAACGTAACCCGTCTGTCGGGCCTTGTTCAGCAGGTCCGTCTGGTATTGCAGCACCCTCGGGTAGCGGTCGAAGTACGAGTCGATGAACTGGTCCGCCTCCGCACGGCTGATCCCGAGGCGGACCGCAAGACCGGTACCGCTCATTCCGTATAGGACGCCGAAATTCACGGTCTTCGCCACGCCGCGCTGCGCCTTCGTCACCTCGGCCTCGGGCACGTTGAAAATCTGGGCTGCGACGATTGCGTGAACGTCTTTGTCTTCTGCAAACGCCTGTTGGAGCGCGTCGTCCCTTGTGAAGTGTGCCAGCAACCGGAGTTCGACCTGCGAATAGTCGGCGGTCAGGATCACCCAGCCGTCCGGTGGCAGGAACGCCTGACGGATCTGTCGGCCCTGCTCAGTCCGGGAGGGAACGTTTTGCAGGTTCGGGTCCGACGAGCTGAGCCGACCCGTGGCCGCGACCGTCTGGTTGAACGAGGTGTGGACGCGGCCGGTGGTCGGGTTCACGAGCGTCGGAAGGGCGTCCACGTAAGTGCCCTTCAGTTTGGCGATCTGCCGGTGTTCGATGATCTTGGTCGGCAGCGCGTGCCCGAGGGCCGCGAGACGTTCGAGTGACTCCTGATCCGTACTCGGCTCGCCGGTGGTGTCGGTCCGCTTCTGCACGGGGAGCTTCATCCCGTCGAAGAGGATCTCCCGCAGTTGCTTCGGCGAGCTGATGTTGAACGACTTCCCGGCCAGTGCCGTAATGTCGGCCTCGATCCTCGCCAGTTGCGCTTCCATCTCCTTCGACAGTTTCGCCAGGAAGGGGACGTCCAGCCGCACGCCGTTGAACTCGAGCTCTGCCAGCACGTTTATCAGCGGCAGTTCGAGCGTCTCGTAGAGGGCGCGCAACCCGCCCTGGTCGATCTCGGGTTCGAGTCGGTTGGCCACGCGCAACGCGGCGTCGGCGTCTTCGCCGGCGTAGGCGGCCACCTTTGCGGTGCGGACCTGGGCCATGCCGATCTGCTTCTTCCCCTTGCCGATCAGGTCGCTGATGGGGATGTTCTCGTGGCCGAAATAGTTCCGCGTCAGGTCGTCCAGACCGTGGCTCCGTTCGCCGGCGTGGAGCAGGTAGTGCGCGACCATCGGGTCGCCGGCGACGCCCGCGAGCCGAACGCCGGACTGCCTCAGCACGAGCAGGTCGTACTTGATGTTCTGGTTGACCTTCTTAACCGCCGGGTTCTCGAACAGCGGCTTCAGAGCCGCCAGCACGCTGTCGGGGTCGAGCACCTGATCCTCGGCGGGCCCGCGAACGGGCACGTAGTACGCCTTCCCTTCCTCCCACGAGATCGCGTAGCCGACGATGTCCGCGCGGCGCGGTTCGAGGCTGGTCGTCTCCAGGTCAAAGACGAACCGCGGCTGCTTCGACAGGTCCGCGAGGAAGGCGTCGAATTTGACGGGTGTGTCAACCAGGGTGTAGTCGCCGCACCAATCGTCGGCCGGCGGTGGGAGCGGCACGACTGAGCCGTCGTTGTCGATGGAATCGAACAGTGACGGGCCGGTGGGCTTCACCGGCTTCGGACGGCCGGCGGGTGCGGCCGCCTTCACAGCCGTCGATGGTGAGGTCAGGCCTGCGTCTTCGAGGATGGCCGCGTTTCGTGACGCCCCTCCGGCGGTCATCGTCTTGCGGACACGCTCGGCGAAGCCGCGGAAGCCGAACTCGTGGAACAATTCCAGCAGCTTCTGCCCGTCCCACTCGCGGCGCCGCCAGCTGTCCCAATCCATCGGTAGCGGCACCCGCGTGTCGAGCGTAACGAGCCTCTTCGACCGCTCCAGGTTACCATTCGCCACGGCCTCCTTCAGAGCCGCACGCACCTTCGGGCCGCCTGGGAGCTCGTCCGCATGCGCCACCACCTCGGCCAGCGTCGGGTACAGTTGCAGCCACTTCGCGGCGGTCTTGGGGCCGACGCCGGGAACGCCCGGGACGTTATCAACGGCGTCGCCGACGAGTGCCTGAAAGTCGATGACCTGCTCCGGCCGCACGCCCCACGTCGTCATCAGGCCGGCGGCATCCATCTCCTCCGCCTTGCGGAGGTTAAGAATCTTCACCTGCGAGCGGAGGCACTGCCGCAGGTCTTTGTCCGAAGAGCAAATGTAGACCGACAGGCCGCGCGCCGCCCCTTCCGACGCCAGCGTCGCCATCACGTCGTCGGCCTCGAACCCGTCGGCCGAGAGGAACGGGATGCGCATCGCGTCGAGCACCTGATCCACCATCGGCTCCTGGATCGTCAGGTCCGCCGGCGGCGGGTCGCGGTGGGCCTTGTACTCCGGGGCCAGTTCTTCGCGGAAGGTTTTGCCGCCGCGGTCCCAGGTAGCGATCAGGTAGTCGGCCCCGCGGTCGTATAGCGACATCAGCGCCCGAGTGACGCCGAAAACGGCATTCGTCGGACGCCCGTCCGGGGCCGACATCGGGCCGATGCCGTGGAACATCTGGTAGATGAGGCCGTGAGCATCCAGTAGGTACAGGTTGCCCGCCGGCGGGGTGTCCGACATGGGGAACAATCCTTCCGCGTCCCGGGCAGAGTGGGGTGGGCGTGCGGGTTATGGCGGGCGACACCCGGAACCCCCGGCACTCGGCGGCCGGGCGGGCGGACGGCAGAATGATGACAGGGATACTGTACAGATGGCACTGCGAGTGTGTCAAGCCGGCGGTTGGCGGGCGGATTAACCGGTAGCGCCGTCACCGCCGCCGCCGTAGTCGGCCCCACGTTCGTCTTTCGCGTTGACCGCCCGGCCGGCGCAGTTATCCTCATTTGAAGGGGCGTCGGCGTATAATCCTTGGGGCCGCACACGTCTCGACTCCCGTCGCCGAGGGTACCCATGGCCAAGTCCGCGCCGAAAGAGACGAGCCTGCCGGTGGTGGTGTCACTGGTCTTCTTCGTCCTCACCACCATCGGGCTCGGGGTGTTCGTGTACGTCCTCTTCTCCGACCAGGAGGCGAAGGACGCCGAGGTGGCCAAGGCCAAAGACGAGGTGAAGAACCTCCGTGCCGAGGCCAAGGAGAAAGAGCTCATCGCCCGCGCCCTCCGCGTCGCGGTCGGTGTGCCCGAGGCCGACGACCTGACCGTTCTCCAGGGTGACGTGAAGGAGGGCGACAAGGTCCAGCAGGAGATCAAGAAGGTCGCCGACGCTGTCAAGAAGAAGGCGCCCGAGCTGACCAAGGCCCAGGCCGACCGGTTCAATGCCGCCATCAAGGCGTTCGCGATGAACCCCGACGCCAAGGCGCTCGACCCCGCCGTCGCCCCGGGTGAGTTCGACGCCTGGGCCGGCGAGTTCGACAGCCAGCTGAAGGCGCCGAGCCTGGACAAGACGCTCTTGGGCCTGGCCGCTCGTGCCCGTGTGCAGCGCGACCTGGCTCTAAACCAGTCGGCGGACACGACCGCCGCCTACGCCGACGCCCTCACCAAACTCGACGCCGCCTCGAAGGCGTACACCGCCGCCAACAAGCTCTTCGCCGACCGGGCGGAGCAACTCCCCAAGGAGTTCAAGGCGAAGATGGACGAGTTGGAGAAGACACTCAACAGCAAGACCGCCCTGTACATCAAGGACGTGGGCGACCTGCGGGCCAAGTTCGACGAGCAGACGGCGGCCTTGGAGAAGGTGACGGACGAGAAGCGGCGGGTGGCGGGGGACTTCGACGCGCTGAAGGGCGTAAACCGGATCCTGCTCGACAAGATCAAGCCGCCGGACCCGCTGCAGTACGACGAGCCGCAGGGGAAGATTACCCGCCGCCTGCCGAACAACCTCGTCGAGATCGACCTCGGCTCCAGCTCGCTTGTCACCCCGGGGCTGACGTTCAGCGTGCTGCCGATCGACTTCCAGGAGAAGGGGAAGGCGTCGCAGCTGCGGACGTTCCGCGTGCCCGACGAACGCGGCATCATGCGGACGCGGACTGAGTTCGTACCCAAGGGGACGATCGAAGTGATCGAAGTACTCGGGCCGTCGCTGTCGCGGGCCCGGATCACCGGCGAGCACGACGCCATCAGCGAGGCCGTCTTGGCCGGCGACCTGCTTTACAACTCGGTCTGGCGGCGCGGCGTCGGCGACCACATCGCCCTCATCGGCGTCTTCGACATCAACGGCGACGGTACCGACGACGTGGAGGCCGTCGAGCGCGACCTGAGGCGCATGGGCGTGGCGGTGGACGCCGTGTTCGACCTGCGGACGGGTGCGTGGAAGGGCCGGCTCACCGACCGGACGAGGTACGTCGTGGAGGGGTACCAAATCCCGGTGTCGGCGAACGACCCTCACCAGGCGGCCAAGGCTCAGCTGATCAGCAAGCTCGGTGCAGCCCGGCAGGAGGCCGTGGGGAAGGCGATCCAGATCGTCAACTTCCGCGACTTCTTCGGCCGTACCGGCTACCGGGTGAACCCGAACGTCCCCGAGTCGCAGATCTCGCGAGCCGTGTCGCGGTACTTCGGGGCCGTCGGGACGGACCCGATGCCGATGGCGCCGAAGGACTGAGCTCGACCCGAACGCCCACCCGTTGCGACGGGTGGGCGTTTTCATTTCCTTAGACCAATTAATTCCACGTTGGTCCCTTCCACCGCAACGGCAGCCGCGTAACCGGGCATGGGGCACCAGTCGGCCACGGCCCATTCTGAGCCCGCGAACTGCGGGTGTCGCGCGGCCAGCACCGCGGCGGGCCGGGCAGGGTCGAGTTCCACGTCGAAGGCGTCGAGGACGTGCATCGTCGCCCCCGCCGCCTTGATGACCGCCTCCTTGCACACCCAGCCGCGGTAGAAGGCGTCCGGCCGCACGTCAGCACTGAGGTCGTGGTAGACCGCGCGCTCCGCCGCGGAGAAAAACCGTTCCACTAGCCCGTCGGCATCGGGTATCGTGCGGCGCTTCTCCGCGTCTACGCCGACACGCACACCGGCGACCGCCACGAGCGCCAGCCCGGGCGTGTGCGTCAGGTTGAAGTGCAGTCCCCCACTGGTGAGTTCCGGCTTGCCACCGGCAGCTACGACAATCGGCACTCGCTGAGGGGCCATATCGAGGTAGCCCCCGAGCAGCCGGCGCAGAGCCCCGCGCGCGAGTGTGAACTGGTCGCGCACCTCTTTCACCCGGTACCGCTCGGCACGGGCCCGCTCGTCGTCCGTCAGCAGCCCTGCGAGAACGCTGGCGGCGACCGGGGGGCAATTCAGGTCGATCACCCACACGTGGCACTCGCCGACAACGGGTGCTTCGGTCGCAGGTTCTGCGGGGTAGGGGCGGACGCGGGCTTGCATACCGTCGGACACCTGGATTGCGGGACGAATTCAGCCGACCGCGGCAGTATACTCACCGCGTCACACACCTCCGGAGGCCAACCCGTGACCCGCGCCGCCGTCGCCGCCCTGCTGATGTGTGTCCCCCCCGCCGTCGCCGACCCGCCGAGCCCGCCCGTCGCTGCCGACGAGGCTGCGGTGCGGAAGGTGCTCACCGATCAGGTTGCGGCCTGGAACAAGGGCGACCTCGCCGGGTTCATGTCCGGCTACTGGAACGACGAGCGGATGACTTACATCTCGGGGGCGAAGTCGGTCCGCGGCTGGAAGGCGCTCCACGATCGCTACCGGACGGCGTACCAGGGCGAGGGGAAGGAGATGGGGAAGTTGTCGTTCTCCGACCTGGACAGCGAGGCCGTCGGCAACGGGGCGGTGTTGGTCCGGGGCAGGTGGGAGGTGAACGTGGGCAAAGACGCTGTGGGCGGCTGGTTCACGCTGTTGTTTCGCAAGCTGCCCGAGGGGTGGAAAATCACCCACGACCACACCTCCAAGTAATCGATTCGTCACACGTCGCCCAGCAACTGCGGCACCTTCTCGCGGAGGTGGTCGATCTCCTGGTGCGTCTCGCCCAGGTACGTCAGCAGCCGCAGGTCGTCGCGGCTCACGGTTCCGCCGCCGAACAGCCAGGCCCGCACCCGGAAGAGCTTGTAGAGCTTCACGAGCTTGCGGTCCGAGATGAACACCTTGTCCTCTCGCACCAGCGTCTTCACCAGACGCTGGAACTCGCGGAACACGTCGGCCGGGAAGAACAACTGCCGGTCGGTCTGCTCCTCGCCGCGGCCGTCTGTGGTTCGACGGGCGAACAGCAGCGTCAGGTAGCGGTTTGCCTTCAGTAGGTCGTCGAGCGAGCAGTGCCCCTCGGCCCAGGGCTTCTGGTTCAGCCCGCGGTACGCCTCGGCCCGGAGCCCGGCGTCGATCAACTCGGTGAAGTGGTCGTCCTGCACCGAGCGGCTCTGTACTTTCAGGACGAAGCGGTCCTTCAGCGCCGCCAGTTCGCCCTGTTCGGGGATCTCGTTCGTGGCCGCGAACAGCACCCGCAACGGTACAGGCTCGGGCTTCCCCTCCTGGTAAAACTTCTTCTCGTTGATGATCGTCAGCAGGATGTTCAGGATTGCGGAGTTGCTCTTAAAGATCTCGTCGAGGAAGACCAGCCGCGCGGTCGGCAGCTTCCCCTCCTTCTTTCGGATGTAGCGGCCGGCGCGCAGCTCCTGGATGTCGATGGCGCCGATGATCTCACTCGGCTCGGTGAACCGCGTCAGCATGTACTCGAAGTAGTCGGCCTCCTCGATGCCGAGAGCGTCCTTGAACTTGAGGATCAGGTCACTCTTCGCGGTGCCGGGCGGGCCGACGAGCAACAACGGTTCCTGGGCCACGGCGGCGACGACCATCAGGTCGATGATCTCCTGCTTGTTCACGAAGAACCGCCCGAGCGACTCGCGGAACCGGTTGATCCGGGAGCGGATGGCGTCGGCCTCGGCCTGGAGGTCGGTGAGCGAGAGGTCTTCGGGGGCGGGGGTTGCGGGCATCGGGTACGGGTTCCGTGGCCGAGGTCGAAAGGGGAATTCTAACCGGACCGGCCCCCGCGGGGAATCTCGGCCGCGGGATGGTCCCATCATCCCGTATGCTATCTCCCACGGCCGCCGCCCCCTCTCCCGGCGAGCTGCCTCGGCGTGCGCGGGAGACGACATGCAGGCGGCGGCACAGAAGGCTCTCGGTTCCGACATCCGCCTCCTCGGCGACCTCCTCGGCCACGCCATCCGTCGGCTTGCCGGTGAGGACGCGTACCAACTCGAAGAGGAGGTCCGCGTCGCGGCCAAGGAGTTGAGGACGAACCCGTCGGTGGACGAAGCCCGCCGCCTCCGCGACCGATTAGGGCAACTCGACCTGCCGGCCCTGCGGGGCCTCATCCGCGCGTTCAGCGTGTTCTTCGATCTCATTAACCTCGCCGAGCAGCAGGCCCGCGTGCGAGCACTTCGGACGCGCGGCGGCGGCGGCTCCGAGTCCGCGGAGGCGGCGATCAGGCTCATCCGCGACCGTGGCACCACCGTCGGCGAGCTGGCCGACCACCTGGCTCGCGCCATCGTCGTGCCGGTGTTCACGGCACACCCGAGTGAGGCACGACGGCGTACGGTTCTTGAGAAGCTCGCCGCCCTCGCCGGCCATCTGGACCGACTCGAACTCGGCCCGCCGTCCGTCTCCGGGCAGGCGGACACACTCCGTGCCGTCGCCGAGGAAGTGGAATCGTACTGGCTCACCGACACCGTTCGCGCCGCCCGGCCGACCGTGCTCGACGAGGTGAAGCAGGTGCTCGGACTCGTCGAGACGCGGCTGTTGGACGTGGTGCCGCGCGTGTACCGGCGCGTCGAAGCGGCGCTGAACCGCGTGTACCCCGGGGCCGACCGACCGGTGCCGTCGTTCCTCCGCTTCGGCTCGTGGATCGGTGGCGATCGCGACGGGCACCCGAATGTGACGCACTCGGTCACCGCCGACGCGGTCCGCCTCGGGCAGGAGACGATTGTCCGCCACTACCTCGCGCGCATCGACGAACTGGGCCGCCGCCTCAGCCACTCGGACCGCTTCACCGCCGTCGGCCCCGAGCTGCGGGACTCGGTCGCTGCCGACCGCGAACTGCTCAAGATCACGGCCGACGCCAAGGATCACGAACCGTATCGGGCCAAGTGCCTTCTCATCGCGGAGAAGCTGCGGCGGACGCTCGATTACGTCCGCACGCACGTTCCCGACTGGGCCGCGGAATTCACGCCACCCGCCGGCGTGTACCTCGGCCGCAACGGACTCCTCGCCGACCTACGGGTCATCGAATCAGACCTGCGCCGCTCCGGCGCCGCCGCCGCAGCCGACGGCGCGGTCAAGGACTTCATCCGCCTCGTGGACGTGTTCGGCGTCCACCTGCTGACCCTCGATCTGCGGCAGCACAGCGGGCGGCACGAGAAAGCCGTCGCCGAGGTGTTCCGCGCCGCCGGCGTGTGCGCGAACTACCTCGACCTGTCGGCCGACGAGAGGTTCGACGCCCTCGCCACGGAACTGGCCGGAACCCGACCACTTATCCCGGCTCGGCTGGCGTTCTCGGCCGAGGCGTGCGAAGTGATCCAGACCTTCCGCACGATGGTTGCCGTACTGGAGCAGCAGTCGCCTGACGCGATTGGTACTTACATCATCAGCTCGACGACAGCCCCGGCGCACCTTCTCGAAGTATTGCTGCTGGCCCGCGAGGCGGGGCTGTACCGACCCGCCGAGGGCGTCAGCCGGATCGACATTGTCCCGCTGTTCGAGGCGCTCGAGCCGCTCCAGACCGCGAAAGCGATACTTGCGAAGTTGTTCGCGCTTCCGGCGTACCGGCGACAGCTCGAACTACGAGGCCGCCTCCAGGAAGTGATGATCGGCTATTCCGACAGCAACAAGGAGAGCGGCTTCCTTCAGTCGGCGTGGGCGCTGTACCGCGCGCAGGAGGAGATCGCTGAACTCGGTCGTGCCGAGGGCGTAGCGGTTCAGTTCTTCCACGGCCGTGGCGGGGCGGTCGGACGCGGCGGGGGCCCGGCCAACCGCGCGATCCTCGCGCAGCCGCCGGGCACCGTCGACGGTCGGCTGCGGGTGACGGAGCAGGGCGAGATGATTGCCGACCGCTACGGTCACTCGGCGATCGCGGAGCGGCACCTCGAACAGGTCGTTAACGCGGTGTTGCGCACGAGCTTCCCCGACGACGCGTCCCGTCCCGAGGCAGCGTGGTTGGAGGCACTCGACGGCCTCGCTGCCACCGCCCGCCGGCACTACCGGGAGTTCGTGTACGACGACCCGGAGTTCCTGCCGTACTTCGAGCAGGCCACGTGCATTGGCGAGATCGCCGAGCTGAAGATCGGCTCGCGCCCGGCTCGCCGTAGTGCCACCCGGTCGATCGAGCAACTGCGGGCGATCCCCTGGGTGTTCAGCTGGATGCAGAGCCGACACACGCTGCCGGGGTGGTTCGGACTCGGGTCGGCCGTGAGCGAGTTCCTGGCCGCCCGCCCGGCCGGGCTCGCCATGCTCCGCGAGATGTACAGGCGCTGGCCCTTCTGGACGACGCTCGTCGACAACGCCCAGATGATCCTGGCGAAGGCCGACATGGTGATCGCCCGGCTCTACGCCGACCTCGTGGACGATTCGGCGCTGGCGACCCGGGTGTATGGCCGCATCGAGGCCGAGTACCGAGCCACGGCGGACGCCGTGTGCAGCATCACCGAACAGGGACACTTGCTGGAACGGACGCCGATTCTGAAGACGTCGATCGAACGCCGCAACCCGTACGTAGACCCGCTGAGCTTCATCCAGTTAGTGCTGCTCAAGCGGTTGCGGGCAGGGGAGAGGCCGCGGGATGAGTTGGTAACGGCGGTGCTCGAAAGCATCAACGGCGTGGCAAGCGGGCTGAAAAACACGGGGTGAATGCGAGAAGCCCGGGGACAGCCGTCCCCGGGCTTCGGTGCGAGTCGGGCGGGTGTTACTTCGCCTTCTCGACCTTGGCCTTGGTGATCGTGAGCTTGTCACCGTCCTTGCCGGCCGCGCCGGTGACCTTGACCGCCAGCTCGTTCCCGGCCGGGCAGACGGCGCCGTGGAACTCCTTGCTGTCGATGTAGTAGGTCAGCGTCTTCTCGCCGTCCTTCACCTTCACCGCGTGGGCGCACTTGTCGGTTTCGTTCAGGGTGCACTTGGTGCACACCAGCTTCCCCTCGACCGTGGTGGTCTTGGCCTTCGCCTTGTCCTGGGCTTCGATCGAGTTGCCGGCGGAGAGGACGAGAGCCAGCCCGAAGGCGGCTGCGAGAGCGTAGCGGAGCATCGGATGGGTTCCATCGGCGGGTTCAGGCCGGCCTCCGCGCGGCCCAACGCAGGCGCGCGGATCCGTCCAGTCCGGGTACTATACCTATCGGTTCCGTCGGGTGCAACATTCTGTGCAAAATCATTTCCACCGGCGTAATCAGTCGCCCATCGCGTATGACACGGGCGGCCCCGACACGGCCGACAGCGCTGCCATCTTGCTTAGAGCGGCGCGGAACCGGCCCGTCTCGGCGGTGTGCGTCAGGATGACGAGCGGCACCGGCTCCGTTGCCCCTTCGCCCGCCTCGTGCTGGACTACGCTCGAGATGCTGATCCCCTCGTCGGCAAGGATGCGGGTGATGTCGGCGAGCACACCCGGCCGGTCGGCGACGGTCAGCCGTAGGTAGAACCGGCTTCGCACCCGTTCGACCGGTTCGACTACGAACCCCATCCCCTCGCGTGACCACAGCCGCGCGGCCGCGAACGTGGCCTGGGCGCGGCCGACCGCCAGGTCGATCAGATCGGCGACGACCGAACTGGCGGTCGGCATCATACCGGCGCCCGGTCCCTGGTACAGCGTTTCCCCGACCACGTCGCCGTGGACCGAGATGGCGTTGAACGCTCCGCGCACCTGAGCGAGCAAGTCGGTGCGCCGCAGTAGGACGGGGGCGACGTGCAGCGCGACTTCGCGGCAGGCGGTCGTGCTCTCGCCGGTCCACGCCTCGGCGAGCAGCTTGATGGTGTAGCCGAGTTCGCCGGCGAAGCGGATGTCCTGGGCGTCGAGAGTGTCGATACCGCGGCGCTCGATCTGTTCCGGCCGGGCGGACACGCCGAAGGCGATTTGCGCGAGGACGGCCAACTTGTGGGCCGCGTCGCTGCCGTCCACGTCGAGCGTCGGGTCGGCCTCGGCGTACCCGAGGCGCTGGGCCTCGGCGAGCGCCGCAGGGTACGACATACCGCGCTCGGCCATGCTCGTCAGGATGAAATTCGACGTGCCGTTCAGGATGCCCTGGATGGCGGTGACCTGGTTGGCGGCCAAACTCTCGCCGAGCGCCCGGATGATCGGCACGCCGCCGGCCACAGCCGCCTCGAAACAAACGGCCCGTCCGGCGGCCCGCGCCGCTTCGAACACTTCGCCACCGGCCTCCGCGAGCAGCGCCTTGTTTGCGGTCACGACGTGCTTGCCGGCCGCGAGCGCGTCCAGCACCACCCGCCTGGCGACGGTCGTCCCGCCGATCAACTCGATCACCACGTCCACCCCGGGATCGGCAATCACGGCCGCAGGATCAGCTGTGACTACGCCCGGCGGGAGGGCGACGTCACGCGGCTTATCCAGATGCCGGACGGCGACGCGACGGAGCTCCAACGACCGCCCAGCGCGGCGGGCGAGGCGGCCCGGCTGTTCGAGTAGCAGTCTGGCGACCCCGGTGCCGACCGTCCCACACCCGACCAACCCGACGCCGAGCGGCTCCGCCATCACATTCTCCATATCTGGTGCGGGGTGTTCTTACGTCCGGCAGCGGCCGGGAGGAGGGGGCGATAGTCGGAGTATTCAGGCCCGGCCCGAACAGACTGCCCGACCGGCACAACCCGGCGATTCGGTTTGGCCCCGCGAGATTCACGACCTACGGTTGGGATGCCCGTCCCGGTGCCGGGGCCGGCGCGAGACGCGATTATGATCGGCCGGATTTTCCTGGGTCGGTACGAGGCCAAGCGGCTCCTCGGCGAGGGGGGCATGGGCCGCGTCTACCTCGCCCGCCAGCTCGACCTCGGCCGCGAGGTCGTCGTCAAGGTGATGCACGACCACATCGCCACCGACCCCAAGTTCTGCGACCGGTTCCAGCGCGAAACCCTTCTGATGGCCCGGTTCCATCACCCGGGTGCCGTCACCCTCTACGACGCGAGCCTGACCGACGGCAACGGGCCGTGCATTGTGATGGAGTACGTCAAGGGCGTAAACCTGGAGACACTTCTGGCGCGGAACGGGCGGATGAACGCGCCGCGCGTCGGCCGCATCCTCGGCGAGCTCTGCGAGGTGCTCCAGGCGGCCCACGAGGAAGGGATCATCCACCGCGACCTGAAGCCCGCCAACCTGATGATCGTGGACCCGGACACGCCGCGCGAGCGGATCAAGGTCATGGACTTCGGCCTCGCTAAACTCATCGAGGCCGACCACGCCCGGAAGGTGACCGACACGAACGTCGACTTCGCCGTCGGCACGCCGGGGTACATCGCGCCGGAACAGGTCCGTGGGGAGGAAATGGACCACCGCGGCGACCTTTACTCGGTCGGCGTCATGATGTACGAGCTCCTGACCGGCCGGCTGCCGTTCACCGGGCCGAACAGCATGGACATCCTGCTGGCGCACGCGACCGAGCCGCCGCCAACGTTCGCCGAGATCGGCCTGAAGGGCTGGGTGCCGCGCGAGATCGAACAGCTCGTGATGCAGTGCCTGGCCAAAGACCCCGACGACCGCCCGCAGTCCGGGCGGGAACTATCCGACCGCTTCGACACCGCACTCGCCCGCGCCCAGGAACGCGTGGACTCCGACCCCGGTCGGCCGGGATTGCCTGATAGTCGCCCCTCCGGCTCGCGGCCGGGCACGCCGCTGCCTGGCGGCGTCGCCGCGGCCGTCCTCGACGTGCCGCGCTCCACAGTCCGCGAGAACGCCGTCCTTCCCTTCCAGCTCGAGGCCTGGCTACCGGAGCGGATCGCCATCATGAAACTGCGCGGGTTCGTTCACGACGCCGACGGCGAGGTCGTGGAGAGCTTGCCCGGGCTGGTCCGGGTCCGGCTCGGCGGGCGGGCTGGCGCCGGCGGCGGGCCGTTGTCGTGGTTCGGAATGCGCAAGGCCGGCTCGCCGCTCGACGTCGAACTCCACCTCCGACACGCCGACCCCACGCAGCCGAGCCGGCTGACCGTCGACGTCCTGTTTCGCCCGGCTCACCCGACGCAGCTGGCCGACACGGCCTGGAAGCTGCGTTGCAACGCCGTCTTCGTCGAACTCCGGTCCTACCTTATGGGCCGCAGCTGAGCCGTTCCGCGTACAATCCCCTCCGCTCTACGACGGGATTCCGCGGCCGGCCGGTTAGACCCGCGACGGCCGCTGGTATCCTAATCGTCTCACATCCCCGGAGGGTTCCGCAGATGTCCCGCGTCCTGCTCGCCGCCGCGTTAGCTGTAGTGCTCGGCACTCATGCGCCCGCCGCCGACTTCCCGTTGAGCGGTAGCAACACGAAGGTCGAATTCGTCGGCACCAAGCCCGGCGGTAAGCACACCGGCGGCTTCGCCAAGCTCGACGGTAAGGCCACTGTCGAGGGTACCGAGCCGGCGTCGCTCAAGCTGGACGTGACGATCGACACCGACTCGCTCTACAGCGACGACACGAAGCTGACGGCCCACCTCAAGGCGCCGGATTTCTTTTCCGTGAAGGACTACCCGAAGGCCACGTTCAAGAGCACGAAGGTGGAGAAGACCGCGGCTGGCTACGCGATCACCGGCGACCTGACGATGCTGGGCAAGACCAAGGGCGTGACGATGCCGGTGACGCTGACCGCGGGCGCCGACGCGCTGACCCTCAAGAGCGAGTTCAAGATCAACAAGACGGACTGGGGCATGACCTACGGCAAGGGAAAGATCGACGACGAGGTCACGCTTAAGGTGACTGTGACCGCGAAGAAGTAACCTGCGAGTCCGTCATGCTCCCGCTGCCGCCGGCGAAGGACGTTCTGGACGCCCTGCACCACACCGTCCTGCCGGCCGCGGCCGGCGCGGCGATGCTGACGTGTGCGTTCTTGTGCTTCGGCCGGCGGGCAGCGGCACTCGGCTCGGCCGCCGCAATCGTCGTCGGCTTCGGCTGGGCGAATTTCACCTTCGACGCCCTCGGCCGTGAGAACACGGGGCGCGTCATTCCCTGGGTCGCTGAACCCGACGCGCCCGCGTGGCATGGACTCCCTTGGGCAGGAGTTGTTCTTCTCGCGGCGGGTTTAGTGTCGCGCGGGATCGGCCTCCTCGTCGCGCGACAGCTTGATGACCGTCGCCGCTGGGGTGCAGGGCTTCTGACGTGGGGCGTTCGTGCGGGTGTCGTCGCGGTCGTCGCCCCGGGCCTGGTGCCGGCGGCTTGGGGGACCGAAGCCGCCTGGATGAAACCGGCCCTGGTGGTCGTAGTACTCGCGCTGTGGCTGGCGCTCGACGGCGCGGCCCGTGACAACGCCGGCAGCGAAGTGACCGCTTACCTCGCAGCCGCATTCCTCGCCGCGGGGGTGGTGCTGCTCTACCACCACACCGCCCGCTTCATGGATATCGCGGTCATGTGCGGCTGTGCCGCCGCGGGCGTGGCTGTAGCCTCGTTCCCGACCCGTGCCGACGCCCGCGGTGCGGTGCCGCTCGGCGCCGTCGGACTCCCGGGGCTTATGCTCAACGGCCGTTACCTCGTCGAGAGTCAGGTGCCTGTCGCCTCGTTCTGGCTGGTCACACTCGCGCCCCTGGGCCTCATCCTTTTCCTGATCCCGGCCGTCGCACGCCTTCCGCGCGGGGTCGTGATTGCGCTCCGGGCGGTCTCCGTTATCGCGCCGCTGGTCGCGGCCGTGCTGCTGGCCGCGCAGTACGAGAAGCTGGCGTTCGAGGAGGAGTGGTGAGCCCCGGACGGGTTCATAGAGTAGCGGCACCGATCCCCCACGGTGCCCGGTCATGTTCCTGCTGAGCGCGTTCGCCGACGAAATCTCGCCCGACCCGCGAGTGCAGGTGTCGGTCCTCAAGGACTGCCGGGTGCGGTTCATCGAGTTCCGCTCGATCTTCCACACCAACGTTCTGGCGCTGTCCGACGAGCAGGTCCGTGAGTTCAAGAAGCTCCTCGACGACGAGGGGATCGGCCTGTCCGCGATCGGCTCGCCCGTCGGCAAGTACCCGGTGGATGCCGACTTCGCCCCGCACCTCGACAAGCTGAAGCGCGCGATCGAACTGTGCGGTGTGTTCAACACGCCAAAAATCCGTGTCTTCAGTTTCTACCCGCCGGGGAATGACGCTGCGTTCGACCCAACCGCGTGGCCGATCCATCGTGACGAGGTGATTCGCCGCATGACTGCGATGACTGAGCTTGCGGCGAAGTCGAAGGTGGTGCTGTTGCACGAGAACGAGCATCGCATCTACGGCGACTCGCCTGAACGCGTCCGCGACGTGCTGGCGACGGTGAACAGCCCGGCCCTGCGCGGTGCGTACGACTCCGCCAACTACGCCTACTGTGGGTACGACCCCGTCGCCGGCTGGGAGCAGACGAAGGCGTGGACCACCCACCTACACATCAAGGACTGGTACGCCGGCGGCCACGACGCGGGCCACAAGTGGGGCGTCCTCGCGGGCCACGGCGACGGCAAGATCGCCCACAGTATTCGCGACGCGGTGTCGCGCGGCTACCACGGTTTCGCCGTGATGGAGCCGCACCTCCGCGGCGGCGGCCCGACCGGCGGCGTGACCGGGCCCGACCTGTTCCCGCCGGCCGTAGAAGCGTTCCGCGCGATCCTCGGTGACTGTGGCGGGCAAGAAGGCTGAAGCGGCCCCATGCACACCGTTCACATCCGCGTCAATGACGCAGTCACGGGTCGGCCGACGCCCGTACGCCTCCGGGTGTCCGGGCCGGACGGCACGAACTACGCCCCACACGGTCGCTTCGCGGATTTCCCCCACGGCGTCAACGAGGACGTCGGTGGCGGGCTGCGGCTCGGTCGTGAAGCTTGGTTCGTGATCGACGGCGCGTGCGAAATCCCGCTTCCCGCCGGGGTTCCACTCCGCGTGCAGGCGACGAAGGGACCGGACTACCACGCTCTCGACACCACCGCGATCCTGGGTGCCGGGCAGATGGCGCTCCGCTTCGCTGTCGAGCGTTGGCACGACCGACATGCCGACGGTTGGGTATGCGGCGACGCACGCTGCCGATTTCTACCGCCGCACGCGGCGCTGCTCGAAGCTGCGGCCGAGGACGTGGATGTCGTCAACCTGTTGGCCGCGGTTCAACCCTACCCCAGCATCGACGGCACGGCGTACCGAACCGTGCCGAATCTCGCTGCTTTTAGTGGCCAGGCTCCGGCGCTCGAGTCCGACGGCCGGCTCGTCGTGGTCAACACACTGAACGCCCATCCGGCCCTCGGTACTGTTGGACTGCTTAACTCGCACCGCCCGGTCTTCCCGCTGACTTTCGGGGGCGAGGACCCGGACGACTGGGGGGTTTGCGACTGGTGCGATCAGTGCCACCGTAAGGGCGGCCTGACGGTGTGGGTCGAGGCCTTCCAGCCGCACTCGGGGCTCGTCGGCGGCGAGGCTCTCGTCGCGGCGATCCTCGGCAAGATCGATTCAATCGAGGTCACAAAGAGTTCGCGATCGGCCGTGCTACCATGGGTGTACCGGCTCTGGTCGACTGGGGTGCAAGTCCCGCTTGTCGGCGCGAGTGCCAAGGACAGCAACCGCGTCCCGCTCGGGGCTCTACGCACCTATGCGAAGTCGGCCGCACCCGGGTACAAGGGGTGGGTGGAGGCCGTCCGGGGCGGCCACTCCTTCGTATCAGCTGGGCCACTCCTGTCGCTCACCGTCGAAGGCGGCCGAGCCCGCGCCGCGGCCCGGTCACTGGCCGGTTTCGAGCGGCTGGAAGTGGTTGCGGACGGCATGGTGATCGGTGCGGTGACACCACACTCCAACGGCTCCTGTGTCGCCGCCGAACTCGACACTGCGGTTGATGGTGCGGGCTGGGTCGCGGCGCGGTGTACTCCGACGATCGGACCGGGTTTCGCGCACACGTCGCCGCTTCGCATTTCCGCTACCAACTCGGCGGCGGAGGCGGCCCGACAACTGCGACCGCTTGTGATGTCGACGACCGAGTGGGCGGAGGCCGCGGGACGGTACCAGAACCCGAAGCGGAAGCAGGCGCTACTCGATCGTTGCGCGGAGGCTCTCGCGGCACTCGCGACTCACGCCTGACGGGTGCCGGGCCGGCTGGCGGGTCGTATCACTCCGGTAGACGCGTCTGGTCCTACACGCTGCCTCGTGTCGCCACCGTTGCTACCCCCTCGGAGGCCCGCATGTCGCAGGACGCCAGCCCCTCCGCACCGACACTCCGTGAGCTCGCCTCGCATCTGGAGAACACCCCACTCGCGGTCATCGCGTGGGACCGCGAGGGTCGCGTACGGCAGTGGGGTGGGCAGGCGGAGCGGATGTTCGGGTGGACGGCCGACGAGGCGTTCGGGCGGCACACGTTCGAGATCGCGCCACCGCACCCGGATGACCTTGCTCGGGTGGGCGAACTCGTACGCGACATGCTCGCCGCCCGCCGCCCTCGGGCCGTGATGCGCAACCGGAACATCGCCCGCGACGGCCGCGTCGTGTGGTGCGAGTGGTACAACTCCGTCGTGTTCGACGACCGTGGCGAGCCGTCGTCGTCGCTGTCGTTGGTTCTCGACGTGACCGATCGAGTAGCGACTGAGCAGGCGCTCAAGTGGGGCGAGACGCGACTCCAGCAGGTGCTTCGTGGAGCCGGAATGCTCGGGTGGGACTGGGACTTCGCCACGAGTCGGGTGCACGCGACGGCAGACATCGGCGAGTACTTCGGGCTCCCAGCCGGGCGAGAGTACTCGACAGGAGAGGCGGCCTGGGAGCCGATCCACCCCGAGGACCGGCCGGCGGTCATCGCCCACATGGAGGAGTCGGCGCGGACGGGCGGCGACTTCGCTTACCAGTTCCGCGGCTCGGCCCCCGGGGCGGACGGGCGAGACCGCTGGTTTTCAGCCCGCGGGCGTACCCTGTTGAACCCGGCCGGTAAGCCCCTGCGGACTGTCGCCGTGACCGCGGAGATCACCGAGCGGGTGCATGCCGCACACGAACAGGAGGCGCTCGGCCAGCAACTACTCGACGCACAGAAGTGGGAAAGCCTCGGCGTCCTCGCGGGCGGCATCGCCCACGACTTTAACAACATCCTGACCGTCGTGCTCGGCAGTGCCGGACTGGCCCAGCGGCACATCCCGCCGGGCTCCCCGGCCGCACCGTACCTGGAGCAGATCGAGAAGGCCGCTCAGCGGGCCGCCGGGATGTGCCGTGAAATGCTCGCCTACGCCGGCCGCGGCCCGGCCCCCGGCGGCACCACCGACCTGTCGCGCCTGGCCCGCGACGCACAGGCACTGCTGGAAGTTTCGACCACGCGCCACGCCCGCATTCGGTTCGACCTCGCGACGGGGCTCCCGCCTGTGCGGGCCGACGACGATCAGGTCCGTCGGGTGCTGGTGAATCTCGTCATGAACGCCGGCGAGGCGGTCGTCGAGGGCGGGCAAGTCGTCGTGCGTACGGGGATGGCCGAAGTCACCGGTGCGGAGCCGGCCGAGCACTTCCGGCTCGCCCCGGCCCCCGGCAAATACGTGTTGCTGAGTGTGGCGGATGACGGACCTGGAATCCCGAGGGAAGCCTTGGGCCGGTTGTTCGACCCGTTCTTTACCACGAAATTCCCCGGCCGCGGGCTCGGACTCGCGGCCGTGCTCGGCATCGTCAAGTCGCACCGCGGGGGCATCCGGCTCGACAGTGCGGCCGGACGCGGCACCACATTTGAGATCTACTGGCCGCCCGCGTACCCTGCCGCGATGCCGAAGAAGCCGGACCCGAAACCGGCCGCGGCCCGCGTCGCGCTCGTGGTAGACGACGAGATGTACGTCCGCGAGGTGGCTGCGTCCACGCTGGAGGACGCCGGGTACTCGCCGATTCTCGCCGGCGACGGCACCTCCGCCTTGGAGGCGTTTCGTGCGAACCGGGCGGCCGTGCGTGTGGTCGTGTCCGACGTGGTGATGCCGGGCATGACGGGAGACGAACTGCTGGCACTCATCCGCACCGAGGTGCCCGACACCCCGGCAGTCCTCATCAGCGGCTACTCCGACCGTCGCGCAACCGCCCGCGACCCGCGGACGGAGTTCCTCCAGAAGCCGTTCCACCCCGAGGAACTGGCAGCGGCGGTCGAGCGGGTGGTCAATTCCGCAGCGCCGCCGGTGTGAAGGTGTCAGCCGGGAACTCGCCCTTCACCAACTCCATGTCGTGGAAGTAGTACTCGCCCACCAACTCGCCATCGGCCCGGCGGAGCACCGTGCCGACCTGCAATCGCCGCTCGGCGTCGATGAACAGGGTGACTTCGCTGAACCCGTCGCGGTCGATGATCTTGGCGTCGGTCGGTGGGTGCTCGTCGAGCGCGAACGGGTCGGCTTCTACGGACTTGCAGGTGCGCTTCACCGCGTAACATTCGCGGCCCCCGGCCTGGGGTACGACCTGCTTGCCGAGGTAGGTTACGGCCAGCTCGCCGGCGTCCTGCCGCTTCTTCCACGCGGCGTAGGTACGGAGCATACTCCGGTACATCCCCGCGTCCTTGACGCAGTAGCGGGAGGCGTCGCGGGCCAGGCCGCTCTTGCTGGGCACCGAGAATTCCTTGAGCAGGGCCGTCGGTCGAAAGATGACCATCTGTTCGGGCGACTTATCCTCCAGGTAGAGGCAACCGCGGACCGCGTTACCGAGCAAGTCTTTGCTGCCGCCCTGGTCCCAGATCATCCGCACGCGGATGTGGGTCTTCTTGTCCGGGCCGGGCACGTCTCCTGTGGCCAGCAGCCGTACCAACTCGGGTCCCTGAAGCTTACCGGCCACACGCTCCCGCTTGGCCAGCGTTGCCCGGAAGCCGGTCGCAACCTGCTCGTAGTTCGACAGGCACGCCGCGAGCGTCGCCACCACGTCCGTCTGGGCCAGCGTCTCGAACTGCTCCGCCTCTGTAGGCGGCGGGGCCGTCGGCGGCACGAACACTGGCACGTCCGCGACCAGCACGTCGGGGGGCGCGAAGTAGTGGGAGTACGCCCCGACCCCGGCCAGAACGAGCGTGGCGGTGATCAGTAGAGCGACGATGATTCGGCGGACCATTCGGCGTCCTCCCGGCGATTCCTCGCGGCAGTTTAGCCGCAGACTCGATTCAGAACAACAGCGGTCGACACGTGTTGCCCAGCTTGCCGGGCCGCCGTGAAACTCAGGTTGCGGTGGACCGCGGCCGATAGTACATGCGTTACTCGGACCGGGATGTCGCGCCCCCGCCGGGTTCCACCGATGCGAAGGCTTCTCCGAACCGCGCTGCTGGTCGCCGCCGCCCTGACCGCGGCGAACCTCGCCGGCCGGCCGAATCGGCCCGCCCCGCCACCCGTCCCGGGTGCGGCGTGGATGGCGGCCGGTCAGCCCGCGCTCGTCCACCGCACGCAGTGCCCCGAGCCGCAGAACACCGCCGACCCCAGACCGCTTCTGTGGGTCGTGGACGGCGCCGGCGACCTGCGCGGCTGCTCCAACGCCGTCACCCAGGCGAACCTCCTGGCCGGCACCCCGGTCGAAGTTGCCACCTTCCTGTGGTCGCACGGCCACCGGCGACTCCTCGCCGACCAGATCGACGCCGACCACGCCCGCGAACAGGGGAAGCGGCTCGCCGGCTTCGTCCGCGACCGACAGGCCCGGGAGCCGGGGCGCCGCGTTCTCATCGTCGCCCACAGCGCGGGCTGTGCGGTCGCGCTGGCCGCCGGCGACAACCTGCCGGCCGACTCCGTGGACCGCGTCGTCCTGTTCGCGCCGTCCGTCTCGGTCGGCTACGACCTCCGGCCGACGCTCCGCGCCAGCCGCGAAGGCGTTGATGTGTTCTGCAGCAAGAAGGACTGGGTCGCCCTCGGGCTGGTGACCCGAGTTGTCGGCACCACTGACCGGTTCGGGGCCGCGGCCGCTGGGCGGAACGGCTTCCGCGCCGGCACCGTCAGCGCCGACGACGTGCCGCTGCTCCGGCAGCACTTCTGGACCTCCGACGTGGCCTGGACCGGGCACACCGGCGGGCACCACGGGATGTATTCGGCGACGTTCTTGCACCACTACTTGTTCCCGCTCGTCGGCGTCAGCGTCCGCTGACAAGGAGCCCTGATGCGGACCCGCTGGCTGGCGGCGTGGGCGGCACTGCTCTGCGGCGGACCCGCGGTCGCCCAGCCGCCGGCCGAGCTGCCGCTCATCCCCGTGCCAATCCCCGAGGCGCCGCCCGCCTCGTTCGCCCCCGGCGGCACCGTCCCGCCCTACGACCACGGCCACCTGTACCTCCCCGAGCCCGGGCCCGAGTTCGAGCGGCGGCAGCCGATGCTCGACGAGCTGTGGCGCGTCTCGGCCGCCGCCCAACTCGGCTGGCTGTCCACCCGCGGCCTCCCCGGCACCCTCTCCCTGACGCCGCCCGACGTATTCGGTCGGACGGTCGCCGGCCTGAACATTCCGACCGACGGCCGCGGCAACGACAGCTTCCAGGGCGGGTTGAGCCTCGACGTGGGCCGCCGCCTCGGCGAACGGAGCGGCGTGGACGCGTCGCTGTTCCTGCTGCCCGAGGGCGTCCGCCGCCTTCAGGGGTATGCTCCCGGGGCGCTCGTCTACTCGCCCGACTGGACCCGCGACGCTCCAGTCCTCGTGGCGCTGCCGGCGGGGCTCGGTACCACGTTCCCGGCCACGCTCTCGACCACGTTCGTCGGCGCCGACGTGAACTACCGCTACACGCTGCTCCGCGCTGAAACCGCCCGGGTGGACGTGCTCGCCGGTTACCGCTTCGCCTATCTCACAGACGAGCTGTACCTCGGCGACCGGCCGGACGGCGGCGGCCGGGCCTACCAGAACAACCGACTCCAGGCCGAGACGACGTTCCACGGCGGGCAGGTCGGCGTGGCCGTGGGGCTGGACTACGGCGCGTGGTACACCGACGGCGTGGCGAAGATCGCCTACGGAACCGTGACCACCGACACGAGTGCTAGCGGGGCGTTCGGCTTCGCCAACCCGCGGCCGCGCCTCGGCGGCGGGAGTTCCGGGGCGGTGCTGCCGACGGTCGCCTGGAAGGTCGGGGTGCGGTTCGGCGGCTCGGGGAGCGTGTTCGCGTCGTACTCGTTCCAGTACCTCGACCGCGTCGCGCGGCTCGGCGACGCCTTCTGCGGCTGCGGCGGCCCGTCCGACCTGTGGGTGAACTCGCTCGGACTCGGCATGGAGCTGCGTTTTTAGTGACATCCGCGCCCGGTAACGCGTCATCCACACCCGGGCGAGCACCTCGGCGGACCGGAACACCAGAGAGTTGTTGCCCGACTTCAGCAGTCGGCGCAGGCCGCGGACCGCGGCCAGGAACGCGCTCGTGACCGCGGCGCGTGTCGCGTCGTCGTTCGGCGCGTCGCCGGACGTGACGAGGGCGGCGAGCCGTTCGAGTTCGGCGCGAGCGGCCCCGCGGCCGGCGACGGCGGGCATGGCGGCTTCCGGTGTGGGAATGTGGGTGCGGGCGAGGACGTGTACAAATGAACCGTAAGCTCGGGGCTCGGGAAGTCAAGCTCGTGGCCGGTGAATTTCGAAGAATCGGTCTGCGGTGGTGAGGCGAACGGCTCCGAGGCATTCGCCGGCACCTTCTTGCGACCACTCGTAAAGCCGGGTACGATTGATCGACAGGCACAACCCGTACGCCGACCGAATCACGCATGCCATTTCAAAACAACTACGCAAACCTGGTTTCGCAGAGGAGCGAGGCACACACGCGGTTGATCCGCGATTACGACGGGCCGAACCCGGACTTCGACGCCATTGTGATCGGCTCGGGTATCGGCGGCGGCGTCGTCGCCGACGACCTGGCCGACCGCAACCCGGGCAAGCGTATCCTCGTTGTGGACGCGGGCTCGTTCGTCTACCCGACGCACGTCTACAACATCAGTCGTATCCCGAACAGCGCGGTGGCGAACCACTTCGGCGCGGACAACTTCCTACAGGCGGAGACGCCGCAGCGGTTCATCGGGGGCAAGCCGCAGCTCGTCTTCGGCGGCCGATCCATCTTCTGGTCCGGTCTCATCCCGCAGCCGCAGGACTGGGAGCTGGACTTCTTCCCCGCCGCCGTCCGGGCCGACCTGAAGGCCGAGTACTTGAAGCTCGCCGGCGAGCGGATGAATGCGTCGCTGACACTGGGGACCAAGGCCCGCCAGCTGGTCGAGTACCTCCGCACCCGGCCGATCGGCGACGACTTCGTCATCCAGGAGACGCCGCGGGCATTGCACCAGCCCTACCTGAACGCGGACGGCACGCCGCGGGACAAGTTCTTCGTCGAGCCGACGGGCGTGTTCAACACGGCCGAACTCCTCATCAACCAGACCGGCCTCACCCGCCCCGAACTCGACCTCAACGGGCCCGGGCTGTTCACCAGGCTCAACTGCTTCGTCGAGGCCGTCAACAGCGTGCCGCACGACTGGTACGAGGTGAGGACGACGAACACGGTGACGGGGGAGCAGCGGAGTTTCTACACCCCGAAGGTGGTGATCGCGGCCGGCTCGACGGAGAGCCCGAAACTCGTCAACCGGTCCTCGGTGTACCACACGCTGCCGGCCGACATCAAGCAACTGGTGGGGTTCGGCCTGACCGACCACCCCGTGTCCGGCGAGTCGCAAGCGTACGTCTCGTCCCTGGGCAACCCGCGCATCGCCATCTCGCGGCTCGATCACGCCAAAATCATCTTCTATTCCAAGGGGAAGCTCGACGCCGCCGGCAACACGCAGTACCCGTTCAACGTCGAGATGAACGTGAACCACGAGTACTGGCACCTGCGGAACAACGACCCGTCGGCCGAGCCGACGCCCGACGACACGAGCAAGGCGCGGATCGACATCAAGTTCAGCTTCGCCAACTGCCTGGACGACCAGAACGGCATCCACTCGCACGCCAACGACGGGTACACGCCGTTCGTCAGCTTCAAGCGGTTCTCCGACCTCGACGACCTGCTCAACTCGCGCTTCCCGGCCGTGGCCGGCTGGCGCCGGAACACGGCCGACTTCATGACGCTGCTGAACCAGACGCGGGACCGCATCTTCGGCGAGTTCAACGACGTTCAGCGGCTGACGGGCAACTACGGCGGGTTCAACGGCGAGCAGTGGCCGTTCGGCTGGGGGACCGTCCACCACGCGTGCGGCACGCTGCGGATGCCGTGGAAGGCCAC
Organism: Gemmataceae bacterium; assembly: GCA_046350095.1. Lineage (GTDB taxonomy): Bacteria > Planctomycetota > Planctomycetia > Gemmatales > Gemmataceae > Urbifossiella. The sequence goes on from JAXMBA010000009.1 coordinate 236,378, forward strand.
TCGTGACTCGGCGTTCAACGCCCGGTCCGTCGTGGACGAGAACCTGAAGGTCTACGGCACGAGCGGCCTCTACGTCTGCGACATGTCGGTGCTCCCGGTCAGCACGGCCGCGAACCCCGTCCGCGCGCTGGCCGGCCTGGCTCTGCGGCTGTCACGCCACCTCGGGTAGCCTCAGCCGCCACCGGCCGCTCGCGCGGCCAGTTCCCGCAGGTGGCGCGTCGCCGCGGCGGGGCCGGCCGTCGCGCCGAACACCGCCGTCCCCGCCACGAAGACGTTCGCCCCCGCCCCCGCCGCCGCGCCGATCGTCGTGGCGTCGATGCCGCCGTCCACCTCGATCTCGCACGCCGGGTTGACGCGGTCCACGAGCCCGCGCAGTTCGCGGATGCGGTCGTTGCTCGCGGGGATGTAGGCCTGCCCGCCGAAGCCGGGGAACACCGTCATGCACAGCGCCAGGTCGATGTCCGCCAGGAAGGGCTCGACCCTGCTCACCGGCAGGTCCGGGTTGAAGGCCAGCCCGGCCTTCTTGCCGAGCGTGCCGCGGATGTGCTTCAGCATCGGCCGCGGGTCGGGCAGCACTTCGAGGTGAACGATGAGGCTGTCGGCCCCGGCCTTCACGAAGCCGTCGAGGAACTTGTCCGGGTTCGTCACCATGAGGTGAACTTCGAGCGGCAGCCGGGTCGCGGGCCGCAGCCCCTTCACGACCACGGCCCCCATGCTGAGGTTCGGGACGAAGTGGCCGTCCATCACGTCCACGTGGACGCGGTCGGCCCCGGCGGCTTCCACCTCGCGGACGTGCTCGCCGAGGCGGGCGAAGTCGGCGGACAGGATCGACGGGGCAATCGCGGCCATGGCGGCACCGGTGCGGGTCAGTAGAGCTGCTGCGGCTGTTGTACCAACTCGATGTCCGCGTCCACCTTCTGGAGTTGGCGTTCGGCTTCGACGTACTGCAACTGGAAGATTGTGAGGCGGGCGGTGCTGTCGGGCGGCAACTGCTCGAGCGGCCGGCCGGCGATCTCGGCGTCGGCCGCCATTCTCAGGTTCGACTGGTGGAGGGTGAGGTACTGCCGCTGCTTCACAAGGCCGTCGAGCTCGGCGCGCTGCCGACGGGCGTCGGAGTCGTCGCAGCCGACGCCCGCGAGGGCGAACAGGAGCGGCAGTGCGCGGGTCATGGCGTGGCGGCGTTTAGGGACACGTCCATCTGCTGCCCGACATAAAGACCCGGGTTCGGGGTGTCAATCGCATAGATGACCTGGAGCACCCGCGTGTCGACGCGCTCGGTGTTCCCGCCGGTCAGCGACCGCTTGGGGATCACGAACGGCTCGACGCGGACGAACCGGAGCGGGAACGTCGTCCGCGGGTTGCCGCGCGGGCTCGCCGTTCCGGGGATGCCGGCGCGGAAGCGCGGGATGTCGTTCTCGTCGATGTCCACCCGCACGTGCAGCCGGCCGACGGTGCCGAGCGCGACCATCGCCGTGCCCGGCGCCGCGGCCACGTACTCGCCGGGCCGCACGTTCACCTGCAACACGCGGAACGTCACCGCGGTGCCGTCGGCGGTGCTCATCGACGGAGCGGTTACCTTCAGCCGTTGCAGCTCGGTCGCTGACTGCGCCAGCTGCGCCTCCGCCTGTGAGACGGCGGCGGCGGCGACGAGCTTGTCGGCCTGCCACGCCCCGGCCTCGGCCAGCGCCAGGTCGGCCTCCGCCTTCGCCACCTGGGCCTTGCCGACCTCGACGGCCATCTGGCGGCCGATGAGTTCCTCCTCGGACACGCCGCCGCCGGCCCGCTGGAGGCGGGCGTACTGCTTCACCTTGTCGTCGAGCGAAGCCCTCACCTCGGCCACCTTCGCGCGGAGCGGCGGCAGTTCCTCCGCCCGCGGCATCTCCTGGAACTTCTGGAGCGACGCCCTCGCGCTGGCGAGTGTCGCGCGGCGGATCGCCTGCTCGGCGAGCAACTGCCGGTCGTCGAGTTCGAACAGCGGCTCGCCGGGCTTCACCTCCTGCCCGACGCGGACGTGAACCACCTTCACCACGCCGGGCAGGTTCGAGCCGACGCTGATGTTCTCCGTCTCGGGCTCGACGAGGCCGGCGCCGGAGACGGCCGCCTGGTACGGCGCCCGCGCGGGCTCGACCGGCGGGCTGACGGGCGGCGCCTTCTGCTGGGCCTTCGTCATCTGCACGAGGGCGAACGAGAACGACACGACCGCCAGGGCGGGCAGCGCGAAGCGGGTGAACATCGGGCGTCCTCCTATTCGTGCGCCACGAGTGCGGCGGCGTCGCGGGTCTTGACCGATTCGATCCGGCCGTCGGCCATCGAGACGATCCGGTCGCCGAAGTCGTACACGCGACTGTCGTGCGTCACCACCACGACGGCGCGGTCGGCGTCCACCGCGACCTGCCGGATCAGGCCCATCACGGTGCGCCCGCTGGCGGCGTCGAGGGCCGCCGTGGGCTCGTCGCACACGAGCAGCCGCGGGCCGTGGACGAGCGCGCGGGCGATCGCCACGCGCTGCTGCTGCCCGCCGGACAGCTGGTTCGGGAACGACTTCAGCCGCGAGCCGAGCCCCACCGCGTCGAGTAGTTCCGACGCGCGGGCGACGGCCTTTTTGCGGTCCCAGCCGGCGATCAGCAGCGGCACGCTGGCGTTCTCCGCGGCCGTCAGCGCCGGCAGCAGGTTGTACTGCTGGAAGACGAACCCGATGTTGTCGCCGCGGAACCGCACCTTGCGGCCGCCGCGCATCCGCGTCAGGTTCTGGCCCAGCACGTCCACCTCCCCGGCGGTCGCGTCGAGAAGCCCGGCGACGATCGAGATGAGCGTCGTCTTGCCGCACCCGGACGGGCCGACGAGCAGCACCAGCTCGCCGTACGGCATCTCGAGGTCGACCTCGTGCAGCGCCGTCACGCGGGCGTCGCCGGTGCCGAACTCCTTCGTGACGCCCCGGAGGGCGATGGCGGGTTGCGTGGCCGTCGCGGTCATCGGAACACCACCCCCGCTTCGAGGAACAGCACCCGGCGCATGCTCACGAGCGCCGCGGCCGAGACGATCACGGCCACCGCCACGGCGGTGAGTGCGAGAATCTGCCACGGGAAGTAGAACGCCGGCGGGGCCGACTTCACCACCCGCTCGAACACGTAGCCGAACAGCGCCGCCCCGCCGACGCCGATGCCGTAGCCGATGACGCCGACCACCGCGGCCTGTAGCAGGATCATGCCGACGAGCCGCAGGTTGCCAACGCCCATCGCTTTCAGGGCGCCGAACTGCTTCAGGTTTTCGATCGTGAACAGGTAGAACGTCTGCCCCGCGATGGCGCAGCCGACGACGAACCCGAGCGCCACGGTGATGCCGAAGTTGATCGGGATGCCGGTCCGCTTCAGGTAGTAGCCGATGGTGGTCCACACGAAGGCGTCGTCGGTCAGCGCCTTGTGGCCGGTCTGCTCCTGGATTCGCCGCCCGACTTCTTCCGGGGGCACGCCGTCTTCCGCCTTGGCGAGGACGAACGACAGCGTCTTCCGCTCCTGCGGGATGAACTGGAGCGCCTGCGAGTACGTGCAGTAGAGGATCGGGAACGTCTGGAACGTCGGGCTGCACTCGCACACGCCGACGATCACGGCGCGGCGGTCGTTCAGCTCCAACGTCTTCGCCCCGGCCACGAACGGCTCGGCGCCGAACAGGTACCGCCAGCCGAACTCGTCAATGAACACGGCGTCTGGCTGGCGCAGGTCGTCGATGCTGCCGTGGAGCACGCGCCACGGCGGCGGGGCGCCAACGAGCGTGGCGTTGTCGAGGCCGAGGATGATGACCTGCTGGAAGTTGCCGTCGGTGAGGCGGGCGCGGCCCAGCCCCTTGTACAGCCGCACCGCCCACTTCACGCCGGGCACCCCGCGGACGCGGTACAGGTCGTTCTCGCTCAGCGGCTTCACGTCGTCGATGAACTGGACGTTCTTGTCCATCACCCACAGGTCGGCACCCTGAACGTCGCGGATCTGGCTCGTGGTGTTCCGCATCAGCCCGCAGAAGATGGCGCTCTGCTGGGCCATCAGCAGCGCGGCGAAGCTGACGCCGAAGACGATGCCGAAGTACTTCGTGCGGTCGCCGGTCAGCATCTTGAGCGCGACCCAGTTCATGGCTTCCCCCCGACGGCCGGCGCGTGGCCGAGGGCGGCCAGCGTGAACTGCACGACGTGGCCCGCAACCGCATCCAGGTCGAGCTCGGCGATCGCGTCCCTGCCGAAAATCAGCTCCGCCACCGGGCGGTTCTGACGGTAGAACAGGCACTGCCCGATCACGCTGAAGCCGGTCATCAGCAACCGCTTCTCGTCGAGGCCCGGCAGCACGGCGCGGAGGTGCTCGCGGAGCGCGAACGCCATCGGCCGGATGAACTCGTCCACGACCACGGTCGCCGCTTTCCCGGGGTCGGTCATCTCGCGCATCATCAACTTCATCGAGGCCGGGCGGGCCGGGGCGTGCATCCGCCGCAGCATCTCGCGGATGAACGCCGCCAACCGCTGCACCGGCGTCGTGCCCTCGGGTGCCGTCGGGAGTGGGGCGCCGGTGGCACAACTGTGGGCGTACTTCACCGCCTCGACGTACAGCCGCTCCTTGTCGCCGAAGTAGTAGTTGATGGCGGCGATGTTCGCGCCCGCCTTCCGGGTGATCTCGCGGACTGTCGCCCCGTCGTAGCCCCGCTCGGCGAACTCGGTCTCGGCCGCCGCCAACAGGCGCTCGCGGGCGTCACTCGGCTCGCTCGTCGCAGGAGGAGATGTCATCGCGTACCAAACATCGGTTTCAATCGTCTGTTGGGATCATAGCAAACGTTTGTTTCGTGGTCAACCGCGGCCCGTTTGTGAGCCGTGTGAATACCCACCGCCTACCCGCGTTTCGCACGGCGACCTATCGTAGTCGCCATGTCGCACCGCTTTCCCATCGCCCGGAAGTTGATCGCGTTCGCCGGCCGGGCACAGCGGAACTGGCTCCTCCGCCACCAAAACCGCTTCAACTTCCTGATCCACATGGTCGGCATCCCGGTGGCGTTCGCGGGGGTGCCGTTGCTGTTCCTCGCCGAGTGGTACTGGGGCGCCGGAGCGATCGTCCTCGGCTACTTCCTTCAGTGGGTGGGGCACCGCGTTGAAGGCAACGACGTGGGCGAGCTGATCCCGCTGAAGCGGCTCCTTGGCCTCCCCGTCGTCGCCGTTGCCCCGCAGTACGCGAAGCTCCCCGCCGACCCGACTTGAGCCGAAGCCCACATCTTCTCCAGGTTGTGCGCCGGACGGGCCTCACACCCGCTACCGCCGGCAAAGTCGCTGAATTCTTCCTCACGGTCCGGCCGATAGCTTCCCGGACGCCCCACCGTGGCGGCCGCGCACCCTCGTCCGTTCCCACGGACGTCGGCCGCCGCCGCCGGGGGACGGTGGCGGCGCACGGCCGACGGACGGGGGGAACGATGAGCCGGTACAGCTGGACAACGCTGGCACTCCGCATCTGCGTTCTGGCCGGGCTCGGCGGCGTCGTCGGTTGCAAGCAGCAGATCGTGTTTGAGCCGGGCGACCACGCCAAGGTCATGACGGCCAGCTTGCCCCCGAACCTCGAATCGAACGTACACGACGCGATCATGCCGCCCCTCGTGGACCGGCCCGGCGGGAGTCTCGGGCCGGCGACGGTACTCGACCCCACGCGGCCGCCGCGGTTCATGACGCTCCGCGAGTGCATCGCCATCGCCCTGGAGCAGGGGAACGTCGGCAGCCAGAACCCGAACCAGTTCGGGTTCGGGAGCGAACAGCTGCCGGGCTTCAACTTCGGCGTCAACAACAGCACGGACTCGATCCGCGCGTTCGCCATCGACCCCGGGTACAACCAGGCCAGCATCGAGCGCTCGCTGTCACGGTTCGACGTGCGGTGGCTAAGCAGCATGACGTGGCAGAAGGTGGACCAGCCGGTCGCCGCGCAGTTCCTGTCGTTCCAGCAGCAGCGCGACGCGGCCTCGTTCAACACCAGCCTGGTGAAGCCGCTGCCGAGCGGCGGCTACGCCGGCGTCACGTTCAGCGTGGACTACTCGAAGTTCTCCCAGAGCTCGACGCAGGCCGGGTTCGTGAACCCGAACTACACGCCGCGGGTGCAGTTCTCGTTCGAGCAGCCGCTGCTGCAACTGTTCGGCGTGGAGGTGAACCAGATCACCCCGGCGAACCTGGCCCCGCGGAGCCAGTTGATCCAGGGCGTCGGCCCCACCGGCGGCGCCGGCGGCATCGTGCAGGGCGGCACCGACGGCATCCTGATCGCCCGCGTGCGGGCCGACCAGTCGCGGAGCCAGTTCGAGGCGGCGGTCAACTACCTGCTGGCGAACGTGGAGTCGGCGTACTGGAACCTCTACGCCGCGTACTACAACCTGTACGCCCGGGAGGAAGGCTTGCGGCAGTCGTACGAGGGCTACCGGTTCACCGCCGCCCGCGTGCCGAACATCGACCCGCCGCAGCAGCTCGACCAGGCCCGCGCCCAGCTCGAGCTGTTCCGCGGCCAGGTGATCACGACCCGCGGCCAGGTGCTCGAGAGCGAGCGCCAGCTCCGCAAGCTGCTTGGCCTGCGGAGCGACGACGGCCAGCGCATCGTCCCGGCGGACGAGCCGAACCTGGCCCCGTTCAGCCCGGACTTCTACGAGGCGGCCCAGGAAGCGGTGACGTACCGGCCCGAACTGATGCTCGCCCGCCAGGAGGTGAAGATCCAGCAGCTCAACCTGCTGCTGGCGCGGAACCTCCGCCGCCCGAACCTGACCACGTTCGCACAGTACGACGTGGCCGGCCTCGGCACCCGGCTCGACGGCTCCGAGCTGATCGGCGCCGGCGGCACGACGCCGGGGAACGCCTTCGCCAGCCTGGGGAACAACCAGTTCAACAGCTGGACGCTCGGCCTGCGGCTGGACATGCCGATCGGCTTCCGCGACGCCAACGCCCAGGTCCGGCAGCAGACGATGACGCTGACCCGCAACTACCTCCAGCTACGCGACGCGGAGCTGAAGGCGGTCGAGTACCTGATCCAGAAGCACCGCCGGGTAGCGGAGTCGTACGCCCTGATCGGGCCGGCCCGGGCGCGGCGCGAGGCGCTCCAGCAGTTCGTGGCCCGGGTCCGCATCCGCATCGAGATCGGGTCGTTCCAGTCGGCCGACTACTTCAACTACCTCCAGGTGCAACGCGACCTGGCGGACTCGATCGCCCAGGAGTTCCAGTTCATCGCCCAGTACAACTCGGCGCTCGCGGAGTTCGAGTTCGCGAAGGGGACGATCCAGCGGTACAACAGCATCACGATGGCGGAGGGGCCGCTGCCGCAGTTCGTCCGGGAGCGGGCGGCCGACCACGAGCGGGCGCGGGTGGAGGCGGCGATCAAGCTGCGGGAGCGGCCGGCGGCTGACCCGGCCCCGCACTCGCCGCCGCATAACCTCGGGCCGGCTGGTCCGGCGCCGGGCGGCCTGCCGCAGTTGCTGAACATGCCGGCCGGGCCGGACGTCAACGCGGTGCCGCAGCCGGACGTGCGACCCGGCGTACCGGCCCCGTTGCCGCAACCGACGGCGGTGCCGCCGCCCGGCCCGGGGGCCGCGGCGCCGCGGCCCCTGCCGACGGCCCAGCCGGCGCCGGTGGCGAACCCGGCGGGCACACCGGAGCCCGGGGCGTTCTTCACCCCGAGCGGCACGGTTACGGTGCCGCGGTTCCAGCCGATCGCCCCGACGACGAGCCCAGTACCCGCGCCCGAGGCCGGCCCGTCGGGCTCGCGGCCGACGGTCCCGCTGCTGCCGTCGCCGGATGCCAGCGGCATCCCGGCAAGCCTGCCGCCGTCGGGGGTGCCGCCGGTGAACGTGTCGCAGTAACGACGGGGCCGGCCGTACGTCAGGCCAGCCTCACTGCCGGCGCCGGCGGCGCGACAGCAAGCCGCGTCTCAGCAACGAACAAGCTCCCGGCCGCCGGGCACGCCGCCCGCTGCTCGGGGGGCATCCCTTCGGTCGCCGTCGTCAGCACCAACCGCACGCCGGCGCCGTGCTTCACCAGGCACGGGCACGTCACCCGAGGTGACCCCGGCGTCGTCCACTCCTCGAGCACCGCCCCGGTCCGCAGGTCGTACCGCACCGCCCGCCCCGCCGCGACCGGCTCCGGGTTGTAGAACGCGACGATCACACTCCCGTCCCCGGCGTCCACCATCCCGTCCGGGAATCCCGGCTCGCCGCGAAGGTCGAGGGCCACGCCGTCCTCGACCAGTTCCCGTGCCGCCACGTCGAGCCGGTAGCGCGCCACCGTCTTCGTCGGCGTGTCGATGTCGAACAGCGTCCGCCCGCCGTCGTCGGGGGCGAACACCTTGCCGTTCGAGCAAGTCTGCCCGCCGCGAAGGCGTGACACCCGGTTGTCGCCGAGGGTCAGCAGGTACAGCCCCGCGAGCGGTTCCGAGAACCGCGTGTCCTTCGTGCCGAAGACGACCGCCCGCCCGTCCGGCGTCGGCTCGGCGTCGTTGATGATGGTCCGGGGGTGCGGGTCGAGGATGGCGACGAGCGGCGCCCACTCGTAGGAATCGAGGTCGAACGTGCCCACCTGGTGATCGAGCCCGACGAGCACGACGCCGGGCCGGTCGGTGGGCAGCGCGAAGCCGGGCCGGCCGGGGAGCGTCCACGACTCGGTGCCGCCGGTGTCCCAGTAGCGGACGTGCAGCGCCCCCTGCGTCGCGTCCGGGGCCGTCTGGATGTTCACCCACAGCAGCGCCTCGCGCCCGTCGAGCACGACCGGGCGCGGCCCCTCGGGGAGGAAGCCGTCCTCGTCCTCGTCGGGTGTGAACAGCACGGTCGCGGCGGTGCAGGGGGTCGGCACGGTGTTCTCCCGGCGGGGCGGCTGGTACGTTACGGACAGCCGTGGGAGAAGATACGATGCTGAACGGGAAGCGGGCGCTGGTGACCGGTAGTAGCCAGGGGATCGGCCTCGGCGTCGCCCAGGCGATGCTCGCCGCCGGGGCCGCGGTCACGCTCACCAGCGAGCACCCGCTCGACGCGCTCCGCGAGGTGCAGCGGCTCCTCAGCGACTACCCCGCCGCTCGTTACACGCGGGCCGACCTGCTCGCCGACGGCGAACCGGAGCGGCTCGTCGCCGAGGCTTGGGACGGCATGGGCGGGGTCGACGTGTTGGTGAACAACGTCGGCACCTACAAGGAGCCGCCGCTCGCCGAACTGACCCGCGGGCACTTCGACTTTATCTTCCGGCTCAACGTGTGGGTCGCGCTGGCCCTGACGCGAGAGGTGGTGCGGTGCGCCACCGCGCTGAAGCGCGGCGGCCGCGTGCTGTTCACCACGTCGCTGAACGCGACGCGGTCCGAACCGCTGCACACACTGTACGACGCGAGCAAGGGTGCCGTGAACGCCCTGTGCCGGCAACTGGCCGTCGAACTGGCGCCGCTCGGGTTCACGACCGCCGCGGTGGCGCCGGGCCTCGTCGAGACGCCGCTGACCGACTTCGGGCTGAAGTCCGACCCCGCCGGCCGCGCGGCCGTCATCGACCAGATCCCGATCCGCCGGATCGCCACCGTGGAGGACGTGGCCCACTGGTTCGTCTTCCTGGCGTCCGACCGGGCGGGGTACGCGACGGGCGCGGTCATCAACGTGGACGGCGGGCTCGACGCCCAACAGATGCCAGTGCGGCCGGTGACGGACGCCGAGCGTGGCGGGTGAACTCAGGAGGCGGGTCGGCCGCGGCGCGGCGGCCGCGCCTGCGGGTGGAGGGTTCGGGCGAACGCGGCCAGGTGGCCGAGCCCGTCGCCGAACGACGTGTAGAGCATCTGTCGCCGCAGGCCTTCCGTCAGCGCCTGCCCGCCGACGGCGACGGCGACGCCGCGTGCCTCGGCCTCGCGTGAGAAGGCGTTGAACTCGGCCAGAAACGTCGCCGGGTCGGTAACGTGCGTGGCCGACACCCAGACCAGCGCCGGCCGCAGGTCGTCGAGGGCGGTGCGGAACGCGCTCATCGGCGTGTGCGGGCCGAGGTTCACCGCGTCCCACCCGGCTTCGAGCAGCGTCAACTGCGCCAGAAGCGTCGGCAGCACGTAGTGGTCGTGCTCCGGCGCCCCGCCGACGGCGACCGGCCGGTCGGCCCCCGCGGTCGGGCGGAGCTCCGCGGCGAGGGCGTACAGCGCGCCGACGCAGGCCTGCGTGACGCGGTGCTCGTCGATCACTTCCAGCCGGCCCGCCTCCCAATCGTGGCCGATCTGCCGCATCAGCGGCGCGAACACGCCGTCTGCCATCGTTTTGACCGAGATGCCGGACCGGTACGCCGCGGGGATCAGCAACGAGATCACGTCCAGGTCGCCGGTGCGGACCGCTTCGAGGAGCCGGCGATAAACCACCTCCGGGTCGTTGTCAGCCGAGGCCTTGCCGAGGAGCCGACCGATGTCCGCCTGCGGCAGGGAACCGTCGCGGGCGAGTCGGTAGAGGTCGGCGACAAGCAACTTGCGGTGCTTGCCGACGGTACGGTGCGCAGGAAGGACGCCGTCGTCCACCCATCGCTTGACCGTAGTCACGCTCACGCCGAGGGCCACGGCTGCCTCCGCGGTGCTGACGTACCGCGGCCCAGTCGGGTCCGCCGGCTCGGAGGAATGTGGACGATTCATGCGTTTCGGGCGGGCCCCAGGGCGTCGCGTGTAGAGGTACGGCACCCAAACTATAGCCGCAGTCATGGCTGCACGGCACATCGGGCGGCGAATTCGTGCGATTTGCACTCTTGACACCGACAGGGTTCCGGTCGATACTAATGAACGATTTGGTCGTTTTTGTCTGCGGCGTCCGTGAGCGAGTGTGTAATTGGTGCCGAATCCGGCCGATTGAGGTGCTGAGGAGCCGCGGAAAAACGTCCGAATCGTCCACCAGCCGCTCTGACGGAGAGTGCCATGACGATCTCCGCGACCCGCCGAGTTTCCCGCCTGGATGCCCTACCCGGGTACGTCCGCCACCCGTCGTTCGACGCCCCGGACGCCGCCGAGTTGTATGCGGCACGACCCGCACTCGACGCCGCAGGCGATTTTGAGTCGAGGTATATGCCCGACGACGTGACCCGCGACCACGCCCGGCGGATGCACTACGCTGCCTACCGGATGCACACTGCCCGCACTGCCGGCGGTCGGATGCGCTGGCACGGCGTTTACCTCGCCCTCCGCGACCGCATCGTCCTCGGTAATCGCAAGCTCGTCTACCGCGCCGTCCGTAAGCGGATGTCCGTGTCGAACCGGGCGGAAGACTTAATCGGCGACTGCCACGTCGTCCTCATCCAAGCGGTCGCCGCGTTTAACCCGTGGCTCGACGTTCGGTTCAGCACGTACGCATATACCTGCATTGTCCGCGCGTTGTCCCGGCTGTCGCAGCGGCTCGCCTCCGACTGGCTGGCCCGCGCCATGTCGCTCGACGCCCTCCCGGACGGCGACCCGGGGGGCCGGCCGACCGGCGACCAACTCGCCTCTTCCGGGAGCCTTCGCCTCGACGAGTACCTCCGCGACGATCACCCGCTGCTGACCGACCGCGAGAAGCGGATTCTGGCGCACCGGTTCTCCGCCGACGGCCAGGCCCCGACTCTGGCAAGCGTCGGTCGGGCGGTCGGCCTGTCGAAAGAGCGCGTCCGACAGGTCCAGGCCGAGGCCCTCGACAAACTCCGCCGCGCCCTCTCGTAATAGCCCCCCGGAGAGTAGCAATGACTCGCACCGTACTACTCGCGGCCGCGCTCGCGGCCGCGCCAGCGTTTGCCGGCGAACCGTCCACCTGGCCGCAGTGGCGTGGCCCCACCCGCGACGGCCTCTTCACCGGCCCGGCGTGGCCGGACCGCCTCACCGATTCGAGCCTCAAGAAGCTGTGGCGTGCCGACGACCTCGGGCCGAGCTACTCGGGGCCGGTGGTATCGGCCGATTCGGTCTTCACGACGGCAACGGTCGACAAGAAGGTCGAGGTGGTGACGGCGTTCGACCGCGCGACCGGCAAGCAACGCTGGCAGGCGAAGTGGGACGGTTCGCTGACGGTGCCCTTCTTCGCCGCCCGCAACGGCAGCTGGGTTCGGTCCACTCCGGCGCTTGAGGGTAATACCCTCTACGTCGCCGGCATCCGTGACGTGCTGGTGGCCCTCGACGCCGCCAGCGGCAAGGAACTTTGGCGCGTCGACTTCGTGAAGCAATACGGCACCCCGCCGCCGGACTTCGGCTTCGTTTGCTCGCCGCTCGTCGGGCCCGACGGTGTATACGTTCAGGCCGGCGGCGGGCTGGCGAAGGTGGACAAGGCTACCGGCAAGGTGCTGTGGCGGTCGCTGACCGACGGCGGCGGCATGATGGGCTCCGCCTTCTCCTCGCCGGTTCTGGCCAGGCTCGACGGCCGCGAACAACTCGTCGTGCAGACGCGGACAAAGATGAACGGGGTGGACCCGGCCGACGGCAAGGTACTTTGGGCGCGGACGGTTCCGGCGTTCCGCGGCATGAACATCCTGACGCCGCAGCCGGTCGCGCCGGACGGCGTGTTCACGAGCACCTACGAGGGCACGACGCAGGTGTTCCGCGTGACCGCAAACAGCGAGGGGTTCGCGGCCCGCGACGGCTGGTCGGTAAAGTACGAGGGGCACATGACGAGCCCGGTCGTGGTCGGCGGCCACGCCTACCTCCTCGGCCGCGACCGCCGGCTGGCGTGCTTTGACCTCGCCGCCGGGAAGGAGGCGTGGCGGACCGACGAGCGGTTCAGCGACTACTGGAGCCTGATCGCCAACCGCGACAAACTCCTAGGCCTGGACAGCCGCGGCACCCTCTTCCTGGTGAAGGCCAACCCACGCGAGTTCGAGCCGCTCGGCAGCACGAAGGTGGCCGCGTCCGAGGCGTGGGCGCACCTCGCCGCGGCCGGGGATGACTTGTTCGTCCGCGACCTCACCGGGCTGACGGCGTACCGGTGGGCGCGGTGATTTGCGTGCTTGCTTTCCCCGGGTGGCGTCTCTAGACTCACGTCCAATGTTTCGACCGGTGCCGCCCGCGGGACGTTCTCTCCCCGCCCCGCGGCCCGGTCACCCGCAGGGAGGCGGGACGCCCGGGGACGGCCGGAGGAGCCATGGCGAGGAAGAAGGTCGGCCCGCCGACCGCCGCACTGACGGCCCAGCGAGCCGCCCGACTGTACAAGCTCCTCACGCTCCTCGGCGACGGGCCGCAGTCGCGCCGCCTCCTCCTCACCCGCCTGAAACTCGACGTGCGCGGGTTCTACCGCGACCTGGAGACCCTCCGCGGCTTTTCCATCGACGTGGCCCCGGGCTTCGACACGCGCTACACGCTGACCGGGTCGGTGGACGACGCGCTCTCGAAGTTGCCGTTCCCCGACCCGGGGCTGAACGTCCGTGACGCACTACAACTGTGCAACGGCAGCAGTCCGGCCCACCGACGGCTGAAGCAGCGGGTGTCAGCGTTTCTTCAGAACGGCACCGGCCCGAAACCGCGCTGACCGCGCGAACACACCACCCGGCAGCGCGGGTGGGCTTGCAACTCGTTTCACTTCTACGGTGTAATCAGACTCCTCACCTGCTCTCGACACGGAGGTCGGCCACGATGCGCGTCGCCGTCGTCATTCCCGCCCGGTTTGCCTCGTCGCGGTTGCCCGGGAAGCCGCTCCTGCGCGAGACCGGCAAGTACCTGATCGAGCACGTGTACGAGCAGGCCGCGGCCGCCAGGTCGGCGTCGCTCGTTGTCGTCGCCACCGACGACGAGCGCATCCGCGCCGCCGTCGAGTCGTTCGGCGGCAACGTCGTGATGACCCGCGCCGACCACCCGTCCGGCACCGACCGCGTGGCCGAGGTGGCGCGGGGCATCGGCGCCGACGTGGTGGTGAACGTGCAGGGCGACGAGCCGCAACTGGAGCCCGCAGCGATCGACCTGCTGGCCGGGCTCCTCGCCGCCGACCCGGGCTCCGACATGGCGACGCTGGCGACGCCGCTGCCGGACCGCGACTCGTACGTCAGTCCGAACGTGGTAAAGGTGGTGTGCGACGACCGCGGCCGGGCGTTGTACTTCTCGCGCAGCCCGATCCCGATGACGCGCGACGGCGAGCCGGATCTGGCGGCGCGGCCGACGCGATACCTCCAGCACCTCGGCGTGTACGCCTACCGACGCGCGTTCCTGCTGCGCCTGGCCGGGTTGCCGCCGCACCCGCTTGAGGAGGCGGAGAAGCTCGAACAACTGCGGGTACTCGGGGCCGGCGGGACGATTCAGGTCGGGCAGGTGGCTCACGCCCACCGCGGCGTTGACACGCCGGCCGACTACGCGGCCTTCGTGCGGGCCTACGGGGAAGGGCGGTCTCGCCGGGCCGCGTGAGTGGTGGCGGCGTGATCCGGCGTCACCGACATTGGACCGCGGCCCCTCGGGCAATAGAGTGGGTGGGTAGGAGTGAACGACGGGGCCGGCGGCAGCGCCGGCCCCGCTCCGTTCACCGACCACCGGGGGCGCTCACCACATGGCCAAACACATCTTCGTCACCGGCGGCGTCGTCAGTTCACTCGGGAAGGGGCTCACGTCGGCGTCGATCGGGCTACTCCTCGAACGCCGCGGCTTCAAGATTCGGATGCAGAAGCTCGACCCGTACCTCAACGTGGACCCGGGCACCATGAGCCCGTACCAGCACGGCGAGGTGTACGTACTGGACGACGGGGCCGAGACCGACCTCGACCTCGGCCACTACGAGCGGTTCACCGACGTGTCGCTCGACCGCGGCTGCAACCTGACCACCGGCCGCATCTACGAGACGATCCTGCGGAAGGAGCGGCAGGGGAAGTACAAGGGGAAGACGGTCCAGGTCATCCCGCACGTCACGAACGAGATCAAGCACTGCATCGCCCGGCTGGCGACGCCGGACGTGGACGTGGTCATCACCGAGATCGGCGGCACCGTCGGCGACATCGAGGGGATGCCGTTCTTCGAGGCGATCCGCCAGTTCGCGTTCGACGTGGGGAAGCAGAACTGCCTGTTCGTACACCTCACGCTGGTGCCGTACCTGAAGGCGGCGAAGGAACTCAAGACGAAGCCGACGCAGCACAGCGTGATGGAGTTGCGGAAGATCGGCATCCAGCCGGACGTGTTGGTCTGCCGCACGGAGCGGACGATTCCGCCTGGCGACATCGACAAGATCGCCCTGTTCTGCAACGTCGAGCCGCGGGCGGTGATCGAGGAGAAGGACAAGGAGTTCAGCATCTACGAGGTGCCGCTCGGGTTCGCCGACAAG
The DNA here is from genome assembly GCA_046350095.1 of Gemmataceae bacterium. Lineage (GTDB taxonomy): Bacteria > Planctomycetota > Planctomycetia > Gemmatales > Gemmataceae > Urbifossiella. The sequence continues at coordinate 251,600 of JAXMBA010000009.1, forward strand.
AAGGTGGACGAGCTCGTGGCCTCCAAGCTCGGGCTCGAACTGAAGCAGCCGCTGCGGATCGACGACTGGCGCGACATGCTGGCCCGGATGAAGCAGCCGCGCCCGAAGGTGAAGATCGGGTTCGTCGGCAAGTACGTGACGCACCGCGACGCGTACAAGAGCGTGTACGAGTCGCTGGACCACGCCGGCATTGCCAACCAGGTGACGGTCGAAGTGACCTCGATCGATTCGGAGGAGCTGCACAAGGAGGGGGCGGCGAAATTGCTCGCCGGCGTGGACGGCCTCCTCGTTCCGGGGGGGTTCGACAAGCGCGGCATCGAGGGGAAGATCGACGCGATCCGCCACGCCCGCGAGACGGGGCTGCCGTTCTTCGGCATCTGCCTTGGGCTCCAGTGCGCGACGATCGAGTATGCCCGCCACGTCGCGGGCCTCCAGGGCGCGAATAGTACCGAGTTCGATAAGGCGTGTACTCACCCGGTGGTCTGTCTGATGAGCGAGCAGGAGGGGATCGAGTACGTCGGCGGGACACAGCGGGTGGGGTCGTACGCGTGCCACCTGGCGGCCGGCACGAAGGCGCGGGAGGCGTACGGGGCTGACGTGGTCCACGAGCGGCACCGCCACCGCTACGAGGTGAACAACGTCTACCGCGACCGGCTGACCGCAGCCGGGCTGGTGTTCAGCGGCACGAGCCCGGACGGCACACTGGTCGAGGCGCTGGAACTGCCGGGGCACCCGTGGTTCGTGGCGGTGCAGTGCCACCCCGAGTTCAAGTCGAAGCCGACGAAGCCGCACCCGCTGTTCCGCGACTTCATCGGAGCCGCCGTAAAGCACCGGCTCGCCGGGCAGTAGGGGCCGCCATCCCAGGCGGTTTGCGGCCGGGCTGAGCCGCGGCGGGTTACGCGAACTGGAGCAACCCGGCGACGTCGTCCTCGCTGATCGGCGGGTCGAAGACGCACCCGTGGACCCAGTACCCGCCACGGTCCGGCTGGACGCGCACCACCCGCGCCGCGAAGCGGCGCAGGCCGGGCTCGCGGCCGGCGTGGAGCTCGACCCCGAGTTCCGTCCCCACCTCAAACCGGCGGGCCAGCGTCACGCCGATCCCCGTCCCGGAAACGTCGCGGACCACGAGCGGCCAGACTTCCTCGGTTCCGCCGTGGAGAGTGGTATCGACGACGCCGCACGCCCCGACCTTGAGGGTGTGCCGGCAGGAAAGTCGGCGGTCGTCGGGGTCGGCGAGCTTGGTGAGGTTGGGAACGGCGCCCGGTCGGCCGAATTGGGACCTGGCGGTGAGGAGCTTGAAGAATTCCAGGACCGTCGCGGGCCGCTTGGCCGGGTCCGCCTGGAGGGCCGCCCGGACTGCGGCATCGACCCGGCCGCTGATCCCGGGGAGCAGCGCCCGGGGGGACGTCCCGACCCCGCGTTCCTTCATCGTCAGAATCGCCAGATCCGTCTTGCCGTCGAACGGGGTCTTGCCGGTGAGCAGGTGGAACAGGGTGGCCGCGAGGGAGTACACGTCGCACTGCACGCCGGCCGACCGGGCGTCCACGAACTGCTCCGGGGCCATGTAGTTCGGCGTCCCCAGCCCGCTCGCCTGTCGGGTGAGTTCCTCGTCGGTGTCCAACTCCTTGGCCAGGCCGAAGTCCGTCAACTTGACCCGGCCGCTCGGCAGAATCAGCACGTTATCCGGCTTCACGTCGCGGTGAATGACGCCGAAGGAGTGGGCGTAGTGGAGCGCCTGGGCGACCTGGGTGATCAGTTTCACGGCGTCAACTTCGGCGATCCGCCCGTGCTGGTCGAGTCGGTCTCCGAGGCTGCCGCCGTTGATCAGTTCGTACACGAGGAAGCAGCTGCTGTCGTCCGTCTCGAACGCCAGCGCCTTGACGATGTTCGGGTGCTCGAGGTTCGAGGCCGAGCGAAACTCCCGTTCGATCCGCTTGAAGAGGGTCGGGTTCGCCGACGGCTGGAACCGGAGGACCTTTATGGCGACCCGCTCCCCCGTGCGGCGATCGAGGGCCTGGTAGACCACCCCCATACCCCCACTCCCCAACAACTTCTCGAACTCGTAGCGGGAGGTGGCTGGGAGTTGAAATTCGCGGGCGCGAGCGGACTTCATGGACAGACTCCCACATCGGGACCGTGCTGGCCCGGGTGCGACAATTCGGCGTACGGAGCATACTGGCTCCGACGATTGTGACCGTTCTGCCGACAACTATGGTGTGCGTTTAAAAAAAGTCAAAGCGAGGGTCGAACTCGGACGGCCCCGGTGCCGAGCAGGGGCAACAGCCGGTCGCATGCGTAGATTTGCGGGCGCGGAGCGGGTGATGCGGAGGTGTCGAATCAGGTGCCCCCGGTTGGGGTTCTGGCCCGTGGCCAGAACCCCAACCGGGGGGCCGGAGCTACTTCGCCAGTTCGCCGAAGTCCATCGCCTTCAGCTGGGTGGCGTCGCCCTTGATCTCGACCGGCGTGCCGAACCGGCCGTCCTTCCCTCCGAGGAAGCCGACCTTTTCGTGCCACACCACCATGCGGTACTTCCCCTGCGGGGCGTTCGCCAGGGTGAAGTTGCCGTCGTCGTCGGTCACGGCGTAGTACGGGTGGTCGAACACGCGGACGACGCCGTTCATCCACGGGTGGATGGTGCACTTGTACGGGATCGGCGCCGTCTCCGGGTTCAGTGGCCCGATCTTCTGCGAACCGCCGGCCGGGATCGTCGGGTTGTGATCGCCGTTGTTCCCGCTCGTCCAGAAGAAGTTGTGCGCCACCGGGGCCGAGTTCTTCACCACCAGGGTGTCGCCGGCGCGGACCAGCGTCACCCGCGGCGTGAACATGCAGCACGGCTGGTCGATTGCCACCTCGGCGGCCTTGCGGCCCTTGTCCGACGGGTGAATCGCCTCGGCCGGCAGCTTTGACTTGGCGTTCTGGTCGTCCGGACGCAGCCACACGACCACGTTCTTGATGCCGCGGTTCTTACCGTTGACGATCAGCGTCTCGTCCTGGATCGGCCCCTTGCTCAGGCAGTGGGCCTTGTCCTGCGTCACGTCGAGCGCCTTCGGCTGCGGGATCGGCGCGCCGGCGGGGAACGTGATCTGACCCTTCACGTTGGACCAGCCGGCCGGCGGCTGGGCGGCGGCGGAGGGGAGTACGGCGGCCGCGGCGAACGCGGCGAGGCTGAACAAGCGGCAGCGCATGGGGCGCAACTCCTGCACGGGGGAGGGGACGGCGAGGCGGGGCGGCCGACATCGGCCGTGGTGTCATTCTTCGCGTACGGCCGCGGAATGGCAACAGCGGTTACGGGGTGTCTCGCAGGATCGCCAGCACGTCGGCGTGCAGCCGGCCGTTGCTGGCCAGCACGTCCGGCGTCGTCGTGGTCGGCGTGCCGCCCCAGTCGGTGAACTGTCCGCCGGCCTCCTCGACGATCGCCTTGAGGGCGGACACGTCCCACTCGTGGACGCCGTGGTCGATCATGAAGTCGCACGCGCCTTCGGCAACGAGGCAGAAGCCGTAGAAGTCGCCGAACCCGCGCTGCCGGTGGGTCCGCCGTACGAGCTCAAGGAACGCGCTCTCGCGGCCGACCTTCGTGAACCAGTTGAGGCTCGAATAGCACATCAGTGCGTCGCCGAGTTTGTCGGTCTTCGCCACGTGGATGCGGCGGTCGTTCACGAAGGCGCCGTCGCCGCGGAGCCCGCGGTACACCTGCCCGAGCACGGGGGCGTAGGCGACGCCGCCGATCGGCTCGCCGCGGTACTCCAGGCCGATCAGCGTGCCCCAGATGGGGATGTGGCGGATGAACGAGCGGGTGCCGTCGATGGGGTCGATCACCCAGCGGAAGCCAGAGCCGCCGGGCTGGTCGCCGAACTCCTCGCCGAGGAATCCGTCGTCGGGAAAGTGCTGCATGACGAGGCCGCGGATGAGTTGTTCGGCCTGCCGGTCGGCGACGGTGACGGGCGTGTCGTCGGCCTTGTTCTCGATGTCGAAGGTCGTCTCGTAGTAAGCCCGGGCCAGGTCGCCGGCCTTGCGGCCGGCCTCGACGGCAAGCTCGTAGCGGGTCTGCCAGTCACGGTTCATCGTGTCGGTTGTCCGTATCGGGTTGGGTTACGACCGTGAGGCCCGGGCGCGCGCGTATGCCGCACAGCCGATGACGCCCGAATCGTCGCCGAGGGCGGCTGCGACGCAGCGGACGTTCTCTGCGGCGCCGGGCAACGTGTAGCGCTGGGCCAGTTCCCAAACACGCTCGATGAACGAGTCGCCGAGCGCACCCGCGACGCCGCCGCCGATCACGACCACTTCCGGGCTAATCAGGTTGACCACGCCGCCGACCGCGGCCCCGAGGGCGCGGGCGCCGTCGTCCACCAGCTGCACCGCCACCAGGTCGCCCTTCTGGTAGAACTCGGCGAGCTGCGAGCTGCGCACCTTCCCGAGATCGACGTTCTTCCACTCCTTGCGGACGCGCTTCGGGGCGTCGTCGAGCACCTCCTTGGCCCGCTTCATCATGTACTTCCGTCCGGCGATGCTCTCCAGGCTGCTGCCGCGACGCCAGTGGACGATGACGTGACCGACCTCGCCGGCGTTGCCGTTAAAGCCGGTGAACAACTCGCCGTTCAGGATCAGCCCGCCGCCGACCCCGGTGCCGACGAACACGCCGAAGACGTTCCGGGCGCCCTTCGCCGCGCCGTACGCGAACTCGCCGAACGTGCCCATTCGCACGTCGTTCTCAAGCGTCACCGGCCACGTCCATGCGGCCGGAAGCAGCGGGGCGACGTCCACGTCGCGCCAGTCAAGGTTTGGCGCGAACTTGACGGTCGTGGTACCGATGACGATCTGCCCCGGCACGCCGAGCCCCATGCCGCAAACGCGCGCGGGGTCTACGGCAGCTTCCTTGAGTACAGCATCGACGCCCGCGGCGATGCGACCGACGACACCGGCCGGGCCGTCCGCCGCGCCGGTCGGTTGCTTCGACTTGGCGAGGAGCTTCAGGTCGTTGTCGAACAGGCCGGTAAGGATTTTCGTGCCGCCGAGGTCCACACCGAGCCAGTAATCGCCGGTCATGTGATCCCCCTGGGCTGCGGCTGGACGAGCGTCTTGGACGGCGACAATTCTAGAAGCGGTGCGGCGCCGCTCAACGACAATCGCGGACGGCGCGTACGAACCGCGCGACCTTCTCGGGATCCTTCACGCCCGGCGAGCTCTCGACCCCGCTCGCGACGTCGACCGCCCACGGCCTCACGGCGACAATGGCGTCGGCGACGTTTTCGGGCGTCAGTCCGCCGGCGAGGATCACGGGCACGCCGGGGTCGAAGCCGGCGAGGAGGTGCCACGGCGCGACGTGCCCGGTACCGCCCATGTGGCCGGCGACGAACGAGTCGATCAGTACGGCGGACGGAGTCCGGCCAGCGGCGCGAGCGGCACCGACGAACCGACGAACGGCTTCGAGCTGGGCGGCGTCGGCGACGCGGAAGGCCGGGACGTGCGCGAACGGGAACGGGTCGTCGGTGGGGGGTCTGTCGTCGTACGTCTGCACGCCGCGGAGGCCGAGTTGGAACGCCACCGCGCACGCCTGCCGCATGGGCGTCCCGACGAACACGCCGACGGTAGCAGTGAACGGCGGCAGTTCGCGTACGACCGCAGCGGCCGCACCCGGCGTGAGGAACCGGGGCGATTTCGGGTAGAAGTTCAACCCGACGGCGTCCGCCCCGGCGTCGGCCGCGTGGCGGGCGTCCCCGGGCGTGGTGACGCCGCAGATCTTGATGCGAACGGGTGACATGTTACTCGAGCCCCAGCCGCTGCCTCGCCAACGCGAGAGCGCCGTGGATCACCACCTCCTCGCCGAGAGCCGCAGGGACGATGTCCGTCTGGCCGGCGAACGGCGGGAAGGCGGCGGCGGAGACGCGGCGGCGGAGCGGCTCGAAGAATAGCTCGTCGCCCGTGAGCGACACGCCGCCGCCGATCACCACGCGCCGCGGGCAGAGGAGTTTGATCATCTGGCCGAGTGCCTCGGCGAGCGCGTCCAGTGCAACGTCGAGGGCGTCGCGCCCGGCCGGGTCGCCGGCGGCGGCCGCCGTGGCCAGGTCCTTGCCGGTGAGGTCGCGGCCGGCCGACCGGCGGAGGTCGGCGTACCGCGTGTCGGTCGCGGCCAGGCGGTTGGCCCGGGCGGCGATCCCCCAGCCGGCGGCGTAGGCTTCCAGGATGTCGCCGTCGCGGACGCGCAGGTGGCCGATTTCGACTGCCCCCCGGCCACATCCGCGGTACATCCTGCCGTCGATGACCAGGCCGCCACCGATACCGGTGCCGACCGTCATGTAGAACACTGGGCTCAACCCGCGGCCGGCGCCGTGAGTCGCCTCGGCCAGCGCCGCAACGTCGGCGTCGTTGCAGATGACGGTCGGTCGTCCGGTCAGCCCGGCCACCCAGTCGGCGAGCGGGAAGTCGTCCCACCCGGCGACGTGGTGCGACTTGATGACGCGCTGTGTGGCGTCGTCGGTCGGCCCGCCGAAGCCCACGCCGACTCCACGCAGGTCCTTGTGCGTCAGCCCCGCGGACTTGAGTAATTCGGGAACGGCGGACACGATCTGCCGACGGATTCCGTGGCCGCCGGCGACCGAATCGACGCCGCCGCGCCACAACCCGGCCAGGTTGCCGTCGCCGCGGCCGAGGCCGAGTTGAAGCTTGGTGCCGCCGATTTCGATCCCGAGGAACATCGGCTCTCCCACGGCCGGGGCGTGTGCGGTCGGACCGGATGTACCTTGTCTTACCCCGCACGCCAGGCCGGGCAACCGACCGCCGGGCTCGACGCGCGCGAAGCCGGGGTAGTCGGGTGGTATCCTTCTCCATGCTCCGCGCCGCGACCGCCGCCGACACCGACGCCCTCGTCGCCCTGACCGCGGGCACCGGCTTCTTCAAGCCGCTGGAACTGGACACGCTCCGCGAGGTGCTCGACGACTACCACGCCGGCAACGCCGACCTCGGCCACCGCTGCTTCGTGTGGGGGGAAGGCGACGCGCTGCTCGGCTACGTCTACCACGCCCCGGCCCCCATGACGGACCGGACGTGGTACCTGTACTGGATCGCCGTTGACGCCGCGCGGCAAGGGCGGGGGCTCGGCGGGAATCTCCTTCGGTTCGTCGAACAGGACGTGAGAGGGCAGGGCGGGCGGTTGTTGCTGATCGAGACGTCGTCGACGCCGCACTACGAGCCGACGCGCCGGTTCTACCGGAAATACGGCTACGATCAGCCGGCGACGGTCCCCGACTTCTACGCCGACGGCGACGGGCTGGTGGTGTTCTCGAAGCGACTCCTGCCACCGGTCGAATAGCGCGAACGCCCCTTGCCGGCGGCGCTATTATGGGGCGGCGGGGCGGTAGAACCGGACCAACCGGACTTACCGTACCGCCGGCCACGGAAGGCACTCCCCGGACGCGAAGCAACACCCAAGACACACCTCCATCCGGCACGATTACTGGGACTGACAGCGGGGACGCCCGCGGGGCCGACGGTCGGCCCCGGGACCCGCCCGCCCCAACGACCCAAACCCCCGAGCCGGCCGCAGCCGACCGCACAGCCCCATCTTCGCGGGTTTTGCAAAGTCGGGCGGTTCCTCCGGTCGAAACAGGTTGCGTCGGAGCCGTCGCCTGCGGCACCCGGGCCACCCGCCCGGTCCCCCGGACCCGCCCGCTTCCCCGCGGCCGGCCCCGGGCCGCAGCGCCGGGCCCCGACCGGCCGGGATCGGCCCGGGTTGCGGACCCCCGTTGGTGATCCACAGCCCCACACCCGGCGCGGCGCCTTGGCCCGCGACCGAGGCCAGACACGCCGCCCGCCACGGATGGCCAGCTCACCGGCCCGCCCCATTCCCCCCGGGGCGGGTCGCACGTGCGGGGTGCGGGGTCGAGCGAGTTCAAACGGAGTGCCTCGCGATGAAAAAGGTGTTCACCACCGGACAGGTCGCCAAGATCTGTAAGGTCGCCCCCCGGACGGTGTCGAAGTGGTTCGACTCCGGCCGGCTGAAGGGGTATCGCATCCCCGGCTCGCAGGACCGGCGGATCCCCCGTGAGCAGCTGATCCGGTTCCTGAAGGAACACGGCATGCCGCTCGGGGAGCTCGAAGAAGAGGAGTGGCACAAGGTGCTCCTCATCGGCACCGAGAAGCTGTTCAACGACCGGATCAAGGAGTTGCTGCCGGAAGACGAGGACTACAAGTTCCAGTACGCCAACAGCGGGTTCGAGGCGGGGATGCTCGCCGGCAACTTCCAGCCGGACACGATCATCATCGACCTCGGGCTGGGCCGCAGCGAGGCCATCCAGATCGTCGCCCGCCTGCGGGCCGACGAGACGCACACCGGCACGCTGATCGTCGGCCTGGCGAGCGAGGACGAGGCCGCCCCGGAGCAGCTGGCCCAGTACGGCTTCAACGACGCCTTCAAGAAGCCGTTCGACGTGGCCCTCCTCGGCGAGAAGATCCGCGCCATCGCCGACGCCAAGCGCGACGACTGAGCCGCCGCGGCGGCGGGAATGACCAATTCCCAATGACCCACCAATGACCAAGGAAGACAGAACGGGTCTTTCCTTGGAAATTGGTGGGTCATTGGGAATTGGTCATTCCGCGGTTCCCCTTGGTTCCGCACCTCAGGAACACAAATGAACCGGCGCGCCTTTCTGTCGCTGTCCGCCGTGTCGCCCCTGGCCGACCTGCTGGCCCAGGAGCGGCGGCCGCCCGGCGAGGTCGCCGCGGACGTGGTCATCATTGGTGCCGGTGTCGGCGGTGTGGCGTGTTCCCTCGCCGCGGCGCGAAACGGCCTTCGTGTCGTACTGACCGAGCCGTTCGACTGGATCGGCGGCCAGCTCACGTCGCAGGCCGTTCCGCCGGACGAGTATCCGGAGGTCGAGACGCTCCCCTGCACCCGGCTGTACGGCAGGTTTCGTACGAAGGTCCGCGACTTCTACCGCCGCAACTACCCGCTCACCGACGCCGCGAAGGCCAGGCCCGACCTGAACCCCGGCAACGGCACCGTCTCGAAGCTGTGCCACGAGCCGCGCGCCGCGCTTGCCGTGCTTCTCGAACTCCTCGCCCCATACCTCAGCACCGGCCGCGTAAGAGTCTTACAGCCGTACGCGCCGGTCTCCGCCGATCTGGACGGCGACCGCGTCCGTTCCGTCACCGTGCGCTCCGACTCCGGCCCGCCGGTCACGCTGGTCGCGCCGTACTTCGTGGACGCCACTGAGACCGGCGACCTGCTTCCGGTCACGCGCACGGAATTCGTCACGGGTTCCGAGTCGCGTCGGGAGACGGGCGAGCCGCACGCCGCAGACGTCGCCAACCCGCGGAACCATCAGGCGTTCACGGTCTGCTTTGCGATGGACCACGTGGACGGCTCCGACCACGTCGGCGACGAGCCCGAGGGATATCGACGCTGGCGCGACTACGTGCCGCGGTTGACGCCGGCGTGGCCCGGACGGCTGTTCTCCTGGACAATGTCGCACCCGGTCACCCTTCGGCCGCGGGACATGGGTTTGGACCCCACCGGTCGTGTGCCGCGCGAGGGGCCGAACCTGTGGACCTACCGCCGCATCGTGGACCGCTCGAACTTCGCGGACGGCACGTACCCCGGCGACGTGTGCCTCGTGAACTGGCCGCAGAACGACTACTGGCTCGGCAACCTGTTCGACGACCCCGCCCCGGGTGCGGCCCTCGCCGCCGGCCGGTCGCTGAGCAGGTGCCTGTTCCACTGGATGCAGACGGAAGCGCCGCGCCCCGACGGCCGCCGCGGCTGGAAGGGGCTGCGGCTGCGCCCCGAGATCACCGGCACCCACGACGGGTTGGCGATGGCGCCGTACGTCCGCGAGAGCCGCCGCGTCAAGGCGCTGTTCACCGTCACCGAGAACCACATCGGCACCGACGCCCGCGCGAAGGTGACCGGTAAAAAGGCCGGCGAGTTCGCCGCGGAGGCGTTCCCGGATTCGGTCGGCGTCGGCAGCTACCGCATCGACCTGCACCCGTCGAGCGGCGGCGACAACTACGTCGACGTGAGTTCGCTGCCGTTCCAAATACCACTCGGGTGCCTGCTGCCGCAGCGGGTCGAGAACTTGCTGCCGGCGTGCAAGAACATCGGCACGACGCACGTCACCAACGGCTGCTACCGGTTGCACCCCGTCGAGTGGGTCGTCGGCGAAGCGGTTGGTGAGCTGGTGGCCTTCGCGCTTGCGAAGCGCCGCAACCCGCGCCAGGTTCGGCGCGACGCCGAGTTGCTCAAAGACTACCAGGCGGCGCTGACGAAGGCGGGGGTCGTACTGGCGTGGCCCGCCGACGTGGCGAAGCGGCCGCGCTAGGTGGTTCGTACCATACCCCGCATGACCACGATCCCACCCGTCGGCCTCGGCCTGTGGAAAGTGCCGAACGCCGCTGCCGCCGGTCTTGTCACGGAAGCCATTCGCATCGGCTACCGTCACCTCGATTCCGCGTGCGACTACGGCAACGAGGCCGAGGTCGGCGACGGCATTCGCGCGGCGCTCGCGGCGGGCCACTGCCGCCGCGAAGACGTGTGGGTCACGTCGAAGCTGTGGAACACGTACCACGCCGCGGAGCACGTGCGGCCGGCGCTGGAGCGCACGCTCGCCGACCTGAAGCTCGACTACCTCGACCTGTACCTGATCCACTTCCCGATCGCGCAGGCGTTCGTGCCGTTCGAGACGCGCTACCCGCCGGGCTGGTTCTACGACCCGGCCGACCCCGCCGGCGGGATGCGCTTCGCCCCCGTGCCGTTGGCCGAGACGTGGCGGGCGATGGAAGACCTTCACGCCGCCGGGCTCGTGAAGCACATCGGCGTGTGTAACGTCGGCACCGCGCAGCTGCGTGACTTGCTCGCCGGCTGCCGCGTGCGACCGGCCGTGCTCCAGGTCGAACTCCACCCGTACCTGACGCAGGAGAGACTGGTCCGCTTCTGCCGCGCGGAGGGGATCGCGGTCACGGCGTTCTCGCCGCTGGGGGCGCCGTCGTACGTCCCGCTGGGCATGGCGACGCCGGACGAGTCAGTGATGACGGAACCTGCCGTGACGGCGGCCGCGTCGCGCCTCGGGAAGACACCGGCTCAGGTGCTGTTGAGGTGGGGCATGCAGCGCGGCACGGCGGTGGTGCCGAAGACGAGTCGCGTCGATCGGTTGGCGGAGAATCTGGCGGTGTTCGACTTCACGCTGACGGATGCGGAGATGGCAGCGATATCGGCGCTGGACCGGGGTCGCCGCTTTAACGACCCCGGCGTCTTCGCCGAGGCTGCGTTCAACACCTTTTGTCCGATCTACAACTAGCGTACGCTCTACCGCGGCGCCGTAAGCACCAGCGCCGTCGTCGCCCAGCCGGACGCGGCGACCGACACGAACTGATCCTTTTCGTGCGGGAAGCCGCTTTCGTAATACGGCTGGAACGGCTTGCTCCGCGACTTCACGTGCCACGACCCGTCGGGTAGCTGCGTCCGTAGCAGGTACTCGACGCCACGCGAGTACGCCGGGTGGTTCGCCGCTAACCCGCCGGCCTCCAGGAGGGCCACGAGCGCGGTGCCGGTGGCGTAGGCGTCGGACGTCATCGTCTCGAGTTGGCGCCAGCCGCCGTCGGGTTGCTGCGTCTTCAGCAACTCCCACGCGGCCGCGGCGATGTCGGACTCGCTCGCTCCCGCCGCCTTCAGCCCGAACAGCCGGAAGACGCGGTCCTCCGTGTCGACAGGTCGCGCCTTGAGGAGCCAGGCGCGGGCCGCGGCCACTCGCTTGTCGGCGCGGTCGCGCTGCTCGGGCGACGCCCACGTCTTCAGGGCCCGGACCGCGAGTGCGGTCGTGGCGAAACTGCTGGCTTCCGTCGGCGGACGGTTCGAGCCTGTCCGCCAGTGGTCGCGGTCGGCCTGAGCTTGCAGCAGGTAATCGACCACGGCCGAGGTATTTTCGTCGGCCTTGTGGCCGCCCTGTTCCAGCGTGAACAACAGGTAGCCGGCCGTGTCCACACCGCCGCCGGTGCCCAGGCCCTTCACGAAACGCTCGCGGTTGGCGGCGACGAAACCCGCCACGTGCTCGGCCTGTGCCTTGAACAGAGCGTCGGAGGGGGCGAAGCCGCGGCCGACGGCAGTGCGGTGGGCCAACAACGCCGGCGCCTGGTTGTGGCAGGCGAAGCACGTCTTCTGCTCGGCGTGGCCGGCGGCCGCCTTCGCCAACAGTGGCAGCGCCTTCGCGGCGCCGACCCGCGCGGGGGCCGGAGGTAAGGGGATCAGCATGAGCGTGAGGGCGGCGAACACGGCGGCCTCCGGTACTTATTTCTTGGCGTCACCGAGTGACCACTCGAAGAACGTGTACAGTGCGGCGTTCGACTCCTCGCTCGGGTCGTGGGCCGGTCGCGTCGTAAGCGCCACGCGGTTTTCGGCGCCGAGCAACCGGTTCACCGCGACGCTGTGATTGAGCGCTTTCCAACGGCCGATCGGATCTTCGGCACCGCCCGACGCCAGGAAGGGCCGCGGGGCCATCAGCGCGTGCAGTTCGTGCAGGTCGCGCTTCTCGTCCCTCATCCGCTTGTACGGGCCGGTCCGCGGGTTCTTGTCGTTCGGGACGCCACGGCCGCGCTGCTGGGCCTTGCCGGCCTCGAAGCCGAGGTACCACGGCTCCCAGTAGTTCACGTTCGAGCGCGACTCGTCGAACACGATGCCGGGGTCGGACCAGGCCCCGGCGGCGAAGCGGTCGAACAGGCACGCCGCGAACATCGCCCACTTGCCGCCGTAGCTGTGGCCGGTGATTCCAACGCGGGAAGCGTCCACGAACGGCAGCGACGCCAGCAGTTGGTAGCAGTTCGCAGCCTCGTAGGCGTGGAAGCTCAGCGGCTGGATGCGGCACGTCTCCCGCGTCGGGTAGTACGTGTTCGGGTCTCCGCCGACCGAGAGCGTGACGAACCCGCGGCGAGCGAGCTGAATGGCGAAGTCGCGGAGCGGCCCCTTGCATTTGCCAATCGCCGTGTCCGCCTCGTAGAAGACGACCACGACCGCGGGGAACGGACCCGGTCCGTCCGGCACCAGGAGGTACGCATCCTCGACGGTGCGACCCGGGGCGGTCTCGATCTTCACTCGCTGCTGCGTGACGGTGTCGCGCATCTCCTTCACGCCGTACTCGATCTTCGGCCGCTCGATGAGTGCCGGCCACGCGCCCATCTGGCCGTGCCAGTACGTCAGCAGTTCGCCGCGCCGCTTCTGCCAGTCGGCAGGCGTGCGGACGGGGCTGCCGTTGTCGAACAGCAGCGGCGAGCGGTAGGGGCCGAAATCCTTCTCGAACTCCGGAGGCGGGCGGAAATACTTGGCAATCGACGTGGGCGGGTCCCCGAACGGTGCCGCTCCCGCTGGCACGAACGCGACTGTCAGCGCGAGCAGGGCGGCGGAGCAGCGCATCGGTGCCTCCGGCTTCAGGCCAGGATGTCGCGCACCACCTTGCCGTGGACGTCGGTCAGGCGGTAGTCGCGGCCCTGGAAGCGGTACGTCAGTCTCGTGTGGTCGAAACCCAGGCAGTGCTGCAACGTCGCCTGCAAGTCGTGGACGTGAACCTGGTCGCGGCCGACGCGGAAACCGAGTTCGTCGCTCTCGCCGTGAGTGTGGCCGGCCTTGATGCCGCCGCCGGCGAGCATCAGCGAGAAGCAGTCCGGGAAGTGGTCGCGGCCCAACACCGCTCCGCCGGCCGTGCGGCCCTCGCGGAACGGCGTGCGGCCGAACTCGCCGCCCCAGATCACGAGCGTGTCGTCGAGCAGCCCGCGCGCCTTCAAATCCTTGATGAGTGCCCCGACGGCCCGGCTCGTCACCGTCCCCTTGCGGGTCAGGCCGTCGCGGATGTCCTCGTTCGGGTTCGTGCCGTGGAAGTCCCAGCCCCAGTCGAACAGCTGGACGTAGCGAACGCCCGCTTCGACCAGCCGGCGGGCCAGCAGGCAGTTGTTGGCGAACGTGCCGGCCCCCGGCTGCGCCCCGTAACTCTCCAGTACCTTCGCCGGCTCGCGGCCGATGTCCATGACTTCGGTCGCGCTCATCTGCATCCGGAACGCCAATTCGTACTGCGCGATGCGGGTGTGCGTCTCGGGGTGGCCGAGCTCGGCGGCCTGATGCTCGTTCAGGTCGCGGAGGGCGTCGAGGCCCAGGCGGCGGGTGTCGCGGTCGAGGCCGGGCGGGTCGGACAGGTACAGCACCGGCTCGCCGCGGGAGCGGCACTGCACCCCCTGGAACACGCTCGGCAGGAAGCCGCTCCCCCAGCACCCCTGACCGCCGCTCGGCTGCACGCCGTTCGAAATTAGCACCACGAATCCGGGGAGGTTCTGGTTCTCGCTGCCGAGGCCGTAGGTCGTCCAGCAGCCGAAGCTCGGCCGACCCTGCCGCGCGAACCCCGTGTACAGCAGCAACTCGGCGGGGGCGTGGTTGAACTCGTCGGTCTTCATCGAGCGGATGACGGTCACGTCGTCGGCGACCGCGTGCAGGCCGGGGATGGCGTCCGACATCCACACGCCACTCTTGCCGTGCTGGCGGAACGGCTGCTTGGTGCCGAGGAGCTTGGGGACGCCGGACGTGAACGCGAACCGCTTTCCGCGGAGGTACACGTCCGGGCAGTTCTCGCCGTCGTGGCGAACGAGTTCGGGCTTGTAGTCCAGCAGGTCGAGGTGCGGCGGGGCGCCGGACATGTGGAGATAAATCACGCGCTTCGCCTTCGGCGCGAAGTGCGGAGCCCTGGGGGCCAGGGGCCGGGCGGCGTTGATCGGGATGTCCTGGGCGCCGGCGACGTCGGTCAGCGCGAGAGCGCCCAGGCCGACGCCGGAGGCGCCGAGGAACTGCCGGCGGGTGGCGAGCAGGGAGGGGTGCATCGGGTCTCCGGCGTCAGCGCTTCATGAACACTTCGTCCAGGTTCAGCAGCACGCTCGCCACCGTCGTCCACGCCGCGGCGTCTGCCGCGTCCACGCCCGCCGGCAGCGGCCCCAGAGGGTTCGTGGCGAACTGTGCCGCCCGGCCGCGGTCCGTGTCGAACCCGGCACGAGCGTCGGTGTACAGCTTCACGAGTCGCGTCACTTCGTTGTCCGTGGGCGGCCGAGTTAGCGTCGTGCGTACGGCATACGTCGCCTTCTCGGCCGGCGTCGCTCCCCCCTCGCGGAGGATGCGGCGGGCGAGCCCCTGCGCCGCCTCGACGTAGACGGGGTCGTTCATCGTCACGAGGGCTTGCAACGGCGTGTTGGTACGAGCACGGCGCACGGTGCATGCGTCGCGGTTGGGGGCGTCGAACGTGCTCATCGACGGGTACGGGTTCGACCGCCGCCACTCGGTGTAGACGCCGCGACGGTAGCGGTCCTCACCGGTGCTCGGCTGCCAGTCGATCGACCGGCCGAACGCCGCGCTCAGGCCGAGGCTCGGCTGCGGCGGTTTCACCGACGGGCCGAGCATCTTCGGGCTGAGTAGCCCGGCGGCGGCGAGCGCCTGGTCACGTACCATCTCGGCGGAGAGGCGCACGCGCGGGCCGCGGGCCAGCAGCCGGTTCTCGGGGTCGCGTTCGACCAGCGCCGGCGTCACCTTCGACGACTGCCGGTACGCCGCGGACGTGACCAGCAGCCGCAGGAATCGCTTGACGTTCCAGTCGGATTGCAGGTCAACGGCGAGCCAGTCCAGCAGTTCGGGGTGGCTCGGCAGTTCGCCCTGGGCGCCGAACTCTTCGCTCGTGCGGACCAGCCCCGTACCGAAAATCTGCTCCCAG
The DNA here is from genome assembly GCA_046350095.1 of Gemmataceae bacterium. GTDB lineage: Bacteria > Planctomycetota > Planctomycetia > Gemmatales > Gemmataceae > Urbifossiella. The sequence goes on from JAXMBA010000009.1 coordinate 267,319, forward strand.
AAGCGGTTCGCCACCACGCGGGCGGTCAGCGGGTTGTCCTCGCTGACGACCCACTTTGCCAGCGTCAGCCGGTTCTTCTCGCCGGCCGGTAGGGGGTGAAGCGCGGCCGGTACGCCCTCGGTGACGACCTCACCCAGGTCCATGAAGTTGCCACGGAACTGCAACTTCGTCACGCGCCGCTGCCCTGCCGGCAACTCCTTCATCACCGGCACTGTCGCCGTCGGCTTGAACTCGGGTAACTGCTTTTTCAGCGCCGCGAGCCGGTCGCGGTCCGCCTTCAGCTGGTCCGCCTTCGCCCCTTTGAGAATCGTCTCCAGCGACGCGACCTCGGCCTCGGCGCGGCGGCGCTTCTCGCGCGTCTCCGGAACCCAAAATTCTTGCAGGGGCGACTCGTCGCCGCGGTCGGCGTCGGCGGTGTTGTTGAAGAACGCGAACAGGTTGAAGTACTCCCGCTGCGTGAGCGGGTCGTACTTGTGCGTGTGGCACTGGGCACAGGCGATGGACGTGCCCATCCACACGGTGAAGGTCGTGTTCACGCGGTCGACCACGGCCACGTTGCGGAACTCCTCGTCGTTCGTGCCGCCCTCGTTGTTCGTGAGCGTGTTGCGGTGGAAGGCCGTCGCCGTCAGCTGGTCGTCGGTCGGGTTCGGGAGTAGATCTCCGGCCAGTTGCTCGACGGTGAACCGGTCGAACGGCAGGTTGTCGTTGAACGCCCGGATCACGTAGTCGCGGTACTTCCAGATCGTCCGCGGCGGGTCGTCGGCGTAGCCGGCGCTGTCGGCGTAACGGGCCAGGTCGAGCCACATCCGCGCCCAGTGCTCGCCGAACCGCGGGCTCGCCAGCAGGCGGTCCACCTGACGCTCGTAGGCCCCCGCCCCGGCGTCCTTCGCGAACGCCTCCGCCTCGGCCCAGGTCGGCGGGACGCCGGTCAGGTCGAGGGCGACACGGCGGAGCAGGGCGTAGCGGTCGGCCTCGGGCTGGGGGCTCAACCCCTCCCGCTCCAGCCGATAAAACAGGAACGAATCGACCGGCGTGGCGACGGGGTGTTTCGTCGCCGGCGCCACCGGCCGGGTCGGCGGTACGTAGGCCCAGTGCGGGGAGTAGGCTCCGCCCTGTTTCACCCAGCGGTCGAGAACGTCGAGCTCGCGCGGGGTCAGCTTCTTCCCCGACTTGGCCGGTGGCATGACCTCGGTCGGCTCCGCGCTCCGGACCCGCGCCAGGAGCTCACTCTTGGCGGGGTTCCCTGGGACGATCGCATCCAGCGCGCCGTCCTTGGTGTCGAGCCGAAGGTCGCCTTTGCGCTCCTTCTCGTCGGGCCCGTGGCAGGCGAAGCAGTTGTTGGACAGGATCGGCCGAACGTCGCGGTTGAAATCGACCGGCTGGGCCGACGCCGCGGGGGCGGTAGCGAACAGCACGGCGTAGGCGACTGCGAGGCGGGTCGGCATGGCAGGCCGGTCTGGGAGGGGGGCACAGGCAGTAACTTTAGTCTACCTGCTCGCGAGGCCGGCGGGGGGAGAAATCCGGACGCGGCCGGACGTGCGGGTTGTCGGGGCAAGGAAAATTGCCGGGGGTGGGACCGATTCACCGGCAGACCCATCCAACGCCGGGGCCGCGTCGTCGGAATGACACGCCCCGGGTGCGGCGGGTGTGGTACGGACATTTCGGACCCCTCGTTCGCGCCGCCCCCGGTCCGCCGTTGTACGACGTCCCGGCCCTGCGTCCGGGTTGCCAGGAGTGGACTTCATGACCCGCCGCCGCAGCCGCCTGGAACTCAACCTGCTGGAAGACCGGGTTACACCGGTCCTCGGGGGCTTCGACGTTCCCGTCCTCGCGGATGTCGACGACCCGGTCATCCCCGCCGCCCCGATTCCGCCGGGACAGACCGAGCGGCCCGACTTCACGGGCGTCGTCGCCGTCGGCAGCGGTGGCACCGGGTTCCTCCTGGACCGCGGGGCGTTCGTCGTCGGCAGCCGCCACATCGTAACCGCCGCACACGTCGACCCGCAGGTCGGCGATATCATCACGTTCTTCCGCCGTCTCCCGGATGGAAACCTCGACCGCGTGCAGATCCCGGTCATTGACGTGTGGATCCACCCGGAGTGGAACAACGGCAACCCCGGCACCCGCGGCGACGTGGCCCTCGTTACCCTGGCCGCAGTCGCCCCGTTCGGGGTCGAAGACTACGCCATGTACACGGCTGCCCAGACCGCCCAGCGGTCCGAGATCGGCCAGACCTACTACATGGCGGGGTTCGGACTTACCGGCACCGGGTTCAGTGGGCAGATCGACGTGGGCTTCGGCGCCGAGGAGTTGCAGCGGATCACGATCACCGGTAACGGCGGACAGTTCCAGGTCGTCGTCCCACCGACGCCGGGCACCGCGCAGACCACGCTCGTCACCCCCCCAATCCCCTTCAACCCCACCGCGCTCCAGATCGAGAACGCGTTCACCGCCGTCGGCATCCAAACACTGGTCAGCTCCATCTACGCCGGGCCGCAGGCGCCGACCGCGACGGAACGCAGCTTCGAGATCATGTTTTTGAACGTCCAGAACCGGCCGCGGATGCAGTTCCAGCAGTACAACCCTGACCCGCTGGTGCTGAACGGCAACTTCGGCAGCGTCACGTTTACCACGCTCGTTAACGGCGTGATCGACCCCGAGGCACAGCGGCTGACGATCGACGCGGCCGGCGGCAACTTCACGCTGTCCTACGGGCCGTCGGCCACCACCACCCCGATCGTGTTCGACCCGACGAACCCGACGGCTACCGCGGCCCGCATCCAGCAGGCGCTGGAGAACCTCGGGGCGGCCGGCCCGGGCGAGGTGACTGTTCGCTCCCCGATCACGGGGGCGAACACCGGCACGTACCAGATCGTCTTCGATCAGCTCGGCATCGACATCCCGCTGCTCACCGCAAACCCCGCCGGGCTCCAGGGCGGGGCCCGGACGGTGAAGGTGGCGACGATCATGGACGGCGGGTTCCGCCCACTCCGGACCGGGTCGAACGTCAACGACGCGGTCGACGACGGCACCCTCCGCAGCGATTACGTCGCGACGCAGCCGGACAGCAGCGAGGGGCAGGGCGACTCCGGCAGTGCCGGGTTCGTGCAGTTGGCCGACGGCAGCCTCGCCGCGATCACGGTCGTGTCCTACGGCGTCAGTCCGCCGAACTCCGGCCTCCGCGTCTTCCCGTTCGGCAGCCTGTCGTACAACACCCGCCTGTCGCGGTACGCGAGCGACATCCTGAACCAGGCCAACGGCGTCAGCGTGGTGAACGGCGTCACGGTCCAGGACCGCTACCCGCTCACCCTCGACATGCAGTACCAGTTCGACGGCAACGACGGCGTGGCCGACAAGATCACCGTCCGTCAGGTCAGTGTGTTCGACAACTCGGCCGGCTCAAACGTGCAGGCCATCGAGGTCCTCGTTTACAACCCGGTCACCGGTCAAAACGATATTTACTACCGCGACCGCGTCGACCGCATCGACACGATCCGCCTCGTCGGTACCGCCGACGACGAGACGTTCATCATCGACCCGTCCGTCACAAAGGTCGTCAGCGTCATCGGCGGGTTCGGCAACGATACGCTCGTCGGACCGAACGCGGCCACGGCGTGGCGATTTACCGGCGCCGGCGCCGGCATCGGCGACACGCCCACCACCGACTTCGACTTCCAGGGGGTCGAGAATGTCGTCGGCGGTTCGGGAAGCGACACGTTCTCGTTCACCGCCGCGGGGTCTTTGGCCGGTACCATCAACGGCGGCGCCGGACTCGACACCATCGACACGTCAAGCCGGTTCACCGGTATTTCCGTGCAGTTGCTCGGCCCGAGCACGGCCGCGGGCGGCGTGGACGGGTTTAGCGGTGTCACAACCGGCGTCGGCGCCCCGGCGGCCAAGGGCTTCATCAACATCGACGGCTTTACCGGCTACGCCTTCGGCGGCGGCGACACGCTTATCACCCCGGGCGTCGCCGGTACGTTCACCCACTCCGGCACCGGCGGCACGTACGCGGCGGCGTCCGGCCAGACCTTCAACTACGCGGGCGTCGACAACCTCATCGGCGGGGCCGAGGCCGACACGTTCAACGTCCGCTCGCTCACCTACGCCCTCATCATCGACGGCGGCTCGGGTGACGACGTGGTGAACGTGGCCGCCGACGCACCGACCAACGCCGCCAACGGGGCGGTCAGCGCCAGCCTTGTTGTCCGCGGCGGGGCGGGCAAAGACACCTTCCGGTTCAACGGCACTGCCGCGAACGAGGCGGTCACCGCCCGCGTCAGCGGCCCGCAGACGGGCGACGTTCTCGGCTTGACGCCGGCCAACGTTCAGGTCGCGTTCGACACGCTCGAGCAGTTCGTGTTCGACGGCCGCGGCGGCACCAACACCTTTACCGCGCTTGACATTTCCGGCACGTCGCTCGGCACGCCGACCGACCCGGGCTCGGGGATCGTCTTCTCCCCGACCGGTCCCACCGGGGGCGGCGCCCGCATTAACGGGGTCACCGTCGGCGGATTCGCCCTCAACTCGTTCACCGTGAACGGCGACCCGGACAACTCGGGCGACGACGACGTCCTCACGGTCGTGGGCACCAGCGCCCCGGGCCTCCAGTCGGCGTACGGCGAGGGGATCGTGGGGGACGGTCGCGACCGCATTACCGTCACCGAACAGCAGGTGTCATTCGTGAGCGCGTTGGTAGGCCCGCTGCTGCCCGTGCAGATCGGATACACGAACGGCTTCCAGACGTTCTCGACGCTGTACGTCGCGGGGGGTAACGAGCGCGGCAACGAGGGCGACACGTTCGACCTGCCGACCTCGCTGACGTTCAACCTCGTCGCCGACGGCATGTTGCCCAGCCCCTCGGCCCGGCCCGGCGACCGGCTGGTGCTGAGCGCCCCGGGCGGGGCCGACGCCCAGCTCGTGACCGACCCGAGCCTCGGGCCGACACAGGTTCGCGTCACCGCCCGCGCCGACGGCTCCTCGGCCGGCGTGCTCGGGTTCGAGTCGGGTGTGCCGGCGGTGCCAGGCGCCGGCGCGGTCGTCGTCGGCAGCGACAAGGGTTACCCCTCGACGTTCCGGGTGTTCGACCGCATCACCGGCGCCTTCCGCTACGAGGTGACGCCGTTCGAGAACTTCTTCGACGGGCTCAAGGTCGCCAGCGGCGACGTGAACGGCGACGGCATCTCCGACGTGGTGGTCGGGGCCGGGCCGGGCGGCGGCCCCCGGGTGGCCGTGTACGACGGCCTTACCGGGCAGCAGCTCTACGACTTCTTCGGCTACGAGGAATCGTTCCGCGGCGGCGTGACGGTGGCCATCGGCGACGTGGACCTGGACGGCTTCGGCGACTTGATCCTCGGCACCGGCCCCGGCGGTGGAGCCCGCGTGCGGGTGTTCAGCGGCAAGGACTTGACCCCGCTCCGCGATTCCCTGGTGTACGAGCAGTCGTTCCGCGGCGGCGTGTCCGTGGCCGCCGGCGACGTGAACGGCGACGGCGTACCGGACCTGATCACGAGCGCCGGCGAGGGTGGCGGCCCCCGGGTGGTCGTCATCGACGGGAAGACGTCGGCGCCGCTCGCCAGTTTCTTCGTGTTCGACCCGAACAGCCGGTCCGGGTTCAACGTCGCAGGCGGGGACGTGAACGGCGACGGGTTCGCGGACATCATCGCCGGGTCTGGTAGCGGCGAAATCATCCCCGGGACTGGCGTTCTGCCGCCGGCACAGGTCCGCATTTTCAGCGGGTTCAACCGGTCGGTGCTGAGCGACTTCTACGTCAACGACCCGTTCAACCCCGGCCTCCGTAGTTCGGGCATTGTCGCGGGCGTGCGGGTGGCGTCGGCGGACGTGGACGGGGACGGCATCCAGGACGTCGTCACCACACTCGGGCCCGGCGGCGACGCGGTGATCCGGTCGTACAAGGTGACCGGCGTCAACCCGCAGACGAACGCGCTGTTCCCGACGCTGGCGGAGATCCGCCGGCAGGACGCCTTCGACGTCGGGTTCAACTTCGGCATCTTCGTCGGGGGCAGTGACTGACCCGCGTCACTCGCCCCGCGCCAGCCGTCGGAACGTGCCACAAATGATCGGCGCCGCCTCGGCGCCGACGCTGTTCAACTCGCCGTACTGAGCGGACCGCCTTCCGTAGCAGAAGGGCGGCCGCTCGTCCCACTGCCGCTTCGGCACGAAGTACCCCAGTTCGTCGTTCGCCAGCCCGATCAGCATCCGATGCTTGCCGCGCATCTGTTGGTAGACGGCCGGCTCGGCCGGGGCGTCGGGGAAGTCCGCGCCAGGCTCGGCCTTCTCGACCACCTTGCCGAGCACGAGCTCCGGGTAAATCTCGCCCGGAATCGCGGCCAGTTCCAACCCACCGAGTTTGAGGTAGCCTACCTCCGTCTTCACCGCCACGGGCTTCTCCAGATTCGAGGTCGGCACCATCTTCGACGGCGTCGGGTCACCGTCCCACTGGTAAATCTGCCGCTTCAGCACGTCGAGCTGGTAGGCGAGCCGGTAGACGGGGTTCTCCATCGGGATGAGAACCTCGCGCCGCCGTACGTCGAACGGGGTGAGCTCCAGGGGAACGGCGGCCTTAAGCGCGCGGTCGGCGGCCTGCCCGACGAGCGTGCCGTAGCGCTCGGACTTCTCGAACGTACCGTCCTTCAGCTCGCGCCCGGCGTCGTCCTTCACGCTCAGGCCGAGCTGTGTCATCAGCCCGCCGACCGTGCCGGTGAGGTACACGACTGGGCACTTCTGCGACGCCCGCAGGTGGCCGACGGTGTACCCCACGAAGTCGGACGTGATGGCGGTGTTGCGGCTGTCCAGCGTCTCGGGGTGGCAGTTCCACTGAACCACCACGCCGCGCGGCACCCGCGTCTTGGGGTCGTGGAAGCGGAGGGCGACGAGTTCGTCGTGGAGAACGACGGGCAGCCGGCTGTCGCGCAGCAACTCGGGCGCCTTCGCGGTTCCGATCCGCGCCGCAGCGGGGGTGCGGGCCTTGTCCGCCGCGGTCACGGCTTCGACGCACGCGAACTGCACGCGGCCGAGGTAGTCGCGGTCGATCCCCGGCTGGAGCGGGTTCGGGCCCCACAGGCCCATCGTGTCCGGGCCCTCGTGGTTGTGCGTGGCCGACACGAGGACGTACTTGAACCCCGGCAGCTTCGCCCGCACCGACTCCACGAACGGCAGAAACAGGCCGACCACGTCCACGGACACGAGCGCGACCTTGTCGCCGCCGTCGGCGAGGACGACGGCGCGGGCCATGAGCGGGTCGTGGACCGACTTCGCCAGCCGGTTCTGCCCGAACCCTGCCATGAATACGGGCTGCTTGCCGACGGCCGGCGTGACGTCGGCTTCGCCGAACCCGACGGTGAGTTCGCCCGCGGCCGCGGGCAGCGCGGTGGCCAGTACCGCGAGCAGGGAGAGGTGTCGAATCACGGGGCGCACTCCCGCATGTACCGGATGCTTTCGCGGGCGATCGTCTCCGGGTCTGGCTTGTAGTCGAACACCTCGACCGACACCCAGCCGTCGTAGTTCACGTCCGCGAGCGCCCGGAAGATCGGTTTGAAGTCGGTGGCGCCGAAGCCGGGGCCGCGCAGGTTCGAGTCGTTGGCGTGGAAGTGGTGGAGGAACTCGCGGTTGGCGCGGATCGTGTCCGCGACCGGCGCCGGCTCCGAGGACATCGCCTTCACGTCGAGGTGCAGCTTGACGAACGGGTGCGCGACCCGCCGGCACAAAGACGTGCCCGCTGCCGCGGTCGTCAGGTAGTTCGTCTCTGCCGTCGTCAGCGGTTCGAGGCACAGCGTGACGCGGCCGTCCTCGAGCGCCTTCAGACAGTGACTCAGCGTGTCGATCGCCCGGTCGTCGCCCTCGGCCGTCGAGACGCCGGCGTCGAGGTTGCGCTGGACCGGCGAGCCGAGGACCATCAGGGTGCCGCCCAGGTCGGCGGTCGCTCGCGTCAGTTCGGCGAGGTACTCACCGGTTTTCTTGCGGACCGCCGCGTCCGGGCTGGTGAGGTGGAATCCGGTCGTTTTCGCTAGCAGCCAGTGGAGGCCGATGATGGTCACGCCCGCGGCCTCGGCCTCGCGGCGCAACTCGGCCCGGCGCGCGGCCGGTACCTCGGTGATGAGGGGCGCGAGGGTGAACGGCGCGACTTCGAGGCCGGTGTAGCCGAGTTCGGCGACGCGGGCGCAAACCCGCCCGTGCTCCCAGCCCTCGAACGTCTCGTTGCAGATGGCGAATTTCATGCGGCGTTCCGAGATTGGGTTCAGCCGGCGGGCCGGCGCGGCCGATACGATCCGGAGCGTGGCACGGGCGGAGGAGACATGCGCGGCGTCGGCCGGCGGCTCGGGATAGCGATAATCGCCGCGGCAACCGGCTGCGCGACGAAGCCCTACGACCGCGACCCGCTCCTGAGCAACGGGTACGGCGTGCGAGGCGACCGCGCGGCCGCCGCCCGCCCGCCGCTACCACAGCCCGAGCCCACCACACCGGACGCTCCGGCGGGGCCGGTGCTCGGCGACAGCGGCCTCACTTCGCGCTGATCTTCGTCAGCACCACCGTGCCGTTGTCATGCCCGGAGATGAGCGCCTTGCCGTCCGGCGTGAAGGTCACGCAGTAACCGGGCGACTTCACCTGTGCCGTGAACCCCTCCTTGTCGGCGCCCGCCGGCCACACCGCCAGCCGGCCCGAGTAGCCGCAAACGCCCAGCGCCTTCGCATCCTTCGACCACGCCAGCGCGTAGGGGTCGTCCGGCGTCGGGCCGACCTTCTTCGACTCCTTGCCGGTCGCCGTGTCCCAGAACCGGATGGTGCGGTCCATCGACGCCGACGCCAGCGTCTTCTCGTCGCCGAGGAACGTGATCGCCGTCACCGGCTGATCGTGGCCGCTGAGCGTCTTGTGCTCCTTGCCCGCGGCCACGTCCCACAGCTTGACGACGTGCTCCTTGCCGGTCTTGCTCGAGTTGTCGCCACCAGCCGAGGCGAGCAGCTTACCGTCCGGCGAGAACACGACCGCGTACACCGAGCCGGCGTGCGTGCCGAGGTTCTTCGTTTCCTTGCCGTCGGCCGGGTTCCACAGCCGCACGGACTTGTCGGCGCTGGCGGTGGCGAGCACCTTGCCGTCCGGCGAGAAGGCCACGGCGTCCACGATGTCGGTGTGGCCCTTGAACTCGGTCGTGGCCTTGCCGTCCTTCAGGCTCCACAGCTTCGCCGTCTTGTCGAGGCTGGCGGTGGCCAGGACCGCGTTGTCTTTCGGGTGGAAGGCGACCGCGTACACCGGCCCCGTGTGGCCCTTGATCTCCTTGAGTTCCTTGAGCGTGCCGTCGGCGTTGACCGCCCACAGCTTGACGACGTTGTCGAACCCGGCGGTCGCGAGCGTCTTGCCGTCCGGCGACAGGGCGACGGCGTGGACGAGGGCGGCGTGGGCTTTCGTTCCGGTGCCCGGCTGTGCGGGGGCGACGGGGAGGTAGACACCGAGGGCGAAGCAAAGGAGGGCGAGCCGGGCGCGGGTCATCGGGACGTGCTCCGTGAGGAGAGTCGGGGCGGGGACGACGGCGGACATTGTGCCCGGCCCGGGCGTGCGCGGCAACCGGCAAAATGATCGGGGGGGCGGCGTCACCCGGTCCCGATGCCGTACTGCTCGATCTTGCGGTACAGCGAACTGAGCCCGATGTCGAGCCGCCGGGCGGCCTCTTTCTTGTCCGGCGACAGCCGCAGAAGCCGCTCGATGTGCCGCTTCTCGAACCGCTTCACCGCGTCGTCCAACGGCTCCACCGCCGACGGGTCGTCGGCCGCGGGGGCCAGGTCCGGTGGCAGGTCGGCGGGGGTCAGCAGCGGGCCGTCGCCGAGGATCACGGCACGCTGAATGGCGTTCTCCAATTCGCGAATGTTCCCTTTCCACGCCGCCGCCTGGAGCAACGGCATCGCCTCGCGGCTGACACCGGCGACGCGCTTCCCCATCGCCCGACCGTGCTTGGCGACGAAGTGCTCGACCAGTTCGGGAATGTCCTCGCGGCGGTCGCGCAACGGCGGCAGGCGGAGCACGACCACGTTCAGCCGGTAGAACAGGTCTTCGCGGAACCGCCCGGCGGCGACCGCGGCAGGCAGGTCGGTGTTCGTCGCAGCCACGATCCGCGCCGAGACGTGCTCCGGCTCCGCGGCGCCGACCGGCGTGACTTCTTTCCCTTCGATCACTCGCAGCAACTTCGCCTGCGTCGGGAGCGACAACTCGCCCACCTCGTCGAGAAACACGGTGCCCGTACCGGCGGCGGTGAACACGCCGGGCGCGTCGGCGTCGGTCGTGGAAAAGGCGGCAGCCTTCTGGCCGAACAAGTGCGCTTCCAGATGGTCGGCGGGGATGGCGGCGCAGTTCACGGCCACGAACCGGCCGTCGGCCGGCTTCACCTCCTGGGAGGCGCGGTGGATCTCGCGGGCCAGCAGCTCCTTACCGGTGCCGCTCTCGCCGGTGATGAGCACGGTGGCGTCGGAGGGTGCGACCTTTCGCGCCATCGCCACCACCTGCCGGACGACCGTCGTGTGGCCCACGACCATGCCACCCGCCGCCGCCTCGCGGTGCAGTTCGCGGCGGAGCCACTGGTTCTCGCGGTTCAGGTCGCGCTGGGCGATGAGCCGGCGAATCTTCCCGTCCACCTCGCGGAGGATGATCGGCTTCATCAGGTAGTCGTGGGCGCCTCGGTGGAAGGCGTCCACGGCGCTTTCGACGGTGGCGTACGCGGTGATGAGCAGCACGAACGTCTCGGGGCTGAGGCGGGCCACGCGCTCGAGCACCTCGATGCCGTCGATGCCGGGGAGGTTCACGTCGCAGAGGATCACGTCGTACCGGTTGCGGCCGACTAGTCCGAGTGCGGCCTCGCCGCTGGCCGCGGAGTGGACGGCGAAGCCTTCCTGGTGGAGGTACTCGGCGACGTTGGCGCGGATGACCGGCTCGTCGTCCACGACCAGCACGGAGGCGACGGGAGTTCGGGCGGACATGGGTAGGCTCGTCCTCCGTAGGTCGGTCGAGGCCCTGCGTGACCTGACGGCGTTGCCAATGACACGGGGGGCGGAGTCCGCACGGCTCACGGCGTGCGCGTTCCGCGCCGTCGGCCGGTCTCGCAGCGTCTCGACCCGACCTACGAAACCACACCCGCCGCCGGGAACACGAGCCGGAACGTCGTCCCCTCGCCGGGCCGCGACTCGCACGCCACCGTGCCGCCGTGCGCGTCCACGAGCTTTCGCGTCACGAACAGCCCCAGCCCGGTGCCGTGCTTCTTCGTCGTGAAGTACGGCCGGAACAGCTTCTCCCGCTGCGCCGCGTCGATGCCGTGGCCGTCGTCGGTGACGGTGGCGACGAGCTTCCCCGAGTCGTGCTCCGCGGCGATGACCACCTTGCCGCCCTTGCCGGTGGCGTCGATCGCGTTCAACACCAGGTTGAAGAACACCTGCACGAGCTGGTCGCGGACGCCGACCAGCGGCGGCAGGTCGGCCGGGACTTGCGATCGCACCTCGCGGCCCTTCACGCCCTTGTAGTACTTGGCGATGCCGAGCGCCTCGTCCACCACCTCCCGCAGCGAGCAGCGGCCCCGGCTGTCGCTCGCGGGTCGGCTGAACGCCACCAACTCGCGGAGCGTACCCTGGATGCGCGTCAGCTGCGCGGTCACAAGGCCGAGCCGCTCGCGAGTGTACTCGTCCAGGTCGCGCCGCTCGAGCATCTGGACGATGGTGCTGACCGCCGTCAGCGGGTTGCCGACCTCGTGGGCGATCCCCGCGGCGAGGAGCCCGAACGCGGCCATCTTCTCCTGATGGAGTACCTGAGCCTGGCTCTCCTGGAGCTGGCGCGACCGCTCGGCGATCCGCGCCTCGAGCCGCGCGTTTACCGTGGAGAGCTCGTCGCCGACGTGCCGCAGCAACCGGACCAGGGATACCGCCGCCCACGCCACCCAGCCGAGGACGATGAGCGTGAACAGCAGCGTTGTGATGCCGGTCCCGTACACGGGAACGGCGGCGTAGAGCACCGCGTACCCGACGCAGTTGACGCCGCACGTCCACACTGTGACGGCCGGCGAGTACCGGATGGCCGCGCAGACGACGGCGAGCACGGAGAAGTGGCGGAACGGGCTGTCGGGGCCGCCGTCGAGGTAACACAGCAGGATGATGTACGCGGCTTCCAGCGCCGACACGAGGAGCGGCGACCCGCCGAGGAAGACGCGGCCGCGCCACGACTGGTACGTGTCGAGAACGGTGAAGGCGAAGCCGAAGCTGAGGAGGATGTTGAGCGGCACCGGGTCGGCGTCGGTCACGACGTTGGCATAGAGGTAGCCGACGACGAGGCCGAACCAACGAATCTTCACGGCGACGGCCTCGGCCGCCACGTCCCACCGGGCCGGCGACGGGTCGAGTTCGGAAGGTGGGTGCGACATTCACCCCTATTCTAGCCGGGAGAGTGAGAGGGTGACCGATGGCGAAGCCGGCGACGAAGGTGGTGCTGTTCCAGGGCGAACACGCGGCCGCGGCGGCGGACCTGTTCCGCGTCGCGGCCGGTCGTCTCGGTCTGCCGTGGGAGGCGCGAGTGGGCGGCGCGGACCCGGCCGCGGTCGTCACTTTTACGGCGGAGCCGCACGACCTCGACGCGAAGGTGAACGGCCTGATCGCCCGGATGCTCGGCGGCCGTGTTGTGGGCGAGGCCGAACTGCCGGCGAAGAAGGAGCCGCCGAAGAAAGTTCACACGGTGAAGGTGAGCCGCGAGACGGCCGGCCGCCGCGGCAAGGGCGTGACCGTGGTCAGCGAGCTGCCGCTGACCCTCGACCAGATCGACGCACTGGCGACGACGCTGAAGACGAAGTGCGGCACCGGCGGTACCGCGAAGGACGGTCGGATCGAGATTCAGGGCGACCACCGCGACCGCATCGCGGCCGAGCTGGAGAAGCTCGGCTACAAGGTGAAGCGCGCCGGCGGGTGACTCACGGGAAGTGCCCGCGGATGTACAGACCCGGCGGCGGCGGCGGCGCGGGCCGCACGAACACCACCGGCGGCGGCTCCTGATAGATGATCGTCGGCTGCTCGCGGACGACCACCGGCCGCGTCCGCACGGCGATCGGGCGGGCGTTCTGCATCTCGATGATGACCCGCGACGGCACGTTGTTCTGCCGGAGGAAGTCGAGGTCGCCCGGCGTCAGCGAGTACGTGCTGCCGGTGTTGCGAATCTGGTTGATGATGACCTGCTCGTCGTGCCCCTGATTCACCATCTGGATCACGTCGGTGAGACCGAGCCGCTGCGCGGCGGCGGCGTTGGCCGCGGCCGTTGCCTGGATCACTTCCTTCTTCTGCTGATCCTCGCGGTCGACGCTGTTGCCGATGAGCCCGCCGGTACCCGCGCCGACGAGCCCGCCCACGACCGCACCCGTCTTCGGATTCCCTGTGGCCGCCCCGACCGCGGTGCCGAGCCCGGCCCCGACGAGCCCGCCGAGGCCGACGCCCTTTTCGGTGTTGTTCATGGTCGAGCAGCCGCCGCCGGACAGGGCCGCGGCCAGGAGCAGGGCGGTTCGGGGTCGCGCGGGAATCATCGAGTGCGCTCCTCGGGTGGGTCGGGGGAGATACCGTCGGCCCCCGCGGTCGTCAATTGAAGAATCGGCCTCGGGCGGAACTTGCGCTCAGCCGAACCGCAGCCCATCGCTTCCGGCCGGACCGTGGGGTAGAATCGCTCCGTTACCCACCCTCCCCGGCCGACGCACCCGCCATGAAGCACTGGCCCTCCGCCGCCGCCGTACTCCTCCTCGCCACCCCGGTCGCGGCCCAACCGAAGGCCGCCGACCGGCCCATCCCGGCCGCCGCGGCGGCGAAGGCGATCACACTGCCGCCCGGCTTCAAGGCCACGCTGTTCGCCGGCGAGCCGGACGTGGTGCAGCCCATCGCGATGACCTTCGACACCCGCGGCCGGCTGTGGGTTGTCGAGTGCCTGAGTTACCCGAAGTGGCGCGCCGACGGGAAGGGGAGCGACCGCGTTGTGATCCTGGAGGACACCGACGGCGACGGCGTTCACGACAAGCGGACCGTGTTTCTGGACAACGGCCCGAACCTGTCTGGCATCGAGGTCGGCCACGGCGGCGTGTGGCTGTGTTCGGTGCCGAACCTGATCTTCGTCCCCGACCGCGACGGCGACGACAAGCCCGACGGCCCGCCCGAAGTGGTCCTCGACGGCTGGAACATGAAGGACACGAAGCACAACATCTTCAACAGCCTGGCGTGGGGGCCGGACGGCTGGCTGTACGGTTGCAACGGCATCCAGTCCAAGTCCCTCGTCGGCAAGCCGGGCACGCCGGACAAGGACCGTGTCAAACTCGACTGCGGCGTCTGGCGCTACCACCCGGTGCGGAAGTCGTTCGAGCTGTACGCCAGCGGCACCACGAACCCGTTCGGCCTCGACTGGGACGACCACGGCCAGCTGTTCATCACCAACTGCGTGATCCACCACCTGTGGCACGTCGTGCCCGGGTCGCACATGCAGCGGATGTACGGCGACGACGTGAACCCGTGGGTGTTCGCGTACCAGACGAGTTGCGCCGACCACCTCCACTGGGGCGGCGGGGCGTGGACGAGTTCGCGCAGCACCGGCGTCGGCGGCAGCCCCACGCACAGCGAGGCCGGCGGCGGCCACGCCCACAGCGGCGCGGCTGTGTACCTCGGCGACAATTTTCCGCCCGAGTATCGCAACTCGCTGTTCACCTGCAACATCCACGGTAACCGCCTGAACCGCGACTCGCTGGAACGCAACGCCGGCGGGTACGTCGGGAAGCACGCCCCAGACTTCCTGCACGCCAACGACAGCTGGTTCCGCGGCATCGCCGTCCGCGGCGGCCCCGAGGGCGGGCTGTACGTCACCGACTGGTCCGACACCGGCGAGTGCCACAACTACGACAAGGCCGACCTGACCAACGGACGCGTCTACCGGGTCGTCCACGGTACGCCGAAGCGCTGGGCCGGCGACGTGTCGAAGCTGCCCGACGCCGAGCTGGTAAAGCTGCAAATCCACAAGAACGACTGGTTCGTACGCCAGGCACGTCGTGTACTTCAAGAACGTGCCGCGGCCGGGAAGCTTGAGAAGGACACGAAGGAGTCGCTCGTCCGCATGGTGAAGGGGACCGACGACGTGACCTGGAAGCTGCGTGCGATGTGGGCGCTGCACGTCGTCGGCGGGATGACGCCGGACCTGCTACCGGACCTACTCGGCCACGCCGACGACGACGTACGGGCGTGGGCGCTGATGCTGGCGACCGAGACCCCGACGCCGCCCGCGGTCGCCGCCGTCCTTGCCGCCGTGGAGAAGGAAGAATCGCCGTTCGTACTGCACTTCGCGGCCGGCGTGTCACAGCGGCTTTCCGGCGCGGACGGCCGCAAGCTGGCGCGGCTGGTCGAGTGGCGCATCCTCGACACCGACGAGCCGAACCTCGCGCTCGCCGGCTGGTACGCCGTGCAGAAGGCGCTCGCCGACACCGATCAGCCGACGGAGTGGTCGGCCTTCCTGGAAAGCGCCAGGCACCCGTTGATTGCCAGGCACATCGCCCGCTACCTCGTCGCGTCGGCGCCGCAGGGGCAGCGCGACGCGCGGCTCAAATTCCTGGTCGAACACCTCGACGCGGTGAAGATCGAGACGTCGCAACTGCCCGTGCTCGCCGGCATCCAGGAGGTGCTCGCCAGCCTCCGCGAAGCGCCCGAGCCGCAGGGGTGGGGTGACGTGTACGCGCATCTCTCTACCAGCGAGGTGCCCGAAGTGCGGACCCGGGCCGAATCGCTGGCAGTGCTGTTCGGCAACGCCCGCGCCCTCGCCGACCTGAAGGGCCGCGCCGCCGACGCCAAGGCCGATCCCGCCGCCCGCGCCGCTGCGATCGAGTTGCTGGCCCGCCGCCGCGTCGCCGACCTGCCCACGCTCCTGCACCCACTCCTCACCGACGCGGCGGTCCGCGGCCCGGCCGTGCGGGCGCTCGCCGCCGTACCGCACGACACCACCGCACCGCGGGTACTGGCTACGTACGCGCAGTTCACCTCCACCGAGAAGGCCGACGCCGTGCAGACGCTTGGCTCGCGCCCCGGATGGGCGCTGGCACTGCTCACCGCTGTCGAGAAGGGTACGGTTCCTCGCGCGGACGTGTCCCTGGTCGCCGCGCGGCAGATGCTGGCGCTGAACGACGCCGCCGTGACCGCGAAGCTCGGCGCGGCGTGGGGAACCATCCGCCCCGCGTCCGGCGACCGCACCGCTCTTGCCCGCAAGTGGCGTGGCACCCTGACGACCGAGTACCTCCGCACCGCCGACGTCGTGAACGGCCGGCAGCTCTACGCGAGGCACTGCGCGAGCTGCCACCGTATTTTCGGCGAGGGCGGAGACCTCGGCCCCGACCTGACCGGCTCGCAGCGTGCGAACCTCGACTACCTCCTCGAAAACGTCCTCGACCCGAGCGCCGTGGTGCCGCGCGAGTTCCGCGTCACCAACGTCCGCACCACCGACGGCCGACTCGTGTCGGGAGTGGTCACGCGCGACACCGCCGAGGGGCTGACCGTCCGCACCACGAACGAGACGGTCGTCCTTCCCCGTGCCGACATCGAGGGCGTGACGCAAACTGCCATCTCGATCATGCCGGAGGGGCTCTTCGACGCCCTTCGCCCCGAGGAAGTTCGCGACCTCGTCGCGTACCTCGGCCGGCCGCAGCAGGTGCCACTGCCAGAGACTGCCCCGCCGCCGACCCCCAAACGGTAGCCGCTGATGCGCATACTCGCCGCCATGACGCTCCTGCTGCTGGCGAACGACGCCTTCGCCCAGCGGCCGACCGCCGAGCCGTTCAAGGCCGGTCGGTCGGTCACCGTGGCGAACAACGGCATCGTCGCCACGAGCCACCCGCTCGCGGCGCAGATCGGCCTCGACGTGTTGAAGCAGGGCGGCAACGCGGTCGACGCCGCCATTGCCACCAGCGCCGCGATGGGGCTGCTGGAGCCGATGTCCTGCGGCGTCGGCGGCGACTTGTTCGCCATCGTGTGGGACGCGAAGACGCAGAAGCTCCACGGCCTCAACGCTTGCGGCGCCGCCCCCGCGAAGGCGACGATCGACCTGTTCCGCGAGAAGAAACTCGCCGAGATTCCCGAAAAGGGGCCGCTCAGTTGGTCGGTGCCGGGCTGCGTCGACGGGTGGGACCAACTGCGAGGAAAGTTCGGCACCCGTTCGTTCGCCGAGCTGCTGGCCCCGAGCATCCGCTACGCCGAGGACGGGGCGCCGGTGCCGGAGGTGATCGCCGGCTACTGGCGGAGTGCGGACGCGAACCGCGACGCCGAGTTCCGGCAGGTTTACGCCCCCGGCGGGAAAGCGCCGCGCGTCGGCGAGGTGTTCAAGAACCCGGCTCTGGCGAACACGTACCGCGCGATCGCCGCGGACGGGCGGGACGCCTTTTACACCGGCGACATCGCCCGCCGCCTCGTCGCCTTCTCCCAGCGCAAGGGCGGTCTGTTCGCCGGCACCGATTTCGCCCGCCACAAGTCCGAATGGGTCGATCCGGTCTCGACAAGCTATCGCGGCGTGGACGTGTGGGAGTTGCCGCCGCCGGGGCAGGGGATCGCCGTACTCCAGATGCTGAACCTGCTCGGGAGCTACGACCTTCGGGCGCTCGGCCCCACGTCGCCCGACTACTGGCACTTGTTGATCGAGGCCAAGAAGCTGGCCTACGCCGACCGGGCACGCTTCTACACGGACCCGTTGTTCGCCCGCGTCCCGGTCCGCGAGCTGATTTCGCCCGAGTACGCCGCCGCCCGCCGGGCACGAATCGACACGGCGAAGGCCGCCACGGACGTGCCGCACGGCGACCCGAAGCTCGGCAAGGCGGACACGATCTACCTGTGCGTCGTGGACAAGGACCGGAACTGCGTGTCACTCATCCAGAGCAACTATTTCGGCTTCGGCTCCGGACTCGCGCCCGCCGACCTCGGCTTCGCGCTCCAGAACCGCGGCTGCCTGTTCGCGCTCGACCCGGAGCACCCGAACCGCCTCGAACCCGGCAAGCGGCCGTTCCACACGATCATTCCGGCGATGGCCACGAAGAACGGCAAGCCGTGGCTGACGTTCGGCGTCATGGGCGGCGACATGCAACCGCAGGGGCACGTGCAGGTGCTGGTAAACCTGCTCGACTTCGGGATGAACGTCCAGCAGGCGGGGGAGGCGCCTCGCGTCGAACACGTCGGCCACGCGACACCGACCGGCCGCCCCGCGGCACCCGGCGGCGGCACCGTGAAGGCCGAGTACGGCGTCCCCGAGGCAGTAGTCGCAGAGTTGATCCGCCGCGGCCACCAGGTCGAGCGCGTGCGCACGAACGGCGGCGGCTACCAGGCGATTCTGATCGACCCGACGACCGGCGTGTTACACGGCGGCACCGAGGCCCGCAAGGACGGCGCCGCCGTCGGGTATTGAGCGGACGTGCCCGACACGCTACGGTACGCACATCCCCCACCCGGAGGCGGCCATGAGTGAGCCCGTGACGCAGGACACGAAGAACGCCCGGATGACCGAGTTCCTCCGGCTGCTGCCGCTCACGATCGACCTGGCCGGGCTGCCGAAGGCGGCGACGGGGGCGGTGTTCACGCCGGACCAGATCGAGGGGCGGGCCATGAGCATCCGGGCCGCGTACAAGGCCGCCCGCAACCTCATCAAGGACGTCGGTGAGAACGGCTGACTCACGCGGCCCGGTCGGCGACGGCGATTCCGGTGGCGGTGGCGAACGCCCGGCAGTACGCCGTCGTCACCATCACCCGGCTCGCTCCCTTCGCGGTCATCCGGTCGGCCGTCGCGCCGCCGACAGCCACCGTGTTCCCGGCGCCGATTTCCACGTCGGTCCAGTCCATGCCGCGTCGCCACGGCGAGCCGATCGCCCGGAACACTGCGTCCTTCGCCGCCCACACTGCCGCGAACGCCTCGGTCGTCCGCGGGTCGGCGTTGCAGCGGCCGATCTCGCGGTCGGTGTACACTCGACGGAGGAACGCCTCGCCGTGCCGGTCGATCAACTTCCGCACCCGGGCGCACTCCAGCACCTGGGTGCCGATCCCCACGATCATCGCACGTCGTCCTCGGCCGGCCGGGGCGGTAGAATCACCCTTTCAGCCTACCCGATGCGGCCGAAGGAGTCAGCCCGTGCCCGACCCCGGTGACCTGCTCGCCGACCTGACCGACGACCAGCGCGCCGCCGTGACGCACGCCGAGGGGCCGCTCCTCATCCTCGCCGGGGCCGGGTCGGGCAAGACGCGCGTCATCACCCGCCGCGTCGCGTACCTGCTGCAACAGGGCGTGCGGCCCGGCAGCATCCTGGCGATCACCTTCACCAACAAGGCCGCGGGCGAGATGCGGCAGCGCGTCGAGAAGCTCGTGCCCGGTAACCGCGTGTGGGTGAGTACGTTCCACAGCCTCGGGGCGCGGCTGCTGCGACAGTACGCCGACCGCCTCGGCATCGACCGCAACTTCACGATTTACGACACCGACGACCGCAACAAGCTGGTGAAGGATGCCCTGGCCGCGGCGGGGATGGACGACGTGAAGTTCAGCCCGGACCGCCTCGGCGGCGCGATCAGTAAGGCGAAGAACCAACTGCTGACGCCGAACCAGTACGAGAAGACGGCGAACGACTTCTTCTCGCAGACGGTGGCGAAGGTATACCACGGCTACGAGAAGCGCCTCCGCGCCGCGAACGCGATGGACTTCGACGACCTGCTCTACCTCCCGGCCCAGGCACTGCGGCTCAACGAGGAGTTCCGCCGTGACCTGGACTCCCGGTTCCGCTACGTGCTGATCGACGAATACCAGGACACCAACTCGGCGCAGTACGCGGTGGCCCGCCGGCTGTCGGTGGACCACCCGAACCTGTGCGTGGTCGGCGACCCCGACCAGTCGATCTACAAGTGGCGTGGCTCGGACATCAAGAACATCCTCGACTTCGAGCGCGACTTCCCGGCCGCGCGCGTCATCACGCTGACGCAGAACTACCGCAGCACGAAGAACGTCCTCCGCGCCGCCAGCGCACTCATCGACCGCAACAAGCAGCGGAAGAAGAAGGCGCTCGTCACCGACAACCCGGCCGGCGAGCCGGTCCGCGTCCTCACCTTCGACAACGGGCTCGACGAGGCCGAGGGCGTCGTCGTCCGCATCAAAGAGGCCGTGAAGGCCGGCCGCTTCCGCTACCGCGACCACGCCATCTTCCTCCGCATCAACGCTTTGACCCGCTCGCTGGAATCCGCGTTCGTGAAGCACGGCGTGCCGTTCCAGATCGTGAAGGGCCTGGCGTTTTTCGAGCGGAAGGAGAACCGCGACGTACTCGCGTACCTCCGGCTCGTTGCCAACCCGCAGGACAACGTCAGCTTCCTCCGCGTCGTGAACGAGCCCTCGCGCGGCGTCGGCAAGACCTCACTGGACCGGCTCGTGTCGTTCGCCGGTCGTGAGGAGATCCCCCTGCTCGCGGCCGCGGCGCAGGTGGCGCGTATCCCCGAGATCAAGGGGAAGGGTGCGTCCGGCCTCCGCGACTTCTACCGGCTCGTCACCGAACTGCGGACCAAGCTCGACCTGCCGCCGCACGAGTTGATCGACCTCGTCATCAAGCAGTCGGGCTACGAGAAGGCGCTGCGCGACTCCGACGACCCGGAGGACGCCGACCGGCTGGCGAACGTGTCCGAACTCGTGACCGCCGCGAAGCAGTTCCACGACGAGAACCCCGACAGTAAGGTCGTGGACTTCCTCGAACAGATCACGCTCGCGTCGGACACCGACGGCTGGGACGAGGCCGCCGACCACGTCTCCGTGATGACGCTGCACGCCAGCAAGGGGCTGGAGTTCCCGGTGGTCTACATCCTCGCGGTAGAGGAGGGGTTGCTCCCCCACGAGCGGAGCCTCGGCAAGGACGAGGACATCGAGGAGGAACGGCGGCTCTGCTTCGTCGGCATGACGCGGGCGATGAAGGAGCTGTCCCTGAGCCACGCCCGGATGCGCGAGTTCCGGGGGCAACTGAACTACGCCGTCCCGAGCAGCTTTCTTGGAGAGTTGCCGCGCGACTCGTCCGTCGAACACGTCGATCTGTCGATGACGCGAAACGTCGCTCGCGGGGCCGCGGACGAGTGGCGGGCGAAGGTGGCGCCGGCGGCGCGCGACTGGGCCGACACGGGCGTGCGGCCGTACATCCCGCCGAAGAAGCCGGACGAATCCGCGTCGATCACGGTGCCGCCGGACACCGGCCTCGCCGTCGGGGCGCTCGTGCGGCACGACGAGTACGGCCTCGGACAGGTCACCGACCTGAGCGGGTTCGGGGCCCTGCGGCGGGTGAAAGTGCGATTCCCCGGCCACGGCGAAAAGGTGTTCGTGGCCGACAAGGCGAAGCTGAAGGTAGTCGGGCGGCGGAAAGAGTGACGGCTACCAGTCCTGACGCGGTAACCGCTCGAGCGCTTCCTTGAAGGCCTTCGCGGAACCGAACCGGTCCGTTGGGACTTTTGCGATCCCCTTCAACAGCAGCGCGGCCGTCTCGTCGTCGAGGTCTTTGTTCACGTCCTTCGGGTTCTTCGGCGGCGTGTTCATCACGCGGCGGGAGTACTCGTTCGAGTCCATCGACCGCTCCCACGGCAGGCTGAACGTGAACATTTCGTAGGCCGTGACGCCGAGCGCGAACATGTCCACGCGGTGGTCGGTGGTCCGGCGGGCGAGCAGCTCCGGGGCCATGATTTCCTTGGTGCCGGTGCGGTTGCCGGGGGCGCAGAACTGCGGCGTGTACGGGATCGTGAGCCCGAAGTCGATGAGCTTGAGCACGCCCTCGGTGTTGACCATGATGTTCCGGGCGCACAGGTCGCGGTGCAGGTACTTCGAGTCGTGGATGTACTGGACGGCGTCGCACAGCTGCGACAGGTAGTTGATCCGGTTCCCCTTCAGCTGGGCGTTCCGCGTCTCGACCAGGTAGCTGAGGCCGTAACCTTCGACCCACTCCATCACGATGTACGGCTCGCCGTTGGTGGTGACGCCGTGCTCGTAGGTGCGCATGATGTTGTCGTGCCGCAGGGCCATGCAGATCTCGCCCTCGGACGGCTTCTTCAGGCCGGGGAACCGGCCCTCGAACTCCTTCGTCTTCACCTTGTCGAGGATCTTGAGGCAGACGTTGCGGCCGATCTCCCGGTCGTAGGCCCGGTAGACCTTGGACATGCTCCCCTGGCCGGTCTTGCCGCTCAGCTCGAACCGTTTGGCGATGTTCGCCACCTTGCGCGGCGCGCCTTTGCCCTTCTCTTTGCCCTTGCCACTCAGGAAGTCGAAGAAGCCCACGTGCGCCTCGGGCCGTTACTGGATGTCGCAGTAGTCGATGATGCGGGCGACCTCGGTCCGCAGGTCGCGGCGGTGGACGATGCGGTCCACGAACCCGTGCTTCAGCAGGAATTCGCTCGTCTGGAACTTCTCGGGCAACTCGAGCCCGACGGTGTTGCGGATCGTCCGCCGGCCGGCGAAGCCGATCATCGCCCCGGGCTCGGCCAGGTGGATGTCGCCCTGCAAGGCCCAGCTCGCGGCCACCCCGCCCATCGTCGGGTTCGTCAGGATCGAAATGTACAGCCCGCCGGCCGTGTCGTACCGGGCCAGTGCGGCCGACACCTTGGCCATCTGCATCAGCGACAGGATGCCCTCCTGCATCCGCGCGCCGCCGCCGGAGCCGCTGACGAAGATGAGCGGGAGCTTCGCGTCGGCGGCGCGCTCGGCGGCACGGGCCAGCTTCTCGCCGACCACACTCCCCATGCTCCCGGCCATGAAGTGGAAGTCGGTGATGCCGAGCACGACCGGCCGGCCGCGGACGAAGCCCTTGCCGCACACGGCCGCGTCCTTCTGGCCCGTCTTCGCCTGCTCCTCGGCGAGGCGCTGGGCGTAGGGGATGCGGTCCACGAACCCGAGCGGGTCGCACGGCGCCAGCTCCGCGTCCCACTCCTCGAAGCTGTCGGTGTCGAGCAGCTGGGCGATGCGGTCGCGGACGGGCACGGTGAAGTGGTGGTCGCACTCCGGGCAGACGAACAACCGGGCCTCGACCTCCTTGCGGTAGACCGTGGCCTTGCACCCCGGGCAGCGGAGCCACAGCCCCTCCGGGACGCCCTTCTTCCGGTCGGCGGATTGCGGGATCGAGGACATCAGGAACCCGGAGTTAGCCGCGGTCGTCGATCTGGGCCAGGGACTGGAACTTCCGCCCCTCGACGTAAGCGAGGAACGCCCCGCCGCCGGTGGACACGTGGGTCATCTTGCTGTCGTAGCCGAACTGCTCGACGGCCTCGGCCGTCTCGCCGCCGCCCACGACCGTGACGGCGCCGCTGTCGGCCATCGCCGCGGCCACGCCCTTTGTGCCGGAGCTGAACGCGGGTTGCTCGAACCAGCCGACGGGGCCGTTCCAGATCACCGTCGCGGCCTGTTTGATCTTCCCGGCGAACAGGGCGAGGGTCTTCGGCCCGATGTCCACCCCCTCGCAGTCCGCGGGGATGGCCGAGCCGACCTCGACGACCTGCGTCACGCCCAGGTCGCTCGACTTCGCCGCGAGGCAGTCCACGGGCAGAGTAATCTTCCCGCCGACGTGGCCGAGCAGCGGCGTGGCGGCGGCCAACTCCTCCTCGGCGACACGGGTGCCGCCCACGTCGAAGCCCTTGAGCTTCAGGAAGGTGTAGGCCATCTTCCCACCGATGAGCAGCGAATCGACCTTTGAGAGAAGGGCGTTGATGAACGCGATCTTGTCGGACACCTTGGCGCCGCCCATGACCGCCAGCACCGGCTTCTTCGGGGTCGTCATCAGCCCGTCAACGATCGTCAATTCCTTCTCGACGAGGAGCCCGACGGCCCGTGGCTTGCCGACCGCCTTCATCGCGGCCGGAACCGCCACCATGCTGGCGTCCTTGTCGTTGTGGCAGGTGCCGAAGGCGTCGTTGACGTAGGCGTCGGCGAGGCCGGCGACGGCGGCTGCGAACTCGGGGTCGTTCTTCTGCTCGCGCGGGTCGAACCTCAGGTTCTCCAGCAGCAGCACCTCGCCCGGGGTCAGCGCCGCGGCCGCGGCGGACACCGCCGACCCGACCACCTCGTTCGCCGCCTTCTTGACCGGTCGGCCGAGCAACTCGCCGAAGCGGGCCGCGACCTTGTCCATCGTCAGGTTCGCCCGCTCCTCGGGGGTCGCCTTATCGGGCCGGCCGAGGTGGCTCATGGCGATCACGGCCGCGCCGGCGTCGAGGAGCGCCTGCACGGTCGGCAGCGCACCGCGGATGCGGCGGTCGTTCTTGACCGCGCCGGTCTTTTTGTCGAGCGGGACGTTGAAGTCCACGCGCACGAGCACCTTCTTGCCGGCGAGCGGGCCGAGGTCGGTCAGCGTCTTCTTGGGCACTCGCGAACTCCGGGAGGCAGGCGTCAGTCGTCGAAATACACGTCGTCGTCCGGCTCGAGAACTTTCAGTTTGCCGCGGGCGTACTCCTCGAATTTGTAGAGGAGCCGGCGCGGGTGGATGCTCGGGTTCGGGCCGCCGCAACTGAAAACGATCTTCTCGCCGCCGCCTGTGATGGTGAACTCGTAATTCACCATCTCGCCGCGGTACTCCTGCGTGCCGTCGCCCAAGTTGGTGACCCGCATCACGCCGCGGGAGCGCCCGACGAGGGACTTCTGCACCACCACCCGCTTCACCTCGTCCCACCGGATCTCGACGGCCTCGCCGCGGTGGACCGAGCGGACGCCCTTCGTGCGCACCTCGAAGATGCGGGCCTGCCCGGACTTCCCTACCCAGCTGGCGAACCACCCCGCGAACACGATTACCGCCGCGCCGACGACCGCGAGCGGCTGGGTAAACAGGGCAATGATCCCGACGACCACACCGAGCCCGATCACGGCATAGCCACCGTAGAGGAACGCCTCGTTGACGTTCCCCGAGGTGAGAAGGAGCTTGCCGAGCGAGTCCTTCTTTCTGGCCATGCCGCGCCTCGGGCCGCCGGGGTCATGCCTTCTTGATCATGTACTGGAGCAGGTCCACGCAGCGGTTGCTGTAGCCCCACTCGTTGTCGTACCAGCTCACCAGCTTGAAGAACCGGCTGTTCAGCTCGATGCCGCTGCCGGCGTCAAAGATGCTGCTGTGGTTGTCGTGGATGAAGTCGGTACTCACCACCTCGTCGGCGGTGTAGGCGAGGACGCCCTTCAGGTACGTCTCGCTCGCCTTCTTCATCGCGGCGCAGATGTCCTTGTAGCTCGTCTCCTTCGTCGTCTTCACCGTCAGGTCCACGACGCTGACGGTCGGCGTCGGCACGCGGAACGACATGCCGGTGAGCTTCCCCTTCACCTCGGGGATGGCCAGGCCCACGGCCCGGGCGGCGCCGGTGCCGCTCGGGATGATGTTGATCGCCGCCGACCGGCCGCCCTTCCAGTCCTTCTTGCTCGGGCCGTCCACCGTCTTCTGCGTCGCGGTGTAGCTGTGGACGGTCGTCATCAACCCCTCCTCGACGCCGAAGCCCTCCTTGAGGAGGACGTGGACGACCGGGGCGAGGCAGTTCGTGGTGCAGCTGGCGTTGCTGATGATGTTGTGCTTCGAGGCGTCGTACTTCTCGTGGTTGACGCCCATCACCACGGTGATGTCTTCGTCCTTGGCGGGGGCCGAGATGATGACCTTCTTCGCGCCCGCCGTGATGTGCCCCTTGGCCTTCGCGGCCTCGGTGAACAGGCCGGTGCTCTCGATGACGTACTCGACGCCCAGCTCCTTCCACGGCAGCGCCGCCGGGCCTTCCTTCACGGCCAGGCACTTGATCTCGTGGCCGTTCACGACCAGCACGTCGTCCTCGGCCACCGAGGGGCTCGACTTCTTGCTGGCGACCTCGCCGGCGAACTTCCCCTGCGTGGAGTCGTACTTGAGCAGGTAGGCGAGGTTGTCGGCGGGTACCAGGTCGTTGACGGCGACCACGTCCAGCGTCTTGCCGAGGTGCCCCTGCTCGACCAGAGCCCGGAACACCAGCCGGCCGATCCGCCCGAACCCGTTGATCCCGACCTTGACAGCGGCCATCTGCGTGCGTCTCCCGTGGGGTGCCGGTCCGGGGGTGAATCTACGGACGGGTGCGGGAAACGCCCACCCGCCGCGTCGGCCGTGCTACACCCGGTGCTACAAATCCAGGTCCTCGGCCACCGCCTGGTCGGCCTTCTCCATGATGAACCGGTAGCGGTGCTCGGCCTCCTTGCCGAGCAGTTCCCGGAAGGCGTCGTGGGCGTCGAGGTTGGAGTCGATCTCGACCTTCAGCAGCGTGCGCGTCCTGGGGTGGAGCGTCGTCTCAGCCAGTACCCGGAACGGCATCTCGCCGAGCCCCTTGAAGCGCGTGATGTCCGGCTTCGCGTTCGCCTTCAGGCCGGCCAGAATCTCCTCCTTGTGCTCGTCGTCGCGTGCCCAGTACGTCTCCTTGCCGACGTCGATGCGGTACAGCGGGGGCTGGGCGATGAAGACGTGCCCCTTGCGGATGAGCTCCGGGGCGTGGCGGAAGAAGAAGTCGAGCATCAGCGTGGTGATGTGGTGCCCGTCCGCGTCGGCGTCCATCAGCAGGATGATCTTGCCGTAGCGCAGGCCGTCGTAGTGGAACTTGTCACCGGCGCCCGCGCCGATGGCCGTCACCAGGTCGGCGATTTCCTGATTGCCGAGCACCTTCGCGGTGGGCAGGTCTTCGCCGTTGAGAATTTTGCCCCGCAGCGGCAGCACCGCCTGGGTGTTGTTGTTCCGCCCCTGCTTGGCGGAGCCGCCGGCCGAGTCGCCCTCGACGATGAACAACTCCGTCTCGTCGCGGTCGGTACTCTTGCAGTCGGCGAGCTTGCCGGGGAGGCTGAGCCGCCGGCTGCCGGGCGTCTTCCGCTTCACCTCGACGACCGCGGCCCGGCTCGCCTCGCGGGCCTTCGCCGCCAGGATGATCCGCCCGACGATCGCGTCCGCGGCCGTCTTGTTGTTGTTCAGCCACGCCTCGAGCGCCGGCCGCACGAAATTGTCCACCGCCCCCTCGACCTCGGGGTTGTTCAGCCGCTGCTTGGTCTGCCCCTCGAACTGGGGCTCGCGGACGAACACCGACAGCACCGCCGTCACACCCTCGCGGATGTCGTCGGCGGTGACTTTCAGCCCCTTGATCTTGATGTCGTGCGTCTCGACGTACTCGTTCACCGCCTTGCGCAGTGCCGACTTCAAACCGTTCTCGTGGGTGCCGCCGTTGGGCGTGCGGATGCCGTTGACGTAGCTGCGGTACGTCTCCTCGGTGGACTCGGTCCACTGGAGTGCGATCTCGATCTTGCTGCCGCTCTCGCGGACGGCCGAGAACGCCGCCTCGGTCACGCTCGGCTTGCCGCCGTCGGTCACGAGCTTCTGGAGGAACGACGGCAGCCCGCCGGGGTTGTGCAACTCGTGGACGTGGCCGCCGTGGTCGTCGCGGAAGGTGATGTGGAGCCCGCTGTGGATGAACGACATGTCCTCCAACCGGGCCTTGAGCGTGTCGGCGTCGAACTTCGTCGTCTTGAAGATGGTCGGGTCGGGCTCGAACGTGATGATCGTCCCGTGCCCGCGGAACGGGCCGACCTTCTCGATCTTCCCCTGGGGCACCCCCTTGGCGTACTCCTGGCGGTACTCGAACCCGTCGCGCCGCACCTGAGCGACAAGCTTCTTAGACAGCGCGTTCACGACCGACGCGCCGACGCCGTGGAGGCCGCCGGAGTGGAGGTAGCCGCTCTCCGTCTCGCCGAACTTGCCGCCGGCGTGGAGGACCGTCAGCACCAGTTCCAGGCCGCTTTTCTTGTGCTTCGGGTGAATCTCGACCGGGATGCCGCGGCCGTTGTCGGCCACGGTCACGCTGTCGCCGCTCTTGTGGAGCGTCACAGTGATGTGGTCGGCGAAGCCGTTGATGTACTCGTCGACGGCGTTGTCGATGATCTCCCAGGCGAGGTGGTGCAACCCCTTCGCGTCGACGCCGCCGATGTACATGGCGGGCCGCTTGCGGACGGGCTCCAGCCCTTCCAACACCTGGATGTCTTCGGTCCGGTACTGGGCGTTCCGCCCGGCGGACATGGTGCTCATCGGCTCGGCCCCGTCAGTCGTTGTGTGCCTCGGACTCGAACCCGCAGTCAGGCGGACGCGCCGTCCCCGTCCGCCGCCTTCCGCGGCGCCTTGCCGTCGATCTCGTCCCAGTTCACCAGCTCGATCGGCGGCGGCAGCACGCGGGCGAACCTAGTCCGCACGCCCGGCTTCTCGCCCTTGCCGCCGCGGTTTTGGAGCTTGATCGCCCCCGGCCCGAACTCCTGTTCCTTCCCCGCTTCCGTTTCCAGTTGCAGCTTGTCGAAGCGGCCGCCGACTAGCACGCCGCCGATGCACGTGTCCCCGTCCTCCACCTTGATGCCGATCACGCCCTTGGCCGCGCCGCTCACCACGTTCACGGAGTCGATGCTGAAGTGGATCAGGTGCCCGCTGGCCGAGGCGAGCATCACGCCGGTCTCGCCGCCGACGAGCTTCACCAGCACCGCCTTGTCGCCGTCGTCGAGTTTGACGTAGCGCCGGCCGGCCTTCGTGGACTCGGTGCGGAACAGCGACACCGGGATCCGGAGCACGTTGCCGGCGCTCGTCGCCACGAGCAGGTACGGGCCGCCGTCCGCCGCGTCGGCGGGTGTGAAGCGCGGGTCGGTCGTGACGGCGGCGACGACCTTCGCGCCGTCGGCGAGTTTGAAGAACTTGGTGATCGGCTCGCCGTGGCCGGTGGTCGCGGGCACCTCGTTCACCCGCATCGTGTACGCCGCCCCGTCGTCGGTGAAGTACGCGACGTGGTCCAGCGTGCTCGCCGGGATGACCGCCACGACCTCGTCGCCCTCCTTCACCCGCGTCGATTCCACCGACTGGAGGCGGCCGACGCGCTTCAGCCAGCCGTTCTTCGTCAGCACGACGTTGGCGTTCTCGCGGACGATGTACGCCTCCTCGTCGAACTCCAGCACGTCCTCGTCGGACGCCATCCGCGTCTTACGCCGCTCGGGGAATTTGGCCGTCAGCGCCTCAAACTCGTCTCGGATGACGCCCCACAGCTTCTTCTTCGACGCGAGAATGGCCTCGATCTTCGCGGCCTCCTTCCGCTTCTCCGCCAACTCCTCCAGGATCTTCCGGATTTCCATCTGGGCGATCTTGTACAGCTGGGCGTCCAGGATCGCGGTGGTTTGCTCGTCGTCCAGCTTGAACGCCGCCATCAGCTTCTCGGCCGCGTCCGCCTTGCCGCTGCTCTCGCGGATCAGCTTGATGGCCTTGTCCAGCGCGTTGAAGATGACGGCGAAGCCTTCGAGGATGTGGATGCGCCGCCGCAGCACCCGCAGGTGGTACTCGAAGCGCCGCGTCACAGTGGCGAAGCGGAAGTCGAGGAAGTGCTGGAGGATGTCCTTGAGCGAGAGGCCGTCCCGCGGCACCATCGTCTTGCCGTCTTCCAGCGGGACGAGGGCCGTCATGTTGTAGGCGAAGTTCTTCTGCAGGTCGGTGTGCTTATAGAGGTACGCCATCACCAGGGACGGGTCGGTGTTCGGCCGCAGTTCCAGGGTGATGCGCAGCCCCTCCTTGTCGTTCGTCTCGTTCGACAGCCCCAGCAACTGCGGCAGCTTTCGGTCCTCGATCATGCCGCCGATCGTCTTTTCCAGTTCGCCCTTGTCCACGCCGTAGGGGATGGACGTGACGACGATCTGCGACCGGCCGCGGCCCAGGTCTTCTTCCTTCCACTCGCCCTGCACCTTGATGCTGCCGCTGCCGGTCTCGTAAATCTTGCGAAGGGTCGCCCGGTCGGTCACGATCTTGCCGCCGAGCGGGAAGTCCGGCCCCTTCACCTTCTCCATCAGCACGGCGACCGTTGCGTCGGGGTTGTCGATGAGTACGACGCACGCCTTGAGCACCTCGGCGAGGTTGTGCGGCGGGATGTTCGTGGCCATGCCGACGGCGATCCCGGACGTGCCGTTCACCAGAAGGTTCGGGAACTGCGCCGGCAGCACGACCGGCTCGCGGCGGTTCCCGGCGTAGTTGTCGCGGTAGTCCACCGTCTCGAAGTCGAGCTCGGACAGGAGGTTGCCGGCGACGGCCGAGAGCTTGGCCTCGGTGTACCGGTAGGCCGCGGGCGGGTCGCCGTCGACCGAGCCGAAGTTCCCCTCGCCGTGGACCAGCGGGACCCGCATCACCCATTCCTGGCTGAGGCGGACCATCGCGTCGTAGATGGCCCCGTCGCCGTGGGGGTGGTAGCGGCCCATCACGTCGCCGACGATCTGCGCCGACTTGGCCGCCTTGCGGTCGAACGTGAGGTTCGAGTCGTTGTACATCGTGAACAGGATGCGCCGCTGCACCGGCTTGAGGCCGTCGCGCACGTCCGGCAGCGCCCGGCCGGTAACCACCGACATGGCGTAGCGGATGAACCGCGTCCGCACTTCCTGCGCGATTGAGACCGTCTGAAAGCCCGCCATCACTCGCCTCGCCGAACTCGGTGCCACCCGCCCATCATAGAAGGCGGGCGAACCACCCTCCGGATTTGACTGGTGAACGGATTTATAGTATAGCCCACGTCTTGCCCGCGGGCCGAGGTCGGTAGCCGGGGCCGCACCAAACGCGAGCAACCCCCGGGAGCCGGGGGTTGCGGGGCGTCGGGATTGTACGGGTCGCCCGCCTACGGATTCATCGTCATGCCCATCGCGGCCCGCGGCGCGGGGTACTTCGCGGCCACGGCCCGCAGCTCGGCGTCGTGCGCGGCCGGCACCTCCTCGAAGCCGCGCAGCTTCCACATGAACAGGAACGCCCGGCCGGTCGGCTCGTTCTTCGTGTTCAGCAGCCCAGACTTGATCCGGGTGACCATCTCCGGGGTGAGCGTATCCTTCCGGTAGACGACGGTCGAATACGGGAACGGGTCGCTCTGGGCGAGTACGCGGAGCTGGGCGCCGCGGCCCGGGCGGTCGTTGCGGAAGGCGTCCAGCGTCGCCACGTCGATCACCGCCGCCTGCGCCTTGCCGTCGATGACGAGGTCGAGCACGTCGTCCGGCCCCTGCTTCGGGGTGTGAGTGGGGACGACCGTGCCGGCCGGGAGCGTCTCGGCGAGCCGCTCCGCGAACAGGTAGCAGTGGGCCTTCGAGCCGAGCGGCAGGGCCACGGCGCCCTTCAGGTTCGCCGGCACCTGGGCCTTGCTGTCGGCGTGCACGACCAGTGCCGCCTGGAAGCGGCGGGCCGGCACGCTTACGGCGAGTGGGATCAAGTCGGGGTGGCGGTCCTTCACCCACGCCCACTCGAACCCGTGGAACACGCCGACGTGCGTCTTCTTCTCCTGGAGCCGGGACGCCAGCTGGTCACAGTCGGCGAACACGTCGAGCTCGCCGACCAGGCCGGTCTGCCGCTTGAGCAGGTCGCGGAACGGAGTCGCGGCGGCGTGGACGAGCGGCGGCGGCACGTCGCGAAACATCCCCTCGACGACGCCAAGGCGGATCCCCCCCGGCGGCTGGGCCGTGGCGGGCGTGGCAAGGCCGACGGCCACCACGAGCATTGTCAAGGCCGTCAACGCGGAAGCCCGTACCACGTCCCACCCCCCGGGGAAAAAGGAAAACCAACGAGCCCGTTACCGGCCCGGGAAGTCCGGGCGCACGCCGCCGGCCGTCACCCGCTCCAGGTGGGCGAGCGTCAGCAGGTACTGCCAAACCGCCTCGACGTAGTCCGACTGCGCCTTCGCCGCGTCGATGTACCCGCGGACCAGCTGCTCGCGCTCGACGTTGGGGTTGTCCACGCGGGCCCGGACGTACTCCATCAAGTCCTTGCCGAAGTCGAACTTCCGCTTCCCGCCGAGGACGTTCTTCGACGCCAGTTCGTACTCGAGGTAGGCGTTTTCGGCCTCCAGCCGGACGAGGTTACGGGCCTTCTCGAACACCGCGTCGGCCCGCTGGCTGTAGGCCATCGCCCGCGCCACGCGGTCGGCCTGGTTGCCGACCAGCTGCGGCGGCATCTCCGGGATGATGGCACCCGGCTTGTACTGCTGACTCAGGTCGCGGACTGTGGCCGGCACCTCGCGGGCCTTGATGTCGCCGCCGATGGCCAGCGTCGGCACCGACTTCTTGAACCGGACGGCCCCCTGGGCGTACACCTCCAGCCGGAACGCGTCGGCCCCGGCCGCGGCGAGGGCCAGCTCGGGCCTGCGGCACAGAGCCAGCTCGACGATCAGCTCCTCGGTCAACGGCACGTTCGCCGACAGGATCGGCAGCTCGCGGTCCTTCACCTTGAAGCGCGGGCCGGTGTCCTGGACGGCCATCATCTCGCGGAGCGCCCCGTACGCCTTCCGCTCGCCCAGCTGCGCCGTGCGGAGCAGTTTGCGGGCGTCCTCCAGGCCGATCTCCATGGCGTTGAGCTTCGCCTTCGTCATCGTGCCCGGCTGCGGCGAGTTCAGCAGGTCGCGGCCGATCTTCGTCAGCAGTTCGACCTGCGCGACCACGTCCTCGGCGATCAGGCTCCCCTGCCGGGCGTAGACGGCGGTGTAGTACAATCGGGTGACGTCGTGGACGATCTCGTTGTGCGTCTTCTGCACGTCGGCGGCGGCGGCCACCGCCCCACGCTGGGCCTGCTCCTTGCGGACGGGCAAGTCCTTGGCGACGAGCTGGCCGAGCTTGCCGATGTTGTCGAGCGCGTGGAGCCCGGCCGACGTCGCTTGCTGGCTGGACCGCGACGCCCGCAGCGTCGGCTGACGCTCGATGGCAACCGCGATGCACTCGCCGAGGGTGTACTCGGGAACCTCGGCGTCGCCGTTCTTCGGCGGCTGGGCGGCGCCGAGGCCCGGCACCGGCAGTGGTGCTGGCTGCGGGGCAGGGGCCGGGCCCGGCTGCCGGCCGGAGCTGGACGAGGCGATGACGAACAGCCCGAACGCCAGCACCGCCAGGCGGGCGGGACGGCTGCTTCGGGCGGGCGGCGACGGCATGGCCGATCCCCTGGCCGAATCGAATCCCCCGGACCTCACGGTTCCGTCCGTGTCGGCGCCAGGCGGGGGCGGTGCGAACGAGTCCGAACGGTGGGCGTGTCCGTACCCCTACCAATCGGCCGCGGACCGGGCGCTCTCGACGGCCGGGGTCGTTTGCCTGACCAATCCGCGCCCGGTCGGTGTCGAAGAGTCAGGCTGTAACGGCTGGTCCGGGCGTGGGAAGGAACAGGCGATGCACCAGGCGAGTCCGGGGGTCGAGCGGGCGGTGGCGGCGGCGGCGGCGTGGGCGGCCCGCCGCGGTTCTCCGGCCGTGCGGCTGTCCGACTACGTTCTGGGGCTGCTCGACGAGGAGGAGGGCCGACCCGCCGAACTCCTGACCCGCGCCGGCGGCGACCTGACGGCGGTGCGGCAGCGGTTCGAGCAACTGACCGGCCCCGTACCCGTCCTGCGGACGCTGTACGACGCGGCCCGCGACTGGTCACTCCGCCACCGGGCCGACCCGGCCTTCATGACCGACGCCCTCCTGCTGGCCGTGCTGACAGCAGACGAGGACTTCGCTCACGCCGCCGCCGCCGCGGGGCTCGACGCCGTGCAACTGTTCGGCCGCATGGTCGGAGGCGTGAATGACCCGTTCGACCGCCTGGAGCCGCCCACCGCGACCTTCTCGCCGCCGGACGCGGCCGACGACCTCGCCGCGGCGCGGGTGCTGGACGCCAACTTGAACCGAAGTCGGGAATCGCTCCGCGTGCTCGACGACCACTGCCGCTTCGTCCTGAACGACCGGACCCTGACGGAACAGGTAAAGGCGGTGCGTCACGCCCTGGCCGCGGCGACCGATCAGCTTCCCTCAGGACTCCTGCTCGCCGCGCGCGACACGCCCGGCGACGTGGGAACCGCGGTGACGGCCGGCGGCGAGTACGAGCGCGGCTCGCCGGCGCAGGTGGCCGCGGTCAACCTCAAGCGGTTGCAGGAGGCACTCCGCAGCGTCGAGGAGCACGGCAAGCTCCTGAGCCCGGCGTTCGCCCGCGAGGTCGAGTCGCTCCGCTACCGCACCTACACGCTCGAACGGGCCGTCGTCCGCGGCACCGACGCCCGCCGGCGGCTGGCCGACGCCCGACTCTACGTGTTGCTCACCGGGTCGCAGTGCGCCGCGGCACTGGACTGGACGATCGCCCAGGCCGCCGCCGGGGGTGCGACCGTATTCCAGCTCCGCGAAAAGGAGCTGCCCGACGCCGAACTGATCGCCCGCGCCCGGGACGTCCGGCGCTGGACGCGGCAGGCCAACGCCCTGTTCGTCGTCAACGATCGTCCCGACATCGCCCGCCTCGTCGGGGCCGACGGCGTGCACGTGGGGCAGGACGATTTACCGGTCGCGGACGCCCGCCGGGTCGTCGGCCCCGACGTCTTCGTCGGCGTGAGCACGCACAACGTCGCGCAGCTGCGGCAGGCCGTGCTCGACGGCGCCGACTACCTCGGCGTCGGGCCGACGTTCCCGTCCCGAACCAAGGTGTTTGACGAGTTCCCCGGGTTGGCGTTCGTCCGCGCCGCGGCCGCCGAAACGTCACTTCCCGTCTTCGCACTCGGAGGCGTCGGCCCCGCAAACGTCGCTAGCGTGGTTGCAGCCGGGCTGCGGCGAATCGCCGTGAGCGCGGCCGTGTGCCAGGCCGACGACCCCGAAGCGGTCGCCCGGATTCTCCGGGCGGCGCTAGACCTGCCGGGGGCTGAGAGTTTCGACCCGACCGAAAGCCGTCCACCAGGTTAGTTGCAGGCCGACGGGGGCCGATGATGCGAGGAGCGGGCTGTGGGTCTGGAGTAACTCCGGCGGACTGGTAAAATGGGCGAGTTGTATCGGACCGTGCCGGCGGTAGTCGCCCCGGCCGCGAACCGCATCATCCCACCGCCGGCGGCGACCCCGGCGTCTGACCTGGTGTGCGATCGGAGCGTGGGCATGGAGGGAATCCGCCGCCTGCTCGACACCGCCCGCGACGAGGGACTCGCAGCCGGCCGCTTCCGCGGGTTGCTACACATCGCCATCGGCCGGACCGTGTCCGACGCGGCGGGGGCGGTGCTGTCGCGCGGGCTCACGTGGCGTGAGGCGGCCGCGGTGCTGAAGGAGCTGCGCTACGACCGAGAACTGGTCCGCGAGTTCGGCGCCGACCCGGAGACGCTCTCGCCCCGCGACCGTGAGCGGTTCTGGTACTCCGCCATCGCGATGGCCCGTGTCGACTCCGCCGAGGCGTCGGCTCAGGCGGACCTCCTGGCGCCGTTGCTGAAGCCGCACGGGTTCGTGGTGGCTCCGTCGGCGACCGCGCCGCGGGTGACGAAGGCGGCCCCGAGGGCCCCCGAACCGCCTGCGGAAAAGCCGAAGCGGAAGAAGAAGTAGGGTTGAGGGCTTCGCCGCCTGCGGCGCAGCACCGCGGTGCTACGCCGCGGGCGGCAACTTCACTTCACGACAGCTCCAAGAACTCGCGCCACTCGTACCCGTCTTCCAGCGCCCCCGCGGGGGCGCACTCCAGGTGAACGATCCGCCGGTTCCGCCCTGTCGCCGTGTCGGGGTGGCCGCTGGCGTGCGTCAGCAGCGGCCGCATCAACATCACGTCGCCGGCCCGGCAGCGGACGATCACGGGCGGCTGCGGCTCGTCGTCGGCGGTGCGGTCGAAGCGGTGCGTGCCGGGCACGACGCGGAGCGGGCCGTTCTCGTCGGTCATGTCGTCGAGGTGGACGCGCGCCGTGAGCATCCGCGACAGCAAATCCGTCGGCGCTTCGAGGTGCGGGACGCCGGCCTTCGTGGTCGGCTTCCGGAATCGGCCGAGCGGGCCGTGCGCCTGAACGGCCACGGTGTAGTCCTTGTGCCACGGCAGCGCCCACCCGTGGCCCGGCGGTTTGTCGAAGAACAGCCCTCGGACGACTCCCGCCCCGGGCCCCAACTCGGCGAGCAGCACGTCCCGGAGGGCGGGGGTGCGGGCCAGTTCGGCGGCGCCGGGCCAGAGCCGGAACAGGTCGCGGGCGCCGCTCACTGCTCCGGTCGCGTCCGCCAGGATCGCGGCGTCGCCGGCGTGGCGTGACAGCGCGGTGTCACATGCGGCTCGGAGTTCGGCAACTGCCGCGGCGTCGAACACGGCCGGCAGCATGACGTACCCGTCGGCGCCGAGCGCGGTCATTCGCCGCGCCCCCGGTAGGCCAACAGGTACACGCCGACGCCGACCCCCATGAAGCCGAGGCCGATCCGCGCCTCGCTCCGCTGCTCGGGGGTCATGAACATGTTCGCCAGCACTGCCGCCATCAGGAGGCAGTACAGGGCCGGCACCACCGGATACCCCCAGCAGCGGTACGGCCGATCGGCCGTCGGCAGGCGCCGGCGGAAGACGAAGATTGAAGCCACCGCCAGCGTCTCGAACGCGACAGCACCGAACATGGCGAAGTCGGTCACCACGTCGAACGGCGCCTTGTTCGCCGGCAGGTTCAGGTCGAGACCGAGCACGACCGGCAACCGGTACTGGGTGAGTGCGCTGACGCCGAGAACCGTCAAGCAGGCCCACCCCGCGAGCACGCCGATGGCCAGCGCCGGTGTGCCGAAAGCGGGGTGCAGTCGCTGGAGGGCGGCGGGTGCCAGGCGATCCTTACCCATGGCGAACAGTAGCCGCGGGCCGACCATAAGGTTCCCGTTCAGTGAGCCGAAGACGGAGGTCATCACGATCGCCGACGCCAACAAACTGCCGACCGGACCGAGCAGCCGGAGACAGAACTCGGTGGCGACGGTCGTGTTCCGCAGTTCGCTCATTTCCTCGCGGGGGATGACGAGGTAGTACGCCAGGTTCGCGCCGCAGTACAGCGCCACGAGCAGCAGCACGCCGCCGAGCAGGGCGCGGGGAATGTTTCGCTGCGGGTCTTGGATTTCTTCCGCGACCGGGGCGACGTTCATCCACCCGTGGTAGGCCCACAGCACGCCCACGAGCGCCGCCCCGTACAGTCTCCAGTTCACGCCGCCGAGCGACGCGGGCAGCGCCGGCGACAGGTACTCGGCCCGCGGGGGGTGGTTCGGCTCGCTGACGAGCGCGAGTACCGCGAACGGCAGCGTGATGATGAGTAACAGCGAGCCCACCTTCACGGTCGTGACGACGACTTGCAACCGCCCGCCGAGGACCGTGCCACGTGCGTTCAGCGCCGCGAGCGCGGTGATGACCGTCACCGTGAGCGCCTGCCGCGGCCAAAAGGCAAGCACCTCGACGGTTTGACCGGGGTACATCGCTTGCTTCAGCACGTCGTGGAACGACTCCGTGAACATCGTCGCCAGTGCGGCGATCGAGCCCGTGCGGATGATCCAGAATTCGACCCAGCCCCACAGGAAGCCGGCCATCCGGCCGTAGGCTTCACGCAGGAACACGTAGTTGCCGCCGGCCCGCGGGAAGAGCGTCGCCACCTCCGCATACGCGAGCGCCCCCAGCAACGCGAGGACGCCACCGAGCACCCACACGCTGAGGGCGAGGCCAGTCTCGGGGACATTCTCGGCGACGTTGCGGGCCTTCTTGAACACGCCCGAGCCGATGACGGTGCCGACGACGATCGCGGCGGCCATCCACGGCCCGAGGACGCGGGCGAGCTGCGGGGTGTGCATGGGGTCCGATCTTACCCCGGCGTCAGTCGAAAATCACCGTCTTGCGGTCGTAGACGAGGATGCGGTGGTCGATGTGCCAGCGCACGGCGCGGGACAGGACGACCTTCTCCAGGTCGCGGCCCTTCTCCAGCAAGTCTTCGAGCCCGTCACGGTGCGAGATGCGGACCACGTCCTGCTCGATGATCGGGCCCTCGTCCAGGTCTTCGGTGGCGTAGTGGCTCGTCGCCCCGATCAGCTTCACGCCGCGCTCGAAGGCCCGGTGGTACGGCTTGGCCCCGACGAACGCCGGGAGGAACGAGTGGTGGACGTTGATGACGCGGTGCGGGAACGCCCGCACGAACTCGCCCGACAGCACTTGCATGTAGCGGGCGAGTACCACGAGGTCGATCTTGTGCTCGGCCAGCAGCGCAAGCTGCTGCCGCTCGGCCTCGGCCTTGTTGGCGGCGGGGACGGGAATGACGTGGAACGGGATGTCGTAGAACTTCGCCCACTTCTCCGCGTCGGGGTGGTTGGCGACGATCAGCGGGATGTCGCAGGTGAGTTCCTTCGTGCGGTGCCGGTACAGCAGGTCCATCAGGCAGTGGTCGTACTTCGACACGAACAGCGCGACGCGGACCGGCTGGTCGGAGCGCTCGAGCCGCCAGCGCATGTCGAAGCGGTCGGCGAGCGGCGCGAAGCGGCGCGGGAACTCGGCGAGGTCGAGAGTGAAGCCGGGCAGCTCCCACTCGACGCGCATCAGGAACAGGCCGCGCTCGGCGTCCTGGTGCTGGTCGGCGTGGAGGATGTTGGCGTCGTGCCGGTACAGGAATTCGCTGACCGCGGCGACGATCCCCTTGCGGTCCGGGCAGGTCACGAGCAGGACGGCAGTCTTCTTCATGGTGGCCGGTGGTCAGTGGTCGGTAGTTAATCGGTCACGTCAATCGGTGAGGCCTTCGGCGAAGGCGTCGGCCTCGGCGGTCGTCTGCGCGGTGTGAATCACCTGCACGGCGGCGTGAACCTCGCCCTCCACCACGTCGGCGGCATGGGCCTTCTTGATCGCCTGCTCGGTGCTCGTCGGGTCCACGACGCGGCACGTCTCCGTCAGCCGGTCGGCCAACTCCTTCAACTCCGCCTGCCACGTCGCGGCCTCGACGCCCGGCGGCGTCAGCTGCTGGAACTCCTCCAGCAGCAGGATTAGCCGCAGCAGGTGGCGGAAGATGAGCCCCTCCTGCTTGGTCAGTTCCTTGCTCGTGACGTACAGGTTGAAGTTGCCGCCGAAGCCGAACAGCACGTCGCCCGCGGCCCACACTGGTTCCGTGTTGAAGTCGCCGACCTCGGGGTAATTGGCGTCGAACAGCAGCCGCAGCTTCTGGGCGAACACCGGCGGCCGCTCGTCCCACGGGATGAACTCGTCCTCCTCGTCGTCGTCCTGCTTCGGCGGCTTCGCCACCATCAGCCCGCGGGCGATCAGCTCGGGGTTCAGCACTTCCGTTTGCAGCGGCCCCTCGGGCATCTCCCACGGCACACGTACGTAGCGCAAGAGCGGCTTCGGCAGTTCCAGCACGCTCTCGAACGCCTGCAACCGCTCCTCGGGCGTGGCCGTGGCGAGCGTGTTGATGAGGTACGCGCCGTACAGCGGGTGGCAGGCCCGGAACACGAGCAGCGTGTCGAGCGCGGCCGTCGGCGTGGCGGTGACGGGAACGTACTCCGGTTTCGCTGGCGCCGAACTCACGACAGCCGCGGCACCCGGCACGAGGTCGATCACGATCCCCGTCTTCTTCTCCGGTGTCTCCTGCTTCCTGTCTCCTGACTCCTCCGCCGGCGGCGGCGGGTCGAGCACCACGAACCCGTGTTCGTGCAGCGTCCGCATCATTCGCGTCAGCTGCTTCATGCCGGCCTCGACGCGCGGTTGATCCAGCAGCCGCTTGCGGACGACGGCGCGAATCTTCTCCACGTCTGGCGACACCTTCAGCAGGTACGCCAGCAGCCGCCACGGCAGCGGCCCCTTGCTGTACAGCCGCGCCGGCGGCGCCGCCTTCAGCCGCTCGAAGTCGCCCTCGCCCCAATACTTTCGCTGCTGGTTGCGGCTCGGCTTCTTCTTCAGCAGCGCCTTCTTCGCCTTCATCAGGCCGGGGTCTTTCGTCGTCTCGGGAATCTGGTCGTACTGCTGCTTCCAGCGCACGATGCGCACGTCGTCCTCGTGCGGGAAGGCGTACACGAAGCCCTCGGTGTCGTACTGCGGCCGGCCGGCGCGGCCGAAAATCTGGTGCGCCGTGCTCGGGTCGATCACCTTCTCCTTGCCGAACGGCCCTTTCATCAGGCTCGACAGGACCACCGACCGCGCCGGCAGGTTGATCCCCGCGGCCAGCGTCTCGGTGCAGAGCGCGACGGAGAGAAGCTTCTTCTCGAACAGGTCTTCCACGACGCGGCGGTACTTCGGCAGCAGGCCGGCGTGGTGGACGCCGACGCCGCGGCGGAGCATCTGCTTCAGCTTCGGGCCGACGCCCTGGGGCCACTCCAGCAGATCGACCTCCTTGTTCAGCGCGGCCTTCTGGGCCGCGGTCATCAGGTCGAGCCCCTTCAGCTGCTCGGCCACGCTCCAGCACTCGTCGCGGTTGAAGCAGAACACCAGGGCCGGCGTCTTCCGCGTCGCCTCGTCGCCCTTCGCCAGATCAACTACGAGTTCGTTCAGGAACTGGTCCGGCACCCACCTGTACGTCAGCGGCACTTTCCGCTCGCGCCCTTCCACGAGTTCCAGCTTGCGGCCGTGGCAGCGGTCGAGCCAGGTGATGAACTCGACGGCGTTGCCGACGGTCGCCGACAGCAGCAGCAGCCGGACGTGCTTCGGGAGCATGTTCAGCGACAGTTCCCAGACGATACCGCGCTCGGGGTCGGCGAAGCTGTGGAACTCGTCCATCACGACGCCGGACACGTGCGAGAAGTCGAACCCCTCCTGGTGCAGCAGCCGGTTCAACAGAATCTCGGCGACGACGACGAGGACGCGGGCGTTCGGGTTGACGCGGCGGTTGCCGGTGACGAGGCCCACGTCCTCGGCCTTGAAGCCCCAGCGGACCGCCGCCGCCTGCATCTCGGCGAACTTCTGCTCGGTGAGGGCGATGAGCGGGGTGGTGTAGTAGGCGACGGTGTTGGTGTGGAGCGCCTCGTAGAGCGCCGCCTGTGCGATCATCGTCTTGCCGGTGCCGGTGGGGGCGCACACGAGCACGCCCTGGTCGGCGGTGAACCACGACAGGAGGGCTTCTTCCTGGACGGTGTAGGGCGGGTAGGGGAGCTGGTCGAGGTACTTGGTCGCCAGGTCGCTGCGGTCCACGTCCGTCCCCCGGTGTGAACCGTTAGTGTAGCCGGCTCAGCGGGCGCGAACCGCCCACCCGATCGCCAACCCGATGAGCGCCAGGATCACGACCGCGGCCGCCGCGCTCCACCCGTCGCGCGGCGCCAGGCGGCCGGCGTCCGGCGGGGCGACCATCGCACCGTAAGGCCCCGAGGGCCCGTCGGGGCCGGGCGGGTTCTCGCCTTCGATCAGGTCGTTGCCGCCGTCCGGCCGCTTTTGCAGCGTGAAGGCGTCGTACAGGTCGCCGCGGGCGGTGCGCGACTCGTACACGAGTTCGTCCCCCTCGAAGCGCACGAGCTGGTAGAGCTGGACGCCGTTGCCGCGGCGGACCATCCACGGCGCGTCGCCGCCGGTGTACAGCTTCGGGCCGCTCACCGACACCACGTACACCGTGCCGCGCAGCGTCTGCACCTGAAGCCCGGTGAGCGTGTTGTCCTCCCGCATCAGCCCGCTCCGGCCGTAGGTGTGGTCGTGGCCTTGCAGCACCAGATCGACGCCGCGCGGGGCCGCGTCGATGACCTTCCGCCACGCCTCACGGACGCCGGCGTTGTCCCGCCCCGCGACCGGCGAATAAATCGGGTGGTGGAACGCGAGGACCGTCCAGCGGTTCGGGTTGTCGGCGAGTACGCCTTCGAGCCACTTCGCCTGCTCGGCGTGCTTCTCGTTCGAGTTCAGCACGACGAGCCGGACGCCCTGGTAGTCGAGGAAGTAGCAGCTTTCCTGCAAGCCGGCGGGGCCGTGCTCGGGGAGCGTGAACTGCGGCCGCCAGTGGTTCGTGAGCCCCTTCGGGCCGCTGTACTCGTGGTTCCCCGCGGCCGGGACGCTCGGCACCATGCCGTTGATCCACCCCGCCGCGGCGTGCCACTCGCCCCACTGGAGGTCGCTGTTGCCGGCGTCCACGAGGTCGCCGGCGTGGACGATAAACCGGGCCTTCGGCATGTCCGAGTACGCCCCGCGGGCCACCCGCGACCACAGGCTGCGGATGCCGTTCTGGGCGTCGCCGAAGTAGATGAACCCGAACGGCTCCGGCTCCTTCGCGGCGGTCTCGAACTGGAACCACTCGCTCCAGTTCGAGCCGTCGCCGACGCGGTACACGTACTTCGTCTTCGCCACGAGGCCGGTGAAGTTCACGCTGTGGTACAGCGCGTCGTAGCCGCCGGCGGTCAGCTTCTCGGTGCGGGCGGCGGCGCGGGTCACACGCTTCTCGTCGTACCCGTGCCAGCCCTTCTCGAACGCCGGCCCGTCGGTGGCGACGGCCAGTTCGGCCACCGGCGCACGCACGGTCGTGTCGGTCCGCCACGTCACGGCCTGCGAGTTGGTCGGGTCCCCGGCGAACGTGAGGATGACGCGGTCCGGCTGCGCGGCCGGCCGGTAAATCGCCGTCGGGTTCGCACGCGGCGGCCCGCCCGCGGGGGGGGGATCGATCGACGCCGGCGCGGGTACGGGTGCGGGGGAGGCCTGCCGGAAGGCGGCGACGACGGCGACGAGCCCCAGGAGGGACGCGGCGGCCAGAAGGACGGCGTGCGAGCGCGGTGAGGGCATGACGGCCGGGGGAGAAGGCGCGAGTCCGCTCCATCATGCGCGAAACGCGGCCGGTGTCCACCCGGTTCGCCGCTTGCGACCCGCCCCCGCGGCGGGTACTGTTCAGGATCGGCTCGCCTCTCGCCCCGGAGTCCCACATGCCCCGCCCCAGTCGCCGTGACTTCGTCCGCACCACCCTCGCCACCGCCGCGACCGTCACCGTCGCCGGCACCAAGTCGTCCGGCCGAGTGATCGGGGCCAACGACACGATCCGCGTCGCCGTGGCCGGCCTCAACGGCCGCGGCGACTCGCACGTCGGCGCGTACCTCGGCATGGAGGGCGTGCAGGTCGCGTACCTCGTGGACCCCGACACCCGCACCTACAAGAAGCACCTCGACAAGATTGCCAAGGCGAACAAGCCCGCGCCGCAGACCGTGCAGGATATCCGCCGCGCGCTCGAGGACCGCAACGTGGACGCGGTCAGCATCGCCACGCCGAACCACTGGCACGCGCTGATGACGATCTGGGCCTGCCAGGCCGGCAAGGACGTTTACGTCGAGAAGCCGTGCAGCCACAACGTCCACGAGGGGAAGATCGCGGTCGAGACGGCCCGGCGGCACCGGCGGATCGTGCAGCACGGCACGCAGAACCGGAGCAGCCGGGCGTGGGCCGAACTCGCGGCTATCGCCAAGAGCGGGCAGCTCGGCAAGCTGCTGGTGTCGCGCGGGCTGTGCTACAAGTCGCGGAACTCGATCGGCACCAAGGCCGCGACGCCGCCGCCAGCCGAGCTCGACTTCAACCTGTGGACCGGACCCGCGCAGAGCCGCCCGCACCACGGCAACCTCGTGCATTACAACTGGCACTGGTTCTGGGACTTCGGCAACGGCGACATCGGCAACCAGGGCGTCCACCAGATGGACGTGGCCCGGTGGCTGATTACGAACGCCACGTGGCCGCGCTCGGTGCTCAGCCTCGGCGGCCGGTTTGGCTACACCGACCAGGGCGAGACGCCCAACAGCCAGATCACCGTCATGGACTACGGCGAGACGCAACTCGTGTTCGAGGTCCGCGGCCTGCGGACCGATCAGTTCCACGGGCAGACGGTCGGCAACGTCCTGCACTTCGAGGCCGGCGTGGTGGCGAACGGCCGGCTGTTCCGCCCGGGTCGCACCGAGGGCGAGCCACTCCCGAAGGTGGAAGGGCCGCTGCCGAAGCCGGGGAGCATCTTCCAGAACTTCATCGCTTGTGTGCGGAGCCGCCGCGTCGAGGACCAGCACGCCGACATCGCCGTCGGCCACGTCTCCAGCGGGCTGTGCCACCTGGCGAACATCAGCTACCGCCTCGGCCGCGAGGAGGCGTTCAACCCGCGGACGCAGGCCGTGGCCGGGAACAGTGCCGCCACGGAGACGCTGGAGCGGCTCGAAGCGCACCTCCGCGGCAACGCCGTGCAACTCGACACGGGCAAACTGAAAGTCGGCCGGCGGCTGGAGTTCGACGCCGCGACGGAGCGCTTCAAGAACGACGCCGAGGCCAACGCCCTGCTGACGCGGCAGTACCGGGCGCCGTTCGTGGTGCCCGACCGCGTGGCGTGAGCCGGACATTCCCACTGCCCGGCGGAAAATCCGTCGGGCGGTGTCGTCTACCCTTCTGACATGACGCCCCGCCAGCTCGCCGACCTGGTCGCGGCCCACGCCCCGGCGCTGACGCTGTACGCCCGGACGTGGTGCCTCGCGCCCGACGACGCCGTGCAGGACGCGTTCTGCAAGCTCGCCGCGCTGCGCGCCGCGCCTGCCGACCCGGCCGCGTGGCTTTTCCGCGCCACCCGCAACGCCGCGATCGACCTCGGCCGGTCCGACCGCCGCCGGCGGCTGCGGGA
The DNA here is from genome assembly GCA_046350095.1 of Gemmataceae bacterium. Taxonomy (GTDB): domain Bacteria; phylum Planctomycetota; class Planctomycetia; order Gemmatales; family Gemmataceae; genus Urbifossiella. Next base: position 311,598 of record JAXMBA010000009.1, read on the forward strand.
AGAAGCGGTCGCGCGGCCCGACCTCTGGTTCGTCGAAGCCGAAATCGACGGGCTGGACGCAGCCGAGGCCGTGGCCGCGCTGGAGTGCTTGCCACCCGAGCAGCGCGAGGTAATCGTCGCCCGGCTTTGGGGCGGGCTGACGCTGGAGCAGGCGGCGGACGCGGCCGGGTGCGCCGTGAGCACCGCGTTCCGCCGCTACGAAGCCGGCATCGCCGCGCTGCGGGCGCGGCTCGGCGTGGGGGACACCGCATGACCGACCGCCTCGCCCGCTTCACGCCCGTCGGCCCAGACCCGACCGAGTTGCTCGTCCGCATGGGGCAGGCGTCCGCTCCGACGCGGTTGCGGTGGAAACTCGCCGTCGCCGCGCTTCTGGCGTCGAACGTGGCATTGACCTGGTTCGCGCTCCGGCCCACGCCCGGGACGCCCTCCGAGCCGACCGTCGTCCCCGTCGTGGTGCCGGTCGTCGTGCCGGACGCGCCGGAACCGCAGTGGTACGGCGGGCTCCGCGTCCACGACGACCCCGACCGCCGGCCGCCGTCGGAACCCCTGGCCGCCGCCGCGGCGCCCGGCCCGATGCTCACGCCTCTCGCCGCCCGCCGCGGCGAACTCGATTGAACCCCGACCCGGAGGTGAACCCGTGAGGTTTCTCGTGCCCCCCTGCGCGCTCGTTGTCGCCGTGCTGCTCGTCGCCGACGCGCGGTCCCAGCCCGGCCCGCAGGTCAAGGACGGCAAGCTGACGCTCAAGCTGACGGCCAGCCCCGCCGCGCCGCCGGTGCCGGCGCTGCGGTGGACGCTCCTGCCGACGACCCGCGACATGATCCCCGGCAACCAAGTCCAGGGGTTCTACAAGTGCTTCGGCGAGCAGCACTACTTTTACCGCGACAAGCTGGAGAACGAGAAGCGGGAGAAGTGGCTCAACGCGCCGCTCGCCGAGCTCCGCACCGTGGCGGAGCTTCAGAACTACGGGGGTGCGTCCGTCCGACAGGCTGTCCGGGCGGCCCGCATGGAGTCGATCGACTGGCAGGTCGTCGCCGACCTCAAGGAGGACGGGCTTCAGTTACTCCTCCCCGACATCCAGCAGCTCCGCGAACTGGCCCGGGTACTGCGCGTGCGGGCGCGCGGGGAGATCGCTCGCGGCGACTTCGAGGCCGCGGCCGTGACCATCCAGACGCACGTGGCCCTCGCCCGCACGCTCAACGAACACCCCACGCTGATCGGCTCGCTCGTCGGCATCGCCATCGCCGCGACGGCGCTGTCGTCGGTCGAGGAGTTCGTCGCCGAGCCCGGGGCGCCGAACCTGTTCTGGGCGCTCGCCGACCTGCCGAGTCCGCTGTTCGACCTGCGTAAGGCGGCGCACGGCGAGCGGACGTTCCTGACGACCGAGGTCGGCTCGTACGTCGACCGCAAGAACCCGATGACCGAGGGCCAGATCGGCGTCGCCGTGATGAAGATCACCAGGGTGATCGACCTCGTCAGCCCCCCGAAGGAGGCGCTTGCCCCCGCCAAGGGCGGCAAGACCGATCCCCCCCCCGCGCCGAAGCCGCCCCCAACCCCGACCCCGGCCACGTACCTTGGCGAGCGCGCCGCTGACGCCAGGCAGGTCGCCGAGGCGCGGGCGCGGCTCCTGCCGGCGGCGCCGGTCCGTGACGAGCGGATCGAGAAGTTTCCGCCGATGCAGGTGATCCTGCTCGACGAGATGGACCGCTTCGAGGCGGCCCGCGACGACTTACTCAAGTGGCTGGCCGTCCCCGCGTGGCAGCACCCCGCCGGCCTCGAGAAGGCTGAGCCGACGGGGCTATTCGGCCCACTCTCGCCAGCCATCGCAAGAGTGTCGATCTCCCGCGCGCGCCTCCAGCAGCAGATCGCCATGCTCCAGGCCGTCGAGGCGGTGCGCGCGTTCGCCGCTGCCAACGGCGGTCGACTCCCCGGCTCGCTCGACGAGGTGGGGCTGCCGGTGCCGCACGACCCGCTGGTCGGCCGCCCGCTCCGGTACGAGGTGGCGAACGGCGTCGCCGTGATCCGCGGCACGCCGCCGCCCGGCAGCGAGGCGGACCCGAACTACAACCGCATCTACGAGGTGCAGCTGCGGAAGTGACCCCCAAAGTCGTCGGCACACGGAGTGTGCCGACGACTTTGAAGGCGGCTACGGCTGACCTGGGACGTGCGCCCGCCGTTCGGCAGAATAGCAGGATGCGTGTTCCCGATTTTTCGGTGGTTTACGGCGTGGATTTCTCCGGCGCAAGGCTCGCCGGTCGCAACACCTGGGTGGCCCGCGTGGAGCCGCGTCGCCGCGGCCGGCCGGTCCTCGTCGCACTCGACCCGCTCGAAGACCTGGCCGGCACCGCCGAGCGAGCGCCGGCGCTGGCTCATCTCGTGGAACTGGTGGCGGCGTCGGAGTCGGCGCTGTGGGGCTTCGACTGCCCGTTCGGGCTGCCGGTCGAATTGTTCCCGTCGACCGCCGAGTGGCTCCACCAGTTCGACTTCATCCGCGAGTGGGGCGACGAGGCCTACGCCTGCGGCCTCGAATGCGTCCGCCGCGCCTTGCTCGTCGGCGACCGGATGCACCTCCGCCGCACCACCGACACCGACGCGAAGGCGCCCTTCGACGGCTACCACTACCGCATGATCTACCAGACCTTCTTCGGGATGCGCGACGTGGTCCACCCGCTGAGCCGTGTTCCCGGCACGGCGATTCTGCCGTTCCACTACCGCAAGCTGGGGCGGGCGAAGCGCGTGCTGGTGGAGTGCTGCCCGGGGAGCGTGCTGAAGAAGCTCGGCCTGCCTCACCAGAACTACAAGCAGCCGGAGGGCGGCCCGCTAACGCGGAAACGGCTCCGCACGCGGCACACGCTTCATGCCGCCCTCGACGAGCTGGTGCGGATCGACGACTGCTTCCGCCGTGTGATGATGCGCAACCCCGGGGCCGACGCGCTGGACGCAGTCATCGCCGCGGTCGGGGCGGCGCGGGCGGTCGCGGCGGCGGACCACCGGGCGATCGCGCGACACCCGCGCTACCCGCGGGAGGGGCATCTGTACGTGTAATGGGTGCGGATGGAATTGCCGCTTGCGGTCTTGCGGCGTGTACGCCGCTAGGCCGCAAGCGGCTGAACAAATCAGGCGTTTTGCAGCCGGTCGTTCCAGTCGTCCAGCAACTTGCCGATCCCCTTGAACGAGTAGTCCAGGTTCGCCAGCTCGTGCCCCAGGTCGATCGCCCGCGCCAGGTCGTCCTGCTCGGCCGCGCCCGTCGCCAGCTCGAACAGCAACTCCTTCCGCCCGCGCTCCTCCGACTCCGGCACCGCGGCGAGTGCCTCCTCGAAGTTCCGCTGCGCCAGCCGCCAGTTGTTCCGCTTGCGGAAGCACAGGCCCAGCGACAGCCCCGCCCGCCACTTCAGCCGCTCCTCCTTGCGGGCCTGCTGCAGCTCGGCGATGGCCTCGTCGTACAGCTCGGCCTTCATCAGCCGCACGCCCAGCTCGTACCGCTGCGACAGGTCCGTCGGCGTGCGGTCGGCCTTCAGCCGGTACAGCTCGATCTCACGGGCGTTCACTTCCTTCGTCAGCTTTCCGCGGAGCGTCACCAGCTCGGCCTCGGTCAGCGGTTCGTCGTCCTCCGCCTTGTCGCGGTCCGGGTCCTTCATCCGCTCGCGGAGCTTCTTCAACCGCCCCTCGGCCAGTTCCAGGTTCTTGCGGACCGGGGCCAGGTCCATGTCCATCAACGCGAGTTGAATCTGGTAGTTGTTACCGGTCGGGCCGAGCCCCTGTTGAAGCGTGGCGCGGGCGCGGTCGTCCTGGTTGTACTTCCGGTAGGTGTTGGCGAGCTGGATGTACAGCGTCGGCTCGGTCGGCTCGGCCTCGATGCGGCGGAGCAGCGGCTCGGCCTCGCGGCTGCCGCGGTCCTTGCTCTCGGTCGCCCGCGCCTCGATCCGGCCCACGACCGGCGACTCCTTCGTCCCGCTCGCGGCCTCGACGTACTGGCCGCGCTTGATCGTGTCGCTGGCCGCCAGGTCTTTCGCCTTGTGGGCGGCCTCCACGTCGTTCGGGGCCACCTCGCGCACCATTTGCCACAGGGCGATGGCCTTCTGGAAGTCGCCGCGCTTCTCGAACAGCCGGGCCAGGGCGCGGTTCAGCGTCGCGTCCTTGGGGTTCTTTTGCCGGGCCTGGTCGAGGCTGAACACGGCCAGGTCGGCCAGCCCGAGTGCGTCGAACGCCTCGGACATGTCCATCTGGATGCCCACGTCCCACGGGTTGCGGCACAGCACCTGTTCGCCGTGTTCCAGCACGCGGGTGTACTCGCGGCTCCGCTTGGCGGCCTTGGCCTTGGCCTTCCACCGCGGCGTGGTGAAGAACGCGAACCGGCTCCCGCGGAGGTTGTTGCCGTACTTCTCCTTCTGGGTCTTGCGGAGCGTCTGGCGGTAGAAGTAGTTGCCCGGGTCGAGCTTGCAGCAGGTGAGGAGCAGGCTGATGGCGTAGTCGAGGCCGCCCGACGCGATGGCCTCCTTCGCCCGGGTGAAGCTGTCGGTGGCGATGCGCTTCTGCTCGGCGGTGGGAGGGGGAAGCGCGGGCGTGTCGGGCATGGGGTCACGGCCTCCGCGCCGCGGCCGTCCGATGAGTGGACGGCGTACAGTATCGTTGTACCTCATCCTACGGCCCGCCGGAATAGGTGGCGAACCGGTGACGACCGACGTGCTGCGCGTGGACCCCGACAACCCCGACCCGGCGCTGATCGAGTGTGCCGCTGCCGTCATACGCGATGGCGGGTTGGTCGCGTTCCCCACCGAGACGGTGTACGGCCTCGGAGCCAACGCCCTCGACGCGGCCGCGGTCGGGCGCATCTTCGCCGCGAAGGGCCGGCCCACGACGAACCCCGTCATCGTTCACGTGGCCGAGGTGGACGCCCGGCAAAACGTCGTTGCGGAATGGCCGGCGACAGCGGGCGCGCTGGCCGCACGCTTCTGGCCCGGCCCGCTGACGCTCGTGTTGCCGCGCGGGCCGGCCGTGCCGGACGTGGTAACTGCGGGCGGGCCTACGGTCGCGGTACGCTGCCCGGCTCACCCCGTGGCACGCGCGCTGATCCGGGCCGCCGGCGTACCGATCGCCGCGCCGAGTGCGAACCGGAGCACCGAGTTGTCCCCAACACGGGCCGAACACGTTGCGAAGGGGCTCGCCGGGAGAATCGACCTGATCTTGGACGGCGGGGCGTGCTCAGGCGGGATCGAATCCACAGTCGTCGATGTGACCGACGAGCGCGTCCGCATTTTGCGGCCCGGATTAATCACGGCGCCGATGCTGGAAGCGATCGTCGGCCGGATCGAGTCACAACCCGAACCAGAGACGAGCTCCGTGGCCCGTTCACCGGGTCTGATGGCGAAGCATTACAGTCCCCGCACTCCGGTTGTGCTTGTGGCTGCGGGAAGTACTCAACGATTCAGGGGTTATGTGGGTCGACTTCAGAACATGCCAGACAGCCCAAATGCCTACGCAGCCGTGCTTTACGACCGGCTACACGAGTTGGACGCGGTGGGGTATGAGCGAATCGTCATTGAACTGCCGCCGGACACGGCGGAGTGGGCTGGGGTCCGTGACCGACTGATACGCGCCGCGGGGTAATCGTCGTTGCGTTTGAGACACTTGTTTTCGCAACCCGGTGTGGTACGGGGCGGAAACACAAATCGCAGTTCGACTTACGCGGCGTTTTCGACAGCGATCGACTGCGCCTGATCGACCCAGGCCCAGACCCGGTTGGCCGCTTCGAGTTGACCGGCCGCTACGAGCACACGCGCCAGCCCGTCCAGGGCTTGCGGGGTGTCGTTGCAGAGATCCCGGAAGCGGAACAGTTCGACGCTGAGGTCACCACCGATCGACTGCATCAACATACCTCCGATCCATCCCGGCCGGGGGAGGGTGGCGGGTGGAGTAACTCCCCAGAAACGACGGCACCAAATGGAGAGTTTAGTCTACTGTTTCGGTGCAGGAAATCCAGTCAAACCCGGCGCTGTCGGCAAATTCTCCTAAGACCGTCTGGAGAACCAGTTGTCGAACGGGTGGCGATACCCGTTTCCGCCCGTACAGTAGCCCCGACGGACCCCGCATCGCCCCGGAGTGGGCCGGCCCGCAATGCCGATCACGCTCTCGCTCACCGGCCAGGCCGACGACGGCCCAGAACGGTTCAGCCGCGCCGAAGCCCGCGACTGGCTCGGGCGCGCGGCCGTCTGGTTCGAACAGGTCGGCGACACCGTCCTTGACGCACCCGTCGTCCGCGACGCGGACGACCGGCCTGTCGTTTTGGTGTCCTGCCATCCTGCGGTGCCTCCGGCCGAATTGCGGCTCGGGGCCAGTGGGCGGTTGCGGGTGTTCGCCCGCACCGACGCCGCGGGCCCGGGTTACCATGCCCACTTGTGCGGCCTTCTGAAGCAGTTCGCAGCCGAATTCGGTGTCGCTTGGGTGGCCGACGACGCGGACGACCCCACGGGCTTTTTCACCAACACGAACCGGCCGGCATGCGAGCGGGCGTCCGACACTTGGCTCGGAGGCGAGTGCAGTCGGGCGCTTGGTGCGCGGGCGCCGGTGGCGATCGGACTACCCCCCAACCACGGCTTCATGCACCCCGGCCCGGTCCTGACGCCGCTCGGCCCGCGCTCCCGCGCGTGGCTCGAAGCCGCCGCGTCGAACCCGCGCTCCGGACGCGACGTGTTCGCGTGGTGGTCGCCGGGCACGGACGCCGGCTTCTACCGCAATCGCGCGCTGTGCCGGCTCTGGTGCGATTTCCCCTGGCGGCCGCCGCTGACGGAGGCCGAGGGGGAGATGACCGACGGCATCGCCAACGACCTGGCGAGCGCGTACAAGCTCGACCCGGCGGGAGACCTCCCGTGGCGCGAGTGGCTGGAGGTGCTCGACGCCATCGAGAACGACGAGGAGGGGCATACGGTCAACCCCTCAGACCCGGAGTTGCGCGAGCGGGTGGCGCAGCGGGCGTTCGAGTTCGCCGCCGAAGGGCCGCCCATCGGCTACCGCCGAGGCCCGGTTCGCGCCCCTGTCGGTTCCGGCTGGTCGATCGTCGTGCCCGGCGACTTCGCCCGCGAGCTCGGCGAAGACCGCACCTGGACCGGCTGGAACGCCACCCGCACGGTGTGGTTCCACGCGGTCGGCTACACCAAGCCGGACGGCACCCGCCCGACGCCGGAGGAATCCGTCGCGGTGGGCCGCCGGAGCCTGCCGGACGGCGACGCGGTGGGTGGTGTGAGCCTACCAGGGTTGTGCGGCGAGGCGGTGTTCGGCGAGACGACCGACGAGGGCGAGCGCCGCGTGTGGCGGCTCAGCGGCGTGACGGCGGCCGACGGCCAACTCGTGGTGTGCCACGTGTACAGCGAGACCGCCGCCGACCGCGACTGGGCCGTCGAGACGTGGCACAGCCTGAGGCACGACGGCTGACGCGGCCGTTACGGGAACAGCCCGCGCTTCAGCTTCTCGGTGGCGACCTTTTGCACGCCGAGGCTCAGCGCCGCCAGCCGGTTCGACAGCTTCCGCTCCACCGCCTGCTTGCGGACGCGGGTGAAGGCCTGCATCATCAGCTTCCGCAGCTCGTGGTTCACGTCCTCCTCGCTCCACATGAACTGCTGGATGTCCTGAACCCACTCGAAGTAGCTCACCGTCACGCCGCCGGCGTTGCACAGCACGTCCGGGATGATGTAAATGTCCGACGCCGCCAGAACCGCGTCGGCGTTCGGCGTCGTCGGCCCGTTCGCGCCCTCCGCCAGCACCCGGCAGCGGAGCTTTCCCGCCACGGTCTCGGTAACGACGCGTTCCATCGCCGCCGGCACCAGCACCGTGCATTCTGTCGTGAGCAGGTCGTCCGCCGCGATCTCGTCGGCCCCCGCGAACCCTACCACCGTCCGGCGCGTGTTCGCCGGGGCGTTGACGTGCTTCGTCAGGGCGGCGACGTCGATCCCTTTCGCGTTGCGGATCGCGCCGTAGCGGTCGCCGACGGCCACGACCTTCGTGCCGATCTTGTTCAACTCCTCGCACGTCACCGAGCCGACGTTGCCGAACCCCTGTACGACGGCGGACGCGCCGACGGGGTCGATGCGGAGTTCGTCGAGGGCCGCGCGGACGCAGTAGACGACGCCGCGGCCGGTGGCCTCGCGGCGGCCGAGGCAGCCGCCGAGTTCCACCGGCTTGCCGGTCACCACCTCGGGGACCGCGTAGCCGATCTTCATCGAGTACGTGTCCATGATCCACGCCATCGTCTGCTCGTCAGTGCCCACGTCCGGGGCCATCACATCCACCCGCGGGCCGATGATGGACAGCACTTCCTCGGTGAACCGCCGGGTGACGCGCTCCTTCTCGCCGGTGCTGAGCGCCGCCGGGTCGCAGGTGATGCCGCCCTTGGCGCCGGCGAACGGCAGGTTCATGATGCCGCACTTCCAGCTCATCCACATGGCCAACGCCGCGACCTCGCCCAGGTCCACGGACGGGGCGTAGCGGAGGCCGCCCTTGCTCGGGCCGCTGGTGAGCGAGTGCTGGACGCGGTAGCCCATGAAGATGCGGGTGGCGCCGTCGTCCATGCGGACGGGGAAGCCCGTGATGAGCGAGCGCTTGGGGACGGCCAGACGGGCGGCGATGCCGGGGTCGAGGTCGATCGCCGCGGCGACGGCCCGGAGTTGTTCCGCAGCCATCCGGTAAACCGGCGACGACTCGTACAGGTTGTCGGAGGCCATGAGGCGGTCTCGGCGGGAGAGGGGAGAACCACCTCTATTCTACCGCCGGGGCCGACGCAACCCCGAGTCCGAAGCGGGCTACCCGCCGTGGCGGGCGGCCCGCTCGGGGCAGCTACTCGACGACGTGCCCGAACTCTTCGCGGAACTTCTCCGGCGTCAACTTCACGACCGCGGCCAGTTTCTGCAGGCGGTCGCCGTCGGCGAAGTCGGCCGGCTCCAGGCGGATCATGTACCGGCGGGCGCACTCGTAGTTCTCGGCGTCCACGTCCACCAGCCGCGGCCGCATCCGCTGCGTCTTCGGGTTGATCATGTCCTCGAACTTCAGCGGCACCAGCTTCCCCTCCAGGAAGCTGACGATCGCCCCGTACTTGTCCGACTCGGGCGACAGCAGGAACTTCACCGCCCCGTAGCCGAGGTTGCGGGTGTACTCGGCGTCGAACGGGATCGGGTCGGCGCAGCGCAACTCGTACCCGAGGTCCTTGTCCACGATGGTCGTCTTGAGCCCGAGCACGTCGAGTCGCTTCGAGAGTAGCGCCCGGACCATGCGGCCGAACTCGATCTCGCCGAGCCGGAGGTGGCCGAACGCGTCGCGCTCGACGTTGCCGAACCGCCCCAGGTACTCGGCGAGTGCCTCGTCCTGCTCCTTCTTGCTCCGCCGCTTCAACTCCGCGACGAGGGCCGCAGGCATCAGGTCCCACATGGCGGCGAGCAGGCCGTCCTCGCCGATCGACTCCAGAAGCCCCTCGGAGAGGATGGCCAGGCCGTACCCGCGGCCCTGGGCCTTCCGCTTGATCATGGAGCCGATGAGGATGTCGCACACCAGCTTCAGCGTGACCGGCTTGCCGCGGAACTCCTCGGCGATGATCGTGACCGTGGCGGCGGAGGCCTTGCCCACGCCGAGGGCGAGGTGGCCCGCCGCCCGACCCATGCACACGATCAAGTACCAGCGGGTCGTTGTCTTGGCGTCCTCGCGGACGTTGCTGGCGACCTGCACGCCGTAGTGCCGGGCCGTCTCGAACCCGAACGTCGGGACGCCCGGCGGCAGCGGCAGGTCGTTGTCGATCGTCTTCGGCACGTGGGCCACCTTGATGGCCCCGTTGCACTGCTTGTACACCTGGCTGCCGCCGAACGCCGTGTCGTCGCCGCCGACCGTGACCAGGTACTTGACGCCGAGGCCCTGGAGGGTGCTGATGACGCGGGCGAGGTCTTCCGGCTTCTTGGCCGGGTTCGTCCGGCTGGTGCCGAGGATGGAGCCGCCGCGGTGGTAGTACGGGGCCACGTCCGGGATGGTCAGCGGCCGGGCGGCGGACGCGTCGCCGAGGACGAGGTTCTTGAACCCGTCGGTGAATCCGACGACCTCCAGCCCCTGGTTGATGGCCTCGATGGTGACCGAGCTGATGACCCCGTTGATGCCGGGGGCCGGCCCCCCGCCTGTGACGATCGCCAACTTGCCGCGGCTCGACTCGGCCATGTGCTGCACCCTTCTCGACCCCAACCGGGGTAGACGTTCGGTGTTCAGGATCGGAACTGTCGCAGTCGTTTCAAGGGCCACGCCTCGGCGTAGGATGATGCCGTGAGCCACGCACACCACGCCATCCGACTCCGCGGCGCCTGGGCTGTCACCGCCGACGGCCAGCGCTTCCGGCACGCCCGCCCGTTCGGGTGGCCGGCGGCCCTCGACCCGCACGAGCGCGTCTGGCTGGTCGTGGTCGGGTGCGCTGAAGTCGCGCTCAACGGAACTCAACTCGTGCCGCGTTCCGCCACCGGGGAGCGGTTCGAGGCTGACGTCACGGCGCTGCTTCGACCACGAAATGAAATTCTGCTCACGCGCGACTTGGCGGCCCCGCCGCTTGACGTGACGCTCGAGGTGCGGGGCACGAATTTGGCCCCCGCCTGAGCACCGTTGCGACCCCGGCCTGCATTGATCGGAATTCGCCCCGCCCAGTCGCCGGAAAGTACTGTGTGAGCTAGGCTCCTTCCGGCGGTCGGTGTCGCCACCGCCCGGTCGCCCCGTGTCAAGGACCGCGTTCGATGTCCAGTTGTCCGACGTGCCGCACGGCACTCCCCGACGGGGTCACCAGCTGCGCCCGATGTCTGGCATTCGCCCCGGGATCGCCGCTGCTCGTCACCGTGGCACTCAGCCCGGGCGTCGCCTGCCTCGACTCCCGGTTTCCGGCCGACTCGCGGCCGCCAGTCACCCCGGCGCCCGAGCGCGCACTCGCCCCCAACACGGTCCTCGTCACTCCCTGCGGCGATGCGCGGAACGCCGTTCCCCCGACCCCCGCAGGCTCGTCGGACCGGGGGACTCTCGTACCGGTCGCTCCGCCGCCGCCGCCGGAGTTTGTGGTAAAGCTGCGGGTGATCCGCGGGCTTCGGGTCGGGGCGGAGTACCCCGTCTACCCCGGCCGCAACATCATCGGCCGGTTCGCCGACAAGCCGGTGGACATTGATTTGACGGCGATCGAGCCCGACGGTCAGGTCTGGAGCTCACGCCGCCACGCCTGCCTGACCCTTGACCGGTCGCTGCTCGTCGTCGAGGATTTGAACAGCCTGAACGGTACGTGGGTGAACGGCTCGCGCCTCCGCGCCGGCGGGGCGCTGCCGCTGAAGGCCGGCGACGTGATTCAGATCGGCGTCGCCCAGCTCCGCGTGGACGTGGAGGCCGCCCCGCCGCCGGGCTGACCCGACTCGAAGGGGGCACATGGTCCGCGTCACGTCCCTGCTGGCCCTCGCCCTCTACGCTCCGGTCATCTCCGCGGCCGACCCGCCGCGGGTCGTGGTGTCGAGAGACGGCAAGAGCTTCGTTCGCTCACCCGGCGGCGAGCCGTTCCGTCCGTGGGGATTCAACTACGACCACGATCCGGCCGGCCGGCTGATCGAGGACTATTGGGCCGACGAGTGGGACCGCGTCGAACGCGACTTCAAGTCGATGGCCGGGCTCGGCGCGAACGCGGTCCGCGTTCACCTCCAGTTCGGCCGGTTCATGACCGACGCCGAGACGCCCGACGCCAGGAACCTGGAGCGTCTCGGCAAACTCCTCGACCTGGCGGCCCGCGAGCGACTCTACCTCAACCTCACGGGGCTGGGCTGTTACCACAAGGCCGACGTGCCCGCGTGGTACGACGGGCTCGACGAGGCGGAGCGGTGGGCGGCGCAAGCCCGCTTCTGGACGGCCGTCGCGGGCCGCTGCAAGGGGCGGTCGGTGGTCTTCTGTTACGACCTGATGAACGAGCCGGTCGTGCCCGGCGGCCGACGCGCCGCCGGCGACTGGCTCGGCCCGGCCTTCGGCGGCAAGCACTTCGTTCAGGTGGTGTCGCTCGACCAGAAACAGCGCCCGCGGCCGGACATCGCCCGTGCGTGGACGAAGCAACTGTCGGCGGCTGTCCGAGCGGCCGACCCGGAGGCGCTGGTGACGGTCGGCCTCGTGGACTGGAGCCTCGACCGGCCGGGGTTGACTTCAGGCTTTGTTCCGGCGCGGGTGGCCCCCGACCTCGACTTCGTGTCCGTTCACCTTTACCCCGAGGCGGGCAAGCTCGACGACGCGCTCAAGACTCTGGCCGGATTCGATGTCGGGAAACCGGTTGTCGTCGAGGAGACGTTCCCGCTGCGGTGCTCGCCCGCGGAGCTGGGCCGATTCGTCGAGCGTGCTGGCCCGCGGGCGGCCGGGTGGTTCGGGTTCTACTGGGGTCAGCCGCCGGCGGAGTTGCGGAGATCGCGCGAAATCAAGGACGCCCTGACGTTGGGCTGGC
>JAXMBA010000010.1:0-271897 GCA_046350095.1 Gemmataceae bacterium
ACCGCCTTCACCTCGAAGAAGAGGGAAGGGAGTTCCCACCCGTGCCACCGCTTCGCGAGCCAGTCGAAGAAGGTGGTCACTTGGTCACCGGTCAGAGTGCGTACCGGTAGCTTGTCGAGCTTCGGAAGGTCCACCGTCTCCCACGGGTTTTCTTTCGCGAGTCGGAGCCGCTTGACGAGGTACTTCCCCCAGATGGCCCGGAGCTTCCTGACGCGAGCGTGAAGAGTGCGGGGGCTCCGCGTGTAGGTTTGGACGCCTTCACCCTTCGCTCGGGAGAAGGTGCCGGAGAGGTAACCGTTGCACCATTGTTGAGCAAGACCCGCCGAGACCGCAGCAGGCAGAACCGCCGCCGTTCTGACTTGCCGGAGAGTGTCGAGGTAGTCTTTCACGGTCGCTTCGCGGGCTGCTGTGCCCAGAACACGTGATTCGCTATCCGCTGTTCCCTGGTCAAGAACTGGCGTGGCGTGAAGAAGAACTCGCCATCCCGGTACAAGACAGCGATGTCCTCGAAGCGGACGTAGGTCTTCGGCCTCGGGTCTTCGGCCTCACGGATTTCGGCCATCTGCTGCCGAATGTCTCGCCAGTGCTCCGCCTCTGTCGGCTCCCGTTTCTTCTCGTCGCTCATATCCCTCCCACGGTTTTCCCAGAGTAGCAGTTTACCGCGTCGCTCAGAGCAAGGCGAGAATCGAACGGAGCCGGGGAAAGTTGCTACGCACCTCGCCAGTCCAGCGTTGAACGGCATGACGCACGCTCGACGGTCCCAACGAAGCCGGGTCCAACTTTATACCGCCTACCTCCCAGCCCCCGAGCAATGGCACCCGGAACGAACCGGCCATCAAGTTGGCTTTGGTGTCATCGGTCCGAGAACCGTCTCGGTGGCAAGCTGTCCACACTTCGGCGATGTCCTTCACGTAGGCTTCGATGCTGCCCGACACCTCCCAGCACCAGGACCGACGGGCCGAAAGTGTTTACTTTGGTCTGGAGTCCGACGCCAGACAGCCGAACCGGCAGGAACCCCAAGGAATGAGCCAGTTCACGGATTGCCCGCCGTCCCTCATCCGTGGTTAGCTGCGTGTATACACCCACCGAAACACCAAGCTAAACACGACCTGGGGGCAAGTGACCAAGACCGCCGTTTACGTTCGCGTGAGCAGTTCGAGCCAAGACACCCGGACCCAGGAGCACGAACTTCGGAAGTGGGTCGGAGAACATGCGACCGAGGTGAAGACCTACCGCGACGAGTTCACCGGAACGACGAATGACCGGCCCGGCCTGACCCGTCTTCTCGCCGATGTCCGGGCCGGGAAGGTGACTCGGGTAGTGGTCTGGCGTCTCGACCGCTTGGGCCGAACCGCGAAGGGGCTTCACGAACTCTTCGAGGAGTTTCTTGCTCTAAACGTCCGCTTCATCTCGCTCCGCGACTCGCTCGACCTCTCGACGCCAGCGGGCCGACTCATGGCCGGCGTTCTCGCGTCGGTCGCTCAGTACGAGACCGAGGTTCGCCGAGAACGACAACTCGCGGGAATTGCGAAGGTCCGCGAGCAGCACGGCGGCCGTTGCCCGTGGGGCGGCCGGAGGAAGGGAACACGGGTGAAAGTGACCGAGGAGAAAGAGGGAGCAATCATCGCGATGCACCGCGAGAGGCGACGGGTTTCGAGTATCGCCCGCACAGTAGGGGTTACTCGGAAGACCGTCTACGCCGTTCTAGAAAGGCACGGAGTCCAGCTTAATCCGACAGGCGTTGAACACCGGGCCAACAGGCGACAGTTACCCACCACTCCTTGAAGGTGCCGGGGTCGCACTCGTACTCACGGGTTTCACTCGTGCCGTCCGAGAAGTGAAACTCGACACGGCGGCGCGGCTGTCCCGTCGAGTCAGGGAACCGGGTAAAGAACCGACGGCCCGAATCAAAAAGCGAGTTGATGTCATTGAAGAGCGGGTTATTCGCTTGCGGGGGCTCTTTGACTTTTCCACGCTGGCCGTTTGTGTCCCCTTCGAGAGTTTCGCTTTGGTCAGCTTCGGGGGAATAGATTTGGAAGCCGTATTCCTTCCGCCACTTTTTTAGCCCCCCGTCGATGGCCTCTCGAAGCCACTCCGGAGTTTCCGGGGCGTGGCGGAGCTTGAGCAGTTCGAGCACTTCTCGCCGTTGCTCTGCGACGAGGTCAACGCCTTCTTGTGATTCGTCGGGAGGTGTGCCTGATGTCGCATCGGCCATCGAACTTCCCTCTATTGCGGACTGAATTCCGCGGCGCGGCTACTCCCAATCCTTGACCTTGAACCCGAGGTTCGCCGCGTTCTCGCTCACACCCCGCTTGATGGTATCGTTCGCCCCGTGAGGGAACTCCGCGTCGATTTCGAGCGTCACGCGGATGGTTGCGTTCGGGTCCGAGTCGAGGAGCTTGATGACCTCTTCGGCGATGGTATTGAGTTTCGACTTCGCGAGCGAGGCGCTCACTTCGACACTGCCCCGGAAAGACTTCGCCTTCTGTGGAACGGCAGTCACGCCGGACCCCGGCTTCTTACCGTGTTCCACAACAACGGCAGTGCTCCCCGTCCCGGTCGAATGCTCTTCGGCCTTCCCACCCGCTTCCGATGGTTGAGCGAGGATAAGTTTCTTCTGCTCGATGGCGTACTGAGTCGCCGCTTCGGGCTCGATGAGGAGAAGCGTATCGTTGAACGAAATGCTGCCGTCACCGAAGGCGAAGCCTTCGTATTTGCCATCCGCCGAGCCGTAGGCCGTGCCGAAGAAGTCTTTGCTCGCGGCACCGGCCTTGACCACGGTTGAGAGCACCTCTCTCGACTTCAGCCGGGGAAGGTAAAGGTACTTCAGCGAATCTTCCCAGAACGTCACGGCTCCAACCGTCGGCTTGCCGGACTTCCAATAGAGTTCCTTCAGCTTGGCCCGAAGGTGAATCGGGGACCAAGCGTCTATCACGAGTTCGTTCTCGCGGCAGAGGGGCAGATTTCACCGCGTTTCACGGCCCTTCACAGAATTCTATGCGGAATTCTATGCGTTTTCGGCATAGAAAGCCGTGGCATAGAAACGAAAAAGCCCCGCAAGTGCTTGCCTTACGGGGCTTTCCGTTAGCGAGGACGACGGGACTCGAACCCGCAACCACCGGATCGACAGTCCGGTACTCTAACCAATTGAGCTACGTCCCCAACAAAGGAATCTTAGGTTCGAGGCCACAGGGCGGCAAGAGTTTTTCCCGCCGTCCGGTGCTCGAGTCAGTCCTTCCCCACGGGCACCTTCGGCGTCGGCGGTGGGGCCGTGGGTGGCGTCACCTGTAGGGGTGCATCCGACTTCGGCATCGGAGATGAGGGAGCGGTCGCTGTCAGTTCAGCCTTCGCGCCGGACGGCAGCACACGCGGGGCGATCTCCTCCAGGTTCGGCAGCTTCTCGCCACCAGCCCGCGTCGCCATCGCTAGCAGGTGTTCAGGCTTGATATCCGCCGGCAGCCATCGAACCGTGCCGTCGGCCATGACCGCGTAAGTGCCCTCTCTCCCATCCGGCCGAGTGTGCTTGAACGCTGCCATCGGGTTGGTGGGGTCGAGCCCCACCACCGTCGCACCACCCCCGGCGGCCCAGGGCCGGGGTGCGCCTGGTGGCGTCTGCAACAGGTAGATCGTGTTCTCCGGGCCGTCGGTAATGTCGGCGAGCTTCGAACCCCAATCGTATCCGGTGACGCCGGCCTGCTTGGCGTTCGTCTTCGGGTTGTAGCGCGGGGCGTCGTGGCCGACACCGGCCACGGCCACGAAATTCGTGCCGCCGAAGGTAAAGTCGGGGGCCAGGGGCGATGTCGCTCGCCACGCCGACTGCGGGTAGTAACTGACCAGCAACTCCGGCACCCACGACCCGGCCTGAGCCGCATTTTGGTTGCTGAGCCAGCCGAGCGAGGGGTCGATGAGTTGCCGCAGACCGCCACGGCCAAGGGCCGGCAGGAGCTCGACATAGAAGCTGACCCGCTGCGCCGGCGGGTAGGCGACGCCGAGGCGGGTGTCGTGGTCGTTCGGCCGGCTAACGGGCACCGTTCCCGGCGGCAGTTCCTTCCGCTCGGTGCCGTACTGCTTCACGGCCCGGCCGAGTGCGTGCCAGGTTTCGGTACCCGAGTAGACGGCCGCCTTACCCTTCAGCTGGTTCACGTACCCGAGAAGGCGGGGGCCGAGCAGGCGGTAAAACACCTCGTCGGGCCAGGTGATGTCCACCGTCACGAGCACCGACTCGTCGAGGAGGCGCAGCGCCACGAACGACGGGGCTTGCTTGCCCTGCGTAGGCTGGTTCGGCGACATCGGCGACATCGGCCCCGGCATCTGGCCGGTCGAACTCGACATCGGGCCGAAGCCCGGGGGCGGCCCGATCACGCCGGGCGGGCCGCTCGTCAACGGCGGCCCCATCGGCCCGGGCGTACTGCTCGACGAGGGCGGGCCGCTCGTGCCCGGCAACGGTCGCCCCATCGGTGTGCTGCTCGAACCCATCGGGCCGCCCTCCGGGGTTGTGCCAGGGGCGCCCGAAGGCACGAAGTTGGGGTCGGCCAGGTTTCGGAACTCGACGTGGGTCTGAAGCAGCAGCGACACCAGCGGTAAACCCTCGCCAAAAGTCGGCGTCAGCTTCTCGAGCGCGACGAGGCGGGCGTCGGACGCGGATTTCGTGAAGAAGCGCACGTTCGCCACCAACTGCTGCGGGGTGAACGCCACGAGGTTCATGCCGACGTGTTCGGTCCGCGTCAGCACCGGGTCGACGGCGGCGGCGATCGGGGCGTACTCCTTCTTCACGCCCTTCCGCGGGTACTGCGCCTCGTCGAACCGCTCGGCCAACACGAACGGCGGCTCGCCGGTTCGGTCTTCCAGCATCGTTAGCAGTACGAGCCGGAGTTTCGGGTCGAGGGACAGGTAACGCGGGTTCGTGGTGAACGCCTTCGCTGACGACGCGACCGCCGGCGGGGTCGCCTTCGGCATCGGAGTGTCCGGCATGCCGTCCTTCTTCTCGGGCTCCGGCGGCGGGGCTTCCTTGTTCACTTCCGTCTGAAACTCGGGGTACCCGTTCCTCAACGCGGCGAGGTGGCTCTCGATCGCGGCGAACTCGCCGACGAGGACGTGCTGGGTGTCGTAGACGCAAACGCCGAAGGCGGCGGGCTTGGCCGGCGGGGCGGGCGGCGTGGTGTACACGTCGGCGAACAGGGTACGAGCGGCAAGGGCGTTACCGGCGGCGGACAGGAGCGGGTTGTTCTTCACCGGCATGAGAGTCTTGCCGCCGACGACCTTTCCGGTGCCGGCGCCGGCGATGCCGGCGGCGAGTTTCTTCTCGTCGGCTGGCAACCGGAGGCGAATGAGGCCGACGGCCGACCGCTCCTTGTCACCGACGGAGCAGTGGTAGTAATGCTCAATGTCACCGAGTTCCAAGCCGAGCGACGACTTCACCATGTCGGCGGTGGCCGGGTCGAGGAGCATGCCGCCGGCCGGGGTGGCCCGGAGCCGGCCCATGTCGAACCGGTAGACGGCGACGGACTTGGTGGGGAGGAGGTTGGTCGATTCCTTGTCGCTCCGCGGCGCTGCGAGCACCGGCGGCGCCTTCTCCTTCGGCTTCTTGGAGGGCTCTTCGTCCTCCTTCTTCACCTCTTCAGGGTTCGGGTTCGAGCCATCCGGTTGGGGGGCCGGGCGGGGCTGGCTGGGCGGCGTGACGGCGGTCGTCCCCTTCGGCTTGTCGTCGGTGCCGAACATGACGTAGCCGCCGACGCCCAGCAGTGCCACGGCGCCGACGGCGAGGCCGATGCCGATGAGCTTCTTGTTGTTCCCTTTGGCCGTTTTGGGTTTCTTCTCCTTGGCGGCTTTCTCCTTCTTGTCCGGCTTATCGGCCTTGTCGGCCTTGCCGGCGTCCTTCGTGGGCTCGTCGGCGGGCGCCTCGACCTTGAACCGGTACTTGCACTTCGGGCACTCGACCTTCGAACCCACGAGGTTGGGGTTCTTGATGAGAACCTGAGCCTCGCAGCTCGGGCACTGGACCTTGAAGCTCGACATGGGGGTTCCCCGGACGGCCGGCCGGCGGACGTGATGAATGTAGACGAATCCCGGGCTGCGACACCGAACGCCATCTTATCGCGGGACGAACGCCGCGGGGAAGGGAATTCGTGTCACAAGCCACTGTAGCCCCGAGTCCGGTGGCACTTTCAACCGCCCCGGACCTCGCGCTCGGCCTGATGCCAGTAGGCAACTCCATCCCCGTCGGGCCGGCCGGCCGCATCCCAGAGTTCGTGGGCGCGGGTGCGGATACGCTCCTCGTCGGCGTGCTCGAACGTCTGTTGAGGGGGAATCAGGATGTTCGCCGGTGGCGTCTCGGGGATGACCTTCGCCGGCGGGGTTCGGCTGGACATTGGAGCCTCCAGTTACGAGGGATGTGCCCGCCGTGCAGGCGTGCGGCCCGATACACTGCAATCGTCGGGCCGCGGACTGGGCGTTTGGCACGCCGGATGCATTAGTTGGATTTAACCCGCGGCCCTCGGGCCGCGGCAATCCCCGGGCTTACACTGCCCGACATCCGGAGGCTCTTCATGCTTCGCTGGGCTCTGATGTTCCTGGTGATCGCGCTCGTCGCCGCTGTCTTCGGCTTCACCAGTGTCGCCGGCACCTCGATGTTCGCCGCGAAGATTCTCTTCTTCGTGTTCTTGGTGCTGTTCGTGGTTTCGCTCATCGCCGGGAACCGGGCGCCCCGATCAACGGTCTGACGCCGGACCCCACAACCGGTACGAAGCCCGCCCGTATCGACGGGTGGGCTTTTCGTGTGTACCCCCCGTCCGGATGCTGTCCCCATGAAACCCAGCGAGGCCGTGTCACTCCTGAAGCGAGCGTGGGCCGAATTCCAGGCCGACAAGGCGATGACGCTCGGCGCCGCGCTGGCGTTCTACACGGCACTTTCCATCGCCCCGATGCTGCTCCTCGTGACGGTGATCGCGGGGGCGGCATTCGGCGAGCAAGCGACCCGCGGCGAGATCGCGCACCAACTGAACGACCTGATCGGCGCCGAGGGCGCGAAGGCCGTCGAGGCGATGCTGGCGTCGACTCAAACGCCCGGCGGCGGGATCGTCTCCACGGTCGTCGGGATCGTCACGTTACTCTTCGGGGCCACCGGCGTTTTTACGTCCCTACAGGACGCCCTCAACACCGTGTGGAACGTGAAGCCGGAGGACGCCCGGGCCGGCATCCTTGGCCTGATCCGCGACCGGATCGCGTCTTTCTCGATGATCTGCGGGATGGCGTTTCTGCTGCTCGTCTCGCTGGCGTTCAGCGCCGTCCTGACCGCCCTCGGCGGCCTCGTCAACCAGTGGATGCCGTACGGCGACGCGTGGATGGGTGCCGCCAACCTGGTGGTCGGCTTCCTGGTCACCACCCTGATGTTCGGCATGATCTACAAGTACCTGCCCCACGCCCGCCCGGACTGGTCCGACGTGGGCGTGGGGGCTGTGATCACGGCCCTGCTGTTCACCGTCGGCAAATACCTCATCGGCCTCTACCTCGGTACCGCCTCGATCGGCTCGACGTACGGCGCGGCCGGGTCGTTCGTCGTGCTGCTGGTGTGGATTTACTACTCGTCGCTGATTGTGCTCTATGGCGCGGAACTGACGCAGGTTTACGCGACGAAGTTCGGGTCCGGCCTGACCCCCGCCGGCCGCCGACGCCTCGCCGGTAAACCCGACCCCGTGCCCGCCTGACCGCCAAAACCCTCCAAAACAGGATCCAACAATGCCCCCGCCCCCGCCGGCCAAGCCGGCCGCGGTCCGCACGGCCCGCCAAATGCCTTATCCCAAGGCCGCCGGAAAGGCCGGCCGCGGCGCCTACCGGGCCGAAGTGTACGCCGGGATGGGGGCCATTCCGCACGCGGGCGGCGTCGCCTTCCGGGTGTGGGCGCCGCACGCCGAGGCAGTCAGCGTCGTCGGCACTTTCAACGACTTCAAGGCGGGCGTTCACCCGCTCGCTCGCGAGAACGACGAAGGGTACTGGTATGTCGACGTGCCGGGGGCGAAGGTCGGTGCCGAGTACCGCTACCACCTGAAGACCCCGTCCGGCGAGTTGTCGCGGATCGACCCCTACGCGCGGGAAGTGACGAACTCGGTCGGCAACGGCGTGGTGTACGACCCGCGGGCGTTCGACTGGGGCGACGACCACTTCCCGACGCCGAACTGGAATGAACTGGTCATTTACGAACTCCACGTCGGCACGTTCAACGACCCCAATCCGGCGGAGGACGCCCCCGGCACGTTCCGCGACGTCATCCACCGGTTCGACCACCTCCGCCGGCTCGGCATCAACTGCATCCAGGTGATGCCGGTCGCCGAGTTCCCGGGCGACCGGTCGTGGGGCTACAACCCCGCCCACATGTTCGCCGTGGAAAGTGCCTACGGCGGGCCGAACGCCTTCAAGGAGTTCGTCCGCGAGGCCCACCGCAACGGCTTCGCAGTCATCCTCGACGTGGTGTACAACCACTTCGGGCCCGGAGACCTACACCTGTGGCGGTTCGACGGGTGGGGCGAGGGCGAGGGTGGCGGCATCTACTTCTACCAGGACTGGCGCTCCGAGACGCCCTGGGGGCACACCCGACCGGACTACGGCCGGGGCGAGGTGCGGCAGTTCATCCGCGACAACGCCTTGATGTGGCTGGACGAGTTCCGCATTGACGGCCTGCGGATGGACATGACGCTCTACATCCGGAGCGTCCGGGCCGACGGCGAGCCCAATCTGCCCGACGGGTGGAGCCTGATCCAGTGGATCAACCGCGAGGTGAGTGAGAAGTTCCCCGGCAAAATCACCATCGCCGAGGACTTGCAGGACAACGAGTGGCTGACGAAGAAGCCCGACGAGGGCGGGGCGGGTTACTCGGCCCAGTGGGACGCCCGGTTCGTGCACCCGGTTCGGGAGGCGATCATCACCCCGGACGACGCCAACCGCAGCATGAACGCGCTGCGGGACGCCCTGGAGTTCAAGTACAACAACGACGCCTTCCAGCGCGTCGTTTACACGGAAAGCCATGACGAGGTCGCCAACGGCAAGGCCCGCGTGCCCCAAGAAATCGACGGCGGCGACCCGACGGGGTATTGGGCACAGAAGCGTTCGACGCTGGGCGCGGCACTCGTCTTCACGGCACCCGGCATTCCGATGCTGTTCCAGGGGCAAGAGTTTCTCGAAGGCGAGTGGTTCCGCGACACCGTCCCGGTGGACTGGGACAAGCGCGACGAGTTCCGCGGGCTGGTCCGCCTGTACCGTGACTTGATCCGCCTGCGCCTCAATCGCCTTCAACTGAGCAAGGGGCTGACCGGCCAGCACATCCACGTCTCGCACGTCCACGACGACATGAACATGCTCGCCTTCCGCCGCTGGGCCGACGGAGGCCCGGGCGACGACGTCATGATCGTCGCCAACTTCCACCGCGAGCCGCGGGAGGGGTACACGGTCGGTTTCCCCGCGGCAGGCACTTGGAAGCTACTCCTGAACTCCGACTGGACCGGGTACAGCGAACTGTTCACTGGATACGCCAGCGCCGACGTCGTCGCCGAATCGGGCGAGTACGACGGGCACCCGGCGCACGGCACGTTCGGGATCGGGCCGTATTCCGTCCTGATCTACGGTCGCCAGACGACGTGAACCCGTGACGTCAATCCACCGCGAGCCCGGAGACGGCCGTCCCCGGGCTCCTGTGCTTTCTGGCACGCCGGATGCATTCGTGGCTTCGGCAGACGTTCCCCCGAGGAGCCGACCCGCATGACCGCCCCCGAAGACATTACCCCCGCCCCCGCTCCCGCCGCCCCTCAAGGGACGGTCACGGAGTTGGTGTCAGGGATCATCGGCGACGTGCAGAAACTTGCCCGTCAGCAACTCGACATGCTCAAGGCCGAAATCCGAGAGGACATGAGCCGCACCAAGCGTGCGATGGTGTACGGCGGCTTGAGCGTGGCGCTTCTGACCGTCGGCGGCGTGGCGCTGATTTTCGGCCTCGTTTACCTCCTTCGCGACGCAGGACACCTCCCCGAGTGGGGCGCCTGGCTTCTCTTCGCCGGGCTCGGCACCGCCGGCGGCCTCGCGCTCGGCGTCGTCGCGCGGAACATGTTCGAGAGTTTCAACCCGCTCCCGGACAAGACCTTCAACGCCCTCCAGGAGAATCTGACGTGGCAGACGCAACCCCAGGCGTGACTGACGCCGACGCGGATCCTGACCGAATCGAGCGGGAGATGGAGCAGACCCGCGAGTCGATCACCGCCAAGGTGTCGGCCCTCGAAACGCAAGTGCTCGGCACCATTCAGACCGCCACGAGCACCATTTCCGACACCGTACAGGCGGTGAAGGAGACCGTGACAACGGCCCCGACCGCGGTGAAAGAGACCGTCCACGAAGCGGTCACCGCTGCGAAGGAGTCGGTGAAAGAGACGCTGGTCTTGGTGGGGGAGACGGTGGCGTCGATCAACCTGGGCGAGTGCGTTGCAAACTACCCGGGTGCGGCGCTGGGTGTCAGTGCAGCCGCGGGCTTCGTCACGGGCTACCTGTTGTTCGGTGGGAAGGACTCCCTTCCTCTGACGGCCCGCGCGTTCAGCGAGCCCGCGCCCGGGGGTCGTCCCGGCACCGCGTCGCACGACTTCACGCCGTTCGGGCACGGAGCCGGATCCCGCACGGAGCCGTCACGGCCGGGGATCTTCGCCGGTCTGTGGGCGATGGTCGGCAGCGAGGTGGAGCAACTTGCACGACAGGCGATGACGACGGCCCTGGCGTCGCTCAAGCAGAGCGTCAACGAGCAAGTGCCGCGGCTGGTGGACGGTGCGGTTCAGCACGTTGCCAGCCGGGTGTCGGGGAACAACGGCGCGACCCACACGGGCTACACGCCAACCGTCTCCGGCGTGTAGACGTTGCCAACGTCCACCGGTGAGATTGAATATCCTCCGGGAGAGTTACGCCCCGCGGTCGGACCGGCCCGACCGCGGGGCGTCGCGCTATTCCCACCGGAGCCCGGCCATGGATTTCGTAACCCGCTTCCGCCTGCCGGGTGACGGCACCCCGCACCTGCCGAAGGACACCGACGAGGCGCTCAGCTGGCTCGCCGAGGGGAACGCCCGCTACGCCGCAGAGCAGGCAGGTCCGCTTGCGGCTTCCGGTACGCCGAAGCAGTCGCCCTACGGCGTCGTACTCGGCTGCTCGGACGCGCGGGCGCCGTTGGAGCTCGTGTTCGACGCCGGCCCGAACGAACTCTTCGTGGTGCGCGTGGCCGGAAACGTCCTCGGCGACGAGGCACTCGGTAGCATCGAGTACGCACTCGCCAACTTCCGCCCGTCACTGCGGTTGCTCACTGTGCTGGGTCACACCGGTTGCGGGGCCGTCGCCGCTGCCGTGCAAGCGTACCTGAGCCCGAAGCACTCCGCCGGCATCGCCTTCAGCCGCTCGGTCCGGGCGGTGGTGAACCACATCCTCGTCGCCGTCCGCAGTGCGGCACTGTCACTCGAACAGACGTGGGGGCCGTCCGTGGCGAACAACCCCGGCTACCCGAGCGCACTGGCCGAGGCGGCGGTGTACCTCAACACCGCGATGATTGCCTACCAGTTGGCGCAGGAACTCCGCCCCGAGGACGCCGGCGTGAAGGTGGTGCAGGGCGTGTTCGACCTGGCACAGGGGAAAGTCGGAACGATCCGCGGCGGCCACCTTCGGCCGGCGCCGACGGGGCCGCAAGAGTTGGTGGACCTGGGCCTGATGCTGGCCGCGGCACCACGGGTGACGCAGCACCTCAGTCCTTCTTGAAGTCGCTCTTCTCGATCTTGTACTGCGCGATCTTGTCCGTGATACTCCGCCGCGACAGGCCCGTGATCGCGGCGCACTTGCCGACGTGGCCGCGCGTCTTTCGCAACGCCTTCCGCAGGTATCGTTCCTCGAACGCGGCGGTGATCTCGGCCAGTTGATCCGGGAGGGGGCGGGTCAGGTCAACCTGGAACGGGTTCTTTGCCTCGACCCGCCCGGCGATGTCGCGCGGCAGGTTGTGAACGCGAATGACGCCGTCCTTGCACGTCACGCACGCCCGCTCGACGGCGTTCTCCAACTGCCGGATGTTTCCGGGCCACGGCGCCTTCTTCAGCGCCTCCAGTGCCTCCGGGTCCACCGTCGGTGCCGCCCTGCCGGGCCGTGCGAACTTGCGGACGAAGTGATCGACCAGCACCTCCACGTCTTCCGGCCGGTCGCGCAGTGGCGGCAAGTCGATCCGCACCACGTTCAGCCGGAAGTACAGGTCTTCACGGAACTTCCCCTCCCGGATGAGGTCGTCCATGTTCCGGTGCGTCGCGGCCACAACCCGGACGTCGATCTCGATCGGCTCTCCCCCGCCGACTCGCTCGAACCGCCGTTCCTGGAGCACCCGCAACAGCTTTACCTGCATGCTCATCGGCACGTCGCCGATCTCGTCGAGAAACAGGGTGCCGCCGTGGGCCTGCTCGAACCGGCCGACGCGCTTCTTGTCGGCCCCGGTGAAGGAGCCCTTCTCGTGGCCGAACAACTCGCTCTCGAGCAGGTTCTCGTTGAACGCGGCACAATTCACCGGCACGAACGGGCCCGAGCGCGTCTCGGCGGACGCGTCGTGGATGGCCCGCGCCACCTGCTCCTTCCCGGTGCCGGTCTCGCCGATGATCATCACAGTGGCGGTGGTGTCGGCGATCTGCGAGATGAGCTCGAACACGTCGTGCATCTTCGGGCTCTTGCTGAGCACGTTGAGGAACGTGTGCCTGCCGTGCAGCTGCTCGCGGAGGGCGGCCACCTCGTCCTGGAGGCGGCGTTCCTTGAGTGCTCGCTGAGCCATCAGGATGAGCCGCTGCGGATCGTCGGACTTGAGCAGGAAGTCGTACACACCCAACCGCATGGCCTCGACGGCGTTCGGTACCGACCCGTGGCCGGTCGTCACGATCACCGTCGAAGGGATGCCGTCGTCCTGGATCTTCTGGATGAGCTTCATGCCGTCCATCCGCGGCATTTGCAGGTCGGTGATGACCAGGCTGTACGGGCGCTCGGCCAGTAGCGCCAGCGCCTTGGCGCCGTCCTCGGCCGTGTCCACGTCGAGCTTGAGCGCCAGCTGGAGCAGGGTCTTCAGCGATTCGCGGTTGTCGGGTAAGTCTTCGACGACAAGGACGCGCTGCCGGACCGGGGCCGGCTCGTCAGTAGGAGTGGTGTCCGACACGGCGGCGGGACCGGGCATTGGCGGCGTCTCGGGGTGCACGTCGGCGCGGAGGGTGCAGCAACCCTCAGTCTACGCGGCAGTCCTACCATGTAAAAGGGCCGGCCGTCGGCGGTGATGAGGGTACGGTACGATGGGCGAATTCTGGCCGAAACTCCTCGCCACGGAGGGCTTTGTACCCCGCAAGGCGTGCGGGGACTGGACACCCGAATTGATCTGGCTCCACTTCGGGTCGGACCTGGCAATTTGGATGGCCTACCTGTCGATCCCCTTCGTACTCGTATCGTTGTTGCGGCGGAAGCGGGAGGTGCCATTCTCCTGGCTGTTAGTGCTCTTCGCCCTCTTCATCCTGGGCTGCGGGTTCACGCACCTCGGCGACGCACTGATGTTCCACTACCCCGCGTACCGGGCGCAGGGGGTGATGAAACTCGTTACGGCTGTCGTGTCGTGGGCGACGGTCTGTGCGCTGGTCCCCGCCGTTCCACAACTCGACGAGCTAATCCGCCGCGTGTCGTTGAGTTCGCCCGAGGCCACGAGCACACACGCGCCGCTGGGAGCCCGGCGGTGGTGGGTCTGGCATTACGTGTTCGCGACAGTCGCCGGCGTGTCAGCGATCTTCGTACGGGCCGCCCTCGACCCGCTGCTCGGTACCGACCACGCATTCGTGTTGGCAATCCTGGCTGTCGTGTACGTGTCGTGGCAGTCCGGCTTCGGCCCCGCCGTCGTCACGCTGCTCATCAGCATGTCTGGCATCGTGTACTTCTACGTGCATCCCCGCGACTCGTTCGTGGTCCACCGGTTGAGCGACCAGGTGGCCGTAGCCGCGTTCGGGTTCTGCGGCGTCGGGTGTGCAGCCCTGGGCCACGCCCAGCGCGTCGCCAACCGGAAGGCGCGCGCGGCCCTTGCCGACGCCCTGGCCCGTGAGCAGGCACTCGGCGAGGAGATGGGCCGCCGGGCGGTCGCGGAGACGGCGCTCGGGGTGAGCGAGTCGCGCTTCCGCACGCTCGCCGACTTCGTCCCCCAGATCGTTTGGGTCACCCGGCCGGACGGCTACCACGAGTACTACAACCGCCGCTGGTATGACTACACCGGGGTGCCCCTCGGTTCGACCGACGGCGAGGGCTGGAACGAGTTATTTCACCCCGACGACCAGGCCCGCGCCTGGGAGCGCTGGCAGCACTCTCTGACCAGTGGGGAACCCTACGAAATCGAGTACCGCCTACGCCGGGCGGACGGCGCCTACCGCTGGTTTCTCGGTCAAGCGCTTCCCGAACGCGACCCGGCCGGCGCCGTCGTCCGCTGGTTCGGCACGTGTACGGACATCGACGACCAGAAGCGCCAGGCAGAAGTGCTCGAGGGCCTGGTGGCGGATCGGACGGCCGAGTTGATGCGGGCCAACGCCGCGCTCCTGGCCGAGGTCGAAGAGCGACGGCGGGTCGAGGAACGGGAGTCGGCCGCGGCGCGCGAGTTGCGACGCAGCAACGCCGAACTCGAGCAGTTCGCTTACGTGGCGAGCCACGACCTGCAGGAGCCACTGCGGAAGATTCAGGCCTTCGGCGACCTGCTGGTCACCAAGTACGGCCCCGGCCTGCCCGACGAAGGTCAGGGGTACGTCACCAAGATGAAGGCGTCGGCCGGTCGCATGAGCCGGCTCATCGACGACCTGCTGAGCTACAGCCGGGTTACGACGCACGCCAGGCCGTTCACCCGCGTCAGCCTCGCGGCCACAGTCGCCGAGGTGGTGGAAGACCTGGAACTTCGGGCGGAGAAGGTCGGCGGGCGCGTCGAGGTGGGGGCTCTACCTGAGGTATTAGGAGACCCGAGCCAGATGCGGCAGTTGTTTCAGAACCTCATCGGCAACGCGCTGAAGTTCCACCGCCCTGGCGTCCCGCCGGTGGTGCGGGTCGCGGCGGAGCGAGAGGGCGTGAACTGGGTAGTGACGGTGGCCGACAACGGCATCGGCTTCGAGGACCGGCACGCCGGCCGCATTTTTCAGGTGTTCCAGCGGCTGCACGGGCGCGACCAGTACGAGGGGACCGGTGTCGGGCTGGCGATCTGTAGAAAGATCGCGGACCGCCACGGCGGAACGATCACCGCCCACGGTCAGCCCGACGACGGCGCCACGTTTGTGGTCACCCTCCCGGCCCCCGCCCCAACTGCGACAGGCCTGTGATGCCCAAACCAACCAAGCCCGTCACGATCCTGGTAGCGGACGACGACCCCGACGACCGCGCCCTCACCCGCGAGGCGTTCGATGCCGCACACCTGGCCAACGAGTTGCGGTTCGTCGAGGACGGCGAGGAACTACTCGACTACCTCCAACGCCGCGGCAAGTACGCCGCCGCCGAGGCGGCGCCGTGGCCGAGCATCATTCTGCTCGACCTGAACATGCCGCGCATGGACGGCCGCGAGGCGCTCCGGGCGATCCGCGCCGACCCCCGCCTCCGAGGCATCCGGGTTGTGGTGATGACGACCAGTAAGGCGGAAGAGGACATACTGCGCAGCTACGACTTGTCGGCCGCCAGTTACATCACCAAGCCGGTCACGTTCGACGCCCTCGTCGAGGTCGTCCGGTCGATCGGCAAGTACTGGCTCGAAATCGTCGAGTTGGCCCCCGAAGCTGACGCCCCCTGACCCCGCCGGGAGGCCGAGGTGCGAGACCTGGCCGAAATGATCGCAGAACCCCTGACGGTCCTCGTGATCGACGACGACCGCGAGGACTTTTTGCTTACCCGCGAGATGCTGGCGGACGTGGGCGGCGTCGCGTTTAAACTCGACCACGCCGCAACCTACGAGGACGGGCTGGCACAGCTCCGCGCCGGGAAGCACGACGCCGTCTTACTCGACTACCGCCTCGGCGGCCGAACGGGCATCGACCTGCTCCGCGAGGCCCAGGAACTGGAGTGTCGGCCGCCGATCATTCTCCTCACCGGGAAGGGGCAGCGCGACGTGGCGCTCGAGGCGCTGACCCTCGGCGTCTCCGACTACCTGGAGAAGTCCGGGCTGTCGCCGGCGCTCCTGGAGCGCGTCATACTCTACGCGATGCGGCAGCGCCGGCAGGAGGCACGGCTCGAAGAAAAGGTCCGCGAGCGGACGGCCGAACTGGCCCGCGCCAACGACGCCCTCCGCGACGAGGACCGCCGGAAGAACGACTTCATCGCCATGCTGGCGCACGAGCTGCGCAACCCCCTGGCCCCGATCCGCAACGCCCTCGAGATCATGCGGCTGACGGCCGAAGACGCCGAGGCCGTCGAACGCAGCCGGGCCATGCTCGAGCGCCAGGTCGGCCAGATGGTCCGCCTCATCGACGACCTACTTGACGTGTCGCGGATCACGACCGGCAAGCTCCGGGTGCAGGCGGAACCGATCACCCTGCGGGCGGTGCTGGACGCCGCGGCGGAGATCAGCCGGCCGGCCCTGGACAAGGCGAAGGTGCGGTTCGACGTGTGCGTGCCCGCAGAGTCAGTGCCGCTGCACGGCGACCGCGTCCGGCTGGCTCAGGTGTTCTCGAACCTGCTCAACAACGCCGCGAAGTACACGCCCGAGGGCGGTACGGTCACACTCACCGCCGAGCGGAGTGGCCCGGAGGTGGTCGTGACCGTGCGTGACACCGGTGTCGGCATCCCGGCCGACGTGCTGCCGCGGGTGTTCGACCTGTTCACGCAGGTGGACCGAACCCTCAACCGCTCCCAGGGCGGACTCGGCATCGGGCTGGCTCTCGTACAGCGGCTCGTGCAACTGCACGACGGTCGTGTCTCGGTCCGGAGCGACGGACCGGGGCAGGGGGCCGAGTTCACCGTGCGCCTGCCTGTGTCCGAGTAGCCCGCGAATCCCACTTCCCGTCGCGCGGCAGCGGTTTGCTTCCCGGTTCCGGCACTGGCGTTGCTCACTTCTTGGCCCCGGGTTCCTTTCTTCCAGGGCAATTCAATGTCTCAGCACGGCTACGCTCAGGAATGGCAGCGCGCTCAGGTCGTGTTGGCGAGCACCGTTTCCGCCGCGGCGACGATCGGCGTCCTTTACTGGGCGCGCTCGATTTTCATTCCGGTGGCCCTGGCAATCTTCCTCACCTTCGTCTTCAGTCCGGTCGTGTCGTGGTTCGAGCGACGCGGGATCGGCCGAACCCTTTCCGTAATGCTCGTGGTCGGCCTCGCGCTGCTCGTGAGCGGCGGGCTGGGAGCGATCCTCGCCTCCCAGATCGCGTCTCTGTCGGACGTACTCCCCGACCGCAAGGACGAGATCGTTCGCAAGCTGACCGAGATCAAGGCCTCGGTCGTGGGGTCGGGTGAGAGCCGGTTCGGGAAGATGATCGAGGAGATCGGCAACATCTTCGCCCCGAAACCGCGCGACCAGCCGCCCGGCGCCTCGCCCCCCGTAATCGTCGAAAGCACCGGCCCGAACTGGATGGGTCAGGTGGAGACGTTCGCCAGCCCGGCGTTTGAGTTCGTCGGCCAGGCGGCGTTCTCGTTCCTCCTCACCGTGTTCATGCTCCTCAAACGCGAAGACCTTCGGAACCGCGTCATCCGCCTCACGGGACACGGCAAGGTGACGACCACGACGAAGGCCGTGGACGACGCCAGTCGCCGCGTGAGCAAGTTCCTTTTCACCCAGTTGCTGCTGAACGCCGGGTTCGCGTTCATCGTCCTGGTCGGCCTGCTGCTGATGGGTGTGAAGTACGCAGTGATGTGGGGGGTGCTGTCGTTCGTGATGCGGTACGTGCCGTACGTCGGGTCGTGGATCGCGGCCGTGCCGCCGGCCCTGTACGTCCTGGCCGTGACCGACGGGTGGGGGATGACGGTCGCCGTCGCGGCCCTGTTCATCGTGCTGGAGCTTATCTCGAACAACGTCTTCGAGCCGCTCCTGTACGGCCCGAGCATGGGCCTGTCAGAAGTGGCGCAGCTGGTGGCCGCCGGCTTCTGGGCGTTCTTGTGGGGGCCGATCGGGCTCATTCTGTCCGGCCCGCTCACGGTCTGCCTGCTCGTGCTCGGGAAGCACGTTTCGCGGTTCGAGTTCCTGGACGTGCTGCTCGGCGACGAACCCGTATTACCGGACCGCGTGGCGTTCTACCAGCGGCTGGCGGCCCGTGACCAGGACGAGGCGAGCAAGATCGCCCTGGGCACGGGCGACGACGCCGACGCGGCAGACGTGTATGACCGCGTCATCGTCCCCGCTCTGTGCCTGGCGAAGCGGGACCACCAGGACCGCGACCTGCCCGACGACGGGTTGCGTTTCGTCACGACTGCCGCCCGCGAGATCGGCGAGGAGGTGGCGCTCGAACACCCGCCGGCCGCGACCGAGGGTGAGCGACC
This sequence comes from Gemmataceae bacterium, assembly GCA_046350095.1. Taxonomy (GTDB): domain Bacteria; phylum Planctomycetota; class Planctomycetia; order Gemmatales; family Gemmataceae; genus Urbifossiella. The sequence goes on from JAXMBA010000010.1 coordinate 18,490, forward strand.
CGTCCGAATTCTGATCGCCCCGGCGCGCGACGACGTTGACCAGGCCGGGGCCGAGCTGATGAGCCGACTCCTCGACCCGAACCGCTGGGACGTGGAACTGGCAACCGACGAGGTGCTCGCCGCCGAGCTGCTGACGAGGATCGAACGGACGAAGCCGGCGGCGGTCGTGATCGCCTCGCTACCACCTGGCGGCGTTGCGCACACGCGTTACCTGGTAACCCGGATCAAGGCCCGCTTCCCGGAGCTGCGGCTCGTAGTCGGCCGGTGGGGCCGCGGCGAGGATTTCGCGGACGACGACGCCCAGGCCGGCGGGGCCGACTGGGTGGATCACACGCTAGCGGCCACGCGGAAACGGCTCACGGAGTGGCATCCGGTGTTCGCCGCTGCCGCCGTGCCGGCGGTAGGGAGTGGGAACGCGAAGGTGGTTGGCACGGCGGGTGCATTGGTCGGGTAGTGTCGGTTCGAACTGAGTCGGACCTCATCCTGAATCGGAGGTTTCCCCATGGCGGACATGAAGAACAACGTGAAGTCGGGGATCGACGACGCGGCGCGGGCGGCGAAGTCGGGCGTGAACGAGGCCGCCTCGGCAGCAAAGAATGCCACCGAGCAGGCCGGCGGGGTTACGGGCACGATCCGCGACACCGCGCAGCACCTCGCTGACCGGGCTGGCGACCTGGCGAGCCAGGCGAAGGACCGCGTGACCGACCTGGCCGGGCAGGCACGTGACCGGCTCGGCGACTGGGCCGGGAACGTGAACGCGGAGAGCGTACAGCGGTTCGCCCACGACGCCTACGACGCCGTGGGCGAGCGGGCGGGCGACTTCGGCCGGGAAGTCACGAGCCTGGTCCGCCGGTACCCGCTGCCTGCGATCCTGGTCGGCTTCGGAGTCGGACTGCTGATCGGTCGGGCTGCCCGCTCGGCGTGATCGCGGGGAAGAACCGAGAGCGTCGGCGGCCGCGGGTTGAATCCCGCGGCCGCATTTTTTTATACCCGATCGAATGCGGCGAGGAGTTGACGTGAGCCACCGGTTGCGTGCGTTCGACGACGCACGCACGATCTCGCCCGGCCAACCTCACTCAAACAGAATCCGAACACTGCCTACCTTCGGGGTAACCTGTGGGCGTCCGCCGGCCGGTCGCGGGCGCGCACTGCCAACTGCACCAGTCGGCGGACGCTGTCCGGTCCGCGGCTCGTCGTGTTTGAAGTTGGTAGCACTCGGTGGCTGACGCCGCCGGACTCGTCCCACTTCCAACGAAAAAGCGGGAGGCTTGCGCCCCCCGCTCGGCCTGCTCGACTTGAGCCTCACTCGACAATTAGCTCCCCGAGGGCACAACGGTCGGAGCCATGCCGGCCGGAGCAACCACTTGAGTCGGGGCGACGCCCGTGACGGCCGGGGTGACCATCGCCGGAGCCAGTGCGGGGTTGGCCGCGGCGGCCGCCTGCACGGCTGCCTCGGCGCGCGTCGTCTCGGCGGTCGGCGGCAACTCGGCCTTCCGAGCCGCCCGGCCGATCGACCCGAGGAAGAAGCCGATCGTCAGGAACACGGCCCCGGTGAGGAGGAGCCCCCAGAACATGAACTGGAGCGGCGGCGTGAGCGGATGGGGCGCCAGGGTGAAGTACCACACCAGGTCCCAAACGTCGACGAGCGCCCCGCCGGTGATGAACGCGATCGACAGCTTCGGCCCGAACGCGGGTTGACTCAGGATCGGCATACGGCCTCCGGAAGTGGGAACGGCGGGCGGGGGGGTCCGCCCACTCCGGACAACAGTTATGCATCCCGGATGCCAACCGGCACGGGGTTCGCACGCCCGGCGGTATGAGCGAGAAGACGCCTCTGCCCCCGTACGCCGCCACCCTGACCGCATTCCATCGTGCCTTCCGCGGTGAACTACGTCGAGTCGTTCGGGCCGTGCCCCTGTCGCCGGGTGCGTCCGTACTGGACGTGCCCTGTGGAGACGGGTTCTACACGGCGCTCTTGGCTCGGCGCCTCCGCCCGTTCGGGAAGGTGACCGCGGCCGATCGATCAGACGCCTACCTCAACACCGCCCGCGCCGCCGTTGCCGACATCGAGGACACGGCCGCCGTCGAATTCGTGAAGGCCGACGCCTACCGCCTGCCGTTCGACGACGCCGCGTTCGACGTGACGTGGTGCGCCCAGAGTTTCATCAGCCTGGACGACCCGGTGGCTGCGCTCAAAGAGATGGGGCGGGTGACGCGCCCCGGCGGCCGGGTCGCCGTGTTGGAGGACGACGACCTCCACAGAGTCGTCGTGAACTGGCCGGTGGAATTGGAGGTCGAGTTGAGCCGTGCGGCGATCGCGGCCAGTGCGGCGATGTACGGCTCACGGGCGGCGCTGTCGCCGGCCAGGCGGATGCGTCAGTTCCTCCGCGACGCCGGGTTTTCGACGAGCGGCAAGAAGACCATGACGGCGGACCGCCTGGCCCCGTTCGGCCCGGCCGTCCGCCGCTTCCTCCACCTCCACCTGCGGGACACACGCGTCTACCTGACCGACTTCTTGAAGCCGGCGGCCCTCGCGGCACTTGACCGGGCCATCGACCCGGACCATCCCGAGTCGCTGCTGAAGCGCGCGGACGCGACGGTGACATGTCTCACCACGCTCTTCATCGCCGAGCGGTGAGGCTCGGGGCGGTACTACACCCCTCGACGGCGTAAAACGTGTCGAATGCCCGTGGACGGCCGTCCCCGGGCTCCGCCCGCGGAGCGCCCCATGCCCACCGTCGCCGACCTGACCGCCGCACTCAACGCCTTCGCCCCCACTCACACCGCCGCCGACTGGGATAACGTCGGGCTGCTCCTCGGCGACCCGGCCGCGCCCGTGACGCGCGTCATGACGTGCCTCACCGCCACGCCCGACGTGGCCGCGGAAGCTGTGAGCGAGAAGGCGGACCTCATCGTGTCGCACCACCCGATCCTGTTTCGCGGCGCGAAGACGCTCGTGGCGAGGAAGGGCGACGGCGACGTGGTTCTGACACTGGCGCGGGCCGGCGTCGCGGTGTACTCGCCGCACACCGCGTTCGACAACTGCCCCGGCGGCGTCAACGACATTCTGTGCCGCCGGCTCGGCGTGCGGAACGCGGTGCCGCTGCGGCCGCGCGAAGGCCCGCGCCAGTTCAAGCTCGTCGTGTTCGTCCCCGATTCGGACCTGACGAAGGTGTCCGACGCGCTGTTCGCCGCCGGCGCGGGTGTGATCGGCAAGTACGAGCAGTGCAGCTTCCGCGTACCAGGTAAGGGCACGTTCTTCGGCACCGACGACACGAACCCCGTCGTCGGACAGAAGGGCCGCCGCGAGGACGTGGACGAGTGGAGGCTCGAAGTCGTCGTCCCCGAAGCGAACCTGACCGCGGCCGTGCGGGCGATGCGGGCCGCGCACAGCTATGAGGAAGTGGCGTTGGACATCTACCAACTGCGTGCCGGGCAGGGCGGCGGGGAGGGGCGGCTCGGCGAGTTGGAGGCGCCGGCGACCTTGGGTGAACTGGCGAAACGGGCGAAGTCCGAACTCGGGGCCGCGTCGGTTCAAGTCGTCGGCGACTCGAGCCGGCCTGTGCGGAGGGTAGGGGTTGCGTGCGGTGCGGCGGGGGAGTTTTTGGTAGATTCCGTGCGTGCGGGTGTCGATGTGTTTGTAACCGGTGAGCTAAGGTTCCACGACGCGCTGTCGGCCCGTGCCGCGGGGGTGGGGGTGATCGTACCCGGCCACTACGCGACGGAGCGGCCCGCGGTCGAGGAGCTGGCCGCGAAGCTGGCCGCGGAACACCCGGGCGTGACCGCTTGGGCCAGCCGCGTCGAGCGCGACCCGCTCGGGCCGGGTTGATTCGGCGGGGCCACCACGCTATTGCCGGCCGCGGCAAGGACGCCTCAGGGGGTGGGTGATGACGCGATTCGGCCTCGGCATCGGGCTGGCCGTGATTGTCGGTCTGTCGGCGTGGGGCTTCGCCCGCGGCACCGAGAGCCACCCCGACAGCGTGGCCGAACCCGTTGCCACGACCGACGAGGACAGTACCCACGACGAGGCCGTCCACCGGCACCGGACCAATCAGTCGAACCACTGGCGGCACGTGATGGTGGGCCGGCGGTAGAATGCCGGCATGACCGCCGTCCACCTCGACCCGCTCCCGCCGCGGTGCAGCCCGGGGGCGGTACTCGCGTTCGTCTGCAACACCACCGGCCTCGACCGCAAGCACGTCGGCAAGATCGCCCTGATCGGCCGCGGCGCCACCGTCGAGCTCGACGACCGCCACGCGTCGAAGGCTGTCGCCGCGCTCGACGGCGCGGCGTTCAACGACCGCCCCGTTCGCGCCCGGTTCGCCGGCAAGGCCGACTTCTCCAACGCCGACCACTTCGCCACCCTCTCCAAGCTCCTCGACCTGGAAGCCGCCGCGGAAGAAGCGGAGGCCCGCCGCCGCGCGGCCGAGGGGACCGGCCGCGGTGACGGGGGTACGCTGCCGGGGCTCGTGCTGCGCGAATCCGAGTTCGGGCTGAGCGGGCGGTTGCTTCTGACTTTCGGGCGTGCCAGCCGCACGGAGCCCCTACCGCCGAACCGACTCGGGCCGGGCTCGCCGGTCGTGCTCACGCGGACGAAGCCGCAGCGCGGCGTCACCTTTCGTGGCGTCGTCTACGACCGCGGCGACACGACGATCGGCGTGGCGATCGAGCCGCCCGACTACGACTTCGACGACGACGAGGGCTGGCGCCTCGACCTGTCGCCGGACGAAGTTTCGCGCCTCCGTCAGCAGGACGCGCTCAGGCGCGCCGCCGGCGCGGACGGCGACCGACTCGCGGCGCTGCGAGCCGTGCTGCTCGGCGAGCGCGAGCCGGATTTCGACGCCGACCAACCGCCGCACGAGTTCCTCACACCGCTAAACCCGCCCCAGCGGGACGCCGTGCGCTTCGCGCTCGCGGCGAAGGACGTGGCCGTCATTCACGGCCCACCAGGCACGGGCAAGACGACGACGGTCGCGGAATTGATCCGCTGCCTGGTCGCCCGCGGGGACAAGGTGCTGGCTTGCGCCGCGAGCAACCACGCGGTCGATAACCTCCTCGAAAAGCTACTCCGGGTCGGGCTGCAACCCGTGCGGCTCGGCCACCCGGCCCGCGTCGTCCCGGAGTTGCGTGCCCGCGCCCTCGACCTGCTCGCCGAGAAGCACCCCGACGCCCGGCAGGCCCGCAAGGTGGCCCGCGAGGCGTTCGCGCTGTTCCGCTCCGCCGACAAGTGGAGCCGCGCGAAGCCCGAGCCCGGAGCCAAGGCCGCGATGCGACGGGAGGCCCGCGAACTGCTCGCCGAGGTGCGCCGGCTCGAAGCGCAGGCCGTGGAGCGCGTGCTGGACGACTCCCGCGTCGTGTGTGCGACCCTCACCGGCCTCGACGGCCAGACCCTCGGCCGCCGCACCTTCGACACCGCGGTGTTGGACGAGGCGTGTCAATCGACCGAGCCGGCGTCGTGGCTGCCGCTGCTGCGGGCCGGCCGCGTGATCCTCGCCGGCGACCACTGCCAGCTGCCGCCGACAGTGCTGTCGCCCGAGGCCGCCGACGCGGGGCTTTCCGTCAGTCTGATGGAACGCGTCGTGGCCCAATTCGGCGGTCAGGTGGCGCGGCGACTCGTCGTGCAGTACCGGATGCACGAGTCGATCCAGGCGTTCTCGTCGGCCGAGTTCTATGACGGCGAGTTGGTCGCGCACGAGTCGGTCGTCGCACATTCGCTCGCCGACATGCCCGGTGTCGCTGCCGGGCCGACAACGGAAACGCCCGTGCGGTTCATCGACACGGCCGGCGCCGGGTACGATGAGGAGCAGGAAGAGGAGACGGAGAGCCGCCTGAACCGACAAGAGGCGGCGCTCGCGGCCCGCCAGGTGCGACTGTTGCTTGCCGCCGGCGTGACGGCCGATGAGGTCGCGGTCATCACGCCGTACCGCGGACAGGTTCGATTGCTGCGCGAGCTGCTGAAGGACCACCCCACGCTGGAAGTGGATAGCGTGGACGGCTTCCAGGGTCGCGAGAAGGAGGCCGTGGTCATTAGCCTGGTGCGGTCGAACCCGGCCGGCGAGATCGGCTTCCTCGCCGACACCCGGCGGACCAACGTGGCCCTCACACGCGCCCGCCGTGCGCTGGTGGTCATCGGCGACAGTGCGACCCTCGCGGCGGACCCGTTCTACGCCCGGATGATCGCCCACTTCGAGGCGACCGGGGCTTATTCGAGCGTGTGGGAACTCGACTCTACCACCTAGACCACGAGCCGCCATGGCCCCCGCCGTGCTCATCATCGACGACGAGGAGCCGATCGCGTGGGCGCTCCGCCGCGCGTTCGAGCGCGAAGGGTACCGCGCCGCCGTCAGCGGCTCCGCCGAGGACGGACTGAAGAAGGCCGCCGCCCACCCACCGGACGTGGTCTTCCTCGACGTGCGGCTCCCCGGCATGGACGGCCTCACCGCCCTCGACCGACTTAAAACTGCCGCCCCCGACGCGGCCGTGGTCGTCATCACCGCGCACGGCAACCTCGACACCGCGGTGAAGGCCGTCGCCGGCGGGGCGTTCGACTACCTCGCCAAGCCGTTCGACCTCGCCCACGCCCTCGACGCGGCTCGGCGCGCCGTCGGGCGGAGTGAGCCCGAACCCGTTGAGACCACCGAGCCCGACGCCGGCCCGGACGCGCTCGTCGGCCGCAGCCCGGCCATGCAGGCGGTGTTCCGCCGCATCGCGCTAGTCGCCCCGTCGCAGGCGTGTGTCCTCGTCACCGGCGAGAGCGGGACGGGCAAGGAACTCGTGGCCCGCGCCGTCCACGCCCACAGCCCGCGGCGCGACCGGCCGTTCCTGCCGGTGCACGTCGCGGCGCTGAACCCGAACCTTGTGGAGAGCGAACTGTTCGGCCACGTCAAGGGGGCGTTCACCGGTGCCGAGCGGGCCCGACCCGGGCTCCTCGCGCTCGCCGCCGGCGGCACCGTGTTCCTGGACGAACTCGCCGACATACCCCTTACTGTGCAGGCGAAACTGCTCCGCGTGCTGGAACGGCAGGAGGTCACGCCCGTGGGCGGCACCGAGGCGACCGCCGTGGATGTCCGCGTCGTGTCGGCGACACACGCCGACCTGTCTGCGGCCGTGCGCGACGGCCGGTTCCGCCACGACCTGTTCTTCCGCCTTAACGTTTACCCCATCCACCTGCCGCCGCTCCGCGACCGCGGCGACGACGTGGCGCTGCTGGCCGAGCACGTCCTCCGCCGCTTCGGGGTAAGCAACGCGACCGCGGCCCTCCCCGCCGACACCGTCGCCTTCCTGAAGGCGCGGCCGTGGCCCGGGAACGTGCGCGAGTTGCGCAACGCTCTGGAGCACGCCGCGATCGAGGCCCGCGGCGGTCCGCTGCGGCCCGAACACTTCCCGAAGCCGACGGAGGCCGGTGGGACGGTTTCCGAGCGGCTTCAGTCGTTCGTGGTGGAGTGGGTCCGCGAGCAGGGCCGAGCCGCCGACGGGGCCGAGCCGACGGAACTGTACCAGAAGTTACTCGATACGGTGGAGCCGGCCGTGCTCGACGAGGTGCTACGGCAGCTCGCCGGGAATCGCCTGGCCGCCGCCCGGTGGCTCGGCCTGGCGCGGGCGACCGTCCGCAAGATGATCCGCAAGTACCACCCGACCGCCGAGGACGGGGATGGCGACGAGGCGTGACTCGTCCGGTCAGCTGACGAGCTGGAAGAACAGGTCTTCGAGGTCGGGCTGGTTGTGCATCGTCCGCAGGTCGTCGAGCGAGCCACAGACCACGAGCCGGCCGCGCGACAGGATGGCGACGCGGTCGCACAGCTTCTCCACCTCGCGCATGATGTGCGTGGAGAAGAGAATCGTCTTACCACGGCCGCGGAGCGCCTTGATGCTGTCGAGCACGGCCCGCTGCACCAGCACGTCCAGGCCGGCGGTCGGCTCGTCGAAGATCAGCACGGGCGGGTCGTTCACCAGCGCGCGTGCGATCGACACCTTTTGCCGCGTCCCGGTGCTCATCTTCGCCCCCGGCACGTCGCGGTAGGCGGTGATTTGGAGCGTCCGGAACAGCTCCTCGATCCGCGGCCGCAGCACCTCCGGCGGCACTTCGTGGAGGCGGCCGTAGTACTCGACCATCTCCCACGCGGTCATCCGGTCGTAGACGCCGGTGTTCGCACTCAGGAAGCCGACGTGGTGCCTCACCGCCGACGGCTGCGTGACCACGTCGTACCCCGCGACGGTAGCGGTGCCGGCGGTCGGTTGCAGAACTGTACAGAGCATCCGCAGCGTCGTCGTCTTGCCGGCGCCGTTGGGGCCGAGGAGGCCGAACACCTCACCGGGGCGGACGGTGAAACGGAGCGCGTCGACGGCCATGACGCGGCCGCCGTCCGGCCCGCGGAACCACTTCGACAGGTCGCGGACTTCGATCATCGGGGGCCGGTGGGTTCGCCGCGCGCGGCCGCGGCCCAGGTCTGGAAGTTCTCGAAGCTCGCGGCATCCACCTCGAATTGCGGCGTCATCTGGCCGTAGATCATCATCTCGACGGGCACACCCCGCCGGCCACGCTTGCCGCGCTGCACCAGGTCGATGTCCCACGGCCCGGCCACGATCGCCGACTCGCCCTTCGCCGCGACGAGGAAGGCGGTGTTGCCGAGTAGCTTCGCCTTCCAGCGAGGGGGCGTCGTAGGTCGAGGGCGGTCGCGTCGGTCTCGGGGTCCGACTGCCGGATCTCGGCGACTAGACCGTCGAACCACGCCAACTGGTCACGGGTCGGGCGCTCGGCGAACAGGCGGCGGAGGTGGCTGTACGCTCGGAACCGGCCGACCGCGCCCCAGATCAGAAACAGGCCGAGGATCACACTAAAGGTCTGCGGCTGACCGCCGGCCTGGACCACAAGCGCGGTGCGGACGACGTTCCAGCCGCCGAACGCGATTAGTACCACACCGTCGAGCAGCACGCCCTCGGCGGACGGGGAGAGCCACTTCCACAGGCCGATGATGAGCTCCGCGAGGGCGAGCGCCCCGAAGATGTAGCCGGAGGCGACCGCTCCGTTCTGGACGACGCTCACAGCGAGGAACAGCATCAGGGCGGCGAACAGAGCGTTGTGCCGACCGCCGCGGCGGACCGTGGCGCACAACTCCCGGTATGCGGCGACCCGCTGCAACTCTTGCCGCATCACCACGTCGTCGGTCATTTCGTCATTGTGCCGGGTCAGGCTAGCACCGGCAACACCCGCTCGGCCCGTGGCGGCGGGGCCGGCTTCGGGTCGATGAGGCGGTAGTACACGTCGCGCTGCCGCGGCTCCCAGCCCGCCTCGCGGATGCAGCGCCGGATTTCTTCCAACGTCAAATAGTGGACTGTGCCGGCCGACGCGACGACATTCTCCTCGATCATCAGCGAGCCCATGTCGTTCGCGCCGTAGAAGAGCGCCACCTGTCCGACCTTGGCACCCTGCGTGACCCACGACGATTGGATGTTGGGGACGTTGTCAAGGATCAGCCGGCTGATCGCCTGCGTGCGGAGGTACTCGAACGCCCCCGCTTCGGGCTGCTGCGCCATCTTGTGGCCTGGCTGCATCGTCCAGCAGATGAACGCGGTGAAGCCGCCTGTTTCGTCCTGAAGTTGCCGCAGCCGCAGCAGGTGCTCGACGCGCTCGGCCTCCGTTTCGACGTGGCCGAACATCATCGTGCAGCTCGACCGGCCGCCCAGTTCATGCCACACGCGCATGACTTCGAGCCATTCGTCCGTCAGCGCCTTGTTCTTGGTGATGGCCTTCCGCACGCGATCGACCAGGATTTCTCCACCGCCGCCGGGGATGCTGCCGAGCCCGGCCGCCTTCAGGCGCGACAGCACCTCACGCAGCGGCAGTTTGTTCAGCTTGTGGAAGTGCCACAGTTCCGGCGGGCTGAAAGCGTGCAGGTTGACAGTCGGGAAGCGGGCGCGGAGGTCGCACAGCAACTCCTCGTACCACTCGAGCTTGAGCGACGGGTGCATCCCACCCTGCATCAGTACCTGGTCGCCGCCGAGGGTGATGGTCTCCTCGAACTTGCGGTACAGGTCCTCGCGCGGCAGCACGTAGGCGTCGGCATCGCCGCTCTTCCGGTAGAACGCGCAGAAGTCGCAGACCGCGGCGCAGACGTTCGTGTAGTTGATGTTGCGGTCGATGTTGTACGTGCGGTACGACTCCGGGTGGAGCCGGGTGCAGACCGCGTGCGCGGCCCGGCCGAGCTTCAAAAGGTCGCGGCTGCGGAATAGCTCGACGCCCTCGTCGGGCGTGAGCCGGCCTCCCTCAACGGCTTTCGACAAGATCCGGTCGATGCTGGCGGACACCGGTAACTCCCTTCGACGCGAGCCCGAGTTCGGCCGCGAGGTCGTGGAACTTTGCCATCCCGGCGAGCTCCCGCGGGCCGAGGTCGTAGCGAATCACAGTTTCGAGGTAGCGGCGGCAGAACCCGGGGTCGAGCCCCAGCCCCGCCGCCTCACGCTGGGCGATGGCACCGGCCGCGGCCAGTCCTGCGTCCTTCGCCGAGTGGAACGCGGCTTCCGCTTCGCCGAGCTCAACTCCGGGGCGGACGGCCCACAGGGCGTACACGAACGGCAGGCCGGTCCAGTCGGCCCACTCCTGGCCGAGGTCGTAGGCGTAGCGGTAGCCCGGGAGGCAGGCCCGCATCGCCCGGTCGCCGATGAGTAGGACCGCGTCGGTGACGAGGTCGTCGGCGGGGGCGTCGATCGGCAGCGGCTCAACCCGCGGGCGGACGCCGTACCGCTTCCGCAGCAAGATTTGCGTGAGGGCGGCGCTCGTGCGGGAGCCTTCGTCGAGGGACACGCTACGAATGTCGGCCCACGGCACGCGGCTGAACAGTGTGACGCTCAGGACGGGGCCGCGTGAGCCGATAGCGATGCCGGGGACGAAAGTATAGCCGGGGCCGCGAAAGTATTCGACCACGGGGATGAGGCCGACGTCGATGTCGCCGCGGGCCAACTGGTCGGCGAGGCGGCTCGGCAGGGCGAACGACAGGTCGACGTGCGGGGCGAACTCGGTGAGCCGTTCGACGAGCGGCTTCGTGTTCAGGTAGTTGACCGCGCCGACGCGCAGTGTGGTGGCCATCTCTCCCGGTCCTTCCCGGCAGGGTCGCAGCCGTCAGGATAGGAACCGCGGACCGGTGGGGAACCGCAACACGTCCAACGAAGAAGCCCGGGGACGACTGTCCCCGGGCCTCGGTGCTTCACACTACTCGGCTCACGGGCAGGCCGGGGCACAAACCGGCACGCACCGCGTCACGCAGTACGTCACCGTGTAGGGCTCCATGCTGCACGTCGTCACCGGCACCATGCGGCAGTGGGTTTCGGGGATCACCTTGCACGTCGTGTGCGGGACGTACCGCACCCGCTCCTCGCAGACGTGGTTCACCCGGCACTGCCGGACCACCTGCTGCCGCTGCTCCGTCTCGACGCGGCAGGTCGTGACCGGGATGTGCCGAACGATCTCCTGCGGCACCTGGTCCACGACGCAGCGCGTCTCGTGGCGGACGTGCTGCTCGGGCACCATCCGGCACGTCGTGTACGGCACCTGACGGACGACCGTTTCCGGGACCATCGTGCAGTGCCGACGCGTCTCGTAGCGGACGTGCTGCTCGCACTCCCACCGGCAGGTCGTGTACGGCACCTGGCACGTCCGCACCTCGGGGACGCTGTAGCATCGCTGCTGCGTCACCATCCGCACGTGCGTCTCGGGGACCATGCGGCAGGTCGTGTAGCACTGGCGGTGGACGCGGTGTTCGGGCACGGTGTAGCAGCGGGTCCGCGTCTCGTAGCGGACGTGCTGCTCGGGCACCATCCGGCAGGTCGTGTACGGCACCTGGCACACCTTCTCTTCCGGCACGGTGTAGCAGCGGGTCCGCGTCTCGTAGCGGACGTGCTGCTCGGGCACCATGCGGCACACCGTCCGCGTGCAGGTGCGGTACTCGGTGCAGGGCACCTGGCGGCACACCGGCACCTGGACCGTGGTGCAGACCGGCTTGCACACCGTGCGGCACTCGCGGACGACGCGGCACTCCTCGTGCGGCACCCACACCTTGCGGCACACGGTGCGGCCGGGACACTGCACCTGTTGCTGCACCACCGGACCCGGGCAGTAGTGGCTCGTGCAGGTGCAGGGGTCGAACACGCACGTGCCGGGGAGCCGCACGCAGCGGGTCACCACCGGGCCGGGGACGTGTTCGGTCACCGTCTCGTAGCGGCCGGTGCAGACTTTCTCGACCCGCTCGGTGACGACCGGCTCCTGCACGTAGTGGACGCGCTGCTCGGTGCGGTAGCTCACCTCCGTCTTGTACGTCGTTACCGGCACCGAGTACGTCTGCGTGTCGTACACCGGGCGACAGGTCGTGTACGGCACGCACACCTGGTACGGCTCGGTCACGGTACGGTGCGTCACGTAGCGGTGTTCGCGGACGTGCTGCTCGTACTCCGGCCGGTAGGTCGTGTACGGGATGGCCACCTGGTAGCACTCGCGCTCGGTGCGGTACGTGGTGACCGGGATCTCGCGGACGTGCTGCTCGTACACAGGGCGGTTAACCGTGTACGGCACCGCCACCTGGTACTGCTCGACGACCGGGCGGTGGACGGTGTAGCTGTGCGTGCGGACGTGCTGCTCGTACACCGGCCGCCGCGTCGTGTACGGGATGGCGACCTGGTACTCGGTCACCTGGGGCCGCATCACCGTGTGGGCCACCTCGCGGCAGTGCTGCTCGTACACCGGCCGCATCGTCACGTACGGTACTTCGACCTGGAACGTCCGCGTCACCGGCCGCATGACCGTGTGTCGCTGCTCCTGAATGTGCGTCTCGTAGACCGGCTTCTGCACGGTGTAGCAGCGGACGGTGTCGAAGTACTCGACGACCGGGCGGGTGACGGTGTACTTCTCGGCGTGGCAGGTCGTCTCCTGCACGGTGCGGTAGGTCGTGTACTGCTCCGGCTGGTAGCACGTCTTGTAGACGGGCCGGTAGCACACCTTCTGGCACTGCTCCACGACCGTCTGGAACTGAACGGCCGGGGCGCAAGCGTCGGGGACGCACTGGTCGGGGCTGACGCACGCCCGCGGGAACCGGCACGCGCCCACGTGCCCGGCCTCGGCGTCGCCCCCGCTTCCGATCAGGCCGGCCGCGGCCAGCAGCCCTGCCACCACCCACGTCCTCATGGTGATCCCCCGCGGCGCTCGTCTGAAAAGTCGGCCCGGCCCCGGTCCCCCGACCGACCGCCGGACGCTGCTGCTAGTTTTCACCACGAGCCACACGGGCAACAGGCAATCCGGCCCGAACCGCGCAACCTCCCGCCCTCTCCCCGCCGCGCAACCCGCGCCACACCCGGAACCGCGCCGACCGTCAGGCCGGGCGCCGCCGGCACGACCCGACTTTCCGCGGCACGCCACCCCGCCGTATCCTGGACGGCATGACCACCCCCGTGCTCGACCGCGAGGAGTATGTCGAACAGGCGTACTTGTTCCGCACCGTCCGCGAGCGCCTCGGCGAGAACCTGCCGGTGCAGGACATTCTGCTCGCAGCTCACGACGAACTGCTCACGACCACACGCCTGCCGTTCGCGGTGCAGTTCCTGGTCACAGAATTGAAGCACAGCGGCCACGTCGGCAACGGCTTCGCCAAGCTGCCGCACTACTTTACGCCGTTCCAGACGTTCGTGGTGACGCAGGCGGAGACGGCCGGGCAGAAGTTCGAGATGCGGACCGCCTTCCTGGTGCTGGAGCGGGAGGCGGCGTACAAGGCCGCCGCGGTGTCGCAGGCCGGGTTGTTCGTCTACCAGTTCGAGACCGTCACCCGCAACCGCCTCGGCTACAATCCCGCCCTCGACGCCATGGCCCTCGACCCGCACTACGACCCGGTGTGGAAGGAGTTCGTCGCGTTCGCCCGGCGGCAGATGGGCGTCATCGACCTGGGGCAGCTCGTGTACTTAAGGTCGGAGCAGTACGTCGCGGACGTGCGGCGTAGCGAGCCGACCTACGAGCCGCCGGTGCCGCCGGTGTTCGGCGTGAAGGAGGGGAAGATCGGGAAGGCGAGCCGGGGGCGCGAACCGGTGTACCTGTTCTCCGCGCTTCAGCGGCAACTCGGCTACCCCGAGGTTCCGAAGCCGAACCAGCGCGACGACATGAAGACCAAGCTGGACGTGATTACGGCGAAGCTGAAGGAGCTGGAACAACGGCTGCGACTGGCCGAGGGCGAGCTCCGCGGGAGCGTCGACCTCAGCCAGTTCGGCAAACCGGACATCCTGAAGAAGGACGACGAGGAGTAGCCGTCACGCACTCGACGGCTGGCTCGGGCGGAAGGCCTGCATCACCTCGTACAGGTCTTGGCTGACCATGACCTCGTCGTCAAGGAAGTCGTTGATCCACACGTAGTTCATCCGCTGGGCCATGGCCGCGACGGGGAGCAGGTCGGCGAGACGGACGCGGACCTCGGGGTCGGGCCGCTCCGCGACTTCTTCGCTCGGCGGCTTGTAGAGGCGGAGCCGTGTGACCATGCGAACCTCCGTGATCCTGCCGGGGCTCGGCCGCGTGAGCCGAACCCGTCGCTCATCCCTCCTTTCGACCCGCCGCACCCTGTCGCTTAAGTCCGGACGGCGGGACTGGGCGATTCCGGCGCCCGGCCCGGTAAAATGTGTCGGGTGGTCAAGCGGTCCGGCAGTGGGGGGCGGGAGATGGCGAGGGTGGCGTTCAAGGAGTGGGCAGCGATTTGTCGGGCGCTCGCTGACGGGCGGCAGGCCGTCATCCTCCGCAAAGGCGGCATTGCCGAAACTGCTGGCGTATTCCGCCCCGAACACGAGCGATTTCTGCTCTACCCGACGCACTTTCACGAGCAGCACCGCACCGGCATCAAGTCCGATATAGTCGCGCTCCTCGACGACGCCGAGGCCGACCGGCCGCCGAGCGGCGTTCTCCGCTTCTCGCACCTCGCCGACGTGACCGCCGTGCGAAAGGTGACGGAACTGGGCCGAATTCTGGCCCTGGACGGCTTGCACGGCTGGACCGCAGACACCGTCCGCCAGCGCTTCCACTACCGCACGCCGGGGCTATTCGTGCTGACTGTGCGGGTGTCGGCACTGCCAGCGCCGGTCGAGGTACCAGAGCGGCCCGACTACGCCGGCTGCAAGACGTGGGTTGAACTCGTGGGCGACGTGCCGACCGTTGGCGCGCCTGTTCTCGCGACTCGGCGTTCGCGGCCTACTCGGCGAAGGTGGACGGCGCCGCCTGAGCGAACAGCAGCTCGTCCTCCTGACGCTCAAAAACCGTCGTAGGTCGAGAAACCGCCCGCGGCACGGACGCGCTGACCGCAGGCGACCCGCCCGCAGCCGCTCAACCACTTCGCCTCGTTCGCCGTGTGGACTGCGACGACCGCGGTCGGCACCGCCACATCGAGGGTGACCGCCACCGACGTACGCCACGTCCGCCGTCACGTATCGGCCTTTATACCGACGCCGCGGAGGCGTTCTGCGAAGTGTTCCGCGTGCCGTCAACTCAGGGAGTGGCGTCGTCCTTCGTAGCGCACAGGATTTCGCGGCGGGCGCGTTCCGGGTCGCGGTACAGCCGCAGCGTGACTTCCGAGCGCGCGACGTCAACTTGTCGAGCCGGAACGCGCATTAGCGGGTCGGCCTCGATCCGCCGGATCAGGTCGGCACGGCGGCGCTCGATTCCGCCTGCGGCCCCGCCGGGAGCTTGTCGCCGCTGAACAGTACGAGATCGGCCCCGGCCGCGATGCCGCCCGAGACGGGCGGCTCGCCGGGAAGGCCGAACGGCGCTTGGAAGATCGCCTGCCCACTGCCGGCGTCGTCGATCACCGGTAGTCCTTAAAATGCGTGCGGCCGACTGCTCGAGTTCATCAAGTCGAGCCGCTTGGTGTACCCGCGAAGCCGGTAGTTGCTGGTGTGGACTCGCATGATCGCCGCGGTGTTCGGCCCGATCGCGTTCGTAGTCGGTCACCCGCGTAGCTGTTCGTCGTGCCCGCCGAAGCGTGCTGCCGCTCACGTGATGTCGGGGATGCGGAACCACCGCCGTGGAGAAGGTCTCGATCAACTGGCCACGCTGACCACGATCACCTCGCGTCCGGCGGCGACGGCTCGGAGCACGATAACCGTCGCGGCCGCGTTGTTCACGACGTCGCCGCTTCCGCTCCGGTGACAGCGCGAGGATCCGTCGCGAACGGCGTCCTGCGGCCACGCCCTGCCGGTGGCCAGGTCGAGGTTCAGTTCGGGTACCCGCGGCCGGCCTCGAACGCCGCCTGAGCAGCTCTTCGCGGGGGTGCCCGGCCGAGGTTCGTGTGTAGCACCACGCCGGTCGCGTTGATGACGGGCCGAAGTCGCGGGATCGCTGCCACGTCGAGCCGCGCACCACCGCGGCAGCAGCGATGGCTCGCGGACACGTCCTCCGCTAGGCCTTGAGCGGCGATCCTGGCGTAGCGATTCAGTTGACCCGCGCGGCGGCGGTCCGGTATCAGTGACGATCACGCCGACTGCGGCGGCCGTTTCGAGCACGCGGGCGACGGCTGGGAGGTCGCGGAACGGGTTGCTCATGCCACTGTTCTATCGGGGTCGGTACAATGGCAGGGACGATCCTTCGGCGGAATCCCATCGGAACGCGTGATGGAACTTCACCAGTTGCGATACTTCGTGGCCGTGGCCGAAACCGGAAGCTTCACCCGAGCCGCGGAGCGCGAGGGGGTAACGCAGCCGACTCTCAGCGAGCAGGTGATCCGCCTCGAAGGCAAGCCGCACGGCGTCGGCCGCCGGCTGTTCGACCGCCTCGGTCGCAAGGTCGTGCTGACCGACGCCGGCCGCGAACTCCTCGGCCGGGCGCAGGGCATTCTCGCCGCCGTGAGCGAGGCGGAACGCGCCGTTCGCGATTCCGGGGAGGGCGGCCGCCTCCGCGCCGGAGCCATCCCCACGATCGCCCCGTTCCTACTGCCGGGCGTGGTGTCGCGCTTCACCAAGGCCAACCCCACGGTCCAGCTGCAGATTCATGAAGAGCGGACGGAACACCTCCTCGCCGAGCTCAACGCCGGCGAGTTGGACGTGGGTGTCATGGCACTGCCGGTCCGCGACGACCACCTTCACGTCGAGAAGTTGTTCGCCGAGCCGCTGGTCGTTGCCCTCCCCGCCGCCCACCGCCTCGCCGACCGCACCGTCGTGAAACTGGCCGACGTCCTGGACGAGCCGTTCATCCTTCTCGACGACGTCCACTGCTTCGGCGACCAGGTGCTGAGCCTGTGCCGCCGCGACGGGGCGGAGCCGAAGGTGGTGTGCCGCGGCGAACAGATCGCCACGCTCCTCGGCATGGTCGCGGCGGGGCAGGGCGTGTCGGTCGTGCCGGAGATGGCCGCGGTCGGCGACGCCCACCCGGGCCGCGTCTACCGGCCCATGGCGAAGCCGACCCCGTCACGCACGCTCTGTGCGGTGTGGCACAAGCAGCGCTACCGGCCGCCGTCACTGCGGGCGTTCGTGGAGGTAGTGAAGGGCGCGGGCTGATCACTCGACGAGGCCGAGCGCCGCCTCGCGCATCCGCTCTAAAGCCTCGGCCGCGGCCAGCGCCGTTTCCGCCTCGGCGTGGTCGGCCACCAGGTCGAGGTCGGGCCAGAGCCAAGTCACTCCTTCGTCCGCGGCCGACAGCGCGGTCGCCTGCCGAACGGCCGGGTCTTCCGCGAGCAACCCCTGGGCGTATTCTCGCAGCGCCGCCAGTTCGCCGAACCGCGCCAGTGCTGCGACGGCGGTCCGGCGGACGTTCGCGTCGGCGTCACGGCGGGCCGCATGTAGCGCGGCGATGACGGCGGTCCGGTCGAAGGGTTCGGCCCAGCCGAAAGCAGCGACAGCCGCGCAGCGGGCGTTCGCGTCCGGGTGCGTCGCGCCGCCCAGTAGTACCCGCTCGACCCCCGGGCTGCGGGCGTTGCGGAGGCCGGCCAGCACGGCGGCAACGGTCGGACCAGGGCGGGGCGTGAAGAGGAGCCGCTCGGCCTGTTCCGCCAGGGCGGGGCCGTAGTCGCGGGTGAGCGCCCAGCGGAGGGCGCGGACGGCATCTGCCCACCACGACGAGCGGCGGTCCGGCAGCGACGGGAACAGCGCCGAAACGTCAGCCCGCAGGTCGTCTAGCACTCGAAGGGTGGCGGCCCGCTCCTCGTCGCCAGCAGTCGGGAAATTAGCCACCAGGCGGCGGCTGGCGTCGCGAAGCCAGCGCTGCCGGCGCTCGGTTGAAAGTGTCAGGCGGGCGAGGTGGCGCTCGGCGTGCTCGCGCTCCGCCGCCGGCAGAAGCTTCACCCACATTTCCCCACGGCGGGCCGCACGCTCGGCTTCGATCATGGCGGCCGCGAGCCACGGGTCGGGCTCACCCGGCGACAGGTCGGCGAGGTGTTCGAGCAGCCCGGCCCGCACGAGTGAACCCACATCGAGCGCCCCGTCGCGGCCGCCGCGAGCGGTGCGGGCCAGCGCGCGGTACGCCGCGTGCCGGTCGGCGCGGGCGGGGCTCGTCAGCAGCATCGAGAAGTTTGGGAAGCCGACTGCCTCCGCGGATAGTAGCAGACCGCACGGCAAGCCGGCCGCGGCATCGGCACAACGGATCACAGCCGGCAGCGCGTCAGTACGGCCGACACGCCGCAACGCCGCCGCAATGCTGGCTCGGTGCCCGGCCTGTTCGTCGGCGTCCGGGCCGACCGGCTGGTTTAACTCCGCGACCAGGGCGGCGGTGTCGGTTGCGGGGAGGGGGCGGGTACCGCGGGCGACGGTGGTATTGGCGGGGACTGGTGGGCGGCGCGGAATCAGCCATCGACGAGGCCGCGGCCGGCGGTACGCCAGCCAGAACAGCCCCCCCGCGGCGACGAGTACGAACATGCCGGCCAGCATGACCCCGACTCCGTTACACGACTCCGACAGTCCTCCCGGCGGGGCTCGAACCCGCGACCACCGGCTTATCAGGCCGACGCTCTGCCGCTGAGCTACGGGAGGGGAGTGAAAGCCGGCGTATGCCGTCGCGTATCATCGCTCCCTCCCTTCTCGCACGGTGTGGGTTCAGCCGCGGACCTGCCCGTCGCCGGTGACGACGTACTTGTACGTCGTGAGTTCCCGCAGTCCGCACGGGCCGCGGGCGTGGAACTTGTCGGTGCTGATGCCGATCTCCGCACCCAGGCCCAACTCGAAGCCGTCGTTGAACCGCGTGCTCGCGTTCACCATCACTGCCGCGGCATCCACCCGCTCCGTGAACCGCCGCGCCGCCGCCAGGTCGCTCGTGACGATGGCGTCGGTGTGTTTGGAGCCGTAGGCGTTGATGTGCCGCACGGCCGCGTCGAGGTCAGGCACCACCTTCACCGACATCACCAGGTCCAGAAACTCGGTGCGGTGGTCGGCGTCGGTCGCGGGCTTCGCGGACGGCACCCGCTTCCGCGTCTCCTCACAGCCGCGCAGCTCGACTCCCTTCGCCTGGAGCGCGACGGCGACTCGCGGCAGGAGAGTGTCGGCGACGGCGACGTGAACCAGCAGGCTCTCGGCGGCGTTGCACACCCCGGGCCGCTGGCACTTCGCGTTCACCACGATCCGCTCGGCCATGTCCGGGTCGGCGGCCTCGTCGAGGTAGACGTGACAGTTGCCGTCGTAGTGCTTCAGCACCGGCATCGTCGCTTCACGAGCCACGCGGCGGATCAGGCTCTCGCCGCCGCGCGGGATCGCCAGATCGATGTGGTCGCCGAGCTGCAACAGATGCCCGACGGCCTCGCGGTCGGTGGTCGGCACTAACTGCACGGCGTCGGCGGGGAGGCCGCATGCGGGTAACTCGGCGGCCAGGACGCGGTGCAGGGCGGTGTTCGAGTGAATCGCTTCCTTCCCGCCGCGGAGGATGACGGCGTTGCCGCTCTTGACGCACAGCCCTGCGGCGTCCACGGTCACATTCGGCCGGCTCTCGTAGATGAAGAACACGACGCCGAGCGGCACCCCGACCTTCAGCACTTCGAGCCCGTTCGGCCGCCGCCCGCCCTCGCGGACCTCGCCCACCGGGTCGGGCAGCGCCGCCACTTGTCGCATCCCATCGGCTGCGGCTTTGAGGCGGGCGGGTGTGAGCGTCAGGCGGTCGATGGCGGCGGCGTTCAGGCCATAGCCGGGAGCGGCGGCCACGTCGGCGGCGTTGGCGGCAACGATCTCGGCGGAGCGGCTTTCGAGCGCGGCGGCGGCGGCGAGTAGCCAGCGGTTCTTGGCGTCGGTGCGGACGGTCGCGAGGGCTTCGGCGGCGGAGCGGGCGCGGGCGGCCAGGTCGCGGCAGAGCCCTTCGAGGTTCGCTTCTGAGTTCGCGGAGAGGACGACGGTCACGGCGCTTCCGGGTGCGGGTCAAGGTGTAGGGATTGTACCACCGGCGGGTTCCGGGCGGCGAGCGCGGTTGATTGCGTCCAGCAACACAACGGCGTCGCGTGTCGCGGCCACGTCGTGGACTCGCAGCACGTGCGCCGTCCCGCGTGTGGCGGCGATTGCGGCCACGGCCAGTGACCCGGCCGTGCGGTCGGCAGGCTCGCGGCCGCACAGCGTGCCGATGAACTTCTTGCGGCTCACCCCCAGGCACACCGGCCGGCCGGGCGCGGCGATGGCGTCGAGGTGGGCGAGCAGCGTCAGGTTGTGGTCGAGCGTCTTCCCGAAGCCGATGCCTGGGTCGAGGCAGACCGCGTCCGGGGAGATACCGACCGCGGCGAGGGCGTGCAACCGCGCTTCGAGATACCCCGCAACTTCGGCCACCACGTCACGGTAGATCGGGTTCTGCTGCATCGTCTTGGGTGCGCCCCGCATGTGCATCACGACCACGCCCGCCCGCGTTGCGGCGACGACCCCCGGCATCGCGGCGTCGGCCGTGAGGCCGGATACGTCGTTAACGATCGACGCACCCACGTCCAAACAATGGCGGGCGACTTCGGCTTTCGTCGTGTCCACCGAGAGGGGCAGGGCGGTTCGCTTCGCCAGCCCGGCGACCACGGGCAGTACACGGGCCAGTTCGTCGGCTTCGCTCACGGCGGCGGCGCCGGGGCGCGTCGACTCGCCCCCGATGTCGAGGACGTCGGCGCCTTCCGCGGCAAGTTTCAGCCCGTGGTCGATCGCAGCCGTCGGGTCGAGGAAGCGGCCGCCGTCCGAGAAACTGTCCGGGGTGACGTTCACGATCCCCATCACGAGCGGCCGCGGGCCGATCGTGAAGCGGTGTCCCCGGCAGGCCCAAACGAGTGCCATTACGCGCCCTCAGCCCGGCGGAGGGTGTCGCGGTCCAGGGCTTCGCGGATGGAGGCGACCAACGGCGGGGCGGCGGTGTACTGCCGGCCGTAGTCGAGGTTGAAGCGGTAGTCGAAGCCCGGCGGGTTGGCGCCCTGCGTGTGCTGGAGAATGGTCTCGAGCTTGTCGAACGCCTTCGCCAACTTCGCCTCCGGCGTCGCGGCGGCCTCGTACTCGTCCCAGAGTTCGGTGACGTGGTCGCGTATCGCCGTGGGGAGCGGGGCGAGGAGCGTCAGCAGGTCGGCGCGCTCGCGGTCGGACTTCGGTGCGGCCGCGGACTGGTTCACGGCCGGCACGTCGCCGCCGATCGCCTCGCCGAGGTCGTGGACGACGCAGATGCGGATGAAGCGGGCGAAGTCGATGCCGGGGAACTGGTCGGCCAGGACGACCGCCATGAGGCAGAGCCGCCAGGTGTGGTCGGCGACGCTCTCGGCGCGGCCGGCGGAGGTGTAGCCGCTGCGGGTCTGGGTCTTGAGCGCCGCGGCGGCCCGGAGGAAGTCGAGGACGCCGGCGAGTTCGATGGTCGTCATGGGTGCCCCGGGAAATGATACGGCCCGCCCCCGAAAGGAGGCGGGCCGCGGCATCGGGTTCGCCCGGAGTTACTTCTTCGCCAGTTCGGTGCGGATGGCGGTCTGGAGCTCGTTGGACTCCGGGGCCACCGCCGACTTGAACCGGGCGACCACGCGCCCGTCGCGGCCGATGAGGAACTTCTCGAAGTTCCAGCCCACCTCTTCCGTCTTGCCGTCGCGGACCGTGGCCGAGGTCAGTGCCTTGTACAGCTCCACCTTGCTCGGCCCCTTCACGTCCACCTTCGCCGTCATCGGGAAGGTCACCTTGTAGTTCGTGGTGCAGAACTTCTGGATGTCCTCCTCGGTGCCCGGCTCCTGGGCGCCGAACTGGTTCGACGGCACCCCCAGGACCACCAGCCCGTCCTTGCTGTACTGCTCGAACAGTTCCTGCATCCCCTTGTACTGGTTCGTGTACCCGCAGCGGCTGGCCACGTTCACCACCAGCACCACCTTCCCCTTCAGCGCGGCAAGGTCGATGTCCTTGCCGTCGATCCCCTTCATCTTGCCCGTGAGCGGAGTCATGGCCTTCTCCTGGCCGTTGCCGACCTCTACGCCGACGGCCAGCGTCAGGGCCGCGGTGGCGGCGGTCAACAGCAGTGCTTTCATGTGTGGAAGCTCCTCGTAGCGGTCGAACGGATTGGTAGCCGGCACCCGGGTAGACGGTCAACCCGGGCGGGTTATTTTGCGGCCCGCAGCCGCAGCAGTCGCTCCCCGGCGTCGCGGAGCGTCTCTTCCCGCTTGGCGAACATGAACCGGACCTGCGTCCGGCCCCCGTCCTTCGGGCGGAAGAAACTACCTCCCGGCACTCCGGCCACGCCGACCTTCTCGATCATGCGGCGGACGAACGCCACGTCGTCGAGGTCGGACAGCGCCGCGAAGTCGGCCATGACGTAATACGCGCCGTCCGGCGGGCGGGCGACGAAACCCGCCTCGTGCAGGTACGGTAGGAACAGGTCGCGGCGGGTGCGGTAGTGGTCGCGGAGGCCGTCGAAGTAGCTGCGGGGCAGGGCCATCGCCGCGGCGCCGGCCACTTGCAGAGGGTGCGGCGCGCCGACCGTGAGGAAGTCGTGCGCCTTACGGATGCCGGCGGTAATCGCGGCCGGGGCGACGGTGTAGCCGAGCCGCCAGCCGGTGACGGTGAACGTCTTCGACAGGCCGCTGATCGTCACGGTTCGGTCCGCCATCCCCGGCAGCGACGCGATGCTGACGTGCGGCCGCTCGGTGAACTGGATGTACTCGTAAATCTCGTCCGAGATAGCGACCGCGTCGAACTCCTGGCAAAGGTCGGCGATCTGCGTCAGTTCCTCGCGGCTGTACACCTTGCCCGTGGGGTTATTCGGCGTGTTCAAGATGATCGCCTTCGTGCGCGGTCCGAACGCGGCCCGCAGGTCGGCGGGGTCGAACGACCAGTCGGGCGGGTTCAAGTGGACCCAGCGCGGCACGGCCCCCGTGAGGAGCGCGTCCGGGGCGTAGTTCTCGTAGAAGGGCTGGAAGATCACGACCTCGTCGCCGGGGTCCACGAGGGCGAGCATCGTCGCCATCAGGCACTCGGTCGCACCGCAGCAGACGGTGACGTGTTCGTCGGCGTCGGCCCACGCGAGGCCGTTGAAGGTGCGGGCCTTCTCGGCGACGGCGGCGCGGAGGGGTGCGATGCCCCACGTCACGGCGTACTGGTTGAACCCGTCGCGGATGGCGCGGCAGGCTGCCTCTTTCACTTCCTCCGGCGGGTCGAAGTCGGGCATCCCCTGGCCGAGGTTCACGGCCCCGTAGCGCTGCGCGAGCCGCGTCGTCTCCCGGATGACGGACTCGGTGAAGTGCTGGACGCGAGACGCGAGCATCGGCCATCCCGGCGGTCAGAGGGTTCGGCTGAACAGGTCCGCCGCGAGCCCCATCGCGTGGCGCGCGGCGGTGGGGTCGTAGCGGTCGCCCTCGTCGCGGAGGAAGGCGTGGGCGGCGTTGAACTCGTGCCACGTGAACCACACGCCGGCCGCGTCGAGGGCGTCGTAGATGGTCCGCCGCCCGGCCGCGGGGACGTGCGGGTCTTGTCGGCCGAACACCATCAACAACTCGCCGCGGATGTCGCCGGCGCGGGCCAGCGAGTCGGCCCCGCCCCCGAGCGTACCGGTGTGTAGGTCCGTCGGGTAAAAGCACGCCGCGGCTTGCACGTCGGGGTGAAGCGCGGCGCGAAATGCGAGGTGACCGCCGAGGCAGATGCCGAACGCTCCCACGGTTCCGGTGCCGGCCGGGTGATTCTTCAGACATGCCACCGCGGCTCCGATGTCGGCGTCGAACTCACTCAGCGTCACGATCTGCTTCAGGGTGTTTCCGCGGGTCTTACCGGCGTCGTCGTAGCCGAGCACGCAGCCGGGCGGCTCGTGCGCGTGATACACCTCCGGCACCGCGACCCGGTAGCCAAGCGACGCCAACTGCACCGCGAGCCGACGAACGGGCGGCGTCTGCTGGAAGATTTCGGAGTACAGGACGACACCGGGCCGGCGCACCCGCTGCCGGCCGGGTTCGTGCGGGGCGTACAGGTACGTCCGCATCGGCCCGGTCGGCGTCGGTAGGTCGGTGGTGTCGTCGGTGACGGTCATGGTCAGCGGGCGAGCGACGCGCGCCACTCCTGGTTCAATTCCTCCACGTCCTTGCCGGTCAGTGCCCGCCACGCGGCCGGCGTGTAGCGGCCCTCGCGGCACATGGCGTTCAACTTCGTCACCGCCTGCCGGTCGTAGCGGTCGGTGACGAAGGCCAGGAACGCCGCCGTGGTGCGATAGCTGCCGTTGTACTGGGCCTTCTCGGGCGCCAGCCGGCCGGCCTTCCCCGGCTCGTAGCGCCAGAAGCGGCAGTAGTCGGCGATGCCCTCGACGAGCCAGCCGGGGTTGCCGCGGCCCTTGTACTGCTGCACGCAGTGGACCGTCTCGTGAACCATCGCGCCGATGTCGTCGGGCCGGCTCTGGAAGTACTTCACGGACCCGATGATCCGCCCGCCGCCGGCCGCAGCGACGCCCGCGTAGTCGTTCTTGAGCGTCATCCGCACCTGCGTCGGCGGTGTGTAGCCGTCGCTGGCGAGGAAGGCGCAGATGTCCGGGTACTCGCGCTCGCAGACGCGCACCACCTTCTCGCCCCACGCCTTCATATCCGGGGCGTCGGTCACATCCAGGACGAACTCGATGGGGTAGCGGAAGGGCACGACCTGCGGCTCGGAGCGGATCGTGAATTCGCGGACGACGAGCGGCCCGTTCAGGCCCGCGGTCGCGCGGACGCGAACGGCGCGGGCGGACACCTCCCCTGTGGGCGGGGCGGCAAAAAAGGTCTTCCCGTCGGCGGAGACCTCGATAACTGTCGGCGCCAAGCCCTCGCCTGGTCGGCCAATCAGCGCGGACACGCCGTGCAGCGTCACGGGCCGGTCGAACGTCAGCGTCAGGTGGTCGTCCTGCTTGGCATCGCCGTCAGAGGTGAACGAAGTCTCCGGGTCGCCGTCAAAGGCGAACTGGCGGATGCGACTACCCGCGGTGGGTAGCGAGGATTCCGCGACCGCCCTGACGACCGGCCGCGGCGCGGGGGCAACGGGTTCGGCGAGAAGCGGGGCTGCGGCGAGAGCCGCTGCCAGCGTCGAGACACCACGCATGCGGATCTCCAAAGGCCATCGTCGTTCTACCCCGCAGCATTTGGCACGGCGACTGCATTACGGCGTACCAACCGGCACCGGGCCGATAACCCCGGTAGTTACCTTACCCTGTGGAGTGGCGATCATGGCGGACACGATTGGCGGCAAGCTCACGGAGGCCGGCAACACGATCGCCGAGGCGGCCCAGAAAGCGGCCAACAAGATCGGCGAGAAGGCGACCGAGGTGAAGGACTGGGCCTCGCAGCAGGTCGATAAGGCCAAGAACCGCATCGACGAGAAGGCGACCGAGGCCCGCAACGCCGACGAGGAGGCCCGGGTCGACGCGGCCGCCAAGAACGGCTGATCGATACCACCGACCGACGACACCCGGGGACGGAGGTCCCCGGGTTTTCTTTTTTGGGCTTCGCGCTTGCGTCGGCATCCCGGCTCGGGTCTAGTAGGGCTCTGGACGCCCGTCGCCCCTCCGGGGGCCAGCCGCGGAGGCGGCCGTGTCTGCGACCACGAACCCGTTCGACACCGAATCCCGCAACTGGCGCGGCCGCCTCGCCGCCAGTGTCGAGTTAATGCGTGCCCTGAGTCGGTCGTCAGACCCGCAGGAAATGTACGCATTGTTCTCCCGCCGGATGGACGAACTGTTCCCCGTCACGCGCCGGCTGTCGCTCTCCCGCCGCGGGCTGCGGCCGCCCGAGTACCGCGTCACGCGGTGCACCCTGTGGAAGGACGCGGCGAACCCGTGGACCGAGCCGGAGCGGCTCCCCGTCCACCGCGGCGGCGTCCTCGCCGAACTGCTCTACGCCGAGGAGCCGCGGCTCATCCCCGACCTCAAACTGATCGACGACGACGACCCGGCCGCGGTGTACCTCGCGGGGCAGCGATCGGTCCTGGCCATCCCGCACTTCGAGCAGGGCATCGCGGTTAACGCCATCGTCCTGGCCCGGGAAGAGCCGGACGCGTTCTCGCGCGACCGGCTTCCCGATCTCGTCATGCTCAGCAACTTGTTCGGTCGGGCCACCCAGACACTCGTGCTGTCGCAGGCGGTGAAGGGGGCGTTCGACGCGGCCGACTTCGAGATGAAGGCCGTCGCCGACATTCAGAAGGCGTTGCTGCCGGAGGGCGTGCCGCTGGTTCCCGGCCTCGACGTGGCCGTGGACTACCGCGCCGCCGCGCGGGCCGGCGGCGACTACTACGACTTCTTCCCGCTCCCCGGCGGAAAGCTCGGCGTTCTGATCGCCGACGCCAGCGGCCACGGCGCCCCGGCCGCGGTTCTCATGGCGATGACGAACAGCATCGCCCACACGCTCCCCGAGGCGGACCGGGCCTGCCCCCACGGCCTTCTCACACAACTGAACGCACACCTGGCCCGTCGCTACACCCGGCCCACGGGCAGCTTCGTCACCGCGTTCGCCGCCGTGTTCGACCCGGCGAACCACACGTTGACCTACTCGAGCGCCGGCCACGCCCCGCCGCTGGTGGCCCGCGCCGACGGCACCCGCTCCACCCTCAACCGTGCCCAGAGGTTGCCCCTCGGCATCAAGCCGAGTGAGACGTACACCGAACAAACGGCAGCGTTTCAGCCCGGCGACCGGGTGGTGCTCGTGACCGACGGCATCCTCGAAGCGGCGAACGCGGCGGGTGACATGTTCGGGATGGCCGGCGTCGGCTCGGCGCTGCGGCCGGTGTGCGACGCCGCGGCCGATGACCTGGCGGCTCTTCTGGCAACGTGGTCGGCCCACACGGCCGGGGTGACCACGACCGACGACCGGACGGTGGTGGTGGTCCGCGCGACCGGGGGGGAGACGTGAGCCGGCGGGCGAAGCTGCGGGTGGGCTTTTACTTGTTGTTCGCCGCCGCCCTCGTCGGCGGGTGGTACGGGACGATCTGGTGGGTCGAACGCGACGTCCGGCCGCCCGGCCACGTGGACGTGGTCTTCAAGGAGACGCCGCAGGACGCGGTCGAGAAAATGCTGGAGATGGCTCGCGTCGGCAAGGACGACGTGGTCTACGACCTGGGCTGCGGCGACGCCCGCTTCCTGATCACGGCTGCGAAGAAGTACGGGTGCAGCGGCGTCGGCTACGAGATTCAGCCGCACGTCGCCGCCCTGGCCCGCGAGCGGGTCGCCGAAGCCGGCGTCGGCAACCTGGTCGAGATCCGCGAGTCCGACATCTTCGACAGCAGCGTGGACCTGCGGCCCGCGACGGTGCTGACGCTGTTCCTACTACCCGAGTTGAACGTCAAATTGATCCCGAAGATTCAACAGATGCGGCCGGGCTGCCGGGTCGTATCTTTTCTGTTCGACATGGAGGGGGTGAGGCCGAAAGAGTCCATCATCTACTACATGCCGAACGTGAAGCGCGACTGCCGACTACACCTGTGGGAGACCCCGCTGGAGTTCACGAGGTAGCTCGCCCGTCGGGGTGGCGGGGCTCCCGGCAGCGGGTATGATTCCACCACCCACACCCGTCCCCCGCCAGCCGTGATGACCCGGTGTCATGCCCCGAGTGCCGATGAGCGCGACCACCTTCCCCTGCCCGTTCTGCGGCCGCAAGATGGGCGTGGGCCCCGAGCTGCTCGGCCGTAAGGTCCGCTGCCCCAACTGCAAGGAAGTGCTGGTCGCCCCGGTATCCGCGGCGGCGCCCGAGCCGCCGGTAGCCGTCGCGCCCCCGCCCCCGCCCCCCCCGGTGCCCGCCGCCGACTTCCCGGTCTTCAACCTGCCGAACCCCGAGCAGCTGGAGAGCATCTTCGGCGAGGCCGCGGACCAAGGCGACGACGTGTTCGGAAGCGACCCAGGCCGGTTGCCGGTGCCCGAGATGCCGCCAGTCGCGCCGCCACCACCGCGGCCCGTCGCGGCTGTTACACCGCCCGTCGCGGTACCTGCGCCACCGGTCGCGGCCTACGCCGCGCCTATGGCCGACCCGTTCGCGGGGCTTACTTCGCCCCCGGCTTACGCCCAACCGGCTCCGGTCGCCGTTCCCGCCCCGCCCGCGGCTCCGGCTGCCGCGAACCCGTGGGCCGGCTTCGACCAGGCGTCGCCGCCGGTAGCCGCCTACGCCGCGCCGGTGGCGCCGATCCCCGCAGCCGTCGTTCCCGAGGCTCCGTCACCCGGGCCGCGCCGCCGCGACCGCCGTCCCGAGCGCGACGAGCGCCCTGCACCCGCCCGCGAACGCCCGGTCCCGACGGCCGGCGGGAGCCTCAACACGATCATCAAGATCGGTTTCTTCGCGCTGATCCCCTACGCCCTACTGATGACCGTGCTGGCGGTGTACGGCCTCTTCATCCGCGAGGGCAAGCCACCAGAAGGGCACCCACTTTCGCTGATCCCCGACGGTCGCGGCGAGTTCCCGCCGGCCGATCGCAGGAAGACCGGCAAACTCGCCGTCCCGCTCGACGGCCCGCTCCCGCCCGAGCTGCGTGCCGGGCTTGGCAAGAAGGTCACGGTCGGTGACGTGGAAGTTGAGCCCGTCTCGGTCGCCGTCCGCAAGCTGTCCGTGGTCCGCGAGCCGGACCGCGGCAAGGCCCAGACGCAGTACCTGTCGCGCGGCGTCGTGCTGACGTTGAACGTCCGCAACACGTCGGCCGACCTGTCGTTCCACCCGCTCGACCCGGCGTTCAACCGCAAGA
This sequence comes from Gemmataceae bacterium, assembly GCA_046350095.1. Taxonomy (GTDB): domain Bacteria; phylum Planctomycetota; class Planctomycetia; order Gemmatales; family Gemmataceae; genus Urbifossiella. The sequence continues at coordinate 47,563 of JAXMBA010000010.1, forward strand.
CCTTCCCGTCCGACACCCCGCCGACGGCGCTGGTCGTCGGCAAGGACACGTTCGCCGGCGGGCCGGTGGCGTGGCCGTTCGACAGGAACGTGAAGCGCGCCTACGAGTCGGCCCAGGCCGGCGACGACCAGCCGCTCGGCCCCGGTGAGAGCCGCAAGTACGTGGTCACGTCCGACGCCCGCGACGTGGTCGTGAAGGCGGTGCAGGGCGCCCGCGACACGATCCTGTGGCGGGTGCAGGTCCGCCGCGGCCTCGTGGAGTACCGCGGTCGCGAGGTGCCTGTAACGGCACTGATCGGCGTCGAGTTCCAGGCGTCGGACGTGACCGAGGAGAACTGATCCCCCGGGCCGGCGTCACACGGTCAGCTTGTGCGTCCGCGTCTTCACCACCTGCTCCAGAATCGCTACGAACTCCGCCACCGGCTTCGCTCCAAGGTCTTCGCCGCTGCGGAGCCGCAAAGCCGCGCTCTCGGCCGCCATCTCCTTGTCGCCGATCACCAGCACGTACGGCACCTTCTGCAGCTGGAACTCGCGGATCTTCGCGTTCATCCGCTTGTCGCCGAGGTCGTTCTCGACGCGGAAGTCTTTTTCGCGCAGCGTCGCCGCCACCTTCTCGGCGTACTCGAAGTGCCGGTCGGCGATCGGCACGATGCCGACCTGCACCGGCGCGAGCCACGGCGGGAAGGCGCCCGCGTACAGCTCGATGAGGTACGACATCATCCGCTCCATCGTGCTGATGACGCCGCGGTGGATCATCACCGGCCGCTTCGGCGTGTCGTCCGAGTCCTTGAATTCGAGCTTGAACTGCTCGGGCAGGTGCTGGTCGGCCTGGATCGTGGACAGCGTCTCCTCGCGGCCCATCACGTCCTTCACCTGCACGTCGATCTTCGGCCCGTAGAACGCCGCTTCGCCCCACGCCTCGAAGAACGGCATGCCGCTCTCCGTCAGCACCTCGCGAAGCATCCGGATGCTGCTCTCCCACATCTCGGGGTTGTCGACGTACTTCCCCTTCGTCGCGGCGCCCGGCTCGTCGTTCTTCGACAGGCGAAAGCGGTACTCGGTGATGCCGAGGTCGGCGTAGGCCTTCTTCATCAGCGCCAGCACGCCGGCGATCTCGGCCTTCACCTGGTCGGGCCGCACGAAGAGGTGGGCGTCGTTGAGCGTCATGCAGCGGACGCGGCTCAGGCCGCCGACCACGCCGGAGCGCTCGTAGCGGTACATCTTGCCGAGCTCGGCGATGCGAATCGGCAGCTCGCGGTAGCTCCGCGGCTTCGCCTTGTACACCTGGATGTGGTGCGGGCAACACATCGGCCGCAGGCACAGTTCGTCCCACTCCTGGCCGCCCTCGCCCAGGTCCATCGGCGGGAACATGCTGTCCTTGTAGTGCTCCCAGTGGCCGGAGATGCGGTACAGCTCCTTCTTCGCGGCGTCCGGCGTGTACACGTGGAGGTAGCCCGCGTGCCGCTCGTAGTCGGTAATGAACTGCTCGAGCAACCGGCGGACGGTCGCCCCCTTCGGCAGCAACATCGGGAAGCCCGACCCGAACACCGGCTCGTTCGAGAACAGTTCCAGCTCGCGGCCGAGCTTGCGGTGGTCGCGCCGGGCCGCTTCCTCGATCCGCTCCAGGTGGGCCTTCAGATCGGCCTCGTTGCCCCAGGCGGTGGCGTGGAAGCGTTTGAGCCCCTTGTTCTTCTCGTCGCCGCGCCAGTACGAGCCGGTGACTTGCGTCACTTTGAACCCCTTCGGGTCGAGGTCGCGGGTCGTCTCGACGTGAGGGCCGCGGCACAGGTCGACGAACGTGTCCTGCTGGTAGACGGTGAGCAGCGGAGCGCCGGCGGCGCTGTTGCCGTACTCGTCCTGGCCGTTGGTGAGGCCGTCGATGAGTTCGAGCTTGTACGGGTTGTCCTTGAACAGCTCGCGCCCCTCGGCGGCGGTAATCTCGCGGACCTTGAACGCGTGCTTCCCCTTGATGATCTGCCGCATCCGGTCGGCGATCCAGTTCAGGTCGGCGTCGCCCGGCTGGGTGTCGAGATCGAAGTCGTAGTAGAAGCCGAACTCGACCGGCGGGCCGATGGTGGGCTTGGCCTGCGGGAAGCGCTCGACGACGGCCTGGGCGAGGACGTGGGCCAGCGAATGCCGCGTCTTGTAGAGAGCGGGGTCGTAGTCCTTGGGGACGTACTTCTCGCCAGCCGCCTTGAGTTCCGCTTCGCTCGCCATCGGGGAGGCTTCCTGTGTGAGGCGGCGCGGCTGATACGCACCGCCAGTAGTCGTTTTAGTTGTGGAGTGACGGCGCGACAGGGGACGCGGTTCGGGTCCATGCGAAGCCGCCGCTGTCAAGCGGCGTTCCGCCGCCGGCGACACTTTGGTCGAGATTATTGTTTCGGCCGCTCCCCCCACCGGGTCGCGGAAACAATTTCGTCAGTCGATGTGACGATGGTGCGATGTGGCGCCGGCCCGTCCCGCCAGCATTACCGGCAGTTCGCCGTCGTGGGCCCGTCCGGCGGATTGGTGGGGTCTGCGAGGAGTTCCTTCAGCAATGCGTGTGGGTCGTAGTCGCGGCTGGGTTGCTGCTGGTCCGTGCGAAGTCCCACCAGAACGCCCCCGAGCATTCCGATGATCGCACCGCCAAAGTAGAACGCAGCAATCAGCAAGATGAGGAAAACGGGCCAAGCAAGCCCTCGAAACGTGCGGAATACGTCGAACTCAACGAGGACGTAGAGCAGGAAGAGACTTGTCAGAACTCCGACCAGCGCACCACCAAATACGACGGCGGCGAATCTCAGGTATCGAGCGTATTTCATCTCGCGCGCCCTTTCGCCCCAGCATGCCGGTTCTGACGCCGAGTGCAAGATCACAACCCGCGGACTCACGCCTGTCGGTCGCCCGCCAGCTTCGCCGCCAGCGCCACGGCTTTCACCAGGCTCGACACGTCGGCCACGCCCTGCCAGGCGATGTCGAACGCAGTTCCGTGGTCCACGCTGGTGCGCACGATCGGCAGGCCCAGCGTCACGTTCACGGCGTCCTCGAACGCCAGCGCCTTCAGCGGGATCAGCCCCTGGTCGTGGTACATGCAGACGTAGGCGTCGCAGGCCTGCCGGACCTTCGGCAGGAACGCTGTGTCCGGGGGAAGGGGGCCGCTCACGTCGATCCCCGTCGCGCGGGCGGCCTCGATCGCGGGAGTGATGATGCGCTCCTCCTCGTGGGCGCCGAACAGGCCGTGCTCGCCGGCGTGGGGGTTCAGGCCGCACACGAGCAACCGCGGCGGCCGGCCGCGCATCCGCTGCATGGCATCGGCGGTGAGTTCGATCACGTCCAAAATGCGCTCGGTGGTAAGTAACTGCGGCACGTCGCGGTAGCCGACGTGGACAGTCACCAGGCTGCACGTGATGGCGTCGGCCGTGAGCATCATGCACGACCGCTCCGCGTCTGTACGGGCGGCAAGGATTTCGGTGTGGCCGGGAAAGGGGAACCCCGCCGCGTGCAGAGACTCCTTGTTCAGCGGGGCGGTGCTGATGGCTGCAACCTTCCCCGCCAGGGCGTCGTCGATCGCCTGCGTGAAGTAGCGGTACGCCGCGGCCCCGCAGTCGGCTGAGACGCGACCGGGCTCGACATCCTGGGCGTCGATGGCATGCAGGTCGAGAACGTGGGCGGGGTCGGGGCGCGGCCAGCCAAGGTGGTCCGCGACGCGGCGGAGGACGCCGGCATCGCCGTAGACGATCGGGCGGCAATAGGTGCGGACGTGGTGGTCGCGGAGGAGGCGGAGGCAGAGTTCGGGGCCGACCCCGGCGGGGTCGCCCATCGTCACGGCGATGCGGGGAGGGGTCATGCCTGTAGTGTACCGCCGCTAGCGGCGATGCACCGCGGGTGCAACGCCGCTAGCGGCATCACGTCAACCCGCCTTGTGAACCACGACGCGGTTGTGCCCCGCGTACACCACGGTACTCCAGTCCGCGCTGTGGGCGAAGTCGTGGGTGTGCATCGTCAGCTTGTCCTGCCGTTTCGCCCGCTTGCCGGCCACGTCCAGGAACTCGAAGTGCCCCTCGCCCGCGCCGCCGGCAGCGAGCAGCCATGACCCGTCCGGGGCGAACGCCAGCCGGTTCATCAGGCCCTTGTACTTGTCGCTTTCCCACACCCAGTGGCTCTTCCCGTCGGCCACCGTGAACACCTCCACGCGGGCCTTCCCCTCCAGGTGGTCGATGTTGCCGATCTTGCCGATGCCGCCGACGGCCAGGTAGCGGCCGTCCGGGCTGAACGCCACCGCCCGCGCGCCGCCGATCGAGTGGAGGCGCTGAACCTGGTCCCAGGTGTACATCCCCGGGCTCTCGACGGCGCCGAGCTGGTTGCCGCTCGCGGTGTCCCACAGAACCACCTTGCCGAGCTTGTCGCAGGTGGCAAGCTTCCGGCCGTCGTGCGAGAAGCACACGCCGTAGAGCATCGACGGGAAATGCTGCGGCGTCCGCTCGGCGTGGCCGCGCAGCTCCTTCACCAGCGCCCCGGTCTGGGCGTTCCACAGCTTGCACACCATGTCGTCGGCGACGCTGGCTACGAGGGTACCGTCCGGCGAGGCGATCACCTTGCGGACCCACTTCGCGTGCGCGTCCACGGTGCGAACGACGCGGCCGTCTGTGGTGCTCCACCACACCAGCTTGCCGTCGTAGCCGCCGGACACGACCGCGCCCGACGCGAAGGCCACGCCGGTGACGTAGCTCTGGTGAGTGCTGTGAAGCTCCTTGAACTCGACCTTCTGGGCGGCGAGGTCGGCCTCGTACACCTTGAAGTCGGAGCAGCCGAAGTACGCGCGGCCCGGCTGACCGCCGAGTGCCACGGCGAGGTTGATGACGGGGCGATTGTGGTCGGCGGATTGTTTGAAGGCTTCGGGGGTGGGGGTCGGCATGTGTGCCTGGGGGTGAGGTGTGCGGTGTTACTGGCTGGCAGGTTGTTCGGGTGAACTCGTTAGGCCGGGGCGCAAGCCCCGGCCGGTCGTCAATGCCGGGGAGGCCGCACCGGGGCTTGCGCCCCGGCCTAACGAGTCGTTCGCCGGTATTACTTGATGAGCGCCGCGATCGGCTCCGCGCCGGCGTCCACGAGCGGGATCGGGCGGCTGCCGACGTAGTAGTTCTTGTGCGGGTTGATGCCGAGGGCGGCGTAGATCGTGGCGAACAGGTTCGCCGCGTTCACCTCCTCGTGAGTCACCGTGTTGCCGCGCGGGTCGGTGCGGCCCCACACGGCGCCGCCCTTCGCGTTCGCGCCGGTCATCGTCATGCTCCAGGCGCTGGCGAAGTGGTCGCGGCCCAGGCTGGCGTTGATCCCCGGCGTCCGCCCGAACTCGGCGAGCGTGACGACCATCACGTCGTCGCGTAGGCCGCGCTCCTTCAGGTCGTCGATCAGCGTCGCCATGACGTGGTCGAGCTCCGGCACCATCTCCTGGTGCGTCTCGAAGTTCTGCCCGTGGCTGTCCCACCACGCGCGGGCCACGCGGACGAACGGCACGCCGGCCTCCACCAACCGCCGCGCGATCAACGCCTGCTGCCCGAACTGCGTCGGGCCGTACTTGTCGCGCGTGGCCTGGCTCTCCTGCGACACGTCGAACAGCCGCTCGCTCCCCATGATGCCGCGGACGCGGCCGTAGGCCTCGGCGTGGCTGCCGAGCGTGTCCGACGTGCGGCCGCGGACGAAGTCGCGGCCGAGCATGTCGCGCAGCTCGGCCCGCTCGCGGTGGTCGGTCTCGCTGATCGAGTCGAGGCGGCGGATGAACTCGGGCGTGTTGTTCGTCGTGAGTTCCATCGGGGCGTAGCGGGCGCCGAGGAAGCCGCTGTCGCCGGGGGCCATGCCGCGGCCCTCGGTCTGCGTGTAGAAGGTCACGTAGTCCGGCACCTGGCTGTCGGGCTTCCCCATCTCGCGGGCCACGACCGCGCCCAGGTCGGGGTAGCGGAGGTTCGCCTCGTCGCGGCGGCCGCGCATCATCAGCTTGGCGCCGCTGCCGTGGTCGCCGTTGCGGGTGTTCAGGCCGCGGACCAGGCACACGTCCTTCATCCGCTGCGCCATCTTCGGCATCAGCTCGGAAATCTGCGTGCCGGGTACGTCCGTCTGGATCGCCCGGAACGGGCCGCCGGTGGTCGCGCCCGGCTTCGGGTCGAACGTTTCCAGCTGGCTGGCGCCGCCGGCGAGCCACAGGAGGATGACGCGCTTGTTCGTGCGGCGCAGGTCCGACGCCAGGGCCGGCGAGCCGAGCACGCTCAGGCCGGTCATGTCGGCGGCGGCGCCGGCCGCGGCGGCGGCCCCGAGGAAGCCGCGCCGGTTGAGCCGGTGGGCGGCCGACCCGCAGAAGAACTTCGGATTCATGGACGGACTCCGAGCGGGGTGTGTCCGGGGTTCAATACACGAAGCGGAATTCGGGGCCGGTCACGAGCGCCCACAGCACCTGGCGGTAGGCGTCGGGCAGGCGGTCGGCGCGGTTCTCGACGTACGCCACGAGTGCGGCGCTCTCCGCGGCGGTGGGCTCACGGCCGTAGGCGCTGCGGACCAGCAGCGCGACGGCGGCCTTCTTGTCGGCGAGCGCCTTGGCCTTCGCGAGCACCCCGGTGTCGGTGAGGAACTCCTTCGCCACGCGGTCGCCGTTGGTGAACAAGAGCGCCTCGCCGACGCCGACCTGGAAGTTATCCGTCGGCATCGCGATGAGCGACGCGAAGCCGCGGCCGCTGCTCTCCAGCTGTTCCAGCGTCTTCTCGACGTCTTCGGCCTTCTTCCCCTCGAACAGCGCCGGGTCGGCGGCGGCGATCTTGAGCGACGTGGACAGTTGCAGTGGCGTGAACGGCTTCAGCTGCGCGACCGCGAACAGCTTGCGGTCAGGCGTCGCCTCCGTCGGGTAGCGGCTGCTGCGGCTGTAGGCCTGGCTCATCACGAGCCCGCGGACCAGCCGCTTCAGGTCGTAGCCGTGCGCGGCGGTGTCCTTCGCGAGCCACGCGAGCAGTTCGGGGTGGCTCGGCGGGTTCTCGCTGTGCATCTGGTCGAGCGGGTTAACAAGTCCGCTGCCGAAGAAGCGGTGCCACATCCGGTTGGCGATGGAGCGGGCGAAGAAGTCGGCGTTCCCGTCCGCCAAGGACACCTCGACGAGCTTGGCGCGGGCGCTGAACGCCGGCCGCGGCGGCGCCTTCTTCTCCTTCTTGGCCTGCTCGATGAGTTCCTTCTCCTTCTTCTGCTCGTCCTTGGTCATCTCGCGGGCGGTGGCGTCGTCCAGCTTCGCGCCGGTGAGGAACATCATCGGCGCGACCTTTTCCGGACCCTTGTTGGCCTTGTACTTCACCTGCCCGAAGCCGCGCTCGGCCAGGGTGCCGCCGGCGTCGTAGGTGCGGACCAGGAACGCCTTCATCCCGTAGAAGTGGTCCTGCGTCCAGTCCTTCACCAGCGGGTGGTCGTGGCACTGCGCGCAGCTGACGTTCACCCCGAAGAAGCTGACGCTCACGTCGTTGGTGAGCTTGTCGGTGTCGGCGATGCGGCTCTTGAGGAAGTCGGCGGCACCCTTCATCGTGGCGTCGGCCTCGTCGGGCAGCATCAACTCGCGGTACATCCGGTCCCAGCTCTTTCCGGCCACGAGGGCGGTACGAAGGTACTCGCCGAGCGCCCCGCTACGCCGGCCGCCGCCGTCGGGGTTCAGCATCGCCTCGAACTGCGCGGCCTGGTGCCGGGCGAAGCCGGGCGAGGCGAGAAGGCGATCCACCAGCTTCGCCCGCTTGTCGGCGTCGGTGGCCTTCACATACGCGTCGGCCTCGGCAGCGGTAGGGATGCGGCCGGCGAGGTCGAGAGTGAGCCGGCGGACGAGCGTGGCGTCATCGGCCTGCGGGGCCGGAGTCACCCCTGCGGACTTGATCGCGTCATCGACGTAGTGGTCGATCGCGGCATGGACCGGGGTGGCTGCGGTGGGGGCGGCGGCGTGAACGGAGCCGGAAAGGGCCGCGAGTGCGGCAAGGGCGCAGGCGTGACGGAGCGGCATGCGGATGCTCCAGGGCCGAGCTTCGATCAGGCGCGGGAAGAGGGCGCCAGGCGGGGTCAATCCATCACCAGTATAACTTCGGCGCCCGCGGCCGCCAGATCGTATCCGAAAATCACGGCCGCCGCGTCGCACCGCTTTCCGGGTGACAACCCCCCGGTCCGGGTGCTACCTTCGAAGTGTCCCCACCGCCAGGACCGCACCATGTCCCGCCCCGGCCCCGACGACATCATCGACCAGACGGAGCCGTTCCCGTCCGGCGCCCGCCTCGGCTGGTGGGGCGGCTATGGCGCCCTGGTTTTGTTGGCGTTCTGCTTCGGCGTGTGGACCGGCAACCAGCGGCCGCGGCCCGTCGAACAGGCCGCCGCGCCGGCGCCGGTTAGCCCCGAGAAGGTCACGCTGCCTCCGCCGGAAGCGAACCCGGAGTCGAAGAAGGAGCTGACGCCGGAGCCGAAGAAGGCGCCCGAGGTGAAGGCGCCGGAACCGAAGAAGGCGCCCGAGGTGGTGCCGATGCCGGAGCCGAAGAAGACCCCGGACGTGGTGGTCAAGGCGCCGGAACCGAAGAAGACCCCGGAGCCGCCGCCACCGCCGATGGTGAAGGAGGTGCTGTTCGTGAAGGAGGTGCTGCCGATCTTCAAGTCGAAGTGCAACATCTGCCACGGCGACAGCAAGGGGGTCAAGGGCGATCTCGACCTGCGGTCGCTGAAGACGATCTTGAAGGGCGGCGACAACGGCCCGGGCGTAAAGCCCGGCGACCTCAAGACCGGCACCGTGTGGCAGAGCATCGAGGACGGAACGATGCCGCCGGCGGGCAAGGAAGCGTTGAGCGACGCGGAGAAGACCGTGATTCGCAACTGGATTCTCTCCGGCGCGAAGTGACGGGCGGGGGCGACGACCACGACCGGCGGGTCAACTTGCCGCGGGGCAAGGTGGCACGCCGGTTGCTCTTTCTCGGGGGGTTCACTGTCCCAATTACGGTGACTGCCAATGACCGCCGCTCCGCTCCGCGTGCTGTGCGTGGACGACCACCCCGACACGGCCGAGTCCCTCGGCACGCTCCTGACGCTCAACGGCTACGACGTTCAGACGGCCACCGACGGCGAGAAGGCACTCGCGCGGGCCCCGGGTTTCCGCCCGCAGGCGTGCGTCCTGGACATCACCATGCCGGGGATCGACGGCAACGAACTGGCCCGCCGGTTCCGCGCCGAGCCCGACGGCGACGACGTACTACTGGTGGCGCTGACGGCCCTCGGCGATTACCCCTCGCTGGAGCGGATGGCCGACAGTGGCTTCGACCTCCACTTCACGAAGCCGGTCGTGCTCGCCGAGCTGTTCGAGGCGCTGCGCGACTTCGCCCGCTGCGGCCGGCCCGTTCCCGTGATCCCGAGCGGGAGCGCGTCGTGATCGACCTACCCCCGTCCTTCGCCCGCCAGTTCCGTGATCGTACCGGTCGTGTCGATCTGCGGGCCGTGGTGAAAGCGCCCGACACCGTACTCGGGAACTTGGCTCGCGCCCTGTCGCCGGACGAGCGGGCAAGGTTGTACCTGCGGCTGCGGACCCTGCGCGTCGGGTTCCTGGAGACGCTGGCGGCGAGCGCCGCGGGGTTCGACGTGGAGCGCGAGCGGCGGCGGCTGTTGCGGTTGTTGGAGATCGCGGACGCGGCTGAACAGGTTGGCACGGGATGAGCGGGTGAAAGCGGTGGCACCTCCGCCGCAACTCGCCCCCGAGGCTCCCATGCCATCCACGTCTTCCGTCTGGCAAAGTATCGCCCCCGACCGCGCCAGCCTCGTTCCGGTCCCCGCGGCTGCCGACGTGTGCGTGATCGGCGCCGGCATCGCCGGCCTGTCCGTCGCCTACTCCTTGGCCCGCTCGGGCAAGCGTGTCGTCGTGCTGGAAGCCCGCGGCGTCGGCTGCGGCATGACTTCCGTCACCACCGCGCACCTCGCCTCCGTACTCGACGACCGCTACTCCCGCCTCATTCGGGTCCGCGGCGAGGACGCCGCCCGGCTCGGCGTGCGGGCCCACGCCGCCGCGGTGGACGCGATCGAGGAGAACGCCACGCGCGAGGGAATCGACTGCGACTTCAAGCGCCTCGACGGCTTCCTCGTCGCCGCCTCCGAGGCCGACCACGACCTCCTCGACCGCGAGGCGGAGGCGGCCCGCACTCTCGGCGTCGACTTCGAGTCGCGGCAGGTCGCGCCGGCGTTCGGCGGCGGCCGCTGCCTTCGCTTCCCGCGGCAGGCGCGGTTCGAGCCGATGGCCTACCTCGACGGGCTGGCGCGGGCCGTCGTGAAACTCGGCGGCACCATCGTCACGAACGCCCGCGCCGAATCGGTCGAGGACGGTTCGCCGTGCAGGGTGACGGTCCGCGGCGGCGAGTTGAAGGCGAATGCCGTGGTGGTGGCGACCAACTCGCCGTTCAACGACCGCTACGCGATCTACACCAAGCAGTACCCGTACATGACCTACGTCGTCGGGCTGCGGGCGAACTTCGCCGACGTTCCCGACGCGCTCGTGTGGGACACGGCCGACCCGTACCACTACGTTCGGCTCGCCGGGAAGCCGGACGCGGCCGGGTTCGACACGCTGGTCGTCGGCGGCGAGGACCACAAGACCGGCCACGCGGACGACGGAGACGCCAGGTTCGCCAGGCTCGAAGCATGGGCGCGCCAGCACTTCCCGCAGGCCGGTGAGGTGACACACCGCTGGGCCGGGCAGGTGCTCGAAACGCTCGACGGCCTCGGCTACATCGGCCGCAACCCCGGCGACGCGAACGTCACCGTCGTGACGGGCGATTCGGGCATGGGGATGACGCACGGCGCCATCGCGGGCATCCTTCTGCCGGCGATTATCACGGAGGGGGCGCACCCGTGGGAGGAGGTGTTCGCCCCCGGTCGCAAGCCGCTGAAGGCGGCCGGCGAGTTCGTCCAGAAGAACGCCGACGTGGCACTCCAGTACGCGGATTGGTTCCGTGGCGGCGATGTGAAGTCGGCCGCCGAGATCGAGCGCGGCTGTGGCGCGGTCGTGCGGTCGGGGCTCACGAAGCTGGCGGTGTACCGCGACGACGACGGCGGGCTGCATACCTGCTCGGCGATGTGTCCGCACCTCGGGGCCGTCGTGCAGTGGAACGACGCCGAGAAGACGTGGGACTGCCCGGCGCACGGGTCGCGGTTCGACGCGACGGGGAAGGTGATTCAGGGGCCGGCGAACACGCCGCTCCAGCGGTCGGCCATGAAGTGATTGACCCGGCGAGCCGAGTGTCCCGAGTTACCGCACCAGCAGCCGCGGCGCCGGTGCCAGTGGCGGCAGGCAGACCGACCCGAACCCCGTCTCACAGTCGTGGCCCGGGCTCCCCAGGTCGAGCGCCCGCGACGTGACGTACTGGCGGACCTGAGCCGCCGTCCAGTGCGGGTGCCGCGACCAGCACAGCGCTGCGACCGCCGCCGCCTGCGGCGTCGCGCACGACGTGCCGCTAAACGGCGACCAGCGGATGTACGACCCGAACGGCACCGGGGCCACCACGTCCGGCTTCGGCTGCTTGGAGTTCGGGCCGCACGCGGAGTACGAGGTCCGGGCCCACTCGTGGTTGACCGCCCCCACCGTGATCACCTCGGGGCCGTCGCCGGGGAACGGAATGCTCCCGGCGAGGCGGCACTGGTCGAGGTAGGCGTAAAGCGAGTTCATGTGGAAGCGGCCGGCCTTGCCCGCGGTCTGCCGCACCCGCACGGCGTACTGCTGCGGGTAACCCGCCGGGGTGAACCGGGCCGACACGCTCTTCGGGTCGGTCCGCTCCTTGTAGGTCACGTCCGGTGCGGGAAGCCCGGTGGTCGGGTCGACCACCTCGACGACGTACTTCGCGTCGGGATCGGACCAACACATCTCCAGGTACACTCGTTCCGTGCCCCAGGGGGACACGCCGTTGACGGGCCCCTTCTCGGACCAGCGGTGGTAGCCGTCGGGGCCGGGCTCGAACTGGCCGGCCCAGTGGCGCTGGGCCGTGTTCCCGGCGCACGAGAAGAACAGCACGTCGCCGGGCTGCGAACCGTCGCCAAGAATTTCTGTTAGTTTACGGTGGACCGGCCCGTTTCCCTCCCCGTCGCTCCAGCTCGGCTTCACCACCGAGCAGGTGACGATCGTCGCCCCCTGGGCCTTCGCCCACCGCACGGCTTCGAGAAATGATTCCGGTCGGTCGGCGTCCCAATTGGCAATTAGCATGCGGGCGCCCGGGGCGATGGCGTGGGCGACCTCGCCGCACAGGATGCCGTGCTGGCTGTCCTTGTACTCCATGTTGGAGTCGAGCCGGGCCGAGCGGGCGACCAGCCCGGTGGGCAACGACTTGCCGATCTGGTCCTTGTACCCGCGCCATCCGCTGTCGAGGACCGCAATGGTCACGCCTTCGCCGCGAACCCCTGATCGGTGCCAGCCGAGGACACCGAGTTTCGAGAGGTGGTCGGCCCGGTCCTGCGGCATCCGGTCGTCGCGGTTGCTGGCCCAGGTCGGGATTTCGCCCGTGGCCGGTGCGGGCGCGGCGGCGAGCGCAACGACCAGTACGACTCCGGCGGCTACGGTCGGGGTTCGCATGGCGTTAAGAACGAATTTGCGGGGTGGGTTCCCGGCGGTTGCCGGTAATGGTAACATCAGTGCGGCGGGGTTGGAAAGGGGCTAGTCGCACCTCTCCACCCTTTTGAACCCCGCCGGCCGGGACAGGTTCCGGTTTTTCGAGGACGGCATGGCGATGTCCCGGACACGGCTGACGGCCGTAACCGCGCTGGTGATTGTCGGCCTCGCGGCCGGCGTCACCATCACGCGCTACGCGACCGGCGGCGTCGATGTGGGCGGCTCACCCGGCACGGCTCGCTGGGAGGTGACGCTCACCGCCCGCGGCGAGTCGATGCCCGGGAAGCCGTTCCGCGTCGAGCTTTCCAACCCGCCGTCGTTCCGCCGCCAGCACGTCTACGACGAGAGTTACGAGAGCGAGGAACTGGCCGCCCACGAGGGCCGTGCCGCCGCCGCCAAGGACCGCCCCGACCGCAAAACGACGCTCAAGCCGACCGCGACCCCGATGGCCGGGGCGGGAGCTCAGCCGTTCGTGGTGACGCAGCGGTTCCGCTGCACGCTCGGGGCGTTCCACCCGAACGACGCCATGCAGTCCGGCGACCGGCTGGACGCCAAGCCGAACCCGGACAAGGACCACACCCTCGCGGCGACGGCCCGGATCGAGTGCAACCACCCCGACATTCTCGATCTGGCCCGCGAGTTGGCGAACGGGCAGACTTCCAAACAGGACCAACTCCGCGCGTTCCTCGAGTACGTCCGCGGGTTGCGGTTCCGGGACACCGACGGCTCCGGCTCGGCGCTCGACTGCCGCCTGAAGGGGGGCGATGCCTCCAGCCGCGCCCGGCTGCTGGTGGCCCTGTGCCGCGCCCGCGAGATTCCGGCCCGCGTGGTGACCGCGATCAACCTCCGCGACGACGGCCCGCCGGCGATGCACCGCTGGGCCGAGGCCTGGATCCAGGACTCGGACGCCGGCCGGTGGCTGCCCGCCGACCCGACGTTCGGCCACTACGGCCACCGCAACTGGCCGCAGACGTACCTCGTGGTCCGCCTCGACGACGAGCCCCTGGTCCGCGGCCCCGGCGCCGACCCGAAGGTGACGGTGATGGCCGAGCCGCTGGTGGACCGGGCCGCGGCCGACGACCCGCCGATGCGGGCGTTCTGGCGGGCCATCTCGTTCGCGTCGCTCCCGCCGGCGGAGCAGCACCTCGTGCGGTTCGTACTGGTGATGCCGCTCGCGGCGCTGATCGTCGGCTTCTTCCGCGTCGTGGTCGGCACCAAGACCTTCGGCGTGTTCACGCCGGCGCTCCTGGGACTGATCTTCCGCGACACCCGCGCGCTGCCCTGGGGGCTCGGCATCTTCGCCGGCACGGTCGTCGTCGGCTGGGTGTTCCGCAAGGTGCTCGACCGGTACAGCCTCCTGATGGTGCCGCGCACCGCCATCCTGCTGACGATGGTGTGCGTATTTCTCCTGAGCGTAGTGATCCTGACGGCCCGCGCCGGGGTTCACATCACCGGGTACGTCGCGCTGTTCCCGCTGGTCATCCTCACGCACATGGTCGAGCGCTTCTGGACGGTCGAGGTGGAGGACGGCACCTGGTCGGCCTTCAAGACGTTGACGGGAACCGTGCTCGTCGCCGTGGCCGTGGCGCTCGCCGTGGGGCCGGAAGCCGTGAGCCGCTGGTTCTTTCGCTTCCCCGAAACGTTAATGGTGGTGGTCGCGGCCACACTGCTGCTCGGTCGGTACACCGGCTACCGCCTCACGGAGCTGTACCGCTTCCAGGACGTGATCGAGCTGCAGGCGGCGAAGGCGCCGCACGTCGGCAACGGTACCGCCGAGACGGCCCCCGCGAAGACGGCCGAAGTGCCGGCGCTTCCCGCCGTGGCCCCCGTCGGGGGGAAGACATGATTTCGTGGTGGCGGCGGTGGAAGGGGCTGCGCCGCGCCGGCGTGCTGGGCATGAACGCCCGCAACACCGAACGCATTCTCGACTGGAACCCTCGGCGGTGCTTCCCGCTCGTGGACGGCAAGCGGGCCATGCACGAGCTCTGCCAGAAGATCGGCGTGCCGACGCCGGACCTGTACGCGGCGCTGCTGTCGCACGGGTCGCTGCGCCACCTGCCGCGGCTCCTCGGCGGGCACGACGACTTCGTCATCAAGCCCTGCCGCGGGGCCGCCGGCCGGGGGGTGCTGGTCATTACCGGCCGCAAGAACGACGGCTTCGTCCGCCACAACGGCCAGGTGCTGACGCTGGAGGAGATCGAGCAGCACATCTCCGGGATCATCTCGGGGCTCTTCTCCCTCGGCGGCTCGGAGGACGAGGCTCTCATTCAACAGCGTGTTGTGCCGCACCCGGTATTGGGTAAAATCAGTTTTCAAGGAACAGCCGACATCCGCGTCATCGTCTACCGCGAGCACCCGGTGATGGCGATGCTGCGGCTGCCGACGAAGGCGTCCGGCGGGCGGGCGAACCTTCATCAGGGGGCGATCGGTGCCGGCGTCGACCTGGCGACCGGCGTCACGCACCACGCGGTGCTGAAGAACCGCAAGGCCGAGCAGCACCCCGACACGGGCGAGAGCGTGATCGGCTTCGAGGTGCCGTACTGGCCGCAGATCCTCGACATGTCCCGGAAGGTGAGCCGGGCCGTCGGGATGGGCTACATCGGCGTCGACA
Organism: Gemmataceae bacterium; assembly: GCA_046350095.1. Classification (GTDB taxonomy): domain Bacteria; phylum Planctomycetota; class Planctomycetia; order Gemmatales; family Gemmataceae; genus Urbifossiella. The sequence continues at coordinate 62,777 of JAXMBA010000010.1, forward strand.
TCGTGCTGGACAGCACGCGCGGGCCGCTGCTCCTGGAGGCGAACGCGCGCCCGGGGCTGGCCATCCAAATCTCCAACGCCCAGGGGCTGCTCCCGCCCCTGGAGCGGATCGACCGGGAGCGGGGCCGTCGCTAGCGGGGAACCACCATGCGTTGCCGAGTCCGCCGCCCGTGGGTGGCGCTGTTCGCCGGGGCTCTGCTCCTCGGCCCCGCGCCGCGGGCGTTCGCCCAGCCGGAGGCCGACGACCGGCCCCGCGCCGGCTCCGTCATCCTCGCCGGCGAGATGCCGAACCCCGACCTGATGACCCTGAGCGTGGCCGCCGCCGCGTTCAAGCCGGACACCACGTTCCTGATGGACACGCCGAAGGCGCGCACGTCCGTCAAGCTGTTCTTCGACGCCACCCGCCCCGCGACCGTGCAGATGGTCGGCCGCTTCCCGCCCACCGTGGACCCGATCCGCCGCTGGGGCGTCGGCGCCCCCGTGCTCGACCCCGCGAAGGCGTCGCGCGACCCGGTGGCGTTCGCGTGGTCGCTGGCCCCCGCCGGCGTCGGCTGGTGCGTCGTCGTGTCCCCCGACCAGGGCGAGGAACTATTCCGCGCCGCCGCGCTGGCCGGGGCGATGAAGGTGCCGCTGTTCGTGACGCGCGACGGCGACGAGCCGATGCGGGGGTTCAAGGAACTGGCCGCGGCGAAGGGCGTACGGCAGGCCTACGCCGTCGGCGCCGCCGCCGCCGCGGTGACGAAGGTGGGCGGCGTCGAGGTGGTGCGGCTGGCCGACGCCTCGGCCGTGGACGCGGCGCACCGGCGCGAGCTGGCCAAGTCCGGCCCGCCGCGGCTGTGGGTGATGGCGTCGCCCGGCGACGTGGACGGCTGTGGCGTGTTCGCTCCGTGGGTGTCCACCCTCCGCAAGGCGCCGCTCATCCTCACCGACGAGGAGGGGATGAACTCCGAGAAGGTGTTCAACGCCGCCCTGCAAGGCCCGGACGCCCGCACCATCGACCAGATGCTCGTCGTCGCCGACCCCGACGCCATCCCGCAGGCCAAACGCCGCAACCCGACCGCCGGCAAGGACGGCGACTCGGTGGACGTGGAGCCGTGGATCCCGACCAAGAAGTCCGAGCTGATCACCGTGCCGTCGGGCCGCATCTTCAACCCCGACCGCGCCGGCGTGCCCCTGATGCTCGCGCGGTCGAAGATACTGAACGAGACGAAGTCGCAGCCCAAGGTGTTCATCAGCAGCAACCCCGGCGACGGGCTGCGGCTGCTCGAAACGTTCTCGCGCAACACCGGCCGCGAGATGGAGAACGCCGGCTGCAAGGTGACGAGCATGTTCGGCCGCTTCACCCTGACCGAGACGCAGGCCCGGCAGGCGATGACGGAGAACGACTACTTCATCTGGGAGGGGCACAACGGCACCGTCCGCGGGCGGTTCGGCGTCGGCCGGTTCCAGGACCCCATGCGGCCGTCGATCGCCTTCATCCAGAGCTGCGCCGAGCTGAACGCCCAGGTGGCCGGGCCGCTCCTCGACCGCGGGGCCGTGGCCGTGATCGGCACGCCGAACCGCATGTTCAGCGGCTCCGGCGGCGCCTACGTGCTGGCGTTCTCCGACGCCCTCGCCTACGACGGCATGACCGTGGGACAGGCCATGCGGCACGCCATGAACTACATGCTGATGTACGCCGAGCTGAAGGAAGTGCGGCTCGGCGGCGACGCCCGGCTGGGCGGGGCCAACCGCCGCGCCGCGTGGACGTTCGCGCTGTGGGGCGACCCGCTGTCGAAGCTGCCGACGCCGACGCCGGGCAAGGACGCGATGCCGCGGCTCCAGACCACGGCGACGAAGACGAGTATCACCATGAAGCTGCCGGAGTCGAAGTACCCGACGACGGAGGTGATGCCGTACCGGGCCGAGATGTACCCCGGCGGCCGGCTCGCGGGCCTGTACTCGTACGAGGGCGAGGACGAAGGTCGGTCGCTCGTGCCGCTGGCGTTCGCCGAGGTGGCGATTCCGGACGCCCCGAACGGCAAGACGCCGCACCTGTCGAGCCGCGTCCCGGCCCGCAACTACGTCTACCGCTGGGACGCCCGCCGCAAGGTGATGTACCTGCTGCTGCTGCCGCGGGACAAGGACGTGGACGCCGTCGAGTTCCGCGTCCACTGGGACGCCCCCGCCGGCCACGAGTAAGATCGACGCCTCAGGAGGCCCGGGGACGGCTGTCCCCGGGCTTTGCTTTTTTCCCCCACTTCACCCGTGAGTTCGACCATGGCCGCGAAAGTCCAGGTGATCTTCTACAGCACCTACGGCCACGTCTGGCAGCTGGCCGAGGCGGTGGCCGAGGGCGCCCGCGCCGCCGGGGCCGACGTTCAACTCCTCCGCGTGGCCGAGACCCTGCCGGACGACGTGCTGGCGAAGATGGGCGCGGCCGAGGCGCAGAAGGCGTTCGCGCACGTGCCGCTGGCCGACCCGCGAAAGCTGCAGGAGGCGGACGCGATCGTGATCGGCGCCCCGACGCGGTTCGGGTCGGTGCCGGCGCAGCTTCGGGCGTTCCTGGACAACACCGGTGGCCAGTGGGCGAGCGGGGCGCTGATCGGCAAGGTCGGCAGTGCCTTCACCTCGACGGCGAGCCAGCACGGCGGCCAGGAGACGACGTTGCTGACGCTCTCGACCTACTTTTACCACATGGGCATGGTAATCGTCGGCGTGCCGTACAGCGTGCCGGAACTGACGAACCTCGACGCCGTGGGCGGCGGCACGCCGTACGGTGCGAGCACGATTTCCGGCCCGAAGGGCGAGCGCCAGCCGACGGCGAACGACCTGGCCGTGGCGCGGGCTCAGGGCAAGCACGTCGCCGGCATCGCCGCGAAGCTGTCCGCGGATTGAGCAGCGAACGACCCAGCTCAGCAGCGGCGGGGGCCGAGTGAGCTATTAACTCCAGAAAGCCTACCTGCCCCCGCCGTCTGCTGCAGCGCGGGGATACATCTCATGGCCTCGATGACGACGGGCCGAACCTGTCGCCAGTAGTGTGAGGCCGCCGGACGGGCCGGTCCTCGGCGTGGGTCTTTCAGCGGGCGTTTGGGGCGTCCGCAACCACGAAGCGGGATCAGGCCGACCCGTCGTCAAGGAGGCATGAGATGCGGCCGTACACGACCACGCACGCATACTACTGCGGCGTCGATCTCCACGCCAGGAGCCTCTACGTCCACGTCCTCGACCACAAGGGCGTCACCCGCCTCGAGCGCGACCTCCCCGCCTCGCCGGCCGCCTTCCTCGACGCCGTCAAGCCGTACCGGGACGGCCTCGTCGTCGGGTGCGAGTGCATGTTCGCCTGGTACTGGCTCGCCGACCTGTGCGACCGCGAGCGCATCCCCTTCGTCCTCGGCCACGCGCTGGCGATGAAGGCCATCCACGGCGGCAAGACGAAGAACGACCGGCTCGACGCCCGCACCATCGCCGGCCTCCTCCGGGGCGGGTTCTTCCCGATGGCCTACGTCTACCCGAAGGCCAAGCGGGAGACCCGCGACCTCCTCCGCCGGCGGTCGTTCTTCGTGCGGCAACGCGCCCAGCTGATCGCCCACGTGCAGAACACCAACAGCCAGCACAACCTGCCGCCGTTCGACAAGAAGCTCACGTACAAGGGGAATCGGTCGGCCGCCCTGGCCGACCGGTTCGAGCACCCGAGCACGCAGCTCGCCGTCCGCGCCGACCTCGCCCTGGTCGAGAACTACGACGCCCAGATCGCCGCGCTGGAGGCGCACCTGGTGAGGTCGGCGAAGGTGGACGACCCGGCGACGTTCGCCTTCCTCCGCACGGTCCCGGGGATCGGGCCGGTCCTCGGGCTCGTCATGCTGTACGAGATCGACGCCATCGCGCGATTCCCCGAGGTCGGGAACCTCCTGTCGTACGCCCGGCTGGTGACCGGCACCCACGAGAGTGCCGGGAAGGTGAAGGGCGTCGGCGGGCGGAAGATGGGGAACGCGCACCTGAAGTGGGCGTTCGCGGAGGCGGCGAGCCTGATGCTGCGGAGCTTCGCCCCGGCGAAGGCGTGGGTGCAGCGGCAGGCGAAGAAGCGCGGGGCGAAGAAGGCCCACGCCATCCTGGAGGCGCGGATCGGGCGGGCGGTGTACCACCTGTGGCGGAAGCAGGTGGCATTCGACGCCAAGAAGTTCCTGGCGTCGTGAGTGACGCCGGGCCCGAACACCCCTTGAAGGAGGGAACGACGCGGACGAGTGATGCGTGAGATTCCGGACCGGCGGGGGGAGCTGTGAGCCGAACTGGGGCAACCCCGGGCGACCGCGTTGACGAGGCTTCTTCCCTGGGGCTCGACCCCGTGTGGCCTCGGTGTGGCATCGTCCCTGACCCCGTTGCCAGGGATTGGCCCCCCCGCCGGCTCCGGTGGCATCGCGCCGTCACCCGCGACCGACCACCGACGCGGCCCGCCGGCCGAGCTGGAGTCTAACTGCGCCGACGCCGCCCGCCCGGGGCGACGGCACGTCGGGGGTCTCGATTCCCCCGCGTGTTCCCGGTGGGGCGGTCACCCCCCGGGGGTCGAGCCATCACGTTGAGGAGCCGGTCCGGCGGAACGGAGAGGTTTCTGGGGCGTCGCCCGCCGGGTGGGTGACAGTCGGCCGTCGTTGGCTCGACGACCGGCGGACCCCGTAGAGCTGTTTGGCACCGCCTCGGCTGCGACGCTGTCGCGGTCGTGTGACGTGAGGCCGTCGAGCGAACCATCCCGGTGCGGCCAGGTGATGCCGGACGGCACACCTGCGGTGTGCGAGAGCGAGGGGACGGGGCCGGGACAGGCGTCAAGGCGGGCGTTCAGCCCGGCCCAGGGTTTTCGTTTTCAGTCAAGTCGGTGGGCCATGAGAGCGGTTCGGCGGGCCTTTGCTCACCCGCCCGGCGGCTCTGGACCCTCGTCAGTGAGCACCATGTTAGCCTGCTGCTCCGGGCGGAGGAAGCCGTGGACGCAGCCCTCGAAGTCCTCATCCTCGGCGACCGCGCCCGCCATGTCGGCACCAGTGAAGTCGCAGCCCTCGAACGACGACCGGCGGAGGTCCGCGCCCCGCAATACCGTCCCGATGAACTTGCACCCCCGGAAGTGCGACGCCCGCATGTCGCAGCCGGACAGGTCGGCCCCGGTGAAGTCGCACCCGTCGAAGTCGTTCCAGCACATGCACGACTCGGACAGGTCGGTGCCGGCGAAGCTGGTGCGGACCAGCCACGACCGGCTAAACAGGGTGCGGGGCATAGTCAGGTGGCTGCGGTCGGCGTCCTCCAACCCGGATCGGAAGTAGCTGAACGAGAGGGGCACCTCGTCGAAGACGCTCGGCATCCGGTCGGGGATAAAGGGCCGGCCGTCAGCGTGGCGGGGCACGTCCGCGTGTTGCGACTCCAAGAACCGCCAGGTGTCTTCGAGCGACTTCCGCACCACGACTGCCTCCGTCGCCGAACCAGTGATTAGATTGCGCCGGCGCGGCCTATCACCGACGACCCGCGGACGGCCCGTGTTCGCCGTAAGTCGGCCCCCCTGGGGGTTCCACTTGCGGCGACTCCCGCCCCAAAACCGCGCGCGACCTATCACACTAACGGACCACGCGCAGCTCAAGCCGCCGTTCAATCGTCCAGCGGGCTTTTCACGCCCTTGCCGCCCTTGTTCAACACGTGCGTGTAAATCATCGTCGTCGCTACGTCGGCGTGGCCGAGCAGTTCCTGAACCGTGCGGATGTCGTAACCGCCCTCCAGCAGGTGCGTGGCGAAGCTGTGTCGGAAACTGTGGCTCGTCGCCCGCTTCGCGATCCCCGCCTCCCGCACCGCCTCCGTCACCGCCCGGCTGATTGTGCCCTCGTGCGCGTGGTGCCGGCGTTCGGCACCGGACCGGGGGTCGATCGACAGCTTAGCCGAGGGAAACACGTACTGCCACTTGAATTCCCGGTCGGCGTCGGGGAGTTTGCGGGCCAGCGCGTCGGGCAGGTACACCCGGCCGCGGCCCGCGGCCAGATCGGCCTCGTGAACCCGCCGCGCCTCCGCCAGCTGAGCCACCACCCGCGGCCGCACGGCCGCCGGGAGCATCGTCACGCGGTCCTTGTTCCCCTTACCCTCTCGTACCACAATCTCCGACCGGTCCAGGTCCACGTCCTTCACCCGCAGCCGCAGCGCCTCCAGCAGCCGGAGCCCGCTCCCGTACATCAGTTCGGCCATCAGGCGGTACGGGTCGGCCATCACGCCCAGCACCCGGGCCACCTCGGGCCGCGTCAGCACCACGGGGAGCCGCCTCGGCCGGTTCGCCCGCACCACGCCGGCGATCACGCCCGGGTCCGCCCCCAGCACCGCCTGGTACAGGAACAGCAGCGCGCTGAAGGCCTGGTTCTGCGTGCTCGCGCTCACGCCGCCGTCCACGGCCAGGTTCGTGAGGAACGCCGTCACCTCGGCCGCCCCCATCTCGCGCGGGTGCCGTTTGCCGTGGAAGAGGACGAACCGCTTCGCCCAGTCGTGGTACGCGTCCTCCGTGCGGATCGAGTAGTGCCGCAGCCGGCAGGCATGGCGGACCTGGTCGAGGAGGCGCGGCGGCGGCGGCGGGGCAGGGGGGTGCGACACGGGCGGCTCCCGGGCGGGAACGGGCGTTCAGTCCGTCAGCATCGCCGGCCACGAGCTCCGAGTCAAGTCGGCAGACGAACTCGGGTTGTGACCCGCGCGTCGGTCCAACGATCTTTTGTGGCATGGACTCAATTCGTGCCTCGACCCCCCGGGGGGGAGTCGTACACACAATGCCCGCGGGGCGAACGTCGGCCGGGCGGGGGGAGTGCCGGACGCTACGTGCGGCTCCGCGCCGCGAGCCGGGGCGTCGCCCAGCCCACCGGCAGGAGTTTCGGCCGCGGCACCACCGCCCCGGTAATGCCGCCGTGGCGGTCCCACAGGGCCTGGTAGCCGGTGCGCAGGAACTCGAACAGTTCGGGCTCGGGGTGGTCCGCGAGGTAGTCCTTCACCAGCTCCGCCATGCGGGCGTCGTAGCAGGCCTTCGAGTGGGAGTGGACGGCGTACCGGCCGGGGTGGCGGCGGAGGTCGCCGTCGAACGCCGGGCTCATGTGGTACAGCTCGTGGAAGACGGTCACCAGCTTCTCCTCGAACGGCTGGTCGAGGAACCGCGGCAGGCAGAACGTGAGGAGGTACAGCATCTCCGTGCCGTCCACCACGAACCGCTGCACCTGGTACTCCACCGGGCCGTGCCGGCGCGTCCGCCGGCCGTCGCGGAAGCGGAGCGGCGTGACCCGGGCCTGGAGCCCGTACAGGCTGCGGTTGCGGCACGGGGTGAAGCTGAGCAGTACCGCCGGCATGCGCACGTGGCGCAGAACCTCGCAGCGGCCGGTGATGTCGTCGCAGAGGTGGCGCATTCGGGCGCAGAAGTCGAGCGGCCCCGCGGCCGGCGGCGTGGAACCGGGGGCGACGCGGGAGCGCCGGCCCTTGGGGATCACCCAGCGGACCGGCAGCGGCCGGCGGTGGCGGTCCCACCGGAGTTCGAGGGGCAGCACCCGGCGAACCGGGGACGAGGGGCCGTTCCGTGAGCCGATCATCCGGGGGACTCGGGCGGGGTAGCGGGGGGGCGAACCGGCCGGACGTGTGGGCCATGCTAGGCACGGGGGCGGGGGCGGTCAACGATTCGGGCCGGGGCGGAAAGCGTGGCCGCGGCAGATTCGGACTCAACCCCGCGGCCGGCGCGGCCGATACATCCGCTAACGTCGGTCACCAGCCGTCGCCCCTGGGGGCGCGGGCACGGGCCGGTAGCCGGGGAGAGGCCAGATGCGAATCCAACGTTGGCTGGCGTGCGTCGCCGCCGCCCTCGGCCTCGGTCAGGCCGGGTGTCAGACGTGGGTCGGCGGGATGACCCTGCCGAGCCCGCGCTACCTGCAACACTACCCGCAGTACTTCCCGGACGACCCGGCGTTCCCGCTGCCGCGCGAGCTGGCGACCATGACCGACCCCGAGGGCACGGCCCGCGGGGGGGCCCAGGGCGTGGGCGCCCCGGCGCTGGTGCCGCCGGCCGCACCTGTGCCGGTCGCACTTCCGGCGCCCGCGATGCCGCCGAAGAACTGACCGCACCGGGTCGGCTTGACCCGCTGCCCGAACGGCGGTATCGGCCCGCCCCCACGCGTGACCACCCCCGACACACCCGGCAGGGACGCCGGGCGGGGGTGCGGCCGGCACGGACGCCGGCCGATCGCGCGGGTCGAGGGAGCGACCGATGCCGCACGGACTGCGCGGGCGGGTGGCCCTGTTCGGGGCCGGGCTGTTGGGCTGTGCCGGCATCGTCGGCTGCACGGGCGATCACGCCGGGAAGGCGCCGCCGGTGTCGAAGGCCAAGGCCGGCAACGTCACCCCGCCTGGCGCCCGCACCACCGTCCCGGACATCAGCCGCCCCACCGGCGGCTCCGGCCTCTCCAACGGCCCCAGCTACCAGCCCGGAACCACGCCCCAGGGTGGCGTCCCGACGCCCGGTTACACCGGCGGCATCAACGCCCCGGTGACGCCCGGCAACTACGGGCCTGGCGCTCCGCTTCCGGGCGGCCCGGTCGTGCCCCAACTCACTCCGTCCAACTACACTCCCACGACCCCGCCGGCGGCGCCGACCACGGCCCGCGGCGCGGCCCCGAGCGCGCCGCCCGTGTCGACGCTCGCCGAGGTGCCGTTGCAACCGCCGGCCCCTCCGGGCGCTCTCTCGCCGGCGGTGACTGTCCCCGCCGCGGCTCAGGTTCCCGGCCCGATCGCCCCCGAGGCGCCGTTCCCGCTCACGCGCTGACCCGGCGGGCGCTTTCGACTCGACGGGCCGTCAGCGCCGCGACGTACCCCGCCTTGAACCCGGCGTCGATGTTCACGACGCAGACGCCGGCCGAGCAGCTGTTGAGCATCGTCAGCAGTGCCGCGAGGCCGCCGAACGCCGCCCCGTAGCCGACGCTCGTGGGGCAGGCGATGACCGGACAATCGACCAGCCCGCCGACGACACTCGGCAGCGCCCCGTCCATCCCGGCCACGACCACGACCACGTCCGCCGCGGCCAGCCGGTCGCGATGCCGCAGTACCCGGTGAATCCCGGCCACGCCCACGTCCGCGATCAGGTCGGCGTGAACGCCCATCACCCGGGCCGTCACCACGGCTTCCTGGGCCACGGGTAAGTCTCCCGTCCCGGCCGTCACGACGAGGACGTTACCGACGAGCGGCGGCCGACCCACGCCCGCGGGGAGCCACAGCGTCCGGGCCAGTCGGTCGTGTTCCGCCTGCGGGAAGTGCGTGGCCAGGTGCGAGGCTTGCTCGTCCGACAGCCGCGTGACGAAGCAGTCCTGCCCGGCCGCGCTCATCCGGCGCACGGCGTGTTCGACCCACTCCGCAGTCTTACCCTGGGCGAGGATGACTTCGGGGAAGCCACACCGCTCCTTGCGATGGAGATCGAGTGTGGCGAATCCCAAGTCGCCGACGGCGGGTTCGCTCAGCCGCGCGGCCGCTTCCTCGGTGGGCACGCGGCCCGCCTTCACGTCCGCCAACAACTGCCGCAACTCGGCCGGTGACATCGCCCACTCCAGAGCCCTCGGCCCGCCCAGACCGCGGCCGTGGGGGTGTGATACGGCGGCGGGGCAGGGGGGCGAGGGCCGCAGGACTTGAAGAATTCCGGCCCCGTGCCGCGGAATGCTGAAGTTTTTGGCCCGCACGACCGATACCACCCGACGACGTACCGCCGCCCGACCCCCCGGGGAGGGGATGATGACTGCGACGCTCGCCGCCGTGCTGGGGCTGACGCTGGCCCAACCACCGGCCGCCGCCCCGGACTACTACCCGCTCACCGGGCGCACCATCACCCTGCCGATCGAGTACAAGGGCGACCGCAAGGGGATCGGCCAGGTGCAGCTGTACGCGTCCGCCGACAAGGGGCAGACGTGGCCGCTCGTCGCCACCGTGCTGCCCGACAAGACCGAGTTCAGCTACACCGCCCAGAAGGACGGCAGCTACTGGTTCCACATCGTGATCGTGGACCGGGCCGGCAAGAAAGACCCGCCGAACCTCACCTCCGAGCCGCCGGCGATGAAGGTGCTCGTGGACACGGTCAAGCCGGTGGTCGAGTTCCGCGGCTCGCGCCGAACCGGCGAAGAAGTCGTGGTCGAGTGGGACGTGCGCGACGACCACCCGAACGACGCCGCCACGAAAGTAACCTTCCGCCGCGCCGACGGCCCGGCGGACGACTGGCGCGAGGTGACGTTGCCGCCGGGGCCGCGGAACGGCGTCCGCTTCCCGTCCGGCACCACGGGGCCGGTCCAGGTGCGTGTGACCGTTGCCGACCTGGCGGGGAACACCGGCGAGGGCCTCCGCGACATCGTCGCCGTGGGGGCGCCGGCGCCGCAAACGAGCGTCAGCCTGTCCGGCGGGCCGCCACCGGTAATTCCGCCGGCGCCCGCCCTCACGCCCACCGCGGGGGTGTTGGAGCCGCTGGCCCCGGTCACGCCGCCGGCGGCTGCCCCGCTGGCCCCCACGCCGCCCGCACCCCTCCCGGCCGCGCCGGCGATCAACGCGATGTCTCCGATCGTCAACGCGACGCCGCCGGTCACCAGCCCGACACCGGGCGGCGCTGTGCCGACGTTCGACCCCCGAACCGCCGTCGCCCCGGTGGCTCACGGCAACCCGGCCCCCGCCGCCGGCCCGGCCTTCGAGGCGTCCCGCGCCCAGGTCGTGAAGTCGCTCCAGTTCGACCTCTCGTACCAGGTGGACCAGCGCGGCCCGTCCGGCATCTCCCGCGTCGACCTTTGGGCGACACGCGACGACGGCCGCACCTGGGTGTGGTGGAGTAAGCACGCCGGCAACGACCCCACCGTTCGCGTCAACCTCGGCATCCCGTCGAACTCGCAGCCCGAAGGCCCGTACGGCTTCCGCCTGGTCCCCGTCAGTGGGGCCGGCCTCTCGGACGCCACCCCGGCCCCCGGTGACGCCCCGGACGTGCGCGTCGTCGTGGACATCACCGCGCCGACCGTCACGATCTTCCCGCCGAGCTCGGACCCGGCCGACCCGACGGCGCTCGTGCTGCAGTGGGAGGCGGCCGACCGTAACTTCGGCGACGACCCCATCACGCTGGAATGGAGCGACAGCCCGACCGGGCCGTGGCGGCCGGTCGTCGGCTCGGACGGGCCGGTGGTGCAGGTCGGGGCCGTCGGGCCGACGACCGCCCGACGGGTGGCGAACACCGGCCGTTACGCCTGGCGGGTGCCGGCCGGGCTCCCGCCGCGGGTGTACCTCAAAGTCACCGCCCGCGACGCCGCCGGGAACACCACCGAACAGGTCACCCGCGAGCCGCTGCTCATCGACCTGACCAAGCCGCGGGCGCGCATCACCGGCGTCGGGGCCGTGCTCGGCCCGCGGTAGCGGGCGAGATTCTCTCCCGATCGCCGGCTGGGGTTGGTCCGCGGCCGATTCGTGAACTAGGCTTCACCCGATTCCCGTCTCGGGATTGGGTGATGGCCGAGAAAGTGACCGACACCTGGATTTCGACGCCCAAGCGGCTCCTGTCCGCCGCTCGGGACGCGTGCCTGGTTCACATCTACCCGACTGGCACGGCGATGGGTTCCCGCTACCCTCTGCGCGACAAGCCGCTCGTCGTCGGCCGCGGCGACGACTGCGACGTTCGGATCACCGACAACTCCGTCAGCCGCCGCCACGCCCGCATCGAGAACGCCACCGACGGGTTTTTCGTCAGTGACCTGGGGAGTACGAACGGCACGTTCGTGAACGACCGCCCGCTCGACGGGCCGACCGAGCTCCACGACGGCGACTACCTCCGCGTCGGCAACTGCATTTACCGCTACCTCGCCGGCGGGAACATCGAGGCCGAGTACCACGAAGAAATTTACCGCCTCACCATCCAGGACGGGCTTACCCGGGTCCACAACCAACGGGCGCTCGGCGAGTTTCTCGACCGCGAGGTGGCACGCAGCCAGCGGCACCACCGGCCGCTCTCCGTGCTGATGTTCGATATCGACAAGTTCAAGGGGATCAACGACACCCACGGCCACCTGTGCGGCGACTTCGTGCTGCGCGAGTTGGCCGCACGCGTGAACGACACGGTCCGGAAGGAAGACCTGTTGGCCCGCTCCGGTGGCGAGGAGTTCTGCCTCGTACTCGTCGAGACCGGGTGCGAAGAGGCGTGCCGGGCCGCTGAACGGGTTCGGAGTCTCGTCGAGGGCCACCCCTTCCGGTTCGAGACCACCCCAATCCGGCTGACGATCAGCGTCGGCGTTGCCACCACGGCGGGCGACCCGGATATCACCCCCGCGGCGCTCCTGAAGCAGGCCGACGACCGCCTCTACCAGGCCAAGCGCGGCGGCCGCAACCGCGTCTGCTGCTGAGCACTCCGACCGGGATTCTTGTTTCCGGCGTGTTTGCGTTCGGGTCGCGGAAACAAGTCAGTTCGTCGCACCAAACAGCGTCATCAGGTCAGCACGCTGGTTGGGTCGGCGAACACGGCTGGCACTCCACCCGTGTGGAAGAACACTAACACGCTTCCCGGTCGGTACTTCCGCGCCCGCACGTCCGCGATTAGCCCCGCCAACGCCTTTGCCGAGTAGACCGGATCGGTCAGTATCGCCTCGGTCGTCGCCAGCAGATGCAGTGCCTCGCGGCCGGCGGGGGACGGGAGCCCGTAGCCGGGGGCGATGAAGTTCTCATCAGCGTCGATGTCTTCGGGCCGCAATCTGTGGTCGATCCCGAGTCGTTCGGCGGCGGCGTTTGCGTCAGCGGCGATGGCGGTAGGGATGTGCCAGGGCCAGTGCATCGGGCAGATCAGCCGCACGGCAGAGCTCAAACCCAACGCCGCGGCGCCGAGCGCGACGCCGGCCCCGGTCGCCCCGCGACGACGACGTAAGTGCGTCCGCACCCAGGCCCTGCAGGACTCCAGCTGATCGGCGATCTCGGCGACGCACAGGGCGTAGCCGACGGCCGCGAGCGGCACCACGCGCCGAGGCGGTGCCAGAAGTACGGCGTGCGGCCCGCGGCGGAACTCGGCCGCCGCGCGGCGAGGCGTCCAACTCCGGCCCGATGGCCGCGTCGGTGAACTCGACCTTCGCCCCGACGAGGTAGTCCAGCAGCCAGGTTCCCCTGCGGCTCGGTGCGGTAGTACCCGCGGCTCAGGTACAGGCGGCATTCTAGGCGCCGAGGTTTGGCATCACCGGCGGCGGTCTGGCGGCAGTTGTTCGATTGAACTCCGGCGCTGAACCACCACGTCGCAGCCCTGGTCGACGGCGTCGCCGAGGAGAATTCGTTGTGCCGGGCCTTGTTCCCGCCCAGTAGCAGGCCGGTGCAGTCGTCGCGCTGACGAACACGCGGACGCCGCCGCCGACGGACGCGGCGAGGCGGGACTTCTTCCAGCGGCGTCGGCAGGTGTGCGAGACGGACGCGGGGAAGGGCGTCGGCAGCGGCTCTGAGGGCGGCCGGTGTGAGGGTTGCTACGGACACGGCGGCTCCGTTGTGTGATGCTGTTGTAGGTGGTCCGGTGTTCGGGGTGGTTCTTCGGGACGAAACCGTTGGCTTTCCCGTCGCATGCCCCGCTACTATTGTGTGTTCGTTCCGCCCGCCGACGCCGGACCACCGCATGCCCTCGCTGGCTCCTGTCGATTCCCCCGCAGAGCCCCACACCGGCACCCAACGGCCCCGCAAGGTCGCTCATCGTGGTGGGCGCCCGGCCCCGGCGGCTCGCGGCCTCGTTGCTCCTCGCCCACGCCGGCCTGGACGTTCACGTCGTCGAACGCTTGCCGCGCGTCGGCGGGCGTTGCCACACCATCGAGGCCGACGGCTTCCGCTTCGACCTGGGGCCCACGTTCTTCCTTTACCCGCTGGTGCTGGAGCGCAAGATTCTGAAACTGGTCGGCCACGACCTGCCGCCGAGGTGCCGATGACGCGGCTCGACCCGCGAGTACCGCCTCGTGTACGGGTCGGGCGGCCGGCTCGACTGTACGCCCGACGTGGCCCGGATGAAGGCGGAGGTGCGAAACTCGCCCCGCCGACGCCCCGAACCTCGACCGCTACCTCGCGGACAACCGCACCAAGCTCGAGGGCTTTCGCCCCGTGCTCGAACGCCAGTTCCTGGGCTGGAAAAAGGACCTGCTCAGCTGGGACTTGCTGAAGCTGGCCCCGCTGCTGCGGCCGTGGAACTCGGTGGAGCGCGGTAGCCGATACTTCGCCGACCCGCGGGTCCGGCTGGCGTTCACGTTCCAGTCGAAGTACCTGGGCATGTCCCCGTTCAACTGCCCGAGCCTGTTCTCGATTCTGTCGTTCCTGGAGTACGAGTACGGCGTCTGGCACCCGGCGGCTGCGGCGCGGTGAGCGAGGCCATGGCCGCGTGGCCGCGGACATGGGCGTGCGGTTCTCCCTCGGCGAGCCGGTGGAGGAACTCCTGTTCGACGGCCGGCGCGCGTCGGCGTGCACCCGGCCGGTGAGTTGCGGGCCGACGCCGTCGTGGTGAACGCGGACTTCGCCGACGCGATGACGAAGCTGATCCGGACCGCCTCCGCCGCCGGTGGACGCCGACGCGCGAAGCTGGCGAAGAAGCAGTTCTCGTGCTCGACGTTCATGCTGTACCTGGGCCTGGACGGCACGCAGGACGACGTGCCCTCACCACACCATCTATACGTCGCACGACTACATGGCGAACCTGGCCGACATCACGGAACGCCACGTGCTCACGGACGACAGCTCGTTCTACGTGCAGAACGCGTGCGTCACCGACCCGACGCTCGCCAGCGAGGAAGAGCACGCTGTACGTGCTGGCCCCCGTGACACACCGGCACCCGAACGTGGACTGGAAGCGTGAGGCGGCCGCCTTCGGCCGGCTCCTCCGCCAGCTCGGCAAGATCGGGCTGACGGACGTCGAGCGCATCCAGCTGAAGCGGGTGGTAACGCCGGACGACTGGGAGACGAAATACGCCGTGCACCGCGGGGCGACGTTCAACCTGGCACACACCTTCCGCCAGATGCTCCACCTGCGGCCGCGAAACCGGTTCGAGGACGTGGACGGCGTTTACCTGGTCGGGGCGGCACGCACCCCGAGGAGCCGGGTGCCGGTCATCTACGAGTCGAAAAGCGCGGATCACGAGCCGGCTGCTGCTCGAGGACTTCGGCCGCGACGCGGCGTGGCTCGGCAAGCCGGGGGCGAAAGACCTTCCGGCGGCGGCGTACGCCCGGTAGAATCGCCGCCGTTGATACGAGCTCGGATCGAAGGAGCGGACCGTGGGCAAACGAGCGGATCGGGTCGGCGTCATTGGCGGCGGGCTGGCGGGGTTGGCGAGCGCTGTGTGCTCGCGGCCCGCGGTTACGCCGTCACGCTCTTCGAGCGGGCCCTGGCTCGGCGGGAAGGCGGCCGTCCTGAGCGAGGCGGGCTTCCGCTTCGACATGGGGCCGACCATCCTCACCCTGCCGTCGGTCCTGCACCGCGTCTTCGACGAGGCCGGCCGGCCGATCGAAGACTACCTCGACCTCGTCCGCCTCGACCCGCAGTGGCGGCGCTTCTTCACCGACGGCTCGATCCTCGACCTGGAAGAGAACGTCGAGGCGATGGCCGACCGGCTCGACGGCTACGCCCCCGGCACCGGGTCGGGCCAGGGTACCGGGCGTTCCACGCCCTGTCGCAGCGGTCGACCGGATCTCGCGGGAGCGATACTTCACCACTCGATCGGCGGCATCGGGGACATGATCGACTGGAAGGCCGGCTTCTCCCCGAAGCTGCTCGCCGACGTGCTCTCCATGCGGATGGGTCGGTCGGTCGCGGGCACCGTGCGGAAGTACACGCCGGACGCCCGCGTCGCCCAGATGCTCGACCACTTCACGCAGTACGTCGGCTCCAGCCCGATGGCGTCGCCGGCGGTGCTGTGCGGCATCGCCCACATGCAGACCGGCGAGGGCGTGTGGTACCCGCGGGCCGGCACCCACGCCCGTGCCCGAGGCCCTCACGCGGCTCGCCGAAGACTTGGGCGTGGACCTGCGCGGGCTGCGGCGTGCGGCATCCTGACCGACAACGGCACGTCCGTCACCGGCGTGGAGACGGACTCAGGCGAGGTGGTGCGGCTCGCCGCGGTAGTGTCGAACGCCGACACCGTGCCGGACGCACGCCGAGCTGCTGCGGGACACGGCGGCGGTTGCCGCGAAGAAGTTCGCCGGCCGCCGCGGGTACGAACCGGCGTGCTCGGGCGTGGTCGCCAATACCTGGGCCTGGACCGGGCCTACGACCACTTGCTGCACCACGACTTCGTGTTCAGCCGCGACCCGCACGAGGGAGTTCGACAAATTCATCTACACGAAGGGCGAACCCGCCCCGACCCTACGTGCTACCTCGCGGCGACGGCCCGCACCGAGCCCGAGACGGCGCCCCGGCGGCGGCGCTGTACGTACTGGTTCACGCCGTACCTGCGCCCCGCACCACGACTGGGGTCGGATGTTCCCCGCGTACCGCCGCACGATTCTGGACAAGCTCAAGACCACGGGCCGGATGCCGGACATCGAGGAGCGGATCGTGTTCGAGGCGGCACTCACGCCGCAGGACATCCACGACCGCTACCACGTCCTGAACGGGAGCCATTGCGGGCTGGCGAGCCACGGCGTGTGGAACGGCGGTTCAAGCCGGCGAACCGGTCGAAGGACGTGCGTGGGCTGTACCTGGCCGGCAGGGCGGCGCTCCGGAGCGGGGATGCCGATGGTGCTGATGAGCGGGTGGATCGCCGCCGACGCCCTCGACCAGGACCGCGCGCGCCGAAGGGCGCCGCCGCGCTCCGAACCCGTCGGGGTGTGACGTGGCCGAGTTGCCGCGCCCTGGCCGTGGCTCGTTCGTGGCTTTTCGCCGCTACGTCGCCGGTAGCGTCCGGAAGCACGTCCACGCCGTCCGGCTGGCGAAGTCGAGGGCGGCATTCCCCGGCGGGTGAGCCGTCCTTGTCGGTGCTGAACCACCCGCGTGGGGGTGGGACCCGCTCGTCGGCGTCGTCCTGTCCGCCTTCGCGGCCGCGACCAGTTCGCCGCCATCGACGCCGCGGCAGCACCCAATACCGGATCTTCGGTCGCCTCGGGTTCGTCGGCGTGGACACCACTTCATTTCGTGGCGCGGCCGAGTTCCTCCGCGTCGGGCAACTCATTGTCGAGCCAGACCGCGTGCTCTGGGTGACGGCACAGGGGCCGATTTTCCGACGTGCGCGGCGGCCGCTGGCCTTGCGGTCGGGCGTGGGCCACCTCGCGGCCCGGTTCGACCGCGGCGTCGTGTTGCCATTGGCGCCCAGTACGCCTTCTGGGCGGAACGCACCCCCGAGGCGCTTGGCCCGCGTCGGCAAGCTGATCCGCGTCGCGGACCACCCGGGCTCGACGGCAGGGCGTGGACGCGGCTCATCGAAGAGCGGCGGCGCAGACGCTCGACGCGCGCTCGAACGCCGACGCCATGAGCCGCGACCCGGCCCGCTTCACGACGGTGCTCGGCGGGTCGGCCGGTATCGGCGGCGTATACGACTGGTGGCGGCTCAAGGCGCTGGTGACGGGCCGGCGCTCGACCCCTCGCACGGGGGGGACGGCCGTGACGCTGGCGTGGCTCTGCATCGGCCTCGCGGCGGCGCCGGCCGACGGCGGCGGCGAACGCGTTCTTCTTCCGCCGGCCGCCGCGTGACACCGTGGTGTCACGGGTGTCGGTGCTGATCCCGGCTCGGAACGAGGAAGCGGGCGTCGGGTCGTGCGTCGAGGCGGTGCTGGCGTCCGCCGGTGGTCGGTCGAAGTGATCGTGCTGGACGACGCCTCGACCGATCGGACAGCGGCGGTCGTGGCCGAGATCGCCAAGAAGGACGCCCGCGTGCGGGTGGAATCCGAGAACTACCCCCGGGGTGGAACGGCAAGCACGCCTGCTTCGCCCTGTCGAAACTCGCACGCTACCCGCTGCTGTGCTTCCTCGACGCCGACGTGCGGCTGACGCCCGACGCACTCGCGCGGCTCCTCGCCTTCCGCGCCCGCAACGGAGCCGCGCTCGTCAGCGGCTTCCCGCGGCAGGAGACGGGCACGCTTCTCGAAAAACTGCTGATCCCGCTCATCAACTGGCTGCTGGTCGGCTACCTGCCGATGCCCGGCATGCGGTTCTCGCGCTGGGCCGCGTTCGGCGCCGGCTGCGGGCAGTGGTTCCTCACGGACCGCGACTCGTACGCCACCGTCGGCGGGCACGCGGCCGTCAAGTCGTCCCGGCACGACGGGCTGACGCTGCCGCGGGCGTACCGCCGGGAGGGCTTCCACACCGACGTGTGCGACGCGAGCCGCGTCGCCGCGTGCCGCATGTACCGCGACGCGGCCGGCGTGTGGTTCGGGCTGTCGAAGAACGCCCGCGAGGGGATGGCGACCGCGTCGCAGCTGCCGGTGTGGACGGTACTGCTCGCCGGCGGGCACGTCCTGCCGTGGCTCGTCGCACCGGTCGAGCCGCTGGCGTGGGTCGCGGTCGGGCTGAGCGTCGGCTTGCGGCTTGCCACGGCGGTGTGGTTCCGCGCGTCGCTTGTCGGGGCGGTACTTCACCCGGTGGGGGTGATTCTGCTGCTCGCGCTGCAGTGGACGGCGGCGCTGGGGCGGCCGGTCGGGTGGAAGGGGCGGCCCGCGGTTGCTAGTCATAGCGACGTGGCCTGATCCTCCCCTGACGCGAAGGCGAAGCGATGTCCAAGACGGTCCGCGTGGCGGTGACCGGGGCGGCCGGTCAGGTGGCGTACTCGATGCTCGCCCGGCTCGCGTCCGGCGAGGTGTTCGGCCCCGACGTGAAGGTCCGCCTCCAGCTGCTCGAAATCACCCCCGCCCTCGGCGCCCTCGAAGGCGTCGCGATGGAACTCGACGACTGCGGCTTCGCCACCCTCGACGGCGTGGATGTGTCCGACGACCCGCTGAAGGCGTTCGACGGCGTCAATTGGGCGCTGCTGGTCGGCGCCGCGCCGCGCAAGCAGGGGATGGAGCGGAAGGACCTGCTCGGCATGAACGGCAAGATTTTCGTAGGCCAGGGGCAGGCGCTGGCCCGCCGGGCGGCGTCGGACGTGCGGGTGCTCATCGTCGGCAACCCGTGCAACACCAACTGCCTGGTCGCGTACCAGAACGGGAAGGACATCCCGCACGACCGCTGGAGCGCGATGACCCGCCTCGACCACAACCGGGCGGTGTCGGCGCTGGCCAAGAAGGCCGGCGTGCCGAACGGGGCGGTGTCGAACGTCACCATCTGGGGGAACCACTCGAACACGCAGTACCCTGACTTCACGAACGCGAAGATCGGCGGCAAGCCGGCCACCGAGAGTATCACCGACCGGGCGTGGCTCGAAGGCACGTTCGTGCCGGCGGTGCAGACGCGCGGCGCGGCGGTCATCAAGGCGCGGGGGCTCTCGAGCGCGCTGTCGGCCGCGAACGGGGCCATCGACCACGTCAAGACCTGGCTCCGCGGCACGGCGGCCGGCGACTGGACGAGCTCGGCAGTCATCTCGAAGGGCGAGTACGGCGTGCCGCCGGGGCTCGTGTTCGGCTACCCCTGTACGACCTCGAACGGCAGCCCGTGGCAGGTCGTCGAGGAGCTGTCGCACGACGCCTTCGGCAAGGAGCGGATGAAGATCACTCTCACCGAGTTGCTGGAGGAGCAGGACGCCGTGAAGGAACTGTTGCCCAGCTAACTCTGCTGCCGCTCGCGGCTTCGCGCGGTGAGACTCGAAGCCGCAAGCGGCGGAATCCTCGATGCTCGTCCTGCTCGTTCACGGCCTCGGCCGGACGCCGCTGTCGATGTTCGGCCTCGCGGCGGCCCTCCGCCGCGCAGGCCACCGCACGCGTTTCTTCGGCTACTCCCCGACGCTCGAAACCGTCCCGCGCATCGCCGCCCGCCTCGCGCGGTTGTTGCGCCAGCTCCGCGGTCCCGTCGGCCTCGTCGGCCACTCGCTCGGCGGCCTCCTGCTGCGCCGCGCCCTCGCCGACGGGCCCGCACCGAACGTGCGGCGGCTCGTTCTCCTCGGCTCGCCGAACCCGCCCGCCCGCGCCGCCGTTCTCGCCTCGCGGGTCGCACCGTTCCGCTGGCTCACCCGCGACTGCGGCCGCTTCCTCCGCTCCTCCGAAGCCGTGCCGGTGCCCGCCGTGCCGTACACGCTCGTCGCCGGGACCGCTGGCGCGACCCGCCGCTGGAGCCTGTTCGGCGGCGAGCCGAACGACGGCCTCGTGAGTGTGGCCGAAACGCGGATCGTGCCGGCCGACGAACCGGTGCTCGTGCCCGCGCTGCACACGTTCCTCATGGACCACCCCGCTGTGCGGTCGGTAGTCGTCGCGGCTATGATGACCCCGTCGTAACCACCGCCGAGGGACATCATGCCGAACGCCAAGAACGTGTTGGGCGGGCCGCTGAAGACGTGCTCCACGAAGCCACTCACCGGGTTCTACCGCGACGGGTGCTGCAACACCGGCCCCGACGACGAGGGGCTGCACACCATCTGCTGCCAGGTCACCGCCGAGTTCCTCGCCTTCCAGCAGCAAATCGGCAACGACCTGAGCACGCCGGTGCCGCTGTTCGGCTTCCCCGGCCTCCGCCCCGGCGACCGCTGGTGCGTCTGCATCACCCGCTGGAAGCAGGCGTTCGAAGCGGGGGTGGCGTGCCCGGTGGACCTGGAAGCGACGCACATGCACGCCCTGGAGTTCGTCGACCTCGACGACCTGAAGCGGTTCGCCGTGGCCCAGCCGGCCGGTAGCTGACCGGCGCGCCGGTTGCATTGCGGCCAGCATCTCTCCACCGGAGGACGACACATGCAGTGGGAAGGCGGCGAAGAGAGCTCCAACGTCGAAGACCGGCGCGGGATGGGCGGCCTCGGCGGCGGCGTGGCCCTCGGCGGCGGCAGCATCGTTCTGGTGATTCTCGGCCTGATCTTCGGCGTGGACCTCAGCGGCTTCCGCGGCGGCGAGCGACAGGCCCGTGCACCGCAACCGGGCGACGAGAAGACCAAGCAGTTCTTCGCCGTGGTGCTGAACTACACCGAGAAGGTGTGGGACGAGCAGTTCCGCGACCCGAAGAACGGCTACAACGTTCGCCGCGGGTACCAGAAGCCGAAACTCGTGCTGTTCTCCGACGGCGTCCGCACGGGCTGCGGAAACGCCCCGTCGTCGGTCGGCCCGTTCTACTGCCCCGCCGACGAGACGGTGTACCTCGACCCGACGTTCTTTGAGGAGCTGTCGGGCAAACTCGGCGGGTCGAAGGGCGAATTCTCGAAGGCCTACGTGCTCGCCCACGAGGTCGGGCACCACGTCCAGAACCTGCTCGGCTACTCGGCGCGGGTGGACGAGCACCGCGGCCGCCGCGACGAGAAGCAGTACTCGGTGCGGCTGGAGCTCCAGGCCGACTATCTGGCCGGCGTGTGGGCGTACCACGGGCAGAAGAAGTTCAACTTCATCGAGCCCGGCGACGTGGAGGGGGCGATCAAGTCCGCCAACTCGATCGGCGACGACCGGCTCCAGAAGCAGTCGCGCGGGTGGTCGTCGCCGGAGAGCTACACCCACGGCACGTCGAAGCAGCGGGTGCGCTACTTCACCGAGGGGCTGAAGACGGGCGACGCCACGAAGGCGCGGCTGGATCGGTTCTTCACGGTGTCCTACGACCCGCGCACGGGCGAGCTGGCAGAGTAAGACTGTGCGTTCCGCCGCGTGCGGCGGAACGTCCCACGCCACGTGGAAAGCGGCAAAACGAGAAGGGCCGCCGGGTCACCCCGGCGGCCCTCGGTGCTTCGCACGCGGACCCGGCTCAGCTCACGAGGTCGGTGATCCAGGTCGGCTTGTCGCCGGCGATGTAGTACGGGCGGCCGATGTTGTCGCGGACGGAGGCGTTCGTCTCGGGCGTCGGGTCGATGCCCAGGCCCTTGTAGAGCGTCGCGTACAGGTCCAGGATGCCGACCTTCTTGTCGGTCACGTCCATGCCGTCGGCGCTGGTGGCCCCGTAGGCGATGCCGCCCTTGATGTTGCCGCCGCCCACCACCACGCTCCAGGCGCGCGGGAAGTGGTCGCGGCCCGCGTTCTGGTTGATCCGCGGCGTGCGCCCGAAGTCGCCCATCCACACGATCACGGTGTCCTGCAGCTTGCCGCGGTCCTTCAGGTCCTTCACCAGGGTGCCCATCGCCTTGTCGAGGACCGGCAGGCGCTGGTTGGCGAGCGTCGGGAAGATCTGGTTGTGCATGTCCCACCCGCCGAGTTCGATCTGCACGCACGCGGTGCCGGCCTCGACCAGCTTGCGGGCCAGCAGGGCGGCCCGGCCGAAGCCGTTGGCGCCGGGGCCGGCGGCGCCGTACTCCTCCTTCAGGGCGGCGGAGATCGGCTGGCCGTTGGCCTCCTTGTCGAGGCTGAACACGTCCTTGCGGGTTGACACGACCATGGCCAGCGCCTTCTCGTACACCTCGCGGTGGGCGCGGGCGGCGTCCATCGACACGTTCGAGGTGAACCCGCCCTCGAGCCGGTTGAACAGGGCGGCCCGGCGGAGCATGTCGGCGCCGTTCGGCGGGGACACGTTCTCCGGCGGGGTGCCGGCGTTCTGGACGGTGAACGGGGCGTACTTCATGCCGAGGAACCCGGCCTCGCCGCGGGTGCCGCCGACCGAGATGAACGCCGGGAGATCGGCGTTCCGCATGGCCTCGACGTCCATTCCCTGGTAGTAGCTCAGGACCGAACCGATCGACGGGAACGGGATGAGCGGGTTCGGCGACCGGCCGTGGTTCATCAGGTAGGTGCCGCGGGCGTGGTCGCCCTCGGTGGTGCTCAGCGACCGGATGATGGACAGGTCGCGGAACTGGGCGCCGACCTTGGGCAGGTGCTCGCTGATCTGGACGGCGCTGCCGGCGGCGGTGGCCTTCGGGCGGTGCTCGCCGCCGTTGGCGTTGCCCGGCTTCATGTCCCACAGGTCGATCGTCGTCGGGCCGCCGCTCATCCACAGGATGATGAGGCTCTTCTGCCGCCGTCGCATCGTCTGAGCCTGGGCGCGGAGGCCGGTCAGGAACTCCAAACCCGGGGCGGCCACGGCCGCTCCCGCCATCGCGTGCTTGAGGAAGTGACGACGGTCGCTGGACATCTGGAACTCCCTGGGCTGTCGCCGGTGGGTGAGCGGCGAAGGTCGTGTGAAGGCGAGTGTATCTCGGAAGGTCGGCTCGTGCAACCAGTTGTGACGGGAATGCCCGGTCGGTTGTGGGGCGGGAGAGCCGTTCTACAGGGTCAGACGCCCCGTGCCGACCGAAGTTCCCGAATTCCCGTGCAAAGTTCGCCCACCGGACTGGGTTAGCGCGAACCCCGTCAGCCGGTATCCCTTCCGTATGGGGTTCCGGCCCCGCCTGCCTGAGGGTTTGATGGCCGACCGCGTTCCCGCCCCGCCGCTGACCCGCTCCGAGTGGGGGTTGCTGCTCGTACTCGTGGCCGTGCAGTTCACCCACATGGTCGATTTCGTCATCATCATGCCACTGGGGCACCGGCTTCAGAAGGAACTCGGTATCGACCCGGCGCAGTTCGGCTCGGTGGTCGCGGCGTACGCCTGGGCCGCGGGGATCGCGAGTCTAGTCGCCGCGTCCGTGATCGATCGGTTCGACCGGCGGACGGCGCTACTGGCCCTCTACGGCGGGTTCGCGGTCAGCACGCTACTCTGCGGCCTGGCCCGCGACTACGGCGAGCTCCTGGCCGGCCGGACGCTCGCCGGCGTGTTCGGCGGGCTGGCGGCGGTGACGCTCATGGCCGTGATCGGCGACGTGTTCCCGCCGGAGAAGCGCGGCCGGGCGAGTGGTGCCGTCGTGTCCTCATTCGCCGCCGCGTCCGTGCTCGGGCTGCCGGTCGGGCTCAAGTTCGCCGAATTGTACGGCCGTGGGGCGCCGTTCGTCGTACTGGCCGGCTTCAGCGGCCTGGTGTGGCTGGTCGCCTGGGTGCAACTCCCGCCGGTACGAGGACATATGAGGGGCCCTCGGCCGCACCCCGTGGCGGAGTTCAAGGCGGTGGTCCGCGTACCGAACCACCTCTGGGGCTTCGCCTTCAGCTTCTTCCTGGTGCTCGGCACGTTCACCGTCGCGGCGTTCATCGCCCCCGTCTACACCAAGGCGAACGGATGGAGCGAGGGGACGCTGGCGGGGATTTACTTCGTCGCCGGGCTCTGCACGTTCGTCGGCACGAACGTCGTCGGCCGGCTCGCCGACCGCTTCCCACGGCTGGCGCTTTTCCGCGTCCTGGCCGGCGCGGCGATGGTGATGGCGGTGGTGGTCGGGTACGTGACGCAGGTTTCGTTTTGGGGCGGCGCTGCGCTCGTCAGCGGGTTCATGGTCGCGGCGGCCGGGCGGATGGTACCGGCACAGGCGATGCTTCTGGGGGCGAGCGCGCCGGCCATGCGCGGCTCGTTCATGAGCCTGAACACGGCCGTGCAGCACGCCGCGACCGGGCTCGCCCCGGTGCTCGCCGGCGCGATCCTGACGCGCCACCCCGACGGCTTTCCGGTCGTCGGGTGGGTCGCTGCGGGGACGGCGGCGGTGTCGCTGGTGCTGGTCGGGAAACTGAAGCCGGCCGCGGCGTCGGTCGCGCCCGCCGCCGCGGCGTGAGCGTGTAATTCCCGCCCGGTCGGCCCGTAAAAATTGCTCTGGGCCTGTAAGAACGCTCCTGGTAGAGTCCCCGCCGCGCCGCCGGTACGGCCCACGGAACGGGCCGGACGGCCGGCGGCGCCCGCGGCCCGGCCGCGGCGGCATGGAGGCTCACCCCGTGGCGCGTCCCCGGCGGTTGCGGCACAAGCTGATGCTCGGCCTCGCCCTGGTCGTGGGGAGCGTCGGGCTGCTGCTCGGGGGCACCCTCTACGGCCTCACCGCGTACCTCCGCACCGTCCGCGTCACCGAGCGGAAGCTGTGCGAGCTCGAGAACATCAGCGTCGTCCTTGTCCACCTCACCGGCCTCCAGCCGGCCCAGTTCAGCGACCCGGCCACCGAGTACCGCGAGCTGTCCGGCCAGGTGGAACGGGCGACCATCCTGTCGGGCGTGTACCGGACCGAACTCAAGCTCACGCAGTCGCTCGGCCTCGACCCCGAGGGCGGCGAGGACGAAACCGTCCTGCTCGACCGCTTTGATGCGGCGCTGGGGAAGCTCACGGCCGCGCTGAAGAAAGTGTCCGGCACCCGGGCCGGGGACGAGGTGCTGAAGTCGGTGCGCGAGGACCCGGACGTCCGCGAGGCGTACGACGAGGCGAACCTGCTCGGGCAGAACATCCGCCACGCCATCGTCGGCGACATCGGCCGGTCGATCCGCGAGTCGAACAGCACCATCCGCCGCAGCCTGTGGGTGGTCGGCTGCTCGACGCTGCAGATGCTCATCATCGTCGCCGCGCTGATGGTGTACTTCCGCGAGTGGTTCTACACCCCGATCCGCGAGCTCCAGGCGGGCGTGCAGCGCGTCCACGCCCAGGACTTCGCCCACCCGATCGTCCTGCACACGCGCGACGAGCTCGAGGAACTCGCCACCGAGTTCAACGCCATGACGGCCCGGCTCGGCGCCGTCCACCGCGACCTCGTCCAGCAGGTGAACGACCGCAGCCGGCAGCTGGTCCGCAGCGAGCGGATGGTGTCGGTCGGGTTCCTCGCCGCCGGCGTCGCCCACGAGATCAACAACCCGCTGGCCAGCATCCTGTTCTGCTCGGAGGCGCTCGAACGCCGCCTCGCGGACGCCGTCGCCCACGCCCCGCCGGCCGACGCCGAGGTGCTGACGCGCTACCTCAAGATGATCCAGCAGGAAGCCCTCCGCTGCAAAGAGATCACCCAGAAGCTCCTCGACTTCAGCCGCACCGGCGAGCGGAAGCGCGAGGCGACCGACATCGCCGGCCTCGTCCGCGGCGTGCTGGAGGTGGCCCGGCACCTGCCGAACTGCCGCGGCAAGGCGATCACGTTCGACCCGCAGGGCTACGTCGTCGCCCCGGTCAACGCCCAGGACCTCAAGAGCGTCATCCTCAACCTCGTCGTCAACGCCCTCGACAGCATGGACGAAACCGGCTCGCTCGCCATCCACCTCGGCACCGCCGACGGGGCGGCGGTGCTGTCGTTCGCCGATAGCGGGTGCGGCATGACGGAGGAGACGTTGCAGAACATCTTCGAGCCGTTCTACACCCGCAGCCGGACGGGGAAGGGGACCGGGCTGGGGCTGTTCATCAGCCACCAGATCGTGGACCAGCACGGCGGCCAGATTCAGGCGACGAGCGCGGGGCCGGGGAAGGGGAGCACGTTCACCGTGCGCATCCCCCTGGCGGACGCCGGGGACATGGGCACGCCCGGGGTGCCGGGGGAGAGCGACCCGGCGGCGATCCTGCCGTTCCCCGGGAAGCGCGCCGCGTGACCGAACACACCTTGACGTGACAGCGTGCCCCTGGTCTACGGGGGCGGACGGCGAATCAGGAGATGGCTTGTGGCGATCCCGACTCCCGCACACCACCGGCTCCGGCTGCTGTTCGTCGACGACGAGCAGCACCTGCGGGAGTTCATGAAGACCGAGCTGCCGCGGCTCGGCCACGAGGTTACCGTCTGCCCGGACAGTAAGACCGCTCTCGAAGTCATCAAGAAGGCCACGTTCGACGCCGCCATCCTCGACATGCGGATGGAGCACGACAAGGCCGGGCTCACCGTCCTGGCCGCGCTCAAGCAGGCGTCGCCGGACACCGAAGCCGTAATCATGACCGGCTACGGCAGCACCGAGACGGCCGTCGAGGCGCTGCGGCTCGGGGCGTTCGACTACCTGACCAAGCCGTGCAAGCTGGCCGACATCGAGGCGCTGCTCCTCCGCATCCAGGAGAAGCGGAAGCTGAAACACAAGGCGGCCGCGCTTGAGACCCGCGTCC
The DNA here is from genome assembly GCA_046350095.1 of Gemmataceae bacterium. Taxonomy (GTDB): domain Bacteria; phylum Planctomycetota; class Planctomycetia; order Gemmatales; family Gemmataceae; genus Urbifossiella. Next base: position 89,618 of record JAXMBA010000010.1, read on the forward strand.
AGGCCGCGGAGGGGCCGGGCGGCCTCATCGGCACGAGCCCGGCGATGCTGCCGGTGCGGCAGTTCGTCGAGCGGATCGGGCCGACCGAGGGGCGCGTCCTCATCACCGGCGAGACGGGCACCGGCAAGGAAGTGGTGGCGCGGGCGATCTTCTCGCAGAGCCAGCGGGCCGACATGCCGTTCGTGCCGGTGAACTGCGGGGCGCTCACGCAGACGCTCGCCGAGAGCGAGCTGTTCGGCCACAAGCGCGGCTCGTTCAGCGGTGCGGAGAAGGACCGCAAGGGGCTGTTCGAGGTCGCCAACGGCGGCACGCTGTTTCTCGACGAACTCGGCGAGCTGGACAAGAACATCCAGGTGAAGCTGCTCCGCTTCCTGGAGGCGGGCGAGATCCGCCCGGTGGGGTCGAACGAGCCGATCATCGCCGACGTGCGGGTGATCTCGGCGACGAACCGCGACCTGCGGCAGATGGTGGCCGAGGGCACGTTCCGCGAGGACTTGTTGTTCCGTCTGAACATGTTCCACATCCACCTGCCGCCGCTGCGCGACCGGAAGCCGGACATCCCCGACCTGGCCCGGCACCTGCTGGCCCGGGCGGCGAAGCGGCCCGTCGAGGCGGTGGCGCACCTCCTCGGCCCCGACGTGCTCGGCGTGCTGATGGACGACTACTGGCAGGGTAACGTCCGCGAGCTGGCGAACGCGATGGAGTACGCCTGGATCATGTCCGGCGGGCAGCCGATCACGCCGACGCACCTGCCGCTGGCGAATCGCACGCCCCGGGCGGCCGCGCCGGCCCGCCCGGCCGCGTACGAGGCGCCAGCCGCGGTGCCGTTCCCGACGGCCGTGAGCGCGGGCTACCACCCGCACCCGGCGCACGCCCCGGCCGGCGGCGGTGGGAAGACGCTCGCGGACATCGAGATGGAGTACATCCTGCAGGTGTACGCGAAGAACAACTCGAACAAGCAGGCGACCGCGGCCGAGCTGGGGATCAGCCTCAAGACGCTGTACAACAAGCTGCACAAATACGAGGAAGAACGGCAGCAGCGGGCCGGGTGACGGAATCGCCACTTGCGGCGTAGCGGTGGTGGTCGGTCCGCCACCAGCGGCGGATCAGAGTTGCTGCATCCACACCTCGCGGTACGCCGCCTCCAGATTCCGCACGTAGCGCACCGCGTCCGTCAGCGGGCTGGCGGTCATCATCTCGCGAAGCGAGCCGCGCAGGTCGGCAAGTCCGGCCCGTTGCTCGGCCCAGCTCGCGGCCAGCTCCACCAGCTTGTCCGGCGAATCGGCCACAAATTCGGGCAGGCCCAGGTTCGTCAGGATGCTCCCCCCCTGCCGGCCGCGGTAGTCGGTGCCGGCCACGGTGAGCACCGGCACCCCCATCCACAGGGCGTCGCACGTCGTGACGCCGCCGTTGTACGGGAACGGGTCGAGGGCCAGGTCGATTGGCTGGTACGCCTCGAGGTACTCGGCCGCCGGCAACCGGTAGACGACCTCCAGCCGGTCGGACACGACGCCGTGCAGGGTGAACCGGTCGGCGATGGCGCGGGCCGCCGCCGAGGAACGACCGCCGAGCAGCACCAGCCGCGACTTCGGCACGGCCTTCAGGATGCGCGACCATGCCGCGACACAGGCGTCGGACAGCTTGGCCGGGTTGTTCAGGCAGCCGAACGTGAACGACCGGCCCGACAACCCCGGCAGCGCGTTCGGCTCCGGGGCGTTGACTGGGGGCCGGTACACCCAGGCCACTTCGGGCAACCGGAGCACGCGCTCGGCGTACTGCTCGCCGGATTCGCTCGGCGGGTCGGCGGTGGGGTCCGACACCTTGTAGTCGATGGCCTTTAACCCCGTGGTCGTGGGGTATCCGAACAGCGTGATCTGAACCGGCGCCGGCTTGCGGGCGAAGACGAGGAGGCGGTTCCCGGCGGTGTGGCCGCTGAGGTCCACGAGGATGTCGATCTCGTCGGCGGCGATTTGCTCGGCGACCTGGGCGTCGGGCAGGTGCGTGATCGGCCGCCAGCCGTCCGCGAGGCGGCGGAGGCGGTCCGTGGTCTCGTCGGCGCGCGTGACGTTCGCGTATCCGGTGACGTGGACGCGGTTGCGGTCGTGGTGCGTTAACAACGCATCGATGAACGCGGCGACCGTGTGCTGGCGGAAGTCGGCCGAGACGTAGCCGACCTTCAGCCGCCGCTCCGGCGACGGGTCCACCACCCGCGGCGGCCGGCCGAGGAGCCCGTCGGCGTGCCGGCCGGCCCAGTCCGCGTGGGCGTGGAACAGGTCGTTCGCGTCCTGGCCCGAACTGTAGCAAAGGGCGAGGAGCCGGTTGCTGCCGGTGCGGGCGTCGGCCCGGAGCGACAGCGCCGTGTTCAGCGCGTCGAGGGCTTCCGGAACGCGCCCCTGTTCGGTCAGGCTGGTGCCGAGGTTGCTCCAGGCGTCGGCGAAGTTCTCACGCAGCTCGATGGCCCGGCGGTACTGCTCCTGGGCCTCGTCGGCGCGGCCGAGGGCTTCGAGCGCGACACCCAGCGAGTTACAGGCGTCGGCGTAGTCGGGCCGGAGTTTGACGGCGAGCTCCAGCTCCGTGACGGCCTCCTCGTAGGTGCCGCTGCCGGCGAGCGCGAGGCCGAGGTTGTGGTGGCCGCGGGGGTCGTCGGGGCAGCGGGCGACGTACTCGCGGAACACGCCGACGGCCTCGGCCGGTCGGCCGAGGCGGTAGAGGGCGTCGCCGAGCAGGTTGTAGCCGTCGGCGAGCCCGGGGTCGATCGCCACGGCCCGCCGGAAGCAGTCCACGGCCGTGGGCCAGTCGCCGGCGTCGGACACGGCGAGGCCGAGGTTCAGGAACGCCCGGGGGTGGTTGGGGTCGATGCGGACGGCGTTTTGGTACGCCGCGGCGGCGTCGAGCGGCTTGCCGAGCTTGCGGAGGAGGTTGCCGAGGTTGAAGTGGGCGTCGAGCTGGCCGGGGTTGACGGCGATGGCGTCCTGGTACAACTGCGTGGCCGTCACCAGGTCGCCGCGCTTCGCCGTGAGGACGCCGAGGTTGACGAGTGCCCCGGGGTGGGCGGGGTTCATGTCGAGGACGCGGCGGTAGGCGGGCTCCGCGGCGGCGAAGTCGCCGGCCTGGTGAAGGCGGACGGCCTCGGTGAAGGCGGCGTCGACGTGCGCACTCACGGGCTCACTCCCTGAACCTCTGGAAGTGGCGAAAGCCCGGGGGGTCGTCCCCGGGCTTCGCGGCGCTCACGGGCGACTCACTCGCCGACGTAGGGGAGCAGGCCCATGAACCGGGCTCGCTTCACCGCCACCGACACGGCCCGCTGGTACGGGGCGCAGAGCCCGCTCCGCTTGCGGCTGTACAGCTTGCCGTGGCTGGTGATGAGCTTCTTGAGGTTCCCCACGTCCTTGTAGTCGACGAACGTCGGGCGGGGACAGCCTTCCTTGGTGCAGAACCGGCAGCGGTTTTGCCGGCTCTTGCCGAGATTCTTCGTTGCGACCATGTCACCCAACCAGGTGCCGGGAACGGGAAAGTGACTTGATAGGAACTCGGACGCTGTCGGCAACCCGGTGAGGAGACTTGAGGGCCGCGAGACGCAGGGACGGAGGTGCGAGACCTCGAATCTCGCACCTCCGTCCCTGCGTCTCGCGGCCCCGGGTCTCGGAACTCAGGCCATCCCGAGGTCGCGCTTCAGGGCCGTGTACCAGTCGCTGAACCAGCCGGTCTTCACCTTGTTGTTGCCGGTCTCCTCCATGACCGTGATGATCATCTTCTTGATCTCGCGGTCGTTCTTCTTCCCCTGCATCTTCCGCTTGGCGTTCTGGAAGATCAGCTCGAACTCCTTCTGGTCGACCTTGCCGTCGTTGCCAGCGGCGGTCTCGACCTGGTCCTTGACCTCGCGGAGGATCGAGCTCTCCAGGATATAGTTGCTGTCGTCGCACACCGACGCCAGCGCGCCGCGGGCGCTGTCGATGTTGACGCCGAGCTGGATGGCAATCTGGAGGATCTCGCGCTCCTCGCCCTTGTCGATGTACTTGTCGTCGTACGCCCGCAGCTTGATCTCGTTCGTGAACCGCTTCTTGATGTCGTCGATCGACATGGCCGGGCTCCAGGGTGGGGGTGGACTGACCGGGTATTCGCGGCCGGCCCACGGGTATTCCGCGGGCCCCGGATTTTTTCCGCGCGTGCCGGTACGGGGTCGTTATCGACGTGGGGCCGATTATACGGTAGCGTAGCCCCGCCGATCAACAGGCTGGTACGGAACGGGGGTGCGGTCATGCCGGGCGTGCCGACGGGCGGGGCGGGGCCGCGGGAACCGGTGCCGGGGGCGCGGGCCGCGCTGCTGTTGCTGCTGGCCATCAACCTGTTCAACTACATCGACCGGCAGGTGCTCTCGGCCGTGCTGCCGATGCTGCAACTGGACGCCGCCCTGTTCGACCCGACCGACCCCGACCTGAACTTCAAGCTCGGCCTCCTCACCAGCGTGTTCCTTGTGACGTACACGTTGTTTTCGCCGGTCTTCGGCTGGTTCGGCGACCGCGGCTCGCGGTGGCCGCTGGTCGGCATCGCGGTGATCGTGTGGAGCCTGGCCAGCGGCGGGTCGGGGCTCGCCAGCGCCTACGGGGTCATGGTGCTGACGCGCTGCCTGGTCGGGGTCGGCGAGGCGGCCTACGGGCCGGTGGCCCCGTCGATGCTCTCGGACATGTACCCGGTCGCCGACCGCGGCAAGGTCATGTCGTGGTTCTACCTGGCGATCCCCGTCGGGAGTGCCCTGGGGTTCGTGGTCGGGGGGCTGGTGGCCGGGGCGTACGGGTGGCGGACGGCGTTCCAGGTGGTGGTGATCCCCGGGCTCATCCTGGGCGGCCTGTGCTTTCTGATGCGCGACCCGCGGGTCCACCACGCCCCCGTCGCGGCCGGGCCGCGGCCCAAGTCGCCGAGTTATCTCGCGGTCCTCCGCGAGCTCTCGGGCGTGAAGTCGTTCGTGCTGTGCTGCGCCGGGATGACCTGCACCACGTTCATACTCGGCGGCGTGGCGGCGTGGGCCCCGACGTACATCTTCCAGCGCGAGGCCCGGTTCGCCCTGACGCCGGCGGCGGTGACCCGGCTGGAGGGGCTGAAGGCCAGCGACGAGTCGCGGGTGGTGCCGGACGAGGTGACGACCCGGTTGCGGGCCGTGGCCGGCGAGAAGGAGTACGACTTCCCCACGTTCAAGACGCTACTTTTGGAGCTCCTGGGGCCGGAGCGCCTGCGACAGTACGGCGAGCGCGTCTACGAGGCGGCCCCGACCCCCGACTCGGCGACGGTCGGCGGCGTGAGCACCCGGTTCGGCGCCATCGTCGTGCTGTCCGGCTTGGGGGCGACGCTCCTCGGCGGCTGGCTCGGCGACACCCTCCGGGCGAAGGGCGTACGCGGGGCGTACTTCCAGGTCGCCGGGTGGGGGACGGTGCTGTCGTTCCCGCTGTTCGTGGCGATGCTCTACGTGCCGTTCCCGTGGGCCTGGCTGCCGCTGTTCGTGGCGGTGTTCGGCCTGTTCGTCAACACCGGCCCGGCCAACACGATCCTGGCAAACGTCACCCGCCCCGAGATCCGCGGGACCGCGTTCGCCATCAACATCCTCGTCATCCACACCCTCGGCGACGTGATCTCGCCGCCGCTAATTGGCCTGGCGGCCGACGCCTGGGGGCTGACGCACGCGTTCCTGGCCACGTCGCTGATGATCCTCGCGGGCGGAATCCTCTGGGTGGTCGGGGCGCGCTACCTGGATGCCGACACGGCCCGCGCCGCGAGTTCCTGAAACCATTCCGGCGCCGCGGCGTCGTAACTGTAGCGCCGGCGCAGACGGGGCCCCGAACACCGTGCGGGCGGTAAAAAATGACCCCGGCCCCCGCCTTTTCGCTGGCGTTCGCTCCGGTTTGATCGTAACATGGGCTCTTAGAGCCCGTCATCCTACTCCGTACCGATCTACGTTCGCCCCCAACTCTTCCTGGAGAAGGTCGTGCAGAAGTTCTCGTTCGTGCCTCCTCCGAGTCGGCGCCGGCGGGGTTTCACCCTGATCGAGCTGCTGGTCGTGATCGCCATCATCGCCATCCTCATCGGGCTGCTCCTGCCCGCGGTCCAGAAGGTCCGTGAGGCCGCCGCCCGGACGAAGTGCGCGAACAACCTGAAGCAACTCGCCCTCGGGGCGCACCTCTATCAGGACACGTACAAGACTTTCCCGAACGGCTGGCTGACTTCAGTCAATGGCGCGGTCGCCCCGAGCCCGGGCTGGAGTTGGGGCACGCTCATCCTGCCGTACATCGAGCAGGGCAACCTGTACACGAGCTTCGGGGTGATCGCCTCGCCGGATGCCAGCATCAACGGGCCGTCCGCCGCGGTCCTGGCACTGGCCCAGACCAAGCTCAGCCTGTTCCGCTGCCCGTCGGACCCGTTCGGCGACTTGAACACCAACCACACCAGTTTCGGCACCAGCAACTACGTCTGTAACAAGGAGGTTCTCGGGCCGGGGCGCACCACCGGCGGGACCGAGGCCAACCCCCTGAGCGCTGGCACCGTCCGCGACGGGGCGAGCAACACCATCCTGCTCGGCGAGCGCGACGGGACCACGAACGTGGCGGCCGTTTGGGCTGCTCGGGCCACGTCCACGACGGCCAGCTTCGAAGGGCGACCGGGCTACGGGATCAACCCCAAGTTGCCACCCGGTGTCAACTCGTGGACGAACGGCAATAACGAGCGGCTGGCGTACAGCAGCCTCCACACCGGCGGAACCCAGTTCGCCTTCTGCGACGGCGGCGTGCGCTTCCTCAACGATCGGACCGACGCCGACCCGAACGATTCACACGTCGCGTTCCCGGCGTGCAACGGGGCGGCCCTTTGCAGCGGACTCGGGCTCGCCTCGCCGTTCACCCTCCAGAAGCTCCAGCACCCGAACGACCGGCTGCCGGTGTCCTTCGACTGATGCCACGTGATGCCGGGTGGGGCACCTCCCCGCCCGGCTTTCTTCCCATCTTGCGAGACCCTCCCCCCATGACCCGCCCCCGCGTTATTTCCCTGCTGGCAGCCGCCTCTTTCGCCCTCGTGGTCGTGTCCGGTTGCGGGAGCGGCGCGGGCGTGTCCGGCAACGTCACGTACGACAACCAGCCCGTGGACGGTGGCGGGATCGCCTTCTTCGCCAGCGGCGAGAAGAGCCCCGCTGCGTCCGGCCGGATCACCGGCGGGCGGTACGAGATCCCGCGGAGCGACAAACTCCCGGCCGGCAAGTACACCGTTCAGATCTCCTGGTTGAAGTCGACCGGCAAGAAGGTCAAGAGCGAAACGGATCCCGGCACCGAGGTCGAGGAGACGAATCAGGTCATCCCGGTCGAGTACAACATCCAGTCGAAGCTGAGCGTGGACATCTCTTCCGGCTCGAACACGCACAACTTCGACCTGAAGGCCGGTTCTGCTCCGCCGCCAGCCGGAGGCGGCGGGCAGAAGAAGGGCGGCCCCGCGAAGGCGTCTGGCGACTCGTGAGGCCAGACGGTTTAACAACCCGGGGCCGGCGACCTGCACGGGTCGCCGGCCCCGGGTCATTTCCCGCCGCCCCGCCCGCCCGAACCTGATCCGCCCGTCGGTCGTCATGCACCCGGCGTTGACACGTCATCCCGCCGCCGTAAGCCAGACCGGGCAACACACCGAGGCCGAGGCCAATGCCGAGTTACAACCCCGCCGACGTCGAGCGCCGGTGGCAGCAGTACTGGCTGACGAACAAGACCTTCCGCACCCCCGACCCCGGTGACCCGGCCGCCGCCGGCAAGCCCAAGTTCTACGTCCTGGACATGTTCCCCTACCCGAGCGGCGCGGGCCTCCACGTCGGCCACCCGGAGGGGTACACGGCCACCGACATCCTGGCCCGGTACAAGCGGATGCGCGGCTTCCACGTCCTCCACCCGATGGGCTGGGACGCCTACGGCCTGCCCGCCGAGCAGTACGCGGTGGAGAAGAACGTCCACCCGCGCATCACGACGCAGCAGAACATCGCCACCTTCCGCCGGCAGATCCAGTCGCTCGGCTTCTCCTACGACTGGGACCGCGAGGTCGACACGACCGACCCCACGTACTTCCGCTGGACGCAGTGGATTTTCCTGCTGCTGTACGACACCTGGTACGACGCCGCGGCCGGGAAGGGCCGCCCCATCGCCGAACTGCCCATTCCGCCGGAGGTCGCCGCCCGCGGCGACAAGGCGGTGCGCCAGTATCGCGACGACCGCCGCCTGGCGTACCAGGCCGAGGTGCCGGTGAACTGGTGCCCGGCGCTGGGGACGGTACTGGCGAACGAGGAGGTGATCGACGGTAAGAGCGAGCGCGGCGGCCACCCCGTGGAGCGCCGGCCGCTGCGCCAGTGGCTGATGCGGATCACGGCCTACGCCGAGCGGCTGATCGACGACCTGGCCGGCCTCGACTGGTCGGAGTCGATCAAGCAGATGCAGCGGAACTGGATCGGCAAGAGCGAGGGGGCCGAAGTCCACTTCTCGCTCGCCGACAAGTCCGCGAACATCACCGTCTTCACGACACGCCCGGACACGCTGTTCGGCGCCACGTACATGGTGCTGTCGCCGGAACACGCGCTGGTGCCGAGGATCATGACGCCCGAGCAGGCCGCCGCCGTGAAGGCGTACCAGGAGGCCGCCGCCCGCAAGAGCGACTTCGAGCGCACCGAGGTCGCCAAGACGAAGACGGGCGTGTTCACCGGCGCCTACGCGGTCAACCCCGTGAACGGCGAGCGTATCCCGATCTGGATCGCCGACTACGTCCTGGCGGGGTATGGCACCGGCGCTATCATGGCCGTCCCCGGCCACGACGAGCGCGACTTCGAGTTCGCCAAGCAGTTCAAGCTCCCCGTCGTCACCGTCGTGACGCCCACCGCCGAGTGGCTGAAGCAGACCGGCAGCACACTCGACCGCCTGACCGAGGCGTACACCGACGACGGCGTGGCGGTGAACTCCGGCCCGCTGGACGGCCTCGACACCGCGGCCGCGAAGGCGAAGATCATCGGCTGGCTGGAGGAGCGGAAGCTGGGCACGCGGCGGGTGAACTACAAACTGCGCGATTGGCTGTTCAGCCGGCAGCGCTACTGGGGCGAACCGTTCCCGGTGCTGCACGGCCCGGGCGGCGAGCTGGTGCCGCTGCCGCCGCACGAGCTGCCCCTGGTCCCGCCCGACCTCGCTGACTTCAAGCCGACCGGCACCCCCGAAGGGCCGCTGTCGAAGGCGACGGACTGGGTGAACGTCGTCCGCGACGGCACGTCGTACAAGCGCGAGACGAACACGATGCCGCAGTGGGCTGGGTCGTGTTGGTACTTCCTGCGCTACATCGACCCGCGGAACGCCGACGCCCTGGCCGACCCCGAGAAGCTGAGGTACTGGCTGCCGGTGGACCTGTACGTCGGCGGGGCCGAGCACGCGGTGCTGCACCTGCTGTACAGCCGGTTCTGGCACAAGGTGTTGTTCGACCGCGGCTACGTCCCCTGCGCCGAGCCGTTCCAGCGGCTCGTGAACCAGGGCATGATCCTGGGGGAGTACGAGTACCACCTGTCGCCCGAGAGCCACGCCGCGAACCAGGCCAGGCTCTCCGAACTCGGCCTGGCCGCGGTCGAGCGCGACGAGGGGGAGAGCTTCGCGCTGCGCGAGAACGGCGCGAACATCGCCGACGAGCGGATCGAGAAGAAGAAGGGGAAGACGTACCTGAAGGGGACCGACGTCGAGCTGACCGGGAAGGCCGAGAAGATGTCGAAGAGCCGCGGCAACGTGGTGAACCCCGACGACATCGTGAAGGAGTACGGGGCCGACAGCCTGCGGCTGTACGAGATGTTCATGGGGCCGCTCGAAGCCGTGAAGCCGTGGAGCACCAAGAGCGTCGAGGGCGTGTACCGCTTCCTGACGCGGGCGTGGCGGCTCATCGTGGACGACACCGCCGAGGAACTGAAGTTGCACGCGGCGGTGAAGGAGGTCGAGCCGGACAAGGACACCCTGCGGGTGCTGCACCGCACCATCCAGAAGGTGACCGAGGACACCGACGGCCTCCGCTTCAACACCGCGATCGCGGCGATGATGGAGTTCGTCAACCACGTCAACAAGCTGGAGGCCCGGCCGCGGGCGGTACTGGAACCGTTCGTGCTGCTGCTGGCGCCCTACGCCCCGCACGCGGCCGAGGAGCTGTGGCGGGCTCTCGGCCACGGCCCCACGCTCGCCTACGAGCCGTGGCCGGCGTTCGACCCGGCGCTGACGAAGGCGGACGAGATCGAGGTGCCGGTGCAGGTGAACGGCAAGCTGAAGGCCCGGCTGAAGGTGCCGGCCGAGGTGTCCGACGCCGACCTGGAGGCCGCGGCGATGGCCGACGCCGCGGTGCATGCCGCGATCGCCGGCAAGACCGTAAAGCTGGTGAAGGTGGTGCCGCGGAAGCTGGTGAACGTCGTGGTGGTGTAGCGACCGCTCAGCGGGTCAGGTCTGCGAGGTGCCGGGCGAGCGCCTCCGCCGCCCGTGAGGTATCGCGGCCGAGGCGGATGAATTCGCCGAGCAGCGCCGGCCGCCGGGCCAGCGCCGCGAGTGCCCGCGGCACGGACACGTCACCCCCGCTCAACAGGTTCAGCAGCGCCGGCGAGAGCCCGTGGTCTGCCGTGTCGGACACGGCCCGCACGGCGACGAAGCTCAGCCCGCGCTCGCGGCACACCTCCTCGACCGCCGCCGACTCCATGTCCACGGCGTCGGCCCCGAACGCGGCCCGCAGCGCCGCCTTCTCGGCCGGTGTACCGACGATCCGGTTCGTCGTCTGGACGCGCGGCGACACCACGATGTCACCGACCGAGAGCGCCGGGGCGAGCGCCCCGCAGAATCCGGCGGCAATGACGCGATCGGGCCGCACGTCCTCGATCAGTCTCAACGCCGCCGCCCGCGCCGCGTCGCGGCCCACGCCGGACACGCGGACGCACACGCCCTCCCGCCCTCGGACCAGTTGACGGAACGGCGCCGCCTCACGCTCCAGCGCGAACAGGACGCCGGTCACGTCAGCTGCCAGCGGAGCATCTTGAGGCTGTCGCCGAGTCGGCTGTTCACGCCGAGAGCGGCCGCGACCTCGTAGCCGCTGTGCATCATGCAGTGCTCGCACCGCGGGTCCTTGCCGTACCCGTAGGCGCTCCAGTCGGTGTTCTCCATCAGGTCGCCGAACGACGGGTGGTGCTCGTCGGTGATCAGGTAGCACGGCCCCTTCCACCCCTTCACGTTCCGCGTCGGGCTGGCCCACGCGGCGCACGTCAGGTCGCGCTTCCCCTGTAGGAATTCGAGGTACACCGGCGACGTATTCATGGCGTACTTCTTGAACAGCCCCGCCGCCTCGTTGAACTTCTGCTTGATCTGGTCGCGCGTCAGGAAGATCTCCGCGGCGTCCGGGTTCGTGCTGCACACGGCCGCGTACCCGTAGGCGGGCGACAGCATGAAGCCGTCCACGCCGAGTTGCGTGAGGTAGGCGTACAGGGCGTCCACCTCGGCCATGTCCGTGTCCGAGAACACCGTCGTGTTCGTGCACACCATGAACCCCGCTGCCTTCGCCGCCTTGATCCCCGCGACGGCCTGCTTGAACACGCCGTCGCGCTCGACGGCCTTGTCGTGCGTCTTCTCCAGGCCGTCGAGGTGGACGTTGAAGAAGAACCGGCTCGTCGGCTTGAACTGGTGGAGCTTCCGCTCGATGAACATGCCGTTCGTGCAGAGGTAGATGTGCTTCCGCTTCTTGAGCACGCCGCGGACGAGTTCGCCGATCTGCGGGTAGATCAGCGGCTCGCCGCCGCAGATGCTCACGATCGGGGCGCCGGCCGCGTCTACGGAGTCGAGGCACTCCTCGACGGTGAGCTTCTCCTTGATGGTGCTCTCGTACTCGCGGATGCGGCCGCAGCCGGTGCAGGTGAGGTTGCAGGCGTGCAGCGGCTCGAGCATCAGCACGAGCGGGAACCGCCGCTCGCGCTTGATCGTTTTCTTGATCATGTACCCGGCCATGTCGGTGGTCAGGCTGAGCGGGAAGCGCATGGTCCCTCCGGGACGGTTGTCAGTGGTCAGTGGTCAGTGGTCAGTGGTCAGTCAGCGACCGAATCGTAACGCCGTTCGGTCGCGGCGTGGCGTGTCGGGTGTCGAGTCGGGTTTCAGTCCGACTGACCACTGACCACTGACCACCGACCACACCCAAGAAGCGGCCTAGCGCCATCAGCGGGAAGTACACCGGGTACAGGTGGTACTTCAGGTAGAAGACGCGCGGGAAGCCGGTGCCGGTGAACGGTTCCTCGGTCCAGCCGCCGTCCGCGGCCTGGGTGCCGATCAGGTACTCGACGCCGGCCCGCACCTCGGCTGTGTCGGTTTCGCCAGCGGCAATCAGCCCGAGAAGTGCCCACGCGGTCTGCGACGCGGTCGAGGGGCCAACGCCGGCCTGCGTCGGGTCGTCGTAGCTGCGGCAGCTCTCGCCCCAACCGCCGTCGGCATTTTGTACGTCCTTCAGCCAGCGGACGGCGCGGCGGACCGGCGGCCCGGTCATGTCGAAGCCGACGGCGGCGAGGCCGACCACCACCTGCCAGGTGCCGTAGACGTAGTTCACGCCCCACCGGCCGAACCAGCTGCCGTCGTCTTCCTGCCGCGCGAGGACGAACCGCACCGCCCGATCGACCGGGGGTTGACCGACTCGGTAGCCGAAGTGGCTCAGTGATTCGAGGACGCGGGCCGTGATGTCTGGGCAGCTCGGGTCCAGCATCGCGTTGTGGTCCGCGAACGGCACCTTCTCCAGCACCTGCTTGTTGATGTCGCGGTCGAACGCGGCCCAGCCGCCGTCCGAGTTCTGCATCGCGAGCAGCCAGTCGAGCGCCCGGCGGACCGCGGGCGCGGCCGCGGCGCGCGTCCCGTGCCTCGTGCGGGCCAGCGCGATGAGCACCATCGAGGTGTCGTCGGTGTCGGGGTAGAAGGCGTTGCGGTACTCGAAGAACCAGCCGCCGGGCTCAACGCCGCGGACCGTCTTCGCCCAGTCGCCCTCGCGTCGCACTTCCTTGTCGAGGAGCCAGCGCACGGCAGTCGTAGTCTCGTCGGAGTCACCCGGTTCGCCGGCGTCAGCGAGGCCGATGAGGGTCAGTGCGGTGTCCCACACCGGCGACAGGCACGGCTGGAGGCGGAGGGTGTCGCCCCCGGCGATGCACAGGTCGTCGAGCTGCTTCATCACCCAGCGGGTTTCGGGGTCGGTGTCGGGCACCCCGAGGCACTTCAGGACGATGGCGTGGTACACGATCGGGGGAAAGATCGCCCCGAGGCCGTCGCTCTCCTCCATCCGCTCGCGCATCCAGGCCCGCGCCTTCCGGACGGCCCACCGTCGTAGTGGCGTCAGTCGCAACTTCTCGGCGGCCTTGAAGCACCAGTCCACGCCGAGGAAGAAGTTGGTCCAAGAGAACCACTGCTTCGTGGGCGTCGCCGGCCAGCGCGGTGTCTCGGGCGGGTTCAGGAACAACTCGCGGCAGCCCCGCGACTCGGGGAGCTGGGTCACGGGCTTGTAGGCATCCACGATGCTGAGCGGCACGAAGATCGTGCGGCTCCACGCCGACATGGCGTAGACGTGGAAGTAGAACCAGCGCGGGAACAGGATGATCTCGGCCGGCACGCTCGCGCACGCCGAGTACGGAAGCTGCCCGAGCAGGGCGAGGTAGAAGCGCGTGAACGAGTTCGTCGCCTCGGCGCCGCCGATGCTGCGAATCTCGGCCGTGGCGCGGCGCATCCGCGGCTCGTCGGCGGCGTGCCCGGCGATCTTCAGCGCCAGGTACGCCTTCACCGACACGCTGACCTCGGCGGGGCCGCCGGGGTAGTTCGGCCAGCCGCCGCTCGGGAGTTGTTTCTGAAGGAGGTAGTTCGCCGCGGGGCGGACGCGCGGGTCGTCGGACTTGCCGAGGAAGGCCAGGAGGAGGATGAACTCGGATTCGAGGATCGTGTCGCCTTCCAGCTCGCCGACCCAGTGGCCGTCCGGCTGCTGGCGGGCGAGGAGGCCGCGACGGCCGCGGTCGACGGCGTCGTCGACGGCTTCGAGGAAGGCGGCGGTGCGGGCGTCCGGGGGTGCGGGGCGCGTCACGGGCGGAATCCTTTCCGGCGGCGCGTGGCGGGTGCGGGATGAGTCTACCCCGCGGGCAAAGTGGGGAGCAAGGGCAACCGGCGCGGGCGGGTCAAGGCTTGGTCCTGCTCCGCACCTGGTTCACGACGGCGGGTCCGATCAGGCCCAACGGCAGCACCTCGGTCGCCGCCCGGCGTTCGACCGCTGCCTTCGGCATCCCGTACACGACGCACGTCGCCTCGTCCTGGGCGATGGTGTGCCAGCCGCTTTGCCGTAACTTCAGCAGGCCGTCGGCGCCGTCGGTGCCCATGCCGGTCAGGAGCACGCCGACCCCCGGCCGCGGGGCTCGGGCGGCGAGACTGGCGAACAACACGTCCACGGACGGCCGGTACGGCGCCGAGTGCGGCGCCGGCGTGTACCGCAACCGCAGATCGGACGCGAGTTCGAGGTGGTCGTCGGTCGCAGCCAGGTAGACGGTGCCCGGGTGCGGCACGTCGCCGGAAACGACCACACGGACCGGCAACTGACAGCGCGGCCGGAGTGCGTCGGCGAGACCCGGGGCGTACTCGGCGGCGATGTGCTGCACGACGAGCACGGCCACGGGGAGGCCGACGGGAAGCGCGGCTAGTACCGCGGCCAGCGCGTCCGGCCCCCCGGTGGACACGCCGATGCCAACGATCCGCGGCAGGTCGATCGACGGCGGCTTCTTCGCCGGAGCGGGGACGAAGCCGGAGCCGGTCTGCCCCCGGAGGGCGGCGTCGAGTTTCGAGAGCCGCGCGACCAGCGGCCCGGCGTTGTGCGGTATGCCTCCGGGGCCGAGCGTCGGCGTTTCGACCGCGTCCAGCGCGCCTGCGCCCATCGCCCGGTAGACCAGCGCGAGGTTTCCGCCGACCGTCGCGGTGACGACGAGCACGGGGCAGGGGGAGTGCCGCATGATCTGCCGCGTGGCCTCGGCCCCGTCGAGCCGCGGCATCACCAGGTCCATCAGGATCACGTCGGGCCGGTCGGCCGCGGCCTTCGTCACGGCGTCGTCGCCGTCCGCGGCTTCCCACGCGACGGTGTATCCCGGAACGGACTGAACGACCCGCCGGAGGACTTCCCGGGCTAACGCCAGGTCGTTAACGATTGCGATCCGCATGCCGGGATTGTACCACTCACCCGTCGATGTGTTCGGCCGCAGCGAGCGTGTTCACCAACAACATGGTGATGGTCATGGGGCCGACGCCGCCGGGGACGGGTGAGAGGGCCGCCGCCACGGCCGCGACGCCCTCGTGAACGTCGCCGACGAGCTTGCCGTCCACGGAATTCGTCCCCACGTCCACGACTACCGCCCCAGAGCGGACCATTCCGGGCGTGATGACGCGTGGCACGCCGGCGGCGGCGACGAGGATGTCGGCCCGGCGACAAACAGCAGCCAGGTCGGCCGTGCGGGTATGTGCGATCGTGACGGTCGCGTCGCCGCCGGCCGGGTTCGCGGCCGTGCGCTTCTGGGCGAGCATGAGCGCCAGCGGCTTGCCCACGATGTTGCTGCGGCCGACGATCACGACTTCCTTACCCGCTGGGTCGAAGCCGTTGCGGGCGAGGAGTTGGAAGACGCCGTGCGGCGTGCAGGGGTAGTACCGCGGGTGCCCGACCACGAGGAGGCCGACGTTTTCGGGGTGGAAGCAGTCCACGTCTTTCGCCGGCGTGACCGCACGGAGGACGGCATCCTCGTCGATTTGCTTCGGCAGCGGCAGTTGCACGAGGATGCCGTGTACCGCGGGGTCGGCGTTCAGCCGGGCGACGAGCGCGAGCAGTTCGGCCTGGGTCGTTGTCGCGGGGAGGGTGTGAACCCACGTGGCGAGGCCGGCGTCGGTACAGGCCTTGTGCTTGTTGCGAACGTAGACGTGGCTCGCCGGGTTGTCGCCGACGATGACCGCTGCCAGCCCCGGCCGCGTCTTTCCTGCCGCGACGCGGGCCGCCACCTTCGCGGCGACCTCGGCCCGCATCGTCTGCCCGAGCGCCTTGCCGTCCAGTCGCGTCGCGGTCATGCGATTCGTTCCAGTTCGGCCACGAGCTTCGGCAGCACCTCGCCGGACGGGCCGTACAGACCGATGTCGGCGTAGTGGCTGGCCTCGGTGCGGGTCATGTTGACCTCGACGACGGTGGCGTCGTTGGTCCGCTTCGCGATCGGGATCAGCGACGCGGCCGGGTGGACGACCGCGGAGGTGCCGACGACGAGCATCACGTCGCACTCGGCCGCCGCGATCTGGGCGGCGTCCCACACGTCCGGGGGGAGGTTCTCGTAGAACCAGACGATGTCCGGCCGGAGCATCGCACCGCAGTGGCAGTGCGGCAGTTCCGGCAGGGCGTCGAGCCCGCAGTCGAGCACTTCGCCGCAGTAGGTACAGCGCGTGCGGTAGAGGCTGCCGTGGATTTCGAGCAGCGTCTTGGTACCGGCGACGCGGTGGAGGCCGTCCACGTTCTGCGTCACGAGCGTGAAGCGGGTGCCGTAGCGGTCTTCGAGCCGGACGAGGGCGTGGTGCCCGGGATTGGGCCGAACCGTGCGGACGTTCGCGCGGCGGGCGTTGTAGAAGTTCCACACCAGCCGCGGGTCGCGCTCGAACCCCATCGGGCTGGCCACGTCCTCGATGCGGTGGCCCTCCCACAATCCGTCCGAGGCGCGGAACGTCGGCACGCCGCTCTCGGCCGACACGCCGGCGCCGGTCAGCACGCACACCCTCGACGCCGCCCGGAGGGCGGCGGCAGCGCGCTTCAATTCCTGGTCGAAGTCGTCGGCCATGAATCGCCCTCAGCCCGTGACGACCGCCCCCGCCTCGTCGCACAGTCGCTTCACGTCGGCTTCGGTAGGCGCCTCGGCGATGACGCGCACGACCGGCTCCGTGTTACTGCCGCGGACGTGGAGCCACCAGTCGCGGCCGTCCAGGCGCAGCCCGTCGTCGCGGTTCACGCGGGCGTCGGGCCAGCGGCGTTCGAGTGCGTCGTACGCAGCAGCGAGCTTCGCACGGGCCACCTCGAACTTCGTCTTCAGCATGGCGTAGCGCGGCAGCCCTGCCACCAGCTCGGAGAACGGCCGGCCCGTCTCGGCCATCAGGCTCAGGATGAACGCCATGCCGACGAACGGGTCGCGCACCCAGCCGACGCGCGGGTCGATGACGCCGCCGTTCCCCTCACCGCCGATCACGGCCCCTTCCGCCCGCATCCGGCCGACCACGTTCGCCTCGCCGACCGCGGCCCGCACGCAGGTAGACCCAGCGGCTCGCGCGATGTCCTCGGCCATCCGCGACGTGCTGAGGTTGAGGACGACCGGCCCGGCCTGCCGGTTCAGGCGGTACCGCACGGCCAGGGCCAGCGTCGCCTCCTCGCTCACGCAGACGCCGTGCTCGTCGATCAGTGCCAGGCGGTCGGCGTCGGGGTCGAGCACGAAGCCGACGGCCGAGCCGGACTGCTTCACCCACGGGGCCACGTCGGTAAGGTGGGCGGGCGTCGGCTCAGGCTCGTGCGCGAAGTGGCCGGTCGGCTCGCAGCCGTGCTGTACGACCTCGCAGCCCAGGTCGGCGAGGAGTTGGACGCCGAGCGGGCCGCCGGCGCCGCCGTTGGCGTCGAGGAAGACGCGGAAGCGGTGCGCCGCGACGCCGGCCACGCTGACGAGGTCGAGGACGGCCTGCCGGTGGTCGCCGAGCACGTCGGGCGGGACGCGGCTAACACCAATGCCGTCCCACGCGGCGCGGGGGAAGTCGCCGGATTCGTAGCGCCCGCGCACCTCCGCCCCGCGATCTGCGGGGAGCACGGCGCCGTCGGCGCCGAACATCTTGAGGCCGTTCCACGGCGCCGGGTTGTGGCTCGCCGTGATCTGGATCGCGCCCGCGGCCCCGAGCGCCCGCACCGCGAACCCGCACGTCGGCGTCGGCGTGATGCCGATTTCCTCGACCGTGCAGCCGGCCCCGAGCAGCCCCGCGATGACGGCGTGCCGCAGCATCTCGCCGCTCGGCCGGCCGTCGCGGCTGACGAGAACGGGCTTCGGCCCGACGGTGCCGCCGTAGGCGGCGGCGAACCGGGCCGTGGCCTCGGCGGTGAGCCCGCGACCGACCACGCCGCGGATGCCCGATACGGACACGATCAACTCGTCACTCATGACGTTTTTCTACGGACCGTGCCGGCCCGGTTCACCCCCGGCTACAACAGCCGCACCGCACCCCGGAGGATATCCATGCGTGCCGTCGCCGCTCTCGTTCTGCTCGCGTCCTTCGCCAGGCCGGCCACGGCGGCCGAATTGGCCGACACCCTCGCCCCGCTGCTCAAGGCCCACCGCGGCCGGGTCGCCGTGGCGGTGAAGCACCTCAAGACCGGCGCCGAATTCTACCACCAGGCCGACGAGCCGATGCCCACGGCCAGCCTCATCAAGTTCCCGGTCATGGTCGAAGCGTACTACCAGGCGGCCGAGAAGAAGATCGACTTCGGCACGACGCTCACCCTGAAGAAGGAACACCGCGTCCCGGGTAGCGGCGTCCTCACGTCGCACTTCTCCGACGGCGCGACCTTCCCGCTCCGCGACGCCGTGCGGCTGATGATCGCCGTCTCCGACAACACCGC
Source organism: Gemmataceae bacterium (assembly GCA_046350095.1). Classification (GTDB taxonomy): domain Bacteria; phylum Planctomycetota; class Planctomycetia; order Gemmatales; family Gemmataceae; genus Urbifossiella. The sequence goes on from JAXMBA010000010.1 coordinate 108,287, forward strand.
CACGAACCTCGTCCTCGAGCAGACCGGCATCCGCCCCGTGAACGAGCGTATGGCGAAGCTCGGGCTGACGGAGACGCGGATCAACGCCCAGGTATTCCGCGGCAGCACCACGAGCGTGGACCCGGAGCGGACGAAGAAGTACGGCCTCGGCAGCACCACCGCCCGCGAGATGGTGAAGCTCCTCGAACTGCTTCAGGAGAACAAGCTCGTCTCCGAAGCGGCGTGTAAGGCGATGATCGCCCACCTCCGGGCGTGCGACGACACCGCGATGTTCAAGCGCTACCTACCGCCCGGCGTGCTACTCGCCCACAAGACCGGCGCGGTCAGCAACGCCCGCACCGAGGCCGGCATCATGACGCTCCCGTCCGGGCCGGTGGCGCTCTGTGTGCTCACGAACGAGAACGCCGATCAACGCTGGGCCGTGGACAACGCCGCGCAGGTGCTGATGGCGAACGTGGCGAAGGCCGTTCACGACCACTTCACGCCGCCGGCGAAGGAAGCTGGCCGGCCGTGAGCGGCGGCGGTATCCTCCCCCTCACACTCCTTCCACGCCGAGGTCGCTCTCCCATGCCGAGCAAGGAACTCCGGGTCGGGATGATCGGGTACGGGTTCATGGGCCGCGCCCACTCGAACGCGTACAAGCAGGTCGGCCAGTTCTTCCCGTCGGACTACCGCGTCGTCCTCAAGGCCGCGTGCGCCCGCGACGCCACGAAGGCGAAGGAGTTCGCCGACCAGTGGGGCTACGAGTCGGTCGAGACCGACTGGAAGAAGCTGATCGCCCGCCCCGACATCGACGTGGTGGACATCTGCACGCCGAACAACCTCCACAAGGAGATTGCGATCGCCGCCGCGGCGGCCGGGAAAATGATCCTGTGCGAGAAGCCGCTGGCGATGAATGTGGCCGAGGGGCGCGAGATGGTCGCGGCCGTGGAGCGGGCCAAGGTGCCCAACATGGTGTGGTACAACTACCGCCGCATCCCCGCCGTCACGCTCGCCAAGAAGCTGATCGAGGAAGGCCGGCTTGGGAAAATCTTCCACTACAGGGCGAAGTTCCTCCAGGACTGGACGATCAACGCCGACCTGCCGCAGGGCGGGCAGGGGCTCTGGCGGCTCGACGTGGCCGCGGCTGGAAGCGGCGTCAGCGGCGACCTGCTGGCCCACTGCATCGACACGGCGGTGTGGCTGAACGGCTCGATGGAGAGCATCTCGGCGCTGACCGAGACGTTCGTGAAGGAGCGGAAGCACAACCTCACGGGCAAGGTGGAGCCGGTCGGGATCGACGACGCCTGCATCTTCATGGGCAAGTTCAGCAACGGGTCGCTGGCGAACTTTGAGAGCACACGCTACGCCCGCGGGCACAAGGCGCTGTACACGTTCGAGATCAACGGCGAGAAGGCGAGCCTGGCCTGGGACCTGCACGACCTGCACCGCCTCCAGATGTTCGATTACAAGGACGAGGGGAAGATCCGCGGATGGAAGTCGATCCACGTGACCGACAACGGGGGCGAGCACCCGTACATGGACAAGTGGTGGGTGCCGGGCCTCGCCGTAGGCTACGACAGCAGCTTTACGCACCAGGTGGCGGATTTCATCAAGGGGCTGGAGACTGGCACGCCTGCCGGCCCGACGTTCCGCGACGCCCTTGAGACACAGGCCGTCCTCGACGCGATTCTCGACTCGGCCAAGTCCCGCCAGTGGGTGCAGGTGGCGAAGGGATGATCCGACGAACCGACCGTTCGGCCGCGGCGCGCGCCGCGGCCGAAGACTTTGCCTGAGTTCGTGATACCCACCGTCAAACCGATCCCACTGGACACGCCCCCGCCGTGGGCTCTAGACTCCCCATTCGTTTCGATCGCCCCCGCCGCACGGACGCGACCGGGAATGACTGTCGTCCACCTGACTTCCAGCACGTTCTACGGCGGCCCCGAGCGGCAGATGCTCGGGCTCGCCGAGGCATTGCAGGACTCTGTCCGCACCGTGTTCGTCAGCTTCCCCGAGGGCGGCCGGTGCGCAGCTTTCCTCGACGTGGTCCGCGATCGCGGCTACCAGGCGCTCGCGCTCCGGGCCGACTTCCCCCGCCTGTTCCGCGCCACCGCCGAGTTGACCACGACGCTTCGCGAGTTGGGATGCGACGTGTTGCTGTGTCACGGCTACAAGGCGAATCTGCTCGGCCGAATCGCCGCGCGGCGGGTGGGGGTGCCGGCCGTGGCCGTGTCGCGCGGGTGGACGTGGCAGGACCGCCGCGTCCGAGTATACGAGTGGCTCGACCGCCGGCACTTGCGTCAAATGGATCACGTCGTTGCGGTGTCGGACGGGCAGGCCGACCGAGTGCGGGACTGGTGCGGGGTGCCCGCCGGGCGTGTCAGCGTCATCCGCAACTCGGCCCGCCTCGGGGCGTTTGCGGAGACGACCCCCGCCCGCGACCGACTCATCGGCTTCTTTCCGATTGACAGGCGGGTGTCACGGGTCATCGTCGCCGCGGGGCGGCTCAGCCCCGAGAAGGGATTCGGGGTTCTAATCGACGCCGCGGCGGCGGTGCTGAAGGCGGACCCCGGGGCGGGCGTGGCGATCTTCGGTGAGGGCGTCCTGCGGGCAGAGTTCGAGCAGCAGGTTCACTCCCGCGGGCTCACCGGCCGAGTCGTCTTACCGGGATTCCGCGACGACCTGGACTCGCTCCTCGCCGCCGCGGAGGTGGTGACGCTGCCGTCGTTCACCGAGGGGCTGCCGAACGTCGCCCTCGAGGCGAGTGCGGCCGGCGTCCCCGTCGTCGCCACGGCGGTCGGCGGCACGCCGGAAGTGATCGCCGACGGCGAGACGGGTTTCCTCGTGCCGCCCGGCCGGCCTGAGGAACTGGCCGACCGGTTGATTCTGTTGCTGAAGGATGGCGCGTTGCGGGCACGACTGGGGAACGCCGGTCGAGCACGAATGCAGCGGCTATTCACGTTCGACGCGCAGGCGGCCGCGTACCTCGACCTGTTCGCCCGGCTCCGCCCGTCGCCCGTTGCCGTTTGACTGACCGGAGGGACACTGATGTCCGCACTCCTCGCGCCTCGCCTCGCCGACCCAGTCGCCCCACCGGCCGCCGCGCCGGTCAGGGTGTCGTTCGTCATCGACCGCCTCACCCGCGCCGGCACCGAGAGCCAACTCGTCGCCCTCATCAACCACCTCGACCGCAGCCGCGTGCGGCCGTCGCTCGTGCTGCTCGACGGCGAGGATGATTTGTCCCGGGCGCTCGAGCCGGCCGACTGCCCCGTCGTGCGGCTCGGCGTGCGGAAGCTGGTTAGCCGAGGCGGCGTTCGAGCCGCCGCCCGGCTCCGTGCGTACTGGCGCGACACGCGGCCGGACGTGGTGCAGACGTACTTCCAGGACTCGTCGTACTTCGGTGTGCCGGTCGCCCGCGCGGCGGGGGTGCGAGCCGTCGTGCGGGTGCGAAACAATCTCGGCTACGCCCTCACTCGCAAGGACCGCGTCGCGGGGCGCGTCATCCGGCCGTTCGTCAGCCGCTTTCTCACGAACACCCCCGCCGGCCGCGACGCCATCGTCGCCGGCGACGGCTACACGCCCGACCGCGTGGTCGTGCTGGAGAACGGCGTCGACACGCATCGGTTCAACCGGTTCCTGTTGCCCGACACGACCAAGAAGCGCGTCCGCGTCGGCTGTGTGGCGAACCTCCGGCCGGTGAAGAACATCGCCGGCCTGATGCACGCCGCGAAACTGCTGCTGGAGCGGCACTCGTGCCTGGTGTTCGAGGTGGCCGGGGACGGCGAGCAGCGCGAGGAACTGGAGCGGCTCCACGCCGAACTCGGCCTCGGCTGCCGGTTCGTGTTCCGGGGTTCGATCCCCGACGCGGCGGCCTTCCTGCGGACGGTCGAGGTCGCGGTGCTGCCGTCGCACTCGGAGGGGATGTCGAACGCGCTGCTGGAGTACATGGCCGCCGGCCGGGCGGTCGTGGCCACCGCCGTGGGCGCGAACCCGACGCTGATCGATGACGGCCGCAACGGCCTGATCGTGCCGCCGAATGACCCCGCGGCGCTGGTCGAGGCCGTCAGCCGCTACCTGGCCCGACCGCTCATGGCGGCGGCGTTCGGTGCCGCGGCGCGCCGAAAGGTCGAAGCGGATTTTAGCCGGGACGCGATGACTCGGCGGTTCGAGGACTTTTACCACGATCTCGCCGGCCCGCCGGCGTGATCGGGCGAGGGCGGTTCGGATGCCTTTGGAACGGTTCCTAGGTCGGCGCCTCGCCGACCGCGCCCGCCGCGTGTGGCGGGGCCGCACGCACCCGTTGTACCTTCGCGAGTTCCTCGCCGCCCGGTACCTCGCCGGCGCCGGTATCGAGATCGGCGGCCTGCACCACCCCCTGCGGGTGCCGTCGCGGGCGCGGGTCCGCTACCTCGACCGCTTCGACACACCCGGCCTCCGCCGCCAGTACCCGGACCTGGCGGGCGAGCGACTCGTGAACGTGGACATCGTGGACGACGGCGAGCGCCTCGACGCCGTGGACGACGGCTCGCTCGACTTCGTGATCGCCAACCATTTCCTCGAACACGCCCAAAACGTGTACGGCGTGCTGGCCCGGTTCCTGGCAGTGCTGCGGCCCGGCGGCGTGCTCTTTCTGTCAGTACCGGACCGCGACGGTACCTTCGACCGGGACCGCCCGCTAACGACGACCGAGCACCTGCTTCGGGACTTCGCCGACGGCCCGGAGTGGGGCTACCGCGACCACGTCCGCGAGTTTGTACGGCTGGCGCAGAAGTTCCCCGAGGACGGCGTCGAGGCGCAGGTGGAGAACATCGCCCGCTCGGGGTACAGCATCCACTACCACGTCTGGACCCACGATTCGCTGTGCGAGACGCTGTTCGAGGGCCGCCGCCGACTGAGCCTCCCGTTCGAGGCCGAGGCGTTGGTACGAAATCGAGGGCTGTCGGAGTCCGTGTGCGTCTTACGGCGGCGACCGGGGGCGGCGGTCTGTCCGGCAGTGTTTACCCGCCACGCGGCATGACCAATCAGCACGCCGCGTCCCGCAACTCGCGGAAGACGCGTGCCAGGGCGTCGGCCTGGTAGTGGGCGTTCAGGCCGCTCGGGTTCGGCAGCACCCACACCCGAGTGCCGCCGATGCGGCCCGACTGCTCCCCCACCGCAGCCTTCGGATTTCCGAACGCCACGCGGTACGCGCCAACACCCAGCACCGCCAAGAACTCGGGCTTCAACTGCTGCACTTTCTCCAGAAGCAACTGGCCGCCGGCGCGAAACTCGTCGTCCGTCAGTTCGTCCGCAGTGGCGGTGGCGCGGGCGACCACGTTCGTGATGCCGTAGCCGAGCGGCAGCAACTGCCGCTCCTCGGACGGGTCAAACAGCCGCGGGGTGAACCCGGCGGCGTGGAGGGTGGGCCAGAAGCGGTTGCCGGGGCGGCCGAAGTGGTGGCCGATCGCCGCCGTGTATAGCCCCGGGTTGATGCCGCAGAACAGCACCTTCAACCCAGGGGCAGTCACGTCGGGAACGGTCTTGCCGGCGGCGGCGAGGAGGTCGGCGCGGGTCGGTTTCGTCACTTCCGGGCCAGGCGGGTCACGGCCGAGTTGCGCAGCGGCTGCGCGTCGGGCGGAGCCTTCAGTGTACCGAGGAAGGCCAGCACCGCCTCCTGGTCCGCGACCGGCAGTTTCTTGAAGCGCTCCGTCACGGCTTTGCCGTTGCCGCGGTGCTTCAGCACTGCATCCTTCAGCGTTGCGGCTGTGCCGTCGTGCCAGTACGGGGCCGAGTCGGCCACGCCCCACAGCGGCGGCGTCTTCCACTCGTTCGCCTCCGGCTCGCTGCCCGGCCGGCCGGGCAAGTTCAGCTCCGGCGGAGCAGGGTCGTAAGGGCTTCCGCCGCGGCCGCCGCTTGGTACCGGGTCTTCCATCACGTACAGGAGGAAGTCGCTGTACACGCCGGTCACGCCGCCCAGGTCGGGGACGTGGCACGCGGCACAGCCGATCTCGCCGAACAACTGCCTGCCGCGGGCCCCGTGCGCCCCGTTGTCGGCCTCGACCGGCCGCGGCAGCGTCTTCACGAACGCGACCAACTGCCGGACCTGCGTGCGGTCCAGATCGGGCTCGCTTTCGGCGGTGCGGCCGGTGAACGGCTGGGCCTGCGGATTGTCAGGCGTGCCAAGGCCGAGTTCGTTCGCACACGCCACCGACACGAACTCGGACAGCGAATGGAACTGCCCACGCCAGCCGAACTTGCCGACGCCGCCGGCGACGTGACGGACCTTCCCGACGGGGATGTCGTCGAACTGGAGCGACAATTCACGAACCGCGTTCTGCACGCCCCGGTTCCGGGCGTTACGGATGATGGCGCGGTCAGAAATCAGGTCGATCCATCCGGCGCCGAACAGCGCCGTGGCCTGCACCGGTTGCGTTCGCACGGGGTTGAAATCGGGGATGGTTGTGGTTCGCGGGCAGTCGGGGGACCCGCTCACGGTCGTGCTGCCCGGTACGGTCGGGTGAATCTGGTTGAGCCGGCCGATCGTCTCGCGCACGGCGGGATTGGTGCTGAAGTTGTGGATCGTGCCCGTGAGAAAGGTGTGGTCGCCCGGCCGCGGCAGCACCTCGAAGCCCAGCGCGTTGTGCTCGTTCGCCCCGCCGCCGCCGAGCCCACCCTGAAAGTGGCAGGCGGCGCACGACCGGGCGTTAAACACCGGCCCGAGCCCGTCGCCGTGGGACATCGGGTCGTTCGGGCTCCACTCGCGCTCGAACAGCTCCCGGCCGGCGGCGACCTCCGAGGCCGAGGCCGACGGGCCGCGCCAGATCGGCAGGCCGTCCGAGAAGAACGTCCAGTAACCGACCGCGACGGCGGTCGCGACCATTCCCAGGCCGAACACCTTGCGCTGACCGGACGGCGACAGGCGGCTCATGGCGAACCTCCACGACGTGCGAGACCATCCGACGGGACAACGTCACGCGGGGCGGGTCATTTCAGCGGGCGGAAAGAATCCGGCTTCCCCCTCGAACGTGGGGTACCGGTCTTGGAGCGTGTCGGCGAATGCCCGGTAGCGCTGGGGCGACCACTCCGTCCGGGCGAGGAGATTGCGGGCGGCATCGCCGGTGTCGGCCCCGAAGCTGCCGCCGGCGTCGTGAAAGTCCTGGCACACCAGTACAGCGGGGGCGAATACCGCCAGGCGCGCCGCGAAGGCGGCCGGGTCGGCGAGCGGCAGCGTCGGCGTGACGCACAGCCCGACAGGGAGGCCGGCGGCCTTCAACTCCTCAGCAGCGGCCCAGCGGCGATCGAGCGGTGGTGCCTTCGGCTCGAACGCCTGCCGGACGGCTTCGGAATCGGTCGGGATTGACAGGTTAATGCGGACGTGGCGGAACTCCCGCAGCAGGTCGATGTCTCGGACGACGAGCGGCCCGCGCGTCTGAATCACAAGCCGGGGCTGATGCGGGAGGAGGGCTTCGAGAATGCCGCGGGTGAGGAACAGACTTCGTTCCGCGGGCAGGTAAGGGTCGGTGACGCTGGACATGTACACCGCCGCGCCGCCGACACGCTTCGCCTGCCGACGGGCCAGCTCGACCGCATTTCCCTTCGCCGTCAGCCAGCGGCCCCAGTCTTCGACCGGGCGGCGGTTCTGCGGCAGGAACGCGGCGTAGCAGTAGGCGCAGCCGAACGTGCAACCGACGTAGGGGTTGCACGTCCACGTGAAGCCGCCGCGGCGGATGAAACCGGTGGCCGGAGAGAAGATCGAACGCGACTCGATCACGTCCACGGACGACTCCCCTGAAAGAGGAGTATCATATACTACTGGACGGATGTCAACTCGAATCTGGGGGCGGGCGACTCCGGCGCGAGCGACTTCACTTCTTCGCGGCCGGCGTGCCGAAGTCGATACCGAACACCCACGCCCCGCTCTCGGCCGGGGTCGGCACGGCCTTCGGGCCAGGGGTGCCGGCGGGAGTGACGGGCGTGTTCGCCGCGTCCTTCTTGACGCTCTCGACCTGCGTACCGATGAACTCGCCGACGTGCCGGGCGCCCTCGCCGGCGTCCTTCACGACGCGATTCGTGTCCACGTTCGTGGTCACCTGGAGCGTGCCGTCGGAGCTTTTGGAGACGCTCAGCTTGTACCACCCGAGGTACCAGCCGACGCCGCCGAACCCGACCACCGCCGCGCCGACCAGGGCGAGCATGTTTCGCATGGGTGAAGCCCTCCGTGGAAGCGACCCGAACCCGCCGGCCGCCCGGCCGGTCTACCCACCGGCGGGCCGCGGCGCCTAGCCCAGTGTACGCGACACGAACGCCGGCCGCGTGCCCAACATGCGCGGACACTTGGACGGACCCCGTCGATCAGGTAGAATGGGGCGCGGCGGGTAGATTCTCGCCAGCACTTGTACCCGGCCGGCTCGACGGGGTAACCTGTCGGCCAACCGCGACCCGAACTCCCCCTCCCGATCCCGCCGTGCGACGCCGGCGGGCCGCGCCACTCGCCCCCTCCCGGGCGCGGCCGGGCGGAGCCCGACACCCGGCGGCCCACGCCGCCCCGGAGGATACAGCCCATGGCCGCTGCCACCGCGATCCTCGACAGCATCCGCTCCCAGATCGACCTCACCGACTACAAGAAGCTCCACTGGGAGGGGTCGTTCCAGGACTACCTCGACACCGTGATCGCCAACCCCGGCGTCACCCGGACCGCGTACCAGCGGCTCTACGACATGGTGATGTCCCACGGCACCGAGGACATCTACGAGAACAAGGACAAGCTCACCCGGTTCAAGTTCTTCACCGACTTCGCCGCCCGCCACGGCGACGGCATTTACGGGCTCGACCGCTCGCTGATGCAACTGGTGAACACGTTCAAGAGCGCCGCCCTCGGCTACGGCACGGAGCGCCGCGTCATCCTGCTGCACGGCCCCGTCGGCAGCGCCAAGTCCACCATCGCGCGCCTCCTGAAGCGCGGCCTGGAGGAGTACAGTCGGACGGACGCCGGGATGCTGTTTTCCTTCTCGTGGAAGGGGCCGGACGGCACCTGGGTGAAAGACCCGATGCACGGCGAGCCGCTCCAACTCGTGCCCGAGGAGTACCGCGCCACGCTGGTCGCGTCGCTGAACGAGAAGGCCGCCCAGCCCCACGCCTACGACATCCGCATCAAGGGCGACCTGTCGCCGTTCAGCCGGTACGAGTACGCCACCCGGCTCCAGAAGTACGACGGCGACTGGCTAAAGATGCTGGACAACGAGGTGAAGGTCTACCGCATGCTGTTGTCCGAGAAGGACCGCGTCGGCATCGGCACGTTCCAGCCGAAGGACGAGAAGAACCAGGACAGCACCGAGCTGACCGGCGACATCAACTACCGCAAGATCGCCGAGTACGGCAGCGACAGTGACCCGCGGGCGTTCAACTTCGACGGCGAACTCAACATCGCCAACCGCGGCATCGTCGAGTTCATCGAGGTGCTGAAGCTCGACGTGGCCTTCCTCTACGACCTGCTCGGGGCGTCGCAGGAGCACAAGATCAAGCCGAAGAAGTTCGCCCAGACGGACATCGACGAGGTGATCCTGGGCCACACGAACGAGCCCGAGTACCGCCGGCTCCAGAACAACGAGTTCATGGAGGCCCTGCGCGACCGCACCGTCAAGATCGACATCCCCTACGTCACACGTCTGCGCGACGAGGTGAAGATCTACGAGAAGGACTACAGCAGCCAGAAGGTTCGCGGCAAGCACATCGCCCCGCACACAGTCGAGGTGGCGGCCATGTGGGCGGTGCTGACCCGGCTGACGCCGCCGAAGCACGCCAGCCTCAGCGTGCTGCAAAAGCTGAAGCTCTACAACGGCAAGACGATGCCGGGCTTCACCGAGGACAACGTCATCGAACTGAAGCGCGACGCCGTCGCCGAGGGCATGACCGGCATCAGCCCGCGTTACATCCAGGACAAGATCAGCAACGCCCTCGTCGCCCACCCGGACGAGGACAACATCAACCCGTTCATGGTCATGAAGGAGCTGGAGGACGGCCTGCGGCACCACTCGCTGATCAAGGACGAGGACCAGTACCGGCACTACAAGGAGCTGCTGAGCGTCGTCCGCGAGGAGTACGAGGACATCGTCAAGAACGAGGTGCAGCGGGCGATCGCGGCCGACGAGGACGCGCTGGTCCGGCTGTGTGGCAACTACATGGACAACGTGAAGGCGTACACCCAGCGCGAGAAGGTGCGCGACCGCTACACCGGCAACTACGGCGAGCCGGACGAGCGGCTGATGCGCAGCGTCGAGGAAAAGATCGACATCCCCGAAGGCCGCAAGGACGACTTCCGCCGCGAAATCATGAACTACATCGGCGCCCTGGCCATCGACGGCAAGAAGTTCGACTACAAGACCAACGAGCGGCTGCAGAAGGCGCTGGAGCTGAAGCTGTTCGAGGACCAGAAGGACTCGATCAAGCTGAGCAGCATCGTGTCGAACGTGGTCGACAAGGCGACGCAGGAAAAGATCGACGTGGTGAAGTCTCGACTCATCCGCAACTACGGCTACAATGAATCGAGTGCGACGGACGTCCTGAACTTCGTGGCGAGTATCTTCGCCCGGGGGAATCCGAAGCCGAAGTAGCCACCGAGACACGGCCGCCGGGGTTCGGAGGGGTGGGGGCCTGACCGACCTGAAGGTATGAACCTGGTCAGGGCGGAAGCAGCAGCCATAAGTGCTGGAGGGTGCGGCTCAGGGCACCCCCATCCTTTCCGAGCCCCGGTGGTCAACCGACCGGCCCGCCAGCGACCCTGGCGGGCCGGTTGCGTTTGGCGTTCGCTCGCGCCGGCCGCTGCAGTAGAATCGCACCCTCCCGCGGACCGTGCGTCAGGAGGTGGCCATGTCCCCCGGGCTCATCGCCGGATTTTTGTTCCTCGCACCTGCTGATCCGCCGCGCGAGTGGTCGCCCGCCCATCGCGACGCGGTGTCGCGCTACGGGGCCGCGTTACTCCAGGCCCGCCGCGACCGCCTCCTTACCGCGGCCGGCGGCTTCGAGAAGGCCGCGAAGGACGACCCCACGGCGACCGAACCACTGATGGAACTCGTCCGCATCTACAGCCAGAGTGGCCGCGAGCCCGACGCCGTGCGCGCCGCCCGCACCGTGCTCGAACGCGACCCCGCCAACACCGCCGCAGGACTCGCGCTCGCGCGACTACTGTTCGGCCTCGGCGAGTTGAGCGAAGCCGCAATGGTGGCGAAGGCGGTCGCCGGTGGGATGAATGCCGACGCGACGCCCGAGCGGGTCGTCACGGCGTGCCGCGATCTGGGCACCATCCTTGAGAAGGCCGACGACGCGGCCGGCGCCGCCGCGGCCCTCGGCCGGGCGCGTGACGTGCTGATCCTTCACCGCAAGCGGCTCATCGTGCCCGGCGGGCTCACCGCCGCGGAAGCCGACGCGGCGCTGGCCGACTGCCACGAGCGCGTCGGAAAGGCGCTCGTCGCCCAGAAGAAGGCCGACGCCGCGGCCGAGTCGTTCCGCGCGGCTCACGCGATCTACGCCGACCCGAAGCGGTTGAACGACCTGTCAGCCGCAGCCCGGCTCGACTGGAACCTGTCCGGAGCCCTGGCCGCCAAGGGCGAACCGACCGCGGCCCTCCGGCACCTCGACACCTTTCTCAAGCTCCGGCCGCAGGCCGTCGAGCCGTACGAGCGCCTCGCCGACCTGTTGCGACAAGCCAACCGGCCCGACGACGTGCTGCCGCTGCTCCGCGGGTACCGCGCGGCCGACCCGCGGAATTTCCCGCTGCTAGCGGTCCTCGCCGCAGAGTCGGCGCGGGTGCCTGCTTCGCGGGCGGAAGGGGACGACTTGTTCGCCGGACTCTGGGAGCAGACCAACGACCCGAAAATCATTCGGGCCGTGGTCCGCTCGCACGTGCAGAGCGGCCGGCCGGGGCGCGTCCTGAACGACTTCGACAACTGTTTCAAGACGCTGAAGGACCGCGACGAGGGCGGCTCGGCGCGCCTCGCCGAGCGTGACTTCGCCGCCGAACGCGCGCGGGTGCTGGGCGAGCTGTTGCGGACGGAGGGGGGCTGGGCGAACGCCGTCGTCAGCGCCGGGGCCGACGACCTGGCCGCGGGGCGGAAGCACGAGTACGGCACCACGCACGTACTCGGCGTCCTCGCGGCGCGGCACGGCCGGATCGACCTGGCCGTCGTGCAGTTCCGGCAGGCCGTTGCGGCGGCCCCGCGCGACACGCAACCGGCCGCCTACGGGGCGCTCATCGACGCGCTCTGGCGCGCTCGCAAGCCGGCAGACGTCGCAGCCGTCTGTCGTGAAGGGCTCCGCGTCGCGGACGGCGTCGCGCCGGCGTACTTCCACTTCCACCTCGCCTACGCGCTGGCGGAACTCGGCGACGCGGCCGACGCGCTGGCCTCCGCCGACCGGGCGGTTACGACCGCGGGCGATGCCGACCGTCTGACCGTGAGGCTCCGCAAGCTCACGGTCCTGAAGGTGCTCGGCCGGTGGGACGAGTCCATCACCCTCGGCCGCCGGCTGCTCGACGAATTCGACGCGCCCGCCGACCGCGAGCGGACCCGCTACGCCCTCGCCGGGGCTTACTGGGGCGCGAAGCGCGAGGCCGAGGCCGAGGCGGAGTTGCGGGCGATCCTCGACCAGGACCCGGACCACGCCGCCGCGTGTAACGACCTCGGCTATCATCTCGCCGACCGCGGCCGCAGCCTGGAGGAAGCCGAGCGCCTCGTGCGGCGGGCGGTCGCCCGCGACCGGCTCGACCGCCGCCGGGCCGGTGACGTGGAACCGGACAACCCCGCGTACCTCGACAGCCTGGCGTGGGTGCTGTTCCGCCGCGACAAGCTGCCCGAGGCGCGGGCGCTCCTGGAGCGCGTCTCGGTCATTCCCGAGGGCGCGGCCGACCCCGTGGTGTGGGACCACCTCGGCGACGTGTGCTTCCGGTTGGACGACAAGCCCGCGGCGAAGGCGGCGTGGGAGCGGGCCGCGGCCCTGTACCCGACAGACCACCGCGGCCGCCGCGACGGCCGCCTCGACGAGGTGCGGCGGAAGTTACGGCGCGTGCCGTGACCGGTCCGTATACTCACCCTTTCGAGCCGCGGGACCGAGGTCGAGGGCCATGGCAGGGCACAGTCACTGGGCGAACATCGCCCGCCACAAGGGGATCGTCGACGCCAAGCGGGGCAAGCTCTTCAGCAAGCTCAGCCGGTACATCATCATCGCCGCCCGGAACGGCGGCGGCGACCCGACGATGAACCTTAAGCTGCGGTACGCGATCGACAAGGCCCGTGCGGTGTCGATGCCTAAGGAAAACATCGAGCGGGCGATCAAGCGCGGCACCGGCGAGCTCGAGGGCGTGACCTACGACGAGATCCTGTACGAGGGCCGCGCCCCCGGCGGCATCGCCGTCCTCGCCGAGGTGCTGACCGACAACCGCAACCGCACCGCCGGCGAGATCAAGAAGATCTTCGAGCGCGCGAACGCCGAGGTCGGCAAGCCCGGCTCCGCGGCGTACCTGTTCGACCGCAAGGGCTTCTTCGCCGTGGACGCGGCGAAGTACCCCGACGAGGACCGGCTGATGACCCTGGCCCTCGACGCCGGCGCGGAGGACATGCAGCGCGAGGGCGACGTGTTCGAGGTGACGTGCGACCCGTCGAGCTTCTCGGCCGTCCTCGAAGCCCTCAAGGCGGCCGGCGTCGAACCCGCGGAGGCGGAGGTCAAGTTCCTCGCCAAGACGCAGCAGGCGGTGGACGTCGAGACCGGCCGCAAGGTGGTGAAGTTGATCGAGGCGCTCGACGACCACGACGACGTGCAGAACGTGGTGACCGACGCGATTCTGACTGAAGAGATGGGGGAATAGCCCGCGCAAGTCCCCCAGCCTGCCGCGTTCGTGGGGCGACAGGCTCGCAGCCCGCGGGCCGCCGTGAGGAACCACCCGTGACCACCCTCGTCCTCGGCCTCGCCCTCACCACCCCCGCCCAGCCGCCGGTCGTCGTCGTCGGCCGTCCGGTCGTCCCCCCGCACCTCCGCCCGCTTCCGCCAGTCGTCGTGGCCCGACCGATCGTCGTGCCGCCGCCTGTCATCGTGGCGCGTCCGGCGGTCGTCGTGCCGCCGCCGGTCGTGGTGGCCCCGCCGCCGGTCGCGGCGCTGACGCTCGACCAGTTCTCTCGCGTGTTCGCCCCGACGCCCGGCCGCCACCAGTACTGGATCCTTCACCCGCGAACGTGTCAGCCCGTGGAGGTGTGCTTCGTGCTGCCGAACTGCGGCCGGCTCGACCGCGTGCGGGTGAACCGCGACAGCATCCACATCGACATCGACAACCCGGACTACGACGTGGACGTGGACTTCCGCCACGACGGCAGCGTCCGGGTGCGGTACAGCGACTGAGTTGGTTGGACACGAAGCCCACCCGCCGCGGCGGGTGAGCTTCGTTCGTTTTTTTGCGGCACCACCTTGAGCGGCAGCGACCGTGCCGCGTGCTCCGTGTTCTTCGCCTCGTGCCGGGCCAGCACCACGATCGGGTGTTCCGTCGGCTTCACCCACGGCTCGCAGTAAAGTGTCACTTCGCGGCTCGTGTCGCGCTCGGTCACGAGGATGCCGTTCAGCCCCACGTTCATGACGCGAACGCCGTGCGGCAAGCCCCGCACGTCCAGCGGCACCCGACCTCCGAACCCGTTGCGGCGTTCGATGTCCACCGTGAACTTCACCTCCTGACCCGGCCGGACGACCAACTCCGACTGCCGGACGGTGGTGCGGACGTCGGCGGTGTCGAGCGCCTTCGGCGCTCCGCCAGCGGCCTCACGCGTCACGGCGTTGCCGTCGATTCGGGCGGTGCCGACGAGCTTCAGCATCGCCCCAGCGGGCACGGTGGCGTCGGCGGGGGCGAACAGCGCGAACGCGGTGCTGAGCTGGCCGGCCTCGATGCTAGATTCAGGAGCATGGAACCCGGGCGGCAGGCCCTCGAGTTTCAAGCGAATCGGGCCGTCGAAGCCGTCGCGGCGGGTCGCGGTCACACTCACCGGCACGGCCCCGTTCCGCCACACGGCCGGCGCCGTCGGGTTGAACGAGAGTGCGAAGTCGGGGCGCGGCGGGCGCACGGTGACGCGGAAGGCGTGCGCCGGCCCGCCGGCCCCGCGGGTGTCGCTGACGCGGACCTGATACACGCCGTCGGCGGGCGCCTCGAACAGCAGGCGCGAGTCGGTTCCGAAGCCGGGGCCGCCGTCGTCGTTGCGGTAGTTCAGGGTAAACACCGGCTGGCCGTTCGGCGCGAAGGTGCGGCCCGGCGGGTGAACCTCGACACGGTACATCGGGCTGTCCATGCTGTGGTGGCACGGCGTCGTGTCGAGGAACCCGACGCGACGGCCACCGGCCTGGTAGAACTGGCAGTCGTCGTCCGGGTTGCGGGGCAAGGCCAGGATCTTCATCAACTCGCCGTCGACGTACAGGTAGTCGTCGATCGACAGGTCGGGCCAGACGGTCAGGCGGATGCCGGGGACGGCGGAGTCGTGATCGCGGAAGGCCACAAAAGTCTTCGTCGTCGCTCGCAGCACCGCACGCGGCACCGGCTTCCCGGCCGCGTCCAGCACCTCGGCGACGGAGTCCACCGGCGACCCGGCTCGGGCGGCGGTCACTTCGACGAGCAGCTTCTCGCCTTGCTTCGCGGCGAAGCGCACGGTCCGGGCGTCGCCCGGCCTTGCCAGGATGCCGTCGGCGGTGCCGGGGACGCGGACCTCGCCGCCGGCAGGGTCGATCACGGCCGACGGGAACTCGTCCACGATCACCTGAGCCGCGCCGAGCGGCCGCTCGCCGGTCGGGGGCAGGGGTACGTCCGCCTTCGAACCGGGCGCCGCGTCCGCCGGCACGGTGACGGGGATCGTCAGCGTGTCGGCGCCGAGGTGGACGCCGCTGACGTGTACGGTGGTAGTGCGGCCGCGCTGCACGCCGAGCGGGAAGACGCCGGTGACGACGGGCACGTCGCCGAGGTGCAGCCGGTACGTGAAGTCGGCACCCCCGCGGTACTCGCGGTCGCGAACGCCGACGGCGTAGGCGCCTGCCGCCGGGACGCGGAAGCCGAGCACGGCGCCGCCCTCGGCCAGCACCCGACCGTCGGCGTCGGTGAGGACCAGGACGGGGTCGAGCTTCGAGCCGAGTTCGGCGGCGACGACCTGTAGGCCGATCGGGTCGCCGGCCTTGGCGGTGAAGCGGAAGTAGTCCACGTCGCCGGCGCGGTCGATGGCCCCCGTCACGGTGCCGGGGACGCCGACGAGCATGGACTGCCGCGCCGAGTCGGTGTTGCCCGATTCTGGGACGGCGGCGTGCCGATCGACGGCGAGCGTCAGCGGCGGCGACTTGCCGCCCGGCCCCTCAAGTGTCAGCACCACCGGCCCGACCGCGGCACCCCGCGGCACCGTCACTTCGAGTTCGAGCCCCGTCGCGGTGCGGCCCGTCGGGACGATCCTTCCCGTGACGCCCGCCACGTTCGCGGTCACGCCGGTCGCCTGGTCGAGTTGCTTCCCGGCCACCGCGACGCGGGTCGTCTTGCCGCGCGGCACGCCGGTCGGGTTGGCCTTCTCGGCCTTCGGCGGGGCCGGCTTTGTGGGGAGCGGCTGGGCCGTCGGCTGACCCGTCGCCGCGTCGACGAGTAACGCGGTGCCGTTGAACAGTCCGAGCGCGACCTGTTTGCCGTCGCGTCGCACGGCGAAGCCGAGCACGACGTCGGGCAGGGCGGGGAACACGCTGGACTCGGTCATCTTCGCGGCGTCCCAGGCCTTGAAGCCGGCGTCTTCCGCGACGCTGAATAGCGCCTTGCCGTCGCCGCTGAACCCGAGTCGGGTCACGGGCCGGGGGTGGGCGAAGACGGAATGCACGAGCCGCCCGCCGGCACGGTCGGCGACCCACACGCGGATGCTGCGGTCTACGCCGGCGGCGGCGAGGTGGCGGCCGTCCGGGTTCCACGCCAGGGCGTACAGCCAGTCGGTGGACTCGCCGAGTGTGTACAGGCGGGTGCCGGTCCGCACGTCCCAAACCTTCACGGCACGATCCCCGGCCGCGGACGCGAGCAGGAGCCCGCCCGGCTGGAAGGCCAGGGCGTAGATCGTGTCGCTGTGGTCGCGGAGCGCATGAACCAGCGTCGCCGTGCCGTCCGGGGCCAGCTCGTAGACCTGGATGACGCGGTCGTAGCCTGCGGTCGCAAGCCGGGTACCGTCGTCCGACACGGCGACCGCGTACACGACGTCCTTGTGCGTCGCGGCGGCCTTCGCCGGGCCAGCCGGCTTGCCCGCGGCGTCGAGCGGCACGACCGTCACCACTCCCGACTTACCCGGCTCCCCGGCCCCGACCGCCAGCCACGCCCCGGACGGCGCGAACGCCAGTGCGGTGACGCGGCCAGTAACACCGGCGACGCTGCCGACTTCAGCCGCCGTACTGGGGTCGAATAGCCTCACCTCACCGTGCAGGCCGAAGGCGACGGTCTTGGCCTGTGGGTGGTACGCCGCCGCGGACACGGCGGGGGCTGCCGCCGCGAACCCCGGGGCGACGAGCACGAGCGCAAGGGAGAGGAGCCGCGGCATCGGGGAACAGCCTGAAGGGTTAACGGAGAACGGCGGCGACGGCGGCGCCGACCGAGGCGAGCATGACGAACACCGCGAGTGAGCAACTGCCACAGCCGTCGGCCGCGGCGCCGACCGCGCTGCCGACGCCTTCGGCGACGGCCCCGATCCCGTCCGCCGCTCCGCCGACCGCCTCGGCCGCGCCGGACGCGAACGAACCGACGGTGTCCGCAGCGCCGGAGATGCTGTCGCCGATCAGTTCCATGCCGTCGACGGCACCTTCTACCACATCACCGGTGCCGCCGAGTACCTCGCCGACACGGTTGGCGGTGGTCTGCTCGTCCTCGGGCGGCACCGGGGGTAACGACTCGATCGGTAGGCCGTCGGGGCCGAATTCGGTCGGAGGCACGGGTGGGCTCCGCGTCAGTGGTTGAACAAGAACTCGCGGCCGGTCAGCACGGCCCAGGCAAAGTCCTCGAGCGCCTCGCGGCGGGCGGCCGGGCTCTCGCGGCCGGCTTCGGCCAGGATGCCGACGAACCGCTCGCGCTCCTCCGCCGTCGGGGCGCGGCTCAGTGCGGCAAGGTACAGCCGGTCCACGACCTCGCGGTCGCTCAGTTTCGCGTCCACCCAGCGGGCCACGACCGACGTGCCGCTGCGGAGCTTTTCGTTCAGCGTATGGCCGTTATTGAGGTGAAGTGCCTGCCCGACGCTCGCGTCCGCGGTCCGCTCGCAGGAGCACGTCGCCACCCGCTCCGGCCGGCCGAAGGCCTCCAGGAACCGCGACACGGCGAGCGAATCCGGCAGCTGCATCGCCCGCGTGCCGAGCGGGTAACTGGTCGTGGGCGTCGTCGAATCGCCGGCCGCCGACTTCAGCTGGTTGAAGGCCGTCGGCACGCCCGTAACGTCCGAGTAGGCGTCGAGAATGACCTCGGCCGGGAGCCGCCGCAACAGGTAGCGCGAGTAGAAGCGGTCGTCCGTTGCGTTGGCCGGGCTCGCCTTCGACGCACGCTGGTAGGCCGCCGAGCGCGTCACGGTGCGGATCAGGTGCTTCACGTCCAACCGGTTCTTCACGAAGTCCGCGGCGAGGGCGTCGAGCAACTCGACGTTGGTGGCGGGGTTGGTGTCGCGCAGGTCGTCCTCGGTCTCGACCAGCCCCCGACCCATGAGGCTCTTCCACACGCGGTTCACCGCGGCCCTGGCGAAGTAGGGGTTCTCCGCGGCCGTCAGCCAGTCGGCGAAGTGCGCGCGGCGGTCGCGCGAGTCGCCCTCGGGCACGGCCTTGCCGTCCAGGGGTGTCGGCGGCATGGCCACGCCGCGCCGCAGGTGCAGGGCGTCGCCGTCGGCCCGCGGCTGGATGAGCACCTCGCCGGGGCGGTCGCCGTTCTTCAGGCCGACGCGGGCGAACAGGTTGGCGAACTGCCAGTACTGGTCCTGCGTCCAGCGCTCCAGCGGGTGGTTGTGGCAGCGGGCGCAGGTGATGGACGTGCCCATGAACGTGACCGCGGTCGATTCGGCCAGGTCGGACACGTCGCGGTGGAGGACGAAGTAGTTGCCGCGGCCGTTGGTCAGCGTGCTGCCCGACGCGGTGAGGACGTCGCGGGCGAAGCGGTCCCACGGCTGGTTGTCGGCCACCGACTGCCGCACCGAGCGGTAGAACGCCCACATCGCCGGCTGCGGCAGCCGCCGACTCGACACCAGCAACAGGTCGGACCACTTCATCGTCCAGTAGTCCACGTACTCGGGCCGCTCCAGCAGTCGGTCGATGAGCTTCTCTCGCTTCTTCGGGTCGCCGTCGGCGAGGAAGGCGGCCGTCTCCTCGGGTTTGGGCAGAACGCCGCACACGTCGAGGTACACGCGTCGGACGAACTCGCTGTCCGAGCACGTGCCGTTCGGCGAGATGCGGAGGAGGTGCAATTTCTTGAGGACGAGTACGTCTACGAAGCTGGCACCTGCCGGCGGCATGAACGCGGCTTCATCGACCGGCGTCGCAAACGGGGCGGTGACGGTGACTGCCGCGACCTTCGTGCCGAACAACACCGACACGGCCGCCTCCCCGTGCCCGACGACCGTAACCACGCCGTCCTCGTTGACCGTTGCCGCCTGCTCCTCGCTGGACACGAACTTGGCCCAGCGGGTCACGTCCTCCACGGTGCCGTTCGCGTAGACGGCGCGAACGATGACGCGGACCGTGTCACGCGGCTTCAGCAGCGCCACCCGCGGGAACACTTCGAGCCGCACCAACTCCGGCTCCGCGGCCGTGGGAGCCGTCGCCCCGGCGGTAACCCACTGGAGGAGCAGCGCGTGGTGGTCGGAATCGGTCTCGAAGCGCGTGCCGCCGGCGTGCGGCAGGGTGCGTGTCGCCTTCTGCAGCATCAGGCTGTCGGCGGGGTGCGCGAGATCGACGCGGCGGGCGACGACCTGGCGGGTGAGGGCGAAGTGGTCGGCATCGGGGTCGTACCCGCGGAGCGACAGCTTGAGCCCACCCTTGCCCGCCAGAGCCCCGTGGCACGCCCCCGAGTTGCAGCCAGTTCGCGTCAGCGTCGGCACGACATGGTTGCGGAAGCTCCACCCCGATACGCCAGACGACGCCGTCAGCTTCACCCTTAGCGACCGGCCATTCACGGTCGCCGTGATGGTGGCGTCGCCGTCACCGACGGCGGTCACGAGCCCGGCCGCGGTCACCTTCGCCACGGCGGCAGCGGAACTGGCGAAGGTCGCCTTCGCGGTGTGGTCGGCGACGACGCGGCCGTTCTCCTCTTCGACGACGAGGAGTTGCTGGACGCGGTTCGGTCCCGACACGGCGACTTCGGGCGGGTAGACTTTCCACTCGCCGGCCGCACAAACGCCGGGTGCGAGAAGAAGCACGAGTACGAGGGTCGCCTGCCGCATCGCGAGTACCCTGGGGAGAACTGGTCGGAGGCACGGAGCGGCCGATCGACACTCAGAACAGCTCGGTGATCGGGCGGACGCCGAAGTCCACCAGCGGGATTGGCCGGCCTTGCGGGCCGGGCAACTCCTTGTGCGGGTCCAGGCCGAGCCCGCGGTACAGCGTCGCGGCCACCTCGCCGGGCGTCACCGGCCGCGTCTTGGGCGTGCCCCCCAACTCGTCCGACTCGCCGACGACGCGGCCGCCCTTCAACGGCCCGCCGCCCATCAGAATCGTCCACACGCCGGGGTGGTGGTCACGGCCGCCGGCCGGGTTCACCTTCGGCGTCCGGCCGAACTCGCCGAGTGCCACGACCATCGTGTTCGACAACAGGCCGCGCTCGCTCAGGTCTTCGAGCAGCGCGGAGTAGGCCCGGTCGAAGTTCGGCACCACCTCGCGGCTCATCTGCACGATGTCGGTGAACGGCTTCGAGCCGTGGATGTCCCACGTCACCTCGTCGAACACCGTCTCGAACATGTTCACGGTGACGAACCGCACGCCGGCCTCGATCAGCCGGCGGGCCATCAGGCAACTCTGGCCGAAGCGCGTCCGGCCGTACCGCTCCTTCACCCGGTCCGGCTCCTTCTCCAGGGCGAACGCGTCGCGCGCCCGCGGCGACGACATCAGCCGGTAGGCCAGGCCGAAGTTCTCGTCCAACTGACGGGCCGCCGCGCTCCCCTCGAACGCCGCGGTCGCGCCGTCCACGGCTTCCCGAAGGCGCTGCCGGCGTTCGGCGCGGACGCCGGTGATGTAGTCCGGCGGCAGCAAGTCCGGGACGCGGAAGCCGGGAGCGTTCGGGTCCGCGTTGAGGATGAACGGGTCGTGCGGCTTGCCGAGGTACCCCGCCGCGTGGCCGTGCGGCAGGTTCCCGCCGGTCCGGCCGATCGGCTTCGGCAGCAGCACGTGCGGCGGCAACTCGGCCCGACCGCCCTTCAGGTAGCCGAGCGCACAGCCGACGTGCGGGTGCTCGACGCCGCCGCTGAACAGACGGCCCGTCTGCATCATCTGGTGACCGGTGTCGTGGACGGCGGCGGCCGTGTGGTACACGGAGCGCACGAGTGAGAACTTGTCGGCGTGTCGGGCCGTCTGCGGGAAGATTTCGCTGATCTGCGTACCCGGCACGTTGGTCCGCGTCGGGCGGAACGGACCGCGGACTTCTTCGGGGGCGTTTGGCTTCGGGTCCCACGTGTCGATCTGGCTGGGGCCGCCGACCAGGAACAGCATGATGCAGTTCGTATCGTTGTCGGCCTGACCTGCAGCCTTGGCGCGCTCCAGCGCCGCGAGCGTGAGGCCGATCGGAGCGACGGCGCCGGCGTGGAAGAAGTCGCGCCGACTGGGGCCGGAGCAGAGGCTGGCGGGGCGGGGGGCGTCCAGCCGGATCATGACGACCTCGGGGAGGGGGGCCGCGACGGAAGGCCTTACCGGTATTGATACCCGACCGTCGGGGGCCGTTCAACGAGGAACGTCGGTCACTTCCCGGGGGGGCGGTGCGAGTTGGACCTCGACCGGGCTCCGGCGGAGTCGGATCGCGCGAGTCAAGTTCGTGTCCGCGGAGTCGTCGGCCGGGTCGATTCGGAGAGCCTCCTTGAAGTCGTCGATGGCACCCACGTAATCACCCACCCGCATCCGCGTGTAGCCGCGGTTGATGTAGCTGCGGGCGTACTCCCCGCGCGCCTGCGTCTCGAGCTCGATCGCCCGGTCGAACGCCTCGACCGCCTCGCGGTACCGGCCCATGCAGTCGAGCGCCAGCCCACGGTTGCTGTGGCCGTGGGAGTATTCGGGATTGAGCGAAAGCGCCCGGTCGGCGGCGTCGAGCGCGGCCTCCGGGTCGGCCGCACGAAGGTACACGCCGCTGAGCTGCATCCAGGTGTTGTAATCCCGCGCGTCGAGTCGGATCGCCTTCCGGTAGCAACGGACCGCGTCCGGCAACTGCCCCAACTCCCAGAACGCCCGGCCGAGGCACCGCCACGCGTGTTTGCTCGTCGGGCGAACGGACACGGCCGCCTGGGACCATCGCGTCTGCTGCGTCAACACTTCGGTCGCGCGCCGCGGCTGACTATCGTAAACACCCACCATCGTGACGATGAGCGGGAAGTTGTCGGGGTTCGCCTCCAGGGCTGGGCGGAGGACGCGCTCGCGAGCGGCCGGCGTGAACTGGTGTGTCTGCCCGATCACCGCCGCGAACCGCGCCGGCTGACGGGTCGCCGCCGGGTCGTCCAGCAACGACTGCCGGTGGCGCAGGTCGAAGGCGACTGTCGCCGTGCGGTACCTGTCACGGTACGGGTCCGGGTCGGCGACCCGCAAGAGGTTTCGCAGCTCGGTGCGGCGCTCGACCCCCGTCTGGTACACGAGCCAGAGGTCCAGCGCGAGCAGCAGCCGCTCGCGGATCACGGACTCCCGTACCACCCGCGCGGCGACCTCGACCGGTGTCTTCCCCGGATCGACCCCGTAGTCGCGGAAGGCCGCCTCCCAGGCCGCCGTGGACCGCGCCCCCTTCCGTTGGTAATCTTCCGCCATCCACAACGCGTCGTCGGCCCGGTCCAGGGCGCGCAGCATGCCGAGGTCGATGCGGGCCCGGGCGACGCGGTCCGCCAGCGCCGCCACGTCGCCCTCCGCGAGCCGCGATTCGATCAGCCCGAAGGGTAGCGCGGCTTTGTTCGCGTCGTCGGCGGCGAGTGCGTCGTTCACCTGGGCCAACAGAAGGCCGACCGCGTCCGTGGTCCGCGCCGCCCGCCCCTGGTCCTCGAGTTGCTTCTGCCGGACCTCGGCCTGTCGTTGCGCCTCGACGCGGTCCACCTCTGTCTGGGCGTCGCGGCGGACGAGTTCGCGTTCCGCGGCCTGCCGGTCGGCCCACCACGCCCCGGCCGCGACACCGCCCAGAATCACCACGCCGGCCGCCGCGAGCACCTGCTGCACGCGCCGCCGCTTGCGCTGTTCCACCACCCGTGCCTCGGCCGCGGCCCGCTCGCGCTCGGCCTTGCGCAGCCGCCCGTCCACGCCGGCCCGGTACTCCGCCACGGCCGCAGCCACTTGCTTGGCGTCAGCCGGGCGGGCGGCCGGGTCTGCCTGGAGGCACCGCTTCGCCAACGCGACCAATTCCGGGTCGGCGCCGCTGGTGTCGAGCCGCTCCAACGCGGGCCCCAGCTGCGCCGTGATCGCCAGCGCCAGCACTTCTTGTGCGGTCGGCGCCCAGTACGGCGGCCGGCCGGTCAACAGCTCGCAGAGCATCGCCCCGAGGGCGAACACGTCGGAGCGGGTGTCGGTACGGTCGATCTCGCCCTTGGCCTGCTCGGGCGGCATGTAGGCCGGCGTGCCGAGCAGGCTGCCGGCCCGCGTCTGCGAACTCGGGTCGCGGTCCGACTCGATTACTGACACCGGCGGCGTGGCGACTCGGTCCTCCAGAGCCCAGGCCGCGGGCGATGCTTCGGCGAGTACCTTCGCCAGCCCCCAATCCATGACCTGCACTTCGTGAAACGCCCCGACCATGACGTTGGCGGGCTTCAGATCGCGGTGGATGACGCGACGGTCGTGGGCGTAGGCCACCGCCTGACACACGTCCTCGAAGGTGCGGAGGAGCTCGGCCAACGGCGGCGGGGTGGTCGCCAACTCGTCCGCGAGAGTGCGGCCGCGAATCAACTTCATGGCGATGAACGCCCGGCCGTCGCGGAGGGTACCAAGGTCGTGAATCGGCGGGATGCCGGGGTGCTGGAGCTTGCCCGTGATGCGGGCTTCTTCCACGAACCGCGACGCCGACGGGGTGTGGTGCTTGCCGTCGTCGCGGAGGAGTTTGAGGGCGACCTCCCGGTTCAGAACGCGGTCGTAGGCCGTCCACACCTCGCCCATGCCGCCGCGGGCCAGAAATGAGCGGAGTTCGTAGCGTTCGTCGGGCGCGGGAAGGCTAGCCGGCGCCGTGGCGACGCCGAACGCCTTCGTGCTGTTCTCGCTGACCGGGTCCGCCTCGGAGGCGGTGCGGCCGGCGGACGGCGCGGGCTTGTCAGCCCCCCGCGTGGACGAACCGGAATCGGACGGCGCGGACATAGCATGAGCCTACCCGCGCGGCGGTGACGAGGCAACGGCCCGAGTCTCATCGCCGCTTCACGAATTGGGGTTCGCCCGGGATCGCCCGGTGACGTAAAATCCATTTACCTGCCAGACACGCCCATCCCGCGCCCCGCCGGCCGGACCCGGCCCGACGAGGATCACGCATGACCCGCTGGATTGCCGTACTCCCCCTCCTCGCACTCGTCGCCGCTCCTGCGGCCGCACAGCCCGCCAAGCTGAACGCCGAACAAACCCAGTTCTTCGAGACGAAAATTCGCCCCGTCCTGGCTGAGAATTGCTTCTCGTGCCACGGCGAGAAGAAGCAGAGCGCCGGCCTCCGCCTCGACACCGCAGCCGGCGTCAAGCAGGGGGCCGACGACGGAGCGGTCATCGTGCCCGGCGACCCGACCAAGAGCCGTCTCATCAAATCGGTGAAGCGCGAGGGCGACTACGCGATGCCGCCGAAGGACGCACTCCGGCCCGAGCAGGTCGCCGACCTGACGGAATGGGTCCGGACGGGTGCGCCGTTCCCCGCCGATCAGGCCGTCGTGAAGGGGACCGACCCGACGAAGCACTGGGCCTTCCAGCCGGTGAAGCCACAGGCGCCGCCGGAGACGAAGCGGCCGACGGCGCACGCGATCGACGCCTTCGTCGTGTCGAAGCTGGAGGCGAAGGGGCTGGCGCCGTCTGCGCCCGCGGACCGGCGGACCCTGCTGCGGCGGGCGTACTACGACCTGATCGGCCTGCCGCCGACCGGGGAGGAGATCAAGGCGTTCGAGACAGACCAAACGCCCGGCGCGTTCGAGGCGGTGATCGACCGCCTACTGGCGAGCCCGCACTACGGCGAACGCTGGGGCCGGCACTGGCTCGACGTGGCGCGGTACGCCGACACCAAGGGCTACGTCTTTCAGGAAGAGAAGTCCTTCCCGTTCGCCTACACCTACCGCGACTACGTGATCCGCTCGATCAACGAGGACAAGCCGTTCGACCGGTTCGTCGTCGAGCAACTGGCCGCGGACCGGTTGCCGCTCGGCGAGGACAAGTCGGCCCTGGCCGCGATGGGCTTCCTCACGCTGGGCCGCCGGTTCCTCAACAACACGCACGACATCATCGACGACCGCATCGACGTGGTCACCCGCGGGCTGATGGGCCTTTCGGTGGCCTGCGCCCGCTGCCACGACCACAAGTACGACCCGATCCCGGCGAAGGATTATTACAGCCTCTACGGCGTGTTCGCGAGTTCGGTCGAGCCGAAGCAGCTGCCACTCCTGTCGGAGAAGCGGACCCCCGAGCAGCAGGCCTTCGACCGCGAGCTGGCCAAGAAGGAGGCCGAGATCGAGGCCGAGAAGGTGCGGCGGTTCGAGGCCGAGGTCGGCAAGCTCCGCGGCGCGGACGCGCTCGCCGATTACCTCCGCGCCGCGCTCGACGCCCGCGGCAAGACGCCCGAGCAGGTTCAAGCGTTCGCCCGGGAGCGCGACCTGAACGGTTTCGTCCTCGGCCGCTGGCGACCGTACCTGACCGAGCAACTCAAGGCGGGCAACCCCGTCCTCACGCCGCTCGCGGCGCTGCACGCCCTCCCCGAAGCCGAATTCGCCGCCAAGAGCGCGGCTGCCCTCGACGGCGTGAAAGAGAAGGCCCACCCCGCCGTCATGACCGCGCTGACGGCCGCGAAGCCGAAGACGTTTCGCGAGGCAGCGACCGCCGTCGGCAAGGTCATCGCCCAGAGTAAGGACGACACTGCGCTTGCCGCCATCACCGGGAAGGGCGGCCCGCTCGACATTTCCGTCGCGGACGCCGACAAGCTCTTCAACCGGGTAGACCGCGACGCCCTCGTCGCGGCCCGGAAAAAGGTGGACGCTTTCCAGGCGAGCAATCCGAACGCGCCCCAACGGGCGCACGTCCTTGTCGACGGCAACGTGCAGGAACCCGTCGTGTTCCTGCGAGGCAACCCCGGCAATCGCGGACCCGCCGTGCCACGGCAGATGGTCGCGGTGGCCGCGCCGAACCGCCAGCCGTTCAAGCAGGGGAGCGGCCGCCTGGAGTTGGCGAACGCGATCGCCAGCCCCGACAACCCGCTGACGGCGCGGGTGTTCGTCAACCGCGTCTGGGCCGGCCACTTCGGCCACGGCCTCGTTCGAACGCCGAGCGACTTCGGCGTCCGCAGCGACCCGCCGACGCACCCCGAACTGCTCGACTGGCTCGCCAACCGCTTCGTGACCGACGGCTGGAGCCCGAAACGGCTGCACCGGCTGATCATGACGTCGGCGGCCTATCAGCAGGCGAGTGTCTCCACCGACGAGTTGTTCCGCGCCGACCCGGAGAACAAGCTGCTCGCGCGCCAGAATCGCCGCCGGCTCGACTTCGAGTCGCTGCGCGACTCGCTGCTCGTGGGGTCGGGCAAACTCGACCGCACTGTCTACGGCCGGCCGGTGGACCTCTTCAAGGCGCCGTTCCCGGCGCGGCGCTCGGTGTACGGCCTGATCGACCGGCTGAACCCGCCAGGCACGCTCCGCGTGTTCGACGTGGCCAACCCCGACCAGCACAGCCCGCAACGGTTCCTGACGACGGTCCCGCAGCAGGCGTTGTTCCTGATGAACAGCCCGTTCGTGCAGGAGCAGGCGAAGGCGCTGGCTGCGCGCCCCGAGGTGACGAGCGCCGGCGACCCCGACGAAAAGGTGACGGCACTCTACCGCCTGGCGCTCGGCCGCACCCCGACGCCGGCCGAGCTGGGAATCGGCCGCGAGTACGTGGCCGCCGGCGGCCGCTGGGAGCAGTACGCCCAGGTGCTGCTGCTCAGCAACGAGTTCGCGTTCGTGGACTGATTTATGAGTGGCTTCTGCCCATTGTCTTGACCGCCGCCTGAACCCACAGGCGGTGCTGAGTCGTTCGATACTTGGGAACCGGAGCCGCCATGTACCCGTTCAGCCGCCGCGACTTCCTCGCCCGCACCGGCATGGGCTTCGGCCTCACCGCTCTTGCCCCAATGCTCGCCGGCGATGCCAGGGCCGTCGACGCGGTCAACCCGCTCGCGCCCCGGCAGCCGCACTTCCCGGCCAAGGCGAAGCGCGTCATCCACATCTTCGCCAACGGCGGGCCGAGCCAGGTCGATACGTTCGACCCCAAGCCGGCGCTCCAGAAGTACGCGGGTCAGTCGTTGCCGACGACCAACCTCCGCACCGAGCGGCGCACCGGGGCGGCGTTCCCCTCGCCGTTCACGTTCCGCCCGCGCGGCAAGAGCGGCATCCAGGTCAGCGACCTGTTCGCCGAAACGTCGAAGCACATCGACGACATCTGCGTCATCCGCTCGATGCACGCCGACGTGCCGAACCACGAGCCGTCGTTCCTCCTGATGAACACCGGCGAGGCCCGGTTGATCCGCCCCAGCGTCGGTAGTTGGGTCACCTACGGGCTCGGTACCGAGAACCAGAACCTGCCCGGGTACATCAGTATGTGCCCGGGCGGGATGCCGCTGCTCGACTCGCAGAACTGGCAGTGCGGCTTCCTGCCGGGCGTGTTCCAGGGCACGTACATCGACAGCCGGCACACCGACGTGGAGCGGCTCGTCGAGCACATCCGCAACCGCGGTACGAGCCCCGCCGAGCAGCGCCGCCAACTCGACCTGCTGGCCCGCCTCAACGGCATGCACCAGGAGGCGCGGCCGAACGACCCGCAGCTCGAAGCCCGCATCCGCTCCTTCGAGTTGGCCTACCGAATGCAGTCCGAGGCGACCGAGGCGTTCGACACGACGCGGGAGCCCAAGCACGTCCTTGACGCTTACGGCCCCGGCGAGCAGGCCCGCAGCCTCCTCCTCGCCCGGCGGCTAGTCGAGCGCGGCGTGCGGTTCGTGCAGGTGAGCCACGCCCCCGTGCAGCCGTGGGACAGCCACGACGACCTGGAGGTGAGCCACCGCCGCCTCGCCGGTCAGATCGACAAGCCGACCGCGGCGCTGATCTCGGACCTCAAGCGGCTCGGGTTGTTCGAGAGCACGCTGATCATCTGGGGCGGCGAATTCGGCCGCACCCCGGTGGTGGAGTTGCCGACGCCGGGCTCGAACGCCGGCAAGGTGAACGGCCGCGACCACAACCACTGGGGCTTCTCGATGTGGCTCGCCGGCGGCGGCGTGAAGGGCGGCACGGTCGTGGGTGCGACCGACGAGTTCGGCTTCCGGGCGGTCGAGAACCCGGTTCACGTCCACGACCTGCACGCGACGGTGCTCCACCTGCTCGGCTTCGACCACGAGAAGTTCACGTTCCGCTACGCCGGCCGCGACTTCCGCCTGACCGACGTCCACGGACGCGTGGTAAAGGAAGTACTGGCGTGATCCTGTGGTGGCTGCTCCTGGCCGTTGTCCTCAGCGCGGTGATCGCGCTACCGATCCTGTTCTTTCGCCCACCTGCCCTTTTCGTAGTCCGTCTTGCGGGTGGGAAGGCCAAGACGCGCAGCGGGGTGGTAGCTGCGACCTTTCTGGCGGCGGTTGAAGAGGCCGCCGGACGGTCAGGTGTCTCGAACTGTGAGGTTCGTGGGGTGCGACGCGGCGGCGGGATATCGCTCTGGTTCTCGCCTGGCACTCCGACGCCGTTTCAACAACTGGTTCGTAACTGGTGGGGCATCCACGGCTGGGCGAGCCGGCCAGGCGGTGATGGTACCTCTACACCACCGGGCCGAACGCGGGCGCGTGGCACGTAACAGGACGCAGCGTCGCAAATCATCACGTTCGGTCAGCGAGGAGTTTGGTTCACCCGCGCCACTCCCGTCCGCCCGCGGATTGCGGCAACCAGGTCGGCCGCGGTGCGAATCTCCGTCGAGAAGTGGGTGTAGCAGCAGCCCACCGTCGACGGGTCGTGTGAGTCGCTGTTGCCGAGTTGCGCGAAGTGCGGGTAGCGAACCAGCAGGTCCGCCGCCTTCTCTCGTAGCTCGTCGTCCATGTTGTTCGACAACACCTCGATGCCGTCGAGTTCCACGCCCGTCTCGGCGACCAGTTTCTCGAACGGCTGCCCCCAGCGGTTCGGGTGCGCCGCCACAGCCGCGCCACCCTGCTTGTGGACTTCGCGGACCAGATCGACCCAGGCGATCCCGCGGAAGAATGGCGACGGATCGGTGATCCCGTAAACGAGCACGTCGCCGCCACGGCCAGTCACCTCCATCCCGGACAGGATGACCAGCTCGGGCGCGTACGCCCGCAACTCGGCGAGTTCCTCGTCGGGCCACCAGTAGTCGTGCTCGGTGAGCACCACCCCGTCCAATCCGGCACGGCGGGCGCTCCGCAACAGGTCGAACGGGTCGGTCACCGAGTCCGGCGAGTGGCGGATGGTGTGGAGGTGCAGGTCGAACTTCATCAGCGTTCCGGGGGCTCGCGGGGCGAAAGTCCTATTTTACGGGCCGCACGACCGGCGCCGCCGGCATCCCGCGACCTCACGGCGACGCACCGGTCGCGTTCTTCCCTTGTGTCCACCCGGACAGGGTTTACAATTCTTAAGACGTGAACCCGCGCCGCCCGGCGCCGGCACGTAAACCCCGGTCCGGCCCGCCGCGAGGCCCGCATGGCGACCCAGTTCATCACCCAGGAAGAGGCGGCCCGCCGGCTCGGGATTCCGCTCGAGGAGTTCAAGCGGCGCCTCAAGACCGAGTGGACCCACGTCACGCCGATGCGCGACGGCCCAAACCTCCGGTTCCGCGAGAACCAGATCGAGGAGCTGTCCCGCCAGCTCGGAGCGGCCAGTGACCCCGGGTTGCCCCTGGCCGGTCTCGGCCAGGCCGAGCCGGGCTCCGACGACTTCAAGCTCGCCCCCGGGCCCAAAACCGGCAGGGTCCCCAAGGCTGGCAAGCCCGCCGAGGAACCGCTCGCGTTCGACGGCTCGGACGACGACATTTTCTCGCTGTCGGCCGAGCCGGCGAAGCCGAAGAAGCCGACGGACGAGTCCACGGACAGCGACGTGCGACTGGAGGTGCCGTCGAGCAAGCCCAAGAGCGGTGGGCCGAACGTGCCGACGGAGGAAATCTCGCTCGACCTGGGCGGCGGTCCGGGCAGCGCGGTCATCAAGGGTGGCAGTTCGGCGAAGCTGTCCGCACCCAAGTCCTCCACCAAACTGAACGCCAGCGACTCGGGCAAGAAGCTCTCCGCGGAGTCGGGGAAGACCGCCGGCAAGAACAAGAACCTGGGTGACAGCAGCGAGTTCGAGCTAAGTCTGGACGCCGACAGCGACGACTTCGAGATGCAGTTGTCCGGAGACTCGAGCGACGAGGTGGACCTCGGCAGTTCGCCGCTTGACGAGGGGGGGCGGGCCGGAAAGAGCGGCGTCAACCTCCGCAACCCGGACGATGCGGGCATCCCGCTCGACCGCAACCGGGCCGGCGGCTCGGGCCGCAACCTGGGCAAGGCACCGCCCCCGCCGGCGGACGACAGCGACGACTTCGAGTTGTCGTTGGAGGCCGATTCGAGCGAGGCCGAGCCGGTGTCGCCGAAGAGCAAGCCGCAGCGGGCGGCCCCCAAGATCCCCGCGACGACCGACTCCGACAGCGAGTTCGAGCTCACGCTCGACGACTCCGGCGACGCGGGCAGCCTCGGCAGTCTCGAGGCCGCTGCGATCGAAGAGGAGGGCAAGGGCGACATCTTCGAGACCGACTTCGAGATCCCCAACCTGCCTGACGAGTCGGGCTCCGAGGCTGTGGCGCTCGAGTCGGACACGGACCTGGAAGTCGGGTCCGACGAGGTGCCCGACGTCGATCTGGAGATGGACGAGGACACGTCCGGCAGCGAGGCCGTCGTTCTGGACGAGGAGGAGGAGGAGGCACCGGCGGCACGGAGCGGCCGGAGCCGGCGGGGTGCGACGGACGACGACGAGTGGGCCGGCGTCGGCGGCGGCCGGCGGCGGCAGGACGACGACGAGGACGACGAACCGGTCGGCGTGGCCGCGCCGGCTCAGTGGGGCGTGGTCCCGGCGATCCTGTTGTTCCCGTCGTTCCTGCTGCTCATCGTCGGCGGGCTGATGAGCTACGAACTGCTGCATACGATGACGGGCTACGCCCAGCCGCGGAAGCCGGCGTCCCCGATCGTCCGCGGCATCGCCAAGCAGCTCGACATGGACGTCAAGGACCAGTAACCAGCGGGTTGAAGCCCGGGGGGGTACCCCCGGGCTTCTTCGTTTCTACTCGTCGCCGCCCGCGCGGCGGGCCTGCTTCTTGGCAGATTGCCGCCGCTTGTCGTCGACGCGCCGCCGCTTCGCCGCCTTGCTCACTTTCGTCTTCTTCCGCGACACCGGCTCCACCAACGAGACGCGAATCATCTCGGCGAGCTTTCCAGCACACGCTTCGCGGTTCCGCTCCTGGTCGCGGTACTCCTGCGACGAGATGATGACGTCGCCGTCCACGGTGAACCGGCTCGGGAAGCACGCCTTCATCCGCGCCCATGCAGTGAGCGGGATCGGCGCGACCGTCCGGCCCGCCGTCCAGCGGAGCACCGCCTTCGACGACACCTTGTTGACGTTTTGCCCGCCGGGACCGCCAGACCGGGCGTAACTCCAGTCCAGTTCCTCGTCGGGGACGGCGATCGACTCGGTCACATGGATCACGAGAGCGCTCCCGGACCCGGCTTGACGCCGGGGGCCGGCTTATCCTATGGTCGGCCGCTCGGGATGCCCCGGGCCGGCCCGCGCCGGCCGGCACGGACGCGGAGCAGAGCATGGCCGGTGCGGTGGGTGCGCGACTCGGGCCGGCCGTCGGCGCCCGGATGGAGGCCGTCGCCCGCAAGCGCGTCCTCGCCGGCCCCGACTACCTCCGCATCGCCGTACTGCTCCTCGTCGCCGCCGGCGTTCACGGCTGGCTCCTCGCGCACACCGCCACGACGGCCCGCGACGGCCTCGGGTTCGCGCGCCACGCCCTGAATTTCCAGTCGCCCCATCAGGTGGCTGACGGCCACAATCCGAATCGGACCGTCCTCACCGTTCTGAAGGAAGCCCAGCACCCGCCGGCCTACCCGGCCGCGATTTGGGCCGTCGGGAAGGTCGTCCGCAACGTGAGCAGCCTGTCCCACCCCGAGGCGTACTTGTTGGCCGCGCAGCTGGTCAGCGCCGCGGCCGGCGTGCTGCTCGTCGTGCCGGTGTACCTCACCGGCCGGATGCTGTTCGACCGCTCCGTCGGGTTCGCCGCGGCCCTGTTGCTCCAGGTGCTCCCGACTCCGGCCCGACTGACCAGTGACGCCCTCACCGAAGGGATGTACTTGCTCGGGCTCAGTGTGGCCGTGATGCTCGGCGTGCGTGCCGTGCGGCGGCCTACGGTTGGGGGATTCCTGTTGTGCGGCATGGTGACGGGATTCACGTACCTCGTCCGGCTCGAAGGGTTGCTTGTCGCGGTGGGCGTCAGTGCCACAGCCGTCGGGCTATTCGCCGCGCGCCGCTGGCCACTCGACCTGACGCTCGGCCGACTCGCGGCACTCGCCGTCGGCGTCGCCGTCGTCGCCGGCCCGTACATGGTTGTGATCAAGGGGCTGACGAACAAGCCCACCGGCCAGGAGATGCTGAATCCGAGCGTGAATCCGCGGGCGAACCTGTTTCAAAAGGCGGAAGCCCGCGCGGTCGTAGGCGTGCCGCTGTTCGCCGAGTGGCGCGAGGGCGACGGCCCACGGGTGTCTTGGTCCGTCGCCGCGGTCGCGTCCGAGACCGTGATGGCGCTGTTCTACGTGCCCGCCGCCCTGGCCGTCGGCGGGGTCTTGCTGCTGCGCCGCCGCGTCGCCGCCGACCCGGGCCTGTGGTGCCTCCTGATCCTGGCCGGCCTCAGCGCGTTGTTGCTTACGGCGGTGGGAATCAAGGCGGGCTACGTTTCCGAGCGACACACGCTACTCCTCGTGCTGATCGGCTGCGTGTTCGCGGCTGCGGCCCTGGAACCGGTCGCCGCGCTGCTGCGGAACCGCGTCCGGGCCGAGTGGCTACTGGTCGGTGTCGCACTGATCGCACTTCCGGCGACGATGAAGCCGCTACACGCCAACCGGGAGGGGTTCAAGCACGCGGGCCGGTGGATGGCCGAACACGTCACGGCGGCCGACTGCGTGATCGACCCGTTCGAGTGGGCGCAGTTCTACTCCGGCCGGTCGCTGTACGCCGTCCCGCCCGACCCGAAGGACCCGCCGCACACCTACGCAGTTGTGGACGACCACACCCGGCCCGGCGAGCACACCCGCCTGCCACGGCTGGATCAAGCCATCGACCTGATGTCGAACGCGAACAGCCGGGTCGTCTATCACTGGCCCGAGAACCTGCCGGAGGAGCAGGCCCGGGTGAAGGTGTACCGCCTCTCGGCGAAGTGACGCAGACTACCCACCGGCCGCAACCGGTGGGCCTCGCCCGAAATCAGTCAAACATCCCGATCAGGTCGCCGACGCCGGCCAGCGTCTCGAAATCCCAGCAGCGGGCGAGCATCGCGTCGGCCTTCGGCTTCCCGTACTTCGGCTCCACAGCCCGGCGGAACTTCGCCTCCACCTCCTGATCTGTCATCGGGTTGCCCGCGTGGCCGCGCGGGAACTCGACCTCCTGAACCAGCTTCCGGCCGTCGTTGAGCGTGACGGTGATGCGGTTCGGAATCCCCTTCGGGTAGCGCGACGAGAGGGCGTCGTCGAGGTGAACCTGCACCTTTCCGGTGAGGTCGAGCAGGGAGGGCTCCGTGAACCGCGCCTCGTCGAACGTGGGCAGGTATACGTCGCCGTCCATGAGGGCCGCGGCGGTGCAGTAGGGAAGGGAGTGGTCGGCCGTCTCGCGCGTCTTCGGCGTCCACGCCTGGGGGTACTTGCCGATAATGTTGTAGCTCGCCTCGAACGTCTCGATGTCGATCGACTTCACGTTCGACACGTCGCCGCGGAGTTCCTGGCGGAGCCGTAGCGCGGCGTCGATGGCGCTCTGCGAATGGTACTCCGCCGGCCAGAACTTGATGTAGGTCTTGTTGATCATGAACCCGTCGAAGTTCCCGAGCTCGGCGCCGAACGGGGCCGGGTCAAACGCCCCCTGTGACACCAGCTTGAAGAAGCCGAGGTCGCCCTCGAAGA
Source organism: Gemmataceae bacterium (assembly GCA_046350095.1). GTDB lineage: Bacteria > Planctomycetota > Planctomycetia > Gemmatales > Gemmataceae > Urbifossiella. Next base: position 142,788 of record JAXMBA010000010.1, read on the forward strand.
TCGGCGCCGGGCCGCTCAGGCCCTCGCCGGCGAGCGTGGCGGCGAACACGCCGTTGCGGGCGGCGTTGGCGAAGGCGCACCCCTTCCACTCGCTCAGCTCACCACTACGCGTCTGGCGGAGGGCGACGTTGCACACCCCCGCGATCCCGACCGCGTGGACCAGCTTCGCCGCGTCGAGGCCGAGGAGTTTCCCGGCGGCGACCGCGGACGAGATGGCCCCGTAGGTGACGTGATCGACGCCGTGCTTTCGCAGGCTGGCCGCGTCGCAGAAGCGGCACTGGATCTCGTACGCGAGCACGGCGGCGGTGATGAGGTCGCGGCCGCCGCGGCCCGCGGCCTCGCCGGCGGCGAACACAGCCGCGAAGTTGTCACTGGGGTGCGCCGGCTCCTTCGACAGGTACGTGTCGTTGAAGTCGAGGTAGCGGATGAGGAGGCCGTTCACGAACGCCGCCCACTCGGGACTGCTGCGGCCGCCGCCGAGCAGCGACGCCCCGGGATGCCCGCTGACGCGGAGGGCGCACCGCTTCGCGGTGTGGTACGCCTCGGCCGGCATCGCCCCCACGGCGGTGGCGAGCGAGTCGATGACGCGCCGCTTGGCCTCGTGTACCGCCTCGGGCGTCAGCTTCTCGAACGTCAGGTCGGTGGCGTACCTGGCGAGGCGGGCGGCGAGCGTCGGTGCGGCCATGCGTGGTCCCCGGGGCGGATGCGTTCGGGGATGTTCTACGGCACGGCCGTCAGCCGGCTTCCTTGTCGCGCCCGTGCGCCTCGCGGAAGCCGGCCAGGTGCTCCGTCAGGAGTTGCTTCAGCGCCGGGGCGTGGAAGTGGTCCGCGGTGACGAACTGGAGGTGCATCACGGTCGCCCCGCCGGCCCGGTCGTCGATCAACTCCGCGCCGCGGCCGAATTGCTCGATGCGGCTCAGGTTGAACTGGCCGCGGCGGCCGACGAATTGCACGACGAGTGCGTCGGCGTCCTTCGTCCGCCACCGCCCCCACGAACGCGTCGCCCCCGGCACTTTGACGAGAATCGCGTCGCGGTTGTCCCACTTCACCTCGGCGTCGGGCTCGATGTCGCGGACGAGCTTGAGCAGCTTTGGGAGGAGGGTGCGGTCCCAGCGGGCGCCGCGGCCGGGCGGGAAGCCCTTGTCCGACAGGTGCCACTTCTCGCCGTCCTTCTTCCAGGGCATGTTCGCCTCGACACCCGCGGCCGTCGGCTGCTGTCGCGTCTTGAAGGCGGCGATGGCTTGCCCCAGGAACTCGCGGAACGCCGGGGTGTCGATCTCGGCCTTCTTGTGGACGATGACGACGGCGTACTGCGCCCCGGGACAGGTGCCGACCTCGACGCGCTTCTCGTCGCGCGACAGGCCTTCTAGGCCGGGCGTGTCGGAGAGCGGGCGCAACGCAAGCTTTGCAGCGAGCGAGTCTTGCCTAAACGGCTTGCCCGGAACGCGGAATACGAGCTTCAGGTACGCCTCGTGGCCGGTCATTGCGTGGAGGAACCAGCCGTCGGACTTCTTCGGGGCACCGACTTCCACGATGCTGCGGTGGTTCCAGTTCGTCTCGCCGAAGCCGTCGGCCTTCTCGATCTCGCCGATCACCCACGCCAGCGCGGCGCCGTCCCACTTCGCCGGCTTCCCCGTCGTGGTGACGCGGTCCTTCGTGTGCCACTTCGGGCCGTCGGCTTCCCAGGGAAGGGCGTGCTCCTTCCCGACCTCGGCGATGTCCAGGTCGCCGACACGCTCGCGCCGCGCCGCCTCGGAGTCGAACGGCACGCGCTCGCCGTGCGGGCCGGCGTCGAGAATCCCCTTCAGGATGCGGCCGGTGTGCGACTCCGTCACCTGTGCCACGTCTTCGGGCGTCCCCGCGGCGACGACGCGGCCGCCGCCGACGCCGCCGTCCGGCCCCATGTCCAGCACCCAGTCGGCCGACTTGATCACGTCCAGGTTGTGCTCGACGACGATCACAGTGTTCCCCAGATCGACGAGCCGCTGGAGCACGTCAAGCAGCTTGCGGATGTCGTCGAAGTGAAGGCCGGTCGTCGGCTCGTCTAGGAGGTAGAGCGTCTTGCCGGTGCTGGGCCGGGCCAGCTCGGCGGCGAGCTTCACGCGCTGGGCCTCGCCGCCGCTCATCGTCGGGGCCGGTTGGCCGAGCGCCATGTAGCCGAGGCCCACGTCATCAAGCGTTTGCAACACCACGCGAATTTTGGGAATGTTGCCGAACAGCGCCAGCGCCTCGGACACGCGGAGGTTAAGCACGTCGGCGACGCTCTTGCCGTGGTACTTCACGGCCAGCGTCTCGGGGTTGTAGCGGGTGCCCTTGCAGGTGTCGCACTCGACCCACACGTCCGGGAGGAAGTGCATTTCGATCCGTTTCTGGCCGTTGCCCTCACACGCCTCGCAGCGGCCTCCTTTCTGGTTGAAGCTGAACCGCCGCGGGTGGTAACCGCGGACTTTCGACTCGGGCAGCCGGGCGAACAGCTCGCGGATCAGGTCAAAGACGCCGGTGTACGTCGCCGGGTTGCTCGACGGCGAGTTGCCGATCGGGTCCTGATCGACGTTGATGATCTTGTCGATGTGCTCCAGCCCGCGGATGTCGTCGTGCGCGGCGGCGACGGTGCGGGCGCGGTGGAGCCGGCGGGCGAGCGTGTTGTAAAGCACCTCGTTCACCAGCGACGACTTCCCCGACCCGCTCACGCCGGTGACGGCGACGAACGCCCCTAGCGGCAGGTGGGCGTCCACGTTGCGGAGGTTGTTCTGCCGGGCGCCGATGACCGACAGAACGCCGGCGGTGGGGGCGACTTCGGCCAGTGCCCCGGGCGCGTGGGCTGTGCCGGCGGGGATGCGGCGGTTGGTCGGGATCGGAATCGCCAGCGCCCCCGACAGGTACTTGCCGGTGAGGGACGCGGGCGCCTTCGCCACCTTGTTCGGGGGGCCGGCCGCGGTGATCTCGCCGCCGCGGTCGCCGGCACCTGGGCCGAAGTCGAGGAGGTAGTCGGCGGCGGCGATCACCTCGCGGTCGTGTTCGACCAGAACCAGCGTGTTACCCAGGTCGCGCAGCCGCTTCAGCGCCTCGAGGAGGCGCTCGTTGTCGCGCGGGTGGAGGCCGATGGTCGGCTCGTCGAGGACGTACAGCACGCCGGTCAGGCCGCTGCCGATCTGTGATGCCAGCCGGATGCGCTGCGCCTCGCCGCCGGACAGCGTCGGACCGGGCCGCGACAGCGCGAGGTAGTCGAGGCCGACATCGACGAGAAACTTCAGGCGACTGCGGATTTCGCGGAGTACCTCGCCGGCGACCTGCTGGTCGTGCTTGGACAGGTCGAGCCTGGTGACGAGGCGGAGGGAGTCGCCGAGCGGCTTGGCGCCGAGTTCCCCGAGTGTGAGGCCGGCGAAGCGCGTCGCCGCGGCGTCGGCGCGGAGTCGCGAGCCGCGGCAGGTGGAGCAGGGGACTTCGTCGACGAGTTGGTCGAGCCGCTGGCGGTAGACGAACGAGACGCGGTTGGCCTCGTCCACGGCGGGGAACAGGCCCTTGTATTGGAACTTCGGGGAAGGGGAGGGCGCGGTGGCCTTCTTGGCCTTTCCCTTGGGTGTTCCGCCCCGCGGCAAAACCGCTAGCGGCAACCAGGCTTCACCCGTCCCGTGGAGGATGACGCGCTGGGCGGCGGCGTCGAGCTTCTCGTAGGGCGTGTCGAGGTCGAAGCCGGCGTGGCGCCCGATCGCTTCGGCGAACGGCAGCCACGCCCCGTCCACGTCGGGCCAGCCTGCGACGGCGCCGTCGCGTACGGAGAGTGCCGGGTCACGAATCAGCATCGCCGGGTTGGCGCCGCGCTGGACGCCGAGCCCCTCGCACGTCGGGCACCAGCCGAGCGGACTGTTGAACGAGTAGTGGTGCGGGTTCAGCGGCTCGAAGCTGAGGTTGCACCGCTCGCACGCCAGGTGCTGCGAGTAGTGGTCCAGCTTCCACTGGGGCTCCGGCTTGTTCGCGTCCACGAAGGCGATGTGCATGACCCCGCGGCCGAGCTCCAGCGCCTGCTCCACGGCCTCGGCCACGCGGGTGCGGGTGCCCGGTTTCACCACATTGCGATCGACTACGACTTCGACGCGGTGCTTGCGGCGGTGGTCGATCGCCGGCGGCTCGTCGAGGTTGTAGCTGGTGCCGTCCACGCGCATCCGCACGTACCCGGCGCGGCGAATCTCCTCCCACAGCGTGTCGTACTTCTCCTGCCCCTTCCGGTCGACGGGAGCCAGGATGTAGAGCTTTGTTCCCTCAGGGAGTGACAACACCTTGTCCACAATCTCGTCGGCCGACTGCGTGCCGACGGCGTCGCCGCACCTGGGGCAGTGCCGCTGGCCGAGGCGGGCGTACAGGATGCGGAGGTAGTCGTACACCTCGGTGATGGTGCCGACGGTGCTGCGCGGGCTCTTGCTCGTCGTCTTCTGCTCGATGCTGATGGCCGGCGACAGCCCCGTGACGTGCTCGACCTTCGGCTTCTGCACCTGCCCCAGGAATTGCCGGGCGTAGCTGGACAGGCTCTCGACGTAGCGCCGCTGCCCCTCGGCGTAGATTGTGTCAAGCGCGAGCGACGACTTCCCCGAGCCGCTGGGGCCGCAGAACACCGTCATCTGCTCCCGGGGGAGCTTGCAGTTGACGTGCTTCAGGTTGTGCTGCGCGGCGCCCTCGACCTCGACGTGCGTGATGTAGCGCTGTTTCGAGTTTCGAGTTTCGAGTTTCGTGTTTCGGACGGTCGCTTGCGGCTTGGCGTTGGGAAACAGGATCGGCTTCAGCGCCGCCCCGGTGTGCGACCCCTTCACCTTCGCCACCTGTTCCGGCGTGCCGGTGGCGACGACGTGGCCGCCGCCGCTGCCGCCCTCCGGGCCCATGTCGATGAGCCAATCCGCCGTCTTGATGACATCCAGGTTGTGCTCGATGACGAGTACTGTGTTCCCGGCCGCGGCGAAGCCGTGTAGTACGTCGAGGAGCTTCCGCACGTCCTCGAAGTGGAGGCCCGTCGTCGGCTCGTCGAGGATGTAGAGCGTCTTCCCGGTCCCCTTGCGAACCAGCTCCTTCGCCAGCTTGATCCGCTGAGCCTCGCCGCCCGACAGGGTAGGGGAGGGCTGACCGAGCTTGACGTAATCGAGCCCCACGTCGTGGAGGGTTTGCAGCATTGCTCGAATCTTCGGGACGTGCTCGAAGTGGTCGAGCGCCTGACCCACCTCCATCTCCAGCGTGTCGTGGATCGACCGGCCGCGGTACTTGACCTGGAGCGTCTCGCGGTTGAACCGCCGCCCCTCGCACACCGAGCACGTCACCCACACGTCGGCCAGGAAATCCATTTCGAGTTTGGTCGCGCCGTTCCCCTCACACGCCTCGCAGCGGCCGCCGGGGCGGTTGAAGCTGAACCGGCTCGGCGTGTAGCCGCGCGTCTTGGCGTCGGTCATGTCCGCGTACAGTGACCGCACCTCGTCCCACAGCTTGATGTAGGTCGACGGGTTTGAGCGCGGGGTCCGCCCGATCGGCTTCTGGTCGATGTCGATGACCTTGTCGATCTGCTCGGCGCCCTCGATACGCTCGTGCGCGCCGACGGTGTGGTCGGCCTCATCGGCCTCCTCGTCGTTGGAGGAGTCTCCGCGGCCGGCGGCGGTCAGCGCTTCCTTCAAGATGTCGTTGATGAGCGACGACTTCCCCGAACCGCTGACGCCGGTCACGACCGTCAGCACGCCCACGGGGATGTCCACGGTCACGTTCTTGAGGTTGTTCTGCTTCGCACCAACCACCCGGATTTGCCGCTTCGGATCGATCTTCCGGCGCTCGGCGGGGATGGCGATTTCCTTCGTCCCGTTGAGGAATTGACCTGTCAAGCTGGCAGGGTTGGCGAACACTTCGGCGGGCGGGCCGGCGGCGACGACGTGGCCGCCGCGCACACCGGGGCCGGGGCCGAAGTCCACGAGGAAATCGGCGGCGCGCATCGTGTCCTCGTCGTGCTCGACCACGAGGACCGTGTTGCCCATGTCGCGGAGCCGTTCGAGGCTCGCCAGCAGCCGGGCGTTGTCGCGCGGGTGGAGGCCGATGCTCGGCTCGTCCAGCACGTACAGCACGCCGACGAGCCCGCTGCCGATCTGCCCCGCGAGCCGGATGCGCTGGGCCTCGCCCCCCGAAAGCGTCGGGGCAGAGCGGTCCAGCGTCAGGTAGTGGAGGCCGACGTTCAGCAGGAAGCCGAGGCGGGCGCGGATTTCCTTCAGCAGCTCGCCGGCGATCGTCTTCGCCACGTCGGACAATTTCGCTTCGTAGCCGTCGAACCACGGCACGAGTTCGCCGATGGGGGAGTTGCCCAGCTCGACGAGCGTCTTGCCGCCGACGCGGACGGCGCGGGCCTGCGGGTTCAGCCGCTGGCCGTGGCACGCGGGGCAGCGGACCTGCCGCATGTACTTTTCGAGCCGCATCCGCTGCGGCCCCGGGGCGGCCTTCTTGAACTGCGACAGGAGTTGCGGTACCACGCCGTCCCACTTGCCGCCGTGCTTCCAGACGGTGCCGTTCCGCTGCTTCCACTCCCAGACGATGTGCCGGTCGCCGCTCCCGTTGAGGAGCAGTTCCCGATGCCCGGCGGGGAGCTTACTCCACGGCGTCTTCAGGTCGATGTCGAGCGACTTGGCCACGCCCTCGTAGACGTGCTTCCGCCAGCGGCCCATCCCCTTCAGCGAGCCGACCAGCGGCACGGCCCCGGCGTAAAAGCTGAGCGACGGGTCGGGGATGAGCAGGCCGGGGTCGAACGTGAACTTCGTGCCGAGGCCGTCGCACTCCGGGCACATCCCCGCCGGGCTGTTGAAGCTGAAGAGCTGCGGCGTCGGCGGGTCATAACTGATGCCGCAGTGGGTGCAGGCGTAGTGCGCGGAGAGGAGGATGTCGTCGGCTGCCGCCTCGCCCTCGGCGTCGGCGGGGCGGTCACGCTCGACGGTGATCACGAGGTTTCCCTCGGCGAGCGCCAGAGCCTGCTCCACGGCCTCGGCAATGCGGACGCGGTTGGTCGCCCCCTTCGGCTCGATCCGCAGGCGGTCGATCACGACCTCAATGGTGTGCTTGATCCGCTTGTCGAGCTTCAGGTCGTCGGTCAGCTTCACGACTCGACCGTCCACCCGGGCCCGGACGTAACCACGCTTCGACATGTCGGCGAAGAAGTCCTTGAACTCCCCCTTCTGGCCACGGACCACCGGCGCCAGGATCATGAACCGAGTGTTCTCCTGAAGGGCCAGGACGCGGCCGATGATCTGCTCGCGGGTTTGCGCCGTAATCGGCCGCTCGCACTTCGGGCAGTGCCCCTGGCCGAGCCGGGCGAAGAGCACCCTCAGGTAGTCCGACACTTCGGTCACGGTGCCGACGGTGCTGCGGGGGTTGCGGCTGGCGGTCTTCTGCTGGATGCTGACGGCGGGGGACAGGCCGCCGATGTAGTCCACGTCCGGCTTGGGGAGCTGGCCGAGGAACTGGCGTGCGTAACTCGATAGACTCTCGACGTAACGGCGCTGGCCTTCGGCATAAATGGTGTCGAACGCGAGGGAAGATTTGCCCGAGCCGCTGACGCCGGTGAAGACGATGAGCTTGTCGCGCGGCAGTTCGAGATCGACGTTTCGGAGGTTGTGCTCCCGCGCCCCGCGGATGACGATGGCCTGGGTGTCCATGAGGGCCGAGGCTCCTCCTGAGCGGCGCGAGTAGGGTACGGATGATTAGTATAGCTGGGGGGTTGGGCGAAGCACACCCGCCGAGGCGGGCGCAATTTCTGTGGACGAACGGGAACTTTTGCCTCGGTGCGAACGTCAGACGTGGTGGAGGGTTGTGAACGACGATGATCGCCGGCTGATCGCGGAGAGCCTGGGTGGACGACGGGATGCCTTCGGCGAGTTGGTAACCCGATATCAAGCCAGGCTTTACAACGCTGCGGTCCGGCTGGTGGACAGTCCCGACGACGCCGCCGATGTCGTCCAGGAAGCGTTCCTGAACGCCTACCAGTCGCTCCACGCCTTCAAGGGCGACGCCGAGTTTTTCACCTGGCTGTACCGGATCGCCTTTAATGGCGCCATCAGCCTGAAACGGAAAAAGCGGCCGGCCAAGAGCCTCGGGGCGGCCGACGGGGAACCCGGGTTCGAGCCCGCCGACCCCTCCGACTACGTCCGCACCGGGCACGCCTTGGAGCGGAGTGAAGAAGACGCCTTGCTCCATGCGGCGCTCGCGCGGCTGTCGCCCGAGCACCGCGAGGCGCTGACGATGAAAGACCTCGACGGCCTCCGCTACGAGCAGATGGCCGAGTTGCTCGGGGTGCCGGTCGGGACGGTTCGGAGCCGCCTTCACCGCGCCCGACTTGAGCTCCGCGGCCTGCTCGCCGAGCTCGACGCCGAGTCCGAAAACAAACGGGGAAGGGGGGAGCGTCCACCCCCCGACCCCAACTGATTACTCCGCCCCCAGGACCGCCGACCCGCGGTTGCCATGACGCCCGACGACGTTTTACCGCTGCTGACCCTCGCCGTGGACGGGGAACTCACCCCCGCCGAGGCCGAGGTCGTCCGCGCTCTGTTGACGGATTCGCCGTCGGCCCGCGCCACCTTCCGCAACCTGAGGGCGGATCGGCAGAGGCTTCAGCAACTGACTCCCGTCGCACCGCCGGCCGACCTCCACGCCCGTATCATGGCCCGGCTTCCGGCCCAGCCTCCGACTCCGGTCGAGATCGCGCGGCCCGTGTCGCCGCCGCGCCGGCTCTCACTCGTGCCCGTGGGTTTGGCCGCGTCCGTGCTTCTAGCCCTGGCCGGTGCGTCGTTCACATTCTTCGTGAATCGACCCTACGGCGGCCCGGGTACCCAGGGGGCTTCGCTGGCGAAAGCCAACCCGAAGCGCGACAGCGAGTGGTCGAATGTGTTGCCGCGCGACTCGGGCCCGCTGACGTCCCCAATCCCACCCGTCGTACCGATCCCCGAGCCCGTCGCCGCCGCCGTCGAAGCCCAGGTATCACCCGAGTTGGCTCCCGAGCCGCGGGCCGTCGTTCGCGACGTGCTGACGTTCCCGCCGGTGCCGCCCGTCGGCAAGCTCGACTTGGCCCGCGTCCGCGTGCCCTTCCTGGCGACCGTCGCGGAGTTCGACCGCGAGGACGTGCAACAGCAGTTCGTCTCCGAACTCGGGCACGACCCGGCCTACCGCATCGATCTGTTCGCCCGGGATCCGGCACGCGGCGTGGAACTCTTCCAGGCCGCGGCGAAGGGAACCGGGCTGAACCTACTCGTAGACCGCACGACCGCCGAACGCGTCCAGCGGAAACAGGCCGCGGCGTACCTCGTGTACTCGGACAGCCTCACCGCGGCCGACCTCCGGGACCTCCTCGTCCGGCTCGCGAACGCCGACGCGAAGGCGCCGTCCAAGACGTTCGACGCCGTCCACACGACCGCGGCCGTGCCGGCCGACGGGCGAGACCTGCGCGAGGTGCTTGGCACCGACCCCGGCCTGTGGAAGCGGCCCATGACGAGCGCCGAGCCGAAGTCCGTGTCGAGCGACACAGTGAACCAGTTGACGCGCAACCTGACGGACCCGAAGGGGAAGGGCGGCGATCGGCTGGCGGTGGTGACGACGTACGCCCCGCGTGAGGTGCGGACGGTTCCGGGGCGGTCCGTCGAGGTACGGCAATTCTTCGAGCGGCGCGGCGACCGCCGACCCAACGCGGTGCCGGTGCTCGTCGTCGTCCGGCAGGCGAACGGCTGACCGCTGCTGCTCGTGGAGCGACACGTTTTTCCTTTGTATGCCAGACGTAACCCCACCGTAACGACCCTCGCACGACCCCTCGCGGGACGGGCCGACGTCGGCGTATACTCCCGGTGTTCCGACCCCGGAGGTGTGCGATGCGATACGCTCTGCCGCTGTTCGTGCTACTGGCCGCGACCGGGGGCCGTGCCCAGGCCGCCGGCTTCCTGATCCCGAACGAGAAGGGCACCCCGCCGCTGGCGATGGTCAACCACAAGGTGACCGTCGCCGTCGAGGACCAGGTCGCGCTCACGACCGTCGAGCAGACGTTCCGCAACCACACCGACCGGAACCAGGAGGCGACGTACCTGTTCCCCGTGCCGCGCGGCGCCAGCGTCGACCGGTTCAGCATGTGGATCGACGGCAAGGAGACCAACGGCGAACTGCTGCCGGCGAAGGACGCCGAGAAGGTGTACACGGACATCGTCCGCCGCATCCAGGACCCCGGCCTGTTGGAATACCTCGGCAACGGCCTGATGCGGATGAAGGTCTTCCCGATCCCGCCGCGCGGCGACCAGAAGGTGAAGATCAGCTTCCGCTCGGTCGCGCCGCGGGACGGGTCCGTGGTCGAGTACACCTACCCGCTCCGCACCGACGGCCGGGCCACCGCCACGCTCGAAGACTTCTCGGTGCGCGTGAGCATCAAGTCGCAACAGGCCATCCAGAACGTCTACAGCCCGACGCACGCCGTCACCGTGGTCCGTAAGGCCGACAAGGAGGTGACCGTCGAGTTCGCGAAAGAGCAGGGCGTACTGGACCGCGACTTCCAGCTCTTCTACGGCACCGGCGGCGGCGACGTAGGCGTGACCCCGCTGCTGTACAAGCCGGTGACCGCCGACGACGGCTACGTCATGCTGTTGGTGTCGCCGCAGATCGACCCAGCACGCGTGCGGACGCCGCGCGACCTCGTGCTGGTGCTCGACTCGTCCAGCAGCATGTCCGAGATCAAGTTCACGCAGGCCAAGCGCGCCCTCCGCTTCTGCCTGGCCCAGTTGCGGCCCGACGACCGGTTCGCGGTCGTCCGCTTCTCGACGACGGTGAGCCGGTTCCGTGACACGCTCGTGGCCGCGAACGGCGACAACCTGGAGCGCGCGAACAAGTGGGTGGACGACCTCCGCACCAGCGGCGGGACCGCCATCTGGCCGGCGCTCGATGACGCCCTCAGCCTGCGGCCGAACGACCCGGCGCGCGCCTTCACCACCATCTTTTTCACCGACGGCCAGCCGACGGTGGACGAGACCAACCCGGACCGGATCGTCAAGAACGTGGCGGCCCGGAACAGCGCCAACACCCGCATCTTCACGTTCGGCGTCGGCGACGACGTGAACGCCAGCCTGCTGGACCAGCTCGCCGAATCGACCCGCGCGGTGAGCACCTACGTCCGCCCGGCGGAAGACATCAAGGACCGCGTGGCGGGGCTTTACGCGAAGATCAGCCACCCGGTGATGACAGACCTTAAGGTGACGACCGGCGACAACGTGAAGCTGACGGAGATGTACCCGCCGCGGCTGCCGGACCTGTTCCACGGCCAGCAGGTGATCGTGACCGCCAGGTACAGTGGTAGCGGCCCGACGGCCTTCCGCCTGAGCGGCATGGTGAACGGCGAGCGGAGGGAGTTCGTGTACGACGTGACGTTCCCGGTCCGCACCGACGAGGGGACCGGCAAGGACTTCGTCGAGCCGCTGTGGGCGCGCCGCAAGGTCGGCTACCTGCTCGACCAGATTCGTGCCAACGGCGAGCAGAAGGAACTGATCGACGAGGTGGTGACGTTGGCCCGCCGCTACGGCATCGCCACGCCCTACACGAGCCACCTCGTCGTGCCGGACGGCCCGATGCCGGTGGTGCCGCCGCCGGGGCGGCGCCCGCTGCCGGCCAGCGGCCCGGTGCCCCACGCGGCCGCGCCCGGCGGGTTCGGCGGGCTGGCGCCCGGGCTGCCACCGATGGGCGGCGCGGCGGTGCCGGTGGCAGAATTCGCCCGGGACCAGGCGAAGCTCACACCCGGTAGTGGTGCTCCGGCCGACGCGCTGGCACGGAGCCGCGGCGCGCAGACCGAACTGCAACTGAAGGCCGGGGAACAGGCCGCCCGCGAGACGAAGGACGCCGACACGCGGAAGCGCCTCGAGGAGGCGGTCGGCCAGTTGAAGTTGCAGAAGGACGTGAACGAGGGCGCGAACCGCGCCTTCCGCGGCGACAGGGCCGGCTACCAGACCGGCAAGCTCGGCGTCGACCTGGCGCAGAACACCGACGTCCTTCGCAACCAGAGCCGGCTGACGCTCACCGCCAACCGGCAGGCCAACGGCCGGCAAGTACTCGAGGTCGGCGGCGTGTGGATCGACGACGCCTACAAGGCCGCGCAGCCCACGCTGGTGGTGAAGGCCCAGAGCGACGGCTACTTCCGCATCCTGGAGAAGCAGCCGGCGATGCGCGACGTGTTCCGCCTCGGCAACGCCCTGGTATGGGTTGCCCCGAACGGCACCGCACTGGTCGTGGACCCGAACGGCGGCAAGGAGGCGCTGACCGACGCCGAGATCGACGCCCTGTTCGTCGCGCGGCGGTAGCGGGTCGTCGTCGGCCTTCGCGGGCGAAGCCCGCCCGTTGCAACGGGTGGGCTTTCTGCTTTAATCACCCTCGCCCCACCCTCCCGGAGCCGAACCCATGTCCGTCCCCCTCTCGCGCCGCTCGTTCCTCCAGGCCGGCGCCGCCACCGCCGCCGGCCTCCTGGCCGCCACCCCCGCTGGTGCCGCCGGCGACCTCGTCGGCGACATCTCACTCGGCGTTCAGAGCTACACGTTCCGCCAGTTCAACCTGGAGCAGGCGCTCCGCCGCATGAAGGACCTCGGGATCAAGAACGCCGAGTTCTACAACAACCACATCCCTCAGGCGAGCACGCCGCAGCAGCTGTCGATGATTCTCGGGCTGTGCAAGGAGTACGAGGTGACGCCGGTCGGGTTCGGCGTGCAAGCGTTCACCGACAACCACGACGCCAACAAGCGCGTGTTCGACTTCGGCAAGGCGCTCGGGGTGAAGTACCTGAGCGCCGACCCCACGCCGAACAGCTTCGACAGCCTGGACAAGCTGGTGGCCGAGTACAACATCGCCGTCGCCATCCACCCGCACGGCCCGTCCGGGAAGGCGCTGCACCGGTGGTACTCGGCCGAGGTGATCCTGCGGGCGGTGCAGAACCACCACCGCCTCATCGGCGCCTGTCTCGACACCGGCCACCTCATCCGCGCCGCCCAGCTCGGCGAGCGGCTCGACCCGGCCCAGCAGGTGCGACTGATGGGCGCCCGCAACTTCGGCATGCACCTGAAGGATCACGACAACCGCCGCAAGGAGGACGTCGTGTTCGGCGACCCGACGGGGGCGCTGAACATCGCCCAGTTGCTCGCGGCGCTGCGCGAGGTGCGGTTCAACGGCGCCATCTGCATCGAGTACGAGGCGCACCCGCAGGACCCGTCGCCGGACATGAAGAAGTGTGTGGACCACGTCCGCGACGTGGCCCGCCGGGCGAGCTAGCCTATAACACTCGGAGACCGGGCCGCACGCCCCCCGCCGGCCGCCGGCGGGGGGCGTGCCGTTTGTCCGCCCCCGAGGCCGCCGTGCTGACCCCCGATCAGATCACCGAACTCCGCCAGAAGCGCTACAACGGCACCGTGGTGTATCTGAAGAAGGTCCACTCCGACCTGCTGGTGCTGCGCGTGAGGCCGGACTTCGCGCGGCCCGCGCACAAGCCCGGCCAGTACTGCTCGCTCGGCCTCGGCTACTGGGAGGCCCGCGCCGACGGCTGCCAGGTCGAGACGCTGACGCCGGAAGAACAGACCAAGGTCGTCCGGCGGGCGTACTCGATCAGCAACTCGATCCTGACGGACGGCGGCGGGTTGGTGGACGTGCCGAACACGGACTACCTCGAATTCTACATCGTGCTGGTTCGAGAGAACGCCGACGGCCGGGTGCCGGCGCTCACGCCGCGCCTGTTCGCCCTGGGCGAGGGGGACCGGCTCAACGTCGGCGAGAAGATCACCGGCATGTACACGCTCGACCCGGTGAAGCCGGGCGACACGGTGTTGTTCCTCGGCACCGGGACCGGCGAGGCGCCGCACAACTACATGGTGTGGGAACTGCTGCGGCGCGGGCACACCGGCAAGGTGCTGTCGGCGTCGTGCGTCCGCTACGCCCGCGACCTTGGATACCTCGACACGCACCGCCGGCTGATGGACCTGTACCCGAACTACAAGTACCTGCCGCTGACGACCCGCGAGGCGACCGTCACCAGGAAGACGTACATCCAGGACGTGATCGCCGGCGGCGAGCTCGAGGAGCACCTCGGCGAGGCGCTCGACCCCGGCAAGACGCACGTGTTCCTGTGCGGCAACCCGAAGATGATCGGCGTCCCGCACCGCGACAAGGAGACCGGCGCGAAGACGTACCCGGAGCCGGTCGGGGTGATCGAGGTGCTCGAGAAGCGCGGCTTCCAGGCGGACGTGTCGGCGGCGAAGTTCAAGGGGAACGTCCACTTCGAAGAGTACTGGTGAGGGGGCGGCGTGGCCGACATCAACGAGGTCATCGGCGGGTACCGCCTGCGCACGCTGCTCCAGACGGGGCAGAAGTCGCAGGTGTTCGAGGTCGTGGAGACGCGGTCGAACCGGCACTTCGCAATGAAGGTGCTGCTGCCGGAGGCGGCGACCGAGCCCGAGGCCCGCGCCGAGCTGTTCAACGACGCCGAGGTCGGCGTGAAGATGGCGCACGCGAACGTGATCCGCATCCACAAGGTGGAGCGGTCGAAGGAGCGGCCGTTCTTCGTGATGGAGTTCTTCCCGTCCGGCTCGCTCCGGCTGCGCCTCCAGGCGAAGGACATGAAGTTCATCAAGGAGCACGCCCGCAAAATCTTCCGCGAGGCGGCGACGGGCCTGGCGTACATGAACGCCATGGGGTACGTACACCGCGACGTGAAGCCGGACAACATCCTGGTCAACAGCATGGGCGACACGAAGATCATCGACTTCGCCCTGACCACGAAGGCGAAGAAGGGCGGCGGCCTGTCCGGGTTGTTCGGCAAGTTGCTGGGGAAGAAGGAGCGCGTCGGCGGCACCAAGAGCTACATGAGCCCGGAGCAGATCCTGAAGCAGCCGCTGGACGGCCGGGCCGACCTGTACAGCTACGGGGTGACCCTCTTCGAGTTGACCACCGGCCGGAAGCCGTTCGTGGGGATGACCGAGCAGGAGCTGCTGACGAAGCACTTCACCGAGAAGCCGCAGAGCCCGGTGAACTACAACAAGGAGCTCACGGACGAGTTCGGGCAGATCGTGCTGAAGATGCTGGCGAAGAAGCGCGAGGACCGGTTCGCCGGCTTCCACGAGTTCCTCATCGCCCTGCGGAAGGTGAAGATTTACAAGGACGAGAAGGTCGAAGACGAGGGGTGACGGCCCGCCGTCGCACGCCTCCATGCCGCCCGAGGATGCCGCCCGAGGATGCCGCCCGATGGTTCCCGACCCGCTGCCGTTCGAGCACGACATCCACGAACTGGAGCAGGCGCTGGCCCGGCTCGAGGGCGGGGCCGCCACGCCGGGGGGGGCCGAAGTTCTGAAGAAGATGCGCCGCGAGGTCGTGGCGCTCCTCCGGGAGCGGTACTCGAACCTGAGCGCGTGGGAGACCGTTCTGGTGTCGCGGCACCCGCAGCGGCCACAGACCCTGGACTACATCGGCCTGATCTGCGACGAGTTCGTGGAACTGCACGGCGACCGGGCCATCGGCGACGACCGGGCCATCCGGGCCGGGTTCGCGCGAATCGGCGACCACAAGGTGATGCTGATCGGCCACCAGAAGGGGAAGACGACGGCCGAGCGGACGCAGTGCTACTTCGGCTGCGCGCACCCGGAAGGCTACCGGAAGGCGCTGACGAAGATGAAGCTGGCGGCCAAGTACCGCGTGCCGGTCGTGTGCCTGATCGACACGCCGGGGGCGTTCCCCGGCATCGGGGCGGAGGAGCGCGGCCAGTCGCAGTTGATCGCCACGAGCATCCTTGAGATGTCTCGGATGCCGACGCCGGTGGTCTGTGTGGTGATCGGCGAGGGGGGCTCGGGCGGGGCACTCGGAATCGGCGTGGGCGACAGGGTCGCGATGCTCCAGCACGCGTACTATTCGGTGATCAGCCCCGAAGGGTGCGCCGGGATTCTCTGGAAGGTGGCGACGGACGCGACGAAGCCGAAGGCCGCCGACGCCTTGAGGCTGACGGCGGCCGACCTGCAACGACTCGGAGTCATCGATCACGTGCTTGCGGAGCCGGTGGGCGGGGCCCACCGAAATCCGCGCGACGCCGGTGGCACGCTCAAAGGCTACCTGACGAAGCAACTTCGCGAGCTGTCGTCGCAACCGTCGCCGCAACTCCTCCGGGCCCGTTACGCGAAGTTCCGCTCGATGGGCGTTCTCGGCTGATCGCCGGCCTGGTTGGGCCGGCTTCTTCACTACATAAGATCGATTATCGGCCGCAGCAATGGTATGCCCGGACCAGCAGCCAGTTGCAACACGTCCGATAATGTCAATTATGTATTGAAAGACGGAGGCACTTCTGGACGCCGGCTGCCGGCCCGCGTACCCTGCGGATATGCCTGAAATCCCTGCGAATCCCGCCGTCCCGAGCCTCGATGTCGGACTCGTCGGCTTCGGCATGATCGTCGACGAGACATACCGCCCGTGCTTTGAAGCACTCGCCCGGTCGTCGCTCTTTCTCCCTGCGGCCGGCCCGGTCCGTGTCCGCCTCGCCGCCGCAGCCACGAAGACCGGCGCCCGCGTCGCCCGCTTCCTTCGCGACACCGGAACGCCCCCCGACGCCTTCACCAACCTCGTGGGGGACGACGCGGCCGAGCGCCTCGCCCGGTCGCCGGTCCGGGCGGTGTGCGTCGCCAGCCCGGACGACCGCCACTTCGCCGCCGCCCGTGCCGCCCTCGCCGCCGGCAAGCACACCCTGATCGAAAAACCCTCCGTACTCAGCCTCACCGAACTGGACGAACTCGTCGCCACGGCCGCGAGAACTGGCGCCCTCGTCAAGGTCGTGTACCACAAGCTCGCGGACCCCGATCACAAGAAACTCCGCACGCTGTATCGCGACGGCGTGCTCCGGCACGTCAACAACGGGTACTGCTCGCTCCTCGAGCCGAAGTCCATCAGCGGCGGGCAGTTTGCGGAGTGGATTACCGGGCGGAACCCGTCAACCTACGTCGCAGTCCACTACCTCAAGCTCATCGACTTCACCTTCGGCCCGGACTGGGAACTCGCCCGCGTCAGCGCCACCGGCCAGCGTGGCATCGTCGGCCCGGCCGACGGCACCACCTGGGACTCGGTTCAGCTTCAGGTCGTCTACCGCCACCCGGACGCCCGCGAGGCCGCGTTCGACGTCCACACAAGCTGGGTGACGCCCGACAACTTCCCGGGCTACGTCGAGCAAGAGGTGCAATTCCGCTTCGACAACGCCGTCTGGGCCGCCCACCAGCGGAAGCGTGGCGTCGAGCTCACGGTCGAGGGTCGCACCCCACACGAGTTGAAAAACACGCCGAACTACCACTACAACGGCACGTTCCTCGAACCGTGGGGCGAGCGATCCCAGCGCGGCTACGGCATCGAAGTCATCGAGCGGTTCTTCCGTGAGGTCGCCACCGTCGAGTTCGGCGGGCCACCCGCGGAACGCCCGCAGCGGCTCGCGGCCATGCGGGCGCTCGCCTACAACGACCTGTCCGCCGACCGCAACGTCGTCGCCGTCGTTCAGGCGTCGGAGGCCATTCTGAAGCACGCCGCAGCCGGCCGGCCCGGGTGCGTGGTGAAGGTGAACCAACCCGAGGGCGGGCTTGTCCTGTACGCGCCGGGCGCCGCGACCCCCGAGGTCCTCTACCCCGGACGGGTCTGACCCCACCATACATCGGCAGGACCGCCGTGGACCCGAAACGCCTCGTCCGCCTCAGCAAGTTTCTCAGCCTCCACCTCCGGCACCAGCCGGCCGATCTCGGGCTCAAACTTGAACCCGGCGGCTGGGTGGCCGTCGCAGAATTGATCGCCGGCGCCGCCCGCGTCGGATTCCCGATCACGCCCGAGGAACTCGCCGAAGTCGTCCGCACCAGCGACAAGCAGCGTTTCGCCTTGGACGCCACCGGCCTGAAGGTCCGCGCGAACCAGGGCCATTCCGCCGAAGTCGACCTACAACTCGAACCCGCCGACCCGCCGGCCGTGCTGTACCACGGCACCGCCGACCGGTTTCTCGACGCCATCCGCCGCGACGGCCTCGTCAAGATGGCGCGCCATCACGTACACCTGTCCGCCGACGCGGCCACCGCCGCGAAGGTCGGCGTGCGACACGGCCGGCTCGTTCTCCTCGAAGTGGGTGCGGCCGGGATGCGGGCCGCCGGGTACACCTTCTACAGGTCCGCGAACGGCGTGTGGCTTGTGGACGCCGTGCCGCCCCAGTACCTTCGGGTCACCCCGCCCTCGGACGCCTGACATGCCGCCGATCGAACACCCCGCCGAGCCGGCCTCCAACGCCGCCCGCGCCGCTGCCGCAGCCGTGGAACCGCGGTCGCTCCGCACCTTCACCCCGTCGCAGGCCGTGCTCGCCAGGAGCGCCGGCGTCTGCCACTGGACGCCCGAGGGCCGCCGGCTGTTCGACTTCACCTCCGGCGTGCTCGTCGCCAACCTCGGTCACAACCCGGTGCGCTGGACGCAGCGTTTCTTCGACTACATGGGCTGGCCTGCCGCGGGGCAGGGGGCCGGCACCGTCGACGCCGGGCCGGACTACTTCCCCGCCGTCGCCATGACCGCCTACAACGCGGTGACGCCGATCGAGGCCGAGGCCAGCCGCCGGCTGATCGCCGCGCTGCGGGCCGAGCCGGGCGGCGGGCGGATGGAGCAGGTGATGTGGGCGGCGTCCGGGTCGGAGGCGATCCAGAAGGCGCTGTGGGCGGCCCACGCCCGCGACCGCACCCGGCCGATGATCCTGGCCACGCGGTTCGGCTTCCACGGCAAGAAGGGGCTCGCCAACGCCGTGACCGGCAGCGAGGCCGACGCCGACCGCGACCCACGCGTGAAGTTTATCACCTTCCCGACGGCCGAGTGCCGCGACGTGTCGCAGCGCGGCGAGCCGTTCGACACGGCCCCCTACGAGAAGGAGCTGGCCGCCCTGCTCCACCAGTTCGGCCGCCGCATCGGCACGCTCATCACCGAACCGTACCTGGGAGGCGGCGGCTCGTACCACCCGCCGAAGGAGTACTTGCAGTTCCTCCAGCGCTGGTGCCGGGCGAACGACGTGCTATTCATCCTCGACGAGGTGCAGGCGAACTTCGGCCGCACCGGGCAGCTGTTCGCGTTCAGCACCTACGGCCTGGAACCCGACCTGGTGGTGCTCGGCAAGGGGCTCGGCAACGGCGTGCCGGTCGCGTCCGCGGTCGGCCGGGCGGACGTGTTCGGGGCGCTCGATTACGGCGAAGGGTCCGACACCTGGAGCGCGAACCCGCTGAACTGCGCTGCCGTGCTGGCGACGCTGGACGAGTTCGAGGCCCGCGACGTGATCGGCGGGATGAAGGAGTCGTCCGCGCTCATCGAGCGCGGCCTGGTGTCGCTGAAGGTGCATCCGTTCGTCGCCCACGTCCGCGGCGAGGCCGGCGGCATGGTGTGGGGCGTCGAGTTCGCCGACCACGGCGGAAAAACGGCCGCGGAGTGGGCGAACGCCTTCGTCCTGGCCGGCTACCTCGGCGACGGCCCCGGCGGCGACGGCGTCCACCTCCTGGGCCCGCTGGCGAAGAAGGTGGTGCGAATCTCACCGCCGCTGACGATCACACCCGCCGAGGCGGCGGCAGCGATGGCGCTCCTGGCCCGTGTCGCGGCTCGACTCGGTGGCGTGGACCGGTAGTGTGACGTGAGCCTCCTGCCCGACCGGCGCATACGACCGGAGACGCGATGCCTGCCGCCTGGATGGCCGACCTGATCGCCGCAGCCGCCGACGCCCTCGGCACCGAGCTGTTCGTCGTGAAGGGCGTGCTCGCCATCCTCCTCGTGTGCCTCCTCTGCGGCACCGTCGGGGCGCTCGTCGTCGGCAACCGGATGGCCTTCTTCTCGGACGCGATGGCGCACTCGGCGTTCGCCGGCGTCGCCCTCGGGTCGCTTACGGCCATCGCCGCCGGGGCCGGCCGCGACCCCGACACGATGGGCTGGCTCGTACCGCTCGTCATGGTCCTCTTCGGCGCCGCCGTCGGCGCCGCCATCGTCTACATCCGCGAACGGACCAGCCTCGGCTCCGACACCGTCATCGGCGTGTTCTTCGCCCTGAGTATCGGCTTCGGGGCGATGCTGTTCCGCGTCCTCCAGGAGAAGAGCACGTTCAACCCCGAGGCGTTCCTGTTCGGGTCGCTGCTGTTCGTCCCGGAGACGGACCTCGTGTACCTGCTGGTGCTCGTCGCGGTCGTCGGCGGGCTGTTCGCCCGGCGCTACAACGACCTGGTGTTCGCCAGCTTCAGCCCGAGCCTCGCCCGCACCCGCCGCGTCAGCCTGCGGGTGAACAACTACCTGTTCATCGTGCTGCTCGCGCTCGTCGTCAACCTGTCGATCAAGGCCGTGGGGGCGCTGCTCATCAACGCCCTACTGGTGGTCCCGGCGGCGGCGGCGGCGAACGTGTCACGGAACCTCCGGCAGATGTTCTGGCTCACACTCGCCGTGTGCGTCGGGTCCGGGCTCCTCGGCTTCTACCTCAGCACCGCAGTGACCGTGCCTGTCGGCGGCGGCGTCAAGTTCGGCCCGAGCGGCACCATCGTCGTGGTCAGCGTCGGCCTATTCTTCCTGTCCGTACTCCTCGGCGGGCTGAAGAATAGGGCCGTGCGGCCCTAGAATACCCGCGGCGAACCCCCCGGCGTCGGCCGGCGTACCGCCCATAGCCCCCCTGCCCTGCCGGCGGAGACGCGGTGAAGGACATCCTCGACTTCATCCTCACCTTCTCCTCCATTTTGTGGGAGGCGATGCCGTTCATCGTCCTGGGAGCGGTCGTCGCCGGGATTCTCGAAGAGTTCTTGCCGCAACAGGCGATCACCAAGTACCTGCCGAAGTCGGTCGTACCGGCGGTCATGATCGGGGCCGTCATCGGGCTCGTCTTCCCGATGTGCGAGTGCGGCATCCTGGTCGTGATGCGACGGTTACTGCGGAAGGGGCTGCCGCTGTCGTGCTGCGTCGCGTACATGCTCGCCGGGCCGATCATCAACCCCGTGGTCATGTTCAGCACCGGCGTCGCGTTCTGGCCGCACAAGATCGGCCCCGAGGTGCTCGGCCTCCGCGTCGGGCTCGGGTTCGTGGTCGCCGTCGTTACCGGGTTGGTCGTCCAGGGGCTGTGGGTAAGGCACGGCACCTCGCTACTGAACCCGGTCGCGCTGCCGCCGCCGGAGTCGAAGTTCTCCCTGCCGGTGACCGACGCCCCCGCCACGCGGAAGCCGCTGAGTAAGCGCCTCGGCAACATCTCGGCCACGGCCGTTCACGACTTCGTGGACATCACCGTGTTCCTCATCCTCGGCGCGGTGCTGGCCGCGGTCGCCAAGCTGTACATCACGCAGGACCAGGTTCAGTACCTGTCGCGCGAGCAGCCGTTCCTGGCGATTCCGGCCATGATGGGGCTGGCCGTGTTGATGTGTCTGTGCAGCGAGGCCGACGCCTTCGTGGCCGCGAGCTTCACGAACATGCACATCAGCGCCAAGACGGCGTTCCTGGTGCTCGGGCCGATGCTCGACCTGAAGCT
Organism: Gemmataceae bacterium; assembly: GCA_046350095.1. GTDB lineage: Bacteria > Planctomycetota > Planctomycetia > Gemmatales > Gemmataceae > Urbifossiella. The sequence continues at coordinate 164,308 of JAXMBA010000010.1, forward strand.
GCTGCTGATGTACACCCGCGTGTTCCGCCCCCGGCTGATCGGCGTGATCGTCGCGTGCGTCGTCCTGCAGGTGCTCGCGTACTGCGTCGCGGTGCACCTCGTCTACCAGATGAACGGCTGGACCGGCCTGCCGCCGAGCTCCTGACCCCCGTCCCGGAGGCCGTCATGGCCCACGACCATCACCACCACGGCGAGAGCGCCCGCGACTACTTCGTCGAGCAGCTGTTGACGATTTTTGTCGTCGGCGCGCTCGGGGCCGTCGGCGTCCTGATGTACCGCGACGGCAAGCTCGACCTCATCCTCGCCCCGTCGTTCCGCCTGCCGGTGCTGGTCGGCGGGATCGCGGTGCTGGTCGTCGTCGCGGTGCGGGCGGTGGCCGTGTGGCAGGAGGCCGGGCAGACGCACGCCCACGACCACGGTCACCACCACCACGACCACGGCCCCGACTGCCAGCACGGGCACCCGGTCCACCTACACGCCCACGACCACCCGCACGAGCACGGCCACGGCCCCGACTGCCAGCACGACCACGATCACGGCCACGCACACGCCGACGACCGGATGCACGCCCACCACGACCACAGCCACGACGACCACGGCCACAGCCACGACCTGGCGTGGGTGTTCGCGCGGATGATGGTGCTCTTCTTCCCGGTGGCCCTGTACCTGATCGGCGTGCCGAACGCGGGCTTCAGCGCCGACCGCATCGCCAAGATGCTCGGGAACGAGCAGGCGCTGAACGTGGCGATCGACAACGTGGCGACCGGCGAGGGCTCGGTTCTGAGCTTCAACGACCTGAACGACGCGGCCTACGACGAGAGCAAGCGCGAGGCGCTGGGCGGGAAGGTCGGCATTCTGGTCGGCCGGTTCGACCGCATCGGCGACAAAGAGTTCCGGCTGTACCGGCTGAAGATGACGTGCTGCGCGGCCGACACGGTGCCGCTGAAGGTCCGCATCCTGACGCGGACGGCGGTGACCGGGTTCAACAGCGGCGAGTGGGTGAAGGTGAAGGGCGAGGTGCGGTTCGTGCAGCAGCCGGGCAGTTCGCAGTTCCTGCCGGTGATCGCCGTCGCCGACCTGGCCGACATCCAGCGGACGGGGGCACTGAACGAGTACGAGTGACGCCCGGCGCTCGCGGCTTGGCGCTGCACCGCGCCAAGCCGCGAGCGGCGTCACTTCCCCGCCACTCGCAGGTACGCGAACAGGTCCGCCACGTCTTGCCGGCTCAACATCCGTTCCAGCCCCTCGGGCATCAGCGACAGCCGCGTAGTCCGCAGCGATTCCAGGTTCGCCCGCAGCAACGTGTCTTCGGCCCCGTCGGCGCGGCGGAGGGTCACGCTCGTCGGCGTCTCGGCGACAATCACGCCCCCGAGGGTGCGGCCGTCGGCGGTCACGGCCTGGTAGTTCACGTAGCGCGGGTCCACCTCGCGGTTCGGGTCGAACACCGCCGCGAGCAGGTCGTCGCCCGACTTGTTCGGCAGCGCCGCGAGCAGGTTCGCCCCCACGTCGGCGCCGACGCCGTCGAGTCGGTGGCAGGCCGCGCAGTTCATCTTGAACACCCCCCTGCCCTTCTCCGGGTCGCCCTTCAGGTCGAGCGCCGCGGCGTACTCGGCGACCACCTTCGCCCGGTCAGCGTTCACCGTCGCCTTCAGCACCGCCTCGGCCTTCGCCCGCACGGCCGCGGCGGGGTGCCCCTTCAGCGCCTTCACCCGGGCCGGGTCGAGCTCGTTCGCCGACACCTGATTCTTACCGACTGCGTCGAGCAGCTTGAGTGTGCGGTCCGGCCGGGCCAGCAGCGCCTCGACCACCTCACGCCGCGCCGCCGGCGAGTACCCCGCCCACGGGTCGAGGAGCAGGTCAGGCACCTTCGCGTCGGTGTGGGCGGCGAGGGTGCGCACGGCCGCCAGTTGAAGATCGCCCGGTGTCGTCGGCGCGAGTACGGGCGGCAGCGCGACCTCGGCCAGCTCGAAGGGTCCGTAGGCGAGGAGCGCGGCGGCCGCGGCTCGCGCCGCCGGCGCGGCCTTCTCGTTCCCCACGGCCTTCGCCGCCGTCTCGAACCTGGCTCGAAGCCGGGTCATGGTCTCCCCGGCACCGGCCGGCGGGTTCGCCCACCACGTCGTGAGCGGCCGCGGGCTGTACCGCATGCCTTGCCCGAGTCCGTCGAGGAGCGCGGTGTCCGTGTACGGGTTCCGCCCGTCGGCGACGCGCTCGAGAACGCGACGGACCGCCGACTGGTTCCCCTTCGCCCCAGTCATCGCCGCCAGCCGAGACAGCACCTGCGGCGACGACGCCTTCGCCGCGAGTACGTCAATCAACTGCTCGGTACACGACCCGGCGGAGCTGAGGGCGGCGGTCTGCGTCCACGGGTCAAGCGGCTCGCGGTCGAGGATGCGGGCGAGGACGTCGGCCGCGGCGGCGGGTGGCAGTTCCCCGGCACTGAGCGCGAGTTGAAAGCGGACGTGCGGGTCCGGGTCACCCGCGATCAGGTCCGCCCGCTGCCGGAGGCGGTTCGACGTGGCGAAGAACCCTTCCGCCAGCCGCAGCGCCTGCTGGCGCATCCCCGCTTGAGGGTCGTCGAAGGCTGGTGCGACATCGTCGGCCGTGAGCGCGCCGAGCCCGTGGAGAGTCCAGAGCAGGTTGGCGTGCCACGGCTTGCCCGGGGCCGCCGTCAACCACGACCTGACTTCCGCCGCGACCGGCAACTGGTGTTGAACGATCACTCGTTGGGCCATCAACCGCCGCGTCGGGTTCGGGCTTCGGAGCTCGGTCACAAGTCTCAGGTGCTGGTGCGTCGCGTAGTATGGCAGCTTCTCGGCCTTGAACCCCGCCGGGGCGATGCGCCAGATGCGGCCGCGGCCCCGGCTCTCGAGGTTCATGCGGGCCTTGATGTCGTCCGGCAGCGACAGCGGCGTCTCGATCACCTCGCGGTAGAAGTCCAGCACGTACACCGCGCCGTCTGGCCCGAGCGTCAGGCTCACGGGGCGGAACCAGTTGTCCGTGCTCCGCAGGAACTCGGTGTTCTCGTCGGCCCGCTTCGCGGTGAACACGGCCCCCTTGCCGTGCAGAGTCTCGCGGTGGATCAGGTTGTTGGCCGGGTCGCACACGAAGTTGTTGCCGCGGTACGGCAAGGGGAACAGGTCGGAGGTGTAGACGAGCGGGCTGCACGCCGACGTGATGTAGCCGCCTGGCACGAGTTCGGTCGTCGGGAAGCGCTTGGCGTCGGGGCTGCCGGCGCGGCGGGTCGTGCGTTCGACGCGCCACGCCTCGAACGGGCTGACGCGGAACACCTTTGCGGCCGCGCCGTGCTCGGGGATGTCGAGCGTGACCGCGGTCACCGCCAGGTACGGGTTGCGGCGCAGGTAGTGGTCGGGCAGCACGATCTGGCGCAGGTGCTGGCTGTTCGTCGCGGTGAACCAGTGGCCGTAGTCGTCGGCGGTGAGTCCGTACTGCCCGCCGCCGCTGGTCGGCTCCAGGCTGCCTGGCTGCCACGGGCGGAAGCGGAAGCCCCGGTTGCGCAGGTTCACCTCCGGGGCGTCGGTCTTCTCGGCGGACTTCACCACGCCGCCGTCGCTGCCGCAAACGCCGTACACCCAGTTGTCGAGCCCCCACTGCAAGCCGTTCACCATCTGCTGGATGTTGGCGAGGTTGAAGCCGGTGTACAGGACGCGCTTCTCGTCCGCCTTGCCGTCGCCGTCGGCGTCCTTGAGGTACAGCAGGTCCGGGGCGACCGCGGCGATGATCCCGCCGTTCCACGGCGTCACGCCCATCGGGAAGCGGAGCCCGTCCGCGAACGTGGTGGCGGTCTCGAAGCGGCCGTCGCCGTCGCGGTCTTCGAGGCAGCGGATCCGGCCGCGCGTCTCGTTCCCGGTGCCGACGCCGCCGTTCGGGTAGCCGCGCATCTCGCAGACGAAGATCCGGCCCTTCTCGTCGAAGCACATGGCCACCGGATCGACCACGTCGGGCTCGGACGCCACGAGATCGATGGTAAACCCTTTCGCCAACTCGAACGTGGCGCGTTCCTCGGCGGGCGTCCGCGGGTCGCCGTTCCTCAGAGCGGGGGGTTGGGCGCTGACGGCGAGCGTGCAGGTGAGGAGAAGCGGCAGCGCGCGTGTCATGGTGCGACTCCCGAAGTTGGTGAACCACCTGCCGTCGGCGGCGCGAAGTGTCAGTGAACCACAGACCGGAGCGGCGTGCAACCACCTACGGAACCGCCCGCCGGTCCGGTACGTACCGCCACACCAGGGCCGCGAGAATGAGCGCGCCGCCGAGCCACATGGCGGGCGTCGGCGTGTCCTTGTCGGGCGTGATGAGGTAGGCCCAGAGCGGGTTCAGGAGCGGTTCCAGAAGCGTGATGATGCCGGCCTCGTGCGGCGACACGTGCCGCAGCCCGCGCGCGAACAGCCAGTACGGCATCGCCATCTGCACCACGCCGAACACGGCCAGCAGAGCCAGCTGCCCCGCGGTCGGCGCCGTCACCCAGTCCACGAACCCGTCGACCCCGTAGCGGAGCGTGACGTACAGGCCGAGGGTCGCGGACGTGCCGAGGAGGTTGAGTGACACGAGCCACGCCGGCGACTCGTTCCGTAACACCCGCAGGAAGAGCACGACCCCGGCGTACCACACGCCACTACCGACGCCCATCAGCAGGATGAGCACCTGCGTGTGCTGCTCGTCCGGCGGCAGGTCACGCGGCCAGTTGCCGGCGACGATCACGACGGCGCCGAGGCCGCCGAGCAGCACCGCCTGCCAGCCGCGACGGTTCCCCGCCTCGCCAAGAACGTAGACGGCGAACAAGTATACCCACACCGGGGCCGTGTTCTGCAAGAAGATGGCATTCGCCGCCGGCCCGAGGCTCAGCGCCGACATGTACAGCCCGCACATGACGGTAAACGTGAGCACCATCGCCCCCATCAGCGGGCGAAACGTCACGTCGATCCGTCGCACCAGCGTGAGCAGCGCGGCACCGCCGAACAGACCGCGGAAAAATGCGATCTGCAGGGGGGTCAGAGGCGGGTCGTGAAGGCCGAGGGCGGTGGGTTCGCGGAGGAAACGTACGAACAGGCTGCCGAGGCTCCACAGCACCGCGGCGAGCACCAGCAACAGGCGGGCGGACGTGACGGGGTTCACGGGCAGCTGCCGGCGGCGAGCGGCGGGCCGGACGTGAAATCGACCCGGGTCGGGGCGTCGAGGTGCGGCCCGTCGCCGGGCGGCACGGTACCGATGGGGTACGACGGGACCCTGGTCGCCAGGCCGGTTGCGGCGAGGGCGGCGCCGAACTCGTCGGCCGTGGGGTAGCGCGAGCGCGGGTCGCGGTGGAGGGCGGTCTCCAGTACCGTGGCTACGGTCGCGGGCACGTCCGGGCTCGCACTGCGGACCGGAGCGAACCGGCCGGCCTCCTTGCCGCGGATGATCTCCTCGTGCGTCGTGCCGGGGAACGGCACCTGACCGGTGAGCAGGTGGTACAGGGTAGCCCCGAGGGCGAACACGTCGCTCCGGGCGTCCACGAGCGAGCCGTTCAACGCCTGCTCGTAAGGCATGTAGTACGACGTGCCGACGCCCTGGCTGACCGCGGTCAGGCCGCTGTCGTCGTTCAGCCGCTTGGCCAATCCCAGGTCGGCGAGCTTGGCGCCGCCGTCGGGACTCAACAGGATATTGTCCGGCTTCACGTCGCGGTGGACGAGGTTGCGGGCGTGGAGGAAGCCGAGCGCCCGCGCAATGTCCACGCCGAGGCGGACGCCGGCGCCCACGCCGAGCCGCCCCGCGCGGCCGAGGGCGGCGTCGGCGCTGGGCCCGTCCACGAACTCCAGCACGAGGTAATGCACGCGCGGCCCGGTGTCGAAGCCTGCGGCAAAGCCCTGTACGAGGTTCGGGTGCTGGAGGAACTGACTGAGGCGGGCCTCGCGGTAGAACCGGCTCACGAATTCGGGTCGGCCGGCGAGGTGGTCGGCGAGCAACTTTACGGCCACCGGCCGGCGGGCGGTCACGTCGTAGCTCAGGTAAACGGTGCTCATCCCCCCTTCCCCGATGCGCCGCAGCAGCCGGTAGCCGCCGACGGCGCGAAGCCCGCCCGCGTCTGGCGGGTCGCCGGGGTCGGCCGGCCGCGGGTCGTCGGCTGGGGGCATCGCCTCGGTCTCGTGGGCGCAGGGTCGCGCCGGTGGGTGGATTGTGTGTAGCCGCGAGTCGGATCGGAACGCGGGAATTCTAGTTGTGGGCCCGCCCCCCCGCAAGCACCGCGTCGGTCATTCGAGGTGGGTCGCCCGCAGCCCCTGGAGCCGGCCGAGTAGCGGGTTCGCCCGACCGCTGACAGCAATCAGTCCGCCGTTGGGCGTCAGGTGCGGCTCGGCGTCGGCCCAGTGGTCCCACGTCACGGAGCGAACCTGCGGCTTGCACAGGGCCAGGGCTGCGACGGCCATGCCCCACTCGGCCTGCCACTCCGGCGTGGGCGGGCCGTGCCACGCCGGCGACCAGATCACCTCACCGTGGACCTGCGCGACCGGGTCCGTCCCCGACCCAGCGGGGCACGCCAACACCACGTCCAGCGGGGGGCCGAGGATGCTGAACAGGTCGAGCAGCCGCGACATCTCGAGCCGGTCGCGCGGGAAACTGCCCCGCGGGAGTGAGCCGGTGCGGAGTTCGAGCTCGATCCCGCCGATCCGGGCGCCGGCCCGCAGCAGGTCGTCGACGAACCCCAGCGGTGAGATGGTCTGGTCGCCGCCGGCGAGGTAGTCGCCGAACGGCTGCGCGACCCCGAGGGCGAAATCGAGTTCGGGGTCGAGTGTCGCCGCAGCTTCGAACAGGCGGGCGGCCAGGCGGAGGCGCTCGTCCTCGGACAGGCCGAGGCCGTCGGCGTGGTTCACGCCGCCGCACACCACCCACCTGCGGGCGCGGTCCTTGTACCGGCAGACGATCGTCTCCAGGTAGTCGCACATGAACGCGGCCAGGGTCGGCATGTCGCCGCGCCACGTCGCCGCCCACGGCGGCAGCATCCCCGGCGTCAGGTCGATGACCGGCCCGAACGTCACGGGTAGCCCCAGTTCCTCCGCGGCGCTGATGGCGGCGTCCACGCGGTCCCAGTTGTAGCGCGACTCCTCGGGCTCGATGTCGGCCCAACGGATGTTGACGCGAACGGCCGAGAATGCCCGCCGGTACTCGGCCACGAGCGGCGGCGTGACGGGGACCGGCGTGGCGGCGGCGAGCCGCGAGCCGAGCTTCCCCTCGTCCTCGTGCCGCGTGGCGAACATCTGATCCACGTACTCCTGCACCAGCCGGTCCGCGAGCACGTAGCCGCGCTCCAGGGCACGCGCCGCGGCGGCGTCAGCGGCCGCGCCGTCGGGTTCCAGCGCCGCCTGCCCGAACAGGCGGATCAGGTCGGCAAGGTCGGCGTCGAATTCGGCCGGCGTTTGTAGGCCGATGTCCTTCCACTCGCCGAGTTGGGTGCGGAGCTGGTTCAGCTTGCCGCGGGCCAGTTCCGTGAGCAGCCGGTAGGGTTCGGGCCGCTCGCGGAACGTCGCACTTGTCGTCACCAACGCCCCGCCCGATCCGACCGGCCACGGCACGGCCAGGAATCCACTCTCGGCCGACTCGCGTGACAGGATCAGCCGGTCGCCCTCGATGCGGACGGCGGTAGGCGTCGGCGCCTGGTCGTACCCGCCGGCCACGCAGGCGAGGCGCAAGAGCGACTCGGCCGCCGGCGGAAGGGGGTTCGGCAGCAGAAACGTCGTGGAACCCATGTCGGGCTGGGACCGCCGGCATCCGGGAAGAATGCTGGATTATCGAGCCGGGGGGCGGGCGGGGAAAGGGGAATTCGCGGGTCAGGCCTGCGAGGCGTCGGTCAGGGCCGTTACCACGATGCCGTACCGGTCGGCGAGTGCCACGGTCTCCGCCTCGTCAATCAGGATGGTCTTGCCCGCCTCGATCGCGAGCACCCGCCCGCCCGCGGCCTTCATGGACTCGATGGTTTGCACCCCGACGGTGGGTACGTCGAACCGCATGTCCTGGGCCGGTTTGGCGACCTTCACAACGACGAAGCCGGTCCCGCCGCAGAGCTCGCCGGCGCGAAGGATGGCGCGGTCGGTCCCCTCGATGGCCTCGACGGCTACGACGGCCCGGTCGCGGATCATGACGCTCTGCCCCACGTCGAGCCGGCCCATCTCGCGGGCCAGCGCCCAGCCGACGCGGATGTCGCGCTCCTCGTTCGCGGTCGGCCGGCGGCGGGTGAGGAGGCCTTCGCGCACGAGCAGCTCCGGACAGAGTTCGAGGGGCGAGACGCAGTCCAGGCCGTGCGACCGGAACTCCTGGATGAGGCCGAGCAGGATGGAGTCGTCGTTGTTCGCGCGGCGCGAGCCGAAGAACCAGAAGCGAAGCATCCGCCAGTCGGGGAGGAAGCGCACGAGCAGCCAGGGCTTCAGCAACTGGTGCTTGTGGAACTTGCCGGCCATGGTGAACCGGCGGACGCCGGCGCGGCAGAACGTGCGGGTCATGAACCCGAGCGACGCCCGGGGCATCCAGTGGAACTCGGCGCATAGCCCCTTCAGCACCGGGTCAGCCATCCCCCGGACGCCGAGGCAGACGACCGGCACGCCCGCCTCGCGCGCCTTCTCGGCGAAGATGATCGGGAAGCGGCCGGCGCAGGCCAGCAGCCCGACCGGCTCGGGCCCGGTGCGCGGCTGGCGTGCGGCGAACGGGTTCAGCCGCAGGCCGGTCACTCGCCCCCCAGGCCGATGTGTTCCTTGACACGCTTCAGGTCGCGCCGCCAGTCCGGCAGGTGGTCGAGGAGCACCCACACCCGCTTCATGTGCGAGTCCGGCCGGGCCGGGTAGCCGAGCACCCGCATGTCCGCCGCCACGTCGCTCAGGACGCCGCTCTTGGCCGCGATGACCGTGCGGTCGCCGACCCGGATGTGGTCGGCGACGCCCACCTGCCCGGCCATCACCACGTACTCGCCGGTGGCGCTCGACCCAGCGACGCCGACCTGCGCGGCGAGGATGTTGTGCCGGCCGATCTGGCAGTTGTGGCCGACCATCACCAGGTTGTCGATCTTCGTGCCGGCGCCGATCCGCGTCGGGCCGAACGTGCCGCGGTCCACCGTCGAGCCCGCACCGATCTCGACGTCGTTCTCGATCTCGACCCACCCCAGCTGCGGCACCTTGACGTGCCGGCCGCCCTGCGTGCGGTAGCCGAACCCGTCCGCGCCGATGACCGCGTTCGCGTGGATCACAACCCGTTCGCCGAGGACGCAGTCGTCGTAGAGGACGACGCGCGGGTGCAGTTCCGATCCCGCCCCGATGCGGCAGCCGCGGCCCACCACGACGCCCGAGCTCAGCACCGAGCCCGCGCCGACCTCCGTGTCCTCGCCGATCACCGCGAACGGGCCGACGGACACGCCCTGGCCGAGCCGCACTGACGGGTGGACGAGAGCCGTGGGATGAATCTCGCCGGCCGGGAGCGGCGCCCGGCCGCGGAGGTGGCGGACGATTTCGGCGAAGGCCAGCAACGGATCGGCGACGCGGATCAGCGGCCGGCCGTTCACGGGGATCGACGGCGGGGCCACGGCGGCGGCCGCGGGTGAGGCGTGCCACGCGGCGGCGTGCTTCTCGCCGTCCACGAAGGTGATGTCGCCGGCGCGGGCGTCGGTCAGCGTCCGTGCGTCCTCGATTGCGAGGTCGCCGTCACCGAGGACTTCGCCCCGCACCCACTCCGCGAGTTGTCGGACGGTGACGGACACGGTGTGGCCCTTTTCCCGACGAGCCGCAGACCCCCCCGGAACCCCCGGGTCGGCGGAAGTTAACGGAACCCGGCGGCCCCGACAAGGGCAACCGGGTGAGGGGCCGTGGGGGGCTTATCGGCCAACGGGCGGTCGGATGGTCAAGGCGAAGTGCCGGCCGGCGGCGGGGCGTGGGTCGAGTGGGCGGGTTGTACGGGTTTCAAGCCCACGGACCGAACGAAGTCGTCAGCGGACGTGAGTCCCTCGGGCGTCTCAACCAGGCCGCCGCCGGCCGCGGCGCAGGCCCAACACAGCGCGTCCCAGTCGGCCCGGAGACGGGCGTCCGCGTTGCCCCAGACCACACACGTAACCGCGTCCGGGGCGGATCGCAGGGTTACCATTCCACCAGGGGTGCCGACGCGCAGTTCCTTCCAGCCCGGTTCCGGCACCTCGTCCGGGAACGCCGGGAGGCCGTCGATCATCTTCACCGCCGCCGGCACCCCGACGCGGCCGAGATGCCCGAGGACGGCGTCCCAGCCGGGGGCGGTGCCGGGGGTGTAGCGGACTGAGCGTTGCAGTCCCATCGCGTCGGTCCGGTGTCACTTGCCGAGGAGGATTTCTTCGAGCCGCTTCTTCTGCTCGGGCGTCAGCACCGCTTTCACCTCCTTGTCGCGCGCCGCCTTCAGCTCGCGAATCTTCGCGTCGAGCTTTTCGATCTCGGAGTTGTACTTCGCCTGGAGTTCGTACACCTGCTGCTTTTGCGTGTCCGTGAGTCCCAACTTCCCGTAGTTCTGCGGCAGGAATCCCTTGGCCTTCGGAGCCGGGTCGTCTTTCTTCGCGTCCTTCTTGGCGTCCTGAGCGACCGACCCGCCGCCGGCGACGAGAACCGCCGTCACGACGGCGGGGAGCAACACACGAAACACGGATGCACCTCCTCGTGATGGTGTCGGCCCCGACGAGGCCGACGAGATGTCCTTAGTTGTGATCGACCGCAGACGTGTCCGCAAGCGGAAAACCGCTCGAACCCGGGAGCGACGAGTTCGAGCGGCCGGTGAGCTGATGGCGGCTCAGTTCTTGCCCGGCACCCCCTGCACCTCGCCCGGGGGCCGGCTGACGGCCGCGAGCTTGAACGGCGGAATCGTGTTCGCCCCCGCGGCCACCGTGGCCGTCAGCTTCGAGTGAACGGGGCCGTACCAGCCGAGTAGTCGGTCGGTCCTGTCCTGCTCCTCGCCCTCGCCGGCGGGCTCGGGCCAACTCAGTACGACCTGGTACCCACCTTCCGCGGCGCCGTCGTTCCCGCCGAACGTGGACAACTCGAACGACCCGTCCGGCCCCGTGACGCCGTGCGGGTTCATCGGAATCCGCGGCACCACCGGGGCGCTCGTCGGGATGAAGTAGACCTTCACGCCCGCGGCCGGCTTGCCGTCGTACAGCACCTGCCCCCGGACCGGGTGGACCGTCACCGGCGGTTCGGTGGCAGCACACCCCGCAACCACGACGAGGATCGTTCCCGTCAGAACTCGCATCACGTCCGCTCCGGTCAGTTGTCGAGGGGGGCCACGTCGTTGCCCGACCGCGTCAGGATTTTCACGAACAGCCGGATGTCCATGCTCTCGCGGATGAACCGCACGGACCCGTCGCCGAACACGTGCATCGCCCCGCCGACGTGGAACGAATACACCTCGTTCCCGTTGTTGCAGTTGGTGTGGCACGGCCCCGGGTCGGTCGCGTCCGTCTTCGACAGCGCCCCGTGCGTGATGTACTCGTTGTCGTGGTCCGCCCACCCGCCATCCAGCCCGCCCAGGGCCGCCGTCATGGTCGAGCCCATCCACCGGTCGGGCCGGCCCGCGTCCTCCGACAGCAGCACCGTGTTCGAGGCGCCGTCGCGGATCTCGGGGATGCTGTACATCCGGTCGGTATTCGCGTTCACGACCTGGAGGATGCCGTCCCGGTTGATGGACACGTCGACGAGGCCGGCGCCTTCCAGGGCGGAGCTGTAGGCGTTGTTCGGGGCGTAGTCGCCGGACGCGATGTTAATCGTCCGCGTGCCGCCGCCCGCCCCCGTGGGGATGGACACGGACCGCGAGAAGACCCGCATCCCGCCCGGCGTGGACGGGCACGACATGACCTTAAGTTGCGTGGCGCGAACGGTGTCGTTCGCGGCCGCGGCCCAGTCTTCGTTCAGGTTGTACTGCTGGAACAGCGGTCCCTGCTCAATGTGCGGCAGGAGGAACACCGACCACGCGTGCCGGACGCCGTTCCGGGTGACACCCATTTTCGTGAAGATCGGTCCGACGGTGCCCGTGTTCGGCGCCCGCACCGCACCCGCCGGGAAGTGCCCGACGGTGGCCTGGTAGTTGTGCAGCCCGAGGCCGAGTTGCTTCATGTTGTTCTGGCACGCGCTCCGGGCCGCGGCCTCGCGCACCTTTTGGACCGCCGGCAGCAGCAGCCCGATGAGAATGGCGATGATGGCGATCACGACCAGCAGTTCGATCAGGGTGAACGCCCGGTTTCGGCGGGTGTATTGGATCACGGAAGGACCTCGTGGTTTGACGGGTGCGGGGGTGGGGGTCGGGGCGGGTTAGAAGTCCGTCGTGCTGACCTGGCCGTCGCCGATGAGGCACACCCGCATCCAGTTCGCGGCGTCGGTCGTGTACCGCATCGACCGCACCGACCCGTCGGCCATTACGGCGTTGAACACGCCCGGGTGTGAGCCGCCGAACCGCACGGACCAGAAGGTCGCCGACGCCGACGTGGGGTGCCTGTCGTCGGGCTCCGGCACGGCCTCGCCGAACCGCTGGTGGTCCTGGTCCCACCCCGAGTTGTTCCACACCTCGTTGTCCCCGCCCGCCGTGCCGAGCACGGAGAAGTGCACCTGCTTCTCCGCCACCATCACGGTGTTCGAGGTGCCGTCGGTAATGTCGGTCAGCGTCCGCCGCTGCTCCACCGGGGCCGTCGGCGACATCGTGGTGCCGGGGGCGCGCCATTGGCGGACGAACACGCCCTCGGTGCCGTTCCCGGCCATGTTGCGGCCGCCGTTCCCGGCGTAGTCGCACCGCCCGCCGTTGGAGTAAAGCACCGGCTGCCGGCGCGACGGGCAGTAGTAGATCTTGATGGCCGTCTGAGCGACCTGGGTGTTCCCCGCGGCGGTGTCGGGGAGGTTGAACACGTTCTGCTGCTCGATGTACGGCGTGAGCTGGAACATCCACGTCCAGCCGACGCGCGAGGTGGCGTTACAGCAGTTCTGGTTCGGCCCGTCGGACCCGGCCGTCGGGAACTCGCGGAGCCCGTCGTGGTGGGCGTGCATGCCCAGGCCGATCTGCTTCAGGTTGTTCGAGCAGGTGCTCCGCGCGGCGGCCTCTCGCACCTTTTGAACCGCCGGTAGCAGCAGCCCGATCAAGATGGCGATGATCGCGATGACGACCAGCAACTCGATAAGTGTGAACGCGTGTTGTTTCGCCTGACGCACGTACGGCCCTCATCATATCCGGTCGCGGGTAACTCCCGCACGTCAGAGATACTTCCCCTGCCGGGCTCTCTGAAGGTGAGCAACACCGCTTTCAACGAACCTTCACGGAGCCGTCACAGTGCTCGCCCCCGGTGGGGAAGATCGATCCAGTTGTGGCGCATTTCTGACCGTTGCCGCTGACGCCAAAGGCGGTTGCGAACGGATTCACACGTCCGCATAATGCCAGCATCCCGCCCCCACGGACGACCGGGCGGGTTCCGGGCGGCCGTTGCGCCGCCCCGCCGCCCGGACGGCGGCTTGCATGCCCGACCACACCCGCGACACACCCCCCCGCCCGATCGGCCCGGCCGACGCGCGGGAAGGACCGTTCTCATGGAACCCGAACTCGCCGTCGGGCTGGCCGCCGGGGCGGCCGCCGCCGGCGCCGCGCTCACGTATGTCACCGTCCGCACGCTCGGCCGCGGCCCGTCGCTGTCCGTGATCGAAGCCGCCCGCCTGCAGGAGGAAATTCGACTGGCCGAGAACCGGGCGCGCGAGCTGGTCGAGCGGGGCCGGGTGGAGGCCGACGGCATCGTCCGCGAGGCCGAGGCGCGGGCGCGCGACGAGGCCGGCCGCCGCCGCGACGAGTTGACGCGCGAGCTGGACCAGGCCCGTGGCGAGGTGCGCGAGCTGGAACGCCGCGCCGAGAAGCGCGAGGACGCCGCGGAACAGAAGGCCCGCGAGCTCGCCCGCAAGGAACGGCAGCTCGAATCGGTGCAGAAAAAACTGGCCGAGCGCAAGGAGCGACTCCACGAGAAGGCCAAGCAGGTGGACGAGCTCGCCGCCGAGCAGACGCGCGCACTTCAGCAATTGAGTAGCCTTTCACGCGAGGAAGCGGAGCGGATGCTGCTCGACCGGCTCGACCGCGAGCTGGCTGAGGAGGCCGCCGCCCGCATCCGCCAGCACGAGGAGCGGGCCCGCCAGCAGGCCGAAGCGAAGGCCCGAGAGGTGCTCGCCACGGCCATCCAGCGCTTCGCGGCCGACCACACCGCCGACACCACCGTGAGCACGGTGGACATCCCGTCCGACGACATCAAGGGCCGCATCATCGGCCGCGAGGGGCGGAACACCCGCGCCTTCGAGAAGGCCACGGGCGTGGACGTGATCGTGGACGACACGCCCGGCGTGGTCATCGTGTCGGCCTTCGACAACGTCCGCCGCGAGACGGCCCGGCTGGCGCTGGCGAAACTCATCGCCGACGGCCGTATCCACCCGACGCGGATCGAGGAGGTGGTAGCCGAGACGCAAGCCGAGATGGAGAAGCACGTCACCGAGGCCGGCCGGGCCGCGGCGATCGAGGCGGACATCCCGGAGCCGCACGAGAAGCTGCTGCACCTGATCGGCCGCCTCAAGTTCCGCACGAGCTACAGCCAGAACGTCCTCCAGCACTCGCTGGAAGTCGCCCACCTGTGCGGCCTGATGGCCGGCGAGCTGGGCCTGAACTCGCAGCTCGCCCGTCGGTGCGGCCTGCTGCACGACGTGGGCAAGGCGGCCGACCACGAGATGGAGGGCGGCCACCCGAAGGTCGGCGCCGAGCTGGCCCGCCGCTACGGCGAGACGAGCAAGGAGGTTCTCCACGCGATCGTCGGACACCACGACGACGTGACGGTGGACAACATTTACACGGTGCTGGTAGCGGCCGCGGACGCAATCAGCGCCAGTCGCCCCGGGGCTCGGCGGGAGTCGCTGGAGAAGTACGTGAAGCGGCTGGAAAACCTGGAGGCGGTGGCGATGGGCTTCCCGGTGGTCGAGCACGCCTACGCGATCCAGGCCGGCCGCGAGCTCCGCGTCATCGCCAACGCCGGGCAGACGACCGACGCTGAGGCGGTGAAACTGTCGCGCGACATCGCCCGCGCCATTGAGCAGCAGCTGGACTATCCCGGCGAGATCCGCGTGACCGTGATCCGGGAGACACGGGCCGTCGAGGTGGCGAAGTAACACCCGACGTGGGGCCAGCTTCCAACAGGCCTCACGTCGGGAGGCATCATTCTCATATACTTTTGTGTCATTGACTCAATTCGTGCCTCGACCCCCCCGGGGGGTGCCGTGCACACAATGAACCCGGCCCGAATGTCCGCCGACTCACCCCTTGTCGAAGAGGGCCGCGACGAAGGCGTCGGGGTCGAAGGGCTCCAGGTCGTCGAGCCCCTCGCCGACGCCGACGTACTTCACCGGCAGGCCGAGCTTCTGCTTGATGGCGAACACCGCCCCGCCCTTCGCCGAGCCGTCCAGCTTCGACAGGATGATGCCGCTGCACTTCACGGACTTCGAGAATTGTTCCGCCTGCACTACGGCATTCTGCCCGTTGGAAGCGTCGAGCACGAGTAACACCTCGTGCGGCGCGCCGGATATCTGCCGGCTCACCACGGTGTGAATCTTCTCCAGTTCCTTCATCAGGTGCGTCTGCGTGTGGAGCCGGCCGGCGGTGTCGACGACGAGCACGTCGTACCCGCGGGCCTTGGCCGCCTCGCAGGCGTCGTGCGCGACCGCCGCCGGTTGCACGTTCTGGCCCTGCTTGATGATGTCACAGCCGATGCGGCCGGCCCACACCGTCAGCTGCTCGACTGCCGCCGCGCGGAAGGTGTCGCACGCGGCCACGGCCACGTTCTTGCCGTCCTTCTTGAGCCGGTTGGCGAGCTTGGCGATGGACGTCGTTTTGCCCGACCCGTTGACGCCGGCGACCATCACGACCGTCGGCCCGCTGGCGGCGTAGGCGATGCCGGGCGCCTCGGAGGCGAGCAGGTCGCGGAGTTGCTTCCGGACGAACGCCGACACCTCCTCGCCGACCTCCTTGTCGCGGAAGCCCTGACGCACGCGGTCGACGACGGTCGCGGTCGCCGTCGTGCCCAGGTCGGCGCGGTACAGTTGCTTCTCGAGTTCGTCGAGAAACGCCTGATCGACCTTCCCCTTGCGGCGGAGCACGTCGAGGACGCCGCCGAACACGCCGGCCGTCTTGGCGAGCCCGCGCTTGAACCAGCCGAACACCATGTCGCCCCCCGTTGCGGCCGCGTGTCAGGCGGTATTCTACTGCCGCAGCCGCGGCCCGCAGCCCCCGTTGACCGGGGCGGGTCGTCGGCCTATCATCCTCCCTTACCGCCGGTCGTAGTGCCTGTAACGGTCGCGCGACCCGCCCCGCGGAACGGAGCCCGGCATGAGTACCGAGTCGCCGACGACCCCCCCGCCGCCCGCAGACACGGTCACGCCGGGGGCCGCCATCAAGGCGGCCTGGCAGAAGTTCACCCGCGGCGAACTCGTGTCGTACCGCGTAATGGCCATCCTGCTGATCCTGATCGTGGGCATCGGTGTGCTCTGGTTCATGAACATCCAGGGGAACGTGGCCGGCTCGCGGCAGTGGCTGGACCTGGAGATGGCCTCGACCACGGAAGACCTGGAGAAGGTCATCAGCGACTACCCGGGCACAGCACCGGCCAAGATCGCCGAGTTCCACCTGGCTCGTATTCGTCTCGCACCGGAGGGGATCGACAAGCTCGTCACCGGCGACCCACAAGAGCGGGCGAAGGCGCTCGCCGCTATCGAACGGGCCAAGGAGACGCTGTCGAAGATGTCGCCGGAGCTGAAAGATTCACCGGTCCTGCTAGCCGAGTGCTACTTGGGGCTGGCGAAGGCCGAGCTGGCCCTCGTCGGCATCACGCAGGAAGGGCGGATCGACACGTTCCGGGGTGACCCGCGCGAGGCCGCCCAGTACCTCGACAAGCTCGCAGAGGTGGCGAAGGATTCGCCGTGGGGCGAGGAGGCGAAGAACCTTGCGGCCGCCTTGCGAGCGCCGGGCGGGGCCACGACGCAGGACATGCAGCGGGTGCAGACGAACCTGTACAACATGGCGTTGTTCCCGGCCCGGCCCGGCGGCGGGATGTTCGGCCCCGGCGGCGGGATGCCCTTCGGCCCCGGCGGCGGGATGCCGTTCGGGCCGGGGAGCAGCCCGTTCGGCCCGATCTCTGGCTTCCCCGGCGGCGGCCCGGTGCCACCGCTTCCGCCGGGTCACCCGCCGTTGACGCCGTGACCGAAGAACCTGAGTCGGAAACAAGCGGCGGGGGGCTTGGCCCCCCGCGTCGCGTTTGCGGATCACCTCATGGATACCGCCGCGGACGACGACGACCTGATTGACGGGGCCCCGGCCGAGCCGATTCCGGCGCGGACGCGCGAGCCGCTCGACCTGGTCGCCCAGATCAAGCAGGAGGGGATGCGGCTCGACCTGTACCTGCACATCCACATGCAGGCCTACAGTCGCTCCGAAATCCAGAAGGCGATCGAGGCCGGCGGCGTGACCGTGAACGGCCGGCCGACGAAACCGAGCTACAAGGTGCGGAAGCTGGACAAGCTGCACGTCGAGATGCCCGCCCCGGACCACGACCTCCCCGAGCCCGAGGACATCCCGCTCGACATCCTGTACCAGGACGAGTTCTTGGCGGTGATCAACAAGCCGGCCGACATGGTGGTCCACCCGGCGAAGGGGAACTGGTCCGGCACGCTCGTGAACGCCCTGCAGTTCCACTTCCGAGAGCATTTGAGCCGGGAGAACGGCGCGTACCGCGCCGGCATCGTCCACCGCCTTGACAAGGACACCAGCGGCGTAATCTTAATCGCCAAGGACGACCAGACGCTCCGCGAGTGCTCCAACCAGTTCGAGACGCGGAAGGTGTTCAAGGAGTACGTCGCCCTCACGGCCGGCGAGATGGAGCGCGACACCGACTACATCGAGGCGAGGATCAAGCACCACCCGCACGACCGCGAGAAGATGGCGGCGACGCTCGACCCCACCGACCCCGACGCGAAGGACGCTCTGAGCTACTACGAGGTACTCGAACGGTTCCGCGGGCACACGCTCGTGCGCGTACAGCCGCGGACGGGGCGGACGCACCAGATTCGCGTTCACCTGGCTCACGTCGGCTGCCCGGTGTTGGCCGACAAGCACTACAGCGGTCGCGACCGCTTCCAGCTCTCCGACCTGGTACCGCGCACCCCGAAGGACGCGGACGAAGTTCTTATCGGCCGGCAGGCGCTTCACGCGTTCCGCCTCCGCTTCCGCCACCCGCGGACCGGCCATTGGCTCGAGGTGGAGGCGCCGCTGGCCCCGGACATCCGCCGCACACTCGACGCTATCCGGACACACCGCCCGGTGCGATAGTCGCCCGTCACTTCGGCCCGAACCGTGCCACCCGGCCGACCCGGCCAGGGGTGATGAACACGTCTGCCCCGCACCCGCACTGGTTAGCCAGCAAGGCCAACGCCGGATGCGTGGGACCGGGGGCCAGTGCCGCGTCGAGGCGCGGCAGCAACTGCTCGGCGCGGACGCGGAGGAGTCGGCGGAGAGTTGTTACGAACGCCTCCGGCGGTCGCCGCGGGAGCGACAGCCGGTGCGGCCCGAAGACGAGCGTGGCCGAGCCGATGAGCCGCCCGCCTTCCACGCGCAACTCCACGTTCGGATCGGCGACGAGTTTCCCACCCAAGACCACGCCGCGGGCGGTGACAAGCACCCAGCCGTGGGCTTCGTCTACGGCCTGCGGCGGGCGGTGGTAAAGGAGCAAATCGGGGTGCTCGAGGAGCAGACGCCCGGAGAGCGTGGGCGCGCTTCGCGCCAACTCGAAGACCGTCCCGGTGCCAGCGATCGACTCCCACGGCGGCTGCTTCTTCCAATCCCACACGCCGTACTGAACGCCGAGCCGCGACAGGGGTACGGCGTCCGTCAGGGCGCGAAAGTTCGGACACGCGGCCCACGCGTCATTAAGCCCCCGGGGCATGAACCCGGCTGCGAACGCGCCGTCGAGCGCGAGTACTCGTAGTCGCGCGATCGTGCTGGGCGCGGGCCGACCGGCGAAGAACAATTCGGTGACGTGCTCGGCGAATGTTAGACCTCCGTCGCCCTGTAGCCCGGCGGAGAGAAGTTCGCTGATAGCTGCCGTGCGGTCGACGCCGTGCCGGGCCGCGTCCTCGGCCTGAAGGAAGCGTACGGCGGCCCGTAGCGGCGGGTCTGTTAGCTCGGACAGGTGGCCCGAGCGAGCCTCGGTGTTTGGGTGCCCACCGCTGACGCGGCAGAGTCGGGTGAGGAAGTGGTCTCGCGCGGGGCCGGGACGAATTCGCGGCACCAGGTCGGACCAGGCGCGATCGACCGCCCGCTCACCGGCCGTGGCCATCGTGCCACGCAGCACACGCGCCGCGAGGTAGGACGTGACCGTGAGGGCAACTACCACCGCAACGGGCAGTGTCGAGGCAACACCGACTGCCAGTACCACCCCCGCGGTGGCGACGCCGACCGCCCGCGGGCCGATGGCTCGTCGGCCGTCGAGCCCGGAGCGAATTACTCCCGCGGGCGTCGTCACGGTACAGGTTCGCAGTCCGTCGGGACCACGGACTTCGACCACGTACCCGTCGCCGGAGAGGCGCCCGCCGGCGAGCGTGAGCGGCGGCGGGAGGGGTAGGACGGACGGCGGCCGCACGGCGAAGCAGCGTGGGCACAGGCCACACCCGCGCCCCGCGGCGTCATCGAGGAGTGGCTGAACTTGTGACGGTGCGGGCCTGCTTCGCGCCGCCCAGGCGCGGAGTGCCGCCGGGGTGGACAGGGCGGCGGCTTCGTCCAGGGCCGTCGTGTCGCGCGCCGCAGCGTACCGCTTGCGACGAGCTTTCGCCAGCTTTTCCGGCCGACGAGCGCGGCCGCGGTCGAGTACGAGTCCGTGCGTCTCGAACAGGTGGCGAGCCATCGCGGCGAGGCCGAGTCGTGCGCCGCAGCGCGGGCACGTCAGCCGGAGTCGGCGTTCGCGGCGTTCGATCAGCGTGTCGAGCGCCTTCGAGTGCCGTACCCGGGCCTGGACCGCCCGAAGCCGCGCGAGTGAGTCGAGCGGGGTCAGGCCCGCTGTGAGCGACTTGACTACTGAGACGATCAGTGATCGGGACGTTCGACAGGAGCGGAGCACCCTGGCCGCCGCCCGAACTCTCAGGTCGCCTGGCAGACGACTGTCGGCAAGGATGCTGAGTACTTGATCCCGCACCGCCTCCGGGAGCCTGACGCGGAGGCGGGTTAGCCATTCGAGGAACACGAGCCGGCCGCGGTCACCCTCGGTGACAAATCGGTCGGCAACCGCGGTCACAGCCTCCTCCGTCCGCGTGACCAGAGCCAGGTCGGCGACGAAGCCGGCGTGTACCACGGGGTCGACGTCCGCCAGTACGGCGTCGGCCAGCTCGCCGAGCTTGACCCGGCCGCGCGGGCCGCCGTCGGTCACGGCTTCACGCGGAGGGTTGACGGCAAGAGGCACCGGCCCTCGCGGCACGCGATGACTCGGACGCGGAACTCGACCGTGGCCGGGTCCACGCCGGCCGGCAGCGTACCGGTGATGCGGGTTCCGTCGGCGTAGATGCGGTAGTCTCCGGTGGTCGCGTCCTTCACCGTGGTGCCGGCCGGGTACGAGATCGCACCGTCGTACTCCTTCCCGCCGACAACGACGGCGATCATCGTCTTCGAGCCGACGAGCGAGTCATTCCCGGTCGGGTTGGCGTAGACGTGGAACGGCGCCGCTATCGCGAGCGTCAGGGCGAAGGCCCGGTTCGGTTGACCGTCGATCGGGGTCAGCTTTACCGCCGCGCTCACCACGTCGGACGACTCCCGCGGCATCTTCGGGCCCGAGTTCTTGGGATCGACCGCAACGCCCTCCTTGGTCGTGATGTCGAGCCAGTGATCGAGTGCGCGGGCAGTGTTGGGTGCCGCGCCAGGACTGGTGCGCAACATCCCGGCGAACGCCCGCAGCGACTTCCCCGCCTGCTCGCGGTACTTCGCGTCGTCGGTCGTTGTCGCCAGCCGGACCAGGTTGCGGGCCGTCACCCCATTGCCGGACGGCGTGGCGCCGTCGTACCCGTCCTTAGCGCGGGCGAACAGCTTCTCGTGGTCGTGGGCCGTGAAGTAGTACCCGCCGCGGGTGTCGTCACCGTGCCACTTCGTCGCCGCGTCCGTGAGTGACCGCGCTTCGTCGAGCCAGCGATTGTCGCCGGTTGCGTCGTAAAGGTTCAGCAGGCCGTGCGTCAGGAAGGCGTAGTCCTCCAGGAAGGCGTTGCCGCGGGCCGCTGCCTTCTCCCCGGGGACGGCGGCGTGGAGGTGCTTCAGCCGGCCGTCTGGGGTGCGAACCGTGCGGAGGAGGAAGTCGGCGGCCTTCGCGGCGGCGGCGGTGTAGGCCGGCTCGCGGAACACCTCACCGGCCTTGGCGTAGCCGGCGATCATCAGGCCGTTCCAGCTCGTGATGACTTTCGTGTCCCGGAACGGCTTCGCGCGCCGCGCCCGCGCTTCCAGCAGCTTCGCCCGCAGCGGCGCCAGGCGCTCGAGCACCTGCGCCTCGGTCAGCTTCAGGTCGGTGGCGATCTCCGCGAGCGGCTTCGGCAGCCGCAAGACGTGGTACTTCTCCTCGAAGTTCGGGGCGCCGACGCCGTAGACGGTCTTGACGAACGACGTGTCCACGGCGTTGCCGAGCACCTTGCCCAGCTCTTCGCCCGTCCACACGTAATACTTCCCCTCCTCGCCCTCGGAGTCGGCGTCGAGCGCGGAGTAGAACGCGCCGTCCGGCGAGGTCATGTCGCGGGCCACGAACGCCAGCGTGTCGGCGACGACGCGCCGGTACAGCGGGTCGGCTTCGAGGCGGAACGCCTCCGCGTACAGCTCGGCGAGCTGGGCGTTGTCGTACAGCATCTTCTCGAAGTGCGGTACGGTCCACGTGCGCTCGGTGCTGTAGCGGTGGAAGCCGCCGCCGAGGTGGTCGAAAATGCCGCCCATCGCCATCTGTCGGAGCGTCAGTTTCACGGACGCGGCGAGCGCCACGTCCTTCGTCCGCGCGGCGTGGTGTTGGAGGAAGCCGTACACCGACGGGCGCGGGAACTTCGTCCCCTTGAAGTCGCGGTCCTTTGAGCCGGTGCCCCCGTAGACGGGGTCAAACTCGTAGGCGGCCGCGGCCTCGGCCACCACCTCCCGCGTCAGTGCCCCCACCAGCTGAAAGCGCGTGCCGCGGGCCAACGCGTCGTTCGTCATCTCGGCGACCTTCTCCGCCTGCTTGAACAGGCCGTCCTTCTCCTTCGCCATCAACTCGTTCACCTTCGCCAGGACCGTGGCGAAGCCGAGCTGCGTCGCGTCGCCCACCTTTCTGTCCTTCGGCGGGAAGTAGGTGCCGCCGAAGATCGGCTTGCCGTCCGGCGTCAGGAACATCGACAGCGGCCAGCCGCCGCTGTCGCCTGCGACGTTCAACGCGGTCATGTAAATGTCGTCGATGTCGGGCCTTTCCTCACGGTCCACCTTGATGCAGACGAAGTTCGCGGCGAGTAACTTGGCGATGTCGGCGTCCGAAAACGTCTCCCGCTCCATGACGTGGCACCAGTGGCAGCTGCTGTACCCGATCGACAGGAACACCAGCTTTCCCTCGCGCTTCGCCTTCTCGAACGCCTCCGCGCCCCACGGGTACCAGTCCACCGGGTTGTGGGCGTGCTGCAGCAGGTACGGGCTGCTCTCCTTCGCCAGCCGGTTTGCCGGAAACTTGGGTTTCTCCTTCGGGTCGGCAGCGGGGGTGCCGGCGACGGCCACGAGTATGACCGCGGCGGCGAGCGCGAACAGACGGGGCGGCATGGCGGGCTCCGGGGGCGGACCATTATCCTACCCGAACGCTGCCCCGCGGGTTTATACTCTTTGTGACGCACCCGTCGGAGCCCCGCCATGCCACGCCTCGCTACATCCGTCGCGCTGCTCCTCGTCGCCGCGTCGCTCACCTCCGCCCAGGACGTGTCCGACAAGCAGAAGGCCGCCGCCGCCGAGAACCTCAAGAAGGGTGAGTTGAAGGGCTATTCCGTCGCCGAATCCGCGACCTTGATCCTGGCATCGACGCTACCCGAATCACGCGCCAAGGCCGTGGCCGAGGCTCTGGAGAAGACGGCGAAGATCGCCCGCAAGGGGCTTCAGTACGGCGAGAAGGAAGACGCCTGGAAAGGCAAGCTGACCGTTTACCACGTCCCCGACCGGCGGGCCTACGGCAGCTTCCTCCGGACCGTCCTCGGGGAACGGTCCGACGCCGGCGTCGTGGTGTCGGTCCGCGGCGACGAACCGGTGGCGACCATCGGTGTGGAGACGAACCCGAAGGCGACCGACGCCGAGTTCGCCGGCGACATCGGCCCGGCGGTCGGGGCTGCGTACCTCCAGTCGAAGGCCGGGCCGAACACGCCGGTGCCCGCGTGGCTCCGTACCGGCTACGGCCGCGCCGCCAGTCTCCGCGCCGAAGGCCCGAGCGGCAAGCGGCTGACCGCGTACAAGACCGCCGCCCGCAGTGCCGTTCTCGGCAAGGGGCGTGGCCCCGCCACGCTCGGCGAGCTGTGGGCCAACGACCGCCCCGACGCCGAACTGGTCGCCACAGCGTTTGTAGACTACCTGGCGTTTGGCACCGACAAGACGGGGCAGGAGAAGTTCGTGCGCTTCATCGGGGCACTGCGGCCGGACGAGAACGGCGACTCGCCGGAACCGGCGAAGGCTCTGGAATCCGTCGGCTGGAAGGCGCCGGAGGTCGAAGCCGCGTGGCGAGCGTGGGTCCAGAAGGGGATGAACGCCAAGTGACACATGAGTCGCTCACGATGTGTGTCTCGTACCCCCCCAGGGGGTCGTGGCACGAATTGAGTCCAATACACAAAATCTCGTGGGAGTAATTCGAGGCTATCGTCGAACGCAACTTCAAATCCGATCTACTTTTGCGGCAAAACCGCGGTTCAGCCACCGTACCACGTCGGGGTGAGCATCCAACCGAGGATACCCTCGCCCTTCGCAGGATCGTCCTCGAACGACACCTTCGCCGCCCCTCCCTTCTCGAGCGGCACGTTGTCCGAATCGACCCCCAGTAACCACCCCAGGTACGAGGACAGGTCGGGTTCGTGGCCGACCACCGCCAGCGACGTCACGCCGAGGCCGGCGATCAACTTCGTGAGTTTCCGCTTTCGGAGCTCGTCGGGTGCGAGCAGGTCGCACGCGGTCGGGCCGGGGCTGCCGACGAGCGCCTCGTTGAACTCGCCCGCCGTCTGCACCGTCCGCGTCAGCGGGCTGGTCAGGATCGCGCCTACGGCGATGCCACGGGCCTGGAACGCCACCCCCAGCGCCCGCGCCTGACCGCGGCCCAACTCGGTCAGCGGCCGCTCGGCATCGTCGCCCTCCCACTGGCGGCGGTCGCCGGCGTCGGCGTGTCGGATGAGGTACAGGTCCATTCTCGGCTCCCGCGAAGAGGTTCACCCAATCTACGCGGCCGGAACCCTCCCGGCGCGGTCGCGGATTCGTAGAGTGAACGGATGGTACGGCCGCGGGCGCGCCTCTCCCGCCCGCTCGGCCCGCAACAGCCCCCAGACGGATGACATGAAGCGGAACGACATTCGGAACGTCGCGGTGGTCGCCCACGTCGACCACGGCAAGACGACGCTGGTGGACCAGATGCTGCGGCAGTCGGGGCTGTTCCGCTCGGAGGAGCTGGACAAGCTCGTCGGCGGGCAGCACGGCCTCATCATGGACTCGAACGACCAGGAGCGCGAGCGCGGCATCACCATCCTCGCCAAGAACTGCGGCATCCGCATCGGCGACGTGAAGGTGAACCTTATCGACACCCCAGGCCACGCCGACTTCGGCGGCGAGGTCGAGCGCATCCTCCGCATGGCCGACGGCGTGTTCCTCCTCGTGGACGCCGCCGAGGGGCCGCTGCCGCAGACGCGGTTCGTGCTGAAGAAGGCGTTCGCCGTCGGCCTCAAGCCGATCGTCGTCATCAACAAAATCGACCGCCCCGACGCCCGCATCGACGAAGTGCACTCGATGGTGTTCGACCTGTTCATCGAGATGGGCGCGTCGGACGAGCAGGCCAACTTCCCGGTCATCTACGCCAGCGGCCGGGCCGGAATCGCCACCAACGACATGAACGTGGAGCCCAAGGACCTGCGGCCGCTGTTCGACGCCATCCTCAACACCATCCCGGCGCCGGACGTGGACCTGGACGCCCCGCTGCAGGTGCAGGTGACGAACCTGATGTACAGCGAGTTCCTCGGCAAGATCGTCGTCGGCCGGGTCGCCGCCGGGAAGATCCGGAAGAACCAGAAGGTGACCGTCGTCAAGCAGAAGGACGGCACCACCTTCAACGACACGGTGGTGCAGGTGCAGGAGTTCGACCGGCTGGCCCGCCGCGAGGTGGACGAGGTCGGCGCCGGCGACGTGTGTGCCATCGTCGGCATCGACGACGCGGACATCGGCGACACGATCTGCGAGTTCGACAAGCCGAACGCCCTGCCCCCGCTGACGATCGACGAGCCGACGCTGGACATGTTGTTCAAGGTGAACGACTCGCCGTTCGCCGGCCAGGAAGGGAAGCCGCTGACCAGCCGCGAGCTGCGCGACCGGCTCGAGCGCGAGCTGCAACACAACGTGGCCCTGCGGGTGAAGCCGGGCGAGCGCGAGAGCGAGTTCATCGTGAGCGGCCGTGGGCTCCTGCACCTCGGCGTGCTGCTGGAGACGATCCGCCGCGAGGGCGGCGAGCTGGCCGTCGGCAAGCCGCGCGTCATCATCAAGGAGATCGACGGCAAGAAGTGCGAGCCGTACGAGTACCTGGTGATCGAGACGCCGACCGAGCACTCGGGCTCGGTGATGCGGTTGGTGCTGGAGCGGCAGGGCGAGTGCGTGAAGATGGAGGGCGGGCACGGCAACACGACGCACATCGAGTTCCACGTCCCGGCCCGCGGGCTCATCGGCCTGCGGACGAAGATGATGAGCGGCACCCAGGGCATGGCCATCATGCACCACAACTTCCTCGAATACCGGCCGGTGAAGGGACAGTTCCCGGGCCGACCGAACGGCGTCCTCATCAGCCTCGAAACGTCGAAGGCCACGGCCTACGCGATCGAGGGCTTGCAGGAGCGCGGCACGCTATTCGTGAAGCCGATGGAGGCGGTGTACGAGGGCCAGATCGTCGGCGAGAACAGCCGCGACAAGGACATGACGGTAAACGTGACCCGGCTGAAGGCGCTGACCAACATGCGGAGCGCCGGGGCGGACAAGACGGTGCCGCTGAAGCCGCCGCTGGAGTTCTCGCTGGAGGCGGCGCTGGAGTACATCGAGGACGACGAGCTGGTCGAGGTGACGCCGACGGCCCACCGGATGCGGAAGGTGTTCCTGAAGGAAGGCGACCGCAAGAGGGCCGACCGAGGCCGCGCCTGACAGGGATTCCCCAGCGGGCTGGCGGGTTCCGCCGCGGCCTTGTCCTGGCGTGGTGCGGCCGGCCGCACCACGCCAGGGCAAGGCCCCTGGGCCGCTCACTTGACTTCGTACACCTCGACGATCCCGTGGAACGTGCTCAGCGCGATCCACTTCCCGTCCGGGCTGAAGCGGGGCGCACCGTCACCCGCTCGCCGCGAGACCTTGTGCTCCCCAATCACCTTCCCGCCCGCGGCTTCCAGAAAGACCCAGGTCTTACCGTCGCCGTCGGCGGTGGACGCGACAAGGTACTTCCCGCCCGGGTGGACGGCGAGCGAGTCGAACTCGTGCCCCGACCCGTCGAGCGACTTCTTTGGGTTGTCGGTTTCCCAGACTTTCCGGCCGGTCGCCGGGTCCCACGCGACGACCTGCGTGGCCCCCGCGCCCGGGCCGTACAGCGTCTTCCCGTCCGGGCTGTACCCGAGCGGCCCACCTCCCACGCCCTTCCTCCCGGGGCGGGCTTCGAGCCGCCGGTTCGCCTTGCCGGTGGCCACGTCCCACACGGTGACGGCGTGTGTGGTGTCCACCGAGGCCAGGGACTTCGAGTCCAGGCTGAACGCCACACCCGCCACGGCCCCAGCCGACCCGCGGAGGACGTGGAGTCGCTTTCCGGCCGGCACGTCCCACAGTTCGACCGAGTTGGTTTTCCAGACGACACCCGCAACGAGTTTGCCGTCGGGACTGACGGCGAGCCCTTTCACCTCGTCCTCGCAGCGGAGCCGGACTTTGGCAAAGGTGGTGTCGGCCGGCCCCGAGATCTCGACAGACTGGAAGAACCCCCGCACCAGGTCGCCGCTCTTCGGCAGGACGACGACGGGCCCGAATGTGTTCTTAAACGCCTTGTACTCGGCGCGGACCTCCCCGGTGCTGAGGTCGTAGGCCGCGGGCACTGTCCCGATGACGGCGTACACGAGCTTCGGGTCGCTCCCGAACTCGGCCCGCGTCACCCGGCCGTAGTTGTCCTTCCCGATCGTCCGCACCTTGACGACCGCCGGCGGCTGACCCGCCACACCACCCACCGACAAGAAGACCGTGAGTACCGCCCAGCACGTTCTCATCGCCGTACCCCCCATTCGGTTGACTGCCGGGTGTCGTTGTACCCGCCCGGCAGTGGTACGTGAGCCGCCGGGGGCGGGGTGCGAGCCGTAGAATGGTACCGTCATGCCCCTCGTCGAAATCCCATACCCCGACGACGACGCCCCGCTGCCGCCGGACGTGCGGAAGTTCCTCCGCGACGCCGACCGCCGCATCGAAGACTTCCTTTACTCCGCCCGCGTGCCGGCGTTCGTCCCGTCGGACTACCCCACGGCGTACCGGCTCCTTCGCACGCTGAACGAACACCCCGTGGCCCGCGGCAACCGCTTCTGCGAGTG
Organism: Gemmataceae bacterium; assembly: GCA_046350095.1. GTDB lineage: Bacteria > Planctomycetota > Planctomycetia > Gemmatales > Gemmataceae > Urbifossiella. The sequence goes on from JAXMBA010000010.1 coordinate 192,135, forward strand.
GGGGAGTGGCTACGGCGTCGTCACGTGCCTGGCCGCGATGCTGGGCTTCGAGGCGGTCGGCATCGAGATCGACGCCGGTCTCGTGGACTGCGCCCGCCGGCTGGCCGAGGACTACGGCCTGGAGGCGGAGTTCGTGGCCGGTAGTTTCGTGCCGCGGGGCGCCGAGGATGGCGTGTACAGGGCCGGCGAGTACGCGTGGTTCACGACCGAGAGCGACGACGCCTACGACCAACTCGGCCTCGACCCGGGCGACATGGACCTGGTGTTCGCGTACCCGTGGCCGGACGAGGAGTTGGTGACGGACGCGCTGTTCGAGAAGTACGCCGCCGCGGGCGCGGTGCTGGTGACCCACCACAGCGGCGACGTCTACAAGGTGCGCCGGCGTGTGCCGGGGAAGAAGCGCAAGCGGTGACACCCGGCGCGCCGTCCGCTGACACGCGGGTGACGCGCCGCTACTTCTTCGGAACCGGCAGCGGGAGGAGTGGCGGCCGCCCGCCTGTTGGGGTTCCCGCCCCGGGCCCACCGCCCGGAAACAACCGCTCCAGCTCGCGGTTCAGCAGGTCGCGCCCCGCGTCCTTGACGGCGTCCTTCGCCGCGTCGCGGGCCACCGCCGCGACGGCGTTGTTGAACCCAGCCCGGTCGAGCACCGGCCGACTGATCGTGCCGCCGATCGGCACCTTCACGACCTTCCCCTCCAGTGCCTTCTTCAAGGACGGGTTGTTCTTCAGCCCCGGAAACGTCCCCGGGATCGGCACGTCGGCGACGACCGCGAGTGAGCCGTCGAACCCGGCCGAACCGTTCGTCTTGATGGAGTAGCCGTTTACCGTCAGCGTCAGGTTTTCGTGGTGGACGCGGCCCGCCTCGACGCGGATCGGCACAGCCATCTCGTTCGCCAGCACCACCCGCGGCGCCGGCTCGCCGATCAGCTGCACGATCTCGGACACGACCGGACCCGCGCTCACGGTCGCGCGGTGAACCAGAAGCCGCCCGCGAAGCGCCGCCTTGGTGAAGTCGGAGAGCGGCACGCGGTTCTCGTCCAGGTCGAACGACACCTCGCCCTCTGCCTGCGCGGCGTTGGCCACGACGGGCAGCGCGTAGCCGACCGCCCCGGCGCACACGGCCGGCGTCAGCTTCGCCTTCTCGACGACGCGGCCCCTGGCGAACGACACCTCGCCCGGCGTGAGCTTGAGCGTCGGCTGCAAGCTCACCCGGCCGCCGCCGAACGTGGCCGACACCGGGCTGACCGTCCCGACGCCGTTCGCCAGCTTCGCCGTGAACTCGCCGCGGCCCATCTCGAAGCCGTAGACCTTCACGGCGTCCCAGCCGACGCCGCCGTCCGCGGTCACGCCCGCGAACCCCTTGCCGGCGAGGCTGCCGCGGAGGGCGAACGGCCGCGTCCCCTTGCCCGCCGCCTCGAAGCCGCCGCCGACCGCGGCCCGAAGTTCGGGCGAGAGCAGCGCGAGGTCGTAGGCGAGCGTGCCCGTCAGGTCCACGTCCTGCGTGGTGTCGAACTTCGCCCACGTCCCCTTCCCCTCGGTCGTGAGTCCCGGCCGCTCGACACGCCCGGCGGCGACCGTGAGCCGGTCCGCGGTCTGCTCGTACCTGGCGTCCAGATCGACCTTGAGCCGGGCCTCGCGCCACGACGGCGCGGCTTTCGGACCCGTCGCAAAGTTGGTCACGTCGAGGGTGCCGCCGAACGTCGTGGCGTCGCCCTGCCAGCGAAACCGCACCGGGCCGACGGCCTGCCCGTGTAGCGAGTCCGGCCCGTCGGCCGCGGCCTGGATGCCGAGCGTGCGGGCCAGCCCGTTCACGTCGCCCTCGGCCGGGCCGCTGCCGGACACGACCATCGGCTGCCCGTTGGGAAACTCGAAGGTGAACCGCGCCCCCTGCGCCCGCAGCGTGGGCGAGTGAATGATGACGGGGCTGAGTACCACGTCACCGGTCTTGCGGTTGATCGTCATCGGTCCGGCGGCATTCAGGTACGGTTCGTCGATGGCGAGCCCGGCCCCGCGGAAGTGTGCCGCCTTGATGCCGACCGAGACGCGGTCGGCGGTGACGGCGTCGGCCGCGAGCGTGACCGTGGCCGTGGCGTCGAGCGAGCCGCCGAACACGTAGTGGGCCGGAATGTCGACGAACCGCCGGGCGCGGTCGGCCCATCGGCCGAGGTCGCCGACGACGCGGAACGCGGCCTTCCCGCCCGCGGCCGCGCGCGCGTCGGGCACCGGGGACTGGAGCGTGCCGGTGAGGCGGTCCGGGTCGGCGACCAACTCCGCCGACGCGGTGTTGACACGGACCGGCCCGTCCTTCGTCCACGTCCCGGCGGCCGACGCCTTGAGCGCCAGCTTCGGCTCGGCGAGCGGCCGCACGCCTGGTTTTGAGAACGCGAACTGCTTCAACTCGGCGCCGCCGTCCACCTTGAACGCCCCGGCCGGGTCGTGCGTGGCGATCACCCAGGTGTACGCCTCGCCCTGGAGGCTCAACCCGCCGAGGTCGACGAACTCGCCGAGCCGGGCGGCGAGGCGGTCGAGGTACACGTTCGCTGCGGCCTGGAATTTCTCGGCCGAGCCCTGGGCGTTGACCGCGACGAAGTCGGACTTGCACAGCAACTTGTCGAACACCGGAAGACGCCCGGCCGGGGCGCGGGCGCGGAACTCGACCGCCAGCGGTTCCGGCCACTCGACCGGCTTCCCGCCGCGCACGGCCTTCAGCGCCGTGGTGCGGACGGTACCCTCCCACGCCGTCCCCTCGGCGGCCGGCTTGCTGGCCAGCGACCCGACCAACCGCCCCTCGCGGACCGCGGTCCCCTCGCGGAGTCGGAGTAGATTCGGCAGCAGGCCCGCGAGTTTGGCCAGATCGACGTCCGCCTCGACGGTTACGCCTGGCTTCTCGAGCAAACGCTCGACCGATTCCGACGGGTCGAACGTGCCGACGGCCGACACGCGGCCGGCGTCACAGGTCAGTTGCGCCCGCTCGACGCGGACGGCGGTCCCGACCCGTTCGACCTTGAGTGGCAGGTCGGCGGCGGCGAGGCGGAGGTGGTCGCCGCGGAGCCACGGGCCGGCGAGGTCGAGGTTCCGCACCCCCGCCGTGCCCTCGACCCGGGCCGTTCCGGCGTCGGTCCAGTTCGCCCGCAAGTCGGCGCTGAGCGTGCCCGTCACCGTCGCCGCCGGCTCGACCCGCCGTAGGACTGGAGCGAGAACGGCCAGCGGGAAGTCCGTCGCCCGCAGTTCCACCCGGCCGCCGGCGCCGACTGTCCCGTTCACGTCCAGTTTGCCGACCGCGGACGAGAGTGAAACCTCGACGGGCGCCGCCGGGTCGGCGGGTACAGCGGCGGTGAGGTGAAGGCCGGTCAGACTCGGCGCCGCGGCGGAGCCGTCGTGCAGTGTCACCGTGCCGTCCTCGACGCGAACCCGCACCGCGGCCCGCGGGCCGGTCGGCTCCGACTTCGTGAGGTACTCGGCGAGCACGTCCTCGGCGTTGGTCGAGCCGTTCTCGAACACCACGTCGGCGCGCGGGCTGTGCAGTTCGAGCTCACCTAGGTCTGAGCGGTCGCGCACGATCGCGAGCAGCGTCTTTGATGTGGCTAGCCGCGGGATGCTGACGAGGACGCGGCCCTGGCGGTCGGTCACCACCACGTCGCGCAGTTCGACCGCCGACAGCCAGCCGGCCGACATCCCGCCGACTGTGACGCTCCCCCGCACCTCCGCGGTCGCCGCGGCGACGACGCGGTTCCGCAGCGGCGTCCTGCCGACGACGGCCGGCGCGAACCAGAGGCCTACGGCGAGAAGGACGACGAAGCCAAGAACACGTCGCGGCCAGCGGCGGCGCGGCGGGGCGGGGGGCGGTGTTGGTTCCGGGGTCATTCTCGGCCTCCTGCCGAAGGACGCCTCATCATCGGCCGGGGCGGTGCGGATTAGACCGGAAATGACGGCCGTGCGGCAACCGCAAACGCAACCGGGACGGAATTCGGTCGCTACAACCCGCACGACCCGACGGCGCTGATCATCGCGTCGGCGATGCGGGCGAGCGAGTCGTCCGAGGTACACAGCGGTGGGAGCGCGTACAGGACGCTGCCGAGCGGCCGGAGCAGGACACCGCGCTCGAGGGCGGCCAGCCGCATCACACGGCCCACGTCGGCGAGGTAGCCGCCGGGCACGTCCAGTTCGGCGGCGAGAATCAAACCGCGGCCCCGAACTTCCTTCACGCCGCGGACGGTGCGGACCTTCTCGGCCGCGGCGAGCCAGTGGGCTTCGACCCGCCGCACGTCCGCCCGCCACCGGCCGGTTTGAAGCAGCCGCCATGAAGCGACCGCGGCGGCGCAGGCGATCGGGTTCGCGGTGAACGAATGGCCGTGGAAGAACGTCCGCGTGCGGTCCGCGGTATCGAACGCGGCCACGATCTCGGGCGACACGAGCGTCGCGGCCAGCGGCAGGACACCGCCGGTGATGCCCTTCGCGGCGCACACCAGGTCCGGGGCGATGCCGGCCTGCTCGAACGCCCACAGCGAGCCGGTGCGGCCGAACCCGGTCATCACCTCGTCGGCGATGAACAGCACGCCGTGCCGGCGTGTGACCTCGAACAGGGCGCCTAACTCGTCGGGCGTGTGCGTCCGCATGCCGCCGGCGCCCTGCACGAGCGGCTCGACCAGCACGCCAGCGACCTCACCGGCGTGGCGACGCAGTGCGGCGTCGAGCAACTCGGGCGACAGCGGAACTTGCAGCGCGCGGAACAGTAGCGGCTCGAACCGCCCGAAGAAGAGCGGGTCGCGGCTCAGGCTCATCGCTCCGAACGTGTCGCCGTGGTAGCCGTGGTCGAAGCCGACGAACAGCGTCCGGCCCGGCTCGCCGCGGTGGCACCAAGCCTGGTACGCCATCTTCAGCGCCACCTCGACGGCCGTGCTGCCGTTGTCAGAGTAGAAGAGGCGGCCGCCCGGCCCCCACGGCATCGATCCGAGTAACGACGTGGCCAGTTCGACGGCCGCGGGGTGCGTCGCGCCGGCGAACAGGACGTGGTCCAGCCGGTGCGTGGCGTCGCGGATCGACTGCATGACCGCCGGCGGACGGTGCCCGTGGAGGATCGTCCACCACGACGAGATGCCGTCGACCAACCGGCGGCCGTCGGCGAGCGTCAAGAACTCGTCGTCGGCGGCGACCACCGCGAGCGGCGAGTCGGGCGACTGAAGCGGCGTGTACGGGTGCCACACGGCGCGGGCGTCTGCCGCGACGAAGTCCTGTGGCGGCCCGCCGAGCGACCCCGGGCCGCGAACGATTGTTTCGACCCACTCCAACGACGGTCGAGCGCGACCGGCCGCGGCGGCAAGCCCCTCCTGAGTCCACTCGCCGACGGGTAGTTCGACACACCCGGCCACGACGCCGCCGAGTCGGCGCTCGATCTGCTCGCGGGCGAACGGATCATCCGGCCCGAGAAGCACGACGACTGCGGGGTGGATGCCTGCGGTTGCCAGCGCCGTCACGGCCTGGAGCGTGCGGCCGACTGCACCGACGGCCGACGACGACACCAGCACCACCGGCAGGGCGAACGACCGGATGAGGTCGAGTTGCAGCACGTCGGCGGTGAGCGGTGAGAGCGGCCCGCCGAACGTCTCGATCAGCAGCGGCCGGTCTGTCGAGGGTCGTGCCGAGAGAATGTCGGCGACACCCGGCATCACCCGCCCTTCCCGCCGGGCGGCGAGTACCGGGGCGACCGGTTCCGTGAACCGCGTCAGTGGCGACAACACGACCGCGCGCGGGACCAACCGCCGAACCTTTTCGGCGTCCGAATCGCCGGTCTCGACGGGCTTCCAGTAGGCGAACGAATCGGTGAACGCGGAGAGGAATAGTAGGGAGAACGCGGTCTTGCCCGCGTCGGTGTCGGTGCCGACGACAACGAAGCCGGTCACGGGCGAAGAACCCCGGCAATGGATTCGGCGAGTCGGGGAAGTACCGCCGGGTCGTGGTCGGCGTGGACCGACACGCGGAGCCGACTCGTGCCCGCCGGTACAGTCGGCGGGCGGATCGCCCGAACGTCGTAGCCGCGGGCCTGGAGTTCGGTCGCGGCGCGGACCGATGGTTCGTCCTGGCCGACCACCACCGGAACGACGTAGTCCCGTCCCGCCGGCGAGATCCCGTGTGCTCGGAGGGTTGCGCGGAGGCCGGCGGCGTTCTCGTGGAGCCGGCGGCGGCCGGCGTCGTCGGCCTGTACGCGGGGAACTTGGTCACGCCACCACGCCCCCACGGCCGCGGGCAGGGCGGTCGTGAAGATCAGGTGCCGGCAGGTGTTCGTCAGGTACTCCTTCAGCAGTTGCGAGCCGCAGACGTAGGCGCCGGGGAGGCCGAGCGCTTTCCCGCCGGTGTGGACCGTTGCCAGCACGCGGTTCCGCAACCCCGCCGCGTCCACGCACCCGGACCCGCGCGGGCCGAAGCACCCGGTCGTGTGCGCCTCGTCCACGATGAGGTGGGCGCCGTGCCGGTCGCACAGGTCGGCCATCTCCGGAAGCGGTGCCGTGTCGCCGTCCATGCTGAACAGCGACTCGGTGACGACGAACAGCTCGCGCCCCTCGGGCCGCTTCGCGGCCTCGGCACGGAGGCCGTCTTCGAGGTGATTCAGGTCGTTGTGGCGGTACAGGAACTTTCGCGGGCGGCCGACGCGGAGGCCGTCGATGACGCAGGCGTGACTCAGCTCGTCCACAGCCACCCAGTCGCCGGGCTCGGCCACGGTTGCGAGCAGTCCCTCGTTCGCGGCGTAGCCGCTGGTCATCATCAGGGCGGACTCGGCGCCGTGCCACGCGGCCAGCATCGACTCCACGTCGTCCCACACGGCGTGGTGGCCGCGGAGGAGGCGGGACGACATGCCGCTGCGCGGCAGGTCGGGTGTGACAGCGGGCTGACACTGTGGCCCGTAGCCGAGGTAGTCGTTCGAGGTGAAGTCGATCCCCGCGGGCGGGCGGAACGCACGGTAGCGCCCCTTGCCGCGCAGGTCGTCGAGCGTCGCCGTCCAGCGGCCGGCGAGCGTCATGGGGCGGTCGCCGGCTCGCACCGCGGCGGGTTCACGCCCATCGCCCGGAACAGTGCCTCGTCGGCGCTCTCGTGCGGGTTCGGGGCCGTGAGCAGCTTGTCGCCGAAGAACACCGAGTCGGCACCTGCCAGGAAGCACAGCACCTGCAACTCCCGGCTCATCCGGTCGCGGCCGGCGCTGAGGCGCACCCGGGCCGTCGGGAAGGCGATGCGGGCGGTGGCGACGAGGCGCACGATGTCCAGCGAGTCCACGCTCGGGGCCATTGCCAGCGGCGTCCCGCCCTGCGGCATCAGGCAGTTGATGGGCACGCTCTCCGGCGGCGGGTCCAGCTGCGCCAGCTCGCACAGCATCATCAGCCGGTCGTCTTCCGTCTCGCCCATGCCGAGGATGCCACCGCTGCACACGCTGATCCCGGCCCGGGACACGGCCCGGAGCGTGTCCAGCCGGTCGTCGTAGGTGCGGGTCGAAATTACCTCGGGGTAGTGCCGGCGCGACGTGTCCAGGTTGTGGTTGTACGCCGTGAGGCCCGCGTCTTTCAGCCGGTCGGCCTGGCTCTCGCTCAGCATCCCGAGCGTGACGCACGCCTCCATGCCGAGGCCGCGGACGGTGCGGACCATGTCCAGCACGCGGTCGAACTCGGGGCCGTCCTTCGGCTGCCGCCACGCGGCGCCCATGCAGAAGCGGGTGGCCCCGCGGTCGCGGGCGGCCGTCGCACGCTCGCGCACCTCCTCGACGGTGAGGAGCGGCTGGCGGTCCACCGGCGTGTCGTAGTGGGCACTCTGCGAACAGTACTTGCAGTCTTCGGGGCAGCCGCCGGTCTTGATGCTGAGGAGTTCGCAGCGCTGGATGTCGCGGTAGTCGCGGTGTTCCTTGTGGACCGCCGCCGCCTTGAGGATCAGTTCCGGGAGCGGCAGGCGGTAGACGGAGCGGAAGTCGTCGAGCGTCTTCATGCGGAACAGGGTAGAGAGAAGCCCACCCGTTGCAACGGGTGGGAGTTCAGCAGCGGGTCAGCGACCGAGTTCCTGGCGGAACAGGGCAGTCATCCGCTTCCACGAGTCCTCGTCCGCGGCCTTGTCGTACTTCATCCCGGGGTTGCCGACCTTGTCCGCCGTCGTGACGGTGAAGCTGTGGACGACATTCGGGTAGCCCACGAAGTCGAGGCTCACCTTCGCGCCGCCGAGGGCGGCCTTGAAGTCGGCGACGGCCTTCGCCGGGATGAACGAGTCGGCGTCGCCGTGGCAGACGAGCAGCTTCGCCTTAACCGCCGTCGCCTCGGTCGCGGTCGGCGTCGGCAAGGCGGCGTGGAAGGTGGTGACCGCTTTCAGGTCGGCCCCGCCGTAGGCCAGCTGAAGCGCCGTCGAGCCGCCGAGGCAGTAGCCGATGGCGGCGATCTTCTTCGCGTCCACCTGCGGCCGGGAGGTCAGCTGCTTCATGGCCGCCTCGGCGCGGGCGCGCCACGCCCCGACGTTCGCACGCAGCGTCCCGGCCATCTTCGCGGCGTCCTGCGGGTGGGCGATGTCGATCACCTGGCCGTTCCCGTACAGGTCGGCGGCGAACGCCACGTACCCCATCGCGGCGAGCTGCTTCGCCCGGTCCTTGGCGTAGTCGTTGAGCCCCCACCACTCGGGGAAGACGATCACGCCGGGCCGGGTGGCGCTGACCGTGTCGTCGTAGGCGAGGAAGCCCTTGAGCTTGGTGCCGCCGGTTTCATACTCGACGGTCTCGGTCTTGACCGCGGCCGGGGCCATGGTTCCCGCCAGGGTGAGGGAAAGGATCGCTGCCGCGTACCGCGTCATCGGTGCCTCCGGGTGGGCGAGGTGTCCGGATGTGATAGGCGCGCCGGCAGTAACGGACAACGCCCGGGGGTAGCCCCGGGCGTTGGGACGGTGGCGGACGCTCTTCAGCCGGCGACGTCGTTGGCGAGCTTGGCGAGGACTTCGTGTGTGAGCGCGAACGCCACTTGCTCGCGGCCGGGCGTCGCCTTCGAGCCGTGGAAGCGGGAGACGACGGCGCGACCGTCGGCGTGCAGCCTCACCTCGTAGTACGCGAGCGCGGCTCCCTTCGTCGACGGGGCGGTGCTCCGCAACACCGCCTCACCGCGGGCGGCGTCGATCTCGTGAACCGTCAGCGGCTCGACAAGGCCGGTGACACGCTTCGCCACGGCCGCGGCCCAGTCGCGCAGCACGACGGGCTCGGTCGTCGTAACCGCCAGCTCCCACACGAGGCACGACAGGGAGTCGGCCTTGTCGGCGGTGAGGGTCACCGTCCGGGCGGCGGCGGTATGGGTCATCGAGTGCCGGCCGGCCCCGGCCGGCGCCCACGCACTAAGCTTTGGCAGCAGGCTTTCGCTGAGCGTCATCGGTTCCTCCGGTCGGCTGCTGGGTGTGGTCCGTGCCGTCGAAGCACAGCACCGTCGGCTTCCCGTCGAGTACCGTCTCCAGGCACACCGGACGCGACCACACGTACTGGAGGTTCACCAGCGTGTCGCGGGCCTCGTCCACTTTTAAGTCTACCCCGTTGTGGTCGTGTCGCAACAGCAGTTCGCCGCGGTTGCGGTGGTTGCCGTCCACCACGTAGATCCACGGCTTGCCGAAGTTGGTCAGGCTGTGCAGCAGCCGCTGCTTCACCTTCTGGAACTCGCGGCTCTCGATGACGTAGTTCTTCGTCGGGTCCTGGTAGTTGAACGAGAACAGCCGGTGCTCCTTGCAGAACTCGGGCGTCAGGAAGGTGTCGATGAACGTGATGTCGTTGTGGACGCGGCGCACCTCGAAAATTTTCTTGCGGCCGAGGCCGAGTTGCTTGTCCCAGGTGCGCTTCTTGTCCATGTCGTCGCAGTCGTCCCACTCGGGCCCGAACTGGCCCATGTTCCAGCGCCGCTCCACGTCGCGGAGCAGTTCGATGCCGAGCTTGTACGGGTTGAGCCGGCGCGAGCTGGTGGCCATCGTGCCGGAGTGGTGGTCGGCGTAGTCGATGACCTCGCTCGGCTCCAGCACCTTTTGCGTCATGATTGTGCTGTGCCAGAACGAGGCCCAGCCCTCGTTCAGAATCTTCGTCTGCCCCTGCGGGTGGAAGTAGTACGCCTCGTCGCGGATGATGCTGAGCACGTCGCGCTGCCAGTTCTTGAGCGGGGCGTGCTCGATGAGGAACAGCAACACGTCCTTCTCCGGCCGCTCCGGGAAATGCGGCACGCGCTGGTCGTGGAGCTTCTTTCGCTCCTCCTCGGCGGCCCGCAACTGCTCGCGCGGGTTCACGAACTCGTCCATGTACCCCTTCGACTTGAACCGCGTCGGGCGGTCGTCGTCGTCCTGCCCGTCCTTCGGGGCGAAGTCGTACTTCGAGTGGTCGTCGCGGCGGCGGATGGCGACCGAGTGGATGTCGATGAGGTCGTCGATGGACATGCAGCGGTCGACGAACGCCTCGACCTCGTCCTCGCCGAACCGCTCGGCGTACCCGCGGATGCGGGCGGCGTGGTTGGCGATCTCGTCCATCATCTTCCGCGTGGTGTGGCCGAAGTACGCGTTGCACTTGAAGAAGTCGCAGTGCCCGTACACGTGGGCCATCACCAGCTTCTGGTCGACGGTGTGGTTGCACCGCATCAGGTAGGCGTAGCACGGGTCGTTGTTGATCACCATCTCGTAAATCTTGGACAGCCCGTACTCGTAGCTCTTCTTCAGCTCCTCGTACTGCATCCCGAACGACCAGTGCGGGTAGCGCGTGGGGAAGCCGCCGTACGCGGCGATCTCGTTGAGGTCGTCGGCGTCCACCACCTCGAAAATGGTCTCGTAGAAGTCGAGGCCGTACTCGCGGGCGTAGCCCTCGATCTCGTCCTTGAGTACCCGGAGGTGGGCGGGGAGGTTCGTGTTGTAGAACCCGAGGTTCATCGGCGGCCCTCCGGCCGGGGGTCAGTTCAGGAAGCCGTTGTTCACGAACAGCCACAGGAAGAACAGCTGCGCGCGCACGGCGACGACCAGCCAGGCTAGCTGCATCATACGCGACCTCCCCAGCACCTCGCCAAGCTCGAACGCCGCCGGGAAGCACGTCAGCACGATGCGCTCGATGCTGAGTGTCGTCCCCGTGCTGAGCGCCTGCCCGACGGGGATGAGAATGAGGCAACCCCACAGCGGGCCACGCTTCACCCAGCCGCGGATGCCGAGTGCGAAGGTGCCGAACAGCACTATGGGCTTCACGACGGGGTACGGCCGCTCCCATTGCACCAGTTCGCGGGCTGCTTGCAGTAGCGCCCGGCCGACGCCCCCGAGACTCGGCGACTCGCGCCCCCAGGCAGCGTGCGCCCGGAAGTGAGCCAGCGGGTCGCCCAGTGTGACCCACATCCAGCCGCCAAAGAGTGCCACACCTGTGGCCGTCCCCATCGCGATCATCCACGCCCCGCGAGACGGCCACTGACGGCGGGTGACTGCTTCGACGAACAACCCGACCGGGAACGCGACCGCCGTGAGTCGGGCCGTCGCTGCAAACATCCCGGCCAGCCCGGCGAGCGCCGGCCGTCGGTCGTACCAGGCGAGGAGGCCGCCGGCCGCGGCCAGGAGATACAGCGACTCCTGGTATGGCGCCGAGAAGTAGAACGCGAACGGGTACGTCGTCAGCACCCCGCACCCGAGCCAGGCAGACCGAGCGCTGTAGGTCACCCGAAGCGCCGCCCGCCCGGCGCAGGCCAGGGCGGCGACGAACGCGACGTTCGGGATGAGAACACCGGCGAGTACCGGGTTCACCCCGACGGCCGCGGCGAGCGCGACGAGCGCGGGCAGTAGTGGAAGGAAGCCGGCGTTCGGGCCTTCCCCGTCGGCCGGCGGGTGGTAGCCCTCACGAGCGATGGCGAGGTAGAAGCCGGCGTCGAAGCGGACCCACGGCTCCAGCCACGGCACCGGCCCTCCGAGGATTTCGGCGCGGAAGGCGAGTTGTTCCGTCGTCCAGTGGTCGCCCGGCTGCGCGGGGCCGAGCAGGATTCCGACGACGAGCGTGACGAGTCGCGTGGCAAGGGCGAACACCGCGAGCCGGCACCACGTCGGGGCGAGCCAGTTTCCAGCGTCCGGGGGTGTTGCGGACATCGGCTAGCGGCCGGTCTTCAGGAATTCCTTGATACTGCCGAGGATCGCGTCGCGGTCGGGGACGCGGCTCACCACCACGTTCTCGTGGTCGTCCACCAGCTCGTGGACGTGCTCGTAGAACTCGCCGCTGCCGTACGGCGACTCCACCTGCCCGTACCCGAACAGGTTCAGCTTCGGCAGCAGCTGGTCCGTCAGCAGCGCCAGGCACTTCGGCACGTCGTCGCCCCAGTTGTCGCCGTCCGAGAAGTGGAAGGCGTACACGTTCCACTCGGACGCGGGGTAGCGGGCGTCCACGACCTTGTTGCACAGCTCGTAGGCCGAGCTGATCTTCGTACCGCCGCTCTCGCGGGTGTGGTAGAACGTGTGCTCGTCCACCTCCGCCGCCACCGCGTCGTGGATGATGTAGACCGTCTCCACGCCGGAGTAGTGCTTTTTGATCCAGGTGTCGATCCAGAACGACTCGATCCGCACGATCTCCTTCTGCTCGTCGGTCATGCTGCCGGACACGTCCATCATGTACACCACGCACGCCACCGCGTCCGGCTTCGGCGTCTCCTTCCAGCTGCGGTACTGCTTGTCCTCGCGCACCGGCACCACCATCGGGTTGCCGGGGTCGTAGCTGCCCGCCGAAATCTGCCGCTTCAGCGCCCGCTTGTAGGTCCGCTTGAAGTGCCGCAGGCTCTCGGGGCCGACGCTGCGGATGCTCGTGTACTTGTCCTTCTGCGTCACCACGTTCTTTTTGCCGCGCGGCTCGATTCGCGGCAGGGCCAGCTCCTCGCCCAGAATCTCGGCCAGCTCCTCCATCGTCAGATCGACTTCGAGGATGTGGCCGCCCGGGGAGTCGCCGGCCTGCGGGTCGCCGTCGTCGTCCTGCGGGCGCGTCAGCGGTTGGCCCGGCTGCCCCTCGCCGACGCCGACCCCGCCGGAGCCCTTCTGGCCGTACCGGAACTGCGGGAGGTTGATCGACGGGATGGGGATCGACACCAGGTCGTTCCCCTTCTTACCGATCATCTCCCCGCGGCTGATGTACTTGGAAAGGTTGCTCTTCACCTTCCCGCGTACCAGCTTCCGGAAGCGCTGCAGGTCCTGCTCGATCTTCTGTCCCACGGGCGTCCGCCTGGGTTGGGGGGTCGATCCCTCTACCCCAATCGTACCAGACGAGCGGCGGCGAAGTGAAGCGGAGCCGCGGAAACGACGACACCCGCGTACGTCCCGCTCGCCGCCGTCAGCCGCCGGGCGGCGAAGTGAAGCGGAGCCGCGGAAACGACGACACCCGGGGATGGTAGTCCCCGGGCGTCGAAGGCTCACCGACGGGTGGTTAGCGGCCGGCGACGGTCGCCGGGTCGGTGACGGCCGCGATCAGCCGCGGGAACGTCTCCACCAGGTCGGCCCCGGCGGTCACGACCACCCGCTTCTCTTCGGTCACCGTCTGGCCGTTCACCACGACCTCGGCTCGCACGTCGTAGAAGTAGCGCTGGCCGGCCTGGAGCGGCGGCGTGTAGAACGCCCGGTCGGCCCCCTGCCCCGCGACGCGGTTGCCGTCGACGAACAGTGCCGCGGTCGGCGGCAGCTGGAACCGCAGGCTGGCCCCGTCCTTGCCCGCGCCGCCGCTCTTCGGGAGCGGGTTGGACTTCGGCGCGGGCTCCGTCGTCGGGGCGGCCGGCGCGGTTTCGACCGGGATCACGACGGCCGGCGGGGCGTAGCCGGCGCTGCCGTAGCTCGACCCCCAGCAGCCGTAGCCGCCGCCGTACACGGTGCCCCAGCAGCCGGCCGCCGACGGGCCGTAGTGGACGGTGCCGTAGCAGCCGCCCCACGCCGCGTACGAGGACGAGCCGAAGCACGCCCAGCCGCCGCAGCAGCCCGAGCTGTAGCCGCCGCAGCAGCCGCTGCTGTGCTTGTGCTTGTGGAAGAGCCCGCCGCGGCCGCCGCAGCAGCCGGCCGAGTAGCTGCCGTAGCACGAACCCCAGCAGCCGACCGAGTAGCTGCCGGTGCAGCCGACCGCCACCCCGCCGCAGCACCCGGCCGCGACCGGCGCGGCGACCACGACCGGCGTCTGGTCCGCGGCCGGCGCGACCGGCCCGCCCGTAGTAGCCGCCATGAGAACGATGCTGTACATCCCGTTGCCCTCCTCATTCCGAGATTCACGGGCCGACGCGCGTCTGCGCACCGACCGCCCCCCGCGGTGAGGATAGTAGTTCTGGGCAAAATGGGGGTCAAAGGGAAAGTGCGGGAAATGGTCCGGTCGTGCCGGTCGGGCCGTCGTTACGACCGGCACGACCGGACCGAGGTCGCCTACTGCCAGCCGCGCCGGCGGAACAGCCACCCGGCCGCGGTCAGCCAGATGGCGGCGAGCAGAATCGCCCCGCCGAGGTGCCCCCAGTGCCCGCTGTGAACCTCGCCAGCCAGTGAGGCGTGGAGGATGCGCGGGCCGTGGTACTCGACCGCCAGGTACGGCAGGAACGGGATGCCGTTCGTGGCGCAGATCAACAGCAGCATCGACACCGACAGCAAGTAACACATGCCGCCCAGGAAGGCGGCCCGCTGCGTCTTCGCCAGCGTGGCGACGGTCATGCCGATGCCGAGGAAGCCCCCGGCGACGGCGAACAACGCGAGCCAGAAGAACAGGCTCTGGAGGATCGCCGGCTTGTAGACGCCGGCGATGATCGCCGCGAGGACGATGCCGGCGGTGGGGTAGAAGAAGAATTTCGCCGCCACGATCTCCGCCGGCGACGCCGGCGACAACGCCTGCGCCAGCAGCACGCCGCGCTCGCGCTCCTCGCAGTTGAGCGTCGGCAGCAGGTACACGCACGAAAAATAAAGGGCGAACACCACCATCCCGGTGGCGATCGCGGCGCGGAAGTCGAGCACCTTGCCGCCGAGCCCCTTGCGGTCGATCACAAGGTCGGGCACGATCGGCCGCGCGTCGTACGTCCCGCGGGCCGCCTCGACGCGGTCCTGCAAGCGGGAGTGCGCCTCGGTGACGAGCCACGTCCCGCCGGCGGCGAAGTCGGGGTCGGCCGGCACGTCCGCGTCGGGCAGTTTCTTACGGGCCTCCGCGGCGAAGTAGCGGCGCGTCTCTTTCCAGAACCACGCCTCGTAGGGGGCCAGCGCCAGCGGGTCGCCCTCGGGGTGCCAGACGTCCACCTTAACGGCCGGCCGGCGATCCGGGGCGAGCGTGTCCTGCCGAAGCTGGATCGCCCCCGTGCCCGGCGGGTAGACGATGACCGCGTTGATGGTGTCGGCGTCGGCCAACTCGCGGAACTGTACCTTCAGGTCGGTCGGCTTGTTGTCCTGAAGGTGCTTCACGAGCGGCGTCGAGCGGTCGAACTCGACGAAGCAGTGGTGGACGCCGCCGACCATGCCGGTGCCACTGGCGGTCTCTTCCGGAGCGAACACGGACAGCAGCACGGCAGACGCGACCAGGAGGACGGCGAGCACGATCCCGCCGCGGTTGGCGACGTGCCGCTGCGCCTCCTTCGTCACGAGCGCGTGGATCACGTACGGGCGCATCACCGAACCCCGCTACTCGAACGCCTGGCCGGTCAACTTCAAGAACGTGGCGTGGAAGTCGAACTCGCGCGTCCGCATGGTGGCGACGCCGCCTGATGTCACGAGAGCGGCCAGGTCGTTGCGGCCGACGTCGGCGTCCAGGTCGAAGACGACGCGCTCGCCGTCGGGCCGCGTCACGTCCACCATCCGCTCGGTGTGGGCCTGCTTCAGCGCCAGCGGCGAGTCGAGCGCCACGAGCTTGCCGCGGCACACGATGCCGACGCGGTCGCAGATGCGCTCCACCTCGTCCATGTCGTGCGTGGTCAGCACGATCGTGGCGCCGTGCTTCACCCGCTCGCGCAGGATGCGATGCACCACCTCGGCCGAATGGATGTCGAGGTTCGCCGTCGGCTCGTCGAGGTAGAGTACCTGCGGCTCGTGGAGCAGCGCCCGCGCGAGCAGCAACTTCTTCCGCATGCCGAGCGAATAGCCGCGGACCGGCAGGTCGGCGACTTCGCCGAGCTCGACCATCTCCAGGCACTCGATCGCACGTCGGCGCGGGACGCCGTAGAGCCGGCCGAAGAATTCGAGGTTGCGGCGGCCGGTGAATTCCTCGAAGTGGTTCTCGCGGTCGGGCACGTAGCCGAAGATCGGCTTCACCTTCGCCCACTCGCGGACCACGTCGAACCCGCCGACGCTGACGCTGCCGCCGGACGGCCGGCGCTGGCCGATGAGGACGCGGATGGTGGTGGACTTGCCGGCGCCGTTCGGGCCGAGGAGGCCGAAGAGCTCGCCGCGGCGGATGTCGAGGTCCAGGCCGTCCACGGCCGCGAACGTGCCGTAGAGCACGCGCAACCCGGACAGTCGGATCATGGCGTCTGGGGGCATCACCGCGAAGGATAGGACACGAACGGGCGATCGGCCGGCGTCAGGCGGCTGGTCGTTGGTGCGGGTGCCTGCCACCCGGACCAGCCGGCTCACGCCGACCGTTCGCCTACTTCGCAACCGTCAGCAACCCGCGGGACCGCATCCAGTCCGCGAGCCGGTCCGGCCACGTCGCCACAGACGGCTCGCCGCCGGTCCACTTCGGGTCGCGGCCGAGCCCGACGCCGTGGCGGCCCTTCTCGTAGATGTGGAGCTCGCACGGCACCCCGGCGGCCTTGCACGCCAGGTAGAACCGCACCGGGTTCTCCGCCAAAACGGACTTGTCCTCGCTCGTGTGGAAGATGAACGTCGGTGGCGTGTTCTTCGTCACCTGCCGGTCGTTGCTCATGTACTCGACCAGCTTCGCGTCCGGGTTCGACCCCAACAGGTTGTTGCGACTCCCGCCGTGAGTCACGCCGGTCTCCATCGAGATCACCGGGTAGGCGAGGATGGCGAAGTCGGGCCGGCAACTCACGCCGTCGACGGAGTCGCCCTTCTTCCCCGTGTCGAAGTGCGTCGCCGCGGAGCTCGCCAGGTGTCCGCCGGCGGAGAACCCCCAGATGCCGACACGGCCAGGGTTTACTTCGTAATCCGCGGCCTTCGATCGCACCAGCCGGATGGCCCGCTGCGCGTCCTCCAGCGGGGCCGGGTGGAGCGGGCCGGGCCGGTCTTTCGTCACAATTCGGTACTTCAGCACGAACGCCGTCACGCCGAGCGTGTTCATGAACTCCGCCGCCTGCTTCCCCTCGTGGTCATCGGCGAGGAAGCCGTACCCACCGCCGGGGCAAATCACGACGGCGGTGCCGTTCGCCTTCCCTGCCGCGGGGCGGAACACGGTGACGTGTGGTTTGTCGGCCAGACTGTCGCCAACGGCGTGCGGCGCCTTCCCTTCCCAGAGTGGCAGAATCGGGGGATTCGTCTGGGGTTGGGCCGGCATCAGCGTGGCGAGTAGGAGAGGTGCGGACAGCATGACGGTCTCCAGAGTGGTGGGGCGCCGGGCGACATCCTAACCGACTCCCCGCTGCGTCGTCTCCATTTTTCGATTGACAACCGTCAGACGGGACGTGATGCTTCCCTATGACGGATTAGATCCGTCCCCCGCCTCCGCCCCCCGTCCCGGCCTCGGACCCGTTCCCATGCTGAACCTCCGCACCGGCACAACTGCCGACTGCACCGGTCTGTCGCGCCGCTCGTTCCTCCAGGTCGGCGGCCTCGCCGCGTTCGGCCTCAGCCTGCCGACGTTTCTCCGCGCCGCATCACAGGCACCGGCGGGCGGCCGTGCCAAGAAG
The DNA here is from genome assembly GCA_046350095.1 of Gemmataceae bacterium. GTDB lineage: Bacteria > Planctomycetota > Planctomycetia > Gemmatales > Gemmataceae > Urbifossiella. The sequence continues at coordinate 209,917 of JAXMBA010000010.1, forward strand.
TGCATCCTCCTGTGGATGCAGGGCGGCCCCAGCCACCACGACAGCTTCGACCCCAAGCCGGAAGCGCCGGCCGAGGTCCGCGGCGAGTTCGGAACCGTCCCGACCACGCTCCCCGGCGTTCGCTTTGCCGACCCGCTGCCGATGCTGGCCCGGCAGACCGACCGCCTCGCCGTCATCCGCGGCCACGACCCGCAGAACGGCTCCCACGGCGTCGCCGACCACCTGATGATGAGCGGCCACAAGTTCAACCCGTCGCTGCCGTTCCCGACGTTCGGCTCGGTGGTGGCGAAGGAGCGCGGCTACGTCAACGGGATGCTGCCGTTCGTGCAACTCGGCCGCGCCGTGGACCGTCGCTTCAACGGCGGCATCGCCGGCTTTCTCGGCGACGAGTTCAACCCGTTCGAGGTCCACGAAGACCCCAGCACCGCGGTTTTCCGTGTCCGCGACCTGAGTGTCGGCACCGACGCCGAGCGCGCCCGCCTCGACCGCCGCTACGGAATGCTGGCCGAACTGGAGAATTACCAGCGGGCCGCGGAGAACGACCCCGGCGTGGTTCGGGCGCGCGACGAGTTCTACGAGCGCGCCCACGGCCTCATCACGAGCCCGGCGGCGAAGCGAGCCTTTGCGGTGAACGAGGAGCCGGAGCGAGTCCGCGAACGGTACGGCAAGAACATGTTCGGCCAGCAATGTCTTCTGGCCCGCCGCCTGGTCGAGGCCGGGGTGCAGTTCGTTACCGTGACCGACGGCGGTTGGGACACGCACACCAACAACTTCCGCAGCCTCAAGGACCGACTGCTGCCGCGCGTCGATCGCGGGCTGTCGGCGCTGCTCGACGATCTGGCCGCCCGAGGGCAGCTGGACGACACGCTGGTGGTGTGGTTCGGCGACTTCGGCCGCACCCCGAAGGTGAACCCGACCGCCGGCCGCGACCACTGGAGCACCGCCGGCTGTGCCCTGATGGCCGGCGGGGGCCTGCGGGTCGGACAGGTGGTGGGCCGCACGAACGCCCTCGGCGAGTACGTCACGGACAACCCGGTCCGCCCGAGTGACATCGCGGCGACGATCTACACGACGCTGGGCGTAAACCTGCACACGTGGTACCGCGCGCAGGACGGCCGTCCGATCGAGCTCTGTCCGGACGGCAAGCCTGTCAGGGATTTGGTTAGCTGACAGCGCGAATTGCACCTAATGACCGCTGGCAAGTTTCGAACCGACCAACTAGCATATCGGTCGGTCCAACTCTCTTTTTGGAATTGTGCCGGCTCGTCGGCACCGCCCCTCTTCTCCCACGAGGCACTCCGATGGCCCGCCGCGCGCTTCTCTGCGGGATCAACAACTACAAGTCGGTCCGCGACCTCCGGGGCTGCGTCCGGGACGTCGAAAACTTCCGCAGCCTGCTCACCGCACAGTACGGCTTCGCGTCGGAGGACGTGCACATCCTCACCGACCGGGACGTGGTCAAGTCGAAGCTAAAGGCCGCCTGGAAGTGGCTGTTGAAAGGGGCCGGGCCGGGCGACACCCTCGTCTTCCACTTCTCCGGCCACGGGTCCTACGTGCCCGACCGGAACGGCGACGAGGACGACGGCCGGGACGAAATCCTCTGCCTCTACGACATGGACTTCAACTCCGACAAGACCTACCTGCTCGACGACGAACTCGGCGCCTGGATCGACGAGACGCCGGAGGGGGCGAACCTGATCGTCGTCACCGACTGCTGCCACTCCGGGTCGAACACGCGCATGGTCACGGACGCGGTGGGCGGCCGGGTCGTGCGGTTCGTCCTCGACGAGGACGCGACGTTCCGCGTGGCCCGGGCCACCGGCGCCTCGCCGAAGGACGTGGAGGTGCTGGCCCGCTTCCTCCCCCCGCCGGCGTGGGTGCCCGCGCTGGACGCGGCGCCCCGGCCGGCTTCCCGGGCGGCCAGCCCCCGGCCGAATCACCACCTCCATCTCGCCGCCTGCCAGGATTCGGAGACGGCGTCGGACGCACCGATCGACGGCCAGTACGCCGGGGCCTTCACCCACCACCTGTGCCGGCTCCTCCGCGGCGAGCCGGGGCTCGGCTCGGCCGAGCTGGAACCCAAGCTGGTGACGGCCCTGACCGAGTTCGCGCAGCGACCCCGGGTGAACGGCAGCCCTCGGCCGGGGCCGCTGTTCGGAGGCGCGGCCCGACCGGCCGGGCCGGTGGCGGCCGCCACCGGCCTGACCGAAGCGACCGGCCGCGCGCTGCTGACCGCGATCACCGACCTCACTGCGGCCCTCCGACAGCCGGTCTCGCGGACCCGCTCGGCCGGCAAGCGGATGTTGGTCTACGTCCACGGGATCGACGAGCATCCCGGCGACTTCTCCGGCCCGTGGTGGGAGGCACTCCGGCCGCACGTCGGCACGACGTTCGGGGACGGCAACCTCAACGACACCCGATTCGGCGTCCACTGGAGCGACATCGTTAACCCGCGTGCGCTCGCCGGCGTCCGGCCAGTGGCCGCGGACGAGGAGGTCGTCCGGACGATGATCGCCCGGGAAATCGAGGAGCGTGTCGCGGCCGAGGCCGGGCCGCGGCGGGGGGCCGCGCCGGCGCCGCCGGACACCCGCGGCGCTGCCCCCCAACTCGACGACTTCGTCCGCTACATGTTTCAGTCGTCGATCCGCGCCCGCGTTCTCGACCGGTTCACGGCGGTCGTCCGGCCGCTGCTCGCGGACGGCGACACGCTCGACATCGTGTCCCACAGCTGGGGGACCGTGGTCGCGTTCGAGGGTCTCGTTCAACTGGAATCGGAGGGGCTTCCGGGCCGGGTTGCAAACCTGTTCACGGCCGGGGCGGCGCTGTCGATCGGGGCCGTCCGGTGGAAGCTCGGGCTCGGGGGACGCCGGCCCGCCCAAGTCGGGCGGTGGGTGAACGTGGACGCGAAGGGCGACAGCGTCGGCGGCGCCCTCGCTGGGAACTACCCCGTGGATTTCGACTACACCGACGTCGAACCCACGGGGTGCACGCGGGGCTGGTTCGGGTACAACCTGAGTTGTGCCCACGGGTCGTACTTCAACCCGGACAACCTGACGGTCAACCGCGACATCTTCGCCCGGCACATCGCCCAGGGTTGACGCACGAGCGACGCCCGGAGCGGACGGTTCCGGGCCTCGGTTTTTAGGCTTCGCGCTTCGCCCGCGTCTCGGCGTAGCCGGCTTCCAGGCCCGACATCAGCGCCGGCAGCTTGTCCATCAGCCGCTTCAGCGGCCGCGGCTCGACGCGGCTCAGGGTGTACGCCGTCAGCAGCGGCAGCGCGATCGTCGAATCGACGTAGCACGTCACCGAGTCCGGCAACTTGTCCGGGTCCACCTTACCCCACGTCATCGCCTCGCTCGGCGTCGCGCCGCTGAGGCCGCCGGTGTCCGGGCGGGCGTCGGTGAACTGGAGGAAGTAGTCGTGCCCGGCCTCGGCGAGGCCCAGCACCTCCTGAATCTGCGGCTCCGTTTGCAGCATGAAGTTCTTCGGGCTGCCGCCCCCGAGAATCAGCACGGAACTGGTCCCGCCGCTCACCTTCGCGTCCCAAACGAGCGCGGCGGACTGGTTCACGTCTCGGAGCGGGTCGATCCTCAGGGCCGAGCCCTCCAAGGACAGCGCGGCCAGGTTCATGCCGATCGAGCTGTCGCCGGGCGAGCTGGTGAATGCCGGCACGCCGGCCCGGTAGCACGCGGCGAGCAGGCTCTTGCCGCGGCGACCGGTCTGGTCCTCGCGCTCGGCCAGGTACTTGCCGACGAGGTTGTGGAACTCGGCCGTGCCGAACGTGTACTGGAAGGCGTCGCCGCGGCAGAGCTGGCGGAAGAAGGCGTCGGTCCCGAGGAGGTTCTCGTAGTCGAAGATGATGTCATAAATGCGAATGACCTGGTTCTCGCGCAGCTCGTGGTCCGGTAGGTTCGGGCCGGCCTGGAACAGGTCCATGCCGAGGGCGTAGTGCGTGTCGTGGTACAGGTTCGCCCCGGTGCTCACGATCCAGTCGATGTACCCGGCTTCGACGAGCGGCACGAGGCAGCTCATGCCGAGCCCCGCCGGCGTAAGCGCCCCGCTGAGGGCGAGGCCGACGGTGCCGTTCTCAGCCAGCATTTTGCGGGCGAACAGCTGGCAGCCCTCGCGAAGGCGGCCGCCGTTGTACGACAGGAACGCCGCGTCGATGAGGTCGGCTGCGCCGGCGCCGGCGGCGACGGCGGGGGGGTCGATCTTCTGCCGGCTGATCTTGTGGAGAAACTGCTTGTTGGCGTCGGTGCCGGCGTGGCGGTCGTACTGCGGCTTGTGCGGGTGCATCGCGGCTCGGCGTCAGGGGATCGGACGCGGGGATTGTAGCAGCCGCCCGGGCTCACGGCGGGCCGAGTTCGGTTAGAACCCGGGCGTACTCGTCGGGCGTGTTCACGTTGAGCAGTGACAGTAGCTGCGGGTCGATGTCCGTGAACTCGGACGGTGCGACGAGGCGACAGGCGAAGCGATCGAGGAGTGCGCCCAACCGCAACTGCCCGGCCGCGAGCAGCGCTCCCACCTCCGCCAGCACGCCGAGAGAATAAGCGCCCGGGAGTGGCCGCGGGATGTCGTCCACGACCGTCACGCACGCCGAAGCGTTGGCTCGAAGCTCGACCAGCCTTCGGAGAACCGCGGGTGTCAAGAGCGGGCAGTCACACCCAGTCACGACCGCGTCGCCCGCCCGGCCGACGAGCGCGGCGAGTCCCGCAGCGAGCCCCTGAAGCGGTCCGTTCCCGTCGGCCTCGTCACGGACGACGTCCACGCGGTCGGGCAGTGGCGGGAGTTCCTGGCCGACCGCAGCCACCACGACGACCGGCTCGGCGACCGCCGCGACACTCCGCAGCACGCGTACGATCATCGGCTCGCCGCCGATCGACAGCCACGCCTTCGGCCGGCCCATCCGCGACGACCGGCCGCCGCACAGGACGATTCCGCCGGTCCGCGTTCGCATCATCTCCGACCCTCGGGTACGCTGGGGCATCCTACCAGCGACAGCGCCCGGAGTCGCCCGTGGCCGGTCCGTATCGCGTCGCCATTGTCGGGGCCGGGGTCGCCGGCGCGGCCACCGCCTACTTGCTGGCCCGCGACGGCCATCGCGTCACGCTCCTCGAACAGGCGCCCGACCCCGGGCCGATCGGCGCGGGGATTCTCCTCCAGTGTTCCGGCCAGGAAGTGTTGCGGCGCGTTGGCGTACTCGACGAGGTGCTGTCGCACGCGGCCGAGCTCGAAGAACTGCACGCCCGCCACCTCACGGGCCGCACGCTGATCCGCACCCGCTACCCCGAGCTGGAGCCGGCCTGCCGGGCCTACGGCGTTCACCGCGGCGTCCTGTTTCAGACCGTCTTCCGCCTCCTCGCGACGCAACCCATTGACGTGCGTGTCGGGTGCGAAGTCGTCGGCCGGCAGCGTTCGGCAGACGGCGAGTACGTTCAAGACCGATGCGGCGAGCACCACGGGCCGTTCGATATCGTCGTCCTCGCCGACGGATCGCGTTCCCGGCTGCGGCACGCGTTCGGCTTCCGCGCCCGCGTCCACCGCTACTCTCACGGCACACTGTGGGTCACCGGCCCGTCCGCGGCGGTTCGCGGCCGGCTTCTCCAGGTCGTCCGCGGCTGTCGTCAGTTGCTCGGGCTGCTGCCGCTCGGCGACGGACTGTGTTCGCTCTACTGGGGGCTGCCGGTCCGCGACTTCGAGCGGGTGAAGGCGGGGAAGTTGCAGCCGCTGAAGGACGAGATTCGCGCCTTCGCCCCGGAGGCCGCCGAGTTGCTCGAATTCGTCCACGACATGGAACAACTGATCTTCACCGGCTACCAGCACGTGTGGGTGCGCCGCCGGCACGACGACCGCGTCATCCTGATCGGCGACGCCGCACACGCGATGAGTCCGCACCTCGGCCAGGGGATCAACCTCGCCCTTGTGGACGCCTGGCGGCTCGCGGCCTCGCTGCGGGAAGCGCCTACACCCGCGGCTGCCTTTCGGGCGTTTTCGCTCTTGCAGCGCGAGTACCTCCGGTACTACAGCGTTGTGACGTACCTGCTGTCACCGTTCTTTCAGTCCGACTGGCCGGTGCTCGGGTGGGGCCGCGATGTCGTGTTACCACACATGCCGCTCGTGCCGTGGGTGAAGCGGCAGATGCTGTTAACGGTAACTGGCCAGAAGGGCGGCTTCTTCCGCGGCCGAATGACCGTCTAGAATCACCGGACCGACTCGCACCGGAGACGACCCGTGCCACAAATCCTGCTCGTGATCGGCGATGCCGCCGAGGTGCTCGACACCTTCTACCCGTTGCACCGGCTCCAGGAGGAGGGCTACACGGTCCACGTCGCCGGGCCGGAGAAGCGACTCTACCACCTCGTGCTGCACGAGCGGCCGCCGGGTTGGGACATCACCGAGGAACGGCCCGGCTACCACCTCGCCGCCGACGTTGCCTTCCGCGAGGTGAACCCGTCCGATTACGCGGGTTTGGTGATCAGCGGCGGCCGCGCCCCGGAGTACCTCCGTTATGACGCCGACCTGCTGCGGCTGACGCGGGCGTTCTTCGCGGCGAACAAGCCGGTGGCGAGCGTGTGCCACGGCATCGAGATCGTGGCCGCGGCAGACGTGATCCGCGGCCGGGACGTGACGACGGTGGCGAAGTGCAAATTGGACGCGGAGTTCTCGGGGGGAATGTACGTCGACCGCGAGGTGGTGGTCAGCGGCAACCTCGTCACCGCCCGCACGTGGCACGACAACCCGGCGTGGATGCGGGCGTTTGTCAGGCTGCTGAAAGAGTCGCGGTAACGGTCACCACATCCACGGAAGGAAGCGCGATTCACCCGAAGGGAGCAAGAATGACGGCACTGGTTCGTCGGAGGACGGGGTCAGGAGGTCGTCGCCGGGGTACGTTGGAAAGCCAGGCGAGCGCGGAGTCGTGGGCGGGGCGTAGTACGCCGACGCGACCCCGCGCCGCGACACGAGCAGCGGGTTGTACGCGAGCGACCCCGGGGCAAAATCGGCCGCTGGATTAAGCAGGGGGAACGGCTGCGGAACTCCAGGGTTGAAGGCGGCCGGGTTGTTCGGCACGCCCGGGTTCGGCGGCGGGACGAATGCGGGCGGCCGTGCTTGCCGAGGCTTGATGCGCGTACCCGGCGACACCGAAGGGAGTATCGACGCACCTGCGAACGGGTTCACGCCACGGGCCGCCGGGGCCATCGACTGGGCCTGGTACGCGCCGCCGGCAACTTGCGGTTGCAGGCCCGAACCGCCGGGACCTACAACGCGCGGCGTCGGTTGCTGGGCCGCCGTGGTCGACGCCGCGACCAGCGCGAGAATGGCGGACAGGGTGTGTGATCGCGTCATGACCGGACCCTTCGGCCTACACGTACCCGCCACTACTAACGGCGGTCGTGGCGCGCCGTTGGCGCGCTAGCAGCACAATCGCGCCTCCACAAATCGAAACCAGTGTGCCTTCGCCGAGCGCCCACCACCACGCGAATCCGGCCGAGCAGTCCGTCCACCCAACGGCGACACCGAGGCCCACGTGCGACCAGCCGAGGACGCGGGCCAGCGGCCGGTAGCGCGGCAGGTCGAGCGACACAGCCACGACCATCGCACCGTGAACGGCGTATAGCGCCGAGAGGTGCCGCGCCAGGTACTCTACGATCCGACTGGTCGGTAGTGGCCCGAGGCCGAGAACGCGGTCGTGTACGGCCTCCATCCAGCCGAGCGGGGCGACGACGAAAGCGAGCGCGGCCAGCTCGGCGGCGCCGACGAAGCGGAGTAAGCGCGCGAGGCTGGCGTCGGACGCGGACATGAGGTTTGGATAGCCGCGACCGCGTACACGGCTACTGTCCAGCGGATTCAGGCGATCGAGTCATCAATCGCGGCTGCGGTTGCTTGCCACGCAAGCCTCCGGCCGTACAGTCTGCGGTGAACCCGTCGGTCCCACAACCTGCCTTCCGGAGGCTCTCCCCATGGGGTTCCGTCAGACCGCGCAGCACAAGAACGGCAAGGGCTCGTTCCACCAGATCGGCCTCGTCCGCGGCCAGTTCGGCAACGTGCCCGAAGGCCAATGGATCAAGTTCCTCCAGGACGCCGGGTTCGACGGCTGGGAGGAGGCGAGTTGGGAGCTCGACCTGCGCCGCTGCGACACCGACGCCGGCGCCGCCGAGTACGCCAAGGAGCGCGTCGGCATCGCCAAGAAACACGGGCTCGAAATCTTCACCGTCGCCACACACCTCCAGGGTCAGGTGCTCGGCGACGAGCCGAGCGCCAAGACGCTGAACTTCTGCAGCGGAAAGGGTGAGGCGAAGGCGGCCTACAAGGCCTGGCGAGCCGCCGGGAACACCCCGCCGCGGACCGACCCGTACTTCGTGCCCGAGAGCGTCGGGAAGCTGGTCCACGCCGAGGCCCTGAAGGACCTACAAGCTTGCGTCCGGTACGCCGGCCACCTGAGTAAGCTGCAGGACCGCAAGGTGGCTCTGCCCGGGTTCGTCGGCAGCCCGGCGAACTGCTGGAGCCACTGGTTCTTGTTCCCGCCGCTGCCCGGCAACATCGAGGGCTACGACCTGCCGGACGTGCGGCAGTTGAGTCTCGAGCTGCTCGTCGAGCGCTTCGCCCCTGTCTGGGACCTGTGTAAGCAGTACGGCGTCACCTTCGACCTGGAGTGCCACCCGAGCGAGCGGGCGATGGGCGACATCGAGAGCGCCACCGACTACATCTCGCACATGTGCAAGGCCGGGTACGAGGGCGTGGTCGGATTCAACCTCGACGGCTCGCACATGGAGTGGCAGAACGTGTCGGTCATCGACTTCATCCGCGAGTTCAAGGAGTGCATCCACTGCGCCCACGTCAAAGGCGTGTGGGTGGCCCGCGAGCACTGCCGGGCCGGGCGGCTCGGCGGGCACCGGCCCATGGGCCACTGGACGAACGGCTGGAACTTCGTGACCGCCGGCACGGCCCGCGACGCGAACAGCCTGGAGGACATCTTCATCGAACTGAACCGGGTCGGGTTCGACGGGGCGGTGTCGATCGAGTGGGAGGACAACGACGCCGACCAGTTCGCGGGGGCGAAGGCGGCGCTCGGGAACTGCCGCCGGGCCGACCTGCCGCCGAGCGGCATGAAGCACGACGAGATGCTGAAGGGGTAATGCGGCGTTCAACGCCCACCCGCCACGGCGGGTGGGCGTGTCGGGTTACACCTTCCTCACGGTCACGAAGAACGCCCCGCACAGGTCCGTGCCCGCGGCGTCCGAGAACCACGCCTTCAGCCGCGTCCGACCCGCCGGTAAAGTCAACCGCACCGACATGCCGGTCGCCTTCGGATCGGCGGGGCCTCCCCGCCTCGCGCCGGCGATCTCGACCGTGCCGCGTGCGATCGTCGGGAATGTGGCGGTCTTCGCCTTCGCCTTCGCCCCGGCAGCGCCGACCGGCTCGTAGTTGTCGCCGAGCGCCGCCTTGGTCTGTGCCGGCCACCGGCGGAGGACAAATTCGTACTCGCCAGCCTCCTCCACTTTCACGTGCCAGATCCCGCCGGTCGGGCCGCCGACAGCCTGGCGCACGTAGCCCGTGTTGTCAGCGTAGATGTTTTCCCAGTCGCCGCAGTTCATCTCCACCACCGGCTGCTGTCTCGCACCCAGGCTGATTGGCACGAAGTAGGTAATCGTCGGTTCCACCCCCTTCCACCAGTCCTCGTAATCGGCGCGGAGCCTCTGCACCACGTCCGGGTGATTCGCCGCCAGGTCGCTGGCTTGAGCGCGGTCCACGTCGGTGTCGTACAGTTCGGCGCCCTTCACGAGGCGCCAGCGACCACGGATCACGCACGCCTCGTGCTGCCTCGGCGTCTGCCCGTACTGCACCACCATCGTTCTCTCAGGCAGTTCCTTCACGCTGCCGCGCAGCAACTCGGCGAGGCTCACGCCCGAGTAGCGGAGGTCGACCTGTGCACGAACCGGCGGCGCGACGCCACAAAAGTCGCAGAGGGTCGGCAGGATGTCGGTGTTCTGCGTCGGCGTGCTCACGTCGCGGGGCTCGCCGAGTTTCCCTGCCGGCCAGCGAACCCAGCACGGCACGCGGTGGCCACCGTCGTAGTACGTCGTCTTGCCGGCGCGGAGGCCGGCGTTGAAGGTTGGCACGCCCGCGGTCCCGCCGTTGTCGGTCATGAACACTACGATCGTGTTGTCGCGCAGTCCCTCGACCGAGAGGAACCGATCGAGTTCGCCGAACCGCCTGTCGAGGTGGGCGATCATGCCGAAAAACCCGGCCGGGCCGCGGCCCTGGTACGGGCGAACGAACTCGTCCAGTTCCACATACGGGGAGTGCGGGGCGTTCGTCGGGATGTAACACAGGAACGGCTCGCCGCGCTGCTTACGGTCCTTCATCCACGCCGTCGCCGAATCGAACCAGAAGTCGGTGCAGTGGCCGCGGTACCGCTTCTCGACGCCGTTGTGGAAGTAGCGACCGTCGATCAGCGGCATGTCGAACTCGGGCGTGGAGTCGCGCTGGCCCCAGCCGAGGTGGTAAACGCTCTCCTGGAAGCCCTTGTCGGTCGGGCGGTGCGGGTAGTGGTCACCCAGGTGCCACTTGCCGAACAGGCCGGCCTTATAGCCGGCCCGGCCGAACAACTCGGCCATCGTCGGTACACCGGGGCGAAGGAAGGTGCGGCCTGCGGTGACCGAGGTGGCGCCGTTCCGCAGGGCGGCGAGGCCGGTCATGAGCTGGCCGCGAGTCGGCGTACACATTGGGGCGACGTGGAAGTCGGTGAGCCGCACCGATTCACGCGCGAAGGCGTCGAACGCCGGTGTCCGAAGGACGGGGTTGCCGGTGTACGAGAAGTCGCCAAGGCCCTGGTCGTCGGTCATGACGATGACGACGTTTGGCCGCGAGGCCCGCGCCGCCGCCGGCGCGACTGCCCCGAGCGCGGCTGCGGCCACGAGTATCCAGCGCATCGGTCACTCACGGTTACTTCGGCGGGGCGTTCGCCCGCCACCCGTCGGCCAGCCGCCGCGCCAGCCCGGCGACCGCATCGCGGTGGGCCGGGTCGGCGGCCACGTTCCTGTCCTCGGCGGCGTCGGTGCGGTGGTCGTACAGCTCGCGCGCCACCACCTCGCCGCCGTCGCGCTTCCGCCACTCCACGTAGCGGTGCGTGTCGGTGCGCACCGCGTACCCCATCAGCGGCCCGACGCCCGGCCCGCCCGGCCGAGGGTACTGGCTGAACGCCGCCGCCTTCCAGGGCTTCGCGGGGTCGTCCAGCAGTGGGGCGAAGCTGCTCCCTTCCACGCCCGCCGGCGCCGGCAGGCGGCACACGTCGGAGAGTGTCGGGTAGACGTCCACGAACTCGACGAGCCTGTCGCACGGCCGGCCGGGGGCGCGCTGGCCAGGCGCGCTGACGACGAGCGCTGCGCGTGTGGCCAACTCGTAGTTCGTGTGCTTGCACCACATCCCGTGGTCGCCGAGGTGCCAGCCGTGGTCACCCCACAGGACGACGACGGTGTTGTCGGCGAAGCCGGATTCGCGCAACGAGTCCAACACGCGCCCGAGTTGGGCGTCCATGTAGCTGACGGCGGCGTAGTAGCCGTGAACGAGGCGGCGCGCGGTCGCCTCGGCAACGGGGCCGGCCTTTGGAATACCGACGTAGGCGCGCAGCTCGCCGCCGAACTGCGGGGCGAACTTCGGCGCCCCGGCGGGCGGTTCGGCCGACGTGCTGACTGGCAGACTGGCAGCGTCGTACTGGTCCCAGTACCGTTTGGGCGCGACGAACGGCAGGTGCGGCTTGGCGAACCCGACAGCAAGGAAGAACGGCTCGGCTTTCCCCTTCCGTTGCTTAAGAATCTCGATCACCCGGTCGGCGGTCCACCCGTCGTTCAGCTCGCCATCCGGAACTTCCGGCGCCTCGACCGGCAACCCGCGAACTTTCGTCACATCGGCGTTATCCGCCTTCGCTTTGGCCTTCGCGTCGGCGAGGACGCGTTGGCCGTCCGGACCAAAGCCCTTCCCCTTTGTCGCCTCCCAGGGCACCGACCACGAGCGCTCGTCGTTGTACCCCGGGTGGTAAATCTTCCCGACGCCGTGGACGTAGTAGCCGTGCTGTCGGAAGTGTTGGGGCAACGTCACTACGTCCGGAAGGGCGGTGCGGAAGTGCGTGACAAGGTCGTACACCTTCGTCGTGTCCGGCCGCCGACCGGTGAGCAGCGACGACCGCGACGGGCTGCACACGGCCTGCTGACAGTACGCCCGGGTGAAAACGGTGCCGCGGCTGGCAAGTTGGTCGATGACCGGGGTCTTGGCGTGCGGGTCGCCCGCACAGCCGAGCGCCGGTCGGAGGTCGTCCACGGCGACGAACAACACGTTCGGCCGCGTCGGCTGAGCGACTGCCGGGGTGCCGGACACGAGCAGCGCGGCAGCGGCCAGGACGAGACGGGACATGGGGCCGTCCTCGGGAGGTGCAGCCCAGTGTAGGTGGGCGTCACGGCCGGCGGAAGACGACGTTCACGAATCGCATCGCCACCACGCCCCGACCGGCGTCGGCCGCAAACTCCACAAGTCGGTCGGCATGGTAGCCGTCGGTGACGCGGAAGGTGTCGCCGTCCCAGTGTTCCAGCGGGCAGCGGAAGCTGCTCCATGTCATAGTCAACCGGCCGTCCGCGACGCTCACCCGGGCGGGGCCGTATGCGGCGTCGGCGTACTCGCCGGCGTAACGATCCAGCGGCAGTGTCGCCTTCCGCTCGGGGACACGAGCCCTGTCGCGTGACGCGGTGGCGGCCCGCTTCGCGGCGTCGGCGTCAGCCACGATCTTCAAGAAGAATGCGTTCCAGTCGCGCGGCGGGAGCCCGCAGTAGCGGTCGATCAGGCTGTTCGTGACGGCCTGGTTCATCCGCGTCTCGTGAAGGTTATTGAGCACCGCGATGCCGAGCTTTTCGTCGGGGAGGAACGTGATCTGCGACCGGACGCCGTCGATGAGCCCGCCGTGGGCGATCACCCGCTTGCCGCGGTGGTCGGCGACGATCCACCCGAGGCCGTACCCGAGTTTCTCCGTGTCCGGGTTCATCGCGCGGGCCGCTCCTTCCAGCGGAATCGTGTTCTGCGTCCGGATCAGCTCCGCCATCGTTTCTGCGCGCGCGACCCGCTTGCCGCCCGGGGTGACGCCACCTGCGACGAGGGTGCGCAGGAACCCGGCCAGGTCGCGTGCCGAGGCGTGGACGGAACCGGCCGGATTCGGCTCCGGCATCGGGTAGGCCGGCGACGGCTCGGCCGCCCCGCCCTTCCCCGGCCGGTGCCCCGTCGCTGTGTCCGCCGGCAACCCGTTCGACGTGAACTCGACGCCACTCATGCCGATCGGGTCGGTGACGCGGGCCTTGAGGAGTTGCTCCCACGGCCGGCCGCCGGCCGTGGCGGCGACGCGGCCGGCGGCCATGTACATCAGGCTCGAATACTGGAAGCCGCCACGGAACGGGTACTCGGGCGGCAGCTTACTGATCTTCCCGAGCAGGGCCTCGATTCCCCACGGGGCGCGGTACCACAGCAGGTCGTTACCGCCGACACCGGTGCGGTGGCACAGCAGGTCGCGGACGGTTACAGCCGCGTCGGCCCGCGGGTCGGCCAGACGGAAATCGGGCAGGTGCTTCCGCACCGGGTCGTCCCACGCCAACTTACCCTCGTCGACCAGCGTGGCGAGTAAAAGCGAGGTGAACGGCTTCGTACACGACGCCAGCGGGAAGACCGTGTCCGCACTCACCGGCTCGGGGCGCCCGACGTGCCGCCGGCCGTAGCCCTTCAGCACCACGACCTGGTCCCCTCGGACGACGGCGAGTGCTGCCCCGGGCACGCCCCACGCCCTGAGGGCGTCGGCCATTAGCCGATCAACCTCCGCCCCGGGCGGGTCGGCGGCGCGACCCGTCGCGGGAACTACGGCGACGACGCAGGCGACGGCCGCGGCACGGCTCAATCTCATCTCGACGGCTCCGTTCCCCGGTTCGGCCCCCCTATGCTACGCGCCGAGCGGCGGATGCGTTGGCCAGTTCCTCCAGCCTGCGTGACCTACCGGCGGGGGCGCCACGACGCCACTTCGCAGGTCGGCGCTGGGTGTCCCAGATTCCCGCGCTTCGGCGAAAAATCCTACGAAATCCGGCCTGAGACGCGGTTTCGGGGCGGTTCTCGGCTTGACCGGGGGTGGCGGCCCGTTATCGTCCCCGCGAACTTTCCGCCACCGAGCGCGAATGTGAACCAGGGGACCGCCCGCGGACTCGTCCGCGGGTGGGGCCGGGGAGTGGGTTGGGGAGCCCGCCCCGGGCACGTCGTCCACGAGGCGAAGGGGGAAGTGGGTTATGCGCCAGTGGTTCATCAAGGGAGCGGTCCTCGCGGCCGCGCTGGGTGGTACCGGACGGGCGTACGCCCAGGACGGCCCCCCCGACAGCCCACTCGACTTCCTCGAATCGACGTACACCGCCCGCGCCCAGGCGCCGGCGAACGTCGGATTCGACGCCGGGCTGAATACTGAGCCGACGCTGCCGATCCCGACCGGGGTGGCGGGGTCGCCCGGGTTCTACGCGTCGGCCGAGTACGTCATGCTCACCCAGACGCGGACGCTGGGCGACCAGGTGGTCGCCTACCGCGGGCTGATCGACTCCACCGGCCTGCTTTCCGGCACCGCCGGGACGTACATCGGCCAGGGGATCGAGGCGCTGAACACCAACCAGCTCGGCCGTACCACCTACACGCCCGGCTTCCAGGTCGAGCTGGGGTATCGGTTCGAGGACGGCACCCGGCTGTACGCCAACTACTTGCAACTGTTCGACGCCCACTACTCCGCAGGCGCGACGCTCGTGGGCCAGGGCTTCCAGGAAGGGCCGAACCTGATAAACAGCTTCCTGGTGTCGCCGGTTTTCAATTTCAACCCGCAGTACTCCGGCCCGGCCACCAAGCTGGTGCAGGACCTGCCGGGCGTCGGCTCGCGGACGGTGACGCAGTTCGTCATCACCGGGGCCACCGTCACGGTGCAGCAGCCGCCGCCGCTGTCGAACGCCCCGCCGATCATCACCACCACGCCGACCATCGGCACCATCCAGGTGTCGGTGCCGGGTAACCAGATCATCGTGACCCGGCCGACGCAGATCGGCAACGTGACCGCTGTGAACGGCAACACCGGGGCGCTGCTGTCCAGCACGCCGGTCATCGTCAACCAGCCGCAGGGCGTCGCCGGCGGCAACCCCGGGTTCAACGCCTACGGCATCTGGAACGGTGCCAGCGTCATGGACATGAAGTTCACGCAGCGGTACCAGCAGGCCGAGGTCGGCGCCCGCATCCCGGTCTTCCAGACCGACTACAGTCGGGTGTACGGCATCGCCGGCGTCAAGTTCGGCTGGTTCTTCGAGCGGTTCAACTGGCGGACGGTCAGCTACGACATCAACGGCGTGGCCCGGAGCGTGGACCAGGCGTTCTACACCAACACGCTGTCGCAGCGGCTGTACGGCCCGATGGTCGGGGCCGGGCACGAGATCTTCGTGTCCAACCAGTTCTCCCTCAGCTGCGACCTGACCGCGGCGATGCTCCTCGGCGTCATCAAGGAGCGGGCGACGTACGAGTTGGGCGACAAGAGCAACCGGGCCAAGCGGAGCAACAACGAGTGGGCCTTGGTGCCGAACGCCAACGCCAACCTGAACCTGTGGTGGTACCCGGTCGAGGGGGTGCAGGTGCGGGTAGGGTACAACGCCCTCACCTACTTCAACACCCAGCGGATGGAAGAGCCCGTCAGCTTCAACGTCGGGGCCATCGACCCGAAGTACGACACCCAGTGGTTCCGCCTCCTGCACGGGGTGAACGTCGGGGTCGGGCTGTTCTTCTAGTCGGCGGGCGACGGCCCGACTCCCCACACCCCGGCCGGGCGCGGCCGGGGTGCAGTTGTTGACGAGTGTGAGGGGTGACGCTAGAAAACTCTGGTGGCACGCCCGCCGCGGGCCACCTGGGAATCCCCCGTGACCCCATCCATCTTCCTGGCATTCGACCTTCCCAACGCCGCCACCTGGTTCTATTTCTCGGTATTGCTCACCGTCGCGCTGTTCTTCGGTTTCACCCGCCCCTTCTCGACTCGCAACCTCGACCTGCTCACGCTCTTTCTGCTGGTACCCGGCTTGCTGCTTCTCCAGGAGGTACAGTCACTGAGGTCCGCGGTGACCACGGGAGAGGCGGTACGGCTTGAACTACTCGCCGAACTGGTCGGCCGTTGCGCGGGGGGCGCGGTCGGAACGACCGAGGTCGTGAACACCGCCCTCCGCCTGTCGGACGTGGCGTTTACGACCGAAGCCCTGCGGGTGCGTGCCGACCGCGAGCAGGTACTGGCCTACGCGTGGCTGATGGCCGGGTCGGCGTACTGGTTCGGGCGGGCACTCCTGGACCTGGCGCTCGTCCGCCGCCCGCCGGTGACGCCCAATTTGACGACGGCCGGTATGGCGTGGCTCGGCCTGACGCTGTTCGCCTGTATGGTCGCCGTCGCCGTGAACCGGACCGGCGAGCCGGTCGTGAGGAGCCCGGTCGGAATGCGGCCGTTCCCGATTACGCAGTTTCAGGACGGGGCGGTCGCGGTCGTGCAGCAAACCCAAGCCGGCCCCGGGCAGGCGACGCCGGCCGAGTTGCGGTTCTGGGTGAGTCGCGGGCTGGCGATGGCGTGTCACGCCGCGATCGTGGTCGCACTCGTGATGACCGGCCTGCGTCACTTCCAGGATACGGCCTGTGGCATCGGCCTGGGTACGCTCTACCTTCTCGTGCCGTATACGGCGTTCCACGTTGCACAGTTTCATCTGGTGTGGCCGGCCGCGTTTGTGACCTGGGCCGTGTTCGCGTACCGCCGCCCGGCCCTCAGCGGGTGGCTGCTCGGGCTGGCTGCCGGGAGCGCGTTCGTGCCGTTGTTCCTTTTCCCGCTTTGGGCCGGATTCTACGCCGGTCGCGGGCTCGGTCGTTTCACCGGTTGGTTCCTGACGGCGCTCGGCGTGAGCCTCGGCATCACCGCCGGGATGCTCTGGTGGGACGGCTGGCTCGGGACCGGGCTGAGTTGGGATGGGATGTCCGACTGGCTGCCCTGGCGGCGGCCGACGAGCGAGAGCCTGTGGACCGGCGTCCACGGGGCGTACCGACTGCCGATCTTCGTGGTGTACGTCGGGTTTGTGGTCGCCGTGTCGTTCTGGCCGTCGCCGAAGACGATGGCGCACTTGGTGGCCCTGTCCGCGGCGGTGCTTCTGGGCGTGCAGTTCTGGCACGCCGACCGCGGCGGCGTGTACGTGCTGTGGTATCTGCCCCTGATCCTGTTGATAGTGTTCCGCCCGAACTCCGCCGGGCTGGCGCCACCACTCGTGGAGGCCGGTAGCGGCTTGTTCGCGTGGGCCGGCGCCGCGTGGCGCCGCGTCCGATCCGGACGGGCGTCGGGCGAAACGAAGGAACTCGCGGTCTGACCGTGGGTTTCGCTTCAGCGCCATTCTGAAGGAATTCGCCTGATTGACTCGCGTCTGGCGCCTCCTGAGGTAGTCGGCCAGCCACGATACGCGCGGTCCCGGCGACAAACGTCGTCTTACTTGCGATTGAAGCGGATCACCCGGCCGGAGAGTACATCGGAGCTGAAGCGTCCGTCGGCGACGACAGCCCTGCCGTTCACGAACACCCACTTCACACCCGTTGCGTACTGGTGTGGCCGGTCGAATGTGGCGGTGTCGCGGTAGGTGGCGGGATCGATAACGACCACGTCGGCGAAGCTGCCCACCTTCAGATAGCCGCGGTCGGTCAACTTCAGGATGTCGGCCGGAAGCCCCGTTGCACTGCGGACCGCCAGTTCGACCGGCAGCAGTTTTTCCTCGATCGCGTACCGGCCGATCTTGCGCGGAAACGTGCCGTAGCTGCGCGGGTGCGGCACGGTGTTGCCCGGGCGGTGGGTGCTTCCGTCGCTGGCCGTGGCCACCCACGGCTGGCGCATGTAGACGCGCACGTCCTCCTCGCTCATGCCGAAATTCACGACCTGAGCCCCGCCGTTCCGCTCGATTTCCAACACGATATCGATGGGCTCCTTGCCCTCGGTGTCAGCGATGGCGTCGAGCTTTTTCCCCTGCCATGCCGGCTTCGGTGTGTATCGGGCGATCTGAATCCGCGCACCCCCGGCCCGCCCTTCCAGCGCCGCGGCGATGTCTTTCGTCATCTGCGGGCCGAGTGCGGGGTCGTCGAGCCGCTTCACGAAGTCCTTCTGCGTGCCCTCGCGGTACCGCGTCGGTACGACCGTGGCCCGTAGTGAGGTACTGCTTGCGATGTACGGGTACTGATCGGCCGTGACCGCGAACCCCTTGCGGCGCGCGCCTTCGATGAGGGCTACGGCCGCGGCTGACTTGCCCCACACTGCCGGGCCGCTGGCCTTGATGTGCGAGATGTGGACGCGACAGCCGCCCTCGCGGCCGATGCGCATCGCTTCCTCGATGGCTTCGAGCAGGCCGCCCCCTTCGTTTCGGATGTGGCTGGCGTAGAGCCCGCCGTGCCGGCCGACGACGCGAGCCAGGGCGACGATCTCCTCGGTGCGCGCGTACGTGCCGGGGTTGTAGATCAGCCCCGTCGCCAGCCCGACGGCTCCGTCAGTGAGTGCTTTCTCGACGAGCCCCTCCATCTGCTTCAGTTCCTCGGCCGTGGGTGCCCGGTTCTCGTTGCCCATGACCCTCTCGCGGATGCTATTGTGGGGCGCCTGGTGGACGACGTTCGTGCCGACGCCGCCGGCTTCGAGCTTGGCGAAGAACGCACCCGTGTCCACGGGGCCCGAGCCGCAGTTTCCCGTGACGACCGTTGTCACACCTTGCGAGACGTAGTTCTGATTCGGGCGCCCGGCAGCGTCGGTGAGTGCGGGGCTGCCGGTGTCGCAGTGGGTGTGAAGGTCGATGAACCCGGGGCAGACGAAGAGCCCGCCGGCGTCGATCACGGTCGCGCCGTCGATCTTCCCGACCGCACCGACCGCCGCGACACGGTCGCCTTTGATGTGCAGGTCCGCCTTGACGCCGGGCGCGCCGCTGCCGTCGAAGATTGTGGCGCCGCGGAGAACGACGTTGGTGTCCGGTGCCTTTTGCGCGACGGCGATCTGCCGGGCTCCGGGCGTTAGCGCAACAACGGCCACGAATACGGCAGGCGCGACGCGAATCATGGCGCGGGCTCGTGGTGTGTAAAGGTCAGAGTTGGTCAGCGGAGGTGACCGGGTCACCGGGACCGCTCGGCACGTCAACCATCGCCTGGTGAGTGTAAGTGCTACACGCCACGGGCGACGCCATCTGCGTGGTGGCGGCGCAGACGACCGGTGTGTGCATGACGACGGCGAGAGCGCCATCCGGCGCCGGGTCCGAAGGGACAGTGACGGTCAACCCCTCAGTAGCGTTGACGACGCCGGACGTTTCGGTGTTCGACATAACGGCCTCCTTTGCGGATGATACCCCGCGCGCGCCAAGTGGGAAACGCGAAACGCCCGCGGGATTCCCGCGGGCGTTCGGCGTGAAAGCGGTCACGGGTCACCCCTCGACCACTTCCTCCTCCTTCGGCTTCCCGTCGTCCGCCTTCTCGACCACCTCCTCGGGGGCCAACTCGTGGTGCCCTTCGCCGAAGATCAGCAGCAGCGGTGCGGCTACGAAGATCGAGCTGTAAGTCCCGACCAGTACGCCAATCACCATCACGAACGAGAACAGGTGGACGCCCTCGCCGCCGAACAGGTACAGCACGCCGACGACCAGGAACACCGTCAGGCTCGCCAGCACCGTCCGACTCAGTGTCTGGTTCACGCTGTCGTTGATGATCTGCGGCGTCAGCTTCGGGTTCTTCCCCCGGACCTCGCGGATGCGGTCGAAGACAACGATCGTGTCGTTCACCGAGTAGCCGACCAGCGTCAGTAGTGCGGCCACCGCCGGCAGGTCGATCTTGAAGTCCTCCAGCCCGAGCAGTCGGCCGACAGCCGTGTCATGAATGTAGTGGCAGGCGGCGATGATGCCGAGGGTGAAGCAGAGGTCGTGGATGAGGCACAGCACGGCGGCGGCCCCGAACGTCCAGTTGCCGAAGCGGAACCACAGGTACAGCAGAATCGCCGCCCAACTGGCGAGAATGGCGTAGAACGCCTTCGCCCGCGTCTCCGTGGCCAACTGACTGTCGAACACCTCAAGCCGCTCCGGTTCCGGCCGCGTCTCCACGGCCGTCTCCACGACCTTCAGCATCCGCACCAGCGACGCCGCTTCGGACTCGGCCTGCTTAGCATCCACCGCGGCCGCGTTCATGACCGTGGCCGGGCCGCCGACGACCGCCGTGCCGGCGGCGCCGGTCGCAGCCCCGACCGCGGCGCGGGCCTTCAGCGCGGCGAAGTTGGTGTTCTTCGTCACGTCGAGCCGCATCGTCTTGAACCGACCGTTCTCGGCGTCGCCGACACCCTTCAGGTCGAAGGTGAACCCGGCCGGGTCGGCCAGGTTCTCGGCGCGGAACCGCTGCTCGAGCAGGTCGCGAATCTGGCTCGGCGACGTGGGCTTGTCGAACTTCAGGTCCACGACCGGGCCGGTAACGTCGGGCACAGTCATGTCCGGGCTGGCGACGAGCGCCTGGCCCTTCTCGTTCCGCAGCAACCGGTCGAGGCTCGCCCGCACGAGGTCGGGCTGGCGCTCGGTCGTGCGAACGGTAAAGTAGCGGCTCTTGCCGTCGGCGAAGTTGTCGCCGCTGATGAACATCTGCTCCACCGACACGTCCGGCAGGTGCGAGGCCCGCTCGCGGACGTCCTTCTCCATCTCCTCGGCGGTCGCGCCGGCTGGCTTCTGCGTAAGCGACACCGTCGTCTTCGCACCGTCGGCATAGACGATGTCGAAGACGTAGACTCCGAGGGCGTTCACGTCACTGACGGCGGCCGGCTTCTCCCAGCGAACCTCCTTGACCGCCAGCTTGGTCTGCACGTTCGCCGGGTCGGTAAGCAGTTCGCGGAGCCCCTGTTGGCCGTTGACGGTGCTCAGCGCCCGCTCCTCGCCGTCCTTCAGCTTGCCGGCGTAGACCGTGCCGCCGCGGAAGTCGACGTTCAACCCCTGGTCGCCGCGGGCCAGGAACAGCGCCAGGCCCGAGACGGTCAGGACCGAGGTTACGGCGAAGAAGATGAAACGGTACTTCATCGGGTCGAAGTTCGGCCGCTCGAACAGCCGCATCATGCGGAGCTCGGTCACCCACCGCTTGTGGAGCCAGAAGTCGAAGATCAGGCGGGTCATGTACAGCGACGTGAACAGGCTGATGATGAGCCCGACCGTGAGGCTGATGGCGAACCCCTTCAGGTTCTCGTTACCGAACACGTAGAGCACGATGGCGGTGAAGATGCTAGCCAGGTGCGTATCGATGATCGTCGGGAAGGCCCGCTCGTAGCCGTTGCGGATGGCAGTTGCGAGGTTCGCCCCCTTGCCACGTTCCTCGCGGAGGCGCTCGTAGATGAGCACGTTGGCGTCCACCGCCATGCCCAGCATCAGCACGACGCCGGCCAACCCGGCCAGGGTGAATGCGGCGTTCACCGACACCATGAACCCGAGCGTCAGGAGCAGGTTCGCCAACAGGGCCACGCAGGCGACGGTGCCGGCGAAGCGGTAGTAGACGACCATGAACACCATGACCGCAAGGAACGACAGGCCGACGGCCATCGTCCCCTTCTTGATCGTGTCGGCACCGAGGGTCGGCCCGATGGTGTTCTCGCTGACCGGCTTCTCCCGCAGCTGGGCGTTCAGCGCCCCGTTTCGGAGGATCATGACGAGCCGGTCCACGCTCTTCTTGTCGAACCGGCCGCTGATCTGCCCTTGCGTCGTGATGACGGCGTTCAGCGTCGGGGCGCTCACGACCTTCTGATCGAGAACGATCGCCAGGCTGCGGATGTTGTTCCCCTGCGGCTTGTTCCGCTCGGTCATGCGGCCGAACGCCTGCCCGCCGGCCCCGTTGAAGCGGAAGCCGACCGCGGGGTTGAACTTCTGGTCGGTTTCCGAGAACGCACTGAGTGACACGTCGCCCTCGACCTTCACGTTGTCGATCGGCGACACGCGGGTGAGGAGGAAGTACTCGTACTTCTTCGGATTGAATTCGGCCCCCTTGCCCTCGGCCTCCAACTTTGCCTTGTCGGCGGCCTCTTGCTCCAGCGCGACGGGGTTCTTCACCTCGCGGCTGTAGAGTAACATCGAGTACGTCTTACCCTCGTTGCCACCTGTGTGGAGGTAGGTCTTCCCCTCGGCACGGGCCTTCGACATGTCGGTCCAGAGCTTCGAGTTTCCCTCGGCGGCGTTGTTGAGGTTGAGCGACTCTCGCTCCTCCGGGGCGAGTTCGGTCCACACGTAGCGGACCTTGTGGGCCTTGTCCGACTCGGCCTTCACGTCGAACTCGCCCTCAGGCGGCGGGGGCGGAGTGCCGCGGACGGCCCACTCGGCGCGCACGTCGGGGCCGGCGGACTCGATCAGGCCGCGGGCGGCGATGATGCCGGCGGTGTCGTCATAGTCGTTGGCGAGGATGCGAAACTCGAGCACACCCATCTGCGACACGAGTCGCTTGATCTCCTCGATGTCCTCGGCCGACAGGTTGGAGCGGTCGCCGCTCGTCGCCCCGCCGGTCGGCAGGATGATCTCCACGCGGCTGTTGCCGAGCGGGCGGACGGTCACGTTCTTCAAGTCGGCGGGGTCGATACGGCGCTTGATCTGGTGGGCCAGCTTCGTCATGTCCTCGCTGGACAGGCCCGGGGCGTCGGACTTCGCCGCGGCGGGGCCGCCCTCGGCCTTCGCGGCCTGGCTCAGCTCGCGGGTCCGCTCGAGGTTGACCTCGTAAACGAGGATGGTGCCGCCGGCGAGGTCGATGCCAAGCCGGTATTTGTCCGGCTGGAACGCGTACACCCCGGCCAACAGGCAGGGGACCAGGCAGATGATCAGCCCGCGCAGGAAGTTGCGTTGCATGGCGTCCGCTACCACGTGTGGGCGGCCGGGTTCGTCCGGCGGCCGCCGTTCGTAAGACCCTGGTTCGACCGCTTACTTCGCCGCCTCGGCGTCGTCGGTGCCGATCACCGCCTGGACTGCGCTCCGCTTTACCCGCAAGCGGGCATCCTCGGACCGGATGACAATCTCGTCCTCGCCGTCCTTGAGAGTTACGACCGTGCCGACGATTCCCGACCCCGTCAGCACCTTGCTGCCGCGCTTCAGGCCGGCGAGCATCTTCTCCTGTTCCTTTTTCTGCCGGCGACCGGCCGGGATGATGACCACCACCCAGAACAGGACCATCAGCCCGACGATGAACATCGGGAGAAACGGGTTGGGGGCGCCTTCGCCGCCGGCCGCCTGCGCGAACAGGTTGCTGCTCATCCGGGAAACCGCTCCGGTCTGCGTAAGCCGAACCCTCAATCTATGGACCGCCCCTGCCACCGGGCAAGCCGCCCCGCCCGGAACGCCTCGAACCGCCCGTCGAAGATCGCCGCGCGGGCCGAAGCCATCAGCCGCAGGTAGTACGAGACGTTGTGCAGGCTCAACAGCGTCGGGCCGAGCATCTCGTCCGCCGCGAACAGGTGGTGCAGATACGCCCGGCTGAACGTCGTGCAGCACTCGCAGGGGCAACCGGACTCGACAGGGGCTGTATCTCGCCGGTGCTTGGCATTCCGCAGGCGGATGGGGCCGTCGTCGGTGAAGGCAAGGGCATTGCGGCCGTTCCGGGTCGGCATGACGCAGTCGAACATGTCGATGCCTGCGGCGACGCCGGCGAGCAGGTCTTCGGGCCGGCCGACTCCCATCAGGTAGCGCGGCTTCGCGTCCGGCAGCAGGGCCGCGCAGGCCGGCAGCGCCGCGTGCATGGCCTCCGGGCCTTCTCCGACGCTGAACCCGCCAAGGGCGTAACCGGGGAAGTCCATAGCCACTAACTCGCGGGCGCACTCCTCACGAAGACTCAGGTTCGTGCCGCCCTGCACGATGGCGAACTGGCTCTGGTCGGCTCGCGTGTGATGGGCCTTGCAGCGTTCCGCCCACAGGATTGAGCGGCGGACGGCGGAGCGAATCACGTCGTCCGCCGCGGCCCCCGGCGGGCACTGGTCGAGCACCATCGCGATGTCAGAGCCGAGGTTCTGCTGAATCTCGACGGCGCGCTCGGGTGTGAGTTCGAGCGGCGAGCCGTCGATGTGGCTGCGGAAGGTGGCGCCGCGGTCGGTGATCTTCACCTGCGTGGCGAGGCTGAACACCTGGAAGCCGCCGGAGTCGGTGAGGATCGGCCTGTCCCAGGCCATGAAGCGGTGCAGACCGCCGAGTTCCGCGACCAACTCGTCACCCGGGCGCAGCGCGAGGTGATACGTGTTACCTAGAATGATCTGAGCGCCGGCGCGGCGGACCATGTCCGGGGTCAGCCCCTTAACTGTGGCCTGGGTGCCGACCGGCATGAACACCGGCGTCTCGACCGTGCCGTGCGGCAGGATCATGACGCCGGCGCGGGCAGCGCCGTCGCGGTGTTGAACGGTGAATGTGAGTGCCATGACGTGCGAAGGCCCGGGAAGAGCAGTCCCCGGGCCTCCAAGTGCCTCAGTCACCGCGGAGCTTGAGGTTGTAGCCCCGCAGCTTCTCGCGCACCTCGGTCAGCGACGTCTGGCCGAAGTTCTTCGCCTCCAAGAGCTCGTCGGCGGTGCGCTGGCACAGGTCGCCGAGCGTCGTCAGGTTCAGCCGGTTCATGCACTTGCGGGCGCGGACCGACAGGTTCAGGTCGCTCACCGGCTTGCTCAGGACCGCCTGCTCCTCGGGGCTCAGGTTCTGCTGGTGGTGCCGCGGGCCGCGGAACTCGTACTGAACGCCCTGCTCCAGCGACTGCCCGATCCGCAGCCCCTTCGCCACCATCACCGCCTTGATCTCGTCCAGCGACGTCTCGCCGAAGTTCTTGCTCGCCAGCAGCTGCGCCTCGGTCACGCGGGTCAGGTCGCCCAGCGTGCGGAGGTTCATCCGCTTCAGGCAGTTCCGGCTGCGAACGCTTAGCTCGAAATCCGTGATCGGCACTTCCAGCACCTGCCGGAACTGCACCGACATCTGCTCCTCGCCCGGGTCGTAGCCCTGCGTGAGTGAGGCCTCGGCGTCTTTCACGAACAGCTTGGCACGCTCGTCGGTCGGGTCGGCCTTTGCCAGCCGGCGGTAGCAGTCGGCGGCCTTGTCGTAGAGGTCGTTGTCCTCGTACAGGACACCGAGGTTGTACAGCACGCCCTTGCCGATCGGCGGGTACTTCAGGCACCGCTCGTAGTACCCGATGGCCTCGTTGTCGTTCCCCTGGAGGTCGTTCAGGAAGCCGAGGCGGAACAGGGCGCCGGCGTGGCGCGGCTCCAGTTCGACCGACCGCTCGTACATCTTCGCGGCCCGCGGCACGTCGCCCTCGGCCTCGGCGACGCCGCCCTCCTGGTGGTAGTACTCGGCGTTGTGCGCCGCCGCGTCCTTCAGCTTCACCAGGATCGCCTTGGCGGCGCCCGTCTCGCCCTGGAGCCGGAGTGCCCCGGCCTTCTGGAGTTGCACCTGCTGCGCGGAGTAGCCGGTCTTCTCGGCCCGCTCGAAGGCGGTGAGCGCCTCCGCGTACTCGTGCCGGGCCACGTGCGCCTGCCCCAGGTAGAACGCGGCCAGCGGCCCCTCCGACTTCTGGAGGTGCTCCACGGCGGCGGTCATGTACCCGAGGAAGTAGTGGGCCACGCCCAGCTTCAGGTGAATTTTCTTTTGCTGCGGCGGGGCGGCGACGGCGAGCCGCTTGTTCAGGATGTCCACCACCTCGCGGAGGTGCTGCACCTGCCGCCCGCCCTGGGCCAGCCCCTCGCGGAGCTTGGACACCATGCCGCCCTCAAAATCTTCACGCTCCACGAGGAGCGCGCGGAGGTCGATGAGTTGTTCCGTCACGTACAACCCCACGGGATCGGGCCGGGCCTTGCCGCGTGTCGGCTTCACGCGAGGGCCGGCCGGTAACGTGCGTGCCGAAGGGAGAAACTATACTCGCGTGCCGTGCCATCGACAAGTGCGGCCCGAAACCGCACTTTCACCAAGATTATTGTTTCGGCCGCGCCCCTGTGCGGGTCGCGGAAACAAGTGCATCCATCAGATCATTTCGATGGCGAGACGATAACCCACTTCCAGTACACGACTTGAGTTGAACGAGCAGTTCTTGTTGCTCTCACTTTGGTCATATCTTCGGCGAGCGCAGCAGCGGGTCGGCGTAGCTCCGTTGCTCGGCCGAGAGTCGGTCCGTCATCTCCCGCAGTGTGGCGGCGTGGGTCGGGTCCGCGCTCAGGTCGCGGAGCTCGTCGGGGTCCGCCTGCAAGTCGAACAGCTGCGTGCGGTTGAGCTTCGGGTAGTGAATCAGCTTCCAGCGCTCGGTGCGGACGCTCCGCTGCACGTCGCGGTACGCGCCGAACACCGCCTCGCGCACGCCCGGCTGACGGCCCGCGATCACACCCACCAGGCTCCGACCGTCCACGCCGCTGGGCAGCGCTACGCCGCCCCACTCGGCCGCGGTCGGGAACAGATCGAACAGGTACACGAACGCCGTCGACCGGCCGCCGGCCGGGATGCCGGGGCCCGTCATGAGCAGCGGCGCCTTCGTGCTGTGCTCGTAAAGATTCTGCTTCCCCAACAGGCCGTGCGAGCCGAGCGCCAGGCCGTGGTCGCTGGCGAAGATCACGATCGTGTTTCGCAGCCAGCCGCGGCGCTCCAGCGCCTCGTACAGACGCCCCACCTGCGCGTCGACGGACTCGATCATGGCGTAATACGCGGCCAGTTCGCGGCGGACCGCCATCTCCGCTAGCGGCCGCTCCAGTAACATCTCGTCGCGGATCGTCAGTTCCCCGTTGTCGAACGGGTGGCGCGGCAGAAAGTTCCGCGGCAGCGGCAGCGCCGCGGGGTCGTACCGCGACTCCCAGCCGGCGGGGGGCGTCCGCGGGTCGTGCGGACTCGTCAGCGTCAGGTAGAGGAAAAACGGCTTGTCGCCGCGGTAGTCCGACAGGAAGCGGACCGCGGCGTCGCCGAACTGCGTGGTCGAGTAGCCGCCGTCGGTGCGGAGGTTCGTCTTGGGGTAAGCGCCGCTCGGGTCGAAGGCGTGGACCGGCACCTTGTTCTGGTCGCTCATGCCGCCGAAGAACACGGGGCCGCCGGCGTCGAAACTCCGGGCGTAGCTGGCCGGGCCGTTGTGCCACTTGCCGACGCCGAAGGTGTGGTAGCCGGCGCGGCGAAACGACTCGGGCCACGTCGGCAGGTCGCGGAGCTGGTCGGTCACCCGGAACAGCGAGCGGCCGGTGAGGAACATGGCCCGGCTCGGCACGCACACGGCGGGCTGCGTGGAGCCCATGCAATAGGCGTTCGTGAAGGCGACGCCCTCGCGCACCATACGGTCGAGGGCGGGCGTGCGGATGTGGCGGTTGCCGAGGGCGGCGATCGTGTCGGCGCGCTGGTCGTCGGAGCAGACGAAGACGAGGTTCGGGGCCGCGGCCGCCGGGGCGGCCGCGAGCAGGAGGGCGAGAAGCGCGCGGGTCATGTGGCGGGCTCCGCGGTGCGACGCCGCGAGCGGCGAGAGTCAGGAGAGTTCCAACCCCCACCCCTGCACATCGGCGAGGCGGGCGTGGTCGGTCAGGTCGAACTTCAGCGGCGTCACCGTGACGTACCCCTCGGCCAGGGCCGTCACGTCGGTGTCGGGGTGCGGGTCGGCGCAGCGGAACTCGGGGTCGGCCCAGAAGTACGTGCGGCCGCGTGGGTTCACCCGGCGGTCGAACTTCTCCTGGTAGGGCGACACGTTCTGCGGAAGCACCTTGATGCCGCGCACCGGGCCGCGCTCCAGTACCGGCAGGTTCACGTTGAACAGGCTCCCCGCGGCGGGGTTCCGCGCCAGGATCTGCTCGATGACGCGGCGGGCGAGGCGGGCGCCGCCGGCGAAGTCTTCGATCTTTTTGTCGTACTCCAGCGACACGGCGATGGCGGTGCGGCGGAAGAACGCCCCCTCCACGGCCGCGGCCACCGTGCCGGAGTACAGCACGTTGATGCCGGCGTTCGAGCCCGCG
Source organism: Gemmataceae bacterium (assembly GCA_046350095.1). Lineage (GTDB taxonomy): Bacteria > Planctomycetota > Planctomycetia > Gemmatales > Gemmataceae > Urbifossiella. Next base: position 237,923 of record JAXMBA010000010.1, read on the forward strand.
TTCATCCCGGAGATGATGACGTCCGGCGGGTCCGGCAGCAGCTCCAACAGCGCGAGCTTGACGCAGTCGGCGGGGCGGCCCTCGACGGCCCAGCCGATGAAGGTGGTGCCGTCGTCCTCGAACACCTCGCTGACGAGTAGCGGGTTGAGGAGCGTGACGGAGTGCCCGGCGGCGCTCTGCTCGGTGGCCGGGGCGACGACGGTCACGTCGCCGAGGTGCTTCAACTCGTTCCGCAGCGCCCGCAGGCCGGGGGCGTAGATGCCGTCGTCGTTGGTCAGCAGGATGTGCATGACCCTTATTCAACGGATTCGGCGGGCCGGCGTCAGCGGCGGTCGAGGCGGAGCATCAGCCGTTCGGCGTCCGCCGCCCACGGGAACACGGCGATGACCTTCGGCCGGAACCCGACGGCCTCGGCCACGCGCAGGAAGTGGTCGCGGTTGACGCGCATCTCGCCGCGGTGCCCGGCGCCGCGGGCGACCAGCGGCGACACGATCACGTCCGCGACGACCGCCCCGCGCGGCCCGAGCAGCCGGGCGCACTCGGCCAGCAGCAGTGCCGACTCGTCCACGAACGTGTGGGTGAAGACGCTGAAGAAGATCGCCAGGTCGAACGGGCCGGCGGCGGTCGGGAACGGCACCGTGGTCATGCCGCCGGCGTCGAAGTGGAAGTTCGGGCGGCGGTAGGTGCGGCGGCAGAACTCGACCGCCTCGCGGCCGATGTCCGTGCCGTAGTACGCCCCGCGGTCGGAGAGGAAGCCCTCCAGCGCCATCGCCATCTGGCCGGTGCCGCAGCCGACGTCCAGCACCCGCGAGTCGGGCGTCAGCCCCTGCTCGATCAACATCCCGCGCCGCGCCGCGCTGGACCGGGCGTATTCCTCGCGCGAGTGGTAGGCGCCGACCACCCACCACGAGTTTGCCTCCAGGTCGGCGGTGCGGAAGACGTGGTGGTAGTCGATGTCGGTGGCGCGGGCGAACGCGACGTGGACGGCGGCCGACTCGGTCGGCCCGCCGGCGACGGGGCTCCCGCCCGCGGTCAGGTCCCAGGCGAGCGTGTAGTCGCCGGGCGCGGCGGGGGGGGTGACGGCGACCGGGATGTCGGCCCAGTCGCCGGGCAGGAGCGTCGCCGGGAGGGCGGTCGTCACCGCCGGGCCGGCCGACTTCTCGCTCAGCCCGATCCAGTGGTGCCGCAGTGCGACCGCGCCGGGTCCGGAACGCGGCCAGGCCCGGCGCGAGTGGTTCTCCAGCCGGACCACCCACTCACCGGGCACGCCGGTTTCGGCCACGCCGCGGGCGAGCCGGAGCGACATCCGGCCGACGCCGACCGGCTCGGCCGTGGGGGCCAGCGCCCACCGCGCGCGACGCAACAATCGGCCGACCGGCGTGGAGCGGAGGAGTTGGCGCATGGCACGGCCTCGGGTACGGATCGGGTTGACTACCGTCCGGGCCGCCGCGGTGTCAATCCGAAGGTTCACCGACGTCGGTGACTGTTGGGCCGAACGCCAACCGGCGGCCGTCGGTCGTGCGGGAACACGAGCCGGCGGCGGGGTGTCGGGTTTCGGCACAGACGCGCCCTCCGGGCCACACACGTTTGCCAGGGGCTTGCAGGCTTTTCGCCTGCGGCCGGTCGCCCGGACGACCGGCGCCACCCAACGCCTCCTGAAGGAGGTCGGTGCGGCGCGCGTTGGGACTCAAGGGTTGAGGCGGGATTGACCGGCCACTCTTGTTGCGCGGTTCCGGGCCGCGACGAACTCAGGCTTGAACCCCACCCGACACCTCAAGAAGGACCATACGGAACGCCCGTTCAGTAATCAAGCCCGGTGGCGCGACGCCCCCTATAACAGCACCCTTCCGTTGCTCACCCAGGATGCTCGCTCATGGCCGACGCCATCACGCCCCGCGCGAAAGACTACCCCCGCTGGTACCTGGACGTGGTCCAGAAGGCCGGCCTCGCCGACAACTCGGACGTGCGCGGGTGCATGGTCATCAAGCCGACCGGGTACGCCCTGTGGGAGAAGATGCAGCGCGCCCTCGACCAGCTGTTCAAGGACACGGGCCACGTCAACGCCTACTTCCCGCTGTTCATCCCCAAGCGCTACCTGGAGAAGGAAGCGGAACACGTCGAGGGCTTCGCCAAGGAGTGCGCCGTCGTCACGCACCACCGGCTCGTCGCCAAGCCCGACGGCAAGGGGCTGATGCCCGACCCCAAGGCCGCGCTCGGCGACGAGGAGATGCTCGTCATCCGACCCACGTCCGAGACGATCATCTGGCGGACCTACAAGGAGTGGATTCAGAGCTACCGCGACTTGCCGCTGCTGATCAACCAGTGGGCCAACGTCGTCCGCTGGGAGATGCGTACGCGGCTGTTCCTCCGCACCGCCGAGTTCCTGTGGCAGGAGGGGCACACCGCCCACGCCACCGCGAAGGAGGCCGAGGAGGAGACGCACCGCATGGTAGACGTGTACCGCCGCTTCGCCGAGGAGTGGATGGCGATGCCGGTGCTGGTGGGGCCGAAGACGGACGCCCAGAAGTTCCCCGGGGCCGTGTACACGCTGTGCATCGAGGCCATGATGCAGGACGGCAAGGCGCTCCAGGCCGGCACGTCGCACTTCCTCGGGCAGAACTTCGCCAAGGCGTTCGACGTGACGTTCAAGGACGCGGCCAACAAGGAGGAGCATGCCTGGGCTACGAGCTGGGGCGTCAGCACGCGCCTCATCGGCGGGCTCATCATGACGCACTCCGACGACAACGGCCTCGTCTGTCCGCCGCGGCTGGCGCCGACGCACGTGGTGATCGTGCCGCTGGGCCGCAACGACGCCGAGCGCGGGCCGAGCATCGCCGCCGCGGAGAAGCTCGCTGCCGAGCTGCGTGCCCTCCCCCGCGACGACTTCTACGGCTACGAGCCGATCGCCGTGAAGATCGACACCCTCTTCGACAAGCAGCCCGGCTTCCGCTACGCCGAGCACGAGCTGCGCGGCGTGCCGGTGCGCGTCGAGATCGGCCCGAAGGACATCGAGAAGGCGGCGTGCGCCGTCGCCCGCCGCGACGTGCCCGGCAAGGAGGGGAAGCAGTTCGGCGTCCCGTTGACCGGCGCGGCGGCCCACATCGACGCCCTGCTCCGCGACATCCAGGTGAAGCTGTTCGAGAAGGCGAAGGCGTTCCGCGACGCGAACACGGTCACGGCGAACACGCTCGACGAGTTCAAGGCACTGTTCCCGATGGACAAGGACGACGAGGGCGGCTCGGGCCTCAAGTTCGTGCTCGCCCACTACGACGGCAGCCGCGAGGTCGAAGACCTGGTGCAGAAGGAGTACAAGGCGACGGTGCGCTGCCTGCCGTTCGCCGACGCCGGCGAGCCGGGGACGTGCCTGTTCACCGGCAAGCCGTCGCCGCGCCGCGTGGTCTTCGCGCGGGCGTACTGAAGCCCGCTTCGCCCACCGGTTACAACCGTGGGCTTGCTTCGTCACCTTCACCACTGGCAACTTCGTGCCAGTGGCCTACCTATACTTCACCCCGCCGGTCAACTTTGCCCCCGGCCTTCTCCCGCCGGGTCGCGGGGTTCCGTCCCCCCGAGGTGCCCACCATGTTTCGAACCGTGACGGCCGCCGCCGTGACTCTGGTCGCGGCCGCATTCACCTCCGCCGCCCCGCCGCCGGACGGCAACTACCTGCTCAGCAGCGTGACGCCCATCGGTGACTCGCCGACCTGCATCCTGAAGCTCGAAACGACCGACGGCAAGCAGACCGCCTCCGTCCTGTACGCCCCGAAGGGGACGGACATGAAGGTGAGCGGGTACACCGCCACGGACAAGAGCGTCACGTTCACCGTGCAGCAGTTCGTCACCCAGCCGAACGGGCAGAAGTTCCAGCTCGTGCCGTCGCGGTTCGTCGGCACCCCGGGCGCGGACGGCAAGACCGTCCTCGGCAGCGGCGGAGCGGACCTGCGGCCGACGCGGATGAAGCTGACCGCCACCGAGGCGACCGAGTTCACCCGCGCCGCCACCGGCGGCGGCCCGGCCGCGGCCGCGTACAAGGCGGTCGGCGACCTGCAACAGAAGGCGTTCCCGATCCAGATCAAGCTCCAGCAGGAGAAGGACCCCGCGGTCAAGAAGGAGCTCCTGAAGCAACTCGCCGACGCCCGGCAGGAGGTCACCGAGAAGTTGCCCGGCCTCCTCCGCGAGGTCGTGGCCAAGCACCCCGACTCGGTCGCCGGCGCGGAGGCCGCGATGGGCCTGCTGCGGGTGCCGACCACGAAGCTCGCGGCCGGCGAGGCGGAGAAGCTGGTGGGCGTGATCCGCAAGCAGGGTGAGGCCTACGGCAAGCGGTTCGTGGACGGCACCGACCGGCAGCTCGCCGACATCCTGGCCCCGCGGACCGACGTGGGCGACCTCGGCGTCAAGGCCGTCGAGCCGGTCGTGAAGGCGATGAAGGCCGACGCCCCGGCGGCCGACCGCGTCGCCACGCTGCAGATGTACGAGATGGCCCTGAAGAACGCCGGCATGACCGCCAAGGCCAAGGGCGTCGAGGCCGAGATCGCCAAGCTGGAGACGGTGCTCGACGAGGAGTACCACAAGACGGTGCCGCCGTTCAAGCCGGAGGCCTTCGCCGGGCGCAAGGACTCGAAGGCGAACCGCGCCGTGGTGATGGAGCTGTTCACCGGCGCCCAGTGCCCGCCGTGCGTGGCCGCGGACGTGGCCTTCGACGCCCTCGGCAAGAGCTACGGCTCGAAGGACCTGGTGTTGATCCAGTACCACATGCACATCCCCGGCCCCGACCCGATGACGAACAAGGACACCATCGCCCGCTGGGACTACTACCGCGAGCGCTTCCCCGAGGGCATCCGCGGCACGCCGAGCACGCTGTTCAACGGCACCCCGAAGGCCGGCGGCGGCGGCGGCATGGCCAACGCCGAGAAGAAGTACGGCGACTACACCAGCATCATCAACCCGTTGCTCGAGGATAGCACGTCGGTGAAGCTGACCGGCAAGGCGACCCGGACCGGCGACAAGGTCGAGATCGGCGTCGAGTACGCCGGCGTGCCGACCGCCGGCGAGCCGAAGCTGCGGCTGCTGCTCGTCGAGGACACCGTGAAGTACGTGGGCGGGAACAAGCTGCGGTTCCACCACGCCGTGGTCCGGGCGATGCCGGGCGGCGCGGCCGGGACGGCGCTGAAGGCCGCTGCCGGCAAGCAGGCGGTGAGCGTGGACGTGTCGCAGGTGCGGGCCGAGCTGTCGAAGTACCTGGACGACTTCGCCGCGAACGAGCGGCCGTTCCCGACCGCGGCGCGGCCGCTGGAGATGGCCAAGCTGCAGGTGATCGCGCTGGTGCAGGACGACGCGACGGGAGAGGTGCTCCACGCCGCCCGGTTTGATGTCGGCCCTCGCGGGCCCCAGTCCGAGTGACGGCGGCGTTGTCCGGCGGGGGGGGGGGGGGGGGCCCCCCCGCCCCCCCCCCCCACGGGGGCACCTCCGGGGGTCACATGGCGGACAGCTTCTTGACGATGTCCTTGGCGGTGGCGCCCTCGGCCCGCCAGAACGCGGCGGCGTCCACCTTCTCGTAGTCGGCGATCACGAACCGGCAGTGGTCCTCGCCCGTCGCGTAGCACTGCATCTCGACGCACCCCAGGGTGCGGCGGGAGAGGATGCTGAACACCGAGGCGAACAGCCCGGCGTAGAAGTAGCACACCACCGCCCCGATGTCGCCGAGGGACTGGGCGACGGCCGACTCGTACAACTCGACGTACAGCAGCCCCTTGTCCCGCTGGCGGAAGTCGTACCGCCAGGTGCCCCACCCCTCGATGGTCAACGGCCACCACCAGCTCTCGAGGAGGAAGTCGACGCGCATCCGGGCCAGGTCGGCCTCGAACTCGGCCTGCATCCGGCCGAGGAAGGTCCGCATGTCGTGCATGCCCCACTGGTACCCGCACTTGTACATGATTTCCCGGGCCCCGCTCTGGCCGACCTCGTCCTCGAGCGACCCGAGCATGGCGACCATGAAGTCCTCGCCGACCCGCATCATCCGCTGGCCGTACGGATTGAACAGCGTCCCCTTGGCCGGGTCGTGGCGGAAGAACTCCTGGTCGTGGTAGTGGTTGTGCTTGTACGGCTGGACCCCGTGCCGGACCTCCATGACCGGCTTGATCTGGCCGTCGCTCACCCCCGGCCGGCGGAGGAGCGAGACGGCCCGGGTGTCCGCCTTCTCCCGCCAGTAGAGCTGGAGGGTTGCCTCGGACGGGCGGTCGAGCGGGGCGGTGTAGTCGGTCGCGGGCATCGGTCGGGCTCCCGGTTAGTTCTCGTCGCGGAGCTTGCGGAGATCCTCGGACAGGGTCACGAACAACTGCAGGATGGTTCGGGTGATGATCTTCCCCTTCCCGATCAGCACCTTTCCGGTAATCGGGTGGAGGTAGTCGAACTCCGCCTTCGTCCCGATCAGGCCGGCGACGGCGTCGGCCGACTGGAGGTACACGCCCTCCGGCAACTCGACCACGATCCCCTCGCCGAGGACGTGGCACTGGCAGGCCAGCCGGCTCGACTCGTCGGCCCCATCGACCAGGCCGAGGGTCCGCTCCTCCCGCGGGGTCCGCGGGGTGAGCTCGTCTTCCCCGAACCGGACCCGGACGTGGCAGGTGGCGCACAGGCCCTTCCCGCCGCAGGCCATGTCCAGCTCGTACTTCATCGCCAGCAGGCCGTCGAGCAGGCGGCTCCCGGTGGAGACCTCCATCAGCGTGCCGACCGGCTGCAACTCGACCCGTTTCATGCGCCCCCCGGGGTTTACGCGGGGAGTTGGGCCGTCGGCACGCCCAGCCGCCAGCCCGCGACGGTCTCTTCGGCCGGGGCCACCTCCAGGGCGCCGGGGGCGGCCGTCGCCACGGTCAGCGGCGGGCCGCCGGTCACCCGGGTCGGCACGGTCAGCCGCAACCCGAGCACCCCGGCCTGGGTCTCGATCGCCAACTGTCCGTCGAGCGCGGACGCCATCCAGAACCCGACGACCAGCCCGAGCGGGCACCCGCCGACCCCGTCGAACCGGTCGAGCGGGGCCGGGGCGAGGGCGCCGAACGGGTGCTCGACCACGGCCAGGGCGGCCGCCGGGGGGACCGGGCCGGCGTCCGGGATGTAGAACTCCGTGGCCGCCTCGGCCCGGTCGGCGGACACCCCGTGCCGACGAACCTGGACCTCGACCCGGGCGTTCGCGACGGCGTCGCAGGCGTGGGTCAGGAGCCCGAGGAGGGCGGCCTCGATCCGGTCGGCGTCGGCGTACAGCCACCCGCCCTGGTCGATCACCTTCAGGCTGTTCCCCCGGGCCTTGAACCGCCCGGCCAGTCGGTCGCCGGCCGCGTTCACCACTTCGACCGCCATGAACTCGGACGGGGTCGGGGCCGGCAGCCCGGTCCAGATCAGGTCACGGAACCCGCGGGCCAGAACCTGGTACGTCTCCAGCCGCCGAAGCCCCTGCCCGGCCGCGGCGAGCTTCCCGAGCAGGGCGTCGCGCTGGCCGGACTGCTTGGCGTCGCCGGCCAAGAGCCGCAACTGGGCCGCGACCTGCCGGAGGGATTCGTCGGTCTCCTCCAGGTAGCGGTCGAGGAGCTGCCGGGTCGCGTTGCCCCGGACCGCGGCCCGGTCCTCGGCCTCCGCCTGGCGGGCGGCGGTCAGCTCGCGGCCGACCAGGCAGACCAGCACGTCCCGCGGGCTCTTCCGGGAGACCGATCCGGTGAACTCGACCAGCAGGTCTGCCGCCGTCCGCACGACGAGCGGGGATACGGCCCCGCCCTGGACCCAGGCCGCCAACTCCGCGGCCCCGGCCACCCGGACGTCCGGATCGACCCCGGTCGCCCCGGGCGGGGGCGGGTCGGCCAGGAAGGTGGTCAGCGGCTTGCCGAGGGCGGCCGCCTGGGTCGTCCCGAGAACCCGCTCCGCGACCGGGTTGAGGTACCGCGGCTGGCCGGCCGGGTCAGTCACCACGAGCGCGGTCGGGAGGGCGTTGATGATGCGGACGGCCGTGCCGAGACGCTGGCGGAGGCCGGCCACTTCCTTCCCGGCCTCGTGGAGCGCCGCGCGGACCGCGTCGGCCTGGGCGGGGTGCCGGCCGGCCAGGCTCGGGGTGGCAGGCGTCGCGGCCGGGTCGGCGAGCCCGGCAACGGACGCGGCCACGGCCGTCAGGTCGTTCCGGTACGCCGCCCCGAGGTCGGCCGCGTGGGCGGCCGACTCCGCAAGCCGGGCGTCGAGGGCGCGAACCGCGGCCGCGACCGCCACCAACTCGCCGTTCCCGGCCGGGAAATCGGCCGCCGCGAGCCGCCCGTCGGCGACATCCTGGGCGGCCGCGCTGAGCCGCGCCAGCGGGGCCAGGACGGCCCACGCGGCGGCCCCGGCGGCGGCGGCGACCGCCAGCCCCGCACCGGCCGCCGCCGCCGCCCCGACCTCCAGGGTCAGGAAGGCGGACGCAGTCGCGGCGAGGGTGGTGAACCCGGCGGCCGCCAGGGCCGACCGCAGGCGGAGGAGGTTACGGGATCGGGCGGGCATCGGTGGGACTCCGGGGCGGGCGGGCTCAGTACAGGTCGAGGCGCATCCCGAACGCGGCCTCGGCGGCGCGGATCAGGTCGTCGTGCGTGTCGAACCGGCGGGCCGGATCGACCGCCGTCATCCGGCGGACCAGGTCGGACACCTCCCGCCGCACGCCGGGGGCGACCCGGTGGACCGGCTCCACGTCGCCCCGCTTGTGCCGGAGCATCACCTCGTCCGGGTCGGTGCCGGGAACGGGAACGCAGCCGGTCAGGGCGTGGTGGAGGGTCAGCCCGAGCGAGTACACGTCGGACCGGTGGTCGTGGGCGGCCTCGAACTGTTCCGGGGCCATGTAGTTCAGCGTGCCGGCGGCGGTCGGGCCGGGGCGGGGGACGTCGGCCGCGACCGAGCGGGCGAACTTCCGCCGGCAGCGGGCCAGGCCGAAGTCACCGAGCTTGAACCCGTCTTCCGGGGTGAGCAGGACGTTCGCCGGCTTCACGTCCCCGTGGGTGACTCCGGCCCGCCAGGCGGCCCGCAACGCGAGTGCGGCCTGGGCGGTCAGGGTGAATGCTTCGCGGGGGGCGAGCGGCCCGTGGGTGAGCCGGTCGCGGAGGTTCTCGCCGCCGACGTACTCGAGGACGAGTACAGGGTCGTCGCCGTCCTCGTAGTCCCAGACCCGGACGACGTTCGGGTGGGTGACTGCGGCTTGGAGGCGGGCTTCGACACGGAGCCGGTCCCGGTCGGCGGACCCGGCCGGCTTGAGGGCGACCGGCACCCGGAGGGTCGGGTGGACCCCGAGGTACACCGGCCCGAACCCGCCCCAGCCCAACACGCCTTTGACGGCGTACCGCCCCAGCCGCGACCCGATCGGCCGGGCGTCCGCCGGGACGACCACGGGGCCGTCGGCCGCCGGCGTGAGACGGTGAAGGGTGCGACCCAGGGCGTGGCGGCCGAGGAGTTCGCGCGTGTCGCGGTCGTCGAACCGACCCTCCCAGGTCCGGAGAACGGCCCTGGCGCCGACGCGATCGATAACCCCACGGGCGCACAGGTAGTCGAGGAACGACTCCCCCTCGGCGTGCCCGGTGGACCACCGATCGTACACGGTCTGTATGACTTTCCCGTCGTGCCCGGTCGTGCGGGCCAGCAGACGTGCGACGAAGCCGTCGAACGTGGCGGGTGGCGATGGCGGGCGTTCCATCAGTCCTGTGGTGTGGGCGGTTATCAGTCATCCGCTTAGACCGTAACAATCTCTCAGCCGTTGCCTGAATTTATCAGGCCGGCCAACAGATCGAAGTAGTCCGACGGATTGTGTTAATTCTGTACCCCTCTCTAGATCGGCGTTGGCCGACGGTCAACCAGTGCGGCCAAGACTTCTTTTCTCAAACAGCAATAAAATTATGGTTTGCGCGAAACCTACCCTGAATTGATATCGGCAGGTAGTTCAACCCATCAGGCCAGGTCTGCTGCACTCCGAACTGCAGACGCTGTTGGGACTTGGGGCTGCCAACGTATTGCATACGTGGCAAGGCGTTGAGTTGAAACGAGTTCGCGTTCCTGGCGGACTTCAGGGTGACGAAACCCGAACGGAGTCCAACCCTGGAACGCGAACTCTGGCCGCCCGTCTTTCACGCCCTGCTGGGTGCCACGAGAGAGGTGTCCCAGAAGTACGTCCACTACCACCCGTGGGCGATCGCCGCCGTCCTCCTGTGGGCGGCCCTCCACGACCGCCCGGTGTCGTGGGCGTGTGCCCCCGGAACCGGTCCACCTCCCGCCTCCGCCCGACCGAGAGCCCGTCTACCTCAACCACCTGGCCGCCCGGCTTCGGGGGACGGTCCGCCGGCCTGGGAGCTGACGATCGACGGCAAGCCGCTCCCGGTCGGGCGGTTCACGAAGGACCCGGACGCCCGCTGGATGCAGGGCTTCTCAAGGAACGACCTGGTTGGTCTGCTAACGATGTACGTGGCCACCGTCCTGGGCATCACAGTCGGGTGGTGCGAATAATGGTATCGTGAGAGCGCAACCCGTCTCGTGAGCCCCGTCGTGAGTCACAACCCGTTCGGTCGGCACGCCTGGCCGTTCGTCGCCCTCGGCGGGCTCGTCGCCGTCGCGGGGCTCGCCGGCACCTGGTACATCCACCGCCTCCAAACCGACCTCGCCCGCGCCGTCCGGTACGACGCCGTCGGCATGGCGGCGGCGGTGGACCTTCAGGTCGAGCTCCGGCACCTCCGCGTGCACACGCTGGTGTTGGTCGCGGAGGCGACCGACGCCCGGCGCGAACTCGTCCACGCCGACCTGGTGCGGATCGACGCCGCACTGGCCGCTCTGCGGCGGAGCGCGCCGGCCCCGGACGACGCCAGCCTGGTAGACGACATCGACCGGGACTACGACGCCTACGTCGCCGGCCTGGCGCTGGACCGCCTCCCGCCGCCGGCCGGGCCGATGAGCGCCGTTGCGCGCTGGTCCGACGACCACCACATGGCCGACCTCCTCGCACGCTGCCGCGAACTCGCCGACCGCCGCCGCGACCGCATGGAAGCCGGGCTGGCGCGCACCGAATCGCAGACGACCTGGGCCGGCCGCGTGCTCGTCGCCCTCGGGATCACCGGCGTCCTCGCCGGCGTGCTGAGCGGGTACGCTACCGCCCGCGCCCTGTCCCGCCGCGTCGCCCAACTGTCGGTGCGGGTGCAGGCCGTGCAAGCCCACCTCGACCAGGAGGTCGGGGCGATGAGCGTCGAGAACCCCGACGACCTCGACGCCCAGCTCGACCGCGTCGTCGGCCGGGTGAAGGAGGTGTGCCAGCGGCTCCAGGAGCAGGAGCGCGACCTGCTCCGCGCCGAGCAGCTGGCCGCGGTCGGGCAACTCGCCGCGGGCGTGGCGCACGAAGTCCGCAACCCGCTCACCGGGGTCAAGCTTCTGCTCCAGGCCGCCGCCCGGCCGGCCGCCCCGACGCCGCTCACGGCCGACCGCCTCGGTGTGCTGCTCGGCGAGGTCGCCCGCATCGAGCGGGCGGTGCAGGGGCTGATGGACTTCGCCCGCACCCCGCCGCCCGACCGCCGCCCCCACGACCTGCGCGCGCTGGCCGCCGGCGCCGCGGAGGCGGAGCGCGGCCGGGCCGAGGCCAAGCCCGTGTCGATGCGGGTGGACGCGCCGCCCGAACCCGTCGTCGCCGCCGTGGACCGCGACCAGATGACCTCGCTCCTGACGAACCTGCTGTCCAACGCCATCGACGCGACCCCGCCGGGCGGCGAGGTCGTGCTGCGCGTGTCGGCCGGCGGCGTGGTCGAAGTCACGGACACCGGGCCGGGGATCGACCCCGCCGTGGCCGGCCGGCTGTTCACGCCGTTCGCCACCACCAAGCCGACCGGCACCGGCCTGGGCCTCACGGTGGCGCGCCGCGTGGCCCGCGACCACGGCGGCACGCTGAGTGCTGCGCCGCGGCCCGGAGGCGGCACCGCCTTCACCCTCACCCTCCCGGCCGCGGAGGCCGCGCATGCCGAAGCTCCTGGTCGTTGACGACGAGCCGGTCATCTGCCGGTCCTTCGAGTGGGTGTTCGGCCCCACCGGCGTCGAGGTGCTCGCCGCCGGCACCGTCGCCGACGGGCTGCGGCGCGTCCGCGACGACCGGCCCGACGTGATCGTCCTCGACCTGCAACTCCCGGACGGCTCCGGCATGGACCTGTTCGAGCAGGTGCGGGCCACGGACCCGAAGCGGCCGGTCGTCTTTATCACCGCCCACGGCACCACCGAGGCCGCCATCCGCGCCATGAAGCACGGCGCGTTCGACTACCTCACCAAGCCGCTCGACCTGGAGCACGTCACGGCGCTGCTCGGCCGGGCGTTCGAGGCGGCCCGGCTGATGCAGGAGCCGGCCACGCTCCCCGACGACCCCGCCGCCGACGGCATCGTCGGCCGGTCGCGGGTGGTGCAGGAGATGTGCAAGCTGATCGGCCGCGTCGCCCCGCAGGACGTGACCGTGTTGGTGACCGGCGAGAGCGGAGTGGGCAAGGAGCTGGTGGCGCGGGCGATCTACCAGCACAGCCGCCGGGCCGACCGGCCGTTCCTGGCGATCAACTGCGCGGCCCTCCCCGAGGCGCTGGTCGAGAGTGAGCTGTTCGGCCACGAGCGCGGGGCGTTCACCGGCGCCGACCGGCAGCGCGTCGGCAAGTTCGAACAGGCCGACGGCGGCACCATCCTGCTGGACGAGATCGGCGACATGCCGCCGCCGGTGCAGGCGAAGATGCTGCGGCTCTTGCAGGAGCAGCGGTTCGAGCGCGTCGGCGGGCACGAGCCGATCACCACCCGGGTGCGGGTGATCGCGGCGACGAACCAGGAGTTGGAGAAGCTGATTGCCGCCGGCCGGTTCCGGGCCGACCTGTACTACCGGCTGCGCGAGATAACGGTGCGCGTGCCGGCGCTGCGCGACCGCCGCGAGGACATCCCGGAGCTGGTGCACCACTTCTTATTCCGCTTCGCCCGCGAGGCCGACCGCGACGTGCGCGGGTTCGCCCCGGAGGTGCTGGAGCTGTTCCGGGCGCACCCGTGGCCGGGAAACGTCCGCGAGTTGCGGGCCGTCGTGCGGGCCGCGGTGCTGCGGGCGACCGGGCCGGTCGTGTTGCCGGAGTTCCTGACGCCCGAGTTCGCGCCTTCGACCCCGGCCGCGCCGCCGGCGCACGACCTGGGCGCGAGCATCGACGCCGAGCTGCGCGCCGGCGAGAAGGGCGTCTACGGCCGGGTGATGGGGGCGGTCGAGCGGGAGCTGGTGGTGCGGGTGCTGCGGCACACGAACGGCCACCAGGGGCAGGCGTGCGAGTTGCTGGGGATCGACCGCAAGACGCTGCGCACGAAGCTCCGCGACCTGGGGATTGCAGTGGACCGCGTCGTCACCGACCGCGGCGAGGGGGAGTGACCGTGTGTGAGACGAGCCGCGACCGCAAGGGAGTGGCTGCTGCCCCGACTTCGCCATACGCGGCCGGCGTTGGACTTCGGCGGCTCCCTTGCGGTCGCGGCTCGTGAGGGGATGTTCTCCCACCCACAGGGAATGTCTCCCCATCCCGCTGCCCTGGATTCCCCGGCGCCGCGGCGAAAATCCCCACATTCTTCACGTATTCTCGTGCCGTGGGATCGGCGCGGGCTTTGCGATGGCGCCCCGCGACACGAGGAACCCGACATGACCCAGCGCGCGTGGCGAGTCGGACGGTGGTCGGCGGTTTCACTCCTGCTCTTCGCGGGCGGCGCGTCGGCGACGTGGTACGCCGTCGCCCACGGCACCCCGACGCCACCCGACGTGCCCACGGCGAAGGTTGCGGGGTCGGTCGCCGTCGAAGTCGCGGTGCCGAAGGCCGGCGGCATCGACCGCGTGTGCGTCCAGCCGGGGTCGGTCGAGCCCTACGAGTCGGCCGAACTGTTCGCCAAGGTGTCGGGCTACCTCGCCGAGCAAGACGTCGTGGTCGACGGCAAGAAGGCGCACGTGGACATCGGCACCCGCGTGAAGGCCGGCGACATTCTCGCGCGGATCGCCGTGCCGGAGCACGAGAAGCAACTGGCGCAGGACGACGCCGAGGTGCTGCGGGCCGGGGTGAAAGTCGAACAGGCCGTGGCGGCCGTGAAGACGGCCGAGGCCGACGTGGGGGCCGCCGCGGCCGCCATCGCGCTGGCACAGGCCGACCAGGCGAGTAAGGCGTCGTACCGGGCGTACCGCGAGAAGCAGCGCGACCGCATCCGTGGCCTGGCCGCCCGCGAGGCCATCGACGCCAAGCTGGCCGAGGAGCAGGAGGACCAGTTCCAGGCGGCCGTCGCCGCCGACCTGGCCGCCGCCGAGGCCGTGTCCGCGGCGCGGCAGAAGCACCTCGCCGCCGGCGCGCGCGTCGCCCAGGCGAGGGCCGACGTGAAGGGCGCCGAGGCCGACGTGGCGGTGGCGACGGCCCGGCGCGAGAAGACGCGGGTGTTGCTGAACTACGCCGTCATCCGCTCGCCGTACACGGGCGTCGTCACCCGCCGCAGCTTCCACGTCGGCGACTTCGTCCGCTCGGCCGACGCCGGTGGCGAGCGGGTGCCGCTGCTGTGCGTCGAGCGGACGAACGTGATGCGCGTCGTGGTGCAAGTCCCCGAGCGCGACGTGCCGTTCGTGGACGCCGGCGACGCGGCCGTGTTCGAGGCCGACGCCCTGGCGCGCCGCGACACGGTGGCGGTGGCCCGCGTCGCCGACGCCGAGGACCCGCACACGCGGATGATGCGCGTCGAGCTGGACGTGCCGAACCCCGACGGCAAGTTGCGCCGTGGCATGTTCGGCCGGGTAACGCTGACGCTTCAGGCCGGGACGGCGGCGGCGGTCCGCGTCCCGTCGGCGGCGCTGGTCGGGAAGGCCGGCGGCGGCCGCGGCACGGTCCGCGTGGTGCGCGACGACGTGGCCCAGATGGTCCCGGTCCGGTTCGGCGCGGACACGGGGGCCGAGGTGGAAGTTCTTAGCGGCCTGAGCCCCGCCGACCGGGTGATCGTCCGCGCCAGCGGCCCGGTCGAGAACGGCACCCGCGTGGCGGTTTCCGTGGCGCGGTGACGCCCGGCGAACGGCGCGACGTCAGTCTGCCGGTGGCGCCACCAACTACCCCCTGCCGTCCCGCGGTTGCGCTCGCGACCCGCGGGTGTACCCCGCGTGTGTTTGGAGGCGCCACCGGCGGACTGACGTCGCGCCGTTCGCCGGGCTCAGCCTCCCTTACCCCACCGCACCCCCGAGCGCCATGCACGGCCTGATCCGCTTCTCGCTGAACAACCCGCGCGCGGTCACCGTCTTCACCCTCGCTGCGGTCCTCGGGGGGGCGGTGGCGCTGGGCGTCATCCCCGCCGACATCCTCCCCGTGTACCGCAGCCCGGCGGTGCAGGTGCTCACGTTCTACAACGGCATGGCCGCCACCAGCGTCGAGTCGGCCATCACCGCCCGGGTCGAGCGCGGCACCGGCCAGGCGCCCGGCAACGTCCGCCAGGAGTCGCGGTCGCTCCTCGGCGTCAGCGTCGTCCGCAACTTCTACACCGACGACACCGACCCGGCCGGCGTCCTCACGCAGGTCAACTCGCTCACCACCATCACCATCCCCACCCTGCCGCCGGGCACGCTCCCGCCCGTCGTCATGCCCTACGACCCGACCTCGTCCACCCCCGTCTGCCTCGTCGCCCTCGACAGCCAGACGCAGGACGAGGCCACACTCTACGACGCCGGCCGCTATCAGGTGCGGACCATGATCATGGCGTCGCGCGGCGCCAACGCCCCGGTCGTGTACGGCGGCAAGGTCCGCACCGTGCTGGCGTACCTCGACCGCAGCAAGCTCCAGTCCCACGGCCTCGGCCCGGTGGACGTGATGCAGGCGCTCGACCGCTTCAACGTGTTCCTCCCGGCCGGCGACGCCAAGTTCGGCACCCTCAACTACGCCCTCGACTCGAACTCGATGTACGCCTCCATCGACCGCATGGGCGACGTGCCGATCCGCACCGACGCCGCCGGCCGCACGGTGTTCCTGAAGGAGGTCGCACTGCCGAAGGACGCCGCGGCCATCCAGCGCACCGTCGTCCGCGTCAGCGGCCGGCGGCAGGTGTACATCCCCGTGTACCGCCAGACCGGGTCGAGCACGCTCGACGTGGTGGACAGCCTCCGGACCAACCTCCCCGACATCACGTCCCGTCTCACCACGCCGGACATCGACCTGAAGCTGGTGATGGACCAGTCGGTGTACGTCCGCGCCGCCATCACCAGCCTCGTGGAGGAAGGCGTGCTCGGGGCGGCGCTCTGTTCGCTGGTCATCCTCGTGTTCCTCGGCGAGTGGCGGATGACGCTCATCGCCGTGCTCACCATCCCGGTCGCGGTGCTGGCCACGATGGCCGGCCTGTACGGCACCGGGCAGACGGCCAATCTGATGACGCTCGCCGGGCTGGCGCTCGCGGTCGGGCCGCTGGTGGACGCGGCGATCGTGGTGCTGGAGAACACGCACCGCCACCTCGGCCTCGGCGCCACGGTCCGCGAGGCGGCGTACCTCGGGGCGAAGGAGGTGGGCCTGCCGTCGTTCACGGCGAGCCTCTGCACCCTGCTCGTGCTGCTGCCGCTGACGCTGATGCCGGGCCTCGGGCCGTTCCTGTTCCGCCCGCTGTTCCTGGCCGTGGCGTTCGCCATGCTCGTCGCGTTCGTGCTGTCGCAGACGTTCGTGCCGGCTCGCTGCGCGGCCTGGCTGAAGCCGCACGGCCACAAGCCGCACGAGACGCACGGCCCCGACCACGAGCACCGCAACGAGCACGAGAACGCCCCGGCGAAGAGCATCCTCGGCGAGCTGTTCGAGCGGTGGGAGTCAGTGCTGAACGCCGCCATCCGCGGCTACACGCGCCTGCTCGACGTGGCGCTCCGCGTCCGACCGCTGGTCGTGTTCGGCGCCTTCGCGCTGCTGGCCGTCGTGGTCGTCGTCCTGGGACCGCGGCTGCGGCGCGACTTCTTCCCGGAGGTGGACGCGGGCTCGTTCGAGCTGACCGTCCGCGCCGCGTCCGGCACCCGCATCGAGGAGACGGAGCGCCGCGTCGGCGAGGTCGAGGCGTTCATCAAGGACAAGGCCGGCGCCGACCTGGAGCTGGTGATCAGCGAGATCGGCCTGACGGCGGACTGGTCGGCGGCGTACACCCCGAACGCCGGCCCGATGGACGCCGTGCTGAAGGTGCAGTTGAAGGGGCACCGCGCGAAGTCGGCGCAGGAGCACGTCCACGAGCTGCGGCAGGGGTTCGCCGCCGACCCGCGGTTCGAGGGGCTGGAGTTCTCGTTCGACACCGGCGGCATGGTGCGCGCGGCGATGAACGAGGGCGCGTCCACGCCGCTGAACGTCCGCATCACCGGCAAGAACCTGAAGAAGGCGCGGGCCGTGGCCGAGCGCATCCTCGCCGGCGTGCGCGGCGTGGACGGCGTCGTGGACGCGCGGATCGGGCAGCGGCTCGACTACCCGCAGTACGTGCTGGACATCGACCAGGCGAAGGCGTCGGCGCTCGGGCTGACGCAGGTGGACGTGATGCAGAACGTGGTCGCGGCGTTCAGCTCGAGCGTGCAGTTCAACAAGAAGAACTTCTGGATCGACCCGAAGAACTCGAACCAGTACTACGTCGGCGTGCAGTACCCCGAGGAGGACATGGGCTCGGCCGACGCCCTGCTCGACGTGCCGATCACCGGCCCGGGGCAGAAGACGCCGATCCCGCTGCGGAACGTCGCCACGCTGTCGCGCGACGCGGTCCCGGCGGAGGTGAGCCACACGAATTTGCAGGCCCAGATGGACGTGACGATGGGCGTGTACGGCCGCGACCTGGGGCACGTCGCCGCGGACGTGAGTCGGGTGGTGGCGCAGTTCGGGCAGGAGCGGCCCGACGGCGGGTGGACGCCGTTCGAGCCCGACGGCGAACCCGGCCGGCCGATGGAGGGCTCGCGCATCGTGCTGGCGGGCGAGTACCAGAAGATGCTGGACACGTTCCGCTTCCAGGCGCTGGGCATGCTCGGCGCCGTGCTGCTGATCTACTTCCTGATGGTGGCGCTGTTCCGCTCCTACGCCACGCCACTGGTCGTGCTGTCGGCGGTGCCGATCGGCGGCGTCGGCGTGGTGCTGGTGCTGTTCGCCACGGGGACGGCGCTGAACGTGCAGTCGCTGCTGGGCGTGATCTTCATGGTGGGCATCGTGGTGTCGAACACGGTGCTGCTGATCGACTTCGCGGAGAACGTGCGCAAGACGGACCGCATCGACCCGACGGAGGCGATCCGCCGCGCGGCGGCGGTGCGGGTGCGGCCGGTGGTGATGACGGCGCTGGCGACGTTCTTCGCGCTGATCCCGATGGCGCTGGGGCTGGCGCGCGGCAGCGAGGCGAACGTGCCGCTGGGCCGCGCGGTGCTGGGCGGGCTGGTGGCGGGGCTGGTGACGACGCTGCTCGTGGTGCCGTGCGTGTACTCGCTGCTGGTGGCGAACAAGTTCGAGGCGGAGCCGGAGCCGCTGCCGGGGTGAGAGGTTATCGCGCCGGCGCCGCCCACCCGGTGCCGCAGCCGGCGCCGGTCGCGGCGTAGAGGCGGAACTGCGCCACGTCGTAGGCCACGACCGCCCTCACCAGCTCCTGCCTGGCGTCGAGCAACTGGCGGAAGCTGTCGAGGGTCTCGATCGGCAGGCCCTGGCCCTGCCGGATGCGGTCGGCGTCCAGGCGGAAGCCCTCCTCGGCGGCGCCGAGCGCGTCGCGGGCCACCGACACCTGCCGCGCCGCCGCCCGGCTCGCCGCCAGCGCCTCGGCCACCTCGCGGCGCACCTGATTCCGCGTGGCGTCGAGCGCGGCGAGTGCGGCCCCGGTCGCCGCGTCGGCGCCGCGCACCCGGGCGCGGTTGCCGAGGCCGAGGTTCTGGACGTTCCACGCCGCGAGCACGTCGAAGTCGGTGCGGCCGCCGAACTGCCCGAAGTCCGACGGCGTCTGCGGGCCCCCGCCGCCGAACGCGCCCGAGCTGAACCCGACGGACACGGTCGGCACCCACGGCCGCACCCGCTCGGCGCGGCCGCGCGTGCGCGCCTCCAGGAGCATCGCCGACCGCGCCACCAACTCCGGCCGCGCCGCCAGCGCCAGGGCCTCCAGCGACTCCAGGTCGTCGCCGGGGACGAGTTCCAGCAGCGCGACCTCGCCGCCGGGCGTGCGCAGGCCGAGCGCCGGGTCGAGGTTCAGGAGGCGCGCCAGCCGCGCCGCGGCGACGGCCAGGTCTTCCTGCGCGCGGTAGACGTCGCGGCGGACGAGGTCGGCGTTCGCCGCGACGCGGTCGGCGTCGGCCTTCCGCCCCTGGCCGGCGCGGGCGAACTCGGCGGTCCGCCGCGCCACCTCGCCGACCTCCTCCTCGCCGCACTTCAGCACCGCGAGCCGCGCCTCGGCGCCGGCCAGTTCCAGGTAGGCGGTCGCCACGTCGAGCAGCACGCCGTTCTGCGTCGCGGCCGCGTCGCCGCTCCGGGCCGTGACGCGCTGCACGGCCGCGAGGCGGGCGTACACGGCGTCGCCGAGCTGGGCGAACAGCCACACGCCCGGGGTCGCCGGCGGCCCGGTGCCGATGGCACGCGCGCCGGCGCCGACGTACAGGCTCTGCAGGTCCGTGTCGCGGATCGAGCCCGGCGACGGCTGCAGCGCCCCGCGGTGGATGCGGACGTTCGCCCCGGCGCTGAGGTGCGGCAGCAGCAGCACGCTGGCGCCGAGCTGCTCGGCCTGCGCCTCGCGGACCTGCTCGCGCGCCAGGTTGATCGCCGGGTTCTCGACGCCCGCCAGTTGCAGCGCCACCGTCAGGTCGAGGACGTTCCCCGCAGGTTCAGCCGCGACGACGGCGGCCGCGGGAACGACGGCCGAGACCACCTCTCGCGCCGCAGGCGGCGACGGCGGCGCGGCGGCCGGCGGCGCGACGGTGTGGCACCCGGCCGCCAGCAGCGCGGCGCCGGCGGCGCGTCGGAACACGAACCGCATTACGGGCGCCCCGGGAGTGGAATCGGGCGCGGGATCGGCAGCACGCGCGGCCCCGGCGGCACGTCGATCACGGCGGGCGGGATCGGCCGCGCCAGCACGTCCGCGGGCGGGTTGCCGAGCGCCACCCAGAGCTGGAACTGGGCGCGGTTGTAGTCCACGACGGCGTCGAGGTAGTCGAACCGCGACCGGGCCAGGAGGCGGAGGCTGTCCATGACCTCCAGCGGCAGCCCCTGCCCGCCCTTGATGCGCGTCAGGTCGGCCGCGTAGGCGTCGCCGCTCGACCGCACTGCCTGTTCGGCGGCGTCGATCTGTTTGGCGCGGGCGGCGACGCGGGCGTGCGCCTCGGCCACCTCGGCGCGGACGCGGTTCATCGCGTCGAGCTCGCGCAGCCGCGCCTGGTTAGCCCGGCTGTCGGCGGCGCGGGCGATCGCCACGTTGCCGACGCCGAGGTTGCGGACCGTCCACAGCACGGCGGCGTCGAAGTCGGTGCGGCCGTCGAGGCTGCTGAACCGCGGCCCGACGACGCGCCGGCCGTCGCCGGTGAGGACGCCCGGCGGGTTGCTGACGAGGTCGCTGCCGCCGCCGAACCCGCCGGCGCTGAAGCCGAGGATCACCGTCGGCGAGAACGGCAGCACCTTCGCCAGCGACAGCTCGTACAGCGTCTGCTGCACCTCCGACCGCCGCGCCGCGAGTTCGGGGCGCTGCAGCAGTGCGACCGCGAGCAACTCCGGCAGCGGCATCGCGTCGGGCACGACCGGCGCCGGCACCGCCCAGCCCTCGGCGGGGCGCAGGCGAACCGCCGGGTCGAGGTTCAGCAGCTGCGCCAGCCGGGCCGCGTCGGCGAGGGCGTCGCCTTCGGCCTGGGCCTGCTCGGCGTCGCGGCGGCGCACCTCGACGGCGGCGCGGTCGGCGTCGGCCTTCCGCCCTTGGCCGGCCTTCGCGTACTCGTCGGTCAGCCGCGCGACCTCACTCGCCTCGGCGCGGTTGCGCACGGCGACCGCGACGCGGGCGTCGCCGCGGACGAGGTCGAGGTGCGCGAGGCAGACGCGCAGCAGCACGTCGTTGCGAACGGCGTCGGCCACCGCGTTGGCGGTCACGACGCGCTGCCGGGCCGCGAGCCAGCCGAACCACGCCTCGCCGACGTTCAGGTTGTAATTCAGCCCGGGCACGGTCACCGTCCCGGAGCCGATCGCGCCCGCGCCGAGCCCGACGTACAAGGCGTCGCGGTGGACGTTGAGGATGCTGCCGTTCGACTGCTGGACGGGGCCGCGGTGGAGGTTGAAGTTCGTGCCGCCGTTGAGGTTCGGCAGCACCTGCACGGCCGCGAATTGCCGCAGCGCGGCCGCCTCGGTAACACGCTGCCGCGCGAGGAGGAGCTCGGGGTTCTCCACGCCGGCCAGCTTCAGCGCCGTGCCGAGGTCGATCGGGCTGTCGGCCGGGGCGGCGACGGGGACGACGGGCGTCGCGGGCACTGGCGGTCGGGGCGGCGGGGCCGGCGGCTGGGCGACCGCACCCGCGCCGATCCCGGCGGCGAAGAGTCCGGCGACCCAGCGGGGGAGGATCGGAATGCAGAACGGCACGGGCTCTCCAGGGGCAGGCGCGGACCGGGACGCAAGTCTTGTCCGCTGGCACGAGAAGTCGGCACGCCCCGCAAGAATCATCGGCCGTTCGGCGAGGGGGGATCAACCGATCCGGCATACTCGGTAAGTTGGGAATTTTGCCCCGTCGTCGGGATAACTTCCCGTCCTCGAACGGGAGCGACCCGATACTGCCGGTGTGGTGGACGACGAACTGTCTGAAGGCTTATCAACGGCAACAATGTTCCGGCACAGGCCGGGTTCAGACTGCACCCAGCAGAGGAACACCAGGGCCAAAGAGGCGGCCGGGTAACCCCTTGCGCGAAGGGTGGATTTCTCTCCTGCTCCCCCTGAGCCTGCCCCGTTCGGCTGCGGGGGACGCCGAGTTCTGTAACGGACCTTGCCGCCCGCCTAATCCGCACGGGTGATGCGAAGAGTGGCCGGCTCCGCCGTGATCCGCAGCCGGGGAACGGTGACGCACCCGGTCGCGTCGGCCGTCGCCTCGCCGGCGGCCGTGCCGAACGTCCAGCGCACGGCCGCGCCCGGCGCGACGCGGAACCGCTGGAGCCGGCGCAGGGTGACATCCGCGGTCGCTTCCGTGGGTACGGCGAAGGTGGTCTTCAGGTCCGCCGCCTTGAGCAGGAACAGTTGCGTTTCGACCGCGGCCGGCGTGTCGCTCCCGGCCTTCCAGCGGAAGAACGCGTTGATCTGGCCCGCCTTCTTCTCGCCGAGCCGGTCCGGCCACGGCAGCGCGTCGTTGGTCGAGGCGTTGGTGAAGGCCGGGTACGCCTCGTTCTTCCGCACGGCGAGCCAGTCGAAGGAGTCCACCAGGTCGTTCGCTTTGAGAATCTGCGCCAGGTTGTTCGCGTGGCCGAACGGCCCCCAGTACTGGATCAGCGCGTACTTCCGCTCGTTCATCGCCCGGGCGAAGCCGTCGTGCCCCTTCGCCCAGCCGTCGTTCGGCGCCGAGTAGTCGATCACGACCGGCGGGTCGGGGAAGGTCACGCCGGCGGGCACCGCGCGCGGGGGGAGGGACATCCGGGCGGAGACGTGCTCGACGCCGGCGGGGACGTTCGCCTTCACCGCCGCGAACACGTCCCCGTGCCGCACGCCGATGCCGAGGGCGCCGCTCCCCCCCATCGAGTTGCCGCACAGGTAGACGCGGTTCTCGTCGAGCTTGTACTCCTTGACGGCCCAGCGCACGGCGTCGAGGACGCGCTTCTCGGTCGGGCCCACCTCGGGCCCCTTGTGCTTCTCGATGCCCCACCACCAGTCGCCCTTGTTCGCCCGGCAGTCGAGGTACAGGGCGAAGAAGTCGGGCGGCGAGCGGTAGATGTCGTGGTTGCCGACGGTGCTGGTGCAGGCGAGGCACGAGTGGACGTCGTGCCCGGCGGAGTGGAGGACGACGTACAGCGGCGCGTTCGGCTTCGCGTCCTTCGGGTGGAGGACGAGGACCGTGTCGCGCTGCGGCTTCTCGTAGCCCCACGCCGGCCGGACGCCGTGCTGGAACGTCTCCACCTTCCGCCCGGTGAACTCCCCGTCCTTCGTCTTCGTCGGCGGCCAGCTCGGCTCCTGCGCGGGGGCGGTCGCGGCCGCGAGGAGCAGCCCCCCGGCGAGCAGCGGGCCGAGGAGGAATCGGGGGGGCATGTGGCAACTCCGAGGGGCGGGGTGGTATGCTACGCCGCCCGCGCCGGCGCGGGCGGTAAAGTGACTTTGCCACCGGAGGAAGCGTCATGAAGTTCGCCATCGTGGCCGCCGTGCTCGGCGGCCTCGCCGCGTCGGTCGCCCTCGGCCAGTGGCGGGCGCAGGCCGTGGATACGCAGGCGGACTTCCGCGGGCTGTGGGTCGTCGGCCCGGACGTGGCGTGGGTGAGCGGGACCGCCGGCACCTTCGCCCGCACGACCGACGGGGGGAAGACCTGGGCCGTCGGGGCCGTGCCCGGCGCCGCCGCGCTCGACTTCCGCGCCGTCCGGGCGTTCGGCGCGGACACGGCCTACCTCCTCAGCGCCGGCCCCGGCGACGCCTCGCGCGTCTACAAGACGACCGACGGCGGGAAGTCGTGGGCGATGCAGTTCAAGGCGGCGAACCCGGCCGCGTTCTTCGACGCCATCGCGTTCTGGGACGAGAAAGCCGGCGTCGCCCTCGGCGACCCGATCGACGGCCGCTTCCAGCTGATCGCCACCAGCGACGGCGGGGCGACGTGGGCACCGCTGACGCCGCGGGTGATGCCGCCGGCGCTGCCCGGCGAGGCGGCGTTCGCGGCCAGCAACACCTGCCTCGTGGCCCGCGGCGAGTCCGACGCCTGGTTCGTCACCGGCGGGGGGAAGACGGCGCGCGTCTTCCGCAGCCGGGACCGCGGGCGGACGTGGGACGTGAGCGACACGCCGGTCGCGGCCGGCGTCGAGTCGGCGGGCGCCTTCTCGATCGCGTTCCGGGACAACGACCACGGCCTGGTCGTCGGCGGCGACTACCGCACGCCGGGCGAGACCGGCGCGACCGCGGCGGCCACGAGCGACGGCGGCCGGACGTGGACCCGGCTGGACAAGCGGCTGCCGTTCTGCTCGGCCGTGGCCTGGGCCGGCGACCGGTGGGTGGCGGTGGGCACGTCCGGCGCCCACTCCTCCCGCGACGGCGACAGCTGGGAGCGGCTCGACCGGGAGAATTACAACAGCGTCGGCTTCGGCCGGGCCGGCGGGGGCTGGGCCGCCGGCCCGAAGGGCCGCGTCGCGGCGGTCGGCCGGTAACGCCGTTCCCGGTTTCCCACTTCTGCTCGCCGCGGGGACCGGCGACACGCCGGCGTCGGGCGGATCGTGACGTACACTCCTGCCGGGTGGCCACGGGGAGGCCTCCGCACCGCGCCCGTCGGAACGCCACATGCCCACCGAGAGTACGGTCAGGATCGACGTGCCGGTTCGCGCGCACCCGGTCGCCCCGCCCGAGACGCCGCCGCCGGCCCTCCCGACGTGGGTGGTGAACCATTCGGTCGGCCCGGACGGCGACGCCCCGGGGGCACGGATCCGAATCCCGGGGTACGAGGTCGAGCGCGAGATCGCCCGCGGCGGGATGGGGCTGGTCCTCGCGGCCCGCGACCCGAAACTCGGGCGCGACGTGGCGGTCAAGGTGCTGCTCCCCGGCGACGGCTCCGGCGACGCGGCCCGGCGGTTCGTCCAGGAGTCGCGGATCACCGCGCGCCTCCCGCACCCGGCAATCCCGCCCGTTTACGAGCTCGGCACGCTCCCCGACGGCGGCCCGTTCCTGGCGATGAAGTTCGTCCGCGGCCGCACCCTCGCCGCCGAACTCAAGCAGGCCGACCGCCCCGCCGACCTGCCGCGGCTCGTGCGGGTCTTCGAGCAGGTCGCGCAGGCGGTCGGGTTCGCCCACTCGCAGGGGGTGGTGCACCGCGACCTGAAGCCGGCGAACGTCATGGTCGGGGCGTTCGGCGAGGTCCAGGTCATGGACTGGGGGCTCGGCAAGGAGGTGGGGGGCGCGGACGACGGACCGCGGCCGGGCGCGGCGCGACCGGCGCCGGGACGACCCCGTCGAGACCGAGGTGGGGGTGGCGCTGGGGACGCCGGCCTACATGGCCCCGGAGCAGGCCCGCGGGGAGCCCGCCGCCCCGGCGATCGACGTGTTCGCGCTCGGCGGCATCCTCTGCGACGTCCTCACCGGGCACCCGCCGTTCTCGGGCGGCACCGCCGAGGACACGGTCGGGCGGGCGGCGCGGGGCGACGTCGCGCCCGCCTTCGCCCGCCTCGACGCCTGCGGCGCGGACGCGGAACTCGTGGCGCTCTGCAAGCACCTGTTGAGCCCCCGCGCGGCCGACCGCCCGGCCGACGGGGAGGCCGTCGCGGACGCCGTCGCCGCCTACCGGGCGGGGGTCGAGCGGCGGCTGCGGGAGGCCGAGGCCGAGCGGGCCGCCGCCGGCGCCCGCGCGGCCGAGCAGCGCACGAAGCGGCGGGTCCAGGCGGCGCTGGCGGTCGCGGTCGTCGCCTTCGCCGCCGTCGTCGGCCTCGGGGCGTGGTGGCAGGACCGCCAGGCCGCGGACCGGCGGCGCCAGGACGAGCTCCGGCAGCTGGCCGAACGCGAGCGCCTGGCCCGTGACGCCGCGGCGGTCGAGGACCTCCTGGCGCGGTGCGAGGACCGGCTGCGACAGGGCGACGCCGACCGCGCCGAGGAACTCCTCACCCGGGCCGAGGAGCGGGCCGCACAGGGTTCGGTCGACGCCGGCCGCCACGCCGCCCGCGTCCACGCCGAACTCGCCCTCCTCCGGGAACTCGACGCCGCCCACGACCTGGAGTGGGCGGTCGTCGCGGGGAAGCCCGCCGACGAGGACCGGCTGGTCGCCGCCTGGTCCGGCGTGTTCCGCCGGGTCGGGTTCGCCGCGGGGTCGCCCCCGTCGGACGAGGCGGTGGCCCGGGTGCGGGACGCCACGACGCGCGAGCAACTCCTGCGGGCGCTGGAGAGCTGGTTCTGGACGCGGCCGTCGCCCGGGGTGGCGCCGCTACTTCAGGCCGCCGACCCGGACGCGTACCGGAACGCCGTCCGCACGGCCCGGGGGGAGGGGAACGCGGCGCGGCTCGTCGAACTGGCGGGCGCCCCGGACGCCCTGCGCCAGCCGCCCCGGTTCGCCCTCCGGCTCGCGCGCGATCCCGGCGTACCCGCGGCCCGTCGAGACCAGATCCTCGAGGCCCTGTACCTGAGCCAGCCGAACGACTTCCACGTCCTCATGGACCTGGCGGCCTCTCGGCCCGGCGGGCGGGCGGATCGCTCGGCCGAGCGGGTGAGCTGGTACCGGGCCGCGGTGGCCGTCCGGCCCCGCAACGTCTCCGCGTGGAATAACCTCGGCAACGTCTTGCACGACCTGGGCAAGTTCCCGGCGGCGATCACCGCCTACCAGCAGGCCGTCCGCATCGACCCGAAGTTCGCCGTCGCCTACTCCAACCTCGGGACCACCCTGCGCGACGCGAAGGACGCGCCCGGGGCGCTCGCGGCGTTCCAGGCGGCCGTCCGGCTCGACCCCGACTACGCGCACGGCCACAACAACCTCGGCAACGCCCTCCAGGACGCGGGCGACCTGGCCGGCGCCGTCGCGGCGTTCCGCGAGGCCGTCCGGCTCAAGCCCGACTACGTCGAGGCGTTGACGAACCTGGCGAGCGCCCTGTGCGAGTCGGGCGACCCGCGGGCGGCGGTCGTGGCGGCCGCGACGGCCGTCCGGCTCAACCCGACGGACGTCGTCGCCCACTCCCACCTCGGGAACGCCCGCCGCGCCGCCGGCGACCTGCCCGGCGCGATCGGCGCCTACGCCGACGCCATCCGGATCGACCCGCGGTACGCGCCCGTTCGATCCAACCTGGGGCACGTGCTCCGCGACCGGGGGGACGTGCCGGGGGCCGTCGCCGCGTACCGCGAGGCCGTTCGCCTCGACCCCGGCTTCGCCGCGGCGCACTCCTACCTCGGGAACGCGCTCCGCGAGGCCGGCGACCTGCCCGCCGCGACCGCCGCGTGCCGCGAGGCGATTCGCCTCGACCCCGCCCAGGCGCACGCTCACCACCACCTCGGGCTGGCGTTGAAGGCCGCGGGGGACCTGCCGGGGGCCGTTGCCGCGTACCGAGACGCGGTCCGAGCCGACCCCAAGTTCGCCCGCGCGCACAACAGCCTGGGCCTGGCGCTGCGGGCCTCGGGTGATCTCGCAGGGGCCGTCGCGGCATACCGGGATGCGGTCCGCGCCGACCCCAAGCACGTCCCGGCGTACACCAACCTCGGCGTCGCGCTGAAGGCCTCGGGCGACCTGCCGGGGGCGATCGGCGCCTACAAGGCGGCCGTCCGCCTCGAGCCGGGGGACGTGCTCGCCAACTACAACCTGGGCCTGGCGCTGGCGGCGACGGGGGACGGGCCGGGGGCCGTCGCGGCCGTCCGGCAGGCACTTCGCACCAACCCCGACCTCCTCCCCGCCCACGCCTGCCTGGCGGAGCTACTGCGGGCGTCCGGCGACGTCCGGGGGGCCGTCGCGGCGTACCGGGAGGTGGTCCGCTTGAACCCCCGCCACGCCCCCGCCCACGCCGCTCTCGGGCTCGCGCTGGCGGAGTCGGGCGACGCCGCGGCCGCGCGGGCGGCGGTCGCGGAAGCGGCCCGCCTCGACCCCGACCAGTTCGGACCGCTTTACCGGCAGCAATTCCGACTACCGGTCGCCCCTCCTCCGCGGGAGGTGACGCCGCGCGGCCCGGCTCGAGACGCTCGCCAGCTACCCCGCGGCGGTTGAGCATCCGCCTGGTGCCGGACCGCTACGCGACGCACCGTACGCCGGCGGTGGAGGCGCGGCGCCTCCGCCGCCCGGATTACGCCCCCCGCGTCACCCCGGCGAGGTCGTCCGGGCTCGACCGGGTCGAGCGGTTCTTCGCCGGGGTCACCGGGGGAGCGGGTCCGGCGGGGGGGGCTTCCGGAACGGGTCGGCACCGGGGAAGGCGATCGCCGGCTACCCGGCCGTGCACAACCCCGACCTGAAGCCGTACGGCGGCCTTCGACCCCGAGCGGATCGTCCGCACCAGGCCGGGCTCGGCCACGACGACCAGGTCGATCACCGCGAAGCTCTCGCCCGGCACTGGACGCCGCCCGCACCCCCGACGCGGAGCCCGCCCACGCCCGACCCTGTTCTCGCCGCTGCCCAACGTCCGCTCCACCCTCGGGCCGGAAGTCCCCGCGGTCGAAGAGCAGACCGCCCGCTTCCGGGCCCCGGGCGGGGCCGACCGACGCCGGTCACGTTTCGTGTTCCAGTTCGAATTTTGCGACGGGGTGAACTTTTCCCCAGTATTCGGCGTCGAAGTCCCGGTGTCGCGCGCCGGGATGCGGCCCCGGTCGCGCCCGCCGTGCGAATCCCCGCCCCCGGCGGCGTGGTCGCTCCACGCCGCCCGCCGGGAGGCCCGCACCCCGCAGGGCGGCGGGGGTCCGGGCGAGACGCCGTGTGAAATCCCCCTCCCCCCAACCAAGGACGGCTCGGTTCGGGCACACCTGACCGGGCGGTTCGGCTTTCGTTCCCCCGGTCGCCCGGCTCCACCAAACCCTGCCGGTTCATCACCGGCCCGACGAATGTCACCCGACCTCCCGCCGCTCCGGCTGCTCGACGCCCTCCCCCAACTCGTCTGGGCCGCCGGCCCGGCCGGGGAGTTGGAGTACGTCAACACCCGGTGCGCCGAGTACACCGGCATCCCCGCCGACGACCTCCTCGGCTGGGAGTGGGGGTGGGTCGTCCACCCGGAGGACCTGCCGGACACCCTGAACCGGTGGGCGGCCGCCCGCGTGACGGTCCGCCCGTACCACACCGAGCACCGGCTCCGACGGGCCGACGGACGGTACCGGTGTTTCGTCTCCCGCGCCGAGCCGACGGTCGACCCCGGCGGCGTGGTGGTCGGGTGGGTGGGGACCAGCACGGACATCGACGACTTCCGCCGGGCCGGGGCCGCGACCCGAGAGGCGAACGGGTTGATCCGGGCGTTCGTCGAGCGGGCGCTGGTCGGGTGCGTCCTCGTCGGAAGCGACCGGGTGGTCCGGTACGTGAACCCCTGGTTCGCCGGGTTGCTCGGCTACCCGCCCGGGGCCCTGGCCGGTGCCGACGCCGCCGACTGGGTCCACCCGGACGACCGGCCGGCGTTGGCGGCGGCCGCGACCGACCTCCTCGGCCGGCCGGGCGGGCAGGCGGACGGGTGTGCCCGGCTGCGGCGCGCCGACGGGACGTACCACCGCGTCCGGCTCCGGGTCACCAACCTGCTCCCGGACCCGGACGTGCGGGCGCTGGCCGTCGCCGTCGAGGCGCCGCCCGCCGGGTGACCCCGGAACGACCGTTGTGTTGGGACGACGGGCGAAAACGGCCGTCCTCGCACGGGCCGGCGTGCTACATGCAGGGTAGCCGGTCGGCCGTCTGCGGGCGGCGTTCCGCCCGCCGGTCGGTTCGCGCGACTCCGGGCGGTTGTTCCCGCCGAGGACGGCCTGATGCGCTGGAGCGAGTTGGACGACCCCCCGAGCCTCCCCCCCGACCCCGCCGGGTCGCGGTCCGCCGAGAAGGCCTACCGGGACCACGCCGCCCGGGTCTACGCGGTCGCGCTCCGGCTACTCGGCGACCCCGCCGCCGCCGAGGCCGTCACCCACGAGGTGCTGCCCCGGGTCGTCCGCCGGCTGGCGGTCGCCCCGGTCGAGTCGGCCGATCGGTCGTGGCTGTACCAGGTTACCGTCGCCGCCGTGCTCGCCCGGCGGCGGGCGCGGGCGGCCGCGCCGGCCGCACGGCCGGAGCCCGGCGCGACCGCCGGGCCGAACCCGTGGAGCCAGCTCGAGGCGGCGATCCGGGCGCTCCCCGAGCCCTACCGCGACCCGTTCGTGCTGGCCGACGTCGAGGGCCTGCCGGAGGCCGAGGTCGCGACCCTGATCGGCGTGAGTGCGGCGGAGGTACGGGACCGGCTCCACCAGGCCCGCCTCCGGCTCCGGGCCGCCCTGAGGTCGGCGTCGTGACGGGCGGCCGGTCCCGCCGTCCCGCCGAACCGGGTTGCGTCCGGGGCGTTCATAACGTAGGGTTGTCCCGGACCACGGCCGGAGCCAACCGCAGCCGGGTCCGACTCACCCCCCAGGGCAGCCGCCGATGCGCCCGGTCCAGGCTCCAGTCAGCGATCCCGATACCCTTTCGACCACTCCGCTCCCCGCCCGCGGCGCCCCGGTGCTCCCGCCCGGCGCGGCGGCGTGCGAGCGGGTCACGAGCCTGTTCGGTGCGTTCCGAGACGGGGCCCTCCCGGAGCTGCTCCGCACCGGCATCGCCCGCCACCTGGACGCCTGCGCAACGTGTCGACTCCGGGCGGACGACTACCGGGAGGTGATCCGCCTCGCCGGTTCGCTCCCCCCGATCACGCCGCCGCCGGCGGTGGCGGCCCGGCTCCTGGCCACGATCCGGGCGGCCGCCGCCCGGCCCGCCACCGGCGAACTCGACGACACCCGGCCCGACATCCTCATCCCCTGACACTTCTCGCCCTCGGGCCGCGCGGGCGTTTCACGGGCACGGTTGGCGGCGGGTCGATTCGTGGCCTGGCTCGGGCATGACCGACCGGGCGCCCGACGCGCGGGCGTCCGGCACGGAGTTCGACGTCCCCGGCCGGGACGCCGTCCCCGGCGGGCGGCCTGGCCCCGCCCCGCGGTCGCCGCCCCCCCGCACGCCCCGCCCCCGGAGGCGGCCCCGGTCGCGGACCGGCTCCGGCAGGAGGCGGACCGGTTCAACGCCTTCGTGGCCGCGCAGCGGGAGCACGTCCGCGTGTGGCGGGAGGCGGTGGCCCGGACGGCGGCGACCGAGGCCTGCGGCCCACAAGCTGCTGTCCCGGGCCCGCAGGAGTAAGGCGGGGCAGAGGCGGCGACGGCCGGGGGCCACCAGCCCCAACGCCGGTGGGGCACGCAATCCCGGCCGGCGACTCGTCCGGACCCGGCCGTCGACCCCGGCCCGCTCTTTCACCTCCCGTAACGTCTACAGCTCCGGTAGCGCCCGCGGGCCGGGCCGGATATCATGGGGGCACCTCACGAGGTGGCAGACCGTGGCACACCGTGGCAGACGGGGCGCGGACGAGCGGCTCGCCGCCCTCCTGGCCGCCGGCCGGACCGTCCGGGAGGCGGCCGACGAGGCCGAGGTGAGCGAGCGGACCGCCCACCGCCGGCAGGCCGACCCCGCGTTCGCGGCGCGGGTGGCCGAGCTCCGCGGCCAGATGGTCGCCGCCGCGACCGGGCGGCTCGCCGACGGGCTGGGCGAGGCGGTCGGCGTCCTCCGGGCCCTCCTCGCCCACGACAATCCGGCCGTCCGCCTCCGGGCGGCGGCCAAGCTCGTCGAGCTCGGGGTCAAGCTCGTCGTGGCGGCGGACGAGGCCCGCCGGCTCGCGGTCCTGGAAGAGCAGATGGACCGGCTCGACGCCGACGCGGCCGGGCCCGGCCAGCACTGACCCGGCCTCGCCCGGCCCGGACGGCCGTCGGCCCGGCACGCGCCGGCGGCCCGTCAGCCGCCGGGGGGCTTCGCCCGGGCCGCCCCGGGGCGGCGGCCGGCGGCGGCGAGCTCCCGGCGGGCCACCTCCCGCCACCCGGGTTCGCTCACGTCAGCCCCCCGGCCCAGCTGCCGGGTCCCCCCGCAGTGCTCGCACGGGGAGCCGTTCCACGGGTAATCCAGCCAGTCCGGCCGGCGGAGCCCACAGCCCCCGCACACCTCGTCAAAGTCGCCCCAGCCGGGGGCGGGGGCGGCGAAGGCGGCGGCCAGCCGCCGGAGGAGGTCCGGGCACACGTCGGGCGGGATGCGCGTCCGGCGGTGTTGCAGCTGGTGGATCCACTCGTCCGCCCACCCGCCGCCCGCGAGCGCGGCCGGGGCCGCCGCCCGCGCCCGGAGGTCCGGCGGGAGGCGGGCGAAGAAGAGGACGGTCGCGGCGGGCCGGAACTCGGGGTCCTCGATCTCGTGGCGGGTGCGGCCCCCGGGGGGCCAGAGCTGGGCCAGGAGCCGGCGGGCCTGCTGGTCGTGGTCGGCGTAGGCCGCCACCGCGTCCCGCGCGCCTGCCGAGTCGAGCAACGGCCCCACCGCGGCGACGGCGGCGTCCCAGCCGATGCCCGCGGACTCGGGCGCCGGGGGCGGCTGGAGGAGGGCGGCCAGGCGGGCGGCCCGCTGCTCGAGTCGGCGGAGCTGACGGTCGAGGCTCACGGCTCGGCTCCCGTGGATTGCGGACGGGGCGGCGGGCGGGACCGGTCGGGTACTCGGACCTGTCAGTATACGCCTCACGACTGAACCCCGCACGCCGACCCGTACGCTTGACGAGCTGGCCAGATTAACCAGCCGCGACCTCCCGCGAATTCACCCCGACGCACGTCGAGCCCACGTCGCAGCCCCCCGTGACACCACCCCAACGCCCGTGCGGCACCCCGCCGGCGTCGAGCGGTTGCGGGCGGTCCGCCCGGCCCTCGTCGACCTCGACGACCCGGCCGCGGCCGTACCGGGTGCACCCTTTGGTAAGAGCAGCCGGGACGCCTTCAGACAGAACGGGACGACGTCGCAAATTTAATAACTAATTAACTATAGATAATTGATCAGTCAGGCGGCAGGTCATCCACCAGCTCACCGACGCTGACCCCCAGCGCGGTCGCGACCGCTGTCAGTGTCGACAGGGGAAGGTCCCGTGACACCCCACCCACGATCCGCGAGATCGTGACTCGGTGAACCCCGGTCTCCCGGGCAAGCCACGCGACACCCGCCCCGCGCTCCTCGAGGAGGTGCCGGATCCGGTCGGCGAGGGATCCGGTCAGACGTCGCTTGGCCACGACCACGCCCAGTCCGGTGCCCTGGTTCCCCCGCTACCGCGATTGACAGCATGGTAGCAACGACGCTACCATGCCCGCGGCGGTAGCAACGACGCTACCATGCCCGCGGTGGTAGCAACGACGCTACCATGCCCGCGGAGGCGGTCCTTTCGCCCATCAAGTAGTCGGCCGGCGGGCCACCCTGAGAAAGTTCCCCGCCGGCCGACCTCCTCATCCGCATTACGGAGGACGAGTGCGTGTTACTCTATCCGCCCAGATTCGCCGGCGTCAACGTCGGCGCCTCTCCTGACCCCGACCCGCTCGCGCCCGGGCAAACGTGCCCGGCCTGTCGAGGCGTCTCGACGTTCTACCACCGCGACCCCGCGACCGGGCCCGAACTGGTATGCACCGACTGCCTGACCGGGGCGTTCGACACCACCGACCCCTCGCCCCTACCGCCGACACTGCGGGTGCGAGTTTTGGGCCCGCTTCCCGGCTCCAACCTCGTGATCCTCGAATACTACCTGGACCCGCCGGCGGCCCCTGGCCCGCTGCCTCGCAGTGGGGCCGCGCTGAAGGGTCCGGGTAGCGAATCCACGCCGAGACGCGCGCCCGTGCGCCGCCACGCCAAGCCGTAGCCGCCCCGGCGGCTCACCCGGATCGCGACTCTCCCGGGGGCCGGAACCCTGGCAGGTTCCCGCCCACCCGAGAAGAAGGGCCGCCGGCAGCAATCACGGCTCCAGCCAGACCCGCGACACGTCCAGCGTCACGGGCTCCGGCGTGCGGACCGCGAACAGCTGCACCTCCCGGACGTCGGCCAGGTCGAGCGGGGCGGGACGGGCGAGCGGCGCGAGGTCGCCCAGGTCGAGGCGGAGGACGTGGTCGCCGGCCGGGAACGGCCGCTCGACCTGGGCGTGCGTTGTCCCGGCCCCGCGGCCCGCCCCCGACCGCACCGAGACCACCAGCGCGACCGGCCGGTCGTGAACCCGCACGTCCCAACACAGCCAGCGATACGCGCGGAAGTCCGGGACGACCGGCCGCAGCGCGGCCGACGAGTAGGGCTCCGGCCCCGGGAGCAAGACGACCCGGCCGGCCCCGGCGTCCCGCGCGACGGTCGCCTGGTCGCACACCCAGCGGTGAA
>JAXMBA010000011.1:0-20962 GCA_046350095.1 Gemmataceae bacterium
GCGGTAGCCGTCCGCGTACCGGCCGGGCAGCGGGTGCATGGTGAGCCACCCGTTCGCGGTCGCCAGGTCGATCACGCGCGTCGTGAAAGCCGCCTCCGATTCCCCCGGGCCCGGCCGCCCGATACTTGCCGACGGCAGCTTCGGCCGCGGCCCCTCGGCGATGACGAGCCCCTTGCGGCGGGCGTCGGCCAGGAACTCCTCGGCCGTCACGCGGCCCCCGCGGCGTGCTGCCGGTCGCGGTTCCGCTCGATCATCCGCCAGAACGCCCACGCCCGGGTGCCGCGTGTGTGCAGGTGCCGCAGCGCGGGGTCGGGCGGGAACAGCACCGTCACCAGCACCCACCACGGCCCGTGGCGGGACGTTGCGGCGACGAACACGCGGTCCTCCGCCGGGGCGTACAGCGCCTCCTTGCCGTCCCGCGACACCGCGAACACCCGCGCCGTCAGCACCGCCCCGGGGATGTCGCGGTGCAGCAGACTCGTGCGGGCGTCCCACCGCGCCAGGAAGTGCGGGGTGACGCGGTAGAGCCGCCCCCGGGGGCCGGGGAAGGAGTCGTAGGGGGTCATGTGGCGGCCCCCGCCAGCGCCTCGCGGGCGACCCGCCGCGCGTCGAGCAGGCTCGTCGTCGCCGTGACTTCGAGCATCGCCGCCCGCAGCCGCGCGTTCTCCAGCGCCAGCGGGTTCTCGTCTCGCCGGAAGTGCGAATCCAGGTGGCACGCCCGCCCGGTGCCATCGGGGCAGGTGAACCACGTCGGCCCGGCCGTCGAGGGGCCGTGGGCCTTGAGCGGCAGCTTGCAGTAGACGCAGGTCGGGTCGGCCACGGTCATGCCTCCGTGGGGGTGGGGAACTCGCGGACGCGCAGGTCGGCCGGCCATTCGGCGATGTTGCCGCCCTTCTTGTCCTTCAGCCCGCGGACGTGGTAGTTGCCGAACCCGTCGCCGCTGAACTGGACCGGACCCGTGCCGCTGGCGTGGTTGGGCCAGTCTTCGCCGTCCGGCAGGCGGGTCGTGACGTTGGCCCCGAGTTGCTTCACGAACACCGGGACGCCTGCGGCCTTGCACTGCGACACCAGCGAGTCGGCCCACTCGGTGCGAAAGTGCCGCGAGTCGGGGCCGCTCTCCCCGCCGACGATCACCCAGGCAATTCCGGGATATCCGCCCATTTGGCCCGGTTGGCGATGTTGCGCACCGTCTTCACTGTCACCTTGAAGTGGTCCGCGATCGCCGCCTTCGACATGACCTTCCCGTCGCAGAGTCGCCGAATCTCGACCACCTGCTCCGGCGTGAGCTTCGCCCCCGAGGTTTTCCGGTTCTTCATGTAGCCCAGCGTGTGCAGGGCGTGCAGCGCGTTCCCCGAGTGCGTCGTGATCTCCAGGTTGTCCGGGTGATTGTTGCCCTTGTTGCCGTCCTTGTGGTTCACCTCCATTCCGGCCGGGATGAGCCGCTTGTTGACGACCATCCACACCAGCCGGTGCGCGGCCGCGTGATAGCGAGTTTTCCCCACCGTGAACTGAACCCGAAGGTAGCCGTCCTCCTTCGACCTGCCGGTGTCCGCCCGCCGCGGTTCGATCTCCACCTCCCTGCCCCCGGCCGCACTCCCCCGGGTGATTTCCCGGTGCCGCCAGACTCGCCCCTGCGAGTCCACGGAGAACATCCCCACCGCGACCATCGCCAGCCCGGCCAAATCTGCGGTTCCCATCTTGCGATCCTCCCATGTAGACACTCAAGTCTACGGGGGAGATCAAGGGCTCGCAGCTGAGGAACCGCACCGCCGCCGGCAACCGCAGCAGGTGCGGGATGCGTTCGTCGGCTGCGGCCTGGCCCTCGACGCTGACGCCGAGCCACACGTTGTGGCGCGGCAGGTGCCGCGTCGCCATGTGGATCTCGAACCCGCCGGGGTACAGACTGTGCGGCCTCCGATCCGGAGTCAGCCGCTCAACGTTTTCGGGCCGCTTCGTCACGAGAAGCCAGTCGAGGTTCGGCGTCGCGTCGATCAAGCGGAACAGCCGGCGCCGCACGTCCTGCATCGTTAAAGCCATGTGGGCGTTCGGGCCGTGACACATGTCCTCCATGACTCGCCACGCCCCGCACTCGGCGCATTCGTGGAGGGCCGCGCCGTTGCTCGCGGACATCAGCCCCGGCCAGTCCTCGAACACGTCTGCCAGCGACGCACAGAACACCCGCGGCCGGTGCCCATCCACGTTCGGCGAGCCGTCCGGCAACCGCCCCTCACCCGCCAGCCGGTTCCACTTCACCGGCTCCCGCCACGCCGACTCCGCGGCCACGACCCGCGTCCCGTTCGGCCCCCACACGCCGAGCGTCTTGGGGTTCCGCCCCGAAAGCGTTTCGGCGTAGCAGTGGGCACATCCGGCCGACACCTTCGTGCAACCGCGCCACGGGTTGAACGTGGCGTCCGTCCACTCGATCTTGGATGCTTCAGCCATTTGTCCCTCGGGAGTAGGCGCCGAACCCGTACACCGCCCGCCGCACCGTGGCGTGCCCGACGCCGTGTACGGCGGCCTGCGCCTCGAACCACTTACGGGCGGTCGTCGTGCGGCGCCCGAACGCGGCCCGCAGGCCGGCGACGGTGACGGGCGTCAGGACACGCACCGTGGGCCGGCCGTCGAGCGCCCGGGCCACCACGGCGGGCGACAGGTCGAGGGCGTGGGCGAGGTCGTGCGGGTCGCGGCCGACCCGGCGGGCGGCCTCGCGCACCCGGGTGACGATCTCGGGGGGAACCCTGGTCATGCGTGCTCCCGTGTTGTGAAGCCCCACTTCGCCCGCGCCTCCGCCTTCTGCGCGGCCCACTCCCGCACCCACCGCTCCAGGTCCGCCGTTGCCACGGCGCCACCGGCCGCGTCCGTACACAGTTCCGCCGCCGCCGCGATGATCCGCTTCGCGTCGTCGACGCCGTCGACGCCCGCCGCCGCCTCGCGGGCGATGCGCATCACCGCCTCGAACTCGGCCCCCGGCTCCCGCGGCGGCGCCTCCGCTGGAACACTCGCTTCCTCCTTCCGCCCCTCCATCGCCATGAGGATGCGGGCACACCCCTCGGCGTCGGCGGCCGCGTCGTGGTGGTTCGTGAAGCTGATGCCCAGCCGCTCGCACACGTCCGGCAGCCGGTTCCGCGCCGGCTTCGGCCACTGCTGCGTCGCCAGCGCGAGCGTGCAGGTCCACGGCAGCGACACGGGCGGCAACTTCGCCGCGGCCAGGCACGCCGCCAGCACGCTGCGGTCGAAGGGGGCGTTGTGCGCGACGAGCCGCGCACACCCCTCGACGGCCGGCAGCACCTTCGCCCACGCCTCGGCGAACGGCGGGGCGTCCTTCACGTCCTCGAATCTGAGGCCGTGGATGTGAGTCCACTTCATCGCGCCGCCGTCGAGGGCACGGGGCGGGCGGATCAGGGTGGACTCGCGGCGGACGATCCGCGCGCCTTCGACCCGCACGACCGCCACCGCACAGGCGCTGTCGCGCCCGTCGTCGGCCGTCTCGAAGTCGATCGCCGCGAACGTGTCCACCGTGAGCCCTCCCGTGGTGCCGCCCGTCCCGCCCCGCTTACGGCCGCCCGTGGTAGACCGGGATGCCCGTGTCCGCGAGCAGCCCGTCGAGCATCGTCTGCGCCTTCTCCTCGCCGGCGGCGAAGGCGCGGTCGATCTCGTCGGGGAGCACCACCACCAGGAGCTGCCCGGCCTCGGGGTCGGGGTCGATCACCATCCGCACCTCGGCCGTGGCGCGGACGGCGGCGCCGGCGAACACCGGCACCTCGAACGTGACCCGCTCGGGGATGTCGCCGACGCCCGACATCTCGGCGACCATCGACTTGCCCAGGCTCACCTTGCCGCGCTGCACCTCGCTGGCGCCGTCCGACGCCGACTGGACGCGGAGCTTGCGGACGGTGTCGAGGAGCGTGGGGTGGGCGTTCCAGCACCCGTGGAACAGGGTGCGGAGGAGCAGCACGAACTCCTTCTGCGTGACGAACTGCCGGCCCGCGGCCCGCCACTCGGCGAGCTTCGCCAGCTGGGCCGACACTTCGAGGCCGAGGGTGCAGGTGTGCGGCGGGCCGTCGTCGGAGCCGTCGCTGGCGACCGCCACCACGCTGTTGCGGTCGTACCACACGCTCACGCCGTGCGTCTTTCCCCACGACTTCGCCACGTCGGCCAGCGTCGCCAGGTCGTCCGCCGCGTGGTCGTCGGGGGGCAACAAGGCCTGCGTCCGCTCGATATTGCCGTCCGCGTCCACGAGGCCGTACACGCCGGCTGGCTCGCCGGGCAGTGACACGACCCGCCGCTGCGGGGCCGCCGCATTCACGATCCGCTCGAACTCCTTCATCGCTGCGCTGTCCACCGGTTCTCTCCGCTGCTGGGGTTGGGAAGGGGGCCGACGCCACGCCGGCGCCGGCCCGGGTCGGTCGCCGTTACTCGCCCGCGCCGTCCACGTCGCTGAGCGTCATCTGCTCGGGGTTCCCCGCCGCCTCCGGCTGGAACATGAACCCGCCCGCCGCGTCGTCGTACTTCGCGTGCGTCTCCGGCGGCACCCACGCCGGCAGCGTGGTCTTGCTCGACACGTCGATCGCCACCCGCCGGCCCTCGTCGCTCGGCGTGAAGGTGAAGGTCACCGTGAGCTTCCGCTTCTTGCCGTCCTGGCCGCGGTCCACGAGGTCGCGGTTGATCTCGTCGAGCGCCTTGTCGATCGCCTTCCCCGCGTAGCCGTCGCCGAGCGCGTTCAGGGTCTTCGCGCTCACCGGAACTCTCGCCATCGTCGTCGCCCTCCGTTGGTGGAACTTGAATCGTCGCCGCTACTTCACCGCCCCTACTTCGCGTCGGGGTTGGGGGAGGGGAACTCCTCCACCGACGTCCACCGCAAGTGGTTCGCGCCGGCGAACGTCTGCCCGTTGCAGTGGGCTCGCCAGCCCTTCAGGATGAGGGCGAACCGGTCGACCTCCGCCATCCTGAGATTCGACATGCTGTTGTTGATCAACCGCTCACGCAGCCGGGCCACGGCGGAGTTCGGCTGCATCCCGGCCCCGTCCGCCAAGCGGCCCACGAACTCGGCCGCCCGCTCCTCGCCGAACCGCGGGAGCCAGTAGTGGAGGAAGGACCAGACGGACTTCGGGACGGGCCGGAACTGACGGTAGCTCTGCTGCGCAGCCACCACCGCCTGCCGCAGGCCGGGGTGCCGCCCGATCACATCCAGGCACACCAGCGCGCTGAAGGCGACGTGGCGGTTGCCCCTGTCCATCAGGTCCAGCCGGCCGCACTCGGCCAGCCACACCAGCTTCGCGGCCGGCGGCATGTCGCGGCTGTAGGACTCCTCGGCCCGCGTCATCGTCAGGGCGTCGGCAATGGAGCGGATGACGCCCGTGTCGATGGTGGCCATCGCGTCCGGCGGCGCGTCGAACACCACGAGCGAGGTGAACGGCACCTCCGCCCGGACGCACGCCCGCAGGCGGTGGTGGCCGTCGAGGATGTTGCCTGCCTCGTCGAACACCAGCGTGGCACCGTTGTCGGCCCACGCCCCGTCCTTCATCTGCGCGGCCAGGAGCTGGATGTGGTCCTGGCGCTCGTTGCGATTTTTCGTCTGGCTCGCCTCCAGCCACGCCTCGGCTTGCTTGGGCGTGATCGTCATGTGCTTCACTCTCACCGCCATCGTCGCCTCGCTGTTAGGGGGGATCGCGTACCCGCGAAAGTTAGCCACCGACCGTGTGACCATTGGGCGTGCCTTAAGCAGCCCCTCGGAACAACACCGCCACCGCCGGGAACATCTCGGCCAGCCGCTCCTCCGGCGGCCGCGTGTCGGTGCCCCGCGCCTCCGCCGCCCGCTCCGCCTCCAGGTCGAGCAGCATCGCCACGCCGTCGAGCCCGCCGATCAGCTCCGTGTACCGCGGCCACGTCATCAGCCCGTGCGCCGCTAGCGACGCCCCCGGCGGGCACGTCACCGGCATCCCGCCGGCGTCCGGGACGTGGTTCGTGCAGGCCACCGCCGCCGTCCGCATCGACCGCGCCCCCGGGTACGTCACCAGCCGCCCGAGCCGCACGCTGACGCACCGGATGTGCGGCACCACGACGGCCCCGGTGTCCTTGCACATCGGGCAGCGGGCCTCGCCGTCGGGGTCAGAGGGTTGGTACATACGTCCTCCCGATGGGCTCGCCCTCGCCCTGGAACCGCTCCGCCTCGGCCGCGAGCCGCCGCCGCTGCTCCTCCTTCGCCTCCGCCTCCCGCCGCTCCTTCCGCACCAGCACCACCGCCTCGGCGAGCGCGGCCATCAACTGCCCCGGGAACTGGATCGCGGCGGCGTGCTCCGGCCGCATCAGCCGGTTCATCGCCTCCCGCGCTTCGTCGAGCGTCAGGCCGAACTGCTTTTGCCACAGCCGGAACCGCGCCACGAGCCCCACCGTGCCCTTGAGCGTGTCGGAGTAGATCGCGTAGAAGAACGCCACCGACTCGCGCCACTCCTCGGGGAGCTGCCGCAGAGGGTTCGGCCGCTGGTTGTCGTCGCGGCGGGCCGGCGGGTTTTCGGTTCGCTTCGCCAGGTCGCTCATGGCGGTCACTCCAACGCGCCCAGGATGGTGCCCATCACGCGGTCGTCTTGCGTCTCGAACCGGTTCCGCGGCGGGTGGTGCTGCTGCGACACCTCCACCATGAACTTCGGCAACTGCGACCGCAGCAGCGACAGCGGGTGGCCGGCGTAGAACGAGTCCGTGTTGGCGAGGTAGCGTTCCACGATGACGCGGAACCGCCCCAAGTCGCCGTCCACGGCCGCGAGGATGTCCTTCACCGCCGCGCCGTCCTTGCCGCCCGAGAACGGATACTTCGTGCCGTCGTGCGTCGCCTGCCAGCCGTCGCAGAACAACCGCACCGCCTCGGCGTGGGGGCCGGTGGGCTCCTTCCGCGTGCGGGGCTTCGCCGGGGGCGGGTCCGCGGCGGGCGGCGGCAACGCCGCACCCCCGGTAGGGTTCGCATTCGTCTCCGCACTCGCATCCGAACCCGAATCCGGTACATCTGCAAACGCCTGCGAACAGCCGTTTGCATCCGTTTGCATCTGCGCGCAGATGTTTTCAGCTGCGAACAGACGCTTGCGGCGGGCCGCAACGTCCGCCGGCGGCGGAGGATACTTCGACTCCTTCGCGCGAGCCGGCCCGAGCTTGTGGAACAGGATGAACGGCTTGCCCTCGACGGCGTAGAGAGCGATCAGACCGGCCTTCTCGCACTCGGCGATCCAGCGGGTGATGTCGGCCTCGCGCACGGTATCGAGTTTCAAGGAGTACAACCGGCCCCGCAGCACCGCGGCCCGCCCGTCGAAGCGGCCGAAGTCGTCCACCACGCTCATCAGCCGGCGGTAGAACACCTCCGCCTGGAACGACAGCGCGTTCACCGCCGCCGAGTCGAGAATGCCGTCACGCAGGAGTCGGGTGGCCATGTCTACCTCCCCCTGCTGCTGTTTTCGAAGGCCTCCATCTCGGACGCGGAATTGAACATCGACAGGACGGCGCGGATGGTGCGGTCGTCGATAACCCCGAATGGCGCCTGACGGGTCGGGGCGACCGGCAAGGACGCCAGGAAGTCCCGCATGATGGCCTTGTTCGCCGCCGTGCCCTGGCCGACCGTTTGCACCAGGGCGGCGATCTTCGCCTCCATCACCTCCAGCCGCGGCAGCACCCACTCGGCGAGGTCCATGAACCGGGCCAGGTCGGGGCCGAGCTCGAACCACTCCCCCTCTTGCTTCAGGTGGGCGAACCGACGGTGAAAGCGGCCCTCGGCCTTCTGGTCGCCCTCGACGACCGCGCGCACGGCGAGGGGCACAGGGCAGCCGGTTTGCAGCTGCCGCAGCCGGCTCTCGACGGGACCATCAGTGAAGCCGATCTTCACCTTGTTGGTTCCGACCGCCTCGATGAAGTAGACCGCCATCCACCCGCCCCCGCTCGTGGTGCCCGTCCTGGTCAGCCCTGCACGACTCTCGCCGCCACGCGGTCGATCGGCCGCAACTCGTACATCGCCCGCGGAACCCCGCTCGTCGCCGGCCCCGGGCCAGCCTTCGGCTTCTCGTCACGCAAGGCGGCCATCTGCTCGGGCGTCTCCACGATGCACAGGAACCCGGTGTGCAGCGTTGCCGTGGCGAAGTCCGGCAGCGGTTCGGCCTGCGGTGCCGCTTGCCAGAGTTCGGACCGCCGCCTAATCTCCGCGGACCGCCGGCCGGCGCAGTCGCGGCAAGCGCTATCGTTCCCGAGAGGCGGGCAGTCCGGCCCCTTCCCGCACGCAGGGCACCACCGGGGCCGTGACATATCACTTCCCCTTCCCGCCGCCCGCCTTCTCCTCCTGACGCGCCCCCGCCCGCCGGAACTTCGCCGCGATCTCCACGAGCAGCTCGTCGATGAAGCACCTCGGCGCGTTGGCCGGGTCGGTGCGGTCGGGGACGGCCATCACGCCCTTGCCGCTGGTGTCGCGGATCACCTCCAGCGGGTCTTTGAGCGGGGTGTACTTCGCGTAGGCTTCGGGGCGGATGTCGTTCGACGGGACGTACAGGCCGCGGGGCAGCTCCTTCGGCGGGTGCCCCTGGAACATCCCCCACACGCTGCCCCAGCGGGACAGGATCGGCTCCTTGTTCGCCTCGGTGCCGTTGAGCGACTGGTAGCCGGTGAGCGCCCCGGCCGGGTAGTAGACGATGTCACCCTTCGGCGTTTTCCCCTCGCCGCCGGCCGTGGTGTTGAAGATGGTGAAGCCCTGCGTCTGCGCGAGGATCGGCACCAGGTCGCGGAGCATGGCCACGATGTCGCCGTGCTGCGGGATGCTGACGCTGCCGCGGATGTTGCGGGCGCGCTTGAACCACAGCACCTGCAACTCCTGGAGCGTGCTCCAGCTGTCGAGCAGGTAGATGCCGCCGGCCCGCTCGCACGCCTCCACCTCGTCGCGGACCTGCTCGACGGGACTCTTGTCCTTGTCGGTCGTGACGACGACGCAGCGGTCCTCGCCGGCCCACAGCTTGTGCATCATCGAGCCGGAGTCGGCGATGAGGAC
This sequence comes from Gemmataceae bacterium, assembly GCA_046350095.1. Lineage (GTDB taxonomy): Bacteria > Planctomycetota > Planctomycetia > Gemmatales > Gemmataceae > Urbifossiella. The sequence goes on from JAXMBA010000011.1 coordinate 9,011, forward strand.
GCGGCGGATGAAGCGGCTGTTGCGGAACAGGGACGAGTTGTGCGTGACAGTAAAGTCGCCGAGCAGGAACAGGTGGTCGCCCGACAACTCGAAGCCGTAGAACTCGCCGTCGCCGATGGGCTCGACCTGGATGCCGGTCACCAGAACGTTCTTCCGCTGCGTTCGCGGCTCGCACCGCTTGTGCTTCAGACGCACCGGCACGACGCTCACGTCGCCCGAGATACTGATCCGCCAGTAGTGGTGCTTACGATCCGGGAACCGGCCGTTCGTGCAGGCCCGCCACGACGGGAAGGCGTAGGCCGCGAACCCGAGGCTGCGGCAGAGGAACAGGATGTCGGCCGCGAGCTGGTTGTACTTGGTGGTGATCTCGTACCCCTTGCACCGCGCGTGGCCGTCTGTGTCGATGAGGCCGGCGAGCAGCGCCAGGCGGTTCACGCGGGAGTTCAGGAGGTAGTCGAGGGGGATGTGCTTGTTCCCCTTCACGCCGAGTTGGTGCAGCGCCAGGAGGAAGCGGTTCGTGTACTTCGGCAGCGAGCGGCCATCGACGCCGGCGGTCAGGCGGTAGGTGCCGGCCTTACCCTTCGCGGCCGTCTGGAAGACACCGAGCCCGTTCGCGTGGGCGTACTCGGTGAACGCCTCCACGATTTCCGCGTCGGCGCTGGTGAACTCCGTCCCGGACGACGTGCCATCCCCGAGCCACGCGCCGAGGATGTAGGGGTCCAGCGGCACCTCGGCGGGCAGGAAATCGACCGCCGCCCTCCACCCCTTCGCGTAGGTGCGGAACCGGGGAATGGCCGCCAAGTAGTCGCACACGCTGACGTTGGCGATATCGCCAGCCCGATACCCGCCGGCATCTGCCGTCATCTTCAGGGAGAGGATGTGGTCCCCGTTGACGACGTAGGGGTCGCCCTTATTCGGCGTGACGCGGTACAGCGGGCCGACGCCCTGGGTCGTTCCCAACACCTCGCGGGGCTTGCTGTCCGGCCCCATGAGCCAGTCGCCGAGCTTGACCTGCTCGACGGGCTTGACCGAGCCGTCGAACATCAGGACCGGGGTTCCCTTGCCGAGACACTTTCCGTTGCCCGACTTGCCGAACACCGCCACCCCGCCGGCCGGCAGGTGGATCTCCTCGGGCTTCACGTTGTGCTTCGCCATCAACTCGTCAGTGAACTTGCTCATACGCCACCAGGGGTAATAAGTTCCGGGGTTGTGGTTCACGCCGCGCGCTGCCCCGGGATCAGCGGTTCGGCCAGTTCGCCGTAAGCGATTACTGATTCGAGGGCGTCGCGGTGCTTGCACGCGGGCAGGCGACACTTGCCCGCCTTGCACTTGCACAGGCTCACCGGCCCCAGGCACACCTCGTACACGTCCTCCTGCGTGTCGTCCGTGAGGTTCAGCAGCAGGAACGACCGCCCCATCAGGCCGGGCTGCGGGGGTTGCTCCTCGACCGCGTAGGTGTCGATTTCCACCTCCGCCCCGGCCTTGCTCTTGGAGTGCTGGAGCTTGATCGTCAGCGTGCCACACCGGCCGTCCCACTGCGGGTGCGTCGGGTCCACCGGTACCCACAGGCACGAGCGGCGGGCGTAGGTCCGCGTCGGCGCGAGCGGCAGGTTCAGCGCGTCGAGCACGCGGTGGAACGGGGCGATGAGGTCACGACGCATGGCCAACCTCCCCTGTGCCCGCCCCGTACCCCAGACACGCCAACGCCGCCTCCGCGTACACCGCCGCCGGGTACAGCGCCACCAGCCGCGTCCCGCTGTCCCGCAGCCGCGTCCCCTTCGGCGTCACCGCCACGAAGAAGCCCGGCACGTCGCTCGCCTCGACCCGCGAGCCGTCCCGGTAGCGGCGGACGACGACCGTCGCCGCCGGCTGCGGGGCCGGGGCTGCAAGCTCGAACTGCATGGTCGCGTCCTCGATCCAAAGACACCGGCGGGGGTCGAACCCACGTCTCCAAGGCGTCCCCTGGCGGCTTACCCTTAGCCCACGGCGCCTGTCAGCCAGCGCGGCCCCGGGAGTCGAACCCGGCTCGCCGTTCGCCCCGGGGCTACTTGGCGGGAACCACTCGGCCGTTCCTCCGGTCTTCCCACCCCCGGGACCGGAACACCGGGTGCTAAACGGGCCGTCGCTTCCAACAGCCCGCCAGGTGGCTCAGCGGGCGGCCTCGATCCGCTCCCGCATGTCCTGGAACGTCCCGTCGATCACGTCGGTGATGACCACCGCCTCCATCCGCGGGATCTTCGTCGTCGGGGCTTCACTGCGGCACGCCCCCGCCTCGCAGCACGACGACACCGGGGCCGCACCCCCGCCGCGAGTCGTCGGGGCCAGCGCCGCCGCCACCGCCGCGCCCTTCGCCAGCGCGTTGGCCGCCGCCTTCTGCACCTGCTCCTCGATACTGGCCAACAGCACCAGCACCTGATCCACCTCGACCTCCGGCGACTCGATCACGCCGGCCGTGCCGGTCCGCGACAGCATCAACTTCGCCTTCGCCCGCTCGGCGGCGGTCCGGGCGTCGTTCACCGTGTCCATCACCGTCTTCACGCTGGAACTCCTCGGTTGGGGAAGAACATTGGGGGCCGTTACTGCGGGGCCGACTGGTCCGCCGCGCGGGCCAACTTGCCGTCGACCGTCACCTCGTACCAGACGTGCGGCTCGATCCCGTCCTCGCCGACGTACCCGACCGTGTGGCGGATGCGGTCGGCAGTATCGCGGTAGGTGAGGATGATCGAACTGGTGGGGCCGGCCTTCGCACGACCGCCCAGGCCGATACATGCCGCGGGGGCGCGGGAGCCCGTCGTGGCCGCGGGGGCGTAGTCGCCCGTCGTGGCCGCGGGGGCGTAGTCGCCCGTCGTGGCCGCGGGGGCGCCGTAGCCCGTCGTGGCCGCGGGGGCGCGGTAGCCCGTCGTGGCCGCGGGGGCGCCGTAGCCCGTCGTGGCCGCGGGGGCGCGGGAGCCCGTCGTGGCCGCGGGGGCGTAGTCGCCCGTCGTGGCCGCGGGGGCGCCGTAGCCCGTCGTGGCCGCGGGGGCGCGGGAGCCCGTCGTGGCCGCGGGGGCGCCGCAGCCCGTCGTGGCCGCGGGGGCGCGGGGGCCCGTCGTGGCCGCGGGGGCGCGGGAGCCCGTCGTGGCCGCGGGGGCGTAGTCGCCCGTCGTGGCCGCGGGGGCGTAGTCGCCCGTCGTGGCCGCGGGGGCGCGGGAGCCCGTCGTGGCCGCGGGGGCGTAGTCGCCCGTCGTGGCCGCGGGGGCGCGGTCGCCCGTCGTGGCCGCGGGGGCGCGGGAGCCCGTCGTGGCCGCGGGGGCGTAGTCGCCCGTCGTGGCCGCGGGGGCGTAGTCGCCCGTCGTGGCCGCGGGGGCGCCGTCGCCCGTCGTGGCCGCGCCGTCCTTGACCGCCTTCTCCTTGAGCACCTCGAAGTGCCGCTTGCTGGTCAGCGCCAACGCTCCCGCCAGCGTGCCGGAGTAGATCACCTCGCCGCGCGGGAACTTCACCTTGCCGTCGAGATCGACCAATGCCGCCGCGTCCACCTCCACCACCTGCCACACCGCATTCGGGTCCGTCGTGCGGCACAGCGACCAGTCGCCGATGCCCCAAAGCAGCCCGTGTAGACCGTGGCCGCACTCCGTCGTGGGTTTCCAGTCCGGGCACTCGACCGGCCCGAATGTCGGCCACACGAAGCCGTTCTTGCTCTTGCGATCGGCGCCAGTGGAGCGAAGGACGCACACCATCACGGCGGGCGCGGCGTCGGCGGCAGGCGGGTCAGCATTCTTCGACTTCGGGGACATGTGCGTATCCAGTGGGGGAGTTATGTTCAGCCGACCCGGCCCAGCCGCTTCCGCAGCGCCAGGACCGCCGCCCGCGCCTTCGCCGCGGAGCGGAACTGCTGGTACTCGAACACTTCGTGCCGGCAGATCAGCGGGCGCCCGCCGGGGCTCTCGAACCGCGTAAACACCTCGTCCAGACGGTGCCTGTAGTAGGTGTCCCTCGACAGCCCCAACTGCCGGCAGCACTCGCTGACGCTCATGCGCGGGGGCGGGGACGCGAGGGCGGGGCGGCTCACGATTCGCCTCCGATGTCGGCGAGCTTGTTGACGACCCGCTTCTTGTCGCGGGCGAGCGCGGGCCGCAGGTGCCGCTCGAGAACCTCGCTGATCGTGCAGCCCTCGTGGGCCGCCACGAACTTGGCGTCGCGGATGAGGTTGGCGTCGATCACCGCCGTCTTCCGCTCGGTGACTTCAACCCGGGGTGCCATCTGCTGATCCTTTCCGGGCGGCTTCGCGTTTCGCGTTTGGGCGTTACGCAGGGAACTCTAAACGCGACACGCATCGCCGTCAACAGGAAAGTTACAAAAATCTGGCGTGTCGAGCGAAGTGCTTGTAGAGTCGCCCTTAGCGTTTCGCCCGAAAGCTACCGATGAGCGTTCTGATGGCGAAGAAAAAGCCCGCGGACGGCGCCGACGACGTGCCGAAGGAAGACCGGTCGAGCCGGAAGTCCGCGCCGAGTCGTTCCACCTCGACGCCACGCCGCCGGTCGTGGTCGTCGAGGCGAAGGACCAGAAGGGGAAGCGCGACGAGCCGGTGCCGATCCCCGCGCACCTCGTGGCGCCGCTCCGCGCGTGGCTGGCGACGCAGCCGGCCGGGCAGCCCCTGTGGCCCGGGACGTGGGCGAAGAACCGCGAGCAGTGGAGCTGGATGCGGCGAGACGTGAAGCGGGCCGGCATCGCGGTGCTCGATGCGCGCGGGCGGAACGTGACGTTCCACGGGCTGCGGCGGCGCTACGTCACGCGGCTGTTCCAGGCCGGCGGGACCGTCCCCGAGGTGCGGCGGCTGGCCCGGCACAAAGATGTCAGGACGACGCTCACCCACTACACCGACGAGACGATGGGCGAGCTCGCGGCGCTGGCGGACAAGCTGGGGGCGGTCTAGAGTGGTCTACCGCGGTCTACTGCATCCAGTCCGGTCCCTCGTTGCCTGCCCGCTTGGGGGCGTCGCCGTCGCCGCGGTCGAGTTCGACCTGAACCACGGAGATCAGCACCCGCCGTATCTCCGCCTTCACGTCCTTGTCGATGCTGTCCCACTCCTGGGTCAAGCCGCGGCGGTCGTAGAACAACTCCCGCAGCACCTCGCGGACGATTCGCTTGGCGCGGGCAGTCGGCTTGCTCATCTCGTCCCCTTTGGCGACCTGTTTGCGTAGGATGGCCGGGCAGAGCCCGACAGAATCGGACAGTTGGTGAACGTGCGCGCGCCGGCCGGCGGTAAGAATCCCCTGAAAATCCTAGCATAACGCGGGTTGGGCGTGTGGCCCCGGCGTGATGCACATACTAGCAGGTCACTGAGCAAAACGCCATGGAAATAGCCGTTTCGGCGAGGGCGGGCGGCGTGTTTGCGTTGGGGTTGCGGAGGTGCCGCGGCGCGGCCGGCAACCCCAGCTCGCGCCGTGCCTCGTCCTCGCTGAGCAGCGGCCACGCAGCCATCCACTCGGCCAGCCGCAGCTGGTCGTCGAGGGGCAGGTCGGCGGTGCGGGCAGGAGCGGCGGTCACAAGTCACCTCGACAGTCAGGAGACGGAAGCCCACGTCAGGCGATGTACGATGCGGTAAACCGTGTTCAGGTGAAGCCCCGACTCCCTCGCTAGACCCGAGATCGTCACGCCACCACCTTCCCACCGCCCCCGGATGGCCTTCACCGTCTCCGCGTTGAGTCTCGGGCGCCAGTTGGGATTCGGCGGCCCGCGGCGGACCGGCCTCTTGCGGCCCACCGAGCGGTGGGTGGGGTGGCGACCCTTCCTCACCATGTCGTCGTGGTTATCCTGGTGCGTCCCCAGGAACAGGTGCGCGGGGTTACAGCAGGGCGGGTTGTCGCAACTGTGGCAAACAATCTTGTCTGCCGGGGGCGCAGCACCGTGGTGCAATTCGTAGGCCACACGGTGTGCCCTAACGCTCACCCCGCCCCGCGAAATCAGGCCGTACCCGCTCTTGCTAAGCGTTCTCCCCCACGGCCAGCACTCACCAGCATGGCCGCGGTTCACCCGCTTCCAGAACCGATTCGCAAACCCGATGAGGCTGCGGGCGACACGCCCGGCCCTCTCGCACTCTCGTGAACAGTACCGCCCGCACCCCCACTTCACCCTAGCCTCACGTAGGGGGAACTCTGCTTTGCAGTGGCCGCAGTGCCGAACGATGACACGAGACGGTGGAACATAGTTCACCCCCGCCGGCACGTACACGCCGCCGTGGCCGGCGGCCGCGGCGACCCAGACGAGCCGGCCCTTCTCGACCAACGACCGCACCCAGCCCAGGCCCGTCGTCTTATTCCGCCCGCCCAACGCCACGGCCAAGCCCTTCAGCGTCGGAGGGTGGCCCGTTTCGGCCAAGTGGCGGACGATGTAATCGAGGGCCGCTCGCTCTTTCTCTGGCAGAATGGCCATCACTTCCCCTTCGGCTTCTTCGCGGGCACTTCCGGGGCCGCAGCCTTGCTCGCCGGTCGGCCCCGCTTCGGCTTCTTGAACTGCTGCGCGTCCTTCCGCTGCACGAGCCAAAACCCGTCGATCATCACGGCCGGGATCAACTTGTTGACGGCGTAGTAGAGCGCGGTGCGCTTCGGACACCCGATCACTTCGGCTGCCTCGCGGAGGCTGATCCAGTCGCCGGCCGGCATAAGTACCATCCCGGTAAGGTACGACCGAGAATTCTACCCGATCGGGCAAGAATTTCAACCTACAGGACTTGACGTATTGTTGCTCGATCGCGTAAGATTACTTCGTTGGGCCGGTACTTCCTGGTGTGAGGCAGTGAGAGTTCCCCGGAGGGCAGTGAGATGACGACCCGCGCGTTAGTGGCCTACCTGGCGACCGCGGCCCTCGTGCTGGGCGTGACGGTGCCCGGGTGCGTGCTGCTGTGGATGCGTCACGGGCCGGTCGTGGGCCTGCTCACGCTGGCGTGCAGCGGGCACGCGGCGGGGTGGCTGGCGAGCCGTGTGGTGTGGGACGCGCAGAACTGACCCCCGGAGCCCGCCATGATCCTCGCCAACGTCATCGCCTCCGCGATCGGGACCGTGGTCGCCGCCCGCGTCAGCGCGTGGGTGCGCCGCCGGAAGGCGATGCGGGGCGGGTGCTGGAACTGACCCCCGACTTGACCCCCTGTGGAGAAGGACGATGGACGGCCTGCTTGCGGCACTACAGAAGTTGATCCCCACGGAGGTCATCGACGGGACCAGCGTCGATGACGCGGCCGGGTTGGTGGACCTGAGCGTCGCCCACACGCCGGTTGTCGAGAACCCGGCGGGCGACAACTACCAGTTCCGCATCCAGCGGCCGGTCGAGGTGCAGAAGTGGAGCGGCGGCCGGTGGGCAGTGATGTACCGCGAGCGGAAGGACTTCCGGCGGGTGACGGAGGACGAGGTGAAGGTGATGCGAGCCCGCTACCTCCTTCTTCGCGGTTACTACTACCGGTCGTTCCGCCACCTGCCGTACCCGGGCCAGCGAGAGGTGACGGCATGGTACTTCCCGGACGGCTTGTGGTTGCCGGAGGCGGGGTCCGACTTGGCGAAGGCGATGGGCGTGAAGGAATAGACCCCGAACCCAGCCGCCCCGCGACCCGAGAAGCAGCCCCCTACTGCGGGCACGACGGGCGCGGGCGGCATCACGGAGGAGCCGACGATGTTCTTCACCGCGTTCTCGGTGCTGCTGGCGGCGACGGCGGTCGGCCTGTGGGTAACCGGCGTGGCCCCCTGGTGGCTGGCGGCGTCGGTGCTGGCGGCGGCGTGCGGCACGCTGATGGACTGCGAGGAGTACGACGGCGACGACGACCTGTAACCACGAGAGGACGACGATGAGCAACGCGAAGCACACCCCCGGCCCGTGGCACATCGAACTCGGGCGGAGCAGCAACCCGATCGTCGGCACGGACGCCGTGAGCATCGCCGAGGTGCTCGACGACGTGTTCCCGGACACGGAGCAGCAGGCCGCGAACGCCAAGTTGATCGCGGCCGCCCCGGACCTGCTGCTGGAGCTTCGGACAGTCGAGTGGGGCGGCACCATCGAGAACCAGAGCAGCCGCGATCCGGCGGGGGCCGGTTGCTGTCCGTGCTGCCGCGGAATCGACCCGGCGTACCCGTGGCCGTCCCGGTTCCCGCGTGCGACGTTCGGCCACACGAAGGACTGCACGCTTGCGGCTGCGTTGAAGAAGGCCACGACTTCCTGAGCCCCCGAAGGACTCGCCCATGAACCCCTTGACCCTGACGGACGACGACCCCCGCCCCCACCTCCAATGCGACGAGGGGCACCCCCCGACGCCGCTGGACGCGCTGTGGCTGCGGCGGTGCGAGGAGCTGATCGAGGAGCTGCTGGCCGCGGACGTGCGGCGGGCGGCGTGAGGCACGAACCCCGAACCTGGAGCAGACGATGACGACGGCGATCACCGAAAGCGAAGTGCCGGCGGCGGTGTGGGCCGCGATCGAGCAGGGCCAGCGGGAGTTGGCCGCGGACGTTGCGGCCGACCTGGCGGCGAAGGAAGCGTTGGAGAAGCGGCTGGCCCAGGAGCGGCTGAACTTCCTCGGCGACATCCGCGGGCGGCTGGTGGCCGACGGCCTGCCGAGCGAACTCGGCGGCTACATCGAGATGCCCAGCGAGCGGAAGGCCGGCACGCACAGGGTTGTGATTCAGCTCCCGGGGTGCAGCCCGATCTACGCCACCCTCATGCTGGACAGTTGTGACGGGCTGTACTGGCAGGGCCGGGATATCGCGTGGGAGACGGCGCCGCCGGGCCGCTGCGCCGCCGTGAGATACCCGACGTTCACGCGGGCCGCCGCGGTCGCCCGCCTGCACGCGATTGGCGACGTTCCCTTCTAACCCCAAGCCCGGCCCCGTCGCCCGGGGCCTTACCGGACGGAATCACGATGGACGTGTTGGTGCAGGTGCTCGTATCCGCCGCCGCGACCGTGGTCGGCGAGGCCGTCATGGGCCTGTGGCGCGGGTACCGCCTGCGGCTCCGGCACGGCCTGTAACTGGTGACAGGGAGGCGACTCATGGCTGGTGCAAAGCAGACAAGCCGGGTCACGCGGCTGATCGGCCAAAAGCGGCACCGTCTCACGGCGGTGAGTGTGGCCGAACAGCGAGGGTACAAAAACCGCCGCTTACTGTTGTGCGAGTGCGAGTGCGGCGGGTCTATCTTGGTACGCCCCAGTGAGTTTAACGCCGGGGCGGTACGCAGTTGCGGGTGCTATGCCATCGAGGTGCTAGTAGAGCGGAATACCACTCACGGAGAGTGCGGATCCCCCGAGTTCGAGAGTTGGTCATCCATGCTCCGTCGTTGCTACGGCAAGAATCACACGGCTTACCAAAGGTACGGCGGGCGTGGGATTGCGGTGTGCGATCGGTGGCGTGAGTCGTTTGCGGCGTTCTTGAAGGACATGGGGCGCCGGCCGTCCGCCGGTCACAGCATCGACCGCGTAGACAACACTAAGGGGTATGAACCTGGGAACTGCCGGTGGGCGACGGCCCGCGAGCAAGCCAACAACCGCGCCGTGACGATCACGGCTACCCTCGACGGGGTAACCCGCCCACTCACCGAATGGTGTGAGGAGTTGGGGCTGAAATATCAAACCGTCTGGCATCGCATTCGAAAGAAAGGCATGACGCCGGAAGCCGCCTTGCAAGTCCCACCGCCCACTCGCCCCCACGGAGCCTGACGATGCGCCCCCTGTACGCCATAACCGCCGACGTGATGTACATCGCCGACCTGTTCGACGAGGCCGACGGCAACGCGGCCGAGATCGACCTCGCTATCGACCGGTGGCTCGCGGATCTCGAAGCCGAGCAGGGCCACAAGTTCGACAGCTACCTCAACCTCATCCGCCAGCGGCGGATGGAGGCGGCAGCGGCGCGGGCCGAGAAGGAGCAGTGGGCGGCGAAGGAGAAGGCTTGCGAGTCGCTTGCCAAGCACCTCGAAGCGCGGCTGCTGCGGCACCTCGAAGCGACCGGGCAGACGAAGGTGACGACGGCGAGCGGGCGGGTGGTGTCGGTGCAGAAGAACGGCGGCGTGCAGCCGGTCGAGATCAAGGCGGGTGTGGCGCCGGCGGACGTGCCCGCGGAGTTCCACCGGCACACGATCGAGATCGACAAGGCGGCGGTGCGGGCGGCTCTGACGGAGGGGCGGGAACTGGCGTGGGCGGAACTACTGCCGCGCGGGAACAGCTTGAGGGTGAAGTAGCCATGGTCTACGTCGATCGGCTCCGCGATTGGGGCTGGCGGCTCGGCCCGTCGTGCCACCTGGCCGCGGACACGTTGGAGGAACTGCACGCCTTCGCGGCCCGGCTCGGGCTCAAGCGGGCGTGGTTCCAGGCCGGCCGGCGGCCGCACTACGACCTGACCGCTAAGCGGCGGGAGGCGGCGGTGAAGGCTGGGGCCGTCGAGGTGGGGGACCGGGCGTTCCTGCGGCTGTTCAAGCGGGAGGGGTAACGTGTCGGCGGACAACTGGACGACGTGCCCGCGGTGCGTGAAGCGGGCACAGAAGGCGGCCGAGAAGTTGAAGGCGGACGCTGCCGCGGCCTACGGCAAGGTCAGCGAAGCCGTCTACACCGACATGAAGGAGCGGGCGGCGAAGGGGCCGGAGAAGGTGAAGCAGCACTTCCGCGAGGACTACGAGCAGGGCGTGGACGCCGACGGACGGCTCTACGTCATCTACCACGGCTGGTGCGAGGACTGCGGGTACGGCGTGGACTTCAAGCACGAGCATCAAGTTTCGGGGATCGACGAATGAAACCTGAGCCCATCACGCTGACCTTCGCCGGCACCGACGGCGAGCCCGGCGTCGGCATCACCGCCTACGGGCTGCTGCTGTGGCCGCCCGGCGCGTCGTTGGCTACCCCAGAGCCGGAGCCCGTGAAGATCGCCGACGGGATGAGCGAAGCGAACGCGGCCGAGGTGGTGCGGCGGTGGAATGCGTACCCGGACCTTCAGCGGCTCCTCAACTTCGCCAAGAACGTGGCGAACAACTACGACCACGAGATGTATACCCGCGAGCACCGCGAGGGGTATGGCGGCATCTGCCGGAAGTGTGCCGCCGAGAGCGTCATCCGCGAGGTGCTGGGCGACAAAGCTGATGATCTCCTGCGCGGCCCGTACTACGACGTGCCTGCCAAAGAGTGAACCCCGCGGGTGCGGCCGCGGGGTTCGTCTGGCGCCCTGTTCTGTCTTGTGGTCTTGAGCCGTCATCCCGCACGAGTTAGCCCCCCGCAACCACTCTTGGGGGGCCAGGCATACCCGGACAGCACTCAGGGCAACGGTAGTGGGTATTTCAAGGAGTTCGGTTGTCGCGGTCGCCGTTCGGTTGAGCTACAGGGCGGGTTGGTCAGGCTTCAGGTTGGGGCGGCGATTTCATCACTCACGCGCTTCTTAAAGTTGTGAGTGCAGAGGGGAGGATTCGCACCTCCACTGCCCAGGGTCATCACTCCCGGGCCTGGCTCGCAGGCCGCGGTGATGAACCGCGTCCCGGCCTTGTCGCCGGCAGAGCCGGCCGCTCTCCTGTTGAGCTTCCCCCGCAGTTACGGGCCTGCGACTCGAACGCAGCTTGCGTGGGTTATGAGCCCACCTGAGACGCCTGCCTCCCGCCCGCACCAGCATTTTGCCGGCTACACGGCCGGTGGGGAAGGCGAACTACTCGCCCGGCCACTCTCGCCGCTCCCACCTCTCGGCGCCAAGCCATTCCCGCGCCTCGGCCAAAACCACCCGCCGGGGCCGCTGCCAGCTCGTCCCGGCCCACCCGTTGTACCGGCAGGCCATCTCGCTGTACGCTTCGGCCCCGGCGTCGAAGTGCCGCGCCCACTCCAGCAGCGACTCCTCGCGGTCGTTCTCCCACTCGGCCCGCTCCCGGTAGTCGGATGCCCGCCTCCGCCACCGTTCCGCGGTCGCGTAGTACGCAGCCGATTCCGCCGCGAACCACTCCCGCGGGGGCAACCAGTCCTCGACGGG
>JAXMBA010000012.1:0-17145 GCA_046350095.1 Gemmataceae bacterium
GTGGGGGCTACGCGGGGGCGGGTGACGGATCAGAATTGGCCGACTGCCGGGCGAGGGTGGCCGGGCCGTTCGGCCACGGCCGCGCCGCCGCCCGCTCGGCCATCCGCTCCGCCCGGCGGTGCCGCTCGGGGCCGCCGCTCCAGTGGAGGATCGCGTCAGCCGGCGCGTCGATCAGCCCCTTCGCCGGCCAGCCCTGCCAGTTCGCGCGGCGGTCGAGGAGCTGATACGGGTACGCGCCGGACGCCAGCCGGAGGTTGAGGAGGTTCTGTTCGGCGCAGTGCCGGCCGGTTCCGGCGGCCTCCACCCAGAGCCGCGTCGGCGGGGCCACCAACCCGCGGGCCGTCGCCGGCACCACCATCACGCCGGCGTTGAAATACACCACCGGCCGCTCAACCGGCCCGCCCATGCGAGCCCGGAACCGGTCGAACGCGGTTTCGCAGTCGAACTCCGGCTGCACGATGTGGAACGGCCGCTCGTCGTACACGCCCACCCGCCCCGGGGCCGTCAGGTCGAACGGGTTCACGCACCCGGGCAAGGGGAGGGCGTCGGTGTCGAGCCACAGGAGCGATTCCCACAGACCCGGGGCGAGCGCGGCCCACATGCCAAACTTGCACGCCATCGGCCAGCCCGGGAGCGGGTTCCACCGCAGGGCGAGGTAGTCGGCACCGATCGACCGCGCGAACGCTGCCTGGCTCGGGCCGCTCGCGGCGTGCATCCGCTCGGCCTCGTCGCCGACGACCGCCGTGACGACGACGCGCGGAGACGTGGGGCGGGCGGTGATGATGTCGGCCGGCGGCTCGGGGACGCTCAGGTACTCGCCGGGGTGCGGGTCCGGCCGCGGCCGGTCCGGGCACCCCGCGCAGCACCCGCGAACGCCCGGCGCCGGCGTGCCGATCGTGCATCGGCCGTGCGCTTCGCAGCCGTACACCTTCAGCGTGACGCGGCCGGCACACGTCGGGCACTCGACGGAATCCACCGGCTCGGCCGATCGGAGCGGGCACGGCTCGGCAGCTGCGCGGCGTGCCGGTGTGGTTGTGGCCGATGGTGTCGGCGGGTGGAACGCGGCGCGGAACGCCGGGTCTTTGGCGATGAGTCGGCACTGGCCGCAGTTGGCCCGCCGGCAGCCGGCGGCGGTGTGGGGCGGGTTCGGGTCCGTCATGCGAGCGTCACCGTGATGTCACCGAACCCGCCGGTGCTGCCGTCGAACACGAGGGCGAACGGCCGGCACGATGTTGCGGTCGTCGTGAACGTCCGGACGACCTCGTCAACCCCGGACTTCATCCGCTCCAGCGTCCACGTTCCCGCCGAGCACGACAGCCGCCAGTAGCGGTCGGGGTCGCCGCCGTCCGCGGCGGTGCGCCACCAGTTGAACGTCGCGGACCACGTCAGCGGGTTCGTCGCCCCCGTCGCGTCGATCGACAGGTCCGGGTGCCCCTCCAGCGGCTCGCCGGCGCCGTCGTAGCACGCCGAGCACGGGGGGAGGAGTGGGTCGCCGCACGGATCAACGGCGGCGTCGGTGGTCGTGTCGGTCGCGGCAACAAGCCACCCCTCATCGAGCACGCCGATGGGAACGTCCATGTTCACGGCTTGCGGGTAGACGGGAGAAGTTCCGTCCAGGTCGACGAATGTAACTCGTCCTTCGATCGACTTGACGGCGGCTTGGGTGGCCGTCAACCGCGTCCACGCTTCGAGCCGCAAACATCCGTCGCTATTCTCCGTGTTCTCAACGAGCACGATCCAGGCGCCGGCCGCCGCGTCGGTGTTGCTCGTCCACGGGCTCGACGGCAGGAACGCGCCCCAGAACTTGCGGTCGGCGTAAGTGGGCCAGCCCGCGCCCGTCATCGTCGGCGGGGTCGGGCGGTATCCGTAGGTGAGCACGAGCGGCGACGACGCCGAGCCGATCGACGGCTGCCCCGGGCCTGCGTACCAGAACCCCACGGTGGGGCCGATGTCTACCGGCGGGTCGCAGACGAGCGGGCCGGCGCACGAGACGTAGACGGTGAACTTATTCTCGCCGCACGGGCCGTCCCAATACCCGTCGCACCACAGGCAGTCGAACCCGCTGAACTTCATCCGCCCCGCCGAATCGCACCCCTCGAACGTCAGCGGCCGCGTCAACGTGCCGGCCGAGCCGCCATCAAAAGTGAGAGTCGCGGCCGGGTTGTTCTGCGCGTCGAGAAACACCTTTAGCGTGGTGTCGCCCGCGCGGGTGGTGAACGGGGTGAACGCCCACCCGCCGTAGTAGCCGGTGCCGACCGCCGCGTCGTAGGTGCCGTACACCGTCTCCGGCCCGACGTTCGAGCACTTGCCGACGCCGAGGGCGACGGCCGCGGTGAGCACGGAATCGGAACCCTTGCCGACGAGCATGGAGCGGCAGGCTGTCGTCTCTGCCACCAAGTCCGCCCCCACCGGCGGCGCCCACGGCTCCCACCCCTCCATCGCCCCGTCCGGCCCCGACTCCAGCACCGTCGTCATCGGCCCGCCGTGGTCGTCGAGGGCCGTCTGCTCCAGCGTCTCCCCCGGCACCATCGCGGGGCGGAAGTCCCGGTACACCAGGGTGACGCGCTTCTCGTACCAAATCCGCTTCCGCCGCCAGTCCGCGGCCCGCTCCGCGGCGCGCGCGACCAGCGCCGCGTCGTTCGTCGGGGTGCCGGTGCCGATCGCCGTCAGGTCGTCGCGCAACTGGACGTAGGTGCCGGCCGCCACGCCCGCGGTCGCCGTGAGCGTCACGTCCTCGGAGTGCCAGGGGCTGCTGCCGTCCGTCGGCACCGGCCGCCGCGGGAACAGCACCCGCACCTTCTCCGGCAGCCGGCCGCGGTTCGGCTCGACGTGGTACTTGTCCCACACCCGCAGCCCGTCGCGGTCGGCCTGCCCCAGCTCGGCGGACAGCGCCACCGCGGCCGTCGTCGTCGCGTCGCCGAGCCGCACGACGCTGAAGGCGTCGGCCACGGGGTCGTACTTCACCGCACACGCGATCCGATCGAGTACGTCGTTCAGCGCCTCCCACGCCCACCCGGCGTGGTAGCGGAGGTTTTCGGGGGTGCCGTCGGGGGTGAAGGGGAGGGTGAGGGTGTCGAGCGACAGGGCATCCGTCAGGGCGTCCACCAGCTCCTGCCAGGTGAACGCCGCGGTGCCGTTCAGCGACTCCGACAAGTAGCCCGAGCCGTCGGCGTCGCGGACGTTAAACGCGCGGTCGAGCGGCACCTGCGCGAGGAGGTGCCGGCGGTCGGCCAGTTCGCACAGGTACACCGCCCGCGCGTCGTCGCGGTAGCCGGGGGTGACGCACTGCGCCCGCAAGAGCGTGATCTTCTGGAGGCGGACCGGCGGCGCCGCGGTGCGGTCGTCGTCGAAGCTGAGCGTGTGGTCGGCCGTCAGGTCGAGGGCGTCGAGGTCGGCCAGCGTGAGCAGGACGCGCCCCGACCCCGGCCCGCGGCCCAGCGGGACGCGGAACAGGTTCGCCTTCCCCCACCAGTCGAGGGGAAGCCCCTCGTCCCGGCAGGTCTGGTACAGCACGGCGGGGTCTACGCACGCGCGTCCGCCGAACAGCGTGGCCATGCCGCCAGCATCGGGCCTACAAACTCCCGCCCCGGCCGCTATAGTGGAGCGACCCAAGTCCTTGCCGGAGTACGCCTATGGTCGCCCCCGCGGTGAGCGGCGTGCTCGTACCCACGGCCGTCGCCGTCGCGCCGCCGCCGCGGCCCCTGTCGCGGCGGGACCGGGCGTACCTCAGCCGCGCGGCCGCCGAGATCCGCGTGCGGCTCAAGAACGCCGCGGGCGAGATGCTCGCCGCCGGGAAGTTGCTCTGCCAGGTCCGCCGGCGGGTCGGCGCCCCCGGGTTCGACGGGTGGCTGCGGTCCGGGGCCGCCGGGGTGAAGCGGGCCACGGCCTACCGGCTGATGAGCGTGTGGAAGGTGTTCGGCGGCGTCGCCCCGTCCGTCCTCCAGAACATCGCCCGCGTCAGCCTGTACCAACTCGCGCAGCCGGACGTGCCGCAGTCCCTCCGCGAACACGTCGTCGAGCAGGCCGCGGACGGGAACCGCTTCTCCGAGGCGGACATGCTCCGGCTGATCGAGGAGGAGCGGCGGGAGCGGCTGGGGCGGCAGAAGCGGGCCGACCCCGCGAAGGACTACCGCGGCCCCCAGGCCGACCCCCGCCCGCAGCACGACCCCGCCGCCGTCCACGCCGCCGACAACTGGCTCGCGCTGCTCGCCACGCTCAAGCCCGGCGTCACCCTGCACGTCGGCTGCACGGCCGACATGGAGAACGGCGACCGGGAGGTGTCGGTGACGATGCTCGCCCCGAACCAGAAGCCGCGCACGGTCGTGCGGTCCACCCTCGAAGACGCGGTCATCGAGATCGGCGGGCTGAAGCGGCAGAAGGTCTGCCGGGCGTGCCTCAAGCCCAAGCGGCTCGACGAGTTCAGCCGGCTGCGGGACAGCAAGGACGGGCGGAACCGGACGTGCCTCGCGTGCGAGCGGGAGCGGGTCGCGGCGGCGAGCGACGCCGAACCGCGGCCGCGCCGGGCCGTCGTCTGCGGCGACCGCGGGTACGAGTGACCGTCTCAGGGTGAGACGGACGGGCCGTGGGGGTAACGAGCGATGGTGTACTTGCGGCAGGCCGATTTCCCGCCGACGTGGCCAGACACCGGCCGCCCGTGCCCGTTCGCCGATCTGACCGGCGCCGACGCCGGCCGCTACTACGGCTGGCCCGTCGTGTACCGCTCCGACCGCGGCGACGTGTGGCAGGTGCGGGCCGACTGCTATGTGGTGATGCGCGACCCCGGCGCCCGCGTCGAGTTCGCCACGCTCACCGCGGCGGTGTCGTTCGTGGCGGCGGCAGCTCCCCCTTCCGCACATACTCCTCCAGCACCTTCGCCGCCCGCGGCAGGTCCAGGTTCCACTGGCTGCCGAGGGCGTACACGTCCATCAGGCACAGGTTCGTGAGCCGGTCGTCGCCCCGCTCGCAGCGCTCGGCGTCGCGGACCTGCTGCTCGTCCGTCGTCACCACCGGCGCCGACTGCCGCGGCCGCGTCACCGTCGCGCAGCACCACGCCACGAACCGCACCCGCTTCCGGGGGTGCAGTTTGTGGAGGAGCGTGTGGAGTTCGCGCCTCGAATCGAGGTCGTCGACGGCGAGAAGGGCGGGGGTGGGGGTCATCCCCCGAGGATGGGGGCTACCCGATAACCGCCCGAATCCCGGACGAGTCCGGCCAGCCCGGCGGCGGCCCGAACGGCGGTTCCGGCACGCGCGCCGGCGGCGTCGGCTCGATGCCGGTCGCAAGCCACCGCCGCGCTTCCCGCACGCCCTTCGCCGCGGCCGTCTCAACGTCGATCGGGATTACCGTGCAACGGCAATTGGAAACGACGATAGACTCTGCTATCACGTATCCCAATGGAGATTGGAGGTCGTAGACATGCCCCCGGTATTGAAACTGCCGAACCTGAACGACCTGATCGAGAAGTACCTGGGCGGGGAACCTGCCACGAAGCTCTGCCGCGAGGCTGGCGTCAGCGAGTCCGGGCTGCGGTCCGCCCTTAAGCGGGCTGGCGTCCGCCTTCGCAACCCGGCCGAATGCGTCAAGTTCAAGCCCCGCGCCGCCACTCGCTGCGATGTCGGGGATGTCGCCGATCTGGTCCGGCGATACGAGAGCGGGGAGACGCTGTTCGACCTGGCTGAACAGCGGGGCGTGAGCTACACCACCGTGCGGCGTCGGCTGGTACAGGCCGGCGTCCAAATCCGCTCCCTGTCCGAAGTGGAGCGTTTGAAGTGGCAGCAGATCCGCGAGGCCGAACCCGAGCGGTGGGCCGCCATTGTTGAGCGGAACGCCGCTGCCCGCCGTGGCAAGCGACGGAGCGACACTGCCAAGCGGCGGAAAGCCGTCACCTGTGCTGTCCGGGTGCGGCACGTCCACCACGGCGAGTCGGCCGTCCACCGAGCCTTGATCGAGGCGGGGTTGGCCGTCACCCCGCAACATCCAGTCGGCCCCTACAACCTCGACTTGGCCGTCACCGAACTTCGCCTCGCCGTGGAGGTCGTCTGGAGCGGTTGGAAAACAGAGCACCGGGCGGCCATTCGCCAACGCCTCGAATACCTGTTCGACGGGGGTTGGGCCGTGCTGTTTGCTTGCGTTCGCGTCGCCTGCACCCACAAGGGGGCGGGAGGCAGGCGGAACCGCGGACTCCCGTTCGACCCCACGGCGATAGCTCAACAGGCGGTCGCCCTCGCGGAGCGAATCCGCGCGGGCGAAACCGTGGGGGGTCAGTACGGGGTGGTTGGCCGTCACGGAAAGCCGGTGGCCTTCGCGGGTCACTATCTCGACGGCTGCCCCCGAATACCGGGACTTTAGCCCCACGTTGACGCGGCCTTCGATCAACGTCCCTGGCAGGAAGCAGTTCCACGACCACGGCGGCATTCGCTTCATAACCACAGGGTCCGAAACCCTGTATACCGCCGTGCCGTCGAGCCCCAGCCGTTCCATAGCTAAATGGTCCGGCCGCGTCCGCGCGTCATGGGTCGCACTGTATAAGAGATAGGGGGTCTCCTGGCGGACCGCTTCCACCTTCAACGCGGCCTGAAGGCCGGCCGCTTGGGCTTGGGCCACGGACGTGCGGAACACGGTTTCGACGTGGTGGTCGGCGAGCCCCGAGCCCTCGATGGCGTCGGCGATATCACCCCGGAACTGCCGCAGCGTCTTCCCCTGCGCCACCGTCTCCGCCACCGCGTCCCGCACCGCCTCCACGGCGTCGGCCGTCGCCACGCGCGCCACCGTGAACGCGGCCGCTTTTGCCTGCGCGCCGAGGGCGTCGTACTCGGCGCGCGTCACCACCTCGCGGGCCATCAGGTCGCGGACGGCCGCGCGCACCAGCGGGAACTCGACGGGCCGGCCCCCCTCGTCGGCGCCGGGCGGCACCGCGAACGGCGGCACGGGCGGGGGCGGCTCGACGGCCGCGAGCGGCTTCGGGATGGCGTCTTTGACGGGGCGGCGGGCGGCCAGCACCCACCCCGCGAGCGTCGCCGACGTGAGGAGGCGGGCCAGTTGCGGCTCGATCTTCGCCAACTCGGCGCGGATGCGATCGACGAGCGCCCACGGGTCGGCGCCGGGGTGCCGGCGGGCCAGTGCCAGGACGCGGCGGCGGGCCGCGCGCACGGCTCGAAGCGCGGCGGGGAGGGTGCGGTAGGCGATGGTGTCGGGGGTCATGCGGACGTTTCCCGCGGCGACGGGCCGCTCTCCTTCACCGCCTTCTCGACCAGCGACGCGAGCCGGTCCTTGTAGGCCCGCAGCTTCACCGCCGCATCCGCCACGGCCTCTTTGACCGAGTACGCCGGCGGCCCGACGGTCAGCCCCGACCGGGCCTCGTGGACGCGGTACTGGCCGTCGTCGTCCTTCGCGGCGAAGAACTCGTGGCCGTCGATCCCGGGGACCGACACGGGCTCGGCGGTCGGCTCGGCCTTCCAGCCGCCGCCCTTGCTGTAGGAGTGGAACGGGCCGGGCTTCGCCGCGGTGGCGGTCGGCTGCTCGGCGTCGCCTCCGAACAGCGAATCCGGCACCGCCGGCGCCACCGCCTCCGGCTCGTCGTCGGTCACGTCCTCCACCCGGCCGTGGGGCACGTCGCCCTCCTCCACCCCCTTGTCACCCATCAGCAGCCGCTCCAACTCCTTCTGCCGGGCCAGTTTCTTCGCGTGCAGATCGGCCTTCGGGAACGGCTTGCCCATCTCCGCCTGAAGGGCGTCGACGTTTTTACGAGCCCGCTCCACCACGGCGTCGGAATCGGCCGCGAAGTCGCGGATGCGGCGGTACATCGTGGCGAGAGAGCCCATCGGGTTGTCGCCGTCCACGTTGACCTGAACCCCCCCGTTGTTGGTCTTCATCCACACCCGGACCCCGCCGTCCACATTCCCGTAGCTGTCCCGGGTCGGCACGACTTCGATGGGGAATGCCCGGTACTTGCCGATGACGGTGCCGTTCCCGCGGCGCGGGGCCGCCGCGACCGCCGCCTTGAGGGCCGCCGCCGCGATGCCGGGCTCCGACTTCTCGGTGAACGTCTCGTCGCCGATCCGCACCTCCTTCGGCGCGGCGTCCATTTCCTCCACGTTCTTCCGGTGGCCGGCGGCCTGCTGCACTGCGTTCGCGTGCGCCTGCTGGTTCGCCCGCAGGTCGCTCGCCAGCCGCCGCTGCTCCTCCGCGTGCCGCTGCCTGGCCGCCTCCAACCCCTTCACGTCCTCGTCGACCTGGATCTTCTCCAGCATGTGCGGGTTGCCCGACGCCACGGCCATCAGGTGCTCGGGACTCAACTGCGTCGTGTCGATCTCCGAGAACTCGCGGGGGGCGCCGCTGATGTCCGTGGTCATCGCCTGGCCGATGAACGCGGCCTTCGACGCCAGCACCTGCCAGTTGAACTCGTCGAGCGACTTCTTCGTGACGTAGGTGTGGACGTGGACCTGCTCGTGCTTGTTCCCCTGCCGGTGCCCGCGGCCGTTCCGCTGCTCGATGTCCGACGGCCGCCACGGGGCGTCCAGGTGGTGCAGGTGCTTGAGCCGGTCCTGGATGTTCACGCCGGTGCCGAGCTTCTTGGTGCCGCCGAGGGCGATCTTCACCCGGCCCTCGCGCAGCGCCTGCTGGGCCGCCTCCTTCGCCTCCCCGTCGAGCGTCGTGAAGTCCGCGATCTGGTCGCGGGGGATGCCGCCGGCGACGAGCTTGTTGATGATCTCGCCGAACAGGTGGAACTTGTCGTTCCCCGACCCCGCCCCGGTCACGGCGGCGTCGGCCGCGGCCCGGTCCGCCGCGGTGTCGCCGAACCCGTCAACCCCGTCCTCGTCGCTCTCGTACTCCTCCGGGATCTGGGCCTCGCCGTGCTTGCTCGCGCCGACGGGGTGGTTGCCCAGGTCGCTGAAAATCGCCTGCGTGCTGTCGCCGTCTTCCTTGTGCAGCTTCAGGACGTTCTGCACCAGCAAGTTCACCTTGCTGTTCGGGTCGTCGGCCGCCTTCGGGTTGATGAGCCGCAGGTCGATGGCCGCCTTCCGGCCGTCCGTGCAGATCGACAGCATGTTGTCGGTCGTCGGGTCGCGCGGGTCCATCTTCTTCGCCCGCTCGATCAGCGACCCCATGAACTTGTCGAGCTCGGGCGAGTTCTCGGCGGCGGCGAAGTGGTCCAGCCGCTTCGGCCGCTTGATGGCCGGGCTGCCGTCGGGCTTCTTGATGTCGTCGGCGCGGCGCACGTCGATGACCTGCCGGCTCATCTGGAGCAGTTCCGGCACGTTGACGAACTTGGCGAGCCGGGTGACGGCGCCGTAGTCGCCCGTAACCTTCTTCTCCATCTTGGTTTCCGGCTCGGCGAACGTCCGCACCCAGGCGTCGAAGTTGTTGATGCCGCGGGCCTTCAACTCCTCCGGCTGCAAGTACCGCTGCATGTTGTACAGTTCGCCGACGCTGTTCGAGATCGGCGTGCCGGTGGCGAACACGACCCCGCGGCCGTTGTTCTGCTCCATGAGCCACTTCGTCCGCATCAGCATGTTCGTGGCCTTCTGGCTCCGCCGAGTCGGCACCCCCTTCATCCCCTCCATCTGCGTGTAGCACGGCAGCGCCTTGAACTCGTGGGCTTCGTCCACGAACAGGTGGTCGATGCCCGTCTCCTCGAAGTAGACGGCGTCGTCCTTCTTCCGCTCGTCCGTCGCGGCCTTCAGCTTCGCCTCCAACTTGGCCTGCGCGTCCTCGAGCTTCTTCGTCTGCGTCTCGTTCCCGGCCTCCTCCGCGGCCACCTTCGCGGCCACCAGGTCGTCGAGCTCGGCGCGGATGCCCTTCGCCACCGTCGCCGGGGTCATCGGCATCAGGTTGAGGTGGTCGTGGGTCATGATGACCATGTCGTAGTCGCCGCTGGAGATCTGCGACGTGAGTTGCTTCCGCTTCGCGGCACTGAGGTTGCCCGCGAGGCTGAGGATCTTCGCCCCGGGGTAGAGCGCCCGGGCCTCGTCCGCGATGGACTCGGCGTTGGCCTTGAGGCAGGCGATGGCCGGCTTCCGGGCCAGCCCGAGCCGCCGCAGCTCCATCGCGCTGGCGATCATGGCGCGGGTCTTGCCGACGCCCACCTCGTGCCCGGCCAGCGCCTTGCCGGTGGTGACGACCTGCCAGACGAAGTTCTTGACGTGCGGCCGGATCTCCATGTCGGGCGCCTTGCCCGGCATGGTGAGGTGCGAGCCGTCGTACTGCGTGACGCGGATGTTGTTGAAGTTGTCGTTGTAGTAGCGGTGGAGGCGGGCCCGCCGCTCGGCGTCGTCCCACACCCACGACTTGAAGCTGTCCTTCAACTCCTGGATCTTGGCGTTGAGGGCGTCCGTCTTGTCCTTGTTGAGAACCTTGTCCTCGCCCTTGCCGTCGTAGACGCGCATCATCTTGCCGTTCAGCGCGGCTTCGAGGATGTGGTCGAACCCCTTGTTCGTCACCCCGGCCTGCCAGTTCCGGGCCTTCGCGCTGTTCTGCGTCCACTTCCCCCGCTTGGTGTAGTCCGCCTTCCACTCGCCGGTCGCGTCGTTGTAGTGCAGCGCGAAGTGGTCGGGCGCGCCGCCGGTGGCGAACGCGGCGAACGCGGCCACGTCGGACGGCGGAATCCACGGCGCCCCGAGCCGCGGGGTGATGTGGGTGTGGTGGATGTCGGCCGGCTGCACCTTCTCCAGCGCCGCCACGTTCGCGGCGTAGGCCGGGTCGGACTTGGCCGCGGCCCGCGCCATCACCAGTTTCTGCCGGACGTTGCCGCTGAGGTACTGGTCGGCGCGCTGCCACCCCTCCGACGGGTGCCGGAACGCCAGCCCCTTCTCCGCCAGGTGCTTCTCGACGGCCTCCTGCGGCTGGCCGGTGAGCTTGGCGATGTGGGCCGGGTCCACGACCCCCTTCTCGTGGAGGCTGATGCCGACCCCGTCCTCCACGGAGCCGGCGTGCGTGGCCGGGGCGTAGGCGGAGATCGTCTGCTTGCTGAAGATGTCGGCCTTCGACACCTTCTTCGCCTTCTTGTCGTACTTCTCCAGCGACAGCACCACCGGCGAGTCCGGGTCGGTGTCGAAGACGGCGCGGTTCTTCTTGTCGTGGAGCGGCCCGAACTTCTTCACGAACCCGTCGTACACGGCGTTCAGCGCGGCCCGCTCCGCGGTCGCGTCCTTGCCGGCCATCTCGGCGTTCACCACCGCCCGCCAGGCGTCGCGGACGGCGAGGTGCCCCTGGATGCGCGGCAGGTCGGCGGGCTTCGCCTCCCGCTCCTTCAGTACCCCCTCCTCCTTGACGTAGAGTTTGCCGTCGGCGACGTGGAAGCCGCCCCGCTTGACGTGGCCGGGCGCCGGGTGGGCCTTCGGCCCCAGCCGCTCCGGCGGCGTCGTGTGGGGCTTGAAGGTGCCGGCCGGCAGCCGCCCGATGGCCGCCGCCAGCTTCTCCTTGAACACCTTCGCCGCGGCTTCCTTGACGACTTCGGACGGCACCCGCGTCCCGTCCTCGAACAGGAACGACCCCTTCTTCGTCGCGGCCGCGGTGCCGGCGTCGTCGTCGTCCCGCTTGGCGAACCGCACCGGCCGGCCGACGTGCTGCGACAACTCCTCGGCGGAGATCGCCGACACGTTCTTCTGGTCGGCCGCGCGCATCTCGCCGGAGCGGTCGAGGTGCCCCAGGATCTGCTCCGGGTGGTCCGCGAAGTACTTGTTGACGGTGATCGGCTTGCCGCCGGCCGGGTCGGGCACGTCCACCGTCTCCAGCCACGAACGGTCGCCGGGCGCCTCGCCGGGGTGCCGCTTGCGGAGGATGACCATGTCGGTCACGACGGCCGTCCCGGCGTTCTCCAGGTGGGCGTTGCCCGGGAACCGCATCGCCGAGACGAGGTCACACGTCTCCGCCAACTCCTGCCGCACCTTCGGGTCGAGCTTGTCGAGCGTGCCGGTGCTGGTGATGTGCATCACCAGGCCGCCGGGCCGGACCTGCTTGGCGGACTTCAGGAAGAAGTAGTCGTGGATGTAGTCGCGGCGCTTGTTGTACTTCGGGTCGTAGGGCCGGTAGTCGCCGAACGGCACGTTCGACGCCACCACGTCGAACCAGTTGTCCGGGTGCTCGTGCGTCTCGAACCCGCCGACGTGGACGTTGGCCTTCGGGTACAGCAGCCCGAGCATCCCGCCCGTCGTCGGGTCGAGCTCGACGGCCGTCGCCTTCGTCTTCGCGGCCATCTCCGGCGGCATCATGCCGAGGTAGTAGCCGACGCCGGCCGACGTCTCGAGGAACCGCCCGCCGCCGAAGCCGAGTTGCTTCGCCGCCTGCCAGTGGGCGTCCACGATGTCGGGGTGGGTGTAGTGGGCGTTGAGCGTGGACCGGGCGGCGGCGTGCCAGTCGTCGGCCGGGAGCAACTGCTTGAGGACGGCCCGCTCTTTGTCCCAATCTCGCCGGTCGTCCCAGGACGTGCCCTGCCCGCCGTACTCGTCGAACACGGCCGGGAACTGGCCCCAGCCCGTGAACCGGGCGAGGATGGCCTGTTCTTCCGGAGTCGCCTGCGTGCGGCCTTCGGCCTGGATGGTGCGGAGGGTCTTCAGCGCCTCGACGTTGGCGTTGAACTTCGCCTTCAACCCGCCCTTGAAGAACTCGCGGTCGGGGTAGCGGTAGTTCTGCCCGGCGACTACGTCGGTCGGGTTTTCGGGGCGGGCCGGCTCGGCGACGGACTGCTCTTGCCGAGAGACAGGAGGTAGTTGATCTGCCCCTGCAACGAGCCGTCCACGGCCCCCAACGTCTCCCACGCTGGCGTCGGGCTCGCCGGCGTCGGCAGCAGTTCCTCCAGCGCCGCCGACCGGGCCGCGTCGGGCGTCATCCCCTGCGCCAGGAACCGCGACATCTGCTCCCGGCAGTGCTGCACCCGCACCACCAGATACCCGTCCAGTTGCGGCCCGAGTTCCTTCACCAGCTTCGGGTCGGTCGCCGCCAAGTGGCGACGCAACTTCTCCTCCCACTGGTTGTTGCGGACGTAACCCGCTGCCAGGATTGGCTTTGCCTGCGTGTTCCAGTCCATCGCGTGACCCCCGGGCGGTGTTATCCTCTAGTAGTGTATCCCTTGTACGGCCGTTGTCAAGAGAATTCCCGGCCGCCTGCTGGGGGGCGGCCGGCTTCGGTGCGAGTTCGGGGTGGTCTTTCAGCACCTCGGGGCGGACCGCCTTCCCGGCGGCGAGAGCGTCCGCAACGTGGGCGTAGTGGGCGCTGGCCGCGGTTGCCCGGAATTTGTCTTTGTTCCGCTCGCGGTTGGCCGGGATCGACCCCCAATGGGAGTCCGGCAGCTTGGCCGCGGCATGGGCGGTGAATTCGTCCAGCGTGCGGTCGTGCGGCGCCCCCCGCTCGTGCCCCTTCGGCATCAGCCCGCGGTAGAAGTTGAGGAACCGGTGCCAGTCGGCGTCCAGGTACGACTCGCCGCCATCGTGCGGGTTGTACGGCGTCGGCGACGAGTACCGGAAGAACTCCTTGTTGTCGCGGTACTCGGGGAGGGGCATCCCGCCCCGCATCAGGGCGAGCGCGGCCAGCGCCTTCCCCGTCTTGCCGACCCCGTCCGCGTAGACGTGGTCCATCAGGTTCGCCCGCCACTCCGCCCAGGCCGCCGTCTCGACGGGGTCGGCCTTCGGGTCGTTGAGCCGCTTGGCGAACTCCTCCGCGAACTGCTTCCGCGCCGCGTCCATGTGCTTCACGGACGTGTACGGGAACTTCGGCGAGTCGTCGGTGCGCAGCAGCACCCCGTCCTTGACGATCCCCTTGTTGATGGAGCGGTTGACGTCGTCGGCGAACTGGCCGACCGACTCGGGGGTGAACTTCTCGTTCCGCCGCTGGTAGACGGACCGAATGGTCCGCTCGAAGTTGTCGGTGGCGTGCTTCGCGGCGTCGGCGCCGCTCAGCCCCTCGACGATCTTGTCCGCCTTGCCCTTGCTGGCGGACGTGTCCACGGTGCCGGCCGCGGTGCGGCTGGTCTTCTTGAGGTTGGCCATCGCCGCGGCGACGTAGCCGTCCTCGTCTACCGGCCGAAGTGGGCGGTCTTCCGCTTCAGCTCGGCCATCGCCGCCCGCTGCGCGTCCGTCAGCGGCTCCCCGTGGTCCAGCATCTGCTGGAGCGAGTCGCGGTGGAAGGCGTCCAGCATTTGCTGCTTCATCAGGCTCAGCCCCGGCTGCGTCGAGTGGGGCCACTTCGCCGGGTCGAGGTACTCCCGTTCGTCCATCGTTCCCTCCACCAGAATTATACCCGCGCCGGGCCAGTTCGTCGGCCCCAATCAGCCCTTCCGCGATGTGTTTCGGGATTTCCCCGGCGGCGTGCCGGCGGGCCACGTCGTCGTACACCCGGTCCCGCGCCCCGCCGGCCGCGGCCTTCGCGTCCGCGGCGATGTTCTTCTTGAGGAACGCGATCGCCTCATCGCGGTCCTCGATGAGGCGGGGCTTGCCCCCCTCCATCGTCATGATGTTCGGCTCGACGTCCGGCCGCTTCTGGATCAGCGCGAGCGCCACCTTGCGGGCGTGCGTGTTGTCGGTCATCGCCCGGTCGAGGTTGACCGTGCGGGGGATCTCCCCGTTCGCGTGCAGGTTCATCGCCCGGCCGACCACCCCGCCGGCCGCCGCCTCCGGGGCGCGGTCCACAAAGGCGTACACCGGCGTGTAGCCGTTCGCCTTCGCCTCGTCCAGCTTCTCCTCGAGCTTCTTCAGGTTCCCCGACACCTGATCCAGCACGAGCGGGAATTGGGCCTGGTCGAAGAACTTGCGGGTGATCGTCCCCTTGCCCGACCCGCCGCCGCCGGCGAGCACGAGCAGGCTGTTGTTCCCCTTCCCCTTCTGGGACTGGAGGGCTTCGGTGTACAGCCGCTTGTTGAGCGTGCTCGCCGCCTCGTGGACGGCCCCGGCGTTCGTCCCGGTGTAGCCGGGGAGGTGGTGCCGCCACTCGTCCGTGTTGACGACGATCGACTTGTACCCGCCGGCCGGGTCGGGGGTGGCGTTCTCCTTGAGGTACTTGTCCCGGATGCCGGCGTAGTTCGTGTGGGCGTGCTCCTGCGACTTCCGCTCGATCTCCGCGTCCTCGGGGGACAGGCCGGGCGACACCTCGAACTTGGGTGGCGGGGCCGCGGCGTGGGCGTCGGCCCGCTCCTTGCCCCGGGCGTACTCCTCGAACCGCCCGAGCCCCGCGGACCCGGCCCGCAGGTCGAGGACGTGCCGGCCGGTCGCCGGGTCGTGTTCGAACCCCCACTTGGGGAGCACCTTGTCCCCCACGTCCCCGTCCGACCCGCTCGGCATGGTTTCGATCGCCTCGGCCCCGAGCCGCCGGGCGGCCGCGACCTGCGCGGCCATCACCTTCGTCCCGACCCCCTTCCCGCCCGCCGGCACGTCGAGGCGGTGGTTGTGGACGCGGAGCCGGCCGTCGGGGGTGCGGGTGACGCTCCGGCGGGCGGTGTAGCCGTCGCCGCGGACGGTCACATAGGCGTGGGTGCCGTCCTCGTTCTCGGACACGGAATCGATCGACGCCCGCGCCCCGGGGAGGGCGCCGGCGAGGCTCGCCAGGTCGGCCGCGGTCCCCTTCTCGCCCGCCAACTTCGGGAGGACGGCCGGGAACTTGTCGGCCGCCCACTTGCTGACGGCCACGCCACCCGGCGGAGCGGCCGGCTCGGGCGTTGGCCCCGGTTCAGCCGCCACCTTCGGCGGGTCCACCACCGGGTTCCCCGCCTCCGCGTCCAGCCGGTCGAGCTCCTTGCGGACGTGCCCCATCACCGATTCGACCATCCCGGCCCGCCGCGACTTCCCCCCGAACGACACGTCGAACGCGGTGTTGAGCCGCGCCCGCACGCTCCGCAGCTGCGCGACGGTGAGGTACGGGAGGTGCCCGGCCATCTCCTTGAGGTGGTCGGCGGTGATGTCCTCCCGGGTGGAGGCGAGCGACGCCACCTTCGACGCCGCCTTGTACGCGGCCGCCTTCTTCGCCTGGAAGTCCTTGTGCGAGTACCCCTGTTCCGGGTGGTCGCCGGCCGCCGGCTGCTTCCCGGTGACGGGCGCGGCCTGCTTGTCCATCTCCTGCGCCTGCGTCCCCCGCTGCTGCTGCCGCTCGATGGCCCGCTGCGCCTCGGCCCCGTACAGCACCCGCCCGGCGTCCGGCCCCTCGCCGATCGCCTTGAACTGCCAGCGGTGCTGCCGGCCGTCGGTGTACGCCTCGGCGCGCCAGGAGAGGCGGATGGCCTTCCGCGCCGCCTTCGGGTCGGCCGCGAGCTTCGCCAGGTGGTCGAGGTACGGCTGCGCGGCGTCCGGCATCCCGACGCGGTGGGCGCGGCGCTGGAATTCGAGCATCGCCATCAGCAGCAGCGCGCGGGCCTTGCGGCCGCCGTCGCCCTTCGGCCCCGGGGCGGGCGCGGCCGCCTGCGACAGCCGCAGCGGCGCCAGTGGCGGGACGTGCTCGGCCCCGACGACGAGGTACGTCCCCTCCCGCGGGTCGTAGGCGACGTAGCGGCCGTCGGCGAGAGCCTTGTACATTGCGCCGCGCATCAACCCACCCCCACCGGAGCCAGGATCGGACCGCCCGCCGCGTCCCACAGCCGCCGCGCCTCCGCGGCCCCCACCGCCGGGTCGGCCCGCAGCGACAGCCGCACCCGGGGCTTGCGGTCGTACACCGGCCGCCCGGTCCGCGGGTCGACGTGCCCGTGCCCGCCGCGCGGCCCCTGGTACGGGGTCGGCCCGCCCGGCTGCTGCGGCGCCCCGGCCCCCGGCATCCCGGGCTGCGGCGGCCCCGCGGCCACCTGCTGCGCGAGCGAATTCGGCTTGATGACGTACCCCACCCGGCCGAAGTTGGCCCGGACGAGCCACCGCAGCACCTGCCGGTCGATCGCGTCGAGGATCAGCGCGACCGTCTCGTCCATCGACGTGAAGAACACCTGCGCGGGGATCGCGCGGCCCGAGTACCCGCTGCCGACCGTGGCCGCGTCCACCAGTTCCGGCGGGATGCCCAGCCCCACGAGGATGTCGCGGTCGAGCATCTTCTTGTAGTCCTGGAGGCCGCTCATCTCCGTGAAGGACTTCGGATCCTCCCACCGCCAGAACGAGTTCCCCTTGTCGTCGAAGATGCTGGGCAGCGCCATCACCCCGCCCGTCTCGAACTTCTCCACGAGCTCGCGGGCGATGTCCTGGTTC
>JAXMBA010000013.1:0-12460 GCA_046350095.1 Gemmataceae bacterium
CGCGGGCCGAAGCTCACCATCACCTTCGACCCCGCCACGGGTCTGCGCGTGACCGCGCTCGCCGGGGCGACCGCCGGCGCCGGCCCCGAGGCCCGCGTGGGCTTCGAGTTGACGGCCGACGAGGTGCCGCTGCCAAAGCGGCGGCCGGACGAGTCGGACGACGACTACGCCGGCCGGTGCGCGAAGGTGCTGCCGGACCGCGTGCAAGTGCCCGCGGACTATTTCGAGGGGCTGGCCGAGCACTGTGCCGCGGTCCTGGAGGGAGTGGCGCACATCCTCGACCACCACGCCGGCCGCGCGGCCCTGGAGCACGCGCTGCTCGCGGAGGGGAAGGCGCCGCCGGGCGTGAAACAGTTGAAGGTCGGCGGGAAGCTCGGCGGCAGTGGCGGCGCGAGCGGCAAGAAGGTGTGACCCACGGCGCGGACCCACGAGGCGACCCATGATCCTGACCCTGCCCCGCCTGACCGCCCCGACCGGCCGCGTCGCCGACGGCGTGGGCCGCTACCTCGACCGGCTCGCGCGCCGGCAGCGAATCGCCTTCCGCGACATCGACCCGCGGTGGCTGCGGCAGCAGCGCCGCAAGCTGCGGCTCGACGGGTCGCTCGACATCCCGCGGCTGGCCGTCGAAGCCCGTGCCCGCGGCCTGGCGGCGATGTACGGCGAGCTGTACGGCCGCATCATCCACCGCGACGGCAGCGTCACGAACCTGGGGCTGCTGGGGCGGCGCGTCATCACCGACGCGGGGGTCGCGTACATCGCGGCCGACATCGGCGGCGGGGCCAGCGACAGCAACCTGTTCAAGTACCACGGATTCGGCACCGGGAGTACGGCCGAATCGGCGTCGCAGACGGCACTGGTGACGGAACTCACCACGCAGTACGCGACGGACAACACCCGGCCGACGGGCTCGCAGGCGAACTCGACCAACACCTACACCACGGTGGCGACGCTCAGCCCCGACGCGACGGTGACGATCACCGAGCACGGCATCTTCACCGCGACGAGCGCGGGGACGATGCTGGACCGCACGGTGTTCACGGGGGTGGCGCTGACGGGCTCGGCTGACTCCCTGCAGGCGACTTACGTCCTGACCCTGCCTTCGGGCGGGTAAGGCGGCTGACCCCGACCATCACGGAGCCCCACTGATGCGACTGCTCACCCGCCGCGGCTTCCTCGCCGCGGCCTTCCTGTGCCTCACCGCGACCGTCGCGTCGGCGCTCACTCCGGCCCAGCAGGCGACGCTCACCGCCGACCTGGCGGCCAACACGTCGCAGGTCGGCGGCGTGCAGGTCAAGGACGTGGAGAAGACGGCCGACAACGCCGTGCTGGTGGCGGCGTGGTACAACACGGCGACGAGCCCGACGTACCTCGTGTGGCGGACCGAGGTGCCGGTCGCGGACATCCTCGACCAAGTGAATTGGGGCAACTACACCCCGAACGACGCACCGCCCGCGGCCACGAACACGACGCAGGGGACGAACGACGGGCTGCTCTACAACAACCGCGCGCTGCTGGTGCAGATCAAGCAGACCAACCTCGTCACCATGCTCAGTGGGCGGAACACGTTCAACGCGGCGAAGCCGACCCTGCGCGGCGGCCTCAACGACGCGACGATCAACCTGCCCACGGGGACGAACGGGGCGAGCCGCAGCGGCGGGTGGGCGAACATCGTGACCGTGCTGCGGCGGGGTTGCACCAACGGCGAGCGGCTGTACGTCAGCCCGTCCACCGGCGTGGGGAACGACGGGGTTGCCGGCAACCGCGGCTCGACGACGAACCCGGACCTGCTCGGGTACGAGGGGAAGATCACCGACGCGGACGTGCGGGCGAGTTGGGGGATTTGATGACCGCCGCCGACCTGAAAGCCGAGATCGAGTCCGGGCCGCTCGCCGCGGCCCTGGCCCCGTTCTGGGCTGACGTGTTCCCGGCCGAGCCGGAGCCCGACCCCGCCGACGCCCCCGCGCACGCGCGGTGGTCGCGGATCAGCTACCGCTTCGGGATGCTCACGCCGGACGCCTGTTTCGGGCTGCTCGCGGTCCTGCACGACGGCACCCGCCGGTCGAAGCCGTTCCCGATCGCGGTCGGGTCGTTCGCCACGTTCCTCGCGGGGCGGGGGTTGCTGCGGAAGATCAAGGCGGCGGTGGCGGACGCGAACTACCCCGGCCAGGTCCGCGACATCTGCGACCTTGTGGCGACGGTGACGCTCGCGGCCCCGGAGCGGCCAGGTGGACCCGACCGACCCGGCGACGGCCGGCATGGTCGCGGCCCTCGTCGCCGCCGGCATTGCGACGGCGGACGACGCCGTGGCCCTCGCGGCGTACTGCTCGCGGCCCTGCTCCCGCCTCGTCGAACTCGGGTGGGCTGTTGACGCCGCCGCCCTGCAAGCCGCGAAGGCGGTGACCCCGTGAACACGATCTTCGCGGCGATACTCGCCCTGTGGCTGTTCCTGTGGGCGTGGCTCTCGACCAACAAGGCCGTCTACCAGACCGGCACCAGCTCGTCCGGTGGCCTCACGTCGCTGGCGAGCAGCAGCACGTTCCTCGCGGGCTACGAGTGGTTCGTGGTGGACAACACCACGGAACTGGCACTCGATTACCAAATCCAGGGCAACATCACGGTCGGCACGACGCCGACCGCCAACACCGAAATTCGCCTCTACGTCGTCGCCAGTTTCGATGGCTCGACGTGGCCGGACGTGTTCGACGGGACGGCGAGCGCCGAGACGGTGACGAACGCCGGGGTGATGTCCGGCTTCATGGTGCTGGCGAAGGTCATCCAGGTGACGGCGACCACGAGCAACGTGGCGATGCCCTTCTCGTTCACCGTCGCCTCCCTGTTCGGCGGCACGGTCCCCAAGAAATTCGTGGTGTACGTCGCCCACAACACCGGCGTGAACCTCAACGCGACGGCCGGCAACCACACGTACCTCTACACGCCCTACGACACGACCAACTCCGCGTGACCCGGGAGGGCGACCATGCCCGGCCCCGGGCCGCAGTTGATCGACTGGGACACGCCAGTCTCGAACGCCCCGATCAACCTGGGGCTGCGGGCGTGGTACTACTCCCCGTTCGGCGGGCCGGGGCTGTCCCCGACGAACTGGCTCGACCTCACGAAGCCGGCCGGGGTGTCCGGCACCGCGGCCCTCACCGGCGCGTACTCCCGCACGACAACCCCCCGCGGGGATTGGGCGCTCAACTGCTCGACCACGGGCACCGGCGTCGGCACAGTCACCGGCAACCCGCTGGCCGGGTCCGGGGCGGGCACGATCGCGGCGTGGGTGTCGTTCGCGTCGACCAGCTTCAGTTCGGTCGTGATCTTCAACAACGTAGACGGCGGTGTCGGCGACGGCTGGAACGTCAGCCTGGACGGCAACGCCACGCCGAAGATTCAGTTCCGCAAGCTCGTCGGGTACAGCGGGTCATACATCGCGGCGAACGCCGGGGTGGCGACGAATACGTGGTATCGCGTGCTGGCGACGGTGGACGCGGCCGGCAACGGGTCACTCTACATCAACGGCGTCAAGCAGACGGCAACGGCGGCGTACTCCACCGCGGCACCGGCCCCGACGACGAACACGGTGGTTGCCCAGGCCGGCGGGTCGCGTGACGTCATTGCGTCCGACGTGCGGGTGCTGGCCCGCGGGTTCACGGACGCCGACGCCTGGCAGGATTACGTCGAATCGCAACAAGGGTGGCCCACCGGGCTCAACCGGTTCACTCCGGCGGCGTGGCTGTTCCTGGGGAAGGCCGCGGCCGGTGGCGGCGGCACCACCTACACCACGTCCCCGGCCGGCTCCGTCACCGCGGCCGGAACCCTCACCCGCGTCGTCACGAAGGCCACCGCCGGCTCCTCGACGCCCGCCGCATCGCTGACGAAGCTTACCGCCAAGCCGCTGGCCGGCAGCACCACCGGGTCGGGGTCGCTGGCTCGACAACCCCGGAAGGCACTCGCCGGCAGCTCGACGCAAGCCGGCTCTTTGACTCGGCTGACGGCCAAGCCCCTTGCGGGCAGCAGCGCCGGGGGCGGGTCGCTGACGAAGGCGACGAGCAAGCCGACCGCCGGTAGCAGCACGCCCGCGGGCTCGCCTGTGAAGCTCACCGCGAAGCCGACCGCGGGCAGCCTCGAACACCCGCCGGGGCCGAGACGAACCGCCCCGGCAAGGTGCTGGCCGGGGAGGTGACCGCCGCCGGGGGCCGCGAGACGCGGGCCGTGGCGAAGGCCGTGGCCGGCTCCTCGATCGCCGGCGGGCGCTCTGGCGAAGCAGGCGCAAAAGCCGCTGGCCGGCAAGCGCGCACGCCGGCCAGGCACTCACGACGATCGTGTTGGTGGTGTTGAAGGCGGTCGCGGGCTCATCGCCGCCGCGGCGTCGTCGACGCGGCAGGCGGCGAAGGCTCTCGCGGGTAGGGCGGCGTTACGGGTCGGGGTCGCTGGCGAAGCAGGCGCGGAAGCCGCCGCCGAAGCAGCATCGCTGAGCGGAGCCCTGACCACGATCAAGGTGGTACTCAAGGCCGTGGCGGGTTCTCGTCACCGCGGTTGAGGGCACCACCTTCGCCGCGCGGGGAAGGCCGTCGCGGGTCGCTCACCGGGTCCGGGGTTTCACGCGGCAAGCCCGGAAGTCACTGGCGGGGCGCGGCACGGCAGTCGGGGCCGTGACTCGGCAGGCCCGGAAGTCGCTCGCCGGCTCGTCCACGCCGGCCGGGTCCGCGGCGTTTGTGCGGGCCGTCACCGCGACCATGTTAAGGTCGCTGACGGCGGCCGGGTCGCTCACGCGGGTCATGCGGAAGTACCTCGCCGGGCGGTGACGCCGGCGGGCGGCTGACGACGAGCGGCGGGTTTCGGGGCCGCCGCAGCCCACCCCCGCACCCCGGCCGGCACCTGGGAAGCGCCCCGACGCTCACCGGCACCTGGGAAGCCCGCTCCCTCACCGGGCAATCTGGGAGTAGCCCGATGGCCGACAGCTTCGACCAAGTGTGGCAGGTCGGCCGCCGCGAGGCGGTTTCGATCACCCTCACCGGCACCACCAACCCATCGGGCGGCACGTTCGGGCCGGCTGGCGACGACGCCGGCGGCACGCTCCCCGTCGCCGACATCACCGTCACCAATGGCGGGGCCGACCCGTTTGGACGCTCACGGTCGCCCTGACCAGCACCCACACCAACCGCGTAGCCGCATCCTTGAGCCACCTCGAAGTGTGGGACGCCGTGACGGAGCAGCGGCGGGCCGCCGGGCAACCCAAGATTGGCCCCACCATCCCGTCATCCTGACCGCCCGCCCGTAGCCCCCACACTCGGGGCATGGCTGATTTCTGCACCTGGGACGATCGTGGGTGACCGGCTGGTCGCCGACGGCGCCCAGCTCCGCGCCGACGACGGCGACCAGGACCGCGCCCGCGCCTACGTCCTCCGCCGCGCCACGCAGTACGTCCTCGGGTACGCCGGGCTCAACTACAGCACCGCCGCCCTCGAAGCCTCCGCGTGGGTCAAGGAGATCGCCGCCGACTGCGCGTGGTACTACGCCTGCACCCGCCGCAACAACCCCGCCAGCCAGGCCGCCCAAGCCGCGTTCGAACGGGCCACCGAACAACTCAAGGACGTGGCGGCGCTCCGGCTGCGCATCCCCGACGCGGCCATGAACAAGGGCTTCGCCCCGGTGCTCTCGAACCAGCGGGTGCAGCAGTACCCGACGAGCCGCGTGAAGACGGTGACGCAAAAGAGCACCGGCCAGGCCGAGGACTACCCCCAGCACCGGGACTTGCAGGACGGGCAGAACTACAGCGTATGAGCAACCTCATCACCTACCGGGCCGCCTCCCCCGCCGAGGCGACCGCCGTTCGCCGGCTGGTGCGGCAGCTCGCCGGCCGGGCCGCCCCGCCCCCCGGCATGGTGACGCGGGTGCTGCTGCCGGCCGCGCTGGTGCTGCTGTCGAAGGTGCAGCAGGCGTTCATCGCCAAGAGCCGGCGGCAGGCCAGCGAAGACGGCATCGTGTGGAAGGAACTGTCGCCGAAGACGGTCGCGGCCCGCCGCACCACCCGGGCCGAACTGAAGTCGTTCGGCATCACCGGCAAGCGCGTCCGCGGCTTCCTGACGCCGGCCGAGGACAGGCGGTGGCGGGGCATCTTCGCGTCACGCATGGCCGCATTCCGCGCTCAGGGCATGGGCGAGGGGGAGGCCCGCGCCCGCGCCGCCGCGAACGCCTGGGCCATCCTCAAGGCGCAGGGGGCGAAGACGAAGCTCGCCGTGCTCGGCGGGCGGGTGGTGGACATCGGCCGCGACACCGGCACCCTGCTGCGGTCACTCACCCCCGGCGTCCGCCTCGACCCGACCGGCCGCACCCCGCCGCCGCAACTCGGCACGGCCGCGCCCGCCGTCGAGAGCCAGATCGTCGACCTGAGCCTCCCGGGCCGCGTCACCGTCGGCAGCACCGTCCCCTACGCCGGTAAGTTCCACGCCGTGCGCCCGCTGTGGCCGACCACCGGCCGGCTGCCGGAGCCGTGGCGGCAGGCGGTTGGCGCCGCGATCCTGCGGGGGCTGGTGGCGGAAGCCGGGAGGGCGTCGTGAGCACCCCCGCCCCCTCGACCGAACGGGCCGTGCTGGAGGGGCTGCGAGACGCCCTCCGCGCCGCGCTGCACCTCGACCGCACGAGCTGCCAGGTCACCGCCGACGGCCGGCCCGACCCGATGTGCGGCGACTGGTTCTACGCCGTCCACCCGGGCGGCACCTCGAACACCCAGCGCAACTACCTCGACGAGTCGGCCGACTGTTCCGTCACCATCACCCGCCGCACCGGGCACTCCCCGCAGGACCGGCTCGGCGAGGAGGCGGTGTTCGAGCTGCTCGACCGGGCCGGGAAGGTGAAGGCGCTCGTCCACATGGAATACCCCGTGATGGACGCGAGCAACCGGCTCATCCCGGGGACGGCGAAATACTGCGAGATCCACGGCGGCGAGCCGACGACCAACGGGTTCGTCGAGCCGCTGGGGTTCCGCAGCCAGCAGTACCTGGGGCCGCAGGGGCTCAACTGGTTCTTCGCCGAGGGCGTGGAAGACGCCGTCACCGGCATCGCCGTGCGGCTCGACTTCGCCGGCGCCCGGCGGATCGTGGCGAGTGACGTGGACACCTGACCCCCGACGGAGATCCCCCGTGCCCCTGTTCCGCTGCCTGAACGAAGCCTGCTCCGACGCCGGCCCCGGCGAACTGCCCGTGTTGGACTTCGAGGCGCCGACCGCGGTCTGCCCGAAGTGCAGCACGGCGATGAAGGACAACCCGCGGCAGGTCGTGCCCCGCGAGACGATCCACTACCTCGTCAACGACAAGGCCGGGCTGATCCGCACCCCCAACGGCCGCCGCGCCGTCGCCTGCGACCCGGCCCGCGCCAAGCTGCCGAAGTTCGCCACGGCCACGCCCACCGCGGTGTCGTGCCCCGCGTGCAAGGCCAGCCCCGCCTACCTCGCGGACGTAGCGGGTAACCTCGACCAGGGGGCCGTCGTCGTCACGAAGGACGTGCCGCCGGCGCTGCACGGCGGCGCCGTGAACCCGGACGCCGCGACCGAGTAACCGCTTACCGCCACACCGTTTCGGGAGACAGACCATGCCGCTTGGGACGTTCGTGGCGGGCGCGTACACCGGCGCCTACAACTCCGTCGCCCTGGGGCTGACGAAGGAGGGATTCCGCCTCCGCTTCCAGTTCCTCAAGCGGCTCATCGACCGCTCCGACCAGTACGGCGACACCATCCTCGACGCGGTCTTTCGCGGCGTGAACGTCAACCTCACGCTGCAGGCGATCGAGTACAAGGCGGGCGTCACCGGCCCCGCTTTCCCGTATGCCGCGCTGGGCGTGCTCGGCACCATCGGCCGGCTCGACAGCAACCTCGCGCAGAGCGTCGTGCTCACCAGCACCGCCGGCACCCCCGCCGCCGCCGCGCCGGCGTCGTGGACGGGCAGCAAGTGCATCCTCGGCGAGAACAACAACGTCGAGTGGGTCTACGACTCCTCGAACCGCGAGACGCCCATCGGGTTCCGGGTGTACCCCTACGACGCGAGCGGCACAATCAAGTTCTGGACAGAGACGTAATAGGTGCTAATTGGGCCGTAATCGTCGCGCAATGAAACCCCGTTATTCCCGGGGTTTCTCGCGTTTTGGTGCCGTAATAAGTGCTAATTGGTCGCGCTAAAAGGCCCGGCCCCGGGTTATCCCCCGGGGCCGGTCGCGTTGATGGGTCGGGTGATGGGCGAAGGGACGTGCGTCCTGACGTGTCACTCGGGCTTCATTCCGGCTTCCACCATGTCAGCGGCCCGCCGGTTGAACGCCTTCCGGGCCAGTTCCTTGTCGCCGGTCGCGGCCAGCACCGCGGCGCCGTAGTCGGTCGCCGTCAGTTCGCCGGCGCGGGGCGACGCCAGCAGCGCCTCGGCCTTCAGCCCCTCGATGTGGGCGAGGAGATGCAGCTTCACTCCTCCGGGGAGCTGGAGGGCGGCGGCTCCGTAGAAGCGGGCGAGCCGGGCGTCGGCCCGGCTTCCGCTTTTCCCTGGATGGCCTTCACCGCGCCGAACAGCGCGTCCACGAACTTCGCGGCGGCCGCCTGGCTGACCCGCGGGAAGCCGAGCGCGAGGAGGTGCTGCACGACGCCCGCGTTGTATTCGCTGGCTTCGTCCGGCGTGAGGTCGTTGCCGTACCTGGAGCGGAGCCCGTTGACGTGGTTGAAGCTCTCGTAGGCGTCCACGGTCTGCACGGCGTCGCCGATCTTCACCGTGAGAAAGCCGTCGTCGGGAATGTCCAGGTTGGGCACGTCGTCACTCCGCGGGTCGGGGGATGGCACCCCCGGAGCATCACGGCTACGCGGGTAGCGGCCAGAATCGCCTCATGGCCGACGAAGCCCGCTTGACCATCGTCATCGAAGAACCGGCCGGCGCCACCTCGGCGGGGGCCGCGGCACGCCCGGCCGACGACATGCCCGGGTGGTACCCGCGATACCGCGAGCTGCGGAACCGCGCGGACGCGGGGCGGATCCCGCTGGACGCGCTGGAGCGGGAGGAGCTCGACGACCTCAGCCGGAAGCTGACGGAGTACGTCAGCGGCGCCCCGGCCCCGCCGCCGGCCCCCGCGGCGACCGCCACGCAGCCCCCGCGGCCCAGCCGGCCGGCGTCACGTTCCGCCCGCCGTCGGCCGCGGTGCCCAGTGCGTGCCCGGCTCGCCGCCCCGGCGCCCGCGCCGCCCGCGGCCCCACCGCCGCCGGTCGCCTCGCCGCTCGGCATCTACCAGCCGCCGTCCCCCGCGCCCGCCCGGGTGAAGCCCGCCGAGCGGCCCGCCGGGGGGCGGCGCCCCGCCCCCGTC
Organism: Gemmataceae bacterium; assembly: GCA_046350095.1. GTDB lineage: Bacteria > Planctomycetota > Planctomycetia > Gemmatales > Gemmataceae > Urbifossiella. The sequence continues at coordinate 9,331 of JAXMBA010000013.1, forward strand.
GCCGGCCGACCCGGGCGACTCCGGCCGCGGCTTCCCGGGCTGGGACAGCCTGTACCGCAGCGCGACGGCCGGCCACGGCATGGCCGGCACCACCGCGGCCCGCGACCGCGGCGGCCGGCACCTCCGCCATCGCCGACCGCATCGCCGCCGACAAGGCCGCGAAGAAGCGGCGCGGCGGCCGGGCGTGGCGCCGGCAGTTCGAGTCGTGGCGGGCGGCCGAAGACGACAAACGCACCGCGTTCGACACGGCGACGGCCCACTTCGGGCGCGGTCGGCGGGCCATGCTCGGGGCCGCAGTCGGCGGCTACCGGGCGGCAGCGGCCGGCGGGTCGATCCTCGGCGGCGCCGCGTCCGGCGCGATGGCCGCGGTCGGCGGGGGGCCGATCGGCCTGGCGCTGGCCGCGAAGGAGGTTCTCAACGCCACCGCCGACTCCGCCGCCGGCGGGCTGAAGGCGCTCGGCGAGTCGGCCCAGAAGATCGCCGGCAACGACCACCTCGGCCTGTTCCGGGACGCGGTGACCGGCGCCGGGAAGGTGATGGACGCCGTCTCGCCCGTCACCGGGGCCGCCTTCAAGGTGGCCGCGGCCGGCGCCGTGGCGTTCGCCGAGACGGCCAACGCCTTCGCGGCCCGGGGCCGGGAGTTGGCCGGCTACAACGGCGCGCTGGCGAGTGCCACGGCCACCGCCGACGTGCGGAGCCTCCGCGCCGACATCCGTGAGGCCAACGCCATCGGCCCCGACGTGGCCCGGCTCATCGACGCGCAGAGCCGCGCCGACACGTCCTTCCGCGTGCTCATCGAACCCGCCAAGCAGGCGATTGCGAAGTTCCTGGCCGGCGGGTTCGAGAAGATCGCGGACCGGCTGGAAACGCTGGTGATGGTGCTGGAGAGGACGGAGGAAACCCGGCAGGCGGTCGGGAACTGGATTCAGCGCAACGACGGCAAGATCGACCTGGCGTTCGGCACGATGGGGTCGCCGCTCCTGACCCTCACGAAGCGGCTGATCCGGTACCTCTCCGCGCAGGAGGACAAGCCCACCCCGCCGTCGGACGAGTTGATCCAGCGGTGGCTGAACGCGGCCGACGGCATGGGCGCCGAGTCGTACATCCCCGCCGGGGCGCCGGTGACGGGGCCGGGGTTCGGCCAGCCGGGCGGGCCGGGCGGGCTCGAGCTGCCCGTCTTCGCGCGGTGACGCGGGTAGCCCCGACACTCGGGGCATGGCCGATCTGCCCACCAGCGCCGTCATCCGCTACGGCGCGTACACGTTCCCATCGAACGTCGAGACGACCGCGCTGCACGTCCGGCCGCAGTACGACCAGGCCGGCCGCACCGTCGTCTACAACGAAATCAGCATCTCCCTCCGCGCTGTCGTCACCGGCACGGCCATCGACGCCGCCGTGCGCGCGGTGACGCAGATCCTCACGAAGCCGGCCTACCAGTTCGTGTACACGGGTAGCGGGTACGGGCTGACCGTCAACGTCGGCGGGCCGAAGGACGTGTGCTGGGGGCCGAAGCCGACCGAGGCGAGCGTGAAGCCGCTCGGCGGCGGGAACGCCGCGGAACTGACGTTCTCGGTGACGGTCCGCATCCCCGACGGCCCCAGCGCCCGGTTCGACTACGCGCCGATGGAGTTCAACTTTTCGCTCTCCTACGACGTTGACGCAAGCGGCTACACCACAAGGACTTATACCGCGTTCGTCCGCATCCCACAGACCCGCCCGGCCCCGGCCGCCCGCACGCTGACCGACAGCGCCGACCGGCTCCGCGAGTCGATCACCCCCGCGCTGCTGCCGGGGTTCCGGCGGTCGAGCCAGTCCGCGCACCTGTCCGACGACAAGTGCCGGCTCGACTGGACGGTGGTGGACACGCAGATGCCGCCGTCGACCCCGCCGCCGGGCGTCGTCGAGGCGCACGCCAGCCACTCGATCCACTGTCTGCCCGGCCAGTACGTCAAGTGGCAGGGGCACATCGAGGGCACCTACGAGATCGCCCGCACCGGCGCGGCGACCGTCGCGGCGGCCCGCGACGCCTTCTTCGCCCTGGTCAAGGACCGGGTGAACTACACCCTGTCGCACTTCGGCGACGGCTCCACGTCGGAGCTGAGCAACGGCGGCGGCAGCGGGGGCGGCGGCCCGCGGCGGCTGGTCGTGACGCCGGTGTCGTTCTCGATGGCCGAGCCGGAGATTTACGGCCGGACGAAGGCCAAGTTCGGGCTGACGTACCTCGTCAGTGACGCCTTCCTGCCGACCATGCTCCAGGCGTCGGGCATGTGGCGGCCGGTGCCGGGGTCGAACTGGCAGCGGTGGGTGGCGTCGCTGGGGCCGGTGCTCGGGCCGCGCGGGCACGCCGGGCTGGTGTTCTCGCCGAACGACGACCGCATCGTCGACCTCCTCCAGCCGGTGCCGCCGAACCTGGCGCTGGCCGGCAACCTGAACCAGCAGGGGCGGTACGCCGGGCCGATCCCGCAAGGCATCTTCCCCGACCCGACGCCGGACCGGAGTTGGGTGAGCTACGAGATGGGCGTGTTCGTCGAGACGGACAACGGCGTCGTGCAGGTGCGGACGCTGCCGACGAAGCCGCGCACCGCGAAGGGCGACGTGTACGGGAAGCCGTCAGCCGGCGGGGGCGTGGCGGCGGGCGCGATCGGCGGCGCCGTTGCGGCCATCCCGGGCGTGCTGCAACAGGTGTTCGACGCGAACCCGGTGTTCTTCGGCCCGCTGAAGCAGGCGTTCCTCGGCGACGGCGGGCTCGACGTGAAGCAGACGCCGCAGCGCCGCGGCCGGCAGGGCGGCGCGCTGTGGCTGGTCGGCCGCGCCGTCCGCCTCAAGTACAGCATCCCCGCGCCGTCCGCGAGCACCTGGGGCGACGCCACCCTCACGCCGGCGAACCGCCCGGACCGCGGCGAGGGGTTCTGGACGGGCGTCGTGGGGAACACCCTCTGGCCGGTCCACGCGGCGCGGTGGCGGCTGCGGTACGCGATGGACACGGTGCCGGGGGCCGGGGCGCCGGTCGTGCCCAACCCGCTGCTGGGGGGCGGCGGCGCGGAGGCGGCGAACCTGCCGGCGAACCTCGGGGACGTGATCGGCGGGGCGGTGGCGGGCGCGTTCAAGGCGCTGGGGTAGTCGCCGGCGG
>JAXMBA010000014.1:0-9669 GCA_046350095.1 Gemmataceae bacterium
CCTTGAACTGCCAGCGGTGCTGCCGGCCGTCGGTGTAGGCCTCGGCGCGCCAGGAGAGGCGAATCGCCTTCCGCGCCGCCTTCGGGTCGGCCGCGAGCTTCGCCAGGTGGTCGAGGTACGGCTGCGCGGCGTCCGGCATCCCGACGCGGTGGGCGCGGCGCTGGAACTCCAGCATCGCCATCAGGAGCAGCGCGCGGGACTTCCGCCCGCCGTCGCCCTTCGGCCCCGGGGCGGGCGCGGCCGCCTGCGACAGCCGCAGCGGTGCGAGCGGCGGGACGTGCTCCGCCCCGACGACGAGGTACGTCCCCTCCCGCGGGTCGAACGCGACGTACCGGCCGTCCGGGAGGGGCTTGTAGAGCGTGGTGGCCATGCCCCGAGTGTGGGGGCTACCCGATGCGGGATATGTCAGTCGTCGTCCGGCTCTTGCCAGTGGTTCTTTTGGGCGGCCACCGCCCACCTCCGAACCGATCGAACGTCGTCGAACGGGCGGCGGGCAACAATTGCCCCCCGCCCCGCCTTCAGCCCGACGCCTTCCTGGTCGGACGTGTGAAAGGTGTCGCCGGGGTCAACCTTGATCTTTACCAACTCCACGTCCTTCTCGTTCATCCAGTCGATCGCTGCGAGTTCGTTGAGGTTGTCGAAGACGAATACGCCGTCGATCTCGTCATCGTTGGAGTCGAGCGAGCGGCTGGCGTGGATGTCGCCCCCTTTTGGCAGAACCCGCCACACATATCCCGGGTCCGAGCCGTCCGGTTGCGGCATCACTGCGTTCTCGCTGCTCATGTCGCCATTATGACGACCACCGCCTTTCGGAGCAAACTCCCCCGGCCGCTTCCCGTCGTGCGCCGCCGTCTCGCGGGGGTGGTCGGCATCCGAGAACGCGGACGCGAGCGACAGCCGGATCGGCTCCGGCGTCGTGGCCGGCACCAGCACGCCCGCCGCGGTTTCGTCCCACAGCCGCCGCGCCTCCGCGGCCCCGACCGCCGGGTCGGCCCGCAGCGACAGCCGCACCCGGGGCTTGCGGTCGTACACCGGCCGCCCGGTCCGCGGGTCGACGTGCCCGTGCCCGCCGCGCGGCCCCTGGTACGGGGTCGGCCCGCCCGGCTGCTGCGGCGCCCCGGCCCCCGGCATCCCGGGCTGCGGCGGCCCCGCGGCCACCTGCTGCGCGAGCGAATTCGGCTTGATGACGTACCCCACCCGGCCGAAGTTGGCCCGGACGAGCCACCGCAGCACCTGCCGGTCGATCGCGTCGAGGATCAGCGCGACCGTCTCGTCCATCGACGTGAAAAAGACCTGCGCGGGGATCGCCCGGCCGCTGTAGCCGCTGCCGACCGTCGCCGCGTCCACGAGCTCCGGCGGGATGCCCAGCCCGACGAGGATGTCCCGGTCGAGCATCTTCTTGTAGTCCTGGAGCCCGCTCATCTCCGTGAAGGATTTCGGGTCTTCCCACCGCCAGAACGAGTTCCCCTTGTCGTCGAAGATGCTGGGCAGCGCCATCACCCCGCCCGTCTCGAACTTCTCCACGAGCTCGCGGGCGATGTCCTGGTTGCTCATGTAGCGGTCGCCCGTCTCGGGGCCGCCCATGTTCGTCTCGCCCGGCGGGTACCACATCGTCGGGCCGCGGAAGCTCGCCTTGCGGTAGTACAGCCGGAGCATGTCGTTGGCGGCGTGGCGGCTCGCCTTGTCGAACCACGGGGCGTAGGCGCCCGCCAGCCGCGGCCGCCCCCACCACACGCCGTACTCGGCCTCGCCGCGGAAGAAGAACGAGTGCCGCCGGTCGAGGTAGAGCGCCCCGGTCCCCTCCACGTTGCCGACGCCCAGGCAGACCAGCCGCCCCGGCGCCCGCGGGTGCAGGATCGGTTGCAGGTCGCGCGGGTGGACGTTCAGGTACTCCTTGAAGTGGATGCGGGTCTTCCGCCGACCTGCCGCGCGTACACCAGCTCGCCGCCGTCCACCCCGTACTCGAAGAACCGGACGACGGAGGAGCATCTTGCGGTAGACGTGCTCCGACTGCCGCTGCTGGCTCTCGACGGCCGCCAGGGTCGGCGCCACCTTCCACGTCGCGCCGTACAGCGGGGCGCGGATGTACCGAGGCCCATCTGGACCTGCGGGTCTTGACGCATTCGATCTGCGTACCACCATGTGAATGGTGGCCGGCCGTCGACCCATATCCGTAGAGGGAGCCAGCCAGCACGTTGGGCCGGTAGCCGGCGAGCTTCGCCGGGCGCGTGATGTCTTCGGGGGCGGCCATGCCCGGAGGGTAGCCGCTACGGGGGGCGACCCGAGCAATACCGCCGCCCGGCCGCTTGAACCTCTTACCGATGACGCACATGGAGCCGACGACCCCCCTCGAACTCCGCCTCGCCGCCCGCCGCAACCGGGCCGCGCGCAACCGCCTCCTGCTCCTCGTGGCGCTGGTGCTCGCCACCGGTTGCGCCGCCGCCGTCGGCGTCACGCTCGCGCTGAATCGCCACCGGGATGTTGCTGCGGAGCCGACGACGAAGGGGGGCGGCGTACAACCCCCGGGGAAGACGCCCGTCGTGGGGCCGCAGGCGGGCAACACCGGGAAGCCGCGGAGTGAGTGGAACCACGCGGACCTGGCTGCGCATCTGAAGACGAAGGGCGTGGAAGTGCGGGTGTCGGGGGCTGGTTTCAGCACGGCAGACATTCTCAACTCGTTCCTGATCGACGACGAGACGAAACAGAAGGTGCACGTCGCGCTGACGCCGAGCGATCTCGCGGCGTCCAACCTTGCGGCATCGCTCGGACCGCGAGCAACCGCGTGGAATCGCTTTGTGTTGTACCCGCGGGACGCCCAGGAAGACGCCAGCCTCTACCGCCGTGTCCGCGAAGCCCTTCGCTAGCCCCCGCCCGCCCAACTCGGCAGTGCAGCTGCGACAGCCCCACCGATCGCGCCGGCGACGGCCAAGCCGGGCTGAGCCCCCTGAAGGGGGTCGCCGACACCCGGCCCCAGGTTCGCGGCGTCGGCCCCGCCGCCGCCCAGCAGCGGGTTCGGCAGCGCGGGCGGCGCGCCGGCCGGCACAACGTCGAGGATGAACCGCAGGTTCCAGCGGGCGTAGTGGATCGGCCACACGGCGTTGCCGACGACCGCGGACCAGAACCCTTCCCCCATGTCCCGCCGGTTGGCGGGCGTCAGCGTGGCGTCGCCCCACCGCTCCACCGCCGGGCAGGGTACGGCGAAGCGGGCACGTAGCGCCTCGCCGCGCATGAACAGAACGCCGCCTTGGCGGGCACGCCGCTGGGGCGGTTGCTTCTTCTGCATCCCGCCCTTCTTCTGCTGTTCGGCGGTGCGCGGCGGCGGGAAGAAGAAGTCCGTGTTCGCCCAGACGCCCGGGAAGGCGCCCGCGATCGTCCCGACCGCGGCCCCGATCGCCCCGGCCGCGACCCCGCCGCCGGCCGTGGGTCCGCCGTACACGTCGCCGGCGGCCGCGCGGGGGTCCGTCGGCAGCGTGCGGATCTCCACGACCCCGCTGTCGGTTTCGAGGAACAGCCCGTTGCGGAAGTGGATGTAGCTCCCCTCGGCGGTGGGCTCGGGGAACACGTCGCGCGGGACGGCGGCGAAGTTCTGGCCGCGCCGCGGCGGCACCGTGCCGACGGCGGAGGTGGTCGGCCCCGGCTGGAACAAATCGACGATCCGGTCGTCCGCGATGGAGAACGCCAGGCCCGCGTGCCCCCGGGGGCCGAGGACGGGGCCGAGGGACGTGGCCCACTTCCGCCAGTCCGACCCCGGCGACGGCCGCCACTGGCCCGACGCCTGGAGCATCGACCGGAGGCTCGCGCCGACCACCTTGTACTGCATCGCGTACTGGACGACGGTCCGGCCGAAGATGTCCGGCTCGCTCATGCGGAACGACACCGGGATGGCCAGCACGGAGGTGCGCCCGCCGCCGGCCTGCACCACCGGCTCCATGCGGCTCACGGTGTCGATCGTGTGCCGGATTCGGTCCTTCAGGGTGGCGAAAAAGTGGTCCCGCGCCGCGGCGACGGTCGCCACGCCGTTGCGCGCGATCTCGTAGGTGGCGTCGAGGGAGCCGTTCCACTCCGTCATCTTCCCGGGCGTGCTCTGCAGGTCGTGCCGCGCCGTCGCGTACACCACCCCCGGCGGGGGCACGTTCGGGGGCATCTGCTCGTCGACGACGTGAAAATCCGCGCCGTCCTTCGCGGCGTTGATCTCCCACGTCTTGGTGGTGCGGCGGAACCCCTCGATCAGCCCCGGGTACACGTCCTCCAGGTACGAGTCGATGTTGTCCGGCAGCCGGCGGTCGTTGGGGCCGTTCCGGGTCATCGGGATGCGGAGGTAGCCGCTTACCCGCCGGGTGGTGTACCCCGCCTCGTCGCGGTCGTAGTTGACGGCGAACCCGAACTCCATCGGCGCCCTGGCCATCCGCGCGCCGGGGTAGTCGGGGGTGCAGACCTCGATGGTGAAGTGCAGGACCGAGGCGTGCGGCCCCAGGACTTCGAGCCGGGCCGACGGCTTCGGCCCCCACTGCACGTCCTTGTACGAGCCGGTGTTGACGGCGAAGTTGTACCCGTGGCCGGTGTAGACGAACGGCAGCGCGGGCCGGTTGAGCACCTGGACGACGGCGCGGGCGGCGTCGCCGATGGCGGTGCCGGTGAGGTACGCCTGCAGCGCGATGCGGACGCGGGAGAAGATCACGGTGCGCTTGGCCCGGTCCCACTCCGGCACGGCCTCCACGGACGCCGTGTACGTGGTGGGCGGGAACTGCCACCCCCCGTAGGAGACGACGCCCTCGTCCGGCAGGTTGGTGTACGCCAGCGTTCCCACGGCTTACCTCGAAAAGATTGGCAGGGGGGTGATGGCGTCCGCGCCGGGCCGGACCGCGCCGCCCGGGATGGCCGGCCCGGCACCCAAGCCGTCGGCGGCCTTCAGCCAGTCCTCGATGGGGTCGATCACGGCCGTGTCGCCCTCCAGCGCGCCGAGCACCCGCTTGGCCCATTCCTTGATCTCGTCCGACACCAGCGGCAGCTCGCGGATGGTCGACAGCACCACCTGCGCCAGTTCCTTCACGGTCATCGCGGCGCCGGTCAGCACCTCGACCACGACCTGCTTGATGGGCAGCAGTGCTTCGCGGGAGGTGACGCTGAGGTCGGTCATCAACCGCGTCAGTTCGCCGAGCCCGGGGCCGAGTTCCTGCGCCTCCCGCACGTCGGCCTGGTACCCGCGCACGTCCTGATAGGCGGCGGCGCCGGCCAGCGGGGCGCTCAGCCCGGACAGTTCACGCCCCCTCGCCACGAAGGCGTTTGCCGCGTCGGTGAAGGCGGTGGCCGCGGTGGCCGCCACCTTGAGCGGCAGCGCGATCGTCTCCCCGGCGATGGGGAGCTTCTCCAGCGCCCCGACCGCCTTCCCGGTGGCGTCCTGGAACAGCCCGAGGTGGTCGTTCCCGGCCGCCTTCTTGGCGGCGTCGCCGAGCCCCTTGATGCTGTCGAGCACCTTGCCGGTGATGGCCTCCTTCAACTCGTTCGCGGCGAGGGCGAGGCCGATCGGCCCCCCTGCGGCGGCCATCGCGCCGGACGCGGCGCCGGCGGACAGCGACCCGCCGACGGCCGCGGCCTCGGCGGTGCCGGCCGCCGCCCCCACCGCCGCCTTCCCCCAGCCGGGCATGGAGGCGGTCGCGGCGTCGAACGCGGCCGCGCTTTCGGCGCGGGCCGCCTCCCCCTGTGCGATCTCGTCGCGGAACTCGCGGTTCAGGCGGTCGGTGTGCGCCTGACGCTGGCCGGCGACGTACTCCCCCTGTGCGGCCGTCGCCGAGCCCGCGAACCCGGCCGGGTCACCGAACCGCCCCGGCGACGTGGCCGTCGAGCGGTAGGCGTTCTCCCAGCCCGGGAAGCCGGGGCCGCCGGCCCCCGGCTCGGGCGGCGGCGCGGGTGGTGCGGGCGGCGGCGGGAGCGGGGGCGGTTGGCCGCCCCCGGCCGCCGGCACGGCCCAGCCGGGCGGCGCGGGGGAGGGGGCGTGGTAGGTGATGCCGGCCGGGGCGACGGGCGGCGGCTGGTACGTGGCCGGCGGCACCGACGGCGGGACGGCCCAGCCCGGTGGCGCTGGCGACGGCGGGCGGAAGGTGGCGGCCGGCGGCGCCGCCCCGCCCCCCATCATCCCAAAGATGGCCCGCAGGTCGTCGAGTTCGTCGGCCGTGGGGGCGGCGGGCTCGTCCGCGGCGGCCGGCGGGACGGCCCAGCCGGGCGGCGCAGGCGTCGGCGGGCGGAAGGTGATGACCGGCGGCGCCGCCGGAACCGGGGTGTCGGCAAACTCCGTCAACTTCCGGCTCAGCCCGTCGAGCTCGGCCCGCTCCCCGGGCGAGATCGACTGTCCCATGTCCGCGCGGTTCCGCAACTCGCGGTAGCGGGGGTACCACGACGGCAATTCGTCCACGGGGCGGGACCCGCCCGGCGCCGCCCCGGGGGCGGTTCGCGGCTCCTCGATGACGATCGACAGGCGTGCTTCGTCGGCCATGCCGCGATTCTGGCCGCTACCCGCGTAGCCCGGATCATCCGGTGGTGCATCCCCTTCACCGCGGAGTGTTCCCCCCGTGCCAGACCTGGAAATTCCCGACACCGGGTTCGCCACCATCAAGGTGGGCGACCACGAGGCCGTGGTGGACCTGTACCACGCCTACTGCCACCTGCAGGCGATTCGCGGCAAGTACGGCGACCAGATGACCCACGCCGAGAACATCGAGTTCGTCGAGGGCGTGCAGGCGTACCTGGCGACCGTGGGGTTCCCGGGGGTGTCCGGCGGCGCCGCGCTGAAACTGCACAACGCCGTCACCGCCGCCGGAAGAGGGCTCCTGGGAAACGCGCCCGCCGGGCCGACGCCCGGCTCTCCCGCTTCTACGGGTTCGACATCGCCGGACTCCCCGCCGGCCGCCGACTGAACCTGCTCGTCCAGATGGAGGCGCTGTTGGCCGAGGAACTGCTGGCGTCGCCCGCCGCGGCGAAACTGTCGCCGTCACAGATTCGCGCCGCGGTCCTGGTCGCCACCGGGGATGAGGAGAAGGCCCGCAAGGCGTTCGGCCGGCGGGCGGCCGACGTGCTCGACGCCGATCAGGTTCCGAGGTGAAGCACCGCCGCCATGCACGTCAGGACGCACGTCCCGTCGCCCATCACCTGACCCGTCAACGCGAGCGGCCCCCGGGCAACCGGGGGCCGCTTCTTTGGGCGTGAGCCGCGGTCACGAATCGTTCTCGTAGTATTGCAGCCGTCTGGCCGCGGTGAACGACAACTGCACCGCGAGCCCGGTTGTGTCGTCGGACACGCCTTCCGCCCAGAACCAGTCCAGTCCCTTCGGCCCCAGGTAGGTCATCGACTGGAACCGTAACGGCTCGACGAACCCGTTGACGGTGGGCGTGCCGCCTCGCAACTCACAATACTCGGCGGTCCCGGGGATCAATGCGTTCGCGCGATCCATGACCGGGTACTCTTGGTGCAGCAGGCTACGCACACGTTCTGCTTTCGCCATCAGGCCGTCCACGGCCTGCAGAATCGCCTCCTCGCCAATGCGGTCCTGAGCCGCCCAACCCGTGCGCACGGTCAGGGTCACTTGAAGGTCGCAGCGCTCGTCGAGATAGTTGTTGGCGGTGTTCGAGGCGCCGCCGGGGTGGACGGCCCAGAACTCCTGCCCGCACATCGGGTCGGGCCGGCCGTCGGCCGTCACCTGGCACCCCGTCTTGTCGAGGTGCAGGGTTTCCCGGATGGCGTCGCGGGTCGCCTGGAGCATGGCGCGCAGACTCACGGTGTCCTCCCGGCCTCGGCGACGATGGAGCGGATGAGTACGGCGGTCAGCTCCCGCTGCCATGCCGGCGGCAGGGTGCCGTTCGTCGGCCACAACGGGCGCTTCGCGTGAAACTTGCCGGCGTAGGGGACGTTCGACCCGACCGTGACGCGCCCGGGGGTGAGCACGTCGAGGAGTTGCCCGACGGCACCGGTGGCTGCGGTGATTGCCCGCAGGTCGAACAGCTGGCCGTCGAGGCGGACGCCCGGCGTCAGCGACCGCAACAACGCCCCCGTGTCGCGGCCGATGTCCACCTTGCGCGAGCCGAGCACCTGCAACTTGGTCTGCGCGCCCTCGCCCTTCAGGATGGCCCAGGCGTTCGCGGCCGCTCTCGCCCTCGCTTCCCCGTCGCCCATCCCGGCGGACCGGAATGCGGCGAGGCGGGACGCGAAGATGCCCCGCCAGCGGCGGTCTTCGGTTGGCGTCAGCAGGCCGCGGACGCGCTTCCCCCGAATCCCCAGCGACCGAAGTTCGGCCGGCGTGGTACGACGAGCCGCGATGGTCTTCGGCGACAGCGGCGACCATGTGATACCGTCGGGGCCGGTCTGCCCTCGGGATTTGACCAAGAATGATTGCTGGACGAGGCTGAGCAGCCGAATGGCGACGGGCAGCAGCACCCGCGTTACCGCGTCCTGGCCGATCGGCTCGCGGCCCGCGATCCCCCGGGCGACGCGCGCCACCGCGGCGGTGGTGACGCCCGGGTGGTCGGCGGGGCGGATGGTGATGAACACGGCCGGCCCCGCGGGCTACTCAGGTTTCGACCCACAGCTTGATCGTGCCGCTGGCGTCGTAGGGGTAGATCTGGAAACTCAGCGGCACTTCTCGCAGATCGGCGCCGTACAAGAGGTCGGCGTTGTTGTTCTCCGCGATGATCCCCTTCGAGGCGGTCCACGTCGCCGGCGCCGCGGCCGCGGGCGTGCCGGCGGTGGCCGTCATCACGATCGTCTGCGCGAGGTTCGAGTCGAGCCGGGACGTGCCGCCCAGCACGCCGAGCGCGGCGTAAGGCCAGAGCGGGCCGGTCGTTTTGGCGGCGTACTCCAGTGCCTGAAGCGTCAGCCGGCACCGGACGCCCATGTACAGCGAGTCGATGAGCGTCCGCCCGTACAGGTCGGACTGGTCGATGGCGCGCTTCAGGAAGTTGACGTTGAGCCGGTGCCCGTCGCGGGAGAGCCCGGCGTCAACGCTATTGTATGTGAGCGAGTATCTGCCCGCCACGAACGTACCGAGCGGCATCTGTCGTCTCCCGTGTTGGCGGACCTGATGGCTTACCCGCCGATCGTCCCCGAGGCGGCCTGCGGCGGCACCCCGGGGCTGATCTGCTGGCTTTGATCCACGGTACCGGCTACGTGCTCGCGGTAGACGGCACTTGCACGGCACTCCGGGCACGTCACCGCGTCCGGCACCGCGGTCGCGTGCTTCGGCAGCTTCCGGCCGGCCGGGTCGCACGCGACGGCCCGGCCGCCGTGCGGCGTGCGGATGCCGCCCTTCGGGTCGTTGACGAGGTAGTGGATGGTTGCCCGCGTCACGACCGTCTGGGGAGCCGTCCGCTGGTCGGCGCCGCACTTCGGGCACTTCGGCTCGTCGGCCTCGAAGTCGAATACCGGCGGGCCGTCGTTGTCGGCTTCGGAGCAGTCGGGGTTCAAACAGCGCACGAGCATGGGGCGTCTCCGGGGGCGACAGGGGCGAGGGGCGATGGCTGCGGCGGTCATTGGGCGTAGTTGATGCCGTCCTGATTGTCCTTGAACTGCTGATACCCTTCGGGCGTGCCGGTACTCTTGCCCCGGACCGACTTTACCTCGGATACCGGCCACTGCTGCACCCGCTGGTTGCTCAGCACCGGGGCGAACCCCTTGTTCATGGCG
>JAXMBA010000015.1:0-2750 GCA_046350095.1 Gemmataceae bacterium
GCTGCGTCAGTTGCGCGCGATGCGGTCGCGCCCGGCGCCGCCGACCAGGCGGTCGCCGCCCGGGCCGCCGCGCAGCCAGTCGTTGCCGCCGAAGCCGTAGGCGCGGTCGTTGCCCTTGGCACCGTTGACGAAGTCGGCGCCCGCGCCGCCGTAGACCACGTCCTGCCCGGCGTCGGTCAGCACCCACAGGCGGAACCGCGCGCCCAGGCCGCGGCCGTCGACATAGTCGTTGCCGAGCCGCGGCCAGACCTGCACGAACATCTTGCGGCCGTCGAAGCGGGCGGGGACCTTGCAGACCGCCGAGATGCCCTTGCGGACACCCTCGCGGTGGCAGCCCTTGGCGAGCCCGGCGATGCGCTTGGTGCCGGTGTCGCGGTAGCGCAGGCTGTTGCTGTCGGCGAGGTAGGTGACCGTGAGGTGCGAGTTCTGCTGGCCGGCGATGTAGACGAGGCCGTACTTGTTCATCCGGAGGATGGCCTTGTCCTTCACGTTGTGCACGTGGGCGTCGCCGGGGCCGAGCATCGTGGGGGGCAGCCCGCCCGCTCCCGCCGGGCTGACGCCGAGGCCGACCAGGAGGCCGGCACCGAGTGCCAGACCAACGCAAACTGAGGCAATCTTTCGAATCATGGGGGTGTACTCCTGAGGTGGGGGTCGACGACTCTAAGCACAGATCGCGCACCGATGCTAAATCGTGACCTTTCTCAGGGTGCCCTCACGAGGGTGCTTTGTCCCGCGTCCGCCCGTCCCCGACGGGACGAGCGACCCCCTCCCGGCGCAGGTCCCTCGGCGGGAGTCGGCTAGGCCGCGGGGGCGTACTCGGCCCGCCAGCGCTCGAAGTCCCACCCGTCGAGGAAGCGGGTGGCGGCCCGGCGTCCGGAGCGGAACAGGCCGGCCTTCTGGTCGTCGGTGAGGTCGAAGTCGGTCGTCGAGACGCCCGACGCGTCGACGAAGATGGTCCGCGAGGCGACCGACGCCTGGTCGACGTAGATCTGGTCGTGCGCGTTGGTCATCGTCGTCACCAGCGCCTTGGCCAGCGTCACGGGGTCGTCCACGTCGCGCCAGTGCTGGCGCGACATCGGCATCCGCGCCGACAGCTTCACGCCCAGGGTCGGGCGCTCCATCTCGTCGTCGAAGAGCCCGATCGGGTAGTTCGACAGCATCCCCCCGTCGGTGAGCACGAGCTCGCGGCGGCCGTGGGCCAGCTCGGGCGCGACGGCGATGCGCCAGGGGCGGAAGAAGAACGGGATCGACGCCGAGGCGCGGACCGCGTCGGCGACCGAGAGGGTGTCCGGGTCGCAGCCGAGCAGCTCCTCGCAGTCCCAGGGGAGGCGCAGCATGCGGCCCCGCGAGACGTCGGAGACGATGACGACGAGCCGGTAGCGCTGCTGCACAGGGGTCCGGCAGGTGGCACCGGGCCGGCGCAGGTCGCCGAACGTGTGCACGCCCGCGGCCGCAAGCTGGTCGCGGATCCAGCGGTGCAGCGCCTCGCCGGCATAGATGCCCTCGCGGAGCAGGACGTCGAGGCTCTGCCCCAGGAGCCCCAGCCACGAGCCCAGCACCCCACGGTCGAGGAACGCGGAGAAGTCGGTCTCGACGGTCAGGTCCTCCAGCCGGTCGTCGAGCCCCGCGGCGACCAGGGCCGCCACGATGGCACCCGCCGAGGTCCCGGCGACGCGGTCGAAGCGGTGCGACTCCCGGAGCTCGTGGACCGCACCGGCGAGCCCGGCGCCCTTGACGCCGCCGCCTTCGAGCACCAGATCGGCCTCGTGCATGTCCTCACCCCCGGTCGTGATCGGCCGCCTGTGGCGACGAACTGAGGAGCCGCCGATGCGCCGCGTGGATACGTCGCCGAGCGGCACGCGCGCCGTACGGCGTTCACACGGGCGTAACACCGGGAGCCCAGACGTTGCGAGACCGCAACACGGCGCGCCGTACGGCGAAACCTGCACCGCGCAGGCTGTGGCCCACGAGGACGGGTGCATGTGCCGACAGCGCCGTCAGCCCCGCTGGGCCCGTCCGTGACGAATGAAGCCTGGAGGTTCCGTGGACGGCTACTACGCCTTCATGATCGTGGCGACCGCGCTCGTCCTGATGATGACGACGCCTGCGCTCGCCCTGTTCTACGGCGGCATGAGCCGCTCGAAGTCCGTGCTCAACATGATGATGATGTCCTATGTCTCGCTGGGCATCGTCGGGATCGTCTATGTCCTCTGGGGCTGGTCGACGTCCTTCGGTCCCAACGACGTCGGCGGCATCTTCGCCAACCCCTTCACCCTGTTCGGCCTGAAGGACGTCGGCTGGGACTCCTACATCGCCGTCGCGTTCCAGATGACCTTCGCGGTCATCACCGCGGCGCTCATCAGCGGTGCGATCGCCGACCGCGTCAAGCTGTCGGCCTGGGCGGTCTTCCTGCCGCTGTGGGTGACGCTCAGCTACTTCCCGATCGGCCACATGGTCTGGGGCGGCGGCTTCATCCTGGAGCACCTCGGTGCCCAGGACTACGCCGGAGGCACCGTGGTGCACATCAACGCGGGTGTCGCGGGCGGCATCCTGGCGCTGATCATCGGCAAGCGGGTCGGCTTCGGCAAGGAACCGATGCGTCCGCACAACCTGACGCTCACCATGGTCGGCGCGGGCCTGCTGTGGTTCGGCTGGTACGGCTTCAACGTGGGCTCGATCGTCTTCCTCGCCGGTGACGGGGGCACGAAGGACACCGCCCAGTTCATGTCGGAGACCGGCGTGACGTTCCT